>JADJDQ010000001.1 GCA_016702605.1 Candidatus Intricatilinea gracilis
AGATTGGCCTCGATCCAGTCGAGAAACACCGCGTCGAAGATCGGCCCGTATTTGATGACCTCTGCCAGGCCGGCCGAGAACTCGCGCGCCGGCAGCGCGGCAGTGTGTCGAGATCACAGATCACCCGCGCCGGCTGGTAGAAGGCGCCGACCATGTTCTTGCCCAGCGGATGGTTGATGGCGGTCTTGCCACCCACCGACGAATCCACCTGAGCGAGCAACGTGGTCGGCACCTGCACGAAGGGCACGCCCGCATGTAACAAGCGGCGGCAAAACCGGTCATCGTCGCCCACCACGCCGCCACCCAGCGCGAACAGCACCTTGCGCGGGCTGCAGCCCTGCGCCAGCAGTTCGTCGCAGATCAGCCCATGGTGGCTGCGTCCTTGTATTGCTCGCCGTCGGGCAGCACCACGGTCAACGCGCGAATAGTGCGGCGCCAGCGCGGCCAGCAGACGTTTTGCGTACAGCGGCGCCACGGTGGTGTTGCTCACTACCAGCGCAGTCGCCGACCTGGGCAGGCCAGCCCAGGCGACCGGCGAGGCCAACAATCCTGCACCGATCAGGATGTCGTACGCCCGATCACCCAGGTCGACACGGACAGTGGTGACATCGGGCTGGCAGCCAGCAGATGCCGAAGTTTGTGGGGAGCTGGCGGTGAGTGGTGGGGCCGAATTCATCAGATCAGTTTACCGGCACCAAAGCTGGGCTGTGATCCCTGCATGCAGCCCGGCCGAGCTGGCAACTATTCAGCGACGCTCAGCGCAACCCACGTTCGCCAGCCTGGGTATCGACAACCCCAGCGAGTTCGAGTTGCATGAGGATCATGGTTTTGGCGGTCGACACCGATGGGCGCCCGTCCGATGATGAAGTGGGCGATCTCGCGGTACAGCGGATCACGTGCCTGGTAAAGGTCGCGCAACTTTCGCAGCGGGTCAGCCACCTGCAGCAGCGGCCGGTGAGTGTCGTGCCGCAAGCGCCGGAACAACTCTTCGGGCGAAGCCCGCAGGTAAACCACCGTGCTGTGCGCCCTGAGCGCCTTGCGATTGGCCTCGCGCAAAACGGCGCCGCCACCCGTGGCCAGCACCTTCGGCTCACCGTCGATCAGATCGGCAATGACCTGCTCCTCGCGATCCCGGAACGCTGCCTCACCCTCGAGCTCGAAGTAGCTGCGGATCGACATGCCGATGAGCTTCTCGAGCTCGTGATCGGCATCGAAGAACGGCAGGTTCAGCGCATGCGCCAAGTGGCGACCGGCAGTGGACTTGCCGGCGCCGGGCATGGCGACAAGGGAAATCGTTTGCCTACTCAAGGAGGACAGGGAGTCGACGGTACACCCGTCGAAACAGGTAATGTCACCGTTGTCTGCAAACCCTTAGGAGACTGGAATGTAACGAATATCGTGGCGCTAGGAGCCCCTCCAAGCGAATATGCAAGTGAGACAGGCGTCGCATTTAAAGTACTCGGTACTGGGGACCCGCCCGCGACACGAATTGATGGCGTGAATCCGGTGGCCGCAGATATCGTCGCCGAAACCACCGTTCCAGCTGCCATAGGATTTAGCCGAATGGCGTTCGAATCAGCCGCAAGGAAACTTATCGTGCCATCTCCCAGCACGCCATACAGTCCACCTGGTCCAAAGTCGTAAAACGGACTAGTTGATAATTCGTTCTGATCGGTGGAAAGCCGAGAGATCTGACAAGCACTATCCATATTCTGCCTTGTACTCCAAAGTGGGCGTGCCGCAGAAGTAGAGAGCACAGTTTCGATAGCGCGACGAACATAGGCACGCCCCCAAACCCCGTCGCAAGTGCTTGGTCGCGTAGGTATCGAAGAGTCTACTGCAAGCAATGGTGACACGGTTGAAGGCGGAACAACTGCGCAGGCCGAATTGGATGCGATCGACAATGATATGAACTGATCTTCGGTTGAATCGAATACTCCATTCAACCTCCGATCAATATACACATCGCCGAGATCCATAAAATCCTCTTGTCCGAGGTCATAAACGTTATTCCCGTTTTTTATCCAAGAAGGGCTCCTCGCCCAACGCATAGGCAACTACCGTGATGCGTCCGTTCGCCGGCCTCGGAGATGCAGAGACAAAGTTCGCAATGACCCGCGAAATTCCATCGGCACTAGGTAGGACTACCTGTTTAATGCTTTCAATCGAGCCGCCTTCGGCGACGAAATTTACAGCCGTACCATTTGGAACCGGGTTTGCTAGGCGATCAGATGCAATGACAACATAGGTATTTGTTGTTCCGTCGAGGTCCGCACCCTCAATATTCTTCGTTCCTTGCGACAAAGAGAAATTGAGCTGAGAGGGAAGGCCAACCGCTATGGCAAGCGTGCTAGAGACAGTCCCAACCACAGGTGTCAACCCCTTTAGGGTTGCCTGAACCCGAACTGGAGTCGGAACTGTCCCGGAATTAACCAAGACGGCAACCTTGCCATTTGCATCGCTTCGTTTTGTGACAAGCAACCCTGATTGACCATCAATGGTCAATCCACCAGCGACTGTAGTCAACTGAAGATCAACATCCTGATTCGGAAGTGGATTACCAGCCAGGTCAAGTACAGAGAACGTTACTACTGACGTTTCCGTGAATCCAGATCCGCGAAGAAATATCTTATCTGGGATTGCACTAGAGAAAGTAATACTGCCAACCGACGGTGCGGCAATCGGGAAGCTTAACGACCGAGCTACTGTCGTTCCAACAATTGAAAGAGAAATATCATCCTTGGAATCTGTCGCGCCACAACCGTTATCACGGTAAGTGAATGACGCATTTCCACTGGTCGTAGTCAGTGAAGCGGGTGTAATTGTTGCCTTACCCTTCGCGACACAGGTAGAGGACACGTTCAAACCAACCGGAGTACCAATGGCCAGACCTGTCACTGTGCCGGTCAAGTTCGTTTGACCATAGGCACTGAGGCTAGTCAATGGAGCGACGTCTGAGGTGAAAGTTGCAATAACTGCTGTGGCACCTGCAACCTCAAAACCAATCTGGCCCACCACACTTACTCCGCTCACCGATGCACCAGCACTCAATATGTCGGCCCCACTTGTTAGACCCGCCTTGGCGAAGAGAAGTACTTGGGCTTTTCCAACCGAATCTGTTAGCACAGATGCGGCACTGAGTACACCAAAGCCGGACGCTGTCGCCAGCGTCACGACTTGACCTGGCACTGGTTGTGCAGAGCCATCTGTCAAAGTGACAGTTACCGTTGCTGGAACTGCAGAAGTAACGCTCGCCGTGGAAAGTTCAACGGCAAGGTGAGGCGAAGTTGCACTTGTTCCGCCCAATTGAAACGACTGCTGCGCTTGAAAATTCAAACCTGCAAGGTTGACACTTGCGACGACACTATCTGCCGCTCCGCTCGGCGCACCGGCAGCAGGCCGAATCGTGACAGATGCCACGCCATCGGCGTTTGTCAGCGCAGTAGGCGCACTCAAAGCGCCAATCCCCGATGTACTGAAGGACACAACCTGCTGCTTTGCAGGTTGCCCGACACTATCCTTTACTGTGGCGGTCACGGTCGCAGGACTTGCATCGGTAACAGTTGCAGAAGAAATCACCACAGAAATCCCACTCGAGGAGGCAACTCCACCTGCGATCTGAAAACCTCGTGAGGCTGAAAGATTTACAGAAGCGATCGACGTAGTCGCCGTGACAAAATCTGCGCCGACGGTCACACCCGGCTTGGGCGTGAGTTTTACTGTCGCCGTCCCAGTGGCATCGCTTAAGGCTGACGGCGCGCTGAGCACGCCGAGTCCTGCTCCGGTCGTAAAGTTCACTACCTGACCGGCAACTGGCGCACCAGCAGCATCGCGAGCAAGGGCGTTGACTGTTACCTCAGCGGTCGCAGTAACCGTATCGCTTGAAAGTGACAGAGTCAGACCGGACGCTGAAAGCGACGGTACAACCTGAAATCCTTGCGCGGTGGCGATTTGCGTCGAATTGACAGTCGCTCTTGCGTTGAGCAAATCTGCTCCGACGGTTACGCCAAGTGCAGGAAATAGCGTGACAGAGGCCTGGCCAAGAGCATTGGTAAGTGCAGTGGGAACACTCGGCGACCCAAGGCCGCTGGTCGACGAGAAGGAGACAACCACGCCAGGCACCGGTGTGCCAGTGGCGGTGAGGACCGTTGCAATTGCAGTTATCGGCGCTGTCGAACTCGTCGTTGTGCCGGAAAGCGTCAGAGCAATCGTGGGCGCCTGAGTGGTGTCGCCGCCACCACTCGGCGCACCGCCGAAGGTCGTTCCGCTACCACCGCCGCATGCACTCAATATGCCAATACTTGCAATCAAAAGCCAGGCCATCAGTGCCCGAACTACTCGAAACATATCACCCCCTAAATATCGGATCCCACGCATCAGCTGTACTGACATGAGCTTCACTTGGCAGCAGCGTTACGGTCTGTGATGACCTTGGGCGTGAGGAAGACGAGCAGTTCGGTTTGCTGGACGTGCGCGACTTGTTGCGGAACAGGGCGCCGAGGTAGGGTATGTCACCCAGGAGCGGCACCTTGTTGATCTGGTCGGTCTCGGTGGTTTCGAAGATGCCACCGATCACGACGGTGCCGCCATTCTCGACCAGCACCTGCGTCTTGACATGCTTCGTATTGATGGCAAAGCCGGCGGCGGTCTGCTGGCCGACGCTGTCCTTGTTGACGTCGACGTCGAGGATGATGTTGCCCTCGGGCGTGATCTGCGGCGTGACTTCGAGCTTGAGGTTGGCCTTGCGGAACTGGATGGCCGTGGCGCCGCTGGAGGTGGCGGTCTGGTACGGCAACTCGGTGCCTTGCTCGATGAGCGCCTTGACCTGGTCGGCGGTGATGACCCGCGGGCTCGACACCAGCTTGCCCTGGCCTTCGGCTTCGAGCGCCGAGAGTTCGAGGTTCAGGAAGCGGTTGGACGCCGCGCCGAACAGCGACAGGGCAAAGGTGGCCGCGTTGGCGCCACCGAACACGCCATTGCTGACGTTGGACGGCAGGTTGACGAACTGCGTGTCGGCAAAAGTGGAGGCGCCGGTGGTCTGCAGCGTGATGTCGCCGATGGAGTTGTAGTTGCCACCCACCACGGCTCGGTTGCTGCCCACCAGACCGAAGCCGGGTGCCTGGCCAGGCGCACGGGTGTCGTTGGCGCCGAGCTTGACGCCCAGGCTGCGGCCGAAGGTGTCGTTGGCTTCGACGATGCGCGCCTCGATCATCACCTGACGCACGGCCACGTCGATCTTGGCAATGAGAACGCCGATCTCTTCTAGCTTGCTCGGGATGTCGGTGACGAAGAGTTGGTTGGTGCGTGGCTCGGGGATGACACTGCCGCGCAGAGACAACATGCGGGTGGCGCTGTTGCCACCGCCTGCGCCGCCAGCAGCCTGCTGACCGACCAGTCGGGTCGCGACGTCGTCTGCCTTGGTGTAGTTGAGCTGGAAGCCTTGGGTTCGCAGCGGCTCGAGGTCGGTGACCTGCTTCTTGGCTTCGAGCTCCTGCTTTTCCTTGGCGGCGAGTTCGTCCTTGGGTGCGATCCAGAGCACGTTGCCCGACTTGCGCACCCCCAGGCCCTTGGCCTGCAGGATGATGTCGAGCGCCTGATCCCAGGGCACGTTCTTCAGGCGCAGGGTGACCGAACCGGTGACGGTGTCACTGGTGACGACGTTGAAGTTGGTGAAGTCGGCAATCACCTGCAGCAGCGCGCGCACCTCGATGTTCTGGAAGTTCAGCGACAACTTTTCGCCGCTGTAACCCGACCCCTGGCTGAGCTTGTTCGGGTCGACCTTCTGCGGCTTGATCTCGAGCACGAACTGGTTGTCGGTCTGATATGCGCTGTGTTCCCACGAACCACGCGCATCGATCACCATGCGCACGCGGTCGATCGCCTGGGTGGTGGAGACACTTTGCACGGGTGTGCCGAAGTCGGTGACGTCGAGCTTGCGACGCATCGGCTCGGGCACGCTGGTGCGCAGGAACTCGACGATCAAGCTCTGGCCTTGCTGGCGGATGTCGACACCCACCTGTGTGCTGGGCAGCTCGACGACGACTCGCCCGGCGCCGTCACGGCCGCGGCGGAAGTCGATGTCGCGCAAGGTCTGTGGTGCGGCGTTCTGCGGGTCGGCAAAGTGGATGGGTTGCCCGACGTTCGACGACGCTGCGGGCGCAGCAGCGGTTGCGCCGTCGGATGCAGGCGCTGTCGCAGAGGCCGGTGCGCCGATCGGTGCCGCCGGGGACCTGGCCGCGCTGCGTTCGACGCTGTCTGGTGCAGCGGGTGCAGCATCGGCCACCAGCGGCGCTTCGATCACGATCAGCACCGCGTTGCCCTGAAGCTCGGTGCGGTAACGGCTGGACTGGCGCAGGTTGACGACCACCCGGCTGCGTTCACCCGCCTGGGCTACGGCCACCGAGCGCACGTTGCCGCTGTTGATCTCCTGCATGCCGCGGCCGCTGGCGTTGGTGACGCCAGGCAGGTCGAGGGCGATCCGTGGTGGTGTCTGCACAGAAAAGCCGGTCGGCGCAGTCGCCAAAGGCTCACTGAGCTCGATCCGCACCACGTCGTTGCCGCCTTGCGGCGATGCGGTGATGGACTGTATGGTGGCTTCGGCCAGCGCCGTCAACGGCGCGACGCACAGGAGCGTCAACGCGATTGCCCGGGCGCGCCAACTCGGCGCGGTCAGCGCCTCGCGGCTCGTGGCCATGTGCTTGCTGTAGTTCATCGACCCTTCTCCTGCGAGCGCTCCATGAGCTGGAGGGTGCTCGTGCGCTCGACCCATTCGCCGACGGCGTCCTGGACGATCTCGCGCAATGCGACTTCGGTTTCGGTAATGCGGGTGACCTTGCCGTAGTTCAGTCCGACATAGTCGCCCACACGCACCTGATAAAGCTGCCCGCCCACATTGACGAGAGCGACACGTTGCCCGCTCTGGGCCAGGCTGCCGACGACGACCAGTGCGTCGATCGGATAACCCTCCAGAGGCTCCTTGCGGCGATTCAACTCGGGTGCAAGCAGCGAGTTGGCCTGGCGCTGTTCACGCTTGACCGCCACCGCGAGTTTCTGATTGCTGAACGGATCGACCGACTGTGCCGACACGTAGGGCTGCGGGTCGAAACGACGCGGCGCGATCAGCGGCGTGACATGGGGCTTGACCTCACGGCGCTGCTGCTCCATCCACACCTGCAGTTCGTCGTGGCCGTCGGTGCAGGCGCCAGCCAGTGCGGCACAGGCCAGCGCGGCCAGCAAGGCGCGTGAGCCAGGCCTGGGCGTAGAGGAGCGGATCATGGCTTGCCCCCTGCCGGCTTGGCGTCCTTGGACTTCGCCGCCTTGATGGCGTCGACCTCGCTGCGGTCGAGATACCGATAGGTTCTGGCCGTGGCTTCCATGGTGAGCAGGCCGGTGCCCAGGCCCGCGGCCGCGTTGTTCTGTCCGCCGGGCAGACCGTTGATGACGAGGCTGTGCAAGGTGACGATGCGCGACAGGTTGGCGATGTCGGCCGTGAAGGCACCGATGTCGTGATACCGACCACTGAGCCTGAGTGCGATGGGCAACTCGGCGTAGTAGTCCTTGGCCACCGACTGCCCGGGCTGGAACAACTCCCACTGCAAACCACGGCCCAGGCCGGCCTGGTTGATGTCGGACAGCAGGGCATCCATCTCGGCCATGGCCGGCAGCTGGCGTTCGAGCTGGGTGACGTACTCCTGCACCTGCAGCTTTTGCTTGCGCAGCTCATCCAGGTTGATCGCCTGGGCGAGCCGGCCGCGGTAACTTTCCTTGAGGGTCTGCTCGCGCTGACCTTCGGATTCGAGCTGGGCCAGGGTGTCGGACAACACCAGGAACCAGGCCATCACCACCACCAACACCACGGTGGCAAACCACACCGCCAGTTTGGGCAGCAGCGGCCACTGACCGGGCTCGTTGGGGTTGAGGCCGCGAAACTGCGCCCCGGCCCGGGACATGAGCGAATCGAAATCGATGTTCATCGTCGCGCCCTCATCCCTGCTGCGGCAGCAATGCTGCAGACACCTTGGTCGGCGCAGCCGTCGACGACGCCGCACCGGCCGGCGCGGACGCACCTTCAGCCGGCTTGGTGGCCGAATCCTGCGGGCGCTTGAGGGTGAGCTTCATGGTGAAGTCGAACAGTCGTTTCTGTTCGCGGCTGCCTTGCACCTGCAGATTGGCCGCACGGATCACGATCAGTTCGGGCCGTTCGAGCCAGGTCGACTTGTAGGCCGTGTTGCGCAAAAACTCCGACACACGTTCGTTGGTCTGAGCCAGGCCGTTGATCGTGATGCCCTGGCCGTCCTGGCGGATGGTCGTGAGGTAGACACCTTCGGGGGTCTGCGCGACCAGTTCGTTGAGCAGGTTGACCGGCATGTTGCGGTCGATCTGGAAGTCCTCGACCACCTTCTGGCGCGCCTTGAGGCTATCGATCTCGCTGCGCAGCGAGGCGATGTCCTTGATCTGGTTGTCGAGTTTGCGGATCTCGGTTTCGAGAAACACATTGCGCGACTGCTGCGCGGCACCCATCTCGAGCAATACCAGATAGCCCATCACCGAGATGGCGCCACCTACCAGGACCGACATCGCGATGCCGGCGTAGAAGGCCTGTTTGCGCCGCCGCCGCTTTTCTTCGCGGTGTGGCAGCAGGTTGATGAGGATCATTGCAGGAACCTCCGCATCGCCAGCCCGCAGGCCGTCAGGTACGACGGCGCGTCACGGCGCATGCGCCCTTCGCGCACCCCCGGGCCGAGCTGCATGCCGTCGAAGGGATTGACGATGCGCGCGGCAAAGCCGGTGAGCTGCGTCACCCGATCGGTCAGACCGGGCAGGCTGGCGGTGCCACCCGACAGCAGGATGTAGTGCACCTTGTGGTGCGGCGTGCTGGTGAAGAAATACTGCAAGGCGCGCCCGACTTCCTGCGCCATGCTTTCGACGAACGGTGTGAGCAACTGGGCCTCGTAGTCGTCGGGCAGATCACCGGCCAGCTTCTTGGTCTCGGCTTCTTCGAACGACAGCCCGTACTGGCGCGAGATCAGCTGCGTCAGCTGGGCGCCGCCGAAGGCCTGGTCGCGGTCGTAGAGCAGTTCGTCGTCACGCAGCACCTTGAGGCTGGTGGTGTCGGCGCCGATCTCGAACAGCGCCACCAGCGCGTCGCGACCTTCGTTGGGCAGGGCGCCGATGATGCGGCCGATGGCAAGGCGCGAGGCGTGTGACTCGATGTCGAGCACCACCGGCTTGAGCCCCGCCGCTTCGGCCAGACCCTGGCGGTCCTGCACCCGGTCCTTGCGCGAGGCGGCGATCAACACTTCGACGTCACCCACCGCATCCGGGCTCGGCCCGATGACGCAGAAGTCGAGGCTCACTTCGTCGAGCGAGAACGGGATGTACTGGTTGGCTTCGGCCTCGACCTGCAGCTCGAGTTCTTCCTCGCGCAGGCCTCCCGGCAGATTGATCTTCTTGGTGATCACCGACGACTGCGGCATCGCCAGCGCGACCTGTTTGGTCTTGGTGCCACTCTTGAGCAACACCCGGCGCACGGCATCGGCCACCTCGTCGAATTTCTCGATCTGGCCGTCGACGATCCAACCCTTCTCGAAGGGCTCGCTGGCCATGCGCTCGACGACATATTCCCCCGACGCGTGCCGACCCAGTTCGACCAGCTTGACACCGGAAGAACTGACGTCCAGCCCGATCAGGGATGCGGCCCTGCGCCCCGGCAGAAAATCAAGAAAACTCACGCCTGTCCCCAGACTACATGGTCGCTGCAGGGTGGAGATACCACCCCAACAGTTAAGAAGTTACTTCAATGCTAGCAATAAACCCATTGATGCACAAAGATTTTTTCCGTTTGCAACTTGTTTCCACGTTGCAAACCTCACAAGTGAGCAAGCACTGACATCACCACCTGAGCACCTGCCAAACCACGGCAGCGCCATCATCCCCCAGATCGCTCGGCCAGTGCACGGGCAGCTTCGACACCACTTCCTATAATCCCCAGCTCATTTTGCCCCCCATCTGATGAGCGACGACACCAGCCCGAGCCCACCCGCGGCAGCCCTTTCCCGCCGCATCTGGGCACAACCACTGGTGCGAGGTCTGGTCTATCTGGTCGGCCTTCTGGTGGCTGGTGTGCTGGCCATCGTGCTGCTGATCGGCATGGCGCTGGCTGCGGCTTATCCCAAGCTGCCCGAGCTGCGCAGCATCCTCGACTACCAGCCCAAGCTGCCGATGCGGGTGTATTCGGCCGAGGGTGTACTGCTGGGTGAGTTCGGTGAAGAACGACGCAACTATCTGCCCATCCGCGAAATTCCCAAGGTCATGCAGGACGCTGTGCTGGCGATCGAAGACTCGCGCTTTTACCAGCATCAGGGCGTCGACTACCGTGGCGTCTTGCGCGCCGGACTGGAAAATCTGCGAGAAGCGCGCAGCCAGGGGGCCTCGACGATCACCATGCAGGTGGCGCGCAACTTCTATCTGTCGACCGAAAAGACGGTGACACGCAAGATCTACGAGATCTTGCTATCGCTCAAGATCGAGAGCCTGCTCACCAAGGAGCAGATCCTCGAGTTGTACATGAACCAGATCTACCTCGGCCAACGCGCCTACGGTTTTGCCGCTGCCAGCGAGGTCTATTTCGGCAAGCCACTGAAGGACGTCAGCATCGCCGAAGCAGCCATGCTGGCCGGCCTGCCGAAGGCACCTTCGGCGTACAACCCGATCGCCAACCCCAAACGTGCACAGATCCGTCAGCGCTACATCGTCGAGCGCATGCTCGACAACGGATTCATCACCGCCGAACAGCGTGATCAGGCGCTGGCCACCACGCTGCGTTACCACCCGCGTGTCGACGTGCCGGTGCACGCCGAGTACGTTGCCGAGACCGCCCGGCAGCTCATCTATGCCCAATACGGCGAGGCCAGCTACACACGCGGCCTGAACGTCTACACCTCGGTGCGCGCCGTAGATCAGGCCAATGCATACAAGGCCCTGCGCAAGGGCCTGATGGACTACGAGCGCCGACAGGTCTACCGCGGCCCCGAGGCCTACGTCGACCTACCCGCCGACCCCAAGGGCCTGGATGCCCGTATCGCCGAGGCACTCGAGGAACACCCCGACAACGGCGAACTGCTCGCCGCCGTGGTGCTCGAAGCGGGCCAGCGCAAGGTTGTGGTTGCGCTTCAGAACGGCGACACCGTCACCGTCACCGGCGAAGGCCTGATGCCGGTGGCGTCGGGCCTGCGCAAGAACGCCGCACCCAAGGTGCAGATCCGGCGTGGTGCGGTGGTGCGGGTCGTCAAGGGCGCGGTCGGCAGCGGCGCCACCAAAAGCGAGTGGTCACTCACTCAGCTGCCCGAAGTCGAAGGGGCGTTTGTCTCGCTCGACCCGGCCACCGGCGAGATCCGTGCACTGGTGGGCGGCTTCGACTACGCCAAGAGCAAGTTCAACCACGTGACCCAGGCCTGGCGTCAGCCGGGGTCGAGCTTCAAGCCCTTCATCTATTCAGCGGCACTCGAGCGCGGGGTGACACCGGCTACGGTGGTGAACGATGCGCCCTTGTTCTTCGACGCCGGCGCCACCGGCAGCCAGCCCTGGGAGCCCAAGAACTACGACGGCACGTTCGAAGGCCCGATGTCGCTGCGCCGCGGTCTGGCCAAGTCGAAGAACATGGTCTCGATCCGGGTGCTGCAGGCCGTCGGCCCACGTTTCGCGCAGGACTGGATCACCCGGTTCGGCTTCGAGGCCGAGCGCCATCCGGCGTACCTGACCATGGCGTTGGGCTCAGGCACGGTCACACCGCTACAGATGGCGAGCGCCTACGCCGTGTTCGCCAACGGTGGTTACCGCGTCAATCCGGTGCTGATCACACGCATCACCGGTCTGCGCGAACGCAGCGTGGCCCAGGCCAACATCAAGCTGCCGGGCGAGGACAACCGCGCCATCGACCCGCGCAACGCCTTCATCATGACCAATCTGCTGCAGGAGGTCACCCGCTCGGGCACAGCCGCCAGGGCGCAAGGCATGCTCAAACGCCCGGACCTGTACGGCAAGACCGGCACCACCAACGATTCGATGGACGCCTGGTTCGCCGGTTTTGCCCCGGGGCTGACGGCGGTGGTGTGGATCGGCTACGACCAGCCACGCAAGCTGGGTGACCGCGAAACCGGCGGCGGCCTGGCCCTGCCGGTCTGGATCGACTACATGAGCACCGCCCTGCGCGGCGTTCCGGTGCGTGAACCCGAGCCCCCCGAAGGCCTGGTCCACCAGGGAGACGAGTGGTTCTACGAAGAAAACACACGCGGCGCCGGCATCACCGGCCTGGGCCTCGAAGACAAGTTGCCCGAGGCCAGCACCGACGAAGACGAGAAGAAGGGCATCCTCGACCTCTTCAAGCGCTGAAGGTGTGAATGAACCTGCTCGCGACGGTTCCTTCGCACCTTCAGTGGCGCGAGCTTCAATGCGCCGGTGGCGTGAACGTCAGATCCTTGCCGCCTTGAACGCTGGCGTGATGTGACAGGGCCGAAAAGAACTCGGTGCCGTCTCGTGTGTCGCGCCAGGCACCATCGGCCCAGCGGTAGTGGAAGCCACCGCCGCGCGCCGCCAGCCACAACTCGTGCAGCGGCGGCTGGGTGTTGATGATCAGCTTGCTGCCGCCCGGCAACTGCAATTCGAGCAAGCCGCCGGTGCGGTGGCTGTCGATGTCGATCACGTCGTCGTCGAGCCATCGGTCGACCGTGGATTCGATGGCAGACAGCGCGGCCTGAGCCAGGCGTTGATACTCGGCGTCGCTGAGCGCCTCGGGGATAGCAGTCATGGTCGATAAAATCCTTGCAAAAGCGGCCGCCAGGACATGTCGAACACCACCCTTCACGAGCCGCTCGACGGCAGTTTATGCCGCACTGCAGCGACGTGTGCGCCGACCCGCGCACAAGCCTCGCTGCCTACCTGGGATGCCAGCATGGTGAGGCCGAGGCCGCTGCTGGCCGCAATGGTGCTCGTGTTGCTGGCCGCCTGCGGCCAGAAGGGCCCCTTGTTCATCCCCGGCCCGGACGGCAAACCCTTGCAGCCCACCGCCGTCACGGCAGCGTCGGCGCCCGCCGCACCTGCAGCGGTCACAGCGGCATCGGCGCCGTCCGCCCCACCTGCCGCCCCCGTCCCCGCCTCCACCGCCCCCTCCAGATCTGCTCCATGACCTTGCCCGGCTCTCCCTTCCTCGCCCGCCGCGGCGCCTCCTTGTCGCTCGAACAGGTCGAACTGACCGATCTGGCGCGCCGCTTCGGCACCCCCCTGTACGCCTATTCGCGCAACGCCATGCGCGCGGCACTGGCCGGTTACCAGCGCGCGCTGGCCGGGCGCAAGCACCTGATCTGTTACGCCATGAAGGCCAACTCCAACCTGGCGGTGCTGCAGACCTTCGCCCAGGCCGGGTGTGGTTTCGACATCGTGTCGGCAGGTGAACTGCGCCGTGTGCTGGCCGCCGGTGCCAGCGCCGACAAGGTGGTGTTCTCGGGCGTGGGCAAGACCCGCGCCGACATGCAAGCCGCGCTGGAGGCGGGTGTGCTGTGTTTCAACGTCGAGAGCCAACCCGAATTGCTGCTGCTGTCGCAAGTAGCGAGCGCTCACGGCGCGACGGCGCGCATCAGCCTGCGTGTCAACCCTGACGTCGACGCCCGTACTCATCCCTACATCTCCACCGGCCTCAAGGGCAACAAGTTCGGCGTGGCGCACGAACAGGCGCTGGCCGTCTATCGCCAGGCCGCCGAGTTGCCCGGCACCGAGGTGGCCGGCATCGACTGCCACATCGGATCACAGATCACCGACATCGACCCCTACATCGACGCGGTCGATCGTCTGCTCGACCTGGTCGAAGCGGTGGAAGCCAGCGGCATCCCCATCCATCACGTCGACATGGGCGGTGGCCTGGGCATCACCTACACCGACGAGACCCCGCCCAGCGCCGAGGCCCTGCTCGGTGCCGTGTTGGCACGTATGGATGAACGTGGCCACGGCCAGCGCGAGATCCTGCTCGAGCCGGGCCGCTCGCTGGTCGGCAATGCCGGCGTGTTGCTCACTGAGGTGCTGTACCTCAAGCCCGGCGAGCAGAAGAACTTCTGCATCGTCGATGCCGCCATGAACGACCTGGTGCGCCCCGCCATGTACGAGGCCTGGATGGCCATCGTGCCCTGCGAGTTGCGCGAGCAGGCTGCCCAGCGCTGGGACATCGTCGGCCCGGTGTGTGAATCGGGCGATTGGCTGGGCCGCGACCGCGACCTTGCGGTACGACAAGGTGACGTATTGGCCGTGCTGTCGGCCGGCGCCTACGGTTTTGCCATGTCGAGCAACTACAACAGCCGCGCCCGCGCCGCCGAGGTGATGGTCGACGGCAACCAGGTGCACCTGATCCGCGAGCGCGAATCACTCACTGACCTGTACGCACTGGAGCGGCTGATCCCCTGAGCGGCCGATGCCTCGAGTGATCGATCTGCACATCGGCCAGTGCGCCAAGGTCGTTGCGCCGGCGCATGCAGATGATCTTCCAGGATCCGTATGCCAGCCTGAACCCGCGCTGAACCGTGGCCGACATCGTGGGTGAACCACTTACCGAACACGCGCTCGTCAACGGTGGCGAGGGCGCGCTGCGATCCCGTGTGACCGAACTGCTGGCCCGGGTCGGCATGGCCACGGCGGACGCCGGGAAATATCCGCACCAATTCAGGTCTGGTCCAGCCCCAGATCACGGCGCAGCTGGTCACGTTGCTCTTCGGTAGCTTCCTGCCCCAGCATGCTGTGCACCGGGTCGCCCACGTACTGGAACGACATGAAGGCGATGAACGCCACCGCGAGCAAAACGGCCAGCGCTTGCAGCAGGCGTTGGATGATGAAGACGAACATCGCGCCCGATCATGGGCAATGCCCGTGCCCACCGGCAGAGGGCTTGCCCAAGGCGGTCGAAACACGCCGGCTTGCGCATCGACAAAAAGAGGCGTGTTCTGCTCGGCCTCGATCGGCACACAGCGGCCAAGCGGGCCGCTGAACTCACGGATGCGCTACAGCGGCTTGCCGATCGCCGACAGCAAGGTGAGATCGCCGTAGTGGGCTTCTGCGCTGCTGGCCGTGTTGTCGCTGTCGGTCATGACGGCGATGCCGATGAGCCGACCCGGCGCTTCACCAAAAGCCCGTCGAAAGTCAGCCACCACGTCACGCTCGTAACTCAGCCAGCGGCCGAGGTTGGTGCCACCCGACTCGACCACGATCTTGCGTATACGGTCGGTGCGCGGGTTGTTGATGAGCGCCTCGCGTGGCTGCCGGTTCTCCCACACATACATGAGCGTGGCATAGGGCGGCCGTTCACCGGTCAGCACCTCGCCAAGATCGAACATGGCGCGGGTGCGAAAGTCGAGCCGGTCATGGTCACCGTCGAAGGCCAGCACCACACGCACGGGGGCGTCTGCACCTTCACGACGCGTCAGGTCGGCCGTCGCGATCAGCGCAGGCACATGCCACGAGAACTTCAGGTGGCCGAGTTCGGTCGGATCGACCACCACCTTGCGCCTGAGCATGCTGGCCGACGACTCGGCCTGTGCGTGCAGACAGACCTTGCCATTGACTTGAACCTGTTCATACGAGGTAGCCAACTTTCCCGGCAGGTTCTGTGGCTCCCAGGTTCCACGCGACCAAGCCTGACTAGACAACATGGTCTCACTGGCCGTCGCGAGCCTGCTAGCCTCGTCAGGTTTATCGACCGGGCCGAGAGTTGCGCAGCCGACCAGGCCCGCCGCCAGGGTCAAGACAAGCAGAGGAAGCGTTGAATTGAATGGCATCAATCGAACCTGAATATCAACCTGGAGCAGAAAACAGAAAACCCCCGTCGCTGACGACGGGGGTTCGCTTCTATCGTCTCTACCGGCTCATGCCGGCATGAGATTAGAAGGAGGTCTTGATGCCGAAGTCGAAGCCGGTGGACTTGCCGCCGGCGG
This sequence comes from Candidatus Intricatilinea gracilis, assembly GCA_016702605.1. Taxonomy (GTDB): domain Bacteria; phylum Pseudomonadota; class Gammaproteobacteria; order Burkholderiales; family Burkholderiaceae_C; genus Sphaerotilus; species Sphaerotilus gracilis. Next base: position 15,969 of record JADJDQ010000001.1, read on the forward strand.
GAGTGGCAGCACCGTTCAAGGCCTGCGCAGCGGCACCCTTGTTGCTCAAGCTGGCGAACGTGGTGTACAGCGACGTGCGCTTGGACAGGTCGTGCACGTAGCCGATGGCGAACTTGCTGGTCTTGTCTGCATCACGCTTGCCGTTCGACACGGAAGCACGGATGGTGCCGCTGCCAACAGGCACATGGGCGCCGAACTGGTAGCCCTTGAAGTCAACTGCGCCGGTGTTCTTCACCGTTTCGACCATACCCATCAGCTTGGCAACGCCGAGGTCGTACGAACCGCCGAAGTTGGTGGTCTTGCTGGTCGTGCCGGCACCCGTGGTGGTCGAGCTGAAAGCAACTGCAGCGCTGATCGGGCCTTGGTCGAACGACACGCGGATGGCGTTGCCGCTGCCAGCCTTGGCGGCGGTCGAAGCGTTCTCACCCATGTAGGTCTGGAACCAGACCTTGACGCCACCGAACGAGGGCGACAGGTAACCGATGCTGTTGGAGGCGCGGACCTTCGTCAGGCTGCTATCCGTCAGCAACACCTGGGTCGTGCCAACACCGTTGGTGCCGAACGGGTCGTAGGCGGTCACGCTCCAGAATTGCGGCGTGTAGTCACGGCCCAGGCGGACTTCACCGAAGCTGCCTTCGAGGCTGACGGTCGAACGGCGACCGAAAGTCAGGCCCTGGTTGCGGCCGTTGATCACCGGATCCGCGGCAGGTGCTGCCTGGTTGTTGTTGCTGGTCGCTTGACCCGAGCCGTCGTCATTGTTCAGACCGGCTTCCAGATGGAACGAGCCCTTCAGACCGCCACCGATGTCGTCGGAACCACGGAAGCCCAGACGGCTGCTGTTGTAGCCTGAGTTGGTCAGCTGGTTCTTGTTGCTCGTGTCGCCACGGCCGATTGCGTAGGTGGCGTCAACGATACCGAACAGGGTCACCGACGACTGGGCCATCGCGGCGCCAGAGGCGCCCAGAACGGCGAGAGCGATCAGAGATTTCTTCATTCATTTCTCCTAGGTTGAACGGAGCCCGATCCCGTCTCTGTTGTTGAGTGCGGGCTTTTCAGGCCACCTCCGTAGCGGAAGCTGCCCGCATTTCAGCAGAGCGGTCGTTCGATTGCCAAGGGACACGATCCCTAGCAAGGACTATCCGTTGCCACCCAGCAACACACCACAACAAGCCCAACACAGCGATGGCCGCGACGCATCAAGGGTATGTACTCATGTTGTCAAAACACTTGTGCGCATCACCGGTTGTGCTATGCGCGCCGACTCCGGGATGCACCATCGACTTCAGGAACACGCTTTCCCTATAGGCCAAAGTGACATCCTGGGCACCGGAGGATCGGGGCGATCCATCGGCCTGGCTCAGTCGATGAGCCACACCACACGTGCCGGGGTACCCGCAGCGTTTGCAGATGCCCAACCTCGAGCGTGTGGCTTGCAACCGTCGCTTCGGCCGTCGCCGCCACGTCGCGGCGCGGTTGCTGCGTGCAGGCTGTGGGGTGACCTTGCCATCGCTTTGCCGCGATCACGGATGTGGCATGTCGACACACCATGGCCACTGCACTGCTCGAGGAGGGTGCCACCCGTGGCACCATCACTCCTTCGGCGCCGCTGCACATCGCCAGCGGCGGCCACGCTTCATCCCTCATCACTTGCCGGAGCCACGTCCATGAGCCCTACGACTTCATCCACCACAGGCAACACTGCGCCAGATGACGGTGCTCGCCTGGGCCGGGGCCGTGAACTGGGCAACCTCGACCTGTTGCTCGGCACCTTCGAGCAAGGCCTGCGCACCGTGTGGGGCGTGCACCGCGCGGCCCGGCCTTGCCCCAAGCCCGCGGCCGACGTGATCGACGCGGGCGACATGCCCGGGGCCGGGGCGGCCGAACTCAACGACGGTGAACGTGCCCTGGCCGGGGCGTTGATGCGTGTCAATCATGTGGGCGAGGTGTGCGCGCAGGCGCTGTACCACGCCCAGGCGCTGGCCACGCGCGACCCGGCATTGCGCGATCACTTCATGGTGGCAGCCGAGGAAGAGACCGATCACCTGGCCTGGACCGAACAACGCATGAAGGAACTGGGCTCACGGCCCTCGCTGCTCAACCCGCTGTGGTACGCAGGCGCCTTCGGCATCGGCCTGGTGGCGGGCAAGCTGGGCGGAGATCGCACGAGCCTGGGTTTCGTGATCGAGACCGAGCGCCAGGTCGAACAACATCTCGACGGGCACCTGAGCCGCCTGCCGCCGGGTGATGCCGCCTCGCGAGCCATCGTCACCCAGATGCGCGACGACGAGGTGCGACACGCCGTGAACGCCGAAAACGCTGGCGGCGTGCGCCCGCCGGCACCGATCCGCGGCCTGATGCGCCTGGCCGCCAAGGTGATGACGACCGCCGCGCACCGCATCTAACGGGCGCTTTCAGCCTTCGACGATCTCGACGCGGTGCGTGATCGCGGCCGTGCGGCCGAGCATGGCGGTGGCAGAGCAGTACTTCTCCATCGACAACTGCACGGCGCGTTGCACGGCGGCTTCGGGCAGCTTGGGGCCGGTGAGCACGAAGGCCAGCTCGATGGCGGTGAAGACCTTGGGGTCGGTGGTGGCACGTTCGGCCTTCACCAGCAGCTTGCAGCCGTTCACCTGGTGTCGCCCGCGCTGCAGGATCAGCACCACGTCGTAGGCCGTGCAGGCACCGGCGCCGGCCAACAGCGTTTCCATCGGCCGCGGCGCCAGATTGCGGCCCCCGCCCTCGGGCGCACCGTCCATTGCCAGCACGTGGCCGCTGCCGGTTTCGGCCGCAAATGCCATGCCCGAGGCGGGCAGCCAGTGGATCGTGCATTCCATGAAGAATCGCTTACGTAGTTTTGCTGGAGGTCATGACAAAGAGGTAGCAGATCGGCTGCCGCTTCTGTCGCGTTGGCCGATTACGCCGGCAAATCGACGATATCAACGTGATTTCTGCTGTGATTGCGTCGTTCTGGTCGATAGGCCTGAGTCGCCAGACCCGCCGCCTCGTGCCATTTTGCCGCTGCCAGCGGTCTGTCATCGGCTGCGGGCCACGCTGCCCGGGATTCCTGGTTGCACTGCAACATAACCCTGCCTAGAATCGACCCCAGGTTGAGCGGTTTCGCTCCTGCAAGTTGTCTCCTCCACCCTCCTTAAAGGTGGATTCAAGCCCGGGGTTCCAACCCCGGGCTTTTTTTCGTCCGTGATCAACCCGGACGACACCTGGCACGTCGACGCGGCGGGAACCAGGTCCGGCGCTGGGGCTGCAATAACATCGCCCGCTTTGGTGGTATCACTGCATGAGCCACCTGTACAAGCCACCTACTGCTCCGCCACCTCGCCCAAGCGACGCCCATGACCCGTTCCAACGCTGCCCGCCCTGCCGCCAAACCGCTGCGCAAGACCTCGTCCAAGGTCACGAAGGTGGCGGCTATTGCCGAGGCTGGCGCAGGCAACTGGTCACGCGGCAAGGCCGATCCGACGATGCTCGGCAGCTACCTGCAGCGCATCCTCAACGCCAAGGTCTACGACGTGGCGCGCGAAAGTGCACTCGACGCCGCACGTGACCTGTCGGCGCGCATCGGCAACCAGGTGCTGCTCAAACGCGAGGACACCCAGGCGGTGTTCAGCTTCAAGCTGCGCGGTGCGTACAACAAGATGGCGCACCTGAGCGCCGAACAACTGGCGCGCGGCGTCATCTGCGCCTCGGCCGGCAACCATGCGCAGGGTGTGGCGCTGGGCGCCAAACGGCTGGGCTGCCGCGCCGTGATCGTGATGCCGGTGACCACGCCGCAGGTCAAGGTGTCGGCGGTGCGGGCACTGGGCGGCGAGATCGAACTGGTCGGCGACAGCTTTTCGGATGCCTATGACCACGCGGTCAAGGTCGGCGCGGCACAAGGCCTGACCTTCGTGCACCCGTTCGACGATCCGGACGTGATCGCCGGCCAGGGCACGGTGGCGATGGAGATCCTGCGCCAGCACCAGGGCCACATCGACGCGGTGTTCGTCGCCATCGGTGGTGGCGGGCTGATCTCGGGTGTGGCCGCCTATCTCAAGGCGGTGCGGCCAGAGATCAAGGTGATCGGTGTGCAGACCTCGGACTCGGATGCCATGGTGCGTTCGGTGCACGCAGGCAAACGCGTACGGCTGGCCGACGTGGGCCTGTTCAGCGACGGCACCGCCGTCAAGCAGGTGGGTGAGGAGACGTTTCGCATCACCCGTGCGCTGGTCGACGACTTCGTGCGGGTGGACACCGACGAGGTCTGTGCCGCGCTCAAGGACATCTTCCAGGACACCCGCTCGGTGATGGAACCCGCCGGCGCCCTCGGCGTCGCCGGCCTCAAGCAATATGCCCAGACGCATGGGCTGCAAGGCCAGACGCTGGTGGCGATCACCTGTGGCGCCAACATGAACTTCGACCGCCTGCGCTTCGTGGCCGAACGCGCCGACGTGGGTGAACAACGCGAGGCGCTGTTTGCCGTCACCATCCCCGAGGAACGTGGCTCGTTCAAGCGTTTTTGTGAACTGGTCGGCCCACGCAGCGTCACCGAGTTCAACTACCGCATCTCGGACTCGGCCCAGGCGCACATCTTCGTGGGCATCGCCACTCCCACGCGAGGTGAATCGGCGCACATCGCCGGCATGCTCAATGATCAGGGCTTCGCCGCTGTCGACCTCAGCCACGACGAACTGGCGCAGGAACACATCCGCCACCTGGTGGGCGGGCGCAGTGAACTGGCCCGTGACGAACGGCTGTTTCGTTTCATCTTCCCCGAGCGGCCCGGCGCGCTGATGCGCTTTCTGTCGAGCATGCACCCGGACTGGAACATCAGCCTGTTCCATTACCGCAACCAGGGCGCCGACTACGGCCGCATCCTGGTGGGCATCCAGGTGCCCCGGGCGGACCGCAGCGTCTTTCGCGAGTTTCTCGACACCCTGGCCTACCCGTGTGTCGAGGAAACCGACAACCCGGTGTACCGGTTGTTCCTGCGCTGATCTGGCGCTGAACCGGCGGCGAATCGCTGGTGGTTGGCTGCGCCTGTCGGCTCGCGGCGTCGTGCCGCACGGTTTTGGTCACGAGCTTCGCCGGTGAACAACAGTCTTTTGCACTTTCACCCACCTTGTGGGGGACCCGGCGTGAACACTGGCGCACGAGCCTGACCCGCCCGTAGCCCCCCTGATTGCGGTGGTGACCGCGGCAGTCACAATTAGACGCAATCGACGACGCCTGCGCTGCATCGTGCAGTCGACCCCACCGGGAACCGCCAGATGCCGACCGACAACCCTCCGCTGATCACGTCCACCACCCGGCCATCACTCGAGCAGGCCCTGCAGCTCAAGCTGGCCCGACGTGGTGGTGGCACCGGCCGTCACGGTGAACTCGAAACCCTGGCAGTGCGGCTGGGGTTGATGCAAAACCGCCTGCGTCCGCGCCTGCGCCAGCCACAACTGCTGCTGTTTGCAGGCGACCACGGTCTGGCCGTCGACGTGGCGGCCACCGAAGGCATCAGCACCGCCGGGCTGGTGGCCGACCTGATCGCCTCGCGTGTGCCACTGACCGTGTTCGCGCACCAGCAGGGCATGAACCTGCAGATCGTCGACAGCGGCCTGGCCACACCGCTCAAGGGCCAACCCGGCGTGTTGCTGCGCAAGATCGCCCATGGCACGCGCAACTGCCGCGTCACCCAGGCCATGTCGATGGATCAGGTCAACGCCGCGATCCGCGCCGGCATGGAAATCACCGAGACCCTGGCCGGCAATGCACTGGGCTGCGCCGGTCTGGGTGTGGGTGGCACCGAGGCGGCAGCACTCATCATCTCGCGGCTGACCAAACTCACCCTCACCGAGATCCTGCGCCCACGTGATGCGGATCTGCGCAGCTCGGGCATGACCGGCGGCAACTCGAACAACACCAACGCGGCGGCCGACTTCGAACTGCAGCTCGCCAACCTGCAGGCGGCGCAGACACGTCACGCCAACTGTGAAGACCCGGTCGAGGTGCTGGCGGCGTTTGGTGGTTTCGAGATCGCCATGATGGTGGGCGCCATGCTGGCGGCGGCGCACAAGCGCCACCTCATCATGGTGGACGGCATCGCCGCCTGTGCTGCCCTGCTGGTGGCCACCCGCATCGGCGGGCCACTGCCCGACTACTGCGTGTTCTGCCGCAGCACCGGCCACCCGGGGCTGGATGCGGTGCTGGCCGGCTTCCAGGCCACCGCGCTGCTCGAACTGGGCCTCGAAGCCATCGACGGCACCGGCATCACCCTCACCTGGCCGCTGCTGGCTGCGGCGGCGGCGCTGCTGAGTGATGTTGCCGAAACCGCCCTCGACCCGGCGCAACTGCCGGTGCTGACCGAAGACGCCGAGGCCGGCCGCAACAGTGGCCAGGATTTCGACACCGACGCGTTGCGCGAGCGCCTCAGCGCCTTGCTCGACCGCTGAGCCGACGCACGTCCCGAATCGCGCTCGGCGCCTGGCTTGGCACCGGGGCTGGCGATTGAACGGGCACCCAGCTGGACATCAGGCCGTGCACCCGCTCGGCATCCCGCCCGGTGCCTCGCTCGAACTTCAACGAGCCGCAGCACCCTTGCGGTTGAGCATGCGGCTGTCGGGCGGACCTGCTTCGGCGCGCAGGCTGTCGGCCGGTGCCACGTCGACACCTGGCGCAGGCGGCACGGCAGCAACCGGCAATCCGCCGGGCACCACCGCAGCGCCGGGCTCGCCGTTGTCGGCACCGCGCAGATTGCCGGTGGCCGCCGGTGGCAAGGCCGGCAATTCGAGTTGCAGCGCCACGGTCGCGCCCTGCGGGCCGAGTTGTGCGCCGCGCTGGCTGACCGCCTGCAGCACCCAGTCGCCATCGACGGCTGCCCCGACGCGGTAGGCACGCGCCGGTTTGCCATCGGTCGACAACAAGGCCACACCCAGCCGCGCAGCCCGACCCTTGGCGCCGGGTGCCGACGCATTGGCGTCGAGCGGCGCCATCACCCCCACCAGCCGGAAACGACTGGCCTGGGCCGGCGCAGCCACGGTCGCGGCGGGCGGCAGACTGAACAGGCGCAACGGATCACCACGCAGACTCTGGTCGGGCGCCAGCAACTGGGCATTGGCCGGGACACTCATCGTGTGGCCACTCAGGCGCAAGCCCCAGGCAACGGCGCTGGCTGCACAAGCGGCCCAGACGACGGCGGTGGCGAGTTTGCGAAGCGCGAAAAGTGCTGCCATGGTGTGCCGATTATCATCGTTGCATCAAGACAGGCGGTAGGTTGCGGTACGGTCTTGCAGCTGGCGCAGGCACACGAGTCGAGCAAGCACACAAGTCACGCGGGGCTCACGTGTCGGCACAGGTCGACACGGTGATATCGAGGCACAGTCGCGCCCTGGCGCAACATGCCACCCGCAACGGCCCGTTCACACGCCAGGTCGACCGGCAGGCAGGCCACACCCCAGCAACACGGCGCCAGCAGCCCGACACCAGTCACCGACACCAGCCACGACTTCGCCGCGAGGCGGCGACCCGATCAAGACCCCGAGGATGTCCCCCATGCAGATTGTCTCGAGCGCCCTGGCGCATCACAGCCAAACCGGCGCCGTCAGCACCGATGGCCACCACGGCCAGGCACGCCGCGTCAGGGTGCGCGGTTTCACCCTGATCGAACTGATGGTGGTGCTGGTCATCATCGGTGTGCTGGCCGCGCTGGTGGTGCCCAACGTCTTGAGCCGCGCCGACGACGCCCGCATGACGGCGGCACGCACCGACGTCAACAACCTCATGCAGGCCCTCAAGCTCTACAAGCTCGACAACCAGCGTTTCCCCACCGGCGAGCAAGGCCTGCAGTCACTCATCAGCCGCCCGGGCGCAGCACCGGTGCCGGCCAACTGGAAGCCCTACCTCGACAAGCTGCCCAACGACCCCTGGGGCCAGGCCTATCAATACGCCAACCCGGGGGTGAAGGGTGAGATCGACGTCTTCAGCCTGGGCGCCGACGGTCAGCCCGGGGGCGAAGGCAAGGATGCCGACATCGGATCCTGGCAATAAACCGGCCCGCCACTCACCGCAGGCCGGTGTGCGGGTGACGCCACGCCTGCGCCGGGCGCCCGGCCGGTCGATGCTGCGTTCGGCCGGCTTCACGCTGCTCGAGCTGCTCATCGTCATCAGCATCATCGCCATGGCCAGCGCCATCAGCAGCCTGGCGCTGCGCGACCCGAGTGCGACACGTCTGCAGCGCGAGGCCGAACGGCTGGCCGCCTTGTTCGAGGTGGCACGTGCCCAGGCCCGCTCGCTCGGGGTGGCGGTGTTGTGGCAGGTGCCAGGCCGGCGGGTGCCGGGCGACATGCGTGAGCCGGGTCACTTCAGTTTCCTCGGCCTGCCGCCTGGCAACGACATCCCTGAACACTGGCTCGAGCCGGCCAGTGCGAGCGAGATCAACGTCGAGTTGCCGCGCGGCCAGATCGGCCTGGTGCTCGGGCCCGAGCCGGTGATCGGCGCCCAGCGGGTGGTGCTGCGCCTGGGCAATCAGCGCCTGGTGGTGGCGACCGACGGCATGTCGCCCTTCCGTATCGACGACACCGCAACCGACACACCGCCGTGACGTCGCGCCGTTCACCGTCATCACCCGCCGCGCCAGGCATCGCCACGACCGGGGCATCGCGCCGTGTGGCCGCCGGCATGACACTGATCGAGGTGCTGGTGGCGCTGGCCATCGTCGCCACCGCGCTGGCCACCGGCATCAAGGCGGCCGCGGCCCTGGCATCCAACGCCGAACGCCTGGGCGACACCCTCGCGGCGCAGTGGTGCGCCGAAAACGAGCTGGGCGCCTTGCGCCTGGCGCAGCAGTTTCCAGCCGTGGGTGACAGCGACTTCAGCTGTGAACAGCTCGGCCACAGCTACGCCGGCCAGCTGATCGTGCGCACCACACCCAACCCCAACTTCCGCCGGGTCGACGCCCAGATCGTCGACGAGCGTGGCTACCCGCTGCTGCGCCTGTCGACCGTGGTGTCGCGTTTCTGAGCCGGGCAAGCATGCGCCTCACAGCCCCGCCCCGCCCAGCCCGCACCGCCAGCCCGGCCGGCGCAGACTGCCCGCCCGGTCGGCGGCCATGGCGCGCCGCCGGTACTGCGCCAGGCCGCGGCCCAGCGCTGGCGCGAACACGCGGCTTCACACTGGTCGAGGTGATGGTGGCGCTGGTCATCCTGGCCACCATGGCCGGCATGGCCTGGCAGGGGGTGGACATGATCGTGCGCAGCCGCGCCGCCGCAAGTGACCGGGTCGAACGGCTGCTGCGCCTGCAATCGGTGCTGGCGCAGTGGGAGGTCGACCTGCGCGAGATCGCCGACACCCAGAACGTGCCCGGTTTCGGCTTCGACGGCGCCACGCTGCGCCTCACACGCCGGCGTGACGCCGGTGTGCAGGTGGTGGCCTGGACCTTGCGCGACCGCACGTTGACTCGCTGGGCCGGCCCGGTGGCGGTGAGTGGCGACGCCTTGCAGGAGGCCTGGATGCACAGCCATCAGCTGCTGCCCGTCGAGGCCAACCAGCTCACCATGCTGGCCGGCGTCGACAGCTGGCAGGTCTACGTCTATTCCAAACGCAGCGGCTCGTGGAGCAACGGGCAATCGACCGGCGACCTCAAGAGTGACGACGGCGCCGCCGCCGCCGCTGCTGCGGCCGCAGCCTCGGGCGCTTCGTCGGGCGCCGTCCTGAGTGCGGCAGCGAGCACGCGTGCCGCCCTGCCCGACGGTGTACGCCTGACGTTGCAGTTCGGCCCGGGCAGCGGCGGCATCAACGGCGCGCTGGTGCGCGACCTGCAGCTGGTGCACCCATGATGCGCAGCGTGTCCAAGCTCCACCCGACCGTGCCACCGGCGCTGCGCACCTGGCCGGCCCTGCTCGCCCGGCCGCGATGGCGACCGGCGGGGTGTGGGCCAACGATGCCGGGCCGGCAACGCGGCGCGGCGCTGCTCACGGCCATGATCATCGTCAGCCTGATCGCCACCCTGTCGGCCGGCATGTTGTGGCAGCAGTGGCGCGCGGTGCAGGTCGAGGTGGCCGAGCGCAGCCAGTCGCAGGCGGTGTGGATCCTCAAGGGTGCACTCGACTGGGCCCGTCTGCTGCTGCGCGAAGACGCCCGCAACGGCGGCCCCGACCATCTGGGCGAGCCCTGGGCCACCCCGCTGGCCGAGGCGCGGCTGTCGACCTTCCTGGCTGCCGACCGAAACAACACCGACGACGCACCCGAGGCCTTCCTGTCGGGTGCCATCATCGACGCGCAGTCGCGCTACAACCTGCGCAACGTGGTGGTGGGCGGCAAGGTGGTGCCGGTCGAACTCGCCTCGCTCAAGCGCCTGTGTGAACTGGTCGGCCAGGATCCGAGCGTGGCCGACCGGCTGGCCGAAGCGCTGCGGCTGGCCCAGCCCGGCAACACCGCCGATGTGGGCACCGCGGCCAACACCGAGCCACCACTGATGCCCGAACGTATCGACGACCTCGCCTGGCTCGGCCTGCCCGCCGCCTCGGTGCAGGCGTTGCTGCCGCATCTGGTGCTGCTGCCACGGGTCACGGCGCTCAACCTCAACACCGCCTCGCGCATCGTGCTGGCGGCGGTGATCCCGGGCGCCGACCTGGCGTCGGCCGAACGGCTCATCCAGCTGCGTCAGACCAACCCGCTCAAGACCCGCGAGGCCGCCGCTCCTGCACTGGGCAGCGCCGCCAAACTCGACGCTGCGCGGGTCGGTGTGTCGAGCAGCTACTTCGAGGTGCTGGGCCGCCTGCGCGCCGACCAGATGGTGGTGACACAACGCTCGCTGGTCGAACGCAACAGCAACCTCGAGGTGAAGGTGATCTTCACCCAGCGCGAGCCGTCCGACACCTCCACGCTGGCGCGGGCCTCGTGACCAGTCACTCGCCACCACACCTCCAGCCGGCGCGGTTGCGCCGCGATCGACCGAGCCTGCGACCCGGCCCCGGTGGGCGCCGCCACCCCGCATTCAGGTGGGTCGACGCCCAACCGGCGCGTTACTCCAAGAAGCTCTTGCAAGTACTTGATTCCGCAGCGTTCAACGCTCGGTCCCGCACATTGATGCCTGGTCGGCGCACCTACAATCGGTGGGCTTTTGCATTGACATGACCACCTACGCCCCGCGCTCGACCCTCCCCTCAGGCCGCGCCTCGACGCCAGCCTGGCGTCAGCGCCTTGGCGCTGCGCATGTTGTGCGAGGGCGTGACTGATGCTGCTGCTCCTGCTGCCCGCCCGGCCACGCCAGCATCCGCGCCTGCAGCCGTCGGCCGACGACGCCGCGGCTTCGAGCGTCGCCGAAGTCTTTTTCGTGCAAAGCGCCGACGGCGTGAACGTCGGTGAAAGTGGCCGCACCGCACCGGCCCTGCTGCCACGCCGCGGCGAAGTGGTGGTGGCCGTGCTGCCCGAAGAAGCGTTGTCGTGGCTGTCGATCCGTGTGCCCAAGGCACCCGCCGCCCGGCTGAACACCGCCTTGCTCGGCATGGTCGAAGACCAGTTGCTCGACGAAGGTGAACATTGCCATGTGGCCCTGGCGCCGGGTGCCCGCCCGGGCGCCACCGCCTGGCTCGCCATCACCGACCGCGCCTGGCTGTCCGGCCAGCTGGCCGCGCTCAAGGCCGCCGGCGTCGAGGTCGACCGCGTGGTGCCGGTGATGGCGCCGCCCGAATCACTGCGCACCGAGCCCGAGCTGCCGCCGGCAGGTGTCGCGCGCCAGTCGGCGTTCAACGAACCCGGCGCCGGGCGCGCCGCCGGTGCCGTGCCGGTGCACGTGCATCTGCAGACAGGCGCCGAACTGGCCGACGCCGAACTGCCCACCGGCGGCCAGAGCGACGAGGAATTACTCGTCAGCGTGGCCAGTGCCGACGGTGTAGCCTGCTGGCCGGCCAGCGGCACGTTGGCGCGCCGTTTGTTGCCCGATCCCCTGCCCGACTCGTGCCGCTGCACCGCCTCGCCCGCAGCCGCTGCCGCCGCCGACTACTGGCTGGCCGGTGCACGAGCCCGCGTCGAAGCCCGTGTGACGATGCTCAGCCGCGCCGAACGGATGGTCGAAGCCGCAGCATCGGCCTGGAACCTGCGCCAGTTCTCGCTGGCTGTGCCACACCGCGGCGGCACCGCACTACGCGCCGCCTGGAGCGCCTGGTGGGGCCCGACCTGGCGGCCGGTGCGTTACGGTCTGGCCGGCCTCATCGTGGTCCAGCTGATCGGCCTGAACGCCTGGGCCTGGCAACAACGCAGCGCCATGGCCGACCGCCGTGCCGCCATGGTGCAACTGCTGCGCGCCAGTCACCCGCAGGTGCGTGCCGTACTCGACGCCCCGCTGCAGATGCAGCGCGAGACCGAGACGCTGCGCGCCGTTGCCGGCCGCGCCGGTGATTCCGACCTCGAAGTGCTGCTGCAGGCCGCCGCCAGCGCCTGGCCAGCCAACACCCCGACGACCAGCCTGAGTTTCGAAGCCGGGCGCCTGACGCTGGCGTCGACCGAGCTGCGTACCCCCGCTGCCGAAGCCATCGCCGCACGCCTGCGCCCAGCCGGCTGGCAGGTGCTGGCCAGCGACGGTACGGTGGTGATCAGCAAGGCCGGCAGCACCAGGCCATGACCATGTTGCCCCGCCTCAAACGCTCCACCCCAGGTGCCCGCGGCGCCGCCGAGGACAACCGCCTGACCCGCCTGATCTCCACCATGCGCGCCAAGCTCGGCCCGCGCTGGTTGGCCATGGCACCCCGCGAACGCACCGGCATCACCCTTGCCGCCGTGGCCGTGGCCATCCTGCTGGTGTGGACCATTGCCGTGCAGCCGGCGCTCGACACGCTGAACAGCCTGCCGCCCCGTCAAGCTGAACTCGACCGCCAGTGGCAGCAGATGTCGGCACTGGCCAGCGAGGCACGCGAGCTGCGTGGCCTGGCGCCGCTGGCCCCGTCACAGGCCGAAGCCGCACTCAAGTCGGCCACCGAACAACTCGGTGCCTCGGCACGCCTGAGCATGCAGGGCGACCGCGCCGTGGTGACACTCAACGGCGTCGAACCCGCCGCATTGATGGCCTGGCTGGGTGAGGTGCGATCGGCCGCACGGGCCCGGGTGGTCGAAGCGCAATTGCGCCGCACGGCTCCGATGGCTGCTGCGCAGCCCGCCAATCCGCGTGCCGCCGCAGCTGCGCCGCCGTCTGCCACCGGACTGAGCGGCAACATCGTGCTGGCCCTGGCCCGGCCGGGCTGAACGGCTGGCTGACCTGACAGACGAGACCTGACCAGACCCAGCGCGGACAAATTCACTGTCGCAGCACCAAACACCGACACTGCCCCAACCCAGCCACGGCCACACCACACACCGATCGCGCATCCGCCATGTCCAGCCCACCCTCACGTTTTGTCCAGTTCGGCCGCGCCTTGCGCCTTGGCCGCAAGGGTGACGGTGCGGGCCGCTCCGAATTGCGCGAGAGCAGACGTGGCAGCAAGCGTGATCGCTTGAGCGCGGCACGCATCGGTACGGCGGCGGTGTCGGCGCGTAGTGCCAAGGCGCTGCGGCGCTGGGCCACGGTTGGCACGGTGCTCGGTGGTCTGACTGCACTGCTGTTGTTTGCACCGGCCCGTTGGTTGGCATCGGCCATCGCCAGCGGCAGTGAAGGCCGGGTGGTGCTGGCCGACGCCAGCGGCAGCATCTGGAACGGCAGCGCCGTGGTGGTGCTGGCCGGTGGCCTTGGCGCCATCGAGGCCCGGGTGTTGCCCGGCCGACTGTCGTGGACGCTGCGCCCGATGTGGACCGGCATGGACCTGGCATTGCGCCACGCCTGCTGCCTCAACGAGCAACCCCATGTGCGGCTGCTGCCAGGCCTGGGCAAGTTGCGTGTCGAGGTGCATCAGCAGGGTGACTGGCTGGGCAGCTGGCCGGCGGCATTGCTGGTCGGCCTGGGCACACCCTGGAACACCTTGCAGCCGGGCGGCGCCTTGCGGCTGTCGACGACGGGTCTGGCGCTGGTCTGGGTGTCGGGGCGTTTTGCCTTCGAAGGCCGGGCCGACGTCGAATGGCGCGACATGTCATCACGTGTGGCCACCTTGCCACGCCTGGGCAGTTATCGCCTGGCGGTGGCCAGCACACCCACCGAGGTCGGCACGGCCACCGTGCAACTCAGCACCGTCGAGGGGCCCTTGTTGCTCACTGGCTCCGGCAGCTGGGGTGCGGGTGGCTTGCGGCTGCGGGGTGAAGCCACCGCCGCCGAAGTCGACCAGCCCGCCCTGGCCAATCTGCTCAACATCATCGGCAGGCGCGACGGCGCACGCTCACTCATCAGTATCGGATGACCATGAAGCCGGTCCCCCACCTGCCGGACACCTTGCCGGACACCCTGCCGACAACCGCCGGCTCGACCCCGCTGCAATCCAGCCAAACGCACCGCATGCCGCCACACCCCGGCGCACCACGTGGGGGCCTGCGCGAGCTCGCCGTGCGCACCCTGGTGATGGCGCTGGCCGGCGCCCTGGCTGGCGCGCCGGTGCAGGCGGCCGGCCCGACCGGTGGCGCACCTCACGTGCCGTCCAAGGCGCGCCAGGCGCGCGACGCGGTGACGCTCAACTTCGTCAACGCCGAGATCGACGCGGTGTCGCGCGCCATGGCCGCCATCCTCGACCGCAACATCGTGGTCGACCCACGCGTCAAAGGCACGATGACGCTGTACAGCGAACAGCCGCTGAGCCAGCGCGAGGCCTACCTCAACTACCTGGCGGCGCTGCGTGGCCTGGGCTACACGGTGGTCGACGTGGCTGGCCTGCTCAAGGTGGTGCCCGAGGCCGACGCCAAGCTGCAGACCGGTACGGTGTCGATCGGCAACGTCACGCGCAGAGGCGACCAGATCATCACGCAGATCTTCAGGCTGCAGCACGAGAACGCCAACAACCTGGTGCCGGTGCTGCGCCCGCTCATCAGCCCGAACAACACGATCAACGCCAACCCGGGCAACAACACGCTGGTCATCACCGACTACGCCGACAACCTCAACCGCATCGCCAAGATCATCGCCACGATGGACATGCCGGCGGCGACCGACGTGGAGGTGATCAGCCTGCAATACGCCGTGGCGGCCGATCTGCTGACAGTGGTGCAACGCTTCGCCGACGCCTCGGCCCCGACCGCGGGGGGGGTGCCGGGTGGTGCAGTCACGGTGATGGCGGATTCACGCACCAACACGCTCATGGTGCGCGCACCCAACCCGGCCCGGCTGGCCATGGTGCGTACGCTGATCGAGAAGCTCGATCGCCCGACCGGCAGTGCCGCGCCGGGCGGCAACATCTACGTCGTCTACCTCAAGAACGCCGACGCCACCAAACTCGCCACGGTGTTGCGCGCCGCCTATGGCGCTGCCGGCAGTTCGGGCGGGGCGTCGGGCGGATCGAGCCCGATGAACACGACGCTGCCCAACACGCCGGCCGGCGCCACCGGCGCGTCACCGCAGTCGACCGCGCCGGTGCAGGCGTCGGCCGGACCGTCGACCGGCGGCTTCATCCAGGCCGACCCGGCGACCAACTCGCTCATCATCACCGCGCCCGAGCCGGTCTATCGCCAGCTGCGCGCCGTCATCGAGCAACTCGACGCGCGCCGCGCGCAGGTCTACGTCGAGTCGATGATCGTCAAGATGGACGCCACGCAGGCGGCCGATTTCGGCTTCCAGTGGCAGGGCCTGCTGGGTCGCAACGGCGACAAGTACGGCCTGGTCGGTGGCACCAACTTCGGCTCCGGTGGCAACAACATCATCAACCTGTCGGTGGGTGCCGCCGCCGGCACGGCCGTGCCGGGTGCCGGCTTCAACGTCGGCCTGGTCAAGGCCATCAACGGTGTGTACACGCTGGGTGCGCTGGCGCGCTTTCTCGAATCGAACACCGGCGCGAACGTGTTGTCGACGCCCAACCTGATCGCCCTCGACAACGAGGAAGCCAAGATCGTGATCGGCCAGAACGTGCCCTTCGTGACCGGCAGCTTCACCAACTCGGGCACCAACACCGGCTCGGTCAACCCCTTCCAGACCATCGAACGCAAGGACGTGGGCCTGACGCTGCGTGTCAAGCCGCAGATCGGCGAAGGTGGCACCGTGCGTATGGCGATCTACCAGGAAAACTCCAGCGTGTTGCAGAACACGACCACCAACAGCGCCGGCCCGACCACCGACAAGAGTTCGATCGAGACCACCGTGGTGGTGGACGACGGCCAGATCATGGTGCTCGGTGGTTTGCTGAAAGACGACTACGGCACCGGCGAAGACCGCGTGCCGGGGCTGGCCAGCATCCCCATCCTGGGCAACCTGTTCCGCAGCGAGAACCGCACCCGCACCAAGAGCAATCTGCTGGTCTTCCTGCGCCCGGTGGTGATGCGCACGCAGGCCCAGGCCGACTCGTTGACGATCGACCGTTACGAATCGATCCGGGCCCAGATGCAGGGCGCCCAGCCCTCACCGTCGATGGTGCTGCCGATCAAGGACAGCCCCGTGTTGCCCGAGCTCAAGCGCGGCGCCACACCACAGGCCAACCAGGCGATCGGCCAGCAACCCGGCGAAGGTGCGCCCGGTCAACCGGACACACCTGCCACTCCGAGCACACCCGGCACATCACCAGGCACCAGCGACGAAGGCTGGGGCCGGCCGATATCACCACGACCCGGGCGTTGACCCGCGATGGCCACGCGTTACCCCCTGCCCTACAGCTGGGCCAAGTCCAACAATCTGCTGCTCGAAGACGACGGCGACAACCTCGTGCTCTGGGCCGACGGCCGTGCTGGCTCTCCGGTGTTGTCCGAGGTGCTGCGTCGTTACGCCGTCGACACCCTCGAACACGAAGGTGGCGAGGCGCTGGCCAAACGGATCGCCCAGGCCTATGCAGGTGGCGAATCGAGCGCCGCGGTGGTGGTGGGTGAAGTCGAGAACACCGTCGACCTGGGCCGCATGATGCAGGACCTGCCCGCCGTCGAAGACCTGCTCGAAGCCGCCGACGACGCACCCATCATCCGGATGCTCAATGCGCTGCTGACACAAGCGGCCAAGGACGGCGCGAGCGACATCCACATCGAACCCTACGAACGCAGCTCGGCCGTGCGCTTTCGCGTCGACGGCACGCTGCGCGAGGTGGTGGCGCCCAACAAGGCGCTGCACGGCGCATTGATCAGCCGGCTCAAGATCATGGCCGAGCTCGACATCGCCGAAAAGCGCCTGCCGCAGGATGGCCGCATCAGCCTGCGCATCGGTGGCCGTGGCCTGGACGTTCGCGTCTCGACCCTGCCCGGTGTACACGGCGAACGCGCCGTGCTGCGTCTGCTGGACAAGGGCGACAGCAAGTTCACGCTCGAATCGCTGGGCATGGCCGGCGAAACACTCGGCCGTTTCGACAAACTCATCGCCCAGCCGCACGGCATCGTGCTAGTCACGGGCCCGACCGGCTCGGGCAAGACCACCACGCTGTACGCCGCGCTGGCACGGCTCGACACCAGCACCACCAATGTCCTGACGGTCGAGGATCCGGTGGAGTACGAGCTGCCCGGCATCGGCCAGACACAGGTCAATTCGAAGATCGACCTGACCTTCGCCAAGGCCCTGCGCGCCATCCTGCGCCAAGACCCGGACGTGATCATGATCGGCGAGATCCGCGATTTCGAGACCGCGCAGATCGCCGTGCAGGCCTCGCTCACCGGCCACCTGGTGCTGGCCACGCTGCACACCAACGATGCACCGAGCGCCGTCACCCGCCTGACCGACATGGGCATCGAGCCCTTCCTGCTCAGCTCGAGCCTGCTCGGTGTGCTGGCGCAGCGCCTGGTGCGCAAGTTGTGCCCGGTGTGCAAACAGTCGGCCCCCGTCGACCCCGAACGCCCGCGCGCCGGTGTGCGCTGGCACCCGGTGGGTTGCGACGCCTGCGGCAAGACCGGCTACAAGGGCCGCGCCGGCATCTACGAACTGATGACCGCCGACGACGCACTGCGCAGCCTGATCCACAGCCGCGCCGCCGAATCGCAACTCTTCGTCGCCGCCGAACAAGGCGGCATGCGCACCATGCGTGAAGACGGCGAGCGCCTGGTGCGGTCCGGCATGACGTCGATGGAAGAGCTGATGCGGGTGACACGCGAGTGAGGCAGCCCGTGCGCCCGGTCAACGCCAGCCCGCCAGCGACAACCACGACCGCCAGCTTCCGGCCAGGCCACCACCACGCTGCAATTCGCGCTGCACACCCATCAGGCCGCAGATCAGCCCGGCTGCCCGGCTGATCGCTCCAACCGCCAACCCGCACCACCATGCCCGCCTACCGCTACGAAGCGCTCGACGCCGACGGCAAGACCAGCAAGGGCCTGCTCGAAGCCGACAACGCCAAGGCCGTACGTGGCCTGCTGCGCGCCCGCGACCTGGTGCCGCTGGACGTGCAGGCCGTGGCGCAGGACGGCGGCGACAGCCGCGGCGGCCCGGCCCTGCGTGGCCGCGCCTTCAACGCCACCGGCCTGGCCATCTGGACGCGCCAGCTCGCCGGCCTGGTCAGCGCCGGCCTGCCGCTAGAACGGGCGCTCACGGCGCTGGCCGAAGAAGCCGAAGCCCCCAAACAACGCGAACTGCTGGCGCACCTGCGCGCCGAGGTCAACGGCGGCTCCAGCTTCGCGCGATCACTCGCTGGCGCACCCAAGGAGTTCGACGACATCTACCGCGCCGTGGTGGGCGCCGGTGAACAAAGCGGCCAGCTCGGCCGGGTGCTCGAAAAACTCGCCGACGACCTGGAAGAGCGCCAGGCGCTCAAGGCCAAACTCATCGGCGCGGTGCTCTACCCGGCCATCGTCTCGGTGGTCGCGGTGGTGATCGTGGTCTTTCTGGTCACCTACGTCGTGCCGCAGGTGGCCCAGGTGTTTGCCGGCAGCAAACGCGCCCTGCCTGCGTTGACTGTGGGCATGCTGGCCATCAGCAGCTTTGTGCGCAACTGGGGCTGGCTGGCTGCACTGGGCCTCGTCGGCGCCGGTGCGGCGCTGATGGCCGCGCGTCGCAACCCCACCACCCGCATCGCCATCGACGCCACCTGGCTCACCCTGCCCCTGGTCGGCCGCCTGGCCCGCGGCTACAACGCCGCCCGTTTTGCCGGCACCCTGGCCATGCTGGCCGGCTCGGGCGTGCCCATCCTCAAGGCCCTGCAGGCAGCCGGCGAAACGCTCAGCAACCACGCCATGCGGGCAGACGCCGAAGACGCGCTCATCCGTGTACGTGAAGGTGCGCCGCTCGCCTCGGCCCTGGCCGGCAAATCAAGATTTCCCGGCCTGCTCGCCATGTTCGCCCGCCTGGGTGAACAGACCGGCGAACTCCCCCTGATGCTGCAACGCGCCGCCACCCAGCTCGGCGCCGAAGTGCAACGCCGCGCCATGCAGATGGCCACCATCCTCGAACCCCTGCTCATCGTCGGCATGGGCGCCATGGTGATGCTCATCGTCCTGGCCGTGCTGCTGCCGATCATGCAGCTCAATACGTATGTGAAGTAGGTAGGGCGGCCTGCCGGTACGGTCAGGTAAT
Source organism: Candidatus Intricatilinea gracilis (assembly GCA_016702605.1). Taxonomy (GTDB): domain Bacteria; phylum Pseudomonadota; class Gammaproteobacteria; order Burkholderiales; family Burkholderiaceae_C; genus Sphaerotilus; species Sphaerotilus gracilis. The sequence goes on from JADJDQ010000001.1 coordinate 35,488, forward strand.
GCACCTTGCTCTCGTCAGCGTGGCACGATCGCCGAGCGCATCGCTAATGAGCATTTGCGCCCCTGCCGAGCCATCACCGAAATAGGTCACTTCACCCCGACAAGACCGGGAAATGATGTGACAATTCACGCTTATTAACTCGATGCGAAGAGGGCAAGACGTACCTCAATCTCTATCGGGTTATCTTTGACTGACAAAAATCCGCTTTCTAATGTTTTCTACCAACTGCGATCACATTCCGACCATTTGTGCCTCCATCAAGCCAGAATGCCGGATTTCCCTTGAGGATGCTTGAGACTTCCGATCGCTTCCCGACGCCAATCTTGTCAAGAACTCGCTGCGCTTGCGTTCGCACTGTTGTTACCGCAACCCCATTCTGCCTGGATATATCAAGGTCAGACTTGCCTTCCGCCATGATGATCGCTACCCGAGCTTCGGCCGGTGTCAGATCGAATGCCATTGCGACCAGTTGTGGAGATAGCACGGCAGACTGCTTCAAGTTAAAGAGTCGGACGAGACTAAGTCGTTTCGAGCCAAATGCCCCTAAAGTCTCTTCAGGCTGCAGGGGATCTATTGCAAGTAAAAAGCTATTCTGCCAATCCAGTCCGAGAAACACCGCGCGACATTGTCGGGACAATCGTAGTGACTGCTCCAACTCTGCAACATCATGATGCTGCGTGCCATGCCAGCCAAAAGCCAATTGACCACCCTGAATATGAATCGGCCGGCCGTGCTGAAGCGCTAGATCTGCCTGACCATTTGTGAATATAGCCCGTCTCTCGTCATCGACTAATAGCACGGGGCAATCCATTCTTTGAAGAATGGATTGCCCCGCAATGGCTGGCGCGAACCGCTGTCTCGCCTGCGATTGCAGAAGAAATGCCGCTTTGACGTGGCGCCCAATTCGCTCCAGCCAGACTCTGTCCGTTCCCTCTATTGGATTCTGCTGAATGCCACGCTGAACGCTGAATACACACAGGAGATCAGTCGATGCAGAGAAATGCATACCCGATGCATAGCGACCGCCATAAGGAACCAGGAACTCCGCATAGAAGGGCGTCGACTCAACCATAGCGCTCGAAAGCCATTCGTGGCAATGTATCCACGTATCAGGCGGGGACCGAAACAGCAATTGATTCCGCGGATCATGTATATGCCATTTCTGAAGATACTCGAGCGCAGCTTCAGGTGGTGGGCTCCCACCCTCTTCCGCAAAAAGCATGCGTCCGCTCAGTGGCTCGAAACCCATCAGATGAGCACCCCAGCAGCAAAGATGCCGGGCAAGTCCATTCAAGAAATTTGCCCATGACCCATCGCCTTGTCCGGCGCGATATGCCTCCGCGATAAGTGCGTCATATACATCATCTGTCTTCCGTGACCCCACATGATTAATAAGCCAAAGAATAACGCGATTCTGTCTGATCGGGCGCGTCTTTCGTCAATCCTGGCACTCGATCCGACGAACTTCATATACAACAGAGCCGCAAATATTCAATTAACCTGAGTCGTGGTTAAATACGTATCTGATTAGCAATGATCCTCTGCCACGCAACATAGCTGGCCATTTCGAGGCACGGTTTGTGGCTGATGTAGCTGCAAATCAGGCAAAGCTGGTTTGTTTGTTCCTGTTTTTGAGTCAGAGCGGCCTGCAGCGGTGCCCTTGAGCATGTTGGCTGAGGATCTTTGCTAATCAGGAATGCGTAATACACCGCATCATGCAAATGCATGATGACAATCAACGTACCTCGCGGCCAAATGCCCCACAAACCCGACCTCGGGATTTTCTGCCTGCCAAGGCAGGGGAGGCGTATGTTCCAAGCAATCAAATTAATATCTAAGCTCATTCCAAATGAGTACCTTTAGATCGACGCTAAGCATCGACCAGGAAACACCTGCAGCTAATTCTTGCAACATCTCTAGGCATAGCCAATACTCTTTACCAATGACTCCAACTGACCATCGACAAAATCATGAAGCCAACCATTCTTGCATCGCTTCTTCTATTCATCAGTTCCGTAGCAAATGCGGGCTGCACGGATTTCCCCACCCCAGTTGACAAGTACAGCGGGCTAATAAACAAGGAACAACTCAGCACAAAATCAAGTGAACCCCTCCGCGACACCAAGACTAAAGTCATTGCAATAGTGACTAGCGCACAGGAAAAAAGCTCAGCAGAATCCAAAAACCTCAACAATTTGCTGTACAGCGCATTAGCCGATGGGATTGAACGGAAAGGGTGCGCCGCAGAGGAAGTGGCAAATGCACGAAGAGCAGAAAGGATCGTAAACGCTCAAGCAAATCAAGATGACACGCGCCCGCGACCTTTCCCATTGGATGCGTCGGCATTAACGCCGATCGTCACAACGCGGCCTGCACCAATAATAATAGCGCCCCCGAGGCCAAAGAGTGAAAGCAATCCGGCGCCTCAAGGACTCCCGGACCAAACTCAAGCGATGACGGGTCTGCAAATTGTGGCGCTCTCGTCTGAAAATCTTGCTGCCAACTACTGCATTCAGGTAGTAGCTGAAGGTCAATTTATGGGATGGGATAGAAAGTTCTACAACGCATGTGAATTCAGCATCAACGTTCATTGGTGCGCAGTCGGCGTAGATTGTAAATATGGTGACTGGGGATATAACAATGCCTCTTCAATTGGGCCGGGACAAAAAACTACTGCCACATCGGCAGGAGGGAATGTCGGAAAGAGATTAATTTACGGTGCATGTAAGGGACGCTACACATTCGTTAGACCAATTGATAAAGATAGATATGAATGTGGGGCCTATGTTAATTGAAGGCCGATGCGATCGATTTCATTTCTCAATATGCAATGGGTACCAGAATTTGGTGTGAGTTGGTTTGTTGAAATTATGCGAGTTGACGATTACTTGCCCGCCCGCACGTCGGATCTTGTGGTGTGTTTGACCGGAACTTGACATGACGGCTCGGCGTTCGACGCTGCGGCGCCCGCTCATTTGCCGCATGCAATGCAGACCGATTCAGAAGCAGCGCGACATCCGCGCCACAACGCCCCCACCAGCGACCCAATCGTCGACACCGCCCCGTGACGCAGTGCCGCGCCAACGCTCCGCCATCCGTCATCCATTGCATCCGGGGGCAACTACCGGGTATTGCTGGCTTTGATTCGCAGCTGGCCTGAGGCATGCTTTGCTTCAATGGGGCTGCAGCTTGTCGGATGGCAAGGTTCACGGCGGGGTGCGGCGGCAGATCGATGGGTCACGACGACGGAGCGCGCCATGAGCAAGAGCACCGAACTGGTCACCATTTCGCAGGGCGAGGGGCAGCAGCAGCGCCAGCGCATCCCCATCGCGCGCATGCGCCACGTGTATCACACGGCGGAGGTCGAGAAGCGTCTGGGCAAGCTGCCGGGCAAGGACCACGAGCAGCTGCGCGCCACCTACGAGCGCATGCTCGAGAAGGGGCCGGAGCGATTTCAGGTGAAGCCTTCGGGGCTGCCGTCGATGGAGCATCTGTACGACGAGATGCCCAACTTCCACGAGGTGCTCGACGACGTGAAGCGCCAGCTGGCGCTGTGCGAGGACAGCCGCGACGCGCTGGAGCTCACGCCCATGTTGCTGCTAGGCCCGCCGGGCGTGGGCAAGACCCATTTCGCGCGTGAGGTGTCCAACCTTCTGGGCACGGGCATGGGCTTCGTGTCGATGAGTTCACTCACCGCGGGCTGGGTGTTGTCGGGTGCTTCGAGCCAGTGGAAGGGTGCGCGGCCGGGCAAGGTGTTCGAGACCCTGGTGGACGGCCAATACGCCAACCCGGTGATGGTGGTGGACGAGATCGACAAGGCGAGCGGTGAACACGCCTACGACCCGCTGGGTGCGCTGTACAGCCTGCTCGAGCACGACACGGCCGGCAGTTTCATCGACGAGTTCGCCGAGGTGGCGATCGACGCCAGCCAGGTGATCTGGGTGGCCACGGCCAACGACGAACGCGCCATCCCCGAGCCGATCCTGAACCGGATGAACGTCTACGAGGTGCAGTCGCCGGACCGCGACGCGGCCCGGCGCATCGCCCTGCGCCTGTACCAGCAGATCCGCGCCAGCCACGACTGGGGCAGTCGCTTCGACGTGAGCCCCTCCGACGACGTGCTCGACAAGTTCGCCGAGATGGCGCCGCGCGAGATGCGCCGCAGCTGGATGACGGCCTTCGGCAATGCCAAGCTGGCGCGTCGCGAACGTGTCGAGGTGGCCGACCTGCCCGACAACAGTGCGGGCAAACGCGCCACGATAGGGTTCGTGCACTGAAGTTGGCGCCCCCCGGTCGCCGGCCCGACCCGGTGGCCGCAATGACGGCGGGTTAGCCGGCGCCAGCGTCACTTCGCGCCAACCTCGGCCCAGGACTGCGGTTGCGCCGGGCTCACCCTGCGGTGCGCGACAGCCATCGCAACAGCATCTCGTGCAGCTCCTGCGGGCCGAAGGGTTTGGCCAGGTGGTCGTTCATGCCTGCCTCGGCACACAGCTGGCGGTCTTCGTCGAAGGCGTTGGCCGTCAAGGCCACGATGGGCACGGTCGCGCACCCGGGCAGCTGGCGGATGGCGCGGGTCGCATCCAGGCCGTTCATGCGCGGCAGTTGCATGTCCATCAGGATGAGCGCATAGGCCGTGTGTTCGGCGCGGGCCACAGCCTCGATGCCGTCGTCGGCCAGGTCGACCACCAGTCCGGCGTCCTGCAACAGGCTGCTGGCAATCTCCTGGTTGAGCGGATCGTCTTCGACCAACAGGATGTGCGCGCCCTCATGCTGCGACCTGAGCTGCGCCTCGGCAGCATCGATGCCCTGGTCGGCCGCCGGCAGCAGCGGCGCCGCTTCCGCCGTCGCCGTGGTCAGCGGCACGGTGAACCAGAACGTGCTGCCCTGCACGGGCTCGCTGGTCACGCCGATGTCGCCACCCATCAGTTCGACCAGGCGTTTGCTGATGGCCAGGCCCAGGCCGGTGCCACCGTAGCGGCGGGTCATCGTCGGGTCGACCTGCTCGAAGGCGACAAAGATGCGCTGGCTGTCCGCCTGCGCGATGCCGATGCCGGTGTCGGCCACCACACAACGCAGCAGCACATCGCTGCCATGCTGCTCGACCAGTTCGACACCCACACGCACCGAGCCCTGAGCGGTGAACTTCACCGCATTGCTGGCGAGGTTGAGCAGCACCTGTTCGAGCCGTGCGGCGTCACCACGCAGCGTGAGTGCAGCGACGGCTTCTGGCAGCTCGAACTCGAGCGCCAGGCCCTTGTGCGCGGCTTCGCCGTTCAGCAGCGTGCGCAGGTGGTCGAACACCGCGGCAAAACCGAAGTCGACCTGCTCGAGTGTGAGACGTTCGGCCTCGATCTTCGAGATGTCGAGCACATCGCTGATGAGGTGCAGCAGATGGCGCGCCGAGCGGTCGGCCTTGGCCAGTTGCTCGGCCTGACGCGGATCGACGGCACGCCGCATCGCCAGCCCCACCATGCCCATGATGCCGTTGAACGGCGTGCGAAGCTCATGGCTCATGTTGGCCAGGAAGGCGCTCTTGGCGCGGTTGGCCGCCTCGGCCAGTTCCTTGGCCGCCTGCAGCTCGGCAGTACGCAGGCGCACCTTGGCCTCGAGATCCAGGTGGGCCTGCTGCAGCGCATGTTCGGCCTGCTTGCGTCGGGTGACGTCCTCGAAGATGCCCAGCACGCCGAAGATCTGCTGGCGCAGATCGCGCAGCGGCACCTTGGACGTGCGCAGCCAGATCGTCGACCCGTCCGGCCGGGTGAGCTGTTCCTCGTAGAACAGCTTGGGCTCGCCGGTGCGCATCACCTGCAGGTCGTCGGCGCGATAGGCCTCGGCCCGGTCCGACCAAGCGAGCTCGAAGTCGCTCTTGCCGATCAGGCTCTTCGGATCGGTCAGCCCGGCATCCCGTGCGAAGAGCGGGTTGGCCCCGAGGTAACGCAGCTCGCTGTCCTTCCAGAAGATGCGCACCGGGGCCGTGTCGATCACCACCTGCAGCAGCTGACGCGACTCGACCACGTCCACCGACATGTCGATCAGCGCCGCCTCGATGTCGCCCCATTCGTCGTGCCGACGCGGCAGGGCCGGCAGCGGCGCGCCGCTGCCGATGGTCTCGATCAGGGTCACGGCCCGGGCCAGCGGCTGCTTGATGTCGCGTCGCACGATCCAGGTGATCGCCGAGATCGACAGGCCCGCCACCAGCAGCGCCAGCCACAACACCTGCCGGCCGGCCGACCGCACCAAGTCGCGCAATTCGGTCGTCATGCCCTCGGCAAGGTCGGACGCACTGTCGTCCAGCCGCCCGAGCGTCTCGAGCAACGCCGCCTTGGCTGCGTAACCACCCTGCAGTGCCTGGCTGAACTCGCCCCTCGCATCGTCCAGGCCGAGCACAGTGGCCCGGTAGGTCGACACCAGGCCGATCATCCGGCGCCCGGCGCGCGACACCTCGGGCGACGAGGCGGTCAGGGTCTGCAGCCGAAGCAGCAGGTCGTCGATCGACGAGACCACGGCATTTTGCGAGGGCAGTCGAACGGGCATGTCGTCGCCCTGTTCGGCGATGTCACGCGCCACCAGCAGCAGCGTCTCGCGAAAACCCGTCACCAGCGTCATGACCTGTTCGAGGTGATCGACGGACTTGCCCGCCAGCGTCTGCTCGACCAGCGTGCTGCCGATGTGATCTTCCAGCCGAGTCAGCTCGGCCTGCAGGGCCTGGTCGGATCGACGGGCCTGCAGCGTGATCTCGCCGAGCTTGCGGCACTGAACCACCAGCCGCGCGGTGGAAGCCATCAGGGCGGCGCTGCCCTGGGCGATCTGACGGTCACGGGTGCGCTGATTGATGCGCGGCAGCGTTGCCATCAGCGATTCACCCACCTGTGCCGACACACCATCAGCGCGACACGAGCGGCTGACGCTGTCGATGGCCGTAAACGCGCCGGACAACTCGCGGCCGATCGCTGCGTTGTCGATCACGCTGCTCATCTGGTGACTGGCCACGGCAGTGGACAGGGTCTCGACCCGCTGAAAGGCCAGCGCCACGATGGCGACGATCACGCCGAAGGCCAGGGCATTGAAGGCGGCCAGCCAGAACAGCTTGCGGCCGATGCCCGACCGTGAGGCAGACATGATCGATGCGGCCTCAGTCCGGCTGCTGCCGCACCAGCGATGCGCCCCGCAACACGATGGGCCGCGGCGCGATGCCATGGGCCTCGAGCGCGGTGACGTTGATCACCCGTTGCCCCTTGCTGTTGCGCACGATCGGGATGGTCGCCACCGGCACGCCACGCATCGCCTGCAGCAGCATCTCGGCCGAGGCATCACCCTGCTCCTGGCCCGACTTGACGACCGCAGCCCAGGCGCCCTGTTCAACCTGGTATCGGTTGCCGCCCAGCACTGGCCCGGCGTACGCCCCCGCCAGCACACGCAACACTTCGGCGTTGTTCATGGGCTTGCCGGCCTCGTCGGTGATGCCTTCGAGGCTGTCGATGAACACGGTGTCGCAGTCGGCCCGCAAGCTCTTGCCCAGGGCGACGATCTCGGACTGCGCGCGCACCATGTGGAAGGCCTGGACATGGGCCGGATAGCTGGCCTTCTCCTCCTCGACCTGGCTGCGCAGGGCCAGCCCCGACGGCACATGGTTGGTCATGAAGCAGGCCCGGCGTATCGACGGCAGCAGTTGCCGGGCAAAGGCGAGCGACTCGCGCACATGGGCTCGTTCGAGCATGCCCGACACATTGCCGGCCGGATAGCCGTGGTCTCCAGGTGCCGCGTTCACACCGGCGAACATCACCGGCGTGGCCACCTTGTCCTTCAGAAACGGCACGACGAACATCGTCTGCGCGTCGTCGTCCGCGGCGATCACGCCCTGCGGCTTCAGCCGCTGGTACAACTCATGGGTCAGCCGCGCCTTGGCTGGCCCGCCGGCGCGGTCGACCTTGGTGTCGAGGTAGGCATAGGTGATCTCGCTACTGGCGCCGAGCACGCTGTCTATGCCTTCGCGGATCTCGCGCACCCAGGGGTTGTCCTGCTCGTAGCTCATCACCACGAGCACCTTGAACTCTGCAGCGCTGGCCAAGGCAGGCAAGACGAGCAGGGGCAGGGCCTGCAGCATCGAACGAAGAATTGAAGACATCTGCGACTCCTGATCACACTGGCGGGGGTAGACCAGGCCCGAATGCCCCGGCACCTGCCGCTGACGGTCTGCTCGAAGTCATCCTAGGACGAAGAAACTCCGCCAGACTTGACCTGGATTGGGTTCGACGACAACCAGACCGGCACTTCCGGCGGGTCGTTGCGCACTGGAGGACGGGCCAGGCCAGCCCCGGATTGGGCGCCAGCCTGTAACAGCCGGGCGGCGCGACCCCACCTCCGTGCAGGCTCATGTCATGAGCCACCGCAAGGCCTAAGATCGGGCCATGCCCATCACCCTGGACGGCCGGCTGGTCGTAGCAATCTCGTCCCGCGCCCTGTTCGACTTCGAAGAGGAGAACCGCCTCTTCGAAGGCGGCGACGACCGAGCCTACATGGCGCTGCAGAACGCGCGGCTGGACCAGCCGGCGCCGCCCGGCGTGGCGTTTTCGCTGGTGCACAAGCTGCTGGCGTTCAACCCGGTCGGCGCGGCAGCCACGCCCACGCCCGACGGTGACGGGCGGCCGCTGGTGGAGGTGGTGATCCTGTCGCGCAACGACCCGGTGTCGGGGCTGCGGGTGTTTCGCTCAGCCCAGCACTACGGGCTGCCGATCCAGCGCGGCGTGTTCACGCGGGGTGAGTCACCCTGGCGCTATCTGCGGCCGCTGCATGCCAATCTGTTCTTGTCGGCCAACGAGGCGGATGTGCGCCAGGCGCTGGCAGCCGGTGTGCCGGCGGCGCGGGTGTTTCCGCAGTCGACACACGCCACCGACGCGCATCCGTTCGAGGTGCGTATCGCCTTCGACGGCGACGCGGTGTTGTTCTCGGACGAGGCTGAGCGGGTCTATCAGGCCGACGGTCTGGCAGCCTTCCAGCGTCATGAAGCCGAACACTCGCTGCGCCCGCTGCAGCCCGGGCCGTTCAAGCCGCTGGTGGATGCGCTCAAGCGCCTGCAGCAGGTGGCCAGCCCAAGCATGCGGCTACGCACCGCGCTGGTGACGGCGCGCAGCGCGCCGGCCCACGAACGCGCCATTCGTACGCTGATGGACTGGCAGGTCGAGATCGATCAGGCGATGTTTCTGGGCGGCCTGGCCAAGGGTGAATTCCTGCGCGAGTTCGAGCCCGATTTCTTCTTCGACGACCAGACCGGTCATGTCACCAGCGCGGCGCAGCACGTGCCGGCCGGGCATGTGGCATCCGGGGTATCGAACAACGGCTGAAGCGCACATCGCGCCAATCCGCCACGGGCAGGACTGACTGCGCCACCCGGCTCAGGCCGTGGTGGAACTGCGCAGCCGCCGCTGCAGCCCGGGCAGATCGAGCACACGCAGGCCGCCGTATTCGATGCGGATCAGCCCCTCGGCCGCCAGGCTGCGCAGCGCCTCGTTCACGCGCTGGCGCGACAGGCCGACCAGATAGGCCAGCTCCTGCTGGGTGATACGCAGCACCTCGCCCACGCCGGGGTAGAGCACCGGGTGAAACAACGCGGCCAGGCTGCGGGCCACCTTGGTGTCCGGGTCGTTCATGCGGTCGATCTCGCGTGCCGCGATGAACTGGCCGAGCCGCTCGTTGAGCTGGTTCATCACGTAGCGGTTGAAGCCGATGCTGCGGTCGAGCAGCCAGATGAAGGTCTTGGCGGGCAGGCCGGCCACGACACTTTTCTTGAGAGGCTCGATGTTGTAGCGGTAGGCCTCACCTTTGAGCAGCGTGCCTTCTCCGAACCAGGCGCCGGGCGGCACGCCGGTGTAGGTGATGGACGCGCCCTGGGTGGCGTCGTTGCTCATCTTGAGCATGCCGTCGACAACACCGAACCAGAAGTTGGCCGGCCGGCCGATCTTGCAGACGAAGTCGCCCACCTGGGCGTCGGCCACGCGCAGGTCACTCACTGCCTGGGTGCGCTCACCGGCGTCGAGCAGATGAAGCCAGGGTACTTCGGCCAGTTCGGATGTGCCGGCCAGGCGCGCACGTTGCAGCAGCGCTGGCAAGGCACGACCGGCTGATGACGGGGGCATCGAGGCCTCGAGCGACTTGGGCATGCACTAGATCAAGGGTGGATGGGAAAAACCGGCGCAGAACTCGGCATCTGTCGGCCAGCCCTGGAATTTGCCCGACAGAAAGCCGTCTTGCTGACAACAAGCCAACAAAAAGGCAGTGCCATCACCCGGGAATGTCCCCCCCGGGTTCACCCGAGGATTGTCGTCACAACGACAACATGACGTCAAAGTCCCCGCCTACGATGCGCATCCGGTAAATGGTTGTTGCTGGCAGATGCGCCGCCGCGGGGCAAGCATCTGACGCAACCAGCCAATCTTGACCGACAACAAATCTACAGGAGCCTGTGGTGTCCTCCACCTTTGCCAGACTGCTACTCGAACACGCCGCCCAGCGCCCTGAGGCGCCGGCCTTGCGCGAAAAGGTCTACGGCATCTGGCAGACCACCACCTGGTCTGCGTTGGCCGTGCTGGTGCGTGAGCTGGCCCATGGCCTGGCCCAGGCCGGTGTGAGCCGCGGCGACCACATCATCGTGGTGGGCGACAACCGCCCGCGCCTGTACGCCACCATGCTGGCGTCGCAGGCCCTGGGCGCCGTGCCGGTGCCGCTGTACCAGGACGCAGCCAGCCCCGAATACGTCTTCCCGATCAACAACGGCGACGTGGCCTATGCAGTGGTCGAAGACCAGGAGCAGGTCGACAAGCTGCTCGAGATTCGTGAGCAGTGCCCGCAACTGGCGCGCATCTGGTTCGACGATCCACGCGGCCTGCGCAAGTACAGCGAGCCGGGGCTGCAGTCGCTCGACGATCTGATCACCACCGGGCGCGAACATCAGAAGAGCCACGCCGGCTTTTTCGACGCCGAGGTGCAGCGTGGTCAGGCCGAGGACGACGCGGCCATGTTCTTCACCTCGGGCACCACCGGCAACCCCAAGGGTGTGGTGCACACACATGCCTCACTGATCGACCGCGCCCGCGCCGGCGCCAAGTTCGACCACCTCACCGCCTCCGAAGAGGTGCTGGCCTATCTGCCGCCGGCCTGGATCGGCCAGAACTGCTTCAGCTATGCGCAGTGGCTGGCCTGTGGCTATGTGGTGAACTGCCCCGAGTCGACCGCCACGGTGACGATCGACCTCAAGGAGATCGGCCCGACCTACTACTTCGCGCCGCCACGGATCTTCGAAGGCCTGCTCACCACGGTGATGATTCGTATGGAAGACGCGGGCAGCATCAAGAAAGGCCTGTTCGACCATTTCATGACGCTGGCCCGGCGTGTCGGCCCGACGCTGATGGACGGCAAGTCGATCGGCCTGCTGGACCGCCTGCACTACGCCATCGGCGACCTGTGCATCTACGGCCCGCTGCGCAACACGCTGGGCTTCAGCCGTGTGCGGGTGGCCTACACGGCCGGTGAGGCGATCGGGCCCGACCTGTTCACCTTCTACCGCTCGATCGGCATCAACCTGAAGCAGCTCTACGGTTCGACCGAGACCGCCGTGTTCGTGTGCCTGCAGCCCGACCACGAGGCCAAGGCCGACACCGTGGGTGTGCCCATCGAAGGTGTCGAGATCAAGCTCACCGACAGCGGCGAGATCCTGGTCAAGTCGCCCGGCCTGCTCAAGGGTTACTACAAGAACCCGGCCGCCACGGCCGAGGTGCTGACCGACGACGGCTGGTACCGCACCGGTGACGCCGGCTTCCTGGATGCCGGTGGCCACCTCAAGATCATCGACCGCGCCAAGGACGTGGGCCGGCTGGCCGGCGGTGCCAACGACGGCGCCATGTTCGCGCCCAAGTACGTCGAGAACAAGCTCAAGTTCTTCCCCTTCATCAAGGAGGCGGTGGCCTTCGGTGACCAGCGCGAGAAGGCCTGCTGCTTCGTCAACATCGACGTCGAGGCCGTGGGCAACTGGGCCGAGCGGCGCAACCTGCCCTACGCCGGCTACACCGACCTGGCCGGCAAGGCCGAGGTGATCGCGCTGATCCGCGACTGCGTCGACAAGGTCAATGCCGACCTGGCGCAGGACGACAAACTCGCCGGCAGCCAGATCCACCGCTTCCTGGTGCTGCACAAGGAACTCGACGCCGACGACGGCGAGATGACGCGCACCCGCAAGGTCAAGCGTGGCTACATCAACGACAAGTACAAGGTGCTGGTCGATGCCCTGTACGAAGGAAAGTCCGAGCAGTTCATCGAGACCGCCGTGAAGTTCGAGGACGGTCGCAGCGGCAGTGTCTCGGCCACGCTCAAGATCATCGACGTTCCCACCTACCCGGCCGTGCGCCGGGCTGCCTGACCATCATGCTCATGACAGCACAGGCCGAAGCGGCCACACCCGCCAGCGGCGGCAAGAAGATCGGCGAGGTCATCCTCGACGTCAACAACATCAGCCTGCGGTTCGGTGGCGTCAAGGCGCTCACCGACATCAGCTTCAACGTGCGCGAGCACGAGGTGCGCGCCATCATCGGCCCCAACGGCGCCGGCAAGAGCTCGATGCTCAACTGCATCAACGGCGTGTACACACCGCAGGAAGGAACCATCACCTTTCGCGGCAAGACGTTCTCGCACATGAGTTCACGTCAGGTGGCCGAGATGGGCGTGGCGCGCACCTTCCAGAACCTGGCGCTGTTCAAGGGCATGAACGTGATCGACAACATCATGTCGGGCCGCAACCTCAAGATGCGCTGCAACCTGTTCCAGCAGGCCTTTCGCATGCCGTTCGCCTGGAGCGCGGCAGAGCGCGAGGAAGTGAAACACCGCGAGTTCGTCGAACACATCATCGACTTCCTCGAGATCCAGGCCTTTCGCAAGACGCCGGTGGGGCGCCTGCCCTACGGCCTGCAAAAACGCGTCGACCTGGGTCGTGCGCTGGCGATGGAGCCGCAGGTGCTGCTGCTCGACGAACCCATGGCCGGCATGAACGTCGAGGAAAAGCAGGACATGTGCCGCTTCATCCTCGACGTGAACGACGAGTTCGGCACCACCATCGTGCTGATCGAACACGACATGGGTGTGGTGATGGACATCAGCGACCGCGTCGTCGTGCTCGACTACGGCAAGAAGATCGGCGACGGCACCCCGAACGAGGTGCGCAACAACGAGGAGGTCATCAAGGCCTACCTCGGCACCTCTCACTGATCGGGCTGACACCATGGGCTTTTTCCTCGAAACCCTGTTCGGCGGCCTGATGACGGGCATGCTGTATTCACTCATCGCGCTGGGCTTCGTGCTCATCTTCAAGGCCAGCGGGGTGTTCAACTTTGCGCAAGGCGCGATGGTGCTGTTCGCCGCACTGGCCATGGCACGCTTCTCGGAGTGGGCGCCCAAACTGCTGGGCTTCGACAGCAAGATCGTCGCCAACCTCATCGGCTTTGGCCTGGCGTTGCTGGTGATGGTGGCTGTGGCCTGGCTGATCGAGCGTCTGGTCCTGGGCAAGCTGGTCAATCAGGAGGGCATCACGCTGCTGATGGCCACGCTGGGGGTGACCTACTTTCTCGAAGGCCTGGGTCAGACCATGTTCGGCTCCGACATCTACAAGATCGACGTGGGGCTGCCCAAGGATCCGATCTTCCTGTTCGAGCAGACCTTCCAGGGCGGCATCCTGATCGGCAAGGAGGACCTCTACGCCGCCGTCATCGCTGCGGCCATGGTGGCGCTGCTCGCCGCCTTCTTCCAGTACACCGCCACCGGCCGCGCCCTGCGCGCCGTGGCTGACGACCACCAGGCGGCCCAGTCGATCGGCATTCCGCTCAATCGCATCTGGATCATCGTCTGGAGCGTGGCCGGCTTCGTCGCCCTGGTGGCCGGCGTGATCTGGGGCAGCAAGCTGGGGGTGCAGTTCTCGTTGTCGCTGGTGGCGCTCAAGGCGCTGCCGGTGGTGATCCTGGGCGGGTTGACATCGGTGCCCGGCGCCATCATCGGCGGCCTGATCATCGGTGTGGGCGAAAAACTCAGCGAGGTCTACATCGGCTCGCTGGTGGGCGGCGGCATCGAGATCTGGTTCGCCTACGTGCTGGCGCTGCTGTTCCTGCTGGTGCGGCCGCAAGGGCTCTACGGAGAGAAGATCATTGACCGCGTGTAAACGCGGGCAATGATCTTCCAGTGAAGGCTGACTTGCGCAGCAAGTCAAGCGAAGCGGGCCGCAACTAGAAGATCATCCGAAAGACAAGACATGCTCTACCGTGAGAACGGCCAATTCAAGACCAGCTATGGCGCCGACCAGCAGGTCTTCCCCATCCGCCAGGACCGGATCGCCATCGGCCTGCTGCTGGCGTTTGCAGTCTTTGCCGTGCCCATGCTGGCGCCGGAGTACCTGTTCCGCGCCATCCTGATCCCCTTCCTGATCCTGTCGCTGGCCGCCCTGGGGCTCAACATCCTGGTGGGCTATTGCGGCCAGATCTCGCTGGGCACGGGTGCCTTCATGGCGGTGGGCGCCTACGCGGCCTACAACTTCCAGGTGCGTATCGAGGGCATGCCCGTCATTGCCTCGATGTTGCTGGGCGGCGTATGCGCCACTGCGGTGGGCGTGTTGTTCGGCATCCCGTCGCTGCGCATCAAGGGCCTGTACCTGGCGGTGGCCACGCTGGCGGCGCAGTTCTTCACCGACTGGGCTTTCCTGCGCATCAAGTGGTTCACGAACGATTCGTCGTCGGGCTCGGTGAGTGTGGCCGGCCTGAACGTGCTGGGTATTCCGATCGAGACACCGATCCAGAAGTACCTGTTCTGCCTGGCCTTTCTGGTGGTGTTCGGCGTGCTGGCCAAGAACCTGGTGCGAGGCAACATTGGCCGCGAATGGATGGCCATGCGCGACATGGACGTGGCGGCCTCGGTGATCGGCATCCGCCCGGTCTACGCCAAGCTCACGGCTTTCGCGGTCAGCAGCTTCATCGTCGGTGTGGCCGGCGCCTTGTGGGGCTTCGTGCACCTGGGCTCGTGGGAGCCGGCGGCCTTCTCGATCGACCGCTCGTTCCAGCTGCTGTTCATGGTCATCATCGGCGGGCTGGGTTCGATCATGGGCAGCTTCTTCGGCGCGGCCTTCATCGTGGTGCTGCCGATCTTCCTGGACAACCTGCCGCTGTGGCTGGGCATCCCGATCGACACGGCGCTGGCTTCACACCTGACCTTCATGATCTTCGGTGCACTGATCGTCTTTTTCCTGATCGTCGAACCCCACGGCCTGGCCAGGCTGTGGTCCATCGCCAAGGAAAAGCTCAGGCTCTGGCCCTTCCCGCATTGATGCCTGTGGCATGACGCCCCGACGTCCTGCCCCACCCCTACGCCCGGACTGACAGCGGCAGACCGGATGCGACAAAGCACCGCTGTGCAACCCCACCCCCCAAACCCGGAGGCAGACATGAAACTGAAATCCCTCGCCCTCGCCGCCGCCCTCATGGCTGCCGGCCTGACGTCATCACTCACCACCACCAGCGCCTACGCGCAGGCCAAGGAGCAGTTCTTCCCCGTGCTGGTGTACCGCACCGGCGCATACGCACCCAACGGCGTGCCCTTCGCCAACGGCTACGTCGATTACCTCAAGTACGTCAACGCCAAGGGCGGCATCAACGGCGTGAAGGTCAGCTACGAGGAATGTGAAACCGGCTACGCCACCGACAAGGGTGTCGAGTGCTACGAGCGCCTCAAGGGCAAGGGCGCCACGGTGTTCCAGCCGCTGTCGACCGGCATCACCTTCGCGCTGACCGAGAAGGCCCCCAACGACAAGATTCCGCTCATCACGGCCGGCTACGGCCGCAGCGAGTCGCAGGACGGTGGCGTGTTCAAGTGGAACTTCCCGCTCATGGGCACCTACTGGATTGCCGCCGACGTGCTCACCCAGCACATCGCCAAGAAGGAAGGCGGTCTGGACAAGCTCAAGGGCAAGAAGATCACCCTGATCTATCACGACAGCCCGTACGGCAAGGAACCGATCCCGCTGCTGCAGGAACGCGCCAAGCTGCATGGCTTCGAACTCAACACGCTGCCGGTGACCCACCCTGGCGTCGAACAGAAGTCGACCTGGCTGCAGATTCGCCAAAGCCGCCCCGACTATGTGCTGCTGTGGGGCTGGGGCGTGATGAACTCGGTGGCCCTGAAGGAAGCCGTGGCCACAGGTTATCCGCGCGAGAAGATGTACGGCGTGTGGTGGGCGGGTGCCGAACCCGACGTCAAGGACGTGGGTGACGGTGCCAAGGGCTACAACGCCGTGACCATGCAACACGGCGCCGAACCCAATGCCACCATCGTCAAGGACATCATCAAGCTGGTGCACGACAAGGGTCAGGGCACGGGTCCGAAGGACGAAGTTGGTCAGGTGCTGTATGTGCGCGGCATGATCTCGGCCATGATGGGCGTGGAAGGTGTCAAGCGTGCGCAGGAAAAATACGGCAAGAAGGTCATGACCGGTGAACAGGTCCGCTGGGGCCTCGAGAACCTGGCACTCGACCAGAAGAAGCTCGACGGCCTGGGCTTTGCGGGCGTGATGCGTCCGGTCAGCACCAGCTGTTTCGACCACGTCGGTGCCAACTGGGCCCGTGTCCACACCTGGGACGGCGCCAAGTGGAACTTCACCTCCGACTGGCTGCAGGCCGACGAGCAGATCATCAAGCCGATGGCCCGCGCCGCCGCCGACAAGTACGCCGGCGAGAAGAAGCTGACGCGTCGCGACCCGTCGGATTGCCAAGGCTGATCGACTGACTGACTGACCCGAGGGCCCCACACGGGCCCTCGCTCGAGCACGGCGTGCCGTGTTCGAGCGAGACACAAGGCACACCATGAGCGCAGCTGCACCCAACATCCTCCTGAACGTCAACGGCATCGAGGTCATCTACAACCATGTCATCCTGGTGCTCAAGGGCGTGAGCCTGCAGGTGCCACAAGGCAAGGTGGTGGCACTGCTGGGTGGCAACGGCGCTGGCAAGACGACCACGCTGCGCGCGGTAAGCAACCTGCTCGCCGGTGAACGGGGCGATGTCACCAAGGGCAGCATCGAGCTGCGCGGTGAACGCATCGAGAAACTCAGCACCAGCGACATGGTCAACCGGGGCGTCGTGCAGGTGATGGAGGGCCGCCACTGTTTTGCCCACCTCACGATCGAGGAAAACCTCATGACCGGCGCCTATACGCGCAAGGACGGCAAGGCCGCGGTGGCCCAGACGCTGGAGAAGGTCTACAACTATTTCCCCCGCCTGAAGACACGCCGCTCCAGCCAGGCCGCTTACACCTCGGGGGGTGAGCAGCAGATGTGCGCCATTGGCCGCGCGCTGATGGCCAACCCCAGCATGGTGTTGCTGGACGAACCCAGCATGGGCCTGGCGCCGCAGATCGTCGAAGAGGTGTTCGAGATCGTGAAGGACCTCAACCAGCGCGAGAAGGTGACGTTTCTGCTGGCCGAACAGAACACCAACATCGCCCTGCGCTACTCGGACTACGGCTACATCCTCGAAAACGGCCGCATCGTGATGGACGGCGAAGCCAAGGCGCTGCGCGAGAACGAGGACGTCAAGGAGTTCTACCTGGGCATGGGCGGCGGCGACCGCAAGAGCTTCAAGGACGTCAAGAGCTACAAGCGTCGCAAGCGCTGGCTGGCCTGATCGCGCTGCCCGCGACGCCGCCCGTCTGACACACTGCGAGCTGTACGCGACTACACGCGCAGGAGCCCAGCGATGAGTGACGACTTCTTTGCCCCCCCGCCCTTCAATGTCCAGGACGGCCTGATCCGCGCCGCACGCGAGTTGCGTGCGCTCGGTCTGGTCGAACGTGCCGGCGTGTACGAACGCGCCGGTGACCCGGTGCTGCGCCTGAGCGCCGAAGGCGCCACGATCAAGGCCGAGATGGTGCGCGAGCCGATGCGCACGCCGCAATGGAAAAGCCGCACCCTGAAGAACGCCGGTGACCTGCGCGACTTTCTGGCCGAGGCCAGCAATAAGATCAAGCTCTGGAACGACAGCGACGACTGAAGGCACGAATGACCTGCTGCGCAACCCGATATCGCGCCTTCTGACACAGAAATCCAATCCTCATGACCGACGCCTATTACGACAGCCTGGAAACCCGTGCGCCCGCCGATCGCGAGGCAGCGCTGCTGGCTGCCTTGCCGGGTCTGATTGCCCAGGCGCAGCGTGGCGCACCGGCGGTGGCGGCGCAATTGGCCGGTGTCGACGCGGCGGGCATCTCGAGCCGTGCGGCGCTGGCCGCGTTGCCGGTGGTGCGCAAGAGTGAGTTGCACGAGCGCCAGCAGGCGGCTCGTGCGGCTGGTGGCAGTGGCGACGTCTTCGGTGGGTTCTCTGCGATCGGCTGGCGCAACCAGCCGCGTGGCGGTGTCGGGCGTGGTGCGCGGCGGGTATTCCAGTCGCCCGGGCCGATCTACGAACCCGAGGGTGAAGCCAGCGACTACTGGCGCATGGCGCGGGCCATCTACGCCGCAGGCTTCAGGGCCGGCGACCTCGTTCACAACAGCTTCAGTTATCACCTCACCCCTGCCGGGTCGATGATGGAAACCGGCGCCCATGCGCTGGGCTGCACCGTGTTTGCCGGCGGTGTCGGCAACACCGAACTGCAGCTGCAGGCCATGAGCGAACTGCGCCCGGCGGGCTACATCGGCACGCCGAGCTTCCTGAAGATCGCGGTCGAGAAAGCCGCCGAATCCGGCGCCGACATCACCAGCCTGACCAAGGCGCTGGTGAGTGGCGAGGCGTTTCCACCCAGCTTGCGCGACTGGTTGGCCGAGCGAGGCATCACCGCCTACCAGTGTTACGCCACCGCCGACCTGGGCCTGATCGCCTACGAGACGAGTTCACGCCAGGGCCTGGTGCTCGACGAAGGAGTCATCGTCGAGATCGTGCGGCCCGGCACCGGCGACCCGGTGCCCGAGGGCGACGTGGGCGAACTCGTCGTGACTTCGCTGAACGCCGACTATCCGCTCGTGCGTTTCGGCACGGGCGACCTGTCCGCAGTGTTGCCGGGCACCTGCCCGAGCGGTCGCACCAACACCCGCATCAAGGGCTGGATGGGCCGGGCCGACCAGACGACCAAGGTGCGCGGCATGTTCGTGCACCCGGGCCAGGTGGCCGCGGTACTCAAGCGCCACCCCGAGCTGGGCCGTGCGCGGCTGGTGGTCGAAGGTGAAATGGCCAACGACCGCATGACACTCAAGGCCGAACTGGCCGCCGGCATTGCCGCGCCCGAAGGCCTGGCCGCGCGGGTGGCCGACAGCATCCGCGACCTGACCAAGCTGCGCGGTGACGTCGACCTGGTACCTGCCGGCAGCCTGCCCAACGATGGCAAGGTGATCGAGGACGCGCGCAGCTACAAGTAGCACCCGGGTGACTCAGGGCTGCGCCGCGACCGAGCAGGTCGACGTGTCGCGCCGAGCAACAACGCACGGCGCCGGGCAGCACCGGGTGGGTCAAGCCTTGCGGTCGATCACCACGAAGTGTTTGCGCACCGCTTCGACCACCTCGAACGAGCCTGTGAATCCACCGGGGATGACCGCCGCCTGGCCGGCCCGAATCTCGACGACTCCGCCGTGGTCGTCGTGCAGACGGGCCACTCCTTCGAGCAGGAAGAAATATTCGTCTTCGCCGGAGGCGAACTCGATGCGCCAGCGCCCCATTTCGCAGCTCCAGATACCTGCGCTGAGATCACCCTGCGGCGCCTGATAGAGCGTCCAGGTGGCTCGATCGGGCACGCCTTGTTCGCGCCGCTCCGGGCGCGGCTGGTCAATGAATGGGGCGGTGACAGGTGGGTCGAATCGGACGATGGCGGGCATGGTGGGCAGTTCGGTCGACGGATTGGGGCTGAGACGAGCTGCAAGTGTGGCCCGGCTCATCGATTGAACCGGCACAGGCTTCGGACATTGTTTGCGCTCTGTTTACGTAGTTCCCGCGATTTGGTCTGGTCGCCGCGCCCCTACGATGGCGACCGGATTCCATCACACGGCCCACCTGGCTGCCTTAGGAGACACCATGAAACACCTGCTGTGTGCTGCAGTCGCAGCAATTGCAACCCTGACGACACCTGCCGTGCAGGCTCAGGGTTACCCTGAAAAGCCCGTCACCATCGTCGTGCCATTCGCGGCAGGCGGCCCCACGGACAAGGTGGCGCGTGACCTGGGCGACGTATTGCGGCGCGAACTCAAGCAGACCGTCATCATCGAGAACGTCGGTGGCGCCGGCGGCACGCTGGGCGCAGCCAAGGTCGCCAAGGCCAACCCCGATGGGTACACGCTGCTGCTGCATCACATCGGCATGGCCACCTCGCCGGCGCTGTACCGCAAGTTGCCCTTCAAGACGCTCGACGACTTCGAGTACCTGGGCATGGTCAACGAGGTTCCGATGACACTCATCGGCAAGGCCACGCTGCCAGCAAACAACTTTGCCGAACTGCGCAAGTGGATCGAAGCCAACAAGGGCCAGATCAACCTGGCCAACGCCGGCCTGGGCGCCGCCTCGCACCTGTGCGGCCTGCTATTCCAGCAGGCGATGGGTGTCGACATGACGACCGTGCCGTACAAGGGCACGGCACCCGCCATGACCGATCTGCTGGGCGGTCAGGTCGACTTGATGTGCGACCAGACCACCAACACGACGCAACAGATCGAAGCTGGAAAGGTCAAGGCCTTTGCGGTCACCACGGCAAAGCGCCTCACCACACCGGCCTTGTCCAAGCTGCCGACGCTGGATGAGTCGGGCCTGAAGGGTTTCAACGTCTCGATATGGCACGGCCTGTACGCTCCCAAGGGCACACCCAAGGCCGTGCAGGACAAGATCAACGCCGCCCTGCGCGCCGCGCTGAAGGACCCGGAACTCATCAAGCGCCAGGAAGCCCTGGGCGCCGTGGTGATGACCGACGCCCGCCTGGGCGGCGCCGAACACAAGAAGTTCGTCGAGTCCGAGATCACCAAGTGGGGCCCCGCCATCAAGGCCGCCGGCGTCTACGCCGACTGAGGACGAGAGGATGTGCCAGTGCACATCCTCTCGCCTCAGGAGGAGTTCGCGCCTACCAGCGCGAACGCGGCCTGCAAGGCGACTGAGGACGCGCACAGCACAGACATAATCAGCCGCCTTCGGGCGGCTTTTTTCACGCCCGCGGCGAAAGACGCCGAGCAGGACGGCTCAGCGCAACGTGAGCGGTATCGTCACCGGGCCGTCGTTGACCAGATGCACCTGCATGTCGGCGCCGAAGATGCCGGTGGCGACGACGGGGTGCAGCGTGCGCGCACGATCGACCACGGCCTCGTACAAGGTGCGGCCCAGTTCCGGGCCGGCCGCTGCGGTGAAGCTCGGCCGGTTGCCGGCCGAACAATCGGCCGCCAGGGTGAACTGCGACACGATGAGCAGTCCACCACCGATGTCCTGCACGCTCAGGTTCATCTTGCCTGCCTCGTCGCCGAAGATGCGCAGCTTGAGCATCTTGTCGACGAGTTTGTGCACCTGCGCCGTGGTGTCACCGTGTTCGGCGCACACCAGCACGAGCAGACCGGCGTCGATCCGGCCGACCACCTCGCGACCCTGACCGAGGTCGACTTCGACCCGGGCCTGGCTGACACGCTGGACGACGGCGAGCATGGTGGTCTGGCTCCTTGTTATGCAGTGGCAGGTGCCCGGCGAGCAGAGGCCACCGGTGTGCTTAACTCACCGTGACCCGCGCGAACTTGCGCTTGCCGACCTGCAGCACATAGGTACCGGCTTCGAGCTTGAGCGCCTTGTCGCTCACCACCACGCCGTCGATGCGCACCCCGCCGCCGTCGACCAGGCGCATGGCTTCGCTGCTCGAGGGCGCAAGGTTGGACTGCTTGAGCAACGCACCCAGGCCAAGCGGCGCACCGACGAGTGTCACCTCGGGGATCTCGTCGGGCACACCACCGCGCGCGCGGTTCATGAAGTCGGCTTCGGCCGCCTCGGCTGCAGCGGCGCTGTGGAAACGGGTGGTCAGCTCCTTGGCAAGTGCTACCTTGGCGTCCTTGGGGTTGCGGCCAGCGACGATCTCGGCCTTGAGTGCGGCGATGTCGGCCAGGCTGCGCCAGCTGAGCAAGTTGAAGTAGGTCCACATCAACTCGTCGCTCACCGACAGCAGTTTGGCGTACATGCTGTTGGGGTCTTCGGTGATGCCGATGTAGTTGTTCTTGCTCTTGGACATCTTCTCGATGCCGTCCAGCCCCACCAGCAGCGGCATGGTCAGGATGCACTGTGGCTCCTGGCCGTATTCGCTCTGCAGCGCCCGGCCGACGAGCAGATTGAACTTCTGGTCGGTGCCGCCGAGTTCGAGGTCACTCTTGAGCGCCACCGAGTCGTAGCCCTGCATCAGCGGGTAGAGAAACTCGTGCACGCTGATCGGTGTGCCGGCCTTGAAACGTTCGCTGAAGTCGTTGCGCTCCATCATGCGGGCGACGGTGTAGCGACTGGCCAGCTGGATCATGCCGCGTGCACCCAGCGGGTCGCTCCACTCGCTGTTGTAGCGGATCTCGGTCTTGCTCGGATCGAGCACCAGGCTGGCCTGCCTGTAGTAGGTCTGCGCATTGGCCTCGATCTGCTCGCGGGTCAGCGGCGGGCGCGTGGTGTTGCGCCCCGAGGGGTCGCCGATCATCGAGGTGAAGTCACCGATCAGGAAGATGACCTGATGCCCCAGGTCCTGCAGCTGGCGCATCTTGTTGAGCACCACCGTGTGGCCGAGGTGGATGTCGGGCGCGGTCGGATCCAGGCCCAGCTTGATACGCAGCGGCACACCGGTGGCTTCGCTGCGTGCCAGCTTTGCGAACCATTCGTTTTGCGGCAGCAGCTCTTCACAACCACGCAGGCTGACGGCCATGGCCTCACGCACCCGGTCGGTCACGGGATGTGTTGCTGGGCTGCTGGACGGGTTGTGCGTGCTGACAGAAACAGGGCTGGACATGAGTGCGGCTGATACAGGTTTTTACGGAATCTGCGACAAAGTTGCATTGTTATACTGAAGCTCACCGCAGTCAGAGCGGGATTCTAGGGCGTAGCCCTGTGCCTGGATCCCTTGGTAGCTGGTCTGCGGGCTTGCATCTTGTCGACAGCCCTTGGGGCTCGTTGCGCAATTCCGCCCCGGTTCAGGCAGCCGGACCCCAGGCCCCGGACAGCGTGGTGCGTGCACCCCGCCTGGCCAGCGCTTGCCTCATCAGATGCCGCAACCGTGACGCAACTTTCCATGGATCTTGTTAGGACGACCCAGGCCTTTGCTTCCCGCGCTGCCTTGGCTGTGCACCACCACCCGCGCAGACTGACGGCAGCAGCGGCTTGCATCTTGCTGGGTAGTGCGGTCGCCGCCTATGGGCTGGCGCCCATGGCAGTGCCCGACGAGACACCCGTCGCTACACGCATCGTCACCGAAACGGTTGCTCTGTCCGATCTGGGTGACCAGCTCAGTGCACTCGAATCACGTTCGCTCGTGTTGTCGTCTCAGACACAGACCCGTGGCAGCGACACGGTCGACAGTCTGCTCGCCCGCCTGGGCGTGAACGACGCCTCGGCCGCGGCCTTCCTGCGCAAGGACGCGCAGGCTCGCCGCATCCTGCAAGGCCGCTCGGGCAAGTCGGTGAAGGCCAATTACGAGGTCGGCGCAGCTGGCATCACGCAGCTGAGCAGCTTGACCGTGCGCGGACCGGCTGCCAGCGGCGAGCAGGCCGAGACGCACTTCACTCGCATCACCATCAGCCGCAGCGCGGCCAACAAGGCCGGCGTCGAGCCGTGGCAAATCACCACCGAGCAAACCCGACTGGCCAGCCAGATGGCCATGGCCAATGGCTACATCCGCACCAACCTGTTTGCCGCCGCCGACGAAGCCCGCGTGCCCGACGCGGTGGTGATGCAGATGGCCGACATCTTCGGCAGCGACATCGACTTCAGGCGCGATCTGCGACGCGGCGACCAGTTCGCCATCGTGTATGAAACCCCCACCGCCGACGGTGAGCCGGTCAGCTGGGCCGGTGGCGCCGGGCGTGTGCTGGCGGCAAGGTTCGTCAACCAGGGGCGCACACACGACGCCATGTGGTATCAGGACGGCCATGAACGTGGAGGCTACTTTGCCCCCGATGGGCAAAACAAGGCACGTTCCTTCCTGGCTTCACCGCTGGCCTTCTCGCGCATCAGTTCGAGTTTCGCGATGCGTATGCATCCCATCCATCACATCCGGCGCGCCCACCTGGGGGTCGACTACGCGGCGGCAACGGGCACGCCGGTGCGCTCGGTGAGCGACGGCAGCGTTGAGTTCGCGGGCAGACAAAGTGGTTACGGCAATGTGGTGGTCGTGCGCCATGGCGCGTCCCGGAGCACGCTGTATGCCCATCTGAGCCGCATCAACGTGCGGCAGGGACAACATATCAGCCAGGGACAGACCCTGGGGTTGGTGGGGGCCACGGGCTGGGCCACGGGGCCGCACCTACACTTCGAGTTCAAGCTCGACGGCAAACAGGTGGACCCAGTCAAAATGGCACGCAACTCCGAAGCACAGAGCCTCAGCGCGGCCAGCCGGCCGGCCTTCGAGCAGCAGGTGAGTGATGCCCAGGTACAACTCGCAGCCGGCGCCTTGCCACCCATCGATACCGCCCAGCTGGCGCGTATGGAGTGACCGCTGCCGGGTCTGGTCAGACCGATGGATCGATCGAGCGCTACATCGGCCTCATGTCGGGCACCTCGGTCGACGGGATCGATGCCGCCTTGTGCCAGTTCACACCACAAGGTGACTGGCGCGGCGTGGAGGCACATGTCTCCTTGCCCTTCGACAGCGAGCTGAGAGCTCGACTGCAGGCGCTGCAATCCAGCGGCCCCGACGAACTGCATCGCGCCGCCCTGGCCGGCAATGCACTGGCGAGAACCTATGCCGCGGCCTGCTCCCAGTTGCTCGCGAGCGCCAGACTGTCGGCACCTGATGTGGCAGCCATCGGCGCCCATGGCCAGACCGTGCGGCATCAACCCGGCCTGCATGACGGCACGGGGTACACCTTGCAGGTCAACCAACCTGCACTTCTGGCCGAACTGACCGGCATCGACGTAGTGGCCGATCTGCGCAGTCGGGACGTGGCAGCCGGCGGCCAGGGCGCACCACTCGTGCCGCCGTTTCACCGCGTGGTGTTCGGTCGTGCCGATGCCACGGTCGCGGTGGTCAACATCGGTGGCATCAGCAACCTCACCATCCTGGCGCCGGGCCAGCCGACCCGTGGCTTCGATTGCGGCCCAGGCAACACCTTGCTGGACGCGTGGTGTCAACGTCACCTCGGCCAGGCCTTCGACAACAACGGTGCGTGGTCGGCCAGTGGCCAGGTGCATCAGGGTCTGCTGAGCACGCTGCTGGGTGATGCCTACTTCGCCGCAGCGCCGCCCAAGAGCACGGGTCGGGACCACTTCAACGCCGACTGGCTCGCAAGCGCGCTGGATCGATGTGGCACGTCATCCGCACCGGTCGATGTTCAGGCCACGTTGTGTGAAGCCACGGCGGCTGTGATTGCCAACGATGTGCGCGGACATGCGCCTGCTGCCATCGAACTGCTGGTTTGCGGCGGCGGGGCCCTCAACGCCGACCTGATGGACCGTCTGCACTCCCGGCTCCCGGGTCTGCAGGTCGTGTCGAGTGCAGTGCGGGGCCTGCCACCGCTGCAGGTGGAGGCCGCAGCATTTGCCTGGCTGGCACGAATGTGCTGCCACCGCCAACCCGCCGGCAAGGCGGCGGTGACCGGCGCACGTGGGGCGAGGATACTGGGCGCGATCTACCCGGCTTGATCGCTACGACCGGATCGACCCGCTCGGATCGACCGACTCCACACTACTGAATGGAGTGACCTGACCCCGCCGTAGGCCAGGCAGACCAGTCATACAACCGATCAGGTCGAGAAGCTCGACCCACAGCCGCAGGTGGTCGTGGCGTTCGGGTTCTTGATGACGAACTGGGCGCCTTGCAGGTCTTCCTTGTAGTCGATCTCGGCACCGACCAGGTACTGCAGGCTCATGGCGTCGATCAGCAGGGTGACACCGTTCTTGTTCATCTGCGTGTCGTCGTCGTTCACGATCTCGTCGAAGGTGAAACCGTATTGGAAGCCCGAGCAGCCGCCGCCTTGCACGAAGACACGCAGCTTCAGGTCGGGATTGCCCTCTTCTGCCACCAGATCGGCGACCTTGGCCGCCGCACTGTCGGTGAAGATGATGGGCGCCGGAGCAAGACCGGCCTCGGCGTGGACGTGGTCGTTGTGACCGTGGGTATGGCTGTGTTCGGCAACTGCGCTCATGGATGGCTCCTGGGTCTCACGCGCGCGTCGGAGGTGACACAGCGCACATGCGCCATTGTGCCCGCATGGCCATCAGGCTGCCCCAACTCAGCCGAGCATCCTCAGACGACAGGGGCCATCACCACGAACGCGTGCGGCTCGTTGCCGACTGTCGTCAGGCCTGCTTGCTTTGCGGCATCGGCAGGGCCGGGGGTGCAGCCGGCGCCAGCTTGAGGCCGGGCTTGTCGTCACCTTGCAGCTTCTGCAGCCCACCTTCGATGGTGGCACCCTGGTGCATCTCGAGAGACTCGTAACGCACGTCACCCTGGATGTGCGCCTTGGGCTGCAGTTCGAGCAGCGCGTACGACACCACCGGACCTATCACCGTGCCGTTGATGATGACGTGGCCGGCGCGCACCGCACCTGTGATCTTGGCCTTTTCGCTGATGACGAGAATGCTGGTGTTGTCGGGAGAAGAAACGACGTCGCCTTGCACTTCACCATCGATGCGCAGGCCGTCGGAAAAACGCAATGTGCCCTGGATGACCGTGCCTTCGCCGATCAGGCTGCGTATGGTGGGTTGTTTCTTGGAAGATCCAAACATGGCTGCTTTCAGTTCTGTGGCTGCGATGATCATCCCAGAAGTGGCAATCCCGCAACCCTGGGTCCATGGGGCTGGGCTAGAAGTGCTGTGCAGGACCTCTCACAAGCGCGCCACCTCGGTTGCCTGCACCACACCACTGGCATCGATGACCTTGATCTGAACCTGTTTTACCACGGCAGTCGGTGGAAATTCGACGTCACCTTCGAGCCGTTGATACTGCTTGAAAGCAAGTGCACGTTGCCCGGCTGGCGGCGTCATTGTCCAAGGCTTGCCGTCCAGCGTGCCGCTCAGACTGAGCTCGAAGTTGCCCCTGAACTCGGTGTTGCGCGCACCCTTGAACATCACCAGCGACTGGTAGTGGATACGCCCTGCGGTGTCGAGTTCAGCCTGCAGGCCCCGCACCGTGATGACCTTGCCCACCGCTCCGGCAGCGGGCAGCAAGCGCTCGAAGAAACCAAGGTCGCGTGTGAGCGCCAGATTCTGTTCTTCGAGTTGCTTGAGCTGCGAAGCGAGCTTTTGCTGGGCGGCCTGCTCGGTCTTGAGCATCGAGTCGGCCGAGTTGGCCACCGACAGCAGGCGGTCGCGTTCGGTCGTGACCCTGGAGACCTCTTCGCGCAGCCGTGCCAGTTCCTTGCGGGCGCCCGAGTCCAGACCGGCGATCTCGCGGCCGAAGTCGAAGGCCCACAGACCCACAGCAGCCGAGAAGCCCAGCACCAATGCCAGCGCCAGCCAACGCAGGGGCCAGGCCACATTGCTGCGCACATGCATGCGCGGGGCACTTACCGACCATCGTCGACGCAACAACTTCCAGCGCATCCGCATTCACCCTTTCTCACATGCCTTTCGGCGTTGCAGCCATTTGCGGGCCAAGGCCAAGCCCTGTGATGCAGCGCCTCCACAGACGACAAGGGCCACATCAAGTGGCCCCATCTGCTACTGCCTCGACGTGACCGATCAGTTCGCAAGTCTCGCACTGCCTGCGCCGCACAAGGGCACACAACAACCCGGGACCACAAGCCGACCGGACAACACTCGGGCCGCGATCAACGCTTGCTGAACTGCTTGCGACGGCGAGCGCCGTGCAGGCCGACCTTCTTGCGTTCGACTTCGCGCGCATCACGCGTCACGAAACCGGCGTTGCTCAGTTCGGGCTTGAGCGCTGCATCGTAGTCGATGAGTGCACGCGTCACGCCATGGCGCACCGCTCCGGCCTGACCCGATTCACCACCACCGTGCACATTGACCTTGATGTCGAAGGCCTCGACGTTGTTGGTCAGAAACAGTGGTTGCTTGACGATCATGATCGAGGTCTGACGGCCGAAGTACGCTTCGACCGGCTTGCCATTGACCGTGATCTGGCCCGTACCCTTCTTCATGAAGACACGTGCCACCGAGGACTTGCGACGGCCTGTGCCGTAATTCCAATTACCGATCATCGCAACTCCTTAGATTTCAAGCGGCTTGGGCTGCTGGGCACTGTGCGGGTGATCGCCGCCAGCGTAGACCTTCAGCTTCTTGATCATGGCGTAGCCGAGCGGACCCTTGGGCAGCATGCCCTTGACGGCCTTCTCGATGGCGCGGCCAGGGTGTTTGGCCTGCATGTCCTTGAACTTGGTGCCGTAGATGCCGCCTGGGTAGCCCGAGTGGCGGTAGTACACCTTGTCTTCGGCCTTGTTGCCGGTCACACGGATCTTGTCGGCGTTGACGATGACGATGAAGTCGCCGGTGTCGATGTGAGGCGTGTAGATGGCTTTGTGTTTGCCGCGCAAACGGAGGGCGACTTCGCTGGCCACCCTTCCGAGAACCTTATCGGTTGCGTCAAGCACAAACCACTCATGCACCACTTCGGCCGGTTTGGCGCTGAAGGTTTTCATGGCATTCAATGAGTTGGTTGTCGACTGCTGACCCTGGGCTCGGAACCGCTTCTATGCAAAGGCGGCCTCTCGCTTCGGGCATCCCGCGTGACCGATCGACAGGCAACCGGGCAACACGCACTTTCCGCGCAGTCTGATGCGGAAAAGCCCGCGAGTATAACCGACCTCGATCGGCCTGCCACCCCATGGCAGCGCCTCTGGGCATCGTCGAAAGACGAAGAGCCTGTCGGCACAGGCCGACAGGCTCCTTGATGGACTCATGCATCGTGCCCGGCGCCAACCCCGCGACCGGCAGCATGCTGCCGGTCGCGCGTCAGACGCCTGAGCCGCGTGCTTATTTGTCGCTCGGCACCTTGCCGTCGACACCCTTGACGTAGAACTTCACGCCGCCAAGGAAGGCGTCGTCCGCAGTCTTGTCCTTCTCGAGCACCACCTTGCCGGTGTTGTCGGTGATCGGGCCCTTCCAGATCACGAAGCTGCCGTCCTTGAGGCCAGCCTTGACGGTCTCGAGCTTGGCCTTCAGGTCGGCCGGCACATCGTCGGCCACCGACACGAAGTCGATCGCCCCCTCCTTGACGCCCCACCACGACGACTCGGCGCCCTTCCAGTTGCCTTCGAGTGCGTCACGCGTGGCCTTGATGTAGTACGGAGCCCAGTTGATGACGGCGGAACCCAGGTGAGCCTTGGGGCCGTAGGACGACATGTCGCTGTCCCAGCCGAACGCGCGTTTGCCCTTTTCCTGCGCAGTCTTCAGAACGGCCGGCGAATCGGTGTTCTGCATCAGCACGTCGGCGCCGCCGTTGATCAGGGCGGTGGCGGCTTCGGTTTCCTTGGGCGGGTTGAACCACTCGTTGACCCACACCACCTTGGTCTTGACCTTGGGGTTGACGCTTTGTGCGCCCATGGTGAACGAGTTGATGTTGCGGATGACCTCGGGGATGGGGATGGAGCCCACCACACCCAGCGTGTTGGTCTTGGTCATGCCGCCGGCGATCACACCCGCCATGTACGCACCTTCGTACGTGCGCGAGTCATAGGTGCGCATGTTCTCGGCTGTCTTGTAGCCGGTGGCATGTTCGAACTTCACGTCCTTCAGGTCGGCCGCGGTCTTGAGCATGGGCTCCATGTAGCCGAAGGTCGTGCCGAAGATCAGCTTGTTGCCTTGGCCGGCCATGTCGCGAAAGACACGTTCTGGATCGGCCGCCTCGGGCACCTTCTCGACGAAGCTGGTGACGATCTTGTCGCCGAACTCCTTGTCGAGCGCCTTGCGGGCGTTGTCGTGCGCAAACGTCCAGCCACCGTCACCCACCGGGCCGACGTAGGCGAAGGCGATCTTCAGCGGTTCGGCCTTCGGAGCCGAAGCGGCTGCCGCCGACGCCGGCGCTGCGGCCGCGGGTGCCTCCTCCTTCTTGCCGCAACCCACCAGGGCCGCAGTGGTGAACAGTGTGGCCAGGCTCGCGAGCTTGAGCAGTTGGCGTTTGTCGAGACTCTTCATGCGTTGATCTCCGTTGTGAATGCAGGAAAGGAAGGTAACGGTTGTGGCGGTCGAAGCCGGCGATTATTGCGAGGGATGCTGACGTCGCCAGACGGGTAACCATGGACCCTGGCAGAGGCGCTTGACACCGCTCATGCGCCCGGGAAGAACGGCTTGCCGATCGACGCCGGCATGTTGGTGCGAATCCACGTCGGGTTGCGCGAGATCAGCACCAGCACCACGATGGTGGCCACGTAGGGCAGCATCGTGAGCCTCTGGCTGGCGATCTGCACGCCCTCACCCTGCAGCGCGAACTGCAGCATGGTCACCCCACCGAACAGATAGGCACCAAGCAGGATGCGCGCCGGCCGCCAGGTGGCGAAGGTGGTGAGCGCCAGTGCGATCCAGCCCTTGCCGGCCGTCATGCCTTCGACCCACAGCGGCGTGTAGATGAGCGACAGATAGGCGCCCGCCAGGCCACACAGCGCCCCACCCACCATCACGGCGGCCAGACGGATCTTGCGCACCGGATACCCCAGCGCATGCGCCGATTCGGGGGATTCACCCACCGCACGCAGCACCAGTCCGGCGCGTGAGCGGTACAGGAACCAGCCCAGCGCAAACGTCAGCGCCAGCGCCAGGTAGACCATCGGGTGCTGCTTGAACAAGGCTGGCCCGACGAAGGGCAGATCGGCCAGATAAGGGATCTCGAACTTGGTGCGCTCGGCGAGTTTTTCCTGCGTGTAGGTGATGCCCACAAAAGCCGAGAAGCCGCTGCCGAACAAGCTGAGGGCGAGGCCCGTGGCGTACTGATTGGTGTTGAGCCAGATGACCAGCACACCGAAGGCGGCAGCCATCAGCGCACCGGCGCCCATGCCGGCGGCAAACCCGAGCAGGTCGCTGCCGGTGTGCACCGATGCCGCAAAACCGGCGATGGCAGCCACCAGCATCAGGCCCTCGGCACCCAGGTTGAGCACCCCCGAGCGTTCGTTGATGAGCAACCCGAGTCCGGCGATGGCGAGCACCGTGCCGGCGTTGAGCGTGGCGGCGATGAGCAGAGCAAGCTGGTCCATGTCAGGCTCCCTTCACGGCAGTGGAGGTCATCGACCCCGACGGCGCACTCCGTGCAGCACGCACCCAGCGCACGCGGTAGTGGATCAGCGTGTCGCAGGCCAGCAGGGTGAACAGCAGCAGGCCCTGGAACACACCGGTGAGTGACTTGGGCAGCCCCATACGCGACTGCGCCAGTTCACCCCCGATGTAGAACATGCTCATCAGCAGCGCCGAAAACACGATGCCGAGTGGATGCAGCCGCCCCACGAACGCCACGATGATGGCCGCGAAGCCGTAGCCCACCGGCACATGGGGCGTGAGTTGGCCGAGCGGCCCGGCAGCTTCGAGCCCACCAGCCAGGCCGGCCATGGCACCCGACACCAGCAACCCGGTCCACAGCGACGCCCGCGCCGAAAAGCCCGCGTAGCGCGCCGCCGCAGGCGCCAAGCCACCCACCTGCAGCGCAAAGCCGCGGTAGGTTCGAAACAGAAAGGCCCAGCTCAGCACCACCGCAGCCAGCGCAATCAAGGCGCCGACATTGACGCGCAGCCCGTCGAAGAGGCGCGGAATCTTGGTGGCTGCGGCAAAGGTGATGGTCTGCGGAAAGTTGTAGCCCTTCGGATCCTTCCAGGGCCCGTAGACCAGGTAACTCAGCACCATGTCGGCCACGTAGACCAGCATCAGGCTGACCAGGATCTCGCTGGCGTTGAAGCGGTCTCGCAGCAAGGCCACGATGCCCGACCACAACATGCCGCCCAACATGCCGGCGATGAGGATGGGGATCACGATCAGTCGCGAGGTCTCTGGCCCCGCCTGCATGGCCACCCACGAGGCCGTGATGGCGCCCAGCACGAACTGCCCCTCGGCGCCGATGTTCCACAGGTTGGCCCGGAAACACACCGCCAGGCCCAGTGCGATCAGCGCCAGCGGCACGGCCTTCACGGCCAGTTCAGAGATCGCGTAGGCGTTGCGCCAGGGCTCGACGAAAAACACCTGCAGCCCGCGCACCGGATCCTTGCCCAGCGCCATGAACAGGATCACTCCGATCACCACCGTCATCGCCAGTGCCAACAGGGGCGAGCCGATCGACATCGCCTGCGACGGCTGCGGGCGGGCTTCAAGCTTGAACATGGCGCGTCTCCGGCATCGTTGTCGCCGCGGCGGCGCCGGCGACGTTCTTGTTGTCCCACAAGCCACTCATCCATTCGCCGAGCATCTCGACGGTGGCCTGGGCCGTGGGTACGGAGGGCGACACCCGACCCTGCGCAATCACGACCAGGCGATCACAGATCTCGAACAGTTCGTCGAGCTCCTCACTCACCACCAGCACGGCGCAACCGGCGTCACGCAGCGCCAGCAACTCGCCGCGGATCTGCGCCGCAGCGCCCACGTCCACACCCCAGGTCGGCTGCGACACGATCAGCACCTTGGGCTTGGCCTCGATCTCGCGCCCGACGATGAACTTCTGCAGGTTGCCGCCCGACAGCGACTTGGCCGCCGCCCCCGGCCCTCCCGCCTTGACCTTGAAACGTTCGATCAGCATGGCCGCCTGCTGCTGCACCTGGCCCATCTTGAGCCAGCCCATGGGGCCCACGGCTTCGCGCCTCGTCAGGAACACGTTCTGCGCCAGGCTCAACGTCGGCACCGCGCCGCGCCCCAGTCGCTCTTCGGGCACGAAGTGCAGGCCCAGCTTGCGGCGTTTCGCCGGGCTGGCTGAGGCAATGTCCTCGCCGAAGAGCTTGATGCTGCCGGCGGGTGAGCGACGGTCTTCGCCAGACAGCGCCGCCATCAACTCCTGCTGGCCATTGCCCGAGACGCCCGCAATGCCCAGGATCTCGCCGCTCTTGAGCGCGAAACCAATGTCGGTGAGTGTGGTGCCGAACTGGTCTTCCTTGGCCAGCGCCAGGCCCTGCACCTCGAACGCCACCTGGCCGAGTTTGGCCGGGCGATGCTGCAGGGCCGGTGGTTCACTGCCGATCATGAAGCGCGAGAGTGATGCGTTCGTCTCCTGCGTCGGATCGACCTCACCCGTCACCTTGCCGCCGCGCAGCACGGTACAGTGGTGGCACAAGGCCCGGATCTCGTCGAGCTTGTGGCTGATGTAGAGGATGGAGCAGCCGCCGGCCGCCAGTTGCCGCAGCGTGACGAACAACTTCTCGACCGCCTGTGGTGTGAGCACCGAGGTGGGTTCGTCGAGGATCAACAACTGCGGCTTGGTCAGCAGCGCACGCACGATCTCGACGCGCTGGCGTTCACCCACCGACAAGGTATGCACCGGGCGCAGCGGGTCGACCTCGAGCCCATACTGGCTCGACACCGCGATGATGCGGTCGATCACGTTGCCGATGGTCATGCTCTTGTCGAGCCCGAGCCACACATTCTCTGCCGCGGTGAGTGTGTCGAACAGACTGAAGTGCTGGTAGACCATGCTGATACCAAGCTGGCGCGCCTGAGCCGGGCTGGCGACCTGCACCTTCTCGCCGTTCCAGCGGATCTCGCCGGCGTCGGCCTTGACCGCGCCGTAGATGATCTTCATCAGGGTGGACTTGCCCGCACCGTTTTCGCCCAACACGGCGTGGATCTCGCCGGGTTTGACGCGCAGGTTCACACCGTCGTTGGCCTTGACGGCGGGGTACTGCTTGTCGATGGCGATCAGTTCGAGACGGTACATGTCCCCTCCAGCGGGCGCGGTGCCCGCGGCCTGGCGAGCCGCGGGACTATCGTCGATCTTAGAAGTGGTACTCGGCGCGCAGCATCGGTGTCTTGGCGAACGCACCCTTGCCGGCAGGGCCCGACGCCGGGTTGCCGAACTTGTTCTTCCAGTACTGGTACTCGATGCCGACCTTGAACGTGCCCTTGGCACCACCAGCCAGCGCACCCACGTCGAGCATCACCTGTGCGTCGATGTTGGTCTCGGGCTTGGTCGCACCGCCGAACTCGTTGACGCCCTTGGAACCGATGAAGTTCATGAATCCTTCGAACGAGACAGGCACCGTCTTGCTCAGCGGAATGCCCCAGGCGGCCGTCAGCATGGCGTGGGTCTTGTAGCGGTAGCGGCTGACGGAAAAGCGCGACGACGGCGTCGTAGAGAACGTCGTACCGGACGGCTGGTTGCTCTCGTCGAGCAGCAACACACTGACGTTGAGGAAGCCAGGCACGTCCATGAACAACGTCGGGCCCGCGACCAGCATGCGCTTCTTCGAGTTGTACCCAACGTCGGTCTTGGTGTTGGCATCGAAGCCGAGCGTGATACCGCTGCCACGCACGCCCGGGAACTTCAATGCCGGGCCGCCGATCTTGGCCAGATCCAAGGTGTGGCGATAGACGATGTAGACCTCTTGCGCACCGTCGGTCGAACCGAAGGCAGACGGATCCTTCTCGTCGGACAACAGCAGGTCGGCGTTGAAGAAGTTGCTGCCGTACTTGTAGCCACTCGCGTGGTTCAGGTTGAAGATGTTCTTCTTGACGTCGTTGGTGTTGAAGGGCTCGGCGTATTTGTTGCCGAAGCGGTAGCCGATCGAGGTGTCGCTCCAGTCGGCAGCCTGGCTGGCCACGGAGGCGACGAGTAGCAGTGCTGCAGCAGAAATCTTGCTCACGGTGTGCATGGGATCGGATCCTTTGGGGTCTGGGTTGAAGAAAGACGGGGGAAGTAACCAGACCACCCCAAGCGCAAGTTTCATGCCTCGTGCCGCGCGACATGCGACACACCCTGTACGTAAACCTGCGCGAGATTGCGCTCATCTGCCAGCGACATGAATGCGAACAAACGCTCATGCAGCGGCTGGCCGGGCCGGGCTGCCCGCGCGTCGCGCGCCTGAGCAACGGGGCCATGGGCCCAGCGCCAGGCACACACATCGGCCAGCCGACCCGGCTCGAAACTGCCGATCTCGTGATCCAGGCCCAGCGCCCGCGCCGCACCCAAGGTGGCGCTGTACAGACCCTTCCAGGCCGACAGCCGCGCGCCCCGCATCGCCTGCACCTTGTACGCGTCCGCCAGCGTGCGCAACATCGACAAGCTGGTGCCACCACCCACATCACTGGCCAGGCTCACGGCCACGCCGGCCGCCTCGAGTTCGGGCCAGGCCATCAGCCCACTGCCGAGAAACAGGTTGGAGCTCGGGCTGTGGGCGATCTGCGCCCCCGTGTCGGCAAGCAACTGCCGATCGACCTCGTCGAGCCAGATGCCATGCGCCAGCACTGCGCGTGGGCCGAGCAGCCCGTGACTTGCATAGACATCCAGATAACTGCGCGCCTCGGGGAAGAGTTCGGCCACCCAGGCCACCTCGGCGCGGTTCTCGGCCACATGGGTCTGCATGTACAAGCCCGGCACCTCGTGCATGAAACGCCCCGCCATGGCGAGTTGTTCGCGGGTGCTGGTGGGTGCAAAACGCACCGTCATGGCGTAGGCGAGCCGGCCCTTGCCGTGCCAACGTTCGATGAGCTCGCGGCTGTCGCGTTCGGCGCTGGTCACGTCATCGCACAGCGCCGCAGGTGCGTGCCGATCCATCAACACCTTGCCGGCGACCAGGCGCATGCCGCGTCGATGGGCCGCCGCCAGCAGGCAATCGGCCGACACCTTGTGCACCGTGGGGAACACCACCGCCGACGTGGTGCCATGCGCCAGCAAGGCATCGACAAACAAGGCCGCGCCGGCTTCGGCCACAGCCGGGTCGCCGTAACGCTGCTCGGCGGGGAATGTGTAGGTGTTGAGCCAGTCCAGCAGCTCGGTGCCGTAGCTCGCAATCACGTCGAGCTGCGGGCTGTGCACATGCGTGTCGATGAACCCGGGCAGCAGCAACTGGCTGCTGTGGTCGACGATGGACCAGTCGGCGCCCGGCGTGTGTGAAGCGGCGGGCAAGGCGTCGGTGATCACGCCGTCCTGCACCAGCAGCCAGTGGTCGGGCCGCCAGCGTGCAGCGGCTGGCAGGTCTGCACCGCACCAGCCAGGGTCGGCCGTGAAGTCGAGCAGATCACCACGCAAGGCCAGGCGCTGCGGCGCCTTGGGCGCTGCGGGCAGGCTGGTGGTCTCGGGGGTCAGCGTCACGATCGAGTGGCCTTCGTTCATGCCTTCTGCTCTGCGGCGAGACCTCGGGCCACGTCTCGCACCAGTTCGCGCAACCAGCGCAGCGACGCGGCGTTGTGGGTCAGCTCATGCCAGAGCTGGTAGTAGGTGAGTGCAGGGAAACCCATCGGGCACCGCACGATCCGTACCGGCAGGGTGCCCAGATACCGGTTGCAGAACTGCCGCCCGGTCGTCAGCACCAGATGCGAGCGCGCCACCATGAGCGGCGTGAGTGCGAAGTGCGGGCTACGCACCGAGATGCGGCGCTTGTGCCCCTGGCTTGCCAGGTAATCGTCGATCACCCCCACGGCGCCGGCGGCCAGCGGTGTGGGCGCCACGTGGTCGGCGCCCAGGTAGCGTTCTTGTGTCCAGCTGCGCGGGCTGCGCACGGCCGGATGATCCTCGGCCACCAGGCAGACGATGTCGTCGCTGAACAGGCGCCCCAGGTGCAACTCTTCGGGTGGCTCGAGCCAGTTGCCGATCACCAGATCGACCTCACCCCGCGCCAGCCGGGCGCGATAGTCGAACTCGGCTGACAGGGCGTGGATGGTCAGGCGCGCCTGGGGTGCCTCTTGTTTGAGGCGCTCGACCAGATGTGGCAGGAACATCGGGTCGAGGTAATCACTGGCGGCGATGCGGAACTCGAGTTCACTCGCCTTGGGCGTGAAGGCCAGCGCCGCCGCCTTGCCGCCGAACAAGGTCTGCGCGTTGGTGAGCAGCGCCTCGGCCGCAGGCAACAACTGCAGCGCCACTTCGGTGGGCGCCATGCCGGTGCCCGAACGCACCAGCAAGGGGTCTCCGACCAGCTCGCGCAAACGCTTGAGCTGGGCCGACACGGCAGGCTGGGTGGTGGACAGGCGCATCGCTGCTCGCGACACGCTGCGTTCGGTGATCACGGTGAACAAGACCCTGATGAGATAGAGCTCAGTCTTGTCGAAAAGCGCTCGCTGCGTCATACAGTTGAAGGCATGGCATCCATCTTGCCAAGCGTATAGCAAGAGACAGGCGACGCGCGTATGTTCCGGGAATCTACCGATGACGAGAGTGAGCCCATGACCAGCCGGCCGATCCGATTCTTCTTTCGTGGCCAGATCGTCGAGGTGAGCGGCACCCCCGCCACCCGCAGCGTGCTCGACTGGCTGCGCGAGGACCAGGCCAACACCGGCACCAAGGAAGGCTGCAACGAAGGTGACTGCGGCGCCTGCATGGTGATGCTGGCCGAGCTGGCGCCCGATGCCGCGGCCAGTGCGGCAGACCTGCTGCCAGCGCTGCCCGCCTCGGCATCTGCCAGCGCCGACGCCGTGGCCACCTCGGCCACACCCGCCATCCGTCTGCGGCCCATGAACGCCTGCCTGATGTTCCTGCCCACGCTGGACGGCAAGGCGCTCTACACCGTCGAAGACCTGCAGCCCATGGCGCAACGTGCCCACCCCAGCCACGCGGGCCTGTACAAGACCGGTGAGCCCGGCACCACCGGCCCCAGCCACACGGTCGCGCTGCACCCGGCCCAGCAAGCGCTGGTGGATTGCCACGGCAGCCAGTGCGGCTTCTGCACCCCCGGTTTTGCTGTCAGCCTGGCGGCCTTCTACGAGACCCAGGCCGAGCCGCCCGCACCCACCGTGATCCGCCAGCAACTGGCCGACGCCCTGTCCGGCAACCTGTGCCGCTGCACCGGCTACCGGCCGATCCTCGACGCCGGTGAGCGTATGTTCGACCTGCCGGGCGCGCACCTCGACCGCGTCGCCCTCACCACCGCCCTGACCACGCTGGCGCAGGACGCCCCGCTGCACTACGCCGCCCCGGCCCTGGGCCAGCCGGCGGGCGCCGCGCCCGACCACTTCCACGTCCCACGCAGCGCTGCCGAACTGGCGCAATTGCGCACCGAGCTACCCGGCGCCCGCCTGCTGGGCGGCGCCACCGACGTGGGCCTGTGGGTCACCAAGGGGCTGAAGTCGCTGGGCGACATCGTCTACGTCGGCGCGGCGGCCGATCTGGGTCACATCGAGGTGGTCGACGCGGCGGGCCCCGCTGCACCGCCGGGGGCCACGTTGGCAACCACCACGACAGCAGGCTCGCCGACCGCCCTGCCCGGCACGGCCGCCAATGCCGCGCCAGCCGTGCTGCGCATCGGCGCCGCCGTGTCGCTCGAAGACGGCTGGCGCGCCCTGGCCGGCTACTGGCCCGAACTCACCGAGGTGTGGCGCCGTTTTGCCTCGCCGCCAGTGCGCCACGCCGGCACACTCGTGGGCAACCTGGCCAATGGCTCCCCCATCGGCGACAGCCCGCCCATCGCCATCGCCCTGGGCGCGAGCCTGGTGCTGCGCAAGGGTGACGACGAACGACGCCTGCTGCTGGAAGACTTCTACGTCGACTACATGAAGAACCAGCTGCAGCCGGGCGAGTTCGTCAGCCATGTGGAGCTGCCGCTGCCGGTGGCTGCAACAACCGGCACGCACCCGGCGACTCCGGCAGCCGCCGCCGGCACCCGCCAGATCCTGCGCGCCTGGAAGATCAGCAAACGCTACGACAGCGACATCTCGGCGCTGTGCGCCGGGCTGGCGCTCACGCTGGCGGCAGACGGCACGGTGGCCGACGCGCGCCTGGCCTTCGGCGGCATGGCCGCCACCGTGCGCCGCGCCAAGGGTGCCGAAGCCGCGCTGCGTGGCCAGCCGTGGAGCGAAGCATCGGTTTGTGCCGCCATGACGGCCCTGGCCAGCGACTACACCCCCCTCACCGACCTGCGCGCCACCAGCAGCTACCGCGTCAAGGTCGCCGCCAACCTGCTGTGGCGCTTGTGGCTGGAAGCTGGCACGCCGGCGCTTCCGGCCAGCAGCACTCAGGTCTGGGTGGCGGGCGGTTTGCTCACCGCCACGTCCGCCTGACCCGCTTCTCGAGGACAGACCCATGAACCAGCTCAGCGACGCCAGCCTGCTCACCCCCGCGAAGCAGGCGACCCATCCGCAGGTGGGTGTGACCCGCCCGCATGAATCGGCGCACCTGCACGTGGCAGGCGCCGCGCCCTACACCGACGACATCACCGAACTGGCCGGCACGCTGCACGGCGCGCTGGGCCTGTCGCCAGTGGCGCATGGCAACCTGCTGGGCATCGACGTCGAGCTCATCAAGCGCCAGCCTGGCGTGGTGGCGGTCTACACCGCCCGCGACATCCCGGGCATGAACGACTGCGGCGCCATCATCCACGACGACCCGATCCTGGCGGACTACACACTCGCGTATCGCGGCCAGCCGGTGTTTCTGGTCGTGGCCACCAGCCGCGAACTGGCGCGCCGGGCTGCGGCCCTGGCGCCGCAAGCCATCCAGGTCGAAGCGCTGCCGCCGGTGCTCGATGCCCTGGCCGCCCACAAGCTCAAGCAATACGTGGTGGCGCCCATGCATCTGGCGCGGGGTGATGCGCACGCCGCGCTGGCCGCCGCGCCGCATCGACTGAAGGGCACCTTCAGTCTGGGTGGCCAGGAGCAGTTCTACCTGGAAGGCCAGATCAGCTACGTGCTGCCGCAGGAGGACGGCGCCCTCAAGGTCTATTGCTCCACCCAGCACCCCAGCGAGATGCAGCACGCGGTGGCGCATGCCCTGCACATCCCGGCCAACAAGGTGCAGGTCGAATGCCGGCGCATGGGTGGCGGTTTTGGTGGCAAGGAGTCGCAATCGGCGCTGTTCGCCTGCATTGCCGCCGTGGCGGTCAGCAAGCTCGGCAAGCCGGTCAAGATCCGCCTGGACCGCGACGACGACTTTCTCATCACCGGCCGGCGCCACGGCTTCGAGTACAGCTACGACGTGGGTTACGACGAGACCGGCCATGTGCTGGGCGCCGAGGTCACCATGGTCAGCAATGCCGGCCATTCGGCCGACCTGAGTGCACCGGTGATGACCCGTGCGCTCTGCCACTTCGACAACAGCTACTGGCTGCCGCACGTCGACATGCACGGCTTCTGCGCCCGCACCAACACACAAAGCAACACGGCCTTTCGTGGCTTCGGCGGGCCGCAAGGTGCACTGGCGATCGAGGTCATCATGGACAGCATCGCGCGCCAGCTTGGCCTCGATCCGCTGGCGGTGCGGCGCGCCAACTTCTACGGCACGACAGAGCACAACGTGACGCCGTACGAACAGGTGGTGGAAGACAACATCATCCACGCCCTGGTCGACGACCTGGTGGCACGCAGCGACTACACACAACGCCGCGCCGACATCGCCGCCTACAACACCACCAGCCCGGTGCTCAAGAAGGGCCTGGCGCTTACCCCTGTCAAGTTCGGCATCAGCTTCAACGTGGGCCACCTCAACCAGGCCGGCGCGCTGGTGCATGTCTACACCGACGGCTCGGTGCTGGTGAACCACGGCGGCACCGAGATGGGCCAGGGCCTGAACACCAAGGTGGCGCAGGTGGTGGCGCATGAACTGGGCATCCCGCTGGCCCGTGTGCGCTGCACGGCTACCGACACCCACAAGGTGGCCAACACCAGCGCCACCGCCGCGTCCACTGGCGCCGACCTCAACGGCAAGGCCGCGCAGGATGCCGCCCGGCAGATCCGCAAGCGCCTGGCCGACTTTGCCGCCAGCAAGTTCGGCGTGCCCGCCGACACCATCAGCTTCGACGCCGGCCTGGTGCACGCCGGCGACCTCAACACCCCCTTCGCCGACCTGGTGATGGCAGCCTACCTGGCGCGCGTGCAGCTCTGGAGCGACGGCTTTTACGCCACACCCGGCCTGCACTGGGACCGCGAGCGCCTCAAGGGCAAGCCTTTCTTCTATTTCGCCTACGGCGCCGCCGTGAGCGAGGTGATCGTCGACACCCTGACCGGCGAATACACGCTGCTGCGCGCCGACCTGCTGCACGACGTGGGGCGCAGCCTGAACCCTGCCATCGACATCGGCCAGATCGAAGGGGGCTACATCCAGGGCATGGGCTGGCTGACGATGGAAGAACTCTGGTGGCAACCGGCCGACAGCAGCAGCGCCGGCGGCGGACGCAATGCGGGCCTGCTGATGACCCACGCCCCCAGCACCTACAAGATCCCCACGGCCAACGACGTGCCGGCCATCTTCAACACCGCCCTGTACGACAACAACAACCCGGCCGACAGCATCCACCGCAGCAAGGCCGTGGGGGAACCGCCGCTGCTGCTGGGCTTCAGCGCGTTTCTGGCGATCCGCGATGCCATCGCTGCCGCAGGCCCGGCCGGCTGGGTACCCGAGCTGCGCGCCCCGGCGACGCCCGAAGCCGTGCTGGACGCGCTGTCAACGCTGCCGGCATGACACCTGCCGCCCTGCGCGCCATCGCCACGCGCTGGCTGGCCGAGCACCGGCCAGCCATCGACGTGTCGGTGTTCGAGCATCGCGGCTCCGTGCCACGCCAGACCGGTACTCACATGCTGGTGAGCGCCGTCG
Organism: Candidatus Intricatilinea gracilis; assembly: GCA_016702605.1. GTDB lineage: Bacteria > Pseudomonadota > Gammaproteobacteria > Burkholderiales > Burkholderiaceae_C > Sphaerotilus > Sphaerotilus gracilis. The sequence goes on from JADJDQ010000001.1 coordinate 77,290, forward strand.
AGGTGGCCGGCACCATCGGCGGTGGCCACCTCGAACTGCGCACCATCGCCCAGGCGCGCCAGCTGCTGGCAGAACTGGACACAGCCCAGGCCCTCGCCCCGGTCGACCAGCACTACGCCCTGGGCCCCAGCCTGGGCCAGTGTTGCGGCGGCAGCCTCACGCTGCGCCACCGGTTGCTCAGCCCGGCCTCACTCGCCGCCTGGCCGATCACACCACCCCGCTTCACCCTGCAACTCCACGGCGCCGGCCATGTGGGCCGCGCCATCGTCAAGCTGCTGGCCGACATCGATTGCCAGGTGAGCTGGATCGACGAACGAAACAGTGAATTTCCGGTCGACCGCTCGCACCTGCCGCCCCACATCGACATCGTCACCAGCGACACCCCCGAAGCCGACGTGGCCGACGCAGCACCCGGCAGCGTCTACCTCGTGCTCACCCACAGCCACGACCTGGACCTGCGCATCACCGAAGCCATCCTGCGGCGGGGCGACTTCGCCTGGCTCGGCCTCATCGGCAGCGCCACCAAACGTGCCCGGTTCGTACACCGCTTCGAACAACGCGGCATCACACCCGAACAAGTCGCCCGCATCACCTGCCCCATCGGCCTGCCCGGCATCGAAGGCAAGGAGCCGGCGGTGATCGCCGTGGCCGTGGTGGCGCAGCTGCTGGGCTTGCAGACCCGCGCTTCACACGAAAACTTGCTGGTGTAGACCTCGGCGTGGCGCAGTTTCTCGCCATTGCCAGCCTCGAGGTGCCAGCAATAGCCGCCGCCATGGGCGCGAAGTATCTCGACCATGGTGTGGGGCTCCCCCGGCTCAGCCGATGATCACACTGATCGGCGAGGTCCACGGTGTGCTGACGCCGTTGCGGCGCACCGCACGCAGCCTGACCCAGGTCGGGCCGGGCTCCAGGTTGTCCACCACCACGTGCCGTATCGAACCGACGATGGCCGCCTGCTTCCAGCCTTCCTCCACGTTCGGGTCACCGCGCGTGATCTGGATCTCGTAGGCCATGGAGCCGCGCTGGCTGGTGGCATCGACCTTGATCGAACCGCTGCGTGGCCCCTTGCCGACACGGAAGTCGGCCGGCGCAGCAAGATAGACCGTACCGGGAGTGCCCACACCCACCGGGCGCCCTCCGTCTCGCCGCAGCTCGAAACCGGTGGACTGCAGCGCCGAGATGTCACCGTCGGCGATCAGTTCGACATAGGCCGCCACCCGCTTCAAGCTGAGCGTCAGGCGCTCGCGCGCCTCGTCGCGTTTGTGGATCTGGCGAAGGTCGCGGCTCTGTACCGCCAGCTGAGCCTCGCGGTAGGCCGCATCTTCCGCTTTGAGTTGTGCCAGCGACGGCACAGGGTCCGGCCAGGGCAGCGGAAATTTCGGGTGGTCGGTCAGGCCGGCCAGGACAGGCGAGACGCGGATCTGGAAATCCGGCTCGCTGAGGGACCCGTAGGCCACGATGAGTTTGCTATTAAGCATGATGTTGACTCACTTTGCTATGAACTACCTGAATGAAGCAAAAGGAACTGACAGATCAACATGACAACGACGCCCGGCTCCAACCCGTAGTAATGCCGCCAAGGATTCCTGCGGCAATATCGATAGTTTTCCGTTCGTCGCCCTGAAGTATTCCTGAAGGCCCCTCCGGATTAATCATCAAAGTTGATGACAAGCCCTCTTCACCCCCTCGTTGAGGGGGCACACAGATGACCTTTCAAGGGCAGAAACTGAAATAGTGCCACCTGCCCGGCCGACCGATCCAGACGCAGTAACCGCCCATTTTCTGGCAACGCAGCGTACATTCGTCGACCGCCAACAATCCAATGTGGGTCGGCCATGAATGGGTTGGCTTTCAGGTATCCCGCCGCAATGTCTCGGCCCGCCTGCTGGTGGACGCCGCAGGAAATACACAGGCGACCAAGTCATAACCCATGGGGAGACACCAGCAACTCAATCTTGATGCACTGGAAACCCAATCGGGCCGCATCGCCAATCCATTTGTTGGGCATCAGAAACCCATTTGCTGTGCACCAAAAACCCATTCGGGTCCAATCCGAAATACATTGACCGCAACAGGCCAGGACATGGCAACGGTGCGGCGATACAACGCCCTGCAGCCCCCGAACGTCTGCTCGAGGTCCGACGGTCAACTCGGTCGAGCACCACACCAGCCGGCGCCCGGGGACTATCCATCAAGGCACGCATCTCGATCACCCTGCGGGCCTTCGACCGCCTCCTGCCCCTTGGCTGAACGCGCAGAGACCCAGCCATCAGTGCAAGCTGCTGCCGGTTGACGGCGCGGGCTACAGCGTGGAAGCGGACTCGTCCGTGGTGGCAACAGCCCTTCGGCGGCGGTGACGGGCGGTCGCCGGCGCTGTTGGCGCGCTTGGCGCTGTCAGTGGTTACCCACCCTTACACCATGAACTGAGCTGATGCGCCCTCTGCCGCGTCCGGCCGGGGGGATTACTGCCCGGCACGCCGTGGCCGCGTCTTACACTCACGCCGGCTTAATTCAGCCCCCGAACAGGGTGGTGACTCCTTCGATGCGCAATTTTGATCAATGTCGTCATGCCGGCCGCTCACAGGATGGCCGGGCCGGCTTCGAGCACGACGAGACGACCTGTCCAACGTCGACACATGACATGCCCAGTCTCGGGCAGGTCATGACCGAAGCCGGCTCAGCCCGTCGTGCCATGCGCCGCTGGGGCACGGCACTCCTGCTGTGTGTGGCCGTCACTGCACAGGCACAGTCGGTCGGCATCCCCGGACTCGGCGGAAGCGGCGGTGGCGGCGGCGGCAGTTCCGCAGGCATGAGTGGCGGTGGCGGCGCCAGCACCGGTGGCGGCATGAACACCCCTGCCCTGCCTGGTGTGCCCACCATCAACAACCTCAACCCCAGCGACGCGTCGCGCCAGCAGCAGCAACAGCAGAACGCCGCACCCGACATGGCGCCAGAGGTCAAGGCCGACCTCGGCGCCGGCACCCTGCGTGAACCACTCGAAGAGAACGAGTTCCAGCGTTTCGTCTTCAACGCCACCGGCCAGAAGCTCGGCCTGTTCGCCCAGCGTTATTTCGACAACGCCGCGCAACGCACCTACGCCCCCATCGACCGTGTGCCCGTGCCTGCCGACTACGTACTCGGCCCCGGCGACGAGTTGTACATCCGCGCCTGGGGCAGCATCGACGTCGACTTCCGCACCACCATCGACCGCAACGGCCTGGTCAACCTGCCGCGGGTGGGCACCTTCAACGTCGCGGGCACCAAGGCGGGCGACATCGACAGCACGCTGCGCGCTCAGGTTGGCCGCATCTTCAAGAACTTCAGCCTCAACGTCACCCTGGGCCAGCTACGCAGCATCCAGGTGTTCGTCGTCGGCCAGGCGCGCAAACCCGGCAGTTACACCGTCAGCAGCCTGTCGACGCTGGTCAACGTCATCTTTGCCAGCGGCGGCCCCAGCCCCAACGGCAGCATGCGCAAGGTGCAGCTCAAGCGCGACGGCAGTGTCGTCACCGAAATCGACCTCTACGACTTTCTGGTCAACGGCAGCAAAGCCAGGGACGCCCGCCTGCTGCCCGGCGACGTCATCGTCTACGGCCCGGCCGGCCCGCGCGCCGCCCTGATCGGCTCACTTGACACCCCTGCCATCTACGAACTCAAGGACGGCGGCGAAAACATCGGCGACGTGCTCGCCTACGGCGGCGGCACCCGCGCCAGCACCAACCTGCAAAACGCCCAGCTCGAACGCATCGACGCCAGCAACCCCCGGGCACCCCGCAGCGTGCAAAGTGTCGAACTCGCCGGTGCCATCACCCGCATGAAGTTACGCGACGGTGATGTGCTGACCCTGTTCGGTGTGGCCCCTCAGTTCTCGAACGCCGTCACGTTGCGCGGCAACGTGGCTGCGCCGCTGCGGTATCCCTTCAGCCCCGGCATGCGCGTCAGCACGCTCATCCCGGACCGCGACGCGCTGATCACGAGCGACTATTACCTGCGCAAGAACAAACTCGTGCAGTTCACCGAAACCACCGACATCAGCGCCGTCAAACTCGAACGCGACGTGCGCAATATGGTCGACGAGCCCAATTGGGAATATGCCGCGATCGAGCGCCTCAACGCCAACCGCATCAGCACCGAGATCATCCCGTTCAACCTCGGCAAGGCGGTCATCGACCGTGACCCTGCCAATGACCTCGAGCTCAAACCCGGTGACGTCGTCACCATCTTCGGGCGTGCCGATATCCGCAACCCTGTTGCCAGCAAGATTCGACTGGTCAAGGTAGAAGGTGAAGTCAGTGCTCCGGGGGTCTACCAGGTCAAACCCGGCGACACCCTGCGCAGCCTGATTGCAAGAACCGGCGGCATCACTCCAGACGCGTATATCTACGGTGCGGATTTCAGTCGCGCCGAAACCCGCAAGGCGCAACAGATCGCGCTGGATGACGCAGTGCGCCGACTCGAAAATCAGCTGCTTGCCGCCAGCGCAGAACAAACGGCCAACCTCGCAGCCACCGACCAGCAAAGCGCCACCCAACTCAGGCTGTCCCAGGCCGAACTGCGCAAGGCGCAGCTTGCCAGGCTGAGAAGCATCAAACCCAACGGACGCATCGCACTCGAACTCCCAACCACGGCGGTTTCTACCGGGGATCTGCCAGACCTGACGCTCGAAGACGGCGATCGCATCATGATCCCGAATAAGCCAAGCTTCGTCTTTGCAGTTGGCGCTGTCGCCAACTCGAACGGCCTGCTCTGGCGTCCGGGGCGGCAACTCACCAACTACCTCGATTCGGCCGGCGTCGAACCCGATGCCGACGAAGAAAACATCTTCGTGGTGCGTGCCGACGGCAGTGTGCAGCACAGCACCAGACGCGGCTGGTTCAATAGTCTCGAAAAATTGGAACTGATGCCTGGCGACACCGTTGTGGTACCTGACAAGACCAATCGCGAGACATTCTGGACGGCGTTGACACGGGGGTTGAAGGACTGGAGTCAGATTCTGTATCAGTTCGGCCTTTCCGCCGCGGCCATTAAGACCCTGCGGAACTGATCGCGCGCCATTACCACCATGACTCAACCCCGAACCGCCGACAACACGCAGGAACAAGTCGCCCAGAACGATGACATCGATCTGCTGGAGATTTTTACCCGCTTGAAGTCCAGATGGCGATTGTTGGTGCTTGCCCCCATTGGCGCTGGCGTTGTTGCTTTTGGTGCGACATACCTGGTCACGCCAACGTTCACCGCCGCGGCACAACTGATGCCGCCACAACAGCAATCATCGGCGAGTGCCCTGCTGGGTAGCCTTGGCGGGCTTGCAGGTGCAGTCGCTGGTGGCGCGCTGCCAGGCTTGAAGAACCCCTCCGACCAATGGGTCGGCCTGCTGCGGTCCCGCACCATCGCCGACAAGATCGTCGACCGTTTCAAATTGCAAGGAGTCTATGAAGCGGAATATCGATTCCAGGCACGCGAGCGACTTGGATCCAATTCAAGAATATCTGCAGGGAAAGATGGTTTGATCGACGTCGAGGTCGACGACACGAGCCCAGACCGGGCGGCGGCCATTGCAAACGCCTACGTCACCGAACTGCAAGCGCTGATGACCAGTCTGGCCCTCAGCGAAGCAGGACAGCGCCGTGTGTTCTTCGAAAAGCAGCTTCAGGAAGCACGCGACAACCTAATCACAGCGGAAACGGCACTCAAGCAAAGCGCCATTAGCGCGGCTGTTGTACGGTTGAGTCCGGAAGCCTCGGTCAGCGCCCTGGCGCAACTGCAAGCCCAGGTAACCGCCCAGGAGGTGACGATCAGCGTCATGCGCGGCAGCATGACTGCAGACAATCCGGAACTCCGCCGTGCCACGATGGAACTTGCGGGACTGCGAGACCAACTCAAACGCGTCGAAAGGGCCGACCCTGCCGCTGCCAGCCAGGAAGGAGCCGCCTACATCTCCAAGTTCCGCACCTTCAAGTACTACGAGACCCTGTTTGAATTGATCGCACGCCAGTATGAACTCGCCAAGTCGGACGAAGCCCGAGATGGAGCCCTGGTTCAAGTGATTGATCCAGCAATGCCGCCGGAACTGAAGTCAAAACCGAAACGTGTCTTGACGTCGATAGTCACGCTGGCGGGGGTCTTCGTCGCCTGCATGCTCTGGGCGCTCATGGGCGCGAAAGGCCGTAAAAGGGCAATCGCCCCCATCAACACGCTGGAATTGCAGAAGCATTAATCCCGCTGAATGCTTGCCAGCATCATGCGATTGCGCCTGCGGCGCGTCGCATCGAAGATCCATCCCCATTTACCGAAATACTGCAACGCTGAGCGAAGGTGGTAGCCCAGCAACTTCCGGTTGCCGTAAGAGCCCTTGGCATAGTCATGCACCACCTGCACCTGAGGCAGGTACATGGTCCGTCCCAGATCGCCCAGACGGCGCACCAGGTCGACATCCTCCATATACATAAAGTAGCGCTCGTCAAATCCGCCGAGCTGCCTAAGCAAATCGGTACGCACCATCAGGCAACATCCGGAAAGGGTCGGCACCTCGCAGGTCGCTTCCTGTGACAGCGAATGCAGCTCATAGCGCTGGTTGATAAGGTCGCGAATATGCCGCGACGGTATGAATCGTCGCAATATCAGATCAACAGGTGTAGGCAACAGCTTACACAGTCGTTGCAAACTGCCATCGGCGTAGTTGATGCGCGGCATCACGGCAGCCACGTCACTCGATTCCTCTACATACTTCTGCAGCGCAGGCAACACCTCGGCGGAGAACCGCACGTCCGGATTGAGCAGCAAATGCACGCTCGAATCAGCCGGAAGCCGAGGCAGGATGCGGTTGTGCCCCTTGCCAAATCCAAGATTGGCGTCATTGAACGAATAGCATACCCTCGGATGCGAGAACAGCTCGTGTTGCAAGGGCTTCGGTGAGTTGTCGGAAACCCAAAGCACACCATTCGGCGCACTAGCTAGGAAAGACGAAATCGCCTGGCCATAGATGATCGGGTCATTGCAATACAACACCAGAGAAGCAGTGATCATCTTGTTCACAGACCCTTTATCAACAACGACCACAACTCTGCCCAATCACGTGCAAAGGGCGAAGCAGGCTCGTCGAACCGTGCGTGCGCGCCAACCCAAGTCTGTTTTGACAGAGCTCGCATCGCGCCAGCCCAGCCGGTCACATCAGTCGCCCCGATGAACTGCACACGGTCATAGTTGCCTACCGTTTCGTGGGCATACGGAAGATCGGCCACAAGCAAGGGGCGAGCAATGGCCTTGGCCTCAGTTATCGGCAAACCCCATGTCTCGAGCTTGCTCGGAAACAGCACCGCGTGTGCCTCCTGATACTGCTTCTGCATCTCGACGCGATCCTGGCGCCCCATGAACTTCACCGTAGGGAGATGCCCATAGCGGGCCAACAAATGCCGTGCATAAGCATTCTCATGGCCATCCAGCGTCAAACGCAGCTCGAACTCGACACCCGCATGCTCTGTCAACATCTCTGCCGCAGCTAGAACCGTCTCGACATTCTTGAAGACACGAGGTAAAGCTGGATAGAGAAAAACCGTTCGCACTTGCCGAGCAGCAGAATCGAACCCGGGTCGCACATCTTCAGACGCCAATTGCGGCACACCATGGCTGACCGCGACAGCAACAGAAGCCTGCCCGGGGTGGGCGACGATCAAAGGCAAATTGCCGAAGCGGGATCGAAACTCCTCACGAATCCACTGCTGCTGCACCACCACCCAGCCATTGCGGCGAATGAAAGCACCATACAGACGAGCATAGAAGCGATTGAACAGCCAGAGAGCCGGCTCTAGTCGAGCCTCACGCCAAGGGAGTCGATAGAAGGGAGAAGGGTTATGGCAATACACCGCCTGTCGCCGCGCCACGACACGTGGCGTGATGTCATGCAATGAAAACCACAGATCCACCGGCCAGTCAAGCGAACGTTGCCTGAACCCAAACCACTCGTGCCTTAGGCGACTCAGCCACGACGCCTTGGCATCGCGAACCTCAATCAGTTCCACACGAGGCACGTCAAGAAGACGCCCGTCGTGCACCAACGCGATGATCCGCCACTCCGACCCGAGCACCTGCGAAGCTGACGCTAGGCACTCGCGCAGCACAGTCAGCGGCCCACCCTCAGTGAAGTTGACCGCAGAAATCACAACACACTTTGCGCTCATGCGAGGGTTCACGTTTAACCGCCACAGGCGGGTTGCCCGGCTGCGGACAAGGGCACCCCGGAGCCAATCAACTCCACCGAGTCATCTGGCTGCACAGCACGATGAAGTACCTCACGCAGCACTGGCCAAACCTGCTCGACCAGTTTCGCCGTACCAGCATCATCAAGAGAGAAATTCAATACACCTGGGTATGTCCCCATGTAATACGCCGCGACAAAATCAGAATTATAGTCACTTCCAACCACCAACGGCGAATCAAGATGCGTCACCAACAATTCGAATAGTCGAGCAGGATTATCGACCCTGACGACATTGGGATGGAACTCGTAGAAAACAGACCCATATAAGAATACGCGCTTGTTTAACAAAAGCGCCTCGTATCCCACAGTGCTCGTCAGCGTAATCACCGCAAGACTGTCACGAATCAACTGTTTCGTGTTTGCAGTTGGCGCAATCAACCGAACATTCGGCAACACCGAGATCTTCCGATAGAACTCCACAGACGGATAACCATACGCACTGATGTGATCCTTGACGTAGAGCATCTTCCCGAACGGCAAGTTGAATGCAATATTTCGAATCACTTCATATTCATCAAGATAAGTTCCTGCCAGAATAGATGTCGACGACTCGGGATGAAAATGCAGCGGATACAAGACATATTCGTCACCGGATTCTGGATTGGAATAGTATTTCCTTATCACGGGCAACTTGAACTTGCGGCGAATATTGCGCCATACCATTTCCCAGGATAACCCCAATGGATCCCCAACCTGAAACGCATGCAAGTGGTCGTCGTTCCTATGCCGCCACGCACGCTTGAATTTTTCAAGTTTCATCACATTAAAATATCTATTCGAAAGGCTTAAGTTATCCAAATTATTGAAATGCATGTAATCAGGGACAATCTTTTCAATATTATCTAGATACCTAACACACCAATCAGTAACCTCAGAAGGCGGAACCATCCCCCCGCCTCTTATTTTTTTCAAGTAACTTTCATACGTGCCAGCCTCACCAAAGGGATCCATAACGACAGCGAACCGCCCAGGCAAGCGAGACCCAACCAACCCAATGTACTTTACACCGCGATGGCGCGCAACCATCCATGCAAAATGGGCAAACGCGTTCGATATATTTTCATAGAAAATAACATCGATTCTATTAGAAACAATAATACTATCGAAGTATTTCCATAGCGCATTGACTAATTTTCGATAGTATGCCACCGAACGACCACCCTCAAAACCATATACAGATCCTCGCTCAAAATCAGAGAGCAGAGCAGAATTTAGATTGGTTGACCCTATAACTTCCGACTCGACCGAAGCAGCACCAAAGCGGGAAAAATATTCGGAGAATCCATAGCACTGCAAACCAAGCGCCGGCAACCCATTAGCGTCAGATGAATAGGCACAATCATACGCAATGGTCACCGAATTACCTTCAGACGCCAGTTTCAGCGAGATTGCATTAAAAAACCGATGATAATTTGGGGCAGAGTTGGATAAAACTAAAATATTCATACCTAGCTGACCTTAAGTTTTAGCCGATTCACCCGAATACCATGGTCGCGCAACATTTCATTTGGACAGAAGACGATCCAAATCCAAAATAGAGAAATCAACGCCGAGCCATCAATTGGCGCCTCAATTATCCCAACCGTTAGGAATACACCAGAAAGCACCGCAACACGGAGGCGAAGAGAAACATCTACCTGCGCTAAATTTCGCAAGAAGTAGTATGCAAAAAGTACAACCCCAACCAACCCAAAGCTATTAATGAAATATACATATAGCGAATCCGCATCATTCTCCTTCCCACCAAGTAAATAACCCCAAATAGATCGCCCTTCCGACCGTCCACTTATGAGTTCAAGACGATTCGACAGTAACTCATTTACATCAATTCCAAGAATCAACCCCAAAGCCGTGGAAACTTCGATCGGAAATAAGCCGATAAGCAATCCGAGAGCCAAGACAAAATATAACCAGGATCTTACAAGCATCTCATACAACCCAAACAGCCACCGCGGATCGGCCCGCCACTGGACCGCCAAGATCAGATAACACAAAGCATATGCGCGACTTTGAGCAAACCAATAGAAGCCAATCATAACTGCACCACACCCAGCGAATAGAATCATGCTCTTATAGTAATATCCAACAAATGCCGCCGAAAATACAAAAAAATACATTGTATTCGGATTGGCAAAGCCCAATCCATCTTTTACTCTCCCCTGCCATTCGAACATCTTGGTTGGAATTGCACCGAAAAGCGAGAACCCAACAATGCAAAGGACCACAGCAAGTGATGCATAGGCAGTAGTCAAAAAGTATTGACGAGACTCACGCCCACTGCCAACCGATGAAGCCAATATTGTTAGAATTAGCAAGTCCACGTATGACAAATACGCCGCCGTTGCGACATAGGGCAGTAATATTATCGCCAATAAGAATACATTTGTCCGAACCGTCAACCTATAGGCAACCCCGGAAATCCACAAGAGTAACAATAATATATATATTAATAGACGAATCGCCACGAAGTCATTTGATAGGGACTCATTTTCACGCACAAGATACACCGAGCCGACTATATATAAAAGATAGCCAACAAGAAACAATGCGCGAAAACACTTAGCCATAGTCATCAACCATTCGCAATGCGCGTGACTACGGTAGGCGAAAACATATATGCCATCAATTAACTTACCGATAGCCATTGCTTTGAAGATTCGTCAAATCGACGAACTACCACTGCAGGATTTCCTACAGCAATTGAATTGGCGGGTATATTTCTACTTACAACCGCACCCGCCCCAATTACTGCGCCATCGCCCACATTAACGCCAGGAAGGATGCAAGCCGACTCCCCAATCCATACTCGTTCACCTATGGTGACCGGCCGAATAATCAATGGACGCAGCGCAGGCGGCACTTCAGGCGTGGAGTTTTCGTCAATATCACGATAGTCGCCATGATGATGATCTGAAATAAATACTTTGCTTGCAATCAATGTGTTTGATCCAATCACGACCGACCCCACCGAAGCAATATGCACATAGTCATTTACTTGCACATCACTACCTATTTTTATGACCACGCCATTGTGAATAGGAAATGCGTCAATGCGAAGTGCCACACCCGAAGTAAATCGCCTACCAATTTTGATGTGCCGACGACCTCGAATGTAAAATGGGCGCCGAACAATCCGCGCTCCAGGAAAGAAGATGCGCGTCGCCAACACATCAATCAGCAGGCGGATTAAACCAAATAGTCCATATCGCTTAAGTAGGTCAAAATTAGGTTTCATATTCTTTTCAATGCATCGAAATAGGCAGGGGTAAATTTGTGGGCCAGGGAAGAGTATTTCAGCGCATTCCCAGCACAACTCGGCGGACCGCAAACATCTTCACCACATACTGTAGTAGCGATGTACCAACGAACACAGCCACTACGCCTGCCAATTCAAAACGACGAATTAATACAATGTTAGCCAAAACTCCTAATGGAACGATCGCAATTGAAATCCACATAAGTAGCCGATCACAATGATAGGCATACAACTGCAAATGCTGAATTTGACTTGCCACCAGGAAAAAATTCCCAACTAGTAGCCATGGAAAGATGGCTAACATTTCAGCATATTCATTTCGACCAATAATATTCAAGAGGAACGGCATTCCGACCCATAGACCAAGGGAAATTATAGCTGTCACACCAAAAGCAGCTTGAGTCATTTGCCGCTTAACAGTCACTGCTGTCACGGCATCTTGATCCCGTGCCGCTTTAAGCAGTCGCGGCATCAGTATAGAAAAGACTCCAGCCTGCACGAAACCAGGCGCAGTACTCGCAAAACTTTGAAAGAATGCAAGCAACCCGACATGGTGCTCCCCAAGTTGTTGCTGCACGATTAGCCGATCCGCATAGCTCTGAGTTTGTGCAAGTAAGACAACAAGGAAGTAACGGCGGGCGCTCTTAAATGCAGTAAAGAACCATAACAATGAGAAGCATGATTGCACTACAAAATATTCGCGCAAGTGCCACAGTCCAAAAGCAGTCGCTGCAATGCAACCAAGCGCCCAGCACCAAAGGACAATATTGACAGCACCCACCCCAGACGCAGCTGATATGAGCCATACAGCGACGGGCATCCAACCCGCGCCACGCACCAATTGCAGAAAATTGCCAGCTACTGGTTTCGACAATATCAAGAGATAGCGACCAATCTCCTGACAAAACAACTCGCCAAGTAGAACAAATGCAAATGCGAGCAACGATAAATGCTGATCAATATCAAACCAGAAGAGCACGATCCATACAAATGGAACACTTGAAACAAACCCAAACACGAGGAACTTCGCGTGATTCTGTATATGCAAGGATCGCGCATTCACATCCGAACTATTGACAAGCTCTCTAGCCGTGTAGGTGTGGATTTCTGCGCCAAGAATGTACAGGAAAATGGTTGCTACGGCTACTGATATCGAATATACACCGACGGTGGCTGGCGTTGTATATCGAGCAAGTGCAGCGATAAAGAGAAACTTTCCAGCGAGCAATAACGAGCGCATTCCAACGCTTGCAGCGCTGGCGAGTCTTAGACTTGTCGCGGCCGGTAGATTTTTCCCCGTCACTTGATAAGCGACCAATTTACAGGAGTGCCGATCGGCGTATCCGCGCGTACGACGCAACCAAGAACTTGTTCCAGATGCTTCGGCGGGAGACCATACCCTGGACGAATGGCTCTAACGTTATCAGAGGTCAGGATGTCACCAGCCTTGAGGTCTTTGACAATGTATAGTGAGCGGCGGAACTGGATCGATTTCTCTTCAGCTTGTAGTGCTCCAAAGTTGATCTGACCCAAACCCTGCCATGCCCGTTCAGTCTCAAGGCGCAGCGCGGCAAATTCACCAGGCTCGAGCGAGAAGGAAGAATCAACGCCGCCATCTGCGCGACGCATGGTGAAGTGTTTTTCTATAACACAAGCGCCAAAGGCGACAGAGGCCACTGCGACGCCACAGCCCATGGTGTGGTCAGAGAGGCCGACCTCTGTGCCGAAGGCCTCACGCATGGTCGGTATGGTGCGGATATTGGTGTTGGCGGGCGTTGCGGGATAGGTGCTGGTGCATTTGAGCAGAATGATCTGGTTGCACCCCGCTCCGCGCGCTGCACGTACGGCCTCGTCGATTTCGGTGAGGTTCGCCATGCCGGTCGAAATGATCAGTGGTTTGCCAGTCGACGCAACCTTGCGTATGAGTGGGAGGTCGGTACATTCAAACGATGCAATCTTGTATGCAGGTACGCCAAGTTGCTCGAGGAAGTTGACGGCCGTATCGTCAAAGGGTGTGCTGAAGCAGTGCAGGCCGTGGCTAGCGGCTCGCTCCATGATGGGCTTATGCCAATCCCAGGGCGTGTGGGCCTCGTCATACAGGTTGTAGAGCTGTCGCCCTGCCCATAGGCTCTTTGGGTCGTCGATGACGAATCCGGGCGCACGTATGTTCAGCGTCATCGTTTCTGCTGTATAAGTCTGCAGCTTGATGGCATCGGCGCCACTTGCCGCGGCGGCGTCGACAATTTCCAGTGCACGGTCAAGTGACTGGTTGTGGTTGCCCGACATCTCGGCAATGAGGTAAGGGCGCTTGTGCGCACCGATCTCCCGGTCAGCAATCTTGATCATGGCAGATGGGGCTTTCTGATTCAGGCTTTGGTGATCTGGATGATGTATTTCTGGCCATGAAGTTCGAAGTAGGCCGGATACCGTGCAGGATCGACGACACGCAAGAGGTCGAATTGATCAGTGATGGTCTTGTCTGGATCGATTCGACTGTCGTCCGGGGTGCGCTTGCGATAGAAGCTGGAGGGGCCACTCTGCTTGCACGGCTGCACTCGGTCACAGTTCTCGATGGCCCAGCTCATCATGGCGACTTCCGCATCGAACAACGCGGTATGTATTTCGTCGTAGAGGGCCGTGGGGGCGACTGGAAACGTGATCTGGTTCCAGATATCGCCGGAGTCGAGTCCGTCTTCGGCATTCAGCAAGGTCAATGTAATGTCGCGGCGCCCCTCCAGTATCTGCCAGACATGCGGCGACATTCCGCGGCCCATTGGCAGGGCACTGGCGTGCAGGACCAAGGTGCGCCGGAAGAGGTCGCGTACGGGCTTCTTGATGATCTGGTGGCAGGACACGAGGAAGAGGAAGTCTCCACCCGTGAGTTGACGATAGTCGCGATGGATGGCGGTGTCAGCACCGTCGCGATGCTGATCGACCCAGCGTTCCAGCCAGGCATTGACGGGGTGTTGCGGGTCGGTACAGAGGATGCTGATCTGGCGTTTCATGGTGCAAGTATCTCGCGGGCTATCCGTTGGCACCCGCGGCCATCGACAAGTGCCTGCGCAGCGCGTGCCATGGCACGGCGAGCTTGAGCGTCGCGCATGAGACTGGCGATGGCCGGGGCAAGTACTTCCGGTGTCGGGGGCACGATGTCGACGACGCTCAGTACACCCAGGCCGGCGATGGGTAGGATGACCGACCGCTGGTTGTCCGCGACAATGACGGCGACGCTGGGTGCCCCTGTGCAGCAACGCTCCCAAGTGGCTCCACCGCCTGCGCCGATGTGCAGGTCATGGCGAGCGAAGAATTGAGCGAGGTCCTGCTGGTCAACCGTGAGAGTGAGTTCCTGATCTTGCTGGCACACGGCTCGCAAGGCCTGCAGGTGGCGATTGCCCGAGGTCGTGGCGATCTCGATGGGCCCGGCGAAGGCAAGGTGTCGGCGCAATGTGGCGTGCACCATCGCGGAATATCCACCATCGTCCGTTCCGCCCATGAAGATGCCGATGCTGGTGACGATGTCGGACACGCTTCGCCGCGGTGCGTGCGCGAAGCTGGGTGCCAGCATAGCGTAGGCGGCGCCACCCAGCAGGCGGGCGGGACGCTGAAGTCGATCCGAATACTTCAACTGGTGGTCCGCCGAGTGGTTGTGATCGACTAGGAGGTCGACATCAAGTGGTCTGTCGCCTAGGTCGTCAATAGCGCCCAGGCGTTTTGCCGGCAGGAGGGCACGCACGGTGCGGTGCCAGACCGCGTCTAGGCCGTAGTGGTCGACAAGAACGAAGTCAGGGCGATGTGGCTGTGCTGCGGCCACGAAGGCCTGTGCATCGACATACTGGTCACCGAGGGCCGTGTCGGCAATGCAGATCGAGGTGCAGCCGGCAAGTTCGATGACGGGGCGGCAATCAACGTCGACATGGCGCCAGGCCAGGACCGCTACCGCGCCCGCCTGCTGGAGAGCTGCCGCAACGGAGAGGCAGCGCTTGATGTGGCCGATGCCCATAGTGCGGGAAGCATCGGCACGGATGACAACGGTAGTCATCGGCCTATGGAGTCCGCTCCGGCCAGGTCCCGGACGAGGGCCGCATGGAGCAGTTCTGCTCGCTTCCAATCCTCAGGGGTATCGATGTCAACGACGCGCCAATGCGGGATGTGCAGTCCGACGCCGTGAGCGTGCAGATTCAGACCCCTTAGCCAGGCGTCGACCGACCCGTAGTAGAACTGGCCTGCATCGTGGACGGCTGGCTCAAGATCTTGGGTGCGGGTCTGCGTGTACTGCGGGTGCATGGCGCTCAGTCGGCCGCCGCCGACCAAGCGCAACGCGCGCTGTATGGGTGACGGGTAGTCACATACCGGAAAGACATAGGTGTTCGGTTCGTCACCCAGCAGGTTCGCTGCAGCCTGGATGTCGCTCGCCACGAGGAAGGGCACCCCGGGGTAGATGCAGCAGGCTCGACGGACAGAGGAGTCACCTTGTTGCGTGCACGCACGAAGGGCATGGGCGATCACCGGCACGGTGGGAGTATGGTCGTCGGCGAGGTCGGGGGGACGGACGAATGGCACCTCGGCACCGAGGTCATATGCCACGCGGGCGATCTCCGCGTCATCCGTGCTGACGATGATGCGCGTGAAGCATCCGCTCAACTGTGCGGCCTCGATCGCGTAGGCGAGCATGGGTTTGCCTGCGAAGTCCTTAATGTTCTTGCGCGGGATACGCTTGCTGCCGCCTCGCGCAGGTATGACGGCAATGTCGAAAGGCGGCGCCATTCAGGCGCTCAGACTGCGACGGATGGCGTCCACAATTCGCGCCTGTTGGGCCTGGGTCAATGCAGGGAACAGGGGCAGGGAGATCGCTCCGGCGTAGTAGGCCTCCGCAGCGGGAAAGTCTCCCGGCGCAAAGCCGAGCTGACGAAAGTGCGGCTGGGTGTGGATGGGGATGTAGTGAACATTGACGCCAACGCCAGCGGCACGCAAGTCATCAAAGAGCTTTCGACGTACCTTCGACGGTTGGGCACCCGTGACTTCGACGGCATAAAGGTGCCAGGCACTGACACTGTCGGTACTGCGTGCGGGCAAACGCAGGGGCAGGCCCTGAAGTGCCTCGTCATAGCGCATAGCCAGCTCCGCACGCGCGGCGTGCATGTTCGGCAATCGAGCTAGCTGAGATGAACCCAGCGCAGCCTGGATGTCCGTGATCCGATAGTTGTAGCCCAGGCACTGCTGCTCGTAGTACCAGGGGCCGTCGGGTGTGTTTAGAAGCGACGATGCCTCTCGCGTCATCCCGTGGGATCTGAGCAACCTTAGCTTGGCGGCGAGTTCATCATGTTGGGTGGCAACCAATCCGCCCTCTGCGGTGGTTACGATCTTCACTGCGTGAAAGCTGAAGACAGTTGCATCTGCGTATTGGCTTCCAATCGGTCGGCCGAGGTACGAGGCTCCCGTGGCATGAGACGCATCTTCGAGGATGCGGAAGCCATATCGGTCAGCAAGCGCGCGCATCTCCCGCAGGTCGCACGACAGCCCGGCGAAATCGACCGGGATAACGACATGGGGCAGCGTACCTGCGGGTAACGCCTGATCGAGCTTGGTCTGCAGCGCAGCCACGGACATGTTGCGCGTGGCGGGATCGATGTCGACGAAGTCAATGTCGGCGCCACAGTAAAGAGCACAGTTGGCTGACGCCAGGAAGCTGTTGGGGCTAGTCCAGACGCGCTTACCCTGCCCGACGCCCAGTGCTAGACAGGCGATATGAAGACCGGCAGTCGCATTGGCCACGGCGACTGTGTGCTTGACCTGATGCAGTTCGGCGAACAGGCCCTCGAATCGGGTGACGGCCGGGCCCTGCGTCAGGTATTCGGAGCAGAGAACCGATGTGACCGCCTCGATGTCGGCTGCGTCTATGTTCTGGCAACTGTAGGGGATGAAGTCCATGTTGTAGCGTCGCTGAACTCAGTCGATCTTCTGCCCGATGACGTGCTGATTAATGAGGACACGCATCTGGTCCACCGTCAAGAACTCAGGATTGCTTCCACTGTCATAGGCGAAGCCGGGCGCAACTCGGGCAGCATTGTTGTCGCGGCAGTACTCATCGATCGAATACGCGCCGCCCGCCGGCAGGATGGCGTAGTACTTGCCTAGATCTACCGTGTTGTAACTGTCGCTGGACGTGATCATCTCCTCGTGGATCTTCTCGCCCGGGCGCACACCGATGACTTCCTGACGGCACTCAGGCGCCACGGCGGTCGCGACTTCAGTGATGCGGTACGAAGGGATCTTGGGTACGAGGACCTCCCCTCCCCAAGCATGCTCTATCGACCAAAGCACCATGTCTACGCCTTCCTGCAAGGAGATGTTGAATCGTGTCATGGCAGGATCAGTGATAGGCAGCACCCCGCCTTTGCGTTTGGCCATGAAGAAGGGGATCACCGACCCGCGGCTCCCCATTACGTTGCCGTAGCGAACGACGCTGAATCGGATGGAACGGCTGCCCTTGATGTTGTTGGCGGCAACGAACAGCTTGTCGGAACAAAGCTTGGTAGCACCGTACAGGTTGATGGGCGCGGCTGCCTTGTCGGTCGACAGAGCAACCAGGCGTTCGACATTGCTGTCCAGGCAGGCTTCAATGATGTTCTGAGCACCGAGGACATTGGTCTTGATGCACTCGAACGGGTTGTACTCCGCGGCAGGGACCTGCTTGAGCGCGGCAGCATGCACAACGATGTCAACACCTTCAAACGCACGGCGCAGACGGTCAACATCTCGGACATCACCGATGAAGTAGCGCATGGCCGGATAGTTGCGCTCAGGAAAGAGCTGACCCATCTCGAACTGCTTGAGTTCATCGCGCGAGAAGACAACGACTCGACGAACCTGCGGGTAGCGCTCGAGCACGGTCTTCACGAACGCCTTGCCAAAGGAGCCCGTGCCCCCGGTGATCAATATCGACTTGTTGTTCAGCATGACGGTAGCTATGCAGTGGAAGGGCCGGACACGGATGCAGCTAAGGGGGCACTGCTGCTTGGCCGCGACCGGAACACGCCCAAACAGCCCTAACAGGTGCCCTTCAAATGAAAACCGCGCATTGTGCAGCCAACTCCGCCACTTCGGGCCTTTGAAGCAAACGCAGACGTGACCAAACGCGCCTAGCGACGACCAACCATCTTGAGGACACTGAACAACACGTCCTTCTTGGCAGCCGGTCGGGATCGAGGTCGCTCACGTATGATCGCAGCGCCCCCCGCGATGTCCTTGAATTTCAGCAGACCAGACCGCTGACTCTCAGACCACTAGCCATGACCTGCGGGGCCTTTCTCGTCATCAGCCGACGAAGAAGTCGTTGCTGGAGAGGGCAGGCAGCCCGGTGAGCGTGGCAAACCGGGTGCTGGCCAGCGCGCCCGATCCGTCGGCGTCGTAGTACACGCCCCCGGAAGTGGTGTCGTAGTACACGCCGCCCGCACCGCTGCCGCCCGTCAGGCCCGCACCGCTGAAGAACTGCCCGGCCGCCAGCGTTCCCCCGCTGGTCAGCGTGGAGAAGATGCCCGCCGAGAGCTGCAGATGATCACCGGCCGTGAAGTCGGTGACCGTATCGACGTTGGTTGCCGCGTTGAGGGCGGTGTCGAACACGAAGGTGTCGTTGCCCAGCCCGCCGGAAAGGTTGTCGCTGCCTGCCCCTCCTACCAGCCGGTCGCCACCAGCACCGCCATTGAGCACGTCATTGCCTGCGCCGCCGTCCAACGTATTGGCTCCCGCGTTTCCATAGATCGTATTGGCCGTCCCATTGCCCGTGCCATTGATATTTCCTGAACCACTCAAGGCCAACACTTCGATATTCGCCGACAACGTGTATGAAACACTGGCTTGAACACCGTCCGACCCTTCCGCAATCGCCTCCACAACAACATCGAGCGCAGAGTCCACAAAATACAGATCGTTGCCCACGCCACCGACCAATCGATCAGCGCCTACGCCTCCGTCCAGCGTATCGTTGCCCACCCCACCAGTCAGAGTGTTGGCACCCGAATTACCATTGAGCCGATTGGCAAGATCATTACCAACTCCGTTGATCGCAGCACCACCAGTCAGCACCAAATTCTCAACGTTCGCGGCCAACGCAGCGATAGAAACGCTGCTTTGCAAAGTATCCGTACCCTCGTTCAAGTTCTCTACGATGACATCGGTCACGCTGTCGACCACATAGGTATCGTTGCCCAGCCCACCAGCCAAGGTATCCACGCCGGCACCACCATTGAGGACGTCATTCCCGTCCAGACCGTTCAAATGGTTATTACCCGCATTGCCTGTCAAGACATTTGCCCTTGCATCGCCCGCTGCGTCAATGTTGCCCGTTCCGGTCAGCGTCACATTCTCGACATTGGCGATCGCCAGCGTATAACTGACGCTGCTTGACACCGTATCAATCCCGCCTGCCACGGCTTCAATCACAGTATCGGCTGCATCGTATATAAAGGTATCATCGCCTGCACCGCCAATGAGAATATCCGCACCAAGTCCGCCATTGAGCACGTCATTGCCTGCGCCGCCGTCCAACGTATTGGCTCCCGCGTTTCCATAGATCGTATTGGCCGTCCCATTGCCCGTGCCATTGATATTTCCTGAACCACTCAAGGCCAACACTTCGATATTCGCCGACAACGTGTATGAAACACTGGCTTGAACACCGTCCGACCCTTCCGCAATCGCCTCCACAACAACATCGAGCGCAGAGTCCACAAAATACAGATCGTTGCCCACGCCACCGACCAATCGATCAGCGCCTACGCCTCCGTCCAGCGTATCGTTGCCCACCCCACCAGTCAGAGTGTTGGCACCCGAATTACCATTGAGCCGATTGGCAAGATCATTACCAACTCCGTTGATCGCAGCACCACCAGTCAGCACCAAATTCTCAACGTTCGCGGCCAACGCAGCGATAGAAACGCTGCTTTGCAAAGTATCCGTACCCTCGTTCAAGTTCTCTACGATGACATCGGTCACGCTGTCGACCACATAGGTATCGTTGCCTAGCCCACCAGCCAAGGTATCCACGCCGGCACCACCATTGAGGACGTCATTCCCGTCCAGACCGTTCAAATGGTTATTACCCGCATTGCCTGTCAAGACATTTGCACTTGCATCGCCCGCTGCGTCAATGTTGCCCGTTCCGGTCAGCGTCACATTCTCGACATTGGCGATCGCCAGCGTATAACTGACGCTGCTTGACACCGTATCAATCCCGCCTGCCACGGCTTCAATCACAGTATCGGCTGCATCGTATATAAAGGTATCATCGCCTGCACCGCCAATGAGAATATCCGCACCAAGTCCGCCATTGAGCACGTCATTGCCTGCGCCGCCGTCCAACGTATTGGCTCCCGCGTTTCCATAGATCGTATTGGCCGTCCCATTGCCCGTGCCATTGATATTTCCTGAACCACTCCAAGGCCAACACTTCGATATTCGCCGACAACGTGTATGAAACACTGGCTTGAACACCGTCCGACCCTTCCGCAATCGCCTCCACAACAACATCGAGCGCAGAGTCCACAAAATACAGATCGTTGCCCACGCCACCGACCAATCGATCAGCGCCTACGCCTCCGTCCAGCGTATCGTTGCCCACCCCACCAGTCAGAGTGTTGGCACCCGAATTACCATTGAGCCGATTGGCAAGATCATTACCAACTCCGTTGATCGCAGCACCACCAGTCAGCACCAAATTCTCAACGTTCGCGGCCAACGCAGCGATAGAAGCGCTGCTTTGCAAAGTATCCGTACCCTCGTTCAAGTTCTCTACGATGACATCGGTCACGCTGTCGACCACATAGGTATCGTTGCCTAGCCCACCAGCCAAGGTATCCACGCCGGCACCACCATTGAGGACGTCATTCCCGTCCAGACCGTTCAAATGGTTATTACCCGCATTGCCTGTCAAGACATTTGCACTTGCATCGCCCGCTGCGTCAATGTTGCCCGTTCCGGTCAGCGTCACATTCTCGACATTGGCGATCGCCAGCGTATAACTGACGCTGCTTGACACCGTATCAATCCCGCCTGCCACGGCTTCAATCACAGTATCGGCTGCATCGTATATAAAGGTATCATCGCCTGCACCGCCAATGAGAATATCCGCACCAAGTCCGCCATTGAGCACGTCATTGCCTGCGCCGCCGTCCAACGTATTGGCTCCCGCGTTTCCATAGATCGTATTGGCCGTCCCATTGCCCGTGCCATTGATATTTCCTGAACCACTCAAGGCCAACACTTCGATATTCGCCGACAACGTGTATGAAACACTGGCTTGAACACCGTCCGACCCTTCCGCAATCGCCTCCACAACAACATCGAGCGCAGAGTCCACAAAATACAGATCGTTGCCCACGCCACCGACCAATCGATCAGCGCCTACGCCTCCGTCCAGCGTATCGTTGCCCACCCCACCAGTCAGAGTGTTGGCACCCGAATTACCATTGAGCCGATTGGCAAGATCATTACCAACTCCGTTGATCGCAGCACCACCAGTCAGCACCAAATTCTCAACGTTCGCGGCCAACGCAGCGATAGAAACGCTGCTTTGCAAAGTATCCGTACCCTCGTTCAAGTTCTCTACGATGACATCGGTCACGCTGTCGACCACATAGGTATCGTTGCCTAGCCCACCAGCCAAGGTATCCACGCCGGCACCACCATTGAGGACGTCATTCCCGTCCAGACCGTTCAAATGGTTATTACCCGCATTGCCTGTCAAGACATTTGCACTTGCATCGCCCGCTGCGTCAATGTTGCCCGTTCCGGTCAGCGTCACATTCTCGACATTGGCGATCGCCAGCGTATAACTGACGCTGCTTGACACCGTATCAATCCCGCCTGCCACGGCTTCAATCACAGTATCGGCTGCATCGTATATAAAGGTATCATCGCCTGCACCGCCAATGAGAATATCCGCACCAAGTCCGCCATTGAGCACGTCATTGCCTGCGCCGCCGTCCAACGTATTGGCTCCCGCGTTTCCATAGATCGTATTGGCCGTCCCATTGCCCGTGCCATTGATATTTCCTGAACCACTCAAGGCCAACACTTCGATATTCGCCGACAACGTGTATGAAACACTGGCTTGAACACCGTCCGACCCTTCCGCAATCGCCTCCACAACAACATCGAGCGCAGAGTCCACAAAATACAGATCGTTGCCCACGCCACCGACCAATCGATCAGCGCCTACGCCTCCGTCCAGCGTATCGTTGCCCACCCCACCAGTCAGAGTGTTGGCACCCGAATTACCATTGAGCCGATTGGCAAGATCATTACCAACTCCGTTGATCGCAGCACCACCAGTCAGCACCAAATTCTCAACGTTCGCGGCCAACGCAGCGATAGAAACGCTGCTTTGCAAAGTATCCGTACCCTCGTTCAAGTTCTCTACGATGACATCGGTCACGCTGTCGACCACATAGGTATCGTTGCCTAGCCCACCAGCCAAAGGTATCCACGCCGGCACCACCATCGAGCGTGTCTGCACCAAGGTTTCCAATTAGACTGTTGTCCAGTGCATTGCCGGTGCCACTATTCGCCGCCCCGACGAGAACCAGATTTTCAACCTCGGCCGCGAGCGTGAAGTCGACACTGGCGACCACCGTGTCCGTGCCCTCGCCGACGTTTTCGGAGATCACATCCGTGGCGCTGTCGACCTGGTAGGTGTCGTCGCCGGCACCGCCGATGAGCGTGTCCAGACCCAGCCCACCATCCAGCACGTTGTTGCCGGCATTGCCGGTGATGCTGTTGTCCAGATCATTGCCGGTACCGTCGATGGCGGCCGAACCGGTCAGGATCAGGGTTTCGACGTTGGCCGACAGGGTGTATGTCGCCGAAGACTGCACGGTGTCCGCGCCTGTGCCGAGGCCGGCGGCTTCCGTGACGATGTCGGCCGAGTTGTCGACGATGTAGGTGTCGTCGCCGTCGCCGCCGGTCAGGTTGTCGATGCCGGCGCCGCCGTCCAGGGTGTCGTTGCCCAGGCCACCTTCCAGGGTGTTGGCAACACCATTGCCGGTGAGGCTGTTGTTCTCGTCGTTGCCCAGGCCGGTAGCCGCAGTGCCGGTCAGCACCAGGTTCTCGACGAAGGCCGACAAGGTGGTGCTGATCGACGACCTGACGGTGTCGGCCGTGCCCGCGTCTGCACCGGCTTGTTCGGTGACCACGTCGCCGATCGAATCGACGACATAGGTGTCGCTGCCGTCGCCGCCGATCAGGGTGTCGTTGCCACCCAGGCCGTCCAGCGTGTTGGCGGCAGCGTTGCCGGTGAGGGTGTTGGCCTCGGCGTTGCCGGTGCCGTCGATGGCGGCCGAACCGGTCAGGATCAGGGTCTCGACGTTGGCCGACAGGGTGTATGTAGCCGAAGACTGCAGGGTGTCCGCGCCTGTGCCGAGGCCGGCGGCTTCCGTGACGATGTCGCCCGAGTTGTCGACGATGTAGGTGTCGTCGCCGTCGCCGCCGGTCAGGTTGTCGATGCCAGCGCCGCCGTCCAGGGTGTCGTTGCCCAGGCCACCTTCCAGGGTGTTGGCCTGGTCGTTTCCCGTGAGGAGGTTGTTCAGCGCGTTACCGGTGCCGCTGGCGGCCGTGCCGGTGAGCGTCAGGTTGTCGAGGTTCGCTCCCAGCGTGTAGCTCGCGCTGGACTGCACAGTGTCCACGCCTTCTCCGGCGTTCTCGGTGATCGTGTCCGCCGTGCCACTCACTACGTAGATGTCGTCGCCCGCACCGCCGGTCAACACCTGCCCCACGAAATCCACTGTGCCGTGCACGACCAGTGAATTGTCGGAATGCAGGCTGTCCGTCAATCCCGCAGTACCCGACAAGGTGAAGTAGGAGACCAACCCACTTTCCCCGCCCGTAGGCACCGCCGGCTGATCCTGGACTTCTTGCGCGGTCAGGGCGCGATCCCATACCACCACGTCCCGAACATCACCGAACAATTGCTCAGCGACACCCGAATGCCCGATCGACAGCGTCGAACCGGCGGCGGTATTCAAGTTAGCCAACGAGCCCGGCGTAAATCCCGGGGTCGACTGTGTCGCAGTCACGTCCAGCACACCGTCGACATACATCGACAGCGAAGTGCTGTTGTAGGTCACGCTCAACTTGTGCCACTGCCCATCGGTGACGGTGGCAGAACCGACCACATCGACACTGAATCCACTGAAGTAGAGCCGACCCTCCGGGGTCACCAGCAGCGCAAAACGTTCACCAGTGTTCAACGCCCCCCATTCGAATACCGATTGCATGACACCGGTACTGCTGGTTCGCACCCAGGCATCCACCGAACGAGGTGCATTGCCGACCGGCAGATGAACTGCCGGACCACTCAAGTAGTCGCCCTGGCTGTTCAGGTGAAGGTAGCTGCCCGCCCCACCGTCCAGCGTGTCGTTGCCGCCCCCCCCAACGAGGGTGTCGATCCCTGCACCGCCACTCAGCCGATTGGCCTGTTCGTTGCCAGTGAGGACATTGTCCAGATCGTTGCCGGTGCCGTCGATGGCGTCCGAACCAGTCAGGATCAGGGTTTCGACGTTGGCAGACAGGGTGTACGTCGCCGAAGACTGCACGGTGTCAGCGCCTGAGCCGAGGCCGGCGGCTTCCGTGACGATGTCGGCCGAGTTGTCGACGATGTAGCTGTCGTCCCCAAGGCCGCCGATGAGCGAATCCGTGCCGGTGCCGCCGGACAACGTGTCGTTGTCCGCACCACCGACCAGGGTGTCGTTGCCAGTGCCGCCGATCAGACTGTCATTGCCGCCTGCGCCGTCCAGGCTGTCGTCGAGCGCACCGCCGAACAGCGTGTTGTTCAGCTCGTTGCCGGTGAGTTCTGTGGCCGTCCCGGTCAGCTGCAGGGTCTCGACTTCGGCGCCCGCCGTCAGGGTGTAGTTCACCGAGGTGATCAATGTGTCGGTGCCGCCGCCGATGGCTTCCGTCACCACATCCGCAGCTGAGTCGACGACATAGCTGTCGTCGCCCTGGCCGCCGACCAGCGAATTCGTGCTCGTGCCACCGGACAAGGTGTCGTTGCCCGCACCACCGACCAGGGTGTCGTTGCCGGTGCCGCCGATCAGGCTGTTGTTGCCGCCTGCGCCGTCGATGCTGTCGTCGCCCTCTGCGCCGTCCAGCGTGTCGTCGAGCGCACCGCCGACCAGTGTGTTGTTCAGCTCGTTGCCGGTCAGCTGGGTGGCGGTGCCGCTGAGCTGCAGGGTCTCGATCTCGACGCCCGCGGCCAGGGTGTAGTTGGCCGAGGTGATCAACGTGTCGGTACCGGCGCCGATGGCTTCGTCGACCACGTCCAGCGCCGAGTCGACGTTGTAGGTGTCGTCGCCCAGGCCACCGGCGAGCGTGTCGTTGCCGGTGCCGCCGGTCAAGGTGTCGTTGCCCGCGGCGCCGGTCAGGCTGTCGTTGCCGTCGGCACCATCGAGCACGTCGTCCAGGTCGGCGCCGATCAGCGTGTTGTCGATTTCGTTGCCGGTCATATGGGTGGCCGCGCCGCTGAGTTGCAGCGTCTCGACCTCAACACCTGCCGCGAGGGTGTAGTCCGCCGTGGTGATCAGGGTGTCGGCGCCACCGCCAGCGGTTTCAACCACCACGTCGAACGCATCGTCCACGTTGAAGGTGTCGTTACCCGCACCACCCAGCATGGAATCGACGCCGGTGCCGCCGATCAAGGTGTCGTTGCCGAGCCCGCCGATCAGCGTGTCGGCGCCAGCCGCGCCGTCGATCGAGTCATGGCCGGCCAGGCCATCGATGACGTCGTTCCCCGCGGTGCCGGTGATGGTGTCGTCGCCGGCCGTGCCGGGTGCACTTGCATTGGGTGGCGCCAGCGTGAAGGTGGTCGACGTGGCCAGCCCGCTGGTATCCGTCACCGTGAC
This sequence comes from Candidatus Intricatilinea gracilis, assembly GCA_016702605.1. GTDB lineage: Bacteria > Pseudomonadota > Gammaproteobacteria > Burkholderiales > Burkholderiaceae_C > Sphaerotilus > Sphaerotilus gracilis. The sequence goes on from JADJDQ010000001.1 coordinate 103,697, forward strand.
GCCGACGACGTAGGTGTCATTGGTGCCACCGGGCGCCGTGCCGGACAGGACATGGGTGATCGGGTCGAAGGTCAGCCAGGCAGGCAAGGCACCACCGTTCACGGTGACCACAAAGCTGAGCAGGTTGTCGACCGTGTCGGTATCCGAGACCACCGCATTCAGGTCGTAGCTGAATGGCGTGGCGCCATTCGCCGCATAACTGACATTGGCGACATTCACCGTGGGTGCGGTATTGACCGACCTGAAGATGATCGAGGTGCGCACCTGGGTGCCGGCGGCGTCGAGCGCCCAGTACACGAACTCGCCCGCCAGGCCCTGGAAACCCGCCACGGGCTCATAGACCAGGCCCGCCAACTGTGCAGCACTGAGGTTGACGTTGTCGAATACCGGCGAGCCATCGGCGTATTGCACTTCACCGGAAAACGGCGAGAGGGTCGTGTCGAATCGCAAGGTACCCGGGTCGACGTCGGTCGGCACGTCGATGTTCAGCGGAATCGGGGCGGTGCCCGACACCTCGATGATGCGCGTCGCCTCGATCACCGGCCCGATGTTGGCACTGACCACCGGCACGACGGCCTGGACGAAGTTGTCCGCCGTCAGGCTGGCCGGATCCACGCCCTGCAAGACGGCCAGTACGACAAACCTGACGGCACCTACGGGCGGCGTGTAAAAGGCTTCGACATACGTGTTGCCGCCCGAGGCGGTCAGACGCATGAAACCAGTCGAGAAGGGGTCAGCGCCTGGCGCCATGCCGACTGTCTCGAGGCGCGCCTGCACGGCGGACAGATCGATGCGATCACCGCCGAGCCCCGCCGTGAAATCGGTGATTTCGACCGGCGAGCGGTAATCGTCGACAGCGCTGATCATCGACAGCCGGATCGTGTCGATGCCCGCACCAGTGGTCAGCACGGCGGTGCCGAAATGGAAAGCATCGACCTCGAAGTCGATGGTGTCATTGCCGGCTCCGGCATCGATGACATGCATGGAGCCGCCGATCTCGATCCAGTCGTCTCCCTCGCCACCCTTGATCGTCCAGCCCAGTTCGTCTCTGCCCAGGTTGCTGATGGTGTCGTTGCCGTCACCCCCGTCGATCACGAGCAGGCTGGCACTCGTGGCCACGATCTCGTCGGCACCCAGACCGCCAAGGATCAGGCTGCCGCTTGCACCGGAACCCGAGCCGCCCTGCAGCGAGATCACGTCGTCACCATCGCCGCCTTCCAGCAGGCTCTGGGTAGCAGAGCCGGACAAGGACAGTCTGTCGTTGCCCTCCTCACCAAGCAGCACGCCGCCGCCGCCCGAATCATCCAGCGTATCGTTGCCGGCTCCACCCCGCAGGGTGTCGATGCCGGCCGGATCGAATATCTGATCGTTTTCAGCGCCCCCCAGGAGCGAATCGTTGCCGGTACCACCGTTAATCATCATGTCATTGCCCTCGCCGCCGTCCATTGTGTCTTCGCCGTCTTCGCCGTTCGAGGCGAAGTCGAGTTGATAATTGATGTCCTTGTAATCGACAGTTCCGGCACCATTGCCGTCGCTGCCCCTAACATAATCACTGCCAGCGTCGCCTGCCAGGTATCGTAGCCGCCGAAGCCTAATATGGTGTCGTCGCCGGCGCCACCATTCAGCGAGTCGTCGCCTGCACCGCCGACGAGGCTGTCGTTGCCTGCGTCGGCGAATATCTCATCGATCAGGTCAGTACCGTTGCGCACGTCTGCAACTGACGTGCAGTTGATAGTTGCCATGTATGAATCTCACCCCGTAAATCTGTCGATGTAGTTGGTGAACTGGAGCGGGTATCGAAAAATACCCGAGAGGTTCTCCCCTGCGTGTCCGCACGGACACCGCCTCGTCGACATCGGCGAGCAAGTTGACCCGAATTCCAAATAGCTGGGTAGTCTGGCGACGCTCTCCCCGCATGTAACCGGTGGGAAGCGGGAATTGCTCGCAGCGCCGTATCGCGACTTTAGGGGGGGAACCAACAGTGGCAAATTCAGCACGCTGGCATTCTCCCGGCCGCGCACAGGGGCTCTGCCCCGAGGCAAACCGGCGCGAAGTAGCCTTCGCGACCTCATCTACACCCAGAGGACAGGCCGGCCCATACTCGCACGACAAATCTCCCACAACCCGGAGGCTGCGGGCGATTCGCCGTCAAGACACCCGACTCGCTGAGCGGCCGGGCGCGACGGCAGGTGCGCAGCACCTACCGCCGCCGTTGCAGCTTGCTCATCAGCCGACGAAGAAGTCGTTGCTGGAGAGAGCAGGCAGCCCGGTGAGCGTGGCAAACCGGGTGCTGGCCAGCGCGCCCGAGCCGTCGGCGTCGTAGTACACGCCCCCGGAAGTGGTGTCGTAGTACACGCCGCCCGCACCGGTGCCGCCCGTCAGGCCCGCACCGCTGAAGAACTGCCCGGCCGCCAGCGTTCCCCGCTGGTCAGCGTGGAGAAGATGCCCGCCGAGAGCTGCAGATGATCACCGGCCGTGAAGTCGGTGACCGTATCGACGTTGGTTGCCGCGTTGAGGGCGGTGTCGAACACGAAGGTGTCGTTGCCCAGCCCGCCGGAAAGGTTGTCGCTGCCTGCCCCTCCTACCAGCCGGTCGCCACCAGCACCGCCATTGAGCACGTCATTGCCTGCGCCGCCGTCCAACGTATTGGCTCCCGCGTTTCCATAGATCGTATTGGCCGTCCCATTGCCCGTGCCATTGATATTTCCTGAACCACTCAAGGCCAACACTTCGATATTCGCCGACAACGTGTATGAAACACTGGCTTGAACACCGTCCGACCCTTCCGCAATCGCCTCCACAACAACATCGAGCGCAGAGTCCACAAAATACAGATCGTTGCCCACGCCACCGACCAATCGATCAGCGCCTACGCCTCCGTCCAGCGTATCGTTGCCCACCCCACCAGTCAGAGTGTTGGCACCCGAATTACCATTGAGCCGATTGGCAAGATCATTACCAACTCCGTTGATCGCAGCACCACCAGTCAGCACCAAATTCTCAACGTTCGCGGCCAACGCAGCGATAGAAACGCTGCTTTGCAAAGTATCCGTACCCTCGTTCAAGTTCTCTACGATGACATCGGTCACGCTGTCGACCACATAGGTATCGTTGCCTAGCCCACCAGCCAAGGTATCCACGCCGGCACCACCATTGAGGACGTCATTCCCGTCCAGACCGTTCAAATGGTTATTACCCGCATTGCCTGTCAAGACATTTGCACTTGCATCGCCCGCTGCGTCAATGTTGCCCGTTCCGGTCAGCGTCACATTCTCGACATTGGCGATCGCCAGCGTATAACTGACGCTGCTTGACACCGTATCAATCCCGCCTGCCACGGCTTCAATCACAGTATCGGCTGCATCGTATATAAAGGTATCATCGCCTGCACCGCCAATGAGAATATCCGCACCAAGTCCGCCATTGAGCACGTCATTGCCTGCGCCGCCGTCCAACGTATTGGCTCCCGCGTTTCCATAGATCGTATTGGCCGTCCCATTGCCCGTGCCATTGATATTTCCTGAACCACTCAAGGCCAACACTTCGATATTCGCCGACAACGTGTATGAAACACTGGCTTGAACACCGTCCGACCCTTCCGCAATCGCCTCCACAACAACATCGAGCGCAGAGTCCACAAAATACAGATCGTTGCCCACGCCACCGACCAATCGATCAGCGCCTACGCCTCCGTCCAGCGTATCGTTGCCCACCCCACCAGTCAGAGTGTTGGCACCCGAATTACCATTGAGCCGATTGGCAAGATCATTACCAACTCCGTTGATCGCAGCACCACCAGTCAGCACCAAATTCTCAACGTTCGCGGCCAACGCAGCGATAGAAACGCTGCTTTGCAAAGTATCCGTACCCTCGTTCAAGTTCTCTACGATGACATCGGTCACGCTGTCGACCACATAGGTATCGTTGCCTAGCCCACCAGCCAAGGTATCCACGCCGGCACCACCATTGAGGACGTCATTCCCGTCCAGACCGTTCAAATGGTTATTACCCGCATTGCCTGTCAAGACATTTGCACTTGCATCGCCCGCTGCGTCAATGTTGCCCGTTCCGGTCAGCGTCACATTCTCGACATTGGCGATCGCCAGCGTATAACTGACGCTGCTTGACACCGTATCAATCCCGCCTGCCACGGCTTCAATCACAGTATCGGCTGCATCGTATATAAAGGTATCATCGCCTGCACCGCCAATGAGAATATCCGCACCAAGTCCGCCATTGAGCACGTCATTGCCTGCGCCGCCGTCCAACGTATTGGCTCCCGCGTTTCCATAGATCGTATTGGCCGTCCCATTGCCCGTGCCATTGATATTTCCTGAACCACTCAAGGCCAACACTTCGATATTCGCCGACAACGTGTATGAAACACTGGCTTGAACACCGTCCGACCCTTCCGCAATCGCCTCCACAACAACATCGAGCGCAGAGTCCACAAAATACAGATCGTTGCCCACGCCACCGACCAATCGATCAGCGCCTACGCCTCCGTCCAGCGTATCGTTGCCCACCCCACCAGTCAGAGTGTTGGCACCCGAATTACCATTGAGCCGATTGGCAAGATCATTACCAACTCCGTTGATCGCAGCACCACCAGTCAGCACCAAATTCTCAACGTTCGCGGCCAACGCAGCGATAGAAGCGCTGCTTTGCAAAGTATCCGTACCCTCGTTCAAGTTCTCTACGATGACATCGGTCACGCTGTCGACCACATAGGTATCGTTGCCAGCCCACCAGCCAAGGTATCCACGCCGGCACCACCATTGAGGACGTCATTCCCGTCCAGACCGTTCAAATGGTTATTACCCGCATTGCCTGTCAAGACATTTGCACTCTGCATCGCCCGCTGCGTCAATGTTGCCCGTTCCGGTCAGCGTCACATTCTCGACATTGGCGATCGCCAGCGTATAACTGACGCTGCTTGACACCGTATCAATCCCGCCTGCCACGGCTTCAATCACAGTATCGGCTGCATCGTATATAAAGGTATCATCGCCTGCACCGCCAATGAGAATATCCGCACCAAGTCCGCCATTGAGCACGTCATTGCGCCGCCGTCCAACGTATTGGCTCCCGCGTTTCCATAGATCGTATTGGCCGTCCCATTGCCCGTGCCATTGATATTTCCTGAACCACTCAAGGCCAACACTTCGATATTCGCCGACAACGTGTATGAAACACTGGCTTGAACACCGTCCGACCCTTCCGCAATCGCCTCCACAACAACATCGAGCGCAGAGTCCACAAAATACAGATCGTTGCCCACGCCACCGACCAATCGATCAGCGCCTACGCCTCCGTCCAGCGTATCGTTGCCCACCCCACCAGTCAGAGTGTTGGCACCCGAATTACCATTGAGCCGATTGGCAAGATCATTACCAACTCCGTTGATCGCAGCACCACCAGTCAGCACCAAATTCTCAACGTTCGCGGCCAACGCAGCGATAGAAACGCTGCTTTGCAAAGTATCCGTACCCTCGTTCAAGTTCTCTACGATGACATCGGTCACGCTGTCGACCACATAGGTATCGTTGCCTAGCCCACCAGCCAAGGTATCCACGCCGGCACCACCATTGAGGACGTCATTCCCGTCCAGACCGTTCAAATGGTTATTACCCGCATTGCCTGTCAAGACATTTGCACTTGCATCGCCCGCTGCGTCAATGTTGCCCGTTCCGGTCAGCGTCACATTCTCGACATTGGCGATCGCCAGCGTATAACTGACGCTGCTTGACACCGTATCAATCCCGCCTGCCACGGCTTCAATCACAGTATCGGCTGCATCGTATATAAAGGTATCATCGCCTGCACCGCCAATGAGAATATCCGCACCAAGTCCGCCATTGAGCACGTCATTGCCTGCGCCGCCGTCCAACGTATTGGCTCCCGCGTTTCCATAGATCGTATTGGCCGTCCCATTGCCCGTGCCATTGATATTTCCTGAACCACTCAAGGCCAACACTTCGATATTCGCCGACAACGTATATGAAACACTGGCTTGAACACCGTCCGACCCTTCCGCAATCGCCTCCACAACAACATCGAGCGCAGAGTCCACAAAATACAGATCGTTGCCCACGCCACCGACCAATCGATCAGCGCCTACGCCTCCGTCCAGCGTATCGTTGCCCACCCCACCAGTCAGAGTGTTGGCACCCGAATTACCATTGAGCCGATTGGCAAGATCATTACCAACTCCGTTGATCGCAGCACCACCAGTCAGCACCAAATTCTCAACGTTCGCGGCCAACGCAGCGATAGAAACGCTGCTTTGCAAAGTATCCGTACCCTCGTTCAAGTTCTCTACGATGACATCGGTCACGCTGTCGACCACATAGGTATCGTTGCCTAGCCCACCAGCCAAGGTATCCACGCCGGCACCACCATTGAGCGTGTCTGCACCGCCCGCCCCAACGAGCGTATCGTCGAGCCCGCCACCAACCAGCGTGTTGTTCAGCTCGTTGCCCGTCAGCTGCGTGGCCGAGCCGGCAAGCTGCAGCGTCTCGATCTCCAGGCCAACCGCCAAGGTGTAGTCCACCGAGGTGATCACCGTGTCGCTGCCTTCACCCGCCGCCTCGGTCACCACGTCCAGCAGCGAGTCCACCTCGTAGATGTCGTTGCCCAGGCCGCCCACCATCGTGTCGCCACCGATGCCGCCGACCAGGGTGTCGGCGCCGTCGCCGCCCGTCAGGCTGTCGTTGCCGATGCCACCGATCAGGCTGTCGGCACCGTTGCCGCCCAGCAGGCTGTCGTTGCCGGCGGCGCCGTCGAGCACATCGTTGAGCGCGCCGCCGATGAGTGTGTTGTCCAGATCATTGCCGGTCAGGTGGGTGGCCGTGCCGGTGAGTTGCAGGGTCTCGACTTCGACGCCGTCAGCCAGTGTGTAGTCGACCGAGGCGATGACCGTGTCGTTGCCGCCGCCGGCCGCCTCGGTCACCACGTCCAGCGCCGAGTCGACGTGGTAGGTGTCGTCGCCTGCGCCACCAACCATCGAGTCGACGCCGTCGCCGCCGACCAGAGTGTCGTTGCCTTCACCACCGATCAATGTGTCGGCGCCTGCCGCACCGTCGATCGAGTCGTTGCCGGCCAGGCCGTCGATCACATCGTTGCCGGCGGTGCCGGCCAGTGACGGGTCGTCGACCGGTGTGCCGAACACCGTCGGGTTGGGCGGTGCGAGCACGAAGTTGGCCAACGTAGTGGCGCCGTCCGTGTCCGTCACACTCACGCCGACCGTGAAGCTGTCGGCCGTGCCAAGCGGCGGAGTGCCCGACAACACATGGGTCACCGGGTCGAAAGTCAGCCAGGCCGGCAGGGCACCACCGTTCACGGTGATGACGAAGGTGAGCAGGTTGTCGACCGTGCCAGTGTCCGACACCACGGCGTTCAGGTCGTAGCTGAAGAGGGTGGCGCCGTCACCCACGTAGCTGGCATTGGCCACCTCCACGGTGGGCGCGCTGTTGGCCGACCTGAAGATGATGGAGGTGCGCACCTGCGTGCCGGCTGCATCGAGCGCCCAGTAGACAAACTCGCCGGCCAGGCCCTGGAGGCCACCGGCGGCCGGCTGGTACTTCAGGCCGGCAAGTTGTTCCGCACTGATGTTGATGCCGTCGAAAACCCTCGAGCCATCGGCGAACTGCACTTCACCCGAGTTCGGCGAGAGGGTGGTGTCGAGGACGAGTGTGCCGCCGTCGACATCGGTCGGCACGTCGATGTTCAGATCGATCGAGGCCGTGCCCGACACAAAGACGGTGCGGGTCGCCTGGATGACCGGGCCGTTGTTGGCATGGACCACCGGCGCAACCACCTGCAGGAAGTTGTCGGCCGTCACCGCGCCCGGCGCCACGTTCTGCAACACGGCCAGCACGACATACTTGCTGCCGGGCACGGCCGGCGTGAGGCAGGCTTCGACATAGGTGTTGGCGCCCGCGGCCGACAGGCGCATGTGGTCGGTCGCGAAGGGGTCCGAACCCGGGGTCATGCCGGCCGTCACCAGGCGCGCCTGCACAGCGGCCAGGTCGATGATGTCGCCGCCGACGCCCACGGTGAAGTCGGTGATCTCGACGGGTGGGCGGAAGTCGTCGACCGCGCTGATCATCGACAGCTGGATGGTGTCGATGCCTGCACCCGTGGTCAACACGGCGGTACCGAAGTGGGTGGCATCGACCTCGAAGTCGATGACGTCGTTGCCGTCGCCGGCATTGACACGGTGCATCGACCCACCGATCTCGATGCGGTCGTCGCCCGCACCACCGGTCACCGTCCAGGCAAAGTCGTCGCGGCCGAGATTGCTGATGGTGTCGTTGCCGTCGCCGCCGTCGATCACCAGTCGGTCGGCATTGGTGGCCACGATGTTGTCGACCCCGAGTCCGCCGACGATCTTGCTGCCGCTGGCACCCGACCCCGCAAAACCCTGCAGCGAAATGACGTCGTCACCCTCACCGCCGTCCAGCAGGCTCTGGGTGGTGGTGCCGAACAGGGACAAGGTGTCGTTGCCGGCTTCGCCGAGCAACACGCCGCCGCCGCCGCCGTCTTCGATCGTGTCGTTGCCGTCGCCACCACGCATGGTGTCCAGGCCCGAGGCGTCGAACATCAGGTCGTTGCCAATGCCACCGAGCAACGAGTCATTGCCGCTGCCACCATTGATCATGTCGTTGCCGTCGCCGCCGTCGACGGTATCGTTGCCTGCACCACCGTTCAGGCCGAAGTCGAACTGGTAATTGGTGCCCTTGCGATCGACATTGCCGATATTGTTGTCGTCACCCGCACCGCCCAGCACCAGATCGTTACCGTCACCACCCCACAGATAATCACTGCCGGCGCCGCCGTCCAGGGTATCGTTGCCACCGAAACCGAATATGGTGTCGATGCCGTCACCGCCGGCCATACTATCGTCACCGCCGAATCCACCGTCGAGCAGGTCGTTGCCGATGCCACCGGTGAGGGTATCGTTGCCGTCCCAGCCCTCCAGTACCTCAGCGATTGCGCCGGCCGTCAGAGATATCGGCGTGGGATGGCCGAGCGGATCGATGTTATACAGAAAGTTGTCGACCGTGATACTGGCAGGCACAACCCCTTGCAAGGTGGCCACAGTCACCCAACTCACACCGTCGGTGGGCCCACCCACGTCGACCTGCAGCAGGGTATCTGCACCCGAGGCCACCAGCTGCAGGTGGTTGTCGGTGAACGGATTATCGAAACTGTACGAGGTCAGACCGGCCAGCAGCGGGCCGAGATCCAGACGGTCACCACCCGCACCCGCGGTGAAATCGGTGATGGTGACGGCAGAGTCGACCGACAGCACGATCAAGTCGCTACCAGTGCCGCTTGTAATCGTGTCTGCACCACCGGCCGAGGCCACGATCGTGTCATCACCCAGACCAGCCACCAGAAGATTGGCACCAGCATTGCCAGTGATCAGATTGGCGTCGTCATTGCCCGTGGCATTGATGTCGGCGCTGCCCGTCAAGGTGACATTCTCGACGTTGGCACCGAGCACAAAGGCAACACTGCTCCTGACCGTGTCGATACCTTCATTGAGGTTTTCGGTCACGACATCGCCGATGTTGTCGACGATGTACACATCGTCGTCCGCACCACCCGACATGGCGTCGATACCTGCGCCGCCGTCGATCGTGTCGGCGCCGGCGCCACCACTCAGGTTGTTCGCACCAGCATTGCCCGTGAGGATATTGGCCTGACCATTGCCCGTCCCGTTGATATCGGCAATACCCGTCAAGGTCAGGTCATCGAGCGCCGTGCCGAGCGTGTACGAAATGCTGCTGTCGACCCGGTCGATACCACCACCGGCCAATTCGGTGATGGCATCACCAGCGTCGTCGACGATATATCTATCGTCGCCCAAACCACCCGCCATGATGTCGGCACCAGCGCCACCGTCCAGCGTATCGGCGCCTGCGCCGCCCGTCAGACTGTCGACACCCTCACCGCCAGACAAACTGCTGTTGCCAGCGGTCGAACTGATCGTGTCGTTACCCAGGCCGCCAATCAGCGTCGAACTACCCAGCGACGAGATGACATCGTTGCCGCTGCCACCATCGACAAAATTGTTCAGGCCCGCACTGATCGTGTCCGCGCCGCCATCACCGTGTTCGGTCAGGTCGGCATACAGGTCACCGTAGATGACGTTGCCCGATCCGGTATCGGTAATCAGGTCTGCCCCACCACCACCGAATATCGTATCCAGGCCTAGTCCGGCGCCGGTGATCGTGTCGTTCTCCGCACCCGCAGAGATAACTTCGGAAGGGATCGTGCCAATAAAAACTGCCATGAATGAATCTCGCCTAGCTGGTTTAGGGATGTATCTGGTGGGCCGGGGCTGGCGTTAACGGATATTCGATTGCGAACAATTAAGTATTCAGCAGCATCGACACAGTCATTCAGCCAACCCACGAAATGGACACGCGAGTAAACCCGAAGCCCGCCGGCTTGGGTAGCCCACTTGTCCAGAACCGGCCTGTAACAGGCGAAATTCGGGAATTGCTCGCAGCGGCGTGCCTCGAAGGCAACGCCGTTCAAGATGCAAAAACCGGCAATATTGCGCCGGTTGTATTTGTTCCACCCATCCAGACTATCGGGCAGGCATGAGAGCTAGAAGGGGCGCCATTGGCGCCCCCTTGCCCTGCCCGCCGACGTCCTTCGACGCCAGCCGTCCGGGTTCAGCCGACGAAGAAGTCGTTGCTGGAGAGGGCAGGCAGCCCGGTGAGCGTGGCAAACCGGGTGCTGGCCAACGCGCCCGAGCCATCGGCGTCGTAGTACACGCCCCCGGAAGTGGTGTCGTAGTACACGCCGCCCGCACCGCTGCCGCCCGTCAGGCCCGCACCGCTGAAGAACTGCCCGGCCGCCAGCGTTCCCCCGCTGGTCAGCGTGGAGAAGATGCCCGCCGAGAGCTGCAGATGATCACCGGCCGTGAAGTCGGTGACCGTATCGACGTTGGTTGCCGCGTTGAGGGCGGTGTCGAACACGAAGGTGTCGTTGCCCAGCCCGCCGGAAAGGTTGTCGCTGCCTGCCCCTCCTACCAGCCGGTCGCCACCAGCACCGCCATTGAGCACGTCATTGCCTGCGCCGCCGTCCAACGTATTGGCTCCCGCGTTTCCATAGATCGTATTGGCCGTCCCATTGCCCGTGCCATTGATATTTCCTGAACCACTCAAGGCCAACACTTCGATATTCGCCGACAACGTGTATGAAACACTGGCTTGAACACCGTCCGACCCTTCCGCAATCGCCTCCCACAACAACATCGAGCGCAGAGTCCACAAAATACAGATCGTTGCCCACGCCACCGACCAATCGATCAGCGCCTACGCCTCCGTCCAGCGTATCGTTGCCCACCCCACCAGTCAGAGTGTTGGCACCCGAATTACCATTGAGCCGATTGGCAAGATCATTACCAACTCCGTTGATCGCAGCACCACCAGTCAGCACCAAATTCTCAACGTTCGCGGCCAACGCAGCGATAGAAGCGCTGCTTTGCAAAGTATCCGTACCCTCGTTCAAGTTCTCTACGATGACATCGGTCACGCTGTCGACCACATAGGTATCGTTGCCTAGCCCACCAGCCAAGGTATCCACGCCGGCACCACCATTGAGGACGTCATTCCCGTCCAGACCGTTCAAATGGTTATTACCCGCATTGCCTGTCAAGACATTTGCACTTGCATCGCCCGCTGCGTCAATGTTGCCCGTTCCGGTCAGCGTCACATTCTCGACATTGGCGATCGCCAGCGTATAACTGACGCTGCTTGACACCGTATCAATCCCGCCTGCCACGGCTTCAATCACAGTATCGGCTGCATCGTATATAAAGGTATCATCGCCTGCACCGCCAATGAGAATATCCGCACCAAGTCCGCCATTGAGCACGTCATTGCCTACGCCGCCGTCCAACGTATTGGCTCCCGCGTTTCCATAGATCGTATTGGCCGTCCCATTGCCCGTGCCATTGATATTTCCTGAACCACTCCAAGGCCAACACTTCGATATTCGCCGACAACGTGTATGAAACACTGGCTTGAACACCGTCCGACCCTTCCGCAATCGCCTCACAACAACATCGAGCGCAGAGTCCACAAATACAGATCGTTGCCCACGCCACCGACCAATCGATCAGCGCCTACGCCTCCGTCCAGCGTATCGTTTGCCCACCCCACCAGTCAGGTGTTGGCACCCGAATTACCATTGAGCCGATTGGCAAGATCATTACCAACTCCGTTGATCGCAGCACCACCAGTCAGCGCAAATTCTCAACGTTCGCGGCCAACGCAGCGATAGAAGCGCTGCTTTGCAAAGTATCCGTACCCTCGTTCAAGTTCTCTACGATGACATCGGTCACGCTGTCGACCACATAGGTATCGTTGCCTAGCCCACCAGCCAGGTATCCACGCCGGCACCACCATTGAGGACGTCATTCCCGTCAGACCGTTCAAATGGTTATTACCCGCATTGCCTGTCAAGACGTTTGCACTTGCATCGCCCGCTGCGTCAATGTTGCCCGTTCCGGTCAGCGTCACATTCTCGACATTGGCGATCGCCAGCGTATAACTGACGCTACCGACACCGTATCAATCCCGCCTGCCCACGGCTTCAATCACAGTATCGGCTGCATCGTATATAAAGGTATCATCGCCTGCACCGCCAATGAGAATATCCGCACCAAGTCCGCCATTGAGCACGTCATTGCCTGCGCCGCCGTCCAACGTATTGGCTCCCGCGTTTCCATAGATCGTATTGGCCGTCCCATTGCCCGTGCCATTGATATTTCCTGAACCACTCAAGGCCAACACTTCGATATTCGCCGACAACGTGTATGAAACACTGGCTTGAACACCGTCCGACCTTCCGCAATCGCCTCCACAGCAACATCGAGCGCAGAGTCCACAAAATACAGATCGTTGCCCACGCCACCGACCAATCGATCAGCGCCTCGCCTCCGTCCAGCGTATCGTTGCCCACCCCACCAGTCAGGTGTTGGCGCGAATTACCATTGAGCCGATTGGCAAGATCATTACCAACTCCGTTGATCGCAGCACCACCAGTCAGCACCACATTCTCCACGTTCGCGGCCAACGCAGCGATAGAAGCGCTGCTTTGCAAAGTATCCGCACCCTCGTTCACGTTCACTACGATGACATCGGTCACGCTGTCGACCACATAGGTATCGTTGCCTAGCCCACCAGCCAAGGTATCCCGCCGGCACCACCATTGAGGACGTCATTCCCGTCCAGACCGTTCAAATGGTTATTACCCGCATTGCCTGTCAAGACATTTGCACTTGCATCGCCCGCTGCGTCAATGTTGCCCGTTCCGGTCAGCGTCACATTCTCGACATTGGCGATCGCCAGCGTATAACTGACGCTGCTTGACACCGTATCAATCCCGCCTGCCACGGCTTCAATCACAGTATCGGCTGCATCGTATATAAAGGTATCATCGCCTGCACCGCCAACGAGAATATCCGCACCAAGTCCGCCATTGAGCACGTCATGGCCTGCGCCGCCGTCCAACGTATTGACACCCGCGTTTCCATAGATCGTATTGGCCGTCCCATTGCCCGTGCCATTGATATTTCCTGAACCACTCAAGGCCAACACTTCGATATTCGCCGACAACGTGTATGAAACACTGGCTTGAACACCGTCCGACCCTTCCCGCAATCGCCTCCACAACAACATCGAGCGCAGAGTCCACAAAATACAGATCGTTGCCCACGCCACCGACCAATCGATCAGCGCCTACGCCTCCGTCCAGCATATCGTTGCCCACCCCACCAGTCAGAGTGTTGGCACCCGGATTACCATTGAGCCGATTGGCAAGATCATTACCAACTCCGTTGATCGCAGCACCACCAGTCAGCACCAAATTCTCAACGTTCGCGGCCAACGCAGCGATAGAAACGCTGCTTTGCAAAGTATCCGTACCCTCGTTCAAGTTCTCTACGATGACATCGGTCACGCTGTCGACCACATAGGTATCGTTGCCTAGCCCACCAGCCAAGGTATCCACGCCGGCACCACCATTGAGGACGTCATTCCCGTCCAGACCGTTCAAATGGTTATTACCCGCATTGCCTGTCAAGACATTTGCACTTGCATCGCCCGCTGCGTCAATGTTGCCCGTTCCGGTCAGCGTCACATTCTCGACATTGGCGATCGCCAGCGTATAACTGACGCTGCTGACACCGTATCAATCCCGCCTGCCACGGCTTCAATCACAGTATCGGCTGCATCGTATATAAAGGTATCATCGCCTGCACCGCCAATGAGAATATCCGCACCAAGTCCGCCATTGAGCACGTCATTGCCTGCGCCGCCGTCCAACGTATTGGCTCCCGCGTTTCCATAGATCGTATTGGCCGTCCCATTGCCCGTGCCATTGATATTTCCTGAACCACTCAAGGCCAACACTTCGATATTCGCCGACAACGTGTATGAAACACTGGCTTGAACACCGTCCGACCCTTCCGCAATCGCCTCCACAACAACATCGAGCGCAGAGTCCACAAAATACAGATCGTTGCCCACGCCACCGACCAATCGATCAGCGCCTACGCCTCCGTCCAGCGTATCGTTGCCCACCCCACCAGTCAGAGTGTTGGCACCCGAATTACCATTGAGCCGATTGGCAAGATCATTACCAACTCCGTTGATCGCAGCACCACCAGTCAGCACCAAATTCTCAACGTTCGCGGCCAACGCGGCGATAGAAACGCTGCTTTGCAAAGTATCCGTACCCTCGTTCAAGTTCTCTACGATGACATCGGTCACGCTGTCGACCACATAGGTATCGTTGCCTAGCCCACCAGCCAAGGTATCCACGCCGGCACCACCATCGAGCGTGTCTGCACCAAGGTTTCCAATTAGACTGTTGTCCAGTGCATTGCCGGTGCCACTATTCGCCGCCCCGACGAGAACCAGATTTTCAACCTCGGCCGCGAGCGTGAAGTCGACACTGGCGACCACCGTGTCCGTGCCCTCGCCGACGTTTTCGGAGATCACATCCGTGGCGCTGTCGACCTGGTAGGTGTCGTCGCCGGCACCGCCGATGAGCGTGTCCAGACCCAGCCCACCATCCAGCACGTTGTTGCCGGCATTGCCGGTGATGCTGTTGTCCAGATCATTGCCGGTACCGTCGATGGCGGCCGAACCGGTCAGGATCAGGGTTTCGACGTTGGCCGACAGGGTGTATGTCGCCGAAGACTGCACGGTGTCCGCGCCTGTGCCGGAGCCGGCGGCTTCCGTGACGATGTCGGCCGAGTTGTCGACGATGTAGGTGTCGTCGCCGTCGCCGCCGGTCAGGTTGTCGATGCCGGCGCCGCCGTCAGGGTGTCGTTGCCCAGGCCACCTTCCAGGGGTGTTGGCAGCACCATTGCCGGTGAGGCTGTTGTTCTCGTCGTTGCCCAGGCCGGTAGCCGCAGTGCCGGTCAGCACCAGGTTCTCGACGAAGGCCGACAAGGTGGTGCTGATCGACGACCTGACGGTGTCGGCCGTGCCGGCGGCGGCACCGGCTTGTTCGGTGACCACGTCGCCGATCGAATCGACGACGTAGGTGTCGCTGCCGTCGCCGCCGATCAGGGTGTCGTTGCCACCCAGGCCGTCCAGCGTGTTGGCGGCAGAGTTGCCGGTGAGGGTGTTGGCTTCGGCGTTGCCGGTGCCGTCGATGGCGGCCAGGCCGGTGAGCACCAGGTTCTCGACATTGGCGCTGAGCGTCGTGGTGACCGAGGCCTGCACCACGTCAGCGGTGCCGGCTCCACCGGCTTCCACGACCACGTCGTTGACCGAGTCGACGACATAGGTGTCGTTGCCCAGCCCGCCACTCAGGGTGTCGTCGCCGGCCAGCCCGTTGAGCGTGTTGTTGCCGTCGTTGCCGGTGATGTTGTTGTTCTCGGCGTTGCCGATGCCGGCGATGTTGTTGGTGCCGGTGAGTTGCAGGTTCTCGACGAAGTCGGTCAGCACATAGGCGGCACTGGTGATCACCGTGTCTGCGGTGCCTTCGCCGTCGAACTCGGTGACGAGGTCGGCGTCGGCGCCGAGCAGGTAGGTGTCGTTGCCGGCGCCGCCGGACAATCCGTCGAGGCCGGCGCCACCGTCGAGTGTGTCGTCGCCCAGCCCGCCCTCGAGGGCGTCCGACCCGATGCCACCTTCGAGCAGGTTGGCGCCGAGGTTGCCGACGATGAGATTGTCCAGCGTGTTGCCCGTGCCCGAGATGTCGGCGCCACCACCCAGGATGAGTGTCTCGACGTTGTCGGCCAGGGTCATGGCAGCGAGGTAGCTGATGACTGTGTCGAAGCCTTCGTCGAGCGCTTCGATGACGGTGTCGTCGATGTCTTCGACGATGTAGACGTCGTCGCCGCGAGCGCCTTCCAACACGTCACCCAGGCCGCGTCCATCGAGCAGGTCGTCACCTTGGTCGCCGAACAGGTGATCGTTGAACTCGGTGCCGATGAGGATGTCGCCGGGTGAGCGGGCCAGGAGTTCGACCGGCGTCCCGGCGTCTGGCAGGGGATCCGTCTCGTCGTCGACGAGCACGCCTTGAGCCTTGATCTGGTCACCCAGCGCACCGATGCCGGTGATGGCGCTGAGGTCCATGTCGAACGAGACAATGCCGCGGTTGGAAACGCCGGGGTTGTCGATGGTGAAGACTCGCACCAGTTTCGAGACCTCGCCCGGGGCGAAGGTGATGTCGCCTGCCGCGGCGATATAATCGGTGCCGGCGAAAGCGGCATCCTGGCCGTTGCCGTCCGCGGTGGCGTAGTGGACCGATACATCGGTGGCGCTTGGTGCATCGAGTGTGATCAGGAAGTCGACATAGCCGGCGAACTCGCTGACCGTGCCGCCCTGCACACTGACCAATGGCGCGGCGGTGATGTCGTCACTGGCATCCTGGATGATCACGTGGGCGCGGTCGTCGAACAGCGTGGCGCCGACCGGGTTGGTGAACAGCACCGAGAACACCTCGCGGCCTTCGACCAGTACGTCGGGCGAGACGTCGACCGTCAAGGTCGCCGAGGTCTGCCCGGCCAGGATGGTGAGGGTGCCGCTGGTCGCGGTGTAGTCTCCAAGTTCACCCGCAATCGCCGATGCATCCTGCGTGGTGTAGTCGACCGTGATGTCGGTCGTCGACGGCGCATCGAGTGTCACGGTGACGCTGACCACGCCGGTGGATTCGTCGACCACGGCATTGCCCGCGGTGATCTCCGGCATGTCGGGCAAAGCCAGTGGCGTGATGTCGGCGTCGATCTGGATGGCGGTGACCCGTGTGTTGGTGATGACCACACCAGGTGTCGGCGTCGATAGGGCCAGGCTGAAGCCCTCGGGCACAGTCCAAATACCGTCGCCGGGCGTCTGCACCGCGATCTGGAACTGGAAGGTAGTCGACCCCGCAGGGATTGTTTCCAGCACCGGCAAGAGCGTCCCGGCAAAGTCCAGGCCGGCTGTGGCCGTGCCGTCGACGGTGCTGTAGATCAGCGAGAGGTCTGTGAGCAACTCCGTGCCCGTGAGACGAACGGTGAAGACGGCGAAGGTGTCACCTTCGTTGTAGACGATGTCATCGACGGAAACGTAAGTAGTCACTGTGGTGGGCCTTGTCTGGAGGTTGGTCCGCACTAAGGTGCAGAGGTGGGAAAGTTGCTCACACCAACTGCGGCGAGTTGCTGGAACCACGCGGCAGAAGTGGTCAGGTGGGAACTTTGGCCACGCCGATTGTACCTCGCCCCTCCCCCCGGAACGAGTGCCGAATCCCCCACAGACCGGCCTGTCGGCCCCAGGTCGTGGGGTCGGTCAGTGAAGAAGTTCACAGGCCAGGCAGGCTTAATCCGGGCAAAGCTGACCGGACACCCTGACGCGCAGCTCAGTTCACCTTCTGGACCGGTGCGGCCACCACGTTGACCACCGGCGCGGCCGGTCCGGCTGGTGCCCCACCCTGCGCTGCCTGGGCCAGCCGCGCCAGGATCTGGTCGCGCGGGCCGTAGGCGTCGAGTGCACCGTCGCGCAGCACGGCCAGGGTGTCGACGGCACGCATGGCGGAGGGGCGATGCCCCACCATCACGACGGTGCAGCCACGTTCGCGCAGGCTGGCCAGCGCCTGCAGCAGCGCCGATTCACCTTCGGCGTCGAGGTTGGAGTTGGGCTCGTCGAGCACCACCAGGCGCGGGTCGCCATACAGCGCGCGGGCCAGCGCGATGCGTTGGCGCTGCCCGCCCGACAGGCCGGCGCCGGCGTCGCCGATGCGGGTGTCGTAGCCTTCGGGCAGGCGCAGGATGAGGTCGTGCACGCCCGCCTGCCGGGCGGCGGCGACGACGGCTTCGGAGTCGACCTCGCCCATACGGGCGATGTTGTCGGCCACCGTGCCGGCGAACAGTTCGACGTCTTGCGGCAGATACCCGATGTAGCGGGCCAGGTGGTCGGTGTCGAGTTTGGCCAGGTCGGCGCCGTCCAGCCGCACACACCCACTCTGGGGTTGCCAGATGCCGAGCATCAGGCGCAGCAGCGTCGTCTTGCCTGAGCCGCTCGGGCCGACGATGCCCAGGCAGGTGCCCGCTGCCTGGCTGAAGCTGATGCCCTTGATGATGGCCACCCGTTGGCCCGGCAGACCGTAGACGAGCCGTTCGACGTCGAGTTTGCCGTCGGGCGCCGGCAGGGCGACACGGCTGCCGTCGTGGCGCAGTGGTTCACTCGACAGCCGCGCCCAGGCGGCGCGCGCTTCGACCAGGCCGCGCCAGCCACTCACCAGTTGCTCCACCGGCTGCAGCGCCTTGCCGAGCAAGATGGTGGCCGCCACCATGATGCCGGGTGAGGCATGGTCACGCAGCACCAGCCAGGCGCCCAGCGCCACCATGCCGGCCTGCATGCCCTGGCGCAGCAGGCGCACCGAGGCCTGCAGCGCGGCTTGCAGGCGGCTCAGTCGCATCTGGGCCTCGAGCACCTCGTCGTTGTGTTGCTGCCAACGCGCCACCACGGCGCGCCCCATGCCCATGCCGGCAATCACCTCGGCGTTGCGCAACGCAGCATCGATGAACCGGGCGGCGTTGCGGCTGGCCAGGGTGGTGGCCTGGATGGGTGCGTTGGTGAGCCTCTCGTTGATGAGCACCAGCACGAACAGCAGCACCGCACCACCCAGCGACAGCGCCGCCATGGCCGGGTCGAAGGCGTAGATCACCACCAGGTAGAGCGGCAGCCAGGGGGCGTCGAACACCGCCATGATGGCGCCGCCGCCCAGCATGTTGCGCAGCAGGCCGACATCACGCAGCGTGTGCTGGTTGTGCGCGCCGCCGGGCTGGGCCGAGCCACGTAGCAGGCCGGCCAGCACCTCGGGGCCGAGCTGGCGGTCGAGCACCGAGCCGGCCCAGGCCAGGGTGACGGCGCGCAGGCGGTCCATCACCCACATCACCGCCAGGGCCAGCACCACGAACAGGCTCAGCATGGTGAGGGTCTCGACACTGCTGCTGGCAAACACGCGGTCGAACACCTGCAGCATGAACAACGACGGCGCCAGCGCCATCAGGTTCAGGACCAGACTGGCCGCGCCCGCCAGCAAGACGTAACGGCGCAAGGCGCGGGTAAAGAGCCAGCTCATGAATGGGGGTGCTTGTAGGTATAGGGTTGGGTCAGCCGGCGCAGCAGCGCCTCCCAGGCGGCGGTGCCGGCCGAGCGGGGGTATCTGTCGAGCACACTGCGGCGGGCTGCGGCCCGGATGGCGACATAGGCAGCGGGGTCGGCGAGCACCTCGGCCAGACGCGTGGCCAGCGCCGCCGTGTCGAAGAAGTCGACCAGCAGGCCGTTGTGGCCGTCCTGCAGCACCTCCTGGACCGGCGCGGTGCGTGACCCCAGCACCAGGCAGCCACACGACATGGCCTCGAGCATCGACCACGACAGGACGAACGGATACGTCAGGTAGACGTGGGCGGCAGAAACCTGCAGGGCACGCAGATAACGCTGATACGGCACGGCGCCCAGAAAGTGTGTGCGCGCCATATCCAGCGGCAATTGGGCGACGAGTTGCTCGCGCCAGTGGCCGCCACCCGGCGGTGGGCTGCCGTAACTGACACCGTCGGCCCCGATCACGAGCGCCTGCACCTCTGGATCCCGTGCCTGCAAGAACGCCAGCGCCTGCAGAAACTGCGGAAACCCGCGGTACGGTTCGAGTTTGCGCGCCACATAGGTGACGACACGTTGGCCGGCGCGCAAGGTCTGGCCGTCGGGCAACTCGAAGGTGGCCTCAGCGTCCGGGCAGGCGGCATCGGTATCGACACCTTCGTGTATCACCTCGATCTTGGATTGATAGGCCGTCGGGTGGACCGACTTCTGCCACCAGGTCGGCGCCACCGCCACATCACATTGCTCGAGATTGAGCAGGTGCAGGCTGTTGCGTGTGCGCAGGCGTGCACGGGCGTCCAGGGTCAGGGGTATGGTCGGATCGAAACCCGAATCGGCCCCTTCCGAGTGGTAATAGAACTCGCAGAAGTTCACCACCTTGGCCGCCGGAAATATCTCGCGCACATAAAGTGATTCGCCCCAACCGGGATGCGCCACGACCACATCGGGGGCGAATCCGCGCTGCTTGAGGCGTGCCAGCACTTCGACCACCGCCTGACCGGCCAGCACGGCGCTCTCGAGGCCGACGAGGTAGCGATGTGTCGACGCACTCGGCGTGCGTTTGGGCTGATACCGGATGTATTCGAGCCGGGGGGCGACGAGGCCGGTCTCGGCGGGCTTGCGCTGACCGAGCGCCACCACCTCGTTGGCCGGGTCCTGGGCCAGGGCGGTGACGAGGTGGCGGAACTGCCCCGGGAAGTTCTGGTGCAGGAATAGCAGCTTCATGGTGGGCTCATTCTGCCCAACACCTTCGGGCCCCACTCCCGATACCGCGGCGCGCCGGCGCCTTCGGCCCGGGCACGCCGTCAGGGCTCACGCAGTGCGCGCTCGCGGAAGTTGTCGAGCGGCCCGAGCAGGTACATCAACATCGAGCGCTCGGGTGTCGACACATACACCTCGGCCGGCATGCCGGTCTGCAGCTTGACGTCGGGGTGTTGTGACAGTTCGGCAGGGTCGATGCTGAGTTGCGCCACAAACCACGAGCCACTGTTCTGGGGATCGATCACCCGATCGGCCGACACGAAGTCGACCTTGGCCGGCAGCTTGGGTGTGCGGCGATAGTCGTAGGCGGTGAGCCTGACCTCGGCCGACGCTCCGACCCGCACATGGGCAATGTCTTCGAGGCGCACACGACCTTCGACGACCAGCCGTTCTTCGGCAGGGACAATTTCCATCAAGGTCTCGCGCGGCCCGACGTTGAGGCCAGCCGCGGCGATACGCAAACCCATCACCGTGCCGGCCACCGGCGCACGCACCGCCTGGCGATTGGCCAGGTCTTCGGAGGCACGCAGGCGTTCGTCGATTTCGCGCAGACGCACCGTGGCGTCCTTCAGATCATCGGCGGCCTGCTGCTGATAGGTATTACGCGCCTGCGCGGCGCGCAAACGCAGATCCTGGATCCGTTGTTGTGCCTCGGCGATATCACTGCGCATCTGGCCGAGCCGGCTGTCGTACTCGACCACCACACGTTCGAGGCCGAGCAACCTCGCTTTTTGCACATACCCTTGTTCGGCGAGTTTCTCGTTGAGCGCGAGTTCATCACGTGCGAGTTTGTGGCCACTCTCGGTCGACGCAAATTGCGCGCGTAACCCGGCGATCTGGTTGTTCACGTCGCCGACCTGGGATTCGAGCGATGTCACCTGTTCGTCCAGGTTGCGCCGACGTGTATCGAACAGGCGTTGTTCGCGCTCGACCAGGTCCGCGTCGGCGCGGGCGAGTTTGCCGACCTGCCTGGCATCGAAAGAGCCGGCCAGTTCGACCTCGGCTTCGAGGCGCTTCTTGCGCAGCAATTCGGCGGCCTGCTGCGAGCGCAGCACATCGCGGCCCACATCACTGCGCACATCCGAGATGTAGGTGAGCACCTCGCCCGCCGCGACCTGCTGGCCGTCACGCACCAGGATCTCGCTGACGATGCCGCCCTCCTGATGCTGGATCACCTTGCGGTTGAGCTCACTCTTGACCACACCTTGCAGGATCACCGCCCCCGCCAGTGGTGCTGCACTCACCCACCAGCCACACAACAGGGCGGCCAGGCCCAGCACGACCAGTGAACTGCGCAGGCCCAGGCGAGACGCCTGCGCCGAGGTGGAGGACGGATCAGCGCTGTTCAGCAGCTCGAGGGCATTGGTCGGGCCACCTACGGCCTGGAGTTCGGTGCTGCGTCGGCTCATCGAAAGTCTGGGTGATTCACTCGTTACTGCGCCACACCGAGCTCGGGCTCGGCGGACTCGTCGGCTTGCAGCAGGGCTGGCGTGGGCAGGCTGCGAATCAACAAGGCGTTGTACAGACGGTGATACGCGATGAGGAACAACGGAATGCCGATCGCCACCCATCCGCCATGGAGTTCACCCAGCTGTGCAAACACCTGGCTGAAAAGCACCAGCAGCCACATCACGGGCACGGCGAGCCCATGTTTGATGGCGGCAGCGCGGCTCGAGCCGACGCGGATGCAGATCAGGCGACGAAACACCAGTTGGTGCAGGTGCACACGGTCCGGGCGACCCACGGCGGTGCCACGCATCACACGACGGCGATACATCGAGAAAACCGTTTCCCACACCGGGTAGAAACAAGCCAGCAACGCTGCCCAGCCCGACGCAGCGGGGTTGCGCACCAGCAGCAACACGGCACATTCGGCCAGCCAGAAGCCGGCGAGATAGGCGCCGCCATCACCAAGAAAGATGCGCCCCGCAGGAAAGTTGAAGACCATGAACCCACCGCAAGCCGCCATGCCTGCCAGGCACAGCTGCATGACCACGTGGTCACCCGCTTGCCAGGCCAGCAAGCCCAGACCACCCAACATGATCACAACGCTGCCCGACGCCAGACCATTGAGGCCGTCGATGATGTTGACCGAATGGGTGATGCCACCCACGATGAAGCAGGTGACCAGCACGGACACCCATCCGAGCTGCATGATCGGGTCGATCGCCGGCCCCATGTCCAGACGGGTGAGGTGGGCATTGACCAGCCATGCCGCCAGCGCCGCAGCCACAAACGACGCCAGCAGCCGTGTGCGCACCGAGACACGTTTGGTGAGGTCTTCGACCAGACCCGCAGCAAACACCGGCAGGCTGGCCAGCAGCAAACCGATCATCGTGGCAGCAGCCTCGCCGTTTTGTGCTTCGATGACGAAGGCGCCGAACACCAGGCCAACCATCAGGGCGACACCACCGATGCGCGGCACAGGCGACACGTGCAACTTCTGGATCGAACCCAGATCGTGGTCCATGCTGTGCCGGCCGTGCAGCTTCTTGGTCAGCAGCAAGGCCAGGCAGGCCAACGCACTGCCCAGGAACACGGCCCAGCCGAAATCACCAACGTTCATCATCTTTGCACCCGGCTCGTGGCCCCAAGTCGATCGGCGCGGGCCCGGAACTGAGACACACGCAAGGAGCTGCGGAGTCTAGGAGTGCCCCCTGGGTCAAGGAAAGCCCGACTATCAAAGATTGATGATTCGACCAATGAATGCACGCCGGGATGTCAGCACATGTTGCAACCAATTGTCCCGAGGCCGCTCGCGGCGGCAGCACATCAGGGCAGCGGCATGCTCAGCGCCACCCCGCGCCCGACCAGGCTGAGGTTGACGCCGTTGCCCAGGCGGGTGCGGGCCCAGCTGCCGAGGTGGTAGCCGATCAGCGAGCCGGCGATGGCGTCGGATGCCCAGTGTTCGCGGCCCATCACGCGGCCGAAGCTGGTCATGCCCGCCAGGCCGTAGACCCAGTCCTGGCCGTAGGTTTGTGCATAGGGCGTCACCACGGCCCAGGCGATGGCGGCATGGTTGGACGGCATCGAACTGTCGCTGCGTGGTGAACCGCTCTGGCCGAAGCTGTTGTGCCCCAGGCCTTCGATCGGCCGGTCGCGCGCGATGGCGGACTTGAGCAGCTTGCTGCTGGCATACGCCCCGAGGCCGGCGGTGGTGGCCGCCAGGGCCGTGTCGCCGGCCGGGCTGCCACGCTCGGACAACCAGTGCACGCCGGCCAGGCCAAGCGCCAGCGTGGGCAACGCGTCACCAACCTGGCGCAGCGCCTTCATCGACGGGTTATTGCCGTGGTCCTGAACATACCGATCGGCCGGGCGGTCGAGCGCCACACCCAGCGCCAGCAAACCGGCGCCCGCAAGCAGCGGGTTGCGCCCGAACCAGCCGGGCTCGCGGCTGCTGCTTGCGGCGGCTGATCGACCCAAGGACAAGCTGCCCGGCGACGTGCCATCCAGCGACAAGGTCCAGTTCACACCGGCGTTCAGCTCGGAGTGTTTGCGGCCTGGCCGGCTGAGGCGTTGCCAGCCGATTTCGGGTGTGAGTTGACCGCCGGACCAGGCGACGCTGCGCTGGGCCTGCAGCGACAGCAGGCGCGTGTTGACGCCACGTGTCGGCGGAGCGGCGAGTGTGGGGGCATCACCGGCAAATCCACTCAGCAGGCCTACATCCATGCGCAACCGTGTGGCGCCGGGCTGGTCGAACAGACTGAAGGACAACAGCCGCGCGTCCGGCCCCTGGCTGGCGCCGAGCCAACGCCCGGCGCTGGCGTAACCGTTGGGATATTGGCCGTTGCGATAGGCGCAACCGGTCAGGCGTTTGGCGTCGGGTGTGCTGTCGCAGGCGCTGTCGGCATATTCGACGTTGTATCGGCGCTGACCATCGGCCGACCAGGTCTCGATGCCGTACAGGCTCAGGAAACGGCTCGGCGCGGGGCCGGCCATGTCTTCGCCCATCAGTTGCAGGTAGGCGGCGCAGTTCCAGCCCGCCGGGCAACGTGCCCGCAGGTCGACGCCGGCCATCTGGTTGCCTGGGTCGGTGGCCTGTTGAGCCCGGGTGTCGGCATTGGTGCCCGTGCCGGTCAGCATGTGCAGAAAGCTGCTGGCACTCTGGTCGCGACCCCGCCCGCCCCATTGCGCGGTGCGGCTCAAGCCCAGTTCGACGCCCGACCAGGGTCGCAGCGTGAGGCGTTGCCCGACCAGCCAAGCATAGGCCGGCGCGGCGTCACCTTCTTGCTGAGCGGCAAAGGCCTCGAGGTTCCAGGGACCGAGCCAGCTCAGCCAGGGGGATGACGAGACGCCACCTGCGGCGCGCTGCAGGCTCACACCCGCCAGCGCCGGGGCGTTGTTGCCCAGGATGAGGCTGGAGCGCCAGCCCGGACCCCACCAGGTCTGACGCGTCCAGGCCTGCAGGTTGACGCCCAAGGCGCCGGTCACGACGGCACTGTCGTCCAGACGTGCGCGGGCACCACCGCGGCGAGGTGCGGCAGCACCGGGGTCACCCTCGATGCGCAGGCCAATCCGCCCGGTCACCAACGCGCCGGGGCCGATTTGTGCGCTGCCAAACGCCAGCGAGCTGCCGGGCGCGTAGTGGTCGCCGTAGCCGACCAGGGTGTCGGCACGTGGCCGCAGGCGCAGCTCGACACGCGCAGCGCTGGCGCGACGCAAGTCGGCCTGCACGGTGTCGCGGGCCCGTTCGAGCGCCGGGCTCAGGTTGAGGGGCAGGTGCTGCAGCGCCTCGGACACCGCACCGGCCGGCAGCGGCCACTGCGTCAGCGTCAGGGGCAGATCGGCCTGGTCGGCCAGCAAGGCCAGGGCATGGCGGGCGCTGACACTCGGCGTGTAGGGCAGGCTGGGCTGGGCCTGAGCGGCGCCGATCGCCGCCACGGCGACAACAGCACCGACCACGGTGCGCAGCCAGCGGCGAGTGAACACGGGCGCAGCGACTTTGGCCCGTGATGTGGGCCATGTGCAGATAGTCGTCATCACTCAGGCGCTGGCGGTGTGGTAGTCGCGGTACCACTCGACGAAGCGGGTGATACCGGCGGCCAAGGGGGTGGCGGGGGCGAAACCGACCCATTCTTGCAGCGCACCGGTGTCGGCATAGGTGGCCGGCACGTCACCGTCCTGCATGGGCAACAGGCGTTTGGCGGCGGTGCGGCCCAGGCTGGCCTCGATGCAGGCGATGAAGTCGAGCAACTGCACCGGGTCGTGGTTGCCGATGTTGAACACGCGCCAGGGCACTTTCGATCCCTCCAGCGGTGTGGCAATACGGTCGGTGACACGCACCACCCCTTCGACGATGTCGTCGATGTAGGTGAAGTCGCGTTTCATGTCGCCATGGTTGAAGACGTCGATGGGGCGGCCTTCGGTGATGGCTTTGGTGAACAGCCACGCCGCCATGTCGGGCCGGCCCCAGGGGCCGTAGACGGTAAAAAAGCGCAGGCCCGTGGTCGGCAGGCCGTAGAGATGGCTGTAGGTGTGCGCCATCAACTCGTTGGCCTTCTTGGTGGCGGCGTACAGGCTCACCGGGTGATCGACCGGGTCGGTCTCGGCAAATGGCATCTTGGTGTTGCCGCCGTAGACGCTCGAACTACTGGCGTAGACCAGGTGCTGCACGGTGTGATGGCGGCAGCCTTCGAGCACATTCAGGAAGCCGGTGAGGTTGCTCTCGGCATAGGCATGCGGGTTTTGCAGCGAGTAGCGCACGCCGGCCTGCGCGCCCAGGTGCACGACCCGGTCGAACTTCTCGGTCGCGAACAGCGTCGCCATGCCGTCACGATCTGCCAGGTCGAGTTTGTCGAAACGCCAGGTCGCCGTGGCCGGCCAGAGCCGGGCCTGGGTCTTGATGTGAGCCAGGCGCGCCTGTTTGAGCGCCGGGTCGTAGTAGTTGTTGAGGTTGTCGATGCCGACCACCTCGTTGCCCCGCGCCAGCAGGCGCAAGGCGGTGTACATGCCGATGAAGCCGGCCGCGCCTGTGACGAGAACTTTCATGGCGCGATTCTCGCGGACTCTGCCGGACCGACAGGCGCCGCTCTCACAGCGCCTGCCGACACCTGGTCAGCGGCCGATTGCGAAGTACTCGAACCCGCGTGCACGCAGCGCCACCGGGTCGTAGAGATTGCGGCCGTCGACGATCACCGCTTGTTTGAGCGCCTTGGCGATGGCGTCGAAGTCGGGGCTGCGGAATTCCTTCCACTCGGTCGCGATGACCAGCGCGTCGGCACCTTCGAGTGCAGTCATGGGCGACGTAGCGAAGGTGATGCCGGCCTGGCCTTCGAAGATGCGCTTGGCTTCGTCCATGGCGACCGGGTCGTAGGCGCTCACCGTGGCGCCGGCAGCGATCAGGTCGGCCACGATGGCGCGGCTGGGCGCGGCGCGCATGTCGTCGGTGTTGGGCTTGAAGGCCAGGCCCCACAGCGCAAAGTGGCGACCCGTCAGGTCGTTGCCGAAACGTTTCTTGATCTTGCCCGGCAGCACGAGCTTTTGTGCATCGTTGACCTCTTCGACCGCGCTGAGCACGGCCAGGTGCATGCCGGCGTCCTGCTGAGCAGTGCGGATGAGCGCCTGGACGTCCTTCGGGAAACAGGAACCGCCGTAACCGCAACCCGGATACAGGAAGTGATAGCCGATGCGCGGATCGGAGCCTATGCCCTGGCGCACTGCCTCGATGTCGGCACCCAGCACCTCGGCCAGGTTCGCCAGGTCGTTCATGAAGCTGATGCGGGTGGCCAGCATCGCGTTGGCGGCGTATTTGGTCAGTTCGGCGCTCTTCACGTCCATGATCACCAGACGCTCGTGGTTGCGCTGGAACGGCGCATAGATGGCGCGCATCAGGTTGATGGCGCCTTCGTCGCTGGCGCCGACGACGATGCGGTCGGGCTTCATGAAGTCGTCGATCGCCGCGCCTTCCTTCAGGAACTCGGGGTTCGAGACCACCGAATACGGCACGGTCACGGCGCGTTTGGCGAGTTCGTCGGCAATGGCGGCGTTGACCTTGTCGGCCGTGCCCACGGGCACCGTGCTCTTGTCGACCACCACCTTGTGGTCGGTCATGTGCCGGCCGATGTTGCGTGCGGCGGCCAGCACGTACTGCAGGTCGGCCGACCCGTCTTCGTCCGGCGGTGTGCCCACGGCGATGAACTGGATGGTGCCGAAGTGCACGGCCCGTTCGATGTCGGTGGTGAAGTGCAGGCGCCCGGCTGCCACGTTGCGTTTGACGACGTTGTCCAACCCCGGCTCGTGGATGGGGATGCCACCGGCTTCGAGGGTGGCGATCTTGCGCGGGTCGACGTCCAGGCACAACACGTCGTTGCCGACGTCGGCCAGGCAGGCGCCCGTGACGAGGCCGACATAGCCGGTGCCGATGACAGTGACTTTCATGATGGATGAACCAAGCTGAAGTGAAGTGAAAGAGTCAGGCGCCGTCGGTGTCAGGCCGCTGCGGCGGACCAGGGCGCGGGCAGGTCGCCAGCGCTCACGTCGGTGAGCAGGGGCGCCGCGGCATCCTTGGCGGCCAGCAGCGGCGCCAGGTCAGCAGGCAAAGGCCAGGCGATGGCAAAGGTGGGATCGTTCCAGCGCAGTGCACGTTCGCAGTCGCGGGCGTAGTAGTCGCTGGTCTTGTAGAGGAAATGGGTGTCGTCCTCGAGCGCGACGAAGCCGTGGGCAAAACCTGCAGGTATCCACAACTGGCGTTTGGCTACCGCATCGAGTTCGACGCCGACCCACCGGCCGAAGGTGGGTGAGCCCGGCCGGATGTCGACCGCCACGTCCCAGGCACGGCCTTTGACAACCCGCACGAGTTTGGCCTGGGCATGGGGCTCGAGCTGATAGTGCAGGCCACGCAGCACACCTGCGCGCGAACACGAATGGTTGTCCTGCACCAACTCGGGCGGCTGGGGCAGGCCCAGCGCCACCATGGCCTGGGAGAAGTTGCGGGCGTTGTAACTTTCGCTGAACCAACCGCGGTCGTCGCCGAATACTGAGGGTTCGACGATGACAACGTCGGGGATGTCGGTGCGCAGCAGTTTCATGTCAGAAGGCCCTCTCGTTCAGCACCTTCAGCAGGTACCGGCCGTAACCGTTCTTGAGCATGGGTGTGGCCAGGCGTTCGAGTTGTGCGGCATCGATCCAACCGTTGCGGTAGGCGATTTCTTCCAGGCACGCCACCTTCAGGCCCTGGCGCTTTTCGAGTGTGGCGATGAACTGGCTGGCTTCGAGCAGGCTGTCATGGGTGCCGGTGTCGAGCCAGGCATAACCGCGACCCATGATCTCGACGCTGAGTTGCCCCTGGCGCAGGTAGGTGGCGTTGACGTCGGTGATCTCGAGTTCACCCCGTGCGCTGGGCTTGGTGGCAGCGGCGATGTCGCAGACCTGGTCGTCGTAGAAGTACAGGCCCGTGACGGCGTAGTTGCTCTTGGGCGCCTTGGGTTTTTCTTCGATGCTCAGGGCCTGGCGCTGGGCGTCGAACTCGACCACGCCGTAACGCTCGGGGTCGGTGACGTGATAGGCGAACACGCTGGCACCACTGCGCCGCTCGCGCGCATGTGCCAGCAGGCCGGCCAGGTCATGACCGTAGAAGATGTTGTCACCCAGCACGAGTGCGCTGGGCGCACCGCCGACGAACTCCTTGCCCAGGATGAAGGCTTGTGCCAGCCCGTCCGGGCTGGGCTGCACGCAGTAGCTGAGGTTGATGCCCCAGCGGCTGCCATCACCCAGCAGCGCCTCGAAACGCGGCAGGTCGGTGGGTGTGGAGATCAGCAGGATGTCGCGCATGCCGGCCAGCATCAGTGTGCTGAGCGGGTAATACACCATGGGTTTGTCGTACACCGGCAGCAACTGCTTGCTCATGGCCAATGTGGCGGGGTGCAGGCGGGTGCCAGAGCCCCCGGCGAGGATGATGCCTTTGCGTGTTTTCATTCGGAGGGGGAGTGTCAGGTGGGTTGATGACAGCCGTTGTGATCTGGCTCTGCCCGGAGCGGTCCGGGCGCAACTTCGTCTGCGCAGTATTTGGCGCGTTGGCCGATTCAAGCCTGGGGAGAGCCCAGCACCTCGTCGAGCATGCGTTCGACGCCGGTCTGCCAGGGCGGCAGGTGCAGACCGAAATCAGCCTGCAGCTTGCTGCAGTCCAGCCGCGAATTGAGCGGCCGGCGCGCCGGTGTCGGGTAGGCCGCACTGAGCAGCGGCCGGATAGCCTCGGGTGCCACCTTGATGGCCTGGCCACGGGCTCGCGCCCAAGCGATGACATGGCGAGCGTAGGCATACCAGCTCGTTGCCCCAGCAGCCGCCAGGTGATAGGTGCCACCCAACTCGGGCCGAGCCTGCAGCGAGCGCAGGCAGTGGGCACTGACATCGGCGATGAGGTCGGCGCCGGTGGGCGCACCGATCTGGTCGTCGACCACATTGAGCGAATCACGTTCGGCCGCCAGACGCAGCATGGTGCGGGCGAAATTGCCGCCACGTGCTGCGTAGACCCAGCTGGTGCGCAGGATGAGGTGGCGGCAGCCACTGGCACGAATGGCGAGTTCACCGTCGAGCTTGGTGGCGCCGTACACACTCAGCGGGCCGGTGGCGGCGTCTTCGGCGCGCGGCGCATCGCCCGAACCATCGAAGACGTAGTCGGTGCTGTAGTGGATCAAGGTGGCACCCAGGCTGGCAGCCACTTCGGCCATCACGCCGGGCGCCTGCGCGTTGATGCACCGCGCGGTGTCCACATCGGACTCGGCCTTGTCGACGGCGGTGTAGGCGGCGGCATTGAAGATCACGTCGGGGCGCAGCGCCAGCAGGCCGCCTCGCAGGTCATCGATGCGATTCAGGTCGCCACATACCGGCTGGCCCGCCACTTCGCGGCTCGACCGATCGAGCGCAATCACTTCACCCAGTGGCGCCAGGGCACGTTGCAGCTCCCAGCCGAGTTGGCCGTTCTTGCCGAGCAGGACGATCTTCATGGTGTTCGCCTCGCTCAAGCGACTGCGCCGCGCTGCTGGTAGTTGGTGCTGATCCAGTCGCGGTAGGCGCCGCTGCGCACGCTGGTGATCCACGCGGGGTTGGACAGGTACCACTGCACCGTCTTGGCCACACCGGACTCGAAGGTTTCGGCCGGCGACCAGCCGATCTCGGCTTCGATCTTGGTCGGGTCGATGGCATAGCGGCGGTCGTGGCCCGGGCGGTCGGTGACATAGGTGATCAGGTCTTCATAGCGCCCGGCACTGCGTGGGCGCAACTCGTCGAGCTTGCGGCAGATGGTGGTCACCACATCGATGTTGCGCACCTCGTTCTTGCCGCCCACGTTGTAGACCTCGCCGCAGCGGCCCTTGGCCAGCACCTGGCAGATGGCTTCGCAGTGGTCGCGCACATAGAGCCAATCGCGGATGTTCAGGCCGTCACCGTACACCGGCAATGGCTTGCCATCGAGCGCATTCAGGATGATGAGCGGGATGAGTTTCTCGGGGAAGTGATAGGGCCCGTAGTTGTTCGAGCAGTTCGTCGTGAGAGTGGGCAGACCGTAGGTGTGGTGATAGGCCCGCACCAGGTGGTCGCTGCCGGCCTTGCTGGCCGAATAGGGGCTGTTGGGCGCGTAGGCCGTGGTTTCGCTGAAGGCCGGGTCGCTGTCGCTCAGCGAGCCGTAGACCTCATCGGTCGACACGTGCAGGAACCGGAAGGCAGCCTTCTCAGCGGCGGCAAGCGCCGTCCAGTAGGTGCGCACTTCTTCGAGCAGGCTGAAGGTGCCGACCATATTGGTCTGGATGAATTCACCCGGGCCGTGGATGCTGCGATCCACATGGCTCTCGGCCGCAAAGTGCAGCAGGGCGCGCGGCTTGTGGGTGGCCAGAAGCTTGCGGACAAGCTCGCGGTCACAGATGTCGCCTTGCACCAGCTCACAACGCCCGGACTGCAGGTGCTCGGCAATGGTGAGCGGGTTGCCGGCATAGGTGAGCTTGTCGAGCACTACCACCGGCTCGGCGCCGCTGCGCGAGAACCAGTGATGGACGAAGTTGCCGCCGATGAAGCCCGCGGCTCCGGTGATGAGGATCATGTGGATTTCCCTTCGGTCGCTTACTTGCGGCCGTAGCTGTCTTCGAACCGGACGATGTCGTCCTCGCCCAGATACGAGCCCGATTGCACCTCGATGATCTCGAGCGGCATCTTGCCCGGGTTGGCCAGACGGTGGATCTGACCGAGCGGAATATAGGTCGACTGGTTCTCGCTGAGCACCAGCACCTTGTCACCATTGGTCACCTCGGCGGTGCCCGAGACGACGATCCAGTGTTCGGCCCGGTGGTAGTGCATCTGCAGACTCAAGGTGGCGCCCGGATTGACCAGGATGCGCTTGACCTGGAAACGTTCGCCCTGGTCGATGCTGTCGTACCAGCCCCAGGGTCGGTACACCTTGCGGTGCACGGTGTGCTCACCGCGCTTGCTGGCGCCGAGCTGGGCGACGATCTGCTTGACGTCCTGGCTGCGCGAGCGGTCGGCCACCATGATGGCATCAGGCGTCTCGACCACCACCACGTCGTCCAGGCCGACCAGGCTCACCAGCCGGCTGGTGGCATGCACGAGGTTGTTGCGGCTGTCGGTCAACAGCACGTCGCCAGTGGTGGCATTGCCGGCGGTGTCCTTGTCGGCCACCTGCCAGACGGCGTCCCAGGCGCCGAGGTCGTTCCAGCCCGCATCCAGCGGCACCATCCGGATGTCGAACTCGCTGCCGGGGCAACGCTCCATCACGGCGTAGTCGACCGACTCGGCCGGCACGGCGGCGAACTCGGCCTTGCCGGGCCGAACGAACTTGCCGTCGACCGCCCGAGCCTGCCAGGCGGCACGGGTGGCTGCGGCGATGTCGGGCCGGAACGTGTCGAGTGCGGCCATCCAGACGCTGGCCTTGAGCACGAACAGGCCGCTGTTCCAGCTGTACCCACCTTCGGCCAGGTAGCGCTGGGCGGTCTCCAGATCAGGCTTTTCGACGAACTGTGCCACTCGGGCGACCGTCTCGGCAGGTGTGCAGCGGACATAGCCGTAGCCGGTTTCTGGCCGGTCCGGCGTGATGCCCAGGATGACGATGGCACCACCCGCAGCGACCTGCACGGCCCCGCGCAGCGCGTTGGTAAAGGCCGCAGGGTCGGTCACGGTCTGGTCCGCCGGTGACACCACCAGCACCGGGTCGCCACCGCCGTCGAGCGCCTGAAGCGCCGCGAGTGTGAGCGCCGGTGCGGTGTTGCGTCCCATCGGCTCGAGCAACACACCGGCCGGCTCGATCTGCGTCTCGCGCAGTTGGTCGAGCACCAGGAAACGATGCTCCTCGTTGCCCACGATGATGGGTTCGGCGACTTTCACGCCCTCGCAGTCGAGACCAGCCAGGCGCTTCACTGCCTGCTGGAAGAGGCTCTGGTTGCCCGACAATACGAGAAATTGCTTGGGGTAACCCGCACGGGACAACGGCCACAAGCGGGTGCCGCTGCCGCCGGCCATGATGACGGGAGAAACATTGAGTCGGGTGGTAGGCAAGCTGGTCCTCTGATCAGGCCCTGACGGGCGACATGCACGATCGGTCAGCGCCGATCGATGGAAAATGGCAGGGGAAAACGCTGATTTTGCGGTCTCGAACAAGGCCCGCATCCCCGCACCCTCGGTGTCCGCCGGCCGCAGGCTACCCAAACACGCGAAATTATTCGCTCCTTAAGAAATTTCTCATTCCCGGCAGAGTACGACTACGGGGACCGACCCACACAATCTGCCCCGCCGACCTCCGACCGCTCACCCCCGACACCTGACACCGCCGAACCTGTCTGATCGGACGGAGGATCCCGGCGCGCTTCGTGCGTGCCGACCCGCCACAGTTGTCAGCCCGCCTAGCGACGCGTCAGAAAACCCTTCTAGATTCCTCGACATGATCATCTTGCTGGTTTCGTTCTTCGTCGCTGCCTTGGCGACGCTGATTGCGGTGCGCGGTTCGGCACAACACCTTTCAATTCTTGGCGACACCGAGCGGTCACAACCGCAAAAGTTTCACTCGCGGGTCGTGCCACGTATCGGTGGCTTCGGCATAGCGCTGGGTGTCATCGCCGGTCTGGCGCTGGCCATGCCGCACATTTCCAGTGGCCGAATGACCCAATTGCTGGTGCTGGCGGGAGCCAGCCTGCTTGTTCTTGGCGTCGGGCTGCTCGAGGACGTCACCAAACGTATCACGCCGCGCCAGCGCATGCTCGTCACCTTGCTGGCTGCAGCACTGACGCTGTGGCTGGCCGAGATCGGCATCGAACGCACCGATCTGGCCGGCATCGATCCGGCGCTGCAGATCGTCGGTGTGTCGTTTCTGCTCACCTTGTTTGCCGTGTCGGGTGTGGTGAACTCGATCAACATCATCGACGGATTCAACGGGCTGGCGTCGATGTGTGTCGCCATCATGCTGGCCGCGCTGGCCTATGTGGCGCATGAGGTGGGTGACACGCTGGTGTTCAGTTGCGCACTCGCCACCTTGGGTGCAGTACTCGGTTTCTTCGTCTGGAACTATCCACTCGGCTTGATCTTTCTGGGCGACGGTGGCGCCTACTTCCTGGGCTTCTGGGTGGCGGAACTCGGCATCCTGCTGGTGCAGCGCAATCTGACGGTCTCGCCGATCTTTCCGCTGCTGCTGTGCGCCTACCCGATCTTCGAGACCGTGTTCACCATGTACCGGCGCAAGATCGTGCGAGGTCGCCCCATGGGACTGCCCGACGCCACCCATCTGCACAGCCTGATCTACCGCCGCATCATGCGCTGGGCCATCGGACGCCAGGATGCTGCGGCCCTGCTCAAGCGCAATTCGATGACCTCACCGTACTTGTGGGTGATGTGTTCACTCACCGCCATCCCGGCCGTGCTGTGGTGGGACAACAGCACCGTGCTGCAGTTATGCCTGGGCGGTTTCTGCGTCTTTTATGTGCTGGTATATCGGGCCATCGTGCGCTTCCGGACCCCCAAATTGCTGCTACGCAACGAGCTCCCCTGGTCTCTGAGCAAGAGCGCGGGATAATCCCGGGGTGAATCAAGACACCCTCGACACCGCCGCACCCGCGGCACCCGCCCGTTTCGACACCCTGCCGCTGGACGCCAAGCTCCTGCGGGCGATCACCGACGCGGGCTACGCGACGATGACGCCGATCCAGGCCAAGGCCATTCCGATCGTGCTCGACGGGCGCGACGTGATGGGCGCTGCCCAGACCGGCACCGGCAAAACGGCCGCGTTTTCGGTGCCCCTGCTGCAGAAGATGCTGCGCCACGAAAACGCCAGCGCCTCACCGGCCCGACACCCGGTGCGTGCCCTGGTGCTGGCTCCCACGCGCGAACTGGCCGACCAGGTCGCCAACAACGTCAAGACCTACGCCAAACACACCCAGCTGCGTGTGGCTTGTGTATTTGGCGGCATCGACATGGCGCCACAGACGGCCGAACTCAAACGCGGCGTCGAGGTGCTGATCGCCACGCCGGGCCGGCTGCTCGACCACATCCAGATCAAGAACTGCAATCTCGGCCAGGTCGAATACGTCGTGCTCGACGAAGCCGATCGCATGCTCGACATCGGTTTCCTGCCCGACCTGCAGCGCATCCTGAGCTACCTGCCCAAGGCGCGCCAGACGCTGCTGTTCTCGGCCACCTTCTCGCCCGAGATCAAGAAGCTGGCGCAGAGTTACCTGCAGGACCCGCTGCTCGTCGAGGTGGCGCGCCCCAACGCCACGGCCACCAACGTCGAACAACGTTTCTACAGCGTCGGTGACGACGACAAACGCCAGGCCGTGCGGCAGATCCTGCGCGAGCGTTCGATCACCCAGGCGCTCATCTTCGTCAACTCCAAGCTCGGCGCAGCGCGTCTGGCTCGCTCGTTCGAGCGTGACGGCCTGAAGACCGCGGCCCTGCACGGCGACAAGTCGCAGGACGAACGCCTCAAGGCGCTGGAGGCTTTCAAGCGTGGTGAAGTCGACCTGCTGGTGGCTACCGACGTGGCCGCCCGCGGGCTGGACATCGCCGATCTTCCGGCGGTCTTCAATTTCGACATTCCGTTCAACGCCGAAGACTATGTGCACCGCATCGGCCGCACAGGTCGCGCCGGTGCATCGGGCCTGGCCGTGTCACTGGCCACCCGCGAAGACGCGCGCCTGGTGGCGGACATCGAAAAACTCATCAAGACCAAGATCGACATCGAGCCCCTCGAGATCGAGGACGACCGCCCGCGCCGTGCCCCGCGCCGCGAGTTTCACGACGACGACGCGCCGCCTCGTGCCATGGGCTCATCTCACAGCGCGCCGTCGGCTCCGTCTCGCCCGCAGCGCAGCCATGTCCATGGTGATCCGTTCTTCGATCGCCCGTACGAACCCGACCCCAATGCCAGCCCCAGTTGGGAAGGCAGCGTGCCTGCAAGTGCAGCGCCGGCGCCAAGCGCCGTCACACGCGCCAGCAAATCCAAGCGGCGCGTCGCGTCATTGCTCGGCGGCTGAGTGTCTTGCCGACCAGATAGTCGGCGGCACCACACAGTGCTAGGTTGGGGCAACACGCTTCCGAGTCGACATGACGGCCGGCCGGCAGGTCTGACACCGCCGGTCGAGTGATCACGCGAGCAGCGCAAACACTGCCGGCAGATCGTTCGGCATGACCACCGACTGCTTGCGCCAGCCAGCAACCGTGGCCGTACGTGTCCAGCCCTGTGGTGTGGTGAGGCCACAACTCACGCTGAGCGAGGTCTGTGGCGCCAGGCTGGCAAGCAAGGTGTCGAGCATCGCGCTGTTGCGATAAGGCGTTTCGATGAAAAGCTGGGTCTGCCGGGCGCGCCGCGAGATGGCCTCCAGCTCCTGCAGACGTTTGGCGCGCTCGCCGGCTTCCACCGGCAGGTAACCGACGAACGCAAAACTCTGTCCATTCAGACCACTCGCTGCCAGTGCCAGCAGCAGCGCACTGGGGCCGGCCAACGGCACCACCTCGATGCCCGCCAGGTGGGCTGCGCGCACCAGTTCCGCCCCTGGATCAGCCACCGCCGGCAGCCCGGCGTCGCTCAACAATCCCACGTCGTGACCTTGCCGCGTCGGCTCGAGCAACTGCGCCCATTGCTGAGCGCTCACACCAGCGTCGGCGCCTGTGGTGCCGCGTGATGCGCCGCCCTTGCGAGGGCGTGGCAGTTCGGCGATCACAAGCTCCTGCAAGGGCCGCACAAGCGGCGTCACGGCGTTGACTCTTTTTAGGAATACACGCGCCACCTTGGGGGTTTCGGTCACCCAGTATTCGAGCGCCGCCGCGGTTTGCAGCACGGCCATCGGCAGCGCCAGGTGCAGCGCGGCACCGGACGACGTGACGTCGTCGGCCGAGCCCTGATCGAGTGCATTGGGAACCAGCAGCAGCCGGCCGACGCGGCTTGCAACGGGCGCGGTCATCGCTGCACCGCTGCGAGCGGGTCGAGGCCGGCACCGCGCAGCATCTCGGCGGTGCGGATCAGCGGCAGTCCGACCAGTGCCGTCGGGTCGTCGGAGTCAATGGCCGCCAGCAGCGTGATGCCCAGCGTCTCGCACTTGGCACTGCCCGCGCAGTCGTAAGGCTGCTCGATGCGCAGGTAGGTCTCGATCTCGGCATCGGATAGTTCGCGAAACCGCACCACCACGTCTGCGCGGTCGAGGCGCTGGAATCCGTCGCTGGCGCGGCAGGCCGCCAGCGCGGTGCGAAACACCACCGAACGCCCGCGCATGGCGCGCAATTGCTGCACGGCGCGTTCATGTGTACCGGGCTTGCCGATCGGCTGGCCATCGAGATCGGCGACCTGATCCGAACCCAGCACCAGAGCCTGCGGATAACGCAGGGCAACCGCCAGCGCCTTGGCCAGGGCCAGACGTTCGGAAAGAGTTGCCGGTGATTCGTCCGGCAGCGGCGTCTCGTCCACTTGCGGCGACACCACGGCAAACGGCAAGCGCAGACGGGCCAGCAGTTCGCGCCGGTACGGCGACGTCGAAGCCAGGATGAGGGAGGCCGCACTGGCGGCGTCGGGTGGGGCTGAAGGCTGCATCCGCACCATTGTTCCATCTGACAGCGACCTACACTCGTGCCATGAAGACTCGTGAGTTCAACCCTGCCAGACTCGATCTGACCAAGCTGGCGCAGGCCGGCACAGCCATCTCGGGCGAGCTCGATGTGTCCACACGCGAGCGACTGGCCCAGGTGCAGGATTCGTCCAGCACACCGGCCGAACGCAAGGTCAGCTGGACGGCACGCGCCGAACTGCGCAGCCAGCGCGGCGGCGCCAAACAGACCTGGCTGCATCTCGAGGTGCAGACCAGCCTGATGATGCAGTGCCAACGTTGCCTGGAACCAGTCGACCTTGCCGTCGACATTGCACCGTGGTTTCGCATCGTGGCCGACGAAGCCACTGCAGCAACACTCGATGCCGAACTCGAGGATGTCGACGTACTCGCCGCCGATGGACCGCTCGACCTGCTCACGTTGATCGAGGACGAGATCCTCCTGTCCTTGCCGGCCGTGCCCATGCACGAGGCCTGTCCACGTGTGATCCCCATGACCTATGTGGCCGTTCCGCCAGGTTCGCCAGCGGCCTTGCCCGGCGTCTTCGATGCGGCCACAGGCACACAAACCGCCCCCGAAGATGAGCCGCCCGAGCACCCGTTTGCCGCGTTGGCAACCTTGAAACTGGTGCCACGCAAGAACTGACACGGCGACGCCTGAAAGTGATGCAACTACGCGTTTCGCCGTGACCGCTGGTGCTGGCTCGAGCGCGATGCTAGACTAGCGGGCTTTCCAGCCATCAGACCCCAGGAGTCCCTCATGGCCGTCCAGCAAAACAAGAAGTCACCCTCAAAGCGTGGCATGCATCGTTCACACAACGCTGTTGCCGCGCCCGGTACGGGTATCGAGCCCACCACGGGCGAGGTGCATCTGCGCCATCACATCAGCCCGACCGGTTTCTACCGTGGGCGCAAGGTGTTCAAGACCAAGGCAGACGCCTGAAGCTGCGCAGCGCGCCCGCGACCAAGGTGCGCCTGTCGCCAGTTGATGCCGCAGATCTGGTTGACGCCTGCGCGTCGGCCACGTCCGGTCACCACCGGACAACAGTCAGATCGACCCGCCACACACCGGCACGTCGACGACCCGAGGGTCCGTCAGGCGAAGGCCGGCTGCGTGTGCATAGCCCCTTGACGGATACCGTGCAATGACGGACACCCAGCGCCCGATGCGCATCTCCGTCGACTGCATGGGCGGCGATCATGGCCCGAGCGTCACGCTGCCGGCGTGCCAGGCATTTCTCGCACGGCATCCGGCCGCCCAGCTTCTGCTGGTGGGGCAACCCGAGGCTTTGGCACGTGCTGCCGACTGGCCACGCTGCCGCATTGTTGCGGCCAGCGAAGTTGTCGAGATGGACGACCCGATCGAGATCGCCCTGCGTCGCAAGCGTGATTCGTCGATGCGTATCGCCCTGCATCAGGTCAAGCCCGATGCCGGTGGTGTTGCAGCAGCAGATGCATGTGTGTCCGCGGGCAACACCGGCGCCTTGATGGCGCTCGCGCGCTACATCCTCAAGACGATCGACGGCATCGACAGGCCGGCGATTGCCTCGGGCTTGCCCAACGCCCATGACACCACCACCACGGTGCTCGACCTGGGCGCCAACGTCGACTGCAGTGCCGAACATCTGGTGCAGTTCGCGGTGATGGGCAGCGCGCTGGCCAGCACGGTGTTCGACAAGGCCGATCCCACGGTCGGCCTGCTCAACATCGGCGAAGAGGCCATCAAGGGCAGCGACACGATCAAGCGCGCCGGCGAACTGCTGCGTGCCGCGGCGGCGGCCGGACAGATCAACTTCTACGGCAACGTCGAAGGCAACGACATTTTCAAGGGCACGACCGACGTCGTCGTCTGTGATGGCTTTGTCGGCAACGTCATGCTCAAGACCACCGAAGGTCTGGCCAGCATGCTGTCGAACTTCATCAAGCAGGAGTTCACGCGCACGCCCTACGCCAAGCTGGCTGCGCTGATCGCCCTGCCGGTGCTCAAGCACTTCAAGAAGCGCGCCGACCACCGCCGTTACAACGGTGCGGCGCTGCTGGGTCTGCGAGGCCTGGTGTTCAAGAGCCACGGTTCGGCCGACGCGTATGCTTTCGAGCAGGCACTGAACCGCGCTTATGATGCCGCCGCTCACGGTCTGCTCGACCGTGTGCACGACCGCATCAGCGCCACGCTGAGTGCGCTGCCGACCGCGGCTGTTGCCGCACCTGCCCCGGCCACCACAGCTGCATGACTTCCACCGACAAGATCTACAGCCGCCTTGCCGGCACCGGCAGCGCTCTGCCTCCCCTGCGGCTGACCAATGCCGATCTGGTGGCGCGCCTGGCCGAACGTGGCGTCGAATCGTCCGATGACTGGATCGTCGAACGCACCGGCATCCGCGCACGCCATTTCGTGGCGCCCGGCGTCAACAGCAGCGACCTGGCCACCGGAGCGGCGCGCCATGCGATGGAAGCCGCTGGTGTCGGGCCGCAGGACATCGACCTCGTCATCGTCGCCACGTCGACGCCGGACATGGTCTTCCCGTCGACCGCCTGCATCGTGCAGCGCAAGCTGGGCATCACCCACGGCGCACCGGCGTTCGACGTGCAAGCCGTGTGTTCGGGTTTCATCTACGCGATGACCATTGCCGACGCCATGGTGCGCGCCGGCACGGCCCGTCATGCGCTGGTGATCGGCGCCGAGGTGTTCTCGCGCATCCTCGACTTCGACGACCGCGGCACCTGCGTGTTGTTCGGTGACGGCGCCGGTGCGGTCGTGCTGTCGGCCTCACCCACACCCGGCATCCTGGCCACCGACATACATGCCGACGGCAGCCATGTCGACATCCTGTGTGTGCCGGGCACCGTGTCGGGCGGACAGATCCTGGGCGACCCGCTGCTCAAGATGGACGGCCAGGCCGTCTTCAAGCTTGCCGTGGGTGTGCTCGAAGACACAGCGCGCGCCTCGCTGGCCAAGGCCGGGCGGGTCGCCGCCGACATCGACTGGCTGATCCCGCATCAGGCCAACATCCGCATCATGCAAAGCACGGCGCGCAAGCTCAAGCTGCCGATGGACAAGGTCATCGTCACGGTCGACAGCCACGGCAACACCTCGGCGGCCTCCATCCCGCTGGCGCTCGACGTCGGCGTGCGCAGCGGCAAGATCCAGCGCGGCCAGACGTTGATGCTCGAAGGTGTCGGCGGCGGTTTCACCTGGGGCTCGGTGCTGCTCGACTACTGAGCCGCCACACCGGCAGCAGCAAGTCCATGGGTGCATCGTGTCGGTCGCCCGTCGGGAGTCATGCCTTCGTTCCGACACCTCAGCGCCGGCCAACTTTCATCGTCAGACCCCAACGATCATGAGCAACTTCGCTTTCGTCTTTCCCGGCCAGGGCTCGCAGTCGGTCGGCATGCTGAACGCCTGGGGCGACCACCCGGCCGTGCGCGCCACGCTCGAGGAAGCCAGCGCCGCGCTGGGTGAAGACCTGGCCGCGCTGATCGCCACCGGCCCCAAGGAAACACTCGAACTCACCACCAACACCCAGCCGGTGATGCTCGCCGCAGGCATTGCCAACTACCGCGCCTGGCTGGCCGAAGGGGGCCCGACGCCGATCGCACTGGCCGGCCATTCGCTCGGTGAATACAGCGCCCTGGTGGCCGCTGGCGTGTTGAGCCTGGCCGATGCGCTGCCGCTGGTGCGCCTACGCGCCCGCTTCATGCAGGAAGCCGTGCCGGTGGGCACCGGTGCCATGGCCGCCATCCTGGGCCTGGACGCCGCCAAGGTACGCGAGATCTGTGCCGATGCCGCCGCGCAGAGCGGCGAAGTGGTCGAGGCCGCCAACTTCAACGATCCGAAACAGGTCGTCATTTCCGGCAGCAAGGCCGGCGTCGACAAGGGCTGCGAGATGCTCAAGGCCGCCGGCGCCAAACGTGCGCTGCCGCTGGCCGTGTCGGCACCGTTCCACTGCAGCCTGATGAAGCCCGCGGCCGAGCGCCTGCGCGAGCAGCTCGAAGCCGTCACCTTCCACACGCCGCAGATCGCCGTGGTGAACAACATCGACGTGGCGGTGCAAACCGAGCCCGCCGCCATCCGCGATGCGTTGTACCGCCAGGCCTTCGGCCCGGTGCGCTGGGTCGAACTGATCCAGGCGCTCAAGGCGCGTGGAGTGACGAGCGTCATCGAATGTGGCCCTGGCAAGGTGCTGGCCGGCATGGTCAAACGTATCGACGGCGAGCTCACGAGTGCCTCCGTGCTCGACCCGGCGTCGATGGCCGAAGCCCGCGCCCTGCTGGCCTGATCCGGCAGACCGCCCCCCCACGCTGCGCCACGATTTCCGCCCATCCCCTGCGCCCTGATTATCCTTCGCCCGACCTCTTGACCATCGCCATGAGCACAGCCCCCGCAGCCGATTCCACCGACCGCCAGATCGCCCTGGTCACCGGCGCCAGCCGCGGCATAGGCCGCGCCATCGCCATGCTGCTGGCACAACGCGGCTTTGTGGTCATCGGCACGGCCACCTCGACCTCGGGTGCTGCGGCGATCGCCGACGCCCTGGCCGAACATGGTGGCACCGGCATTGCACTCGACGTGACCGACGGCGCCGCACTCGACGCGGCCATCACCGACATCGTCAAGACCCGCGGCGGCCTGCATGTGCTGGTCAACAACGCCGGCATCACGCGCGACATGTTGTCGATGCGCATGAAGGACGACGAGTGGGATGCGGTGATCGACACCAACCTCAAGGCCGTGTTTCGCGCCAGCCGCGCTGCCATCAAGCCCATGATGAAGCAGCGCTATGGACGGATCATCAACATCACCTCGGTGGTCGGCTCGGCTGG
The DNA here is from genome assembly GCA_016702605.1 of Candidatus Intricatilinea gracilis. Taxonomy (GTDB): domain Bacteria; phylum Pseudomonadota; class Gammaproteobacteria; order Burkholderiales; family Burkholderiaceae_C; genus Sphaerotilus; species Sphaerotilus gracilis. The sequence goes on from JADJDQ010000001.1 coordinate 146,427, forward strand.
CAATGCCGGCCAGGCCAACTACTGCGCCGCCAAGGCGGGTGTAGCCGGCATGACGCGCTCGCTGGCGCGTGAGCTCGGTAGCCGCAACATCACGGTCAACTGCGTGGCACCCGGCTTCATCGCCACCGACATGACGGACGGTCTGCCCGAAGCCCAGAAGGCCGCGCTGATGGCGCAGATCCCGCTCGGTCGCCTGGGCTCACCGGCAGACATCGCCGAGGCCGTGACCTTTCTGGCCAGCCCCGCCGCCGGCTACATCACGGGAAGCGAACTGCACGTGAACGGCGGCATGTTCATGAATTGACGAGCCCTCGGGCTCATCGAACCAGCGAGCGTCGCGCCAGCCCTGCGGCGGCGCTCCAGGTACAGACCGGTAACACTGTTGCCGGACACCGTAGAATCGCAGGCTGTTTTTTGCACCACCCCCTCCCGGAGGAGAGTCATGAGCGATATCGAAACCCGCGTCAAGAAAATCATTGCCGAACAGCTCGGCGTGGCCGAAGCTGAAGTCACCAACGAGAAGGCTTTCGTGGCCGATCTCGGCGCTGATTCTCTGGACACGGTCGAACTCGTGATGGCACTCGAAGACGAGTTCGGCATCGAGATCCCCGACGAAGAAGCCGAGAAGATCACCACCGTGCAGCTCGCGATCGACTACGCGTCGTCGCACGTCAAGAGTTGATCTCGACGGCAGCCCGCAGCGACACCGGAAGCCTGATCACATGACACGCCGCCGCATCGTCGTCACCGGACTGGGACTCGTCACACCGGTGGGCAACACCGTCGACGAATCCTGGAGCAACCTGCTCGCTGGCCGCTCCGGCATCGCCAGCCTGCAGCGCTTCGACCCCGCCAACCTCAGCGTGCGCTTCGCCGGTGAGGTCAAGGGGTTCAAGATCGATGACTACATCCCCGCCAAAGACGCCCGCCACATGGACGCCTTCATCCACTTCGGCATCGCCGCGGCCCTGCAGGCCGTACGCGACGCCGGATTGCCTGAAGGTGCGGCCCTGACCGAGGAGCAGTCCGAACGCATCGGCGTGATGGTCGGCTCCGGCATCGGCGGCCTGCCGCTGATCGAAGAGACACACATCGAATACACCGCACGCGGGGCACGGCGCATCTCGCCGTTCTTCGTGCCGGCGTCGATCATCAACATGATCTCGGGTCATGTGTCGATCCTGTGTGGCTACAAGGGCCCCAACCTGGCCATGGTGACGGCCTGCACCACCGGGCTGCACAGCATCGGTGTGGCAGCTCGCCTGATCGACTGCGGTGATGCCGACGTCATGATCGCCGGCGGCGCCGAGTCGACCATCTCGCCGCTGGGCATCGGTGGATTCGCCGCGGCCCGTGCGCTGTCGACGCGCAACGACGACCCGGCGGCCGCATCGCGCCCCTGGGACAAGGACCGCGACGGCTTCGTGCTGGGTGAAGGTGGTGGCGTGATGGTGCTCGAAGAGTACGAACATGCCAAGAAGCGTGGCGCCAGGATCTATGCCGAGCTCACGGGCTTTGGCATGAGCGGCGACGCGTACCACATGACCGCGCCCAACGTCGACGGCCCCAAGCGCTCGATGCTGAACGCATTGCGCAACGCCGGCGTCAATGCCGACGCGGTGCATTACGTCAACGCACACGGCACTTCCACACCACTGGGCGACATCAACGAGACCAACGCAATCAAGCTGGCTTTCGGTGATGCCGCCAAGAAGCTGGTGGTGAACTCGACCAAGTCGATGACCGGCCACCTGCTAGGTGGCGCAGGCGGCATCGAATCGGTGTTCACCGTGCTGGCCGTGCACCATCAGATCTCGCCGCCGACGATCAATCTTCAGACGCCCGACCCCGAATGTGATCTCGACTACTGCGCCAACACGGCGCGCGAGATGCGCATCGACGTGGCGGTGAAGAACAACTTCGGCTTCGGCGGCACCAACGGCACGTTGGTGTTCCAACGCTTCTGATCGATCCGGCCTGACCGGGCGCACGGGGCGGATGGTCTGCGCACACCATGCGCAACAGTGCCCCGGCCCTGACCGTCGAGCTCGGGCCAAACCGGCTGTTCGCCCTGGCGGCCTGGTTGCTGCCGGGCGTCGCGATCGCGGCGCTCGCAGCCTGGCTCTGGGTTCATGTCGACCACGACGGCAGTGGGCGCCTGGGCATCGTCTCCCTCAGCGCGTCGGCCCTGGGCGTGATCACGCTGCTGGCAGCCAGGCACACCTTGTCGATTGGACGCCGCCCGGGGCGGATCGACACCGAGTCGCCACACTGCTGGCAAGCCACCCCCCTCAACTGCGACCGCCAGACCTGGGGTCTGGTGCGCCAACCCGACGCCAGCCGCCTGGCCTGCCAGGTGGCCGTGCGCCTGGACACAGGTGGCTGGCTGCTGCTACACCTTCGCGCCCTGCCTGTCCTGCAGGGCGACACCTCGCAGGCCTGGACCTGCTGGCTCGCACTGGCGCAACACCAGCTGCCCTGTGACTGGCACAGCCTGCGTTGCGCGCTATATTCGACTCGCCCGCCATCACCACCCCTCAATGATCGTTGACGTCGACGCCGCCCTGCTGGAGCGCGCCCAAGCCGGCGACGTGCGGGCTTTCGAGATGCTGGTGGTGAAATATCAGCGTCGCATCGAACGCCTGATCTCTCGCATGGTGCGCGACGTCGATCTGGTACCCGACATCGCCCAGGAAACCTTCATCCGCGCCTACAAGGCACTGCCGCAGTTCCGCGGCGAGAGTGCGTTCTACACCTGGCTCTATCGCATTGCGGTCAACACGGCCAAGAAGACCCTCGGCGATCTTCAGCGCGACCCGGTGATCACCGAGTCGGCACTCGCGGCCCGTAACGATGCCGACGAAACTTCTGCACCTGAAGTCGAACAAAGCAATGGCGAGACACCCGAGGCCATCCTGGCCAGCCGTGAAATTGCCCGCACCGTGAACACCGCCATCGATGCCCTGCCCGACGACCTGCGCCAAGCCATCCTGCTGCGCGAGATCGAAGGCCTCAGCTATGAGGACATCGCCACGGCGATGTCGTGTCCCATCGGCACGGTCAGATCCCGCATCTTTCGTGCTCGCGAGGCGATCGCCCAACGCCTGCGCCCTTTGCTCGACACCACCAAGGGCCAGCGCTGGTAAGCCCGGTTGCACATGGAGAGTTCGTCATGACCCCTGCCGACGCCAACGCCCCGCCAGACGCCGAAGAACTCTCGGCCCTGTGTGACGGCGAGGCCGCTGCCGACCACACCGGCCAACTGCTACGACAGTGGTCGACCGACCCGGCCATGCGCCAGCGTTGGCACGACTACGCGCTGGTTGGTGATGTGTTGCGCTCGAGCGACCTCGCCGCCCATTGCCAGGCCGATGGCGACTTCGTCGCGCGTTTGCGCCAGCGTATGGACGCCGAAGGCCTGCTCGACGCCGCGTCGACCCACGTGCCAGCAGACGCGGACGCGTCGGCGCAACCAGCTGAGTCCAGCCAACGGCATGCGCAAGGTGTCGCATCCGGACAGCAGCACGCCAGCCCGGCGCCGGCCATCGATCTGGCCGCGGCGCGGGCCCGCCGCAACAAACGCTTGCGGCGCTGGTCGGCGCCCGTCGGCATCGCCGCCGGCGTGGTGCTGGTGGCGGGTGTCGTGCTCACCGGCCGTGCGCCGGACCAGGCCGACAGCCCGTCGGTGGCGGCCGGCAGCCTCGACACCCAGGTGCGGGTGATCGACCGCAATGCCCGCCACGATCCACGCTTCGACGCGTACCTGGCGGCGCACAAGCAGTTCCAGCCGGCGGTGGTGCTGGCGCCAAGCTCCGGTCTGTTGCGCAACGCGACGTACGACGTCAGCGCCGAACGATGACGGCCAGCCCGCTGCACGCACATGGCCTCACTGCGCCGGGCCGGCCATGCGCAACTCACCACTGGAGCCGGCGGGCCGGGTTGTTCGCCTGGCAACTGATGCTCGGCAGTGCGCTTGTCACCGCGGTCTGTGCGGGGCCAGCCGGTGGCACCGACAACATTGGCGGCCCCAGCGCCAGTGCTGCCGGGCAAGCCGGCGCCGTACCGCTCGATGGCCCGGGCCTGGTCAAACGCCTGCAGAATTCGGTGCGTTTGCGCAGCTACTCGGGCACCTATGTGGTGACGGCGTCAGGCTCGATGAGCAGCGCACGCATCGTGCACACCTGGGACGGGCGCAGGCAGGTCGAACGGGTCGAATCACTCGACGGACAAAAGCGCCGCGTGTTCCGCTACAACGATGCGGTGCACGTGTTGTGGCCAGGCTCGCGCCATGCCTCGATCGAGCCACGCGGGGCGCTGCATGGTTTCCCGACCTCCGTGGCCAACGACGCCGCCGCCTCACTCGACATGTACGAGGTGTTGCCCGGCGCGGACGACCGCATCGCCGGCTACGACGCCCAGACGGTGACGCTGCGCCCGCGCGACAACGCACGGTTCACCCAGCGCTGGTGGCTCGAACGCCAGACCGGCCTGCTGCTGCGTGCCGACATCGTCAACGAACGCGGTGAGGTACTCGAGTCCGCCGCGTTTTCCGAACTGCAACTCGGCACCCGTGTGCCGGCGCAGGCGCTGCTGGCCGAGATGAACCAGCTCGACGGTTACCGCGTGAGCCGAAGCCGCATCGTCAATACCGACCTCGATCGCGAAGGCTGGGTTCTCGAGAGCCCGGTCGCAGGTTTTCGTCCGGTGCAATGTGTCCAGCGCCTTGCGTCGGACAGCAGCGGGCGTGGTGCGGCCGCCAGTGCCGCGGCAGCCGCCGTGAGCCGTGCCGTCGACATCGCCCCGGCGGCCACCGGCCTGCTGCAAGCCATCTACAGCGACGGGTTGACCCACGTTTCGATCTTCATCGAAAGTTACCGACCGGCTGCCCATGTGCCCGAGCCGGTCATCGCCATGGGTGCGACCCATGCCATTGCGCGACGCCGGGGCGACTGGTGGATTACCGTGGTCGGCGACGTGCCACCTGCGACATTGAGACAATTTGCCCAGGTTCTGGAGCGACGCAAACCCGCCTCGCAGTGAACCTTTGTCCGCCAGGCTGGTCGGACCCCGGCGTCGCGGGCAGGCGTCCAGGGCGCCACCCATCGATCGGTGCACGGGCCGACAGGCGGCACCCGGGTCAGCCTTCGAGGCCGCCCCCCGGATCACCGGGGGTTGATCTGCGACTGGTAGCCCCACACCTTGCGCGCGAGGCTGGTACCGTCCAGCCCGTTCACGATGCAATGGTCCTGATTCGAACGACACACGAGGTAATGAATGCTCGATAACAAGGTTTCCGGATGGCGCGGCCACGTGAATGGCGCACGCGCCTGGTTGCTCGGCGGGGTGGCCATCGCCGCAGCGGCCATGGTCGCCCTGCCGATGCTCGACCATGGGTCGGCCACGGCGCAAACCACCACCGCAGCGCCGCCGTCACCCGCTGCGGCGCCCTCGGGCGCCGTGGTTCGCGGCCTGCCCGACTTTGCCGACCTGGTCGAACAGGTCGGCCCGGCGGTGGTCAACATCCGCACGACGTCGAAGTCTCGCCAGGCCCATGCCAGCGGCGGCGGTGGTGGCGAGACGGACGAGGACATGCAGGAGTTCTTCCGGCGCTTCTTCGGAGTGCCGGTGCCGCCGCGCCAGGGCCCGCGCCGCGGTCCCAACCCGAATCCGGCGCCCGACGCCGAAGACGAAGTGCCGCGCGGCGTGGGCTCGGGTTTCATCGTCTCGTCCGACGGTTTCGTGATGACCAACGCCCATGTGGTCGCCGACGCCGACGAGGTCTACGTACGCCTGACCGACAAGCGCGAGTTCAAGGCACGTATCGTCGGCAGCGACAAACGCACCGACGTGGCGGTGGTCAAGATCGAGGCCACCGGCCTGCCCAGCGTCCGCACGGGCGATGTGTCGCGCCTGCGGGTGGGTGAGTGGGTGATCGCGATCGGCTCACCTTTCGACCTGGACAACACCGTCACCGCCGGCATCGTGAGCGCCAAGGCGCGCGACACCGGCGACCTGTTGCCCTTCATCCAGACCGACGTGGCCATCAACCCCGGCAATTCGGGCGGCCCGCTCATCAACATGCGCGGCGAGGTGGTGGGCATCAACTCGCAGATCTACAGCCGCTCGGGTGGCTACATGGGCATCTCGTTCGCCATCCCGATCGACGAGGCCAACCGTGTGGCCGAGCAACTGCGCAGCACCGGTCGGGTGGTGCGCGGGCGCATCGGCGTGAGCATCGGCGAAGTCACCAAGGACGTGGCCGAATCGGTGGGCCTGCCCAAGCCCGCTGGCGCCCTGGTGCGCTCGGTCGAGAGCGGCAGCCCGGCCGACAAGGCCGGCATCGAGCCGGGCGACATCGTCACCAAGTTCGACGGCAAGGCGATCGACAAATCGACCGACCTGCAGCGGATCGTCGGCAACACCAAGCCCGGCACGCGCAGCAAACTCGAACTGCTGCGTCTGGGCAAGTCACGCGAACTGAGCGTGACGGTGGGTGAATTCGAAGCCGAAACCACCGCCAGCAGACGCGGCAGCCCGAGTGAACCAGCCAAACCCAAGGAAACCGCCGCCACCGCGCTGGGCCTGACGGTGAGCAACCTCACCGACGCACAACGCAGCGAACTCAAGGTCAAGGGCGGCGTGCGGGTGGATGCGGCCGAAGGCGCCAGCGCTCGGGCCGGCCTGCGTGAGGGCGACATCATCCTGAGTGTGGGCAACAACGAGGTGGGCGACGTCAAGCAGTTCGACGCGCTGCTGGCCAAGGTCGACAAGGCCAAGTCGATCAACCTCTTGTTCCGGCGCGGCGACATGGCGCAATACGCCATCATCCGCCCGAGCGCGAAGTAACCCGCGACTCACCCACCACGGAGCGGCGCAAAGCCGCGCCGTGGTGAGGTTCTCGCGCAAAACCCTGACCGCTGCAAGGATTCAGCCCAACCGTGCGCCCCCCCCTCTGAACGGCTGGGCGAAGGCGCCGGGCAAAACTTCGGACCACCTCGCGGGCCCACGCGGGAGCAAGCGACGAGTGATCCGCTCCATGCTGTGGACAAGCTGTTGAAACATTGACATGCCCGCACCATCCGGCTGATCGCCTGGGGCATTTTTCTGGATCCGCCCGAATCGTGACCGACGCCGAATCGCTACAATGGGGGCCCAACAAAGCAGTTGCCATACGATTTTTGTTGGAAGGCGCGTCACCTTTTGGACGTGCCTTTTTTTTGCTGGGCACGAGGTCTGAGGCCCGCGCCCCGGCCTGACCCGCGGCTCTGTCTTGTGCCGCGGCGCTGATGCTGGCGCAGCGCCTGCCCCGATTGCCCCATGGACCATATCCGCAACTTCTCCATCATTGCCCACATCGACCACGGCAAGAGCACTCTGGCCGACCGGATCATCCAACGCTGTGGCGGCTTGTCCGATCGCGAGATGGAGGCCCAGGTGCTCGACTCGATGGACATCGAGCGTGAGCGCGGCATCACCATCAAGGCTCAGACCGCGGCGCTGCAGTACAAGGCCAAGGACGGCCAGATCTACAACCTCAACCTGATCGACACGCCCGGGCACGTCGACTTCTCGTACGAGGTGAGCCGCTCGCTGTCGGCCTGCGAAGGTGCGCTGCTGGTGGTGGACGCCAGCCAGGGTGTCGAGGCGCAGACGGTGGCCAACTGCTACACCGCGCTCGACCTGGGCGTGACCGTGGTTCCGGTGCTCAACAAGATGGATCTGGCCAGCGCCGATCCCGAGAATGCCAAGAGCGAGATCGAGGACGTCATCGGCATCGACGCCGACGACGCCATCCCCTGCTCGGCCAAGACCGGCATGGGCATCGACGAGATCATCGAAGCGGTGATCGAGCGCATGCCGTCGCCCAAGGGCAACCCGGCGGGTGCGCCGCGCGCCATGATCATCGACAGCTGGTTCGACAACTATGTCGGCGTCGTGATGCTGATCCGCGTCGTCGACGGCGAGTTCAAGAAGGCCGAGCGCATCCGCATGATGGCGACCAACACGGTCTACGGCATCGAGCACCTGGGCGTGTTCACGCCCAAGAGCGAGAACCGCGAGTCCCTGAAGGCGGGTGAGGTGGGTTTCGTCATCTGCGGCATCAAGGAGCTGCAGGCCGCCAAGGTGGGCGACACGCTCACGCTCGAAAAGAAGCTGCCCAACAACGCCGGCCCGGCCACCGAGGCCCTGCCGGGCTTCAAGGAGATCCAGCCGCAGGTGTTCGCCGGCCTGTACCCCAGCGAGTCGAGCGAGTACGACCAGCTGCGCGACGCGCTCGAGAAGCTCAAGCTCAACGACAGCTCGCTGCGTTACGAGCCCGAGGTGAGCCAGGCGCTGGGCTTCGGCTTCCGCTGTGGCTTCCTGGGCCTGCTGCACATGGAGATCGTGCAGGAGCGCCTGGAGCGCGAGTTCGACCAGGACCTGGTGACCACCGCGCCGAGCGTGGTCTACGAGGTGGAACTCAACGACGGCACCGTGCTCGAGGTCGAGAACCCCAGCAAGATGCCCGACGTGGGCCGCATGCGCGAGATCCGCGAACCCATCGTCACCGTGCACCTGTACATGCCGCAGGACTACGTCGGCCCCGTCATGACGCTGGCCAACCAGAAGCGCGGCGTGCAGCTCAACATGGCCTACCACGGCAAGCAGGTCATGCTGACCTACGAGCTGCCGCTGGCCGAGATCGTGCTGGACTTCTTCGACAAGCTCAAGTCGGTCAGCCGCGGTTACGCCTCGATGGACTACGAGTTCAAGGAGTACCGCGGCGCCGACGTGGTGAAGGTCGACATCATGATCAATGGCGACCGGGTCGATCCGCTCGCCATGATCGTGCACCGCTCGCAGAGCCAGTACCGCGGCCGCGCCGTGGCGGCCAAGATGCGCACCTTGATCCCGCGCCAGATGTACGACGTGGCCATCCAGGCCACCATCGGCGCCAACATCATCGCCCGCGAGGACGTCAAGGCGCTGCGCAAGAACGTGCTGGCAAAATGTTATGGCGGCGACGTCAGTCGCAAGAAGAAGCTGCTCGAGAAGCAGAAGGCCGGCAAGAAGCGCATGAAGCAGGTCGGCTCGGTCGAGGTGCCGCAGGAAGCCTTCCTCGCCATCCTGCAGGTCGACGACTGAACACGCGCGACCCGACCTCGAACCGTACGACTCAACCGGACCCCTGATGGCACCTCTCACCGGCATCCTCTATGCCTGCCTCGTCTTCTACGGCGCGGGCTGGTACATGGGCAAATGGAGCGGCAACTTCTCGTTCCTGCTTTTCGTGCTCACCGTCGTCACCCTGGCGTACTGGCTGGCAGAACGTTTCGTCTTTCTGCCTCGCCGCGTGGCAGCCGCAGATGCGCTGGGTCAGCAGGACGCCGCACGGCGTGCCGAGCTGGGCCGCCTGGGCATCAGTGATGTCGACGGCAACATCGAACACGCCCGCCATCAGTTGCTGGCCCAGCCCTGGTGGCTGGACTGGACCGCCGGCCTGTTCCCGGTGATCCTGATGGTGTTCGTGTTGCGTTCGTTCCTGTTCGAACCGTTCAAGATTCCGTCGGGTTCGATGATCCCCACACTCGAGATCGGCGACCTCATCCTGGTCAACAAGTTTCACTACGGCGTGCGCCTGCCGGTGATCAACAAGAAGATCATCCCGATCAACACGCCACAGCGTGGTGACGTGATGGTGTTTCGTTACCCGGTCGACCCGAGCATCGACTTCATCAAACGTGTGGTGGCGGTGCCGGGCGACGAGGTCAGTTACCTCAACCAGCGCCTGTACCTCAACGGCAAACAGGTGCCGCTCAAGCAACTCGACGACTACTACGACGAGAACCTACGCAGCTACTCGCGCCAGTTCGAGGAAGGCATCGGCCCGAACGGCCACCGCCTGCTGGTCGAACCGCGCCTGCCCTCGAACTACGGCAGCCGTACCCATGCCTTTCCGTACAACGAGAACTGTCGCTACACCCCGGACGGCGTGACTTGCAAAGTGCCGGCCGGCCACTACTTCATGATGGGCGACAACCGCGACAACTCCGAAGACTCGCGCTTCTGGGGCTTCGTGCCAGACGAAAACATCGTCGGCCGCGCCTTCTTTGTGTGGATGAACTTCGGTAACCTCAAGCGCATCGGCACCTTCCACTGATCCCACGGAGTTTCCTCATGGTCGTGCAGCGTCAGCCTCTCCCTGCCTCCCGTCGCGGCGGCGTCAGCACGGGCCGGCGCCGGAAGGCGCGCGGCATCACGCTGATCGGCCTGGTGTTCTGGGCCATCGTCGTGTCGATGACCGCCATCGTGGCGCTGCGGGTGGTGCCGGCCGTGAACGAGAACTACACGATCGCTCGCGCCGTCACCAAGGTGGCACACGAAGGTGGCAACACCGTGCCCGAGGTGCGCAACGCCTTCGAACGGGTCAAGCAGGTCGAATACGCCATCAGTTCGATCTCGGGCAAGGACCTCGAGATCACCAAGGAGAACGACCGCATCGTTGTCTCCTACGCCTACGACAAGGAGATCGAGTTGTTCGGCCCGGTGTCGTTGCTCATCAAGTTCCGCGGCAGGTCGAACTGAGCACCGCGACGCTCGTGCCGCCCCGCAACGCCTTCATCCCGACGTCCCCGAATTGCCCCCCATCCGCTTGAACACCCTGCACGACGCCCTGCAACAACGACTGGGCCATCGCTTCAAGGACCCGGATCTGCTGCTGCGTGCCCTGACGCACCGCAGCCACGGGGTCGAACACAACGAACGACTCGAGTTTCTCGGCGACGCGGTGCTCAACCTGGCCGTGTCCGACCTGCTGTACACCCACTTCGCCAGTTCACCCGAAGGTGACCTCACCCGCGTGCGTGCCCACCTGGTGCGCCAGGACATGTTGCACCGCATCGCCTTGTCGGTGCAGTTGCCCGACGTGCTGCGCCTGTCCGACGGCGAAGCCCGCGGTGGCGGTGCACAGCGCCCGTCCATCCTGGCCGACGCCATGGAAGCCCTTATCGGCGCCATCTACATCGATGCCGGCTACGGTGCCGCCCAGGGTGTCGTGCAACGTGTCTTCGAGCCCCTGGTGGCCGAAACCGTCACCCAGACCTGGGCCAAGGACGCCAAGACCCAGTTGCAGGAATGGTTGCAGGCGCGCCGCCAGCCGGTGCCCGACTACCGCATCGAAGCCACCCGCGGCCGTGCGCATGACCAGACCTTCGTGGTCGTGTGCAGCGTGCCCGGCCTCAAGGTCGAAGGCAGTGGTGAGGGCCGCTCGCGCCGTGCGGCCGAGCAAGAAGCTGCCCGCATCGTGCTCGAACGCCTGCTCGGCGACGCCTCATGAATCCCTCGCTGCAGCCTGCAGGGGCTCACTGCCTTGCGGCCACACCGGCCGCTGATCGACGGGCACACCCATGACCGCCGCCAAGCCCCGCGGCGCCAAAACCACCAGCGTCGACACGTCCGACGCCTCACTACCGGTCGACCCCATCACTACGCCTGCACCCACTCCCTCGCCCACCAAGCCCGACACCTCGAGCGGCCCGGTGCCGCAACGCTGCGGCCTGGTCGCCATCGTCGGCCGCCCCAACGTCGGCAAGTCGACGCTGCTCAATAGCCTGGTCGGGCAGAAGGTCAGCATCACCTCGCGCAAGGCGCAGACCACGCGGCACCGCATCACCGGCATCCGCACCCTGGGCAACACGCCGACCGAAGGTGGCCTGAACAGCCAGTTCGTGTTCGTCGACACGCCGGGCTTCCAGACGCGTCACACCGTCAAGGGCACGGCCGCGCTGAACCGTTCGCTCAACAAGACCGTGCAGTCGGTGCTGGGTGACGTGGACGTGGTGCTGTTCCTGGTCGAGGCCGGCCATTTCGGCCTGGACGACGCCAAGGTGCTGGCGCTGCTGCCGCCCGGCAAACCCACCGTGCTGGTGGCCAACAAGCTCGACAAGATTGTGCGTCGCGCCGACCTGATGCCCTGGCTGCAGCAGATGCAGGAGCGCCATCCGTTCAACGAGTTCGTACCCATGGCTGCCACGCGCCTGGACGACTGCGAACGCCTGCTCGGCATCGTCTCGCCCTACCTGCCCGAACAGGGCTGGTACTACGACGAAGAAGCCCTCACCGACCGCAGCGACCGCTTCATGGCCGCCGAGATGATCCGCGAGAAACTCTTTCGCCTCACCGGCGACGAGTTGCCCTACACCTCGACCGTGCTGATCGACAAGTACGAAGAAGAAGGCAATCTGCGCCGCATCGCTGCCACCATCGTGGTCGAGCGTGATTCACACAAGGGCATCGTCATCGGCGAAGGTGGCGAGCGCCTCAAGCGCATCGGCAGCGAGGCCCGGCAAGAGCTCGAACGCCTGGGCGACTGCAAGGTGTTTCTCGAGCTCTGGGTCAAGGTGCGGTCCGGCTGGGCCGACGACGAGAACCGCCTGCGCAGCTACGGCTACGAATAAGGCCTGCTGCGGTGGCCGGCAGGACGACGAGCCCGCGGCGCGGCGCGGCCCATGCGCCGCACGCGGCCTATGTGCTGCACCACTACGACTGGAGCGAATCGAGCCAGATCGTCGAACTTTTCACCCGCGACCTCGGTCGCGTGGTGGCGGTGGCCAAGGGCGCCAAACGGCCCCATTCACAACTGCGCGCCGTCCTGCTGCCGCTGCAGCCCATCTCGGTGCTGCTGAGCCAGCGCAAGGCCGAGCCCCGGGCTGATGGCAAGACGGACGACCCGGCCGAGGTGCACCTGCTGCGCGGCGCCGAATGGGCTGGTGGTGCGGCCCTGCCGGCCGGCTCGGCGCTGATGTCGGGCTTTTATCTCAACGAACTGCTGCTGCGTGCGCTGGCCCGCCACGATCCCCACCCCGAGTTGTGGGACGCCTACGCCGCCACCTTGCCGCTGCTGGCCGCGGGAGACGAAACATCGGCCGCAACAACCGCCGTCGCGTCGCCGCTGATGGCGGCGACCACGCCGGACATCCGCTTTGTCAGTGATGTCGGTGGGCGCCTGGCCGCGGCGCTGCGCGCCTTCGAACTCTTCTTGCTGCGCACCACCGGCCTGCTGCCCGAGTTCGACCGCGTCACACTCACGCAGGCGCGGGTCGATCTCGATGACCCCGAGGCCTGCTACCAGCTGCGCGCCGAAGCCGGCCTCGTCGATGCCCGCCACTTGCGCCAGGACGACCCCTACGACATGGCGGGCGACAGCGGCACCGGCCTGTCGGCACCAGTCTGCCTGGACATCGAGGCCGCCCTGCAGGCCGGCAACATCGTGGCCCTGCAGACCGCCTGCCAGGGTGCGCCCGGCGAGCTCAAGCAGCAGCTGCGTCGCACGCTTCACTATCATTTCGGCGATCGTGCGCTGCGCACCCGCCAGGTGATGCAGGGCATCCAGCAGTTGCTGGGCGGCTGACGCGACGGTCACACGGCCCTGCCGCAGCCCTCTCACTGTCCTGTCACCGCCATTCCCGGCCGCCACTTCGCAGACCTCGCACCGCCCGTTCCACACGGTCAACTCCCCTAAGCCGCATCAACCGACACGTGTCCTGGCACCGGCCACCAGACGTGCCACCGACCACCAGGCCCTACCCGATGAATCCACTCGTCGCCTCAGAACCAGGCAGCCATCCGATGTCGACCACGCTGTCGGTCAACCTCAACAAGGTCGCGCTGCTGCGCAACAGCCGTCACCTGGGCATCCCGAGCGTGTTGCGCGCGGCCGAGCAGGTGGTGGCTGGTGGGGCCGGTGGCATCACCGTACACCCGCGCCCGGACGAGCGCCACATTCGCGCCAGCGACGTGCACGAACTGGCGGCATGGCTCAAGGACAAGCCCTACCTCGACTACAACATCGAGGGCAACCCCTTCCACAACTTGATGGACTTCGTGCGCAGCGTGCGCCCGCATCAGGCCACCTTCGTGCCCGACGCCGAAGGCCAGTTCACCTCCGACCACGGCTGGAGCGACCCGGCGGACTTCGAGCGCCTGGTGCCGCTGATCGCCGAAACCCACAGCCTGGGCGTGCGTGTCAGCCTGTTCGTCGACCCCGACCCGGCCGTGATGGCCCTGGCGCGCCAGGCCGGCGCCGACCGGGTCGAGCTCTACACCGAAGAGTTTGCGCGCCACCACGGCACAGCCGACGGCGCCGCGACACTGGCGCGTTACGTGGCCGCCGGCCAGGCCGCCCATGCCGTCGGCCTGGGCTTGAACGCCGGCCATGACCTGAACCGCGACAACCTGGCCGACTTCCTGCGCGCCGTTCCGGGCGTGGCAGAGGTGTCGATCGGCCACGCGCTGATCGCCGACGCCCTCGAACTCGGCTACGTCGACACCGCACGCGACTACCTGCGCTGCATCCGCCAGGCCTACGCGCCGGTCTGAGGCCGGCTGGACCGCCCGCACCCAAGCGCCGACACACCAACCATGTTGCCCGCCAACCCGCCGGACACGCCGCCCATGCGCCGACACCACTCCACCACGGTGTCGGCCTGATGCAGCCCACCGCACACATCCACGGCATCGGCACCGATGTCTGCGACATCCGCCGCATCCAGGCCGTGCTCGAACGGCGCGGCGACCGGTTCGCCGAGAAGGTGCTCGGGCCCACCGAATGGCGTGTCTGGCAGGCGCGCTCGGCCCGCTCCGCGTCACGCGGCATCGCCTACCTGGCCACACGTTTCTCGGCCAAGGAGGCCTTCTCCAAAGCCATCGGCCTGGGCCTGCGCATGCCCATGACCTGGCGCGCCTGCGAGACCCTCAACCACCCCAGCGGCCAGCCCTATATCCGCCTGCACGGCGTGCTGGCCGAATGGTTCGAGGCGCGAAATCTCGTCGCTCATGTCACGCTCAGCGACGAGACCGACACGGCGGTGAGCTTTGTCGTCGTTGAGGTGCGGCCCGACGCAGCACTTCCCGCCACCCAATCCGCGACAGGCCCGGCCTGAGCCGTCCCACTTCCTTTCGAATGCCCTCCATGACCGACCACGCCCCCGTCATCCTCGACATCGCCGGCAAGCGCCTCACGGCCGATGACCGCCGCCGCATCGCCCATCCGCTCACCGGCGGGTTGATCCTGTTCACGCGCAACTGGACCGACCGGGCCCAGCTCACCGGGCTCATCGCCGAGATGAAGGACATCCGCCCCGATCTGCTGGTCGCCATCGACCATGAAGGCGGCCGCGTGCAGCGCCTTCGCAGCGACGGTTTCACCGCCCTGCCGGCCATGGCCGAACTGGGCGAACGCTGGATGGAGTCCGACGGCCCGGCCGACCTGGCTGGCACCAGCGCGCTGGATGCCTGCGCCGCCGCCACAGCCGCCGGCTACGTGCTGGCCAGCGAACTGCGCGCCTGCGGCATCGACCTGAGCTTCACGCCGGTGCTCGACCTGGACCATGGCCGCAGCGCCGTCATCGGCAACCGCGCCTTCCACCGCGATCCGCGCGTCGTGACCCAGCTGGCGCGTTGCCTGATGCATGGCCTGCTGCAGGCCGGCATGGCCAACTGCGGCAAACATTTCCCCGGCCACGGTTATGCGGCGGCCGATTCCCACACCGACACGCCGGTGGACGAACGTACGCTCGAAGTCATCCTGGCCGACGA
The DNA here is from genome assembly GCA_016702605.1 of Candidatus Intricatilinea gracilis. Classification (GTDB taxonomy): domain Bacteria; phylum Pseudomonadota; class Gammaproteobacteria; order Burkholderiales; family Burkholderiaceae_C; genus Sphaerotilus; species Sphaerotilus gracilis. Next base: position 162,003 of record JADJDQ010000001.1, read on the forward strand.
CATCCTGCCCTACGACTGGCTGGCCAACGTGCTCACTGCCGTGATGCCGGCGCATGTGATCTACCCGGCCGTCGACGCTCGCCCGGCCGGCTTTTCGCCGCGCTGGCTGCAGCAGGTGCTGCGCCAGCAGATGGGCTTCAACGGCGCGGTCTTCAGCGACGACCTCAGCATGGAAGGCGCCCGCCGCGTGGCCGACGTCAAGGGTGGCACCGTGCTCGACTACGACGAAGCCGCCGCGCTGGCGCTGCAGGCCGGCTGCGACCTGGTGCTGCTGTGCAACCAGTCCATTGGCAAGGGCAAGGCAGTCGACGACCTGCTCGACGGCCTGGACAAGGCAGCAGCCAATGGCACCTGGACGCCCGATGGCCTGAGCGAGGCCCGCCGGCTCGAACTGCTGCCGATGACCCCGCCCTTCCCCTGGGACGACCTGATGCACCACGCGCCGTATCAACACGCGCTGGAACTGCTGAGCTGAGGGGCCGATTTGTCGTTCACAGAGCAAACACCAACCGGCGAGGCCAACAACTACTGCGCCATCGACTTCGGCACCTCGAACTCGGCCATCGCCGTGCCACGCGCCGGTGTGTCCGGTCCGGATGAAGCAAATGACGCCGGCGACGGCGGCATGCAACTGGTCGAGCTCGAAGCCGGCCAGCCCACCATGCCCACGGCCGTCTTCTACCTGGCCGAAGGGCCGGACCTGGTCAATCTGCCTCGCCTGTACGGCCGCGCCGCCATCGCCACTTACGTAGAAGGCCACGAAGGTCGGCTGATGCGGTCGATGAAGTCGGTGCTCGGCTCGGCGCTGATGGACCAGCGCACCGACATCGGCGCCGGGCGCTCGGTGAGTTTTGCCGAGGTCATCTCGAGTTACCTGCTGCAACTCAAGCGCAGCGCCGAGGCCACCCAGGGCGGCGCGCCGCTGCGGCGTGTGGTGCTCGGGCGGCCGGTCTACTTCGTCGACGACGACCCGGTGCGCGACGCCGCCGCGCAAGCTGCGCTCGAAGCCGCGGCGCGATCGGTCGGTTTCGAGGAGGTGGGCTTCCAGTTCGAACCCATCGCCGCGGCGCTGGACCACGAGAGCCAGATCGATCACGAAGAGCTCGTGCTGGTGGCCGACATCGGCGGCGGCACCTCGGACTTCTCGCTCGTGCGGGTCGGCCCGGCGCAGCGCCAACAACTCGACCGGCGCGCCGACGTGCTGGCCAACCACGGTGTCCACATCGCCGGCACCGACTTCGATCGTCGTGTCTCGCTCGCCTGCCTGATGCGCGAGTTCGGCCTGGGCAGCTACGGCAAACCGAGCCAGGGCCAGCCGGCGCGCGAGGTGCCGAGCAAGGTCTATCACGATCTGGCGACCTGGCACCTCATCAACACCGTCTACCGCCCGGCGCGGGTGGCCGAGGTGCGCGCCATGCGCGTCAACTTTGCCGACGAGCGTTACTGGCGCCGCCTGCTGCGGGTCATCGACGCCCACCTAGGCCACGACCTGGCTGCACGCGCCGAAGCGGCCAAGATCGCTGTCGCCGCGGGCGGCGACACCGTCGTCGATCTCAGCCTGGTCGAGCCCGGCCTGACGCTGCCCCTGCAGGCCGCACCCACGGTGGCGTCGCTGAGCGGTGACATCCAGCGCATCGTCGACGCGGCGCTGGAGACGGTGAAACGCGCCGGCTCGAGCGCGGGCGCCGTCGACGCGCTTTACTTCACCGGCGGCTCGACCGGCCTGAGCTCACTCACGGCCGCACTCGCGGGCGCCTTCCCGCAGGCGCGCCCGGTGCACGGCGAACGCCTGGCCAGTGTGGCCACCGGCCTGGCCATCTACGCGCGCCGGCTGTTCAGCGCCTGAACGCGGCCGGACGCGCGGGCCTCAACTCGACATCGGACCACACCAGGCCAGCTCGAGACCTTCGCAAGGCCGAAGACCTGCATCGAAACTCTCACGGCAGAGAGCGGCGAAAGCTTCGAACTGGCTCCTTCAGCACGGGGCGTGACGACGCCTGTCGCATGCCCAGCTCAAAGCGACGCCGGGTCGTCGCAGCGGTAGTGGTAGCCGTAACCATCGGCAAAACCCAGGCGGTGATAGATGGCACGTGCCGGAGCGTTGTCGGCCTCGACCTGCAGATACGCAAGCCGTGCACCGTCGTCACGCGCCTGCTCCAGCAAGGTGGCGCACAGGCGGCGCGCCCAGCCTTGGCCGCGTCGTTGCACGGGCACCGCCACATCGAACAGGCCGACGCTGTGGCCGTCACGGGCGTACTGGCCGCAGGCGAGCAAGTCGCCGCTGGGATCGCGCAGCGTCGTCGCCACATGGCGCACCGGTGCGAGTTGCAACCGCCGTGCATGGGCGGCACGTTGTGGCGCCGGTGTGCCGCGCAACTCACCGATGAGCTCGGCAAACGACGCCGGGTCACAGGGCTGGACACAACAGGCGTCATTCGTGGACAGCGCAGCTCCCAGATCGGCAGTGGCCAGGTCGGCGTGGATCATCACGCGGGTATCGTCGATGCGGGCCAGACCCAGGCGCGCCAGTTCGTCGTCCAGGTTCACCCCCGACCGCTCGGGCGCCAACTGTGGTGTGAGCCGCAGCACCAGCGGCAGCCCGGCGCCACGGTAGATCTCGCGGGCGCGCTCCAACCGGTCGGGCAGCGGCAGCCGCCCGGGCGCCAGCGGGTAGATGCAGCGCGAGCGTTTGGCCTTGACCGGGCAGGTACGGATCAACCAGCCGTCCAGCCAGCGCTGTTCGGGCGCGGCGCTGGCGTTCAGGCCGGCTTCTTCGGCGGCTGCGAGTTGGCTGGCGTCGAAACGATTCGTGGCGTTGTGCCGATCCGGCAGGTCGCGGGCTGAGGGTGTCGACATGTGCAGGCGGGCTTGTGCTTTGTTGAAGTTCGGGGCAATCCAGGTCGATATGATGGCTCACGACGTGGACCCGGCCTGACCCGGGCCCGGGTCGCGTCGCCAGGCCTGGCGACCGGCCTCGTCGGCGACAAGTCGCAGCACCCACCGTCCCGACCGACATGACCCAGCCCACCATCCTGATCGTCGACGACAGCCCCGAGAACCTGTCGGTGCTGGGTGAACTGCTGCGCGACGACTACCGCGTGCGTGCGGCGAACTCGGGGGTGGTGGCCCTGCGGCTGGCGGCCCTGGCGCCCACACCCGACCTCATCGTGCTCGACGTCATGATGCCCGGCATGGACGGCTACGAGGTGCTCGACCGCCTGCGCGCCGACCCCGTCACTCGCGAGGTGCCGGTGATCTTCGCCACCTCGCTGGACGCTGCCGAGGACGAGGAAAAAGGCCTCAGCCGCGGTGCCGTCGACTACATCACCAAGCCGCTGCGACCCGCCGTGGTGCTGGCCCGCCTGTCCACCCACCTCGAACTCAAGCGGGTGCGCGACCAGTTGAAGGCCCACAACATCGACCTCGAAGCCCAGGTCGAGGCCCGCATGGGTGAGAACGTGGTGATCCAGGACGTCAGCATCCTGGCGCTGGCGCACCTGGCCGAAATCCGCGATACCGAAACCGGCAACCACCTGCGCCGCACCCAGGAGTACGTGCGTTGCCTGGCCAACGGGCTGCGCGACCACCCACGTTTCTGCCACGAGCTCGACGACGAGAAGATCAAGCTGCTCGCCAAGTCGGCGCCGCTGCACGACATCGGCAAGGTGGGCATCCCCGACGACATCCTGCGCAAACCCGGCAAACTCGATGCCGACGAGTGGACGGTCATGAAGACCCATGCCGCGCTGGGGGCCGAAGCCATCGAGGACGCCGAACGCGAGGTGCCGCAGAAGGTGGCGTTTCTCGACATCGCCAAGCAGATCGCCCGCCATCACCACGAGCGCTGGGACGGCACCGGTTACCCCGACGGCCTGGCCGGTGACGCCATTCCGCTGTCGGCCCGGCTGATGGCGCTGGCCGACGTGTTCGACGCACTCATCTCGCGCCGGTGCTACAAGGAGCCGTTTGCAGTCGAACTGGCGCGCAGCATGATCGTCGAACAACGTGGCAAACAGTTCGACCCCGACGTCTGTGACGCGTTCACCTCGGCGTTCGACGAGTTCTGCGCCATCGCCGATCGTTACGTCGACAACCAGGCTTTGGTCGACGCCAAACACCACGGCCGCCGTCTCGGCCCGTCCCACGGCTGATGAGCCGGCGCCAGCGCGCCATGGCCGACCCCAACACCCCCACCCCCACCCCGCGGTCAGCGACAGCGGCGCCACTGCATGTGGCGCTGCTCTACGCGTTTTGCGCCGCGTTGTGGATCTACGGCAGCGACAGCCTGCTGGCCAGCCTGTTCGGCGAAACCTCGTGGCTGGCGCCGATCTCGGTCTTCAAGGGCTGGGCCTTCGTGCTGGTCACGGCGCTGGCGCTGTACCACCTGCTGCAACGGCGCGAACGTTCGAACCCGGCTGAGGCGAGCGCCGCCCAGGTGGCCGCGGTGCCACTCACGCTCTACCCGCGTGTGATCGTGGCCTCGCTGGCCGGCCTCATCGTGCTGGCGGCTGCCGGTGCCGTCTACCTGCAGTACCGCCAGATCGAGCAGCGTGAGGGCGCACGCATCGAGGCCATCATCCGACTGCGCGTCGAACAGATCGACCGCTGGCTGACCGGCCAGACCGCGGCGGCCAGCTTCGTTGCCAGCAGCAGCTTCTACGCCGGCCTGTTGCGCCGCCATGAGGCCGGCGACCCGCAAGCGCTCGGGTTGCTGATGGACAGGCTGAACGACTTCCGCACCGCCAACCAGTTCAAGTCGGCACAGGTGCTGGACGACCAAGGTCGCCTGATTCTGGCGGACCCCACCACACCCCGAGGTCCCGACAGCGCTGGCGAGGTGTCGCCCGCCCTGCGCGCCGCCGCGCTGCAAGCGATGGCCAGCGGCAAACCTGTACGGACCGACCTGCACAGCGAATCGCCCGAGTTGATCGGCTTCGAGATCGTCGCGCCCTTGGTACACCTGGGTCAACCGGCGCGAGCGGCCGTCGTCTTCTACGTCGATGCCCAGGACTACCTGCTGCCCACGCTGCACAGCTGGCCGCTGCCCAGCCAGACCTCCACCGCCTTGCTGGTGCGCCAGGTGGGTGACCAGTTGCTGGGTGTGCGCGGGCGCCAGCCCTTGCCGCTGACGACCCCGGACAACCTGGCCGCCCAGGTCATCCGCGGCCAGATGCCGGCCGGCCGTGCCTTTGCGGCCAAGGACCGCACCGGGCGGGCCGTGGTCGGCGCGGTGCTGCCACTGGCTGGTACACCGTGGTGGGTGGTGGCGCATGTCGACCAGGCGGAGCTGGTCGAACTGGCGAGCAACGAAGCGCACTGGATCGCCTCGGCCGCCGTGCTCGCCCTGTTCGCGCTCGGCGTGGCGACGTGGCTGCAACGCGAGCACGAGGCGCTGCGCCGTTCGCTGCACGAGCAGGCGCTGCAGCGCGAACGGCTGGACGCCCTCGCCGTCGTCGAAGCCATCGCCGACGGCTCGACCGACGCCATCTTCGCCAAGGACACCGAAGGTCGTTACCTGCTGTTCAACCGCGCCGCGGCGGCAGCCACGGGCAAGACTGCCGCCGAGGTGCTGGGCAAGAACGACCAGCACGTCTTCGGGCCGGACAGCGCACGCCTGGTGATGTCCAACGACGCCCGCGTGATGGCCGACAACCGCACCGTCACCTTCGAGGAAGAACTCGACAGCGGCAGGGGCCCGACCATCTGGCTCGCGACCAAGGGCCCCTTGCACGATCCAGCAGGCCGGGTGATCGGGCTGTACGGCATTTCGCGCGACATCAGTGAACGCCGCCGTGCCGAAGCCGCACTCAGGACGAGCGAAGCCCGGCTGCGGCTGTTCGTCGACCATGCGCCGGTGGCCATCGCCATGCTCGACCGCGAGCTGCGTTATGTGGCGGTGAGCCAGCGCTGGTTGAACGACTTCCACATGCTCGAACGTCTGGCCGGGCGCGACCCGGTCGGGCTGAGCCATTACGAATTGTTCCCCGAGGCACCGGCACGCTGGCGCGAGGTGCATCAGCGTTGCCTGGCCGGTGCGGTCGAGTCGAGCGAAGACGACCACTTCGTGCGCCCCGACGGCCAGGTCGACAGCCTGCGCTGGGAGTCGCGGCCTTGGCTCGACGACCAGGGTGAGGTGGCCGGCATCTGCCTGTTCTGCGAGATCACCACCGACCGGGTGAACGCCGACAAGGCGCGCGCCAGCAGTGATGCGCGGTACCGCGCGGCGTTCGAGCAGTCGGCCGTGGGCATGTCGGAAACCACCATCGATGGCCACTGGCTGGCCGTCAACCAGCGGCTGTGCCAGATCACCGGCTACCCGCGCGAGAAGCTGCTGAAATTGAGCTTCCAGGACATCACCTACCCCGACGATCTGGAGGCCGACCTCGAACAGCTGCGCCGCACCCTGGCCGGCGAAATCGACGCCTTCTCGATCGAGAAACGTTACGTGCGCGCCGACGGGCAGACCATCTGGGTGATGGTCTCGACGTCGTTGCTGCGCGATGAACAGAGCCACGAGGCGATGTATTTCATCGCCGCCGTCGAGGACATCACCGAGCGCAAACGGGCCCAGGCCGCGCTGGTCGAATCGGCGCGGGTGCTGCAGTCGGTCGAGGACTCGATCCTCGACCAGCTGGCCGTGCTCGACCGCGACGGCAACATCGTGGCAGTCAACGCGGCGTGGACACGGTTCGCGCAGGACAACGGCGCGTCGCCGGTCGACCCGGCTCGACCCAACGGCCCGGGCCTGGCGGCCAGCATCGACATCGGAGGCAACTACCTGGCGGTGTGCGACCGCGCCGCCGCCACAGCGGATGCCACGGCAGCGCAGGCCGTGGCCGGCATCCGCGCCGTGCTGGACGGCCACGAGCCCATCTACTCGTCGGAGTACCCCTGCCACAGCCCGCAGGAGCAACGCTGGTTCCACATGACGGTGACCCCGCTGGGCAGCCAGGCCGGCGGCGCGGTGGTGGTGCACTCGAACATCACCGCACGCAAGCGCGAGCAGGAGCTGCTGCGTGCCAGCGAGGCACGTTACCGCAGCACCGTGTCGGCACTGGCCGAGGCCGTGATCATGTTCGACGGCGCTGGCCACCCGATCTCGTGCAATCCGTCGGCCGAACACATGCTGGGCTTGAGCCTGCAGGAGATGCGCGATGGTGGCATGGCCTTGTGGCAGCCGATCTACAACGACGGCCGCAGCATGCCACTCGACCAGTTGCCGATGGCACGTGCCCTGGCCAGCGGCCAGCCCTGCCACAACGTGGTGCTGGGCATCGTCGGTCCGGCGTCTCAACTCTTGTGGCTGCTGGTCAATGCAGAACCGCTGTTCGACGAAGCGTCGGAGCCCTCTGCAGGCGCGAGCCGGGCCTGTGTCGACGGCGACGCTGGTGATGCAGGCGCGGGAGGCAATGCTGGTGCTGGCGATGGCGACGGCGCTGGTGCAGGCCGTGTCGGCGATGACAGCCGCGGCAAGGTCAGTGGTGTGGTCGTGTCGTTTGCCGACATCACCGAACGTCACATCGCCGAACAGCAGCTGCGCAAACTGTCGCTGGCGGTCGAACAAAGCCCGGCCGGCATCGTCATCACCGACGTGCGCGGGCAGATCGAATACGTCAACCCGGCCTACAGCCTGGTCAGCGGCTACAGCGCCGACGAGGTGCTGGGGCGCAACCCGCGGCTGGTGCGGTCGGGCCTGACCCCACCGGCCACCTACACCGAGATGTGGGACGCTCTCAGCCGCGGCGAGGCCTGGCGCGGCGAATTCATCAACCGCCACAAGGACGGTCACCTCTATCACGTGCACGCCACCCTGGTGGCGCTGCGCGACGGCGACGGCCATACCTCGCACTACCTGTCGATCAGCGAGGACGTCACCGAACGCAAACGCCTGGCGGCCGAACTCGAGCACCACCAACTGCACCTCGAAGAGCTGGTGCAGGAGCGCACCCGCGAACTCGAAGCGGCGCACCAGGCCCGCCTGGACAGCGAGAAGTTCAGCCGCGCCATTGCCGACAACCTGCCGGACCTGGTGGCCTACCTCGACGCCGACCAGGTGTGCCGCTTCGCCAACCTGGCAGCCCGGCGCTGGCTCAGCCGCGATCCGGATCAACTGGTGGGCCGCACACTCGTCGAGATCCTCGGCTCTGCGCGCTACGCCCGTCAGCTGTCACTGGTGACGTCGGCCATGGCGGGCCGGCCCGTGAACATCGAGCAGCGCATCGAGACCGACAGCGGTGAATGGGTGCACGCCTGGCTGCACTACCTGCCCGACATCCATCCGGACGGTGTGCGCGGCGTGTTCCTGCTGATCTCGGACATCAGCGCCATCAAACAAGCCGAGCTGCGGCTGCAGCAGATGAACGACGAACTGGCGCTGGCGCGCGACCGCGCCGAGGCGGCCAGCCGCGCCAAGAGTGTCTTCCTGGCCAACATGAGCCACGAGATCCGTACACCGATGAACGCCATCATCGGCCTGACCCACCTGCTGCAACGCGACGCCCGCGACCCGCAGCAGAACGAACGCCTGGGCCGTGTCGGCGCAGCGGCGCAGCACCTGCTGGCGGTGATCAACGACATCCTCGATCTCTCGAAGATCGAGTCGGGCAAGCTCGAACTCGAACAGTCCGACGTCAACTTCGACGTGTTGTTCCAGCGCGCCTGCACGATGGTCTCGGACCGCGCCCGCGCCAGGGGCCTGGAGCTGGTGCTCGACATCCGCGGCCTGCCCGAGGTGCTGCGGGGTGACCCGACCCGGTTGTCGCAGGGCCTGGTCAACCTGCTGAGCAACGCGGTGAAGTTCACCGAACACGGCGCCGTCGTGCTGAGCGCCAGCGTGCAGGGCGAGGACGAAGACAGCGTGTGTGTGCGTTTCGAGGTTGCCGACACCGGCATCGGTGTGCCGCCCGAGCAGATCGCGCGGTTGTTCAAGGCTTTCGAGCAGGCCGACGACTCCACCACGCGGCGTTATGGCGGCACCGGCCTGGGCCTGGTCATCACGCGCCACCTGGCCGAACTGATGGGCGGCGAGATCGGTGTGACCAGCCAGGTCGGCGTGGGCAGCACCTTCTGGTTCACGGCGCGGATGCGGCGGCCCACACCACGCACCGGCCTGTCCGGCATGGTCATCAGCCAGGCGCCGCGCCCGCTGCTGCAGCCGCTGCGCACACTGGTGGTCGACGACCTGCCGCAGGCACGGGTGGCTCTCGACGCCATGTTGACGACCCTGGGCCTGCGGGTCGAACAGGTTGGCGATGCGGCCGACGCGCTGGCGCTGATGACGGCCGCCACCGCGTCGGCCGATCCGGTGCACCTGCTGGTGGTTGACGCCCACCTGCCGGGTCTCGACGGCGCCGACCTGATCGACCAACTGGCCAATACGCTGCCGGGCGGTGCGCCTGCCGCCGTGTTGCTGGCCAGCCATGACGACGATGAACTGCGCCAGCGCCTGGGCCGGCTCGGCGCCGCGGGCCAGGCCGAACGCACCGCCGTGTTGCTCAAGCCGGCCATCGCCTCACGCCTGAGTGAACAGATCGGCCAGGTGCTGCGCGGCAGCCTGCCGGCCCAGCTGCTCGGGACGATCCCGCCCACCTGTGACGCCGAGGAGCAGCTGCGCCAGCGGCATACCGGCGACCTGGTGTTGCTGGCCGAGGACAACCCGGTGAACCGCGACGTCGCCGTCGAGCTGCTCGAGTCTGCCGGCCTGCGAGTCGACCTGGCCGAAGACGGCGCCCAGGCCATAGCCAAGGCCTTGCAGCGGCCCTATCGGCTCATCCTGATGGATGTGCAGATGCCCGGCATCGACGGCCTGCAAGCCACCCGGCGGCTGCGCGCCGAACCCGCGCTGGCAGGCTTGCCGATCCTGGCCATGACGGCCAACGCCTTTGGTGAAGACCGCGCCGCCTGCCTGGCCGCCGGCATGGACGACCACATCGGCAAACCGGTCGACCCGCAGCGCCTGTACGAGGTGCTGCTGCACTGGCTGGCGACATCGTCGCGGGATGGCGCCGCCACCACAACACGCGATGCAGCGGCGCCGGCCTGGTCACCGGTGGTCGAGCGTGGTCGCGACCAGGCAGCCAGCGGTGCTGGCGACGACGAGGCCGCACACAGCCGCCCGACCCCGCTTGGCCCCACCACCAGCGGTGTGTGGCGTGGCCCTGCCGCACCTCGGCCACGCGCCAGCGTGGCGGGTGCCCGAACCGACATCGGCCTGCTGCTGGTGCCGGGCCTGGACGACAACGCGGTCGCACGCACCTTCAGCGGTCGGCCCGACGCGCAGCGGCGTGCGCTGCGTGTGTTCGTCGACAACGAGGAGGCCCAGGTCGCGCAGCTCATGCACCAACTGGCCGACCAGCGCCTGGTCGAGGCCCGCGCCGGCCTGCACGCACTGCGCGGAGCCTGCGGCGTGATCGGCGCCGTCGGCCTGCAGGTGCGCGCGGCGACGCTCGAAAAGGCGCTGGCGGCCGACGACGCCGCCGAACGCTGGCGCCACGGCGACCTGCGCGCCAGCGCCGACAGCCTGCGCGCCGGCCTGCTGCGCCTGGTCGCCACCTTGCGCGACGCTCTACGCGCCGAGTTGCCCGAAGCCACGATTGCACCCGAGCCACGGGGCAAACGTGCCAGGCTCGACCGCGACGACCTGGCCCGGCTCGACCGCCTCGACAGCCTGCTCGCCAGCGGCGACTTCGACGCCGGCACCGCCTTGCGCGAGGCCGACGCGGCCCTGCGCAAGGGTCTGGCCAGCACCGACATCGAACGCCTGGCGGCGCTGGTGTCGAGTTTCGAGCACGGCCGCGCGCTCGCCCTGCTGCGCGAACTGCGGCGTCGCGAGGCGCCGACTTTCGATCAAACCTGAGCTGCGGCTCCTCGTCTCACGACGTCACACCTCGGTGACGCCGGAGCGTCAACGTGTCGCCCGCCCCCCCCACGCCACGACGCCTGGGGCAACAGTGCTGCGGCAATGCAAAGCCCTGCGACGCCGCCGGTTGCCCCGGGTGGAGCGCCTCATGAGCCGCCGGCCGAGGGGCCCAGCACACCCAGCAACCAGCGGTTCAGGTCGGCGATTTCTTCGGGGCAGACCGAGTGTTCCATCGGGTACTCGTGCCAGTCGACCGGATGACCGATGGCACGCAAGGCGTCGCGCGACTCGACACCACGCGCCATCGCCACCACGCCGTCATGCCGACCATGGGCCATGAAGATCGGCGTGGCACTGTTGGCCGCGTGGCGTTCGGCCGCCGTGTTTGCAGCCAGGGGCAGATAGCCCGACAGCGCCACCAGCCCGGCCAGACGGTACGGGCAACGCAGACCGGTCATGAATGTCATGGCCGAGCCCTGCGAGAAGCCCATCAGCACGATGCGACCTGGCGCCACGCCGCGCGCGATCTCGCGGTCGATCAGCCCCTGCACCACCGCCTGCGAACGGCGCAGGCCGGCCTCGTCCTCACGCTGCAGCAGGTCGCCGCTGCGGATGTCGTACCAGGCCGGCATCACGTAGCCGCCGTTGATCGTCACCGGCATCTCGTCGGCGTTGGGCAACACGAAGCGCATGTCGCCCACCTCGCGCAGATCGAGCGCCTCGCACACCGGCACGAAGTCGCTGCCGTCAGCCCCCAGGCCGTGCAGGATGATGAGACTGGCCACAGGGTTGGGGCCGGATTGCAGATCGATGGGGGCAAGGCTGGGCATGGTGTTCACGGTTGATCAGGTGGCGCCATGATGCCCGCACCAGCAATTGCCCGCCTCTGCACTGCCGTGCCTGGGGACTCTAGTCCGCCACCGTCTGCCTCACCGCATGCTCCCAGCGCGCCATCAACTCCTGCGCGCGGTCGCGCGCCAGGGTGGGGTGAAAGCGCCGTTCCACCTGCCACTGGCTGCTGAGTTCGTCGAGGTTGCGGTAGACGCCCGTGGCCAGGCCGGCCAGGTAGGCCGCGCCCAGGGCCGTGGTTTCGATGACCTTGGGCCGAACCACCGGGATGCCGAGCAGGTCGGCCTGGAACTGCATCAGCAGGTCGTTGACGCAGGCACCACCGTCGACGCGCAATTCGGTGACCTGGGTGCCGGCGCCGGGGCCACCGCCGTCGGCGGCGTCCCGGCTCATGGCCTGCAGAAGCGCGGCGCATTGGTAGGCGATGGATTCGAGCGCTGCCCGCGCAATGTGTGCCACCGTGCTGCCGCGGGTGAGGCCCACGATGGCGCCGCGTGCCTCGGCCTGCCAGTAGGGCGCACCCAGGCCGGTGAAGGCGGGCACGAACATGACGCCGCCCGAATCGGGAACACTTTCGGCCAGGCCTTGCACCTCGCTGCTGGCCGAGATGGCCTTGAGGCCGTCACGCAACCACTGCACCACCGCACCGCCGATGAAGACACTGCCTTCGAAGGCGAACTGCGGCTTGGCGTCCACCTGTGCCGCGCTGGTGGTAATGAGACCGTTGGTCGAGGTGCGGAAACGATCACCCGTGTGCATGAGCATGAAACAGCCCGTGCCGTAGGTGTTCTTGGCGAGGCCGGCGCTGAAACAGGCCTGGCCGAACAGCGCACTTTGCTGGTCACCCGCCATGCCGGCGATGGGCAGGCTGGCGCCAAGTAGTGCAGCGTCGCTCTCGCCAAACACATGGCTGGACGGAAAGACCTTGGGCAGCAGGCTTTCGGGCACATGCAGCTGCTTGAGCAGTTCGTGATCCCACACGTTGTGGCGGATGTCGAAGAGCATCGTGCGTGCGGCGTTGCTCACGTCGGTGGCGTGCACCCGGCCGCCGGTGAGCTTCCACAGCAGCCAGCTGTCGACTGTGCCGAAGGCCAGTTCACCCTTGGCAGCGGCGATGTGGGCGCCGTTCACATGGTCGAGGATCCAGCGGATCTTGGTGGCCGAAAAGTAGGCGTCGATCACCAGCCCGGTGCTGGCGCGCACCTGGTCGCTCAGGCCCTGGGCGCGCAGCTGGGCGCACAGCGGCTCGGCGCGGCGGTCCTGCCAGACGATGGCGTTGTAGATGGGCTGGCCGGTGCGGCGGTTCCACACCAGTGTGGTCTCGCGCTGGTTGGTGATGCCGATGGCCTTGACCTGCGCGGTGATGTCGGCGCTGCTGGTGAGGCCGGCCTTGGCCAGCGCCTCGCGCGCGGTGGCGAGCTGGCTGTCCCAGATCTCCATCGGGTCATGCTCGACCCAGCCGGGCTGCGGGTAGATCTGGCGGAACTCGCGCTGCGCCATCGCCACGATGTGGCCGTCGGCGTCGAAGACGATGCTGCGTGAGCTGGACGTGCCTTGGTCGAGGGCGAGGATGTATGCCATGGCGGACCTTGCCGGGTGTTGTGTGAGGTGGGAGAGAGGCCTGTGGCGCCAGACCGATTGGCGATCGATCTGAACTACGCGACTTCCAGCTGCACGCCCGCGTCGGCGAGCAGCTGCGGAAACGGATCGGGCGGCACGGCGTCGGTGTAGAGGCGATCGAGGTGATCGAAACGCGCCAGCTCCACCATCGCCGGGCGGTTGAACTTGCTGGCGTCGGCGGCCAGCCAGATCTCGCGCGACTGCTCGACGATGGCGCGTGACACCTTGACCTCGCGGTAGTCGAAGTCGCGCAGCGTGCCGTCGGCCTCGATGCCCGAGATGCCGATCAGGCCGATGTCGACCTTGAACTGGCGGATGAAGTCGACCGTGGCCTCGCCGATCACACCGCGGTCACGCGCCCGCACCAGGCCACCGGCAACGATGACTTCGCAGTCGGCGTTGTCACACAGGATGCCGGCCACGTTGAGATTGTTGGTGATGACACGCAGGCCGCGGTGATGCAGCAGCTCACGCGCCACCGCCTCGGTGGTGGTGCCGATGTTGAGCAGCAGCGAGCAGCCCTCGGGCACGGCCTTGGCCACTGCCTTGGCAATGCGTTGTTTGCCGTCGGCATGGAGCGCCTTGCGCTGGCGGTAGGCGATGTTCTCGGTGGTCGAACTCGGCAGCCGCACGCCGCCGTGAAACCGCGCCAGCAGCCCCGCTTCGGCCAGCAGCTTGACGTCGCGCCGCACCGTCTGCAGCGTCACTGCGAAGCGGTCGGCCAGCGCCTCGACGCTCACGCTGCCACGTGTACGCACCTCGGCCAGCAGCTCGGATTGGCGTGGGTTCGGATTCATCTGGCCGCGAGCGTAAGCGATCAACAAACAGTCTGCCGGGCGGGTAAACGCTGATGAACGAAACACACATCTGCGTTAAAAAGAAAAAGGACGAACAAAAACGAACACAAACCGAACATTGCTCAACTTTGAGCCGGCGAGTGTTCCGAGATCTCTCTGCTGCCCGCCTGACCTTGCCGACCCGGAGCCCACCCTTGTCGATCGCCACGCCGCCTGCTGCGGCGCCCCTGCCTGCCTCGGTGCCCGCCCTCCACGGCGACCCGGCCGACCGCGCACCAGCCTCACCCACCCACGGCGACGACTGCGATGTGTTCGTGGTGGGCGGCGGCATCAACGGTTGCGGCATTGCGCGCGACCTGGCCGGGCGCGGCTGGCGCGTCACGCTGGTCGAGGCGGACGACATCGGCTCACACACCTCGTCGTCGTCGACCAAGCTCATCCACGGCGGGCTGCGTTACCTCGAGTACTACGAGTTCAACCTGGTGCGCAAGGCGCTGCAGGAGCGCGAGGTGCTGCTCAAGAGCGCACCGCACATCATGTGGCCGCTGCGTTTCGTGATGCCACACGACGCGGCCATGCGCCCGGCCTGGTTCATCCGCTGCGGCCTGTTCCTGTACGACCATCTGGCACGGCGCGAGGTCCTGCCCGGATCGACCAGCATCGACCTGCGCGGGCACGAACTGGGCGCGGCACTCAACGCCAGGTACACACGCGGCTTCGTCTATTCGGACGGGTGGGTCGACGACGCCCGCCTGGTGCTGCTCAACGCCGTGGACGCGCGCGACCACGGCGCCCGCATCTACACCCGCACCCGTTGCACACACGCCCAGCGCAGCGCGCAAGGCTGGCAGGCCACCGTGCGCGACGCCGACGGCAACGAGCGGCAGATCAACGCCCGCGCCCTGGTCAACGCCGCAGGGCCCTGGGCCGAAGCCTTTCTGCGCGGCGCGGCGCAGGCGGCACGCGGCGAAACGCTGGCCACCAAACACCTGCGCCTGGTCAAGGGCAGCCACATCGTGGTGAAGAAACGCTTCGACCACGACCACGCCTATATCTTCCAGAACCCCGACAAACGCATCATCTTCGCCATCCCGTACGAGGGCGAGTACACACTCATCGGCACCACCGACGTCGAGCTGCACGGCGACCCGCGCGGCGCGGCCATCACCCCCGACGAGGTCGACTACCTGTGTGAACAGGCCAGCCGTTACCTGCGCGAGCCGGTGCACCCCGCCGACGTGGTGTGGAGCTACTCGGGGGTGCGCCCGCTGCTGGACGACGAATCGGGCGATCCCTCGGCCGTGACGCGCGACTACCTGCTCGAATCCAACACCGAGGCGGCCCCACTGCTCAGCGTGTGGGGCGGCAAGATCACCACCTGCCGCAAACTCGCCGAAGATGCCGCCGACGAGATCGGCCGCATGCTGGGTGAACGCCGCAGCCACTGGACACACGGCGCCTTTCTGCCCGGCGGCGACCTGGTGCCCTGGATCGGCTCGGCGCTGCGCCCCGACAGCGACTTCACACGCCTGGTGCAGGCCGTCTGCCTGCGCCACCCCTGGTTGCCCGTCGCACTCGCGCGCCGCCTGGCGCGGGCTTATGGCGCCCAGGTGGGCGCCGTCAT
This sequence comes from Candidatus Intricatilinea gracilis, assembly GCA_016702605.1. GTDB lineage: Bacteria > Pseudomonadota > Gammaproteobacteria > Burkholderiales > Burkholderiaceae_C > Sphaerotilus > Sphaerotilus gracilis. The sequence continues at coordinate 177,751 of JADJDQ010000001.1, forward strand.
CGGCATGGCGCTGTCGCTGGCCGACCTGGGCGCCGAGGTGGCACCCGGCCTGTTCGAGGCCGAGCTGCGCTACCAGCAGCAACATGAGTGGGCCGTGAGCGGCGACGACGTCCTGTGGCGCCGCAGCAAGCTTGGACTGCACTACAGCGAGGCTGACCGAGCCGCCGTGACCGACTGGATGCAGCGACAACCGGCAGCAAACGGATCGCCCGCGGTGCGAGGGAAAGCCAGCCCCCCCACCAGCCTTGGCGGCGCCGACACTGCCGCCCCACCACACCCCCTGTCCCCCAACCGAGAGGTCGCTCGATGAAGCTGGCTCTGGAGGGCATCAGCAAGAAGGTCGGACCTGCCGACTGGCTGTATGCCATGGATCTGCAACCCCAGGCGGGCGCGGTGACCGTGCTGCTCGGCGCCACCCAGGCCGGCAAGACCACCCTGATGCGGCTGATGGCCGGGCTCGATCTGCCCACACAAGGCCGCGTCAAGGTCGACGGCATCGACGTCACCGGCGTGCCGGTGCGTGAACGCAATGTGGCCATGGTCTACCAGCAGTTCATCAACTATCCGTCGTTCACGGTCTACGACAACATCGCCTCGCCGCTCAAGCTCCGGCGCGAGGCCCACATCGAGCAGCGGGTGCGCGAAATCGCGAAGAAGCTGCACATCGAGATATTCCTGGATCGCCTGCCGGCGGAGTTGTCGGGTGGCCAGCAGCAACGTGTGGCGCTGGCGCGTGCGCTGGCCAAGGCCGCACCGCTGATGCTGCTCGATGAACCTCTCGTCAACCTCGACTACAAGCTGCGCGAGGAACTGCGCGAAGAGCTCAGCCAGCTGTTCGCCAGCGGCGACTCGACCGTCGTCTACGCCACCACCGAACCGGCCGAAGCCCTGCTGCTGGGTGGCTACACCGCGGTGATGGACGCGGGTGAACTGCTGCAGTACGGGCCCACGGCCGACGTGTTCCATGCGCCGGCATCGATCCGTGTGGCACGCGCCTTCAGTGACCCGCCCATGAACCTGCTGGCCGGCGAAGTGGCGGCCGGTGGGGCGCGCCTGACCGGTGGGCCTCTGCTGGCGCTGGCCTTGCCGGACCATGCCACACGTGCGCTGACGCTGGGCATACGCGCCAGCGCCTTGCGGGTGCGGTCTAGGCCCGGCGACGTGGCGCTGTCGGGTGTGGTGGAGCTGGCCGAAATCTCGGGCTCGGACACCTTCGTGCACGTGAAGACGCTGGTCGGCGAAGTCGTCGCCCAGCTCACCGGTGTGCACGACTTCCAGCTCGGTGCCGCGGTGACGCTGCATGTCGACCCGGCGCAGGTCTATGCCTTCGACGCCGCCGGCAAGTTGCTCACCGCGCCGGCGCGCAACAGCAGCGGAGGGTCACACTGATGGCCCGCATCGACCTCGACCTGGCGCACAGCTACAAGTCCGACCCCAAGGACGACGCCGACTACGCGCTGCTGCCGCTCAAGATGAGCTTTTCGGACGGCGGCGCCTACGCCCTGCTCGGCCCCTCGGGCTGCGGCAAGACGACCATGCTCAACATCATGTCGGGCCTGCTCGTGCCGTCCAGCGGCACGGTGTTGTTCGACGGCGTCGACACCACCCGCGCCACGCCGCAGCAACGCAACATCGCCCAGGTGTTCCAGTTTCCGGTCATCTACGACACCATGACGGTGGCCGAGAACCTGGCCTTTCCGCTCAAGAACCGCAAGGTGCCCGCAGCGCAGATCAAGGCGCGCGTGGGCCAGATCGCCGAGATGCTCGAGATGAGCCATCAGCTCGACATGCGTGCGGCCGGCCTGGCGGCAGACCAGAAGCAGAAGATCTCGCTGGGCCGTGGCCTGGTGCGCCCCGACGTGGCGGCCGTGTTGTTCGACGAACCGCTCACCGTGATCGACCCGCACCTCAAGTGGCAACTGCGGCGCAAGCTCAAGCAGATCCACCATGAGTTGAAGCTCACGCTGATCTACGTGACCCACGACCAGGTCGAGGCCCTCACCTTTGCCGAACACGTGGTGGTGATGACGCGCGGCCGCGTGGTGCAGCTCGGTTCACCCGAGGCGCTGTTCGAGCGACCGGCGCACACGTTCGTGGGCCATTTCATCGGCTCGCCGGGCATGAACTTCCTGCCGGTGCGGTCGTTCGGGCTGCGCATCAGCCTGGGCAGCTACCAGCTCGATCTGCCCGCGGGTCACACCAGCCTGCCCGACGGTGAATTGCGCATGGGCATCCGGCCCGAATACGTGCAGATGGCGGCGGCCAACACACCGGGCGCCCTGCCCGCCGTGCTGCAGCGCCGCCAGGACATCGGCACCTACTGGATGCTCACCGCCCAGCTCGGTGAACACCAGGTCAAGGCCCGCCTGGCGCCCGATGCCGAGCTGCCTGCCCCGGGTGCGACGGTGTGGCTGAGCCTGCTGAACGAACACAGCTGCTTCTATCGCAACGAGGAGCTGATCACATGAGCAGCACGAACAAGCCGGTCAACCAGAAGGCCTGGTTGCTCATCCTGCCGGTGTTCATTTGTGTGGCCTTCTCGGCCATCCTGCCGCTGATGACGGTGGTGAACTACTCGGTGCAGGACATCATCTCGCCCGAGCGGCGTGTGTTCGTCGGCACCGAATGGTTCGCCTCGGTGATGCGCGACGAGGACCTGCATGCCGCACTCGGCCGGCAGATCACCTACTCGCTGGCGGTGCTGCTGGTCGAGATTCCGCTGGGCATCCTGCTCGCCCTGTCGATGCCAGCCACCGGCTGGAAAGCCAGTGCCACGCTGGTGATCGTGGCGCTGTCGCTGCTGATCCCCTGGAACGTGGTCGGCACCATCTGGCAGATCTACGGCCGCGCCGACATCGGCCTGATGGGCGCCACGCTGCAGGCGCTGGGCATCGACTACAGCTACACCGGCAATGCCAGCGACGCCTGGATGACAGTGCTCGTCATGGACGTGTGGCACTGGACTCCACTCGTCGCCCTGCTGTGTTACGCCGGCCTGCGCAGCATCCCCGATGCCTACTACCAGGCGGCCCGCATCGACGGTGCCAGCAAGCTGGCGGTGTTTCGCTACATCCAGCTGCCCAAGATGCGCGGCGTGTTGATGATCGCCGTGCTGCTGCGTTTCATGGACAGCTTCATGATCTACACCGAGCCCTTCGTGCTCACCGGCGGCGGCCCCGGCAATGCCACCACCTTCCTGAGCCAGTACCTGACGCAGAAGGCCGTCGGCCAGTTCGACCTGGGTCCGGCGGCGGCCTTCTCGCTGATCTATTTCCTCATCATCCTGCTGCTGTGTTTCATCCTCTACAACTGGATGCAGCGTGTCGGCACGGCAGACAAGGAGGGTGGCCATGAGTGACCCGAACAAGCAGCCCTTCCAGAAGCGCACGATCTTCCTGATCGTCTACATGATCTTCGCCATCCTGCCCATCTACTGGATGGTGACGATGTCGTTCAAGACGAACGAGGAGATCCTGTCGCAGTTTGCGCTGTGGCCGCAGCACTTCACCTGGGCCAACTACGCAACCATCTTCACCGACGTGTCCTGGTACTCGGGCTACATCAACAGCCTGATCTACGTGGCCATCAACACGGTGATCTCGATCACCGTGGCGCTGCCTGCGGCCTATGCCTTCAGCCGCTACAGCTTCCTGGGTGACAAACACGTCTTCTTCTGGCTGCTGACCAACCGCATGACACCGCCAGCGGTGTTCCTGTTGCCTTTCTTCCAGCTCTACACCACCGTGGGCTTGATGGATACCCACCTCGCCGTGGCGTTGGCGCACCTGGTGTTCAACGTGCCGCTGGCGGTGTGGATCCTCGAAGGTTTCATGAGTGGCATACCGCGCGAGATCGACGAGACGGCCTACATCGACGGCTACAGCTTTCCGCGCTTCTTCGTCACCATCTTCATCCCGCTCATCAAGGCCGGTGTGGGCGTGGCGGCGTTCTTCTGTTTCATGTTCAGCTGGGTCGAACTGCTGCTGGCACGCACGCTCACCAGCGTGAACGCCAAGCCCATCGTGGCGACGATGACGCGCACCGTGAGCGCCAGCGGCATGGACTGGGCAACGCTGGCAGCGGCGGGTGTGCTGACCATCGTGCCGGGCGCGATCGTGATCTGGTTCGTGCGGCACTACATCGCCAAAGGTTTTGCGATGGGCCGGGTGTGATGGTGCCTCCGGCCGCTGCATACGACGTTCGCCCCCCTCGGGGGCTGGGCGTCTTCGATCAAGGAGTGCTGCATGTTTGAGTGGATGGCCTGGACCCTGCCCGTGGCGGTGTTCTTCATTTGCATCGCAATGATGCTGGTGGGCATGACGATCTGGGAGATCAAGAGCCCGACCACGCTGCGCAAGGGTTTTCTGCCGATCGCCACCACACGCGGCGACCGCCTGTTCATCGGCTTGCTGAGTGCGGCCTACCTGAACCTGATCTACGTCGGCTTGTCCGGCAAGTTCGCCGCCTGGTTCAACCTCGAGCAGGACCCGAGCATCTGGTTCAGCTTCGTCGCCTCGATGGTTCTGCTGGGCTTCGTGCTCACCAAGGGCTGACACCAGCAAACCTTAGACATCAAGGATCCGGCCCGGTGCTTCCCCGGGGCCGTGCCATCCAGACACTCGGGGAAGCGCCTAGAGGAGACACGAATGAAGATGCGTTACACCGCGCTCGCCCTTGCCGCTGCAGCCAGCCTGGCCAGCCACGGCGCCTGGGCCGGCGAAGCCGAAGCCAAGAAATGGATCGACAGCGAGTTCCAGCCCAGCACGCTGAGCAAGGCCCAGCAGACGGCCGAGATGAAGTGGTTCATCGACGCGGCCAAGAAGCTGCAAGCCAAGGGTGTGAAGGAGATCAGCGTGGTGTCGGAGACGATCACCACCCATGAATACGAGTCCAAGACGCTGGCCAAGGCCTTTGCCGAGATCACCGGCATCACCGTCAAGCACGACCTGATCCAGGAAGGCGACGTGGTCGAGAAGCTGCAGACCTCGATGCAGTCGGGCAAGTCGATCTACGACGGCTGGATCAGTGACTCCGACCTGATCGGTACCCACTACCGCTACGGCAAGATCCTCAACCTGACCGACTACATGAGCGGCGCGGGCAAGGAGTACACCAACCCCGGCATCGACATCAAGGACTTCATCGGCACCAAGTTCACGACCGCGCCGGACGGCAAGCTCTACCAATTGCCCGACCAGCAGTTCGCCAACCTGTACTGGTTCCGCGCCGACCTGTTCGCCAGGCAGGACCTGAAGGACAAGTTCAAGGCCAAGTTCGGCTATGACCTGGGTGTGCCGCTCAACTGGAGCGCCTACGAGGACATCGCCGAGTTCTTCACCAATGACGTGAAGAACATCGACGGCAAGGCCATCTACGGCCACATGGACTACGGCAAGAAGGATCCGTCGCTGGGCTGGCGCTTCACAGACGCCTGGTTGTCGATGGCCGGCACGGCCGACATCGGCGCACCCAACGGCGTGCCGATCGACGAATGGGGCATCCGCGTGGCGGCCGACAAGTGCACACCGGTGGGCGCCTCGGTAGCCCGTGGTGGTGCCACCAACTCGCCGGCAGCCGTCTACGCACTCACCAAGTACGTCGACTGGATGAAGAAATACGCCCCGAAGGAAGCCACCGGCATGACCTTCGGTGAAGCCGGCCCGGTGCCGGCCCAGGGCCAGATCGCGCAGCAGATCTTCTGGTACACCGCCTTCACCGCCGACATGACCAAGGCAGGCCTGCCGGTGGTCAACGCCGACGGCACACCCAAGTGGCGCATGGCGCCCGGCCCGAACGGCCCGTACTGGAAACAGGGCATGCAGAACGGCTACCAGGACGTCGGCAGCTGGACCTTCTTCAAGGACCACGACGCCAACAAGACGGCCGCCGCCTGGCTCTACGCCCAGTTCGTGACCGCCAAGACCACCAGCCTGAAGAAGACCACGGTGGGCCTGACGCCGATCCGCGAGTCCGACATCCAGAGCAAGGCCATGACCGACCTGGCGCCCAAGCTCGGCGGCCTGGTCGAGTTCTACCGCAGCCCGGCCCGCGTGGCCTGGTCGCCCACCGGCACCAACGTGCCCGACTACCCCAAGCTGGCCCAGCTGTGGTGGAAGAACGTGGCCCAGGCCGTGACGGGTGAAAAGACCCCGCAGGGCGCGATGGACAACCTGGCTGACGAGATGGACCAGGTGATGGCCCGTCTGGAACGCGCTGGCATGGCCAAGTGCGCGCCCAAGCTGAACGCCAAGGGTGACCCGAACAAGTGGTTGAGCGACAAGGCCGCCCCCTGGAAGAAGCTGGCCAACGAAAAGCCCAAGGGTGAAACGATCGCCTACGACTCGCTGCTGAACGCCTGGAAGGCCGGCAAGGCGCGTTGATCCTGCGGGCGGCGCACATCGCGCCGCCCAATGAAAACGGCGACCCTGAGGTCGCCGCGAGGGGCTGAGGCCAGCGGCGCTCAGCCCGGGGTTTGCCGGAGTTGAGGGACTCCACCAGTTCGGGTCGCCACCGCGAGGGGCGACCCGTTTTTCTTACTGCGGCGCCTGGCCTCGACGACGTGGTGTCGAAAGGCAGGTGCAGCGCGCTCAGATCACGGCGTGTCTCGACCAGCACCAGCGGGCCGTCGTCCGGCAGCACGACCGGGGTGATGACACGTGGCACACGGATCGGCGCCGGTTCGGCGGCGATGGCGGCCTGCACCGCACTCACCTTGTCCGCATCACTGTTGACCCATTCGAGTCCGGCGGCCTGGGCGATCTGCTGCAGGTCGCCCAGCGCCAGCACGTAGGGTTGCACGATCGGCACGGCAGCGGGTGCGGGGGCGGCGGCCACTGCGGCTGCGGCGGCCAGCACCGGCGCGGCGGCCTGAGGGGCCACGTCGACGACCGCCGGGCTGATGGCCGCGGGCGCCATGACGTCCTGACCCACCGGTGCATGGGCGGCGCCATCGGCACCGGCTTCACCTTCGGCCTGGTCACGGCGGCCACCACGACGGCGGCGGCGGCTTTCGTCGCGGGCTTCGTCCGCTTCGGGTGTGGCGCCGTCGTCGAACTCGGCGGCACGCACTTCACCCGGCACCGCGGCCTGTGCGGCAGTGGCACGGGGGGTGTCGCCGGGCGCGGCGGCAGCTTCGGCCACGGGCGCTTCAGCGCCGGCATCACCAGCGCCAGCGTCCCCACCTTCGCGGCCTTCCTCGCGGTCACGCCGGCCACGGCCACCACGACGGCGACGTTTGCCGGCTTCACGCTCGGCGGCGGCTTCGGGGCTGTCGGGCGCCGTCACCATGGCCGAGGTGGCCGGGTCGCCGGCCGGGGCGTCGCCGCCGGTCTCGGCACGAGCGGTGACATCACCACGCGGTTCGTACGGACGGTAGACCGGCGCCTCGCCGCTGGCAGGGGCCAGGGACTCGGCACTGCGTTCTGCCGAGGCGTCGGCCACGGCGGCGGCGGGCGTGTTGCGACGCGAGCCACGCGGCGCGTCGTCGCCAGGGGCACGTTCGGTCGGACGATCATTGCCACGTTCACCACGGCGCTCAGCCTGGCGGGCGGCGCGGTTGCTGTCGCGCTCGCCGCGTGAGTCAGCGCGGGGTTCACCGGCGCCGGCTGCGACGGCCGGGGCGCGGCCCTCGCCGCCGGCGGCTCCAGCGCGGTCGGTGCGCTCAGCGCGTTCAGCCCGTTCGGCACGATCACCACGCGGCGGACGATCGCCACCGCGCTCGCCTGCGCGTTCTCCTGACCGTTCACCACCACGGTCGTTGCGACGGTTGCCGCGGCCGCGGCCGCCTTCACCCTCACCGCGACCTTCGGAGCGGGCTTCACCACCACGGCCTTCGCCGCGTTCGCCACGTTCAGGCCGGCCGTCCCTGCGGGCCGGCTTGGCATCGGCAGGCGGCGTCGCTGCCGGTGCAGCGGCGGGCGCCACCGGAGTCGGAGCAGGTGCCGGGGCGCCGAACAGGCTCTTCACCCAGCCGAAGAAACCACCACTGGCGGCAGGTGCGGACGCAGGCGCCGGGCGAGCCGGTGCAACAGGTGCCACCACAGGCGCCGGGGCACGTGCGGCCGGTGCGGCCTTGGGTTCGGGCGCCGGCTTGGGTTCGGGCTTGGCCGGTGCGGGCTGGTCGGGCAACACACCCTTGATGACCGGCTCCTGCTTGGGCTTGGCCTTCTCGCGCCGGGTGATGGCGGTCTCGTCCTCGGGCTCCTCGATCATGGTGTAGCTGGCCTGGATGTTCTCCAGCCGCGGATCGTCATGACGCAGACGTTCGAGCTTGTAGTTGGGCGTCTCGAGGTGCTTGTTGGGCACGAGCAGCACGGTGGTGCGCTGCTTGAGTTCGATCTTGGTGATCTCGGTGCGCTTCTCGTTGAGCAGGAAACTCACCACCTCCACCGGCACCTGCACGTGCACGGCGGCGGTGTTTTCCTTCATCGACTCCTCTTGAATGATGCGCAGGATCTGCAGCGCACTCGACTCGGTGTCGCGGATGTGGCCGGTGCCGTTGCAGCGCGGGCAGGTGATGTGGCTGCCTTCGCTCAGCGCCGGGCGCAGGCGCTGGCGGCTCATCTCGAGCAGGCCGAACTTGCTGATGGAGCTGAACTGCACCCGCGCGCGGTCGAAACGCAGCGCGTCGCGCAGGCGTTGCTCCACTTCGCGGCGGTTCTTGCTCTCTTCCATGTCGATGAAATCGACCACGATCAGGCCGCCCAGGTCACGCAGGCGTGCCTGGCGGGCGATCTCGTCGGCCGCTTCGAGGTTGGTGCGGGTGGCGGTTTCCTCGATGTCACCACCACGGGTGGAACGCGCCGAGTTGATGTCGATCGCCACCAGCGCTTCGGTGTGGTCGATGACGATGGCGCCGCCCGAGGGCAGGTTCACCGTGCGTGCAAACGCCGTCTCGATCTGGTGCTCGATCTGGAAGCGGCTGAACAGCGGCGCGTCGTCGCGATAACGCTTCACGCGATTGGCCGATTCCGGCATCACGTGGTTCATGAACTGCTTGGCCTGATCGTAGATGTCGTCGGTGTCGATCAGGATCTCGCCCACGTCCGCGGTGAAGTAGTCGCGGATGGCGCGGATGACGAGCGAGGACTCTTGATAGATCAGGTAGGCGCCCTTGCCGGCCTTGGACGCGTCGTCGATCGCCGTCCAGAGCTTGAGCATGTAGTTCAAGTCCCACTGCAGTTCGACGGCCGAGCGGCCGATGCCCGCGGTGCGTGCGATCAGGCTCATGCCCTTGGGGTATTCGAGCTGGTCGAGCGCGTCTTTCAGCTCCTCGCGCTCCTCACCCTCGATGCGCCGGCTCACGCCGCCGCCGCGCGGGTTGTTGGGCATGAGCACCAGGTAACGCCCGGCCATGCTGACAAAGGTGGTGAGTGCCGCGCCCTTGTTGCCGCGTTCTTCCTTCTCGACCTGGACCAGCAGTTCCTGGCCTTCCTTGATCACATCTTGAATGCGCGCGCTGCGCACCTCGACGCCGTCCTTGAAATACTGGCGCGAGATTTCCTTGAACGGCAAAAAGCCGTGGCGGTCTTCACCGTAGTCGACGAAGCAGGCTTCCAGCGACGGCTCGACGCGTGTGACGACGGCCTTGTAGATATTGCCCTTGCGCTGTTCGCGCCCTTCGATCTCGGTTTCGAAGTCGACGAGTTTTTGTCCGTCGACGATGGCCAGGCGGCGCTCTTCGGGCTGCGTGGCGTTGATCAGCATGCGTTTCATGCGAACTCCTTGCGTCGCAAACGCCCACGGGGGGACAGCTTGCGGCGCGATGCAAACAAACAGCCGCCTGCCGCGAGGCAGACAGCTGGATCAGATGCACGAAGCCATGCTGGGGGAGCCGGGAAGCGATCGCCCTGGACCGCAAGAAGTGCCAGACGGGCTGGCACCACCTTGCGGCGTTGGCGCGGGCGGCTGCGTCGACGCAGCGTGATGCGACAGGGTTTCCTCTACGACCGACGGTTCGCCGTGGCTACCAGGCGCCGGGACAGCAAGACGCTGCGCGTGCGCAGCAGGGCTGCAACCGGGGCCTAGTGTGTGCGGCGGATGCCGTCGCCGAGCCGGCGCGCCATCGACAGGCAGGGGCACAAGGCCGCTGCAAGCAAAGCGCGTGGGGCGGGGGCGACTTGCGAGCACGTCGCGTCAGCGAGCGCTCGTGGGGCAACCGGGAGGTAGGTGGAATCTGCAAACATGACGCTTGCGTCTGACATCAGACGCGGGTTGCAGCTCAGGCATGCGGCGCTGGCGCGCGGGGAACGATCACCCGCACACCGAGGTGCTCCGCAGATCTGCTCTGCGACCTAAAAATCTTGTCTCGGGCTCTTTCAGCGTGGACTCTGGTGTATCGCCTCACCATCCGCCGCGCCACCTGGGGGCGCAGCACCATGACCGGGCGACACACTGCATCAACTCTTGGTGCCGGCGCGGCCTGAGCCTCGCCTGGCGCAACCACCTGCGCTGCGTCTACTTGAAGCTGCCCGCTAAACTCAGGCAAATCAAATACTTACAGCGCCAACGTGGTGAAGTTCATTATAGGGGCAGGTCCAGCGATGGCGAAAGGCAACAGCCGGTCGTCCGCCGGCACCCCCGCAGCCACATCGGCGAGGCTATCCCGGCCGCCTGCGGCGCAGTCGCCGAAGCTCTCGCAGCAGGCGGCACCACCCGCTGCCATGCCAGCCGGCCCAGCAGCCGCCTCGGTCCGCCATCTGACGGTGGACGAAGGTTCGGACGGCCAACGACTGGACAACTTCCTGCTGCGTGAGCTCAAGGGTGCGCCCAAGACCCTGGTCTACCGCATCATCCGCAGCGGCGAGGTGCGGGTGAACAAGGGCCGCGCCAGCGCCGAGACCCGCGTGGCCACGGGTGACGACATCCGCGTGCCACCGCTGCGCCTGAGTGAACCCGACGTGGCGGCCGAACGGGCGGTGCCTGGGCGCGAGTTCCCGCTGCTGCTCGAAGACGAGCACCTCATCGCCATCGCCAAGCCCGCCGGCGTGGCGGTGCACGGTGGCTCGGGCGTGGCCTTCGGCGTGATCGAGCAGATGCGCCGGGCGCGGCCGCAGGCGAAATTTCTGGAACTGGTGCACCGGCTCGACAAGGAGACCTCGGGCATCCTGCTGCTGGCCAAGAAACGCAGCGCGCTCACTGCGCTGCAGGAGCAGTTCCGCCAGCGCCAGACCGACAAGACCTACGCCGCGCTGGTGATCGGCAGCTGGCCGGCCGAGCTGCGCCGCATCGACCAGACCCTGGTCAAGACGCTGGACGCCAACGGCGAACGCCACGTGCGGGTGCTGGCGCCGGGCGACACCCGCCCGCCCACCGGAGCCACCTCGGCGCGCAAACGGGCCGAGGGTGACGACGAGGAAACCGGCCTGCGCGCCATCACGCTGGTCAAGCTGGTGCGGCAGTTCGACGGCTACGCGCTGCTCGACGTCACCATCAAGACCGGGCGCACCCACCAGATTCGGGTACATCTTCAGCATGCCGGCCACCCGATCGTGGGGGACGACAAATACGGCGACTTCGCGCTCAATCACGAGCTGGCGCGCAGCGGTCTGGCGGGCGCGGCGCCGGGGCAGCCGCGGCTGCGCTTCGAGCGTATGTTCCTGCATGCGCGGCGACTGGGCTTCACCCACCCGGCCACTGGTGGTCAGGTCACCCTCGACGCCGCCTTGCCGCCCGACTGCCAGGGCCTGCTCGACCGCCTGAGCCAACTCGACCACCCCGCCCTGCCGGGCCGTGCCGCTTGAATCGCCTGACCTGCCTGACGCCCAGCCCTCGAGCTCGATCCCAACTGCCCGTGCCAGCCGCCCGATCACGCCGCCTCAGAGGCGTCGCCCCAGAGACACCCAACCGCTGCGCCGCCCGCAGCCCAACTGCATGACCTCGCGCCGCTACGACCTCATCGTCTTCGACTGGGACGGCACCTTGTTCGACTCGACCGCCCTGATCGCCGGTTGCATCCAGCAGGCCTGCCGCGACCTGGGCATCACCGTGCCCAGCCACAGCGACGCCGCCTACGTCATCGGCCTGGGGCTGAACGACGCCCTGTCGCATGCCGCGCCCGGCCTGGCGCCCGAGCGTTACCCCGAGCTGGCACGACGCTACCGCCACCACTACTTTGCCGACCAGCACGCCATCACCCTGTTCGACGGTGTGTCCGAATTGCTCGTCGAACTCAAGCAGCGCCAGCACTGGCTGGGTGTGGCCACCGGAAAGAGCCGGCTGGGGCTGAACTCGGCACTCGACAGCAGCGAACTGCGCGACATGTTCGACGCCACCCGCACCGCCGACGAGACCGCGAGCAAGCCGCACCCGCAGATGCTGCACGAGCTGATGGCCGAACTCGGCGTCGAACCCGACCGCACGTTGATGATCGGCGACACCACGCACGACCTGCAGCTCGCCGCCAATGCCGGCACCGCCGCCATCGGTGTGTCCTACGGTGCTCATCCCCATGAGGCGCTGCAGGCCCTGACACCTCTGGCTGTGGCACGCAATGTGGCCGAACTGCGCGAGTTGCTGCTGCGGCCGGCCTGACGGGAGATCGACATGTCGGCCCCGGTCAAGCTGTGCCCGTCCGCCGAGCTGCTGGACAGTGGCCGCGCCCACGTCTTCGACATGATCGAATTCGGCCGGCCGGTGCGAGGCTTCGTGCTGCGGTATGAAGGCCAACTGGCGGCCTACGTCAATCGCTGTGCCCATGTGCCGACCGAGATGGATTGGCAGCCCGGCGAGTTCTTCGACGACAGCCGCCACTACATCGTCTGCAGCATGCACGGCGCTGTCTATCACCCCACCGACGGCTTGTGTGTCGGCGGACCCTGCGCCGGTGCACGCCTCATGCCATTGCGCGTCGAGGAGCGGGATGGACAGGTGTATTGGTATCCTTCCGACCGCTTCCGCCCGGCATTTGCCGACTGAAGCGAGCGGCCCCACCTTGGCCGCCCAACTGCCGCGGCACGCATCATGAGCAACGAGATTCCCGATCCCTATTCCTCCCTGCCCGCGCCCCCGCCGGACGCCGGTCCACCGCCCTCACCGGCCAAACCCGCCACCGGCACCAGTGCGTCACAGGCCGCTGGCCGGCCGGCCTTCGAGACACTCGTCGAGCAGTTCGCCCGCGAGTACATGCGCGACCGCGCACGCAGCCAGCGCACCCGCTTCGTCTTTCGTATCGCCTGGTTGGCGGTGTTCGCCGTCATCGCCTGGGCGCTGGTGAACCGGGCCGACCAGGGTGCGGTACCAACCGGGCCACACACCGCGCTGGTCGAATTGCGCGGCGAAATCTCTTCCGAATCCGAAGCCAGCGCAGAGAACATGATCGCGGGCCTGAAGAACGCCTTCGAGGACGCAGGCGCCCAGGCGGTCGTCATCCGCATCAATTCACCCGGCGGCAGCCCGGTGCAAAGCGGCATCATCAATGACGAGATCCGGCGCCTGAAAGCCAAACATGGCAAGAAGGTCTACGTCGTCGTCGAGGAGGCCTGCGCCTCGGGCGCCTACTACGTGGCCGTGGCGGCCGACGAGATCTATGTCGACAAGGCCTCGATCGTCGGCTCCATCGGCGTGTTGATGGACAGCTTCGGCTTCACCGGCCTGATGAGCAAACTCGGCGTCGAACGCCGCCTCGTCACCGCCGGCGACAACAAGGGCATGCTCGACCCCTTCTCGCCCGTCAGCCCGCGCCAGCAGGCCCTCGCCCAGGCCATGCTCGACCAGATCCACCAGCAGTTCATCAAGGTCGTGCGTGAAGGCCGCGGTGATCGCCTGAAGGAAAACCGCGACACCTTCAGCGGCCTGTTCTGGAACGGCGAAGAAGCCGTCAAGCTCGGCCTGGCCGACGGTTTCGGCAACCTCGACTTCGTCGCCCGCGAAGTGGTGAAGGCCGAGGACGTGATCGACTACACACCCAAGGAAAACGTCGCCGAACGCCTGGCCAAACGTTTCGGCGCCTCTATCGGCGCCGGCGCCGTCAAGGCGCTGCGCAGCGTGCCGGTGATGCAGTGATCACAAGCTACAACCACCCCAGCTTCTTGAACCGCCAGTAGAGAAAGCCGCAGGTCGCGCTGATCACGCCCAGGGCGAAGGGGTAGCCCCAGCGCCACTTCAGCTCGGGCATGGCGTCGAAGTTCATGCCCCAGATGCCGGCAAACGCCGTGGCGGCGGCAAAAATGCCGGCCCAGGCGGCCAGGCGTTTGGTGACTTCGGACTCTTCGATCGTCGTCATGGACAGGTTGACCTGGATGGCCGTGGCGATGGTGTCGCGCATGCTGTCCAGGCTGGTGGTGATGCGCACCAGGTGGTCATAGACGTCGCGAAAGTACTCGCCGCTGTTGGCGCAGGCTGACGGCACCCGCCCGCCGTGCAGCTTGCCCGAGGCGTCCATCAGCGGCACCACGGCATGACGCAGCACGGTGACCTTGCGTTTCAGGGCATACAGGTGCTGGATGTTCTCGCGCCCGGCGCCACGTTCGAAGATCTGCTCCTCGATGCCTTCGAGTTCGGTTTCCAGTTCGTCGATGAGCGGAAAGTAGCGGTCCACCACCGCGTCCATCAAGGCGTAGAAGACGAAGCCCGAGCCCTGCTTGAGCAGGTGCGGCTCACGCTCGCAGCGCTGGCGCACCCCCAGGAAACCCACGCCGCTGCGCTTGCGCACCGACAGCACGAAGTTGGGACCGACGAACACGTGCACCTCGCCGACCTTGAGTTCGTCGGTGGGTGTCACCTCGATCAGGTGCATCACGGCGAACAGCGTGTGGCCGTATTCGTCGATCTTGGGGCGCTGATGACCGTGTCGGGCGTCTTCGACCGCCAGGTCATGCAGGCCGAACTCCTCCTGCATGGTGGCGAGTTCGTCGTCGCTGGCGTCGCGCATTGCCACCCAGACCAGACAGTCCGGCATGGCCAGGTGGTCGCTGATCTGCGCCACCGTGATGTCGGCCAGCTTGTGGCCCTCGCGGTAGGCCACGCAGTTGATCAATGCCATCTCAGTGAGCCTCTTCCCAGTTGGCGCCCACGCCCACCTCGGCCAGCAGCGGCACGCTGAGCTCGGCCACACCCGCCATCAGGCGCGGCACGGCCTCGCGCGCCCAATCCAGTTCGTCGTCGGGCACTTCGAGCACCAGTTCATCGTGCACCTGCATGATGATGCGGCTGGCGCGGCCTTCGTCGTCGATGGCACGTTGCACCGCCAGCATGGCCAGCTTGATGAGGTCGGCCGCCGTGCCCTGCATGGGTGCGTTGATGGCCTGGCGCTCGGCGCCCGCACGGCGCGGGCCGTTGCCGCCGCGGATTTCGGGCAGCTCGATGCGCCGGCCGAACAGCGTCTCGACATAACCGTTGGCTGCGGCGCTGGCCTTGGTCTCGTCCATGTAGCGTTTCACGTCGGGGTAACGCGCGAAGTACCGATCGATGTAGTCGCGCGCCGCCTTGGCCTCGATGCCCAGGCTCTGCGCCAGGCCAAAGGCGCCCATGCCGTAGATCAGGCCGAAGTTGATGGTCTTGGCATATCGCCGCTGCTCGCTGCTGACTTCGTCGGGCGTGATGTTGAACACTTCGGCCGCCGTCGCCCGGTGCACGTCCAGGCCTTCGGTGAAGGCGCGGCGCAGGCTGGCATCACCGCTGATGTGGGCCATGATGCGCAGCTCGATCTGCGAGTAGTCGGCACTCAGCAGCTTGTGGCCGGGCGGGGCGATGAAGGCCTCGCGCACGCGCCGGCCTTCGGCCGTGCGGATGGGAATGTTCTGCAGGTTCGGGTCGTTGCTCGCCAGCCGACCGGTGATGGCCACGGCCTGGGCATAGTTGGTGTGCACACGCCCGGTGGCCGGGTTCACCATCAGCGGCAGCTTGTCGGTATACGTGCCCTTGAGCTTGGCCAGGCTGCGGTGCTCCAGCAGGCGCGCGGGCAGCGGGTAATCGGCGGCCAGCTCCTGCAGCACTTCCTCGTCGGTGCTGGGTGCGCCAGAAGCGGTTTTCTTCTTGACCGGCAGGCCCAGCTTGGTGAACAGGATCTCGCCGATCTGCTTGGGTGAGGCCAGGTTGAAGGGCTGGCCGGCCAGCTGATGCACTTCGGCTTCGAGCGCCATCATGCGTTGGGCGATCTCGTGGCTTTGTTTGGCCAGCACCACCACGTCGATCAACACACCATGGCTCTCGATGCGCATCAGCGCCTTCGACGTGGGCATCTCGATGTCGCGGTACACACGCAGCAGGCCGGGCTCGGGCAACAGGCGCGGCCACAGGGTCTCGTGCACCTGCAGCGTCATCTCGCTGTCTTCGCCCGAATACTTCGTCGCCGTGTCGACCGCCACCTGGCTGAACTTGATCTGGTTCACGCCCTTGCCGGCCACGTCCTCGTAGCTCAAGCCCTTGCGCTGCAGGTGGCGCTCGGCCAGGCTTTCCAGGCTGTGCGGGCGATGGGCTTCGAGCACGTAGCTCTGCAGCAGGGTGTCGTGGGTGTAGCCCCGCACGTCGATGCCGTGGTTGGCGAACACATGGCTGTCGTACTTGATGTTCTGGCCCAGCTTGGCCGCCGCCTCGTCTTCGAGCCAGGGCTTGAGCCTGGACAGCACCTCTTCCAGCGGCAGCTGCTCGGGTGCGCCGGGGTAGTCGTGGGTCAGCGGGATGTAGCAGGCCTCGCCCGGTTCCACGGCAAAACTCAGGCCGACGATGCGCGCGCGCAGCGGTTCGAGGCTGTCGGTCTCGGTGTCCAGCGCCACCAGCTCGGCGGACTTCAGGCGTTTGAACCAGGCATCGAAAGCCTCCCAGCTGGTGATGGTCTGGTAGTCGTGGGCCAGGCCGGTGGGGGCGGGTGCTGCAGCCGGCGCCAATGTTGCCTGCGCCGGTGTGGCAGCGCCCGAAAGGCCTGGGGCCGAGGCGGCGGAGGCCTGAGGTTGGGCCGGTGCATCACCGAACAGGTCCGCGGTGCCGGACATCATGGTGCCCGCACCTGCCGCGGTACCCACGGCCGCTGTTGCGGCTGTTGCCGCCACCTCGGCTGTCGCGCCGAGTTCGTCCTCCAGCTTCTTGCGCCAGCTCTTGAAGCCCTTGCGGATGTAGAACTCCAAGAGACCGGGCTTGTCGATGGGCTTGAGCGCCAGGGCCGCGAGCGCAGCTTCGCCCGGCCAGTCGGGCAGATGGGCGCCCAAGTCGCAGTCGAGCTTGATGGTGATGAGTCGGCGGCCCAGGGGCAACCAGTCGAGCGCCTTGCGCAGGTTCTCGCCCGCCACACCCTTGATGCTGTCGGCGGCGGCCACCACGCCGGCCAGCGAATCGTGTTCGGCCAGCCATTTCACCGCTGTCTTGGGCCCCACCTTGTCGACCCCGGGCACGTTGTCGACCGTGTCGCCGATGAGGGTGAGGTAGTCGATGATGCGGTTGGGCGGCACGCCGAACTTGGCCGCTACGCCCGCCTCGTCGAGCCACTCGTTGCTCATGGTGTTCACCAGCGTGACGTGCGGCGTCACCAGCTGGGCCATGTCCTTGTCGCCGGTGGAGATGACCACCGCGTGGCCGCTCTCGGCACCCAGGCGGGCCAGGGTGCCGATGGCGTCGTCGGCCTCGATGCCGGGCACTTCCAGCACCGGCCAGCCGAGCAGGCGCACCACCTCGTGGATGGGTTCGATCTGGGCGCGCAGGTCATCCGGCATGGGCGCACGCTGGGCCTTGTACTGCGGGTACCACTCGTCCCGAAAGGTCGGGCCCTTGGCGTCGAAGACACACGCGGCATGTTCGGCGCCGATGTCGGCACGCAGGCGTTCGAGCATGTTGACGATGCCGTAGATCGCACCGGTGGGCTCACCTTGCGCGTTGCGCAGGTCGGGCATGGCGTGATAGGCGCGGTACAGGTAACTCGAACCGTCGACCAGCAGCAGCTTGGGGCGCAGGGCCGGCACGGCCTGAGCGGCCTGAGCGGCCTGCCTGGTCGGCACGTCCTGTCCGGCCGGATCGGCCGGAACGGCCGACACGGCCGGCGCGACAAGCTGCGCGCCGGCCGCCGAGCCGGGGGCGGCCGGCAGCGCGGCGTCGGAGATGGCGGGCGGGCTGATTGGTAGGTCGGCAGGGCTCATGGGCCCATTCTGCCTAGCTCGGCCGGTAACTTGACGCGCCCTTGCCACCGCCCGCGCTGCACCATGGCGCGAGAGCGGCCACCTACAATGCCGTCATGCCTACCCACATGCCGCGACCCGGCCGGACGACGTCTGTTGCCTCATCGACACTGGTGCTGGCCGTGCTGCTTGCGCTGGGCACGGGTGGGGCATCGGCGCAATCGCAGGCGCCGGTGTTTGCTCCGGTGGCGCCGCCGCCGCTGATACCCGGCGCGGCCCAGGGTCAAAAGCAGCCGGCGGTGTCGGCATCACAACTGTCGGCCCAGCAGGCCGCCCAGGGCGCAGCAACGGCACCGGCTGCAAGTGCGTCATCCACCCGCCTGCCACGTGACGGCAGCAGCGCCGACCCGGCTGCCCCCCGGTTGCGCAACGAACCCGCCGTGCAGAACAGCGTGATCGAGGACGGCTCCACCCGCATCGAAGAGACCAAGGTGCGCGGCGCCGTGCGCAGTATCCGCGTGGTGCCCAAGGGTGCAGCATCGGCCCTGGCCTACGAGGTGCTGCCGGCTCAAGGGCCGGGGGGGCCGCGCGACCAACGCGACAGCGGCCCGGCATCGACCCACGGCAGCGCCGGCCAGCGCGTCTGGTCGATCTTCAGCTTCTGAGCGGCATCCCCATGGGAGAGGGCCGTGCTACACGGCGCAACATCTTGCGCCGAATCAGCCGTATGTCGGCGCCGCCGCGGCGCAGTTGACACCTCACCGCCCCTGCCGCAGTCCCCACCAACTTCCGACCATCTCCTGCACGCGCATCCATGGCCGTATTCACCGAAGTCACCCATGAACAGGCCACGCAGCTGGCGAACAGGCTGGGCCTGGGCCAGTTGCTCGAGCTGCGCGGCATCACATCCGGCATCGAGAACACCAACTACTTTCTCACCACCACCGGTGGTGCTTGGGTGCTGACGCTGTTCGAGCGCCTGGGCTATGCCCAGCTGCCGTTCTACCTGCACCTGATGAAACACCTGGCGCAGCGCGGCATCCCGGTGCCCGATCCGCAGGCCGACGCCGGTGGCGAGATCCTGCACAGTCTGGCTGGCAAACCCGCCGCCGTGGTCAACAAGCTGGCCGGTGGCCATCAGCTGGCTCCGGCCGACGTGCATTGCCGCCAGGTCGGCGCCATGCTGGCGCGTATGCATCTGGCCGGGCGCGACTACCACCTCCAGCAACCCAATCTGCGCGGCCTGGCCTGGTGGACCGACACCGTCCCGGTGGTGTCGCCCTACCTCACGCCCGATCAGCGCGCGCTGATCGAAGCCGAACTGGCCTTCCAGCAGGCCTTGGCCATCAGCCCGGCGTATCACGCGCTGCCGCGTGGCCCCGTGCATGCGGACCTGTTTCGAGACAACGTCATGTTCGACAGCAGCGGCGCGCATGGGGAGACCCTCAGCGGCTTCTTCGACTTCTACTTCGCCGGTGTCGACACCTGGCTGTTCGACCTGGCCGTGTGCCTGAACGACTGGTGCATCGACCTGGCCACCGGCCGGCTCGACGAGAGCCGTGCCCAGGCCTTCGTCAGCGCCTACGACCGCGAACGCCCGCTCGGCAACGACGAACTTCGCCTGCTGCCGGCCCTGATGCGCGCCGGCGCCTTGCGCTTCTGGATCTCGCGCCTGTGGGACTATCACCTGCCGCGTGAAGCCAGCATGCTCGAGGCTCACGACCCTACACATTTCGAACGGGTGCTGCGCGAACGTGTCGGCTCACCCTGGCACTGGACCCGACCATGAAGCTGCGCAAGGCGCCCGCCCTCGAAGGATTTCAATGGGCAAAGTCGGGCGCGCTCATCCTGCACCGCCAACCACTGGCCCACGTGGCCTTGCTGCTGGCCATGAGCATGACGCTGGGTCTGCTGGCCAGCCTGCCCTGGATCGGTCCGGTGGCGGCGCTGGTGTTGTTGCCGTCCGTCAGCGCCGGCTGGGTCTTCAGCAGCGCCACGGTGCTGGCGGGTGTACGCACCACGCCGGGCCGGTTGATCGCGCCACTGGCCTCACCACGCCGCAATGCCCTGTTGCAACTCGGTGTGCTGCACATGCTGGCCTGTGTGACGGTGTTGTGGGTGGCCGATCTGCTCGACCCGAGTTTCCGCGCCGCACTCGGCCCGGCCCTGGGCAGTCAGGACGGCGTGACCGAAGAAGCCACCATGCAGGCACTCGACCAGGTGCGCAGTGGCATGTTGATGCGCGGCATCATGTTGCTGCCGGTGGCGCTGGTGTTCTGGCATGCGCCGGTCATCCTGCACCGCATCGGTGGAGGTGTGGCACGTGCCTTGTTCGCCAGTGCGCTGGCGACCTGGCGCAACCTGCCGGCCTTTGGCGTCTACGGACTGAGCTGGCTGGTGGCCGACGTGATCCTGTCGAGCGTCGTGGGCCTGATTGCAGCGGCCATCGGTCAGCCCCAGATCGTGCTGCTGCTGGTGCTGCCCGCGGCCGTGATGTTTGCCTCGGCGTTCTACGCCTCGCTGCACGCCAGCGTGCACGCCTGCATCGAGTTCGACGAAGTGGCGCGCGCCCAGCAAGACGCCGCAGCACCAGACGAACCGGCGCCCTGATCCAGCATCACACGGGCCAGCAGCGCAGCTGCCGGGGCGTGCCCCGGCCGGTTGATCCACGCGGTGGACTCGGGCCGTGCCCGCCAGGCCGCAGGTCGCCTTAGAACTCCAGCGTCTTCACACCCGCCGCCGTGCCGAGCAGGCACACGCTGGCCTTGTGGCGCGCAAAGATGCCGCAGGTCACCACGCCGGGCCACATGTTGATCTCGGTCTCCATCACCAGCGGCTCGTGGATCTGCAGACCGAACACGTCGAGGATGGGATGGCCGTTGTCGGTCGTCACCCCGGCACGGATCACCGCCCGCCCGCCAATGGCCGCAAAGCGCCGCACCAGTTGTGCGGTGGCCATGCCGATCACCTCGACCGGCAGCGGAAAACGCCCCAGCACATCGACCAGTTTCGATTCATCGGCGATACACACGAAACGATCGGCCAGGTCGGCCACGATCTTCTCGCGTGTGAGCGCGGCGCCGCCGCCCTTGATCATGTAGCCACGTGCGTCGATCTCGTCAGCACCGTCGACATACACCGCCAGGCGCTCGACCGAGTCGGCCTCGAAGACCTGGATGCCATGCGCCTGCAGGCGCTCCGTGCTGCGCACCGAACTCGACACGGCACCCTTGATGCGATGTTTGACGGTGGCCAGCGCGTCGATGAAATGGTTCACCGTCGAGCCTGTGCCCACACCCACGATGGCGCCTTCGGGCAGATGGGCCAGGGCGGCCTGGCCCACCAGGGCCTTGAGTTCGTCTTGAGTCATCGATCGTTCTTTCAGCCGGCTGTGCCGGCGTGGCAGCAAGGTTGGCGCACGCTGGCTGCGCCCTGGGCGAAAAGGCCTGCAGGGGCAGCCTTCCGTGACAATGCCGCGATTATCTGGCGCGCCGCGCGCCCTCACCCTAGCCGCACCGCTCCATGGCCCTCATCCCCTACGCCCTGACCCGCCCTTTCCTCTTTGGCCTGGACGCCGAACGTGCCCATGAACTCACACTCGACAGTGTGGCGCGCTGGCAGAACACACCGCTGCAATCGTTGTGGTCACAGCCGCTGGTGGCCGACCCGGTGCAACTGCTGGGGCTGAGCTTCGGCAACCGCATCGGCCTGGCTGCCGGCCTGGACAAGAACGGCCGCTGCATCGATGGCCTCGGGGCGATGGGCTTCGGCTTCATCGAGGTCGGCACCGTCACACCACTGGCGCAGCCGGGCAACCCGCGCCCACGCATCTTTCGCCTGCCGCAGGCCGGCGCACTCATCAACCGGCTGGGCTTCAACAACGAGGGGCTGGACGCCTTTCTGGCCAACGTGAAACGGGCGCACAGCTTTCGCGCGCGTGGTGGCGTGCTGGGCCTGAACATCGGCAAGAACGCCGCCACGCCCATCGAGAACGCCGCGAGCGACTACCTGATCGGCCTGGAGGCGGTTTATCCGCATGCGGACTACATCACCGTCAACATCTCGAGCCCCAACACCAAGAACCTGCGCGAGCTGCAAAGCGATGCCGCGCTCGACGCCCTGCTCGGCGCATTGCAGGAGCGCCGCCAGCAACTCATCACCCGTCACCGCCGCAGCGTGCCCATGCTGGTGAAGATCGCGCCCGACCTCGACGAGACACAGATCGCCCTCATTGCCAGCACCTTGCAGCGCAACGCCATCGACGGTGTCATCGCCACCAACACCACCATCGCGCGCGACGCAGTCCAGGGCCTGCCCCATGCCGGCGAAACCGGCGGCCTGTCGGGCCGCCCGGTGGCCGAAGCGAGCAACCGCGTCATCCGCGCGCTGAGACTGGCGCTTGGCGCCGGTTATCCCATCATCGGCGTGGGTGGTGTGATGAGCGCTGCAGACGCCCGCGCCAAACGCCAGGCCGGTGCCGACCTGGTGCAGATCTACACCGGGCTCATCTACGCCGGCTCCGGCCTGGTGCCGGCGTGTGCGAGTCGATTGAACCCGGCCACACGCGGCCTCGGCATCCCGAGGGAAGCGTCAGCTAAACGGCCTTGAACAGTGGCAGCGCGTATTAAACATTGCTTTAATACACCAACCCGCCATGAACGAAGGCTTTCCCAAGATGCGCAACACTGGAACCTACGCGCTGTCGACCACGCTGGGCGAAGCCGTGCGGGCCTTCGTGCCCTACCCTCTCCCGCCGGGCGCCCCGCCGCTCGCGCCCGAGGGGTTTGGTGAAGCCAACCGCCGCGCCGAACTGGCGCTGGCCCGGCTGTCAGGGGTATCGGGGCTGGTGCCTTCGGTGGAGTGGCTGCTCTACAGCGCCGTGCGCCGTGAAGCGCTGCTGACCTCGCAGATTGAAGGTACACAGGCCACGCTCACTGACCTGTTCGACCTGGAAGCCGGCTTTGCAGTGAGCAACACGCAAGACGTGGAGGAGGTGACCAACTACCTGTGAGCCTTTCGCCATGTGCGCGAGCAGATGGGTGCGCCCGACGGCTTGCGCCTGCTGTGTGATGCCCACCGCCTGCTGTCCGAAGGCGCGCGGGGCGCCGGCAAGCAACCGGGCGAACTGCGCCGGTCACAGAACTGGATCGGCGGCACGCGGCCAGGCAACGCCGTGTTCGTACCACCACCGGCGGAGCAGGTGGCCGGGCTGCTCGGCGACGTGGAGCGCTTCATCCACACGGCCACACCCGCGTTGCCGCCGCTGGTGAAGACGGCGCTGGTCCACGCGCAGTTCGAGACCATCCACCCCTTTCTGGACGGCAACGGCCGCATCGGCCGCCTGTTGATCGCCGCCCTGATGGAGCACTGGTGCCAACTGAACGAACCCTTGATGTACCTGAGCGGACACCTGAAGCAACACCAGGCCGAGTACTACCGCCGCCTGTCTGCCATCCGTACTGACGGCGACTGGGAGGGCTGGGTGAGCTTCTTCCTGGAAGGCGTGGAGACGGCCGCAGCGCAGGCCGAACGCGGCATCGTGGCCATTGCCAGCCTGTTGACAGCCGACCGGCGGCGCCTGCTGGCTGATGCGAAAGCCGGGCCGGCAAGCTACCGCCTGTTCGAGATGTTGCCGCTGATGCCGCGCTTCACTGTGCAGCAGGTGCGCCAGCGGTTGAGTGCCACCTTCCCCACGGCCAACGCGGCCGTGCGGGTACTGGAAGACCTCGGCATCGTGCAGGAGCTGACCGGGCAGAAAAAAAACTGCAGCTTCAGCTACCAAGGCTACGTCGAACTGCTGATGCGCTGAATCGCGCCGGCGATGGTCGATCGACACGCTGCACACACCGCAGACATCCTGCAGGGCCAGGGCGGCCATGGGCAGTCGCCACCCATGTCAGAAAAGAAAGAAGCCCCGCAGATCGATGATCTACGAGGCTGTTTCTGGTGGGCGGTGCAGGGTTCGAACCTGCGACCCCTGCCGTGTGAAGGCAGTGCTCTACCGCTGAGCTAACCGCCCGGAATCTGGGTCGCTTCCGGGTCTGCGGAACTGGGTGGCGGGCCACCCGTTGCGAGAGGCCGCGATTATGCCACAGGCTTACTGCAGATAACGGCGCCAGATGGTCTTGCCGCCACTTTCCTTGTCGATGCCCTTGAGCATGGCCTCGTGGGCCGCCACTTCGGCTTCGGTGGGCAGGATGTGGGCGAAGCGAAAACGCGTGAAGTCGAAGCGCGGGCTGCCACCGCTGCCGTCGGCGTGATCACCATACTGATCGATGACGAGTTCGCCCTGGCCGCGGGTCATGCGCAGGTAGACCTCGGCAAGCAGTTCGGCGTCGAGCAAGGCGCCGTGCAGCGTGCGGCCGCTGTTGTCGACTTCGAGCCGTCGGCAAAGGGCATCGAGCGAGTTCGACTTGCCGGGGTAGATGTTGCGCGCCATGGCCAGCGAGTCGGTCACCCGCAGCGTGTAGTCGGCGAACTTGCCGCGGCCCAGGCGGGCGAACTCGGCGTCGAGAAATCCGACGTCGAACGGTGCGTTGTGGATGATGACTTCGGCGCCCTTGACCAGTTCGATGAGGTCGTCGACCACGGTGGCGAACTTGGGCTTGTCGGCCAGGAACTCGTCGGTCAGGCCGTGCACCTTCGTGGCCTCGGGGTTGTTGGGACGCTCTGGGTTGACGTAGCGGTGCAGGTGGCGCTGCGTGATGCGGCGGTCGTCGATTTCGAGGCAGCCGATCTCGACGATGCGGTCGCCGGTCTCGGGGCTCAGGCCGGTGGTTTCGGTGTCGAGAACGATCTGGCGCATGGTGCGTGACCCTCAGTGTTTTTCCTTGGCGTGGTTGATCGAGTACTTGGGGATCTCGACCACCAGATCGGTCTGCGCCAGGTAGGCCTGGCAGCTCAGTCGCGAGTTGGGCTCCAGGCCCCAGGCGCGGTCGAGCAGGTCTTCCTCGTTCTCGTCCATGGCGTTGAGCGAGGCGAAGCCTTCGCGCACGACGACGTGGCAGGTGGTGCAGGCGCAGCTCATCTCGCAGGCGTGTTCGACCTCGATGCCGTGCTCGAGCAGGGCCTCGCAGATCGAGGTGCCCGAGTCGGCCTGCACGCTGGCGCCCTCGGGGCAGTAGTCGGCGTGGGGCAGGATCTTGATGATGGGCATGGGATTCTCGGGTTCGGGCGGGCGGCGTCGCAGGCGCTGCAAAGGGGTGGCCGGGCTCGACTCAAACGTCGTCGAGGCTGCGGCCGGTCAGGGCCTGGCGGATGCCGCGGTTCATGCGCAGCGCGGCAAAGGCTTCGGTGCCTTCGGCCAGCGCCTTGGTGGCAGCGTCGATGGCGGCGGCGTTGTCGCTGGCCTGGATCTCGGCCAGCGCCTTCATCAACACGTCGATCTCGGCCAGGGCTGGCGCGTCGAGCAGATCGGCGTCACCGGCCAGCGCCGAGCGCGTGGCCAGCAGCATGCGTTCCGCTTCGACACGGGCTTCGGCCAGAGCGCGGCGTTTCATGTCGCCGTCGGCCTGGCTGAAACTTTCGCCCAGCATGCTGGCGATCTGGTCGTCACTCAGGCCATAGCTGGGCTTGACGACGATGGACGCCTCGACACCCGACAACTGCTCGCGTGCACTCACCGACAAGAGCCCGTCTGCATCGACCTGAAAACTCACGCGGATACGCGCCGCACCCGCCACCATGGGCGGGATGCCGCGCAGCTCGAAACGCGCCAGCGAGCGGCAGTCGCTCACCAGCTCGCGTTCACCCTGCACGACGTGAATGGCCATCGCCGTCTGGCCGTCCTTGAAGGTGGTGAAGTCCTGCGCCTTGGCGATGGGCAACGTGCTGTTGCGCTCGATGATGCGTTCGACCAGGCCACCCATGGTCTCGAGGCCCAGCGACAGCGGCGTCACGTCCAGCAGCAGCAGGTCGTCGTCGCGCGCATTGCCGGCCAATGCGTGAGCCTGGATGGCCGCGCCCAGGGCAACCACTTCGTCGGGATTCAGATCGGTGAGTGGCGCGCGGCCGAACACGGCGCCAACCTGCGTGCGCACGTACGGCATACGCGTCGAGCCGCCGACCATGACGACGCCCTGCACCTCGCTGGCGCTGACCTTGGCATCGCGCAGTACACGCTTGAGCAGGCTGAGGGTGCGGGCCGTGAGGTCGATGCAGGCGGCTTCGAAATCGGCGCGGCTGATGCTGGCGTCGATGCGGCCGGGTTCGAGGTCGCAGTCGAAGGCGAAGCTGTCGTGACTGCTGAGCGCTTCCTTGGCAGCGCGGGCCTGGGTGAGCAGGCGGCGTTTGTCGCGTGCGCTCAGGCCTTGCAGATCGACGACCGTGTCGACCACGGCGTCGACCCCGCTGCCGACCCCGTGGCCCGTCGCCTGCGCACCACCTGGTGCAGCAGGCGGCGCAGGCAAGGAGGCGCGTTGCAGCACCAGCTCTGCCAGCCGCGCGTCGTAGTCGTCGCCACCCAGGGCCGAATCACCACCCACGGCCACCACCTCGAACACGCCGCGCGACAGGCGCAGCAGCGAGATGTCGAAGGTGCCACCGCCCAGGTCGTAGATGGCGTACAGGCCTTCGATGCCGTGGTCCAGGCCGTAGGCGATGGCTGCAGCGGTGGGCTCGTTGATGAGGCGCAGCACGTTCAGGCCGGCGAGTTGGGCGGCGTCCTTGGTGGCCTGGCGCTGGGCGTCGTCGAAATAGGCCGGCACCGTGATGACGGCGCCGAACACCTCGTCGTCGAAGCTGTCTTCGGCGCGCTGGCGCAGCACGGCCAGCAGTTCGGCCGAGACCTCGACGGGACTCTTGACCCCTTCGCGTGTTGTGATGCCCACCATGCCGGGGCTGTCGACGAACTGGTAGGGCAACTGGCCACGCGAGGCGATGTCGGCCAGGCTGCGGCCCATGAATCGTTTGGCCGAGACGATGGTGTTCTCGGGGTCGGCCGCCTGCGCCGCCAGGGCCGCGGCGCCGTATTCGCGCCGGCCGTCGCCCAGGTAACGCACCGCCGACGGCAGGATGACGCGGCCATGGATATCGGGCAGGCATTCGGCCACACCATGGCGCACCGCCGCGACGAGTGAATGGGTGGTGCCCAGGTCGATGCCGACCGCCGTGCGCCGCTGGTGCGGGTCGGGCGAGTGGCCGGGCTCTGAAATCTGCAGCAATGCCATGGAAACAGGTCGACGTGTCGAGGCGGTGAGGTGGAAGAACTTGTCGGACGGATGCGGCGCGCCGGCTCAGCCGTCGAGTGCAGCCAGACGCTGCTCGACATCGTCGGCAAAACGACGCACGAACATCAGCGCACGGACCAAGGCCGCCGCGGCGGGCCAGTCGGCCTGCTGATCGATGGTGTCGGCCAGTTGGGCATGCAGGCGTTTTTGTTCGGCGGCCACACTGTCGGCCAGGGCTTCGAGTGCAGCTTCGCCGCGTGCCTCGTCGAGCTCTTCGCGCCAGGTCATCTGCTGCATCAGGAAGGCAGCCGGCATCGCGGTGTTGCGTTCGGCGTCGACCGGTGCACCGTGCAGCTCACACAGCAGCGCGGCGCGGTTCAGCGGGTTCTTGAGACGCTGATGCGCCTCGTTGACCCGCACCGCCCACTGCATGGCCAGGCGTTTGGCGGCAGCACCTTCGGCGGCGAAGCGGTCGGGGTGCACCTGGGTCTGCAGCGCTTTCCAGCGCCGGTCGATGTCGGCCAGATCCTGCGTCTGGCGCAGCGGCAGGTCGAACAGCACGAAGTCGTTGTCGTCGAGTTGCATGGCGATCACGGCTTGCGTCACGGGTTGTAGGGCTACGGTCGGTGCGGGCCGGCTCGGGTGAGTGCTCTCAGGCTCGGACGACGAGGTCGTGGGGTGTTTGTCGCAGTCTCAACACGCCGACGCCGCCCGGATGGGCGGCGTCGCTGCTGCGAGCAAACCTCCGTCAAACCAACATGGCGTTCATCCGAACTCAGGGTATCGCAAGCTTCAGACCCGAAACGATTCACCACAACCGCAACGATCACGCTCGCGCGGGTTGCGAAACTTGAATCCTTCGTTCAACCCTTCGCGCACGAAGTCGAGTTCGGTGCCTTCTAGGTAGGGCAGGCTCTTGGGATCGATCAGGATCTTCACGCCATGGCCTTCGAACACATGGTCCTCGGGGGCAATCTCGTCGGCATATTCGAGCTTGTAGGCCAGACCCGAACAACCTGTCGTCTTGACTCCCAGGCGCACACCCACACCCTTGCCGCGCCGGCTGATGTAGCGGCTCACATGGCGCGCAGCGGCTTCGGTAAGGGTGACACCCATGGTGGTGATGGCGGGGGAAGTGGCAGGTGCCGTTTCAGCACGGGTGGACAGCACCTGCGCGCCTTCATTGACCGACATGGCTGGCCTCGGCTGGCGCGGTCGCGTGGCTGCCCTTGCGAGCGCGGTAGTCGTCCACCGCTGCCTTGATGGCATCTTCGGCCAGGATGGAGCAATGGATCTTGACCGGCGGCAGCGAGAGCTCCTCGGCGATGTGGGTGTTCTTGATCGACAAGGCCTGGTCGAGCGTCTTGCCCTTGACCCATTCGGTGACGAGTGAGCTGGATGCAATGGCCGAGCCGCACCCGTAGGTCTTGAACTTGGCGTCCTCGATCAGGCCGGTGGCGGGGTTGACCTTGATCTGCAGCTTCATCACGTCGCCGCAGGCCGGCGCGCCGACCATGCCGGTGCCCACGCTGTCGTCGGCCTTGTCGAAGGCGCCGACGTTGTGGGGGTTCTCATAGTGCTCGATGACTTTCTGGCTGTAAGACATGACGGTCTCCGGAGTATGTGGAATCTGTTGAACGGCTTGAACGGCAGAAGGTGGCGGCGGGCGGGACGAGGCGCTGGGGCCTCAGTGCGCGCTCCACTTGATGGTGCTGATGTCGATGCCGTCCTTGAACATCTCCCACAGCGGTGACAACTCGCGCAGCTTGGCCACACGTTCCTTCAGCGTGCTGACGGCGTAATCGATCTCTTCTTCGGTGGTGAACCGGCCGATCGTCATGCGCAGGCTCGAATGCGCCAGTTCGTCACTGCGCCCCAGCGCACGCAGCACGTAACTCGGCTCCAGGCTGGCCGAGGTGCAGGCCGAGCCCGACGACACCGCAATGCCCTTGATGCCCATGATGAGCGACTCACCCTCGACATAGTTGAACGAGGCGTTGACGTTGTGCGGCACGCGGTGATCGAGGTTGCCGTTGATGAAGACCTGCTCGATGTCGGCAAAACCGCGCAGCAGCCGTTGCTGCAGGGCGCGGATACGTTCGTTCTCGCTGGCCATCTCGACACGCGCGATACGAAAGGCCTCACCCATGCCGACGATCTGGTGCACCGGCAACGTGCCCGAACGCATGCCGCGTTCATGGCCACCGCCGTGCATCTGTGCTTCCAGGCGCACGCGCGGCTTGCGCCGCACGTACAGCGCGCCGATGCCCTTGGGCCCGTAGGTCTTGTGTGAGGCCAGGCTCATCAGGTCGACCGGCAGCGTGGCCAGGTCGATGGCGATCTTGCCGGTGGCCTGCGCCGCGTCGACGTGGAAGATGATGCCCTTGGCGCGGCAGATGGCGCCGATGGCGGCGATGTCCTGGATCACGCCGATCTCGTTGTTCACGGCCATCACCGACACCACGATCGTGTCCGGGCGCAGCGCGGCCTTGAACTTCTCGAGATCCAGCAGGCCGTCTTCTTCCACATCGAGGTAGGTGGCGTCGAAGCCCTGGCGCTCGAGTTCACGCACCGTGTCGAGCACGGCCTTGTGTTCGGTCTTGACCGTGACGATGTGTTTGCCGCGTGTCTTGTAGAACTGTGCCGCGCCCTTGATGGCAAGGTTGTTCGACTCGGTGGCGCCCGACGTCCAGACGATCTCGCGCGGGTCGGCACCGATCAGTTCGGCCACCTGCACACGCGCTTTCTCGACCGCCTCTTCGGCCTCCCAGCCCCAGGCGTGGCTGCGCGACGCCGGGTTGCCGAAGTGTTCGCGCAACCAGGGGATCATGGCATCGACGACGCGGCCATCACAAGGCGTGGTCGCGCCGTAATCCATGTAGATCGGGAAGTGGGGTGTCATGTCCATGGCTGGGAGTGCTACGCGCAGTCGACACGCCGACGGATGGCCGACGTCGTGTCCGTGATTGAGGGGTCGAAAGAAATGTCGAGGCCAACCCGGGCCACCCGGCACCAACACCCGAAGGCGCCGATACCGGTCGCCCGGGGGGCCGCTACTTCATGAGCGCCGAGCCCAGTGCAAACACCGAGTTCGGTGCGGTGATCTTGATCGGCTTGACCACCGGCTGGCTCGAGATCGCCCGCTTGACGGGAGCATCTTCCACCGACACACCGCGCGCGAGCTGGTCATCGACCAGACTCTTGAGCGAGATCGAATTCAGGTACTCGAGCATCTTGGCGTTCAGGCTGGTCCAGAGGTCGTGGGTCATGCAACGGCCGCTGTCGTCACCCATGCAGTTTTCGCTACCGCCGCAGCCGGTGGCATCGATGCCCTCGTCGACGGCGACGATCACGTCGGCCACGGTGATGTCCTCGGCCTTGCGGCCCAGCGTGTAGCCGCCGCCGGGGCCGCGGGTACTCTCGACCAGCTCGTGGCGACGCAGCTTGCCGAACAATTGTTCGAGGTACGACAGCGAAATCTGCTGTCTGGTGCTGATGGCCGCCAGTGCGACAGGTCCGCTGTGCTCACGCAAAGCCAGATCGATCATCGCAGTGACAGCAAAACGACCCTTGGTGGTCAGACGCATGGTGCTACTCTCCTTGAACCCCTCAGGTCGGCCTCGACGGCCAAGACCTCTCAGGTTCGGGTTGAACCCTCCACCCTCGTTATCCGAGTGTTTTACTCGATTATAGGCACTCACAAAGCTTCTGGTAAGCCCTGACGTCCCTGCTGGGATTGCAGGTACTGCAGCAAGCCGTCGCATCCCAGCTCGACCAGATCGAGCACCCGCTCGAAGCCGGCCGGCCCGCCGTAGTACGGATCGGGCACCTGCGGCTGATCAGCCTGCGGCGCGAAGTCCAGCAGCAGCACCAGCTTGTGCGCCGCCTCGGGCGGGCAGATCTGCTGCAGCGATTCGAGGTTGTCGTCATCCATCGCGACGACCAGATCGAAGGCCTCGAAGTCGTCGCCACGCACCCGCCTTGCTCGCAGATGGGCCAGTTCGTAGCCGCGCCGCCCAGCATGGGCAATGGCCCGGTCGTCGGGTTGATGGCCAATGTGGCCGGCGTGGGTGCCAGCCGAATCAACCTCGATGCCACTCAGCCCAGCGCGTTGCAGCCGGTGGCGCAACACCGCCTCGGCCGTGGGTGAACGGCAGATATTGCCCATACACACCATGAGGACGCGCTGCACCGGCGCCTGCACAGCATCGACCCGGCGCTTGGCGCTCGCCTGGCGCGTGCTCATCGCTGTCGCCCCTGCGAAGCCGACGTCGCAATGGGCACGATGTTGTCGGCACCCGCGGCGCCAAAGGCTTGCTCGCGCAGTTGCGAGAGCTGGTCGCGCAGGCGCGCGGCCTGTTCGAATTCGAGGTTGCGTGCGTGTTCCATCATCTGTTTCTCGAGTTGCTTGATGCGCCGGCCCAGATCCTTCTCGCTCATGGCCTCGATCTCGACCGCCGCGGCCACCGCCTTGGCTTCGGCCTTGCTGCTCTTGTCGCTGTAGACACCGTCGATCAGGTCGCGCACCTGCTTGAATATGCCGCGCGGTGTGATGCCCAGGCGCAGGTTGTGGTCGATCTGGCGCTGGCGCCGGCGCTGCGTCTCGCCGATGGCGCGCGCCATCGAGTCGGTCACCCGGTCGGCATACAGGATGGCCTTGCCGTTGACGTTGCGCGCCGCCCGGCCGATGGTCTGGATCAGGCTGCGCTCCGAACGCAGAAAGCCCTCCTTGTCGGCATCCAGGATGGCCACCAGTGACACCTCGGGCACATCGATGCCTTCGCGCAGCAAGTTGATACCCACCAGCACGTCGAAGGCGCCCAGGCGCAGGTCGCGCAGGATCTCGACGCGTTCGACCGTGTCGATGTCGCTGTGCAGGTAACGCACCTTGACGCCGTTTTCGGTCAGGTAGTCGGTGAGCTGTTCGGCCATGCGTTTGGTGAGGGTGGTGATGAGCACCCGCTCGCCGATCTGCACCCGCAGGTGGATCTCCTGCAACACGTCGTCCACCTGATGGATGGCCGGGCGCACCTCGACCACCGGGTCGACCAGACCGGTGGGCCGCACCAGCTGCTCGACCACCTGGCCGGCGTGGGTCTTCTCGTAGTCGGCCGGCGTGGCCGACACGAACACGGTCTGGCGCAGCTTGCCTTCGAACTCGGCGAACTTGAGCGGGCGGTTGTCCAGCGCGCTGGGCAGGCGAAAACCGTAGTCCACCAGCGTCTGTTTGCGAGCCCGGTCGCCGTTGTACATGCCGCCGAACTGGCCGATCAGCACATGGCTCTCGTCCAGGAACATGATGGCGTCGGGCGGCAGGTAGTCGACCATCGTCGGCGGCGGCTCGCCCGGATTGGCGCCCGAGAGGTGGCGCGTGTAGTTCTCGATGCCCTTGCAGTGACCCACCTCCTGCAACATCTCGAGGTCGAAACGTGTGCGCTGCTCGATACGCTGCGCCTCGACCAGCTTGCCGTCGCCGACGAACTGGGCCACACGTTCGCGCAGCTCCGCCTTGATGGTGTCGATGGCAGCCACCACGCGGTCGCGCGGCGTCACGTAATGGCTGGCCGGGTAGATGGTGAAACGTGGCACCTTCTGGCGGATACGGCCGGTGAGCGGGTCGAACAGGCTGATGGCCTCGACCTCGTCGTCGAACATCTCGATGCGCACCGCCAGTTCGGAGTGTTCGGCCGGAAACACGTCGATCGTGTCGCCGCGCACACGAAACGTGCCGCGCTCGAACTCCACGTCGTTGCGGCTGTACTGCATGCGCACCAGGTGGGCGATGGCGTCGCGCTGGCCGATCTTGTCGCGCACCCGCAGGATGAAGCGCATCTGCGTGTAGTCCTCGGGTTTGCCGATGCCGTAGATGGCGCTCACGCTGGCCACGATGATGGTGTCGCGCCGCTCCAGCACACTCTTGGTGGCAGACAGGCGCATCTGCTCGATGTGCTCGTTGATCGCGCTGTCTTTCTCGATGAACAGATCGCGCTGCGGCACATAGGCTTCGGGCTGGTAGTAGTCGTAGTAGCTGACGAAGTACTCGACCGCGTTCTTCGGAAAGAACTCGCGGAATTCGCTGTACAGCTGCGCGGCCAGCGTCTTGTTGGGCGCAAACACGATGGCCGGGCGCCCCAGGCGGGCAATCACGTTGGCCATCGTGAAGGTCTTGCCCGAACCGGTCACGCCCAGCAGCGTCTGGAACAGCTCGCCGTCGTTCATGCCTTCGACCAGCTTGTCGATCGCCTCGGGCTGGTCACCGGCCGGCGGATAGGGCTGGAAGAGCTGGAACGGTGAATCCGGAAAGTCAACGAAATGCCCGGCGGGTGCGGCCGTGTCGGCACCAGGCGGCAGGTCAGGCAAGGCGTCGGCGGTAAGAGGTGATGCCATGGGCGGAAGTGGTCGGTCAGGGTCGATGGTGAACACGTGTGAGGTGGGGCGGGGCGCGGTCAGCGGCCGGGCCAGCCATCGGGCCAGGGGTCTGATCAGGGAAAACCAGAAAGTTTCAGGGGGCAACCACGTTCGGCCCCGATAAAATCATCGGCTGTTTCGAGGGTAGCGCACTCACGGCCACGTACCGCAGCGCCCCCGCGAAGCCCCGACCACCGCCCCGACCGGGTCGGTCTTGCGTCGTTCCAGCCCTACCGGGCCGGGCCGGCAACCACCTGTCCACCACACCGACGAGTTACCCCATGGCGCTTTTCTCCGCAGTCGAACTGGCCCCGCGCGACCCCATCCTCGGCCTGAACGAGCAGTTCAACGCCGACACCAACCCGAAGAAGGTGAATCTGGGCGTGGGTGTGTACTTCGACGCCGCCGGCAAGCTGCCGCTGCTCGAGTGTGTGGCGCAGGCCGAGAACCAGATGAACGAAGCGCCCAAGGCGCGCGGTTATCTGCCGATCGACGGCATCGTGGCCTACGACAAGGCGGTGCAGACACTCGTCTTCGGCGAAGGCAGCCCCGTGCTGCAGGCCGGCCGTGTCGCCACAATCCAGGCCCTGGGCGGCACCGGCGGCCTGAAGGTCGGTGCTGACTTCTTGAAGCGCCTGAACCCGAACGCCAAGGTGCTGATCAGCGACCCGAGCTGGGAAAACCACCGCGCGTTGTTCACCAACGCCGGCTTCACGGTCGAGACCTACGCCTACTACGACGCCGACAAGCTCGGCGTGCGTTTCGACGCCATGCTGGCCGACCTGAACGCCGCGCCCGCCGGCACCATCGTCGTGCTGCATGCCTGCTGCCACAACCCGACCGGCTACGACATCACGCCCGACCAGTGGACGCAGGTGATCGGCGCAGTCAAGGCGCGTGGCCTGGTGCCCTTCCTCGACATGGCCTACCAGGGCTTTGGCGACGGCATCACCGAAGACGGCGCCGTGGTGCAGCAGTTCATCGAATCCGGGCTGGACTTCTTCGTCTCGACCAGCTTCTCCAAGAGTTTCTCGCTCTACGGCGAACGTGTCGGCGCGCTAAGTGTGGTGTGCTCGAGCAAGGACGAGTGCGCGCGCGTGCTCTCGCAGCTCAAGATCGTCATTCGCACCAACTACAGCAACCCGCCCACACACGGCGGACAGGTGGTGGCCACCGTGTTGACCACGCCGGCGCTGCGTGCCATGTGGGAAGAAGAACTCGCCGGCATGCGTCAGCGCATCAAGACCATGCGCAGCGCCCTGCTGGCCAAACTCGTGGCAGCCGGTGTGCAGCGCGACTTCAGCTTCATCACCCGCCAGCGTGGCATGTTCAGCTACTCGGGCCTGACCAAGCCGCAAATGGAGCGCCTGCGCAACGAATTCGGCGTGTACGGTGTCGACTCGGGCCGCATCTGCGTGGCCGCACTCAACGACGCCAACATCGACTACGTCGTCGCCAGCATCGTCAAGGTTCTGTAACTCAACAATGGACACCGCCACCATGGCCATGGACGTCATCGACTACGAGATCAAGGGCGCCGAGATGCAGTTCGTCGAGGTCGAACTCGACCCCGGCGAGGCCGCCATCGGTGAAGCCGGCAGCATGATGTTCATGGACGGCGGCATCGCCATGGACACTGTCTTCGGCGACGGTTCGGCCCAGACCGGTGGTTTCTTCGGCAAGCTACTCGGCGCCGGCAAGCGGCTGGTGACGGGGGAATCCCTCTTCACCACCGTCTATACCAACCAGGCGCCGAACAAACAACGTGTCGCCTTTGCCGCGCCCTACCCCGGCAAGATCCTGGCGATGGACCTGCGCCAGCTCGGCGGCACGCTGATCTGCCAGAAGGACGCGTTCCTGTGCGCCGCGCGCGGCGTCAGCCTGGGCATCGCCTTCCAGCAAAAGCTCTCGGTGGGCTTCTTCGGCGGCGAAGGTTTCATCATGCAAAAGCTCGACGGCGACGGTCTGGCTTTTGTGCATGCCGGCGGCACGGTGGTGAAACGCCAGCTGCAGCCGGGTGAACTGCTGCTGGTCGACACGGGCTGTGTGGTGGCCTACACCCCGAACGTGAACTTCGAGATCCAGTACGTCGGCAAGATCAAGACGGCACTGTTCGGCGGCGAGGGCCTGTTCTTCGCCCGCCTCACCGGCCCGGGCACGATCTGGCTGCAAAGCCTGCCGTTCTCGCGCCTGGCCAGCCGCATCTTTGCCGCCGCACCACAAAACGGCCGTGGAGGCCGCGAGGAAGGCTCCATCCTGCCCGCCGTGGCGGCAGGTGGCCTGCTCGGCGGCATCTTCAGCGGCGACGACGAGTGACGAGTCGGGCGCCCGATGGCGCCCGGGTCGGACCAAGACAAAGCGGCGCCTCGGCGCCGCTTGTCGTTTCCCCGCGCAACTCGCGTCGGCGCAGCGTTTTCAGCTCACGCGCCAACAAGCTCGCCAGGCCTTGCGCGCTTCAGCGCACCACCAGCACGGGGATCGCGCCGTGCGTGAGCACCTTTTGTGTTTCGCTGCCAAGCAGCAAGGCGCTCATGCCGCGCCGGCCATGTGAGGCCATGACGATCAGGTCGGCGCCTTGTGCCTTGGCCTGTTCGAGGATGGCCTCCCAGGGATGCACGGCTTCGATCGCCAGGGCATTGCACTTCACACCGGCAGCGCCACAGGCCGCGGCCACCAGACCGAGGTTGCGTGTGGCGATGCGGTCTTGCGTATCGAAGAACTCCTGCGGCGGCATCGGCTGCATCTCGGTGATGGCGCTGTAGGGGAAGGGCTCCTTCACCGCCAGGGCACTGACTTCGGCGCCCAGGGTGGCTGCAAGCTTGACGGCGGTGTCCACTGCCTTGCCGGTGATCTCGGAACCGTCGGTGGGCAAGAGGATTCGTTTGTACATGAGGGACTCCTGTGGCAGGTGATTCGGTACCGGAATCATGCGCCTGGACGGCGCCTTCGTCTTGACCCGAGTCAAGACCCCATGCCAGGCCACGGCCGCTGGTCAGCCCCTGGCGATGGGGCGCGCCGGGTCGGCGCACCACTCGCTCCACGATCCCGGGTAGAGCACCGAGCCGTTCAGCCCGGCAAGTTCCATCGCCAGCAGGTTGTGGCAGGCGGTCACGCCCGAGCCACACTGATGCACCACCTCGGCGGGAGGTGCGGCGCCGATCAGCGGCTCGAAGGCAGCGCGCAACTCGGCCGCGGGCAGAAAGCGTCCATCGGCGCCCAGGTTGTGCTTGAAGAGGCGGTTCAAGGCACCGGGAATGCGGCCCGCCACCGGGTCGAGCGGCTCGACATCGCCGCGGAAACGCTCGGGCGCGCGGGCGTCGATCAGGCAGACACGGCCCAGCCGTGCCTGCAGGGCATCGGCGTCGACGGTGCCGACCAGCGGCGCGGCGGCGACGAAGGTCGCACCCGCATGCGGCGCCGGCTCGGACACACCGGTGGCGACGGCGCCACCCGAGGCCAGCCAGGCCTCCCAGCCGCCGTCGAGCACAGCCACCTCGGCATGGCCCAGCCACAACAGCGACCACCAGGCACGAGCTGCGTACATGCTGCCGTTGCGGTCGTAGACCACCACGGGCCGGCCGGTGGTGAGGCCCAGCGACGCGAACTCGGCTGCCAGTGCGGCGCGTTCGGGCAGCGGGTGGCGGCCGTTGCGGCCGGTCTTGGCGGCACTCAGGTCTTCGTCCAGATGGGCATACACCGCGCCGGGCACGTGGCCGGTGCTGTAGTCGAGCCGGCCCTCGTCGGGCTTGCCGAGATCGAAACTGCAGTCGATGACCAGCACCTCGCCGCCTCGGCTGGCGAGTTCGGCGGCGGAGATCAGCGGCTTGGGCAGGGGCAGACGGGTGGTCATGGTGCGTGACTCTTGTGAATGGGGTGGGTGGGCGGGAAATTGACAAGGCTGCGGGTCCACGGTTGTGGCAGACCACAGCCTGAATCATGCCGCCTACGGCTCGATATCCGGCAACCGCGAGGTCTCGGCCACCCGGTGCTGGCGCAAGGACGCGGCACCTACCCCCGCAGCGACCACCAGCAACATGCCGGCCACGGCCATCCAGGTGACCGGATCGTCGAACAGCACCACGCCGTAGATGAAGGCGAAGGCAATGCCCAGATATTGCAGGCTGGCGTTCACCAGTGGGCGGCCGAAGTTGTAGGCGCGGGTCATGAGTAGCTGCGCCACCGTGGCCAGCACGCCGATGGCCAACAGCAGCAGGAGGCCGCGCAGGTGATGCGGATGCAGACCGTCACCCAGCACAGCCAGCACCAGCCCGGCGACCACGCCGCCGACCGAAAAATAGAACACCACGCGGCCTTCGGGTTCACCGGCGCGCCCCAGCGTGGCCACCTGCAGATAGGCCAGCGACGCGAACAGGCCCGACAACAGGCCGACCATGCCGTGCCAGAGTTGTTCATGTTCGATGGTGGGCCGCAGGATGAGCGCCACACCGGCGAAACCCATCAGCACCGTAACGAGCAGGCGGGCGTCGATCCGCTGGCCGCCCAGCAACACCGCTCCGCCGATGAGAAACAGCGCCATCCACATCGACGAGGTGTAGTTCAGCGTGATGGCGGTGGCCAGCGGCAAGCCGCCGATGGCGTAGAACCACATGCACAGCGACGCCACTCCCACCGCGGCCCGCCAGGCGTGCATGCCGGGCACCCGGGTGCGCAGGGTCTGCCCGTTCCAGAGCGCCAGCGCCCCCATCATCACGGCGCCGATGGTGCTGCGGTACATCACCAGCTCGGCGGTGCTGTAGTACTCGCTGGCCAGCTTGACACACACACTCATCGTGGCGAACAGCAGCGAAGCCGCCACCATCAGCCAGGGCGCGGAGCTGAGACGGCTCACAGCCGGACTGGCCTGCCGGCGCAGCCCGTCGACAAGCTACCGGCTGCCAATGACGCGCTCGGGCACGATGCGCTGGCGGTACCACTCGTGGAAGTGCTGCATGCCGTCTTCCATCGGGCTTTGATAGGGGCCGACCTCGTTGTCGCCGCGCAGCATCAGGGCCTTGCGGCCGGCGTCCATGCGCAGGGCGAGTTCGTCGTCT
The DNA here is from genome assembly GCA_016702605.1 of Candidatus Intricatilinea gracilis. Lineage (GTDB taxonomy): Bacteria > Pseudomonadota > Gammaproteobacteria > Burkholderiales > Burkholderiaceae_C > Sphaerotilus > Sphaerotilus gracilis. The sequence continues at coordinate 216,418 of JADJDQ010000001.1, forward strand.
TCCACGCAGGTTTCCATGTAGGCGGCCTGCTGGGCTTCGACATACTCACGCTCGAAGAGGGCGATCTCCTCGGGGTAGTAGAACTCCACCTGATTGATGGTTTCCTGCGGGCTGATGGCATGCAGCGTCGACACCACCAGCACGTTGGGGTACCACTCGACCATGATGTGCGGGTACAGCGTCAGCCAGATGGCGCCGTGGCGGATCTGCCGTCCAGCCTCGAAAGCCAGCACCTGCTGATGCCAGCGTTCGTACACCGCCGAACCCGGCCGGCCCAGCGCCTTGCCGCCGCTGGCCGCCACACCCACGGTCTGCACCGAATGGTTGGCGCCCATCTCCCAGCGCAGGTCTTCGCAGGTGACGAAGTTGCCCAGGCCGGGGTGGAAGGGGCCGACGTGATAGTCCTCGAGGTAGACCTCGATGAAGGTCTTCCAGTTGTAGTTGCAGCGGTGGCTGATGGCGCGGTCGAACACATAGCCCGAAAAATCGAGCTCGGCGCGCGGGCCGATCGTGGCCAGTTCTCGCGCCACGTCGCGGCCGGCATCCTCGAACAGCAGACCGTTCCAGCGCCGCAGCGGTGTGTTGCGCAGGTTCAGGCAGGGGTCATGCTGGAAGTGCGGCGCGCCGATCAGTTCACCGCCCAGGTCATACGTCCAGCGGTGCAGCGGGCAGACCACCCGCTCGCCGGTGTTGCCACGCCCGCGCAGCATGATGGCCTGGCGATGCCGGCACACATTGCTGACGAGTTGTACGCCGCCGTCACCCGGCACCTTGCGGATAAGCGCGCGGCCTTCACCTTCCTGCGCCAGGGTCTGGTAGTCGCCGGGCTCGGCCACCATGAGCTCATGGCCCAGGTAGCGCGGGGCGTCATCGAAGATGAGAGCTTGCTCCTGCTTGAACAGCTCGGGGTCGAAGTAACTCGACACCGGCAATTGACTGCAGCTCTGCCGCAGCGCGTCCAGCGTGATGCTCAAATCGGACATGATCCAGGCGGTCTCCAACAACACAGGCGCGCCGGACCGGGATGGTCGGCGAGCGGCGCAAAGGGCGCTCCGGTGGGGGCGCGATTCTATCCAGCGAGGGCCGAACTGCCTGCTGCAAATGCACCTGACCTTGCCCGGGGCTCAGCCCGCACGCAACAAGCGGACCACCGCCGTGGCGCTTGGCCACCCGCGCACGGCGGCCAAAAGGTTGGCCCGCCTACAATTCACGCCTTACTTCACATTGGCGATGGTCAAGAGCGCACACCCCAGAACTGCAGCCGAGAGCGACCACACGCCGTCTGCCGGCGTGTCCGCGGTCGAACGCGCCGACCCGCCGCTGCCTGCCAGCTACGAAGCAGCGCTGGCCGAGCTCGAACGCCTGGTCGGCTCGATGGAAAGTGCCCAGCTGCCCCTCGATCAGCTGCTCGGCGCTTACCAACGCGGCGCACAGCTGCTGGGTTTTTGCCGCAGCCGCCTCGAAGCCGTCGAGCAGCAGGTGAAAAGACTCGAAGACGGCCAGCTCACCCCCTGGAGCGCCGAGGCATGACACACACCAGCGACCCCGCCTTGGCCAGTTTCGACTCGTGGATGGCGGCTGAACTCGCCGCCGTCGAAGCCAAGCTCGACCAGCTCGTGGTGGCCGACACCCCGGCTGGCCTGGGCGAGGTGATGCGTTACGGCGTGCTCGACGGCGGCAAACGCCTGCGCCCGCTGCTGGCGCTGGCGGCCGCGGCAGCGGTGCACGGCCGCCGCGAAGCCGCCTTGCGGGCAGCCTGCGCAGCCGAACTGATCCACGCCTATTCACTCGTGCACGACGACATGCCGTGTATGGACAACGACGTGTTGCGCCGCGGCAAGGCCACCGTCCACGTCGAATACGGCGAAGCTCGGGCCATGCTGGCCGGCGACGCCATGCAGGCGCTGGCCTTCGAGGTGCTGGCGCCCGAAGACGAAGACCTCATCCCCGCAGCACTGCAAGCCAGGTTGTGCCGGCTGCTGGCCCAGGCCGCCGGTGTGCAGGGCATGGCCGGCGGACAGGCGATCGATCTGGCCAGCGTCGGCCAGCCGCTGAGTGAAACCCAATTGCAGGACATGCACCGCCGCAAGACCGGCGCCTTGCTGCAAGGTGCCGTACTGATGGGAGCCGCCTGCGGCAACCCCAGTGCCACGGCCTGGGCGGCGCTGGGCGACTACGGCGCCGCCATCGGCCTGGCTTTTCAGGTGGTCGATGACATCCTCGACGTGACTCAGGCCTCGGCCACGCTGGGCAAGACCGCCGGCAAGGACGCCGACCAGGACAAGCCCACCTACGTCTCGGCGCTGGGTCTCGAAGGGGCCCGTGCACGCGCCCGCGACCTGCACCGCCGCGCCATCGACGCGTTGCAGGGCAGCGGTCTGGGTGACGCCGCGCTGCGCCTGACCCAGCTGGCCGACCGCATCGTCGAGCGGGAGTTCTGATCTTTGCGCCACCCGCCGCCGTCTCCTGCACAGCCCCGCCCAGACCATCCCAGTTTTCCCACCGTTCGCCCTGAGCCCATGACTGCCACCTACCCCCTGCTCGAACGTGTGCACACACCTGCCGACCTGCGCCGCCTGCCACGCGCCGAGCTGCGCCAGCTCGCGACCGAGTTGCGCAGCTTCTTGCTGCACAGCGTGTCGCGAACGGGCGGGCACCTGTCGTCCAACCTGGGCACGGTCGAGCTGAGCATCGCGCTGCACTATGTGTTCGACACGCCACACGACCGCCTGGTGTGGGACGTGGGCCATCAAACTTATCCGCACAAGATCCTCACCGGCCGGCGTGAACGCATGGCCACGCTGCGCCAGCTCGGCGGCTTGAGTGGTTTCCCCAAACGCGACGAGAGCGACTACGACACCTTCGGCACGGCGCACTCGAGCACCAGCATCTCGGCCGCCCTGGGCATGGCCCTGGGCGCGCAGCAAAAGGGTGAGCAGCGCCACTGCGTGGCCATCATCGGCGACGGCGCCATGACGGCCGGCATGGCCTTCGAGGCCCTCAACAACGGCGGCATGGAACACGCGGGCAGAAAGCCCGACCTGCTGGTGGTGCTCAACGACAACGACATGTCGATCAGCCCGCCCGTGGGTGCACTCAACAAGTACCTGGCGCGGCTGATGAGCGGCAAGTTCTACACCGCCGCCCGCGAAGGCGCCAAGAGTGTGCTGAAGAACGCGCCGCCGCTGTTCGAGCTGGCCAAACGTTTCGAGGAACACGCCAAGGGCATGGTCGTGCCGGGCACCATCTTCGAGGAGTTCGGCTTCAACTATGTCGGCCCGATCGACGGGCACGACCTCGACGCCCTCATCCCCACCCTCGAGAACATGCGCGACAAACGTGGCGCGCAGTTCCTGCACGTCGTCACCAAGAAGGGCTACGGCTACAAGCTGGCCGAAGCCGACCCGATCAACTACCACGGCCCGGGCAAGTTCGACCCGGCCATTGGTCTGGTCAAACCCACCACGCCACCCAAGCCGACCTTCACCCAGGTGTTCGGCAGCTGGTTGTGCGACATGGCCACGGCCGACGATCGCCTGGTGGCGGTGACCCCCGCCATGCGCGAAGGCTCGGGCATGGTCGAGTTCCACAAACGTTTCCCGGCGCGGTACCACGACGTCGGCATCGCCGAGCAGCATGCGGTGACGTTTGCCGCCGGCCTGGCCTGCGAGGGCCTGCGCCCGGTGGTGGCGATCTATTCGACCTTCTTGCAGCGTGCCTACGACCAGCTGATCCACGACGTGGCGCTGCAGAACCTGCCGGTCACGTTTGCGCTCGACCGCGCGGGCATCGTCGGCCAGGACGGCGCCACCCACATGGGCGCGTTCGACATCGCCTTCGTGCGTTGCATCCCGAACATGGCGCTGATCACCCCGGCCGACGAGGTTGAACTGTGCCGAGCGTTGACCACCTCGTTCCACCGCGGCGCACCGGTGGCCGTGCGTTACCCGCGCGGCACCGGCGTCGGCACCGTGCCGGCGGCCGAACTCGACCAGCTCTCCTGGGGCAAGGGCGAGATACGGCGCCAGGGCCGACGCATCGCCATCCTGGCCTTTGGCAACCTGCTCTACCCCGCCCTCGAAGCGGCAGAGAAACTCGACGCCACGGTCGCCAACATGCGGTTCGTGAAACCGCTCGACACCGAGCTGCTGGGCCGCCTGGCGCGCGACCACGACGCCCTGGTCACCATCGAGGAAGGCTGCATCACCGGTGGTGCCGGCAGCGCCGTGCTCGAAGCGCTGCAGGTGGCGGGCATCCAGATTCCCGTGCTCAGCATGGGCCTGCCCGACCAGTTCGTCGACCACGGCGACCCGGCGCTGCTGCTGGCACGTTACGAGCTCGACGCCGCGGGCATCGAAGCCGCCGTGTTGCGCCGTTACGGCGCCACCCCCGCGGCCCCTGCCGCGGCCAACGCACCGAGCCTGCGCGCGGTCAACGCCTGACAACCAGTCGCCCGCGACCGACCAGGCCAGACGCCGCCCGCCACAACCCCACGCGCACGGCATCACCGCCGGTCTGCGATGCTTGCGCCCATGAACGACATGACCCATCCACAGAGCCTGGCTCGGCTGGCCACCCCCACGGCGATACCGGACACCCAGAGTGAACGCGACCAGCGCCACATCGCCATCACCCGTGTGGGTGTAAAGAAGCTGCGTTACCCGCTGCTCGTCAAGGTCGGGGGTGACGTGGTGCAGGCCGTCGCCGAGTGGTCACTCTCGGTGGCGCTGCCGGCCGAACGCAAGGGCACCCACATGTCGCGGTTCGTGGCCTGGCTCGAAGCGCTGCAGAGCGACGCCGTGGTGCTCGACGCTGCCAGCCTGCGTGAACGCGCCGCTGAGTTGCTGACCCGTCTGGATGCCGAAGAGGCCAGCATCGAAGCTCGCTTCCCCTTCTTCATCCGCAAGCAAGCGCCCGTGTCGGGCGTGAGCAGCCTGCTCGACTACCGCGGTGGCTGGCTGGCCGAAGCGCGCCCCGGCAGTGTGTCGGTGTGGTCCGAAGCGGTGGTGCCGGTCAAGAGCCTGTGCCCGTGCTCGAAGGAAATCTCCGACTACGGCGCGCACAACCAGCGCTCTGAGGTGACGCTGCGGCTCGAACAACTCGCCCCCATCGCCTGGACCGACCTCGTGCGCTACGCCGAAGAGAGCGCCTCCAGCGAGATCTGGGGCCTGCTCAAGCGCCCCGACGAGAAGTGGATCACCGAGCGCGCCTACGAGAACCCCAAGTTCGTCGAGGACCTGGTGCGCGACGTCGCCCTGCGTCTCGATGCCGACCCACGCATCGGCCGGTACGAAGTCGAAGTGGAGAACTTCGAGTCCATCCACAACCACTCGGCGTACGCACGTATCGTGCGCTGAGCCGGTTGACCGACCTGCCCGGCGGCGTTGATCGGGCGGGCTTTCGAGGTCAACCGATGTGGGTCGTGAGGCACCGCTCTCACCTGCGCCTCGGGCGGCGGCCCGCCGCCCACGGTCAGGTCAGGCGTCAGGCGTTCGTGCCGTCAGTGTGCAGGCAAGGCAAGCGGCTGGCCCTTGTCGACCAGATACACACCCAGCACCTTGGCTGGCACGCTGCCGTGGTTGTAGGCGTCGTGGGCAACACCTGCGGGGATGACGAACGACTGTCCGGCCTTCTTGACCTGCGGCGCCTGGCCGTCGATCTGCAGCGTGGCCTCACCTTCGAGCACGTAGCCGGTTTCCTCGCCGGCGTGGCTGTGTAGTTCGACCTTCACACCGGGCGGCACTTCGAGGCGTGTCACGACGGCTTCGCGCCCGGAGGTCGACAGGTCGACCTTGCCGATGATGGTGCGATTCTTCGAAAACGCCTGCGCTGTCGACGCGCCCGATGATGTCATCAGACCGAGCGCCAGTGCGCCGAGCACCCAGGTGATCTTCAACTGTGTCTTCATGTCGTTTCTCCTCATTGGATCTGGTGGTGAGCCCGACGAGGCCCCGGCGTTCGACGACCAAACGCCATCATCAAATGGCCGAAACGTGAAATTTCACCGAATCGGCCGACCGGAGTATGACATCAAACCAGAAATTAAATGGGATTTTCTTCCATATGCACAGCTAAGGTTCGCCGCAGGTGCGCCGCAAAAGCAGCCGACCTTGGGCGTCGACCTCTGGGCGGTCACACCTCGTCGATCACCACCGACACCGGAAAGTGGTCGCTGTAGCCGAAGGTGTTGATGTTGGCCGCCGCGTCGCCCTTGGGCAGGCCGAAACGCATCGCCCCTTCGGTGACCCGGTGGTCGACCATCTCGGGGTAGGCCTCGATACGTGCCGATGCTTCGTTCACCTTGAGTTTGCCGGGCCCGGTGAGCAGTCCCTTGGCCACGAGGATCTGATCGAACACACTGGCATCGCCACCAAAGTAGAGCGTGCCGTCGATCTCGCGCGCCTTGCCGCGGTGGTCGGTCACCTGCTGGTTGAAGAAGCGCCAGGCCAGGTTGTAGAACTTGGCGCTCTGAGCCCGCACCACGTCACCCCGCTCGCGCGACGCCACGGCATGGCGCTGCAGCGACGGGTCATAGGGCTGATCGTTGAAGTCGCCCAAGGCGACGATGGCCGCATTGGCGCCTTTCACCTCGCGGATGCGGTCGTGCCAATAACCCAGGGTTTCACCCGCGGTGGCGCGAAAACCCGCCGAATATTCAGGCCCCATGCCCGGCCCGCCCGAACGCGACGGCCAATGGTTGGCCAACGCAATCAGTTCGTTGCCCGCGCGGGTAATGAAGGTGGCCTGCGTGATGTCACGCGTGCCGGTGCGCTGCACCACCCAGTGCGAAAACAACTCGCTCACATTGGTGGCCAGCACATTGGCGTCATACAAGAACGCCGTGTCGATGCCGCGTTGATCGTGGCTGGCATCCACATGCACCAGCTGGTAGTTGCGCGCCGGGCGCATGGTGTTGAGTTTGTCGGCCAGCGCCTGCAGCACAAAACGGTTCTCGGCTTCACACACACCCAGCAGATCCGGCCCGGCGCCCTGCTTCATCTGCGCAACGATCACCGCCAGCTGACTCGCCTTGCGGTCGAACAACTCGGGCGTCCATCCCGTCAGCTCACTCCTGAGCTCGGCCGCCAGCCACGGCTCACGCTGCGGGTAACCCTCAGGCGCAAAGAAGTTTTCGAGATTCCAGAACGCGACGAGATAACTGGTCATGTGTCTTGCTGTTCGAGGTTGGGTAGTTGCAAGCGCGAGGCTCGCGGCTGAGTGTGAGGCGAATGCGATCATCACGTGGCGTGGGGTAGCAACAGTGTCGCGGTTTGTGCCGTATCTGGCAAAGTCTCAAACAATATCCGCAGGCCGGATGGCCTTCATGGACCACTCTCGTCCACAGCGAGCATCGCCATATCAAGCACCCTGGATAGGTACGAGCTGACCACGCAGTCGCAGCCTTCCGACCCGCGTTCCGCCGTCCCATTGACCAGCGAATCGGTCCGTTTCCGTCAGCGGGGCAACTTCATTTGCGCGACTCGAATGTCAGCACCCTACGGCCAGACGGAGTGGGGCCGCACTCTGCCAGCGACCAACGCAAGCGCAGCAGACATCTGCAAGTGCAGTCGAAAAGGACAACGGGCGTGCACTGTGGCACCCAGCCAACGGCAGGTGCAACCACCACTCGCATCGAGCCCGTGCGTCGCCGTCACTCCAGGCGGAGCGGCAGGCAGCGGCCCAACGCGAGCGATAGCTTGAACAAACAGAATAAGCTCAGGCAGAACGCAACATTCAACAGCAGCGACAAGCGGAACACTGGGACGAGCAACGCGGTACTTTGGACCAGCGAGCCAAGGCCTGCCGGCGGGCACGCAACGACTGACCGTCCTGAGCACGCAGGCGCCCGCCTTCCGCCGAAACGACAGCGGTGAGCGCGTCTAGGTTGGGGACAGCGCACTGACAGCCAAATCCGCCGCGCGGCTGAACTATGCGTCTTCGACTGCGCCGGGTTGTCAGGAGCCGATCCGGCAGATTTGGTGACGAGGCACGGCATTCGGTTGGGAATTGAAACGGCATGTGAAGGCTTCTTGATGCACCGCACCAATTCTGAAGAGCAAGGCGGCTTCTCACCCGCCCTTTGTGAGTAATCGCAATGGGCGCCAACAACGAAATCTCATTTGGCATACGCCTAAGTTTGCGAGTGAATTGGTTGCGTGCTTCGCTAAAGCTGGGCAATTGGCAAGTAAGCCGTTGTGGGACGTCCGACTCTCCCTGCCAGGCTCTTCAAAATTGGCGATCAACCAAGCCCGAGCTGTTCAACAAGCGGGTGAACAATCTGCCGGGGCTGGACAGGTAGCAACCAATTTTGGACACTAGTCACTCGAACCGACAATTCTCCCCGCGTCTTCAATGCCAGATTCGACGCACAAATATTCACTCCACTTTATATACACATTGAGAATGCAATGAATAATTTTCCAGCAAACTTTGCTTTGATCCCATGCAGCTCGCTGGGAAAAGTTATGAGGCCAATCAGGCGCACCTCAAAGGCCCCTTCCATTTTCAAGTTGGCCAGTATCGGATCGATCGTGTCAATAATCGCAGGCTGCTCCTCAGTCGAGAAAAGACCTATCGCAGACTACATATGTGTATATGCGAAGCAGGAAAACCGTCAAGAAGAGGACTACCTCCACAAATACATAAGGCGCTACTTAAATGAAAACGGCTTTACCCTAGCAACAGAAAAGTGTGACGTAACCGTAAGATATCAACCGTTCGGCGCACTTCAAAGCGAATCAGAGACTGACTACATTTTTTGGTCCAAGAGAAATAATTACTGGGTTCAAGAGGGAATTGCAAACTTCGAATACCATGGAAAAACTACTCTTGAAGACCATCAAATAGTAGAAAAAGGATATGCAGCAAAGCAAGACTTACTTGAGGGCCTCGCTTGGGCGATTGTCAAGCCAATTATTAAGACATACCGTCCCTCGGCACCGAAATTGAAGTAATACAAGTCCACGAACCGAGAAGTCACCGACGTACTCGACAGAAGATCTCGGATCGATACATCTGCCGTCAATCCGCCTTGATGTTGTTGTCCTTCACCACCTTGGCCCAGGTGTCGAGCTGGCGGTCGATGAAGGTGCGGGCGGACTCGGGGGTGCCGAAGTTCAGGTCGATGCCCTGGGCCGCGAGTTTGCCGGCCACCTCGGGGTTCTTGAGCGCCTTGTTGACCTCGTCGTTCATGCGTTTGACGATGTCGGGCGGTGTCTTGGCGGGGGCCAGCACGGCCCACCAGGCCGGGGCGTCGAAGCCGGCGTAGCCACTTTCGGCCACGGTCGGCACATCGGGCAGGTTGGCTGCACGTTTGCTGGTCGTCACTGCCAGCGGGCGCATACGTTTGCTGTCGATGTGTGGCTTGACGAGAAACACGGATCCGATGGCCAGCGGCACATGGCCGGCGATGGCATCGTTCATCAGCGGGCCACCGCTGCGGTAGGGCACGTGCACCAGGTCGAGTTCACCGTTGCGCGCCAGTTGCGACATGGCCAGGTGGCCCAGGCTGCCGTTGCCGATGCTGCCGTAGTTGACACCTTTCTTGGCCTTGCCGGCGGCAATGACGTCGGCAAAGGTCTTGTAGGGTGACTCGGCGTGGGTGGCCAGCACCATCGAGCCGGTTCCGATCAGTGCCACGGGCGCCAGATCCTTGCGCGTGTCGAACGGCAGGTTGGGGTTGAGGGCCGGGTTCACGCCGTGGGTGTCGAACACCACGGCATAGGTGTAGCCGTCGGCCGGCGCCGCGGCCACCGCCGCCGTGCCGATGGCGCCCGAGGCGCCGCCCTTGTTGTCGACCACCACCGTCTGCCCGAGCTGCTGCTGCAGTGCCTGAGCCAGGATGCGCGCCACCTGGTCGACCGAGCCACCGGGCGGAAACACCGCCACCAGCTTGACCGGCCCCTTGCTCGGCCAGGCCTGGGTCTGGGCCATCACCGCGGCGGGCACCACCAGCGCGGCGGCAGCGAGTGCCAGCGTGGCAACTGCAGATCGGCGTGTCGCTGCGCGGTGCAAGAGGTGGGGCGGGTGGGGCATGGTCGGTTGTCCTTGTTGGATCACATGAGGCAGCTTGCCGGGGCCGGACCGTCGACATGCGCCGAACGCCCGTGGTGTGCACCCGCAGTGTCCGGCGCGAATCCGGCCCCGGGCGTCGTGGGAAACACGGGCAGCAGCCGGGCGCCCGGCCCGCAGCCGCCGCCACAATGCCCGAGCGGATCCTGCCTGTCGGTGGCCGACCGTCGATCCGCCAGTCACGCGATGCCTGGGGCCGCAACCCGCGCTTCGCGCCACCCGCCTCCCGCCTCACGTCACCTCTTCACCCGAGGACTCCATGGCCCGCCTGCCTTACGCCCGACTCGACACCGCCGAGGTGCGCCCGCTGGTCGAGCGCATCGTTGCCGAACGTGGCAGCGTGTTGCACCTGTACCAGATGCTGCTGCACAGCCCGCCGCTAGCCGAGGGCTGGCTCCACTTTCTGACCGCCGTGCGCCACAAGCTCGACCTGCCCGGCGGCCTGCGCGAGCTGGTCATCATGCGGGTGGCCATCCTCAACGGCGCACCGTACGAGGCCGAACAACACGCACCCATCGCGCTGAAGGAAGGCATCAGCCAGGCCCAGCTCGATAGCCTGGCCGACTGGCAGCAACACGCCGCGCGTTACAGCGCCGACCAACGCGCCGTGCTGGCCCTGTGTGACAGCATGACGCGCGACATCCATGTGCCGCCCGACGTGATGGCCGCCGTGGTCGCTGCCCTCGGCCAGCGCCAGGCCGTGGAGATGACCGCCACCATCGCCGCCTACAACATGGTGTCGCGTTTCCTCGAGGCGATCCAGATCCACTCGACCGATACCCGCGACTGACCGACCCGGCTCGCGCCGGGCCATCAGGGCGGCGTCGAGCCCGTCGCCGCGGGCGCCGGCACAACCACGCGCCAGTGCCATCAGCCCGGCAACTGACCGGGCTGCGGGTTCTGGGCCGCCTCCTCGAGCGTCTGCAGGGCCTCGGCGAAACGCAGGTTGCGCACGTTGTCGCGCACCAGGGCATGGCGTTCGGGGCCGAGCCAGGCGCGCAAAGGGCCGGACAAAGCCGTGAACCGCTCGAGCGCCGACAGGCTTTGCTGGCGCAGCAGATTGGCCAGATCGGTCAACGCCTGTGGATCGATGCTGGCGCAGGGCGCCGGCTCCGCAGGCTCGGCGGTGGCGCGTGCCAGGTCGAACAGCGGCGCAGCACTTTGCGCCAGCCGCTGCAGTTGCGCCATCAGCCGGGTGGCGAAATGTGCAGCCCGTTCGGCGTCACCGGCCGCACAGGCCGCTTCGGCTTCACCGGCCAGTTGGTGGATGGCCGTGGCGCCGAGCATGCCGGCACTGCCCCTGAGCTTGTGCATCCGCCCGCCGTGTTGCGCCAGGGTCGCGGCGTCGTCATGGGGCGTCGGGATGGCCAGGTCGGAGAACTCGTTCAGCAGGCGTTCGAGGATGGAGCTGAACAGTGCCAGGTCACCGCTGGCCCGTGTGCGTGCGTCTGCGCTGTCGATGCCGTCGATCTCGGGCCAGGGCACACGTGGGCGCACGCGCCGTTCGGGCTGGGCCGGCTGGGCGGCGGGTGCGCCAGCCGCCGGCTTGCAGTGGCGCAGGATGCTGGTGACCAGTTCGCGCGCGCCGAAGGGTTTGACGATGAAGTCGTCCATGCCGGCGTCGACCGCACGCTGGCGCTCGCTGCTCAGGCCGCCGGCCGTGAGGGCGATGATGGGCAGGCGCAGCAGCGGCGGTTCGAGGCGGATGAGCCGGGTGGCATCGTGGCCGTCGAGCACCGGCATCTGCACGTCCATCAGCACCAGGTCGAAGGCGGTCGGGTCGGCCTGCAGGCGCTCGAGTGCCTCCTGGCCGTTGCTGGCCAGGCCGACCTGCGCGCCTTCGAGTTCGAGGATGCGCCGTGTCACGTCGAGGTTGATGTCGCTGTCGTCGACCACCAGCACGCGGATGCCCGCCAGGCAGCGTTCGCCGGGCTGGTTGTAGGGTGACTCGCGTGGTTCGAGCGCCTCGGGCGGCGCCAGGTCGAAGTCGAGCACCACGGCGAATTCACTGCCCTCACCCGGGCTGCTGGCCAGGCTGACCTGGCCACCCATGAGCGTGACCAGGCGTTTGACGATGGACAGGCCCAGCCCGGTGCCGCCGTACCGCCGCGTGATCGAGCTGTCGGCCTGGGCGAAGGGCGAGAACAGGCGCGCCTGCACGTCGGGGGCGATGCCGATGCCGGTGTCGATGACGGCAAACCGCAGGCTCACCCGGTCTGCCGTGCTGGCCAGGGCACGCACCTGCAAGGTCACCCGGCCGTGTTCGGTGAACTTGATGGCGTTGGCCAGCAAGTTGGTGAGGATCTGCGCCAGCCGCATCGCGTCACCTTCGAGTGCATGCGGCAGATCGGCAGGGGCGTCGAGATCGAAGGCCAGCACCTTGGCGTCGGCCTGGGCCGACATCACGTCGACCAGTTCGTTGAGCAAGGTGTGCAGGTCAAAGGCGCGGTGTTCGAGCATGAGCTCGCCGGCCTCGATCTTGGACAGGTCGAGGATGTCGTTGATCACCGCCAGCAGCGACTTGCTGGCCAGGCTGATGCGGTTGAGCAGCACCATCTGCTCGGTGTCGAGCTGGCTGCGCCCGAGCAGGTACGACAGGCCGATCACCGCGTTCATGGGTGTGCGGATCTCGTGGCTCATGTTGGCCAGGAACTCGCTCTTGGCCAGGTTGGCCTGTTCGGCTTTCAGGGTGGTCTCGCGCAGCGACTGCTCGTAGCGCTTGCGTTCACTGATGTCGAGCACGAAACACACCCCCTCGTCGGGGCTGTCCTCGAAGCTGGCCGCACCCAGCAGCACCGGCACCCGCGAGCCGTCCTTGCGCAGGTACTCCTTCTCGAAGGGTGTGCATACGCCGTGGGTGGTGATCTGCTCGAGCGACAGGCGGTCGAGCTCGGCAAATTCGGGCGGTGTCATGTTGGCCCAGCCGACCCGGCCCTCGTCCAGATCGGCGCGGCTGTAGCCGACGATGCGCAGGAAGGCGTCGTTGGCCTTGGTGATGTCGCCGTGCGAGTTCCAGAAGAACACCCCCTGCGCGTTGGAATCGACCAGCCGGCCCAGGCGCGCCTCGATGCGTTTGCGCTCGGTCACGTCGTGGATCATGGCGATCAGGTTGCCGTCGGGCATCTTGGTCGCCCTCACCTCGGCGGCAAAGACCGAGCTGTCCTTGCGCCTGAAGCGCCACTCGCGGTGGTAGTCGGAATCGGCCTTGATGCGCCGCAGCGCCGGGCCGATGTGCACCAGGTCGGGCTCGGCCACGATGTCGCTGGCGCGCAGCCCGATCAGGTCGTCGCGGCTGTAGCCCAGCATGTGGCACAAGCTGGTGTTGGCGTCGACGTACACCCCCGCCGGGTCGGCGATCACGATGCCGTCGGGCGCGTATTCGAACAAGGTGCGGTAACGCGCCTCGCTGGTACGGCGCGCCTCGTCGGCCTGGCGGCGTTCGGTGATGTCCTGGAAGGCGCCGAGCAGGCGCACCGGCCGGCCCTGCTCGAACTCGGCCGTGCCCACCGCACGCACCCACAGGGCCCGGCCTTTGGCCGAGACGAACGGCAGTTCGAGATCCCAGCCGGCACCACCAGCCACACCGGCGGCGACCGCCTCCTCGATGGCCTGGCGTGCCCGGCCCGGGTAGAAGTCGAGTGCGTCCTGCAGCGACGGCTGGTAACCCGGCTCGACGTCGTGGATGCGGCGGGTCTGCTCGGTCCAGATGAGCACCTGTGTGCGCAGGTCGAGCTCCCAGCCGCCGACACCGGCGATACGGCCGACGCGGTCGAGAAAGGCCTCACTCGACCGCAGGCGCTGTTCGACCAGCTTGGCCGCCGTGATGTCGATGCGGATCGAGACATACCGTTCGGGTCGACCATTGGCGCCGATGAACGGTGCGATGAAACTGTCGACCCAATACAAGGAGCCGTTCCTGGCGCGGTTGCAGATCACGCCGCGCCAGGGCCGCCCGGCGCTGATCGTGCGCCACATCTCGCCCCAGAACGCCGGCTCGTGCACCCCCGAGTTGACGATGTTGTGGGTGCGCCCGATCAGCTCGTCGCGCCGGTAGCCCGAGATCTGGCAGAAGCCGTCGTTGACGTCGACGATGCGCCCGGCGCCATCGGCCACCGACACGATGGCATGTTGATGCACGGTCTGCAGCAACGCCTCGTTGTCGCGTTGTGCCGCGGCAAGCTTGAGCCGGCCTTCGATCAGGTCGGAGACATCGTTGTGGGTCACGTAGATGCCACGCACCTCGGCGCCGACGATGTCGGGCGCGTAGTGCACCCGCCAGTAGCGCCGGCCCGGGCCACTCGGCGCCGGCATGCTGATCTCGAACATCTGGGGCTGGCCAGCCAGCGCCGCCTCGATGCGCGGCAGGTTGCGCGCCAGCAGGTCGTCGCCCAGCAGGTCGCGCAGGTGGGTGCCTTGCAGTGCCGCCGCCTCCACGCCGAAGAAGTCGGAGATGGCGCGGTTGGCAAACCGGTTGACGAGGTGGCGGTCCCAGTAGGTGATGGCCGACGGCACGGCGTCGAGCACATGTTCGAGATCACTGCGCGCCGCTTCGAGCATGGCGGTGCGTTCGGCCACCAGCAGTTCGAGCTGGGCGTTGAGCTCGGCCAGCTTGCGCTGCGCCGACTTGGCCTCGCCGATGTCGCGCAGCGTTTCGTAGCAGGCGATGACACTGCCTTCGGCGTCGAGGATGGGCGCCACCGTCACCGACACGTCGACCCGCTCGCCGCTGCAGGTGCGGCGCACGGTCTCGAACGGCCGGACCTCGAAACCGCTGACCGGCGCCACACCCGGCGCACCGGGCTCGGCGCGCGGCGTGTCGCTGCTGTCGTCTAGCAGGATCAGGTCGGCCATCGTCTTGCCGACGGCGTCGGTGGCGGGATATCCGAACAATTGCTGCGCACCGCGGTTCCAGGCCAGCACGGTGCCCTGCAGCGTGTGCACGACGATGGCATCGATGCTGGTCTCGACGAACCTGGCGTGTTGCACCTGCTGCAATCGCAACTGGCGCGCCTGCTGCAGGTAACGCGCGCGCAGGTAGACGATCAGCGCCAGCAAGGCGGACAAGGCTGCACCCACGGCAAACACCGAGACCGGCGCCAGCAGGTTGAGTCGGTCGACAAAGACCGGCTTGGCCTGCACCTCGAAGACCCAGTGCCGGCCGAACACCTCGAGCGGCACCCGCCGCACCAGGCCGGCCGCCGCAGCCTGGCCGAGATCGGCGCTGGTGTGGACCGGCTGGGGTCGGGCGGCATCACTCACGTCGGCCAGGCTGAAAGCAACTTCGCTTTCGCGCAGGCCGATGTTGTCGATCACGGCTTCGATGTCGAGCACCACCATGGCCCAGGCATACAAGGCCGCCACCCGGCCGGCCTCGGTGTCGACCGCCGCGCCACGCCGGTAGATCGGCAACATCAGCAGAAAGCCGCGCTGCGGGCGCACCACCGCCCGCGCCAGGGTGACGGGCGCAGACAACACGGCGCGCCCCGTGCGCATGGCCAGATCGGCAGCCTGGCGACGGTGCGGTTCGGACGCCAGATCGAGCCCGAGTGCCTCGCGGTTGTTGTCGACCGTGGCCAGGCACTGGATCACGAACCGATCGCCCGTGCCGGGCGCCAGTTCACGCACCCGAAACGCCGGCTGGCCATCACGCCGCACGGCAGCGACAAACGCCTGTTGCTCGTCACGCCGCACCCGGCGCGCCACACCGATGCTGCGGGCGCCAGGAAACTCGCGCGCCAACTCGCGCGACTCGGCGTAGGCATAGAAATGGTTGCAGTTCACCGGCTCACCACCACCGGCGATGACGGCACCGCGGGTGCTGCGCACGCCGAACTCGTAGTCGTGCAGGCGTTCGTCGAGCAGGCTGGCGTTGCGCGCCACCACCTCGTCGAAACGCTGGCCCGCGATGGTGGCGTTGTGGCGCGCCTGCCAGGTGGCCAGCAAGGCAGCCACAAGCAGGGCCAGACACAAGGCAGCGCCCGCCGCCAGGCGGGGACGATGGCGCAGCCGGGGCCGGGACGTCATGCGCGACACGTGGCCATCAGGCAGCCGGCGGGGTGGACGGCACCTGCGCCGCGGCCGCCGCCGCGCGCGCCTTGCAGGCCTCGGCGATGTCGACCAGGCGGGCGCGCGCGCGCCCCGCGTTCTTGGCCTTGTACAAGGCTCGATCGGCGGCTTGCACCAGGTCGCCCGAACTGCAGTCGAGTTGGGCCTGCACCTGCGGGCGCGAATACGCCGCCGGGCTGGTCCAGCAGATGCTGGCGTCGTCGTAGTAGCCGACACCGACACTGACACTCAGGTACGGTGCGGTGGGTGAATCGGCATGTGGCACGGCGAGGGCGCGCACCGCTTCGAGCACCCGGTGGGCGATGTGTTCGGCGCCCGCGCGTGGTGTCTGCGGCAGCAGCATCGCAAACTCTTCACCACCGTAACGGGCCAGCACGTCGGCCGGCCTGAGGCTGGCGCCCGCCAGGGCATGGGCGACCAGGCGCAGGCAGTTGTCACCCGCCGGGTGGCCGTACAGATCGTTGTAGCGCTTGAAGTGATCGACATCGATCGACAGCAGCGCCAGCGGCTTGCCGATGCGCCGGGCGACCCGCCACTCGCGTTCGAGGGCCTCGTCGAAACCACGCCGGTTGCCGATGCCGGTCAAGGCGTCGGTGACCGAGAAACGGCGCAACTCGTCGGACAGGTGTTTCATGCGCAGCTGGGTGCGCACCCGGGCGCGCAACAGCGCCGGACTGACCGGCTTGGCAATGAAGTCGGCCGCACCGAGCTCGAAACCGGCCACCTCGAACGCCGGGTCGCTGTGACTGGTGACGAAGATCGCCGGCACGTCGGCCAGCAGGGCATCGGCCTTGAACGCCTGCAACACCTGGAACCCGCTCATGTCGGGCATCTCGGCGTCGAGCACCAGCAGATCGGGGACCAGCTCACGCGCCAGCCGCAAGGCATCCGCGCCGGCGGTGGCAAATCGCAGCTTGCCGAGGTCACCGATGATGCTGGCCAGCAGCTGGATGGTGCCCGGGTCGTCGTCGACCAGAAGAATGTTGTCGGTCATGATGCGGTTGTCAGGACGGCGCGTAGGCGTGCGCGGGTGGCGGTGGCAATCGATCCTGGAGTCGAGCTGGCAAACGAGCCGACGATCACGCAGACGAGCGGGGGGCCGTTCGGCGAGGCGGCCTGCCCGGACAGCTCGAGCCCGCTGTCAACGCGGCCGCGCCGGGCCTGGTGTGGTGGCGGGCACCGGGGTGACACCCGAGCCGAGCTGGGCCAGCTCGTCGCCCGATTTCAGCCCCAGCAGGTTGCGCAGGCGTGCCAGCAGCACGGCCGGTGTGTAGGGTTTGGCGATGAAGTCGGCCGCGCCGACGTCGAAGGCACGTTTTTCGTTGGCCAGATCGGCGAAACGGGTGATGAAGACGATCGGCACCTGATCGAACTCGCGCTCGGCGCGCAAGGCGGCCGCCACTTCGAATCCATCGACCTCGGGCATGTGGGCGTCGAGCAGCACCAGATTCGGACGCAGTTCGTGCGCCAGGCGCAAGGCCTCGTCGGCCGACTTGGCGAAGTGGCAGTCACCCATGCCGGCCAGGGTGTGGCTCAACATCTGGATGGCCGCGACGTTGTCGTCGACGATGAGCAGGCAGGGCCGGGCCGGTGCTTGCGCGGGCTCGCCTGGCCTGACGGTGGACCGGTCGGCCGCGTCGTCGACCCTGCGCCTCTTGCGCAGATGCGCCCGCACCCGGGCGAGCAACTGGTCGCCGTCGAGCGGTTTGGTGACGAAATCGGCGGCGCCCTGCTCGAGCGCCGTCAGTTCGACCACGGTGGAATGGTGGCTGGTGGCAAAGATCACCGGCACCCGCGCCAGCACCGGGTCGGCCCGCAGCGCCTTGAACACCGCAAAACCCGACATGCCGGGCATTTCGGCGTCGAGCAAGATGAGATCGGGCGTGGCCTCGCGGGCCAGCAGCAGGGCGGTGGGGCCCGTCATCGCAAAACGCTGGTCGGGGTACTCCGCCAGCATCTTGCTCATGACCTGGATCGCCGACGGATCGTCGTCAACCAGCAGCAAACGTACTTCACGCGCTGACATGTCACTCACCTCGCTCACTCCGACAACCAATGAACAAGCCCGGCCGGCATCGCGCAGTGCCGACTCCTGACGCAATTCATCATAGACGCTGACAGGGCTGCGGCATCGGCAAACCAGTCCGGCAACAGGTGGTTCGCACCCAGACGGGACGCACCGGCCGCTGACTCGAGAACGTCACGAAGACGTCACGGAAAAGTCACGACTCTTCGCGAAGCTGTGTGATTCAACATCTGGAGATCACATGAGCCTGTTCCGTCCCAGCCGCGTGCGCACCGCCGTCGCCGCTTCACTCATCGGTATCAGCTCGCTGGCAGCCTGTGGCGGTGGCGACGACGATGCGCCCGTCGAACCAACGCCCACCACGCTGAGCCTGGCCCGGATCGGCGGCTACACCGACGCCAGCCTGGCCTCACCGCTGGGTGCGGCCGAAATCACCGCCTACGACGCCGGCAGCAAGCGTGTGTTCGTGGTCAACAGCGTGCTGGCCACGGTGGACGTGATCGATCTGGCCAACCCGGCCACCCCGGTGCGCCTGACGTCGATCGACATCAGCGCGCTGGGCGCGTCGGTCAACAGCGTGGCGGTGCACAACGGCCTGGTCGCCCTGGCCATCGAAGCCAACCCGAAGACCAGCCCTGGCAAGGTCGCCTTCTACAACGCCGCCTTCACCCCCGCCGCGGCACCGGCCACCACGACGGCACTGGCCCCGCTGGCGGTGGTCACCGTTGGCGCGTTGCCCGACATGGTGACCTTCACACCCGACGGCAAGACCGTGCTGGTGGCCAACGAAGGTGAACCCACCACCTACGCCGTCGCCGCCACGGCCACCACCCCCGCCGTCCCGGCCGACGACCCCGAAGGCTCGATCAGTGTCATCACCGTCAACCGCGGCACCGGTGCCACGTTGACCGTGGCGCCCACCGTGCGCAGCGCCGGTTTTGCGGCCTACAACCCCCAGGTCGACGCCTTGCGCACCCAGGGTGTGCGCCTGTTCGGCCCCGGCGCCACCGCCGCGCAGGATCTCGAACCCGAATACATCACCGTGTCGCCCGACGGCACCACCGCCTGGGTCACCCTGCAGGAGAACAACGCCCTGGCCAAGGTCGACATCGCCACGGCCAGCGTCACCGAGATCCGCGCCCTGGGCACCAAGGACCACAGCGTTGCCGGCAACGGCCTGGACCCGAGCGACGAAGACGCCGGCACCAACACCAACACCGGCACGCCGGTGGTCAAGATCGGCACCTGGCCGCTGCGCGGCATGTACCTGCCCGACGCCATCACCAGCTACAGCGCCGGCGGTCAGACCTATGTGATCACCGCCAACGAAGGTGACGCCCGCACCGACTGGCCCGGCCTGAACGAGGAAGTGCGCATCCGCGCCTATTGCAGCGCCGGTCTCGACCCGGCAGTGTTTGCCGGCGCCACCGGCACCGCCGCCGATCCGCTGCTGTTCGACTCCAACCTCGGCCGCCTGCGCATCACCAATCTGCCCAACGGCAACGACACCGGCAAGAACGCCGCCGGCCAGTGCAACAAGCTGCACAGCTTCGGCGGCCGGTCGTTCTCGATCTGGGCCACCAGCGGCACCGGCGCCATGGTGCGGGTGTACGACTCGGGCGACGACCTCGAGCAACGCACCACCGCGCTGCCCAACGTGCCGTTCAACGCCAGCCACGACAACGCCACCCTCGATGGCCGCAGCGCATCCAAGGGCCCCGAGCCTGAATCGGTCGTCACCGCCAGCTTCGGCAGCAAGACCTACGCGTTCATCGGGCTCGAACGTGTCGGCGGCGTGATGGTCTACGACGTCACCGACCCGACCAAGGTCAGCTTCGTCAACTACCTCAACACCCGCGCCGCCGACGCCACCGGCACGGTGCTGAGCGGCGACCGTGGCCCCGAAGGCCTGTTCTTCGTGCCCGCCGCATCGTCACCCAACGGCAAACCTTTGTTGCTGGTAGGCAACGAGGTGAGTGGCAGCACGGCGGTGTTCCAGGTCAACCTGGCGTTCTGATCGCGACGGCCTGGGCAAACGCCCAGGTCGGCCCGTCCCGATTCGTCGACACGGGCTTGACGCTGCGAGGTACGCCGCGAAGAGTCGCGTAGATCAAGGTCACGGCCGAGGTATCCACGGTGTCGTGCCGCGTGACACCCTCGACCGCAGCGTGCGACGCCGAAGATCTTCGGCACTCGACATCGGCTGGTCTGGCCCCTCAGTGGCGCAAGCCCAGGCTGTCGATCTGGCCACAGGTTTGGATCGCCATCACTTCGGCACCCTGCACCACGCCCTGGCATTGACGCTATGTCGTCAAGGCTCGCATGAGGGCAGGATCGCCTGGCTGACGGACGTCACTCCGGCCTGACACGGTTGGCCAGGGTGCGAGTCGGCAAGCACTTTCTAAGAGTTTCTCGCCGAGGCACATCCAGACCGTACCGAAGCAGTTCGACCACGTATCCGGCTAGACAAATCCGCCACGTTGGTCAATATGCGTTGGCACCTGTGGACTTGATGCAACTCCACCATAAGGGGGAGAGGAAGGACGCGCTCGATTGCCCGATAAAGGCGCCTCCGCCCGCAACTTGTTTGCTCGACAACTTCTTCTCAATCATGTCTACGTCCGCCTGTCTGAAATCGTTCCAATCGTTCTTCCTTCGCCTCATGCTGGTGGCACTCGCTGTCATTGCCACGGGATGCGCCAGTGTCAACAAGGCTCCGGCAAGTGCAGACGCCGAGGCCAAGCAGTTCAAATCGAATGCGGCGACGTCACAGGTCTATGTCTACCGCAACGAAACCATGGGCGCGGCGATCTCGATGCCAGTGACAGTCGACGGAAAACTCGCGGGGACCACCGGTGCAAACTCATACTTCAAGTTTGACCTCCCCGCCGGCGATCACAAGTTCACCTCGCAAGGCGACGGCTCACAACTCTCGGTAACCACCGAACTGGGCAAGCTCTACTTCATCTGGCAAGAAGTCAAGATGGGAGCATTCGCCGCAGGATCGAAACTGCAACTCGTATCCGATGAAGTCGGCAAAAAGGCTGTGCTGGAGTGTGCCCGCATTCAATCGACCTATTGATCCACACTGCGGCCCGATCGATCGGGCCGCCCACCCGTCAAGTCGAAGTCTGCCCTCGATCCGCTGGGCTCGCCTCAGTCGATTTCAGCGGCGTCACCGCCTTAAAAAATGATCAATATTCATGCCGCTCTGGGCAGAGTCACTCGCCTTGTGTTCTGCACGTTGCTCGGAGCAACACTGACGGCATGCGGCGGCGGCGGCGGCGGTGGGAACGACAACGGCGAAACACTGCGCGTCACGTTCGCATATACAGGATCCATGCAATTGCTGCGTGCTTCGTCCATGGCCCCACAGACGACCGGGTTCAACGGCAGGGCGCCGAACTGCAGCCTGACGTCGGGGCAACTGCCTGCCGGATTGACTCTGGGGTCGGATTGCACAATTACCGGTGCCGCACTCGAATCGGGTTCGTTTCCTTTCGTCGTGAGTGTGGGGGCCAGTGGCATTGCCAATCGACTTGAGTTTCAGCTCAGCGTCCTGGTATCTGGGCCATCTGTCTCCTACTCATTGCCCGACGCTAACAACAGCTTGTTCAGTCAGTACGTGATTGGGGATCTGGTCGAAATTGCACCTTTCAATGCAATTTTCTGGTCACCCGGCCCGGCGACCCGGATCACCTATTCGATCGCGTCCGGCCAATTGCCGCCCGGCCTGTCGATCGACTCGGTCAATGGGCACATCACTGGAACGATACAGGGTGTGGGCACCTATACGTTTACGGTGTCGGCCCGAGTCGAAGAAGGCGGCAATGTCGCCACGGCAAGCCACCCCGATTACTACATTCCCGTGGCGATTGGCAGCCAGCAACTCTACCCGTCAGACGTGCAAACCATGATGACCACGCCGCTGTCACAGGCGGCCAATCTGCCAACCATCGCCGGCGCCTCGTACACCTTCACCGCCACCAATCTGACCACGCCTGGAAAAGGCCTGCCTGCCGGACTGAGCCTCGACCCTGCCACCGGCACCATCTCTGGCAACGCCACCGAAGGCCCGCTGCGAGAACAGTTCAACATCATCACATCCGTACTCATCGCCGGTTCCTTCAGCCAGATAGAGACGCCGGTGTGGATCGAGACCTTGTCGCCGGTCGATTTCCTCTACGCGTTCGGGCAGCAAGTGGCGAACCAGCCGGCGAGGTGGTCACTCGAGATCCGACAGAACGTGACACGGCCCGACCTGGTGCTGAGCTACAACTTTCGCATCGCACCTGCGACACCTCTTCCTGCCGGACTAGGCATCGATCCCGCCACCGGCACCGTCAGCGGCACGCCCACGCAGGCCTTCACAGGCGACATCGAGGTCATTGCACGGGTTAGTGGCGATCAAGGCGCGACATTCGAACGCACCATCGTCCTGTCGATGCTGATCAATTGACCGTTCCGCGGGCTCCTGCGGGATGCCCGGTGTATGCCACCATGCGCGGGCAAATCGCGCACATCTCACGCTCACTACCGCCATGACCACCACCCCTCTTGCCGCCGTCCGGCGGCTGTTTATCCGGCTGGGCCTGGTGGCAGTGGCCATCGTCGCAAGCGGCTGCGCCACGACCACACAGGCACCCGACCCGCTGACGACCCCGCCGAAACCGGGTGAAAGCAACGTGGTGATCAGCATCACCACCAACACGGCGCAGGTGGGCGCATTCGACACCCTGGTGCTCAGCCGCATCCAGCCGGCCGGGCAGACCATCACCGACAACCATGTACTGAACCAGATCCTGCCCGGCCTGGCGCGCGACACATCGGTGTTCATCGGCGTGTTGCCCGAAGGCGACTACGAGTTCAGCACGCTGCGCCACAACGCGTCGCGTCAATTCCTGGCGCTCGGTACGGAGCAGCGCAAGCGGCTGGGCCGCGTGGCGGTACGTGGAGGCGAGCCGATCGACCTCGGCCGGCTGATCGTGACGCCGGTGAACACCCGCGTGCTGGTAGGGCGCAGTGCACGCATCGAGTCCAACACGGCCCTGCTACGCCGCTTCGCCCCGGCCTACGCGCGCCTATTCGACGGCCCGGTCGCCAGCGGCTGGACACTGCCCAGGCCCGCCGACGACCGCACCGAGGAGTACGCGCTGCAACGCCCGGTCGGCGCCGCCTCGCCCCGCGAACTGCCCGACGGCCAGGTGGTGGCCGCCAGCCGGCTGGGCACCGTGCTGCAGCGCTCGAGCAGCGGTGTGTGGCGGCTGCTGAGCAGCGACGACCTGAACGCGCTCATGTACGTGATGCCGGTCACCCGGCCGGATGCCAGCCTGATCGCGGTCGGCGAATTCAGCACCCTGCTGCGTCTGCCCCCGGGTGGCACCCAGCTCGTGCCCATCGACACGGGTGATCTGCCGCCCGGCAACCTGCTATTCATCGGCGGCAACGACCAGACAGGCTGGTACGTGGCGCAGCAAAGTGGCCCACACGTGACGCTGCTGCGCTCCGACAAGCTCGAAGCCGGGCGCTGGCAAAAGGTACGCCAGGAAAGTGTGGCCGCCAGCTTCTGGAGTGGCGCCAACTCGTTCTGGATCTGGCAGACCGAACGCGGGCTGGCCTACGCCGTCTCGGAAGGCAGCATCCACGATCTGGACACCACCACCGGCCGCTGGACCGTGCGCAAGGCGCCGAGCGACCACCGCTTGCTCAACGTGGCGCCCGACCCGGGCGGCAAGCTCGGCATCCTCACCTCGCCTGGCGGCGGCTTCGGCGGCGTGTTCGCCGGTACGTGGATCTGGAACGACGCACAAAGCGCCTGGGTCGAGATCAAGACCGACTTCAAGGTCAAGGTCGCACCGCCGCGCCAGACCCCGGTCGGCGACATGATCATGATCGGCGGCGTGTTCAGCACGCCCGAACTGCACGCCAGCAAGGACGAAGGCAAGAACTGGCAGAAGCTGGCCGACTTCGCGCTGGACCAGTCGCTCGTCATCCTGCCCTCGGGCAACATGCTCGGCGTGGCGCTGGGCCAATACGGCCTGTTCGGCATCCGCCATTCGGCCGACCAGGGCATGACCTGGAAACTCGAATACTCCAACTTCGACCGCGCTGCCTACGACGCGGAAGAGGCGCGCAAGAAGAAGTAGCCGTCGCGCAGGCTTCGCCGTTGTACCGACGGCTTCGGCGCAGCTACTTGCCGCCCGCCGGCCGGTATTCGATCACCAGCTTGGCCAGCTCATGGCGCACATCCGCGTCACTCGCCACCGGGTGCGCCACAGCCCAGTCGATGAGCTGGCTCACATCCTTGCTGCGGTCGTCCAGGCTGGCGATGCGCAGGCGCTTGAAGCGGGTGGGCAGGGTCGAGTCGGCGTCGGCGAGCAGTTCTTCGTAGAGCTTCTCGCCTGGGCGCAGGCCGCTGAAGGTGATGGCGATCTCGTCCAGGCTGTGGCCGCTCATACGAATCATGTCGCGCGCCAGGTCCACGATCTTCACCGGCTCACCCATGTCGAGCACGAAGACCTGGCCCCCTTCGCCGATGGCCGCGGCCTGCAGCACCAGGCGGGCGGCTTCGGGGATGGTCATGAAGAAGCGCGTGATCTCGGGGTGAGTGACGGTGATGGGGCCGCCGCGGTCGATCTGTTCCTTGAACTTGGGGATCACGCTGCCCGAGCTACCCAGCACGTTGCCGAAACGCACGGCCATGAAACGGGTGTTGCCGCCGCTGGCGAGCACTTCGGCGGCCTGACGCGCCACCACCATCTCGGCGGCACGTTTGGTCGCGCCCATCACGTTGGTGGGGTTGACGGCCTTGTCGGTGCTGATCAGCACGAAGCGTTCGACGCCTGTGCCGGCCGCCGCCTGCGCCGCGCGCCAGGTGCCGATGAGGTTGTTGCGCAGCGCCGCGCAGGCGTTGTCTTCCTCCATCAGCGGCACGTGTTTGTAGGCCGCGGCGTGGAACACCACCTGCGGCTGCCAGCGCTCGAAGGTGGCGCGGATGTGGGCGCTGTCGCGCACGTCACCGATCAGGCGCACCAGCGGCAGGTGCGGGTGGCTCAGGCTCAGCTCCTGCTCGATGGCGTACAGGGCGAACTCGCTCAGCTCGTACAGCACCAGCCGGCGCGGGCCGTAACGCGCCACCTGGCGGCACAGTTCGGAGCCGATCGAGCCCCCGGCGCCGGTGATGAGCACCACCTTGCCGCTGAGCGATTCGCTGATGCCACCTTCGTCGAGCTGCACCGGCTCGCGCCCGAGCAGGTCGTCGGGTTCGATGTCGCGCACCTGGCTCGGGCGGCGGCCTTCGCGCAACTCGTCGGCGCTGGGCACGGTCACCACCGGCAGGCCGGGTGCGGCAGCCTGGTCGAAGATGCGCCGGCGCGCCGAACCGATCGCCGACGGGATCGCCACCACGATGTGGCTGATGCCGTGCAAGTCGGCCCAGTACGAGGCGCTGTCGAGTTTGCCCAGCACCGGCACGTTGTTGACACGCACGCCTTGTTTGGCCGGGTCGTCGTCGAGCAGGCCGACCACCGTCCAGCCCTGGTGCTGGATGCCGGCGATCAGCAGCCGCGCCGCATGGCCGGCGCCGAACACCAACGCGCGGTGGGTGTCGTTGGCCTTGCCGCTGGTGCGCGCACGCATGTGTTCGTACACCATGCGGTAGGCGATACGCACCATGGCCAGGCCCATCAGGCACACGACGGGATGCAGGCCCAGCACGGCACGCGGAACCTCGACCAGCTGCGCCATCAGCACAGCCACCGCACCCAGCAGGCCGGCGATGGCGCAGGCCACGGTGAGGCGCTGCACCTCGCCGAAGCCCGAAAACCGCCACATGCCCTTGGGCACCCGCAGGATGACGAACACCGCCAGGTACAGCGCCACCAGCGCCAGCATCACCCAGAAGTCGTAACTCGGACGTGCGCTGTGCCAGCGCTCGAAGCCCAGTCGGAACAGGTAGGTGATGTGCCAGCAGATGGCCACCACCAGGGCATCGAGGGCCAGGGCCACCACTTCGCGGTGCGGCCGCAAGCGGGTCAGCAGAGCGTCGAAGCGGGCCCAGAACGGCGTGGTGGCAGCAACGGGGTCGCGATCGGGACGTAGGTCGTCGGACAAGATGGCCTCAGTGAAACAGAGCGCGCAGGGTACGCGCGATCAGGGCCACGTCGGTGATCACCCCGGCTTGATCGACATAACGTGCCTGCAGCGCCAGCTTGGCCGGCAGCACCTCGTGCACGTAGGTGTGCTCGGGGTCAGCGCTTTCGCCCAGCAGACGGCTCTCGTGGCGGTATTCGATCGACGCAATGTCGGTGATGCCGGGCCGCACCGACAGCACCTTGTCGCGCAACTCGGGCGGGTACAGCGCCACGTATCTGGGCACGTCGGGCCGCGGGCCGACCAGGCTCATGTCGCCCAGCAGCACGTCGATCAGCTGCGCCAGTTCATCCAGCTTGCTGTGGCGCAGCCAGGCCCCCGTGCGGGTGATGCGGGGATCTGCACCCACGGTGATCTGCGGCCCCGAAACAACCGGCGCATCACGCATGGTGCGGAACTTGTGGATGCGGAACTCGCGCCCGAACCGCCCCACCCGCACCTGGCGGTAGAACACCGGGCCGGGGCTGTCGAGCTTGATCAGCAGGGCGATGGGCAGCAGCAGCGGCGCCAGCAGCAGCAGGCCCAGGCCGGCGCCGAGCAGATCCATCAGGCGTTTGGCCATGAGCAAAGGTGGTCGCGTGGGCTGGCTGGCTTGTGAATCGGGCGACGCGGTATGAGCTGACGAGGCGGCGCGCCGCGCGGCTTCAAGCACCCAGCGCCTGGCGCACGGCCGTGACCACACGCATGAGGTCACCCTCGTCCATACGTGTGTAGAGCGGCAGGCTCAGCATGGCTTCGTAGGCGGCCTGGCTGTGCGGAAACTGCTCGGGACTGAGGTCATACCGATCGCGCCAGTAGGGGTGCAGGTGCAGCGGGATGTAGTGCACACTGCAGCCGATGCCGGCGGCGTAGAGCGACTCGATCAGGGCGTTGCGCGTGATCGGTGCACCCGGCGCGAGGCGCAGCACATAGAGGTGCCAGGAGTGCAGGTCACCCGCAGCCGGCATCGGCGGCAATATCACCGGCAGGCCGGCCAGCGCCTTGTTGTACAGGGCCGCCAGCTGGGTGCGCTTGTGCTGAAAGGCGTTGGCGCGCTTGAGTTGATGGATGCCCAGCGCCGCGGCGATGTCGGTGAGGTTGTACTTGAAGCCCGGTGCCACGATCTCGTAGTACCAGCTCGGCACGGTGGCGGTGAAACGGTCGAAGGCGTCGCGACTCATGCCGTGCAGGCGCATCACCTTGGCGCGGGCGGCCAGCGTGTCGTCGCGCGTGACCAGCATGCCGCCTTCACCCGTGGTGATGGTCTTGTTGGCGTAGAAGCTGAACACCGTGACGTCGCTGGCCAGCGTGCCCACCAATTGCCCACCGATGGTGCTGGGCAAGGCGTGGGCAGCATCTTCGACCACCCGCAGGCCATGCTTCTTCGCCAGCGCCAGCAGCGCCGGCATGTCGACCGCCAGGCCGGCGTAATGCACGGGGATGAGCGCCTTGGTGCGCGGCGTGATCGCGGCCTCGATGGCGGCGATGTCGATGTTGAGTGTGGCCGGATCGATGTCGACCAGCTTCACGTCGGCGCCCAGGTAACGCACCACCTCGGCCGTGGCGGTGAAGGTGTGGGTGGTGGTGATGACCTCGTCACCCGGCCCGATGCCGAGCGCTTCAAGGGCTAGATGCAGTCCGGCGGTGGCCGAGTTGACGGCGATGCAGTGCAGCGTCGGGTCACCCAGCCAGGCGGCGAAATCGGCCTCGAAACGCCGCGCCTTGGGCCCGGTGGTCACCCAGCCCGAACGCAGCGTGTCGACGACTTCGGCGATTTCTTCTTCGCCTATCTCGGGCAAGGCAAAGGGCAGGAAGGGGAGCTCGGACTGCGACATGGGAGGTGATTGTCTTGGAGACCCGTGGGACCGGTTCATTCGGCCTGGTTCTGTTGAAGGGTCGAACGCAACAGCTCAGCGCTCCACACTGTCCGGCCCGGCCCATTCGGCGTAGGGTTCGAGCAGTTCGGGGTGTTGCTGCAGCCAGGTCTGGTCGGCGCGGCGGCTGTCGCCGATGACACGGGCAGGGGCGCCTTCGATGATCGAGAAATCGACGAAATCACCGCGCACCTGGGCGCCGGCGCAGACGATGCAGCCGCGGCCCAGGCGTGTGCCGGCCTCGATCAGGCTGTGTGGGCCGATGAAGCTGTAGGCGCCGATGTGCACCGCCCCGGCGATCCAGCCAGGGGGTGGGCGCCGGCCGTCGGGCAAGGTGGCGGACAAGTCGGCGCCGAGGTCGTCGGCCCGATCGACGGCCGGATCTCGCGGCCGATAGTTGGCCACATCGGCAGGCTCGAACAACGACGGCGCGATGCCCGCCGGCCAGCCGGCATAGACACGCCCGAGCAGGCGGCGGCTGCGGTGTGAGCTGCAGCTGACGATGCTGACGTGGTTGCTGATGTACGCCCCCTCGTCGATCACCACACCACCACTGGCGTCGACGAGGTTGAAGTGGCCGATGGTGACGTGATCGGCCAGCGTCAGCCGCTCGGGGTGTTCGATGCGGCTGGCCAGCGAGACCCGTGTCTGGGCCAACCAGCTGCCCTGCCAGGACACGCCGGGTTCCAGGCTGAACAGGCGCTCGTGGGCACGCCGGGCAAACCAGCGGCGGATGAAGGGGGGCAGCAGCGTCATGGTTTGGCCAGCCAGGCCAGCACATGGGTGCGCAGCGGTGGCAAGGTGTTGAGCAGCGGATACAGCAGCGGATGCACCCGTGTCACCGCGCGAGCGATCGGTGGCGCCAGCGTGATGCGGCGTGTGACGATGCGGCTGGCCTGCGGAAACAGGGCACGCACCCGCGCCAGCGGCACACCCCGCACGTCGCGGTTGCGCGGGTTGTCGACGGTGAAGTCGTGCCACAACACACCACCACCCGGGCGCACGCAGCGCCACATGGTGTCGGCCAGCTGCTGCTGGAAGGCGTCGTCGAGCAGCGACGAAAACACGGTGGATTGCCAGACGATGTCCCAGTTGGCGGCGCCGAAATCGGTGGCTGTGGCGTCGCCTTGCCAGAGCCGCACGCCAGCGGGCAAGACGCTGCGAGCCGCTGCATGACGGTCGGCCAGCAGCTCGGCCCCGGCGATGTGATCGGGCGCAAAACCCAGGCGCATGGCGTCGAGCAGGTTGCCGCCGGTGCCGCAGCCGATCTCGAGAAGACGCAGGCCGGCCAGATCTGGCAGGCCAACCTGGCCGAACAAGTCGGCCATAACGCGCAGGCGCTCCTGCCAGGCCAGCATGGCCGCCGGGTTGCGCAGGCTGTAGCGGGCGTCCTGCGGCACACGTCGGGCATATCGGTCGCGTACGGCCTGGACTTCGTCGGCTTCGTCGTTCATGGCCTGCTTGTCGGGGGTTGCATGGCAGCACTCAACGCGTCAACGCGGCAAAACGTTCGCGGCCGTGCTCGCGCCGCAGGGCATCCCAGGCACCGAACAGGGTGCCGGTGCCATAGCCCAGGTGATAGGCGGCAATCACGCCAGGCAGGCGCAGCGTGGCGGCGGTGTCCAGGCTGGCGTCGCGTGCAACGGCCAATGTCATGGCAGCCACGGCGGCGCAGTAGAGGCCGACCAGCCCAGCGAGCGGAGCGATCAGCGCGAGGCCACCCAGCAGCAGTCCGCTCAGTGCCAGCGGCGCAGCCATCAGCAACGAGGCGACGAAGAGGCCAGGCACCAGATGGCGGATCGACGCGGCCTGGCCATGTTTTTTCATGACGAAGGGTTTCCAGTAGCCGTATTGCAGGTACTGGCGCAGCACCTGGGCCAGCCGGGCGCGCGGGTGATAGGTGCTGCGGATGAGCGAGCTTTGCCAGATGCGCCCGCCGCCGCGGCGGATGCGCAGGTTGTGTTCGTCGTCCTGGTTGCGCACCAGGGCTTCGTCGAAACCACCGAACCTGTCGATGCTGGCGCGGGGCCAGCAGCCAAGGTAGACGGTGTCGACCTCGCCGTCGTAGTCGAGCTGGCGCGAGCGCGCACCACCGGCCACCCAGCGCGACTGGAAGGCGGCCGCCACGGCACGTTGTGTCGGCCCGGCCTTGACATCGGGCTGGGCATGCCATGGGCCACCGACGTTGTCGGCACCACTGCGCGCCAGGGCAGCCAGGCACTCGGCCACGTAATCGCTGGCGTATTCGGTGTGTACGTCCATACGCACGATGACCGAACCGCTGGCCTTGGCCAGCGCCAGGTTCAGGCCACACGACACGATGCGGCGCGGGTTGGTGATGACCGACACACGGGCATCCTGGGCAACAAGGGTGGCAAGCAATGCCCGTGTGCCGTCGTCACTCTGGCCATCGGCGATGACGAGTTGCAGCTGCCAGCCTGCGGGCAACTGCTGCGCCAGCGCGCTGCGGCAAAAGGCCTCGATGTGGCCACGCTCGTTGCGGCAGGGCACGATGATGCTGACGGTGTGCACTTCGCCTGGTGCGGATGAGTCTGCGGCAGCCATCATGGCTGTCGTGACGCCGGCGCCGAGGTACTCACCTGGGTAGGCATCGCGCCCTTGCGCCGAGCCAGCGCCACTTCGCGGATCAGCGTGGCCCAGCCGTTGACATGGCGCTCGGGGCTGAAGTGTTTCTGGCTGCGCACGATCGCCGCCTTGCCCATGCGTATGCGCAGTTCGGGCCGCGCCAGCAGCGCCTGCAGCGCCTGCGCCAGGGCATTGACGTCTTCGGCCGGCACAACGATGCCGGTGTTGCCCGAGATGATCTCGCGCGGTCCCGTGGGGCAATCGAAGGCCACACAGGGCACACCCAGTGCCTGCGCTTCGAGCAGCACCAGCGGCATACCTTCGTAACGCGAAGACAGCACGAACACGGCGGCCTCGCGGTAGTGCGCCTCGATGTTCGGCGTGGGCGCGACCCACTCGATGCTGCGGTTCAAGCCCAGGGTGTCGGCCAGTTCGTGCAATTGGGCTTCGAGCGGGCCGTCACCCACGATACGCAGGCGCACCTGGCGGCGCTGGGTCTGCGGCAACTGGTCGAGCACCCGGCGCCAGGCCAGCAGCAGCAGGTCGAAGCCCTTTTGCGCCGCATGGCGCCCGACCGCCAGCACCAGTGGTGTGGCCGGCAGATTGGGCTCGTCGGCATGCAGGCTAGAGGCGTTGTAGATGACACGACTGTTCGGGTTGAGCGCGGCAAATCGCGGCAGATCGGCCTTGCTCAGGCTCACGACCGCCGCCACCTTGGGGTACAGCCGTGCACGCAGGCGCTGCCAGAGTTTGGACCGTGCGTCGAAATGGTTGTGGTCACAACACACCACACGCTGCGCCTGACCGGGCGCAAAAAGCAGCGCCGAACAGGCAGTGACCAGACCGTTGAGCACGATGACATCGGCCGGGCTGGCGCGCATCAGCCTGGCCAGGGCACGGCCGCAACGCCACTGCGCGGCAAACAAACGCCAGGCCTGGACGATGCGGTTGGCACTCGGCTCGGGCTCATCCTTGCTGCGGGCCGCGCGGCGCGGCGACGTGCCGGCCAGCACCTTCACGAACGGCTCGAGCGGATAACGCACCGCCGCCGCTGGCGTGTCGACACTGCCCACCGCCACCTCGAAGCCGCGTCGGGCCAGATCGTTGGCGAGCTGGCAGACGAAGCGCTCGACACCACCGGACACGGCCAGGCTGTCGCACAACAACAGCACCCGCGGCGGCACGGACTTGTGCCGAGGCGCGGCGGGGGCGGCACTCAACTCATCGGGTCGCGTCACGTGGGCCGACAGGTCGGTCGCCGTGACGGACGTCGCGCCAGCTGTGCTGCCGGTTGTCGAGTGGGTCGTCATGTCGTTCACGGTGCTCGCGTGGGTCGCCGGGTTTACCGGGCCGAACGGATGAACTGGTCGACCACGAGGCGTTCGTAGTCGGGTGCGGGCAGATTCAACCCGCTGTGACGCATGGCCCGCCACTGCTCGCGCAGGGCGCGTGCGCTGTCGACCAACCCGACGCTGGCCAGCGTGTCGATCAGGCTGGCGCGCAGGCCGCCGGAGGATGTCGAGCCAGCCGGCGCACCTGCCGCCGATGCTGTGCCGACCGTGCCGCTTGCGGGTTTGAGCCATTCGTCCTGGGCATAGTCACTCTGCTGCGGCGCCGGCAAGTCGCCGGGTTCGGCGAGCTTGCGCGCCAGCACCAGCAGGTAGACCTCGTGGCTGTTGCACAGGTTGACGCGGCGCTTGACCTGCAGCGGGTTGGCTACGCGCCACCACAGCCGCGGCTCGGCCTTGAGCACGAAGAACAGGCCGCGCAGCTCGAAGCCACGCGAGGGCTGGTAGAGGTTGCAGAACAGTTCGGGCGAGAACTGGTAGAAGCCGTGGCCCGACAGGTTGTTGGCCGGCAGCGCGTGGAACACATGGCCACCCACCTTGCACAGGTCGATGCAGTTGCGCCACGCGGTCGGAAAGTCGAACACGTGCTCCAGGCAACCGAAGTCGAGCACCGCGTCGTAGCCACCACGCTCGGCGGCCAGCTCGCCGCCGCGTGGCCAGGGCAGGTTCATGTCGTGGATGAGCCGGGCGTTTTCGTAGGGCGAGGCGTCGACCGAATCGGCCACCTGCGCGCCCAGCCACTGCTGCATCAACGGTTCGAAATAACGCGGTGCACCCGGTGGGATGGCCGGCTCACGCAGCGGCGGCAGGCCGCGCCGAAGACGGTGCGCCTCCAGCGGACGCGGCTCGATGAACAGCGCCTGACGGCCGATCGCCAGCGTGCGCTCGAAGCTCACGCCGAGCTCCTGCGCATGGGCCAGGAAGTTGAGGTTATGAAGGTCGATGCCCATCGGTACGTCAGGAAGGTCGCAGGATCGGCGCAGGAGTTGATCGGAGGCTGAGGTCGGGCAAGGATCGGACGGACGCAGGTTGCGGGCAGACGCGGTCGACCCTCAGGCGCGCTCGCGCCGCAGCGTGACCATGATGCCGGTCAGTGCGGCAAGGATGACAGCCGTCTCGGCAGACAACGCCACACCGGCCAGTGCCACTGCGTCGTGGCCCACGAACCAGGCGCCGGCGGCACCCACCGCGGCGCCCACCACGATACAGCTGCGATAGGCATGGTCGAACCGGCCGCTGCCGAGCATCCAGAAACCGATGAACTTCCAGCTCATCAGCAGCGGCAGCAGGCAGCCGGAAACCGCAAACACGTCGAACAGCCGGGCCGGCTCGGCCCCACCGATGAGTCGACCGATGATCGGCCAGCCCAGCAGCAATACGGCCAGGATGGCAGCGCCGGCCGCCAGCCCCCCCAGCGCCCAGCACCCGGCGTAACGCAGCGCCACCTTGGCGCCGCCCCGAAACCGGTCGACGATGCGTGGATAGATCAGCTGCATGAGCGGATCCGTCGCGCCGATCAAGGCACGCACGACCCGGTCGGCCAGGTAATACAGGCCCAGTTCGCTGCGCGCCATACGTGTCGACGCAATGGCCGGCAATGCGAGGGAATACGCCGCACCGGCCAGGCTGACCGGCAACATCGCGGCGCCCAGGCGCAGGCCGGGCCAGACGTCACGGCCGGCCCACAGGCCTTGCGCCGACTCACCGCGCAGATCGCGCCACATCCAGCGCCAACCCAGTGCGGCCAGCGAGGCGGCAGCGACAAGCTGCAGCAGCAGATAGACCTCGACGCTGTGCGCCAGCAGCAAGGTGAGCACGAGCAGCGCACCTTGCACCGCCAGCTCGACCCAGGCCCAGCGATGCAATTGCGAGGTGGCCTGCAGATACCAGGTGGCCGGCCAGCCCATGGCGCAGGCCAGGGCGGCGAGCAGCACGGTGTCGGCGAGTTGCGGGCCGGTGCTGCTCAAACCCTCGGCCGCGCTGCGGGCCTCCCACCACGACACACCCAGCGCCAGCAGCACGACGGGCAGGCAAAGCACACAACGTGCGCTGAAGACCTGACGCGCAAGCCGAAGGCGCTCGGCCGCGTCGGCCACCACCGCGCGACGAGTGGCGGCGCCGAGGAAGCCCCCTTCGACCAGGATGGCCAGCAGCCCGGCCCAGACCAGCATCAGGCCCAGGCGGCCGAATTCGTCGCTGCCCAGCCGCACCGCCATGACCGGCAACACCAGCAGCGGAAACAGCAGACGCACCGCCGCCGCGGCATACACCGGCGGCAGGGCGCGTTTGAGCGAGACGGACGACACGACCAGTCAGGGCGTCTTGATGTGCAGCCGCGCGGTGTAGTCGACCCGGTGCAGGAACACCGGTGTCGCGCTGGCGGCGAAATATTCGTCCACCGCCTTGCGCGCTCCTTGCCAGTGGCCGTAGTCGTCGATGATCAACACGCCGTTGCGTTCGAGCAGCGGGTACAGGTGCAGCAACTCGTGGCGAGTCGACTCGTACCAGTCGGTGTCCAGGCGCAGCAGGGCGATCTGGCTGGGGATGGTCGCCGGGATGGTGGCCTCGACCGGGCCCTTGACGAAGTGGATCTTGTCGCGCGGGTAACCGGTGGACCACAGGTTGGCCTGCACGTCGTCGATGCCGGCTTCGCACCAAACCCCTTCACCGCGGGTCGTGCGCTCCATCTGCGCGGCGGCCGATTCACCGCTGTGCGCCTTGTCGGCCTCGGTGGGCGCGGTCATGCCCTCGTAGGTGTCGTACAGGTACAGATGGCGCGAGGTGTCGCCGCGCGCCATCAGCGCCAGGGCCACGGCCATCATGCTGCCGCCGCGCCACACGCCACATTCGACGATGTCGCCGGGGATCTTGTGCCGCACGAGGTGGTCGACCGTGAGCAGCAGGCTGGCGCGGCGGTCGACGCCGGTGAGCGTGAACGGCTCGACACGGCGCAGGATGGCGCGGTCGGGCTCGCTCAGGTCGGCGATGTCGGCAAGCGGTGTTATCTGCAGCCCGCGGGCGGCGAGCGCACGCGAAACCAGCTTCGCCAAGGGTTTGACGACAGTGCGTTTGAGGATGGATTTCATGAACTCGTCGCCACTCGAACGAACGGCCGGCGTGCCTAAAGTAGCCGGCGATTGTCGCCGCTAAGCAGGTGTGGCCTCGTACACCGGCCAGGCATCGGCCAGTGTCTGCGCCCAGGCGCTCGCGGCCTGGGCCTGGCTCAGGCGCTCACGCACCTCGGCAGCGTGGCAACGCAGGTAGTCCAGGCACTCGATCACCGCGGCGGCACTGCGTTCGCGCAGCAGCAGGCCCTGCAGGCCGTGGCGGCGCATGAAGTCGCCGAGGTCACCCACGTCGGCACAGATCACCACACAGCCGTGGTTGAGCAGCGCGAACAAGGCGCCGGACTGCGAGGCATCCAGATACGGCAGGATGAAGACGACGTCGCGGCCGAACAGCGTGCGCAACTCGGCGCTGCCGAGGTAGCTGTCGTCGACGCGTACACCCAAGCCGAGCAGTTCACGCTTGAGGTTGGCCAGCGCGGGCGACCAGGCGCCGTGTACCTCCAGTCCCAGGCCACGCCGCTTGATCTCGGGTGAACGCGCAAGTTCACCAAACAGCTCGACGCCCTTGTAGGGCTTGACGGTGCTCCAGTAGACCAGCGCACTCGGCGCTTCGAGCAGGCGGTACGGCGAGACACCATCCCCTGGCGCCAGCGGCAGCAGGCCATGGGGGACGACCATGGCCTTGGCCGCCCAGTGCTCGCCGTAACGACGCAGGAATTCGTCCTTGCTGTGCCGACTGGCGAACACCAGCGCGCGGGCGCAGCCGGCGATCCAGGCCGTGGGCCGATGGCGCAGACCCTTGTAGCCATGTGGCACCGCGTTGTGCACCGTGTAGACCAACTGGCGGCGCAGCAGCCACCACAGCAGCAGTTCGGCCTGCCACAAGGCGCTGAACTGGAGGTTGATGCTGTCGTAATCGCGGCGGTGACGCCACAGGTGCAGCAGCAGTCCCAGGTAGGCCGGCACACCACGCCAGCGCGGCGCCACGCTGCCCGACACCGGCGCGGCGACGACGTGGATGCCCGCGTTGCGCGGCAACACCTCCTGCAGATCGGCCAGGAACTCGGCGTTGTAACGTGTCAACGAGGCATACAGCGTCACCTCATGGCCACGCGCCTGCAGCGCCCGCACCAGACCGTGGACGTAGGGCAGCACGAAGGAGCCGCCGTCGACCACGGCGATGTGGCGGCGCTGCGCCGCTGGCAAGGGTGCGCCGCTCAATGCGCGAACCAGTAACGCCGATTCAGCTTGTAGCGCGGCACACCACCTTCGCGCGGACCAAGGTCGCGCGCCGGGTTGCCACCCACCATGCGGTAGGGCTCGACGTCGCGTGTCACCACGGCACCGGCCATCACCACCGCGCCGGTGCCCAGGTGCACGCCAGGCATCACCATGGCGCCGGCGAACAACACGCAGTAGTCGTCGATGTGTACCGGCTTGGCCTTGTCGGTGAACAGGCCGTCGTGCAGTTCGTGGCCCAGGCTGTAGATGCGGCAGTCGTGCGCGATCGATACCTGCGCGCCGATCGTCAGGCCGCCGCGGTTGTCGAGGTACACACCGCGGTTCACGAGGCTGCCCTCACCCACCACCAGTCGGCCGACATGGAAGAAACGCACGCCACCCTGCACGGTGGCGCTGCGGGCGATGTGAAATCCGCAGGCACGGTACAGCAGCGGGCGCAGCACGAAAGGCAGCAGTCCGTGAACCAGGTTGATGGCCGCCAGGCCCAGGAAATAGGCTTGCGAACGCAGATGCTCGGTGAGTCGGGGCATGAAGTCGGCGCAGGGAACTCAGGGGGCAGCAGGTGGGCCGGCGAAGTGGCCTATCGCCACCGAGCGGGTGATGATCGCCCGGACAACAGGTGCAACGGCCACCGGGCTGACTCGGTCGGGCCGCGCCGGCGGGCGCCGCAATTGTCGCGCGGCAGTGCAGTCCGCCACGGTGCGGCGCCCTGGCCTTCTAAAATCGCGGGTCAACCGCGAACACCACATGACCCAGCCCACCTCCCCCGCATCGTCCAACGCCCCGGTCACCTCGGGCGACGCCGTCGACGACAACCAGCTCATCACCGAACGCCGCGAGAAACTCGCGGGGCTGCGCGCCGCGGCCCAGGCGGCGGGCAAGGCAGTCTTCCCGAACGACTTCAAGCCGCGTGACCATGCCGGTGAACTGCACCGCGTGCACGAGACCAAGGACAACGAGGCGCTCGAAGCCGCGCCGGTGACGGCCTGTGTGGCCGGCCGCATGATGCTCAAGCGCGTGATGGGCAAGGCCTGTTTCGCCACGCTGCAGGATGGCAGCCGCGAAGGCAACCCGCGCATCCAGCTCTACATCACGCAGGACAACGTCGGGCCCGAGCTGCTGGCCGAGTTCAAGCGCTGGGACCTGGGTGACATCCTGGGCGCCGAAGGCCTGCTGTTTCGCACCAAGAGTGGTGAACTGTCGATCAAGGTGACCCAGCTTCGCCTGCTCACCAAGAGCCTGCGGCCGCTGCCCGACAAGTTCCACGGCATGGCCGACCAGGAACAGAAATACCGCCAGCGTTATGTCGACCTGATCACCGACGACGCCGCGCGCGACCGTTTCCGCGCCCGCAGCAAGGCCGTGGCGAGTATTCGCGGCTTCATGCTCGAGCACCACTTTCTCGAAGTGGAGACGCCCATGCTGCACCCGATTCCGGGCGGCGCCAACGCCAAACCCTTCATCACGCACCACAACGCGCTGGATCAGGAGATGTTCCTGCGCATCGCGCCCGAGTTGTATCTCAAGCGCCTGGTGGTGGGGGGATTCGAGCGCGTGTTCGAGATCAACCGCAACTTCAGAAACGAAGGCATCAGTGTTCGGCACAACCCCGAATTCACGATGATGGAGTTCTACGCGGCCTACTGGAACCATCACGACCTGATGGATTTCACCGAACAACTGCTGCGCCACGCGGCACGGTCGGCCACCGGTTCGGCGCGCGTCAGTTATGCCGGCAAGGAGGTGATGCTCGATGAACCCTTCGCGCGCCTGTCGGTGCGTGATTCACTGGTCGTGCATGCCGGGCTGAGCGACGCCGAGGCCGACGATGCGGCCGCCATCCACGCCCGCCTGAAAACCCTGGGCGAGGAACCACCGGCGCACTGGAAACTGGCCCAGCTGCAATTCGGCCTGTTCGAGGCGGTGGTGGAAGAAAAACTCTGGCAGCCGACCTTCATCATCGACTATCCGGTCGAGGTGAGCCCGCTGGCACGAGCGTCGGACACCAATCCGGCGATCACCGAACGGTTCGAGTTGTTCATCACCGGGCGCGAATTCGGCAATGGTTTCAGCGAACTCAACGATGCCGAGGACCAGGCCGCACGGTTCCAGAGCCAGGTCGCCAACAAGGATGCCGGTGACGAAGAGGCCATGTATTACGACGCCGATTTCATCCGGGCGCTCGAATACGGCATGCCACCCACCGGCGGTTGCGGCATAGGTATCGACCGGCTCATGATGCTGATCACCGACAGCCCCAGCATCCGCGACGTGCTGCTGTTTCCGGCGCTGCGCCGCGAAGGCTGAGCTCCTGTCATTCGGCGACCTGCCTGGGTTGACCCTGCCTGGGTCGGCGCGCCGAAAGTCATCCCGGCGCGGGGCCTGCACGTCCCTGCCCGAGCAGGCCGGCGCACCGCGCCGATAGGTGCGGCGCGAGTATCATCGAGGTTCCCGGCACAGGCAGTTCAGGCAGGCTTGAGTCGCGGATTTGCGATTTCCGGAAATGGGTCGAGGTGCTTCGCACCCCTGCCACATGCCTGCGTCACCGGCGCGCCTGCAAGTTGAGCAAGTTGAAGGTGGTTGAGCCATGCGAGTTACCGATCAGACCCTGCTCGAACAGATCCATATCAATGGTTTCGAGTTAGCCAACCGCAAGGCCCTGGTGGGATTCGGCAGTGACGACGAAGCCATACTCAGCAGTTGCCACGGCGTGATCGTCGAACAACTGGACGAAATTGTCAGCAGGTTTTACGACATTCAGACCAGCATACCCGAGATCGCCCTGTTGATCGGCGATTCCGAAACACTGCAACGCCTGCATACCACACAACGCAGCTACATACTCGACCTGTTCGGTGGGCGTTATGACCTCGACTATGTCAACCAGCGCTTGCGCCTGGGCCTGGTGCACAAGCGGATCGGACTGGAGCCCAAGTATTATGTGGCGGCACTTCATCTGCTGGTGCAACTGCTGCGCGACTGCATCCGCTCGGCGGGCTTCGATGCGCAGATCATCGAACGCGCCTTCAGCGCACTCGACAAGATCCGGTCGATCGACGAAACCCTGTTTTTCGAAAGTTATATCCGCAGCCTTGGCGCCGACTTCGATTCGGCCCGCAAACGAAGCGAAGACTATGCGCGCAATCTCGAGGTGGCCCTGCGCGAGCGCACCCAGCAACTCGAGGACATGGCGCGCATCGATCCGCTGACCGGCCTGATCAATCGTCGCCACCTGGCCGACGCCTTGAGCCAGGCGATCCGGTCGGCGCAGCGGCGCAACGAACCCGTCAGCGTGGCGTTTCTCGATATCGACAATCTGCAGCACATCAACGAGAAACTCGGCCACCATCAGGGCGACGAGGTCTTGCGCACCGTGGGCCACACGGTCGGTTCGTTTTCGCGCGCCGCCGATCAATGTTTTCGGTATGGCGGCGACGAGTTCTGCGTGATCCTTCCGAATTGCCGCGAGCCCGAGGCCATGAATCTTTATTGCAAACGCATGCAGGACAGGCTGACCGAGTTGTTGCCCGACGTCAGCCTGAGTGTGGGCATCTGCAGTTGCGGCCCCGAAACCTATCTCGACCCGGACGAGATGCTCAGCCGCGCCGACGCGCGCATGTACGAAGCCAAATACATGACGCGCGAGGCCGCATCACCGCTGGAACCCGAGGAAAGTGCCATCGACTTGCGCCGCCTCGTGCAACGCGGCGGCACCGGCTGAGAGACGGGATCTTTCTGCTGCGCCTGCCGATCTCGGGCCTGCGCTGCGCGCCGTACGGGAGTACGGCTGTGCTGCTCGACCCAAGCGCGACACGCTCGCTACGAAATCCCCCGTATCTCAGCTCGCATTGGGTCGTTGCTACTTTTTCTCGACCAGCGACTTCAGGTTGCCGAGGCCGGCCTTGTAGATGCCGGTGATCGCGGCAATCGCGGCTTCGTCGTTCTTGTCGGGCGGCGGATCGTTGTTGGGGTAGCCGCGGTAAAAAGCGCCGCGCCATTCGACCAGGGTGGTGCCGGCGGCGCTGCCGGGTTTGACCTGCAGCGTGGAGCTGTAGTTGGTCACCGGCACGGGGCCGGGGTCCTTCATGCGGTAGGCGTAACGTTTGTCGGCTTCGGCATAGGTTTCGAGCGACTCGACGATGGTGCCGCCGCCCTTGAGTTGCAAGGTGCGCACCGAGCCGACGTTGTTGCCGTCGGTGGTGGTCGATCCGGCCAGTGCCGGGTGCCAGTCGTGCAGCGCGGCAAAGTTCTTCACCCGTGCCCAGACGACGTCGGGTGCAGCGTCGATGGTGATGGTCTCACTCACCTTCTGGCGTGTCGGGCCGTGAGCCTCGGCCGGCGTCAGCAGCGCCAGGCCGAGCAGGCCGGCAGCTGCCAGGCAAGGCAGTGCCAGGGCGGCGCGCCGCGCAAGGTGCCGGTGGAGATGAAGGTGGATGGTCATCGTCAGGGTCTCCGTTCTTGTAGGTGGCTGGTGAGGTCGAAATGAATCGCTGAGGGGTCCGGTCGACCGGCTCCTCGATCGTGATCAGGGTCGGCGCCAGATCATGGCGCCAAAGCCGCGTGGGTTGGCGCCCGTGTCCAGGGTGGTCAGTCGATGGCCGTTGGCAGCGTCGACGAGGTGCACACAGTCGTCCATCCAACTGACCACTAGCAACATGCCGGCCAGCCCGGCGCCTGCACCCGGACCAACACCCGCTGCGCCGCCACCGACCTGGCCTAGCCGGGCGCCAGCGCCGTCGCCACCATCTGCGCCCGCAACCGGCAGGAAGGCAATGCCTTCGGGATACTCACCCACCGCCCAGGTGGCGACGACCTGGCGCTCGGCCAGCGAGATCACCGACACCGTGCCGCCATGCTGATTGGTGACGAAGGCGCGGTGCCCGGTGGCATCGAAGTCCACACCGTACGGCGCCAGGCCCACCACAAGTCGCGCTACCTCGCGCCGGCTGGCCAGGTCGACCAGGCTCACGTCGTTGCTCAGCACGTTGAGCGCCAGCAGGCTGGTGCCGTCGGGCGACACACCGATGGCAAAGGGATGGCTGCCGACCTTGATGCGTGCCGTCACCCGCAACTGTGCGACGTCGACCTCGACGACCTCGTCGTCGTCGCGCGCCGCCACATAGACAAAACGACCATCGGCCGAGAGCGCCAGCCCGGCCGGCGCCGTGCCCACCGGCACCTCGCCGATCAGCGCGAGGCTCGCCGCGTCGATCACCCGCAGGCGCCCACCGTACCAGTCGGCCACAAAGACACGCCGCCCGTCGGCCGCCACCGCCACGCCGACCGAGCCCTGGCCGGCCGGCAGGCGCGCCACTTCGGCCAGGCTGGCCAGGTCGATCACACTCAGGCTGTTGTCGCCCGGATTGGTGACGTAGGCCCGGCCCGCAGCGGCACTGACGGCCACCCCGGCGGGGGACTTGCCCACACCGACGTGCCGGACGACGCGGCGGGAGGCCACATCGACCACCGTCACCGTGTGTGAGCCCTGGTTGGTGACGAAGGCCAGCGGTGCGGCGGCAGCGGCCGGGCCGGCCACCAGCAGCCAGCTGGCGAACAACAAGACCTGCGCTGCCGCTGCCGCCATCCTGCCGGCGCCCGAGCAGATCGGGGATGCGTCCTTGGCCGAGCCCGGCGACTCGGCCAGCCGCCACAGCCGGCCGCAAGCTGCCATCATCCGAGGCACGATCCGTGCAACAAGCGTCGAAGTCGTCATGGGCAGACACAAGCAAGGCTTGGCCCAGACAGACTGCGCGAGCCGCGCTGAGCGTGAGTTGGCCGTCACGAGACAGACCGGCTGCTGCAGGCCCGGGACACTGTGTCACACAAGCTGTCATGGTCACCCCAGCTGCTGCGCCACGAGACCAGAACGACGATCAGGAGCCATGTTGTCCCCAGTCACCAACACCACCAGCAGCCTGCCAGTCGGCCCGGGCGCGGCCGCGCAAGGCGCTGCCACGGCGTTGGTGCGCGTGGCTGCGCCGGGGCGGCTGCACCTGGGGTTTCTCGACCCGTCAGCCAGCCTCGGCCGACGTTTCGGCAGCCTGGGCCTGGTGATCGACGGGCCGCAGACGGTGCTCGAACTGGGCTGGGCCGAACCTGGCGCCACCACCGACGTCTGCAGCGCCGCGCCGCATCTGGCCCCCGACCATGGCGCCGCCGAACTCAC
Organism: Candidatus Intricatilinea gracilis; assembly: GCA_016702605.1. Taxonomy (GTDB): domain Bacteria; phylum Pseudomonadota; class Gammaproteobacteria; order Burkholderiales; family Burkholderiaceae_C; genus Sphaerotilus; species Sphaerotilus gracilis. Next base: position 258,996 of record JADJDQ010000001.1, read on the forward strand.
CCGCGTGCGCGCCCACCTTGCCGCACTGCGCCTGGCGCTGGGCGCGGCGACCGGGGCCAGCTCCGGCTCCGGCACGGCCACGGCCACGACCTCGAAAACAAGCACCAGCGTTTGCGCTGGCGCCGGTAGCGAAAGATCACCATCCCGGCACGATCTGAGCCGTGCGTTGCGCCTGCATCTGGCCGATGCCTTGCCGGCGCACGCCGGGCTGGGCTCGGGCACACAGCTTGGCCTGGCTGTCGGTCGGGCGTTTTGTGAATTGCACGGCATCGACCTGCCCACGGCGCAGATCGCACGCATCACCGGGCGTGGGCTGCGCTCGGGCGTCGGCATCGCCGGTTTCGACGCGGGCGGCCTGCTGCTCGACGCCGGCCCGCCGCCGGCGGGTGTGCGCGGCGCAGGTGGGCCGGCGCCGCTGCTGTCGCGCATCGACCTGCCCGCCGACTGGCGCGTACTGCTGGTGCTCGACCCAGGCCGGCGCGGCCTGTCTGGCGACGACGAACGCGCCGCCATCGCCCGCCTGGCGCCGCTGCCACGCGAGGCCGCCGCCGAGATCTGCCACGAGGTGGTGATGCGTGTGCTGGCCGGCGCCGCGAGCGACGACTTCGCCGCCTTTGCCGCCGGCCTGAACCGGGTGCAGCAGGTGCTGGGCGACCATTTCGCGCCGGCACAAGGCGGCAGCGCCTACACCAGCCCTGCCGTCGCCCGGCTCCTCACCTGGCTGGCGCAACAAGGCAAGCCACGCGCCGCGGGCGACCAGCTCGGTGCCATCGACAAGGGCCGTGCGGCAGGCAGCGGCAGCGGCGCAGCCGCCCCCTGCGCCGTCGGCCAGAGCTCGTGGGGGCCGACCGGATTCGCCATCTACGCCAGCCAGGCGGACGCCGAAGCGGCGCTGGCCGCGGCGCGTGCAGCTGGCCAGGTCGGAATGGAGCTGCAGGTATCGATCGTCGGCGCGCGCAGCCATGGCGCGCGGATCAGGCGTGTCTCGGCCACGGGCGGTGGCAACACCAGCCTGCTCGAGGCGCCATCCGCGGCATCACCCTCGATCGATGCAAACGCGAGCACAGCCCCCGGCGCAGCCGCACGCGGCAACGGCAACGGCAGCGGCGACATACAGGCTCATCGGCTGAGCCAGGCCGCCTGACCGGGCGCCACAACAGCATTCATCAACGACACCGCGGCACGAGACAAGCCGACCACATCATCATGAGTACCGCCCCCATAGAGCGCCCCTACATCCTGCACATGTTCACACCTGGCGCGCAGATGAGCCCGTTCGACGTCAACATGGCGGCCGACGCCGGCTATCAGATCATCACGCCCTACTGCGGTGTGAGCCTGGCGCAGATCACCGGCCTGACGCAGGACGCGATCTTCTCGCGCGGCCCCAAGGGTGTGGCGCGCACCGGCATCTTCATCGGCGGGCGCGATGTGCTGCTGGCGGCCGACATGCTCGACGCCGCCAAGGCCGCCATGGTCAAACCCTTCGTCGTCTCGGTGTTCGCCGACCCGAGTGGCTCGTACACCACCGCCGCGGCGCTGGTGGCCTGTGTCGAGGCGGCACTCAAGAAACACCACGACACCGGGCTGGCCGGCAAGAAGGTGCTGATGCTCGGCGGCGGCGGCACGGTGGGGCGTATCGCCGGCGTGCTCTGCGCCCGGGCCGGCGCCCAGGTCGCGCTGGCCAGCCACCGCGGTCGCGCAGCGGGTGACGAAGCGGCGGCGCAGACCGGCGCACGTTTCGGCGTCGAATTGCGCGGCGCCTCGTTCCACAGCAGCGCCGACCTGCAGAGTGAACTGGCCGACACCGACGTGGTGATGGGTGTGGCCGCCGCAGGTGTCGAGGTGATGACTGCCGCCGACCTGGCCGCCGCACCGAAGCTGCTGGTGGCCGCCGACGTCAACGCCGTGCCGCCGCTGGGCATCGCCGGGGTGGGCGTGATGGACGGCGGTGTGGCGTTGCCCGGCAGCGTGGGCGGCAAGGCCATCGCCCTGGGCGCGCTGGCCATCGGCAACGTCAAGTACCAGGTGCAGCACCGCCTGCTGGTGCAGATGCGCGACGCCGCCAAGCCGGTCTACTTCGGCTTCGACGCGGCCTTCGACCTGGCGCGTGCCGTGCTCGCCGAAGCGTGAACGACCAGCCGCCGGCAACTGCCATCACCCCACCGACCGACGCCCCACCCAGACCGCCCGCATCACCATGACGCCGCAGCGCGCCCAGCCTGCCGGCACACCGCCTTCACCGACGATCGTCGTGGCCGGGTTGAGTGTGCGGGGCCTGGCCGAGTCGGCCCGGTGCGCGGGCTGGCATGTGCTGGCGCTCGACGCCTTTGGCGACCTGGACACCCGACGCGCCAGCGCCGGCTGGTGGTCGATCGCCGAACACTCGGGCGATGGCGGCGCACCTCGCATCGATCCGGCGCGACTGCTAGGCGCGCTACACGCCGCCGCCCTGAGTCGCCCGGCCGGATCCGAGCTGCTCGGCTGGGTCGCCGGCTCGGGTTTCGAGGCGCAGCCCGAGTTGCTGGACCCAGCCAGCCGCTTGGTGCCACTGCTGGGCATGGGCGCCGATGCCATCGCTGCAGTGCGTCAGCCCCGCAGCTTCTTCGAGACACTCGCCGGGTTGGGCATCGACTATCCCGAGGTCGCCTTCGAATCACCTCGCGGCGCGGGCTGGCTGGCCAAGGACATGGCCTGCAGCGGCGGTCAGGGCGTACGGCGCTGGCCAGGCGCCCAGGTTGGCGCCGATACCCGCTCCAGCGTCTACTGGCAACGCGAAGCAAGTGGCCGATCGATCGGCTGCCTGCTGCTGGCGCAGGGCCGAGGCTTCGAGTTGCTGGGTGTGCACGACCAGCTGGTCGATCCGAGCCACGACGAACCCTTCCGTTTCGCGGGTGTGGTCGGGCCGTCACGGCTGAGCGACATGCAGATGGCCACCTTGCTCGCCACGTTGCAGCGCCTGGTGCCGGCCTTCGGCTTGCGCGGACTGATCAGCGTCGACTGGCTGCTGGCCGGTGATCGCTGGCTGGCGCTCGAAGTCAACCCACGCCCGTCCGCCAGCCTGGCAATGCACGAGCGGCGGCTCGCGCACACGACACCACGCAGCCTGCTGACCGAACATGTCGCGCAGTTTCTGTCGGACGATCTGCGGTCGCAGCTGGGGCTGCGCGATGCGCGGCACAGCGACGGCACGGTGATCGGTCGACCGCCGCCCGCAGGCCACTGCTGCGGCGAACTCATCGTCTACGCCCGGACACCTTTGACCCTCGACCCGGCCACGCTGGCGCGTTGGACCGACAAGACCGACCGGCACGACATCCCGTCTGCACCGATCGATTTGCCGGCCGGCGCGCCGGTGCTCAGCGTGAGCGCCGCCGGGCCGGACACCTCGACGGTGATGCTGGCGCTCGAACAACGCCGCGCCGACGTGCTTCGGGAGCTGATGCCACGGCATCTCGCGCCCAGCGATAGATCACCCACCCCATACAGACACGACGCCCAGGCGACCGAGACCATCCCATCATGAGCTCTACCCCACTGCCCACCACCACCCTCAGCGTCAACGCGCTGGGCTGCCAACTTGCCGATGCCTTGTGCGCCAACGCCGAGGCGCTCGGCCTGGGCATCTCGAGCCTGGACGGCGTGCGTATCGTCGACGCCGGCATCACCTCGCCGGGCAGCGTGGCCGCGGGTGTGGCCATCGCCGAGATCTGCCTGGGCGGCCTGGGCCAGGTGCAGCTGATCGGCGACCCGACCGGCGCAGCGGCCACCGGTCTGAACTGGCTGCAGGTGCACAGTTCGAAGCCGGTGCTTGCCTGCCTGGCCAGCCAATACGCCGGCTGGAGCCTGGCGGCGAGCAAGGAAGAAACCGGCGGCAAGAAGTTCTTTGCGCTCGGCTCGGGCCCGGCACGGGCCTTGTCGGTGAAGGAGCCACTGTTCGAGGAACTCGGCTACCGCGACCGTCACACCCGCGGCGTGCTGGTGATGGAAGTCGACCGCCTGCCGCCCGCGGTGGTGGTGGACAAGGTGGTGCGCGACTGCGGCCTGGCACGCGAGGCATTGACGCTCATCCTCACACCCACACAAAGCTGGGCCGGCACGACGCAGGTGGTGGCGCGGGTGCTCGAAGTGGCGCTGCACCGCGCGCACAGCCTGGGCTTCGATCTGGCACATGTGGTGGAAGGCTCGGCGCGTGCACCGTTGCCTTCACCCGGCGCCGATGGCCTGGCCGCCATGGGCCGCACCAATGACGCCATCCTCTACGGCGGTCAGGTCTGGCTGGGTGTGACGGGTAGCGCCGAGGCGGCGCGTGAACTGGCACGTGCCCTGCCGTCGCTCAACTCGCGCGACTACGGCAAACCGTTCGTCGAGTTGTTCACCGCCGCCGGCTACGACTTCTACAAGCTCGACGCCGCCTTGTTCGCCCCCGCCGAAGTGTGGGTCAGCCATGTGGGCAGCGGTGCCACCTGGCACGCCGGCAAACTGGCCCTGGACCTGCTGGCGCGCGAGTGGGTGGCCGAGGCTTGAGATGATGAGTGCGCCCACCCATCCACGCCCGGATCGGCGGAGGGTCGTTCGATGAGCAGCCTGCGTATCGCCATCGTCGCCGACGAGGTCGGCTGGCACACGCGCCAGTTGCAGCAGGCGCTTCGGGCACGCGGTGCGGCTTCGCGCTGCATCGACTCGGCTGATTGCAGGATCGACACCGACCACGCCTGGCACGGCCTGGTGCTGCCGGGCTTCGGCCGCGAGCTGCCCGACGCCGTGATCGTGCGTGGCATCGCCGGTGGCAGCTTCGAGCAGGTGACGCGGCGGCTAGGCGTGCTGCATGCGCTGCGCGAGTTTGGCGTGCCGGTCTACAACGACGCCCGGGCCATCGAACGCAGCGTCGACAAGAGCATGACCAGCCTGCTGCTTCACGCCGCCGGCCTGCCCATGCCGGCCACCTGGGCCATCGAGTCGCCGCAGACGGCGCACGCCCTGGTGCTGCTCGAAGCCGCGGCGCGCCGCTGCCTGGTGCTCAAGCCGCTGTTCGGCTCGCAGGGCAAGGGCCTCACACGCGTCGGCTGGGTCGACGGCCAGTACGTGCCGCTGCCCGATCTCGGCGGGCCGACAGCCCCATCGGCGCCCACGGCGGCCACCTCGAGCGGGCCCGAGCCGGCGCCTCCTGCAGGTGTCGACGGCGCCTGTCGACCAGCCTGCGGCGCGGGCCCGGCGGACCGACCCGACATGCCGCCCGACCTGGCGCAGGACTACGGCGGTGTGGCCTATCTGCAGCGTTTCATCGAACCACTGCACCCGGCAGATCAGGCCCCCGGCCACGACTACCGTGTGCTCGTGGTCGGTGGCCAGGCACGTGCCGCCATGCGCCGTGTCAGCGCCGGCTGGGTGCACAACGTGGCGCAGGGTGCGCGGTGTGAGCCGCAGAGCCTGGACGGCCCGCTCGGCGCCGACCTGGCGCGCCTGGCCGTGGCGGCCGCGCGGGCGCTCGACCTCGACTATGCGGGCGTCGACCTGATGCCCAGCCCGCAGGGCCTGCGGCTCATCGAGGTCAACGGCGTGGCGGCCTGGCACGGCTTGCAGAAGGTCTGCGAGATCAACATCGCCCGCGCCCTGGTCGACGATCTGCTGGATCGCAAACTCGCCGCAACGCAGCGGCAACGGCGGGCATGAACCGCGCCGAACAATTCCGCGCCGCCTTCATCACGGCCTGCGACCTGGACGTGGCGGTGCGCAAACCTGGCAACGTCAGCCATGCCTCACCCGGCCACGGCATGACGGCGGCCTTGTTCGAAGCCAGCGCGCGGGCGGCGGCGGGCCCACTCACCCAGGTCGGCGCACCCGTCGGTGACCGCATCGAAGCTGCCATGCGCGCCACCCTCGCGGTGGCCGGATGCAACACCAACCTCGGCATCGTGCTGCTGGCCGCGCCGCTGGCGCTTGCATGGGAAGGCCGCCGCGATGGGCAACCGCTGCGCCTGGCGCTGGCCGAGGTACTTCAGGCGCTGGACATCGACGACGCTGCCGCGGCGTTTCGCGCCATCGCCCTCACACACCCCGCCGGGCTGGGCCGGGTCGACCAACACGACGTGGCCAGCGCACCGACGGTCACCCTGCTTCAGGCCATGGCCGCAGCAGCCGGGCGGGACCGCATCGCCGCCTTGTACGTCGACGCCGGCTCGGCCGACGATCCGCGGCCTTACGCCGAGTTGTTCGACATCGGCCTGCCCGCCTGGGCGGCCGGTCTGGCCAGGCCTGCGGGCTGGTCGACCATGACGTCCTCAGCGCCATCCGCCCGTGGATCAACCTGCATGCCCGGGAACACGGAGTGCAGCGCGTCTGGCGATACGGCCGCAAGCATGCCCGCAGACATGCCCGGTGACTCGGCCGGCAGCAGCCACGTCCGACACCACGCGCTGCAACGTGTCTACCTCGAACTGCTCTGTACGGCACCGGATACACACATTGTGCGAAAGCATGGCCCGCAGCCGGCACACAGTGTCATGCATGCGGCGAAACACTGGTTGCAACGGGCTTGCAGCCCTGCAGGGCTCGATGCCGACCCCGCCTGGGTGGCCTGGGACGAGGCCTTGAAACACGCCCGCATCAACCCCGGCACCTGCGCCGACCTGAGCGTCGGCACCGCCTTGCTGGCGTTGTTGCACGAGCCTGACCAAGCCTGAGCACAAGGCCTCCTGCGGATTGGTGAAAAGCTGTTTCTGCTGGCGCCGGACACCATGGAAACCCGCACATGCTTGGCATGAAAAGTGATCGTTCCGAGCCACGCCGGGTCACACCGGTCGTCCACCCACCATCAATCAACCAAAGTTAGTCGGAGACAAATACATGGCCAAGATCGATCGTTTGCTTGTCGGTGAATCACTCGTCGGCGACGGCAACGAAGTTGCCCACATCGACCTCATCATGGGGCCGCGTGGCAGCGCCGCCGAGACCGCGTTCGCCAACGCCCTCGTCAACAACAAGGACGGCTTCACCTCGCTGCTGGCCGTGGTTGCCCCCAACCTGCTGACCAAGCCCGCCACGGTGATGTTCAACAAGGTCACCATCAAGGGCGCCAAACAAGCCGTGCAGATGTTCGGCCCGGCACAACGCGCCGTGGCCATGGCCGTGGCCGACAGCGTCGAGGACGGCACCATCCCGGCCGACGAAGCCGACAACATCTTCATCTGCGTCGGTGTGTTCATCCACTGGCTCGCCGAAGACGACAAGAAGATCCAGGCCTACAACTACCAGGCCGTTCGTGAGTCCATCAAACGCGCCGTCAACGGCTCGCCCACGGCCGCCGAAGTCGTCGCCAAGAAGGGCAGCAGCCCGCATCCGTTCCAGGCCGCCAGCTGATCAGGCAGCGGCAAACCACCTAGCGGGCGTGCACGAGCGCCCGCCAGGCGAAACTTTCAGGGGTCTGAGGTCGAAGGGTTTTCATACGGGGGCGCAAGCCCCCGTTTTCTTCTTGGATGGAGTTGTCGGCACGGGCGTCGAGCAAGTCGTCAGATCGAAGCGTCCGGCCCTGGCATTCTCGCCCCCACCGGCAAGCCGAACACGCGGTCGAACACCCAGGTGAAGGCGAAGGTGTAGACGAGGAAGAAGACGAAGATGCCGAGGTCGGCGACGAAGGCTTCGAGCAGGGTGACCTCGAGCCACCAGGCCATGAGCGGCACGAGCATGACGAGCAGGCCTCCTTCGAAACCCAGGGCGTGCAGGGCGCGGATGGGCCAAGGGCGGCCGGTGTGGCCGGTGCGGGCTTCCCAGCGCTCGAACAGGCTGTTGAACAGGTAGTTCCAGGCCAGCGCCACGGACGACATGATGACCGTGAGCACGAAGGCCGAGCCGGCTGCGTGATCGAAGATCAGCGCCAGCGTGGGTGTGACGGCGGCGACGGCGATGCCCTCGTAGAGCACGGCCTGCACCACGCGGCGGGTGACGGGGGTGAGCGAGAAGACTGCAGGGCGGGACATCGGCCGATTGTGGCGGCCGCACCGCCGGGCCATCTGACCCGGTCGACGAGGCGAGACGCGCCGGCGATCTTGCGGCGCTCAGCTGCCCGGCACCATACCCGCGCCGATGAGGCGCAGCATGGCCGGGCCACGGCCAACACCCGTGTCGGTGGTGGGAACCACGCGCCGGCGCCGTTCGATCATGACGCCCACGGCGTCGACATCGTCGAACTTGCGGGGTTTGACCAGGCGCACCCGCACCCAGTGCGCACCGAACTCGTCGAGTGTGATGCGGGCGATTTCTTCGGCAAAGGCTTCGAGCAGGCGGATGGTGTGGTCGGCCAGCAGGCGGTGCAGGCGCGCGTGCAGCAGGCTGTAGTCGATGGTGTCGGCGATGTCGTCGCTGTCGCAGGCGCGCGGACGCGGCACCCCGGCGCACACGTCGATACGCACCGGCTGGGTCTGGTGCAACTCGTTGTCGTGGATGCCGATCACGGTCTGGGCCACCAGGCCGTCGATGAAGATCAGGTCGAGTGGTTCGGCGGCGGTCGAGGTGGTTGCAGGAGTGGGTGAAGGGCCGGGCATGTCACCTGGCGCAGGTGCAAGGGCCGGCACGGCCTGGGATTGGAAGTTGGTCAAGGTGTCGTCTCCTGTTGTGTTTCTTGCTTGGTGTCACTGGGGCCGTGGCGCAGGTGTCAGCAACATGTGCGCCAGCAGGTGGTTGTGGGCGGGCTGGCATATGCCCGGTCAAACCAGGCCGTCCGGTCTTGACGGCGCACAGCTCAGGCGCACCAAACCCAGGCCAAACCGACAGTTGCACCTAGGTGCAATCCGCTAGAGCTAAAAACGGGAGGCATTGAGACAATGTGCGCAGAAAACGCGACAGTGCCGGGGCAGGACACAGCCGGCGCCCGCATCAGACCGCAGCAGTCGAACGGCCTGGGCAGGGTGCCCGATCAGGAGACATGACTCATGGGATCAGTGCTTGCCGACCCGGCTCGCCACGCGCACCGCATCATCGAGGTGGTGCAAAGGCGCGAGCCTGCACGCACCAGCGATCTGGTGGCGGGCTCCTGGGCGCGCTGCGTCAACGACTACAACCTCGACCCCGGCCGCCTGCGCCACCCCGCCGTGCTGGGGCGGGCCGGCCTCGACGCCCGCCTGAACCGCTGCGCCGACATCATCGAATCGGCGCGGTTCGAGATGACCACGCTGTACCAGCAGCTGGCCGACCCCGAGTCGGCCGTGGTACTGACGGACACCGAGGGGGTCATCCTGCACATGGTGAGTTCGCCCGATTTCGAGCATGACGTGCAGCCGCTGGGGTTTCACGTCGGCGCGATCTGGAGCGAGGCCGAAGCCGGCACCAACGGCATGGGCACCTGCCTGGTGGCGGCGCGGCCGGTGGCGGTGCGCCAGGACGATCACTTCTTCTCGGCCTACACCTCGCTGACCTGTTCGGCCGTGCCCATCTACGACCCCTCGGGCCAGCTGTGTGCGGTGCTCGACGTGACCAGCCGCTCACAGCTGGCGCAGCAACATGTGCTGGTGCTGCTGGGCATGACGGCCCGCATGATCGAGAACCGGCTGATCGACCGGCGTTTCCGTGACGCCCACCCGGTGCACTTCCACAGCCGGCCCGAGTTTGTGTACACGCTGCACGAGGGCCGCCTGGTGCTGGACGACGACGGTCGTGTGCTGGCCGCCAACCGCAGCGCCCTGCTGCAGCTGGGCCTGCAAAACGTGGCCGACGTGCGCAGCCGGCGCATCGAAGACCTGTTCCAGTCGACGCTGGACGACATGCTCACCCGCAGCAGTGCCGCGAGTTTCCACCCCGTGGTGATGTACCGCCAGGGCGCGGCCCACCGCTTCTTTGCCGTGGTGCGGCCCAGCTTGCGCGAGGCCGAAGCCAGCGGCAAGTTGCCCGATGCACAAACCGGCGGCCGGGCCTTGCCGGGCACCGGCACATCCACCAGTGCCAACACCAGCACAGCCACCAACGCCAAGCCGGGCGGCAGCCTGTCGACATCGGCAGCGGCTTCGCGCCCGCCTCTCGACAGCCTGCTGGCGCCGCCCAGTGCAGGCAAGGCCATCGTGCCGGCGCCCAGCCGCCCCGGCGCACCGGGCAGCCCGACCTTCGACGACCCCCAACTCGCCCAGCGCCTGGCCACGGCGCAGCGTGTCATCGCCCGCGGCACACCTATCCTGCTGCACGGCGAAACCGGCTCGGGCAAGGAGGTGTTCGCCCGCGCCGTGCACCTGGGCAGCCCACGTGCCGCCGGCAGTTTTGTGGCCATCAACTGCGCCAGCTTGCCCGAACACCTGATCGAGGCCGAGCTGTTCGGTTACCGGGCTGGCGCCTTCACCGGTGCCGAGCGACGCGGCCGGCGCGGCAAGATCGCCCAGTCAGACGGCGGCACGCTGTTCCTCGACGAGATCGGCGACATGCCGCTGGCGCTGCAGGCGCGCTTGCTGCGGGTGCTCGACGAACGCGAGGTCACACCGCTGGGCGCCGACGAGGCGCAGAAGGTCGACTTCCAGCTCATGAGCGCCAGCCACCGCCACCTGCCGGCGCTGGTGCGTGAGGGGCGCTTCCGCGAAGACCTGTATTACCGCCTCGCCGGTGTCGAGCTCAAGCTGCCGGCGCTGCGCGAGCGGCGCGACCGCGCCGCACTCATCGCCTCCGTGTTGCGCGACGAAGGGGGCAGCACGCTGTCGGGCGACGCCGAGACCTTGCTCATGTCCTACGGCTGGCCGGGCAACGTGCGCCAATTGCGCCACGTGCTGCGCAGTGCCGTGGCGCTGGCTGACGGCGGCACCGTGTGTGGCGCGCACCTGCCCATGCTGCGCAGCGAGATGTCGCAGCAGCACCTGGCACAGCAACACACGCATCTGGCCACCATGTTGGGCAACGGACTGGGTGCAGGCACGAAGCCTGCGTACGGACCGACCACCAACACCGGCAGCACCATGAGCGACGACGCCCACAACGCGTTGTACGAATCCCCGGTGCCCCTCAACCCCATGCTCGCCAATGAACGCCAGACCCTGCTGCAACTGCTCGAGCAGCAGCGCTGGAACGTGAGCCAGGTCGCCAAGACGCTCGATGTCAGCCGCAATACCCTCTACCGCAAGCTGCACAAGCTGCACATCCCCCTCTCACACCCTGGCGACTGACGACACCGCGGCCGGCAGCGACAACGTGCCGGCCGCACCGACCACCCGCGCCCGCTTTGCCTGGACAGTGACCGGCTCGGGCCATGAGCTCGAACCCGCACTCGCGCTGGCCGCCCGCCTGCCCGACTGCGACCTGTTCCTGTCGGCCGCGGCCGAAGAAGTGCTGCCGATGTACGGCCACACGCTCGACGAGTTGAAGAAGCGGTTTCGCATCTTTCGCGACAAGACCGCGAGCAGTGTGCCGGTGGGCACCCTGTACGAAGAGGCGTACCACACCGTCATCGTGGCGCCGGCCACCAGCAACACGGTGGCCAAGTGTGCGGTCGGCATCTCGGACAGCCTGCCGACCAACATGTACGCGCAGGCCGGCAAACTCGGCATCCCCAGCATCGTGTTCGCCTGCGACACCGAGCCGGTGATCGTGACCCGCGCGCCGCACGACTGGGTGACGCTGCGGCCCCGGCGCATCGAGTTCGAGAACGTCGAACGCCTGCGCGGCTTCGAACACACCGAGGTGGTGTGCAACATGGCCGAACTCGAAGCCGCCCTGGCGCGCCGGCTGCAGGCACTCGAGCTGGCCTGGCTCGGCGCCTGAGCCACCGGCCCGCAGCAGGTCCCGACCGAGCCGCACTGCAACACACCGGCAATGGAGCACCTGGTCTTTCTCACTGGCCGACTGGCCGAACCAGCCCTGCGCAAGGTGCTGGCGCAACTGTGCACGCCCGCCGCGGGCAACGAAGTGCCCTTCAGCTACGAGGTGATCGAACTCGGCCTGCAGGTGGCGGGGCTGATGACGGCCGACATGATCCGCCGCCGTCTGCAGCCGGACCGCCTGGCCGGCAGCGACGCCTCACCACGCGTCGATCGCCTCATCGTGCCGGGGCGTTGTCGTGGTGACCTCGATGCCTTGAGCCTGCACTACGGCATCCCGGTGCAGCGTGGCCCCGAGGAGCTGAAGGACCTGCCGCAGTTCTTCAAGCGCGGCGGCGTGGCCCCGCAGCTCGACGACTACCGCGTCGCCATCTTTGCCGAGATCGTCGACGCGCCGCGCCTCACGGTGGCGCAGATCGTCGAGCGCGCCCGTAGCCTGAAGGCCGACGGAGCCGACGTCATCGACCTGGGCTGCCTGCCGGCCACTGCCTTCGACCACCTCGAAGACAGCGTGCGCGCGCTCAAGAGTGAAGGCTTCAAGGTCAGCGTCGACAGTGTGTCGAGCGACGAGCTGCTGCGCGGCGGCCGCGCCGGCGCCGACTACCTGCTCAGCCTGACCGTCGACACCTTGTGGATCGCCGACGAGGTGGCGTCCATCCCCGTGCTGATCGCGCGCGACCCGCAGGACGAAGCTGCGCTGTACGCCGCCATCGACGCCATGACGGCGCGTGGCAAGCCCTTTCTGGCCGACTCGATCCTGGACCCGCTGCCCTTCGGCCTGCTGGCCTCGTTGTGCCGTTACCAGCGTCTGCGCGAGCGTTATCCACAAGCGCCCATCATGCTGGGTGTGGGCAACCTGACCGAACTCACCGAGGCCGACACCAGCGGCATCAACGCCGTGTTGCTGGGCATCGCCGCCGAACTGGACGCCGCCGCGCTGCTGACCACGCAGGTGAGCGCCCATGCCCGGCGCGCCGTGCGTGAAGCCGACTGGGCCCGGCGCATCATGCATGCCGCCCACACCGACCGCAGCCTGCCCAAGGGCTACGGCGGCGCACTGATGACCACGCACGACAAGCAGCCCTGGCCCGACAGCGCCGACGAGATCGCCGCCATCGCCGCGCAGGTGAAGGACCCGAACTTCCGCGTCCAGGTCGCCGCCGAGGGCATCCACGTCTACAACCGCGACGGGTTGAGGCGCGACGTCGACCCCTTCGAACTCTGGCCACAACTGGGCCTGCAGGGCGACGCCGGCCACGCCTTCTACATGGGTGTGGAACTGGCGCGTGCGCAGATCGCCTGGCAGCTTGGCAAACGTTATGTGCAGGACCAGCCGCTGGCCTGGGGCGCCGCCTTCGAGCCCAAGCCCGAGGACCTGGCCGCCTGGTGTGCACCAGGGCGCACACGCGCCAAGCCCGACCAGGGGGACTGAACCATGCCCGAACTGATCTACGAAACCGTCGTCACCACCGTGTCGCCCGCGGGCGAGGTGCATGTGGCGCCCATGGGCGCGCGTTACGTGGGCGACCTGGTGCTGCTGATGCCGTTCAGGCCGTCGACGACGCTGGCCAACATCGAGATGACCGGCCGCGCGGTGCTCAACCTCATCACCGATGTGCGCGTGTTCGCCGGTTGTGTGACCGGCCGCAAGTTGTGGCCGACGGTCGAGCTGGCGCCCTTGGGCACCGATCCGGCCGACACGGCCGCGCGCACAGCCCCGGCCGACCGGCGCCTGGCCTGCAGCCTCGGCCACGTGCAGCTGCGCCTGGTGGAGCAGGTCGACGACACCCAGCGCCCGCTGCTGCGCCTGCGCCGCGCCGCCACGGCACAGACCGGCGTCTTCCAGGGCATGAACCGCGCCCAGGCCGCCGTGGTCGAAGCCGCGGTGCTCGTCAGCCGCCTGCACATGCTGCCGCGCGCCAAGCTCGAAAGTGAATGGGCCTGGCTGCAGATCGCCATCGACAAGACGGCAGGCCCCTCCGAACTCGAAGCCTGGGGCTGGCTCGACGACGCCCTGCGCCGGCACCTCGACAAGCTCGACAACCCGGCCTCCACCGCACCGGCATCCGCCCCCACCCCATCGCTTCCCGCCACGCCATGACCCAGCCCGCCACTCGTCTGCTCGTGAGCGTGCGCGACCGCGCCGAAGCCCTGATCGCCCTGCACGGCGGCGCCGACTTCATCGACCTCAAGGAGCCCAGCCGAGGCGCCCTGGGCGGGTTGACGACCGGCGACATCCGCGCCGTGCTGGCGGCTCTGGCAGCGGCACAGTCAACCATGACCCGGCCGCACATCAAGGTCAGCGCCACCATCGGCGACTGGGTGATGTCTGCCCACGCCGAGATCACCGCTGCCATCGCAGCGGTCGACGCCTGCGGTGTCGACTACGTCAAGTTCGGCGTCGACCCCGAGCCCGACCCGGCTGCAGCGTTGGCACTCGTCCACCACCTGGCCGGCACACCCACCTGCCGCGCCGGGCGCCTGGTGCCGGTGCTGATTGCCGACCGAACGATCAGCGCCGAACTGGTCGACGCCCTGCTGGCCCTGCCCATCCCGGCCCTGCTGCTCGACACTGCCGACAAACGCGGCGGCAGCCTGCTCGATCGGCATGGCCCGGCCGCCCTGGCCGCCCATCTGGCGCATGTCCACACCCGCCGCCCCGACTGCCTGGCCGGCCTGGCCGGTTCACTGCGCCTGAACGAACTCGGCCAGATCCGCGAACTGGCGCCGGGCATCGCCGGGTTTCGAGGGGCGGCTTGTGGCGGGGTGCGCGAGGGGGCCATCGACGCCAGTTGTGTCGCGATGCTGCGCAACGGCCTCCATCACTGAGCCCAGTCCACCGGCCGGTACCGGCATTCAGGGTGACTCTCGCTGGCCCTTACAACGCCGCCAACATGTAGCGCGAATTGCCGGGGTGGTAGGCCATGTTCTGCATGGTTGGAAGATTGGTGGCCGCAGCGGGTGCAAATGCGGCGACGGCGGCGACGAGGCTCTGCAGCTGGGTATCCGTCCAGACCGTACCGTCACCCGCCTCGATCCGCTCGACATGATTTGCCGCGCCGAGATACCAGTTTTGCACAACGATCTTGTCGGCCGTGCCCAAAATGGCTGCCTCGAGATTATTGCCAACATGACTGAATACGATCTGCGCGCCAGTTACGTCCGCCGAGAAACGAATCACATCGAGATTGCCGACTGTCGCGTCGGCCTCGACCACCGTATCCACCCCCGAGCCACGCGCCATCAGATAGACATCGTTGCCGACCCCGCCTGACAACGTATCCACACCCGCACCACCCGAGAGCGTATCGTTCCCGATACCACCGGATATCGAGTTGGCCGATGTGCTGCCGGTCAAGGTGTCGTTGAAGTTGCTGCCCGTCAGATTCTCAATGTTCAACACGGTATCGGTGCCTGATCCACCCGTGACCTGCGCGGTTGTCGACGCCAGGCTGACATTCACTCCCGCCGTTGCCAGCACATAGGTCAAGCTGTCGACACCCAAGCCGCCATCCAAGGTATTGTTGCCAGCCCCGGCGTACAGCACATTAGCCAACGCGTTGCCGGTGAGCCTGGCCGCACCCGTCGCGAAGACTCGACCCTGCTCGACCTCGGCACCCAACGTGTAGTCGATGTAGGTATACACCGTGTCGACGCCACCACCAGCCAACTCGACCACAACGTCGCCAGCATTCTCGACGTAGTAGGCATCGTCACCCGCGCCGCCTGTCATGCTGTCGGCCCCCAGCCCTCCATTGAAGACATTCGCGTTGGCATTTCCTGTGAACGCGTCATTGAAGTTGCTACCCCAAAGGTGCTCGATATTTCGAATAGTGTCGGTTCCCGATCCACCTGTGGCTTGGGCCGTGGTCAGGTTGAGGTTGACGGTTGCGCCCATCGAAACATTGGTTGCATACGAAAGTATGTCTGAGCCGGCGCCGCCATCGATGATGTTATTACCATCTCCTGCATAAAGCGTGTTGTTCAGGGCATTGCCGGTGAGGTTGAGCGCCCCGGCGCCAATGACGCGCCCGATCTCAATCTCAGCACCCATCGTGTAGCTGATGTATGAATTGACCTGGTCACTCCCTCCGCCAGCAAGTTCCACCACCACGTCACCAATATTGTCGACGCCGTAAACATCGTTGCCGAGTCCACCGGTCATCGTGTCGGCGCCGCCAAGCCCATTCAGGCTGTTGCTCCCCGCGTCGCCAACCACCACATCGTTGAAATTGCTGCCGACGAAATGTTCGAAATTCAAGATCGTGTCAGTACCAGATCCCCCAGTCAATTGAGCCGTGGTCAAGCCCAGAGTGACGTTGACACCTGCCAGTGCGTACTGATACGAGACATAGTCAGCACCTTCCTTGCCATCCAGTACGTTGTTGCCGTCACCCGCGTAAATCGAATTGCCGAGCGTATTGCCAGTCGCGTTGACCGCCCCGGTCGACAGGACGCGAAGATTCTCCACCTCCGTTGGCAAGATGTACGAGACATAGCTGTAAACAAAATCGGAACCAGCCCCTGCAGTTTCCGTCACCACATCGCCGACGTTGTCGACGTAGTAGGTGTCATTGCCCAACCCACCCACCATCGTGTCGGCGCCTACCAGGCCATTGAGCACATTGCCTGCGGCGTTGCCGTTGATGAGATTGTTGACACCGTTCCCCGTGCCGTTAATCGCGGCAACACCCGAGAGCGTCAGGTTCTCGACATTGGCAGCCAGCGTATAGGTGACGCTGGCATTGACCGTATCGGTGCCGCCGGTCGCGGCCGTGGCATTGGTCTCCGTGACCACGTCAGCGACGTTGTCGACGGTGTAGGTATCCGAACCATCACCACCGATCAGGGTGTCGGCGCCGGTACCACCGTCGAGCACATTGGCTGCGGCATTGCCACTCAGACTGTTGGCCAGGGTATTGCCTGTGCCGTTGACGGCGACCGCCCCCGTGAGCACGAGGTTTTCGAGATCCGCCCCCAAGGTGTACGCAATGCTTGATCGAACAACGTCAATTCCTTCGTTGGCATACTCGTAAATAACATCGCCAGCTGAATCGATCACATACGTGTCGTTGCCTTCTCCGCCGCCCATGGAGTCATTGCCAACACCGCCATCCAAGGTGTCCGCACCGGCGTAGCCACCCAAAGCGTCGTTACCGGCACCACCGGTCAACACATTGTTCCCTCCGTTGCCATAGAGTGAATTATTCAATGCATTGCCGGTGATATTGGCGTTATCGACACCTAGCAAATCTGCGTTCTCGACATTCGCGTAGGCATTGAGGTCGATGTTGAACGAAGCGGGCAGTGTCGAAGCGCGAATCACCCTGTCGATCCCTTCTCCTGCCAGTTCTGTGATCTTGTCCAGGGCATCCTTCAATACATAGGTGTCATTACCGGCGCCGCCAATCAGAGTGTCGGCGCCCAACTCGCCATACAAGCGGTCATCTCCCGCACGCCCGTACAAGGTGTTGGCGAGAGAGTTGCCCCAAATGTAGTTGTTGAGTTCATTGCCTGAACCGCTAGACGCACTACCAAGCAACAGCAAGTCCTCGACGTTTGCACCCAGCGTATAGCCATTGACAGTCGCTTCAACGAAATCATGGCCTTCGCTGAGGACCTCAGTCACGACGTCCCCGGCGTTGTCCACCAGGTAATGGTCGTCACCGAAACCGCCACTCATCGTGTCGGCGTTCAATCCGCCATCCAGAAAATTCGAGCCAAAGTTGCCGAGCAACTTGTTGTTTCCGTCATTGCCAGTGGCACTGCTGTCATCGTAGCCAGTCAGGGTGATGTTTTCGACATTGAGACCTGAATACCTCAAGTCAACACTGATGCTCGCCGCTATCGTGTCGTTGCCCTCCCCAACGGCCTCACTGACAATATCCGAGTAGTCATCGACCACATAGGTGTCATCACCCAAGCCGCCAAACATGGCGTCGGCACCAAGACCACCGTTTAGGATGTTGCTGGCACTATTGCCTACCAGGGTATTAGGTTGAGAATTTCCGGTGGCATTGATTGCGGCATTTCCGTTAAGTGTGAGCCCCTCGACATTGGCACTCAAGGTGTAGCTGACACTACTTTCCACGTTATCCCAAATTCCTTCACTTTGGAACTCGACAATTTCATCCTTGACATTGTCAACAACGAAATAGTCGCTACCCGTCCCACCATGCATCGTATCGGCACCGCCATCTCCATTGATGTAGTCGTCACCTCCTGCACCGAACAGCCTGTCGCTGGTGACGCTATCACCCCAGACCTCGTCGTTGTTTCCCGATCCAACCCGCCAATTTGCCAGAGACTCCGATGTGCCGTCGTCGAATCGAACAGTTTCAATTCGATATGGGCTGTTGAGCCAGTCCCAAAGCGTTATATTATCCGTGGCCGCTGTCGCTTCGGCTCCAGGCACCAAAACATCGTGCACCCCAATTGTCAAATTTGCACCGATCGATTCGGCCATCAAACTGGCACCTTGAATGCCCGCTCCAAATACAAGCGTATCAGTGCCCCCATCCCGTGGAGAATAGACAATGGTTGTCGTAGTCTTGCTGTACCAGACATTAATGAGGCCGCCAAGCCAAAGCATGTTGCTAATTTCATAGCCAGGGCCCATCAGAAACGACATCCCAGACGGAACCACACCATTATTTACCCATCGCGCAAAATCACTTCCCGTTGGGTCACTTCTCGTATATATTAATCCGGTCTCCCTTGTTGTTGAGGTCGTTCCTTCAAACCCGGCATAATCGGAAATCATATCACTACCGTCGCCGATCCCGAACACGTATATATCGTTACCGCCGCTGCCATTGATATTGTCCGTGCCACGCCCACCTGTCAGGACATCGGCCCCCATTCCGCCCATAAGAAAATCTGCCCCACCCTCACCCGCCAAGATAACTCGCCCGCCCCCTGAAGTTGTCAATTCATCATCCCCGCTGCCGCCGACAGCCGCCTCGAATGCCCCAATCGCCAAATCCAGCACCACTGAACCAGACCCAGTAACGACTGCAATATCAAATCCGTTGCCGCCATTCAAGCTCGCCGGGACATCCTGGCTATCGATCAGCAAGGTGTCATCACCATCACCACCTGCCAGAACGTCGATTCCAGCTCCACCGCTGAGCCAGTCGTCGCCAGCGCCACCCGTCAACGTGTCATTGCCGGCATTGCCTTCCAGCATGGCACCGAGTTTGGTGCCCGCCGTCACAACATCGTTGGCTGTGCCACCTACAGCACCATCCATCGCCTGGGTACCCAGGTTCAGGTTCAATGCAGCGCCATTTGCCATGCCATAGGTGAGTCCGCCACTTTGCTCGATCTTGACAAAAGCAGTCGTTGCCGTGGCTTTCCAGCCATCTGCTTCGTAGCCAAGTCCCACGTCAGCGGCCCAGCCTCGGGTGCCATTGCTACGGCCAAAACTGGCAAACCCACTGACATGATTACCACCACGGGCCCAGTCCACAGCCGCCGCAGTCAGGCTTATGTTGGCAATGCCAGCTTGCGTCAGCGTCTTCAGCTCGCCCGCATCGCTGACACCGTCTCCATTCTTGTCCTGCCAGAGCATCAACTTACCGAACTGCGTATCGCGCGCATCGATGGTGCCATCTGTATTGGTATCGAAAACCGCACGCAACCCATCAAGATCCGAATCGGCAGGATTGGCTGTCCACAGCGCGAAGGAAACCTCATCCGCCAGCGTAATCTTGCCGTCGGCATTCTTGTCGACAACCAGCAATCCGTCATCAGTGCCCACCCATCCTATATGCCGGCGGAATCCATCACCCTTTACGTCGTAGTAGGCATGACTATCTCTTTGATCGACCAACTCGACGCCATCACCGTCGAGATCCAGCACGATCGGCGCAAACGAATCGCCATAGTAGAAGTCAGGCGTGACAGGGATGTAGTAGAGGCTGGTATCGATCGGTGGAGTTGATGGCACCTGTGGCGCAAGATTGAAGAACCCAGAATCACTCGTATAGCCATCAAACAAGCTGAAATTCGGGTTGGATGTATTGAGTGTTGCATCAAACGCCGGCAGACCGGATAGATAGTTCGTGCCGCCCAAACCGTAGGTCGCGAAGGTTGTCGTATTCTCTTGATTAAATCCCGACAACAAGTGCAGACCATCCCAAGCAGTCGATGAAATTGTATCTGCATAGCTGAAATCTACCTGCGAACCATTGACAGCGGCATCACCCGACGGTGTGGCGGGCAACGAGGTGCCGCCGGCCGATGGATTGGTTGCAATGAACTCATACGCATCGCCAGCCAAGTTGTACCAGTTGGCAAAGTCCCCACCACTCAACTCGAGTAGCCGCCCCCCACCCCATGTTTCGTTAGCGCCCTGTGCGCCAGCAATAGTTCTTATCTCGGTGGCATTTACTACGGCAGCATCCTCTACACCCAGTTGATCTCGCAGCCCATCAACTTTGCTCGAAATGGTGTCGACTGTCGAGGTTGGTACTGTGGTCGTATGGCCGGACGCAGCCACTTCTGTACCGAGGAGAACGCCTGCTGCGCTATAGACACTCTGCGCCCCGAGTTGCCCATCAGGAGCATAGTCACTCGTACTGACAGTGCCTTTGTCTACAACGATCGCCTGACCCCGCACGGCATCAGGCAGTTGCGCGCCAATGCTCGACCCGGATGGGTTCGGATTGACGCAAATGATGCCCGTACCGCAAGACTCAATACTTGCCCCAGGCGAAAACTGAAATACCTTGGTTCCCGCTTGAATGACGCCGCCATCCAGAGGATCGACAGCCAGGGTCAGCGTCACAGAACCGCTGCCACCAGGGATGGTGATACTGCCGTCAGCATTCACTGGAATGCCTTGCGCAATGCCCGTGATATACGCCGTCTTACTCCCAGTTACGACATCATCGACAATACTGATCCCTGCTCTTTCTGTCGTTGAGTTCCCTGTCGCCGCAACTGTTGTGATTTTTTCAATTAGGTTGCCAGCGGCATCGGTGGTATGGCGAGTGCTGATGCCGCCATTCCCTACATTATTGCCAATCGGCCCACTATAGACTTCATAACCTATCGCAAAGCCATTCGCATCAGCCTTGGCGATAGTGAAACTGTGCGTTGCACTAATAAACTGCCCGTTGGGCTTCTGAGTGATCAGTGTTTGAGAATAGTCGCCCTTGAATAGACTGCCACGCGTCAATGCTACTATCTGATTCCCAGCATTATCAGAATCCACCAATGCAGGCAAACTTTCCCACCCATTAAAGGTCAACGGATTAAGCTGGGACCGCCGTCCTGGACCCACCTCCCTACTATCCGTAACTTCAAGATGAATGTGCGGACCCGTGAAGTCATTTCCAACCGCTCCCCCAAGACTTACCAGCGTCTGCTTGCTCTCGATTGTGCCAATTTGCTGACCAACATCTACAGACGCCCCGACTTTGAGCGAATCCGTCGGCTTTACATGGCCGTAACGTACATCAAATGTGCTGCCATCTGCCCTCGTATGGCGAACATCTATATACATGCCGAATCCGGCGGGATTTCGCAACGTTGAGCCGCCATTCGCATGGGATATATCTATGTGAAGAACTGTACCACTAGATGCAGAATACACTGCACTCCCTGCCGGACCAGCGTAGTCTACGCCGTCATGCAGAGATCCACCAATTCTAGTCGGCATTCCACTAGTGATTGTGTAGGCAGCTCCGGGATCATACGAACCCAAGGTTCTATTTGCATTTGGGAAGTTGCGCGAAAAGGCGACCATAATATACACTCACTTTAGTTTAAATTGAATAACCGGAGTTGTTGCGTCAACGGGGCCGTGAATGAGAGTAACCCACTTGCCGTCCACATATATTCGCCAGAAATCTCTCGACATGCGCATCGGCAGTTCAATACGTGCGAGCGACACTCCGTCGCGAGCAATCACAAGATGACTTGTTTCAGTTCCCTTCATGGAAGCATCGTCATCTTTCAATTCAAATATCATTCCATCTAATGATTGTGTCGCAGCCAGTACATCCCGATCGATCACAGTAACATCACACAATGACGGCGACGCGCCGAGAGCATCGCCCAATTGCAGGGCGAGGGAAACTAAAAGTCGGTCCGACGTCAGAGCAAAAACATTGCGAGAATTTCCAAGCCCTACCAACTCCGTAGGAGTAGCCACGCATGAGCTGCGTTCGGCCATTTCAGACCAGCCATCAACGATCTTTATCAAACTTGAATCATTTGGCGGCTTGCGCAAACTGAGCAATATGCCACTATCAAAAAATCTTGCATGATCCAAGAAATACCCAGCAGGAATTCCATCAAGTACTGCAGCGTCGGCAAGGCGAAATCCCTGTGCCAGCAATTCGTCCGCTATGCTCCGGGAAGCAATCACTCTGGTCAATTTCCTGTCGGAATAGTCTAGGAAATGACCAATCCGGGATGACACATAGCTTCCCGCAAACTGGTAGTTGCCATTGCGCAGGTCAACCACACCGAGAAGGCAAATTCTTTTGCCGTCCGGCATCGTCATTATTGTTCTCAGTAGCAGCCTATCGTCGCGGCATGAAAATGAATACGTCGCATTATTACTCACTTGATCCAAATATCCTTGTGCCCACGGATACTTTCTGAGGTTGTCGACCAGCGGACCTGTTTCGATCACTATATATCGCGTCTTCAACTCGACCATCGATGTAACTGACAGCGTGAGCGAGTTCTGGGTTAACAAGTTACCCCACGGCCGGCCGAAACTTGTTGTATCAGCAACGATATTTCCTTCAGCACCGCAATATGCAGCGAAACCCGGATCTTCTTCGCCACCTGGTATTTTGATATTTACCACTTTCCCAAGGATAAACTCGTCCCTATCGCCTAACAATTGAACAACCAAAGTGCCGTCTCTTGCCTGGGGAACACTTGCCAACAATTCCTGAGCTACCGAGGGCCCAGCAAATACCAAGAGAAGATGAATAATAAGAAGCTGAGCAAAGCGAACTATCTTCATGGGTACTTTCCGATTGTGGTGACTGTGGGTGAGCGCGAAGGGCAAATACACTTAAAGCTTCGAAGGAGGCAAATTTCTACATCAGTTTTGCCCATTTGAAGGCGTATTGGCTGACGGAAGGGACTCGCATCTATTTGCATAAGTCGCCTTCGTCGATATACCGCCATTCACCGCTCCCTGACAGATTCTTTATATCTTCGCTGAATTGGGTCAATCAAGTACTCAATCAACCGCCTCTTGTCCGTTGATATTTCCGCCGTGACATTCATACCTGGACTCAGTTTGATCTGCGTGCCGCCTTTGCTTATCAAGTCAGCCTGCAGAACGACGCCTGCTGCAAATATCGCCCCACGTTTTTCATCGATCACTGCGTCGCTGCTGATGCGCGTGACTTCAGCTGCAACTGTGCCGTATCGGGTGAACGGCAGGGTTTCAATCTTGACTTGAGCTGTCTGCCCGACTTTGACGAAACCGATATCCTTGTTCTCGACCGACACCTCGGCCATCAAACTCGGTTGACTCGGAACCACCACCATGAGTTGTTGGGCCGGCGTCACGACCCCACCTGTCGTGTGCACCGCCAATTGCTGCACTGTGCCATCCACAGGCGCCGTCAGTGTCATCAATCGGTTTCGCTGCCCCGCCTTGGCGGCGTCTTCATGGAATTGCTTGAATTTCAGAAGGGCCTGGGTGTGCCGTTCCCGCAAGGTGCGCAGGGTTTCGGATTGAAACGCATCACGGGTTCTGCGGGTTTCTTCTAGTGTGGCCATAGCTTCGCGCTGGCGCGCCTGAGCGGTAGCCAGGTCGGTTTCCAGTTCAATACGTTCACGTGTACGGTCCTGACCGAGGTGGCCGGAGACATAACCTTCATCGGTTAACGTGCGGTAATCGTTTTCGCGCTGCTGCGCCAAGGGCAAGGTGGTGCGTAGCTTCTTGATCTGTTGTTCGACAGTGTCGATTTCAGCCAAGCGCCTGGCCTCTTCGGCGGTGAGTTTCTGCAGCTTGGCCTGGATGTCGGCCCACCTGACTGCAGTTGCTGCTGGGCGAGTGCTGCGTCAGCTCTGGATATACCGTTTGCATTTGCCAGCGAGACAGGGCGATGGTTTTCCAACGCACCCAGCAAAGCTTCGGCGCGAAGTTGCTCGATCTGGGCGGCTTGTTTGTCTTGCTGTATGCGCTGCACGTCGGCGGCGGATTGCGTGGCGTCGAGTTCGATCAGGATCTGGCCGGCTTTGACCTTGCTGCCGTCTTGCACATGAATGGCCTTGACGGTGCCGGCCTCCAGCGGCTGGATGATCTTGCTGCGTTCGCTCACGATGATTCGGCCGGGCGCGACCGCAACAATATCCACCTCACCGACGATGGACCATGCGATGGCAGCGGTGAATAGTGCGCACAGTACCCAGGCGGCACGGCGTGGTGCTGGGTGTGGCGGGGTTTCTTGCAGGCTGAGTGCGGCGGGCAAGAAGGCGATTTCATCTTGCATGCGGCTGGGGCCGGCCAGTTCGTGCCGGTACTGCCAGGCTGCGCCGAAAACCTTGAAATACCTGGCCCAGAGTGCCAGCCAGGCTTGTAGCGTGAAACTCATGGGGTGGGCTTGGGCGAGGTGGGCGAGGTGGGCGAGGTGGGCGAGGTGGGCGAGGTGGGCGAGGTGGGCGAGGTGGGCGAGGTGGGCGAGGTGGGCGAGGTGGGCGAGGTGGGCGAGCTGGGCGTGGTGGGCGTGGTGGGTGAATTCGGCAGGGGATTGATGCTGACCTGGGTTTGTGCCGGGTGGTTTTGTGCTGGATGGTTTTGCGGGGCCACCGTGGTGACCTGCGTTGCGCCGCCTTGCAGCCGCCACAAGTGGGCATAGATGCCCTTGGGGTTGCGCAGCAATTGGTCGTGGGGGCCTTGTTCGACCAGGCGGCCACGTTCGAGCACGATGATGCGGTGGGTATGGCGCACGGCGCTCAGGCGGTGGGCAATGATGAAGACGGTGCGGCCCTGGCAGATGGCCTGCATATTGCGCTGCAGGATGGCTTCGCTTTCGTAGTCGAGCGCACTGGTCGCTTCGTCGAAGATCAATATGCGGGGCTGGCTGAACAGGGCACGGGCAATGGCGATACGTTGGCGTTGCCCGCCCGATAGGCTGCTGCCCGATTCACCCACCAGGGTGTCGTAACCCTGGGGCAGTTCGGCGATGAAGTCGTGGGCGCCGGCCAGTTTGGCGGCGGCGACCACGGCGTCCATGGGGGCGGCGGGGTCGGTGATGGCGATGTTTTCGCGCACGCTGCGGGCAAACAACTGGTTGTCTTGCAGCACCACGCCGACCTGGCGGCGTAATTGGGCGGCGTCGATGAGGGCGATGTCGTGGCCGTCGATCAAGACCCGGCCGGCTTCGGGCACGTACAGGCGCTGCACGAGTTTGGTGAGTGTGCTCTTGCCACTGCCGCTGCGCCCGACGATGCCGATGACTTCGCCCGGCCGCACATCCAGACTCAGGTTGCTCAACACCGGGGTATTGCCGCTGGGGTAGCGAAAGCTCACGTTGTCGAACGTGACGCGGCCGCTCAGGCTGGGCAGGGGGCTGGCCGATTGGCTGGGTACTTCGGTGGGGGTATTCAAGATATCGCCCAACCGGGCCATCGACAGGCCGGTCTGCTGGAAATCGGTCCAGAGTTGGGCCATACGCATGATGGGTTGCGCCACCCGCCCGGCGAACATGTTGAAGGCGACAAACTGGCCGACGGTGAGTTCATGCTCCATCACCAGGCGCGCGCCCATCCACAAGATGAGCAGGTTCACCACCTTGCCGACCAGATTGACGGCCTCGTGGGCTTGCTGCGCCAGGTTCTGGGATTTGAAGCTGGCGCTTACATAGGCGGCCAGTTGTTGATCCCAGCGCCGGGCCATCTGGGGTTCGAGGGCGCAGGCCTTGACGGTCAACATGCTGGTGACGGTTTCGACCAGCAAGGCCTGGTTCTCGGCGCCGCGGGCAAACTTCTCGTCCAGGCGGCGGCGCAATATCGGCAGCACCAACAGGCTGATACCCACGTACACCGGCAGGCTGAGCAGCACGACGGTGGTGAGTGAGGTGCTGTAGCTGAACATCACGGCGATGAAGACGCCCGAGAACAACAGATCGAGCAGCAGCGCGACGGCGTTGCCGGTCAGAAACGAGCGGATGTTTTCGAGCTCGCGCACGCGCGCCACCGAATCACCCACCCGGCGCGCCTGGAAATAGGCCAGCGGCAGTTGCAGCAGGTGGCGAAACAGGCGGGCACCGAGTTCCACATCGATACGGCTGGTGGTGTGGCTGAAGACAAAACTGCGCAGCAGAGTGAGCACACTTTCAAATACGATGACCACACCCAGGCCGATCATCAGCACATCGAGTGTCGTCAGTGCGTTGTGCACCAGTACCTTGTCCATCACCGCCTGAAAGAACAGCGGGCTGACTAGGGCGGCGAGTTGCAAGAAGAACGAAACCAGCAAGACCTCGCCCAGCAAGCGCCGGTATTTGACGAGGCTGGGGATGAACCAGCTGAAATCAAAGCGCGCGAGTTGGCCGACCAGGCTGGCGCGGCTGGTGACCAGTATGAGTTGACCGGTCCATACGCCTGCAAATACAGACAGGGCGACGATGGTGGGCGGCACGGACTGGTTGGGATCAGTTTGCCCGCCGGTATGGGCATCGGCGCTGCTGGCGTCGACCAGCAAGACTCGGTCGCCGTCACACCGCGCCAGCAGCACGACGCGGCCATCGTTCATCAGGGCCAGGGCCGGCAGGGCCACGCGGGGCAGGCGTGTGATGTCACTTTTGCTGAGTTTGGCTTTCAGGCCCAGCTGCTGGGCGGCGAGCAAGAGGTCGGCGGTGGCGAGGGCCTCGCTCGTGCCTTTGCCCAGCGCATGCAATATGGCCCGGGGCTCGGCGCTGACCTGGTGAAAGCGGGCAAGGAGACAGAGCGCGGCCAAGCCACCCGCAGCCGTCTTGCCGGCAGGAGGTGCCGCCGATGGGTGGGGGTCGGCCTCGCTTGCGAATTCGTCGCTGGCGAACGTCGAGTCGTTGCCGGGTCGTTCGACGCTTGTCGCGGTGTCGCCGGTCAGGGGTATGCCGGCAGAGGCATGTGTTGTCGTCACCAGAGGATGTTCTATATGTTCGAGTTGCCCGCAAGGCTAGTTCGGCACGAGCCCTTTGCCCCCCCCCGAAGGCGGGTCTTGACAAGAACCGGAGGATCAATGGCGCCAGCTGAGGCACCCACAGCCGTGACCCACCTGCCGGGCGCAACGATGAGCATGCCGGTGAGTGCTTGTTTTTTCACTTGCGGCATCAGGCAGATCCATGCGCTTGGGGGACCACCCGACGCCTGGGCCTACCTTTACAGGTGGCGCGGGTAGACGCACATGAGGATTCGAGACCTCGCCCCCAAGGACCCGGGGGGACAGCCGAAATCAGCAAAAGTTGCAGCGCACACGCAACACCGCCGGCCGGTGCAAACCCTGATCGATGGCCGGTGACGCAACGCCTGGCGCAGGCGATGCCATCGATACACTCGCCCGCACCATGCCATTGCCACGCTATTACCTCTGGTGCCTGCGACTCACGGTCGCCGAATGTGTCGTCGCTTTCACCATCGCGCTGGTGCAGTGGGTGAACCTGATGCCGCTGTGGATTGCCATGCCGGACGCGCAGCAGCTCACACCCTTCGAGGTGCGCATGATCACCGGCTACGGCTTCTGGGGTGCCATGTGGGCCATCCCCAATGTCGTGATGCTGGCTTGCCGCGAGGCCGCCACGCTGCGGCGCTTTGCCTTGCTGTCGGCGCTGATGGTTGCCTTGTGGTGGGTGTTCTGGTGGGGGCAGATGTGGAACGGCACCTGGCACACCTGGGTGCTGGTGGGTTATCTGCCGCTGCGGGCCTTCCAGCTCGGTGCACACGCGGTGTATGCGCGGCGCGGCGCGGCCTGACGCCCCCCCTCGCCCGACGCCCCCTCGCCGCACCTCACACCTCTCGCCCGGCCGTGACCCACCACGCGGCATTTCCGCATGACGAGCTCGTCGCCATCGGCGACGACGTGTTCCTCGTGCGTGGCAGCCTGCTGCTCAACCCGCTCATCCGCATCTCGCGCAACATGGTCGTGTTACGCCAGGGCGGCGAGCTGGTGCTGGTCAACCCGATCCGGCTTGGTGAGGCCGGCATGCAGGCGCTCGAGCGGCTGGGCCGCATCCGCCACATCGTCTGCCTGGGCGCCCTGCATGGGCGCGACGACGCCTGGTACCGCGCGCAGTTCCAGGTGCAGACCTGGGCCCGGCCAGGCAGCCGGCGCTACCCCGCGCCGCCGGACGTCACGCCGCTCGACCCGGGCCGGGCGCTACCGGTCGACGGCGCGCAGCTGTTCAGCTTTGCCATCAGCCAGCCCGAGTCGGCGCTGCTACTGGAGCGGGACGGCGGTTTGCTGATCACCTGCGACTGCCTGCAGCACTACGGCGACTACCACCAGCACAGCCCGATGGCGCGGCTGGTGATGCCGTTCATCGGCTTTCCCAAGACCACCGTCGTCGGGCCGATCTGGCTGAAGGAAATGACGCCCCCCGGCGGCTCGCTGCGCGGCGAGTTCGAGCGTTTGCTGCAGTGGCGCTTCGACGCCCTGATCGCCGCCCACGGCAGCCACCTGCCACGTGGCGCCCATGCCAGCGCGACGGCGGCGGTGCACAAGGCGTTCGGCTGACGGCAGACACCTGGCCCGCCGCGGGACCGGGTCTGCCGGGCAAGCCGGTCAGCACAGGTCGGGCTGCGGTGTGATGCAGCTGTCGTGATTCGGCCGGTGTCGTCGAGCCGAAGGCGTCACGCCGGGCTGGCCGTCAAGGCATCGAGCAGGGCGCGGGCATCGACCACATCGGGCGTCTGCCAGCCTTCACTGCAGGTGTCGAGCAGGCCCGACAGGGTGTCGCGTGCCCGCTGCGGCCGGTTGCGGCGCAGATGCAGCCGCGCCAGAGCCGTGGCCGCACGTAACTCCCAGGTGCGCGCCTGCTGCTGACGCGCCAGCGTGATGGCCTGCTCGTAACACGCGATGGCGTCGGCCTCGGCAGCAGGATCGGCGTGGCCATCGGCCAGTTGTTCGAGCAACAGGCCCCGGGTGCGCAGCAGTTCGGCTTCGTAGAAACGTTCGTCGCTTTGCTGCACGAAGGCCAGCGCCTCGGCCACCGTGGCCAGGCCGAGTTCGGTCTCGTGTGCCCGCACATAGACGCCCGCCAGCACACACAACGAGGCGGACCGTGCCACCCGCGAGCCGGTGGTCTGAGCCACTTGCTGGGCCTGGCGGATGAGCGTGCTGCCTTCGGCGGCGCGGCCTTCTTCGGCCAGTGCGCAGCCCAGGAGCAGGGTGCTCCAGGCCTGGAAGGCCGGAAACCCCTTGTCGCGCGCCAGGTCGAGCAGGGTCTGGGCATGGCGGCGCAACAGCGCAGGCTCGCGGCGGCGTTCGTGCATGACGGCCACGAAGTGGGTGGCGTACGCGATGCTGAAGTCGTGGCCACCCTCGATTGCCAGCGCCAGGGCCCGGTGCACCCGCGCCAGCGCCTGGTCGGGGTAACCCATGCAGACCTGCGCCCAGGCGCCGTAACACAGGCAACCCACGCCCGGGTCCAGCCAGTACTGCGCCACCTGGACGCGGTGGCGCTGGGGGTCGTAGATCGCCAGACCGGCGTCGCAGTGGCGCAGCGCTTCGCCGAACTGGCCGGTGTGCAAGGCGTGGATGCCGGCGGCGCGGTGCGCCTGCAGGCGCAGGCCGTCGTCGGGCGCCTGGTCGGCCAGCGCCAGCAGTTGTTCGGACAGCGGCTGCGCAGCGCGGAAGTCACCCTGCACCTGGCAGTTGGACCACACGCCGTACAGGGCGCGAAACAGCTGGTCGGTCTCGCCCAGGCTCACACACAGTGCCAGCGCACGTTCGTGGGCGGCACGCACCTCGGGTGCGGCCCAGCTGGTGGTCACACTCAGCGGCACACCCAGGCCCATCTGCAGGGCCAGCTCCTGGCGGTCGCGTGCCTGGTCGTGTGGCAGACCACGCAGCAGCTCCAGCGCCGCGCCGAAATGTCGGATGGCCTCGCGGTTGGCCGAACGCTCCACCGCCTGCTGGGCGGCGCGTTGCCAGCAGCTGACCGCGGGGCCGGTCTGGCCGGCTTCGGTGTGGTGGTGGGCCACCAGCTCCGGGTGCAGCAGCGTGATCTCGGGCCACCTGGCCGCCAGTTCGCTGGCCACCCGGGCGTGGATCTGCTGGCGCCGGCGCTTGAGCAGCGAGTTGTAGGCGGCGTCGCGCAGCAGGGCGTGGCGGAAGATGTAGTGTGTCTCCTGTCCCTCGCCCTTGCGCAGCAGGATGTCGGCGTCACACAGCGCCTGCAGGGCCGGCGCCAGCGCGTCGGCGTCACCGTCGAACACGGCCTGCAGCCACGACTGGCTGAACTCGCGCCCGATCACCGCCGCCACCTCGGCCAGGCGCCGCGCCGGACCCAGCCGGTCCAGCCGCGAGGTGAGTGAATCCTGCAGCGAGAACGGCACGGCCACGCTGGGTAGAGGGCCGGTAACCTGCAGCTGGCCGTTGCGCAGCGCCAGCAGGCCACTGTCGAGCAGCTCGCGGGTGAACTCGCGCACGTACAGCGGCACCCCATCGGTCTTGCCGATGAGCAGCTCGAGCACCTCGGGCGGCACGGCCTGGCCGGCCACGTCGGCAGCCAGGCAGGCGATGTCGGCGGGCGCCAGCCGGCCCAGCGCAAGACGGGTGCAGGCCTCGCCGGCAGGCCACGGCGGCTCGAAGGGTGGCCGCGCGGTGACGGTGAGCAGCAAGGCCAGCCGAGGCAACCGTTCGGCCACCAGGCTCAGCAGGTCCAGCGTCGAAGGGTCGGCCCAGTGCAGGTCTTCGACCACGACGAACACGGGCTGGCGCGACGCCAGCCGCGCCAGCAGGTCGACCAGGGCATTCAGTGTGAGCGGCTTGCGGTCCTCGCGACTGGGCGTGACGGCGGCCAGCTCGTCGGGCAGGTTCAGCGACAGCAGCTGACCGAACAGCGCCAGCTGGCGCCGCTCGGGCATGCCGACCTGCAGCAGGAAACGCTCCAGCCGCGCCAGGCGTGTGGCGTGGCCGTCCTCCGCCGGCCCCAGCACCATGCGGCCGAGTTGGTCGATGAGCGGGTAGAACGCACTGTTGACGTAATAGGGCGAACAACGAAAGGCCAGTTCGAGTGCACCGTCGTCGGCCACCACCCGGCCGAGCGACTGCAGCAGGCGCGACTTGCCGATGCCGGCCTCACCCGTCAGCAGCAGCAGGCCGCCCCGGCCGGCACGGGCCAGCTGCCAGCACCGCGCCATGTCGTCGAGCTCGGCGGTGCGACCCTGCAGGGGCTTCAGGTCGTGGCGCAACACGTCGTCGAAACGCGGCGCGGCCAGCACCGTGGCGGCCACACGGTACAGCGACATCGGCTCGGCGATGCCCTTGAGCTGGTGCTGGCCCAGGTCTTGGGTGTCGAACAGGCCCTGCACCAGGCGCTGGGTGGCGCCGCTGATGTACAGGCAGTGCGGCTCGGCGGCGGCCTGCACACGCGCGGCGATGTTGGGCGTGCGCCCCAGCGCCAGCTGCTCGATGCGGCCGGCCTCACCCACCGCGCCGATGACGGCCAGGCCGGTATGCAGCCCCACCCGCACCTGCACGGGCGGCGTCACGTCCAGCGCGGCGATCGCGGCCAGCATGTCCAGGCCGGCGCGCACCGCCCGGGCGGCGTCGTCCTCGTGCGCGACCGGGTAGCCGAAGTAGGCCAGGATGCCGTCGCCCAGAAACTGTGCGATGTGGCCCTCGTAACGCAGCATCACCTGCTGCACCGCCTGCTGGTAGGCCTTGACGAGATGGTGCAAGTCCTCAGGGTCGAGCCGTTCGGACAAGGCGGTCGAGCCCACCAGATCGCAGAACATCACGGTGAGCTGGCGGCGGTCACCTTCGGGCAGTGGCTCGACCAGGGCGCCGGCCGGGCCGACGGCCCCGTCGCCGCCGGCCGGCATCACTGCCGCAGCAAGTGGACCGGCAGCTGCACCCACCCAGACCAGCACCTTGCCGTCTTCGTCGGCGGCGACCCGATCGGCGCTGATGAGTTCGTCGGCCAGGTCGCGCAAGGCCTCGTCGTCCAGACCGAACTCGCGGGCCAGTGCGCGGTACGTGATGCGGCCCTTGCGCTGCAGCAGCGCCTTGGCAGAGTCGACGACATCGGAGAACTTCACGCTCGGTGTTCCTGCGGGACGGTGCCGCGGCTCCCGCTGCTGCTGGGCGGTCGGTGATCGCCGGCCAGTATCGCTTCAGCTGATAAAGTGAAATCACCCCGGCCAGAACTACAACACCCATGCGCATCAGCGTGCCGCAGTCAACCAGTCGATATGAGCGCGCTGAACGTGAGCGCACCTTGTTTGCACAACGTCAGGCCTATGAGTGGGTACATGCCCCCGGCCAACCGCCCTTTTGCAGCCAGGTCCCGCTCGGCGAAGCATTCACCCGCGAGAAGAACCTGTGGATGGCCACCGACATGGTCGAGAGCGTGGCCGACATCGCGCTGGCCATGGTCACCCGGTTCTTCAAGAACAACGACACGGTGGCCAGCTTCCGGCGTTATTACCCGCTGCGCCCGCTGCCCGAGGTGGCCACACGCTGGATGCACGACGAGGAGTTCGCGCGCCAGCGCCTGGACGGCATCAACCCCTTTCTCATTCGGCTGGCGACCGAGATACCGCCCAACTTCGCGGTCACCGACGACACCGTGCGTGGCCTGCTGCCCGAAGGCCAGAGCCTGGCTCGGCTGCTGGGTGAACACCGCCTGTTCGTGCTGGACTACGCCATCCTGCACGGCATCGAGCCGACCCTCGGGCGCTTCTGCGTGGCGCCGATCAGCCTGTTCTGGCGCGACGACCAGGGCCGGCTGATGCCGCTGGCCATCCAGCTCGGCCAGTCGCCGGCCGAGGCGCCGGTGGTGTTCACGCCCAAGGACGAACGCTGGACCTGGCTGATGGCGCGCAGCTTCGTGCAGTCGGCCGACGGCGCCTATCACGAGGTGGTGGCGCACCTGTGCCGCACCCACCTGGTGATGGAATCCGTGTGGGTGGCCACGGCGCGCAGCCTGCCGGCCCAGCACCCGGTCTACCAGCTGCTGGCGCCACACTTCGAAGGCACGATCGAGATCAACCACGAGGCGCGCGGCAAGCTGCTGGCGCCGGGCGGGCCGATCGACGAATCCATTGCCATCGGCGCCGAAGGTTCACTCACGCTGCTGGGTGAGGCCTATGCCCGCTGGAACTTCGACGCCACCGACCCCCTGCGCGACCTGCGCGAACGTGGCCTCGACGACACCGAGGTGCTGCCGCACTACCACTACCGCGACGACGCCAAGGCGTTGTACGGCGCCATCGGCCACTTCGTCGACGACCTGCTGCGGGTGTTCTACGTCGACGACGCAGCCGTGCAGGCCGACGAGGAGCTGCAGGCCTGGGCACGTGAGCTGCAGTCACCCGAGGGCGCCCGCATCCGCGCCCTGCCACTCAGCGACGGGCGTTTTGCCAGCGTCGACCAGCTGGCCGACGTGATCCGCCGGGTCATCTTCAACTGCAGCGTCGAACACGCGGCCGTCAACAACGGCCAATACGCGCAGTTCGGCTGGATACCCAACACGCCGGGCGCGATGTACCTGCCGCCGCCGCGCGACCGTCGCCCGATCGACGAGGCCGGTTTCGTCTACGCCTTGCCCGAGGGCAAGGCCGTGGGTGAACAACTGACGCTGGTGCACCTGCTGAGCAAACGCACCAACCGGCCGCTGGGCACGTATCCCGAAGACTTCTTCGTCGATGCGCCCGCGGCACGCGACGCACTCGACCGCTTCCGCGCCCGTCTGGACGACATCGGCCACACCATCAATCAGCGCAACAGCACGCTGGCCGTGCCCTACGTCTTTCTGCAACCCTGGCTGGTGGCACGTTCGATCGCCATCTAGCCAGCAGCACCCGCCGGGGCCGGACCGGGCGGGCGGCTGGCCGGCGCACCGGTCAGGCTGTCGTATGTGACGCCGGCGCGGCCGGCGCTCACCTTGCGCGGTGGTTCAGGGCGGGTCCGCCATGGGCGGCACACCTTGCCAGTCCGGCGCGCGGCGCGAATCCGGGAAGGGTTTGGGGATACCCGAGAGGCGGTACGACAACAGACGTGCCCGCGTGGCCCAGATGCCTGCCAGGCGCAGGTGGTTGAGCGAGTGGGCATCGTCGATCGAACGGGCCGGCGGTATCGGCAGGCTGGCCGGGTGGTGGCTGAGGTCGAACCAGGTGAGCATGCCCTCGCGGTGCGACAGCGCCTCGGTGATCTCGACGTCGGCCAGATCCAGGTAGGGGAAGGTCGTCTCGTCCCAGGGCACGGCCGACGACACCCACTCGGGCTGGACGGTCTCGTCCGGCGGCGGCAGACGCAACTGGATCTGTAGCGTGTACCGCATGGGCTTGCCGGACTCGATCAGCCGGCGGGTCGCGTCCTTCAGGTAGTTGCGGCTGCGGTCCTCGTCGCCGCGCGGGTTCTGCAGCCAGGCGTGGTCGCGGTCCCAGGCGTCGGGCAAGCCACTTTCGGGGCCGACGAAACCCTGCGGCACCAGGCGGTAACGCACGTAGCGCAACACCCCGTCGCGGCCGATGAAACCCGAGGTGGTCTTGGTGCGGTAGACCATCTGGTTGGGCGCCTCGGGGTCGCGCCGCACGCTGCTGCCACCACCGATACGCGCCTGCGGATGGCGCCCCAGGTAGGGCGCGTAATGTTTGCCCTTGCCCTGCATGGATCTGAACATGAACTGCATGAAGGTGCGTGCGTTCCAGAACAGGGGCATCAGCCCGCTGTTCATCAGGATGTCGAACGGCGCACGCCCGCGGGTGTCGGCAAACTTGATCGAGGCGCTGCGCACCACCAGCTTGGCGTCGTCCTTGAACGAAGCCGCGCCGTGGCGGATGCGGCAGTCGAAGCTACGACCCGGCACGAAGAACTCGTGGTCGGGCACACGCGGATCGAGACGGATGGACAACCTGCCACGCAGCGTGATGCCGTTGTCGTGCGACATGCGCGACTTGGTGAACAAGCTGTTGGCCGTGATGAGCATGGTGACGCCGAAGGTGGCGAGCGCCAGCACGAAGCGCTGCCAGGCCCGCATCAGCGCGACGACCCAGGGGTGTTCGACCATCGACAAGACTCCGGCCACCAGCGGCCGCAACGCGGCAGTTCTGAGGCGCAAACCAGTCTAACAACGCGGTCATTCGGCGACCGCTCGTCGACCGCTGCCCAGCGCCAGGTCAGCGCCCGCTGAGCAGCCCGGCGCGCACCTTGTCGATGTCGCTGCGCGAGACCACGTCGATGGGGAAATCGACCTCACGGGCCCAGTGCGGGAACCGTGCGTCGACGATGCCGGCGGCGCTGAGGGCGTCCAGGCTGTCGCCGGGGGCGACTTCGCAGGACTTGACCAGCACGAGCCGTTCGGCGTTGAGGCGCCGGGCCAGGGCCAGGGCCAGGCTGTCGGAGCTGACGTCCCAGCTGGTGTCGGCGCTCGCCGCCGGGCGCAGGGCTTCGAGTGGCCACCACAGGGCTGTGCGGCCGGTCTGCAGCACCTGGGTGATCTCGTGGGTCTGGCTGGCCAGTTGCAGTGCCGGTTCGAGCGACGACATCATGAGGGTGGTCTGCGCCATGGCCAGCACGGCCATGTTGTGCGCCGCCAGATCGTCGAAACGCCAGCGGCCCTGCGCGGCGCGCACGGTGTCGGCGAACTCGCCGCCGCCGGCCACCACCGCCACCCGCCCACCCCCCAGCCCGCCCAGCAGCGCCAGCCAGCGCGGCAGCAACAGGTCGGCGTTGAGGCTGCCGCCGAGCTTGACCACCCACATCAGGACACTCCATCGACGGCACGCTGCGGGGCTGCCATCAGGTCTCCAACAACAAGGCTGCAGCCACGGCCGGCGCACACACCTGCGCCCAGCCGGCCAGAGCATGGCCCGGCGCCAGGCCCAGCACGTCGGCGCTGAACGACAGGGCCGGGCGCCCCAGGTCACGCGCCAGGTCGGCCACCAGAAACGCGCCGCAGCCGGCCGCCAACAGCGGCGCCTGCGCGGGCAGGCGCGACGCATGGACCACACGTTGCAAGCCTTGCGCCAACTCGGCAAGCTGGCGCTCGCGCCAGAAGCCGGCCAGGGCGAGCCACTGCTCGTCGCGGGCATCGGCAGCATCACGCCCGAGCAGGCGCGCCAGACGCTGACGGGTAGCGGCGGCGGTCTTGGGCGCGCCGTCGGCCGTGGGTTGCTGGTCGTGAGTTTCGTCAAGTTCGCCGGTCAGGCGGTAGACGTCGGCGCTGGTGGCGAACAACTCGTTCATCACGGACACGTTGTGTCCGGCAAACGGCACACGCTGTGCCAGCGCGATCAGCGGCGTGCGCACGACGCCCTGGTAGACCAGCTCGCCGCTGGCGAGCCGGCCGGCGTCGCCCAGGCTAGCCCCGTGATCGAGCCCCTGGCCGAGCGCCATGGCCAGCTGCAACACGCCGCCGCCGCGAAACGCAATGAGGTCGGTGGTGGTGCTGCCGATGTCGACCAGCACCCCCTCGCCGAGCGCAGCGGCCGCCAGGCTTGCCGTGGCCAGGTAGTTGGCCGATGCCAGCCGGCGCCACTGCGCCGCGGCGTCGGCACTAGCCAGCCAGGTGGCGGAGGCTTGGGCCGGGCCGGCGTACCAGGCCAGCCGCTCGATGGCGGGGGCATCGCTGCCGGTGAGTTCACGCGCCAGCTGCGCCACCAGTGCAGCCACACCGGTGGCGCGGTCCGGGAACAGGTCGACCATCTCGGCCGTCATGGTCAGGCCGTGGCGGGCGTGTTCGATCACGTCCGGCCAGCGCAGCCGCGCCTGGGAGATGGCCTGGCTCAGGTGATGCTGGCCCAGCCACAGCGGACACGGCCACTGCGCCACATCGACCAGTTCACCACAACGCAGCAGGGCAGCCTTGAGGTGGGCGCCGCCGACGTCCCAGCCTATCGCCAGCTCGGCAGCCCTGCCTGGATACTCTGACATCTTGAACACTCACGAGGTCTTGACACATGCGCATTGTTCCCGTGATCGACCTGCTCGGCGGCCAGGCCGTGCATGCTCGGCGCGGCGACCGCGCCAACTACCGGCCGGTGCAGTCGGCCCTGGTGGCCGGCAGCGACCCGGTGGACGTGGCGCGCGCGCTTCTCGCCGCGGCGCAAGCTGCACAGCAAGGGCTGGGCGCAGGCACGGCCTCGGACTCACCCACGCAGGACCCGGCACACCGTGCCGACCAGGACGCCGAGGGCGAACGGCTCTACGTCGCCGACCTCGATGCGTTGCAGGGCCGCGGCGTGCAGCAGGCGGCGATGGCCACGCTGCTCGCCGGCCTGCCGGGCGTGCAACTGTGGCTGGACGCCGGGTTTGGTGATCCCGATGCAGCCGACGCCCTGGTGGCCAGCCTGGGTGATGCCGGCCAGCGGCTGCGCCCGGTCTACGCCAGCGAGGCCCTCGGCAGCCGCGCCGCGCTTGCGCGCTGCACCCGGCTGGCCGGCGACACGAACCAGCCCAGGCCGGGCGCCATCCTGTCGCTCGACCGGCGCGGCGACGAACAACTCGACCCGGCCGGGTGCTGGCAGGCGCCCGAACTGTGGCCGGACGACCTGATCGTCATGACGCTGGAACGTGTCGGCGCCGGCAGCGGCCCGGCGCTGGACACTTTGGCCAAAGTCGCCGCTCAGGCTCGATCGCGTGGCCACACGCCGCGCCTGTGGGGCGCTGGTGGTGTGCGCGACCTGGCCGACCTGCGCCAGGCGCGCCAGGCGGGCGCCAGCGGCTG
Organism: Candidatus Intricatilinea gracilis; assembly: GCA_016702605.1. Lineage (GTDB taxonomy): Bacteria > Pseudomonadota > Gammaproteobacteria > Burkholderiales > Burkholderiaceae_C > Sphaerotilus > Sphaerotilus gracilis. Next base: position 296,638 of record JADJDQ010000001.1, read on the forward strand.
GCTCATCGCCACCGCGCTGCATGAGGGTCGGCTGAAGTGATGTCGGGCAATCGTGGGATCGGGCAGCCGTGGGGATCGGACTGGAGCGGCGCACTGGCCTACGCCCGGCTGAGCTGAGGCCTGCCGGCTGAATCCGGGCACAGTCCGGCGAGACACTGTGTCTCGCCTCGACGATCCAGGCCGGCACACAGTGCCCGACGGGTCGCGCCGATGCCCGGACTGTGGTGCGGCCGGACAGGCCGCCAGCCCCGGCCGTCGCCAATGGCACATGGATTGCGACACTCGCCCTCCATGACTCATCCAGCCACCGCCGGACCTGCAACCGGTACAAGCGATCCGGCAGGCGCCGGCATGGCGACCCGGGGCGCCACGGCCTCGGGATTCGACACGTCGGGCAGGTTCGCAGCACGCGCCGAGGCAAACACCTGGACCTGCCCGTTCTGCAGCCTGCTGTGTGACGACCTGGCGTTGGACGCGAACGATCCGGCTCTTGCAGCAACCACCTGCCCACGCGCCAGCACCGCGCTGGCCGGCCTGAAGCTCGGCGACCGCGCGGCCGTTGGCGCACACATCCAGGGCCGACCCGCATCGCTGGACGCCGCCATCACACACGCGGCGCGCCTGCTTGCTTCCAGCCGGCAGCCGCTGTTCGGCGGTCTGGCCACCGACGTGAACGGCGCCCGCGCCTTGGTGAAACTCGCCGGCCAGTGCGGCGCCATCTGCGACCACGCCAACGGCGAACCGCTCGCTCTGGCCACACGTGTGTTGCACGACCAGGGCAGCTGGATGGTGACGTTGGGCGAGGTCGCGGCACGCGCCGAGCTCGTCGTCTGTGTGGGCAGCGACCCGGCGGCACGGCATCCACGTTTCTGGCAGCGCATCGACATCGCCCGGCCCGGCAGCCCGTTGCGCAAGGTGCGCTTCGTGGGCCTGAAGGACGACGCCGCGTTGGCGCAACAGCGGCTGCGCGCCGTCACCACATCGGCCGGCGACCCGGCTGATGCAGCCTCTGGCGACGCGTCAGAGGCAGGCAACGCCGCCACCGCCACCGCTGAAGCTGGAGCCGCAATCACCTCTGCAACTGCAGCGGCTGTCGCCAGCGGTCACGCCGCTGAGCTCGACGTGCAGGCGCTGGCCAGCGGCGCCGATGTGTTCGACACGCTGCAGGCGCTGGCCCTGGCACTTCGACCACGTCCGCCGGCCAGCCTGGACCCGGCCTGGCTGACACTCGCCGCCGAATTGCGCGCCTCGCCCTACGTCTGCTTCGTGTGGGAGGCCGGCGTGTTGCCGCGCCACGGTGAACTGGCTGCTGCGGCCGTGCAGAGCATCGTCGCCACACTCAACCAGACCACCCGCGCCGGCAGCGTCGCACTCGCCGGTGGCGACGGTGCGGCCACCGCTCAGCAAGTGCACACCTGGCTGACCGGTCTGCCATTGCGCACCCGGCTGGCCAGCGAGCCGGGCGGGCGCATCGAGCATGACCCGATCGAACACGGCGCGAATCGCCTGCTGACCGACCGCGGCTGCGACGCGCTGCTCTGGGTGAGCAGCATCACGGCGCTGGCGCCACCCGCCGCAGCAGCCGGCCTGCCCACCGTCGTGCTCGGCCCACCGGCGCTGGCACCGGCTGATGGCGCCAACGCGCCCGAGGTCTTCATCCCCGTCGCCAGCCCAGGCCTGCACCATGTGGGCCACCTGTTTCGCAGCGACGGCATCATCGCCATGCCCATGCAGGCGCCCTTGAACTCGACGTTGCCAGACGTGGCCGAGATCGCTCGGCGCATCGGCGCGGCACTGACACCAGCCGGGGGGTCGGCATGAGCCGCCTGCGCATCCACGGCGGTCGGGTGATCGACCCCGTCCACACCACCGATGCGGTGATGGACATCGACATCGTCGACGGCCACATCGTCGCGGTCGAACCGAACGCACCTTGCGAACGGGTCATCGACGCATCGGGCTGCCTGGTGATGGCCGGCGGCATCGACCTGCACAGCCACATCGGCGGCGGCAAGATGAACCTGGCGCGGCTGTTGTTGCCCGAGGATCATCGGCGCGGCGTCGAACCGGCACTGCGCGACAACAACCCGCTGCTCGACCCGAGTTGTGGCACGTGTACACCCGGCACGCTGGCCACCGGTTATGCCTACGCGCAGATGGGCTACACGGCGGCCTTCGAGCCGGCCATGGTGGCGAGCAATGCGCGCCAGGCCCACATGGAAATGGGCGACACACCCGTGCTCGACCACGGCGCCTACGTGATGCTGGGCAACGACGAGATCTTCCTGTCGCTGCTGGCCGATACAAGTGAACCCGAACGTGTGCGCGCCGAGAAGATCCGCGACTACGTGGGCTGGGTCATCCACGCCACCAAGGCCATGGGTGTGAAGGTGGTGAACCCGGGCGGCATCTCGGCCTTCAAGTTCAACCAGCGCACGCTGGATGTGGACGAGCAGCATCGGCACTGGAACGTCACGCCGCGGCAGATCCTCTCATCACTCTCGCAGGCACTCACCGAGCTGGGCCTGGTGCACCCGCTGCACATCCATGCCAGCAACCTGGGGGTGGCCGGCAACATCGCCACCACGCTGGCGACGATGGATGCACTCGAAGGCCGGCGCGGCCATCTCACCCACATCCAGTTCCACAGCTACGGCACCGAGGGGCCGAAGAAGTTCTCGTCGGCCGCGCTGCAACTGGCCGAGGCGGTCAACGCGCGGCCCAACATCTCGATCGACGTGGGCCAGATCCTGTTCGGCCAGACCGTCACCGCCTCCGGCGACACCATGCGCCAGCACGCCAACATGGCGCTGGCGAACCCGCGCAAGAGCATAGGCGCCGACATCGAATGTGATGCGGGCTGCGGCGTCGTGCCCTTCAAGTACCGCGAGCAGAGTTATGTGAACGCGCTGCAGTGGGCCATCGGGCTGGAGATCTTTCTCAGCATCAATGATCCCTGGCGCATCGTGCTGACCACCGATCACCCGAACGGCGCGCCGTTCACGAGTTACCCGCACCTGATGCGGCTGTTGATGGACCGCGACTTCCGCAACGAGCAACTGGCCAAGCTGCATCCCGACGTGGCGGCGCACTGTGCGCTGCGCGAGATGAAGCGCGAACTCACACTCGAAGAGATCACCATCATGACGCGCAGCGCACCGGCCCGACTGCTGGGCCTGACCGAGCGCGGCAACCTGGGTGCGGGCAGCGCCGCCGACATCGCCATCTATCGCCTGCAGGGCTCGTCAGGATCCGGGTCACTGAACGCCGACGCCGAGGCCACCTTCAGCCGCGCCGAGTGGCTGCTCAAGGACGGCCAGATCGTCGTCGACAAGGGCGAACTGGTCACCCTGCCGGTGGGCGGCACACACTACGCAACGCCGTCTTTCGACGACAACGCGGCCATGCAGACCGTGAGTAACCACACCGACCGGCCCTTCGGCTTGCAACTGCGCAACGCCGTGCTGGGCCATGACGAACTGTGCGCCTGCTGCGGCGGCGGACGCCTGCTGCCGGCGGCGTGTTTCCCGCAGACCGGTGGGGTGCCGACGACCTTGGCCGGCGAGGCCACGGCCACGGGAGCGGCCCATGGCTGAACAAGCTCAGGCACCAGCCCGCTCCACCGTGGCCACGGTGCACAACGGCGTTGTCATCGACGCCACCTTCGCCGAAGCCTTCGGCATGCGCGCCACACGCATCGTCGTCACCGCCCACAACATCACCTGGGCCAGGCACGCCGGCGTTGCAGCCACGGGGTTTGCCACCTCGGTGATCGCGTGTGGTTGCGAGGCCGGCATCGAACGTGAACTCGGCCCCGACGAGACACCCGACGGCCGCCCCGGCGTGGCCTTGCTGCTGTTCGCCATGAACGCCAAGGAACTGGCCAAACAGCTCGAAAAACGTGTCGGCCAATGTGTGCTGACCTGCCCGACCACTGCCGTCTATGCCGGCCTGCCGCCGGGCAGCGGCGTCGAGACCGCCGCGCTGGGCAAGAACCTGCGCTTCTTCGGTGACGGTTGGCAGATCGCCAAGATGATCGACGGTCAGCGCTACTGGCGTGTGCCGGTCATGGACGGCGAGTTCCTGGCGCAGGAAACGACACCGGTGATCCGGGCCGTGGGGGGTGGCAACCTGCTGCTGCTGGCGCGTGACACCGACGCGGCACTGGCCGGTGCCGAAGCCGCCGTGGCCGCCATGCGCCAGTTGCCCAATGTGGTGATGCCCTTCCCCGGCGGCGTGGTGCGTTCGGGCTCCAAGGTAGGCAGCAAGTACCCGGCGCTGATGGCGTCGACCAACGAGGCCTTCTGCCCGTCGCTCACGCATCAGGCGAAGAACACCGAACTCGACGACCAGATCGGTAGCGTGATGGAGATCGTGATCGACGGCCTGAGCGCCGGCGACGTGGCCGCGGCCATGGCTGCGGGCCTGGCCGCCATCATCGACCGCGGCGCCGCGGCCGGAGTGCTGCGTGTCTCGGCCGGCAACTATGGCGGCAAGCTCGGGCCGCATCACTTCCACCTGCAGGATCTGCTGCCTGCTGGCGCTGCCAGGGACGTCACGCCGGGCAGCGCGGCTGGCTCGGCAACTGGCGCGGCGCAAGGTGCAGCCTTCGTCGCCCCGGCGGGCCCGCCCGCATCACGATCGCCAGGTTCGCCCCGCGTCGGCGGAGGTCAGGCATGAGCACCGCCTGGACGCTGACGCTGCGGCATCAACCCACGCTACGTATCGACGCCCGCGTGCTGACCCCAGTCGCGCTGGCCGGCCTGGACGCCGCGACGATCGAACGCCTGCCCGTGCAGCAAGGCCGCCACACACTGGCGCTGGCGGAGTTCTTCGATGTACGCGCAGACAACACGGCGCCAGCACCTGGTGACGATGCACCGGCCCGCCTGATCTTGCAGGGCGACCTGAGCCGTGTCGACCACATCGGCCTGGCGATGACTGCCGGAGAACTGATCGTCGAAGGTGACGTCGGCCATCACCTCGGCACAGCGCAAAGCGGTGGGCACATCGAGGTACGCGGCAGCGCCGGTGACCTGGCCGGTGCCGAACGCAGCGGCGGCAGCCTGACGGTGCGCGGCAACGTGGCCGACTACGCCGGCGGCGCCTTGCCAGGCAGCATGGACGGCATGCGTGGTGGTGTGTTCGTCGTGTTTGGCAACGCGGGCGACCGGGCAGGTGATCGCATGCGTCGCGGCAGCCTGATCGTGCTGGGTGACGCCGGTGACTTCGCCGCGTCACGCATGGTGGCAGGCACGCTGGTGGTCGGGGGCAAGCTTGGTGCACACCCTGCCTGGCGCATGCGGCGTGGCACATTGATCTGTGCTGGCGCAGCACCCGAACTCGGCGCCGGACACGTCGCCGTGCCGGGCGACTGTGGTGTGTTCTGGCAACTGCTGACTCGCGATATTGCCCGTCTGGCCGGGCCACAGTCACCACTCGCCGATCTGCCCGGGCGGCGCCACATCCGCCGCGCTGGCGACCTGGCGGTCGACGGCAAGGGCGAGGTGTTCCACCTGATAGATTGATCCCCACCTCATCCACCAACCCGAGCGACACATCCCCATGAGCAAGGACTATCTCTTTCACGCCGGTGAAGCCACCGTGTTTGCAGCCGAGGGCCAGGCCACCGACGCCATGCCCGAGATCCTGATCGGCCGCACCGACGGCCCGGTGGGCACGGCGTTCGCCAACATGATGGCGCAGAGCAAGGGCCACACGGCCATGTTCGCCATCCGCGCCTGCAACCAACTGGTTCGCCCCGCCACCATGATGGTGCCCAAGGTGACCTTGAAGGACAGCGCCAACATCGAGCTGTTCGGTGGGGTGGTGCAGGCAGCGACGGCCGATGCCATCGTCGACTGTGTGATCGACGGCATCATTCCGCGCGAGATGGTCGACGAGTTGTGCATCGTCGCGCTGGTGTGGATCGACCCGCGTTGTGCCAAGGACCCGAACCTGGACAAGAGGGACATGTACCGCACCAACTACGCCGCCACCAAGCTGGCGATCGAGCGGGCGCTGAACAACGAGCCGACCATCGACGAGCTGATCGCCAACCGCCACAAGATCAAACACGACATGGACGACTGGAGCGCCTGAACGCCCCGGCGCCACCAGTCATCTCGAGACCAGCCAGGCCCGCCGTGTGCGGGCCTGGTGCTTCATGGCTCACCCGCTGGTGGGTGTGGGTGACAGGCGTGTGGTGTTCGGGACAAGACACGGCGGCGCAGGCTCAACCGCGCAGTGTCAAGGTCTGCCAGCCCTGTGTATGGGCATGGGCCAGCAGCGCGGCATCGGCGTCGACGGCGACCGGGCGTCGCACCATCTGCAGCAGCGGCAGGTCGTGCACCGAATCGGAATAAAAGCTGCTGCGGCTGAAGTCGGCCAGCACCTGGCCCCGGGCCGCCAACCAGCGCTCGACATGGCCACACTTGTCGGCCCGGAAGCACGGTTCACCGACGATGGCACCGGTCAGGCGGCCCTGCCCGTCACGTTCGGGTTCGGTGGCCAGCACATGGTCGATGCCGAACAGCCGCGCAAACGGCTCGGCGATGAAACGTGTGGTCGCTGTGACCAGCACACACAGGTCGCCACACTGCCGGTGTGACTGCACCAGCGCCAGCGCGGTCGGAGTGATCCGCGGCGCCACCTCAGCCTCGAACTCGTCCAGCCAGGCCTGCAGTTGCGGTGGCGGCAGACCAGCCAGCGCACCGACGGTGAAGCGGTGCATGGCGCGGATATCGAGCCGCCCAGCAGCGTAGTCATGGCAATAGGCCAGGTACTGCGCCTCGAAGCCGGCGTCGAGCACGCCCCGTTCGGCCAGCCAACGCGTGAAAGCACCTCCGCTGTCGAAGGTGATGAGGGTGTGGTCCAGATCGAAGAGCGCCAGTCCGCGGCACTCGCCTCGAAGTGACAAAGCGTTGTCGCCAGGCATGTTGTGCGGGTTCCTAGGGGAATGTCCTGAGGGGGGAGCGCGTTGCGCACCAGACGTGACACCTTGTCCCACGTCGAGGCCAAAGTGCACCGGGAATTCATCCCGGTCGCCCCAGTGACGCCACGCTGTGTCACGGCGAGTGATACAGCTGCTCCATGTGCGATTTTGGGCCTCATTGACCCCATGTTTGGCTGAGCGGTACAAACCAACTGTCCTGCAGCGCAAGGCGGAAAAGGCCCCATGCGCAGGGGTGAAACGAGCGATGTTGACCAGATGCAAAGAGTCGGCGCGCCGTGATTTCGAGTGGTGCCTGGCACCGAGTCCCTAAACACATGGAGACAACATGAGCATTTCATCTCATGGCTACCGTCGTACCGCCTGGGCCATCGCGGCACTGGGTGTTGCGCTGCCGGCCCTGGTTCACGCCAATGCGGACGTGGAAAAGAACATCGCCAACCCGAACAACTGGGCGATGCAGGCTGGAGACATGTACAACCAGCGCTACAGCAAGCTGAATCAGATCACCGCCGGCAACGTGGGCAAGATGCAGGTGGCATGGACCATGTCCACCGGCGTGTTGCGCGGCCACGAAGGTTCGCCGCTGGTCATCGACGGCAAGATGTACCTGCACACCCCGTTCCCCAACAAGGTCTTCGCGGTCGACCTCGACACGCAGAAGATCCTGTGGAAACACGAACCCAAGCAGGATCCGGCCGTGATCCCGCAGATGTGCTGCGACACGGTGAACCGCGGCCTGGCCTATGCCGAAGGCAAGGTGATCCTGCAGCGCGCCGACTCGGTGCTCGAAGCCCTCGACGCCAAGACCGGCAAGGTCCTGTGGTCGGTCAAGAACGGCGACCCGAAGCTGGGCGCGGTCAACACCAACGCCCCTCACGTCTTCAAGGACAAGGTCATCACCGGCATCTCGGGTGGTGAATGGGGCGTGCGTGGCTTCATCGCCGCCTACAACCTGAAGGACGGCTCGCCGGCCTGGAAGGGCTACAGCGTTGGCCCGGACAGCGAGATCCTGCTCGAACCTGGCAAGACCACAACCTGGGCCGACGGCAAGGTCACGCCGATCGGGGCCGACTCGTCGCTCAAGACCTGGCAAGGTGACCAGTGGAAGATCGGTGGCGGCACGACCTGGGGCTGGTACAGCTACGACAAGGCTGCCAACCTGATGTACTACGGCACCGGCAATCCGTCGACCTGGAACCCCTCGCAGCGCCCTGGCGACAACAAGTGGACTATGTCCATCTGGGCTCGTGACGTCGACACCGGCAAGGTCAAGTGGGTCTACCAGATGACCCCGTTCGACGAGTGGGACTTCGACGGCATCAACGAGATGATCCTGGCGGACATCGACGTCAAGGGCAAGGCCACCAAGGCGCTGGTCCACTTCGACCGCAACGGCTTCGCCTACACGCTGGACCGCATCACCGGCGCCCTGCTGGTGGCCGAGAAGTACGACCCGAAGGTCAACTGGGCCTCCCACGTCGACATGAAGTCCGGTCGCCCGCAGGTGCTCAAGCAGTACTCGACGGCGCAGAACGGCCCTGACGTGAACACCAAGGGCATCTGCCCGGCCGCTCTGGGTTCCAAGGACCAGCAGCCCGCCTCGTTCGACCCCAACACCAAGCTGTTCTACGTGCCGACCAACCATGTCTGCATGGATTACGAGCCCTTCAAGGTCGAATACACCGCAGGCCAGCCGTATGTGGGCGCCACGCTGTCGATGTTCCCGGCCCCGGGCAGCCACGGCGGCATGGGCAACTACATCACCTGGAACGCCGGCACCGGCAAGATCGTGCAGTCCAAGGCCGAGAAGTTCTCGGTGTGGTCGGGCTCGCTCAACACCGCGGGCGGCCTGAGCTGCTACGGCACCCTCGAGGGTTACCTGAAGTGCGTCGACGCCAAAGACATCAACAAGGAGCTGTTCAAGTTCAAGACCCCCTCCGGCATCATCGGCAACGTGTTCACCTACAGCCACAAGGGCAAGCAGTACATGGGTGTGTTCTCGGGCATCGGTGGCTGGGCCGGCATCGGCATGGCGGCTGGCCTCGAGAAGGACACCGACGGCCTGGGCGCCGTGGGTGGCTACCGTGAACTGAACCAGTACACCGAACTGGGTGGTTCGTTGACCGTGTTCGCTCTGCCGAACTGATGAAGCCAGCGGTTCCGGCATGACGCCGGAGCCCACCACACCATTGAAACGGCCTTTGCGCACGGGCTGATCACAGACAGCACAATCGCCGCAAGACACAGCAGGGCCGGAGGATGCAGCAGCGTCTTCCGGCCCTTCTTGTTGGTCGTCCTCGTCCCTAGGGTCTGTGCCTAGGGTGAATTACCGGGGTAGACATCGGCCCGATCGGCCCGAAGCTTGCACACGGAGCGCGTATCCATCCCACCCGTGACACATCATGAGCATCAAGCCACTATTCGCCCTCGCACTCGCCTTGTCCGCCCTGGCCAGCGTCCCAGCCATGGCACAGACTGTCAAGACCGACCTGTACACCGTCACCGACGGCTACAAGGTCGACCCCGAAACCTTGAAGGGTTTTCGCACCTGGCGTCAGGCCGCCTGTGACCGCTGCCACGGCGCCAACCAGGAAGGCATGGTCGGGCCCTCGCTGGTGGCCAGCCTGAAGGTGCTGACCAAGGACGAGTTCGTCAAGACCGTGCGCGACGGCAGGCTCGAGAAGGGCATGCAGAGTTTCGGCACCAGCAAGACGGTGATGGACAACATCGACTATCTGTATGCCTATCTCAAGGGCCGGTCGGACGGGGCGATCACACGCGCCAAGGTCGAAGAGTTCAAGCCCCAGTAGCCTCCATGTACCGGCCCGCCATGATGCACACCTTCACGCTGCGCACCACCTGTTTCGCACGACCGGCCAGCCTGCCTCGGCTGGGCCTGTCGGCACTTGCGCTGTGCAGCACCCTGGCACTGTCACTGGCACAGGCGCAGCCCCAGACCGCCGCGCCGGGTGCGGACGAGGCGCCGGCGCGCAAGTCGTTCAAGGTCTGCCAGGACCCGAACAACCTGCCCTTCTCGAACGTGAAGGGTGAAGGCATCGAGAACAAGATCGCCGAGATGTTTGCCAAGGAGCTGGGCCTGCCGCTCGAGTACTACAGCTTCCCGCAGCGCATGGCCTTCATCCGCAACACGCTGCGCTACAAGTTGCCGGGCGAGGACTATCCCTGCGACGTGGTGCTGGGTGTGCCGGCAGGTTTCGATCAGGTATCGGCCACCAAACCCTACTACCGCTCGACCTATGCGCTTGTGCTGGCACGGGGTGTGGTGGGCGGCGCGCTGGACGGTGTCGACAACGTGGCCGACTTTCTTGCCCTGCCCAAGGCCACGCTGAACAAGTTGCGTATTGGCGTGTACGACCGGTCGCCCGCCTCGCAGTGGCTGGCCCATCATGACCTGACCGACCAGGGCAAGCCCTACGCCATGATGAGCGCCGACCCGGCCCAGTACCCGGGCGAGATCATCGAACGTGAGCTGGCGGCGGGCAAACTCGACGCCGCCATCGTCTGGGGTCCGATCGCCGGCTTCTACGCCCGACGCGTCAAGTCACCCGAACTGGTCGTGTTGCCGATGACGTCCGAACCGGGCGTGAAGTTCGACTTCTCGATGGCCATGGGGGTACGGTACGGCGAGCCCAAGTGGAAGGCGCAGATCGAAGGGCTGATCGAGAAGAAGCGGCCCGAACTCGCCGCCATCCTGCGCGACTACGGCGTACCGCTGCTCGACCCCGCACCAGCGGCACCGGCGCGCTGAGGCCCGCCCGTCGCCCTCAGCCTCCTGCCCTGCCCTACAGACGAAGTTGCACCGCTTGAGCACTCACCGCGCCCCCCCGAGCCGAGGTCCACGCCGATTGCCCGCGGCGCTTGTCGCCCTGGCGGTCAGGCTGACCGGCATGGCTGCCCCGCTTGTCCTGGCCGGTCTGGTCGGCTTGCTGCCCGCCACGGCCAGCGCCGCCGAAGCTGCTGCCCCGACCACGGCAACCTCCACCGCCCAGGCCGCAGCCGCGCAGGACAGCCCCGAGAGCACCTCGCCCGAACCATCTCAGGCCGAACGGCTGCTGTTCATGCAAGCGCATCTGGCGGCGGTCAAACCACCGCTCGACCTGGTCTACGACGTCGACCACCGAGACACCTCAGACCCGGCGCAAAGTTACACCGACACGGTGAAGATCCGACTGTCCGGTGATGCCGCGGGCAACTGCTGCGCCGTGGTGGGCGAGTTCCTGAGTGGGCCACGCGCCATGCGGCTGCCCGACATCGGCAGCGCCAGCGCCAACCCGCTGCTGCTGTATTTTCTCGAGTTCGAGGTGCGCCGGCTGCAGACCATCAGCAAGGGCCAGGCAGCGCATTTCCGTCGCCGCATCCGGCTCGCGCTGGTCGATGAGGCCACGGTCAGGGACACCGTGATCGAACGCGCCGGCCAGCGTGTCAAGGCTCGCGAGATCACCATCAGCCCGTTTGTGACCGACCCCTACCGCGCACGATTCGAGCAAGAGGCGACACGCCAGTACCGCTTCGTCATCGCCGACGACCTGCCCGGCCAGTTCGTCGAGATCGCAGTGACACAACCCGGCAGCGGCGCCAAGGCCCGAAGCAGCACCACCCGCATCACCTTGCGTTGACACACTGTGCCGACGACACCTACGCCGCCCCACCCCAGCCTCGACCGCCTCCATCATGACTCTGACCTCGACCCGTCTGACCATCGCCGCCCTGGCTCTGCTGCTCGGCGTCAGCGCCGCCCGGGCCCATGACTACCCGACCGTCGACCGTGTGATCTACGTGCAGACCTGCCTGCGCGATCACCCTGGCCCGTCGTTCGAGATGGTCAACAAGTGTTCGTGCGCCATCGACAAGATCGCCAGCGAGATCATCTACGACGACTTCGTCTCGCTCAGCACGGTGGCCAACGCCATCACCATCGGCGGTGAACGTGGCGCCGTGTTGCGCGAGGCCGAGCCCATGCAGGATCTGGCGCGCAAATTCCGCAAGCTCAACGTCGAAGCCAAGAAGAGTTGCTTCATCAGGCTCGACTGAGGATGGACATCATGTGGACAGGCACTCGAGCAGGCAGAACATCCGGGCTGACGAGGTTGATGGGGATGAACGGGCTCGCTGGTGCGATCTGGCCGGCGCTGTCCCGCGTGTTGCTGGTGGCGTTGGCGCTGTTGTTGCCGCAATTGGCGCAGGCCCAGTTGCCGGCCATCGGTGATCCGGATGCCAGCCCGCGCTGGCAGGCCGTGCGCGCCAGCCTGTTCGGCCTACGTGCCATCGGCAAGGCCGACGAGGTCATCACACTGCAAGCACCCAGCCGCGCCATCGATGCCTCGGCCGTGCCCATCGTGGTGAGCGCCAGGTTCGCGCAAAGCCCGGCGCGCCACATCACCCGGGTGTGGCTGATCATCGATGCCAACCCCTCACCCATTGCCGCCATCTTCGGCTACACGATGGCCAGCGGCCGGGCCGACATCGAGACGCGTGTGCGCATCGACGAATACAGCTTCGTGCGTGCCGTCGCCGAACTCGGCGACGGCAGCCTGGTAATGGCCGCAAAACACGTCAAGGCTTCGGGCGGCTGTTCGGCCGCCCCCGGCAAGGACGCCGAAGCCGCCCAGGCCAGTCTGGGACGCATGGCCTGGCGGGTGGACGGTGAGGCCCGCGTCGGCCAACCTGTGCTGGCGCAGCTGAGCATCAGCCATCCCAACGACACCGGCATGGTGATGGACCAGGTGGCACGCACCTACACGCCCGCCCACTATGTGCGGCGCATCGACATCAGTTACGCCGGCCAGCCGGTGCTCAACGCCGACATCGATTTCGCGATCAGCGAGAACCCGAACCTGCGGTTCTGGTTTGTGCCGCAGGGGCCGGGGGATCTCACCGCCGACATCACGGACACCCAGCAACGGCGCTTCGAGACCCGGCTGGCGCTGCAACCCACCCCTTGAACCCATCCATCGAGGTGACCGTGACGTTGCCCTGACGGCACGTGCGGCACCAGGCGGCTCACCGCCCGAGCGTCTCAGGTGACCTGCGCACGCACCGCAAAACGCGGCTCGCGCCATTCACCACTGACCAGCACCTGGCGCAACTGCTCGACCGCGTCGTACACGTCGACGAACCTTGTGTACAGCGGCGTGAAGCCGAAGCGCAACACGTCGGGGCTGCGGAAATCACCCACCACACCCCGCGCGATGAGCGCCTGGGTGATGGGGTAAGCGCAGCCCTCGTCCAGCTCGCAGGCGATCGACACCTGGCTGCCCCGTTCGCCCGGGTCGCGCGGGCTGATCACGGTGAGGCCGGCGCCGGCGCAGCGGCTTTCGAGCAGCGAGATGAACAGCTCGGCGAGTTCGACCGACTTGGCCCGCAGCGCCGCCATGCCGCCCTGCTCCTCGGCGGCGAGCACGGTGTCGACGCCGCAGTCGAGCGCCGCCAGCGCCAGCACCGGCGGTGTGCCGCACTGGAAGCCAGCGATGCCCGCAGCCGGCCGATAGTCGGGGCCGAACTCGAACGGTGCCGCGTGGCCGATCCAGCCCGTGAGTGGCTGGCTCAGCCCCTGCGCGTGCAGCGTGGCGGTGATGCGTGGATGGGCCCAGATGAAGGCCGGCGCCCCCGGCCCGCCGTTGAGGTACTTGTAGCCACACCCCACCGCCAGGTCGGCATCGGCGCCCTTCAGGTCGACCGGCACAGCGCCGGCGCTGTGCGCCAGATCCCACACCGTGAGTGCGCCGGCCGCATGGGCTGCGGCGGTGAGTGCCCCCATGTCGTGCTGGCGCCCGCTGCGGTAGTTGACCTGGGTGAGCAGCAACACGGCGGCCAGGTCGTAGTCGAGTGTTGCCCGCGGCGGCAGATCGCGCCCTGGGACACCCGGGCGCGGCAGGGCATGGGCGGCCAGCCAGGGCCGGATGGCATCGGCGTCGAGCGCCAGCACGGTGGCGCCGGTCTCACGCGCCACCGACTGGGCGATGTACAGGTCGGTCGGAAAGTTGCTCGCCTCACTCACGATCACGAGCCGCCTGGCGCCAGCCTGCGGATCACGTTCGAGGTGCTGCAGGCGCGCCAGTCGCACGGCGCTGTGCAGCGCCTTGTAGAGGTTGACCGAGGTGCTGTCCACGGCAATCAGCTCACCCGGCCCGGCCCCCACCAGGCGGGCGATCTTGTCGCCCACCCGTTGCGGCAGATCCATCCAGCCGGCATGGTTCCAGCTGCCGATCAGGCCAGTGCCCCACTGGTCCTGCACCACCTGCGCCACCCGCGCCGCAGTGCTGCGCGGCAAGGCGCCGAGTGAGTTGCCGTCGAGGTAGACGATGCCTTCGGGCAGGTCGAAGAGTTCGCGCAAGGGTGCCAGCGGATCACTGACGTCGAGGGTGTGGCAAAGCTGGCGGGTGATCATGGCTGGGCAGTGGCGGTGGCCGTGGCGGGGTCAGTGACGGTGACGGAATTGGTGACAGCGTCGGCAACAAAGTCGGATTCGGCAGCAGGCAACTCACGCAGGATCGCGCGCACCGGCGAGGCGTCTGCATGGGTCCAGCGCAGCGGCAGGGCGATGAGTTCGTAGTCACCTTCGGCCACGTCGTCGAGCAGGAGGTTCTCGAGCACCCGCAGGCCGCGACGGCGCAGCACCTGGTGGCTGGGCAACTCCTTGCTGGCGGCCGGGTCGACGCTGGCGCTGTCGATGCCGATCAGCACCACCCCCCGGTCGGCCAGCGCCTCGACCAGCGCCGGATCGAGTGCGGTGAGGTGCTCGTCGAAGTGATCACGCGGCTGGCGCTGGCAGGTGCGCAGCAAGATGCGCGGCGGGCATGCCCGATCCTGCGCAGGCCAGGCATGCTCGATGTGCGCCCAGCGCACCAGCGGCGCCACACCGATGACATGGATCACCCGGCACGGCCCCAGGTACGGCGCAAGCGACAACTCACCCACGGCCGCGCCGCTGGCGTCGTAATGCAGCGGCGCGTCGGCATGGGCGCCCACATGCGGGCTGAGGGTGACCGCACTGACGTTGACCGGGCACGCCACATCCAGCGTCGCCACCCAGTGCTGGTGATACGGCGTGTCGCCCGGAAACACCGGACTGTGTGCGTCGACCGGCGGCGAGATGTCCCACAGCTTCATGGTCAAAGGTACGTTGCACTGAGGGCGCCACTCTAGCCTAGCGTCGACAGGCTCGTGGCGGGGTGCACCAGGGTGATGCAGGCAGGGCGGCCGGGCGCACTTGGCCACCCGTGGCGCAGCGCTTGCAACCGGGTCAGGGCCTGATGGACGTGGCCCCGCTGCCACGCTAGTGTCCGGAGGATCTCAAAACGTTACAAGAACCGGCCCATCCTGCGGTCAATCTGCTCATGCTGCCCATCACCGACTGTCGACTCGCACTGGCTCGCGCGCACCCTCTGCCGCTGACGCCGCCTGGTGTGTTGGCCTTGCCACTGCCCGCTCGACTGCAAGCTGCACTGCGTCATGCGCTGTCGCTTGCGCTGCTGTTTGCACTGCTGGCACCCGCAGCCGCTGTCGCAGCGCCAGGCGCGGCATCAGCCGTGCCGCAGGGGCTCGCCTTGCCACCGTACGCCAGCCAGTTGCGTCAGGACTGCAACTCGGGGCGGCCACATGTGGAGATCCGCGATTGCATGCTCGCGCGCTCCAAGGCCAGCACACAGGAAGTGGAAACCGCCGAAGACGCGGTGCGCGCCGCCCTCAACGCCCGCGCCGAGACGCTGCCACACCTCAAGCGCAGCACCGCGCAGTTCGATGCCGCCGCCAAGGCGCACGCCCGCTACCGCCTGCAGCAATGTGAATTCGCCGCCGGGCTGGCTGTCGGCCAACGGCTGCAACGCGAACAACGCCTGGGCTGCCTGCACGACGTCAACCTCAAGCGCCTGCAGCAACTGCAGCAGATCCGCCAGACCTTGCCTTGAGGCAGGCGCGGCGGCTCGATCGTGTCGTCACGCCGGCGCCGTCTGGCGCGCGCGTCGATGCTGCTCACTCCGCGCGCCAGGCGCCTGCGCCCTGGCCGGCGGCGCGGCTTCGAGCTGGTAGTGCTCGACCAGGCGCTGCAGCTGATTGGCTTCGGTCTTGAGTTGTTCGGCCGTGGCCGAGAGTTCTTCCGATCCGGCCGCGTTGTGCTGGGTGGCCTGGTTGACCTGCTCCATGGCGCTGGTGATCTGTGTGACGCTGTCGGCCTGTTCGGTCGACGCGGCGGCGATCTCCTCGACCAGGGCCGAGGTCTTGCGGATGTTGGGCACCATGGCCGCAAGCAGCTGGCCGGCCTGTTCGGCGCGTTGCACACTGGCGCCGGCCAGGGTGCTGATCTCCTGCGCCGCGATCTGGCTGCGTTCGGCGAGTTTGCGCACCTCGGCGGCCACCACGGCAAAACCGCGGCCATGCTCACCCGCTCGGGCGGCCTCGATGGCGGCGTTGAGCGCCAGCAGGTTGGTCTGGTAGGCGATGTCGTCGATGATGGAAATCTTGGTCGCGATCGACTTCATGGCGTCGACCGTCTGCATCACCGACTGGCCGCCCTGAGCCGCTTCGTCGGCCGCATGGCTGGCCATCTGTTCGGTCTGGCGGGCGTTGGCGGCGTTGCGCTGCACCGAGTCGGCCATCTCCTGCAGCGAGGCATTGGTCTGCTCGACGCTGGCGGCCTGTTCCGAGGCGGCATGCGCCAATGAGTAGGCCGTGTCGGTGACCTGCGCCGCACTCTGGCCCAGGCGGCCGGCGGCGGCACGCACGTCGAGCAAGGTGGTGCCGACGGTGGCCATCATGCGGTTGAGCATCTCACCCACGACGCGGTAGAAACCTTCGCGGCCGACCAGGCTCATCTGGGTGCTGAAGTCGCCCCGGGCGGCGGCGGTGGCCACGGCGCTGAGGTCGGTCTCGGCGGCGAGCTGGTCGGTGACGTCGGCCCACTGCCCGACGCTGCCGAGCCTGTTGCCGCCGCGTCCCATGATCGGTGTCGTCGTGACGTCATAGGTACGCCCGCCCAGCTGCATGCGGGTGCTGATGCGGCTGGTGAGTTTGCTCAGGCGCTCGAGCGCCGCCGCAGGGTCCTTGTAGAAGACACCCACGGAGCCGCCGAGCACCTTTTCGGGATCGAAGCCGGGCAACTCGGCGCGGAAACCGGCGATATCGCGACGCAGGATCTGCAGCAGTGCTTCGTTGATGTAGACCACCGTGCCGTGTTCGTCGGCCACCCGCACCGGCATGGCCGCCACGTCCAGGGCCTGGCGGATCCGTGCGGCGCGTTCTTCGTCTGCCGCGATCTGGCGCTGTTGTGCCTGAGCGGCTTCGTTCGCGGCACGTTCGGCGCTGAGGTCGCGCCATTCGATCAGGCTGCCGCTGTGGCGGCCGTCCTGGCTGTGCAAGGGCTTGACGACCAGTTCGAGCGGACGCCCGCCCGGGCTCAGCACCACGCTGCGCGGGCTGTCGATCGGGCCGATCTGGTCGCGGCCCTCGGCATCACCCAGCAACTGGGCGAGACGTCCGCCGGTGAATGCAGCCACATCCAGCTGAGGCAGACCCTGGCGCACCTGCTCGCCGTGGGTGGTGAGCCAGTCGATCAACGCCCGGTTGGCATGGGCCACACGGCCGTCGGCGTCGGCCAGCAGCACGGGCTCGGTGGCCACGTCCAGGGCCAGCTTGCTGCGCCGTTCGGCCTGGGCGCTGCGGCGGCCGTCGGCCACTTCGAAACCGACCCGGGTCTGCAACTGCAGCAGCGCCTGCGCCAGTTTGCCCACGGCGTCCTCACACGCGGGCACGCTCAGGCGTTCATCGAAGTTGCCCTGCGACATGTGGTCGATGACCACCCGTGTCTGCGTGAACTGAGCCACCACCGCGCGATAGACGCGTTGGCCGGCCCAGGCCGAGACCACGCCGAGCCCCAGCGCCCCAGCCAGCAGCAGCGGCTGGCCCAGCGGACCTGCCAGCGCGGCGCAAGCCAGCGCCGACAGCGCCGGCACGACCGGCGCAGCAAAGAGGCGTTGCAGGCTGCCAGCGCCGCCGAGCCAGCGTGATCGCCACGACAACTCGCGTGCCACCGCCGCGGCCGGCACCAGCGCGCCATGGCGCACCGCCCAGGCCGGCGCGGTGTCGCCGTTCAGCAGCGTGTAGGCGGCGTCGCAGGCGGTCACCTCGGCGCGGCTGGCGGGTTTGCGCACCGACAGGTATCCGACCACCTGGCCGGCTTCGAGCATGGGGGTGACATTGGCGTGCACCCAGTAGTGGTCGCCGTTCTTGCGGCGGTTCTTGACGACGCCCTGCCAGGGTCGACCGGCGCGCAGGTCGGCCCACATGTCGGCGAAGGCGGCAGCCGGCATGTCCGGGTGGCGCAGCAGGTTGTGAGACTGGCCGATCAGCTCACATTCGGGGTAGCCGCTGGCCTCGATGAAGTCTTCGTTGACCCAGACGATGCGCCCCTTCGTATCAGTGCGCGAAACGATCAACATGGAGGGACGCAAGGTGTAGTCCTTGCGGGAAACGGGCAGATTCAGGCGCATGGAGGCATCCTCGGACAACTGGTTGGCGCGTCGACAGCACTGCGGGTACGACGGGTCACGAGACTGTGGCAGTGCTGCCAGCGCCCGATCGCCCGATCACCGCACCAAAGTGGCGCCTTCTCGACCACCACCAGGGCGCCAGGTCTGCCACCACAGGGTCTGCCACCAACAGGACGCCCCGACCTTGCCCAAGCGCCGTTCGACCAGGGCGAGGCGACCATGCGCACAGCTGCTGGCACCAATCCTGCGGCGACACGACGCCGCCGGCCCAGGGATAGTCCTAGCTGGCACTTGTAGGCACGCCCACGCAGCGCCACTAGCATGCGAGGCGCACGATGGAGGACATTCATGCACCACACCCGTTCTGATTCGCTGCGGCTCGCTGCCGCCCTGGCCGTCTCGCTGGCCGCCGCCCTGCCGCTGGCGGCCCAGGCCAAGACCCTGGTCTATTGCTCCGAGGGTTCGCCCGAGAACTTCACCCCGGCGCTCAACACCACCGGCACCAGCTTCGACGCCGCCCGGCCGATCTACGACAAGCTGACCCACTTCCGGCGCGGTTCGACCGAAGTCGAACCTGGCCTGGCCGAAAGCTGGACCGTCTCGCCCGACAGCAAGGTGTTCACCTTCAAGCTGCGCAAGGGTGTCAAGTTCCACAGCGGCGTGAACGGCTTCAAGCCCAGCCGCGACTTCAACGCCGACGACGTGTTGTTCAGCTTCGACCGCCAGGGCAAGGCCGACCACCCCTACGCCAAGGTGTCGGGCGGCAAATACGACTACTTCGCCGACATGGGCCTGAACACCGACATCGCCTCGATCGAGAAGGTCGACGCCACGACGGTGAAGATGACCCTCAAGGCGCCCAACGTCACCATGCTGGCCAATCTGGCGATGGACTTCGCCGCCATCCACTCGGCCGAATACGCCGACATGCTGGCCAAGGCCAACAAGAAGGAGCAGTTCGACCAGATCCCGGTCGGCACCGGCGCCTTCAGCTTCGTCACCTACCAGAAGGACGCGGTCATTCGTTACAAGGCCAACAAGGACTACTGGGGCGAAAAAGCCATGGTCGACGACCTGGTCTACGCCATCACCCCGGACCCGACCGCACGCTACAGCAAGGTCAAGGCGGGTGAGTGCCACTTCATGCCCTTCCCGCGCCCGGCCGACCTGCCCGAGATGCAGAAGGACCCCGCGCTCAAGGTCATCAGCCAGCCCGGCCTGAACATCGCCTACTGGGCCTTCAACACACAAAAGCCGCCCTTCGACAAGAAAGAGGTGCGCCAGGCGCTGAGCATGGCCATCGACAAGGCGGCCATCATCCGCGACGTCTACCTGGGCGCCGGCCAGGCCGCCAAGAACCTGATTCCGCCCACCCTGTGGAGCTACAACGACACGGTCAAGGACTACCCCTTCGACGCTGCCAGGGCCAAGGACATGCTGGCCAAGGCGGGGGTGAAGGCACCACTCGAGATCGACCTCTGGTACATGCCGGTGCAGCGCCCGTACAACCCCAACGCCAAACGTATCGCCGAGATGATGCAGGCCGACCTGGCCAAGATCGGCGTGAACGCCAAACTCGTCACCTACGAGTGGGGCGAGTACCGCAAGCGCATGCAGCAGGGTGAACACATCACCGGCATGCTGGGCTGGACGGGTGACAACGGTGATCCGGACAACTTCTTCTTCCTGCGTGGTTGCGACGCCACCCGCCCGGGCGGCCAGAACCTGAGCAAGTGGTGCAACAAGGAATTCGACAGCCGTCTCGAGAAGGCCCGCACCCTGCCCGACCAGAAGGCCCGCGCCAAGCTCTACGAAGAGATGCAGAAGATCGAGAAAGACGACGCTCCCGACTTCAAGATCGCCCACTCGGTGGTCTTCGAGACCATGCGCAAGGAAGTGTCGGGCTACAAGCAAAGCCCGTTCGGCTCACACGAGTTCAACGGCGTCGAACTGAAATAAGCCTGTCGACCCGGGGCCTGGCCCCCGGGTCGTCTGCCGATCGCGGATGATCCCGATCGGCAGAACAACGCCGCCCTTCATGACCTCACCCATTCGCGACATCGTGCGGCCTGCCCAGACCTCCGCGGCCGGCGTGTTGCCTGACGCCAAGGTGGCGGCCATCCACCTGCTCTGCGATCGCCACGGCGTGACACGCTTGGAGTTGTTCGGATCCGCGGCGACCGGTGGGTTCAAGCCGGGCCACAGTGACTACGACTTCCTGTACCAGCTCGACCCGGCACGCGACATCTCACAGGCCGAGCGCCTGCTCGCATTCGCCGATGCGCTTGAATCCCTGCTCGGCGCGCACGTGGATCTCGTGAATCCTCGCTACATCCGCAATCGATATTTTCAAGCCGAAGTGGACCGAACCCGGGTGCTGATCCATGGTTGATCGGCGGCTCAAGCTCCTGCTCGATGCCACCGATGCGATCGATCTGGCCAGGTCATTCCTGGGCGGCGCAAGCCTGGAGGAGTACTCGCAATCACCCTTGATTCGCGCCGGGGTCGAACGCCAGCTGGAGATCCTCGGCGAAGCGTGCATGCGTCTGGCCAAGCTGGAGAGCACCCTGTTCGACCGCATCCCGGCGTGCCGTTCCGCCATCGGCCTGCGCAACCGCATCATTCACGGCTACGACGCCCTGGACGACAACCTCATTCGCGAGACGGTGCTGGCCGCCCTGCCCCCGCTGCGAATGGCGCTGCACGCATGGCTGACGGAACTCGACCCGCAGGCCTGATCCTTACGCATGTTCACCTTCCTGCTCAAGCGCCTGGCGCTGACCATCCCGACCTTCGTGGCGTTGATGTTCCTCACCTTCGTGGCCATTCGTATGGTGCCGGGTGACCCGGTCGAGGTGCGGGTGGGTGAACGTGGCATCAGCCCCGAGCGGCTGGCGCAGTTCCGCCACGATCTGGGCCTCGACCAGCCGGTGTACAAACAGTTCGGCGACTACGCCTGGCAGCTGCTGCAGGGTGACTTCGGCACCTCGGTGGTCACCAACCAGAAGGTCATGACCGAATTCGCCGCGCTGTTTCCGGCCACCATCGAGCTGTCGATGGCGGCCATGATCCTGGCGGCGCTGCTCGGTGTGCCGGCCGGTGTGATCGCGGCGGCCAAACGCGGCAGTGGCTACGACCAGACGCTCATGGGCCTGTCGGTCACCGGTTATTCGATGCCCATCTTCTGGTGGGGCCTGCTGCTGATCATGTTCGTGGGTGAACGCTGGGGCCTGACACCGGTGTCGGGCCGTATCGACCTCATCAAGTACTACTTCGAGCCGGTCACCGGTTTCATGACGATCGACGCGTGGCTGAGCGGCCAGGAAGGTGCCGTCAAGGACGCCCTGCATCACCTGCTGCTGCCGGCCATCGTGCTGGGCACCATCCCGCTGGCGGTGATCGCGCGCATGACCCGCTCGGCCATGCTCGAGGTGCTGAGCGAGGACTACGTGCGCACTGCCCGCGCCAAGGGCCTGCCGGCCTGGCGTGTGGTGGGGGTGCATGCGCTACGCAATGCGTTGATCCCGGTGGTCACCGTCATCGGCCTGCAGGTCGGCACGCTGCTGGCCGGCGCCGTGCTGACCGAAACCATCTTCTCGTGGCCGGGCATCGGCAAATGGCTGATCGAGGCCATCGCCCGGCGCGACTACCCGGCCCTGCAGGGCGGCGTGATGCTGGTGTCGACCGTGGTCATCGTGGTCAACCTGCTGGTCGACCTGCTGTATGGCCTGATCAATCCGCGCATCCGCCACGCGTGACACCGCCGCCGCCTGCCCCTCTGTGACCACCTCTGCCGACATGACCGACGCCAGCGCATCGCTGACTGCCGCCGCAGCGCCTGCCGCCCCGCTGGGCGCCGATGCCGAGGCCATTGCCCCCGCCCGCTCGCCGCTGCGCGAGTTCTGGTCGGCCTTCAGCGAGAACCGAGGTGCCGTCATCGGCCTGGCGGTCGTGGTGCTGGTGGCGCTGGCCGCCATCTTTGCCGACTGGGTGGCGCCTCATTCACCCATCGAGCAATACCGCGACGCCGTGAAGGCCCCGCCCATGTGGGACGACGGCGGCAGCTCGCGCTTCGTGCTGGGCACCGACAGCCTGGGGCGCGACATGCTCTCGCGCCTGATCCACGGCGCACGGGTGTCGCTCTTCATCGGCCTGACGGTGATGAGTGTGAGCTTCGTCATCGGGGTGCTGCTGGGCCTGGCCTGTGCCGCCAACCAGGCCAGCAAGTTCGGCCAGCTGGTCGACGTGGTGGTGTCGCGGGTGATGGACCTCATCATGGCCGTGCCCAGCCTGGTGCTGGCCATCCTGGTGGTGGCGGTGCTCGGCCCCAGCCTGGCCAACACCATCATCGCCGTCACCATCGTCTACCTGCCGCGTTACGTGCGGCTGGTGCGCGCCTCGGCCCTGGCCGAACTGGGCAAGGACTACGTCATCGCCGCCAAGGTGGCCGGCGTGGGGCGCTGGCGGCTGATGTTCCGCACCGTGCTGCCCAACTGCCTGGCGCCGCTGATCGTGCAGGCCGCGCTGGGTGTGAGCGACGCGATTCTCGAAGCCGCGGCGCTGGGCTTCCTGGGCCTGGGCGCCCAGCCGCCCACCGCCGAGTGGGGCACCATGCTGGCCGACGCCCGCGAGTTCATCCGCTCCAACCCCAGCCTGGTCACCCTGCCGGGGCTGGCCATCCTCGTCACCGTGGTGGCGATCAACCTGGCCGGCGACGGCCTGCGTGATGCACTCGACCCGCGTCTGCGCCGGTCGTGATGGGAGCCACAGGCAACATGACTCAAGCGAATCACACCCCCTCGGGCGTCCTGGCGCAGGGCGACAGGTCGGGCGGCTCACAGGCCTTGCTCGAGGTCAGGGGCCTGACTGTCAGCTTCGCCACCCGCGGCGGCGCGTTCGTGGCGGTCGAAGGCGCCAGCTTCGACGTCGCCGCTGGCGAGGTGCTGGCCGTGGTGGGTGAGTCGGGCTCGGGCAAGTCGGTCGCCATGCTGGCCATCATGGGCCTGCTGCCGTGGACGGCCACCGTCAGCGCCGAGCGCCTGGCTTTCATGGGCACCGACCTGCGTGGCCTCGGCGCCAAGGCGCGGCGTGCCCTGGTGGGGCGCGACCTGGCCATGATCTTCCAGGAGCCGATGTCGTCGCTCAACCCCTGCTTCACCGTGGGTTACCAGATCGGCGAGGTGCTGAGTGAACACCTTGGGCTCGACAAGGCGGCCCGCCGCCAGCGTGTCGTCGAACTGCTCGACCAGGTCGGCATCCCGGATGCGGCGCGGCGCGCCAGCGCGTTTCCGCATCAGCTGTCGGGCGGCATGTGCCAGCGCGTCATGATCGCCATGGCGCTGGCCTGCAAACCCAAGCTGCTGATCGCCGACGAACCCACCACGGCGCTGGACGTGACGATACAGGCGCAGATCCTCGACCTGCTGGTCAGCCTGCGGCGCGACACCGGCATGGGCCTGGTGCTCATCACCCACGACCTGGGCGTGGTGGCCGAAACGGCCGACCGGGTCATCGTGCAATACGCCGGCCTGCAGGTCGAACGCAACAACGCCCAGGCACTGTTCGACTCGCCGCACCATCCCTACACCGCCGCACTGCTGGCCGCCCTGCCCGACCGCGCCGAACCCGGCACCCGCCTGGCCGCCATCCCCGGCGTGGTGCCCGGCCAATACAACCGCCCGCCCGGCTGCCAGTTCGCGCCGCGTTGCCCGCGTGTCTTCGACGCCTGCGTGCGCAAACCCGTGCCGGCCACGGCCGACCTCGGCCTGGCGCTGTGCCACAAGCCACTGGCGACCGGTGAACACTTCGTCGCGCTGAGTGGCGGTGCAGTGGGAGTAGCGGCATGAGCCCCGCACGGCCGCCCGCAAAGGCTCGAACCCGCCTTGCGGGACGGGCCGCAAGCCCGGGGGTGCACGAATGAGCGCGACCACCAACACCCTGAGCGGCCGGGCCGGCACCCACCTGCTCGAAGCCGTCGACCTGGCGCGCCACTACAACGTCAAGCGCGGCCTGTTCGGCGCCACCGCCACCGTCAAGGCCCTGGCCGGCGTGTCGTTCTCGCTCGAAGCCGGCCGCACGCTGGCCGTGGTGGGTGAGTCGGGCTGTGGCAAGTCCACGCTGGCGCGGGTGCTCACCCTCATCGAACAGCCCACCGCCGGGCGCTTGCTGGTGGCCGGCCTGGACGTGGCCAACGCCGACGCCGAACGCCGACGCGAATTGCGCCGCCAGGTGCAGATCGTCTTCCAGAACCCCTACGGTTCACTCAACCCGCGCCAGACCATCGGCGACGCACTCGAAGAGCCACTCATCGTCAACACCAGCCTGAGCCGTGACGAACGCCAGCGCCAGGTGATGGCCATGCTCGAACGTGTCGGCCTGCGCCCCGAGACCCACGCGCGTTACCCGCACATGTTCTCGGGTGGCCAGCGCCAGCGGGTCGCCATCGCACGCGCACTCATGTTGCGCCCGGGCATCATCGTGCTCGACGAACCGGTGTCGGCGCTCGATGTCTCGATCCGCGCCCAGGTGCTCAACCTGCTGGCCGACCTGCAGCGCGACTTCAGCCTGGCCTATGTGTTCATCAGTCACGACCTGAGTGTGGTGCGCCACCTGGCCGACGACGTGATGGTGATGTACCTCGGCCGTGTCGTCGAACAGGGCTCACGCGCCGTTGTCTTCAGCCAGCCGCGCCACCCCTACACCCAGGCCCTGCTGTCGGCCACGCCACTGGCCGACCCGGCCGCCCGCGCCCAGCGCGGCCAGCGCATCGTGCTGACCGGCGAGTTGCCCTCGCCGCTGTCACCGCCATCGGGCTGCGCGTTTCGCACGCGTTGCCCGATCGCCGAGGCGCGCTGCGCCGAGGCTGTGCCGATGCTCACCCGGTACGGCGCTCACGGTGGCCACCGAGTCGCCTGCAGCGTGATTGCCACCAGCCCGGTGGACCTGAGCTGCACCGCATCGACTCGCTGACCGCCGCTGCCGATCATGCTCAGGCCGGGCAGTGGTGTTCAGCCGCCCTGCAGCACCCACGGCTGGTGGCGTGTTGTGACGCGGTCAAGTCAGTCGGTCAAATCGATGTCGCCGTTGTTCCCGGAAGACGCCGAATAACCATTCGACCATCCCCGGATTGACCGCCTCCAAACGGCAACAAAAAATGCCGCCGCTGCTCATCTGGCTGCGGCAATCAACATCAACTGGGAGGTCACCTTGACTGCAAATACGTCCAAAACCTGGGCCGCTATGGCCCTCACGATTCTTGTTTCCGCCTGTGGTGGCGGTGGTGACGGCGGCAGCAATACCCCCTCTCCCCCCGCCATCAGCGCCCCGACGATTTCGGTTCAGCCGCTAGGCACATCTGCACTCACCGGTGGTACCGCCACATTCAGCGTCACTGCCAGCGGCACCGGGCTCAGCTATCAGTGGAACCGCAACGGTGTGCCCGTCGCCGGTGCAACCGCAGCGTCGTACACCACGCCGGCCCTGACCTACGCCGACTCGGCGGCGACCTACACGGTCACCGTGTCCAATAGTGGCGGTCAGATCACGAGCCAGTCGGCCCAACTGGCCTTGACCGCCAGTGCCAACCAGCGAATCTTCGAAGAACTCATCCTCAGCCCGAGCGCAGGCAGTTTCGCCCTGCGCTGGAACCTCAACCTGGCCGGCCCGCAAATCACCGGGACGAACTACCTGTTCTCGGACTCGTCGTCGCTCACCCAGTCACCCCTGACCAACGGCCCGCAGACCTCGACACAAACGGCGCCGCAGAACATGGCGACCAGCCTCGCCATGGTCGCAGAGGCGCCCCTGCGGGTGCTCAAGAACGGCGTCGTGCTTGTCGTGCCGGCAGCGTCGGGCCGGAACGTCGCCAGCTACGTGGGCAGCGACGTGCAGGTGGACTTTCTCGCCAACGACAACACGACGGTCGCGTACACGCAAGCGCGCACCGATTACAGCTTCACGCCGCTTGCAGGTCTGATCAAGATTGCGCCGAACGACTTCGCCCATTGGTACAACTCGCTGTTCGCCAATCCGGCAGCCTTGAGCGGCACGGCAACTTATGCAGCAGGCGCCGGCTACGTCAAATTCACCACCACCAGCAAAGGCGATCGATACACCGTGTTCGATTGCAGCGGCGCGACCACCGGCAACACACCCGTGCCCTGCGTGCCCAACTCGACGCTGGACGCAGCATTGACCACCGGCCTGACCTCCAACTCCGATGGCCGCACCTACCACCAGGCCGATGGCACCGTCAGCACCATCGGCGGTGTGCCGATGTTTGTCGCCACGCTGGCCCGGCCGTTTTCGGCCACGCTCAGCGCCACCACGCAGTACCGCACCTACTTCCAGCTCAACGGCAACGTGTACACCGGCGCCCTGGTCAAGGATGGGGCCATCCTGGCCGGCAGCAACTACGTCTCCAACCCTGCCGGCGCCACTGCAGTTGATCGCATCACAACGCTGCCCTATTCCATCCGCATGAACCAGGCGGCACGCGACAGCCTGAAGGCCGCGGTGACCTATTGAATCCGTAGGTTCGGCGCCGCCGCCAACCGAAGGGGTCAGCCCTTAGCGGCGTCGGTGAACACGGCACCCAGCCGGTCCATCCATTGCGCCTTCTGCCCCGCATCCACAAAACTCGCCTCGAAGCTGTTGGCCGCCAGCTGATATGCCTCGGCGGCGCCCAGGGCCGGCAGGCCCTCGAAGGTGGCGAGCCAGTTGGCGTTCATGTAGCCGCCGAAGTAGGCCGGGTCGTCGCTGTTGATGGTGGCGCACAGGCCGCTGGCCAGCAGCGCCGGCAGGGAGTGGGCGGCCATGGTGTCATAGACGCACAGCTTGACGTTGCTGAGCGGGCAGACGGTGAGCGGCATGCGGCTGTCGGCCAGGCGCTGCACCAGGGCTGCGTCCTCGACACAGCGCACGCCGTGGTCGATACGTTCGACCTTCAGCAGGTCGAGTGCTTCTTCGATGTAGGCCGGCGGGCCTTCTTCACCGGCGTGGGCGACGACGTGCAGGCCGAGGCCCCGACAACGCGCGAAGACCCGCTCGAACTTGCTCGGCGGGTGGCCGCGCTCGCTGCTGTCCAGGCCGACACCGATGAAGCGGTCTCGCCAGGGCAGGGCCTGTTCCAGTGTGGCGAAGGCGGCGTCTTCACTCAGGTGGCGCAGGAAGCAAAGGATCAGGCTGGCGTCGACGCCCAGCTCGGCCCTGGCCTGCACACAGGCGCGGTGCAGGCCGGTGATGACCGTCTCGAACGGCACGCCGCGGTCGGTGTGGGTCTGCGGATCGAAGAACAGTTCGGCGTGGATGACGTTGTCGGCACGGGCGCGTTCGAAGTAGGCCCAGGCCATGTCGAAGAAGTCCAGCTCCTGCAGCAACACACTCGCGCCGGCGTAGTAGATGTCGAGAAAACTCTGCAGGTCGGTGAAGGCGTAGGCGGCGCGCAGCGCCTCGACAGTCGCATACGGCAGGCTCACGCCATTGCGCTGGGCCAGCTTGAAGATCAGCTCCGGTTCGAGTGACCCTTCGATGTGGATGTGTAGTTCGGCCTTGGGCAGGGCCTGGATCAGCGCCGGGAGGCGCTCGCGCGGGATGGCGGCAAAACGGGCGGGGGCGTAGGCGGCTGCTAGGGGGGCGGCAAGGCTCATGGCGGCAAGGTGAGTCGAGTGGCGCCGACCGGGGCGGCGAACCTGGGCGACCCGACTGCGCCGCGCCACCCTGCTGGTTCGCAGTCTAGACAAGCCGGGCGCGGGATGCTGGCCCACCGCCACCGGGCCGCCGCCGTGGACCGGTCGACAGCGCGATTCGCTCAGCCGCCGTTGCTGCTGATGTACGCAGGCCGTGCCGCGCAGCGGTCGCTCCAGGCGTTGAGGTGTGGGTACGCCGAGAAGTCGACCTTCATGTGGCGTCCCCAGTCCATGAAGGAGTTGAGGTGAGTGTCGGCCAGGGTGTAGCCGTCGACCAGAAACGGCCGTCCTTCGAGTGCGTGGTTCAGCAGGGCCAGGCAGTTATGGATGTCGGCCAGCCCTGCTGCACCGGCCTTGGCGTTGTGATGGTCGGCGGGCGTCCACTCGCTGACGTTGCGCTGCCAGCGCGCCACCGCGTCACCCAGGGTGACGTTGGCCCAGGTGATCCACTGCATGGCCACCCCACGTTTGGGCCCGGGCGCGGGATAGAGGTACTTGGCCACACCGAACATCTCGCCCAGGTACATGGTGATGGCAGCCGACTCCCAGATCGGCACACCGTCGTGAATGATGAGTGGCACCTTGCCGTTCGGGTTGAGGCGCAGGAACTCCGGCTTGTGGGTGTCACCCTTCTTCAGGTCCACCAGGATCTTCTCGCACGGCACGCCCAATTCTTCAAGCACCAGGTTGGTGACTGACGCCGTGCTCATGGGGGCGTAGTAGAACTTCAGACTCATGGTCATGGCTCCGTTGCATTGGGGGGTCGGCCAGCATAGTCCTGCGCTGCGAGTCGACACACGGCTCGCGAGATCACCGCTCTTGCAACAGGGCCGCTGCAAACCGGCGGCGCCTGCATGGGGACACACCCGGCAGCCATGACGCTGGGCAGGCACGGCCACAATCGCGCCATGAAAGACAAGCCCGCCCACCACGCCATGCCGCAGGGCTCGAGCACACGCCTCCTGCACGCCGACCGCCTGGGTGGTGTCGAACATGGCGCCCTGCACAAACCCATGCACACAGCCGCGGCTTTCGGCTACGCCAGGGCGGCCGATCTGGCCGCGGTGTTTCAGGGCGAACAGTCGGGCTATGTCTACGCCCGCCAGGGCAACCCGACCGGCGCGGCGCTCGAACACAAGATCTCGCTGCTCGAACGTGCGCGCGCCACGGCGTGTTTTGCCACCGGCATGGCGGCCATCTCGGCGGTGTTGCTGGCGTTGCTGCGCCAGGGTGACCACATCGTGTGCAGCCGTTACCTGTTCGGCAACACCGCCAGCCTGCTGCAGACACTGGCCGGGCTGGGTGTCGAGGTCAGTCTGGTCGATGCCACCCAGGCCGATGCGGTGGCCGCTGCCCTGCGCCCGCAGACCCGTATGGTGTTCGTCGAGACCATCGCCAACCCCGCCACGCAGGTGGCGGATCTGGCCGGCATCGGCGAGTTGTGCGCCGTGGCCGGTGTGTTGTTCGTGGTGGACAACACCTTGACCACACCGGTGCTGTTTCGCCCGCGTGACGTGAAGGCCGGCCTGGTCGTGCATTCACTCACCAAGGCGATCGGTGGCCACGGCAACGCCATGGGGGGCGCGGTGTGTGACACCGGGCGTTTCGACTGGTCGCGTTACCCCAACATCCTGCCGCCCTACCGCAAGGGTGATGCGGCCGACTGGGGCTTGCTGCAGATCCGCAAGAAGGGCCTGCGCGACATGGGCGGCAGCCTGCGCGCCGAAGACGCGCACCGCATCGCCACCGGCGCCGAGACGCTGGGCCTGCGCGTCGAACGCAGCGGCCGCAACGCCCAGGCGGTGGCCGAATGGCTGGAGCGCCAGCCGCAGGTCGAGCGTGTGTTCTACCCCGGCCTGCCCAGCCATGCGCAGCATGAACGGGCCAGTCACCTCTTCAGCGGCTACGGCTCATTGCTGAGCTTCGAACTGCGCCCCGCGGTCGACTGTTTTGCCTTTCTGGATGCGCTGCAGCTCGTCATCCTGTCGAGCCATCTGGCCGACAACCGCACGCTGGCCATCCCGGTGGCACACACCATCTTCTGGGAGATGGGCGCCGAACGCCGCGCCGACATGGGTATCACCGACGGGCTGATCCGCCTGTCGGTCGGCATCGAGGACGAAGCCGATCTGATTGCCGATCTCGACCAGGCGCTGCCCGGCTGCTGATCCGCCCGCCGGTCGATCGCGCCAGCCCCGGCACACACACGGTCTGCTCGTGGAGGTGCAGCTGCGGCCCGAGTCCGAATCCGAGTCCGAGTCCGGGTCTGGGCCCGGGTCCGAACCGCGCCACGCCGCGCCACGCCACGCCACGCGGCCAAGGCGCCAGCAAGCCTCACCGCCACAATGGCGAGATGGGCATGTTCACGAGTTCATTGCGATCCCTGGCCTGCGGCTTGTTGATGGCAGTGGCAGCGCCGGCCTGGTGTGCCGAGCCCGCGGCACGTCCGCGCGTCGGTCTGGTGCTGGGCGGCGGCGGCGCACGGGGTGCCGCCCACATCGGTGTGCTCGAGGTGCTGCAGGAGCTGCGGGTGCCGGTCGACTGTGTGGCCGGCACCAGCATGGGTGCCTTGATGGCCGGGGCCTGGGCCTCGGGCCTGTCGCCCACGCAGTTGGGTTCGGCCATGGCCAAGGCCGACTGGGCCGACATGTTCCAGGACGACCCGGATTACCGCGACCTCGACTTTCGCCATAAACGCCTGTCGCAGCGTTTCTTGCCCGGCAGTGAAACAGGCATCCAGAGCGGCTCGGTGGTTACACCACCCGGCGTGGTGCTGGGGCAGAAGATCAAGCTGTTCTTCAACCACCTGGTGGCGGCTGAAAAGGGTGAACCGAGCATCGAGCAGCTTCCGCTGCCGCTGTCCATCATTGCCACCGACATCGGCACCGGCGAGCGGGTCGTCTTTCGCGACGGCAGCCTGACCCTGGCGATGCGCGCCAGCATGGCCGTGCCCGGCTTGATCGCGCCGGTCGAGGACCGCGGTCGCAAGCTGGTGGACGGCGGGCTGGTCGACAACCTGCCGATCCGCGAGGTGCGCGAGCGCTGCGGCGCCGAGGTGGTGATCGCCGTCGACGTGGGGTCACCGCCGCTGCGGCCCGACGAGGTGAGTGGCCTGCTCAGCATCACGGCGCAGATGATTGCGCTGCTGACCGATCAGAACGTCAAGGCATCACTCGCCACGCTGGGCTCGGGCGACATCTACATCAAGCCCGACCTGGGCGACATCACGGCGGCCGACTTCGTGCGCCACGTCGATGCCGCGGCACGTGGCCGGGCCGCGGCAGACGCCGTGCGCGCGCGTCTCGCCGGGCTCGGGCTGGACGAGCCACAGTACGCCGCCTGGCAACGCAGCGTGAAGGCCGGCAGCCGGGCGCTGCCGGTGATCGACGAGGTCGAGGTCACCGGTCTGCGCCGGGTCGACGCCGCACTGGTGCAGCGCCATATCGGCCAACGCACCGGCCAGACACTCGACACCGACGCCTTGTCACACGATCTGATGGACATCTACGGCGACGGGTACTACGAACGGGTCGACTACACCGTGCGCAGCCTGGACGGCCGCCAGCGCCTGACCGTGCTGCCGATCGAAAAAAGCTGGGGGCCGGACTACCTGCGACTGGGCCTGCAAGTCGAGGCCAGCCTGAGCCAGGGTGCGACCTTCCAGCTGCGCGGCGGCTACCACAAGACCTGGATCAACACCCTGGGCGGCGAGCTGCTGTTCACCGGTGAACTCGGCAACCGCACCGGCGTGGGTGTCGAGTGGTACCAGCCACTGACGGCCGCGCACCGCTGGTTCATCGACGTGGAGGCCGCCACCCAGCGTGAGCGGGTCGACTACTTTGCCTTCGACGAACGTATTGCCCTGTACCGCGCCCGGCGCGATCGCATCGATCTGACCGCAGGCATCAACCTGCACCAGATCGGCCAGCTGCGTGCGGGCTTTCGCAAGGCCCGGGTGCGCAACAACCTCGACACCGGCGTGGACATCTTCTCGCTGTTCCCCGAAGCCGACCACGACGGCTGGCTGCTCGGCCTCGAGATGGACCAGCTCGACCGGCTCTACTTTGCGCGCACCGGCTGGGCAGCGAAGGCCAGCTGGCTGGCTGCGCCCCGCAGCGACTACGCACGCCTGCAGGTCGAGCTGCGAGGTGCGAGGCCGGTAGGTGACTGGGTGTTCGGCGCGCGGACGTCCTGGACCGGCGCCACGCGCGGCCAGCTGCCGCTGAGTGAAGCCGGCCGGCTCGGGGGGTTCCTCGCCCTCACGGCGTATTCGAACGGCCAGTTCATCGGCGACGACGTGGCCTACGGCCATGTACGCGCCGAACGCATCATCGGCCGTCTGCCACTGGGCCTGCGCGGCGACATGCGCCTGGGCGCTGCGCTCGAAGCCGGCCGCGTCGGCACACCCTACACGCTGCAGCAACGCCAGGGCGTGATGCCGTCACTGGCCATCTTCCTGGGCGGCGAAACGCCACTGGGCACGGCCTTTGTCGGCATCGGCCGCGGCCTGGGCGGCGCCACCAACGCCTACTTCTTCATCGGCACACCTTGAGTCGACCGGGCACACACGCGTAGTGTGTGGCCCGGCCGCGCTTGCCCAGGTGCCAAACCGACGAAAGTCGGCAAGTTCGTGCGAGCAACTCTCGGCGGAGAACTTCAGGCTCTTGCTTGTTCGGCAGATGGCAGGAACGGCGCGAACTGCGCCCCCGCCGGCACCACCTGGGGCTCGGCCGGGTCGGCCCGGTAGTGCGGCGACATGATCTGCACACCGGCTTCGTTGAACGTATCGAGGATGTTGCCGTGCAGGCTGCTCATGGCCTCTGCGCGCCGGCTTGGCGCACTGTTGTCACTCTGCGCACACAGGCGGTATTCGACGTAGAAGTCGGACAGCGCCGTCTGCACCACATACGGCGGCGGCACGGTCGACACCCCGGCGGTGCGCCGCGCACCTTCGAGCAACAACTCGTGCACCTGGCGCCACGGTGTGTTGTAGCCGATGGTCACGCTGGTGTGCAGCACAAACCGCCCGCCCTGCACCAGGCGCGAGAAGTTGCGCACCGGCTGTCCCAGGATCACCGTGTTGGGCACGCTGACCTCTTCGCCCATGCCGGTGTGGATGCGGGTGGCGAACATGCCCAGCGACTGCACCGTGCCTTCGGTCTCGCCGATACGCACGTATTCGCCCGGCCGCAAGGCGCGTGAATACATCAGGCTCAGGCCCGACATGGCCTGGCCCACGACACCCGACGCACCGAGCGACAACATCACGCCGGCCAGCACCGACACCCCCTTGAACGCCTCGCTGCCGGCACCCGGCAGGTAGGGGTAGGCCATGGCCAGCGCGAACAACCAGACCAGCGCGTTGGCCAGGCGCCGGGTCGGCCCGGCGGTGTCGATGTCGAGCCAGCCGACCTCGACGTCGCCGCGCTCCACCCGGTCCATGAACAAGGTGTTGGCGCGGGTGGCCAGGCGCGCCAGCAGGAAGATAAGCATGGCCGTGAGCAGGCCGGGCACCGCACCCACGGCCGAGTGCACAAAACGTGAAAGTACGTCGAGCAACCAGTCGGTCGCCCGTTCACCCCAGGGCCGCGTGTAGGCGAACTGGCGCAACACGAAGGTGAACCACAGGTCGGCCACCAGCAGCACCAGGCCCCAGTACAGCGCCGTGGTGGCATGTTGCACGCCCGAGCGCACATGGGCGGCATAGGTGCTCACCATGGCCTTGCCGGTGTGGCGCTGCTGCCAGTGCTCGAACATGGCGGCCACCCGGGCCATGCCGCGTCGGCGCAACGTGACCAACGCACGCACCACCAGCCAGGCCACCAGCGAGGCTCCCAGCGACCAGGCTGCACCCAGGGCCAGCTGACGCGGTTCGGTCGCTTCCTGCTGTTCACGCACGGCGTTGGCCAGGCGGCGCTCGACGTCACGCGCCACCACGTCGAGCCCCAGGCCGGCGTGGGCAGACTGGGCATCGTCCAGGTCGTCGGGCGCCAGAAGGAACAGCGTGATGCCGGCCAGCTCGAAACGTCGGGCCAGGCCGGCATCCGACCGGCGGATCTGCGTGGCCGTGCCGCCGTTGGCCAGCGCCAGCTTCAGCGCGGCCTCGGCCCGTTCGACCCGCCGCGCCGGCGAGGCGCCCAGCAGGTGCGCACGCAAGGTGACGATCTCGCGCTGGTTGAGCTTGAGCGTGGCGACCCGTGCCTCGACCTGACCAGGCGGCACCAGCGCAGCCGGCACGGGCGTGTGAGCTGAGGTCTGCGGGGCTGGCGGAGAAGCTAGCGGCGCAGCTGCCGCAGCAGATGCCGGCGGCACCTGCGACCTGGTGTCGGACGCGACCGTTGCGGGCACCGGTTGCGCTGTGGCGCCAGCCACCATCAGCGCCCACGCGCCGAAGGTGGTGGCCAAGCGTGCCGTCGAACACGGCCGGCCGGCCTGCCTTGTCTTGTCACTCCCGCCCAATCCTGCCCCCCGTTGTCCATGCACCACGTCGGGCGGACTGGCCCCGCCTCGACACGCCGTCGCCATCAAGCGAACGAATCCACGATGGCATACTGATTGTGAACAATTTCACGAGTTTCGCAGCGACTTGGCTTGGAGCACAGGTCGCTTCTCAGGGCGAGGAGAAACGCGACATGCAGACAGCCCAGCCGATGCGCACCGCAAGTAGGCCGCCCGAACACACTCGCCACGGCAGGCCATGGGCAGGCACCGCCCGGTGGATGGCACTGCTGGCCATGACGGCAACCGCGCTGGCCGGCTGTGTCGACCTGCGACCCAGCACCGCGGTCGATCCGGAACACCTGGTGCGCGGCGTGGCCGTGCTACGCAGCCTGCCCGAGGCGCTGCCCGCCAAGTCCGCACCGGTGCCACATGCCCAGATCGTGCTCCTGCCTTCCGAGAGCGCAGCCCAGTTGCTCGTGCCGGTGCCCTTTGTCGGCGAAGCGGTCGAAGGCGCCTTCCATGCCAGCGCCGCCGACAGCCTGGGCAAGCGCCTGGCCAGCCTCGACCCCTACCGGCAGGTGCTGAGCGCACTGCAGGCCAGCCAGGTGGTCAAGGTGACCACCTCCACCGCCCCGGGCGAGATGACCCTGCGGCCCTTCGTCTTCATGCAGGACTGCGCCGACGACCGCTACCGCCTCACCCTGGTGGCTCATCTGCAGGGCGGCGACTGGGTCGGCCGCTACCTGGTGCACCTGCCGACCACCTACAGCCAGGCCGACTATGCCCAGCCCACGCCCCAGGTGCTGGCGACCATGGAGCGCGAGATCGGCAGCGGCGCCGTGCAGTTGCGTCAGCTCGTCGAGCGCGGCGCGCGTGGCCAGCTCGGGCCGAGCGGCGTGCGCGCCGACGTCGGCAGCCTGCACCTGGTGGGTGTGCGAGCGATCGGCCTGATGTCGCCGAACATCGTGCGGGCCAGGGACGTCGACCTGATCGAGGAGGGCCCCGATCACGTGATCGTGCGCATGCGCGGCGACATGACCATGGCCACCTCGGCCGGCGGGCTGTTCTTCGGCGTGCACCTGCTGCGCAAGGACCAGCTGCACGCCTTCACCAAGCACGGTTCTGCCTCGTGAGCACGCTGCCCGCTTCGTCCAACGCGCTGGCCACGACCCATCCGCTCGACCGGCGCTGGCTGATCTGGGCGATCTTCTTCGTGCTGATGGCCATCTTCCTGGCCGGCGAACTACTCTCGCCCTTCCCGTACACGGACACACGTTTCGTGGTGGCCTATGTCGTCACCGAAGTCATCGTGTCGACGCTGCTGCTGGCCGTCACACTCATGCTGTTCGTGCCCGCTGAACTGGGGCTGCGGCTGCCGGGCCGCGGCGTTGCGGGCAGCGTGTGGCCGGTGCTCGTGCTGGTGGGCGCCGTCCTGACCGCCTGGGTCGTGATGCGTGTGCAACTGCCGGCCGGCACGCAGGTGGACAACACCCAGTCGCTGCTGGTGATACGCACCACGTTGCTGGTGGGGCTCAACGAGGAGTGGATCTTCCGCGGTCTGCTGCTGGCGGCCTTCTGCCGCTGGTGGGGCCTGCGGCGCGGCGTGTTCTCGGCACTCGTGGCCTTCAGCGCGTTTCATCTGCTCAACCTCGCGGCCGGTGTGGCGCCGTTGTCGAGCCTGTTCCAGTTTGCCAACACCTTTGTGCTGGGCGCCATCTTTGCGTACGCCGCACTGGGCAGCCGCTCGCTGCTGGTGTCCATGCTGGGCCATGCCTTGTACGACTTCGCCGTCGTCGACATGAATAGCCTGGCCGCGCTGACGGCGCTGAGTCCGACCATGGCGGTGGCGCCGGTGCTCGGCTGGCTGCTCGGCCTGTGGTGCCTGTACAAGCTCTGGCAATTGCGCGGCCACGAGCCGCCCTACGGCGTCTGACCCACGCCCCTCGCCGGGTCGCGCCACCAAGGCATCGACTCCAGGCCGTCCCTCGAGGCCGATCCAGCGGCCCCTGCCCTCGGCCCCGGCTCTCGCCCGTCACACCTCACCTGGCCGATGCACCCGCTCAACGCGTCGATCCAGTTCGCTTGCTCCACCACGCCACCCGGCGCAAACCTCAGCTTCAGTCACAAGAAAGGCGCCCACATGCGCAGCTGTATTCGTGTCCTGGCCGGTCTGGCCTTGAGTTTGTCCACCTTGTGGCCGGTCGTGGCATCGGCCGCCGACGCCGATCCGGCACGACCACTCTGGCTGCGCCAGCCGGCGGTGTCACCCGACGGCAGCCGCATCAGCTTTGCATACGGCGGGCAGATCTGGGTCGTGCCTGCTGCGGGCGGCGAGGCCGTGCCACTCACCAGCGCCTTGTTCTACAGCTCCAAGCCGGTGTGGTCGCCCGACGGCCAGCGCATCGCCTTTGCGTCCAGCCGCAACGGCAACCCGGATGTGTTCGTCATGCCGGCCGACGGCGGCGCCATCACGCAGCTCACGCACCACTCGGCGCCCGATCTGCCGCAGGCCTTCACACCCGATGGCAAGGAGGTGTTGTTCACTTCGCCCCGCCTGGGTTCAGCCAAGGCCGACGCGCTCGATTCGGTCCGTGGCCTGGGGCCCTTGCTGCCGCAGCTGTATGCCGTGGCGGCTGGCGGCGGCCGCCCGCGCCTGGTGCTGCCGACCTCGGCTCTGGACGTGCAGCCCAGCGCCGACGGCAACCGTCTGCTCTACACCGACCTCAAGGCGCCCGAGAACGAGTTCCGCAAACACCACCAGTCCGACGCCACCCGCGACATCTGGCTGGTCGATCAGCGCAGCGGCGTGCATCGTCGCCTGACCGACTTTCGCGGCGAAGACCGCAACCCGGTGTGGAGCCCGAAGGAAGACGCCACCCTGTGGCTGAGTGAGCGCAGCGGCAGCTTCAACGTGTGGCGCCAGCCGCTGGAGGGCGGCACGCCGCAGCAGCTCACCTTCCACAAGGACAACCCGGTGCGCTTCCTGACCACCGCGCGCGACGGCACGCTAGTGTATGGCTACGACGGCGAGATCTGGCGCCTGCCTGCCGGTGCCAGCCAGCCGGCGCGGGTGCCGGTGCGTATCCGCCAGGGCAATCTGCTGGCGGGCGAGTTCATCGTCAACCTCAACGAACAGGCCACCGAACTGGCCGTGTCGCCGGTGGCGCCCGAGGTGGCGCTGATCGCGCGTGGTGATGTGTTCGTGGTCTCGCTGATCAGTGGCGTGACGCGGCGCATCACCCACACCGCGGCGCAGGAACGCAACGTGAGCTTCTCGCCCGACGGCCGGCGCCTGCTCTATGCCAGCGAACGCAGCGGCAGCTGGGATGTCTTCGAGGCCAAGCTGCGTTACTCGCGCGACATCGGGTTTGCCGGGGTCTCACCCTACGACGAAGCCGTGCTGATCGGCGGGCCGGAGGACAACTTCCAGCCCATCTACAGCCCCGACGGCACACGTGTGGCTTACCGCGCCGACCGCAACACGCTGCGTGTGTTCGAGATCGCGACGAAGAGCTCGGTCGAGGTGCTGTCGCGCGACGCGGTGTATTCGTATGCCGACGGCGACCTCAACTTCGCCTGGTCACCCGACGGGCGCTGGCTGGCCACCCGCACCGGCTTCGAGATCGGCAACGCCGAGGTCGAACTGGTCGACGCCAGCGGGCGCACGCCCCGGCGCAACATCAGCCGCAGCGGCTTTCTGGACATGCTGCCGCAGTTCAGTGCCGATGGCTCGACCATCCTGTGGCTGAGCGACCGGGTGGCCGTGCGTACAGCCGATGCTTCACCCGCGGCGCTGGACGTGATCGCGGCCTTCCTCACGCCCGAGGCCTTCGATGCCTTCCGGGCCACGACGGAAGAGCGTGTGCGCCTGGCCAAGCTGCAGGCGACCCAGCCCAGCGCCATGGCCAAACGTGCCCAGGCGGCAGCCGATGCCCTGGCCAACCCATCGCTCGATGGCCTGCAGCGCCGCACCGTACGCCTCACGCCGTTCTCGGTGATGCCGGTTTTCTACCGTCTCATGCCCGATGGCCACGGCCTGATCGTGGTGGCGGCCGACCCGACCAGCGGCATGCTGGTGGGTTACGCCATCGATCTGCCGTCGCGCCGTCCGCGCACCCTGTTCCAGCTGCCACCGTCGGCCGTCTCGATGTTCGAGACCGATGCCGAGGTGAAGACGCTCTACGCACTCGGCCCGGGCGGCATCCAGCGTATCGACCTGGCCAGTGGCCAGAGTGTGACCGTGCCCTTCAACGCCGAGGTGGCGCGCGACCCGCAGGCCGAGATCGCCGGCATCTTCGAGCACACCTGGCGCCTGACCAAGGTGAAGTTCTACGACCGCGGCCTGCACGGCCGCGACTGGGACACCATCGGCCGGACCTACCGCAAGTTTCTGCCCCACCTCAAGCACTGGGAGGACCTGGCCGAGGTGCTCAGCGAGATGTCCGGCGAACTCGATGCCTCGCATCAGGGCTCGCGCTTCGCGACCAGCCCTGTCGAAGGCCATGCCACCGGCGCGCTGGGCCTGTACTACAACCACGCCCATCGTGGCGCCGGGCTGGAGGTGGCCGAGGTACTGCCCGGCGGACCGGCCGACCGGCCCGGCAGCGCCCTTCGCTCGGGCGCGGTGGTGCTGGCCATCGACAGCCAGGCCATCGGCCCGGACGACGACATCGACCGCCTGCTCGACCGCAAGTTCGGCCAGTCGGTGCTGGTGACGGTGCGGCCCGCGGGCGGCGGCAATCCGGTCGAGGAGGTGCTGAACCCGGTGCATTGGCTGCAGGAGTCGACGCTGGCCTACCGGCGCTGGGTGCAGCGCCGTCGCGCCGAGGTGACGCGCCTGTCGGGCGGGCGCATCGGCTACCTGCACCTGTCACACATGGCGCTGGGCTCGTACCTGGAGGCCTACAGCGACCTGTTCGGCCAGCATCGCCACGCCGAGGCTGTGCTGGTCGACGTGCGCCACAACGGTGGCGGCAACCTGCACGACGCCCTCATCGCCATGTTGACCGGCGCCAGCCACGCGTCCATGGTCACCCGCGACGGCGTGCGCCTGGGCACCATCCCGGCGGCGCGTTGGGGCAAACCCAGCGCGGTGCTGGCCAATTCGGGCAGCTACTCGGACGGCTCGGTCTTTCCGGCGCTCTATCAGCGTGAACGCATCGGCCCGTTGATCGGCGAACGGGTGCCCGGCACCGGCACGGCCGTGATCTGGGAGCAGCAGATCGAACCTCGCCTCAAATACGGCGTGCCGCAACTCGGCTTCATGGGCAACGACGGCCGCTGGTTCGAGAACCAGGAGGTGGTGCCCGAACTGCCCGTCTACAACGACCCCGCCTCGGTGGCCGCCGGGCGTGATCTGCAACTCGAACGCGCCGTGAGCCACCTGCTCGACAAGCTGGGGCCGGCCGGCGCGAAGAAGTGATCGGGTCGGGTCGGCCGACCCACCGCCAGGGGGGCGGGCTGGCTGGCCGACAATCGCCGCCCGGCCCACCGCAGGCCCGGCACACCCCCACCCAACAAGGCACCCGATGAAACTGGCCATGGCCGTGCACCACGACAGCGGCGGCGCCACGGCCGCGGCGGTGGCCTTCGACGACTGGGGCGCGCCCGAAGCACTGCGCAGCTACACCAGCCGCATCACCCATGTCGAGAAACCGCAGCGCGGTGAACTCGACCTGCGCGACCTGCCCTGCCTGCTGCAGTTGCTGCGTGACCATGCGCTGGACCCCGAGCTCATCGTCATCGACGGCTGCGTGTTTCTCGATGCCCAGGACACCCCCGGCCTGGGCCGTCACCTGCACCACGCGCTGGGCGGACGCATCGGCGTGATCGGTGTGAGCAAGACGGCGATGCCCGGCATGCCGGCCCAGTTCGAGGTGCACCGCGAGGAAGAAGCCCGCCCGGTCATCGTGACCTGCATCGGCATCGACATCGGCGCCGCCAAGGCACGCCTGCGCGCCATGCACGGCAAACGCCGCGTGCCGACACTGCTCAAGCTGGTGGCGCGGCTGGCCAAGGGCACGGCGGCCTGACGGCTGACCCAAGTCGCTGTTATGCCCTACGACCCCCACCTGGCAGATCAGATGCGCGCGGCTTTGCACGGCCGCGCGGGCATCGTCGAGAAGAAGATGTTCGGCGGTTATTGCTGGATGCTGCACGGCAACATGTTGTGCGGCGTCGAGGTCGGGCGGTTCATGTTCCGGGTCGGCAAGGAGCTCGAAGCCACGGCATTGGCCAGGCCCGGTGCGCGGCCCATGGACATCACCGGCCGACCCATGAAAGGGTTCGTCTGGGTCAATGCCGACGACGCTTCGAGGGATGTGCTCGTCGGGTGGATCGACCTCGCGGCGGTTTCCTATGTAGGTGTCTTGCCTGCCAAGTAATGCAAGACAAGTGGGGCACCTACCCGGTCAACCCGAGGTAACTGCCTGCTCGATCCTTTCAGCACTGCGCAGCGACAAGACCCCCACAACGCCGCCTTTCGCCCGGCCCTGGGATGATGGGACGCCATGCCGCCCCGCCCCCGCCCCATCGCCGTTGTCGACGCAGCCCGCTGCACCGGCTGCGGCTGGTGTGTGCCCACCTGCCATCTGCAACTGCTGTCGCTCGAAACCGTGCGCTGGAAGAAGACCTCGACCCTGCACGACGCCGACACCTGCAGCGGCTGCGGCAAGTGTGTGGCGAAGTGTTTGTTCGATGCACTCACGATGCAGGCGCGCGAGGTCGGCTGATCCAGCCGAAGCGGCGACTCGCCAGCTCTGCCGACCGAGGGGCACGACACTGCACGCAATGAGCACGCCCGCCTACCCCGAACGTATCGTCTGCCTGACCGAGGAACCCACCGAGGTGCTGTATGCGCTGGGGGAAGAGCGGCGCATCGTCGGCATCTCGGGCTACACGGTGCGGCCGGCGCGAGCGCGGCATGAGAAGCCGCGCATCTCGGCCTTCACGAGCGCCAAGATCGACAAGATCCTGGCGCTGCAGCCGGATCTGGCGATCGGCTTCTCGGACATGCAGGCCGACATCGCCCAGGCGCTGATCAAGCAGGGCGTCGAGGTCTGGATCAGCAACCACCGCAGCGTGGACGCCATCCTGGGCTACGTGCGCCGGCTCGGCGCGATGGTGGGTGCCGATGCGCGGGCGCAGGCCTATGTGGCCGAGTTGCAGGCGGGCATCGACGCCGTGGCCGAGGCGACAGCTCGCCTGCCGCGCCGGCCACGTGTGTACTTCGAGGAATGGGACACGCCGCAGATCTCGGCCATCCGCTGGGTGAGTGAGCTGATGTCGATCGCCGGTGGCGACGACATCTTTCCGGCGCGGGCGTTGGCCGGCCTGGGGCGTGACCGCATCATTGCCGACCCGCTCGAGGTGGTGGCGGCGGCGCCCGACATCATCATCGGCTCGTGGTGCGGCAAGAAGTTCCGCGCTGACCAGGTGGCTGCGCGGCCCGGCTGGTTGGACGTGCCGGCCGTACGCAACGGTGAATTGCACGAGATCAAGTCGCCGCTCATCCTGCAGCCAGGTCCGGCGGCGTTGACCGACGGGCTGGCGGCGCTGCACAAGATCGTGTCGCGCTGGTCGGCAAGGCAGGCGGCCGCAGGCAGCTGACGCACCCGCACCCGCTCCCATCGCGAGCGCACCGCACAGCACCGACCTGCGTGGACGGGTCCGGCGGCGCAACTCGCACGACTAGCAGTTAGCCTTGCGGGCTGGGTCCGAAGGCCCGACCGAGACGGACAACCGGCGCACCGTCAGCGCCGTCACAGAAAACACCGGAGACAGACATGAGCGACAACACCCACGTCATCCCCCTGGAGCGCCTGAACCACGCCATCCGCCTGCTGGTGCGCGGCTTCGGCAGTTCTGAGGGCGAGGTCGAGGCGGTGGCGTCGAACCTGATCGACGCCAACCTCACGGGCCACGACTCCCACGGCATAGGCATGTTGCCGCGTTACGCCGCGGCGTTTCTCGAAGGTGGGCTCAAGCCCAACACACATGTGAAAGTGCAACTCGACGCCGGCGCGATGTTGCGGCTGGACGGTGACGCCGGTTTCGGCCAGGTCATCGGCCACGAGGCGATGGCGCTAGGCATCGAACGCGCCAAGGCGCACGGCAGCTGCATCGTGGCACTGGGCAACTCACATCACCTCGGGCGCATCGGCGCCTGGGCCGAACAGGCGGCTGCGGCAGGGCTGGTGTCGATGCACTTCGTCAACGTGATCTCGCGCGCCATCGTGGCGCCACACGGCGGCGCCGACGCCCGTTTCGGCACCAACCCCTTCTGTGCGGGGGTGCCGATGACCGGGCGTGATCCGGTCATCCTCGACTTCGCCACCAGCGTCATCGCCCAGGGCAAGACACGGGTGGCCATGAACAAGGGTGAACTCGTCGCGCCCGAATGCCTGCTCGACAACACCGGCCGCCCCACGTGCGAGCCGCGCTACACCGTCGTGCCGCCCTTCGGCGCGCTGCTGCCGTTCGGCGGCGCGCTGGGCGGCCACAAGGGCTCGGGACTGGCCTTCATGTGTGAACTGCTGGGCGGCGCGCTGGCGGCCGGCGCCACCCAACGTAGCGACGAATCGAGCAAGAAGCGCGTGCTGAACGGCATGTTCAGCGTGCTGGTCGACCCGGACGCACTCACCGACCGCGCCGCTTTCGAGGCCGAGGCCCTGGCCTTCACCGACTGGGTGAAAGCCTCACCGGTGCGCGAAGGCTTCGACGACGTGTTGATCGCCGGTGAACCCGAACGCGCCCGGCGCGCGCAGCGCACGGCGCAGGGCGTGCCAGTCGACGCCACGACCTGGCGAGAGATCACCGAAGCGGCAGCGTCGCTCGGCGTCGACCCGGCCGAGGTGAACCGGGCCGCCGGGCTGGGTGGGTGACCGACCGCCGCCGGCCCTCGCGCACTCCTGCACATGAGCCGGACATTCCAGACCAGCCGATGATGGGCGCGATTGCTCTGGCCGTTTCCTCATGCCAACATCGTCGATTGTGCAGCCCCAGCGGCAAAAAATAGTTTCATTGGCTTACCGAAGCCAGCGCCCGACCCAGCCAGACGCATGACCCTGCCAAATTCATGACCCAGTTTATTGCCAAGACCGCCAGAATATTCGAGCGCATCGGCCTTATATTCATCGGTGTGGCTCGCCGCTTGCGCCGCAGGTTTGTCGAAAAGGGTCAACAAGCACTGACTGTTGCCATCGTCATGCCGCTGACAGGTCCTGCAGCCAACTGGTTGCAGAGTATCAAGTTCGACTGGCTGCGCCTATATGGCGTCAGCCGCGGGCTTGAAGCCGCCCCTCACGTCACCTTGAAGATGGGCTGCAAGGTGCGTGACCTCGAAGCCATCGCGCAGTATATGGCGCAGATTGCAGCGCAGAACACGGCGCCGCTCATCAAGATGCAGGACGTGGGTCGTTTCGACGATGGCGTCATGTTTCTCGACGTACCGACGACAGAACCGCTGGATACGCTGAGGCGCCGCATCGTGGCCGACCTGCGCAACAATTTCGGCATCATCCCCGAAGAACTCGAAGGGGATACCTTTCATTTTCATGCCACCATCGGGTTCGGCCTGCCGCCCGCGGCATGTGACGTCGAATATCAGCGACTGCGCGCCGACGACATCACCTTCAGCGAGGTCCCGTCGGCCATGGAACTATGGGTGCATGTCGGCGCAAACTGGGCCCCTTATCACCACGCGCAGTTCAAGACCCAATAACAGGCGATCGACATCATCGGCGCCGGCGG
The DNA here is from genome assembly GCA_016702605.1 of Candidatus Intricatilinea gracilis. Taxonomy (GTDB): domain Bacteria; phylum Pseudomonadota; class Gammaproteobacteria; order Burkholderiales; family Burkholderiaceae_C; genus Sphaerotilus; species Sphaerotilus gracilis. The sequence continues at coordinate 340,974 of JADJDQ010000001.1, forward strand.
CCCCGGCGATCGATAATCCGGCGGCCGACCGACCAACAATCGACATAACCCAGAACAACCATGGTTGATTCGACCCATTCAAACCTCGTGCGGCGGCGCCAGTTCGCTCTTGGCAAGACTGCCTGCTCCGAGTTCATCGACCCGGTGCTCACGGCCATTGGTGACCGGTGGATAGTGACCAGCCACCGCGAACTCGAGGTCACCCAGGTGACAGAGGCGGATCGGTCGATCACGCTGATCGGCTTTGCGCTCGACGGCAACCAACCCGCCGCGAGTAATCACGACCTGCTGCAGCAATTGCTGGCACATGGCGGGCCAGTATCAGGGCTGATCGCTCAAACCAGTACCTGGGGCGGGCGCTGGGCAGTGATCGCCCATTCGAGTGACTCCAGCTTGATCTGGAACGATGCCACTGCGCAGCGCCCGGTCTATTACGCCTTGCCGGCAATTGGCCAATCCGGTGATGGTCTGGTCTGTGCAGCCGAACCGGGTTTGCTGGCGCACTCGCACAAGTTTCAGAAGTCTGCCGCGGCGGTCGACTTCGTGCGCTCGCGCGAAGTCAGCGACTTCGAGGTGTACTGGATGCCGGGCGACGTCACGGTGTACGACGAGGTGCGTGCGCTGCTGCCCAACCACTGCCTCGACCTGCGCAGCGGCGCGGTCCGCCGTTTCTGGCCGACCAGTGCCGTGGCGCCGGTCGACTACGACACGGCGGTCGCCGAATCGGTGCGACTGCTGCGCGGCCAACTCGAGGCGGCGCAGCGGCGTTTCAAGCTGTCGATCTCGATGACGGCAGGCTGGGACAGCCGCATGATGCTGGCGCTGTGCAAGCCGGCCGTGGGCGACCTGCATGCCTTCACGCTCGCCTATCCCAACCAGCCGCGTGATACCCGCGATGTGGCCGTGCCGGCGCGCCTGCTCGCGCGCCTGGGCATGAAGCACGACATCTACGACTACCCGCGGGTCATCGACGAGTCGCTGCGCGACATCATCCGCAGCAACAACGACAGTGTCGCCAAGGGGTATTGCGCCGATACCCAGGCGATATTCGAACAGCATCCCACCGAGCGGGTCTGTGTGACCGGCGACGTCGCCGAAATCGTGAAATGCCACTGGCGCCTGCCCGGCCGCACCGACCGCGACGTCACGGCCGAAGAACTGATGGGCTTGCTCAAGATCGGCAATCACCCCTTCCTGCTGGACGCCATGCGCCGCTGGTTGCAGCAGGCGGGCACGCCGGCCATCTCGCTGTGCGACCTGTTTTGCTGGGAGCAGATGGCGGGGCGCTGGCAGTCGCAGATCCGTGCCGAATACGATGTGGCGCAGGATAGTTTTGCGCCGCTCAACTGTCGTAGCCTGCTGGTACTGATGCTGGGTGTGGCCGAAGACAAACGCCGCTCACCCGAGTTTGTGTTCTTCCGCGATGTGATCCAGGCGCTGTGGCCCGAAACCCTGGCCGAGCCGATCAACCCGCCCGAGGTTCAGAGCCTGTCGCGCAGACTACGGCACGCCGTGGCGAAAAGTGGCATCACCCAGGTCATCCCCCGTTCGGTCAAGGACGCCATCAAGCGTCGCCGCGGCTGACCCCTACCGATACTCATGATGGCAGCTGACATGACCTCGACATCAACCCCAATGAGCCTGGCGCCGAAACACGTGGTGCACCGCGCCGAACCTGCGCCTCAGTCCAATACGACGCCCGACTCTTTCACCACACGCATCAAGCAGGCCATCTACCCCTTGATGAGCCGGCTGGTGACACGCGCGACCCTGGTCGAAGGCCAACTCAAGCAAAGCGGCGAAACGGTGCGCGTGCTGTTCGTCCACAACTGCCTGTTCAATCGCGAAATCGAGACCCGCAGTCTCGACAACGTCACCGTGCTGCAGCGCTCGCGCATGGCGATACCCGGCATTGCCGCCACCCTGCACGCGCAGCAGGGTCAGGTGGATCTGATCAGTGCCGTGTTGCCGGCGTCGTGTGCGGCGTCGATGGCTGCGCTGAAACCTTTTCAGGGCCACCAGGAGGTGCGCCAGATCATCGATACCAGCTGCGGCTGGGAACAGATGCGCAAGGATTTCAGCAAGAAGCGCCGGCAGATCACCAACGAGTTTCGCGAGAAACACGGGCTGGATTGCCGCGTCTCGCATGACCCGGCGGATTTCGACATGTTCTATCACCGCATGTTCGTGCCGCATATCCAGCGGCGTTACGGCGAACTGGCCGATATCGACAGCTACGCCGAGCTCAAACAGTTCTTCGACCGCGGCATGTTGTTTCTGGTCATGAGCGAGGGCAAGGAAGTGGCCGGCGCCTTGTCCGAACTCGTCGACGGCCACCTGCTGTTCAGGCGCTCGGGGGTGCTCGACGGTGACGAGTCGCACGTCAAGGGCGGCGCGCAGACGGCGCTGTACTACTTTCAACTGCAGCATGCGGTGGCCAACGGCATCCGGGCGCTCGACACACTCAAGACCACACCCTTCCTGAACGACGGTGTGTTCAAGCACAAGGCCGACTGGGGCGCGCGGTCGTTCAGGGACGACGAAGCCACTCACCTCACGTTTCTGGTGCCCGGGCGTGACCCGGCCAAGCTGGCGCGTTTCTTCGAGATCAGCCCGATCGTCATCGACGACGGCAACAAGCTGTCGGCCATCGTCGGTGACACCACCATCGACGCACCGGCGCCCGGCTACTTCGACAAGCTGCTGGGGCGCATCAGCACGAGCGGCCTGTCCAGCGTGCAGTTGCAGACCCGCACGGGGCTGCATCACTTCGAGATTGCGCCGCCGGCAGCGCCAACCCCGGCTGCCGCCCGTGCGGCCTAGCGTCCGCCACCCTGCAACAGCTGGGCGATCTGCCCGACCACGCCGTGATGGCGCAGGTAGGGCAGGTACTGCTCGATGAAGCGGCGGATCAGCGCGTACTGGCGTCGGCCGATTTCCCAGTGTTCGGCGTTGGCGCGCAAGGCCGCGTCGTCCACCTGCGTGGTGCGAGCCTTGCGTAGCGCGGCGTCGTTCTGACCCAGGTCGGCCAGCGCCAGGGCCTGGAACCAGCCCAGGTAGGACAGGCCCTTGACGTCGTCGTTGGGCTGGGCCGCCAGGGCGACGATGGCATCGCGGTGCCGTTCATGGTCGGGGCGCTCGGCGCTGGCATCACGAATACGCAGCAGCACCAGCAACTTCAGGCGCGCCTGCGCCAGAAAGCCCGGATGCTTGAGCGCACCGATCTGGCGGGCGCGGTCGTTCCAGAGCACGGCGTCGTCGAACGAGCGGATGGCGGCGTCCAGGTCGGCCGGCAGCTGGCTCTTTTGCCAGTACCACTGGCGCAGGCCGGCCAGGCGACGATGGCATTCGGCTCGGGCAATCACACCCTCCATCGAATCGCGGTCGGGTAGTTGTGCTTCGGCTTCGTCGAGCGCCTGCTGCGCGATGGTGATGGCGTGACGCGCACCTTCGATGTCGTCGTGCGCCTCGCTGTACGAGGTGGCGTAGGCCAGCTGGCTGCCGCGGTTGAGGCGGTTCACCTGGCGCAGCGCCTCGTACAGGCGGTTGGCCAGGCGGTACTGCTGGCCGTCGTTGAGGTGGTTGGCCAGGCGGCGGCAGCGGTCGACCTCGGGGTCGTTGCCCCAGGGCAGATCGGTGGTGAGCGCCAGGTGCGCCAGCGCGCGTGAGCCGAAGACGTTGGTGCGCTGCTCGTCGAACAGCTGGTCGAGTGTGTCGCCGCGCTGGCGCCAGGCTGCCGCACAGAGCTGCTGATAGGCGTCGCAGGGTTCGGCATCTGGCGCCAGTTCGGGGGCGCCGGCGGCCACCGGCTGGGCGGCCGCCTCGGCCCTGGGCAGCACCGATTCGAGCAGCGCATGCACGGGGCTGTCGGGCCGGCCGGTCGCCGCGTCGGCCAGGGTGAGCTTGAGTGTCTTGACGACCCGTTCGACCTCTTCCCAGTCGAAGTTCTGGCCGTCGAAGTCGTAGAAGATGACACGCGACAGCCGCACGTCGAACGGCAGGTTGGCGTTGTGGCGGCAGATCAGCACGGTGCCGGCGGCGTTCATCACATGGCGGATGCCCAGCTCGTAGAACACGTTGGGGTTGTCGAGCGACAGGTCGGCCAGCACCACCTCGCGGTCACGCAGGTCACGGAACATCTCGGTGTGCACGATGCCCGAGCCTTCGCGCTGGTCGCTGCGCACCGGCACCATGCCGGCCTCGCGCACGGCGCGGGCAATAAGCACGCGCCAGACCTTCTCGAAGTCGTACAGCCGCCCGCTGCCGTCCCCAAATGGCTTGCTGCCGTAAGGCATCACGACAAAACATTCGCGCGGTGTGCTCATGGCGACCATGCTATCCGCGTCGTGGACGCGAACAGGCCGGCAAGCCGGTGCATGTGGGCCGCGCCCCTCGGCGACCTACTTGAAGCGGTAGAAGTCGCGTTGCAGCACCGCTGCGACGGCAGTCACTTCTTCGGGGAACATGCCCAGATTGAGCTGGGTGTTGCAGTACTCGACCATGCCACGCAGCGAGCCGGGCGTGGCGATGCGGCCCGTCGGGCGGTAGATGGCCGTGCCATCACCGCCGGCGTTGCGTGCGTGGCACTCTTCACAGGCGTGTTCGTCGATGAGCTGGCGGCCCAGCTTCAGGTCGGCACCATCGAAGATGGCCAGGCCGGTGGGCTGGGCTGCGGCGGGCTGAGCCCAGGCAGGCGGCGTTGGCACCAGCCCGACCAGCAAGGCCAACGCTGCGACCACCGACACACCGACACGTGTGAACACCCGCCCAGTCGTGCGTATGGCGCCGCCGCCGGCCGGCACGACGTGACGTTCGACGGGGGGCGACGTGCGCGGCATCGGGGGCAGTTCGACAGACATTGCCGCACTGTAGCGCCCAGCGCCGACCGCTGCACTCGGTGCCATCCATGACCGACATGCGGTTGCAGACGCTGTTTTTCGAGGCAGCCAGGCCACAGACTTAAGCCTCCAAAAGCACGATTCCACTCGCCCCACGAGGTGCAGGGTTTGCCCACCCCTGAGTCTTCCGAGCGCCATGCCAGAGTCCACTCGCAGGCAATCAGCCCGCGACGTCGACCCCCACGACGCACCTCCTCAACCTGCGCCGCGACGAGGCTTTAGATGAACATCCTGGACTGGTTCAAGACCCTGCTCGTGCCCGAACAAGCGTCGGTGCACGCCAGCGGCCACCCGGCAACCGGCCCATTGCCCGAGCTCGAAGGGTCAGCCGAACTGGCCGGACTCGATTTCCAGGCCGCCATTCGCGCCCACCATGCCTGGAAAGAACGGCTGGATGCGCTGCTGCAGGAGCGCTCTCGCGAGCAGATGGACCCGGTGGCCATCTGCCGTGACGATCTGTGTGAACTGGGGCAATGGATCCATGGCGGTGGACGCCGCGCTTTCGGGCACCTCGAGGTGTTCGAGGATCTGCGACGGCACCATGCCGACTTTCACCTGGTGGCGGCCGAGGTGGTGCATGCTGCACGCTCGGGTCGCGAAGACCATGCCCGCAAGTTGATGGAGAGTGAGTACCAGCTCGAGTCGGAACAGGTGCAAAGCCGGCTGGCCGAACTCTTCGTCAGCCACCACCACTGACCCGGCCGGGGCGGGCCAGCCCAGGGCTCAACCGCTCGATCGACCGGTGGCGGCTTGCTCGTGCAACACCCGCAGACGGGCCACGTCGACCACCGGCGGATGGTCGAGGCTGTCACACACGGCCAGCACACCGGCGCCCGACACCGCGTCGGCTTGTGCCAGGACCTGTGCGCGGGGGAAATAGACGCTGGGTGTCAGCAGCACAGCCAGGCCAGCCCGGTTGGCAGACGTGAGGCCGGGCAACGAATCCTCGATGGCAATCGCCTGATCGGGCCGGCAACCCAGTAGCGTCAACGCGCGCTCATAGACCTCGGGATCGGGCTTTTTCTTGATCACGTCTTCGCCGCACACGACCGCAGCGAAACGTTCCTGCCACTGGCGCCCGAACCAGCCGCCGAGCAGAGCATCGACGTTGGTGCGGCTGGTGGTGGTGGCGATGGCCTGGCGCAGACCCGCCGCCCGGGCTTCTTCCATGAGCCGCAACACCCCCGGCCGGGGCACGATGCGGCCCATGTTGACGATGTCGGCGTACGCCTCGTTCTTGCGTCGGTGCAACACGGCGGCCAGGGCGACACGTTCGGCCGGGTCGGCCGGCGCGTCGGCGCGGCTGTCCATGTCGTGGACCAGGCGCTCACGCCCGCCGGTGATGTGCAGCAGTTCGCCGTAACGCGCCGGATCCCAGTGCCAGTGCAGGCCCAGCGACTGGAAGGCCTGGTTGAAGGCCAGGCGATGTCCATCGCGTTCGGTTTCGGCAATCGTGCCGTCGACGTCCCAGATCAGAGCTTCGAGCATGCGCCAGCGTAGCCGTTCGGGAGTAGCGAAGCCTGCGCCAGGGCAAAGTCGCGCGGCGGAAGTTGTAAGCACAACTGGCCACTCACCATGGCCGATCAGGCGTAACGCGCGACCATGTGGTCGAGCGCCACGGGCTTGATCTTCGCCGCCTGACCCTCGCAGCCGAAGGCCTTGAAGCGCGCCTCGCAGATGCCACGCGCCGCCTTGGTGGCCGCCTGCAGCGCCTTGCGCGGGTCGAACTCGCCGGGCGCTTGTGCGAACACCTGGCGCATGGCGCCGGTCATGGCCAGGCGGATGTCGGTGTCGATGTTGACCTTGCGCACGCCACTGGCGATGCCACGCACGATCTCTTCCACCGGCACGCCGTAGGTCTCCTTGATGTCGCCGCCGTACTGGCGAATGATGGCCAGCCACTCCTGCGGCACGCTTGATGAGCCGTGCATCACCAGGTGGGTGTTGGGCACGGCGGCGTGGATCTGCGCGATGCGGTCGATGGCCAGGATGTCGCCGGTGGGCTGGCGGGTGAACTTGTAGGCGCCGTGGCTGGTGCCGATGGCAATCGCCAGGGCATCGACACCGGTGCGGGCGACGAAGTCCTTGGCCTCGGTCGGGTCGGTCAACATCTGCTCGTGGCTGAGCTTGCCTTCGGCGCCCACGCCGTCTTCCTCGCCGGCATCACCGGTCTCCAGCGAACCCAGGCAGCCGAGCTCACCTTCGACCGACACTCCCACCGCGTGCGCGATGCGCGCCACGTCCGAGGTAACGGCCACGTTGTAGTCGTAGCTGGCGGGGGTCTTGGCGTCTTCGCGCAGCGAGCCGTCCATCATCACGCTCGAAAAGCCCGAGCGGATGGCCTGCACACACACCGCTGCCGACGCGCCGTGGTCCTGGTGCAGGCACACGGGGATGTCGGGGTGAGTCTCGATGGCGGCCAGCACCATGTGGCGCAGATAGGCCTCACCCGCGTACTTGCGTGCCCCCGCGCTGGCCTGCAGGATCACCGGGCTCATGGTGGCCTGGGCCGCTTGCATGATGGCGTGGATCTGCTCGAGGTTGTTGACATTGAAGGCGGGCACGCCGTAGCTGTGGTCGGCGGCGTGGTCGAGCAGTTGTCGCAGGGATATCAGGGCCATGAGGATGCTCCAGAAGGTTGTGCAGAGTCAGGGGTTGCAGGAAGTTGGTGGCGTCAGCCGAACTGGCTGACCAGGTTCATGTCGGCGGCCCAGGCCAGCACGTCGCTCAGGCCGACGCCCCCGGGCGCGGCCGGCAGCGCCGGGGTCCAGCCCAGGCGCTGGTCCAGGCCGGGGCCGATCGCGATCGCACCTTCGATCGGCGCGTGGGCAAAGTAGTGGCTGCGTGTCACGATCACCGGCACATCGGCGGCGCGCGCTGCAGCGGTGCCGCCGGGTGTGTCCTCGATCGCCACACAAGCCAGCGCGGGCAGCTTCAGCCGCGCCAATGCCTGCAGGTAGACAGCCGGGTCGGGCTTGCGTGCGTCGACATCCTCGTGGCAGACCGCCACCGCGAAGTCCCGGTGCCAGGCCTTGCCGAAGTGCCGCTGCATCAACGCGTCGAGGTTGCTGCGGCTGGTGCTGGTGGTGATGGCCAGGCGCAGCCCGGCGGCCAGAGCCTCGGTCATCAGTTCACGCACGCCCGGGCGCAACTCGATGACACCGGCGCCCACCCGGGCGGCATACCGTTCGTTCTTGAGTTGGTGCAGGCGCTGCGCCAGAGCCTTGCGTTCACCCAGCAGAGCCGGGGCGCCCGACTGGTGCGCGATGAAGTGCTGCACACGCTCCGGCCCGCCGGTGATGTGCAGCCAATGCCCATAGTCGTCCTCACTCCAGCGCCAGGGCAGGCCGAGCGCCTCGAACGCCTCGTTGAAAGCCACGCGGTGGCCGTCGCGTTCGGTCTCGGCCATCGTGCCGTCGACATCCCAGAGCAGGGCCTGGACGCGGCTCATGTGGGCGTCCGGCAAGAGACGATGGCAATGGCGCTGATGACGCCAGCTCGCCCGTGCAAGGGAGCCGTGGGCATCGGCTTCATGCCCGGGCTCGCCTGGCCAGGATCTCGAACGCCGGCAGCGTCTTGCCTTCCAGCACTTCGAGGAAGGCGCCGCCGCCGGTGGAGATGTAGCCGACATCCTTCTCGATGCCGTACTTGGCGATGGCAGCCAGCGTGTCGCCACCACCGGCGATGCTGAAGGCCGAGCTGGCGGCAATGGCACGGGCGATGGTTTCGGTGCCTTGCGCAAAGGCGTCGAACTCGAACACACCGACCGGGCCGTTCCAGACGATGGTGCCGGCGGCCATGAGTTGTTCGGCCAGCATGGCGGCGGTCTTGGGGCCGATGTCGAGGATGAGGTCGTCGTCGGCCACGTCGGAGGCAGCCTTGACGGTGGCTTCGGCGTCGGCGGCAAAACGTTTGGCGCAGACCACGTCGACGGGGATGGGCACGGCCGCGCCGCGCGCCTTCATGGCCTCGATCACGGCGGTGGCTTCACCGACCAGGTCGGCCTCGGCCAGGCTCTTGCCGATCTTGTAGCCGGCCGCCAGCAAAAAGGTGTTGGCAATGCCACCGCCCACGATCAGGCCGTCGACGTTCCTGGCCAGCGCCTGCAGGATGGTGAGTTTGGTGCTGACCTTGCTGCCGGCCACGATGGCCAGCAGCGGGCGCTTCGGGTGCGCCAGCGCCTTGGTGATGGCGTCGATCTCGGCCGACAGCAGCGGGCCGGCGCAGGCGATGGGCGCGTATTCGGCGATGCCGTAGGTCGTGCCTTCGGCGCGGTGGGCGGTGCCGAAGGCGTCGTTGGCGTAGACGTCGCACAGGGCGGCCATCTTCTTGGCCAGCTCGGCGTTGTTCTTCTTCTCACCCTTGTTGAGGCGGCAGTTCTCGAGCATCACCAGGTGGCCGGGCGCCACCGTCACGCCGTCGACCCAGTTGGCGACCACGGGGATCTCGAAGCCCATCAGTTCACCCATGCGCTTGGCCACGGGGGCGAGCGAGTCCTCGGGCTTGAACTCACCTTCGGTTGGGCGGCCCAGGTGGCTGGTCACCATGACGGCGGCGCCAGCGTCCAGCGCCAGGCGCAGCGCCGGGATCGAGGCGCGGATGCGGGTGTCTTCGGTGATGTTGCCGGCGTCGTCCTGCGGCACGTTGAGGTCGGCGCGGATGAAGACGCGTTGGCCTTGCAGCTTGCCGGCGGCGGCGAGGTCGGTGAGACGAAGGATGTCCATGGTCACGTTCATCTCCGTTCAGCGGCCACTCACCACACGCACCATCTCGAGCACCTTGTTCGAGTAGCCCCACTCGTTGTCGTACCAGGACACGACCTTCACGAAGGTCTTGTCCAGCGCGATGCCGGCGTCGGCGTCGAACACGCTGGTGCAGGGTTCACCGCGGAAGTCGGTCGCCACCACCTTGTCTTCGGTGTAGCCCAGCACACCCTTCAGGGCGCCCTGGCTCTGTGCCTTCATCTCGGCGCAGATCTCGGCGTAGCTGGCTTCGCTGTTGAGCTCGACGGTCAGGTCGACCACCGACACGTCGCTGGTCGGCACGCGAAAGGCCATGCCGGTGAGCTTCTTGTTCAGCTCGGGGATGACCACGCCCACGGCCTTGGCGGCACCGGTGCTGCTGGGGATGATGTTTTCGAGGATGCCGCGGCCGCCGCGCCAGTCCTTGTTGCTCGGGCCGTCCACGGTCTTTTGTGTGGCGGTGGCGGCGTGCACGGTGGTCATCAGGCCGCGCTTGATGCCCCACTTGTCGTTGAGCACCTTGGCCACCGGGGCCAGGCAGTTGGTGGTGCAGCTGGCGTTGCTGATGATGGCCTGGCCAGCGTAGGTCTTGTCGTTGACGCCGAAGACGAACATCGGCGTGTCGTCCTTGCTGGGTGCCGAGAAGATGACCTTCTTGGCGCCAGCCTTCAGGTGGGCTTCGCCGCTTTCCTTGGTCAGGAACAGGCCGGTCGATTCGACGACGATGTCGGCACCGACCTCGTCCCACTTCAGCTCGGCCGGGTTCTTCACGGCGGTCAGGCGGATCTTCTTGCCGTTGACCACCAGCGTGTTGCCGTCGACCGAGACCTCACCCTTGAAGCGGCCATGCACGCTGTCGTAGGTGAGCATGTAGGCCAGGTAGTCGGGCTCGAGCAGGTCGTTGATGCCGACGATCTCGATGTCGTTGAAGTTCTGCACCGCGGCGCGGAACACCATGCGGCCGATGCGGCCGAAGCCATTGATGCCGATCTTGATGGTCATGGTCATGAAGAAGTGAGGTGGATGAAAAAGCAGGAAGAAGACTTGTCGGCCATGCCAGGGACCGGGCCCAGCGCCATTGAAGGCGAGGTGTATTCACCAAACTGCGTCGCCAGCCCTGCGGCGAGGAGCCACTGCGTAGGGCCGGACGTCAGGCGGCCAGTTCCGGGCGCAAGCTCAGCACATGGGCAGCCACATCGGCCAGGTTGTCGAACAGGCGGTCAGGCCGCGCCAGTTCCACCGGCTCACCGCCGTTGTAGCCATAAGGCACGGCCCAGGCGGCGACACCGGCGTTGCGGGCGGCTTCGATGTCGGTGCGTGAATCACCCACATGCACCAGCGCATCGGGGCCTACCTTCAGGCTGGCCGCCGCGCTGCGCAGCACCGAGCCGTGCGGCTTGCGCTGCGCCAGTGTGTCGCCGGCTATCACCAGGTCGAGCAACTCGTGCAGACCGGTCGCGACCAGCAGCTTGTGGGTGTAGGCGCCGTCCTTGTTGGTGACACAGGCGGTGCGTATGCCGGCCGCACGCAGGTCGCGCAGCGCCTGCAACGCGCCGGGGTAGGCCTGGGCGCTGAGGCCGACGCAGGCGGCGTATTGCTCGCCCACACGGGAAAGCACGCGGTCCACGTGCACACGGTCGGCCAGTGGGGGCTGTTCGAGCAGGATGCGCGCCATCAGACCCAACATCAGCTCCCGCAAGCCGTTGCCGATGAGGCCGGTGACTTCGGCCTGTGGGCGTGGGGCGATGTCGAATTCGACCAGTGTGAGATTGACCGCCTGGGCGATCTCGCCGGCCGTGTCGACCAGGGTGCCGTCGAGATCGAAACTGAGCGCGCGGATCATGGTGAGGCTTGCCCGATGCAGGTGGAGTCGAGGGATGTGAAGTGCGGCTCAGTTGCCCGAGCGCACCAGCCGGCGCGACTCGTCGCACTCACGTGCCACACGATCGGCCAATGCCTCGGCGGTGAAGCCGAAGTGCTCGAACACTGCATTGCCCGGGCCCGATTCACCGAAGCTGTCGATGCCCAGCGCGGCCACACAACCGTATTGCCCCCACCAGCGCGACACGCCGGCTTCAACGCCGATACGCGGCAGGCCGCGGCCCAGCACCTCGTCGCGATAGGCGGCGTCCTGGCGGTCGAACACACTCGTCGACGGCAGCGACACCACCCGCACGGCGATGCCTCGCTCGTCGAGCAGCGCTTGCGCGGCCATCGCCAGGCCAACTTCGGACCCAGTGGCCAGGATGGACGCCTGCGCCTGCACACGGTCGCTCAGCACATACCCTCCACGCAGGATGGCGACCACCTGCTCGGGCGCACGCGATTGCGCCGGCAGGTTCTGGCGCGACAACAGCAGCGCACTCGGCCCCGAGCGGCGTTGCAGCGAGTGGCTCCAGGCCACCGCCGTCTCGGCTGCATCACAGGGGCGCCACACGTCCAGATTCGGAATGAGGCGCAGGCTGGCCGCATGTTCCACCGGCTGGTGGGTCGGGCCGTCTTCACCCAGGCCGACCGAGTCGTGGGTGAACACATGCACCACCCGCAACTTCATGAGTGCGGCCATACGCACCGCGTTGCGGCTGTAGTCGCTGAAGGTCAGGAAGGTGCCGCCGTAGGGGATGTAGCCGCCGTGCAGCGCCACACCGTTCATGATGGCGGCCATGCCGAACTCGCGCACGCCGTAGTTGACGTGGCGGCCGGTCATGTCGCCGGCCTTGACCGCGCCGCAGCCGGGGAAGTCGGTGAGGTTGGAGCCGGTCAGGTCGGCGCTGCCGCCCAGCAGTTCGGGCAGGGCCGGGCCCAGCACGGCGAGTGCCTGCTGCGATGCCTTGCGGGTGGCGACGTTGTCGCGCGACTGGCCGAATTTGCCCATCAGTTCGAGCAGCGTTACCTCGACGTTGACCGGCAGATCACCCCGCATGCGGCGTTGGAACTCGGCCGCCTGGGCCGGGAACTCGGCCCGGTAGGCCGCCAGCCGCTCGCTCCAGCGTCGGTGTTGTGAAGCGCCGCGTTCACGCGCATCCCACGCGGCACGCAGCGTGTCAGGCACCTCGAACGGTGCATGCGGCCAGCCGATGGCCGCACGGGTGGCGGCAATCTCGGTGGCGCCGAGTGGTTCGCCGTGCGCCTTGGCGCTGCCGGCACGGTTGGGCGAGCCTTTGCCGATGGCCGTCTTGCAGATGATGAGGGTGGGTTTGTCGGTGCTGCCTTGCGCGTCGGTGATGGCGTTGTCGACCTGATCGACGTCATGGCCATCGACCGGGCCGACCACGTTCCAGCCGCATGCCCTGAAACGTGCGGCGGTGTCGTCGCGGAACCAGCCGGTCACGGCGCCGTCGATGCTGATGCCGTTGTCGTCGTACAGCGCGATGAGCTTGTTCAGGCCCCACACGCCGGCCAGCGAGATGGCCTCCTGGCTGATGCCTTCCATCAGGCAGCCGTCACCCATGAAGACATAGGTGTGGTGGTCGATCAGCTCATGGCCGGGGCGGTTGAACTCGGTGGCCAGCAGCTTTTCGGCCAAGGCCATGCCGACCGCATTGGTCAGGCCCTGACCGAGCGGACCGGTCGTGGTCTCGACACCCGGCGTGATGCCGACCTCGGGGTGCCCGGCCGTGCGGCTGTGCAACTGGCGGAAGGACTTGAGGTCGTCGATGCCGAGGTCGTGGCCAGTGAGGTGCAGCAGCGAATACAGCAGCGCCGAGGCGTGGCCGTTGCTCAGCACGAAACGGTCGCGATCCGGCCAGGCCGTGTCCGCGGGGTCGATGCGCAGATGGCGGCTCCACAAGGCCACCGCCATCTCGGCCATGCCCATGGGGGCGCCGGGATGGCCCGAATTGGCTTTCTGCACCGCGTCCATCGCCAGGGCGCGCAGGGAATTGGCCATGTCGGCGGCCAGGGTCTGGGGAGCGTTCATCGAGGTATTCCTCGTTCGAGGGTTCGTTCTGGAGGGGCCAGGCGTTCGGGGGCGTGTCTCGTGTCGCCCGGCCCGCCTGGACCGTGTCGTGATGTAGCCGTCCGCGCGGGGCTTACAGCGCCCCAAGGGCGCGTTTGCGGCGTTCCATCATTCGCCAGATGAAGGGCGTGAAGATCAGCTGCATGGCCAGCTCCATCTTGCCGCCGGGCACCACGACGGTGTTGGCGCGCGACATGAAGCTGTCCTTGATCATGTTCATGAGGTACTGGAAGTCGATGCCCTTGGGGTTGGAGAAACGGATCACCACCATGCTTTCGTCGGGCGAGGGGATGTCGCGTGCAATGAACGGGTTGCTGGTGTCCACACACGGCACACGCTGGAAGTTCACATGGGTATGGGTGAACTGCGGGCAGATGTAGTTCACGTAGTCGGGCATACGACGCAGGATGGTGTCGGTCACCGCCTCGGTGCTGTAGCCACGCATCTTCTTGTCGCGGTAGAGCTTTTGTATCCACTCGAGGTTGATCACCGGCACCACGCCGATCAGCAGATCCGGGTGGCGGGCGATGTTGATCTCGGGTGTCACCACGGCACCGTGCAGGCCTTCGTAGAACAGCAGATCGGTGCCGCTGGGCACGTCTTCCCAGGGTGTGAAGGTGCCGGGCTCTTGCTTGTAGGGGGCGGCTTCCTCGGGGTCGTGCAGGTATTTGCGGCGCTTGCCGGTGCCGGTTTCGCCGTAGGCGTGAAACAGCTGTTCGAGCTCGGCGAACAGGTTGTTCTCGGGGCCGAAGTGGCTGAAGTTGCGGTTGCCCTGCTTCTCGGCCTCGGCCTGGCGCACTTTCATTTCCTTGCGGTCGTAGCGGTGGAAGCTGTCACCTTCGATGACGGCGGCCTTCACCCCCTCGCGGCGGAAGATGTTGTCGAAGGTGCGTGTCACCGAGGTGGTGCCGGCACCACTCGAGCCCGTGATGGCGATGATGGGATGACGTTCTGACATGGTTGATTCTCCTGAGGCTTGAATCTGGTGGGTGGACGCAGGCGCGCGTGGATCGCGGGTCGACCTGGCGTCAATCCCTGAACAGGCTGCGCTCGACGAACAGCGGCGTGACACTCTCGCGCGACGACGGCTCGCGGTGGTAACGCTCGATGCGTTCGACTTCGTTCTTCGAGCCGAACACCAGGCCGATGCGCTGGTGCAGCGCGGTGGGCTTGACACCCAGCATGGGCTGGCGACCGGTGCTGGCGCGACCACCCGCCTGTTCCATGATGAAGCCGATCGGGTTGGCCTCGTACAGCAGGCGCAGGCGCCCGGGCTTGGACGGGTCCTTGAGGTCACGCGGGTACATGAACACACCGCCGCGCATGAGGATGCGGTGCGCCTCGGCCACCATGCTGGCGATCCAGCGCATGTTGAAGTCGCGCCCGCGCGGCCCGGTGGAGCCGGCCAGGCACTCGTCCACGTAGCGCTTCACCGGCGGCTCCCAGAAGCGGCTGTTGCTGGCGTTGATGGCGAACTCGTGGGTGTCTTCGGCGACCCGGATGTCCGGGTGGGTGAGCATGAACTCGCCCAGATTCGGGTTGAGCGTGAAACCAGCGACACCACTGCCCACCGTCAGCACGAACATGGTGGTCGGGCCGTAGAGCGCATAACCCGCGGCCACCTGCACGGCGCCGGTCTGCAGGAAGTCGGCCTCGGTGAGCGGGCGCTGGCCACTGGCCACCTCGTCGGGCGCCCGCAGGATCGAGAAGATGCTGCCCACCGACACGTTGACGTCGATGTTCGACGAGCCGTCGAGCGGGTCGAACACCAGCAGGTACTTGCCGCGCGGAAAACTCTCGGGGATGGGGCTCACGTCGTCCATCTCCTCGGACGCCATGCCGGCCAGGTAACCGCCCCATTCGTTGCGGCGCATGAAGATGTCGTTGCTCACCACGTCCAGCGGCTTTTGCACCTCGCCCTGCACGTTGACGTTGCCGCCCACCACCTTGGCGGCCTCGGTGCGGCTGGCGGCCTGGCCCAGTTCGCCGAAGGCGACGATACGAGCGATCTCCTTGCAGGCCAGGGCCACATCGAGGATGAGGCCGTTCAGATCGCCACTGGCGGACGGGAAACGACGCCGCTGCTCGATCAGGTACTGCGTCAGCGTGGAGCGGTTGGACATGGTCATGGTGGGGCTCTCGGAGGAGTTGGTGTTCTTGGGGCTAGCTCGCTTGGGGCTCGGTGGTGGCCTGGGCTCAGCGGCTTGCTCGTCGTTGGGGTATCGCGGCTCAGCGGCCTGGCCCGCTGCCCAGGGCGTCGCGCATCGCGTCGATCACGCCGCGGTAGTCGCGCTGACCGAAGATGGCGCTGCCGGCCACGAAGGTGTCGGCGCCTGCATCGGCCACCCGGCGGATGTTGTCGACCTTGATGCCGCCGTCCACTTCCAGGCGGATGTCCCGGCCCGTGCGGTCGATGATCTTGCGGGCCTGTTCGATCTTGCGCAGCGCGCTGTCGATGAAACTCTGGCCGCCAAAACCCGGGTTGACGCTCATGATCAGGATGAGGTCGACGCGGTCGATCACGTACTCCAGCACATCCAGATTGGTCGCCGGGTTGAAGGCCAGGCCCGCCTGACAACCCGCGCCCTTGATGAGCTGCAGCGTGCGGTCCACATGGGCGCTAGCCTCGGGGTGAAAACTCACCAGATCGGCACCCGCCTTGGCGAAGGCCACCGCCAGGTCATCCACCGGCTGCACCATCAGGTGCACGTCGATGGGTGCGGGCTGGCCGTTCTTCATGCTGTGTTTCTTCAGCGCCTGGCACACCATCGGCCCGAACGTGAGGTTGGGCACGTAGTGGTTGTCCATCACGTCGAAGTGGATCCAGTCCGCGCCCGCGGCCAGCACGTCTTTCACCTCCTCGCCCAGGCGGGCAAAGTCGGCCGAGAGGATGCTGGGGGCGATACGGAAGGTCATGATCTTGGGCT
Organism: Candidatus Intricatilinea gracilis; assembly: GCA_016702605.1. GTDB lineage: Bacteria > Pseudomonadota > Gammaproteobacteria > Burkholderiales > Burkholderiaceae_C > Sphaerotilus > Sphaerotilus gracilis. The sequence continues at coordinate 357,499 of JADJDQ010000001.1, forward strand.
CGGTGGGGACGTGTTCGGGGCGGCTGATCGGCGCAGGGTTCGGCGGTGGGATCGGCGAGGTCGGCGGCGTTTTCTGGGTGCTTGACAGGGGCTTTTTGCACCGTTGGGCCTCAATTTATGCGGCGGCACATATAAGGTAAATTCACCAATCTTTGGGTTGTGATTCAGATTCGCTGAATGAAGACCATCACCTTCCGCCAACTGCGCGTTTTTACCGAGGTCGCCCGGCACCTCAGCTTCGTGCGTGCCGCCGAGGTGCTGCACCTCACGCCGCCCGCGGTGACCATGCAGGTCAAGGAGCTGGAAGGCGCCATCGAACTGCCCTTGTTCGACCGCGCCGGACGCAAGGTCTCGCTCACCACGGCGGGTGAGTACTTTCTGGTCTACGCCCGGCGCATGCTCGCCACACTCAAGGAGGCGGACGACGCGATGTCGCGCTTTCGCAAGCTCGAGACCGGCGTGCTCAGCGTGGGCATGGTCAGCACGGCCAAATACTTCGTGCCACGCCTGCTGGGCAAATTCCGCGAGGAACACCCTGGCGTCGAGGTGCGGCTGAGCGTGAGCGCCAACCGCGAAGAACTGGTCGCGCTGATGCACAGCGCCGACGTCGACCTGGCCATCATGGGCCGCCCGCCGCGCGAACTGGCCTGCCGCGCCGAGCCGTTTGCGGCACACCCGCATGTGTTCATCGCACCACCCGGCCACCCGCTGCTGGCACACGGCGAGGTGAGCGTCGCCGACCTGGAGCGTTACCCGCTCATCGTGCGCGAGCCGGCATCCGGCACCCGCGCGCTGATGGACCGCTTCTTTGCCGAACACCGAGTCGAGCCCAACATCGACATGGTCATGCCCAGCAACGAGACCATCAAACAAGCCGTGATGGCCGGCATGGGCATGGGTTTCCTCTCGCTGCACACCCTGGGGCTGGAACTGACGGCCGGCTTGGTGGAGATCCTGCCCGTGCAGGGCTGCCCAGTCGTGCGCGCCTGGAACGTCGTCAACCTGCAGTCGCGCCTGCTCTCGCCCTCTGCCGAGGCTTTCCGCTACTTCCTGATGGAAGTCGGCGAAGCCTATCTGGCTGAACATGACCGGCCGTGGGTCAGGACCAGTGCGCCGGTTGCCCCGCTGGCGACAGGTAAAACTGCTGGATGGCCGGCAGCGCCTGCTGCACCGGCGTGAACCGGCGACGTGTCCACCCGGTCTTCGGGTGACCGATCGAGCCCCCCCCACCAAGCGAGCCACCACATGCCAGGCGACACTGAGGCAGCCGACGCAGCGCGACGGCTGCGTGAGACGCGCCAGCGGCAGCGGCTCACCACCATGCGCTGGGCCGCCACGGGTCTGCTGGTGCTGATGACCGGACTGTTCGCCTTGGCCCATGCCCATCTTGGCTCCCACCCCGCCTGGGGCTATGTCAGGGCGTTTGCCGAAGCCGCGATGGTCGGCGCCATGGCCGACTGGTTTGCCGTGGTGGCGCTGTTTCGCCGTCCGCTGGGGCTGCCGATCTGGCACACCGCCATCGTCCCGAACAAGAAGGACGAGATTGCCCGCAGCCTGGGTGAGTTCGTCGAATCACACTTCGTGACCGTCGACACCATCGTTGCGCGCATCCGCAGCTTCGACACGGCGACCAGACTTTCCGAGTGGCTGGTCAAGCCGCACAACGCCGACAAACTCGGCAAGTTGCTGACGGCAGCGACACGCCAGATCCTGGCGTCGGTCGACGACAAGCAGATCCGCGCCATGTTGCGCACGGCGATCACCAAGCGCTTGCAGGCCGTCGACCTCGCCGGCCCGGTGGCCGGATTCGGCCTCGACCTGATGGCCGAGAAGCGCCACCACGCCTGGCTGGACTGGGCACTGCAGGCCACCCACGAGTGGCTGGACAGCGAAGGCGCCGATGCCACCCTCGGCGCCGCCATCGATTCGGTACTCGACAACAGGCTGCTCGCCTTGCTCAAGGGCACGGCCACCACCCGCATCCGCAACGGCCTGAAAAACCTGATCGACGCGGCCGCCAAGGACCCGCAACACCCACTGCGCCTGCGTTTCGACGACCACATCGCCCATTGGCTGCTGCAACTCGAGACCGACCCAGAACTAGGACAGCACCTGCGCAACTTCCAGGCCATCACCCTTGAGAACCCCCGACTGCAGGCCGCATTCGAAGGCCTTTGGGACGAACTCAGAACCTGGCTCAGCGACGACCTTGCCCACCAGAACCCGGCCCTGGGCCGTCACGCCGCCCGCATCGCCACGGAGTGGGGCGCCGGCCTCACCGCAGACGCCGCCACGCGCGCCTGGATCAACGACGCCATGGAAGCCGCAGCCATCCCGCTCATCATCGACAACCGCGGCAAGGTCGCGGCCTTCATCCAGGCCCAGATCGATGACTGGTCGAAAGAAGAAATGACGGATCGACTGGAACTGGCGGTGGGGCGCGACCTGCAGTTCATCCGCATCAACGGCACGCTGGTGGGCGGGCTTGTCGGCCTGATCCTGCATCTGCTCGTCAGCGCCACCCAGAGACTCTGAGCAGAGGGCGCCAGCGTGGCGATTCGGGCAACCAATCGCGCGGCCTCGCCACTCACTTCGTCAGCGACAAGAACAACTCCGGCAGCCGCTGCGGCAGTTGCGCGACGCGGTCGATCACGGTCCAGTGCTTGCCGAAGATCCGCCCGACGTAGTCGTCGGCCTTGGGGTCCAGGCTGATGCAGTGGGTGTACAGGCCCTGGCGATCGAGTTCGCGCACGGCCTGGGCGGCGTCGGCAGGCAAGTGGTGGGGGTCGGTGACGTCGACGTCGGCGGGTTGGCCGTCGGTCAGCACGAGCAGCAGTTTCTTGTCGGCCTGGCGGCCGCTGAGCAGGTGGCCGGCGTGGCGCAGCGCGGCACCCATGCGGGTGGAGAAAGCGCCGGTCGCGCCGGCCAGGCGGGCCTTGGGCAGGTCGTCCCAGGCTTCGACGAAACCCTTGATGTGCAGGTATCGCACCTCGTGGCGGGTGTTGGAATGAAAGCCGGCGATGGCGAGCTGATCGCCCAGCTGGTCGATGGCCCAGGCCAGCAAGGCGACGGCGGCGCGGCTGAGGCTGAGCACCGTCTCGTCCGTGCCCGCCACCTTGTCGTTGACCGAGGCCGAGAGATCGATGAGCAGCAGCACGGCGATGTCGCGCCCGTCGGTTCGGCTGCTCATGTGGATGCGCGGGTCGGGCTGGGCGCCGGCGCGCCAGTCGGTGAGGGCACGGATGGCCACGTCCAGATCGAGCTCGGTGCCCTGCTCCTGGTATCGCAGGCGGGTGCGGTCCTGCGGCTTGAGCAGGTCGAGCAGGCGTTTGAGGTGGCGCGCGGCGGCGGCGTGGCGCGCCAGCAGCTGGTCGATGTCGGACGCCTGGCCGGAGGGCTGCAGCGTGTCGTAGACGCTGGCCCAGTCGGGGCGCAGGGTGCGGGTGGCCTCGTCCCACTCGGGGTAGTGGCGCGGCGGCAGGCCACCTTCGTCGACGGCGCTGCGCTGGGTCTGGCGCGGCGCGTTGTCTTCTTCGTCGCCGTCTTCGATGAAAGTCCAGAGCTGGCGGTTGTCGTCGCGGTAGTCGACTTGGGTGTCGTCGAAACGCACGGCCGCGCGCTGGTCGCTCTGGCGGCGTGTGCGGGTGGCCCAGTCCAGCGCCAGCGTGGCCATCTCGCGGGTGGACGACTCGCCGCCCTGCAGCGCCGCCAGAAAACGCTCGCGGCAGTCGAGCAGTGCCGGGTCGCGGTAGGGGTGATCACCGTCGAGCAGCGCGCGCGACAGGCAGACCAGGCGGTGACGCAGGCACGACTCGGTCTCGGGATCGCAGGCGTCCTCGCGCGGTGCGGGGTGCAGCGCCAGCAGCACGCGGCGCAGGCCGGGGTACTGGCGCAGCACCAGGTGGTCGATACGACAGTCCTCGACACATTCCACCGCCAGGCGCTGCAGCGGGCTGAGGTTGTCGGCCACCTGCGGCTGGCTCCAGCGCCGGTGGCCGGCCAGGTGGGCGAGCATCGCGCGGTACCGGTCGAGGCCGCTCACGCCCAGGTGGTCGCGCAGCACTTCGGGCAGGCGCCAGCCGTCGTCGCTGGCATAGGGTTGGGTGACGGTGGTGCTGCTGCGGTCGTCGGCTGCACCGGACGACATGCCCTGGGCCTCACCATGCACGGCGTCCTGCACCGGATAGGGCACCAGCGGCACGGGTTCGCCCCAAAGGCCGCGCAACGTCAGGTCCAGGCGGCGCTCGACGTCGACCAGCAACGTGCCTTGGCGCTCGCGTTGCAGCAGCGCGCGGCTGTCGGGTGTGGCCAGGTCGAGAAACTCGATCTGGCGCTGCGGATGGCTGCCGTGCAGGCGCAGGCCTTCGTTCAGCCAGCGGCGTAGGCCGTCCAGCGGCACCAGGGCGACGAGTTCGGGGGCACGCGCCAGAAAGGTCGGCAGGCCGGGGCTGGGCTCGGTGGCGTGATGGCCGTGGATCGAGATGCTGGTGCGGCGCATCAGTTCGACCGTCAGCTCGAGGTATTGCGCCATCGACTCGGGCGAACGCAGCCGCCGCGCCACCGCCACCAGGCTGTGCAGCAGCGGCGCAATGGCGCGGCCATTGGGCGATTTCTGAAAGGCCTGAGTCGCCTGCGCCAGCGCCGGCAGCGTGGCCTCGCCAGCCAGCGCGGCCACACTGGGCCAGGCTTCGAGGAACGCCAGCAGCGGCTCAGGCCCTCGGCCCAGCTTGCCAAGCCAGCGTGCGTGTGCCAGATAAGCGTCGATGCCGCCAGGGCTGAGCACACGGTTCGCCTCGTCCAAACAGTCGTCGAACACACCGTCGACGGCGTCGAAACGACAGTCCAGCCGCTCGCGCAGCGCCGCGTGGCGCAGGGCAGAGCGATCGGCCGCGGGCAGATCAGGGCGTCGGCCGTAGGCCGGGAAGGCGCTGGCTGACGGAGCGGGCCAGGCTGGCGGGGGCGTCATGGCGCGGGCCCGCCGCTCAGGCCACCAGCAGCGCGTCGATGGCGTGGTCCAGCGTCGCGCGGATGTCGGCGTCGTCGGTGATGGGCCGCACCATGGCCATGCGACAGGCGTCGCGCGGCGCCACACCTTGGGCGATCAGCTGGCCGGCGTAGACGAGCAGGCGCGTCGAGATGCCTTCGTCCAGACCGTGGCCCTTGAGCCGACGCGCCGCAGCAGCCACCTGCACCAGGGCGGCGGCCAGATCGGCGCGCAAGCCGGTCTCGCGCACCACGATGGCGGCTTCGAGCTCGGGGGCTGGATAGTCGAAGTCCAGCGCGGCAAAACGCTGCCGGGTCGACGTCTTCAAGTCCTTCATCAGGCTCTGGTAGCCCGGGTTGTACGAGATGACGAGCTGGAAATCGGCATGCGCCTTGACCAGTTCACCCTTCTTGTCCAGCGGCAGGGTGCGGCGATAGTCGGTGAGCGGGTGGATGACGACGGTGGTGTCCTGTCGCGCCTCGACCACCTCGTCCAGGTAACAAATGGCGCCGTGGCGAGCGGCCACGGTGAGCGGGCCGTCCTGCCAGCGTGTGCCGCCGGGTTCGAGCAGAAAACGCCCGACCAGATCGGCCGCTGTCATGTCCTCGTTGCAGGCCACCGTGACGAGCGGGCGACCGAGCTTCCAGGCCATGTACTCGACGAAACGCGACTTGCCGCAGCCCGTCGGCCCCTTCACCATCACCGGCAGCCGACCAGCGTAGGCGGCCTCGAACAACGCCACCTCATCGCCCTGCGGCGCGTAATACGGCTCCTCGGAAATACGCCAGGCGGCGAGTGCTGCGGTCATTTCAGTTCCCACCTCGTGCCAGGACAAGGGCGTCGGGTGGCCGACGGAGTGAAGTAAAGAAGGAGGTGACGGCCGCAGGCCGGTCCGGGTGAGTGAGCCCGGACACAAGCAGTCCGGGGGACTGTTTGTGCCTGGCGAACGCCCGGGGCTCTGCCCCCGGGCATGAACGCAGTCGGCCACCCGGCGGCCTTGTCCCCGCGCCACTCTCACCGGCATCTCAACGATGCACCCCAGCCAGCTTGTCGCGCCACCCCGGGAAGATCGCGTCCGCATCCTTCGGGAACGAATCGAACGCACGCGCGAACTCGCGGTGCTCCTTGGCCCATTCGATCGGGTCTGCCTTGGCCTTCCAGCAGTCATAAGCCTGCCGCAGCGAACGCGCACCGTCGGCGGGTGAATCGATGTGGCCGTAGCTGCCGCCACCGGCGGTGTTGATGACGTTGCCGTGGCCCAGGTTCTCGAAGAAACCCGGCAGGCGCAACGCATTCATGCCGCCGCTGATGATGGGGGTGGTGGGCTTCATGCCGTACCACTCCTGGTGATAGGCCGGGCCGGTGTAGCTGTCGCGCTCGATGATGTAGGCGATGGCGCGGTCGTCTTTCTCGCCTTCCATCTTGCCGTAGCCCATGGTGCCCACGTGGATGCCGCTGGCGCCTTGCAGCCGGCTCATCTTGGCCAGCACATAGGCCGTGTAGCCGCGCTTGGCGCTCGGGCTGGTGACGGCACCGTGGCCGGCGCGGTGGTAGTGCAGGTACTGGTTGGGGAAGTTGCGACGTGCCGTGGTGATCATGCCCGGGCCGCCCACATAACCGTCGACCAGGAAGGCCACCTTGTCGGCGTCCGGCCCGAACTCGCGCAGGATGAATTCGCCGCGGGCGAGCATCTCGTAGTGGTCGTCGGCGGTGATGTTGGCCGAAAAGAGCTTGGCCTCGCCGGTCTTGTCCATCGCGCGCTTCATGGCGTCGACCACCAGCGGGATGGTCTTCTTCATCGGCGCAAAGGTCTGGTTGCCCTGCGGCTCGTCGTTCTTGATGAAGTCGCCGCCCAGCCAGAACTGGTAGGCCGCCGCCGCGAAGGGTTCGGGGCGCAGGCCCAGCTTGGGCTTGATGATGGTGCCGGCGATGTAGCCGCCGTCGACCACCGGGCGGCCCAGCACACGCCACATGTCGCTGATGTCCTTGGCCGGGCCATCGAACAGCTGGATGGCGCGCGGCGGCATCCAGAAGTCGTAGATCTTGGCGTGCTGGATGTCGCCCATGCCCTGGTTGTTGCCGATCGCCAGCGTCAGGAACGACACCATCATCATCCGGCCGTCGGTGATGTTGCGGTCGAACAGGTCGAGCGGATACGCGATGCGCATCTCCTCGGTGGACTCGTCGATGTGATAGACCAGCGCGTCCACACCCTTGGTGAACTCGTCGGTGGTCGACACCTCGACATTGGTGCCGGTGGACGACTCGGCCGCAAAGTGCGCCGCCGCTTCCAGATAACCGTGCCCCGACTTGGGCTTCATCTTGTAGGCCACCAGGATGTGGTTGCCACCTTTCATCAGCTCGTCTTCGCGCAAGCTGAGGTCGGCATATCGATTCGATTGGTCCATGAGAGCTCCTGAGTGGCGTTGGCTGGGCCGGCGGGCGGGCGGGATGCTTGGTCCGTCAAGCCCTGCCGTGTGCCGATGGCAGCCAATGTAGAAGCCGCGATCACTCAGGTAAATTCATGAAAATTGACTGGCGGATTCAGGATGTCGTTAACCCAGCCACTTGCACCCAGCCCGGATCGAACCGGGTCGGCAGGTCGCGGCGACCGTGCACCACCCTTTCGATCAACTCGACTCCTTGTTGGCAGCGGCAGCCATCGCCTCGCACTTGCGCTCCAACCGGTCGAGCACCTCGTCTGCCGCCACTCCCGCCAACGGATCGGCGACCGCCTCGTCCCACAAAGGGCGCAAGGAAGACGCTGCTGACTCTGCCCCTACAAGGCGTCGACGCCCCAAGCGTCGACCGCGTCCTGAACTACCTCGATGCTGGACGCGAACTCGCCACTGGCCACAACACCACGGATCACTGCGACCATTTCGGTCGGCAGGACGACACTGATTTCTTTGACGGTGTTCATGGCGCATCCCTCATCTACGCTGCCAGTACTACATTTTGCCACTTGGCCCGCAGACGCGACCTATTGTTGGGACTCTGTACGCAGTTTGGAATATCACACTGGCAGATCGATTTTCCAGCACTGTTGATAGTTTGGCCCGTCTGACTTCGGCTTGGCCTCAGGTGGAAAGACCTGAATCGTCAATGGTATCGGGAAATCAGCTCCGAGGATTGCCGCTTCTCCTGGCTTCAAATTTGGAAGAAACGAGGAAGCGGAACGGTCAATTTCTCCGCAGGCTCGCTCAACCACCTCCCGGTCGCGATCATTCGTTAGCCGGTGAACAATGAGCGTTCCCATCTGGCTCAATACACCCTCTGTAATGTCGCGTGGCCGCTGTGTGGTCAGGCAAATGTTCAAACCAAACTTCCGGCCTTCCTTCGCGATCAATTCAAAGGCATCAAGCCGCGCGACGGCGTCCTCGCCGCCTATTTGTCTTCCCAGGAAATTGTGTGCCTCGTCGACTATAACAACGACTGGCGAAGATGCGAACGCACCGGCCCGTGCCCTATTTAGCAAATGTCTTCCGATGACGTTTGCGACAATTTCACGAGCTTTGAACTCGTATGCAACGCCACTTAGGCAGATCCGAAACAGCCGCATGTCGTTCGTGGCGAACTCATCAATCGCAGTCGTCAACGCCGTGTCCGTAGATTTGAAAACACAAGCCAAGGCTGGAGATATGAGAACTGCATTGATGCGTGAAACAAGAGAAAGGCAGTAGGAAAAATCGCCAGATTCGCCGCCCCATCTTGAGATGTCCGACACTGGCGGCTTCTTTGTCCAATCTTTCCCATCCGGATACACACATTCCTGCTCAATTTGAGCGACGAGCATTTTCACATCAAACGCCTGACTGGGATCGTCAAGTTTTTCGGATACGCCGGGCTTCTGTTCCTCTGTAGTTACCGCCACTTTAGACTGGTCAATCTTCTTGATGATCCCTTTCGTCGCAATGACGGGCGCCAGTTTCGCCAATCGAAGGCTACGCATCGCAGCACGCATTTTTGGCCCCTGCACTTTCCCAGCGGGCTCGAATAGGGCGACAAAGTCAGACTCTACGAAACTAGTTGGAGGAAGTGAACGTTCCTGCGAATCGGTAGCCTTGTTGATAGGTTTCCCAAGATGATAGTTTGCAATGAATGGACCTGTAAAGCCCCGATACTCACCAGTCGCATCGAGGAGGATGATCTTGGTCTTGTACTGCATGCACTCCTCGATGATGCGCGCGGTCGTCCAGCTCTTGCCGCCCCCGGTGGTCCCGAGAATCGCGCAATGACGCCCAAACAATTTTTCGGGCCTGATCGAAACTGCACTTTCCAACGCAACATCAATGGAACCCAGCTTCAGGAGGACCTTGCTCTCGGGACTTCCTTCCGGCTCCATTAAACTTGGCAACTCGGCAACAAAGCTGTGCGGCGCAGCATAGATTCGGTCTCCAAGGCGAGGATAGGATTCAACTCCAGCAGTGATGTGTAGTGAATCCATCGCGACGGAACCCAAGAGTTGAATCGTTCCCACCGCGTCGAGGCCCATGACCTTCGAATGGGATACATCGACTGAGCGCCGTTCCGATTCCGGCAGATGGACTTCGACGACCCGGCCGAGCAGTAGATTGGTCTGACCTTCGATCAACACAAACTCACCAACCTCGCCCTTACCATAGCGACCGCCGAGAAAATGCACACCACTTGGCGATCCAGCGTCATTCAAATTAAATCGTACCGCTTGAGCGGAGACAGAGGACAAAACCCCAATGAATAGTTCGGGGCGGAGAAGCCCACGCGGAAACGTCTCCTCAATGTTGGGTGACCGGCTCATCGGGTGCCTGCCAGTAGCTTGATGTCCCGAGTCAGACGCTGTGCGGGTGTCAGGGACTTGAGGTCGGGGATCATTTCTGCGAAATCGCCGAAGTTGGCGTTAATCAGCCAAACGTCGTCACCCTGCTTGGCCAAGCTGAACAATGTTTCCCAGTACTTGTTCTTCTCTTTCGGCCGCGCAGTGAGGTCATCGGCTGATGGGTTGACGATGATTAAGCGTAGGTGAGGATTGGTCCGCACAGCGGCGAGGATTGGTTCGGACAAATGGTCGTCATTAAAACCAAAAGCCGTAACAATTAGACAGGTATTGGGTTCGCGGAGTGCCGAGAAATACTGAGATACCAATTCCAAATGGGGTTGAACGTAGGATTGCTGATACTTCCCCTTTGCCGGATAAATCAAGCAGGCAGAATCTGGAGTCGGCTTCGATTCCACTTCGATTTCATTGTCACCCTGCCGGGACCAGTTCACCGACCCATGAAGCTTATAGATATGGAAGACCCCTTCAAGGGGGGTCCCAACTTCATCTCCGGTGGTTGGCCTGCGGACGATGTCATACAGGAAGAAGCGGGGATCAAACTGTCGCGGCTGCGTGAACGAAAAACCATCAAGAACTACCAAGCCTTGCCGTCCTGCTGCAGTCTCGAAACACAAGTCGTAGTTAGTTGTAAATAGTTTCAGTCGGGAATCGCGGACCCGACGGCGAGAAAGTCGGTGAAGGAAGGTGCGATGTGCAATCAGCTGGTTTGAATCCGCCGGATCGATGAATTCGGAACACTTCTCCAGAATCACCTGTTTCGATCCCCTGATGAAAGCAGTCACGTCTGCACTGCTTTTCACCTGGAGATAAGCTTCGCAACGCGACAAGAGTGCTTCGATGTTATCTTTCCCGGCGGCGACATCATAGTCAATCTCTGCCATCACCTTTGCGGCTGCTGGCGAAACCGTCCGTGCAACTACCCCCGCCCCAGGGTTGGCATTGACGCAGTGGTCCCAAAGCGTCCACATCGATGGTCCTTTGGAAACTGGGCCAAGCGACGTCCCGCTACCTGCGAGCACAACTACATGTTGCATTTGTAGAGACGAAAGCAGCAAGTCTTTCAATTCTTCTTTGGCGGCTTTGGCAGCCGCAATAATTTTATGTTCCTCGATTGGATCCGTACCTGCCGGGACATTCGACTTCAACTCCTTCCATGCCCCCGAATCCGGCCCGAAAAACATTGACCTACCTATAGTTGAAGGCGCAACGGGCACGGCTGTCGGCGGCGGAAGCGGCACCAATGGCACTTGCAGTGGTGGTAGCGGTAGCGATGGTGGATTTGGTGCGACTGGATTTGTCATATGTTTGTCAAAATCATGCACAATTCCAGCTCAACATATTTGACAACTGCGTGTCTTGCTGGTTGGTATATTACTCTCGTTCGACCGACTTCGGTTTGACTATCGATCGGCGAGGGAATCAACTAGAGATTGAACATCGATCCCCAAATATGAGCTCGTACCTTTTAGCCAATTTGACTGGGGAACGAAGGTCGAGGCGGGGCACTAGATGTCATTCTCGATTGAAGCAATAAGCTTCTTCAGTTCATGCTCTCTATCGGTGCCTTTGGGCACACGTTGCAACAATGTCTTTAGGTCAACAAGAACTTTCACAGGGATTGTGGCCGACATTTGACGATCAACGGACCGGCCGATTGCCAGTAGCCCCCAGTACTGAGCAAATGGTTTACTCGCAACGGATGTGACGCTGCGAACAATTTCACTAAGTAGCGCTGGTTTGGGGCAGGCGTATAGGTAGGCATATGCGGAGAGCCTAGTTCCCTCGTCAGTGGAATCTAGCATGCCAGTAACGTCCAAATCCTGAATTGACGATGCCAGTTCAATCATTTCTCGAACTATGCTTGTCATCGCGGCTGTACGTGTATCCCCACTCGAATGTTGCAGGCGAATTTCTTTGTACTGGAGTGCTAGTTGCGATAGCCTCTCAATTGCCTCTGCCTTGTTTGGGATAGCAATTGCACGGCGTGCGGATTCGTTCGATGAGATAGCAAAGTCGGCTTTCGTCTCAGCACTTTCTGCAGCTCCTGCGATATTCTGGACTTCTTGTTTGATCTCTTGAAGCTCAAGCTTGAGCCCACCAGGTAGCTCAATTGACTTGAATAAGGGTTGCAACCAAGGTGCAAGCGCAATTACCATGAGGGCTATGGTGATTGAGTCGAGCTTGATGTCTGGCCACAGCACATGGGCGACGGCCAGAGCGATTGCAACGCCAGTGATGCCGATACGAAATATGAGTGGTGGTCTTGGCAAAACTACTCTCCCTGTGCTGCTCTACTTGATGCCAAAATACAAAAGGTTCGCAGTGAAAAACCTCAGGCTGATGGAACCCAACTGACTTGATGCGATTGATGTCTGACGCGCGTTGAACGCCAATACACGGAATCGTCAGATGAGCGAGGCGCGTTGGTAGAAAGACCGGCAACCACCGTATTCACGCTGATGGTCTACGCCACGTGACGAAGAACTCATCATGTCGCAGCCGTAGTTCTGCGCCATGCCTAGAAGTTTCAAGAGCACATCATCAGCAGGCCTACCATCCACGGTCCGAACTCAGTCTGCGACTGGAAGTTTGCTTCGATCCTAGCCTGATTAATCTTGCAGTGGATAGGCGTACCCCTTGTCCGAAAGTCACAGACGAGGGAGCTACTTCACTCGCTACTTGCGCCGCCGCCCTACTTAACATTTCGCCCATGCCCCCCAAGTCATCCCCTCGCAACAAGGCTTCCGTCTGGCGCCGCTGGGCTGGCGTCGCCTTGCGCAGTGCCCATCTGGCCGCCGTCAGCTGGCTGGCCGTGGCCTTGCACGCCGTGCCGGCGCAGCAGCATCAAGCGGGGCTGTTGCTGCTGGTCAGCGGTGTGGCACTGCTGGCGCTGGAACTGGCTGATCGGCGCGTGCGCCTCGACGAACTGGCCGGCGCCATCGTGCTGGTCAAGCTCGTGCTGGCCGGGGCGATGGTGCTGTTACCAGCTGCGGCGTTGTGGCTGTTCTGGGGGCTGCTGCTGGTGTCGTCGACGTCGTCTCACATGCCGCGCGACTGGCGGCATTGGCCGACGAAGTTGTAGGCCGCGCTGCCAAGGCCTGGGCGCCATCCAGGCACCGATGACAGCGGCAGACCGCGCCCGGATGCGATCGCTCAGCCCAGTCGAGTCAGCAGGGCCTGCCAGCCCGGCCAGTCGCCCCGCTCCAGCGTGAACTTGCGCGCCGAGGCGCCGCGGTCCTGGCCGGCGCGCAGGGCGTCGACGAAGGCCGTGGCGTCCTCGATCCAGGTACCGCCGACTACGTGGACACCGCGGCTGAACAACACGTCGGGCAGGCCACTCACCGTCGGGCCGACCAGGGCGACACGCTGAGCGTGGCGGGTGTGGGCGAGCACGGCGTCGAGTGTGTCGTTGAGCAGCAGGGTGCCGGTGGACAGCACCTTGTTGCAGGCGGACAGGGCGGCCGGGTCTAGTGTGACCTCGTAGCCTTCGTGTCGACCGGCCAGGTCGGCGCGTAGTTCGAGCACGGTGATTTGTGCGCCGCTGGCCACCAGCCGGTCCATCAGCGGGCCGAACAGGCCCACCAGGCCGAGGTGATCACCCGGCCCCGGCGCCAGGCCGGCGAGTGAATCACCGGCCGGTGGTGGCGCCCAGTCGACGCGACGTGCCAGGCTGTGGGCCAGGGCGTGCGCGGCCGCCCAGCCGATGGTGCGGTCCAGGCCGGGCGCGCCGGTGATGGCGCGAGCTACGTCCAGCGCCGGGCGGCCGGCCACGCGCGCCTGCCAGCCATCGGCGTCGGCGCGCAGGCGGGCAAGGGTTCCTTCGAGCAGCACGTAGGCCAGGCCGACGGCGCCGTCGTCCAGCTCCAACGCTGCGAACTCGCCGCGGCGAGAGCCGTCCGCCGGCAGCGGCGGCAGGTGCAGCGCGCGCACGCGCGGCGAGCCGAGGGCCGGCGACAGCGTCTCGAGTTGGGTCAGCAGTTCGTGGGCGGCGGTCGTCATGGGGAATCGTTCCTCAGCGCTTCTTGGCCGCCCTGGGCGACAAGGCATTCGGAAAATACAGCGCCGTCAGGCTCTTGCTGTGCACGGGTTTGGCCAGGCGGGTCTCGATGCGCGTGTCGCCGTCTTCGCCGTGGCGGCGCCAGTCACGCACCCAGTGGATCTCGTCGCAGACCTCAAGCATGCCCATGGTCTCGCGGTCGCCGACCAGGATGCCGTGTATCTGCAGGCCGAGTTCGCTGCGCGCCTGGTCCAGGCTGGCCAGCGTGGCCGGCACACAGCCGAATTCGCCGTCGCTCACGATGACGAGGTCAGCGCTGTTCCAGGCCGATTCGTGCACCAGCTCGATGGCGCGTTCGATCGGCGTCTGGATGTCGGTGCCGCCGTCGAAGCCCATGCCCATGAAGTCGAGCAGGGCCTTCAGCCCACCGCGCCCGGCCAGGTCACATTCGAGCAATTCACCCGGACCGCCAAAGGCGATGAGCCGGCAGCCGCGCTGGTTGCCGTGGGCCGCACGCAGCGCCGCGATGACCACGGCCTTGGCGATGTGTTCGGGCGCGCCGCGCATCGAGCCCGAGGTATCCAGGCACAGGATGAGCGGGCCACGGTCGAGCCGCTGGGTCTGCTGTTCGCTGCTGGCGGCGCGCAGCGGTGAGTCGGGGTCGGGCCGCCAGTCGATCAGCACGGCTTCGCTGTCGAAGGCCAGCAGCCGACCTTCTGCATGGCGGGCGCGCCACAGGCGCCGGCCGATGGGGTGGCGCAGCAACGCGGCCTCGCCGGGCAACATGCGTTCGAGCTGGGCCGAGAAATGGATGCCGGTCAGCTCGCCCGGCGCACCCGGGATACGTGTCTCGATGGCCTTGAGCGGCAGTCGCACCGCCGCCGCGTCGGGCCTGGGCGTCTTGCGCGGTGGCGCCAGTTCACGCGGCAAGCTGCGGCCCAGACGGCGCAGCAGCTCGGCCAGCACCGGCAGATCGGCCAGCAACTCGGCGGCGCGGCGTGCGGCCTGCCATTCACGGCTGCGCAGCTGGCCGCGTATCTCGTCCCAGTGCAGGTGTTCACCACCGATCAGTTCGCGCAGCAGCGCCATCTCGTGGTCCAGCCCTGCCGTGTCGACGCGCCAGGCCTCGCGGAACTCCGCAGTGGCCTGCGCGATGGCGGCCGGGCGATCCAGCCGCGGCATCAGGTCAGGGATGAGGTCAAGGTGCCACAACACCGTGCGCACTACCTGCTCGGCCAGCGTCGCCACACCTTGCGCCAGGCTGGGCAGGCCCAGCTCGTCGACGATGGCGCGCAGCGGCGCGCACGCCTCACCGTCGCCGAAGTCGATGGTTGCGTCGGGCAGGCGGCCCAGGTCGAGTGCGGCCAACCAGGCGCGTGCATGGTCCAGGCGCTGCTCGCGGCTGCCCACGGCGGCGGTCAATGCCGGCAGCCAGACCGGTCGCGGCAGGGCAGCCAGCCGGTCGTACGGCTGGTCGTAGCGACCTGCGGGTTCGGGCGCCGGGCCGGCGGCTGGATCGACCGGGCTGGCGCTGACGGGGCTGGGTGAACTCATGGAGGGCTGTGTCGGTCGAACGGGGCGAGGTCAGCCGCCGACGATCTCCGCGTCGACCGCCGCAACCGGCTCTTCTGCCTTCGGGGTCATCGGCGCCGGCACATCACCCGGGTTGGCCTCGTCGACCGGCAGCGCCGCAAACCCTAGCCGGGTGGCGGTGAGGCGGGCAGAAAAATCCGCCAGCAGCGACAGGGTCGCCTCGATGCGCCCGGTGATGCGCTGGCGTGTGGCCAGCGGCATCCACACCCGCGGCGCCAGCGTCTGCAGCAGCGCCTGGTGGCGCGCCAGTACTTCGGCCAGCGCGGCGTTGACCTCGTCCTCGATCTGCGCCACCTGGGCCACACGCGCCTCGATGTGGCAAGCGCCCCAGCGCCGGCGCAGGCTGGCTTCGAGGCGTTCGGACACCATGCGCTGCGCGCCGTGGCTCGATCCACCCGACCCATCGTCGCCATGGCGCTGGCCGGCGGCGTTGCTGGTCGTCATGCCGATGGCCTTGGCCAGCGCCATCTTGCCGGCGGCGTCGTCGCCTTCTGCGCTGGGCGCGCGTTCTTCGAGGCTCAACTGCTGCTCGAAGGCCTCGACAGCGCGCTGCAGCCAGGGCGCGGCCTGGGGCGGCGCGGCCAGGGCTTCGTCGACGAACCAGGCGTCGAGCACCGCCACGTCGTCCGGCCGCGGGCTGGCCACATAGGGCGTGAGCCAGAGGTCGTAGATGTCGAGCGCGGCGCGGCCTTCACTCGCCGCCGCCGTGCGCGCCAACGCCACGAACTGGCGCCAGCGCCGGTCGGACAGCGGCGCGTTGCGTCTGGCCAGCCAGGCGCGCAGCGCCACACAACCGGCGACGAAATCCTCACCCAGTGCCACGCCCGGCGCGGCAGCGGCCAGGGCCAGGCGCTGGGCATTGGTGATCACGCCAGGCGGCGCCGTGACGGGCGCCGCTGGATGCAGCGGCTCGGCGCCGTCGATCACATGGCCCACTTCGTCGGCCTGCGGGCGTTCGTCCTGCAACGCCAGCAGCGCGCCGAACGAGGCGTCGCCCACCGGCGCCACCGGCACCCGCACCAGGAAGCGGTCGTAGAACGCGTGTAACGCCTCGTCGCTCGGCACCTCGTTGCTGGCGGCGACGACGGCCACCAGCGGTGTACTGATACGTTCGGTGCCGTTGTCGAACTCGCGTTCGTTGAGCAGCGTGAGCAAGGCATTCAGGATGGCCGAGTTGGCCTTGAACACCTCGTCGAGAAACGCGATGCCCGCGGTGGGCAAGAAGCCGTCGATCAGGCGCTCGTAGCGATCGTGCTCGAGCGCCTTGAGCGACAGCGGGCCGAACAGTTCCTCGGGCGTCGAGAAGCGCGTGAGCAGGCGCTCGAAGTAACGCGCCCCGTCGAACACCCGGTGCAGGCGTCGCGCCAGCGCACTCTTGGCCGTGCCGGGCGGGCCGATCAGCAACACATGTTCACCGGCCAGTGCGGCCAGCAGCGACAGGCGCACGGCGCTGTCGCGCTCGATCAGCCCGGCACCGAGGCCGGCTAGGGTGATGGCGATCTGATCGGGACCGGGTAGCGAGTCGGTGGTCGTCGGCATGGTGGGGCGGAGCTGGCGCAACAAATATTAGGCAACGATAACAAGGTTCAGCGGGCAAACCTGCACCGAGTTGGGCCGATCAGACGTGCAGCCTCATGAGGCCGAGCACCGGCACGATGACCTGGCCTGCGTTGACCGCGATGCCGACGAGGTGCAGACGCCGGAAGCCGTGTTTGTCGAAACTTTCCTGCGGCTGGCCCAGCAGGCGCAGGCGATCCATTCGGCCGAGCAGCCAGCGGCGCACCAGGGCGTCACAGCCCGCCAGGGCCAGCAAGCGGGCAACGCTGTCCCAGTAGCTGGCATAGGCGTTCACCAGGGCGCCGACCAGGGCCAGCGCGATCACGGCGACATAGGTCACGTTGAACAGGCCACGCACGAATCGAGCGTCGGACGGCGAGTTGTGCTTGAGCACGAGCAGCCCGACGGCGCCCATGACCGAAATGCCCATCCAGAACAGCAGCGGTATCGTCGACAGCAACACAAGATTCTTTGTAAACAAGGACAAGCTCCATCCAGTGGCTCTGGACCGATGATGCATGAGGGCTCGCTGCGGGCACAAGGACAGGCACATCCATCTCGGTGAATCCGGCGGGCACCAGCGCCAAGTTGTTCGGGCTGCCATGCGGCCGGGTGGGTGCGGCAGCACGAGACCCCCCGCGGCCCTTGGCGCGCCGACCAAGCCTGGGCCGGCATGGGTGTCACCGACAGCCCGCGACCAGCTTTTCCGGCCGATGATCGGCGACCGCCGCGGCCCGCGCGGTGAGCGCCGCCCGAGCACTCGGTACCCCACCCACTTGCAGCCGATCACCATGTCAAACCAGACCACCTACCTCGCCAAACGTTGCCTGGCCGAAGACGCCGTGCGCCTGGTGTGCGACGGCGACTTCATCATCGTGCCCACCGGCGTGGGTGAGCCGCCGACGCTGCTGACCGCGCTGTCGACCCGGCGGCGCGAACTGCACGGCGTGTCGGTCGCGCAGATCCTGGCGCTGCGCAAATACGACTACATCGACCAGGCGACGGCCGAGCATGTGCGCCCGGTCGCCTTCTTCTACGGCGGCGCCACGCGCCCGGGCGGTCAGGCGGGCTGGATCGACTACATCCCCAACGCGTTCAGCGAGATCCCCTCGATGATCGAGCGCGGCCAGGTGAAGTCCGACGTGGTCTTCAGCATGGCGTCACCCATGGACGCCGACGGCAACTTCTCGATCAGCCTGGGCACCGACTACACCCTGGGCGCGGTGGCCAAGGCGCGCGCCGTGGTGCTGGAGGTGAACCCCCACGTGCCGATGGCGCGTGGCAACTGCAAGGTGCACATCTCGCAGGTGGCTGCGCTGGTGGAAAGCGCCGAGCCTGTGCTCGAGGTGGGTCTGCCCAAGATCGGCGCGGTACAGCAGGCCATCGGCAAATACGTGGCCGAGCTGATCGACGACGGCGCCACGCTGCAGATCGGCTACGGCGGCATACCCGATGCGGTGGTGATGCAACTCACCGGCAAACACGACCTGGGTGTACACACCGAGATGATCGGCGACGGCATCCTCACCCTGGTCGAGGCCGGCGTGGTCACCAACAAGCGCAAGAACTACCTGCCGGGCAAGATGGTCGCCACCTTCGCGCTGGGCTCGGGCAAGCTCTACCAGTACATGCACGACAACCCGGCGCTCGAGATGCACCCGGTCGACTTCACCAACGACCCGGCGCTGGCGGGGCTGAACGACAACCTGGTGGCCATCAACGCCACCATGCAGATCGACCTGCTCGGCCAATGTGGCTCCGAGACCCTCGGCACCCTGCCCTGGTCGGGCACCGGCGGCCAGGCCGACTTCGTGCGCGCCGCCAACCGCTCGCGCGGCGGCAAGGCCTTCATCGTGCTGCCCGCCACCGCCAAGGACGACGCCATCTCGCGCATCGTGCCCACACTCACGCCCGGCACGCATGTGACGACCAGCAAGAACGACATCAACTACGTCGTCACCGAGTTCGGCGTGGCGCAGCTGCGCGGCAAATCGGCCAAACAGCGCGCGCAGGCGCTGATCGGCATCGCCCACCCGGACTTCCGCGCCGAACTCACCGAGCAGGCGCGGCGCATGCATCTGCTGTGACGGCCGGGCGCTTGGCGGTATCGTCCGGACTCCTCACCGTCAGATGCCGCCATGTCCTCGCCCACCTCACCTGCCAGCGCCGACGCGACCGAGATCGCCGCCCACTACAGCACCGATACGACGCAGCAGCCGCTGCTGGACCGCTTGCTCGCGGCGCTGGCGGGCGACGGCGTCGACCCGCAACGCCCGACCATCGCCACGCTGGCGCCCTACGACCAGTTCCACGGCCGGGGTCTGGACGCCACGCGCGACATGGCCGACCAGTTGGCCGCGCACATCCGCGCCGGGCACCACCTGCTCGACATCGGCTGCGGCATCGGCGGACCGGCACGCTACTTTGCGCAGCGCTTCGGCTGCCGCGTCACCGGCATCGATCTCACGCCTGAGTTCTGCGCGGTGGCGCGCGCGCTTGGTGAGCTCGTCCAAGGCACGCTGGCCGCGAACGGCGACGTCGCGTTGCCCGAGGTGACCTTCGAACTCGGCAACGCCCTGGCCATGCCGTTTGCCGGCGCCAGCTTCGACGGCGCGTATTCGATGAACG
Source organism: Candidatus Intricatilinea gracilis (assembly GCA_016702605.1). Taxonomy (GTDB): domain Bacteria; phylum Pseudomonadota; class Gammaproteobacteria; order Burkholderiales; family Burkholderiaceae_C; genus Sphaerotilus; species Sphaerotilus gracilis. The sequence goes on from JADJDQ010000001.1 coordinate 377,077, forward strand.
TGTCGATGAACATCGCCGACAAGGCCGCCTTCTACCGCGATATCCACCGCGTGCTCAGGCCCGGCGGCTGGCTGATGCTTTCCGAGATTGCACGCGGCCATGCCGACGCGGCGCCGCCCGATTTCCCGACGCCCTGGGCGAGCACGGCCACGGGCAGTTTCCTGGCGACTGCCGACGAGACCCGCGACGGCCTTGTCCAGGCCGGCTTCGAGGTGGTCGAACTGCGCAGCACCCGCGCCCAGGCGCTGGAGTTCGCCGCCTTGTCGCGCGCCGCGGTGGCGCGCGGCGAGTTGCCGCCCCATCGCTCGGTGAGGCTGGTGCACGGCGACATCGGTCCGCTGGCCACGACCAATTCGGCGCGGGCGCTGGCCGATGGACGGATCGAGCCGATCGAGGTATTCGCCAGGCGCGGTTGATCCGCGCGAGCAACACGAGGTCACGCGAGCTGACCCAGAATCCGGCACCTCGACCCGCAGCGTGAAGGCCACCCATGACTGCCCCAGCACTCACCCATCACGAGATCCTCGGTCTGGTCGAGCCGTTCACGCGTCGCGGGCGCCATGTGGATCTGGCGGCGAGTGACCGGGTGGCGCGCAAGCTGGCGTTCAAGCCGATCGACCATGTGTCGGCGCACGATGCAGGCGGCACGATGCTGACGCGCGAGGTGCTGCTGCTCGAGAGTTACGGCACGGGCACCTTCAAGCTCACGCGCACCCTGTCGCGAGCCGACGGGCTGCAGGCCACGGTGACGACCTTGGGCCAGGCCCCGGCCGAGATGCTGGCGCGCATCGAGGCGGTGGCGCCCGAGCGGCACTTTCGCTGCGGGCCGGGTTACGAGATCACCCGCAGCTACGAGTTCGACTCGGGCGCCGACGGCTCACGCGCCGACCGTGCCGCCGGCCCGCAGTTGCGGCTGGCCAATGGCCTGGTGCGGCTGGACGGCCTGACGCTGACGATGCGGGTGCCGGCGGTGAAGGGCATCGCGGCTGACATTGCGCTGGACGCCGTGCCGGGCGAGGTGCTCGACATCCCCGAGGACCTGCTCGCCGTGCAGGGCTGGTACTGGGCGCGCCTGATGAACGACGTTACGGGCTGGAAGACCAGGCTGCGCCTGCGCGGCAAGCCGGTGCAGCGCAGCGCCCAGGCCGAGGCAGCACTCGACCAGGTCGCGCGCCATCTGGTGCAGACGCTGGGTGAGGCGCCGGCCTGCTTTCATGAGCGCTGGTTGGCGGCGCGCTGGGGCGTGGTGCTGCGCCGGCTGATCCCCACACTCACGGCCATCGGGCTGATCGTCGGGGTGCTCGTCTTGCCGAGCCTGCCCTTCGGCCAGGCCTCGGGGCTGTTCCTGGCGCTGCACTATGTGCCGATCGCCCTGCTGGCAGCAAGCTTCATGCTGCAGGAGTTGCCACGATTCGAGCTGCCGCCGCTGCCGCGGCGTTCGTCGGCGGCCGGTTGGCGACGGCCGGTGCAGGCTTCATCGGCGCCAGCAGCTCAGCAGGGCATCAGCCCCACTGCACACACCGCATGCTGAGGGTGCCGGCCTGGAACCCTTCGAACACATGGCGTGCGCGCTCACCCGCCTGCGCCGCACCCATGGCGTAGAGCAGCGGAAAGTAGTGGTCTGGAAACGGCACGGCGCGTAGTGCCTCGGCGCTGAGGCTGGTGTAGTCGATCAAGGCACGGGTGTCACCCGCGTCGATGGCCTGTTTGCTGCGCTGGTCGAACTCGTCGGCCCAGGGTGTCAGGCCGCGCGGCGAGGCGGGCACACCCCGCAGGGTGTCGCGCAGGTTGTGCACGACGTTGCCGCTGCCCAGGATCAGCACCCCCTCGTCGCGCAGCGCAGCCAGGGCGCGGCCCATGCCGAGGTGATAACCGCCGGCACGGGTGATGTCGATCGAGAGCTGGAACACCGGCACGTCGGCCGCCGGGTAGAGGTGATGCAGCACCGTCCAGGCGCCGTGGTCCAGCCCACGCTCGTCCGACAGCCCCACACGTTGCGGCACCAGCGAAGCAGCTGCACGCCGCGCCACCGCCGGCGCCCCCGGCGCGGGGTACTGCATGGCATGCAGCCGGGGCGGGAAGCCGCCGAAGTCGTGCATCGTCTCGGGTTGTTCGGCGACGGAGACCCGCACCTCGCGCTGCGTCAGCCAATGCGCCGACACCACCAGGATCGCGCGTGGCACACCAATGTCGCGGCCCCATTGCTGCAGCGCGCGGGTGTAGTCGTTGCTCTCGATCGCATTCATCGGGCTGCCGTGGCCGATGAAGATCGCGGGCGCACGCCCGGCCAGTTGTCGACGGCTTTCACCCGTCGCAGCCGCGGCCACACGGCAGGCGCCGAACAAGCTGGCGGCCACACCGAGGCCGGAGCCGGCCAGCACGATGCGCCGGCGGGTGGAAGACGGGGCGTGGCCGAGGCGGCTGGAGTGAGTCATGGGACAGGTGGGGTGCGGCAGCGGAGGGTGCCCCAGCATTTAACATGATGAACGCCCCGTCTGCAGGGGCGGGCCGTGTGGCCCCGCGGCCCGCTGGCGCAGCCCGGCGTCGTGGTCCACGGCACCCGGGACCGCGCATGTTTGCGCCATGGTCCCGCCCCGAACCCACCCGCAGCACCACCAAGCGAGACACCGAGCCCGACCCGCCTTGCCCGACGCCCTTCTTGCCCCGATCGAAGCCGCCATCGCCGCGCTGCAGGCCCAGCGCAGCTTGCTGGGTGACGCAGCCGTGGACGCCGCCGTGGCCGCGTTGCAGGAAAAACTCGATCGCCTGACACGGGCCGCCAATCCGGACGCGCCTCAAATTCTTTCCCAGCCAGGGCCTCCTGCTGCCGCTGCCGCTGCCGCTGCCGCTGCCGCTGCCTCGCCCTCGCCCTCGCCCTCGCCCTCGCCCTCGCCTTCCCCTGCGCATTCGGCTGCGGCAGCAGCTGCGCTGACACCGATGCCGGGCGAGCCGGGCCAGCTGCGCCATGTGTCGGTGTTGTTCACCGACGTGGTGGGCTCGACCACACTCAGCCATCACCTGGACGCCGAAGACGTCACCGCCGTGATCGACGGCGCGCTGGGCCGCTTCACCACCATCGTGCAGGCACATGGCGGCAAGGTGCTGCAGTACGCGGGTGACAGCGTGCTGGCCGTGTTCGGCGCCAACCAGGCGCACGAAGACGACGCCGAACGTGCCGTGCTGGCCGGCCTGGCCATCGTGGCCGAAGGGCTTGTGCAGGGTGAACTGGTGCTGGCACGCCACGGCCGCACCGGTTTTGGTGTGCGGGTGGGCATCAACAGCGGGCCGGTGCTGATCGGCGGCGGCCTCGAAGGTGCCAACAGCGTGCGCGGCATGACGGTCAACATCGCGGCCCGCATGGAGCAGACCGCGCCCCCTGGCACGCTGCGTATCAGCCAGGAGACCTACCGAGAGGTGCGCGGGCGCTTCGACCTTATCGAACAGCCGCCACTCAGCGTGAAGGGCCGCGACGAGGCCATGGTCACCTACCTCGTGCAAGGTGTGCGCGACACGGCCGACCGCGGCGCCACGCGCGGTGTGGACGGTGTCGCCACCCGTCTGGTCGGGCGCGCCGCCGAGATGGCCGAGCTGCAGGCCGTGTGTCGCGCCGCGCTGCAGCAGGCCACGCCGTTACGCGTGGTGCAGGTGGTCGGCGAGGCGGGGCTGGGCAAATCGCGCCTGGTCGGTGACTTGCGGCGCTGGTGGTCGGCCCACACGCCAGATGGCGCCTGGCTGCAGGCGCAAGCCAGCGAACAACGCATCAACCAGCCCTACGGCTTGCTGCGTGGCCTGCTCACCAGCCGCAGTGATCTGCTCGACAGCGACCCGGCCGACGTGGCGCGCCACAAGTGGCTGACCAGCACCACACCGCTGCTGGGCAGCGAGGCGGCAGCCGCCGTGCTGGGTCATCTGCTCGGCCTGGACTTTGCCGGTCACGACGAATTGCGCGGCCTGCTGACCGAGGCGCGCCAGTTGCGCGACCGCGCCTTCTTCCACGCCAGCCAGCTGTTGCGCGCCTGGGCCGCGCCCGGCCGGGGGCTGGTGCTGCTGCTCGACGATGTGCACTGGGCCGACGACGGCACGCTCGATTTCATCGACCACCTGCGCACGAGCCACGCCGACCTGCCGGCGCTGCTGCTGCTCGCCACCCGGCCCAGCCTGGGTGAACGTCACCCGGCATGGTTCAACCGGGCAGCGCTTGTGCGGCCCGACACCAATGGTGCGGCGCCGATGACCGATGCGCCGGTTGCTTTGCCCGTCCACATCGAGCTTGTGCCACTGGACGGATGCAAGTCCGCCGAGCTGGTCGGTGAACTGCTCGGCCGGCTGCAACCGCTGCCCCACGGGCTGGTCGACCTGATCGTCGAACGTGGTGAGGGCAACCCCTTCCACATGGAAGAACTGGTCAACCTGATGGTCGACCAGGGCGTGATCGTCACGACGGCCGGGCCACTCGGCCTGGACAAGGTCGACCAGCTGCCAGGCGTCGCCGCAGCAGGCGGCATCTGGCGCTTTCATCCCGAAAGGCTCAAGACACTCACGGTGCCACCGACGCTGGTGGGTGTGCTGCAGGCGCGCCTGGACGCCTTGCCCAGCGACGAACGCCGCACGGCGCAGCTGGCGTCGGTTGTCGGCATGCGTTTCTGGGACGCCAGCCTGGCGGCACTGGGCGCGCCAGAACTCACCTCGCTGCAAGGCCTGCTGGGGCGCGAACTCGCTGCCGAACAGCTGCCGGGCAGCCTGGCGGGGCTGCGCGAGTTCATCTTCAAGCATCAGAGCCTGCGTCAGGTGGCGTACGACAGCGTGCTCAAACGCGTCAAACGCGAACTGCACGCCCGGGTGGCGCACTGGCTGGTGAGCCTGCCAGGCGCACCGCCACTCGAACTGGTGGCCGAACACTTCGAACGCGGCGGCGACCCACACCGTGCCCTCGACTACTGGCAACGCGCCGCCGAAGCCGCCGCTCGCAGTTATGCCAACGCCCAGGCCCTGGCCCACGCCGACCGTGCCCTGGCGCTGACCAGCGCAGGCGACCTGCCGCGCCGCTACACCCTGACGCTGCTGCGTTACCGCGTGTTCGAACTCCTGCCCGACCGCGAACAACGCGCCAGCGGCCTGGCCGCCCTGCAGACCATCGCCGACGACGCCGGCAACGCCGCCTGGCAGGCTGAGTGTCGGGTGCTGCGATCTCGCTACTGTTTCGACGCAGGCGACGACCTGGACGCACTGGAACATGCACGTGCGGCGGTGGACCTGATGCCCGACAGCACGACGGCTCAGGCGGCCGAGGCGCAGGCCAGTCTGGCCAGATGTCTGCTGCGGCTGGGACGACGCGCCGAGTTTCTCGACGCGTCGATGCTGGCCCTCGGGCTGGCACGGGCGGTCGGTGACCGTCGGGTCGAAGGCATGGTGCTCAACGAGCTGGGCATGCAGGCCGACGACGACGGTGACTACGGCCTTGCCGTGGAACGCTACGGTGACGCACTTGTGCTGCACCGGGCCATCGGCAACCGCAACAGCGAAGGTGGCACGCTCAACAACCTCGGCTACGCCGCCATGTCGCTCGGTGACTACGAGACCGCCATCACGACGTTTGCCGAGGCTCGAGGCTTGTTCGCCAGCGTCGGCAATCGTCAAAACGAAGCGGTCACCTGGATCAACGCCGGCATGGCCGAGTTCAACCTGGGCAGGCCGCAGGTCGCACTGGACGCAAGTACACAGGCACTGCCCATGCTGCGGGCCGCCGGTGCTCGCTGGCTCGAAGCTGCCGCCTTGCGCCTGCAAGGACAGGCTGAGCTGGCGCTCGGCCTTGTCGAGTCCGCCGACTGTCATCTGCGCGCTTCGCGCGACCAGTTCGACCAGCTCGGCATGTCCCAGTTTGCGCTGGAGCCATCCGCCGCACTGGCACTGGCAGCGCTGTTGCGCGGGGACACGGTGGCGGCGCTACGCGAGGTGGAGTCCATTCTTGCCGCCCAGGCCAGCGGCGTGAGCCTGGACGGCACCGAAGAACCCATGCGGGTGGCGCTGGTGTGCCACCAGGTGCTGGCGGCTAGTGGTGATCCTCGGTCGATAACGGTGCTCGGCCAGGCCTGCGCGTCGCTGATGGAACGAGCTGCCCGGATCAGCGACGAGCGGCGACGACTGAGTTTTTTGGAACGAGTGCCCTGCCATCGGCAGATCGTGCAGGCCTGGTCGGCCGCTGAACGAGTTGCCCCGAAATGAAGATCCGGCACCGAAGACCGCGTGACCAGGGGTCGCCTGCGAGCACTGGGATGGGTTGTTTCCTGGGTCTTGGCCGTTCGTGCCGGTGCAAACTGGTTTGACCATCCCCTATATTGACCGGTGCCACTCCGGGCCAGTATCACAAGCACCCTCGATCCCGCATGTCGACCTTGCCGCCACCTGCCTCTGCACCGCGCCAGCAACCCTTGCTGGACTCACCAATCATCGCCAGACAAGCAGCGGACCTGTTGCGTACACCACAAGCGATACGCCAGCTCGACGCCGCCGAATCGGCCGCCGTGGTGGCACAGATGCAGCTGGTCTACTTTCCAGCCGGCAGTGTGCTGCTGCGTGAGGGTGACGACCACCACTCGAACTACATGCTGCTGATCCTGGAAGGCTGGGTGTCGGTCGACACCGGTGCGGCCGACGGATCGGACGTGGTGGAGGTGGCCGCCCTGGGGCCGGGCAGCATCATCGGCGAGATGGCCTTGCTCGACGGTGCGCCGCGCTCTGCTACCTGTGTCGCCACGTCGGCGGTTCAGGCGGCCGGCTTGTCACGCATCGGGCTGGAGCGGCTGATCGACGACCACCCCAAGGTCGCCGCCAAGTTGATGATGGCGCTGGCCACACGTATTTCGGACCGGCTGCGCAGCCTGGGCAAACAGCTGCAGATGTACGCCCAGATCACCGCCACCATGCAGCAGGACCTGGACAACTTGCGCAAGTTGACCCGGTGAAAGGTCAGTGAGGGGTCGCCCTGTTCAGTTGGATATCTTCGGATCGATCAAGCCGAAATCGAAGGTTGGCGGGGTGGTGGCATTGTCGCGGCGTTGCACCAGCACGAAAAACTCCCAGGTGGCGGTACCGCCGTCGGAATCCTTGACCTTGAGTGACTTGTCCTTGTAGTTCACGACAAAATCGGTAAACAACGGGCGACGTTCGCCGCCACTGGTTTGCAGGCAGGCAATACCGACCGGAAAGATATCGTAGTTGCCGCTCGCCGCTACCGCTGTGAAGATGATATCGACCTTCTTGTCGGTATCCACCGAGAGCTGGTCACCTTTCAGATGAACACCCGGGCCCTCGGCCACCACCTTCATGTCCACGTCACTGCCGATGATCATCGGGAATAGCGGTATGCCATTTTCCAGATCACCGTTCTTGTAGGGTTTGAAGTTCTTGACGACAAATTTTATCTTTGCGCTCGACATGACAGATTCCGGATGTCGGGATTCGCTTGAACCCGATTGTTATTGAAGTGCAGGACACCATGTGAGTGGTGATCGGCGCCACGCTGGTTGGCGCATCGGTCACGGCGTCCGACCGTGCGACAGGCAATGCGCAGTCTGCCGCGCCGAAGCTGGAAAATACGGGACAAAATTTGCAAACGAATGCCTCAGATGTCAAGAATTTGCAACTTGAGCTCGAGATCCGTTTCCAGCCGCTAACCTGACGGCAGGCGCGCCCGCACCCTGGGCGGCGCCTCAACCTAAAGTGCAGACCATGTCCCAATCTCGCGTCGAACTGCTGCAATGTATGCCTGTCTTTCACGGTCTTCGTGAGGACACGCTGCGTGTCTTGCTGGCAGCCTCCAATATCGCCACGGTGCCCGCCGGCGATTATTTCTTTCGTCAAGGAGACGACGCACTCTACATGTATGTGCTCGAAAGCGGCGAGGTCAGCATCGAGAAATCATGGCAGGACCGCGAACTCGATCTCGGCAAACTCGGCCCGGGGGATTGTTTCGGTGAAATGGCGCTGATCGAGTTGTCGTCGCGCAGCGCGTCGATTGCAGCCGTCAGCGACTGCACCGCGATCGAGATTTCGGCGGTGCACCTGCAAAGTGTGCACGACTTCGACATCGAACAGTTCATCGTCATCCATTCGAATATTGCGCGCGAATTGTGCCGGCGCCTGCGGATGGCCGACGAGAACCGCCTGCGGGCGGTTCCGGCACGCGCGGACTTCACCGATTCACAGCTGTCGTGGCCGCAGATCCTGGCGCTCTGAGCCCTCGCACCCACCGGGGCGTCGCTTCGTAGGCGCGGCTGCGTCGACGCGGCGTCGGCGGCGCCACATCGCGGGCGCCGCTTGCAAGCCTCGCTCCGCAGGCTTCGCGGCGGCAAGATATCCCTGCGCCGGCGGTGTTAACCCCGCTTCAGCAAAACTGCACAAAGCGCCAACATAGACCGGCGCCGACTCCACGTGACGCCGTCCGTGCCGGGCGGCCACTCCTGCGGCCCTTCAACGACCTGACCGGAGACACCATGACCCACAACTTCCGACTCGCCACCATCGGCACCACGCTGCTGGCCACTGCCCTGCTGTCGGCGTGTGCACCGGCGCCCATGGTGCCGGCCAATCCGATGAGTTTCTTCATCACCAGCGCCAACCCGGGCAAGGGCGCCGACTTTGGTGGGCTGGCAGGTGCCGACCAGCACTGCAAGGCCTTGGCCAGCAGCGTCGGTGCCGGCAGCAAGACCTGGCGCGCCTACCTCAGCACCACCGGTGCGGGCGGCGTCAACGCACGCGACCGCATCGGCGCCGGCCCGTGGGTCAACGCCAAGGGAGTGGTGGTAGCCAAGAACGTCGACGAACTGCACGGCGAGAACGGCTTGTCCAAGCAGAACTCGGTGACCGAAAAAGGCGAGGTGATCAGCGGCCGCGGTGACACCGTGAACATGCACGACATCCTCACTGGATCGACGCCCGATGGGCGCGCCGCCAACGGCAGCACCGACACCACGTGCAAGAACTGGACGAGTGGTGGCGACGGCTCGGCCCTGGTCGGCCATCACGACCGCATCGGCCTGAAGGACGACGCACCGAGCAAGTCCTGGAACTCGTCGCACGGCACCCGCGGCTGCGGCATGGACGCCCTCAAGGCCACCGGCGGCGCCGGTTTGTTGTACTGCGTCGCGGCCAACTGAGCGAGCACGACGTGCGCGCGGCGCCAGGCGGCGCGCGCGTCGTCGTGACGTCGCGTCGCCGTGTCTACTTGACCGCGGCCAGCATGTGATCCAGGCCGGCCGCCACTTCTTCGTCAGTCAGCTTGGGGTTGCCGGCGCGCGGCGGCATGGCGCCCTTGCCGGTGATGGCCGACTTCAGCAAGGCATCGCGGCCCAGGGCCACACGGGGTGCCCAGGCGGCCTTGTCGCCGTGTTTGGGCGAGTTTGCCAAGCCCGGCACGTGGCACATGGCGCAGTTCTGGTTGAACACGGTGAGGCCATCGGCAGCGGCACGGGCCGGTGCGGCGGCCAGCACCAGCAGCGCGGCCAGGCTGGACACGAGAACGAGGCGGGGCGCGACAGCGGCGACTGAGCGGGTCTTGAACATGTTGCTTCCTGACGGGCCACTGTTCAGGCGGCCCCAATGAGGTATCGAAGGGTGAGGAGGTTGGCGCAGGGCCCTTGGCGTCACGACTCCTCGCCGCAGTGGCCTGCCGGGCCCGCGTTTGCAACGCCCGTGCCTGCTCGACATCAAGCCTCGCACGCCGCCGAACCCGCCCGGCCCTGCTGGCAATCCCTTAAACCAGCGTCACGCAACGATCCAGCCTGACACACCCGTGGCACAACCCACCTGCCGCGGCCAGGTGGGTTGTGCCGCGCCGCAGGCAAGCACATCGGGTTAGGCTTGCGGCATGAAACCACTCTCACGCATGGTCGCCGTGGCGTTCGGGCGCTACGGTCCGGCGGCACTGGCGACGCGTTTGCTCGCGCTGTGGAAACTGCTGCGCCACCCGGCCACACCCTGGCCGGCCAAGGCCGTGGCGGCGCTGGTGCTGGTGTACGTGGCCAGCCCGATCGACCTGATCCCGGATGTCATCCCGGTGATTGGTTTGCTCGACGACCTCGTGCTGGTGCCGATGGGTGTGGCGCTGGCCATCCGCCTCACGCCTGCGCCGCTGTGGCAACACTGCCTGAGCGAGGCCCACGCCAGCACCGAGAAACTGCCACGCTGGTTCTGGGCCGGTGCCGCCGTCGTGGTGACCTGGCTGCTGCTGATCGGCTTGTTCGTGTGGTGGCTGATCGGCTAGTTTCAGCCGGCGTCGTGTCGAAGCCGCCCATCCAGCTTCGGTGTGCCGACACCAACCGCAGGAATGTCCCCCGTGGGATGTCTCACCCCCGACACCACCGCCGACACGAGCTCACGCTCACCCGGCTGACTCCGGGTCGGGGCATCGCCACCAACCAGCTCGCTGCCCTGGCCGCCACGCCCCGCTCGAGGTTCCCGCCGAGAATGCGCCGGTGCACGCCAGTGCACATGACGTGAACAACAGGGCAAGGCATCCATGGCAGACAAGACAGTGCTGGTCTCGGGCGGCAGCGGATACATCGCGGGGTTTCTGATCCGCCAACTCGTGTTGCAGGGCTGGACGGTGCACACCACCGTGCGTGACCTGGCGCGCGAACCGGCGGTGCGCCAGTTGCTGGCGGTGGACAACAGCCGGCTCAGATTCTTCGCCGCCGACCTGACCGCCGACGCCGGCTGGGACCAGGCCATGGCGGGCTGCAGCCGCGTCGCCCACGTCGCCTCACCACTGCCCGCGGGTGTGCCCCAGTCGGCCGACGACCTGGTGGTGCCGGCCCGCGACGGCGCCCTGCGCGCCCTGCGTGCGGCCAAGGCGGCGGGGGTGAAACGCTTCGTCATGACCTCGTCGGTGGCGGCCATTGCCTACGGCCGCGGCCGCGGCGTGCACCACTTCACCGAGGCCGACTGGACGCAACTCGACCAGCCCGGCCTGACGCCCTACATCCAGAGCAAGACCATCGCCGAACGCGCCGCGCGCGACTGGATGGCCACCGAAGGCGCCGGCATGGAGTACTGCAGCATCAACCCGTCGGTCGTGCTCGGCCCGGTCTGGAGCCGCGACTACTCGGCCTCGGTCGTCATCATCAAGAAGCTGCTCGACGGCAGTCTGGGCGCCTGCCCCGACATCGGTTTTGGTGTGGTCGACGTCCGCGACGTGGCCGACCTGCACGTGCGCGCCCTCATGTCACCCGCCAGCATGGCCGGGCAACGTTTCATCGCCAACGACCGTTTCATGAAACTGCGCGACATCGCCGACGTGTTGCGCGCCGGGCTCGGCCCGCAAGCCAGCAAGGTCACGACCCGCAACGTGCCCGACTGGCTGGTGCGCCTGGCCGCCCGGTTCAACCCGCTCGCCCGCGCCGTGGTGGGTGAACTGGGCTCGGTGCGCCACCAGAGCGCCATCCACGCCCAGTCGGTGCTCGGCTGGACGGCCCGGCCGGCCGAACAAAGCATCGTCGACACGGCCCGCAGCCTGATCGACCTGGGCATCGTGAAGGTCTGAGCGGCCACCGACCGGCCGACACCCGGCAGGGCGCAGCGCCACGATGACATCGAAGCACCTGCGTCACGGGCCCCGCCCGGCGCGCCGCGGAGCAACGCTGCCCGCAGCTGCGCCTGCCGGCTGCAGGCGCTCTACACCTCGAGTCGCCCGCGAAAGCCCCGCGCCGCGTAATACGACTCGGCGCCGTTGTGATAGACGAAAACTTGGCCGTAGCGCCGATCACAAAACAGCGCACCACCCAGCGCCCGGATGTCGGCCGGTGTCGCCACCCAGCTCGACGTCTTGCGGTCGAATTCACCGAGCAACTGCAGCGCGCGATATTGCGGCTCCGTCAGCAACTCGATGCCGATGGCGGCCGCCGTCTCGACGGCATTGCCGCCCGGCTTGTTTTCCTTGCGGGCGTCGAGTGCGGCGCGGTCGAAACACAGGCTGCGCCGCCCGGCCGGGCTTTCGGGCGAGCAATCGCAGAAAACGATGACTCCCGACTGCCTGTCGACACCAATCACGTCCGGCTCGCCGCCGCTGCGCTCCATCGCGGCCAGCACCTGCAGTTGCTCCGGGCGGGCGTCCAGTCTTGCCTGCACGGCCTGCCACTCGATGCCGACATGGCGCGACATGTGGCCTGCGAAACGCCTCGACAGTGTGTCGATCAAGGCGCCGACATCCAGGTTATCCATTCATGTCACTCCAGTTGGGGGTCACTCGCCAACACTGTCCACCATCTTGCTGCAGCGGGTTGGCGACCGGTGCCTACAGGTACGGCGTACCGTCCTTGTGCACGAACCGGCCGTCGCCATTGGCGCTCTTAATGTCGACGTCCGAGCAAGTGGTGAGGTCATCCGGATGTCGAGTCCCCACTTCCAGATAAACCGCCACCACCGACGACAGATTCTTCAGATGGTGCCCGTTGCCCGTGCCCTTTGGAAAGGCAGCGCAATCACCCGCACGCAGCAGCGTCGACCCGCCGTTCTCGACCAGCGTCAACTCTCCCTCGAGCAGATAGACAAATTCGTCCTCGTGGCTGTGCCAGTGGCGCTGGCTCGACCAGCCACCAGGCGGCAGCGTCATCAGGTTGACACCGACACCCTCGAGCCCGCCTGCCTCACCGAGACGTCGGCGCGTACGCTTGGCACACGGCGCGTCGAGAGGCGCCGGGTAGCCTGAACCCGTGCGCAAGGGCACGGCTGCAAGGTCGATCTTGGGCATGAGTTGCTCCATTCATGGGAAGCCCATCTTGAACGACATCGATCGTCACGGCCATCGACACGGCCGAGCATCCGTGCAGGTACGGATACACACCAAACGACGGCCACCAGATCAGGGCCGATCGGATCGCCCGAGTCACCGAACCGCCACGTGCCAGACGCAGCCTGGGCGGACACGCCAGAAATCAAGCTTGGCTCAGCCCCCTCGATCTGCAGCAAACACACCACACTAACGCCCGACCGGCCCGGGGAACAACTGGTCGACGAGTTCGGTGAGCTTGGGTTCGGTACGGATGAACTTGTTCATGTTCGCGCCGCCCGACAGCGAGTCGTACAACGCACGACCGGCCTCCTTGCCGTCGGCATAGATGCGCAGGTCGGCCTTGGCCAGGTAGATGGCCAGGTCCCAGCGGTAGATCGCCTCGTAAGTGCCCAGCACCGGGCACGAATCGACGGCCGCCTTGTCCGGCAAGCTGCGCACACGAAAACCCTTGCGCTCCAGCACCTTGACGTAGACGTCGTGGAAGGCGTCCTGCACCACCTCGCTGTTGCGCACCAGGCAAAGCTCCTGCGCCGGCTGGTTCAGCTTGAAAGGCGTCACCTCCTGCGTGATGGCACAACCGGCCAGCACAACTGCAGCAACAACGGCACCGAGACGTGTGTTCATCGAAACCTCCGTGAGGCAAGTGGGTGAATTGAGGCACCCAAGCCTATCCTTTGCGCCAGGCGTCCGGGTGAGTTCCAGCAACCTCATCACGCTGCCCCTCGTTGCCAGACCTTTCGTTGGTGAAGCGCCGGGCCCCGGGTGGCGTCCCGCAGCCAGCCGCAGCCCGGCCTGCACTTCACGCTAAGCTGCCGCCGAGGAGCCGCCACCCAGCCGGCAACAAACACCACATGACCACGGCGCGCACCAGCCTGACCCATCCCCTGCAGATTGCCGAAGTACGTGCGAGCCCGTCGCACGGCCGCATCGGCATCACCTTCTGCCCGGGCAAACACGACAAGTGGGCGGTGACAGGCGCCTGGGCACGCGACCTCGGCGCTGATCTGGACGTCATCACCACCTGGGGCGCCCGGCTGGTGCTCACCCTGGTCGAGCCCGCAGAACTCACCGCCCTGAAAGTGCCGCAGCTCGGCGCCGAGGTACAGGCACGCGGCATGGCGTGGCGCCACCTGCCCATCGCCGACTACTCGGTGCCGACCGAGGCAGCCGAGCTGTCGTGGCAAAGCCAGGGCCGCGAGATCCGCGCCCTGCTGCGCGGCGGCGCCGACGTGCTGGTGCATTGCAAGGGCGGCCTGGGCCGGGCGGGCATGATGTCCGCCCGCCTGCTGGTCGAACTGGGCATGGAGCCCGACCGGGCCATCCGCGCCGTGCGCAGCGCCCGCCAGGGTGCCATCGAGACCCCGGCGCAACTGGCCGTGGTACGCCAGACCCAGGCCATCGACTGACGATCAAGAGCGGCCGGCCGTGGACCACCCTGCCGCGCCTGTCATCGACACCACCACCCTGCAGCGCGTCGGCGGCCAGCTGGGCAGCAATGCGGCCGGCGTCTACCAGGACACCAGCGGCCGGCGCTACTACGTGAAGACGCTGGACTCACCCGCCCATGCGCGCAACGAACTCATCGCCGCCCGCCTCTACCAACTGGCCGGCGCGCCGACCCTGAGCTACGTGCGCACCACGCTGCCCACCCAGATCGCCACCGAACTGGTCACCCTCGACAAGAACCGTGTCTCGCGCCTCGACCCGAGCGAGCGCCAACAAGCGCAACAGTGGCTCGGTGTCCATGCCTGGACCGCCAACTGGGACGTGGCCGGTTTCGACGGTGACAACCAGGGCGTGGTCGACGGCACGGTCGTGACGCTGGACGTCGGCGGCGCGTTGGCCTTTCGCGCCCAGGGCGACCCCAAAGGCGAAGCCTTCGGCACCCGCGTCGACGAACTCGACCTGCTGCGCAGCGCCGCACACAACCCACAAGCCGCCCGCCTCTTTGCCGACATGAGCCAAGAGGCCGTGCGCGCGGCCATCGCGGTGGTGACGCGCCTTGCCGACCAGCAGGTCCGCCAGGTCATCACCGATCACGGCGGCAGTTTGGCGCTGGGCGACAAGATGGTTGCTCGCAAGGCCGACATGGCGCGGCGGGTGGCGTCTGGCGCGCTTGCGCGGTAGCTGGAGGTCTGGCTCGCACGTTTACTGGCTTTTATGGATTCCACATAAAAGCTCGAAAAGTCTGAGCTCCGACGACGGCATCAACCTGCTGCACGCCCTCAAGGCCGCCCGCGACGCCGTCAACGCCCGGCCCGGCACACCCGGCTACTTCCTGTTCCTGGGCACGGGCTCGCACAAGAGCCTGATCACCGACATGTCGATCCGCCGCTCGCAGCCCTTCAGCGGCGCCGTCGCCGAGGCATACGAAGTGCTGGGCCGCGACTTCGTGCAATGGCAACTGGGGCGCATCGCCGCCAGCCCGGGCGTCATCCTGCCCAGCCTCGACGCGGCGTGCCAGGGCTTCGAACTCATGGGCAACCGCCCCGAAGAATTACTCAAGGCCCTGGTGCAACTGCAAGCCAACCACGCCGCACCACCCGACCAGACCTTCCCCATCATCTGCGCCACCCTGGCCACAGCGGCAGCCGACGTCGAACTACACGCCCTCAACGACCTCGGCCCCCTCGCCCAGGCCATCTACGCCCGCATCGCCGCCGGCAAGGAAGAAGGCATCTCCGGCCTCTTCAGCGCCGACGCCCTGGCCGACTACGCCCAGCGCACCGGCACCGCGGTAGAAACCACCCAGGTCCAGGCACTGGCTGCGAAACTCGTCGCCGCCAATCTGATCGCCCGGCAAGGGCGCGGGGTGTATGCGGTGGCGGATCCGGTTGTGTGCAAGGTGTGGGTGAGCCGCCGGACTCCAGCGTTCGGTCTGCCTGCCACGCCGCCGGGTTGAATGGACGGGATTAGCGCTGTCGACAGAACCGGGACGCAGGAGTCTACGGAACTCTATGCATGTCTAAGGGAGTGAACTTGAACTTCAAGTGCACTTTCCGCACTATTTTCCCAGTTGCGCCGAGGTATAACTCTTCTCCGCCTTCGATCCATCCGCATATTTTATTTTGATAGTTATACTGGAACTTGATGCCGAATATGTTATTACTTCGTCTTCGGGGCTGTTTCTCCAGCGTCCCTCCGAAGTTGCCCAAACAATATTTGGCCCTTGAATTTTGCAGCGGTTTCGCCAGCGCGAACCGTCATCACTTCGAATATAGAAAACATTTATTTGATCACCAGTCACGCCTTCCAGTTTTATGATTGAAGGGTTGCGACCCATTACTGCTGCAATTGTCGCACGGCAAATCTGTTGCGAAGTGAACGATGGCGTTTGTGCTTGCGTGTTTGCAGACACAGTTATGATAGACAAAAGCAGCAAGAATTTATTTACGGCGCTTTTCATAATGTAGTGCCAGTTAAGAGTGGCGCTTGAAATTGATTGTCTTTATCGAGAATGACCGAGTTTGCGAAGCTTGCATTTCTCTGAATTTCAGAACAAGCTTCGGCACCAGGTATTAGATTTAAGCCTCAACGAACAATTACTTGCACTGGGCGTCCGCCAATTCATGACTATTTAAATCCACTAGCAACAACGCCCAGCAAAGCTCCATACAGGACGAGCTAGACCTCAAATTCGAGCCCTTTCCCTAAGACTTCTTGCTATTCAGAGTTTCTAGGCGACTTGACACCTTCGCGGACAGTTCCATTAGCCCCTGTTCATTGGGAAAGTACTCGATCCGTCGAACTTGTCGAAGGTTGAATGGAATGTCGGATTCGTGCTGTGCTACCAAGATCACATCTCGGCCCATGGTGTGCGCGATCCCGGCTTCATATAACACGTTGGGGTTCTTTCCTGTCAGGTCGCAAATCACGGCCCGCGCAGTGCCTATGAGCTTCACCACGTCCTGAATGATTACGTCGTCGTCCCAGATATTGTCGGCACGCAAGCACCGCATGCCGGCCGTAGTGACCGCGCCTTGAATGGCGGCGAGCACGCCGTTGAATTCTGCGTTGAACGGCATCATCACCGCTACTAGCTTTGGGTCTACTGGCTCTTCCGGCAGTTTGAATATGGTCGGTTTGATGCGGCCGATGCCCGCCGTGAATAGCACGCGGAACAAGTCGGCATCCTTGACAGCCCAGTGATTCGTGCGGAAATCATCGAAGATCCGCTTGCTGATGACAAAGTGAAGCGACGCTGCGAGCGACTCGAGTACAGCGTTGGCGATCGGAGGAACATCAGCATCGAGTTCGTACTCGATTTGGTACGCTGCCGGGCCGCGTCTGATCTTTGTGACCTTGCCCACTCTTGCCATCGCGGGAAAGTCCGGATCGCTGCTCGACTCAGTCGTGATGACAGTAGGGAGCGCCATCAAGGCGGCGTCGTCGAGCACGCCACCTGGGGCGTATCGATTCTCCAAATCCTCATCCGTGTGCTGGAAAACTCGATTATGTTGCAGTGTCAATGAGCCGCGTGGCGCGGTTACGTCGCTGCCGGACACTATGAGATTGAACATAAACACCTCGCTGAAACGCGTTTTTTGATACCTAAACGAAAGGATAGCGCAACTGCCGAGCCACAATGCAAGCTGTAGGCACGGCGCGTGTCCGAGGCATAAAAACCGTGTTGAACTGAACTATCGCGCCGTCCCTTGCCGCTTGATCTGCGCACTCCGACAACGGGATTGGATCGGCCTGGTCGTTCGCCGAGGCCACTATGGTCGGACAGGTGGCAAGGCAAAGCCTTCGTGGCGAGGTTGCGTCGGATCTGCTGGTGGCATGACGATGCGCGCAACCTGGATGGCGGCGTCGGTACCCCTGTGGCATCTGCTCCAAATTGCGCCATGCCATGAACTCGGTTTGTGGTGCCTAGCAATTCAATGGGATACCCTCGTCCCAAGGTAACACGATGGAGTTGAGAACCCTAAACAATGATCGCTTCGAAAGGAAATACTCATGGCCATTGAACTTGTCGGAATCGATCTTGGCAAGAACATGTTTGCACTTCATGGCGTGGACCTTCGGTACCAAGTGTTGAATTTTTTCCTACGAACATTCGCCTGCGCTGAGTGCCCGCCATTGCAGAACCATTTGAAATCACGAACAACAAGGCGATTCAAATTTCCAGCAAGAAAGAGCTGGGCTTCAAATTAAAAGCCTAGCCCCAGGACCATGCCCAAACAGTCAATTGCTGTTCGGGCAGATGACGTTTCCGCCAATATTTTGACAGCCGGCTGGCATGGGCTTGCAGATGAAGAGAACTTCTTTCGAGTAGCCGTCCGACAAAGTCCTGTACGAGATGGGGCCCACCGAGATTCGCTCGTACAAGGAGCACGCCCGTTCAGCCTCCGAGGCGACGTCTGCATCTGAGGTCGTCAACCTTTGAACGACTTTGACGCGATCCGCGCTCACATCTGAAATGGCCGCTGGAATTTGCGCGCAACCAGAAAATACTAGCGCGACTGCTGTGCCAACAATGGCTCTCGGCGTTGAGTTCACGAGATGGCTCCTGAGTGTGGGTCGTAGAAAGAGATTCGACCTGCGTACCGGGCTCTGTACGAGGTGACTTGAAGATTAGATATCTTGATGCTTCGAATAGCGTTTGGGGGATGCGCCGCCCAACGAATAGCGTTTATCTGCCGCCCGGCCGAACGTGGCCAATGCACGAAGTCGACTGGTGGCAGATAAACCGTGTTGGACTGAACCGCCGCGCCGGCGGTGATAGGGCAATGCTGGGTCAGGCGCCGGTGGTGGCGCGGTGCCAGAGCGTGTGCAGGGCCTGAAAGCTGGTCTGTGATCACGCCAAGCAAGGGCACGGCAGCGCCCGAACTTGCACGGCGGGTCAATCGGCCAGGGCACTGGAGTTGCATGGGCATCGTGTTATGCGGTTTGGTCAATTCTGTACCGGCCAGGCCGCTCTGAGTCGTCCGGCGATATCCCCCAAACGGTTGGGTCCGGTGTTCACGGCGCATCCCGCCACTGGGTGAGTTGGACGCCGGCGGCGCGCTGTTCGCCCGAAGCTGTCCAGCGCCATGGCTGAGGAGCGACATCCTGCACCACCACCCAGTGCCCGATGCGGGAGTGCAGAGAGTTGCGATGTCCAGCGCCGCCACCCTTCGCATGAAGGAGCGGGCTGCACCATCACCTGCGGGCCAGGTCAGCGCAGAGCCGGCGGTGCCACTGCTTGATCGAAGCGAAGCGACGGGCTCGATCCCGCCGTAGCCGGTCAGCCCGTGATCTGTTCGGCCTTTTCCGCGTACGCCCCCAACCCCAGCAACCTCATCGCGTTGTCCTTCAATATCAACGGCTTGACCTTGTCCTTGAAGCCGGCTTCGTTGAAGTCCTTCATCCAGCGCTCGGGGGTGATGAGGGGGTAGTCGCTGCCGAAGAGCATGCGGTCCTTGAGCAGGGTGTTGGCGTATTGGACGAGTTGGGCGGGGAAGTATTTGGGGCTCCAGCCGCTGAGGTCGATCCAGACGTTGGGTTTGTGCAGGGCCAGGCTGAGGGCTTCGTCTTGCCAGGGCCAGCTGGGGTGGGCGATGACGATCTGGATGTCGGGGAAGTCGATGGCGACGTCTTCGAGCAGCATGGGGTTGCTGTTCTGCAATCTCAATCCGCCGCCGCAGCGCATGCCGCTGCCGATGCCGCTGTGGCCGCTGTGGAAGATCGCCGGCAGCTTGTATTCGGCGATCACCTCGTAGAGCGGCCAGGCCATGCGGTCGTAGGGCAGAAAGCCTTGCACCGTGGGGTGGAACTTGAAGCCCTTGACGCCGTTTTCCTCGATGAGGCGGCGTGCCTCGCGCGCACCCATCTTGCCTTTGTGGGGGTCGATGCTGGCGAAGGCAATCATCATGTCGGCGTTTTCGCGGGCGGCGTCGCAGATCTCTTCGTTGGGGATGCGGCGCCGGCCGAGCTGTGACTCGCTGTCCACGGTGAACATGACCAGGCCGATCTTCTTCTCGCGGTAGTGCGCCACCGTTTCGGCAATGGTGGGGCGGCGGTCGGAGCCGAAGTACTTGTCCGCCGCGCGGTCGTACTCTTCGCCGTAGTTGTCGAAGGGGTTGCGGCAGCTCACCTCGGCGTGGGTGTGCATGTCGATGGCGATGAGGTCGGCGGTGTTCATGGCGCTTGCGGGTGGGTCGACCCGATCGAATGGGGACATGAGAGCTGGCGGACTGGCAATCCTGCGATCAAGTTCAATTGATGAACTACTTTCGGTCCACGCGGTTCAGAGGGCAGGCGCCAATTCTGCAAGGCGCCACCGAGGCACTCCCTAGCGTTTCCCCTAGTTTTTTAGTTCATGTGTTGAACTATCTTTGCGTCCGGCTTCAGGAACCGCCCCATGACCACAACGACCTTCTCCCCCGCCACCGGTGTGCTGGCCACACTCAATCTGCTCGACGTGACCGTCGGCGGCGCTGTCGTGCATCTGCGCCTGAACCGGCCGGCCAAGCGCAACGCGCTGTCGGACACCTTCATCCAGCAGTTGCACACCGCCATGATCAACCTGCCCGAGACGGCTCGTGCGGCGGTGATCAGCGGCAAGGGTGACCACTTCTGCGCCGGGCTCGACCTGTCGGAACTGGTCGAACGCGACATCGGCTCGGGTGTGCTGCATTCGCGCATGTGGCACGCGGCGTTCGACGCCGTGCAGTTCGGCCGGGTGCCGGTCGTTGCCGCGTTGCACGGCGCCGTGGTGGGCGGCGGGCTGGAACTGGCCTCGGCCTGCCACATCCGGGTGTCGGACGACACCACCTACTTCGGGCTGCCCGAAGGCCAGCGCGGCATCTTCGTCGGCGGCGGCGGCTCGGTGCGTATCCCGCGCCTGATGGGTGTGGCGCGCATGACCGACCTGATGCTCACCGGCCGTGTCTACGACGCCGCCGAAGGCCTGGCCGCCGGCCTGACGCAATACGTCGTGCCCAAGGGCACGCAACTCGACAAGGCGCTGGCGCTGGCGCAACGTATCGCCACCAACGCACCCATGTCCAACTACGCCGTGATGCATGCGCTGCCGCGTATCGCCGACCAGTCGCAGGACCAGGGACTGATGACCGAATCACTCATGGCCGCGGTGGCCGAAAGCACGCCCGAGGCGCAGGACCGCCTGCGTGCCTTTCTCGAAGGCCGCGCCGGCAAGGTCGTGAAGACCAACTGAGCCTGACACGCCATGAGCAAGCCCACCTACCGCAGCGCCCCCGTCGGCGGCTGCACTTCGGCCGAGATCACCCGCGCGGCGGACGGCACGACACGCCTGACGTCGACCGAGCCGCTGCGCTGGTTTCCCGAACGGCTGACCGACTGCCTGGAAGAAACCGCTGCACGTTGGCCCGACCGCACCCTGGTGGCCAAGCGCGAAGGCGCCAGCGGCGACTGGCGGCGCATCAGTTACGCCGAGATGCTGCAGCGCGTGCAGGCCATCGGCCAGGCGCTGGTGGACCGGGGCCTGAGCGCCGAGCGGCCGCTGGTGATCCTGTCGGACAACGACCTCGAACACTTCACCCTGTCGCTGGGCGCCATGTGGGCCGGTGTGCCGTACGCGCCGATCTCGCCGGCGTATGCCCTGCTGTCGCAGGACTTCGCCAAGCTGCGCCACATCCTGACCACGCTCACGCCGGGCCTGGTGTTCGCGGCCAACGGCAGCGCCTTTGCGCGCGCCATCACGGCTTGTGTGGGGGATGACGTCGGTCTCGTCTTCACCACCGGCGCGGTCGAAGGCCGAGCGCACACCAGCTTCGACAGCCTGCTGGCCACCGTGCCCGGCGCCAGCGGCGCAGCGGCGCATGCGGCGGTGGGGCCGGACACGATCGCCAAGTTCCTGTTCACCTCGGGCTCGACCAAACAACCCAAGGGTGTGATCAACACGCAGCGCATGCTCTGCGCCAACCAGCAGATGATCCGCCAGTGCATGGCGTTTCTGGCCGATGAGCCACCGGTGCTGGTCGACTGGCTGCCCTGGAACCACACCTTCGGCGGCAACCACAACTGCGGCATCACGCTGTACAACGGCGGCACGCTCTACATCGACGAGGGCAAACCCACACCCGCTGGCATCGCCCAGACGCTGCGCAACCTGCGCGAGATCTCGCCCACGGTGTACTTCAACGTGCCCAAGGGGTTCGAGGAAATCGCCGTCGCGATGGACACCGACGACGTGCTGCGCCAGTCGTTCTTCAAGCGTGTGCAGGCCTTCTTCTTTGCCGGCGCCGGCCTGTCACAAGCCGTGTGGGACCAGCTCGACGCCCACGCCGAACACACCATCGGTGAACGGGTGATGGTGCTCACCGGCCTGGGCATGACCGAAACGGCGCCGTCATCGATGTTCGCCATGGGCACCGAGGTGAAGTCGGGCGACATCGGCCTGCCTTGCCCGGGTGTCGAGATCAAGCTCGTACCCCAAGGCAACAAGACGGGTGACAAGGTCGAGGTGCGGTTTCGCGGCCCCAACCTCATGCCCGGCTACTGGCGTGCGCCCGAACAGACGGCCGAAGCCTTCGACGACGAAGGGTTCTACTGCACTGGCGACGCGGTCAAGTTCATCGACCCGGCGCACCCCGGCAAGGGCCTGGCCTTCGACGGCCGGATCGCCGAGGACTTCAAGCTCTCGACCGGCACCTTCGTGAGCGTGGGCCCGCTGCGCGCCCGCGTCATCGCCGCGGGCGCGCCGTACGTGCAGGACGCCGTCGTCACCGGCATCAACCGCGACGACATCGGCCTGTTCATCATTCCGCGCCTGGACGAATGCCGCGCCCTGGTGGCGCGCGCCGTCGATGCCGTCGGCCTGGACGGTGCGACAGCCGCCAAACGCCCTGCGCCCGAACTGCTGCACAGCGCACCGGTGCGCGCCGTGTTCCAGAAGCTGGCCGACGAGCTCTGGGCCGCCGGCACAGGCAGCGCCAACCGCGTGGCACGCCTGCACGTGCTGGCCGAGCCGCTGTCGATCGACAAGGGTGAAGTCACCGACAAGGGTTCGGTCAACCAGCGCGCGGTGCTGACGCACCGCGCCGCGCTGGTCGATTCGCTTTATGAAGGTGACGACCCGTTCGTGATCCTGCCGCGCAAGGGCTGAGACAGGCCAACGCCGCCGCAGCCACCCGATACGAACCGTCGACCTGGCCACACCCGCAACAAGACGTGCCGGCCCGGTCGACCACAGCAGACCCACAGGAGACTTCGATGCAGCTTTCAGCAGGACACACCGCCCTGGTCACCGGCGCCGGCTCGGGCCTGGGTGCGGCGGTGGCGCGTGAATTTGCGCGCCTGGGCGCCAAGGTGGCGGTGCTCGACGTCAACGAGGCGGGCGCACACGCCGTGGCGGCCGAGATCGTTGCCGCCGGTGGTGCGGCTCTGGCCTGCCGCTGCGACATCACCGACAGCGCCAGCGTCAGCGCGGCCCTGGACGCGGTCGAGGCCGCCCTCGGCCCGGCGCGCGTGCTCATGAACGTGGCCGGCATCGGCGGCGCCAAACGTATCGTCGGCAAGGACGGCAGCGCTTCGCCGCTGGAAGACTTCGAACGTGTCATCAAGGTCAACCTGATCGGCACCTACAACATCACCCGGCTGTTCGCCGCCCGCGTTGTGACACTCGACCCGCTCGAAGACAACGAACGCGGCGTGATCATGAACACCGCCTCGGTGGCGGCCTACGACGGCCAGATCGGCCAGGAGGCCTACGCCGCGTCCAAGGGCGGGCTGGTCGGGCTGACGTTGCCGCTGGCGCGCGACCTGGCGCAGTTCGGCGTGCGCGTGGTCACCGTGGCGCCGGGTCTGTTTCTCACACCGCTGATGCACCAGTTGCCGGCGGCGGTGCAGGCGTCGCTGGCCGAAGGTATTCCGTTTCCCAAACGGCTGGGCAAACCCGAGGAGTTCGCATCGCTGGCGGCGCATATCGTCGGCAATGTGCATCTGAACGGCGAAGTCATCCGCCTGGACGGTGCCGTACGCCTGGCGCCGCGCTGAACCACCTGCTGTTTCCCTGCTCCCCTGTTCCCGCCCCCGCCCCGAGTAAATCGACCGACCGGTCGGATTACTACCAATAGTCAATTTCACCCGCCCCCGGCACATTGCCCCACCCTCTGGAGGACGACACGATGAAACTTCGCATCACTTTTGCTGCAGCCCTGCTGTCACTTGCCGGCGCCGCTCAGGCCGACATCACCATCGGTGTGAGCCTGCCGCTCACCGGCCCGGCCAATGGCCTGGGCATCCCGATGCAGAACGCCTTCAAGCTGTGGCCGACCAGCATTGCCGGCGAAAAGCTCAACATCATCGTGCTCGATGACGCCACCGACCCGTCCAAGGGTGTGCAGAACGCCAAGCGCTTCGTCACCGAAGACAAGGCCGACCTGGTGATCGGCTCGGCCGCCACGCCGGTGGCCATCGCCATGTCGGGCACGCTGGCCGACAGCGGCACGGTGCAATACATGGCCTCACCTGCCGCGCTGCAGGCCGGCAAGGACACCTGGGCGTTCCGCCTGCCGCAGTCCAACGCCGTGATGTCACACGCCGTGCTGAACCACATGGTCAAGCAGGGTGTGAAGACCGTCGGTTTCCTGGGCTACACCGACGCCTACGGCGAAGGCTGGCTGCGTGACTTCCAGGACGAAGCCAAACGGATGGGCGTGGACGTCAAGATCATCGCCACCGAACGATTCGCCCGCGCCGACACCAGCGTGACCGCCCAGGCGCTCAAGCTCAACGCCGCCAACCCGGACGCCATGTTGATCGTCGCCTCGGGTTCGGGCGCCGCCATGCCACACAAGGCCGTGGTCGAACGTGGCTTCAAGGGCAAGATCTACCAGACCCACGCCGCAGCCACCAAGGACCTGATGCGTATCGGCGGCAAGGACGTCGAAGGTGCCTTCGTCGTGTCGGGCCCCTGCGTGATCGCCGAGCAACTGCCGGAGAGCCACCCGTCCAAGAAGATCGCCATCGACTTCGTGCAGAAGTACGAGAAAGTCTACGGCGCTGGCAACCGCAACCAGTTCGCCGGCCACGCGTATGACGCGCTGCTGGTGCTGGAAAAGGTGGTGCCCGTGGCGCTGAAGAAGGGCAAGCCGGGCACCAAGGAGTTCCGCGCCGCGTTGCGTGACGCCACCGAGAACATGGGCCGCACGGTGGTCTCGCACGGCGTGTTGACCTACTCCAAGGACAACCATTGGGGCTTCACGACAGAGACCGGCGTGATCCTCAAGGTCGTCAATGGCGACTGGAAAGTCGAGTAATCGTGTGAGCCCCCGGCGCTGCGCGCCGGCCCCCGAGGGGCTGGGCGCGGCGTGCCGGACTGGGCCTTGATCCACCGGGCGCGTTGTTCGACGCCGCCACTTCATCTGCCGATGCCTTCGCCTAGCCAGGATCGCTGACCTCATCATGGACTTCTCGATCGCCAGCATCCTGGCACTGGATGGCCTGACCAACGGCGCAATCTACGCGCTGCTGGCCATGGCCACGGTGCTGCTGTTCGCGGTGACTCGCGTCATCTTCATTCCGCAGGGTGAGTTCGTCGCGTTCGGCGCACTCACCCTGGCCATGCTGCAACTGGGCCAGGTGCCCGGCACGGTGTGGCTGCTGCTGGTGATGGCGCTGGTCGCGACCGCCACCGAGTTCTGGCACGACAGCCGCCGCGGTGTACCAACCAAGCGCAAGTTGCGCAACGCGGCCATGACCCTGGCGGTGCCAGCGCTGGTGACCCTGATCACCCTGTGGGCCGCTCCGGCCAAGCTGCCGCTGATGTTTCAGGCGCTGCTGGCGCTGGCCATCGTCACCCCCATGGGTTCGCTGCTGTACCGGCTGGCCTACGAGTCACTGGCCGACGCCACCGTGCTGGTGCTGCTGATCGTGTCGGTGGGTGTGCACTTTGCGCTCACCGGGCTGGGGCTGGTGTTCTTCGGCGCCGAGGGTTTCCGCAACCCGAGTTTCTGGGACGAACGATTCAGTGCCGGTGCCCTCATGTTGTCGGGCCAGACCATCATCATCCTGGGCGCGTCGTCCGCCCTCATCGTCATGTTGTGGCTGTTCTTCGAGAAGACGCTGTCCGGCCGCGCCCTGCGTGCCACCGCCGTGAACCGCCTGGGTGCCCGGCTGATGGGCATCTCGAGCAACGGCGCCGGGCGCATCAGCTTCACCATGGCGGCCTTCATCGGCGCGCTGTCGGGCCTGTTGATCGGGCCGAGCACCACGATCTTCTACGACAGCGGCTTTCTCATCGGCCTCAAGGGCTTCGTCGCCGCGGTGTTCGCCGGCCTGGCGAGTTACCCGCTCGCTGCCGTGGGTGCGGTGGGTGTGGGCCTGCTGGAAGCCTTCGGCTCGTTCTGGGCCAGTTCGTTCAAGGAAGTGATCGTCTTCACCGCCATCCTGCCCGTGCTGCTGTGGCGCTCGCTGCGCGACCCGCACAGTGACGAGGAATGACCCGATGACCACCACCACCTCCATCTCCTCGTCCGGCTCGCCGATCGGAAGGTATCTGCCTCTGGCGCTGGCGGCCATCCTGCTGGCCCTGCCGCAGCTGCCGGTGCCCGAGTTCTGGATCACCCAGCTCAACTACATCGGCCTGTGGGCGCTGGTGTCGCTGGGCCTGGTGCTGCTCACCGGCGTGGCTGGCCTGACCAGCTTCGGCCAGGCCGCATTTGTGGGCCTGGGCGCCTACACCTCGGCGTTTCTGGCCACCAAGTTCGCCGTGTCGCCGTGGATCACCGTGTGGGTGGGCGTGGCCATCACCATCGTGGTGGCGCTGGTGCTGGCAGCCATCACGCTGCGCATGTCGGGCCACTACCTGCCGCTGGCCACCATCGCCTGGGGGCTGTCGCTGTATTACACGATGTCGAACATGGAGTTTCTCGGCAAGTACGACGGCATCCTGGGTGTGCCGGTGATCGAGTTCTTCGGCATTCCCTTGCAGTCGGGTCGCAGCTACTTCTACCTGATCTGGATCGTGGCGCTGCTGGCGGCGGTGGCCGTGGTGCGGCTGCTCGATTCACGTACCGGCCGCGCCATCCGCTCACTCAAGGGCGGCATCACCATGGCCGAGGCCATGGGCATCTCGACCTACCGCTACAAGGTGATCGTGTTCGTGCTGGCGGCCATCCTCGCGTCACTCTCGGGCTGGTTGTTCGCGCACTTCCAGCGCACCGTCAACCCGAGCCCGTTCGCCATCAGCAAGGGCATCGAGTTCCTGTTCATGGCGGTGCTGGGCGGTGTGGGCAATGTGTGGGGCGCCTTCACCGGCGCTGCGCTGGTCAAGCTGGTCGAAGACCAGTTGCAGGTACTGCTGCCGCGCCTGCTGGGCTCGAGTGGCAACTACGAGGTCATCGTCTTCGGTCTGGTGCTGGTGATCGTGCTCAAGTACGCGCCGCAAGGCCTGTGGCCCTACCTGATGAAGGCCGTGCAGGCGGTGGCAGGCCGCTGGCTGCCGCCCACCCAACGTGTGCGTGACTGGGGCGACGCCGCCAAACTCGAAGAACGCGACAAACCCCGGCGCGGCGAACTGCTGCTCGAGGTGGACAAGGCGCGCAAGCAGTTCGGCGGCCTGGTGGCGGTGAACGACGTAAGTTTCACCATCCGCGCCGGCGACATCGTCGGCCTGATCGGCCCCAACGGCGCCGGCAAGTCGACCACCTTCAACCTCATCACCGGTGTGCTCGAGCTCACCAGCGGTTCCGTCAGGTTCCGCGGTCAGCCGGTGAGTGGCCTGCCCTCGCGCGAGATCGCCCGGCGCGGCATGTCGCGCACCTTCCAGCACGTGAAGATGCTGCCCGACATGACGGTGCTCGAAAACGTGGCCCTGGGCGGCTATCTGCGCTCACACGCCGGTGTGGTCAAGGCCATGTTGCGGCTCGATCGTGACGAAGAAAAACGCCTGTTCCTCGAAGCCGAAACCCAACTCGAACGCATCGGCATGGGCGGGCAGATGCACGAACTGGCCGGCAACCTGGCGCTGGGCCCGCAGCGCCTGATGGAGATCGCCCGCGCCCTGGCCACCGACCCGGCCCTGCTGCTGCTGGACGAACCCGCCGCCGGCCTGCGCCACAAGGAGAAGCAGGCGCTGGCCGCCGTGCTGCGCCAGCTGAAGGACGAAGGCCTGAGCATCCTGCTGGTCGAACACGACATGGACTTCGTGATGAACCTGACCGACCGCATCGTGGTGATGGAGTTCGGCACCCGCCTGATCGAAGGCACACCTGCCGAGGTGCAGGCCAGCCCGAAGGTGCGTGCGGCGTATCTCGGGACGGAGCACTGAAATGACCGACCTGCTGTCCGTCCACGACCTGCACGCCGGCTACGGCCGCGCCGAGGTGTTGACCGGCCTGAACCTGCGCCTGGCGCCGGGTTCGGTGGTCACCGTCATCGGCCCCAACGGCGCCGGCAAGTCCACCTTGCTCAATGCCCTGATGGGTGTGTTGCCGTCACAAGGCCAGGTGCTGTTCGACGGCAATACCCTGCAGGGTGTGACGCTCGAAGAACGTGTGCACGGCGGCCTGGCCCTGGTGCCCGAGAAACGCGAGCTGTTTTCGACCATGTCGGTCGAGGACAACCTGGTGCTGGGCGGCTGGCGCCAGCTGCGCGCCGGCAACAAGGCCTGGCGCGACGAGCTGGAGCGTGTCTACACCTTGTTCCCGCGCCTGAAGGAGCGGCGTGAGCAGCTCAGCGGCACCTTGTCGGGTGGTGAACGCCAGATGCTGGCCGTGGGCCGTGCGCTGATGGGCAAGCCCAAGCTGCTGATGCTGGACGAACCCAGCCTGGGTCTGGCGCCTCTGGTGGTGCGCGAGATCTTTCGCATCATCGACACGCTGAGGGGCGCCGGCGTGTCGATCCTGCTGATCGAACAAAACGCCCGCGCCGCACTGGAGGTGGCCGACTACGGTTATGTGCTCGAGACCGGCGCCATCGTGCTCGAAGGCCCCGCGGACCAGCTGCAACATGACCCGAGAGTGATCGAGACCTATCTCGGCGCACAGAAGAAGACGGATTGACGCTGGCAGCCCGCATGATGCGGGATTGCTTGCGCCGGTGCGCGGCGGTCGTCGACACCCGCTGTCGACCTGCCCCAGCCGCCTGACCTGCATAGGCGGCTGCCGCCCTGACCGGGCCAGTCGTTTGCCTTTTGCTCTTACCCAGAAACGGCGCGCCACCACCGGCACGCCGCGCCCACGCCATGTCCACTGCCTCCAACGCCGTCTATCACCCGCCCCTCACCGCGATGCGCTTCGTGCTCGACGCGGTGCTCGACGCCCCGGCCTCGTGGGCCGCGCAGCCGGACTTCGCCGAGCTCGACCTGGCCACGGCCTGCGAGGTGCTCGGCCAGGCCGGGCGTTTCACCACCGAGGTGATCGCCCCGCTCAATGCCAGCGGCGACCTGCAGGGCTGCGAGTGGACGGCCGACGTGGCCGGTGGCCACCCCACGGTCACCACGCCTGAGGGTTACCCGGCGGCATGGAAGGCCTACGTCGACGGCGGCTGGCCGGCCCTGCCCTGTGACGCAGCACTCGGCGGCCAGGGGCTGCCGCTGCTGCTCAATGCCGCCCTGGCCGAGATGCTGGTTGCCACCAACCACGCCTGGACCATGTACCCCGGCCTGCTGCACGGCGCCTATGAATGTGTGAAGGCCCATGCCACGCCCGAACTGGCCGAGCGTTATCTGCCCCGGCTTGTGAGTGGTGAATGGCTGGCCACCATGTGCCTGACCGAACCGCAGGCCGGCAGCGACCTGGGCCAGGTGCGCAGCAAGATGAGCGCAGGCGCCACCCAGGCCGTGAACGGCGCGCGTGTGCGCGTGAGCGGCAACAAGATCTTCATCTCGGGCGGCGAACACGACCTGACCGACAACATCGTGCACCTCGTGCTGGCGCGTCTGCCCGATGCGCCCCCCGGCACCAAGGGCCTGTCGCTGGCGCTGGTACCCAAGCTGCTGCCGGACGGCCGGCGCAACCGCGTGTTCTGCGACGGCATCGAGAAGAAGATGGGCATCAAGGGCAGCGCCACCTGCCAGATGCGCTTCGACGATGCCGAAGGCTGGCTGCTCGGCGCCCCCGGCAACGGCCTGGCCGCGATGTTCCTGATGATGAATTCGGCCCGCCTGCACGTGGGCATGCAGGGCCTGGGGCACCTCGAGGCGTCGACCCAACGCGCCGTGGCCTATGCGCTGGACCGCAACCAGCTGCGCGCCCCCAGCCGCCCGGCCAGCGCCGGCGCGCCCACCGGGCCGGACCTGATCGCCTGGCACCCGGCCATGCGCCGCGTGTTGCTGGGCCTGCAGGCACAAAGCGCAGGCGCGCGAGTGCTGGCCTACTGGACCGCGCTGCTGCTGGACGAATCCGAGCACCACCCCGACGCCGATCGCAAGAAGGCCTGCCACGACCTGGTGGCCCTGCTCACCCCGGTGGTGAAGGGTTTCCTCACCGACCTGGGTCACCGCGGCGCCGACGACGCGCTGGGTGTCTTTGGCGGCTATGGATTCATCCACGACTACGGCATCGAGCAACATGTGCGCGACAGCCGCATCGCCATGGTCTATGAAGGCACCAACGAGATCCAGGCCATCGATCTGGTGATGCGCAAGCTGCTCGACGACCCGCGCCGCATCGACGCCCTGCTGGCCGAGTTCGACGCCGAGGTGGCCACCCAGACCACACTGGCCACACCCGCCGACGCAACACCCGAAGCCAGCGCCGCAGCCAGCGAAGCGAAAGCCTGGGCCACCACCCTGGCTCATCAGGCCACGCTGATCCGTGAGTCACTCACCGCCCTGCGCGCTGCCCGGGGCACCGACCCCGAAGCCCCGCTGCGTGTGGCCGACGACGTGCTGCACGGCCTGGGCCACGCCCTGCTCGCCTGGGGCTGGGCACGTCTGTCACGCGCCGCCGGCCAAGCCCTGAGCGCCCGCGCCAGCAACGCCGCCACCGGCGGCGAAACGGCCGGCAGCGCACCGGCCGAAGCCTCGACCGAAGGTTACGGCGACAACTTCCTGCACCAGCAGGTCGAACTCGCCGCCTACGGCCGCGACTGGTTGTTGCCGGCAGCCGCCTGGCGCTGGCAACGCGTCACACAAGGCGCCCCGGCGCTGCCCTGGGTGCGGGCGTGAGCAAGCCCGCCCGGCCGCCCGCAGGGGTTGCTCGTCCTCCCGTGGGGAGGTGGTCATGCAGTGACCGGAGGGCTGCTCGTTGAGCCCCAGCCGCCAACACATCGACCAAGGCGCCCTCGACGGTGTGCTCGGCTACCACGTGGTGCGCGCCCAGCTCACCACCCGCGAGATCTTCTTCAAGACGGTGGGCCAGCCCCTCGACCTGCGCCCGGTCGAATATTCGTTGCTCATGCTGTTGCATGCCAACCCGCCGCTCACGCCCAAACAACTGGCGCAGGCGCTGGCGCTGTCATCCCCCAACCTCACCACCTTGCTCGACAAGATGCAGCAACGCGGCCTCATCGAGCGCGTGCGCAGCCCCACAGACAAACGCTCGCAACACATCCTGCTGAGCGAGGCAGGTCAGCAGCTCACGGCCAAGGCCCTGGAACTCACCCCCGGCATGGACAAGGCGCTGGAGCCCGTGCTCAGCCCGGCCGAACGCGCCATCCTGATGGAACTGCTCAAGAAGGTGGCGGCGCATCGGGTGGGGTGAGCGCCACACACACGCCGTAGCCGCCAGATTTGCGCCATCATTCAGCGCAGCCACACCGCGCCCACCTGCAAGCATCGCTACCCCACCATGCGAGAAATCGGTCACCGCCGCGTCCCCGACCTCATCGCCGCCGAACCCAGTGGTGCCTGGCTGGTCGCTGCCGCCCGCCACAGCGAGACCCTGACCCACCTCGGCCCCTGCCCGGTCATGCCCAAGGGCGTGTACCGCTACGCCAGCCACGCGGAGATGAACCGGCACGCCGAGGAGGCGCTGGCGGCGGCCATGGCTAAGCTGGCCTTCGAGCGCCAACCAGTCTGAGCCGTGGACAGCTTCAGCCGGCCTGCCACGCTCGATGACCTGAAGCTGCTGCTGCGCTCGCTCGATGCGCACGATGTCGACTACCTGCTGATCGGCGGCTACGCACTCGCGGCGCACGGCTATCAACGCGCCACCGTCGACATCGACCTGCTGTTACCCGCCACTGCAGCGGCAGGCCAGCGCGTCAAGCAAGCCCTGATGCTGCTGCCCGACGAGGCGGCACGCGACCTCGAACCCGCGTGGTTCGACGAAGGCGAAAACATCCGCGTCGCCGACGCCTTTGTCGTCGACCTCATGCTCAACGCCAACGGCCAGACCTATGAGATGCTGAAGGCGCACGCAATGACCATCGACCTCGACGGAATCCCCGTCAAGACAGTCGACCTCGAAGGCCTGCTGCTCACCAAGCAGACGATGCGTGACAAGGACGCGGCCGATCGGATCGTCATCGAACGGGCCCTGGCGGTGATGCGGCATAGGCGCCGCCAGGCCGACTGAGCCGATACCCGAAACCACTGGACTCGCCCTCCCGATGGACCGGCTTGAGATGCGGGCAGATAGTCGCGACGGGTGAGGCAAAGGCAAGCTGTTGGAGGCCTACCCCAGCCTCAAAGACTCAACAGATGCTCGCGGTAATACGCCAGCTCGTCGATCGACTCGTGGATGTCGGCCAGCGCCGTGTGTTTCTGGTGTTTCTTGAAGCCGTCGGTGATGGCGGGCTTCCAGCGCTTGGCGAGTTCCTTGAGGGTGGAGACGTCGAGGTTGCGGTAGTGAAAGTAGGCCTCGAGCTTGGGCATGCCGCTGGCCATGAAGCGGCGGTCCTGGCAGATGCTGTTGCCACACATGGGCGAGATGCGTTTGCCAACGTATTGCTGCATGAAGGCGAGCACTTCGGCTTCGGCTGCGGCTTCGTCGTAGCTTGATGCCTTGACGCGGTCGATCAGGCCGCTCTTGCCGTGGGTGCCCTTGTTCCAGGCGTCCATGCGGTCGAGGGTCTCGTTGCTCTGGTGCACGGCGATGACGGGGCCCTCGACGCGGGTGCCCAGGTGCGCGTCGGTGACGACGATGGCGATCTCGATGATGCGGTCGGTGGCCGGGTCCAGGCCGGTCATCTCCATGTCGATCCAGACGAGGTGGGTGTCGGCGCGCTCTAGGGTGGGCACGGTGATGGTGGCGGCGGGCGCGGTCGTGGCGTCGGTCATTGAGGCTCCTTGGGCTAGTCGGGATTGTCTCGCAGAGGCACCGCGCCCATGGCGGCCATAGCGGCAGGCCAGACAGACCACAGCGGGCCATGCGACACAATCAATGGATGAGTTCGTCCGCTGTCACCTTCGTCTTTGCCTTTGCACTGCTGGCCATGCTGGTCACGCGCATGTGGCTCACCAGCCGCCAGATCCGCCATGTGGCGCAGCACCGCGACCAGGTGCCGCCCGCGTTTGCCGGCACGGTGACACTCGAGGCCCATCAGCGCGCGGCCGACTACACACTCGCGCGCCAGCGGCTCGATCTGCTGTCCACCGCCTGGGGCGGAGCCATCCTGCTGGGCTGGACGCTGCTGGGCGGGCTGGACACACTCAATCAGTTGGTGCGCAGCCTGGCCGGCGATCGGCTGGGTGAGCTGGGGGTGCAGGTGGCGCTGCTGCTGGCGCTGAGCCTGATCGGCTCGCTGCTGGATATTCCTTTCGACGCCTGGCGCACCTTCAAGGTCGAGCAGCAGTTTGGCTTCAACCGCATGACGGTGGGTCTGTGGCTGCGCGACCAGCTGATGGGCGGCTTCGTGGGCCTGGTGATCGGCCTGCCGCTGCTCACCCTCATGTTGTGGCTCATGGCCAGCGCCGGCGAGTTGTGGTGGTTGTGGGCCTTTGGCGCCACGGCGAGTTTCATGCTGCTGCTGCAACTGGTCTACCCGAGCTGGATCGCGCCGCTGTTCAACAAGTTCGAGCCGTTAGCCGACCTGCCCCTCAAGGCGCGGGTCGAGGCACTGATGCAGCGCTGCGGCTTCAAGGCCCAGGGCTTTTACGTGATGGACGGCAGCAAGCGTTCGGCCCATGCCAACGCCTACTTCACCGGCTTTGGCAACACCAAACGGGTGGTGTTCTTCGACACGTTGCTTTCCAAGCTCAGCACCAACGAGGTGGAGGCGGTGCTGGCTCACGAGCTGGGCCACTTCCACCACAAACATGTGCTCAAGCGCATTGCCTCGGTGCTGGCCATGTGGCTGGGTGCACTGGCACTGCTGGGCTGGTTGATGACGCAGCCGGCCTTCTACACCGGCCTGGGTGTGGTGCCCAACATGGACGCCGCCAACCACGGCCTGGCGCTGGCGCTGATCTCGCTGGCCAGCCCGGTGTTCACCTTCTTCGCCTCGCCGCTGATGGCGGGGGTGTCACGCCGGCACGAGTTCGAGGCCGATGCCTTTGCCAAGGGGCTGTCGGGTGCGGCGCCGCTGTCGTCGGCCTTGCTCAAGCTCTACGAGGACAACGCCTCGACCCTCACGCCCGACCCGCTGTACGTGCGTTTCCACTACTCGCACCCGCCAGCGTCAGAACGCCTGGCGGCGCTGATGGCCCCGGCCGGCCAGGCCGGATGAGGCCGGCCCGCACGCAGAGCAAGGCAGCGTTGGCCGCTCCGGTGGCCGAGCTCGACATCGGCCTGGTGGTGGCCGGCCATGGCCGGCACTATGTGGTGGAGACACCCGATCGGCGCGAGGTGTTGTGCCTGCCGCGCGGCAAGAAAAGCCTGTGTGTGGTGGGTGACAAGGTGCGCTGGATGCCCACCGACGACAGCGGCGACCACGGCGTGATCGACGGCATCGTCGAACGTCGCAACCTGCTGTACCGGCAGGACGAATGGCGCAGCAAGATGTTCGCCGCCAACATCGACCGCCTGCTGGTGCTGGTGGCCGCCAACCCGGTGTTCAGCGAAAGCCAGCTGGCACGTGCGTTGATTGCCGCCCATCAGGCCGGGCTGACTGCCACCATCGTGCTCAACAAGGTCGACCTCGAACCCGCCGCCACGGATGCCCGGGCGCGCCTGGCGCCCTATCGCGCCATGGGTTACGAGGTGCTCGAGCTCGCGCTCAAGTCACGCGCCGAAGAGGCCGTGGCCTCGCAGCACACGGTGCAGGCCAAGGCGACACTGAACCGTCTGCTGGCAGGCGCGATGACGGTGGTGCTCGGCCCATCGGGCACAGGCAAGAGCACACTCGTCAACCTGATGGTGCCCGATGCCGCGGCGCCGGTAGGTGAGGTCTCGACCGCACTCAACTCGGGCAAACACACGACCACGCACACTCGCTGGTACTGGCTGGACGACGAACACCAGGCCGCACTGATCGACACGCCGGGTTTTCAGGAGTTCGGCCTGCAGCACATCGAACTGGCCAGGCTGGCCAGCCACATGCCCGACCTGGCCAAACACGCCGACGTGTGCCGCTTCGCCAACTGCACGCATGACCACGAGCCGGGATGTGGTGTGCTGGCTGCGCTGGGGCGAGGTGAGATCGCGGCCAGTCGGCACCGCATCTACCTCGAACTTCGGGCGGAGCTGGGTCGAACGAAGTGGTGAGCGGCACGTCCTGAAGGGCTTGCGCCGTGTCGGCGCCACCGCCCGGGCTTGTGCCGTGTGCAGCAGCCCAAGGCCGCAGCTGTGCCGTCTCCCCCCACGGCCGGGCTTGCAAGCCCGGCCGCTTCGGCAGGCGGCGAGTTGTCCGCAGGGACAACTCGCCGTCCGGCCTCAGCCCAGCAGGTTGGCGAGCGACAGCAGCGCCAGCAGCAGCATCCACAACACGACCGAGCGCCACACCAGGCCGACCACCGACCTTAGATGGCCCAGCTGTGGCGCGGCACCGGGCGTGCTGGCGGTGCTTTCTTCATGCAGGGCGTTGGCCGCTGCTTCGAAGCGGCTGCCTTCGAAGGCAGACGCAGGTCCGACGTCAGGCGCCGGTTGACCACCCAGGGCGATGCCGGTGGCGCCCGCCGCAGCGGCGAGCAGGATGCCGTCATTGCTGTGTGGCCACAGGCTGGCATGCTGGCGCCAGCAACCGACCGACTCCTCGAAGTTGCCCACCACCGCAAAACCAGCCGCCGTCAGGCGGGCCGGCACATGGTCGATCAGGTCGAAGGCACGTTGGGCACGCAGCGCCAGGCCTTCGTGGGTGGGCGCGGCCAGCGCCGGGTTCGTGCGGCCCCAGTGGCGCGCGCAGAACTCGGCCATGCGGTACAACACGGCGCCCACCGGCCCCAGGCCAAGTGCCGAACCGAGCACGAACCAGAAGAACACCCCGAAGACATGGCGATGGGCGGCCAGCAGGGCATGTTCGATCACATGGCGCAGCAGTTCTTCGCGCGGCAGTTCACTTGCATCGAGGTGGCGCCACTGGCGCAGCGCCTCGCGGGCTTCGTCCTCGCGGCCACGATCGAGGGCGTCGCGGATGTCGGTGTAGAAATGGCTGAACTGGCGAAAACCCAGGCAGGCGTACAACACACACAGGTCGAAGGCCAGAGCCAGCATCAGGCTGAAGTGGAAGAACGCGCCGTAGACCAGCCCGACCAAAGTCGTGGGCACCAGCACAGCGACACACCACACCACCCACGCATGGTGTTCACGCCCAGCATCGAAGTTGCGAGCCGTCCAGCGTGCCCAGTTGACCAGGGCTTCGTGCAGCGGTGTGCCCTGTGGCAAGGGGCGCAATTGTTCGATGACCAGAGCCAGCAAGACCGCAAAGAAGCTCATGCGGCAATGATAGCCGGGGCTTACACATTCACCGTGCCGAGGCCGATGCGGCGTGTGCCCTGTCGGTGCCGTGGGCTGAACACGGCGCGCGGCGCTCAGGCCGCCAGCAAGCGATAGAAGTTGCGCAACATGGCCGCCGTAGCACCCCAGATGAAGTACTCGCGCGGCGGCTCGGCATCACGGGTTTCGGCACTCATCGTCGCCTGCCAGGGCATGGACAGGAACTCGCGCCTCACGTCGCCAGCCTGATAGGCATGGCGACGATGGTTGGCCGGGTTCATCAAGAAGGCGAGCGGTACCTCGAAGGCCTCGGCCACCTCGTGGCCGTCGAGCGCCAGTTCATGCGCCGCGTCGATGATGGCCACCACGGGCGTGACCACGTAGGCCGTGACGGTGGTGTAGGTCGGCAATGTGGTGATGACTTGGGCGTGCGCCGGGTCCAGGCCGATCTCTTCTCGAGCCTCGCGCAAGGCGGTGGCCACGGCATCGGCATCGGTGGCCTCGCTGCGCCCACCGGCAAAACTGATCTGACCGGCGTGATCACGCAGATGATCGGTTCGCTGGGTCAGCAGCACCTGAAGTCCTTGTGGCCGGTCGACCAGGGCCAGCAACACGGCGGCTGGGCGGGGCTCACGATCGCCGAAACGAAGGCCGTCACCGGTGAACTCGGGCCGCCACGCCGACGGTGGATCGAGCAGGCGAGCTCGCACGGCAGCCCGCGTCAGACATTGCACGGGCACGGCCGGCAGGTGGTCGTCTCGGCCGACGACGGGCACGACACGCGGGTCGCGGATCAACGCAGGTCTCATCGGGTCAGGATAGGCCAGATGCAAAAAGGCCACCCGGGGGTGGCCTCTTGGAGGGGCAGTTGGTCACTGCCATTTGGACGGAACTTGGCTTTGCTCCGCTGCATGCGCTGGCATGTTGCCCAGCTTTTGTTGCCCGCCGTGGGCGGGCAACAAAGTTGGCGCGGCGCTGCGCGCGATGGTGGGCCTTGGCCCACCAACTGACCTTTCGGTCAGGCCAACTTTTCCTTGATGCGCGCGCTCTTGCCGCTGCGTTGACGCAGGTAGTACAGCTTGGCGCGGCGCACATCACCGCGGCGCTTGACTTCGATCGAGGCGATCAGCGGGCTGTAGATCTGGAAGGTCCGTTCGACGCCTTCGCCGCTCGAGATCTTGCGAACGATGAAGCTCGAGTTCAGGCCGCGGTTGCGCTTGGCGATCACGACACCTTCGTAGGCCTGCACACGCTTGCGTGTACCTTCGACGACGTTGATGCTCACGATCACCGTGTCGCCAGGGGCGAACGGCGGAATGGTCTTGTTGAGGCGAGCAATTTCTTCTTGCTCGAGTTGCTGGATCAGGTCCATGAGGTCTCCATGAGATCGTGCCGGCGCGGGCGGGATACCCAGGCGGTGGTGGCATGACGGCCACCAGCCGCAGACCATCCGCTTGCGGATGATCGAGTGCCCGGCAGAGGATCAGAACCCGCGATTATAGCCCGAGAGCGGCGAGGATCTTTTCGTCGGCAGCACTGACGAGACCTTGCCGGCGCGCCAGGGCCAGCAGATCGGGCCGCCGGCGTGCGGTAAGTTCGAGCTGGCGGGCGCGCCGCCAGCGCGCGATCTCGGCATGGTTGCCGCCCAGCAGCACGCCGGGCACCTGGTCGCCGCCGAGTGTTTCGGGGCGGCTGTAGTGCGGGCAATCGAGCAGACCGTCGGTGTGGCTGTCCTGCTGGTGCGAGGCGGCATCGTTGAGCACACCGGGCTGCAGCCGCGCCACGGCGTCGAGCAGGGCCAGCGCAGGCAACTCACCGCCCGACAAGACGTAGTCGCCCAGGCTGATTTCCTCGTCGACATGGCGATCGATGAAGCGCTGGTCGATGCCTTCGTAGCGGCCACACACCAGCACCGCACCGGGGCTGGCGGCAAGTTGTTCGACACGCCGTTGGGTCAAGGGCACGCCAGTCGGGCTGAACAGGATGACGGGCACCTTCGGTCGCTTCGTCGTAGCGTCACCATCGGTAGACGCAACCGCGCTGGTCGCGCCGATCGGCGTCGCATCTGTTGGCGTCGCATCGGGCATCGTCGTGTCGGATGCGGCGCGATCGGCGAGTGCGGCAGCGAGCGCACGCTCCAGCGGCTCGACCAGCATGACCATGCCAGGGCCGCCGCCGTAGGGTCGATCGTCGACACGGCGATAGGCATCGGCGGCGAAGTCGCGCACCTGCCAGCAGCGCAACTCGACCTTGCCTTCAACGTACGCGCGCCGTGTCACACCGATCGACAGGAAAGGTGTGAACAGTTCGGGGAAGAGCGTGAGGACGTCGAAGCGCACGGCAGCAGCAGGTGGGCGGCGGGCGATCTAGGCGAGCGGGCTGAGGGAATGGACTGGATGTGCGGGCCGGATAGGCGAATGATCCGCCAACACGGGCCCAAGCCTAGTAGTCCAGGCCCCAGTCGACGCGGATCTGGCGCGCCTCGAGGTCGACCGCGTCGATGAAGGCGGCGACGAAGGGAATCAGCCGTTCGACCGGCTTGGCATCGACGGTGCCATCGGCTGGCGCTTCAACCACACACAACACACTTTGCGCGGTGTTGTCGATCATGCGGTCAACCTTGCCCAGGCTCGCACCTTCGCGGTTGACCACATCGAGGCCGATCAGGTCGACCCAGTAGTACTCACCTTCGGCAGCGGTGGGAAAGCTGGCGCGCGAGATGAAGATACGTGCGCCCTTGAGCGCCTCGGCGGCGTTGCGGTCGTCGATGTCGCGTGCCGACGCGACGATGCCCTCGCCCTGCTCGCGTGCATCGGTGATACGCAGCACCGGCGGGATGGTCACCTTGGCGGCAGTGACGGCGGCAGGCTGTTGCGGCTTGTCGCTAGGCAGCAAAAACCAGCGGCGCGACGAGAACAGCGCCTGCGGGTCGCTGGCATACGGCTGCACGCGCAGCCAGCCCTTGATGCCGTAGGCGTCGATGATGCGACCCACCTCCACCGCGTCAGCGGGCCATGCGGGTTGGTCCGGATCGATCAAGGGTGTCGTTGGCAAGGGTGTTGGGAGGGGCGGTTGCAGGGGCTGCAACCGGCAAGGCCTCTGCAAGGAGAGGCCTTGCCTGTGGGTCGTGAGCTGCAGGTCCAGAAGAAGAACCTGCGCCCTGGTACATCGCCCAAGCAACGCCGCCCGATGGGCGTGGCGCTGCCTGCGACCCGGTCAGCGATTTACGCTGCGACGGCGACCTTGGCCTGGGCTTGCTTGACCAGACGGGCGACCGTGGGCGACATCTGGGCGCCGTTGCCGGTCCAGTGGGTCAGACGGTCGAACGCGACGCGCAGACCTTCTTCGGTGGCGGCAGCCATCGGGTTGTAGAAACCGACGCGCTCCAGGAAGCGGCCGTCACGGCGTTCGCGCTTGTCGGCGGCGACGATGTTGTAGAAAGGGCGCTTCTTGGAGCCGCCGCGTGCGAGTCGAATCACGACCATGATGTTTCCTTGATCCGTGGGTTCAGGATCCACCGCGCCAGGAGACACGCAGGCAAGCGGATCACAAGAGGTGGACGACGAAACGTCCGAAGGGTCGGCCCCGTGAGATACGTGCTGCGTGAACCCGAAGGTTGGACAGCCGTCACCGAAACCGAGCATTATAAACTCAGCCAGGCCAGTTCGGCCAGCCACATCGCCACGACCAAGTCATCCATGACCCGATTGCAGATCCGCCCCAGCCTGCCCGACGACATCGAGGCGATCACACAGATCTACGCCGCCAACGTATTGGGCGGCACCGGCACCTTCGAGATCGATCCGCCCACCGTGGAGGACATGGCCGCACGGCGCGCCGACGTGACCGGCAAGGGCCTGCCCTGGCTCGTGGCCGACGTCGACGGCAAGGTGCTGGGTTATGCCTACGCGAACCACTTTCGCATGCGCCCGGCCTACCGCTACACACTCGAGGATTCGATCTACTTGGCGCCAGGTTCACAAGGCCAGGGGCTGGGCCGGCTACTGCTGGCCGAACTGATGGCGCGCTGCACGGCACTCGGTGTGCGCCAGCTGCTGGCCGTGATTGGCGACAGCGCCAACCTGGGCTCGATCGGTGTGCACCGCGCCTGCGGCTTCACCCACCTGGGCGTGATGCCGTCGGTGGGCTGGAAGTTCGATCGCTGGCTCGACGTCGTGATGATGCAGCGCGCGCTCGGCCATGGTGACCAGACGGCGCCTGCAGGCACACCGGGCCTGGCCAGCTGAGGCAGCACCCGGGGCGGCGACACTGGCGCGATGAAATCCAAGACTCTCACCACCTGGCTGGCCCTGCTGGGCGGCAGCATCGGAGCCCATCGCCTGTATCTGCGCGGTGCGCGCGGGCTGTTCGACGTCTGGGTCTGGCTGCACATCATGGCCACCGCCCTGGGCCTGCTGGGCATCTACCGCGTGCGTTTGTATGGCGTGGACGACCCGACGGCCTGGCTGCTGATCCCGTTCGGCGGTGTGTCGATCTCGGCTGCCATGCTGACGGCCATCGTCAACGGGCTGCAAGGCGACGAGGTCTGGCACCAGCGCCACAACGCCGGCAGCAGCACTGTCGCGGGCAGCGGCTGGGCCAACATCATCGGCGTCGGGATCGCACTGCTGCTCGGTGCCATCGTGCTGATGAGCACCATCACCATCTCGATGCAGCACTACTTCGAGACCTGAGGCAAGACCGGCAGGCCGCCGCCTGCCTTAGAACAGGCGCAGACTGAGCCAATAGGCCAGGGCTGCCATCGTCGCCGACGCCGGGATGGTGAAGATCCACGCCCACACGATGTTGCCGGCAACACCCCAGCGCACCGACGAGACACGCCGGGTCGAGCCCACACCGACGATGGCACCGGTGATGGTGTGGGTGGTCGACACCGGCACACCGATGGCGGTGGCCAGGAACAGCGTGATCGCTCCACCCGTTTCTGCGCAGAAGCCGCCCACCGGTTTGAGCTTGGTGATCTTCTGGCCCATGGTCTTGACGATGCGCCAGCCACCGAACATGGTGCCCAGGCCGATGGCGGCATAACAACTCCACACCACCCAGCTGGGCGGGCGGGCGTCCGATGCCGCGGCATACCCGGAGGCCACCAGCATCATCCAGATGATGCCGATGGTCTTCTGCGCGTCATTGCCGCCGTGGCCCAGGCTGTACAGGCCGGCCGAGATGAGCTGCAGACGGCGAAACCAGCGATCGATGCGCAGTGGCGAGGCGCGTCGGCAGATCCAGGCCACGATCACCATCAGAATCGAACCGAGCAGGAAGCCCAGTCCCGGCGACACGAAGATGAAGATCACCGTCTTCCAGATGCCTGCGCCGATCAACGCCCCAGCGCCCGACTTGGCCAGCACCGCACCGACGATGCCGCCGATCAGTGCATGCGACGAACTCGACGGGATGCCGTACCACCAGGTGATGAGGTTCCACACGATGGCGCCGATGAGTGCACCGAACACCACGTGCTGATCGACCACCTCGGGCAACACGATGCCTTTGCCCACCGTGGCCGCCACCTTGAGCTGGAAGAACAGGATCGCCAGGACATTGAAGAAGGCCGCGAACAGGATGGCCTGCTGCGGCTTGAGCACACCGGTGGACACGACGGTGGCGATCGAGTTCGCCGCGTCGTGAAAGCCGTTCATGAAATCGAACGCCAGTGCGAGCAGCACAAGCATCACCGCGACCCAGAAGGCCGACTGCACGTCCATGGCCGCCCCTTAGCTTCAGGAGTTCTCGAGGACGATGCCCTCGATCAGATTGGCCACGTCTTCGCAGCGATCCGAGATCGATTCGAGCAACTCGTAGATGGTCTTGAGCTTGATGAGTTCGCGCACATCGACCTCTTCGCGAAACAGCTTGGACATGGCCGAACGCATCACCCGGTCGGCGTCCGACTCGAGCCGGTCGATCTCTTCACACGTCTTGAGCGCCGCCTCCTGGGTGCTGGGCTTGGACAGGTTGGCGATGAGTGACACCGCATGCTGCACACGCTCGCAGCACTTCACCGAGATCTCACCCAGTCGGATGACCTCGTCGGTCATGGTGCGCACGTCGTAGAGCTGCATGGTCTCGGTGGCGTCCTGCAGCAGGTCGACCACATCATCCATGGTGTTGATCAGCGAGTGGATCTGCTCGCGGTCGATCGGGGTGATGAAGGTCTTGTGCAGCAGCCGGTTGACTTCGGCGGTCACCTTGTCGGCAGCACGTTCGGCAGCAAAGACTTCTTCGGCGTATTTCTCGCGCAGCGTCAGGTCACCGTAGTTGTGGATCATCGACAGGAAGGCGCGGGCGCCGTCGACGATGCGGTTGCCATGGGCGTCGAACAGCTCGAAGAAATTGCCTTCGCGCGGCAGCAGCTTGCCGAACATGATGGATGGGCTCCAGAGGGTGACTTTTTGAAACGGCGCGAGTGTAGCCGTGGGTCACCACACGATGACAGTTTCGTGACACCCCGATCCGGCCCGTCCACAGGGCCACCCGACCTCAGCCGCGCAAGCTGCACGAACCGCACCGCGCAGGCACAGACACCGGCAAAGGTCGCAGTGGTCGGGCGGCGTTCTGGAGCGCCACCGAGACGGGTGAACCCGCACGCGGCGATCCCCGGCGCATGAGGCACAACAGCACCCCAACGCGACCGAGTCAGCCTGGTTCTGCCAGGCGCCGGATCGGCTGGTCGGTGATGCCTGCCAGCAGTGCCGCCGCCGGGCCTTGCGGCAACACCATCGCCGCATCCAGTTCGACCAGCGGCGCCAGCGCAAAGGCGCGCAGGTGCAGGCGCGGATGGGGCACTACCAGCGTCGGCAGGTCGATGGCCTCGTCGCCGAGCAGCAACAGGTCCAGGTCGAGGGTGCGCGGCGCGTTGCGATAGGGGCGCTCTCGGCCGTGGCGTTGCTCGATCGCCTGCAGCTCGGCCAGCAGCCGCAGCGGCGCCAGTTCGGTGGCGATCAGCGCCACCGCGTTCAGGAAGGTCGGCCCGCTGGCGTCTACCGGCGCACTCTCGTACCAGGAGGATCGCCGCAGCCAGCGTGAGCCGGGCATGCCGCCCAGCGCCTCGCAGGCAGCCAGCAAGGTGGCGCGGGCGTCGCCCAGGTTGGCCCCGAGGCCGACATAGGCCAGGCGCCAGCCCGAGGGCAGTGACGGGTCAATGGTGCTCATCACCCGAAGCAGGAGCCCGTCGTTCGTCGTCCGCGGTCGTCGAACTGGTGCCAGCGGATTGCGATGCCGAACCAGCGTCACCGCCTGCCGGCCTGCGACGCCGTCTGCGGCGCTTGCGCGGCGCAGCGGCCGGGTCCTGGTCGGTCGATCCGGGGCGATCGAACTCCTCGTCGTTGTCGCCACCGTCTGGCGCTGGGCCGTTGGGGGCCACCGGTGCATGCCGGGCTGGCGCTGGCGCCGCTGCTGCACCGCCTGCCGCCGGCCGCTCGGCGCCACGCGCCGGCGCATCGGCGCGTGACGGGCCGCGCACACGCTTGGGCGGGCTGGTGGCCTGGCGCACCTCGTCGATCATGCGCTGGCGATCGGCGTCGCTGGCGCGCAAATAGTTGTCCCACCAGTCGACCAGTTCGGCGCTTACCTCGCCGGCGTCGGCACGCAGACGCAGGAAGTCGAAGCCGGCGCGAAAACGCAACTGCTCGATCAAGCCTGCCGCCGACGAGGTGGTGCGGCGCTCGAAACGAGGCTGCATCATCCACACGTCACGCATGTCGCCAGCCAGCTTGCCGCGCCCGGAGATGTCGCCGATGCGGGCGTCGAACACCTCGTCGATGGCCTGCTGCAGCGCCTGGATCACCGGAAAGTCGCCGCGCAGCCGGGCCCAGCGCGACTGCACCTCGTGCCACAACATGCAGGCCAGCATGAAGCTGGGCGCCACCGGCAGGCCTTCGGTGACACGCCGGTCGGTGTCGGCCAGGGCGCGCTGGATGAACTGCTCCTGGCCGTCGTGGCGGTGCGCGTCGTCGAGCACGGCGTCGAGCAGCGGGAAGATGCCGCGGTGCAGGCCCTGCTTCTCGAGTTCTTCGAGGCTGGCCAGCGCGTGGCCGGTCTGCAGCAGCTTGATCATCTCGTCGAACATGCGCGAGATCGGCACGTTGGCCAGCAGCTCGGCGCACTGTTTCATCGGCTTGCGGGTGCCGGGTTCGATCTCGAAGCCCAGCTTGGCCGCAAAACGCACGGCGCGGATGAGGCGCACCGGGTCTTCGCGGTAACGTGTGGTGGGGTCGCCGATCATGCGCAGCAGGCGCTTCTTGGCGTCGGCAATGCCGTG
The DNA here is from genome assembly GCA_016702605.1 of Candidatus Intricatilinea gracilis. Lineage (GTDB taxonomy): Bacteria > Pseudomonadota > Gammaproteobacteria > Burkholderiales > Burkholderiaceae_C > Sphaerotilus > Sphaerotilus gracilis. The sequence goes on from JADJDQ010000001.1 coordinate 421,814, forward strand.
GTGATAGTCGACCAGCACGGCACGCACCGGGTCGTAATACATGGCGTTGATGGTGAAGTCGCGCCGCGCCGCGTCTTCGTCCTGCGGGCCCCACACGTTGTCGCGCAGCACGCGCCCGGCCGCGTCGACCACGTGGCTCTTGCCAGCCATGTCGCCCTTGGATGTCTTTTCGTTGCCGCCGACCTGGTCAGCCGCCGCGGCGTCGAGGTAGGCACGGAAGGTCGAGACCTCGATCACCTCGTGCTCACGCCCGCGGCCGTACACCACGTGCACGATGCGAAAACGCCGGCCGATGATGAAGGCGCGCCTGAACAGCCCCTTGACCTGCTCGGGCGTGGCGTTGGTGGCCACGTCGAAATCCTTGGGTCGATGGCCCAGCAGCAGGTCGCGCACCGCGCCGCCCACGATGTACGCCTCGTAGCCAGCCTGCTGCAGCGTGCGCACCACCTTGTCGGCGCGTTCGTCGATCAGCTTGGCGTCGATGCCGTGTACCTCGCGGCCGACCTCGACACGTTTGCCGGCCGGGGCCTGGCCGGGTGCCAGATCGGCCGCCGGGGCGGACCGGCCCAGCAACTTGGAGATGAACTTCTTGATCATGCAAACAGCTTCAGGATGCGCCAGCCGCGTTCGCGGGCCACGGCTTCGAGCGCCGGCGTCGGATTGGTGGCCACCGGGTGACTCGCGAGTTCGAGCAGCGGCAGGTCGTTGGGCGAATCGCTGTAGACGGTGATGGAGTCGAACTCATCACGCCGGTGGCCCAGCCCGGCCAGCCAGGCATCGACCCGTGTCACCTTGCCGGCCTTGAAGGTGGGCGTGCCGGCGATACGCCCGGTCCACGGCGCCATCTCGGCGCCCTGCCCCACCGGCACGGGGCCACGTTCGATGTCGACTGCCAGCAGGTGGGGCACGCCGAATTCGGCGGCGATGGGTGTGGTGACGAAGGCGTTGGTTGCCGTGACGATGGCGACCAGGTCACCACGCTGCTGATGCCCCCGCACCAGATCGCGCGCCGCGGCGACGATCTGGCCACGCAGCACCTCGGCCATGAAACGCTCTCGCGCCGCATAGGCCTCGGACAGCGGCCGGTGGCGCCACACGGCGGTGGAGAAATCGACATAGGCCGCCAGATCGAGTGTGCCGGCCTGGTAGTCGGCGTAGAAGGCGTCGTTGCGGGCGCGGAACTGCTCGCCGTCGGTCCAGCCGATGGCGACCATGAATTCGCCGAAGGCATGGTCCGAATCGATCGGGATGAGGGTGCCGTCCAGGTCGAACAGGCACAGGTGGCGGGCGCCGCTCATGCACCCGCTCCGTGGGTGGCGGGGGAGATCAGGCCGTCCTCGGCCAGCATCTGGCGCAGCAGGTAGACACTCACGCTGCGTTTGGCGGCGAGTGAATAACCGTCCAGCCGGTCGAGCAGGCGCATCAGGTGGCTGAGGTCACGCGCACATCGTTTCAAGAGATAGTCCATCACATCGTCGGTCAAGAGAATGCCGCGCCGGTCGGCTTCGCGGCGCAGCAAGGCGCGCACCTGGGCTTCAGTCGGCGGCATGAGCTGGTAGACCAGCCCCCAGGCCAGGCGGGTGCGCAGGTCGTCGCGCAGGGGCAGGTCCACCGGCGGCATGCTGCCCGCCGCCAGCACTGCCACACCCAGGCTGGTGGCCTCGATGAAGGCGGCAAAGGCGGCGTGTTGCTGAGCGGCGTCGTACTGCTGGCAGTCGTCGAACAGCAGCAGCGCGACGTCGTCGGCCTGTTCCCAGGGCTGCCAGGGCGGCGACTGCTCGGGGCCGAATGCTGCCACACGCTGGCCACGCGCCTGCGCCAGCGCCGCGGCGGCACGCAGCAGATGGGTCTTGCCGGCCCCCGGCGGGCCCCACAGATAGACCGGCACGCCGGGGTTGGGCGAGCGCAACGCGTCCGACACCTGCGGCCAGGCGGTGTTGTCGCCGGGCAGGAAGTTGTCGAGCCGCCAGGCCGGTTCAGGCGCCAACGCCAGCGGCACCTGGCGTGTCAGCGGCGCGACGACACGGCTTTCACCCGGATCGGTCGCGGCCAATGCGGCCGACCCGCCAGGCGCGGCAGCGACAGCCGGCGCGGCAGATACGGCGGGTGCAGCAAAGACAGCGGGTGCGACAGGCGACGACGTGATGTTCATCCCAGGTACAACCGGCTGGCAAAGTAGTGGGCCGCGACGCGCCGCAGGATGACCTGCAGCACCGCGCCGCAAGGCAGTGCCACCAACACGCCGACAAATCCGAACAGATGGCCGAACACGAACAGCGCCAGCAGCACCACCACCGGATGCAGGCCGATACGCTGGCCCACCAGCCGAGGTGTGAGGAAGAATCCCTCGATGATCTGGCCCAGGCCGTAGACCACCGCCACCACGACCAGGCCGTACCAGCTGAGGAACTGCAAGGTGCCGGCCACGAGTGCCAGCAAGGCGCCCAGGCCGAAGCCGAGGTAGGGGATACACACGGCCAGGCCGGTGAACACACCTACCGGCACGGCCAGGTCGAAACCCACCAGCGCCAGCGCCACGCTGTAGTACACCGCCAGCAGCAGCATCACCAGCAGCTGCCCGCGCAGGTACTGGCCCAGCACCTGGTCACATTCACCCACCAGACCGAGCACCGACGCTGAGTAGCGCTCGGGCACAAACCGTTCGAGGGCGACCAGCAGCGCCGGCCAGTCGAGCAGCAGATAGACGGCGATCACCGGCACCAGCACCAGCCAGGTGGCCAGGGTGATGAGCAGGTTGCCACCCGACAGTGCCGAGCTGAGCAAGGCGCGCAGGCCGTCGTCCAGATTGGCGTTGGCGTAACTCATGACCGCCGCCTTGAGGCCGCCATAGTCGAGCTGGTAGTCGAAGCCGAACTGGACCAGCCACTGATTGATCAGTTCGACCAGACGCTGCGCCTGTTGCGGAACGAGCTCGCGCAGCAGCGGAAGTTCACTCGACAAGATGGGCACCAGCAGCGCCAGCACACCCACGATGGCCACCATCATCAGGCTCACCGCCACCGGCACAGCCAGCCAACGCGGCAGGTGACCCCGCGGACGCGACAGGCGGGCCACCGCCGGCGCGAGCGCATAGGCCAGCACGGCAGCCGCGACAAAAGGCGCCACCACCGGGGCCAGCCACCAGGTCAGCAGCAGCGCCAGGGCCAGCAATACCAACCAGGCCAGCAGCAGTTTTCCGGAAGGAGACAGGGTCATCGGTCGGGTGAGTCGGCGCAGAGGGTGAAGAACTCTCGGCTGCTCAGTGCCAGCGCGTGGGGCCGGCTTCGCGCAGGCGCGCCAGACGCAGGCTGATGCTGGCGCGGTCGCTGGCCTGCGGTGCGGCCTGGCTGAGGTAATGCGCCAGATCGGCAATCGCTGCCTGGCCGTCGCCCAGATGTTCGCGGGCAATGCCGCGGTCGCGCCGCCATTCACATTCGTCGGGCAGCAGCACGACCATTCGTTCGAGCACGGCCAGCAGGCGCGGCCAGTCCTCGGCCTCGCGGTGGATGGCTTCGAGGTTGCGCAGCAACCGCGCGACGATCTCGCGTTCTGTGGCGGGGCGCAGGAAACGCGCCAGCGTGGCGGCGCGGCTGCGTGCATCACCGCGCAGGTAGACCTCGATGCGCTCCTCGAGCGCCTCGCGCGACAACGAGTGGCCACTCATCGGGTCGATCACCACCTCGCCGCGCGGCAGCTCGAGCTTGATCAGGAAATGGCCGGGGAAGGACACACCGTGTGCCTTCAGTCCGATGTGGCCGGCCAGTTCGAGGTACAGCACGGCCAGCGAGATCGGTATGCCGCGGCGTGTGCGCAGCACCTCGTGCAGCAGGCTGTTGGCCGGGCTGTAGTAGTCGTTGACGTTGCCGGCAAAGCCGAGTTCTTCGTAGAAGAAATGGTGCAGCTGACGCAGCTTGTGCAGCGCGCTGGCGTCGTCGGCCAGGCGTGGGCCGAGGCGATGCGCCAGCAGATCCACTTGGTCGAGCACCCCTTGCACGTCGAGCTCGGGCGTTTCGTACTGGCCGACCGCGGCGATGGCTTCGGTCAAGGCGAACCCGGCGTCCTCGGCCACCAGCGAGGTGAAGTAGTCGAGCGGGGTCGGAACCGTCCAGTCCATGGGGCGAGTTTAGGTCGGGCCGATGGTAGAGGCCGAGTCGGCATTGGCCGGCCCCTGGCGACGCGCGAACTGGCGCAGCGACACACCCGACAGCAACAACGTGGCGAAATAGGTGAGCGCGGCTGCAGTCAGCACCAGCGCCATCAGCAGCACGCGCCAACCCGAACGCGCCTGCAGGCCGATCCAGTCGATCTGCAGGGAGGCGGCCACCAGCAGGGCGCCCATCACCGCGCTGGCCAGCGCGACGCGCAGGCCAAAGCCCCACCAGCCCGGCGCAGGTGTGTAGCTGCCGCGCTTGCGCAGGCCGATCAGCAACCAGCCAGCATTGACGAGTGCAGCCAGGCCGATCGACAACGCCAGCCCGGCATGTGCCAGCCAGGGCACCAGGATCAGGTTGAACAACTGCGTCAGCCCGAGCACCGTGATGGCGATACGCACGGGGGTGCGGATGTCCATCTGCGCATAAAAACCCGGCGCCAGCACCTTGACCCCCACCAGGCCCATCAGCCCGGCGCCGTAGCCGGTGAGGGCGAGCACGGTCTGATGCACGTCGCGGGCGTTGAATTTGCCGTAGTGAAACACCACCGCCACCAGCGGCTCGGCAAACAGCAGCAGCGCCACGGCGCAGGGCAGTGCCAGCAGCAAGACCAGGCGCAGGCCCCAGTCGAGCAGGGCCGAATAACGTTCGTTGTCGCCGCTGGCACGTGCGGCCGAGAGTTGCGGCAGCAGCACCACCCCCAGCGCCACACCGAGCAGCGCGGTCGGGAACTCCATCAGCCGGTCCGCATAGGTGAGCCACGACACCGAGCCGGTCTGCAGATGGGAACCGATCTGGGTGTTGATCAGCAACGACAGCTGCGCCACCGACACCCCCAGCACCGCAGGCGCCATCTGGCGCAACACGCGGTGCACGCCGTCGTGATGCCAGGCCGCCTTGATGCGCCCGGGCGTGAGCGCCAGCCGCGGCAACATGCCGATGCGCGCCAGCGCTGGCAACTGCACACCCAGCTGCAGCAGGCCACCACCCATCACGCCCACAGCCAGCGCGTAGACCGGCTCGATGCCGGCACGTTCGAACCAGGGCGTGAGCCACCAGGCGGCGGCGATCACACTCACGTTGAGCAGCACCGGCGTGGCGGCGGGCACGGCAAAACGTTTCCAGGTATTGAGCACCCCGGCCGACAGCGCCACCAGCGACATACACAGGATGTACGGAAACATCAGCCGCGTCATTGCCGTGGCGAGCTGGGTGCCTCGTTCGGGCAGGCCGCCGGCCATCAGCCAGACCAGCACCGGCGCGCCGATCACACCCACGGCCGCGGTCAGCAGCAGCGTCCAGAGCAACACACTGGCGACGGCGTCGACCAGGGCGTGGGTGGCTTCTTCACCGTCGCGGGCGCGGGTGGCGGCCAGGATGGGCACGAAGGCCTGCGAAAACGCACCCTCGGCAAACAGCCGGCGCAGCAGGTTGGGGATGCGAAAAGCGACCTGGAAGGCATCGGTGACCACACCGGCGCCGAAGGCTGCGGCCACCAGCTGCTCACGCACCAGGCCGGTGACACGCGACGCCAGGGTCAGCAGTGAAACGATCGAGGCAGCACGCAGCAGGTTCATGAAAGTCCGGTTCGCAAGGGCGGCGGATTATCGGCGCGGCCGGCGCGCAAGCTCTGCAACGTCCGTGAAGGGGGTCGCCAAACGGGCAAGCGCTGCTATACTCGCGGGCTTTCCACCGTCTGGAACCACATAGTCATGGCCACCGCTTCCAAAGCCAAGAAGAAAACGGTCCGCATCGCTTCGGGCCGCAAGCGCGCACGTCAGGATGTCAAGCTCAACGCCGCCAACACGGCTCTGCGCTCGAAGTTCCGTACCGCCGTCAAGAGTGTCCTGAAGGCCGCCGCCACTGGCGACAAGGCCGCAGCCACGACGGTGTTCGTGTCTGCCCAGCGCGTGATCGATTCGATCGCCGACAAGGGCATCTTCCACAAGAACAAGGCCGCTCGCCTCAAGAGCCGCCTGAGCGCTCGCGTCAAGGCGATGAGCGTTGCTGCTGCTGCCTGAATAAGAGTTCCCGGACGGTTGCAAGAAGGGCTCGCGCTGCGAGCCCTTTTTCATTGGGGATGGGCACTCATGGCCCGTGCTTGTCGGCCTCGCTGACAAACGCGTCGGCGTAGAACTCCTCGGCCGGCAGCCCGCAGCGGGCGACGAAGTCGCGCTGCGCCGCATCCACCATCACCGGTGCACCACAGGCGTAGACCTGATGGCCCGACAGATCGGGCAGATCCGCCATCACCGCCGAGTGAACCAGGCCCGTGCGGCCAGTCCAGGCATCGTCGGGCGTGGGTTCGGACAACACCGGCACATACGTGAGCCACGGCAACTCGGCCGCCATCTCGCGCGCCCAGGCGTCGAGGTACAGATCGACGCGGCGCCGGCAACCCCAGTAAAGCGCGGCAGGGCGCTGATTGCCTGTGGCGCGCAAGTGGCCAACGATGGCCTTGAGCGGCGCCAGGCCGGTGCCCGAAGCCAGCAGCACCATCGGTTTGGTGCTGTCCTCGCGCACGAAGAAGCTGCCGAACGGCCCCTCGATGCGCAGGATGTCCTTCACCTTCATGGCGCTGAACACCTGGTCGGTGAACTTGCCGCCGGGCATGTGGCGCACGTGCAGCTCGATCGAGGTGTTGGCCACTTCGGTGGCCGTGGCCATCGAATAACTGCGCCGCACGCCGCCTGGCAGGATGAACTCGATGTATTGCCCGGCGTGGTACCTGAAGGCGTGGTTGGCCGGCAACTGCAACGTCATGACCATCACGTCCGGCGCCACGCGGTCGAGCGCCGTCACCCGCACCGGCAACTTCTGCAGCGCAAATTGCCCGGCCGCCACGACCTGGCGCGACTCGACGACACAATCACTCTGCGGCACGGCGCAGCAGGTGAGGATCAGGCCCTGGGCCTCTTCGGCCTCGCTCAACGCCTTGTGCTGGTGGGCACCGTGCACGACACGGCCCTGCACCAGCCGGCTCTTGCATGATCCACAGGCGCCGTCGCGGCAGCCGTAGGGCAGGCCGATGCTCTGGCGCAGCGCGGCTGCGAGCAGGGTCTCGTCACGCTCCACCTCGAAACTGCGATCGGCGGGCACCACCGTCACGCGAAAACTCATGACCTCATCCTCGCAACAGACAACCAGACCAGTTCGGCGCATGCCGACCGGGCGCGATTGTGCCCGGCACCACGGCGCCGTCGGCTTGCCGGGGCGCATGGCACCACGTGCGCTGCCGGCGCGTTTCAGGCGACCGCGCCTGCTCATCGTCGGTTGTGGTGATGTGGGCCTGCGTGTGGCGCGCCAACTCGGGGGGCGACTGCAGCTGCGCGCCCTCACCTCACAACCCGGCCGGGCGGACGAGTTGCGCGCCCTGGGCATCACGCCGCTGATCGGCAATCTGGACCAGCCGGCCAGCCTGCGCCGCCTGGCTGGTCTGGCGCAACGGGTGCTGCACCTGGCGCCGCCGCCAGGACAGGGCGCCACGGATCCACGCACCCGCGCCTTGCTCACCGCGCTGTCGGCACGCCCGCAACCATGGACAGCGACGTGCGCGCCATCCATCACCTACGCCAGCACCAGCGGCGTCTACGGTGACGCACAAGGCGCCAGGTTCGACGAAACCCGCCCGGTGCGCCCGGCCAACCCGCGTGCATGGCGCCGCGTCGACGCCGAACAGCAGCTGCGCCGCTGGGCGCTGCGCGGCGCCAGTGGCGGGTTCGGTGGTGGCAGCAGCTTCGGTGGCGGTGGCGGTGGTTGCAGACGCATCACCATCCTGCGTATCCCCGACATCTACGCACTCGACCGCGCCGGTGGCGACCCGCGCGACCGCCTGCGCCGCGGGGCACCGGTACTGCGCGCCGAGGACGACGTCTACACCAACCACATCCACGCCGACGACCTGGCGCGCGCCTGCATCGCCGCCCTGTGGCGCGGCCGGCCGCAACGGGTGGCGCACGTCTGCGATCACAGCGAGCTGCGTATGGGCGACTACTTCGACCTGGTTGCCGATCTGCACGGTTTTGCGCGACCGGCACGTATCAGCTTCGAACAGGCAAAGCGCGAACTTGGCCCGATGCAACTCAGCTTCATGAGTGAATCGCGCCGCCTCGACAACCACCGCCTGGTGGCCGAACTACGCGTGGCGCTGCGTTACGCCGACGTGCGCGACGGGCTGGTGGCCGGCCTGCCGACACACCTCGCCATCACAACTGGCTGATCTGAACTGAGCTGAACAGCCCCGGCTCAGATACCGTCCAGCCGTTTGATCGTCGTGCGCCGGTCCACACTCTGCACCGTCAGCTGCACCCGTTCACCGCCGGCGCGCTCCACGTCGAGCTTGACCGCACGTTCGGCGGGGCCCTCGTTCCACAGCCGGCGGTAGAACTCGGCCAGGTCGTGCAGCGGCGCACCGTCGATGGCCAGGATCACGTCGCCCGGCACGATGCCCGCCGCCTGCGCCGGCCCGGCGTCGGTGACACGCAGCACCACCAACCGGCCGTCACGCGTGTTGCAGTTCAACCCCAGCCAGGCGCGATTGCTGGCGCGCGTGCTGCCGCTTGTGCGCAACTCACCCAGCACGGGCTTGAGCAAGTCGACCGGCACAAACATGTTGCCGGGCTTGTGAGACGCCCGCGGCGTAGCGTCGCCGGCAGCGCCCGAACCAGCCGCCGCGCCGGCTGCCGCCACATCGGGCCCTACATCCGCCAACAGCAACGAGCCGATACCCACCAGTTCCCCCCGGTCGTTGAACAACCCAGCGCCACTGTGATCCTGCCGCGCCGGCGCAGTGAACAAGGCGTCGCGGATGTGATATTCCCAATACCCTGCAAACTCGCGCCGCTGCACCAGATGCGCCGGGCTGAGCACCCCGGCCCGCCCCGCCCGCACCCCACTCACCATCAGCAAGGGGTCGGCCGGCGCCACCACCTCGGCCGTGCCCAGCGGCACAGGTGCGATACCCAGCGGCGCCAACGCCTGCACCAGACCAAACCCGGTCGTGCCGTCGTACCCCACCACCCGCGCCGGAATGTGCCGCCCGTCGTCGAGCTCGAGGTTGACGTCGTCGGCCTCCAGAATCAGATAACCGATCGTCACCACCAGCCCGTCACTACCGATCACCACCCCCGACCCGATGCGGTGTGTACCCAAGGTGCGCGCCGACGCGGCCCCGTCCACCGCCCGCGCCAGCAAACCGATGGTGGCGTCGCTGGCACGCTTCAAGGCCTCGGCACGCGCGCCGTCCATGGCCAACGCCTGCTGGCTCGGTACGGCAGACGCACCCTCGCCGCCGGCGCTGGCAGCGCTGCCCTGACCGGCGCCCACACCACCCGGTGCACTCGCACAACCAGCGCAAAGCAGGGCAACGCCCCACATCGACCACATCGTCGACCACCCGCCCCGCAACCACCGGCGCACCCCACGACCCCAACCCACACTCCGCACGGATGCCATGACCTTCCCCTTCGAACCGAGCAAGACCCCAGCATGCGCCCAGCACGCAGTACGTGCAATCGAAGGGGTGCTGTGCGTTGAGCTGGCGGGGTTGGTCAGGAGGCAGGGCCTCGACGCCTGTCAGCGGCAGGAGGTCAAGTTGAATGGGTGCCTATTCCTTGCGATATGCACGACAGATTTAGTCCCCTTGAATTTCATTCAACTCATTCAGTCTTGTTTCTGTCAATCGCGCAATGCAATGCGACCACGATACAGAATTCGATCCACCAATGGCCTGATTCTCGAACTCGCAAAGTTTATCTCGATAGACAATCCAAGCCCGCTGTGCTGCGGTGAGTAATCTCAGCTCCTTGTCCAGCCCTTGCTCCTTGTATGTGGCGACAATTTTCTTGTATTTGACGTTGAGTTTTCTGTCAAGCACGCGCCCGGTTTGTGTCGCCACACAAGCTTGCGAACGGGTGGTTCCCGATTCACCATTGCAGTCTTCATCATTAAAGGCAAATGTCGAACAGCAGACTAGCAGCAGAAAGACCGAAAAGATTGATTTCATCGTGTTGGTGAAAGTATGAAATTTATGGCACATTGGGCGGTAATCACTAAAACGCACCTAAAGAGCGACCTCCACATTGCACGCAAGAAGCAGGCTTGCGAGTTAGGGTTTGACATTGGCATTTCGCTTGCTGACAACCATACAAATATGTTGCACACCAAACGATAGCAACACCCAAATGACCCCACTGGCAAACCATATGCCGAGGAATACCACAACTCGTTCCTCTAGATGAGTAAGCAGATCTTCATCGGGGGTGAGGCACGCGACAGCGAGCAGACCCAGATATGCCACAAAGCAAAGAGCGGACAATCTCCCGCATAAACCACAACGACTTGCACGCCTGACGAGCAAGACGGAAGGAACCACAACTAACGGCAACGCACAAATCAGTAGGGTCACAAATCCAGGGCTCATTATTGTATTATCCCAAAGGGTTACGTGACAGTCCTCACAGCGCCTTGAAGATCCAGAGGGGCAGCGAGACCATACCGATCAATGTGAAGGCGGCGATTCCAAAAGAACAGCCAAGCTGGCTACGCATGACTGATCGACTCAAGCGATCAGTTTAGCGCGATCATCCCAAGAAGTCGCACTGCACAAAACCAGCCCGCCCATGCGCTTGACTTCAACGACCGAGGTATATCCGGCCAAGTTCAGTGCAGTGCGTTGCTCTTCGACCGTCATATATAAGCTGGTATTGCTCATGCCACCTTCCCCTGCGTAGTGGTCGCATACAAGGTACTTGCCACTTGGGGCTAGTACCGATCGCACTTGGGCGTGGAGAGCAGTAGCGTGGCGCTTGTGTCGCAACTCGTGAACCGCCTGATTCGTGACCACGAACGAAAACGTCTCCATGTCTCGCACCCAGTCGGAATCCTTAAAGCTACGTTCAAGAATCGTGACACGGTGGATTACCTTCTCGAGCCTTGCTCGGGCTAGCTCGTGCATTGCAGGAGAGAAATCGAGCAGTGTCATCTTGACGTTCGGAAGTTGCTCAAGTATGTGCTGAGCCAAAAAACCCGGGCCCGATCCAAGCTCGAGAATATTGCATTCGGACCCGTCGAGTCCAATCAGGTCAACAAAACTTTGGAAAAACTCCGTTCTCCATGGCCGCTTCACCATGGCAGTGCTTTCCCAATCTGCTGCGTCTTGTGGAAGGCGTAGATCGACCGGACTCGCAACGTCGTTGACAGTATTCATCGGTGGTATTGATGTAGAGCTGTCCTGTGCGGCCTACACCGACCACAGAAATGCTGCGTATGCAGGCGCGGTTCGCTGAAATGCTGCTCGGACATCCGGCCGCAAGTGTTTGGCCTGCTCGATGATTGTCGATTGCGACGCGACCAGGTACATCGTTTGACAGCCGAAAAGGCGGCAACTCCCTTGGCCGCGACTTTGCCGCAGGCTGTCGACGCGGGCAAGCGTTTCGATGGGTTGGCGCAGCACGACCGCTGGGTGTGCATCGCGCGCACTGCAACTACCGATTTGCAGCCGACACGGCCGGGCTGAGGTGGCCTCGTATGAATGCGGAGGCTGCGTCAGGCAACGGCGGTCATCACATCAACCAGGGGCAGCGACAGGTCACCGCCGCAGTGCCATCTCAGCGCCGGCGCCTTGGCGGAAACGGTGCCTGGCCGCGCCAGAAGCGGATCATCAGCCAGCCGCCGAGCATGCCGCCCAGGTGGGCGAAGTGGGCGATGCCGCTGCCGCCGAAGACACCCATGAGCAGTTCGAGGGCGCCGAAGATGGCGACGAAGTACTTGGCCTTCATCGGGATGGGCGGGAACAGCGGCATGATGATCCGGTCGGGGAACAACATGCCGAAGGCGAGCAGCAGGCCAAACAGAGCGCCAGAGGCACCCAGGGTCGGGCCCGAGGGTCCGATCAGGCCGACGAGCATCTGGGCCACGGCACCGGCCAGGGCGCTGGCGATGAGGAAGTGGATGTAGCGCTGGCGGCCCCAGATCTGTTCGATCTCGGAGCCGAACATCCACAGGCCCAGCATGTTGAAGAACAGGTGGGTGACGCTGCCGTGCAGGAAGGCATAGCTGATGACCTGCCAGGGCATGAAGTGGCCCGAGGCCAGCGGCCACAACGCGAAGAACGCCTCGAGCCAGTACCCGAACAGCTGCTGCACGCAAAACACCGCGGTGCAGATCAGCATCAACGCCTTGGTGATGGGTGGGAGCTGAGGCATGGGCAGTGGTGGGGCGAGGTTGGACCTGAGCCATACGCCCCGCGCCAGACTGCGGCGCGCGAGCCTGGCGCGACATACACCTGAATGCACCGGGGGTGGTGCCGAAGGCCGGACTCGAACCGGCACGCCTTGCGGCGGGGGATTTTGAGTCCCCTGCGTCTACCGATTTCGCCACTTCGGCAGGTGTATGACCGGCATCACCTCGGTGGGAGTGATACACGGCGTCGGGCATTATGGCACGCAGGTTTTGTGGTCCGCCTGTACCCGGCAGGCCCGCCGGGCTGCTGCCACAATCAACTCAGGAGGTGTCATGGTCAGCTACAAGACGATCGAGGATGTGGTCGGGTCCACCCCGCTGGTGCGGCTGCAGAGGCTGCCGGGCGACAGCGGCGCGGCGCGCGGCAATGTGATCCTGGGCAAGCTCGAAGGCAACAACCCGGCGGGATCGGTAAAGGATCGGCCGGCCATCAGCATGATCCGCCGGGCCGAGGAGCGCGGCGACATCAAGCCGGGTGACACCTTGATCGAGGCGACGTCGGGCAACACCGGCATCGCGCTGGCCATGGCGGCGGCGATCAAGGGTTACCGCATGGTGCTGGTGATGCCCGAAGATCTGTCGATCGAGCGGGCGCAGACGATGAAGGCCTTTGGCGCCGAACTCATCCTCACACCCAAGGCTGGCGGCATGGAATACGCCCGCGACCTGGCCGAGCAGATGCAGCAGAGTGGCAAGGGCCGGGTGCTCGACCAGTTCGCCAATGCCGACAACCCGCGGGTGCACTACGAAACCACCGGGCCCGAGATCTGGGCCGACACCGGCGGGCGCGTGACCCATTTCGTGAGTGCCATGGGCACGACCGGCACCATCACCGGTGTGAGCCGCTGCCTCAAAGAGCTCAACCCTGCCGTGCAGATCATCGGTGCACAACCGGCCGAGGGTTCGCGTATCCCGGGCATTCGCAAATGGCCCGAGGCTTACCTGCCCAAGATCTACGACCCGAGCGGCGTGGACTCGACGATGCTGGTGACCCAGGCCGATGCCGAAGAAACGGCACGACGCATGGCGCGCGACGAAGGCCTGTTTGCCGGCATTTCGGCCGCGGGGGCGTGCTGGGTGGCGCTGCAGATTGCCCGCGAGGTGCGTGACGCGACGATCGTGTTCGTGGTCTGCGACCGCGGCGATCGTTACCTGTCGACGGGCGTGTTCCCGGCCTGAACGGTCTGGTACCGCGACGGCGGTTCGATGCGGGCTACCCGGCTGGGCCCGAGCGACGCCATCGAATCAGTGGTTGGAGCGGCTCGCCAAAGGTGTTGTCTGAACCAGACCGCGCTGGCGGTCTGGATTTCGGTCCACATGATGGAAGCTCAGTACTTGGCCTGGCGGGCCAGCACTTCACTTTCGTGATGCAGGGCGGCAGCGCGCAGGTCGGCAGCGAAGGACGGCTGGCTGCTTTCGTAGGACTGCGCGTAGTCGAGCAGTTCGGACACGGTGCGGGGTTCACGCATCGGCGGTGTCGAAAGCGTGGCCCAGGCGGCTTCGAGCTGACGTTGGGCGGCGGGCAACCAGACCTTGAGCAGGCGTTGGCTGAACGAGAAGCTGCGATAGGAACCAGAAGGCAGGCTGAGGGTGGACATGTTGACGGGCTCCGTGCGTGATACGCATGAAGGGCCTGTGTTCGAGGCTGAGGAGGATCACTCCTGCCGGCCCGGCCTCGGCGAGACCTAGTACAAACCCCAGGCCGTAGTCTAGGGTTTTCCCTAGTCTCGCGGGGTACAGAGTGGTTTCTTGACCGCTCGATCAGGAGGGTGATCACCCGCCAGATTGCGGCAGTGCAACAAATTGCCGCCGCGGCGCGCCGGCCGTCGTCGTGTCAGAGCGGTTCGCCCCCTTGGCGTCGGTGCGTCGCCCTCGGCGCACCACCTCCGCACTCAGCGCTTCACGGCACCCAGTTGTTCCCACAGATAGGCAAACTCCAGCGCGAGCAGATGGGCGCGTTGTTCGTTGTCGGCGGCGCCGCCGTGGCCACCTTCGATGTTCTCGTAATACAGCACCGGTTTGCCCAACTCGCGAAGGCGCGCCACCATCTTGCGGGCGTGGCCGGGGTGGACGCGGTCGTCGCGGGTGGAGGTGGTGAACAAGGCGCGCGGATAGGTCCGCTTCGCGTCGAGGTTCTGGTACGGGCTGTACTTGGAGATCCAGGCCCACTCGGCCGGGTTGTCCGGGTCGCCGTATTCGGCCATCCACGAAGCACCGGCAAGCAGCTTGTGAAAGCGGCGCATGTCGAGCAGCGGCACCTGGCACACGACGGCCTTGAACAGGTCGGGGCGCTGCGTGAAGGCCGCACCCACCAGCAGCCCGCCGTTGCTGCCGCCCATGATGCCCAGGTGCGCGGCGTCGGTCACACCGCTGCGGATCAGGTCTTCGGCGATGGCAATGAAGTCGTCGTAGCTGCGTTGTTTGTTCGCCTTGACGGCCGCCTGGTGCCAGGCCGGGCCGAACTCGCCACCGCCGCGGATGTTGGCCACCACCAGCACGCCGCCGCGTTCGTACCAGCTCATACCCCAGGCGGCCGAATACCAGGGCTGCATCGAGATCTCGAAGCCACCGTAGCCGTACAGCAGCGTGGGCCGCGGCGCACCGCCAGGCACGGATGCAGACAGCGCGGCGCCGCGTGGCCAGACGATGAAGTACGGCACCCGCGTGCCGTCCTTGCTGGTGGCGTGGCGTTGTTCGACCTGCATGCCGCTGGCGTCGAACTGCGGCTGGCGCTGCTTCAGGCGCTCGGGTGAACCACCTTCGGCGCGCACCAGGTACAGCGTGTCGGGCGTGGTGAAGTCGACGTAGCTCACCAGCAGATGGTCACCCAGGTCGTCGTCGGCTTGCCAAGGATCGTCGAGGGCCGCCAGGCTGAGTGTGCCGGGGCCGGGCAGCTTGACGTCGCTGCGTTGCCAATGGCCGTCGGCTGCGGCCGATCTGTCGCCAATGGCGGGCGGCTTGTCCGGCGCGCCCGCCTTGGCGGACGATGCGGGCTTGCCGGCAGATGAGTCCGCCGCCGGGTCCGTCGTTCTGGCCGATGCCTTGTCGCTCGCCCGGTCGGACGCCTTGGCTGCAGCGGCCGTGTCCTTGCCTGCCGGCTTGGGTGCCTGCCAGGTCAATGCCTCGACGCGGTTGGCCACCTGGTCGAGCACATTGAGCACCAGGTGATGGCGTGTCCACACATAGTGGTCGAGCGCACGCGTCGGTGTGGGCGTGAACACCGCCTGCCAGCGCGCCTGACCGGCCAGCACGGCGCCGGCGGGTGCGGCCAGCAGGCTGCCGCGCGCATGGCGTTTGCCGGCCAGGTCGATATCGCTGCGCAGCCGCATCAGGGCCCAGTCGCGGTGGAACGAGAGTTCGGCGTCGACCGGCTTGGTCACCGCGCCGAGTTTGTCGCCCTGCAGATGGAAGTCCTCGTTGCTGTAGAAATCGGGCGAACGCCCGACCAGCACCCGCTGCAGGCCGGGTGAACGCTCCACACTGACCCAGGCCGACACGTCGCTGGCCTGCCCCTCGTACACCGTGCGCGCCTGCGCCAGCGGGGTGCCGCGTTTCCAGCGCTTGATGACACGCGGGTAGCCCGAATCGGTGAGTGAGCCGGGGCCGAAGTCGGTGCCGACGAACACGTGGTCGACGTCTTCCCAGACCACGTCGGTCTTGGCTTCGGGCAGGGTGAAACCACCGGCGACAAAGGCCCGAGCCTCGATGTCGTACTCGCGCACCACCACCGCATCGGCGCCGCCGCGCGACAGGTGCATCAGGCAACGGCGGTAGTCGGGCGCCAGGCAGCTGGCACCGTGCCAGACCCAGTTCTCGCCTTCGGCCGTGGCCAGGGCGTCGAGATCGAGCAGCACCTGCCAGACCGGTGCGTCCTTGCGGTACTCATTCAGTGTGGTGCGGCGCCACAGGCCACGTTTGTTGGCACCGTCCTGCCAGAAGTTGTAGACAAACGCGCCAGCGCGGCTGATGGCCGGGATGCGGTCGCTGGCATCCAGCGCAGCGCGCAGCCGCGGTTTCAGTTCGGCGTATTCGGGGCGCGCGCCCAGTTCACCCTGGGACTCGGCGTTGCGCTCGCGCACCCAGGCCAGCGCCCGGTCGCCGCCCACGTCTTCGAGCCAGAGCCAGGGGTCGTCGGCGGCTTGGGCAACATCGGGCAAGGTCATCACAACTCCGAGAAAAAGCGCGGTGCAGAAACAGGCGACCCGACTACCGAGCCGCAGCCTTGACCAGAACAACGTCGACCAGCGGCCAGCGGCCCGCCACGGGTCGGCCCTGCGACAGACCACCCGCGTCACCGCCCGGCCGCTTTCAAGCAAAGCGAGCCCCTCTTGGCCTGGGGCGCGACTGTCACCGGCCCGTGGCAACTCACGCACCATACGGGTCCGCAAATCCCAGCGCGGCGAGCACCTCGCGCTCGCGAGCCTCCATGATGAGCGCGTCGGCTTCGACCTCGTGGTCAAGACCCTGCGCGTGTAATGCGCCGTGCACCAGCAGGTGGGCGTAGTGGGCGACCAGTTCCTTGCCCTGCTCGGCTGCTTCGGCCTCGACCACCGGGGCGCACAACACCAGGTCGGCCATCAGCGGGTCGCGGCTGTAGTCGAAGGTGAGCACGTTGGTGGCGTAGTCCTTGTGGCGATAGTCGCGGTTCAGGGCCTGGCCTTCGTCGGCATCGACGATGCGCACGGTGAACTCGGCGTCACTCTCGAGCGCTGCGCGGATCCAGCGGATCACCTTGTGGCGGGGCAACTGCGCGCGGTGGCGCTTGTCGGCGAACTGCAGCGACAGGGTCAGGTCAGGACGGCTCATTCGTCACTCCGGGCGGCGTCGTAGGCCTCGACGATGCGGGCCACCAGCGGGTGGCGCACCACGTCGGACGCATCGAAATGGGTGATGGCAATGCCCGGCGTGCGGCGCAATACCCGCACCGCATCGACCAGGCCGCTGTGGCTGCCCTTGGGCAGGTCGATCTGGCTGACGTCGCCGGTCACCACCGCACGGCTGCCAAAGCCGATGCGTGTGAGGAACATCTTCATCTGCTCGGGTGTGGTGTTCTGCGCCTCGTCGAGGATGACAAAGGCGTGATTCAGCGTGCGCCCGCGCATGAAGGCCAGCGGCGCGATCTCGAGCAGGCCTTTCTCGAAAGCCTTGGTGACCCGGTCCAGGCCCATCAGGTCATACAGGGCGTCGTAGAGCGGGCGCAGGTAGGGGTCGACCTTCTGCGCCAGATCGCCGGGCAGAAAACCCAGTCGTTCACCCGCCTCGACCGCCGGGCGCGTCAGCACGATGCGCTGCACCTCGCTGCGCTCCAGCGCGTCGACGGCACAGGCCACCGCCAGAAAGGTCTTGCCCGTGCCGGCCGGGCCCACCCCCACGGTGATGTCGTGGGTGCGGATGTTGGCCAGGTAGTCGAGCTGGTTGGGCGAGCGACCGCGCAGGTCGGCGCGGCGCGTGTGCAGCACGACGTGGGTGGCCTCGTCCGGATCGGCGCGGCGGGCAGGCGGCCGGTCGTCGGCGCGCTCGACGTCCAGCTCGCCGGTGTGACGGGCCCTCGCAACCTGGCGCCGTGCCGCTGCCACGCTGTCGCCGCCACGGTCGTCGACCAGCGTCGCTTTGGTGTTGGCATTGGCTTTGGCTCCACGCCTGGTCTTGGCCCTGCCGTTGGACTTGCCGACCTGGCTGTTGCCGGACCCGCCGGGCTTGCCGCTGGTCTTGGCACCAGCCGTGGCGCTGGTCTGGTCGAGATGCGCCGCTGCGGGTGCCGATGCCAGCGCGTGGGCGGATGTGGTCGCGCCGCCCTTGCGCGCCTCGCGGTTCAGGTCCTGTGTGGCCTGCACCAGCAAGAGCTGGAACTCGTCGGCGGGGATGGGATGGCGCGCGCGTTCGTACAACAACTGCAGCAGCGCCAGGGTGCGTTCGGCCCGCACCTTGGCGCCGTCGACGCGAAATTCGGCGTCGCGCCGGCTGATCACCACCGTGAGCGCCGCTTCCATGGCGTGCAGGTGGGCGTCGAGGGCTCCGCAGAGATGGGCCAGGCGGCGGTTGTCTGGTGGCTCGAAAACGTGGCGCAGGATCAAGGGCAAGCGTGCAAAGATGCGGGCGGCGCCCGGGCGTGCCATTGTGACCCCACCCGACTGGGGGTGGGCTGCCGCAGAATCCGGCCGGGTTTGTGGCGCAGCCGCGTCGCCGGCCCATTCCGACCGTGCTGACCGTGAAATCACCCCGCCATGCCGATTTGTCCGTTGCCCTTGCCCTGGTCGACCCCGTTCGATCGCCCCAACTTGCCGCGACCTGGCGGCGCAGTCGCACCTTGTCTGTGAACGGCGCCTTGTCGACCTGTGGCCGCCATCACATGGGCGACGGCGATGACGACGGCACTGACGTTCGCTGGCTGCAATTGGTCGGCCGTCGCCTTCGACGCGTGGCCGGTCTGCTTGCAGTTGCCGTCGGCCTGACCGCCGCTCTGGCCGCACCCACGGTGTCGGCCCAGGTCACGGACCTCACGATCACGCAGGCCCAGGTCGCCCGCGGCGACGCGCCGACGTTTCCGGACCAGGCGCCGCTGCGCAACGTGACGCTGCCCGACCTGTGGGAACGCGCCAACCACGAAGAAGGCCCGCGCTGGTACCGGCTGCAGTTCAACATCCCCGCCCCTGACACCGGGCCGCTGCTGGGCGCCTACCTGGAGCAGGCCTGCGCACGTGTCGAGTTGCGCCTGAACGGCCAGCTGCTGCATGCCGACGCCAGCGCGCTCAGCGGCGGCGCCGTGCGGGGCTGCCATGTCGGCGTGCTGGTGGCGCTGCCGGCCAGACTGTTGGTGGCCGGCGCCAACCACATCGACATCCGCCTCGAAGGCCAGCCGCTCGAACGTGTCGCGGTGCGTGAACGTGCCGCAATGCTCGGGCCGCTGCAGATAGCGCCGATGGCCGACCTGGCCAGCCAGGCGCAGGTGCAGCACGACATCAACGCCGGCCTGGCGATTGCCCTCACCACCGCCGTCGGCATCGCCGGCCTGGGCGCCCTGGGCCTGGCCTGGCTGAGCCGCCTGCCGTACCTGGGCTGGTTTGCAGCGGCCTGTCTGGGCTGGGCCGGCTTGTCGGGCGCCTTGCTCTACAGCGCGCCGGCCATGCCGGGCACCTGGACCGACTTCATGTTGTGCGCCGCCGTACCACCCATCGGCCTGGCCGGCATGATGTTCCTGCTGCGGTATTGCGGTCTGGCGCTGTCGTGGCTGGACAGTGCACTGGCGCTGCAATGTGTGGTCGTGCCGCTGAGCCTGGTCATCGCTGTGCCGGATCGCCTGCACGGCGTGGCGCGGCCCTGGGCCTACATCCTGCTCGTCGAGATTGCCGCCGTGCTGGCTGTGTTTCTGCACCGGGCCTGGCGCATGTCGCGGCCGGACTTCTGGGTTGTGGCCATGGCGCTCGGTGGTTTCGTGGCGACCTGGCTGGCCGAGGCCGTGCTGGCCGACGTGCCGGCCGCCCTGCCCGGCCAGGCGGCCCTCAACGTCGGTTTGCTGATCGTGTTCGGGGGCCTGGGCTGGCGCCTGCACCAGCTGCTGCAAAAGGCGCTGGCCACGGCCGACGCCACACGTCTGCAGCTCGAAAAACGTGTGCAGGAGGTGGTGAGTGAGGCCGAACGCAGCATCGACCAGGCCGCGGTGGTGCGTGTCGAGGAGGTGGCGACCAAGGAGCGCAAACGCATCGCCGCCGACCTGCACGACGACCTGGGCGCCAAGTTGCTGACCATCGTGCACACCAGCAACGACGAACGTATCTCGACGCTGGCGCGTGAGGCGCTCGAAGAGATGCGTCTGTCGGTGCGCGGCCTGAGCGGCAAACCGGTGCAGCTGGGCGACTCGGTGGGTGACTGGCGCAGCGAGGCGATGAGCCGGCTGTCGCAGGGCGGCATCGAACTGGTCTGGAACGTGAGCGACGACCTGCTGATGAGCGAGCGCAAGATCAGCGCGCGCGCTTACGTCCAAACAACCCGCATCCTGCGTGAAGCCGTGAGCAACATGATCAAACACAGCGGCGCCACGCAATGCGAGATCGGCATACGGCTCAACGACAATGATTTCGAGTTCAATATCGTCGACAACGGCAAGGGGATTCCCATGGAGTTGGACGGCAAACTCGACCGAGGCCACGGCATGTCGACCATGAAGACACGTGCCAAACAACTGCAAGGCCAATGTCTGGTTGAATCCGGACCTGGCTTCGGCACCGCCATCCGCCTGACCCTGCCACTTTGACAGCGCCGCCGCCAACCGCCCGAGAAGGCCATCCGATGAAACAGATCCTGCTGCTGGAAGACCTGCCCGAAATCCGCGCCTGGTTGCGCACCCTGGTGTTGCAGGTGTTCCCCGGCTCCAACGTGGTCGAGGCAGCACGGGTGCACGACGCCCTGCAGCATGTCAGCGCCACCAATTTCGATCTGGCGCTGGTCGACCTCGGCCTGCCCGACGGTTCGGGTGTGCGAGTCGTGCAGGCGCTGCGCGACAGCCAGCCCGACGCCCAGTCGGTGGTGGTCACCATTCACGACGACGACGACCACCTCTTCCCCGCCCTGCAGGCCGGCGCGTACGGCTACTTGCTGAAAGAGCAGCCGCGCGAGCAGCTGATGGAGCATCTGCAGCGCATCAGCCAGGGCGAGCCGCCGCTGTCGCCGTCGATCGCCCGGCGCATGATCTCGTATTTCTCGGCCCAGGCCGCCAAGCCGCTGCCTTACCAGCCCGAGCCCGACACGCTGGTGCCCAACGTCTCGCTCACCGAGCGTGAACGCGAAGTGCTGCTGCGGGTAGCCAAGGGGTTCACGCTGCCCGAGATCGGCGTGCAGCTGAGCCTGTCGCGCCACACCATCGCCGACTACGTCAAGCAGATCTACCGCAAGCTCAACGTGAGCTCGCGCGCAGAAGCGGCGCTCGAAGCACAGCGCCTCGGATTGTTCCGTCGCTGACCATCGACGCCGCGCAATGCGGTGTCGTGCGTGAGGGCGCGTCGATCGCGCCCACCATAATCCGCCCATGATCGGACGTCTGAGCGGAACCCTGGTGGAGAAGAGTCCACCGCAGCTGCTGGTGGATGTGGGCGGGGTCGGCTACGAGGTCGACGTGCCCATGAGCACCTTCTACAACCTGCCGCACCTGGGTGAGCGCGTCACGCTGCTGACCCACTTCATCGTGCGCGAGGACGCACAGCTGCTCTACGGCTTTCTCACCGCAAGTGAACGGGCGGCCTTCCGCGAAGTGATCCGCATCAGTGGCGTGGGCCCGCGCACGGCGCTGTCCATCCTGTCCGGCCTGTCTGTCGCCGAGTTGGCGCAGGCCGTCACGGCGCAGGACAGCAAACGCCTCGTCAAGGTGCCCGGCATCGGCAAGAAGACGGCCGAGCGCCTGCTGCTCGAACTCAAGGGCCGCCTCGGCGCGGACCTGCCGTTGGTGGCCGCCAGCGGCGCTGCCGGTGCCGAATCACATGCCGACATCGCCCAGGCGCTCATGGCCCTGGGCTACAACGAGAAAGAGGCCGACGCTGCACTGAAGGTTCTGCCACCGGGCGTGGGTGTGAGCGAAGGCATCAAGCTCGCGCTCAAGCGCCTGGCCTGACACGCCGTTCGAACCGATCACCATGGCCATCCAGACCGACGATTTCG
The DNA here is from genome assembly GCA_016702605.1 of Candidatus Intricatilinea gracilis. Taxonomy (GTDB): domain Bacteria; phylum Pseudomonadota; class Gammaproteobacteria; order Burkholderiales; family Burkholderiaceae_C; genus Sphaerotilus; species Sphaerotilus gracilis. The sequence continues at coordinate 443,854 of JADJDQ010000001.1, forward strand.
CCACCGCGCCCTCGTTGCCGCGCCGTGCCATCAGCGCTACCCCGGCCAGCCCGCAGGAAGAAGCACTCGAGCGCGCGCTGCGCCCGAAGCTGCTGCAGGAATACGTCGGCCAGGCCAAGGCGCGTGAGCAGCTCGAGATTTTCATCGGCGCCGCTCGCATGCGTGGCGAGGCGCTCGACCATGTGCTGCTGTTCGGCCCGCCGGGCCTGGGCAAGACCACGCTGAGCCACATCATTGCCGCCGAGCTGGGGGTGAACCTGCGCCAGACCAGCGGCCCGGTGCTCGAGAAACCCAAGGACCTGGCCGCAATACTGACCAACCTCGAAGCCAACGACGTGCTCTTCATCGACGAGATCCATCGTCTGAGCCCGGTCGTCGAGGAGATCCTCTACCCGGCGCTGGAGGACTACCAGATCGACATCATGATCGGAGAAGGCCCGGCTGCGCGCAGCATCAAGCTCGACTTGCAGCCGTTTACCCTGGTGGGCGCCACCACCCGCGCCGGCATGTTGACGAACCCGCTGCGCGACCGTTTCGGCATCGTCGCGCGGCTCGAGTTCTACACCGCCGACGAACTGGTGCGCATCGTCACCCGGTCGGCCGGCCTGCTCAAGGTGCCGATCGATGCCGACGGCGCGATGGAAGTGGCGCGCCGCTCGCGCGGTACGCCACGTATCGCCAACCGCCTGCTGCGCCGGGTGCGCGACTACGCGGATGTAAAGGGCAAGGGCCATATCCACAAACCCATCGCCGAAGCGGCATTGACGATGCTCGATGTCGACGCCATCGGCCTGGACCTGATGGACCGCAAGCTGCTCGAAGCCATCGTGCAGCGTTTCGACGGCGGCCCGGTCGGGCTCGAGAACCTGGCTGCCGCGATCGGCGAAGAAGCCGGCACGATCGAGGACGTGATCGAACCCTACCTCATCCAGCAGGGCTACCTGCAGCGCACGCCGCGCGGACGACTGGCCACGGCGGCAGCCTGGCGGCACCTGGGCATCATCCCGCCTGCCGTCGACAAGGACTTGTTCGGCGGCGCCTGACTGTCCCGATCAGTGCGTCGGCCGCGCCGCCGCTTCGGCCAATGCCGGCAACATGTGGCGCACGATCATGAACTGCGCTGCGTAATACGTCGTCAGCACCCACAGCGACGACAGCGGAAGCGGTGTGACGAAGCGATTGATCGCCAGCAAGGTGTCACTCAGCATGAACAGCAGCGCACCCAGCGCCACACCCCAGGCCGCCCGTCTGCTTGTCTCACCTGGCATGGCTGCAGCGCGACCGATGGCCTGCGCCGCCATCAGCGAGATGACCAGCACGTAGACGGCCACCGGCACGCGCAACTCGGCAGGCAACCCGCCAGCGATGAGCACGCCGTACATCGTCAGGCCCGCGGCGAGTGTGCCCATCACCGCGCGGCGATGGGCCAGCGTCGCAGCATCGCTGCGAAACAGCGCGATATAGGCCAGGTGGGCACACAGGAAGGCGATCAACCCGGCGACGAACTGGCCCCGCAGCATCAGCAACACGTCGCCGACACACGATGCACCCAGCGCCAGCAGCAGCCACACAGCGCGCCGTGTCACCCCACCTACGGCGAGCAGGCGCATCAGCACCCAAGCCATCATCAACAGCATGGTGAGTGGCTTGAAGGCTTGATGCAGCTCGACCCAGTCTGCCGCCGCACCCAGCGTGGACAAGGTGGCGGCGTCGATCACCAGGCAAGCGACCCATCCGATACGTCCCTGCAGCGTGGCGTTGAGCGCCCACAAGCCCATGGTGATGGCCGCGCCGGCCAGCAGCGAGTTGGTGGGAGTCAGGGTTTCGGCAAACCACAGAAAACCCGCCACAGCGCCGAGCAAGGCGCTGAACTGCAGCACGGCAAACAGCTGCAGGCGCGGGCTCAGTGGTGGGTCGAACACCTGCTGCGCCGCCAGATCGAACACGGGACGTGGCCAGCGAGCCGCCACATCCGCGGGACGCCAGGCTGCGGGACGCAGCCACACCCGGATCTTGTCGCTCCAGCGGCGGGTGGCCCAGCTGTCGCGCAGCAAGGTGGCGTAGACCTCCAGGTTGGCCCATAGCGGGTCGTAGCTGCGCAAGGTCATACGTGTGCCGTAGACGCAGGGTTCGGCGGCATCCTCCTCGACGAAGGTGCCGAAGGCTCGGTCCCACACCACCAGCAGGCCGCCGTAATTGCGGTCGAGGTAGCGGTCGTTCACGGCATGGTGCACGCGGTGGTTGCTGGGCGAGCAGAACCAGCGGTCGAACCAGCCGAGCTTGGGCACATGTTCGGTGTGGACCCAGAACTGGTACAGCAGATCGACCAGGCCGACGATGGCCAACAGCACCGGCGGCACACCCAGCAGCGCCATCGGCACGTAGAAGATCCAGCCCAGCAGCAGGCCGCTGCCGGTCTGGCGCAGGGCAGTCGAGAGGTTGTAGCTCTGGCTCTGGTGGTGCACCACGTGCGCCGCCCAGAACAGCGCCACCTCATGGCCGGCGCGGTGGTGCCAGTAGTAGCAGAAGTCGTACAGCAGCAAGGCCGCCAGCCAGCCCGGCCAGCTTTGCCAGAAGGTGCTGTCGGGCGCCAGGGCCAGCACCTCCCAGATCAAGGTGTAGACACCGATGCGCAGCAGCGTGAGGTACACACCGGCCAGCTGGCTGAGCATGCCCAGGCTGATGGAAGCGATGGCGTCGCCCAGCCGGTAGGTGTTGCGCCCGCGCAGCCAGCCCCAGGCGAACTCGATCGCGATCAGCAGCAGGAAGACCGGCGTGGCCCAGACGATGGCCTTGTTCATGCGCGGATTGTGCGGCGCCGTGCCGAGCCCTAGCAGCCGAGTCTGCCCGCTTGACAAGGCGGGCGCAGCTCGCCTTTCAGGCGCGGTTGTCCTGCACCTCGTCGCGCCAGGTGTTGGCGTTGAGGTGGGCGCTGTCACCCCAGCCGATGATGGTGAGGCCCAGGTCGGTGAAGAGCAGCCGGTTGATGCTGGCGTTGCCGAGATGCCAGCTGCGCGGCGCGTCGAGCGCCATGCCGTTGGCAGCGCGGTACAGACAGTCGAGCACGCCCCCATGCGCCACCAGGGCGACGGTCTGGCCAGGGTGGCGCGACGCGATCAACGTGGCGGTGGTGACACACCGCTCGAAGAACTCGGTCAGGCTCTCGCCGCCATCGGGCGCGAAATCGACCTCGCGTGATCGCCAGCGCCTGGCCAACTCCGGGTGGTCTCGTTCCACCTCCTCCACGGTGCGGGCCTGGAAGGCGCCGAAGTGGCGCTCACGCAGCCCCGCGTCGAGTTGCAGCGCAATGCCGGTGGCACGGCCCAGTGCTTCGGCGGTGGCACGGGCGCGGCTCAGGTCAGAGCTGTAGATGGCGGTGATCGGCTCCTCGGCCAGCGCGCTGGCGAGCAGTTCGGCCTGGGCGCGGCCTTCGTCGTTCAGGCCGATGTCGATCTGGCCCTGGACGCGGCCTTCGACGTTCCAGTCGGTTTCGCCGTGGCGCAGGGCGAGGATGCGCGTGGCGCGGTCATGGCTCATGTCGGGTTCGAGGCCTCGGGGCCGTGGGTGAGGGTCGGCGGGATGCGGGACGTGATCGCGGGCGCGACTCAGGTACCGCCACCCCAGACGATGGGTTTGTCGGCACGGTAGGAGCGCCGGCACATCTCGATGAGAGGCCAGGCCCGTTGCCGCAAGGCCACGTCCTGATGCTTGGGCGGCGGAGTGCCCTCGACCTCGGCCTGGCGCTCGAGCTCGTGGAAGTGTTCTTCCTCGGCCTTGATCGCTGCTTCGAGCGTCGAGATCAAGGCGGGCATGTCGACCGGCTCGATGATGCCCTGCGGCGAAGGATCGACACCGGCGGCGCGCAACACCCGGTCGCCGACCGGGGTGGTCATGATGAGGTCGCCGGTGGCGCGCGACTTGAACTTGTACAACATGGCGCTCGCTTCCTGTTGAGTGATCGGGCCTCGGCGTCGCTTCGGCCACAAGGCACAGCTTACGCCAGTGGCCGTGGCCCTGCCGAACTGGCCAACGCGGCGCTGATGCGGTCATGCAACTGCGCGGCAAGTTGCCGACGGTCAAGCGCCTGGAGCGGCAACGCAGGGTCACGCGAGGTTGACTCACCGCCCTCGGAGGGTGGAGGCGAGTCGCCGGCCTGGGGGCGACCACTCGGCAGTGGCGCCAGCACGGTCAGCGTCACGGCCAGGCCTCGTGCTGCGGCGATCCGGGCCATGCTTTGTGCCTGCGAGGTGTCGCCCACATACATGGCCGCCGAACTGACCGGCTGGTCGGGCTCGGAATACCGCAGCGCCACCGGTTGGATGACGGCACTGCTGGCGATGGCCGCCTGCAGCAGGTTGGCATGAAACGGCAGCGGCACGTGGCCTTCGCCGGTGGTGCCCTCGGGGAACACCGCCACCACGTCGCCATCAGTCAGCGCTGCGGCCATCTGATGCACCACACGCATGGCGTCACGTTTGCGTTCCCGCTCGACGTACAAGGTGTCACCGGCGTCCACCAGGCGCGAGATGAGCGGCCAGCTTTTCACATCCGACTTGGACACGAACCGCGCTTGCGGGCACACCGCATGGATGGCCGTGATGTCCAGCCAGCTCACATGGTTGGCCACGATGAGTTGGGCACCCGGCCCGAACTCGCCGAGCAGCCTGAGCTCGACACCCAGCAGGCGCAACAGCTTGGCCGACCACCATTGCACCAGCGCGCGCCGCTTGGCTGCGTCGCGCCGGCTCATGCCGGTGGCGACGATGGCCAGGCCGTGCAGCGCGTGCAGCGTGGCGCGGCTCAGGCGCCAGGCGGCGATCAGGCCGCGCACGAACACTCGCGCATCACGCGTCGCTCGCCATCGCGGCGCGCTCGAAGGCCACGCTGCCGGCCACCAGCGTGGCACGCACCCGGCCCGGCAACATCATGCCGGTGTCGGCAAAGTTGAAGGGCGTGTGGCGGCCCTGGCTGCGCAGGGTGCTGGGATCGAGGCGCCAGACCACATCCGGGTCGTAGACACACACGTCGGCCACACCTCCTTCGACCAGGCGCCCGGCGCTGGACACCAGCGAGCCCAGCGCGTCGCCCAGCACACGCACCGGATCGCTGGTGACCCGCGCCAGCGTGGCGGCGGTGTCCAGGCCCGCGTCCTGGCCCCACTTGAGCGCCAGGCTGAGCAGCAGTTCCAGCCCGGTGGCGCCCGGTTCGGCCTCACCGAAGGGCAGGTGTTTGGCATCCCCCTCGACCGGCGTGTGGTCGGACACCAGCGCATCGAGTGTGCCGTCGAGCAGGCCGGCGCGCAGCGCGTCGCGGTCACGGCCCTGGCGCAGCGGCGGGGTCAGGCGCATGGCCGAGTTGAAGTAGCCGATGTCGATGTCGGTGAGGTGCAGCGAGTTGATGCTCACGTCGGCCGTCACCGGCAGGCCTTCGGCCTTGGCGCGGCGTACCAGGTCGACCCCGGCGGCGCTGGACAGTCGCATCAGGTGCACGCGCGCCCCGGTAGCACGCATCAGCTCGAACACGGTGTGCAATGCCAGCGTCTCGGCCGCCACCGGCACACCCGACAGGCCCAGGCGGGTGGCGACCGAGCCACTTGCCGCCACACCCTTGCCCAGCCAGCCATCCTGCGGCCGCAGCCAGACGGTGTAGCCATGGGTGGCGGCGTATTGCAGCGCGCGCATCAGCACCTGGGTGTCGCGCACCGGCGTTTCGGCCTGCGAGAAACCGACACAACCGGCCTCGGTCAACTCCACCATCTCGGTCAGCGCCTCGCCAGCCAGTCCCTTGGTTAGCGCACCGAGCGGAAAGAGCCGGCACAGGCTCAGCTTGCGCGCGCGGAACTTGAGCATTTCGACCAGACCCGGCTCGTCCAGCGTCGGGTCGGTGTCGGGTGGGCAGACCAGACTGGTCACACCACCGGCGGCTGCGGCGTTGAGCTCACTCTCGAGCATGCCTTCATGCTCGTGGCCGGGTTCGCGCAGGCGCGCCGCCAGATCGACCAAGCCAGGTGCCACGACGCAACCGCTGGCATCGATGACCCGGCTCGGCGCAAAGTCGGTCGGCACCCGGCCGATGGACAGGATGCGACCGGCGGCAATCGCCACGTCGGCGCGTTCGTCGCGCCCGCTGGCGGGGTCGACCACACGACCGTTGGTGATGAGGATCTTCATGCCGCGTTTCCAGCAATGATGGACATGACCGCCATACGCACCGCGATGCCGAAGGTGACCTGCGGCAGGATGACGCTGTGGCTGCCGTCGGCCACGGACGAGTCGATCTCGACGCCGCGGTTGATCGGCCCCGGGTGCATGACGATGGCGTCGGGTTTGGCCAGCGCGAGTTTCTCGGGCGTCAGGCCCCAGCACTTGAAGAATTCGCCCGCGCTGGGCAGCAGGGCGCCGTTCATGCGTTCGTTCTGCAGGCGCAGCATGATGATGACGTCGGCGCCGCGGATGCCCTCACTCATGTCGTGACAGACCCGCACGCCCATGTCCTTCAGGTCGCCCGGCACCAGCGTCTTGGGACCGACAGCGCGGATGTCGGGCACACCCAGCGTGGTGAGTGCATGGATGTCCGAACGCGCCACACGCGAGTGCACGATGTCGCCGACGATGGCCACGCTCAGCTGGCTGAAGTCCTTCTTGAAGTGGCGGATCGTGTACATGTCCAGCAGCCCCTGGGTGGGGTGGGCATGACGGCCGTCACCGGCGTTGACCACGTGTACATGCGGCGCGCAGTGTTGTGCGATCAGATACGGCGCGCCACTCTCGCTGTGCCGCACGACGAACATGTCGGCGTGCATGGCGCTGAGGTTGGCGATGGTGTCGAGCAGGCTCTCGCCCTTGCTGGCGCTGCTCTTGGCGATGTCCAGGTTGAGCACGTCGGCGCTCAGGCGCTTGGCGGCGATCTCGAAGGTGGTGCGCGTGCGGGTGCTGTTCTCGAAGAACAGGTTGAACACACTCTTGCCACGCAGCAGCGGCACCTTCTTGACCTCGCGGTCGTTGACCGACAGGAAGGTGCCAGCGGTGTCGAGAATCTGCGTGACCACGGCGCGGGGCAGGCCCTCGATCGACAGCAGATGGACGAGTTCGCCGTGGGTGTTGAGCTGGGGGTTGCGGCGGGTAAGCATCAGTCCTCCCGGATCTCGAAGCTGAAGGCGCCGGTGTCGTCGCGTGTCAGGCTCAGGCGCTGGGCGGGTGGCAGCACCACCCGGGCCGCGGCGTAGGCGGCCTCGATCGGCAATTCGCGCCCGCCGCGGTCCACCAGCACGGCCAGCGTGACCGAAGCCGGGCGGCCGAAGTCGTACAACTCGTTGACCACGGCGCGGATGGTGCGGCCGGTGAAGAGCACGTCGTCGATCAGCAGGATGTGGCAGCCATCGACGGCGAACGGCAGCTTGGTGCGGTCGGTGCCACCCGAGAAACCACGCGAGCTGAAGTCGTCGCGGTGCAGGGTGCTGGAGATCACACCCTGCTGCGGCGCGGCCGGGCCATCGCCCACAGGGCGCAGATCGGCCGCGAGCCGTTCGGCCAGCCAGGCGCCGCCGGACCAGATGCCGACCAGCGCCTGCGGACCGGTGCGCCGTGCCAGCAGGCCACGCACACCGCTGCGCAGCTCGGTGTAGAGCGCTTCGGCGTCGAGTTGCAGAGTACTCATGGGGTGTTCTCGGGTGGGTCGTCGGCGTCCGGCTGCGCCCGGCGGCCGGGGGCGGGGGCGCGGGCGGGGCGCGGCCCGGGCCCCCCCGCGGCCGGGCGCCGGCGCCCCGCCGTCTACTTCGTTGTTGTCGGCTTCGTCTTGCAGAGCTTCGCGAGCATCCAGCGCCGACTGTGCATCGAAGAATTGTTGCAGCAGGATGGCGGCCGCCGCCGCGTCGGCGTCGGCGTGGCGCACGCCACTGGCCAAGGCCGCGGTGGTCGAGTAGGACTCGTCGACCTCGATCACCGGCAGCTTGAAGCGGCCTTCGAGCTGGCGCGCGAAACGCCGGGCGGCGCGGGTGTTGTCGTGTTCGGCGCCGTCCGGATGGAAGGGCACACCGACAACGAGTACATCAGGCTGCCACTCGCGGATCAGCTTCTCGATCGGGCCGAAACGGGCGGCGCCTTCGGCCTTGACCGTGGTGAGCGGGCTGGCGCTGGACGTCACCGTGTTGCCGCTGGCCACACCCGTGCGTTTGAGGCCGTAGTCGAAGGCAAGAAAGCTGTAGTCGCGCCTACGCAGCAAGGCTGCTGGCGGGGAGTCGTCCTGGGGTGCCGGGGGCGCCGACGTCATGCGTGGCCGGCGTCCTGCGACAACATGGCGCGGCTGATGCCCAGCAGCGCCAGGGCACGTTCGTAGCGGTCTTCGACAGGGGTGTCGAAGATGACGCCGGGGTCGGCGGCCACGTTGATCCAGCCGTTGCGCGAGAGTTCGTCTTCGAGCTGCCCTGCGCCCCAGCCTGCGTAACCCAGGGTGACGAGCACACGTTTGGGGCCGGCACCGGCCGAAAGCGCTTCGAGCACGTCCTTGCTGGTCGTCATCTCGAGCCCGCCGGGTACGGCCAGCGTCGAGTTGTAGTGGGTGGCGTCGTCGTCGATCGGATCGTGCAGCACGAAGCCTCGTTCGGTCTGCACCGGGCCGCCGAAGAACACCGGCGCCTCGACGAGGTCTTCGCGGTCGAGTGTCAGGTCGACCCGTTCGAACAGGTTGCGCAGCTTGATGTCGATGGGCTTGTTGATCACCAGGCCCAGTGCACCCTTGTCGGAGTGTTCACACAGGTAGATGACGCTGCCCGAGAAGTTGTCGTCTGCCATGCCCGGCATCGCGATCAGGAACTGATTGCTCAGATTGATTTGCACTGCCTCGGCCATGACGAAGATTGTAGCCAGGGCACACTGTGCTGATGGTCACATCTCCCCCGTGGCGCAGGGACGCCCCATTAATCGCAACCAAGGGCGACGCCGAGAAGGCTCGCCTTGCCCCCGTCGACCGTGCGCTGGTGTGGCTGCGGCGCGACTTGCGCCTCACCGACCACCGCCCGCTGGCGGCCGCCCTGCGCTCGGCCCGCCAGGTCTGGTGTCTGTTCGTCTTCGACAGTGACATCCTGGCTCACCTGCCGCGGGCCGACCGGCGCGTGGCCTTCATCCACGCCAGCCTGGTCGAACTCGACGCCGACCTGCGTGCAGCTGGCGGTGGCCTGATCGTGCGACATGGCCATCCTGTCGACGAGGTGCTCGCCACTGTCATCACACTGGGCGTGCAACAGGTGCACGCCGGTCGCGACTACGAACCCGACGCGGTGACTCGCGACCAGGAGGTAGCGGCGCGGCTCGCCGAACGCGGAGCTAGCCTGTGGCTGCACAAGGACCAGGTCATCTTCGACACCGACGAACTGCTCACCGGCGCCGGCAAACCCTACGGTGTGTTCACGCCGTACAAGAACAGCTGGCTGAAGCGGGTGGATGCCTTGGCGCTGGCCGAAGCCGAGGTGGCGCCACATCTGTCTGCCCTGGCCCCGGTGCCTGACGAGCTGGCAAACATGCGGCTGCCCTCGCTCGAGGCGCTGGGTTTCAAGCCGGTGCCCTCGGTCGACAAGTTGCAGCCCGGCGCCAGCGGTGCGGCGGGGCTGCTGGCCGACTTTCTGCCCCGGCTGGATCGTTACGGCGAGGCGCGCGACTTTCCGGCCATCAAGGGGCCGAGTTATCTGAGCGTGCATCTGCGCTTCGGCACGGTGTCGATCAGGCAACTGGCGCGGCTGGCGCATTCGGCGGCGTACCCGGGCAACTCACCGCTCACCGCTGTCGACAACCGGATTGGCGCGGCAGTTCCGGGATCGACGGCTGCAGCTGGGGCTGCCGCAGGTGATCGCGGGGCACTGGCGACGGGCCCGGCCGGTGCAGCCACCTGGCTGGGCGAACTGATCTGGCGCGACTTCTACTTCCAGGTCCTGCACCACCAGCCGTGGGTGGGTGAACGCTGCTTCAAGCCCGAATTCGACGCCGTGGCCTGGGACGAGGGCCCCGAAGCCGACGCCTTGTTCGCCGCCTGGTGCGCGGGCCGCACGGGCTATCCGCTGGTCGACGCCGCGATGCGCCAGCTCAATCAGACCGGCTACATGCACAACCGCCTGCGCATGGTGGCCGCCAGTTTCCTGACCAAGGATCTGGGCATCGCCTGGCAACGAGGCGAGCGTTACTTTGCGCTGATGCTGAACGACTACGACCTGGCGGCCAACTGCGGCGGCTGGCAGTGGGCGGCGTCAACGGGCTGTGATGCCCAGCCCTGGTTTCGCATCTTCAACCCGCTGCGCCAGAGCGAGAAGTTCGATCCGCAGGGCCGGTTCATCCGCCGCTACCTGCCCGAACTGGCCGGCCTGAGCGACAAGGCCATCCACGCGCCCTGGCTGGCCAGCCCGCTGGAACTGCAGGCGGCGGGTGTGGTGCCGGGCGGCAACTACCCGCTACCTGTCGTCGATCATGAACAGGCCAGGGCTCGCACCCTGGCGCGTTTCAAGGCCGTCCGGGGCGAGGCCCCGCGCGACTAGCCGGGTCGCGCACGACCAGGCCCTGCACAGCCAGACCAGGTGCGGTCGGACCGTGCTTGATCCGGCTGTGCCAGGTCAGGACGTGCGCGACGCGCGTTTGGCGTAGCTGCGCACCAGGGCGAGCAGCTCTTCTTCGGCGTAGGGTTTGCCGAGGTAGTGGTTGGCGCCGAGCTGCAGCGCGTGTTCGCGGTGCTTCTGGGCGATGCGCGAGGTGATCATGATCACCGGCAGATCGCCGAACTGGGCATCGGCGCGGATGTTGCGCAGCAGGTCGAAACCGTCCATGCGTGGCATCTCGATGTCCGACAGCACCAGCACCGGGCGCTCGTTGGCCAGGCTTTCGAGCGCTTCCATGCCGTCCTTGGCCACCGCCACACGCCAGCCTTCACGCTCGAGCAAGCGACGTGTGACACGGCGCACCGTGAGTGAATCGTCGACCACCAGCACCAGCGGCGCGGGTGGCGCGAGTTCGGGCGCCGTCGGCACGGGCTGGCCGTCCTGCGTGGCGTTGAGTGCCACACGGGTGTGTTCATGCGCCACCGTGCCGTACACCGTGGCCAGCGCCACCGGGTTGTAGATCAGCGCCACACCACCACTGGCCAGCAGCGTCAGGCCAGCCAGACCGGGCAGACGCGAGAGCTGCGCCCCGAGGTTCTTGACCACCACTTCCTGGTTGCCTTGCACTTCGTCGACATGCAACGCGACACGTTGCTGGGCCGAACGCACGATGATGACCGGCCGGGTGCGACCACTGGTGCTGCCGCTGCCGCTGGATTCGAGCAGCGCGCCCAGCCAGTAGAACGGCACACTCATGCCGCCGAACAGATAACTGCCCGAGGCATACGCCTGCTGCAGGCTGGCCGAACTGGCACGCTGCACCAGCTCGATCAGGTGCGACGGCACGGCGATGGTCGTACCGCCGGCTCGCAGCAGCACCACTTGGGTCACCACCGTGGTGAGCGGCAGGACCAGCTTGAAACGTGTGCCCACGCCGGCCTGGGTGTGGATCTCGATGCGCCCGCCCAGGGCCTGCACGTCCGAGCGCACCACGTCCATGCCGACACCGCGGCCCGACAGTTCGGTGAGTTGGCCAGCGGTGGACAGTCCCGGCGCGAAGATCAGCTGCGCCAGGGCATGTTCGCTGGGCAGGGCATCGGGCGACAGCAGGCCCATGGCCAGGGCCTTGTCGCGGATACGCAGCAGGTCGAGGCCGGCGCCGTCGTCGCGGATCTCGACGCTGACTTCGTTGCCTTCTTGCTGCACTGCGATGACGATGCTGCCGGTCGGGTCCTTGCCTGCACCGGCGCGGGTCTCGGGGTATTCGATACCGTGGCCGACGCAGTTGCGCAGCAGGTGCTCGAAGGCCGGCGTCATGCGGTCCAGCACGCCGCGGTCGACTTCGATCGATCCGCCGGCGATGTCCAGTCGGGTCTGTTTGCCCGACTCGGCTGCGGCCTGGCGCACCACCCGTTGCAGGCGCTCGGACAAGCTGTCGAATTCCAGCATGCGTGTACGCAGCAGATCGCCCTGCAGCTCACGTGTCAGGCGACCCTGCATCGCGAGTTCATCTTCGGTCGTCTGCAAGGTGCGCTGCAGCGAGGTGCGCACCGTGGCCACGTCGTTGACCGACTCGGCCATCATGCGGGTGAGCTCCTGCAGGCGGGTGTAGCGGTCCAGTTCGAGCGGATCGAACGCCTGTGACAGCGCACGCGCCGCCTCCATGCGTGATTCGAGCTGCGTTTCGGCCTGCAGTGCCACGTCGCGCAATTGCTGGTTCAGGCGATCCAGGTTCTCGCTCAGGTCGACCAACGAGCCGCGCATCTGGCCCACTTCACTTTCGAGGCGGGCGCGGGTGATGCTCACCTCACCGGCCAGATTGACCAGGCGGTCGAGCAGTTGCGGGCGCACCCGCACCGGCAAGGTGCTGACTGCCGGACCGGCGGCTTGCGCCGTGGCCGGCGGGCCGACCAGCTGGGCCCAGTCGATCGGTATCGGCTCGGGCACGACCGGCACTTCGACCTGCCGTCCACCCGCCGCCCTGGCATTGGCCAGATCGGCAGGTGTGCCGAGCTGCGAGGCACGCCAGGCCACCGACACGGCGGGTTCGATGACCAGGTCGGCTTCGTCGACCGCCGCTTCGTCGTCGTCGAGCGGCATGGGCATCGACGGCACGAGAGGTTCGACCGTGATGCGTCCGCTCGTCGTGGCGCTGTCGGTGAACGGCATGGCGCGGCTGCTCACCGCACCCATGCGGCTGTCGCCAGCCAGCGGCACCATGCCACTCAGGCCACCAAACGCCGACATGCTGGTCGGACGCGGCGCATTGAAGCGTGAACGCAGTGTCTCGAACGCGGCAATGAGCTTGTCGGACTGGGGCTGCAGGGCGGCCAATGCGACGGAGTCGACCAGATCGGCGCCGAGGATGTTCTCGATCGTCGCCTCCATGGCATGCGCCAGTTCACCCAGACGCATGGCGCCTGCCAGACGGGCACCACCCTTGAAGGTGTGCAGCGTGCGCATGCAACCCGTGCCAGGGCCCGGGTCGGACGGATAGTTGCGCCACGACTGCAGCTGCTGGGTCAGCACGGGCAGCAGGTCGAGGGCTTCTTCCTCGAACACCGGGAACAGGTCCTGGTCGAGGTTCTCGATCGAATCGCCCGAATCGGCCAGCGTCGGCGCCAATGACGACGGCAGCGCTTCGGCCGGCAGTTCGGCCATTTGCGTCAGCGGCTCGGAGTAGGGCTCTTCTTCGGGCGCGGGCTCGAACAGGTCGATGTCGAGCAACTCCTCGCCGGCCACCGGACGCGAGTCGTCGAATTCGTCCTGCGCTTCGTGTGTGACGCGCGCGGACTGCGTCGGTTGTGCGGGCTGCGAGACGAAATCGTCGAGCAGGTCGAGCGAGATGTCGGGCGTCGCCAGGGATTCGGGCGAGGGTTCGGGCGCCGACTCGAAGGACGGCTCGGACCACGCAGGCTCGACCGGCGCAGGCGGCGGTGGGGGAGGCTGCTGCAGCTTGCCGTCGACCACCAACTCGATGTCGTTGCCCGGGATGGTCGGGAACATCAGCTCGGTTGCACTGGCATCGGCCAGCTCGCGCCGGCGCGGCGGCGCAGGCGGCTGCGCGCCGGGCACTGACGGCAGGTCGAACGAGATGTCGGTGGTCCAGTCCGACGCGGTCGGCGGGCCGGCCGGAGCCTTGGGCACAAGTGACGCCGCAAAACTCTCGAAATGTGCCGCCGCCTCGTCCTCGCTCAAAGGTTTGAGCACCTCGGGCACCGGCAGGGCCAGATCGGCCAACGTGACGACCTTGGCCGCCGATGCGCCCGGCAGGTCAGCTGCGGGCGGCGTGGCAGCCCTGTCGCCAGCATCGGCGGGCTGAGCCGCTGCGGCATCGAAGGCCGGCAGTTCGGGCAGGGCCCCCGCGACCGAGGGCGGTGTGAGTGCGTCCAGATCGAAATCGACGTCGAACGCCGCCGCTTCGGGCGTGGCCACTGCACCCAGCTCGGGTTCGGCAGGCTGCGACGGGTCGAAGATCGACATCGACGGCAGCTCGTCGGCAAAGCTGGGTTCGATACGTTGCTCGGCGCCCGATGGTGCTTCCGGCGCGGGTGCTGGCGCGGATGCGGGCGGCCTGGCGTCCCACCAGTGCGCCTGGGGCGGCGGCTGGCCAGCCATGAAGGCCGCGTTGTCGGTGGGCGTGCCCAGCGGCGGCGGCAGTGGCGAATCGGCCTCACGCTGCCAGCCGGTATCGGCCACTTCCTCGGGCAGATCGGCCGGATCGAAAGGCATGTCCGGCGGCATCAGGCCCAGTTCGGGGCTGAGTGTGGTTGGCGCGTCGATGCGACTGTCGAGCACCGAGTTGCGCGCCAGACGCGCCAGCAGGATCTGGTCGGCCTGATGTTGCCAGGCGCTGAGCTGCTCGGCCAGTTCGGGCGGCGGTTCACGCAGGAAGCCCGCAGCAAACTGGTGCAGCAGGTGGCGGATCTCGTCGCCCGCCGTACTGAACAAGGCGGCGTCCTCGGGCTGACCCTTGCCGATCTCGTCGCTGCGCTGCAAGGCGTGTTCGAGTTCGCGCGCCAGGTGGGACAAGGCCGAGAAGCCGACGGTGGCCGAGTTGCCGGCCAGTGAATGCGCCAGCGCGACGGCGCTCTCACCCACGGGCCGATGCAGTTCGAGCGCCCATTCGGCCAGCTCGGTGCTGAGCCGGCGCGAGAGTTCGTCTGCCTCGTTGAGGTAGATGTTGAACAGCGGGATCTTCAGCCGCAGGGGGCCGATGTGGCGATATTCGTCGTCGCCGCCGGCAGGCGCCAAGGGCTCGGCTGCTGCCGCGATCGGCTCGGGCAAAGGCTCGGGCGCGGCTGCGGACAGCACTGGCGACGGCTCCACAGGCGCTGCGAAAGACCCGTCGACAGGCGACTCGATGGGCGGCAGACCAGCCAGGCCCCTGCTCGGGAACAGGTCCTCGACTGCCGGAATCTCGTCATACGTGACTTCGGCGACCGGCGCGATCTCGTCGCTCGGCAGCATGTCCAGCGGTGGCGAGGCGGGCGCAGCCGTCACGTCGGGCACCTCTGGCGGTGCACCGGTGCTTTCGAAGGCGGCGGACACGAACAGCGGGCCTTCGTCGTCGCCACTTTGCCAGGCCGAACGCGCGTCGTCGTCGCCACCGGTGATGCGAGGCGCCGAAGCGGGCGCTTCGTCGAGGCTGAGGTCGAGCAGCGTCATCTCGCTGGCGACGTCGCCAAAGGCGCTCTGGCCCAGATCGGCCTCGTTGTCGGCGCCGAGATCGGCGCTGAGTGAATCGATGCTGAGTGCGTCGTCGATGGCAGTCGCAGGCGGCTGGGCCGCTTCGACGGGCACCGGCGATTCGGCATCGTTCGGCGCGTAGGTCGACGCAGGGGCTTCCGCCGCGTGTTCGAGCTCGCCGAGTTCGGGCATCAGGTCGGACAGCACCGGCATGTCGTCTTCCGACGACCAGGCGCTCTGGTCGGGCGAGTAGACCGGTGCCTCATCGACGGGCAGGGCGGGTACGGCAGGTTCGTCGAAGGTCGCCGGTTCGACCAACTGCGGCGGGCTGGCCGGCAGATCGCCTGGTGTAGGCGTCGAAGGGAGGTGGCGGGCGTAGGCGCCCGAGTTGCCGAAATCGAGTTCGATCGGCGCACCGGCCGGACCGTCGGCCACGTCGAGATCGAGCAGCAGGTCGACCTCGATCGGTGCGGGTGCATCGGCGTCGAACTGCAGCGGCAGGTCGATGGGCGCGGTGCGATCCCACACCGGCAGCGGCTCTTCGTTGCGCAGGTCGATCGGCTGGGTGGCCTGCAGCATCTCGAACACACCCGACCGGGGCTCGTCGAGCGGCACTTCGAAGTCGACCCCGTCGCCCGCTTCGTCGTCGAACGACGGGGCAGGCGCGGCGGCGTAACCCGAGGCATAGGCCGAAGGTCCGACCGGCTGCACATTGCGCTGCGGCGCCGGCACCCGCATCAGCTCGCCGGCCAGACGCAGCGTGTCGGCTGCGGCGATCAGCGGGTCGGGCAGGAAGGCGTCGTCGTCATGCTGGGCAATGGCGTCGACCCAGGCACCGAGGTAATGCAGAGCATCACCGGTGATGAGGCGCAGTTCGCCGCTGGCGGGCGTCTGGTCGGCCAGCCAACGGTTGTAGAGCTGCTCGTAAGCCCAGGCGGCTTCGGCCACCTGCGCCAGACCAACCATGCGTGCGCTGCCCTTGAGGGTATGGAAAGCACGCCGCACCGTGGTGATCTGCGCCACGTCGCCCGGCGTGCGGGCCAGTTCGGCCAGCGCGATCTGGGCTTCGCCGAGCACCTCACGCGACTCTTCGAGAAAGACAGCGCGCATCTCGCTGTCGCCTTCGAGTCCGGTGGGCTCGGCCGGCGCCGGGTTGAGGTCCATCGGCCGACTGATGAGCGGGGTGCCCATGGGGTCGAGGCCGACCGGGTTGTTGGCGGTGGCGACGAAGTCGTCCATCGCCTGGGCGATGTGTTCGCGCACCGCATCTTCGGTGTGGCGGCCGGCGCCGGCCGCACCGGCCTGGCCGATGGCGTCCTGCGCCGAGCTGAGGCTGGCCGCCAGCGCGGGCTGGCCGCTGATCTGCGAATTGCGCGACAACGCGTCGAGTTCGGCCGACAAGGTGTGCAGCGGCATCTGCTCGCGCCGCACGGCGTCGGCAATGGCCTGCACGCGGTCGATCAGGTCGGGCGCCATGACGTGGCGACCCATCACTGGCGAGATGATGCCGCTGACCTTGTCGAACACGAACAGGCTGCTGGCCATGCCCGGCTGCACCGCCAGGGTGTCGATCAGGAAACCAAGCGCACCGAGATTGCCGGCCAGACGGTGGAAGGCCGGCAGCGCCGCCGGGCTGAGCGAGTCGAGCTGGTCCTGCACCAGGTTGTCGACGTCGTCGGTCATGCGTTCGATCGCCAGGCAGGCCTGGTCGATGCCGAGCAGGCCCAGGACACCGTGCATGCTGCGCAACTGGCTGGGCACAGGCACCAGCAAGCCACTTTCGCGCGGGTTGCGGAAGAACTGGTCGATCTGACGTTCGACTTCACTGAGACTGGCGCGCAGCTCCTGCACCACGCTGCTCATGGTCTGGCGGTCGGACACGCGCCGGTAGAGCTGCTCGATCCAGGCTTCCAGCGGCTCGGCATGGCGACCGGAGCACACGCGGTCCAGGCGCTCGGCGAGACGGTCGATCTGGGCATCCTGGCCGGGCTGGTCGAAGTCACGCTCTTCGAGCGACGCCTCGAGGTACAGCAGGCTGGTGGCGACCTCCATCGCCATCTCGGCGCTGTCCATGCGACCACGCTGCACGGTCTGTTCGGCCGCCGCCACCAGGGCCGTGGCCAGGCGGTCGCCGCGACCATAGAGCCGACGCACCGAGTCACCCACGAGCGAGAAGTTCTCGACCAGCTGGGCGATGCGGTGCGGCTCGTCGCCGGCCACACCCGACCACGCCTGTTTGGCCGCTTCGACACGCTTGCGCGCTTGCGAGATCCACGCCGGGTCGTACCGACCGTAGTGTGTGGTGGTGTAGTCGATCAGCGGCTGCGCCGGCAGGTCGTACGCGTCGCGCACCGCCACCAGGAACGGTGTGCGTTGCTGGCTCGCCGGGACACAGGCGCAGAAGAACAACAGATCCTGCGCGAGCCGTTCGGCCGCCGACACCTGGCCCTGACCCGGGTGTTTGACCAGGCTGCGCAGGTGCTGCATCAGGCGCGAGGCAGTACGTTTGACGTAGTTGTCGGGCGCCAGGGCACCAATCGAGACACCGTCGAAAAACCCGGCCGCCAGTCGCCACAAGGTGGTTTCTTCAGCGCTGGCCGCTCGTTGCCCCAGTGCGGCGCAGGTGTTGCGCAGCGACCTGGCGCTGTCGGCCCGGTTGAGCTTGACCCAGCCGAGCAAGAGCCGCTCGAACTCGGCCAGCGTGGCCGCATTGGGGCTGATCGGATCGATCTTGACGACGGTGGCGATAGAGCGCCAGCGCCAGTCGTTGGGCCACAGGTCGGCCGGATGAATGCGGTCGGCGCCGGTCAGCTCGAGCAGCGTATGCAGTTGGGCGAACAGGCCGACCGGGTCGGTGGATTTGCCGGCGATTCGCCGCGCCAGATAGTCGAGCAAGGCAAACGACGCTGCCTCGACGGCCTCGACCCCGGGCACATCGATGCGCTGCGGCTTGACGACGAAACGTTGCACCAGCGCTTCGCTGGCGCGCATGAGCATGGCGCCTTCGGGCAGGTTGACGAGCTCGAGCGCCCCCACGCCCACGTGCAGCTGCTGGCGTGCGTGGCGCAGGATGGTGGGCTCGACATCGTCGAGGTCGCCAAAGGCACTCGACTCGGCTTCACGCACATGACGCCGCAGCGCCTTGTGAGCGGATTCGAGCGTCTTGCGCAACTCCTCCTGCACCCAGGCCAGGGCGGAGAGGTCGTGTGTTGCGGCGGGGGTGCGTAACGCATCCATCGTGGATCTTCCGGACTAGGTCGGCGCGGCCGATCAGCTGATCTTGAAGCGCGCCACCGATTGGCGCAGCTCCTCGGCCGTGCGCGACAGCTGTCGCACCAGCTGGGCGGTCGAACGCGTGCCTTCACCGGTCTGCTCGGTGACGGCGAAGATGTGCTGGATGTTCTCGGCCACGACGTTGGCCGAATCCGATTCGCGCCGTGCCTGGCGCGAGATGTCCTCGATCAGCTCGGACAGCTGGCGCGAGATGCGGTCGATCTCACCCAGCGCCGTGCCGGCGTTGTCGGACAACCTGGCGCCGGTGACCACACCCTGGGTGGAACGCTCCATGGCGGCCACGGCGTCGGCCGTGTCGGTCTGGATGGTCTTGACCAGCACGGCGATCTGGCGCGTCGCATCGGCGGACCGTTCGGCCAGGCGTTGCACTTCCTCGGCCACCACCGAGAAGCCGCGGCCGGCTTCACCTGCGGACGCGGCCTGGATGGCGGCGTTGAGCGCCAGCACATTGGTCTGCTCGGTGATGTCCGAGATCAGCTCGGTGATTTCGCCGATCTCCTGCGACGACTCACCCAGGCGCTTGATACGTTTGGAGGTGTCCTGGATCTGCTCGCGGATGGCGTTCATGCCGCCGATGGTCTCGAGCACCGCGTTCAGGCCCGAGCTCGCGGCGTTGAGCGACTGGCGTGCCACTTCGGCGGACTGCTGCGCCTGCGCCGACACGCGCTGGATGCGCCCGGCCATCTGCAGCACGGCTTCGCCGGTTTCGCGGATCTCGCGCAGCTGTTCGTCGGACGCCGCCAGCAGTTCGGTCGACGTGGTCTCGACCTGCTGGGTCGTGTCGGTCACCCGCGCCGCGGTACCTTGCACCTGCGCCACCAGCGACCGAAGCTCCTCGACCGTGTAGTTCACCGAGTCGGCGATGGCGCCGGTGATGTCCTCGGTCACCGTAGCCTGTTGCGTGAGGTCACCCTCGGCCACCGACTGCAACTCGTTCATCAGGCGAAGAATGGCGGCCTGATTGGCGTCGTTGACACGCTTGGCCTCGCGCTCCTGGCGTTCGGCTTCGAGCCGCTGATCCTCGGAGTTCTGGGCGCGCAGACGCTGATCACTACCGTACACCAGCACCAGGCCGTAGGCGCCGTACACCGCCACCAGCAGCGACACCAGGAACAGGGCCACCGCCGGCCAGCCCAGGCCGCTGACGCCGGACATGCGGTCCTGGATCTTCTCGAGCGCGACACGCAGGGCGTCGCTGTTGGCCAGGATGGCCGCCTCGGCATCACGCGCCGCAGCCAGCCCAGGCACACCGCTGATGACGGTGTTGCCGTCGTTGCGCACCAGTTCGAAGTTGCGGCTCAACTGCAGCAGGCGCTCGCGACTGGCCGGGTCTCGCGCGGGCAGGATGCGCATGTCCGGATTGCCATCGAGCAAGGCAGCGCTGAGGTCGCGAAAGCTGGTGAGATCCTTGCCCAGCAGGGCTACGGCGTCGGGCGACACACCCTGGAGGTTCTGCGCTTCGAGCGCGGACTTGGCGATGCGCTGGGTGAGCCACGCCAGCTGCACAGCGGCCGACAGCTCGGACGCGGTAGCGCCACCTTGCAGCTTGATGGCCACCAGCGCGTCGACCTGCTCGAGCATCTCGGCGCTGCGTTTGTTGATCGACCGCAGCGACAGGCCGACCTGGGTCAGCAGCTTCTCTTGTCCGAGCAGGGTTCGTGCATGTTTCTCGGCCGTGTCGACCAGGCCCTGCAGCGGGTCGACCGTGTCGGGCAGGTTGCCCGAACTGGCTGTTTCGGCCGACCCTTCGCGCAGGATGCGGGCGCTGCGCCCGAGCACCTCGGAGGCGTCGCGCAGCTCGACGAAGGCACTGGGCACACCCGTCAGCGCCTGCATCGACGTCTTGGCCAGCCGCTGGGACTGCGCCAGCGCCTGCCCCGCGGCCGCCGCCAGGCTGGCCCCACCGCCCGCAGACCGCACCGCCAGCACACCCGCCACCACCAGGCCCAGCACACCCACGACCAGGGTGTAGGACAGGAAGCGCTGGCGCCGCGTCGGTGCAATACGGTCGAGCAGCGGCAGGCTGCCCGAGGCATCACGCGCCGGCATGGCGGGCTCGACGGCCGCCGCATTGCGGGCGAAGTTCTGCCCCAATGTGGAGGGTGCCGCCTCGGCAATGATGGAGTTCAGGCCACCGGGCTGTGACTGGCGATCACGCAGGCCCGCGCCGTCGCCGGCAAAGGCGTCGTCGAAGGCGAGGTCGTCGGAATGCCGTTCGCCATCACGCTGGCGTCCCGATCCCTTGAGCTTGTCGATCAGACTCATGCAGGCCTCTCTGTGACTTGTTCATGGCGCCGGGCCAGAAGGGCGCAGTCGTTCATGTCAGGGCAACGATGTGGGTGAAACGCTCGTCGTGAGCCAGCGCGGCCAGGCGCAACTCCTGCCAGACACGACCGGTGTTGTCGCGCCAGCGCGGACCAGCGTACTCGGGCGCAGGGCCATCGACCAATTGCGGATCCGACAACTGCTCGGCATTGCGCAGGCCGGCCAGTCGATCGACCAGCAAGGCCGCGTTGAGCTCGAGCGACTGATTGAGTGCCACCAGGCGAGCCTGGGGGTCGCGCTGCAGGCGCCCGCCGCGCAGCCCCAGGAAACCGGCCAGGTCGACCACGCCGGTGAGGCTGCCGCGCAGGTTGGCCACGCCCAGGAACCAGCTGCGCGCGTGAGGTACCCGCATCAGAGCCCCGGCCTGGAAGATCTCGCCCGCCTCGGCCAGCGGCAGCAGGAAACCCTGACCGTGACACTCGACCGCCAACCAGCCAGCCGGACGCTCCATCGTGCGCGCCGCCTGCAGGCGTTCGGCCAGGCGCCCCTGCAATTCGCGCAAAGCTTCCTTTTGAGCCATCAGCAGATCACCAGGTACAGGATGTCGAAGCCGCGCGATCGGCGCGAAGTGTGGCGATGCGGGGCGGGCGCCGGCAACATCGGCGTCATCAATCGAATGCGCGGATCTTGCGCACGAGTTCGTCGCCGTTGACCGGCTTGACCACGTAATCGCGCGCGCCCTGACGCATGCCCCAGACCTTGTCGGTCTCCTGATTCTTGCTGGTGCACATGATCACGGGCACATCGGCGTACAGCGGGTCGCGCGTGATCGTGCGGGTGAGCTGAAAGCCGTTCTGGCCGGGCATCACCACGTCCATCAGGATGAGGTCGGGTTTTTCTTCGGCGATGCGACGCATCGCCTCGTCGCCGTTTTCGGCGGTGCGCACCCGAAAACCGTTGCGCACCAGCACGTCGGTCAGGAAATGCAGTTCGGTCTTCGAATCGTCGACCAACAGGATGTTCTGGATTGCCATCACGCTCGCCTTGTGGTCAGGAGGTGCATCTTGGCACACGCATCACGCATGCCCGCGCACGAAAGGCAGCGGCACTCAGACCGGAACCCGCTTGTACTGCTGCACGGCTTGCAGCAGCTGGTCTTTGGTGAACGGCTTGGTCAGGTAGTCCTCGGAGCCGACCATGCGACCCCGGGCCTTGTCGAACAAGCCGTCCTTGGACGACAGCATGATCACCGGCACCGCCGCGAAACGGGCGTTGCGCTTGATGATGGCGCAGGTCTGGTAGCCATCCAGACGCGGCATCAGGATGTCGCAGAAGATCAGGTCGGGCCGGTAGTCGCTGACCTTGGCCAGCGCATCGAAACCATCTTCGGCCAGCACCACCTCGCAACCACCTTGCTTGAGAAAGATCTCGGCGCTGCGCCGGATCGTGTTGCTGTCATCGATCACCAGCACTCGAGTCACTGCCGGATCACGTTCGGCTTCATCGTCCATGGCTGGTTTGCTCCAGGGTAGTTCTCATCGGTTCGGGCGTCGGAAAAACATGCGATGGCATGCTAGACCTTCACCATTTCGAAGTCTTCCTGCGCGCGCCACATTCGGGGCAGACCCAGTTCAGCGGCACATCGGACCAGGCGGTTCCGGGCGGCAGACCATGGTCGGGGTCGCCGGCGGCCTCGTCGTAAATCCAGCCGCAGATCAGGCACATCCAGGTTTGGCTATTGCTCAAGGCGTTCAACTCACGATCGACGAACGAGTAATCGGGGACTCAAGGTTGCCACGGCGAACGCCCGATACGGACAAACTTCGAAAACTCACTGCGACATATTGTTATGGGCCACACGCGAAAGACCGATTTCCGCACCACTCGACGTTGCCCGAACCGATCGCCGCAGCGACATCGGCACACCCCCAAGCGACCCCATGCATGTCTACAATGACCAAAGATTGTACCGATAGGCTTTGGCAAAAAAGCATGAGTGTGTGGGCACATACACAAGATTTCTCAGAAACTGCTAGAGGTTCGTGCCGGCCCGGATCGACCGTCCCGTGCCGGTCGGGCGAGCACAATCCCACCCTTCATGAGCACCATTCCTACCCCCTCGAGCCCCATCGATGAAGCCACCGACCAGGCCTCGCCGGCATGTGTCATGAGCTTCAACGCCAGCGACGCCAGTGGCGCCGCCGGTCTGGCCGGTGACGTGGCCACCATCGCCGCCATGGGCGCACATGCCCTGCCGGTCGTCACCACCATCCTGATG
Organism: Candidatus Intricatilinea gracilis; assembly: GCA_016702605.1. GTDB lineage: Bacteria > Pseudomonadota > Gammaproteobacteria > Burkholderiales > Burkholderiaceae_C > Sphaerotilus > Sphaerotilus gracilis. The sequence continues at coordinate 466,956 of JADJDQ010000001.1, forward strand.
CGCGACACGGCCGAGATCTTCGACCACAGCCCGATCGACGCCGACACGGTGGTCGAGCAAGCGCGTGCCGTGCTCGAAGACATCACCATTGCGGCCTGGAAAGTCGGCTTCCTTGGCTCGGCCGAAACCGTCGGCGCGGTGGCCGAGGTGTTGTCCGATTACCCCGACGTGCCACTCGTCACCTACCTGCCCGCCTTGTCCTGGATGGACGACGAGGACGCCGCCGGCGCCTATCACGAAGCGCTACGCGACCTGGTGCTGCCACTCACGACCGTGCTTGTCGGCAACCAACAGACCCTCGCCGACTTCCTGCTGCCCGAGTGGGAAAGTGAGCGCCCGCCTTCGGCGCGTGAACTGGCGGTAGCCGCCGGGGAACACGGCGTACGCTTCGTGCTGGTGAGTGGCATGCAACTGCCCAACAGCTTCATCGACAACGTGCTGGCCTCGCCGCAAGGCGCCATCACGGGCGAGAAGTTCGAGCGTTTCGAGGCCGGCTTCGTCGGCGCCGGCGACACGCTGTCGGCGGCACTCGCCGCCTTGCTCGCCAGCGGTGAAGAGCTGCACATGGCCACGTCCGAGGCGCTGTCGTTTCTCGACCAGTCGCTCGATGCCGGGTTTCGCCCCGGCATGGGCAACGTGATTCCCGATCGCTTCTTCTGGGCCCTGCCCTCCCCCGAGGACGAGGAGGCCGACGCCGCCCTCGACCCCAACGCCGACACCCCACCGAATCCGCGCAATGTCCACTGACACCAGCCCACGCAGCAATGCCGCGTTGTTCGAACGCGCCCAGAAGGTCATCCCCGGCGGCGTCAACTCGCCGGTGCGGGCGTTCCGCGCCGTCGGTGGCACACCTCGTTTCATCGCCAGCGCCAGCGGCGCCTACATCGTCGACGTCGAAGGCAAGCGTTACATCGACTACATCGGCTCATGGGGCCCGATGATCCTCGGCCACGGTCACCCGGCCGTGCTCGACGCGGTGCAGCGCGCCGCAGCCGAAGGTTTCAGCTACGGTGCGCCGACCGAACGCGAAGTCGAACTCGCCGAAGCCATCCTGGCGCTGGTGCCTTCGTGTGAACAGATCCGGCTGGTCAGCTCGGGCACCGAAGCCGCGATGAGCGCCATCCGGCTGGCGCGCGGCGCCACCGGCCGCGCCAAGCTGATCAAGTTCGAAGGGTGTTACCACGGCCATGCCGACGCCCTTCTGGTCAAGGCCGGCTCGGGCCTGGCGACCTTCGGCAACCCGACCTCGGCCGGCGTGCCGCCCGAAGTGGTGCAGCACACCCTCGTGCTCGAGTACAACAACCTCGAACAACTCGAGGAGGCCTTCAAGATCCACGGCGACGACCTGGCCTGCGTGATGATCGAGCCGATCGCCGGCAACATGAACTTCGTGCGCGCCAGCTTGCCTTTCATGAAGCGTATCCGCGAGTTGTGCACGCAGCACGGCGCACTGTTCGTGTTCGACGAGGTGATGACCGGTTTTCGCGTCGCGCTGGGCAGCGCCCAGTCGATCTATGCCCAGGCGCTGCCGAGCTTCGCACCCGACATCAGCGTGTTCGGCAAGGTCATCGGCGGCGGCATGCCGCTGGCAGCCTTTGGCGCGTCGCGCAAGATCATGAGTGAATTGGCACCGCTCGGCCCGGTGTACCAGGCCGGCACCTTGTCGGGCAACCCGGTCGCCACGGCCTGTGGCCTGGCAACGCTGCGCGAAATCTCCAAGCCGGGCTTCTTCGAGGCCCTCGGTCAGCGCACACGCCAGTTGTCCGACGGTCTGGCCAGCACTGCAAAGGCAGCCGGCATCGACTTCGTGAGCGACAGCCAGGGTGGCATGTTCGGCTTTTTCTTCAGCAAGACCTTGCCGCAGAACTACCCTGCCGTGATGGCGACCGACAAGGATCGGTTCAACCGCTGGTTCCACCTCATGCTCGACCGCGGTGTGTACCTGGCACCCGCGCTGTACGAAGCCGGCTTCGTGAGTGCGGCCCACGGCCAGGCCGAGATCGACGCCACCCTGCTGGCTGCGCGCGAGAGTTTCGCCAGCCTGTGAGCCAGCTGCCGCGTGCACGTTGTGCGCCTGGCCAGTGTGTGAGACCCCGCCGCAGGTCGCAAACCTGATCGAGTGCTGCGGCTCCGCTGTCGATTTCGCCGGATTTTTCAATCGCAGCGCGCCGCAGCAACTGCCGACAAGCGCTGTACACCTTGTCTACAGACAAAGGTCGGGCGCGGCCCTTACTGCCTGTTTCCAAGACAGACTCACCCTTCGTGAACAACGCCACACGCCGTGAGGTGTGGCGTTGTTGCACTGCACTGCCGCGGGCAAAACCCTTGAGCATGGGATGGGCTCACCCTCGAGTGCTGCCCAGAATTCGTCGGCACAGCTGCCTATTTGCGTGGTTCGGATCGACGAGTTCTCCCGTGAATGTCGCCCTCGTTCAGCCATCCCTCAGGTCGCGGCACCCCGCCGGGCCCGGCGGAGCCGCAAGGAAGCTGGAACCTTTCCGAGGCGGCCATGAACAAGTTGTTGACTGACAAATCGATACGACAGCGCATGTCGGCGTGGCTGATGGCGCTTTTGCTGGTGTTTGTAGCCAGCTGGGTGATGGGACCGTCGCTCAGTGCCGGACTGGTCGGTGCGACGGGGCAACACGACACCCTGCGAGCCGACCAGCGCGACAACATGTCGGCGGCAACGTCAGCCCGGTTGCCCGCAGCGCATTCGGGCACAGGCAACACCGGGACAAGCAGCAGCTGGCCGGGCACCGGCACCACGGCCGCCGCCGACAACCCCAGACCGCTGACGCTGCGGGCGTTGTGGGCACAGCGTGACGGTGCAGCCGCGCTGCACCTGGCACCGGCCTCGATGGCCGTGTCGACCGGATCGCTGGCTCTGGGGCTGGTCGCCTTGCTGTTGGCACTTACCCAACGCAACCGCGGTGACGCGGCGCTCGCCGGAGCCTGCCTGCTCTGGGCGGCCCACACCGCGCTGGGGGAACCCGCATTTGCCGCAGCACAACGCGGCATGTTGCAGGCCGTGTTGCTCGGCTTTTGTGGCCTGACGGGCTGGTACGCCCTGCGTGTGCTCGACGTGCCGGTGCAACAGCGCAGCGCCGTGTTGCCTGCCTTCGGACTGACGGTCATCGCGCTGCTGGTCTGGGCACTCGGCGCGGCCGGCGCGATGGACACCACCGTCGGGCAGACCCTGGTTCTGCTGATGGTGGTCGGCATGGGCCTGGTCTTGCTGGTTCAGGTGATCGACACGGCCCATCGCCACGATTTGTCGCTGCGCGCCCGCTTCGGTGCCTGGGCGGTGGCCGTGGCCCTGTCCGCGGCACTGGCCTGCATGGTGCATGAACTCGGCCGCCTGTTCGGCGTGGCGGCACTGCTCAATGCGGCCCTGCCGGGTGCGGGCAGTTCCGAGGCCACACGCTGGGCCGTGCTGGCCCTGCTGGGTGTACTCACGGCGGTGCGGGTCGATCAGGTGGCGCGAACGATCCGCCGGCTCGAAATCGACCACCGCCTCTCGCGCAAACGCGAACGCGAGGTGCAACACACGCTGCAGGCCACACTCGACGAACTCTATGCACGCGACCGCAGTGACGCACAACGCCAGCAACGCGACCGCCTGCTACGCGAATTGCACGACGAGATCGGTCAGCGGGTGAGCCGAGCCCTCGAACTGACGCATCCTGCCGCCAACACGCAGGGTTACGGCGATCAGTCCACCACGAACTTGGGCGGTCGTGGTTCGCTGGCCCGCACGCTGCAACTGCAAGGCCTGCTCGACACCACCTTGCTCGACCTGCGTCTGGCCCTGAGTGCACTCGACCGCAACAACCCCTTGCTGAGCGACGCCATGAACGACCTCAGGCGGCACGTCGAGCCGCTCATGTTGTCGCGCGGCATACACCTGCAATGGCTGGTCAGCGACAACACAGGCCGCTTGCGCCTGGGCATGGCCGAGACCCTCCAGTTGCTGCGTATTGCGCAAGACGCACTCGTCAACGTGTTGCACAGCGCCGAATGTGCTGGCCAGGCCACGCTGAGCCTGGACATCGTCACCGGCCCGGCTGGACGCACCCTGCGTCTGACGGTACGCGACGGCAGCGGTGTCGCCACGTCGAATGATCTGGACGTCACCCCCTTGCCCAGCCCCAGCAGAACCGAGCCTACGTGGGGCAATGTGCGGCGTCAGGTGCAGGCACTCGGCGCACAGTTGTCGATCGGCCGCGAAGCCGACGGCTGGCACGTCCAGGTGACCTTGCCGCTGCAACCGAGCTGAGGCCTGGCCGGCGCATTGCGCCAGCGGCCCTGGCGGCGATCAGGCTGGCAGGGTGTCGACGAAACTGGCGCGCTGCGACAACTTGTCTTGCAGCTTGGCCAGATTGGCGTGGCGACCCCGCCAATCGATGTCGGGGAACCGGAAGTCGAGGTAGCCCAGCGCACAACCGACGGCAATGTCGGCCAGCGTGAAATGAGTGCCCTGGGTGCACCAGGTCTTGTCGGCCAAGCCGTGCGACATGGCCGCCAGAGCGAGGTCGATCTTGCTCATCTGGCGGGCGATCCAGGCCGGGCTGCGCTGCTCGGCGCTGCGTTCGGCCCAGGTGGCCTCCATACGCGCCAGGATGGCCGCGTCGAGCACACCGTCGGCCAGCGCCTCCCAGGTGCGCACCTCGGCGCGTTCGCGCCCCTTGTCGGGGATGAGCCGGGCCAGCGGCGACAGCGTGTCGACGTATTCGACGATCACCCGCGAGTCGAACAGCGCCTCGCCACCTTCCATCACCAGGCAGGGCACCTTGCCGAGCGGATTGGATTCACCGATGCGTGACTGGGCTGACCAGACGTCTTCGAGTTCGAGCTTGTGCTCGAGCTTCTTCTCGAGAAGGACGATACGCACCTTGCGCACGTAGGGGCTCGTGAGTGAGCCGATCAATCTCAAGCGCATGCAGCCCAAGCCTGGTGATAAATGATGAAGGTCATTCTAGTGGCCTGCCTGGCAAGCAGACACGAGCGACCGACGGCACCATGGGGTAGCCAGTGGTGGCGCTGGAGCCAGGTCAGTGCGCGGTAGCCGCGCCAAAATCGACCAGCCCCGGCCGGCCGGGCAGATCGAGGCGCGTGTGCTGCGCCGGGCAACTTGCCAGCAACTTGCCACCACGAAGCACAGCCAGTCGGGCCGGTCGCAGGCGGATCGCCTCGACAGTCGAACGCGCCTGCAGCAGCACCAGGTCGGCACGGCAGCCCGGCGCCAGGCCATAACCGGCCAGCCCCAGCACGCGTGCCGCATTGCTTGTTACCGCTTCGTAGCAAGACTGCATCTGTGCCTGGCCGGTGAGCTGGCCCACGTGCAGGCCCATGCTCGCCACCTCCAGCATGTCGGCCGAGCCGAGTGAATACCACGGGTCCATCACGCAGTCGTGGCCGAAGGCGACGTTCACGCCGGCAGCCATCAGCTCGGGCACCCGCGTCATGCCGCGGCGCTTGGGATAGCTGTCGTGGCGCCCCTGCAGCGTGATGTTGATGAGCGGGTTGGCTACCACGTGCAGACCGGCCTCAGCCACCAGCGGGATGAGCTTGGAGACGTAATAGTTGTCCATCGAATGCATGGACGTGAGGTGTGACCCGGTGACCCGCCCCTGCAACCCCAGGCGCAGGGTGTGGAAGGCCAGCGTCTCGACATGGCGCGACAGCGGGTCGTCGCTTTCGTCGCAGTGCATGTCGACACGCAGGCCACGCTCGGCCGCCAGTTCGCACAACCAGCGCACCGACTCGGCACCGTCCGCCATGGTGCGTTCGAAGTGCGGGATGCCTCCCACCACGTCGACGCCCAGATCGAGCGCACGGATCAGGTTGGCCTGCGCGCCCGGTGCACGCAACACGCCGTCCTGCGGAAAGGCCACCAGTTGCAGGTCGAGGTAGGGCGCGACGCGGCGCTTCACGTCGAGCAGCGCACGCACCGCCAGCAGGCGTTCGTCACACACGTCGACATGGCTGCGGATCGCCAGCAAACCTTTGGCGACAGCCCAGTCGCAATAGGCCAGGGCCCGTTCGGCGATGGCTTCTTCGGTCAGCAAGGGCTTGAGTTCACCCCACAGCGCGATACCTTCGAGCAGCGTGCCGCTGGTGTTGACACGCGGCAGGCCGTAACTCAGCGTCGCGTCCATGTGGAAATGCGCATCGACGAAGGGCGGGCTGAGCAGCCAACCATCGGCCTCGAGCAGCGGGATGGCTTCGGGTACGCACAGCGCCGGGCCGACGGCGGCTATGCGCCCGGCCTGTACCAGTACATCCTGCCCCGTGCGGCCGTCGGGCAGGTTGGCATTGCGGATCAGCAGATCGGCCATCGCCCCGACTCACTTGGTGCCGAAGATGCGGTCACCCGCGTCGCCCAGGCCGGGCACGATGTAGCCGTGGTCGTTGAGCTCGCGGTCGATCGACGCGGTGTAGACCGGCACGTCCGGGTGATGCTGGTGGAAGTGCCTCAGCCCCTCGGGTGCAGCCAGCAGGCTGACGAAACGGATCGAGCGTGGATGCGTTTCCTTGAGCCGCTCGACCGCCGCCACCGCCGAGTTGCCGGTGGCCAGCATCGGGTCGAGCACGATGGCGTCGCGCTCATGCATGTCCGACGGCATCTTGAAGTAGTACTCCACCGCGACGAGTGACTTGGGGTCGCGGTACAGACCGATGTGACCGACACGCGCACCCGGCACCACCTCGAGCATGCCCTCGAGAAAACCCGCGCCGGCCCGCATGATCACCACGAACACCGTCTTGCGGCCCTCGATCACCGGGCCCATCATCTTCTCGAGGGGGGTCTCCACCTCGATGAGCTTGGTGGGCATGTCGCGCGTGACCTCGTAGGCCATCAGCATCGCGATCTCGCCCAGCATGCGGCGAAAGCTGCTGGTCGACAGATCCTTCTGCCGCATCAGCGTGAGCTTGTGTTGCACCAGCGGATGCGAGATCACGTGGACGACGGGTTCGGTCATGAAAAGGCTCCTGATCTATCGGATGAAGGGTAACTGGACGACGCGTCTAGCCGCGCTGGCGCCGAGACTGCCCGGCCTGTCCATGCATGGGAAGCTGCTGCCATGTTCTCAGAACACGGTGCCGTCGCTGTCGATGCTCACCGGCGGCGGGCCGCCCGGGCGCATTTCGGCGGCGATGGCTCGGCCGGCCGTCCAGCTGCCACCTTCCAGCAGACACGCCAGCGGCAAGGTGCGGGCGCGGTCAGCCAGGTCGGCCGGCACGGCAGCGGCGAGGCGCTCGCGCACCAGCGGTGCCAGTTCGTCGAGCAGATGCACCGTGAGGGCGCGCCATTCGATCACCCAGGCATCGGCGGGTGTGTAGCTGCGCGCGGCCCAGTCGGCCTGGCTCGGAACGACGACCCCAGCGTCGAGCAGCAGGCCGCCGTTGCGGTATTCGGGCAGACCGGTCAGGCCATCCAGCTGGCTCACCGTCACGCCGGCCCACTCGAACGGTTCGACGAGTGAATAACTCAACCACTGGCTGAGCTTGTGGAAAGGCAACCAGCCGGCGCTGGCGTCGCCCGCGTCGGCGCCGGCCGCGGGATGGCGCCAGGCGTCGCCGAGCGCATGGTCCATGCCGTCGATGCTGATGTGCTGGCCGCTCGGCCAGATGGCGCTGAAGGCGTCGAGAAGCGCACGCAGGATGCGCGGCGCGGCAATCTGGTGCCGGCTGGTCGACGGCACAGGGTGATGCTGGCGCAACTGCGGTGCATGGCGATGATGCGTCAAGGCATCGAACAACTGGCCCGGCTGGCCGTCGCCACCGAAGACCAGCGGATGCTCGCGCAGCGCCTGCGCCAGCCGGCGCAGCAAGGCGGCCCGGCCTTCCAGCCCAACGAGAGGATTGCCGGCATCGACCTGGAAGATACGCGCCAGCGCCGCAGCGTCGATACGCGCCAGGGCCTTGGCGTCGACCCGGCACGGATCGCCCGGCTCGGACGAGAACTCGCCGGCCAAGAAGGCCCTGAAGCTTGCCACCCCCAGGCCTTCGGAGCGCGCCAAGGTGAGCCCGGTCTCGGCCTCGTGATAGCGCCACTGCGGGCCGGCACCGGCGTCGAGCAACACACTCACCAGGGCCAGATCGATGCGCGCACGCGCCTGCGCCGCCTGGCTGTGTGTGGCAATACGCTCGTCCATCGCGTGCTTGCGATCGACGCCACCGGCTTCGAAATGCCGCCAGCGGCTGTGGTACGGAATGGCCAGGGTCGGGAAACGCTGCAGCGTCAACGCGGCGATACGTTCGGCCACGGCACCCAGCCGGCTGTCGTCGACGGTGAACAGCGTCGACTCGCCGGCTCGCACGACCCCCGCGACCTGCGCGCAGCGGGCGCGGATGGTGGCGCTGTCGCGCAGCCTGGCCAGAACCGCGGGCACGGTGCCGAACAGGCCGACCGGCTCGACGCCGAACGGGTCGCCAGGCACGGCAGCCGACTCGCCCGGGACCGGACTCATGGCTGACCTCTGACGCCAACGGCCCGTCCCGCAGGACGGCCATCAGCGCCTGCTCCAGATCCTCGGGCACGGGCGTTCATGTCAACGCCCGGCCCTGCACCTGGGCGAGTCGGGCTTCGTCGGGCACGGCGCCATCGGTGAAATAACCGGCGGCGATCTTGGCCTCGATCTCGACCTTGGCGTCGGCCGGCACCAATGAGTCGGGGATCTTGATGCGTTCGACCACCTCGATGCCGCTGCCGGTGATGGCATCGTACTTGTCGTTGCTCATGCTCACCAGGCGGTGGATCTTGCTGATGCCCAGCCAGTGCAGCACGTCGGGCATCAGCTCCTGGAAGCGCATGTCCTGCACACCGGCGACACATTCGGTGCGCAGGAAATACTTGTCGGCCCGGTCGCCCCCCACCTGACGCTTGCGCGCGTTGTAGACCAGGAACTTGGTGACTTCGCCGAGCGCGCGGCCTTCCTTGCGGCTGTAGGCGATCAGGCCCACACCGCCGCGCCCGCCGTGCGCCACACTTTGTGCGCCGACGATGCATTCTTCGATGGCATGGGTCAGATACGGCCGGCAGGTGCAGATGTCCGAGCCGAACACGTCCGAACCATTGCACTCGTCGTGCACCCGCGCGGTGAGGGTCACCGCCGGGTTGGCCAGGTCGTGCGGGTTGCCGAAGATGTAGAGCGTCTGCCCGCCGATGGGCGGCAAAAACACCTCGATGTCGCTGCGGGTCACCAGCTCGGGGTACATGCCGCCGGTCTCTTCGAACAGCGCGCGGCGTAATTCGGTCTCGCTCACCTTGAACCGTTCAGCCACGCCGGGCAGCCACCAGACCGGCTCGATGGCCACCTTGGTGACCACCGCCGAGCCGTCGTCGAGCAGCACCTCGCCGTCGGGCTCGAGGCGCTGGAAGGCGATGGCCTGGCGCACCTCCGGCAGATGGATGTGCGCCTGTGTCACGGCGATGGTGGGGCGGATGTCATAGCCCTGCGCCAGGTAGTCGGCAAACACCGCCTGCACCTGCGCGCCCCAGGGGTCGATGGCGACGATCTTGTGCGCGTCGCCCCAGGCCGGGTAGGGGCCGATCAGGTCGGTAGGCGCGGTATCGGTCAGGTCGGCGCGGTGGCCGCGCGTGAGATTGCCTGCCGCCACCGCCAGCGCGCGGTACACGCCGTAGCTTCCGCTGTGGGTGCCGATGACGTTGCGCTGGCTGCGGTTGGTGGTGGTGCCCACGACAGGGCCACGTTCGAGCGCGTCAGCGGCGCCCCAGCGCAGTGCAGGTGCGCCGCTCGGTCCCTGGCTCGGGTGTGAGGTCAGGCGGATGTGGCGCAGCCCGGCGGCCGCGGCGCTGGTCGGGCGGGTGGGCGCTGTGGACGTTGTCGAAGCTGCTGCAGAGGGCGCACCAGCCAGCGCTGCGGCGACATCTGCAGGCTCCGGGTCGCCGGTCGACCCTGTCGTCTGATTGGCAGCATCACTGCCGGCATCACTGACCATGCGCACTCCTTCGATGTTCGAACCCGCAGCAACGTTTGGTGGCAGCGGGGCTGAACGCCAGCATAGACCGGCTGCTTCAGGTGCAGATGCAGGCAAGCCCTATGCCGGGCGCCGTGTGGCGATCAGGCTGCGGGTTCGTTCACAAGGCGCCTGCTCTGCCCCGTCGTCGTGGTGCATCCGCCACCAAGGGGGCACTGTTCCGGGACGAGGCCTCAGCTGCGCTGCGACGCCGACAACCTGGCCCAGGTCGGCGCCAGTGCGGCCTGCAGTTGTTCAGCCGACCAGCCACTGCCCGCCGCCAGAGCCTGGCATCGCTCGGCCAGATCGGCGCCGGCAACCACCGCCTCGGCAACATGGCCGAGCAGCAACAACTTGCGCAGGGGCGCAGGCAACACTTGCCAGGTGTCGGGCTCGGTGACACGTTCACGCACGTAGCGGATCACCTCGTTGGCCAGCCCCCACGAGGCACACAAGGCGTTGCCGTACACCGCATGGGTGACACCGAACTCGTGTTGTTCGGCCGCCAGCAGGGCGGCGGTGTCGTCGCCCGCGTCGGTCAACATCCGGGCGTAGGGTTTGCCGGCCTTGGCCAGCAATACGGCCTGACCACAGCGGGCGAATAAGCCGGCGGTGTGGGCCCGCAGTGGGTCCAGCCCCAGGGCCGCGGCGCTGCGTCCCATCAGAAGCCCACACGATGCCGACTGCGCCCACAGGCGCTCGAGCTGGGGTGTGGGTGCAAAGGCCGAACGCAAGGCGGTGGCGTAGGTGAGTGCGGCCACTTCGCTGGTGCCGAGGTAGCGCATGGCGTCACCCACCGTATCGACGCGCCGCAGCAGGCCGAACATGGCCGAGTTGACGGTGCGCACCACGGCGGCGGCCAGCGCCATGTCGGCTTCGACGATGGTGGCCATGGCGTCGATGTCGGCGCCCTGCTCATTGCCTTCGTCGAGCAACGGCAGCAGTTCGAGCAGGGTGCGCGGGCAAGCCGGCAGATCGACCTGCAGAGCGCGTAAGTCGGCAGGCAGCGGCATGGTGGTCGCTCGGCGCCGCGCGCGTGGCTCAGGCCGCCAGCAGGTGGGCGAGTTCGCCGCTGTCGATGAGGCGCTGCACGTTGGTGTAGCCACCAATGAGCTGACCGCGCACGAACACCATCGGGAAGGTGGGCCAACCCGTCCACATCTTGAGCGAGTTGCGGCGCCGCCACTCGCTGAGGTAACCGCCGAAATCGAGGTCGAAGTGCGCCACGCCGGCGGCGTCGAGCGCCTTGCGCGCCTTGGACACGAAGGGGTTCGTCGACATGCCGACCACCACGACCGGGTGGTGCTTGACGGCGTCCTGCACCTGCCGCACGGTGTCGAGGTGCAAGGCGGCGATGGCATCACGGATGGCGGGATGGACCTGCGCTTCGGCGAGGATCTGTCGGGGCATGGCGGTCTCGCGGGGATCGATCGGTGGACGGATGTGCCGCGCCGGCGCCACGCGGCGCGGCAGGGCCGATCGGGTCAGTCTAGCCGTGTGGCCTGAGCAAAGCGGCGCATTGCGCACGGGCACTGTCTTGCGCCGGCAACTGGGCGCAGACCGGATCGAGCACACGCGCCAGGCGGCTCAGTCGATCGGTGGCACCGGCCGGGCCGGCCCAGTCGCTCAGCCGGCTGGCGATCCGTTGCAGCGAACGTGCGTTGCGCTCGTGGAAGACGTCGGGCACCCCAGCAGCCTCACGAAGGATGGCGGCGGCGACCTTCTCGATTTGAGCCGCATCGTCGGGCGCCAGGTCGATGAGCCGCGCCAGGTGCGCCGCGCCCCACTGCAGCCGTGTCGCCGGGCCCTTGGCCGATTGCCAGGCCTGGCCCGACCAGCGCAGCGCGGCGGCCTTGTCGCCGCGTCTGGCGGCGTTGCCCGCGAGCTGGCTCATCAGGTAATACGGGGCAGGACTGCGGCTCAGGCTGGCGCGCAGCAAGGTGTCCGACTCGTTGCCAAGACCGGCGCTTTGCAGCAGATGGGCCGCCGTCGGGATGACACTCTGGCGCTCGACCGGATCGGTGCTGCCTTGATCGGCCGCGGCCACGGCGGCGCGGATCTCGGCACGCAGGTCGGCGTCGATGCTGGCGTCACCGGGCAGTCGCCCCAATGCCGCCAGATCGACGCGTGCCTGCAGCGCGCCGAGCCGGTCGGCCCGGCTCAGCGTGGTGTCGGCCTGCAGGCGCCGCGCAGACTGGGCCCAGACCTGCACCAGTTGCTCGCGCTGCGGCGTGCCAGGCGCGGCCAGGCTATCGGCCAGCGGTGTGACCGCAGCGGTAACCAGATCCATCTGTTCACGCGCCGCGCCGGCCTCCCCCAGCAGCCGCAGCAAGGCAGCGGCGGCGCTGAAGCGGGCGTCGTCGCCGAGCCTGGCGGCGCCCCTGGCGCTGCTGGCGATGACGGCCTTGAGTTGCAGTCTGGTCGACGCCGCCACATCGACCGAGGCACTGGCGCGCCCCAGCGTGGCCAGCACGGTGGGCAATTCGGCGGCGGGCAGCAGGCGGGCCTCGTCGGTGTCCCACGAGTACCAGGCCAGCCGGCGCCAATCGGCGCCGGGCAGGGCATCCCCCCGGCGGGCCGCGGCGAGCAGATCGGCCACCGGACGCACCGGCGCGTTGTCGCCGCTACCCAGCACGGACTTCAGCGCCTGGAGGTAGACCGGCGCGTCCACCTCGCCCGGCAGGCGTGTCAACTCACGGCCACGTGGGTCGAACACGATCATCGTGGGGTATCCACGCACCTTGTACTGCGCACCGAGCCTTTGCGCGCCGGGACTGTCGCCGTCCAGATGCACGGCCACGAAGCGACGCGACAACTCGATGAACTCGGGCCGTCGAAACAAGGTGGCTTCGAGCTGGTTGCACGGTGGGCACCACACGGCGCCCCAGTAAAGCAGCAGCGGTTTGCCGGCGCTGCGACTGCTGCCCATCAAGGTATCGAGCGCCACTGCGCCGCGCGGTGTATGCCAGTCGACACCACCGGGTGTCGGCGGTGCTGCCGCCAGAGCCGGCGTGGTCAAGAACATCACCAGGCCGAGCAGCACACAGGCTGCGACAACGCGGCGCATCAATCGGCGCAGCAGGAAGTTCACTGTCGTGATGCCGCGCCGGACACGGGCAATACAACTCGTCGGGCAGGTGCGGGTCGGGTTCAGGCGCATGGTGGGCGGTCAGCGATGCTGATGTGCAAGAAAGACTCAAGCCGTGTAGCGTAGACCCCTCGGTCGCCCCGCGGCCGTTTTTGTCACTCGACACGCAAGGATAGCCATGAAGCTTTATTACAGCCCCGGAGCCTGCTCGCTCTCTCCCCACATCGTGCTGCGCGAAGCCGGCCTGGCTTTCGACCTGGTCCTGGCCAGCACCAAGACCAAGAAACTCGCCGACGGCAGCGACTACCTGGCCATCAACCCCAAGGGCCAGGTGCCGCTGCTCGAACTGGACAACGGTGAGCGCCTGAGCGAAGGCCCGGCCATCGTGCAATACATCGCCGATCAGGTGCCGGCCACTCATCTCATGCCAGCTGCCGGCACGATGGGTCGTTATCGCGCGGTCGAGTGGCTGAACTTCGTCACCAGCGAACTGCACAAGGGTTTCTCGCCGCTGTTTTCACCCGACACGCCCGAGGACTACAAACCCGTCGTCCGCGCCCGCCTGCTGGCCAGGCTTGGTTACGTGAACGAGCAACTCGAAGGCCGGCAGTACCTGCTGGGTGATCAGTTCAGTGTGGCCGACGCCTACCTCTTTGTCGTCTCGGGCTGGGGCCAATATGTGGGCGTGGACATCGGCGCTCTGACGCAGCTGCAGGCATTCCGTGCCCGCGTCGCCGCCCGCCCCGCCGTGCAGGAAGCCCTGCGCGCTGAGGGCCTGCTGAAGTAACTCACTGGCCGCCAGTGACGCGGTGAAGGTGCCGACCGGCGCCTTGGCCTGGGCGCAGGACATGCGGGAGCATGGCCTGCGCCACATCAACGGTCGCGATCGAGGCGCCGGCCACCCGGGTTTTTACTTGTGACAAATTGCATGCAATACAACAGAGTGCATGCTAAGTTACACATCTGGCCGAAATTGTATTTTTCGCCTTTTTGCCAGATCAATGTCGCCTGTCACCCCCCCCCGGACGGTCCACGCACCGAGACGCCAGATGCAAGCCCAGCTCACTTTGCCTCGCCCCGCCCTTGCGCCGGTTCGTCGGCTGGCCCCAGTCAAGTCGGCAATGAACCGATCCGCGACGTCGGTGCTTCAGACGGCCCGGCTCGGATCGATGCCCGGACTGCTTCTGGTCGACGCCTTGGCCGAGATGCGGCGCAGCCAGGATGTCGGCATGGCGCCGACCTTGGCCTACTTCAGCGAAGCGGGTGAATCGCCGCGTCTGGTGGCCGACGCATGCCTGAGTTGTGTCGATGCCCTGGCCACTCTCGACAACGACGGTGTGTTGTCCTTGCGAGCCAGCGCACTCGGTTATGACGCTGATCTGCTGGCGCAGGTGTTGCGCCACGCCCAGGACGCCCATGTGGCCGTTCAATTCGACTCACAAGGTCCGGACAGCGCCAATGCGGTCTTCACCTGTGTGCGAGCCAACCAGGTGCATCACGACCAGATCGGTGTCACGCTGCCCGGTCGCTGGACGCGCAGCCGCGCCGACGCCGAACAGGCCTGCGAACTTGGCATGCGGGTGCGTGTGGTCAAGGGGCAATGGGCCGACCCCTTGTGCCCGCAGTTCGACGAACGCGCTGGATTCCTCGGTCTGATCGCTCGCCTGGCGGGCAAGGCCTGCCATGTGTCGGTCGCCACCCATGACGCGCCGCTGGCCCACACGGCCCTGAAGCGGCTGCTGGACAGCGGCACCCACTGCGAACTGGAACTCACACACGGGCTGCCGCAGCAGGCAGCGATCCAGGTGGCGCGCACGCTGGGTGTGCCGGTGCGCAACTATTTCGCCTATGGCGGCGGATGTGCGCCAACGACGATGGGCCGCTCCAGCGGCAATCCCAGGGCCTTGTGGTGGGCGCTGCGTGAAAGCCACAACGGCGCAAATTCTGCCGGCTGATCTCCTGCAACCGACGAGACACGGCGTCTGAACCACCGGGCTCAGGCGCGCAGCGAGGCTGCGCCGGACTTGCCGAAAAACGCCGCCAGGAGTTCGACAGGCACATCGTGCTCGATGACCTCGACGCCACCATCGGTCGTGTCGAGCCAGCTCCAGTCGGTGTCGGCGGTCACATTGCCGGTGCTGACTACGTTGGCGACGCGGGGAGCAACTTCGAACCAGGCAGGCATGCGGGCAGCACGGTCGATGGCGGCGAAAGAAGCGTCGTTCATCAGGATGTCGCGGCTGGCCATGGTGTTGCTCCGGTGCATGTGTTGTCGATGGCTGAATCTTCTGCCGGGCCAGCGTTTCGAGCTCTCCCCCCGCGGAGGGATCCACCTCCCTCCATCGGGTGCCCCCTTTGGGGGGAACCGGCAGGTGGTCACCCCCCATGCGGGGGTCAGCATGGCGACACCGCAACAGCACCACGCCACCCGCTGACCAGACGGGAACGACGGAGCGAGTTGACAACGGTGGAGCGAGACCGGCGACGCGCCAGATGGGCGAGTAGGCGCCTGGGCGCGCTTGGCAGGTCGATCATCTGCTGGCCGGAACAGGCCTGCCTATCTGGCCGGGTGCGATGCAGCGCAGCCTTGCCGCCGAAGCGAGCACGGCAGGGCACAAACGTCTGTGTGGTCTTTCCGCAGGGGACCTAGCAAGGCGACCCAGGACGGCGAGCGCCTGGCCTCGCGCTCCCGCGCAAGGCCGGCCGTGAACTCACATCGTTTCGCCCGAGATGCGCTGCAACGCAGCGAAGTCGTGCACGCGCAGGTTGTAGCCCTGCACACTGAGCACACCCTGGCTCTCGAAGCTGCGCATCAGGCGCGAGAGTGTCTCGGGCGTCATGGCCAGTTGCTGGGCGATGTCGCGCTTGCGTTCTTGCAGACGGATCGTGCAGCCAGGGCCGATGTCGGGGCAACGCTCGATCAGCCACAGGGCGAATCGCGCCGGTGCATCGTGATGCAGCAGGTTGCGGGCAGCGTGAGCCAGATCCTGAACCTCTCGAGCCAGGCAGGCGCACAGTCGCTGGGCCAGCTGGGGTTGGCCCACCAGTTCACGGCGCAGGTCTACCAGACGCAAATCGGCCACGGTCACGTCGGACAGCGCCTGCACCGAATACGCATAGGGCGCGCCGATCCAGGCGGCGCTGATGTCGAGCCAGGCGGGCCCGCACAAGGTGCGTTCGGTGCGCATGCTGCCGTCGGGCGCGCGGGCACCCAGCACGACGTCACCGCAGAGCAGCAGCACGAGGCAGTCGGCAGCGCTGTCTCGCGGCAGAACTTCGCTGCCCGACGGCACATTGCGCCGGCAAGACAGTTTGGTGAGCAGGTTGAACTCTGCGTTGGTCAGCGCGGGATCACCAAGCACCTGTTGCCAGGGAGCGGGATCGGCCGGCGCTGGAGGAGAGCCCGCTGGCCGGCGGCGAGGCCTCGGCAGCGGGGCGGGTCGTGGGATAGCCCCCACGGGCTTTTCCAAGGTCTCCACGTTCATGGCGCCCATCGATAGGTAAAGCTATTGAGAGCGAATGTCGCTCAGCCCTACAGGCTCGCCGTTGAGGCAGGTCAAGTCAGAGCAGTAGCGCAGCCTGGGTGCGTTGTCAATTCAACGTGACAACCATGAAAGTGGATTCTCGTCACGCAAGCAGACAATTGTCTCAGCCGAACGGCCTCACGCCCATCAACGGCAGGTGCAGGAACATGGCGAACACCGCCCAAGCCACCAGCCCGACGACCAGTGTGATCACCGTTGATACAGCGCGTCCGGCTGGCCGGATCAATCCCGCGGCGCGGTCGCGCGCCCGGGCACTGCGAAAAGCCAGCACCGACCAAAGCAAAAATCCACCGAACAGCAGCAGGTCGGCCAATCGACCATTGGCCAGCAGATGTGCCAGCGCCCAGACCTTGGTGCCGAGCACCATCGGGTGGCCGAGTCGGGACTTGATGGCGTTGCCCGGCACGTAGGCCGCGGTGAGCAGGATGAACGCGGGCAGCAGCAAGGCGCTGGCAGCGTGGCGTGTCCACAGTGGCGGCATCCACAGATCCACCGGGGCCAGGCGGGCCTGCCCGTAACCGATGACGATCAACGTCAGACCGGCGGCGCTGGCCAGGGCATAGGCGCCCTTCCAGCCACCTTCGCCCAACTTTGCCAACATGGCAGTGCGCCAGGGGTCGGCCACGATGCGGGTGCTGTGTACACCCAGGAAAAGGATCAGTCCGATCAGCAGCACGGTCATGGGATGGGCTCCGGTACGAGTAGCACCGGATGCTCGTCCGCACACCCGGCGCGCAACAGCGGCAGAACCCTAGCCAGGGCCTGCCACAGCGGGGCTTGAATCAGCCTTCGAGCCGCAACTCCTGAATCTTTCGGGTGATCGTGTTGCGCCCGATGCCCAGCTTGTGCGCCGCCTCGATACGCCGCCCCTTGGTAAGCGCCAGGGCGGTCTGGATCAGGCGGGCTTCGAACTGGCGCGTCAGGTGATCCCAGACTTCGGGCTGGCCGTGTTCGAGCAGGGCGCGTGCCTCTCGATCGAGGTCGGTCAGCCAGGCGCTACCGACGGTCATGGGCGTCTCGGCGACTGCGCTCACCTGTGGCACCTCTGCCCCCTGAGGCTGAGCACTCACTGGCGCAACGAGGCTGTGGACATATGCCAATGTCTGGGGTTGGCCGCTGGCCATCGCCGTTGCGGCGCCCAGCGCGGCAGCTTGCACTTCGGGCGGCAGATCCTTGGGATCGACCGTCTGCACCGGCGCCATCACTGTGAGCCAGTGGCACAGGTTCTCGAGCTGGCGCACGTTGCCGGGGTAGTCGAAGGCCGACACCATGGCCAGCGCCGCATCCGACAGGCGCTTGGATTCGACGCCCAGCTCCTTGGCACTGCGCTGCAGGAAGTGGCGCGCCAGGCCGGGGATGTCCTCGCGACGCTCGCGCAGCGGCGGCAGGCGCAGCCGAATGACGTTCAGGCGATGAAACAGGTCCTCGCGAAACACACCGTCGCGCACACGTTCTTCCAGGTTCTGGTGGGTGGCAGCGATGACGCGCACGTTGGCCTTGAGCGGATGGTGGCCGCCCACGCGGTAGAACTGCCCGTCACTCAGCACCCGCAGCAGGCGCGTCTGCAGATCGAACGGCATGTCGCCGATTTCGTCCAGGAACAGCGTGCCACCTTCGGCCTGTTCGAAGCGCCCGCGCCGCATCGCCTGGGCGCCGGTGAACGCGCCGCGTTCGTGGCCGAACAGTTCACTTTCGAGCAGGTCCTTCGGGATGGCCGCGGTGTTGATGGCGACGAACGGCCCCTTGTTGCCCAGATCGCCGCGCGGGCTGTGTTTGTGCAGGGCGCGCGCCACCAGTTCCTTGCCCGAGCCCGACTCGCCGGTGATCATCACCGTGACGTTGCTCTGGCTGAGCCGGCCGATGGCGCGAAACACATCCTGCATGGCCGGTGCCTGGCCGAGCATCTCGGGCACTTCGCCGGCGTGTTCGTCGACACTTTCCTCGCGCACACTTTCGTCTACGGCACGGCGGATCAGCTCCACCGCCTTGGGCAGGTCGAAGGGCTTGGGCAGGTACTCGAACGCCCCGCCCTGGAAGGCAGACACGGCACTGTCGAGGTCGGAGTAGGCGGTCATGATGATGACCGGCAGTCCCGGGTGGCGCTCCTTGACCTTGGCCAGCAGGTCGATTCCGGAGCCGCCGGGCATACGAATGTCGCTGACCAGCACCTGCGGTGCGTCGTCCTCGAGCGCGGCAAGCACGTCGCGTGGGTTGGTGAAACTGCGGACTTGGAAGTCCTCGCGCGTCAGTGCTTTTTCGAGCACGAAGCGGATGGATTGGTCGTCGTCAACGATCCAGATAGGTTTCATGCCTGGCAGGCCTTGCGGCCCTCGCTGCGGGTACTGGCCTATGCCCGCGTGTTGGCGCTAAGGCAGAGGAAGAAGGATCTTGAACAGCGTGAACCCGGGCTGGCTGTCGCACTCGATCACGCCCTGGTGCTGCTGGATGTAGTCCTGCGCCAGGGTGAGCCCCAGGCCGGAACCGCCGTCGCGGCCACTCACCAGGGGAAAGAAGATGCGATCTCTCAGCTCGGGGGAACACCCGGTCCGTTGTCCTCGATATGCAATTCCAGTGCCAATCGAAAGCGTTGCCTGCCGATGGTGACCTGGCGGCTGCACCGGGTGCGCAGCACGATGCGGGCGTCACCGTCGGCGATCTGGTCGATCAGCGCCTGCGCCGCGTTGTGGGCGATGTTGAGCACCGCCTGGATAAGCTGCTCGCGATCACCGCGGAATTCGGGCAGCGAGGTGTCGTAGTCACGCACGATCTGCAGCCCGCGCGGAAACTCGGCCAGGATGAGCGCCCTCACCCGCTCCAGCACCTCGTGGATGTTGATGTCGGCCACCGTGGGCGCGCGCCGGTGCGGCGCCAGCAGTCGGTCGACCAGCGCCTGCAGGCGATCGGCTTCGTGGATGATGACCTGGGTGTATTCGTTCAGGCTGCGACTGGGCAACTCCATCTCGAGCAGTTGCGCTGCGCCGCGGATGCCGCCCAGCGGGTTCTTGATCTCGTGCGCCAGATTGCGGATCAGTTCCTTCGTGACCCTTGCCTGCTCCAGCGTGCGGGCCTCGCGGTCCTGGCGCGACTGTTGTTCGACCTCGACCAGTTCGATCAGCACCAGCTCACCATGGTCGATCTGCGTCACGATGCAATGCACCGGCAGGCGCT
This sequence comes from Candidatus Intricatilinea gracilis, assembly GCA_016702605.1. GTDB lineage: Bacteria > Pseudomonadota > Gammaproteobacteria > Burkholderiales > Burkholderiaceae_C > Sphaerotilus > Sphaerotilus gracilis. The sequence goes on from JADJDQ010000001.1 coordinate 486,744, forward strand.
CGAGCCCGGCGCCTTGCGGGCGGCGCAGCAGGGCCTCGAAACGACCGGTGCTGAACTCGTTGCGCACCACCGAATCCATGGTGGATTCGAGCGTACTGGGGTCGACCATCCAGTCGGCCACGCGCCCGCCGAGCAGCGCACGCCTGGGCAGACCCAGCGCCGCCTCGAACGCCGCGTTGACATAGACACAGCGGCCCTCGCGCGAGGTCACCGCCACCATCGTGGCCAGGTGGTCGAGCGCGTCGTAGTTGCTGCGCTTCACGGCGGCGTGCCGAGTTTGGCAATCTCGCGCTTGATGGCGGCGATGTCGGCCAACTTGCGGTCGATGGCGGCCTTCATGTCGGCCACACGCTCCTGGTACTTGGCGTAGTTGCTTTCGTCGCCGCGCCGCTCGGGTGTGCCGCCGGCGTAATCCCTCTGCAACTGAGCCAGGCGTTCTTCTTCCTTGCGCAGTTCGGCGTCGAGGATGCGGCGGGCGTCGCTGTCGCGGGCGCGTTGTTCGGCCGGGTCGACCCGCGCCCCTTCGCTGCGTGCAGGGCCCGAGGCCCCCGACGCCGGCGTGGCCGGGCGCACCCGCCTGGGCGAGAGGATCACCGTCACCGGCGCTCCGTCCAGTGTCTTGCAGCCGCGCTCGGCAGCCTCCTTGGGCGTGATCTGATCGGTGTAGAGGTTGCCGGGGCAGCGGTAGACGACGCGCTCCTGTGACCAGGCCGCGGCGCTCGCAAGGGCAAGGGCCAGGGCGACCGGGCGCGCGAAACGTCCGCTGAAGCTGCACATGAAGCTCATGAATCTGGATGGTCGATGGGGATCTGGCCAGTATCGGTGCAAAGCAAATTGACCATGGCGAGGCTGGCGACCCCACAAATGCAGAGACGGCCCGCAGGCCGTCTCGAATCTCACGAAGGCACCGCGTGCGGCGCCAGCCCCTTTACAGGGTGTAGTACATGTCGAACTCGATCGGATGCGTGGTCATGCGCATGCGCGTCACTTCCTGCATCTTCAGCTCGATGTAGGCATCGAGGTACGAGTCGGTGAACACGCCGCCCTTGGTCAGGAAGGCACGGCCCTTGTCCAGGTACTCGAGGGCCTGTTCGAGGCTCGAGCACACGGTCGGGATCTTCGCGTCTTCTTCGGGCGGCAGGTGGTACAGGTCCTTCGAGGCGGGCTCGCCAGGATGGATCTTGTTTTCCACACCGTCCAGGCCGGCCATCAGCAGCGCGGCGAAACCCAGGTACGGGTTCATCAGGGGATCGGGGAAACGTGCCTCGACGCGACGACCCTTGGGGTTGGCCACGTGCGGGATACGAATCGAGGCCGAGCGGTTCTTGGCCGAGTAGGCCAGCTTCACCGGGGCTTCGAAGCCAGGCACCAGGCGCTTGTAGCTGTTGGTGCCGGGGTTGGTGATGGCGTTCAGCGCACGAGCGTGCTTGATGATGCCGCCGATGTAGTACAGCGCGAAATCGCTCAGACCAGCGTAGCCGTCACCTGCGAACAGGTTCTTGCCGTCCTTCCAGACCGACTGGTGCACGTGCATGCCGCTGCCGTTGTCGCCGACGATGGGCTTGGGCATGAACGTGGCGGTCTTGCCGTAGGCGGCCGCGACGTTGTGGATGATGTACTTCTGCAGCTGCACCCAGTCGGCGCGCTGGATCAGCGTGCTGAACTTGGTGCCGATCTCCATCTGGCCGGCGTTCGCCACTTCGTGGTGATGCACTTCGACCGGGATGCCCATCGATTCGAGGATGAGGCACATCTCCGAACGCATGTCCTGGCCGCTGTCGACCGGCGGCACGGGGAAGTAGCCACCCTTGACGCTCGGGCGGAAGCCCTTGTTGCCGTGTTCGTAGTCCTTGCCGGTGTTCCAGGCAGCTTCTTCGGACTCGACCGCGACGAAGCAGCCCGACATGTCGGCGTTCCAGCGCACGCTGTCGAAGACGAAGAACTCGGGTTCCGGACCGAAGTAGGCGGCGTCGCCCAGGCCAGTGGACTTCATGTAGGCCTCGGCGCGCTTGGCCAGCGAACGCGGGTCGCGCTCGTAGGGCTTGCCGTCACCGGGCTCGACCACGTCACAGGTCAGGATGAGCGTAGGTTCTTCGAAGAACGGGTCGATGTTGGCGGTGTTCGGGTCGGGCATGAGCTGCATGTCCGACGCCTCGATACCTTTCCAGCCGGCGATCGAAGAGCCATCGAAGGCGTGACCCGACGTGAACTTGTCTTCGTCGAAATGGGACACAGGCACGCTCACGTGCTGTTCCTTGCCACGGGTGTCGGTGAAACGGAAGTCGACAAACTTGACTTCGTTCTCCTTCACCATCTTGATCACGTCGGCGACGGTCTTTGCCATCAGAGGCTCCTAGCGAATACGGAATTGAAGAGGTAGAACAGGCCATCCGGACTCTCGGTCCGAAGCGCGCAGGAATTTAGCAGAAACCATGCCGGCGCCCATCAGCGGTGCAAGGCGCAATAAACCTGGCGCAAGACCCTGATCGACGCATGTGATCAATGGCACGTCCGCAGGGGTGCAACGCCGGTTCGCACCATTTTCGGGCACCTACACGTGCACTAACGCACCAATTCGGGGCCTATCTTTGCACCGAACTCAACCAGCCCAGCCAGCAGGTCGACCCAGGCCGCAGCCACGGCGACAGGTCGGCCCTTGACGCCGAGTTCGATGTGGCGCCCATGCACCGGGTGATCGACGCTGGGCAGGCTGAAAACCTTCACGCCGATGTGGCGGGCTTCGATCGCCTCCATCAGCGGTGTCAGGCTGGCCTCCATCGCACCGTAGACGATGACCGAGCGCTCCTGCACGACCTGCTGGCCGTGCAGCGCGGCGTATCGGGTGTCGAGCACCTGCTCGATCATCGGGTGAGCCATGACCGGAAACCCCGGCACGAAATGCACGTCGCCGACCGAAAACCCCGGGATCTTGTTGTACGGGTTGGCAATGATCTCGGCGCCTTGCGGAAACACCCCCATGTTGAGGCGATGTACATTGTCCGCACGCTGCGGATCCCAGACCTCGCCGCGTTCGGCCGCCATGTCGCGCATGCGCTCCTCGATGAGCGCTCGTGCATCGGGATGCAGTTCGAGCGGACGGCCCAGCGCAGCCGCGGCGCATTGGCGCGTATGGTCGTCGGGTGTGGCGCCGATGCCGCCGCATGAAAACACTGCGTCGCCGCTGGCAAAGGCGTCGGTCAGCGTGGCGGTGATGAGTGCGCGGTCGTCGCCCACGTAACGTGTCCAGCTCAGCGCCAGGCCACGGGCGGCCAGCAATTCGATGACACGTGACATGTGTTTGTCCTGCCGTTTGCCCGACAGGATCTCGTCGCCGATGATGATGAGTCCGAAGTTCATGAGGTGATGCGCCGGTTCAGCTGTCGATCAGGGGCGGGAACTGCAGCGCCGCTGCAGCCGGCTCGGCCGGCTGGCGGGCCGTCTCGCGGCGAAGGCGCAGGTCGGCCAGGGCGGACAGGCCGTAATGGGCATACCACAGCGCAGCAAACGCGAACACCAGCGTGTAGGCCCAGACGAACATCGGCACGAGCAGCGGCATCATCGGCAAGGCCATCGCCCCGGTCACCCAGATCAACGAAGGCGCCGCACCCAGATATCCAGCCACCACCCCCATGCCGAGAAACTGCCAGCGGTGATTGGCGATCAGGGTCTGACGCTCGTCGGCACTGGCGTGATCGGCCAGCGCGTCGAAGGCGAACACACGAGAGGTCAGCCAGCCCCAGATGAGCGGCGGCAGCAGCAGCGCCAGCGGCGGAAACAGCCACAGCGGCAACGTTGCCAGCAAGGCACCAAAGGCCAGCACGGTGGCCGCGACGGCATTGAACAGGCTGCGCCACCAGCCGGCACCCTTGTGGCGTTCGAGCAGGGCAAAGCGGCGCTGCGCCACCAGGTTGATGATGGCCGGCATCATGAAACCGGCCACCAACAGCAAGGCGGTGATGAGCAGCACCGGCACCGACAAGGCCACCACCACGAGCGGGCCGATCACCGGTCGAAACGCGCCGCCGCTGATCTGGTCGAGCCACAACATGGCCGGCGCCAGCAGCGCCGAGGCTTCGAGTCCGGCGCGCACTCCGGCCACGGCGTCTTCCCAGAAGAACCACGACAACGCAAACGCGCCGGCTCCTGCAATCAGCACGGGCAGCAGCGACAGCAGGACGACGCGGGGATGCAGGCAATAGACGCTGGCACGCCAGAAGGCGTCGAAGACTGGACTCATGCGCCGAGGATAACGGCCGCGCAGGGCCACGAGGCAGAGCCAGGTGACCTCGCGCGGGCAGGTGTCAGCCGCGTCGCAGCAGGCGCATCAGCCCGAGTCGCTGCTGCGACCACAGGCTGCGGCCGTAATCGCGACCACCTTCACTTGGCAACTGGTCGCGTATGCCGACCGGCCCCTCGTAGGGTTCGAAACGCGCCGTGCCGAAGATGACGTCCCAGACCGGAAACAATACGGCGTAGTTGCATCCGCCCAGCGTGCCCTTGCCTTGCGATTCATGTCCCGCGCCGATGGCGTGGTGCAGGCGATGGAAACGCGGGCTGACCAGCAGCCGCTCGCCCAGCCAGCCGAACGACACCCGGGCGTTCACATGCGCCAGGTTTTCGAGCAACTGTGTGCAGGCCACCACGGCGACGAACTGCCCTGGCGGCACACCGATCAGGCGCGCCAGCACGGCCAGCACCACGTCGCGGATCAGGTCATCGAGCAGGTGATTGCGGCTGTCGGTCCACATCGTCATATGGCGCTGACTGTGGTGGACCGCATGCAGGGCCCACCACCAGTCGTAACGATGTTCGAGGCGGTGGAACCAGTAGTCGAACAGATCGAGCAACACCAGGTAGAGCAGGAAGGCCGCCAGCGCGGTGTCGGTCACGCCCGGCCAGAGCGGCGCGAGGCTGGCGTCCAGGTGCCAGCCGCTGAAGCCATTGAGCGAGAACGTGCCCCACAAGTCGGTCCAGAACGGATCGAGCATGAAAAACACCGCCAGGCGGAACATGCCCAGCCGGTGGATCAGGGTGTAGATCACGTCGACCCGCACCGCGCGGTGATCGACCGTGGTCTCCACCGGGCGCCAGCGCTGCAGCGGTGCGAACACCAGCAGCATGACGCTGATCTGCAGCAAGCCGACCAGCAGCCAGCCGGTGGCGTTGAAGGCGTCTTCGAGCAGCGACGCACCGCCCAGGGCAAAGACGAGCGGCTGCACGGCAAGTTCGAACAAGGTCTGCTGCGCCAGGTCGAACAGACTGACCAGCGCGTCGATGGCTTGACCAATCATGGTGTTGCGGGTGTGGGGCGCCCCGCCACGGCGGCGCGGTACTGTGGATGGGTGGCCAGGGTGGCAAAACAGAACCCGCGCTGCTTGAGCCCTTGCAGCAGCGGCTCGAGCACCGCCGGCGCCCAGGCGTCCTGGCGCGACCAGATGCCCAGATGGGCCAGCAGAATGTCGCCGCTGCGGATGTCGCGCAGCGCCTTGGCCAGCAAGGTGTGGTTCGGATAGGTCTGGCTCGGCAACTCGTCGCCCAGGAAACCCGCCGCGCTCCAGCCCACATGACGCCAGCCGCAACGCTCGGCGGCAGCCAGCAGTGCCGGCGAGGTCTTGCCACCCGGCGCCCTGAACAACGGCGACATGGCTTGACCGGTCATGGCGCGCAGGCGATCGGCCGGCGCCTGCAGCTGGGCGCAATACTGGGCAGCGCTGAGTGGCACATGCCGACCGGCCTGAGTGCCGGCGCTGGCCTGGGTGTCGAAGCCGCCGTCGGCACGGTCGGCACGCCAGTAGACATGGTCCCAGGTGTGGGAGCCGAAGACATGGCCCTCGGCCGCACGTGCGCGCCACCAGGGTGCCCAGTGGTCATCCAGGCTTCCACCACCCTCGAGGGTCTTCTCGTTGGCCAGAAAGAAGCTGGCCTTCACCTGCTGACGCCGCAGCACCTCGGCCACAAGTGGCGCCACCCCCATGTGGCCGGTGTCGAAGGTGAGGTAGAGCGGGCGGTCACAAGCCGCAGCACCGGCCGGCGTTGCGCAGCTCAGCACAACGACGGCAGCCAGGGCGGCGAGCGACGGCGGCTCAAAGCCGGCCGGCATGCTCCAGCGTCCATACGCCGTGGGGCGACTTGCCAACGCTGACCTGCTGCACCACCTTGCGCGCCTGCGTGTCGATGATGGTGAGTTTGCGAGCCCAGCGCGATGCCACATAGATGTAGCGCTGATCGGCGGACACATCCATGCAGTCGGGCCCGCCTGGCGCGGGGTAGGTGTCGACCACCGTCAGGGTCTGGGTATCGATGCGGCTGATGGTGTTGGCCACGCGGTTGCTGACCAGCACGTGGCGCTTGTCGCCCCAGGCGCGAAACGCGTGGGCGCCTTCGCCGGTGGGAATACGTTTGACCAACTTCGGCGCCACACCGCTGACGTCCCAGGCCTCGACGAAGCTGTCGCCGGTGAGGCCGAGAAACAAGGTACGGTCGTCATGCGTCACGTACACGTCGGCCGGCATCTTGCCCACCGAGGTGGTCCAGCGGATCGTCTGACTGGCCAGGTCGATGGCCACGAGCTGGTCACTGTCTTGCAGTGACACATACAACACGGTGCTGCGGGTGTCGACCATCAGGTGGCTGGGTGTCTTGCTGGCCGGCACCCGTTTGGCCAGCGTCAGGTCGAAACCACCGGCTGCAGTGCTCTTGGTGACGCGGTAGATGTCGACATGGTTGAGGCGGTTCGCGGCGGTGCAGAACCACTTCATGTCGGGCGAAAAGCGCAGCTGGTACGGGTCGACGATGCCGGAGATGGTGCGCTGCAGTTCACCCGTGCGCGGATCGACCAGGGTGAGTGAATCACTCATCGCATTGGCCACCAGCAACGAACGTTCGTCGGGCGCCAGGTACAGGTGGTGCGGCTCCTTGCCTGTCGGCACCCGGCGCAGCTCGGTGTACGTGACCGGATCGATGACGCTCAGGGTCGCGTCGAGCGAGTTGAGCACGAAGATGGGCGGGCGCGCCGGCTGGGCCAGCGCCGACTGGGGCCCCCACGCCAGACCGACACCCGTGGCCAGACCACTCAGGAGGAGCTTGCGCCGGTCAGAGCGCATGACATTCGGATTCAATCGACTTCCCCAACAACTTGACGTCAGTTTAGCTTTGCCTGTCACCACGGCGACAGCCATGCCACCCCAGGTCATCAGGTGCTTTGTGCAGCTTTCTAGTGAAAGTGCGATCCACTCGTGACCTGCGAAATCAGCGCCAAGCCACAGGCGAGCCAGAAGAGCTGCAGCAGGGTCTCGCGTGCACTGATGCGCCGCTGCAGCTGGGGGATCAGGTCGGCCACGGCCACGTAGACGAAGCTGCTCGACGCCACCACCAGCAGGTAGGGCAGGTACTCCTGCAAGCTACCCAGGGTGAAATAACCGATCACGCCGCCGACCACCGCGGCCAGCCCCGAAATCGCGTTGTAGGCCAAGGCGCGCAGACGCGACAAGCCGGCGTTGAGCAGCACGATGTAGTCACCCACTTCCTGCGGAATCTCGTGCGCGGCGATCGCCAGGGTGGTGACCACACCGACATGGCTGTCGACGAGAAAGGCGGCGGCGATGATCAACCCGTCGCAGAAGTTGTGGATGCTGTCGCCCACCAGTACGCTCCAGCCGCCGCGGCCGGCCTGGTCGGCATCGAAGCCGTGGTGATGGTGATGTTCGGGGTCGTCGCCTTCGTGGTGGTGCCCGTGGCGGTACAGCTCGGCCTTTTCCAGCAGGAAGAAGAACATCAGCCCGCCCAGCAGCGTCATGAACAGCTGGTGCGGGTCGAGGTGGCTTTCGAAGGCCTCGGGCAGCAGGTGCAGCAGCGCGGTGCCGAGCAGCACACCGGCCGAGATGCTCACCATGTGCGGCACGATGCGGCCGATCACCGCCACCGTCAGGGTGGCGGCGATCAGCACCGACAACAAGCCACCGATGAGTGTGGCAACAACTATGGACAGCAGAATCATCGGTGGGCGATCAGGTCAGGCGCTGCGACTTGGGCATCAGGCCGCACCCTGGGCCTTCAACCAGGCCTGGCAACGCTGCCAGCCGTCGTCGGCAGCGGCCTTGACATAGCTGGGTCGATAGTCGGCATGAAAGGCGTGGGGTGCATCCGGGTACACGACGAACTCGGATCGTTTGGCGGCCGCCGAGCCTGACCCGAGTGCCTTTTTCATCTGCTCGACGCTGTCGAGCGGGATGCCGGCGTCCTTGCCACCGTACAGACCCAGCACCGGTGCCTGCAGCTGGGCCGTCAGGTCGACCGGGTGCTTCGGCGTCAATGTATTGGACTGCCCCACCAACCGGCCGTACCAGGCCACACCCGCCTTCACTGCTGGCTGACGCGCCGGCTGATGCGCGGCATACAACCAAGTAATGCGCCCACCCCAGCAAAAGCCGGTGATGGCGCTGCGCCGGGTGTCGCCGCCGTTGGCGGCAGCCCAGTCCAGGCAGGCGTCGAGATCCCCCATCACCTGGGCATCGGGCACCTTGGACACCACCTCGGCCACCAGCTTGGCGATCTCTCCGTAGCTGCTGGCATCACCCTGGCGCACGAACAGTTCGGGCGCGATGGCCAGGTAACCCAGGCGCGCAAAACGCCGCGCCACGTCGGCGATATGTTCGTGCACACCAAATATCTCGCTCACCACCAGCACCACCGGCAAGCCGGTGCGCCCGGCTGGTGCCGCACGGTAGGCGGGCAACTGGAAGCCGTTGACATCGATGGTGATCTCTCCCACGGTCAGGCCGTCGCTGGGCGTACTGATCACGTGTTGTGCCATCACCGGCAACACGGCGGCGGCAAAACCGCTGCCAAGCGCGGTGCGAACGAAGTTGCGGCGATCAAAGGCCTGAGTCGGCGCCAGGCTGTCGACGGCCTGCTGCACGCTGCTGTTGTCCATGAGTGCTCCTTTGTCTGCTTGATGGGATGTACACCTCGCCGCGCTGTCGCGGCGAGCCGCGCATTCTGGACGATGCGGCGCCAACCTGCCGACAGCGGACCGGCGGCGTGCACCCCTAGAATCCGCCCGCCTCAAGGAGCGCGAGATGCATGCAGACAAGGAAATCGATACCCGCGGCCTGAGCTGCCCGCTACCCATCCTCAAGGCCAAGAAGGCGCTCGCCGAGTTGCAGAGTGGCCAGTTGTTGCGGGTGCTGGCCACCGACCCGGGGTCGACACGCGACTTCCAGGCCTTTGCCAAACAAACCGGCAACGAACTGGTCGAGCAGCAGTCGCTGGCCGACGGCGAGTTCGTGCACCTGATCAGGCGCCGCTGAACCCGCCAGCGGCCATCAGCCAGTTCAGAGTTCGAGGCCGCGCAGGTAGTTGCGAAAGCCTTCACCCAGCTGCGGATGGGCCAGCGCCAGGGCGACGTTGGCTTCGAGGAAACCTTCCTTGCTGCCGCAGTCGTAACGCTGGCCGTCATAACGATAGGCAAACACCTTCTCGCGGCGCAGCAGTGCGGCAATGCCGTCGGTGAGCTGGATCTCGCCGCCGACACCACGCGGCTGGGTCGCGATCTCGTGCATCACACCGGGTGTGAGGATGTAGCGACCAGCCACACCCCAGCGCGACGGTGCCTGTTCGGGCGCGGGTTTCTCGACGATCTTGGTCACGTCCATGAGGCGGTCGTTCACCAGCGTGCCGGCAACGATGCCGTAGCGCCGGGTGTGTTCGACCGGCACTTCCTGCACCGCCAGGATCGACGCCCGCCATTCCTGGAACTGCTCGGCCATTTGCGCCAGCACAGGCGGCTGGCCAATCATCAGGTCGTCGGCCAGCAGCACGGCGAAAGGTTCGTTGCCGATCAGGCGCTGCGCGCACAACACGGCATGTCCCAGGCCGAGTGCTTGCGCCTGGCGTACGTAGATGCACTCCATGTCCTTGGGTTTGACGCTGTGCACCACCTCGAGCAACTCGAGCTTGTTCGACTGCTCGAGCGCCACTTCGAGCTCGTAGGTCATGTCGAAGTGATCCTCGATGGCGCGTTTGTGGCGGCCGGTCACGAAGATCATCTCGCGCACACCCGCCGCATAAGCCTCTTCGACCGCGTACTGGATCAGCGGCTTGTCGACAACGGGCAACATTTCCTTGGGTTGCGCCTTGGTGGCGGGCAGGAAACGTGTGCCCAGACCGGCAACCGGAAACACCGCTTTTCTGACTTGCATTCGGTTTTATCCTTTCGGGAAGGTGGAGAAATATTGATTTAGCCAGAGTGTCCCCGACCCTCGCGTGCATTCCGCCCCAAAGCACCCCGTTCATGGGGCGCTGGCGAGTATCGAGATGTTTAACATCCGAAGTAACGCACATCCGGCTCAACTCGTCTGTCTGCGTGCCGACGTCCCGCCATTTTCTTCCGCCTTGATTCCGCCTGGCCCGCACGATCGCATGGATCTTCTCATCGTCGAACCACTCGAAGCCGAAGTCCTGCAATGGCTGGACGCACGCCATGAGCTGTTCTATGCGCCGCGCCTGCCGCGTGACCCGCAGGCTTTCGGCGAGGCCCTGGCCAGCGCGCGCGCCGTGCTGGTGCCACCCGGAGTCGGCATCGACGCCGATGCGCTGGCTCAGGCGCGCCACCTGCGCGCCATCGGCCGCATCGTCGGTGGACCCGACAACCTCGATCTGGCCGCCTGTGCCCAGGCCGGTGTCGAGGTCGTGCGCAGCAACGACGCCGCAGCGCCCGCCGAGGCCGAGTTCATGCTCGGTGCCCTGCTCGCGCTGATGCGCCCCAGCCCCAGCGAAGTCGGTCGCGTCGCCGGGCGCGAACTCAGCGCCAGCTGTGTCGGACTGGTCGGCATGACCACTACGGCGCGCTCGATGGCCAGCCTGCTGCGCCCGTTCGGCTCACGGCTGGTCGGCTACGACCCGACCTTGCATGCCTCGGACGCACAGTGGAGCCGCTGGGGCGTACAACCCCTGGGTCTGCGCGAACTGTTCGAGAACGCCGACGCCGTGTGTGTGCAGATGAGCTACTACAACCGCTACCGCGGTCTGCTCGGCGAACGCGCACTGCCGCACTGCAAGCCCAACCAGGTGCTGGTGAGTGTGGCGCCGATGGCGCTTTTCAACGAAGAAGTGCTGGCCGAAGTGCTGCGCAGCGGCCGCATGACTGCCGCCTGGCTCGACTGCGTCAGCGCCGGCCTGCTCGACGCCGGCCAGCCGCTGCACGGCGTGCGTGGCCTGCTCGTCACGCCGCGTCTGGCCGCCTACACACGTGAAGCGCGCGTGCGCAGCGCCTGGTGTGTGGCCCGGCGCATCGACGAGATCCTGCGCACCAGCGCCGAAGGCCCGCGCACCGGGCCGGCACCACGCAAACGCAGCGCCGAGCTGCACAAGCAGCACCTGCATCACCATCAGCAGCAGCACATGTCGACTGGCCCGATGCCACTCATTGACCAGCTCGACAGCCCGGCGCCCGACGGACGCGACGACCTGTCCGGCAATACCAGACCCAGTCCGCTGCTTTACCGCGCCGGTTCCTGAACTCCTTGAAGCGCCCCACGGGCGCCTTGCCCGCGGTGGCGACGGTGCCGGCTTACCTGGGCCGGCACCGTTTTCTATCAGCCCAGCTGAGCCAGCTGCGAACGCAGCCGCTCCAGCGTCGCGCCGAAGCCGGCGACACGTTCACGTTCCTGTGCCACCACGGCAGCCGGGGCGCGCGCCACGAAGCTTTCGTTGCCAAGCTTGGCTTCGGCCTTGACGATCTCGCCTTCCAGCCGCGCCACTTCCTTGCCCAGGCGGATGCGTTCGGCCTCGACGTCGATCTCCACCACCAGGCCCAGGCGCAACTCACCGACCACGGCCACGGGGGCCAGTCTGGTTGCTTCGGCAAACGCAGCACTGTCGGCGGCTGGTGTCACCTCGCTGAGTTTGCCCAGGGCCTGCAGCAAGGGGGCGGCTTGCGCGACGAACTCGTCGTCGCCCACGGTGATGAGTGGCACCCGGTCGGAAGGTGACAGAGCCATCTCGCCGCGCAGGTTGCGGCAGGCGCCAACGACTTCCTTCAGGCGCGCCACCCAGGCGTCGGCCGCTGGATCGATCTTGTCGAGCTGCGCCTTAGGGTAGGCCGCCAGCACGATCGACTCGTCGCCACTCTTGCGCCCGGCCACCGGTGCCACCTTGTCCCACAAGGCTGCGGTGATGAAGGGCGTGATCGGGTGCAACAGACGCAGGGTGGTTTCGAGCACACGGATCAGCGTGCGGCGGCTGGCGCGTGCCGCCGCCTCGTTGCCGGTGAGCTTGGCCTGCTGCAGCTGCACCTTGGCGATCTCGAGGTACCAGTCGCAGTATTCGTCCCACACGAACTGGTAGATCGCATTGGCGACGTTGTCCAGGCGGTAGTCGGCAAAGCCCTGCGCCACGGCGGCCTCGACACGCTGCAGCTCGCTCGTGATCCAGCGATCCGCCTGGCTGAAGCTCATGTAGCCGTGTGCCTTGCCACCCACGCTGCAGTCGGCCTTGGTGTGTTCCATCAGGCCGCAGTCTTCACCCTCGCAGTTCATCAACACGAAGCGTGTGGCGTTCCAGAGCTTGTTGCAGAAATTGCGGTAACCCTCGCATCGTTTGCTGTCGAAGCTCACCGTACGGCCCAGGCTGGCCATGGCGGCAAAGGTGAACCGCAGCGCATCGGCGCCGTAGCCGGGAATGCCGTCCGGAAACTCCTTCTCGGTCGCCTTGCGCACCTTGGGTGCGGTCTCGGGCTTGCGCAGACCGGTGGTACGTTTGTCCAGCAGCTCGGGCAGGGCGATGCCATCGATCAGGTCGACCGGGTCGAGCACATTGCCTTCACTCTTGCTCATCTTCTTGCCGTGGGCATCGAGCACCAGGCCGTGGATGTAGACGTGTTTGAAGGGCACCTTGCCGGTGAAATGTTTGGTCATCATGATCATCCGGGCGACCCAGAAGAAGATGATGTCGTAACCCGTCACCAGCACGCTGCTGGGCAGAAACAGGTCCTGCTCCACCGTGGCCTCGGGCCAGCCCAGCGTGCTGAAGGGCACCAGCGCCGAGCTGTACCAGGTGTCGAGCACGTCTTCGTCGCGCGTGAGTTCACCGCTGTAGCCGGCGGCCGTGGCCTTGACGCGTGCCTCGGCCTCGTCGCGCGCCACGAAGAGTTCACCGCCGCTGCCGTACCAGGCCGGGATCTGATGCCCCCACCAAAGCTGGCGGCTGATGCACCAGTCCTGGATGTTCTTCATCCACTGGTTGTAGGTGTTGACCCAGTTCTCGGGCACGAACTTCACGTCGCCCGAGTCGACGGCCTCGATCGCTTCCTCGGCAATGCTCTTGCCGTTCGCGCCGGCCTTGCTCATCGCCACGAACCACTGGTCGGTCAGCATCGGCTCGATGATCTGGCCGGTGCGCGCGCAGCGCGGCACCATGAGCTTGTGTTTCTTCACCTCGACCAGCAGGCCCTCACTCTCCAGCTGCGCGACGATGGCCTTGCGGGCGGCAAAACGATCCTGGCCGACGTAGACCGCCGGGATGTCCGCCGCCTCATGCGCGCTGACCTTGGCCGCCAGATCGAAGATCGTCAGCATTGGCAAGCCATGTCGCAGACCGACCTGGTAGTCGTTCTGGTCGTGGGCAGGCGTCACCTTCACGACGCCGGTGCCGAAGGTCTTGTCGACGTAGTCGTCGGCGATCACCGGCACCAGTCGGCCGGTGATGGGCAGGCGCACCTGCTTGCCGATCAGGTGGGTGTAACGCTCGTCCTCCGGGTGCACCATGGCGGCGGTGTCGCCCAGCATGGTCTCGGGCCGGGTCGTGGCCACCACCAGCGACTCGTCGCTGCCTTCGATGGGGTAACGGATGTGCCAGAGTGAACCGTCTTCTTCCTCGCTCTCGACTTCGAGGTCCGACACCGCCGACTTCAGCACCGGGTCCCAGCTCACCAGGCGTTTGCCGCGGTAGATCAGGCCTTCGTCGAACAGGCGCACAAACGTTTCGGTGACGACGCGGCTCAGCTTGTCGTCCATGGTGAAGTATTCGTGCGCCCAGCTCACGCTGTCACCCATACGGCGCATCTGCTGCGTGATGGTGGCGCCGCTCTGGTGCTTCCACTCCCACACCTTGGCGACGAAGTTCTTGCGGCCCAGGTCGTGGCGGCTCTGGCCCGCCTCCTGAAGCTGGCGCTCCACCACGATCTGCGTGGCGATGCCGGCGTGGTCGGTGCCGGGCACCCACAGCGTGTTGTGGCCCAGCATGCGGTGGTAACGCGTCAACGAGTCCATGATGGTCTGGTTGAACGCATGGCCCATGTGCAGCGTGCCGGTCACGTTGGGCGGTGGCAGCTGGATGCAAAAACTCGGCTTGGCCGCGTCGAGCGTGGGCACGTAGGCGCCGCTGGCCTCCCAGGCCGGGCCGTAATGGGCCTCGATGGCTTGCGGTTCGAACGATTTGGTCAGCGCGTCGGTCATGGGGCAGGTCTTTTGGAAAGGTGAAGCCGCCGCGGCCGATCCGGCTCGGATCCAGGCACTGCGGCCCGCGATTTTAAGGAGGCCGGGCCTGCGAGCTCCGATGCCCCCGCCACCAGGCGTCGACACACCGGCCCGTCATGGGGTGCGGCCGAACGCCCGGCACACCCCGGCTGCAACGCCCACAGGGTGTTCGTGGTATCAACTCCCCCAGAGGCCAGTCGACAACGACCCGCTGCCCGACCCTCCACTCCCTGGCGCCCAACCGGCCGGACATCACCATGACCTCACCTACCTCGTCACTGCTCGTTTCGGTCCTGGCCCTGGGCGCGACGCTGGCCGCGACCACCGCACACGCCCAGGCCTTCGATGCCGTGCGCCTGCAGGGCGGGCCGCCCGGCAAGGACAGCGGACGGGTCGGCGCGGTGGTGCTGCTCGGCACCACCCACCAGGGCTCCGACGAGCGCCGGACCCTGGTGCTGCCAGCGATCGACTACCAGTGGGCCAACGGCTGGTTTGCCGGTGTGACCAACGGCATCGGCTACAACTTCTCGGGCAACAGGGACATGGTCTACGGCCTGCGGCTGACCGCCGACCTCGGCCGCAAGGAGAGCCGGTCCACGGCGCTGCGCGGCATGGGTGATGTCGGGGCCCGGGCCGAATTGGGCGGCTTCTTCAACCTCGCATTGGCGCCCGGCGTCAACGTGACCTCATCGGTGAGATACGGCTCCGGCCAAGGCGGCAAGGGTCTGGTCGCCGACCTGGGAGCGGGTTACTCGGTACCCGTCGCTGCCGAGTGGCGTCTGGGCGTGGGTGCCGGGTTCAGCCTGGTCAACGCCGACTACATGCAGTCGTATTTCGGCATCACGACCGCGCAGGCGGCAACCAGCGGCTACGCCGCCTACACCCCCGAGGGTGGTGCGCGCAACGGCCGGGTCAACGCGACCTTGACCTACCTTGCGAGTGCCCGTGTCGCCGTGACCGCCGGCCTGTCCTCCAGCACTTTGCTCGGCGATGCCGCGGACAGCCCGCTGGTGCGACGCAAGACCAGCCTCAACGGATTACTTGCTGCGGCCTACGCGTTCTGATCGGCCGCTATGGAAGACCCACTGCGAGTCGCATTCGACAGTCAGGATGTGTGTGGCGATGTGGTCCTGGACAGGCATGGCACCCCACCGTCCCGCAGCGTCAGCCGAACGATTGGTCGTGCCACAGGCAAGACATTGCCTCGCCCGCCGATGATGCAACGGTGGCCGACGCTTTAGTCGCCACTCAAATTGAATGGGCGGGCGGGAACCCGAGTGGAATACCGTGACAATTTGCATCAGCCGCCCGAGGCGCCGCGCCAGCTGTCGAGTCACCTGCAGCACCGACCCGGCCCGCACCTCGGTGGCGACGAATCCCTCCCCCATCGACCCGCAGTTTTGAAAGAGGACCGAATGAGCATCAGCAAAGTAGGCGTCATCGGCGCCGGCACCATGGGCAACGGCATTGCGCAGGCTTGTGCAGTGGTGGGTGTGCCGGTGGTGATGATCGACATCAACGACGCCGCACTGCAACGTGGCCTGGCCACCGTGGGTGGCAGCCTCGATCGCCTGGTCAAGAAGGACAAACTCAGCGCCGCGGCCCGGCAGGCCGCACTCGACCTGATCAGTGTGGGCACCGACTACGCGCTGCTGGCCGACTGCCAGCTGGTGATCGAGGCCGCCACCGAAAACGAGGCGCTCAAGTTCGACATCCTGAAAAAGCTCGACACCCAGCTGGCACCCGAGGTGCTGCTGGCGAGCAACACCTCGTCGATCTCGATCACCCGCCTGGCGGCGGTGACACAACGCGCCGACCGCTTCATCGGCATGCATTTCTTCAACCCGGTGCCGATGATGGCGCTGGTCGAGGTGATCCGTGGGCTGCAGACCAGCGACGCCACGCACAAGGCCGTCGTCGCCCTGGCAGAGCGCCTGGGCAAGACGCCCGTGAGTGTGAAGAACGCGCCCGGCTTCGTCGTCAACCGCATCCTGGTGCCGATGATCAACGAGGCGCTGTTCGTGCTGGGTGAGGGCTTGTCGAGCGCCGAGGACATCGACGCCGCCATGAAGCTGGGCTGCAACCACCCGATCGGCCCGCTGGCCCTGGCCGACATGATCGGCCTCGATGTGTGCCTGGCCGTGATGGAGGTCTACCTGCGCGAATACGGTGACTCCAAGTACCGCCCCGCCCCGCTGCTGCGCGAGATGGTCGCGGCCGGCCGGCTGGGCCGCAAGAGTGGACGCGGCGTCTACAGCTACTGACACACGCCCGGGTCGCCTGCGATGACGTCGCCCGCAGTGGTGCTGCTCAACCCGATGGCAGGCGGAGCCAAGGCGCGCGCGCTGCGTGCGCCCATCCGGCGCTGGCTGCTGCGCCACGCCCCGGGCGTGCCCTTGCTGGCACCCGACAACGCCGACGCCGCCCGCGCCACCTTGATGGTGATTGCGCCGCAGACACGTGTGGTGCTGGTGGGCGGCGACGGCACGCTGCACAACATGCTGCCGGCGCTGCTGCGCTGCGGTCACCGGGTCGGCCTGGTGCCGGCCGGCCGTGACAACGAACTCAGCAGCGTGCTGGGCCTGGCCGGGCTGGGCTGGGAGGAGGCGCTGCGTTACGCGCTGCACGCGCCCACCCGCGCCATCGACGTCGGCCAGATCGACGCTGACCAGCAGGCCTACCTGTTCATCAGCCGCCTGGCCGTGGGCCACGACGCCTTGTATGTGCATCACCGCGTGCATGCCCCCGGCTGGCTGGGTTCGGGAGCCTGGGCATCCCGCTGGGCGAGCGTACGGGCCGCCCTGCGCAGTCACCCGTTCGACCTGCGCCTGTGGATCAACGGCCGGTTGCAGCATGACGCTTCGGCGCTGGGGGTGGTGATCGGCAACACACCCGACGCCCGCAACCGCATCGTCGCCAGCCTGGTCGACGCCACCTTCGAGACCCGTGTGCGCCCCACCACCGGCCGCCACGCGCTGTTGTGGGCGCGCAGCCGCCCGATCACACTGAGTGACGGCATTGGCAACGGCAACGGCGTCGACGCCAACACACCGCTGCAATGGAGTGGTGCGACCAAGATCCTGATCGACGCCTCGCGCCCCCTGCCGCTCACCGCCGATGGCGAGGCGCTGCCGCGCGCGGCACGCTTCAGCGTACGTTGCCTGCCACGTGCCCTGCATGTGGCCGGGCGCATCGACGACTCGAGCGGCTGACGATGCCAGCGGGCGGTCGCGTGCGAAGGCGCCAGAAGTGACCACAGTCAATTCGGGGTGAGCCCGAAGCCACGGTGACAATGCCACGATGACGCGCACACTCATCAACACCCAGAGTTTTACCGACGCGGCTGCCGCCCTGGCACATGCCGCTTCGATCTACGACAGCGGCATTGCCCACCTGCGCAAGGCGCTGATCGAATTTGTCGGCGGACGCGATTTCGACGAACGCGTGCGCGCCTGTTACCCCTTCGTGCGTGTGCGGGTCGACACGGTCGCGCGCGCCGATTCACGCCTGGCCTACGGCTTCGTCACCGGCCCGGGCCTGTACGAAACCACACTCACGCGGCCCGACCTGTACGGCGACTACTACCTCAAGCAGTTCGAGCTGCTGCTGCGCAACCACGGCGTGGCGCTCGAGGTGGGGCTGTCGAACCAGCCGATACCGGTGCACTTCAGCTTTGCCGAGAACGACCACATCGAGGGTTCGATGTCGGCCGAAAAACGCATGCTGATGCGCGACCGCTTCGACCTGCCCGACCTGGCGGCCATGGACGACGGCATCGCCAATGGCACACACGAGCCGCAGTCCAGCGCCGACGGCCACACGCGCAGGCCACTGGCGCTGTTCACCGCACCGCGCGTGGACTACTCGCTGCACCGGCTGCGCCACTACACCGGCACGGCGCCCGAGCACTTCCAGAACTTCGTGCTTTTCACCAACTACCAGTTCTACATCGACCAGTTCATCAAGCTCGGCCACGAGCTGATGGCCGACCCGAACGGCGCCGATCTGGCTTTCGTGGAGCCGGGCAACGTGGTGACACGCCGCGTCGGCATCGCGCCCGAAGCGTCGGACGCCCTGGGCGCCGCGCCGCCGCGCCTGCCCCAGATGCCGGCCTACCACCTGGTGCGCCCGGGCAGCACCGGCATCACCATGGTCAACATCGGCGTAGGCCCGGCCAATGCCAAGACCATCACCGACCACATCGCCGTGTTGCGCCCGCACGCCTGGTTGATGCTCGGCCATTGCGCCGGCCTGCGAAACACCCAGCATCTGGGCGACTACGTGCTGGCGCACGGTTATGTGCGCGAGGACCATGTGCTCGACGAAGACCTGCCGCTGTGGGTGCCGATCCCGCCGCTGGCCGAGGTGCAACTGGCGCTCGAGCAGGCGGTGGCCGACGTCACCCAGCTGTCGGGTTATGAACTCAAGAAGATCATGCGCACCGGCACCGTGGCCAGCACCGACAACCGCAACTGGGAACTGCTGCCCAACCGTGTGCCCGAACGGCGCTTCAGCCAGAGCCGCGCCGTGGCGCTGGACATGGAGTCGGCCACCATCGCCGCCAACGGCTTTCGCTTTCGGGTGCCCTACGGCACGCTGCTGTGTGTGAGCGACAAGCCGCTGCACGGCGAGATCAAGCTACCCGGCATGGCCAACCAGTTCTACCGCGAACGGGTCGACCAGCACCTGCGCATCGGCATGCGCGCGCTCGAGATCCTCAAACATCAGCGCCTGGACCAGTTGCACAGCCGCAAGCTGCGCAGCTTCGACGAAGTCGCCTTCCAGTAAGTCGCTTCAGAGCCAGCAGCGCCTGCCCAGCACCGGATGACGACGATGGCCTTCGACATCCTCACGCTGCACCTCGTCCTGACGATCCACCTGTTTCTCGCCGCGGCGCTGCTGCCGGTGCTGATGGGTCGACGCCCCGGCCAGGCGGCACGCTGGGCCCAGGCCAGCATGGCGGCGCAGGCGCTGGGCTGGGCACTCATGATCGTGTCGTCGCGCGGGGCCGAGCGGGTGTTGTCGTCGCTGGCCATCGCCGGCATGGCGTGCAGCCTGTTTTTCATGCAGCGCGCACTGGCTCAGTGGCTGGGCCGGCGACCGTTGCAAGGATTGATGAAGCTGGCCTGTGTCGCCGGGCCGCTGGTCTACGCCCTCGGCTTCGACCACTACGCCTTTCGTGTCGCCTGGGCCAACGGCTGGATTGCACTGCAGATGGTGCTGCTGTGCCTGGCCACGCTGGGTTCCGAACGCCCGACCGGCAAGGCCTGGCGGGTGCTCATCTGCGTGTGTATGTTCGCCATGGCCGTGGTGACAGCCTGGCGCGGCGTGCTGGGTGGTTTCTACACCGAGCTGTACCCGGTTTTTGACGCGCCGCACCCGGTCAACATTGCTTCGGCCCTGCTGCTCAACGTGACGCTGGTGATGATCACCGTGGCCCTGCTGGTGGCCTGGCACGAAGAAGCCGAGGCCAAGCTGCACGAACTGGCCATCACCGACGGCCTCACCGGCCTGCTCAACCGGCGCGCCTGGCAGGAACGCGCCACCACACTCTTTGCCGACGCCCAGCGCCACGGCCATGGCCTGGTGCTGCTGATGATCGACCTCGACCACTTCAAGCTCATCAACGACCGTCTCGGTCACGAAGCCGGCGACCATGCCCTGCAGCTGGTGGCGCGGGTGCTGAAGGCCACCGTGCGCAGCGCCGACCTGGTCGGGCGTTACGGCGGCGAAGAGTTCTGCGTGCTGCTGACCCACACCGACGCTACCTCGGCGCTGGCCTTCGATCAACGCCTGCGCAAGGCCCTGGCTACGGCGGTGCAGGCCGAGCTGGACACCCCCCTCGACTACAGCGCCGGCCTGGCTGCACTGCGCCTGGCCGACACCAGCATCGCTGCCTTGCTCAAACGTTCGGACGAGGCGCTGTACGCCGCCAAACAGGCCGGCCGCGGGCGACTCGAGATCGCGCGCGAATAGCGCTGCCGCCACAGCGGCAGCGTCGCCGCGGCTCGCAGCGAGTGACCGATCAGTCGCTCGACTGCGCCACCAGGTTGAAGTGCTCCACCAGCGGCGGCTGCGCAAAAAACGGCCCGACGATGGCGCGCCACTCGGCAAACGCTGGCGAGCCACGGAAGTCCACCGTGTGGTTTTCGAGTGTGGCCCACCAGATCTGCAGCAGGTACCGCTCGGGCGTCTCGATGCACTTGTTGACCTTGTAGCCCTTGAAACCCACCGCCTTGGCGATCACGGTCTCGACACCACGCTGGATGGCGGCGTCGAATTCGGCCTGTTTGCCAGGCTGGATGCGGATGTCGGCAACTTCGAGAATCATGAATATGTCTCCATGGGGGGGGTGGGCGCGCATGCTAGCCGCAGCCGAGAAGCATCACCGGCGACGACCACCCGACCCGCCACCTGCAGCGCGGCGACAGCGCGTTTCACCCTGGCGCTGCCGCACAGGCCGTGGAACACTCGCGGCACGCCGAACTGCCGGGCATCACCAGGCAGGCACGCGTGAGGGGGCAGCATGGCGATCGTCCACATCAGCTACAGCCGCGACAACATCACTCACCTCGGGCGGGTGCTCGAACTGGCCAGGCGACTGCAAGGCGCGGGCATCGAGACACGGCTTCATGAGCTGCGCGATGCCGCCGGTCAGGCTGGGGACATCCCCGAGCCGGCGTGGCTGCACAACCCGGCCGAGGGCCCGGTGCTGGTGGTGTGGTCGCCGGCCTATGCAGCGCTGACGGCCGGACCGGACACAGGCGACACATCGAGCGCAGCCCGGCAACGGTTCGGCGCCGAGGTCAGCGCCGTGGCCGTGTTGTTCGACCCGGCGCATGCGGACTTGTTGCCCGCGCCGCTGACGCGCCGCAAACCCTATGTGATCTCCACCGAGACCGATTTCCAGCACCTGCTGTCCGACCTGCGCGGCGGCGGGCTGAATCCGGTTCGACCGGCGATGGCAGCACGACCAGCAGACCAGGGCAACGGCGCCGCTCGCGCTCGGCCAGAGCAGACGGCCAGCGTTGGAACGCCGCGGCCGATTCAGCTTGTGACGCAGCCCATGCCGGCCGGACGACCGGCGACCCAGCCGTGGTCAGGCAAGTTGGCAAGACTGCAATCCACGCTGCGCAGCGTGTTCTCGCGGGGGCCGACTGCCGCCGAGTCCTCCCCTACTGCTGCAGCACCGCCGCCGACGCGCGGCGACTACGACGATGACACCTGGCCGGGTGCTCCGCTCGAACAGGGCGCGCCGGTGAGCGCGGCGGCCGAACCACCCGAGGCACCAGCCGCGGCAACTGCCCCACCAGCCGAGGCCGAGCCGGTCTGGTTCGGCGCCACCTCGCCGCGCCGGGCCGTGCCGGGTGATCAGCTCACCGCCGCGCTGGCCGTCTACATCGCGTCGCGCCGCCAGTCGGCGCAGGACAAGCTGGCGGCGTTTGGTGAGCCCGGCGATCGGCAACTGCTCGACCTGGCGCCCGACGGCGACGCCTGCTGGGCACTCGGCGCGCCGGTGACGGTGACGTTGTCGGGGCGACATGTCAGCGTCCAGCCACCCAGGCGCGAGTTCTTGTGGAACGGCAAGGAGAACCTCGCGGCCTTCGAGGTGAGCGTGGCGCCCGATGCCCCGCCGGGCAAGGTGACGCTGACCTTCCAGGTGGCGCTGGCCGGTGTCCCGATGGCCTTTGTGCCGATGCCGATGGAGATCGGCGCGCCGGGTGCCAGGCCCGAGCTGAAGCCCGAAGCGATCGAGCAGCAGCAGCGAGCGCCACGTTCGGCGTTTGCGTCCTATTCGTCGGCCGATGCCGCCGAGGTGACGGGGCGACTGTCGACGCTGCAACGCTGGTCACCCACACTCGCCATCTTCCAGGACTGCCTGGATCTGCAGCCCAACGAGGCGTTCAAGGCCCAGCTCGAACACGAGATCGCGTCGCGCGACGTCTTCTTGTTGTTCTGGTCGACCCATGCCGCTGCCTCGCAGTGGGTGCGCTGGGAATACGACCAGGCGCGCATCGCCAAGGGCCTGGACGCCATCGTGCCCATGCCGCTGCAGGACCCGTCCATCGCCCACCCGCCACCGGAATTCGAGACCGCACATCTGCGCGATCGTTTCATGATGGCCGGCTACGCGTTGCAGGCCATCAGGCAGCAGGCGACGACCATGCCACCGCCATAGACAGGGGCCGCAGACGCCCCCCCCCTGCGCGGATGCCAGTCTCCACGCTTCATCGTTCGCCGCCTGGCGGCAAGCCGGCAGACACACGGCGGCGAACCTGAAGCGCAGAGGCTGCAGCTGCACTCACCTGAGACAATGGCGCAAAGCGCCGGGCCCCAAGCCCGGCGCTGCCCTTTCCGGCCCGTACCCATGACTACCGACACCCCCGACCTCACCGCGGCCAGCGCCGCCACGTCCACCCTGGCGCGCGACATCCTGCGCCGGCGCACCTTCGCCATCATTTCGCACCCCGACGCGGGCAAGACGACGCTCACCGAAAAGCTGCTGCTGTTCTCGGGCGCGATCCAGATCGCCGGCTCGGTGAAGGCGCGCAAGGCGACCCGCCACGCCACCTCGGACTGGATGGAAATCGAGAAACAACGCGGCATCTCGGTGGCGTCCAGCGTGATGCAGATGGAATACGGCGACTGCGTCATCAACCTGCTCGACACACCCGGCCACCAGGACTTCAGCGAAGACACCTACCGCGTGCTCACCGCCGTGGACGCGGCGCTCATGGTGGTGGACGCCGCCAACGGCGTCGAGGAACAGACGCTGCGCCTGCTGAAGGTCTGCCGCGCGCGCAACACGCCGATCATCACCTTCGTCAACAAGATGGACCGCGAGGTGAAAGCGCCGCTCGAGCTGCTGGACGAGATCGAGCAGACGCTGGGCATGAGCCTGGTGCCGATGACCTGGCCGGTGGGCATGGGCAAGGCGTTTCGCGGCGTGATGGACCTGACGCACAACCGCATGCGCGTGTTTCGCGCCGGCGCCGACAAACTCGAAGCCGCGGGTGACGAGATCGTCGACGGGCTGGACAACCCGGTGCTGGCCGAGCGTTACGGCCTGGACTACGAGAACGCCCACGGCGAGCTCGAACTGCTGCGCGATGCCACGCCGCCGCTGGACCGCCAGGCCTTTCTGGACGGCAAACAATCGCCGCTGTTCTTTGGCTCGGCGGTCAACAACTTCGGCGTGCAGGAAGTGCTGGACGCGCTGGTCGCGCTGGCGCCGCCACCCGGCGAACGCGAGGCCATGGAGCGCACGGTGCAGCCGACCGAGCCCAAGTTCACCGGCGTGGTGTTCAAGGTGCAGGCCAACATGGACCCGGCGCACCGCGACCGCATCGCCTTCGTGCGTGTGAGCTCGGGCCGTTTCGAGCGCGGCATGCGGCTGAAGGTGACACGCAACGGCAAGGAGATCCGGCCGCAGACGGTGGTGAGCTTCTTGTCCCAAAGGCGTGAGCTGGTCGACGATGCGGTGGCCGGCGACATCATCGGCATCCCCAACCACGGCACGCTGCAGCTGGGAGACACCCTCACCGAAGGTGAGGCGCTGCACTACACGGGGCTGCCGTTTTTTGCGCCCGAGAGCTTTCGCACCGTCGAGATCAACGACCCGCTGCGCAGCAAACAACTGCGCCAGGGCCTGCAGCAGCTGGGCGAAGAAGGCGCCATCCAGGTCTTCAACCCGGCGACCGGTGGATCACTGATGCTGGGCGCCATCGGCCAGTTGCAGTTCGAGGTGGTGCTGCACCGCCTGAAGGGTGAATACGGCGTGGCCGCGCGCCTGGAGCCCTGCCGCTTCAGTGTGGCGCGCTGGATCACCAGCGACAACAAGGCGGCACTGGAGAAATTCATCGCCAGCGAACCGCTGCGTATAGCCTACGACGTGGTCGGCGCGCCGGCCTTCCTGGTGCAGTACGGCTCGGACCTGCGGGTGGCCGAGCAGCGTTCACCCGACATCCAGTTCCACGCCATGCGTGAGCATTCGGGGCGGGTGTTCGGCGCCGCGCCGAGCCTTTGATTCAAGCCGGCGGATTGGCACTCGGCAACGGATAGGTGCCGGGCACCAGGATGCTGCGGTCCACGCCAGTGAGCTGGGTGTGGCCGCAGAAGGCCATGGAGATGTCGAGCTCCTTGTGGATGATCTGCAGCGCCTTGGTGACGCCAGCTTCGCCCATGGCACCCAGGCCGTAGACCATGGCGCGGCCGATCATGGTGCCGCGGGCACCCAGGGCCCAGGCCTTGAGCACGTCCTGGCCGCTGCGGATGCCGCCGTCCATCCAGACCTCGATCTGGTCGCCCACCGCCTCGACGATGGCCGGCAGGGCCTCGATGCTGGCCAGCGCGCCGTCGAGCTGACGCCCGCCGTGGTTGCTGACGACGATGGCGTCGGCGCCGCTGGCCACCGCCAGGCGCGCGTCTTCCACATCCTGGATGCCCTTGAGGATGAGCTTGCCGCCCCACTTTTCCTTCACCCAGGCGACGTCGGCCCACGAGAGGCTGGGGTCGAACTGCTCGTTGGTCCAGGCCGAGAGCGACTTCATGTTGCTCACGCCCTTCACGTGGCCGACCAGGTTGCGGAAGGTGTGGCGCTTGGTGCCGGCCATGCCAAGGCACCAGCGCGGCTTGGTCATCAGGTTGATGATGTTCTTGAGGGTGGGGCGAGGGCGGCGCCGTGAGGCCGTTCTTGAGGTCCTTGTGGCGCTGGCCGATCACCTGCAGGTCGAGCGTGAGCACCAGGGCACTGCACTTGGCGGTGCGCACCCGCTCGATCATGTTGGCCATGGCCTGGCGGTCGCGCATCATGTAGAGCTGGAACCAGAAGGGCGCGGTGGTGTGTTCGGCAATGTCCTCGATCGAACAGATGCTCATGGTCGAGAGCGTGAACGGGATGCCGAACTTCTCGGCCGCGCGGGCGGCGTGGATCTCGCCGTCGGCGTGCTGCATGCCGGTCAGGCCCACCGGGGCGATGGCCACCGGCATCTTCGCGGTCTGGCCGACCATCTGCACGGCGGTGCTGCGGTTCTCCATGTTCACCGCCACGCGCTGGCGCAGCTTGATCTTGCCGAATTCGCTTTCGTTGGCGCGGTAGGTCGACTCGGTCCACGAGCCGGAGTCGGCGTAGTCGTAGAACATGCGCGGCACGCGTTTTTCGGCCAGCGCGCGCAGGTCTTCGATGTTGGTGATGACGGGCATGGGGGGGCAGTCTCCGTTGTTGTTCGGCTGGCGACCGCGTCCCGCCTGGCGGCGGGCTGGCGCGGGTCAAGGCGGCGGCGATGCTAGCGAAGCGCGGCAAGGAACGTCCTGAAAATTCTTCAGCCCGCACATGCTTGGGCTGACAAGCGTCTGGGTGAACAGGAGCACTGCAACGTCCGACTTGTCCACAGCCCACGTCGGCCGCTATACTCGCGGGCTTTTCGGCGGATTGCGTCGGCTCTTGTGCTGCGCGTGTCCGACCCCGGAAGAGATCAAGTTGTAACTTCAAACGGGAACAAGTTACCCACCATGCCGACCATCAATCAACTCGTGCGCCACGGCCGTCAGGCCGAAGTCACGAAGTCCAAATCACCTGCCATGCAGGAATGCCCGCAGCGCCGCGGCGTCTGCACCCGCGTGTACACCACGACCCCGAAGAAGCCGAACTCGGCGCTTCGTAAGGTCGCCAAGGTGCGCCTGACCAACGGTTTCGAGGTCATCTCGTACATCGGCGGTGAAGGCCACAACCTGCAGGAGCACAGCGTCGTGCTCGTGCGCGGCGGCCGTGTCAAGGACTTGCCGGGTGTGCGTTACCACATCGTGCGCGGCTCGCTCGACCTGCAAGGCGTGAAAGACCGCAAGCAGTCGCGCTCCAAGTACGGCGCCAAGCGTCCCAAGAAGGCCTGATCCGTCAGGCCATCGCCTCGCCAGGCGGCCGCAAGGCCAAGCGGCGAAACAGCGGGCCAGCCGACCGTTCAACGGTCTGCCCCCGAGTAAGTGGGTGGTCGCCAGAAGTCACCGTCGATCCCCGCGGCCGGGCCGAAAGCCCAGCCAACTGAAGCACCGAGAGGAAGAGAAATGCCACGTCGTCGCGAAGTCCCCAAACGGGACATACTGCCTGATCCGAAGTTCGGTTCGGTCGATCTGTCCAAGTTCATGAACGTCATCATGGAATCGGGCAAGAAGGCCGTTGCCGAGCGCATCATTTATGGCGCACTCGAGCAGGTCGAGAAGAAGGCCGGCAAGGATCCGCTGGAGATCTTTCTGACCGCGCTGAACAACGTCAAGCCGATGGTCGAAGTCAAGAGCCGCCGCGTCGGTGGTGCGAACTACCAAGTTCCCGTGGAAGTTCGCCCCATCCGCCGGATGGCCCTGGCCATGCGCTGGTTGAAGGAATCTGCGCGCAAGCGCAGCGAGAAGTCGATGGCCCAGCGTTTGGCCAACGAACTGCTGGAAGCCTGCGAAGGCCGCGGCGGTGCGATGAAGAAGCGCGACGAAGTGCACCGCATGGCTGAAGCCAACAAGGCGTTCTCGCACTTCCGTTTCTGATCCGAGCCTCACCAGGCTGACCGAGCCCCCAGGCCGCACTCAGGGTTGTCACCAACCCGGGGGCGGCCCCTGCATTTGGAGTGAACCATGTCCCGCATGACCCCCATCGAGCGCTACCGCAACATCGGTATCTCTGCGCACATCGATGCCGGCAAGACCACGACGACCGAGCGCATCCTCTACTACACCGGTGTGAACCACAAGATCGGTGAAGTCCATGACGGCGCAGCCACCATGGACTGGATGGAACAGGAACAGGAACG
Source organism: Candidatus Intricatilinea gracilis (assembly GCA_016702605.1). Taxonomy (GTDB): domain Bacteria; phylum Pseudomonadota; class Gammaproteobacteria; order Burkholderiales; family Burkholderiaceae_C; genus Sphaerotilus; species Sphaerotilus gracilis. Next base: position 514,012 of record JADJDQ010000001.1, read on the forward strand.
CGGGATCACGATCACCTCCGCTGCCACAACCTGTTTCTGGAAGGGCATGGACCTGTCCTTCCCCGAACACCGCATCAACATCATCGACACCCCGGGCCACGTCGACTTCACCATCGAAGTCGAACGCTCGATGCGTGTGCTCGACGGCGCCTGCATGGTGTATTGCGCCGTGGGCGGCGTGCAGCCGCAGTCCGAGACCGTCTGGCGCCAGGCCAACAAGTACAAGGTGCCGCGTCTTGCCTTCGTGAACAAGATGGACCGGACGGGTGCCAACTTCTTCAAGGTCTATGACCAGATGAAGACGCGCCTGAAGGCCAACCCCGTGCCCATCGTCATCCCCATCGGCGCCGAAGACACCTTCACCGGTGTGATCGACCTCGGCAAGATGAAAGCCATCATCTGGGACGAAGCCTCGCAGGGCATGAAGTTCAACTACGAGGAAATCCCTGCGGCGCTGCTGGCCGACGCCCAGAAGTGGCGCGAAAACATGGTCGAGGCAGCTGCCGAGTCCAGCGAAGACCTGATGAACAAGTACCTCGAGACGGGTGAACTGACCGAAGCCGAGATCAAGCTCGGCATCCGCACGCGCACCATCGCTGCCGAGATCCAGCCGATGTTCTGCGGCACCGCGTTCAAGAACAAGGGTGTGCAGCGCATGCTCGACGGCGTCATCGACTTCATGCCGTCACCGGCCGACATCCCGCCGGTGCCCGGCACCGACGACGACGACAAGCCGGTCGTGCGCCATCGCACCGATGAAGAGAAGTTCGCCGCGCTGGCCTTCAAGCTGATGACCGACCCCTACGTCGGCCAGCTGACCTTCGTGCGTGTCTACTCGGGCGTGCTGAAGTCGGGCGACTCGGTCTACAACCCGATCCGCGGCAAGAAGGAACGTATCGGCCGGATCCTGCAGATGCACGCCAACCAGCGTGAGGAAATCAAGGAAATTCTGGCCGGTGACATCGCCGCCTGCGTGGGCCTGAAGGACGTGACCACGGGCGAAACCCTGTGCGATCCGAGCTCGATCATCACGCTCGAGAAGATGATCTTCCCCGAGCCGGTCATTTCGCAAGCCGTCGAACCCAAGACCAAGGCCGACCAGGAAAAGATGGGCATCGCCCTGGGCCGTCTGGCTCAGGAAGACCCGTCGTTCCGCGTCAAGACCGACGAAGAATCGGGCCAGACCATCATCTCGGGCATGGGCGAGTTGCACCTCGAAATCATCGTCGACCGCATGAAGCGCGAGTTCGGTGTCGAGGCCAACGTCGGCAAGCCGCAGGTGGCCTACCGCGAGACCATCCGCAAGGCCGTGGCCGATGTGGAAGGCAAGTTCGTGCGCCAGTCGGGCGGCAAGGGCCAGTACGGTCACGTGGTGCTCAAGGTCGAGCCGCAGGAACCGGGCAAGGGCTTCGAGTTCGTCGACGCCATCAAGGGCGGCGTGGTGCCGCGCGAGTTCATCCCCGCTGTGGAAAAGGGCCTGATCGACACGCTGCCGAACGGCGTGCTGGCCGGCTTCCCGGTGGTGGACGTGAAGGTCACACTGACCTTCGGTTCGTACCATGAAGTCGACTCGAACGAAAACGCCTTCAAGATGGCCGCCTCGTTGGGCTTCAAGGACGGCATGCGCAAGGCCAGCCCGGTCATCCTCGAGCCGATGATGGCCGTGGAAGTCGAGACGCCCGAAGACTACGCCGGCTCGGTGATGGGCGACCTGTCGTCACGTCGCGGCATGGTGCAGGGCATGGACGACATGCCCGGCGGCGGCAAGGTCATCAAGGCCGAAGTGCCGCTGTCGGAGATGTTCGGCTACTCGACCACGCTGCGTTCGATGTCGCAAGGCCGTGCCACGTACACGATGGAGTTCAAGCACTACAGCGAAGCTCCGAAGAACGTGGCCGACGCCATCATCACGGCGCGCGGCAAGTAAGCCTACACACCTGCGAGCGCCTTCGGGCGCTCGCCTCAATTCCCTGGTCTTCGCTTGCGGCGACCGGTGCTGCCAGTGGCATCGGTACCAACGCCCGAGCGGAAACCTTAAACCGTCCACTGGCAATGCTCTTTGATATGGAGTTTCTGAAATGGCAAAAGGCAAATTCGAACGTACCAAGCCGCACGTCAACGTGGGCACCATCGGCCACGTGGACCACGGCAAGACCACGCTGACCGCGGCGATCACGACCGTGCTGTCGCTCAAGTTCGGCGGCGAGGCCAAGGCCTACGACCAGATCGACGCAGCGCCCGAAGAAAAGGCCCGCGGCATCACGATCAACACCGCCCACGTCGAGTACGAAACGGCCAACCGCCACTACGCTCACGTGGACTGCCCGGGTCACGCCGACTACATCAAGAACATGATCACCGGCGCGGCCCAGATGGACGGCGCCGTGCTCGTCGTGTCGGCTGCCGACGGCCCCATGCCCCAGACCCGCGAGCACATCCTGCTGGCCCGTCAGGTCGGTGTGCCGTACATCATCGTGTTCCTGAACAAGTGCGACATGGTCGACGACGCCGAACTGCTCGAGCTCGTCGAAATGGAAGTGCGCGAACTGCTCAGCAAGTACGACTTCCCTGGTGACGACACCCCCATCGTGCACGGCAGCGCCAAGCTCGCCCTCGAAGGCGACAAGGGTCCCCTGGGCGAACAGGCCATCTTCAAGCTGGCCGAAGCGCTGGACACCTACATCCCCCTGCCCAAGCGCGCCGTGGACGGCGCCTTCCTGATGCCGGTGGAAGACGTGTTCTCGATCTCGGGTCGTGGCACCGTCGTGACCGGTCGCGTCGAACGCGGCATCATCAAGGTCGGCGAAGGCATCGAGATCGTGGGCATCAGCGCCACACAACTCACCACCTGCACCGGCGTCGAGATGTTCCGCAAGCTGCTCGACCAGGGCATGGCTGGCGACAACGTCGGCATCCTGCTGCGCGGCACCAAGCGTGAAGACGTGCAGCGCGGCCAGGTGCTGTGCAAGCCCGGCAGCATCAAGCCGCACACCCACTTCACCGGCGAGATCTACGTGCTGAGCAAGGAAGAAGGCGGCCGCCACACGCCGTTCTTCAACAACTACCGCCCGCAGTTCTACTTCCGCACGACCGACGTCACCGGCGCCATCGAGCTGCCCAAGGACAAGGAAATGGTCATGCCGGGCGACAACGTGTCGATCACCGTCAAGCTGATCGCCCCGATCGCCATGGAAGAAGGCCTGCGCTTCGCGATCCGCGAAGGTGGCCGTACCGTCGGCGCCGGCGTCGTCGCCAAGATCATCGAGTGACATGTGAGGCCCGGCCGCGGCTCGCCGCGGCCGACCCCGGGTCTGCCGAGCTCTGCTCGCGCACCCCGGGGATGGACTCATCCCACTGAACCAGAGGAATTCACATGTCAGCGAAACAAAAGATCCGCATCCGCCTGAAGGCCTTCGACTACAAGCTGATCGACCAGTCGGCTCTCGAGATCGTCGACACCGCCAAGCGCACCGGCGCCATCGTCAAGGGCCCCGTGCCTCTGCCGACCCGCATGCAACGCTTCGATATTCTGCGTTCGCCACATGTCAACAAGACGTCACGCGACCAGTTCGAGATCCGCACCCATCAGCGCCTGATGGACATCGTCGACCCGACCGACAAGACCGTGGACGCGCTGATGAAGCTCGACCTGCCGGCCGGTGTGGACGTCGAGATCAAGCTGCAATAAGCGGTCAAATCGATTCGAATTGCGGGCGAGTCTCGCAGTTCACCCCTCGAATGAGGGCCCTCGAACGAGGGGGCAAGAAAAAAGGGCAACCACTGGTTGCCCTTTGTCTTTTGCGGTCGGCAACTCGGGGTTGCCACCTGTTTGTCCAACCTCGGATCCGATTGCAGCGCCTGCCACTGCGCGGGCACCACAACCCCGCGAGAGTGTTGTCAGGTTCAGAGTGCGTTGGGAGTCACCCAGGTCGGGCTGCTCGCGGCCAACTTCATCTGGCGCAACAGCCGTTTGCCCAACACCAGCGGTGCACCGACCACCAGGACAACACAGGCCGCGGCAGCGCCCGCCAAGACGGCGGGAACCGCCAGAACCACCAGCACCAGCCGAAGCAGGCCGGTGAATGTGTCGTACAGGGAAGGCTGCAATGTGGTGGGTGCCATGTCCGAACTCCGTCAGGTGGCCGATCAATAACCAGCCGATGTGCGGACGATAGCCTCGATTCCGTCACGAATGGTGGAGCAGAGAGTGTGCAGTTGTTAACACGCGTCAACTGTGGGGACAACGCGTCAACTTTTTCATTTCGGGCCACGACCCCTCAGAAACGAGGTATTGGCGCCGCGCGAGGCTGCCGCAATGGCGCCACAAATCAGGTTGGGATGAGGTGCAAGGCCTCTCGTACCCTGGACCGCAACGCCTGAAAAGTCTCGGCCAGCGGAGCGCCACTGGTGTCGAACACCATGTCGGCTTTCGAATAAAACGCGGCGCGCCCGGTCAGGATGCGGCGCAGATCGTCCATCGCCTCGCGGCTGGCCGCCATGGGCCTCAGATCGCCCTGTGCGGCCACACGTCGCATGTGTTCCTCCGGCTCGGCCTGCAGCCACACCGTGTAGCAATGTGAGAGCAGCAGGTTGAGCGTCGCGGCGTCGGACACCAGCCCGCCGGGGGTGGCGATCACGGCCTCGGGGTAGATCTGGATCGCCTCTTCGAGGGCACGCCGCTCGTAGCGCCGATAGGCATTGGTGCCGTACAGGTTGTGGATCTCGCTGATCTGGCAACCGGCGAACTTCTCGATCTCGCGGCTGAGTTCGACGAACGAGTAGCCGAGATCATCCGCCAGCATCTGCCCAAGCGTGGTCTTGCCGGCGCCGCGCAGGCCGATCAGCGCGATGCGGTTGCTGCGCGCCGTCACATCACCACCGGTGCCGAACATTTCGCCAAGTGCCAGGCGGGCGCGCCGGAGTTCGGCCTCGTTGCGATGTTCGAGCAGTTCGCGGATCAGCAACCACTCGGGTGAGATCGTCGTCACGTCACCGAGCAACTCGGCCAACGAACATTGCAGCGCCCGCGCCACCTGCTGCAGCACCAGGATGGATGCGTTGCCGATGCCGTATTCGAGATTGGCCAGATGCCGCTCGGACACCTCGGCCACCTGGGCCACGGCCTTGCGCGTCAGGCCACGGCGCGCACGAAGATTGCGCACACGCTCACCCAGCGCCACCAACAGGGGATTCTTGTCCGCCGCCGTGTCTGCAACACCTGCGCGGGTCGCGTCGGTCACTGCTGACGCAGGGTCGTTCCAGCTCACGGTAGTCCTTGTTCGTCCCGATGACGGGCGTGAAAGCAGCACCAGGCTGCCCTCCATGGAAACCCTTGATGTGCAGTATAGTGCTTGACACCACCCATCCTGGGGCCTATCGTTCAACGACAAGCACAATAATGCATAAGCCGCCTGGCTGCAACTCCCGCCATTCTCACAGTCCCGATGAGGCACGCACCGTGATGACCAAAGACGACTTCCACGCAGCCATCGCCACCCTCACGGCGCAGATTGCAGCTCGCCCACTCGACGCCGACCTCGACCGCTGGCTCAACAGCGAACACGGCGCTGGCAGCGCCAGCTACACACAACTGGCGCAAGCCTGCCGCGACGGTGTGGCCGCCGGATGGTTGTGTGACCGTGAAGGCGGCGGCATCAAATATGGCCGCGTCTTCAAGCCGCAGCCCGAACTGCACGGCTTTTCGGTCGACGTGGTCGACATGCAAGACATTGCCGGCCCGCACCATGCCCACCCGAACGGCGAGATCGACCTGATCATGCCGATCGACGGTGACGCCCTGTTCGACGGCCGCCCCGCCGGCTGGCTGGTCTGCCCGCCCGGCAGCGCGCATCGCCCCACCGTCAGCCGGGGCCGCGCCCTGGTGCTGTACTTGTTGCCCGACGGCAAGATCGACTTCACGCGCTGACGCCACGACGCCAGCCCGCCAGCCACAGCTGCCAGCACCACCCGAGGCCGCCATCCAGCGCAGATGACCGGCGCCGCCCCGACCCGCACCAGATCGCCCGGAGACTTCCATGAGCCACACCCCGCCGCCCGCCCCTGGCGAACGTTTCAATTTCGCGCAGCACCTGTTCCAGGCCAACGCCGAGCGCGGCGCCCGTGCTGCATTCATCGACGACCTGGGCACGCTGAGCTACGCCGCGCTCGAAGAACGCGCCCGCCGCCTGGCCACCGGCCTGCGGGCCCAGGGCATCCGGCGCGAGGAACGTGTGCTGCTGCTCATGCAGGACTGCAACGACTGGCCGGTGAGTTTTCTGGGTGCCATCTACGCCGGCCTGGTGCCGGTGGCCGTCAACACCCTGCTCACAGCCGACGACTACGCCTACATGCTCGAACACTCGCGAGCCCAGGCCGTGCTGGTGTCGGGCACGTTGTTGCCGATCCTGACCGCCGCCATGGTCAAGTCGGATCACGAGGTCGGCAAGGTCATCGTGGCGCGCCCGCAGGCGCCGCTGCATCCGTCCGAGGTGGAGTTGGAGGCATACCTCGACGCTCACACCCCCATGGCCCGGCCGGCTGGCACCGGCGCAGACGACCCGGCCTTCTGGCTCTATTCGTCGGGCTCGACCGGCCGGCCCAAGGGCACGGTCCACTCCCACGCCAACCCGTACTGGACCTGCGAGTTGTACGGCAAGGGTGTGCTGAAACTGCGCGAAGACGACGTGTGTTTCTCGGCCGCCAAGTTGTTCTTTGCCTACGGCCTGGGCAACGGTCTCACCTTCCCGATGAGTGTGGGCGCCACCACCCTCCTGATGGCTGAACGGCCCACACCCGAGGCCGTCTTCAAGCGCTGGACAGGCGCTGGCGGCGCGCCCAAGCCGACCGTGTTCTACGGCGCGCCGACGGGTTTTGCAGGGATGTTGGCGCACCCGGCTCTGCCCGCACGCGACGCCGTGGCCATGCGCCTGACCTCATCAGCCGGCGAGGCCCTGCCGGCCGAGATCGGTGAACGTTTCAAGCGCCATTTCGGTGTGGACATCGTCGACGGCATCGGCTCGACCGAGATGCTGCACATCTTCCTGAGCAACACACCCGAGAAGGTGCGTTACGGCACCACCGGCTGGCCGGTGCCGGGCTACGAGATCGAATTGCGCGGCGAAGACGGCGGCCCGGTGCCCGACGGTGAACCCGGCGACCTCTACATCCATGGCCCCTCGGCAGCCATGATGTACTGGGGCAACCGCGCGAAGACACGCGACACCTTCCAGGGCGGCTGGACCAAGAGCGGCGACAAATACGTCAAGAACAGCGACGGCAGCTACACCTACTCGGGCCGCAGCGACGACATGCTCAAGGTCAGCGGCATCTACGTCAGCCCCTTCGAGGTCGAAGCAACGCTGGTGCAGCATCCGGCGGTGCTGGAGGCCGCCGTGATCGGCAAGATCGACGCCGACGGCCTCACCAAGACCAAGGCCTACGTCGTGCTCAAGAACGGTGTGTCGGCCGACGAGGCGGAGCTCAAGGCCTTCGTCAAGGACCGCCTGGCGCCCTACAAGTACCCGCGCTACATCGAGTTCGTCACCGACCTGCCCAAGACGGCCACCGGCAAGATCCAGCGCTTCAAGCTGCGCGAACTCGAAAACAACGGCCGCTGACACACCGGGCCGATCACCGCCCGGCAGTCGATCGACGACCGGCCGGCACATGGCCGACCACGCTGAAAGCGGCGGCGGGCCGCAGCGCAACACCCCGGCACCTGCACCGATGTGTGGGCGCTTGCACCTCCCGCACAATTCGCCGGCCACCGGGGCGGTCAGACAATCACCCGGTACGCCATCACCTTGCACCAACCAGCCGCGCATTGACAGCGGCCGACTCCAGGAGACCCTCATGCACCACCGTCGTCACCTCACCGCCCTGGCCGCCCTGGCCACCCTTGCCTTGTCCACCTTTGCCGGCTCGGCATCGGCGCAAGAGAAGATCAAGGTCGGCTTCATGCTGCCGTACACCGGCACCTACGCTGCACTGGGTGTGGCCATCGAGAACGGGTTTCGCCAGTACATCGACGAACAAGGCGGCAAGCTCGCCGGCAAGACCGTCGAATACGTCAAGGTCGACGACGAGTCCGACCCGGCCAAGGCGGCCGACAACGCCAACAAGCTGGTCAAGCGCGACAACGTCGACGTGATGGTCGGCACCGTGCACTCGGGTGTGGTGATGGCCATGGCCAAGGTGGCCAAGGACAACAACACGCTGCTCATCATCCCCAACGCCGGCGCCAACGTCGTGACCGGCCCGCTGTGTGCGCCCAACATCTTCCGCAGCAGCTTCTCGAACTGGCAGCCGGGTTTTGCCATGGGCAAGGTCGCGGCCGACAAGAAATACAAGACCGCCGTCACGCTGACCTGGAAATACGCCGCCGGTGACGAATCCGTCGGCGGCTTCAAGGAAGGTTTCGAGGCCGGTGGTGGCAAGGTGGTGAAGGAGCTGACCCTGCCCTTCCCCAACGTCGAGTTCCAGGCACTGCTGACCGAGATCGCCTCGATCAAGCCCGACGTGGTCTACACCTTCTTCGCCGGTGGCGGCGCCGTCAAGCTGGTGAAGGACTTCGCAGCCGCCGGCCTGAAGGACAAGATCGCCCTGGTCGGCCCCGGCTTCCTGACCGACGGCACGCTCGAAGCCCAGGGCAAGGACGCCGAAGGCCTGCTCACCACGCTGCATTACGCCGACGACCTGACCAACAAGAAGGATCAGGCCTTCACCCTGCAATACGCCAAGACCTACAAGCTGCAACCCGACGTCTACGCCGTGCAGGGCTACGACGCCGCCCAGATGCTGGCCGCCGGCGTGAACGCCGTGAAGGGTGACCTGAAGAACCGCGACGGCCTGGTCAAGGGCATCGAAGCCGCCAAGATCGACAGCCCGCGCGGCGCCTTCACGCTGAGCAAGGCGCACAACCCGGTGCAGGACATCTACCTGCGCAAGGTGGTGGGCAAGGAAAACAAGAACCAAGGCGTCGCGGTTCAAGCCCTGGCCGACCCGGCCCGCGGCTGCAAGATGTAAGACAGAGCCCGAGCCCCGATGGACCTGACCACCTTCCTGATCCAGTGCCTGAACAGCGTGCAGTACGGACTGCTGCTGTTCCTGGTGGCATCGGGGCTGACGCTGATCTTCGGCATCATGGGCGTGATCAACCTCGCCCACGGCAGCTTCTACATGATCGGCGCCTACCTGGCCTTCTGGCTGGCGGGGCTGACCGGCAACCTGATGATTGCGCTGCCGCTGGGTGTGGTGCTGGCTGTCGCTTTCGGCTACCTGCTCGAGTGGGCCTTCTTTGCGTTTCTGTACGAGCGTGAACACCTGCAGCAGGTGCTGCTGACCTTCGGCCTGATCCTGGTGTTCGAGGAGTTGCGCAGTCTCACGTTGGGTGACGACGTGCACGGCGTGACGATTCCGCAGTGGTTGTCGGGCAGCATCGCCATCGGCAACGGCATGACGTATCCGGTCTACCGCCTGGCGGTGTCGGTGATCTGCCTGCTGGTGGCTGGCGGCATCGCCTGGGTCATCAAACAAACCAAGCTCGGCATGATGGTGCGCGCCGGCTCGACCAACCGCGAGATGGTGCAGGCCCTGGGCATCAACATCCAGCAGCTCTACCGCCTGGTGTTTGCCGCCGGTGTGGCGCTGGCCGTGCTGGCCGGCATGATCGCGGCGCCGCTGGCGTCGGTGTACCCGCGCATGGGCGACTCGGTGCTGATCCTGTGTTTCGTGATCGTCGTGATCGGCGGCATCGGATCGATCAAGGGTGCCATGGTGGCGGCCCTGCTGATCGGCTTCGTCGACACCTTCGGCAAGGTGTTCTGGCAGGAAGGCTCCGGCGCCATGGTCTACCTGGCCATGGCCCTCGTGTTGTTGTGGCGGCCCGAAGGCCTGTTCAAGGCAGGTTGAGCACATGACTTCTCACACCCGCCTGATCGCCTGGCTGGCGCTGTTTGCGCTGCTGGCGATCTTTCCACTGCTGCCCGAGCCCATCGGCTCCAAGTTCCACACCGAGCTGGTCACCAAGGTGATGATCCTGGCGTTGTTCGCTGCCAGCCTACAGCTGCTGGTGGGTTACACCGGCCTCGTCAGCCTGGGCCATTCGGCCTTCTTCGGCCTGGGTGGCTACACCGTGGCCATGCTGGCCCCCATGAGTGAAGCCGGCAATGGCTGGCTGCTGCTGGTGGCCGCGGTGGCTGCGGCCGCCGTGCTGGCTGCGGTGATCGGCGCGCTGGTGATGCGTACCAAGGGCATCTACTTCATCATGGTGACGCTGGCGTTCACGCAGCTGGTGTTCTTCGTCTTCCACGACACCCGCATCGCCGGCGGCAGCGACGGCGCCTATGTCTACTTCAAACCCGACTTTGCGATCGGCAGCTGGCGCTGGATCGACCTCGACCAGCCGCGCCAGTTCTACTGGTTCGTGCTCGGTGCACTGGTGCTGGGCATCGCGCTGATGGCGCAGGTGCTGCGTTCACGTTTCGGCCATGCGCTGGTGGGCATCAAACACAACGAACAACGCATGCGTGCGGCCGGTTTCCCGACCGTTCTGTACAAGTGGGCCGCCTTTGTCTTCGCCGGCAAGCTGGCCGGGCTGGCGGGTTTTCTGTACGCCGTGCAATACGGCTTCGTCACACCCGAGATCCTGGGCTGGCACCAGAGTGGCAACGCGCTGGTGATGATCATCCTGGGCGGCCTGGGCAGCCTGGGCGGCGCGGTGGCCGGGGCCTTTGCCTTCGTGCTGCTGGGTGAGTGGTTCCAGGCGCTGACCCGGCACTGGCAATTGTTGCTGGGTGGTTTCATCATCGTCTCGGTGGCGGTGTTGCCGCAGGGGCTGATGGGCCTGGTCGGCATGGTCAAGCGGCTGATGGGCGGCAAAGCGGGCAAGGCAGCAGCCAGTGCGACACCCGCCAGCACCACCAACGCCGACACCACCGCCACGGCAAGCGTCGCCTCGACTACCCCAACAGCGCCGGAGGCCCGCTCATGAACGCCGTGCAAGCCCGTGCGGGTGACCCGGATGCCGGCCACAGCGCCGTGTTCGAGGCACGCGCCATCAGCCGGCGCTTCGGTGCGCTGGTGGCGGTCGACCAGGTCTGGGTCGCCCTGCAGGTGGGCGAGATCCATGCCGTGATCGGCACCAACGGCGCCGGCAAGTCCACACTCATCAACCTGCTGTCGGGCGAGATCGCTCCCAGCAGCGGTGAGTTGTTGCTCGATGGGCAAAGCGTCAAGGGCTGGCCACAACCTCGCCTGGCGCAGGCCGGCATCGGCCGCAGCTACCAGCGCAACAACATCTTCCTGCCGCTGAGCGTGCGCGAGAACTGCCGTCTGGCGGCGCAAGCCAAGCAGCAGAGGCCCTGGGCCTGGTGGCAAAGCGCCGAGGCCTGCCGCTACAGCAACCAGCAGGCCGACAACGCGCTGGAGCGCGCCGGACTCGCCGCCCTGGCCGACCGCCCGGCCAACAGCCTGGCGCATGGCCAGAAGCGCCAGCTCGAGATTGCCATGTGCCTGGCCACCGCGCCGCGTGTGTTGTTGCTGGACGAACCACTCGCCGGCATGGGCGCCGAAGAGTCCGCCCGTATGCTGGCGCTGCTGCTGAGCCTGAAGCAGGGACACGCCATCCTGCTGGTCGAACACGACATGGACGCCGTGTTCGCCGTGGCCGACCGCATCACCGTGATGGTCAACGGCGCCGTCATCGCCACCGGCACACCCGACGAGGTGCGCGCCAACCGTGACGTGCAAAACGCCTACCTCGGAGGCCACACCTTATGAGCAGCGCGCCCATCATCCAGGCCAGCGGCGTGATGGCCTGGTACGGCTCGAGCCATGTGTTGCACGGCATCGACTTCAGCCTCGCCGCCGGCGAAACCGTCGGCCTGCTAGGCCGCAACGGCATGGGCAAGTCCACGCTCATCCGCAGCCTGCTCGGCCACGTGAAGCAGCGCCAGGGCACGGTGCAGATCGATGGCCGCGACATGTCGCGCGCCGCGGCACACGAGATCGCCAAACAAGGCATCGCCTATGTGCCCGAAGGCCGGGGCATCTTCCCCAACCTCACCGTGCGCGAGAACCTGGTGATGGCCGGGAAGCCCGCGCCCGACGGCCCCTCGGGCTGGAGCTACGAACGTGTGCTCGACACCTTTCCGCGCCTGGGTGAACGCCTCACCAACCTGGGCTCACAGCTCTCGGGCGGCGAGCAGCAGATGTTGTCGATCGGCCGCGCCCTGCTCACGCAGCCCCGCGCCATCGTGCTCGACGAAGCCACCGAAGGCTTGGCGCCGCTGATCGTGGCCGAGATCTGGCGCGTGATCTCGAAGATCCGCGCCAGCGGCATCGCCACGCTGGTGGTCGACCGCGACTACCGCAAGGTGTGCGCCGAATCGGATCGCCTGGTGGTGCTGCAAAAGGGCCGCGTCGTGCTGCAGGGCCGCTCGGACGACCTGGCTCGCAGCGCCGAACTCGCGTCCTATCTGGGTGTGTGAGGAGACAAGAACATGGATCTGATGTTGTTCGACGACGCGGCGAGCCTGGCGCCACCGCGGGTCGTGCGTGAAGACCTGGGCAACGGCGCCTTCGTGCTGCGTTCACCCGAGGCGCTGCAGCCGTTTGCACGCTGTGTGGGTGACTGGCTCGAACACTGGGCCGCCATCAAGCCCGACGCCTTGTTCCTGGCCGAACGCTCGACCAGCGTGCCACCGCAGGCCGACGGCAGCTTGGGCTGGCGACGCGTGAGTTACCAGCAGGCCCGCACCGCCGTGGGCCAGCTGGCGCAGGCGCTGCTGGACCTGCAGTTGCCGGCGTCCAAGCCGGTGGTCGTGCTGTCGGACAACTCGGTCGACCATGCGCTGCTGGCGCTGGCCACCATGCATCTGGGCCGGGTGGTCTGCACCGTGTCGAGTGCGTATTGCCGCCTCACACAAGACCACTCGAAGATCCACGCCATCCTCAACGCCCTGCAGCCCGGCCTGATCTACGCCAGCGACCCGGCGGTGTACGGCAAGGCCATCGAGACATGGCACGGCGCACGGCGGGTGCCGGTGGTCTTCAGCAGCAACGCGCAGCAGTTCGACGGGGCACACAGCTTCGACTCGTTGCTGCAGCGCTTCGACGGCCCGCTGGTGATGGAAGCCTTTGCCGCCATTCGCCCCGAGACACCGGCCAAGTACCTGCTCACCTCGGGCTCGACGGGTGTGCCCAAGGTGGTGATCAACACCCACCGCATGCTCTGCGCCAACCAGCAGATGATCTCGCAGGCCTGGCCCTTCGTCGTGCGCCATCCGCTGCACCTCCTGGAGTGGCTGCCCTGGAGCCACACCTTCGGCGGCAATCACAACTTCAACCTCGTGCTGTCGCATGGCGGCAGCCTGCATGTCGACGAAGGCCGTCCCGCGCCGGGCGCCGTCGACAAGACCATCGCCAACCTGCGCGAGGTGCGGCCCAACTTCTTCTTCAATGTGCCGCGCGGCTTCGACATGCTGCTGCCCACGCTGGAGAGTGACCCGAGTTTTGCCCAGGCCTTCTTCAGCCGCCTCGAAGGCATCTTCTACGCCGGCGCCGCGCTGCCGCAAAGCCTGTGGGAACGCCTCGAAGTCGTGGCCCGCAGCGTGCGCCACGGCGGCACCCAACGCCCGCTGTGGTTCACGTCGAGCTGGGGCTCGACCGAAACCGCACCGGCCGCCACCACCGTGCACTGGAAGCTCGACCGCGCCGGCTGCATCGGCCTGCCGCTGCCTGGCGTGGACCTCAAGTTCGTGCCCAACGGCGGCAAGCTCGAGATGCGCGTGCGTGGTCCGTCGATCTTCGAGCAGTACCGCAACGCGCCTGACGTCACCGCAGCGGCCTTCGACGACGAGGGCTACTACCGCATCGGCGACGCCGGCCGCCTGGTCGAGGACGCCCGCCCCGAACGCGGCGTGATGTTCGACGGCCGCGTCGCCGAAGACTTCAAGCTCATGAGCGGCACCTGGGTGAGTGTGGGCACGCTGCGTGTGCGGGCCGTGAGCGCCTTTGCGCCGCATGTGTCCGACGCGGTGGTGACGGGCCACGACCGCGAGGAAGTCGGCCTGCTGCTCTTCCCCACCCCGTCGGCCAAGAACCTGACGCCCGACCAGTTCGCCGCCCACATCGCCGCCGGCCTGAAGGCGATGGCGGCAGACGGCGGCGGCTCGTCGCAACGTGTCGGCCGCGCCCTGGTGCTCGATGCCCCACCCAGCGTCGACGCCGGCGAGATCACCGACAAGGGCTACATCAACCAGCGCGCAGTGCTGACCAACCGGGCGGACAAGGTCAAGGCCTTGTACGACGGCGGAGCCGGGGTGGTGGCGCTCTGAGCGGCATGAGGCTCGGCAACGTGTCCAGCCCTGCCGTGACGCTCGCCGCACGCCACGACACAAGGCATGCGCAGTGCCAGTAGCCGGCTGCGGCACCAGCTGCCGGCCTAGGCGCCGGTGCTACCATTGTGCTTACTTCGGCATGAGGAGCAAGCCATGGAAGTCGCGATCCGCAAGATGGGCAATTCGCAAGGTGTGCTGATACCCAAGCCCATCCTGGCGCAGCTGGGGCTGGAAGGCACGGCCGACCTTCAGGTGCGCGACGGGGTGATCGAGATTCGCGCCGTACGCCGCAATCCGCGCGAGGGTTGGGCCGACGATGCACGTCGTGTGGCCGAGCACGGTGACGACGCACTGGTCTGGCCCGAGGTGGCCAACGAAGGCGACGCCGATCTGGTGTGGTGATGAAAGCCGGCGACATCTGGCTGGCCCAGCTCGACCCCACGGTGGGCAGCGAGATCCAGAAGACGCGCCCCTGTGTGGTGATCTCGCCGGACGAGATGAACGCGCATCTGCGCACCGTCATCGTGGCACCGATGACGACGGGATCGCGGCCGGCCGCCTTTCGGGTGCCACTGACTTTTCAGGGCAAGCAGGGCCTGATCGTGCTGGACCAGATCCGCACCCTCGACCGGGTGCGACTCGTCAAACGTATGGGCGCGCTGCGAGCCCCGACGCTGGCCCTGGTGCGCCAGACCCTGGTGGCGATGTTCGGGACCTGAGAGAGGCGCAGCGTGGCTTGGTGAAGGGAGGTGAACCGTGAAGATATTGCCGGCCCAGTTCGACGGACAAGAAATCCGCCGTGTGTACGACGAAGCCACCGAGATCTGGTGGTTCTCGGTAGTCGATGTGGTGCAGGTGCTGACGCAGCAGGCGGACGATCTGACTGCGCGCAAATACTGGAACCAACTCAAGCGTAGGCTCAACAAGGAAGGCAGCCAACTGGTGACAAGCTGTCACCAGTTGAAGATGCCGGCGGCGGACGGCAAGCAGAGGCTCACCGACGTGGCTACCGCCCAGACCTTGCTGAGACTGGTTCAGTCGGTGCCCAGCCCCAAGGCCGAACCCATCAAGCTCTGGCTGGCCAAGGTCGGCTACGAACGCATGCAGGAGATGGCCGACCCGGCCCTGTCACTGGACCGCGCGCGCCAGACCTGGCAGCAGCATGGGCGCAGCGACAAGTGGATCCAGCAGCGCATGACGGGGCAGGAGACGCGCAACAAGCTGACCGACTACTGGCGCGGGCACGACATCAAGGAAGGCAACGAGTTCGCCATCCTGACCAACATCATTCATCAGGAATGGTCGGGGGTGAGCGTCAAGGACCACAAGCAGCTCAAGGGTCTGAAGAGCCACAACCTGCGTGACCACATGACCGAGGCCGAGTTGATCTTCACCGCACTGGCCGAACTGTCGACGCGCCAGATCGCCGAGAACACCGATGCCACAGGGCTGGCAGCCAACAAGACGGCAGCACAGGCAGGCGGCGGCATTGCCAAACGCGCGCGGCTGCAACTCGAAAGCCAGACCGGCCGGCGCGTGGTGTCCAGCGAAAACTACCTGGCGCCGCCGATAGCCAAGAAGGCGCCGAAGCTGACGCGCAAGGCCTGAGCGAGCCGACGACAAGGGAAACCGTCCGCCGACATCACCCCGGCGGCTGCAGCCCGAACAACTCGCCCACAGCCTGGCGATAGGCGTCCAGGCCCACCGAGTTGGTGTTGTGGTGCGACCCACCTTCGACCAGCACGAAACGTTTGGGCTCACGGGCCTGGTCGAACAAGGCGCGGCCCAGGTGCGGCGGGATCAGTCGGTCGTTGCTGCCGTGCACCACCAGCAGGGGTGAGCCGATCTCGGCCACCTTGTCGATCGAGGCGAAACGCTGCGTGATGAGCGGGCCCACCGGCAACCAGCCCCAGGCCATGGTGGAGAACACGTCGGGGATGGACGTGAACGTACCTTCGACGATGACACCCGCCTCGTCCTTGACCTGCGCCGCCAGTTCGACCGCAATGGCGCCGCCGAGTGAGTGGCCGAACACGTAGTGCGGCCGCCCCGGATGATGCTGGGCCAGCCAGTCCCAGGCGGCACGGGCATCCTCCACCGCCATGGCCTGGGACGGCAGCGTGTCGGTGCTGGCACCGAAGCCGCGGTAGTCGATGCCGAGCACGGCAAAACCCAGGCTGTGCAGGCGGCGCATGCGTGAAGCACTCGACCGCACGTTCCAGCGTGCGCCGTGCAGGTAGAGCAGCACGGGCGCGTCGGCGCGTGGCTGCTCCAGCCACAGGCCGTTGAGCCGTACCGTGCCGCCTTCTGCCGGTTGGTGCTCGATCCAGACCTCGTCCATGCCCTCGGACGCGGCCACCGCCCCGCCCCAGGTCGCCTTGGACGGCTGGAAGATCCAGGCACGCTGGCGCTCTTCGAGTGTGGCGCAGCCTGCAAAAATCGCTGCGGTGGCCACACTGGCCACGGCGGCGGTTACGCCCAGCATGCGGCGTCGACTGGGTGCGGTGGGGTGCAAACGTGTCATATCCCCATGTTCGCAAGTCGCTTTGAACCTTGCGTGGGCTGGGGTTAGTCCGGCCGGATCAGGTGTCGGCTCACACCCCGCCCCACACCTCTTGCGCCACTTCCATGCACAGCGCCAGCTTGTTGCGCTGCGCCTCGACGTGGATGTTGTTGCCGTGCACGGTGCTCGAGAAGCCGCACTGCGGGCTGATGCACAGCTGGTCCAGCGGCGCGTATTTCGCGGCCTCGTCGATGCGGCGCAGCAGGTCGGCCTTGTGCTCCATCTGGTCGAACTTGGTCGTCACCAGGCCGAGCACCACGGTCTTGCCTTTGGGCAGGAATCGCAGCGGGCGGAAGTCGCCCGAACGGTCGTCGTCGTATTCGAGGAAGTAGCCGTCCAGATGCATCTCGGACAGCAGCGCCTCGGCCACCGGCTCGTAGTTGCCCGCTGCCGCGTGTGTGCTCTTGAAGTTGCCACGGCACAGGTGCATCACCAGCGTCATGCCGGCGGGTTTGTGTGCCACCACCTTGTTGATGAAACCGGCGTAGCGGTGCGGCAGTTCGTTGGGGTCGTCACCACGTGAGCGGGCGGCCTCGCGCATCTTGTCGTCGCACAGATAGGCGAGGTTGGTGTCGTCCATCTGCACATAGGTGCAGCCGGCGTCGGCCAGGCTTTGCAGCTCTTCGCCGTAGGCCCTGGCCACGTCGTCGTAGAACACCGGGTCGAGCTCGGGATAGGCCTCTCGGCTGATGCCCGCGCGCCCACCGCGGAAGTGCAGCATGGTCGGGCTGGGGATCGTCACCTTGGGCGTGTGGCCCGCACTCACCTGGCTCTTGAGGTACTCGAAGTCGGCCAGCTGGATGTTCTTGACGTGGCGCACCTTGTCGATCACCCGCATCACCGGCGGCGCCAGCTCCTCGGTGCCGTCGGGTTTGCGGATGGTGACCGGGATGTCGGTCTTCACGCCGCCCAGCTGTTCGAGAAAGTCGATGTGGAAATAAGTGCGGCGGAACTCACCGTCGGTGATGCCCTTCAGGCCGATCGACTCCTGGAACTTGACGATGTCGGTGATGGCGCGGTCTTCCACCTCGCGCAGCTGCGCGGCGCTGATGGCCTTTTGCGCAAACTGCTCACGCGCGTCAAGCAAGAACTTGGGGCGCAGAAAGCTGCCGACATGGTCGGCGCGAAACGGTGGGTTGGCTCTGGCTGTCATGTTGTCTCCTTCTTGGTGGTCGAGTTGGCGGGTGAGGTCGCGTCCGGCATGGTCGCGTTGGAAAGGGTCGCGTTAGGTGTCGCCGTCGGCCCGCAGACGATCGCATAACGAAAGCCGATGTAGGCGTGTTCGCGCATCAGCATCTCGGCGCGGGCCGATTCGCGCCGCTGCAGGGCGTCGACGATCAGGCGGTGCTGCACCTGGGCCAGGCGCAGCTTCTCGTATTCACGCTCGATCGCCTGGCGGTCGATGACGATGGAATCGGCCGAGGCAAACGGCAGGTGGTTGTTGCGGCCGATCGCCTCGGCAATCACCCGGCTGCCGGTGGCCGCCACGATGGTGTGGTGAAAGCGCAGGTTGAGCGCGCTCCAGCGGTCGATGTGCTCCTCGTCGAGCCGGCCGGCGGCCAGTACGGCGTCGCCTTCGTCCAGACAGGCCTGCAGCGTGGCGAGCGTTGCGGCGTCCAGGCCACGTTCGGCCAGGCGGCGCGTGGCCAGGCCTTCGAGCACGCCGCGCACCTCGATGCCACTCAGCAGATCGTCGTCCGACACCTGCCGCACCACCAGGCTGCGCGGGCCCACACGCTGCAGCAGGCCTTCCTGTTCAAGCGAGCGAAACGCCAGCCGCACGGGGGTGCGCGACACGCCCAGCGCCTGCGCCACCGGGATCTCGGCCATACGTTCGCCGGCGGCAAAACGACCGTCGAGGATGAGCTGGCGCAGCGCGGCGACCACGCTGGTGCCGGGCGTGCGCGCTGGCGGGGCCAGCGGCGCAGCGGCAGGTTCGGCGCCTGGGCGCACGGCTTCAGGCGGTCGGCTCATCGTGCCAGTTCTCGGTCGACAGTCCGGGCACGCGGTCGAACTCGCGCAGGTTGCGCGTCACCAGCACCAGCCCACGGGCGCGCGCCTGTCCGGCGATCAGCACGTCGTAGGCACCGATCGGCCGGCCCTGGGCGGCCAGACCGGCGCGGATGTCACCGGCGTGGCGGGCATCCTCGGTGTCGAATGCGAGCACCTCGAAACGCAGCGCGTCCACCAGGGCGAGGTTGTGCGCCCGCCGCTGGCTCTTGCAGGCGCCGAAATAGAGCTCATGCATCACGACCACGCTGACGGCCACATCGGTGGGCGCCAGCGCGCGCAGGCGGCGGGCGACCGGGCCAGCCGAATCGTTGAGCACCGCGATGACCGCGTTGGTGTCGAGCAGGTAGGGCATCGGGCAGCGTGAGCCAATCAGTGCCGATCAGGCGCACGGGTGACGACGGGTGATCGGCATGGGGCACGGGGCATGGCGGCAACGCTCGAAGCAGCGTCAGCCGAACAGGCTGTCCAGCTCGGGGCGCTCCTGGGCCGGAGCGGCTTCACCCGCGGCCTGTTCGAAGTCGGCGTCCAGCGGACCACTCAGTGCATCCAGCCAGGCCCAGTCCTGGGCGATGGGTTCGAGGATCACGGCCTGCCCGTGGCGACGGATGCGCACCTCGCCGCCCTCGAAGCGAAAGTCCTTGGGCAGCCGCACCGCCTGCGAGCGACCGGTCCAGAAAAGCTTGGCAGTGTCCACCAGGTGGTCTCCGACGCTGGATGATAGATACCAAAAAGATATACCTCGACAAGCACCACGTCAAGGCGCCTGCGACGCCAGCCGTCAGGCAGCGGCCGGGCGCCCCTCGGTCTGATCGACCTGACCGGCCTGCTCCGCCGCCACCAGTTTTTCAAGGATGCGCCGCGCGTGCGCGCCACCCGCGTCGATGTTCAGCGTCATCAGCCGGCGGCGCGGCCAGTGCAGCAGGTTGGACTGCTGGCGCTCCAGCATCTCGCGGTCCTCGGCAAAGATGCGGCCCTGGCCGTCGCGGATCTGCGCGGTGAGCGAGGCGTCGTGCGGCTTGAAGTGCCGCGCCATGCCCCAGAAGTACCAGATCGAGGTCTCGTTCTCGGGCGTGATGAAGTCCACCACGGTGGCCGACGCCTTCACCTGCGCCGGTGCGTCGAACCCGCCGTGGCCGGCCAGCGCCACACCCACGTCGATCATCACGTGGCTGGGCGGCGTAAAGCGGCACACTTGCCAGCGGTCCACCTTGGCGGAGGGGTCCAGGCCGTTCATGCGCATCGCCATCTGCCAGAACGGCGGCGCACCGATGCCGTTCATGAAGCGCCGGGTGATGACCTGGTCACCCTCGCGCAGCGTCTCACACGGCGTCTCGTCGATCTCGGGCTGGCCGATGCTGGTGGCGTGCACATACGTCTCGTGCGTCAGGTCCATCAGGTTGTCGACCATGAGCCGGTAGTCGCAGCCGATGTTGTACAGCCCGCCGCCGTAGGCCCACTCGGGGTTGTCGGACCAGACAAAGTCGGGGATCGCCGCCACGTTGGCCTGGGCCGCATCCCCCGGCCAGACCCAGACAAAGCCGTGCCGCTCCTGCACCGGGTAGCGCCGGATCCCGGCAAACCGCTCGACCCGCTGGCCCGGCATGGCCACCGTGTGGCCGTTGCAACCCATCACCAGCCCGTGATACCCGCACACCAACTGGCCATCCCGCACGCTGCCCAGCGACAGCGGCGCGCCCCGGTGCGGGCAGAAGTCCTCCAGCGCCACCACCGCGCCCTGCCCGTCGCGATAGAACACGATGCGCTCGCCGCAGATGGTGCGCCCCAGCGGCTTGTCGGCGAACTCGTCGGGCGTGCAGGCGACGTACCAGTGGTTGAGGGGAAACATGGGTGACTCCGCTTGATTGGATCCAATTGTCTGGTCGATGAGTCGAAATCGCAAGTTCTCTGCGCCACATTGGATCCCACGCGATCACCTGTGCAACATCGTGCTATCCAGACGACGGATCGCAGACCACCGCTGTAAGACCCGCGCGTCGCGTGCGAGCGATTTCGTGGCAGCCCACTTGGCAGGGCAGCGCAGACCTCACAGAATCCATCACAGCGCGCCGCTTTCGACGGGAAGTCAATGCTGTGTCGGCGCACAGCCAACAACCAGGGAAGATCAAATGCGACAAGAACATTGCGTATCTAAAGCCAGTCCGGTTACGTCCACGGTCGCCGTGATGAGCGGCGTCAGCGTTCGATAGATGACGCGTTGAGCGTCACAGTTTTCAGTGGAGGAAACGTCTGATGACTACACCGAAAGAGGTTGTCGATCTTGTAAAGGGAAGCGGCAACAATTTCCACGCAAAGGTAGCGCGTTGGTTCCAAAGCGATGGTTGGCACACAACCATCAGCCCCTACTACATGGATCAAACCCAGAACAAGGCCCGGGAGATTGACCTCATAGCTGAGAAGTCTTGGCCAATAGAAAACATCTTTGGGCATTGGCAAGGTGATGTCGTCGTTCGACTTTTCATTGAATGCAAATATGTCCCGTCATATTCAGTATTTTGGTTCACTGACAAGCATCAGGGCGAAGCGCATAAACTCGTTTGCTCCTCAGGCATATTTCCTGATAGCAACCAATACACCAACAAGCATCATTACTTAGTGCACAGCCCAAAGGTAGCTAAGCTATTCGCGTCGAATGTGCAAAAGGGCCAGGAGCTTGAACCATTTTATAAAGCGCTGAATCAAGCACTGAACGCCCTTGTTTCCATGCGCTACAAACCATCGTTGTTGCCGCAGGTTCAGAAAAGCCGAGGCGCCGTGGTCGCGCTTGACTTTCCAGTGGTCGTCTGCAGTTCATTCGAACGTCTTTGGGGCGTTGATTTCTTTGCGGAGGCAGAACCCCAACAACTAACCGAGAACTTCCAACTTGAGGTTCGTTATGCATACGCCGACGCAAATGGAACCAGTAGAGATGACTACTTTCTCCTCGACTTCGTCGAATTCAACCAACTATCCGCGTTCGCCGAAGCCATCGCAGAAGATGCAAAAGTCGCTGCGTACATGTCATCCGAAAGCTGAGGCGCATCTATCGCGATGCCATACCGGCGGTTCAAGAGGGACGTCGCTGCTTCGAAGCGCCGTCCCTCAACCTATTCGTTGAGACCCAGGAATACGCAGTTCATGCAATCCACACTCCGCCTCGCCCTGCAGTTCGCCGCCGCCGCAGCGGCACTGGTTTTCGCCGTCGACGTATTGCTGTCACTCGTTTTCCAACCACCGCCGGTGCCGGAATACCGCGCCGCTTTTCTTCTCATTCATGGCATCTTTCATGCTGCCGTTCTCATCCTTTCCGCTATCGGCGCAAGTGTTGGCTATGCACTAATTCGTGGGCGTCTACCATCCACACGCCTGAACATCGGCTTGGCGCTCGTCTATGGTTTCTTCACTCTTCTGGCGGGGCCGGGCTCATTCATATTGGGCGGCAGGGTCGGTGCAGTAGCATGGTTGCTCATGGGTTCAATGGCTTTCACATTGGGCGTAGCCTTGTTGAGAAAACCTTGGCGTCGGACCTCTTCCATTTAGAAGCGTAATAGGGGTCTTGCCTTTTGCCAAACTCACCACCAATCGGCGGCTTTGCATCGCGCACGCCATGCGTCAAGGAACTGAAGGAGTAGCGCCGTGAACTCGAAAACCGACGAAAAGATGGGACTGGCGCCCTACGACAGCGCCGACTACCTGTACGACGAACAAGATTTCACTGCCTACCTTCAAGCCGTGATGGCCGAGGACTCCGAAGACCCGGCCTATCTGGCCCGCGCGCTGGTCGTGGTCGCTCGCGCCCGCAGCATGAGTCAACTCGCCCGGGATACCGGCCTCACCCGCGAAGGTGTACGCAAGGCGCTCGCTCCCGGCGGAAACCCGAGTTACGCGACAGTGGCCAAGGTGGCGAAGGCGCTGGGGTTTCGATTGACATTGGCGCCGGTGGGCGAGGTCTTGGGCAAGAGCCAGGACATTACCCCGTGAGGCCTGCAATAGCCACGGACATCTCCTTTCGAGGAGTGCATCGATGAGATTTCGCAACCTCATCGTCTCACCTCGGAACGGGGTTGTCCCTTTCATTCGATAGACAGCACAAATACGGTTCTCATTCATCACATGCGCGCTTTCATTTCCTATTCACACGACTCACCCGAGCATATTGAATGGGTGACCCAACTAGCAGGCGCGCTTAAGGCAACAGGGCTGGAGATTCGACTTGATAAATGGCATCTTGCATATGGCCAAGATATCAATCGCTTCATGGAGAATGAAATATTGGAATCGGATCTAATTTTTGTCATTTGTACGCCGACATACGTCAACAAATCAAACACGAGGCGCGGCGGCGTTGGCTATGAGTCCATTATTCTTTCCAATAAATTACTACAAGATCAGGACTCGAGAAAGTTTGTTCCAATTCTACGATCTGCGACCCTCAACACTCAGGCCTTGCCGATTTTTCTGGGGAATCGGCTTTACGTCGATATGTCCGTGGGCGACGGATATCAAACGGACTTCAATCGATTGATTATGCAAGTGTCAACACAAGTTAGATTGAGCAAAGGAACAACCGAAAGACAGCAAAATGAACCAGATCGACAGATAATCCAAGTCGAAGGACCCTTTTGCGTTCCAAAAATTGACGACTCGATAGATTTGGTGAAAGAGATGTTTGGCATCGACAACCCAAACCTAATCAATTTCGACATGAACGATATCCGCACTCTATTTGGCAATGAACAGTTTTGCTACGCAACTGCAACAACCAAAGAATCGACGCCCAACTATGCCCGATTGGCCAATCATGCGGTAATTCAAGCTCAACCAGTGCAAGCCAACCCGGACGCGAAGTATCATTCTATCGCCGTCTCGATCTCAGGATCTAAGAATAAGATGAGACTTGCTGATATTCGAACCGCAATGACCTGTATTCGCAAACTTGCAGCAAATGACGCTCAAGTAATATTCTCGGCAAGCTACCGGCACAGCGGAGCACAAATACTGGTAGCGTATGCATAGCAGTGTTAACCCACTCACTTGAGCGGACCTGAACCTTGAACCATGTATTGAACATGGCCTGCCGGGTAGTTTGTACTCGCCCCCTGCCCCTCACTGCTCCTTGCCACCCACCACCTTGCAATTGGCAGCAATGGCCTTGTTGACCGTGGTGATCGAGTTGTCGGTGACCGTGTAGGGCACCTCCTTGCCGGTGGCCTTGAAGAGTTTGGCCATGGCCTCGGCCACGCAGAGCTGCTTCGCCGCGGCGGCGGTCTGGGTGTCCTGGCCGATGTAGGTGTTGGACACCACGTCGGCCTGGGCGACGCCGGCATCGGGCTCGCCACTTTTGCCGACCACCGACCGGTAAGTGTCCTTGGATACCTTGGCTGCGTCGCCGGCAACGCCCGGCAGGTCGATGCTGACGCAGCCGGCGAACACGGGCATGGCGACTAGTAGTAGCAGGTGGACTGGTTTTATGTGGGCTCCTGCGCGAGATTATTTGTAGGGGTCGAGTGGGATTCGATGGGCGCCGCGGGCTGCCGCGACTCACCGAGGCGCCTCGGTGCGGGGCCAGATGAAATGGGCGTCGCCGCTGTAGTCGCTGGCCTGCCAGTCACTCACCGACCAGAAGATGCGGGTGCGGTCGGCCGGCAGCGCGACGCCGGGGCCGCTGGTGTGCAGGGGCACGCCGGCCAGGTCGAACCAGCTGTTGTGGCTGCGGATGCCATTGCGCCCGCGCAACTGCACCGCCGTGGCCGCCAGTTCGCTGTCGCGTGCGTCGATGGCCACGGCGTCAGCGTCACTGGCGGGTGGGGTGGTGCAGGCGTCGGCCTAAGTGGCAAAGTCCAGGGCGTTGGACGCCGCCTCGGCGCATCAACTCAGGCAGCAACCCGCGCCGCCTCCCCATGCATCCAAGCCAGAAAGGCCTCCACCGGCGGGCGCTGCGCATGGCGCGCCGGGTAGACCAGGAAGTGCGCCTTCACCACCACCGCCTTGTCCAGCCCGAACACCGGTTGCAGCCGGCCGTCGGCGATGTGGCCGGCCGCCATGGTGGCGCTTTCGAGCGCCACGCCCAGGCCCTGGGTGGCGGCGTCGAGCGACATGTGGGCGCGGTCGAAACGCAGGCTGTAGCGCTCGGGCGCACGCAGGTTCGACCAGGTGCGTAGCCAGTCCGACCACTGCACCACGCTGACGTTGCTCTGGATGAGCGGCACCTCCAGCAGCTGATCGATGCGGCGCAGCCGGCGCTCGCGCACGAAGGCGGGGCTGGCCAGGGGCAGGATGCGCTCCTCGAAGATGGGTTCCACCACCAGATCGCCCCAGCGCGGCACGCCGTAGCGGATGTCCAGGTCGGCCTGGCCCAGGCCGAAGTCGCTGTGGACGTGTGCGGCCGAGAGATTGAGCGAGATCTCCGGGCAGGCCTGGGCAAAGGCGCGGATGCGCGGCATGAGCCACAGGCTGGCCAGGGTGGGCGAGCAGTGCACGTACAGGCTGTTGCTCATGCCCTGGCGCAGGTCGTCGGTGGCCGTGCCGATGGCGGCCAGGGCGCCGCCGATGCGGGCCAGGTATTGCTCGCCCGCGGTGCTGAGCCGCACGCCGTGGGCGCTGCGCTCGAACAGGCGCACGGCCAGGTGCGCCTCCAGCCGCGCCACCTGGTGGCTCACGGCCGAGGCGGTGAGGTGCAGTTCGGCGGCGGCGAGCGCAAAGCTGCGCCGGCGCGCCACGGCCTCGAAGGCCAGCAGGTTGGGGAGAGGCGGCAGACCGGCCATGGTGGCAACCCTGTCGTTGCATGACGGATCGTCATCTTAGTGTGATGAGACTTCGCTTGTCGTCATGCAAGCACGATTTCATGATGCGTTCCGTGTCGCCGCACCCCTGAGCTGCGGCCCCTGCCTCACCCCCCACGAAGGAGACGAACCTCATGCTGCTCGACAACAAGATCGCCGTGATCACCGGCGGTGCCGGCCTGAACGGCCTGGGCTTTGCCACCGCCCGCATGATGGCGGCGCAAGGCGCCAAGGTCGTGATCCTCGACTTGGCGCGTGCCGAGCCGGCAAACGCCGCCGCCAGCCTGGGCGCAGGGCATCTGGGTCTGGTCGCCGATGTGACCGACAAGGCCTCGTGCGACGCCGCCGCTGCCGCGGTGCTGAAGGCCTACGGCCGCATCGACATCCTGGTCAACAACGCCGGCATCACCCAGCCGGTGAAGACGCTGGACATCACCGGCGCCGACTACGACCGCATCCTGGACGTGAGCCTGCGCGGCACGCTCTACATGTCGCAGGCCGTCATCCCGGCGATGCGGGTGCAAAAGAGCGGCGCCATCTGCTGCGTCTCCAGCGTGTCGGCGCAGCGCGGCGGCGGCATCCTGGGTGGCCCGCATTACTCGGCGGCCAAGGCCGGCGTGCTCGGCCTGGCCAAGGCCATGGCGCGCGAGTTCGGCATCGACGGCATCCGCGTCAACTGCGTGACGCCGGGCCTGATCGCCACCGACATCAACAAGGGCCTGATCCCCGACGACAAGATGAAGGGGATCCTCGAAGGCATCCCCCTCAACCGCATCGGTGAACCCAACGACGTGGCCGGCTGCCTGGTCTTTCTGGCCAGCGACCTGGCCAAGTACCTCACCGGCGTGACGCTCGACGTCAACGGCGGCATGTTGATCCACTGATCGACGGCCCCCTTTCGACCTGCCGCCAAGCCCCGCCCCTCCTCACCCCACCAAGAAGACCCCTGGAGACAACACCATGCAACGCACCACCTTCACCCGCACCCTGATCGCCCTGGCTGCCGCCGCACTGCTGCCCATTGCCGCCCAGGCGCAGACCGTCAAGCTCTCGCTCGGCCACGGCGCCGCGCCGGGCAACCCGCGCCACGAGGCCTCGCTGAAGTTCGCCGAGGTGGTGAAGGCCAAGTCGGGTGGGCGCATCGAGGTGCAGGTCTCCCCCTCCGCCCAGCTGGGCGACGACGCGGCGATGGTGACGCAGCTGCGCACCGGCGCGCTGGACCTGTCGGCCAACTCGCAGGGTGCGGTGGCCGCGGTGGTGCCGGAGTACGCCGCCTTCGGCATGCCCTTCCTGTTCGCCAACCTGCCGCAGGCCTGGAAGGTGCTGGATGGCCCGCTGGGCCAGGAGCTGGCGGCCAAGTCGGCCGACAAGGGCCTGGTGGTGCTGGGCTACTGGGACAACGGCGTGCGCCACATGTCCAACAGCAAGAAGGCGATCAACAAGCCCGAGGACATGAAGGGCATGAAGATGCGCACCCCGCCCGATGCGGTGACGGTGGACATCATGAAGAGCCTGGGCGCCGAGGCGCAGCAGATCAAGTTCGCCGAGCTCTACGTGGCGCTGCAGCAGGGCGTGGTCGACGGGCAGGAGAACCCGCTGATGAACATCCACGCCAGCAAGCTCTACGAGGTCAACAAGTTCATCTCGCTGACCGGCCACAAGTACGAGATGACGCCCTTCCTGATGAGCAAGCGCAGCTGGGACAAGCTGAGCGACGCCGACAAGAAGGCCCTGCAGGACGCCGCCGCTGAAGCCACCGCGCTGCAGCGCAAGCTGTCGCAGGAGGCCGACGACAAGCTCATGGCCGACCTGAAGGCCAAGGGCGTGCAGATCAACACCGCCGACAAGGCCGCCTTCGAGAAGGCCACCTCCGCGGTGGACGACAAGTGGATGGCCAGCCCCATCGGCGACTACGTCAAGAAGGTCGTGACCGCCGCACGCGCCAGGTAAGCCCGCGCGGCACCGCCCCACCCCAGGCCCGACCCCCATGAAACACGTCGAACAGGCCATCGTGCGCCTCTGCCAGGGTGTCATGTGGATCACCACCAGCGTGATCTTCGTGATCCTGTGCGCCAACACCATCCTGCGCTACTCCACCGGCAGCAGCCTGCAGTGGGCCTCGGAGCTGCCCGAGCTGCTCTTCCCCTGGTTGGTGATGGCCGGCGTGGTGCTGGGCGCAGCGCACGGCTCACACATCACCACCAGCTTCCTGATGGACACGGTGCCGCCCGGCGTGCGCCGCGTGGTGAGCACCGCCGTGTGGGGGTGTGTGGCGGGCCTGTACGGCACGTTGAGTGGTGCCACCTGGCGCATGCTGGACATCGTGGCCGACGAGAAGTCGCCCATCCTGCAGGTGCCCGGCTCGGTCACCTATGGCTGCGTGATGGGCGGCATGGTGATGCTGGCCCTGCTCGCCCTGGCCTCGGCCTGGGAGGTGTGGCACGGCCATGAAGGTGGTGCGGCGCTGCACGACACGCCGGCGCCCGAGATCCACATCGCCTGACCCAACGAGGACCCGCCCACCATGACCGCCCTCATCCTGGCCGTCTTCGGCGTCTTCGCCGTGGCTGCCATGCCCATCGCCCATGCGCTGCTGGCTGCCGCCATGGCCGCCGCCGCCGCCTCCGACCGCGTGCCGCTCGATCTGCTGGTGCAGCAGATGGTGGCGCAGGTGCAGAGTTTTCCGCTCATCGCCATCCCCTTCTTCATGCTCACCGGCACGCTCATGATGGGCGGCAAGCTGGGCGAGGCACTGATCGGCGTGCTCAGCACGCTGATCGGGCGCTTTCACGGCGGCCCGGGCCAGGTGGGTGTGCTCTCGTCCACCATCTTCGGCGGCGTGTCGGGTTCGGCGGTGGCCGATGCCTCGGCCATCGGCTCGCTGCTCATCCCCTGGCAAAAGCGCCTGGGCTATCCGGCGGCCTTCTCGGCCGCCACGCTGGCGGCGGCGGCCACGATCGACATCCTGATCCCGCCGTCCATCCCGATGATCCTGTTCGCGCTGTCGTCCAACACCTCGGTGGCGGCGCTGTTCGTGGCCGGTGTCCTGCCCGGCCTCTTGATGTGCGGCGGCTTCATGGCGGTGTGCTGGTGGGTGGGCAAACGGCGCAACTTCCCGCGCGACATCCGCAAGCTCGAGTGGCCGGTGTTCAGCCAGCAGCTGCTCTACGCCTCGCCGGCCCTGGTGCTGCCGGTGCTGATCATCATCTTCCTGCGCTTCGGCATCGCCACGCCGACCGAGGTGAGCGTGCTCTCCACGCTCTACGCCGGTGCGGTCTCGGCCATCGTCTACCGCGACCTGGGCCTCAAGCGCCTGCACGGCGCCGTGGTGGAAGCCGGCCTGGCCACCGGCGTGGTGCTGCTGGTCATCATGGCGTCGGCGGCGGTGGGCTGGCTGCTCACCTTCGACCACATGCCCGACGGCGTGGTCGGCTGGGCGCAGGCCCACCTGTCGAGCGGCTGGACCGTCATCCTGCTGATGAACGCACTCATGCTGGTGTGCGGCATGTTCATCGACCTGCCCGCCGCCGTGCTGCTGCTCACCCCGGTGTTCGTGCCGCTGGCCAGGGCGATCGGCATGGACCTGACCCAGCTCGGCATCATGATGACCGTCAACCTGGCCATCGGCCTGTACACCCCGCCGGTGGGCACCACGCTGTTCATCACCAGCGCCGTGGCCAAGGTCAAGGTCGGCCAGACGGTGCGTGAACTCGGCCCCTTCTACCTGGTGGCCTTTGGTGTGCTGGCCCTCGTGTCCTACGTGCCGGCGTCCATCCTGAAATAGATCCAGCCACCCGCCCGGCTCCGCACCGCGGCGCGACCGTGCCTGCTGCTGCCGTGGCGGTGGCGGCCGGGCCGGGCTGGGCGCTGCCCGCCTTTCCCGCCTGCCTGCCCACCTTCACCCTCAGACCTTCGAGGAGTCTTGCCTTGACCACCACTTCACTGCAAGCGCGCCAGGCCGATCTGGCCGCGCGCGCCTACCGTATCCGCCGCCTCGCCCTGCGCATGGGCGAGGTGCAGGGCCAGGGCTACATCGGCCAGGCCCTGGGGTATGCCGACGTGCTGGCCGTGGCCTATGGCCATGCCATGAACTACCGCGCCGCCGACCCGGACTGGGCCGAGCGCGATCGCTTCCTGCTGTCACACGGCCACTACGCCATCGCCCACTACGCGGCACTCATCGAAGCCGGCGTGATCGACGAGAGTGAGCTCGAAACCTACGGCAGCGACGACAGCCGCCTGCCCATGTCCGGCATGGCCAGCTACACGCCGGGCATGGAGATCTCCGGCGGCTCGCTCGGCCAGGGCCTGGTCATCGGCGTGGGCCTGGCGCTGGGGCTGCGGCACCAGGGCAGCCGCGCCTTTGTCTACAACTCGATGAGCGACGGTGAGCTGGATGAAGGCTCGACCTGGGAGGCCGCCATGGGTGCAGCGCACCACCAGCTCGGCAACCTGATCTGCATGGTCGACATCAACAACCAGCAGGCCGATGGGCCCTCGAGCAAGGTGCTGGGCTTCGAGCCGCTGGCCGACAAGTGGGCGGCCTTCGGCTGGTTTGTGCAGCGCGTGGACGGCAACAACCTGCCGGCGGTGCTGGCGGCCTTCGACGCCGCGCGTGCGTGCACCGAGGCCAAGCCACGCGTCATCCTGTGCGACACGCTGATGGGCAAGGGTGTGCCATTTCTGGAGTCGCGCGAGAAGAACCACTTCATCCGTGTCGACCCACCCGAATGGCAGCAGGCGCTGCAGGTGCTCGACCAGGCCTGGGCCGCCGCTAACGAAGGAGCCACGGCATGAACACCACCACGACCACCAACACCACGCCCAGCGCGACCGAGCCGAAGAAGCCGCGCCTCACCACCTCGGCCATGATCGCGTCGATCGCGAGTGAAGGGCAACGCACCGTGGCCGCACCGTTCGGCAAGGCCCTGGTTGAGCTGGCGGTGAGCCGCCCGGAGATCGTCGGGCTGAGCGCCGATCTTGCCAAGTACACCGACCTGCACCTCTTCGCCCAGGCGTATCCGGAGCGCTTCCACCAGATGGGCATGGCCGAGCAGCTGCTGATGGCCGCGGCCGGCGGCATGGCCAGGAAGGCCTGGTGCCCTTCGCGACCACCTACGCGGTGTTCGGCACGCGCCGCGCCTATGACTTCATCCACCAGGTGATCGCCGAGGAAAACCTCGACGTCAAGATCTGCTGCGCCCTGCCCGGCCTGACCACCGGCTACGGCCCCAGCCATCAGGCCACCGACGATCTGGCCATGATGCGCGCCATCCCGGGCCTGACCATCGTCGACCCCTGCGACGCGCTCGACATCACCCAGGCCGTGCCGCAGATCGCCGCCCACAAGGGCCCGGTCTACATGCGCCTGCTGCGCGGCCAGGTGCCGCTGGTGCTGGACGAGATCGAGGGCTACAGCTTCGAGCTGGGCAAGGCCAAGCTGCTGCGCGAGGGCGCGGACGTGCTCGTCATCTCCAGCGGCATCCTGACGATGCGCGCGCTCGAAGCCGCAGCCGATCTGGCCACCGACAACATCGGCGTGGCCGTGCTGCACTGCCCCACCATCAAGCCGCTGGACGAAGCGGCCATCGTCGACGCCGTGCGCTACAAGCACCGCCTGGTGGTGGTGGCCGAGAACCACTCGGTCATCGGCGGCCTGGGCGAGGCCGTGGCCAGCGCGCTGCTTCGGCATCGTGTGCAGCCCGCAGGCTTCCAGCTCGCCGGCCTGCCCGACGCATATCTCGACGCCGGCGCCCTGCCCACGCTGCACGACCGTTACGGCATCAGCCGCGAGGTGCTGGGGCAGCGCATCAAGGGCTGGCTGGCGTGATGTCTACCCCTCGCCCGTCGAGTACGCCGGTCGATCCCCCGAGGGGATTGGGCGCGGCCACCACCACAGCCTCCAACGCCACCATCGCCACGGCGCTGGACGACCCACGCCTGGCGCACGCCATCCGTTTCCTCGCCATCGACGCCATCGTGCGTGCCGGTGAAGGCCATCAAGGCGTGCCGCTGGGCATGGCAGAGATCGCCACGGCGCTCTACACGCGCCACCTGAAGTTCGACGCCGCCGACCCGCAGTGGCCGGACCGCGACCGCGTGGTGCTCTCCAACGGCCACGGTTCCATGCTGCTGTATGCGCTTCTGCACCTGACCGGGGTCGAGCGCATCGGCATCGAACAGGTCGGCACCTTCCGCGACTTCGGCTCGCGCTGCGAGGGCCACCCGGAGCGCGACATCACGAGTGGCATCGAGGTCACCACCGGCCCGCTCGGCCAGGGCATCGCCAACGCGCTGGGCCTGGCCATCGCCGAGGCGTGGCTGAGCGCCCGCTACGGCGACGCCATCTGCCACCACCACACCTATGCCTTCGTCGGCGACGGCTGCCTGCAAGAGGGCGTGGGCCAGGAAATGATCGCCCTGGCCGGCCACCTGCAACTCGGCCGCCTGACGCTGCTGTGGGACGACAACCGCATCACCGACGACGGCTCGACCGAACTCTCGATCAGCGAGAACGTGGCCGAACGTTTCCGCGTCGCCGGCTGGCATGTCATCGAGGTGGACGGGCACGACACCGAGGCCGTCTCGGCTGCGCTCACTCTCGCCAAGGCCGACCCGCGTCCGTCGATGCTGGCCTGCCGCACGGTGATCGCCAAGGGCATCGCGCGCCTGCAGGGCCAGCGCGGTGGGCACAGCGCCAAGCTGTTTGCCGAAGATGCGCAGGCCGCACGTGAGTCGCTCGACTGGCCACACGCCGCGTTCGAGACGCCCGCCGACGTGTCCGCCACCTGGCGCGCCGCCGGCAGTCGCCACAACGCCGAACGTCTGGCCTGGCAGGCGCGGGTCGACGCCCTGCCCACCGAGCAACACGCCGAGTTCCAGCGCCTCATGGCCGGCGAATTGCCCGCCGGCTGGCAGGACGTGTTGATGGACTACAAGCGCCGCGCCGTCGATGCCGCGCCGCTGGCCAGCGGCATCTTTCTCTCGGCCGAGATCAACGAGGCCCTGAACGACCTGCTGCCCGAACGCCTGGTTGCCTGCGCCGATCTGGAGGCGCCGACCAACCACAAGCGCGGCCTCACCGCCTTCACGGCGCATGACCGGCGCGGCAGTTACCTGCACTGCGGCGTGCGCGAACACGTGATGGGCGCGCTGGCCAATGGCCTGGCCGCACACGGCGGCGTGCTGCCGCTGGCCGTCACCTACCTGGCCTTTGCCGACTACGAACGCCCGGCGATGCGCATGGCCGCGCTGATGGGCCTGCCGGTGAAGTTCGTCTTCAGCCACGACTCCATCGGCATCGGCAAGAACGGCCCCACGCACCAGCCGGTCGAGATCCTCGCCGCGCTGCGCGCCATGCCCAACATGCTGGTGCTGCGCCCGGCCGATGCCGTCGAAGCGGCCGAGTGCTGGGAGATCGCGCTGGATCACCAGACCGGCCCGAGCACCCTGGTCTTCGCCCGCCAGGCCCTGCCGGCCGTGCGGCGCCTGCACACCAGCGCCAACCTGTCGCGCCGCGGCGCCTACGTGCTGATCGAGGCGGACGGTGGCCCCGGCCAGGCGGCGAACGAGGCAGCGCGCCAGGTCACGCTGCTGGCCACCGGCTCCGAAGTGGCGCTGGCCGTGGCCGCACGCGAGGCACTGCAGGCGCGCGGCGTGCCCACCGCCGTGGTCTCGATGCCCAGCTGGGAGCTCTTTGCCGCCCAGCCCGCCGACTACCGCGCGGGCGTGCTCGGCGCCCCTGGCACCGTCCGTGTGGGCTGCGAAGCGGCGCTGCGTTTCGGCTGGGACCAGTGGCTGGGCGACCGCGGCGGCTTCGTCGGCATGACGGGTTTTGGCGCGTCCGGCCCGGCGGACGTGTTGTACCGCCACTTCGGCATCACGGCCGAAGCCATCGTGGCCGAGGCCGAACGGCTGCTGCGCGGCTGAGGTGCACAGGGTCCAGCCGGGAGGCCGTGCACAAGGCCAGCCCTGCAAGGCCCGCCGGCGCAATCGCCCACCGGCTCAGCGGCCTGCCGATGCCCAGGGGTCGAGAACTGGCACCTCCAGGTCGGCGAAGTGCCGCAGATTGCGTGTCGCCACCGAGGCTCGACGCGCCAGGGCAATGCCGGCAATCTGCGTGTCGCGCATGTCCACCGGCCGGCCGGCACGCTGGCGCCGCGCGGCCAGTTCGGCGGCCTGGCTGGCGGCTGCGCTGTCGAAGTCGAGCACGCGATGGGCCAGGTCGAGCGTCAGCAGTTCCTCGAACAGCGCCTGCAGCGAGCGCTGGCGCCGGCCCGCAGGCAGCAGCGCAAGCCCCATGCGGACCTCGAAGACGGTGATGCTGGTGGTCCAGATCGACTCGCCGGCCTGCTGGTCGAGCCAGTGCACCACGGCGGGCTCCGGGTGATCGCGCATCAGGGCCGACACCACATTGGTGTCGAGCAGGATCACGGCAGCCCGCCCTCGTCCAGCACCGCCGGCCGCACCACCTGGCCCTTCAGCTCCGGCAGATCGACATCCAGCCCCTGTCCGGCAAACCGCGCCGCGATGCGCGAACCCAACCCGATGCCGACGGGCTCCTGCGCCTTGACGGCTTGGCGCAGGATGCGCCGCACCTCTTCTTCCATGCTGCAGCCGTGCAGCGCCGCGCGCCGCTGCAGGCCGAGCTTGACGTCTTCTTCCAGGTTGCGGACGGTGAACTGGGCCATGCTGGGCTCCTTGGACCGGGACTTCAAGAGTGATTGCATGATATCAACTCGAAGTCGTCACGCCGGCCGCACGGGCAAACGGCGCCACTTTGGCCCGGACTCTCTCGCAAGCTGTCGAACAGTTGCACCTGCGATCGGGGTCGGGACCTGCCCTTTGCCTCTCCGTCGATCGTCAACTCCACATCGCCCTGAACCCACCTCGGATTCGTCGACTCCGAGGGGGCGATTGGAAAGAGTCAAGACTTGGCCTCCACGACTCCGGAGGGAGACGTCTTGGGCAAGCGTGCCGACCTGACCCCGTGAGCCATGCGAGTTATGCCTCCGTGTGCAGCATCGCGCCTTCCTGAAGGCGGATCGCGGACCACCGCGGGAAGACCCTGCGTCGCGTTCGAGCGATTTCATTGCAGCCCCCTTGGCAGGGCGCCGCAGACCTTACAGAATCCGTAACAGCGCGCCACTATCGACGGCAAAATTAGTGCTCAATGGGCGTACAACCGACAACCAGGGAAATTCAAGTGCGACAAGACAATAGCGCATTCAGAGCCAGTAAGGTTACGCCCACACTCGCCGAAATACGCGGCGTCAGCGTTCGATAAACAACGCGTTGGGCAGAGATTTCAAACCAATATGATCACCTACTATTCACAGCGCGCAGCTGAATATGATCGTATATACGATATTCCCGAGCGCCAGCCCGACATCCAAGAGCTTCATCGGCTGTGTGGTGCCATGTTTGAAGGGCTGGATGTTCTCGAAGTATCCTGTGGCACCGGCTACTGGACCCAGTCCATCGCGTCATCCGCAAAATCTATCACTGCATCCGACATTAACGACTCGGTGCTGCAAATTGCCAGGAATAGAACATGGAGTGGCACGGCGGTGGAATTTAGGCAGGCCGACTCTTATGCGTTGCCAGATTTCGACCGCCGGTTTAACGCAGCTTTTTCTGGATTCTGGTGGTCACATATTCCCCAGAATAGAATCAGGGATTTTCTTTTGGGATTCCATGCGCATCTTGCTCCGAATGCGCCAGTTGTCTTTATCGACAACCGTTATGTCGAAGGATCCAGCACCCCAATAAGTCGGATCGATGAAAATGGTGACTCATTTCAGATTCGTAAGCTGGGCGACGGTAGCAGTTACGAGGTATTGAAGAATTTCCCATCAAAGGACGAATTAACAGCCGCCATCGAAGGCATCGCACACTCAGTTAAAGTTAACCTACTGGATTATTATTGGATTTTGTCTTACCAGAAAAAATGAACAGGAAACTGAACTCAACAATGCATTGGAGTAACGCCGACCTCCGGTCACGATCAGTTTGTGCGTTGGGACTCGCGCCTCACAGGCCGTGAAAGCCACCAAAAATCACCAGCGCCCCCCTCATCTTGAACCGCACGAACCGCCTACCAGGACTGGACCTGCTTCGTAGTATTGCCATCGTCTGGGTGATGCTCTTTCACTCCTTTCTGCTGGGCGGCCTGAGCCCGAATTGGTCGTGGCTTTCGCGGTATGGATGGATGGGTGTCGACCTCTTCTTTGTCCTCAGCGGATTCTTGATCGGCACTCAGGTGCTGGCTCCCATTTCACAAGGCAGAAGATTGTCGTTCGGCGACTTCTATGTGCGCCGTGCCTTTCGGATTCTCCCTGCCTACCTGGCGATACTCGCCATTTATCTCTGCTGGCCCGGCTTTAGAGAAGCAGCGGGTATGGAGCCGTGGTGGAAGGTTCTTACTTTCACAATGAACTTGAATATTGACTATGGGCGCAACAGCGCGTTTTCACACGCCTGGTCACTCTGTGTGGAAGAGCACTTCTACTGGCTCTTTCCATTGCTCGCTGTCGTCCTGCTGAAACGGCCCGCGACGTGGAAGTTCGTGCTTTTATGCGCCGGCGTCGTCTTGGGAGGCATCGCGCTAAGAGCAGCCATCTGGACGCACGGGATGGAGACCGACCCGAACATGGCTCGGAACTGGTTCGTTGAGGATATCTACTACCCAACCTGGAACAGGCTCGATGGTCTCCTTTCCGGAGTAGCGCTAGCCGCATGGAAGACCTTTCGCCCCCAGGTTTGGCTCGCCGCGAGACGCTACGCGAACCTTAGCCTCCTTGGTGGAATACTGGTGATGGCACTCTCATTCTGGCTATTCGAGGATCGAACCGGCATGCTGGGCAATACCATCGGCTGGCCGGTCTTGTCGGTTGGCCTTGGTCTGCTCGTTTTTGCTGGCGCCGACCGCGATAGCCTCATCGGCAAACGGAACGTGCCGCTTGTCGGATGGCTTGCAGCAATCTCCTATAGCTTGTACCTCATGCACAAGTCGACCTATCACCTCGTGCAAGAGCAGTGGGGCGCAAGCCTGGCTGGGGCTGGATTCCTTGCGTTTCTTGCCTATGGAGGTTCAGCCCTTTTTGCCGGTGCGGCACTTCACTACACTGTCGAACGACCATGCCTCGAGTTCCGGGTCAAGATCCAAAGATTTCGCAGCAAGCGAAGCGCTCTCGATTCAATCTGAGGCCATCGCGCATGGCCATGCGATTGCAGTCTGGGCATATTTATGCCTGGTCTCCGATCGTCAACTCTGCATCGCTCTGAGACAACATAGGATTCATCGACTCCGAAGAAGCGGTGAAATACAAGAATCAGACCTGACCTCCACGGCTCAGACCGCCACGGCTCACAGAAATCTACCGGAGGCCTCACACATGTCCGCACTACCCTCGATCGACGCCTTGATGGCGCAACTCACTGCGCGGGGGATTACGCTTCCACCCGGGCCGGTTCATGCCGACGGATTCGGTGACTCCGCGGAACTGTCCGAAGAGCTCTTGGCGCTTATCAGGTCGGGGCGCAAGCGCGCTGGCGCGGGTTTGCTTTGGGCGTATGAGCACGATGGCGACCATATTTCTCGGGTCGGAGACATCGAGATCGTCGTCGATCACCTCAATGCACCCGCTATGGTCACAAGAATCGTCAGCGCCGAGATCACTCCATTCAACGAGGTCACCGCCGAGTACGCAGCACTTGAAGGCGAAGGCGACGGGTCACTCGAGTATTGGCGCCGGGCGCACTGGAACTTCTTCTCGCGCGAGTGCAAGCGCATCGGCAAACAGCCCACCGAGTCGATGTTGGTCAGATGCTCCGTCTTCGAGGTATTGCATCTATTACCTCCGCTGAGCACGACTT
Organism: Candidatus Intricatilinea gracilis; assembly: GCA_016702605.1. Classification (GTDB taxonomy): domain Bacteria; phylum Pseudomonadota; class Gammaproteobacteria; order Burkholderiales; family Burkholderiaceae_C; genus Sphaerotilus; species Sphaerotilus gracilis. The sequence continues at coordinate 551,583 of JADJDQ010000001.1, forward strand.
GAGCAAACAACCAGGAGTTACCAACTCCGCCCCGCGACACCACCCAACGTGCGGGTCTGCACTGGGCGGCTCATCAAATTGGCTCGCAGGGCGAAGGATCGAATATCAAGCCGCATTGCCCGGGCCCTGCACCACAGACAATTCACGCCGAGCTACCCCTGTTCCTCGAGCCATGTATCGGACATGACCTGCGAGGTAGTTCGGGGTGACCCCCAACACCTCACGGCGCCTTGGCAGCCACCACCTTGCAATTGGCGGCGATGGCCTTGTTGACCGTGGTGATCGTGTTGTCGGCGACCGTGTAGGGCACCTCCTTGCCGGCGGCCTTGAAGAGTTTGGCCGTGGCCTCGGCCACGCAGAGCTGCTTCACCTCGGCGGCGGTCTGGGTGGGAACTTGTTTCTCAAAAGTGGACACCCGCTCATGAACAAACGCTTTTCTCGAATACTGCTGGCGACCGGTAGCCGATCGAAGAATGTAGGCGCTGCTGGTTGTAGAACTGGATATAACTCAGCAACGCCTTGTGCAAATCGTCGTCGGCTGTGAATGTCTGGCCGTACAACTCCTCGGTCTTCATCGAATGGAAGAACGATTCCATGTGCGCGTTGTCGTTCATCTTGCCCGGTCGGTTCATGCTCTGCACGATACCGTGTTTCACCAGCTTTTGGCGATAGGCCCACGCCGCATATTCGATGCCGCGGTCGCTGTGGAAGTGCAGGCCGGTTTCGGGCTGGCGGTTGCGAACCGCGTGATTGACGGCATCCAAGGTTAGTGCGGCATCCCGGTTGCGGCTCAGGCTCCATCCGATGATGCGCCGGGAGAACTTGTCCATCACCACTGCCAGATAGCGCCATTGGCCACTGACCTTGAGGTAGGTGACGTCGCCGACCCAGACCTGATTGAGTCGCTCAAGTTTCACGTCACGCTCGGTGTTGGGGATGCTGGTAAAGAACGCCTTCTGGCCTACGCGGGATCGACGGTACAGGCGGGCACTTCGCCCCTGCAGTCGTGCACAGCGCATCACTCTGGCCACGGTGCCTCGACTGACCTCGGTTCCTTGCTGTGATAGCGCATGCTTGATGCGCGGGCTGCCGTAGTAGCCACGGCTGTCGGTATGAATGCGGCGCACCTGTTCGACTAGGCCTTCGTCGCGCACCTGACGCGCACTAGGGTCACGACCTTGCCAGGCATAAAGCCTGAGCGGCTGACCTTGAAGTATTCGCACATCATTTGGACCGCGTGGGTTTGCCGGTTTGCCTGGATGAAGGCGAAGACTTCGCCTTTAGTTCTGAGGCAAACCGGATGGCTTTTTTTAGGAGGTCGTGCTCCATTTGCAGGCGCTGATACTTCTTCTCGACATCATGTAGTCGCTTCAACTCGGCCACGGAGTCTGGATCGACCTTGGGAGCTTTGCCCACAAGCACTCCTTCGCGCACCTGCTTGCGCCACTTGGACAACATGAAGGGGTGAATGCACAAGGACTCGGCAACGTCCTTGATCAACACCCCCGGCGACTCCGACATCTTGACCGCCGTGAGTTTGAAATCAACTCCGTAGCGATCGACCATTTGCGGCCCTGGCATCCCCATCAATTACTCCTTCGGTTAGGTCGGAGTGTCCACTAAAGTAAAACAAGGTTCGTGTCCTGGCCGATGTAGGTGTTGGATACCACGTCGGCTTGGGCGGCGCCGGTGCCGGGTTCGCCAGCTTTGCCGACCACGGACCGATAGGTGTCCTTGGACACCTTGGCTGCGTCGCTGACGACGCCCGGCAGATCGATGCTGACGCAGCCGGCGAACACGGGCAACGCGACGAGTAGTAGCAGGTGGACTGGTTTCATGGGGGCTCCTGCGCGGGATTATCTGCAGGGGTCGGGTGGGATTTGATGGGCGCCGCGGGCCGCGAGCCGCCGTCACTCATTGGGGCGCCCCGGTGCGTGGCCAGATGAAGTGGGCGTCGCCGTTGTAGTCGCTGGCTTGCCAGTCGCTCACCGACCAGAAGATGCGGGTGCGGTCGGCTGGCAGGGTGATGCCGGGGCCGGTGGCGCGCAGGCTCACGCCCGCCAGGTCGAACCAGCTGTTGCTGCTGCGGATGCCGATGCGCCCGCGCAGTTGCACTGCCGTGGCGCTGAGTTCGCTGTCGCGGGCATCGATGGCCACACCGACGGCGTCTGCCGGCACGCCGGTGGCGACGGTGGCATCACTCGCGTCGATCACGCTGTCGCTGATGCTGACCGTGCTGTTGTCCAGCACCAGGCGGCCGATGTGGGCGGCGTGGATGTGCACGCGCCCGCAGCGGCGCAGGGTCAGGCTGTCGTAACGGCCGGTGTAACGCGCGCCGTCGGTGCCTTGGCACAGGCCGTGGCCCTGGCTGGGCGCCAGCACCAGGGCGGCGGCATCGGCCGAGGCGCGTGGTGCGGGCAGCGGGCCGACCAGTGCCTCGCGCAGCAGCAGGGCGAACTCGCCCGGCTGGTCCGCCATGGGGGTGTGTCCGGCGCCGGGCAGCACCTGCAGGCGCGCGCGCGGCAGGCGTGCGGCCAGCAACTGGCCGGTGCGCAGCGGGGCGATGCGGTCGGCGTCGCCCCAGATCAGCGTGGTGGGGGCGGTGGTGGCACGGATGGCGGCGCTGAAGTCGTGTTCGACCAGGCCCAGCGCCGAGTCCAGCTGCACCATGCCGCCCAGCAGGGCGCGGCGCACGTCGGGGTTGCGCATCAACCAGGGGGTGAAGTCGTAGCGGTCGTCGCGGCCCAGAAAAAGCAGGCTGCTCAGGCCGTGCAGCTTGCCGACCACCGTGCCGATCAGGCCGTCAAGCGCGAAACCGGTGGCCGGCGCCTTCTGCGCCACGATGTGCTGCATGAACACCGGCTTGAGCAGGATGCCGGCGGCGTCGACCATCACCAGGCGATCGACCAGGCCCGGGTGGCGATGCGCCAGCGCCAGGCTGAGCGCGCCGCCGAGCGAGTGGCCCACCACCTGCACCCGCCGGCCCGGCGCCAGGCGCGTGATCAGCTCGGCGAGCTGGTCGGCCAGGGCCGCAAAGGCCAGCGCGCGACGAGACGGCGGCGAAGCGCCGAAGCCCGGCAGGTCGACCGCCAGCACCTGGTGGTCGCGCGCCAGGTCGAGCGCCGTGGCGGCCCAGTCGGTGTGGGCGTTCTGGCCCAGGCCATGCACCAGCAACACGACCGGTGTGTCGGCGAGTGCATGGGCCGGCCCGACACGGCCGACCGCCAGCGTCTGGCCGTCAGCCAGGGGCACGCAGGTGTAGGTCAGCCCGGGCAGCCGCACCGGGGGGCGCGCCGGGCGGCCGTCGTCGGCCCGCAGCAGCACGGCGCCGCAGGGCGAGGCAGCCCAGTCCGCGTCGGGCTCGGCGGCTTGCACCGGCCCGGCCGACAAGACCATCATCATCAGGCCGACGACGTGCAGCAAGGCGGTCGGCCAGCCCTTGGCCCAGGCGCGTGGGTGCGACCACTCTTTGCAGCGCAGCATGGCCAAGGTCGTCAACGCGCGGCCACACCCAGCCACTGGTCGAGCGGTGTGGCATCACTCAGCAGTGATTCGCTGGTGGCACGCAGCACCACCGTGCCGCGATCGAGCACGAGGGCCTCGTCGGTGATGCCCAGCACCAGGGCCGGGTGTTGCTCGACGACGATGGCGCTCAGGCCGTCGTCGCGCACCACCCGGCGGATGGCGCGCAGCAGCTCCTCGACGATGATGGGCGCCAGGCCTTCGAGCGGTTCGTCCAGCAGCAGCAGGCGCGGGTTGAGCACCAGGGCGCGCGCCACGGCCAACATCTGCTGCTCACCACCCGACAGCTGCGTGCCCAGGTTGCGGCGCCGTTCGGCCAGGCGCGGAAACAGCTCGAAGGCGCGCGCCGGTGTCCAGGCACCCGGGCGGGCCACGGCGGTGAGGTTCTCCTCGACCGTGAGCGACTTGAAGATGTTGCGCTCCTGCGGCACATAACCCAGCCCGGCGGCGGCACGGTGCCAGGGCGCCAGCGCATGGATGGCCTGCCCGCCCAGCGTGATGTGCCCGCCCAGCCGGCGCGTCATCACCCCCATGATGGTGTTGATGAGCGTCGTCTTGCCCGTGCCGTTGCGGCCCAGCAGCGCGAGTGATCGGCCGGCGGCCAGCTCGAAACTCACGTCGGCGAGCACTACCGCGTCGCCATAACCGCAGCTCAGGCGCTCGACCTGCAGCAGCGGCGCCTTGTTGGTCGAGGGATCAACCATGGCTGGCCCCAGCCGCGTGGCGTGTGCCGGTGAGTGATTCACCCAGGTAGACGGCGCGCACCTCGGGGTCGGCGGCAATCTGGGCCGGTGTGCCTTCGGTCAACACGCCGCCGTTGACGAGCACGGTCATGTGGGTGGCGAAGCTGAAGACCAGGTCCATGTCGTGTTCGATGAGCAGCACGGCCACGTCGGCCGGCAGCGCGGCGATGGTGGCCAGGATGTCGGCGCGTTCGGCGGCCGGCACACCAGCGGCGGGTTCGTCGAGCAGCAGCAGTTGCGGCTCCAGCGCCACGGCCAGGGCGATCTCGAGCAGGCGGCGTTTGCCGTAGGGCAGCTCGGCGGTGCGGCGCCCGGCCACGTCGTCGAGGCGGAACTGATGCAGCAGCACCTCGCAGCGCGACGCCACGCGGGCATCGTCACCGAGTGCCTGCCACCAGCGCCTGGACGCACCCTGCTTGCTCGACACCGCCAGCGCCAGGCTCTGCAGCGGCGTGATGGTGGGCCAGAGCTGGTTGATCTGGAAGGTGCGCACGAGGCCCAGGCCGACGCGCTGATGCGCCGGTAGCGCGGTGATGTCGCGCCCCGCCAGGTCGATGCGCCCGCTGCTGGGCGCCAGCACGCCCGTCAGCAGGTTGACGAGCGTCGTCTTGCCCGCGCCGTTGGGGCCGATCAGGGCGTGACGCGCGCCGCGGCGCACGGTGAGGTGCACATCGCGTGTGGCGACCAGGCCGCCGAAACGCCGCACCAGGGCGTGGGTCTGCAGCACGACGTCGTCGATCATGATCCGGCCCCGCGCTTGAACCAGCGGCGCGGCGAGAACAGCCGTTCGCGCCCGACCAGCATCAACACGACGAGGATGAGGCCGATCCAGAAGTTCCAGTACTGCGCCGTCCAGGCCGAGATGACGTCGTGCATGAGCTTGAAGGCAATGGCGCCGATCAGCCCGCCCCACAACCAGCCGGCGCCGCCGATCACCAGCGCCAGCAAGACGTCGGCACTGCGGTGGAACTCGAAGACATCGAGAGACGCAAACCCGGTCGTCTGCGCCAGCAGCGCCCCCGACGCACCAGCCAGCGCCGCCGCCAGCGTGTAGACCGCGGCCAGCCGGCCCTGCACCGACAGGCCGATGGCCGAGACACGCAGCCGGTTGTCGCGCAGCGCCTGCAACGACACACCGAACGGTGTGTGCACCAGCCGGCGCAGCACCACGAAGACGACGAACAAGACACCGAGTGAATAGACCGACGCCGTGCGCGCCGCCAGATCGAACTCGAAACGCCCGACGAAGGGCACGACGATGGGGCCCATCACCACACCCTGCAGTCCGTCGGCGCCACCGGTCAGGCCGTCGAACTTGTTGGCCAGTTCCAGCAGCACCAGGGCAATGCCCAGGGTGACCATCAGGCGGGTGAGGTCGGTGCCACGCACGATCATCGGGCTGGTGAGTGCGCCAAGCAGCGCGCCCAGCGCCGTGCCCACCGCCAGTCCCGTGAGCGGGTCGGCGCCCACATGTTTGGCAAACAGCGCAGCCCCATAGGCCCCCACCCCGAAGAACGCCGCATGGCCGAGCGAGACGATGCCGGCGTAACCCAGCACCAGGTCGAGCGAGACGGCAAACAGGGCCAGGATGGCAATCTCGTTGAACAGCGCGGCGTGGCTCGGCAACACGAACAGCGCAGCCCAGATCGCGGCCCAGACGGCCATCTCCCAGCCGCGCCAGCGCATCACGGCAGCGCTGCGGCGGCGCAGCTGGTCGGCCATGCCGGTGTCGCTCATCGGGTGGCCTCACGCGTGAACAGGCCTTGCGGGCGCCACAGCAGGATCACGATCATCAATGTGTAGACGATGAAACCACCGAGCTTGGGCAGGTAGTACTTGCCCATCACGTCGGCGATGCCCAGCAGCAGTGCCGCGGCCAGCGGGCCGGTGATGGAACTGCTGCCCCCCACGGCGCAGACGATCAGGAAATACACCATGAACTTGAGCGGAAAACTCGGGTCGACGCCCAGGATGTCGGCACCCAGCGCTCCCCCCAGCCCGGCCAGTCCCGAGCCCACGGCGAAGGTCAACAAGAAGACGCGGTCGACCGGGATGCCCAGCGCGGCTGCCACGCGCGGGTCGTCCACCGCCGCACGCAGCCGGCTGCCGAAACGTGTGCGCACCAGCACCAGTTGCAGCGCCGCGGCCAGCAGGCAGCAGGTGACGACGATGAACAGCCGGTACGCGCCGATGCCCAGCATGAACGGTGTGTCGGCAAAGAACTCCCAGCGCTGACGCAGCCAGTCGGGCAACTGCACGTTGAGCTGCGACGAGCCGACGAAGTAGTCCACCGCCGCCACCGCCATGAAGGTCAGGCCGATGCTGAACAACACCTGGTCCAGATGTGGCTTGGCATACATCGGCCGGTACAGCGTGCGTTCGAGCAGCGCCCCGGCGAGTGCCGGCATTACGAAGCACACCGGCAACGCGGCCAGAAAAGGCCAGCCTGCCCGCTGCATCAGCAGCACCAGCAGGTAACCACCGGCCATGGCGAAGGCGCCGTGCGCCAGGTTGACGAAGTTCATCAACCCCATCGTCACCGCCAGCCCCAGGGCCAGCACGAACAGCAGCATGCCGTAGGCAATGCCGTCGAAGAGCAGGGTCAACATTCAGACTGGGCGCAAACAGCTGGCAGGGCAGGCTACCGAAAGAAGGGCCGCGGCATCAGCCCCCTCGGGGGGCGGCCGGTGTATTCGCCGGCCGGGGGCTCACTTCGCTGCCTTGCCAGGATCCTTCACCGCCTTGATCGTCTCGAACTCGACGTTGTAGAGCGCACCGCCCACCTTCTCGACCTTGCGGATGTAGATGTCCTGCACGATGTCGCGGGTGGCGGTGTCGATGCTGACGGGGCCGCGCGGGCTTTCGAAGCGCTGGGTCTTCATGGCTTCGAGCAGGGCCTCGCCGCCAGCGCCCTTGCTGGCTTCGAGGCCCCTGTAGATGAGCCGCATGCCGTCGTAACCACCCACGGCCATGAAGTTGGGCCGCATGCGCGGGTTGGCGGCCTGGAAGGCGTCGACGAACGCCTTGTTGACGGTGGAGTTGTGCGCCGCCGAGTAGTGGTGCGAGGTGACGACCCCGAGCGCCACGTCGCCCATCTCGTTGAGGATGTCGTCGTCGACCACGTCGCCTGTGCCGATGAGTTTGACTCCGGCCTTGTCCAGCCCGCGCTCGGCAAACTGCTTCATGAAGGCCGTGCCTTGGCCCGAGGGCAGGAAGACAAACACCGCGTCGGGTTTCTCGTCGCGCACCTTCTGCAGCACGGGCGCAAAGTCGGGGCTGCGCATGGGCGTGCGGAGTTTGTCGACGACCGTGCCACCGTGTTCGGTGAAGCGCTGCACGAAGAACTTCTCGGCATCGATGCCCGGGCCGTAGTCGGCCACCAGGCTCACGACCTTGGTGATCTTGTTCTTGGCCGCCCATTCGGCAATGCCGACCGTGGCCTGCGGCAGCGTGAAGCTGGTGCGCACGATCCAGGGCGAGGCTTCGGTGATGCTCGACGTGGCGGCGGCCATCACCACCAGCGGCGTCTTGCCCTGTGTCGCCACCGGTGCGGCAGCCAGCGCCAGCGGGGTGAGGCCGAAGCCGGCCAGCGCGACGACCTTGTCGTTCACCACCAGTTCCTGCGCCAGGCGGCGGGTGGTGTCGGCGATGCCGGCGTCGTCCTTGAGCACGAGTTCGACCTTCTTGCCACCCACGGCCGTGCCGTTCTGAGCCATCCACAGCCGAGCCGCTGCCTCGATCTGCTTGCCGGTGGAGGCAAACGGCCCGGTCATGGGCAGGATGAGGCCGATCTTGACCGTGTCGGACTGGGCCTGGGCCGAGCCGATGGCGCCAGCAGCAAGCAAGGCGGCGCTGAGCAGATGCAGTTGTTGGCGGCGGGACATCATGGCGTGGTCTCCTGTGGCGCGTGGGCGGCCGGTGTTTTGAGTCGGTATCGGTGGGGTAAGAGTCGGACGTGCGGTGGACGAGTGTGCGGCCACGCGTCGGACTTGATCGATCGGTGGCGCTGCGCCGCAGTTGCAACGATGTTAGCCATCCGGCGCCCGCAACCCGTACGCACTCACCCTCGGGTCGGCTGGTCGCCGAGCCACGGCGGTTTGGCGCCGGCGTGTATGACCGTCCGGGCGCTTCCCCCATGGTCAGGCCGCGGCTGCGGGCCTAGCATCGCGGCATGAGCACCATCCTGTACCTCACCCAGATCCAGATCGAACCAGGCGCCATCCGCCTGCTGGCCGACGAATGTGCCCGTGCCGGCATGAAACGCCCGCTGGTCGTCAGCGACCCGGGCGTACGCGCGGCCGGTGTGCTGCAGCTGGCGCTCGACGCGCTGGGCGACCTGCCCCACGCGGTGTTCGACCAGACGCCGTCCAACCCGACCGAAGCCGGCGTGCGCGCCGCGGTGGAGGTGTTCAAGCGCGAAGGCTGCGACGGTCTGGTGGCGGTGGGCGGCGGCAGCAGCATCGACCTGGCCAAGGGGGTGGCGATCGCTGCCACCCACCCGGGCCCGCTGACCACCTACGCCACCATCGAAGGTGGCTCGCCCAAGATCACAACGGCCGTGGCGCCGCTCATTGCCGTGCCGACCACGGCGGGAACCGGCAGCGAGGTGGCACGCGGCGCCATCGTCATCGTCGACGACGGGCGCAAGCTGGGTTTTCACAGCTGGCACATCATGCCCAAGGCCGCCATCTGCGACCCCAACCTCACCTTGGGCCTGCCGCCGCTGCTGACGGCCGCCACCGGCATGGACGCCATCGCACACTGCATGGAGACCTTCATGGCCGCGCCCTTCAACCCGCCGGCCGACGGCATCGCGCTGGACGGCCTGGAGCGCGGCTGGGCCCACATCGAACGCGCCACCAGCAACGGTCAGGACATAGAGGCGCGCCTCAACATGATGAGTGCCTCGATGCAAGGTGCCATGGCTTTCCAGAAAGGCCTGGGTTGTGTGCACAGCCTGAGCCACAGCCTGGGCGGCGTGAACCCGCGCCTGCACCACGGCACACTCAATGCCATGTTCTTGCCGGCGGTGATTGCCTTCAACGCCAGCGCCGAGTCGGTGAAGAAGGACAGACGGCTCGAACGGATGGCCCGGGCCATGGGCCTGCCCGCCAGCGATGACGCCGCTGGCAACATCGGCGCGGCCATCAAGGCCATGAACGCCCGCCTGGGCCTGCCCAGCGGCCTGGCCGCCATGGGGGTGACGCGTGACCTGTACGACCGCATCATCACCGGCGCCCTGGCCGACCACTGCCACAAGACCAATCCGCGCCTGGCCAGCGCCGACGACTACCTGGCCATGCTCGACGCCTCACTCTGACACCTGCCCGACCATGCATCGGCCCGGCCACCGCAAGGCCGGGCCACATCGGGTCTGCACACAAGGGCGGAAGGTGGACAGACGCGCGGCCGATCGGATGACCAGGCCGGCGGGCATACGGCGAATTGATGCCGATCAGATCAACAACTGCACAACAGGGCGGCCAGATCACCCATCCGGTCTGCCCCAGAATATAAGTTGTGATCAATGTTCCCCGAACTTCCCGACTCAGCTGCGGCCTGATGGCGCTGTGGCTGGTGCTGGCCGCCCTGCTGGCCAGCCTGACGCCGCCCGCGTTGGGTGCCGGCCTGCACGACCTGTGTGTGCAACAGGCACTTCAGGCCGACTCGGTCACACCGACCGCGCACGCAGCGCTGCCAACCCCTGCTGACAACAGCCAGTTGCCGCTGTGTTCGTCCTGTGCCGACTGCACCTTTTGCAGTCACGGGGTGGCGCTTGCTTCCACGAGGCATCCGGCGCGCGACGTGGCACCGTCACTGGCCGACCAACCGGTAGCTGCGGATCGATCCCCGATTCGCACCGTCGGCGCCGCACTGGTGTCGGCCCGCGGACCGCCACCTGCCGTGGCCTGACCACTGCTGACCTGCCAGGCGCCGTCGTCTTGGCGTGCTCGATCCGGCACCACCCGCCCGATCGGCCGCAGCGCCCACCAGGCCCGCCGTCCCCCCCCAGCCCCACCGGCAGCGGCCCGTTCGCTGCGGGGACTGTTGTCGATCTCCTGCTCGATTCACCCTTCCTCCCGTCACTTTCCGGACTTCACCATGACCACAGCAAAACTTCTCGTTGCCCTCACCCTGGCCGGCGCCAGCCTTGCGACCTTTGCCCAGACCACCGTCGCCGACCCCTGGATCCGCGGCACGGTCGCCCAGCAGAAAGCCACCGGCATGTTCGCCAAGATCACGTCGACGGCCGGCGCCAAGCTGGTGGGCGCCAGCTCACCCGTGGCCGGCATCGTCGAGGTGCACGAGATGAAGATGGAAGGCGACCGCATGACCATGGCCGCCGTGCCTGCGCTCGACTTGCCCGCCGGCAAGGCCGTCGAACTCAAGCCGGGCGGCTACCACGTCATGCTCATGGCCCTCAAGCAGCCGCTCAAGGCCGGCGAGAAGGTGGCCGTCACCCTGGTGGTGGAAGGCAAGGACGGCAAGCGCGAAAACGTCGAGGTGCAAGCCGAGGTGCGTGCGCTGGGCAACCAGCCCGCCGGCATGCAAGGCGGCATGCAGGGCGGCATGAAGGCCGACCCGCACAAGCATTGATCGGCACCACAGCGCTTCGGAGCGACATCGTTCACCGAGTCGTCTGAGTCATGCGTATGATTTAAATGCCCGCTCGGTATTACCGGCAGGCACTTTGGAGTGCTACACATGAACACACTCACGCTGAAGATCCCCGAAGCGCTGGACGCGGCCCTGCAGGCTGCCAGCCTGCAACGCGGCATGTCCAAGTCGGCCGTGGTGCGAGAAGCCATCGAGCAGGCGCTGGGCCGGCAGGCTGACGCCGGCGCCACCGCCGAACGATGGCTGGCGCAGTGGCGCGGCACTCTGGCCGGCTCCGCGGGGCTGTCGGCGGCTGAACCAGTCGAACACCCGGCAGGTGAAACTTCCGGCCCGTCACCCCAGCCCGACGACGTCCGCCTGGCGCACATACTGTCCAAGCACCGGCGTTGAGTGTGACGCGTGATGCGCCTGCTGCTGGACATCAACATCGTGCTGGACGTGGCTTTCCAGCGCCCCGGCGAGCCGGCGACCTCGGCGCTGATTGCCCGCTGCGGGCGTGAACATCAGGCCTGGTTGGCGTGGCATTCGATCGCGACGATCGCCTACCTTGTCGAACGCCAGCACTCGGCGCAGATGGCCCGGGCGTTCATCCGCGGACTGCTGGGCTGGGCCGACGTCGCCGTGACCCAGCACGCCGATGCCCTGCAGGCACTCGACTGGCCGATGCCGGACTTCGAGGACGCCCTGCAAGCCGCCGCGGCCGTGGCGTGTGGCGCACAGTTCATCATCACCCGCAACGTCAGGGACTTCAGCGGCTCGCCGATACCGGCGCTGACGCCCGAGGCCTTTCTGGCGCAGAAAGCAAGTCCGAGTGCTGTGGTGACCCAACGCGGCAAGCCGTCGGCGACCTGAGTCGGCCAGGCGCACAACCTTCATCAAGCGGCGCGTTTGAGCACACAGCCGACAAGGGCAGCCGGACGTGAAGGACCGCAAACCCCCAGGCGTCAGGTTGTCGACTCGGCCTGCCTTGGCGGTTCCACCTTTCCGCGGTACTCGCTCGGGCTCACCCCCGTCCACCCCTTGAATGCCCGCGCGAAACTCTTCTCGCTGGCGTAGCCGGCCAGGCCAGCAATCTGCTTGATGGGCTTGTTGCTGCGGCTGAGCCAGTGTTTCGCACGGTCCAGCCGTGCCTGTTCCTTGAGCTGCTGCAGGCTGGCCCCTTCGTCGGCCAGGCGGCGAAACAGCGTGCGCGGCGAGACGTTGAGCGCCTGGGCGACGGCAACTGCGTCCGCCGAGGTGCTGCTCGCCAGGTCGGTGACCTGACCTTTCGTCGACCGCTTGGCGAACGACTGCGCGGACACGCCAACCACATCCCCCTCGGCCAGCAACTGGCGAACGCGCTGCACCAGCAGGCGGTCGCGCCGGTAGGGTTTGACGATGAGTGGCAGCAGGCGCGCCAGCAGCCGCCGCAGCGCGGCTTCGTCGCGGCGCTGCGGCAGGGCGAGGTAGCTGGCGTCGAAATCGAATCCCGCCTGTTCGGCACCGAACTCGATGGGGCCGGGGAACAGCAACTCGTACAACTCGCCATGTGCCGGGCGCTCGAACGGCAGGCACACACGCCGCAGCGGCAGTTGTGAGTCGATGCTCCAGCAGGCCCAGCCGTGGATGAAGCGCAGGTAGGTGAGCAGACAGAACTCGCGCGCGGCGCCGAAGTCACGCGCCTCGACCAGGCGCAGGATGGCGATCTGCGGGACGACCGATGCGCCGTCTCCGGCTTCCGAGCCCAACACCGCCGCTGACCCGGGCGAGGGTGCCTGCACTTCCAGCTCGAACACCAGATCGTCTTCCAGCAACCGGTGATGGCGGCACCAGCGCGCCAGCGCGTGGCCTAGGTCAGGCGCGCCGAGTGATGCGCGGCACAACATGCCGGTGCTGCCCCAGGGCAGGCGCCGGCTGAACCAGCCCAAGGCTTCGTCGTCGAGCTCGCGCATGGCGTGGCCGCTGGCGGCTTCGAGTTGTGCGGCGCTGATGCGGCCGTCCGGCACGGCGAGCTGAGCTGGCGTGATTTGCGCCGCCGCCAGCAGCCCCGCCGGGTCGACGCCGTAACGCTGGTAGCCCAGCACGATGGTGCGGATGAAGGCGACCGGGGTGATGGCGGCACCGCGGGTGTTGGTGCGCGCAGTTGTAGGGACTGAATTGGTCACGACGGTGTGGCAGCTTTTGCACCCATTTTGGCCGCAGACACGCGGCGTGTACGCCTATCGTGCGGCGCTGCTGCGGGGGTTCTCCGCTTGCCCCGGCGGGCGAGCACTCTGACACTGCAACGCGCCCTGTCCACCGCCTCACACCACGACCGATCGACTGCCATGTCCCAGATCCAATCCCAGATCCAGACGCGTTCGCCCGAGTTCCAGGCCAATGCCACGGCCATGCGCACCCTGGTCGACGACCTGCGCCGCCAGGCGCAACGCGCCGGTGAAGGTGGCGGCGCGGCGGCACGCGACAAACACACCGCCCGCGGCAAGCTGCTGCCGCGCGACCGCGTCGAGCAACTGCTCGACCCGGGCACGCCGTTCCTCGAAATCGGCCAGATGGCCGCCCACGGCATGTACGGCGACGAGGCGCCTGCCGCGGGAATGATCGCCGGCGTGGGCCGTATCCAGGGCCTGGAGTGCCTGGTGATCGCCAATGACGCCACCGTCAAGGGCGGCACCTACTACCCGATGACGGTGAAGAAACACCTGCGTGCGCAGGAGATCGCGCTGCAGAACCACCTGCCCTGCGTCTACCTGGTGGATTCGGGCGGCGCCTTCCTGCCGCGTCAGGATGAGGTGTTTCCGGACCGCGACCACTTCGGCCGCATCTTCTACAACCAGGCGCAGATGTCGGCGCAGGGCATCTCGCAGGTGGCCGTGGTGATGGGCTCGTGCACGGCCGGCGGCGCGTATGTGCCGGCCATGAGCGACGAGACCATCATCGTGCGCAACCAGGGCACGATCTTCCTGGGCGGCCCACCGCTGGTGAAGGCGGCCACCGGTGAAGTGGTGACGGCCGAGGATCTGGGTGGCGGCGATGTGCACACGCGTATCAGCGGCGTGGCCGACCACCTGGCCGAGAACGACGCCCATGCCCTGGCCATCGCCCGGCGCATCGTCGCCAACCTGAACCGCCAGCGCCCGCCGCAGCCGCCGCGTGGTGCGTCGGAAGAGCCGGTCTACGACCCGGCCGAGATCTACGGAATCATTCCGGTCGACACGCGCAAACCCTACGACGTGCGCGAGGTCATCGCCCGTGTGGTCGACGGCTCGCGCTTCGACGAGTTCAAGTCGCGCTACGGCTCAACGCTCGTCACCGGCTTCGCCCAGCTCTACGGCACGACCATCGGCATCGTGGCCAACAACGGCATCCTGTTCGGCGAGTCGGCGCAGAAGGGCGCGCACTTCATCGAGCTGTGTGCGCAGCGCGGCATTCCGCTGGTCTTCCTGCAGAACATCACCGGCTTCATGGTGGGCCGCAAGGCCGAGAACGGCGGCATCGCCAAGGACGGCGCCAAGATGGTGACGGCCGTCTCCACGGCGGCCGTGCCCAAGCTCACCATGCTCATCGGCGGCAGCTTCGGCGCCGGCAACTACGGCATGTGCGGGCGTGCGTATGGGCCGCGCTTTTTGTGGACCTGGCCGAACAGCCGCATCTCGGTGATGGGTGGTGAACAGGCCGCCAGCGTGCTGGCCACCGTGCGGCGCGACGGCATCGAGGCCAAGGGCGGCCAGTGGAGCGCCGACGACGAGGCTGCCTTCAAGGCGCCGATTCGTTCGCAATACGAGGAGCAAGGCCACCCCTACTACGCCAGCGCCCGGCTGTGGGACGACGGCGTGATCGACCCGGCGCAGAGCCGGCGGGTGCTGGGGCTGTCGCTCAGCGCGGCGCTCAATGCGCCCATCCCGGCGACCAAGTTCGGCGTGTTCCGCATGTGACGGCAGGGAGCACACGACATCATGATGAGCTACACCTCCCTCGAGATCGAACTGCGCCCTGTCGGTGCAGGCCAGATCGACAGCCATGTCGCCTGGGTCTGGATGAACAAGCCGGCGGTGCACAACGCCTTCGACGAGACACTGATCGCCGAACTCACCGCCGCGCTGAAGTCGCTCGACGCCGAGCCCGCCGTGCGTGCGATCGTGCTGGCCGGCCGCGGCAAGAGTTTCTCGGCCGGCGCCGACCTGAACTGGATGCAGCGCCAGGCGGCCGCCAGCCAGGCCGAGAACATCGCCGATGCCGAGCGCCTGGCCGGCCTCTTCCGCACGCTCTCGACGCTCGCCAAGCCGACCATCGCGCGTGTGCACGGCGCGGCTCTGGGCGGCGGCATGGGGCTGGCGAGCGCCTGCGACATCTGCGTCGCCAGCGACAAGGCGGTGTTCGCCACCTCCGAGGTGCGCTTCGGCATCATCCCCTCGGCCATCAGCCCGTATGTGATCCGCGCCATCGGCGAGCGCCAGGCGTACCGCTACTTCCAGACCGCCGAACGTATCAGCGCCCCCCGCGCCCGCGAGATCGGCCTGGTGCACGAAGTGACCAGCGCCGACGGCGACGCGCTAGACGACCAGGTGCAGACCCTGGTCGACGCCCTGCTGGCCGGCGGCCCGCAGGCGCAGGCGGCAGCCACCGACCTCATCCGCGCCGTGGCCAACAAGCCAGTGGACGACGCCGTCGTGGCCGACACCGCACGACGCATCGCCACCCTGCGCGCCACCGACGAAGCCCGCGAAGGCCTGGCGGCCTTCCTGCAGAAACGTCCGGCGGCCTGGGTGCCGTCCACCCCCGACGCCAAGGCTGGGAGCTGACACCATGTTCGACAAGATATTGATCGCCAATCGGGGCGACAAGGCCCGTGACACCGTCGCGGGACTTGCGGCGCAGCCAAATCGCCTGCTGGTGCGCGCAGCGCACGCAGGCGATCTCACCGCGATGGAGACACACCATGTTTGACAAGATATTGATCGCCAATCGCGGTGAGATCGCCTGCCGCGTCATCCAGACCGCCAAGCGCCTGGGCATCGCCACCGTCGCGGTGTATTCCGAGGCCGACGCCAACGCCCGCCACGTGCGCCTGGCGGATGAGGCCGTGGCCATCGGCCCGGCGGCGGCGCGCGAAAGTTATCTGGTGATCGACAAGATCATCGCGGCGGCCAAGGCGACCGGCGCCCAGGCCATCCACCCCGGCTACGGCTTCCTGTCCGAGAACGAGGACTTCTGCGCCGCATGTGACGCCGCTGGCATCGTCTTCATCGGCCCGCCGGTGGAGGCCATCCGGGCCATGGGGAGCAAGTCCGCCGCCAAGCAGTTGATGGAAAGCGCGAAGGTGCCGCTCACGCCGGGCTACCACGGCGACCGGCAGGAGCCCGAGTTCCTGGCCGAGCAGTCCGAGAAGATCGGCTACCCCGTGCTCATCAAGGCCAGCGCGGGTGGTGGTGGCAAGGGCATGCGGCGCGTCGATGCGCCGGCCGACTTTGCCGCCGCCCTGGCCAGCTGCCAGCGCGAGGCGCGCAATGCCTTCGGCAACGACCACGTGCTGGTCGAGAAATACGTGCTGCGCCCGCGCCACGTGGAGATCCAGGTCTTCGGCGACAGCTTCGGCGACTGCGTCTACCTCTTCGAGCGCGACTGCTCGGTGCAGCGCCGCCACCAGAAGGTGCTGGAAGAAGCGCCCGCCCCTGGCATGAGCGCCGAGAAACGCGCCGCCATGGGCCGCGCGGCGGTCGAGGCCGCCAAGGCCGTGGGTTACGTGGGCGCCGGCACGGTCGAGTTCATCGTCGAGCCGGATGAGGCCGGCGGCGTGGGCCGTTTCTTCTTCATGGAGATGAACACCCGCCTGCAGGTGGAGCACCCGGTGACCGAAATGATCACCGGCCTGGACCTGGTCGAGTGGCAGCTGCGCGTGGCCTCAGGCGAACGCCTGCCGCTGAGCCAGGAAGAACTCGCCATCAACGGCCACGCCATCGAGGCGCGCATCTACGCCGAGGATCCGGACAAGGGTTTCCTGCCCTCGGTCGGCAAGCTCGTGCACCTGGCGCCGCCGCCGGCCGGCCACCATGTGCGCATCGACACGGGCGTGGAGCAAGGCGACGAGATCAGCCCGCACTACGACCCCATGATCGCCAAACTCATCGTGTGGGACGTCAACCGCGACCGCGCCCTGGCCCGCATGCGCGAGGCGCTGGCGCGTTACCGCATCGTCGGCGTCAGCAACAACGTCGAGTTCCTGTCGCGCCTGGTCGCCACCCCGGCCTTTGCCAACGCCGACCTCGACACCGCCCTCATCGAGCGCGAAAACGCCCTGCTCTTCGGCCACGACAAGGTCATGCCCGACGAGGTGTGGTGGCTCGCCGCCCTGGCCGAACTCAGCCGCAATGGCAGCGGTGCGAACAAGTCCAAACTCGCCGACAACCACAGCCCCTGGGCCGCCACCGACGGCTGGCGCATCAACAGCCACGCGCGGCGCGGCCTGATCTTCCGCCACGGCGACAACACGCAGGAGGTGGTCGTGAGCTACGGCGCCACCGAAGGCGCCGGCGCGACCGCGTCAGCCCAGCAATCCAGCGTGCCCAGCTACACCCTGGCCCTGCGCGGCCCCGAGGGTGGCAAGTTGTCCAGACAAGTGCAGGCCCGCGCCAGCCTCACCGAAGGCGGCCGCCTGCTCGCACAACTCGGCGAGCGCCGCCTGCAGGTCGACGTGGTCGTGGCCGGCGAACGCCGCATCGTCTTCCACGCCGGCCGCGCCTGGCCCCTGGTCTGCGTCGATGCCCTGCACCAGCAAGGCACCGGCGACGACAGCCACGGCGGCCTCATGGCACCGATGCCCGGCAAGGTCATCGCCTGGCTCGTCGAACCCGGCGCCAAGGTCGACAAGGGCGCGCCGCTGCTGGTGCTGGAGGCCATGAAGATGGAGCACACGCTGCAGGCGCCGGCAGCGGGTGTGGTGAAGGGCTTCAAGTACGCGCCTGGGGAGCAGGTGGGCGAGGGGGTGGCGTTGGTGGAGTTTGAGGTGGGGTGAGTCGGCGGGCCGCGTGGCGCGTGCGGGGCGACGAGGACTTTCGGCAGGCAACCCTACATACATACGCACTTTGCGCAGGCCCGGCCCGACGCCGACTTTGTGCAACAGGCACTTGCACAATTGCCCCGACATCAACAGGTCACGTGGCAGGCCAAGTTCGTTTGCCCGTCACCCCAAGACCACCAACTGGCTGGCACTGGCGCCTTGCACTGCCCCGCTGTCGATGCGGGCGTCGAAGGTGACGAAGCGCCCGCCATGGCGTACTGCCAGCGCGAGCAGATAGTTGTCGGTGACCTGGCGGTGGCCGAGCACGCGGGCCCAGTCGAGCACGCCGTCGTCGAGCATGCTGACGTCGTCGGGCCAGAAGGCGTGGGCCGGGCCGCGGGCCGCTTCGGCCAGGCGCGTCGCCACCTCTGCTGCCGCCAGGGCGCCGGGGTAGGCCGGCTGCGACATGATGCGGATGCAGCCGTTCTGTGTGAGCGGGCAGGAGGCCCAACCTTGTGCGATCCCTCGCCCCAGCCATGCGGTTGCCTTGTCGTGACCGATGTGGGCGCCGTCCAGCAGGGCGATGAGGACGTTGACGTCCAGCAGTGCACGCATCGTCGTCAGACGCCTTCGGCGTCACGCAGGGTGTTGATCTGCTCGTTCGTGACAAGGCGCCCGGCGCTGGCAAAGGGGCGAAAGCCGGTGATCGCTGTGGCCGACTTCACCGCCGGTTTCTCGTCTGGGGCGCCGGGCTGAGCCGCCGAGCCGGTGAGCGCCTGGCGCAGCAGCGACGACACCACCGCGCCGGCCGAGCAGCCCTGCTGGCGCGAGAGTTCCTTGGCGGCGGCCAGCACGTCGTCATCGATGTCGAGCGTGGTTCGCATGGTGGTGGATTGCTGGGTGCCGAGTTGACGGCGATGATGACATCAACGCATCAGCGCATCAACTGCGGTGATGGCCGCGACACTCAAAGTGGCGCCAGGCCAGCGGCGAGCAGCAGCACCACGGCGATGAAGGGGCCGCGCAGGGCGGCTGTCGGATGGCCACGACAGGCGAGGCTTGCCTATCGTCAACCAACCGGATTCGACAAAGTCACCCGCACTCTCTGGGCCGGGGCCACACCTGTCGAGCCAGGTCCCGGCCGCACCAGGTGCCTGAAGCCCTGCCCCGCGCCGCCCCAGAGTTCGTTCACCTGCCACCGTACCCCCACTTTCCATGCGCCTTGCCCTACTTCTTGCCGCCTCGGCCCTGTGTGTCACTCAGGCGCAGGCCTTCGATCTGGTCACTGGCGACGAGGCTGCGCAGCCCGAGATGCGTGAGGAGCAGTTGCTGCGCGGCATCACGCGCGGGCCGCTGATCAGCGTGGTGCAGCCCGACCCGCAGACGGCCGCGGTGAAGTCGCCCTTCAAGATGCTGGTGAGCTTCAAGGCGCTGGGCGGCAGCCGCATCGATGCACGCAGTGTCGAGGTCATCTACCTGAAGGAGCCACTCATCGACCTGACGCCGCGGCTGGCCAGCGCCATCAGCGACCAGGGCCTGGCGCTGGACGGTGTGGTACTGCCGCCCGGCGTGCACCGCATGCTGGTGCGGGTGGCGGACCAGGACGGGCGCACGTCCGACCTGGTGCTCAAGCTCAAGGTCGACAACTAGGACGGGTGTGGCGCGCCGCTCTGCATCACCACCCGAGCCTGGGCCGGATCCGGAGCAGGCCGAACCCGTCCCGGCGGGCGATCATGGGGTGGCACAAGGTGGCGTCGCGGCCAACGGATCACACGCCACACCCGCAGCCACCACAGCGCCTGCGGCTGTGTCAGTCAACACGGCCACAGCGCCAAGCCCAGGCATCAACGCAGGAACCCTGACCTGCCCGTATTGCACCAGCGCCATCTCGACGGCTGCGCTGGTGTGCCCGGTGTGCACACGCGACCTCTATCTGTTCAAGCCGCTGCTGGAGCAGTCGCGCGCACTGGGCCGCCGGCTCGACGACGCGCTGGCGCGTATTGCCGATCTCGAAGCCAGGCCCGTGCAGGTAGTGACTTCGCCGGCGGTGGCGGCTGCCGACAACCCGGCGCCGGCGGTGGCCGCCGCTGCCGACAAGAAGTCCAGCCGCGCCGCCCGCGCGCCGCGCAAGCAGGCGGTCACGCTGTGGCGTGCCGCACTGGCGCTGGCACTGGTGCTGGTCGCGGCCCACACCGTGATCGTGGTGGCGTTCGACCTGCCGGCCATCTGGCTGCGCCTGGTGTGTGTGGTGATGCCCATCCCCTTCGGTTACTGGATGGCCGGGCCGCGGCGCAAGCCGGTGGTACCGCTGATCGTGGCCGCCGTGCTGGTGGCCACCATCGTGCCGCTGCTGATGAGCACCATCGTGGCGGCGCTGGACCACACCAGCATCCTGCCGTCCGACCCGCGCGAGTTGCAGGAATTCATCAGCTTTGCGCTCAGCATCGGCCTGAGCCTGGGCACCGGCATGTTGCTGGGCCGGTCCATGGGTCAGGTCGACAAGAGCACCTTCGAAGAAGCCAGCCGCACCTACGGTCGCGTCAGCAACTTCGTTCGCCGCTTCAGCCCGGAGCTGGTGCGGCAGAACTTCGAGTCGTGGCAGAAGGCCCTGCTGGCGCTGGTGGCCGTGTGCACCACCGCCGCGTCGATGGTGAGTGGCCTGAAGGACGTGGTGGGCAGCAGCAACAACACGCCGCCGACGTCGACCGGGAAGGCCTCGGTGAGCCAGCCCGCAGCCATCGAGAAGGCCGCGAACCTGACCGAAGCCGCCCCCGCGCCGCTGCCCTTGCTCAGCAACGACGAATCCGGCGCCACCCCGAACAAGCCTTGATTGGATCGGGGGTGCAACTGCCGCGCGGGCCGAACTCGCGGCTGCCCAGATCAACAAGTCAGGCGAGCGCGGCTGCGCCCGTGATCGACGCGCAAGCACGGGCGGCTCGCCCCTGCACCGGGTCGCCCGGGGCGTCACCTGACCGGCGACGTGTCACCGTCGGCCGGCCGTCGCGTCAAAGCCCGGCGATGAAATCCCGCACCGCGCTGGCAAACGCCACCGGTTGCTCGAGCACGCTCAGGTGTGAGGCGCGCTTGAGCAGCACCAGTTGTGCGCCGTCGATGCGCTGGGCAATCAGTTCACCCATGGCGGGCGGTGTGCCGATGTCGAGTTCACCGGCGATCACCAGCGTGGGCCGGCGGATGGCGTGGATCTGTTCACTCAGGTCAAGGTCGCGGATGGCGGCGCAGCTGGCGAGGTAACCCACCGGGTTCTGGCTGACGACGCGTCGGCGCGCCCGCGCCACCGAGGCCGCCTTGGCGGCGCGGAATCCCTCGTGGAACCAGCGCTGCATGGTGGCGTCGGCCACGGCTTCGAGGCCCTGTGCGGCGATGGTGGCGATGCGGTTGTCCCACACGGCGCGGGCGGCGGCCGGGTAACCCGAGCTGGTGTTGGCCAGCACCAGGGCCTGCACCAGGTCGGGCCGGGCCAGCGCCAGTTGTTGCCCGACCATGCCACCCATCGACAAGCCGACAAACACCACCGGCTGGCCGCCGGCCGCCTGCTCGATGACCCGTGCCGCATCGTCGGCGAGTTCGGCAATGGTGTACGGCCCGGCCGGGCAGTCGCTGGCGCCGTGGCCGCGGTGGTCGTAGGTGATGACGCGGTGGTCGGCCGCGAGCAGGTTGGCCAGGGCGTCCCACATCATGGCGTCCATGCCCAGCGCGTGTGACAACACGATGGTCAGCGGCGTGCCCAGCGGCCCGCCGTGGGCCGACAGGTGGCCGTGCTCGCCTGCCAGTGGCTGGTGTTG
The DNA here is from genome assembly GCA_016702605.1 of Candidatus Intricatilinea gracilis. Lineage (GTDB taxonomy): Bacteria > Pseudomonadota > Gammaproteobacteria > Burkholderiales > Burkholderiaceae_C > Sphaerotilus > Sphaerotilus gracilis. Next base: position 573,245 of record JADJDQ010000001.1, read on the forward strand.
CTGTTGGTGCTGATGGCCCAGCAGGCTGCCCACCGCCTCGGCCGCGTTGGTGGGCGGTGTGTGGCGCGGCTCACGCACGGTGTAGTGGATGCCGGGCAGCCCGGCGGCGCGGCTCGTCATGCCCGACCGGCCCACACCCGGGTGGCTGGCCCCTTGCGCCGGCATGGGGGTGAGCGCGTCCACATACGGGCTGCCGGGCTCGGCGCCCAGTTCACGCAGGATGCGTGTGGTGAGTGCGTGCGCCGTGTTGGCGGCCGGCACACCGGCGTAGATGGCGGTCTGGATGAGTGTTTCGCGCACCTCCTCGAGCGTGAGCCGGGTGGCCGGCTCGCCAGCCGAGAGGGCGGCGCGGGTGTGCAACTCGAACTCTTCCCAGCGCCCGAGCGACGCGGTGATGGCCAGCACGATGATGCGGCGCGTGCGGGGGTCGAGCCCCGGGCGGCCCCACACCTCATGCCAGGCGTAACGCGTCATGAAGTTCTGGAAGTCGGCGCTGAAGCGTGTCGCCTTGCCGATCGACGCCTCGACCCAGGCATCACCCAGCACGGCGCGGCGATTGCGCATGCCGCGCTCGAGGTCGTGGTCGAAGGCGGCGGTGGCCGCAGCACCGGCGCCAGCGCCCGAGGTCGCGTCGGGCGCAGGGGCCGGGGCAGCGGCGGGGGGAAAGGCGTCCTGGTTGCTCATCACGGGTTCCCGGGGGTCGAAAACAGTCGGTTGGATAGGCTCGGCTCGATTGTGGCGTTGCCGCCGAGCCGCCGTCTCGCCCCGCGGCTTGCCAGGGCAGGCCACTGAGGGATCAGCCGCCCGATCACCCGCCGGGCACCGCGCGACCTAGACTCCACCATCACCACGCGCCAACCGGCCTGCATGGTCAACGGTCAACTGGCCTGCAACTCACCAAGCGGCCGCCCGAACACCCACGGGCAGGAGAACCCCATCATGACCATCTCACGCACCCAGGTCGTCATCGTCGGCGCCGGCCCCTCGGGCCTGTTGCTCGGCCAACTGCTGCACCGCGCCGGCATCGCCAACGTCATCGTCGAACAACGCAGCGGCGACTACGTGCTCAGCCGCATCCGCGCCGGCATCATCGAGCAGATCTGCCAGGACCTGCTCATCGAGGCCGGCGTGGGTGAACGCATGCTCGCCGAAGGCCTGGTGCACAAGGGCATCGAGCTGTGTTTTGCCGGCCAGCGCCATCACATCGACCTGCACGGCCTGACCGGCGGCAAGACCGTGATGGTCTACGGCCAGACCGAAATCACCCGCGACCTGATGGACGCCCGCGCCAGCGCCGGCCTGCGCACCGTGTATGAAGCCGACAAGGTGGCGATCCACGATTACGACACCTCCACACCCAGCCTGAGTTACCACCAGCACGGCAAGGTCTACACCGTGAAGGCCGACTTCATCGCTGGCTGCGACGGCTTTCATGGCGTGTGCCGCGCCAGCGTGCCTGCGGCAGCCATCCAGAACTTCGAACGTGTCTACCCCTTCGGCTGGCTGGGCATATTGGCCGACGTGCCACCGGTCAGCGACGAACTCATCTACTCCAACCACCCGCGCGGTTTTGCCCTGTGCAGCATGCGCAGCAAGACACGGGTGCGCCACTACGTGCAGTGTTCACTCGACGACAAGCTGGAGGACTGGAGCGACGACCGCTTCTGGTCCGAACTGAAAAGCCGCCTCGACCCCCAGGCCGCCGCGCGCCTGCACACCGGCCCGTCGATCGAGAAAAGCATCGCCCCGCTGCGCAGCTTCGTCGCCGAACCCATGCGTTTCGGCAACCTCTTCCTGGCCGGCGACGCCGCCCACATCGTGCCGCCCACCGGCGCCAAGGGCCTGAACCTGGCCGCCAGCGACGTGCGATACCTCAGCCGCGCCTTCATCGAAAACTACACCGAGAAGAGTTACGCCGGCCTGGCCGACTACTCGCGCAAAGCCCTGCGCCGCATCTGGAAAGCCGAACGTTTCAGTTGGTACATGACCAGCCTGCTGCACCGCTTCCCGCTCGGCCCCGGCGACACCGGCAACGTCGGCGCCAAGATGCAGCAGGCCGAACTCGATTACCTCGTCAACTCCAAAGCGGCGATGACGTCGCTGGCGGAGAACTATGTGGGGTTGCCTTTCGAGGAGTGAGGTGGCAGCGATGAATGTCGTTTACCGCATAACTTATCCCAACGGCAAGATATATATCGGACAAGATCGAACGAATAGCATCAATTATTTTGGAAGTGCGTCGAACGCACTCATCGCCAAGGACTTTTCGCCGGCGCAGCGTAGGAGTTTCACAATTACCCGCGACATTCTCTGGGAGTCTGATACTGCATCTCGATCAGAGGTTACTCAGAAGGAGATTGAATTCATTCGCCACTTTCGCTCAAATGATCCGACGGTCGGCTACAACCAACACCCACCACTGGCCATATTTGATCGGGCGAGAGGTTCAGGTGTTGAGTCTTGCCAACATGATCTTCCAACTGCCCTCGGCCACGAAGACGGGAACTCGTCAGGCCAGGCCGCCTGACGCGAGCCGGCCGAGGCGCTGCGACTCGGCGCGTGCTTCGGCCAGTAGTTGATTCCAGTCGGATGGCGGGTGGCCGCTGTCGAGCATCTTGCGAAAGACCCGGTAGGCGTCGTCGGTGCTTTCGTAGGCGCGTTTGGTGTCTTCATCGTTGACCCAGGCGTAGACGATCACCTTGGCCTGCGCGTGGAAGCGGAAGAACAGTCGGTACTGCTGGAAGAACCGGGCGCGGAACCAGTGCCGGTGTTCGTCGCCCAGCGTATTGCCTTGGCGGTATTCCGGCCGGGTTGGCTCCTGCGGGATCACCTCGAACGCCAGTTTGGCGATGGCGGCCAGGCGCTTGGTGGCGTTCTTCTTGACGTAGCCGGCGGGGTCCTTGCGCTGCAGCGCCTCGACCTGCACGGTCAAGGTCTCGAGTTGCTCGAGGAAGATCGGGTGGGCGAAGAGCGTCCAGCCGTTGACGACAAGCGGCTTCACGGTGTCCATTCAGCCGCTTAGTCGTCGTCCGCCGAGACTGGCGCGTCCAGATCGACCGGAACAGCACTGACCAGCGCCTGGATGCGTTGCATGAGGCCGGCGTCGACAGCCTGAAGCTGCTCGGGATGCGCGGCCAGATCCCGCGCCAGGAAACCGAGAAACGGCGCGAGCGCCGGGTCGTCTGGCTCGGCGACGGCCGCACGGGTGAGCACGACCTCGCCATCCGGGCGGATCGTGTAGTGGATCTTGTCGCGCTTGCCCAGGCGCAGCGCTCGGCGCACCGTCTCGGGCACAGTGGTCTGGTAGCGGTCGGTCAGCGTCGACTCGACTTGCAGGGTGGCAGGCATGGCGCTTCTCCGGGCTGCGGTGATCGGAAAGAAGAGTAATGCACTTGCATTGCCGCGTCAATGACACGCGAGTCGAGAAGCGCAGAGGGTCGCGCAGAGGGTCAGGTCTTGCCTCTTGCCTCAAGCCGTTCGACCGCCTCACGTGCGGTAACGATGCGAATGCCCTGGTGGCTGCCCAGGGGCAACAGATCGCGCTTGTCGCCCGAGGCGATGATGTCGGCGGCGCCGGCCAGCGCGGCGGCGAGCACACGAGCGCACGAGCGCAGAGGGTCAGGTCTTGCCTCTTGCCTCAAGCCGTTCGACCGCCTCACGTGCGGTAACGATGCGAATGCCCTGGTGGCTGCCCAGGGGCAACAGATCGCGCTTGTCGCCCGAGGCGATGATGTCGGCGGCGCCGGCCAGCGCGGCGGCGAGCACATGATCGTCATCGGGATCGGTGAGCACTACGCGCGGCACGCTGGCGGGTGACGCCACGACGGCGATTCGCCGCAAGTCGGTGACTATGCCCTCGGGCGTGAGCTTGGCCAGTGCGAGACGTGCGGCGAACTTCTCTCGCAAAAGTACCCCCAGCAACTCGGAGAGCAAAACCTCGCTCGTGCACAACTCGAACTCGCCGGCCTTGGCGCCATCGAGCAGCCGCCGGGGCAGTCCGGCCGAGATCACGCCCGAAACGAGCAGATTCGTATCCAGGACAAGGCGCACCGATCAGGCACCGTGCGAAGGCTGCGAGCGCCGCGCCTGACGGCCGGCCTGAATCTCGGCCTCAACCTCATCCTCGGACACCTGCGGCAGGTTCAACGCATCAAGCCTGGCCAGTCCATCGCTGAGCCGTTGCGCTGCTGCGGCGCGCTCCTCGCGCACAGCCAGGAACTCCACAAAATCCACCACCTCGGCCACACGGCCCGGCGGCAACTTCTTCAGCCGCTCCATCAACTGCACTTCGATTGCTGTCATCACTTGTTCCTCGTGGCGCTATGTGGTGCTTCGTGGTGCTTTGGCTGATCCGGTACCAAGTCATGAATTTGACCCCTACCCTTGCTCCAGCGACCCACGCGCGGCGCGTTGTGTCGCTGCAATGAATCATATCGATCCAGTGGCTGAACCATCGGTCCAGGCAGTGCGCGCACGAGCACGAGCAGCGGCTTCCAGCTGCGCGCAGGTGCGGCTACCACTCGCCCCTGCGCGCTAGCCCATCTGCTCGGGCCGCACACGTACTGCCAGCAATTGTTCGGCCACGTCGGCGTCGACGGGTTGGCCGGTGGCGTCGAACTGGGCCTGGTCGAAGTCGTTCCAGCCACGTACGCCGGTGCGCAGTGTGGCCACGTTGTCGTAACCCATGGTGCGCATCACGTCGGCAGCCAGCAGCGAGCGGTTGCCTGATCGGCAGACCACCACGACCGGGCGGGCACGGGCACGAGCCAGTTCGGGCACGGTGTCGTCGTAGCCCCAGTCACACGCGGCTTCAAGCACGCCGCGTGGCACGTTGATCGATCCGGCGATGGCGGCCTGGGCAAACTCGGCGGGTTCGCGCACGTCGACCACCATGGGCGGGGTCGGGCCAGCCAGGCTGCCGGCCAGATCCCAGGGCATGAGTTCACGCACCCTCAGGCGGGCGTCGGCGAGCAGATCGGCGTAACGTTTCATGGGCACGTCGTCGGGCTGGTCTTGGTGCGCTGCCTCAGCAAGAGGTGCGGAAGGGTCAGTGCCCGGCGGCGGGCTTGCGGAAGGTGATGACCTGCATCTCAGGCGCATTGCGCGAGTTGCAGCTTGCGGACTCGGTCGACGCCTGGGCCTCGTGCAGGATGTTGATGACGTCGACGTAGTCGCGGTCCTTGACCATCATGAGCGCGGTTCGCCCGACCTCGTTGCGGGCTTCGGGGTCCGCGCCGGCGCGCAGAAGTGCCAGCACGACGCCGGCTTCGCCGTTGCCCGCGGCGTACATCAGCGGGCGTACGCCAAAGCCGATGCAGGCTTCCTTGTCGGCGCCCGCGGCCAGCAGTTGCTCGACCACATCCGGATGCCCGCAGTCTTCGTCCGGGTTGTAGCAGGCGTGGAACAGGGCGGTGTAGCCGCGTTCGTCCGCGGCATTCACCACCGCATTGGCCGCCAGCAGGTGGCGCACCATGTCCACGTTGCCGCGCTGCGCAGCCAGCATCAGTGGGGTGACGCCGGTCGGGTCCGCGTTGTTGGACGTCTCGGGTGTGGCCAGCCGGGCGACGCTGTCGGCGTCGCCGCTGCGGATTGCTTGGACGAGTGCGTCGCTCATTTGTTGATGCCTCATGTGTTGCGTTCGGGCACACATTCTGGTGCCAGATCGTCATTCTCGGCACGTGCTGCCCAGACCGGGCAAACCCGGTGCTTGCGCGTCGCCCGGCGCGTGGGCCAACCCCAGGTGCTGGCAGCCTACGCAGTATTGGGCCAGATCCTGTCGTTTGCGTCAGTGCGCCAAGGTCGCCAGGCAAGTCCTGCAATGTCAGCACCAGCATGTCGCAGGCCGAACTGGATGACCTCGCCAATTCACCCGCGGCGATGACCTCGCTGGCCGAGAACTATGCGGGCTAGTCGGTCGCTGGCCGAGGCGAGGGCAACGTGAGCTGCCAGATGCGCAGTGCCAACGGCAGCCGCGCCTGCAGTTGCTGCTGGCGTGTGCACGCCGGGGGGTGAGTGGCCACCAGCTTGACCGAGGCGTCCTGCGCGGCGCACTCGTCGTCGATGAAGTCGAGCTGGCGTTCGGGTGCATAACCGGCGGCGCTGGCCAGCAACAGGCCGAGTTCGTCGGCCTCGAATTCGCCCTGCTGCAGCACCGGCTCCATGGCGATCAGCAGGGACAGGCTCAGGTCCAGCTCCACGTACATGTCCTGCACGCTGCGTGACACCACCTGTGGCAGCAGCATGCGTGCGAAGGTCAGCGCCTGGCGTTCGTGTTCGAGGATGCTGTGCGCCATCTCGTGCGCCAGCACAAAGGCCAGGGCTTGGTCGGACAACTGCCGCTCGTCGATGAAGGCCTCGGAAACCACCACCTGTCCACCTGGCAGGGCCATGGCCTCGACCTGCTGCAGGCGCACCACCGTGAGTGACCAGGGCAAGGCGGCTGCGTGCGGCGACTGTTGTCGCGCTTCATGCAGCAGGCGCTGGTAGATCGCCTCGATACGTTCGCAGTGACGTTCGCAGCCGATCCGGCCGGCCTTGGCAGCGCGGTCGAGCAGGCCTTGCATGGTGGCCTGCGAGGCGGCCTCCACTTCACCGGCCGACCAGTCCAGGCCGCTGGGTTCGTAGGCCATCGCCAGGGCGGCCGCTGGTGCAGCGGCACCAGCACCCAGAGCCAGTATCAGCACCCGCAAGAGCTTGTTCATGACCTCGACCTCCTGCAATGCAGGGTACGCGCCATGACGAGATGATGACTATCCCGCCAAATGTGGGGCCGAAGCGGTGACGTGACACAGGTCCGCCAGCAATTGGCAGATCCACCGCCTCGTTGCCACAGGCTTGCGCTATGGCAGGATGGGGTGACACGTCCAGAACCACCGCGCCAGTCCGTCCGCTCCCATGCCCCTGCCCCCAGCCACCCCAGCATCCGCGAGCTTGCGAGTGCAGCTCGCCCGCCACCTGGGCAACTGGCTGGGTGACTGGGTCGGCGAAGTCGACGCCGCCAGCCTGCGCGCGGATCTGCTGGCCGGTCTGCTGGGTGCGTTGCTGGTGCTACCGCAGGGCATCGCATTTGCCACGCTGGCGGGGCTGCCACCACAGTACGGGCTGTACAGCGCGGTGTTGCCGGGCATCGTGGCGGCGCTGGCCGGGTCGAGCCGGCATGTGATGTCGGGGCCGACCAATGCCAACTCGCTGGCGCTGATGGCCATGCTGGCGCCGCTGGCGGCGGCGGGCAGTGCGCAATACATCGAGCTGGCGCTGCTGGTCACGCTGATGGTGGGTGCCATCCAGCTGGCGCTGGGCGCGCTGCGGCTGGGGCGGCTGGCGGATTTCATCTCACCGGCGGCGCTGCTGGGGTTCACCGGCGGCGCGGCGGTGTTGATCGGCATCTACGCCTTGCGCGACGCCACCGAGGCGGGCATCCCGGCCGGCATCGGCGCGGCACGCACGTTCGGTCAGACGGCCCTGTCGCTGCCTCAGGCCCACCTGGGCGCGCTGGCAGTGGCGGCACTGGCGCTGGCTGGTGCCTGGGGCGTGCGGCGGCTGTGGCCACGTGCGCCCCACATGTTGATCGGCCTGGTGCTGGCTTCGGCCCTGGGCGTGTGGCTGCAGAGGTACCACGGCGCCGAACTGCAGACCGTGGGCGCGCTGCCCAGCCCCTGGCCGAGCTGGCATGTGCCAGGCCTGGGCGGCTTGGGCGACCACGTCTCGATCGGCCTGTTGTTCGAGAAGGCGCTGGCGCTGTCGGTGATTGCGCTGGGGCAGTCGCTGTCGATCGCCAAGCTGCTGGCCGATCGCTCGGGCCAGCGACTGGACGTGAACCGTGAGTTCGTCGGCCAGGGGCTGTCCAACGTGGCAGGTGGCCTATTCAGCTGCTACCTGAGTTGTGGCTCGCTCAACCGCTCGCTGCCCAATCTGCAGGCCGGGGCTCGCACGCCGCTGGCTGCGGTGGCGTCGTCACTGTGGTTGCTGTTGCTGGTGGCGCTGATGAGTGACGCGCTGGCGCTGATTCCGCGTGCGGCCATCGCCGGGCTGCTGGTGCTGGTGGCCGTGTCGCTGGTGGACGTAGCGGCCTGGCGCCGGCTGCTGCACATGGACCGCAGCGAGTTCGGTGTGGCGGTGGCCACCCTGGTGGCGGTGCTGACACTGCGCATCGAGACCGCCATCCTGCTCGGCACGGGGCTGTCGCTGATCATCTACCTGTACCGCAGCGCACGCCCGGCGATGCGGCTGATGGGCTTCGACCGGGATGATCCAGCGCGTCGTTTCGTGGTGCGTGCCGACACCAGTGGCGCCGTGCCCGAGTGCCCGCAGCTGCACCTGCTGCGTATGGAAGGGTCGATCTGGTTCGGCGCCGCGGCGTTTGTGGGTGAACAGCTGCATGCCCTGCGGGCTGCGCCCGACGCCCAGAAGTACCTGTTGGTGATGGCCAAGAGCATGAACTTCATCGACCCGGCCGGCGCCGAAGTCTGGGAGACCGAACTGCGCGAGCGCCGCTCCCGGGGCGGTGACCTGCACTTTCACCGCCCGCGCCCGCAGGTACTGGCGCTCTGGCAACGCAGCGGTTTCCTGGCCCGCCTCGGCCCCGGCCACATCCACCCCGACAAACGCAGCGCCATCGCTGCCATCTACCGTCAGCTCGACGCCAAGCGATGCTCGACCTGCACCGCACGCATTTTCCGGGAATGCCAGCGAGATGACCCGGGCGCGGCGATCTGACCCGTCCAGCCACCCGCCCGCCACAAGGGCCGTGCGGGCGGCGGCAACCGGCACCCACACCGGCATCGACGCAACGCCACGCCGGGTGATCACCCGGCAAGCGCCGGGACGGCCACCGCGGCGCGCGGGCTGCTAAGGTCACGCCCCATGAGCAGCAGCAGCCCCACCACCTCCTTGCCGACAACCGTCGCCCACATCTACACGCAGCGCGTCGAGTTCGGCGATTGCGACCCGGCGCAGATCGTCTGGTTTCCCAACTTCTTCAGGTGGGCCGACGCTGCCAGTCGCAACTTCTTCATGGCCTGCGGCCTGCCCGACTGGAAAACCACCGAGCGCGAGCGCGGCATCATCGGCACCCCGCTGGTCGACATCCAGGCGCGTTTCATGCGCCCGGCGTCGTACGGCGACACGCTCGACATCGTCACCTCGATCAGCGAGTGGCGCAGCCGCAGCTTCAACACGCTGTACCAGGTCAGACGCGGCGACACGTTGCTGTGCGAGATCAAGGACGTGCGTGTGTTCGCCCGGCGCAAACCCGGCGACGACCCGCACGCCATCGAAGCCGTGCCGGTGCCGGCCGACTGGAAGGTGTTGTGCGGCGGTTAATCGCTGCTGTTCAAGGGCTCGCGCCAGCTGTGTAGTCCGGCGGCCAGCGCGACGGTGGCGATGGCGCCGAGCACGATGAAGTCGCGGGCGCAGTCGGCCCAACTCGCGCCGGCTTCGGTCAGCAGGGCCAGGCTGTGGCCGGCTGCGGTGGACGGCAACAGCCAGGCCAGGGCCTGCAAGGCGGTGGGCAAGACGCCGCCCAGACTGTCGGGCCAGGCCAGAGGCAGTGGCGCCGGCAGCGCAGCCAGTGCCAGCAGCGGCAGGGTCAGCAGGGCCAGGCCGATGAGCCCACCCTCGCGGTAACGCAACTGGCCGGCCAGCCAGATCGACAGCGCCGCCAGACTGGCGCAGAACAACAGCAGCAACACAAACACGGCGCCGTACCGTGTGCCGACCGCCGGGTCGAACCAGCCGGACATGCGCCCCGGCACCAGGTGCAGCAGGCAACCCAGCATGGCCAGGCTGACCAGCGCTGCCCAGACGCCGACGTAACTGTTCCAGTTGCGCCGCACCGGCCAGCCGCGGTGTTCACTCCAGTGGGCAAACAGCATCGACATCACGACCAGCAGGGTCTGCTGCACCATCAGCAAGGCGGTGGCCGGGCGCACCGCCGGCAGTGCCAGCAGGGCGGGCATCCAGCCGGGCGAGAGCAGCGCCGCGTCGCCGTAGCTGACGTCGACCGAGGCCCGTACCGCCAGCTGGCCGGGCACACGCCGGTCGCCAGCGCCGTCGGCCCCGACAAGCGGCTCGGCACCAGCCCCCACACCAGTCCCGCGCCGGGCCCCTGCAACTGCCCCGACTCTTGCGCTTGCGCCGGCCGCGGCTGCGGTGTCGGCCGGGTTGGCGACAGTGGCACCGGCACCTGCACCACGTCGACCCGCAGTCGTCGTAGCCCCCCCCGCTGGCGCGCCTTGTGGGTTCACATCCATCACGACGACACCCAGGCGGCCGGCCTCGGTGAGGGCCGGGGTGGTGCCCGATGGCAGCGAGCGTGTGGGCAAGGGCAAGGCCAGCAGCACCTGGTCGAGCGCCGCCAGCAAGGCGCGCTGGCGCCCCAGCGCCCCAGCGCCGCCGTACAACTCGATATTGGCAGCTCCCGGCAATACGTCCAGTGATGGGCCGTGGGATGCGGACGCGCCCGCTCGGTGGCCATCCGTCTGGTCGGCGCGTTCTGCAGCGCTGGCGTCGAGCCGGATCGCAGCCGGATCGGCAGTGGCTCGCCTGCCGCCGGGGGCCTGAGCGAGCCAGTTTTCCTGCAGCCGTTCGGGCAGCAGCAGCAAGGCCAGCACTTCGCCCTGACGCATCAGGTCATGGCCACGACCCAGGTCGGAGCCGACGTCGGCCAGCTGCAGGCTGGCGCTGGCGCCCAGCAGCCGGCGGGTCTGGCGCGACAGGGGCGTCTGGTCCAGGTCGACCACCGCCACGGCCAGCCGGCCACCGGCGGGCTCACGCGCCGAAAAATCGGTGGGCCGGGCGGATCCACTGGCCGACGCCGACTTGCCACCCAACAGACTGATCGAGAGCGGCGCAGCTTCGGCGGCCTCGCGCATGCCGCGCAGGTCGGGCGCGGTGGCCGCCAGCATGGCGCCGGCGCCGATCAGGCCACCACTCAGCACTGCCAGCGCGGTGCGGTCGAGCCACACGCTGAGCCAGACGGCGAAGTAGGCGTAGGCGGCGCGTGACAACCAGCGCCAGCGCGGATGGGCGTCGAGATTCATGCCTGCCTCATCATGCCGGGCAGGAAGGCACGGCGCGACAACAACCATCCGCCCAACGCCGTCACACCGACCACCTGCACGGCCAGCACACCCAGTTCACGCAGCGCCGACCAGTCGACCCCGAGCGTGGGCGGCAGCCACCAGGCGCGCTCGACCAGGCGCAACACATGCACCAGCGGCAGCAGTTCGGACCACCAGGGTGATCCGGCGGCGGCGTGTTGCAGCATCACCAGCGCCAGTGGTGCCAGCAGGCCGAGCAATGCCAGCGTCGACCGCAACGACGGCAGCAGGCCGCAGAACAACAGACCGATGCTCAGCCCGGCCAGTTGTGACAGCAGCAGCGCCAGCGCCACCAGCCACAAGGAGCCCTGCAACGGCGCCGGTGCGAGGGTCTGCCACAACAACAGCGCCAGCAGCGCCTGCGCCACCACCAGCGCGGCCGGCAGGGTGAGTTTGGCCGCCAGTGCAATGCGCCAGCGCCGGCCGCTGGCGGCCAGCCATTGATAGGCGCTGCGCTCCTTGAACTCGCGCCCCACCACACTGGCCGCGAGCATGGCCGCCAGCAGATGCAGCAACATCAGCAACACGGCACTGCCGGTCACCAGCGCGTCGGCACGGGCCTGCAGCGCCGGGGCGTCGACATGCAGGGCCAGGCCGGCAGCTGGCGCGGCCAAGGCGGGTGGCAACGCCGCGCGCGTGTTGCGCGTGGCGGCTGCGGCCTGGGTCGCACCAGCTACGGCACCAGCCACTGCACCTGGTCCGCCACTCGCTCCGGGGCCAGCACCTGCACCAACACCTGGAGTGGCAGCTTGCCCGGTACCTTGGCCGCCGCCGGCCGAGCTCGTCGGGCCCGGCGCGCGGTGGTCCGTCCGGGCGGGCCACACGCCCTTGGTGCCGGACAACGCTTCGGTGTCTTGCGCCAGATGGTCGAGCACGGTTTGGACGTGTTGCAACACACGAGCGTCACCGGCACGCACCTGTGGCGCGAAGCGGATGTCGAGCCGTGCCGCATCGGCGCTGGCAGGCACGGTTGGCCCGGATGCATCGACACGGCTGGTGGCGGCCACACCGAGTGGCGGCGCGCCGAATTGAGCACCGAACTGGGCGCCGAAACCCGGCGGCACCCGCAGCGCCGCCTGGGCGCGCCCGGAGCTGACCTCGGCGGCGGCTCGAGCGGGAGTGTCCAGCAGGGTGAGGCGCAGTTCGGGGCCGGCATCGAGCCGGCGCAGCAGCTGGCGCGAGACACTGCTGGCATCGTCGTCGACGACCGCCACCTGCAGTTCGGACGCCGGCAACACACTCACCAGCGCGCCCAGCAGCAGCATGGCCACCAGCGGCACCCAGGTCGCCAGGGCGAAGTCGCGCGGGCGCGCCAGCAAGCGGCGCCACTCACGGCTCAGCGCCACGCCGTAACTCGGCGGCGGGTGGATCTGCTCCTGGCTCGAGCGCCGGTCCGGGTGCAGGGGCGGCAGCAGCTTCATGAGGGTGATCATCAGCTCGGCGCAAACACCACGGTCATGCCCGGACGCAGGCCGGTCGGCAAGTTGTCGGCGCGCAAGCGCACCTCGAAGCTGCGCAACTCGGCCCCACCCGTACTGCGCCACGTGGCGAAGTCGGGCAATTGCGTCAGTGAATCGACCCGCAGCTCGATCAGTGTCGACAGGGCCGGTATCTCGACCTTGTGCGAGGTGCCGAAGGCAAAGCTGGGCAACACGTCCTCGCGCACCACCGCCACCACCCACACGTCGGCCGGATTGAGCAAACTCATCAGCCACTGGCCAGCCACCACCCGTGTGCCCGCCCGGACGCCGACGCGCTCGACCTCACCGGCAAGTGGTGCACGCCAGGTCGATCGCCCTGGCGCCGCCGCTCCAGCTGCCGCGGCCACACCCTGGGCCCGTGCGGGTGCATTGGCGACTTGATTGGCGGGTGCATTGGCCGAGGCACTCACGGCAGCACTGGCTGATGATCCGTTGGCCGCAGCGCTCGCCGCGGTGGTTGACGGCGGTCGAACCACCGGCACAGCCACCTGCGGCGCCGAGGCCAGCACAACGGCCACACGTCGCCGCACCTGTTCGAGCCGGGCGCGGGCGCCGCGCACCTGGGCATCGGCGGCGTTCCACTGCGTCTGCGCGGCGTCGCGGGCGCTGCTTTCGATCATGCTGTCCTCGAACAGGCCGACGGCGCGCTGATAGGCGGTGTAGGCCAGCTCGGCGGCACGTTCGAAACGTGCGGCATCGGCGCGGGCCCTTTCGAGGTCGGCACGGGCCTGGATCACCTCGGCCGTGTTGGCCGGCACGTAGATGGTGCGGGTCGTCTCGGCCGCCGCTGCAGCAGCGGTCGAGGCCGACGCGGCACTCGCTGCCAGTGCTGCAGCGCTGGCGGCCGCTGCTGCGGATGCGGCTTCGGCCTGCGCCGCAGCGGCGGCAGCGGCGGACGCACCGGCAGGCAGACCGTCGAGCTCGAACAACGGTGTGCCCACGTCGACCTGCTGGCCGGGCTGCACCAGCAGGCGTGTCAACACACCGGCTGCGGGCGCGACGATGTCGATCTCCTGCACCTCGACCTGACCCATCAACACACGCAGCTGCGGCCGGGTGTTGCGCCAGACGAGCAGCGCCAGCAGCAGCAACACGAACAAGCCCAGCAGCGGCCAACGCTGGCGCGACAACGCGGCAACCAGGCGCTTGTGCCAGGGCGGGCCGCCGTCATCCGGATCCGGCTTGAGCACCGGGATGACATCGATCACGTCGGGGGGAGAACTCGTCGTCATGTGGGGCGTGCTGCGTACGCGATGCGATGGGGGCGATGTGATCGTGGCAACTCTGGCACGCCCAGCTAGCGCCAGGCTGAATCGAGTGTGGACAGGCCGCCAGGCCCGTCCGGTCGCCCGATTGTCGCGGGCTGCGCACCGGCGGCGACATGATGGTTACGACGACATGCGCAAGAGCAAGACAGCGCACCGTGTCGGCCTGGCGGACAACCCCGTGCGGCACGGCCGAGCCGACCAACCCGGCCCGGCCAGCGGGCCGGGTCAGCCAGGTGCGGCCGCCCCGGCGTCGACCTCGGCCACCGCCCAGGGCCATCCCAGCAACTCGGCCAGCCGTGTCACCACCCAGACTGCCTCGGCACCCGACAGCCCCGACTCGGCCACCTCGAGGCCGGCCAGGCAGCGCGCCAGCACCACGTCCTGGGCAATGCCATGGTCGAAGTGGATCTGCTGGCCGTGGTCGACCAGCTGCTGCGCCAGGTCCTCGCAGACCTCGTAACGCGCCCACAACGCCTCGCGCCCCAGCGTGAGGCGATGGCGACTATCGGTATAAAGCGCCGCAAAACTGGGCGGAACATGGAGCTGCGAAGAGTTGTCGGACATCGAAAGCCAGGCCAGATGCGAAGGAGCGGGGCAACCTGTGGCGACTGCGCGTCGCCCGGTGCCGCGATTGTTGCCCTTGTCACGCCGTCTCTGTGGCTGATGGTGTCGTGTTACCGCTGGTGGTGAAAGTCACCGCCGGGCGCGGGTCGGCCCAAGCGCCGGGTGCAAGACTGGTCACCAACCGCGACGACCAGTTCGTTCGCCATCTCGCGCTCCACCCCGTTCAAGGGCGCATCGACCACAGCGCCTGTCGCCGCGCCATCCTTGATCTCACCCGCCGCCATGACCAACCGACACCACCTGCACGCCTCACCCACGCTGATCGCCTGCCTCGTCCTGCTGCAGCTCGCTGCTTGTGGTGGTGGCGGCGACGCCGAAGCGGCATCGGCCAACCCAACGCCAGGGACACCCGGCGCACCCGGCACGACAGCCAGTGCACTCGCCTGCCCCGGCCTGCCCACGCAGGCGCAGATCCTCGCCGCCATCAACGCCGTGCGCGCCCAGGCGCGCAGTTGTGGCGGCACACGTTACGCCGCCGCCGCCGCACTGGCCTGGAACAACCAGCTCGCCAGCGCCGCACAAGGCCACAGCAACGACATGGCCAGCCACAACTACTTCAGCCACACCAGCCAGGACGGCCGCGAGTTCGACCAACGCGCCGCCGCCGCCGGCTACCCCGGTGGCTTCCTTGCAGAAAACATCGCCGCCGGCCAGGGCACCCTCACCTCCGCTCTGCAGACCTGGACCAACAGCCCCGGCCACTGCACCAACCTGATGAGCCCCGACTACACCGATGTGGCGCTGGCCTGCGCCAGCAAAAGTGGCTCGACGTATGGCACCTACTGGACGTTGATGGCGGGGGCCGGGCGCTGACCGACGCCGATTCCAGCTGACAGGCATCTCGAGCCGGGACCACACCTACACCGTCGACAAGCTGGAGTTGCGGCCATGCGCTGCGCGCCAGAGCGGATTCGACCGTGTACCAGACACTCCGTGGTCCGCCCGGTGGTGGATGATGGACGATCCTCCGAAAAGGCACGATCGATGGACACCTGGCTCGAACTGCTGCGACGTCCCCCTGGCGGCTCGCTCAACCCGGCGCCTGCCAATCACATTCCCGACCGCTACTTCGCGCAGGGCAGCCTGCCGCTGGCCTGTCTGGCGCTGGAGGTCGAGGGGATGGGCGCCTTGTCTCAGCCTCTCTCGCCCACCGAGGCGGCGGCTCTGCACGAACTGAGCGAACCGGCCCATTTCGGCCTGCGGGATCAGACGCTGCTGGACACCAGCGTGCGCCACACCGGCGAGGTGGACGCCGACCTGATCGACCTGCAGTGGCAGCCCGGCGCCTTTGCGGCGCTGCAGCAGGAGGTGGCACACGCGCTTGGCGTCGAGCAACTCGATGCCTGGCTGCACACGCTGCTGATCTACGGCCCCGGCCAGTTCTTCAAGCCGCACCAGGACACCGAACGGCTGCCCGGCATGGTGGCCACGCTGGTGCTGGTGTGGCCGTCGGCCCACATCGGCGGCGAGTTGCGGGTGCAGCACGGCAAACACGAGGGCCGGCTGGTCTCGCAACACCTGCGGGCGAACGAACTGCGCTGGTTCGCCTTCTACGCCGACTGCCGGCACGAGGTGTCGCCGGTCGACGAGGGCTGGCGCGTCGTGTTGACCTTCGACCTGGTGCTGCCCCGGCAAGGCCAGTGCGCCACCGTCGCGCCCGAGCTGCAGGCCGCCGTGCTCGACGGGCTGCGTCTGCGCTTCGAGCCCGACGCCAGCGACGCACACCTGCGACCCTGGGTGCTGCTGCTCGACCACGAATACACCGAACACGGCTTGAGCTGGCGGCTGCTCAAGGGCGCCGACCGCTGGCGCGCCTGTGCCCTGCGCGGCGCGGCCGAAGCACTCGGCCTCACCGTCCATCTGGCGCTGGCGGAACTGCACGAGAACTGGAGCACCGAGCCGGTCTTCCACTCGCGCCGCGGCCGCTGGAACGACGATGACGACGACAACGACGGCGCGGATGACGGCGGGGACGACGACGAGGATGACAGCGACGACGTCACCCCCG
Source organism: Candidatus Intricatilinea gracilis (assembly GCA_016702605.1). Lineage (GTDB taxonomy): Bacteria > Pseudomonadota > Gammaproteobacteria > Burkholderiales > Burkholderiaceae_C > Sphaerotilus > Sphaerotilus gracilis. Next base: position 589,725 of record JADJDQ010000001.1, read on the forward strand.
TGGAGCTGCTCGACGACGGCATCTTGCTCGACTTCTGGGTCGACGCCGAAGACCAGGTCGGCCCGCGCCGCAGCCTGGCGATCCGCCTGGACGACACCGAGTGCTTCATCGACACCAGCAAGGCCCACCTCGTCAACAGCGAGTACGAAGGCTACATGGGCAACTACGGCAACACGGTGGACTACTGGTACCGCCGCGCCGCGCTGGTGATCCGCACGCCGCTGGCCGAGGCGCGCGACCTCTTCGAGCTCGACTTCGACGCTGCACTCCACAACCTGCAGCAATTGACAAGCGACCCGACCAAGGCGCCGCTGCTGGGCTTCATGGTGCAGCTCGCGACACCGGTCCTGAGCGGCAAGGTGGCCCGCGAAGGGCGCGACCTGCTCGACGCCTATGCCGAGATCGCCGCCGCCCTGCCCGACGCCGACGCCGCCACGACGCTGATGCGCCCCTTCGATCCGACCCGGCTCGAGCCCCGGGACGCCGCCGTGCTGGCACGGCTGGCGCGCCAGCGCGGCACCAGCTGGATGCTCGGCCTGCTGCGCACCTGGTACGACCCGAAGGCCGACCACTGGGGCGCGCTGCGCACCTGGCAGCCGACCTGGAGCATGGCGCTCGACCTGCCACGCCTGGGACCGCGGCCGCTGCCGGCGTTTGTCGCCGCTGCACAGCAAGCTGCCTGGCCAGACGAATTGCTTGGCGAACTGCTCGACGCTTGCCTGGGTGCGCTGAACTACTTCAACCAGGCCGCCAGGCGGGCCAAGCCCGTCGACCGTGCTGCCCTGCTGGCTGGTGGTCTGCTGGACGTGGTGGTCGAGCTGGCCCGGGCCCTGATGCACCGCACGGACGCGGGTGCGGGTGCGAACCAGCGTGCCGACACCCGCGAGCGTCAGCTGAAGGCCTTGATCGACCAACTCCTTGCCTGCCCGCGGCTCTATCCGCTGCAGGTGTTGCGACCGGTGGTCGGCGCCGTCGGCACGTTGGCCGACCAGTGGCCGACCCACCCACTGCGCAGCCAGGTCATCGCCGCACTGCAGTCCAGCCTGGCCGAACCCGAACGCAGCGCCGACGACCGCAGCCTGCGCGGCGTCGACTGGGCCTGCCGCTGCGCCGACTGCACCGGCCTGATCACCTGGGCCGAATCACCCCAGCCCCAGCCGCTGGTGATGGCCATGGCCGAGAAGCGCCGTCAACATGTCGAAGAGCAGATCGCGGCAGCCGGCGCGCCACTCACCCGCACCACGCTGCGCCAGGGCTCGCCGCACAAGCTGGTGCTGGGCAAGCCGGGTGACTTGCTGGCGCGCGATCAAGTGCAGCGCGAGGTGTGGGCGCGCGAACTGGCGGCGCTGGAGCACTCGTGAGTGCCAAAGGCATAGCCCTGGACTACCCATCAGCGCGACCGGCCCACGTGCAGCCGTCAGCGATCCCCGGGCCGCCTGGCCCTGACCTCAGCGGTGTTGCCGCCCGTCAGTGCCCGCCGAAATCGACCAGCGTGAAGAGCTGCAGGCCGGCCTCGCGCAAACGGGCCGAGCCGCCGAGCTCGGGCAGATCGACGATGGCCGCACCTTCGATGACCGTCGCACCGAGCTTTTCGAGCAGGCGTTTGCCGGCCATCATGGTGCCGCCGGTGGCGATCAGGTCGTCGACCAGCACCACCCGGTCACCGGGCTTGACCGCATCGGTGTGCAGTTCGACCGTGGCGCTGCCGTACTCGAGCTCGTAGGTTTCCTCGACCGTGGTGAACGGCAACTTGCCCTTCTTGCGAATCGGTACGAAGCCCACATTCAGCTCGTACGCCACCACCGACCCCAGGATGAAGCCGCGCGCGTCCAGCCCTGCGATCACGTCCGGGCGCACATCGAAATAGCGATGCACGAACTGGTCGACCAGTACCCGGAACACCTTCGGGTTCTGCAGCAGCGGCGTGATGTCGCGGAACTGCACGCCCGGCGCCGGCCAGTCGGGCACGGTGCGGATGTGGTCGCGGATGTAGGCGGACGGGTCGAGGGTCTGGCGCATGGGCGGAATTGTGGGACTGGGGCTGTGGCGATTTGGCTACGACGGACTGAAAGGTCGGGCGGCTCAATCCGCAGGTAAACCGCATGTTCGGAAGAGGACGATCCGCCGATCTTGAATGCAGCTCGCGGCGCAGCCCTGCGCATCGCCTCGATGCCTGGGCGGAATGGGCGACACGCCTGGCGGCGGGGCTCCATCGCTGGAAGGGGGGCGTTGAAGGACAATCGCAGAGCTGCAGCAACCACTTGCCCGAACCGACTGTCATGACCTATCAAGCGCCGACTCACCCGTTGCAGGTGCTCCAGAAGCTTGAGTACGAGGAAGCGCTGCCCAACGGCGACCCTCGCTACGTCGACACGCAGGAAGCTCGCGGCAGCGAACGCACCTTCAGTCTGCTGGCCCGCAAGTTCGGCTGGGACCCAGCCAGTGAAGCGTTCTTTGCACCCAATGACCGGCACGTGCTGTTCTTCGGGCACATCGGCAGCGGCAAGACCACCGAACTGCGTCGCTACATGGGCCGCTTCAACCAGTCCAAGCGCTTCTATGTGATCGAGGTTGACGTGCTTGCCAAACTCGACCGAAACAACCTGCAGTACACCGAAGTGCTGATGGCCATGGCGGAGACCCTGCTCGAACGCCTGAGCGGCGACGGCTACGAAGTTTCCGACGCCGACTTGCAGCCATTGCGCGACTGGTTCAAGACGGTCATCGCCACTCGTAGCGAAAGCAGCGAACTCACAGCGGAGATCAAGGCCGGTGTCGAGGCGGGGGGTGGCTTCCTGGGCCTGGTGAAACTGCTGACCAGCTTCACCGGCATGTTCAAGACCGGAGCCAGCACCAAGACCGAATGGCGCCAGGAGATGCGTAACCGCTTCACGGCGCTCATGGTGGCGTTCAACCGGTTGATCCGTTCGGTGGAGCGCCGGCTCGCCGAGCAGGGCCGAGCCCAGCGCTTGCTGTTCCTTATTGACGGCACCGACAAGATGCGTGGTGAGGATACCCAGCAGTTCTTCGTCTACGACGCCGAGCAGTTGCTGGCCATCGAGACACTGGCGATCTACACGGCGCCTCTGCACCTCAAGTACGACGGCAGCCTGGGCGGCAAGCTCGATGCCGAGATGGTGCTGCCCATGATCAAGCTGCAGGATCGCGAAGGTGCGCGCTGGGAACCTGGTTGGGCAAGCCTACGCAAGCTGCTGCTGCTTCGTGCTGACCGCAGCCTGTTCGAGGCTGGCGCCGCGGGCGACGCGCAGGTCAATCGCCTGGTCGAGCACAGTGGTGGTCACCCGCGCGAACTGCTGCGACTGCTGCGGCTGTGCTGCGAGCGGGCCGACAAGTTGATCGACGCGGGCGTGGTCGAAAAGGCCATCGCGCAACTGGCGTCTGACTACCGCCGTTTCCTCAAGCCCGACGACTACCGCCTGCTGGCCGACATTGATGCCGACCCCATCCACGGCGGCAACGACCAGCGCGCACAAGACCTGCTCTACCGCCTGGCGCTGCTCGAATACAACGACGGCGGATGGCGCCGCAGCCACCCGGTGGTGCGGGTGCTCGAAGGTTATCGCGTGGCGATGCAGGCCAAGTCGGCCTGACCACTCGCGCGAGCCTCCGCCCGTGATGGCTCATGACGTCGGCCCGACTCTTCGCTGCCGCACGTTGATCACGCACAGGCCTTGCCACGTCATGTCACAGCCAGGTCAATGCACATGAGTGATGCCGACATTGCTGCTGCAGACGCTCTGCGCGCCAAGCTTGCGCTCGAACTGCCCGCGGGGTGTCGCGACGACTTCCAGCGCCTGACCCGCAGCCTGCTGCACGGTCCGCGCTTTCAATGGCTACTGGTCGAGGCGCCCAATGACCTGCTGCGTGCCCAGGTGCTGCATGCCATCGAACAGGTTCTGCATGCCGCCACGCTGGGCAGCGCACGCCTTGCGCTGGATGCACAACTGCTCGATGTGCCGGAACTCGAAGCAGCACTCATCGCCAGGTCCGGCACCTGCGAAGTGGTGCACGTGCTCGGGCGGCGCGGCTGGTTCGACCGCAAACGCTGGGATGCGTTTAACGTGCGCCGCGAGCGGATTGCTTCGCAGGCCCGCGCCAAGTTGATCTTCTGGCTCGACACCGAAGCCATCGAGGCCATCTCGGTCAGCGCGCCAGACCTGTGGGCCTGGCGCACAGGTGTCTACAGCTTTCTCTCGCCGGCGGAGTCGGGCACACGGGCACCCGATGCGGCAACGTCGACCAGCCGCGTCATCTCTTACCAGACCGATCTGCGCAGTGTCGAAGAACGCCGCCAGCGCATCGATGAAATCGAGTCTTGGCTGCGCACGCATCTCGGTCTTGACGAGGAGGCATTGGTTCTTCCCTATGACGAACTCGGGCGACTGCTCCATTCACTGGGCAACTACGGTGCAGCCCTGATCCACCTGCGGGACCGGGAACTGCCCTTGCACGAACGCCGTGGCGATGACAGGGCAATCGCCATCACCAAGGACAAGATCGCCGACATCCTGCAAGCCCGCGGGCAACTCGACGAGGCACTGCGCATCCGCCAGGACGACGAGTTGCCGGTCTACGAGCGACTGGGCGATGTGCGGTCAGCGGCCGTCACCAAGGGCAAGATCGCCGACATCCTGCAAGCCCGCGGGCAACTCGACGAGGCGCTGCGCATCCACCAGGACGACGAGTTGCCGGTCTTCGAGCGACTGGGCGATGTGCGGGAAGCGGCGATCACCAAGGGCAGGATCGCCGACATCCTGCAAGCCCGCGGGCAACTCGACGAGGCACTGCACATCCGCCAGGACGACGAGTTGCCGGTCTACGAGCGACTGGGCGATGTGCGATCCGCGGCCGTCACCAAGGGCCAGATCGCCGACATCCTGCAAGCCCGCGGGCAACTCGACGAGGCGCTGCGCATCCGCCAGGACGACCAGTTGCCGGTCTACGAGCGACTGGGCGATGTGCGGGAAGCGGCCGTCACCAAGGGCCAGATCGCCGACATCCTGCAAGCCCGCGGGCAACTCGACGAGGCACTGCGCATACGCCAGGACGACCAGTTGCCGGTCTACGAGCGACTGGGCGATGTGCGGGCGGCCGCGGTGACCAAAGCCAAGATCGCGTTGCTGTTGTTCGCACAGAGCGATAGTCAAACCGAGGCCGAAGCCCTGCTTCGGTCTGCCCTGCATGACTTGCGGCGCCTGGGCCTGCCCGAAGCAGATGCGGTTGCGAAGTTGATGGCGACACGCGGCCTACCGCCTGACGCAACTACCAAGCCTGCAGAGTAAAGCGCCCCAAAAAGAGGCGGCGCCACTTGGGGCCCCGTCTCCTCATCGCCTGGCGAGCCTGATCAAGCCTCAGCCTTCACCCTCAACCTCCAAGCATGCAGCAACGGCTCGGTATACCCGCTCGGCTGCTCCTTGCCCTTGAACACCAGATCCAGCGCCGCCTGGTAGGCCGCGCCGTCGGGGTTGGCGACGAGTGACTTGTAGGCCGGATCACCGGCGTTCTGGCCGTCGACCTTGGCGGCCATGCGGGCGAACGCGGCGCGCACTTGCGCTTCGGTCACCACGCCGTGGTGCAGCCAGTTGCAGATGTGCTGGCTGCTGATGCGCAGCGTGGCGCGGTCTTCCATGAGGCCGATGTCGTTGATGTCGGGCACCTTGGAGCAGCCCACACCCTGGTCGACCCAGCGCACCACGTAGCCCAGGATGCCCTGGGCGTTGTTGTCGATCTCCTGCTGGCGCTCGGCCTCGCTCCAGGTCGCCTCGGCCACCACCGGAACGGTGAGCAGGTCGGTCATGAGTTTGTCGGTGATGGCGGCGTTGTCGGCGTCACCACTGGCCTCGATCTGCTGCTGCACTGCGGCCACGCTGATCTGGTGGTAGTGCAGCGCGTGCAATGCGGCGGCGGTGGGGCTGGGCACCCAGGCGGTGTTGGCACCGGCCTTGGGGTGGCCGATCTTCTGCTCGAGCATGGCGGCCATCAGGTCGGGCATGGCCCACATGCCCTTGCCGATCTGGGCACGTCCGCGCAGGCCGCACTGCAGGCCGATGAGCACGTTGCGGCGCTCGTAGGCCGCGATCCAGGCGCTGGTCTTGATGTCGCCCTTGCGCATCATGGGGCCGGCCAGCATGGCGGTGTGCATCTCGTCGCCGGTGCGGTCGAGGAAGCCGGTGTTGATGAAGGCCACACGGCTGGCGGCTGCGGCGATGCAGGCCTTGAGGTTGACGCTGGTGCGGCGCTCCTCGTCCATGATGCCGAGCTTGACGGTGCTGTCGGGCAGGCCGAGCAGCTTCTCGACGCGGCTGAACAGCTCGGCGGCAAAACCCACTTCGGCCGGGCCGTGCATCTTGGGCTTGACGATGTAGACGCTGCCGGCGCGGCTGTTGGTCAGGCCGTTGGCGCCGTGGCGCTGCAGGTCGTGCAGGGCGATGGTGGTGGTGACCACCGCGTCCAGGATGCCTTCGGGGATCTCGCGCTGCTGGCCCGCTGCGTCGGTGTACAGGATGGCCGGGTTGGTCATCAGGTGGCCGACGTTGCGCACGAACATGAGCGAGCGCCCGTGCAGGCGCACCTCGCCGCCCAGCGGGCTGGTATAGAGGCGGTCGGCGTTGAGGCGGCGAGTGAAGGTCTTGCCGCCCTTGCTCACTTCTTCGGTCAGGGTGCCGAGCTGGATGCCGAGCCAGTTGCTGTAGGCCAGCACCTTGTCGTCGGCGTCCACGGCGGCGACCGAATCTTCGAGGTCGAGGATGGTCGAGAGTGCCGCTTCGACGATCACGTCGCACACACCGGCTGCGTCGCTGGCGCCGATGGTCGTATTGCGGTCGATGCGGATGTCGAGGTGGATGCCGTTGTTGACCAGCAGCACGCTGCTGGGCGTGCGCGCTTCACCCCGGTAGCCCGCGAACTTGTTCGGGTCGACCAGGGTGGTGCTGGCGCCGGTCAGCAAGGTGACGACGAGTTGGCCGTCGATCACGCTGTAGGCGGCCGCCTGGGTGTGCGAGCCGGCGGCCAGCGGCGCGGCCTTGTCGAGCACGCTGCGGGCGTAGGCGATCACCTTGGCGCCACGCACCGGGTTGTAGCCGCCGGCCATCTCGGCGCCGTCGGCTTCACTGATGGCATCGGTGCCGTACAGCGCGTCGTACAGGCTGCCCCAGCGGGCGTTGGCGGCGTTGAGTGCATACCGGGCATTGAGGATGGGCACCACCAGCTGCGGGCCGGCCTGCAGGGCGAGTTCGGCGTCGACGTGCGTGGCGCTGGCCTGCACCTGCTCCGGCACGGGCACAAGGTAGCCGATCTGCTCGAGGAAGGCACGGTAGGCCGCCATGTCGGCGATCGGGCCGGGGTGCGCCGTGTGCCAGGCGTCGATCTGGGCCTGCAGGCGGTCACGTTCGGCCAGCAGGGCGATGTTGCGCGGCGCCAGGTCAGCGACGATGGCGTCGAAGCCGGCCCAGAAACGATCGCTGGCAATGCCGGTGCCGGGCAGCACCTGGTCTTCGATGAAGCGGTGCAGAACGGTGGCGACCTGAAGGCGGTGGAGGGTGGTGCGTTGCGTCATGGCGGGTCTCGCGGGTCAGGAGAGGGTCGACAAAGGTGGAATGGAAGCAGGCGGGCCGGCGGCTCAGGTGGCCACAGCGGCGGGGAAGAAGCCCAGCACGTCGCGCAGGCTGGCGCCGGTGCGGGTGGGTGCGGTGTCGAGTTGCTCGAGCGGCAGGCCGGCGCGGTTCACCCACAGCGTGGTGTACCCGTACCAGGTGGCGCCGATGGCGTCCCAGCCATTGCTGGAGACGAACAGGATCTGTCTGGCAGCCAGCCCCAGCGTGGCCGGGCCCAGGCCGTAGGCGCGTGGGTCGGTCTTGAAGGCGCGCACCGGCTCCACGCTGATGACGTGGTCGAGCAGCGCCTCGATGCCAGCACTGCGCACCGCCACCCCCAGCATGGCCGGGTCGCCGTTGCTCAGGATGCCGGTGGTCACGCCCAGCGCCTTGAGCTGGCCGAGCACCTCACGAACGTCCGGAAACGCCGACAGCGCGCGGTACTGGTTCATGAGGCGATCTTCGGCGTCGCTGCCCAGCGTCAGCCCCAGGCGGCTGGCGGCGAACCGCAATGCGGCGCGGGTGATGTCCCAGAACGGCCGGTAACGGCTGCCGTCGGGCGCACTCATGGTGACGAGGCGGGTGTACTCGATCTGCTTGTCGCGCCACAGCAGCGCCAGCGCCTCACCCCGGCCGGCAAACAGCTGCTCGGCCAGCAGGCCGACGCTGTAGACGTCGAACAAGGTGCCGTAAGCGTCGAACAACACCGCTGCAGGCGCCACGGGCACACCGCCGTTGACGGTGCGACCACGTGCGGCGGGGCTTTTGTCGGGTGAATTGTCCATGGTCGAACTTTATTAGATACTTCAGCGCGTATTACCAGCTTCAAATCGCATGGATTTGTGTGTTTCGCGCACAAATCAAACGGCGATCGATGGCTAAACGCAGGACCTGGCCTTCATGGATCGACTCAAGCAGATCGAATCACTCGTCTCGGTGACGCAGCGCGGCAGCCTCACCGCCGCCGCCTTGGCCGAAGGGGTGGCGCCCGCCGTGATCGGCCGGCGCATCGACGCACTCGAAGAGCGCCTGGGCGTGAAGCTGCTGGTGCGCACCACCCGGCGCATCAGCCTCACGCACGAAGGCAGCGCGTTTCTCGAAGACTGCCAGCGCGTGCTGGCCGACCTGGCCAATGCCGAGGCGAGTGTCAGCGCCGGTGGCGTCAAGGCCAGCGGCCATGTGCGTATCACCGCGCCGGCCGGTTTCGGGCGCCGCCATGTGGCGCCGCTGGTGCCACGTTTCGTGCAGGAACATCCGGACGTGAGTGTGTCGCTCAACCTGAGCGACCGGGTGTCGGACATCGTCAACGAAGGCATCGATTGCGCCGTGCGGGTAGGTGACCTGCCCGACTCGGGCCTCATCAGCGTACGCCTGGCCGACAACCGCCGCCTGTGTGTGGCCACACCGGCGTATCTGGCGCGCGCCGGCACACCCCGTGTGCCCGGTGACCTGAGCCGCCACGCCTGCCTGACGCTGAGTTCTGACGCCAGCCAGACCCGCGGCTGGGCCTTTCGCATCGACGGCGAGGTGCAGCACATGCGCCCGGGTGGCCCGCTCGATTGCAGCGACGGCCAGGTGCTGCACGACTGGTGTCTGCAAGGCCTGGGCATCGCCTGGCGCAGCACCTGGGAGGTGGCGCGCGACATCGCCGATGGCCGGCTGGTGGCGGTGCTCGACGACTTTGCCGCGCCGCCCAACGGCATCTACGCCGTGTTCGCCCATGCCAAACATCTGCCGTTGCGGGTGCGGCTGTGGATCGATTTTCTGAAACACACCTATGGCGACGCCGCCTACTGGCGCGCCGCTTCGGGCATCGACGATCAGGCGGGCTGACCGGGCCGCCCGGCAGCGTGCCTCCGCCAGCTCAGCCGGCGCGGACCTTGCCGCCCGACTGGCACAGGCAGTCACCACACACGCCGTACCTGACCTCGCGTTCACTCAGCGCCAGCATGTGAGGCGGCAGCAGGTCGGCGGGTATCCAGGGCATGCCGGGTTCACGCACTGCCAGGCATTGGCTGCAGCGCCACCAGGTGGCGGCAGGTGCAAAGCGGTACCGCGGCGCGGGGGCACGTGCCTCGCTGCATTGCAGCTCGTGGTCGACCCGCACCCGACCATCGTCGAGCGGCGTGGCCGTCATCAGAAAGCGCCGCATCTGGCCCGGGCCATCACAGCGGTACGACACAGTGCGTGGCCGGCGTGTCAGGCGAGTGGCCTGCAGCAGGGCGTCGACGAACATGAGGGTGGCGTCGTCGGTGAGAAATTCGCGCAGCGGACGACCGAGCACCCGCGCCGACTTGGCCTGCGCACCGTCGTTGGCCAGCGCAAACTCGTCCCAGGCCGGATCGACCGCGGTCAGGCGGTCATGGGCATCGAGCTCGTACCAGCGCGGCCCCCGCTCGGCCGCATCACCGCAGGTCGGCCCATCGTCCGCCAAGGGCGCAGGTTGATCCGGTGAGGCCGAAGGTGGGACTGGGCTCATGGGTGACTCAGGGACGGATCACGCGTAACTCACGCAGGACTCAGGGGGCATTCAGGAGGGAAATCCTGGGGCAATCACAGGTTGAATCATCGGGCAGATCACGGTGCCATCGACAGATGTTGCCCATCGATCAGGTGGGCCAGCAACCAGCCGTGTAGTTCGGCAGGTGGCAAGGCCGGTGTGAACAGGAAGCCCTGGGCCAGCATATGGTGCCCGCTCGCTGCGAGATGCGCCAGTTGTTGCGCTGTCTCGACACCTTCGGCCACCACCCGCAACCCGAGGGCACGTGCCAGGCCGACGATGGCCTCGACGATCTCGCGGTCATCGCGCTGATCGGTCATGCCGGCGATGAAGCTGCGGTCGATCTTGAGTTCGTCCAGCGGCAGCTGGCGCAGGTGGGCGAGCGACGAAAAACCGGTGCCGAAGTCGTCGAGCGAGAGCTGCACGCCCAGCTGGTCGAGCCGGCGCATGAGCTGGTTGAGCTGCTCGCTTTGCTGGATCAGCGCACTTTCGGTCACCTCGAGCACCAGCTGGCGGCCGGCGACACGGTGGGTCACGAGGTGATGCTGCAGCTTCTCGGCGAACTGTCGATCACGCAGCTGGCGTGCCGACACGTTGACCGACAGGCACAGGTCGGCGCTGTAACCCGGCAGATTGCCCGAGCGCCATTGCGCCAGCTGGGCACAGGCGGCGCCAAGCACCCAGTCGCCGATCAGGTCGATCAGGGCGGTCTCTTCGGCGATGGGCAAAAAGACCGACGGTGCGATGCTGGCGCCGTCCTGCGTGCGCCAGCGCAGCAGCGCCTCGAAGCCGCGCAGCTCACCGCTGGCCACGTCGATCTGAGGCTGATATTCGAGGTGCAGTTCACCTGCCTGCAGCGCCTGGCGCAAGCCACTTTCGACCGCCAGGCGGTTGCGCGCACTTTCACCCACCTCGGCCGAGAAGAACTCGTAACGCGATCGACCGGCGCGTTTGGCGCGGTACATGGCGGCGTCGGCGTTGCGCATCAGCGCGGCCGCGTCGGCGCCGTCGCCGGGGAACATCGCCACACCCAGGCTGGCTGCGGTGGTGATGAGGCTGCCGCGCAGGTCGACGTTTTCGGCCAGTGCACGGGTGATGCGTTCGACCGACTGCAGGCACTCGTGCCGGCTGGTGTTTTCGAGCAGCAGCACGAACTCGTCGCCGCCGATACGCGCCACCGTGTCGACGCTGCGCACGCTGTCGCAGATGCGTTTGGCAGCCAGCCGCAGCATCTCGTCGCCGGCCTCGTGGCCCAGGCTGTCGTTGACGGTCTTGAAGTTGTCGAGGTCGACGAAACACACCGCCAGCTCGGCACCGTGGCGCCGCGAGGTGTCGACCGCATGAGCCAGGCGGTCCTGCAGCAGCGTGCGGTTGGGCAGGCCGGTGAGCAGGTCGTGCGTGGCCATCCGACGCATGTGTTCACGCGCCTCGGTCAGGGTGGTCACGTCGGTGAACACACCCACGTAATGGGTCACCCGGCCGGCGGCGTCGTGCAGCGTGTTGATCGACAACCACTCGGGGTAGATCTCGCCGTTCTTGCGCTTGTTCCAGATCTCGCCCTGCCAGCCGCCGCTGCGGTCGATCTCTTCCCACATGCTGTGATAGAAGGCCTCGTTGTGGCGGCCCGACGCGATGATGCGGGGGGTGCGCCCGCGCACCTCGTCGGCGCTGAAGCCGGTGATGAGGGTGAAGGCATCGTTGACCCGCAGGATGCGGTGTTCGGGGTCGGTGATCATGACCCCCTCGGTGGTGGTGTCGAACACCTTGGCGGCGATGCGCAGTTCGTCGTCGGCGGCGCGGGCTTCGGTGAGGTCGATGGCCTGCAGGCACACCGAGACCATGGCACCTTCCTCGTCGTGGATCGGAAAACGCGCCGCCCACCAGACGCGCCGCTCACCGTCGACGCTGAAGGTCTCTTCGCGCTCCAGGGTGGCGCCGGCCTGCAGCACGTCGATGTCACCCTTGCGCAGCTGAGCCGCCAGACCGGCGGCCAGGCACTGGGCATCGGTGCGGCCCAGCAGCTTGGACGAGTCGACACCCAGATACCGCGCGTAACGCGGGTTGGCGAACTCGTAGCGGCCGGCGGCGTCCTTGATCGCCACCAGGGCGCTGCCGTGTGTCAACACCGCCAGCAGGCGTTGTTCGGTGCTGCGGGTGTGGCGTTCGGCGCGCGCCAGTTCGGTGTTGTCCACCAGGGTCAGCACCACGCCACGGCGTTCACCGTCCATCACGTTGTGCGACAGGTGCAGCACGTATTCGCGGCCCAGCGCCGTGGTCGGCAGGTTGATGACGAGCGGGCTGGCCGAGGCCTGTGCCTGCATCACGTAGCTGCTGAAGTCGGGCATGCCGGCCGGTCGCTGCATGGTGGCCAACTGCAGGCCCTCACACCCCGCGCTGAGCGAGAACAGGCGTGCGGCGGCATCGTTGTAGCGCCGGATGGCGAGGGACTCGTCGAGCACCAGCAGCGGCATGTCGACGCTGTTGTGGATGCTCTGCAGCTCCTCGGTGAGCTGCTGGTAACGCCGCCACTGGTGGTTGAGCTCGGCGTTGACGGTGGAGAGCTCCTGGTTAGTGGCGAGCATCTCCTCATTGGCAGCTTCGAGCTCCTCGTTGCTGGCCTGCAGTTCCTCGTTGGTGGCTTGTGCCTCCTCGTTGAGGGCCTGCATCTCCTCGTTGCTGGATTCGAGCTGCTCGACCAGGCTCTTGAGGCGCTCGCGGGCATCGGCCAGCTCGTTGCTGGCCAGTTCACTGATGAGCACCGGTGAGCCGCCCTCACCGCCTGCAGCCGTGCCACGTTTGCGCGGTGCCTGCTTGCGCACGAAGGCGAGCATGGCGTGGCGGCGGCCCTGGCCGGCGTCGAAGGGGTGCAGCACGATGCGCCAGAGGGTGCGCAGGCGGCCCGCGCCGAGGGTGACATCGCAGTGGCGCGTGTCGCGGTTGTCGCCCAGCAAGGCGCACAGCAGGCGCAGGTCGGCCTCGATCTCGGGGCGTGCGAGCGACAACACGTCGAACTGCTGCGGCCCGGCGCGCAGGGCAAAGAAGGGCGTCACGTCGCCATGCACCTGCAGCACCTGCAGGCGTTCGTCGAGCAAGACACAAGGCGGCAGGTAGAGCTCGGCGGCGCGGCGCAGCAGCGTCAGCTCGGGTTCGGCGGGCGCCTGGCGCCGGCGCGTGCCGGGTGGTGCGGGCAGCGGCAGGCCACGTTCGAGCACACCGTCTGGGCGGCGCGCCAGCGTGTTGCCGGGGCTGCGTTCGTACAGGCGGGCAGCCGTGCTGACGGCGCGAAACAGGTCCTCGTGGTGCAGCACCGATTCACTTTGCCCCAGCATCAGCAGCGAACCGGCGCGCAGCGCGTAGTGGAACGAACGCATCACACGTGTCTGCGCCTCGGGCTTGAGGTAGATGAGCACGTTGCGGCACGACAGCAGGTCGAGGCGCGGAAACGGCGGGTCGCGCGTGAGGTCGTGGCGCGAATACACCACCCGCTCGCGCAACATGCGCGAGAACTCGTACTGCGAGCCGACCGCCGTGAAATAACGCGACTGCAGCGCCGGTGGCAGCTCGGCCAGCGAGCTGGCGGGGTACAGGCCGCGCCGCGCCAGCCGTAGCGCTTCCATGTCGATGTCGGTGGCGAACATCTGCACCTGACGGTCGCTGATGGCGTTGCCCAGGATCTCGGCGATCGCCATCAGGATGGAGCACGACTCCTCGCCGGTGGCGCAGGCCGGCACCCAGATGCGCAGCGCCTCGCTGGCCGGACGGTTCTCGATCAAGGTGCGCAGCGCCTGTTCGAGCGCCTCGAACGCGACCCGGTCGCGCCAGAACGAGGTGACCGAAATGAGCGTGTCGCGCGCCAGTTCGTCGAGTTCGGCGGGCTCCTGGGCACACACCCGCAGGTAGTCTTCGAGTGTCTCGACACCGCGCGCCTGCAGGCGCCGGGCGATGCGGCGCAGCAGCGTGCCTTCCTTGTATTCACCGAAGTCGATGCCGCAGTGCTGGCGCACACGGCCGATCAGCTCGTAGAGCTGGTCCTTGCCCTGCGCGCCGCTGGTGCGGTCGAAATCGGCCGCAATCAGGCCGGTGGCGCTGTCGCACATCCGGCCGATGGCCGGGCCGATCTCTTCGGGCGGCAGCACCATGTCATGACCGACGGTGCGGATCGCCGCCTCGGGCATGCCGCTGTAACGCGCGCTCGACGGCTGCTGCACCAGCGCGTAACCCCCGGCGGCCTTGATCTGACGCAGGCCGAGCGAACCGTCCGACCCCGTGCCCGACAGGATCACACCCACAGACCGCGCACCCATCCGTTCGGCCAGCGTGCCGAAGAACAGGTTGATCGACGGTCGCGGCAACGCCTGCGGCTCAGGCTCGCGCAGATGCAGCGCCTCGCCGTCGTATTCGACGTGGGCGTTGGGCGGGCAGATGAAGATCTCGTTGGGGGTGAGTGTGTCGCCGTCGCGCAGCTCGCGCACCGGCATCAGGCTGCGCTGGCTCAGGATTTCGGCCAGCATCGACCGATGGGTGGGCGCCAGGTGCTGCAGCACCACATAGGTCAGGCCGCGGTCGACCGGCAGGGTGGGCAGCAGCAGGCGCAAGGCTTCCAGGCCGCCGGCCGAAGCGCCGATGCCCACCAGGCGCGGGCGCGCCAAGGGCTCGGGCATCAGCTCGGGCAGAGCTGCGATCACCGGGCGATCGAAGCCGGTCGACAGCGTGCCGGCGCGGGCCCGCATGGCCGACGACGGCCGGGCCACCTGGCGCCGCGGCGGCGCCGCGGCAGGGGTGTCGTTCGGTATGAGTTCGACCTCGGGGGACGGCGTGGCCGCCCGCAGCCGCGGCGTCGACACCGGTGGTTGTGCCGGCATCGCGAGTGCCGCGATCTCGTCGGCGGCGAGCACCTGGATCAACGCCGCGGCGTCGTCGACACCCTCGAGAGCGTCGGCTTGCGCGGCAACTGCCGGATCGTCTGGCTGGTTCGCCGCAGCAGTCGATGCGTCGACGTCGGCGGCAGGGTCTCGGGACGGTGAGTGCGCCGTGGACGCGGACACATCACTCGCGACGACGGGCTTGGCGGTTGGCTTCACGAGCTTCTCGGTCAGTTTCTGGGTGGCCGATGCGCCGACGTTGTGTGAGGCCCGGCAGTGAAGACGGATGTTCACATCCGGCCGATCCCCCGACGACGTCGACGGGCATCCTGGAGACAGTCTTGCTTGACCGCCGTCAAGCGTCGATCAATCTGACCGTCGGTCCGACACACCAGATCGTCACGCAGCGCAGACACCTCGCCGCGCCGCAACACCAACCACCGCGCCGTCAGTTCGGCTGCATGCCGAAGCTCCACGCGATCAAACTGAAGCTGATGAACGACAGCGCTGTCGAGGCCATGATGATGCGGGCGATACGCCCGCTGTCGGCGCGGTAACGCTCGGCCAGCACCGACACGTTGCTGGCGCTGGGCAAGGCGGCCACCAGCACCAGCACCGCCAGCTGGAACGAGCTCAGCGGTGCGCCCATGCCGCGTGCACCCAGGCCCACCACCAGCACCAGCAGCGGGTGCAGGAACAACTTGATCAGTGCGACCGGAAGATCCGGACGCAGCAGTTGCCACTGCGAACGCACGCCGCGTGTCGCGGCATGGCGGGCCACGGCAAAGCGGCTGGTGGCCAGGCGCGCCGGGTCGGTCGGTTCGTCATCGGGTGAAGGGTGCACGTCCTGCAGTTCTTCGGCATGCACCTTGGACCGCCAGAGCACTGCGCCGATGGTGAACAGCGCCACCGGTGTGGCGGCGTCGCCCAGCATGGCGACGATGCGGTCGATCGGCACCGGCAACACGACGCCCAGCGCCGAGAAACCGGCGCCCAGCGCAATCGACCAGGGCAGCGGGTTGCCCATGGTGGCGCGGATCAAGCGCCACATCACGGCGGCGCGTGCGGCCATCGGCGCACCTTCCTCGATCTCGTCGGGCACCTGCGAGTCGACGCCCGCATACCCCGGGCCGGGGCCGATCGCCGGGCGGGTGTCGCGGTCTTCGCGCGACTGCGCCAGCGCGATGCACAGCGAGCTGGTGATGAAGATGTCGCACAACAAGCTGCTCAGCACCGGCCCGGCAGCCTGTGTGCCGGCGATCGCGGTGAGCAGCGGAACACCCATGAAACCGCTGTTCGGAAACGCTGCCACCAGCGCGCCGAAGGCGGCGTCCTTCATCGGTACCCGCGGCGACACGGTGACGGCCACCGTGAACACCACGATCACCAGCGCACACAGCAGGTAGACGGTGATCACCACCGGGTCGAGCAGTTCTGCCAGCGGCAGCGTGTAGCCGAAGCGGAACAACATGCACGGCAGGGCAAAGAACAACACGAAGCTGTTGAGCCCCGGCACGGCATCGAGCGGCAAGGCGCCGGAACGCGCCGCCAGCAGGCCCAGCCATACCAGCGCGAAGAACGGAATAGTCACATAGAGAATGGCCTGCATGGCGCGGGAGTATCGCCGTTGGTATCGCCGCCACCTCCCGCCCGCATGGGCGTCCGAAGCACGCAATGCCACCAGTTGCGGCGCAGGCAGGGTCGCCGTCGAGGGCTCGACGAGCGGCAATCGCCGTGCGTTTTGCCACTTCGGGCGGGTTGGCACCAAGGCGACCGGCACCGATGCGCCTCGACACTTCGCCCGGGCAACTCTGGCGACGAGGATCGGGCAACGACGATGGGGCAAGGCAGGACTGACACAACCATGCGGGCAGCAAGAGACGCGGCCGCCCGGCCGCCGACCGCGCCCCGCCACCCGTCGACACGAGGCCGGCCATGAGCGAGGTGTTCGTCTCCTACAAACGCGAGGACGAAGCGCGCGTGTCGGCGCTGGTGGCCGCCCTCGAACGCCACGGCCTGGCCTGCTGGTGGGACCGCGGCGTGGTCGCCGGCGAAAACTGGCGCGCCCGCCTCAAGGCCGAGCTCGACGAAGCCGGCGCCGTGCTGGTGGTGTGGACCAAGATATCGGCCGGCTCACACGGCATGTTCGTGCAAGGTGACGCCAGCCACGCCCAGCGCCGCGGCAAATTGTGCCCGTGCTGCTCGACAAGGTGACACCCCCGCAGGGTTTCGGCGAAGTGCCGGCCATCGACCTCAGCCATTGGCACCGCGGCATCACCTCGCGCCTGAGCGGCGGCAGGCTCGGCGCTTCACACCGCGACCCGTTTGTGCTCGACCTGGTCGCCGCCTTGCGCGCCACCATCGCCGGGCAGCCCGCACCCAAACCGCGCGG
This sequence comes from Candidatus Intricatilinea gracilis, assembly GCA_016702605.1. GTDB lineage: Bacteria > Pseudomonadota > Gammaproteobacteria > Burkholderiales > Burkholderiaceae_C > Sphaerotilus > Sphaerotilus gracilis. The sequence continues at coordinate 607,092 of JADJDQ010000001.1, forward strand.
CCGCCTGCGCCGCCTGTATCGCCGCCTGACCTGGGGCGGCATGGTCAGCGCCCTGGCCCTGGCCGGCGCGGCCTTCGCCACCAACACCTTGAGGTTGCAGGACCAGGCCTGCACCCTGGACATCGGGCAACCCGAGTTGTCCGACACCTGCGCCGAACTGGGCCTGGGCAACCGCCCCAGCCGGGCCGAACGACTCGCCTGGTCCGCCCGCCCCAAGGCCAGCTGCGCGGGCCTGCGCGACTTCGTCGGCCGGTTTCCGACCGGTGTCTACGCCGCCAGCGCCGCCGCCCTCATCAACGCACGCACGATCGGCACCGAACAACGCTGGGCCCCGGTCGAACGCGCATTGCCTACCTCCGGCAGCGCCACCGGCCACGACCGCGACAGCGCCGAACAAGCCGCACAAGCCGACGCCCAGGCCGGCGCCGAACTCGTGTGCCGCAACGCCGCCACCACGAGCGAACAGTTCCGCTACCGCGCCACCACCCTGGACGCCCAGCCGGCCCAGTGCCAGCGTGAAGTCCGCAAGCTCTGGATCTGCCAGGTCGACACCGTCGCACATTGCCAACTCGACGAGGCAAGTGAGGTCAGGATCGAGCACTGCGAGTGAGAACGATGCGATGGTTCGCACGCCGAGCAGACAAGACACCTGACCGGCCCGAACCATGGACAAGAACTAGCCGCGCGCAAGCCGAGCCTTTGCCATCGACCTGTGACGCCATCAACGCACGCTCAACCTGGCGCCATCCAGTCCACCCACTGCAACCCAGGCGTGCCCTCGAAATGGCGCACGTTGTGGGTGACCAGGATGAGGCCTTCGGCCAGGGCGTGGGCAGCGATCTGGGTGTCGATGTCGCCTCGCGGTGTGCCGGTAACGCGGAGATGGGCCTTGAGGTTGCCGAAGTGGTCAGCGGCGGTGCCAGTCCAGGGCAGGTGCGGTAGCTGGCGCAGGAAGGCGTCGACCAGGGCGCGGCGGCGGTCGTCGGTCGCCATCAGAGCCTGGCCGTAGCGCAGCTCGGCGCGGGTGAGCACCGATACGGCACAGGTCTGGCTGCGCAGCGCCTCACCCAGCCGTTGCTCCAGCACGGGCGAGCTGCGGCGCAGGTAGTAGCTGACGATGTTGGTGTCGAGCAGCCAGCGCAGTTCACTCATCGGCACATCCTCGACCCCGCGCGATCAGCACCGCCAGGCGCGAAGCGGTTCCTGCGGGCTGCCGGGTGGCGTGCATCACCGTGCCGCCGCGCGGATCAAGCCGGCGCGAGAGGCCAATCGCCGAATGGCTCGGCTGCGGGTGAGTCGTTACGTGGCGGCACGAACTCGTCGCTGCCGCGTGGTGCGGCGGCCAGCAGGGCCATGAAGTCCTGCAATTCGTCCGGCCTCGGCTTGGGCTGCAGGGTGAGCTCGCCGGTGGCCTCGTTGCGAGAGATCCAGACCTCGGTGGCGTCGATGCGAAAGGACTTGGGCAGCCGCACGGCCTGGCTGTTGCCGGAGATGAAGAGCTTGGCGGTGTCGAGCATGGCAGGCTCCCGATGGATATATGAAATCATATATACATTCGACGCAACAAGCCAGACCGGCGCGGCTCAATGTGCTCAGGCCACGTCCACTGGCATCAGGCCCGCACCGCCCCCGCCCGGCCCGCCTCGACCACAAAACTTGCCGCGGTGTGGATGCCGCTGTCGGCCTTTTGCACGTCGTCGACCGAGCGCACCTGCACGGTCATCCGTTTGGCGGTGACGTCGAAAGCCAGGTAGCCGTGGTCGTCGCCGCGGCCGTATCTGATGTGAGGGTGATCGGGCAGGGTGGCAGCGAATTTGTCGTAACTCCAGCCGTTGCTGGTGATCGAGGTGCCGCAGAACTCGGTGGCGACCACCGGGGTGCGGTCGTTCTTCCAGTCGGGCTTGAGGTCGGCGATGTAGCTGGCGTGGACGTCGCCGCCGAGCACGACACAGCCAGGCACCTGGCGGTCGGCCACGGTCTGCAGCAGGCGCTGGCGGGCCAGGGGGTAGCCCTCCCAGCCGTCGGTCCAGACCATGTCGGGCTCACCGACGCGGCCCTTGTCGCGGGTAGCGAAGCGGGTCATCAGGGTGGACTGGGCGAGCAGGTTCCAGCGGTGCTCGGCGCTCCACTGGCGCGCCAGCCAGGCCTCTTGCTCCAAACCGAGAAAGCTGCGGGTCGGGTCGCGTAGTTCGGCGCAGTCGCGTTCACGGACGACGCTCGATCCACCGCGGCCGGGTTTGTTGCAGGCCTGCGGGCTGCGGTGCTGGCGGCAATCGGCCAGGATGAAACGCGCCAGGTCACCCCAGTCGTAACGACCGACGATGCGGGCATCCGGGCCGACCGGGCGCAGGCTCCTGGCCACGGGCATGTGTTCCCACCAGGCCTGGTAGGCCGCGGCGCGCTGGGTGGCGAAATCGGGCTGCAGGTTCTGGCCCTGCAGGCCGACGTAATCGTTGTCGACCTCGTGGTCGTCCCAGGTGATGAGCCAGGGCGCGGCGGCGTGGGCCGACTGCAGGGCCGGGTCGCTCTTGTACTGGGCGTAACGGGCGCGGTACTGGTCGAGCGTGCGGGTCGGGCCACCGTCGTGCAGGCGCACGCGCCCCGGCACCTGACCATATTCGTAGATGTAGTCGCCCAGAAAGACGACCACGTCGGGCTGCTCGGCCGCCAGATGGCGCCAGGCGGCGTAGTGACCGTGGTCCCAGCGCTGGCAACTGGTGATGGCGTAACGCAGCGGCGCCGTCACACCGGCTGCTGGTGCGGTGCGGGTGCGTGCGGGTGTGCTGCGCTGGCCCAGCGCGCTGAAGCGGTACCAGTACCAGCGCCCGGGCGCCAGACCCCGGGGTTCGGCGTGCACGCTGTGGGCCCAGTCGGACTCGGCCACCTCGACGCCCCGGGCGGCGATGTCGGTGAAGGCTTCGTCGTGCGCCAGCTCCCAGTTCACCTGCACATGTGCAGGCAGGTTGGGGCCGGTGAGGCGGGTCCACAGCACCAGGCGATCGGTGAGTGGCCCGCCCGATGCCACACCCAGGCCGAACCGCGGCACATCGGCGGCCCGGGCGTCACGCACCAGCGCGGGGGCGGCACAGCCTGACAGGCCGACAAGTCCGCCGGCCAGCCCACCGGCCAGGATCAGCTGGCGGCGCGAGATCGGCTCGGCCGGTGTGATGTGTTCGGCGTCGTCGGGTTGGCCGGACTGGGCGGACGCATGGGGCATGGGCTCGTTCATGGCTCGACTTTAGTGTCGCGCCACTCGCCGCAGGCGACTGGTGACAGGTGATCAGCGCACTAATCAGGCTGGTGGTGTGCTCGCGTTCGAGCGGTCGATCGAGCGGTCGGCCGTGTGCTGGCGAGTTTGCCCACCCCTGGAACAAGCGGGTCGGACACAACATTTATCAATGCTTGCGGCTGACGCGTGCATATGCACGCCGCCGACACATCACCACGAGCCGGCGCTTAATAGACTTAAGACTTCCGGTTCCGTCTTAATCTGAGTCAACAGTCGAACGACCTGGCGGGACCCTTTTTGTCCGACATCTGGAGAGATACATGATCAAGCGCGAGGGGAAGTTCCTGGGGGCCTGTTTGGCTGTGGCCTTGAGCCTGGGCCTGGCCGCCCCGGCCATGGCGCAAACGTCGACCTTGACGTTCGATGACCTGGGCGCCAGCACCGGCGGCACCCACATGCCCGATGCCTATCAGGGCTTCACCTGGAAAGGCACCAACTGGCACTACATGACCACGACCGCCAAGCCAACCAATGATTTCCTCGCGCTGTCGGGCAATGCCACCACCATCCGCAAGATCGATGGCTCGACCTTCTTCTTCGACGGCGCCGACTTCTGGAGCCGCCGTGGCCTGGACGCCAACGGCAACTTCTATTTCGTGTTGTCGCTCAAGGGCAAGGTGGTCTATAACGGCGTGACACTCAAGGCCAAGACCAAGTTCAACGCCACCCCGACCCTGCTGAAGCCGCCCTACACCGGCGCGGTCGACACGGTGGCGATCGGCTTCCAGAAGCCCGGCCGCGGTGGTGACTGGGACCAACTGGCGATGGACAACTTCCGCACCCGCCCGGCCCCCTGAGCCTGATGCTCACCACACGTCAGGGTTGCCCGACTTGACTGCCCGACCACCCTGACCGGACCGGGGCAGCGACACGCTTATCATCCGTCGGCCCCTGCTGGCCGCCACCCGTTGGACATCTCGTTCGGCGGCGCTGGCGGCCTTCGTGTTTCTGCCATGGCCACCGAACCTTCGACGCTCAACGCCGCCCAGATGGAGGCGGTCAACCACCTGCACGGCCCCTGCCTGGTGCTGGCCGGCGCCGGCTCGGGCAAGACGCGTGTCATCACGCAAAAGATCGCGCGCCTGCTGCAGGCCGGGCTGCTGCCCGAGCAGATCGCCGCCATCACCTTCACCAACAAGGCCGCCGCCGAAATGCGCGAGCGAGCCGAGACGCTCATCGGCAAACGCGCCGCCAAGAAGCTGCTGGTGTCCACGTTTCACTCGCTCGGTGTGCGCCTGCTGCGCGAGGACGGCGAACTGCTCGGCCTGAAGCAGCAGTTCTCGATCCTGGACAGCGACGACGTGCTGGGTGTGCTGCGTGAGGCCGGCGCCACCACCGATGCCAAACTCGCGCGCAGCTGGCAGTGGACCATCAGCCTGTGGAAGAACCAGGGCCTGAACTCGGCCCAGGCAGCCGGCCAGTGCAAGAACGCCGACGAGCAGGTGGCTGCACGCGTGATGGCGCTGTACGAGGAGCGCCTGGCGGCCTACCAGGCGGTCGACTTCGACGACCTCATCAGCCTGCCGCTCAAGCTGCTGATCCAGCACGAGAAGGCCCGCAGCAAGTGGCAGGAGCGCCTGCGCCACGTGCTGGTCGACGAATACCAGGACACCAACGCCGTGCAGTACGAGCTGCTGCGTGCGCTGGTCGACCACCCGGACGAACGCCGGCGCATCTTCACCGCCGTGGGTGACGACGACCAGAGCATCTACGGCTGGCGCGGCGCCACCATCGAGAACCTCAAACGCCTGCCGCAGGACTACCCCAACCTCAAGGTCATCGCGCTGGAGCAGAACTACCGCTCCACCGGCGCGATCCTGGCCGCAGCCAACAACGTCATCTCGCTCAACCCGAAGATCTTTGCCAAGAAGCTCTGGAGCGAGTTCGGCGAAGGGGAGCCGGTGCGCGTGGTCGAGTGTGACAACGAGACGCACGAGGCCGAACGCGCCGTGGCGCGTATCCAGGCCATCCACGCCAACGCCACCGGCGCCCACACCGGCACGACGGAGTGGAAGGATTTCGCCCTGCTCTACCGCGCCAACCACCTGAGCCGCAAGCTCGAGGAGGCGATGCGCAAGGCGCAGATCCCGTACAAGGTGTCGGGCGGGCAGAGTTTCTTCGACCGCGCCGAGATCAAGGACCTGTGCGCCTGGATGCGCCTGTGGGTCAACCAGGACGACGACCCGGCCTTTTTGCGCGCCATCACCACGCCCAAACGCGGCATCGGCCACACCACGCTCGGCGCGCTGAGCAGCTTTGCCGGGCAGTGGAAGATGAGCATGTTCGAGTCGCTCTTCCAGGGCAGCCTGGCCGCGGCGGTGAAGGACAAGGCGCTGGGTTCGCTGCACGAGTTCGGTCGTTACGTGAACGACCTGCAGTACCAGGCGCGCCACACCGAAGGCAGCGAAGCCGCCAAGGTCATGCTGCTGGCCTGGCTCAAGGAGATCGGCTACGAGCAGCATCTGTACGACCACGAGGAAAACGAGAAGATCGCCGCCTCGCGCTGGACCAATGTGCTCGACTTCATCGACTGGGTGGCGCGGCGCTGCGGTGGCGAGCTCGAGAACGACGGCACCACCACCACCGAGACCGAGAAGAAGACCGTGCTCGACGTGGCGCAGAGCATCAGCGTGATCCTGAGCCTGGCCGAACGCAGCACCGACCAGAACCTGGTCACGCTGTCGACGCTGCATGCGTCCAAGGGCCTGGAGTGGCCCCATGTGCAGCTCATCGGCGTCAACGAGGGGCTGCTGCCGTTTCGCGCCGAGGGCGAAGACATGACGCCCGAGAAGCTCGAAGAAGAACGCCGCCTCATGTACGTGGGCATCACGCGGGCGCGCCGCACACTGGCGGTGAGCACGCTCAAGCGGCGCAAGCGCGGACGCGAGACCGTGGCCGCCGTGCCCAGCCGTTTCATCGCCGAGATGCGGCTGGACGAACGAACCGTCAAGGAAGACCCGCGCGAAAAGCTCAAGGCATTACGCGCCGAGTTCGCCGCACGCGCCGCGCTGGCCAAGCCGCCGGCCTGACGGGGGTGGACTGACGAATCGATCCGGCGAGCCGCTCTGCGGGCCTTTCGCCCTGAGGGGCTCGCTGGATGAGCCCGCCCCTAGAATCGTTCGCACAGTCCCGCCATGGAGAGCAGCATGACCACGGCTACGCGCGTCAAGTCCCCGGCCACCGGGGCCGCCCGCAAGAGCACCGCCAAGTCCGCCACGACCAAGGTCAAGGCGTCGATCAAACCTGCGGCCAATGGCGCGGCCAAGCCGGCGACCAAGGTCAAGGCCGGCGCCAAACCTGCACCGCGACCGGCCAGGATTCCGCCGCTTGCCAGCCTGCCCGGCCACTACATCCGCCGTCTGCAGCAGATTGCGGTGGCGCTGTTTCTCGAAGAGACCGAGGCGCACAACATCACGCCGGTGCAATACGCCGCCCTGTCGGCGGCCAAGCGCCAGCCCGGCATGGATCAACGCACGCTGGCCAGTTCGATAGGCTTCGACACCTCGACCATCGGCGGTGTGATCGACCGGCTCGAACGCCGCGGCCTGATCGAGCGCCAGGCCTCCGAAAGGGACCGGCGCGTGCGCCTGCTGGTGGTCACCACGGCCGGTGCCGAGCTGCTGCAGCAGCTCACCAAGCCGGTGATGAAGTCGCAGCAACGCATCCTCGCCCCGCTGCCTGCGAAACAACGCGCCGAATTCATCGCCATGCTGACCACTCTGGTCGAAGGCAACAACGAAGTGAGCCGCGCGCCGCGCGAAGATTCTTGAGTTACCGCCCCGAACGTCCGCCAGCCGCCCCCCGCACCTTTCAGCGCGCCCCGCGCGAACGCCGCGTCGAACACAGCCGCGACGACAGCCTGGCCTGGATCTTCCTGCCCTGCGCCGCGGGCGTCGAGACGCTGCTCGAAGCCGAGGTCAGCCGCATCGTTGCCAGCGTCACCCCCGACGCACGAGTGAGCGACCTGCGCTCGCAGCGCGGCGGTGTCGAGCTGCGTGGTGACCTGCTCGTCGCCATGGCGCTCAACCTGCACAGCCGGCTGGCACAGCGCGTGTTGTGGCAGGTGGTCGAAGGTGGCTACCGCGACGAACACGACCTCTACGAACTGGGCTGGCAGGTGCGCTGGCAGGACTGGATCACGCCGCGCCAGACGCTGCGGGTCGACTGCACGGCCACCCGCTCACCGCTGCGCAGCCTGCACTTCGCGGCGCTGCGCATCAAGGACGCCGTGTGTGACCAGTTGCGCGAGCGCCTGGGTGAACGCCCGAGCGTCGACCCCCAGTGGCCCGACCTGGCGCTGGTGCTGCACGTGAGCGAAGACCGCGCCATGTTGTCGGTCGACCTGTCGGGCGAGGCGCTGTTCAAGCGCGGCTGGCGCGAGCAGCAGGGCGAGGCGCCGCTCAAGGAAACACTCGCCGCCGCCATGCTGGCCGCCGCCGACTGGCAGGGCCGCGAAAGTGATGGCGTCTTGCTCGATCCCTGCTGCGGCGCCGGCACCATTGCCATCGAGGCCGCGCAGATCGCCTGCGGCATGGCCGCCGGGCTGCAGCGCCGATTTGCCTTCGAGCAGCTGCTGCCGTTTCGCGACCTGGCACGTGCCTGGCACGATCTGCAGGATCAGGCCCACGCCGCCAGGCATGCGCCGCGGGTGCAGATCGTTGCCGGCGACGTGTCGTTTCGCATGACCGACTTTGCCGCCCGCAACGCCGAACGCGCCGGTGTGGCACAGGCCATCGAACTCAAGACGATGGATGCGCTGCAACGTGCCGCGCCGGCCGAACGCGGCGTGTTGATGCTCAACCCACCGTACGGCGAACGTATCGGCGCCAAGGGCACCGGCACCGGTGGGCGCGATCAGGACGACCGTCACGACATGCCGATCGACCACGATGGTCGTGACGCACGCGATGCACGGCCGCAACAACGTGTCAGCCGCGAAGACTTCGAAGGTGGTGGCACACCGGAGGCGTTTTTCGGCGCCCTGGCGACCCACTGGAAGCGCAACTACGCCGGCTGGACCGCCTGGGTGCTGAGCCCCGACGCGAAGCTGCCGCAAGCCATGCGGCTGAAGGAGTCGCGCCGCGTGCCGATGTGGAACGGCCCGATCGAGTGCCGGCTGTTCAGGTTCGACCTGGTGGCCGGCTCGATGCGCAAGGATGCGGGTGGTGCGGCACCTTCCCAGGAGCCGCAGCCGGGTTGACGCTGGTCGGGTGTCTCAGCGCCCGCCGGTCGGTGGCGCGGGGGCATCACCACCTGCGTCCGAAGGGCCGTCGTTCGGGGCGGTCGAAGCGAAGGTGCCGCCATCACGGTCGTTGCCCGACGGGTGGCTCTTGCGGTTTTCCTTCTCGGCCTTCTTCTGCTTCTTGGCCAACTCGCGTTGACGTTTCTCGAACTGGTAGTTGGGCTTGGCCATGCAATCTCTTTCGTGGGGTGCTGCGGCACACGTGTACCGCAAGAAGCTGACCCGCATGGTAGCCGCCGCCCGTACCAGCGGGGACAGCGCCCGTGTCGGCCGGGCGGATATCGAATTGCAAAACCGTGACGGGGTGTCAGGTCGCAGCGCCGAGCCGCTTCATCCACTCGGCCATTTCCTGCTGCGCGGGCGCGCCACCGGCGTGGGCATCGTGCACGCGCTGGCGATCGGCTTCGGGCCGGTTCTGGCTGAGCTTGAACTTGGCCTCGACTCGGGTCACCGCCAGCTGCACCCCGACGATGGCACCGAGCATGTTGTGCTGATAGTCGGCCGGCATGGCGCGCCAACGTGCCGCGTAGGCTGGTTCGTGCACACCGATCAGGCGCTTGAGCAGGGCGTCCTTGTCGGCCTCGGCCTCGACCAGCGCCACCTCGACCGACAGGTGCACGGCGATGTAGTTCCAGGTCGGCACGGCCTTGACGGCGTCGTACAGACTGGGTGACACGTAGGCGCCCGGCCCGCCGAAGATCACCAGCGCCTGACGGGTGCGACGCAGTTGTTCGATCTGCGGATTGGCGCGCGCCAGATGGCCTTCGAGGCGCCAGCTCGGCGCCGTGTGCGCGGGCGCCGCCGCGGTGTCGTTGCCGACCGGGCGGCCATCAGCAGCACCATCGATCGGACTTGGCGCCATCGCGTCTGCGGATTCGAACAAGCGTAGCGGCACGTGGTTGGCGCAGGGCAGGCCGTCGTCGCCGGTGCACACGAGCAGGGCCAGCGGATGGGCGTCGACATAGGCCTTCACCAGTTCGGGCGAGTCGACGTTGAAGTGGGTCGGCAGGTACATGGGCGCCAGCATAGCGGCGCCACGGCTGTCGGCAAGAATGCCGCCATGACACCTCCCTGGACCCTGCTCAGCCACTGCCGCCGACTCACCACCCGAGCCGCAGTGCAGGCCGGTCCGAAGGCGATGTTGGCGCTCGTGACGGTGGCGGCGCTTCTGGCACTGGTGACCCCGGTATTGGCCCAGGGTTCGGCAACACCCGCCAGCCCACCGCAGGTCGATGCCGCAGCCGCCACCCGGGCGCCACTCGCGCGTGCCCCTCGCATCGGCCTGGTGTTATCGGGTGGTGGCGCACGCGGGCTGGCGCATGTGGGCGTGCTCAAGGTGCTGGAGCGCGCCCGCGTGCCGATCGCCGCGATCGCCGGCACGTCGATGGGCGCCATCATCGGCGGGCTGTACGCCAGCGGTGTGAGTGCCGACGAGCTGGAGCGCGAGCTGCTGGCGCTGGATTGGGACGCCCTGTTTGCCACCCGTGTGCCCCGCGCCTCGTTGGCGCAGCGGCGCAAGGAGGAGGATTTCGACGTCTCGCCGGCCATCGAGCTGGGCATCAAGCCCGACAGCGGCGAGCTGATGTTGCCGCTGGGCGGTGTGTCGAGCCGTGGGCTGGAGCTGCTGCTGCGTCGTTACACGCTGCCGGTCCGCCGGGCGGCGCATTTCGACGCGCTGCCGATCCCGTTTCGCGCCGTGGCCACCGACATGGAAACCGGCGCGGCCGTGGTGTTCGACCGCGGCGACCTGGCCACCGCGCTGCGCGCCAGCATGTCGGTGCCCGGTGTGTTTGCGCCGCTGGAGGTGGACGGGCGCATCCTGGGCGACGGTGGCCTGGTCAACAACCTGCCGGTCGACGTGGTGCGGGCGATGGGGGTGGACGTCGTCATCGCCGTCAACATCGGCACACCGCTGCAGCCCCGTGCGACGCTGGGCACGGTGTCGGGGGTGACGCTGCAGATGATCAACATCCTGACCGAGCAGAACGTGGCCCGTTCGCTTGCGCAACTGGACGCGGCGCGCGGCGACATCCTGCTGGTGCCGCCGCTGGGCAGCCTCAGTTCGAGCGATTTCGCCCGAGCGCCCGAGTTCATGTTGCGCGGCGAACGTCAGGCCACGCTGCAGTTCGAGCAGCTCGCGGCGCTGGGCCTGTCGCCCGAAGACTGGGCAGTGCGGCGCCAGCGTCTGGCCGGCTGGCCGGCGGCCGATGCAGCGCCGGTGCTGGTCAGCGTGACCTTTGAGGGCCAGCAGGTCAGCCGGCCGCAGGTGTACGCCAGCCGCCTGGCCAGCCGCGTCGGCCAACCCTTCGATGCCAGGCAGGCTGAAAGCGACAGCCGCGCACTGGCGGCCAACGACGACTATCAACACACCGACTACCGACTGGTCGACGGGCCCGACGGCACCGGCCTGGTGTTCCAGCTGGACGAAAAACCCTGGGGGCCAAACTACTTTCGCGCCGGGCTCGAGCTGGCGAGCGATTTCGCCGGGCGCGGCGAGTTCAACGTCAAGCTCAGCCACAACCGTCACTGGCTCAACGCAGCCGGTGGCGAATGGCGCAACCGCCTGCAGATCGGCTCGATGCCGCGCTGGTCGACCGAGTGGTACCAGCCGCTGACACGCCAGATCGACCCGAGCGGTGCCTGGTTCGCCTCGTTGCATGCCGACGGTGAACGCCGCCGCAGCAATGCCTACCGGCCGCTGGCGCCGGGCGAAAGCGGGAGGTCGCCACAACTGCTGGCGCGATACGCTCGTAGCCAGTTGCGCGCGGGCTTCGACATCGGCCAACCCTGGGGGCGCTGGGGTGAACTGCGCAGTGGCCTGAGCTACGACAGCCTGACGCTGCAGCCCGAGTTGCTGGCCGGCGATGTGACGCTGACCGGCGCCGGCACCGACCTGCACAGCCAGGAGCTGTCGTGGCGCGGTGTGGCGGTGATCGACCAGCTCGACTACACAAGCTTCCCGACCCAGGGTTACCGCGTGCGCCTGGTCGGCGTTTACGGCCGGCGCAGTGGCGCACCCGAGTTGCTGGCGAGTGGATCGGAGAACTTCCGCCGCGTCGAACTCGACATCACCGACGTGCACAGCGTCGGGCGCTTCAGCCTGGACGGCACGCTGCGCCTGCGTTATGCCGACCAGAGCCTGATCCAGCCCTTCAGCGCACCGGCACCCGGCTCGGGCAACACCACCAGCGGCGGCGTCGGCCAGTACACGCTGGGTGGCTTTCACAACCTGTCGGGGTACGAGACCGACCAGCTGTCGGGCAACCAGGTGGTGTTCGGCCGGCTGACCGGCTACCTGCGGCTAAACAACCAGCCGGTGCTGACTCGAGGTTTCTTTGCCGGCGCCACGGTCGAGCTGGGCAACACCTGGGAGCGACGCAGCTCCGTGCGCTGGCGCAATCTGCGGTCGGGCTACAGCGTGTTTCTCGGCGCCGACACCGGCCTCGGGCCGTTCTACCTGGGGCTGACCTGGGCGCCCAAGGGGTCGACCGGTGTGTACCTGCAGCTCGGCCGACCCTGAGCAGGCGCAGCCGACCGGCGGTGTCAGACGTCGTCGCGGTCTACTGCTGGGGCGTCGTCACCACCGACGGTGCTGTCGTCGTCGTCATGCGCCAGCAGCTCGTGAGTGCCACCGGCCACCGGCAACATCGGGATGGGCGCACCTTCGGGTAGCGGCGGGCACCAGTCACGCAGGCAGGTGGCCAGGTCGTCCAGGCCGTGGCGAGAGAGGGCAGAAAACAACACCACACCGACGTCCGAACTCTCGGTGGCGAGTTCGCCGAGGTCTTCCTGCGTCTTGCGCAGGATCTCGGCGGCCTGTTTGCGGCCGAGTTTGTCGGCCTTGGTCAGCACCACCAGCAGCTTCACTTCACCACTGGCAACACGCGGTGCGACGAAGTCGAGCAGCTGCCGGTCCAGCGCCGTCAGGCCGTGGCGGGCATCGACCATCTGCACCACACCGGCCAGGTTGCGCCGCGCGGCCAGGTAGTCGGCCATCACCTTTTGCCAGCGCAACTTGGCGGCGCGTTCGACCGCCGCGTAGCCGTAGCCGGGCAGGTCGGCCCACAAGGCGTCGGGCACCTCCTTTGGGCCGAGCAGGAACAGGTTGATGTGCTGGGTGCGCCCAGGCGTCTTGGAGGCAAACGCCAGCTGGCGTTGCTGGGCCAGCGTGTTGATGGCGGTCGACTTGCCGGCGTTGGACCTGCCGACAAAGGCGATCTCGGGCAGGTCGTGTGCAGGCAGCTGTTCGAGCTTGCTGGCGGTGGTGAAAAAGCGTGCACCGTGGGCCCAGGCCAGGGCGGCGCGCACTTGCGGGTCCACCTGCGCGGGGCGGGTGGGGGTCTTGTAAGCAGGCTGCATTTGACGCCATTGTAAAATCTGCGGGTTTCGCGCCTCCGGGGTGATTTGTCTTTGTCCCCGCGCAAGGCCTACTTCTGCGGGATATGCTTGCCCGCCCACTTCGATCTGACCAAACGACACCATGAAGCTCTACGTTCCGACGATCCTGGCCCTGGGACTTGCCGCACTGCTTTCGACTGCATCGGCCAACGAGACCAAGCCCGAGGCCAAGGTTGACCCGGCGCGTGGTGCCGAACTGTCCGCCACCATCTGCGGCGCCTGCCACACCAACGACGGCAGCCGCGGCGTGCCGGCCAATCCGATCCTGCAAGGCCAGCATCCCGAATACCTCGTCAAACAACTCGGCGAGTTCAAGAGTGACCAGCGTGCCAGCGCGATCATGAAGGGTTTCGCCTCGATGCTGTCGGACGCTGACATGAAGAGTGTGGCCGCTTTCTATTCGAGCAAGCAGCCTGCAGCCGGCGCCGCACGCGACAAGGACCTGGTCCGGCTGGGTGAGAAGATCTACCGCGGTGGCATTGCCGATCGCAGCATCCCGGCCTGTGCCGGCTGCCACAGCCCGACCGGCATGGGCATCCCGGCCCAGTACCCGCGTGTGGCCGGCCAACATGCCGACTACACCGAAGCACAACTCAAGGCCTTCCGCGACGGCATCCGCAAGAACAGCGCGCAGATGACCGGTGTGGCCGCCAAGCTCAACGACCGCGAGATCAAGGCGGTGGCCGACTACATGGCCGGCCTGAACTGATCTGGTCCTGTCTGCGACGGCTTCGGTCGTCGCCCCCCAGCAAAGCCGGCCGCGAGCCGGCTTTGTCGTTTCTGGTCGGCCAGGGTGCCGAAGGACACGCCGCATCGACCGGCTTTTCCGGCTTTTGCATTGCCGGGACGCGCCTGCACGACGACTCTTGCAAACACTGGACAAGCACTTGCCGAAGTGCCGAAACCAGCCGATATGCTTGTGCAACCAGGAGCCGACATGCCGCATATCCAGCGCAACCGTCAGGGGGACATCACGAGCCTGCATCGCGACGCGGTGCCTGGCGGCGAGTACCTGCCCGACGAACACCCCGAGGTGCAGGCCTTTGTCGGCCGACCCGCTGCGCCGGTCGACGCGACCGCTGCGCTTTTTGCCAGCCTGGACAGCGACGTCATCCGTGTCATCGAGGATCTGGTCGACGTGCTGGTGGCGCGCAACGTCATCCGTATCACCGACCTGCCGGCCGAAGCGCAGCTGAAGCTGTTCGACCGCAAGAGTTTTCGCGAAGGCGTCAAACGCAGCAGCCTGCAGTTGTTCGCCACCAGCACGGGGTTCGACATCGACAGCGGCGTGGTGCCCACCGGCGCTTTCGCCGCCCCCCCGCCGACGGGCGCCGTCAATCACCGCGGCCTGCGCGCCAGCGACGACGACGTGCTCTGAATCTTGCAGCGGCTCCGCCAGCCCAGGGCTTGGCCTGGGCCGGCGGAGCCGGGCTACCTCACGCAGGTAAAGGTGGTGGCTAGCGGTCTCCAAAGGCGCTGCCCGGCACGGATTGCGCACGACTGTAAGAATCGGCCGGGTTCAGGCGACCCAGTCAGGCACATCCCTGCCGACGACTGCGTTCGGTCGCCGTGCCACTGGAGCCTGATTCGATGACCATCCACCGCGCCCCCCCCGTAGACCGCCACACCAGCGGCCTGAATCACCCCCACCCCAGCGAGATCACGCCGCAGGCCGAGTATGCCGAACGGCGCGCCTGGCTGGCCAGGTCCGGCCTGGCGGGCGCCGGGTTGCTGGCGGCGAGCGCTTTGCCCGGGCTGATGAGGTCGGCGCAGGCCCAGGCTCCCGCCCGGCCGGGCAAACTCGCCGCGCTGGCCGGCAGTCGCAGCAACGTGGCCGGCGCGCTGGTGATGGAAAAACCCACCGCCTACACCGATGCCACGACCTACAACAATTTCTACGAGTTCGGCACCGACAAGTCCGACCCGGCGCGCAATGCCGGCAAGCTGATCACCCGGCCCTGGTCGGTGGCTGTCGAAGGTGAAGTGAAGAAGCCACGCAGCTTCGACCTCGACGAACTGCTCAAGCTGGCGCCGATGGAAGACCGCATCTACCGCCTGCGCTGCGTCGAAGGCTGGAGCATGGTGATCCCCTGGGTGGGCTGGTCACTGGCCGAGTTGATCAAGAAGGTCGAACCCACCGGCAACGCCAAGTACGTCGAGTTCGTGACGCTGGCCGACCCGAAACAGATGCCCTTCGTCGGCTCGCGCGTGCTCGACTGGCCGTATGTGGAAGGCCTGCGCCTGGACGAGGCCATGCACCCGCTCACGCTGCTGGCCTTCGGCATGTATGGCGAGGTGCTGCCCAATCAGAACGGCGCGCCGCTGCGCCTGGCGGTGCCCTGGAAATACGGCTTCAAGAGCGCCAAGTCTCTCGTCAAGATCCGCTTCGTCGAAAAACAGCCACCCACCGCCTGGGTCAAGGCCGCGGCGCAGGAGTACGGCTTTTATTCGAATGTGAACCCCAACGTCGACCACCCACGCTGGAGCCAGGCCACCGAACGCCGCATTGGCGAAGACGGACTGTTCACCAGGAAGCGCCCGACGTTGATGTTCAACGGCTACGAAGCCCAGGTCGGGCAGATGTATGCAGGGCTCGACCTGAAGAAGAACTACTGACCATCTCCACACCTCCCGCCGCCTGACGGCCACCGTCGCGCGCCTTGACCGGCAGCGCGTCCTCGACCCTTTTTCGCCCCCTCACCCCATGACCACCGCCAGCGCGCCGACTCGGCCGCCGTCCCCGCAGCCCACTCCGGGCGTGACCGTGACACTCAGGCAACGCATCGGCCGCTGGCTCGGCCATCGGGCGGCCAAACCGGTGGTGTTCATCTTGTGTCTGCTGCCGCTGCTCTGGCTGGTGTGGGGCGCGGTGATGAACACGCTGGGCGCCAACCCGGCCGAAGCCATCCTGCGCGGCACGGGGTTGTGGACACTGCGTCTGTTGTGTCTGGTGCTGCTGGTCACACCCCTGCGCCAGGCCACCGGCTGGGCAGCGCTGGCGCGCTGGCGGCGCATGCTGGGGCTGTACGTGTTTTTCTACGCCAGCCTGCATTTCCTGTCTTATGCCTGGCTGGACATGGGTTTCGACCTCGACGCCATCGTGCGTGACCTGCCCAAACGCCCGTTCGCGCTGGTCGGATTCGTCGCGTTCGTGATGCTGATCCCGTTGGCGGCCACCTCGTTCAACCGCGCCATTCGTTGGCTCGGTGCGCCGCGCTGGCAGATGTTGCACAAGCTGGTTTATGTCATCGCCGTACTGGCGGTATTGCACTTCTTGTGGATACGGTCGAGCAAACATCGGTACGGCGACGTGGTGCTCTACGGCGGCATCTTGGCGCTGCTGCTGGCGGCCAGGCTGGGCAGCTTGCGGGCATGGATCGCCAAACAGCGCGAGCGGCTGGCCGGCACCAAGGCCTGAACGTCGGTTCAGCTTGACGGCAGGCTGACGTGCACCCTGCACGACCGGCGCGACAAGGCAAAGCGCCCACCCCTTTTGAGGGATGCAGCGCGCTAGGTGTGAACCCTAGGATGACACCACGCCAGCCACGGGACACCTGCCATGACCGCCAGTCACACCGCCACGACCTCGATCTACCCGGCCCGCCGCCTCGGCATGCCGGCGCAGGCCACGAGCGGCGCGCGACAGGGCGGCGCAACACGGGCTGACACCCTGGCCGACAGCGCCGCACGCCAGGGCCGGCAGGCCTTGCTCGACGCCGCCTTGTTCAGCGCCAGCAACGAACTGTGGGACGAGTCGTGCTGGCACCTGCATCGTTACGCCCAGCTGCTGCTACGTGACCCGCTCGACGCCAGCCGGCTCGACGCACTGTGTGCATTGGCCAGGCAGACCGTGCGTTTGCGCCAGTGCCTGCGCGAGGCGGCCGATGTCGACCAGGCTCTTACCCGCCGGCTGGCCGAACTGGCGCGTGACCTGTGTTTCGAGGTGGTGCGCCAACTCGCCAGCGTGGCCGATCTGGGCCATCACCTGTCGACGCTGCTGGCCGTGGCCGAGGTGCTCGACAGCCTGGGCGACCGCGACGACGCCCACGCCATGCGCCAGCAGGCCTTGCACGGCTTGCAAGGCCTGGCGCTCAAACGCGCCTGAGTTCTGAGACAACCGAGGGTGATGCCAGACCAGCCGCTCGGCGGGTCGAGTGATGGCCTCAGGGCGACGAGGCAGGTGGTGCTGGCGCCAAGGCCGAGGCAGATCCGGGGCGATCGGCGCGGGTTTGTTCGTCGGCCAAGTCTTTGGCCGCCTCGTCGGCCATCTGCCTGGCCATGACCCGCGCCTTGGCTTCGGCGGCCACGTCACCGTTGCGGCCGGCCATCTCGTACCAGTAGTGGGCCAGCCGGGCGTCGGCAGTCAGGCCCAGGCCGTGTTCGTACATCGACGCCAGCAGGTACTGCGCCGCTTCGTCGCCGGCAGTGGCGGCCTGGCGATACCAGCTTGCGGCCGTGGCGGCATCAGCCGTCACACCGCGGCCGAGGTAATACGCCGTCGCCACCTCGACCTGGGCGTCGATGCTGCCGGCCTCGGCGGCGCGGTGGTACCAGGCGAGCGCCCGTGCCGGGTCGGGGCGGCCGAGCCGGCTGCCGTCGTACAGCTGACCGAGCGTGAACTGGGCGGTGACCAGGCCGGCGCTGGCCGCTTGTTCGAGCAGCCTCACGGCGCGCGCCATGTCGGGTTGCGGCAACTCGCCGCGCAAGTGCATCACCGCCAGGTTGTACTGGGCGACCGCGTCACCGGCACGTGCCAGACGCTCGAAGGCACGGCGAGCGGCACCAAGGCGTTGCGCGTCGTAGTCGCGCAACGCCGCCTGCAAGGCGGGTGACGGTGCCGCCCCCACACGCGCGGACGTGTCGGCCAGCGCGGACGCGGCGAAACCGAGGCTCAGCCCGGCCAGGGCAACGACCAGAACACCTGTCAGCCAGGCTCGGGAGTGGGGCGATGTCATGCCGGCACGATACGCGAAGCGGCTCGGCAGCGCCGCGGCAGGGCAAAACGTCCGGCCGGCCAGCAAGCTGCGCAGGCAACCCGCCGCAGTGCCGCGCGCCATCGACAATCCGCCGCTTGCCAACGAGGCCACCGATGTTGATCCGACCACTGGGCCGCCAGCCCTATCTGCCCATCTTCGATGCCATGCGTGCCTTCAGCGACGCCCGCACGGCCGACACACCCGACGAGTTGTGGGTCTGCGAACACGACCCGGTCTACACCCAGGGCCTGGCCGGCAAGGCCGACCACGTGCTGGCGCCCGGCGATGTGCCGGTGGTGGCCACCAACCGCGGCGGCCAGGTCACGTACCACGGCCCCGGCCAGGTGGTGGTCTACCCCCTGCTGGACCTGCAGCGCCTGGGCATCTACGTCAAGGAATACGTCTACCGGCTCGAGGAGGCAGTGATCCGCACTCTGGGCGGGTTTGCCATCACCGGCCACCGCGTGGCGGGGGCGCCGGGCATCTATGTGCGCCTGGACAATCCGCACGACCATGCCGCACTCACCGGGCCGGTCGATCCGCACGATCCGTTCCGTGGTCTGGGCAAGGTGGCGGCGCTGGGTATCAAGGTGAGCAGACACTGCACCTACCACGGCGTGGCGCTCAATGTGGCCATGGACCTGACGCCCTACTCGCGCATCAACCCCTGTGGCTACGCCGGGCTGGCCACAGTCGACTTGGCTACACTCGGCGCCCCTGTCGCCTGGGGTGATGTTGCCGATCGGCTGGCAGGCCATCTCGATGCCCTGCTGAGCCGCTAAGACATGTCCGACACCACCACCACACCCAGCTCGACCGAGCCGACGCCCCAGACCTCGGCGACCGCTGCCACGCCGGCCTACGACGCAAGCGCCAAACAAAAGGCCCAGGCCAAGACCTCGCGTATCCCCATCAAGGTGGTGCAGGCCGAAACCCTCAAGAAGCCCGACTGGATCCGTGTGAAGGCGGGCAGCCCGACGACACGTTTCTACGAGATCAAGAACATCCTGCGCGAGCACAAGCTGCACACGGTGTGTGAAGAGGCGAGCTGCCCCAACATCGGCGAGTGTTTCGGCCACGGCACGGCCACCTTCATGATCATGGGTGACAAGTGCACGCGCCGCTGCCCGTTTTGCGACGTGGGCCATGGCCGCCCCGATCCACTGGACGCGAACGAACCCGCCAGCCTGGCCAAGACCATCGCGGCGCTCAAGCTCAAGTACGTGGTGATCACCAGCGTCGACCGCGACGACCTGCGTGACGGCGGCGCCGGCCACTTCGTCGAGTGCATCCGCCAGGTGCGTGAACAGTCACCGGCCACACGCATCGAGATCCTGGTGCCCGACTTCCGGGGGCGCGACGACCGTGCGCTGGAGATCCTCAAGGCCGCCCCGCCCGACGTGATGAACCACAACCTCGAGACCGCGCCGCGTCTGTACAAGGAAGCGCGCCCAGGCAGCGACTACGCCTTCAGCCTGAATCTGCTCAAGAAGTTCAAGGCCCTGCACCCCGAGGTGCCGACCAAGAGTGGCCTGATGGTCGGCCTGGGCGAGACCGACGACGAGATCCTCGAGGTGATGCGCGACATGCGCGCCCACGACATCGACATGCTCACCGTCGGCCAGTACCTCGCGCCCAGCGGCCACCACCTGCCGGTGCGGCGTTACGTGCATCCGGACACCTTCAAGATGTTCGAGCGCGAGGCCGCAGCCATGGGTTTCACCCACGCCGCCATCGGTGCGCTGGTGCGCTCCAGCTACCACGCCGACAAACAAGCGGCCGGTGCCGGTGTGACGATGGAGTGAGCGACGGCTCGTCGCTTCTCACGACACCAACCACCCCACCGGGCGGCCCGATGAACCCGCTGATTGCTGCAGCCATCGAGGAAGCCGAGGCCCTGGTGGCCACACGCGGGTGGCAGTTGCCCGGCGACGCCACGGTACGAGAAGCCGAACTGGTGCTCGACCTCACCCACGCACACTGGCCACCACCGGCGCTGCTTGTCGACGCCGACGGCGCCATCACGCTCGAGTGGGATGTCGGCACACGCGGCTGGGTCGAGTTGCGTGTGAACGGCAGTGGGCAGCTGAGCCACAGCGCAGTCATCGAGGGTGACGACTACGCCCAAAGTGAAGATTTCACCGACCCGGCACTTGCCGGGCGCCTGCCCGATTGGGCCGCCGAGGTGCTGCGCCGCCTGTACCTGCCTTTGCAGTGACACCGGCCGCTCACAGCCGACGGTCCGCCGGTCCGGGGTCGAGGCGGGACAGTGTGGGGTGAAGCGCCGGTGTGCCGCGTCACCCCCAGCGGTCGCTCAGTTGCGGTAACCGCTTTCCTTGGCGTTGTGGATGATCCAGATGAGGTTGCCACCACTCATGTCGCCCAGTGAACCGCCGGCAAAGATGAGCCGGCCCTGGCCCTTGAAGACCATCTCGAAACGATGCCGGTCGGAGCCGAAGTAGAACGGGATCCAGGCCTTGCCGGTCACGTAGGCGCCCTGGTCGGTAGGCTGGCCGGCGATGTCGGTCACCTCCTTCATGCCCATGCCGATCTCGAGCTTGTTGAACTTGCTGCCCGGCGCTGGTTTGCCGGTGATTTCACCTTCCCAGTTGGCACGACCCTTGACCTTCTGCCCGCTGCCGGCCTCGACCTTGGATGAATCGATCACTTCACCCTTCTCGTTCATGCCCGGCTTGACCTTGGCCGATGGTGTGGGTGCAGGCGCTGGAGCCGGTGCCGTGGCGGGTTTGGCCGACGACCCGGCAGACGGTTTGGCCGGCGCGGCGTCGTCCTGCTTGGCACCCAGGGTGACACAACCGGTGCTCAGGGCGGCCAGCGCACAGACGGCGACCAGGGTAAGTTGTTGGGGAATCGTCTTCACTCTCGTCCTTTCGACAGGGTTCACAAGCCGCAGGCGGCGCCGCGGAGCCCACTCGGGCAAGACCGCCGAGTCGCCCGCCGCGCGCTGCGAGGGCGCCATGGCCGACATCGGCGGCGAATGCTCGCACAGCTCCCCTGGCACCTGACCGGGCTGGCGTGATCTAGTGCACACCGGCGGCAGGTGACCAGGCGATCGCGCTGCCCCGGCTGATCTGGATCTATCGCTTAGCATCGACCCCCGCTCACCGGCCACCGCGGCATCAACGCCTTTTGTTCACCATGACCCAGCCTGCACTTGTGCGCGGTTATGAAGTCGTCATCGGCTTCGAGACCCACGCCCAACTCTCGACCGCCTCCAAGATCTTCTCGGGCGCGTCGACGCGTTTCGGCGCCGAGCCCAATACCCAGGCCTGCGCCGTCGATCTGGCTCTGCCCGGCACGCTGCCGGTGATGAACCGCGGCGCAGTGGAACGCGCCATCCGCTTCGGCCTGGCGGTGGGCGCCACGGTGGCGCCGATGTCGATCTTCGCGCGCAAGAACTACTTCTACCCCGACCTGCCCAAGGGTTACCAGATCAGCCAGTACGAGATCCCGGTGGTGCAGGGCGGCTCGGTCGAGTTCTTCGTCGATGGTGAACCGATGCGTGTCAACCTGACACGTGCTCATCTGGAAGAAGACGCCGGCAAGTCACTGCACGAAGACTTCCACGGCATGAGTGGCATCGACCTCAACCGCGCCGGCACACCGCTGCTCGAGATCGTCACCGAACCCGACCTGCGCAGCAGCAAACAGGCGGTCGAATACGCCAAGGCGCTGCACACCCTGGTGGTGTGGCTGGGCATCTGCGACGGCAACATGCAGGAGGGCAGCTTTCGCTGCGATGCCAATGTCTCGGTGCGCAAGCCCGGCGGGCCGCTGGGCACCCGGCGCGAGATCAAGAACCTCAACAGCTTCAGGTTCCTGCAGCAGGCCATCGACTACGAGGTGCAGTGGCAGATCGACCAGATCGAGGACGGCCAGGCGATACGCCAGGCCACCGTGCTGTTCGACCCCGACAGCGGCGAAACCCGCATGATGCGCACCAAGGAAGACGCACACGACTACCGCTACTTCCCTGATCCTGATCTGCCGCCGCTGGTGATCCATGCCGACTGGGTGGCCGAGGTGCGCGCCGCCATGCCCGAGCTGCCGGGCGCCCTGGCCGCCGCCCTGCGCAGCCGCGATGGCCTGGCTGCCTACGACGCAGCCATGATGACCGCCAGCCGCGCCATGGCCGATTACTACCAGGCCGCAGCCGCTGCCTGCAGCCAGCCCAAGCTGGTGGCCAACTGGCTGATGGGTGAGGTCTCCAAACGCCTGAACAGCCAGGATCTGGACATCGCCGCCAGCCCGGTGAGCGCCGCGCAGCTCGGCCAACTGATCGCCCGTATCGCCGACGGCACGATCAGCAACAACGCCGCGCGCCAGGTCTTCGACGCCTTGTGGACCAGCGGCGGCACGGTCGACGCCTTGATCGACAGCCTGGGTCTGCGCCAGATGCGCGACAGCTCGGCGCTGGAGGCCATCATTGCCGAGGTACTGGCGGCCAACCAGAAGTCGGTCGACGAATTCCGCGCCGGCAAGGACAAGGCCTTCAACGCCCTGGTCGGCCAGGTGATGAAGGCGAGCAAGGGCAAGGCCAATCCGGCGCAGGTGAACGAGTTGCTCAAGCGCGCGCTGGGCTGATCATCCGGACCTGCGCGGTGGGCCGCGTCATGGCCCGAAACTGTGGCCATGGCCGAGCCCGACGAGCAGGCGCCGGGCCATGGTCGGCCCACCACCATACCGTGGCTTCGAACGCCCGAGCTACTTGGCGCTCGATTGTGTGGCGCTGGCCGAACCCAGGCTGCCCGGCGCGGCACCACCCCAGAGTTTGCGCAAACGCGCCAGCTCGCCGTCGTACACGGCGGTGACGCGGTTGAGCTCGGCTTCATGGGTGGCCACCAGGCTGCGCTGGGCATCACTGGTGGCGGCATTGGCCTCGAACTGCAGCTTGAGCTGGCGCGGCAGGTCCTTGCCCTTGTAGAACTCGGCCTCGGCCTGCAGCGCCTTCTTCTCGAGTTCGAGATCGGCCAGGCGATGCTGCGAACTCTTCACCGACTTGCGCACCACGTCGAGCGCACTTTCGCGCGCCTTGTTGTGGGCTGCCTCGTCCTTGTAACGCGCCATCAGGTTGCGGTCGCGCCGGATCGCATCGTTGCGGGCGGACTCGGCGGCGTATTTGCGCCTGGCTGCTTCCTCGGCGGCCGCGCGTTCGTCGGCAGTCAGGCTGGGCGGTACCTTGCGCCGAGTCGAGCCGTCGCGGTTGAGCTCGGCCTGTTCACGGTCCAGACACTCGCGGATCGGTCGGTCCGAGGTGATGCGCCGGCCCTGGTTGTCGACACAGGTGTAGATGCCGCTAGGCGGGGGCTCGAACTGTGACTGCGCCTGCACCGGCGCCGTCACCCACAACAGCGCCGCCGCGACCAGGGGAAGCAGTGCCCCACCTGTCGACGCCAGCGCGACGGCTGTCATGCCGCCACCCCGTAGCGTTCGCGGTAGGCCCGCACCGGGCCCAGGTAGGCAGTGAGTGCCGGATCCTGCTGCTCACTCAGGTAGAGCAACAGATCGTCGAGTGTGGCGATGGCGTCTACCTGCAGGCCGAGTTCGGCGCGCACGTATTGCACGGCCGAGTGCGCTGCGTCGACACCACCTTCGCTGGCCTTCTCCTGCCGGTCCAGGGCGATACACACACCGGCGGGTGTGGCGCCGGCGGCTTTGATCATGGCGACCGATTCACGCACCGAGGTGCCGGCCGAGATCACGTCGTCCACGATCAGCACCCGCCCGCGCATCGGCGCACCCACCAGCGTGCCACCTTCGCCGTGGTCCTTGGCTTCCTTGCGGTTGTAGGCATAGGGCAGGTTGTGGCCCAGCCGGTCCAGCTCGATGGCGATGGCCGCGGCCAGGGTGATGCCCTTGTAGGCCGGCCCGAACAGCAGGTCGTAGGCCGGCGCGGCGCCCGAGGCGAGCAGGCGGCGTGCATAGAATTGACCGAGGCGGCCCAGCTTGGCGCCGTCGTCGAACAGGCCGGCATTGAAGAAATAGGGCGAGAGTCGACCGGCCTTGGTCTTGAACTCACCGAAACGCAGCACACCGGCCTGCACCGCGAATGCCACGAAATCCTGGGCCAGAGGGTCCCGGACTGAAGGGTCTTGTCTTTGTGTCATGTGGACGGAGAGCTCATGCGTCTGGTCAGCTTCAACCTCAACGGCATCCGTTCCGCGGCCACCAAGGGCCTGCAATCCTGGGTCGAGAGCGCTGCGATCGATTGTATGGGGGTGCAGGAAATCAAGGCCCAGGCGGCGGACGTCGAACCCCGTTTCAGCGAGATCGCCGGCCTGCGCGGGCACTTCCACTATGCCGAAAAGAAGGGCTACTCGGGCGTGGGCTTGTACACGCGCCAGCTGCCGCAGCAATTGATCACGGGCATAGGCAGCGCCGAATTCGATGCCGAAGGCCGCTGGGTCGAAGCCCGCTACGACCGCCCGGGCCGCAAGTTGTCGATCATCAGCTGCTACTTTCCCAGTGGCTCGTCGGGTGAGGACCGACAGCAGGCCAAGTTCCGGTTCCTCGACCTCATCTATCCGCACCTGCTGGCGCTCAAGGCCGAACGCGAGTTCATCCTGGTCGGCGACGTCAACATCGCGCACCGCGAGATCGACCTCAAGAACTGGAAGGGCAATCTCAAGAACAGCGGCTTCCTGCCCGAGGAACGCGCCTGGATGACAAAGCTGCTGAGCGAAGCCGGTCTGATCGACGTCTACCGCAGCCTCTACCCCGAGGCCGGCGACGAGGCCTACACCTGGTGGAGCAATCGCGGCCAGGCGCGCGCCAAGAACGTGGGCTGGCGCATCGACTACCACCTCGCCACGCCCGGTGTGGCCGCGCTGGCGCGCAGCGCCAGCATCTACAAGGACCAGTGGTTCAGCGACCATGCGCCGCTCACGGTCGACTACGAGCTCGACCTCTGACCCGGCGCGGGCCTGCCCGATGACCCGGCCGCCACCGAAATGACGCCCATGGAATTCGACTATGTCATCGTCGGCGGCGGCAGCGCCGGTTGTGTGCTGGCCGGGCGGCTGAGCGAGGACCCGTCGGTCACCGTCGCATTGCTCGAAGCCGGCCCCGACGACAGCAGCGTGCTGATCCAGTGCCCCGCCGGCCTGGGTGTGCTGGCGATGAACGGCCAGGCCAACTGGGGTTTCCAGACCGTGCCACAGCCGGGTCTGAACGGCCGGCGCGGCTACCAACCCCGCGGCAAGGTGCTGGGTGGATCGAGCTCGGTCAACGCCATGATCTACACGCGTGGCCACCCGAGCGACTACGACGCCTGGGCGGCCGAGGGCAACAGCGCCTGGAGTTGGGACGAGGTGTTGCCCTGGTTCAAGCGCAGCGAACACAACGAGCGCGGCGCCGACGCCTTCCACGGCACGGGCGGGCCACTCAACGTGATGGACCTGCGTTGCCCCAATCCGATGTTGGCCGCCTTCATCGAGGCGGGCCGACAGGCCGGCTGGCGCCACAACCCGGACTTCAACGGCGCCGAGCAGGAAGGCATCGGCGCCTACCAGGTGACGCACCGCAACGGCGAACGTTTCAGCGCAGCCAAGGCCTATGTCACGCCGAATCTGGGCCGCACCAACCTGAACGTGATCGTCGGCGCCCATGCCACACGCGTAGTGCTCGACCAGCGCCGCGCCGTGGGCGTCGAGGCGCTGCGCGGCGGCCAGACCATCACGGTGCGGGCACGGGTCGAGGTGCTGCTGGCAGCCGGCGCGCTGCAGTCGCCGCAGCTCCTGATGTTGTCCGGCATCGGCGCACCCAGCGAGTTGACGCCTCACGGCATCACCGTGAACCATGCGCTGCCCGGCGTCGGCCATAACCTGCACGACCATGTCGACGTGGTGCAGATCGTCGAGGCACCCGGCTTGAAACACAGCTTCGGCCTGTCGCCGGGCGGCGTCTGGCGGGTGGCGCGCGCCATCGGCCCGTGGCGG
The DNA here is from genome assembly GCA_016702605.1 of Candidatus Intricatilinea gracilis. Lineage (GTDB taxonomy): Bacteria > Pseudomonadota > Gammaproteobacteria > Burkholderiales > Burkholderiaceae_C > Sphaerotilus > Sphaerotilus gracilis. The sequence goes on from JADJDQ010000001.1 coordinate 632,955, forward strand.
CGCGAGCGCACCGGCCTGCTCACCACCAACTATGCCGAGGCAGGTGGTTTCATCCGCAGCCAGCCGCACGAAGCCATCCCCGACCTGCAACTGCACTTCGTCGTCGCCAAGCTGGTCGACCACGGCCGCCAGACCGTGTTCGGCCATGGCTACAGCTGCCATGTCTGCCTGTTGCGCCCCCTGAGCCGCGGCAGCCTGAGGCTGGCCGATGCCGACCCGCGCTCGGCGCCGCGTATCGACCCCAACTTCCTGGGCGAGCCCGACGATGCTGCCCGCCTGGTGCGCGGCTTCAAGCTGCTGCGTGGCCTGCTGAACCAACCGGCGATGAAGGCGCTCGGTGGCCACGAACGCGCCGAGTCGGCCCGGGCGACCAGCGACGTGGAGATCGAGCATTACGTGCGCCACCACGCCGACACCATCTATCACCCGGTCGGCAGCTGCCGCATGGGCAGCGGGCCGGCTGCGGTGGTCGACCAGCACCTGCGGGTGCACGGGCTGGCGGGATTGCGGGTGGTGGATGCGTCGGTGATGCCCAGCGTCATCGGCGGCAACACCAATGCGCCGGTGATCATGGTGGCCGAGCGGGCCGCCGCGATGATCGCAGCCGCCCGGCGCGGCAGGGACGAAACCGCCGCCGCCCATCTGCCCACGGGCTGAGGCCGCGGCAGTTCGCACAAGTGATTCGAGCTGACTGCGCCGACCGGTCCACCCGCTTGATCCAGCACTGGTAAAAACCCTAGGTTCGCAGGCATGATGCGATGACCCAGGCCACCACCTCGTCGAGGTCGGTGCCGCCCACAGGCCTCCCGAAGCTCCAGGCTGTACGCTGAAGGGCGCAGACTATCCCCATGGACAAGCATTACCTCACCCCGCTGTTTTCACCCCAGTCGATTGCCGTCTTCGCCGGCCCGGTCGACGAGCCGGCGCAACTGACCTCACATGCCCGCGCCCTGGTCGAGGCGTTACGCATCGAACACTGCGGCGCCAAGCTGCAGTTCTTCGACATCAATGCCAGCGCCACGCTGAGCGACCTGGCGCATGCACGCTCGGATCTGGCGGTGATCGCGCTGCCGGTGCAGGACATCGCCAGCGCGCTCGAAGTGGCCGGGCGCATGTCCTGCGGCGCCGCGCTGGTGGTGTCGACCGGCATCAACGCCGAGAAGGCCGCCGAGTTCAAGGCCATCGCCCGCCGTGAAGGCATGCACCTGCTCGGCCCCAATTCGCTGGGCCTGCAACGCCCGTCGATCAAGCTCAATGCCAGTGCCGCCGGGCCGCTGGCCAAGGCCGGACCGCTGGCGCTGGTGTCGCAGTCGGGCGCGCTGACCTCGTCCATGCTCGACTGGGCCAGCAAGAACGCGGTGGGTTTCTCGTCGGTCGTGTCGCTCGGCCCGCACACCGTCGTCGACCTGGCGCAGGTGCTCGACTTCCTGGCCAGTGACGCCCAGACCCACAGCATCATCGTGTACATGGAGGGCATCTCGAGCGCCCGGCGTTTCATGAGTGCGCTGCGTTCGGCCGCCAACGCCAAGCCGGTGGTGGTGCTCAAGGCCGGTCGCCAGCCCGCTGGCAACGAGGCTGCGCAGACGCACAGCGGCGCCATCGTGGGCAGTGACGATGTGTTCGACGCCGCGCTGCGCCGCGCCGGCGCGGTGCGGGTGCGCAGCTTCGTCGAGTTGTTCTCGGCCGCCAAGTGCCTGGCCTCGCGTTACCGGCCGGTGGGCCGGCGCCTGGCCATCGTCACCAACGGCGGCGGGCCGGGTGTGCTGGCAGCCGACTGGGTCAACGAGATCGGTCTGGTGCTGGGCAAGCTCGGCGCCGACGCGGTGGCCAAGCTCAAGCCGCAGCTCAACGAGATGGCGTCGCTGACCGACCTGATCGATCTGAGCGAGATGGCCACGCCCGAGCAGTACCGCGCCGCCATCGAAGCTGCCGGGCGCGACGGCAACATCGACGGTGTGCTGGCCATCCATTCGCCCAAGGCCGACATGGACGCCGCCGACGTGGCACGCGCCGTGGTCGAGGTCAAGCGTGGCTTCAGCAAGCCACTGCTGTCGTGCTGGATGGGTGACGCCTCGGTGCTGCCGGCGCGGGTGGCGCTCAACGACGCGGCGATCCCGAGTTTCCGCACACCCGAGGCGGCGGTGGGCGCCTTCGGCAACATCGCCACCTACTACCAGAACCAGTTGCTGCTGCAGCAGACGCCGCCGCCGCTGTCCACCCTGGCGCAGCCCGACATCGAAGGCGCTCGCCTGGTGATCGAAAGTGTGCTGGCCGAACGCCGCAAGGTGCTGACCGAGATGGAATCGAAGACGCTGCTGGCGTCGTTCCACATCCCCGTCACGCAGACCATCCTGGCGCGCAGCGCCAATGAGGCCATGATGATCGCCACACAGCTGGGCTTCCCGGTGGCGCTCAAGATCGATTCACCCGACATCAGCCACAAGTCCGACGTGCAGGGTGTGGCACTCAACGTGATGAACGGCGCCAGCGCGCGCGACACCTACACCGACATGGTCGAACGCGTCGGGCGGCTGCAGCCGCACGCCCGTATCAACGGCGTGACGGTGCAACGTATGGCGCGTTCGCGCCGCGGCCGCGAGATCTACATCGGCCTGGTGACCGACGACCCGTTCGGCCCGGTGATCGTGTTCGGCGCCGGCGGCACCATGATCGAGCTGATCCACGACCGCGCCATGGAGTTGCCGCCGCTCAACCAGTTCCTGGCGCGCCGGCTGATCGAACGCTCGCGTGTGGCCGAGACGCTGCTCGAATGGCGCGGCGCCAGCGCGGTCGACATGGACGCCATCGAGCAGGTGCTGCTGCGTGTCTCGGAAATGGTCTGCGAGCTACCCCAGCTGCGCGAGATGGACATCAACCCGCTCATCGTCGACGAATCGGGCGCCGTGGCGGTGGATGCCCGCATCGTCATCGACAGCGCGCGCAGTTCACTCAGCCCGGGGTCGAGCCCCTACAACCACCTGGCCATCCTGCCCTACCCGGCGCGGTACGAGCAGGTCTGGCCGCTGCGCGGCGGCGGCGAATACATGGTGCGCCCGATCCACCCCGACGACGCCCAGATGCTGCAGGACCTGATGTCGCACCTCTCGCCCGAGAGCCGCTACTTCAGGTTCGTGTCGTCGATCAGCGAACTGCCGCCGCAGATGCTGGCGCGATTCACGCTCATCGACTACGACCGCGAGATGGCGCTGGTGGCGGTGTTCAAGGACCGCAAGGTGGGCGAGAACGGCGAGATCACCGAGACCGAACGTATCGTCGGTGTGTCGCGCTACATCACCAACCCCGACCAGACCAGCTGCGAGTTCGCCCTGGTGGTGGCCGACGATGCCAACGGCAAGGGCCTGGGCTCGCGCCTGATGGAAAGCATCATGGACGTGGCGCGCGAGAAGGGTCTGGCCGAGATCGAGGGCCTGATCCTGGCCAACAACGCGCCCATGCTCAAGCTCATGAAGAGCCTGGGTTTTGCGATCAAGCGGTACGCCGAAGACCCCGACTTCAAGCTCGCGACGCACACGCTCTGAACGCGCAGAGCCCGCCGCTCCGGGCCTGGACAACAGCGGGCCATCAGCGACAGACATGCCGTGACCGACGACAACCCGTCGGTTCGGCACTTGGCCTGCAAACGCAAAAAGCCGGCTATCGGTGAATACGTTGGTAACCGTCTTGTATCGTGGACGGGCAGAGATATATACGAAAACTTAATTCATCAAGAAACTGTAAATGTTTTGCGGCCTCCTTTGACAATGGATTAACCGCAGCACGTTGCTGCGGTGTCCACCAACGAGGAGACCTCAGATGAACAGACTTCACGCCCTTGGCGCTTCCAAGATTGCCCTGGCCATCATCGCCCTGACCGTCCTGCCGGCAGCCCATGCCGTCGACTACAGCGGCTACTTCCGCGGCGGTCCCGGCCTGACCTCGAAGAACACCTCGCGCGCCTGCTACCACCTGGGTGGTCCGGCCATCACCGCCGGCCTGAACTACCGCCTGGGCAACGAGTGCGACATCTACGGCGAGTTCCAGATCGACCAGAAGTACAAGGCCGACGGCGTCGACTACAGCGGCACCATCATGGTGAACAGCTACACCAATGCCACCGACAACCCCGGCAGCAACGGCCTGGCCTTCGAGCAGCTGTACGGCGAAGCCAAGGGCCTGGACGTGTTGCCCGAAGCCACCTTTTGGGTCGGCAAGGCGCGTGGCCGTCGTGGTGACGTGCACATCGTCGACCAGTTCTTCGTCGACATGAAGGGTGTGGGCACCGGCGTGAAGGGCATCAGCCTGGGCAGCGGCAAGCTCGGCGTGGCCTGGTACAAGACCGACGGCACGGTCGACTCGACCCTGCTCAAACAGCAGCCCGGCAACCGCCTGAACGTGGAAGTGCTCGGCCTCGACGCCAACACCGACGGCAAGGCCAACCTGTTCTTCACCGCCACCAAGGGCGACTTCGATGGCGGCACCGGCGGCTTCGGCGCCACGCTGCGCCACGACCAGGCCAAGCTGTTCGGCACTGGCATCAGCAACACGCTGTGGTTGCAATACGCCCAGGGTTCGACCAGCCTCGAAGCCAACTTCGGCGACCTGACGCGCAAGAGCTCAGCCAAGAGCACCCGCATCGTCGAAAGCATCAACTGGCAAAACGGCGCCTTCGGCGGCCAGGCCATCGCACTGATCGGCACGGAAGAGGACGGCAACAAGGTCAAGACCACGGCGTCGACCATTGGCGGCCGGGTGTCCTACGCCATGACGAAGAACTTCAAGTTGCTCGTCGAGGCAGGCCATTCGCAGTACAAGCCCCAGGGCGGCGCAACGGCCAAGCTCGACAAGCTGACCATCGCCCCGACGCTGGCGATCGGCCCGGATTTCTGGAGCCGCCCGGAGTTCCGCTTCTACGTCACCAGCGCCAAATGGAACGCCGCAGCCGGCAACGTGACCGGCCAGGCCTCGCTGGCCAGCAAGACCTCGGGCAATAGCGCCGGCGCGCAGATCGAGTGGTGGTACTGAGCCTCGGTCTGAGTATGCTGTGACCCTGACCAAGGCGGCCGAGAGGCCGCCTTGGTCGTTCCAGTCACACTCAGCCGCCCCAGTGGCGCTTTGCAACTCTATGTCGACTCGCTTCGGCTGGAAAATCAAGCACTTAGCGGCGAACTTTCGCATTGCCGGAATTCGCACTGTGTCGACTTAGGGCCACCCGGCGATTTGGCGACCAGGGCCGTCGCAACTCTGTGTCGACCTTGGGGTTGAATCTAGCGCCAGGCCAGGCAATCGGGTATCGCTCGCTGTGCTACGGCCATGACCGCAGACCCTTCGAGGTTCAGCGGCGGCCATGGGTTCCAGAGCAGTCGGCCGGCACATGGACGCCCGCTTTCCGCTGCGCTGCAGTCCTTGGTCGGAGGCAGATGTGCGGTCGAAGCCGACCCATACCAGCCGGTCGGTCGACGGCGACAGCAGTCAATCGCTGTTCAACGTGCCTGCCAATTGCAGTCATCTGTCACTACCTGGTTTCCTAGTAGTTGGCGCGCAGAGTGCAACTGCGCATTGAGTGAAGAGGACTGGGGGCGATCTGACGCACGCGGTGCTTTGCTCGGGCGCGCGCTAGGTCACGGGGCACCAGTTATGGAACAGGGCGAAAGGCCGAGAATTCGAGCCGAGTTCCAAGCGTCGCAAGTTGCGCCCCGCTCCCTGATGCAACATGTACGGATTTGACGAGAAACCGGTTACTCACTGGCAATGCCCTCACGATGCGCGTCGACGACTTTTTTGTGCTGGGCCGCCAGACTCCGGTGCGGCAGCAAAAAAGGCAGCGACCAGCGCGCGATACCCTGCGACCGCAACCCGGAATCATGGCTTGAGGCCTAGTTGGCGCACTGGTCTTCCATTGCGTCTGACGTCCGTCCGGCTGGCAAGGCTTGGTTATTTCGCTCCACCCGTGGCCGACCTGTGGTACTCAGCGAGCATTCAATACGACAGGCCGCCGTTCCTCGCATAATCGGCCGGCGCGCAAGACCAACCGGAATTCGCGCTCAATTGGGCTGCCACACCTTTCGTGTAAAAGGTATCACCGAATACTTACGCAATTTCGGAATAATGGACCGCTCACAGCGTATGGCCAACCATTTAAGGTACCCGCACCACAGGTCACTGCGACCCTCTCTCTGAATAAATTGGCTCTGACAAGGTTGAGCGAATTTGATCCTGCCAATAGACCAACTCATGATGAGGAACACCCGACGCGGGTCACCATAAATGAAATCATGTCAATTGGGTTGACGTAAAACAAAGGTCGCTCACACATTCGACGTGAATGCTACAGCCCTTTCAGGATACCTGATAGAGTAGTTTAAAAATCTTGCCTGACTTCGCATGGCGGCTCCGTCTGTGAATTCTGCGTGCGGAGTTGCAATAATACATATGCGATTGCAAGTAGATTGGCAATAACTATATTGGGAGAGAAGGTTGAACAAGTCAGAGTTCAGAGAAAACGCACCATCGGCCGGCTATCTATGCCTGATTCGCAATGATCGTCAACCAGCATGCTCGGTGGCGCCGCTGGAGGGCCATCTGAGTAGGAGGCAGGAACAACCGGACCGGTTTTGCCTGATTTTCGGCTGTCGCGGCCAAAAACCGGGTGCTGATCTGGCGGCTAAGGCGCTTGGCTGAAGATCACTGCGAATCACGTAAATATTTCCATAGGTTACCCGAATAATTTTCCACACTTCGACTGTTTCCATGGATGACAATCTTTTTCTACCAGAATGGCGCGTTGTCGCCTACCTACTAGTTGCCACAGCACTATGTGTCGCCGTTTACCGCGCGCGGTCTCTGATGCAATTTGCCTGGGGCGCTCCGGGCATGAATTCGCCGGCCGGTGGCGGGCGCATCCGCCAAGTTGATGAATACGACACGATCAGCGTGCGGGCTGCAACTGGGGGCATCAACGTCCTGAACAGCATGACTCCGGGCGGAGCCGCAGCCTTGCTGGTTCTGATGGTCTGGCTTGCTGGCGCGGCCTTTGGCATGCTGGTATTGCCAGCCGCATTCGGCGCGATGAGCCGGGTGTCGACCCTGAACGTCGTGTTTGTTGCGCTCGGCGGGTTGGCTGTTGCTTTCACCTTGAGCCGACTGACCGCAACCATCATCGCCTGGGGTTCAGTATTGGCAATACTGAGTGTGCTGGCCGCGGGTGCTGTTGCCGCTCTAATGTTCATCGCCACCTTCCTCTCGGGCGGACTATCTGGCCAACTTGGCGGTGTGTGGGACGGCGTACAAGAAGAGGTTTCGAGCATTAGCGAGTTAACTGACCCCGAGAAGTCGGATTTAGGCAGGAAGCTGAGTAACACGGTGAAATTCAATGGCTGCGTGATCGCCGTCTCGGTTGAGACCGTCGGCGACATGCGCCGCGCCCGCATGGCCTGCGACAAGGCTTGGGTGGTCGCACAGAAGCAGGACCGGCTTCACGACCGACAAGACGAAGCTCTAGCGAGGCAGGAATCTGACGACTGGCTCCGCAAGACCGGATTGGATATTCCCACGGTGAGGATCTCCTCGTATTCCGAAACCCTGGTCAGCACCTGGTATGGCGTGCTGTCCTGCCCCAATAGCGCGCACCATGTGTTCCTTCGCCTTCAAGGCCAGGCCGGCCAGGCGGCCGGCGTGGTCCAGGTGTTTCCGGCCGGGCGCCGTAAGCCCGGTGGCGTTGAGTCCTTCGCTGCTTACAGGGTGTCCGCCGCCAAGTCGGGTCAAGAGGTTCAGATCAAGCTTGGTGAAGCGATTTCCAAGGGCATTGGCATGCCAACGGTTCCGACGCTCTTTTCATACCGGGCTGCGTTCATTCCAAACCTGGTGGCCAACAGTGTCGAACCGGGTTGCAAGCTAATGCTGAAATCGTCGGTCCAGTAAAGGCTGACGTTTTGACCCCGTTGCCGCAGCGGTAACCTGTCGCAGCCCTGAAAACCATGAACCAAATCGATCCTTCGAACGCCCGCATCCCGATCGGGTCCGCCGGCGCCACGTTCGGCATGGTCAATGGCGCAGTCCTCTTCATAGGCACATTGGCCGGCGCCTGCTGCACCGTCTACGCCGACCTCTTTCCGGGCTCGAATCTGGCTGGCCTTGGCCTCTGGGTGGCGACCGCATGGGTCGCCGGGATCTTCGTACTGCTGTTCATCCTGGGCCACCATGAAAGTAACGTTCAGGACCATCGCTTCCTGGGCCGTGTGAAGTGGGGTGCGCAGCTGCTGCGTAGTCACGCCGGATATGCTGCCCTGGTGCTGTTCATGTTGGGAGCGTCGGTTTTTTCGGTTTATAGCAAGCAGGTCAATGACACACGAGGCACCAGCGTGCTGAAGAACCTAGCCACCAGCTTGGGGAAGCTTGAAAGTGCCACCGGCCAGGCTCGGCTGGCGGCAGAGCGAGCCGCTTCAAGCGCGGACTCGACCGAGCGCAAGGCCGTCCTTCTGCTAGAGCGCACAGGACGCATCGAGGCGGCAGTGACCCGTGACCTCAAGCCCAGAGAACGGCTGGCCAGAAACGGCGTCGCCTGGACATCTGAAAACTTCTCTACCGCCCTGATCGACCGAGATGTCGAGACCGTCCGTCTATTCATCGAAGCGGGCTGGAATGTGCGCTCGGCAGCTCCGGCCTCCGAGGGCGGCAACGCACTCGGCCAGTTTGCCGGCCACCCCCGGGTTGCAGACGAAGCGGCGACTGTGACCATCGTTCGCCTCTTGGCCGATAAGCTGGACCTCACGGCGCCTGAGGCCCATTTCCGCGCCCTCCCGCCGATGAACCTGGTATCGGTGGCCTTGATGCGCTGCAATGCCGGCGTGGTTCGCGCTCTGGCCAGCAGGCGTCAACGTGCGGCGCGTTCATCTCACTGAGACGCCGTCGCACCTCGGAGGTACTTCAACTATCGACCCCATTGGCGAGCTCACGAACTGGAAGCCCCCAAGTTGGGAGCACCTTCCCTGTACTGCCGAGGATCGCCGCGACATGCTCAGCTTGGTTCAGCCGGCACAGTACTGATCCGCCCCCGGAGTAATGCGGGGCTGGTTAGCGTGGCCGCCACGGCGCTTTGCGCCAGGATGTTGGTTTGGAAGGCGTTGTCGTCAATCACGCAGATGGCGCCAATCTGCCAGTTGCTCCGGGTCGCCCGCGACGTTGAGCGGCAGCTTACGACTTGTTTCGCCGAACGTCTCTTGGCGGCCGGCATTGAACGCTGATCGGCCGAAGTTCAGCGGCGGCCATGTGAACCATAGCTGTCGGCCCGGACCTGGCCGACAGGTCTGCGCTGCACCGCTGCCACTGGCCGCCGGCATCTGGGCGATCGAGGCCGACCCTCAGCTGCCGATGACCGAAACGGCATGGGCGTCGGTGATGCAACGGAAAGCGGCCGGCCACCTCGGGGCCGTTTCGGAGAACCAGAGCCACAAGACCGGGTGACCATCAGCGGTCGGTCGCGTGGGCCGGCAATCGCTGCGTAGAAGCCATTGAATGAGCTTCTCGCATTTGCTGCCGGGACGTGTTCGAATCCCAGCCAATGAGGGTCCATGCCCGGAACCGCAGCGCCGTCTTGTCGACACAGAGTTGCGAAGCCACCCAATGAGGAGCATGCATGGAGTCGACACAGAGCGGCGAAAATCGACACAGAGTTGCAAAACATCACCAGACCGCATGCTCCGCTACGAATCCGTCCCCGTCACTCCCTTCCAGCAGAACTGCTCCATCGTCTGGTGTGACCAGACCATGGCGGGCGCCGTCATCGACCCGGGCGGCGAGATCGACCGCCTGTGCGCCCGCGCCGCGGAACTCGGCGTCAAGCTCGAACAGATCTGGCTCACCCACGCGCACATCGACCATGCCGGCGGCACGGGCGAGTTGTCGCGCACACTGAAGCTGCCCATCGTCGGGCCACACAGCGGCGACCAGTTCTGGATCGACGGCCTGGCGCAGCAGGCGCGCATGTTCGGCTTTGCGCCGGCCGAGGCCTTCACGCCGACCCGCTGGCTGGTCGACGGCGACACCGTCAGCCTCGGGCACAGCACACTCGCCGTGCGCCATTGCCCCGGCCACACACCCGGCCATGTGGTGTTCTTCAGCGCCGAGGCCAAACGCTGCTTCGTCGGCGACGTGTTGTTTGCCGGCAGCATCGGGCGTACCGACTTTCCGGGCGGCGACCACGATACGTTGATCGCCAGCATCACCGAGCGCCTCTGGCCCATGGGCGACGACACGGTGTTCATCCCCGGCCATGGCCCGGAAAGCACGTTCGGCCGCGAGCGGCGCAGCAACCCTTACGTGCAGGGTCGTTGACCTGGTCGACCGGGCCGGGCGCGGGTTGCCGTTGGTCGTCCAGCCTCGAGCCGTTACCTAAGTCACGCGGGGGGCGGGCGGTGGCTGACTAAGCTGCGGATGCCACCACCGGAGTCCGGTTTGAACGCGCCCACCAATTCCAAGCCTCACCTGGCCCTGCTTGCGGCCCCACCTTCTGCCGTGCCTGGCCCACGCCACGCCACCCTGTCTGCGCTATCGCGTGTCGCCGGCCTGATCGCCGCCGCCACGCTGGTCGCCTGTTCGTCGGCGCCGCCCTTGCCCAAGCTCGTCTTCACGCCGCCGCCGGCTCGGCTGGCCACGGCCATCACGGCCACGCCGCAGGTCAACCCGGACGCGCGCAAACGCCCCTCGCCGGTGCTGGTGCGGGTCTACGAACTCAAGGCCGACACCGCTTTCAACAACGCCGATTTCATGTCGCTCTACCAGGGCGACAGCGCCACGCTGGCGGCCGACATCGTCTACCGCGAAGAGTTCATGTTGCAGCCCGGCGAGACACGCAAGCTCGATCGCCTGCTCGACGAGAAGTCGCGCTTCGTGGCGGTGGTGGCCGCCTACCGCGACATCGAGAAGGCGCGCTGGCGCGCCATCACACCGCTGGCGGCGGGCAGTTCGCAGCAGGCCAAGGTGACGGTGGACGCCCTCACGGTGAGCGTCGACGTGACGCCCGACAAGCGTTGATCAGCCCAACGCCGCACCACAGCCGGGAGGTCGCGTGAGTGTTTACGACAAGGTGGCCTGGTCGCAGGGCATGTTCCTGCAGCCGCACCATTTCCAGCAGGAGACGCGGCATCTCGAACATCTGGTCGACGCGCGGCTGCGCGCGCTCACGCCGCACGGCTGGGGGTTTGCCGAACTGGTGGTCGACGACAGCCTGCTCGCCTTGGGCCGGGTCGGCATCGCCCGCGCCAGCGGTGTGTTGCCCGACGGCACACCGTTTGCCCTGCCGCTGTTGCAGCCTGCGCCGGCGCCGATCGACGTCCCTGGTGACCTGAAGGACGAGATCGTCTACCTGGCCGCGCCGCTGCAACGCGCCGGCAGCACCGAGTTCGGCCATGCCGCCGGCACCGGTCAGGACCAGGGCAACAGCGGTGCTGACGCCACACGCTACGAGGTGATCGACGAATCGCTGCGCGACCTGACCGACGCCGCCGACGAACCTCAGCTCATCCAGGCCGGCCGGTTGCGCCTGCGACTGCTGCGCCAGCGCGAACTGAGCGACGCCTACACGGCGCTGGGCGTCATCCGTGTCACCGAACGGCGCAGCGACGACCAGCTCACCGTCGACCGCAACTACATCCCGCCGCAGACCCGCATCGAGGCCAGCGGCCACCTGCTGGCCGCCGCCACGCTGCTGCACGGGCGCATCCAGCAGTTCGCCAAACTTCTGGCCGAACGGATGGGCAGCGCCAACCAGGGGGTGTCCGAGCTGGCCGACTTCCTGATGCTGCTCACGCTCAACCAGGCCGAGCCGCTGTTTCGACAATACGCCGGGGCGCCCAACATCCACCCGCTCGAATTCCACCGCGCCTGCCTGCAGCTGGCCGGCGCCTTGTCGAGCTTCGTCAGCGACCGGCGCGTGCCACTCGAGCACCCGCTGTACCAGCACGCCAATCTGCAGGGCACGTTTGCACCGCTCATCGACGACCTGCGCCGCCAGCTCTCGGGCGTGCCGGTGCCACGCGCCACGGCCATCGAGATCACCGAACGCGGCAACGGTTTCCGCACTGCCAGCGTGCGCGACACCGACCTGCTGGCCAGCGCCACCCTCGTGCTGGCGGTCACGGCGCAGTTGCCGGCCGAGCAGTTGCTGACGCGCTTCCTGGCCCAGTGCAAGGTCGGCCCGGTCGAACGTATCCGCGAGCTGGTGAGCCTGGCGTTGCCGGGCATCGCCCTGCGCAATCTGCCGGTGGCGCCGCGGCAACTGCCGTTCCACGCCGGCCACCATTACTTCGAAGCCGAGCGTGGCGGCGAACTCTGGAAGCAGTTCGAACGCACCGGCAACCTGGCGCTGCATGTGTCCGGCGACTTCCCCGGCCTGCAGCTCGAACTCTGGGCCATCCGGCCATGACACCCCTGCGGGCTCGACCAGGCTCCCTGACGACCTCCTGGCGGGCGAAGGCCCCGCTGCGGACCACGGCCATGCCGGCGGCCGTCCCGGCCCCGCCTGATCCTGCCCCCAAGACAACCGACGTCTGACCCGCCATGGCGCAGCCCCCCGTCCCACCACCCACCGACCCCTTCGCAGCGCTCGACGCCAACGACGGCTCGGCCACCATCATTCGGCCCAACCCGGCGGCCTGGGCACAGCCGCGACCTGGCGCTGCCATGGGCGCGCCGGCCGCCGCCATGCCCGAGCCCAGCGGGCCCGAGGCTGCCCTGCCGTCGATTGCGCTCAACCCGCTGCTGGCCATGGCCAACAAGCTGCTGATGGCCGTGCCGCAGATCCGCGCCACACGCCAGATGCCCGACCCGAGCGTGCTGCGCAACAGCCTGGCGCAGGCCATCCGCGACTTTGCCGGCGCCGCCGGTGCGGCCGGCATGGCGGCGCAGCAGGTGATGGCCGCGCGCTACGTGCTGTGCACCGTGCTCGACGAAGCCGCCAGCGACACGCCCTGGGGCGGCGGCGGTGTGTGGTCGCAGCACAGCCTGCTGGCGCTGTTCCACAACGAAGCCTTCGGTGGAGAAAAGGTCTTCCAGCTCATGGCCAAACTCGCCGGTCAGCCCGATACCCACCGCGAACTGCTCGAACTCATCTACGCCGCCTTGTGCCTGGGTTTCGAAGGCCGGTACCGCGCCATCGAGAACGGCAAGGCACAGGTCGACGCAGTGCGCGACAAGCTCGCGCGCATCCTGCGCGAATCGCGTGGCCCCTACCCCGCGCCGCTGGCGCAGCACTGGCAGACCAACGCCGTCACTCAGCAACGCAGCACCGGCTGGCTGGCTCTGCTGGTGGCTGCGCTGGTGGCCGGACTGCTGCTCGCGCTGATCTACGTCGGTTTGTCGTACGCCCTGGGCAGCCGCTCGGACCCGGTGTTCGGCGCCGTGCAGGGCCTGCGCCTCACACCCCCGGTGGCGCAGGTGGCCAAGCCGGCGCCCACGCCGCGGCTGGCGCAGTTTCTGCGGCCCGACATCCAGGCCAGCATCCTGACCGTGCGTGACGAGATCGACCGCAGCGTCGTGGTGATCCGCGGCGACGGCCTGTTCGAACCTGGCAGCGCCACGCTGATCGGCGGACGCGAGGCCGTGATGGGCCGTATCGCCGCTGCCCTGGCGCAGCTGGGTGGGGGTGTGCTGGTGACGGGCCACAGCGACAACCAGCCGATCCGCACGGCGCGGTTCCCGTCCAACTGGCATTTGTCCGAAGAACGCGCCCGCACCGTGAGTGAATTGCTGGCCAGCCGGGGTGTGGCCGTCAAACGCCTGCGCGCCGAAGGCCGTGCCGACGCTGAACCGGTGGCGCCCAACGACAGCCCGGCCAGCCGTGCGCTGAACCGGCGCGTCGAGATCACCTTGTTCGTCGATCGCCCGGCCGAGCTCGGCGGTGGCGCTGCGGCGCCCAATGCACCGCCCACACCTGCTGCCGCCGGGAGCCGGCCATGAAGGCGGTGCTCGGCCTCATCTTCAACCGCTGGCTGCTCTACGCCATCGGCTTGCTGGCGCTGTTTGCGCTGATCTGGTGGGTCGGCCCGCTGGTGGCCATCGCCGACTGGCGTCCACTCGACAGCGTGCGTGCGCGCCTGATCACACTCGGGTCCATCCTGTTGGTGATCGTCCTGGTGGTCGGCCTGCGCGCCTGGCGCTCGCGCCAGCGCAACCAGGTCGTCGTGCAGGGCTTGATGGCCAAACCGGCCGGAGGCCCGCCGGCCAACCCCGAAGTCGCCGCCATCCAGCAGCGTTTCGAGCGCGCCCTGCTCACGCTGCGCAAGACCCGTTTCGCCGCGCCGGCCACCACTGGCCCCGGTGGCAAGCCGCAGCCCCAGGGTTTGTTCGACAAACTCAGCGCCCGGCTCGGTTCACGTTACCTCTACGAGCTGCCCTGGTACCTGATCATCGGCGCGCCGGGGTCGGGCAAGACCACGGCGCTCAAGAACGCCGGCCTGCGTTTCCCGATCGCCGACGCCAACGGCGAGCAGGCGCTGCGCGGCGTGGGTGGCACCCGCGACTGCGACTGGTGGTTCACCGACCGGGCCGTGCTGGTCGACACCGCCGGGCGCTTCACCACTCAAGACAGCGATGCCAGCCGCGACAGCGCCAGCTGGTCGGGTTTCCTGGCCATGTTGCGCAAGGCGCGGCCGCGCCAGCCGCTCAACGGTGTGCTGGTCACCGTGTCGGTGTCCGACCTGCTCGGCAAGGGCCCGGCCGAACGGGGCGACTACGCCGCCCGGGTGCGCGCCCGCCTGCACGAGCTACACGAGCAACTCGGTGTGCGCCTGCCGATCTACCTGCTCGTCACCAAGGCCGACCTGCTGGCCGGTTTTGCCGATTACCACGCCCAGCTCGACAAGGACGCCCGCGCCACACCCTGGGGCTACACGCTGGATGCCGCCACCGGCACCGACCTCGCCCAGATCGGCCCGGGACTGGACGCCCTGAGCAAACGCCTCAACGACGGCCTGATCGACCGCCTGCAGGCCGAGACCGACCCGCAGCGCCGGGCGCGCATCTACGGTTTCCCGCTGCAGCTGGCCGGGCTGCGCGACCCGCTGATGGGTTTTGTCGACGCGGTGTTTGCCGCCTCGCCCTACGAAGACCAGCAGATGCTGCGTGGTCTGTACCTGGTGAGTGGCACGCAGGAAGGTGCACCCATCGACCGCCTGCTCGGCGCCGTGGCGCGTTCGTTCAAGCTCGAACGCGCCGTGCTGGCGCCGCCCGCCGGCAACGCCCGCAGCTACTTCCTCGAGCGCCTGCTCACCGAGGTGGTGTTCGCCGAAGCCGGCCTGGGTGGCACCCAGCCGCGCTGGGAAAAGCGCCAGCGCCTGCTCAAGCTGGCCGGCTGGGGTGCACTCGGCGCCGTGACGGCCCTGTGCCTGATCGCCTGGGGGGTGAGCTGGTTCAACAACCGCGGGTATGTCGACGAGGTGGCGCAACGTGTCGAGGCCACCCGCGCGCTGGTGCAGGCCACACCCAACCGCGCCACACCCGACCTGCTGCCGCTGCTGCCCGCGCTGGCATCCACCCGCCAGCTGGCCCAGGCCGGCGGCGACGGATCGGTGCCGGTATCACTCGGCTTCGGCCTGTTCCAGGGCAAGAAGCTAGACGCCGCGGCGCGCCAGGCCTACGAACGTATGCTGGTCGACGCCTTCCTGCCGCGCCTGGCTCTGCGGGTCGAGGAGCAGGTGCGCCAGAGCGGCGACGCGCCCGAGCAGCAATACGAGGCGCTCAAGGCCTACCTGATGCTGCAGGACCCGAATCACTTCGACGCCGAGGCGTTGTCGGCCTACCTCAAGGAGGATTGGGAAACCAACCTGCCGCGCAGCATCGGTGTGCCCGAACGCGAACAGCTCGTCACCCATCTCGATGCGCTGCTGGCCCTGGGCCCGGCCGTGTCGCCGCTGCCCTGGGACCAGGCCATGGTGGCCGACGTACGTGTGCGCCTGGCCAGCGTGCCGCTGCCGCAACGCATCTACAACCGCCTGCGCCAGCAGGGCCTGGGCGCTGACCTGCCCGAGTTCACCGTGGCGCGTGAGGGCGGGCCGTCGGCCGCCATCGTCTTCGTGCGCAACAGCGGGCAGCCGCTCACGCGGGGTGTGCCCGGCACCTACACCTACAAGGGCTACCACCAGGGCTTGCAGAAACGTGTCGACGCGCTGACCAAGGAACTCGCCGCCGAAGAGTTGTGGGTGCTGGGCCAGAACACCTCGTCCACCACCACCGGCGTCCCCGGCGCCGTCGGGCGTATCAGCGACGAGGTGCGGCGCCTGTACCTCACCGACTACGCCGACAAGTGGGAGACCTTCCTCGCCGACGTGCGCCTGCGCCCGGTGAAGAACCTGCAGGATCTCGTGCAGGTGGTGCGTGTGCTCTCCGGGCCGGACGACCCGCTGCGCACCTTGCTGAAGGCTGTGGTGCGCGAGACCACCTTGAACGAGGCGCAGGTGCCCGTCAGCAGCAAGGCCATCGCCGACAAGGCCAGGGAGGCACTCACCGACGTGGCAGGCAAACTCGGCGTCAGGGCCGATGCCGTCACCGGCGGCCCGGCCATCGAGCTGCTGGTCGACGACCGTTTCGCCGCGCTGCGGCGTTACGTGCGTGGCCCGGTGGGCGCCAAGCCGCCGATGGACGACACCCTCGCCATCCTCAACGAACTGCAGCTCTACCTGGCCGCCGTCGACCAGGCGCTCAAGAGTGGCGCGCCACAACCGGCGTCGGATCTGCCCACCCGTGTGGCGGCCGAAAGTGACCGGGCTGGTGGGGAACCGGTGCGTTCGTTGTTGTCCAGCATCGGCACACAAAGCAAGGACGTGACGGGCATGTTGCTGCGCACCAACCTGGCCAACGAGGGTCAGGGCCGGCATCGGTGACGCCTGCAACCAGAGCATCGCCGGGCGTTACCCGTTCAATCCGCGCTCGCCGAGCGACGTCACCACGGCCGACTTCGGCGCCATGTTCGGTGTGGGCGGGCGCTTCGACCGCTTTGTGAGTGAAAAGCTGCTGACCCACGTGGACACCAGCGCCCGGCCGGTCTGGAAGTTTCGCGACAACAAGCTCGGCAACGACAGCGGCAGCCTGATCCAGTTCCAGCGGGCGCAGGTGATCCGCGAAACGTTCTTCCCGAGCGGCGGCAATGTGCCCACGCTGCAGGTCACCTTCAAGCCGGTCGAGATGGACGCGTCGATCTCGCAGTTCACGCTGGATGTGGACGGCAAGGTGGTGAGTTACGCCCACGGACCACTCATCCCCGTGCCGGTGAGCTGGCCCGGTCCACGTGGCAGCAACCAGGTGCGCCTGCAGGTGCAACCGGCCGGCGCCACCGGATCCGGCACGCTCACCGAAGGCCCGTGGGCGCTGATGCGGCTGTTCGACCGTGTCAAGCTCGAACCCATGGGCCGGCCCGAGCAGTTCCGCGCTACGTTCGATTTCGAAGGCCGCAAGGCCGTCTTCGAGGTCACCGCCGCGAGTGTGCGCAACCCCTTCAGGTTGCGCGAACTGGCCGAGTTCAGCTGCCCGAACGGGCTCTGAGCGGCGCCGTCGCCGCCGCAGTCAGCCTCGTCCACCAAGCAACGCTGCCGCTGCCGCACCACCATCATGGCCCTCGCGTCTTCCGGCACCGACGACTGGGCCCTGCAGCAAGCCCCCGGCTGGTACGGCAAACTCGGCGCGCTGGGCGACTTTGCCTCGCGCCGCCTGAGCAGCGAGCACGTGGCTGCCTGCGACCACTGGCTCACCCGCGCCATGCATGACAGCCGCGCTGCGCTGGGTGACCGCTGGCTGCAGGCCTACCTGAGCGCGCCGATCTGGCGCTACGCCTGGGCGCCCGGCGTGGTCGATGCGCAGTGGTGGTTCGGCGTGTTGATGCCCAGTTGTGACGCCGTGGGCCGCTACTTTCCGCTGCTGATCGCGCAGGCGCGCAGCCAGCCGCCGCAGGACCGCCTGGCGCTGGATCACCTCGACCTGTGGTGGCGCCACCTGGCCCACGCCGCACTGGTGACCTTGCACGAAGGTGCCAGCGTCGACGCCTTCGAGGCCACCCTCGCCGCCGCACCACCCTGGCACACCGCCAGCCGCACGACACGCGGCGCCTCGGCCAGCCTGGATGTTGGCGGCAACGGCAACAGCAAAGGCCAGGTCAGCATCCATCCACTGGCGCCGCACGACGACCTGGCCAGCTGGGTCGGCCGCCTGGCTGCCGACGAACTCGGCCGGCGCTTGAGCGGCCACAGCCTGTGGTGGCCGGTGGGCGCGCCACAATCGGCCCAGCCCTCCGCCATCCGAATTGCGCCTGGCCTGCCCGACGGCCACCACTTTGCGCAGATGCTGGCTGGCGCCACCGCCTGACACCCACCATGGCCAGCCCACCCGACGCACCCGCCGATCCGCCAGACTCGCCCACCGGCCGCCCCACCGCGCGCACCGGTGATCGCACCGTCGACGGTCGCAACAACGCTACAGGCGTGCGCCGCAGCAGCACCAGCGTCGCCGCCGACCTGCCCGCGCCCGGCCCGCTGCCGGCGGGTTATGCGGTGCACGAGTTCGTCATCGAATCCACGCTGGGTGAAGGTGGCTTCGGCATCGTCTACCTGGCTCACGACCAGCTGCTGCAGCGCCAGGTCGCGCTCAAGGAATACATGCCCGGCTCACTCGCCGTGCGGCGCGCCGACTACGGCGTGACGCTGCGCTCCGAGCGCCACCGCGAGAGTTTCGACCTGGGCCTGCGCAGCTTCATCAACGAGGCGCGCCTGCTGGCCAGCTTCGACCATCCGTCGCTCGTCAAGGTCTACCGGTTCTGGGAGGAGCTCGGCACCGCCTACATGGTGATGCCGTATTACCAGGGCCCCACACTCAAGGCCTGGCAACACCAGCAACGTGTCACCGACAGCCCCGGCGCCACCGAAGACTGGTGGCACGAACGCCTGCCCGCGCTCATCGACGCCCTGCAGCTCATGCACGACCAGCAGTGTTTTCACCGCGACATCGCGCCCGACAACATCCTGCTCGTCGGCCCGCGCCTGTGGCCCGTGCTGCTCGACTTTGGCGCCGCCCGCAAGGTGCTGACCGACGCCACCCAGGCGCTCACGGTGATCCTGAAGCCCGGCTACGCCCCCATCGAGCAATACGCCGAAGTGCCCAGCCTCAAGCAAGGCGCCTGGACGGACGTCTACGCCCTGTGCGCCGTGCTCTACAACTCGGTCACCGGCAGCACACCACCCCCCGCCGTGGCACGCATGGTGAGCGACGCCTGGCAACCCGCCGCCGAACGAGCCGCCGGCCGTTTCAGCGACCAGTTTTTGCGCGGCATCGACGCCGGCCTGGCCGTGCTGCCCAAGGACCGCCCGCAAAGCCTGACCGAACTACGCGCCCTGCTCGGCCTGTCCCCCGCCGTGCCCGACCCGCTGCGCACCCAGTCGGCGCCCACCATGCGCGCGGCAGCGCCCGCAACACCAGCCGCCGCACCCACCGAAGCCCAGCGCCGCCCCACCACCGAATCACGCCCCCCGGCCGACCCGGCCGCAGGTGCGGGTGCCGGCCCCGGCTACACCGTCACCCAGCGCGACCAGGCCCACCAGGACGGCCATGACAACGCCGCCGACGGTGGCGACACCGTGCCGATCGACCTGTTCGACCTGCCCACCGCCATCGGCCAGGCGAACCCGCTCGACACCAGCCCCCCGCCCGGCGGCTCCAGCATCAGCCGCCCGGTCGGCGCGGCCGGCCCGGCCACTGGCGGCCAGGCACCACGCACCACCCAGCCGCCACCCCCGCAGCCCTTCGGCGCCAGCAGCAGCGCCACACCCACCACCCAGCCGCCAGGCGGCCGACCAGGTGTGGGCGCCACACCCTTCGGCGCCGCCACCACGGCACCTCAACCGGGAGGCACGGCTTCCGCACGCGTCACGCCCATTCACCCGATGGCCTCGGGCCAGATCGGCCTGCCCGGCAAGACCTCACGCACCCCAGTGATCGCAGCCGGCGTCGGCCTGGCCATCGCAGCCGCCGCCGTGCTCTGGTGGGGCCTGCGCCCGCCGTCGCCCGAGGCCACCGCCGCCAGCAACACCACCACCTCCACACCCGGCCAGACCACCCAGACCCAGGCCACCCCAGCCCCCGTCTCCCCGTCAGCCGTGGTGCCCACCACCACCGCCGCACCACCCGCGTCACCCGGCAGCACCACCACCGCGCCCCGCCCCGACTACAGCCCCGTCGCAGCCCTGCGCGACATGGTCGCCCTGGCCGACCCGGCCATCAAGGTCAGCGCCAGCACCGACTCACCCCGCCTGCGCATCGACCAGGACAAGCTGCAGTTCCGCGTGCGCAGCAACACCCCGGGCTTCGTCTACGTCTTCTGGGTCGGCAGCGACGGCAAAGACCTGCAACTGCTCTTCCCCAACGGCCTGGACGACGACCACGCCATCGCCGCCGGCGCCGAACTCGTCCTGCCCCGCCCCGGCTGGCGCATCACCGCCAGCGGCCCCCCCGGCACCGACCACATCGCCGTACTCGTCTCCCCCGTCCAACGCGACCTGGAAAGCGCCGGCGCCAAAGCCACCAGCGGCGAAGTCCTAGGCACCTTCGACGCCACCCTCGCCCGCAAGCTCTGGAAAGAGTCGGACGGCAAATCCAGTCCGTTTGCCGGTATTGCCAGGTGCGTCAGGACTCAGCCGTGTAATGCAGGGTATGGGGGGGCGTTGGTGGAGGTGGAGGAGGTTAGGTGAGGAATAAAATTCGCTGGCTGAATGGGTGTCTGTAGCAATGATGAGTCCTGGCTGGGAGGTAAATGACTAGCTTCCACCCGTTGCTGCAAATTGTCCATCAGAAGCTTTCCGCCCGAAACGAAGCATTTTCCACACCAAGATTAATAATTTAGAATGGGTGTTGACGCTGTTTCTCGCGAGACTGCGTCGCTGATTCTCTACGTCGAAACGTTGTGGCTAGGTCAAAGGCACATTGCTTTCCACAACATCATCTGAGGGGAGGCTATGGCAACGCTGACGCAGGTACACACACCGAAAGAACCTTGCGCACTGCATGTCATCTTTGTTCACGGCCTCGGTGGGGAGGCGCGATCGACCTGGATGCATAACCCAGCGGACCACACGACACTTTGGCCACTCTGGATTGGGGAAGATGTTGAATGCAACGTTTGGGTGGCGGGGTATGGTGCCGCGCTCTCAGCCTGGACAGACGCGGCCATGCATCTCACCGATCTCGGCGAAACCTTGTTCGCAGCACTGCAGTCAGAACCGAGTCTCAAAGGTCGTAGATTGGTATTGATTGGCCACAGCCTTGGCGGCTTGGTCATCAAATCGGGAATGACTCAAGCGGCAGCACTCGGCGATGCACGGCGAATCGAATTGTTGGACACAATTGCTGGGGTCGCATTTATCGGGACGCCTCACCAGGGCTCAAGTCTGGCGACAGTAGCGGCCAATCTACGCTTCCTCCTCAGAACCAATCCTCAAGTCACCAATATGGTGAACGATGATGCATGGCTTAAGTTGCTGAACGGACAGTTTCGCAACCTACAAGTCCAGCGCCGATTTACAGTGCGCGTTTTCTTTGAGACCAAAGGTGTCCTTGTCGGTCGGCGAATACTCGGTTTCTCATTTGGGCCGCGAAAGCTGATTGTTGACCGCAACAGCAGCGACCCCGGCATCGCAGGGGTCACACCGACGGGCATTGAAGGCGATCACTTCGAGATCGCCAAGCCTAGATCGCGCCTTGAGCTTGCGCATAGAGTATTGGTCGACTTCCTAGCTGGGGTTCGTGCAGTTCCATCCGTCGCCCTTCCAGTGGCATACCCACGCGCGGCTTGGTCTGACAAGGATGACCTATCGACAAAATTGCGCAATGCGTCAGCGCAATTGCTGAGTTGGCCAAGCACACTATCAGACGGCACCTGGCTTACTCGCCCCGAACTCGACGCACTAATTTCCAGTTTCGATGCTACGACGACGAGCACACACTTCCTGCTTGGCGATCCAGGTTGCGGCAAATCGGCCCTGCTGGTCCGGTTGGCGCAGGCAAAGCAGGCCATCGGATGGAGTGTTCTCGCTATAAAGGCAGACCGCTTGCCTCCTGACTTGCGGGATCGCACCGGGCTAACCCGGCATTTGGATCTCGGCACAGATACAGCGGCAGTCTTGCGGCTGCTTGCAAACCATGGTCCAGTACTCGTGGTCATTGATCAAGTTGATGCATTGGCCGACCTAGTCGTACAGCAGTCTGCGCGATTGCGTGTATTGCTCGACCTTGTCCAGGACCTCTCCGATGTACCCAATGTACATACTGTGATCTCCTGTCGTAGCTTTGAGCAAAAGCATGACCCAGCCCTTAGAAATCTCGATGCTACGGTGCTGAATTTGGAGTTGCCAAAGTGGTCAGAAGTTTCGACAGTTTTGACTGACCGAGGCCTCCAAGCCGACGCTTGGAATCAAGAACTTCAGCAGGTCCTACGGTCTCCTCACGCCTTGGATATATTTCTATCGTTGTTGGAAGGGGTAACTGAACCAGCGGCCCTGAAGAGCTTCCAAGGCCTTCTAGAGAGGCAATGGGCGACGCAAGTACTCACCGATACCAGTGGTAAGCGCCGGGCCACGCTACGGTACTTGGCGAAACTGATGGCAGAACGCGAAGTGCTTGGGCTGCCATTGGCTGTAGTAGAGGACCACTTCTTAGAGATTCAGGCACTAGCGGCAACTGGTCTGCTTCGTCTTGACCACAGTCCCGGTCGGGTAGAGTTTCGGCACCAAACGCTGTACGAGTTTGTCCGAGCACGCAGTTTTCTGGAGGAGGGGGGCAGCCTTACCGAAACCGTGCGATTGCATCAAGGCAGCCTGCGCATCCGCCCTCAGTTGTGGCATGCACTCGGATACTTCCGAGGCGCAAGCCCTGAAGACTACGACGCAGAGATTGGGAGGCTATGGGCGGCTGATCTGCGTCCACATCTAAAGATGCTTCTGATTGAATTCTTAGGGCGGCAGACGGCGCCGATGCCCGCCGAGAATCGACTGGTAGTACAGGCACTGGCGGACAAATGGTTTCTACCTAGATTCCTGGGCGCAGCCATCGGAAGCCCGGGATGGTTCTCACTTCTTGTG
Organism: Candidatus Intricatilinea gracilis; assembly: GCA_016702605.1. GTDB lineage: Bacteria > Pseudomonadota > Gammaproteobacteria > Burkholderiales > Burkholderiaceae_C > Sphaerotilus > Sphaerotilus gracilis. Next base: position 656,060 of record JADJDQ010000001.1, read on the forward strand.
CCAACACACCTGCCTGCATTGATGTCGCTTCCACACGAACAGGCCCAAGTGCTGCTGCCATTGCTTCGTCAGGCGTTGCATTTTGACGTTGACAATGTCATTGACTTGGTAAGCCGGCAATGGCTAGGGGACCAAACTAGAGACTTGTTGTCCTGGCAGGTACTGGGCGGCGGCGACTTGGTGCCGCGAGTAGGTCCGTGGTTGGATGCCCTCGTACTGATTGCTGGACGAACGCCAATCTCGGAGTGGGCCATTGCTTACCTAGCAGGGGTGGTAAGCGCAGCACTACCCGACGAAGCTCCAAGGCTCGTGGCGGCTTGGCTCAATCGTCAAATTCCAGGGACAAGCGCTTCGCAGTTTCCGGCATCCGCTTCCGATGAGGACTCCGCTGCCATCGTGTCCAAAGAGGTTGAGTCCATTCTCCAAGTGCGCCAGTTCCACGACTTGGAGGCAATCGCTGAGGCATCCCCAAGGGTTTTTATTCTCTCGATATGGCCAATCCTGATTAAAGCATTGCAACTCTGCATGTCCGATGTATCCAATGTTGTGGTCAGCTATCGGCAAAGTCGTGGGTTAAGCTTCCAAGAATTGGGCGATGATGAGTCCCGCCAAGAACGACCACTATTGCGATCAATTCAAGTAGCCGCGGAAGCATGGGCAAAATCCGATGCAGCAGGCTATCTTGACTTCGCGGACGAAAATGCGGCATCTGATTTACTAATCGTGCATCGCATTCTGTCTGTTGGCCGCCTGTGCACTGCAAGTCAATTTCCAACGCGGCAATTCGCCTATTTGGTCTCGGACCCAAGGCGGCTTGTACTCGGCCCTTACACCGATGTTCACAAGGAAAGCATCGCGCTGATCGCAGCAACCAGTCCTTTTCTTGATAGGGTGAGCCTTGATCATTTAGAAAAGGTGCTTGTAAATTGGGACTACTATGCGGGCTGCAAGCAGGTAGATGCTGACGCCAGTGTTCGATACCACCGACTGCAATGGGCAAGGCAGCATCGCCTACGGCTAATGCGTGCAGTGCCAATTGCGCACCGTAGTCCTGATCTGCAGCGACTGGTAGTCGAGGAAGAGCGCGCCTTCCCGGGGTTAGCGAACCACGACGTTCATTTCACTGGGGCCCAGTGGATTGGGAGCCCGGTCAGCGCAGACCAAATGGCGAAGGCCACAGATGCCGATGTCTTAAATGTATTCAGCGAATTGACTGACGAGTCAGCATGGGATCATCCGAGGCATCGCATGAAGGGTGGTGCAATCCAAGCAGGTCGAGAACTAGCCAACCTCGCAAAGAAAGACCTAGCCAAGGCTCTTCGAATCGTCCGAGGGCTTGAGCCATGCCGAAATGAGATTCCGGTTGCCACCGTGTTACGCGAACTCGTCCCGGCCGGACTTGCCACCCCTCTGTTCTATTCCTTAGTGGCTGAGCTTGAAGACAAGGGGTTTGTTAGCGCAGATTTCCGGCGTGACGCTGCGTATGCAGTTGCAAGCGTCGCCAGCAAGGAATCCCCAGTTCCAGATGCGTTAATCGACCGAATGGAGTGTTGGCTGTATACACTCACTCTTGAGTCGTCCCACATCGATGATAATTATAGCGAGGCCCATCGATCGTCATTGTTGTGGGATCGGGGAGCGCTAGCCGCACTCCCGAACGGGAACTATCCCACGCTCAGCGCATTATCAGAGTCATGCCTTTTATCAACGCCTCCACGGGTCGAGCGCTGGTTAGGGATTCTTGAACGCCATGTTGCTCGAAATGAATCAATAAGGGTGTGGGAAGCCCTACTCCAACGGGAGTTGATCAACCTACGGATTGCAGACCGCTCAAGGGTTGAATCGTTAATCGACAAATTATTGGAGGTGGGACCCGCCATCGTGAACGGTCAGGGGTGGATTCACTTCGTTGCTCATGCCTATCACTGGGCATCCGCTTCAGCAATACAACGTTGGATTGGTCGTACATTCGAGGGCGCAATAAACGGTCAGGGTGCTGGTGAGTTGATAGGCTTGCGACACGCCCAATTCCCTGCTGAGAGTTGGGCGCGCGAGCTAGCTCATTCAGTTGCGCGTGGCACGTCCCCGACTACCGCACTTGGCCTGGCCCATTCTGTTGCTCATTTGTGGCATCTACCGATTACAAGACCAGTCGTTCATCCACTAATGTTGCAGTTGCTTTGCAGTTCCGATGAGCAGATCTTGACTGCCCTGTCGGCGGTTTTCCAAAATGATGGCTTCGTCGCTGACACAGAAACGAGAGAGTTGCTGGAAGCGTTCGTAGCATATCCAAACGTACTAAAGAACGGTCGCGCTGAAAACCTTCCTGAATTGCTAGCCAAGTTGGTAACCGCTGAGCCGGGGCGAGTTTGCCGTGTCGCCCATGCGCTACTTGAAACTGCAGGCGATCAAATGGGAAACATCGCAACTTCTTGGTATCTCAGTACCGAGTGGCTGCTAGATATTGCCTTGCAACTCCAAGACATGGGGACGTCGGAGCGCGCTGCTGGCTCGACGCTCTTTGAGCGCATGCTGGAGTTCAACATGCCGCAGGCTAGAGAGATGACGCTCAATTTGGACAAGCGTATGCCGGTAGGCGACAGCCCGCGATCACCTGTGAGACGACGGTCACGTGCGAAACCGCTAAGAGCACGTCGACGCACTTAACGGATCACAAAACACACATTCGCGGGCGCCTGCTTCCCCCGCTAGCGAAACTCAAATGTCGGTTTGCAAGCCTCACCTTCACGGCGAGTCAATCACACATTACTCGTCGCCCTAACCTCCTCAATCGTCGTATGCCCCGCCAGCACCTTGTCGATGCCGTTCTGGCGCAGGGTGCGCATGCCTTCGCGCAGGGCCACCTGGTAGAGGGTGTCGGCGGTGGCGCCGGTCTGGATCTGGTGGCGCAGTTCGCGGCTGGTGACCATCAGTTCGTGCAGGCCTGTGCGGCCCTTGTAGCCGCTGTTGCCGCAGTGCGGGCAGCCGGGGCTGCTGTAGACGAGCAGCTTGCCGTCGCGCCCGTGGCGGGCGAGCCAGCCTTGGTAGACGTCGTCGCGGGTTTCGGGCGGCGCGGCTTCGTCGCCGTAGGCGTGCAGGTGGTCGGCGAGTAGTTCGTCGACTTCGTCCTTGGTGGCCGGGCGGCTGGTGCGGCAGGCTAGGCACGCCCCACCATCGGGATCTTGCTCAGATCAGACCGAGCCAATCGCTTCGAGCAAGGCCTGCACCGTCCAGATGGCGAAAGTCAGCGACTGGGCGCCGGAGATGCCGATCGTGTCGCGGACGGCAGCGAGAACCAGCAAATCCGCGTCGCCGGTAACGAGTGCTGCTGCATGGCCTGCCACGGCCAAGTGCAAGAACGGCAGGTCATGCGGATCGCGGCAGTCGGGCACCGTCGGGCGCGGGTCGGGGATGGCGACGACTTCGGTCCAGGGCAGGTAGTCGGCCAGGAGTTCCTGCTGCTCGGCGGGCGTGAGCTTGAACTTGGGGTAGGCCAGCACACGCACCAGTTCGCGGGCGGTGGTGGTGCTGACCAGGGGCAGCAGGCGGCCGGATTGCCAGGCCAGTCGCAGTTGCGCGGTTGGGCCGCGGGCGAACAGCAGGGCCGAGACGATGACGTTGGTGTCGAGCACCACGCGCAATGGGTCGGCGGTTTGAATCGGCGTCGGCACGGTGGGTGCGCTCACGCTGCGCTGCGGGCCCAGGTGACGGCGTCGGCGATGTCGGATTCGGTGAGGTCGAGTTCGGCCAGTTTGGCGCGCACGGCGTCGCCGCGCTGGATGCGCACTGGCGTGAGGACGATGCGGCCGTCCTGGGCCGTGACTTCGAAGTATTCGGCGGGCCCGACCGCCTGGATGACGGCCTTGGGCAGGGTCAGCTGGTTCTTGGCGGTGAGTTTGGCGAGCATGGCGTTCGTCGCTAAGTAAGGAATCCTTACTTTAGCGGATTGCGGTTTGCGCCGCCTGGCGGCCCCTCGGCAGCGTCTCGTCTGCACGAAAACGGCGCTGCGTCGACCGAAGGAAAACCCGGGCAGTGCGGGTCGGGAAGCTCGAATAGCGTTGCATACAATTCATCGCAACTCATTCGGTCCGCACGCGACGTGTTTCACTCGATCAGTCTTTTCGCCTTTCTGTACCTGTTCTGGCTGCTGTTGTCGGGGTTCTTCACCCCGTTTCTGCTTTCGGCCGGGGTGGGGTGCGCGCTGGCGGTGGTGTGGTTTGCCCGGCGCATGGACGTGGTCGATCACGAGGGGCATCCGATCCGGCTGGGGCTGCGGGCGGTGTCGTACTGGCCCTGGCTGCTCAAGGAGATCGTCAAGTCGGCCTGGGACGTGAGCAAGATCATCCTGAGCCCGAAGATGCCGATCAGCCCGACGCTGGTGCGGTTCAAGCCGACGCAAAAGACCGATGTGGGGCTGGTGATCCATGCCCAGTCGATCACGTTGACGCCGGGCACGATCACCATCGAGGCGGGGCCCGACGAGTTTCTGGTGCACGGCCTGACGCGCAGCGGGGCCCAGGGTGTGGTCGACAGCGAGATGGATCGCCGTGCCACGGCCTGCGAGGGCCAGCCATGATGTTCGCGGTTGCGGCACTGGCGTTGCTGGTGACGATCACGCTGGCACTGGTGCGGGCCGCCCTGGGGCCGACGGTGTTCGACCGGGCGCAGGCTGCCAACACGGTGGGGACGGTGGCGATGCTGCTGCTGGCGGTGCTGGGGTTTCTCAATGGCCGCCCCGAGTTTCTCGATCTGGCCATCGTCTACGGCCTGCTCAACGTGATCGGCACGATCGCGGTGCTGAAGTACTTCCGCCAAGGTGATCTGGGCGATCCGGGCATCGACGAGGGGCCGGCCAAGTGACGTTGCTGATCGATGTGCTGAGCTGGGCCTGTCTGGTGGGCGGTGGGTTTTTCTGCGTGGTGGGTGCCGTCGGCATGTTGCGTATGCCCGACTTCTACACCCGCATGCATGCGGCCAGCGTGATCGAGACGCTCGGCGCCGGTCTGATCCTGCTCGGCCTTGCTCTGCAGGCGGGCCCGACGCTGGTGGCGGTGAAGCTGCTGATGGTGGGCGTGTTGATCTTCTTTGCCAGCCCGACGGCCACCCACGCCCTGGCGCGTGCGGCGATGGTGCGTGGCCTGAAGCCGTTGTTGTCCGACGAGGAGCACGAGCCATCGAAACCCTGATCATCAATGTGCTGCTGGTGCTGATGGCGGTCTCCGTGGTGGTGATCGCGCGCAGTCGCAACCTGTTCGGCGTGATCGTGCTCGGCGGCTTGTACAGCTTCCTGATGGCCACGGTGCTGGTGGCGATGGACGCGGTGGACGTGGCGATGACCGAGGCGTCGGTCGGCGCGGGCATTTCCACGGTCTTGCTGCTGGGGGCCTTGTACCTGTGCAAGAGTGAGGAGGCCCGGCCCGTGCAGAAGCCCTGGCTGCCGCTGGCCGTGTCGCTGGCCGTGGGTGTGATGCTGGTGTACGGCACGCTCGGGCTGCCCGAGTTCTCCGACCCCGAGGCGCCGATCCACGTGCATGTGGTGCCGCGCTACCTGAACGAGATCAAGACGGAAGTCGACGTGCCGAACGTCGTGACCGCCGTGCTGGCCAGTTACCGCGGTTACGACACCTTCGGCGAGACGACCGTGGTGTTCACCGCGGGCGCCGGTGTCATCGCCTTGTTGCGCCGCCGGCGCAAGGATCGCAAGCCATGAGGTCGGATCTGGTCCTGCGGGTCATCGCAAAGCTGCTGATCCCGTTCATCCCGCTGTTTGCGCTGTATGTGCAGTTCCACGGCGATTTCGGCCCGGGCGGCGGCTTTCAGGCCGGCGTGATCCTGGCGGCGGCGGTGATCTTCTACGGCCTGATCTTCGGCCTGGCCGACGCGCGCAAGCTGGTGCCCGAGCCGGTGGTCGAGTCGATGATGGCTGTCGGTGTGCTGATCTACGGCGGTGTGGGCGTTGCCAGCCTGCTGCTGGGCGGCAACTTTCTCGACTACTTCGTGCTCGACCACGACCCGGTGCACGGCCAGCACCGCGGCATCTTCTGGGTCGAGGTGGGCGTGGCCGTCACCGTCGCGGGCGTGATGCTGAAGATCTTCTACATGTTCGCCGACCGCGGCAAGGTGGACGAATGAGCGGCACCGGACTGACCCTGGGCGGCCATTTCACCTACTTCATCACCGTGTTCCTGATGATCGCGGGGCTGTTCATCGTGATGGCGCGCGGCAACCTGATCAAGAACTTGGTCGGCCTGGGCATCTTCCAGACCTCGGTGTATCTGCTGTACATCGCGCCGGCCAAGCTGGTGGGGGGCACGGCGCCGATCCTCAGCGACGCGTTCACGGTCTATTCCAATCCGCTGCCTCATGTGCTGATCCTCACGGCCATCGTCGTGGGAGTCGCCACGCTGGCACTCGGCCTGGCGCTGGTGGTACGCATCCGCGAGGCCTACGACAGCATCGAGGAAGACGACATCCTGGGCATGGACATGGAACCAGGCCGCGCGCACCAACCAAACGACAAAGAATGAGCCTGGCTGCGCATCTGCCTGCATTGCAGGTCGTGATTCCCTTGCTCGCTGCGCCGCTGACGGTGCTGCTGCGGCGTCGCGCCTATGCGTTCATTCTGGCGCTGGCCGCCAGCTGGGCCGCACTGGCCATCGCCGTGCTGCTGTGGCTGCAGGTGGCGGATGGCGGCACGATCTCGTACGCCATTGGCAACTGGCCGCCACCGTGGGGCATCGAATACCGCGTCGACAGGCTCAGTGCCTTCGTGCTGGTGCTGGTGGCTGGCATCGCCGCCGTGGTGCTGCCCTACAGCCGAGCCAGCATCGAGGCAGAAATCTCGTCGCAGCAACACTACCTGTTCTACACGATGTTCCTGCTGGGCCTGGCCGGGCTGCTGGGCATCACGATCACCGGTGACGCGTTCAACATCTTCGTGTTTCTCGAGGTCTCGTCGCTTTCCACGTACGTGTTGATCGCGCTGGGCCGCGACCGCCGTGCACTGATGGCCTCGTACCAGTACCTGATCATGGGCACGATCGGCGCCACCTTCATCGTCATCGGCATCGGCTTGTTGTACCTGATGACGGGCACGCTGAACCTGGCCGACATGGGCCGGCGTATCGCCACCGTGCAGGGCTCGCGACCCGTGCTGGCGGCGCTGGCCTTCATCACCGTGGGTGTCTCGCTGAAGCTGGCGTTGTTCCCGCTTCATCAGTGGCTGCCCAACGCCTACACCTACGCACCGTCGGCGGTGGCGTCGTTCCTGGCCGCCACGGCCACCAAGGTGGCGGTGTACGTGCTGCTGCGTTTCTATTTCTCGGTGTTCGGCGAGTCGGCCGTGTTTGCCAAGCTGCCCATGCAGGAGATGCTGCTGCTGCTCGCACTGGCGGGCATGTTCGTGGCATCGACGATCGCCATATTCCAGACCGACCTGAAACGCCTGTTCGCCTATTCGAGCGTCGGCCAGATCGGTTACATCATCCTGGGCCTGTCGTTCGGTTCGGTGTCGGGGCTCACCGCCACCACCCTTCATCTGTTCAACCACGGCGTCACCAAGGGGGCCATCTTCCTGTTGCTCGGCGGTGTGGCGCTGGTGATGGGCGGCACCAGCCTGGCGCGTATCCAGGGTCTGGGCAAACGGATGCCGCTGACGAGTTTCGGCATCGTGCTGTGCGGGCTCTCGCTGGTCGGTGTGCCGGGCACGGCCGGCTTCGTCAGCAAGTGGTACCTGATCCTGGCTGCACTCGAAAATGGCCAGTGGTGGCTGGTGTTCCTGATCCTGGCGTCGTCGTTGCTTGCCGCAGCCTATGTGTGGCGCTTCGTCGAGGCTGCCTACTTTCGTGAACCGCGGCAGGACACGGCCGGCGGCGCCCGCCTGCCCCTGAGCATGGCGCTGCCCGCGGGGCTGCTGGTGGCCGCCACCGTGTATTTCGGGCTCGACACCTCGTTCACCGTGGGCTCGGCCGCGCCGGCCGCAGCCGAGATGCTGGGGGGGGCACGCTGATGCTTGCACCCGAACACGCGATCGCGCTGGCACTGGCCATCCCGGCCATCGGCGCTGCACTCATCTCGATGGCCGGGCGGGCGCCCAACCTGCGCGAGTCCATCACGCTGCTCACCGCCGTCGCGCTGCTGGGCTGTGTCGTGACGTTGCTGCCCCTGGTGAGCGGCGGCGCCCGCCCCTCACTCACCTTGTTCACCCTGCTGCCGGGGCTGCAGATTGCCTTCACGGTCGAGCCGCTGGGCATGTTGTTCGCCCTCATTGCCTCGGGCCTGTGGATCGTCAATTCGCTGTATTCGATCGGCTACATGCGTGGCAACGGTGAGTCGAACCAGACCCGCTTCTACGTCTGCTTCGCACTCGCCCTGGCGGCCACGATGGGCATCGCCTTTGCCGGCAATTTCTTCACGCTGTTCGTCTTCTACGAACTGCTGACACTCATCACCTTCCCGCTCGTGACCCACCAGGGCACCGACGCCGCCCGCAAGGGCGGACGTGTCTACCTCGGCATCCTGATGGGCACGTCCATCGCCTTCCTGCTGCCGGCGCTGGTGTTCGTCTGGTACGTGGCCGGCACGACCGACTTCGTGGCCGGAGGCATCCTCACCGGCAAGCTGGGGCACGCGGGCCTGGCGGGCCTGCTGGCGTTGTGCATGTTCGGCATCGGCAAGGCGGCGCTGATGCCGTTTCACCGCTGGTTGCCAGCGGCGATGGTGGCGCCTACCCCCGTGTCGGCCCTGCTGCATGCGGTGGCGGTGGTGAAGGCCGGTGTGTTCAGCGTCGTGAAGGTGATCGTCTACATCTTCGGTGTCGACAACCTGGCCGGCGCCGGCATCGGCGGTGCGGCCGACTGGCTGGTGGTGGTGGCAGGTTTCACCATCGTGGCCGCATCGGTGATTGCGCTCGGTGCCGACAACCTCAAGCGCCGGCTGGCCTATTCCACCGTCAGTCAGCTGTCGTATGTGGTGATGGCCGCAGCCGTGCTGGCGCCGCTGTCGCTGGTCGGCGCCGTATTGCATATTGCCGCACACGCGGTGGGCAAGATCACGCTGTTCTTCGCGGCCGGCGCCATCTACACCGCCGCCCACAAGACCGAGGTCAGCCAGCTCGACGGCATCGGCCGGCGCATGCCGTGGACGATGGGCGCATTTGCCATTGCGGCGCTGTCGATGATCGGCCTGCCGCCCGCGGCAGGTTTCGTCTCCAAGTGGTACATGTTGTCGGGTGCGATGGCCGCGCAGCACTGGCTGGCGGTGGGTGTCATCGTCGTCAGCACCCTGCTCAACGCGGGCTACTTCCTGCCCATCGTGTACCGCGCCTTCTTCGTCGCCCCCCCCGAACACGACCATGGGGGCGACCACGGACACGACCACCCGCACGGCGAGGCGCCGCTGCTGATGGTGCTGGCGCTGTGCGCCACCGCCGCGGCCACGGTGCTGCTGTTCTTCCTGCCTGATGTGCCGCTCGCGCTGGCCCGCCAGACCATCGGCCTGTGATCGGCGCCTGGAGTCACGATCATGAACACAAAGACCGAGCCGCCCGCACTTGCCGAGTCAGGCCATTGGCTGGACCAACCGCGCAATGTCGAGCGCCTGTGGCGCGGCTTTCTCGTCGTGCTGGCGCTCACGGTGCTGGCCGAGCTGGTGGTGCAGCTGCACCCGCACTTCGAGATCGAATCGGTATTCGGCTTCAGCGCCTGGTTCGGGTTCATGACCTGCACCGCCATGATCGGTGTCGCCAAGGCCCTGGCTCTGGTGCTCAAGCGGCCCGACACCTACTACGGCAAACGCGATGACTGAGCCGACCTTTCAGGCGGTGATGCACCCCGCGCTGGTGCTGATCGTCGGCGCCTTGCTGTTGCCGCTGCTGCGCGGCAACCTGCGGTCTGCTGCGATCGTCGGGCTTCCGCTGGTCGCGCTGGCGCTGGTCTGGCAGGTGCCGGACGGGCCGGTCTGGCAGGCCAGGTTTCTCGACTACACCATCACGCCGCTGCAGGGCGACAAACTGTCGCGCCTGTTTGCGACCATCTTCGCGCTGATGGCCGCCGGTGGTGGCCTGTTTGCGCTCGGGCAGAAAAGTCGTGTCGAGGTGCCGGCGGCCTTTGTCTACGCGGGATCTGCCATGGGTGTCGCGCTGGCCGGCGACCTGATCACGGTATTTGCCTTCTGGGAACTGATGGCCGTGGGGTCGACGCTGGTGCTGTGGAGCCAGGGCAAGGACACGTCCTACCGTGCGGCGCGGCGCTACGTGATGATCCACCTGCTGGGCGGTGTGGTGCTGTTTGCGGGCGTCACGGGCCACATCACGCAGACCGGCAGCGTCGCCTTCACCCGCATGGCGCCCGAGTCGATCGCGCAGTGGCTGATCCTGATCGGCTTTCTCATCAACGCCGGCGCGCCGCCGCTGTCTGCCTGGCTGCCCGACGCCTACCCCGAGGCGTCGTGGAGCGGCACCGTCTTCCTGTCGGCCTTCACCACCAAGACCGCGGTCTACGTGCTGATCCGCGGTTTCCCGGGCACCGAACTGCTGATCTGGGTCGGCCTGTTCATGGTGTTCTACGGCATCGTCTATGCGCTGCTCGAGAACGACATGCGGCGCATCCTGGCCTACTCCATCGTCAACCAGGTCGGCTTCATGATCGCCGGCATCGGCATCGGCACCGAGATGGCGCTCAACGGCGCTGCGGCACACGCCTTCACCCACATCATCTACAAGGCACTGCTGCTGATGTCAGCCGGATCGGTGCTGATGATGACCGGCCGGCGCAAGTGCTCCGAGCTCGGCGGGTTGTTCCACACCATGCCCCTCACCACCGTGTGCGGCACGATCGGCGCACTGGCGATCTCGTCGTTTCCGCTCACATCGGGGTTTGTCTCGAAATCGATGGTCTCGCAGGCGGCTGCCGATGGCCACCTGTTGACGGTCTGGCTGCTGCTGACGGCAGCCTCTGCGGGGGTGTTCCTGCATGCCGGCATCAAGTTCCCGTGGTTCGTGTTCTTCCAGAAGGACTCGGGGCTGCGCCCGGCCGAACCACCAGCGAGCATGCGCTGGGCGATGATCCTGTTTGCCTTCCTGTGCATCGCGCTGGGGGTGTGGGCCGAGCCGCTGTACACACTGCTGCCCTACGCGGTGCAGTACCAGCCGTATACCTGGGCGCATGTGCTGACACAGGTCCAGCTGCTGCTGTTCTCGGGCCTGGCGTTTTTCGTGATGCTGCCTTTCCTCAAGCGCACCTTGACGATCACCCTGGACACCGACTGGGTGTGGCGCAGGGTCCTGCCGGCAGCCTGGCGGCAGCTGGCCGGGGGCTTCGATGTCGCGCGACGTGGCCTGCTACGCCAAGGTGGTCGGGCCGGGGCCGGCCTGATGGCCGCTGTCGGCCGCTACGCAGGCGCGGACACTCGACTGGCCCGCACCTGGTCGACACGTGCGATGGCGTTGTCGGTGCTGATCCTGCTGCTCGGCTACCTGGTGCTGTACTACACCTGACCCGGTCGCCCGGGCGTCACACATTGCTGGTAGCGCGGACTTCCTCGATGGAGGTGTGGCCGGCCAGCACCTTGTCGATGCCGTTCTGGCGCAGGGTGCGCATGCCTTCGCGCAGGGCCACCTGGTAGAGGGTGTCGGCGGTGGCGCCGGTCTGGATCTGGTGGCGCAGTTCGCGGCTGGTGACCATCAGTTCGTGCAGGCCGGTGCGGCCCTTGTAGCCGCTGTTGCCGCAGTGCGGGCAGCCGGGGCTGCTGTAGACGAGCAGCTTGCCGTCGCGCCCGTGGCGGGCGAGCCAGCCTTGGTAGACGTCGTCGCGGGTTTCGGGCGGCGCGGCTTCGTCGCCGTAGGCGTGCAGGTGGTCGGCGAGCAGTTCGTCGACTTCGTCCTTGGTCGCCGGGCGGCTGGTGCGGCAGGCCAGGCACAGGCGGCGCACCAGGCGCTGGGCGAGCACGGCCAGCAGCGAGTCGGCAAAGTTGAAGGGGTCCATGCCCATGTCGAGCAGGCGGGTGACCGTCTCGGGCGCGCCCTTGGTGTGCAGGGTGCTCAGCACCAGGTGGCCGGTGAGGGAGGCCTCGATGGCAATCTGCGCGGTCTCGCGGTCGCGGATTTCGCCGAGCATGATGACGTCGGGGTCGGCGCGCAGCAGGGCGCGCAGGGCCATGGCGAAGGTCCAGCCGATGCGGGCGTTGACCTGCACCTGGCGCAGCCCGGGCTGGGTGATCTCGATGGGGTCTTCGACCGTCCAGATCTTGCGTTCGGGCACGTTGATGTAGCTGAGCGCCGAGTGCAGCGTGGTGGTCTTGCCCGAGCCGGTGGGGCCGACACACAGCACCAGGCCGTAGGGGCGCTCGACCGCCAGCTTGAACTGCGCCAGGTTGCGCTCGGACATCTCGAGTCGGCCCAGCGGCATGGGGCGTGCGCTGGTGAGGATGCGCATCACCACGTCTTCGAGCCCGCCGTAGGTGGGGATGGTGGCCACCCGCAGCTCGATGCGGTGCTGGGGCGAGAACTTGGCAAAGTTGATCTTGCCGTCTTGCGCCTTGCGTTTCTCGCTGATGTCGAGGTCGCACATCACCTTGATGCGCCCGATGATGGCGCCGCGGTAGTTGGACGGCAGCTCGAGGTAGGTGTGCAGCACACCGTCCTTGCGGAAACGCACGCGCACCTTCTCGTTGCCGGGCGAACTCTCGATGTGGATGTCCGACACCCCTCGCTGTGCGCCTGGATGATCATGCGGTCGATCATGCGCACGAGCAGGTTGTCGGACTGCTCGATGGCCACCGTCTCGTCCTTCACCTCCTTGACGGCGCGGGCGCCTTCGCGCTCGAGCGTGAGCAGCAGGTCGTCGGTCTTGTCGGTCTCGAACTCGATGGGCAGGGCTGCTTCGGCAGATGCCAGGGCGTCACCGCCCAGCGCACCGATCTTGCCGTAGGCGCCCACGAGTGCGCTGTCGAGGTTGTTGCAGTGGCCCAGCACCGGCACCACCTTGACGCCGGCCACGAATTCGAGCTCGCGGATCACGGCGTGGCGGTGTTCGACGGCCTGCAGCGCCACGATGAGGCGGCCGTCGCGCATCAGCAGCGGCATGACACGCAGGCGCTGCGCAATGGTGTAACCCACCTTGCGCAGGGCGTCGACCTCGACCGGAAAGGTGTCCAGATCGACCAGCGGGAAACCCATGCGCCGCGCCAGCGCCACCCGCAGGTCGGCCTGGGTGACCACGCCCATACGCACCAGCATCTCGCCCAGCGGCACGCCGCGGTCGGTCTTTTGCTGCGCCAGGGCTTCGCGCAGCTGGCTGTTGTCGATCATGCCCAGCGAGACAAGGGCCTCACCGATTCGGATCATGGGCAGCTTGCTCTGGCGATCGAGCGCCTGCAGCAGCTGATCGGCGGTGACGACCTTGCGCGCCACCAGGATCTCGCCCACCTTGAGTGCCCGCAGCTTGCGCTGCATCTCGAGCGCGCGGTCGACCTGCACGGTCGTGGCGCTGTGCTGGCCCACCAGCACCTCGCCGATGCGCGAGCCCACCTCGAACCGCTCATACGCGCAGCGCGGCACGAACAGGCGCTGCACCTTGCCGTCGCTGCCCAGCGGTGGATACAGGAACAGCCCGAACGGCAGCTCGACATGGCCGACCGTCATGCCGGTGAGCTGGCCGCCGCCCTTGAGGGCCACCTGGTAGATGGCGCTGTCGCGGTGGTTCAGGATGTCGGCATGGGCCTCGCCAGGCTTGGCGGTCTTGGGTGCGAGCGGCGCGCTGAGCAGCAGCGACTGGAAGTCGTCGAAATGCAGCTGGATGGTGGTGCGCGCCGGCGGTATCTGCAGCACCGCCACTTCCTGATCGGGCACGAACAGGGTCAGGCGACCGGCGCGTTTGTCACCCTTGGCGCCGACGATCTCGCAAGCCAGTGCTTCGGACTGCAAGGTGGCCGCTGGGTAACACGCCAGCGCCGGGTTGGGCCACACGAAGCCGTGCACCGCCACATCGGTCTGGTCGGGTGATGAATCGGCGGGCAGGGCGGGCAAGGCCATCGGTGTTGCAGTGGCTGCGGCCGGGCCGGACGACGAGGTCGGCCCCGTGGGCGCGCCACCTCGTGCGGCCTGGAGAGTCGACCCGGGCGCTGCAACCGGGCCGGCAACCAGGCCGGCTGGTGTTGCCGCCGGAGGCGGAAGAGCGGCCGGCAGGCCCATCACCTCGGTGTCGACCTGTTCCTCGGGGGTGGGATCTTCGGTGGACCAGTCCAGGGGGGGGAGTGACTCAACCATCTTGTTCCTTGCAAGCGCCTCGTCACCGGCAGACCCGGCGGCAGCGGTCAGTATCCCGCAGCCAGCCCGGAATTGCGGCGCGGATCGTTGGCACCATAAAAACGTCTGGACTCGACCGGTTTGCCGCCCAGTCTGGGGGCGCCCACCAGGATGGCCGCGACATGATTGGCCGGCTGTGAGGCACCGAAACGGTGGCCCTGGCCTTCGAGTATCTTGCGGGTATCGGGGCTGAGCGCGAAGTTCTCGATATTGGTGGTCTCGGGCAACCATTGCTGATGAAACCGCGGCGCATCGACCGCCTCTTGTATGGTCATGCCGTAATCCACCACGTTCAGAATGGTATGCAATATGGTCGTGATGATGCGGCTGCCACCCGGTGTGCCCAGCACCAGCAGCGGCTGGCCAGCCTTTGTGACGATGGTCGGGCTCATCGAACTGAGCGGGCGTTTGCCTGGTGCGATCGAATTGGCCGGCCCCTGCACCAGGCCGTAGATATTGGGCACCCCGGCCTTCACGGTGAAATCGTCCATTTCGTTGTTGAGCAATACCCCGGTGCCGGCTGCCGTGACCTTGGCGCCAAACCAGTCGTTGAGGGTATACGTCAGCGCCACGGCATTGCCCGCGGCGTCGACCACACTGAAATGGGTGGTGTTGTTGCCCTCGCGTAATGGCTCGGGCTGCCCACCCGCCGGCAAGGCCCGGGCCGCCGGCAGCGGCAGGTCATGCGGTGCACGGCCGGGCACCAGCTCGCGTGATACCCCGGCGCGGTCCGGCGCGATGGCTGCACGAATCCTCGCGGCATACCCCTTGTCGAGCAGCCGGTCGATCGGGTTATGGATGAAATCGGGGTCACCCAGATAGGTATTTCGGTCGAGGTAGGCATGGCGCATCGCCTCGATCTGCACATGTACGGCGGCGGCGCTGCGAAAACCCCAGTCAGCCAGTGGATAAGCCTCGAGCACGTTGAGCATCTGGCACAACACGACCCCACCCGAACTCGGCGGCGGCGCCGAGATCACGTGCAGGCCGCGGTAATCACATTCGATCGGCGCCAGTTCGCGCGGCTGGTATCGGGCCAGATCGGCCAGGCTCAGGATACCCCTGCCGGCCTGGCTGGCCGCCACCAGCGCACGCGCCACCTCACCACCGTAAAACCCTGGCGCACCGTCGCGGCTGATGGTGCGCAATGTATGTGCCAGATCCTTCTGCACCAGTCGCTGGCCGCTCGACCACGACAACGATCCACCAGTCCCGGCACCCGGCGGGCCGAATATCGCCGCACTCGGCGGGTCGGCCATCAAGGCCTTGCCTTGAGCGCTGTTGAGCAGCTCGACGTCACCGGCGTCGAGCACAAAACCGTTCTCGGCCAGGTCGATGGCCGGCGCCATCAGGCTGGCGCGTGGCCGCGAGCCGTATTTCTCGAGCGCCACCTCGAGCCCGGCCACCGTGCCGGGCACACCCACCGCCAGATGCCCGCGAGTGCTCAGGCCAGCCACCACCTTGCCGTCTGCGTCGAGATACATGTCGGCCGTGGCGGCCAGGGGAGCCTTCTCGCGAAAGTCGATGAAGGTCTTGCGGCCGTCCGCCAGGTGCAGGGTCATGAAGCCCCCGCCGCCCAGGTTGCCGGCGGCCGGATACACGACCGCCAGGGTGTAGGCCACGGCCACGGCCGCGTCGACCGCATTGCCGCCGGACCGGAGCACGTCGACACCCACCTTGCTGGCCAGGTGCTGCGCCGCCACCACCATGCCGTGTTCGGCAGCCACCGGCGCCACCGACGCTGCGCGTGAGCCGGCGGTCATGCCCAGCAGCGCTGCGCCTGCCATCAGCAACTCGACCAGCACTCGCCGTCGCGTCAATGGCTGGCGGCCGATGTCGCCGGCGCAGCGCGTTCCGTCCCGCAGGTCCGCGGCGCTCGGCCGCGCAAGCCGGTGCCGCCGGCAGTTGTCGTCACTCATCGTCATGGTCATCCTGGCTGGTCAGCCGACACCTTCGCGGCGTGCCATGGGTTGGCTGAACCAGTGTTGTTGCCGACTCACTGGCCGTCGGGTCGGGTGACGATCGTCACACGCCGATTCTCGGGCGCGGTCACGTCGTCGTTGTTCATCAGTTCCGCCGAACCCTTGCCCACCGGAAACAGCCGGTCCGCCGTCACGCCGTGAGTGTTCACCAGGTACTGACGGACACTTTCGGCGCGTTGCTGCGACAACACCAGGTTGGCGCGTTCGTTGCCGCGCGGATCGGCATGGCCTTCGATCGTGAACTTGCGGGCCAGCAGCCGGTCGTCCTTGAGTGCTGCGGCCAGGGTGTCGAGTTGCTGGCGCGACGGGGTGGTGAGCGTCGACGAGTTGGTCAGGAAGGTGATGAGCAAGGACACCGCCGTACGTTTGGCGGCGCTGCCACCGGCCGGGCGGTCACGTTCGATGCGCAGGCCGCGAGTCAATGGTGCGGCGTCGGGCGGCGCCAGCGCGTCGACCAGGTTGTCGGGTGTGACGTCGGCACCTTTCAGCACCTCACCCACCTCACCCTTGCCAGGCGCGGCGCCGGCCACGGCCGCTTGGGCCATGGCCGGCGTCGCTGCCAGCAGGCACAACACCAGCGCCAGCGCGCCGACCACCACGCCGGGGATGCGCTGCAACTGACCTGCGGTGGATGGACGGGCCGAAAAGAGCAGATCGAGCAAGGTGAGGCGCGAGGTCAGGTTCTGGATGTGAAGGTCGTTCATGGCGGACTCGCTGCGGTTCAGGGGGTCAAACAAGGCGCGACGGCGCAAGGCCGGGCGAGGGACAGAGGCTGGTGCGGGCGCTGGTGCTGGAGCGGTAGCTGGTGCTGGTGTGGCTGCCGAAGCCAAGGCGGAGTGGCAAGCATGACAGGCGGCGTCAACGGGTGTCACCGTCGTCGGCTCGGCCATCGTCGCCCGGCAGCGAGATGGTGTCATCCGGCACGGTGGGCACAAAGGCCGGCATGACGCGGGTGATGTCTTCGGGGCGGCCCACCCACACGGCCACAGCGCTGTGGTTGTCCTGGTTGGGTGGCGGCGCGTAGGCCAGGTGGGCGCGCATCTGCTGGACCCAGGCGGTCACACTCACGCTGCCGTCCAGGCTGTGTTCGATGTCGGCGTCGGCCAGACCGTCCCACCAGCCGTCGGTGCAGGCCAGCCACACATCACCGTCGCGCAGTGCGGCGGCACCGGCATGCGGGTCGATGTCGTCGGCGATGCCCAGGGCAGCAAGCAGGCGGTTCTTGGCCGGGTGGCGGCGCGCCTGCTCGCGATCGATCACCCCGGCGTCGACCAGCAACTGCACGGCGCTGTCGTCGCGGCTGACCTGTTCGACCCGGTTGTGGCGCAGCAGATACAGGCGGCTGTCCCCCACATGGGCCCAGGCCGCCAGGCGGCGCGCCAGGTCGAGCCACAACACCACGACGGTGGCGTGCATGCTGTCGCCCGGGCGCGCCTTGCGGGCGGGTGGGGCGGCGTCGGCCCGTGGGTCCGGTCGAGTGTCGAGCTGGGCGCCGGGCTGGGCGCGGCGCAAGGTGTCGTGGGCCTGGCGCACGATGGCCTGCAGCAGCGCTTCGTCGGGTGCAGTGGCCTGGCTGGCCAGGTGTGCCAGATCGGCGTCGATGGCGTCGACCACCTGTTTGGCCGCCTCGGCACCGCGGGCGTGGCCACCGGCGCCGTCCGCCAGCACGAGGTGGAACTGCTCGCCGATACGCGCCACGCGCAAGGCGTCTTCGTTGTACGTGCGGCCACCGGGCAGGCTGCAATGGGCGTAAGTCAGCGGCAGCGAACTCATGGTGGCGCCGTCAGTTGGTCCGCCCGATCACCCACCAGGCCCGCGCCCCGCAGGCGCCACCCGACCGGTCACCGGCCGAACCGGCCCGGTGTCCACCCGTGCCACCCGTGCCACCACTGCCGGCACAGCCCCCTGCGCCTGTCATGGCTTGCGTGCGCCGGGCGCCGGTGTCGCCGCCGCCTGCTGCGCGTGCAGGCGGTCGAGTTGCTGCTCGTAGGCGGCCAGAAAGGCGCGGCCGAACAAGGTGTGGAAGTCGTCCTGCGCCTCGTCGCGGATGGCCTCGAAATGCTGCAGGTACAGCTCCCACAACCGCGAGCGCCGGTTCATGGGGATCAGGCTGTCGATCATCGACTTGCCGGTGAGTTTGCTTTCGAGCTGCGTCGGCGCAAAACGCCCCAGCACCCCTTCGAGTGCGGCACGCATGCCGGCCATGGTGCCGATGCTGTGGCCGACCAGGTCGTGCATGGCGTCGGTCATGGCGGCCGGGCCGGGCAGGAAGCCGCGCATGGGCGGCTGCAGCAACAGCTCGAGCGCAGCGTGGCCGTCTGGCGAGAACTTGAGCGGGTTGTTGTTGCGCGGCTGGATCAGCGTCATCTCGGCGCGCAACTCGTGTTTGGTGGCCGAACGGATCGCCATCAGCTGCACCGTGCCGTCCACCGCCGACCGCAGCAGCTGGCCGATCACCCGCATCATCTCGGGGCTCAGGCCTTGCGGCGCGTCGATGTTCACCCCGGCGGCCTCGCAGAAGGCCTGCCAGAGTTCGTCGCGGGACGCGGCCTGCGGCGGCAGTTGCGCCGCCGGTGGCTGGGGCCGTCCCGGCGCCAGGGGCATGGGCGCCGAAGCGGGCGACACGGCGGGCGATACCGCAGGCGACATACCCGTCGACACAGCGGCCGGCGATGCCGACCCGGCAACTCCAGGTCTGGCCACCGGCGCTGCCGGCAACGGTGCGGGTGCCGTGTGGATACGGGCTTGATCACCGAGCCGCACACCGCCCGGCGCCGCCGGTGCGGGCGCCCTGGTGTCGATCCCGCCAGGCGCAGGCGCTTGTGGTCGCGCAGCTGTGTTGCCTGTGGGTGCGGCAGGTTGTGGCCGGGCGGGTGGCACAGCAGCCGGCCCGAGCGGCATCGGCGCCGAGTCGCCGGCCGGCCTGGCTCGGGCGGCGCCGGGCGCGGCTGGCAGCGGCTCGGCAGGTCGGGTCGCCGGTGCCGGTGCAGCGGCACCACCCAGGCGGCCGAGGTCGAAGCTCGACGGGCTGAACGCTGCGTTCAGATCGTGCACGTGATTGCTGGCCGCACCCGCCGTCGGCTGGGTGCCGCGGGCGGGTGTCTTCGGGCCGTCGTCGAGGAAAGCCGCCAGTGCGTCGGCGCCGTCGCCCGGCGCGCCCAGCAAGTCATCCACTGCCCGTGCGGCCTGCGGATCGTTGCCCAGGCCGGCGAGCAGATCGTTGTCGCCCGGTGCTGCCGCACGTGAGCCAGGCGTCGTGCCGGCGCCGGACACAAAGGCACCCAACGCATCGTCCAGGGAGCTGCGTTGCGGAGCGCGGCCGACCGGTGCTGCCGGCAGGGGGGTGACGGGTGAGAAGTCGCCGAACGCGCCGAATGGATCGTCGGCCGGCGCGGCAGCACCTGGGCGGGCCTCGACGGGCCGCGCTGCTCCCAGTCCAGGCGCAGCAGGCGATGGTTGTGTCGGTGTGGCCGCCGCCGGTGCGGCACGGCCGGGCGGCACCGGTGCCGCCACCGGGGGACCGAGCAAGTCGGCGAACGGGTCGTCGAGGGGTGCGCGGGCTGCTGCAGGTGGCCCGCCGGGCAGTGCCGCCGGCGCGCCGTAGCCCGCGCCGGCCGATCTGCCTGGTGATGCCGAGTGAGGTGTCGACTGCGGGGTGGCCGCAGCGGTGGGCTGCGGCCTGGACGGTGGTGCATACGCCGGTGTGATGGGCGGGCCGAACAGGTCGGCGAATGGGTCGTCCACCGGCGCCGCCCTGGGCGCAGCCACGGCGCCTGGTGTCAGGGCCGATGGACCGGCGGGCCGGGCTGCCACGGGCTGGGCGGCGGGGGGGTGCACCGGCGTCATGGCGGGTTGTGCGCCGGCACCCGTGCCGCCCGAACGCGCCGACACACCGGCGGCACCCGCAGCTCCGGCCGCGGCCGACGCGTTGGCGGCCAGCGCAGCGGCGCGGCCTTCGGTGATGGTGCGGGCTGCCAGTTGTGGCGGGCTGCTGGCGCTGTCGCTCACTTCGAGCAGGAAACCACCGATGCGCACCTGGTCGCGGTGGCGGATGGGCGCCGATTCACCCGCCGACAAGGCTCGCCCCGCCACTGTCACCACATTGGCCGAGCTGAGATTGGTGATGCGGTAGCCAGCGCCGTCGGCAGTGATGCGGGCATGTTGGCGCGAGATGTGCCGCTCGGGGTCGGGCAACATGAGAATGTTCTGCTCGCCACGCCCGATGGTGCCGCCGCTGGCGTCGAAATGCGCCACGAAGGGCTGGCTGAGGGCCTGGTCGTTCAGCGACAGCGCGCTGATGGTGAGGGTCATGGCGTGCCGTCCTGGGGCGGGCTGGAACTGGTGGATGCCATGCTCGTTTCGCCCCCCAGGCCGGACAAGGTCCGAAAGTCATTCTGGCGTCACCCCCCGCGTTTCAGGGGCCACCTGGCCCAAAATGCACAAATCAAAGGCACCATGTACACGTCCCGGGCAGACGTGTCAGACTGTAAGTCTCACGACGACCTCGGCCGCCAGCCATGCCATCGGGTCATCACAAGGAGATAGGGTTGGGATTCACGACGGTCGACATGACCGCCCATCGCATTGAAGACGCACGGGCAGCCGCTGGCGTCGGGCAAGCTGCGTGTCGTCGCGCCGTTGGCCCGGCAGCGGGCAATGCCTGCATCGGCAAGGGCCAGCCGACCACGGTGGCCGGGTTCTGCCTGGCCGCGCTGGTGTTTCTTGCGGGGTGCACTGCCACGGGCAGCAACACCGTCGCACCCATTCCGGCCACGGCTGACACCGTGTCGCCCAAATGCCCGGCCTGGGTCACCCCTTGCGTCGACGCCTCGGCCGGCCCGCTGGTGGGCGACGTCGGTGACTTGCCGCGCCTGGTGAAGACAGCCGACGACCTGCTGTTTGCGGGTGACGAGAAAGCCGCCTGGCAGCAGCTCAACGAAGCGCTCAAGATCGACCCGAAACACCGCCCGGCCTTGCTGCTGATGAGCCAGATCAGCGACGACCCGCGCAAGCTGCTGGGCGACATGAACGAGCCCTACATCGTCGGCACAGGTGAATCGCTGCGCCAGATTGCGGCTGCACGCCTGGGCGACGCCCGCCTCTTTTATGCGCTGGCGCGTTACAACAACATCGCGGTGCCGCGCCAGCTCGACGCCGGACGATCGATCCTGGTGCCACTGCCCGCCACCACCGCCGGGCCAGCCCGCGACGCAGCAGCCAGACGAGCCGCCAGTGGTGTCGACAGCAACACGGCCAGTGGCAGCGCCGGGGCGCCGCCGTCGGCAAGCCGTGCACCGGCACCACCCGTGACCCCGCCCCCCCCTGCGCCGCAGGCCAGCCCGGGTGTGCCCGGCCCAGCCGCGCCGGCGCTGGACGCCGCGCCGCGGCCTGTCACTGGCACCGGCGTGCGCGCCGCGCCGCCGCTTGCCCCGGTCGCCGGGCGGGGCGAGGCAGGCGCCGGTACAACGCCCGCCACAACATCCGGTACATCGCCCCGTCCCGCAGGATCCGGCGCACCCGCCAGACCAGGGGGCGACGCCGATCTTGCGTTCAAACGCGCCGCCGCGGCCGAGAAGGCCGGCAAGACCGGACAGGCCTACGCCGGCTTCATGCGGGCGTTGGCGCTCGGGCACCCCGGCGCCGCCGAACGTGCCGCTGCCTTGCGCCAGGACCTGATCGCGCAGCAAAAACGTGTCGCCCGCACGGCGCTCGATCGTCGGAACCTCGACGTTGCGATCAAGGCCTTGCGCACCGTGCTCGAACTCGATCCGGGCGACAACGTCGCCGCCGACGAACTGCGCAAGGCGCAGCGCCGCAGGGATACCCAGAACCGACGCTGAGACGCCGACACGGCGTCACGCCGGTGCCTGCCCCTTCAGGCCGGTGCGCCCAGTTCGATGAGCCAGCGTTTTTGTCGGCGCGCCGGTGCACGCACCGGAAACAGCCGTTTGCCCGGGCGCATCAATGCCAGCCACTGCGCGGCAGCGGCGCGTTGGCGCTGCAGGCCGTTGCCCAGCACATCGATGGCGCGCTCGACGGTGGGCGGCCCGCCCATGAAGTGGCGCCGTCCCACCGGAAAGTGCACCTGCTGTGCACTCCACCAGGCCGCCACGCTGTAACGATCGGGCCAGGGCAGATGCACATCGTCGATCCGGCCCGGGTCGGCTTCCGCGAGGTATTCACCCGGTCGGGTGGTGATGCCTTCGGGGCGATGGCGCACCAGATCGAGCGCCACCAGATCGGCGCCGGTGATGAGGGCGAACGATTCACCTGCCACGCGGGCCCAGGCGTCCTCGGTCATCATGTCCATCAGCCACGGCAGGTACAGCGGGTCACCGACGGCACCACAACCCTGGATCAGGCGCCGGCGCGACGTGGCGCCGCTGCGCCGGGTGAGGGTGCGCAAGACGTCGTGTGCATCGTTGACGTCGCAGGCGCGCATGTAGAGCGGCAGTGCATGGGCGGCAAACGGCTGGTCACCGAGCGCCAGTTCACCCAGCGTGGCAAGTGCCGCGCCGCGGTCACCGAGCATGACCGCTGCCCAGGCCGACCAGCCGCGTGCATCACCGCGCAGCACCTCGGCAGGGTCGGGCGGCGTGGTGGGTTCGGGCAGTGCCGGCCAGTCCTCGCGCGGCCCGGTGGACACCGGGCCGGAGCCACCGCTGACATCGTCGTCGGTTTCCCCCTCGTAACGCAGCACTTCGGTGACGGCGAATTCGCTGTCGGGGTCGTCGTCGACGTGGTGGTAGGTCGCCGGCTCGTCGGGTTGGTCGTCGTGTGGTGTGTCGTCCACCACAGCCGAAGCCTCGAGCAACATGTCCAGTGTGTCGACCCGACCTGCACTGGCCGCGGCGCGGGCGGCGGCGGCGCGCACACCGGCGTCGCTGTCGAGCAAGCAGGGCAGCAACACGGCACCCGGGTCGACGCGGTGCATGACACAGGCCGACAGGGCGACACGCCGCGCCACCGGCACGTTGCTGGCCAGCATCTCGCGCAAGCGGCCCTGCAGCGCCGCCGACGGCACCCAACCCAGCGCCGAAGCCAGCGCCTGTTCGACACGCGGCTGGTGTTGGGCCGCCTCGACCAGGTCATCGAAGGCCGGTGTGTTGTGCAACTGCAGCGCCAGCACGGCTTGGGTGAACACGTCGCTCGGGCGGTTCAGTTCGGTGGCAGTGCGGCGCAGCGCTGCTTCGCCGGTGGAGGCGAGCAACTCGAACTGAACGGCGAGTTGTTCGTCGAGCTTGCGCAGTTGCGACAGGCGCACATGCGGTGCACGCACCATTTCGGTTCGGGCATCGCGCAACTCGGCCGCCGCTTCCAGGGCCTGACGCGGAGAGGTCACCGCCACGTCCGCAGACAACAAGGGCACGACCCCGGAATCGCTAGGTTTCATCATCGAATAAACGGCCGGTCGGGGTTGATCAGGCGGTCCCGGAGTGGTGCCGGCCGCGACGAGTCTAGCGGGCACATCTGGTTACGGTTCCGGATGGGCCGATTTTGGGGCTCTACTCCATCTCGCGTGACGCTGCCATGCTGCACAACAGCACGCCGCAGCGGGCCCTGTGTTAGTCCCCGCGACATCCTTCACGCATTCGAGGCCATGCTCCGCCGCGCCTTGGTGGCTTGTCAACACCTGCCGGATGCTGTATCCCGCTGATGGGTGATGCCACAGCGCAGGCGGCCAGCCGTCGGCCGGGTGAAGAGGTGGCGCCAGGCAGGTGGGTGCTACCATGAACCGAGCAAGGCAGTCGGACACCCGAGTCGCCTGCCAACCGGGCCAGCAACTGGATCAACCTGGCCGGCAAAGTCCCGGCGCAATGCCTCGCACAGGCACCAGGCCAGCATCACGCGCGGCCCCACCAACGGGCAACAGCCCCAGCTGCGGCCGGGCGCGAATCCTGCGTCTACCCTGGGCCTGACGCCCTGCTCGATCAGGTCGAGCACGTTGGGCTGCCGCCACCCGCCACCTTCTCGTGCCCGTACATCCCCACACCGCGGCCCTCATTGGCCAACCTTCAGTGTCTGCAGTCTTCATCACATCCCCGGGCGCCTGCCCAGCACCACTTGCCGGCCATCCTGTCACCGGGAGGGCGCCTTGGTCAGGCTGAGATATTCGGTCGAACTGACCTACCAGGTGCTCTGGCCCAGCGCCGACTTCATCTTCAACATCCAGGCCGCCCACACCGCCCAGCAACGTGTGTGTGAAGAGCGCCTGACCATCGACCAGCCGGTGCGCCCGCATGCGTACACCGATGCCGTCAGCCACGCCCGGCTGCTGCGCCTGAAGGCCCTGCCCGGGCCGCTGACGGTGAGTTACGACGCCACCGTCGACATCCACCACCACCGTACCGCGCCACAACTGCTGGCCGAGGTGTCGATGGCCGATCTGCCCGGCCACGTGTTGCCGTTTCTGTACCCGAGCCGCTATTGCGAGTCCGACCGCCTGCACGGCTTTGCGGTGCAGCAGTTCGGCCACCTGTGGCAGGGCTACAGCCGCGCCATGGCGATCCGCGACTGGGTCAACCGACGTGTGACCTTCAAGTCGAACACCTCGAGCAGCACCACCTCGGCCTGCGACACACTCGCCAGCGGCCAGGGGGTGTGCCGCGACTTCGCGCACCTGATGATCGCGCTGTGCCGCGCCGTCAACATGCCGGCACGTTTTGCCACCGGCTTCGACTTTGGCGCCGACCCCATCCTCGGCCCGCCCGACTTCCATGCCTACGTCGAGGTCTACCTGGGCGACCGCTGGTATCTGTTCGACCCCTCGGGCACGGCCATCCCGATGGGTTTCGTGCGCATCGCCACCAGCCGCGACGCGGCAGACGCCGCCTTCGCCACCATCTTCGGCGGTGTGCATTCACAGGCACCACGCGTGCACATCGCCGCCGTGGCCAACGAACGCGGCGAAGTCATCGAGCCGCACCACGTCACCGAAGCCCTCTCGACCGACTCGGCGCGGGCCTGAGGCGCTCACCACGCCACGCCCGCCCGCCGGGCCATCACCGCGTCGTCCAGCCAGGCGCGCAGCGGCGCACCCTGGCTCAGGGCAAGTGCGAGCCGGCCTTGTGCAGCGCCGCGCCTACCATCGAGCGGCTTGTCATCCACACAACTCTCGAGCCCACCCATGTCCGCCGGCCTGCTCGACCTGTCACGCTCCAGCCGCTTCCAGCAGACGCTCGGCCTCGAGTTGCCCATCATCCAGGCGCCGATGGCTGGTTCGCAAGGTGTGGCGCTGGCGCTGGCGGTGTGCAACGCCGGTGGGCTGGGCTCGTTGCCCTGCGCCATGCTGAACCTGGCGCAGCAGCGCGAGGCGGTGGCCGCCCTGCGCGCCGGGCTGGGTGCCGGCAGCCGGCGGCCATTCAATCTCAACTATTTCTGCCACCTGCCGCCGACGCCGGATGAGGCGCGTGACGCCGCCTGGCGCGCCGTGCTCGCGCCGTACCTCGCCGAGCTGGGCGTCGATGCCTCGGCCAGCGTGCCCGCACCGGCGCGTGCACCCATCGACGCGGCCACCGCCGAACTGCTCGACGAGCTGCGTCCGCCGGTGCTGAGTTTTCACTTCGGTCTGCCCGAGCCGGCCTTGCTGGCGCGCCTGCGCAGCTGGGGCGCAACCATCCTGTCCAGCGCCACCACGCTCGACGAAGGCCGCTGGCTGCAGGCACAAGGTGTCGACGCCGTCATCGCCCAGGGCCTCGAAGCCGGCGGCCACCGCGGCCATTTCCTGAGCGACGACCTGAGCCGCCAGCTCGGCACCTTCGCCCTGGTGCCACAACTGGTGAAGGCGCTCGATGTGCCGGTGATCGCCGCGGGTGGCATTGCCGACGCGGCCGGTGTGGCTGCCGCGCTGGCGTTGGGCGCCTCGGCCGTGCAGGTCGGCAGCGCCTACCTGTTGTGCCCCGAAGCCAGCACCAGCGCGGTGCACCGCGCGGCGCTGGCCAGCGAGGCGGCAGCCCACACCACCCTGACGCGCCTGTTCAGCGGCCGCCCGGCCCGCGGTATCGTCAACCGGCTGATGACCGAACTCGGCGCCATGAACGCGGCTGCGCCGGACTTTCCGCTCGCCAGCGCCGCCCTCGCCCCGCTGCGCGCAGCGGCCGAGGCGCGCGGCAGCGGCGACTTCTCGCCGCTGTGGTGTGGCCAGAACGCCAGCGGCTGCCGCGCCGTGCCGGCGGGGGAGCTGACTCGAGCACTGGCAGGGTTGTCGTAGCCGTCGAAGCCCGACGGTGCGCGGGGTGAGCGGGTTCAGCCGACAGGCGCCGTGCTGCAGCAGCGCAGCATCGCGCAGCGGTGCGAGGAGATGTCGCGCCGCAGGCGCCGGGGCAAGGTCACGATCACCTTCCGGTGGACCTCTGGCTCGCGTCCAGCCCGTCAATCACGCTGCAGACGCTGGCCCGCCAGCGCCAGCCAGCGTGTGTAGACGTGGCTGGCGATGTGCTGGCTGCTTGCCAGCCAGCGCGCCGTGTCGGCCCGCATGGCCGCTTCGGTCTGCACACTGCTGAACGCCGCCAGGGTTGAGCCCGGCGCTGGCGCCTCGCCGCACCAGCGGTCGAGCTTGGCGGCATCCACCTCGATGTGGAACTGCATGCCCAGGTGCGGGCCGATGGCAAAGGCCTGATGGGCGCAGGCGGCGCTGCGGGCGAGCAGAGTCGCGCCAGCCGGCAGGGCGAAGGTTTCGTTGTGCCACTGAAAGACGGGCAACGTGGAAGCTCCGGTCGTGGTGCGGCGTTCATCACTCGCCGCGATGTCGGCCTCCTCAGCTGCGGCTGCGGCTGCGGCCGCGGCTGCGGCTGCGGCGTCGGCGTCGGTGTCGGCGTCGGTGTCGGTGTCGGTGTCGGTGTCGGCGTCGGCGTCGGCGTCGGCGTCGGCGTCGGTCTCGGCTGCAGCGTCATGCGTCGAGCCGAACCAGGCCAGCGCCAGTGCGCGTGCTTCGGCAGATGCGGCAAGTTCGATGCGCGACCAGCCGATCTCGGGTTGCGGGTTACTTGTAACCCGCGCACCCAGCGCCTTGGCCAGCATCTGCCCGCCCAGGCAATGGCCGAGCACCGGCACCTGGCGTGCCACGGCGTCGCGCAGCAGGGCTTCGGCGCGGCTCAGCCACGGCAGATCGTCGTTGACACTCATGCTGCCGCCGAGCATGGCGACGGCGTCGAAGGGTTCGGCCGAGACCGGCACCAGGTCGCCCGACTCGACGCTGCACAGCTCGAATCCGACGCCCCGCGATTGCAGGAAGCTGGCAAGAAACGACGGCCCGTCGTCGAGCTTGGGTTGAAGGATGAAGAGTCGCATGGCCTCAGGGTACGGCATGGCCACCCGGGCGCCCGACCCACGGGGCTACCATGCCTGCATGAGTGCATTGCCCCCCGACACCTCCATCGACGACGAACCCGCCGAGCCCGAAACCATCAAGCAGCCGCGCCTGTGGAAGGACGACGGCTGGACCGCCAAGGTCATCAAGAACGAAGGTGACGAAGGCTGGGCCGTGGCCATGACCCGCGACGGTGAAAGTGAACCCGCGCTGGTCGGCCCCTGGACCATGGGGCGCGACAAGAAGAACCCCAAACCACTCGACACCAACGCCTTCTACACACTCGTCAAGACCGCCAGCGAAGTGCAGCGCCGCCACGAGCAGCAGTTGCACGCGCAGTTGCACAAGAGCCTGGTGCTGAGCCTGGCGCAGGTGCGGCTCGTCATCACGCTCGACATCGTGCCCGACGACTACGAGCCCCACGCCTGGCTCGCCGCGACGGAAACCGACGGCACCGAGATCGCCCGCGTCAAGGTGCCGCCCACCTTCAAGCTCAACACCGCCAGCGCCACGGCCTGGGTCGACAACGAGTTCCAGAAGCCAGGCTGATCCGGCCGATCAGCCCTTGTCGCGGGGTGATGTGTCGTCGGCAGCGGCCCGAGGCGACGCCGCATCCCCTCCATCACCTTCCAGCGCCAGCGCCGTCAGCCACAGGCGGGTGTCGAACTCGAGCTGGTGATAAGCCGGCTCCATGTGGCAACACAGGGCGTAGAAAGGTTTGGCGTGCTCGCGCTCCTTCAGGTGCGCCAGCTCATGCACGACGATCATGCGCAGGAACTCGGCCGGCGCGTCCTTGAACAGGCTGGCCACCCGGATCTCGCGCTTGGCCTTGAGCTTGCCACCCTGCACGCGCGCCACCGTCGTGTGGGTGCCCAGCGCCTGGTGCACCAGCTGCAGCCGCGGCTCGTACGCCACCTTGGCCAGCGGCTCGGCACTGCGCAGGTAGCGCGACTTGAGCTCACCCACGTAGTCGTACAAGGCCCGGTCGGTGCGCACGGCATGTACCTCGGGGTAACGCCGGCGGATGTGCTGGCCGAGTGTGCCGGCGGTGATCAACGGCTGGATCTGCGCGATCAGATCGGGCGAATATCCGGCCAGGTAGTTGGGGGGCTTACGTGGGGCGTTCATGGTCAGGCGGCGCAGCATAAGCCCCGAGCATGACGTGAGCCCGAGTAGCGCAGGCCCTGCTGCTCGGATAGGCTAGCCGGAGAAGATCGACACAGAGCGGTCCTCCAGCATCGACCAGCACCGGCGCAGGTGCCGCCGAGCTGGTTGCCTTACTCCAGACCCCTGGCGGAGCACGGATTGCTGTACGACCCCACTCGACACGAAGCACTGCTGCCCATCGCCTGGGACGAAGGCCGGGTGCACCGAGCCATCACACACATCGTCGACGACACCGAGCGGCACTACTCGCCCGATCGTTACTGGCCCATCCATCCACGTGATGCCGAACCGGATGACGACCCGGCCCTGCCGGCCACCACGCTTTACTGGGGCGCCTGCGGTGTGATCTGGGCCTTGCACCACCTGCAGGACGTGGGCGCCGTACAACTTTCGCGCAGTTATGTCGATGCGCTCGACCAGTTGCTCGTGCGCAATCGTGCCTGGCTGAACCCGTCGAACGGCAGGGGTGTGGCCTCCTACCTGATGGGCGACACCCCCATCGCCCTGCTGGCCCAGGGCCTGCGGCCCAGCGAGGCCAACGCCGACCATCTGGCCGACCTCATCGCCGGCAACCTGGACCACCCGGCGCGCGAGCTGATGTGGGGCGCGCCGGGCACCTTGCTGGCGGCCCTGTTCCTGCACGAACACACGGGCGACACGCGCTGGGCCGAGTTGTTCAGACAGACGGCCGACCAGCTCTGGTCCCAGCTGGAATGGTCGGACGAACACGACTGCGCCTACTGGACACAAGACCTCTACGGCCACCGCAGCACCTACCTCGATGCGGTGCACGGCTTCGTCGCCACGGCCTTGCCACTCATCCGCGGCCGCCACCTGCTGGGCGAACCAGCCTGGGCTGCGTGGCAGCAGACCATCGTCAGGACCATCGAGCGCACGGCCACCTGGCACGAGGGCCAGGTCAACTGGCGCGCCTGGCTGAAACTGGCACCCGGCCAGTCCCCGAAGCTGCTCATGCAGTTCTGCCACGGCGCCCCCGGCTTTGTCATCTGCCTGGCCGACCTGCCGAGCGCCGAGCTCGACCCCATGCTGATCGCCGCCGGCCACACCGTGTGGGCCGCCGGGCCCCTCACCAAGGGATCCAACCTGTGCCACGGCACCGGCGGCAATGGCTACACCTTTCTCAAGCTCTACCGCCGCACCGGCGACACGATGTGGCTGGATCGCGCCCGCGCCTTTGCCATGCACGGACTGGCGCAGATGGACGCCGACGCCGCCAAACATGGGCACCTGCGCTACTCGCTCTGGACCGGCGACCTCGGCTTCGCCATCTACCTGTGGCACTGCCTGCACGGCGAAGCGGCGTTCCCGACGCTCGACGTGTTCTACCGCTGACCAGGCCCGTCACCCCCTGCACCCGACCCAGGATTCCCCATGCCCCACCACCTGCCGCGCCGCCTCGCCACCCTCACCGGCGCCGCCGTGCTCGCCGCCCTCGGCCCCAGTGCCGCGGCGCAGTCGGCCGAGCCTTGGCCCGTCGTCGGCCGACAAGGCCTGGTGCGCTTTGTCATCGTGCCCACCGAATTAGCCAAGGACCGCGCCGCCTACACCCGCGAGATCAGCCAGCTCTGCGAGCCCGAACACACCTGCTTCCTCAACTTCTACACCAACACCCAGGCCCTGCCCGCCACCTTGCCGCTGCCCGACGGCATCGCGCAGGAAGCCACCGCCACCTTCAGGCGGTCGATGAAAAACGGCGCCGAGCGGTTCTGGTGGAGTTGCAGGATGCAGATCTCGAGCGAGACCTGTTTCTGAGGTGGCAGTGGGCGCTGTCGGCGAGTGCGAGCCGGTGATCGGCAGTCAGCGCAGGGTATGGGCCGCGGCGCCCTACCTCGTCAGACCTTCCTCGTCAGGCCGTGACCCATCAATCGACGAACTGCGCCTTCACCACGCGCCACTCCTGCACCCCCGCCGCGCTGCGTGAGCAGCCGAGCGGGTCGGGTTCGGCGCCGGGGGCGAGGTCGGTGCGCGAGCGGTCGCCGGTGCCGATGCCACGCTGGTACCGATCGAGCCAGACGCGGATGGTGCGGCTGGGGTGGGTGCTGCGCATCTGGATCTGCTGGCCGTTGTTGAGCATGCAGTTGCCGGTGGTCTCCAGCACGAAGGTGATGAAGGTGGCGGGTGAGTCGCTGGCGACGGCTGAGGCGGCCGGTGGCGGGGCGACCGGGGCGTCGGCGGCGCGCGCGGTGGTCATCGCGGCGCAGGCCGACAGGCCGGCGATCAGGGCAACGGCCGCCAGCAGCGGGCGCCGGTGGGCTGCGGGGCGCGGCGGCGCGTCAGGTTGCGGCAGCGCGCCGGGGTGACGCGGCACGGCGGCAGGCAGCGGATGACGGCGGGTCGGGGTGACGGGTGGCGTGGGCATGGCAGCTAGGCGATGGGGGAGTCGCGGCGCCGCCATTGTGCGCAGGGTTGCCTGCTCAGCGGCGCGGGCGCTGGTGGCGCACCATGGCCAGCGGGCGGTGGCCCTTGAGCTGGCGTTCGATGCCGTCGTTCAGGCTGCTGCGCAGATAGATCACCTCGTCGACATGGCCGTACACGCCGGGGAAACGCAGGTCGAGCCACAGCCACAGGGTGCAGGCGCGCAGGGCCTGTTCCATGCGGTCCAGGCGGCTGTGGCTGTCGACTTCGTCCAGGAACCACGGTCGGCCGGCTCGGCCGGTGCTGGCGTGGTTGCCGGCCCAGTCGAAGAAGGCGAACAGCAGCGTCTCGGTGCGGGTGTCGACCGGCGCCTGGGCGTAGGTGAAACGTTGCTCCAGCGTCAGGCGGGCGGCGATGCGGTCGAGCTCCGTCGCCAGCGACACCATCTGCTCGAGGTCGGCCACGGCGAAGTGGGCGTCGTCGAGCTTGAGTTGCTGCATGAAGACTTCGAGCACCTTGCCCAGGCGCTGTTCGCTCAGGCGTGCGGCGATGGTCTTCACATGCCAGCCGTTGGGCGCCACCGGTGCCTTGAAGTCGCGCGGTGCACGCGGCGCCTTGGCCAGCAGCTCCTTGAGTGTGCGCAGCGCCGTGGGTTCTGCCCCCTTGAGCACACCGGCGAAACCTTCCTCGTGCATGCCGAAACGTCCGGCGCGCCCGGCGATCTGGTGCACTTCACTCTCACCCAGGGTGCGGTCGGTGATGCCGTCGAACTTGGTCAGGGTGCTGAACACCACACGGCGGATCGGCAGGTTCAGGCCCATGCCGATGGCATCGGTGGCCACCAGGATGTGTGATTCACCCTGGGCGAACCGTTCGGCCTCGCGCCGGCGCACTTCGGGTGGCAGGGCGCCGTAGATCACCGACACCGGGTGGCCGCTGGCCGAGATCTCGTCGCGCAGCTTGAGCACGTCGCGCCGGCTGAAGGCCACCACCGCGTCGCCCAGCCCGAGCGACGACATGGCCACCGGATGCGGCAGCAGATCCACGTGCTGCTTGCGCTCGAACACACGCGTCTCGCAACGCTCGCCGCACAGGCCCAGCAGGTTCTCGATGGCCGGCACGGCGTAGGCCGAGCAGATGATGATCACCTCCTTGGCCGGCACGGCGACGATGGCCTGGGTCCAGGCCCAGCCGCGCGAGGCGTCGAAGATCATCTGTGCCTCGTCGATCACCGCCACCTCGATGGGTTTGCCGGTGCCGACCATCTCGATGGTGCTGGACACCACCCGGGCGCCGTCGGCCGGCACGTTTTCTTCACCGGTGAGCAGCGAGCAGGGCACACCACGGGCGACCAGGCGATCGCGCCCTTCGAGCGCCAGCAGGCGCAGTGGCGCCAGGTAGGCGCCCTGACCCTCGGGCATGGCAGCGGCCTGGGCCAGGCGCTCGAAGGCGGTATACGTCTTGCCGCTGTTGGGCGGGCCGATGAAGATGGTGATCTTGCGGTTCAGGCGCCGGGCGATGGCAAAGCTGTCCGGATAGCCCTGGAAGGCCAGCTCGGTGGTCAGGCCTTCCAGCGCGTCGAGTTCGGTGGCCTGGTGTTCCCAGCGCTCCTGCGCGCGATTGCAGGCAGCCTTGAACTCATCCAGCGTGGCGGTGGCGGCCGGCTGGGCACATTCGGCCTGCAGACGCGGCAGCAGCGAATCGAGGTGGTTGGGCTTGTGGTGCCAGCTGCGGTCGACCAGATCATCCAGATGCTCGGTCAGTTCGGCCGCATGCGGATAGGCGCTGGGCGGGCCGAGGGCCGCGAGCAGCGCGTCCTTGTCACCACTGCGGTAGAAGGCCCAGACCGCCGCGGCATCCACCGGCACCCTGAAGAGCACGGGCACCCGCCAGCCGGGTTCGTCCAGGCGAAGTGAATGGCTGACCAGGCGGGTCCACACACCGGCGCGGCGCGACACACCCAGCGCTTCGAGCGCGCTGGTGCGCTCCAGCATCTGCGCACGTGTGCTCGGCCCGCTGCCCACAGCGGCCAGATGCGCCAGCGCGGTTTCCATCAGCTCGGGTGATATCCAGCGGCTCGGGCGCTGATTGGCCAGTGGCTTTTGCAGCAGCACGTGGCCGAGCTTGTCGAGGTGCTCCTCGAAACCGGCGCTGCCGTGGGCCAGGTAGTCGCCCGGCTTCTCGATCATCGGCAGCGTGTGCGCGGCCTGGCGGATGCGGTGCAGCTGGGCCGAGCTGATGTGCGCCGGGATACGCTGGGCATGGCGCGGATTGGGCAGCGTCTCGGCCGAATGGCGAGTTGCCGGGCCGGGCGGCGCCGGATGCGAGGGGATGACGGGGTGGCCGGGTGTCGCGTAGCCGGCGGATGCTGCAGGGGCGTGAGTCGGCTGGTGCGCCGGGGGCACGTCCACGTGGCGATGGGCAGGTTTGATGTTCGGAGTCGAGGGCATTGAATGGGTAAGTTCGGACGATCTGGCGGCGCAGACTGCGCCGACTCTAACCGCCGGGCTACTGATAATCCCGCATGACCAGCAATCCCACCCCCGCGAGCCAGGCCACCGGCAGCGCCGCCACCACTGCCACCACCACTTCTACTGTCAAGGCCGCCGCCGACTCGTTCGCCAGCCTGCCACTGCCACCCGCCACCCTCGACAACCTGAAGCGCCTGGGCTACGAGGTGATGACGCCGATCCAGGCGGCAGCCCTGCCGCTGGCCCTGGCCGGCGCCGACCTGATCGCCCAGGCCAAGACCGGCAGCGGCAAGACCGCCGCTTTCGCCCTGGCACTACTCGCCAACCTCAACGTGCGCCGCTTTGCCGTGCAGGCGCTGGTGCTGTGCCCCACGCGCGAACTGGCCGACCAGGTGACGCAGGAGGTGCGCCGCCTGGCGCGCGCCGAAGACCACATCAAGGTGCTGACTTTGTGTGGCGGAGTGACGATGCGCCCGCAACTGGCCAGCCTGGAACACGGCGCCCACATCGTGGTCGGAACGCCCGGCCGCATCATGGATCACCTGGAACGCGGCAGCCTCAACCTCGAAGCCCTCAATACCCTGGTGCTGGATGAAGCCGACCGCATGCTCGACATGGGCTTCTTCGACGACATCACCACCGTCGCCAAACAGTGCCCGAAGCAGCGCCAGACCCTGCTGTTTTCGGCCACCTACCCCGAGGGCATCACCAAGCTGGCGGCGGCCTTCATGCGTGAGCCCAAG
Organism: Candidatus Intricatilinea gracilis; assembly: GCA_016702605.1. Classification (GTDB taxonomy): domain Bacteria; phylum Pseudomonadota; class Gammaproteobacteria; order Burkholderiales; family Burkholderiaceae_C; genus Sphaerotilus; species Sphaerotilus gracilis. The sequence continues at coordinate 690,409 of JADJDQ010000001.1, forward strand.
CAGGTGACGCTGGTCGAGCGCCACGCCGCCAGCAAGATCCGCCAGCGCTTTTATGAAGTGAAGGAAGACGAACGCCTGCACGCCGTTTCGCAGCTGCTCAACCACTACCGCCCCGTCAGCACGCTGGCCTTTTGCAACACCAAGCTGCAATGCCGCTGGCTGGTGGACGTGTTGCGCGGCCAGGGTTTCATCGCCCACGAGTTGCACGGCGACCTGGACCAACGCGAGCGCGACCAGGTGCTGGTGCAGTTCGCCAACGGCAGCTGCAGCGTGCTGGTGGCCACCGACATCGCCGCACGTGGGCTCGATATCGCCCAGCTCGAAGCGGTGATCAACGTCGACATCACCCCCGACGCCGCCACCCACACCCACCGCATCGGCCGCACCGGCCGGGTCGACGCCGAAGGCTGGGCCTTCAGCCTGGCCAGCATGGACGAGATGGGCCGGGTCGGCCAGATCGAACACGAGCTGAAGTTCGTCGCCGAGTGGCACAAGCTGGCCGAACTGACGCCCACGAGCAAGGACAAGTTGCTGCCGCCGATGGCGACGCTGCAGATCCTGGGTGGACGCAAGGAAAAGATCCGCGCCGGCGACGTGTTGGGCGCCCTGACCAAGGACATGGGCTTTGCCGGCAGCCAGATCGGCAAGATCTCGGTCAACGAGTTCTCGACCTATGTTGCGGTGGATCGCGAGTCGGCGCCGCTGGCACTGAAAAAATTGAGCGCAGGCAAGGTAAAAGGAAAGAGTGTGAAGGTGAGGATGCTGGAAAGCTGAGCTGAGATGCGCCCTGAACTCGACGATCTGACCCCGGTCCCGCACGACAACCGCAGCCTGCATCGCCAGCTGGCCAACTACGGTCTGGCCGTGTTGCTGGTGGCAGCCACCTACCTGCTGCGCCAGAAACTGGCGCTGTCGTTCAACGACCGGCCGATGCTCGTCCTGTTCATGTTCCCGGTGCTGATCAGTGCCATGGTGGGCGGTTTCGGCCCGGGTCTGCTGGCCACGGCCCTGGTAGCACTGGTGACCAACCATCTGCGCCTGCAGCCGACACACAGGCTCGGATCCGACGACACCTACGACCTGCTGCTGTGGCTCATGCTGGTGGGCTGCGGGCTGCTGGCCAGCGTGCACAGCCTGGCCCTGCAGCGCTCGCGCCAGCGCGAGGTGGCACGCTGGCGCGACGCTGCGGCGATGGAAGGCCGCCTGCGCCAGAGTGAAGGGCGCTTCCAGGCCACCTTCGAGCAGGCGGCAGTGGGCATCGCCCTGGTCGGGCAGGACGGCCAATGGCTGCGCGTGAACCGCAAGTTGTGCGAGATCGTCGGCTACGACATCGACGAACTGACCGGCAAGACCTTTCAGGACATCACCCTTGCCGCGGACCTCGACAGCGACCTCGACTCGATGCGGCGCTTGCTGGCCGGCGAGATCGCGACCTACCAGATGCAGAAACGCTACGTCCGCAAGGACGGCAGCGCCATCTGGATCAATCTCACCGTCGCGCTGGTACGCAAGTCCGACGGAAGCCCGGACTACTTCATCTCGGTGGTCGAGGACATCCACGCGCGCAAGCAACTCGACGCCGAACTGGTGCGCCATCGCAACCACCTCGAGGAGATCGTTTCCGAACGCACCGCCCGGCTCGATCAGGCCAATCACACCTTGTCCGAGCAGCAACGGTTCGTGCGCCGCATGACCGACGCCGTGCCGGGCCCCATGGGTTACGTCGACACCGAGCTGGTCTGCCGTTTCGCCAACGCCGCCTTCGTCGACTGGTACGGCAGGAGCCCTGAGCAGGTGGTCGGCCTGCACGTACGCGACCTGCTCGGCCAGGCCCGCTACGATCTGAACCTGCCGTTCGCGCACGCGGTGCTGCTGGGCAAGGCGCAGCACTTCCAGCGCCCCATCGTCACCCCGAGCGGCCAGGTGCGCCATGCCCTCGTCAGTTACGTGCCCGATACCGTCGACGGCCAGACCATCGGCTTCGTCGTGGTGCTGTCCGACGTCACCGAACTCAAGCAGGCCGAGCTGAAACTGGCGGTGCTGAACGAGGAACTGCTGGTACGCGCCGACCAGGCCGAAGCCGCCACCCGCGCCAAGAGTGCCTTCCTGGCCAACATGAGCCACGAGATCCGCACGCCGATGAACGCCATCATCGGCCTGACCCATCTGCTGGCGCGCGACAGCCGCGACACCCTGCAGCGCGAGCGCCTGGGCAAGGTAGACACGGCCGCCAAACACCTGCTGCAGGTGATCAACGACATCCTCGATCTCTCGAAGATCGAGGCCGGCAAGATGGTGCTCGAGGACGTCGAGTTCCCGGTCGACCGCTTGCTCGCCGATGCCTTCGAGATCGTGGGTGAACAGGCGCGTGACAAGGGCCTCGAGCTGGTGCTCGATACCGACCATCTGCCCAGCCATCTGCGCGGTGACGCCAAACGCCTGTCGCAGGCGCTCATCAACCTGCTGGCCAATGCCGTCAAGTTCACCGACCACGGCTGGGTGCGCCTGCGCGGCGAGCTGCTGGCCGAAGACCGCCAGCGTGTGCAGGTGCGTTTCGAGGTGCGCGACAGCGGCAGCGGCATCGCGCCCGAGCAGATCGCGCTGCTCTTCAACGCCTTCGAGCAGGCCGACAGCTCCAGCACCCGGCGCCACGGCGGCACCGGGCTGGGCCTGGCGCTGACCCGCCACCTGGCACGGCTGATGGGTGGTGAGGTGGGTGTGGACAGCACCGTCGGCCAGGGCAGCAGCTTCTGGTTCACCGTGTGGCTGCAACGCGGCGCCGAGGCCGGTGAACGCAGCGCACCCATTGCCCTGGCCGGCCTGCGTGCCCTGCTGGTCGACGACCTGCCCGAGGCCCTGTCGGCCGAATCCGACCGCCTGCGCATGCTCGGCCTCACGGTCGACGCCGTGAGTGACGGCCCGCAGGCGCTGCGCCTGGTGCACGACCTCATGGCCGCCGGCCAGCCCCACGACGTGATGCTGATCGACTGGCGCATGGCGCCGCTGGACGGTGTCGAGACCCTGCGCGAGTTGCGCCGCATGCTGGGCAGTGGCACCCCACCGGCCATCATGGTGACGGCCTTCAACGAACCGGCCATGTGGCAGCAGGCGCGCGACGTCGCCTTCGACGCCGTACTGGTCAAACCCATCACGGCATCAGCCATGCACGACACCCTCGTGCGGGTGCTGCGCAAACAGCTCGGCGCACGCGACATCTCACCGCTGCGATCGGTCGAATCCGAAGCCGAACTGCGCCGCTCCCACGGCGGCCAGCTGGTGCTGCTGGTCGAGGACAACCCGATCAACCAGGAGGTGGCGGTCGAGCTGCTGCAGTCCACCGGCCTGCGGGTGGACACCGCCGACGACGGTGAACGCGCCGTACAACTCGTGCTGGCGCGCCACTACGACCTGGTGCTGATGGACGTGCAGATGCCGGTGATGGACGGGCTGGAAGCCACCCGTGTCATCCGTGCCCGCGCCGGCAACGGCCTGCCCATCATCGCGATGACGGCCAATGCCTTCGGCGACGACCGCGCCGCCTGCCTGGCGGCCGGCATGAACGACCACATCGCCAAACCGGTCGACCCCGATCTGCTGTACGGCACCTTGCTGCGCTGGTTGCCGCTGCGCCAGAACAGCCCCGCACACCACACCCGCCGCACCGACGAGGCGCCGGTGGCGGTCAGTGCCGGACTCGTCAGGCCGCTGCAGGAGCGCCTGGCCCATGTCGACGGCTTCAACCTCGGCCATGCCCTGCACAGTGTGGCCGGGCGTTTGCCGATGCTGGTGCGCACCCTCGGCACCTTTGTGGCCACCTATCGCCAAGGTGAACCCCAACTGCTGCTGCCCATCACACAGGGCACCTTGCTGCAGTGGCGCGCCGCCAGCCATTCGTTGCGCGGCGCCTGCGCCACCATTGGCGCCACCCGGCTGCAAAAGCAGCTGCACGATTTCGAGTGTGCCCTCGACGCCTCGGCCGACGACCACGAACTGGCCGTGCAGGCCCGCCTGGCGCACGAGGAGCTGCTGCGACTCGTGACCCGCCTGGGCGCCGAACTCGATCTCGGCCCGGCGCCGTAGACCGGCCGCCGCCTCGACGCGGCGAAGGCGCGGCTGGCGGTGGCATCAGGCGGTCGCGCTCCTTGCGCACCACGGCATAACACTCGCAGGTGCACTGCTCCAGCCCGGCGCGGTCGATCACCGCGAGTCGACCCGGCCCGCCATCGCGTCGAGTGACCGGGGCATGGTGTTGGGCAGGCCGGTCTCGGCGCGTACAGTCGCGCCACCTTGAACGCGGCGGGCCGGCACCGGTCTGCAACTCGTGATGACCCAATTGCCTGCATGGCTGCCGGCCACCCGGCGCGGCCGCATGATCCTCGGCACCGGTGTGTTGCTGCCGGTGCTGCTGCTGGTGTTGCTGATCGTGCTGTACCAGCGGCTGCCGTCGCTCGACCAGGTCATCAACTACCAGCCGCGCCAGCCGCTGCAGGTCTACACCGAAGACGGCGTCTCGATCGCACGTTTCGGCGCCGAGCGGCGCCAGTTCGTGGCCATCGCCGACATTCCCAAACAGGTGCAGGACGCCGTGCTGGCGGTGGAGGACAGCCGCTTTCGCGACCACGCCGGCATCGACCTGCGTGGCCTGGCGCGTGCGGTGTGGTCCAACATCAGCGGCGGCATGTTGCAGGGGGCGTCGACCATCACACAACAGGTGGCGCGCACCTTCTTCCTGTCGAGCCGGCGCACGCTGGAGCGCAAGGTGAAGGAAGCACTGCTGGCGCTCAAGCTCGAACGCCGGCTCAGCAAGGACCAGATCCTGGAGCTGTACATGAACCAGATCTACCTGGGCCAGCGCAGCTACGGTTTCGCCGCCGCGGCGCAGACCTACTTCGACAAACCACTGGCCGAGCTCTCGATCGCCGAAACCGCCATGCTGGCCGGGCTGCCGCAGAACCCGGGGGTATGCCAACCCCATCACCAACCCCGAGCGGGCCCGGGCGCGCCAGGCGCTGGTGCTGCAGCGCATGGTGGCCGTGGGGCTGATCACCCCGGCCCAGTCCGCGGCGGCCAAGGCCGAACAACTGGTGCTGCGCTCACCGCTGACCGTGGACGTGCACGCCGAACATGTGGCCGAGATGGCGCGCCAGATGGTGGTCGATCGGTTCGGCGAGCAGGCCTACACGCAGGGCTACAAGGTGGTCACCTCGCTGCGTGCGAGTGAACAACAGGCGGCCTGGCAGGCGGTGCGCCGCACCGTGATCGACCACGACCGGCGCCAGGCCTACCGCGGCCCCGAAGACTTCGAGGAACTGCCGGCCGGCAACGACAAGAACAGCGATGCCACCGAGGTGGCAATCGCCCGGGTGTTCAAGGAACACCGCGACGACGAAGACCTGCGCCTGGCGCTGGTGCTCGAAGCCAGCCCCAGACGTGTGAAGGCGCAACTCGCCAGCGGCGAGGCGGTGGAGCTGACCGGTGAGGCGCTGGCCTGGGGCCAGGCGGCGCTGTCGCCCAAGGCTGCCCAGACGGTGGCCATACGGCGCGGCTCGGTCATCCGGGTGCAAGCTGCATCGGCACGCAAGGGTGCAAACGCTGCGGCCAACGCCTGGACACTGGCGCAGTGGCCCGATACCGAGGCGGCTTTCGTGGCGCTCAACCCTCGCACCGGCCGCGTCCACGCGCTGGTGGGTGGTTTCGACTTCAGGCAGGGCCAGTTCAATCATGTGACGCAGGCCTGGCGCCAGCCGGGGTCGAGCTTCAAGCCCTTCTTGTATGCGGCCGCGCTGGAACACGGCGTGATGCCGGCCACGCAGGTCAACGACGCACCGCTCGAAGCCGTCGCCGACCAGCCGCCCGGCTGGGATCCGCAGAACTCCGACGGTCAATACGACGGCCCGATCAGCCTGCGCCAGGGCCTGGCCAGGTCGAAGAACCTGGTCAGCATCCGGGTGCTGCAGCACATCGGCGTCGAGACCGCGCGTGAGTGGGTCGGTCGTTACGGCTTCGACCCGGCTCGTCAACCCGCCAACCTGAGCCTGGCGCTGGGCGCAGGCAGCACCACCCCCATGCAGCTGGCGCAGGCCTATGCGGTGCTGGCCAACGGGGGCTGGCGTGTCGAGCCGGTGGTGGTGCTACGGATCACCGACGCGCATGGCAATGTTCTCTACGAAGCCCCGCCCGCCCCGGCGCTGGACGAAGCACAGCGCGCAGTGCCGGCCCGCAACGTCTTCATCACCAACAGCCTGCTGCAGGAGGTGACGCGCTCGGGCACCGCCGCCAAGGCGCAGCAGCAACTGCAGCGCAGCGACCTGTACGGCAAGACAGGCACCACCAACGACGCGGTCGACGCCTGGTTCGCCGGCTTCCAGCCCGGTGTGGTGGCGGTGGCCTGGATGGGTTACGACACCCCGCGCAGCCTGGGCCAGCGTGAATCCGGCGGCGGCCTGGCGCTGCCGATCTGGATCAGCTACATGCAGGTGGCGCTCAAGGGTGTGCCGGTGGTCGAACCCGAAGTGCCCGACGGCGTCGTCCGTGTCGACGACGACTGGCGCTACGCCGAATGGGCCGAAGGTGCGACTGCCGACAACGGCTACGTCGAAGGCATCGGCCTGCCCAAGACCGTGATCGAGACGATCACCGAGCCCATCAAGAGCTGGCTGCAGGAATGGTTTGCCGGGCCCAAGGCGTCAGGGCCGACGGGTCCGACGGGGCAGTAGTGGCGGGGCAGTGGTGGGGCAGTTCGGCACGCGGCAGCGGCACGCACATCGCGCCGCACGCCTGGCTCGATCAGGCAACGGGCATCAGCGCGGCTGTCGCGCCACGTAGTCCAGCAGAACACCATCCATTCGTGATTGCCATCCCTCGCCCGTGGACTTGAAGTACGAGACCACCTCGGGGCTGTAGCGCACGGAGACCAGCAACTTCCGGTTGTCGGATTTCGGTCGTCCCCGCAACGCCTTGGCGGCCGGGACCATGGCGGCCAGTTGTTTTGGTGTGAGTGGTTGCGCATCGGGGTCGGCCTTCGCCGCCGCGCGGATGTTCTTGTCCTCCGCCACCGAGGGCATCTGGATCACGGGGCGCTCAGACGTTGTCGACATGGTGCTTCACCTCGCGGCGTGTGGCCCGGCGCAGGCTGATGACGCGGCGTACATCAGCCCTGTCCACAAAGGCCACGTAGTAAAGGGACTGGGTCTTGGGTGCCAGCGCGATCATCCGAACCTTGTCATAGACAAATCGCTCGTCCACCCAGACCAGGGCATCGTCCCAGTCGAGTTCGGTGGCCAGGGCCAGCGATACGCCGTGTTTGGCGATGTTGCTGGCATCCTTGGCTGGGTCGAACTCGACGAGTATGAATTAATGTAGCTACGTTAAATAGCTGAGTCAACGCTTGACTCTCGCGTCATGACTGACTCGAAGGCAACCCCAGCGCCGTCACGTTGAAGCGCAGCAGTTCACCGATCAGCTCGAGCGGCAGCTCCTGGTCGAAGGGAACCTGGATCGTGCCTTTCGACGTCTTGTAGCCGGTCAGCCTGGGCGCAAACACCTCGATGGCAGCCGACCCAGGGTACAGACCGATGTGGGACTTGAACGCCGCGAAGTGAAAGACGTTCTTGCGCAGCGCCAAGGTGGGGATGCCGTAGCTGATCTTCTCGGTGGCTGTCGGTGCGATGGACAGGAGCAGGCTGCGGATGGCCTGCAGCCTGGCCTGCACCGGCTGCTGCTGCAGGGCGATGTAGTCGTCGATGGTCTGCGGTGGTGGTGTGCTGGAACTCTTCATCGATCGCCACTCCAGGTGCTGGGGATACGGGCCGCCCGGCCGGTCGAGCCGATGACTGCGCGGTGCGGCAGGTGCCGTGATGCCGGCTCAGCCGGCCAGCGCTGTCGATGCAGCGCACGATACCGATTCCGGCCCGCCTTGGCGACCATGGCGCCTGCGGCGGCGCGGAGGTCAGCTACGTGCTCCCACGCGAACTCGAAGTGGTCGGCAGCCCGGAGCCCGACCCCTTGTCCCTCACGCTGATCCAGACACTCACCGTCGGCCCGAGCACCCGCCTCGAATTCAAGCGCGCAGGCAGCAGTTATGTCGATGTCGAACTGCCGCGTGCGCGCTGGCACGCGCTGCGCGAACAACTCGGCATCAACAACGGCAGCGCGGTGTGGCTCAAGGCAAGGCGTGTGACACGTTTCGTGGCCGGCGGCGAGGTGCCCGCCGAGGTGGCGGAGGATCCGGCGGCGGCGATTTGAGGGGTGGGAGCGCCGCAGCCACGGCTCGGCTCAATCGACCAGCCGATTGCGCAGGGCCTTGCCGCGCGTGGTGCGGTAGATGCCGAAGTCGCGCCGGTCGAGAGTGAGGATGTCCAGCACACCGCGGGTTTCGGCCAGCCAGATGAGGCTGGCATCGGCCAGATCCATCGGCAGGTCGGCGTATTTGTCGATGCGGTCGGCAAGAACCAGCGTGGCGTCGATGGGCACGTCGACCACCGTCAAGCCGCCCCGCCCGACCCAGCGCAGGAAGTTGGCGACCTGGCGTTCCGGCACGAGATGGCAAACCTCGGTCAGCACCGGCCAGGTGCTTAGCAACTCCCCGCGGTAGTCGGCCAGCCAGTCGGCCACCGAGGCGTGCCACGGATCGCCGGCATCGAGCCACGCGATCAAGGGACCGGTATCGATCAGGATCCTGGCGGGAAGAGTCGTGGCCATGAGCCAGCAGTATCAGCGAGCAGCTGGCGGAGGCATCTCGTCGCGCACGCGGCGCTCGCGCAGCCGCTGCTTGATCTGGCGCGAATGTTCTTCGGCCTTGCTTGCAGGCGAGGTGGCCGCCAACTTCGACGCCAGACCTGGCTCAGCGACATTCAGCCCAGGCCTTGTCGATGACGGCATTGCAATGTCGATCAATCCGAGCTGGACGGCCAACTCAGCCGGAGAAGGTGCAGCCGCAGCGCTGCCAGTCACCAGGCTAGCGATGGCGACCTTGATGGCATCGGTCTGCGTCAGCCCATGGCGGCGGCAATAGGCGCTCAGCAACGCGTCGTTGTCGTCATCGAGTCGGAGCGAGATGGTGCGCATGGTGTGAGGACCGGAATTGGGTATCGATGTAATACACATTCATATTACAACAATCGAGGCCTTCTGCTCAAATCAGGCGCGGACCAACCTCGCGCATCGCCCCGCAATTCCAGCACTGTGCAAACGGCCCCTCGACCAGTTCGTCGCAGCCGGCGCACAGCCAGCGTTCATGCGGCAGGTTGCGCAGCTGGTCGAGCAGCACGGTCGCGCGAGCGTGGTCGTTGTCATCGACGACCCAGACCTCGGGCAGGGCCTGGTCGGGCGGGATCTCGCCGGCGATGCTGCTGCTGAAGGCGCGCTGCACCGTGGCCGCGACACTGCCCTGGCTCAGCAGATCGACCCACAGGGTGGCGATGGCGATATTGGGGGCTTGGGCGAGGCGTTTCATGGGCTGGGCCGGGTGGGTCCGCCCCATTGTGGGCCGTGTGCCCGGCCTGGCGGCCGCGGGCTTGCCCGCCCGGCGGCAGGTGCCCGCCTCAGATCTGCACGCGAGTGCCCAGCTCCACCACCGCGTTGTCGGGCAGGTGGAAGTAGTCGGCCACGCTGCCGGCGTTGCGGCTCATGGCGGCGAACAGGCGTTCGCGCCACAGCGCCATGCCGTGGCCGTTGCTGGGCACGATGGTGTCGCGACTCAGGAACCAGGTGGTCTCGAAGGTGGGCACCACCAGGCCCTGGGGGGCGCAGAGTTTCATGGCCTGCGGCACGTCGGGGGTTTCCATGAAGCCGAACAGCAGCGTGACGCGCCAGAAGCGCGGCGCCAGGCGCTGCACCTGCACCCGCTCGGCCGGCGCCACCCAGGGTGACTCGGCAAAACGCACCGTCAGCACGACGTTGGTGGCATGCAGCACCTGGTTGTGCTTGAGGTTGTGCAGCAGCGCCTGCGGCACGTTGGCGGGGTCGGCCACGGCGTAGACGGCGGTGCGTTCGGCCAGGTGCAGCGGCTCGGCGCCGATCTGCTCGGCGAAGGGTTCGAGCGCCAGCCCCTCGCTGTGCATGGCCTGCAGCGCCAGCGCGCGGCCGCGTTGCCAGGTGCTCATGACGAAGAAGATCAGCCCGCCGAGCAGCAGCGGAAACCAGCCGCCGTCGAAGAACTTGATGGCGCAGCCGACCACCAGCACGACGTCGATGAGCAGGAAGAACACCGTCGCCGCCGCGGCCAGCGGCGCTGGCAGGCCCCAGCCGCGGCGGATGACGAACCAGGTGAGCACCGTGGTGATGAGCATCGTCAGCGTCACGGCAATGCCGTAGGCCCCCGCCAGTGCGGAGGAGCTGCGAAAGCCCAGCACGGCGGCCAGAACACCGGCCAGCAGCACCCAGTTGACCGCCGGCAGGTAGATCTGCCCGGCCTCGCGGGCCGAGGTGTGGCGCACCGCCATACGCGGCAAGAAGCCCAGCTGGATGGCCTGGCGTGTCATCGAATACGCGCCCGAGATGACGGCCTGCGAGGCAATGATGGCCGCGAGTGTGGCCAGCATCAACGCCGGCCAGATCAGACCCTGCGGGAAGAGGCGAAAGAACGGGTTCTCGATCGCACCCGGCTCGGTGATCAGCAGCGCCCCCTGGCCCAGGTAGTTGAGCGCCAGCGCCGGCAGCACCAGACCGGTCCAGGCCAGCTGGATGGGCCTCCTGCCGAAGTGGCCCATGTCGGCATAAAGGGCCTCGGCGCCGGTGATCGCGAGCACGATGGCGCCGACCACCAGGAAGACATGCCAGCCGCGCGTGGTCGCAAAGTGCCAGGCTTCGAGCGGATTGAGCGCGGCCAGGATGGCCGGCTGCGCCGCGATGTGTATCACGCCACTCACGGCCAGCATCACGAACCAGGCCACGATGACCGGGCCGAACACCACGCCCACCGCTGCGGTGCCCAGGCGCTGCACGGCGAACAGGCCGAGCAGGATGAGCACCGACACCGGCACCACCCACGGCGCCAGCGCCGGCGCGGCCACCTGCAGGCCTTCGACCGCGCCCAGCACCGAAATGGCCGGCGTGATCACGCTGTCGCCGTAGAACAGCGTGGCGCCGGCCACACCCAGCAGCAACAGGCCGTGGCGCAGCCGGGCATGGTCACGCACCGCCTGTGCCGCCAGCGCGGTGAGCGCCAGGCCACCACCTTCGCCGCGGTTGTCGGCGCGCAGGATGAGCGTCACGTATTTGAGCGTCACCACCAGCATCAACGCCCAGAAGATGCACGACACCGCGCCGATCAGGTTGGCCGGGTTCAGCGCCACGCCGGTGGCGGGCGCGAAGATCTCCTTCACCGTGTAGAGTGGGCTGGTGCCGATGTCGCCGTACACGACACCGATGGCGGCCAGGGTGAGCGCGGCCAGGCTGGCACGAGCAGGCTGTGCGGTGGTGGACGTGTCGGCAGGCGGGGCTGCGTCGACGGCGGCCGAGGTCAGGGCCGCAGGCGGCGGGGTCGCTGTGCCAGTCGCAGCAGATGCAGGAAAAGCGGCGGAAGCGCTGCAAGCGGCAGACCCGGCATCGGCGGGCGATGCCGAGCTTGTCAGGCCGCCAGATTGGTCAAACGCGACTTGTCCGTCGGCAGACAGCCCTGTGGCTGAGGCGGGACGTGATACGGGGATCGGGGCGATGGCAGACATCTGGAGCGTCGAACGTGATGACGCGCCTAGCGTGCCCGGCCGCTCATCAGGAACGCATATGTGGCGGCGGCATGTGGCAGCCGTGCCAGCCGCAAGGGCCGCAATGTCCCGCAGTGGCGGCGCTGTCCATGGTGGCCGTCGTGGCCGGGCGCCCAGCGCCCAAAGCGGCTCAGGCCTCGGGTTCGACCAGGCGGTAACCTACACCCGCCTCGGTCAGCAGCAGCTGGGGTTCGGCCGGATCGGCTTCGAGCTTGGCGCGCAGTTGCGCCATGTACAGGCGCAGGTAGTGCGTGTGGTCGACGAACTCGGCGCCCCACACGTCGGCCAGCAGCTGCCGATGTGTCAGCACCCGGCCAGCGCCGCGCACCAGTGCCGCGAGCAGGCGCAGCTCGGTGGGTGTGAGGTGCACGGGCAGGCCGGCGCGCGACACACGCGGCACGGCCAGGTCGATGTCGATCTCGCCGCGGCGGTACAGCGTGATGGCTGGCCGCAGCGTGGTGCCGCGGTGGCGCAGCGCCACACGCAGGCGCGCCAGCAGCTCGGCGATGCCGAAGGGTTTGACGAGGTAGTCGTCGGCACCGGCGTCGAGCAGGCGCACCTTCTGGCCTTCGGCCTGGCGCGCCGAGATCACCAGCACCGGCAGCTTGTGCTGCTTGCGAAGCTGGGCCAGCAGCGTCTCGCCGTCGCCGTCGGGCAGGCCCAGGTCGAGCAGCACCGCGTCGACGGCGGGGTCCTGGTCACGCGCCCTTGCCGGCGAGGCCATCGCCGGACCGGTTGTTGTCGGCCCGATCGATGCGGCCATGACGGATGCGGCGTGGCCGGCATGTGCAAGCAGCGCCAGACCTTCGGACAAGCTGGCGGCAGTCAGCACCTCGTAGCCCTCGACCTGCAGTGCCGCACGCAAGGTGGCGCGCAACTCGCGGTCGTCTTCCACCAGCAGCAGGCGCAGCGTCATGTCGACCCCTGCACAGGCGGTGCAGCCTGGTCGCCGTCGGCCGGCTGGGCTGGCGGCTCGTGTAATGGCAACACGGCTTCGAAGCTGCAGCCGCCGTGGCCGCGGGCGCGCAGGGTGAGCTCGCCGCCGTGGGCGCGGGCGATGGCGCGGCACACGGCCAGGCCGACGCCCGAGCCACCGCGCCGCTGCGCGTCGGCCTGGCGGGGCTCGGCGGCTGCAGGTGCAGCGGCCATGGGGTCGGCGCCGCGCTGGAAGACCTCGAAGACACGGCCGCGCCAGGCCGGCGCTATGCCGGGGCCACGGTCTCGCACCGCCAGCACCAGGTGGTCGAGCGGCGCTGCCGCGCGGCGCACCAGCAGCTCGACCGGCGTGTCGTGCGGGCTGTACGCAAGGGCGTTGTCGATCAGGTTGGCAAGCAGCTGCGAGATGAGGGTGGCGTCGCACCACAGCAGCGGCAGGCCGGGTTCCAGGCGGGCGCGCACACGCTGGCCGGCCGGGTGGCGCCGCGCCTGGCGCAGCGCCACGCCGACGATCTCCTCGGGCGATTCCCAGTCGCAGCGCAGCTGCACGTCGGGCGCGTCCAGGCGGGCGAGTTGCAGTGTGTTGTCGGTCAGGCGCGCCAGCCGTTCGGCCTCGTCGACGATGCCTTGCAGATGGCGCTGGCGTTGCGCCGGGCTCAGGCGTTCACCCTGCTCCTGCAGGGCCGAGGCGGCGCCCAGGATGGTGGCCAGCGGCGTGCGGTAGTCGTGCGAGATGGCGGCCAGCAAGGCGGCGCGCACCGCGCTGGTCTGGGCCGCAAGCTGCGCGGCGGCCTGCTCGCGCTCGGCCTGGGCGCGCGCCAGGGCGTCGCCGCTCAGGTCACACAGGGCCTGCAGATGGGCGAGCAGCGAGGCGTCTGCCAGCAAACCCGGCGGCGGCGCCCGGAGCAACGCGGCACCACAGGCGTGGCCGGACGACCGCAGCGGCAGGTACAGATCGGGCTGTTCGCCGTGGCGGCCGGTGCCGGGGCCGAGTGCCCGGCCATCACGCAGGCACAACCACAGGCCGGCGCGCTGGTCGGCATCGGTGCGGGTGTCGGTGCCTGCGCTGGTGTCGGCATCGTCCACCCGCAGCAGGGCGGCCTCGTCGTTGCCCGGCGGCAGGCCGGCGCGCAGCACCACTAGCGCCACCGGCACACCCGCGGCCTGGCGCAGTGCTTGCTGCAAGGCGCCCGCCTGGGCTTGCGGATCGTGGCTGGCGCGCAACTGGTCGCCCCAGGCGTGCAGCTGGCCGGCACGGTCGGCCGCCAGTTGCGCCAGCCGGGCCTGGCGGCGCAGCCCGTGCATCAGCACGGCAACCAGCAGGTTGAGTGCCACCATGGCCAGCAGCAGCACGGTGTGCTGGCCGAGGTCGACGGCCATGCTGTAGCGCGGCGGCACGAAGGCCCAGTTGAAGGTGACCACCGCCAGCACACCGCTGGCAAGCGCCCCCCAGGCCGGCAGCCACAGCGCCGCCAGCGTGACCAGCAACACCAGCAACAGGGCGAGGTTGGCCAGATCGAGGTGTCCGTCCAGGCCGTGCAGCAGCGGCGCACCGAGCGCCCAGATCAGCAAGGCGGGCCAGCGCGGCTGCACCTGCAGGTGGCCCTGGCCGGTCACCCAGGCCAGCGGCGTGAGGCCTTCAGGCCGACGTCGCCCAGCGGGTCGATCGGCGCTGCGCCCGCCTAGCAGCTCGGAGGCTGGAATGGTCATGCCCCGACACTAGCAGCCCGGGCATCAGGACGGCATCAGCAGGCGTTCGCGGCCTCGTGCTCGTAGCAGAGCAACTGCGCCTAGAGGGTCATGGGTGGGGCCGCGTCAGGGGTCTGCATAGAGGGCGCGTGCGCCGCCACACGGTCAGGGCGTCGAAGCCGGTGCTGCCGGATCGGCCGTGGTTTGCGCCGCCCGCTCCAGCAGCAACTCACGCTCACGCTCGTTGCGCGTGAGCGCTGCGGCGCGTTCGAAGTCGGCGCGGGCTTCGTGCAGGCGGCCGAGTTTGGCCAGCAGGTCACCACGCACACTGGGCAGCCAGTGGTAGCTCGCCAGCGCCGGGTCGGCGCACAGGCGGTCGACGATGGCCAGCGCCGCGGCCGGGCCTTGCGCCATGCCGATGGCGACGGCGCGGTTGAGTTCGACCACCGGTGACGGCGACAGGGCGGCCAGCGCGTCGTAGGTGGTGACGATGGCCGGCCAGTCGGTGTCGGCGGCGCGCCGGGCGCGGGCATGGCAGGCGGCAATGGCGGCCTGCAAGGCATAGGGTCCGGGTGCCACGCCGCGTTGCTCGGCCTGGCTGCGGGCATGGTCCAGCGCGACCAGACCGCGGCGGATCAGCAGCGCATCCCAGCGTGTGCGGTCCTGGTCGGGCAGCAGCACCGGCCGGCCCGCGGCGTCGACGCGGGCGCCGGCACGCGAAGCCTGCAGTTCCATCAACGCGACCAGGCCGGCCACCTCGGGCTCGTGCGGCGCCAGGGTGACCAGGATGCGCCCCAGGCGCAGCGCTTCGTCGCACAGCGCCGGGCGCATCCAGTGTTCACCGGCGGTGGCGGTGTAGCCCTCGTTGAAGATGAGGTAGACGACTTCGAGCACCGAGGCCAGCCGTTCACCCAGCGCGGCACCGCGCGGCAACTCGAACGGCACCTGCGCCGCACTGAGTGTGCGTTTGGCGCGCACGATGCGTTGGGCGATGGTGGGTTCGGGCACGAGAAAGGCGCGCGCGATCTCGTCGGTGCTCAGGCCTGCCAGCAAGCGCAATGTGAGCGCGAGCCGGGCGTCGGTGCCCAGCACCGGGTGACAGGCGGTGAAGATGAGGCGCAGCAGGTCGTCGCCGATCTCGTCCTGGCGCGCAGCGTCGAGCGCATCGACGAAGTCGGGCACGATGAGGGCCTGCTGCGCTTCGAGGTCGTGGCCGATCTGCTCGTGTTTGGCAGCCAGCATGGTCTGGCGGCGCAGGTGGTCGAGCGCGCGGTGTTTGGCCGTGGTCATGAGCCAGGCGCCGGGGTTGAGCGGCACCCCCTCGGCGGGCCAGTGTTCGAGCGCGGCGACCAGGGCGTCCTGCGCCAGTTCCTCGGCCAGGCCCACATCTCGCACCAGCCGCGCCAGCGCGGCGATGATGCGGGCCGCCTCGCTGCGCCAGACGGCGTTGATGGCGCGGTGTGTGTCCTGGTGAGCGGGTCGAGACACGCCCTGAGGTGTGGCCGGATGAGTGGCTGGTTGGGGCGATACGTCGGCCTGATGCGACGTGGCGTCCGTCGGGGTCCGATCAGGAGTCAGCATCGCGGGCCGGTGTCGGTTTCTGTCTCTGCCTGGGTGTCGATGTTCGCCGCGTCAGAAGTCTTCGTAGCAGGTGCCGACCTTGCGCACCTCGACGGTGGCCCAGGCGGCTGCCGGACATTCGGCGGCCAGGTCGAGTGCCTCGGCCTGGGTGGCGCAGTCGACGAGAAAGAAGCCGCCGACCATCTCCTTGGCTTCGGCAAACGGGCCGTCGATCACGCGGGTGCGGCCGTCGCGTTTGTCGACCCGGGCGGCGACGTGGTGCGAGGTGAGCGCCTCGACCGCGATGAGTTGGCCGCGTTGCTGCAGCTCGCCGGCAAAACCGCGCATCGCGTCGTAGGCGGCGCGGCCTTCGGCAAGGCTGCGGGTCTGGCGCTGGCCGATGGGTTCGACGACGAGCAACATGTAGGGCATGGTCAATCTCTCGGTAGGGTGCCGCGACCGGGTCGCAGCCGTGGGCCGGCATCATCGCAGGCGCAGGGTGACGACACGGCGCTTGGGGCAAGACCTCGGCATCGGCAGGCACGGCATCGCCCGGCTCGAGACCTCTGCGACTGGCCAGCGGCGCGGCACACCATTGGGCACCAAGCCCGCCGTCATCGGCCCGATCGGCTAACCTGCCGCCATTTCACCCTGTCACTTCAAGGATTCATCATGGGCCTGTTCGATTCGATCGCCTCTCAAGCCGCTGGCGCCCTCATGTCGGGAGGCAGCGGCACTGCGCCGTCCGGCATGATGGATGTGGTGCTGGGCCTGCTCAACAACAACGGCGGCGGCGCCGCGGGCCTGCAAGGCCTGGTCAGCCTGTTCGCCGCCAAGGGCCTGGGCCCGGTGGTGCAGTCGTGGATCGGCACCGGCAACAACCTGCCGATCTCGGCAGAGCAGATCCAGGCCGTGCTGGGCAGCGAGCAGGTGTTGGCCATCGCTCAGAAGCTCGGCCTGTCGCCCGATGCCGCATCGAACGCACTGGCGCAGTTTCTGCCCCAGGCCGTCGACACCCTGACGCCGGGCGGCCAGCTCGACACCAACCAGCTGTTGTCGCAAGGCCTGTCGATGCTCAAGGGTTTCACGGGCTAGACCCGAGCCGGCTGGACTCGCAGGCGGCGCCAGGCCGGGCCTAACGCCAGAGGTCGACCGCCTGCCCCTTGGCACGCAACGCGTCGGCCTTGGTCTGGATGTGGCGCTGAAACTCGGGCTGGCGCAGGTAGGCGCCCGAGGCCACATAGTCGAACGCCCCGGCCAGATGGAAAGGCCGGGTGTAGCCGTCGACACGGAAGACTTCGGCGCCCGCCGCATCGAAAAACACCAGCGCCGGTGTGGTGGCCACACCCAGCTCACGCGCCCAGGCGTTGGCGGCCAGACGCCGGCCGGTGGGTGTGGTGAGTGACACGGCGTCCGTGAGTGCAAACCGCGCCACGTCGAAACGTTTCAGCTGCGCCAATACCTCGGGGCGTTTGAAACCCAGGTCGTGCATCTCGTCGCAGGGCTGGCAGTGGCGGGTCTCGAACAACACGGCCAGCGGCCGGGCGCCTGCGCGGCGCGTCAGGTCGTGTGGCGGCTTGATGAAAAAGGCCTCGTCGGTGAGTGTGGCGCGCGCCTCGTCGCGCAGATCGGCGCGTGAGGCCAGGTAGTCGCCGAGCGGCAGCCTGGCATCGTGCCGGCCGGCCACGTAGTCGAGCACGGCGCTGAAGCGCCTGGGTGGCTGGTAGCCGTTCAGACGCGCCACGATGCGGCCTTCCCCCGCGCCATGGGCGGCGATGAACAGCAGCGTCGGCGTGAACTGCACCTTGAGCATCTTGGCCAGCTGCTTTTCACTCATCACCCGGCCGTCGAGCCAGGTGGTCTCGCGGTCGCCCCAGATGTTGAGGGCGATGGCGACGAAGTTGGCGCGTGTCTTGGCGACGATGTCCTGGCGAGCGAAGTTGTTGACCATCAGCTCGCGGCAATAGGGGCAGCCGTCCTGACCGACGTAGACGAGCATTTGTTTGCCCTGCGCCGCAGCGCTGGCAGCCTCTTCGCGAAAGTCGAGAAACCCTTCGGTGAACCACGCCGGGATGTCGATGGCGTGGGGTGAGGGTTGCTGGGCACGTGCGGGCGAACCGGCCATGGCGGCAATCAACAGCACCAGCGCGGCGAGGCAATGTGTGAGCAAAGACTGGGTGAAGCGATACATGGCAATGTCGATCATGGCAAGGTGCGGCGCATCAGTCCAGCGTACGCCGATAGCGCGCCAGCGCCACGATACCCGCCACGGCCAGAAAAGCCAGCATGGGCCACAGCTCGGGCAACACCTGGGCGGCGGTGTTGCCCTTGAGCAGGATGCCGCGCACGATGCGCAGGAAGTGGGTGAGCGGCAGCAGTTCGCCCACGTGCTGCGCCCACTCCGGCATGGCGCGGAAGGGGAACATGAAGCCCGACAGCAGCATCGACGGCAAAAAGAAGAAGAACGTCATCTGCATGGCCTGCAGCTGATTGGTCGCCAGCGTGGAGAAGGTGAAACCCACGCTCAGATTGGCGACGATGAAGACCCCGATCATGGCCATCAGCAGGCCCATGCTGCCGACCATGGGCACCTCGAACAAGAGCCACGCGGCGCCCAGGATGACGCCCAGTTGCACGTAGCCGATCAGCACATAGGGCGCGATCTTGCCGATCATCACCTCGGCCGGCGTCACGGGGGTGGCGAGCAGGTTTTCCATGGTGCCGCGCTCGCGTTCACGTGTCATGGCCAGACTGGTGAGCATCACCATCGTCATGGTGAGGATGGTGCCGATCAGGCCGGGCACGATGTTGTAGCGCGACAGGCCCTCGGGGTTGTAGCGCCGGTGCAGGCGCACCTCGAACGGCGGCGGCCCGGCGCGCAAGCTGCGCAGCGGGCCGATCAGATCGCGGTCGAGCGCCTGTGTGGCCACCGCGCTGAGTGCGGCGATGGCGTTGCCCGACGCCGACGGGTCGGTGGCATCCACCGCGACCAGCAAGGCCGGGCGTTCACCGCGCACCAGGCGGCGCTCGAAGTCACCCGGGATGACGATCATGAACTGCACCTCGCCCCGGTCGATCAACGCGTCGCCTTCGGCCTCGCTGTTGAGCTGATGGGTGATACGAAAGTAGCCGGTGTTCTGCAGCGCCGTGGCCAGGCTGCGCGACAGCGGCCCGGCCTCGGCACTCACCAGCGCGGTAGGCAGGCTCTTGGCGTCGGTGTTGATGGCGTACCCGAACAGCACCAGTTGCAGCACCGGCACACCCACCGCCATGGCGAAGGTCAGGCGGTCGCGCAGCATCTGCTGCAGCTCCTTGATGAACACCACCAGCATGCGGCGCCATGACAGGCCGCGCGTCGTCACCCGATGCGGGCGGGCCGGGCCGCTCACCAGGAGTCCGGGGGGGGGGGGGGGGGGGGGGGCGCCAGACCCGCTCATGTGTAGTTGTCCTGCGCCTGCCCGACCAGGCGCACGAAGGCGTCTTCGAGGTCGCTGGCGCCGGCAGACGCCACGATCTCGGCCGCGCTGCCACGCGCCAGCACACGGCCGTAGGCGATGTAGACCAGGTCGTGGCAACGCTCGGCCTCGTCCATGTAGTGCGTGGACACCAGCACGGTGATGCCGTCGGCCGCCAGCGCGTGGATCTGGTCCCAGAACTCGCGGCGTGCCTTGGGGTCGACACCGGCGGTGGGTTCGTCCAGCAGCAGCAGGCGCGGCTGGTGGATCAGGCACGAGGCCAGCGCCAGGCGCTGCTTCCAGCCGCCCGAGAGTGAGCCGGCGAGCTGGTGCTGGCGCGCGGTCAGGCCCAGTCGTTCGAGTGCGGCGTCGACGGCGGCGCGGCGCCCGGGCAGCTCGAACAGCCGGGCGACGAAGTCGAGGTTCTGGCGGATCGACAGGTCGTCGTACAGGCCGAACTTCTGCGTCATGTAGCCAACCTGGCGTTTGATGGCGGCGGCGTCGCGGCGGATGTCCAGGCCCAGGCAGGTGCCGTCACCGGCGTCGGGCGTGAGCAGGCCACACAACATACGGATGGTGGTGGTCTTGCCGCTGCCGTTGGGGCCGAGGAATCCGCAGATGCGCCCGGCCCCCACCTGCAGCGAGACGTCGTCCACCACGGCGCGGCCGCCGTAACGTTTGACCAGGCCGGTGACGTCGATGGCCGGGGCGACGTTCACGCTCAAGGCCTGGATCCGCTGGCGGCCGGGGAACTGGCGAGGCTGTTGGTGGTCGCCGAAGCGCGACGCACATCGACCGGCTGGCCGGGGCGCAGCCGGGCGGCGTCGGCCGGCTCGGGCCAGGCCTCGACCATGAACACCAGCTTGGCGCGCTGCGAGTTCGAATAGATCACCGGCGGTGTGTATTCGGCCTGGCTGGCGATGCGGCGGATACGCGCCGGGATGGCCGCGCCGCAGCCGTCGCAGCTCAAGGTGACCGTCTGCCCGGGCGCCAGGCTGGCCACGTCGGCCTCGGGCACGAAGAAACGCGCCTTGATCTGGTCGGGCGGCAGCAGTGACAACACCGGCTGGCCCGCAGCCACATATTCACCGGGACGATAGTAGGTGTCGTTGACCAGCGCTGCCACGGGCGCGGCCTGCACCTTCTGGCGCAGCCGCCACTCGGCCTGGCGTAGCGCCTGACGGGCGGCGTCGACCTGCGCTTGCGCGCCCGCGCGGTCGTCGATGCGCGCTGGCAGCCGCCCGACCGACAGTGCCGCCTGCAACTCGGCGACACGTGCCTGGGTCTGGGTGACGGCGGCCTGGGCGTCGTCGACACGGGCGCGGGCGACGAACTCTTCATCGTTGAGCTCGCGCTGGCGTGCCAGGTCGGCAGCGGCAAGTTCGGCCTGCGCACGCGCCTGGGCGAGTTGAGCCTGGGTCACGGCGAGTTCTTCGGCGCGTCGGCCCTTGGTGGCATCGTCGGATTGCGCCTGCGCCGCCTTCAACCGGGCCGCGGCTTCGTCACGCGCTGCGGTTTCGGCTTCGGCGTCGAGACTGAACAAGGCGTCGCCCCGACCAACCTGCTGGCCTGCCGCGACGGCCAGGCTCGTCAAGGCGCCGGACAGAGGCGCGGCGACATGAACATACTCGGCCTCGACGTAACCCGACCAGCTCGGTGCAACCTGTTCGCTGCAACCAACTGCCAGCACACCACAAGACATGGTGAGCAGAAAAACCAACGGCCACCGCAAGGGTGGCCGCTGAAGCGTGGACCGAGGGGGCAGAGTTGCCACCACGGCACCGCGCGGTGCGCGCAGGATCAGGCCTGCGGCGGAGTGGTAGCAGCCGCTGCGGCTGGAACCGCTTCGTCGAGTGCCTTGCACGACGGTGCACACACAGATTGCGAACGGCCCAGCAGCTTGCGCGTCTTGAGGGCCGAGCGCGGTCGGTGTTTGCCGCACAGGAAGCAGGACATGGTCGCTGCACCGAAATACTGCCCGGTAGCAAACGGCGAGCCCGGCGCCTTGGATCGATAACGCAGGCCGTCGGCCTCGATGGTGGTCTTGATGTCGTCCTTGGCCATATGTACTCAGCGAAATTGTGGCGGGGTCCGGCAGCTCGTACGAGCCGACGCGAACATGACGCAAGCCCCGATTGTCCCCTGTTGCAGGCTCGCTGCGTGAGCCTGTGGCTTTTTGCCCGGAAACAGCCGCTCGAATAAGCGGTGGTGCCCCATGCAGAAAGCCGAAGAGTTGATCGACCGCGAAAGGCGTATTGTAAATCACACTAGGTCAATCGTTTGATTTGTTTGCTAGAGTCCCCGCATGCTCGATATCACCTCACCCGTCAACCGGGCCGTCACAGGCCGGGCGGCGCGTGCCGGACAAGGCGGCAAGCGCCGCGTGGCGCCGGGTGACGTGGAGCCGTCACGCGAGCGGTTGCTTCGTGCGGCGTTGCGGTTGTTTGCCGACCAGGGTTACGCCCGCACGTCGACCCGCGAAATTGCCGAGGCGGCCGAGGCCAATCTCGCCGCCATCAGTTATTACTTCGGTGACAAGGCCGGGCTGTACCGAGCCTTGCTCGACGAACTGCACAAGCTGCCGCATCAGGGGCCTTCACCCTGGGGCGGCGCGGGATCGAGCCTGAATGACGCCTTGCGCGGCTACTTCTCGGCCTATGTCGACCCGCTCAGGCAAGGCGACGTGTCACGCCAGTGCATGAAGCTGCACCTGCGCGAACTGCTCGAACCCACCGGCTTGTGGCAGGCGCAGAGCGATGCCGCGCTGCACAGTGGCCACGGCGCATTGATGGGCTTGTTGTGTCGCCATCTCGGGCTCGAGGCCGAAGACGACGAACTCGCCCGCCTGGCCCTGTGCATCGCTGCGCTGGGCATGCACCTGCACCTGGGGCGCGACATGCGCGACACCTTGGCGCCCAGGTTGGGTCGCGACGAGCAGTCGCTCGACATCTGGCTCGACCGTCTGGTGCTCTACGGTGCTGCCCTGGTGGGCGCGGAACGCGAGCGCCGCGCCAGCAACGCTGCCTAGGCCAGACTGGCCGGTGTTGCCCAAGTTGCCCATGCGGTGCCGCGTGGATGACCAGCCGAATGGCAGGCCGGGGCAGGAAGAGCCTGTGTTTTCAAAGGCCATCCCCGCTTGCTTATATTGGGTTAAGCGGGTGTGCAAAAAATCACACCTGTGCTGATCGGCTGCCTGGTTGCGCCCTTGTCTGCCTG
The DNA here is from genome assembly GCA_016702605.1 of Candidatus Intricatilinea gracilis. Taxonomy (GTDB): domain Bacteria; phylum Pseudomonadota; class Gammaproteobacteria; order Burkholderiales; family Burkholderiaceae_C; genus Sphaerotilus; species Sphaerotilus gracilis. The sequence continues at coordinate 712,970 of JADJDQ010000001.1, forward strand.
GGCGCAGTAGTTAGCAGTGGCGCGCCTGCCGCCGGATTTCCACGACAAGAGCGATAAACCGGAGATCTCCATGAAATCCATGTGTACTGCCATCGTGCTGGCCACGCTAGGACTGACAAGCGCCGGCACCGCGTCGGCGGGTGACGATTTTCTCAAGTTCAGCGGTGGCATCGGATCGACCCCTTTCGCCAACAACATCGTGCACGGTGTCGCCGCCGGCGGCCAGCCCTGGGTGATCCGCAAGTTCCGCGCGACGATCAGTGAAGAGGGCAAGGTGTCGGCCAGGGGCTCGGGGCTGTTGCTGGGTGGTGGCAACAACATCGGCCTCAGTGGTGGGCCGCGCAATGTGCTGGTGTCGCTGTTTTGCAATGCCGACGCCACCACGACGCCGCCCACCCCACCCACCGTCACCCATTCGCCGGCTGCACCGCTCGACGCCAGGGGCAACTTCTCGATCAAGGGCAGCTTCAGTGACCCCGTGCCGAACCCGTGCGCCGCACCGGTGTTGCTGGTCCGCACGGTCAGCGCCACCACCGGATTGCCGGGCGCCTGGTTCGCCGCCGGCATCCCGGGGGGAGACGACGACTGACCCACACGGCGGCCAGATGACCCACGCGGAAAACACCTGTGCATGCCGCACCACGTCGGGCGGGGTATGCAACGCGAATTGATCACGCCCAGCCCGTGGCATGCGTGGCGAGATGAAACTGTAGCGGCCGGCACCCGCTGCGGGCGGGCATTGCCCCTCAGAATGCAGCGCTTCACCTGTGTCTATTGCCGCTGAGCCAGATCCACCTGTCGTCGATGCCCACCTCAACCGCCCCTTCTGCGGATGCCGACTCGGCCCAGGCGCTTGCGCGGCAACTTGCGCGCAGCCTGGCGGTGGTCGTGCTGGCCAGTGCTGGCGCTGTGTTGCTGCTGTTCTGGCTGGCCGACGGCGGTGCGGGTGGCCACGCCGGGCCAGTTGGTCTGGCCATCTCGCTGGGCTGGGGCCTGATCTGTGTTCCGCTGGCCTGGCAAGGCCGGCATCGCCTGGGTCGATTGGCGCGCGAGATCACCTTTCCGCCGCTGCCGGTCACCACCGCCGACGTGGTCGAACCGGCCGCCGCGGCCACGACTACGGTCGTGCCCGCCGCGACGGTCAGCGCCAGCCTCATGCAGGAACTCATCGACGCCATGGATGCCGGCGTCGTGTTGTGGGACAACGAAGATCGCCTGGTGCTGTGCAATCGCGACTTCCGCCAGCTCTACGCCGACATCGCGCCGGCGCTGGTCGTCGGTGCACGGTTCGAGGCCATCCTGAAACACGTCGTCGACTCGGGTCTGGTGCCCCAGGCTGCCGGGCGCGAGGCAGACTGGATTGCCGAACGGTTGCGCCAACATGCCCAGCCACAGGGCACCATCCTGCGCGAAATCAACGGGCGCTGGCGGCGTATCGTCGAGCAACGCCTGGCCGACGGCAGCCTGCTGTCGTTCAGCATCGACGTCAGCGAGCTGGTGCAGCAAGGTGTTGCGTTGGCCGAAGCTCGCCAGTCTGCGCAGGCCGCAGCACAACGCCTCGAAGACGCCATCGAAGCCTTGCCCGACGGGTTTGCGCTGTACGACGCCGACGACCGGCTGGCCGTGTGCAACACCCGCTACCGCGCCATGTACGCCAACTCGGCGCCCGTGCTGCAGATCGGCACCGGCTTCGAGGCGATCCTGCGCTACGGGCTCGAGCACGACCAGTACCCGGCGGCGCGCGGGCGTGAGTCCGCCTGGCTGGCCGAACGTCTGGATCGTCACCGTCGCCCCCGCGGTGCCGTGCTGCAGGAGCTGCCCGGTAACCGCTGGCTACGTGTCGACGAACGCATCACCCGCGATGGTGGTGTGGCCGGCGTGCGCAACGACGTCACCGAACTGATACGCCGCGAGCAGCAGCTCAGCACCCTGAATGCCGAACTCGACGCCAGCCGTGCCGAGTTGCAGGCGGTGATCCAGACGGCCCATTCGGCCATCGTCAGTTACGACGACGACGGCCACGTGCTCAGCGCCAACCTGGCTACCGCCGAGATTCTGGGCTGGCGCGAGGCCGATCTGCTGGGCCGGCCGGTGACACAACTGGCGCCTCTGCCGCTGCATCCCACCTTGGGGCTGGACCTGGCGGTGTGCCACCGTGACGGCCGCGAGCTGATGCTGCACGCGGCCGTGTCCGAATTTGCGGTCGGTGAGAAACGCCGCTTCGTCGCGCTGATGACCGACATCACCGACCGCGAGATCTACGCGCGGGCTTTGCGTGTCAGCAATCAGCAGCTCGCCGAGTTGTCGCAGACCGACGGGCTCACCGGTCTGGCGAACCGGCGCCACTTCGACCGCCGCCTGCAAGAAGAATGGCAACGCAGCGCACGCCACGGTGTGCCGCTGGCGCTGCTGATGATCGATGTCGACCACTTCAAGCGCTACAACGACTGCCATGGTCACCTGAGCGGTGACGACTGCCTGCGCGCCATCGCCCAGGCGCTGCTGGGCTGTGCGCGTCGGTCGTCCGACCTGGTGGCGCGTTACGGCGGCGAGGAGTTCGCCGTGCTGATGCCACACGCCACCATCGAAGAAGCACAGGCGCAGGCGCAGCGCTGCATCGACACATTGGCGATGGCCGCATTGGCCCACGGTGATTCACCCGTGGCGCCGGTCGTGACACTGAGCATCGGCGTGGCCCACATCGAGCCCGGCTTCGATGCCACACACAGCCCGACCCGGCTGCTGCAGCAAGCCGATCTGGCGCTGTACCGCGCCAAACGGGCCGGCCGATCCTGCTCGATGCTGGCCTGAGCGAACGTCGGCGCACAGGCTGCCGGCGTGCGGCCAGGCCGTTGCGCCCTGCACACAACACTACAACAGCTACGGCAGCAACATCTTGCGGGTCTTGCTCGCCAGACGGCCAGCAAATGCACGACCGGGCTGGTGCACCCTGCCGCGGCCGTCAGAGCATCAGGTCACTGAAGGCGGTGTGGTCGACGAATGGCGGGGCGCCCAGCGGATCGGCGAAACGATCGCGGATCTCGTCACAGGCCGCCGGATCGGCCAGCAGCGCTTCGACACAGTCTGCGTCGATCATGCCGGCCGCCGCCTGCCGGCGCAGTTCGGCGATGTACGCCGAGGCATCCCAGGCCGGCTTGTAGTACCGCACGGCCGACAAAGCGTCGTACACGTCGGCGACGGCGACGATGCGGGCTTCGAGCGAGATGTGGTCGCCGCTCAGCCCCAGCGGATAACCCGAGCCGTCGCAGCGTTCGTGATGCTCGGCGACGATGTTGCGCATCATGCGGGCCGCCAGATCGCCACCCAGGCCGAGGTCGTCGATCATGTGGTCGACCATCTGCACGCCGAGTTCGACATGGCTACGCATCTGCGCGGCTTCGTCTGGGTCGAGCCGACCGGGCTTGAGCAGGATGCGATCGGGGATGCCGACCTTGCCGATGTCGTGCAGCGGCGCCAGCAGGTGCAGGTATTCGACGTATTCGTCGCTCAGGCGCAACCGGCCGGACAGACGGCGCGCGATCAGCCGCGCATACAGCCCGATGCGGCGCAGGTGCTGGCCGGTCTCGACGTCACGCTGGCCCGCCAGGCCACACGCCAGGTTGACAGCGCCGATGAGCGTGCGCACCGCACTGGCGCGCGACAGGTAGAGCTGCGCGGCCAGTTCGGCAAACAGGTCGAGAAAGGCCGTGACCTCGGGCGTGAAGACTCCGACCTGGCGCGAATCGAAGAACAGGAAGGCGACCAGCACCTCACCCTGGTACACCGGCAACGTGTAGCTGGCGCAGTAACCCTGCGACTTGAGCCACTCGGTGTGAGCGGTGGGTGCGGTGAACCGTTGCTCGATGTCGTCGACCACGCGGCTGCGGCGCTGCAACATCAGTTCGCGCAGCGACGGCACATCGGCCAGATGGGCTTCGTAGCGCAGCAACGCGTCGCTGGCGCCGTTGCTGCTGATGAAAGTCTTGAGCAGGTCGAGGTCGGCGTCGTACAGCGCGATGGCAATACGGTCGATGAAGGCGTAGCGGCTCTTCGCGATCTGATGCAAAGAGCGCAGCCGCGCCTCGACGTTGTCGCCGACGGACGGCGCAGACAGGGCCGACAAACGGCCCGAGGTGGTGGACATGTGGGGCGATCTGGTTGCGTCGACGAGTCTAGTGGCAAGATTCGAACCAGATGTTGCCCGGCCACAGGAACAGCAGGCGCTCGAATACATGGTGACAAGCAGCGCTTGTCGATGATTGGCCGGTGCCGCCTAGCCGCACGGTTGTCTGGATGGTTGTCATTGCATCGGGAGTCGACATGAAGGAACTCGTTCTGGGACTGGCGCTGTGTGCCCTGCTGGCGTCGCCGCCGAGCCAGGCAGCTGGGGGCGGCGAAGACGCCTCGAGCAGCGAGGCGCCGGCCGACCCTGACTTCAAGGCCGGCGTGCAGGCGGTGAAGAAGCAGGCCTGGCCCGAAGTCGTGGCCCGCATGGGCGCGGTGGTGCGGCGCAATGCGCGCAACGCCGACGCGTGGAACTACCTGGGTTACGCCTACCGCCACCTGGGCGACATGGACAAGTCGTTCAGCCATTACGAACGTGCCCTGCAGATCGACCCGGATCACCGCGGCGCACGCGAGTACCTGGGTGAAGCCTACCTGCAGGTCGGCAAGGTGGCCGAAGCCGAGGCGCAGCTGCGTGCCCTCGACAAGATCTGCTGGTTGCCTTGTGAGGAGTTCCGCGACCTCGAGGCCAAGCTGGCGCAATACCGCAAGAACCACCCGGGCTGAGTCACCTCATGGCAGCTGACCCAGCCCGGCGCGATAGAACTCGACGAACGCCCGCACGCTGGTCCGCACATGGCGCCCGGGCGGGTAGACCGCGTGGATGCCACCACCGGGCAGGCGCCAGTCGGTCAGCACCTGGTTGAGCCGGCCGGCCTGCAGGTCGGCACGCGCCGACAGCCCGTCGAGCACCGAGATGCCGGCGCCTGCCACCAGCATGGCGCGCAAGGCCGCCGACGAATCGGTCTGCAGCCGGGCGCTGACCCGCACCGGGCAGTTGCTGCCGTCGGGTGCGGTGAACTGCCAGGTCAGCGGCGACGGCAGCAGGCTCAGCGCCACCCAGTCGTGCGCCGCCAGATCGGTCGCCAGGGCCGGCCGGCCCCGCCGCGCCAGGTAGGCCGGCGCAGCCACCACGATCTGGTCGAAATTGCCGACGTGGGTGGCGCGCAGGCTCGAATCACGCAGCCAGCCCAGGCGAAACGCCAGGTCGATGCCGCCGGCCACCATGTCGCCGATGTGGTCGCTGGCCAGCAAGTCGATCTGCAGGCCCGGGTGCAGGGCCGAAAACTCGGCCACCACCGCCGCGACCGATTGCGCCGCATGGTCGACCGAGGTGGCGATGCGCAGCCGGCCGGTCAGCTCGGCGCTGTCGTATGACGCCTGCGCCAGTGCTTCGTGCAGGCCACCGAGCAGCGGCGCGGTGGCATCGAGCAGCGCCCGTCCGGCGTCGGTGAGGGTGACGCGGCGGGTGGTGCGCGTGAACAGCGCCGTGCCGAGCGCAACCTCGAGCCGCCGCACATCCAGGCTCAGCTTGGACTTGGCCACACCGAGCTGGTCGGCCGCGGCGGTGAAGCTCGTGTTGTCGGCCACGGCGATGAACGACGAGAGGCGCGCGATGTCGCTGGCTGGGCTGTCGGCCATGGGGCGATTGTTCTGGTAAGTGAAACAGTGTGTGGTGGCCGCGGCACTTTATCGCATCAATCACAAACGCGACGATGGCGTCACTGTCACTCATCCACCCGGATTCACACGGATCCACCCAGGAGTTCTCCATGCAGATTGCACTCATCGGCGCCAGCGGTTTCATCGGTTCGACCTTGCGCATCGAGGCGCTGGCGCGCGGCCATCAGGTCCGCGCCATCGTCAGCAACCCGGCCAAGCTCGCAGCAGCGGCCCATCTGGACGTCCGCCAGGTCAACGTGCTCGACCCCCATGCCCTGGCCGAAGCGCTCAGCGGCGTCGACGCCGTGATCAGCGCCTTCAGTGGCCATGCCCAGACCGACGTGCGTGGCTATTACGTGCGAGGTGTACGCAGCATCGTCGACGCGGTGCGCAGCGCCGGCCGGCCACGCCTGCTGATGGTGGGCGGCGCAGGCAGCCTGGAGGTGGCGCCCGGCGTGCAACTGGTCGACACCGACGCCTTCCCGACTGCCTGGAAAGGCACGGCCGAAGGCGCGCGCGATGCCCTGGCCCTGCTGCGCGCCGAATCGGGCCTCACCTGGACCATGCTCAGCCCGTCGGCGCATCTGCAGCCCGGCCGACGCACGGGGCAGTTCCGCCTCGGCACCGACCAGTTGCTGGTGGCCGCCAGCGGTCAGAGCGAGGTGTCGGTCGAGGACTACGCCGTGGCCATGATCGACGAGCTCGAAACGCCGGCACACACCGGCCGGCGTTTCACGGTCGGCTACTGATGGCCGCGCGCAGCAGCTGACGCAGCACCCACGAACTGGTAAGCAGCAACCGCGTCGAACAGGCGGGCGGCACACACGAGCAGGTGTGCGGCAACCGCGCCACGGCCGCCTCACACCGGATCGATCGGTGGTTCGACGATCTCGGCTCAATCCGTCGCGGCTGTCGGCAACCAGACGTCGACACACAGGCCCGGCGCGGCATTGCTGAACAGCAGCCGGCCGCGATGCGCCTCGATCACCAGGCGCACCAGGTACAGGCCCAGGCCGACACCGCCGGTGCTGCGTTGTCGCGCGGTGTCGGCGCGCCAGAAGGCCTGGCCGAGTGAGTCGAGTTGCTCGGGCGCCACGCCGGGGCCAAAGTCACGCACGCTGAGCCACACACCTGCGCTGCCGTCACCGCCCAGGTCTGCCTGTCGATCGCGCGGGCCGGGTGTCAGGGTGATCTGCAGCCGCGGCGCTTCACCGTCACGCCGGCCGTGGCGCAGTGCGTTGACCAGCAGATTGCGCAGCGCCAGGCGCAGGCGCGGCGCGTCGAGTGACATGGGCGGCAGTGGCGCCACCTGATCCCGCTCAGCCATCTCGACGACGGCCGCCGGGCAATGTTCCGCCACCAGCGCGGCGAGCAGTGCGCCCAGGTCGGTGGGTTCGCAGTGCAGGGCGGCGTGGCCGGCGGCCAGGCGTTCACTTTCGAGCAAGTCGGTGATGAGGTCGCGCATGGCGGCCAGGTCGTGCAGCAGGGCGTCGCGCGCCGGGCCGTCGTCGACCAGTTCGGCGTTCAACCGTGCTCGGGTGAGCGGTGAACGCAACTCGTGGCTGATGGCCAGCAGCAGCGCCCGTTTGGCGTCGAGCATGGCGTGGATGTCGCGCGCCATGGTGTTGACCTGGGCGGCCAGGTCGCCGAGTTCGTCGCTGCGCCGCACGGGGATGGGTGTGGCGAAGTCGCCGCCGCCGTACCGCTGCGCGCCGGCGCCGATGTCGGCCAGCGGCGCCAGCAAGCGGCGCACGTAGGCATAGGCGCCCAGCGTGAGCAGCAGGATGGCCACCAGCGTCAACCAGCCGATGGTGCGCGGGCGGCGCTCGATGTCCGCCACGTCGAGCCCGAAATGCAGGGTGTGGCCGTCGGCGCTGATGCGGGTCAGCAGCCACTCGCCGGGGCCACGGGGCTCACGCGGGCGCCAGAAGGGCGGCCGGCGTGTGTCACGCGACTCGTCTTGACTGGCGCTCGCCTGCGAGTCGGGCGCAGCGGTGGCGCCCGTTGGCGGCGTGACGAGCGCCGGAACGTGTGTGGTCGGCTCGTTCAGGGGAGAGGCGACCGGGCGCGGCTCGCCAAGGGCCGGTACATCCGGGCGCCGCGCCGCACCGCGCAGCTCCTCGGGGTGTGGGTGTGGCAGGCCGTCGATGTCGAGACGGGCGGCCATCTCGCCGCGGGTGTCGAAGTTGACGCTCGGCCCGCGCACCTGCACCCAGATCGGCAGGCGCTCGGCCAGGGCCAGCGCCCGAGCCAGGTCCGGCGGGCTGCCGATGTCCGCGGCCAGGCGATCGACGTAGTCGCTCAGCAGTGGGCGCACCAGCTCGCGCCAGCCGCCCGACAACGCGCGCTGCATGCCAAAGACAAAGACCGAACTCATGGCCAGGCCCAGCACGACGAACACCAGCACCAGCCGCATGCGCAGCGAATGGCGCCACTGGCGTGCCCAGCGCGGTTGGCGCAGCCAGCGGGGCAGGCGAGTACTCACACCGGCGCCCCGGCAAAGGTGTAGCCGGCGTTGCGCAGCGTCTTGATCACGTCCAGCGGCTCGAGCTTGCGGCGCACCCGGCTCACCAGGATGTCCACCGCTCGGGTGTACAGGTCGGCCTCGTGGCCGCGCAGGCTGTTGAGGATCTCGTCGCGGTTGAACACCCGGCCCGGCTCACGCGCCAGCAAGCACAGCAGTTCATATTCGGTACTGGTGAGTGCCACCAGGTCACCCTGGCGGGTGACCTCGCGGCGCACCTGATCGATCACCAGGCCCTCGAACTCCAGCCGCTGGCGTGGCGGCGCATTGCGCGCTGACACAGGTTCGACCACCACCGCCGACGGGCGAGCCTGACGGCGCAGCACGGTCTGCAGACGCGCCGCCAGTTCACGTGGCTCGAACGGTTTGGGCAGATAGTCGTCGGCGCCAATTTCCAGGCCGACGACCCGGTCCATCAGCTCGCCGCGCGCCGTGAGCATCACCACCGGCAACTGGGCGACGTGGTCGTCCGGATGGCGGCGGATGCGCCGGCACAACTCGAAGCCGTCCATCTCGGGCAGCATCACGTCGAGGATGGCGGCGTCGAATCCACCGGCCTCGAGCCGCGCCAGGCCGTCGCTCGGCCGCGTCGACGCTTCGAGCTCGAAGCCGAAGCGGCTCAGGTAGGCCGCCAGCGGCGCGGCAAGCAACTCGTCGTCGTCGATCAGGAGGATGCGTGGCATGGCGTGATCGTGCCATGGCGCGGGATGGCGCCGTGATGGACGGGCGACAGGGTTGACGCCCGTCGCCTTTCGCCCGTTGCCGGGCTGTTGCCGGCTATTGGCTATTGCTTGGGCGCCGTGTCGCCGCCCGCCGGAGCTGGCGCGCTGCGATCGCCCTGCCGGCCGAACCAGCGATGGCCGCCGCGTTTGTCCATCCACTCGCGCACCTTTTGCTGCTGGTCGGGGCGCAGGCCATCGAAGAAGTCGCCGAAGGCAGTGATCAGCTCGGGTGAGCCGGATTTGACCGCGGCCGTCTTCTGGTCGACCAGCAGTTGCGCGCCGGCCCGGTCGAAGGTGTTGCCGGCCAGCAGGGCGCGCGCCTTGGCGCGAGGATCACCGTCGTTGCCGATCAAGGCCTTGCGCTGATCGGCGAGTTTGTCCAGCACCACGCCCAGGCGCTGCTTCTGGGCGGCGTCCAGGTCGAGCCGGCTGGCGACCCGGTCGGACATGCGCTGGCGCATGCGGCTCACGTCTTCGGCGCTCATCTGGCTCATGTCGCCGCGGTAGGGGCTGGCGTGGCCACAGGCGGTGAGGCCGCCCGCGATCAGGCCGGCCCCCAGCACGGCCAGCACGACGCGGCGCAGGCCCTTGTGAAGTGACATCCGGCTAAACAGGTTCTTGACAGTCATGGGTGCTCCGGTCGAGTTGCCCGATCCGTCGGTGCGGACAGGTGGGTTGAACAGGGCGCCATCGTCGCGTCCGGGCCACCGGATCGTCCTTGCAGCGCGGTATCGGCGTGTTTCGTTTCTTGTCGCCGGACCGGCATCGGCGGGGCCCCGGGCCTGTCGCGGCGTATCGGCCCAAGCCAGACAACGAGTTTGGCGAGTGGTGTGCCCAGGTGTATCTCCATGAATGTGTTTGCGAATCTGACAAATTAATGGGTAATCATCCCATTGCATGTTCATTACCTCAATTCCAGCCCCCGCAGCCCGCCTCACAGGCTGAAATACCACATGTTCGTGTGACATTCTTCGCACTCCAGACCTCGAAACGAAGCACGTGAACGGACATCAGGAGTTGCTGCGAGAGATTGGATTTCTTTTTCGAATCAACAGCTTGCTATCGTCGCGCAAGCCGCGGCGAAAGGTCGCAGGCCCGTCGCCGAAGAGTCAGCGAACCGACCTCGGCGCGAGGTTCGGGGACTTCGGCCGAGTTTGCTGTCGGGTCACCGGACAAGCCGGCAGAGCTTGGATATCCGACCCGGGCGTCGGCAAACTTGTTTCCGATCAAGACGGAATGACACACTGCGTGGGCATATCACCCAGCGTTGCGGGCCATTTGGCCCACATCCCCCGAATAAGGGGGGTATATAAAGTGATACTGTTGATCAAAATGGGATGACATCCCATTCTTAACTACCCTTAGTGAGACATGGTTCTCACTTTCTTAACCCGACTCAAGAATGCGCGAGCTGGCACACCCCTTGCGGTAATAGAGGCGTGACGTCCCCGCCGGGCCCCACGAATCTCGAGGGAACCGGCCACGGACGAATCAGCCGGGAACCCGATCGACGCCACCGCAAGGTCTCGGTTCCAGCACAAAACGCCCACCGGGACCGATGCCCGAAGGGCAACGGGCTCAACGTACCTCTCGCAAGGGAAAAAACATGATGAAGACGCGCAAACTGGCTCACGCAGCCATCCTGGCGGCAGGCTTTCTGGCCGCGCCGCTATTCGTTGCGGCATGCCCTGTCGATCAAGCCAAGCCGTTCACGGCCGGCCCGATCATGCAGCAGCCCGCCGAGGGCACCTGGACCGGCCCCTTCTCCGAATGGGTCGTCGACTCCAACGGTGTCGGCCTGCAGATCTGTACCGACAGCGTGGACGGCCTGGGCAACCCGCCGCCCTGCTTTTATGACCCGGTCGACCCGGCATCACCCTACTCTGCTGCGCTCAACCGCGGCGGTGAGGCCTTCTGGTTCCTGGCCGACAGCGTGTTCGACACCGTCGACGCCACCGGTGCGCAGGCCCTGCGCGCCGTGATCGTGATGGGCGCCGAGTCGGCCTTCCTGAGCGATCCGCCCGCCCCCGGCTTCGAGACCCAGTTCCAGCGTCTGCGCACCCGCATCGACGTGGCCCAACTCGGCGTGTACTACGTCGAGACGCCCTGGGGCAAGCGCCGCTACGTGGTCGACACCCTGCTGCCCCCGGGCAACGGCCAGAACCGTTCGGAGATCTCCGAGCCGATCGACATCACCTTCGCGCCCGGCCCCAACGCCGGCCTGATCACACCTTTCCTGATCGCCGACAACCGCGGCGGTGTGGATCCTGCGCAGTACATCGGTGACGGCCTCACACCCACCACCGTGACCGGCAGCCCCTGCGGCGAGAACTGGGTCAAGGTCACGGCCTTCGCCCCTGACGATGCCACCCCGATCGACATCAACGGCGGCTCCAACGTCCTGATCAACCGCCAGTTCACCGTGTTCGGCAAGATCGCCCCGGCGGCAGCCGTGCCGCTGTCGGTCGACGCGGCCTACTACACCCGCACTGGCGGCAACGCCAGGGTCAACACCATCGTCGTCGGCAGCACCAGCACCAGCGCCGAAGTCACGGCCGCCATCGCCGGTGCCGCCACGCCGACGGTCACACTTGCCCGCGACGGTGCTCGCTTCTTTGCCTCGACGCCGGTCACCTCGGTGCCCGCCACCATCGCTGTCACGACGACCGACGGCGGCCGCCCGTCCACGCCGAACGTGCAGTCCAACATTGCCGTCAAGGACCTGGTCACCATCACCAGCGCCGTGGCGACCTGCTCGGCGGGAACCGGCTGCCTGCTGACGGTCAATGCCTCGTCGAGTGACGACGGTTCCGGCCCGTCCGGCGCACCCGTGTTGACACTGGTGAACAACAACACCCCCCTGACCAATGGCGTTGCCGCCACCAATGCGGCCGCCGTGCCCGGTGTCGTCACTGTCCGATCCGCCTTCGGCGGCCAGGCCAGCAAGCCCGTGACCATCGTCAACCAGTGATCCGGAGCCAAGAATCATGAAACGCAAACTTATCGTCACCCTGGTCGCTTCGGCGCTGGAACTCTACGCAGCGTCGGCCACCGCCCAAACCTGCGATCTCCAAGGCACCGCCAAGTCGGCAAGTGCCGCAACGGCAGTCACGGCTGGCCCGCTCAGCCCGGTCACGGGTTTCCCTGAATATGTCACCGACGCCACCGGCCTGGCCCTGCAGCGCTGTCTGGATCCGGATCGGTGCTTCTTCGACCCTATCAACCCGGAAGACCCGCTGTCGATCCAGATCAACTCCGGCGGTGAGTCGTTCTGGTGGGGTGCCGACGTCATCCTGAGCGACCAGGCCGGCAACGCCGTGTTCAAGCTGGTGATGGCTGCCGAAGCCGCCTTCCTGGGCGAAACCCCCGAAGGCCATCTGTTGGACGGCACCCAGTTTCCCTTCCTGCGCTTTCGCTATGTCTTCGACGCACCGGCCGACGGCGTCTATACCCTGACCCATCCCTACGGCACCGAGCAGTTCACCGTGGTGGGTGCCACCGGCAACCGCGGCATTTTCGTCTCGTATGACCGTGGCCTGACCCCCAACCAGAGCACCACCGGCAATGTCGGCCCCTTCCTGATCGGCGAGGGTTATCCCCAAGCCGGCTTCCTGGGCGACGGTGGCGCAGGCCTGCAGATTCGCGCCAAGGGCGGCCCGTGCTTTGCCGATGCTCAGGGCTTCAACTCCGTCACGCTGACCGGTGTGGCCACTGACGGCGTCACCCCGATCGACTTCGGTGGTGGCCAGACTTCGCTGACCACCGACCTGTTCGTGGTGCAGGGCCAGATTCACGATGGTCGCGTGCAGACCCCGATCAACTCGACCCGCACGACCTACTCGCGCACCCTGGCTGGCGCTGGCCAGGTCGAAGCGTTCGCCAGCTCGACTGCCGCCGCTGGTGTCTCCATCATCGACGGCCCGACTATCCCGGTTGGCAGCAGCCGCATCCCGCAAGCCGTCACGCTGGATCACACCGACATGACGCCCACAGGCGCCACCGTCGCCGAAGGCATCAACTCCGCCGCTGTCGGTGTGATCGACGCGTCGGCCATGCCGCCCATCGTCACGGTCACCGCAACCGACACGGCCACACTCACGGCTGGCGGCGCGCAGCAGTTCAATCCGAGTTCGCTGAACCTGAAGCTGGTCGACTTCGTCGACATCGCCCAGGCCGACTTCGACCCTGCCGACGGCACGCTGCGCGTGTTGGCTTCGTCCGGCGACAAGCGCGCCAACCCGTCGCTGACCGTGCGTGGCCTGGGTGCAGTTGCTGCCGACGGCTCCTTCACGCTGACCACCGCCGCTCCCCCGGCCGTGGTGCACGTGGACTCGGCTGCCGGTGGTACCGCCTCGGCCCAGGTGCGTGTGATCGCGGCTGTCCCCCCTGTGGCGCCCAGCCTGCCCGTCGTTGGCGCAGCTACTGCCCACACGGTGGCCCTGAGCTGGACGGACAACGCGTCCAACGAAGCCGGCTTCAACATCTATACGGTCGCCCCCACTGGCGCTCGCACGCTGGTCGGCACCGCCGGTGTCAACGCCACCTCGGCGACGGTGACCGGTCTGGCCGTGGCCACGGCCTTCACCTTCCAGGTCGAAGCATTCAATGCCGCGGGCGTTGCCAGCTCCGAAACCGTCACGGGCAGCACGCTGGCCCTGCCGGCTGCCCCGGCGACCGCCAGCTTCGCGCCGTCGGTCGACGTGCAGCGTCGTCTGGACGTGAGCTGGGCCGCCGTTGCCGATGCGACGGAATACCAGGTCCTGCGCCGTGCGGGTACTACCGGCAACTTCACGCTGCTCGCGACCGTCACGGACACGAGCTACGCAGACCTGACCGGCGTGGCCAACACCATCTACGCCTACCAGATCGTCGCCCTGCGCACCATCGCCGGCATCACCGACGCCAGCGCAGCGACTACAACGGCCGCTCTGAGGACGGTAACCAACCCGACGTCCGCCACCTTCCGCACCCCGGCCACGGTGGTGTCGACGGTTGCCGGCGTGACCACGATCACGGTGAACTGGAACGATCGGGCCACCAACGAGGCCGGCTACCAGGTCTACCGTCGTACGGCTGCCGTCGGCGCGACGCCGGCTGGCGCCTTCGCGCCGGTCAGCGGTGTCCTGGCGGCTTCGGCTGGCGGCGGCACGACAGCGGCCAATGCGCGCAACTTCGCCGACACCCCGGTGGTGGCAGGCAGCTACCAGTACCGTGTGGACGTCAGCAACTGGGCGGGCACCGTGCAGTCGGCCATCTCGGCTGCTGCCGTGGTCGCCGGCCCGACCTCGCTGAGCGCACCGACCAACCTGACGGCGACGGTCAACACCCGTCCGACCCTGACCTGGGTCGACAACTCGACGGGTGAGTCGGGTTACCGCGTGAACCGTTACGCCCAGACCGTCAACGCCGACACCGGCGTCGTGACCGAAGGTGCCGTGACGACGCAGAACATCGCGGCCAACCTGCAGACCTTCCGCGAGTCCGCTGCCAACATCCTGCCGACGCAGCAACTGCTGCGCTACGAGGTGCTGGCCCTGGACGGCGCTACGCTGGGTGACTCGGTCAGCCGCTACACCATGACCAGTGCACTGCCGGCCGCCAGCCGCCCGGTTGCTGCCGCCAACGGCGCCGGCAGCCTGCGCATCACCTGGCCGGTGACGACCCAGGCCATCGTCGGTGGCTACGAGCTGCTGCGCTGTGCCGGTGCGACCTGCACGAACTTCGTCAAGGTGAACGGCACGGCCGTCAACACGACGGGTACCGTGGACGGCCGCAGCACCAGCTCCTTCATCGACACCGGTCTGACCTCGGGCACGACCTACCGCTACCGTCTGCGCACGGTCGGTGGTGCCGGCACGGGCCTGGTGGCCACCGGCGTCAGCGCGATCAGCGCCAACCGCGTGGCCCCGTAAGTCACAGCGCGACCGGCAACGGTCGCCTGTTTCTCGCCACTCGAGCCGCCAGGTGCAAGCCTGGCGGCTTTTTTGCGTCTGGCTGCCGCACGCGGTGCGTCACAAGAATGCGTGATATTCGTCACGAGTCGCGCCGGCTGTAGTATCACTGGCGCGGCCAATACAGAGCAAAACATCCCCGCAAAATCATCCGCGAGGAGTCCGGCGGCTGGTGTGAATAATCACCCGCAGCGCCTCGACGGCTTTGCCGTCGCGATGGTTTCGGCAGCGTGAAATTGGCACTGGCAAGGCGACACATAACTTCGGCCTGAAGCTCGCCGAGGGGTATCGAATACCCCCTCATCTGGCAAATTCGGCAGCAGCTGGCGACAGTTGGTGGTTTTGCAGAGTGTCAAAGCGCACGATCGGGTGAAATCACGCAGTTCGAATCGGGGGGTATGAACACGGCGGCGGGGCCACCCATCGCTGGCTGTTGCGCCAGGTCGTCGGCAAGCCTGTTCGGCGGCCTTTCCGGCGCGTTTGGTGGCCTTTTTCGGCCGGCCGCGGGGTCGTGCATGAGCGGCGTCTCGGCATGCGGATGCCGCAGCGATGCCTCGTGAATATTCACGGTACCCAATTGGGCGAAATCCCCCGGCGTGCTGGGGCATTTCACGACCGCTTATTCGAGGGGGTTTTGCGAGTGTGTGTATATCCACCAACGACTCGCAATATCACCAAATGATTAGGCGTGTAAAAGTTACCGGCCACGGCGAGGGCCGAAATCGAAAAAATACTCGCTCGAGATGGCACATGACTTGCGCTAACTAAAGCGTGACGTCGATTGCCCCACCCCAAGTTATGCGGGTGTCAGTCGACGAATCGGCCAGGAACGCACCGGGCGCCCGACACGCCAACGACGTTTTCTGTCCGCATGACCCCACGGGCCGCTGCCCAAGGGGCAAAGGGATCAACGTTTTTCTCGCAAGGGATACCAACATGATGAAGACGCGCAAACTGGCCCACGCGGCCATCCTGGCGGCAGGCTTTCTGGCCACGCCGCTGTTCGTGGCGGCTTGCCCGGCCAATGTGAACAAACCATTCAACTCGGGCCCGCTCGATGCACACGGGTTCTTCTCGGAGTGGATCGTCGACCAGAACGGTGTGGCGCTGCAGGTCTGCACCGACAGCGTCGACGGACTGGGCAACCCGCCCCCCTGCTTCTTCGACCCGGTAGAGCCGGGCAACGCCTTGTCCGAGGCACTCGGCCGTGGCGGTGAAGCATTTCATTACCTGGCAGACAACGCCTTCACGACCGACGGCACGGCGCCCCTCGACGCCGTGATCGTGATGGGTGTGGAAACCGCCTTCCTCAGCCCCGAGGTGACCGCAGGTTTCCAGACCCAGTTCCAGCGCCTGCGCACCCGTATCAATGTCGCGGCGGTCGGCTACTACAAGGTCGAGACCCCCTGGGGCAACAAGACTTACCGGGTCGACACCCTGCTTCGCCCGGGCGGCGGCCAGAGCCGCATGGAGATCAGCGAACCGATCGACATCAGCTTCAATGCCAACAGCGTCGTGCCCGGTCTGGTGGCGCCTTTCCTGGTGGCCACCAACCGCGGCAGCGTCGACCCGACCCAGTACATCGGCGACGGCCTCACCCCGACCACCGTCACTGGCAGCCCCTGCGGCGACAACTTCATCCGTGTCACGGCCACGGGCCTGGACGGCGTGACACCCATCCCCATCAGCCGTACCGCGCCGACCAATGTGTACACGAGCCGCACGTTCACCGTGCAGGGCAAGCTGGCCCCGGTGGCCGACGTGCCGCTGGCCATCGGCGCCACGTATTACACGCGCAGTGCCGGCAACGACGTGGTGACCGTGCTGGCCGAAGGCAGCACCAGTTCGTCGCAATTGGCCAATGCCACGGTCGAGATCAACGGAGTGGCCGCCAACCTGACCAAGGAGTCACACCGCTACTACGGCAACGTGCCCATGCCCAGTCAGGTCACGTTGCCGGCGACCGTCACGGTCACCGCGGCCGACCCTGGCATTCCGTCGACGCCCAACACCAAGACGTCGGCCTTGCGTGACCTGGTGACCATCAGCAGCGCCGAAGCACGTTGCTCGGGCTCCGGTACCAACAAGTCCTGCCTGCTGACCGTGAACGCCCAATCCAGCGACGACGGCTCGGGCATGGACGGTGCGCCGGAACTCAAGGTGCAGCACAACAACACCTCGCTGACGAACGGCTCGGCCTCGTTCACCACCGCGGCATTGCCCGCTGCAGTGACCGTGGTGTCGACCAAGGGTGGCGTGGCCTCCAGGCCCGTGACCGTCATCAATCAGTGATCGGGAGCATCTCAACATGAAACGCAAACTTATCGTCACCCTGGTCGCTTCGGCGCTCGAGCTCTACGCCGCCGCCGCAACGGCTCAGGTCACCGCCGGCAGCTGCGTGCTGCCCAATGGTGCCAACGCCGCCAACTTCGCGACCGAAGTCACCACCGGGCCGCTGAACCCGACCAATGGCTTTCCGGAGTACCTCACCGACTCCACCGGCCTGAGTGTGCAGCGCTGCCTGGACCCCGACCGCTGCTTCTTCGACCCGATCGTGCCCAGCGACCCGTTCTCGCTGCAGATCGGCTCCGGCGGCGAGGCCTTCTACTGGGACGGCTCGGCCCGCGTCGCCAACGCCGCCGGCGACCGGATCCTGACGCTGGTCTACGCAGCCGAGACTGCCTTCCTCGAAGCAGGCCCGAACGACGAACCGATCGACGGTTCGCAGTTCCCTTTCCTGCGTATGCGCTTCGTCATGGGCGTGCCGGTGGACGGCACCTATACCGTCAAACATCCCTACGGCATCAACATCTTCCGGGTGACCGGTGCAACCGGCGCACGTGACGTGGCCGAAACCATCGACCACGGCTTTGCACCCAACAGCTCGGTCACCGGTCCGGTCGGTCCGTTCCTGGTGCCGACGGGCAGCTCCGCCAACGGTGTGCCTGCAGGCTTCGTCGCCGACGGCGGCGCGGGTGGTGCTGGTGGTTACGCGGTCACCGGCAGCCCCTGCGGCTTCAACCGGGTGGAGGTCAGCGGTGTGGACACCGCGGGCAACCCGGTGGACTTCGGCAACAACGAGTTCGTGGTGTCGACCGACACCTTCAGCCTGCAGGGCATGATCTACGACGGCAAGGTGCAGACCCCCCTGTCACCCACCCGCACGACCTACTCGCGCTCGCTGGCAGGCGCCGGCCAGATCGACACTTTCGCCACCTCGACCGCCGCGGCAACCGTGACAGTGCAGGACGGCCCGACCATCCCCGTCGATACCAGCCGTATCCCCGACGCGCTGACGATGGGTCGTGTGGCCCTGGACGACAGCTCGATCAACTCGCTGAGTGTGCCGGTGACCGACGCCGCAGCCCTGCCGCCGGTGCTGGTCCTGACGGCCACCGCTGCCGCCACCGACGTCACGACGCTGAACGTACACGTGGTCGACTTCGTCGACATCACCCAGGCCGACTACGACCCGTCGACCAAGATCTTGTCGGTCAGCGCCATCTCGGGTGACCAGCGCCAGGCACCCAAGCTGACGCTGCGCGACTTCGGCGAGTTCACCGCCGGTGACCCGGTCATGCGGGTGATGCTGAATGCACCACCGGCCGTCGTGCACGTCGACTCGGCCGCTGGCGGCAGCGCCACCGCCCAGGTGCGGGTGGCAGGCTCGAAGGCACCCGCCGCGCCGAGCCAGCTCGGGCAGTCCTTGGCAACCGCAGCCACCATCATGCTCAGCTGGCAGGACAACGCGTCCAACGAGTCCGGCTTCAAGGTCTATGCGGTGGCGCCCACCGGTGCCCGCACACTCGTGAGCACCACGCCGGGCAACATCGGCCCGAACGCGACCAGCGTCGTCGTCAACGGCCTGACACCGTCCACGACGTACACCTTCCAGATCGAAGCCTTCAACGGTGCCGGCGCCAACAGTTCACCCACACTCAGCGCCAGCACTCTGGCGCTGCCGGCAGCGCCGGCCGAGGCGCGCTTCGACCTGTCGACCAGCGCGCAGCGCCGGATCGACGTGTCGTGGGATGCCAGCGCCGACGCGACCGGTTATCAGGTCTACCGCAAGCTCGGCGCCGCGGCCTACACCCTGCTGGGCACCGTCAGCGGCACGAGTTACGCCGACCTGAACGGTATGGCGGGCACGACCCACACCTACCAGGTCGTGGCACTGCGCACCATCAACGGCATCACCGACGCCAGCACCGCGACCACCTCCGCGGCGCAGACGACACCCACCGTGCCGTCATCGCCCAACCAGGTGGCGTTCGGCGCCATCACCGGCAGCTCGATCGTGGTGAACTGGAACGACCGCTCGACCAACGAGGCCGGCTTCCAGGTCTTCCGCCGCACCGGCACGACCGGCGGCTTTGCTGCCGTGAGTGCGGTGTTGCCGACCGTGAGCTCGACAGGCCAGGGCACCGCGGGCCGCACCACCACCGACACCAGCGTGGTGGCGGGTACGCAATACACCTACCGCGTGGACGTGAGCAACTGGGCGGGTGTGTCGCAGTCGGCCGTGTCTGCCGCCGTGGTGGCGCAGGACGCGCTGGTGCTGAACGCTGTCACCGACCTGGCCGTGACCGCCATCACCGCCAATCCGCCGGCGCTGAGCTGGGGTGACGCCACCGCCGGTGAAACCGGCTACCGTGTGCAGCGTCGCACCGTCACGCTGGCCAACAACGGCACCCGTACCAACGGCAACTACGTCACGGCGAGGACCACCGCCGCCAATGTGACGTCGTACACCGACTCGGCGCGCCCGGCCAACCGGATCGTCGAATATTCGGTCACAGCCATGAACGGCACGACCCCCGGCCCGGTCACCACCGTGCTGGCCGTGCCCGGTGGCATCCCCGGTGTGGCTGCCGCGCCGACTTTCACCGTGCTCGGTGGCAACAACGTGCGGCTGAACTGGGCCCAGGCCGGCACCACCGCCGCCAACCGCGGCGGCATCGGGGGTTACATCGTGCAGCGCTGCGAAGCGACACCGGCCGATGCCTGCGCCGCCGCCAGCACTGGCTGGGCACAGGTGGCCGCAGTGACCGGTCGCACCACGCTGAGAACCACAATGGCCATCCCGGCCAGCAACCCGGCCAAGACCTATCGCTTCCGGGTGATCAGCACCACCGGCACCAATGCCGTCACCTCGGTGACCGGCACCCCGTCGCCGGCCTCGAACACCCTGGTTCGTTGATCCACCCGACCCGGCCGCGGCGCGTGTGAACGCGCCGCCGCTCTGACCCTGCACAAGCCGCCCGGCATCCACCGGGCGGCTTTTTTGCTGGGTGGTCGACCCGGCGTGCCCTGGCGCCGCCTCTCGAATGTGAAAAATCTCACGAACCACGACCCGGCTCGCCGCAGGCCCAGGGTTGCCTGGGCTTGCTGCGGTTGTTGTTCACATCCAACATGTGCGACCGCTTCGGCCCGCACCACACGCCCACCGGGCGAGTCGGCCCAGAGCCCGACCCATGCGCTCGTACCGTCCACACACCGTGCCCAACCATCACTACCGCGCCTACGACGGCAGCGGGCGGCCGGTCGACTATGTCGATCACAAACGCTGGGCGTGGTCGCTGTCGGTGGTGTATCCGCTGCTGCCATTTGCCGGCATGGCGGCGCACGCCTACACCGGCTGGCAGCTGGCGCTGGCGCTGCCGCTGCTGCTGAGTTACGGCCTGATGCCGCTGCTCGACTTCCTGATGGGCGAAGACGAGAACAATCCGCCCGAAGCCGTGGTGGAACAGCTCGAACAGGACCTCTACTACCGCTGGCTCACCTGGGCCACCGTGCCGCTGCACTTCGTGGCGCTGATCGGCTGCGCCTGGTGGGTGGGCACGCAGCATCTGTCGTGGTGGGCCGTGCTGCTGATGGCCTACATCGCGGGCGTCGATTCGGGCCTGGGCATCAACACCGGCCATGAGCTGGGCCACAAACACAACCGCAGCGAACAATGGCTGGCGCGGCTGGTGCTGGCGGTGCCGGCCTACGGCCACTTCACGGTGGAACATGGCCGCGGCCACCACCGCTGGGTGGCCACACCCGAGGACCATGCCAGCTCACGCATGGGGGAGTCGATCTACCACTTTGCGCTGCGCGAGCTGCCGGGGGGTATCCGCCGGGCCTGGCAGCTCGAGGGTGAACGGCTGCAGCGCAACGGCTACCCGACGTGGACCTGGCACAACACCATGCTGCAGTCGTACGCCGTGTCCATCGCGCTGCAGCTGGGGCTATTTGTTGCCTTCGGCTGGTGGATGCTGCCGTTTCTGCTGGTGCACAACCTGGTCGCCTGGTGGCAGCTGACCAGCGCCAACTACGTGGAGCACTACGGCCTGCTGCGCGCCCGGATGGCCGACGGGCGGTACGAGACACCGGCGCCGCATCACTCGTGGAACGCCAACCACCTGGTGTCCAACCTGGCGCTGTTTCACCTGCAGCGGCACAGCGACCACCATGCCTACCCGTCGCGGCGGTACCAGTCACTGCGCCACTTCGAACAGCTGCCGCAGCTGCCGAGTGGTTACTTCGGCATGTTCCCGATCGCCTACGTGCCGAGCTGGTGGTTCCGGGTGATGGACCCGCGCCTGCTGGCGCTGCCCCATGTGCGGGGTGATCTGGCGCGAGTCAACGTCTGCCCGCGCCAACGCGAGCGGCTGCAGGCACTGTACGGGGCGAAGTGATCAGCGCGCGGCGGCCAGCGCCGGCCGGCGGCCGAACCACTGGCCGGCCACACCACACACGGCGATCACGCCGATGCCCAGCAGCGTCAGCGCATCCGGCGTGTGTGAAAACACCAGCCAGCCCAGCAGGGTGGCAAAGGCAATCTGGAAATACAGCCAGGGTGTGAGGCTCGACGCCGCTGCACTGCGGTAACCCAGCATCAACAAAAAGTGGCCGAGTGTGCCGAGCACACCGAGCAGCAGCAGCAGGCCCCAGCCGGCCCAGCTGCCCGGCGGGTGCCAGGCCAGCGGCAGCGCCACGGTGGCGATGGCCGCGCCGATGCAGCCGGTGTAGAAGTGCGCTGTGCCGGCGTCGTCCAGCCGGGCGAGTTTGCTGGTCACGATCTGGAAGCCAGCGTTGCACGCCACCAGCGCCAGCGGCAGCAGCAGCGCCCAGTCGAAGTCGCTGCCTTCGGGGCGGATCACCAGCAGCGCCCCTGCAAACGCACCACCCACCGCCAGCCAACTCACCAGCGTGACCCGTTCACCCAGCGCCGGCCCGGCGAACAGCGTGATCAGCAGCGGCGTGAGCATGACGATGGCGGTGAACTCACCCAGCGGCATCACCTGCAGGCTGTAGAAGGCGAACACACTCGTCATCACCAGCAGCACCGCACGGGCGGCCTGCAGGCGCGGGTACCGGGTGCGGAACATCGCCATGCCGCGCCTGGGCCACAAGGTGCCACCCGTCACCAGCGCCTGGAAGGTGTAGCGAAACCACAGCACCATCACCACCGACGCGGTGGCGCCCACCAGCTTGGTGGTGGTGTCGAGCGCCGCAAAACAGGCCGTGGCGGCGATCACGAACATCATGCCGGCGCCAGCCGGTGAACGCAGATTCAAGGTGAGATCCTGGGGGCTGGGGGTTGGCCGGGTGATGCTCTGGCCCCAGGAGTGGCGGGGCCGGCGCGATTATGGGGTTTTCCCTTGTGCAGTGCAGCAAAGCCCCCGCGAGCCCGTGGCCACCGCGGTGGCAATAACGTGACAGGCTCACACCACGAGCCCGCCGGGCGGCATCATCGCGGCCCGATCACCCGACACGATGCGCCACATCGGCTGCATCTGCCACCTGTGCCTGACCCTGCCGCCACCAGCGCTGCCACCGCTTCCACCACGGCCGACTTCGCCCACCTGACCCTGACGCAGCGCCGCCGGCTGCGCCAGCTCTGGCGGTCGGCCGGCTGGCCGTGCCACGACACGGTCGAAGTCGAGCTGCTGGCCGCCGGCCTCATCAGCCAGGCCTGGGACGAACAGGGCCGCCTGAACCTGCGCCTGACCGACTCGGGCCTGCAGGCGCTCACCCACACCTTGCAACGCAACCGCCGCGCCTTCGACGCCCACGAAGCGCTGGTCGCCCGTGTGGCCGAGCAGATGCAGCGCGCCGGCCGCCTGGTGTGGTGCGGCCTGAGCCTGCGCGCGCCGCTGTTGCTGGGTGAACCGACCAGAGCCCCCGCACCCGCTGGCCTTGGTGTCGACGGCAGGGCCGGCGAAACGGCGTTCGACCCGAGTGCGTCCGACCCGACCTGTTCACCCCTCGACACCGCCGCGGGCGCCCACACCCCCGACCTGCTCGCCGGCGCCTGGCCCGACGGCGCCGACGTGCTGCCGCCCCCACCCGCCTATCCGCCGCACCGCTGGGCCATGGCCATGCCCGACGTGTTCTCGATCCGCCAGACCAGTGTGGAGGACTATGTCGAACCGGCGGTGCACGAGATCAAGGTCAGCCGCGCCGACCTGCAGAGCGACCTGCGCAAGCCCGACAAGGGCCGCGCCTACCTGGCGCTGGCCAGCCAGTGCTGGTATGTGCTCGAGGCTGGCATCGCCGACACCGACGAGATCCCGCCCGAGTTCGGTGTGCTCTTCGCGCATGCCGACCACCTCGAACTCGCCCGCGCCGCACCCCGGCGCGCCATGCGCCTGAGTTTTGCGCAGTGGATGGTGCTTGCCCGCGCCACACCGCTGCCACCTTTCGACGAGCCTGCCCAGGGCCGGCTGGGTGACCCGGCCGACCAGGCTGACTGAGCCTGTTGCTGCGGCTGAGCCCGTGAACGGCTCGGCGGTTCGACAGCCGCACCGTCGATCGCCGGTCTGCGTGGCATGGCCCGGCCGAGCCTGCGACTTCGATGTGTGCAGCATCTGCCGCTGGAGACGATGCATGCCTTTCAACTCTCGGGGTTTGCGAGCAAAGCCCCGCCGATGCGGGCGAACCCTGGCGACAGCGTCGCCGGGCTTGCCTATCCTGAGCCGCCCGGCCGACGGATGACTGCTCGTCGCGGCTGGCCATCCCAACTCAGGAGACCTTGCCCATGGCGAACCGACCGACCCGATGGCTGACCACATTGATCGGCAGCTCCCTGCTGGCCCTGGCTTGCGCAAGCCCGGCGCTGGCGCAGGGCAGCGGCTGGCCGACCAAGCCGATCCGGCTGGTGGTGACCTTCCCGCCCGGTGGTGCGCCCGACATCCTGGCGCGGCTGTTTGCCGACAAGGCCCAGCTCGGTCAGCCGGTGGTGGTGGACAACAAGGCCGGCGCGGGCGGCAACATCGGTGCCGAGTCGGTTGCCAAGGCGCCCGCCGATGGTTACAGCGTCGTGATGGGCACGGTAGGCACCCACTCCATCAACGGCTCGCTCTATGCACGTATGCCGTACGACATGGTGAAGGACTTCACCCCCATCGCCCATGTGGCGTCGGCGCCCAACCTGCTGGTGGTGACCAACAATCTGCCGGTCAAGAACGTGGCCGAACTCATCACGTATCTGAAGGCCAACCCGAACAAGCTCAGCTTTGGCTCACCGGGCATCGGCTCGTCGGTGCATGTGTCGGGTGAACTGTTCAAGTCGCTCACAGGCACAACCATGCAGCACGTGCCGTACAAGGGCCGGCAGTTCGCCATCCCGGACCTGGTGGGCGGGCAGATCCAGCTCATGTTCGACAACATGCCGTCGGCGCTGCCCATGGCCAAGGAAGGCAAGATCCGCGCGCTGGCGCAGACCACCGCCACACGTTCACAAGCCGCGCCCGACGTGCCGACGGTGGGTGAGACCGTGCCCGGCTTCGAGGCCACCACCTGGTTTGCCATGTTTGCGCCGGCTGGCACACCGCGTGAGGTGGTCACCAAACTCAACGCCGAACTGCAACGAGTCTTCAAGCTGCCCGACGTGCTGGACAAACTCAAGTCCCTGGGCCTGGAGCCGTCGATCTCCACACCCGACGAGCTGGCGAAGTTCCAGGCCGCCGAAATCGTCAAGTGGGCCAAGGTCGTCAAGGACAGCGGCGCCAGGGCCGACTGATCTGGGGCCAGCCGGACCCCGGCTCGGCAGGCGGCGCCTGCCAGCACCACGGCCAACGTCACCGCCACCACAACAACATCACCACCACGAAAGTGCACCCACCATGACGCTCGACCGCCGCCAGTTCCTGCACGCCACCAGCCTGGCCGCCGGCCTGGCCCTGCCTGGCCTTGCCGCCGCGCAGAGTTTTCCGGCCCGGCCCATTCGTTACATCTGCCCCTGGCCGGCGGGTGGGTCGACCGATGCGGTCATCCGCGCCATCGCAGAAAGTGCCGCCAAGACGCTCGGCCAGCAGATCATCGTGGAGAACAAGCCCGGCGCCGGCGGCATGCTGGGTGCCAACGAACTGGTCAACGCCAAGCCCGACGGCTACACGCTCAGCCAGTTGCCACACGGCGTGTTCCGTATCCCGCACATGCAGAAGACCACCTTCGACACGTTGAAGGACTTCACCTGGATCGCCTGCCTGACCGGCTACACCTTCGGCCTGGTGGTGCCGGCCGACGGCCCGATCAAGAGCGTGGCCGATCTGGTGGCGTATGCCAAGGCCAACCCCGGCAAGTTCAACTACGGCTCCACCGGCACCGGCACCAGCCCGCACCTGGCGGTGGAAGAGTTCGCCCAGCGCGCGGGCATCCAGCTCAACCACGTGCCGTTCAAGGGCAATGCCGACAACATGCAGGCCATCCTGGGAGGCCACACCATGGCCGCCAGCGACGCCACCGGCTGGGCGCCGCACGTGGCCTCGGGCAAGCTTCGCCTCATCGCCACCTACGGCAGCAAACGCACCAAACGCTGGCCCGATGTGCCCACCCTCGACGAGCTGGGTTACCGGACGGTGAGCGACTCACCCTTCGGCGTCTGTGGCCCCAAGGGCATGGACCCGGCCATCACCCGCACCATCCACGACGCGTTCAAGAAAACCCTCGACGACCCCGCCGTGCTGGCCACCTTCGACAAGTTCGACCAGACCGTGATCTACATGGGCACCGAGGCGTACACCAAGTTCGCCCGCGAAAGTTTCACCGCCGAGAAGGCCACCATCGAGCGGCTGGGCATGGCGGCCAAGGGCTGACTCGCTACTCGACGGCTCCGCAGCCCGGGCCGGCACTTCGAGGCAGCGACGGCTGCGTCGATCGACATCCCGCGCCTCAGCCGGCTGGCGCGTACACGTTGGCCAGCGTGCCGATGCCGTCGATGGACACGTCGACCGTGCTGCCGGGCTTCATGGGCAACACGCCGAGCGAGGTGCCACACAGGATCAGGTCGCCGGCCTCCAGCGTGAGATTCTGCGAAATCAGCGCCACCAGCTGGTGTGGGCTGAAGAACATGTCGGCCAGGGCGTAGTTCTGGCGCTCGCGCCCGCCGACGACGGTGCGCAGGCTGGCGGCGGCGGCGTCGAAGTCGGTCTCGATCCAGGGGCCGACAGCGCAGAAGCCGTCGAAGCTCTTGGCGCGTGACCACTGGGCGAACGACGGGTCTCGGCCGAGCAGTTCCATGGCCGTCACGTCGTTGGCGCAGGTGTAGCCCAGGATGTGGTCCGCCGCGTCGGCCTCACTCACACCCGCGGCACGTTGGCCGATGACGATGGCGAGTTCACCTTCATACGCCACGCGGCCGTCGTAACCACGCGGCGCCGGGATGGCCGCGCCGTGGCCACACAGGCTGCTGGGCGACTTGAGGAACCACAGCGGTTCAGCCGGTTCGGCCCAGCCGTTCCTGGCCGCCGCGGCGCGAAAGTTGTTCCACAGGCCGACGATCTTGCTCGGCCGGCACGGCGGCAGCAGCGGCTGGCCGGTGTTGGCGGCCGACATCACGTCGGCCAGCGCCAGGGTCTTGCCGGTGCCGAGTGCGGCGTTGGCCGCCAGCACGTCGGCGCCGACGTCGTCGTGCAGATGCAGTGTGTCGCCGTCCAGGCGGGCCAGGGCGTCGCGGCCCTCATGACGCAGGCGCAGCCATTTCATCTCGGTGGTCTCCAGGGGTGTGCCGGCGCCGTGGCCTGGCGGCGGGTGGGATCAGCGTCCGGCCAGGCCAGGCGTCGGCTCGGGCGGGGGCGAAGCGGGGCGGCGATGTGACTCGACCGGCTCGCCGCGCCGGGTCAGATGCGCTCGAATTCGAGCAACTGGTACAGCCCGGCAAAGTGCAGGCGTTTGCTCACGAGCTTGATCGGCGCACCCTCGGGCATGAAGTGTTCGATCGAGTTGCGCCACAGGTCGAGCGCATACGGCTCCAGCGTGGCGAGCACGGCCTTCATGGGCCAGTGCAGCGGATGCCAGCCGTGGGCGCGGTGGTAGTCGACCACCACCAGCCGGCCGCCGGGCTTGAGGACCTCGATGGCTTGCGCCAAGGTGCCGCGGCGTACGTCTTCGGGCTGCTCGTGCAGCAGGAAGAACAACAAGGCGCGATCGAAGCTCTGCTCGGCCAGCGGCAGCGCCGAACTGTCACCCAGCACCATCTCGACCTTTTCGGCACCCGGCACACCCGACAACTTCTGGCGCAGCCCGGCCAGTTGCTGTGGCAACACGTCGACGACGGTGAGCGACGAACCCGCCGGCACCCGCGCCACGATGGACGGCGTGAGGTCGCCGTACACACAGGCGATCTGCAGGCTGCGCCCCGGCAGACTGCTGCCCAGCATGGCCAGCGCCTGGTCACGCAGCCAGCGGTAGTTGCCGAACAGGATGGCGTTGACCAGCCATTGGCGCTCGAACACATGCAGTGCCCGCGGGTGCACGTAGGCCCAGTTGTAGACCTCGGTCAGGTAACCCGGCACCTTGGGGGTGGCGGCGCGGGCGCGGCGCAGCAACCGGCCCGTTTCGCCGCTGGCGGCAGCGGCATCGGCCTGCGGCTGACTAGCCGGCACACCAGCCAGCGAGGCATGGACCCCGGCGCGGTCGACGTGGGGCAGGTCGGACGCGCTGTCGATGAGCAAGGTCGACGCCTCACCGGGGTGCTGGGTATCGACGCGACGCAGTCCGTCGGTATCGTTGAGCAGGGATTTCGCGTAGACGGGCGCGGTCAAAGGCTGCCTCCTGGCTGTTGCACACTTCGGGCCGACAAGGCCCGCTGCCGAGTGTCGGCGCAGTCGTGGACCCGAGAGTAAACGCAAGTTGACGCCTTGCGCCACATCACGCCCGCCCGTCGGTGTCCGTCCGGCCCATGGCGTGCCGGCCCGCGAGTCTCGCCGAACTTGGTGAGCCGCCGCGCAAGTGCCCGCCAGAGTCCTGCCTTTCGAGCCGCCGGGCCACCGGACAAGCTGGCGAGCTGGTGCGCCAATGCCGTCGCGCCGGGCTCACCGGTGCATCCGCCCGCCGGGCGCCGTCCATCGCCTATCGACATGGCCAACGCCGATGGCGAGCGCCCTGGAACCGCGCGCGTACCTGGGCCGATGCGGCAAACTCCTGGGCATGACCGCTGCGCCCGCGCACGACGACGATCACGTCACCTCGAACGTCACACACGACGGCTCGGCCGAACCCGTGCTGATCGCCTGCCTGTGCGCTGCCTGGTGCCGCACTTGCGACGACTACCGCAGCACCTTCGACGCGGTGACGCGGGAGTTCGGTGATCGGGTCCGGGTGCTCTGGGTCGACATCGAGGACGACGAAGAGGCACTCGGCGGCGTCGACGTGGTCGACTTCCCCACGCTGCTCATTGCCCGCGGCGACCACATCGCCTTCTACGGCCCGGTGCTGCCCCATGCGCAGGCACTGCGGCAACTGACCGAGCGCGGCTTGCTGGGCGCCCTGGGCGAGGTCAGGCATCCGGCGCTGGTCGGCCTGCCCGGGCGCATCGGGCGCTTGTAGCGCGAGCGGCCGCACCTGCACAAACACGGGCAAACGTAAGGACCGGGCCGCCGACCATGACGGCATGGCCTGCGCTCGCCGGCCGACCAGCTGCGTCCGGATCACGCCGTCCCGGCCAGCATCACCACGCGGTTGCGGCCCAGGTGCTTGGCCTGGTACAGCGCTTCGTCGGCGTGTTCCAGGGCCGAGGCAGGGCTACCTGCTGCGGGATTGCCGGCCACGAACACGCCGATGCTGCAGGCCACCGGCACTGCGAGCGGTGCCGACCGGGTCGCGACATGCAAGGTCAGTGCAGCGACCGCCGCATGCAGCCGCTCGGCCACGAGCATGGCCCCCTCGTTGTCGGTGCCAGGCAGCATGACGACGAACTCCTCGCCGCCGTATCGCGCCAGCAAGTCGCCAGGGCGCGTGAGTGCTGCGCGCAAGGCGCGGGCAATCTCCTGCAGACAGGTGTCGCCGAAGGCATGGCCGAACTCGTCGTTGACCCGCTTGAAGTGGTCGACGTCGATCATCATCAGCGCCACCGGTGTGCGCTCGCGCCGGGCGCGGGCCCATTCCTGCGCCAGCCGCCGATCGAAATGCAGGCGATTGGCCACCTGCGTGAGGGTGTCGGTGCAACTCATCAGTTCCAGCTCGCGGGCGCGTTGTTCGAGCTCGGCCCGCGCACACGCCGCCGACCAGTAGTCGGTGTGCACCACCCGCGACGAATGCCGCACGTAGAGCAGGAACAGCAGCACGGCGACGAGGTGAAAGCCTCGGTCGCCGTGCGGAAACAACAGCATCACCAGCGAGGGCGGCAACACGGCCAGCGCCGCGTACAAGCGCCGAACGAGGGGATCGATCGACAGCGAAATGCCACCCGATGCGGCAACGCCCGTCAGGGTGAACCAGATCCAGTCGCCGGCCTGTGTGCCGCTCGGTCGAGCCCTCTCGGCCGCACAGGCCAGCCCCCACACGAGTGGATTGGCCAGCAGCAGGCCCACGAAGCTGGCGCGTGCCAGCGGCAGATCGGTCGACGAGCGGTCGGGCAGATGCGATTCGGTCCACCAGCGCACCACCATGTTCGCGCCGAAGGTCATGCCGGTCAGCCAGAACAGCAGTGGCGACCGACCGGCCAGCCCACTGAACACACCGATCAGCAGCCACAGCGCCAGGTGCAGCGCCAGACCGCCACGCGCACGCTGGGCCAGATCGAGCAGGGCCAGGCGCTGCAGGTCGGGTGGAGGTGGAGGTGGCAGGGTGGACACGGTGTGGATGCGATATTTGCATCCGGGGTTTCGTCGCGCACGAGATCAACTTGATCTGCCGAGGCGTTCCCTTGTCACGGCGGCTGGCCGACTTGCAACGAAGTGCTGAATTTGTCCGTCAGCGTACACAGTCGAGCACGAGCGCCTTGCCTACGACCCGATCCGCATGAGCACATGAGGTTTGTGTAGTTGCGCACAAGCGCCGCCGGCCTTAGCCTGCACGCCCCAACCAGATACCCACCGAGGAGCCCACCCCATGGCGAACAAGACCGGCCACGAAAACTGGCGTTTCGAGACGATTTCCGTGCACGGCGGCTACAGCCCCGAGCCCACCACCAGAGCGGTGGCGGTGCCGATCTACCAGACGGCGGCCTATTCCTTCGACAACGCCCAGCACGGCGCCGACCTGTTCGACCTGAAGGTGGCGGGCAACATCTACACCCGCATCATGAATCCGACGCAGGACGTGCTCGAGCAGCGCGTCGCGGCGCTCGAAGGTGGCATCGCCGCCCTGGCGGTGGCCTCGGGCCAGGCGGCGGTCACCTACGCCATCCAGACCATCACCGAAGCCGGCGACAACATCGTCGCCAGCAGCGCGTTGTACGGAGGCACCTACAACCTGCTCGCCCACACGCTGCCCCAGTTCGGCGTGACGACCCGTTTTGCCGACTACCGTCAGCCCGAAAGTTTCGAGGCGCTGATCGACGCCCGCACCAAGGCCGTCTTCGTCGAATCGCTCGGCAACCCGCAGGGCAACGTGACCGACATCGCGAAGATCGCCGAGATCGCGCACCGCCACGGCGTGCCGGTGATCGTGGACAACACCGTGCCGTCGCCGTACCTCAGCCGGCCGATCGAACACGGCGCCGACATCGTGGTGCATTCACTCACCAAGTACCTGGGCGGCCACGGCAACAGCATCGGCGGCGCCATCGTCGACAGCGGCAAGTTTCCCTGGGCCCAGCACAAGGAACGTTTCAAGCGCCTGAATGAACCGGACGTGAGCTACCACGGCGTGGTCTACACCGAAGCGCTCGGCCCGGCCGCCTACATCGGCCGCGCCCGCGTCGTGCCGCTGCGCAATACCGGCGCGGCGATCTCGCCGTTCAACGCCTTCCTGATCCTGCAGGGCATCGAGACGCTGGCGCTGCGCATGGAACGCATCAGCGCCAATGCCCTGGCCGTGGCGAAACATCTGCAGGCACACGCCAAGGTCAGCTGGGTGAACTACGCCGGTCTCGAGACCCACCCCGACCACGCGCTGGCGCAGAAGTACTTCCTGCGCGGCCAGGCCAGCGGCCTGCTCACCTTCGGCCTGAAGGGTGCGGCTGGCGGTGGACGTGAACGTGGCGCCCGTTTCCTCGACGCGCTCGATCTCTTCACCCGCCTGGTCAACATCGGCGACGCCAAGTCGCTCGCCACCCATCCGGCGTCGACCACGCACCGCCAGCTCAATCCGGCTGAGCTCGAGAAAGCCGGCGTGAGCGAAGACACGGTTCGCCTGTCGGTCGGCATCGAACACATCGACGATCTGCTGGCCGATCTGGATCAGGCGCTGGCGGCGGTGTAAGGCACGTTTGTGCCCGGGCGAGCCTAACTGCCCGGGCTTGTCAACCGGGCGACCGTGGTGCTGCTGCGCGCGGGTGCTGCCGCGCTGGCCGGGTCGTCCATGCCGACGACGACGACCTCGCAGCCGGGGCTGCGGTAACAAATGGTGGCGCGGGCGAGTTGTTCGACCCACTCGCGTTCGGTGGCGGGCGCAAACAGTTCGACGGTGTAGACCCGCGCCTGGTCGAGCGGAAAGGCCGTGCCGTTGACCACCCGGGTGGTCTGGGCGGTCGTCGTCGAGGTCGCGGTCGTGGTGGTCCCCGCTGCCGGCCTGGCCCGAGCCGGCGTCGACGGATCGGTGGGCGAGGCCAGTTCGTTCGGTTCATCCCGATCGACGACACAGACGAGCCGGGTCGCCTCGTCGCTCAGGCTGCACAACCAGGGTGGGCCGGCCCAGGCACCGCTGGTGACCAGCAGCAGCCCGGCGGCAAACGCGGCAGAGCGGGCGTACGGCTTGATGCCGGGGCCCACGCCTCGGTGGGTGGTCGGACGGCTGGCGCCTGCGGGCTGTGTGAAGCCGGGGGCAGCGGCGGCGGGTGAGGTGATGGGGTGCGACATGGCGGCGTCTCCTGACACCGCCATATCGGCTGGCCCCGGCGCCGGCTGGACACCGTTTCAGCCCCGGCACCCGGCTGAAGTGCGCCGGATCACTCGCTTCAACCGCCATTCGATCGTTGGCGTCGTGCGGCGCCGCGGACCTCTGCCCTCTGCCTGGTCAATACCGCATACGCAGCGCCAGCAGCGCGGCCTGCACCTGCTGGCGTTCGGCTGCCAGGGCCTGGGCCAGCGGGGTGGCCAAGGCGATGTCGCCGGCGCGGGCCAGGCGTTCGATGTCGGCGCAGAGTTCGGACATGCGCCGGGCGCCGATGTTCTGTGTGGCCGACAGGAAGCGGTGCGCATGGCGGCGCAGCAGCGCGGCGTCGGCGGCACGCACGGCCTCGTCGATGGCGGCCAGATGGCCCGGGGCGTCGGCGACGAACAGGTCGATCAGTTCACGCACCAGGCTGGGCTGGTTGTCACTCTGGATGGCGCGCAGGTGTTCGAGCCGGTTCAGATCGATGACACGGTCGGGCTCGGTGCGGTCGGCGCGGTCGGTCTGTTGCGCCAGCAACCCCGCCTGGCTGAGGGCGGCGGCCAGTTCCTGCAGCTCGATGGGCTTGGCCACGTAACCGTCCATGCCGGCGGCCAGATAAGCCTCGCGGTCACCCGGCATGGCGTTGGCCGTCATGGCGATGATGCGCGGCAAGCCACCATGGCCGGGCATGGCGCCGTGGTCGCTGCGGCTGCCACGCTCACTGCTGCCAACACCGGTGCCAACACTGCTGCCAACACTGCTGCCATCACTGCCGACGTCGGCGTTGTCGGCCAAGGTTCGACCACCGCGGCGCTGCACGATCCAGCGCGCCGCCTGCAGGCCGTCCATCTCGGGCATCTGGATGTCCATCAGCACCACGTCGTAGGCCTGGCGCTGCACGGCGTCGATCACCTCGAGGCCGTTGGCGGCCAGGTCGGCGGCATAACCCAGGTGCTGCAGCAGGCGCAGCGCCACACGCTGGTTGACGGCGTTGTCCTCGGCCACCAGCACCCGCAGCGGCAGCCGCGTGGCCAGCGGCGCCTGCACCGGCGCCGGCGCGACCACGCTGCCGGGCAGTTGCTGACCCTGCAGCACCGCCACCAGGGTGGCGAAGAGTTGCCCCGCCTTGATGGGTTTGGACAGGTACGCCGCCAGACCGGCCGGCAGATCACCCGCGCTGCGCTGGCCCAGCGAGGTGAGCATCACGATCGGCAACTGCGCGGCGCTGCGCCGACGCCGAATCTCGGCCGCCAGCATGGGCCCGTCGATGTCGGGCATGCTGACATCGAGCACGGCGATGTCGTACTGCTCGCCGTGGCGCACGCGGTCCAGGGCCTCCAGCGCCGAGGGCAGCGTCGACGGCACCATGCCCCACAACAGCGCGAGTTTGGTCAGGATGCGCCGGTTGGTGAGGTTGTCGTCGACGATGAGCAGGCGTTTGCCGGCCAGCGCCGGTGCGTTGCGCTGCATGAACTCGGCCGGCGCGGCCTGCGCCGTGGCCACCACTTCGAGAGTGACCTGGAAGATCGAGCCGTGGCCCGGCGCACTTTCCACCTCCAGGCTGCCACCCATCAGTTCGGCCAGGCGTTTGCTGATGGCCAGGCCCAGCCCGGTGCCACCGTACTTGCGGGTGGTCGACGGGTCGACCTGGGTGAAGCTTTGAAACAGCCGCGGCAGGTGTTCGGCGGCGATGCCGATGCCGCTGTCCTTCACCGCCAGGCGCAGCCGGTAACGTTCGTCACCCAGGTGCTCGCTGTCGGCGGTGACCAGCACCTCGCCCTGCGGCGTGAACTTCACGGCGTTGGACAGCAGGTTCACCAGGATCTGGCGGATGCGGGTGGCGTCGCCGATCAACGCCTCGGGCGTGCCGTCCTCGATCAGGTAGGCCAGGTTGAGGTTCTTCTCGAGCGCGCGGGGTGCGACCAGGTCGAGTGAATCCTCGATGCAACGGCGCAGGTCGAAGGCCTGCTGCTCGATTTCGAGCTTGCCGACCTCGGCCTTCGAATAATCGAGGATGTCGTTGATCACCTCGAGCAGGCTTTCGCCGCTGCTGCGGATGGTGCGGGCGAAGTCGCGCTGGTCTTCGCTCATGGCGGTGTCGAGCAGCAGCGTTGTCATGCCGATGACGGCGTTGAGCGGCGTGCGGATCTCGTGGCTCATGTTGGCCAGGAACAGGCTCTTGGCGCGCGCCGCCGCTTCGGCCTCGGACTTGGCGCGCTCCAGCGCCAGCGCCTGCTGGTGGCTTTCGGTCACGTCGGTCACGGTGCCGAGGTAACCGTTGACGCTGCCATCGGCCTCATGGCTGGCCACGGCGTTGCCCATCACCCAGGTCTCGCTGCCGTCGGGCCGCAGGAAGCGATACCGCAGGTCGAAGGGCGCGGCGCGGTCGATGGCTGCCGTCCAGGCCTGCACTACCCGCGGCCGGTCGCTCGGGTGCAGCGCACGCAGCCAGCCGCCGCCACGCGCCTCGTCGGGTGTCATGCCGGCGATGGCGCACCAGCGGTCGTTGACATAGGTGCAGCGGCCGGACACGTCGGTCTGGAAGATGCCCACCGGCGCGGCTTCGGCCAGGCCGCGAAATCGCGCCTCGCTGCGGATCAGGCGGCGTTCGGCCTCGCGCGCTTCACTCACGTCGCGCAGGATGGCGGTGAAGTAGACCTCGCCGTCGATCTCGACATGCGAGATCGACGCCTCGGCGTCGAACAGGCTGCCGTCGGCACGCCGGCCTTGCAGGTCGCGCCGTTCTCCCATACGCCGGGACTGCAGGCGCGAGGCGCCAAAACCCGCCACATGGTGGGCATGCGCCGCGCGCGACTGTTCGGGCACCAGCAAGGCGAGTGGTTCACCCAACACACCAGACATCCGGTAGCCGAAGGTGCGCTCGGCCCCCTCGTTGAACAACACGATGCGCTGTTGCCGGTCGGCCACGATCACGGCGTCGTCGGCAATCGTCAGCAATCTCGCCAGCAAGGCACTGGCGCCGTTGCTGCTGCCACCACCGCTGCCGTCGGCGGCCAGCAGTTCACCGAGCATCGAGGGGTTCACGGCCCGACCTCAACGGGTGACGGGTGGCGCAGCACCACCGGACGGCGCGGCCTTGCCGGTGGCGCCGCTACCGCGCGTAGCAGCCGGCATGGCCAGCGGCGCCAGCCGCGCCACACCACCGTAACTGCCGACCCACAAGCTGCCATCGGGTGCACTGGCCATGGCGAACACGGCGTCGCCGAACAGGCCATCGCGGCTGGTCATCACCTCGAAGCCGCTCGCCGTCTTGCGCGCCAGACCCTGGTTGGTGCCAATCCACAACTCACCGGCGGCGTCGGTCTGCAACATGAAGACATGGTTGCCGGGCAGGCCGTCGGTGACGGTGTAGTGGCGCCAGGCCTGGCCGTCGTAACGCGACAGGCCGCCGCCCCAGGTGCCGGCCCAGGCGACACCGGCGGCGTCGACCGCCAGCGCCACCACATAGTTGGGGTTGTAGGCCACGGTGACGTCGCTCAGACCCATCTCGGCCTTCTGGCGGGCGTGGTGTTCCGAGGCCTGGCCTGGGTCGCTGTTGAACTGGATGTTGTCCTTCACCAGCGCGTAGTCGGCGCCCAGACCGGCGGCGTGGTTCCAGTTCTGCCAGCGCCCCGCGGTGGTGGTAGCACCGGGCGCAGCGTCGCGAAACAGGCACAACCCACCTTCGGTGGCCAGCCAGATGTCGCCTTTCAGGCCCTCGGCCAGGCCGTAGACCCAGTCGTTGGGCAGGCCGCCCCTGGTGCTGGCGACGGTGTGCAGCTCCCAGGCGCGTTTGTCGTCGAGCTTGCCGGCACGTACCCGGTTCACGCCCGACCAGGTGGCGATCCACAGGTCGCCGTTGCGTGCGGCCAGCACGTCGTAGACGAAAGCGTCGCCCAGCCCCTCGGGGATGTTGTAGGTCTTCCAGCGCTGCGTGTCTTCGTCGAGCAGCGCCAGCCCGCCGCCATAGGTGCCCAGCGCGATGTAGCGCCCGATGCGCCCCACGTAGAACACACCGTTCGACAGCAGGCCGCTGCGGTTGTCGTAGAGCTTGTAGTTGTCGGCCTTCAAGTCGTAACGCACCACACCACCCGAGGTGCCGACCCAGACGACATCGCCGTCCACAAAGATGCGCTTGACGTTCTTGCTGCCGACACGAAAGTGGGTGAACTTGCGCGGCACGGCGGGCGACGTCACGACGCCGGCAGGTGCCGCGGCGGCTGCAGCCGCCGCTCGGGACATGGGCAGGAGCAGGGCGGTGCCGAGGCCGGCACCGAGTGCCAGCAACTGGCGGCGCAGGAGATCTTGCATGGTCATGGTTTGCGCGCCGTCCAGCCGATGCGTGCGACACCACCTCGGGTGCCGGCCCAGACGCTGCCATCGGGGTTGAGCGCCAGCGCGTAGACGTGGTCGTCGGGCAGGCCCTGGGTGCGGGCCACACTGCTCCAGTGCTGGCCGTCGTAACGCGACACACCCTGGTCGGTGCCGAACCACAGGGCGCCGCTGCTGTCTTGCAAGATCGCGTAGACGATGTTGCCGGCCAGGCCGTCGCGACGGTTCAGATTGGTCCAGCGTTGGCCGTCGAAACGCGCCGCACCACCGCCCCAGGTGCCGGCCCAGATGCTGCCGTCGCGGGCTGCCAGCATGGCGAACACGTAGTTCGGGTTGTAGCTGCCGCGCCCGCCGCTGCTCACCGACAGGTCGTGGCGCTTGCGGGTGCCCAGGCCCGTGTTGGCGCTGACGGGCAGGGCCTCGTCGTTCCCGGCGCCCAGGCCGTCGGCATGGGTCCAGGACTTCCAGGTCTTGCCGTCGAACCGGGTGACGCCACCTTCGGTGCCGAACCAGACGTGATCCCGGGCATCGACCGCGATGCCGTAGACCCACTCGTTGACCAGTTGTTTGACGTAGGTGGTGAACTTGCCGGTGCGGGCGTCGACCTTGTTGGCGCCGGCCCAGGTGCCGATCCAGAGGTCGCCACTCTTTTGTTCGGCAAAGGCGTAGACCCAGTAGTCGGCCAGGCCGTGCATGGGGAAGAAGGTGGTCCAGCGCGGATCGGCGCCGGTGGCACCGATGGCGGCCGGCGCTGGCGCGGGTTTCTTGCCAGCGCGCGGCGCCACGGGTGCAGCCGGCGCGGTCTCCTGGTAACGCGAGACGCCGCCGGCGTTGGTGCCGAACCACTTGCGCCCGAGCTTGTCGATGCCGATGGCGAAGACGTACTCGTTGGCCAGGCCGTGGTCGCGCGTGAAGGTCTGGCGCAGGTGACCGTCGCCCAGGTCGACCTCGTGCACGCCCGCCGAGGTGCCGACCCACAACGCGCCACGCGACGGCTCGACCGCCAGGGCGCGCACGTAGACCGAGTTGCCGACCTCGAAGACCTCCTGCACGGCCAGCACGCCGCTGGTGTCGGGCGCAGTCACCGCCGGGCTTGCTGCCGCAGCGCTGGCGCCGGATGTGGCCGTGGCAACACCTTGCGCCGCGGCGCTGCCGGCGGTGGCCAGCAGCAGCAGCAGCGCCAGGGTCCAGGTCACGGCCAGCGCGGTGGGGCCGGCGGTCGCCGACGGGCGACGCAAGGTATCGAACAGAGAGGTCATCGCTGGGTGCGCAAGTGCGCCACGATGTCGAGCATCTCGCGGTCGCGTAACTGGCCTTGGTAGGCGGGCATGCCACCCCGGCCGGCGCGGATCACCGACAGGAGGCTGAGGTCGGGCTTGAGCAAGGCGCTCGGGCGCGTGAAATCGGTAGCGCCAGGCATGAGCGGGCGGCCATCGCCGCCGTGGCAGCTGGTGCAGTGCATGCGGTAGAGCTCTGCGCCGCGGTTGATGTCGGCGGCATGCAGCGTCGGGCAGACGACGGTCGTCGACACCGCCGTCAGCAGCGCCGCCACCAGCCGCGAGTGCACGGCCCGCTTACGCTGCGGCCGCGTCACCGTGGAACTCCTCGAGTTTGCGGTACAGGCTGGACAGGCCGATGCCCAGGCGCTGGGCGGCCAGGCGGCGGTCGCCGCCAGCGTCGTCGATGGCGCGCAGGATGAGGTTCACCTCGAAACGCCGCACACGCTCGCGCAGCCCCCCTTCGCTGCCGCTGCCGCCCGCACCAGTCGGGCCACCGACATTGCCGGCGTTGGCCGACAGGCTGGCGCGTGTCACCTCGGCAGGCAAGTCGCCGGGGCGGATGCAGCCGCCGTCGGCCAGGATGGCGGCACGGTGCAACACGTTTTCGAGCTGTCGCACGTTGCCGGGCCACGGAAAACTCACCAGCATCTCCTCGGCCTCGGGGTCGAGATCGAGTGGCGGCGCGCCACGTTCGCCGGGGCTGGCCGTCGAGGTGGCGCTGCGTTGTCCGATGATGTGGCGGATCAGGCCGGGGATGTCGGCGCGCCGCTCGCGCAGCGCCGGCATGGCGATCTGGAAGACCGAGAGCCGAAAGAACAGATCCTCGCGAAAACGCCCCTGCGCCACCATGGCGCCGAGGTCGCGGTTGCTGGCGGCGACGATGCGGACGTCGATGCGCCGCGCCGTTTCGGCACCCAGGGCGCGCACCTCGCGGGCTTCGAGCACATGCAGCAGCTTGGTCTGCAGCGCCAGCGGCAACTCGCCGATCTCGTCCAGGAAGATGGTGCCGCGGTCGGCCTGCACGAACAGGCCCTTGCGCGGCCGGTCGGCGCCGGTGAAGGCGCCCTTGGTGTGGCCGAACAGTTCACTCTCGATCAGGTTCTCGGGGATGGCACCGCAGTTCACCGCCACAAACGGGCCGTCGCCGCGTTCGGACAACTCGTGGATGCGCCGCGCCGTGACACCCTTGCCGGTGCCACTTTCACCGCCGATCAGCACCGTGCTGGCGGTCGGCGCCACGCGGCGGATCAGCCGTTCGGTGGCCAGCATGGCGGGTGAGTTGAACTGGTAGACGCTGCGTTCGCCGCCCAGAACCAGCTTGCGCAAGGCGCGGTTGTCGTCGCGCAGGCCACGCAGCGCCTCGATCTGTTCGAGCCGGTGCACGATCTCTTCACTGCGCACGGGCTTGGTGATGTAGTCCCAGGCGCCCGCCTTGATGGCGTCGATGGCGGTGTCGACCGATGCGAAGGCCGTCACCATGATGAAGGTGGCCGTGTTGCCGCGGGCGCGCACCTGGCGCAGCAGTTCGATGCCGTCACATTCGGGCATGTGCACGTCGGACACCACCACGTCGAACGCGGAGGCGGCCAGCCGGGCGAGCGCCACGGCCGCCGAGTCGGCAGTCTCGACGGCATAACCTGCCTTGGCGATGGCCGCCGCGAGCACCTGCCTGACGGAAGGCTCGTCGTCGACGACCAGCACATTCAGATCAGGCATCGATGGTTTCCTTGCATGTGGCCAAGATCGGCTTTCCGTGAACAACCCCGGGCCGACGGCAAACGTCGACCGCCCCATGGGGCTGAGTCAACCTGGGGCGAAACGGCGTTGACTCGTGAGAAGCTTAACGTGCAGCAAGCTTTCCAGCTCTTGAGAAAACACAAGCTGAGACAGCCATTACGGGCATTGGCGCGAGGTGACAACACCGCCGCATCACCGATCAGCACAAGTCCGGCTGGACAAGTGCGGCACTTGGGGTGCCCGGCGACGTTGCACCGGGCGCCGTCGACAGCTGTCAAGCGCTCATCGGCCCTCGGTCGCTGGTCCCTGGCGCTCGGCCCTCAGCTCACGCTGTCGACGAAGTCCGGCGCTTCATGGCGGCTGACGGCCAGACGGTCGATGGCCGTGCCGAGTGCGGCGAGTTCGGCGCTGCGTTGCCACGGCGCCTCGGGGGATCGGTGCGGCGGCCGAGTGTTGCTGCCGGGCGCCCCCGGGCTGGTCGGTGCCCCGGCAAGCTGAGACACACGGTGCTCGATGCTGGTGATGTCTGCCACCAGGCGACCGAGGAAACCGTGCGCCGCGACGGCGAACACCGTCAGCCCGGCAAGCACCAGCACCAGGGTCTCGAAGGTGACGGCGTCGAACTGCGCCTCGTAATTGCGCAGCAGCAGGGTGCGGCGATCGGACAGGCGGGCGTGGGCAGCTTCGAGGCGGTTGGACACCCGGCCCAGGGTGTCGCGCAGGACCAGCCACCTGGCGCGGTCGGGGTGGTCGGTCAACGCGGCGTGGCTGGCGACCAGCGACTCGGCGAGGGGTGTGTAGCCGGCGTCGTAGGTCTGGATACGCTCGAACAGGCGCACACACGACTGCATGTACAGCGCCATCTCGGCCACGGCTTCGGCGTCCGGTCCGACGCCCGGGTGATGGCCAGCCTCGATGGCTTCGAGCAAGGTGGTGCGCACGGCGGCTTCGGTGAGCGACAACTCGCGCTCGTGGTCGGTCACCGACAGGATGGCCTCGATGCCCCGGTGCAGGCGGCTGCGTTCGAGCATGCCGTAACCGGTGGTACCGATGAGGTACAGGGTCAACAGCAACACGGCCAGCAGGCCGCGCCGACGCAGCGAGGCCCGGGTCGGCGTGGCCACCAGGCGAGCCATCATCAGGTCGACACTAGTCACGGGCGCTCCTCGCAGCAGACCGGCGACCGGGTCGGACGTCGGGCGCCGACGGCCAGGTGCCGTGCGGCTGCGGTCCTTCCTGACCAGCCGATAAGCCGGGTCCGGTGTTTGCATGTTCGCAACACCCTGAAAGGAGTTCTTGCATGTTCATTTCCAAGTTGATGGCCGTTCTGGCGCTTGCTCTGACGCTGAGCCTGGGCAGCAGCCTGGCCCGCGCCGATGCCTTGCAGGACGGTATCTCCGCCGTGAACCGCAAGGATTATCCCGAAGCAATCCGCCTGCTCGATCCGCTGGCACGCGGCGGCAACGCCCAGGCCCAGTTACATGTCGGCCTGCTGCACTACCACGGCCACGGTGTGCGCGAGAGTGACCTGCAGGCCAAGCAGTGGTTCGAACGTGCAGCCCGCCAGGGCTTGGCACAGGCCCAGTTCCAGCTGGGCAACATGTACGCCTACGGTCTGGCCGAGTTGCCGGACGACGCCGACACCTACCGCCTGGCCGCGCAATGGTATTTCGAGGCAGCCCGGCAAGGCCTTGCGGACGCTCAGTACAGCCTGGGCATTCTGTTCCTCACCGGCAGCGGCGTGCAACAAAGCCAGGACGAAGCCATCAAGTGGATCAAACGTGCGGCCGACCAGGGCCACGGCGACGCCAAGGCCTACCTGTCGGGCGACACGTCCAGCGCGGCCAGGCCAGCTGCCGGCAAACCCTAGGCACTGGCCCGGGCGCCGGCACGGCATCGACCGGTAGTGCCCTACCGGTCACGCTTCGGCAGGCCCGATGTCGGCAGGCCCGGCTGCACCCGGCCAAGGCCCGGCAGGCCCAGGTTCGGGAAGTGCGCCGGCGCCGATTCCCGAAAGCGGGAAGTAACCCACCGGCAACTGCCACCACTCGACACCATGGCCGTCAGCCTGCTCAGACCGCTCCCTTGTGAGGTGAGGTCGAGATGAAGGGCACACCGAAGAAGGTCAGGAAGGCCAGCACGAACACCGTGATCAGCATGAGTGAATGGCGATGTGGTGCCAGCCGTGTGGTGACACGCCAGTGCAGCGTCATGGCCAGTGCCAGCCAGCTCAGGAAAGCCCAGGATTCGAGCGGATCCCAGGCCCAGTAACGGCCCCAGGCGTCCTGCGCCCAGCAGGCACCGACGATGAGCATGAGGCTGTCGAACACGAAGGCGCCGGCCGCGCAGCGGTGCGCCAGGTCGTCGAACCGGGCGTCGCTGCCCAGGTGGCCGAGTCGGCGCACGCCCCAGCGGCTGCGCCGCGCCAGCGGCACGGCGGCCAGCGCCAGCGCCGCCAGCAGCAGGCCCAGGTAGATCTTGCCGACCACCGCGTGCACGTACAGCAGGGGCGTGGCGTAGGTGGGTGGCAGGGTGGCCGGCGCCAGGGTCGGCCAGCAGCACCCAGGCGGCCAGGGTGGCCAGCACCGGTGTGGCGGCCAGCCAGGCGGCGCGCAATTCGGGCATCACCCCGCGCAGCAGCGCCAGCACCAGCGCCAGGCTCCACAGATTGCTCGACAACACCTCGTACAGGGTGGTGAACGGCCCGTGGCCCAGCTCGCGCCACCGTGTGCCCATCGACAGGGTATGCAGCAGCAGGGCTGACCACAGCAGCGTCGAGACAGCAAGGTCGCCAGCGCTGCCGCCGCGCACGCTGCGAGGCAGCGCGGCAGCGGGCAGCGCCAAGGCCGGGGCCGGCAAACCGGCCAGCGCCGGCGCCAGGCCGCCGCCGTCACGCGGGCCGACGCCGGCATCGTTCCAGCGATCGTCGTCGGCACGCACGGCGCGCCACCCGGGCAACAGCAGCCACCACAACACGCCCAGCCCGGCCGCCAGGCCGTAACAGCTGATGGCAGCGTGCAGCAGCGTGGTCTCGTTCATGACGACTGCTCCGCGTCAGGCCGGTGCCGGCGCGCATCGGCGAACTTGCGCAGGTAGTGCCAGGCCATGGCCCACACGGCCAGCAAGGCACAGGCCAGCAGCCAGGGCAGGGTGAGGTCGTAGGTGATGCGATAACCCATCCAGCTGCGCAGGCCTTCGTAGACCAGCCGCCCGCCCGGCAGGTCGATGCTCATGCCGGGCAGCAGCTCGCCGCGTTGTTCATCCAGGCGCACCACCAGCTTGTGCTGGGTCGGCAGCCTGAACACGGCCGCCTGATCGGGGTCGATCAGGGTCTCGTCGAAATCGAGCTTGACCCACACCACGCGGCCGTCGGGCAGGGCCCACTCGCGCGACTGACGCAACTCGTGCATCGGGTAACTGGGCAGGTGCACGGCGCCGGTGCTGATTGCCGCTTGCGTGCGGCGCAAGCGGCGCTGCGGCGACGGGTGAGCAGACGCCGCAGCGCCCGGCACCACCGCGGCAGGGGTTGCAGCCGCAGCACCATCCACCGGCGCCGGCGCCGGCAGCCAGCTCAGCACCGGCGCGAAACCCTTGTTCGGGCTGGTGTAGATGCGGTAGCCGTCGAGCACCAGCGGGCGATGGTCACCAATCACGGCGCGGTGAGCCACCCCCTGGTCATCGACCCAGGCGACGCGGTTGCGGGTCGGCCCGCGTCGGCGCCCCGGCGCATAGTCGACGTCGAAGCCGTCGTGCTGGAACGCCAGTTTCTCGAGTGCACCGCGGTGCCAGGCACCGACCCGGCCGTCGATCAACTGGCCTTCATAGACGACACCTTGCGTGAGCTCGAAGCGCCCGTCCAGCGCGGTGAGCCGCCCCACACCGACCAGCAGCACCAGCATCAGCAGGGCCAGGTGAAAGATCAGCAGCGGCAGGCGGCGCGACAGGGCCGGCTGCTGCACCAGCGCCACCACCAACTGCACCGACAGCAGCGCCAGTGCGCCACCGATCAGCCAGGCACTGGGACCGCCGTCGACCAGCCCGGCCACCACCGCCGCACCGAGCAGCCCGAGCAGGACCATGGCCACACGCATCGACCCCAGATGCGCCACCTGCACCTCACCCAACCGCAGACGGGCCAGCCAGCGCAGCGTCATCACCAGTCGGCAGGCCAGGTCACGCAGCAAGCCCCCCTTGCGCGGCGCCTGGCGCCTGCCCCACCAGGCACGGCTGAACCAGCTGCGGGTAATCCGCCAACTGCGCGAGACGACAGGCAACACACCTCGGGAGTTCATGGCGGGTTGCTGCACACGTCCTTCATCCAGTCCTTGCCGCTGGCGGTGGTGTTGCCATTGGTGCCGAAGGCGGTGCTGGAGTTGTTGGAGCCGCAGTTGGTGTCGGTCCAGTTGCCGCTGGTGGCGAAGGTGCGCACCTTCAGCTTGGCGTTGAGGTAATACGGCTCCTGGTTGTAGGCCTGACCGCCGGCGTTCTCGCGCCACTCCATGTTGCCGGCCTGGCCGGCTTCGGCGCCGACATCGTTGAGGTTGACCAGCAACGCCTTGTTCTTCCAGCCGTGTGGCACGGCGACGTGGCACCAATTGCAGCGGATGCGACCGATCTTGTCGCTGTGCAACTGGTGCAGGTTGCCCTTGTCACCCGAAAAACCGGTGGCACCACCGCCTCCCCCGCCGCCCCCATAAGTGCCCGGGATGTGGCACTTGAAACACAAGGCGTTGGCCGAGCCGCTGCCGACCGTGTTGTTCCAGTCCCCCTTGAGCAGGAAGTTGTTGGCCGAGCCATGCGGCCCCCACGGGATGCCGTCTTCGCCGCCGGGTGGCACCACCGTGGTGGCCGGCGTGTTGGCGCCGTGGCAGTCGCTGCAGTACATGGTCTGCGCGCCGATGGCGTTGCCCCAGGGCGCACGGAACGACGCGGCGCTGGTGGCCGTGCGGCCGGTGACGTCCATCACCGGATGCCAGCTGCGGTGGTTGTTGGTGAGGTAGTTCGACCCCGACCCCGAGTTGGGTTTGGTGCCTTCACCGCGGTGGGTGACCGGCGCCTGGAACTCGCGCGCCTGGTTGGTGTACACGGTCAGGTTGTTG
Organism: Candidatus Intricatilinea gracilis; assembly: GCA_016702605.1. Classification (GTDB taxonomy): domain Bacteria; phylum Pseudomonadota; class Gammaproteobacteria; order Burkholderiales; family Burkholderiaceae_C; genus Sphaerotilus; species Sphaerotilus gracilis. The sequence continues at coordinate 757,589 of JADJDQ010000001.1, forward strand.
GTGCCGGCCGGTGTGCCGCCCTGCCGGCCGAGAGGCGGGCGGTTGCCGGCGGGGTGCAGGTTGTTGTCCGGGTAACCGTAGTCGGAGTGGCACTTCAGGCAGACCTGGTACTCGCGGGTCACATAGGTGGCGCTGGCCGAGGTGTCGGTGTTGGCGCCCGGGTCACCCCGCTTGACCTGATAGGTGGTCGGCAGGCTCATGAAGGCGGTCGACGCATACACCGGCTCCACGCCCCAGCTGCCACGCAACACACCCGAGGCGATGTTGGTGTGGGTATAACCCGGCGCCTCGTCGTGCCGATGGGTGCCGGCCGGGTCGGGTGCTCCGGCCAGGCCCAGGGCGCCGCCGCTGAAGCTGCGGAACTTCACCACCCGGTGCGGGTTGTGGCAGTCGGAACACTCGGCGTGGCGCTGCGCCAGCTTGTCGCGCGGCTCCATCATGTCGGCGCCGCAGCGGCTGGCCGCGCCGGTGCAGTCGGTGCTGGCATCGACGAAGTTGGCCGAGATGTCGTGCACCTCGGCTGTGCCGCCGCCCTGTTCGGACGTGGTGATCGGCATACGGATCGCCGCGCCGAACTCGGTCTCGATGTCGGGCACCTGCGGCGCCACGTTGAGCGCCGACTTGGCGCTGCTGGTGTGGCACTGGTAACAGGTCTGCTCCTGCGCCGGGTTGCCACCCTGGCGCGCCGCGAGGGGGTTGCCCGCTGGCAGCGGTGCGTCGGTGCCTTCACGGGTGAGGCGCCGGGCGCCCTGCACGGTGTGGGTGTCGTGGCAGTTCAGGCAGCCGGCCTTCCAGACCGGCAGGGCGAGCGGAAACTGGCGCAAGGTGGCCGCGCCGTCCTTGTAGACCTCGTCGGCCACGTCGGGCCGGGCGTGCGCAGAAAAGGCCCAGATGCCCAGGCCCAGGTTCTTGTCGTGGCACGACAGGCAGATGATGTCGCCGCTCGGGTTGTGGGTGGGCGAGGGGGTCACCTCCTGGAAACGCTGGGCGCGCAGGAATTTCTGGTTGCCCTTGGCAGGGTCGAGTTCGCGGATGTGGGGGTCGTGGCAGGTGGCGCATTGCACCTGGCCGACACCCGCCGTGCCGGTGGGTTCGAGCGGCAGCAGCGGCTTGAAGCCGGGGCTGCGCAGGCCGAGCACGCTGCCGGTGCCGGCCGGCCAGCGCTGCGTGGCGTCGGGCACACGCAACTCACCGTCGCGGTTGGCCAGCGCGGCGGTAAAACTCAGCGAGATCGGGTGGTCGTTGCTCAGGTCCTGGCCGATCAGGCGGGTGAAACCACTGGTCGCCCCCTGGCCGACCGGCATGGTGCCGCCCGCGCCGGTGTTGTCCATCGGGATGCTCACACCACCGTTCACGCCGCCCAGCACGTTGACGTTGCCGATGGCCAGGGTGCCGTCGTGGCAAGACAGGCACAACTTCGAGCTGCCGCCGGGCTGGGCGTTCAGGCCATCGGCGATCGCCTGCGCGTCGAGGGTGGCCGAGGTGTAGGGTGTGTAGCTGGCGCCGGGGGGTACCCGCCGGTTCCACAGCGGCGCACGCAAGGCGGTGCCGCCCTGGTCGGCCTGGCTGGCGCCGTGGGGTGTATGGCAGAACACACAGACCTGGTCGGTGCCACCCACCGAGGCCTTGGTGCTGCCCGGGCCACTGACCGACAGGTTATGCAGCGTCGACTTCACGTCGGCCACCCGCTGTGCGCCACTTGGCAAGGCCAGCAGGGCCAGCCAGCTGGCCAGCGCCAACGTTGCCGCAGCGCCGAGGCTGCGTGTCCAGGGGCGGGCGGTGGCCAGCCGGTGCAGTCGACTCAGCATGGTGGTCATCCCCCAGCTCCGTGGGTTTTGTCACGCAGCGCTGGGTCAGATGACCCAGGATCGGCGAGAAATTTCAACCTGACCACCCTGCCCTTGTACATGTCGGCAACAAACACCTGATTCTCAGCGTCGACCCAGACCCCGGCGGGCAGGTAAAAACGCCCCGCTGCCGTCGACAGCACAGGGGATGCAGCCCCGGACGATGCACTTGGCGTGCCGGCCAGCACCTCGGCACTCACCAGCCCGGCCAGACCGGCGCCGGCGCCGATGGGCAGCAAAAACTCGCCACCCGCGCCGTAGACCAGCAGGCTGTCGTAATACGACTCGACCACATAGATGCGCCCGTCGGCGTCGACCGCCACACCCTTGGGCCGCACCAGGTCACCCAGCTGCAGGCCACGCGCGCCGATGACCCGGCTGCTCACGCTGCCCGGCCCGCGCAGACCCGGCCCACCCAGCACCTGCACACGGTGGTTGAAGGTATCGGTCACGTACAACTCGCCGCGCGCCCAGGCCAGGTGGGTGGGCGAATTGAACTCGCCGGGGGCCTCGCCGCGGCTGCCGATCACGTGGTGCAGCGCACCGGTGGTGTCGAACACCTTGATGTCGTGCGCCTTGGTGTCGGCCACGAACAGCAGGCCGGCCACCGGGTCGACCGCCAGGCCGGTGGGGCGCCCGAGTAGTCCGCGGCCGATCTCGGCGCGTGGTTCACCCCGGGCGTCGAGCTGGTAGACCGCGCCCAGATCAGCGTCGGCTACATACAAGCCACCAGCCGGCGCCAGCGCCAGGCCGCTGGGTGAACGAAAGGTGGTCGGGCCTCTGGCCTTGTCCCACACCAGCAACTGGCCGGCGACCTTGTCGAACACCAGCACGGCCTGGCGACTGGCGTCGCTGACGTACAGCCGCCCGCGGTTGTCGCCCAGCACGGCCGACGGGCGCTGCAGCGCCACCGGTCGTTCGGCGTCGTCCAGGCCAGCCAGCCAGCGCCCGAAACTGCGCAGCCGGCCGGCGGACGGGCTGTCGGCAATGAAGTTGCGCTCACCGGTCAGGCTGCCGGCGTAGGCGTAACGCGCGGGTTCCGGCGGCGCCGGCCACACCAGCACGGCGCTGGCGGGCAGGTCTTCGAGTGAATAGGTCAGGCGCGCCGGTGTGGTCGGGCCGGTGGCGCAGCCCGCCAGCAGCAGCGCAGCGGTGCTGACCGTCACCAGGCCGCCGCGAGCCAGCCAGCGCGGCCAGCACCAGCCGCCGGTGTGGAACGACACACCGGCAGCCTGGTGAGTCAGGGCTCGCCGCATGCCAGCCACCGGGCCACCCGGCGCCAGGTCGATCGGGCTCACCATCGCCCCGGCCCCGAGGTCTGGGCACCACCCACGATGCCGGGCGACAGGCCGGGCAGACCGGAGTGGCACAACTCGCAGCGTTCGGGGCCCCAGGCGATCTGGTTGTTGTGGCACATGCCGCAGAACTTGCCGTCGATGATGTCGGTCATCAGCACCTGGTTGGCGCCGGCGCGCATCTTGAAGCCCAGCTCGCTGTGGCAGACCTTGCAGCGAAACCTGATGCGGTGAAACCAGTGCGGAAACACCACCGGGCGCATGCCCTCGAAATCCGAGCGCTGGTTGAGCACCACGTCGCCGTATTCGGCACCGGCATCACCCGGCCAGCCGACGCCGAACAGCAGCGTCATCAGCAGCGCCACCGCCGTCGACCAGCGCCGCCAGCCCGGCCAGGCCAGGCGCGTCGACGCCGGCTCGGGCCATCGTGTCGCGTTCACGCTTGCACCTTCGGGCCTGCAGGACGGTGAGCCGCACTCATGGCCGACTCGCCGCCTGCTGGCGACGCAACGATTCGTTCGGCACGCTGTGGCAGCGGTTGCATTCGGTCAGCGGAAACGACACCGCGCCATGGCAAAGGCCGCATTGTTCGCCGTTCAGGATGGCCATCATGCTGAAACGGTTCGCGCCGATCTTGTCCTTGAACGGCGCCGGATGGCAGTTGCTGCAGTCGAGCCAGAGGGTGTGCTGGCGATGCGGAAACTTCACCGCCGGCATGGAGCCGAACTTCGAGATGATGATGTCGTCCTCGCGCACTCGCACCTCGGTGCCGGGCAGGATGCTCGACCGGGGCGTGATCGCGCCGCTGTCCAGTGCGTCCATCCAGCGCACCATGTTGCCGGCGGTGTCGGGCGGCAACACAGCCAGTGCGTCACCCGGTTGCTGCAGCTGAGTGATGCCGGGGCCACGCGGGTCGTGCACCCCGTCGGCCGCCAGCGGCACCCAGATCGACGGCACCGAGGCCGGGCCCGTCGGCGCCGGCGCAGCCCGGGGCGTCACGACGGGCGGCTGCTGGCCCCGCGCCGCTTCGGCCACCAGCCCCGACGGTGCACAGGCCGGCAGCACCAGGGCGACGGCCAGAACGAGGCAAGTGGGCACCAGGCAAGCGGGCAACCGCCCGGTCGGCGCCAGGCGAGTCGGCAACAGGCAAGTTGACAGCAGGCGAATCGACGTCAGGCAGGCAAGCGACCAGCCCGGGCGCCACAACGACGCCCAGCCGATCAACACGCGCAGCCGCTCGACCATGTCACTCAGCCCGGGATGTACACGCCGCCGGCCCGGATGGCGCGCACCAGCTCGCGGGTCGCGTCTTCGAGCAGCTTGATGGCGCCGGGGTGGTCACCCTTCTTCGCGTGGGCTTCGGCGTCGCTGCGCAGTTGGCCGGCCTTGTCGACCAGGCCCTGCATGGCCGGCGGCATGGCGCCGCTGGCGTCCTTGCGGTCGGCCAGCAGCACCTTGATGAGCAGCTGATGGGTGTCGTTGCGGTCGATCTCGTAGTCGTATTCCTCGCGCGGGGTGGCGAAGTTGAGGGATCGCACCAGCGTGTCGCCGCGCCGCATGGCCTCGATCGAGACCCGTGCGGTGAGGTAGGCGCGGTCCAGCACCGGGCGTGCCTCGGCCACCTTGCCCTGCGCCGCCAGGGCCTGGGCCTCGGCAATCTGGCGCTCGATGGCGCGTGTGGCCTCGGCGGCTTCACGCATGGCCTTGGCCTGGGTGCTGCCGGTCGGCGCACTCGCGGCCTTTTCGCTGGTGATGCGTTGCTGGGCGGTGAGCAGGGCGCGGGCGCTGTCGAGCCGGTTGTCGAAGTCGCGCCGCGACTTCTCACCCTGCACCTGTTCGGGTTTGGCCAGGCGGGCGCCGGCAATCAATTCGCGTGCGGCCTGGTCGAGCAGGCGCGACGCGCCGGCCAGATCACCTTCGGCCCAGGCTGCGGCCGCCTCGCGGTGGATCAGCCGGGCGTTGTCGCGGCGCTGGCGCGCGTCCATCACGCCGCTGCTGTCGATCTGCCGGGCCGCCGACGACGACTCGATCAAGGTGCCGACCGATCGCAGCCGGCGTTCGAGTTGTGCCCGGTCGGGCACCGACACCGGCGCACTGGCTGCACCCGAGCCCGGCGTGGCCGCCGTGGACTGGGCCAGCGCCGGCCAGGCTGCGCCGAGCAGCAGGGCGGCGACACAGGCCGGCAGTTGAGCCCGGGCGGGCAGGCGAAGTGGGCGGGTCGAGGTCATCGAGGTTCTCCAATGGCTTGCGGCACCACCAGGCCGGCGGCCTCCAGCGCGCGCTGCACATACATCGTGGCATTGCGGATATGGGCCAGCGCCTGCGTCACATCACCGGCCTGCTGCTGCTGCAGCGCCTGGGTGCGCAAGGTGGTGCTGGCTTCGTTGTAACGCTCGATCAGGGCCTGCGCCTCGGGGCGGGGCTTGAGGTCGCTGATCGCCAGCGGCACCAGGTCGGCCAGACCGCGGTGGCGCGCCAGCTCCTGGTCGAGTGCTTCGGCGGGTGTGGCCGGGCGGTCGCTGTAGTCGAGTGTGGCCGACTGCAGCAGTCCGTTCATGCCTTCGAGCACATGGCGTTCGGCCTGCACCAGCAGGTTGCTGGCTTCGTCGTAACGTTTCTCGACGGCCAGATGCGCCGCACTCGCCATCAGTCCCTGTGTGGCCGTGAGGCGTTCGCTGTCCTTGGCGGGCGGGGGCGTGCCGGCGGCCATGGCCGCGTCGGCGCGGCTGCGCCAGGCGGCCACCAGGCGGTCCAGGCTGGCCAGCAGCTGGTCATGGCGCTGGCGCGCCGCGGCCTGGCGCGTCGGGGCGTCGGGCGCCAGGCGCCGCGCCATGCCGATGTGGCGCAGCGCTTCGTCGGCCGAGCGGCGCGCCTGGGTCAGGTCGTTGCGCGCCAGGAAGTCGACCGACGCGGCGTGGTGCACACGTGCTTCTTCATAGTTGGTCTGCGCCTGCACGTTGCCGCTGGCCTGGATGCGCTGCACGCTGGCGGTGTCGCCGATCATGCGGGCCACGAGTTGCAGCTTTTGCTGGATCTGGCGCCGCATGGCGTCGTCGTCGTCCAGGCGCAAGGCGGCCACGGGCGCCGCCCCGTCGGCACCGGCCGGTGTGTCGGCCACCTGGGCACGCGCCGGCGCAAACAACAAGCCGACCAGCAGGCTCGCCCCCACACCGAGCAACACCCCGGCGAGCACACTGACTGCCCGGCCCAGGCCCCCCGCAGGCGCGACTCCACCGGCCCGCGCCGGGCGCAGGCGCGGCGAGGAGTGGGCGGACGCAGGTCGGTGCACCATCGGCGTCAAGGTTTGCCGGCTTCGGCCACCGCCGGCGCAGCCTTCTTGCGCGAGTGGCACAACCGGCATTCACTCACCGGGAAGGCCACCTTGCCGTGGCAGACGCCGCACTTCTGGCCCAGCAGGATGCTGGCCATGCTGATCTGGTTGGCGCCCTTTTGCGGAATGAAGATGGCCGGGTGGCAGTTGGAGCAGTCGAGCCACTCGGTGTGTTGTTTGTGCGGGTAGACCACGTCGGGCATCGAGCCCTTGACCTCACGCACGATGTTGAGGTCCATCACCACCGCCGGTGCGGCCGGGTCGAGGCGGTCCCAGCGGGGAGTGATGGCCTTGCTGTCGAGCGACTTGACCCAGTCGACGTGGTTGCCGGCCGGACTCTTCACCATCTCGGCAAACGCCACCTGGGGCGGCTGCAGCTGCAGTGTCATGTCGTTGGTAGGGTCGTGGATGCCCGACTCCACCGCCGGCCGGTTGTAGCGACCGATCGGCTTGAGCAGCCGGTTGAAGGCATTGACCTCGGCACCACCCGTCGGCTTGGGCCCGGCCGCACGCACCGCCGCCTGGATGGCGGCCGGCAGCGTCGGCACCGCGGCGGCGTCGGGCGACGCTGCCGCCGCAGTGGCTGGCGCGGTTGCCGTTGCCGCATCGGCAGCGGGCGCTGCGGGGGCGGGCACGGCGGCAGCGGGCGCAGTGACTGCTGCTGCCGCTGCAGCTGCAGCGGGGGCTGGCTTGGCGCTGGTCGCCGCAGCGGCGGCGCCGGGTTTGGCCGCGCCGGTTCCGGCTGCGGCGGGTTTGGCGGCGGCGGGTTTGGCGGCGGCGGCAGGTGCCGCCTTGCCCAGGCCGGCAGCCGACAACATGTAGTCGACGACGGCGCGCATCTGCGCGTCGCTCAGGTCGGCGCGCCCCCCCTTGGGAGGCATGCCCTTGGGCGTGCCGGCAATGGCGCTCTTGACCAGGGCGTCGACGCCCCTGGCGGCACGTGGACCCCACTGCGCGGCATCCCCGAACTTGGGTGCACCGATCACGCCGGTGGCATGGCAGGCCGAACAGCTGGAGTCGTAGATGGCCTTGGCGGCGTTGCCCTGGGCCTGCGCCGGGCGCACGACGAGCCCGGCCCAGATCAGGCCGGCCCCGAGCAGCAGGACCAGCGGCAACAGGCCGCGTCGGCGCGGCGCGGCGCTGGCGGTGACTGCCTGGGCAGCGACGGGTTTGGCAGGCATGGCCATGGAGGTGGTACGCATGGCGGCTCCTATTTCTTCACCGGTGCGGGTGAGAGTTTTTGCAGCGTGCTCTCGTGCACCTGCGTCAAGGTGCCGGGTTTGGCCGAATGGCACAGGTTGCAGTTCTCGGCCGACCAGGCGATCTCGCCGTTGTGGCAGGCGCCACAGAACTGGCCGTCGATGATCTTGAGCATGTTGATCTGGTTGCCACCCGCCTTGAACTGGAATCCCAGGTCGGCGTGGCACACCTTGCAGCGAAACCGCACCCGGTGGAACCAGTGCGGAAAGATGACCGGCCGCATGCCTGCTGCGTCGGAGTAGTTGTTGATGACGACGTCGCCGTATTCGGCCTGCGCCGGTGTCATGCCGGCAAGCAGCACAAGGGCAGCCAACACGGCGGCAAGGCCGGTGCGGCGGCGCGGCAAGCTGGAGGGTGGGGTCACCGGGTGCTCCTGTTGTGGGATGGGGTCGGACAGATCATGGGTGGTGCCTGGTAGCTTCAGTAACGACGCAGCACGCGCGCTTGCAAGGCGGTGACGTAGCGTTCGTCGACACGCGCCCACCGTGCGGCCAGGCGGGTCTCGAGGCGGCCGACAAAGAAGTCGAGCCGGTTCTCGAGCGACTGGGTGATGCGTTCGCGCGGTGCATCCAGGTCACCCAGTTCGCGGCGTTCGAACTGCTGGCTGTGCACACTCAGCGTGGCGGTGTAACGCAGGCGCGGGATCTCGAGGAAGCGCTGGTCTTCGTAGCTCAGCGAGCCGTTGGTGTAACGCTGCCAACCCTGGCTGGCCAGACGTATGTCGCCGCTGAAGGGGTCGATCTGGCTCACGTTGGCGCGGCTGGCCTGCAGCGTCAGGTCGCCCGACCAGCTGGCGTGGCGGGCCAGCTGGGCCCGCTGGCTGTATTGCAGGTTGACGAGCTGGAAGCGCGCCTCGTCGGGCGCCCACGAGCGCGAGTCACTCAGGCTCAAGCCAGCGTACGACTGGCGCGAGCCGGCGCCGCCGTCACCGCCGCTTTGCCAGTAGACCGACGCGCCGTGCGCCAGCGCGCGCGCACCTTCGCCGGCGGTCGATACATGCAGCACGCCGACACTCTGGCTCACGCTGAACGACAGGCTGCCGCGGTCATCACCCAGGTAGACGCTGCGCGAGGCGCCGTGTTCGAGCTGGGTGCCCACCGAGCGGCGTTCACCCGGCTCGTTGTCTTGCACCGGCGTGGTCGGCGTCGTGGGCGTGGTGGGCGCCGACTGGTCGCGCCGACGCACATCGCCGAAACCGGCGCTCACGCTGGCCGACGGTGAATAACGCCACTCACCCAGCAAGACCGACGGCGGCACGTAGCCGAGTGACACATTGGCGTCGCGGCTCAGGCGGCCCACCCCACCCTCGGGCTGCACCAGCCCGGCGGCCACAGCACCGGCCAGACGCCAGCTGCGGCCGATCTCCTGGGTGGCGCCGACCGAGCCGTACATGCTGCGCAGGCGCTGGGTGCCGCTGCCCGAAAAGGCGCTGGCATCACCCGAACTGGCGCTGCTGTCGGCCCAGCGCAGGCTGGCGCTCAACATCAGCGGTGCGGCCGGGCCGAACAACGAGCCCGTGGCGCCGGGACGCCAGGTGCCGTAACTGGCGAGCTGGCGCAGGTCGGTGCGCAACTCGGGGTCGCTGCTGGTGTCGTCACGGCTGAAACGCAAGGCGTTCCAGGTCGCCAGCGTGTCGAGGTTCATGCTGGTATCGGGCCGATAGGCGTGGCGCAGGCCGATCGCCGCCAAGGTGCTGGTCGTACGCGCCGTGGTGGTGCCGGTGGCCAGGGCACTGTCGTCGCGCTGGTTGCGCGTGGCCGAGGCCAGGAAGTCGATGCTCTGGTCGCCGACCACACGGGTCGCCGTGGCCTGCACGTAGTTGGCGGTGTCGGTGCCGGTGCCCGACATCAGGCGGCTGTGTTCGAAGTTGAACAACACGTTGTCGGCGCCGCTGATGGGCCGCCACGACTGCGTGATGCCCAGGCGCCGGCTGCGGTAGTCGGCGCCCAGGTTGTCGCCCGAGACCCGGCTGTCGCTGACGTCGGCGCGTATCTCGAACGGAAACCGGCTGGCCGGAAACACCGACAACGCGACGCGCCCGGTCAGCGAACCGGTGTTGGCGGTGGTGTCACCCACCCCACTGGCGCTGAACACCGAGCGTTCGGCCAGCACCCCCACCCCGCCTCGCAGCTGCGCGAACCAGGGTTGCCACAGGTAGGTGGCGAGATCGATGTCGTTGTAGACCAGCGCCTGGCTGGTGCGGCTGCCGTCTTCCATGCGCAGCCAGCGCAGGTCGAGCGCGACACTGCCGCTCAGGCGCACCGGTGCGGCCATCCAGCGGATGCCGTTGCCGGCGGGCGTGGCCTCGGCCGGGGTATCGAGGGGTTCGACGCGGGTGTCGGTGCCGGGTGCATAGGCAGCAGCCAGGCACACGGCGGGTGTCGTCAGGACCAGCGCCGCCGACAGGAAGGCTGACGCAGACAAGGCCGACGCGACACCGCCAGCGAGCGGCACCCCCTGCCGCCTCAAACCGAGCACCCACAGGCGTGCGACGACGGCTGTGGGTGTGGGCAGGAGGCGAACAGGGCGCGACACCAGGCTCGGTCCCCGGGCGGGGCGGCCGGGTTCAGCCGGCTGGTGCACCCGGGCTGGGCCACGCGCCATAGTGGCTCTCGTCGATGTGGATGGTTGCGCGTCGACGCAGTTCGGCGATCAGGTTCAACCACTGGGTCTGGGCGGTGTCACGTTTCCAGAGCTCGGCGCAGCGCACGCTGACTTCGTCGAGTCGGCGCTGGACGGCCGGGCGGCGATCGTCCAGACGCAGGATGGTGACCCCTTCGAGCAGCTGCACCGGTTCACCGATGGCGCCGGGGGTGAGGTCGTCGACCAGCTTGTGCACGGCCTCGGGCAACATGCCGCGGTGGGTGTAGTCGAGCGCACCACCGCTGGCGGCCGACACGTCACCCGAATGCAGCCGCGCCAGTTCGGCGAAATCGGCGCCCGCCTTCAGGCGGCGATGCACGTCGCGCGCTTCGGCCAGTGCGGCATCCCATACCGCCTGTGACGCGCTCGGGTCGACCTTGAGCAGGATGACACTGAGCTTGAGCCGCTCGGGCTCGACGAACAGGTCGCGGTGCGACTCGTAGTAGGCGGCCAGCTCGGCGGCGTCTGGCTCGCCGACCTGGCGCACCAGCCGGGCCAGCCGGTCGAGCCGGCTGTCGGCTTCGAGTTGGGGCACGACACCGGCCAGCATCTGCGCGCGGTTGGCCTTCCAGCTGGCGCTGGCGCCGTACTGCTTGTCGTAGGCCGCCACCTGGGCCTGGATCGCCGGGGTGTCGGGCAGGATGCCGCGGCGTTCGGCCTCGCGCAGCAGCAAGACACGGTTCACCACGTCGTCACCCACGTCGCGGCGCAGACGCGCCAGGTCGGCGTCGGGCGGCTTGGCGTGGTAATACTTGGTACGTACGGCCACCTGCAGCGCACGCTGGTAGTCGGAGGCCGGGATCACCGCACCGTCGACCACCGCGAAGGTGGCCTTGGGGTCGGCGACCGAGGTCGGATCACGCGCCAGCGCCGGGCTGGTCGGGGCATCGGCGGTCCAGCCGGAGGGCGCCGCGACCAGACCGGCGACGAGTGTGGCCAGCGCCAGCACAGACCGGGCGGCGCCGTGGCCGGGCCGGCCGCACCAGCCCCTCAGGATGCGGCGAGAACTGCTTGCGGCAACCATGGTGCGACCCCTGGGCTTATTTCACGTGGCAGGCGGTGCAGACCGCGCTCGACGCGTTCGAGATGCGCAGGAAGGTCGCGCCGGCCACCCGGGTGGTGCCGGTGGGGCCAGCCTGGCCGGTCGAGACGTGCGGGTCGTGGCAGGTGGCGCATTCGACCAGCGGACCGAAGGTGGCGCGCGGGTAGAGCGGCAGGTCGGTGCGTTGTTTGCCGGTGCCACCGGTGTCGACCCAGAAGACCTGGGCGTTGTTGATGAGTGCGGTTTGCGGCAACACGAAGTCCGAATCCCTGCAGGTGCCGCTGACCACGGTGCCGGCACCGGTCAGGCCGGCCGTGCCGACGGTGGCGCCGCCGCAGTACTGGATGCCGACCGGGTGATCGTTCGACAGGTCGGCACCGATCAGGCCCGCGCCGCTGGTGAGCTGGCCAGCGGTGTTGACGGTGGTGCCGACGGTGGGTGACCAGGTGTAGAGGCGACCGGCGGCGGCGCCACCGGTGACATCGACACCACCCGAGCCCGGCGCGTTGATGATGTTGTCCATCGCCTGGGTGCCGTCGTGGCACGACAGGCAGGCCAGCGAGACCGAGCCGACCGGCGCCACCGTGCCGTCGAGCGACGGTGTGTTCAGGCTGGCGTAGGTGGTGTACGAGGCGCCGGTGTTCAGGCGCTTGTTCCACAGCGGCGTGGGCGCCGTGGTGTCGGCCGCGTGGGGCGTGTGGCAGAACACGCAGATCTCGGCCGTGTCGGTCACGTTGTTGACCCGCCCGGCGGCTGCCGCGGCCGGACCTGAGCCCAGGTTGTGTTTGGTATCGGCGATGCCTGCCGAGCTGTTGCTGCTGATCAGCACGAACAGCGATGCCAGGACGGTGGCCAGGGCGGCGCCGGTGCGGCCCATGTTTTTGGTAGGTGTCATCGTGACCTCTGCGGAGCAGGTGTGGAGGATCCGTCGGGTTGGCGGTGCAACGACTTGCCCTCGGGGGGACGGATCGCGGCACTTAGGGCCTGTTAAGTTGCAGATTCTGTGCCACGATTCGTGAAAAATGACCTTGGCAATTGCGACACCCCGCAACCAAGGTTTCCGTCTTGCGCGCTTGGTCGCAGGGATCAGTCTTCGAATTTGACGGCAGTCAAGGTGAGAGACGGTTGCGCTGAAGCGGCGATCCCGAATTCAGGAAGCCCACTTCTCGGCCGTGGGAAAGTGGACCATCCTGAGGCGGCACTGCCCGAGCGCCAAGACTGGGCCGGGGCCGCAACACTTAAGACGTCGTCAGCGCTTGCCGGCGATGTTGCCGAGGAAGCCCCCGTCGGCGGCCAGGGCGGCCGGCCGGTAGACCTCGAGCTTGCGGAACCACTGGTCGATGACGTACACGCGGCCGTCTTCGTCCACCGCGATGCCCGAGGGCAACATGTAACGCGCGGGGCCGTCGCGTTCGTTGCGCCCACCCACGAACAGCAGCAGCGCACCGTCGGGATCGAAGATCTGGAAGTTGCCGAACGCCGTGTCGACGACATAAACGTTGCCGTCGCGGTCGATCGCGATCTCCTTGGGACGGGCGAACTGCCCGTAATGCTTGCCGATGCTGCCGAAGCTGCGCAGGTAGTTGCCGTCGCGATCGAAGATGACGACGCGGAAATTGCCGCCGTCGACCACGTAGAGCCGGCCGTCCTTGCCGATGGCCACGTCGCGCGGCAGGTTGAACTCACCCTCGCCGTTGCCACGCCGGCCGATGTCCTGCAGGTGCGCGCCACTCACGGCGTCGAACACCCGCACCTGGTGCTGGTCGGAGCCGACGCCGCCGATATCGACGGCGTACAGCCGCTCGCCGGCAGCGTCGACACACACGCTGGTGAGGCGCTGGAACCAGTCGGCGCTACCGACCCGACGCAGGAACACGCCCTCGGCGTCGTAGATCAACACGGCCTTGGCGCCGATGTCGGCCACGTAAAGCCGGCCGGCAGCGTCGACATCGAGCCCCACCGGCTTGATCAGCTGGCCCGGACCTTCGTCGTCGCCGATGCGCGAATATTTGCCGCGGGGCACGTCGAACACCCGCACGTAACGCGACACCGTGTCGGACACAAAAATGCGGCCGCGGTACACCGACACCGCATACGGTTTGGACAGCGGTTCACCGAGGTTTTGCTCGCCGGTGACGAAGCGCTTGAGGTCGTCGCCGGGTTTGACCGGCAGGATGTCGGCGCTCGAACGGATGATCCGCTCGAAGACGAAACGCGCCGGTTCGGGTGCGGGCGGAAACACCAGCTCGCGCGGCGCGGCGCGGGGTTCTTCGGGCGACACGGCGGCACAACCCGTCAACCACGGTGTGGCACCCAGCGCGGCGCCGGCCAGCAGGGCCAGGCAGTGCCGGCGCGGTGGGTAAGGTTGTTGCTTGTCCAGGATGTCGGGCTCCAGCATCATCGGTGCGGCGGATCGTAGGCCATAAGCCAGACCGCGCAATCAATGTGCCAAGCCTGAGCCACACGGCCAACCCGGCGATTCGGCACTGCCGCGACCGACACTGCTCCTGAAACTGCCTTCGACTCACCAGCTTGCGCATGCCCGTCCACCCGCCTGACTCGACCGCCCACCCCCCCGTCGACTTGCCTGACCCGGCGCGCTGGCAGGCCACCGCTGCCCCGGTGACGCGCCGGCGGCCAGGCTGGAGCACGGCCACGCTGGGCCTGTTGTGCCTGCTCGGCCCGCTGGCCGCCGCGGCGCAGGCCACATCCACAGGCATGGCACCCCCGGCGGCCTCGCCGGCCGCGGCCACCGGGGTCACCGCGCCGGCCGCCGGCGCCAGCGCCACCTTGCCGGCCACCCGGCGCGGCGCCAGCATCGATCCGGCCACGCCCAACGCGCAAGGCGCGCTGCTGTATCACAACTACTGTTCGGTCTGTCACGGCGACCGCGGCGATGGCCGCAGCCGCGCCACCGGCGCCTTGTCGACACCCCCCCGCGACTTCACCTCGGCGCTGTCGCGCCAGGAGCTGACACACGAGCGCATCGTGCGCGCCGTCACCTACGGCCGCCCCGGCACCGCCATGGTGGGCTGGACCAGCCAGCTTTCTGCCACCGACATCGAGCGGGTCGCCGACTACGTGTCGACCCGATTCATTCACGGCAGCAATACGTCCACCGCGCAGGCCGGCTCGGCCACCCAACGGCCTGGCCTGCCCGCGGGCCATCCGGCACCAGCCGGTGTGACGGCGGGTGCCACGGCAGGCACGACGGCGGGAGCGGCCCGGTTCGCTGGAGGCGGCACACCGGCCATCTCGGGCACCCAGGCGCATGGTGGCCGCGAAGTGGACGAGCCGGCACCGACAGCCGCGCCGGGCAACACCGGCGCCACCACCACCGCCGCTGCACCACCCGGGCGCAGCCGACTGGCGCCCGTGCCGGCATCGGCACTCGACCCCAAACTGCCGCTGCCGCTGGGCCTGGTGGGCAAACCACAACGTGGCGAAACCTACTACCGCGCCAACTGTGTGGCCTGCCATGGCCTGAAGGGTGACGGCCAGGGGCCACGCGCCTACTTCATCAATCCGCCGCCACGCAACTTCATCGACCCGACCACCCGCGCGCGGCTGAACCGGCCGCTGCTGTTTGCCGCCATCCACGCCGGGCGCCTGGGCACCGAGATGCCGGCCTGGAGCAAGGTGGCGAGTGACCAGCAGATCGCCGACGTGGCCGAATACGTCTTTCGCACCTTCGTGCTCGGCGGCACCGCGCCGGGCGTGGCCGCCAAACCTTGACACGGCGGTTGAGCCCGGTTGCGGCCTGGCGCGGGCGGGCAGCCGGCGCACTGGCGCTGATGCTGCTTGTTGTGCCCTGGTCGAAGGTGATGGCGGCAACGGGTGCGGATTCGGCAGCAAGCACCGCCACCGACCCCGCGTTGCAGGCCCGGCTCGAGCTGGGCCGGCAGGTCTACAACGCACGTTGTTACTTCTGCCACGGTTATTCGGGCAACGCACGGACCCAGGCGGCGGCCATGCTGCAGCCGCCGCCGCGCGACTTCACGCGGGCCCCGGCGCTCGACGCCACCACCATCCGCCAGACGCTGCAGCAAGGCCGCCCCGGCACGGCGATGGCGTCGTTCGCCGGCCTGCTGGACGCCGCCGAGACGGCCGCCGTGGCCGACTTCGTCGTCGCCGAATTCGTGCGCGCTCGTGCACCCAACACGGCGTATCACACGCCCGACAACGGCTGGCCCGACCATCAGCGTTACGCCGACGCCTACGACTTCGCACTCGGTCGTCTGCCCGTGGACACACCCGACACCCAGCTGGACGAGGCACAGCGGCGCGGCCTGGCGCTGTACCTGTCGGCCTGTGTGGCCTGCCACGACAGCGGCGACACCACACCACTGCACTGGGCGTCGCGGCCGGCGTCGTTTCCGCGCCCGGGCATCGAGGTGGGGGGCACACCGGCGGTCGACGCCGTGTCGGGCGCCAGCGTCTACGCCAGCCACGACAAGGCGCCACACATCAAGGGCCTGACCTCGCGCGAGCGGCGCGGCGAGCGGCTTTTTCAGGCCAACTGCGCGTTCTGCCATGCGCCCGACGGCAGCGGCCGCAACTGGATCGGCCAGTTCATGGAGCCGCCCGCACGTGACTTGCGCGAGCTCGACGCCGCCGCCCTGGCGCGCCTGCCCGCCACCATCCGCGACGGCCTGCCCGGCCGTGCCATGCCGGCCTGGCGCGACGTGTTGACACCCGCCGACATCACCGCAGTGGCGGCCTACGTCGAACGGGCGTTTGCGCCAAGGGCCACGAAACGCTGAATCAGCCCGCGGCAAGTCTTCAATGGTTGCGCGAAGTCGATTCGCGCAGCAGGCGGATGCTGCCGGCTCAGTCGTCGACCTTGTCGCGCAGTTCGAGCCGTTCGAGGCGGTAACGCAGCGTGTCGCGCGAGATGCCGAGCAGCTTGGCGGCGTGGGTGACGTTGCCCGACACCTGGCTCATGGCGCGCTGGATCAACGTGCGCTCCATACGTTCGAGGTTGAGATCCTCGTCTTCTGCCGGGGCGGCGGCGGCCGCTGCCGTGCGGCTGACCGGGGTGCTGCCGGTGGCCAGCGACCATTCGTTGAGCGTGACGACGTTGTCGACCGCCATCAGCACGGCCTGTTCGGCGGCGTTGCGCAGTTCGCGCACGTTGCCGGGCCAGTTGTGGCGCAGCAGGGCGGTCTCCAGGCTGGGCGAGATCCGCAGGTCGGGCTTGCGGTAACGCGCGCCATGCTGGGACAGGAAGTGGCGCGCCAGCATGATCACGTCCTGACCACGGTCGCGCAGCGGCGGCACGCGCAGCTCGACGATACGCAGGCGGTAATACAGGTCGGCGCGGAAGCTGCGCTCCTGCACCATCTCTTCGAGCGAGCGGTTGGTGGCGCTGACGATACGCACGTCGACATGTTGCTCGCGCAGGCCACCCAGGCGGCGCACCTTCTTTTCTTCGAGTAACTTGAGCAGCTTGATCTGCGTGGCGAGTTCGGCTTCGCCGATCTCGTCCAGGAACACCGTGCCACCTTCGGCCGTCTCGACCAGGCCGGCCTTGCGCTGGCGTGCGTCGGTGAAGGCGCCGCGTTCGTAGCCGAACAACTCGGCCTCGATCAGGTTGCCCGGCAGCGCACCACAGTTGAGCTCGACGAACGGCGCCGCCTTGCGTGCGCCGTCGAAATGCAGCGCACGTGCGACCAGTTCCTTGCCGGTGCCGGTTTCGCCGATCACCAGCACCGCCGGCGGGTCGCCGTGGGTGAGCATGTGCTCGGAATCGATCAGGTTGCGGATGCGCTGGCGCAGGTCGCGGATAGGTTGCGATTCACCGATGATCTTGTCGACACCACTGCCCTGCGCCTCGCGCTGGGCGTAATAGTCGACCGCGTGTTCGAGCCGCTCACGGCTCATCAGCCGTTCGAGCAGCAGCTTGAGTTCGCCCAGCACCAGCGGCTTGATGAGGAAGTCTGCGGCGCCCGCCTTCATGGCCTGCACGGCCAGGTCGGTGCTGCCGTAGCCGGTCATCATGACGACGTGCACGCGCGGATCGACCGCCCGGATACGCGCCATGGCGTCCAGGCCGTTCATCTTGGGCAGGTTGTAGTCACACAGGACTACCTCGGGGCGGAACTCCTCGAGCTTGCTCAGCCCCTGCTCGGCCGACTCGGCAATCTCGACCGAGTAGTCCTGATGCTGCAGGTAGACGGCCAGATTGCGAGCCAGCGTGAGCTCGTCTTCGATGATCAATACACCTCGGCCCATCGTGCTTACACCTGTTGACTCGCTGCGAGGCGAGCGACCCATGGCCGAGCGCAGGCGCTGCGGCAATCCCGCAAACCATGGCGTGTGTTCAGATAAGACGACCGACATGGGGCTTGCGTACAGCACGGAATGTACCAATGCCCCCGCCCCACCGTGCCGGCCAATTGACGGCGAGCTGTAGCCACTGCACCCGCGACACCCCTGCCTGCGGGGTGGGTGACGTCGGTCGCACTGCGTGACAAAACACCAGAATTGACGTGGCTCATGTCCCGCCCAGCGACGTCACGACCGACGGGGCATATGCCCCGGGTGTGGTGGGGGTTATGCCCCGCGCGGCATCGACTCGTCATGACGCCTGGACCGGCAGATGCAGGCGCACACGGGTGCCCTGGCCGGGCTGACTGTCGATCTCGATGCCACCACCCTGGCGGGCCAGGATGCGCCGCACCAGCGTCAGCCCCATGCCCAGGCCACGCGGCTTGGTGGTGAAGAAGGGCTTGAAGACCTGGCCGAGTTGCACCGGGTCCATCCCGGCGCCGTTGTCGTGCACGTCCACACACACCTGGTTGCGCGCCGCATAGGCCTTGATACGCACGACGCCGCCGCGCTCGGTGGCTTCGAGTGCATTGGACAGCAACGAGTTGAGCGCCTGGCCTACCAGCAACGGCGCCAGGGCAACGGTGGCCAGATCCGGCTCGACATCGATCTCGAGCTGTTTGCCCTGCGAACCGAAGGCCACGGCATGGCGCACCCAGATCTCGTCGAGCAACACGGCGATGTCGGTCTTGCCCTGGCCGTCGGTCGGATCGTTGGTGTAACTGAGCAGGCTGCGCAGCAGGTGTTCGATGCGGTCGACATGTTGCATGGTCTCGCCTGCCGACTCGGGGCTGAGTTCACCCACCTCGCGCTGCAGTTCGGCGCTCGACCGTATCGACGCCAGCGGGTTGCGGATGCTGTGTGCCACGGCGGCGGCGATCTCGCCCACCATCACGCTGGCCTGTGCATCGATGAGCTTGGCGCGTTGCTCCTGCATCACCCGGCTGGCGCGGTGCACCAGGCTCAAGGTCGACAGGTACAGGAACAGCCCGCCCACCGCGGCGCCACTCCAGACCAGTTCGTGGGCCTCTGCCAAGGTCTTGTTCAGTGCCTTGGGCACGCGGTAGAGCTCGACCACACCCACCGGCCGGCCCGTGCGGCCGGCATCGGCATACACCGGCAGGTAGTTCTCGACGAAGTGCTCGCGCTCTTTCTCGATGTAGATGTGCTCCTGCTTGGGTGCACCGGTGTGGTCGTCCTTGATGCCACGCTCGACCACGATCTCGCCCGCGAGTGCTCGCACGAGTTCGTCGTTGTCCGGAAAGGCGCGCCCGATCAAGGCCTCGTTGCTCGACCACAAGACGCGCTGGTCGGGTGTGTAGACATTGGCGCGCAACACGTCGGGGATGGCTGCCACATGGCTGAAGAACTCGGCGAACTCGAGCGACTGTCGTCCGGGCTGGGACGGCACGAACTGCTGCGCCACCTTCTGGGACTGCACCACACTCTGCACGAAGTCACGGCTCAACTCGGCGTCGTGGCGCAGCATGCGCTGCTGGATGAAGTGGTCGAGCAGCAGCGCCATGCCGACGCTGAACAAGGCCATGGCCAACAGGCTGGTCAGCGAGAACCAGCGCATCAGGCGGAACTCGGACGTGGCTTTGCCGGGTGACAGGTCGCCGACCACCTCGGCGCCCGACGACCACCCCGAGGTGAAGGCAGCAAAGCGGCTGCGCTTGTTGCTGCCCGAACCTGCTTTGCTCATGCCTCATGCCCCCATCACCAACTGAACCAGACGCCGGAAAATCCGTAGCTCTTAAGTCTGTCTCAAGATTGTGAGGATCCGTACGGGCTTGTTGCTCACCGTGAGTTCAGGCCGGGCCAGTTTGTCAAGGACCACACACGGCACGACAAAGCCGCGGCCGACCTGTCGCCTCGGGGCCTCACCACCAACCGGTACCGGTAGCGGCGGCAACGGGCCAGCTCTGGCCACCTGGTGGCGCAGCCAGCTGCTGCCTGGCTGTCAGCCGATTCACGCCAGGCGGGCAGGTGCGAGCGCGATGCCCGACTCGCTGCACAGTTCGACCCGCACCTGTGTGCCGGACAGCGGTGGCAACGGTGTGGCGCACGTGTCACCCGACAGGCGCAGCCAGGCCACACTACGCCCCGCCCGGCTGCTCCAGCCCGACGAGCTGACGGTGCCGATGACCTCGTCACCCAGCAGCACCACCTCGCCGCCCCAGGCCCAGGCGAGCGGGTCGTCGAACACCAGCCGCACGGGACGCCCGGCCGGTGTGTGCAAGCGCTGCGGGCCAGGCATCGATGCAGCGCCGGCCGACAGATGGGGCGCCAAGCGCTGCGCGCCGATCGAATCCAGGGCACCGGGCCCACCCACCAAGTCGCCGGGCGATTCATCGTCCATCGCGATGTCGATACCCAGCACCGCGACACCCGCCTCGATGCGCAGGCCGTCGAGTGCATGACTGCCGATGTCGCGCAGGCCGTGGCGCTCACCGGCGCGGCGCAGCGCCTGCTCCACATGGCGCGCCAGTTCCACCGGCAGGTGGATCTCGCAAC
Organism: Candidatus Intricatilinea gracilis; assembly: GCA_016702605.1. Classification (GTDB taxonomy): domain Bacteria; phylum Pseudomonadota; class Gammaproteobacteria; order Burkholderiales; family Burkholderiaceae_C; genus Sphaerotilus; species Sphaerotilus gracilis. The sequence goes on from JADJDQ010000001.1 coordinate 777,854, forward strand.
CCGGCCCACCCGCGTAGTTGAGGCCGACCAGCCGCACCCGCGCCAGCGCCAGGTCGACCTCGACGCTGTGGTGCGGCCGCAGCGTCAGCGCCGCTGCGGCGCCGAGTTCGGCCAGCAGCGCCGCCGCATTGGGGCCGATGAGCGCCAGCACCGCCGTCTGGCCGCTGACCTCGTCCAGGCAGAACACGTCGCCGGCCCGGGCATGGCGGCGCAGCGTGTCGGCGTCGCGAGTCGGCTGGGTGCTGCCGGTGCAGAGCATGAAGCGCTCGTCGCCCAGACGTATCACGCAGACCTCCCCGGCCACGGCGCCACGGGTGTCGCGCAGCAGGCTCACGGCGACGCGGCCGACGGGCAAGTCGGCATCGCCGACCTCGGCCAGGCAGGCGCGCTGCAGCAGCGCCTGGGCCTGCGGGCCTTGCAGCAGCAGCTTGCCGAGTGAACTGGCGTCGTACAAGGCGACCGCCTCGCGCGCCGCGGCCTGTTCGGCCTGCACCCAGGGCAACCAGCCAGGCGTGCCGAAGCCGGGTGTCGGCACGGCAGCGTCGGCTGGCTTGAAGTAGAGCGCCCGCTCCCAGCCGTTGCGGCTGCCGAACACCGCGCCGCGGCTGGCCTGCGAGTCGTACAGCGGTGAACAACGCAGCGGCCGCCCGCTGGCCAGTTCCTCGCGCGGCCAGCGCATGGCGTAGTGCAGGCCGAGCGTCTCGGCGCAGCGTTCGGCCAGCCAGCGGCGGTTGGCCGTCCAGGGCGAAAAACGCCGGATGTCGACCTCGCCCAGGTCGCAGGGCGCGGCGCCACGCAGCATCCACTCGGCCATCCAGCGCCCGGCGCCGCCGGCGTTGGCGATGCCGGCCGAGTTGAAGCCGGCACAGACGAAGTAGTTGGCCAGTTCGGGCGCCTCGCCCAGGATGAAGTTGCCGTCGGGCGTGAAACTCTCCGGCCCGTTGAGCAGCATCTTGATCGGCGCCGTCTCGAGGCAGGGCGTGCGGTGCAATGCGGCCTGCATGAGCGGCTCGAACTGGTCCCAGTCCTCGTCGAGCAGCTGGAACTGGAAGGTCGCCGGCACCGGGTCCATCGCCCAGGGCTTGGCCTGGCGCTCGAAGCCACCCATCACCAGGCCGCCAACCTCTTCCTTGTAATAGATGGCGCCGTCCGGGTCGCGCAGCACCGGCAGGCCGGGCGTGACACCGGCGATGCGGTCGGTGACGAGGTAGAAATGTTCGGCCGCAAACAGCGGCACGTTCACGCCCGCGAGCTGACCGAACTGGCGCGCCCACATGCCGGCGCAGTTGACCATCAGCTCGCAGGTGATCTCGCCCTTTGTCGTGACGACGCCGCTCACGCAGCGCTGCCCCGGCCGGCTGGCCAGCGGCTGGGTCGACACACCGGTGACCTCGACACCTTCCATCACGCGCACGCCTCTCGAGCGGGCGCCGCGCAGCAGCGACTGCATCAGATCGGTCGGGTTGGCCTTGCCGTCACCCGGCAGCCAGGCCGCGCCGAGCAGGTCGTCGTGGCGCATCAGCGGGAATCGCTCGGCCGCCTCGGCAGGGCTGACGAGGTGCATCTCCACCCCTAGCGACGCCGCGCGCCGGGCCGTGCGACGCAGCACTGCCAGGCGCTCCGGGGTACGAGCGATGCTCAGGCTGCCACATTGTCTCCAGCCCGTCGCCAGGCCGGTTTCGGCTTCCAGCCCGGCGTAGAGCTCCACGCCGTAACGGCTCATCGCCGTGAGTGTGGCGCTGGCGCGCAGCTGGCCGACCAGCCCGGCCGCGTGCCAGCTCGTGCCGCTGCCGATCTGGCCTTGTTCGAGCAGCAACACGTCGGTCTCGCCGGACTTGGCCAGGTGATAGGCGATCGAACAACCGATGACACCCCCACCGACGATGACGATGCGGGCGTGGCGCGGCAGGTCGGGCTGGGTCATGGGGGCCTCACAGGAAGAGAGATCACACGGGTAGGTCGTCGCCGCAGCAGGCGTGCACGAAGCGCCGCGAGATCGGGTTGCGCAGCAGCTTCATTCATGCCTGCTCAGGCCAGCCGCAGCGTGATCACCCCGGCCACGATGAGCAAGGTGGCGGCGATGCGGCGTTTGCCGTAGGCCTCGCGCAGCCAAAGGGCACCGATGACGGCGGCGAACAACACCGAGGTTTCGCGCAGCGCAGCGACCGCGGCCACAGGTGCCTTGGTCATCGCCCACAAGGCAATGCCGTAGGAGCCGAGCGAGGCCAGTGCGGCCGGCAGCGCCACGGTCCAGCGCCCGGCCATGTGGTGCAGCGCCGGGCGCACGGCATCGCGCCGCTGCCACATCACGATGGCGAAGTACGGGATGCCGTCGAGCATGAAGAGGGTGGCCAGGTACGCCGCGGTGTCGCCCGACCGGCGCACCCCCAGACCGTCGACCACCGTGTACAGCGCAATCAAGCAGGCATTGGCCAGCGCATAGGCCAGCGCCTTGCCGTGGTGAGCATGGGGGTTGCCCGCCGTGCCGCCAATCGGCACGCCGCTGATGCTGAGCCCCATGGCAATGACGCCGATCGAGATGGCCACCACCCCCGCCCAGGCTTGCGCCTCGAGGCTTTCACCCAGCAGTGCGGCGCTGCTGCAGGCCACCAGCAACGGCGCCAGGCCACGCATCACCGGATAGGTCAGTCCCAGCTCGCCGTGGCGATACGCACCGACCAGGGCGATGTAATAACCGATGTGGATGAACAACGAACCCGCCAGAAAGGGCCAGGCCTCGCGCCGCGGCAGGCCCACCACCAGCACCACCGGCAACGCCAGCACGACACCCAGCACATGGATGAAGGCCGTGTCGAGCGCCTTGTCGTCGCTGCGCTTGATGAGTGCATTCCAGCTCGCGTGCAGCAGCGCACCGAACAACACGGCCAGGGCCACCGGCCAGGTGAGTGCGGGCATGAAGTTGGCCAGGCTCAGGCCGTGAGGCCGCGCGCGATGTCGACGTAATACGCCAGCGGCGGTGTGGCCAGGCCGGCGATCTTGGCCTGGTCGTCCCACAGGCGCAGGCGCACGGCGTCGGCGGCGCCAGGGCGGGCGGCGAAGGCGGCCGCGCCGGCCTCGTCGTACACACCGCCCTGCAGCGCCAGGCTGCGCACCGAGTCGGCCGACAGCAGCTCGAAGTAGCCCGGCCGGGTCGCACACAGGTACCGCTTGGCGTCGACGTGGTTGGCGATGGCGTCGAGCACCGCGTCGGGCAACAGGCCGCGGATGAAGGGCAGGGCGGCGTATTGATGCACGTCGTCGATGCCGCGCAGCGTGGGGGTGTCGCCCTGCGGATTGGTCAGGTGGCCCAGGTCGTGCAGCAGCGCCGCGGTGATCAGCTCGGCACTGGCGCCAGCCTGTTCGGCCAGCAGCGCACTCTGCAGCGCATGTTCGAGCTGGGTGACCGGCTCACCGGCGTATTGGCTGGCGCCGTGGCGGTCGAACAAGGTGGCGATGTCGTCGAAGCTGAGCATGGTGGTCGATCGCCCGTGGCAGGCGGGCCGGCAGGTGATGAATGGTCTCGATGTCCGCAGCGGCAGGCAGGCGGGCTCATGCCGGACACCGGGCGGCGCTCAACGCGCCGGCGGGTCGTCGCCCAGCGCGGCCATCTGCGACGGGCGCAATCGTGTCTGCGCCAGCACACCGGCCGAGTCGAGGATGGGGTAGGCGATCGAACACAGGTGCGAGTTGATGCGCTTCAAGTCGCTGATCAGGTCCAGGTGCAGCGAGCTGGTCTCGATGCTTTGCGCCGTGTTGTCCTGCAGGCGGGCGATGTGGCTGGCGGCGTATTCACGCTCGAGGTCGCGGAAACGCGCCTTCTCTTCGAGCAGCTTGCGGGCGTCACGCACATGGCCGTCGAGAAACACACTCATGCCCAGGCGCAGATTGGCCATCAGGCGCTCGTGCAGGTGGCAGATCTCGGCCATGCCGGCGTCGCTCAGGCTGCGGTTCTTGCGGATCTTCTTGTCCTCGATGTCCTGCAGCACCCGTTCGATGATGTCGCCGATCTGCTCCATGTTGATGGTGAACGAGACGATGTCGGTCCAGCGCCGGCTTTCGCGTTCGCTCAGCGCCTCGCGCGAGATCTGCGTCAGGTAGAACTTGATGGCGCTGTACAACTCGTCGACCGTGTCGTCGAGCTGGCGCAGCTTTTCGGCCAGTTCGAGGTCGTTGTTGCGCATCACGGGCAGGATGCCGCGCAGCATCGTCTCGACGATGTCGGCCTGGTGCAGCGCCTCGCGTGCCGCGCAGCTGATGGCCAGCGACGGTGTGGCCAGCGCCGAGTGGTCGAGGTGGCGCGGCCGGGTCGAATCGGCGAACCTGGGGCCTTCGGCCAGCACCCGGTCGACCAACCTGCCCACCAGCCCGGTGGCGCCGATCATCAGCACGGCCAGCGCCAGGTTGAAGCCCAGGTGGAAGACCACCACCTGCTCGTGGATCTGCAGGCCACTTTGCCTGAGCAGCGCGTTGGCCTCGGGCAGGAAGGGAATCACCAGCAAGGCACCAGCCCCCTTGAAGAACAGGTTGCCCAGCGGCAGCCTGCGCACCTGCGGTGGTGATCCGCTGGTGGCAAACAGCGCCAGCAGGCCGCTGCCCAGGTTGGCGCCCACCACCAGGCCCAGCGCCACGGTGGTCGGCACCATGCCCGAGGTGGCCAGCGTGGCGGTGAGCAGCACGATGGCCAGGCTCGAATACGACAAGACGGTGAGCGTGGCGCCCACCAGCATGTCCAGCAAGATCTCGTTGGGCAGCGCCACCAGCAGGCCACGAATGGCCGGCGCGTCGATCAGCGGTTTTGTCGCCGCCACGATCAGCTGCAGCGCCAGCGTGATGAGGCCCAGGCCGATCAGCACACGGCCGATGCGCCCGCCGGTGCTGTTCTGGCGCGAGATGAACAACACCACACCGCTGAAGATCAGCAGCGGCGACAGCCACGACAGGTCGAACGAAAACACCACCGCCATGAGTGCGCTGCCCACGTCGGCCCCCAGCATCACGGCCAGCGCCGCCGAGGTGGTGACCAGGCCCTTGCCCACGAACGAGGCGACGATCAGGCAGGTGGCCGTGCCCGATTGCACCAGACTCGTCACACCGATGCCGGCCAGAAAGGAGCTGAAGCGGTTGCTGAAGCTGCGCGACAACACGCTGCGCAGGTTCTCGCCGAACACCCGCAACATGCCGGTGCGCACGTTGTGTGTGCCCCAGACCAGCAGCGCGATGGCGGCCAGCAGATTGAGAAGATGGATCATGCGGACACTGTAGGACGCACCGACGCAGGGCTTGTCACAGCATGAGTCTTCAGGTCCACGGCAGGCTGTAGGTCTTGGTGTTGGTGAAGCTCTTGATCGCTTCCTGCACACCTTCCTTGTAGCCCAGGCCCGAGTCCTTGATGCCGCCGAAGGGTGTCAGCTCGAGGCGATAACCCGGCACCTCGCGCACGTTGACCGTGCCGACCTGCAGTTCGGCCACGAACCGCATGATGTGGTCCAGCCGGTTGGTGCACACCGCCGACGACAGGCCATAGGCTGTGCCGTTGCTGATGGCGATGGCCTCGTCGATGCTGGCGAAGGTGATGATGGGTGACACCGGGCCGAAGGTCTCCTCGCGCACCAGCGTCATCTCGGGGCGCACGTTGTCGACCACCGTCGGGGCATAGAGCGCCCCGTCACGCTGGTTGCCACACAGCAGGCGAGCGCCTTGCGCCACCGCCTCGTTCACCCGCGCCTCGAACTGGCGCGCGGCCTGTTCGCTGATCACCGTGCCCATGTCGACACTGGCGTCCATCGGGTTGCCGAAGGTCCAGGCCCGCGTCTTCTCGACCACCAGTTCGGTGAAACGTGCCGCCACGGCCTGATGCACCAGCAAACGTTTGACTGCTGTGCAGCGCTGGCCGCTGTTCTTGTACGAACCCTGCACGGCCAGCGTGCTGGCCTCGTCCAGATCGGCATCGTCCATCACGATGAGTGGGTCGTTGCCGCCCAGCTCCAGCACGATGCGCCGGTAGCCGGCCTTGGCGGCGATGTATTTGCCGATCGCCACCCCGCCGGTGAAGGTGATGAGGTCGACGGCCGGGTTGGTGAGCAACTCGTCGGCGATCTCGGCCGGGTCGCCGGTGACCACACTCAGCATGGCTGGCGGCAGTCCGGCTTCGTACAACAGGTCGGCGAACGCCAGCGCCGACAGCGGCACCTTCTCGGACGGTTTCAACACCATGCGGTTGTTGGTCGCCACCGACGGCACCACCTTGTGCGCCACCTGGTTCATCGGGTGGTTGAAGGGTGTGATGGCGCTGATGACACCCAGCAGCGGCTCGCGCAGCGTGTGCACGCGGCGCTTCTTGCCGTGTGGGGTGAGGTCGCAGGCGAAGCTTTGGCCGTCGTCACGCAGGCATTCGATGGCGCCGAACACCAGCACGTCGGCGACCCGGCCGGTCTCGTAGCGGCTGTCCTTGAGGCACAGGCCCGATTCGGCGCTGATGATGGCGGCAAGCTGGTCGACCCGCTCGCGCACCAGCGCGCCGGCTCGGTTCAGGATGGCGGCGCGGTCAGCCCGGCTCAGCGTCGGCCGGTACGCCTTGGCTGTCTCGAAAGCCAGGCGCACCTCGGCCAGGCTGGCCTTGGGCACGCTGCCGACCACAGCGCCGCCGTAGGGGTGACGCACGGTGATACGACGCGAGTCGTCCGGGTTGCCGGGTTCACCGCGGTCGGCGCCGACGATCTGGCCGGCGATGCGCAGGCCCTCGTGGCGCGGCGCGGGCAGGGGCAACGAGGCGGCAGGGGTGCTGGGTTCAGCCATGGTGATCAGGCCTGAGGGGGTTGCTCACTGAGCGTGGTTGAACGCCAGATCGAAGGCGTCGAAGTTGCGCCAGTGGTGCTGCTCGTCCAGGCCGGTGATGGCGCGGTTGACGACGAGTGGCACCCGTTGTTCGGAGCTGCCGCCGTGTGAACGCAGCGGCACTTCGAGGCCACCGAGGTCATGCCGGCTGGCGCTGGTGCCGATCACCACCGAACGTTCGGACACCACCACGATGTCGCCGATGCGGTCGTCGGGCAACTCGAATTCACGCGCTGCCTGGGCCCGGGTGTAGACCGCCTCGACACCGCGCAACGTGCCGAGCTTGTCGACCAGCGAGGCCAGATGCACACGCGTGCGGCCGAGCTTGAGTTCGTGCGCCGCCAGGCGTTCGGCGTGTTGGCCGGTCATGTAGACCGTGGCATACGACCCGAGCGCACCGTGGTGCACCACATACGGATCGGTGATGGGCAGGATGACGCGGGTGACCCCTTCGCCCAGCCAGTCGTCCAGCACGTCCTGCAGCCAGATCACGTCGGGCTGCGCATCCATGCGGGTCTTGGCGTTCATGCCGTGGTCGGCGGTCAGCACGATCACGCAGCCCAGCGCTTCGAGCTGCGCCAGGTAACGGTCCATCATGGCGTAGAACATGTCGGCGCCGTAGGTGCCGGGCGCATGTTTGTGCTGCACGTAGTCGGTGGTCGACAGGTACATCACGTCGGGCGCCGGGCCGGCCGCCCCTTCCATGAGCTTGACCCCCGCAGCGAAGACGAACTCCGACAGGTCCGCGCTATAGACCGAGGGCAGCGGCAGCCCCACCATCTGCAGCACGTTCTCGATGCCGTGTTCCATCACCGTGCAACTGTCGGCCTTCTCGGCCGAGAAGCAGATGCCCGTCATCTCGTGGCCGAGCAGGCGGCGCAGCTTGTCCTTGGCCGTCACCACCGCCACATGTTTGCCGGCACGTGCCAGGGCTGCCAGCAAGGTGGGGGCGCGCAGCCACTCGGGGTCGTTCATCATGACCTCGGCGCCGCTGGCCGGGTCGATCAGGTAATTGCCGCAGATGCCGTGCACGCTGGGCGGCGCGCCGGTCACGATCGACAGGTTGTTGGGGTTGGTGAAGCTGGGCATCACACAATCGGCGACCAGCGCCGTGCCCTGGGCCAGCGTGGCTTTCATCCAGGGCATGTGGCCATGGGCCACAGCCTGGGCGATGTAGTCGGGTTCACAACCGTCGACACAGACCACCACGGTGGGCTGCTTGGGCAGGTGGTAACTACGGTGGTTGACGGTGATCACGTGGGTCGTCCTGTCGTCGTGGGTGGGGTGGCGGCGCCCGAGGCGTCGCGCTGCTTCTGGTTGTTGCGCAAGGTGCGCTCCTTGCTCTCCATCACATGGTCGAACATGGCCTTGCCGGCGGCTTCGGCATCGCCCGAGGCAATCGCCTTGACGATGGCGCGGTGCTCGCCCGCCGACACCGGCATGAGCCAGCTGTCGGCCAGGTTGAGGCGGCGAAACAGGCTCAGCTCCTTGATGAGCTTGCGATAGATGGCGGTGAGCTTGCGGTTGCCGGCCAGCTCGACCAGCCGGTCGTGGAAGCCCAGGTTGAGCAGGTGATAGCCGCGTGCATCCTTGGCCTTCACGGCCTGCTCCATGGCGTCGACCAGGCCCTTGAGCTCCTTCAGCTCGGCAGGCTTGATGTGTTCGGCCAGGCGCCGGCCGACCAGTTCGTCCATGGCGGCGCGCAGGTCGAAGATCTCGACCGCCTCGTCGATCGGGATGTCGCGCACGAACACGCCGCGGTTCTTCTCGGTGCGCACCAGGCCGGCCTCTTCGAGCATGCGAAAGGCCTCGCGCAGCGGGCCACGCGACACACCCAGGCGGGCGGCCAGCGCCATCTCGGTGAGCTTGTCGCCCGGTGCCAGTTCGCCCGACAGGATGAGCCGTTCCAGCTCGCCCTGCACCACGCTGGTGAGCGAACTGGTCTGCAGCAGGGCAATGGTGGCGTGGGTCTCGGGGTTGGCACTCATGCGGCAGGCGCCCGCGGCAGGCATGCTCGTTGCGATGTCGATGGGTCGATGGTTGTGCGGTTCAAGATGGTCTGGCAAACGGCGGGGCTGCGGTGACTCGGCGCAGCATCGAGGGGACCTCGGGTCAGCACCAACGTGTCACTCCGATGTGTCGCCACGATGACGCCAACGTGACCGGATGATGACAGATCGTAGATTGTCGGCAATCAGCAAAAAACAGTTGACCCGAGTTTTGCACCGCCCATAGACTGATTGCAAGTGCTTTTACCCGCCGCGGCGGTTGTTGAACTTTCCTTGTCGGAGATGCCCATGACGTGCTCGCCCTTGTCTGTTCGCCGCCCGCTGCTTGGCCTCATGGCCGCTGCAGCAGCCTTGTGCCTCACCGGCGGTGCCCTCGCCCAGGGCAAGACCTCGCTGACGGTCTACACCGCACTCGAGACCGACCAGCTCAAGGCCTACGAGGCCGGCTTCGTCAAGGCCAACCCCGACATCGAGATCAAGTGGGTGCGTGATTCGACCGGCGTCATCACCGCCAAGCTGCTGGCCGAAAAGGCCAACCCGCAGGCCGACGCGGTGATGGGTGTGGCGGCATCGAGCCTGGCCCTGCTCAACAGCAACGGCATGCTCGAACCCTACGCGCCCGCCAACCTGGCCGCCATCTCGGCCCAGTACAAGGACAAGAAGAACCCGCCGGCCTGGTTCGGCATGGACGTGTGGGGCGCCACGGTGTGCTTCAACACCATCGAGGCGGCCAAGAAGGGCATTCCCAAACCCGAGAGCTGGCAGGACCTGACCAAGCCGGTCTACAAGGGCAGCATCGTCATGCCCAACCCGGCCTCGTCGGGCACGGGTTACTTCGACGTCACCGCCTGGCTGGCCCTGTTCGGCGACGAAGGTGGCAAGGGCGGCGGCTGGAAGTTCATGGACGGCCTGCACGAGAACATCATGCAGTACACCCATTCGGGCTCCAAACCCTGCGTGATGGCGGGCAACGGCGAGACGGTGATCGGCATCAGCTTCGAGTACCGCGCCAACACCATCAAGGCCAAGGGTGGCCCGATCGATCTGGTCTTCCCGAAGGAGGGCCTGGGCTGGGACCTGGAAGCCTTCGGCATCCACAAGGGCACCAAGAAGCTGGATGCGGCCAAGAAGCTGGCGGACTGGGCCAGCAGCAAGGACGCCATGGCGCTGTACGGCAAGAACTTCGCCATCACGGCGGTGCCCGGTGTGGCAGCGCCGCTGGCCAACGTGCCGGCCGACTACGAAGCTCGCCTGGTGAAGATGGACTTCCAGTGGGCGGCAGACAACCGCGAACGCATCCTCGCCGAGTGGGACAAGCGCTACAACGCCAAGTCCGAACCCAAGAAGAAGTGATCGCGGCGCCGCCGCGCATCGACTCGCAGCCCAGAGCCTGACGCAAACAGCCACAGCACCGAGCCCGCACACGATGGTGTCGCCCGCGAACTCGCCGTACCTGCAGCTCCAGGGTGTTGCCAAGCAGTTCGGCCAGTTCACTGCCCTGCAGGGGGTCGACCTCGACATCCAGCCCGGCGAGTTCGTTTGTTTCCTCGGCCCCTCGGGCTGTGGCAAGACCACGCTGCTGCGCATCATCGCGGGGCTGGAACAGCAAAGCGCCGGGCGCATCGTGCAGGCCGGGCGTGACATCTCGCTTGAGCCTCCGGCCGGGCGCGACTACGGCATCGTGTTCCAGAGCTACGCGCTATTTCCCAACCTCACGGTGGCCGACAACGTCGCGTACGGCCTGGTGAACCGGCGCAAGCCCCGGGCCGAGATCCGCGCCCGCGTCGATGAACTGCTCAAGCTCGTCGGCCTGCCGGGCAGTGCGGCCAAGGTGCCGGCGCAACTCTCGGGCGGACAGCAACAACGTATCGCGCTGGCGCGGGCCTTGGCCACGTCGCCAGGATTGCTGCTGCTCGATGAACCACTCTCGGCGCTTGATGCACTCGAGCGTGTGCGGCTGCGCCAGGAGATCCGCAGCTTGCAGGCCAAGCTGGGCGTGACGACCATCATGGTCACGCACGACCAGGAAGAAGCGCTGTCGGTGGCCGACCGCATCGTCGTGATGAACCACGGCGTGATCGAGCAGGTCGGCACCCCCATGCAGGTCTACCGCGACCCGGCCACCCCTTTCGTGGCCGACTTTGTCGGCAAGATCAATGTGCTGGCCGGGCGGCTGCAGCCCGGCCGCCAGCTCGCCATCGGCCAGCAGATCTTCGTGTGTGACCACGACACCGACGCCGCGCGGGATGTGAAGGTCTACCTGCGCCCCGAGGATGTGCTGGCCCGGCCCATCAGCCCCGGCGACGCCAACGTGTTCGACGCCGCGATCGACAAGATCGAGTTCCTCGGTTCGTATTGCCTGGTCAAGGTGACCGCGCCACACATGCCCGAGCAGGCACTCACGGTCTACCTCTCGCTCAACTACCTGGCCGAACACGCGCTCGCCGAAGGCAGCACGCTGGCACTGCGCCTGCCCGCCGAACGCATGCGGCTGTTCTGACCCGATCATCTGGGCCAGCTGCACCATGTCCGCCGTGATGCCATCAACTGCGGCCCTGCCGACCCGACCCAACGCCGGCCTGAAGCAGCGCATCCACTGGAGCGAGCGAATCGCTCACGGCCTGCTGGCACTCATCACGCTGGCGCTGCTGGTCTTCCTGGCCGCGCCGCTGGTGGCCATGCTGGTGCTGGCTTTCGAGGACAAATCCGGCGGCTTCATCGGCCTGGGCAACTTCGTCGCCTACCTGGCCTCGCCGGCCTTGTTGCAGTCGCTGGGCCACAGCCTGTTCGTGTCGCTGCTGGCCACCGCCATCACCGTTCCGCTCGCCTTCGGTTTTGCCTACGCGCTCACACGCAGTTGCATGCCGGCCAAGGGGCTGGTGCGCACCATCTCGCTGGTGCCGCTGCTGGCGCCCACGCTGCTGTCAGCCATCTCGCTGATCTACTGGTTCGGCAACCAGGGCGCAGCCAAGGGGCTGCTGCAGTGGTTCGGCCTGGCCAATATCTACGGCGCGCCGGGAATCGTCATCGGCGAGTGTTTCGCCATCTTTCCGCATGTGTCGATGATCCTGGTGAGTGCGCTGGCGCTGTCGGATGCGCGCCTGTACGAAGCGGCCGATGCCCTGGGCACCAGCACCACGCGCAAGTTCTTCACCATCACCCTGCCGGGCGCCAAGTACGGGCTGATCTCGGCCACGCTGGTGAGTTTCACCCTGGTGATGACCGACTTCGGCATCCCCAAGGTGATCGGCGGCAACTACAACATGCTGGCCACCGACGTGTTCAAACTCGTCATCGGCCAGCAGGACTTCCAGCGCGGCGCCGTGGTCGGCCTGCTGCTGCTCACCCCGGCGCTGCTGACCTTCGTGGTCGACTGGCTGCTGCAGCGCAAACAGACCGCCATGCTCGGTGCGCGCGCCGTGCCGTATCGGCCCAAGCCCGTCGCGTGGTTCGATGGCCTCATGACGGCCTACGCCGTGCTCATCTGCGCGCTCATGCTGGCCATGCTGGGCATGGCCGTGTTCGCCAGCTTCGCCACCTTCTGGCCCTACAAGCTGGCACCCAGCCTGGCGCACTACCAGATGGGCCTGTTCGACGCCGAAGTGGCCGATGCCTTTGTGGTGAGCCTCAAGCTCGCCGCCAACACCGCGCTGTTCGGCACGGCCATCGTCTTCGGCGGCGCCTACCTGCTCGAAAAGACCAAGGGTTTCGACGCCCTGCGCCCGCTGCTGCGCCTGCTCTCCACCTTGCCCATGGCCGTGCCCGGCCTGGTGCTGGGCCTGGGCTACATCCTGTTCTTCAACCTGCCGGCCAACCCGCTGCACGGCCTGTACCAGACGCTGCCGCTGCTGGTGGCCTGCACCGTCGCGCACTTCTACACCACCGGCCACCTCACGGCCACCACGGCGCTGAAGGCGCTGGATGCCGAGTTCGAGGCCGTCTCGGCATCACTCAAGGTGCCGTTCTACAAGACCTTCTGGCGCGTCACGCTTCCCATCTGCCTGCCCGCGCTGGTGGACATCGCACGCTACTTCTTCGTCAATGCCATGACGACGATCTCGGCACTGGTGTTCTTGTATTCACCCACCACCAAGGTCGCGGCCATCGCCATCCTCAACCTCGACGAGTCGGGCGAAAACGCCGCCGCCGCGGCCATGGCGGTGCTGATCACCCTGGCCTCGACCGTGGTCAGCCTGGTCTTCATGGCCCTCAGCGCATGGGTCGGCAAACGCAGTCAAGCGTGGCGCGCGCCGGGGTGACGACACCCGAGCCACAACAAACCGGCGGCAGCAGGCCGGCGTCGCGTCGCTGGCCGAATTGCGCATGGCACCCGTCGAAGAACCCAACAAGCACCAGCACCTCACCCTTGGCTCTGTAGTTGTCCCCGCAGCGACGAGCCCCGACCACATCGAACGATCTTCGTCCCGCCCCACCACAGGAGTCCACCCCATGGACCGCGACGCCTTCCTGCTCACCCCCGGCCCGCTCACCACCACGTTGCGCACCAAGCTCGCCATGCTGCGCGACTGGGGCTCGTGGGACAGCGACTTCAACAACCTGACCGCCTTCGTGCGCGAGCACCTGCTGGCCATCGTGCATGGCCAGGGCAGCCATGTGGTCGTGCCCCTGCAGGGCAGCGGTACCTTCTCGGTCGAGGCCGCGGTGGCCACGGTCGTGCCGCGTGACGGCCACATCCTGGTGCTCGACAACGGCGCCTACTGCAAGCGCCTGGGCAAACTCGCCACGTTGATGGGCCGGCGCACCACCATCACGTCCCACGCCGAAGACGCGGCGGTGTCAGCCGACGAACTGGAAGCCCGCCTGCGCGCCGACCCGAGCATCACGCATGTGGGCCTGATCCACTGCGAGACCGGCACGGGTGTGCTCAACCCGCTGCAGGCGATTGCTGACGTGTGTGAACGCCACGGCAAGGGCCTGATCGTCGACGCCATGAGTTCGTTCGGCGCGCTGCCGATCGACGCCAGGCGGGTGAAGTTCGACGCCGTCATCGCAGCCAGCGGCAAGTGCCTGGAAGGTGTGCCGGGCATGGGCTTCGTCGTGATCCGCAGGGCCGTGCTGGACGGCTGCGCCGGCAACAGCCAGTCGCTGGCGATGGACCTGCACGATCAATACGTGTACATGGAAAAGACCGGCCAGTGGCGCTTCACCCCGCCCACCCATGTGCTGGCTGCGCTGGCCGAGGCCGTGAAGCAGTACGACGAGCAAGGCGGCCAGCCGGCCCGCCTGGCGCGTTACACCGACAACTGCCAGGCGCTGCTCACCGGCATGAGTGAGCTGGGGTTTCAACCCTTCTTGCGTCCCGAGTTGCAGGCGCCGATCATCGTGACCTTTCACGCCCCGGCCGATCCGCGTTACGACTTCAGGGCTTTCTACCAGGCGGCCAAGGCGCGGGGCTTTCTGCTCTACCCCGGCAAACTCACGCAGATCGAGACCTTCCGCGTCGGTTGCATCGGCGCCATCACGCGGCGCGAGATCGAACAGGCCGTGTTTGCCGTGGCGACCAGCTTGCGTGAGCTGGGTGTGAGCAACGGCGCGCCGGCCCTGTGACCGCGCGAGCCGACACGCACCGACACCACCACCGACGCCCCCGCGCAAGGAGACCCGCATGATCACTCCCCTCGGAACACCCGGCCATCACCGCCGTGCGTCAGGGCCACGCGGCCAAGGTCAAGGTGGCAGTGAGTGACATCGACGGCATCCTGCGCGGCAAGTACCTGCACCGCGACAAGTTCCTCGGTGCGGCCGAACCACATCCCAAGGGCGGATTCGGCTTTTGCGACGTGGTGTTCGGCTGGGACGCCCACGACCAGTGTTACGACAACACCACCGTCACTGGCTGGCAGCATGGGTTTCCGGACGCGCTGGCGCGGCTCGACCCGAGCACCGCACGCAAGGTGCCGTGGGACAACAACGTGCCGTTCTTCCTGGGCGAGTTCGTCAATGCCGATGGCAGCCCCTACGCGGTCTGCCCGCGCCAGACACTCAAACGTGTGCTGAAACGCGCCGAGGCGCTGGGTGTGAAACCCATGTGTGGCATGGAGTTCGAGTGGTTCAACTTCATCGAGACACCACAGAGCTGGGCGGCCAAGCAGGGTGTCGGGCCCACCACCATCACGCCGGGCATGTTCGGTTATTCGCTCACGCGCATGAACCAGAACCGCGAGTACTTCAATGCGCTGATGGACGACATGGCCGCCTTCGGGGTGCCGATCGAAGGCCTGCACACCGAGACCGGCCCGGGTGTGGCCGAGGTGGCCATCGCCTTCAGTGAAGCACTCGAAGCCGCCGACCGCGCCATCCTGTTCAAGACCGGGGCAAAGGAGATCGGCCAGCGTTTCGGCATCATGCCCAGCTTCATGGCCAAGTGGCACCAGCACTATCCGGGCTGCTCGGGCCACATCCACCAGAGCCTGTCCGACGGCAGCAAGAACCTGTTTGCCGATGCCGACGGCCGCCACGGCATGAGCAAGGTGTTCGAGAGTTACCTGGCCGGCCAGGTGGCCTGCCTGATGGAATTTGCGCCGATGTTCTGGCCTACCATCAACAGCTACAAGCGCCTGGTCGACGGCTACTGGGCGCCGGTCAAGCCGACCTGGGGCGTGGACAACCGCACGGCGAGTTTCCGCGTCATCGCCGGCAGCCCCAAGTCGACCCGTCTCGAAACCCGCTGCCCCGGCGCCGACGTGAACCCCTACCTGGCCATGGCCGCGGTCGTGGCCGCCGGCCTGCACGGTGTCGAGCAAGGACTCAAGCTGCATGCACCACCCATCACCGGCACCAACGAAGGGGCCGAAGGCATCCCCCGCGCACCACGCACCTTGATCGAGACGACCCGCAACTTCCGCGATTCGGCCATCACCCGCGATTGGCTGGGCGACACCTTCGTCGACCACTTTGCCGCCACGCGTGAATGGGAGTGGCGCCAGTGGCTTGATGGGGTGACCGACTGGGAGCTCAAGCGCTACTTCGAGATCATTTGAACCAGACCACCACACCATGAGCACCACCCGCTTTTCCTTCCCCACGCCCATCCACTTCGGCGTGGGCGCGCGTGCCCTGGTCGGGCCGCACCTGCTGGAGCAGGGCCTGAAGCGCCCGCTCATCGTCACCGACCGCGCACTGGCTGCGCTGCCGCTGCTGGGTGAATTCCGCTCACATCTGACGGGGCTCGACGTGGCCGTGTTCGACGGTGTCTTCGGCAATCCGACGGCCTCGCAGGTGATGGCTGGCGCGGCGGCCTACCGTGCGTTTGGTGCCGACTGTGTCATCGGCCTGGGTGGTGGTGCAGCGCTCGACGTGGCCAAGGTCGTGGCGCTGATGGCGGTGCATGACGGCGACGTGATCGACTACGTGTGGGACCAGCCCGGCTGCAAACCCATCACCCACGAGTTGCCGTACGTCGTGGCGCTGCCGACCACGGCGGGCACCGGGTCTGAGGTGGGCCGTTCATCGGTCGTCGGCGAAAACGACACGCATGTGAAACGCGCCGTCTTCAGCCCCAAGCTGTTGGCCAAGGCGGTGTTTGCCGACCCCGAGCTGACGGTGGGATTGCCGCCGGCCATCACCGCCGCCACCGGCATCGACGCCCTCACGCACAACATCGAGAGTTACCTCTCGCCGGCCTGGCATCCGCTGTGTGACGGCATTGCGCTCGAAGGCCTGCGCATCGGCGCCAGGTCGCTCGCCACGGCGGTGCGCGATCCCGGCAACCTGCAGGCACGAGCCGACATGTTGATGAGTTCGATGATGGGCGCCATCGCCTTCCAGAAGGACCTGGGCTCGGTGCATGCCTGCGCCCACGCGCTGGGCGCCGTGAACGACCTGCACCACGGCCTGGCCAATGCGCTCATGATCGACACCGTGCTCGACTGGAACTACGAGGCCGTGCCCGGCAAGTTCGACGAACTGGCCCACGCAGCGGCAGTGAATGGCGGCGGTCGGGCCTTCGTGTCCTGGCTCAAGCGCCTCAAGTCCGAGATCGGCATCACCGGCGGCTTGATCGAACGTGGTGTGACGTCGGCCCATCTGCCGCGCCTGGTGGCCCTGGCAGCGAAGGACTTTGCCGGCGCCACCAACCCCCGACCGGCCGGTGAGGCCGACTACGAACGCCTGTTCAAGGCCGCGATGTGACCGTTGCCTGGTGCGCCCATGCGACCCTGGTCACTCGACGACTCCCCCTTCTGCACAGCCCATCATGCCCACCCTCGCCATCCACAACCCCGCCACCGGCGCGCTGATCGCCGAACTTTCGGCCGACGACGCTGCCAGCGTGGCCGCCAAGACCCGCGCCGCGCGTGCCGCTCAACCGGCCTGGCGAGCTACACCGCCGAGTGAACGCCGCGCCTGCATTGAACGGTTTGCCGCCAGCGTCGGCGCCGAGATCGAGACCCTGGCCGCCACGTTGACCAGCGAGATGGGCAAACCCGTCGCCCAGGCGCGCAACGAGTTGAAAGGCCTGCTCGGGCGCATCGAGTTCTTTCTGAGCGCCTGGCCGGCCTGTGTGGCCGACGAAACCGTGTTCGACGAAGGTGGCATGTCCGAGGTGATCAGCCACGACCCGCTCGGTGTGGTGGCCAACATCTCGGCCTGGAACTATCCGTATTTCGTCGGCGGCAACGTCTTCGTGCCGGCACTGCTGACCGGCAACGCCGTGGTCTACAAACCCAGCGAACACGCCACGCTGACGGGGCAACACATCGCCCGCCTGTTACACGCCGCCGGTGTGCCGACCGACGTATTCACCTGCCTGGTCGGCGCCGGCGCCGTGGGCCGCGCGTTGCTCGACCAGAAGGTCGACGGTGTGTTCTTCACCGGCTCACATGCCACCGGCGTGGCCATCGCCCAGGCCGTGGCGCCGCGTCTGGTCAAGCTTCAGCTCGAACTCGGCGGCAAGGACCCGAGTTATGTGTGTGACGACGCCAACCCGGTCACCGCCGCCGGTTCGCTGGCCGACGGCGCCATGTACAACACCGGCCAGAGCTGCTGCTCGGTCGAACGTATCTACGTGCACGAGGCCATCCACGACGCCTTCGTCGACGCCTTCCTGAAGGAAGTGGCCGGCTTCAAGGTTGGTGACCCGATGGACGGCGTCACCTACATCGGCGCCATCACGCGTGCGCCGCAGCTTGAGGTGCTCGAAGCCCAGGTGGCCGACGCCGTGGCGCGCGGCGCCAAACTGCACTGCGGCGGCCATCGCCTGCCCGGCCCCGGCAACTGGTTCGCACCGACGGTGCTTACCCACGTCGACCACACGATGGAGCTGATGCGCGAAGAGAGTTTCGGCCCCGTCATCGGCATCCAGAAGGTCAGCAGCGACGCCCAGGCCCTGGCACTGATGAACGACACCCGCTACGGCCTGACCGCCGGCGTCTACACCCCCGACGAAGCCCGCGCCCGCACCCTGCTCGCCCAGGTCAACTCCGGCAGCGTGTACTGGAACTGCTGCGACCGCGTCAGCCCGCGCCTGCCCTGGTCGGGTTACGGCGACTCGGGCGTCGGCCTCACGCTGTCGACCTACGGCATCCAGACCTTCACCCGGCCGAAGGCCTGGCATCTGCGGCGCGGTTGAGCGAGATTTGGCCGGCGCCCGAACATCTCTCCCGCAAGGGCCCAGCGGTGTGTGGGTCCACTGACAGCAGTGAGGTCACCGTCGCAGCCATCACGTGGCCGTGTTTCAATCACCCGACTGGTCCCCCTCCCTGCCGCCGGCCCCGAGGTTCTGACGCCCGCCTTGGAGACTATCGATGAACCCCACCCGCATCCTGGCCATCCTGCTCATCGCCGGCGGTGCCGCCGGTCTGTTGTACGGCAGTTTCAGTTATACGAAAGACACCACCGCCTTGAAGATCGGCCCGATCGAACTGGCGGTGAAAGAAAAAGAGACCGTCAACGTGCCGGTCTGGGCCGGCATCGGCGCCATCGTCATCGGCGCCGCCTTGCTGGTGATGGGCGGCAAGCGGGGCTGAATCGGCCGGGGTTTACACCGGAGTAGCGACAAGCAGCCCCGTTCAACGCGGCAACGTCAGCAGCGCTTCGAGGCCACCTTGGGGCAGGTTGCGCAGCACGACATCACCACCGGCGGCCCGGGCGATGTTGCGGGCGATGCCCAGGCCCAGGCCGCTGCCGCCGGTGTCGCGGCTGCGTGAGGCTTCGAGCCTGAAGAAGGGGTCGAAGACCCGTTCGAGCATGTCGGGCGTGATGCCGGGGCCGGCGTCGCGGATCGCCACACGCACCACCGGCCGCGCGCCCTGGCTGGCTTCACTCACCTCGATGTGGGCCGACTTGCCGTACAACACGGCGTTGTCGATCAGGTTGCCGATGCAGCGGCGCAGCCGCGCCGGGTCACCCGCCAGCGGCGCGGTGACACTGCCGCTGAGCGTCACCTGCCGGCCCATGTCGACGTTGTCGGCCTGCACGCTTTCGAGCAGCGCCATCAGGTCGACCGGCACGGTCTGCGCCGGGCCGTCCATGCCGCGCAGGGCGGCCAGTGCGTCGGTCACCATGGCCTGCATCTCGGCCAGGTCCTTTTCGACCCGCTGGCGCAAGTCGTTGTCGTCCATCAGCTCGGCGCGCAGGCGCAGCCGGGTGAGGGGTGTCTTGAGGTCGTGCGACATGGCGGCCAGCACCTGGGTGCGGTCCTCGATGGTGCGCACCAGCCGCGCCTGCATGGTGTTGAAGGCGGTGGCCGCCTGGCGCAGTTCGGTCGGGCCGTCGACCGGCAGGGGCGGGTGGTGGATGTTCTTGCCCAACGCCTCGGCCGCCTGGGCGAGGGTGGCCAGCGGCCGGCTGAGCCAACGCACGGCGATGAACGACAGCGCCACCACCGCCACCAGCAGCACCACCAGCGTGAGCAGCAGGCGCACCGGCAGGCTGGCCGCTGCGCTGGGCAACACCGTGTCGAAGGTGACCCACTGGCCATCACGCAACTGCACCTGGATGACCAGCGCCGCCATGGCCGCGCCGGTGTGCTCACCCCCCGGCCCGCGCATGCCCGGCGCACGCGGCGCCATGCCGGGGGGTGCCGGCGGGTAACCGTCACGGCGCGAGCCGCCGTCGAGCCGGCGCGGCGGCGGCCCGCTGCGGCTGGCCACCCGCATGGGGCGATCGTCGCCCAGCGCGCTGCGCAGCATGGCGGTCATCATGGTGACGTGCACATCACCGGCACCAGCAGCGTCGCGGGCGCCGGCGCCACGGTGGTCACCATCCGCGGTGTCGGGCATCGGCGGGCGGTCGAGCGTGATGTGTTGTGGTGGTGCGGCCAGGATACGAATCAGCCGCTGGCGTTCGGCGTGGTCGAGAGGGTCGAGCACATCGACCACGTCGACCACCCGCTGGATCGGGTGCATGCCGGCGGCGCGCAACATCAGACGGTCGCGCTCGGCCATGTTGATCCAGGCACTCAGCCCCTGCGCCACCACCAGCCCGACGATGAACACCGCCAGCAGCCGCCCGAACAACGAGGCCGGCACCAGGCGGCCCAGCCAGTGCATCAGGCCGCTCGTGGGCGGGTCACCAGCAGCCGGCGGTTGGACGATGGCGCTGTTCACTGGTGCACCCTTGGGCCTGCGGCCGGTGCCACCGAGCGCGAATGAGCCCGAACGGGCGGGCGTGCGGGGCTCATGGGCCGCCCGATCCGTGGGCCCCGGCGGGCCCGACCACCGGCACCGACAACACGTAACCCTCACCCCGCACCGTCTTGATGAGTTGCGGATCCTTCGGGTCGTCGCCCAGGCGGTTGCGCAGCCGGCTCACCTGCACATCGATGCTGCGGTCCAGCGGGTCGGCCTCGCGGCCCTGCGTCAGGTCGACCAGCTGGTCGCGGTTGAGCACCCGGTTCGGGTGGGCCAGAAAGATGCGCAGCAGCCGGTATTCGGCGCCACTCAGCGAGGTGACGACACCGGCGGGCGACACCAGGTGGCGATGGCGTGTGTCGAGTGTCCAGCCGGCGAACAGCAACTCGTCACTGTCGTCCGGGCGCAGATTGGGCGGCAGGCTGCGCACCCGTTTCAGGATCACCTTGATACGCGCCAGCAGCTCGCGTGCGCTGAACGGTTTGGGCAGGTAGTCGTCGGCGCCCATCTCGAGGCCGACGATGCGGTCGGTCTCGTCGCCGCGGGCGGTCAGCATGATGACGGGGATCTCGGACCGGGCACGCAGATCGCGGCACAAGGTGAGGCCATCGTCGCCCGGCAACATCAGGTCGAGCACGATCAGGTCGATCGCCTGGCCGCCCTGGCCCACATCGAGCGCACGCCACATCGCCTTGCCGTCACCCACCGCACTCACCTTCAGGCCGTTGCGCGTGAGGTAGGTGCCCAGCAGGCTGCGGATCTCGGCGTCGTCATCGACGATCAGGACGTGGTCGGGCGATTCAGCGGTGGCCATGGCGCGATTGCAACGGGTTTCGCGGCGGGGCGCCGCAGCTCAGCGTAACGCACTGTGTCAATCGAGCGGGCCGACACGCCAGGCTACAAAAAGCCTGATTCATGACACGCTGGGCTTACGAAGACGCGCTGCAATGCACTCAACCCGAAGCACGGGCTTCACCCAACCGAAGGAACTCACCATGAACCGCCTCCAGAAGATTGTTGCCGGCAGCACTGTTGCCCTCACCCTCATCGCCGCCACCACCGTGTTTGCCGCCGGCCCCGACGGCACCTGCGACCACGGCGGCCCCGGCATGGGCATGATGGGCGGCGAACGCCACGGCGCCATGCACGACCGCATGATGGCCAAACACGGCGGCCCTGGCGGCGGCCAGATGGGTGGGCAGATGGGCGCCCAGATGGGTGAACAACGCCTGGCCCAGTTCAAGACCGAACTCAAGCTCACCGCTGCGCAAGAGCCGGCGTGGCAAGCCTTCAGCGCCAAGGCCAAGGAACAGATGGCCAGCATGAAGGACATGAAGCAGTCCAAGGCCGACGACGCCAAACTCAGCGCCCCCGACCGCATGGACCAGCACCTGGCCCAGATGACCAAACGCATGGCCGGCATGCAGACCATGAACGCCGCGGTCAAGGATCTGTACGCCGTGCTCACGCCCGAACAACGCACCGCCGCCGACCAGCACTTCAGCCACATGATGGGCGGCCACCGTGGCGGCGGCCACCACATGGGCGGCCCCGGCCGCGACGGCAAGGGCCCGATGGGCGGCCCCGGCACGACACCCGGCTGATCGTCGGATAACCCCGACCCGGCGACGTCCGTCCGGCCCCCGCCAGAACGTCGCCCCCTACACTCGCACCATCCGCCGCCCTACCCGGGGCGGCGGATTTTTCTCGTCTTGCCTCGCCTGTTTGCCTGTCGGGCAAGGCGTGGTGATCACCCCGGCGACGCCCCGGCACACCCCACGTGCCCCGCAACCGCACCAGCCACCTCGCACCGCGGCGAGGCCGTGATCACCCCGCCCTGCCCACGCTCACATCCCGGTGCCGCACTTCGCCCAGTAGTTTGAAGATGTGGCAGCGCCCGGCCCCCCGCCCGGCGCCGCGAGGAGGCCCGCCATGCCGGGTTATCAGACCAAGCTCGAACAAGTGGCCGTGGCCGGCGTGGCCGACGTCCACATCCGCTCGCTGCTCGACCGCCAGCAATACGCCGACCCGCAAGGCGCCGCCGCAGCCCTGGGCATCTCGTCCGCCGCCTGGCCCCTGTTCGGCCTGGTCTGGCCCTCGGCCCGCCAGCTCGCCGCCGTGGTGGCGCAGCGCCCGGTGGACGACAACGAACGCATCCTCGAAATCGGCTGCGGCCTGGCCCTGGCCAGCCTGGTCTGCCACCGCCGCGGCTCGCAGGTCACAGCCAGCGACTGCCATCCCCTGGCAGGCGCCTTTCTGCTAGAAAACGTGCGCCTCAACGACATGGCCCCGCTGCCCTACCGCCACGGCGACTGGGGCGCCCCCCAACTCGCCGAACTCGCCCCGCTATGCGCCCAGGGCCCGCGCCTGCAAGGCCGCTACGAACTCATCATGGGCAGCGACGTGCTCTACGAACGCGACGACGGCGGCGTCCTCGCCACCTTCATCTCACGCCACGCCGCCGAAGCCAGCGAAGTCCTCATCGTCGACCCCAACCGCGCCAACCGCGCGCCGTTTCATCGGCGCATGGCGGCGTTGGGGTATGAGTTGACGGAGACGATGTTGGTGGTGGCGGGGGTGGAGGGGGAGTTGGCTTGGCGGGGGAGGGTGTTGCATTACAGGCGGGGTAGCGTGCTTCCGTCGCTCGACATCGACTAGACGCCGACCATCTGCCACGCAACTCAACTGTCTGGCTTGTCTTGTACTTGCTTTCGGATCTTGTTGATGAGAGATCGCCAACGTTTCAGGGTGCTCATATTCGGTGGAAGTTCGGTTCCATTTCGCCAGAGTCGCTGTTCGAAAAACAAGCAAGTTCTCAGGCCGGTCAAATTTCCATGAGCTTTGGCGGCCGCTACTTCTGCGCATCGCTCAAAAGACCCCCAGTACTCATATCCGTCAAACGTCAAAGCAAAGTCGAGTATCTCAATCCAACCCGCTTCGGGTCCAGGAATATTTTGGAGGACCAGATCTTCGTTCGATATGTGCTGCATGGCGTGTTCCTTTGCATGGAACGGTAGAAGCTCGGACGGTAAATCGCAGACAGACCAATTGGCAGTAATCCTTTCTGCGTGACCCCTTGGCGTATTTCTAGACCCGGTTGTCAAATATCTCGACACGCAAAGGTTGACCCATCAGGCACAGTCCAACTTCCAGGAAGTCAGGGGTCGTAGATTCATGCAAATAGATGGCTCGATGAAAGAAGAATGCGCCTGGGTTCAGTTGTGCAGTTCTCTCCAAAAGCCGGTAGCGCTTTCCAGCGTCGGACCATCCACGGTTTAGATCGCGACGTTGGGGAAACACATTTGTCTCACCAGCGATCACCGCACCACCCACAGAGTGTGCAATGAAGTGACCTTTGTCTCGCTCGGATCCGAATGCCTCACCTGTCTTTCCCATCCAACCTCTGAGTCGACGATCGTCAACGCCTCGATCCCCTTCAGCGGTTCTTGAAAGGCCATATGCAGCAAAGGTGCGCATATAGACTCCGGGCGGTTGCTGCCCGCGCCCATCGCCGTGATCGGCGCCCTCGAGGTCTACAAGAAACGCGAACTCGTTCGACCACATTTCAGTTATGTTGGTCAACCTGCCGGACTGTTTTCGATAAGCAGCGATCCATGCGGTGCTCAACCGATTCAAGAAGTCGGACCGCGGCGCGGGCAATCCGTTGCATGAGAGTTCTTCGGCAAGCGACCGGTAGTCAACACATGAGTCCGGCGGCAGCAAGGTTGCGTTCAAAATATTAACCATAGCGTCTACTTGATTATGTATGGTTTGCCGGTTGATTGGCCCAAACGGAGCCTGTTCGGCGGAACATCAAGATGTTTGAAGTGAGGGGGCCAGCCCACGATACTGTTCAAGATCGGGCATCCACACGCCCGCTTTTCCGAATGCTCGATGCCCGGTGGCAGCCCGAGCCAAGCATGCATACGCTCTTCGTAGACCGAGAACGCGGGAACGGGGAAGCCTGGATCGGCAAAGGCTCCCACGGGTACAGCGATATTCTCTTCGTCGCAACCCTCGACCGAATAGTGAACCGTTGCCCCGCGCTTCTGGGGTTCATGGGATCAGGTCTTGTCTTCTTCTTGAGGACAACAACCCAACTTGCATTGGGAATCACTCGACTGTCCAGAATAAGGTCCCAATCATCTCGAATGGGCCAAAATGAGATTTTGGCCCCGCAGCAACCATATAGCGAAAGTCAATCAACTACAATACGAAACACTACTTTCTGCACTGAACCAACGGTTATATCAAGAATAGGTACGCCACAACACCTATTTGAACACCTGAGTTCTAGGTTACGCAGCACCATTTTGTGCTCCTTGAACATAAAACTGGACGTAGGGAGGATGACCTTCAGGTGGCGGTGTGCTCGGTTCGTGAATCAACTGAATCTTCGCGCATTGCTCGTGGTGGTGAATCTTGTCCGGATTGAAGATGTCCCTGTACTGAAGGTAGGCCCAGACATGGACTTCCGCTCTGCGCTCCCAACAATCAACCAAGTCGGCGATAGAGACGGTAAGATAGGCACTTCGACCGGTGCCACGTGGACCCAAAACCGCAGATGCGCTAAGGAAGCCCGGATCAGGAGAGAAGACAGGGGGCTGAGGGGACGCGCCTCTAACGACTTGTGACCGAATGGTCATACAGACGTCAAGTGCGGGTGTCGGCCCCACGTTTTCTACCTCGGCGAACACGACATACTCTTTGAGCTTGTCGTCCCACATGTGTGGTCCGCAGCTAAACCCCTTCCAGAATACGAATGCGCGCTGTGAATTTGAAAGTGCCTGAGCAGAAATATCCGCGCTTCTTTGCGCGGCGTTCGCTGATTGTTCTGCAGTAGCTAACGCACGTTCAGTGTGCTTCTTTTGCTGATCAGCGTTAGCCTTGGCGTCCTCTGAAAGGCGGACGGTTGCGCGCCACATTCTTGCTGTGTAGATCATCAGCCCGAGCGTAAATATGGCAAGGGCCGCCGTAAGGTAGACGAGCCACCATTCGCTGCTCAGGTAATTGGGTTCAGCAATTGATTCTGTGGCATAAGCCGTTCCGCACAAAAACGCAAGCAGCAGAGTTTGGGTTCGATTTTTCAACATTTGTCCGTCCGAAGATATGGCCTAACCTTGTATTGATGTGAGCTAGCAGATACCCCGAGTGTGAACAGGCGTACCAGTAATAATGGCAAATAACTCAGTGACTATTCCTCTCTATCAATGTGTGGTTGCCAACCTGCCAAGAGCGCAGGCATAGCACCGTCGCTTGGAAGTGGCAGGTCAGCCGTATTTGGCCGAATTCAACCGCCTTTTGCCGATTTCGGCAATCCTCGCGGTCAGCGTCGCGCCGATCTCGCCCCGCCCCCACCTGTCACGGCCTGGGCACATCGGCCAGCCTGCGGCCGGGCTCATCGCGGTAGCGAACCGGCAGCAGTTCCACCACCTGGATTCGGTCGACGCGAAAGCTCCGAAACGCTTCGTGCGATTCGCACCACGCCGCCAGCGTCCACACCTAGCCCCAGGAGAAACAGCCGAGGGGGTGGTCGGTGCGCTAGACCGACCCCTTGGCGCGAGTGGCGGGGCCTTTTGCCAGGCGCTCGGCCATGCGGGTTTGCCAACCTGGCCCGGTGGCGCGCCAGCGTTCGATCACCTCGGGGGGCAGGCGTAGGCTGATCAGTTGGCGCGGGTTGTCCGAGCGAGGGCGCCCGCCCTTGTTGACGACGGCTCGGGCGAGCATGTCGTCGGTGAGTTCCGGGAGTTCCTTGTACTCGTGGGGCTTGACCTGATGGGCGTCCACGCGGGTCAGGTCAGAGCCCAAAGTACGGGGCGAGGCGAGCTTGCTCACGGGCATTGGCCTTTCGCATGCTGAACACGTGGCGAACCGCGCCACGCGGTGTGTACCCAACGACCACCAGCCGACCTTGCAGGCGGCCGAAGCACAGGATTCGGCGTTCGCCAGAGTCCTTGCGGGTGTCTTCGATCTCGATCGTCGTGCCTTCAAGAACGAGCGAGGCATCTTCGAAGTCGGGGCCCCGTTCGACGAGCGCCTTGGCTCGCTAGGCTGAATCAAAGCTCAGGCGCATCGGGATATCGTATCTACGGAAATCGTCCGGGCCAAGCCGATCGGCTCGAGGTGTCTTCTACGCGGACCGGCAAGTGAAGGGGCCCCGCGCGCCAGGCTCACCGCGGCGCGTTGGGGTTCGAGTGATCGCAGGTGGGCATGCCAGCGCTCGGCCGGGGCGGGGAAAGCACAGGCCCACGCATCGGGACCGCGCACTAAGATGAATCGAGGTCAGGCGGTCTGTCTGGCCGGGGGCGTCGCAGGAGACATGGCCGATGAGCGCTGACATCACCCTGCCCTGGTGGGTGTTCTGGCCGATGGCGCTGCTGGCGGCGTGGGCGGCGGGGGTGATGTTGCTGGCGCCGTCGTTGCGGTGGTTCTTCAGGCGGCGCATCAACCGGGTGATTGCGCAGATCAGCACGCGGCTCGAGGTGGATCTGCCGTCGTTCAAGCTGACGCGGCGCCAGGTGTTGATCGACCGGCTGTTTCACGACGACAAGGTGCAGGCGGCTGCCGCAGCCCATGCGCGGGCCAGTGGCTCGGCGTTGCCCGAGGTGTGGCGGCAGGTGGACCGGTATGCGCGCGAGATCGTGCCGTCGTTCAACGCCTACATCTACTACCGCGTGGGGTATGCGCTGGCGCGTGCGGCGGCGCGGCTGCTCTACCGCGTGCGGGTGGGGTACGTGGACGAGGCGGCGCTGGCGGGTATCGACCGGCACTCGACGGTGGTGTTCGTGATGAACCACCGCAGCAACATGGACTACGTGCTGGTGGCGTTTCTGGCGGCCGAGCGCGCCACCTTGTCGTTTGCCGTGGGTGAGTGGGCGCGCATCTGGCCGCTGCAGCAGCTGGTGAAGGCGATGGGCGCGTTTTTCGTGCGGCGCAATTCGGGCAGTGCGCTGTACCGCGCGGTGTTGTCGCGTTACGTGCAGATGGCCACCGAGGCGGGTGTGACGCAGGCGGTCTTCCCCGAAGGCGGGCTCACCATCGACGGCAAGTTGCGCGAGCCGCGGCTGGGCCTGCTGGACTACATGCTCAAGGGTTACGACGAGCGTCCGGGCGAGGGGCGGCGCGATCTGGTGTTCATCCCCGTGGGGCTCAACTACGACCGGGTGCTCGAAGACCGCAGCCAGTTGCTCAAGCTGCATCCCGATCGGCCGCGGCTGCGTGGCTGGGCCGGGCGCTGGCAGGCGATACGCACGACGCTGGGTTTTGCCGGCGCCAACCTCGGCCTGGCGCTGAGTGGGCGCTGGCATCGGCTGGGTTATGCGTGCGTCAACTTCGGCACGCCCGTGTCGATGCGGGCCTGGACACGGGCGCACGGCGTGCACTTTCCGGCGCTGGATGACGAGCAACGCCGCATGGCGGTGGCCGCACTGGGCCGCGAGTTGATGGATGCCATCGGCGCCGTGGTGCCGGTGCTGCCGGTGTCGCTGGTGGCCAGCGTGCTGCTGGCCGAGCCGACACGCGCCTGGTCGCTGCTGGACCTGAAGGCGGCCGCCCACCGGCGCATGGCGGAACTCGCCACCCGCGGCGCACGCCTGTACCTGCCGCGCCAGGACCACGACTACGCCCTGGACGTGGGCCTGCGCATGTTGATGCTGCGCCATGTGGTGGTGGCGGACGACAGCGTCGACGGCCTGTACCACGTGGCGCCGCGGCAGATGGAGCTGCTGGCGTATTACGCCCATGCCATTGCGCATCTGGACGGTGGGCCGGCGCCAGCCCAGGCCGGCAGCGATGCCGGCGGCAGCAGCACCATCACCCCACCACCCGCCGGTGAGCCGGTGGCGCCGAGCCGCCTGGGTGCGGCCTGAGGCCCGGGCCGACCTTCATGGAAGTTTCATGACCGCTGCGCTAGGATGAAACGCGCATTTCGTCACGCTGCGGCGCGCGGCTGGCCGGCCTTCAGGAGGAGACCGGCCCGACCTGCCGGCCCGCGACCCGATCACAACGAGGAGAGCCCACCGATGAAGACCTTGAACACCCTGATCGCCGCCGGCCTGCTGGCCCTGGGCCTGAGCGCGCCCGCCGCAGCACAGGAAAAGCTGCGCCTGCTGACCTGGTCCGACTACGTGCCGGCCGACGTGCTGGCGCAGTTCAAGAAGGAGACGGGCATCGACGTCGAGGTGACGCTGTCGAACAACGAGGAGATGATCTCCAAGCTGCGCGCCACCGGGGGCGCGGGCTTCGATCTGGCCCAGCCGTCACAAGACCGCATCACCGGGCCGCAGCAGGAGTTCGGCATCTACAAGCCGATGGACCTCGGCAAGATCAAGGGCGAGCTGTTCATCCCCTCGATGCTCGAAGCCACCAAGAAGAACACCACACTGGCCGGCAAGGTCTACGGCCTGCCGCACATCTGGGGCACCGATGGCCTGGTGGTCAACACCAAGCTGGCCAAGATGGCCGACTACCCCGACCTGTGCAAGGCCGAGTTCAAGGGCAAGACCGCCATGCGGCTCAAGCGCCCGACGCTGCTGGCCTTTGCCTTCGCTTCGGGCAAGGACCCGTTTGCCCTCTACAACAACCCCAAGGCCTACACCGCGCTGATGGAGGAGGTGGGCAAGACACTCACGGCCTGCAAGGGCAACCTGAAGTTCTTCTGGGACAACAAGGACCAGCTGCTCAACGGCATGCGCACCGAAGAGATCGTCGGCGCGATGATGTGGGATACCGGCGGCTGGAAACTCAACAGCGAAAAACCCGAGATCCAGTTCATCGCGCCGAAGTCCGGCGCGCTGGGCTGGATCGACACCTACGCCATCCCGGCCAAGGGCCGCAACGACGCGGCGGCCTACGCCTGGATCAACTTCAACATGCGCCCCGAGATCGCCGCCAAGGTGGGCGCCTCGGCCGGCAACTTCACGGCATCCGCCGGTGCCGACAAGCTGGCCGATGCCAAGCTCAAGGCGCAGTTCGCCGCCAGCTTCCCCGAAGCCGCGCTCAAGAACGTGAAGTGGTACCCGGCCGTGCCCGCCGGCATGGAGGACATCGAAGGCAAGGTGCTCGACCGCATCAAGGCCGCCAACTAATCGGCGGCGGGCGTACAGCCGATGCACCAGGCCGACCTGGAGGCCCGGCGTGTCGCCAAGCGCTACGCCGGCCTGGTGGGCTGACGACCTGACCTTCGAGGTGGCGCGCGGCAGCTTCTTCTCGATCCTCGGCCCCTCGGGCTGCGGCAAGACGACGCTGCTGCGCATGATCGCCGGTTTCCTGGCGCCCGACGAGCGGCGACATCCTGATCGCCGGCCAGGCCATGGCCACGGTGGCGCCGAATCGCCGGCCGGTGAACATGGTGTTCCAGCACCTGGCGCTGTTCCCCATGATGAGCGTGGCCGAGAACGTGGGCTACGGCCTGGCACGCCGGGGCGTGAAGGCGGGCGAGATCAAGTCCAAGGTCGACGCCATGCTGGCGCGTGTCGGCCTGGCCGGTGCCGGCAACAAACGCCCGGACCAGCTCAGCGGCGGGCAGAAGCAGCGTGTCGCCATCGCCCGCGCGCTGGTGCTCGAACCAGCGCTGCTGCTGCTCGACGAGCCGCTCGGCGCCCTGGACCTGAAGCTGCGCGAGCACATGAAGATCGAGCTCAAGCAATTGCAGGCGGCTTTCGGCACGACCTTCGTCTACATCACGCACGACCAGTCCGAGGCGCTGGTGCTGTCCGACCATGTGGCGGTGATGAACGCCGGGCGCTTCGAGCAGGTCGGCACGCCGCAGCAGCTGTACTACGAACCGCAGACACCGTTCGTGGCCGGCTTCGTCGGTGCCAACAACCGGCTGGCCGGACGCGCCAGCCAGGTCAGCGGCGACCTGGTCGAGATCACGACCGAGCAGGGGCTGCAGTTGTTCGCGCCCGGTGCTGGCGAGCTGCACTGGGCGACGCCGCGACGGGCTTCGTGCGGCCGGAGGCCATGACCTTGGCGCGGCACGTCGCCGGCCTGCCGGGCCGACCAGCCCCATGACCAGGGCACGGTCGCCAGCCTGCTGTTCGACGGCGCCAACTCGGCCGTGCTGGTGCGCGAGGCGCTGCCCGGCACCCGAGTTCCACATCGCCGTGCCGCAGACCGGGCAGTTGCGCCGACCGGGCCAGTCGGCGACCGACCGTTCGGTTTCGATCCGGAACGCGCCCTGTGTTTCCGCGCGCGGCGGCGCTGAAGGCAAGCGCATGCCGCACCGGCGCCCGCCTGCTGCTGGGCCTGCTGATGGCGCCGGCGCTGCTGTGGCTGATCGGCCTGATCGTGCTGCCGCATGTGGACCTGGCCATCCTGTCGCTGCGCGTGCGGGTGGCGCCCGGCGAATACGCGCCCAGCCTGGCGCCAGTACCAGACCTTCATCGAGGAGCCGCTGTACTGGCACACGTTTGTGCGCACGGCGGTGATGTCCATCATCGCCACCGGCGCCACGCTGCTGATCTCGTTTCCTGTCGCCTGGGCCATCGTCAAGCTCACGCGGGGTCGCCTGCAGGCGCTGCTGTTCGTGGCCTGCCTGATTCCGTTCTGGGTGAGCGAGACGGTGCGTACGCTGGGCTGGATGATCCTGCTGCGCGAGTCGGGCGTGTTGCCGGCGCTGATGGTGGCGGTGGGCTGGACACCTGCGCCGGTGGAGCTGTTGTACCACGACGCCACGGTGCTGGTCGGCCTGGTCTACACCTCGATGCTGTTCATGGTGGTGCCGCTGATCAGCGCACTGGAGAGCCTGGACGATTCGCTGATCGAGGCCGCCTACGACCTGGGCGGCAACGGCTGGTCCATCCTGCGCCAGATCGTCATCCCGCACGCGGCGCCGGGCATCGCGGCGGGCTGCATCGTGGTGTTCATGCTCACGCTGGGCAACTACCTGACGCCCACGCTGCTGGGCGGCAAGAACTCGCTGTGGTTCACCGAGCAGATCTACACCCAGTTCATCACCCGCTTCAACTGGGAGCAGGGCGCGGCCTTCGGCTTCCTGCTGCTGGTGCTGTCGACGGCGATCGTCTGGGCCGCGCTGCGCCTGACCGGCCAGCGCTTCGATGACGTGATGCGGCGAGCGTGATCCCGCCCCCGCCTGCCTCACCCCAGGCGCGCCGGCACCTGGCTGTACGTGGCGGCGTTCTTCGTCTTTCTCTTCCTGCCGCTGGCGGTGGTGGCGCTGTTTGCCTTCAACGACGCACCGTATCCGGCGCCGCCCTGGCGGGGCTTCACGCTGGCCTGGTTCACCGGCGACGAACCGGCGCGCAGCGGGTGGGTCTGTTCGCCGACGGCCCGGTGCTGGCCAGCCTGTGGACCAGCGTGGTGGTGGCCAGTTGGGTCACGCTGCTGTCGGTACTGGTCGGGTGCGCCAATGCCTTCCTGCTCGAGCGCGCCGACTTCCGCGGCAAGGCGGCGCTCTCGCTGCTGATGCTGGCGCCGCTGGTCATCCCGGGCGTGATCCTGGGCATCTCGATCCTGGCGTTCGCCAGCCGGCTGGCCCAGTTCGCCGACGACACCTGGGGCCTGGAGCTCGAGTTCCTGCGGCCCGGCCTGCCGCTGGTCGTGCTCGGGCAGTTCTCCTACATCGTGTCGATCGCCACGCTGACCATCAGCGCGCGGCTCAAGCGCTTCGACCGCACGCTCGAAGAAGCCGCCTACAACCTGGGCGCCAGCCGCCCCGCCGTGCTCTGGACCATCACCTTGCCCTACCTGCGCCCGGCGCTGATCGGCTCGGGCGCCATCGCCTTCCTGATGAGCTTCGAGAACTTCAACACCACGCTGATGCTGGTGGGCTCGGACCCGCCGCTCACCATCCTGATGTACGGCCGCATGCGCGAAGGTGCGACGCCCGTGCTCAACGCGGTGAGTGTGTTCCTGATGCTGGCCTCGGCCGGCCTGGCGCTGGCCATGATGAAAGGCCGGCGAGAAGGATGACTTTGGTCAGATCCGCTGACCGGGTGATACCGGCGCAAGCTTGACGGTCGGACACTGCGGCGCTTGTCGACCAATCAACCAATCAGCCGGAGAGAACGATGAGCGCACCCATGCTGACCAAGGACATCCTGTTCTTCCAGCGCCTGTTGCATGCGGACGGGTTGTACCTGGACGATCTCGATGGCCAGTGGGGCCCCAAGACCGAGAAGGCCTCGCTGGCGTTCGATCAACGTGCCGAGCAGATCCGCGCCGAGACACGCAGCTTCGACATCCGCAGCGAGAACAACATCCTCACCTTGTCACTCAAGGCGCAGCGCCAGGCGCGGCTGTGCCTGGGGCGGCTGATCGACGGGGGCGTACACGCACGCATCCTGTCGGGCACCCGCACCTACGAAGAGCAGAACGCCTTGTTCCGGCAGGGGCGTTTCGGCAACCCCGGGCCCAGGGTGACCGAGGCGCGTGGTGGCCAGAGCAATCACAACTTCGGGGTGGCCTGGGACATCGGCATCTTCACTGCCGCGGGTGGTTATGTCACCGACGAAGCAGCGTACCGGGCCGCAGGTGCCATCGCCATGGCCGGTGACAGCAGCGCCACCGAATGGGGTGGCCACTGGACGAAGTTCGTCGACTACCCCCACTACCAGCTCAAGCTCGGTCTCGGGCTGTCCGACCTGCGCACCGCGTTCGAGACCGGCGCAGGCATTGCGCCGCTCACTGCCCTGGCCTGATCGACCTCGGCATTGCGCCGGTCGCGCTTCAGCAACGCGCCGCGGGTGCTTCAGTAATGCGGAGGTAACTCGTCTCGCAGGTTGCGTGGTGCGACCGGTCCGTCGGCCGACTGCTGGCGCAGTTGCTGCACCTCGCGCATGAGCCGGTCGATCTGCTGCTGTTGCTGCGCCACGATGGCGTTGAGCGCGTCGAGCAGGTCGTCGGCGTAGCTGACCTTGACCTCGAGTTCGGTGAGACGCGCGTCGACCTCGGGTGAAGCAAAGGCAAGGTCGCGGAGCGGCGGGCTGGTGGGGGTCGGATCTGGCATAAGCCGATTAAACGACACGCGAGTGATGCCGGCGTCGTGACGTAGTGCCGCCCCAACCACCCCGCGCGCAGCACCAATTCCCCCGAAATGAGGGGCGGGCAAAGCTACCTGAGCTTACAAATCCGCGCGGTTCTCCGCCTTTTGGGGGTGTCGCGTTTGGGCCTTGGCTTCCTACCATGAAGCCATCTCGAAACTCATCTCCCCAGGACGACGCCATGAAGACCTTGCTGCTCAGTGACCAGAACGCCCTGCAGATCGGCCTCGAGCGGGCCATGGAAGGCAGCGACGACGACCGCATGCGCGACGGCCGCGCCTGGGACGACGTCGTCAGCGGCGTCGGCCATGTCGAGGTCTGGCGCACCCCCCTGATGCCGCAGGCGCAGTATTTTCTCGAGCGTGATCCGCAGGTGGTGGCCGTGTTCGTCGACGTGCCCTGGTGTGGCCTGTCGCTGCTGGCCACGGTGGTGAACGAGTTGCGTCCGCTGATGGGTGATGCACGCCTGATCCTGCTGGTCGATCGCCCGGACGATCTGCGTTTCCTGCGCAAGACCGGTGTACACGCCGATCTGTGCGTCTCCAAGACCCAGCCTCTGCACGAACTGCGTAGCCAGATCTTCGACGTGGTCGGCGACCTGGCGCATCAGAACCGCCAGCCCTGGCTCAATACCCCGGCCGGCATCGACCTTCCGCTCGGCACCGCCCGCGTGACCGAGCGTTACATGAGCGCCGCCGGCCACTGATTTCGGCGGCTCACTCGGGCTGATGCCCGTTGCCGCCGCGGCGGCAAACCCCCGAGAATGCGACAACCGGCAACCGCCGGGTCACTGGTGAAGGGGGAAACGTGAACACGATACGTGCCATGCTGGTGGGAGCGGCCTTGTTGGCAGCCGGTTGGCTGGGTTGGTATTTCGGCTCGGGTCAGCTGAAACAAGCGCGCGAAGAACTTGCCGCGATCCAGGCCACGGGTGAAACCGCCAAGGCCGAGCAGGCGAAGCTGCAGACCCGGCTGAGCGCCGATCTGGCCGAACAGGCGCGCAAACACGACGAGAAGATCGCCGAACTCAATCAGGAGTTTGCGGCCAAGGCGCTGGACCTGAACGCCCAGCTGTCCAGCAGCAAGAAACTGGCGGCCGCCGCCGCAGCTGGCCGCACCCAGGCCCAGGCCGAACGTGAGGCGCTGAGAAAACGCATCCGCGAGACACCTGCCGGCCCGGCGCAAGAAGCGCTGAAGGCCGAGGAAATCAAGATCGCCACGATCGAACGCAAATACAGCCGCGACGAGCTGAGCC
Source organism: Candidatus Intricatilinea gracilis (assembly GCA_016702605.1). GTDB lineage: Bacteria > Pseudomonadota > Gammaproteobacteria > Burkholderiales > Burkholderiaceae_C > Sphaerotilus > Sphaerotilus gracilis. Next base: position 812,547 of record JADJDQ010000001.1, read on the forward strand.
AGACCTGTGTCGACGCCTACGTGCCCGCCGATCTGCTCGCTACCCTCGTGATCGGAGCCAAGCCATGAGCCGGCAGTTCTTGCGGGCCACACAGTGGCGTGGCGCCCGGCGGTCGCTAGCCTCCGTGCTGACGTCGGGTTCGGTGCTGCTGGCCCTGCCCGGCTGCGCCACCCACTACGCGCCGGTGCTGGTGCCCACACTCGAATGCAAGCTGGCCGACTCGCTGCTGGCCAGTTGCGAGGCGCCGGGCGCCATCACGCCGGACATGACCTACGGCGACATCATCAAGCTGGCCCAGAGTGACCGGCAAAAACTTGCCCGCTGCAGCCTGCAGCAGCAGGATCTGGCCAGCGCCGTTCGGGCCTGCAACCAGGCCATTGCCGAGCACAACACCCAGCTCGAACGCAGCAACGACGAGCAGCGCAACAAGGCGAAGTAGGCCGCGGCGCACCACGCCCGCCTGACTCGTCAGACCCGCCAGAACCGCTGCGCCGGTGACTCCAGCTGCGGCAGCGGCCGGTCAGTTCACGCCGAGGATCCAGCCTTCGCGTTCGGCCACGGCCCGTTCGACCGTGTTGAGCGGCGGTGCCAGGTACGAGGCCAGTGCACCCCGGCCGTCCATGTCGGCCAACCAGCGAGCCACTGCGTAGGCATGTTGCTGCGGCGCGGTGCGTTCACCCCTGGCAAACCGGTTGCGCAACATGGCGGGATAGACCTCGGCGAGCAAGGCCTTGGTCGGCGCCGGGCGCCAGCCGTCGAACGGCCAGACATGCAACGACGCCCCGGCCTGGTCGCGCACCTGCCTGAGCCACGGCAGGCCGGCGTGGGTGGCGCGGGCCTGCAGCGCCGCGCCGCCGAAGTCGAACACACTCTTGGCCGACGAGGTCCAGCGTTCGGTGAGGCGGTATTCACCCGACCGGCCGACACGTGGGGCGACGTCGCCGGCCGCTTCGGGTGAGGCCAGCCGGGCGCGCAGGGTGTCGACCTCGACACCCTCGTCGTGGGTGGGCCAGTGGTGGGCGAAGTCGTCGAGCAGCGCCGGCCAGTCGTTCAGCTCATGGCGCTTGAAGTAGGCGACAGGCAGCGAAAACGCATGGCTGATGCCGGCGACGTAGCGCACCCGTCGCTCTGCCAGGGTGAGCAGCAACTGCGCCACCGCGACGCGGCTCCAGCCCTGCTGGCCATCCGGGCAGCCCCAGGGCTCGCAGCGTGGTGCACCGACCCGAACCGCATACACCTGCAGGTCGGGCAGTGGGGTGGTCGAGGTGGCCAGGCCCGAATAGTTGATGCCGATGAAAACTTCGTAAGCGCTCACTCGGGCACTCCGGGCCCAGCGGCCCTGCCTGACTGGCGGGAGCAATCGCGGGCTGGCGGTCGAACGGCGCTCATGACGATGCGCCGCGGCACGGCGCCGGCTGCCGGCCGACGAGTGGTGCGGACGAACGAGTTGGGTCTTGCATGCGCCTAGGCTAGCGCATCACCGTGGTGCCGACATCGCCTCGCTGCCGGCGTGGCCCGGCGAGTGTGTTCAGCTGCGCACTGTGGCTGAGGCCACCCCCTTGTTGTGATGGCGGTGCAGCGTCAGGCGTTGGGGGGCAATCGATGCGGCAGTCGGGGCTGATCCACCAGGTGCGGGTGCAGCCCGTGGTGATGCAACTCGTGGTGATGCAACTCGTGGTGGTGCAGCTCGCGCTAGCGCAACTCGTCTCGATGCAGCTGCTGCGCCGCTCAGCGGTTGGCCACGGCACGGGTCAGCGCCCGCGCCAGGCGCCGGGTGCTGACCGGCTTGGAGACATAGTCGTTCATGCCGGCCGCCAGGTAGGTGGCGCGGTCCTCAATCATGGCGTTGGCGGTGAGTGCAACGATCGGGATAGTCGCCAGCGGCCCGGGCAGGGCGCGGATCACCCGGGCGGCGGCCACACCGTCCATGCCGGGCATCTGGATGTCCATCAGCACCAGGTCGTAAGTGGCGCGCTGCACCTGCGCCACCACCTCTTCGCCGCTGCCGACCACGTCGCAGCTGTGGCCCAGGTTCTCCAGCACGGCACGCACCACCATCTGGTTGACGATGTCGTCTTCGGCCACCAGCACCCGCAGACCACGCGCCAGTTCGAGTGGCAGACCGGTGCGTGAGTCGAGGTCGTCGGCGGTCGTGCTCCCCAGTTCGCCCGGCAAGGTGCTGTCGAGCAGGCCCGGCGTGCTGTCACTGGCGCCGGGGCGAGCGGCAGGCAGCGACAGGTCGGCGGTGAACAACTCACCGGGCAAGGTGTCGCCTTCGTGTGTGTCGCTGAAATCCGCCAGATGCCAGGTCGACGCCAGCGGCGCCACGGGTGCCATGGCGGGTGGCACAGGTGACGTCGGCGTCGATGCCGGGGCCGACACCACTGATGACATCACGGCACCGGCGCTCGACGCAACAGCCATCGGCAGAGCGGAGGGTGCCGATGCAGCAGCGACCGTTGCAGCTGCAGCTGCAGCTGGGGCCGATGAAGTCGATGCCGATGCAGTTACGGCCGCGATGGGCGCCGCGGTGGACCTGGGCAGGGCGGCGGCGGGCCCTGCGGGTGCGTTGGCGGCCGGCGCGGCAGGTACGGTGGCGGCAGGCGCTGCGGGTGCGTCGGCGGAATCGTCGGCCTCCGCGGTGCTGATCTGTGCGCCGGCGGCCAGCGTCATGGGTGTGGCCGTGAGCGGCAGGGCCAGCTGCACACAAAAGCGGCTGCCTCGCCCGGCAGTGCTGTCGACCGTGATGCGCCCCCCCATCATGGCGACGATCTCGTGGCTGATCGCCAGGCCCAGGCCGCTGCCGCCGTAGCGCCGCGCGGTGCTGCTGTCGGCCTGGGTGAACCGCTCGAACAGACGCGGCAACACCTCGGCCGCAATGCCGATGCCGGTGTCGACGACGGCAAATTCGAGCTCGGCCCGGCCATCGGCGATGCGCCGCTGCACCAGGCTGACACTCACGCTGCCGCGTTCGGTGAACTTCACGGCGTTGCCGATCAGGTTGTAGAGCACCTGGCCCAGGCGCGACGAATCACCGAGCAAGGCAGCCGGCAGCCCGGGGCCGAGGTGCAGCTGGCAGCGCAGCTTCTTCTCGGCGGCACGTGCCGACATCACCGCCATCACCTCGCGCAGCAGCCTGGCTGGGTCGAAGGTGACCAGCTCGAGCTCCATCCGCCCGGCCTCGATGCGGGTGAGGTCGAGCACGTCGTTGATGAGTGACAGCAAGGCCTTGCCCGAGGCGCGGATGGTTTCGGCGTACAGCCGCTGCTGGGCGTTGAGCGGGGTGCCGAGCAGCAGCTTGTTCATGCCCAGCACGCCATTGAGCGGCGTGCGGATCTCGTGGCTCATCGACGCCAGGAACTGCGACTTGGCGCGGTTGGCCGCCTCGGCCGCGTCCTTGGCGCGGGCCAGTTCACGTTCGGCCTGGGTGATGTCGCGAAACACACTGACCACACCACCGTCGGGTGTGCGGCGCTCGATCACGTGGATGACCCGGCCGTCGCTCAGCTCCTGCTCGTACATGCCACTGCCGCTGCGGTGCATCTTCTTGCGCATGGCCATCCAGGCTTCGCGTTCGCTGGCGGTGGTTTTCGCCGTTGGAAACAGCGAATGTGATGCCACCTCGACGAATCGATCGAACTCGGCACCCACACCGATCTCGGCGCGCAGCCAGGGGAACATCTCGAGGTACCGCTCGTTCCAGGTCAACACGCGGTCGTCGGCATCACACAACAGGAAACCGTCGGCCATCGAGGCCAGCGCACGCTCCAGCATGTCGCGCGCCTGTTGCGCCTGCAATCGGGTGTGGGCCAATCGGCCGATCTGGCGGTGCGCCCAGACACCCATGCCGATCAGCAGCAACACGGCGACAACCGCCAGTGCCACGATCCACTGGACCTGGGTGTGCACCGTCGCCAGCGCCGCAGCCACGGGCAGGCCGGCCGACAGCCAGATCGAGCGTTGCAGCGTAGGCCGCGCCACCACGATGGCCGGGCGGGCGTCGAGCCGGCCGGGCCGGGGCAAGGCACTGCGCGACGCGGCCAGCACCGGCAGATGCACCTGCTGCACCGTTCGGCCCAGCGCCGCGGCCAGGCCCGACGCGGGCGCAAGAACCTCCGACGCCCGCGCTGCCGATATGCCGCTGGCGCCGCCGTCGGCGCGCCCAAGCTCGGCAACCGGTGGGGGCGCACCCCCTGCGGCGGCGGCCAGCAGCTGGCCGTCGTCACGTTCGAGGGTGATCGTCTGACCCGCCAGACTGCCTTGTCGCAACAGGGCGGCCAGTGCATGGTGCGGCAGTTCGGCCACGGCCACCAGGCGCTGCGACCCGATCTGCAACGGCCGCGCCAGTTGCAGCACGGGTTCGGCGCGGCTGGGCCGATGCATGTCCACAGTCAGCACCGGCACCGGGCGGGCCAGTGAGGCGGCCACCAGGCCGGGGCCGGCACGATCGAGCTGGTCGGCCCGTTCGGCACGTTCGGGCCAGGCCGCTGCCAACAGGCGGCCGTTGGTGTCGAGCAAGACCAGATCGGCCAGTGAGGGATGCTGCTCGGCCCGGGCGCGCAGCAAGTCGTTGAACCGGGCCGCATCACCAGGCAAGGTGGCGGCCGGTGCAACGGTCGCCGCCCCCGAACCCGAAGCCGCTCCGCCCGCCGACGAGGCACCCGCCGTCGCATTGCCCGCCGTAGCACCAGTCGCGGTGGCGGCACCAGCCGTCATACTGCCCGGGCCGGCACCCAGGATCACCGCGACATCGGGCGCCACCACCCCCGAGGCTGCCGCACCGGCCTGGCCAGGCAGACCAGCGCCGGACTCGGCCAGCTCGTGCAGCGCCGGCGCCAGGTCGGCAAGCATCTGATCGAATTCGAGCATCTGGCGGTCGACTGCACTGGCAGCTATTGCCAGGCTGGCATGCAAGTCGGCCTCGGCTTCGGTCAGGCTGGCCCGTTCGGCGGAGTTGATGAACGCCATGGCCGTGAGCCCCGTGGCGATCACACAGGCCAGCAGGCCCAGCCAGAGCAGACGTGTGACTCGCCGGCGTGCGCCGTCCCATGCGCGACGCAACGCCATGTCGGCAAAACCGCCGGCCTGGGCCCCGCGCGGCGTTTCACGCATCGGACTGCTCCATCACCTCTCCCCGACCTCCCCGGATGCGTCGCGACGCGCCAACAGGGCGCCGAGTTTAGTGCGCGGCCACACCACGGCGGCACTGATACACAGTGCCGGCAGCCGCGACGCACACATCGGGGCGCAGCCGCCAGGTCAGCGCAGGTTGAACTGCACGCTGATTGCGGCGTCGCCGTCGCCCCCCAGGCGTGACCGTGTCAGCTCGATCCGTTCGATCGGCAGACGTGTCGTCAGATGCATCAACACCTGGTCGGCGCGCCGATCCGCCAGTTCGCGCAGGGCATGGTCGAGTCTGATGCCATCGAGCGCCGGTGTGGCTGGTGCCGACGCGGCGCCGGCTGGCGCAGTTTCAGCACGTGCCGCCGAGGCCGCGGGCACAGCCGCACGCGGACCGGTCGCCGCCGGCCGGGCAACACCCGACGCCGCCGATGCCGCAGCGGCGGCGGCGGCCTGGGCGGCGCGGCGCTGCAGTTCGGCGCCGTCGCGCACCGGGTCGGCGTGGCCGGTGGCTTCGAGCTTGAGGGTCGGGCGATCGAGCAGCTTGTCGGTCAACACATCGAGCCGCTCGCGCGCGGCGGCGTCGAGCTGGGCCGAACCCGGCGCAAAGGCGACGGCGCCCATCTCGGTGTCGTCGCTGCCCATCAGCAGGGCGAATGGTGCGGTGATGGCCTTGGTGACCAGGTTGACGATGACACGCCAGATCACGCCGCCGATCGAGAACTGCGGGTCGTCGAGGGTGCCGGCCACCGGCACGTGCAGATCGATCTCGCCGCGGCTGTTCTTGAGCAGCGCCACTGCCAGACGCACCGGCAACTTGGTGGCGTCGGGGCTGGTGACCTCGTCGCCGAAGGTGAGCTGGTCGAGAAACAGCTGGTTCTCGGAGTCGAGCTTGCCCTGGTCGATCTTGTAACGCAGCGTCAGCGACAGGCTGCCTTTCTCGATGGCGTAGCCGGCGTAACGCTCGGCGTAACTCGACACCCGCGTCAGCGGTATGCCCCGCGCGCTGGCCTCGATGTCGGTGTACAGACGTGCGCCGAAGGGGTGGATGCGCCCGGCGATACGCAGCGGCGCCACGTCGTCGACCGCGCCGGTCAACTCGACCCGCGCCGGCTCGGGTTTGGCCGAACTCACCGCGCCGACGCTGCCGGCGAGTTTGCTCAGCCGGGCCGACACCGGGCTTGATGGCGCGGTCGCTGAAGTAGACCGCCCCGTCGGTCAGCGTGAGTTGCTGCCAGCCCAGCACGGGCGGGGTGCCGGCGGGTGCCGAGGCCTGTGCGCCCGGCGCGCCCGGTGCAGAAGCTCCGGCCGCGCTGCGCACCGGGGCCGACGCGGCGGCGGGCGTGGAGGCACCCGCTGCCGATGCGCCGTTGGCCGCAGACGGTGCGGCGGCGCCGTCGCGGCGCACGATGTCCTGCAAGTTGAGGTGGGCATCGGGGTAGATGATGAGCCGGGTCTGCAGCCCATCGAGGGTGATGCGGCCCAGGTCGGCGCTGAGCGCACCCGGGCGCCAGGCCACCGACAGGGCGTCGAAACCGAGCTTGCGCCAGGCCAGCAGTTCGTCGCCGGCCACGCCGACATGGCTGCGCAGGCCCTGCAAGTCGACACGCCCGCGGTAGCCCACGCTGGGCAGATCGGCGCCGGGGCCACTCAGCGCCAGCAACACATCCAGATCACCGCCTGTCGCCAGACGGCCGGACTGCAGGTCCAGGTTGAGCAGCGGCGTGAGGTAGGGCTGGGCCAGGCGCAGGTCGAGCTCGCTCAGGTCCAACTTGGCTTGCAATGCCAGACGGCTGGCAGGGCGGCCCAGCGCGCTGGCCTCACCGTTGGGCCCGACGGCAGCCAGCCGACCGGCCAGCTTGATACGCCCCGGCGCCTGCGCCTTGCCAGCCGGCGAGGGCGCGGCACCAGCAGCCGCCAGCCCGGTGTCGAGCATGAAGTCGATCGGCCGACTCAGATCGGCCTCGATGTTGGCCAGCGTCAGGTCCAGCGGCGCCAGGTCGATGCGTGCTGGCGGCTGCCGCGCCGGTTCGGCGTACACCAGGCGGCAAGACTTGCAGGCCAGCTCGGCCAGGTGAAGCGTGAACGGTTTGCCGGTGGCGGATGCTGCCGGGTCAGGCGTCGCTGTCGCCGCTGGCGCTGGCGGCGGTGCCGCTGCGGCGGATCTAGCCACCGGCCCGGACGCCGCGGCCACCGCGGCAGGCGCGACCGGTGCCGCTGGCGGCGCGACGCCGGTCGCACCGGCCGGCGCCTTGACCGGCGCCTGCAGCGTCAGGCTGGCCGACAGTGTGTCGAGCAGCAGGCGCGCAGCGCTGTAACGGCCCTGCAGCGGCGCCAGATCCAGCGACTCCAGCCGCAGCGCTTTCAGGTCGACGATAGCGCCCTGCATGGGCAAGTCGACGTGAAAATCGGCCAGGCCCAGCTCGCCACGCAGCAGCAAATGCATGCCGGTGTCGGCGGGCACAGCGGCTCCGCCCGGCGCCGAAGCCGCCGGGACAGTTGCCGCCGAACTGGACGCGGCGTTGCCGGCCGCAGCGGACGACGATCTCGCGACCACCGTAGCAGTGGACGATGCAGCCTTGGGTGACATTGCAGCCGCCGTCACACCGCTGGACGGCAGCTGCGTCTTGCCCGACGCTGCGCCCGATGACGTGGATGCAGCCGGCGCCGCGCTGAAACTCAGCGCCAGACGAAGGTCGACACTGCCGCGCAATCCCACCGGCGCAAAGGCCGGCGGCGACAGGTCGTGGATCAGGTCGGCCCAGGGCGCCAGCTGAAAGCCGCGCCAGTCGAGCGCCAGTTCGGCCGGACGACCGGCGACGAACGGCCGCGCATCACCACCGAGCTTGAGTGCACTGCCGTCGACACGTGCGCTCAGCTGCGGCTGCAGCGGGCGTGTCAGGTCGGCGGGCTGGGTCGACACCAGCGGCAGCAGCAGGCCGAGTTCGTCGACGCGGTGGTGCTGGTTGCGCCGTTCGTCGTCGAACACGATCTGGCCATCGACGAGCGCGATGGCATGCAACTCGAAACGTGGCGGCGGGCCGGCCGGCGCCTCGGGCCTGGCCGGCTGAGCCGCCAAGCGATCACGCAGATGGGTCAGCACCGGGCCGAAGTTGTAGGCCTCGTCGGTCTTGCCACGCGTGACCCACAGCTGCGGCTGTCTCACCGTGAGCCGGCTCACCACCGGCGCCAGCCGCCACAGGCTGGACCAGGCGACGTCGACATGCAGGCCACCGAGCTTGAACAGCGGCGCCTCGGCCGCGCCGATGCGCAGTCCGGTGAGTTCGAGTTCGAGCGCCAGCGGGCGCAGAGTGATCTGCTCGATCACCACCGGCGTGCCCAGCCAGGCAGCGCCTTCGGCTTCGAGCCGCGGCTTGATCCAGCCCGGCAACCACCAGCCGAGCACTCCCACCCAAGCCGCGAAGAAGACGGTGGCGATGCCGACCGGCCAGCGCAAGGCACGCAGCACACGCCTGCCGCGCGAGTGTCGGGTCGAGGCGGGGGACAGTGTCAGCGGGGGTGTGGCCGGCACCTCGGCCGAGGGAACGAAGGGCGCAGCAGCGTGGGAGTTGTCTTCGCTCATGGGCGCGAGGCTAGCGCAGCCGGGCGATCAGGCGCGTTCGAACTTGAACACCGCCGTGCTGGCCAGAAGGTTGGGCTGCCACTGCACGACGCGGCCTTCGTGCAGACCGAAGGATTCGAGGATGCGCAGGCCACATTGGCGCGCCAGGATCTCGAAATCGGCAAAGGTGCCGACGCGGATGTTGGGGGTGTCGTACCACTGGTAGGGCAATACCTTGGTGACCGGCATGCGCCCGCGCAGCACGCTCAGGCGGTTGGGCCAGTGGGCGAAGTTGGGGAAACTCACGATGCCGATACGACCGACCCGCGCCGTCTCGCGCAGCATGGCTTCGGTGTTGCGCAGGTTCTGCAGCGTGTCGAGTTGCAGCACGACGTCGAAGCTGCCGTCCTCGAAGATGGACAAACCTTCTTCGAGGTTGCGCTGGAGGACGTTGACGCCGCGTTTGACGCAATCCAGCAATTTGGCATCGTCGATCTCGATGCCGTAGCCGCTGCAGCCACGTTCGCGCACCAGCAGGCTGAGCAGACCGCCACCACCACAACCGAGGTCGAGCACCTTGCTGCCGGGCGGGACGAGATTGGCGAAGACTTCCACGGCAAACCTCCGGCTCACTTGCTGGTCTCCGCTGCGACACGTTCGAGATAGGCGCGCACCACGCCGTGGTACCGCGGGTCGTCGAGCAGGAAGGCGTCGTGGCCGTGGGGGGCGTCGATCTCGGCGTAACTGACCGAGCGGTTGTTGTCGACCAGGGCCTTGACGATCTCGCGTGAGCGTTGCGGCGAAAAGCGCCAGTCCGTCGTGAAACTCACGACCAGGAACTTGGCCGTGGCCTTGGCCAGCGCCACGGTGAGGTCGCCGCCGTGTTCACGCGCGGGGTCGAAATAATCGAGCGCCCGGGTGATGAGCAGATAGGTGTTGGCGTCGAAGTATTCGCTGAACTTGTCGCCCTGATAACGCAGGTAACTCTCGATCTGGAACTCGATGTCCTGCGTGCTGTAGGCCAGTTCGTCGGCCTTGAGGTTGCGGCCGAACTTGGCGTCCATCACGTCGTCCGACAGATAGGTGATGTGGCCGATCATGCGCGCCACCCTGAGGCCACGTTTGGGCACGACGCCGTGGGCGTAGTAGTGGCCGTCGTGAAACTCGGGGTCGGTGATGATGGCCCGGCGCGCCACCTCGTTGAAGGCGATGTTCTGCGCCGACAGGTTGGGCGCGCTGGCAATTACCAGCGCATGGCGCACACGGGTCGGGTACTGCAGCGTCCACGACAGGGCCTGCATGCCGCCCAGGCTGCCACCGATCACGGCGGCGAGTTGTGTGATGCCCAGCCGGTCGAGCAGGCGCGCCTGGGCGTCGACCCAATCCTCGACCGTGACGACCGGAAAGTCGGCACCGTACGGCCGGCCACCTGCCGCCGGGTCGGGGTTGGGCTGCGCCGGCCCGGTCGAGCCGAAACACGAACCCGGGTTGTTGACGCCAATGACGAAGAAGCGCCGCGTGTCGAGCGGCTTGCCCGGGCCGATGAGGTTGTCCCACCAGCCTTCGGTCTTGCGGTCGTCGTGGCCGTTGGCGTCGGCGTACACACCCGCCACGTGGTGGCTGGCATTGAGTGCGTGGCACACCAGCACGGCGTTGCTCTTGTCGGCGTTGAGTTCGCCGTAGGTCTCGTACGCGAGGGTGTAGTCGCGCAAGCTGGCACCGCTGCGCAGGGGCAGCGCGGCCTCGAAGTGCATCTGCTGGGCCTGAACCCGACTTACGCTGCCCATGGTGATCTGTGTTGAACTGATGGTGCCCGCCAGCAAGGTGGCGACGTAAAAAAACCCGGTGCCACAAACATGCGGACACCAGGCGTGCCCTGTTTAGCGGCATTTGTAGAGCGCCCGCAATCCGGATCAAATCGGCGCTGTGCGGGCGAGTATAGACAATGCACCGCGACTTTCTTCTCACTCCACGGGCCACCATGACCTCTCCCACAGCGCCTTCCACCGCCGGCCCCGGCCCCAACGGCGGCTCTGCCGTCGGCGCCACCACCGGCGCCGGCATCGCCGCCGACGTCGCCAGTTTCCAGGGCCAGCCCGCCGTCCACCTGCGTTCACCCGACGGCGCCCGTGCCACCGTGCTGCTGCACGGCGGCCATCTGGTGTCCTGGGTACCGGCCGGCGGCAGCGAGATGTTGTACTTGTCGCCGCACAGCAGCCACGGCGGTAGCAGTGCCGTGCGCGGCGGTGTGCCGGTGGTGTTTCCGCAGTTCTCGACGCGTGGCACGCTGCCGCGCCACGGTTTTGTGCGCAACCGGCCCTGGACGCTGCTCGAACAATCGCAGCGCGGTCGCAATGCCTTTGCCGTGTTCGGCCTGAGTGACGACGACGCCACCCGAGCCATCTGGCCGCAGGCCTTCAGCCTCGAACTGACGGTCAGCATCGAGGCCCGGCGTCTCGAGATCGAGCTGGCCGTCATCAATACCGGCGAGACGAACCTGAGCTTCAACGCTGCGCTGCACACCTACCTGCGCTGCAACGACGTCATCAAGACCCAGCTCGAAGGCCTGATGGACCGCAACTACCTCGACCAGACCAACGGCGAGGAGCGCAACCAGTGGGTCGACGTGGTGACCGTGGCCAAGGAGCTCGACCGCATCTACTTCAATGCCCCCGCAGGCCCGCTCACGTTGCGCGAACTCGGGCGGCGCCTGCAGATCAGCCAAGCCGGGTTTGCCGACACGGTGGTCTGGAACCCCGGACCCGAGCGTTGCGCCCAGCTCCCCGACATGCCACCCGATGGCTGGGCCGAGATGATGTGTGTCGAAGCCGCGCAGATCGGCGAGGCCGTCACTTTGTCGCCCGGCGAGGAATGGGCCGGCATGCAGACACTCGAAGCGGCGGGTTGACCGCCGGCTCGCCACCGTGCGCGGCCCGCTCTGAATAACCCTGCAAATTACCCAACCAAACGACCGGACAGGGTCGGTCGAGGTCTGTGTATGGGACTCGGCGCCACGACATATAGAAGCGGATAACTGCTGTGCAGTACCGTTTAGCTGCTCGGTGGTGCATGAGAGTGACAGTCGGCACTCGAATGGGACCCCCTTTCGGTGCGTGTTGCATTGAAGCAACTGTCAGTTTTTGAGATTGCGCTCAATTCACCATGCTGACACTAGACTCAGGTCGCTCTGAATCCTTCACCCTACTTGATATAGGTATCGCATGAAAAAGCTCATTCCCGCCGCTGTACTGCTCGCCGCCTTTGGTTCCGCTCACGCTGACGCGACTGTTTATGGTCTGGTCGACATGAGCTACAGCAAGACGATTGCAGACGACATCGCCGATCTCAAGGCAGATTTCCATTCCGGTGGCGACGGTGGCAGCAGCTACGGCAATTCGGCCTCGCGTATCGGCGTCAAGGGCAATGCCGACGTCGGCAAGGGTATCAAGGCCAACTACAAGTTCGAAACCGGCGGTATCACCAGCGACGGCGGCGTGAACCCAGGCGGCAATTTCTTCAATCGTCAGGCCTGGGTTGGCCTGTCGGGTGGTTTCGGCGAAGTGCGCCTGGGTCGTCAGGACTCGGTGCCCTTCCAGACCATGATCGACTTCGACTTCAACGCCGCAGCCAACATCGCTTCGGCCTACTTCAATTCGGGCGTTGCCGCTTGGATGCCGGATCGCCAAAGCCGCTCGCTGCAGTACATCTCCAACGAGATGGGCGGCCTGAAGGTGCAAGCCGGCTTCGTGCCGGAAGGCAACACGGCTGGAGACAAGTCCACCCTGTCGCTGGGCGTGACCTACACGCTCGACAAGCTGGTGGTTGCCGTGGCAGCCGAAAGCAAGCGCACCGAGACCAGCAAGAACTTCAGCTCTGTCGCCGCCAGGTATGACCTGGGCGTTGTCAAGGTTGCCGCGACCTATGCCAACGGTGGCACCAAGGCAAGCAAGGGTTTCGGTCTGGGCGTGACCGCCACCGTCGGTGATGGCATCAATGTCGGCGCTCAACTTGGCCGCAATTCGGACAAGACCACCGCGATCGAATTGTTCGTGAACAAGGAAGTGCTGAAGAATCTGTACGCGTACGTCGACGTCGGCAACCTGCAGAACAAGAGCACCACGCCGACCGTCAAGGGCACTGGTTTCGCTTTGGGCGCGATCTACGTGTTCTGATCGTCGCAAGACTGCCTGAAACGAGGACACCAGACTTAGTCTGATACTCGCTTCGACAATCTGAGGGCTGCACCGTCGCTGACGGTGCAGCCCTTTTCATTTGTGCATTGAATCTATACGGCGGCAATTCGACGGCAATTGCGAAAATACCGCAACCAGGTCACAACATGTGGTTCGACACTGTGACTTGATTATCTGTCACGCGCCGTAGCAAACCCGAGGCGGTTAGCCGACGAATATCGAGTCAAGCGGACGTGAAACCCGCGGCGACAGGGCGGCGCTCAGGCGTCGCCGAGCATCACGCCGATCTGGCGAGCACACACCAGCAGCGGTGAATCACCTTCGACGCCGCGGTTGCGGCCTGCCACGTCGTCGATCGGGATGCTGGTCAGGCCGCCGGCCTGCAGCGTCACCATGCGGCCGAATTCACCCCGCGCAACCAGGCCGGCGGCGGCGTTGCCGTACTGGGTGGCCAGCACGCGGTCGAACGGTGTCGGGCTGCCGCCGCGCTGCACGTGGCCCAGCACGGTGGCGCGCACCTCGCTTCTGACCAGCGGCTGCAGTTGCGCGCGCAGCGCATGCGCCACACCACCCAGGCGGATCGGGTCACCACCCACCTCGACCCGGCCGGCCACGGTGAGTTCACCACCCACCGGCTTGGCGCCTTCGGCGATGCAGATCACGGTGTGGCGGTGACGGTCTTCGCGCTCGCGGCAGTAGGCGGCCACGGCGTCGACGTCGTACGCAATCTCGGGCAGCAGGATCACGTCCGCTGCGCCGGCCAGGCCGGCTTCGAGGGCGATCCAGCCGGCGTAACGACCCATGGTCTCGACGATCATGATGCGGCCGTGGCTCTGGCCGGTGGTGGTGACGCGCTCGAGCGCGTCGGTCACCGTGGCCACCGCGGTGTCGAAGCCGAAGCTGCGTTCACAGCCGTAGATGTCGTTGTCGATGGTCTTGGGCACACCCACCACCGGCAGGCCGAGTTTGGTCAGACCGTGGGTGATCGTCATGGTGCCGTCACCGCCGATGGCCACCAGGGCGTCGAGCTTCAGGTCACGCACGTAGTCCATCACCTCGGCCGAGCGGTCGACACCCTTGACGTTGAAGGGGCTGGACGAATTGCTCGTGCCCAGCACCGTGCCGCCAGTGGCGAGGATGCCGCCCACGTCGTCCCAGCTGAGCCAACGACCGCGCTGCTCGATCAGGCCGAGCATGCCGTCGGCGATGCCCCAGACCTCGGCATTGCACTGGCGGATGAGCGATTTGGTGACGGAGCGGATGACGGCGTTGAGGCCGGGACAATCCCCGCCGCCGGTCAGAAGTGCGATGCGCATGGTGTGGAATGTGAGGTGGATCAATTTACGCCGTGACGCCCTGCCGGTATGCCGGACCAGGGGGAGTGCGAAGTCGACACAGCGCTCTAACCGCAGTCTAGCGAGGCCTCGCCGCGACGGGGCGATCCTTAGAATGACCGTCATGCACATCCACATCCTGGGCATCTGCGGCACCTTCATGGGTGGGCTCGCGGCACTGGCACGCGAAGCAGGTCACCGGGTGACGGGCTGCGACGCCAACGTCTACCCGCCCATGAGCGACCAGCTGCGCTCGCTGGGCATCGAGCTGATCGAGGGGTATGCGGTCGATCAGCTGGCGGCCCTGCCTGGCCAGCCCGACATGTTCGTCATCGGCAACGTGGTGGGCCGCGGCAACGACGGCCGTTACGCGTTGATGGAACACATCCTTGACGCCGGCCTGCCCTACACCAGCGGCCCGCAGTGGCTGGCCGACCATGTGCTGCAGGGCCGCCATGTGCTGGCAGTGGCCGGTACCCACGGCAAGACCACCACCACGGCCATGCTGGCCTGGATCCTCGAAGCCGCCGGCCTTCAGCCGGGTTTTCTGGTGGGTGGTGTGCCGAGCAACTTCGGCGTCTCGGCGCGGCTGGGCAGCGGCAAGGCCTTCGTCATCGAGGCCGACGAATACGACACCGCCTTCTTCGACAAGCGCAGCAAGTTCGTGCATTACCACCCACGCACGCTGGTGCTGAACAACCTCGAATACGACCACGCCGACATCTTCCCGGATGTGGAGGCCATCGAGACGCAGTTCCACCATCTGATGCGCACCGTTCCGGCCAGCGGCCGCGTGGTGGTGAACATCCGCGACGCCCATCTCAAGAAGGTGCTGGCACGTGGCTGCTGGAGCAGCGTGCAGCAGTTCGGCGCACGCAAGGAGGAACCCGGCGCGCTGCGTGCCCGCGGCGAGCCCAACGCCTTCGACGTGTTGCGCGGCAGTCTCAAGGTCGGCCGCGTCGAGTGGGCGCTCGTGGGTGAACACAACCAGCTCAACGCCCTGGCCGCCATCGCTGCGGCCGAACACCTCGGTGTGGCAGTCGACCAGGCCGCCGCCTCGCTGGCCCGCTTCGACAATGTCAAACGTCGCCTCGAGCTGAGTGGCACGGTGGCGTTCGGTGGTGGCAACGTCAAGGTCTACGACGACTTTGCGCATCACCCCACCGCCATGCGCACCACCGTGAACGGCCTGCGGCGCAAGCTCGACAAGGCCGAGAACAACGGCGGCAAGAACGGCGGCGGCGGGCGCGAACGTATCCTGGCCGTGTTCGAGCCCCGCTCCAACACCATGAAGCTGGGCAGCATGAAGTCGCAGCTGCCCTGGGCGCTCGAAGAAGCCGACCTGTCGTTCTGCCACAGTGCCAACCTGGGCTGGGACGCCGCCGACGCGCTCAAACCCATGGGTGCCCATGCCAAGGTGTACGACACCATCGAGCGTCTGGTCGACGCCGTGGTGCGCGCCGCCCGCCCCGGCGACCACATCCTGTGCATGAGCAACGGTGGCTTCGGTGGCATCCACGCCAAGTTGCTGGCGGCGCTGGCTGCCAGGACGGCCGCCGCTGGCGCCTGATGCCAGTCGTTGCGCCCGGTGGCGTGCCGACCTCCACCAACGGCAACGCGCCGGTCACCCACCTGCTGTACCTGCACGGCTTCAGGTCGTCGCCGCTCTCGTTCAAGGCGCAGCGCATGTTGCGCTGGGTGCGCGAAGAACAGCCCGAGCTGGTCTGGGCCTGCCCGCAACTGCCGCCATCGCCGCGCGAGGCGGTCGAACTCATCGACGCTGCTGTCGCCAGTTGGCCGGTGGCGAACACCCTCGTCATGGGCAGCTCGCTGGGCGGCTGGTATGCCACGGTGCAGGCCGAGCGCCTGGGACCTTCCTGCCGCGCCGTGCTGCTCAACCCGGCCATCTACCCGGCGCGTGACCTGGCCAGATACATCGGCGAGCTGAGCCTGTTTCACAGCCCCGACGAACACTTCTACTTCAAGCCCGACTACATCAAGGAGTTGCAGGACCTGCAGCCCGGCGCCGTCAGCTCCGTGCAGCGTTACTGCGCCATCATCGCCCAGGGTGACGAGTTGCTCGACTGGCGCGAAATGCTGGCACGTTACCCCGGCGCCGACGTCAAGCTGCTGCCCGGCAGCGACCACGCGCTGAGCGATTTCGAGCAGCACCTGCCGCACATCCTGTCGTTCGCCGGATTTGCGCGGTCAGGGGGCGTCTGATCCAGGCACCGTGGTGCCCGGCCTGGCCGCACCATGACGCGTGACCACCCCCCTGCTGGCAACTGACGGCTGCCCTTGCTTTTCATCCCCGAACCGCGAAGTCCGAACCCCATGTCCAAGCTCCAGAACAAGGTCTGCATCATCACCGGCGCCGCTCAGGGCATCGGCCTGGCCACAGCGCTCAAGTTCGCCCAGGAGGGCGCCACCGTCGTGGTGTGTGACATCAAGGCCGAGGCCGTCGATGCCGCCGTCCTGCAATGCCTGGAAGCCGGCGCGGCCAGCGGCGGGCGCGCCGAAGGCTTCGTCGTCGACGTGACCGACCGCGCCCAGATCGACGCCATGGTGCTCACCGTCAAGGAACGCCACAACCGCATCGACGTGCTGGTCAACAACGCCGGCATCACCAAGGACGCGCGCCTGATCAAGATGACCGAAGCCCAGTTCGACGCCGTCATCGACGTCAACCTGCGCGGCGTCTTCAACTGCGCCCAGGCCGTGGCCGACACCATGATCGCGCAGCGCAGCGGCGTCATCCTCAACGCCAGCAGCGTGGTGGGCATCTACGGCAACTTCGGCCAGACCAATTACGCCGCCACCAAGTTCGGCGTCATCGGTTTCACCAAGACCTGGAGCCGCGAACTCGGCCCCAAGGGCATCCGCGTCAACGCCGTGGCGCCGGGCTTCATCGACACACCCATCCTGTCGACCATGCCCGAGAAGGTCGTCTCCCAGATGCGCGATGAAGTGCCGCTCGGCCGCCTGGGCCGCCCCGAAGAGATCGCCAACGTCTATGCCTTCCTGGCCAGCGACGAAGCCAGCTACGTGAACGGCGCCGTGCTCGAAGTGGCGGGTGGTCTGACCGTGTGATCGCCGAGCCGAGGCTGGCCCTCGGCCCGGCTGCGCCACGGGTCGTCGACCCGCCTGCGGGCTGATGCCCGTGCCCACGGGCACGGAGTTCGCGTAAGGTGCCGGCATGAACCGGACCACCAGCGCACCCACCACCTTGCCCGATGCCAGCGCCCCAGCACGCTGGCAGTTCTGGATCGACCGCGGCGGCACCTTCACCGACATCGTGGCGCGCCGGCCCGATGGCCGACTCGTCACCGCCAAGCTGCTGAGCGCCAGCCCCGAGCACTACGCCGACGCGGCGGTGGAAGGCATTCGCCGCCTGCTCGGCCTGGCGCCCGGTGAGGCCTTCACCGCAACCCATGCCGCACAGGTCGACTGCGTGAAGATGGGCACCACCGTGGCCACCAACGCGCTGCTGGAGCGTCAGGGTGCGCCGCTGGTGCTGGTGATCACAAAGGGCTTTCGCGACGCGCTGCGTATCGCCTACCAGGCGCGGCCGGACATCTTTGCGCGCGAGATCGTGCTGCCCGAACTGCTTTACGAACGGGTCGTCGAGGCGGAAGAACGTGTCGGCGCCCACGGCGAAGTCGAGCAGGTGCTGGACGAAACCCGTCTGCGCGTCGACCTGCAGGCCGCCCGCGACACCGGCATCGACGCCTGCGCCATCGTCTTCGTGCACGGCTGGCGCCACACGGCGCACGAGGCGGCCGCAGCGCGCATCGCGCGCGAGATCGGTTTTGCCCAGGTCTCGGTGTCACACGAGGTGAGCCCGCTGATCAAGCTGATCGGGCGCGGCGACACCACGGTGGTGGATGCGTATCTGTCACCCATCCTCAGGCGCTACGTCGACCAGGTGGCGGCACAACTGCCGGGTGTGAGCCTGCTGTTCATGCAGAGCTCGGGCGGGCTGGCCGAGGCGCATCGTTTTGCCGGCAAGGACGCCATCCTGAGCGGCCCGGCCGGAGGCATCGTCGGCATGGTACGCACGGGGCTGGCGGCGGGTGAACAACGCCTGATCGGCTTCGACATGGGCGGCACCTCGACCGATGTGTCGCACTACAGCGCGGCGGCGGCCGGCGACGCGGCTGGCGCAAGCGCTGCGAGTGCCGAGCGGGGCGAGGATGCGGCAGGTGCGGCGTCTGGCGTGGCAAGTGCCGCAGGCATGCCGGATGGTCCAGGCGCAGCGGCTGCCGGTGCCTCGATCGACGACGCCGCTTTCGAGCGTGCCTTCGACACCGAGGTGGCTGGCGTGCGGGTGCGCGCGCCCATGCTGGCCATCCACACGGTGGCGGCGGGGGGAGGATCGATCGTGCGTTTCGACGGCGCGCGCCTGCGCGTCGGTCCGCAGTCGGCCGGCGCCTTGCCGGGGCCGGCGGCGTACCGGCGCGGCGGGCCACTCACCGTCACCGACGCCAACGTGTTGCTCGGACGGGTGCAGCCGGAGCACTTTCCGGCGGTGTTCGGGCCGAACGGTGACGAGCCGCTGGACCGGAGTGCCGTCGAGCGCGGCTTCGCCGAACTTGCAAGGCAGATGACTGCCGCGCGTGGCGACGGCTCAACCGTGGCGCCCGCCGAGGTTGCGGCCGGTGCGCTGCGTATCGCCGTGGCGCAGATGGCCAACGCCATCAAGCGCATCTCGGTGGCGCGCGGATATGACGTCACGCGCTACACGCTGCAGTGTTTCGGCGGTGCGGGCGGGCAACACGCCTGCGCCGTGGCCGACGCGCTGGGCATGCAGCGCGTGTTGATCCATCCATTCGCCGGCCTGCTGTCGGCCTACGGCATGGGGCTGGCGGACCGGGTGGTGCTACGCGAACGTTCGGTCGAGGCTGGCCTGGAGGCGGGCGGGCTGGCGCGCGCCGCAGCCGCCTCGATCGAGTTGGGCGAGGCCACGGTGGACGAACTGCTCCACCAGGGCGCCGATCCCTCGACGCTGCAGCGCCGCCGGCGCCTGCACCTGCGCTACCAGGGCACCGACACGGCGCTGGCGGTGGACTGGCCGCTGCCGGGCGCCGAGGCGGTGTTCCAGGACCCCGCCATCACCCTGGCTGCTACGCTGACCGCCCTGCGCGGGCGCTTCGAGGCCGCCTACCAGCAGCGTTACGCCTTCCTCATGCCGGACAAGCCACTGGTGATCGAGGCCGTGGCGATGGAAGCGCTGGCTCGCGGCGCGGGTGTGGCTGCAGTGTCAGGAATGGCGGGCGAGGCGACGTACAGGGCGGACGCCGACGCGCTGCACCCAGGCGCCACCGAGCCCCTGGCCGCCGAACCGGCCACCCCTATCGGCCGCATCCGCCTGTACGCCGCCGACCCGCAGGATCCACAGGCCGACGCCGCCAACCGCTGGCTGGACGACGCCCAGCTGCACGACCGCGCCGCCCTGCCCCCCGGCGCCTGGCTGGACGGCCCGGCGTTGATCACCGAGGCGCATGCCACCACGGTGCTGGAGCCCGGCTGGCGCGCTCAGGTGCTGGGCGAGGGCAGCCTGCTGCTCACACGCGTCGCTCCGCGACGACAACACGGTGCAGCCGACGCCGACGAAGCCGCCGACGCCCGCCCCGACCCCATCCTGCTGGAGGTGTTCAACAAGCTCTACATGAACATCGCCGAGCAGATGGGGCTGGCGCTGCAGAACACCGCGAGCTCGGTCAACATCAAGGAGCGGCTGGACTTCTCGTGTGCCCTGTTCGACGCCCAGGGCCAGCTCATCGCCAACGCGCCGCACATGCCGGTGCACCTGGGCTCGATGAGTGAGTCGATCCTGAGCGTGATCGAGCGCAACCCGGTCATCCGACCGGGCGACGTCTGGGCGCTCAACGACCCGTCACACGGCGGCACCCATCTGCCGGACGTGACGGTGGTGAGCCCGGTCTTCCTGCCGCGCATGGATGGCAGCACAGCCAACGGCGGGCTGGACGACAAGCCCGCGTTCTTCGTCGCCTCGCGCGGCCACCATGCCGACATCGGCGGCATCACGCCGGGCTCGATGCCGCCGTTCTCGACCACGCTCGAAGAGGAAGGCATCTGCCTGGACAACTTCAAGCTCGTCGACGCCACGCCCGACGGCCCGCGCCTGCGCGAGGCCGAGCTGCTCGCCCTGCTCGCCAGCGGCCCCTGGCCGGCACGCAACCCGCAGCAGAACCTGGCCGACCTGCGCGCCCAGATCGCCGCCAACCACAAGGGCGCTCGCGAGCTGCTGGCCATGGTCGCGCAGTTCGGCCGCGCCCGTGTGGCGGCCTACATGCGCCATGTGCAGGACCACGCCGAAGAGGCGGTGCGCCGCGTCATCGGCGCCTTGACGGACAGCGAATTCAGCTTGCCGCTGGACAACGGCGCCGTCATCCATGTGGTGGTCACCGTGAACCACGCCGCGCGTCGCGCCACCATCGACTTCAGCCGTAGCAGCGCCCAGCTGGCCGGCAACTTCAATGCGCCGCGTGCAGTGACACGCGCCGCCGTGCTCTACGTCTTTCGCAGCCTGGTGGATGACGAGATCCCGCTCAACGCCGGGTGCCTGAAGCCGCTGGACATCGTCGTGCCCGAGCGCAACATGCTCAACCCGGCGCCGGGCGCGGCCGTGGTCGCCGGCAATGTGGAGACGTCGAGTTGTCTCACCAACGCGTTGTACGGCGCGCTGGGCGTGATGGCCGCCAGCCAGTGCACGATGAACAACTTCACCTTCGGCAACCAGCGCCACCAGTACTACGAGACGATCTCGGGCGGCTCGGGCGCCGGCGGTCGCTTCGACGCCACCGGCCAGCCGCTGCCGGGCGAGCGCGGTGGTTTTGCCGGCACCAGCGTCGTGCAGACGCACATGACTAACTCGCGCCTGACCGACCCCGAGGTGCTCGAGCTGCGTTTCCCGGTGCGGCTGGAGAGTTACGCGATCCGTCACGGCTCGGGCGGCGCCGGCCATTGGCGCGGCGGCGACGGCGGCGTGCGGCGCGTGCGGTTTCTCGAAGCCATGAACGCCGCCATCCTCAGCAACGGCCGGGTGCACGGCGCCTTTGGCGGGGCGGGTGGATCGGCCGGGCTGCCTGGCATCAACCGCGTCGAGCGGGTGGACGGCAGCGTCGAGTCACTCGGCGCGCTGGGCTCGGTGGCCGTGGCGCCGGGCGACGTGTTCGTGATCGAGACGCCCGGCGGCGGCGGCTGGGGCGCGCCAGGCTGAACTCAGGTCCTGGGCGCCGACGCTGCAGCCGATGAAGCGGCCGGTGCCGCTGTGGTGGGTGCCGCCTTGCGCGGCAACATGATGATCAGGTATCGCAGATTGAGCTTGCGCCCGTCGGCCAGTGCCACCCGCACGATCATGCGGGTGCCGTGCCTGATCTTGTATTCACCGTCGATCGTGAGGCGTTGTTTGTCGGCACTCGGGTCGAGGTAGGCGTCGACGATGTCGACCCCATTGAGCAAGGTGATGTGGGCGGTGGCGCCGGTCAGGTCGACCGGCTTGTCGTCGGCGGTCAGGTAAAGGTCGAGGTAGGTGGGCTGCGCATCGAACTCGACGGCCACACCCTGGTCACTCAACACCAGACCGCCGTGTTTGGCACCCACCGTCGACCCACCCGGGCCGGGACGCGGCGCCGGAACGTGAAACTTGGGCGCCGAAGCCGCCCTGCCCGGCGCCGACGCAGCGGCTGCAGACGTGCCGGGGGCGGAGGCTGCAAGCGCCGTGGCCACGTCGGCCGCCCTTGCGGGCAGCGCGGGCAACACACTCGAGATGAGCAAGGTCAGGGCTATGCGTTGATGCAGGGTGGTCATGGGAAGTCGACGTCGGCTGAAGCTGGGATCAGGGAGAGCGAGCATAGAACGCTGCGCGGCGCAACGAACACGCTGAGCCGACGGCACCGCGCGGGGCGTGACATCGGTCCGCGCCGGATCGTCCGACCGCGACTCCGCGCCGCAACACCTGGGCCGTTGCCGATGGGGCCGTGTGGGGGTCGGCACCAGTCCGCTGCTGCGCTCACTCCATCACCGGCAACGTCTCGTCCTTGAGGGTGCCGCGGTGCACTTCGACGTCGGGGATGACCGAACGCACCACATCCCAGAACGCCGGGCTGTGGTTCATCTCACGCAGATGGGCGAGTTCGTGTACGACCACGTAGTCGATGGTCGGCAGGGCGTGGTGAATGAGGCGCCAGTTCAGACGGATGGTGCCGTTGCTGCTGGCGCTGCCCCAGCGGGTGGTGGCCGAACTCAGGCTCAGGCGTTTGATGGTGACACCCAGTCGCGGCGCGAAGTGGCGCACCCGTTCGTCGAACAGGGCGCGGGCCTGGCGCTGCAGCCAGCTCTGCACGGCGTCGCGGATCTGCGCCGGCTCGGCGCTGGCGGCCAGGCCGACGCGCAGCAGACGCTGGCTGCCGGGTTCGGCAGGCACGATCTGGGCGCCGATGACGCGGGTGTCGAGCGTGATGCGTAGCGGCGCGCCCAGGAACGGCAGCTCCGCGCCGTCGCCCCACGGAATACGCGCGGCGGCGACACGTTTCTGGCGATCCGCCTGATCGTGCAGCTTGCGCAGGATCCAGCTGGCCTTGGCCAGCAGCGCGGTGTCGATCTCGCTCTGGCCGACCCAGCGCGGCGCACTCACGGCCAGGCCTTCACCGCCCACGACAAAACCGATGCTGCGCCGGCGCGCGCGGCGTAATTCGTAGCCGATGAGGTGTTCACCGAGCCGCAGTTCGCGGTTGGCGCGGGGGTGACGGTGGATCGCCGGCGCAGGTGCGACGGACCGGGCGACACCGAGTGGCGGCACCTGGCTGGGCTGCACCGCGACGGCCGGCAGGCGAGGCGCCGGCGGCGCCGAACGGGCTGTGGGCAGTGGCAGGTCGAAGGCCAGCGCCAGCTGGTCGGGCACCGGGTCGGGCAACCGGCGAGGGGCTCGGGCGGGCATGGGCGCTGCCGGCGGGTGAGCTCAGGCGGCGCGTGCGTCGGCCGGCGTCTGGTCGGCCTGGCCGGCTGCGTAGGCCTCGGGGTCGAGGCGGCGCATCTCGGCCTCGATCCAGGTCTCGACCTCTTTCATCATCTCGTCGGGGCGGCGGCCTTCGGGCGCGATGGGTTTGCCGATGGAGATGTCGATCACCCCCGGGCGCAGCACAAAACTCTTGCGCGGCCAGCAGCGGGCGGACGTGACCGCAATCGGCACCACCGGCACCTTGGCCCAGATGGCCAGGCGGGTGGCGCCGCTCTTGTACTCACCCTGGCCGCCACGTTCGGCGCGGGTACCTTCGGGAAACATGATCACCCAGATGCCACGCGCGGTGAGTTCGCGGCCACGTTCGGCCACCTTCTTCCAGGCCTCGGCGCGTTTGGAGCGATCGATGTGGATCATGTCCATGCGCCCGATCGCCCAGCCGAAGAACGGGATCATCAGCAGCTCTTTCTTGAACACGTAGGCGACCGGATGCGGCATGAGCATCGGGAAAGCGAAGGTCTCCCAGGTGGACTGGTGCTTGGGCGCGAGGATGACGCCGGCATTGCCGTCGGCCGCGGGCGGCACGTTGTCCATACCCTGCACCCGCCACTGCACACCGCAGATCACCTTGGCGCCCAGGATCGAGATCTTCAGCCAGTGGGCGCAGAGCAGGTAGATCGTGTTGCTGCTGGCGAACAGCGCCACCACCACCACGGTGAGTGCATACGGCACCACGGTGACGAACAACCACAGGATGAACAGCAGGGATCGAAGTCGGGCAAGCATGAGAGATGGGGTCGAGGTGATCGGGGCGTGACGGCAACGTGATCGTGGGCAAGCGCTTCAGTGGTTGCTGCGCCGACCAGGGTCGGGGCGCGCCAGGATGAGGGCTTCGGCAAACGCGGCCAGATCGGCATGCACCGTGAGGCCGGGCACCTGCTCGTGCATGCGGGCCACGGCGGCTTCGGACAAGCCCTTGGACTTGCCGGTCAGCACCAGATGCGGCGCACAACCGGCCGACACCGCCGCCTGCAGGTCGCGCAGCGAATCACCCACCGCCGGCACGTTGGCCAGTTCGATGCCGTAACGCTCGCCGATCTTCTCGAGCAGGCCCGGGCGGGGCTTGCGGCAATCGCAGTCGTCCTCGGGGGCGTGCGGGCAGAAGAACACCGCGTCGACGCGGCCGCCGCGCTGCGCCAGCTGCTCGTTCATCTTGATGTGCATGGCGTTGAGTGTGGCCATGTCGAACAAGCCGCGCCCGAGGCCACTCTGGTTGGTGGCCAGCACCACGTGCCAGCCCTCCTGATTGAGCCGTGCCACGGCTTCGAGTGCGCCGGGGATGGGCTGCCATTCATCGACCGACTTGATGTAGTCGTCGCTGTCTTCGTTGATCGTGCCGTCGCGGTCGAGGATGACGAGTTTCATGGCGTGCAACTGGACAGTCTTTCGCTGGCGCGTGACTGCGCCGCACCGGCATTATCCGCGCCAGGTGGCCAGACATATGGCCGGCTGCCCAAGGTGGCCGGCGCGCCACGCCTGCGGCCAGCGGGACCGCAGCCGGTCTGCGTGGCGACCCGCCCCCGCGCTCACCGTCCGGGCCGGCAGCAGCGCCGGCCCTGGGTGCGCCTCAGCTCGCCAGGCGCGACAGGTCGGCCACGCGGTTCATCGCCGCGTGCAGGCTGGCCAGCAGGCCCAGGCGGTTGGCGCGCAGGGCGGGGTCGTCGGCGTTGACCATCACACCGTCGAAGAAGGCGTCGACCGGGGTACGCAGTGCGGCCAGGGCCTTGAGCGAGGCTTCGTAGTCGTGTAACTCGAACAGGCGGTCGGCGGCGGGGCCAACCTCGGCCAGCGCGGCGGCCAGCGAGGCTTCGGCCGGCTCCTTGAGCAACCCGGCGTCGACCTGGGCCAGCACCTCACCCTCGGCCTTCTTCAGGATGTTGCCGATACGTTTGTTGGCCGCAGCCAGGGCCGTGGCCTCGGGCAAGGCGGCAAAGCTGCGCACCGCGGCCAGGCGCTTGGGCACGTCGCCGAGGCGGGCCGGCTTCAGAGCCAGCACGGCGTCGACTTCCTGCGCGCTGTAGCCTTGGTCGCGCAGGGCAACGGCCAGGCGGTCGTTGAAGAACTCGGCGAGTTGAGCGCTCGGGTTCTCGATCGAATCGACGAACGCCGGCACCGCGCCGGCCAGCAGCTCGGGCAACTCCAGCGGCAGGTTCTTCTCGACCAGGATACGGATCACGCCCAGGGCGTGGCGACGAAGCGCAAACGGATCCTTGTCGCCGGTGGGCAGCTGGCCGATGCCGAACAGGCCGACCAGCGTTTCGAGCTTGTCGGCCAGCGCTAGCACGGTGCCAGAGTGGTTGCGCGGCAGCGCGTCGCCGGCAAAACGTGGCTTGTAATGGTCCTCGATGGCGATGGCGACACCGTCGCGCAGGCCTTCGGCGCGGGCGTAATAACCACCCATGATGCCCTGCAGCTCGGGGAACTCACCCACCATGTCGGTCAGCAGGTCGGTCTTGGCCAGCAGCGCGGCTTGTTGCACCTTGCTGTCGAGCACGTCGAACTCGTCCTTGGCGTCGACCGTGTACGGCAAGGTCGCCAGGCGCAGCTGGTTGACGATGGCATGGCCGATGGCGCGTACACGCTCGGCCCGGTCGCCCTGGCTGCCGAGCTTGCCGTGGTAGACCACCTTGGCCAGGCCGGGCACGCGCGAGGCCAGGGTCTTCTTGCGATCCTGCTCGAAGAAGAACTTCGCGTCGGCCAAGCGCGGACGCACCACCCGCTCGTTGCCGCCGATCACCGCGCTGGCATCGGCCGGGCGGATGTTGGACACGATCAGGAACTTGTGCGTCAGCTTGCCCTGCGCATCGAGCAGCGGGAAGTACTTCTGGTTGGCCTTCATCGTGAGGATGAGGCATTCCTGCGGCACGGCCAGGAACTCGGGCTCGAACCGGCACAGCAGCACCTTGGGGCGTTCGACCAGCGCCGTCACCTCGTCCAGCAGGCCCTCGTCGTCGATGGGCGTGAGGCCTTCCTTGGCGGCGGCTTCGGTGAGCTGGCGCACGATCTCGGCGCGGCGCGCGTCGAAGCTGGCGATCACCGCGCCCTGCTCGGCGAGTTGTGCGGCGTAGCTGTCGGCGTCGGTGAGCGAGATGTCGGCGACGGCGGCTTCGAAGCGGTGGCCGTGGGTGATACGACCGGCCGTGAGGCCGAGTGTGGCGACGGGCACCACGTCGGCGCCGTACATAGCGACCAGGCCATGCGCCGGGCGTACGAAGTTCACGGTGGTCCAGCCCGGCTGGAAGTCCGGCCCGTTGCCAGTCTCCAGCTGGTAGCCCATGACCTTGGGGATGGGCAGCTTGGCGAGCGCTTCGTCGAGCGCCCTCTGCAGGCCTTCGGCCAAGGTGGCGCCGGGCACGATGCTGTCGAGGAACAGGGCCTCGGCCTTGCCGTCTATCTGGCGCTTCAGGCCGGGTACGGCGGAAGCGTCGGCGCCGACCGAGGCCAGCTTCTTGAGCAGCGCGGGCGTGGCGTTGCCGGCGGCGTCGAGCGCCACGGCAACGGGCATGAGCTTGGTCTGCTGCGCCTTGTCGGCGGCCTTGGGCGCCACGGCGGTGACATGCACGGCCAGGCGGCGCGGCGAGGCGAACGGTGTCGCCACGGCATCACCTGCTGCCAGACCCTGGGCCCTGAGGCTCGCGGCCAGGGTGCTGGCGAAGGATTCGCCCAGCTTCTTCAGCGCCTTGGGCGGCAACTCTTCGACGAAGAGTTCGACGAGCAGATTCTTGGTGGTCGACATGATCAGGCGGCCTTCTTGTCGTTGTTCTTCGCGGCGGCAGCGGCGGCCTTGGCGGCCTCGGCATCGAGCTTGGCCGTCACCTCGTCGGCCCAGGCCTTGGGCGCCATGGGGAAGCCCAGGCGACGGCGGCTTTCCAGGTACGCGGCGGCCACGCTGCGCGCCAGGTTGCGAATGCGGCCGATGTAGGCGGCGCGTTCGGTCACGCTGATGGCGCCGCGGGCATCCAGCAGGTTGAAGGTGTGCGCGGCCTTGAGCACCTGCTCGTAGGCCGGCAGCGCCAACTGCTGCGCCATCAGGTGCTGGGCATTGCCCTCATGGGCGCCGAAGGCGGTGAGCAGGAACTCGACGTTGCTGTGCTCGAAGTTGTAGGTGCTCTGCTCCACCTCGTTCTGGTGGAAGACGTCGCCGTACTTCAGTACGCCCCCAGACCCGCCGCCCTGCGGCGTGTCGCCCCCCGAGGGGGTGCCGTCCGCTAGGGAGCGGCCCGGCGCGGACGGGCCTGCCGCGTACAGCAGGTCATAGACGTTCTCGACGCCCTGCAGGTACATGGCCAGGCGTTCCAGGCCGTAGGTGATCTCGCCGGTGATGGGCTTGCAGTCGATGCCGCCCACTTGCTGGAAGTAGGTGAACTGCGTCACCTCCATGCCGTTGAGCCAGACCTCCCAGCCCAGGCCCCAGGCGCCCAGGGTGGGGTTCTCCCAGTCGTCCTCGACGAAGCGGATGTCGTTCTTCTTGAGGTCGAAGCCCAGCGCTTCCAGGCTGCCCAGGTACAGGTCGAGGATGTTCGCGGGCGCGGGCTTGAGCACCACCTGGTACTGGTAGTAGTGCTGCAGGCGATTCGGGTTGTTGCCGTAACGGCCGTCCTTGGGGCGGCGGCTGGGCTGCACGTAGGCGGCCTTCCAGGGCTCGGGGCCCAGGGCGCGCAGGAAGGTGGCGGTGTGGCTGGTGCCGGCGCCCACTTCCATGTCATAGGGTTGCAGCAGGGCGCAGCCCTGGGCGTCCCAATAGGCTTGCAGGCGCAGGATGATTTGCTGGAAGCTCAGCATGTTGTGTGGGCAGCAACCGCGCGAGCGGGCGACCGTTGAGTTCAGTAGGCGGCTACCGACGCGGCGGCGGCCGAAGGTGGGGGGCTGTGGCACCCCGATGTTCAC
Organism: Candidatus Intricatilinea gracilis; assembly: GCA_016702605.1. GTDB lineage: Bacteria > Pseudomonadota > Gammaproteobacteria > Burkholderiales > Burkholderiaceae_C > Sphaerotilus > Sphaerotilus gracilis. Next base: position 840,687 of record JADJDQ010000001.1, read on the forward strand.
CGCCAGACGGGTGAGCCGGGGATTCTAGGTGGCGGGTGTGGCCCGTCCCGGTGCGCTGTGGCCACCTGGCCCGAGACAAACGCCTCAGGCGCCCTGAGCCTGCAGCGCCGCCAGGTCGGCTGGTGTGCCCACGTTGGCCCAGCGCCCGCCGTAGGGCAACACGGCGACCCGGCCACGCGCCATGGCTTGGTGCAGCAGCGGGCCCAAGGCGGCGCGTTGTCCGGCGGGCACACCGTGCAGCAGCGCGGGCTTCATGAGTGCGAGATTGGCGTAGGTCTGACGGGGCGAGCCATCCGCGGCGGCGCTGCCCGACACACCCACCGCGGCGCCGGGCGCCAGATCCTCGCGAGCATCGCCGTAGCCAAAGTCGCCCTTGGGGTGATACGGCGGATTGGGTACAAGCCAGAGCAGGGCGTCGAGATTACTCGCGGCGAAACGCTGCGCCAGCGCGGCGTCGAACACGAAATCGGGCGCCCAGATGTCGCCCGAGACGACCCAGAACACTTCACGTCCGCCCTCGCTCAGCCAGGGCAGCACCGTGGCGATGCCGCCGGCGGTTTCGAGTGCGGCGCCGAAGAGGGCGCCTTCGTGTGAATAACTCAGGCGCAGGCCGTAGGCGCTGCCGTCGCCCAAGCGGGCCGGGAACTGCTCTTCGAGCCAGGCGGTGTTGACGACCACCTCGGCGACGCCGTCGCGTGCCAGGGCGCGCAGATGGTGGGCGACGAGTGGTTGACCGTGCAGTTCGAGCAGCGGCTTGGGCGTGTGGTCGCTCAAAGGGCGCATACGTTCGCCGCGGCCGGCGGCAAGAACAATGGCGCGGGGGGGCGGGGATGCGGCAGGCATCGGGGAAGTTTAGGGGGCGCCGGCGGGCCGGTGGACACGGCCGACGAGTCCGTGGTCTGGCACCGCTCCCCCACGGTCGGGCTTGCAAGCCCGACCGGTAAAGCCGGCAGGAAACAGGACGCAGGTCCTGTTTCCGGTCCGGCTTTACCCCAGCCCGATGGGCGCCGGGGCCAGGCGCACGATGCGGCTGAACAGTGCTTCGTATTCGGCCGGCGGGGCATGGCCGGTGAGTGGGTCGCGGTGCTGGGCGAAGGCGACGTCGAGCTTGGTCCAGTCGTCGTCGGTAAGCACCTTCTCGGCCAGCGGCAGGATGACGTCTTCTTCCAGGCGCATGTGGGCGCGGTAGAAGTCGAGGTACCGTTCCAGCGCAGCTTCGAAGGCGGGCTGGCGCGAACTGCCCAGCATCTCCCAGGCGAGCAGCGCATGTTCGAGCTTGAGGATGGCCGACTCCCCGTTGGCATGGTCACGGTCGAGACGGGCGAGTGCTTCGTCGGCGTCGTTGGTGCGGGCACGCATCAGCGGGAAGAGCAAATCGCTCTCTTGCCGATGATGCAGGCGCTCGGGGAACTCGTCGATGTAGAACAACATGGCGCGCAGCACTTCGAAATCGCGCGCCGACGCCACGTGGCCGTTGCGGCGTTGCTCGGCGAGCATGAGCGAGATCGAGCTCAACATGGCGGCCAGGGCCTGGTGTTCGGCGTGAATGATCTTGATGGATGGATGGCTCATGTGTGTGTCTCCGGCGCATGGGCGCCAACCTCATGATGCCGAGACTCGCAGTCTTGCGGCCAAAGTGACTTGATGCGCGTCAAGTGTCACGCGGGCAAATCGGTGGGCGCTGCGGGCGATCAAGCAGGGCCACGGGCCGGCCGGTGGCGGGCGGCCCTTAAAATCCGACGTTTTTCATCGCCACCCGATACGCCAGGCTCCGCCCGGCCACCGGACCTGCCCCAAGCCCGAGCGCCTCGGTGCTGCCGGGCGCATCTTGTACACAGCGACCCGATATGGCCGACCTCAGCCCCACGACCGAACTGACAGACACCTCGGCGAGCGCGGCAGCGCCAGCCGCAGCGGCCAACCCGGCCGACCAGGCCAACGTGATCCGCGCGCTGGCGATGGACGCGGTGCAGCAGGCCAATTCGGGCCACCCGGGCGCGCCCATGGGCATGGCCGAGATCGCCCAGGCGCTGTGGCAGCGCCACCTCAAGCACAACCCGTCGGACCCGAAATGGGTCGACCGCGACCGCTTCGTGCTGAGCAACGGCCACGGCTCGATGCTGCTGTACGCGCTGCTGCACCTGAGCGGCTACGACCTGCCGATCGCCGAGCTGAAGAACTTCCGCCAGATGCACAGCAAGACGCCGGGTCACCCCGAAGTCGGCGTGACGCCTGGTGTCGAGACCACCACCGGCCCGCTCGGCCAGGGCATCAGCAATGCCGTGGGCATGGCGCTGGCAGAAAAGCTGCTGGCGGCCGAGTTCAACCGCAGCGTCGACGGCAAGGCCTACACCGTGGTCGACCACCACACCTACACCTTCCTGGGCGACGGCTGCCTGATGGAAGGCATCAGCCACGAAGCCTGCGCCCTGGCCGGCGCGTGGAAGCTGAACAAGCTGATCGCGCTGTACGACGACAACGGCATCAGCATCGACGGCAAGGTGGCGCCCTGGTTCATCGACAACACGGCGCAGCGTTTCGCCGCCTACGGCTGGAACGTGATCGGCCCGGTCGACGGCCATGACGTGGACGCGGTCGACGCCGCCATCACCCAGGCCAAGACCAGCACCGAACGGCCCACCTTCATCATCTGCAAGACGGCCATCGGCAAGGGCTCGCCGAACCGCGCTGGCACGGCCAAGGCGCACGGCGAACCGCTCGGTGCCGAAGAGATCAAGCTCACCCGCGAAGCCATCGGCTGGAGCGCCGAACCCTTCGTCGTGCCGGCCGACGTGGCCGCTGCCTGGGACCACCGCGTCGCCGGCGCCGCCGCCCAGCATGCCTGGGAGGAACGCCACGCCGAGTACGTGCGCGACTTCCCCGAACTCGCCCTGGCTTTCGAGCGTCGTATGGCCGGCGACCTGCCGGACAACTTTGCGCAGATCGCGGTCGACTCGGTCGCCGCTGCCCACACGAAGGCCGAAACCGTCGCCAGCCGCAAGGCCAGCCAGATCGCGCTGGAGTTCTTCACCGCCGCGTTGCCCGAGCTGCTGGGCGGCTCGGCCGACCTGACGGGATCGAACCTCACCAACACCAAGAGCACGCCGGCCTTGCGTTTCGACGCCACGGGCGCGGTGGTCAAGACCGCACTGGCCGAAGGCCAGGAGCCGGTGATCGGCCGCCACATCAACTACGGCGTGCGCGAGTTCGGCATGGCCGCCATCATGAACGGCGTGGCCCTGCACGGCGGCTACATCCCCTACGGCGGCACCTTCCTGACCTTCAGCGACTACAGCCGCAACGCCATTCGTATGGCTGCGCTGATGAAGTTGCGGGTGGTGCACGTGTTCACGCACGACTCGATCGGCCTGGGTGAAGACGGCCCGACCCACCAGAGCGTGGAACACGCCGCCAGCCTGCGCCTGATCCCCGGGCTGGACGTCTGGCGCCCGGCCGACACGACCGAAACCGCTGTCGCCTGGACACTGGCGCTGGCCAACAAGCATCGCCCGAGTGCGCTGCTGCTGAGCCGCCAGAACCTGGCCTACGCACCCAAGACCGACCCCGAACTCATCACGCGCGGCGCCTATGTGCTGGCCGAGCCCAGCGAGGTCGGCCTGCGCAAGAAGGCCAGGGCGGTGATCATCGCCACCGGCTCCGAGGTGCAACTGGCCCTGCACGCGCAGGCCGAACTGGCCAAGCTCAAGATCCCCGTGCGTGTGGTGTCGATGCCCAGCACGACGGTGTTCGACCGCCAGGACGTGCGTTACAAGAAGGACGTGTTGCCCAAGGGCCTGCCGCGTGTGGCCATCGAGGCCGGCGTGACCGACTTCTGGTGGAAATACGGCTGCGACGCGGTCATCGGCGTCGACACCTTCGGCGAGTCGGCCCCGGCCGGTGTGTTGTTCAAGCACTTCGGCCTGACGGTGGACAACCTCGTCGCCACCGTGCGCAAGGTGCTGGCCGGCTGATCAAGCGCAAGCGCCGGCCTGTATCCCATGAACAAGGTTCTCGCGAAGTAACCCTCGGGGCGTCACACTGCCCGGCCGGCCCCATGGGCCCACCGACCACCCGGCCGTGTCGCCCAGCATCCCGTCCACTTTCGTCTTCAACCCCAGGAGTCCCACATGACCATCAAGATCGGCATCAATGGCTTCGGCCGCATCGGCCGCATGGTGTTCCGCGCCGCGGTGCAGAACTTCAACGACATCGAGATCGTCGGCATCAACGACCTGCTCGAGCCCGACTACCTGGCCTACATGCTCACCTACGACAGCGTGCATGGCCGCTTCAAGGGTGAGGTCTCGGTCGACGGCAACACGCTCGTGGTCAACGGCAAGAAGATCCGCCTGACCGCCGTGAAGAACCCGGCCGAGCTGAAGTGGGACGAAGTCGGCGCCGACATCGTCGTCGAATCGACCGGCCTGTTCCTGACCAAGGAAAGCGGCGAAGCCCACCTGAAGGCTGGCGCCAAGAAGGTCATCTTCTCGGCACCCAGCAAGGACGACACCCCGATGTTCGTCTTCGGCGTCAACGACAAGACCTACGCTGGCCAGGCCATCATCAGCAACGCCAGCTGCACCACCAACTGCCTGGCCCCGGTGGCCAAGGTGCTCAACGACAAGTGGGGCATCAAGCGTGGCCTGATGACCACCGTGCACGCCGCCACTGCGACGCAGAAGACCGTGGACGGCCCGAGCAACAAGGACTGGCGCGGCGGCCGCGGCATCCTCGAAAACATCATCCCCTCGTCGACCGGCGCGGCCAAGGCCGTGGGCGTGGTCATCCCCGAGCTCAACAAGAAGCTCACCGGCATGGCCTTTCGCGTGCCGACCAGCGACGTGTCGGTGGTCGACCTGACCGTCGAGCTCAACAGCGAAGCCAGCTACGCCGAAATCTGCGCCGAGATGAAGGCACAGAGCCAGGGTGCTCTGAAGGGTGTGCTGGGCTACACCGAAGACAAGGTGGTGGCGACCGACTTCCGCGGTGAACCCTGCACCAGCGTGTTCGACGCCGACGCCGGCATTGCGCTGGACAAGACCTTCGTGAAGGTCGTGTCCTGGTACGACAACGAGTGGGGCTACTCGAACAAGGTGCTCGAGATGGTGCGTGTGATCGCCCGCTGAGCCTGACTTGCCGCTCTTTGGCGGCATCGAGACAAGCGGCCCCGACGGGGCCGTTTTTCATGGGGCCGTCGTTTCAGGCGCGGCGTCGCCCGTGGTCGACATCGCGCCCGGGCGCCAGTGGCGGGTGACAGGGCAGCGCGGCGTTGTCGCGCAGGCGGTCGAGCACCTCGGCCAGCAGGGCGACCAGGTCGCCGCGGCTCAGGCTGCCAGCCAGGAAGGTGCGCATGCTCTGGGTCTGCGGCAGGTGCGGCAGGTCGCGCCAGCAGCGTTCGGCCCACTCTCGCGGCTCTTCACCGGGGCGCGGCAGCGGCAGGGGCTGATGCGCGCTGTGCACCGCCAGCAACTGGATCAGCTTCTCGCGCGGCTCGTTCAGGCGCTGCTCGGCCTGGCTGGCCAGGGCTTCGAGCCAGGCCGCGACCTGCTCCAGCGCCAGGGCGGCGCAAGCACGCAGGGCGCTGTTGGCCCGTGTGGCGCGGTCACCCAGACTGGCCGGGCGCCAGCCGTCCGGCACGGCGAGCAGGCGCGCCTTTTCGGCCGAGATGCGCCCGGCCAGCGGGTTGCGCAACTGCCGCAGTGACAGGTCGGCGGCGTCGAGCCAGGCGATGACACGCGGCGCAAAGGCCGGATCATGGGCCGCGTACAGGCGGCTCAGGTCAGCCACCTCGTCGAGACGTTCCAGGGCGCGGTAATGGGTCAGGGTCCACATGGCGGGGTGCAATCCGGTGGGTTGTCGGGCTCGGCGGGCGACCTGAGGGCCTCGTCACTCGGGGCTGAGGCGGCGCACGTGACTGCCGTCGGCGGCCTCGTGCACCGTCCACTCGAGGCCTTCTTCCTTGAGGGTCATGCGGATGCGTGCGGCGTTGCCGAGATCGGCCTTGTCCTTGACCTCGGCGGTGAGGATGCTGGCCTGCAGGCGCGGCGGCTCGGCGGGTGTTTTCTCGGCCACGTCGAGCGCACGCAGCTGCAGGTCGGCCAGCAGGTCACGCACCGCCGCCGGGCTGAACTTGACTCGCAGGCCACCGGCGTCGAGCACGTCCAGCAAGGCCTGCTGGGCCGCACGGCTGACGGCCTCGCGGTAGCCGGTGGCGGCGCTGGTGCTGCTCACGGCAGCCCGCACCAGGCGGTCGAGGTTGCCGCGCAGGCGGGCCTGGTCTTCCTTCGACAGGTCGAGCTTGAGGCGTGTCAGGCTCTCGCCGGCCTGTTCCAGCAGCACGGTGACGATCTTCTTCGCGTCGTTGGGCACGGCGGCCCGGCCGGCCTCATAGGACTGCAGCAGCAGCGGCAACTCCACCGTCATCTCGGGGATGCGCACACGCGGCACGCTCAGGCCTTCGAGCAGCGGGTTGCGGCGGTACTGTTCGGCGATGAGGGCGCTTTCCTCGTCGGCCATGCGGCGGGCGCGCGTGACGCCGCTCACCAGCAGGCCCAGCAGGTCTCCAAGATCAGGCACGGGTATCTCCTCGGGGAAAGGTCAGGCCACGACCGCGGTGGGCGGGTCATGGCCAGGAAGTGCGCCACCGGGCCGGCCGACAGGCCACCCGGTGGCATGCGACATCAGGCCACGGCCGCCACCGGCGTTTCCTTGATGTTGTTCTCGAGGATGCCCAGCAGGCGGGCGGTGCCGGCGGGCAGTTCGTCCTGCACCGCGCGCACATGCACGGCCATGGAGTAGGTGCGTTCCTCCTTGGACGAGGCACTCGTGCTGCGCTTGTCGGACACGCTGACCTTGAGTTCGGCCGAGACCGGGCCCCAGCCCGCCTTGACGCCCAGCGAGGCGTTGAGCGCCGTCGAGTGGGTCGACGTGCTTTGCTGCACCGAGTTGATCTTGGCGTTGAAGTCCACGGTCGTCTCCTCGACCCTGATGAAGGGGATCGGCACCATGGTCAGGAAGGGCACCGTCAGGTTGAAGGGCTTGACCTCGGTGGTGACGCTGCCGTCGGCCGCCTTGGTCTCGATCGCCTTGTCGTACTTGAAGGTGATCATGGTGGGCTTGCCGGCGTTGTCGCCGCCGGCATCGTCGGCCTCGAAACCGACCGACTTGATGAAGTCGACCGAGGTGTTGGCCGCCAGGGCCTGGGCACGGATGACCGCGTTGAGCGGGCCGCCGATCAGGTTCGCGAAATCGAGACTTGCCAGTTCGTCACCGATAGCCATGATGAAACTCCTTGAGGTGTGTGATGGAACGGCGCACCGGGCGCCGCGTTGCAGGAGGCACCGTGTTCCGCCGAGGCGGCTTGTGATGCCGAGGCCGCGTGTTGCTGACCTCGGGGTCCACTCTCGTCGGCCACGCCCGCTTCGACCAGTGACTCGCAGTCACTCGTCACCCGTTTGAACTAGTCACCCGTGCGGACGGGCCGGTGGCGCGTGTGCGGTGCGTCACGATCCATGGCCGGCCCGTGCCGCCCGGACCGCGCCGATATGATCCCGGCCACCCCGAGGAGTCACCCCATGAGCTACGTCCTGCCCGTCCCCCCCGTCGTTGCGTTGCCGGTATCCGGCACGGGCGATCACATTGCCGCGCGGCGCGTCTACTGCGTCGGGCGCAACTACGTCGAACACGCCAAGGAGATGGGTTTCACCGGGCGCGAGCCGCCGTTCTTCTTCATCAAGCCGACCGATGCACTCAACGTCGTGCCGGCCGGCAGCACCGGCGAGATGGCCTACCCGAGCCTGACCAAGGATCTGCATCACGAGATCGAACTGGTGGCGGTGATCGGCACCGGCGGGCGCGACATCCCGGCGGCGCAGGCGCTCGACCATGTGTGGGGTTATGCGCTGGGTCTGGACATGACTCGCCGCGACCTGCAGGGCGAGATGAAGAAGCAGGGCCGACCCTGGGAGATCGGCAAGGCCTTCGACCAGTCGGCACCCATCGGCCCGGTGGTGCCCGCGGCAGCGTTGCCCGGCATCCATGAGGCAGCGATCTCGCTCACGGTCAACGGCAAAGTGCGCCAGACCAGCAGTACATCCAAGCTGATCTGGAACGTGGCCGAGACGATCGAACACCTGTCGCGCGCCTGGGAACTGCAACCCGGCGACGTGATCTTCACCGGCACACCCGAAGGTGTCGCCGCGGTGGTCACCGGTGACCTGCTGGTCGGCCATGTGGACGGCCTGCCGGACCTCAGCGTACGTATCGTCTGACTTCCGGCTGAAGCGCCGATCCCGTCGGGAACACCCCGGCCGGGCTGGCTTGACCACTGCGCCGGGAGGATTGCGGTGGCTGTGAAGTACCGGGCCCTCCGCGCCCATCTGGGCCGGGCCCTCGAACACTGCTATACTCACGCGTTTTGCGGACGGGGGCGACCCGCGTCCGTATAGGGCGTCTTGTTCTGACGGGCTTTCGGGCTCGCAGTCGAGGCGGATCAGTCAGCCCGGCCAATCGATGTCGGGCATTGGAGAACATCATGACGACCACGAGTCTGAGCCATCGTCTCGGATTGCTGGGCCGCAAGGTGGGCATGTTGCGCATATTCACGGACGACGGCGATGCCGTTCCCGTGACCGTGCTCGACGTGTCCAACAACCGCGTTGCTCAAGTCAAGACGGTAGAAAACGACGGCTATAGCGCCATCCAGGTGGCCTTCGGCACACGCAAACCATCGCGTGTCGCCAAGCCGGAAGCCGGTCACCTCGCCAAGGCAGGTGTACAGGGCGCCGAACTGCTGCAGGAGTTCCGCCTCAGCGCCGAACAAGCCGGCCAGTTCGCACCGGGCGCGCAAGTGCCCGTCAACACCGTGTTTGCCGTGGGCCAGAAGGTCGACGTGCAGGGCACGACGATCGGCAAGGGCTTCACCGGCACGATCAAGCGTCATCACTTCGGTTCGCAGCGCGCGTCGCACGGCAACAGCCGTTCGCACAACGTGCCGGGCTCGATCTCGATGGCTCAGGATCCGGGTCGCGTGTTTCCGGGCAAGCGCATGTCGGGCCATCTGGGCGACGACACCGTGACGACCCAGAACCTCGACATCGTCCGCATCGACGAAGCTCGCCAGCTGCTGCTGGTGCGCGGCGCCGTGCCGGGCGCCAAGGGTGGCTTCGTGACCGTGCGTCCCGCCATCAAGGCCAAGACCAAGCCCGAAGGAGCCAAGTGATGCAACTCGAGCTCCTGAATGAACAAGGTCAGGCGACCGCCAAGGTCGATGCGCCCGATACCGTTTTCGCGCGTGACTACAACGAAGCGCTGATCCATCAGATCGTGGTGGCCTACCAGGCCAACGCCCGCCAGGGCACCCGCGCTCAGAAGGATCGCGAGCAGGTGCACCACTCGACGAAGAAGCCGTTCCGCCAGAAGGGTACCGGCCGCGCTCGCGCTGGTATGACCTCGTCGCCGCTGTGGCGTGGTGGTGGTCGGATCTTCCCGAACATGCCCGACGAGAACTTCACGCACAAGGTCAACAAGAAGATGTACCGCGCCGGCATGGCCGCCATCTTCTCGCAGCTGGCCCGCGAAGGCCGTCTGGCGGTGATCGACTCCATCGGTGTCGAAGCCCCCAAGACCAAGCTGCTGGCCGCCAAGCTCAAGGCCATGAACCTTGACCACGTGCTGGTGATCGCCGACGAAATCGACGAGAACCTGTACCTGGCATCGCGCAATCTGGTCAACGTGCTCGTGGTCGAACCGCGTTACGCCGATCCGCACTCGCTGGTCTTCTACAAGAAGGTCCTGGTGACCAAGGGCGCCATCGACACGCTCAAGGAGATGTTCGCATGAGCCGCGCTCCCATCAATCGCACGCACACCGAAGCCCGTCTGGCCCAGGTGCTGGTCGCGCCGATCGTGTCCGAGAAGGCCACCAGCGTCGGCGAGAAGAACAACCAGGTGTTGTTCAAGGTGCTGCAGGACGCCACCAAGACCGAAATCAAGGCCGCCGTCGAACTGATGTTCAAGGTGGAGGTCGAGTCGGTCCAGGTGCTCAATCAGAAGGGCAAGGTCAAGCGCTTCGGCGGTCGTACCGGCCGTCGTGATCACCTGCGCAAGGCCTATGTCTCGCTGAAGGCGGGCCAGGAACTGAACTTCTCCGGGGAGGGCGCGTAATGGCCGTCGTCAAAGTCAAACCGACCTCGCCCGGCCGTCGCGCCGTGGTCAAGGTGGTGCATGCCCATCTGCACAAGGGCAAGCCCGAAGCATCGCTGCTCGAACCGCAGATGCAGAACGCCGGCCGCAACAACAACGGCCACATCACCGTGCGTCACAAGGGCGGCGGTCACAAGCATCACTACCGTGTGGTGGACTTCCGTCGCAACAAGGACGGCATCCCGGCAAAGGTCGAACGCATCGAATACGACCCGAACCGCACCGCGCACATCGCGCTGGTGGTGTACGCCGACGGTCTGCGCACCTACATCATCGCCCCGCGTGGCCTTGAAGTGGGTCAGACGGTGGTGTCGGGCGCCGAGGCGCCCATCAAGGCCGGCAACACGCTGCCCATCCGCAACATCCCCGTGGGTTCGACCATTCATTGCGTCGAACTGGCTCCTGGCAAGGGCGCGCAGATCGCGCGTTCGGCCGGTGCCTCGGTGACGCTGATGGCTCGCGAAGGCATCTACGCGCAGGTCCGTCTGCGCTCGGGTGAAGTCCGCAAGATCCACATCGACTGCCGCGCCACCATCGGCGAGGTCTCGAACGAAGAGCACAACCTGCGCCAGTACGGCAAGGCCGGTGCCATCCGCTGGAAGGGCATCCGCCCGACGGTGCGTGGCGTGGCCATGAACCCGGTCGACCACCCGCACGGTGGCGGCGAGGGTCGCACCGGCGAAGGTCGAGCTCAAGTGTCGCCGTGGAACACCCTGACCAAGGGCTACCGCACCCGAAACAACAAGCGCACGCAGAACATGATCGTGTCGCGTCGCAAGAAGTAAGAGGGCAAGCACATGACACGCTCACTCAAGAAGGGTCCCTTCGTGGACCACCACCTGATGGCCAAGGTCGACAAGGCCACCGCCATTAAGGACAAGAAGCCGATCAAGACCTGGTCGCGTCGCTCGACGATCCTGCCCGAGTTCATCGGCCTGACGATTGCCGTGCACAACGGCAAGCAGCACGTGCCCGTGTACGTGACCGACCAGATGGTCGGCCACAAGCTCGGCGAGTTCGCCATGACCCGTACGTTCAAGGGTCACCCGGCGGACAAGAAGGCCAAGCGCTAAGGAGCACAGACGATGGAAACTCAAGCAATCGTCCGAGGCGTACGCCTGTCGTGCGACAAGGGCCGCCTGGTGGCGGACATGGTGCGCGGCAAGAAGGTGGATCAGGCTCTCAACATCCTGACCTTCACGCCCAAGAAGGCCGCCGGCATCATCAAGAAGGCGCTGGAAAGCGCCATCGCGAACGCCGAGCACAACGACGGCGCCGATATCGACGAGCTCAAGGTCACGTCGATCTACGTCGAGCAGGGTGCCACGCTGAAGCGGTTCACCGCGCGCGCCAAGGGCCGTGGCAACCGCATCAGCAAGCCCACGTGTCACATCTTCGTGACCGTCGGCAACTAAAGGCAGGAAGCACCATGGGACAGAAAATCCATCCGATCGGTTTCCGCCTGCCTGTCACGCGCAACTGGTCGTCACGCTGGTACGCCGGCAACAAGAACTTCGCCTCGATGCTGGCCGAAGACATCGACGTGCGCGAGTTTCTGAAGAAGAAGCTCAAGAACGCCGCCGTCTCGCGCATCCTGATCGAGCGGCCCGCCAAGAACGCGCGCATCACCATCTTCTCGGCACGTCCGGGTGTGGTGATCGGCAAGAAGGGCGAAGACATCGAAGCGCTCAAGATCGAACTGGCCAAGCGCCTGGGCGTTCCGGTCGCTGTGAACATCGAGGAAGTGCGCAAGCCCGAAGTCGATGCCCAGCTGATCAGCGAGTCGATCACCCAGCAGCTCGAAAAGCGCATCATGTTCCGCCGCGCCATGAAACGCGCGATGCAGAACGCCATGCGTCTGGGTGCCCTGGGCATCAAGATCATGAGCTCGGGCCGCCTGAACGGCATCGAAATCGCCCGTTGCGAGTGGTACCGCGAAGGTCGCGTGCCGCTCCATACGCTGCGTGCCGACATCGACTACGGTTTCTCGGAAGCCAAGACCACCTACGGCGTCATCGGCGTCAAGGTCTGGGTCTACAAGGGTGACCGCCTGGCCAACGGCGACGCGCCGGCCGCACTGCGCGGTGAAGAGCGTCCCGAGGACGACCGCCGCCGCCGTGGTCCGCGCAACGACCGGCCCGGCGATCGCCGTCCGCCGTCGCGTGGTGGTCCGCGCGCCGGTGGTCCTGGCGGCCCCGGCCGCAACGAAGCTCCGGCAGACGGGGCCGACAAGGGCGCAGCCGTTGCCGCCGCTGGTGACAAGCCCGCGATGAAGCGTGTGGTGCGCAAGCCCGCCGCGCCTTCGGCGCCGGGCTCCAAAGGAGAATAAGCAATGTTGCAACCCGCACGTCGCAAGTTCCGCAAGGAACAAAAGGGCCGCAACACCGGTATCGCCACTCGTGGCGCCAAAGTGTCGTTCGGCGAATTCGGCCTCAAGGCCACCGAGCGTGGCCGCCTCACGGCGCGCCAGATCGAGGCGGCACGTCGTGCCATCTCGCGTCACATCAAGCGTGGTGGCCGTGTCTTCATCCGGATCTTTCCGGACAAGCCCATCTCGCAAAAGCCTGCCGAAGTCCGTATGGGTAACGGCAAGGGCAACCCCGAGTACTACGTGGCCGAGATCCAGCCGGGCAAGGTGCTCTACGAGCTCAATGGCGTCCCCGAAGATCTGGCACGCGAAGCCTTCACGCTGGCAGCTGCCAAGCTGCCGCTGAAGACCGTGTTTGTCACGCGTGCTCTTGGCACCTGACCCGCTGGAGCAAATCAATGAAAGCCTCTGAACTCCGCAGCAAGGACCTGCCCGCGCTCGAAAAGGAAATCAGCGACCTGCTGAAAGCCCATTTCGGTCTGCGCATGCAAAAGGCCACCCAACAGCTGAGCGACAACACCCAGCTCAGGAAGACGCGCCGCGACATCGCTCGTGCCCGCACCATCCTGACTGAAAAGAAGACTGGAGCCTCCAAGTGAGCGAATCCACCCCTCAAGCCGCTCCGGTCGCTGCCCCGGCCGCTCGCGCCAAGAACACCCGCACCCTCGTCGGTCGCGTGGTGAGCGACAAGCGCGCCAAGACGGTCACCGTTCTGGTCGAGCGTCGCGTCAAGCACGAGCTGTATGGAAAGATCGTCGGCAAATCGAGCAAGTACCACGCGCACGACGAAGCCAACACCTACAAGATGGGTGACCTGGTCGAGATCTCGGAAAGCCGTCCGCTGTCCAAGACCAAGAACTGGGTGGTGACTCGTCTGGTCGAAAAGGCCCGCGGCGTCTGATCGCCTGGTGCCACTGAGCTGACGGGGGGTTATTCGCCCCACGCCACTCGCAAGAACCGGCTCGCTGGGATACTGGCAGCCGGTTTTTTCACGTCCCCAGTTTTCGTATACATCACGGAGATGACCTCATGATCAAAGTCGGCGACAAGCTTCCGGCCACCACCCTGTTCGAATATTTCGACGTCGAAGGCGAAGGCTGCTCCATCGGCCCCAACGCCTTCGAGGTCGCCAAGGCCAGCGCCGGCAAGACCATCGCGCTGTTCGCCCTGCCCGGCGCCTACACGCCCACCTGCTCGGCCAAACATGTGCCAGGTTATGTCTCCAAGGCGGACGAGTTCAAGGCGGCCGGCGTGGACGAGATCTGGTGCCTGTCGGTCAACGACGCCTTCGTGATGGGCGCCTGGGGCCGTGAACAAGGTGCAGCCGGCAAGGTGCGCATGATGGCTGACGGCAGCGCCGCGTTCGCTACCGCCGCCGGTCTGACACTCGACCTGACTGCCCGCGGCATGGGCGTGCGCTCGAACCGCTACTCGATGCTGGTGGTCGACGGTGTGGTCAAGACACTCAACGTCGAAGGCCCGGGCAAGTTCGAGGTGAGCGACGCCGACACCCTGCTGGCACAAGCCAAGGCACGCTGATCGGTCGACTCAGATCCGCCGCACCGGGAGGTGCCGGTGGGTCTGGGGGAGGAATTCAGAACAATTCGGCTCGGCAATCCCACCCCCGATGGCAAGGTGGTCAGGGGTAGAAAATCGACACCGAGTAACCCGCGATATTGCGCAACGTGGTCGAGAACACCAGCGTCCAGTTCGCATCCTGCTGGGCTCCCAGCACGGCGCGTGTGATACCGAACTCGCCAGGCGTGAAGACACGTCGCGCCATGACCGCGCCGGCGGCATCGGTGAGGCTGAGCTCGACATGGGGCGCGGCCACTTCGTAGTCGATGCGGTTACGCAGCACCAGTTGCAGACGCAGGCCGTCGACACCCGGCGGACGTGTCAGGCTGCTGGTTTCGACCACCAGCGCATCGATCTGCCGCGGCGCCTGCAAGGTGCAACCCGCCAGGTCGCACAGTTCGAGCAGCACCGGACGGATGACCGGCCAGCGCGCCGCGTACCGATCTCGGTTCTTAAGTCCCAGTTGTGCCAGCGCAGTGAGCGATAGCACCAGGCACACACCCACCAACACCCCCCGCACCCAGGGGCGCTGCCACCGCGCCTTGCGTTCGGCGTCGCGCAAGAAGCCCGGCTGTGTCATCGGGCCGGCCACCGACGCGCCCGGATGAGCCAGATCGGACGCAATCGACATCACCCGTTCACCGGCAGCATACGTCGCCGGCTGCTCACCAAACACCATCGCGGGCTCGCGGCCGGTCACCCGCACTGGCTCTCGTGCAGGTGCCGGAGGCGGGCCGTCGGGCAACTGCAGCAGGGCTTCGGTGGGGCTGAATTCGGGCTCGCTCTCGTCGGCCTCTTCACCCATGGCCTCGGCCCAGCGCTGATTGCCTCGATCGCTGGCCGGCGACCGGCCGACGGGCGAACGTGCTGCAGAGGCGCCGGGGCTCAGCCAGGGCTCGCGCCGCTGCTGGGACTCGGCAGCGTGGGCATCGGGAACGTCCATCTCGACATCGACGCCGGTCGGGCCGCTGCCGGACCATGTGCCCATCGGCCGATCGGCGGCACGTTCACCTGCGCGCTCGCCCGCGTTGTCGCCGACACGTGGTGACGACGGCGCAGGTGTCGCGGCCTCGTCGGGCGCCGGCAACGGCGGGCCGTTTTCGAAGAACTTCGGCTCGAAGCGGGTGTCTTGTTCGACCTCGTCGTGCGCCCCACCGGGATGCCCGCCGGCCGCGGCGTTGGCAGCTGCCACACGTGCCGCCAGCCGCTCGCGCAGCAAGGCGGCGCCGGCGCCGGGCGCTTCGGGCGGCAGACGCCCGGCACCGGACGACCGATTGCCACTGAACATGGCCGGGCTGGTCTCGTCCCAGCCCTCGGGGGTCATCGCGGGGCCGCCGGTTGCACCGGTGATGCCACGTTGTGCCGCACCGCCAGGCTGTGTGGCCGCACCACCCGGGCTGTTCGGGGTGGTGCTCGCAAAACCCGACGACACGCCGGTCTCGCCGCCGCGTCGGTTGTCCAGATCGAACAGGCCCTCGAGCGCATTGAACACCTCGTGGCAACGTCCACAACGCACCCAGCCCTGCGAGACCTTGAGCTGATCCTGCACGACACGGAACACCGTCGCACACGACGGGCAAGCCGTCGCCAGACTGGTGGAAGGTTCGGACGAATAACCCGCCATATCAGTGCTGCCCTGCAGCCCGAAGGCGCGGACATGCCCCCCGGGGGCCACGAACCAAGAGAACTGGTGGGCGTGTCATCCTAGGCGACCGCCTTGCGGCCGTGCAACATGGCCCAGCCGTCTTCGCGGTCACCCACACTCAGGGTGATCCAGGGTGCGTAGGCCACACAGAGTTCGTCGATCTGGCGCTCGAGCAGGCCGGCCAGCACCAAAGCACCACCGGGCGCGACATGGCCACACAGCAGCGGCGCCAGCACCTTGAGTGGCGCGGCCAGGATGTTGGCCAGCACGACCGGGTACTCACCGTTGGCCAGGTCGGGCAGGCCGACGTGCAGTGCCACACCGTTGGCCTGTGCATTGGCGTTGCTCGACGTCACCGCTGCCGGGTCGATGTCGACCGCGTCGACGTGCCGGGCGCCGAGCAGCGCCGCGCCGATGGCCAGGATGCCCGAGCCGCAGCCGTAGTCGAGCACACGCGGCCAGGGCCGAGCGATCGGCGTGGGCGGCGATCCAGCGCAGGCACATGCGCGTGGTCGGGTGGGTGCCGGTGCCGAAAGCCAGGCCCGGGTCGAGCCGCATCACCGTGCGTGCCGCGGCCGGGGGCTGGTGCCAAGAGGGCACGATCCAGAAGTCGGAGGTGACTGGCACCGGCTCGAACTGCGACTGGGTCAGCGTCACCCAGTCCTGATCGGGCACCGGCTGCATGGCATGGACATGCACTTCGCTGCCACCCTCGCGGGCCAGCAGCAAGGTGGCAGCGTCGGTGGCCGCCGTGTCATCGCTGAACAGGGCCTTGATGAGCGAGCGTTGCCAGCCGCGGATGACGTCGCCGCGTGAGGCCGGCATGCCGGGCTCACCGAAGATCGGCGCCTCGTCGGGTGTCTCGGCGTCGGCATCCTCGATCGTCACGGCCAGGGCGCCGAGCTCGAGCAGGTCGTCGCTCAGGGTTTCGACGTCGACCGCCGGTGCGAGCAGGAACAGTTCGACCATGGAGCCTTGTGTCACGCGTTCAGGGCCGCTGCTTGTGTTGTTCGAGCCAGCCTTCCAGGTAGTGGATGCTGGTGCCGCCTTCGATGAAGCGGCCGTCGGCCATGAGTTCACGGTGCAGCGGAATGTTGGTCTTGATGCCTTCGACGAGTGTCTCCGACAAGGCCGACCTCATGCGCGCCAGTGCCTGGTCACGTGTGTCGGCGTGCACGATGATCTTGCCGATCATCGAGTCGTAGTTCGACGGCACGAAGTAGTTGCTGTACGCATGGGAGTCGACCCGCACACCCGGGCCCCCCGGCGGGTGCCACATGGTGATACGCCCCGGCGACGGCATGAAGGTGTACGGATCCTCGGCGTTGACCCGGCACTCGATCGCGTGGCCCTGGTTCTTGACCTGCTTTTGCGTGAACGGCAGCGGCTCGCCAGCAGCGATGCGGATCTGCGTTTGCACGATGTCGATGCCCGTCACCAGTTCGGTCACCGGGTGTTCGACCTGCACCCGGGTGTTCATCTCGATGAAATAGAACTCGCCGTTCTCGAACAGGAACTCGAAGGTGCCGGCGCCGCGGTAGCCGATCTTCTTGCACGCCGCCGCGCAACGGTCGCCGATCTTCTCGATCACCTTGCGCGGGATGCCGGGCGCAGGCGCCTCCTCGATGATCTTCTGATGGCGCCGCTGCATCGAGCAGTCGCGTTCACCCAGCCACACGGCGTGGCCGTGCTGGTCGGCCAGGATCTGGATCTCGATGTGCCGCGGGTTCTGGAGGAACTTTTCCATGTACACCGCCGGGTTGCCGAAGGCCGCACCGGCTTCCGAGCGAGTCGTCTGCACCGCGTTGATGAGTGCGGCCTCGGTGTGCACCACCCGCATGCCGCGTCCGCCACCGCCGCCCGCCGCCTTGATGATGACGGGGTAGCCCACCTCGCGCGCCGAGCGGATGATCTGCGCCGGATCCTCACCAAGCGAACCTTCGGCGCCGGGCACCGTGGGCACGCCGGCCTTGATCATGGCCTCCTTGGCCGAGACCTTGTCGCCCATCAGGCGGATCGACGCCGAGGTCGGGCCGATGAAGGCAAAACCACTTTTCTCGACACGTTCGGCGAAGTCGGCGTTCTCGGACAAGAAGCCGTAGCCGGGGTGGATGGCCTCGGCGTCGGTCACCTCGGCGGCCGAGATGATGGCCGGCATGTTGAGGTAACTCTGCGCCGAGGGTGCCGGGCCGATACACACGGCCTCGTCGGCCAGCTTGACGTACTTGGCGTCGCGATCCGCCTCTGAATACACCACGACCGAGCGGATGCCCATCTCGCGGCAGGCTCGCTGGATGCGCAGGGCGATTTCGCCGCGGTTGGCGATGAGCAGTTTCTTGAACATGGGCGCGTGGCCTTATTCGATGATGAACAGCGGCTGGCCGTATTCGACGGCCTGGCCGTTGTCCACCAGCACCTTGGTGACCGTGCCGGCCTTGTCGGAGTCGATCTCGTTCATGATCTTCATGGCTTCGATGATGCACAACGCCTCACCGACCTTCACCTGCTGGCCCACGTCGGCCAGCGACTTGGCGCCCGGCGTGTTGGCGCGGTAGAAGGTGCCGACCATGGGTGACTTCACGACGTGGCCGGTCTCTACCGGCACCA
This sequence comes from Candidatus Intricatilinea gracilis, assembly GCA_016702605.1. GTDB lineage: Bacteria > Pseudomonadota > Gammaproteobacteria > Burkholderiales > Burkholderiaceae_C > Sphaerotilus > Sphaerotilus gracilis. The sequence continues at coordinate 859,087 of JADJDQ010000001.1, forward strand.
CCGGTGCGGCGGGCGCAGCGGCGGCAGCCGACGCAGCCTGTTGCGGCATCTGCATCATGGGCTGGGCATAGGTCATCACCCCGGCGGCCACGGGCGCGGTCTTGACGATGCGCACCTTGCCTTCGGCCTCGGTGATCTCGAGCTCGGAAATGTTCGAGTCCGACACCAGGTCGATCAGGGTCTTGAGCTTGCGTAGGTCCATGGTGTTGGCTCCGTATTATTGGATTCGGGTGGGCGGCGCATCAGGCGACGCCCACGAGCAGCCCCGGGGGGCGGCTGAAGAGGGCTCTGTTGGGCAGGAATTGCCGGCGAAACCCCAGACTTTACGCGGGTTTCGTGTCACGACGCCAGCACGGCGACTGCGCCCGAGCGTATCGCGCCCACGCGCCGAAGCCGTTGCGCCAGGCCCGGCGGGCCCTGCGCCGCGGTCGGTCAGACGCGCGCCCAGCCGGCCAGCTCCTCGTAACTGGTCTGTCCCACGCGGGTGTGGATCAACTTGCCGGAGGCGTCGAAGGCCACGGTAAACGGCAAACCGCCGCCCGTGTTGCCCAGCTCGCGCGCCAGCTGTGCACCCCCGAATCCGGCCAGGGCGATCGGGAATCCGACCGGCGTCTTGAGCAAGAACTCGCGCACCGGCGTCGGCCCATCGACCGCCACACCCACCACCTGCCAGCCCTTGGACTGGAAGTCGCGCGCAAACCGGTCGAGCTCGGGCATTTCCTTCACACAAGGCGGGCACCAGGTGGCCCAGAAGTTGACGACGAGCGGCTTGCCACGCAGCTCGGCAAAGACCAGCTCACCGCCGCCCGGCTTGTCGAAGCGGCGCGCCCACAGGTCCTGGTCCGTCGCTCCGCTGGCGGCGGCTGCTGCTGCGGTGGCAGATGCGGCAGCGGCGGGCGCCTCCACCGGCAACTTGGCTTCGACAGCATCGGGCTGGCGCCGCTGGCTGACCATGACCCCGGCCACGGCTGCTGCGGCGGCCACGCCGCCAAGGACGAGATTGCGTCGATTCATGACTCGAAACTCCTGTGTGGACTGAGTGGATTACGGTGTAGCCATCAAGCGGCGCAGTGCGGCAGCGTCGCCGGCCTGGCTGCGGCCCTGGGCGTCGGGCTTGAGTGCGCCGCGCACATCGTCGTGGTCGAGCACGCTGAGCTGCACACACACGTGTTCGCCCAGCGCCGTGCAGGGCATGGACAGCACCAGCACGTCGACCGGCTGGCCGCGCGGACCGGGCTCACTGGCCAGGTCGAAATCGATGCGCCGGTTCAGCAGCGCCAGTTCGGCGGCCTTGGAGTCGTCGCAGTACAGCCGCAGCCGCACGGCCGACAGCCGTGTCGCCGTGCCGCGCCACACGGCGCCGACCAGCAGCGGGCGAAACTCGGCCAGCAGGTCCATACATTGCAGCGCCACGGCGCGCAGCGCCGCCAGTTCGGCGGGTTGGGTGTCGGCGCAAAACAACGCCAGATAGTCGCGCACCGCGTCTTCGAGGGTGTCGTTGCCCGGCAGGGCGGCGCGGCGCTGGCCGAGCAGCCGCGCTGCCTTGTGTTTGGCCGGGCCGTATTCCATGCCCTCTTCCACCACCAGCCGGGCGGCGGTGACGCAGATCTCGTCGGCGAGGTCGGGCGAGTTCATGGTGTCCAAGGTGCAGGAACCAACAGTCACGGCAACTCGACGGCGCCCATACGGGCCTGCACCGTCATCGAGCGGCTGGACAGATAAGGCGAATACGGCAACTTCTCGAAGCGTTTGGGCGCCGGCAACATCACGGCCAGGCGTGCCGCCTGCGGCTGGCTGAGCTGAGCTGCGTCGACCCGGTAGTAATAACGTGCGGCCGCCTGGGCACCGAACACCCCTTCGCCCCACTCCACGCTGTTGAGGTAGATCTCGAGGATGCGCTCCTTGGATAGCACCGCTTCGAGCATCAGCGTGATGGCGAGTTCCTGCGCCTTGCGTGTCACCGTGCGTTCGCCCGACAGGAACAGGTTCTTGGCCAGTTGCTGGCTGATGGTCGAGCCACCGTAGACCTTGGGTTCACGTTTGGCAGGTTCACGCGCGCCGGGCTTGACCTGTTTACGAGCCGCCTGGCTATTGATCCGTTCGACCTGGGCCTGGGCGCGCTGCGTGCGACCCCAGGCCTTGTCCATCGCTTCCCAGTCGATGCCGCCGTGGTCGGCGAAGGTCGAGTCCTCGCTGGCGATCACGGCACGTTTGAGGTGGTTGCTGATCTGTTTGCCCGAGCGCCAGTCCTGCAACCAGCCGTTGCCGGGTTGTGCAAAGGCCAGCCGCCAGGCTTCGGAGCGCTGGAAACTGGTCGACTGCGGGTCGATCCAGTTCATCGCGACCAGCCGCAGCGCAAAGTAACCCTGCAGCGCCAGCAGGCTGATGGCGATCAGCACCACGCCGCGGCCCAGCTGACGCAGCCAGGGGCGGGCACTGAGGGTGGACCAGAGGGTGGCCATGATGGGTTGCGCGACGACTCGGGCCAGCTCAGGCGGCGTCGACCAGAACGCGCAACTCGGCCAGCACCGCCCGGGTATCGGGCCTGACGCCACGCCAGATCTCGAACGCCTCGGCCGCCTGTTCGACCAGCATGCCCAGGCCGTCGCGGCCCTGGGCGCCGCGCTGGCGTGCCCAGGCCAGGAACGGTCTGGCGGCGGCGCCGTACATCATGTCCAGCGCCAGCGCGCCGGGCGCCAGGGTGTGGTCGTGCACCAGATCGACCGCACCGGCCAGGCTGGCGGCCGTGCCGTTGATGAGCACCCCGTAGCCGCGGCCGCAGTCGCCCAGGGGGGCGGCAGACAACGCCACACCGTAGCGCCGCGCCACAGCCAGGTGGCGCTCGACCAGGATGTCGGCACGTTCGACGCGACGGTTGGCCACCACCAGTTCGGCCGGGCCGGCCTCGATCAGCGGGCCAAGCACCCCCGCCGCGGCACCACCGGCGCCGAGCAGCAACACCCGCTGGCCGCGCAGTGGCACACCAGCGTGCACCTCGATGTCGCGCACCAGGCCGATGCCGTCACTGTTGTCGGCCCAGTAACCATCGACATCGAGCCGGAGCACGTTGGCGGCCTGGGCCAGCATCGCTCGTTCGCTGTGCTGGCGCGCCAGGGCGAAGGCCTCGAACTTGAACGGCACCGTGACGTTGCAGCCGCGCATACCGCCTTGCGCGAGCTCGGTGATGGTGGCGGCAAAACCGTCCAGCGGCGCCTTCACGCGGGTGTAGTCGAGGGCCTGACCCGTCTGCCGGGCAAAGGCGGCATGAATGGCGGGTGAGCGGCTGTGTTCGACCGGGTGGCCGACAACGGCGTATCTGTCCATGGAAAAAGGGCTGCTGCAAACGAAGGAGAAAAAGCGAGGTACCGCGGGTGCCAGCGGCTCAGCGCGGTGTGGCCGTGGCGTCTTCGACCGCGGCACGCAGGCCTTCGTCGCGGGTGAACCGGAAGCGCGAGACAAACACCAGCTGGTCGAACTGCGAGCGCATCGAGGGGCTGAAATCGCCATACGGTGCGGCGCTGCGCACGATCGAGACCGCCCGCTTGTCGAGCACCTTGTTGCCCGAGCTGCGCACGATCTCGACCTCGACAACCCTGCCCTGCGCATCGACCGCCACCAGCACGGTGAGTTCGCCGTAGAGCTTGCGCCCGGCGTTTTCGGGGAAGTTGCGGGTGCCGATGTCCTCGATCTTGTGGCGCAAGGCGTCGTAGTACAACGCGTGCACCCCTTCACGCGCCGCCGGGCTCACGTAACGCCGCTTGGGCCGCGCGTTCTCTTCGTTGATGCGTTTCTCGATCTGGGCGAGTTGCATCAGCAGCTGGCGCCGACGCTCCTCGTCCTGACGCGGTGTAGCCTTGCTCTGGCCACGCTTGGGGTCGGGCGCGGGCAGGTTGGCGAGTTCACGCTTGACCTGGGCCAGCAGCTGAAGCTGCTGCTCCTGCATCTGCTCGATCACACGATGGGTTTCGTCGAAGGCGTCACCCACCGTGTTGAGCAGGGCCGGCGGCAGCGGCGAGGTGGCCTGGCCGAAGGCGCTGTCACCGCCGCCCGCCAGGTTGCGCTGGGCGATGACCTGTGCCTTGGTGGGTTTCTCGGCGGTACTGGCATTGACCAGCACGACGTCGAGCGCCGAATCCTCGAGGATGCGCTTGAACGCCTGCGGGTCGGCTACCTTGACCATCAGCACGAGCAGATGAACCAGCAGCGACGCCAGCAGCGCACGTTGCATGAGGCTGAGTTGCTTGAGGCTGGGCATCGTGTCGGCTCAGAGCGGGGCGGTGGCGGGTGCGGCGTCGGCCGGGGCGGAATCGGCTGGAGCGGCAGTGTCGGCGTCGTCGATCTCGATGGCCAGTGCCAGGCCGGTGGCCGGTGTGTCTTCGTCGTCGGCGCTGTCGTCGACCAGCGCCAGGTCGTCGGTCGTCACCGGTTCGTCGACACGCGCCAGCAGGTTGGCGTAGGCGTCGAGTGTGAGCAGGTCGACACCCGTCAGGCGCAGCCGCACCAGGGCGCCACGCGGCAGCGACTCGGTGCCGCCGACACGCAGCACCAGCGGCAGCTCGGTGGCGCGCACCAGGCCGTCCTTCATGACGTGGGCCTCGAATTCGGTGACCTCGTGCTGCTGCAACCAGCGCAGCGTCCAGTAGCGCTCGATGGCGTTCTGGAAGCCGTTGTAGGCGCTGTAGGCGGCTTCGAAACCCGAGATCACGGCAAAGAGTTGTGCATCCCTGGGCTTGAACGGCGCCACCAGCGCGGCGGTGCGGCCGTGGCGGGCGCAGGCAATGATCTGCCACTGGTTGACCAGGTCGACGTAGCGACGCAGCGGCGACGTGGCCCAGGTGTAGTGCGCCACACCCATGCCGGCGTGCGGCGCGGGTTTCACGCCCATGCGCACCTTGACACCCGGCGCCATGCTGGCCTGACTGCGGTAGATGCCGGGCACACCCAGCTCGGCCAGCCAGCCGCCCCAGCTGTCGTTGGCCAGGATCATGGCCTCGGCCACGATCAGGTCGAGCGGCGAGCCGCGGCGGCGTTCGCCGATGAGCACCGTCTCGCTGCCGTCAGGCTCGCCGGTACTGGCGTAATGGCCCGAGCCACCTTCGAGCTTGAAGCTGTAGTCGGGCCGGTTGAAGTTCTCGGGTTTGCCACGCACCAACTCGCGGGCCGCCTTGAGGTGGCGTGCCAGGCGAAAGGCAAAGGTCAGCTCGACGGCATGGGCATAGTCGCCCGGCACCTCGCCGGTCAGACTGGCTTCGGTCACCACGGCGTCGAGTTTGTCGTGGCGCAGGTTGCTGGCAATGGCGACGCGTTCGAGCCTGGTCTCGCGGCTGCGCACTTCGAGCGTGGCTTCGTCGAACGTCACGTACAGCGACACGGCCGGGCAGTCGCGCCCTTCGAGCAGCGTGTATTGCGCCACCACGTCGTCGGGCAACATGGTGATCTTGCCGCCGGGCATGTAGACGGTGGAAAAACGCTCGCGCGCCACGTTGTCGACCGGCGAGCCGGGCAACACCGCCAGGCCAGGCGCGGCGATGTGCACGCCGAAGATGACCGTGCCGCTGCCCAGGCCCTGCACCGACAAGGCATCGTCGATCTCGGTCGTCGCGCTGTCGTCGATCGAGAAGGCAGCCACCGGCGCGAGCGGCAACTCGTCCTTGACCTGCGGCGCAGCCAGCGCCGGAAAAGCCGTGCCCTTGGGGAACTCGTCATACAGAAAGCGGCGCCAGTGGAACTGGTAGGGGCTTTCGATCGCGCCAGCCGCACTCAGCAGGTCGAGCGGTGCCCGGTGGCTGCGCCGCGAGGCTTCGACCACGGCCTTGTATTCAGGCGCGTTCTTGTCGGGCTTGAACAGGATCTTGTAGAGCTGATCACGCACCGGCACCGGGCAGGCGCCTGCCGCCAGTTCGCCGGCCCAGGTCTCGATCTGCGCGGCCTGCTGCTTCTTGCGCTCGATGCCCAGCAAGGCGGCCTTGACGATGTCCTCGGGCGCCTTGCGGAACTGGCCACGCCCGAGGCGGCGAAAGTAGTGCGGCGCCTCGAACAGCTTGAACAAGGCGGCGGCCTGCTGCGCCACACCCGCCTTGGCGTCGAAGTAGTCGCGCGCCAGGTCGGCGAAGCCGAACTCGTCCTCGGGCGCGAACTCCCAGGCCAGATCGAGGTCGATGTCGCCGGCCAGCAGCTGGGCGCTGGCAAACAACTCGGCCGGAGCGGGCTTGGCAAACCGCAACATCACGGCGGCGGATTTGACCTTGACGCGTTTGCCCGAGTCGAGCTCGACCTGCATCGAGGTCTCGGCTTCGGACAACACACGCCCGGCGTGGAACTTGCCGGCATCTTCGAACAGGGCATACATGGCGCCGGATTCTCCCATCAGCGCGTCGCCCGCCCGGCGCGCCACGCTGCAAAGACCCGCGACGGCGCCATCGGCCCGTGTGATCTGTGGCACCAGTGCGGTGGGGTTTCCGAATCCGGCATGATCGCGGCCACCTGAACCCCTTGCCACGACACCACAAGGTGCATCCAACATGAAACGACTCTTGATCCTGCTCGCGCTGCTGCTGTCGGCCACCCTGGCCACGGCCCTGCCGACCCAGCAGGAAGTGGAGGCGGCCATCCGCGCCAGCCGCTACAGCGAGGCCGAAGCCATGATGCGCGAGGTCGTGGCCGCCAAGCCCGAGAGCGCCAAGGCGCGTTACGTGCTGGCCGAGATCCTGGCTCACAACCGTCAGTTCGACGCCGCGGCGGTGCAGCTGGGCGAGGCACGCCGCATCGACCCGAGCACCAGATACGCCGAAGCGACCCGTGTCGACGCCTTCGAAAAACAACTCGCGCTGGTGCGCGGCAAATCGGCCGGCTCGCTGCTCGACAAGGGCGCCGTCATCGGTGCTGCACCCGCAGTCACCACCTCGACCGGCACCGCGGCCAATGGCAACACCAGCACCACGAACCCTGCGCCCCTGTCGTCACGCGCAGCGCCGGACCGTGCCCAGGCAACCCCGCGTGAGGCGCCCGGCGATGACAGTGGTGTGCCGAGCTGGTTGATCATCGGAGGCATCGTCGTGGCCGGTGTGTTGATCATGCGTGCGATCAAACGCCGGCGTCAGGCCCGGCAGGTCCAGCCCTTCGCGCCCGGCCAGCAGGCGGGCTGGAGTGGCGCCAATCCGCAGGGCTACAGCCCGGCCGGCGGCGCACCCTACGGCGGCGGCAGTTTTCCGGCGCAAGGTGGTGGCGGCGCCTTGCGCACCGGCATGGCCGTGGCAGGTGGTCTGGCGGCCGGTGTGTTGCTCGACCGCATGCTCACCGGCAACCAGGCGCAAGCAGCCGAACCATCAACCGGCCAGGCCCTGGGCGACAACAGCGGTGATGCCGGCCAGATGCTGGACGACACCGGTTTCGAGCGCCGCCCGATCGACTTCGGTGACGGCGCAGGCTGGGGCGGTGGCGCTGATGCACCGTCCGACGGCGGTGGGGATGCGGGCGGTGAGGGGGGCGGCGACGGCTGGTAACTTCAGCGCAACGCGTCACGCCTGAAACGGCCGGGCTTTGCGTCACACTGGCGTCATGTGCCAGTTGCTCGGACTCAACGCCAACACCCCCACCGACCTGATGTTCAGCTTCAGCGGCTTCTCGCGCCGCGCCGAGGAGCACAAGGACGGCTTCGGCATCGCCTTCTTCGAAGGCCGCGGGCTGCGCCACTTCGTCGACCACCAGAGCGCCACCCAGTCGCCCATCGCCGATCTGGTGCGGCGTTACCCGATCCGCAGCGAACACATCATTGCGCACATCCGCAAGGCCACGCAGGGCCAGGTGGCGCTGCACAACACCCACCCCTTCGTGCGCGAGTTGTGGGGGCGCTACTGGGCCTTCGCACACAACGGCAACCTGGTCGACTACGCGCCCAAGCTGCACGCCAGCTTCCGCCCGGTGGGTGACACCGACAGTGAACGCGCCTTTTGCTGGTTGATGCAGGAGCTGGCCAAGAACCACGCGCGCCTGCCGGACGCAGCCGAGTTGCGCCAGACCCTGGCCGAGCTGGTGCCGCAGATCGCCCGCCACGGCACCTTCAACTTCTTGCTCAGCAATGGCGACGCCTTGTGGGCACATTGCTCGACCAAGCTGCACTACGTGTTGCGGCAGCACCCGTTTGCCGCGGCCACGCTGCAGGATGACGACCTCACCGTCAACTTTGCCGACCACACCACCCCCACCGACCGGGTCGCCGTCGTAGTGACCGAACCACTCACCCACGACGAGGCCTGGGTCGCCATGACGACCGGCGAGATCAAGGCCTTCCGACTGGGCTTGCCATTGGCCTGACGCTCATGACAGCCTACATCCTGCGCCGCCTGTGGCAGATGGTGCCGACGCTGGCGGGGGTGATCCTGCTGGTGTTCTTCCTGTTCAAGGCTTTTGGGGGCGACCCGGCCGAGATCCTGGCCGGCCTGGGCGCCACGACGCAGCAGGTCGAGCAGATCCGCGACCAGCTGGGCCTGAACAAGTCGGTGGGTGAACAGTTGTGGTTGTTCGTGCGTCAGATCGTCACCTTCGACTGGGGCCGCAGCTGGGCCACCAAGGAATCGATCGCCCACCTGTTCGCTACCCGGCTGCCGGCCACGCTGACGGTGATGTTGCCCATCCTGGTGCTCGACGCCGTGCTGGCCGTGCCGCTGGCGCTGGCGGTGGCGGCGGTGCGCGGCTCACTCACCGACCGGATGATCATGATCGCCACGACGGTGGCGTTGTCGATCAGCCTGCTGGTCTACGTGATCGTCGGGCAGTGGTTGTTTGCCTTTCAGCTTGGCTGGTTTCCGGTGCAGGGCTGGAGCGCCAGCACGACCGAGAACCTGCTGCGTTACGCCCCCCTGCCGGTGCTGCTGGCCGTGATGGTGGGGGTGGCGCCGCAGACGCGCCTGTACCGCAGCTTCTTTCTGGACGAGATCGGCCACGACTACGTGCGCACCGCTCGTGCCAAGGGCCTGAGTGAACCGGCCGTGTTGCTGCGCCATGTGCTGCGCAATGCACTCATCCCCATCCTCACCAATGTGAGTGTGCAGTTGCCGGGCATCTTTGTCGGCTCGTTCCTGATCGAGGTGTTCTTCTCCATCCCCGGCCTGGGCCGCGAGGTGCTGCTGGCGGTGAACCGCAGCGACTACCCGGTGATCCAGGCGGTGACGGTCTATCTGGCCGCGCTGACGATGGTGATCAACCTCGTCACCGACCTGCTCTACACGCGGCTCGACCCGCGCGTGGTGCTGCAATGACAGGGCAGACCCGCATCGATGCCGACGCCGCGGCCCTGGCACCGGCCGCAGCAACCACATCCACCCAGAACCGGGCCGAGGCCGAGGTGATGGCCGACGAGGCACGCTCAACTCCGACAGTCAGTCCGCCGAGCCTGCAAACGCCTGAGGCCGCACCCCGTTCGGTCAGCTTCGGCGCCATGGCCTGGCGGCGCTACCGGGCCGACCGGGTCGGCATGGCGGCGCTGGTCGTCGTGCTGGGTTTCGTATTGCTGATCGCTGCTGCGGCCAGCGGCCTGGTGGCGGGCGACTGGCAGCGCGAACTGGCGTTGTCCTACGCGCCGCCGGGCTTTGTGGGTCCGGCAGCAGCGGTGCAACAAGCCGACGCCGTCAAGACCGGTGAGTTGACCGACCTGAGTGACGTCGACCCCTTGGCGCCGCGTTACGCTGAATGGGCGGAACGCGCCGCCAAGCTGCAGCAGGCCGAGCCACCACGCGCCAGCACCTTGCCCTGGGGAGCCGATCGGCTCGGGCGCGATGTGTGGGCCAAGGCGGTGCAGGGCAGCAAGATCTCGATTCTGGTGGGAGTGCTGGCCGCGCTGGTGGCCACGGCCATCGGCACGGTGCTTGGTGCGCTGGCCGGCTTCCTGGGCGGCAAGGTGGGCGATGCACTCGAGTGGCTCTACAACGTCTTCACCTCGATCCCGAGCATCCTGCTGATCTTTGCCTTTGCGGCGGTGAGCGGGCGGGGTGTGGCCAGTGTGGTGCTGATCCTGGGCCTGACCGGCTGGCCGGGCATCTACCGGCTGGTGCGCGCCGAGTTCATGAAACACGCGCGGCGCGACTATGTGCGCGCTGCCGAGGCGCTGGGCGCAAGCAGCTCGGCGCGTATGTTCAGGCACATCCTGCCCAACGTCAGCCATGTGGTGCTGGTGCAACTGTCGATCCACGTGGTGGGCTTCATCAAGTCGGAGGTGATCCTGTCGTACCTGGGCCTGGGCGTGAGCCTGGACCAGGTGAGCTGGGGCACCATGCTGGCCGAAGCGCAAAGTGAACTCATCCTGGGCTACTGGTGGCAGCTCGCGGCAGCCACGTTGCTGATGGCCAGTTTCGTCACCGCCTTCTCGTTGATGACCGACGCCCTGCGTGACGCCCTCGACCCCAAGCTGCGGGGGCTCGAATGAACGGCCGTGGCCTGTGCATGAACGGCGGCGGCAGTTCGGCCAGGACACGCTCGACCGGGTGGTCGGCCAGGTGGTCAACCCGTTTGCAGGCAAGGTGGCCCGCACGATGACCGCACTGCTCCACATCGATCAGCTGCGCGTGGCATTTCGCGTCGGCAAAGGCCTGGGCCCTAGCGCTGGCCAGATGCAGCGTGTGCAGGCGGTGGGTGGGCGCGACGCCGCTGACGACCGTGGCGTGAGCCTGAGCATCGAGACCAACAACACGCTGGCGCTGGTGGGTGAATCGGGCTCGGGCAAAAGTGTCACGGCCATGGCCATCGTGCGCCTGTTGCCCGACAACGCCGAGGTGAGCGGCGCCATCCACTTCCAGGGTGAGGACCTGCTGCAGGCCGGCACGCGGCGGCTGCAGGCACTGCGCGGTCGCGAGATCGCCTGCATCTTCCAGGACCCGATGGGTTCACTCAACCCGGTGATCACGGTGGGCCGGCAGGTGGTCGAGCCACTGCAGCGCCACCTCGGCCTGAGCCGGCGCGCTGCCTTGGCGCGGGCGCTCGATCTATTTGTCGAAGTGGGCCTGCCCGAGCCGCGCCGGCGCCTGGATGCCTATCCACACGAGTTGTCGGGCGGCCAGCAGCAACGCGTGATGATCGCGATGGCGCTGGCCTGTGAGCCCAAGCTGCTGATCGCCGACGAGCCGACCACAGCGCTGGACGTGACGGTGCAGCGCCAGATCCTGGACCTGCTGGCACGCATCAAGGCCGAGCGGCGCATGAGCATGCTGTTCATCAGCCACGACCTCGGTCTGGTCGGCGAGATTGCCGATCAGGTGGTGGTGATGCGAGACGGCCGTGTGCGCGAGACCGGCAGCGTGGCGCAGATCTACCACCAGCCGCAGGACCCCTACACCCGTGCGCTGCTGGCGTGTCGTCCGGTACTGCAAGGTGCGGGCGGGCAGATGCCGTCGCGGCTGCCGGTGATCGACGAGTTCATGGCCGGCGAGGCTGCCGCGATCGCTTCGCCTGGCCGGGCTGCGCCAGCGGCGCAGCCACGCGCGGGTATGCAAGCAGCGGAGCCAGGCGCAGGTGTGCAGGCGTCGGACTCATCCGGCGCGGATGGCGCACCTGCCCGGCAGGCTGCGCCCAGCGCACGGGCAGGCGCCATGTCGCCACCTGCAGACACGCACGAGGCGCCGCTGCTGGTCGTACGTGCGCTGTGCAAATCCTTCCAGGTGCGGGACGGCTGGTGGCGCAAGCGCGACTTCCACGCCATGCGTGACGTGAGCTTCGACCTGGCGCGAGGCCGAACGCTGGGCGTGGTGGGTGAATCAGGCTCCGGCAAGACCACGCTGGGCCTGACGCTGCTGCGCCTGCATCAGGCCAGCGGCGGGCAGATCACGTTCGACGGGCTGGATGTGCGCTCGTTCGATGCACACGCTCGCCAGCAGTTGCGGCGGCGCGCGCAGATCGTTTTCCAGAACCCCTATGCGTCGCTCAACCCGCGCTTCACGGTGGCGCAGGCACTCATCGAACCGATGCGCATCCACGGTCTGCACGGCGACGACCGCCAGCGCGAACACGAAGCGCTGCAACTGCTGCGACGTGTGGGCCTGGACGGCCAGGCGCTGGGGCGTTATCCGCACGAGTTTTCGGGCGGCCAGCGCCAGCGCATCGCCATCGCGCGGGCGCTGACGGTGCAACCCGAACTCATCGTGCTCGACGAGGCGGTGTCGGCCCTGGACGTGTCGGTGCAGGCGCAGGTGCTCAACCTGCTGCGTGATTTGCAGGACGAACTCGGCCTGGCCTATGTCTTCATCAGCCACGACCTGGCGGTGGTGCGTTTCATGGCCGACGACATGATCGTGATGAAGGATGGTGTGGTGGTCGAACAAGCGGGCGCCGAACAGATCCTGGCCGCCCCACAGGCCGACTACACCAAACGGCTGCTGGCAGCCGTGCCCCGCATGTGGTCCTGACGCCCTGGCGACACGGGCTTGGCGGCGCTGCGGTGGTGATCACCGCACCATCTGCCGAGGGCGCCGGGGCCAACTGCAACTGCACGAATTGAATCGCGCCGCTGGCCAGGACATCGATACGCGGTGGCATCACCGCAAATGGTTGTGCCGGATTCGGCAAATTCACCAGCACGACACGTCACTTTGCCGAGTTTGCGCTGTTTGCACGATGCGCCTTGGCCTGGCTCGGGCAGGATGCGGTCATCAGCAATCGACGGAGCAACCCATGAAAGCACATTGGTCAGACTGGCTCATGGCCATCACCTTGTTGATTGCACTGGGTGCAGCAGCACTGGGCGACCCAGTCGCCTGGCCCGATCCGGTGGGGTCGATCCGCTGAAAAGCACTGGTTCTGCCGCTCGTGTCTTCATGTGTGGTCGCTGCAACCAGAGGTAGCAGCGGTGTCGGCAGTTTGTGAGCTATTTCACGAACTGCCCCCGAGGTAGATGATGGACGTCAGTCCCCGGGAACAAGGCATCGATGGCGATGCAAGTGCCGCGGCGCAAGGAGGAAACATCATGAAATTTCGTTTGTCCGACTGGTTGGCCGCAGTGGCCGTGGTGGTGGCACTGGGCGCGTTCGCCGCAGCCGAAACGGTCGAAGGCGCACCGACGACACTGGCGGCGCGCTGAGCGAGCAGGCGTGACGCCGGCGTCATGGCCGATGTGATTGGCCGGCGCTCGAATGCTGCGCTGCGTCTCCTCGTCGGCCCTCATGGCGCGCACCGGGAGTCTTCCTACACTGGCTGAAGTCGTTGCACGGCGATCGGCACGGGGCTGTGCAAGCCCGGGTGCATCGGTCCACGTGAATCAAGACCCCGACCGACACGCCAATTCCGAGGACATCCGCATGAGCCTACGAGCACGCCCGACGACCCGTCGCCACCTGCTGGCCCTGAGCCTGGTCGCCGCCGCCGGCCTGCTGCCGCTGGGCGTGACGGCGCAGACGGCCTGGCCGAACAAGCCGATCCGCATCGTGGTGCCGTTTTCGCCCAGTGGCACGACGGACATCCTCGCGCGGTCACTGGCCCCCGAACTGCAGAGGGCGCTGGGTGTGGCCGTGGTGGTCGACAACCGGCCCGGCGCAGGCGGCAACATCGGCGCCACCGAGGTGGCCAAGGCCGCGCCGGACGGCTACACCTTCTTGATGGGCACGGTCGGCACCCATGCCATCAATGCAGCGTTGTATTCGAAGATGCCCTTCGATCCGGTGAAGGACTTCGCCCCTGTCACCCTGGTGGCCAGTGTGCCCAACGTGCTGGTGGTGAACCCGGCCAAGGCCGAGCAATACGGCATCCGCAACGTGGCCGATCTGGCGCGTTTTGCCAAGGCCAACCCGGACAAGCTCAATATGGCGAGCTCGGGCAACGGCACGTCGATCCACCTGTCGGGTGAACTCTTCAAGAGCCTGAGCGGCGGCGGCATGGTGCACACACCGTACAAGGGCTCAGGCCCGGCGCTGATCGACCTGATGGGCGGCAACGTCGACCTCATGTTCGACAACCTGCCTTCGGCCATGCCTCACATCAAGTCGGGCAAGTTGAAGGCGCTCGCGGTGACCACAGGGCACCGCTCGGCCGCCTTGCCCGATGCACCTACTGTGGCCGAGGCCGGGCCGGACGACGGCAGCCTCAAGACCTATGACGCCAGCTCGTGGTTCGGTCTGATGGCGCCGGCCGGCACCGCGACCGACATCGTCAACCGGGTGCAGCAGGAAACCGCCAAGGCGCTGGCATCACCCGCGCTCAAGGAGCGCCTGTTGTCACAAGGTGCGCTGCCCGGTGGCAACACCCCGGCAGAGTTCGCCCGCATGATCGACGACGAGTCGCGCAAGTGGGCCAAGGTGGTGAAAGCTTCCGGGGCCAAGGTCGATTGAGCTTGTGCGTGTGAGCCTGTTGCGATGCCCGACACAAGCTCGGTGCACTCGCGACAGCTGCGGCAACCCGCTGACAGGCATGCCGCAGACCCCAGAGGGTGAGCGTGCGTAACTGTTGAAGCAACGAGCACCGCAGCGGGCAGGCCGGCGGCGACAATGCCGGCACGGCGCCGCGGTGGCGCCGCTGCCGACGGAGTCCCCATGCCCGCCCTGATCTGCGGATCACTCGCTTTCGACACCATCGCGACCTTTCCGGGTCGTTTCGCTCAGCAGATCCTGCCGGAGCAGTTGCACATCCTGAACGTCTCGTTTCTCGTGCCCACACTCAGGCGCGAGTTCGGCGGTTGTGCCGGCAACATCGCCTACACACTCAAGGCGCTGGGCGGCGAACCTCGTGTAATGGCCGCCCTGGGGGCAGACGGTGCCGAGTACCTGGCGCGCATGCAGACCCTCGGCCTCGACACCCGCCACGTGCTGACCGTCAGCGACGCCTACACGGCGCAGGCCCACATCACCACAGATCAGGACAACAACCAGATCACCGCCTTTCACCCCGGCGCCATGCAACACGCCGACCGCATCGCCGTGCCGGCCGACAAGGGTGACCTGGCGCTGGGCATCATTGCGCCCGACGGCCGCGACGCCATGCTGGGCCATGCCGCGCAGATGCACCGCGCCAGCCTGCCGTTCATCTTCGACCCAGGTCAGGGCCTGCCCATGTTCGACGGCGCCGAGCTGCGCCACTTCGTCGGCATGGCCAGCTGGATCACGGTGAACGACTACGAAGCCAGGATGTTGTGCGACCGCATGGGCACCACACTCGAGGCGGTATCGCGTTCACACCTGCAGGGTGTCGTGGTGACGCTGGGCGCCGAAGGCTGCGAGATCTGGCGTCAAGGCGAGGTCGTGCGGGTGCCGGGTGTACGCGCCGACGCCGTGCTCGACCCCACCGGCTGTGGTGACGCCTGGCGCGGCGCCCTGTTGTATGGGCTGGAACGTGGCTGGTCACTCGAACGTTGTGCCGAGCTGGGCAACCGGGTCGGTGCCATCAAGATTGCCTGCCACGGGCCTCAAAACCACACCCTCGACCCAGCGCAGCTCGGTTTGCGTTGAAATAGCGCTCGACGTATCACGACGCGGGCCGCACCAACACAGGCAGCGGCAGCCTCTACCAAGGAAGCACCATGGCCATGTCCGACGGCATCTTGTTGAGTGTGGCGACGCTGGGCATTGCCGCAGCCGTGGCCTGGGCCGCGACGCGGCACTACCGCGGCCAGATCACCACGTTGCTGCGCGAGCTCGAGGAAGCACGCGCGGCGGCCGCCCATCATGCCTTGTGGTCCGAGGAACAACGCATCGAACTTGGTCGCCAGGTGCGTGCGCTGCAGACCCAGGTGGCACGGCTCGACGCACTGATGCAGAACGAACAAAAGCGCGCCAGCCGCAACACCTGGAGCCTGCCCATCATGACGCCCGGCAGCACCGCGGCAGCGGCTGGTCCGCAACTGCGGCCGGTCACCATGTCGGGCACCACGACCATGCCGCAGCGCCCGCTGGTGCCCATCGTCGGTGGTCGGGCGTCGGCTGCCTCGGGACCGAGCCGGCCGATCGACGACGACATCGATCACGATCTGCAGACCAGCCTGCGGCGCGAGTCCGAGCTGGCCCCGTCGGGCCACGGCGGGGCCAAGTCACCTGCCGGCGAAGACCAGTGGCGCGAACCCCAGGTGGCCGCCAACACCGGTTACTACAGCTCGCGCGGCGGGCGCCTGACCATCGCGACCGGTGGCATCGCCACCAGCACCGAGTTCGACTTTGCGGCCACGCAGCCGATCAACGCCAGCGAGCGCGGCTGAAGCCCTCGAGGCTGGACATCATCCGGCGTCGGCGCCTGGTTCGCCGTCGATGTCGGTGCTTGCGCCCGGCTGAGCCGCCGCAATCAAGTCCTGCAAGCGCCGCTCGACGCTGTCTTGCCAGCTCGCCAGCAGCACGAAATCACAAGCCAGGGCAACTCGTTTGCGCCGGGCACTGTGGCCGCTGATCAGCTCCAGGTCGGCCACACGAACACCCACATCCTTGGCCAGCCAGCGCAACACCGCTTGGTTGGCGGCGCCGTCCACCGGTGGAGCGGCCAGGCGCAGGCGCAGGGCGCCATCGTGCAGACCAGCCCACTCGCTGCGTTTGGCATTGGGGATGACAGCCAGATCGATCACCCCACCCGCCGCAGTGCGGCGCAGCCAACTCGGTGAGGCAACGACAGCCGGCAATGCCGCCGCCTTGGCACCCGAGGGCGTCGACCGCGCAGCGCCGGCGCTGCGTTTGCCGGCCTGGCGTGGTGGCTTCATGCCCGGCGGGCCACCAGCACGACGTTGGTGCCGCCAAACGCGAACGAGTTGGACATGACGGCGTCGCTATCGAGCACCCGGGGGCGATGGCGCACCAGGTCGATGCTGGCATCACAATCGGTCTCGCGCACATGGGCCGTGGGGGGCACGCTGCGGCGCTCCAGGGCGGCCAGGGCAGCGATCAGTTCGACGGCACCACCTGCGCCCATCAGGTGACCGTGCAAGGCCTTGGTGGCATTCACCAGGGGCCTCGCCGACCCGAACGCCGCGGCGATGGAGCCGGCCTCTACCGCGTCACCCACATCGGTGCCCGTGCCGTGTGAATTGACGTGGCCCACCTCGTGCGGCGCCAGCCCGGCGTCATGGATGGCCGCACACATGGCACGCACCTGGCCGGCTTCGTCCGGGCGCGAAATATGGGTGGCGTCGCAGCTCAGGCCGTAACCCGCCAGTTCGGCGATCGGCCGGGCACCGCGGGCCCGGGCGTGAGCTTCGGTTTCGAGTACGACGGCGCCGGCACCTTCTCCCAGCACCAGACCTCCACGTTTCGAGTCGAAGGGACGGCAACTTTGTTCGGGATGGTCGGGGTCGGGTTTGGCCAGTACCCCCATGGCCTGCCAGGCGCGGATCACCCCACCCACCAACAAGGCCTCGCAGCCGCCGGCGATGGCCACATCCGCCCGCCCGCTGCGCAGCAGATACATCGCCTCCCCGATGGCCTGGGCCGATGAGGCGCAGGCGTTCGAGAACGGCATCACCGGCCCGCGCAGCGCGTGCCACATGGCGATGTGCGCCGCGCTGGCGTTGACCATACCGCGCACCACGCTGTATGGGTGGACCCGCTTGCGTTCGGTGAGCAGCATCTCGGAGTACGCCACCTCCATGGTGCCGGCGCCGCCCATGCCGGTGCCCCAGGCCAACGCCGCCCGTTCGGGCACGGGGGCCTTAGGCGGCAAGCCAGCCTCGGCCCAGGCCGACTGAGCCGCGGCCAGGCCCAGCATGGCGGCACGGTCAAGCAACGCTTGCAAGGTGACGGGCCAGCCCCTGCCCAGGGCCAGATCACCGGTGACCGGGGCCGTCACGTAGGGCGCCAGGCCGACCGACGCATCTGCCGCACACCCCTTCAGACCGGAGCGGCCGGTGTCGAGTGCATGCACAAACTCTTCGACGCTGCTGCCGATGGGTGTCACCAGGCCGCGCCCGGTGATCCAGATGCGCTGACGTGTCATGCCGAACCTCAGGCCGCGCTGGCGGGCTGTGCCGCGTTTCGCAGTCGATCGATGAGGTCGGCCAGGCCCTGAAGGGTCGGTGTCTTGCTGGCCAGCTCGAAATCGATGCTGACCGAGAAATGGTCTTCGGCCTGAAAGATCAGGTCGACCAGACCAAGTGAATCGAGACCCATCGCTTCGAAGGGCTGATCGTCGAGCAGCACCTCGGGCGCGACTTCGAACTTCTGGATGGCCAGCTTGCGCAACACCGTGAGGGTGTCTTCTCCAGCGCTGGTTGCCTTGATTGCGGCGGACATGAATACCTCCTCGAGCAGGACGACATCGGGCCGGATCGATGGACGTCGCGTTCGGTTGCTAGGGTAATGCCTTTGGGTGGCGGGCCGGCGCGCATGCGCAACACCATAGGCGCATGACCAGCAACGATCACGCATAAAAAAGCCCGGCCAGGCCGGGCTCGGGTATGCGCAACCGCCAACCTGCCAGGCAGGCTGGTGGTCCTACTTCAGGGCTTGGGCCCGGTCGGAAATGGCCAGGCCGCTTGCGGGCTCAGCGTGGTCTTGGCCGCAGGGGCGGCAGGCGCCGCCGGTGCGGGAGCCGCAGGTGCTGCCGTGACGGAAGCTGCAGGGGCAGGGGCCGCAGGAGCGGCCGCCTTTTTTGCTGCTTTCTTGGCGGGCGCCTTGGTCGCTACGGCCTTCTTGGCTGCGGCCTTCTTGACGGGTGCGGCCTTCTTGGCAGGCGCCTTGGCCGGTGCTGCCTTGGTAGAGGGCGCCGCCTTCTTGGCCGCTGCCTTCTTGGCCGGCGCGGCCACCTTCTTGGCAGGCGCCGCAGCCTTCTTCGCGGGCGCAGCTGCCTTCTTGGCAGGTGCCGCAGCCTTCTTCGCCGGTGCCGCTACCTTCTTCGCAGCGGCCTTCTTGGCGGGTGCTGCCTTGGCCTGTTTGACCACGGGCACCTTGGAGGTGGACGCCGCCTTCTTGGCCGGTGCCGCCGCCTTCACTGCCACCTTCTTAGCGGCGGCTTTCTTGGCCGGCGCTTTTTTAGCGGCGGCTTTTTTCGCAGTTGCCATCACAGTTCTCCTTGATCAAGTTGACAACGACGCCACGTCCATCGATTCGACATGGCGATCCTCGCCCCGTGAGACTGTCTTGGAGAGACGCTCCGTAGGCGTGAATGCAGGGGCACGGCCGGCGTACAGGGCACGGCTCGATGCGTAGGGGGCGAGAAGCTCCGCCGGGCCAGGCAAGGTGGCCTCGTCGTTGTCGAACAGGTGTGCAGCTGCCACGGAGCGAGGTTCAATCCCAGGACAAGGCGCCACCCGACTGGTACTCGAGCACGCGGGTTTCGAAGAAGTTGCGCTCCTTCTTCAGGTCGATCATTTCGCTCATCCAGGGGAAGGGGTTCTCTTCGTTGGGGAAGAGTTCCTCCAGACCGATCTGGGTGGCACGGCGATTGGCGATGTAGCGCAGGTAACCCTTGAACATCGACGCATTGAGGCCCAGCACGCCACGCGGCATGGTGTCTTCGGCGTAGCGGTATTCGAGGGCCACGGCCTTCTCGAACAAGGCCTTGATGTCGGCCTTGAACGCAGGCGTCCAGAGCTGCGGGTTCTCGAGCTTGATCTGGTTGATCACGTCGATGCCGAAGTTGCAGTGCATCGACTCGTCGCGCAGGATGTACTGGTACTGCTCGGCCGCACCGGTCATCTTGTTCTGCCGGCCCATCGACAGGATCTGCGTGAACCCGACGTAGAAGAACAGGCCTTCCATCAGGCAGGCAAAGACGATCAGGCTCTTGAGCAGGGTCTGGTCGGCTTCGAGCGTGCCGGTGTGGAAGTGCGGGTCCATGATCGCGTCGATGAACGGGATCAGGAACTCGTCCTTCTCGCGGATCGAATCGATCTCGTGGTAAGCGTTGAAGATCTCGCTTTCATCGAGACCAAGCGACTCGACGATGTACTGGTAGGCGTGCGTGTGGATCGCCTCTTCGAAGGCCTGACGCAGCATGAACTGGCGGCACTCGGGCGCCGTGATGTGGCGATAGGTGCCCAGCACGATGTTGTTGGCCGCGAGCGAGTCGGCGGTGACGAAGAAGCCGAGGTTGCGCTTGATGATGCGGCGCTCGTCTTCGGTCAGGCCATTCGGGTCCTTCCAGGTCGCGATGTCGCGCGACATGTTGACTTCGTTGGGCATCCAGTGATTGGCGCACGACGCGAGGTACTTCTCCCAGGCCCACTTGTACTTGAACGGCACCAGCTGGTTGACGTCGGTGTGGCCGTTGATGATGCGTTTGTCGGCCACGTTGACGCGGCGCGTTTCGAGCGCAGCTGCCACAGCCGCCCTGATCGGTGCGGCTTGAACTGCCGGTGCATCGAACAAGGCAGAGGGCTGCGAGAAAGACGTGGGGGGCGAGGGCATCAACGGCGAAGGCGCTGACGCGAAGGCCGAGACGGACGGCGTCTTCGGGCCCATGGGTGGCGTGATCGGCGTGGCGATCGAGGGCGTGGAGCGAGGGTTGTCTTCCCAGACCAGCATGACGTACTTCCTGTGAGGCGAATTATCTGAACGTTGCTTCGAAACACCAAGCACTTAATGACTCGAAGCCCCGTAGTCAAGCCACTTTGAGTGGCTAGTCGGCAGCTTCATGACCAAGGCGCATCGACATCGATGCAGCCCTTGGTCAGCAGCCTGTGTGCTGGCCCACATAAGGCCATGGCTCAGGCTGCTTGCCGGGCTTGCGTGAGCCTTATTGGCAAGCCTCGCAACCCGGGTCGTCGATGGCGCAGAACTTGATGTCGGTGGCCGGCAGTTCGGCCGCTGCGAGCTGTGCACGCGCACTGGCTGCGACCTGATCCGTCCCACTTGTGGCGGCACCACGGACCGGTGCTGCAGAGCTCGACACCGAGTTCATCTGACCGGCCTTGACGGTGCTCTTCTCGGCCTGTGTGGCACCGATGGTGCGCAGGTAGTAGGTGGTCTTGAGACCACGCAGCCAGGCCAGCTTGTAGGTCTCGTCGAGCTTCTTGCCCGAGGCGCCGGACATGTAGATGTTGAGGCTCTGGGCCTGGTCGATCCACTTCTGGCGGCGTGCCGCGGCCTCGACCAGCCAGGTCGCATCGACTTCGAAGGCGGTGGCGTACAGGCGCTTCAACTCCTCGGGCACACGATCGATGCGGCGCAGGCTGCCGTCGAAGTGCTTGAGGTCCATGACCATCACGTCGTCCCACAGGCCAAGCTTCTTGAGGTCACGCACCAGGTACTCGTTGATGACGGTGAACTCGCCCGACAGGTTGCTCTTGACCGAGAGGTTGCCGAAGCAGGGCTCGATCGAGGCATCGACACCGATGATGTTGGAGATGGTCGCGGTCGGTGCGATGGCCACGCAGTTGCTGTTGCGCATGCCGTGCTGGGCGATCTTCTGGCGCAGCGCGTCCCAGTCCAGCGTGGCCGAGGTGTCGACCTCGACGTACCCGCCGCGCTGTTCGGCCAGCAGCTTGAGTGAATCGAGCGGCAGGATGCCGCGATCCCACAACGAGCCGCGGAAGCTGCTGTAGCGGCCACGCTCGGCGGCCAGTTCGGTGCTGGCCCAGTAGGCGTGGTAGCAGACGGCTTCCATCGAGCGGTCGGCGAACTCGACCGCTTCGTTCGACGCATACGGCACACGCAGCTGATACAGCGCGTCCTGGAAACCCATGATGCCCAGGCCCACCGGACGATGGCGCAGGTTCGAATCACGCGCCTTCTTGACGGCGTAGTAGTTGATGTCGATGACGTTGTCGAGCATGCGCATCGCCGTGGTCACGGTCTTGTGCAGCTTGGCGTGGTCGATCTGACCGCCCGCCAGATGGCGGCCCAGGTTCACCGAACCCAGATTGCACACGGCGATCTCGCCGTCGTTGGTGTTGAGTGTGATCTCGGTGCACAGGTTGCTCGAATGCACCACACCCACATGCTGCTGGGGCGAACGCACGTTGCAGGCGTCCTTGAAGGTCAGCCAGGGGTGGCCGGTCTCGAACAGCATCGACAACATCTTGCGCCACAGGTCGGTGGCACGCACCCGCTTGAAGAGCTTGAGCTCGCCGGCATCGGCCTTGGCTTCGTAGCGCGTGTAGGCGGCTTCGAACTCGGTGCCGAACTTGTCGTGCAGGTCAGGGCAGGTGGAGGGCGAGAACAGCGTCCAGTCGCCACCTTCCATCACACGGCGCATGAACAGGTCGGGGATCCAGTTGGCCGTGTTCATGTCGTGCGTGCGGCGGCGGTCGTCCCCCGTGTTCTTGCGCAGCTCGAGGAACTCTTCGACGTCGAGGTGCCAGCTCTCGAGATAGGCGCAGACCGCGCCCTTGCGCTTGCCGCCCTGGTTGACCGCCACGGCCGTGTCGTTCACCACCTTGAGGAAGGGCACCACACCCTGGCTCTCGCCATTGGTGCCCTTGATGTGGGAGCCCAGCGCACGCACCCGCGTCCAGTCGTTGCCCAGGCCGCCGGCGAACTTGCTGAGCAGCGCGTTTTCCTTGATCGCCTCATAGATGCCGTCGAGGTCGTCGGGCACGGTGGTGAGGTAGCAGCTCGACAGCTGCGAGCGGCGTGTACCGGCGTTGAACAGCGTGGGTGTGCTCGACATGAAGTCGAAGCTCGACATCACTTCGTAGAACTCGATGGCACGCGCTTCGCGGTCGATCTCGTTGAGCGACAGGCCCATGGCCACACGCATGAAGAAGGCCTGCGGCATCTCGATGCGCTGCTTCTTGACGTGCAGGAAGTACCGGTCGTACAGCGTCTGCAGACCGAGGTAGTCGAAGTCGAGATCACGTTCGGCCTTGAGCGCCGCACCCAGGCGGGCCAGGTCGAACTGGGCCATACGTTCGTCGAGCAGTTCGGCCTCGATGCCACGTTTGATGAACTGCGGGAAGTAGTCGGCATACCGCTCGGCCATCTGACCTTGCGTGACCTCGTCACCCAGCACCTCGCGGCGGATCGTGTGCATCAGCAGGCGGGCGGTGACGCGCGTGTAGCCCGGGTCCTTCTCGATGAGGGTGCGAGCGGCCAGGATGGCAGCCTTGTAGACCTCGTCGATCGGCACACCGTCGTACAGGTTGCGGCGCGTCTCGGCCAGCACCGGCGCACCGGTCACCTCGGAGCCCAGGCCCACGCAGGCCGAGTCGATCAGCGCCTGCAACGCCGGGCCGTCGAAGGGGATACGCTGGCCACGATCGATCACCATCAGCGCGGGCTCACCCACCGCTGCCGCTGCGGCAGCCTGGCCACGCTGCTGGGCACGCTCTTGTGCGCGGCGCTCGCGGTACAGCACATAGGCACGCGCCACGTCATGATGGCCGCCGCGCATCAGGCCGAGTTCGACCTGGTCCTGCACGTCTTCGATGTGGAAGCTGCCACCACCTGGACGCGAACGCATCAGCGCACGCACCACCGTCTCGGTCAACTGGTCGACCGTCTCGCGCACGCTGGCCGAGGCCGCGCCCTGCGTGCCATGCACCGCAAGAAAGGCCTTCATCAGCGCCACGGCAATCTTGTGCGGCTCGAACGCCACCACGGCGCCATTGCGGCGGATGGTCTGGTAGCCGACGTAGGCCGAGGCCGCCGGCGCAGCGGCGCCCTGCGCTGCGCCACTGGTCGGAAGAACGTTAGCGCTGGGGTTCGAGATGGTGGTCTGCATGATGGACGTGGACTCTCGCTGATTCATTGAAGGCGTGACGTGAGGCAGGCAGGCAAGACGCAGGATCGACACGCCATGCGGCGCGTGGCCGGCGCACAAGCGGCGCCGACATCGATCCAACTCAGGCTCGCAAGCCGAGGTCCGTTGACGGGAATGTTGTGAAGTTCGCGGCCGACCCAGGCGAGCAACTTGCCCGCTCCGGGTGGTGGGGAAAACCGACTGGAAACACTGGCGCGGGCCCACTGTTCCACCTGTGCACCGGCACACGGCGGGCTGGCCCGAAGGCGAGTGGCAAGCGCCTGATGCAGGCGCCCGAGCTGGGTGTCGAGGAGATCGAGGATAGCACGTCGGACACTATATCTAGGGTCAACGGGCAGTTCAAGCCACTACAGATAGCGTCAGGGCCTCTTTCTGCAAACGGGTGCAGGCGCAGGCCGCAAAACCCCCTGAATGGTGGATGGCAAGGGCAAACCCTGCTTGTCCGAGGCTTGCAGCCATCGGTAGTGGTACTCAGGCGCTGTGCTGCACCGCAGGCGTGAGGGCCAGCCGGGTCGGAGCCACCAGGCTGGCCAGGTGTGGCCAGTCGAATGCGGGGCCGGGGTCGTCCTTGCGGCCCGGGGCCACATGTTCATGACCCGTCACTTCGGCAATGGGCCAGCGCTCGGCCAGATCGGCCAGCAGCACTGCCAGGCATCGGTATTGCGCCAACTCGAAGACATCGCCTGGCAAGCCTTCGAGCTCGATGCCGACCGAGAAATCGTTGCAGCCGCTGCGGCCTCGCCACGTCGACCTGCCGGCATGCCAGGCGCGCTGTTCGACGTCGACGAACTGCACCAGTTCACCGTCGCGGCGGATCAGGAAATGCGCTGACACCCGCAGGCCTGCCACCTCGGCAAAGCTGGGATGGTCGGCCGGGTCGAGCCGATTGGTGAAGAGCCTGTCGATGGCATCACCACCGTACGCACCGGGCGGCAGGCTGATCGAATGGACGACGACCAGGTCGATGGCCATGCCCGGCGGGCGGGCACCGAAGTTCGGGCTGGCAACGATGCGCGCCTGCGCATGCCAGCCTCCGTCGACCCAGACCGGCGTGCGCGTGTCCTGGTGCGCCGACAACCCGCCAATCGTCGCGGGATCGAGGCCAGGCCGGCGTGCTGGAGGCAAGGTCATGATGTGGGCGTAGTGGATGGGTCGGCGTGATCCGGCTCCGCTGCACCGGTGCCGCTGCAGCCCGCTCCTGCGGCGCAGCGAAGCGCGAGGCGGCACTGCGCGCGATGGTGCCGCAATCGGCGCGAGCCTGCAGCGCCTTGGGCGCAGCAACTCACCGGCTCGGCGGGTTGTCGACGTCGTCGGCGGCGTTTGGGTCGTTGCCGGGCTGTATGCCCAAGCGCGCCATGCGGTAGCGGATCTGCCGCAGGGTGAGGCCCAGGCTGGCGCCGGCCGCTGTGCGGTTGTTGCGGTGGCGGTCGAGTGCTGCCACCAGCACACGCCGTTCGACCTCGTCGAGGTGGGCCGCCAGGTCGCCGGGCAGCACCGAACCGGTCTGCGCCTGCAGGGCCGCCGCCGCCTCGAGGGTGACACCGGGCAGCGCCAGATCGGTGTCGTCCGGCAGGCCCAGGTCGCTGCTGTCGATCACCTCGCTGCCACACAGGGCCAAGGCTCGGTGCAGCAGGTTCTCGAGCTCGCGCACGTTGCCGGCAAAGCTGTGCTGCGTCAGCCTCAACTGGGCTGCCGGCGTGAGGCGCGGCGTGGTGGTCAAACCCGTCTCGGCAGAAATGCGGGTGAGCAAGGCAGCACACAGTTGCGGCAGATCGTCGAGCCGTTCGCGCAGCGCGGGCACACGGATCTCGATCACGTTGAGGCGGTAGAACAGGTCCTGCCTGAAGCGTCCGGCAGCCACTTCGGCGCCCAGCAGCCTGTGGGTGGCACTGATGAGACGCACGTCCACCGGCACCTCGGCGGTGCTGCCCAGTGGCCGCACGGCACGTTCCTGCACGGCACGCAGCAGCTTGCTCTGCATGGCCAGCGGCAGGTCGCCGATCTCGTCGAGGAACAAGGGTGCCGCCACGTGCGGCCTGAAAGAAGCCGGGGCGATCCTCGTTGGCACCGGTGAAAGCGCCCTTGCGGTAGCCGAAGAACTCGGCTTCGAGCAACTGCTCGGGGATGGCGCCGCAGTTCACCGGCACGAACGGCCCGGCCGCCCGCACGCTGGCCTGGTGGATGGCCTGGGCCACCAGTTCCTTGCCCGTGCCCGATTCACCCTGCACCAGCACCGGCGCCATGCTGCGCGACACCTTGTCGATGAGCGCTCGCACCTGATGCATGGCCGCCGATTGCCCCACCATGCGCCGCGCCGCCGCGCCGGCCAGCGGCAGGCCGATCGCTCCTGCGGACGCCGCCAGGTGGGGTGCCGCCGCACTCGCCCCGGCCCCCGAACCGGCGGCAGCACCACCAGCACCCGCGCCGGCCGCAAGTCCGGAAGCTGCCGCTGGCGGGCGCGCCAGGTTGCCTGCAGCTTGTGCCGCGCTGGCAGCATGGGCCGCGGTCGGCGCCACCCCCACGGTACGACCCAGCGCCGAAGCCACCACGGCGCGGAACTGGCGCAGGTCGACCGGTTTGGTCAGGTAGTCGAAAGCGCCGGCCTTGAGCGCCTGCACGGCGGTTTCGGCCGAGCCATAGGCGGTGATGACGACCACCCGCTCCGAGCGACCACTTTGCTGCAGCCGGCGCAACAGGTCGATGCCGCTGCCGTCGGGCAGGCGCAGATCGGTGATGACGGCGTCGAAGGCACGCGCTTCGAGCGCCGTGCAGGCGTCGGCCACACTCGCCGCGGTCTCGACGTCGTAGCCCTCGCGCACCAGCGTCAACTCGTACAGGATGAGCAGGTCGGGTTCGTCGTCGACGACAAGC
Source organism: Candidatus Intricatilinea gracilis (assembly GCA_016702605.1). Lineage (GTDB taxonomy): Bacteria > Pseudomonadota > Gammaproteobacteria > Burkholderiales > Burkholderiaceae_C > Sphaerotilus > Sphaerotilus gracilis. Next base: position 885,544 of record JADJDQ010000001.1, read on the forward strand.
AGGCTCAGCGGCGGGGAGGTCGATCGCGAGGTGGACGAGGGCGGTGCAACCATGGGGTGGGGGCAAGACGGACTGACCAGCCCGGATCATCCAGGCACAACACGACGCGGGCTGTCGCCGAACGACTGCGCCGGCTCAGCGGCGCCGCCTGGTGCGGCTGGCTGCGCCGCGAGCCGCAGGCGCCTCGGCGCCGGCGTCGGCCGGTGCGTCGGCAGGCACCCGGGGCATGACGATGACGAAGGCGTTGCGATGGCGTGCATCACGCCGCCTCGCGTGGTATTCGACGCTGGCGCGGTTGCGTTCACACAACTCGCGGCAAATGTACAGGCCCAGGCCCGCACCCCGGCTGCGTGTCGAGAAGAAGGGTTCGAACAGATGGTGTTCGACCTCGGCGCTGATCGGTGCACCGTCGCTGGCCACACTCAGGCGCAGCGAGTCGGCGCCGTGTTCCGACAGTTTGACCCACACCGCATCGGCGCTGCGGCTGCCATGCCGCCAGGCGTTCTCGAGCAGGTTGATCAACACGCGGCGCAGGTGTTCGGCGTCGAAGCTCACACGCAGCTCGGGTTCGTCGAGCAGTTCGAGCTTGAGCAGGCCCATGGGCGCGGGCGGCTGCTGCGTGGCCAGCCAGTCGGCGCAGATGGCACGCACCTGCGGCACGATGTCCAGCGGCGGCGCGTCGGTGTGGCCCTTGCCCAGGCCGCCGGGCGCGACAGCGAGCACGTCTTCGACGATGCGGCTCAGGCGCTCGACGTTGTCGCGCACGATACGCGCCAGCTGGCGCAGGCCGGGGTCTTCCAGGTCTTCGGTGAGCAGCGCATTGGCCTGGCTGATGGCGGCCAGCGGATTGCGTATCTCATGGGCGATGCCGGCCGAGACGCGGCCCATGGCGGCGAGTTTTTCCTGCCGCGCACGCGCCTGCACGGCGCGCAGGTCTTCGATGAACAACACACACAGCGGCTCGCGCAAGGCACGGTCATGGCGACGCGTGAAACGCATGCGCACCCGCAGACGCCGCTCCAGGCGTGGGCCGCGGCTGTTGGGCATGCTGATGTCGCGGCCTTCGGGTGGCCAGTCGCCGGTCACGTAGGCCAGCTCGACCGCCTGACGCAGCTCGTGCCAGGCCGGCTGCCAGGCCAGGTCGAACGAGGCGGGTCGTTCGCGCGCCTGGGTGTCGAGCAGGTTCAGCGCAGCCGGATTGGCAGCGCGCACGCGCCCGCCCCGGTCGACGACCATGACCCCCTCCTGCATTTCCTCGATCACCAGGCGGTTGAGTGTGGCCTGCTGGCGCGCCATCTCGAGCGTGTTGCGCGCCTCGGCCTCTTGTCCGGCCAGGCGACCAGCCAGTTCGCCAGCCAGCATGGCGATGGCAAACATGCCGGCACCGGTGAGCCCGGCCTGGGTGAAAACCAGCGCCGTGTCGGCACCACCGATCCACTGCCACCAGGCATGCGCCAAAAGCACCAGCGTGACGGCCGACGCAGCGGTCAACGCGGACCTGCGCCCGCTCAACATGCCCGACATGAGCACCGGCAACGCAAACAACGCGGCGAAGTTGAGCCCCGTCGCAGCCGCCGGCAGCAGCAGGCTGAAGACCAGCAGATCGACCCCGGTAGTGGCGGCAAACCAGCGCCGGCGGTGCAGGCCGTAGACCTCGTCGGCCAGCTTGGAGCGGCGCGGCCAGACCAGCAACGCCCCGCTGAGGCCGACGTAGAGCAGGCACAACACCAGCACGCCAGTGGCGGGTGGTGTGCTGCCGTACAGCATCAACACCCCTTCGATCACCAGCAGCAGCGCCGCCAGCGAGGCGCGTGCCACCAGGAAGGCTCGCACGACACGCAGGCGCGCCGGATAGGGGCTGGGCGGCGCCGGCTCGGGCAACAGCGGCGGCAACGACGAATCGGGCTCGCTGTCGGGCGGCGCGTGTTGTGTCGTCGGCATCCACTCGACCGGACGCGGGCGAGCGGCGCCCAGATCGTCGAGCAGGGCGTCCTCGTGGGCAGGGACGGTATCGGCGGCACTTGCCGCCGAGACGGCTGGCCGATCCATCTCAGGTCCGCCCGGCCGCTATGAAGTTGATGGCGCGTGGGTGTATCACGTCGACCCTCTCAGCGCGGGCCGGCGCCACGATGGGCGGCGCTGCAGTAGCTGCGCTGGGCGTCGTCGAGCAGCGCTTCGGACTGGGGCAGGTGCACACCGCAATGGGCACATCGCAGCATGACCAGCGGGTCGCGTTGTGGCGACTCGACAGGTGGCTCGGCGCCGGGTGTCGGCGCCGCACGGTCGGTGCTGCCAGCGGTGCGGCCGACCCGCAGGCGCCTGATCAGCCACCAGGCCCCCAGGCCGACGATCAACCACCAGAACACCCGGCTCACAGGCCACCTCCGCCGGGCCCGCGGTGCAGCAGCACCTCGAGCACGAAACGTGAGCCGACATAGGCCAGCAAGAGCAGGCCGGTGCCGATGTACAGCCAGCGTGTGGCACGACGGCCACGCCAGCCGAAAGCCTGGCGCCCTGCCAGCAGGCCACCGAGCACCAGCCAGCCCAGCACCGAAAACACCGACTTGTGATCCCAGCGCCAGGGGGAGGTGAACCACACCCCCAGCGACACCGCGAGTGACAGGGTCACGAAGCCGGCGCCGACGAACCGGAAGGTCAGGGCCTCGAGTTGCAGCAGAGGAATACCGGGGCCTTGCCCATCCAGCCCGGGGCGGCGCTTGCGCAGCGCCCGTTCACTGCGGTCGAGCAAGGCCGCGTGCAACACGGCAGCACCGAACAACGCATACGAGGCAATGCCGAGGATCCAGTGCAGCGGCGCCCACGGTGAACTGGCCAGCGGACGTTCGTCACCCGGAAACACCAGCGCCAGCGCCACGGTCAACACCCCCAGCGCGGCCAGACCACGGCGCGAACTGCCCATGGGCATGAACCGGCTCTCGACCGCATACACCGCCAGCACCAGCCAGGCGGTGAGCGACAACACCGGCGCAAAGCCGAAACGTACCCCACCACCCACTTCGGAGATGCCACTGAGGTGTGCCGCCACGGCCAGGCCGTGCAGGGCCCACGCAGTCAGCAACACACGTTGGCGCCAGGTCGCGTGTGGTGCCACGATGACGGCGACATAACCCAGTGCTGCAAGCAGGCCGGGCAGGGTGGCCCACAGTGCGGGCAGCTGAAAGGAGGCGATCGATAGAATCACCCGCACAGTGTACGTTTCGTGTCGCCTGTGCACTGTCGGTCGCTGCGCTAAAAACAGGCAGCAGCAGTGCCGCCAACACCCAGCAAGGCCGTCCGGCCGGCGGCGATCCCGGGCACGTGACTGCCGTGCGGCGCCGCCAGGCGCTGCCCGACTCGACCGCAGGCCCGTCGCCGAGCACACACAGGCCCAGCTCCACCTCACCCGACGGCCGCCAGGCCGCCCTATCCAGCATGGCTTCAGCCCTCTCAGACCGCCTGTCACGCCTGGTCAAGACCATGCGGGGCCAGGCCCGCATCACCGAAACCAATGTGCAGGAGATGTTGCGCGAGGTGCGCATGGCGCTGCTCGAAGCGGACGTGGCCTTGCCCGTCGTGCGCGACTTCATCGCCCGCGTCAAGGAACGTGCCCTGGGCCAGGAGGTGGTGGGATCACTCTCGCCCGGCCAGGCGCTGGTGGGCATCGTGCACAAGGAGCTCGCCGCCACCATGGGCGACGGTGTGGCCGATCTCGACCTGGCCACCCAGCCACCCGCCATCATCCTGATGGCCGGCCTGCAGGGCGCGGGCAAGACCACCACCACGGCCAAGCTCGCCAAACACCTGATCGAGAAGCGCAAGAAGAAGGTGCTCACGGTCTCGGCCGACGTCTACCGCCCGGCGGCCATCGAGCAGCTCAAGACCGTGACGCGCCAGGCCGGCGCCGAGTGGTTTGCCAGCGACGCCACACAAAAGCCGCGCGACATCGCCCTGGCCGCACTGGATCACGCGCGCCGGCACTTCTTCGACGTGCTGCTGGTCGACACCGCCGGCCGGCTGGCCATCGACGAAGCGCTGATGGCCGAGATCCGCGACCTGCACACGGCGCTCAACCCGATCGAGACGCTGTTCGTGGTCGACGCCATGCAGGGTCAGGACGCCGTCAACACGGCGCGCGCGTTCAAGGAGGCGCTGCCGCTCACCGGCATCGTGCTGACCAAGCTCGACGGTGATTCACGCGGCGGTGCGGCGCTGTCGGTGCGCCAGATCGCGGGAGCGCCGATCAAGTTCGCCGGTGTGTCCGAGAAGATCGACGGCCTCGAGGTGTTCGACGCCGACCGTCACGCCGGCCGCGTGTTGGGCATGGGCGACATCCTGGCGCTGGTCGAAGAGGTGCAGAAGGGTGTCGACATCGACGCCGCACACAAGCTGGCCGAAAAGATGAAGTCGGGCGACAGCTTCGACCTCAACGACTTCGTCGCGCAACTTGGCCAGATGAAGAAGATGGGCGGCCTGTCCAGCCTGGTCGACAAGCTGCCCAGCCAGCTGGCTGCGAAGGCCGGGCAGGCCGACATGGACAGGGCCGAACGCGACATGCGCCGCATGGAAGGCATCGTGCACGCCATGACGCCGCTGGAACGTCGCAAGCCCGACCTGATCAAGGCCAGCCGCAAACGCCGCATCGCCGCTGGCGCCGGGGTGCAGGTGCAGGACGTGAACCGCATGCTCAACCAGTTCGAGCAGATGCAGACCATGATGAAGAAGATGCGCGGCGGCGGCCTGATGAAGATGATGAAACGCATGGGTGGCATGAAGGGCCTGCCCGGCATGGGGCGCTGACCTCGACGTGCAGGCACATTCGCTGCGGGGGCAATAGCGTTTGTTGCCACCCTCCAACGCAGTCATAGTGCTTTGGTGGGATTGACTCCCAGGCCCATCGCCGGTACTTTCGGCGTGATGGAAATCTCATTTCTTGACACTTGGTATGGACGCTTGGCCCTGGCAGGGGTAGTGGTCGCGTTGTTGATGATGTGGATCAGTCGACGCCGCAATGGCACGGGTGATCCGAATACCTCTCGCAGCGGTCGTTCGCTGGACGCGGTCGACACCGTGATCGGCTGGCCGCCTGAGGCCACACGGGTGATGACCATGCGGCACCGCCGGGCTTTCGACCTGCTGCGCCGAGCTGTGCCCGAATGTATGGTGCTGGCGCAGGTGCCGCTGGCGCGCTTCCTGAGGGTGCCTACACGGCTGTCGTACGTCGAATGGCTCAGGCGTATCGGCCATGTGTGCATCGATCTGGTCATCTGCGACCCGGCGTCCAACGTGATCGCGGTGATCGAGGTGCGCGAGACCGACAAGGTCGAGACCGACAAGGCGCGCAAGCGCCGGCTGCGCGTCGAGCGGGTGTTGCGTGCATCGGGCATCCCGCTGCACATCTGGACCGAAGCCTGGCTGCCCGATCCGCTGGCCGTTCGACGCTTGCTGATTCCCAGCGAGTCGTCGGAGGCTGCAAATCAGGGGCTGGCGGCCGACACCCATCCGCAGCAACTCGATCCGCCGCGTACCTCGTGGTTCGACGAACTCAATGCCACTCGGCCTGCAGGGCTGGACGATGTGTCGGCAGCAAGCCACGACGCAGCGTTCCCGGTGCGCCACCAGGACCCGGCCATACAGCACAGATAGGGCGCGAGGCGCTGTTCATGCGCCGTTCGTCTGCCCCGACACGCAACGCCGCCCAAGGGCGGCGTTTTCTTTGGTGCGCCGGCGCGAAGCGCGGGCAAAAAAAGAGCCCCAGTCTTGAGACTGGGGCTGCAAAGCCTTATCGCTGTCAACACGGTAAGGCACCTGCTCAGGGAGGAAAAGCAGGGGACACACGTCTTGCGACGTATCATCCGGGGACGAGTTTAACAGCGATTGAAGCCCTCGGAAAACCCCCGGCACACTGCCGTCCGGCGCGGTTTACCCTAGTTGCACGATGCATCGCGTGGCCCGCGAACCCAGGCATTTGCCCCTTTGTTGCGTCAGCTAAAGATTGAATGCCGCGGACCGTCCGGGCAACGGCTTTTCAACCGCCGAAGGCGGACATTCCACCCAGTTCAATCACCATGTCGATCAATCTGCCTGCCACTGGTTTTCCCCTGCAACGCCCGCGGCGGCTGCGCCGTGACGCCTACACCCGCGCTCTGGTGCGCGAGCACGAACTGCGCACAAGTGATCTGATCTATCCGGTCTTCGTGCTCGAAGGCCAGGGCAAGGTGCAGGACGTGGCGTCGATGCCCGGTGTGCAGCGCAGGTCGCTCGATCAACTCCTGCCGGTGGCCGAATCGTGCGTCGCCGCGGGCATCCCGGCGATGGCGCTGTTTCCGGTGTTGTCGGGCGAGGGCAAGACCGCCGACGGCCGTGAAGCCTTCAATCCCGATGGACTGGTGCCTCATGTGGTGGCCGAACTCAAGCGCCGCTTCCCCGAACTCGGCCTCATGACCGACATCGCGCTGGACCCGTATACCAGCCATGGTCAGGACGGCCTGATCGACGACAGCGGCTACGTGCTCAACGACGAGACCGTCGAGGTGCTAGTCAAGCAGGCGCTGGTTCATGCCCAGGCAGGTGTGGACATCGTCGCCCCCAGCGACATGATGGACGGCCGCATCGGCGCGATCCGCCGCGCGCTCGAAGCTCAGCACCTGGTGCACACCCGCATCATGGCCTACAGCGCCAAATACGCCAGTGCCTTCTACGGGCCGTTCCGCGACGCCGTGGGCTCGAGTGGCAACCTGGGCAAGAGCAACAAGAAGGTCTACCAGATGGACCCGGGCAACAGCGACGAGGCACTGCGCGAAGTGGCGCTCGACATCGCCGAAGGCGCCGACATGGTCATGGTCAAGCCCGGCATGCCCTACCTCGACATCGTGCGGCGCGTGAAGGACGAGTTCCGTGTGCCCACCTTCGCCTATCAAGTGAGCGGTGAATACGCCATGCTCAAGGCCGCCGCGGCCAATGGCTGGCTCGACCACGACGCTGTGATGATGGAAGCGCTGCTGGCCTTCAAGCGCGCCGGTGCCGATGGTGTGTTGACGTACTTCGCGCTCGAAGCCGCTGCCGTTCTGCGCAAGGGTTGACGGCGCAGCGTTGCGGCGCCTTTCGAGTCAGCGGCGGGTTGCCCCAAGTTGACCCTCGCGCTCGGGGGGCGGACGACGTAGGTCGTCGGCCCTGGGGACGCTCTCAGGGCGCTGCGCGCTGGCGCAACACCTCGTGCGCCAGGCACAGGTCTTCCCAGCTGCGGGACTTGTCGAGCGGGTTGCGCAGCAGGTAGGCGGGGTGGTAGGTGACCACCACAGGCACGCCCAGATAGTCGTGCACGCGACCGCGCAGCCGGCCGATCGGCTCCTGGCTGCCCAGCAGTGACTGCACGGCGAACCGGCCCATGGCCAGGATCACCTCGGGCTGCACCAGCGCCACCTGGCGGCGCAGGTAAGGCTCGCACCTGGCAACTTCTTCGGGTAAGGGATTGCGGTTCTGCGGCGGCCGGCACTTGAGCACATTGGCGATGTAGACCTGCCGATCGGCGCTGGCGTCCGACCGTGTCAGCCCGGCGGCACGCAGCATGTTGTCGAGCAGTTGCCCGGCCTTGCCGACGAAGGGTTCACCGTCGCGGTCCTCCTGTTCACCCGGCGCTTCGCCGATCAGCATCCAGCGCGCCTGCTGGTGACCGACGCCGAACACCGTGTTGCGCCGACCGTCACACAGGCCACAGGCGCGGCAGCCGGCCACGGCTGCCTCGAGTGCCGGCCAGTCCATGGCGGCCACACCCACCAACGGCTCGTTTGCGACGCCGGGGTGATGCGGCTGCACTGCCGTGCCTGAGCTTGTTGCGGCGCGCAGGCCTTGCAATGCACCAGCCTGGGCCGCGGCTTGTTCCGCACGGACCGGCACCCCGTCGAGATGACGGGCGATTGACGCCAGGGCGACGGGTCGCACGGCATCAGATCGATCCGGCATCGTTCGAAGGGCATCGGGGCGATCACCATCCGACCCATCGACATCCGGCCGACCGGGGCCGACGCCCGCCTGCACCCGGCCATCATCAAAGTCGACGTCCTGCGACGTTTGCGGCACATCGACCTGGGCGGCCAGGTCGGTCGACCCATCCGCAGCGTGGCCAGGCGGCAGCCACAGACGGATGCCCATCTCTTCGAGCATGGCGCGCTGAGGCGCCGTCCAGCTCACCGCGAGTTCCCGGCAGCGGGTTCGATCAGGCGCCGCATCACCAGTGCGTCTTCACGCCGGCCGCCATGGTCGGGGTAGTAACCGCGACGCACGCCGATCACCTCGAAGCCCGTGCCTTCGTACAGCCGGCGCGCCCGCAAGTTGCTGGGCCGCACCTCGAGCAGCAGCGAGGTGGCGTCGTTCTGGCGCGCAAACAACGTCAGCGCCGCCAGCATGGTGCGGGCGTGGCCGTAGCCTTGTTGATCGGGCGCGACGGTGATGTTGAGCAGATGCATCTCGTCGACACCCTTCATGGCGATGTAGTAACCCACCAGCTCACCCGCCACGAAAAGGCTCTGCATGCGGTAGCCGGCGGCGAGTGAATCGATGAAGTTGCCGCGACTCCACGGAAACGGATAGGCCGCCGCCTCGATACGCACCACCTTGTCGAGCTGGCCGATGTGCATGTCGACCAGCCGCGCCAGCGGCACGACTCGCGCGGTTTCACGGGTGGCTTGGGGTCGCGCGCTCATGGTTCAAGGCAGACGCCGACACGGCGCAGGGTGGTCCACATGGCTCGGGTTGTCCGGGCTCATGTGGGGGTGTGCAGGGCCGGCGCTGCCGGTGCGGCAGCCCGGCCACTTGCTCGTGCAGCGAGGCGTTCGGCGCTGGTCTGCGCCACCTTGTCGCGGCCATACAGCGGCAGCGCTTCATGCGCGGGGCGAGCCTGACCGTCTTCCCAGGCCGCCTGGGCCACCTTGGCCAGCGCCACACCGCCGGGCCGGGCCAGCGGCCAGCGATGGTTGCCGGCCGTCAGCAGTGGATAGGCCACCACGGCGGGGCCGGCCAACACATCGCTGAAGGCCGTGGCCACCACCTTGTCGAGCAAGGACTGCGGTGTGTAGACGCTGCTGGCATGCAGACTGCGCCAGCGTCCCGGCGCCAGGCGCTGCATGGGCGCGCCGTAGACCTCACCCATGCGGGCATCGAGCGCAGCCCACAGCAGGTCGGGCGCACCTTGCAAGACGGCGGACTCGGCCACCACCGACAGGGTGTCGAGCGCCAGGATCGGGCGGTCCAGACCATACGCCAGCCCCTGAGCCACCGAGCAGGCCGTGCGCAGGCCGGTGAACGCACCCGGCCCCGCGCCATAAGCCACCGCGTCGAGCTGCGACAACGTGCACCCCGCCCGCAGGCACAACGCGGCCAGCTCGGGCAGCAGTTGTTGCGACGCCTGCGCGCCACCGGCCAGGGTCAACACATGCACCCCGCCGGCGCAGGCCAGCGCGATCTCGACCTGGCCGGTCGAGGCATCGATGGCTAACAGCTGAGTGGTCATGCAGGTGGACAGAGGCAACGAGAAGTGCAGGTGGAGCCGGCGCAGGTAGTAGCTCTGCCTGGGGCTGAGGCCATGGCGGCGTACGGGCTTGCGCGGCAGTTTATCGTCGGCGCTTTCGTATGATGGCGCGCCGCATCCAGCCGAACCCGTCTCGGACGGCCGCTGGAAGACGCCAGCATCGAGAGCGTGACGTTGTTCTTCCTTTGTCCGGCTGGCCGTGTGGCGGCCCCCCATCACAGTGCCACCCCAGCCAGCGCAGCCGCTCAGGTCGCTGTGGCTCGCCATTGGTCTGGCCACGTGCCTGACCTTGGCCGCGGCATCGGCCAACGCCTCACCGGCTGGCGGGCAGGGTGCCACTGTCGCTGCATCGGCCGGGGGATCGCCCGGCGCCGTCGCGCCCGACACGGGCCACGGCACTGGTAGTGCTCTCACCGAAGCTGCTCCTGCTCCTGCTCCTGCTCCTGCTGACGATGGTGTTGCTGCGGCTGCGGCCAGCGCATCATCACCATCAGCGGCGCTGCCGCCAACTATCGCGGCGGCATTGAGCAAGGCCCGCATCGGACCTGAAGGGGTCTACCTGTGGGTCAGTGCGGAGGGTGCTGGGCAGCCGCGCCTGGCGCATCAGGCCGATCGACTGGCCAACCCGGCCTCGGTGATCAAGTTGGTGACCAGCGCGGTGGCGCTCGATCTGCTCGGCCCGATCCACACCTGGACCACATCGGTCTATGCCGACGGCACGGTCTCGCACGGTGTGCTGCGGGGTTCGCTGGTGATCCAGGGGCGCGGCGACCCACGCCTGGTGACCGAACGCCTGTGGCTGATGTTGCGGCGCGTGCAGCAACTGGGCATCCGCGACATCCGCGGCGACATCGTGCTCGACCGCAGCGCCTTCGAGTTGCCCGAGACCGACCCGGGCGCCTTCGACGGTGAACCTTTCCAGCCCTACAACGCCCAGCCCGACGCCTTGCTCATCAACGGCAAGGCGATGTTCCTGAGCTTTCATCCCGAGCCGGCGCTGGGTATCGCGCGTATTGGTGTGGAACCGGCGCTGGCGGGTGTCAAGGTGCCCACCAGCGTGCCACTGCGACGGGGTGACTGTGGTGATTGGCGGGACCGCCTTCAGCCCGATTTCAGCCAGCCCGACCGCCTGCGCTTCAGCGGCCACCTGCCGTTGGCCTGCGGCGACAAGACCTGGGCGGTGGCCTACGCCGACCCGGCCAGCTTCAGCGCCCGGGCCATCGCCGCAATGTGGCGCGAGCTGGGTGGCAGACTCACCGGCCAGGTGCGCGATGGCCGCGCTCGGCCGGATCAGACACCCTTGCTGGAACTCGTCTCGCCCACCTTGCCGGAGGTGGTGCGCGACATGAACAAACACAGCAACAACGTCATCGCGCAGCAGGTCTTCGCCAGCCTGAGCCAGGTGCAGCACGGTGTGGGGCGTTACGAGACATCACGCGAGATCGTGCAGGCGCATCTGCAGCAGCACGCTGCCTGTGGTGCCGACGAGTTGCTCGTCGACCGGGGCTCGGGCCTGTCCCGCCACGAACGTATCACCGCCGCCTGCCTGGGGCGCATGCTGCAATGGGCCTGGACCAGACCGTGGATGCCCGAGCTGCTGGCATCGTTGCCGGTGGCTGGCATCGAAACCACCGCCAAACGTGCGGTGAGCGCCCGCGGGCGCGCCCACCTCAAGACCGGTTCACTCAACCAGGTGGCTGCCCTGGCCGGTGTGGTCGACGGCTACGACGGCCAGCGTTTCATCGTGGTGGCCATCATCAATCACCCGCTGGCCGGCAGCGACGACGCCCGCGCCGCGCTCGATGCCGTCTTGCGCTGGACGCTCGACGACAAGGACCACCGACCATGACTTCGATCGATTCACTCAAGGACATCGTCGGCACCGTGGCCGCCACACTCACGACGTTGTCGTTCCTGCCGCAGGCCTGGCTCACGCTGCGCACACGCGATGTATCAGGCATCTCGCTGTCGATGTACAGCGTGTTCACGGTGGGCGTGAGCCTGTGGCTGGTCTACGGCTTTTTGCTCGAGGCGTGGCCGGTGATCATCGCCAATGCCGTGACGCTGGCGCTGGCCATCACCATCCTGACGCTCAAGCTCAAATACGGCACGCCGGACCGGGCCGGGCGCCAGTAACCACAGCCAGGTTCAGAACGGGTTGTTGCGCGCGCGGCTGTCGGCTGCGTTGCCGACGCGGACATGCCAGCTGTTGGCCGGGCGGGTGTCGTCGGCCCAGAGGTGCTGGCTCGGGGTGGTGGCGACGGTCGACCCGTCTGCCGCGATCGCCGTGATCAGCGTGTTCTGGTCACAGGTCGGCAAGGCCGCGGTCGCCAGGCAACCGCCCAGGGTCACATTGGCCAGGCCAAAACTGGCGGGATTCTTGGCCATCACCTGGATGACTTCGTCTGCCGCCACCAGGCCGGCATAACGCCCGTCGTTGATGACGGTGAGGCGCAATTTCGCGTTGAGCTCCTTGGTCAGGTCCGTCAGCACCTGTCGGCTACCGGGTGTCACGGCCTCTTCCGCGATGGCGTAGGGCGAAAAACCCAGGTCCGGCGTGGTGGCGTAGATCACCCGGCCGCCCTGGCCGTCGGCAGTGATGGCATTGACCAGTTCCCCCAGGCGTCTGCCGGCTGCCGCCATCGTGGCGGTGGCTGTGGCCACGGCGCCAGCGTTGCCTACGCCGCCGGCCAGCTTGATCTGGTCGTAGGCATCGAGCACGTCCTTGCGCCCGGCCATGATGGTGACCAGCACGTTGGGGTCGAAGCCCTTGGCACCCCGATAGGCTGCGACCTGGGCCTCGACGTCTGTCACCGTCGCCCCGGGCACGGCAAGAAAATCGGCCGTGAACGTGGAGGCTCCGGTCGGGTTGCACTGGGCAAAGACAAAACCGTAGGACTGCGCCAGCACCTGGTTCCACACCGGCGCCAACGCGCAGTCGACGACCTGCGGTGTCACCGGCAGTCCGGTGACCGCGTCGAGCTCGAGGAAGTTGATGCTGTACTTCAGCCTGTCGGTGGAGGTGCCATTGGTGCCGACGGCGCTCACCTCGTCACCGAAGCTCACCATGCGTGTGGGCTGAAAGGTCGAGACCCGGCTGACGCTGCCGCCACACGCGGCCAGCACGGCCAAGCCGACACCGAAGGCCAGGGCAAGGGCAAGACGACGTGCAGGCACAAGAACAAAAGGCAGGGGCATCGGGTCTCCAGGTCTAGAGCGGGTCGGCGGCGGCGGCCGCACGTTGCAATCGATCACGCACGCCGTCCCAGGCCGGGTCGGCGGGTGGCTGCTCAACCCAGATCGCCGCCACGTCGGGGCCGTCGAGTTCGCGCAACACCGCGAACAACTCGTGGGCGGCCAGAGCCGCGCTGTCGGGCATGCGCCGGGTCACCATGTCACGGCCGACCGCAGCGGAGCGGGAATATACCGCCAGCCGCGTAGGCGCCAGCCCGGATCGACCCGGGTCGACCGGCTCGACGGCCTGGTGCAACTGCGCACGTTCGGCCAGAGCAGCCTGCATGTCGGCGGTTGAGAGCAGGCGCAGCCGAGCGCGCGGCGCGTAATGTGCCACCAGCGTTCCCGACGCCCGCGGCGCCGTGCCGTCGGGCAGGCGCAGCGGCTCGCCGGCAAATTCGGCCAGTTCGTCGGTGCTCCACAGCCCCGGTCGCAACAGCACCGGGTAGCCGCGCGTGCAATCGACGATGGCCGACTCGATGCCGACACGGCAGGCGCCGCCGTCGAGCACCAGCACGGCGTCGTCGCCGTGCAGATGCCCGAACTCACCCGCCACATGGCTGGCCAGCGTGGGGCTGACACGGCCGAAGCGGTTGGCGCTGGGCGCCGCCACCCCCGCCACGCCGTGGCGCGACGCCGCCACCAGCAGTGCCTGGGCCACGGTGTGGTCCGGGCAACGCAGGCCGATGCTGTCCTGCCCACCGGCAGCCGACGCACCCACACCGGCGCGGCGCGGCACGATGAGGGTGAGTGGGCCCGGCCAGCAAGCGGCGATGAGGCGGCGCACCAGCGGGTTCAACTCGGCGGCGAACACGAGCGCCGCAGCCAGCGGGTCGCCGCCGTGCGCCACGTGCACGATGAGCGGGTGGTCACTCGGCCGGCCCTTGGCGGCAAAGATGCGCGCCACCGCAGCGTCATCGTCGGCACGTGCACCCAGGCCGTAGACGGTTTCGGTCGGAAAGGCCACGAGCTTGCCCGCGGCTAGCTGCCGGGCGCCCAGGTCGGCGGCCGCAGCAAGTTGCAGCTCGCCCGCCGCGGAAACGATCTGCACCATCGGGCTCAGAACGCGGGCAAGCCGAGCAGGGCGACGGCACGCAAGGCCGTCTCGCGGGCCTGCTGCGGCGTGGCGGCAGTGAGTGTCAGGTGACCCATCTTGCGGCCAGGCCGGGCCTCGGCCTTGCCGTACAGGTGCAGATGCGCGCCGGGCAGGGCCAGCACCTGCGCCCAGTCGGGCTCGGTTGCCATCGCCTTGCCGTCGACCAGGTCGCCGGCCGCGAACCACAGGTCGCCGAGCAGGTTGAGCATGACGGCGCTGGAGTGCAGCCGCGGCGCCGTCAGCGGCAGGCCGGCCATGGCGCGCACCTGCAGGTCGAACTGCGAGACGTCGCAGGCGTCGATCGAGTAGTGGCCCGAGTTGTGCGGCCGCGGCGCCATCTCGTTGGCCACCAGGCTGCCATCGGCCAGCACGAAGAACTCGACACACATCACACCGACATAACCCAGCCGGGTGGCGATTCGTGTGGCGGCGTCGACCGCCTGCGTCTGCAGCACATCGGACGTGTTCGGCGCCGGCACGGTGGTGACAGCCAGGATGCCGTCGCGGTGCAGGTTGTGCTGCACCGGCAGGTGCACGGTGGCACCGTCGCGCCCACGCGCCACGATCACGCTCAGCTCGCCAGCCAGTGCCAGGCGTGCTTCGAGCACACACTGCACCTCACCCAACGCCTGCCAGGCGGCGGCAAGTTCGGCGCGGTTGGCCACACGCTGCTGGCCCTTGCCGTCGTAACCCAGCCGGGCCGTCTTGAGGATGCCGGGCAGCAGCGCGTCGGGCACGGCGGCCAGATCCACCGCGTTGGTGATCACGGCATGTGGGGCGCATGGCACGCCGCAGGCGACGAAATGAGCCTTTTCGGCGGCGCGGTCCTGGCACACAGCCACTGCAGCCGCGCCTGGCGCGACGGGGCGACGTTCGGCAAGCTGGCTCAGCGCGGCGGCCGGCACGTTCTCGAACTCGGTCGTGATGGCCTGCGCCATATCGGCCAGGCGGGCCAGTCCGGCGGCGTCGAGGTAGGCGCTTCGCACGTGTTCATGCGCGATGCTGCCAGCCGGGCTGGTGGCATCCGGGTCGAGCACGGCGACACGAAAGCCGAGCTGCTGTGCCGAATGGGCAAACATGCGTGCCAGCTGGCCGCCGCCCATCACACCGAGGGTGGCAGTGCCGGGCAGCAGGACAGGCAGATCAGGGGCCAAGTCGGACACGATCGACGATTCGGTCGAGTGTGTCGAAGCGCCTGCGCCTGCCGGGACGGAGGACGCGCCTGCATCGCCGGGCACGGTGGCGCTCATCCTTCGAGCCGCATGGCGCGGGCGGCGTCGGTCTGGCGGGCGCGGAAGGCGTCGAGTGCGATGCGCAGGGTGTCGTCATGATTGGCCAGCAGCGCCACGGCGAACAGCGCGGCGTTGGCAGCCCCGGCCACACCGATGGCAAAGGTGGCGACCGGTATGCCCTTGGGCATCTGCACGATGGAGTGCAGCGAGTCGACACCCTGCAGATGTTTGCTCGCCACCGGCACACCGAGCACCGGCACCGAGGTCTTGGCCGCCAGCATGCCGGGCAGATGTGCGGCACCTCCGGCGCCGGCGATGATGGCTTGCAGGCCACGCTCGCGCGCACTTTCGGCGTAGCGGAACATGTCGTCCGGCATGCGGTGAGCCGAGACGACACGTGCCTCGTGGGGGACACCGAACTCGGAGAGAATCTGGGCGGCGTTCTTCATGGTGTCCCAGTCGCTGGACGACCCCATGACGATGCCGACGACGGGGGAAGCGCTGGACAAGGCGAGCTCCGATGCGGACTAACAGGGGCGCGATTTTAGGCGGGGCTTGTGACCAGCCTGTCCGCCCCCAGCTCTGGCGCACGAAAGGTGCCGCGATGATCGATATCACCCTGCAGAACATTGAAGCCGACCTGATCAAGGCGTCGACCGAACAGCCCGTGCTGCTCGACATCTGGGCGCCCTGGTGCGGCCCGTGCCGCAGCCTGGGGCCGCTGCTCGAAAAACTCGAGGTGGCCTACGCCGGGCGCTTCAAGCTGGCCAAGCTCAACAGTGACGAACAACCCGAGATCGCCGGCCAGCTGAGCCAGATGTTCGGTGTGCGGTCGATCCCGTTTTGTGTCATGTTCGCCGGCGGCCAGCCGGTGGACGGCTTCGTCGGTGCGATCCCCGAGTTGCAGATCCGCGAGTTCCTCGACAAACATGTGCCCAGCGAGGCCGAACTCGAAGCCGAAGAGGAGATCGCCGAGGCCGAACAACTGGCCCAGGACGGCTCGCCCGACGCCGCACTCGACAAGTTGCAGCAGGCCGTGGCGATCGACCCGGCCAACGACACCGCACGTTACGACTACCTCAAGCTGCTGCTGCAACTCGGCCGGGTGGCAGATGCACGCCGTGCCTTCGAGCCTGTGACGGGCAAGGCCCTGCACGATGCTCGCTTCGGCGCGATCGGCCTGTGGCTCGAGGCTTGCGAGCAACTGCCCCAGGCGCGTGGTCTGGCCGCGCTGGACGCCGCCATCAGCTCCAATCGGCGCGACTTCGACGCACGTTTCGAGCGCGCCATGTGCCTGCTGGCCGCCAACGCGCCAGTCGATGCGATGGACGAGCTGCTCGAGATCCTGATGCGTGACAAGGCCTGGAGCGACGGCCGCGCCCGCAAGGCCTACGTGTCCATCCTCGAACTGCTGACCAAGCCGGCGCCCAAACCCGCGGCCGCAGCTGCCGGCGGAACACTCGAGGTGGCGGGCAAGTCGGTGGTGGCCAGCGCCGAC
This sequence comes from Candidatus Intricatilinea gracilis, assembly GCA_016702605.1. Taxonomy (GTDB): domain Bacteria; phylum Pseudomonadota; class Gammaproteobacteria; order Burkholderiales; family Burkholderiaceae_C; genus Sphaerotilus; species Sphaerotilus gracilis. The sequence continues at coordinate 902,127 of JADJDQ010000001.1, forward strand.
CCGGTGATCGACCAGTACCGCCGCAAGCTCAGCATGGTGCTGTTCTGACGCGGCCATCCTCGCGGCCGCGGCACCGATACGCGGCCCGAGCTGTCGTCGGCGAGGTCGCCCTGGTCGGCTAGACCCTGGTGAGCCAAGTCAGCCACCGTGTCTGCAGCAGACCAGCGGTTGTCCGTGCGCATCGAGGTGCTCGACCGACACGCACACTTCAGCGGCTGGGTGCAGAAGCGCTGCTGGCGGGTGGTTCGCGGGGATACAAGGCCTCGAGCTTTGCCTCGGCCAGGTTGGCCCTCAGGCGCTCGGTGTAGGCCAGGTAGTCGGCGTATTCGACCTGGGCCTCGCGGGCGTGGGTCTTGACGTCGTCGGTCAGGCCCAGCGCGGCACAGGTGCGTGCCAACTGGGCATGGGCGACGGCCTTGCCATCACGCTCGGTCGACCAGGTGAGGGCGGCCTGGGCAGACCGGACCATGTCACGCGCCTCGTCGCCTCGCCCCAGCCGGTACAGGCACCATGCCCGATCGGCCTGCAACTGCGCCTCGTCGCGTGCCAGGCCCTGGGCGATGGCCTCGTCGTAATGCTGATCGAACAGGGTCAGCGCATCGGAGAATTCTTCGAGCACACACAGGATCTGCGCACGCTGGATCGACGACACCGGCGCCAGCGCGCGGGCATGCACCGTCAGGTCGAGCTGAGCCGATGCTTCGACACCCAGCAACGCACGTTTGGCGATGACCTTGTCGAGCACACCGAAATGTTCGAGCAGTCGCGTGTTCGCGATACGCAGCGCCGCCAGGTTGTACGAGATCGAGCTGAGCGACACACCGTCGCCTTCACGTGTGGCGTGGCTGCGCGCGCGGGCGTACCAGGGCTGAGCCAGTTCTTCGCTGCCACCGCAGTGATAGGCCACGGCCACGATGACACAGGCACGTGTCAGTGCGCTGTGGTTGTCGAAGGCGGAGGCATGAAATGCATCGGCGAGGTTGCGCACCATCGCCGGAAAGTCGCCGACGCCGTAGTCGAAGTGGGCGCACCAGGCCGAGGTGAGCGCCATGATGCGCTGCGACTTGGCCGACACAGCCAACGCCCGCGCCCGAAGCACGCGGTCGCGCGCACGCTGGTTCAGGCTCTCGAAGTAGTCGAGCACTCCTTCGCCGAGCCACATCCAGGCCCCCAGCACCGGGTTGGTCGACGATTCGGGCAGGCCACGCAGAAAGGCCAGATCCTGGCGTGCTCGTTCGAAGTCACCCAGCCGCGCCAGCAACACGGCGCGTTCGGCGCGCAGATGCGGAATCTCGCGCGGCAGGCGCGAGTGAGCAATGTCGCGATCGAGCCGATCGAGCAAGCCAAGCAACAAGGGTCTGCCTGTCGCCATGCTGCTCGTGGCCATGGTCAGGCGCTCAGGCGGGCAAAGGCTTCGCGGTACTTGGCGGCGGTGCGGTCGATGACATCGGCCGGCACGTTCGGCGCCGGTGCCCGTTTGTTCCAGGCTTGGCCATCGACCGTGGCCTGTTCGAGCCAGTCACGCACGAACTGCTTGTCGAAGCTCGGCGGGTTGCTGCCCGTGCGCAAAGCCGCCTCGTAACTCTCGACCGGCCAATAACGCGACGAATCAGGCGTGAGCACTTCGTCCATCAGCGTGAGTTCGCCGTGTTCGTCCAGGCCGAACTCGAACTTGGTGTCGGCAATGATGATGCCCTTGCCTGCCGCGAACCCGGCAGCCTGACGGTAGAGCTCGATCGACACCGAACGCACCTTGTCGGCCAGGCCGGCACCAATCATTGCCACCGTGGTGTCGAAGTCGATGTTCTCGTCGTGTTCACCGGCTTCAGCCTTGGTGGCCGGGGTGAAGATCGGTTCGGGCAGCTTGGCGGCATTGCCCAGACCGGCAGGCAGTGCCACCCCACACACCGTGCCGGACGCCTGGTACTCCTTCCAACCACTGCCGGCCAGGTAGCCACGTACCACTGCCTCGACCGGTAGCGGGCGCAGCCGCTTGACCAGCATCGAACGACCACGCACCTGATCGCGCTCGTCGGCGGCGACCACCGACAAGGGATCGTCGCCCGTGAGGTGGTTGGGCACCACCGAGCGCAGGCGGTCGAACCAGAACAAGGCCACCTGGGTGAGCAGTTCACCCTTGCCCGGAATGGGCTCGCCGAGGATGACATCGAAGGCCGACAGCCGATCCGACGCCACCATCAGCAGGCGGTCGTCACCGACCGCGTAGTTGTCGCGCACCTTGCCACGCGCCAGCAGCGGCAGGCTATGCAGGCGCGATTCGAGCAAGGCGCTCATTGGTACACCCTTGCGCCTGCGGCCCGTCCCGCCAAGCGGGAGTGAGCCCCTACGGGCGGCCGTGCGGGGCTCATGCCGCCACCGGCCACGCCGACGTGTCGAAGGCGCTGCTCATCATGGGCATGTGCGGCGCAAACGCCGGCGCGCTGCCTTTGGCTGTCTTGCTGGCCGGCGCCTTCGGAGGCGCTTCGACCTGGACCTGATCCGCCCGTTCCCCTGGTCCGATTTCCGGGGAACGGGCTACTGAAAAGAATAGAAACACCTGAACGGTATCTTGCGGTCGGCCCAGAAATCGGCCGTGTCCCGGAAGACATCGAGCAGTTGCTCGCGCGCCTCGCGGTCGAAGCGTGCGTTGTCGGGCAGTTGCTCGAGCACCACCACGAAACCAGCCTGCGCACCCGACTTGAAGACCTGATCGGTCATGCAGTCGTTCAGTGCATCCAGGTTCTTGCCGAAGTGCGGCGGAAACAGGAAGGCATCGGCGATCACCTCCAGCACATCTTGCTTGGACTGCGCTTGTCCAAGGTTGGCGTAAAGGAAGTGATGCCCCAATTCCTGGGCGGCTCGCATCAGATCGTCCACGCGAAAAGCGCGGATCGACTGAACGATATTTGGACGGACAGTCTGCAAAAGCATGGTGGTCCCTAGACAGTGACCCGAAGGTACTCGATCCTCATCGGACTCAAGGCGAGATGCGGCGAAAGCTCGCGTAATGGTCCTGCGTGTAAAAACAAACTTCTGGCGTGGTCGGCTCACGCCCACCACAAACGATGCGTCTGGCGCCACGGTCTCGCGACCGCGGCGTTTTCACGGTGTACTCGCGGTAGTAGCCACGAACCTGTGACGGCAACAGCCGCTCCCGGTTCCCGAAAACAGCACCATCCTTGGGATAAGGAAACGGACCGCCTGCGTGAATCAGCCTGTGGGTGTGCTGCGCCTCGCGCGGCAGCTCGGACAGATTGACCTGTGCTGTTGCGCTGACCGGCTGTGACGCTGCCACAAGAGCAGCACAAACCACGAGCCCGATCCATCCGCGCAGCCGCGTCACATCACCGAGTTGTTGCCACAGCCCGTGCGCAACGAAAAAGCACCAATCACGCACCAGCCGCATATGACAACCCTGACGGTTACCGCGGGTTTTCCTTGATCCTCAGGGGCTGGATGGTAACGAATCGGGGTCAAAACCTCAAGGCTTGATCGGTGTGTTCAGCACCTACTTGGGGTATTCCAGATAAGTAAGCACGCGCACACTTTTTCGGTTAGGACGTGGCAGGTGATGTCGCACCCCTGCCCTGACGCCCCCCAGTACGCACCCCGCGCCGGCATTGCACCGGCGCGGCGCGCCTGATCGGATCAGCGCACGGCGTTGGCGTCGGCCACCGTCAGCGCCGTCATGTTGACGATCCGACGCACCGTGGCCGACGGTGTCAGCACATGCACCGGCTTGGACGCACCCAGCAGCACCGGGCCGATGGCGATGCCACCACCCGACGCCGTCTTGAGCAGGTTGTAGCTGATGTTGGCGGCGTCTATGTTGGGCATGACCAGCAGATTGGCCTCGCCTTTCAGGGTAGAGCGGGGCATCAGCTCGGCACGGTAGCCCGGGTCGAGCGCGGTATCGCCGTGCATCTCGCCATCCACCTCGAGCCAGGGCGCCTTCTCGCGCACCAGCGCCAGCGCCTCACGCATCTTGACCGCCGAGGGTTGATTGCTCGATCCGAAGTTGGAGTGAGACAACAACGCGGCCTTGGGCTGCAGGCCAAAGCGCAACATCTCCTCGGCCGCCAGCACGGTGATCTCGGCCAGCTGCGCCGCAGTCGGGTCGTAGTTGACGTGGGTGTCGACCACGAACACCTGGCGGCCCGGCAGCACCAGGCCGTTCATGCAGGCAAAGGTCTTCACGCCGGGGCGACGTCCGATCACACTTTCGACGTGTTCCAGGTGCGACACGGTCGAGCCCCAGGTGCCGCAGATCATGCCGTCGACCTCGCCCTTGTGCAGCAGCATGCTGCTGATGAGGGTGAGACGGCGCCGCATCTCGATCTTCGCGAACTGCTCGGTCACACCGCGGCGTTCCATCATGCGGTGATAGGTCTGCCAGTAGTCGCGGTAGCGAGTGTCGTCGTCGATGTTGACGAGTTCGTAGTCGCGCCCGGCCCGCAAGCGCAGACCGAGTTGCTCGACGCGCTTGGAAATGATCGAACCACGCCCGACCAGGTACGGCTTGGCGATGCCCTCGTCGACCACCACCTGCATGGCGCGCAGGACCCGCCGGTCTTCACCTTCGGCAAAGGCCACACGCTTGTTCACGGCACGTTTGGCCACCGCAAAGATCGGCTTCATCGTCGTGCCCGAGGCATACACGAAGGTCTGCAGCCGATCGCGATAGGCGCCGAAGTCCTTGATCGGCCGCGAGGCCACGCCCGACTCGGCGGCCGCCTTGGCCACCGCCGGAGCGATCTGCATCATCAGCCGCGGGTCGAAGGGCTTCGGGATGAGGTATTCCGGCCCGAAGCTCAGGTTCACGCCGGCATACGCCGCGGCCACCACATCACTTTGTTCTGCCTGCGCCAGTTGAGCGATGGCGTAGACCGCCGCCACTTCCATCTCGTCGGTGATGGTGGTGGCGCCGCAGTCCAGAGCACCTCGAAAGATGTACGGAAAACACAGGACGTTGTTGACCTGGTTCGGATAGTCGGTGCGACCCGTGGCCATGATCACGTCGTCGCGCACCGCCTTGACCTCCTCCGGCATGATCTCCGGCGTCGGGTTGGCGAGCGCAAAGACGATCGGCTTGGGCCCCATCGTGGCCACCATGTCGGCCTTGAGCACACCGCCGGCCGACAGGCCCAGGAAGATGTCGGCGCCCTTGATCGCCTCGCGCAGCGTGCGCAGCTCGGTGACTTGGGCGAACTCGGCCTTGTCCGGGTCCATCAGCTCGACTCGGCCCTGGTAGACCACGCCGGCCAGGTCGGTCACCCAGATGTTCTCGCGCGGCAAACCCAGCTTGACGAGCAGGTTCAGACACGCCAGCGCCGCGGCGCCGGCACCCGACGACACCAGCTTGACCTGCTTGATGTCCTTGCCCACCACCTTCAGACCGTTCAACATCGCCGCACCCACCACGATGGCCGTGCCGTGCTGGTCGTCGTGGAAGACCGGGATCTTCATGCGCTCGCGCAGCTTGCGCTCGACGTAGAAACAATCCGGCGCCTTGATGTCCTCGAGGTTGATGCCACCGAAGGTCGGCTCGAGCGAAGCGATCGTGTCGATCAGCTTGTCCAGATCCTTCTGGTTGATCTCGAGGTCGAACACGTCGATGCCGGCGAACTTCTTGAACAGGACCCCCTTGCCCTCCATCACCGGCTTCGAAGCCAGCGGACCGATGTCGCCCAGGCCCAGCACCGCCGTGCCGTTGGTGACCACGGCCACCAGGTTGCCGCGTGCCGTGTAGCGAAAGGCATTGGCCGGGTCGGCCACGATCTCTTCACAGGCCGCCGCCACTCCTGGCGAATAGGCCAGCGCCAGATCGCGCTGGTTGACCATCTGCTTGGTGGGTGTGACCGAGATCTTGCCCGGCGTCGGGAACTCGTGATATTCGAGTGCGCTGCGTCGCAGCTCGGAGTTCTTGTCCTCGGATGACGGCATGTGGATGTCCCGGTGGATTCGCTGTGTAGGTTGCGCGAGCACGTCGCGCGGGGTCGAAAGGTGGATCGCCGCAGGTGAGCGCACCGCCCCGGGTGTCCGAGCTTGTCGGGCGCGGCCCGGTGGCAAGGCGCCCGTTCGCGTGGGGCGGCGATTTTAGGAAGTGGCAGGCCTGCCCATGGTCAATTTCGGACCTGAATACGCATGACGCGATGCCACATGGGCATGTGGCGCGACAAGTCTCGCCGCCAAGGTCGCTGGCGCTATGCGCATTTGTGCTTAGCCCGCCGCCCGGACCCAAGCCGATACTGAAATACAGACTTCGCACGCCAGCTCAGCTCCGCCGCTTCGCGCCTCGATGAAAGCCGCCACCCCGCCCGATCTTGTCGGCCAGCCGCCCAGGCGTGCGCGCCGGGCCTTGCTCTGGGCGGCACTCATCGCACTGCTGCTGCTGGCCCAGATGGCCTTGTGGTGGCTGACACGCCAGCACGAACACAACCGCGTGCAGGAGGCTACCGAAGCCGCCGCTGTCGCCGCCGCGACCGATGTGCGCCAGCGCCTGGCCGACGACATCCAGGGTCTGCAACTGCTGTTGTGGGCCGAAGCCGAGCCGGACGAGTGGCGCAACCAGGCCCAGACGCTGCTGCGCGAGCGGCGGGAGGTCATGCGCATCGAGCTGCGCGACCTGTCGTTCAGGATCACCGGCGTGGTCGAGTCGAGTTTTCACGCCGGCGCCTTTCGCGCCATTCCACGCACCGACATGGGCCTGGACGCCGAGATCGCCTGCAGCACGGCGCGCAGGTTCAGCGCCCCGGCCTTCTCGCGCAACTACTTCGTGCCCACCGGCGGCGGCATGGGCGTCGAGGTGGTCGACCTGTGCCTGCCGCGCGCCGTCGAGGGGCGACAGACCGGCGCAGTAGTCGCCACGTTTGCACTCTCGGCCCTGCTCGACAGTGCCTTGCCCGCGGCCATCAAGCGCCAGCATGAGGTGCTGCTGGTCGAGCCCGACGGCACCCGCCTGGCCCGCGCCGGTGCCAATCGCGGATCCGGCATCTTCGTCGCCGAAAGGCTGGTCGACGTCGCCGGGTTCACGTTGCCGATACGCCTGAACAGCATCGGCGGCGAGCCTCGCCTGTTTCCCAATCCGGCGTCGGTGCTGGTCCTGGCCCTGTCGGTCGCGCTGGCGACGGTCGTCGTGCTGCTGGTCAACGACGTGCGCCGTCGCGCCATCGCCGAACAGGGACTGGCCGAAGCCCTGGCATTTCGCAAGGCGATGGAGAACTCACTCGTCACCGGCCTGCGAGCGCGCGACACGCAAGGCCGCATCAGCTACGTCAACCCGGCCTTTTGCGAGATGGTGGGTTACAGCGCCGACGAACTGGTGGGCGTGAGCCCTCCGCCCTACTGGCCGCCCGAGATGGTCGACGAATACACGCGCCGCCAGGCCACCCGGCTGAGCGGCGACGGCCCGCCGCGCGAAGGTTACGAGTCGACCTTCGTGCGGCGCGACGGCAGCCGTTTTGCCGTGCTGATCTTCGAAGCGCCGCTGGTCGACGGCCGCGGCCGCCAGGCCGGCTGGATGAGTGCGGTGCTCGATGTGAGCGCGCAGCGCCGCGTCGAGGAGTTGTCGCGTCAGCAAAACGACAAGCTGCAGGCGGCGGCGCGCCTTGCCACCATGGGTGAACTCGCCACGCTGCTCAGCCACGAGCTGAACCAACCGCTGGCCGCCATCGCCAGCTACGCCGGCGGCACACTCAACCTGCTGCCGCCAGACGGCGCGGGTGCCGACCAGGCGGCCGATCTCGAGACCCAGCTGCTGATCCGCCAGGCGGTGGGCCGCATCGCCGAACAGGCCGAACGCGCCGGCAAGATCATCCGCAGCGTGCACCAGTTCGTGCGCCGGCGCGAGCGCCTGCGCGAAAACGTGCGCAGCCACGAGCTGATCGACGCCATCCTGCCGCTGCTGCGGCTCACTGCCCGGCGCAGCGACACCCGCATCGAGCTCGACCTGCCCGACCCACCGCTGCGTGTGGCCTGCGACCGCACCATGGTCGAACAGGTGCTGCTCAACCTGGCGCGCAACGGCGTGCAAGCCATGGAAGACAACACGGGGCCCGAGGACCGGGTGCTGCTGATCCGCGTGCGACGCGCCGATGCCCGCTGGATCGAGTTCGCCGTCATCGATCGTGGTCCGGGCATACCGCCCGAGCTGGCCAGCCAGATCTTCACGCCCTTCTTCAGCACCAAGCCCGAAGGCATGGGTGTGGGCCTGGCCATGTGCCGCACTGTCATCGAACAACACGGCGGCCTGCTCGAGTTCAGTGCCGGACCCGATGGTCGGGGCACCCAGTTCCGGTTTACCCTCGTCGATGCCAGCGCACCCGTGCCCGCGCCGCCCGGCCCACCCGCGCTGGCCTGAACGCGCCGGACTCAACGCCACGCCCCGAAGGCACAACCTGCAGCCCCCATGACCGCGCGAGTCCAGCAGCCCACCGGCACCGTCTTCGTCGTCGACGACGAAGAGGTGCTGCGCGACGCCCTGAGCTGGCTGCTGCGCAGCCGCCGCCTGTTGCCACGCGCCTTCGAATCGGCCGATGCCTTCTGGCAAGCGCTCGACAACACCTCGGTGCGGCTCGACTCGCCCGCCTGCTTGCTGCTCGACATGCGTATGCCCGGCATGAGCGGCATGGCGCTGTTCGAACGCCTGATCGAAGGTGGGCTCACCGCGCGCCTGCCGGTGATCTTTCTCACCGGCCACGCCGACGTGGCCACCGCCGTGGCCGCCGTCAAACGCGGCGCCTTCGACTTCGTCGAGAAACCGTTCTCGGACAACGCCCTGGTCGACCGCGTCGAAGAAGCGCTGGCGCTGAGCGCCGCCGCGCTGACCCGCCTGCGCGACGACCAGGCCGTGCAGCGCCTGCTGGCCGACCTCACCGAGCGCGAAATCGAGGTCATGCGCCTGGTGATCGCCGGACGTGCCAACAAGCAGATCGCCGACCACCTCGACATCAGCGTGCGCACGGTCGAGGTCCACCGCGCCCGCGTGTTCGACAAGATGGAGGTCAAATCCGCCGTCGAACTGGCCAACCTGTTGCGCCAGCACGCCCCCGACACGGCCGACTGAGACTGCCCAGGGATCGGCGGCACCGCCCGGCAGGCTGGCTGGTCGGTGCGGCACGAGCTGTCCGCATAATCCGCCGAACCCTTCAGCCCACCACCGCGCCTACCCCGCGGCTCGCGATGTCCCTCGGCGAATTCGACCTCATCCAGCACTTCTTCACCCGCCCGGTGCGGCGCTCGCCGCTGGGGGTGGGCGACGACTGTGCGCTGCTGGCGCCAACGCCAGGCATGCAGCTGGCGGTGTCGACCGACATGCTGGTGGAAGGCCGCCACTTCGTGTCGACCGTGGCGCCGCGCCGGCTGGGCCACAAGGCGCTGGCGGTCAACCTGTCTGACCTGGCGGCCTGCGGCGCCAGACCGCTGGCCTACACACTGGCGTTTGCGCTGCCGCGCGCCGACGCTGCCTGGCTGGGTGAACTGGCGGCCGGGCTACATGCACTGGCCGACGAACACGCCGTCGAGCTGGTGGGCGGCGACACCACGGCCGGTCCGCTCAACCTGTGCATCACCGTCTTCGGTGAGGTACCGGCCGGACAGGCGCTGCTGCGCAGTGGCGCCGCGCCGGGCGACGACCTCTGGGTCAGCGGCCGCACGCTGGGCGACGCACGCCTGGCGCTGGAAGTGTTGCGCGGCACCGTGCAGCTGCCGGGCGACGCCTTCGAGCAGGTGCGCCGCGCCATGGAACAACCGGTGCCACGTGTCGCCCTGGGCCAGGCCTTGCGCGGCGTGGCGAGTGCGGCAATCGATGTGTCCGACGGCCTGCTCGGTGATCTGGGCCACGTGTTGCGGCGCTCGGGCGCGGCTCGCAGTGCCGCCGCGCCACTGGGCGCCACCCTGTTTGCCGACAACCTGCCGCGCAGCGCCGTGCTGGCAACGTTGCCGGGCGGGCATCAGCTCGAATTTCTGCTTTCTGGCGGTGACGACTACGAGTTGCTGTTCACCGCGCCGCCCGCGCTGGCCGACGCTGTGCGCGCCGCCGGCATCGCCAGCGCCACCGAGGTCAGCCGTATCGGTCGGATCGAGCTCGAACCCGGGGTTCGAGTGGTGGATGTCGACGGCCAGGTGATCGCCACACCCTGGGCCAGCTTCGACCACTTTCGCTGACGAGGCGCGGATGAATCTCGTCAGCCTCACCAGCGGCCATCGACGTCGATCGGTGTCGACACCGACACTGGCGCCCCCACACCAGCCTCACGATGACTGAACATCAGCCCGACCTGGGCCCCGCTGCTCCGCCGGACCTGGCCCTGCCGCTGCCCGACCCCCACACCAGGCCGGCAGCGCAGGACAGCGCGCCCAAGCGCCGCGCCAGTCCGGCCTTTCTGCTCAGGCACCTGGGCCACTTCATCGCCCTGGGTGCGGGCAGCGGGCTGAGCCCGGTCGCGCCGGGCACGGTCGGCACCTTGTGGGCCTGGGCCTCGTACCTGATGCTCGGCCTGTGGCTGGACAGCAGCGGCTGGGCCTGGGTCATCGGCCTGGGCCTCGTGATCGGCTGGTGGGCCTGCACCCTGACGGCGCGCCACGCCGGCATCGCCGACCCGGGCTTCATCGTGTGGGACGAAATCATCGCCTTCTGGATCGTCTTGTGGGTCATCACCCCGGCCGGTCTGGGCCTGCAGCTGGCTGCCTTCCTGCTGTTTCGCTACTTCGATGCCGCCAAACCCGGCCCGGTGGGCTGGGCCGATCGTTACTTCAAGGGCGGCGGCTGGCGCGGCGGCTTCGGCATCATCTTCGACGACCTGATCGCCGCCCTGTGCACGCTGCTGGTGCTGGCGGTCTGGATACGCTGGCAGGGCTGACACGATGGCTACACAGCACAACGACGCCCCGGCGTCCCGCGCGTTCCGAGCAATCAGCGATCAGGTGGCCCGTCTGGCGATTCAGCTCGAAACGCGCGGCTGGCGCCTGGCCACGGCCGAAAGCTGCACCGGCGGCCTGGTGGCCGGCGCCTGCACCGAACAGGCCGGGTCGAGTGTGTGGTTCGAACGTGGCGTGGTCAGCTACAGCAATGCCGCCAAGACCAGCCTGCTCGGTGTGCCGGCCGAGCTGATCGTGGCCGAAGGTGCGGTGAGCGAGGCGGTGGCCCGCGCCATGGCACAGGGGGCTCGAGGTGGTGTACCGGGTGCTGCCGAGGTCGAAGTCGCCGTGTCCATCACCGGCGTGGCCGGGCCTGGAGGCGGCAGCGCCGCCAAGCCGGTCGGCACGGTGTGTTTCGGCTGGGCCTTGCCTGATCGCTGCTGGACCGAACGTTGCTGGTTCGACGGCGACCGCGCGGCGGTGCGCCGCCAATCCGTGGCGCATGTGCTGGGTCGACTGGTCGATGCACTCGAAATGCCGGCGCCTTGCCCTGGAACTGACAAGAGTGCAGCCCTGTCGACGCCGGGCAACACGCCCACCGCCACACCCGGCAGCGCCGAATGAGCATCCTGCTCGCCTGCAGTTTCGACGAGTCCGAGTGGGCCGCCTGGCCACCTTGCCTGCGCGAGGCGCTGCCGGGTCAGACCTGGCTGCGCGCCGAAGATGCCGCCTCGTTCAGCTCGGCCGAACGTGCTGGCGTCGACATTGCCATCGTCGCCAACCCGCGTCCCGGCCAGCTGGTGGGCTACCCCAAGCTGCGGCTCATCCAGTCCCTCTGGGCCGGTGTCGACCGCCTGCTCGACGACCCGACACTACCCGCCGACGTGCCGATGGTGCGGATGGTCGACCCGGCCATGAGTGCCGCCATGGCCGAGACGGCGCTCTGGGCGGTGCTGAGCCTGCACCGCGGCTATTTCAAATACGCGCGTCAGCAGGCGGGCCAGGTCTGGCAACAACACGGGCAACGCCGGGCCGACGAGGTGCAGGTGCTGATCGCCGGCCTGGGTGAACTCGGCCGCACCGTCGCGCTGCGCTTGCTGCGCAACGGCTACCGGGTGAGCGCCTGGCGCCGCGGTGCTGTCGGCGCCGACACGGGTGGTGTCACCCGCAGTGAACCAACCGCGCGGGGCTCGGGGTCGAGCTTGAACTCACCCATCGGCGCCGATGTGGACCGCCTGGCCGAACTGGCCGACTTCGGGCAGCGCTGGCACCAGGGGGCGGGTGCCGAGGCCTGGCAGGCTTGCGGCAGCCCAGGCCGACGTGGTGATCAACCTGATGCCACTCACCGGCGCGACGAACAGTTTTTTCGACGCCGCCCGGTTCGCTGGCTTCAGGCGCGGTGCCGGGTTCGTCAACCTGGCGCGAGGCGCGGCAGTGGTCGACGCCGATCTGATCGCCGCGCTCGACGCCGGCCAACTCGGCCATGCCGTGCTCGACGTGTTCCGCCGTGAGCCGCTGGCCACCGATCACCCGTTCTGGCGCCATCCGGGCGTCACCGTGTTGCCCCACGTGGCGGCGCTGACCGATCCACGCAGCGCCTCACTCGTCGCCGCGGCCAATGTGCAGGCCCTGCGCTCGCTGGCGCCGGGCGACCGGGCCGCCGACGTGGAACTGGCGGCCACGCTGCGCGGCGCCGTCGACCGGCAACGCGGCTACTGAGCGCGCCCTCGGCCTGGCCCGGCCGGATGTGCGTCGCGGTCTGGGGTGGCTGGGAGCGGCCCGCCAAGTCGTGGGGGGCACGACCAAGGCGACGACCTGCGTCGTCCGACCCGGGCCATGAAAAACCGTCGCGCGGCCGGACGGTTCGCCTTGGGGCACCACGACTCAGCCGCGCAACACCAGCGGCAGACGCGGCGCGGCTGGCGCACCATCACGCCGGGCCTTGGGCGGCGGCTGCAGCGCCTGGATGGTGAGCAACGCCAGCTGGCGCAGCGCCTGCCAGGGGTCGCCGGGCCAGGCCGGGTCGCGCAGGCCCTTGACGATGCCGTCGCAGACGTGGGCGCCTTGCAGCAGCGGGGCCAGCGGCGCATCACGCAGGCGGTCGGCCAGGCGTTCGACGAGTTTTTCCTTCGCGCCCCAGACACGTTGCTCACGCATGGCCATGGCCATGGGGCGGCCGCCCTGCAGGGCGGTCTGCAGGCGGCAGAGCAGGCGGATGTCGTCGGCCAGCGACCAGTGCACCAGCACGGCGGCTTCACCTTCGGCCTGCAGACCGTCGAGCATACGCAGCGCACGCGCCGCGTCGCCGCCGAGCACCGCCTCGCCGAGCTTGAAGACGTCGTAACGCGCCACGTTGAGCACGGCCTGTTCGATCTGTTCAGCGGTGAGCACACCGGCCGGATACAGCAGCGCCAGCTTGGCCAGTTCCTGATGCGCCGCGAGCAGATTGCCTTCGACCCGGTCGGCAAAAAACGCCAGCGCATGCTGGCCCGGTTCACCGTCCTGAACCCGTTGCCCCTGCGCGGCCAGTCGCTGCGCCAGCCACTGCGGCAGGGCGCGGCGATCCACCGGGTCGACCCGCACACTCACGCCAGCGGCGTCGAGGGCACCGAACCAGGCGCTCTTGAGCTGGCTGCCGTCGAGTTTGGGCAGGCTCACCAGGGTCACGGTGTCGTCGGGCAGACGGGCGGCGTAACGTTGCAGGGCGTCGGAGCCGTCCTTGCCCGGCTTGCCCGAGGGGATACGGATCTCGATCAGCTGCAGCTGCGCAAACAGGCTCAGCTCGGCCGAGGCGCCGAGGATGCCGCTCCAGTCGACATGTGCGCCCGCCACGTGGTGCACCTGGCGTTCGGTGTAGCCGGCGGCACGCGCGGCCTGACGGATGGCGTCGCTCGCCTCCTGCGCCAGCAGCGGCTCGTCGCCGTGCACCACATAAAGCGGTGCCAGGCCACGCGCCAGCGCCTGGCGGAGTTGGTCGGCACGCAGCTGCATGGCCGTAGCCTCAACGTGTTGCGGACGAAGCGGCGGCGGATGCAGCCGGTGAGACCGCCGCACGCCGCTGCACCGACAGCGCCGCCAGGCGCCGCAGCACCTGGCTGGCCACATCGGCCTGCATGGCGCGGCCGAGCAGGCGCGCCTCCTGCTCCTTGGCCAGGGCAGCACTTTCGGTGTAACTCATGTCGCGGGTCTGCAGCAGCTCGGAGGCGGCGATCAGCTCGCGTCCGCTGGCGTCACGCACCTCGAAGCGCAGCCGCGCGCGCAAGGTCAGTTCACGCACCTGGCCGGCACTGGTGGAAGCGGCGACGACACGTTCGAGGCCGTCCTCCAGCGCGGTGATCACGGCATCGGCACCGTTGTTGGCGCCGTCGACCACCTCGACGCCCGGGCTGGCGCGCAGCTGGCGGCGCAACTCTTCAGCCATGGCCGAGTCGCGCGCGAAACCACGCAGCGTGATGCGCTTGAAATCCAGCTCGGGCGGCTGGCGCATGGCAAAACCACAACTGGCCAGCAAGGCGCCGGCCAGCAGCAGCGCGAGCCAAGCGAGCAGGCGCTGCGCCGGCCGCAGCGTCGTGCCGGCAAACGGCAAACGCGGCGTCGCCAACTGCCGCACGCCGGTCATCCCCGAGCCGACATCGGCGTTGCCGGCGACATCACCAACGGGCTGCATCGACAACACCTCTGCGCGATCAAGCAACCACATTCACCAGCCGACCCGGCACCACGATGATCTTCTTGATCGGCCGGCCTTCGGTGAAACGCGCCACCTCGGCACTGGCTGCCGCCTGGGCTTCGATCGCCGCCTTGTCGGCACTGGCGGGCACGGTGATGGCACCGCGCAACTTGCCGTTGACCTGCAGCACGAGTTCGATCTCGTCCTGCACCAGGGCGGCTTCGTCCACCGCCGGCCACGGAGCATCCAGCAGGGCACCCAGCCGCGCGGCGTAGCCGAGTTCGTCCCACAAAGCTTGCGTGATGTGCGGGCAGGCCGGGTACAGGCCACGCAGCAGCACCGAATACCCCTCGCGCAGCACGGTGGCGCTGGCTGCACTGCCGTCGTGCCTGTAGCCTTCGAGCGCATTGAGCAGCTTCATCGCACCACTCACCACGGTGTTGTACTGCATGCGCTCGAAGTCGTAGCTGATCTGCTTGAGCACCAGGTGCAGCTCACGGCGCAGCGTCTTGGCATCACTCGACAGGTCGGCCGCGGTGTCGGCCGCAGCAGTCAGCAGTTCACCGTTCTTCGCGCCGAAGGCCCACACACGCTTGAGGAAACGATGCGCGCCTTCGACGCCCGAGTCGTTCCAGTCCAGCGTCTGCTCAGGCGGTGAGGCGAACATGACGAACAGGCGCGCGGTGTCGGCGCCGTAACGGTCGATCAGGTCCTGCGGGTCGACGCCGTTGTTCTTGGACTTCGACATCGTCGTCATCTCGTACTCGAGCGGCGTGCCGTCGGCCTTGAGCTTGCCGCCGACGATCAGGCCATGCTCGTTGGTGACGGGCTCGACTTCACTTTCCCAGTAGTAGTTCTTGCCACCACCTTCGGGCTTGTGGAAGAAGGCCCCCTTGAGCACCATGCCCTGCGTGAGCAGGCGGGTGAAGGGTTCGCCGATGCTGACGAGCTTCAGGTCGCGCATCACCTTGGTCCAGAAGCGGGCGTACAGCAGGTGCAGGATGGCGTGTTCGATGCCGCCGATGTACTGGTCCATGCCGGGTGTGCCGGCGCGGCCGGCGGCACCCATCCAGTATTCGGTGCCGGCGCCGACCATGGCGTCGTTGTTGCGCGCGTCGCAGTAGCGCATGACGTACCACGAGCTGTCGACGAAGGTGTCCATCGTGTCGGTCTCGCGCCGCGCCGGCTTGCCGCACTTGGGGCAGCCGACGTTCAGGAAATCGGCGCGCTTGTTGAGCGGGTTGCCGCTGCCGTCGGGCACACAGTCGATCGGCAGCACGACCGGCAGGTCCTGCTCCGGCACGGGCACCACACCACAGCTGTCGCAATGGATGATGGGGATCGGTGTGCCCCAGTAACGCTGGCGGCTGACACCCCAGTCGCGCAGGCGCCAGGTGGTCTTCTTCTCGCCCAGGCCTTTGGAACCAAGCAGCTCGGCGACCTTGTCGACAGCGCTGGGGTAGTCCAGCCCGTCGAGCACACCCGAGTTGACGCAGCGGCCGCGCTGCTTGTCGCCGTAGTGTTCGGCCCAGGCTTCGGTGCTGAAGGGCAGGCCGTCGATGGCCACGACCTGCTGGATGGCGATGCCGTATTTCTTTGCAAACGCGAAGTCACGCTCGTCATGCGCCGGCACGCCCATCACGGCGCCGTCGCCGTAGCTCATGAGCACGTAGTTGCCGACCCAGACCTCGACCTGCGCGCCGGTGAGCGGGTGCTGCACGAACAGGCCCGTGGGCAGGCCCTTCTTTTCCTGCGTGGCGAGTTCGGCTTCGGTCGAGCCACCTTGCGCACATTCGGTGATGAAGGCGGCCAGCGCCGGGTTTGTCGCCGCGGCATGGGCGGCGAGCGGATGTTCGGGCGCCACGGCGCAGAAGGTCACGCCCATGATGGTGTCGGGGCGTGTCGTGAAGACGTACATGCGCCCGCCCTGGATGGCGGCACCGTCGGCACCGGTGATCTCGTGCGGAAAGGCGAAACGCACGCCGGTGCTCTTGCCGATCCAGTTCTCCTGCATCAGGCGCACCCGTTCGGGCCAGCCGCTCAGGTAGTTCGGGTCCTCGGGGTTGGCCACCGCACTCAGCAGCTCTTCGGCGTACTGCGTGATGTTGAGGTAGTAGCCCGGGATCTCGCGCTTTTCGATGAGTGCGCCCGAGCGCCAGCCGCGCCCGTCGATGACCTGCTCGTTGGCCAGCACGGTCATGTCGACCGGATCCCAGTTGACGACCTGGGTGCGGCGTTCGGCGATGCCGGCTTCGAGCATCTTCAAAAACAGCCACTGGTTCCAGCGGTAGTACTCGGGGTCGCAGGTGGCGACCTCGCGGCTCCAGTCGATGGCCAGGCCCATGGCCAGCATCTGGCCCTTCATGTGGGCGATGTTCTCGCGCGTCCACTTCTCGGGCGGCACCTTGTTCTTGAGCGCGGCGTTTTCGGCCGGCAGGCCGAAGGCATCCCAGCCCATGGGCATGAGCACGTTGCTGCCCTTCATGCGCAGTTGGCGCGCCAGCATGTCGTTGATGGTGTAGTTGCGCACATGGCCCATGTGCAGCTTGCCCGAGGGGTAGGGCAGCATGGAGCAGGCGTAGAACTTGGGCTTGAGCTGGCCCGACGCGTCGCGCGCGTCCTCGACCACACGGTAGGCATCGGCGGCTTGCCAGACGGCCTGGGCAGCGGCTTCGACGGCGGTGGGTTCGTATTTGTCGTTCATGGCAAGTCACGGCCGCGAATGGCGGCAAGGCCCGCGGCTCGTGGCCGATGACCGGTGGGGAATGGGGCGCCGATTATCCGCGAGGGTCTGCGGGGTGCGCCGCCGAACGCACAGGCCAGGCACAGCCAGCACGCCCAGGCCTCGATGACAGCTGCCGGCAGCCGGCAACCAGAATGCGATGCAGACCGGCAAGGTGCTCAGCAGCGCCGCTCACACCGGCACGGCAGGTACACGCCCCCGTGCGCTCAGGATCGACAAGCAACGCGTCAGCGCGACGCCGCAGGCGCAGGCTCGGTGATGAAGGCGATGCGGTTCAGCCCCAGCACCTGCAATTGGGCGATGAGTTCGGCTACCCGGCCGTAGATGGCGTTGCGGTCGGCTCGCAACTGCACCTCGGCGTCGGGCTGGCGCTTGGCGGCGTCGGCCAGGCGGGCTTCGATCTGTGCCGGCGCGATCTTCTCGTCACCGATGTAGAAGCTGCCGTCGGCAGTGATGGCCAGTTGCAGCGGCTGGGCCGGCGCGCTGTCAGGCGCACTGCCGCCCTTGGGCAGGTCCAGACGCAGGCTGGCCGTCATGAGCGGCGCAGTGATCATGAAGATCACCAGCAGCACCAGCATGACGTCGATGAGTGGCGTCATGTTGATGTCGGCCATGGGCTTGGGGCTGGGGCTGCGTTCGAGTCGACCGAAGGCCATGAACCAGCCCCTCAATGCAGCCGGGTGCGTTCGGCCGAGGCCCGGGCGCGTTCGAGCAGCATCTCGCGCAGGTCGTGGGCGTAGCCTTCGAGGTCGGCCTCGCAGGCGCCGATCCACTTGCCGAACAGGTTGTAGGCCAGCACGGCGGGGATGGCGACGGCCAGGCCGGCGGCGGTCATCACCAGCGCTTCGCCCACCGGGCCGGCCACCTTGTCGATGCTGATGCTGCCGGAAGCCGAGATGCCCAGCAGCGCGTGGTAGATGCCCCAGACGGTGCCGAACAGGCCAATGAACGGCGCGGTGGCCCCGATCGACGCCAGCAGCACCTGGCCATATTGCAGCTGCGCCAGCACGGCATGCAGGGCGTCGCGCAGGCGCCGGGTGAGTTGGGATTCGAGCTGGCCGGCGGCTTCGAGCGTGCCGGCGCTGGCGCTGTGCAGGCCAGCGGCGAGTAGCGGCACCAGCACCTGCTCGCGGTCGATCGCGGCCAGCTGGGTCTTGGCTTCGTCCAGGCCGGGTGCGGCCCAGAAGGCCGGCACGGCACGCGCCATGTCGCGGCGCACGCGGCTGAGTGTCCAGCCCTTCCAGAAGATCAGCACCCAGGCGGCCACCGACATCGCCAGCAGCAGCAAGGCGACCGTGCGGGTGATGACGTCACCTTCGGCAAAGACCTGCGCAAAGCTGCCCATGGTGTGTCGCCCCGTCTAGCCGACGACCGGCGAGGCGCAGCTCGCGGGCAACTGCCGACGAGCGACGGGTCTGCAGCCAGGGCCGTGGCGGTGGGACATGTGTTGCACGTCAGCCCAGGCCGAGCACGGCATTCATGTCGAACAGGCCGTGGCTCTTGCCCGCCAGGAAGCGCACTGCACGCAGGCTGCCCTGCGCGTAGGTGGAGCGGCTGGCGCTCTTGTGCGTGATCTCGATACGTTCACCCGTGCCGGCGAACAGCACGGTGTGGTCGCCGACGATGTCGCCGCCGCGCACGGTGGCAAAACCGATGGTCGACGGGTCGCGTTCGCCGGTGACCCCTTCGCGGCCATAGACGGCGCAAGTCTTCAGGTCGCGGCCCAGCGCCTTGGCCACCACCTCGCCCATCTTGAGCGCGGTGCCGCTCGGTGCATCCACCTTGTGACGGTGATGCGCCTCGATGATCTCGATGTCGTAGCCCTCGGCCAGGGCGCGCGCCGCCATGTCGAGCAGACGCATCACCACGTTCACGCCCACACTCATGTTGGGCGCCATGACGATGGCGATGTCCTGCGCGGCGGCCTGGATCTCGGCCTTCTGTGCATCGCTGAAGCCGGTGGTGCCCACGACCAGGTTCACGCCCAGTTCACGGCACACGGCCAGGTGCGCCAAGGTGCCTTCGGGGCGGGTGAAGTCGATCAAGGTGCCGCCGTTCGCCACACCAGCCAGACCGGCCCGCAGGTCGGATTGCACCGCCACACCACTGCTGCGGCCCAGGAAGGCCGTGGCGTCGGCACCGATCAGCGGGCTGCCGGCACGGTCGAGGGCACCGGCGAGTTTGCAGTCGTCGGCGGCGAGCACGGCGTCGATCAGGATCTGGCCCATGCGGCCAGTACAGCCGGCCACGGCGATGGCGTGAGGCGTGCTCATCGTGGTGTGTGTCGGCTTGGTCAGCGCGACAGGGGTTCGAGGGGCGGGTAGTTGCGCAGCGGGCCGCTGGCGGCTTGTGCGGGCAGCGCGGCGGTGCTGGCCACCGGCAGCGGCAAGGCCTTGAGCTGCTCGTCGGTGAGTTGCAGGCTGTCCTGACCGCGGCGCGGCCTGGCGGCGTCGATCGAAGCGACGAATTCACGTTCGGTCGGCAGATCGCTGGCTTCGAAACGTGCCAGCCTGTTGGCCGTGAAAAACACCGTCACGCGACGCTGCTGCGGCGCTGCACCCTGGCGGCGGATGGTGAAGACATAGTCCCAGCGGTCGGCATGGAAGATGTCGGCCAACATGGGTGAACCGAGCAAGGCGCGCACCTGGTCACGCGTCTGGCCGGTCTTGAGCAGCGCGGCCATCTCCTGCGTGACGACGTTGCCCTGCACCACTTCGGCCCGGTACGGCCGCGGCAAGTCGGTCGAACAAGCGGCCAGCACGGCAAGCAGGGCGGCAGCCATCGGCACGGCCAACACGGCGCCCAGGCGGGTGCGCAGGAAAACAGGCCGGGTCAGCAAGGTCATGGCGGGCAGGTCGCAGGCGGGTGCAAACAGGGCAGGCAAGGGGCAAACAAGGCAGGTCCGACGAGACGGCGCGCCACCACGGGCACACCCAACTGACGGAACTGCCTTGTCGATATGATCTCGTACCATTCTAGCGACGCCCCTGCGCCAGCCATGACCCACGCCGAAGAACTCAAGAGCTCGGGGCTCAAGGCCACGCTGCCGCGCATCAAGATCCTCGAGATCTTCCAGCGCAGCCAGATGCGCCACATGAGCGCCGAAGACGTCTACAAGGTCTTGCTCGGCGAAGGTGCCGACATCGGCCTGGCCACGGTCTACCGCGTGCTGATGCAGTTCGAGCAAGCCGGCATCCTGGCGCGTAACCACTTCGAAGGTGGCAAATCGGTCTTCGAGCTCAACGAAGGGCAGCATCACGACCATCTGGTGTGCCTGGACTGCGGCCGGGTGGTCGAGTTCTACGACCCGCAGATCGAGGCCCGCCAGCGTGCCATCGCGCTGGATCGTGGCTTTGCGCTGCAGGAACACACCCTGGCGCTGTACGCCCACTGCACCAACACGAGCTGCGAACACCGCGGCCGCTGAGGGTTTCCGGCAGCGGCGCGGACGCGCCGCATCGCAAGGCCCAGGCGGCAGCCTGGCGAGCCGATCCCGCGGCCGCTGCAGGATGCGCGGGCTGCGTCCGGGGTCAGAGACCCGAGTCGCCGCGCTCCATCATCTGGCGGTGACGCTCGATGAACTCGCGGTAGGTGTCGATGCCGCGCAGTTGCAGCACGGTGTTGCGCACGGCCGCCTCGACCAGCACGGCCAGGTTGCGGCCGGCGTCCACGGCGATCACGACCTTGCGCACCTTCATGCCGAGCACGTCTTCGTAGAGCGGCTCGTAGGGCATACGTTCGAACTCGCGCTCCATCGTCTCCTTGCGCACCAGGTGGACGATGAGTTTGAGGCGCATCTTGCGGCGCACCGCCGTCTCGCCAAAGATGGCGCGGATGTCGAGCAGACCGATGCCGCGAACTTCGAGCAGGTTGCGCAGCAGCTCGGGGCAACGGCCCTCGATGGCGGTCTGCGAGACACGGAACAGGTCGACCACGTCGTCGGCCACCAGGCCGTGACCGCGCGAGATCAGCTCGAGGCCCAGTTCACTCTTGCCCAGGCCCGACTCGCCGGTAAGCAGCACACCCAGGCCGAGGATGTCCATGAACACGCCGTGACGCGAGCTGCGTTCGGCAAAGTGCTGGCCGAGGTAGCCGCGCAACACGTCGATGACATGGCCGGCCGAGTCGCGTGTGACGAACAGCGGGATGTCGGCGCGTTCACACATCGCCACCAGGCGATCGGGCGGCGCAAAACCGTCGGCCACGATGACCACCGGCGGCTCGAGCGTGACGATGCGCGAGATGCGCCGCTCTTGGGTGTCGGCGTCGTCGTGCTGCAGATAGGCCACCTCGCGGCGGCCGACGATCTGCACCCGGTAGGGGTGGATGTAGTTGAGGTAACCGACCAGATCGGCGGCCGACTGGGCGTAGCGCACCGCCACCTCGTCGAAGCGCCGCTCGGGATGCGCATGGCCTGCGATCCACTCCCACTTGAGGGCCGAGCGGTGTGATTCGAACAGCGCCTCGGCGCTGATGACGGTGGGTTTCAAGCGGTGTCAGTCGACCGCGCGGGTCGATTCAGGCAGTGTGCTGATGCTCAGGCCACCGACCGCAGCGGCTCCCAGCGCGAGATGCGCTCGTGCAGCTGGGTCGGCTCGGTGTCGGTCTTGAGGGCTTCGCGCAGTTCGCGGTCGGACAACATCTCGGCGATCTCGGACAGGATCTCGAGGTGCCGCTGCGTGGCCGCCTCGGGCACGAGCAGGAAGATCATCAGGTTGACCGGCTCGTCGTCGGGTGCCTCGAAGGCGATCGGCTGCGCTAGCCGCAGCACCGCGGCGAGCGGGTTCTTGAGGCCCTTGATACGACCATGCGGAATCGCGACGCCGTGGCCCAGACCCGTCGACCCGAGGCGCTCGCGCGCGAACAGGTTGTCGGTGATGGTGGCCCGAGCAATGGCGTGCTGGTTCTCGAACAGCAGCCCCGCCTGTTCGAATGCGCGCTTCTTGCTGGTCGCCTCCACATTCACCAGCACGTTGCTGGCGGGCAGGATGGCTGCGAGTCGGTTCATCGGATTCAGTGCCGGGACGGCAGCTCCATAGGGGCGTGGAAAACGATTATAGGAATCGATTTCAGGCCGGTCGCCAAAGATGCCCGTGTCTGGGCGTCGGGGTTGTGTCGCAACGACGGCCGATGTCACCGGATGTGGCCCTGTCAGCCAATGTCAGGCACGCGGCGAGCCCCGTCACGGGTGCTCGCCGTCAGGCAGATCAGACGACCTTTTGCGCCAGTTCACCGCTGGCGTAGCGCCGGGCGATGTCGACCAGCGGCTGTGCCTTGATCTTGCCGGCCTGACCTTCACAACCGAACTCGATGTAACGCTGCTTGCACACGAGTTTGGCGGCTTCACGGGCAGGCTTGAGCCACTCGCGAGCGTCGAACTTGTCGGGGTTCTCGGCCAGGAACTTGCGCACCGCGCCGGTCATGGCCAGGCGGATGTCGGTGTCGATGTTGATCTTGCGCACGCCGAACTTGATGGCTTCCTGGATCTCCTCGACCGGCACGCCGTAGGTCTCCTTCATCTTGCCGCCGTACTGGTTGATGATGGCCAGCAGATCCTGCGGCACGCTCGACGAGCCGTGCATCACCAGGTGGGTGTTGGGGATACGCGCGTGGATTTCCTTGACGCGGCTGATGGCCAGGATGTCGCCGGTGGGCTTGCGGCTGAACTTGTAGGCACCGTGGCTGGTGCCGATGGCGATGGCCAGGGCGTCGAGCTGGGTCGCCTTGACGAACACGGCGGCTTCTTCCGGGTCGGTCAGCATCTGGCTGTGGTCGAGCTTGCCTTCGGCGCCGATGCCGTCTTCTTCGCCGGCGTCGCCGGTTTCCAGGTTGCCCAGGCAGCCCAGTTCACCTTCGACGGTGACACCGACCTTGTGCGCCATGTCGACCACCTTGCGCGTGACCTCGACGTTGTAGTCGAACGAGGCGGGCGTCTTGCCGTCTTCGCGCAGCGAGCCGTCCATCATCACAGAGCCGAAGCCCAGGTCGATCGCGCCCTGGCAGATCAGCGGTGTCTGGCCATGGTCCTGGTGCATCACCAGCGGGATGTTGGGATAGGCCTCGACGGCCGCCTGGATCAGGTGCTTGATGAAGCTCTCGCCGGCGTACTTGCGCGCACCTGCGCTGGCTTGCAGGATGACCGGGGCGTTGACCTCGGCGGCTGCCGACATGACGGCCTGCACCTGTTCGAGGTTGTTGACGTTGAACGCCGGGATGCCGTAGCCGTGTTCGGCGGCGTGGTCGAGCAACTGGCGCATGGAAACGAGTGGCATGGTGGAGACCTCGAGTGTGGGCGCGTCGGTGGCGCCGTTGGATGCCGATGAAATCGCGATGTAACCCGGGGATTTTAGGACTCGGGCGCAGCGCTTGGCCGCGGCAAGGGCAGTTCGCAGCGTGTCGGGTCAATGCCGGGCGCCGTGAATGTGCGCCTCATTCCGCGCCGACAGACTTCCGAAGCATTACGCAGACATTGCGGCCACGGCGTCTGGCGCCTGGCGCTGCTGTTCGCGCAGGTCGATCGCGCCCCAGTAGTTGGATTCGACCGACATCACGAGGCGTCGGGCACGGTCGACATACCAGGTACAGGTCTCGCCACACTCCCAGACGTCGGGTGCAGGCGAGTACCAGTCGTTCGGGCGGAAGTTCTTGCGCAGGCGTTCGAACTTCGCCAACGACCCTCGAACCGAGAACGAATTTGCAACTGGCCGGTACAGGTGTGCTCCCAGGCGCACCACTGCGCGCAGCCAGGGATCCTGCGGCAGGCCTTCTGGCGTCTTACCTTTGCAGTATTCGGCAAACAGCTCGTCGGTGTGCTGGGCATTGCCGGCGGCCTTGAACTTGCCATAGGCATTTGGACGAAATGGCGCCACCACGTAGTCGTAGCCTAGTCTGGTGGCTGCATCCTTGGCCCGTCCGATCAGGTACTGCGGAAGGCCGAGACTGCGGTGTTCCGGCGCGACGAGGATCGCGATGAGGAAGACGGCGTTAGCCCTTGTCATGCGGCTCGCCCTGATCTTGCGCGCCACGAGGTCGAACATGCGCGGTGAATGCATGGTCAGCAGATACCAGGCCGTCAGCGCCAGCATCTTCAAGGGATGAAACTGCAGGTTCTCTTCGATGTACGAATAGTCGTGCAATGAATGTTCGTTGCCCGACCAGTAGCCCGGCACGGTGGCCAGGAAGCCGATCGGCGCACCCTTGTCATCGCGCAGTTCGTGGATGAACTCGGGGAACAAGGCAGCCTTGCAGTTCGCGACATGCCGGTTGTCGAGCAGCGATCGCTTGGGCGGTCGTGGCTCGACGTACCACTCACCGAAGCCTGCCGATCTGATCTCGTACCAGCGCTCGAACTCTTCTTGATTGCGGAAGTGCCGCGGACGGCAGCTGAAACCGGACTGGTCCATACATCCCCTGAGATTGCCAAGAATTCGCGCACGACGGCGCGACTCTGGCTCACTCTAGCGAACGTTGGCTCCGGGCCGTTCTGCCACAGATGCACACCGCGGAATTGGCACGGCTACAAAATCACTGAGGCCGGCAAGGTCTATCGAGGTAGCAAGAACACCACAGTCGCCCTGTGTGGCGTTTCCGCATGCGCCTCGATCAACCCGCAAGCGTTTCGTTTCAGCCGACCCGGCAGATCTTGAGCATGTTGGTGCCGCCCGGGTACCCCATGGGTTCGCCGCAGGTGATGGCGTAGGTATCGCCCGGCTTGAGTTCACCGCGCTCGACCAGGATACGTTCGGCGTGGTCCAGCGCGGTGTCGCGGTCCTCGAACTTGGGCATGATCAGCGGGCGCACATTGCGGTACAGCGCCATCTTGCGTTGCGACAGCTCCTGCGTCGTCAGGGCATAGATCGGCACGCCGCTCTTGTACCGGCTCATCCACAGCGGCGTCGAACCCGATTCGGTCAGCGCCAGGATGGCCTTGCAACCCAGGTGGTAGGCCGTGAACAGCGCGCCCATGGCGATCGACTGGTCGATACGCGCGAAATGTTTGTTGGTGAAATCGGTGTCGAGTGTGCTGCCCTCGGCAGATTCGGCGGCCAGCGCGATGGCGGCCATCTGCTCGATGGTCTCGACCGGAAACTTGCCGGCGGCGGTTTCGGCGCTCAGCATCACGGCGTCGGTGCCGTCGAGCACGGCGTTGGCCACGTCGCTCACCTCGGCGCGGGTCGGCACCGGGTTCTGGATCATCGACTCCATCATCTGCGTGGCGGTGATGGTGATCTTGTCCAGCGCCAGCGCCATACGAATCATGCGTTTTTGCAGCGCGGGCACCGCGGCGTTGCCGACCTCGACCGCCAGGTCGCCACGCGCGACCATGATGCCGTCGCTGGCGCGCAGGATGGAGTCGAGCAGCGGGATGGCCTCGCTGCGTTCGATCTTGGCGATCAGCCCGGGCTTGTGGCGCCAGGGCTCGCCGGCCACGTTGGCGAGCTGGCGCGCCATTTCCATGTCGGTGGCGTTCTTCGGGAAACTCACCGCCAGGTATTCGCACTGGAACGACATCGCCGTCTTGATGTCCTCCATGTCCTTGGCCGTCAGCGCGGGCGCGGTCAGGCCGCCGCCCTGCTTGTTGATGCCCTTGTTGTTCGAGAGCTCACCGCCCACCTTGACGACGGTGTGCACCTCGTCGCCGCGCACCATCTCGACGGTCAGCACGATCAGGCCGTCGTTGAGCAGCAGCGTGTCGCCGGGGCGCACGTCGCGCGGCAGTTCCTTGTAATCGAGGCCCACACCGCCGATGTCTCCGGGCGTTGTGCGCGCCGCATCCAGCACGAAGGGCTGGCCGTTCTCGAGCTGCACCTTGCCTTCGGCGAACTTGCCGACGCGGATCTTGGGGCCCTGCAGGTCGGCCATGATGGCCACCGGCTTGCCCACCTTCACGGCCACCGAACGCACCAGCGCGGCACGGTCGATATGGTCCTGCGCCTTGCCGTGGCTGAAGTTCAGCCGCACCACGTCGACGCCGGAGCGGATCATGCGTTCCAGCACTTCCGGGTCGGACGAGGCCGGGCCCAGAGTGGCGACGATCTTGGTTTGGCGACGCATGCGGGATTCCTTGAAGGCAATGAGGGCGCGGATTATCGACCGCGCCCCCAAAAAGTCATGGAACAGTCAGGTTACACAGGCCCCGGCTGCCTGTGATCACTCACAGGCGGCTGTGACGGGGACTGGGCCGTGACGCTCAAAGACGCCGCTGTGCACCGGTGGCAGCGGCGTCGGCCACCGCCAGCGCCGTCATGTTGACGACCCGGCGCATGGTGGACGATGGCGTCAGGATGTGCACCGGCGCGGCCGAACCCAGCAAGATGGGCCCTACCGTCACGTTGTGGCCCGAGGTGACCTTGAGCACGTTGAACAGGATGTTGGCCGCGTCCAGGTTGGGTGCGACCAGCAGGTTGGCCGAGCCGGTGAGGGTCGAGTCGGGCAGCATGTCGTGGCGGATCTTCTCGGACAAGGCGGCGTCGCCCTGCATCTCGCCGTCACATTCGATGTCGGGCGCCATGGCCACGAACAGGTCGCGCGCCTTGCGCATGCGTTTGGCCGCCGGCCGGGCCGAGCTGCCGAACATCGAGTGCGACAGGAACGCCACCTTGGGCGGTATGCCGAACCGTTTCATCTCGTCGGCCGCCATCAGCGCGATGTCGGCCAGCTCCTCGGCGCTGGGTTCCTCGTTGATGAAGGTGTCGGTGATGAAGAGGTTCTGGTGTTCGAGCATCAGCGCGTTCATCGCCGCCATCACCTTGGTGCCGGGGCGCGATCCGATCACCGTGCGCACGTAGTCGAAGTGCGCGTCGTAGCGGCCATGCAGGCCACACAACATGGCGTCGGCGTCACCACGCTTGAGCAGCAGCGCCGAGATGAGTGTCGTCGAGCGACGCACCGCCGCCTTGGCCGCCTCGACCGACACACCGTCGCGGCCCATGATGCGGTGGTAGTCCTCCCAGCAGGCCTTGAAACGCGGGTCGTCCTCGGGGTTGACCACCTCGAAGTCGACACCGGCCTTGAGGCGCAGGCCGGCGCGGTCGATGCGCATCTGGATCACCGCCGGGCGGCCCACCAGGATGGGCTTGGCCAGGCCTTCGGCCATCACCACCTGCACGGCGCGCAGCACACGTTCATCTTCACCCTCGGCGTAGACCACCCGCTTGGGCGCGCGTTTGGCGGCGCCGAACACCGGGCGCATGAACATGCCGGTCTGATAGACGTAACGCGTGAGTGAGTCGCGGTAGGCGTCCAGATCGGTGATCGGCCGCGTGGCCACACCCGAATCCGCCGCCGCCTTGGCCACGGCCGGCGCGATGCGCAGGATGAGCCGTACATCGAAGGGCTTGGGGATGATGTATTCGGGCCCGAACTGCAGCTCCTGGCCGGCATAGGCTGCGGCCACTTCGTCGCTGGTTTCTTCCTTGGCCAGGGCGGCGATCTCGCGCACGCAGGCCAGCTTCATGGCCTCGTTGATGGTGGTGGCGCCGCAGTCGAGCGCACCGCGGAAGATGTACGGGAAACACAGGACGTTGTTGACCTGGTTCGGATAGTCCGAGCGGCCGGTGGCAACGATGCAGTCGGGCTTGGCCTGGCGCGCCAGTTCGGGCCGGATCTCGGGCTCGGGGTTGGCCAGCGCCAGGATGATGGGTTTGTCGGCCATGGTGGCCACCATTTCGGGCGTCAGCACCCCGGCAGCCGAGCAACCCAGGAAGACGTCGGCACCGCGCACCACCTCGGCCAGCGTGGACTCGTCGGTCTTCTGGCAGTAACGCAGCTTGGACTCGTCGAGCTTGCCGTCCTTGAAGTCCTGCCGGCCCGAACGGATCACACCCTTCGAGTCGACGGCGTAGACGTTGCCCACCTTCAGGCCCAGGCCGACCATCAGGTCCAGACAGGCGATGGCCGCCGCACCGGCGCCCGACACCACCATCTTGATCTCGCCGATCTGCTTGCCCACCAGCTCCAGGCCGTTGAGCAGCGCCGCACCCGAGATGATGGCCGTGCCGTGCTGGTCGTCGTGGAAGACGGGGATCTTCATGCGCTCGCGCAGCTTCTTCTCGATGTAGAAGCACTCGGGCGCCTTGATGTCCTCGAGGTTCACGCCACCCAGCGTGGGCTCGAGCGCCGCGATGATCTCGACGAGTTTGTCGGGGTCGTTCTCGGCCAGTTCGATGTCGAACACGTCGATGCCGGCAAACTTCTTGAACAGGCAGCCCTTGCCCTCCATCACCGGCTTGCCGGCCAGCGGGCCGATATTGCCCAGGCCCAGCACCGCCGTGCCGTTGGTGACCACGCCGACCAGGTTGCCGCGCGAGGTGTATTCGGCCGCCAGCGACGGATCGGCCTGGATGTCCAGGCAGGCATAGGCCACGCCGGGTGAATACGCCAGCGACAGGTCGCGCTGGTTCATCAGTGGCTTGGTCGCGTTGACCGAAATCTTGCCGCGCGTGGGGCTGCGGTGGTACTCGAGCGCTGCCTCGCGAAGCGCCTGTTCGGCCGGAGTGAGCTTGTTGTTCATGGCCTGCCTTGCCTCAAGGTGTGAATGTCGTCACAGCTTAGCGCTGCGCGAGCCAAACAGCCATGCGCGTTGGCACGAACAGTTGTGACCGTGGGGAAGGGTCAGGCGGCGTAGCGCTTCGCCAGAATCTCGAAGGCGGGCAAGGTCTTGCCTTCCAGCACTTCCAGGAAGGCGCCGCCGCCGGTGGAGATGTAGCCCACGTCGCCTTCGATGCCGTACTTGGCGATGGCGGCCAGCGTGTCGCCACCCCCGGCGATGCTGAAGGCGCTGCTCTTGGCAATGGCACGGGCGATGGTTTCGGTGCCTTGCGCAAAGGCGTCGAACTCGAACACACCGACCGGGCCGTTCCAGACGATGGTGCCGGCGGCCATGAGTTGTTCGGCCAGCATGGCGGCGGTCTTGGGGCCGATGTCGAGGATGAGGTCGTCGTCGGCCACATCGGAGGCAGCCTTGACGGTGGCTTCGGCGTCGGCGGCAAACCGCTTGGCGCAGACCACGTCGACGGGGATGGGCACCGCGGCACCGCGCGCCTTCATGGCCTCGATCACTGCTTTTGCTTCACCGACCAGGTCGGCCTCGGCCAGGCTCTTGCCGATCTTGTAGCCGGCTGCCAGCAAGAAGGTGTTGGCAATGCCACCGCCCACGATCAGGCCGTCGACGTTCTTGGCCAGCGCCTGCAGGATGGTGAGCTTGGTGCTGACCTTGCTGCCGGCCACGATGGCCAGCAGCGGGCGTTTCGGGTGCGCCAGCGCCTTGGTGATGGCGTCGATCTCGGCCGACAGCAACGGGCCGGCGCAGGCGATGGGGGCGTATTCGGCGATGCCGTAGGTCGTGCCTTCGGCGCGGTGGGCGGTGCCGAAGGCGTCGTTGGCGTAAACGTCGCACAGGGCGGCCATCTTCTTGGCCAGCTCGGCGTTGTTCTTCTTCTCACCCTTGTTGAGGCGGCAGTTTTCCAGCATCACCAGATGACCAGGCGCCACGGTCACACCGTCGACCCAGTTGGCCACGACGGGGATCTCGAAGCCCATCAGTTCACCCATACGTTTGGCGACGGGGGCGAGTGAGTCCTCGGGCTTGAATTCACCTTCGGTGGGGCGGCCCAGGTGGCTAGTCACCATGACGGCGGCGCCGGCGTCCAGCGCCAGGCGCAGCGCCGGGATCGAGGCGCGGATGCGGGTGTCTTCGGTGATGTTGCCGGCGTCGTCCTGCGGCACGTTGAGGTCGGCGCGGATGAAGACGCGTTGGCCTTGCAGCTTGCCGGCGGCGGCGAGGTCGGTGAGACGAAGGATGTCCATGTCGAATCTCCTTGAAGGTGGGGGATGAAGTAGGGGAGCAGATGAATCGGTTCGGCGCCTGGGCCGGCTCACCAGCCCAGGCCGATATGCAGCGGCAGGTAGACCGCCATGCCGCAGATGATGGTGCCGAGGATGCCGCGGCGCCAGACGAAATACGCGGTGGCCACGCAGGCGCCAGCGATCCTTGCATCGGCCAGACCCAGCGGCAGCAACTCGCCCTGGCTCATGATGATCTCGGGCAACACGATGGCGGCCAGCGCACCGAGCGGCGCGTAACGCAGCGAACGCACCAGCCAGTCCGGCCTGGGCAACTCGCGGTCGGGCAGCAGAAAGAATGCGCGGGTCACCAGCGTCACGAGCCCAAGGCCGACGATGGCAAGCAGCGTGTGCCAGGGGTTGCTCACGGCACGACCCTCCGGTCCCGCCACGACCAGCTTCCAGCTGGTGCAAGTTCACGAAGGTGATCACCCCCAACCATCGACCGGGCGCGGGCGTTCATGGTGCGGCACCCTTGGCTGGCCGCATTGGCGCTCGTGCTTCCATCAGCAGGCCGGCCGCCACGGCGGCGGCCACCGCCACCAGCAGGTTGAGCTTGAAGGGCAAGGCGAACGAGGCCACGGCGGCCAGGCCGGCCACCGCCGCGCAGACCCAGGTGGCGCGGTCGACCAGCAACGAGCACGTCAGGCCCAGCAGCGCCAGCACGCCGGCAAACCCGAGACCCCAGGCGAGTGGCACGGCGTCGGCCGAAACGATGCCGATGATCGACGCCGTCTGCCACGTCACCCACAGCAGCAGCCCACCGCCCAGAAAGTAGGCCACCTGGCCGGTGGCCGGCCGCGGCTCGGGCCAGCGGCGCAGGAACATGGCGTAGTTGATGTCGGCGGCCAGATAGATCATGGCCGACCGACGCCCGCGCGCCAGGCCACCAAAGTACAGGCGCCACTGCGCGCTGAAGATCAGGAAACGCAGGTTCACCACCAGCGCCGTCAGCCAGATCACCCACAGCGGCGCACCGGCGGCAAACAGCGGCAGCGACGCCAGTTGGGAACTGCCTGCATAGACCAGCAGGCTCATGGCGAGCGACAACCACAGGCCCAGGCCACTCTTGACCATGGCCACACCGGTGACCAGCCCCCAGGCGGCGATGCCGGGCAACATGGGCAACATGTCGACCGCACCTTCACGCAGGCAGGGGTAGACCTCGGTGTTCGATCTGAGGCTGCGCCACGACTGCCGCGGCGAGGTCAACCAGTCAGCCGTGGCAGGCAGGGCAGCGGCAAGGCGGACTGTCGTAGGCATGGGCGGGATTGTCCCATTGCCGCAGCGCCGGGTCGGCCGCGTTGCCCCCGCGTCGAAGGTGTCAGCTTGGCCGAGGCCTTGCTCAATGAGTCGCCTTGAGGCGGGCTGGCTGGCCGCTTCGCGCGGCACGCTCCTGGGACTTGGAACTGTCGGCAGGTGTGGCGTGGGTGTTGTCTGCCTCGCCGTCGCCCAAGGGCTCGGCATCGGCAGCAGCCGTGGCGGGAGCGGCCGACTTGCGCGGCACGACGGGCACGATGCCCTCGAGCTTGTTCTCGCGCATGTATTCGTCCATCTCGCGCCAGCCGGCAAAGATGGCCGCTTTCTGCGCCTTGGGGTTGAGCGTGTAGCAGTCCTCGATGGCCCGGATGGCCTGGCGGCAGGCGCTGCCGATGGCCTTGCCGTCGGCCTCCTTGCGGGCGGCCACGGCGGTGCCCGACTCGAGCCCGAGCTGGTCACAGCCGCTCAGGCTTAGCACGGCCGACAGGGCAAGCAGGGCGATCAGGTGGGGGCGGGCAGACATGGCAGGCTCGGTACAGGGCGGATGGGGTGATGGGTCTGACTGGCATTTCGGCGCCGTCACGCTGCAACTTGAGCATTTCCGGCACCGATCCGTCGCCGCCGTGCCGAGCTTGGCAAGCCGGGCGTGACGACATGACGCGACCGTGCAAGCTGCCCCGAGCCCGAGTCAGCCTGCCAGCAGACACTCGCCTGGCGCGATCGCACAACCGGCCAGAAACTCGCGTGCACCCAGCCGCTTGCCGCCGGGGCGCTGCAGTTCGGTCACCTGCAGGGCGCCCGATCCGCAGGCCACCACGACACCAGCCGGGCCGGCAGCCAGCACGGTGCCGGGTTCGGCGGCTGGCCAGGTCGCAGCGTCGACCGACCGGGCCGCCCAGGCCTTGCACACCATGTCGCCGCGCTGAAAGCTGGCGCCGGGCGCCGGGTCGAAGGCTCGCACACGCCGAGCCAGCAGATCGGCGGGCTGTTGCCAGTCGAGTGCCGATTCACTCTTGGCGATCTTGTGGGCGTAACAGACGCCAGCTTCGGGTTGCACGGTGGGCGCCAACTGGCCAGCGCGAGCGAGACGAAGCGCATCGACGATAAGTTCGCCGCCCTGGCGCGCCAGCCGGTCGTGCAGGCTGGCTGTGCTGTCGTCTGCGTGGATGGGTTGGCGGCCGATCAGCAACATGTCGCCGGTGTCCAGCCCGGCGTCCATCTGCATGATGGTGATGCCGGTCTGCGAATCTCCCGCCTCGATGGCGCGGTGGATCGGTGCCGCACCACGCCAGCGCGGCAGCAGCGAGGCGTGGATGTTGAGGCAGCCCAGCCGCGGCAGGGCCAATGTCCAGGCCGGCAGGATCAGGCCGTAGGCGGCCACCACCAGCACGTCGGGCGCAGCGGCTGTGAGGGCAGCCTGGGCGGCGCGGGCATCGTCGGGATATTTGCCGTCCAACCGCAGGCTCAGCGGCTGTGCCAACGTCAGACCGGCGTCCAGCGCCACCTGCTTGACCGGCGCGGCGTGCAACTTCATGCCCCTGCCGGCCGGTCGATCGGGCTGGCACAACACCAGCACGACCTGATGGCCGGCGTGCAGGATGGCCTGCAGCGCCACGGCGGCAAATTCGGGTGTGCCGGCAAAGGCAACCCGCAGCGGCTGCGTGGCGGACGAGGCGGGCATGGGCACCGTTGCCGCGGCCGTCACGGCTGCACCCCCGGGCCTGCGGGGTGTCCCGCCTGGCGAGAACGGGCTTCTCGGGGCGCAGGTGCGGAGCTCATGCCGAGGCGCCGTCGGCCAGATCGTCGCGAGCGCGTTTGGCCATCTTCATACGAATGCGGCTGCGCTTGAGCAGCGACAGGTAGTCGACGAAGACCTTGCCCATGAGGTGATCCATCTCGTGCTGCACACACACGGCGAGCAGACCGTCGGCGTCGAACTCGTGGGCATGGCCCTCGCGGTCGAGTGCACGCACACGCACACGGGCATGGCGCGTGACACGGTCGTACACCTGCGGCACCGACAGGCAGCCTTCTTCGCTGTAGACCTCGTCGTCACCCAGGCGCTCGGCCTGCGGGTTGATCAGCACCAGCGGCTGGTCACGCTTTTCGGACACGTCGATGACGATGACACGTTCGTGCACGTCGACCTGGGTGGCCGCCAGGCCGATGCCCTGGGCCTCGTACATGGTCTCGAGCATGTCGTCGACGAGGCGGCGAATGCGGGTGTCGACCTGGATCACCGGCCTGGCAACCTTGTGCAGACGGGCGTCGGGATATCGAAGAATTTGAAGCTTGCTCATTTCAAGGGTGTACACGTGGGCGCTGCGTGGCACTTTTTCTAACCACCACGGCAAGCCGATTTCGTTGCAGCATCAAGGGTTTAGGGGCAGAATTTGCGAAACTGTATGAAGATTCTCAGTAACTCCGGATCCCCCTGCAAGCCAGCGCGGTGGACTGGGTTAATGTAAAGACCACTGCAGCGTCCACGTCCGACTCCGGGGCAGTCAACGGCCAGGCGATCGTCGCCCGACCTACCCGACGCCAAACCGGATCAACAACGGGCGCAAAACCAGCGTCCTGACCATGCACCTGCCTCCACTGCTGTCCACGAAATCCCGCCCCGCTGCCACATCGCTGTTGCGTCTGGGTGCCACCATGGCAGCGCTGGCCGCCCTGGTAGGTGCTGCAGGAGGTGCTGCCGCCGCCGGGCCCGATTATCCGGTCACCGAGGCCCAGCGTTCCACCGCCAGGCAGGTCGCGAGCACCGGGGTGGCTCTGTCCGAGCTGGCACCCGACGCACCCGACAGCTACACGGTCAAACGCGGCGACACCCTGTGGGACATCTCCCGGGTCTTCCTGCGCTCACCGTGGCGCTGGCCCGAGTTGTGGGGCATGAACCTCGAGCAGATCGCCAATCCGCACCTGATCTACCCGGGCGAAGTGCTGGTGCTGGTCAAGGGTGACGGGCGGGCGCGCCTGCAGATGGGCCGGGCAGGTGGTGCGGACGGTGTCGAAGGTGCCACGGTCAAACTCTCGCCGCGCGCCCGCGCCAGCGGCCTGGGCTTGGGGCCGATCGCCTCGGTGCCCATGCACCTGATCCAGCCTTTCCTGAACGACGCGGTGGTGCTGGACAAGAACGAACTCGACGGCGCGCCGCGCATCGTCGCCGGCCTGGACGGCCGCAGCCTGTACGGCCGCGGCGACACCGCCTATGTGCGCGGCAACCTCATCGACAAACGTGATTGGCGTGTCTTCAGGGCCGCCAAGCCGGTGATCGACCCGGACAACGGTGACGTGCTCGGTTACGAGGCGGCCTACGTGGGCGCAGCCGAATACATCCGCCGCGGCGACAAACGTGTCGGCCCCGAGGGCGTCGAAGAGATAGTTCCCGCAACCTTCACCCTCACCGCCATGCGCCAGGAAGCCGGTGTGGGTGATCGCCTGGCGACCGCCGAGCCGCGCGACGAGACGCCGTTCCCGCCCCATGTGCCTGGCAACCCGATCTTCGGGCGCGTCGCCAGCCTGTACGGCGATGGCCTGTCTGCCGGACAGAACCAGATCGTGGCGCTTAACCGCGGCAAGGCCGACGGTCTGGAGCGTGGCCATGTGCTGGCGCTGTTGCGCGACGGCGACCGCCTGGTCGACCGCGACGATCCGCAGCGAGCCATGCTCAAGCTGCCCGACGAGCGCCATGGTTATCTGTTCGTCTTCCGCGTCTTCAACCGTGTGTCGTACGCGCTGATCCTGTCGGCCCAGACGGCCGTGCGTGTCGGCGACCATTTCGTCCAGCCCTGAGGCCGGCGGCATCGCTGCTCAGCCTGAGGTGCGATCGGTGGACATGCGAGTCGCCAGGTTGACTCGGGCCTGAACGGCAAGCTGGCCCACCAAGCCTTCACTCATCCAGCACGGCTTGGCAGTGGCGCTCGATTCTTCGGCTGCAGACACCCGGCAAACGCCAGCCGCCGACGAGTTGCGGGCCTGGCTGCAGCTGCTCGAAACACCCGGACTCGGCCGCCAGGGCGCGCGGCGCCTGCTCGCGGCATTCGGCGACCCGCTGGCCGTGCTGGCGGCCGGGCCGGTCGGCTGGCGCGGCGTGGTCGAGCCGGCGGTGGTGCAGGCTCTGCAACATCCACCTGCGGAGCTCGACGCACTGATCAAACGAACACAGCAGTGGCTGGACCAGGCGACCGACCGGCATGTGCTGGTGCTGGGGGATGGCTGGTATCCCGCCGCCTTGCTCGAGTCGCCCGACCCACCGCTGCTGCTGTATGCCATCGGACAGTTGCGCTTGCTGCAACGACCTGCGCTGGCCATCGTCGGCAGCCGACATCCAACGGCGCAGGGCAAGGAAACGGCGCGGTCGTTTGCCAAGGCACTCGGCGCAACCGGCCTCACCGTGGTGTCGGGTCTGGCCGCAGGCATCGATGCGGCGGCTCACGAAGGTGCACTCGACGACATCGATGCGGTCGCAGGCGATGGGACGACCGATCCTGCGGGCCGCCGCCACCGGGGCGCCGGTTCGACCATCGCCGTCGTTGGCACCGGGCTGGACCGCATCTATCCACGTGGCAACCGTGAGCTGGCGCTTCGCATCGCCGACCACGGCCTGCTGCTCAGCGAGTTCAGCCTGGGCACTCCGCCGTTGGCGCAGAACTTTCCGCAGCGCAACCGCATCATCGCCGGGCTGTCACTGGGCACGCTGGTGGTCGAGGCTGCCCTGCAGTCGGGCTCACTCATCACCGCCCGCCTGGCCAGTGAGGCCGGCCGCGAGGTCTTTGCCGTGCCGGGGTCGATCCACGCGCCCCAGTCGCGCGGTTGCCACGCGTTGATCAAGCAGGGCGCCAAGCTGGTCGAGGACATGGCCGACATCCTCACCGAACTGCGATTGGCGCAGGCGCCGTCGTGGCCCGCGGCCACACCAGCTGACGAGGTCGACGCCGCGATCGGACCATTGGCGACACCCGTGCAACTGCCGATCGACGACAGCGACGACGCCGTCTTGAACGCGCTCGGCTGGAGTGCGGCCACACTCGACGTGTTGCAGGTGCGCACAGGCCTGTCGGTGTCGGACCTGGTGGTGCGGCTGCTGACGCTGGAGCTCGAAGGTTGTGTCGCGCGCCTGCCGGGCGAGCTGTTCCAGCGCGTCGTCAGAGCCTGAGCCACCGCCTGCACACGCTGCTCACCCAACGTCACCCGGCGCTCGCGCCGGCCATTCGGGCAGCTGTGTATCAGTTCAACAGCTGACGTTTTTGCCACAAATTGGGGACATTGGCGCGCCAGGGTGCTCGGGTATAGTGGATCGCATGTTTGATGTGCTGGTCTACCTCTACGAGAACTACTGGCGCCCCGACGCCTGCCCGGACCATGATCAGCTCTCCCGCAAGCTGACGGCCCTGGGGTTCGAAAGTGAGGAAATCGAAGATGCCCTGAGCTGGCTCGACGGCTTGTCCGATAGCGCCCGGTCGCATTCTGGCGAGCAGGGTGAACGCTCGATGCGGGTGTACACCGGTGCCGAACACGACCAGCTCGGTGAAGAGTGCATCTCGTTCATCAGCTTCCTCGAATCCGCCCGTGTCCTGCCGCCGTCGATGCGCGAGATCGTCGTCGACCGCGCCATGGCCATCCCCGGCGGACCCGTGGCACTCGAAGACCTCAAGATCATCGTGCTGATGGTGTTCTGGAGCCTCGGTGAAGAACCCGACGCACTCATCCTCGACGAACTGTTCGTCGATGCCAGCGAGCGGCTGATTCACTGAGCTGCTGGCGACACCAACGACAAGGCGCCTCGAAGGCGCCTTTTTCATGTCCGCCGCGGCAGAACGGCGGCTGGCTACTGCAGCAGGCGCTGCGGATCGGCGTCGAGCTTGGCGAGGGCGTCGCGGGTAGCGCGCACGGTGAGGGATTCTTCCTGCGCCGGCACGAGCAGGCCGGCCTGCAGGTAACTCGCCAGGCGGTGTTGCTGGAACATCAGGGCGCGGCCCTGCGGCGCCACGAACAGGCTGAGTTGCTTGCGCATGCCCTGCCAGGCCAGCTGCACCGGGTCGATGCGTTTGTTGTAGTCGAGCTTGAACCAGGTGCCAACCTGCAGGTCACGCGCCCACGAGATGATGGCCGGCGTGGGCATCGAGCCGCCTTCGGACACCACTTCGAGCCCCTGCGTCTGCTCGCCCGACAGGTCACGCACCATCGACTCGTCGATCTCGACATTGCCCACTTCGGGCAGCAGGTCTTCGAGTGTCTCGAGCTGCATGCGCAACTCGTCGAGGCGTTCGGTCGGGATCGTGGCACTGCGCGCCGAAAACGCCGCGGCCAGCGCATTGTTGAGCGCCTGGATGTATTCGTCCTGCTTGGCGTCGGGCACACCGGCGGCACCCATGCCTTCACGCATCAGCTTGAGCAACGGCGGCAGGCGGCGGATCGCCTCGGAGCGCTCCTCGCGCGACACCTTGGCGCTGGCCAGCCAGATCAGCTCGGCCGCACCCTTGTGCATACGTTTGGTCTGGTCGCTGCTCTGACCGGCCTTGACCGCCGTGGTCGCCAGCACATCCGCCCAGACCTGGAACAAGAACTCGCGCACACCGTCGTGCACCGGCACGGCATTGAGCATCTTGCGCATCTCGATCGTGTACTGGATCGCGAGTGTTTCGCGCTGTTCGATCTGCTGCGCCAGCGACACACCCTTGCTCGCCGCGGCGTGGGTGGTCTTGAAGTAGTTCTCGAGGAAACGCTCGAACTCGGTCAGCACGGTCTGGAAGACACGCCGACCGGTGTCCGGATAGGCCTCGACCACCTGCACGACACGTTTGATCTCTTTTTCGAGCGGCTCGTCGCTCAGACCGACGTCGCCGCCTTCGAAGCCCATCACACACGCACCCATGCGGTCGATGAGTTTGCGTGCCGGATGGTCGATGGTGGCGAAGAAGTCGGGCTCGACGATGGCCACGCGCAGCACCGGCATCTGCAGGCGGGCGAACCACACGCGAATGACAGGCGGAATACGCTCTTCCGTCAGCAGCGCCTGGAACATCAGGGCCACCACCTCGATGGTGGCGCGCTCGACCGGGGTGGTCGCCGCGTCCTTGAGCTCCTGCTTGCGCTGCTGCATCTCGCGCAGCAACACAGGGGGATTGAAGGCAGCGGCCGCCTCGGCCTGGGCGATCGTGCCAGTGCCACCACCGGCCGGCGAATCGAAGCGCTGCTGCATCGCGGCCTGCGCCGCACCGATGGCGGCGCGCAACTGCGGCGAGGCAGCGTGCGGCTGGGCGATCGTCGAGCCGCCGAACTCGGGTACCTGCCGCACCACCAGCCGATTGAGGCGGCCGATCACCGCCTCGGCATGTTCGAGCCCGCGCGCCAGCAGGCCCGAGCGGGTCATCATGCGGGTTTCTTCGTGCACCGCAGCGCGGCCCACCTCGGTGCCGCCGCCGCCCAGCCCCATCGTCGACCCACCACCCGAACCACGCGCCGAGCCCCCACGGGCACCCAGCCCGGGGCTGAGTTCGGTGGCGGCGAACATGGTGGTGTCGTCGCTGCTCGACGACGGTGGTTTGTGCAAGCTGCCCGGCGTGGGGAACTTGGGTTTGGGTGCCTGTCCGGAAGGCTGCGGCGGTTGGACCGGCGCGTTGCGCAGGTCGTCACCGCGGCTGCTGGCCTGCGACGCAGCGCCGGGCCCGGCATTTCCTGACCGGCCTTGCGGACCGGCCGGGTTGGCACCCAGGGTCGACGCGCCAGACGCCTGCGCGCCCGCTCCGGTCTGGTTGGCCGAGGCCAGCGGCGCTCCGCTCAGGTCACGGCCTCGCCGGATGAACGGTCGCAGGTTGACGTCCGGGCAGACGCGTTGTTCGATCAACCAGCGGTTGCACTCGTGGAACGCCTCCTGCACCAGGGCCGAAAACTCTTCGTGCAGGATGTGTTGCGCCGTGCGCCAATGTTCGATGGTGAGGCCAGCGGCGCGCCACGCGTCGATGGCCAGTCGCGCCATCACATTGGGACGCAAAACGTCGTGCACATCGAGTTCCTCGCGCCGTTCGAGCGAGGACATGCGAAAACGCAGGTCGGCGAACTCCCACGAGGCCTTGTCCATCATGGCCAGGCCCAGCCGGGAGCCAAGAATCTCGATCTCGATCGTGTCGTCGTCGACCAGCGCCAGATCCTTGGCCATCATGGTCGGCGCAAAAGCGTTCTGGCTCGTGCCGGGCGGGTGCGGCAACAGGGCGGCGCGCACACTGGTCGTCATGGCCTGCTGCCAGCGCGGCGCCATCCGTGGCAGGTCGAGCACCAGGTCGCGGCGCCGCGTGATCTGGTCGGGCGAGCCCACCTGGCTCATCAGCTCGCGCACCGCGTTGATGGTGGCCCGCACCAAGGGCGGCAACTCACGAACCAGCACCTCGACGTAATGACGCCTGGCCTGTGCGGCGAGAGCGGGAGTCGGTGCGGCGGTCACCATGGACGAGGGCGGCGGCGGGCGTGAAGATCAGGGTTGCGAGGCGCGGCTGACTCTACACCACGGCCCCGGCGTTCGGATCGTTGGGGTCCTGGTCCTTGATACCACTGCTGACGAGATCTTCACGTTTGACACCCAACCACATCGCGATG
The DNA here is from genome assembly GCA_016702605.1 of Candidatus Intricatilinea gracilis. Lineage (GTDB taxonomy): Bacteria > Pseudomonadota > Gammaproteobacteria > Burkholderiales > Burkholderiaceae_C > Sphaerotilus > Sphaerotilus gracilis. Next base: position 942,095 of record JADJDQ010000001.1, read on the forward strand.
GCCGCAGCGACGAAGACCGACGAATAGATGCCGAACAGGATGCCGATGGTCAGGGCCAGCGCAAAGTAGTGCAGCGTCGGGCCGCCGAACAGCAACATCGACAACACCATCATCTGTGTGGACCCGTGGGTGATGATGGTGCGGCTCATCGTGCTGGTGATGGCGTGGTCGATCACCTCCTGCGTATTCATCTTGCGGAACTTGCGGAAGGCCTCGCGGATCCGGTCGAAGATCACCACCGACTCGTTGACCGAGTACCCCAGCACAGCCAGCACCGCCGCCAGCACCGACAGCGAGAACTCCCACTGGAAGTAGGCGAAGAAGCCCAGAATGATGATCACGTCGTGCAGGTTGGCGACGATGGCCGCCACCGAGAACTTCCATTCGAAGCGAAAGGCCAGGTAGATCATGATGCCGATGACCACGAAGGCCAGCGCCTTGGCACCGTCCTCGGCCAGTTCACGCCCGACCTGAGGGCCGACGAACTCGCTGCGAGACAGCCGCACCGGCTCGGCCCCATTGACCTCGCACACCTGACGGCTCACCGATTCACCCTTGTCGCTGGTGAACTGGCGCTGCGTCACCTGACCTTGCTCGACCTTGCACAGTTCGGCGAAGACGCGGCCGACCACGTCGGCCTGCTTGACGTCGGGACGCAGCGGCAGGCGGATCAACACGTCGCGCGAGGTGCCGAAGTTCTGCACCTGAACCTCGCCGAACTTCATGGCCTCGACCGTCTCGCGCACCTTCACGATGTTGGCGCTTTGCGCGTAGCCGACCTCGATCACCGTGCCGCCGGTGAACTCGATCGACAGGTGCAAGCCGCGCGAGAAAAGAAAGAACACCGCGGCGAGAAATGTCAGCGCCGAGATGAGGTTGAACACCAGCGCGTGCCGCATGAACGGGATGTCGCGCTTGATCCGGAAAAATTCCATCAGTTGTCCTCGAGAGTCTGCGGTGCACCCGGCCGGTCGGCGCGGATGCGGCGGCTCATCATGTGGTCAGGGTCATAACGCGTCAGGCTTCCAGACCTGGCCGATCGACACGGATTGCAGCTTCTTCTTGCGGCCGTACCACAGGTTCACCAGCCCACGCGAGAACAACACGGCCGAGAACATCGACGTCATGATGCCCAGGCAATGCACCACCGCGAAGCCGCGCACCGGGCCCGAACCGAAGGCCAGCAAGGCCACACCGGCAATCAACGTGGTGACGTTGGAGTCGAGAATGGTGGCCCAGGCCCGTTCGTAGCCGGTATGGATGGCGGCCTGCGGCGAAGAGCCGGCGCGCAACTCCTCGCGCACCCGCTCGTTGATCAGCACGTTGGCGTCGATGGCCATGCCGAGCACCAGGGCAATGGCCGCGATTCCCGGCAGTGTGAGGGTGGCTTGCAACATCGACAGAATCGCCACCAGCAGCAGCAGGTTCACGGCCAGTGCCAGCGTCGAGAACACACCGAACAACATGTAGTACAGACACATGAACACGGCAATGGCGACAAAGCCGTACAGCACGCTGTCGAAGCCCTTGGCGATGTTCTCGGCGCCCAGGCTGGGGCCGATGAGGCGTTCCTCGATGATTTCCATCGGCGCGGCCAGCGAGCCGGCGCGCAGCAGCAGCGCCGTGTCGGCAGCTTCGATCGGTGTCATCGCGCCCGAGATCTGCACGCGTCCGCCGCCGATCTCGCTGCGGATCACCGGTGCAGTCACGACCTCGCCCTTGCCCTTCTCGAACAGCAGGATGGCCATGCGTTTGCCGATGCTTTCGCGTGTCACGTCGCGAAAGATGCGTGAGCCGCGTGCATCGAGCGTGAGGTGCACGGCCGGCTGCTGGGTGTCGTCGAAGCCCGGCTGTGCGTCGGTGAGGTTCTCGCCGGTCAGCACCACCTGGCGCTTGACGATGATGGGGAGCCCGCCGCGTTCGTTGTAGCGCTCGGTGCCGAAGGGCACCGGCCCGCCGCCGCTGGCCGCAGCTGCGGCTTCGGCGCTGTCGTCGACCATACGCACTTCGAGTGTGGCAGTGCGTCCGATGATGTCCTTGGCCTTGGCCACGTCCTGCACGCCGGGCAGTTGCACGACCACCCGGTCGATGCCTTGCTGCTGGATCACCGGCTCGGCCACGCCGAGTTCGTTGATGCGGTTGTGCAACGTGGTGATGTTTTGCTTGATCGCCTGATCCTGCACACGCCGACCGGCGTCGAGCTTGAGCTGAGCGACCAACTTGGGTTCGGTGCCGTCGTCGACCTCGCGCCAGTCGAGGTCGGGCAACTGCTCACTCAGCAACGTGAGCGCAGCCTTGCGAACCTCGGGCTCACGAAACCGCAGCTCCACCGTCTGGCCGTTGCGGCTGATGCCGGCATGGCGAATGTTCTTGTCACGCAATTGGCTGCGGATGTCGCCAGCCAGCGACTCGGCCTTCTTGGTGAGCGCCGCCTGCATGTCGACCTGCATCAGGAAGTGCACACCACCGCGCAGGTCCAGCCCCAGGTACATCGGCAGGGCATTCAGGCTGGTCAGCCAGTGCGGCGAACGCGACACCAGGTTGAGTGCCACGATGTAGCTCGGATCGCTCGGGTCGGGATTGACGGCCTTGGCGATGGCGTCTCGAGCCTTGAGCTGGGTATCGGTATCGCCGAAACGGGCGCGCACCGACGTGCCTTCGAGCAGCACGAAATCAGCCTTGATCGCCGCCTGGTCGAGCGCGCTGACGACGCGTGCCAGCAGCTCGGATTCGACCTTCACCGTCGCCTTGCCGCTGGACACCTGCACGGCAGGCGCTTCTCCAAAGAAATTGGGCAGGGTGTAGAGCGCCCCGATCACCACGGCCAGCGCCAGGATCAGATATTTCCACCAGGGGTAACGATTCATGCGATTTCCTTGCGGGCAAGCGGCAACAGCGCGGGGCGGCTTCGCCCCTGGCGCTGCGGCAGACGGGGCCGCTTACTTGACGGTGCCCTTGGGCAGAACCTGGATCACGGCGCCGCGCTGGCACTGCACCTCGACGCCGTTGGCCACTTCGAGGCTCAGGTAGATGTCGCCCACCTTGGTGATCTTGCCCAGCATGCCGCCGGAGGTGACCACCTCGTCGCCCTTGGCGATGGCGTCGATCATGGCCTTGTGTTCCTTCTGCTTCTTCATCTGGGGACGAATCATGACGAAGTACAGCACCACGAACATCAGCACCAGAGGCAGCATGCTCATGAGGGACGAGCCGCCAGCAGGAGCGGCAGCGGGTGCTTGGGCAAAGGCGTTGGAAATGAACACGGTAGAACTCCTGCGACGCAGACAAAGCGGCCGATTCTAGGGCCCGGCACTCGGCGGGCGCGACCTGCACTTGCGCGGCGTGCATCACGGCCACGCGGGTACAGCGCCGGCAGACCTACATCCGGCGCCCTGAGGCGCCGATAAGCCATGGAACCCGGCACTCGCCGCGGCGTCGTCCAGCCCCACCGCCAGGCCCCGCATGACCACCTCACACCACCTTGTCCGCCGCCAGCTTGCGGCAACCGTCGTGCCGTCCGCCTACGCAACGGCGCCCGGCGTGCACTGGCGTCGCACCCTGGCCGCGGCGCAGCCGACCGGCATCGACCTCGACCTGTCGCAGCCGGCCACCGTGACCGTCCACCGGGTCTCTCAGCGCAGCGCAGGCGCCGCTCAGAAGTCGACTGGTGCGTCCGGCGCCCGCCAGACCGTCGCCACACGCCCAGACGCAGGCCCTGTGGGGGCCAGCCACGCCAGGTGTATCGACACACCGAGCGGTGACCGCCCAGCTATCCATACCGTGCGCGCAGGCCTGACCGCGGCACTGGGCCGGTGCGCCGCTGGCAGCACCAGCGGCGCCTTGATCCATCTGCGCCTGGATGGCTTGCCGCGCTGGCTCGACCTGGCGCATGCACAAGATCCGGCGCCTGGCGACAACGCCGCGGCCAGTTACGGCGACACCGGTGGCGCCTCACCTGCGCAGCGCGTCCACCTGGCCGCCAAGGATTTGCTCGACACCCTGGCGGCGCGGCTGCTCGCAGCGTTGCCCGCTCAGTCGGTGGTCGACATCGACGCCAGCGGCCAGGCCTGGATCGTCATCGATCCGGTGTCGTCCAGCGCCGCGGCCCTGGGGTGGGCGCGGCATCTGATGCAGCTGCTGTCGCCCGGCACCCATCGGCGCATGGCAGGGCCTCCCCACCTGGCCACGGGCAACAGCGTGGCCGGGGTCAGGTCACCCGAACTGCCGCTCGAAGTCTGTGCTGGCTTGTGCCTGTTTCCGGTTGATGCCGACCAGATCGATCACCTCCTGGCGGCTGCCAGCGCCGCCAGCGCCCAGGCACGCGGGCGGGGCGTGGGCTGTTGCCAGATCTACAGCCGCGACATCACCACACGAAGCCGCGACGACCTGACCGAAGGCCGCGCATTGGCCGCCGCCCTGGGCTCCGGCGGCCTCGAGCTCAGCCTGCAAGGCCGGGCCGATCTGCGTAACGGGGCTTTGTGCGGCGCACAGGTGCAGCTGAGCTGGCCGCGTCGCATCGGCGATCGGCTCGACAGCGCCACGACATCGGATTCGGCATCCACTGTGGGCGAACCGGTCGCGCCCCCGGCGGGTGATGCGCCAACCAGGCGCGAGCGTCGGGTCGGCACACGTCGTCCGGGTGGCCTGGTCGGCCCCGGGCTCGAGACACTGGCGCGCCAGCATGGGCTGGCCGAGGCGCTTGGCCGCGAGATGCTGGGGCGCACCTGCGCCCAGCTGCGCCGCTGGCGCGACGATGGTGTGGCCGTGCCCAGACTCAGCCTGCGCCTGCCCGCCGAACTGCTGGCGCACAGCGACTTCGCGATCGAGTTGCTCGACCTGCTCGGTCGCTACCGCCTGCCCGGCAATTGCCTGGCACTCGAACTCGGTCAGGACAGCCTGGCCGCGTTGTGCGACGACACCGCACATCTGCTGGACAGCGCCGGCATCACCCTGATCGCCGACGCCGCCCGGGTCGACCTGGTGAGCCTGACCGCCTGCAGACATCTGCGTGTGTCGGCGCTGGTGGTCGACCTGGCCGACATCGGCGACATCACCGTCAGCCGCGGCCCGGCCCGCACCAGCTTGCTGGCGCTGGCCGGCCTGGCGCACGCCATGGCGATGCGGCTGATTGCCCGATCGGTCGACCATGAGGCCGAACTCGACGTGCTGAACGGCACGGGCTGCGACGCCTACCAGGGCGCCGTGCTGGCCAGGCCCTTGCCGGCCCGGATCTGGACCCGTCTGCTCGGTGAACCCACTGCTGCCGCGCCCGTCAACGCCGCCCTACCCCAGGGGGCACCAGTGGTGCAGGCCGAGCTTGCCAGCGCGCACTGACCATCCTACCCGCGCGGCTACTGCACCTTCAGGGTGTAACTGCCGTTGGTGCCGACACCCCCGCTGTAGTAGATCACCCGTGCATAGGCGGTGGCGGCCGCGGTGGTAGACCTGTTGGTCAACGTGACCGAGTCGACCTTGCCGACGCCGTTGATGCTGGTGGCGATGCGGGAGCCAGCCGAGTTGTAGGCGCTGAGGTCGTAGTCGGCACCGGCGTTGGGGGTCAGTGTGATCACCACACTGCGTCCAGCCGGAATGCTGACGCGGTAGTAGTCGGTGTCGGTCGAGGCGCCGACCCTGCCGTTGACCGTGACCGCACCGGCCAGCGTCTGGGCCGACGTACGGCTGTTGTTGGGCTCGAGCTCGGCCACCGTGCCGACAGGGGGCGGGGGCGGGGGCGGAGGAGGCGGCGGGGGAGCGGTGGTGGTGCCCAGGGCGACATTGACCGCCGCGTTGGCATCGACGATGCCGGCGCCGCAACCCAGCGAGCAGGCCACCGGCAGTGGCCGGGCGCTCGACTTGAGCATGGCCTCGATCTGGTCGGGCGTGAGAGTGGGTTTGGCTGCCAGCATCAGCGCGGCCACACCCGCCACATGCGGCGTGGCCATCGAGGTGCCCTGGTAGTAGGCGTAGGTGTCGGCGCCCGGTGCCCGTGCGCCGGAGTTCAGCGTCGACAGGATGCCGTTGGACGTGCCGGTGCTCTGGTCGCCGCCGGGCGCCGCCACATCGACCAGCGAGCCGTAGTTCGAATAAAACGCCCGTGCGCCGCTGCGCCCGACGGCACCCACCGCCACCACACCGCTGCAATTGGCAGGTGAGGCATTCGACGTGTTGACGTTCGAGTTGCCTGCTGCCACCACCACCACCGTGCCGCGGCTGCGTGCGCTGGTGATGGCGTTTTGCGACGCGGTGTCGCAGGCGCCCGAACCGCCGAGCGACATGTTGATCACCCGCGCCGGGTTGGGGTTGGCGGGTATGCCGGGCACCGTGCCGCCCGACGCCCAGATGATGGCGTCGGCAATGTCTGACGTGAAGCCGCCACATTTGCCCAGCACCCGCACCGGCAGCACCTTGGCGCCGAAGGCCACGCCGGCCACACCGACACCGTTGTTGGTACGCGCGGCGATCGTGCCCGCCACATGGGTGCCGTGCCAGCTGCTGTTGTCGGCCGGCTGGCCGGCACCACATTCACCGGCATTGACACCGTCGCCCGGATCGCTGGCATCGGCATCACGGCCGTTGCCGTCGTTGCCCACCACCGACGAAGTGATGAAGTCGTAGCCCGGCACGATATTGGCGGCCAGATCGGCATGTGGCCGGTAACCGGTGTCGATCACCGCGACCACCACGCCCGCGCCGGTCGACTTGTCCCAGGCTGCCGGCAGGTTCAGGCCGCCGGCGGGTTCGTAGTAGTTCCACTGCGCGGTGTACGAGACATCGTTGGGCACCAGCTGGATACGCATGATGCGGTCCGGCTCGGCGTAGTCGACATCGGCGTCGCCAGCCTGGATCTCGGCGGCGAGCTGGCGCACCCGCTCAAGGCTCAGGCGCTGATTGAGGCGCAACACGTGGGAGCCATCACCCGTGCGGCGCATATGCCTCACCGCCGAGCCGGCGCGTGCCGCGGCACGTTCGGCTCCGGACAAGGCGGCGGCGTCGATCCCGTCGTGGTGGGTGTGGCGGCGGTACTTGACGATCAGCCGGTCGGTGGCGTCCGGGTCGGGGCCGGGGCCGACCGAGGCAACTTCGGGCTGCAAGGCGTGGGCCGACAGGGCCAGGCCGGCTGCCAGGGCCAGTGGCGCCAGGCGCCAGGCATGGGCATTCTTGTTCATCGGTGATCTCCCGCAAGGTGGTGGCGACAACTGAGCCGGCAGTGTGTGGGTGAAGCCCCCACACAAACATCGCCGATACGAAAGGCGCGTAACAAGCACGCATGCCGGCTGGGTGGCGACTGTGCATTCGTGCGCACTTGTCGCCCGACCCACACGTTGCCCCACACGCCGACCCTGGCGCCAGCCGGAGTGGGGGGTGATCCATAGAATCAGGCCGAGACGTGGGCCGGCCGCCAGGCCGGTACCCCGCCCACCAGACCAGCAGACAAGCGCCGCCAAAGGTCACCCACCCGACACGTTGCGCTCAAACGGAGACCTCGCATGAACGCCCCCCACACGCTCGAGTGGCAATCCCACGCCCTGCCGCGCCGCCCGCCACCGCCGGCCATGATCGAGGCGCTGCGTGAGCGTTTCGGCGCCAGTTGCTCCACCGCCGCTGCCGTGTGTGCACAACATGGCCGCGACGAATCGGCCTATGACGCTGCGCCGCCCGACGTGGTGGTGTTCTGCGAGAGCAACGAGGACGTCGCCGCTGTCGTGCAACTGGCCGATCGTTACGCCGTGCCGGTCATCCCCTTCGGCGTGGGGTCGTCACTCGAAGGCCATCTGCTGGCGGTGCAGGGCGGCGTGTCGATCGACCTGGGTCGCATGAACAAGGTGCTGCGCCTGAACGCCGAAGACCTCACCGTCACCGTGCAGGCCGGCGTGACGCGCATGCAGCTCAACAACGAGATCCGCCACAGCGGCTTGTTCTTTCCGATCGACCCGGGCGCCGACGCCAGCATCGGCGGCATGACGGCCACACGTGCCTCGGGCACCAACGCCGTGCGCTACGGCACCATGCGCGAAAACGTGCTGGCGCTCACCGTGGTGACGGCCGCCGGCGAGATCGTGCGCACCGGCACCCGCGCTCGCAAGTCGAGCGCCGGCTACGACCTGACGCGCCTGATGGTGGGCAGCGAAGGCACGCTGGGTGTGATCACCGAGGTCACGCTGCGCCTGTACCCGCAACCCGAGGCGGCCTCGGCGGCGGTGTGCAACTTCCCCAGCATCAAGGCGGCGGTGGACACCACCATCGCCATCATCCAGATGGGTGTGCCGATCGCACGCTGCGAGCTGCTCGACCCCAACGCCATCCGCGCCGTTAACCGCCGCGAAAAGCTCACCCTGCGCGAAGAGCCGATGCTGCTGATGGAGTTTCACGGCACCACAGCCAGCGTGGCCGAACAAGCCACCATGGTGCAGGAGATCGCCGCCGATCACGGCGGCCAGGCCTTCGAGTGGGCCAGCACACCCGAGGAGCGCACGCGCCTGTGGACGGCGCGGCACCACGCCTACTTCGCCGCGCTGCAGATGCGCCCGGGCTGCCGCTGCATCAGCACCGACACCTGCGTGCCGATCTCGCGCCTGGCCGAATGCCTGATCGACACCGCCGCCGAGGTGGAAGCCAGCGGCATCCCGTATTTCATCGTCGGCCATGTGGGCGACGGCAACTTCCACGTCGGCTACCTGATCGACCCGAACGACCCGGACGAATCGCTGCGAGCCGAAACGCTCAATCAACAGCTGGTGGCGCGCGCGCTCGAGCTCGAAGGCACCTGCACCGGCGAACACGGCATCGGCCTGCACAAGATGGGGTTCCTGATCGACGAAGCCGGCCTGGCCACCGTGGCCATGATGCGTGCGGTGAAACAGGCGCTGGACCCGAAGAACATCATGAACCCCGGCAAGATCTTCAGCGCCTGAGGCCCGCGATGCGCGCGTCGGTCATCCATCCGCTGGCCCGCGGCGCATGCAGCGCTGCAGCGTCGCGGTGCAGATCGGCGCGTTGATACGGCTCGCTGCGGCCCGACAGATGCAGCGCCAGCGCCGTGACACGTTCATGGCTGCGTGACGGCGCCGCCTGTTCCACCGCCAACACGCCCCACAGCAACACGGCCAGCGCCGGCCAACTGTGGGCTGGCTGACCGGACCGATGCACCAGCCGGCTGAGGCCAGGCCAGGCCAGTGCTGCGGTGGCGCCACCCAGCGCCCAGCCCGCCAGCACCTCGGACACACTGTGTGCCCCCAGCTGCACACGCGACACACCCACCGCGGCAGCCAGGGTGATCGCCAGCCCGATGGCTGCGCTGCGCGTGGCGGCCGTGCGCCCCTGGGACAGCAGCAGCGCAAGCGGCGGCAACACCGCCGAGGCGAACAAGGTGTGGCCCGACACGCCCGTGAAATCGGCCCACGCCCACCCCACACCCCAACCGATGAAGGCGAGCTTGCTGAGCAAGGTCAGGCTGGCGCCAACGCCGGTCAGCACCATCCACTGCACGGTAGCGGGCAGCCCGGCGCGCCCGGCAGCCACCAGGCCCAGCACCGCGGCGGGCAGCAGGATCTGGGCTTCACCGAGCCGCGTCAGCGTGTGCAGGGACAAGGGGTCGAACATGACGAGGGACTGCGAAGCGCCGTGCCAATCAGAGCCGGGCGCGCAGCTTACAAGGCGCCCTTGCAGTTGGCAGCGCCACACCGACAGCGCAGCGTGCCGGCGTGATGGGTTTCACCGTAGTCGGCCGTGAGTTCCTCACCCGCCGAGATGGCGCGCATGGCGTAGATCTCGACGCGCCCCTGACGGATACGCAGCACGGTGTTGGGCGTACACGAGTGGTTGGTGTAGCGCAAGGCGTCGGTCGACGCCGAGGCATCGACGGCGCGCTTGTCGGAGACCTCGATCATCATGATGCGAGCCTGGCCGCGCACCCGTTTGTGCGCCTCGCGAATGCTGATCGACTCACCGCGTATCTCGCCGATCTTCTTGTAGGCCGGTATCGCCTCGGCCGCAAAAGCACCCAAGCCGTCGATGGCACTGGCGCGATTCTCGACGGCGAATTTCTGCGGATTGGCCGGTGGTCGTTTGGCCTGTTTCGCCGGTACAGGCGTAGGTTCAGGTAGCGGGGCAATATCGATCGAAGTCAGGACTATCCCCATCAATGCGCCGGCGCGGGCACCGACCAGCGTTTGGTCACCGCAGCTGCGCTGTTGACACTTTCGAGGTGCACACCGAATCCCCACAGGCGGGCGACGTGCCGCAACACTTCTTGCGCCGATTCGTCGAGTGGCCGATCCTTGTGCTGGAAATGCCTCAGCGTGAGCGACCGATCGCCGCGCAGATTGACGTTCCAGACCTGGATATTGGGCTCACGCGAACCCAGATCATATTGGTGGGCAAGCGACTGGCGCAGGTCGCGATAACCCGCCTCGTCATGGATGGCCGACACCTCGAGTTCACTGGCACGTTCGTCGTCGGTGATGGCGAATAGGCGGAATTCGCGCATCAGGCGCGGGCTCAGAAACTGCCCGACAAAACTCTCGTCCTTGTAATTGCGCATGGCGTGGTCAAGTGTCGGCAACCAGGGGCTGCCAGCGATCTCGGGAAACCACTGGCGATCCTCGTCGGTCGGCTTGTCGCAAATCCGTTTGATATCGGTGTACATGGCAAAACCCAAGGCATAGGGGTTGAGGCCGCTGTAACCACGTTCACCGACCCGCGGCTGATACACCACGTTGGTATGTGACTTGAGCCATTCGATCATCACACCGTCGGTGAGATAACCGTCGTCGTACATTGTATTGAGTATCTTGTGGTGCCAGAAGGTGGCCCATCCTTCGTTCATCACCTGGCTCTGACGCTGAGGGTAGAAATACTGCGCGACCTTGCGCACAATACGCACAACCTCGCGTTGCCAGGGCTCCAGCAACGGCGCGTTCTTCTCGATGAAATACAGCAGGTTTTCTTGTGGCTCTTCGGGGAACCGCCGTGCCTCCTGCAGTTCTTCGGGCCGATCGGCCTTGCGTGGCAAGGTGCGCCAGAGGTCGTTGACCTGCCGCTGGGCATATGACTCGCGGTCCTTGCGCTCAGCCAGTTCCTGAGCAAGTGATTTACGACTGGGCCGCCGATAACGGTCGACGCCATGGTTCATGAGGGCGTGGCAGCTGTCCAGAAATGCTTCGACGGTATCCAGGCCATGTTTTTCCTCGCAGGCCGCCACATAGTTCTTGGCGTAAACCAGGTAATCGATGATGGACGACGCATCGGTCCACATGCGAAACAGGTAATTGCCCTTGAAGAAACTGTTGTGGCCATATGCCGCATGTGCAATCACCAGCGCCTGCATCGCCATGGTGTTTTCTTCCATGAGATAGCTGATACACGGATTGCTGTTGATGACAATCTCGTAGGCCAGCCCCATATGGCCACGCCGATAATTCTTCTCGGTCGAGATGAACTCCTTGCCGTAGCTCCAGTGCCGATAGTTCACGGGCATGCCGACGCTGGCGTAGGCATCCATCATCTGTTCAGCCGTGATAATCTCGAGCTGGTTTGGATAAGTATCCAGACCAAATCGCTCGGCCGTATGCTTGATCACCTCGTGATATTGATCGATCAGCTCGAAACTCCAGTCGCTGGGCGCCGGCAAGGGTTTGGCGGAGCGCTCCGGCAATGGCACCGGGCCGGCCATCAAGTCCTTCATGAGGACCCGGTCGAATGCGCTCATGCCTGGACTCCTTCTTTCTTGAACAGGTCACGAAACACAGGGTAGATCTGTGCGGCTTCGGTGACCTTGCGCATCGCAAAATGTTTGCCGCTTACTGCAGCGAGCCGCACGTATTCTTCCCAGAGGTTCTGCTCGGGCTCGGCCACCTGAACGTAGGCGTAATACCGACAGAGCGGCAGGATCTTCTGCTCGAGCAGTTCGCGGCAACGACCGCTGTCGTGATGCCAGTTGTCGCCGTCACTTGCCTGGGCGCCGTAGATATTCCATTGATCACTCGGAAAACGTGCCCGGATGATTTCTTCCATCAACACCAGCGCGCTCGATACCACCGTGCCACCGGTTTCGGTGGAGTGGAAAAAACCCTCTTCGTCGACCTCTTGAGCCTGTGTGTGATGGCGGATGAAGACAATTTCGATCTTTTCGTAATGGCGCGTCAGGAACAGGTAGAGCAGGATGAAGAATCGTTTGGACAACTCCTTGCGGCCTTCGTCCATCGAGCCAGACACGTCCATCAGGCAGAACATCACCGCCTTCGACGTCGGCACCGGCACCTTGACGCGGTTGCGAAAACGAAGATCGATGGGATCGAGAAACGGTATGCCGGCAATACGCCCGCGTAGGTGTTTGATCAACTCCTCGAGTTCGACGATCCGCGCACTGGTGACGATGGTGGCGGGCTGGCCCTGCAGTTCAAGCAACTCGGCTTCGAGTTCGTGCAGTTCGCGCCGACTGCTCGCTCCCAGCGCGATGCGGCGACCCAGCGCGCCCCGCATCGACCTCACGACGTGCAGATTGTTGGGGGTGCCGTCACTCGTCAGGCCGGCCCGATGGGATTTCCACTCGGGGGTTTCGGCGAGTTGGGTACGGATCAGGTGAGGCAATGCCAGGTCATCGAAGAAGACCTGCATGAACTCTTCCTTGCTCAGGCTGAAGACGAAGTCGTCGTCGCCTTCACCCGAGTCGCTGGCCTGGCCACCGCCCTTGCCGCCGGAGCCTCCGCCGCCCTTGGGTCGCTCGATGCGATCGCCCCGGATGTATTCACGGTTGCCTGGGTGCACGATGTCGCGCACACCGCCCTGACCGTGGTGGAAAACCGGCTCGTTGAGGTCCTTCTTCGGGATACGGATCTCTTCACCGCGCTCCAGATCACGAATGCCGCGGCCATCGATGGCACGCCGCACGGCGCCGCGAATCTGCTCCTTGTAACGGCGCAGAAAACGTTCGCGGTTGCCGATCGACTTGTTCTTGCCGGCCAACCTGCGGTCTATGATTTGCTGAAGCATCGATCGGTTTCCTCGGCGGCTTCCTGCTCAACTCGACTTGCGCACGCGCAGATACCATTCACACAGCAGTCGCACCTGTTTACCGGTGTAGCCCTTGGCGACCATGCGGTTGACGAAGTCCTCGTGTTTCTTGGCTTCGTCGGCGCTGGCCTTGGCATTGAAGCTGATGACCGGCAGCAGTTCTTCGGTATTCGAGAACATCTTCTTCTCGATCACCGTGCGCAGCTTTTCGTAGCTGGTCCAGACCGGATTGTTGCCAGCGTTGTTGGCACGTGCACGCAGCACGAAGTTGACGATCTCGTTTCTGAAATCCTTCGGGTTGGCGATCCCGGCTGGTTTCTCGATCTTCTCGAGCTCGCCGTTCAGCGAGGCACGATCGAACACCTCACCGGTATCGGTGTCGCGGTATTCCTGATCCTGGATCCAGTAATCGGCGTAGGTGACATACCGATCGAAGATGTTCTGGCCGTATTCGCTGTAACTTTCGAGGTAGGCGGTCTGGATCTCCTTGCCGATGAACTCCGCATAACGCGGCGCCAGCAATTCCTTGATGTAGCCGATGTACTTCTGCTCGAACTCGGGCGGAAACTGCTCGCGTTCGATCTGCTGCTCGAGGACGTACATCAGGTGCACCGGGTTGGCGGCGATTTCCTGGCTATCGAAATTGAAGACCTTGGACAGGATCTTGTAGGCGAAGCGCGTGCTGATGCCACTCATGCCTTCGTCGACACCAGCGTAGTCGCGGTATTCCTGATAACTCTTGGCGCGTGGATCGGTGTCCTTGAGGTTTTCGCCGTCGTAGACCTGCATCTTCGAATACAGGCTCGAGTTCTCGGGCTCCTTCAGGCGCGTCAAGATGGCAAACTGGCTCATCATCTTGAGTGTGCCCGGCGCACACTTGGCGGCGGCCAGCGACGATCCACGAATGAGTTTTTCGTAGATCTTGGTTTCTTCACTGACACGCAGGCAATAGGGCACCTTGACGATGTAGATGCGATCGAGGAAGGCCTCGTTGTTCTTGTTGTTGCGAAACGCCTTCCACTCGCTTTCATTGCTGTGCGCCAGCACGATGCCGTCGAAAGGAATCGCGCCAAAACCTTCGGTGCCCTTGAAATTGCCTTCCTGGGTGGCCGTGAGCAGTGGGTGCAGTACCTTGATGGGCGCCTTGAACATTTCGACGAATTCGAGCAGGCCCTGGTTGGCCAGGCACAAACCGCCGGAATAGCTGTAGGCGTCCGGGTCATCCTGGGCAAAGGTTTCGAGTTTACGAATGTCGACCTTGCCGACCAGCGCCGAGATGTCCTGATTGTTCTCGTCGCCCGGTTCGGTCTTGGCGATACCCACCTGCTTGAGAATGCTCGGGTAACGCTTGACGACCTTGAACTTGCGGATGTCGCCGCCGAACTCGTCGAGCCGCTTCACCGCCCAGGGGCTGAGGATGCGATTGAGATAACGGCGCGGAATGCCGAATTCCTTCTCGAGGATGGCGCCGTCTTCGGCGGCATCGAACAGCCCAAGCGGCGATTCGTTCACCGGCGAGCCCTTGATGGCGTAAAAGGGCACGTCCTGCATGAGCTGCTTGAGGCGCTCGGCGATCGAGCTTTTGCCGCCGCCGACCGGTCCGAGCAGGTAGAGAATCTGCTTCTTTTCTTCCAGCCCCTGGGCCGCGTGCCTGAAGTAGGACACGACCTGCTCGATCGAATCCTCCATGCCGTAGAACTCGGCGAAGGCCGGGTAGATCTTGATCACCTTGTTGGCAAAGATGCGCGACAGGCGCGGATCGTTGCGGGTGTCGACACTTTGCGGCTCGCCGATCGCCTTGAGCATGCGCTCGGGGGCGGTGGCGTAGGCCAGGGGATTGCGCTTGCACTCGGCAAGGTAGTCCTCCAGGCTGAGTTCTTCTTCACGGGTGCGCTCGTAGCGCGCGGCGAAGTTGCTGATCACGTCCATGCAGGGCCTCCAGGAAAGTCAGGCGAAGGTGCGGCGAGGCTTGCGCCGCATCACGAGGGAAGATCTGATGAAGTCCCTCCGTCCTGTACGGCCCGAGGCTTCATCAGAGCTTTCCGTCCACCGGCTGCAGGGTGGCTTTGCTGAGGCTGTCCGGTCTGGCTGCTGGCTGGATCCTTGTCGTTGACCTGTGTCTCGACTCGTGCGCCCGACACTTCGTTCAATGCACGACTGTTGACGTGACGATAAGCGAGCTGGCGATTTGCCGTGCGTTCATCGGGACGATACAACGCTACAACGCGGATTGCTTCACTGCAGCCGACCGCCGTCACCGATTATTTCAAACGAGCAACTGCCATGCCTGGATCTTGATGCTTATCCGCCCCACGTGCAGGGTACGACCTGCCATAGACCCACGACACGCTCGGCGTGGTTCAGGTTCGGATCGGTGGCGCACTAAGATTTCACGGCACCTGCAAGTGTGACGCGGCACCCTGGTACCCGGGTCCGACCGCACGATGTGTGTGGCGCCTCAGGTCTCGCGCAGGCCGAGCTTGTCGAGCAGACCGTTGAGCTCTTCAAGGGAGCCGAAGGCGATCGCCACCTCACCTTGCTCGCCGCGTTTGGTGCGCTTCTTGACACGGATCTCGACGGCGGTGGTCAGGTGGTCGGCGAGTTGTTCTTCGATGCGCAGCAGGTCGCGCGATTTGGCGTCCTTGGTGCGTGCCCCATCGACGGGCTTGGCGCCACCGTCGACGGCGGTGCGGCTGGCCATTTTCTCGGCCTCGCGCACCGAGAGCTTGCGTGCCACGATCTCGTGCGCGCAGGTGATCTGGCGCACCTTTTCGAGCGGCAGCAGGGCACGCGCATGACCCATGTCGATGTCGCCCGCCATGAGCATCTGCGCCACCGGTTCGGCCAGGTTGAGCAGGCGCAGCAGGTTGCTGGTGGCCGGGCGCGAGCGGCCGATGGCCTGGGCGGCCTCGTCGTGTGTGAGGCCGAACTCGTCGATGAGGCGGTGCACACCCTGCGCCTCTTCGAGCGGATTGAGGTCTTCGCGCTGGATGTTCTCGATCAGCGCCATGGCTGCTGCCGCCTGGTCGGGCACCTCGCGCACCAGCACCGGCACTTCGTCCAGGCCAGCCAGGCGCGCGGCGCGCGAGCGGCGCTCGCCGGCAATGATCTCGTACATGGGCAGGCCGTCGCTGGCGGCCACCGGGCGCACCAGGATGGGCTGCATCACACCCTGGGCCTTGATGCTTTCGGCCAGTTCGAACAGCGAGCCCTCGTCCATGCGGGTGCGTGGCTGGTACTTGCCGGGCAGCAACTGCGCAATACGCAGCACCGACGGCGGGTTGGGTTCCCCCGACGCACGTTTGTCGACCACTTGCGGGCCGAGCAAGGCCTCGAGGCCACGACCAAGTCCCTTGGGCTTCTTGTTGATCACCATGGTGCGATTGTCAGCGATCGTGTCGACGCGGCTCACGGTTCGCGGCCGTCATGTGGCGGGCAGTGCCCCCGACCCTCAGGGGAGGGCCGCAGCCGTCGACAGCTGTTTGAGCAGATCGAGCCCTTCGGGCCAGTCACCCAGGCCCGAGTCGGCGTTGAGGTGGCCGCGCGCACCAGCGGTGCGCAGACCGACCCGCCATCGCGCACAGATGTCGCGGGCCCGGGCGTCGTCACAAAACGGGTCGTCGCTCGACACCACGGCGCAGGCGGTGAACTTCAACGGCTCGAGCACCATGGGGCGCCAGCTGTGCAGTTGAGGTGGTGTGTCGTCGCGCTCGGTGTCGGGCGGCGCCACCAGCAAGGCGCCGGCGACACGACTGGTGTGGCGGCTCCAGGCCGACCAGGCCGCCACCAGATGGCAGCCCAGGCTATGTGCCGCCAACAGCACGGGTCGATCGTCGGCCAGCACCACCTCGTCGAGCCGCGCCAGCCAGTCACCCCGACGCGGCCAGACCCAGTCGGCCTGTTGCACGCACTCGAAGCCGTACAACTGCTCCCAGCGCGTTTGCCAATGGCCCTCACCGGAATCGAGCCAGCCGGGCAGCAGCAGCACCCGGGTGTCGTGCAAGGAAATCAGGGTGTTGTCCATGCCGTATTCTTGCCGCTGTGGCGCAGCCCGGCTGCGCGTGCCCGCGAACTCGCCTCGGCGCGAAGCGCCTCCTCACCCACACGTTTCAAGATCGCCATGAAAAGACACACCGTCTATGTCGACGGCCAGGAAGGCACGACCGGCCTGCGCATTCACGAGTACCTCGAGGCGCGCGACGACGTCGAATTGCTGCGCATCGACGCCGACAAGCGCAAGGACAGCACCGAGCGTGCGCGCTTGCTCAACGCGGCCGACGTGGCCTTCCTGTGCCTGCCTGATGCAGCGGCACGCGAGGCGGTGGCGCTGGTGCACAACCCGGCCACCTGCCTGATCGACGCCAGCACGGCGCACCGCATCGAAGCCGGCTGGGTCTACGGTCTGCCGGAACTGGCCGCCGGCCAACGCGAGGCCCTGCGCCAGGCCAAACGGATTGCCAACCCGGGCTGTCACGCCAGCGCGATGGTGTTGCTCATCCGGCCGCTGGTCGATGCCGGTCTGCTACCAGCCGACATGCCGCTGAGCGCGACGTCGATCACCGGATATTCGGGTGGCGGCAAGAAGATGATCGAGCAGTACCAGGCGGGCGGCAACGCCGCGTTGGCGTCACCGCGACCCTACGCGTTGGGGCTGGCGCACAAGCACATCCCCGAGGTCATGACGCACGGGCGCTTGAGTGTGAAGCCGATCTTCATGCCGATCGTCGCAGCGTATTACAAGGGGCTGGCAGCCAGCATTCCGCTTCACCTTGGCCAGCTGGGCTCACACGCCAGCGCCGAAGCCATTCATGCGGCCTACGCGGCGCGGTACACCGGTGAGACGTTTGTGCGTGTGTTGCCGCTCAACGACGAACAGGGCCTGGATGGGGGCTTCTACGACGTGCAGGCCTGCAACGACAGCAACCGGGTCGACATCCAGGTGTTCGCCAACGGCGCACAGGCCATCGTGATGGCAAGACTGGACAACTTGGGCAAGGGCGCCAGCGGGGCGGCCGTGCAGTGCATGAACCTGCACCTGGGTGTGGATGAAGGCCTCGGGCTGTAGCTTGGGGGCTTAGAGCACGAGGCAACGCGGGGTCCACCCGCGCTGCCTCGTGTTTCTGAACGACTGACTCAGGACAGCTGGGCGCTGATGAGCTTGGTCATCTCGAACATGTCGACCTGGTCCTTCATGAAGATCGCCTTGAGCTTGGCGTCGGCATTGATGACGCGCTTGTTGGCGGCGTCCTGCAGGTTGTGCTTCTTGATGTACTCCCAGACCTTCTTGGTCACTTCGGTCCGCGGAGCCGGCTGATTGCCGATGACCGCTGCAAGCGCTGCCGAAGGCTTCATCGCCTTCATGAACGCTGCGTTGGGCGCACGTTTTGCCGGGGCCGCATCCGCAGCAGCCGGGGCCTTGGCGACCGCAGTCGCCTTCTTTGCCGGGGCCTTGGTAGCCGCAGCCTTCTTCGCAGTTGCCATATATATGTTCTCCATCTCGGGACGTTTATCGCAGCGGCGCCGACAAATCCTGCTGTCGCTCACCGGGCCGCCGAGCGCGCCGAATGGTAATGCCTGCTCAGGGCGGTTGAGAAGGCGTTTTCACTATGGGGGGCGCCCTTTTCGGGTGGTGCTGTCGGCTCGGTATGAATACCTTTCGCATCCTGGCGCCGACCGGACCGGAAGATGCGGGCTGGTTCATAAGCCATATTGCGAGCCCCCCGCAGATCCCGGGCAGTGGCATCTGCCTGCACGCCGAAGGTCGAGTTGGCGCTGCGTTTGCGCGAGAGGATCGCACCTTTGGTCGGGCCTGCAGGTCGTGTTGCCGCGGAAAGATGGTGCGCGGGGCCTGCGCAGGCGCCAGAACAAGCGATGTCTCCTTGGGTGAGCCAGCTGTGTTAAGTTCAGATAGGCCACCACAGACCGTGCAACATCACCATGTCCTGCCCGATAGCCTCCACTGGTTGGCGGGATGGCCTGAGCTCCAGGTCGACACAGTGCCCGACTGCACAAGGGCACACTTCGCTGACGTACCTTCGCCTCGACAGGCCCAGGCTTGCCCACTTGTTGCCTGGTCTATGGCTGAGTGGCATGCATGGCGCCTTGCATGCACAAGCCAGTGCGGCCATACATGACGCCGTTTGGGCGAAAGCGCCCGTCGTTTGCCTGCTCGGGCTTGCAGTGCTGGTAGTTGCGCTGGTACCGCTGACCTACGAACTGGTGCGTTATGTACGCAGGCGAAACAGGCGTCGGCCGGGCACGACGACCCATGAGGTGTCGGTAAAACCGCCCGCGGCCGTCGCCTCGAGCGCCCCCCCCGAACAACCGCCGGCGCCCGGCGGCAGCCTCATCGACGCGGCGCCGACGCACCCACGGATCGCGCCACCACATGCAAGGCCAACCACCGGGCCCGGCCTGCCACGGCTGGGGAGATTCCAGCTCGAACTCGAGATCGGCCGGGGTGCGATGGGCAGGGTCTACCGAGGCATCGACACCGCCAGCGGCCAGCCCGTGGCAATCAAGACGCTGGCCTTGACACGCGAATTCGCTGGGTACGCACTCGTCGAGGCGCGTGAACGTTTCCAGCGTGAGGCCGAGGCGGCCAGGCGCTTGAGCCATCCCGACATCGTGCGGGTCTTCGATGCCGGCGAAGAACACGGCCTGGCCTACATCGCCATGGAGTTGCTGCACGGCAGCGACCTGACGCGGTACACGCGCACGCACGATCGCCTGGCGACAGGCGAGGTGTTGATCATCGGGACGCGGGTGGCCCTGGCCCTGGCTCACGCCCACGCACAAGGCGTTGTGCATCGCGACATCAAACCCGCCAACGTGATGGTCGACTTTGCACACGACAGGGTCAAGGTGATGGACTTCGGCATCGCCCGCATCAGCGATGCGGCACGCACCCGGACCGGGCTGGTGCTGGGCTCGCCGCTGTACATGTCACCCGAGCAACTGATGGGGCGGCCCGTCGATGGACGCAGTGACCTCTATTCGCTGGGCCTGGTGCTCTTTCAGCTCTTGTGTGGACGCCTGCCCAGCGAGGCCGGCAGCATGGCCGAACTGATGCGGGCAGCAGTCGACCAGGCAGCCCCCTGCGTGCTCGATCTCAGGCCCGATCTTCCGCAGGTGCTTGCCGATGTCATTGCCCTGGCGCTGCAAAAGCGTGTCGAGCTTCGGTATGCGGACGGACACGAGATGGCTCGTGACCTGTCGTTGATCGCCAATCTCCACGCTTCTGCCGGCCGAGGCAGTGGGTCCGCACAGGTGCACGAAGTCGCACTGTCGGCTCTAGGCCGCACGGCCGACGTCGGCGCACGCAGTAGCTTCGTGCACAATGATCGAGCCTGACCCATGGACCGACCAAGCGCCCCGCCCATCAGCTTCGAGTTTTACGCGGTAACCGATCGCGGACGCGTACGCTCGAACAACGAAGACTCGGTTGCAGTCGATGAAGGGGCGTCTCTGGCGATTCTTGCCGACGGCATGGGTGGCTACAACGCAGGCGAAGTTGCCAGTGGCATGGCCACTGCGTTCATCAGGTCCGAGTTGGGTCGCTGGCTGATCGAAGCGACGCCCAAGGTAACCGATGTCGACGTGCGTCGCGCGATGGATATCTGCGTCGACAACGCCAATCGGGCCATCTTCAACGCGGCAAATTCGAATCCTCAGTACACCGGCATGGGCACCACGCTGGTCGTTGGTGTGTTTCGTGGCGCTCGCCTGATGCTGGGGCATATCGGTGATTCACGGGCGTACCGGTGGCGCGCTGGTCGCCTCACACAGCTCACGCGTGATCACTCGCTCCTGCAGGAACAGATCGACGCCGGTCTCATTACCCCCGAGCAGGCGGCCACGAGTGCCCACAAGAACCTCGTGACACGTGCCGTCGGGGTCGAGGATGTGGTGTTGCTCGAGACACATTTGCACGCGGTCTTGCCGGAAGACTGGTATCTGATGTGCTCCGATGGTCTGTCGGACATGCTCGAGGACGACGAGATGGGTGCGCTGCTCGCACAACACGCAACACTCGACGACGCTGCGAATGCGTTGGTCGTCGCCGCCAATGAAGCCGGCGGACGGGATAATATTGCTGTCGTCTTGGTTGCCGCACGAGGAGGTTCGGTTACCACGCGATCCTGGTGGCCGTTCAAGCGCTGAATGCTTCATGTACACCAGACGCGCTTGCACTTGTCGTGTCGCTCTGCGGCCTTGCAAGCTCGGTTCCGTACCGCACATCGAGCGCTTTTCATGCGCTCAAAATTAGAGGTCGCTCATGCCTAAACTGGTAGTTTCGCTGGACGGCGTCGTCATCAAGGAAGTCCAGCTGACGAAGGACAAGACCACTTTGGGTCGCCGTCCGTACAACGACATCGTCATCGACAACCTGGCGGTCAGCGGTGAACATGCCGTGTTGCAGATGGTTGGACAGGATGTCTACATCGAAGACCAGAACAGCACGAACGGCACGTATATCAACGGCCGCGCAGTCAAGAAACAGCTGCTTCAACATAACGACACGGTCGAGATCGGAAAGTACAAGATCAAGTATCTGGTCGAGGACAGCGCCGACTACGAGAAGACCATGGTGCTCAAGCCAGGTCAGGTTCCAGCGGGCAGCGGCATGCGCAGCGTGGCCACACAAGCTGCCAGCATGCCTCAGTCGGGCTTTGGTGGGCTCGGCAGTGGCAACGTTCCGCAAGCCTCGATCAAGGTGCTGTCAGGCGCTGCAGCGGGCAGGGAAGTGGCATTGACCAAGGTTGTCACCACCGTGGGCAAACCCGGTGTGCAGGTTGCGTCCATCACCAAGCGGCCGGGAGGCTATGTCTTTGCCCATGTCGAAGGCAGCAGCCGCCCGACCGTCAATGGCTCGGCAGTCCAGAGTGATCCGGTACACCTGAAGGACGGTGATGTCATCGAGCTGGCTGGCACGCAGATGCAGTTCATGCAGCCCTGAGTCAAGGCTCGGGCGCCCGTGTGCCTGGTGGTGACAAGGCGCCAACATGGGACACACGTGGTCTTGTTCACGCGCGCAGCTGCTGCAGCATTGGGGGGCGGTAGTTCCAGTGCACAACTGCGCGACGTCAAACTTGCGCGGCTTCGTGGGCACAGGCAGCATAGGAATGTGACTACTGCATGCCCCGGGCGGCACGACCGACCGGCATCGCGGATGGCTGCATCCGATCCTCCGTCTGTACGGGAAACTTGATGAATCTTCGCGTCCTGGGCTGCTCAGGCTCGATCGCTGCGAGCTGCCGGACCACTGCGTTCCTGATCGGCGAGCATGTGCTGATCGACGCCGGTACCGGCGTTGGCGAGCTGACTCTCGACGAGCTGGCGGGGATTCACGAAATCTTCGTCTCTCACTCGCACCTGGATCACGTGCTGGGCATTCCCTTGCTGGCCGACAGCGTGATGCGCTCGCGTCTGGCGAGCAAACCGCTGCGCCCGATCGTTGTCCATGCCTTGCCTGCCACGCTGGACGCGCTGCGCACACACTTGTTCAACAACGTGTTGTGGCCTGACTTCACCCGGCTGCCAAGTGCCGAGGAACCGATCATCCGCCTGGCTCCGTTCGAGGTGGGCGACATCGTCGAGGTCGACGGGCGCCGGATCGAGGTGTTGCCCGCCGTGCACACCGTGCCCGCTGTCGGCTTCGGCGTCGAATCGCCAAGCGGCTGGTGGATCTACACAGGCGACACCGGGCCCAACCCTGAGCTCTGGGAGGCCCTGGGCACACGGCGAATCGCGCAGCTGGTCATCGAGACGGCTTTCAGCGACGAGGAGCTGGCGGTTGCGATCGCCACCAAACACATGGCGCCGGCCATGCTCGCCCGCGAACTGGTACACCTGCCAGTCAACGTTCCGGTGGCCATCACCCATATCAAGCCTGGCGAACAGGCCGCCGTCATTGGCCAGATTGCCGCGCTTGGATTGGCGCAGCAGGTGCACGCCCTGAGCAGCGGCGACAGGTTCTGCTTCTGATCTGAAGTGCATCGGGCACAGCGGCAGCGCTGCTACATTGAGCGGCGCCGCCCCGTCCGCCACTGTCAAACGCAGCTCACGACCCATGATTCGCATTTTCATCGGCTACGACAGCCGAGAGACAGCCGCCTGGCATGTGCTCAGCCACAGCATCATCAGCCGCTCCAGTCAGCCGGTCACCATCGCGCCGCTGTCACTTCAACAGCTGAACGGGCTCATGTGGCGCGAACGCAATGCCTTGCAGTCGACCGATTTTTCGTTCTCGCGCTTTCTGACCCCTGCGTTGAGTGGATTCGAAGGCTGGTCGTTGTTCATGGATTGCGACATGCTCGTGCTCGACGACATCGCCAGGTTGTGGGCGCTTCGTGATGACCGTTACGCGGTAATGTGCGTCAAACACGACCATCGGCCAGCGGAAACCGTCAAGTTTCTCGGCGCGCCTCAGACGCCGTACGGCAAGAAGAATTGGTCGAGTGTCATGTTGTTCAACAACGCACGTTGCCGCGCGCTCAGCCCTGCCTACGTCAACAGCGCCAGCGGACTCGAACTGCACCAGTTCAAATGGCTGGATGACGAGGCCTTGATCGGCGAGTTGCCATCCACATGGAACCATCTGGTGGGTTACAGCGCGCCCGTGCCTGCGCCCAGCAACGTGCACTTCACGATTGGCGGGCCATACTTCGACGAATATGCCGACTGCGACTATGCAGCCGAGTGGCGCAGGGAACGCGATGCCATGCTGCATGTGTCGCAGCGCACGACACCCTGATTCTCTGGCTGGCTGAGCTACCCGGATGGTTGCTGCGACGTTCACATCGCCGCGAACATGATTGGACAACGAAAAAAGCGCCGGGGTTACCGGCGCTTTATCGTGTGCCGAGGCACATGGTCGACTGCTCAGGGGCTGACACCAGCTCCGTCATCGAGCGAGGTCTGCACTGTGATGCAGCCCCCGCAATTGTCGCGCTCGAGTTGTAGTCTGCGACTCTTCATGTCTCCTCAGCCCCTCGCTGCCACATGACCCATCTGGGGGCCTGTCGCGAGTGGCGAGAATGTACTGGCACCAGGATCGGTCAAGAATCGGGGCTTACCCGCACCGTAAGTGGGAGCCTCAGGCCTCTGCGGCGATCCAGTCGGCGGCTCGCTCGGCAATCATCAGCGTAGGTGAATTGGTGTTGCCGCTGGTGATGGTGGGCATCACGCTGGCGTCGACCACTCGCAGTCCGACGATGCCGCGCAGCTTCAGCCGTGAGTCGACGACCGCCAGTGGGTCATCGGCGCGACCCATGCGGCAGGTGCCCACCGGGTGGAAGATGGTGGTACCGATGTCGCCCGCCAGACGCGCCAGGTCGGCATCACTCTCGAACTGAACTCCGGGCTTCCACTCCTGCGGCTTGAACGGAGCCAGCGCTGGCTGTGCAGCGATGCGCCGGGTCAACCTCAGCGAGCTGGCAGCTATGCCCTGGTCCTGTTCGGTCGACAGATAGTTCGGACGGATCGACGGCGCGTCGTCACAGTTCGGGCTGCGGATGGTCACCTCACCCCGCGACTGCGGGTTGAGATTACACACGCTGGCGGTGAACGCATCGAAGGTGTGCAGCGGCTCGCCGAAGGCATCGAGGCTGAGCGGTTGCACGTGGTACTCGAGGTTGGGCCAGGGCTGCTGCGGATCCGAGCGGGTGAAGGCCCCGAGTTGTGAGGGGGCCATACTCATCGGTCCGCTGCGGTTCCATGCATATTCGACCGCAATGCCTGCTTTGCCCCACAGGGTGGCGGCGCGGGTGTTGAGCGTGCGTGTGCCGCTGACCTTGAAAACTGCGCGAATCTGCAAGTGATCCTGCAGATTGCCCCCCACACCGGGCAGTTCGTGACGCGGCTCGACACCCGTCGCACGCAGGCGTTCAGCAGCACCGATGCCGGACAACTGCAGGATCTGCACGCTGCCAATGGCGCCGGCGCACAACACCACCTCGACGCTGGCGCGTACGGTCTCGATGCCATGTGGTGTGCGCACACGCACACCACTGCAGCGCTGGCTGCCATCGGGCTGTCGTTCGAGTTCGAGGCGATCCACTTGGACGCCCGTCCACATCTCGAAGTTCGGGCGCCCGTAACAGGTGGGATTCAGGAAAGCGCGCACCGTGTTCCAACGCAGGCCCTTGCGCTGATTCACCTCGAAGTAGCCGACACCTTCGTTGTCGCCGCCATTGAAGTCCTGGGTGGCCGGGATACCTGCCTGCTGGGCCGCCTTGGCAAAGGCATCGAGGATGTCCCACTGCAGGCGCTGTTTCTCGACCCGCCACTCGCCCCCGTGACCATGCGCAGCGCGAAACGCCTCGCTCACCGAGTCGGCGCCCTTGCCATCGAGGCGCCAGTGATCCTCGTGACGCTTGAAGTAGGGCAGGCAGTTGTCCCAGCGCCAGGCTGGATCACCGGTGACATCGGCCCAATGGTCATAGTCGCGGGCCTGCCCACGCATGTAGATCATGCCGTTGATGCTCGAGCAGCCACCCAGCACCTTGCCGCGCGGGTATCGCAGGCTGCGACCGTTCAGGCCCGGCTCGGCCTCGGTCTTGTAGAGCCAGTCGGTGCGCGGATTGCCTATGCAATACAGATAGCCGACCGGGATGTGGATCCAGTGGTAGTCGTCTCGCCCCCCGGCCTCGAGCAGCAACACGCGTTTGCCGGGCAGGGCGCTCAGTCGATTGGCGAGCAGGCTGCCGGCGGTGCCGGCGCCGATGATGACGTAGTCGAAGGTCGGATCACTCATGCAGCAATGCTATCTGCTGGTGCAGGCACTGCCGCGTTGCCGGCCCGACGCGGGGAACAGGCTCAGCCCGCAATACCACCAGCGAGCACAGGAAACAGCTTGATCAGTCCATCCGCCATGATCTCGACTGCCAGCGCCGCCAGGATCAGGCCCATCAGGCGTGTCATCACGTTGATGCCGGTCTGGCCCACCAGTTTCGAGATCCGTCCGGCCGCCGAAAACGCGGCGTAGGTTGCCAACCCAACCACTACGCCGTAGCCCACCAGAACGGCAAGTTGCCACCAATGCCGGGTCTTGTCGGCGTAGATGACCATGGTCGAAATCGTCGCCGGGCCGGTCAGCAGCGGGATCGTCAGCGGTACCACGGCAATGCTGTCGCCTGCGTCTGCTTTCTGTTCTGCAGCGCTCATGTCGTCGCTGCGACCTTCGGCAGGGTGCGCGTTGAGCATCTGCAACGCGCTGATCAACAGCAGCGTGCCACCGCCCACCTGAAACGACGCCAGCGAAATGCCGAAGAACTCGATCACCCGCAAGCCCGCCAAGGCACTGATGGCGATCACCAGGAACGCCGTGAAGCTCGACACCCGAATGGTGCGCATGCGCTGCTCACGATTGAGGTGGCGCGTGAAATGGATGAAAAACGGCACGACGCCGATCGGATTGACGATGGCGAGCAAGGCCACCAACGGCTTGTAGAGGTCCATGAAAGGCATTGTGCTTGTGTCGACGCCAACCTGACGTCGATCAACAACGCTGTCCTGCCCGCAGGCTCGACCCCTCGCCCGCACCCCAAAGACCTCTCGCAACAGGTCTGGCAACATCGATTGCAGGGTCTGGTTACAACTCTTCTTTCAATCGGGGCACATTGCAGAGCGCTCGATCACGCATAATGTAAGTCCGTGACTGGATGCGTCGCCTTCTCTGTTCCCTGGAATGAGTGCTGGCTGTAGCTCCTCCACTTTGTCTTAAGGTACTGCGGTACTCTGTTTC
This sequence comes from Candidatus Intricatilinea gracilis, assembly GCA_016702605.1. Taxonomy (GTDB): domain Bacteria; phylum Pseudomonadota; class Gammaproteobacteria; order Burkholderiales; family Burkholderiaceae_C; genus Sphaerotilus; species Sphaerotilus gracilis. The sequence goes on from JADJDQ010000001.1 coordinate 968,853, forward strand.
TTGAAAGGCGCTCATCCATGGGCAACAAACTTTACGTGGGCAACCTTGCCTACAGCGTTCGCGACGAAGATCTCAACGAGGCCTTCGGTGCCTTCGGTGCAGTCAACTCCGCCAAGGTCATGATGGACCGTGAAACCGGCCGTTCAAAGGGCTTCGGTTTCGTCGAAATGGGTTCGGATTCCGATGCCCAAGCCGCGATCAACGGCCTCAACGGTCAAGCAATCGCCGGCCGTGCCGTCGTCGTCAATGAAGCCCGCCCTCGCGAAGAGCGTCCGGGCGGCTTCCGTAGCCCCTACGGTGGCGGCGGCGGCGGTGGTGGCGCCGGTGGTGGCGGTCGTCGCGAAGGCGGCGGCGGCTACGGCGGCGGTGGTGGTGGTGGTTACGGCGGCGGCGGCGGTGGCCGCAGCGGCGGTGGTGGCTACGGCGGTGGCGGCGGTGGTCGCAGCGGCGGTGGCGGCTACGGTGGTGGTGGCCAAGGCGGCTACTGATCTGCTTGACACAAGCCGGCCTCAACGCCGGTTCACGTCACAAGCCCTGATGTCCGCACTGCGGGCCTGATGGGCAACAAGACACCATGTCTCACGACATGGTGTTTTTTTATGCCCGTCAGAGCTCTCGTCTCGGCTTGCGCTTGCGGCCTGTGACAAGCCGGTCATAGATCGACGCAGGCAAGACCTTCAGCAAACGCGCGAGCCAGGCCATGCGCCAGGGGAGGACGCACTGACGATCTCCCCGAGCAATGGCCCGCGCCGCCGATCGGGCAAACCGGTCGACAGGCATCAAGAACGGCATGTGATAGGCATTGCGACGTGTCATCGGCGTCGCGATGTAGCCGGGCAGCAGCGTGACCACATTGACGCCGGACTGGGCCAGCTCGACGCGCAGGCTTTCGCAATAGGCGACGACTGCGGCCTTGCTGGCGCAGTAAGCCCCATGCCCGGGCAAGCCACGCACAGCTGCCACACTGGCGATGCCGACCAGCGTTCCGCGCCGCGCCGCGCGCAGGGGCGCAACAAAGCCGTGAAACGTCGCCGCCATGCCGATCGTGTTGACTTCCAGCACCTCGCGCATCACCTCGATGTCGTCACGTTCGGCCGTGTCCATGCCCACGCTGATGCCCGCAGCGGCGATCACCACGTCGGGCACACCTTGGCGAACCAGGCAATCACGCGCCGCAGCGACGACATCGTCCACGTTGCGCACATCCGCCACATAGACCCGTGCCTGCTGCGGCCCGAGGCCGAGTTCGGCCAACCAGGCGTTCATGACCTCGCCCCGCCGGGCCAGCAAGGCCAGCCGCCATCCCGCTGCCGCATAGTGGGCAGCCAGTGCCTGTCCGATTCCGCTGGATGCGCCGGTGATGAAGACCAGCGGCGGCTTCATTGTGGCGAGGTCAGCACCTGGCCGCGTACCGGCCCGTCGAGTTCCAGATCCTGCGTCGCCTGGTCGTAACGCAGGCCCGCAGCCTCGAAGCGATCCTGACCATAGATCAGCGTGACCTTCCGATCGGTGCGCACCCTCTGCTGCCGGGCGTCGATGAACATCCATTCGCTGCGGAACTCGAGCGCAGCGTCCGCCGCAGCGGTGCCGTCCCGGACCGCCGCTCGCACCACGCGCGCATGCCCTTCGAGCACCATGTCCGATCCATCGGCCTGCACCACGGCACGATCGGCCACGGCTTCGGTCATGCGGCCCGCGGCGTCGATCAGGTGCAGGCGCAAGCCCTCGACCTCGAGTGTGTCGGTGTCTGCGAAGTGCCGCACATGGTCCCCGTCGATGCGGCTGGCCGTCGAGCCCCCCGGGCCGTGATGGCGCACCGAGAAACCTCGCATCTCGTAGTCGGCGACATGCCCGGCGGTGGGAGTCGGCCGCGCCACCTCGGGCTTCGGCGCATGCTGCACCAGCCACCAGGTGGCTGCTGCCAGTGCCGCCATGCCCAGCACCGGCATGGCACCCGACCAGCTGGCCCGGGCCCAGGCGGGCTCGCGCGCAGCGCGGGCATCGGCGACGTCACGTGTGCTCAGCGCCGCTGACAGCGGTGCCAGCGGCATGGGTTCACTGTCGACGTCCATGGGCGCGGCGATCGGTGGGGCAGGTCAGCGCGCGGGTGCCACGTCGCCACCATCGAGCGTGGTCAACTGGCCGGCGAGCAGGGGGGCGTAACGACCTGCGGCCATCAGCAGCAGGTCGCAGAACTCGCGCGCCGCACCGTATCCACCAGGGCGTTGTGTGACGTGGTGCGCTGCAGCCAGCACCTCGGCGTGTGCACCACTGGGCGCACAGGCGAAACCACAACGCGCCATCAGTGGCAGATCGGGCCAGTCGTCGCCGATCACCGCCACCTCGGCCCAGCTCAGGCCCTGGCGTTGCAGCAGCGCCTGAGCGGCGGCCAGCTTGTCGTGTACGCCGAAGACGGCATCACTCACGCCCAGATCGGTGCAGCGGCGCCGCACGGCGGGGGAATCCCGCCCGGTGATCACCACCGGCGTGATGCCGCCCTGGGCCAGCAGCTTGATGCCGTGGCCATCCAGCGTCGAGAAGGCCTTGAACACCTCGCCGTGTTCGCCGATGTAGATACGCCCGTCGGTCAGGCAGCCGTCGACGTCGAAGATCGCCAGCCGCACACCTTGGGCGGCGAGCAGCAGTTCGGGCGCAAAACTCAGGGTGGGCGCCATGTCAGTGGCCGCGCATCGGCCGAGTTGCAGGGGGGTGGGTCATCGTCAGATCACCTTGGCGCGCATCAGGTCGTTGGTGTTGACTGCACCGACCAGCACACCCTCGGCGTCGACCACCAGCAAGGTGGTGACACGCGCCTGTTCCATGAGGCCGACCGCGTCGACCGCCAGGGCATCGTCACGCACGCAGCGCGGGGCGCCGCGGGTCACGTCCGAGGCACACAAGCTGCGCAGATCGACACCACCTTCGATGGCGCGGCGCAGGTCACCGTCGGTGAAGATGCCGGTGGGCCGGCCCGCCGCGTCGACGACAGCAGTGGCGCCCAGACCCTTGGCGCTCATCTCGCGCATCATCTCGGTGAAGGCGGTGGCCGGGCTCACCCGGGGCACCGCGTCGCCACTGCGCATGATGTCGCGCACATGGGTCAGCAGCTTGCGGCCCAGCGCGCCGCCGGGGTGCGAGCGGGCGAAGTCCTCTTCGCGAAAACCACGCGCGTCGAGGAGAGCAACGGCCAGGGCATCACCCAGCGCCAACTGGGCCGTCGTGCTGGCGGTGGGTGCCAGGTTGAGCGGGCAGGCTTCCTTGTCGACCCGGTTGGACAACACCACGTCGGCGTGGCGGGCCAGGCTCGAGCCGGCACGGCCGGTCATGGCAATGACACTCGCACCCAGGCGTTTGATGGCCGGCAGGACGGCCGCAAGTTCGTCGCTTTCACCCGAGTTCGAGATCGCCAGCACCACGTCGCCCGGCGCCACCATGCCCAGGTCGCCGTGTGAGGCCTCGGCCGGGTGCACGAACAAGGCCGGGGTGCCGGTAGACGCCAGCGTGGCGGCGATCTTGCGCCCCACGTGGCCACTCTTGCCCATGCCCATCACGACCACCCGGCCGCGGCAGGCCAGCACATGCGCCACGGCGTCGGCAAACCCCTGGTCGAGCTGACCTTTCAGCCCGAGCAGGGCGGCGGCCTCGATGTCGAGCGTCTGGCGCGCCATCTCGACGGCACGTGTGCGATCAAATGTGGCGGCAACCGCCGCCGAGCCCTGAGGACTGTCGTTTAGCATCTCCAAGATTCTAGGGCTCCCCTGCATCCCGGCCAGGCCAGGGGCGGCGGCCCAGTTCCCCCACGACGGCCGCCCGCCACCTTGCCCACCGCAGACCACCGCTGACACCTCTGCCCGATGGCAACCCCGCTCGAACTGACCTTGTTGTATCTGGTGGCTGCCGTGGGTGGTGTGGTGGCCTGCAGGTTGCTCAAGCTGCCGGCCATCCTGGGTTACCTGCTGGTCGGTGTGTTGATCGGCCCCAACGCTCTGGCACTGGCACACGAGTCGACCCGGGTCACCAACGTGGCCGAGTTCGGCGTCGTCTTTCTGATGTTCGTGATCGGGCTGGAGTTCAACCTGCCCAAGCTGCGCAGCATGCGCAAGGTGGTGTTCGGCCTGGGCATGGGTCAGGTGGTGTTCACCATGCTGGGCGCGGTGATCGGCAACATCCTGCTGACCTGGATCTTCAGCTTCACCCTGAGGCCGTGGGAGCTCAATTGGCAAGGCGCGCTGACGCTGGGCGCCGCACTGGCCATGTCGAGCACCGCCATCGTGGCCAAGATGATGACCGAGCGGATCGAGCTCGAAAGTGAACACGGTCGCCGGGTGATGGGTGTGCTGCTGTTCCAGGATCTGGCCGTGGTGCCGCTGCTGGTGCTCATCCCGGCGCTGGCCTCGTCGAATACCGGCGACCTGTGGTGGACCATGGCCAAGGCCATCGGCAAGGCCGCGTTGCTGCTGACCCTGCTGCTGGCCGGCGGGCAACAGCTGATGCGGCGCTGGCTCACCCTGGTGGCACGGCGCAAGAGCGAGGAGCTGTTCATCCTGAATCTGCTGCTCATCACGCTCGGCCTGGCCTGGCTGACCGAACTGGCCGGCCTGTCGCTGGCGCTGGGCGCCTTCGTGGCCGGCATGTTGATCGCCGAGACGGAATTCAAGCATCAGGTCGAGACCGACATCCGACCCTTCCACGACGTGTTGCTGGGCCTGTTCTTCATCACCATCGGCATGAAACTCGACTGGCGCCCGGTGTGGGATCAGCTCGGCCTGGTCATCCTGCTCAGCCTGGCCCCGGTGCTGGCCAAGGCGGTGATGGTGACGGTGCTGGCGCGCCTCACGGGTGCGCCAGCAGGTGTGGCGCTGCGCACCGGCCTGTACCTGGCGCAAGCGGGTGAGTTCGGCTTCGTGCTGCTCACACTGGGCGCCGACCATGCCCTGGTGGCGCCCCAGTGGATGAGCCCGGTGCTGGCCGCCATGGTGATCTCGATGGTCGCCACACCCTTCATCATCATGCACAGCGACCACATCGTGCTGCGCCTGGCCGCCAGCGACTGGCTGCTGCAGTCGGTGCAGCTCACCACCATCGCCAAACGCGCCATCCGCAGCGAGGCGCACGTCATCATCTGCGGCTACGGCCGCAGCGGCCAGAACCTGGCCCGTATCCTCGACCAGGAGCACATCGCCTACATGGCGCTCGACCTCGACCCCGACCGCGTGCGCCAAGCCGCCGCCGCCGGCCAGAGTGTGGTGTTCGGCGACGCTGCGCGGCTACCGAGTCTGATGGCCGCCGGCCTGGCGCGCGCCGCCGCGGTAGTGGTGAGTTATCACGACACGGCTTCGGCGCTCAAGGTGCTGCAGCATGTGCGTGAACACGCGCCGCAAGTGCCGGTGGTGGTGCGCACCATCGACGACAACGATCTCGAGCGCCTGCGCGCCGCCGGCGCCACCGAAGTGGTGCCCGAAGCCATCGAAGGCTCGCTGATGCTGGCCAGCCACGCACTGGCGCTGGTGGGTGTGCCGGTGCGGCGCGTCATCCGCATCACCCGCGACGCGCGCGACGCCCGCTACGGCCTGCTGCGCGGCTACTTCCACGGCATCGACGACGACACCATCGAGGAGTTGCAGCAGGTCCGGCTGCAGACCGTCAACCTGCCACCCGGCGCACCCAGCGTGGGCCGGCGCCTCGATCAGCTGGCGCTCAAACCGCTCGGGGTTTCCGTTGTCTCGGTGCGGCGCGCCACCGGCCGCAGTGTCGAGGCCGGGCCGGAGTTCGAGCTCGCCGGCGGCGATGTGCTGGTGTTGTCAGGCCTGCCCCAGGCGCTGGCGCTGGCCGAGGATGCCTTGCTGCACAGCGCCTGACGCCGTGGAGTCGCTCGCCCGAGGCCCCAACAAGTGTGTCTTCAGGCCACCGCGACGCTGTGCGCCATGTTGGCGCGGATCCGCACGGCCATCACCGCACCCGCGGCACGCAGCACTTCGAGTGAGACCTGCGGCGCACGCTGCATCATTTCCTCGAAACGCGGCAGGCGCAGCGACCACAACACACAGCCGGTCATTGCCTCGACCTGCGCCGTGCGTGGCCCGGCGCTGAACAGGCCGACCTCGCCAAGTAGCGCACCCGGCCGCAGCATCACCGCCCGCGAGGTGCCGGGTTCAGCGCCGTCCAGGTAGACCTGCATGCTGCCTTGGCCGAGAAAGTAGGCGCTGCGGTCGACCTCACCCTGGCGGATGACGATGGTTCCCGCCGTGACCTGAAGCGGCGTCAGGTAACCGCCGAACGTGCGCCATTGCGTAGCGTCCAGACGCGGCCGAAAAGCGTCGTCGCTGTTCAACGACCTGATCGCGTGGACAAGTTGTTCGAATTCCATGTGCCGACTCCTGGACGCAGCGCCAGAGCGGTGCGTGTGTAACTGATCCTCAATCGGGGGGATCATAGGGTCGAGCCGATTTCGAATGTTCCAATTAGGGCGATGGTTGGGCGTGATTTCGATCACGTATCGACAAATTCGGGACGAATAAAGCCCAGATATGGCAAATCTGGCAAACAAAATCCATCAGTCCTGGCACCGTCGTTTCACATCCGGGGCAGGACTCACTTGCCGATACAAAACCGCCCGAAGATATCGCCGAGCAAGTCGTCAGGGCTATAAGCGCCGGTGATGTCGCCCAGGGCGTCATGTGTGAGGCGCAATTCTTCGGCCAGCAGTTCGAGGGCAGGCGCGGCGGCGGTGATCTGCTCGCTGGCCAGTTGCAGATGTTGGCCGGCGCGGCGCAGGGCGTCGACGTGGCGTTCGCGAGCGATGAACACCCCCTCGGGCAAGGCCTGCCAACCGGCCACACCAAGCAGGGCCTGGCGCAATGTCTGCAGACCGGTGCCGCTGCGGGCGGAGATCAGCACGGCCGACTCGGCGCCGCGGTGGTCGACACGGTGGTCGACATGACGCTCGTGTTGCCGATGGACGTGGCTCGCGACCAATGCGTCGACGTCTGTGCCGTCACAGGCATCGACCTTGTTGTAGACGTGCAGGCGCGGCAGGTTGGCAGGCAGGCGGGCGGCGATGGCGGCGTCGGCGGCCAGGTAGTCGGGCTGCTCCAGGCGCGTGAGGTCGTGCAGCAGCAGCACCACGTCGGCATCGGCGATGGCCTGCCAGCTGCGTTCGATGCCGAGTCGTTCGATCGCGTCGCTGCTGTCGTCGCGCAGGCCGGCGGTGTCGACGATGTGCAGCGGCACACCTTCGATCTGGATGGTCTGGCTGATGCGGTCGCGGGTGGTGCCCGGCAAGGGGGTGACGATGGCGAGTTCAGCGCCCGCCAGTGCATTGAGCAACGAGCTCTTGCCCGCGTTGGGCTGGCCGGCGATGACGACGTGCAGGCCTTCGCGCAGCAATGCGCCCTGGCGCGCCCGGGCCGACACCTGGTCGAGTTGTGCGTTGAGGCGGGCCAGCCGGCCCTGGGCGTCGGCCTGACGCAGGAAGTCGATTTCCTCTTCCGGAAAATCGAGTGTGGCCTCGACCAGCGCACGCAGCTCGATGAGGGCGTCGCGCAGCGTGGTGATCTCGCGCGAGAAGGCACCGCCAAGTGAACGTGCCGCGCTGCGTGCGGCAGTTTCGGTGCTTGCGTCGATGAGGTCAGCCACCGCCTCGGCCTGCGCCAGGTCGAGCTTGTTGTTGAGAAAGGCGCGCAGCGTGAACTCACCCGGTTCGGCCACGCGCAGATGCGCCAGCAAAGGTCCGGCGGCGGCCGGGCCGGGTTCAGCGGCACCAACCCGATGCGGCGATTCGGCGGCCGCGGCGAGGCAACGTGCCAGCAGCAGCTGCATCACGACCGGCCCGCCATGGGCCTGCAGCTCGAGCACGTCCTCGCCGGTGTAGCTGTGCGGCGCGGGGAAGAACAACGCCAGGCCCTGATCGATGGGGTGCCCGGAGGCGTCGAGAAAGGGCCCGTAACTTGCCAGTCGGGCGGTGAGATGGCGGCCACACAGGCGCTCGGCGAGTGGCCGCAGGCCGGTGCCCGAGACACGCACGATGCCGACCGCGCCCCGCCCCGGCGCGGTGGCAATGGCGACGATAGGGGCAAGTCGATCGTTCAGCATGGCGCGCGATTGTGAGTCAGCCGCGCAAGACCCAGCGCCCAAAACGACACCAGCCGCTCGGTGGCGGCTGGTGGTCAAGTTGCGCCGGCACAGGCGCCGGTCGGGGTGGATTCGCGCGGGGGGAGGGGAGTCACCTCCCGAGCCGGACAGTCCAGCCATGGGCCCTCGGGTGAGGATTGCTGCTGCTTGTCCGGGTCATGCCCCGCACACACATGGTCGCGCAGCGGGCCTGCACTTGCCATCCCCTACACGCCGTCAGGGGGATGGCCGGCGTGTGTAGTTCTCGGGATGAATACACACGGCGCGACCTGCTCGGGTGTCGATTTGTACACGCCCGCCGGGGCGGCCACAACAATGCAGCTTGACGCAGCGCAGCATGCACACGGGTCGCGACGACCGTCGCGAGGTGTGCCGCACCGGCGCTACTTGTTGAGTACGCCGAGCTGCTTGTTGATGAACCACTGCTGCGCAATGGACAACAAGGTGTTGGTCACCCAGTACAGCACCAGGCCAGCCGGGAAGACGAAGAACATGACGCTGAAGACCAGCGGCATGATCCACATCATCTTGGCCTGGACCGGGTCCGGCGGCGTCGGGTTGAGCCAGGTCTGGAACATCGTGGACAGCGTCATCACGATGGGCAGGATGTAGAACGGGTCCTTGGACGACAGGTCGCTGATCCAGCCGATCCAGGGTGCGTTGCGCATCTCGACCGACGACAGCAGCACCCAGTACAGCGCGATGAAGAACGGCATCTGCACCACGATGGGCAGGCAACCACCCAGCGGGTTGACCTTCTCTTCGCGGTACATGCGCATCATTTCCTGCTGCATGAGCTGCGGCTTGTCCTTGAGGCGCTCGCGCATTTCCTGCACACGCGGGTTGATGGCCTTCATCTTGCCCATCGAGCGGTAGGCGCTGGCGTTGAGCCAGTAGAACGCGATCTTGAGCAGCACCACCAGCGCGACGATGGCCCAGCCCCAGTTGCCCAGGATGCCGTGCAACTTGTCGAGCAGCCAGAACAAAGGCTTGGCCAGCAGCGTGAGCATGCCGTAGTCCTTCACCAGCTCGAGGCCAGGTGCCAGGGCGGCGAGCTTGTTTTCTTCCTGCGGGCCGGCATACAGCGTGGCGTTGTGGGTCAGGCTGGCACCTGGGGCCACGTCGGCCAGGGGAAGCACCATGGCCACCGAAAACAGGTTGTTCGCGATCTTGGTGGCGCGGAACTCGCGCGTCTGCTTGTCACCCACCAGCCATGCGCTGGCGAAGTAGTGCTGCACCATCGCGACCCAGCCGTTGTCGGCGCTTTTCTCGTGTTCGGCCTTGCCCTTGTCGATGTCGGCGAACTCGATCTTCTGGAACTTGCCCTGCTCGCTGAAGACTGCCGGTCCGGTGAACGAACTCGGCCCCATCAGCATGCTGGTTTCTTCGATGTTGCCGTCGCGCACCAACTGCAGGTACAGCTGCGGCGCCACGTTCGCCGCCGACCGGTTGATCACCTCGTGACGCACGTCGATGGTGTACAGGCCACGTTTGAAGACGTAGGTCTTGCGCAGCACGACACCGCCGACTTCCGGTGATTCGAAGGTGACCGCCAGTTCGTCCTTGCCGGCGTCGAGTGTGAGCGGGCCGTCGACCCGTGTCATCACGGTCTGGTGGTTGGGCGGCGGGGCATCACCAGCCTGGCGCGGCAGCAGGCCGCTGTCGGCCTGGTAAAGGCGCTGCGGCGAGTGCTCGAACAGCATCATCGGCTTGTCGGTATTGCCCTGCCCTTGCTGCTTGAGCAGTTGCAGGCCGATCACGCTGGCGCCGCGGGTATCGAAGGTGACCTTGTAATTGTCGGTCGTCGCCACCACGGTGGCCGCCGGCGCTGCAGCGGGCGCCCCAACGGCAGGTGCCTGCGGCGTAGCCACCGATCCGGTCGCCACCGGTGCCGGCAGTGCAGTTCCGCTGGCCGCACCCGTCGTGGCTGGGCTGGTGGCAACCACCGGAGCCGGCGAGAACAGCGACGGTTCGCCCTTGGACTTCTGCCAGCCGTCCCACAACATGACGAGCGAGAGCGAAAACACGCCCCAGAGAATGGCGCGACGGGTGTCGTTCATGGCGACTTCTTTCGAGACGGAAGCGAAAACCGGCGCGCATGGAGCAGGCCGGTGAAAAGGGCAGGTGTGTCGGCAGGCACGGGATCGTGCCCGCCAGCGCACCAGGGGTTGCAGCGCGTGATGCGCCACATCGTCAGACCTGAACCAGCCACCGCGCCGTGACGCCCAAGCGCCTCGAGCGCATAGGCCGAACAACTCGGCTCGAACCGGCACGATGAGCCCAGGCTCGGGCTGAGCAGCAGACGGTAGGCTCGCACCAGCCCGATCAAGAAGCGGCGCGGAAAAAGCAGCAGCCCGGCCGCCACGCGGGCGTACCAGGGCAGCACGACGTGTGGGCCATCGACCATCGTCAGGGCCCCATCGGCCGCAACTCGGCGGCGTCCAGGCCAGTGTGGTCGCTCACGACGGCAAGACACGCGCAGGCGCAACCGGCTTCGTGCGGCTCGCACGGGCCAGAAGTTGCTCGAGCTCGTCGTGCACCTGAGTTGCCAGCGCCGCCGACGCCGCGCTGGGAAACCGCTCGACGGCGAACCCCTTGCGCAGACGCACGACCCAGTCGCCCGACGCCAGGCGGGCGCGATGCCGCTCGACGCAGGCACGGATCTGCCGGCGCATCAGATTGCGTGTGACGGACCGACGCGCATGGCGCTTGGGCACCACCAGCCCGAGCCAGATCGGCGCCGGGGCGCCATCCACAAGCTCGGGCGGCGCTTGATGAGGGCCTGTTGACAACTCGACCTTGCGCAGGTGATGAACCATGAAATGTTCGGTGCGCGCACAAGGCGGCTGGCCCATGACGGCCACGAAGCGGGCCTCGACCCGGTTGCGTGGAACCGACTTGGCGACACCGGTGCTCACTCAGCATCACCCACGCGGGCCAGGTGCAATCGTCAGACCGCCAGGCGCTTGCGGCCCTTGGCGCGACGGGCGTTGATGACATGGCGGCCACCGCGGCTCTTCATGCGCACCAGAAAGCCGTGAGTGCGGGCGCGGCGGACCTTGGAAGGTTGATAGGTGCGCTTCATAGTGATTCCTCAGGAGAAAAAAGCCGCTGGAGCGGCTGTTCGGTGGTCGGTACTAGGTGGTCGGGCCGGTCGCCCGAGGACGTCTGGCTGCCTCGACCCACCGGGTCGCAGGCATCGCCCCGCAGGCATGAGACGCCCCCACTCTCCACAGCAACACCCGCGCTGCGGTGGTCACCCTGGAGCAAGTGGACGGCGAGACAACTGTCCCGCCGAGCCGGAAAACCCGCGATTACAGCAAAAAGCCCTGGTCCGGTCAACGCCGCTCCTCGAATCGGGCCTTCAAGTGTCGAAATGCAGGTGCGCCAACGGGCCGCAACAGCGAGCCTGCAGCAGCGCCGACAGACTGTGGATAACCTACCGCCACGAGCTTTGCATGGCTACAATCGCCCCCCTGTCAAAGAAAGTTGTCCACAAGATGAATGTAGACCTGTGGGAGCGAGGTTGTGAGCGGCTGGCGGCTGAATTGCCCGAGCAGCAGTTCAACACCTGGATCCGCCCGCTGCCCCCTGCCGACATCAGCACTGCCGGCGCCGGCGTGCTGGTCGGCCTGCGTGTACCCAACCGATTCAAGCTCGACTGGATCCGCAGCCAGTACGGCTCGCGCATCCAGGCCACCTTGAGTGAGCTGGCTGGTTGCGAGGTGAAGCTCGAACTCAGTGTTCAGCCGCGCGAAGCCCAGCCCCGCGGAGCCCCTACCCCCGGCACAGAAGCCGGACTGCGCAGCGCCCACAATGTGCTGCAACGTGGCAGCGGTCAAGCAGACATCGACGGCAGCAGCTCCAGCCACAACGGCCAGGGCGGCCAACCGCAGGCCGACAACTCGGTGATCAACAACGCCGCCCAGGCGGTCGCCACCCGAACGCCCAACCAGTTGCTGGCGCCGGCCTCGCAGCGTGGTCGCATCAATCCGATGCTGACCTTCGACACGCTGGTGCCCGGGCGCGCCAACCAGATGGCACGCACCGCCGCGCTGCATGTGGTGGGTGCACCCGGCCACATGTACAACCCCTTGTTCATCTACGGCGGCGTCGGCCTGGGCAAGACCCACCTCATTCACGCGGTGGGCAATGCCCTGCTCAAGGACAAGCCCGACGCCAAGGTGCTCTATCTGCACGCCGAACAGTTCATCTCCGACGTCGTCAAGAACTACCAGCGCAAGACTTTCGACGAACTCAAGGCCAAGTACCACTCGCTCGACCTGCTGCTGATCGACGACGTGCAGTTCTTTGCCGGCAAGGACCGCACGCAGGAAGAATTCTTCAACGCCTTCGAGGCGCTGCTGGCCAAACGCGCGCACATCATCATGACCTCGGACACCTACCCCAAGGGCCTGGTGGACATCGACGAGCGCCTCACCAGCCGCTTCGACGCCGGCCTGACGGTGGCGATCGAGCCGCCCGAGCTCGAGATGCGGGTGGCCATCCTGATGAAGAAGGCCGACGCCGAAGGCACACACATGCCCGAGGACGTGGCCTTCTTCGTGGCCAAGAACGTGCGCGCCAATGTGCGCGAGCTCGAAGGTGCGCTGCGCAAGGTGCTGGCCTATGCCAAGTTCTCGCACAAGGAGATCAGCATCGCGCTGGCGCGCGAGGCGCTCAAGGATCTGCTGTCGATCCAGAACCGTCAGATTTCGGTCGAGAACATCCAGAAGACCGTGGCCGACTTCTACAAGATCAAGGTCGCCGACATGTACAGCAAGAAGCGCCCGGCCAGCATCGCCCGGCCGCGCCAGATCGCCATGTACATCGCCAAGGAGCTGACACAGAAAAGCCTGCCCGAGATCGGCGAACTTTTCGGTGGCCGCGACCACACCACGGTGCTGCACGCGGTGCGCAAGATCGGCGGCGAGCGGCAAAAGAACACCGAGCTGAACCAGCAGCTGCACGTGCTGGAACAGACGCTCAAGGGGTGAACAGGACAAGTCGGTGCCCCTGCCAGCCCGGGCGTGGGAGTGCCGTGGCAGTGGCGACGTCGCCTTCACTCCCCTGACTTCATCTCCCTTCCAAAACCGCCCCATCGCCCCGCGATTCCCCCCGCAACTCAGGCGAAAATCGCCGCTGGCGCTTGCTTGGCGGGCGCACACAACACCAGGTCACCGAGGTAGACATGATCGTCTTGAAAGCCCCGCAGGAGCAGCTGCTCACCGCGCTGCAGGCCGTTTGCGGCATCGTCGAGCGCCGCCACACCCTGCCCATTCTTGCCAACGTGCTGATCCGCAAGCAGGCCGGGCGAATCGAGCTGACGACCAGCGACCTCGAGATCAGGTGCGCACCGCCGCCGATCTGGGCGGTGACGCGGGCGACTTCAGCACCACGGTGGCCGCCCGCAAGGTGATCGACATCCTGCGCAGCCTGCCGGCCGAACAGGCCGTGAGCCTCACCGCCGCGCAGAACAAGCTCACGCTGCAGGGCGGCAAGAGCCGCTTCACGCTGCAGACGCTGCCGGCAGAGGACTTTCCGCTGGTGCAGGAGGCGGCCGATTTCGGCCCCGCCTTCAGCGTGCCGCAAAAGACGCTCAAGGGCCTGATCGACCAGGTGCACTTCGCCATGGCGGTACACGACATCCGCTACTACCTCAACGGCATCCTGTTCGTCACCGAAGGCCACACACTCACACTCGTGGCCACCGACGGCCACCGCCTGGCACTGGCGCAGGCCACACTCGACGCCGAGCTGCCCAAGCAGGAAGTCATCCTGCCGCGCAAGACCGTGCTCGAACTTCAGCGCCTGCTCAAGGACGAATCGGCCGCCGACAAGGCCGCGATCAAGGCTGCCGGCAAGGCCGCCGAGAAAGCTGCTGCCGACGGCGAGGCAGCGCCCGAGGCACCGGTCAGCCCCAGCATCGAGCTGCGTTTTGCCGGCAACCAGGCCAAGTTCAGCTTCGGCGGCATGGAGTTCGTCACCAAGCTGGTCGAGGGCCGGTTCCCCCGACT
>JADJDQ010000002.1:0-135000 GCA_016702605.1 Candidatus Intricatilinea gracilis
ACATCGCGACCCGTTCGCCGACCTCAACGAATTCGAGATAGAGGTCATCTCTCAGCCGCCAATAGAGCTGTTGGAGATTCTGTGCGGCACGCTTACAGCAAACCTCAAGGCGAAACCAAACGACCTTCGGAGTTTGATTTTGGAGACGTACATAGACCTTTTCGGCATGCACCACGGCGACAAATCGACGCCTGACATAAATGCTGCGGTCACGCACCTTCGTGCCGCGTACTCGAAGTTCTGCGCCGAAGGGCTCCAGTCCAACAAGCTGAACGGAGAGGGCGTCATTATCGAAACGGCGCTTTGGTTGCTTCATCGCCATGTGCGTGAACTGCAGCTATCGCAGATTGCCACAGCCGTGTTCAATTCTTCACCGGCCAACCTTGGCCCCAGGCACTGAGGTTCGAATCATGTCGAGCCATTACTCCACCCTCGCGCCTTCTTTTAGGGGCTGACCCATGAACACAACCACCACCGCCGGGGAAATCACCCCGGTTGAAGCCGCTGCATTGCCCGCGATCGATGCCAGGGTCTACGCGGACACCATGGAAGAGATCGACCGGATCCAGAACACTGGGTTTATCGAGATCGCGACGGTTGCGAGGCTCGCGCTGGCAAAGCTCGAGACTCCCGACGGGTATCGAAACCTCGATTGGATCGCCCGGGCGTTCGAGCTCATCGAGTGCCGCGCCGAAGACTCGCGAGCCATGGCGTCCAACTGGGCAGCGGATGTGAGCTGCCGGTTCGAAGACGTGGCGCACGACCGCCGGCAAGCCGCGCAGCGGGCCGCCCGCGAGGGCTCCGACAACCAACGGCAGGCAGCCGGATGACCCGACGACCGGGCCAGCGGCGGGCCGAACGCGAGATCACGCCCGACCTGGTGCGTGATGCCTTGTCCTTCATCCCGCCGGACATCCCCCATGATGACCGCGTGCGCGTGGCCTTCGCGGTGTTCGATGCGCTCGGCGATGCCGGCCTCGAGGAGTTCACCGACTGGGCCAGCAGGCGCGGCAAGCCAGATGCAGCCGAGGACGCGGCCGTATGGAAGAGCGCCCGCAAGGGCGGGCCGGTCAAGGTGGGCACGCTGTTCGGCATGGCCAAGGATCGGGGCTTCACCTTCCCCGAGGCCGATGCGGCCAGACCGGCGCCGGACCCTGCAGCGCTCGCTGCCGCAGCGGCCGAACGCGAGCGCAAGCGCAAGGCCGATGAAGCGCTGTACACCGAGCGGGCCGACAAGGCTGCCGTGGTGGCGCGGCAGATGTGGGCCGATGGCAGCGACCACGGCAAGAGCGCCTATCTGCGGCGCAAGGGCGTGCAGGCCCACGGCGTGCGGTTCATGCCGAATGGCACCCTGCTAGTGCCGATGGTCGACGCTGCCGGCGAGCTGCAGAACCTGCAACGCATCGCGCCCACCAAGCCCAGCAACGACGACCCTGAAAAGCGCTTCCTGCCCAGCGGGCGCAAGTCGGGGCTTTGGCACCTGATCGGCGGGCCGGTGGCCACGCGCCAGGCGGGCACAGCGCCCGATGCCGCCGACCCTGAGGCAGGTGCCAACCCGGCCGGCACCACGCCAGGCCAGGGTGAGCCGGTGCCCGTGCTGCTGCTGGCTGAGGGGTACGCCACCGCGGCCAGCCTTCACGAAGCAACCGGCCGGCCCGTGGCGGTGTGCTTCGATGCCGGAAACCTCGTGCACTGTGCCAAGGCGTTGCGAGTGCTTCACCCTGGCGCACTGCTGCTGGTGTGCGGCGACGATGACACCGCCTCGCAAGCCCGCACCGGCACCAACACCGGACGAGTCAAGGCGGCCGCTGCGGCCCGGGCTGCTCGCGCCGACACCGGCCTGGCCGGCACGGTGTTCCCCGAAGGCCTGCCGGCCGGCGGCAGCGACTTCAACGACCTGGCGGCTTCGGCTGGCCTGGCCAGGGTGCGCGCTCAGGTCGAGGCGGCTGTGGCCGCCGCGATGCCTGAAGCTGCAAGCGCGAGCGGCGAGCAGCCGGCGACGGCTGGCCTGGATGACGCGCCAGCAGGCCGCGAGCCGCAGGCCGACACCGAGACCACACCCACGCAGCCGAAGCGCCCCAAGGGTCGCAAATCGAGCACGACCGATGGGGCCGATTCGGCCGGGTCCGATGGCGCTCGCTTCGACCTTTTCAGCGTCGACGAGTCGGGCGTGTGGTTCACACCGCCGGCCGGCGACGATGGCAACACGCCCAGCCGGCGGCGGGTGTGCGATCGGCTCGAAGTGCTGGCCCTGGCGCGCGACATGAGCGACAAGGGCGCGGCGCTGCTCTTGGAGTTCGACACGTCCTTCGGCAAGGGCAGGCGATGGCTGATGCCCTTGTCCATGCTGGCCGGCGATGGTGCCGCCTACCGCGCCGAGCTGCTGGACATGGGCTTCCATGCGCCGACAGATGGCAACCGGCGGCGCTGGCTGACCGAGTACCTGCAGAGTCGGCGGCCGAGCGATCGCGTGCGCCTGGTTGACCGCGTGGGCTGGCAGGGCCGGGCTTACGTGCTGCCGCATGAGACGCTGACCGCGCCGGCGGGTGACGATGCCGATGACTTCAGCCAGCGGCTGATGTTCCACAGTGATGCGCCAATGGAAGACACCTTCACGAGGCGCGGCACGCTGGCGCAGTGGCAAGAGCGGGTCGGGCGCTACTGCCCGGGCAACAGTCGGTTGATCTTCGCCGCCGCGGTGGCGCTCGCCGGGCCAGTCGTCGCATGGGTGCCCGGCATGGAGTCGGGCGGGTTTCACCTGCGTGGCGATTCGAGTTGCGGCAAGACGACCGCGCTTCGCGTGGCGGCTTCAGTCTGGGGCGGGCGGGAGTACCTGCAGCGCTGGCGCGCCACCGACAACGGGCTCGAAGCACAAGCCGCGCAGCACAGCGACGGTGTGCTGGTGCTCGATGAGCTGGGCCAGCTCGACGCCAAGGTGGCCGGCGAAAGCGCCTACATGCTGGCCAATGGCCAGGGCAAGGCGCGCGCCGGTCGCAACGGTGGCGCCAGGCCGCGCCTGAGCTGGCGGCTGCTGTGGCTGTCGGCCGGCGAGATCCCGCTTGCCCAACACATGGCCGAAGCGGGCAAGCGCATCCGCGCTGGCCAGGAGCTGCGCATGATCGACATGCCGGCCGATGCCGGTGCAGGCCTGGGCCTCTTCGACACCCTGCACGAGCACGAGGGCGGTGCGGCGCTGGCTCAGCACCTGGCCAAGGCCTGCGAGTCGACACACGGCACGCTCGGACGGTCTTGGCTCGAATGGCTGACCGCACACAGTGATGAGTGGCCGCGGCAGCTGCGTCAGGACGTCGAGGCGCTGACGCTGGCCTACGTGCCCGACACCGCCGATGGGCAAGTGCAGCGCGCTGGACGGCGCTTCGCCTTGGTGGCCGCTGCGGCCGAGCTGGCCACGCGCCAGGGCTTGACTGGCTGGCAGCCTGGCGAAGCGACAGACGGCGTGCGGCGGTGCTTCCTGGCCTGGATCAGCACCCGCCCGGCTGGCTTCGGCAGCAGCGAACGAACCGAGGCCCTGCGCCAGGTGCGAGCCTGGATCGAGAAGAACGGCGACGCCCTGCTGACCTGGGTGCATCGGGTGCTCGATGACCATGCACCGCACACCGCGCTGCGGGCGGGATTCCGGCGCCTGCTCGATGACACCGGCAAGGTGGTCAAGCAAGACTCAGCCAGTGAGTACATCAACGGCCGCGGGCGAAAGATCGGCGATGAGGCCGACCTGGTCGACTACGCCATATTGCCCGAGGCGTTCCGCTCCGAGGTCTGCAAGGGCCTCGATCACCACTTCGTTGCCCGGGTGCTGCGTGATGCCGGCGCCCTGAAGCACGAACAAGGGTGCTTCACCGAGAAGATGCGCATACCAGGCCTGGGGCTCACCCGGGTCTATCACATCATGCCGGCGCTCTTCGCCGACATCGACGACTGAACGCCAGCCGCGAGCAGGCCCGGCCGGTGTGCCGGCGATCTGCATCCGCTGCTGGTGCGTTTTCCTCCCCTCTTTCCATCACGCCGCACTGCGGCAGGCTTCGCCGTGCGCGTTTCCGCTGCGAAGTTTGTCCCGGGCGTCCCGGCTGTCCCGGGCATTTGTCCCGGGCAGAAACATCAATGAAATCAACGATGTCCCAGGTGTCCCAGGTGTCCCGGGCGCAATTTGCAGGGGCTGAAGTGCAAACGCGTGTTCGTCGGCCAGTTTTTCGCCTCAGAATCCGCCGCTCTTGCTGCGCCGACCGCCACCCAAACGGATCGGCTGCAGGAACTTTCGCAGGAACTCTCGGCGAAATTGACGCGCCTCACAGGGGAATGTGATTCCTGTCGGCGGGACCAAATGCAGCGTCACCAGAAGGTTGACGTTCTGCTCGCCTCCAGCTGGGTTGCCGCTGGTCCGGCATCTGCTCGGGTGACACGTTGCAAGCCAACCCCAAGCAGGCGAAGGGTCAACCGAGCGGCGCGCGCTCCCCTGTTCGTGTCGACTTGGAAGTGCAGAGGTTTGACTTCGAGTACGCAGCAGCTCTGCTGCACAACTTGTCATATACTTGATTACTCAAGTACCAGTCACCCAATACCACCAGAGCCTGCATCAACGCCAAGCGACATCGAGAAGCATCCCAATGAATACCATCAGCCAGTTGCCCGCCACGGACATCGACGCCGAGCTTGCGCTCACCTTCTGCCTGCGCCTGACACGCGCCCATGCCACGGTGACACGTCGGCTGGACCGGGTGCTGTCGGGCCTGCACGGCTTGAGTTTTGCCGATTTCCTGATCCTGCATCACCTGGCGCGCGCACCCGGTGCCAGGTTGCGGCGCATCGAGCTGGCGGAGAAGCTGGGGCTGACGGCCTCGGGTGTGACCCGCAGCCTGCTGCCTCTGGAAAAGACCGGCCTGGTGTCGCGCCAGCCCGACCCCCGGGATGCCCGGGTGGGCTACGCCACACTCAGCGACAGCGGGCGCGAACTGCTGGGCCACGCCGAAGCGTCGGTGCTGGAAGCGGCTCGCGAGTCGACCAGTGTGTTGCCGGCCGACCGCATAGACGATCTCTCGGCACTGCTGCACCGGCTGGCTTGAAGCGCCCCGAGCGCCGCCCCATTTGCCTGCCACGATGAGAAACGCCTTCAACTGGAAACGGCCGCTGGTCCAGTGCCTGCTGCCGGTGTTCTTGTTTCTGGCGTTTGTCGGCTTACCGCCGCCGTTCGCGCCTCCTGGCGCGAGCACACCGAAGCAGGTGCACTCGGTGCCGGCCGCGGACAAGACGAGTCGAACACCTCCATGAAAAAAGCACACGACCCCGAAGGGTCGTGTGCACAGGTCAGGTCAACCGGGCGTGGGTGGATCAACGCACCTTGAACAGGCCCCAGATGCCGGTGTTGACGAAGGCGTTCGGGCCGTCACGGTAGTGCCAGTAACCCTTCTTGGCGCCGCCGTACAGCGAGGCGGTGATGCCCTTGCCGGGGGCCATGAAGCTGTTGCCGGGGGTGATGTAGTCGTCCATGCCCATGTCGGCGTAGTTGTGGCCGATGACGCGGAAGCTGTGCATGCGGGCACGGCCGTCGGACTGCAGCACGCGGAACTTCACCGCATCACCCGCCTTGGCTTCGAACACCGGGGTCTCGACCGGCAGACCGGTCTTGCCGACCGGCAGGTCGCGGTCGTCGTCGACCATCAGTGTGGACTGCAGCAGGCAGGGGTTGATGTCCCCAGAGATCACGAGCGCCTGGGTGCAGATCGAGCTGCGATCCTGGGCCGAGTAGTCGATGCGTGACCACAGTGGTTCGGTGCGGTAGTTCAGGCCGCGCTCGCCGAAGTCGTACGAATCGTCACCCACGAAGTGCTGGTAGATCTGCGATTCGGGGCCGGTCTGGTCGTCGACGCGCAGGTTCAGGCCGTCCTGGTACTGCAGCACGAACTCCTTGTAGGTCTCGGCGCCGGCACGGATGGTGGCGCGGCTGTTGGTCGCACCGTCGGGCAGGCGAGCCAGGTTGGCTTCGTCCCAGTAGGTGGCGCCCTTGGGTTCGATGATGAGGGCACCGATCAGGCCTTGTGCGCCTTGTTTGATGACGTCACTCATGGCGCGCAGCGGCACGGTGCCGTATTCGATCGGCTGGCCGATCTGCACAGCGCCGTTGGCCGATTCCCAGGCCAGCTTGCCGGCGTACCAGGCGTAGGTGCGGGTCTCGCCCGGCGCAGCGAGCTGCTCGGGGTTGTAGCCCACGTTGGCGCCGTCGCTGCTGCGCACGTCGTAGTGCATCAGCTGGGCATGCATGCCGACGTACTTGGAGGGCCGCACGTCGTCCGCGTTGAGCGAGGTCGTCATGGGCATCAGGGCGTCACCGGTCAGGTCGGGCACGGGCTGGTCGGCAGGCAGGCGGTTGGTCAGGTTGACCTGCACGCAGTCGCCGGCGTTGGCACGCATCACGAAGGGCTCGGGGGGCTTGGCACCGCTGCGGAAGGCAGCGACGTCACCGGCATGCACATACATCAGCGCAGACGGATCGGAGATGCCGGCGCGTTCGTTGTAGACCAGGCGGCCACCCGGCAGCAGATCACGTGCGGCCCAGGCTTCCACATTGAAACGACGCAGCGGCGCACCCACCGGGCAACCGGTCACACCGGCGCGGTTTTGCACACCAGCACGCAGGGCCGGCGCAGCGGCCAGGAAACCGTTGAGCGGACGCACCATGTTGCGAGCCTCGCGGCCGGTGCGGCGATCGACTGCCGTGGGGGTGTCGTAGGTGCGCAGGATGCCCCAGGCACCGTTCCACAGCGCATCGGTCGTGCCGTAGTGGTACAGGTAGTCAGCCTGCTTGGCACCGCCGGTGACCTGGGCCATCCGACCGGTGTCGACTTCGAAGTGCTCCGAGATGCCGATCTCCTGGGCGCCGACGTACGGCGACTTCGGATTGGACACCTCACGGCGCCAGCGTTGGCCGTGCACGGTGAAGACCTGCTGAACTTCCTGCGCGCCGTGGATCAGGCGGATCTGCACCCGCTCGCCTTCGTAGGCCTTGAGCACCGGCGTGAACGGGTCACCATGCACCTCGGAGCTGAACACGAAGGCGGGATCACCGCGCTGGTCGGTGTACAGGCCGGTCTTCTCGCCATCTGCCGACAGGCGCAACGGCAGCGGCTCGTTCTTGTAGTTCACCAGGAACGGATTGTGGTGATGGGTCGAGATCGCCTCGGGCACCAGCGGCGGATCGATCGGTGTGCCGTCGGGCTTGTACAGCAGCGAGAAGTCGGCGCTGGCCAGCATGAACTCGCGGAAGTCCGGGTGCGCCTTGCGATCGGTCGCGCTCTGGATGATGGCTTCGGTGCCTACACCACTGGTGAGCGGCTGGCCGTCGGCGGTGAGCCACTGGCTGCCCTTGGGTTCGACCACCAGGGCGTTGTAGAAGCCGTGTTGCTGGATCGACGAGGCCGCAAAGTGGTCGTGCGTGAACACGGTGCGCAGGGTGCGGTCGCTGCCGGCCTTGTCGTACAACTCGTCGGCCCACCAGCGCTGGATGGTGGTCTGGTAGGCAAGTGAATGCGGGTCGGGCAACACTTTGGCGCGCTGGGCATCGGCCACGGCACGCGAGACACCCGTCGCCGCATCGACACGCCGCACCTTGCCACCCGGCTTGAGGGCACCTTCGACACGCTCGACCAGGGCACCACGGGCAAAGGTGCCGTCTTCGTAGTTCCAGCCGTTGTTGCCACCGTCCGACGCCATCACGTCGAACTTGACCAGGTGGATGTGCTGGCCGATGGTGTCGGTCGGCGTGCGGACCTGGAAATCATCCTTCTTCAGTTCGTGCGGGGTGCGGTTGGTGTGATGGAACATCACGCAGTCACCCGAGTTGGCGCGGAAGAAGAACGGCTCGGCCGTACGTTTCTGACCTTCGTAGGCGGCCACGTCGCTGGTCAGCACGTTGATTCGGGCCTGCGGGTCGTGCCAGCCGGCCTTGTTGACGACCATGTCGAACTCGATGATCGACACGTCGTAACGCCGCACCGGCGCCGTCGCCGGGCAGGGGTCGGAGAACGGTGCGCCCGCCGTGGCGGTCTTGCCGTTGAGCTTGAAGGGTTTGGCCAGGCCGTCGACGGTCTTGGACGCGACACCGGCTCGGGCGTGGAACTTCATCGCGGCGCGTTCGAGCGGCGTGCCTTCGTGCGGCAGCAGTTCGAGTTCGGCGCGGGTGATGACGGACGACAGGTCGCCAGCCATCACACCTTCGCCGAGCACACGCTCACCGCCGAGCACCAGGTGGCGACCCAGGCCGGTCGGGCCAAGCTGGCTGTCGGCCGCCAGGTCGAGCGGCGGCTGCGGCGGGCGATGGCCCGCACGTGCCGCCATGAAGAAGGGGTAACCCGGCGTCGCAGCACTGCCGTACGTGGGCTGCGGCGCCAGGGCCTGGCCGCGGATCGGCACCACGGCCGGCGAGAAGGCGCCGCCGTTGGTGCGGCCCAGGCGCGGATCGGTGCCCGCACCAAGTTCCCCGTCGGGCAGACGGCGGGTGCCGTCCTCGAACACATCGTGATTGCGCCACAGGCCCCACATGCCCTGGGCAAAGTGCGGGTACATGTGGCAATGGAAGATCGCGTCGCCGACCGACAGGTTGCGGTTGGAGCCGACATACGCGATGCCGTAGGTCATGGCCGTCTTGGGGCCGATGGTCTGGCTGTCGAGGTACGTCGACTTGTCGCTCTTGTCCTGGCCGAACCACTGGTTGGCGTGCAGGTGAAAGACATGGGTCTCCTTCACGCCCGCCTGCATGGTGCGGAACTTGACCGGGTCGCCCACGTAGTTGTGGTGCACATTGCCCGGATCGTCGGGGTACAGCTGCTGTGGCTTGCCGTCCACGCCGTACTTCACCACCATGGCCGGGTCGCCGTTGGCCCACGAGGTGAGAAAGAATTCTTCCAGGCCACATTCGACACAACCCGCCGCCGGGCCCAGGCCCAAGCGGTTGGCCGCCACGATGCTGCCCACGCCACTGGCACCGTAATTGATGCCGAAACCGTCGCGGATGCCGGCACCGGCGCCGGCCGGGTCGATCACGTCGGCGAACACCTGGCGCGTCTTGAGTTCGTCCTGGAACACCAGCGTGAACTCGCGGAACCAGTTTTCGTTGGTGCCGCTGTAGCCGTCGTCGACCACGGCGAAGTCCTGCACGATGGCATTGATGTCGGCGTGCACCAGTTGCCAGCGGCCGTCGCCCAGGTCGCGGTGCATGTTCAGCAACGGTGCACCGGCGGGGCCGAAACGCCCGGTGGTATCGATGGCTTCGTAGTTCAGGACCTTGCCGGGTGCGGCCTGGCGTTTGGCCATGGTCCAGATCTCGGCGCGCACCTGGCTGCGGTAGACGTTCGATCCGGGCGGCTCGATGTTCACGGCGGCATACAGGCCCATGACGGTCGAACCGCCGTCTCCTTCACCACCGGCCGGTGCGCCGTTGTCGTGGGCAAGATAGTTGCCCTCGCGCTCGGCCAGCAGGCGGTAGGTGATGGTGCGCCCGGGGGCGATACCGGAAATGCCGGTGATCTCGGGATCCCAGGTGTTGCTCGACGGGTCATGTGTGAGCCCCTGGAACATCATCGACGCCAGACGCGTCGCCGGGCGGTTGAAGCCGTTGGGCGGGCGCACGATGACCTGACCGATCTCTTCTTCGACCGGCTCGATGGCCGGCTCCTCGAAGTCTTCGGCGAACGGGTCGTTGCCGGGTGTGCCAGGCGCGTCGGTGCACAGCAGATTGGTGAAGTTGACCTCGAGCTTGTCGCCCACGTTGGCGCGTATCACGAGGGGGCGCGGGCGTTTGTCCGACCGCAGTGCCACCTCGCAGGGTGTGGCCACGACACCGGGCTGATCGAGTGTCTTGCCTGTCTTGAGATCGATCACATCGCTCTTGAGCGCGTACATCATCCCGTACGGGTTGTGCGACCCGAAACGGTTGTAGACGATCGACTGATCGAGCGCCACCACGTCGACCACCACGGTTCCCGCCGGCCGGGCATGCGCAGCCGAGGCGGCGAGCAGACCCGCCAGCAGCATCGCGCTGGCCGGCCCCGTCTTCCACTGAAATAGCTTGTCCATGAGTGCCTCTGAGACTGAATCTGTCTTTTGTTGCCGCTGATGTTGTCTTGCCACCACCCTCGAGCCGCTGTGTCGACTCGATTTAAGCAATCCGCAAGACCCCCGTCATTACGAAGATTATTTTAAGTTAACCGCTCTGATGAGAGCACAAGCCATTCAGCCGAAACCGGCCGGCTGTGCGGTATTGCAGATGCACCTGTTGGTTTTACAGGTCAGCGTTGCGGTCTGACCTGCAAAACCCGCTGTGGCGCCAGACCACCCCCTCATGCCGAGGCTCGACTGGCCGGCGATCGGAATAAACTCATTTGAAATCAATCATTTGCGACATCACCCAGGCCGAGCGGTGTGATATCGACCGTCACACTCGGTTCTTGAGCCACCAGGCCAGGCCGGATTGATCGGTCCAGTCATACCCCACGAACCAGGGGTATCTGTCGGATCGATCACTCGACCGACCGGCCTCGTTTGAATTATCTGCATATAAGTATTCAGAGGGACAACCCGAAGCGAGAGGTGGTACGTCCACAAACCCTGACGGGCAGGCTGTGATGGATTCACGGCCCGCTCCCCATATTCACGGGGGCACAGGCGAAAAACCGTGCAGCCGAATAACTCCCGACCGAGTCGGACCTCGGTCCGACGCCGTGCGGTATTGCGCGGGTTTGGCCCACAAGATGGTGGTGCCCCGTGAGGGCATCACAGCAGGGCGTGATGGCGCGGCCGCGAGCTCCCAGGAACGTGTTTCGCTGCCGAAAATCCGCTCATGAATTTCTTAAGTTCGACTAACCGGCTTGCCGATTCCTCACACCGTGGCACCGCCTCGGGTACGTCCGACATCCAGACAGTTGAGCGTGCCGGCCTGAGCCGCACGCTGCCGCTGCTGGCGACTGTCGGGCGGGTCGCCAGGCTGCTGCGTGGCCTGCTGCCCGTCGTGCTGACCACCGTGATCGGCGCGGCAGCCGCCGCAGGGCCGGTGGCCAGCGCGGCTCGAACGCCCGACCAGCTGCCGTTCGACCACTCGGTCAACCAGGGCGGCATCCGCGCCCGCCTGCAGATTGGCGCAGGCCAGACCGGCCCTGTACCACGTGACCAGCCGCTCGAACTGGCACTGTCACTCACCGACGAGACCAGTGGCGAGCCGCTGCGCGGCCTGCGGCCCCGCTTGTGGATGAGCCGCCAGGGCAGCGACAACAGCTGTGTCGAGCAGGTGCGGCGTTTCGCCGGCGGGCGCCTGGCGCAACGCGCCGACCGTGACCTGAACGGCTTCCAGTTCCTCACGCTGAACTCCGACGCCAGCGTGTCGGTCATCAACCCGCTGATCGCACTCAACAACACCAAACTCGAAGCGCTCATCCCGCTGCCCGGTGTCGGCAGTGACTGGGTGCATGCGGCCGGGCACGACTTGCTGTTCATCACTCTCGCCGAACGCGGCGAACTGGCGGTGGTCGACCTGACGCGCAACCGCCTGGTCAAGAGCATCAAGCTCGGCACCGGCCAACCGCGCCGGCTGCTGCTGTCGGCCGATGCCCGGCTGGTCTGGGTGGCGATGGACCAGAGTTCTCGGCTGGTGGCGGTGAACGTCGACCGCCTCGAGATCGACCGCGAACTCGACATCGGCGAAGGCCTGCACATGCTGGCCCAGACCGAAGACGGCCACCGGCTGCTGGCCACCAGTAGCACGGCCGGACGTGTGACCATCATCGACGGCGCCAGCCGCAGCATCACCGCGCGGCTCGACCTGGCTGGCTCGCCGCTGGCCGTCACCTACAGCGCACTGGCGCGCCGCGCCTTTGTCGCCACCAGCCAAAGCCCCCTGATCCATGTGATCGACGCCGATGGCGGGCGTATCGACACCAGCCTGGCCGCGCCGACGGGTATTACCGCCTTGCGTGCCGACCCGAGCGGTCGCCATGTGCTGGGCCTGAGCGGCGTGAATCGCCAGTTGGTCACCATCGACGCGGCCACCCGCCAGGCCACCGGCGTGGTCACCCTCAAGGGCGAAGCCGACCAGATCGCCTACTCGAGGAACTTCGCCTACCTGCGCTCGCCCGACAGCCTGAGTCTGACGCTGGTCGACCTCAAGAGCCTGGGTGAGGGACGCATCGCCATCAACGACGTGCCGTTCTTCCAGCGCCTGCCCAGCACGGCGGCACAACACATCGGCCCGGGCGACATCATGGCCGCCTCGCCGGAGCAGGACAGCCTGATCGTTGCCAGCCCTGGCGACACGGCGCTGTACTACTACACCGAAGGCATGATGGCGCCGCAGGGCAGCTACCAGACCTACCGGCGTGTGCCGCGTGCCCTGATGGTGGTCGACCGCAGCCTGCGCGAGACCTCGCCCGGCCGCTACTCGACCACGGTGCGCCTGGATCGCGGCGGCCACTACAGCCTGCCGCTGCTGATCGAGCAGCCGCGTCTGGTGCATTGTTTCGGCCTCGAGGTGGACGAAAGTGGCCCCGCCGGCGCCGGCCTCAGGGGTTACCAGCTCGGCTACAGCTGGCCGACTGGCACCAAGGTGCTGAGCGCCGGCGTCGAACACGAACTGGTCGTCGAGATCAAGGACAGCAGCAGCGGCAAACCGGTCAGCGGCCTGAAGGATCTGCAGGTGATGGCGCTCGAGTTGCCCGGCATCTCGCAGTTGCGCCGGCGGGCACAGGAAGTGACGCCAGGTCGATACCTCGTCAAACAGCGCCTGCCGCGCGGCGGCAAGTGGCGCCTGAGTGCACAAAGCCTCAGCCTGGGACTACGCTTCGACGAATCGACCAGCCTGGACGTGGTGGTGCAGGACATCATCGAACCGGTCGACACCCAGGACAGCAACGACGCGGCCACTCCGCCGCCGCCTGCCGAGGAAGCGGCCGACCTGCCACCGACCCAGACGATGCAGCTCGATCCATCGACACCCCCCTCGCCACCCACCGGCACCAAGCCATGATGTTGCAGCCCATGTCCCAGCCAGGTTCACACCGGCGGTCGGTGCGCCGCATGATGTGGATCGCGGCCGTGTGGTCCGCCCTCGGCGCGGCGACGGCCAGCGCGGCCGCCGCGGCCAACACGGTGACGCCGCCACGCCCCACGGCCACCCCGGGCAACACTGCCGCGACGGCGGTTGCCGACGACACCGCCAGCACCTTGTCGATCAACTTGCCCGACGTCACGGTGACCGACCACAACGGCAAGCCGCAGCGGTTTGTGACCGATCTGATCAAGGGCCGCAGCGTGGCGGTCAACTTCATCTTCACCTCGTGCACCTCGATCTGCACGCCGCTGGGCGCCACGTTCAAGGGCATGCAGGACGAATTGGCCCGGCGCGGTGTCGGCACCAGCACCAGGTCGACCAAGGACGTACATCTCATCTCGGTGAGCGTCGATCCACTCAACGACACACCCGAAGAACTCACCAGATACGCCCGCAAGTTCGATGCGGCGCCGGGCTGGACCCTGGTGACCGGTTCGCGCAAGTCGATCGACGCCATCCTGCGCGCCTTTGGCGTGACCCCCGGGGCCGACCCGAACGACCACAGTCCGATGGTCTACCTCGGCCACGAACCCAGCGGCCGCTGGACCCGCGCCTACGGCCTGGGTGAGCCGGCCGTGCTGACACGCCGCCTGATCGGCCTGGCGACCAGCCCCAGCAGTAGATCGACCACCAGCACCATCGGCGGGACGATCGGCGGCGCCACCGGCAGCCCAACCAGTGGCCCCACCAGCGCCCCGCCCGGCGGCTCCACCCGAACCATCGCCAGCGCCGCTGGTTCGACAAACAACGTTCGGCCGGTAGCGGCTGCTGCCGCCACTGCTGCAGGCGGTTCGGCGCCAGACGAACTGGCGCCGGTGCGCAAGCTGGCTGCCGGCCAGGCTGCCAATGCCAGCGTGCAGAGCGCCGCCAGCGGGAGCAGCGGCGTCAGCTACTTCACCAACCTGCCGCTGGTCAGCCAGGACCGCCCGCGCCTGCGTTTCTATGACGACCTGGTGCGCGGCAAGATCGTGCTCATCAACTCGTTCTACGCCAGCTGTGCAGACGTGTGTTCGCCGGTGAGCTTCAATCTGGCCAATGCACAAAAGCTGCTGGACGAACAACTCGACACGCCGGTGCAGCTCGTCTCGATCAGCACCGACCCGGTGGCCGACACGCCCGAACTGCTGCGCGACTACGCCAAGCGCCATGGCGCGCGGCCGGGTTGGTCCTTCGTGACCGGCAAGAAGGAGAACGTCGACTGGGTGCTGCACAAGCTGGGCCTGTACAACGAGGACAAGACCCAGCACAGCGCCATCCTGTGGATCGGCAACGAGCGCAGCGGTGCCTGGCTCAAGTTGCACGCACTGGCACCACCCGAGGCCATCGTCGCCGCAGTGCGCAAGATCCTGTGACGACGTTGACCACGACACGCCGTCGACCGGCGTCCGCCTGGCACCAGCACCGACGCCTGGCCGCGGCCTTGCTGATGAGCTTTGGCCTCGCTACCAGCTGGCTGGCTCCGGCTGTGAATGCCCAGCCCGCAGCGGCTGCAGTTTCGGCGTCGTCGTCATCGGCGGCGACAGTCTCGGCGTCGGCGGTCTTCAGCCCCGACGCCGCGTCCATCAGCGCCGGCAAACGGATCTACCGCAGTGGACGCACACGCAGTGGCGGCGAGATCCGCGCCAGTGTGGGCGCCAGCGTCAGCCTGCCGGGTCCGCTGGCCGCCTGCAGCCGCTGCCATGGCGGCGACGGCAACGGCGCACGTGAGGCAGGCCTGTGGGCACCACCACTGCGCTGGTCCATGTTGAGTCAGCCGCGTCCTGCCACCGACGGTCTGGTGGCGCGCAGCACCGGCTACGACCAGGCGCGCCTGCTCGAAGCCATCCGCAACGGCCGTGACGCCGATGGCCGCGCGCTGGCCGCCGCCATGCCACGTTTCGACCTGAGCCCGCGCGACGAGGCCGATCTGCTGGCCTATCTGCGCAACCTGGGCAGCGAACACGATGTCGACCCGGGTGTGGCCGCCGACCACGTGACATTTGCCGCCGTCTTGCCGCTGAGCGGACCCCGCGCCGCACTTGGGCAGGCGGCACGCCACGCCCTGCGTGCGTGCACCGAACGCGCCAACCGCGGCGGTGGTGTGTTCGGGCGGCGCATCGACCTGCTCGAACTCGACAGCGCCAGCCTGTCCGCCCGCGAGATCAGCGAACGCGCCACCCAGGAGGCCTTGCTCGCCCTGGCGCCCTGGTGGGCCGACCACGATGCCGCCACCCTGGCGCAACAGCTGCCCGATCTGCCACTCATCGGCCCGCTCGGCGCCGGCGCCGAAATCGACGGCGCACCAACGTCGGTCTACGCCGTGGCGCCACAGCTCAACGATCAGGCCCGTGTGTTGATCGACGCGCTGGGCGGCAGCCGCCGCCGTGTGGCGCTGATCGCCGCCCCGACCCGCCACGACCAGGCCGCCGCCCGTGCTGCCCAGCGCCAGGCGCAACTGCACGGCATGGACATCATGGTCTGGCCCGCCACGACCATGGCCACCGGCCCTCAGCAGGCCATGACCTGGCTTGCGCGCCAGCATGCCGACGCCCTGCTGGTGCTCGGCCCCGAACCCTGGCTGCGCGCACTGGCCGGCGTGGCCGCCGAAGCGGGTCTGCCGGTCTACGCCAGCTATGGTGAAGCCGGCCGTGCCGTGTTCGACTGGCCGCCTCATCTGCGCGCCACCCTGCACCTGAGCCTGGCCGAAGGTGACCCCGAACAACTCGATCCCGGCCCGATGCTGGCCGACCTGCAGGCCATCGGGCAACGGTCGACAGCACCGGCCGTCGAGACACTCGCCTACAACGCCGCCTGCCTGAGTGTCGAAGCACTGCGCCGCACCGGGCGCCAGCTCAGCCGCGAGCGGCTGCGCCAGGCGCTGGAGCGTATCGGCGAGTTCCGCACCGGCCTCGGGCCGCCGCTGTCTTACGGACCCGGCCAGCGCAAGGGCATCTGGGGCAGCGCCGTGGTGCGGCTGGATCCGCAGCAGCCCGGCCGGTTCGAGACCGTGCTGACGATGCGGGCACCTCGACAACCTTGAAGCTCGGTGCACGGTCAAGCTGCACGAGCGTTCAGGAAGTTGCCCGCGCCCCGGGTGTGCCGCCCCCTCGCCAACGACGCCGCAGGCCTGGCGTACCGTCCGCCAGCGTGCGGCAACAACGAGCATCGATCAACTTTTCAACCCACAAGCCCCAGCGATACTGAAGCCATGAGGAGCCGCACAACCACCCCATCAACCCGCCAGGCAGTTGCACGAGGCGGCACCACTCGCGGCCCATCTGCCCGGCCGACCGGAAGCACACTCGGCGTGTGGGCACTGCTTTTCTGCCTGACCGGCACGGCCACATGGGCAGGCGCACAAGCCGCTGCATCGACGCCAGGTGCAGCAGCCTCGGCCCCGGCGCCTGCCGGATCGGCCAGCGCCGCGGCCCCAGTGGAACCGGTTGCGGAGCCGACAGCAGCGCCCAGTGCTGCTGTCGGTAACGCCGCCAGTGCGCCGACATCATCACGCCCAGCCGTAGCACTGCCCGTCAAGCCAGCGCCCTCGCGCGCGACCGGGGCGTCGGCGGGACGCCAGGCGGCCACCGACGGTCCGATTCGTGCCGACGACCCCCAACTGCTTGCCGGGCTGGCTGGCATCGAACTGGGTCGCAACAGTGCCGACAACGGCCCGGCGTCAGCGGGTGGCGTCAGCGCCCTCGAACTCGACGAGATCAAGCCCGTGTGGGACGGCGAACGTCGCGCCGCCGTGATCGATCTGCTCGACCAGTTGCGCCAGCCCGGCGCTTCTGCAGCGGTGGGTCAGGTGCTCGCCGCGCTGCAGCGGGGCGACATCAAACCCACACTCGGCTGGCTGGCCGACCGGGAAACCGCCGCGCTCGCCCGGATGCGCCGCGACCCCGGCACGACCGACCAGGTCGCCCGCTCGGCGGCGACCAGCCTGGCGCGCCAGCAAGGTGCCATGGCACTGGGTATCGACAACCAGGCGGCACTGGCGGCGTTCAGGCGCGTGGTCGAACTCGACAGCGTGGACTTCTGGAGCCATATCACCATCGGCGACTTGCTGGCCCAGGCCAACGATGCGCCCGGCAGTATCACTGCCTACCTCGCCGCAGCGACGATCCTGCGTCCGACCGCGTTGGCCGAGCCTGCGCCGGTGCAGGGCACTGCCGCAGCAGCGCCGCCAGCGTCGGGCACGGGTCTCGCCCAACGCCTGGCCTGGCAACACGCCTTGCTGCTGTGCGAGTTCCGCATGGGCGAACTGCATGCCTCGGTCGGCCAACGTGACGAGGCACTGCTGGCGTTTCAGCGATCGCTGGTGGTGGCCGAAGCCTTGCTGACGGCCGAGCCCGCCCGTCCGCAGCGGCAGTTCGAAGTCGCCACGGTCAGCGACCGAGTGGCCGACCTGCTGGCCGCACAGAACCTCTCGGAGGAAGCACTTGCCGCACATCGGCGCAGCATGGCGCTGGCCGAGACGTTGGCAGCCAACGACCCCGAGAACGAACCACATTGGCAGTTCTATCTGACGGACAAACTCGAACACATCGCCGACCTGCAGCTGACGTTGGGCCACCCCGATCTGGCGCTGGAGAACTACCGCCGCGGTGTCGACCTGGGTGAAAAGCTGGTGACGCTGGACGTGACCAACGATGCCTGGCTGGGTAGCACGCTGAACCTGATCCTCAAGCTGGGCGGCACCGAAGGCCTGGCCCAGACCGGCGAAGAACGCCGCCAGCTGCTGCTGCACGGGCTGGAGTTGCTGGGGCGTGTGCGCAGTGGCGAGATCTGGGACAACTCGGACGAATGGGGTGACCGTTTGCGCGAGGTGCTCAACGCCCTGCCCCATCCGAGCGACGAGGCCGAGCAGCAAGACCAGCCGCAATAGCTCAGCGCCGCGGCCGCAGGCGGGGGCCAGCTCGCGCCGCGGCCTGCGGCGCACTCGCGAGGGTCATTCGCCCAGGTAGGCGGCACGAACCTTCGGGTCGGCGAGCAGATCCTGACCGTTGCCGGTCATGGTGATCAGACCCGACTCCATCACATAGCCGCGGCTGGCGATCGACAGCGCCCGGCTGGCGTTTTGCTCGACCAGCAGGATGGTCACGCCGCGGCCGTGGATGTCGTTCACGACCTCGAAGATCTTGTCGACCATGATGGGTGACAGGCCCATGCTGGGCTCGTCCAGCAGCAGCACCTTGGGCTTGGCCATCAGGGCGCGGCCCATGGCCAGCATCTGCTGTTCACCGCCGGACATGGTGCCGGCGAGCTGGTCGCGCCGCTCCTTCAGGCGCGGGAAGATCTCGAACACCTTGTCGATGTCGGCGTCGATCTCGTTGTCCTTGCGGATGTAGGCGCCCATCTGCAGGTTCTCGACGATGGTCATGCGTGTGAAGGTGCCACGACCTTCGGGCACCATCACCAGGCCTTGTTTGGCCAGGTCCCAGGCGCCCTGGCCACGGATGCTGCGACCCATGTATTCGATGTCGCCATCGGCCACCGGCTGGATGCCGGTGACGGCCTTGAGTGTGGTGGTCTTGCCGGCGCCGTTGGCGCCGATCAGGCTGACCAGTTCACCGCTACGGACTTCGAGGCTCACACCCTTGACGGCCTGGATGCCGCCGTAGGCCACCTTGAGGCCCTTGATGCTGAGCAGGACTTGTTCTGCCATGTTCTATCGCTCCTGCTTGGTCTTCAATGCGGCTTGTGGCCGGCGCCGAGGTAGGCCTCGATCACCTTGTCGTTGCGCTGCACTTCGTGCGGCGTGCCTTCGGCGATCTGCTTGCCGTAGTCGAGCACGGTGACGCGGTCACACAGGCCCATCACGAGTTTGACGTCGTGTTCGATCAGCAGGATGGTGCGGCCGTCGCGGCGGATCTGGTCGATCAGGTCGCGCAGCACCACCTTCTCGGTGGCATTCATGCCGGCCGCGGGTTCATCGAGGGCGATGAGTTGTGGATCGGTGGCCAGGGCTCGGGCGATCTCGAGGCGGCGCTGGTCGCCGTAACTCAGCGTGCGGGCCTTGAACGACGCGTATTTGCCGATGCCGACGTAGTCGAGCAGCTCTTGCGCACGTTGTGCAATCGCTGCTTCTTCGGCCTTGAAACTGGCGGTGCGAAAGATCGCGCCGACCAGGCCCGAATGAGTGCGCACATGGCGCCCGACCATCACGTTCTCGAGCGCCGTCATCTCGGGAAACAGGCGGATGTTCTGGAATGTGCGTGCGATGCCGGCCTTGGCCACTTCGTGCACCGCCGTGGGCTGGTAGGGTTTGCCGGCCAACTCGAAGGTGCCGCCGTCGGGCGTGTACAGGCCCGTCAGCACGTTGAAGAAGGTGGTCTTGCCGGCGCCGTTGGGGCCGATCAGGCCGTAGACCTGGCCGCGCAGGATACGAATGCCCACATCGGACAAGGCCTGCAGACCACCGAAGCGTTTGGACACGCCACTGACGTCGAGAACCTTGTCACCGACCGTGCCGCTGCTGGTATTGCTTGTGCTCATGTTGTGCTCGTGTTCACTTGGGTTGTGGTGCAGCCTTGCCGTGTTCGGGCGAAGGCCACAAGCCACGCGGACGCATCAGCATGATGGTGATCATCGCCAGCGCGATGAGCAACTGGCGCAGGATGGCGGCATCGAGACGGCCATCGGTGTACTGCTGGAAGTCACCCGCCACGTAGCGCAGCACCTCGGGCAAGGCCGACAGCAGCAAGGCGCCGAGGATGACACCCGGCAGATGGCCCAGACCCCCCAGCACCACCATGGCGACGATCATGACCGACTCCATCAGGGTGAAGGACTCGGGCGAGATGAAGCCCTGGAAGGCACCGAACATGGCGCCGGACACACCACCGAAGGTGGCGCCCATGCCGAAGGCCAGCAACTTGAGATTGCGTGTGTTCAGGCCCATGGCCTTGGCGGCAATCTCGTCTTCGCGGATGGCCATCCAGGCTCGACCGATACGCGAGTTCTCGAGCCGGTGGCAGATGATCACGCTGAACACGACCAGCACCAGGAACAGGTAGTAGTACATCGCCACCGAGGGCACGGTGAAGCCGAACACGTCCAGGCTCTTGCCGAAGCTGAAGCCGAAGAAGTTCATCGGGTCGATCTGACTGATGCCGCGCGGCCCGTTGGTGATGTTGATGGGCGACTCGAGGTTGTTCATGAACACCCGGATGATTTCGCCGAAGCCCAGCGTCACGATGGCCAGGTAGTCACCACGCAGCTTGAGCGTGGGCGCACCGAGCAACACACCGGCCGTGGCCGCGACCACCGCCGCCAGAGGGATCACGACCCAGATGGGGATGTGTAAACCGTCAGGAAACCAGGCCTTGAGTGTCTCGAAGTGGTCGGTGAGGTGGGGTGACGCGAGCAGGGCGTACATGTAGGCGCCGACCGCATAGAAGGCCACGTAGCCCAGGTCGAGCAGGCCGGCGTAACCGACCACGATGTTGAGGCCCAGAGCCAGCAACACGTAGAGCAGGGCCAGCGCCATGATGCGCACCCAGCCCTGGCCGAACTGCGCGGCCACCAGTGGCAGGGCAAACAGCGCGAGAGCCGCGAACAGAAAGACGATGATGCGTTTTTGCTTTTCCATGTGAGATCTCCCCAGGCTCAGGCGCGATCGGCCACACGTTCACCCATCAAGCCCGACGGCCTGAGCGTGAGCACGAGGATGAGGACGACGAAGGCGAAGATCTCGACATACTGGCTGCCGAACACGCCGCCCGTGAGCTGGCCGAGATAACCCGCACCGATGGCTTCGATTAGCCCCAACAGCACACCTCCGACCATGGCGCCGGCCAGATTGCCGATGCCGCCGAACACCGCGGCGGTAAAGGCCTTGAGGCCCGGCAGGAAGCCCATCGAGTGTTGCACCGTGCCGTAGTTGGACGCCCACATGATGCCGGCCAGCGCCGCCAGCGCGGCACCGATGATGAAGGTGGCGGAGATGATGTGGTCGGGTCGCACGCCCATCAGGCCGGCAACACGCGGGTTCTCTGCCGTGGCGCGCATGGCGCGTCCGAGCTTGGTCTTGTTGACCAGGTACATCAGGCCGGCCAGCACGATCACGGTCACGACCAGGATGCAGATCTGCGTCAGGGTGATGACGGGGCCGTCCTCCCACAGGTTGTAGACCTCGAAGGGCAACAGCTGCGGATAAGGCTTGGGATTGGGCTTCCAGATGATCATGGCCAGCGTCTGCAGCAGCAGACTCATGCCCATGGCGGTGATCAGTGGTGCCAGCCGTGGCGCGTTGCGCAAGGGCCGATAGGCGATCTTCTCGATGGTGTAGTTCAGAAGTGAACACGCCACCGTGGCGACGAGCAACGAGACGATGAGCAGCATCCAGCCCGGCATCACGTCCTTGGGCACCGAGGTGGCCACGGTCCAACTGACCATGGCGCCCACCATCAACACTTCACCATGGGCAAAGTTGATCAGGCTGATGATGCCGTAGACCATCGTGTAGCCCAGCGCCACGAGCGCATACATGCTGCCCAGCACCAGACCGTTGATGATCTGTTGTACGAAGATATCCATCCAATCGTCTCCAGTTGCGCGGTCGACAGCCGCCGACCCGCCTTGTTTTGAGGCGGCAACTCGTGGCTGCCACCGATGACTCGCAACGCTTGTGCCACGTCGACGCCCTGCACTGACGTCCTTCTGGAACGCTGCAGGGCCGCGACTGGTCGATGTGGCCTTGCCCCGCACCGCCACGGGGCGGCGGGATTGTAGGCGGGGGGTTACAGCGCAAACCTCGTGTATTCCAGTGCTTGCGCCGAGCAAGCTGCGCCGCTAGTGCGCCTTCACGAAGCTTTCTTCGCTGCCTCGTCGAGCCGGCGCAACTCGGCGAGCTTGTCGGCGATCTTGATCTCCAGACCACGTGCCACAGGTGCGTAGAAACGCGGAGCCGGGTCGAGTGCCTCGGGGAAGTAGGACTCACCTGCCGCATACCCATCGGCCTCGTCGTGGGCATATCGGTAGTCGCGGCCGTAGTCGAGCGACTTCATCAGCCTGGTCGGCGCATTGCGCAGGTGCAAAGGCACCGGGCGGGTGCCATCCTGCGCAACAAAGGCCCGCACCGCCTTGAAGGCCTTGTAGACCGCGTTCGACTTGGGTGCCATGGCCAGGTAGACCAAGGCCTGAGCCAGTGCCAGTTCACCTTCGGGTGAGCCCAGGCGCTCGTAGGTCTCGACCGCGTCGAGCGTGAGGCGCAGCGCACGCGGGTCGGCCAGGCCGATGTCCTCACTGGCCATACGCACCAGGCGGCGGCCGATGTAGCGCGCGTCCACGCCGCCATCGAGCATGCGCGCAAACCAGTACAGCGCAGCATCCGGGTTGCTGCCGCGCACCGACTTGTGCAGCGCCGAGATGGTGTCGTAGAACTGCTCGCCGCCCTTGTCGTAGCGCCGCAGTTGGGCACCCAGGCAACGTTCGAGTGCAGGTTCGTCGATCACCGCCGTCGGCCCGAGCATGCGCACCAGGTTCTCGTAGGTGTTGAGCAGACGCCGGGCATCACCGTCGGCATAGGCGATCAGGCGTGTGGCTGCGGAAGCTTCGGGTGCAACGGTGCCCATCGACGCCACGGCACGCGCGAGCAGTTCGGCCTGATCACCGTCCGACATGGGCGTGAGCACATGCACCGTGGCGCGCGACAGCAGCGCCGAGTTGACCTCGAACGACGGGTTCTCGGTGGTGGCACCGATGAAGGTGAACAGGCCGGATTCGACGTGTGGCAGGAAGGCATCCTGCTGCGCCTTGTTGAAACGGTGCACCTCGTCGACGAAGACGATGCAGCGTCGCCCCTGCGCCTGGCCGACCCGCGCCTGCTCGACCGCGTCGCGGATGTCCTTGACACCACCAAGCACCGCAGAGATGGGGATGAACAGGGCATCGAAGGCATCGGCCATCAGCCGCGCCAGCGTGGTCTTGCCCACACCCGGAGGGCCCCACAGGATCATCGAGTGAGCCCGCCCTGAATCGAAGGCCACCCGCAGCGGCTTGCCCGCACCGAGCAGGTCGCGCTGACCGATCACCTCGTCGATGTGGCGCGGGCGCAGCCGTTCGGCCAGCGGCGCATCGAGACCAGGGGAGTGCGATGGGTCGCCACCTGCGGTCGGACCGTCGTGCTCGGCGGCATGGACCGAATGGGCCCGCTGCGTCAGGCCTTCATGCAACACATCTCGCGAGGTCGATGCCGCCGAGGACCCCGCGCGGCGCGGCGCGGGGGCGTCGATCTCGTCGCCGAAAAGATCCGCCATGGCTGGGCCGGTCGAGGCTCAGCGCGTCACTGGTTCAGCACGTCGGCGCCGGCCGGCGGCTTGTACTGGAAGCGCTGCAGTGAAATGGCCGCGTTGGCCTCGACGCGGCTGAAGTCCAGGCGCGAACGCTGGCCGAAGCCGTCGACGATGTCGAGCGCCGCCAGGTCGTTGCCGCGCCAGCCCAGGCGAAGCGTGCGCAGATTGCCTTCCTTGCTGCGCGGTGTGGCCAGCACCCACTGCAGTCCACCTTCATCGGGCTGTGCAGTCAGCGTGAAATCACGTTCGATCGAGTTGCCGGCCAGCAGTGCAGCCGGTGTGGCACCCAGCGCCTGATCGTAGTTGCGCACCGTCACCTGGTTGAGGTCGGCGTCGTACAGCCAGACCTTGCGCCCATCGGCCACGATGGTCTGCTCGAAGGGTTTGGTGTAGTCGAAGCGGAAGTTGTTGGGCCGCTGGAACTCGAAGGTACCGGATGCCGACTTCTTCTTGGCCCCATCGGGTGAGGTCACCACCTGGCTGAAGCTGGCGCGCGCGGACTTGACGTCCTGCACGAAACGCTTGAGGGCATCGACACCATCGGCTTGCGCCGAGGTCGCCACGCCAGCCAGCACCAGCAAGGGTGTGAACAGGCGCAGGGTGATGACGCGATGGCGCTTGGGGGAAATGAGGTGCACGGTGTGTTCAGTCTTCCTTGCGCTGGGGCACAAGGATGTCGCGGTTGCCATTGGTCGCCATGCCGGAGACCAGGCCGGCCTGCTCCATCTGGTCGAGCAGGCGCGCCGCACGGTTGTAGCCGATGCGCAGGTGGCGTTGCACCAGCGAGATGGAAGCCCGGCGGTGCTGCAGCACCACGGCCACGGCCTGGTCATACAGGCTGTCGGACTCGGGGTCGGCGTTGCCCCCCGGGCTGCCGTCGGACGGGTCGCCGTCGGCGTCGAGAGCACCCCCTTCGAGGATGCCGTCGATGTAGTTGGGCGCGCCCTGGCTCTTGAGGTAGGTGACGACGCGGTGCACCTCGTCGTCACTCACGAAGGCGCCGTGCACCCGCACCGGCTGGCCGGTGCCGGGTGCGAGGTAGAGCATGTCGCCCTGGCCCAGCAGCGCTTCGGCGCCCATCTGGTCGAGGATGGTGCGGCTGTCGATCTTGCTCGACACCTGGAACGAAATACGTGTGGGGATGTTGGCCTTGATGAGGCCGGTGATCACGTCCACGCTCGGGCGCTGGGTGGCCAGGATCAGGTGGATGCCCGAGGCGCGCGCCTTCTGCGCCAGGCGGGCGATGAGCTCTTCGATCTTCTTGCCCACCACCATCATCAGGTCGGCGAGTTCGTCGATCACCACCACGATGTGTGGCATGCGTGTCAGCGGCTCGGGCGCGTCGGGCGTAAGGCTGAAGGGGTTGGGGATGAGTTCACCGCGCTCATGCGCTTCGGCGATCTTCTTGTTCGCGCTGGCCAGGTTGCGCACACCCAGCTTGCTGAGCACGCGGTAGCGCCGGTCCATCTCGGTGACACACCAGGTCAGCGCATTGGCGGCCTGCTTCATGTCGGTGACCACCGGCGCCAGCAAATGCGGTATGCCTTCGTAGACGCTCATCTCGAGCATCTTGGGGTCGATCAGGATGAGCCGCACATCGTTGGCCTCGGCCTTGTACAGCAGGCTCAGGATCATGGCGTTGATGCCGACCGACTTGCCCGAGCCGGTGGTGCCGGCCACCAGCAGATGCGGCATCTTCGCCAGGTCGGCCACCATGGGGGCACCACCGATGTCCTTGCCCAGACCCATGGTGAGTTGGCTGGCCGCGCTGTGATAGACCTGCGAGCCCAGGATCTCGGCCAGCCGGATGGTCTGGCGCTTCACGTTGGGCAATTCGAGCGCCATGCAGTTCTTGCCCGGGATGGTCTCGACCACACGGATCGACACCAGGCTGAGCGAACGCGCCAGGTCGCGCGCCAGGCCGACGATCTGCGCGCCCTTCACACCCGTGGCCGGCTCGATCTCGTAGCGAGTGATCACCGGGCCGGGCTGAGCCGCCACCACACGCACCTCGACGCCAAAGTCCTTGAGCTTTTTCTCGATCAGCCGGCTCGTCATCTCGAGTGATTCGGTGGTGATCGCCTCTTGCTTGCCGGTGGCGGCGTCGAGCAGATCGACCTGCGGCAGCTTGGTGTCGTGCGAGTCGACAAAGAGCTTGTGCTGGCGCTCTTCGGCCACCCGCGCCGAACGCGGCACCTCGACCACGGCCGGAGCTATCACCAGCGGCGGCTGATCTTCGACATGGCGCTCCACATCGACCACGGCAGCACGTTCCCGTTGTGCCTGCTCGCCTAGACGCACGTCGCGCGCACGTTCGATGCGTTCGTGTCGGCGATCGCGCCACACATCGACCAGGGCACCGATACGTTCCGATACTTCGAGCCATGAAAAGCCGAAGGCCCATCCCAGTCCGGCAAGCAACAAGACGATGAGGCACAAGCCGCTGCCGACAAATCCCAGGCCCTGCAAGGCCAGCGGGCCGAGACTGGCGCCCAGCAAACCACCGGCATGGGCGCCGGCCAGATCGGCCTCGAAGCGATAGAGCCGCGTCCATTCGAGTGCACAACTGGCACACAAGACCAACAGCAAGCCCAGTGCAGCCAGCCAGGCCGGCCGACGCGGCGCAGCCGGCGTCGATTGGCCGGCGCGCAACCAACCAGCCACCAGCATCAACCAACCGTTGACGGCAAACAGCAGCGCCCACCAGGCCGAACGGCCCAGCAAGACGTAGGAGATATCGGACAACCAGGCGCCGAACCAGCCGGCCAGATTGCGCACGGGTTGACCGTCACCCGAGGTGGAAAAAGCGGCGTCGCCCAGGTCGTGGCTGAGCATGGCCAAGGCCCACAGGCCGATCAGCAGGCCGCCGAGGACGACACCTACCTGGCCAGCCCAACGCGTCGATGCACCGGCCGCGCGCGACCCGTCGGCACCGAGGGCGCCAGACAGGTCGGTCTCGTGTGTGCCTGCACCACGCAGTGAACCCAAGGGGAAACTCATGGCGACGATTGTCCGCGATAAGGTCGCGGTGGCGCGAATTCACCGCGCCAGAACCTCGTCATGCAGCCAGCGCGGGCGCCTGGCCCTGCGCGAGCAGCAGGAGCAGCGAGGCTTACTGGGTCGCCAGACGTTCGGTGAGCTTGACCCAGCCGTTGTCCTGAGTCTCGATGAGGCCACGCTCTTCCAAGTCCTTCATGACACGGCTGACCATCTCGCGCGAGGCGCCGACGACCTTGGCCAGATCCTGGCGCGACACCTTGCTGCGGATGATGCGCACACCTTCCTCGTCCTGCGCCATGTCGAGCAGGGCACGCGCGACGCGGCCATACACATCGAGCAGCGCCAGCGACTCGATCTGCCGGTCGGCATTGCGCAGACGTGCCACCAGACCACGCAAGATCGAATACGACAGGCTGCTGCTGTCGGGCAGGCAGGCCGAGAACTCGGTGCGACCGAGCACCAGCACATCGGTCTGCACTTCGGCGCGTACCGTGGCCGAATGTGGCTCGTTGTCGATCAGGCTCATCTCGCCGAGATAGTCGCCCGGCTCGAACACGGCCAGGATGACCTCGCGGCCCCGGCTGTCCGACGTGACGACACGAGCACGCCCGCTCAAGAGGATGAACAGTGCATCCGACTTGCGACCCTGCTCGACGATGATTTCGCCGCGGCGGTAGCGGCGCTTGACGACACCGTCGGCGACGGTTTGCGCCTGCTCGGTGGTCATCAACGAAAAAAGTGGGACACGTCGAATCAGGTCGAGGTTGGAAAGCATCGCCATCGGCTTCACTCCTGCTGGTCTATCGTTGATATTTGTTGCCCGGGACTGCCGACTTCGGCAACTCCACAAACTCCGTCTGAAACAAGCGCATACAAATTCGGAGATCAGGCTCGAGAATCGCCCGTCAGCTCCAAAATCGCAAAAAGCGAGTAGATCGGAATGCGCCGGGACTCTACCCGATGCCCCCCCGGTTTGAACAGCGCGAGTGTCACCAAGGTCACGCAACGCGCAAATCCGGACGAGACACCGGCACGCCGGCACATGCAGCGAAAATCCCGGCGCAGCGCGACCGCGCGATATCCGATGAAGAATCTCCCCGCGTCGATACCTCGGCGCCCCTGACCCACTGTGAAAGACGACATGTCCACTTCCACCACCGTACACGCCAAGGTGCTGATCCTCGGCTCGGGGCCGGCCGGCTACACGGCAGCGATCTACGCCGCTCGTGCCAACCTTCAACCGCTGCTGGTGACCGGCATGGCTCAAGGCGGGCAGTTGATGACAACGACCGACGTCGACAACTGGCCGGCGGATGTGATGGGCGTTCAAGGCCCCGAGCTGATGCAACGTTTCCAGCAGCATGCCGAACGATTCAATACCAAGCTGGTGTTCGACCACATCAACCGTGTCGACCTGAGCCGCCGGCCGTTTGTACTCGAAGGTGACAGCGGCAGCTACAGCTGTGATGCATTGGTCATCGCCACCGGCGCCAGTGCCAAATATCTGGGGCTGGCGTCCGAGCAGAGTTTCATGGGACGTGGTGTGAGTGGCTGCGCCACCTGCGACGGATTCTTCTATCGCGGCGAAGAGGTCTGCGTGGTCGGCGGCGGCAACACGGCTGTCGAAGAAGCGCTGTACCTGTCGAACATCGCCACACGAGTGCACCTGGTGCATCGGCGAGACAAGTTCCGCGCCGAGCCCATCATGATCGACAAGGTGCACGAGAAGGTCGCCGCCGGGAAGATCGTGTTGCATCTGCATCAGACCCTGGACGAAGTACTGGGTGACAGCAGCGGCGTCACCGGCGTACGTCTGCGCGATGCACGCGACGGCAGCACGGCCGATCTGGTCGTCAAGGGATGCTTCATCGCCATCGGCCATCAGCCCAACACCGACATCTTCAAGGACCAGCTGGCCATGCGTGATGGCTACATCACCACCCGCACCGGCCTGGACGGCTTTGCGACGATGACCAGCGTGCCGGGCGTCTTCGCCGCCGGCGACGTGCAGGATCACGTCTACCGCCAGGCCATCACCAGCGCCGGAACAGGTTGCATGGCGGCGCTGGACGCCCAGCGATTTCTCGAACAGAACTGAGCCCTCTGGTCAGTGCGGCTGGCGCGGTCTATAATCCGCGTTTTGCCGCAAGCGAAGGTCGCAGGCAACGGTCTCGGTAGGCTGGGTAGCAGCGTCTGCCCAAGTCGTCGAAGATCGTTCCTAGCTTCACATGTGCAGGCGTCGATCAGGTCATAACGAGCCTGGCACCGATGCCATTTCGAACCAAAATCGTCTGGAGCAGCGTCATGGCACGCGTCTGTCAAGTTACGGGCAAACGTCCGATGGTGGGAAACAATGTCTCCCACGCCAACAACAAAACCAAGCGCCGCTGGCTGCCCAACCTGCAGTACCGCCGCTTCTGGATGGAGAGCGAGAACCGCTGGGTGCGCTTGCGCATCAGCAATGCGGCGCTGCGGCTGATCGACAAGGTCGGCATCGACCAGATCGTCGCCGACCTGCGCTCCAAGGGCGAACTCTGATCCACGACTGATCCAGGAAACGCATCATGGCCAAGAGCATCCGCGACAAGATCAAGCTGGAGTCGACCGCAGGCACCGGTCACTTCTACACCACGACCAAGAACAAGAAGACGACGCCCGGTAAGCTCGAATTCCTGAAGTTCGATCCCAAGGCACGCAAACACGTCCTGTACAAGGAAATCAAGCTCAAGTAAGCGGCATCTGGCCGGCCCCAGGCTGGTCGATGTCGAAGCTCGAGACAAGGCCCGCACGGAGTTTCCGTCGGGCCTTTTGTGTTGCCGGTGACACATCCGGATCTGGTTGCAGGCCCGCGCGGCAAATCACCGCACCCCAAAGTCACGCGTTTCATCCCCCAAAGGTGGGAAGCTGGACGTGGCCCCTAAGCAAGCGACCACCCTAAAGTCGACCATGTCGTGAACATTCCTCTGGAATGCCAACGTCAGTCGATGACACGGTCGTGCGGGAGGTGTCGCCATGAGATTTTTTCGGACCCTGGCCTGCGTGCTCGGTCTTTGGGCCACGGCAGCCTCTGGGCAATCGATCGATCCGACCAGGGCGCGGGCAACCATCGGTGACCCGCTCGACCTCGAGGTCCTGGTGCGGACCACGCCCGAACTCGGTGCTGCACGCCTCGACAGGTCCTGTGTGCAGGCCGAGGTGCTCGATGGTCAACGTGTCATCGACGACCACGCCCTGGTGATCGACATCGATCCGGCAACCGAC
The DNA here is from genome assembly GCA_016702605.1 of Candidatus Intricatilinea gracilis. Taxonomy (GTDB): domain Bacteria; phylum Pseudomonadota; class Gammaproteobacteria; order Burkholderiales; family Burkholderiaceae_C; genus Sphaerotilus; species Sphaerotilus gracilis. The sequence continues at coordinate 29,641 of JADJDQ010000002.1, forward strand.
AACGGCCTCAACCGTCTGCACATACGCCATGCTGCGCCGGTGGACGAACCGGTTGTCCAGGCCCGTGTCTCGCTGACCTGTGGCGCGAATTACACACGCGAGTTCACGGTGCTCCCGAAGGTCGGCACCCGCCCCACGGGAGCGGCACGCGCTACAACGACTAAGCACCGGATTCGCCCGGCAGGGGCCCGCGCAAATCCGGCCCCGCCCGGCCGAACGGCGGTATCAGGTTCGCCTATGTCGTCGCCCATCACGCCGGCCGACGTCAAAGCGTCGGGTGTTTCCACGCCCTTCAACGGCACGCAGTTGGCCGCTTCACACGCCAATGGCGGTGATGTCGAGGCCCTGGCGCGCTCAGTGCTGCGTCTGTTCCAGGCCGCGGGACTCGATCTGCAGCGCTCGTCTCAAGGGCTGCTCGACCTGCAAAGACCCGACCACACGGCAAGCCTGGCAGTCGCAGACAGCAAATACCTGATGCAGGAGGTTCAGCGCCTGCGCAGTGAATCGCAGCAATCGGCTACCGCCCTCGCGTCACTCCATGCCCGCATCGAACGCGCTGAAAACGACCGCTGGCTCCACGCCACCTGGGCCGTGCTGGCCGTGGTCGCCGGCCTGGTTACTCTGCTGATCGCACTGCGGGTCGCCGAAGTTGCCGCACCGGCGCTGCTGCGCCGCTTCTCGCGCCGCACGGCAATTGACGATGCCAGGTCCGGCGACAAACCGGCAAAACAGGGCTCGTCGATCGAGCAATACTTGAACGATATCGGGGCCCGCCCGCTATCGACGCCGAGCGAAAGCCCCGCAGTCCTTGCGCCACAGCAACCTGCAGCAGCCACTGCGCCAGGCGTAGCCACGCTCGACTCCAACACGCTGGCATTCGACGAGACAGACCTGCTGGCAGGCGCCACATCTGCCCCGCCGGTCGCGTCTGCCACACCTGGCCGCGGCCAACTCCAGGCGGTCCCGGCGGGCCATCCACTGCAGGCAAGTCCTCGACCCAATCGATGGTCCCATGCGGAGTTTGGCCCGCCAAGTCTGGATCATCGGCGAGTGCGACTGCACCGTGACGACATCGACAAGGCGATCCACGACGGATACCTCGGCTTTGCCCTCGTGATGCTCGAACAACTGCTGTACAGCGGCGAAGGCAAACACCCCTGGGTGTTGATGCGCCTGATCGACGTCTATCGCCAATTGCGCCAGCAGGACAACCACGAGCGCGTCTGCGCCGAGATCGAGGCGCTCTACAACGTTCGAGTCCCTGGTTACGACGCGGCGCCAGACCCTGCCGAAGCCAACGACTCACTCGACCAGATCGACGAATGGCCGGCCTTGAAGACGGCCTGGCCAGGGCATGAGGCATCACCCCTGATTGCCGGATGCCTGCTGCGGGGCAATCGACTCACCGACCACAGCGCGGCCACATTTGCGGACTTGTTGTTCCTGCACGAACTGGCCGAGATTCGCGATGCACCACCCGAGATGGACGCCCTGGCCGCCTGATCGCGCCGACCGGGCAACGGCGCTGCCGGCCGAACCCGCAGCCTCAACGGCAGCTAGACACGCACCGCTCGCAGTTGCTGCGAGAACTGCTGCAAGGTGGCGATGCCACTTTGCTCGGCCTTGTGGCACCAGGCCTGCAGATCGGCCACCAGCTGGTCGGCCGACACGTTGGAGCGGGTCCACAACATGCGCAACTCTTCGCGCATGACCACCAGCTTCTCGAGCACCGGGCTGTGTTCGAGTGCGACAGCCACTTCGCGCTTGATCGCCGGGGGAATCTTGTCGTCGTCGCGGTGCAGCCAGCGCTGCGCCAGCCGCATGCGGGCCAGCAATTGGCCGTCGCTCGCACCTTGCGCCTTGAGTTTGGCAAGTTCGGACTTACACACACTGCGCAAACCACGAGCGTAATTGGCCATCACCTCGTACCGGTTGGTGATCAGCGCCTCGAGGGTCTGACCATCGGCCACAGCCTTGACCGTGCCCAGCCTGATCTGCGGTGCGGTCTTGCGCACCTTGGCCAGACCCATCAACTCCATCGTGCGGATGTACAGCCAGCCGATGTCGAACTCGTACCACTTGACCGACAGCTTGGCCGATGTCGGATAGGTGTGGTGGTTGTTGTGCAGCTCTTCGCCGCCGATGATCAGGCCCCAGGGCGACACATTGGTCGACGCGTCGGCCGCCTCGAAGTTGCGATAACCCCAGTAGTGACCGATGCCGTTGATGATGCCGGCTGCCGTGATCGGGATCCAGATCATCTGCACGGCCCACACCGTGACACCCGCCGCGCCGAACAGCAGCACGTTGACGATCATCATCACCCCCACGCCCTGCCACGAAAAACGCGTGTACAGGTTGCGTTCGAGCCAGTCGTCGGGCGTGCCGTGGCCGTACCTGGCGAGTGTTTCGAGGTTCTTCGCTTCCTTGCGGTAGAGCTCGCTGCCGGTCAGCAACACGGTCTTGATGCCGTGTGCCACGGGGCTATGCGGGTCGTCCTGGGTCTCGCATTTGGCGTGGTGCTTGCGGTGGATGGCGACCCATTCCTTGGTCACCATGCCGGTGGTCAGCCACAACCAGCAACGAAAGAAGTGCGACGGAATCGCATGTAGTTCGAGCGCACGGTGCGCCTGAGCGCGGTGCAGAAAGATCGTCACCGAGGCGATCGTCAGATGTGTGACCACCAGGGTGTACAGCACGATCTGCCCAACGCCCGCATCGAGCAGGCCGTCGGCCAGCAAGTTGACGAGCGCGGACCAGATCTGCATCAGTTCTGTCATGAACAACTTTCAGGCAAGAGAGCTAAAGCGCGCGGATGGCGACAGGGGAAGTGCGCCAAGCGGCCGCGTCGAGCGCATGCGCACCTGTGTGCGAAGGCGCAACACAAGAACAACGATTGTAATTGGCACCCTTTTCGGCGCATCGGGATAACCGAGCGCAAACGACGTCGTTCAACGCCTTGCGCCGACATGCCCCCGCCCGGCAGTGCTCGTCAGCGACGCTGCCAGATCGCGGCGAAGAACCCGTCGGTGCCGTGCCGATGCGGCCACAGGCGCAGGCGGCCGTCCTGCACCAGCGTGCCGGCGTCGGCCACACGCTGCGACGTCAGCACCTGAGCCACGTCCATCGGCTCGAACTCGGGGTGCGCAGCCGAGAAGGCATCGGCGACTGCCTCGTTCTCCTCGTCGAGCAGACTGCAGGTGGCATAGACCAGCCGCCCACCGGGCTTGACCAGGCGCGAAGCACTGGCCAGGATGGTCGCCTGCTTCCCGGCCATGTGCTGCACCTGCTGCGGGTTCTGGCGCCACTTGAGGTCGGGGTTGCGCCTGAGGGTGCCCAGGCCCGAACACGGCGCGTCGACCAGCACCCGGTCGATCTTGCCGGCCAGGCGCTTGATGCGATCGTCGCGCTCATGCGCAATGGCGATCGGATAGACGTTGGACAGGCCGCTGCGCGCCAGTCGCGGCCGCAGCGCCGACAGCCGATGCGCCGACGTGTCGAAGGCGTACAGCCGCCCGGTGTTGCGCATCATGGCGCCCAGTGCCAGCGTCTTGCCACCGGCACCGGCGCAGAAATCAGCCACCATCTCGCCGCGGCGGGCTTCGGTCAGCAGCGCCAGCAACTGGCTGCCTTCGTCCTGCACCTCGAAATCACCTTGCTCGAACGACGGCGTGCGTGTCACCTGCGGCTTGCCGCCCATGCGCAGACCCCACGGCGACCAGGCGGTGGGTTTGCAGGCCCAGCCGAAGTCGGCCATGGCTTGCTGCACAGCCTCGAGCTTGGCCTTGGCCACGTTGACACGCAGGTCGAGTGTGGCCGGCTGAAGCAGCGATTCGGCCAGCGGCCAGAAGTCGTCGCCGAGTTTGGCCTGCAGCAACTGGGCCAGCCAGTCGGGCAGGTTGTGGCGTTGCGCCTCACCCAGCGGCTGCAAGGCGGTGACACGTGCCTTGGCAATCCACTCGCGTTCGTCGGGCGCCAGTGCAGCCTCGATGAATGCCTCGTTGCCGCTCCAGGCCAGCGCGGCAAGGCGGCGTTCGAGCGCGCCGTAGCCGGTCTTGGCCAGGTGTTGCCACTTGAGCCGCTCGCGTAGTACGGCATACACCGTGTCGGCCAGGGCGTGGCGCTCACGCGCACCGATGTCTCGATGGTGGCGGAAGAACGCCGCCATCAACGTGTCGGTGGGGGCGTCGAAGAGCAGAACGCTGCGCAGCAGCTCGGAGGCGAGGTCCAGAAGGGCACGGGGATGCATCGCGCGATTATCCCTGCCGGGTCGAGCCCACCCGAACCGGTGCACCGCGTCCCTGCACGAGCACGACCAAACCTGCGGGGCGCGCCGACCGCCGCAGCGTCAAGGCGTCACTCGACCTGCGGTGCAATCAACCATTGCGGCTCACTCCCGATGTGCCGCACACGCAAGCCCTGCACCTCGAGCTGACCTTCCACCCACCAACGCAGCGCCCGCGGGTAGATCAGGTGTTCTGCGCCGAGCACCCGGTCGGACAAACTCGCCGCGTCGTCGCCCGGCAGCACCGGCACGGCGGCTTGCGCCACGATCGGGCCGTGGTCGAGCTCGGGCGTCACCAGGTGCACGGTGGCACCGGCCAGCACACAACCGGCGTCGATGGCACGTTGATGGGTGTGCAGCCCGGCAAACGACGGCAGCAGCGAGGGATGGATGTTGATCAGCCGCCCCGCATAGCGCCGCACGAAGTCCGCCCCCAGGATGCGCATGAAGCCGGCCAGCACGACCAGGTCCGGTCCATGGCCCTGACCATCGCCGCCGAGTTCGTCGATGCTGCGCGCCAGTTCGGCGTCGAAGACGGCGCGGTCGGCGTGGGCGCGGTGGTCGAGCGCACGAGTCGGGATGCCTCGGGCCTCGGCCCAGGCCAGGCCGGCGGCGCCTGGGCGGCTGGCGATCACAGCAGCGATGCGCGCGGGCCAGCGCTCGCGGGCGCAGGCCTCGGCGATGGCCTGCATGTTCGAACCGCGGCCGGAGATGAGGATGACGAGACGTTTCATGGCGGCGCGAGTGTAGGCAAGCCAGATGGACCGGACTCCATGGACCGGACTCCAAGGTCCGGCCTACACCGAACGGACGACATGCCCAAGCCGCCGCAGCCAGCGCCCCTCGCAGGCGCCACCTAGAATGAAGTTCAGCCCCAGCGCTGCCCATCCGCTGCCCGACGACACCCATCAACGACAGCAGCCGAACCCGAACACGGCGCCACCCATGACCCTGCGAGTCCTCACCGGCATCACCACCACCGGCACACCCCACCTGGGCAACTACGTCGGCGCCATCCGCCCGACCGTCGACGCCAGCCGCCAGCCCGGTGTGGAGAGTTTTCTTTTCCTGGCCGACTACCACGCACTCATCAAGTGTGACGACCCGGCGCGCATCGAACGCTCGCGCCTCGAGATCGCCGCGTGCTGGATGGCCGCCGGCCTCGACCCCGAAGTGGTCACCTTCTACCGCCAGAGCGACATCCCCGAAACGCCCGAACTCACCTGGCTGCTCACCTGCGTCACCGCCAAGGGCCAGATGAACCGTGCCCACGCCTACAAGGCCGCGTCGGACGCCAACCTGGCTGCTGGTGAAGACATCGACGCCGGCATCAGCATGGGCCTGTACTGCTACCCCATCCTGATGGCGGCCGACATCCTGCTGTTCAACGCCCACAAGGTGCCGGTCGGGCGCGATCAGGTGCAGCACATCGAGATGGCGCGCGACGTGGCCCAGCGTTTCAACCACCTGTACGGCAACGGCAAGGACTTCTTCGTGTTGCCCGAAGCGCAGATCGACGACGCCGTGGCCGTGTTGCCAGGCCTGGACGGTCGCAAGATGTCCAAGAGCTACGACAACACCATCCCGCTGTTCGAAGGTGGCGCCAAGGGCCTGAAGGACGCGGTGGCGCGTATCGTCACCGACTCGCGCCTGCCCGGCGAGGCCAAGGAGCCCGAAGGCACGGCGCTGGTCACCATCTTCGATGCCTTCGCCACAGCCGATGAGCGCATAGCCTTTCGAGCCGACCTGCACGCCGGCCTGGGCTGGGGCGACGCCAAGCAGCGTCTGGTCAGCCTCGTCGAGGGCCAGATCGCGCCCATGCGCGAGCGATATGCCGACCTGATGGCTCACCCCGAACACATCGAGGACGCACTGCAGCTCGGCGCCCGCAAGGCCCGCGCAGTGGCGGGACCGCTGCTCGATCAACTGCGCCAGGCGGTCGGCCTGCGCCGCATGGTGGCGGTGGCGCAACCCGCACAAGCAGCGAGCGACACGGCCAAGGCCGAACTTGCCACGTTCAAGCAGTACCGCGAAGCCGACGGGCAGTTCTACTTCAAGCTGGTGGCGGCTAACGGCACGACGCTGCTGCAAAGCCGCGGCATCGAGCAGGGTCGCGACGCCGGCACCTGGGTCAAGCGCCTCAAGACCGACGGTGAGGCGGCGCTCGATGCCGCACCCGCCGACCTCGGCGAAGGTGTCGACCGCGCGACCGTGGCGCAGGCCCTGGTGGCGATTCGCGAGGCCGAAACCGCCGACGCCGCCGCCAAACTCGCGGCCAAGGCAGCGGCAACTACCAGTTCATCAGACGTGGCGCGAGCCACCCCTGCGGCCCCGGCGGGCTGAGCGGCGCCTCGCCCTCGCCCCGCACAACAAGACATCAATGGCCGGCATCCACATCACCGACATCGAAGCCGCGATCAACTGGTGGCGCGACAAGTCACCCTCGCCCGACGGCATCAGCGCCTGCGCCGAAGTGCGCGCGCTGGCCGAGATCTACGCCCTGCTGGTCTACTTTCACGAGCACGAGTGTGACGAGGTCACCATGCCCGCCAGGGCGCGCGACGCCTGGCTCGCCTGGTACGCCAGCACACCCGACGCGCCGTGCATCGCCATCTGCTCCACCTCGCAGGGCGACGACATCTGCAAGGGCTGTGGCCGCACAAGCGACGAGGTGCGCGACTGGCCGGTGCTCAGCCCGGCCGAGAAACGTGTGGTCTGGCACCGCATCACCCAGCAAGCCAGCGCCTGGCGCTTCAATCGCTACGCAGAACGCGCCCGCCTGAGCAAGGGCCTCGACCATCCGCCACCCGAGGTGTTCGCGGCGGTCGATGCGGTCAACCCGGGCAACTCCGCGCCAGCAACGCGCGGTTGACGAGTTCCACCATGCCCAGGCCGACCGAGCCGGCGGCCCAGGCGCCAGGCGTGCCACCGCACGCCAGCACCACACACCAGCACACCTGCGCCTGGCAAGCCTGGCGCGACAGCGCCGCACGCATCGTGCCGCTGGCCTGGCCGGTGATGGTGGGGCAACTGGCCGTGCTGGCCTACTCGACCATCGACACCCTGCTGGTGGCGCGCCATGGCTCGGTCGACCTGGCGGCGCTGGCCATCGGAGGTGCGGCCTACATCACCATCTTCGTCGGGCTGATGGGCGTGATCATGGCGATCGCGCCGATCGCCGGGCGCATGTTCGGTGGCGGGCAGCACCTGGCGGCGGGTGAACAGCTGCATCAGGCCGTCTGGCTGGCCCTGGCGCTGAGTGTGCCGGGCTGCGCCCTGCTGGCCTGGCCAGAGCCCTTCCTGCGGTTGGCGCAGGCACCGCCTGAGGTGGCGGCCAAGGTGAGTGCCTACCTCGCTGCACTGGCCGTTGCCCTGCCCGCCTCGTTGTTGTTCACGGCCTACCGCGGCTTCAACACCGCCATCTCGCAGCCACGCCGGGCCATGCGCATCCAGTTGCTGGGCCTGGCGCTCAAGCTGCCGCTGTCCACCCTGCTGGTGCAAGGCGTCGCCCTGCCCGGCGCCATGTTCGCCGGCCTGGCTGTGCCGGCGCTCGGGGTGGTGGGATGTGGCATCGCCACAGCCGTCGCCATGTGGCTGCAGGCTGGGCTGGCCTGGCGCTCGTTGCGCCGCGACGCCTTGTACGCCCCCTTCCACCTGACAGGCGGCGGCCTGCGCCGACCGCGCCGTGCCGAACTGCTGGCCCAGCTGCGCCTGGGAGCACCGATGGGCCTGGCCATCCTGGTCGAGGTGACGGGGTTCACCTTCATGGCGATCTTCATCGCCAGGCTGGGCAACACCGCGGTCGCCGGACACCAGATCACGGCCAATCTCGTGGCGCTGCTGTTCATGGCGTCGCTGGGCATCGCCAATGCCACGAGTGCGCTGGTAGCGCAGGACATCGGCGCCGGTGCCCTCGAGCGGGCGCGCCGGCTCGGCTGGCACGGTGTGTGGCTGGGCAGCCTGGTGGCGCTGATGCTGGGGGGCGCGGTCACACTCGGGCGAGTGCAGGTGGTCGGCCTGTACACGCCGGACCCGGCGGTGGCCGCCGCTGCCTTGCCGCTGGTGGTGTGGGCGCTGCTGTTCCACACCGCCGACGCGGCGCAGACGGTGGCGGCCTTTGTGCTGCGTGCCTGGCACCTGGCGACCTGGCCACTCATCGTCTACGCCGTGGCGGTGTGGGGTGTGGGTTTGGGCGGGGGTTACGTGCTGGCGTTCGATGTCGGCGGCGGCGTGCCTGCGGTCCTGCACGGCGCGCGCGGCTTCTGGATCGCCGCCACGGCAGGTCTGGTGACCGCCGCCTTCGCCATGGCCATCCTGCTCACCCGGGCACCCCACATGATCCGCGCGGGCGCCAGGCAACCAAGCTGAGCCGGTGCACAGCCCGGCGCCAAGCTACACGGCAAGACTGGCACGTGCGCGCTGCCAGGGCCGGGTCACGTTCGGCCCAAGGAAATCTGAGGCCGTCCTGCGGTCGGGTCGACTGCTCGCGTCGAAGCGTGCACACGGCAAAGCGAGCACACCGCCCGCCTGTCGATCAGGGCATCGATCCGGCGAGCCGGTCAGCGTCTGCCTTGGTTTTGCCACCGGACGCGGCCGCTGTGGCGCCAGCACCTGGCAGTTCGAGGAAAAAGCAGCTGCCGCCACCGGCACGTGATTCACACCCGGCCCGACCGCCGTGGCGCGCCGCGATCTGCTTGACCAGACTCAGGCCCAGGCCGACGCCGCCGGCCGTCTCGCTGTGGCCGGGCAGGCGGTAGAAGGGCTCGAAGATGCGTTCACGCTCGGACTCGGGCACACCCGGCCCACGGTCGCAGACCTCGACCCGCCAGGCGCCCGCAGCGAGCGGCGCCAAACGCAGCAGCACCTCACCGCCGCCGTAACGGCGCGCGTTTTCGAGCAGGTTGCGCAGCGCGCGGCGCAGCAGGCGTTCGTCACCGCGCAGGCTGGCACTGCCGCCGGCTGCGATGTCGAGTTCGGCGCTGGCACCGATGCGGCCCGCTTCGTCGGCAGCCAGGTCGAGCAGGTCGATGTGGTCGTGAGCGATGGAGCTTTGTGCATCCAGGCGGCTGGCCAGCAAGACCTCCTCGACCAGCGCATCGAGCTCGCGGATATCGCGCTCGATCTCGGCCTTGAGGCGCTCGCGTTGCCCCGCCGGCACATCTTCGTACATGGCCACAGCCATCTTCATGCGCGCCAGAGGCGAGCGCAGTTCATGACTGGCGTTGGCCAGCAGCGAGCGATTGGCCCGCACCAGCGCCTCGACACGCTCGGCCGCCCGGTTGAAGCTGCTCGCCACGGCGGCGACTTCGTCTTGGCCCGCTTCGCCGACGCGGTGGTCGAGTTTGCCGGCGCCGAAGGTCTCGACACCACGCTGCAGATCTTCGAGCCGGCGGGTCAGGCGCCGCACCACCGGGTACGAGCCGCCCGCGATGGCCACGAACAGCACCATCATCAACATGACCAGCCGGGTGCCTTCGTCGCGCAACTCGGCCTGACCGGGCAAGACCAGCTCGTACAGGCGATCGAGCCAGTCGTCCAGGCGCGAGTCGACCGACAACGCGGCGGGCGGCGCGACGGCTTGCCCCGCTGGCGTCGCATCGGCAGCCGCGTCGGCAAACGACGGACGGGTGCGCTGGCGCGGCCGCACCAGCCACAGGGCGCGGCCATCACTGAGCTGCACACGTGTGGGTTGCGCCACCAGCGCACCTTCGTGGGCCTCGACGTCGGCGTACAACTCGGAGGTGGCGATGCGGTGGCCATCTCGGGCATCGAGCGCAATGGCGATGCGCAGGCGGCGCGACCAGTCGAGCAGCGCCGCGGCTTGCTGCATCTCGTCGGCGCCGGCCGGTGGCAGGCTGTGTTCGAGCAGTTCGGCCCAGGCGGCGGTGCGTTCACTCACCGCCACTTCGATACGCCCACGTTCCGCCTCGGCATGCCGGCTCACCAGGGCGCCGGCCACCAAAGCAAACACCAGCAGCACGGCCACCACCGTGAGGTAGATGCTCAGGTAGAGGTTGCGAACCGGCATCGATGCTGACAGGTGCTGAGGGGTGCGGTGGCGGGGCAGTAGGTGCAGGGCGGCAGGAGCGCGGGGTGGCCGTCAGCCGCCGTCGCCGTCCTGCTTGCGTGCAAAGACATACCCCGCGCCGCGCACGGTCATGATGCGTCGCGGCACCTTGGGGTCGTCCTCGATGGCGGCGCGGATGCGCGAGACATGCACGTCGATGCTGCGATCGAAGGCGTCCAGCGCGTGGCCCTTGAGCGCGTCCATGATCTGGTCGCGGCTCAGCACTCGGCCCGGGCTTTGCGCCAGCACGTTGAGCAGGTCGAACTGGTAGCTGGTGAGTTCACACGGCACACCGGCCACACGCGCCTGGCGCGCACCGATGTCGATCTCGAGACGGCCGAAACGCTGCACACCGTCGTCGTGCTGAGGCTGGGTGCGGCGCAACAAGGCGCGCAGGCGCGCCAGCAACTCGCGTGGCTCGAAAGGTTTGGGCAGGTAGTCGTCGGCGCCGATCTCGAGGCCGACGATGCGGTCCATCGGTTCACCCCGCGCTGTGAGCATCAGGAGCGGCAGGCTGCGCAACTTGCCGGCGGCGCGCAACTCGCGCGTCAGGTCCAGGCCGTCGCCGTCGGGCAGCATGAGGTCGAGCACCAACGCGTCGAAGGCCTCGCGCGCCAGCAGGGCGCGACCCTGGGCCAGATCGTAGGCGCAGGTCACCACCAGTCCATGGGCCTGCAGGTAGTCGCGCACCATCGCCGACAGGCGCTGGTCGTCGTCGATGACCAGGACTCGGGCGCTGGAGTTCACGCCGGACTCGGTGGGCAAGGCATGGCCCGCATGATGCAGCATGGCCGCGTCGTGCGCGCCGCTGGTGGACGTGGGGGCAGGCGCCGCGTCGGGCGCAGGCGCCAGGCAAGTGGAGGCCGAAGCCGGTGGGGTGGGTGAGGCAGGCATGGCGGTTTCCACATCGTGGCCGCCATGGCACCGTACACCTTGGCGACGCCGGTGCGGTCGACGATGTCGACCTGGCAACCAGGCTGGCGCCGATGTTGTCCTCGATCGTTTGTCGGGTGATGCAGGCAACGTAAAGATACGTGTCTGCACACCGCCGATGTCGCCGCGCGGGCACTGCGTCGAGTGCCCTGGGTAGGTCGTGTCGATTGCGCCGATCAGGCCGTCGGTGCCACCCCGGTGCGTCGGTCGAGCCGTTGCAACTCGCTGCCGACCCAGTCGCGCAGTGCGGCCATCTCGACCGGGTGATGCATGACACGCACCCGCTCGGGCACGCCACCGCGCTCTGCGATGCTGCGCGGCGACAGGCCGGTCAGGGCCAGCACGTGCAGTCGGCCGTATTCGGGCAGGCTGGACAGGGTGCGCAACATGGCATAGCCGTCGACGTCGGGCATCACCAGGTCGGTGATGAGCAGATCGGGCGCCTTGCGGCCGAGCTGCAACATGCCGGTGTAGCCGTTGTCGGCGCCGCGCAGCGCGATGGCACGGCCGAAGTGGGCCAGCGCCTGTTGCCACTGCATCAGCTGGTCGGCGGTAGCGGCAATCAGCAACACGTCGGCCGGTTGATCGGCCGCCGCCGCCGGGCCGATGGCCGACATGGGCGGACGCAAGCCGCTGCGCTGGGCCAAGGCCTCGACCGCCGACAGGCGGATGCGGCGATGGCCCCCGGGCGTGCGGCCGGCCGGCAAGGTGCCGGCTTCGACCCAGAGTTGCACGGTGCGAAGTGAGACGCCGAGACGCAGGGCAGCTTCGCGGGTGGTGAGCAGGGGATCGATGGGATCCGGGGCGAAATACGGTCGGGACATGGGCGAGCCTCGCAGGGTGTTCACGGTCTAGCGCCGAAGGCCGGTAGGGCCCGCCGCCGCGGCGCGGTTCTTTCACAAGTGCGGCTTGTTGCATTCATCGGTATCGCCACCCAGCGCTGTAGGGCGCAAAGCCGTCCCGAGACCGGTCGCAACTGATCAACCACGAAATTTCATGGCGGATGTCGCATCCGACACGGGTTTTGCCCGCGCCGGCATGGTCGCGGCAGAATCGCGCCCCTTGACATCCATCCCCCATGAATAGGGGCCCCTGCAACGCGGGGGTCGCGATATTGCCGATTCGAGCATTTCTGCCGCCGGCTGCCCGGGCGAATACCCCGGCTACCATCCCGGCTGCTATGCAAACCCCCAGTCGCCTCCGGTCGCCCCACCCCGCATGAGCAAGGCTTTCACCCGCGAAAGCGACGCCACCGAAGGCGACGACGAGGACGATGCCCCCGGCCTGCCCGCGTTGCCGCCCGGCACACGCAACTACATGACGCCGCTGGGCTGGCGCACCCTGCGCGCCGAGCTGATGACGCTGCTCGACGTCGAACGCCCCAAGGTGGTCGACATCGTCTCGTGGGCCGCCAAGAACGGCGACCGCTCGGAAAACGGCGACTACCTCTACGGCAAGAAGCGCCTGCGCGAGATCGACCGGCGCATCCGCTTCCTGACGCGTCGGCTCGACATCGCCGAGGTGGTCGACCCGAGCGCGCACCACGGCAACGAGCAGATCTTCTTCGGCGCCACCGTCACCTATGCCAACAGCCGAGGCGAAGAACGCACCATCACGATCCGCGGCATCGACGAGGTCGACAACCTGGCCGGTGAGGTGAGCTGGGTCGCGCCGATCGCCCGTGCCTTGCTGCGCGCCCGGGTGGGCGACGAGGTGAGCCTGATGACACCAGGCGGGCTCGAGAAGATCGAGGTGCTCGACGTCAGCTACCCCGCGCCCGAGGCCTGAGGCATCTCGGCCTCACGGCCGCGCGCGGGCCACCTTGATCACCGTGCTGCAGCGGCGCAGCGCGCGCAGCACGTCGGCCAGGTGCTGGCGATCGCGCACGGCCAGCAGCAGGCGCAGCTCGGTGGTGTTGCCACTGTCGCCGGCGGCGCCCACCGGCTCCATGTCGACGTGGGCGATGTCGGCCTCGGCGCCGCTCACGGCCTGCGCCACCTCGGCCAGCACACCCTTGCCGTTGCGCACCAGCAGGGCGATCGAGGTCTCGAAGGCTCGCTGGGGCTGCTCGGCCCACTCGACCGCGAGCCAACGCTCGTTGTCGCGTTCGAGCAGGCGTTTGCCGATCGAACAGTCACAGGTGTGCACCACCAGCCCTTCGCCGCGGCCCAGGTAACCGACGATCTCGTCGCCCGGAATCGGGCGGCAACACGGTGCGAGCTGCACGGTGGCGTTTTCGCTGCCGTCGATCACCACCGTGCCTTGCATCGGCAGGTCGGCGTCGGTGGCGAAACGGCCCATGCTGAGCGTCAATGCGTCTGGCTTCTGGCCATGCTCGATGAGTTCGCGCGCCAGGCGTTTGGCCACGATCGAGGCAATCTTGCGCCCCAGCCCGATCTCGACCATCAGCTCGCGGTGATTGCGGTTGCCGCTCCAGCGCACCAGCGTCTGCCAGAGCTGCTGGTCGAGTTCGTTGGCATCGTCATCCGCCGACGGCATCTGCAGGCCTTCGGCGCGCAACGCCTGGGCCAGCAGCTTCACGCCCAGGTCGTAGGACTCGTCGGCTTCCAGGTTCTTCAGGTAGTGGCGGATCTTGGAACGCGCCCGCCCGGTGCGCACGAAGTTGAGCCAGGCCGGGTTGGGACGCGCCGCGGCGGCGGTGACGATCTCGACCACGTCGCCGGAGCGCAGTTCGGTGCGCAACGCCACCGGCTCGCCGTTGACACGTGCGGCCACGCAATGGTCACCCACGCGCGAATGGATGGCATAGGCAAAGTCGACCGGCGTGGCGCCGCGAGGCAGCGCCAGGATCTTGCTTTGCGGCGTGAACAGGTAGATCGACTCGGGGAACAGGTCGATCTTGACGTGTTCGAGAAACTCGGCCGAATCGCGCGTCTCGTTCTGGATGTCGATAAGCGACTGCAGCCACAACGCACCCATGCCGGCGGCGTCGAGCTGGTCGGTGCCGGCGCGCACCTTGTACATCCAGTGCGCCGCGATGCCGGCCTCGGCCACGGCGTGCATGGCCTGGGTGCGGATCTGGAACTCGATGGCCGTGCCCAGCGGACTCACCAGCGTGGTGTGCAGCGACTGGTAGCCGTTGGCCTTGGGGATGGCGATGTAGTCCTTGAAACGCCCCGGCACCGGCTTGTAGAGCTGGTGCAGCACACCCAGCGCCAGGTAGCACTCGGGCAGGCTGGCCACGACGATACGAAAGCCGAAGATGTCGCTCACCTGCGCAAAGCTCAGGTGTTTCTCGCGCATCTTGCGGTAGATCGAGTGGATGGTCTTCTCGCGCCCGTAGGCCTGCGCCGGCAGCTCGGCGCTCTTGAAGGCGCGCTCCACCTCGGCCTGCACCTTCTCGACCACGTCGCGGCGGTTGCCGCGCGCCCGCAGCACCGCCTTGGCCAGCGCCGCATGGCGCCACGGCTGCAGGTACTTGAACGACAGCTCCTGCAGCTCGCGGTAGGTCTGGTTCAGGCCCAGGCGATGCGCGATGGGCGCGTAGATATCGAGCGTCTCGCGGGCGATGCGCACACTCTTGTTGGCCGCCATGGCGTCCATGGTGCGCATGTTGTGCAGGCGATCGGCCAGCTTGATGAGGATGACCCGCACGTCGCGCGCCATCGCCAGCAGCATCTTGCGAAAGGACTCGGCCTGCGTCTCTTCGCGAGTGCTGAACTGCAGCTTGTCAAGCTTGGTCAGGCCATCGACCAGCTCGGCCGTGGCCACGCCGAAGCGCTCGACCAGCTCGGGCTTGGTGATGCCGCAGTCTTCCATCGCGTCGTGCATCAACGCGGCCATGATGGCCTGGGCGTCGAGCTTCCAGTCGGCACACAGGCCGGCTACCGCAATGGGATGGGTGATGTAGGGCTCGCCGCTGGCGCGGAACTGGCCCAGATGTGCCTCGTCGGCGAAGCGGTAGGCTTCGCGCACCCGTTTGATATCGGCCGCTTCGAGGTAATCGAGCTTGCCGGTGAGCGACGCAAACGACGCAGCGCTGGCGCCGTGGGCACCAGGCACCGCCAGTCGCGCCAGCTGGCCCAGATCGCCGCCTCGGCCCGAACCGTTCTGGTCCGGTCCGCCCGGCGCCGTGGCGGTGGCGACGTCACCGTCGAGTGCCGCTACGCCGCCCGCACCGGCCTTCTGCACCCAGGGCACGAAGAACATGCGGCGCAAAGCCGCTGCGGCGCGCGATGACATGGCCGCCCGCTAGCCTGGCGCACTAGCCGTCGCAGCAGCGACGTCTGGCCTGGCAGGTTTGGCGACCATGGTTGGCCTAACTCAGCCCGGCACCTTGCGCAGCATCTCGATGCCCACCTGGCCGGCGGCGATTTCGCGCAGCGCGGTCACGCCCGGCTTGTTCTTGGTCTCGATGCGCGGGGCATGGCCCTGGCTCAGCATGCGGGCGCGATAGGTCGCGGCCAGCACGAGCTGGAAACGGTTGGGGATCTTGTCGAGGCAGTCTTCAACAGTGATACGGGCCATGGTGGTCGTGGGTACTCAGGTAATGAAAATGTTGAAAAGCCTGTCCGCCAGCACCTGCTCGTCGAGCAGACCGGCGTCGCTGCAAGGGGTCAAGGTCAACCGGAACTTGTCCGCCGCACCCGGTCGACGCCGGGGCGTTCGCCGCCAACACACTGCTCTATTGCCCTGCCCTGCGGCGAGTCAATCGAGGGCCAGCGCCTCGAACACAGCCGAACGACTGCGGCGCTGCGAACTGTATTTTAGGCGCTGGGCGTGCACGATGGTTTTCAGGTCGAACAAGGCGGTATCGAACAAGGCGTTGACGACGATGTAATCGAAGTGCCGGGCCTGTGCCACCTCGTGGCGCGCATTGACCATACGCTGGGCGATGACCTCGGGCGCATCCTCGCCGCGCCGGTTCAGGCGGTGCTGCAGTTCCTCGAAACTGGGCGGCAGGATGAAGATGAGCACGGCGTTCGAAAACAGCCGCTTGATCTGCACCGCGCCCTGCCAGTCGATCTCGAGCACCATGTCGTCGCCAGCGGCCAGGCGCGCCTCGATGGCGGCGCGCGAGGTGCCGTACAGATTGCTATGCACCTCCGCCCACTCGAAGAACTCGCCTCGTTCGATCATGGCGCCGAACTCGTCGCGCGGCACGAACCAGTACTCGCGCCCGTGGCGCTCCTGGCCACGCGGCGCACGGGTGGTGTGCGAGATCGACACCTTCAGGCGCGCATCGAGTTCGAGCAACGCCTTCACCAGGCTCGACTTGCCCGCCCCGCTGGGCGCAGCCACGACGTAGAGGTTGCCGGGATGATCGGGCTGCACCGCGGGTTGCAGCGACTGAAACTCGTTCGGACTGGACGTCATGATCTAGCAGCTCGCAGGCTCGCCCTCATTCGATGTTTTGCACCTGCTCGCGCAACTGCTCGATGAGCACCTTCATCTCGACCGAGATCTGCGTGAGTTCGAGGGCGGCAGACTTTGATCCCAGCGTATTGGCCTCGCGGTGAAGCTCCTGGATCAGGAAGTCGAGCCGCTTGCCCAATTCGCCACCGGCGCCGAGCAGGCGCTCGATCTCGTCCAGATGCGCGCCGAGCCGGGCAATCTCCTCGGCCACGTCGATGCGCACGGCAAAGGCCGCCGCCTCGTTGAGCGCCCGCTCGGCGATCTGTTCGGCGTTCACCGACGACGAGGCGCCTGCCGTCTCGACTGCAGCGTTCCAGCGCTCGATGAAACGCTGTTGTTGCCTTGCCACCACCTGCGGCAACAAGGGCAGCGCCTGCGCGACAAGTTGCCGCAATCGCTGGACCCGTTCCATCAGGATGGCAACCAGCCGATCACCTTCGCGGCCACGCGCCTCGTTCAGGCCGACGCAGGCGGCACGTGTGGCGGCCAGCACCAGGTCATCCGCGACCTGGGTCGTGGCGCCGGATCGGCACCAGCTCAAGGCCTCGGCCACTGTCATCGGCGCAGCCTTGGGCAACCAGCTCTGCACCAGGTTTTCCAGCCGCGCGAGATCCAGCAATTGCTCGGGCTGAGGCTGTCCTTGCGTAGAGGTACCGGTCTGTTCGACGCTCAGGCGCAGCTCGATCTTGCCGCGTTTGAACGCCGCAGTGAGCGCCTCGCGCAGCGCGGGCTCGAGGGCCCGATAGTCGTCCGGCAAGCGCAGCGCCAGGTCGAGAAAACGGCTGTTGACCGACCGCAACTCGACGGTCACCGCGTTGCTGCGGCCTGTGCGCGGCGCGTCGGCTGACACCGCCGGCGTGCCCGACTGCCCGCGCTCGGTTGCGCTGGCGTAGCCGGTCATGCTGTAAACTGGCATGGAGGAATTTCGATAGGTAAAAACTGATTATGTCAAAGCCCAAACCTGCCCCGCTGCCCCCTGGCACCGTGGTAGGCGGCTACCAGATCATCAAAAAACTGGCGGCGGGCGGCTTTGGGGTTGTATACCTGGCCGAAGACGCTGAGCGGCGTCTGGTAGCTCTCAAGGAATATCTGCCCTCTTCGTTGGCCGAACGGTCAACCGGCGAGTTGATCCCCCGTGTCAAGCCCGACAAGCAGCCGCTCTACCGGCTGGGGCTGAAGAGCTTCTTCGAAGAGGGTCGGTCACTGGCGCAGATCTCGCACCCGAGTGTGGTCTCGGTGCTGAACTTCTTTCGCGAGAACGAAACCGTCTACATGGTGATGAACTATCTGCAGGGCGACACCCTGCAGGACTTCATCGTCACCGCGCGCGACCTGAAGCGCGACAAGGTCTTCCGCGAGAGCACCATCCGCAGCCTGTTCGACGAGATCCTGCGCGGCTTGCGCATCGTGCATCAGCACAAGATGCTGCACCTGGACATCAAGCCGGCCAACATTTTCGTCACCAACGACAACAAGGCGGTGATGCTCGACTTCGGCGCAGCGCGCGAAGTGCTGAGCAAGGAAGGCAACTTCACCCGCCCGATGTACACGCCCGGCTTCGCTGCGCCCGAGATGTACCGGCGCGATGGCTCCCTCGGCCCGTGGACCGACATCTACGCCATCGGCGCGTGCATCTACGCCTGCATGCAGGGTTATCCGCCCAACGATGCGGTGCAGCGCAACGAGAAGGACAGGCTCAGCCTGTCGCTGTCGCGCCTGCGCAATGTCTACTCGGACAACCTCATCGAGGTCACCGAGTGGTGCATGGCGCTGGACCCGCTGTCGCGCCCGCAGAGTGTGTTCGCGTTGCAAAAAGAATTGGCGCGCGAGACCGAAAGGCGCTACACCAAGCTCAGTTTCAGCGAACGTCTGAAGCTGCAGCTCGAGAACCTCAAGACCGGCGCCAAGGCCTGACGGCCGCGCCTGTCTTAACCCCCCTCTTCAGGTCGCCGCATGCGTTTTTCGGTCTATCAGATCAGCCGCAAGGGCGGGCGCGAAAAGAACGAAGACCGCATGGGCTATTGCTACACGCGCGATTCGGGTCTGTTCGCCCTGGCCGACGGCATGGGCGGTCACCCCGAGGGTGAAGTCGCCTCGCAGATGGCCTTGCAGACGCTGGCCGTCATGTTCCAGCGCGACGCCAAGCCGCAGCTCAAGGACCCGAAGCGTTTCCTGCACGACGCCGTGCTCGCCGGCCACCATCAGCTCATTCGTTACGCCACCGAGCGCGCCTTGCTCGACACGCCGCGCACGACCGTTGTGGCCTGTGTGCTGCAGGGCAACGAGGCCTACTGGGCGCATTGCGGCGACTCGCGCCTGTACATGGTGCGTGGCGACAAGCTGATCGCCCGCACGCGCGACCACTCGTATTCGGAGCTGCAGGAGACCTTGGCCGGCGTCGTGCCGCTGGGTGAACGCGTCAACCGCAATGTGCTGTTCACCTGTCTGGGCAGCCCGGGCAAGCCGGTGGTCGACACGGTCGGCCCGCTCATCCTGCAGCAGGGCGACAAGATCCTGCTGTGCTCAGACGGCCTGTGGGGCGCGGTCGACGACGAAACCATCGCTGGCCAGCTTGCCAAACACACCATCGTCGACGCCGTGCCCGAACTGGTCGAACAGGCCCTGCGCACCGCCGGCGAAAAGAGCGACAACGTCACCGTCATCGCCGTCGAGTGGGAAGCCGCTGAGGACGACGAACTCAACACCGGCATCGAGACCGAAAGCCTGGGCGACGAGGTGTTTGCCTCGACCATCCAGGCCAGTGTGGGCACCGGCGACCCGGACGACCTGCTCGACGAAGCCGAGATCGAACGCTCCATCCGCGAGATCAACGAAGCCATCCAGCGCAGCAGCGCCCAGCGCAAGACCTGAAGTCGAGCGCGCTTGGTGTCGCAGGCCGAAGGTGACACCACGCCGGGTCAACGAAAGGGCGTGACACCAGGGCAGGCCGGGTCAACGACATGGCGTGTCACCAGGGCAGGCCACGTCAACTGCCAGGCGTGACACGAGGGGCCGCACCCTGGTCTTGGCGAACGGCCACAATCGCGGCCTTTCCAGTTCACCAGGCCACGACATGACCGCACCCCGCAGCTACGGCCGCAGCGCCGACGCCCTGCGCCCCGTCACCATCACCCGCGCCTACACCTGTCACGCCGAAGGTTCGGTGCTGATCGAGTTCGGCGCCACCAAGGTGCTGTGCACCGCGTCGGTCGAAGAAAAGGTGCCGCCACACAAGCGCGGCAGCGGCCAAGGCTGGCTCACCGCCGAATACGGCATGTTGCCGCGCGCCACCCACACCCGCGGTGACCGCGAAGCCGCCCGCGGAAAGCAGAGTGGTCGCACGCAGGAGATCCAGCGCCTGATCGGCCGCGCCCTGCGCTGCAGCGTCGACCTGGCCGCCCTGGGTGAACGCACCATCCACCTCGACTGCGACGTGCTGCAGGCCGACGGTGGTACCCGCACCGCGTCCATCACCGGCGCCTTCGTGGCCGCGCACGACGCCATCAGCTGGCTGATCGCGCAAGGCAAGCTCACCGCATCGCCGATCAAGGACCATGTCGCTGCCATCTCGGTCGGCATCGTCGACGGCGTGCCGCTGCTCGACCTCGACTACCCCGAAGACTCGGCCTGTGACACCGACATGAACGTCGTCATGACCGGCGCAGGCCACTACGTCGAGGTGCAGGGCACGGCCGAAGGCGCCGCCTTCAGTCGCAGCGAGATGAACCAGTTACTCGAACTGGCCGAGGCCGGCATCGCCCGCCTCGTGGCGGCACAACGCGCCGCACTGGCCCTGCCGCTGCGCGCCACCAAGACCTGAGCCGGAAGCTTGACCATGCGACTCGTGCTGGCCTCCAACAACGCCAAGAAGCTCACCGAACTCAGCGCCTTGTTTGCGCCGCTCTCGATCGAGCTGGTGGCGCAGAACCGCCTGGGCATCAGCGAGGCCGACGAGCCGCACTTCACCTTTGTCGAAAACGCACTGGCCAAGGCGCGCCATGCCGCCGGCGCCAGCGGCCTCGCGGCACTGGCCGACGACTCGGGCCTGTGTGTGCCGGCGCTGGGTGGTGCACCGGGCGTGATCTCGGCGCACTACGCCGACATCGGCACCCTGCGCGACCAGGCGGCCAACGACGCCAGCGCTGCTGCGTCCAGGCCAGCAGACGAAGCCACTGAGGCCGGCACTGCGACGCCGCCTGGTTTGTCGCCACGTGAAACCCTGCGCGCCCGCCAGGACGCCGCCAACAACCGCCGCCTGCTGGCCGAACTTGCCGCGCTGCCGCCGGGCACGCCGCGCGACGCCCGCTTCCTGTGTGTGCTGGTAGCCGTGCGGTCGGCCGACGACCCCGAGCCGCTTATCGCCATGGGCCGCTGGCCCGGCCTGATCCTGGCAGACCTGCAGGGCGACGGCGGCTTCGGCTACGACCCGTTGATGTACATCCCGGCGCTGGGCGCCACCGTGGCAGAGATGCCCACCGAGCTCAAGAACCAGCACAGCCACCGCGCCCGCGCTGGCGTACAGATGCTCGCGCTGATGCGCGAGGTCTGGCGCGACGTCCTGGAAGTCGGCTGACCGTGCACTGCACGCCGCCAGGGACTGCAGCCACGTTCTGAGGCTGCGGTATGCGGCCATCGGTTCACACAGTTTGCTGACGGCTCGGGCCAGTCGATTCGCCGACGGGGGATCAAGCCTGACGTCCGCACCACCTCCTCCCCTAACACCGCCTACCGTGATCCCCATCCAGACCGAATCCGCGAACGGTGTCGATATGGACGGCCTGGTCCAGCGCTACCTGCGCCCCGGCACGCTGCAACTTGCCGGCCAGCCGCCGCTGACGCTTTACATCCATCTGCCCTGGTGTCTGCGCAAGTGCCCGTATTGCGACTTCAACTCGCATGCCCAAGGTGAAGGTGGATTGCCCGAGGCACGTTACCTTGACGCCTTGCGCGCCGACCTCGAAGCCGCATTGCCGCTCGTCTGGGGTCGCGCGGTGCACAGCGTCTTCATCGGTGGTGGCACGCCCAGCCTGTTTTCGCCCGAAGGCATCGCGCGCCTGCTGACGGACGTGCGCGCGCTATTGCCGCTGCTGGCCGGCGCCGAGATCACACTCGAAGCCAACCCGGGCACCTTCGAGCGTGAACGCTTCAAGGCCTTTCGCGGCGCCGGGGTCACACGGCTATCGATCGGCGTGCAGAGCTTCGACGACACCAAGCTGGCGGCGCTAGGCCGAGTGCACGACCGTGCCCAGGCCATCGCCGCGGCCGAAGAAGCCGCCCAGGCTTTCGACACCTTCAACCTCGACCTGATGTACGCCCTGCCCGGCCAAAGCCTGGCCGAATGTGAGCAGGATCTGCGCACCGCGCTGGCGCTGTCACCTCCGCATCTGTCGCTGTATCACCTGACGATCGAGCCCAACACGGTGTTCGCCAGTCGTCCCCCCGCCGGTCTGCCGGTGGACGACGACGCCTACACCATGCTCGACCGGCTGATCGAACTTACCGGCCACTCGGGCATGCAGCGCTACGAGATATCGGCCTACGCCAAATCTGGCCACCGCTGCGTGCACAACCTCAACTACTGGCAGTTCGGCGACTACCTGGGCATCGGGGCAGGCGCGCACAGCAAGCTGAGCTTTCCGCACCGGGTGGTGCGCCAGGTGCGCTGGCGCGAACCCGGCATCTACATGGACAAAGCCCTGGCCGGGCGCGCGGTATCGAACGACGAGGAAGTGGCGCGCAAGTCGCTGCCCTTCGAGTTCATGCTCAACACGCTGCGGCTACGCGAGGGATTTGATCTCGGCCTTTTCACCGAACGCACCGGCCTGCCGGTCTCGAGCGTCGCCGCCAAGCTGGAGGCCGCCGAGGCACGCGGCCTGCTCCAGCGCCAGGCACAGCAGATCACGCCGACCGAACGTGGCTTCGACTTCCTCAACGACCTGCAGGAAATGTTTCTCTGAGCCTGCCCGCGATCACACGCGGTGCAACAGCGGCCCGGCCGTCTCGCGCAGATAACTCATGAGGTGCGGCGCGATCTGCTTGAGCGGCAGAACCTGGTCGCAGGCACCGGCGGCGATGGCTTCGCGCGGCATGCCAAAGACGACGCAGCTTTCCTCGTCCTGCGCCACGTTGTAGGCGCCGGCGTCGCGCATCTCGCGCATGGCGCGGGCGCCGTCGGCCCCCATGCCGGTCAGCATGATGCCGATGGCGTTGCGCCCCACCACGCGCGCGGCCGAGCCGAACAAGACCTCGACGCTGGGCTTGTGGCGGTTGACCGCCTCGCCGTCGCGCACCCGGGCGATGTAGTTGGCACCCGATCGTTCGACCGACAGATGAAAGCCGCCCGGTGCGATGTAGGCATGGCCGGGCAAGACACGTTGCCCATCCACCGCCTCGGCCACACGAATCTTGCACAGCCCATCCAGGCGCAGCGCATAACTGCGGGTGAAACCCGGCGGCATGTGCTGCGTGATCATCACCGCGGGTGAGTCGGGCGGAAGTGCCACCAGCACCTCGCGGGTGGCTTCGGTGCCGCCGGTCGACGCGCCGATGAAGATGATCTTTTCGGTCGACACCCGCCCGAGCGGCGCAGCAACCACGGGCTTGGCACGCGCCAGGTTGTCGTCGGTCGATGCCGCGCCAGCCACCGCGGGCGCAGCCGGCACGGCAGCGGGCAACACCAGCTTGTGGATGTGCGCACGCGAGGCGATGCGGATCTTCTCGGTGATCTCGATCGACAACTGGCGCATGCCGTCGGTGATGCCGATGCGAGGTTTGGCGACAAAGTCGACCGCGCCGAGTTCGAGCGCCTTGAGCGTGACCTCGGCACCGCGCTCGGTGAGTGTGGACACCATCACCACCGGCATGGGCCGCAGCCGCATCAGCTTGGCGAGAAAGTCGATGCCGTCCATGCGCGGCATCTCCACATCGAGCGTGATCACGTCCGGGTTGAGGTTGCGGATCATCTCGCGCGCCACATAGGGGTCGGCCGCGGCGCCGATGCATTCCATGTCGGGTTGGCGATTGATGATCTCGCTCAGCAGGCTGCGCACCAGCGCCGAATCGTCCACCACCACCACTCGTGTCTTGGCCATCTCGGGCTCTCCTTGACCTGGTTCGTCCTGCGGCTGATTGCTGCGCTGGGCCGGGGCTCAGAACAGGTCGACCGACCCGGCGCTGTCGGCACGACTGCGCTGCGTGGCTTCGCGGTCGAGTGCTGCCACGGCGTCGGTCTGTGTCGACGCCAGGCGTTTGACCATGGCCTTGCCGCTGGCCGGAAAGAAGCACACCTTGCGCGGATAGATCTCGAGCACGTCCTTGGACACCACGGCGATCCGTTCGGTCGCCAGGTACTCGAACACGAAGCGTGTGTTGCGCTCGCCCACGTTCAGGCTGTTCATGCCGCTGATCACCGCGGCACCACCGAAGACCTTGGCTTCGAGCCCGCCGCGTGTCGCGCCGCGCTTGAGCATCTCGTTGATCAGCAGTTCCATCGCATACGAGCCGTAGCGTCCGCCATCCGTCATGCCGGTGCCGACGTCGGGCAGCATGAAGTGGTTCATGCCACCCACGCGGGCATTGCGGTCCCACAGGCAGGCGGCGATACACGAGCCGAGTGTGGTCATGATGATCACGTCCTCGTTGTGCACGAAGTACTCACCCGGCAGCACCTTCACGGCATCGGCCTTGAAGAAGGCGTCGTAGAAGAAGAACGACGCCTCGTGCGGCTTGCGCTGTACAGACCGCAACTGTTCGATACGCGAGCCACGCGCCGCCGAGGTGGCTGCCAGCAGCGGCGGCGATGCGGCCGCCGGCAAGCCTCCACGCAGGCCGGGTGGCAGTGCAGCTGGCGCCGAGCTGGCGCTTTGAGAGGTGTAGGCGGTGGCCATGTCAGTGCCACCCCGCCAGCAGCAGGTGCAGACAACGCCCCGCCGGGCGCAACAAACCAAGAGCGCAGCTGAGCTGTTTCATCCTAGACCCGCTGGTAGACCGTCTTGCCGCGCAACTGGAAGATGTCGCGCGCGTCGGTGAAGTTTTCTGAGTGGCCCACGAACAGCAGCCCTTGCGGGCGCATCACGCCGTGGATGCGGTCGAGCACGCGCCGCTGCGTCTCGCTGTCGAAATAGATCATCACGTTGCGGCAGAAGACGATGTCGAAACTCTCGCCCAGCGACCACTGCGGGCCGATCAGGTTGAGCGGCTTGAACTCGACCAGCCGCGCCAGTTCGGGCCGCACGCGGATCTGCCCAGCGTTGGCCCCCGTGCCGCGCAAGAAGTGCCGCTTGAGCCGCTCGGGCGACAGACCACGCGCCTGCGCGTCGTACACACCCTTGCGCGCCGTGGCCAGCACATTGGTGTCGATGTCGCTGGCGACGATGCGCGCCTGGGCACGCTCGACGAGTGTCTCGGCCACACACATGGCGATCGAATACGGCTCTTCGCCGGTCGACGCGGCGCTGCACCAGATGCGCACCTGCCGCGTTGGTTCCATCTCGCGCAGGGCCTGCTCCAGCAGCGGAAAGTGATGCTCCTCGCGGAAGAACGCCGTGAGGTTGGTCGTCAGGCAGTTGATGAACTCCTGCCACTCGATCTCGGCGGTGTCGCCCTGGCCCTGTTCGAGCCCGTGCAGGTAGGCACCGAAGGAACGGTGGCCGGTCTCGCGCAGCCGCCTGGACAGGCGGCTGTAGACCATCGCCTGCTTGTGTTCGTGCAGGCTGATGCCGGCGCGCCGGTAGATCAACTCGCGCACCCGCGAGAAATCTCGCGCGTCGAAGCTGAACTCGCGAACCTGCGGGTCGACGTTGCCGGGGGTCAGGGTGCTGTGCATGGGGTGATGAAGTTGCGCGGGCAGGTGACACGGCAATTGCACGCGTCCTCTCCCTGTGTCGATCAGCAGTGTGCAGGCCCCAAGGTGGTGCCCAGGCGCGGAGCAAGGCCTGCATGACGGCGCATTTCCGCGTCGAGGCCAGCGGGAGGGCTGGGCTAGACTCGGTTGCAGGCCATCGCCTCCCACTCACGGCCCGCGTCACGCCTCGACCCCCGCCCCCCCCTCCATGCAAGCCCTGCCGCCCACCGAAAGATCGGCCAGCCCGTCGTGGCCAGTCGAGGCCGGCGAGCTGCAACTCGAGGCAGCACTGCAGTTGCTGGCGCGTGCCGGCCAGCCTTTCCCGCCCGAGTTGCAACCGGGCTCCATCACCTGGCTGCAATTCATCGTCGACGGCTTGTGCAACCTCTCGAGCCGCGACCCACTGACCGGGTTGGTGAACCGGCGCCAGTTCGAATCGGCGCTGGACCGAGAGATCGACCGCGTCGCCCGCGCCGGCGAAACCGCCCTGCTGCTCATCCTGGACATCGACTTCTTCAAACGTGTCAACGACAACCACGGCCACGGCGTGGGCGACGTGGTCATCCAGACGATCGGGCGTGCACTGCAGGAGTGTGTGCGCCCCATGGACACGGTGGCGCGCATCGGTGGTGAAGAATTCGCCGTGGTGCTGCCCAACTGCATGCCGACCTTTGCCCTGGCGGTGGCAGAACGTATCCGCAAACGTATCGAGTCGACCCGCATCGAGGTGCCCGGCCATGACCCGCTGGTGGTGACCGTCAGCATCGGCGGCGCGTTTGCACCGCAGTGGGTACGCTCGTCGCGCCACCTGTGGCTCGAACGCTCCGACCGCCAGCTCTACCGCGCCAAGAACGAAGGCCGCAACCGCTGCTGCCTCGAAACCCACGCCCTGCCCGATGTGAGCGCCGAAGAACGCGGCTTGCTGCTGGGCTCCTTCACCTCCCTGGCCGAGGACGCCGCCGCCGCGCCACCATGACCGCCTCGCCCGATTCCATCCACCC
Source organism: Candidatus Intricatilinea gracilis (assembly GCA_016702605.1). Classification (GTDB taxonomy): domain Bacteria; phylum Pseudomonadota; class Gammaproteobacteria; order Burkholderiales; family Burkholderiaceae_C; genus Sphaerotilus; species Sphaerotilus gracilis. Next base: position 56,145 of record JADJDQ010000002.1, read on the forward strand.
GACGCCGGGCAAGACGCCCGACGCCGCTCCAGCCGCCCGGCGCGGCCGCGTGCTGGCCGTCACCAGTGGCAAGGGCGGCGTGGGCAAGACACTGGTCTGCGCCAACCTGGCCGCCGCGCTGGCCCGGCGCGGCGAACGTGTGCTGGTGATCGACGCCGACCTGGGCCTGGCCAACCTCGACGTGGTGCTCAACCTGCAGCCCAAGTTGACGCTGCACGACGTCTTCACCGGCAAGGCCGTGTGGGAAGACGCCTTGCTCGACGCGCCCGGCGGCTTCAAGGTGCTGCTGGCCGGCTCGGGCCTGATCGAATATTCGCGCCTCACACCCGAGATACGCGAGCAATTGCAGGCGTTGATCGCCGAGGTGGCGCCGCGTTACGACCGCATCTTGCTCGACACCGGCGCCGGCATCTCGGACGTGGTGCTCTACGCCGTGTCGCTGGCAGACGAGGTGCTGATCGTCGCCACGCCCGAACCCACCGCCATGGCCGACGCCTACGCCACCATCAAGGTGCTGGCCACCCAGCAGCAACGCAGCCACTTGCTGCTGCTCGTCAACCAGACGCGCAAGACCGGCGAGGGCCGCGCCGTGGCGCAGCAACTGCAGACCGTGCTCGACCGTTTCGTCACCTTGCCCGATGGCCAACACCCGAAGCTGCGTTTTCTGGGCGACGTGGCGCTGGACAACGCCGTGCGCGAAGCCGTGCAGCGCCGCCAGCTGCTGCTGGGCACCTACCCCGGCGCAGCCGCCAGCCTGTCGTTGCTGCAGATTGCCGCCCGCCTGACCGACGCGCACTGAGCTCGCGGCTCGACCGCGTCGATCAATGACGCAGCCCGACGTCCTGGCCCATCACTGACTCACATCACGGGTCAACACCTCCGGCCACCATCTTCAGTCAACACCTGCGACTTGCCCCGCCGGCCCTTGCCACACCTGGCCGAACTCGCTGCAACGAGCCGCCCACAGCCACATCACATCACCTCATGACGCCCGACGACGACACCCCCGCGCCCGGCCCCACACCGTTCGACCGACTCGGCGGCGAGGCCGCCGTCCAAGCCCTGGTCGACCGCTTCTACGACCTGATGGATCTGGAGCCGGCCTACCGCGAATTGCGCGCAGTGCACGGCGACACCCTGGAGCAGGCTCGCGCCAAGTTGTTCTGGTTCCTGTGTGGCTGGCTGGGCGGGCCGCAGCACTATGTGGAGCGTTTCGGCCACCCGCGCCTGCGCATGCGGCACATGCCGTTTGCCATCGGCATCCTGGAGCGCGACCAGTGGATGGCCTGCATGCACCAGGCCATGGTCGAACGCGAGGTCGAACCCGAACTGCTCGAGCGTCTCGTGGCGAGCCTGTTCAACACGGCCGACTGGATGCGCAACAAGTGAGCGGTGCGGCCGGGCAGGCCGGAAAGCAATCGGCGCCGCCGCTCCGGCCGGATCAAGGTGACCGGATCACTGCGGCCCGGCCGCCGCGGCCATCGAGATGCGCCGGCTCGAATCGAGCAGCACGATCAAGGCGCCGGCGCCGCCGTCCGGGCCACGCGCCTGGGTGAAGGCCAGCACCTCCTGGCGCTGCACCAGCCAGGTCCGCACCTTGCCCTTGAGCACCGGCTGACGCCCCGGCGAGCCCAGACCCTTGCCGTGCACCACCCGCACGCAGCGCCAGCCGCGTTTGGACGCATGCAGCAAGAAGCCCCCCAGTGCCTCACGCGCCGCGTCGCGCGTCAGGCCGTGCAGGTCGACCTGACCCTGCACCACCCAGGCGCCGCGGCGCAGCTTGTGCATCACGTCGACGCCGATGCCGTCGCGCCGGTAGGCCAGTTCGGCGTCGGTGTCCAGCAGACTGATCGGGTCGAACTCATCCGACAGCGCCTCGACCAGCACACGTGCGTTGTCCAGCTCGAGCTGGCGCGGCTCGGGCAACGGCGCTGCGGGGCGGGTGTCGGCGCGTTCAGGGTGGCGCAGCGGCACGACCGGGCCGACGCTGCGCAGGAAGAGTTCGCGCTCCTGCCAGGTCACCTCGACACGTGCAGCGGCCCGGGCACGTTCGGCCGCTTCGACCTGAGCCCGCTCGGCCGCCAGGCGGGCCTGGCGCAGCAGTTCGCGCTTGTGGTCGCGCCAAAGTTTCTTCAGGTCGGCCAGGTCACGCGTGTGGCCGCTGCCGTGCGTACGGTGAACCTCGATGGGCGCACCGGCAGCTCCACCAGTCAGCGCCTTCGGCCGATGTTTGTCCCCCGGAGGATTCACAGCAGCCCCCGTTCGGCAAACGACACCACGCCGCCACGCCCCACGACCAGGTGGTCGAGCACCCGCACGTCGATGAAGGCCAGCGCATTCTTGAGCTGCTGGGTCAGGAACTCGTCGGCGCGTGACGGTTCTGCAACGCCGGACGGATGGTTGTGCGCCAGCACCACGGCCGCCGCACCGAGCGTGAGCGCACGCTTGAGCACTTCGCGCGGGTAGACGCTGGTCTGGGTGAGCGTGCCGGCGAACATGGGTTCGTAGGCGACAAGCCGATGTTGGGCGTCCAGAAAAAGAACAGCAAACACCTCGTGGCCGAGCTCGCCGAGCTGCAGCTTGAGGTAGTCGCGCACGGCGTCGGGGTTGTCGAACACCGGCCGATCGGCCAGCTGCGACGCCAGAGCGCGCCGCGCCAGTTCCATCACCGCCAGCAGTTCGGCGCGTTTGGCAGATCCACCCAGGCCCTTGATGCTGCCAAGCTTCTTGGCATCGGCGCGCAGCAGGCCGGCGATGCCGCCGCACTGGTCCAGCACGGTCTGCGCCATGACCAGCACATTGGTGCCCTGGTAGCCGGTGCGAAGCAGCAAGGCCAGCAATTCGGCGTCGGCCAGGGCCGCCGCGCCGTGGGACAGCAGCTTCTCTCGCGGACGCAACGCAGCGGGCAGGTCTTTCATGGGGGCGACCGCAACTAAAATCGGGCCAGTCTAGCGACAACAGGATCATCACGTGCCCCAGGTTCAAGCGGCTTCCTTTCTGACCTTGCACTACCGTCTGTCCGGACCGGACGGCAGTGACATCGTCAATACCTTCGCCGATCAGCCGGCCACGCTGTCCCTGGGCAGCGGCCAGCTGGCCCCGGCCATCGAGGCGCATCTCATCGGCATGGAAGAGGGCACACGCCAGCGTTTCGAGCTGCCGGCCGGCGCAGCCTTCGGTGATCGCAACCCGGACATGGTGCAACGCGTCAAGTTCTCGCTGCTGCGCCAGTTCGGCGACCCACACGAGCAGTACAGCGTGGGCGACGTGGTGCAGTTCCCCACGCCCGACGGGCGCGGCAGCTTTGCCGCCGTGCTGCGCGAGGTGGGGCCGAGCGACGAGGACTGGGGCCTGTTCGATTTCAACCACCCGCTGGCCGGCCAACCGGTCAGCTTCGAGGTGCAGCTGATCGGAGTGTTGTGATGTCGCCCGCCGAATCCGCCCCTGCTGCGGCCGCCGAGCCGCCCGTCGACGGGGCCATCACTCAAGCCGGTAGGGACGACACAGGGTCTACCGCTGCCGCCGCAGTGACTGCAAACACCGGCAGTGCAGGCGCCACACTCGACGAAGTGGTGCTGGCCCAGCCGCGCGGTTTTTGCGCCGGTGTCGACCGCGCCATCGAGATCGTCGAACGTGCGCTGGCGCGGTTCGGCGCGCCCATCCACGTGCGCCACGAGATCGTGCACAACACCTACGTGGTGGCCGACCTCAAGGCCAAGGGCGCCATCTTCATCGAGGATCTGGACGAGGTGCCGCCCGGCGCCACGCTGGTGTTCAGCGCCCACGGCGTGAGCAAGGCGGTGCGGGCCGAGGCGGCCGCACGAGGCTTCCAGGTCTTCGACGCCACCTGCCCGCTGGTGACCAAGGTGCATGTCGAGGTGGCCAAGCTGGCGCGCGAGGGCTACGAATTCATCATGATCGGCCACAAGGGCCACCCCGAGGTGGAAGGCACGATGGGCCAGCTCACCTCGGGCATCCATCTGGTCGAGGACGAGGCCGACGTGTCGCGTGTGCAGCTGCGCGACGAGAGCCGCGTGGCCGTGGTCACCCAGACCACGCTGTCGGTGGACGACACCCGCGCCATGCTCGGTGCCATCAAGCGGCGGTTTCCGCTGGTGCGCGAGCCCAAGCAGCAGGACATCTGCTACGCCACACAAAACCGCCAGGACGCCGTCAAGCTGCTGGCCGGTGGTGTGGACGTGGTCATCGTCGTGGGCAGCCCGACCAGTTCCAACAGCAACCGCCTGCGTGAACTGGCCGAACGCCTGGGCACCCCCGCCTACATGATCGACAACGCTGGCGAACTGCAACCTGCCTGGCTCACCGGCGCACGACGCGTGGGCCTGACAGCAGGTGCCTCGGCACCCGAACTGCTGGTCGAGAAGGTGATCGCCCGGCTGCGCGAACTCGGCGCGCTGAGTGTGCGCAAGATGGGCGGCGTCGAGGAGCACATCGAGTTCCCGCTGCCGCTGGGCCTGGGCGACCGCGCCATGGCGCAGGCCGCCGCGGACGCTGCTGCGGCCGCTACCGCACGAAGTTGACGTCCTTGACCCGGCAGCGCGACGCGCCCCCGGCCGGGCAGCGCCAGCCCGGCGCGGCTCAACACCCGGCCGCCTGCGGCACACCTCACCCACACGTCACCCACCTGACCGACACAACACGCCTGCCAGCGCCAGCGCTGCGGGCATCCTGATCCCAGGCCCATCGACACGACCCACGTCGACCCCGCCCACCTGCCTTCCGAAAGCTCAACACATGCTCGACATCACCACCCTGCGCAAGGACCTCGACGGCATCGTCGCCAAGCTCGAGCGGCGCAAGTCGCCGCAGCCGTACCTGGACGTGGCGCGTTTCCGCGCCCTAGAAGACGAACGCAAATCCATCCAGATCCGCACCGAAGAACTGCAGGCCAAACGCAACCAGCTGAGCAAGCAGGTCGGCCAGGCCAAGTCCAAGGGTGAGGACGCGAGCAGCCTGCTGGCCGAAGTGGGCGGCGTCGGTGACGAACTCAAGCACAGCGCCGAACGGCTCGACGCCCTGCAAGTCGAACTCGGCACCTTGCTGATGCAGCTGCCCAACCTGCCGCAGGACGATGTGCCGTCGGGCAGCGACGAACACGGCAACGTCGAGGTCAAACGCTGGGGCACACCGGGCACGTACGACTTCGCGGTCAAGGACCACGTCGACCTCGGCGCCAAGCTGGGCCTCGATTTCGAGCTCGGCGCCAAGCTGTCGGGCTCGCGTTTTGCCTTCCTGAAAGGCCCGGTCGCCAAGCTGCACCGCGCACTTGCCCAGTTCATGCTCGACGTGCAGACCGAGCAGCACGGCTACACCGAGTGCTACACGCCCTACATCGTCAACCGCGAGGTGCTCGAAGGCACGGGCCAGTTGCCCAAGTTCAAGGAAGACATGTTCTGGGTCACCCGTGGCGGTGACGAGACCCAGCCCGAGCAGTACCTGATCTCGACCTCAGAGATCTCGCTCACCAACAGCGTGCGCGAAAGTGTGCTCGCCGCCGACCAGTTGCCCATCAAGCTCACGGCGCACAGCCCGTGCTTCAGAAGCGAAGCTGGTTCGGCCGGGCGCGACACGCGCGGCATGATCCGCCAACACCAGTTCGACAAGGTCGAGATGGTGCAGATCACCACGCCCGAGCAGAGCAACGCGGCGCTGCAGGACATGGTCGGCCACGCCGAAGCCATCCTGCAAAAGCTCGAGCTGCCCTACCGTGTGGTGCTGCTGTGCACCGGCGACATGGGCTTCGGCTCGGCGCGCACCTATGACCTCGAGGTGTGGCTGCCGGCGCAGAACACCTACCGCGAGATCAGCTCGTGCAGCAACTGCGAGGCCTTCCAGGCCCGGCGCATGCAGACACGGTTCAAGAACGCCCAGGGCAAGAACGAGCTCGTGCATACGCTCAACGGCTCGGGCCTGGCCGTGGGCCGTGCCCTGGTGGCCGTGCTCGAGAACCATCAGAACGCCGACGGCAGCATCAACATCCCCGCCGCGCTGCGCCCTTACCTCAACGGCCGCACGGTGCTGAGCGCCTGAACTCCATCACACGACACGCGGGGCTGGAAAACGGCCCATCCTGTGGCTATACTGCGCGGCTCGCGATCACGCACGAATACCCCAGGAAAGGTGGCAGAGTGGTCGAATGCGCCGGACTCGAAATCCGGTGTACTGTTCCGCAGTACCGAGGGTTCGAATCCCTCCCTTTCCTCCAGGATCAAGCCCCAGGCATTCAGTTGCCTGGGGCTTTTTGTCTTGTGGCGCAGCATTGGCACAACGCGGCGCGGCCTGTTCGTATGCAGTTGTATGTGTCGAACCGAACCGCTGCCTGCCGGCTGCAACGACGTGTTGCAGTGCCGCAGCCAGGCGGGTCCAGACTGACGACCTGCGCGGCTGCCACCACCTCCACGGCCACCTCGAGTCCGTGAACTTGTGCCGGGCGCGACTTGGGCACGTCACCACTTTGGCAGATTGCACATGCTCAAAGGCCGTGCATCCTGCCGGATAGTGTGGCCGGCGCACGGCGCGGCCTCGGTCGATGAAGCCGCTGCTGCCGCCGCGGGACCAAGCAGTCACAGGGGTTGTCATGATCGAACCAAGCGAGTTGCCGACATCACCTGCCGCATCGTCACCCGTCGCGGTGAGTGTGTGTGCTTCGGACATGTACGCCTCGGTCGGCTTCGAATTACGCGCCACCCTCAAATCCTGCGGCCTGCAGGGAGCCGACATTCAAGTCGCGCGCCTGGCCTGCCGCCCGGACGCATCCGATCTGCTGATCCAGATCGTTGCGGCGGGGGATGTGCACGACGCCGTGTCGCAACTGGTCGAACTGCGCCGCCATGCGCCGGGTTGTGCGGCCATCGCCGCTGCGGTCGACCTCGATGGGCCGCAGATCGATCGTTTGCTTGCTGCCGGCGCGCGCGACTTCTTGCGCTCACCCGTCGACCCGGGCGAGTTGCGCGTTCGGGTGCTGCGTGCCCTGGGGGCAAGCGGCGCCACCACCCCCGAGCCGGTACGACCCAGCCACCCCATGCTGCGCGACATCATCGGCGACAGCCCCGTGTTTGCGCAGCAGGTGGCGCGTGTGCCGCTGCTGGCCAGGTACGACGCCAGCGTGTTGATCCTGGGCGAAACCGGCACGGGCAAGGAGGTCTGCGCCCGCGCCATCCACTACCTGTCGGCGCGCGCCGGGCGGCCCTGGGTGGCGGTGAACTGCGGCGCCATCCCGACCGAACTGGTCGAGGCCGAACTGTTCGGCCACGTCAAGGGCGCCTTCACGCATGCCCACACCGCCCGTGCCGGCCTCGTGCGCGAAGCCGAAGGCGGCACCCTGTTCCTCGACGAGATCGACGCCCTGCCCTACGGCGCACAGGCCAAGCTGCTGCGCTTTTTGCAAGACAAGGAGTACCGGCCGGTCGGCTCCAACCAGGTCATGCATGCCGACGTGCGTGTCATCGCCGCCACCAATCGCAACCCCAGCCTGCTCACGGCACGCGGCGTGTTCCGGCAAGACCTGCTGTTCAGGCTCAACGTGCTGACGCTGCACCTGCCGCTGCTGCGCGACCGCCGATCCGACATCCCGAGCCTGGCCCTGCACTTCCTGCGCGGCGCCGCCAAGCAGTGGCAGAAGGCCGCGCCCGCGCTGTCACCCGCCGCCCTCAAGCGCCTGGTCGCACACGACTGGCCCGGCAACGTGCGCGAACTAAAGAACGTGATGGAACGCGCCGTGCTCATGTCGTCCACCGACATGCTGGCCGCCCACGACATCGACCTCGATGGCTCGACCCAGGCCAACGAGCCGATGCCCGACGGCGACGACAGCTTCCGCGCCGCCAAGGCCCGCGTCGTCGAGAACTTCGAACGCGCCTACATCGAACATCTGCTCACCTCCAACGCCGGCAACGTGACCCACGCGGCGCGGGCGGCGAAGAAGAATCGGCGGGCGTTTTTTGAGTTGATGCGCAAGTACCGGATCGAGCCGGACCTATTCCGAGCAGGTTCGTAGCTGCCACGCGATTCGAGACGCTGCTCGGAGCGGATGCGAAAGTGATCCCGCGAGCGTCGAAGTTCCACGACGACCGTCATGGCGCAGATCGGGCTCTGTGCTGGCAGGAGGTTGGGCCTGCTCATGTGACGCAGGAACACAGCACTTCGAAGATCCCGCTGGCTGGTCACCACCTGTGGGCGATGGTGTGCCCGACGTCATACGTGCTGTGTTCATGACGCGGCCGCCGAGATTGACGCCACCGCTGCGTCGGTCAGTGGCTTGATCTGGGGCCGGCGCTGGCCAAGTTCAACAAGGGGGACCTCGAGCTCCCTCCAGCAGGCGTGACTCAAGCCATGTACCAAGGCGTCAACGAACTCGAAACGCTCGGAGTCGAGCAAGCCATTCAGCACAGTTAGCGTCGAAGCCTGGAATGGGCCTTCGGCAAAAGCTGCCAGACGGGCGATCCATGGCACAAGTTGATTCGGTTCGCTCACGGCGGCAATCTCGTTCAACACGTCAACGTCGTCGAACAGGTCCAGCACCTGGGTCAGGTCGGCCAACAGCAGCGACGCGTCTGCTCCATCGATCAGGAGCGCAGTGAATTGCGCGTCGATGCGACGCACCGTCAAAGTTGCGTCCAGCATGTCGACACGCCAGGTTGCGTCGCCGCCGCGCACCGAGTTGATGCGGATCCAGCTCATCTGCTGAGCGAATTCGACTACGTCCTCGACCGTCGATTCAAGCAATGCAACCTGAGTGCTCATGGAGTGCCGTGTACGTCATGCATCGTGCTGCCCGAGGGCGAGGTTTTGTTCGGTGATCCGTTTGATGGCCACCTTCACATCGGTGCGAACTGATTCAGTCAGGCCATGCTCGTCCTTGAACATCATGTTCTCCGCACCGTAGCGCGCCTCCATCACGCTGGCTATGAACTGGATCTGCTGGTCAATCATCATCTTCAACTTGGGTGCCTTGGTCTTGATGTCACCGCCACCTTCATGGGCCATCGTGCGGCGCTCAAGGCTACGTGACGTGCCCACTGCGCCCTGCGGGGTCATCGGGTCGCCCTCAATACCTTGCTTGTGCGGAATCATGCCCTGTCCCACCAGCTGCGCCTGCTCCATGGTCACCACGGCCGCCTGTCCGCTGCGGCTCATCTCAACAACCTTGAGCAAGGCCTGCTGAGCTGCGAAGTCACGCGCCGCCGGCGCACGGTGCGGGCCGGCGCCTCCAAGCATGGTCACGTTGGCGAGCGCCTGCATGGCCGCGACCGATCGCTGGTCTTGCTGAGCGGCTGCCTCGAATAGCGCCGGGTGATCAGCGTACCTGCCTCCTTCGCGCACGTGTTGCATGCCCGGACCGAGCGGCTGCCCGTGCTGCGCCGCAGTCCGTGGGTGGCGGTCGACTGCGGCGCGTCCTCCGCCCGGGAATTGCACGTGCGTTGCGCCGCGCATGCGCTTTTCGGAGAGCACCTGGGACAACGCCAAAGCGTCCGCAGACGAACCAACGTGCAACGGCTCCTTCAATGTTCCCGCGCCATTGGCTATCGCCTTCTGGTGCTTCAGCAGCGACTCTTGAACGTCCGGCCGCGCGAAGATCTCCTTGGCGATGTCGTAGATGAGCTTGCGCAGTTCGCCGCCATGTTTGCGCACGAACGCGATCACGTTGTCAGCCGGGTTGACTTGCGCAATGACCTGCACGCTGCCGCCTGAGTTCTGCAACGCGAGTTTTGTCAACCGATGCTGAACCTTCCAGATGAGCAACCGAGCACGCACGAGCAGGCCACTGACCTTGCCCTTGGCCACCATCTGCTGCAGCTTCGGCCGCAGTGCATCCACTGCCTTGCGTAGCCGAGCTGCCTTGTCGTCCTTCTTGTCCTTCTTCTCTACGTTGTGGTTCTTCTTCTTCGCGGCAGCAGCCCCCTTCGCCTTCTTCTTCGCCCGCCAATCCCCGATCTTCTTCGCGCCCTTCCTGAACACCCCACCAATCTTGCCGGCCACTTTCTTCAGCGCCCCGCCGACCTTCTTCATGGCGGTCTTCACCTTGGCCATGATCTTGGCGGCGATGGCCTTGACCTTGGCGCCAACCTTGCTGGCCGGGCCGCGCAGCTTCTTGAGCAGCCAGTTGGCGACGAAGTCGATCACGACGACGGCGCCTGCGGCGAGTAATTCGGCGAACTGCGGGCCGGCGCCGCCGGACTTGATGGCCTTGAGGAACGCGACGAACTTGCCCAGTGCGGCGATCAGGCGATGCACCGTGCCCCAGGCGGCCTGCAGGCCTTCGATGATGACCAGCACCGCGCCGGCGGCGGGCACGATCATGGCCACCACCTTCTCGATCAGCAGTTGGATCAGCGCCGCCGGGATGGCCGCCTTGAGTGCCTCGAAGGCCATCTGGCCCACGTCCTTGACGGCGATGCCGCCTTTCTTCAGCACGTTCCAGACGGTGGTGCCGACGCCCAGCATCTCTTCGAGCTTGCTGTCGAACCAGCCCTTGATGGCCGACTTGAACGACTTCCACAGGTGGTTCTTCACTCCGTCCATCACGGCGGCGCCGAGGTTCGATATCCAGCCGCCCGGGTTGGACGCAATGTCCTTGATCAACACGAAAAACGTGCCGAGCATCTCTGCCGCCGCCTTGGCGAACTTGATGGCACCGTCGACCACGGCCTTGGCCGCGTCGAGCACCATGAACATCGCCTTCTTGTAGGCGTCGAGCAGGAACTCGAAGGCCTTGCCCAGGGCGTCGAGCAACTTGGTGACACCTTTCTTCAAGGCGTCGGCCAGGCGGTTGACGGCGTTCTGTGCGGCCTTCACCTTCGATTCGATGTAGCTGCGGAAACGCTTCTTCAGCCCCGGGAAGGCGGCCAGCAGCACGTCACCCAGCGCGATAAGCGCCGCCCCCACTGCCTTGATGATCGAGACGATGGCCTTGCGCGCCGCCTCGATCACCGCCACCGCCAGCTTTTGGCCTTGTCGATGACGGCGCGCACCAGCTTCTTGGCCGCGTCGAAGATCGCCGTGATGCCGTTCTTGAGGGCGTTGAAGAACGACGACACCTTGCTCGACAACCAGCCGAACACGCCGCCGGACTCCTTCTTCGCCTCGGCCTTCTTGGCCGCGGCGTCGCGTTCGGCGCGGGCCTTTTCGTCCGAGGCCTGGCGCTCGCCGTCCGCAATGTGGCGCTCGGCTTCAGTGTCGGCGCGGCTCTGCTCCTGGCCGACCTTCTCGCTGCCCTTGGCGACTTCCTTGCCGGCCTTGCCACTGGTGTCGGTGAGCACCTTGCGTTGTTCGGCACTCCAGTCGCCGCGCGCCTTGGCCACCTCGCCGCGAGCGCCAGCTTTCTCGGCGTCCTGCTCGGCCTGGTTGTCCTGCTTCAGCGCGGCCAGCTGTTCGGCGCTTCGGCCTTTCTCGTCGCTCACCCTGGCCTGGTGTTCACCTTTCTTCGCCGCCATGTCGGCGCGCGCCTTGGCCAGGGCGGTGCGCACCTCGGGGCCTTTCTTCTCGTTGGCGACGATGGCCAGGGCTTCGTCCGACGCGCCCGCGGCGGCGGCGCCCGAGGCACCAGCACCCGCACCAGCCGCACCACCGGCGGACACCTCCGGGCCCTTGATGACCTCGCGCGGCCGCGTCACCCGGATGGTGTTTTCGCCTGCCGGCGCCGCGGCGTCCATCGCGCCCTGGGCGCGCTGCGCCGCCGCACAGCGGTCGAGTTCGGCCTTTTGTTGTGCGGCGGTGGCCGGGTCGGCGTCACCACTCAGCTGCACCTGGGGCGGTGCGCCGGCCGGTACCTCCAGCCCCGGATCCTGCGTGGGCAGATCGTCGACGGCACCCTGCACGCGACCGGCGCTCTCGGCGTCGACCTTGCCACCTTCACCGGCGCTTACCGACGGCGTCGCGATCTGTTCGGTCGGCGCCGGGCCGGCGGCGGGCAACGGTGCGGGTTCTGGCGTGGCTTCGGAACCACCGCCGTCCACCGCCGCCGGGCGATCGCCGCCTGCCACACCGGCTTCGGTACCTGTCCCGGCACCGGCGCCTGCACCGTCACCCATCGCGGGCGCCGCGTTGTCGCCCGACCCATCACCCCCTACCTCGGCCTGAGGCATCTGCTGCTGCAAGGCGCCGGCTTCTTCACCCGCGGTGCGGCCGATGGCGCTGCCCACTCCACCCAGCGCCGCACCCGCCTGCACCGGGCCGAGTGATGCCGCCGCTCCCAGCCCGGCGGCGGGATCCTGCCCGGCGGTGTCGGGCGCCGGCGCCTGCTCGGCCACCGCGGCCGCAGCACCTCCGCCGGCACCGCCGCCACCCGCAGCCCCGCCACCGCCGCCTTCGCCGCCGCCACCTCCAACACTCTCGCCCAAGTCGGCCTGCCCGGCGCCCTTCTCGGCGCCCGACATCTCGGCCTCGGCCGGCGCCGACGCCGCGCCGCTCGATTCACTCTGCTGTTCGGCCTGCTCCTGCGCATGCTCGTCGCTGCCGGCCTCGGCGACACGGCGCTCGTCCTGCTGCTGGTCACGCGCTTCGGATGCGGCCTGTCGACGCTGCTGCGTTTCGGGGTCGGCGCCCGCGCCAGCTCCGGCGGACATCGCCTGTTGCGCGGCAAGTGGTGACGCGCCGCCACCAGTCTGACCATCTTCCGCACTGACAGCGCCGCCGGCAGACTCGGCCGCCGCACCAGCCTCGCCGCCACCACTTGGCTCACCGCCACCAGCTTCGGATTCGACCGATGCGCCCGCAGAGCCAGCGGCAGCCTCGGCACCGGCACCGGCACCGGCACCGGCACCGGCGTCGGCGTCGGCAGCGCCCGGTGCAGCTGTCGACTCGCCCGAGGGTGACGTCTTTGGATCCGCCTGTGCTTCCTCGGCCGCGGCCTGCGGGTCGGCCTCGGCCATACGATCTTCAGTCTTGTCCTGCACCGCCTGGGCTGGGCCGGCGGCCTCGTCGCCCCCGGCGCCTGACGCCGCTTCGCCGCCCTTGCTGCCGCCGCCTGCGGCGCCCGCGCCCGCGCCCGCGGTCGTGGCGGACGTCGCGCCAGCATCACCACCAGCTCCACCACTACCAGCACCGCCACCACCCGAGGCCATGCTCTCACCGGCGGAGGCACCCGAGGCGCCAGCACCTGGTGCGCCAGCCGCCTTGGCCTCGGTCGCGATCGCCGGGTTCTGCGCCTCACGCGGTGCCTCGGTCTGACCGGCACCAGGCGCTCCCGCTGCAGTTGCGCGACCCTCGCCAGTCGGACCAGCTTGTGCACCAGCAACGGCGCCTTCAGGCTGGGCGACCTGCGCTGCCCCTGGCACCGACGACGGCTGGCCGCTCGCCAGGGATTGCTGCTGCAGCGCGCTGCGCGCTGGCGACGCCTGCTCAGCGGCAGTGCGGGCTGCTGCCGGCTGCAAGCTGGCGGAGGTGTCGGCGCCCAGCTGCACCGGTGTTGCGGTGGCTGGCGTCTGTGCAGTTTCGGCCGTGGTCTGCTGGCTGATCGCCTGGCCCGCCGCGTTCGCCGTGTCCGCCTGGCCCGACGACGCCGGCGCGCCGGCAACCCGGGCCGCCGGGCTCATCGTCTGACCCTGCTGAGCTACGGCCTGCACATTCGGCGTCGCCGCCGGCGCCTGTTGGCCGGCGTCAGCCGGCGCGGCGTCTGGTCGTCCACCCGTCGGCCCGGCGGTGGATCGAAGCGTCGGGGCGACTGGACCACCGGCTGCGGGCGAGGCCGGCTGCACCGACGTCTGGCCGGTCACCGACTGGCTGGTCGCGACCTCGTGACTGCCGGGGCCGGGCGCCGTGGTCGCCGCGCGGGGTGTCGGGCCCGGACCCGGCTGAGCACCCAGGGTGCCGGATGCCACTTGACCGCCCGTCCTGCCGCCCCGCTCAGCCTGCAGGTACCGCGGCAAGGCGCTGGGCCGGGCTGCCTGCCCGGGTGGATCGAGGCGCGCCTGATGGGCTGTGGTGTGGTCATCACCCCTGGCATCGGCCTGCGGGAGACACGGCGCTGGCCGCCGGGCGGTTCAGCTGTGGTGCGGGCTGGTGTTCGGGTGTTGCCTGATCAGCGCCAGGTCCGGGCGGCAGGCGCCTGCGGGCGTCGGTGCTGGTCGGGCGGATCGCGTCGAACACGGCAGGCTCGCGGGCTCACAGGCTGTCGGGCGCACGTTGGCCGAGCTTGCGGTATTCGAGCGCCAGCGCCTCGCGCAGGTCGTCGGCGTGGATGCCGTACGGCTCGCGGTCCAAGGCGGCTTGGCCGCCGGCGTCACCCCGTCCGTCAGCGGGCTGCTGGAGGCCGACCAGCTTGTGTGCGTCGGTGGCGCGACCAGCATCACTGCTGCCCTCGTCAAGAGCGGTTGTGGCTGAGCGACCGCCGCCGCCCGGCGCACCGCGCCAGCCGTCCGTAGTCATCTGCCGCTGGCGCGCCAGCAGCGCTGCCGTCAGCACGGCGTTGCGGATGTGGCCGCCGGGCAGGTCGACCAATGCGGCCACGGCGTTCAGCACCGCCGGGTCGAGGTCGGGCGCCTCGCCCAGGTGCAGCGACCACAGGGCGCGGCGTTCGGCCACGTCGGGCAGCGGAAACTCGATCACCGCATCGAGCCGGCGCAAAAAGGCATCGTCGAACCGCGCCTTGCTGTTGGACGTGAGCACCGCCACGCCGTGGAAGGTCTCGAGCCGCTGCAGCAGGTAGTTGGTCTGCATGTTGGCGTAGCGGTCGTTGGCCTGCTTGACGTCGGTGCGCGCGCCGAACAGCGAGTCGGCCTCGTCGAACAACAACACGGCGTCCAGGTGTTCGGCGCGTGACAGCAGTTGCGCCAGGTTCTTCTCGGTCTCGCCGATGTATTTGCTCACCACCGCCGCCAGGTCCACCCGCACCAGCGGACGCGCCAGACGGTCGGCCAGCCACTGCGCGCCCAGCGTCTTGCCGGTGCCCGAAGCGCCGATGAACAGCGCCTTCACCCCCTGGCTGAGCCGCCCGCGCAGCAACGGGCCGAGCGGCGCGGCGGCGGCGGCACGTGCCACACACCGTGTCAGCAGCAGGCCGAGCTCGCGGTGCACCTCCGGCGGGCCGACCCACGATTCGGCCGGCACGCGGTCACTCGACACCTGGGCCCAGGCCGACAGGCTGCGGGCACTCGACCGCACCGCCTGCTCGATGGCCGCATGCGCCGCCTGGCCCGGCACCATCGACATCGCCGCCTGCGCCAGCACCGAGATGCCGCAGCGCGAACGCGCCACGGCGTCGAGATCGGCGGCGCTGGCTGACGTGCCGCGCTGCAAAGCCCGCCACAGCGCCAGCCGGTCGGTAGCGTCGGGCGGGCTGAGGTCGAACTCGTGCAGCGGCAGCGCGGTCTCGAACACGCTGTCGCTTGCGCCCACCACGATCAGCGGGCCGCGCCAGTGCGCCAGCTCGGGCAGGCGGCATGCACTGCCGGGCGCCACGTCGGCATACCAGACCGGCAGTGCGTGCAGCAGCAAGAGTGCGGGCACGACCGCCTCGCGCGCGGCTTGCGGGCCCAGGGCAAACGGTGACAGACGAGCGGCCTCGTCCACCGCCCGCAGCTCGACAGCGCAGCGGCCCAGGCCTGCGGCCAAGGTGGCGGCCAAGGCGCACAACTCACCGCGGTCGGCACCGCGCAGCACCACCACACTCGGGCCGGCGGAGCCTTGCAGCGACGCGGCCAGGCGCTCGACCGCATCGACCCAGCCACGTGGCAGCGGCCAGGCGGGCAGCGCCAACGGCGCAAGATCGATGCGACCCAGCGCCACCGGATGCCTGGGCAGGCCATCACCCGCCAGCAGGGCCACCAGCGCCGGTGCCAGCTGCAGTGTGTGGGCATGGGCCAACTGCCGGGTCTCGCCCGGTTGCAACAGGCCACAGGCCACCGCCGTGCCCTGCAGCAGCCGGCTCATGGCGCGCGCCGGCGTGAGTGGCAGGCGACTTACTTGTGCGCCGCTGTCGGCTTGCGCCATGGCCTGCTCGGGCGACAACATGGTGTCGATACGTGCGTCGGTGTTGGCATCGACAGCGATCGACAGCTGCGGCACCAGGCTGGCCACCAGCCCCAGCGTCGGCCGGTTCGGCCCGACGTGTGCCGCGCTGCCTTGCAGCAGGCTCACCGCCGCCGCCAGACCGGCATCGAACTCGACCCACAGCGCCAGGGCCACGGCGGCGGTGTCCAGGTCCGACAGGCCCAGGCCGTCGATCAGCGGCGCAAGCATCGACTCGTCGACACAGGGTGTGGCGTCGCAGGCCAGCAGCACCGCCGCATCCGGATGCCCGTGCTGATCGACCGGGAGCGCCGCTGCCAGCAGCGCGCGCAGCCGCACATGCAGCGTCAGGTGTGCGGGCCTATCCATCACCCTGCTCCGCGCCGACGCTGTGCCCAGGCAGCTGATCCAGCTCGACGAAATGAAAGGCCACGATGCGACCGAACCAGGCGACCCAGCCCGGGTCGCTGTCCAGCCCGTGGCGGCGCAGCCGCAGGTCGACGTCGGCCAGCGCAAACACCACGTCCAGATGGGTGGTGCTGCCGCTGACCCAGGCCTCGCGTTGCACCAGCTCGGGCAGATCCAGGCCGACGTGGAGGCGCAGCACACGCCGGGCCCGCAGCCACCACAGGCGCAGTGCCGCCGCGGTAGCCAGCACCCGGCCGGCGTCGCTGAAGCGGGCGGAAGCGAGCAACTCGTCGTCCGCGGGTGTGGGCGCAAACCAGCCGAACTGCGGGTCGTGGGGCGGCGCTCCGCAACGGCTCAGCACCAGGGTGAACAAGGCGTCGACAAACGGCTGGCGCGCGGCAGGTGATTGCGAGGTGAGCCAGTGTTCGAAATGCAGCGCCTGCAGCAGGTTGACCAGCACGAGCAGGCCGCCGTGGCAGGTGGCGCAGCTGTCGTCCAGCCAGGGCCAGGGCGAGCCGGCAAAGCTGGCGCGAGCTCGCCGCACACCTGGCCGTGCCGCCGGGTCGGCAGGCCGGGGCGCCTCCAGGCCCGATGTCAGACGCCAGACCGGCGCCGCCGCGGCATCGGCAGACGGTGGTGTAAACGGTGAGGGCCCGGCCTCGCCAGCGGCGCCGGTGGCGGTCGAAGCCAGCGGTGAATCGATCGTGCGCACCGCTCGCTGCGCCCGTTCGAATGAAGCCTCAGCGGCAAACGACGTGTCGAGCCCATCCGGCCGCGACAACTGTCCGGCGGCTGCGACCGACCACTGCCCGGCCAGCACCACCACCACACGCGCCTGCGCCGCCGTGGGTCGAGTGCCGAACTCGGCCGACAGCCACAGCGCCGCCAGCCAGGTGGCAGCGGGCTCGGCCAGGTCGGCGTGTGCCAGACGGCGGGCCACCCGGGCGGTCGGGGTGTCGACACGCCGCACATCGTCGAGCTGCGGCATGTTGTCTGCCACCCGCGCAGCGAACGAGGCCGAAGGCGCGATCGACAGGTGCTGCAGCCGGTGCAGGGTGTTGCTCGGCAGGCGCCGAGCCAGCGCCATCAGGTGATCGTCCGGCCAGGACTGCAGCGCCGATTCGGCGTCGGCCCAGCCTTCGAGTGACAGCGCTTCGACGACGGTGACGAGCCGCTCGGCTGCATCAGCAGCTGCCGGCCCGGCCTTCAGCTCGGGCAAGGCGGCGGGCCAGAACCAGGCGCCGATGTCGGCCCCACTGGCGGCGCGCCGCAACCAGGCCAGCCGGGCCTGCGTGCGCGAGGTGAAATACACCGCCAGTGCATCACCCGCCCCCGGCGCCTCGGCGGATATCGCCCGCGCGGCCGCGGTGCGCCAGGCCTGTTCGAGCGCACGCGCCATCCAGGCCGGGCTGGCACGCGGCGGCACAGCCTGCAGGCGCAGACGGCGCACCAGCACCAGGCGACCGCAGTCGCCGAAGTCGGCGGTATGGAGCGCATCTTCGAGCGCCCATCGCATCTGCGCCGCGTCGTCGTCGCAGGCCGGACGCAGCCTGAGGTGTTGCACGACGCGGCCGCTGCGGCCCAGGCGCATCTGCTCCTGCGCACGAGCGAGACTGGCCGCGGTAGTCATGTCAGCACCCGGGGGACTGCGGCCCGTCCCGCCGAGCGGGAGTGAGCGCCTGCGGGCGGCCGGGCGGCGCTCATCACTTCATCCTGGCCACACGGGCGCCGCTGTCGCGCAGCGCTTCGACCTGCTTGGCGATGCGCTTTTCGACCACCACATCGTCGGCCGCCTTCGCTGCGGCTGCCGCCTTGGGCGCGACCGACGCGGGCACGGCGGCGGCGTAGGCCTGGGCGGCTTCGGCCTGTTGCAGCGCCTTGGTGGTGAGCGGCGGGCCGGACTGCACCTGCACCCGCATGCTGGTGTCGAGCATGAGGTTGGCGCCGGCGGGTGCTTCGGTGATACGCGCCGTCGCCACACCGGCGGACAAGTCCTCGATCACGGCGCGCGCCACCAGCGTCTGGGTGGCCGGTGCGTGCACCAGCACCTGCATGCCGATGCGGGTAAGCGCCGGGTCGAGCTCGATGTCCAGCCGGGTGTGCACGATGGCCGGCACCGGCCGGCGGATACGTGCGCTGATGATGCGTTTGACCGGCGCATGGGCGGTCAGCAACAGGCTCACCCGCACCAGGTCGTTGATCGCGTCCTGCGCCGAGGCGTCACTCGTCACCTGGGCGAACAACCAGTCGACCATGCCCTGCATCTGGCGCCAGGCGATGTAGTCGACACCCAGCGCCTCGTCGCCAAAGCCGGGCAACACCGTCAACACACGCAGCGACACGGCCGGGTCGAGCTGCGAGAACAACTCGGCCCAGCGCAGCCGGGTGGCCGGCGGCACGGTGCACAGTTGCGCATGCAGGCAGGTGGCGACTCCGGCGATGTCGTCGAGCAGGCCGGCGGCAGCCAGCGTCACCTCGCGTTTGACGCTGCCCGCCTGGAACAGGTCGCGGATGACGACGATGTGCTGCGCCGGCTCGATCGCCTGTTTCCAGCTCGACGCGTCGAAGCTTGCCAGTTGCTGGGCCGCGGCGACGGCACTCTTGCCCAGGCGTTCGGTGTGGCGGTCGAAGGTGGTGGCCAACATCTGGCCGGTCTTGGTGTGGGCACCTTCGAGCAGGTCGAGCGGGCTGAGGGTGGCCACCGGCGCAGCGCCGGTGAACAGGCGCTGCTGGGCCTGCGACACCACACGCTGCAGATCACTCACACGGTCGAGTTTGACGAACACGTCGGCCAGCGGCCGCAGCCAGCGCACCGGCACGTCGCGCAAGGTGTCGACCATGGCCAGCAGTTCGGGCGGTGCGTCGTGGGTGTCGCCACGGCACCGTGGCACCGGGTCGACCACATCGGCCGGCTGGGCGGCCAGCAGCGGCACGTCCTGCAGCGTCAGCGTGACACGCGGGCGGCGGAACACGAGGTAAGGCACCTGCTCGGCCAGGATGGCCTTGCGCCGGGCGATGAGGACGTCGACCCGCGCCTGCTCTTCGGCGCGCAGAGCCCGCGCCACCGACAGGTCGTGGCGCACCTCGGCGAGCTTGAGCGCCAGGGTGTCGAGCAGCGCCTGGATACGTGCACTCACGCCCAGGATACGTTCACGCGCGAGTTTGGCGTCGGCCTGCAGGCGCCGGTAGTCCTCGCCACGCAGCTCCATGCCGCGCAGGAAACGGATGGTGTTGTCGATCGCCTCGATGCCGCGGCGGAAGTACACCGCCTCGTGCTGGTCGTCGGTGACCGGGGTGTTGTCGGTGTCGGCGATGACGCGATCGGCGGCACCGCGGCCCAGATCGGCCAGCAGTTCGGCGGCGGACACATCCGCCGCACCTTCCTCGACGTCGGTCTTGTTGTAGCCGTACACCGGCAGGTCGTCGACCGCCAGGCCCGAGGCCTTGAGACCCGCCAGGCCGGCGACGACGAAGTCGCTCTTGCCCTTGGCGGCCGAGTTGCTCGTCACCACCGAGGCCGGCGACTCGAAACGTTCGGCCACCGTGACGGTGTTGTAGACCGCGCCGATCAGGCTGGCGCCCACCACGTCCTTCACCGCCGGCGGTGCCTCGACGGTGAGCTGCACCGGCCGCACGGTGCTGATGCCCACGGCCGTCTGTTTGAGGCCGATGACCGACACGGGCGCCGCCACACCACCCTCCAGCGTGCCCTTGACCGACGTGGTCAGGTCACCCTTGACCACCGCCGAGCCGCCCACGGCCGACACCGCCGTGCCTGCCGTGACCGCGCTGATCGGCTTGACGCTGGTGAACAGGCTGCTGTTGCTGGTGGCCAGCGTGAACGAGCTGGTGGGCACGGCAAGGCTCACACCGGTGAGCGATGCCGACGCCACACTGGCCCGAGACGTGGTCACCGGCGCCTTGGCCACCGCAGCCTTGCTAACGGTCTTGGGCTGAGCAGTTGTGTTGGTCGCGACCTCGAAGTTCGGCGGCGCCGCGGCCGCCGTGCCCAGGCGGGCAAAGTAGTCGGCGAACTCCTTCTCGGTCGCGGCCGGGTTGGCGTTGCGTTGCACCAGTTCGGCCGCAGCAGGCGAGGTGAGGAAGCGCCCGGCCGCATCGGTGCCCAGCACACTCTGGCGCATGCGGAAGATGTCGGTGCGCGCGCGCAGGAAACCCATGTCGACATGGTCACCGGCGGCGCGGATACGCCCGTCCAGGCGGGCGATCAATTCGTCCAGGCCGCCATCGATGGTGCGCGGCGGCGTGCTCGCCGTGCGCCCGGCGGGGGGGTCACCGAGCTCGGTGGCCAGCACACCGCCGCGAAAACCTTTCCAGCTCTCGAGCAGCTTGTCGAGTTCAGCCACGTGGCGGGTGTGGGGGCGGGCCGACACCCCGGCCTCACCAACTGCGGGCGCTTCGATCGGCAGGCCGAAGCTGGCGTCTTCGGCCGCCGACACGGTGTCACCCTGCTCGACCCAGACCCAGCTGCTGGCCGAGCCGGCCTGGGCGCCGGGTGGCAGGGCATCGGTGACCCAGAAGGTTTCGCTGCCACTGGCCGCCTTGCCGGCGTAACCCCAGCTGACGCGGCTGGGCCGGCCGGCGGCGAAGATGGCAAAGGCCAGGCCGTCGATCTTCTGCCCAGCCAGGCCGGCATGTGACATCGGCACGGCCAGGCGTGTCCACACGCCCGTGGCCGGCAGGTCACCGACACGGTCGCCATTGGCCGCCGCAGGTGCCGTGCCCCAGATGAAGGGCCGCGTCACCACCGGCTCGGCGCCCGGCTGGCTGGACACCAGCGGGCGCACGCCGATGCCGGCCGGCGCCATGTCGACGCGCACGAAGACGATCAACTCGTCGGTGGCCTGAAAGAGCAGCGGCAGGTCGGCGGCGCTGAACTCATGCAACTCGGCGCCGTTGGCCGCCGCACTCGACACGTGCAGGCGGTTGAAGGCCAGAGCATCCAGCGCGCCGGCCTCGTCGGGCAAGGCATTGACGTCGTCCTGCGGATAGGCCGGCGTGTCACCCAGCACGGCCTGGGTGAGCAGATCGCTGCGCCGGCGCAGCGCATCACGCCTGGTCAGCAACAAGCGCCGCTCATTGCCCAGGCGGTTGATCTCGAGGTCGAACAGCGGATGCACCAGCAGGTCCAGCCGCAGCAGCTCGGGGTCGTAGAAACGCGCCGGCACCGGCACGAGCAGCTGCACCTGGTCGCGCAGCGACAGGTTGTAGGGCAGCAGCGCCGACGACTCGGCCATGAGTGCGTCGACCATGTCGATCGGCACCGGCTGCGCCAGCACATCGAACTGGGGCGGGAAAAACGTCTGCCGCCCGGCGCTGAAATCGACCAGTTCACGCGGCAACACCCCCGCCGGCGGCAGCCAGTCGAACTGCTGCTGCAGCGCCTGTGTGGCGCGTTGTTCGGGCGGCAGTTCGGCCAGGTGTTCGATCAGCTGGCTCACCCGCGCCTGCCACAACACGTCGTCACCCGACCAGGGCACCAGTGCGCTGCGGTTGCGTCGCCCGCCGCCCTGGCGCACCACGGCGGCGCGGTCGGCGAAGACGGGCTGGAAGTCCTTGTCGAACGCGACGATCGAGAGGGGCACACCGAGTGTTTCCCACGGCCACAGGCGCGCATGCTCGGCTTCCACCTGCGCCTGCGCCGCCAGGGCGTCGAGTTCGGCCGGGCTCAGGCCGGCCCGCTCGCGCCACTGGCGCATCGAGTGCGCGGGTGACACCGACAGCCGTTCACGTTCGGCGTTGAACACGGCGTAGGCCAGCCGGTTACGAAACCGTGCGTCGACCGAGGCACCGCCGTCGCTGCTCCACAGCGGCAGGGCATGGTCGTCGGGCCAGGGTGACCACATGAGCTGAAGGCCGTCTTCCCACGCGGCGCGAGACGAGGCCGAAGCATCCGTGGCATTGGGGCACGGTGAACTCGCCGCGTCGCTGCGGTCGAGTGCAATGGTGCGGGGCACGGCCACCAGCACCATGGCGTGCGGCAGGAAACTCGCGCCGCCCAGTTCACCCAGCACCTGCGCCAGCGTGGCCTGGCGCTGCAAGCCGGACAGGCGCGCCCAGGCCGTGTCGGCGCTGTGATGCGCCGCCAGCACCTGCTCGACCCGCGGCGAGATCACCGGGATGGCGCTGGCCGCAATGTGCAGTGGATAGGCCAGCTCCACGTCCTGCCCGTCGGGCGCAATCGCATGGCCGGGCAACAGCACCAGCGTGTCGCCCTCCACCGCCAGTTCGAAGCCGTCGATGACCCCCGGCGCCACGGCCTGGCCCAGGCGCATGGCATCACCGATGCGGCTGCGTTGTTCATCCAGCAGCGCGGTGTGGGTGAGGGATCGCTGCGGGAACAGGTTGAGGCGTTTGCGCAGATCCGCCTCACCAGCGCTCGGCCGGGCATAGGGGCCGAGTGGCGGAAAGGTGGCGAGCACATGTTCACCACCGACCGGGCTGTCGATGCCGCGCAGGATCTTCATGTCGGCTCCACCCGCAGGCCAGCCAGCGCCTTGAGGCGGCTGGTCGAGTCGGCGGACTTGGCGGCGTCACGCACCTGCAGCGCGAAGTCGGCATGGCGCAGCACCGGCAGCACCCGTATGGCGCGGTCGAGCAGTGGCGCCACCCCACTGTCGGCCACGGCCTTGACGACTTCTTCGGTCTGCAGATCGGCGCGGGTGGCGTCACTTGCCGCGGCCACCAGGGCGTCGAAACCTTCACCCAGGCGCGGGTCGCCGAACTGGCGCGCGATGTCGAGCACGTCGTCGTGCAGCAGGCCTTCGTCCTTGCGCAGGTCGGCGCGCTCCGACAAGGCGCTGAAGACACTGCGGCGCAGCAGGTCGGAGGTGGCGAACACCTTGTTGGCCGCACTGGTCGACACCGCCAGGCGTGGCGCCGCCAGCACGTTGGACAACTCGGCGCGCGCCAGCGTCGGCATGCGAGCGCCGATGCTGGTCAGGCGCGGCAACACACCGTCGAGCTGCGCCCGCACATTGACCTCGGTGTCGATGGCCGCGGCGCTGCCGGCCAGACGCAGCGTGGCGCTCGATATCTCGGCCGTGTACGGCAGCTGGCGCTTGCGCACGTACCAGAACATGCCGCGCCCGCCCATGGCGGTGTTGGCCGCCGTGCGGGCCGCGTCGATGGCGCTTTGCCAGGCCTGGGCCAGCACGTCGGGCGACAGGTTGGTCGGCGCCAGCGGTCGGATCAACAACTCGGGCTGACCGATGCGCAGCAGTGATTCGAGCGGTGAACGTTTCGAAATCAGCCCGGCCGACGCGGCCTTGACCGGCGTGACCACCGTCTGCAAGGTGCGCTTGTGGGCTTCGAGCTGCTGGCGCGTGACAGGGGCCACGATCAGCACCGACAGGTGATCGAGGTCGGCGTCCGCCGCGCGCAGGTCGATGGCGGGCAGCGCGAGTGATTCCTGCACCAGCGCGGCGAGTTCGTCGCTCGGGATGAAGGCGAAGTCACAATCCACCAGCGGCGGAAAGTACGACTGCAGCAGCGTGAGCCGCCCGAGCTGGGTCTCGAAACGCAGCGTCGACGCTGGCAGCGGCCCCACCGGCGGCAGCGTCTCGAACTGGCGCACCGCCGCGAAACCGGCCTGCACGGCGCTGGTCTCGATGTCGTCCATGTGGTCCTGGTGCTGCTTGAGCCAGGCCTCGAGCAAGGCACGCGGGCGCTGCGCCAGGCCGGCCGCCAGGGTGGACTCGGCGCCCACTTCGCGCCGCACCATGTACACGTCGAGCCAGCGCAAGGCACCGCCTTCGAGGCACACCATGGCCAGTGGCAAGGCGTCGGTCAACACACCGGCCGCCTGGCGGTCGAAGAAGACCTCGCGCGCCACACGCGAGCGCTTGGCGTTGGCGTTTTCCACACCCGCGCGGTCCGGGTAGGGGATGAGGGTGAGGGCGGTGGCTTCGATGATGTCGCCGTCGCGCACGGTGCGTTGGCCATCCAGCGTGGTCGGGTAGGCCGCGGTCGGGTTGGCGCTGAACTCGATGGCGCGCAAGGCAAGCACGAACAGGCCGCTGCGGTTGATGCTGCTGGCTGCCGGCAGCACCTTGACGCCAAGCTGGGCGTCGAGTTGTGCGGCCTGCGGCAAGGCAGCGACCGTGATGGTCTGCGCCGAGTCGATAGTGACGATGTCACCGCTCGGCGTGATGCCGATGCCTGGCTCGATCACCAGCGTCGGGCTGTTCGACGCCGCCTGCGCGCCCAGGCCCACCATCAGCCCACGCACCACACCGGCACCGATGGCCTGGGCCAGATCGGACTGGCGCGAGCGGATGTAGTCCTGGTCAGCCGTCAGGTCGTCGGCAGTGAGAAAACGCCCGTCGAAGTAGAACGGCCGGCGCCGACCACTGTCGACCACGATGGCGCCCGCCGCCAGTTGCGCCTGCAGCTTGTCGCTGTCGGCCTGGCTCTTGATGGTGAATTCGCTCTTGCTGGTGGATGCCATCAGATGCTCCTCACAGCGCACCGCGCCACGAATACGGGTTGAAGACGATGGGCCGCAGGCCGTTGTCGGCCAGGTCGCGCCACTTGGGTTCGGCGTGGTTGTTGGCAGGCGGTTGCGGTGCGGCCGCGATGGCCGCGATGGCGGCGGCGTCGAGCGCCGGGTAGGCCGAGCCGTCGGCCTGGGTGACGGGCACCGACACACGCGCCAGCAGCACCTTGTCCCAGTCGGCCTCATTGGTGTGTTCAGCCAGCTTGGGCAGGCGGTTCGGGTCGAGCGCCGACGCTTCGGGCCAGGCGTCGAGCGCACTTTCCATGCACCACAAACGCCGGGCGGCTTCGAGCGCCACCGGGTCGGTGATGCCCTGCATGTCGGCCAGCATGGCTTCGAGCTTGGCGGAGCGTGGCCGCGGCAACGCCAGCTCACCCTTGGGGTTGGCGGTCGTGTGGTTCACGGTGTGAGCCAGCTGCAGCGTGAGCTCGAAGGCATCGGCCAGCCGTGAGGCGACGACGAAGTCGGTGGCGTTGAATGGCCCGGCGGCGAAGGCCGGTGTCTTGCCATGCGGGCAGATGGCAAAACGCGCGAACACGTCTAACACCAGGCGCTTGTTGCCGGGCACGTCCTCACGCACGGCGTCGATCACGGCGATGCGATCGAGCGAATTGGCGCGTTTGGCATCTCGTTCGGCCAGCCAGCGCGTGATGTGGATGCACTGGGTGCGGCGGATCTCGATGAGCCGACCGAGCCGGTCCAGCGCCACGCCGGGAGCAACGAAGACCTCGACATCCGGGTTGTCGACGGCCGGGCAACTCACCCGCAAACCCGCCACCGTGCCCTGGCCGTACAAGCCGGCAAAGGCTCGACCCAGGCGGCTGCGCAGGTAGAGCTGCTCGGCGGCAAAGTCTTCGGCGCCGAGCAACACACCGGTGGCGTAGTTGACCCGTTCGGGCACCCCTTGGGTGGTCAGGCTGTCGGCCACCAGGGCGTCGGTCTGCTCGGTGCTCAGGCTCTTGTCAGCGGCGCCCATGTTCACTCCTTGACGATGGTGATGAGCAAGGTCGCCACGGCGCTCTTGCCAGTACTGCTGCCCTGCACCACGAGCTCCACGCGGTACACCCCCGGCGGCAACGTGGCATCGAGCGCCACGACCGGCTCGGTCGTGGCCAGTGGTTTGCCGAGCGTGAGGGTTTCCATGGCCGTGTCCGTGCTCGTATCCGTGCCCGTGGACTCAGCCTTGCAGCAGGTTCCAGTTCCACACGACGACCTTGCCGCCGATGTCGCTGGACCTGTCACCCGTGAGCGTGAAGGCCTTGCCAAACGCCACGTTGACCGCCGGCGTCGAGACACGTGCGCCCGTCGGTTCGATCAGGTCGACCACGGCGGTGGGGCGCTCCTGGTCCAGCACGATGACGGTGACGCTGGCGATGTCCGAGGCATTGCCCGAGTCGTCGGCCACCTGCAGCTGGAACACGTGTTTGCCGACACCGAGGGGTGTCTTGAGGGTGGCGAGCACGTCGAGCCGCGGCTCTTCGGACTTGACGGTGATGTCGACGCCTGGGGTGAACTGGGCCATGACGGAACTCCTCGTTGTGTGTGGGTCGGGTGGGCGGGATGGCTGGCTGGTCGAAAGGGCGAATGGTTCGGATTGGGCTGGGCAATGGGTCAGGTCGGCGGCAGGTGCGTCCACGTGTAGCTGTCGATGACCAGGCCGGTGTCGGCGATCGACTCGCTGGCGTCGAGCGTGAAGGGTCGGGCCACTTGCGCCTGGCCGTCGGCGGGCAGACCCTCGAGACGGATGCGCGCCACCGGTCGGGCCGTGGCGCTGCCCACCGCCGGCAACACGGCGTCGAAGGCACCGGCATGGGCATCGAGTGATGCTTCGCCGCGCAAGGTGTCGACACCGCCCAGCGCCGAGGTCTCGTCACCCGGGCCGACGCGCACCGGCCGGCGCGGCAGTGCGGCGCGCAGATAACTGTCGGCGCCGATGAGTGAGGCCACACCCACCATGAACGGGTAGGCCGACCGCACCACCCGCACCAGCACATGCGCCGGTGCGCCCAGTTCGGCCAGGCGACGCACCAGGCCCAGCTCGTCGGGCCCGAGTTCGTCGTGCACCAGCACCGTAACGCGGTGCGACAGATCGTCGAACAAGGCCTTCTGCGCCGCTGCGCGTTGTGACTGCAAACGCACGTTCGCCTTGGCGGCAGGCGCATCGATGCGCCTGAACAGCGCCAGAAAGGTCTGCAGCTGGTCGCCCTTTAAGGTGCGCGCGTCGCCGAGAAAAAGTGCATCCCCCAGCACCGAGTTGCCCGAGCGGGTGATGCCGGCGGTGAGCGGATCGGTGGCGTCGGTGAGGTCGGCGCCCAGGATGGTCGACAGCGTGCGGCGCAGGCGAAAGTCTTCGACCACGACGAGGCGCCCACGTGTGACCGCTCCGTCGGTGGCGATGTCCAGCGCCAGTTGCAGCCCCGCCAGCGTGCCGTGACGGCGCGCCAGTTCGGGCGCGTTGACCAGCATCCAGCGCGCCCGCTCGGTCGGCAGGCCCGGCTCGAGCGCCAGGCCGATCCAGGCCGCGAGCCAGGGCAGGGCATCGGGCGGGCAGGCCATGGCGTCGGTGACCAGCGCACTGGCGGCGATGCGGCCTTCGATGTCGGTGGCCACTCCTTCGAACAGGTGCAGGAAACGATCGAGGAAGTCGGCCCCCGTGGCCCGGCCGGGCAACTCGGCATCGGCACCGAACACCTGCTCGTGATACAGCGCTGGCAGGTAACGATCACGGTACGACAGGCGCCCGGCGTAAGCCCGCAGCGTGGCCAGTTCGGGGCTGTTGCGACCGTCGCCGAACAGTTCCACCGCCACCCACAGGCGTGAGCCCTGCAGCGCCCGCACCGTCGTCGACGCACGCTGGATCAGCACGGTGAACAGGCCCGCCTTGCCGGCGCTCGGCGCACAACACAGCACACTTTGACCGTGCGGCACCTCGGTCGGCTGTTTGACCCAGGCGGCGCGCGGCAGATCGGCGGGCAGAGCAGCGGCCACGTCGCGGGGCAAGGCACTGCGTTCACCGACCAGGTGCGGATACCAATGCGCCCGGCGTGTCGGCGCTGCGGCATCGAACTCGGGCGGCCCGGTGTCGCTGGCCGCGAGCCAGACGATCATGGCGCAGCCTGCGGGCACCACGGCTTCGGCATAGAGCCGGTGCCACACCGTCGCCGGGTCGCGGGTGTCGAGCAAGCCGAGTGAGGCGAACACACGGGCGTCGGCTGCGCGCCCCTGCTCTGCATTGACGACCAGGCCGTAACGTGTGCGCGAGGCCATCGACACCCGAGCGACACGGGCCGGTTCGAGGCCAGCTGCACCGTTGCGCGGATAACTCAGCCGTTCCCCCGGGCGCCCCGCGGCGAAGGGCCCGCCGGTCCAGCCGGCCAGCGGGTAGTAGTCGCCCAGTGGCAACAGGGCTGCGGGCAGATCGGCGGGCAGGCGCTCCAGCGCAGCAGGCTCGGCAGCCGCAGGTGCAGCGCCCGCCAGCTGATCCAGCAGTTCGGCGCTGGCTGCCATCCAGCGATCGAGCAAGGCGGTGGGCAGGCTGTAGGTCCACACACCCGGGTCGCGTGGCTGACCGGTGGTGGACAGCAGATGGCCGCGGGTGGCCACGGCGATGGTCTCGGCGTCGAGCCAGCCGAGGGTGTGCGCAAACTTCAGGCCGTCGAGTGCCAGCGGCAGCGAGAGGCGACCGTCGTCCAGCAGCACCCGCAGCCGGGCGCCACCACCATCGCGCCGCAGGCTCAGCAGCAGCAGGCGGCCGTGGCGATGGGTGGCGATGGCCACGACCTTTTCGCTGGCCGGCAGCCGCCCGGCCATCACCTGCCAGCGCGGCGGGTTCGGGTTCGGGTCCTGCGCCGTGAAACGGGTGTCGCTCGCCTGCCCCACGTAGACCGGGCTGGTGACCCGCGGCAGGCCGTTCATGCGGGAGATGGCGCCTTGGTCGACATCGAGTGCCCACACGCCACCCCCAGGTGCACTGGCCAGGCGCTGCAGCTTGAAGCCGGCCGGCGCATCGATCTGGGTGAGCTCGAAACGCCCACGCAGATCGACCAGCCAGAGCGCACCGTTGGCGCCCAGATACAGCACATCGTCGTCACCCACCGTCAGGTCGGACACCGGGCGCGCCTGCAGCGGCAACACAAATCCTCGTGGCGCCAGGCCGTGGTCGGCGGCCAGATGTGAGGTCGAGGTCAGGCCCGCACCGTCCCACACCACGTGGTTGCCCAGCGCGTCGATGGCCATGGCCGGCTGCAACACCACATCGTCGACAGACGCTGCGTCCTCCTGCAACACCAGGCCATGCGAACGACTGGCCAGCCGCACGCCGTTGACCAGATGACCCAGCGCCGCCTCGACCGCCACCGCCGGCTCACCCCCCGCCACCACCGACGGCACGGCCCAGGGCCGCAGCCCACCCGTGTCGTAGGACAGGCCGAAGGAGCGCAGGCCGTTGACGTCCATGGTGTCAACTCAGCACAGGGCTGGCACGACGGGTAGATACAGCGCGGTGCCACCGGACGAGGTCGCCGGTGCAAACGGCGACGTCACCGAAGCGGGCGCATCCAGTCCTTCGACAACCACCACCGCCGTCAGCTCGGGCAATTGCCACGGGTCGAGGGTGTAGGTGGTGAGGCTCTTGCCAGCACCTGGCAATTCGGTGAACACACCGTCACGGCCTTCGAACAGCCGCACCGGCGAGACCCCGGCGACTCCGGCAACACGCGCCACCACCACTTCGAGTTCACGGTCGGTGACCCGCCGGCCGAGCGGATAACCTCCGTCGTTGCTGGCCGACGCGGGCCAGGGCCCGTCCGCACCGCCCAGGCCGATGGGCAGTGGCCACAGGTAGGTGCGCAGTGCCAGCCGCACGTCGGTGAGCACCTGCTCACGCGCAAACCCGTCGCGCAGCTGCACGGCCACCGACACACCGATCTCGCGGTACTCACAACCGATCACGTACAACTCGGTCGCCAGCGGCCGGCGCTGGTTGAGGAATGCAAACACCGCCTCGAGCAGCGGCCGGTCGGCGCGTGGCAGCGGTGCGGCCAGGTCGACACTGCTGCGCGCTGGCAGCACCATCACCGACACGGCACCCGGCACGGCCTGGTTGCGCTCGTGTGGCTTGAAGCGTGGCAACACCTCGACGCGTGCCACCTGCGTGCCGGGGGCCTCACGCGCAAGCAGCCGGTAGTCCTCGGCCGTGACCGCGCGGTCACGGTGCTGGAAGTAGGCCGGGATACGTCGCTCGGCCGCGTCGAGTGTCTCGCTGTCCGAGCCGCCCTGCAGCGCCAGCGGCTGGATCACGTCGACGGCAGAGTCGGGCTTCTTCTTCGCGCCGGTGATCAGGTCGATCACGCTGTCGAGCTTGGACAAGGTGCCGGCCGGCAGATTGCCCGCCGCACCTCCCCCCACGTACAAGCCGGTGGCGACGATACGGCTGCCGGTGGGTGGCACACGGCCGTGCACGCCGTCGCCAAACCGCACGGTGCCGGCCTCGACGTCGAGCTGGAAGGCACCGTCCAGCGGCCCGCAGCGGCCCAGGTCGTCGATCGCCACCCAGGCCTTGCTGCCTGCGATGGGGTCGTGCACGACCACCTGCAGGCGCGCCGGGTCGGCGCCGCCCAGCGCGGCAACACCCAGGTCGAAGACCTGGTCCGAGCCGCCATCCGACACCCCGATGGCGCGGCCCGGCACACTCTGGCGCTGTTCCACCATCACGGCGTTGATGCCGGCCCAGGCCAGGCGCAGGCTGGTGGCGACCACACCGGGCTGCAGGCGCAGGCGCAGCCAGGCAACCAGGCGAGCGGCGTCTTCGTCACTTTCCAGTCGTGGTGGGGCGTCACCCACCCCGGCGTTGAGGTTCACGCGGGGGTCGTTCGACGGCGCGCCGATGCGGTTCAGCGCCGGCAGCGCCAGGCGCACCACGCCCGATCGCGTCAGGCCATTGGTGCCGTCGTCCAGCGCGTCGAGCACCACGAAATCAGGCACATCGGGTGTGCTCGCATCACTGCCGGTGCTCATCTCCCACAACACCGGCAGGGGCGCGCGGGTCGTGATGCCGTCGCCCTCTTCGGGCACATCGAGCGCCAGCGCCAGGCCGACGTTGAGTGCACGCGCCGTGCCCTCCACATCGGCGCCCAGGCTTTGCAGCGCGGCGTCGTGTTGTTTGGCACTCGGTGCCAGCAGGGCGATCCACAACGCCGCGTCCACGCTGGTGGCGATGATGTCGACACCCGCGGTCAGGTCCTGGCCAGCGGCGAAGACCTCCGTCGTCACATAGCCTTGCGGCGTGCCTTCGGTGCCTCGGTAGACGGCCTGCAGATCGGGCAACAAGCGGTTGAAGTCCTGCGCCTCGTCGGCTGACAACTTGCGGCGCAGCCAGGCCCGGCCGGTGAGTGGATAGGCGGTGCAAAAACCCAGCGTCGAGAACGGCGCCGGCTTGTCCAGACAAGACCCCGCCGGCACCTGCAGCGCCAGCACCTGCTTGTCGGCCTTGACGGCCAGCGACACCAGGCCGCGGGCGGCCGTGGCGGCCTTCATCGGCAAACCCAGCAGGCGCAGATAGGCCAGGCGCTGGCGCTCGGGGATGAGGTTGGCGCGGTAGAGGATGGTGTCGCCCAGCCAGGCGAACAGGTCGATGAGGGTGCGGCCCGGGTCGCCCGGGCGTGGATGGGTCCACTCCGGCGTGTGCGCCGGGATACGCGTCAGCAGCTCGGCGACCAGGTCGTCGAAGCTGCGGTCGTCCAGTGCCGGCGGTCTAATGGTCACGACGCGCCTCCATCACCAGCGTCATGCCCAGCCGTGCGGGTGTGCCGGTGCGCACGTGGCGGTAGGCGATCTCGACGCGTACCCCATCGGCCACACCGGTGGCAGCGTCGCTCACCGGGTCGACTGCAATGCCATCGACGACGATGCGTGGCTCCCAGCGTTTGAGGGATTCGTCGACCAGCTCTTTGATGCGGCTGCGTGTGGCCACGGTGTTGGGCTCGGTCAGCAGGTTCTCGAGGCCGGCGCCGAACCCCGGGCGCATGAGTTGTTCACCGGGCCGGGTGGACAGCAGCACCTGGATCGTCTCGCGCACACTTTGCGCCAGGCTGGGGTAATGCAGCTGGCCGTTCTCGTCGGGCACGGGCAGCAGTGGCCAGCCGATCGGCTCGGGGTAGTTCGCCAGGGTCGATGCTGGCTTGCTCAGGCTCTTGATCACGCTGTCACTCACGGATCACTCCTTGGCCTTGGGTATCGGGATGCAGATCTTCAGAAAGGGCAACCAGAAGAAGATCAGGTTGAACAAGGACAGAAAGATGTTGAGCACGATGAACGCGCACAAGGTGATGATGGGCAGCGAGAACGAGCAGATCCAGCCCAGGCCGATGCCACCGTTGTCAACACCCTTGCCCTTGCCGTCGGCCAGGTCCTTGGCCGAGTTTTTCTGCAGCAGCGCGGCCAGCTTGGCCGGTAGCGCAAAGGCCACCGTCGGGCGCACACGTTTGAGCTGCTCGCGGTCCATCAGGTCGGGCAGCGGGATCACCGGCACCGGCACACCCGACGACTCGAACCACGGCGCGATGGTGAAGGCCTCGCTGTAGGGCGACCACAACAATCGCCCCGGGCAGCCGGGGTGTTCTGGCTCGAGGCGGATGAAGGCGCGCACCACGAACTGCGGGTCGACGCCGCCTCGCCCCGCATCGAAACGCCCCGACGCCGGCAGCACCTTGCCGTACTGCTCTTGCAGGCAGGCCATCATGGCCTCGGAGATGGCGGTGCCGATGTCGGCACTCACTGCACCGAAACGATCCGGGATGGTGACGCTGGCGCCCGGCACGGCATCGAGCATCACGGCCTTGGCTGCGACCAGAAAGTCCCACGCGTTGTGTGTCGGGAGATGGATCTTGCCGGCCTTGCCGAAGCCCGACACCTCGGTCTTGCCGCGGTCCGACGGGTCTGTCTTGCGGCCCGCCACATCGGTCTCGACTGCAAGCTGCTTCAGCGCGGCCTGCATGGCCAGCGCTCCGGCGCCCGTGCCGAAGGCATCGAACTCGTTGTTGAGCTGCACCAGCATCAAGCCGAGATTGCGGTCGAGTTTGTCGAAGGCCGCGCGGCTGAACGGTGGCGTCGGATCGGTGTCGGTCGCCTGTGCGACCTGGATGAACTCTTCGGTCGTGAAGCTGCGTTTGCCGGGCGGCGCAAACAACTCGCGTGCCGGGCCGGGCTTGAGGTAGTTGACCAGGTGCGCCAGCAACTGGTCTCGCTCGGCGGCGTCGGTGCCGAAGGCTGGCGCGACCGCAGCACCTTCGGTCAACTCACCCGACGCCACGCGCAGGTTGCCGAACAGCAGCGTCTTGCCTGCGCCCGTGCACACATCGGGTGGCGCCACGAAGAGGGGCTGCACGTCTTCACTCACTGGCACGGGCGACGCAGCCAGGCGCACGCTGCCGGCGCTGCGCACCTTTTGCTGGCTGGGCGCCAGGGCATCGAGCGCCGGGTGGCCCAGGCTCACTGCGCTGGCGCGGCGGTCATGGGCAGGATCGAGGTTTTCGTCGACCACCTCCCAGCCGAACACCTTGGTGCCGGCCTTGAGCCAGGCCAGGCGGCGGTTGCCGTCGATGCGGCGCAGCACAAAGCCGCTGCTGTCGATCTCTTTCGGGTCGATACGTGGCTGGCCCGGCACATCGCAGAAGGCTTCGAGCACGACCATGTTGAAGACACGTTGCAGCGGCTGGAACACACGCATCGTGGCGCCCAGTCGGGCCGGCGTGGCGGTCAGCAAGCTGGCGTGTTGGCGTGTATCGCCCAGGTCGGCGAGCAGGCCCTCGACGAACTCCTGATCGCGCCGTTCGACGATGAGCGGCGCGACCGTGGTGTCGCGTGTAGTCGGCCTGAGGCCAGTCAGGCACACAGGATGGGCTGGGTCGACTTCACGTCCCTGTCCTTGACCGTGGGCACCTGCCTGGCCGACGCCTCGACGCCGCGCACCTGGCGCACGCAGGGCGAGAGGCTTGGCGGGCGACGGCGCAAGCTGGTTCATGCCGGCCTCACCAGATGTTGCCCGCGCCGGGCGTGTACGAACTCGACACCACGGCGTTGGTGATGAGTGTGTCGCACTTGATCACACCCGAGAACTTGGACATCGCCGCGTCCACCTTGACCATGCCGGCGCTGACCTCCACCTGCGCTGCCTGCACCTTGACCTTGGCAGCGGCCTGGATCGACACACCCTGGGTGTCGATCGTGATGGTGTTGCCGGCACATTCGATGGTGGTCTTGCCGCCCGATTCGTCGGTCATGGTCAGCGTCACACCACCCGGCGTCGAGCATTCGATCCTGGCCGTTGCGTCACTCTCTTCGACGATGGCGATGCGTGTGCCGGCCTTGCCGGTGATGCTCCAGATATTGACGGTCGACTCGATGGTTTCGGGCGGCGTGGCCGCACCGTTCCACAAACCGCCCACCACGACCGGGTGCCTGGCATCACCACCGACGAACACCACCAGCACCTCGTCGTCCACCTGCGGGATGAAGAAACCGCCGCGTGATGCGCCGGCAAACGGGCTGGCCACCCGCGCCCACAACGCCGCGTCACTCGTCGTGTCATGCGCATACAACTCGACCTTGACCCGCGCCAGGTTGTCCGGGTCCCGCACGTCGGTCACCCGCGCCAGATACGGCAAGGCCAGCACATGCGGCGGCACACCGAAGTCGCTGACGGGCAAGGTGTCGCGTTTCATGGGCTGGGTCTCGTGGCGGTCAGGCGGGGTTGCCGAGATACGCGCTTTCGGCGCGCAACTCGGTCTCGAAGCCGCGCCGCATGTCGTAGCGATGGGTGCAAGCGGTGACGTAGTAGGTGTTGTCGAAGCGGGGTGACACGTCGGCCAGCGTCACGTGGCTGCCGACACGGATGGAAGGATTGCCTTCACACACCGCCTCGACACACACGAAGCGCCTGGCGCGTTGTTCGAACTCGGCCTGCGCCAGCAGATCGGCCTCGGCCTGTGTCAGCGCCAGTCGGTGCGAGGTCTGTTGTTCACGTTCACCGAAGGTGTCGCGCAGGATGTCGCTGCCGCGTCGCCCGCTGCCGGGCCCGAGCGTTGCACCGCTGCCGGTGCCGCGTATGGCCTGGCCTTGCGCCGGGTCGAAGCCGGTGACCACCACCTCGGTGACCTGATGCGCCAGATCGGCCACGGCGCGGATGCGGTGCAGCTGGCTGTGCATGCGCAGCGTCACCTGGTTGCGTGTCACATCGCGGCGCGGCGACACCTGCAGTTCGTTGCCGACGATCTGCAAGTCGGCGCCGTGGCGCATGGCCAGGCGGCGCAAGAAGGCCAGGTCACTTTCATTGAACTGCACCTCGACGACGCTGCTGTCACTCAGCCCGCTTACTGTCGGTGTGAGGCCCAGGCGGCCAGCCACCGTACGCACGATGTCGGCCAGCGACTGCTGCTCGTACACGGCGATACGCCGCGCCATACGCGCGTGTTGGGCCTTGTCCTCGGCCTGCACCACCAGACGTGGCGGGCCTTCGGAGTCGAAGGCAAATTCGATGGCGCTGATGTGGCCCGAGAAGATCTCGGTCGGCGCGCCGGCTTCACCGGCATACACCTTCAGCTCGGTGCCGAGCTTCATCACTTGTTCGTCTTCGAACGCCGCGCCGACCTGGCCACTATCACGCGCCGTGAAGTTGACGAAGGCGAGTTCCATCGACGACAGCCCGCCCTCCTGCTCGTGCATCACCATGGACTGCAGCAGGCTGCCCGCCATGGCGTTGTCCTGGCCGTCCAGGCGCAGCGTCGGGCGCGCCGAATAAAACGCCAGGTTCGAGAGGTTGCTTTCGCCCATGATGTTCGACTCGTGGCGCTTCAGTCGGCCGCCAGGCGGTCGGCGCGCCAGGCCTCACGCGCCAGTGCGGCGCGCAGCTCACCTTCGTCGATGGCGCCGCCGTTGGCCTGCGCATCACCCGACGCCGCAGGCGCTGGTGCCGGCTGCTGCTGCGCCTGCACTTCGAGTTCCTCGATCACGATGGCCATGGTGTGTTGCCCTGCTGCCTGAGGTTGAAGCTGGTCAATCGAACTTGATGCGGGCGCTGCTGCCCATGTCGGACTTCATGCCCGCCGAGCCCGGGCTCACGGCCTTGCCGCCCAAGGCGAAGTCACTGCCGACCGACACCGCCGGTGAGCGCGGCGGCGACTGCAGCGCCTGGGCATCGAGGCGCACGCCAGCCGGTGTCTTGCTGGCACCAAGCCCGGCAAACGCCTGCAAGCTGTTGGCGCCGCGCTTGGCGCCTACACCTCCACCGAAACCACCACCGATACCACCGCCGATGCCGACACCCGCACCGATCGACAGCCCCGCCGAGAAACCCACCGCCGCCTTCAGTTCGATGCCCCCTCCGGCCACCGCCGCCAGGCTGGCGCCCGGGTTGCGCATGCTCTCGAAACCATTGGCCGCGGCCAGGGCGCGCCCGGCGTTGGCATTGCCACCTCGAGCGGCCATGTCGCTGGTGCCGCGGTCACCCACTGCCGCCAGGCTCACGTCCGACCCGGCTGCGGCGGCCGCATCCGGATGGCCCGGTGGCAACGCGGCGAACACGTCCTTCGGGTCCTGCGAGGCCAGGCCGATCTTCAGCGTCGAGCGCAGCGGCACCCCTTCGGCCGAGAAGAAGTCGAGGTTCTCCTTGAACGATTCGACGATGCCCTTGAAGACAAACGTGCCCCAGCGAAAGCCGATCAGCGCGGGTGCCTGGCTCCTGTTGCTGGCCTTGTCGCCGGGGTTCAAGAACTGCTTGATGCGGTCGGTCTCGGCGCGCACGTCGCCGCCGTCGTGGGTGCTGTCGAAGACCAGGTCGAATTCGAGTTTGGCCGTGGTCTGCGCAACAAACTGCTTGGCGTTGGCGTCGCGGCCCTTCTTCTCGAGCGTGTTCTGCACCGAATACGACAGCGACGTCGGATTGAACTGCACCAGCACCGTGTCGGCGCTGCTGGCCGCAGGCTCCTGGCTCGGCGCAGCCTGGTTGACCTTGTAGAGCCGGGCCTTGTGTTCTTCGGTGATCTGCATGATGGTGCCGCTCAGGCCGCCTCGACGTAGAGACCTTCGTGCACGAGGTGGATCTCCTCGATGCCGACATCGGTCGCGCGGGCGTTGAAGTCCGCCGCCTTGAACTTGACCGGCATGGCGCGCTCGAGCCGCCAGGCCATGCGGGGTGTGCCGTCCAGGTCGATCAGCGTGATACGCACCGTGAGCCGATGGGCAAACGCACCGTTGCTGCGCGTGCTGGCGCCACCGTTGCCACCGATGCTGCCGGCGCCCGAGAACAAGCCCCACCAGTTCCACAGGTCACGTTGCTGTGTCATGCCTCGCTTGAGCACCACGGTCGCAAAGTTCACCTGGCCGGCACGTTGATGAGCGCCGTAGTTGGCGCCACCTTCCTTGATGGTCCTGGCCTCCATCGTGGCTTCGAGCCCCGTCACCTCCGAGAACGCGCCTTCACACAAGGGCTCGCTGTTGCCGCTGCTGTCGCCCGCGCCAGGGCCACCGCCACCGCGTGCGGCGATGGGTTCACGCGTGAAAGCCACCTGAAAACGATTGCCGAACATCGGCGCTTCGTAGCGCTCGTTGGCGGGGCTGTTGCTGTCGGCCATGGTGCTGCTTGCCGATGAGCGGGTTCAGGCCGCGCGGCCCAGGGCGCCGGCCGAGGCGGTCGAGCCCGACAATCCCGACGAGTTGGCCGAGCTCGAGTCACGCAGGTTCAGCACCACCACGATGCGCTGGATCGGTTGCGCCGGCAGCAACTCGATCTGCACGATGAGCCGCCCGGCGTCGATGTCGGCCTGCTGCATGGTGTCGCGCCCGCAGCGCACGACAAACGGCACACCGTCGGTCGACAAGGCACCGGCCGTGAGCAGCAATCGCATCAAGTCCGACAGACGGGCACGCACTCGCGACCACAGGGCCTCGCCGCTCGGATCGAAGGCGAACTCGTCACCGGCGTTGCGCGCCGCCTGGATCACCACGTTGACGAGCCGGCGCACGGCACCCTGGCGGGTCTGGGGGTCGGCCGAACACGTCACGTCGGACAACAACATCGGCCCGCGCGGACTAGGCCCGAGCAGGCAGACACGTTCGGCCAGTGTGAGTGAACCCAGCGGCGTCCAGTCGGCCTGTTGTGTCGCCTGCGCCCAGGGCAGCAGCGGCTCGCTGGACTGCCAGCGCAGCAGCGTGCTGCGTGCCGCCGAACGATACGAACCACGCTCCAGCGCGCTGCGCGCCAGCACACCGGCTAGGCAACCTTCGGGGGCTTCGACGCCACCTTGTGCGTCGGCGCTGTCGCTGGTGCGCAGCCACGGATAGGCCAGTTGCAGGTGGTCGCTCAGGAGCGCGCCGTCGTGAGCGTTGCCGGCCGCCAGCCAGCCGTCGTTGCTGGCCATCCAGGGCAACCACTGCGCCGGGGTCGGCAGTTCGCGGCCTTCGCCCAGCAGCGGCAGCGAGGCGATCAGTTGCACGTCACGGCGATGGAACGATCGCCCCGGGTTGTCGAGCAGGTTCAGGGCACGCAACTGCAACTGGCGCCAGACCTCCAGGCCCAGCATGTTGAGGCGCGGCGGTGCGATCAAGCGCCCGGTCTTCATCGCGGGGCCGGACAGTTCGTCGACACAATCGACAAATCGTTCGGGCGCAGCAGCCTCATCAGCCGGCAGGATCTCTTGCGACAAGGGCTGAGCACACGCATCGATCAGGTCGGGCAACACCACGAAACTCACGTCGGGCAGGCCATAGACATGTTCGAGGCCGACCCAGTCGCTGGCCGACAGGGCGGGCGCTTGGGCTGTGCCGATGAGGCCGGCCAGCTTGCCC
This sequence comes from Candidatus Intricatilinea gracilis, assembly GCA_016702605.1. Lineage (GTDB taxonomy): Bacteria > Pseudomonadota > Gammaproteobacteria > Burkholderiales > Burkholderiaceae_C > Sphaerotilus > Sphaerotilus gracilis. The sequence continues at coordinate 94,873 of JADJDQ010000002.1, forward strand.
AGCCGCACCAGGCGGCGTACGCCGGGCAGTTGCGGGCAACGGTCGATGTCGTCGTCGAAAGGCGTCAACCCATCGGCTGCAGCCCGCTCAGGGAAACACGCCGCGAAACGCCCGCGCACCGTGTCGTACACGTCGCTCGGATCACCGGTGCGAACGACGTAGGCGCGCCGCCCGCCTTCACCAAAAAAAGCACGTAGCGCGATGCCCAGCGGTGTGGCAACGACTGGGTCGCCGACACGCACGATGCGGTCACGCAGGCCACGCTGCTCCCAGGCGAACAAGGCGTCGAAGCTGTCGAACGAATCGAGTGTGACCGGCAGGTTGTGCAGGCATTGCAGGCGCAGCCAGGCGCCGAGTTCGTCGCCACCCAGCAGTCCCCGCGGCTGGAACTCGCGCAGGCGCAGGTCTTCGAGCACGGCCGCCGGCACGGGGCTGAGTTCGCGGCAGGCCTGCAGCAAGGCCGCGAAGGTGGGGGCCTGATCGCTGCCACCGATGTGCCGGTCGAAGAAGCCGGCCAGCACCTCGCGTTCACTCGCACCCACCTCGGGCACCACGTCACTCGCCGCGGCGAGCAGGCTTTGCACAAAACGCGCGGGGGCGTCGAGCGACACACGCAACCTGGCCAGCGGCACACCACCCACCAGATCGATACGGTGTGAGACCAGCCAGCGTTGCAACACCTGCGGCATGGCCGCCAGACCACCCACCACCGTGACATGCCGACGCGCCACCGTGCCGACGAAGCAGGCGATGTCGGTGCGCAGCGGGTGGCTGGCCTGGGGTGGCGCCACCTCGAAGCTCAGGCCCAGGCGGGGGCGGACGGTGGTCATCTCATTCGACCTGGTAACCCTCGCACGAGAGCACGAGCTCTTCCATCGCCACGTCGCCGCCACCCTTGGCGGCCAGCGTCGGGCCGGTGTACTTGAGCGGCATGGCGCCCTGCAGCCGCCAGGTGGCGACCGGGCCGCTGCGTGCTTCGTCCTGCAGGTGGATGACCACCGTGCGTTTGGCCTTGTAGCCGTCGGTGCGGGTCTGCTTGATCCAGTCGAACAGGTCCTTCACACCGATCAGGCCACGCTTGAACGTCACGTCGCCGACCTTGTGTACGCCGGGGATCTTGCGCACATGGTTCTCGGCATCGGTGCCGTCGCGGTATTCGGCCACCGTCATCTCGGTGACCAGGCCCGACACGTCCGAGAAACCGGCGATCACGCCGGTGCCCAGATCGACCTGGAAGTTGAAGGCACCGTAGGGGGTGTCGCGTTGAATCATCTCGAGGCTCCTTCAGTGGGCAATCAGCGCTTGACGGGTCAGCTCTTGGCGTCGGCGGTCTTCTGGCCGATGCGGAAGATCACGAACTCGGCCGGCTTGACCACCGCCACACCGATCAGGCAGATGAGCCGACCGTTGTCCAGGTCGTTCTGCGTCATGGTCGTGCGGTCGCAGCGCACGAAGTAGCCTTCCTCGGGCTTGCTGCCCAGCAGCGCGCCGTTGCGCCACTCGTTGTAGAGGAAGTCCGAGATCGTGCCGCGCACGTTGGCCCACAACATCTCGCCGTTGGGCTCGAACACCGCCCACTGCGTGCCGCGGTCGATCGACGCACCGAGGTAGTTGAAGTAGCGCCGCACGTTGAGGTACTTCCACTCGGGGTCGCTCGAGATCGTGCGGGCACCCCAGACGCGAAAGCCCCGGCCGTTGAGCAGACGCAGGCAGTTCACACCGATGGGGTTGAGCAACTCCTGCTGGCCGAAGTTGACCGACGGTTCGAAGCGCAGCGCACCGCGCACCACCTCGTTGGCCGGCGCCTTGTGCACGCCGCGTTCGATGTCGTTGCGGGCATAGATGCCACAGACGAAGCCCGACGGCGGCAGCGCAATCTCGGCCGGCTGGATGCTGTTGGGCCCAGCCAGCGGGTTGGCTGCGACGACCCAGGGGTAATACAAGGCACCGCGGGTCGAGTCGACCAGGCCACGCAGCTCGCGCATCTCGCCCGGCGTGACGTCGGGTGGTGAATCGAGCACGGCCATGCGGTAACGCCGCGGGTCGGCCACATGGGTGAGCAAGGCGTCCTGGATCGCCCGGTAGGTCGAGCCGTTGTTGACGTCGGCAAAGGCCGAATACCCCGGCGCGGCGACGATGGACACATCGTCAAGCCCGACCAGGATGCCCAGCGCGTCGGCGTATTCGTTGGAATCGGGAGCCGAGCCGTCGCTGCCGCCGCTGAGCGTGAAGGTCTTGCTCGGCTCGGCGCCACTGACCAGGCTGCCGCCACCCAGGCCGGCGAGCAATTCACTCGACGTAGCCGCCGCGCCCGAGAACTTGAGCGCGATGGGCTGCACCAGCTGGTCGGTACGTTTGGCCGGCGTGGCAGCCAGGCGGGTGCCGATGTATTGCGGGTGTTCTGCCCCCAGCGTGAGGCCTTCGAAGGTGGTGCGTTCACCCGACGCAGTGGCCACCGTGACGTCGAAGGTAAGCGCCACGGCGGTGAACTGGGCGGCGTCGAAGTCGGCGGGCAGCGCACTGATGGTCGGCGCGGCCGGGGCCGCCGGCGCTGCGGGTGCAGCCGGGGCAGCGGGCGCCGCAGGTGCGGCCGGAGCTGCGGGTGCTGCAGGCGCTGCCGCCCCGCCGTTCCTGGACCAGGCGCCGGCCGACTTGGTCCAGATGCCTTGCTCGGTAGCGGCGCTGTCCTTCAGGTGGATACGCACCACCGTGCCGTCGGGCGCTATCTCGAGGCCCTTCTTGCCGACGGGGGTGCCGACCTGGCTCACCGTGATGACGGCCTTGTTGTAATGGGTGCCGGCAAACCGCGCCTCGAACCAGGCGCGTGGCAACACGGCGGCGGCCGGCGCTGCCGGAGCGGCTGGCGCCGCTGGCGCGGCCGGTGCCGCGGGTGCCGCTGGGGCCGCCGGCGCTGCGGCAGCCGCCGCAATCACCGGTGTGCCCGAGGCCGTGGCCACCAGTGCGTCACTCGTGAGTGCCCGCACCACATAGAGCCGCCCGCCGCCGTTGTTGAAGAAGGCCTGCGCCGCATGCGCCACGTAGTTGCGGTTGTGCACCGCATTCGTGTCACCGTCGAAGGCCAGGTCCTCGACGCCGCCGTAGGTGCGTTCGAAGTCGGCAAAACTGGTGAGCAGTTCGGGCGACACACCACTCGGACCCTTGCGGGTGGGCCCGGCGAAGGCGCAGGTGCTGGTGCCCACACCTTCGATGGATTTGGACCGGAAGCTGACTTCCTCGACGTAGACGCCTGGTGCTAGATATTCGGGCACGATTCGACTCCTTGCTGGGTACGCACAAACTGCCGACGGCTACGGCCATCTCACCTTTTCGACACGGCGCCGGCTGGCGCCGGACGACATCAACTGATCGCCGAGGTTCACCACCGACACATCGGCATGGCCCGCCTGTCGGCGCTGCTGGATGAGCCTGGGGTCGGGTACGGGCAGCGTCGCGCTGCCTTCAGGTCGCACGACCTGTTTGTCAAGCACCAGGCGCACATTGACCCTGAAGTCGCGTGTCAGCCCGGCCGGGCCCGCGTCGGGCAGCAGCGGCGGCGCACTGTCGATGACGACAAGCGCCTCACCGTGCCCATCGGTCAGCGTGCGGCGCGTTGCCAGGCCGGCGACCGCCGGATTGGCGTCGACCAGCACATTGGCAAGACCGACCTCGGGATTGCTGCCGGTCACGACAACCTTGAGCCGCAGCACCGCCCACGAGGCGCGCACTGTGAAACCGGCCGCTGGCATCAGGCGGATCTGCACCGGCACCAGCGCGTTGTCTTCGTCGGCCACCGGTGCACCCGGCGCTGGCAACAACCGCGGCAAGGCGAGTGTGAAAGCCTGCGGCAGGTAGCGCTGCCCGGGGTCGGACACGCTCACCGGATGGTTGGCACGCGCCGGTCGGGTCGGCGGGTTGTCGAACGCGCGGGTGTAGGCGTCGGCGCCGTCGAGCTCGCGGATCACATGCAGGCCACTGTGGTTGCGTACCAGGCGCATGCCGGGGGCGTCGATGCGCAAAGGCGTCGACACCCGTGCGCCGGTGAGGTCGTCGACGAACTCGATGGCACCGAAGACTCGGCGTTCGATCACCTCGGTCATGGCCGGCCCCGCTTCATGGCGTGCCCTCGGCCACCGAGGCAACATCGTCTTCGAGTGTCAGGCGGGTGGCGACCACCGGCGCGGCGGCCGGCTGGGCATCCAGGTCGAGCATGATGTTGCGCGCCACGTAGCCCAGCGACGGGCGCAGCGGCGGCACCAGCACCTGCCAGAGTTTGCTGAGGTCGTCGAGGGTGAGGTCCTCGGGCACCAGCGACACCAGGTCACCCGCGCCGAAGCCACCGATGTCGGCAAACACGCTGCGGTCCAGCACCGGGCGCTGATGCAGTTCACGCATGGTCCAGGCCAGCAGGCTTTGTTCGCGCAGCGCACTGTCGGCCCACACGGTGATCAGCAGGTGGATGTTCACCGTCAGCGGCACGGGTTTGCCAGCGGGCAAGGTGGCGGGTGGGCGGTTGCGCTGATGTTCGTTGTGCGTGATGCGGTACAGCAGCAGCGTGACCTTGGTGTCCTGGCCGGTGAGTTTCTTGAGGTCGGAGATGCCCTGCGGCTCGAACTTGCAGGTCACCCCCTGCACCGGACGCAGCTGGTACGAACGCGACAACACCTGCGCCAGCCCGCTGGTGATGGCATGGATCGCGCTGACGCTGGCCATCAGTGCATCCTCGGCGGCTGACGTTTGGTGCCACCCGGCACGGGCAACACGGCCTGCGGGTTGCTGGCAAGGGCGTCGAGCCGCGCGTCGATGTCGGCCGTGCCATAGGGTGTGGCACCCGGCGCCACATCGGCGCGGCGATAACGGATGCGCCCGTCGGCGGCGTGGATGGCTTCGACGACACCACAGGCGCGCATCCAGCGCAGCGCGGTCTCGACCACGGCCACCGGCACGGACGACGACGAGACACCCGTGATCCACCAGTGCGCGATGCCTTCGGACGTGTCGCACGCGTCCGGATGCTTGCGCAAGTAGATCGAGAGTTGCTGCACGATGGCCTGGACGTCTGGAGTCATGGGGAGCCGCCCCACGCGAGTGGTACTCCAGATGCGCAAGGCCGGTGCCAGCGTCGATGTCGCAGTCAAGTGCCTGTTTTTGCAGGACTTTCAGTTCGGGCGAGGGACCACGGCGCAGACTTTTTTGTCCACGTGGTCACCCTGCCGCCGGGCCACGCCCGGATGGACAGCTCGCCGCACCGATGAGACAAATTTGTCCTGGTGTTATCCCGCGGACTGAAGCTCACCAGCCGATCATCCTGGGCAGCCACAGCGCGATCTGCGGATAGAAGAACAGCAGCGCCAGCGTCAGGCCCTGCATGCATACAAAGGGCACGACGCCGCGGTAGATGTCCTTGATGGTCACCTCGGGCGGTGCCACACCCTTCAGGTAGAACAGCGCCCAACCGAACGGCGGCGTCAGGAACGACGATTGCAGGTTCAGCGTGATCAGCATGGCCAGCCAGATCGGGTCGACCCCCTGGGCCAGCAGCACCGGCAGGAACAGCGGCACGGCGATGTAGCTGATCTCGATCCACTCGATGAAGAAACCGAGCACGAAGATCAGCGCCATCATGAACCAGATGTCGCTGTTCACGCCGCCCGGCAGCCACTCGAACATGCGTGTGATGAGATCCTCGCCGTGCAGGCCCCGAAACGCCAGCGCGAACACCTGCGCCGTCATGAGGATGAACATCATCATCGCGGTGATCTTGCTGGTCTCGAGCGCCACGGCCTTGAGCATCGGCAGCCGCAAACGCCCGGCGGCCAGGGTGATCAGCACCGACCCCACCGCACCCATCGACGCCGCTTCGGTCGGCGCGGCCACGCCACCCACGATCGACCCCAGCACCGCCACCACCAGCAGGATGGGCGGCACCACCACCTTCCAGAACCGCACCCACAGCTGGCTTCGGCTGACCTGGCTGCGCTCGGCAAGCGGGATGGCCGGCATCAGCTCGGGCCGCAGCCAGCCGCGCACCAGCAGGTAGACGATGTACACCGAAGCCAGCAGCAGGCCCGGGCCGACGGCTGCGGCGAACAAGGTGCCGACCGACAACTGCATGATGTCCGACAGCAGGATGAGAATCAGGCTGGGCGGAATGATCTGCCCCAGCGTGCCCGAGGCGCAGATGGCGCCGCAGGCCAGGCCCTTGTCGTAACCACGGCGCACGAGTGTGGGCAAGGTCAGCAGGCCGAGCGTGATGACGGTGGCGCCGACGATGCCGGTGGTGGCACCCATCAACACACCGAACAGGATGATGCCCACCCCCATGCCGCCGCTCACACCCCCGGCGATGTGGCCCATCACGTCGAGCAGATCGTCGGCCAGGCGCGACTTCTCGAGCATCACACCCATGAAGACGAACAGCGGGATCGCCATCCACTGATACCCGGCGACGATGCCGTAGAAACGCGCCGGCAGCAAGTTGAACAGGCCGTCGCCAAAACCCAGCCAGCCGAACACGAAACCCACCGTGGCCAACGTGATCGCCACCGGCACGCCCAGCATCAGCAAGGCGAAGAAGCCCGCCAGCATCAGCAAGGCGTAGGTCTGCGCTCAAACATGGGGCGCCTCCGAGGTCGACCCATCCGGCACCGCAGGCGAGCCAGTCCGGGTCGACGCCTTGGACACCAGCAGGCGCAGCAAGGCGCCCACACTCTGCAGCGTCAGCAGGCCGTAGCCCAGCGGGATGAGCGACTTCACCGCCCAGCGATAAGGGATGCCGCCCGGGTCGGGCGATCGTTCGCCGATGGCCCAGGCCTGGCCCACATAGGCGAGCGACAGCTTGAAGAACAACACCGCCACGGCGATGGTGAGCAAACCCGACAACACATCGACCGCGAACTTGGTGCGCGCCGAGTAGCCGGCGTAGAACACGTCGACCCGCACGTTGTCGCCGCGCTGCAACGCGTAACTCATGCCAAACAGGATCAGGGCGGCCAGCAGATGCCACTCGAGTTCCTGCGCCCAGACCGAGCCCAGGCTCATCGAATACCGCAGCAGCACGTTGACCGCGACCAGGCAAATCATCACCAGCGCGATCCACACCGTGGCGTGGCCGACCGCGTCGATCAGCGCCTCGATGCGGCGCACCAGCCGCATCACCGGGCGCGACTGATCGTGGCCGGCCGCCGCGGTGGGCGAGGTCAACCGCGCACCTTGATGTGGTAAGCCTCCTCGCTCACCTCGCTCCAGCGGTCGTATTGGGTCTTGAAGGCCATGTACGACTCGTGCACCTTCTTCGTCAGAGGGTCCTTGGTCACGGCCTCGGCCAACACCTTGTCGGTCTCGCTGCGCAGGGCCTTGATCACCGCGTCGGGCAGCGGGCGCGCGATCACGCCCTGGTTCTTGATCAGGTCTTCCATCGCCTCGGAGTTGTTGCGCTGGCACCAGCCTTCGCTGATGACGTTGCAGGCCGCGGCGGCGTTCTGCACGATGGCCTGCAGATCCTTGGGCAGCTTGCCCCAGGCGGCCTTGTTGATGAGCAGTTCGGACACGGTGGCCGGCTCGTGCCAGCCGGTGGTGTAGTAGAACTTTGCTGCCTTGTGCAGGCCCAGCCGGCGGTCCTGATAGGGGCCGACGAACTCGGCCGCATCGATCACGCCGCGCTCCAGCGCCGGAAAGATCTCGCCGCCCGGCAGCACCTTCACGTCCACCCCCAGGTTGGCGTAGACCTTGCCGGCCAGGCCGGGGATACGCATCTTCAGACCCTTGAGGTCGGCGACGCTGTTGATCTCCTTCTTGAACCAGCCGGTCATCTGCACGCCGGTGTTGCCGCAGGGCATGGCGACCATGCCGAAGGGCTCGTAGACCTCGTTCCACAGATCCAGGCCACCGCCGTCGTAGAACCAGCCGTTCATGCCCTGGAAGTTCATGCCGAAGGGCACGGCGGTGAAGTACTGCGCAGCAAAGGTCTTGCCGGTCCAGAAGTAGCTGTTGGCATGGTTCATCTCGACCGTGCCGGCGCGCACCGCGTCGAAACCCTCGAAGGCCGGGATCAGTTCACCCGCGCCGAAGACCTGGATGTTGAGCCGCCCGTCCGACATCTCGCGGATGCGTTTGGCCAGGTCGGTGGCACTGCCCGGGCCGTCCATGTAGAACGGTGCGCCCTTGGCGTAGGCGCTGGTCATCTTCCAGTTGAAGACGGCCTTGGACTGCGCACGCACCACGGCTGGCGCTGCGAGCGCAGAGCCGGCCAGGGCGGCGCCGGCCACGAAGTTGCGGCGGATCAGGGTCATGCGGAAGTCTCCAGTTGCGGTTGAACGGATGGGCCAAGACCGCCAGCAACACACACCGTGGTGCGGGCTGGGGCTTGACAGCCGTCAACGCAATCTGTGTGCCACGCGGAATGCCAGCCTGTATGCACCACCGGCGAGCGCGGCGCCCACTGAGGCGATTGCTGCACCGACAAACCTGCCGCAGCCCGGCACGGTGATGCGCAGAGCTGGGGCCCGGTACCGGTTTACTGCTTGACCGCCACCACCCGGCCTTCGGCGTTGAGATAGACGCGGTAGTTGCTGCCGTCCTGGCAGGTGGCGATGTGGTCGTTGTCCCCCTGCCGGGTGGCGCTGACGACCTTGCCACACGGCACGCCGAGCAGCGCGATGACCGAGGTCAGATCGCGCAGCAGCGCGGCGTTGTCGGCCGCTCGAACCGGCAGGTTGGCGACGGCGCAGGCGCCGATGGCCAGGACAGAGATGAAGATGCGCAGGCTCATTGGTTACTCCATGGTGCTGGCAGGCGAGCTGGCAAGTCAGACCGCTGCGAACTTGCTTCGGTCGGACAAGACGCCCCAGATCGATTCGCGCGACGCCGCAATCGCCGTGGCCAGCGGCGGGTCGCCGTCCTGCAGCAGCGCCAGCACCTTGAGCACGAGCTGGTCGTACGACTGCCTGAGTTGCGCCAGGCTGGCCGCAAGGTCACCCTTGTAGAAGCTGCGGAACTTGTCCAGCAAGTCGTCGACCTGGTTCTTGAGTGTGATCTTGGTGAACACGCCGATGCCCGAGGTGGACTTGAGCCGCGTCTCGAGCGACTTGAGGTCGAGCGCGGGAGCTGCTGCCGCAGCCTGAGCCGCGCGAGGTGGCGCCGCAGCCGGTGCGGCGGGCGTGGTGGTGGCAGCTGTGTTGGTAGCGGCCGCACCTGCGACGGCTTTCGCGGTAGCGGCGGCGGTGGCGACGTTGGTGTTGGCACTGGCCTTTGTGGCGGGCCTGACCGCCGCTGGAGCAGCGGCCGTCGGAGTCACCCTGGATGGGCCGCTGGCCTTGGCCGGTGCGGCGACAGGTGCTGCTGTTGCTGGAGCCGCGGGCGCGGCTGCCAGGCGTGGCGCGGGCGGCGCGGCAACAGAAGAGGTGGCCGGGCGTGCGGCCGGGGTCGGCACAGGTGCAGCGACACGGGCGGCGGCTGTCTCGGCAGGTGACCCGAGCGTCGCGGTCGGGGGCCTGGCGGCTGTCACCGGAGCGGGCGCCGGTTGTGCTGCTGCGGGTGGTCCGGCCGAGTTCGAGGCGGTCGACACGGGCGTCCCGGCACACGCTGAAAGCGCCATCACCATCCACACCGAACCCGCCAGGGCGACGAGCCGGGCCGCGCCGGGCTGACTCGACGCCCTCGGCTTGCGGACACCGTGTGTCGTCGGGCTGGCGGCCTTCATATCCGCATGCCGCCGGCGCCGAACAGGCCGACCAGCCCGATGATGATCAGGTAGATCGCCACGATGAAATTCAGCAGCTTGGGCATCACGAGGATCAGGATGCCCGCCAGCAGCGAAATCAGTGGCGTCAAGGCAAGGTTCACGTTCACGGCGACTCCGGATCGACACCGTGGGCCGACGAAGCGTCGGCCTGGCACACGGATGACCAACTCAGGATCGCGGACCCGGTGCTCGGCGGCAAGCGGCCGGAGTCACAGCTGGATGTAGGCGTTTGCCTCGTCCCGCCGATCAGATCGCAACGGCCAGCGCCTGCGCCTCACGCTCGGCGAACCAGTTTGCAAAGGCCGGGGCGTCCACCGGGCGGCTGATGAGGTAACCCTGCAATTCGTCGCAGCCCTGGGCACGCAGAAAGTCGACCTGCGCCGGCGTCTCGACACCTTCGGCCACCACCTTCAGCCCCAGGCCGTGGCCCAGCGCGATCACGGCGATGGCAATGGCGCTGTCCTCGGCGTCGTCGGGCGTGTCCTTGATGAACGAGCGGTCGATCTTGAGGGTGTCGACGTCGAAACGTTTCAGGTAACTCAGCGACGAGTGGCCGGTGCCGAAGTCGTCGATGGCAATGCTCACCCCCATTGCACCCAGGCCCTTCATGATGGCGAGCACCGCCTCGGTGTCGTCGATCAACATGGTTTCGGTGAGTTCTATTTCGAGCAACCCGGGGGCAAAGCCGGTGTCGGCCAGCACACCGGCGATCTGGCCGACCAGATCCTGGTGGCGGAACTGGCGCGCCGACAGGTTCACCGCCAGCCGCAAAGGCCGCATGCCACGGCGTTGCCAGTCCATCATCTGCGCGCAGGCATGGCGAAAGGCCCAGGCCCCCACGCCGACGATAAGGCCGGTCTCTTCGAGGATGGGGATGAACTTGTCCGGCCCGACCATCGCCTGGCCGGTGGGCTGCCAGCGCATCAGCGCCTCCACGCCGGTGACCAGGCCGGTGATGATGTCGACCTTGGGCTGGTAGTGCAGCACGAACTCGTCGCGCTCGAGTGCATGGCGCAGGCTCGACTCGAGCTGATGGCGCACGCTCGACGCCTTGTCGAGCTCGGCGTCGAAGAAGAAATAGGTGTCGCGGCCCAGTTCCTTGGAGCGGTACATGGCGATGTCGGCCTGCTTGATCAGGCCGTCCATGTCGGTGTCCTCGTGGCCGTCGTACAGGGCGATGCCGATGCTGGCCGAGGTGAAGAGTTCGTGTTCCTCGATCATGAACGGCTGGTTCAGCGCCGCCAGGATGCGCTCGGCGATGGTCTTGACACTGCTGGTATCGGCCAGGTCCTCGGTCAGGATCGTGAACTCGTCGCCACCCAGGCGAAACACCGCTTCGGGAGACGCAGCGTCGCTGCCTCGGGCCAGCGAGTCGGTCGCACGCACACAACCTGCCAGCACACCTGCCACCGCCACCAGCAGGCGATCGCCGATGTCGTGCCCCAGGCTGTCGTTGATGGTCTTGAAGCGGTCGATGTCCAGAAACATCAACGCAAACGGCCGCCCCGACCGGCGTGACCGAGCGATGGCCTGCTGCAGCCGGTCGCGAAACAAGGTGCGGTTGGGCAGCCCGGTCAGGCCGTCGAAGTTGGCCATGCGAAACAGCCGCGCCTCGTTTTCTTCGCTTTCGAGCAACTCGTGCATGTGGGCCTCGCGCAGGCGCAGGCCGAGTTCGTCGATCGCCTCGCGCTGACGCTGCAGCGAACCAGCCGTGGTGTTGAGCACCGCCATCAGCCCGCCCAGTTCACCGCGCGGATGCGGCTGGGCGATACGCGCGCCCAGGTCGCCGGCACCCAGGCCCTGGGCCATGGCCGTGATACGCCCCACCTGGCGGCGGATGCCCCATTCGGACAAGAACCAGACCCCGGTGAACAACAGCAGAGCCGCGGTGCACAGCACGATCAGGCCCTGACGCAGACGCAGCCGCGCCACGGCCACCAGCGTATCGCGCGGCTGACCGACCATCACATGCAGGCCGGTGTCCGCCAGACCGGCAGTGGCCGCCACGGCCCACACCTGCGCCTGACCATCCGGGCCCATCAGTTCGCCGGTGGCGCCTCGAGACCCGGCCTGCTGCGCCAGCTCGAACATCGGCGTGCCGGCTATCGAACTGCCGGGCTTGGCCAGGCCATCACGAACGCCCGACCACACCAGCACCGTGCCCTGCCTGTCGACCAGCAGCAGTTCGGCCTGCTCGAGCAGCGAGCGCTGCTGTTCCTCTTGAACGAACTTTTCCAGGTTGATCGATGCCACCAGCATGAAACGCACGTGGTCCACGGCGTCCAGCGCCGGGTACACCACCTGTAGCACCGAGGTGCCCGTGAGCCGCCCGATCGCCGGCTCGACGATCAAGCCGGTGTCGCCCGCCAGCACACGTTTCACGTACGTGCGATCGTTGAGGTCGAGCTCACGCCCAGTGCGCAGCGAATCACAGTGCAGTTGCCCGTTCGGCAACACCGTCAGGATGCCGGTGTACTGCGGGTAAGCCTCACGCACCTGCGACAAGTAGGCCGAACACGAGGCGCGGTCGCCACCGTCCAGCACCCGCGAATGCGCCAGCCCGAAGTGCAGTTGCGCCGTGCCCTGCACGCGGTGGTCCAGGTCGTGGGCAAGGTTGCTGGCCGACGTGGACAGCGTCTTCACCGCCGCCGCAATCTGGGCATTGTTCTCGCGCACAAAACGCCAGCCCAGCACCAGGGCCGGCAACAACGTGGCCAGCAGCACCAGCGCCAGCAGACGGGCTCGCAGGCTCATGGCAGCAACTGACGTCGAATTGCCCCATCGCCGCGGCCATCCGGTTCACCGGCGTGTGCCGACATCTCCATCTCTCGGGCCATCACCAAACTCTCCATCCAGACCTCTACACCGGGCGCCCTGGTGCAAAGTGAATGCGGCCGATGAAAGCCGAGCGGCACCGACAGAAGTCCTGTCCCGACATGTTGCGGGCGCAACGCGAGACGCATTGCGCAGAGATGGGCCCTGAACCGGCAAGTCGCGGAGGGATCAGCGCTTGCGCGACGGTGCAGGCAAACCAGCCGCGCCAGCCGCAGCCAGCGCCAGCACATGGCGGACAAACCCGGTCTTGCCCAACGAATACATCTCGCGCGACGCCAGATCGAGCCCGTGATGCCGCGCAGCCAGTTCGAACTTCAACGCCTCGTACTGCCGCGCCACGTCCGCATGGGCACGCAGATAGTCCCGAAACACCAGGTGGTCACGCTCGACCGCCGACTCCGCCTCGCACAGGTGCACATGATGCGTGCTCGGCCAATTCAGCGGTCGGGTGAAGAATGGGTAGACGTTGTCGAATTCGCCGAGCGGCACAAAGTGATAACCCAGTTGTGCGAGCAATTCGCGGCACCGCTCGAAAGGACTCAGCGACAGCACGCTGACCTGGATATCGATCACCGGTTTGGCCATGAGCCCCGGCACGGCGGTTGAGCCGACATGCTCGATGCGCGCGGCGTGGGAGCCCAATATGCCCAGGATACGCCGCGCCTCGTCAGTGTAGTGAGCTGGCCATTTCGGGTTGTAGGCGGATAGTTTGGTCACTTTGACGCTGGCGGACGACCACCGCTGAACATTGAAATATGGAAGAGGCTGATTGATGCCGTCTGAGTCGATCAAATCCGGCATGAATCGGGTCATCGTTTCCAATCCGTTCCTGGCATCGTTCGACGCATGTATTCATCGAACAATGGCACAGTGAATGCGGTCTCGCCATGCTGCGGGCTATAGATCATTCCTTTCGCAATCAGCTTGGATCGCGTCGGCCCAACACTTGTAACCTTGACACCGAGTCGATCAGCAATATCACCGGAGCGCTTTGCGCCTTCGCCCAAATCTGCCAAAGCTCGCATGTACCGTTTCTCGGAAGGTGTGCAGCGATCAAACCGGACGCGAAAGAAACTCTGGTCCAATGAACTGATGGCGTTGGAAGTCGCCAGTTCTACGTCGGCCAAAGTGATTGGCGAGGTCGGCGCGATGTTCCAGACCTCGTAGCCCCATTGCTGCAGGAAGTACGGATAACCTTTGGTGACATTGACGATCCTGGCAATTGCCGCCGGGTCAAACGTCACATGCATGTCGAGTGCTGGTTGCCTGATCGCTCGGCCTGCATCTTCTGCATTCAATGGCCCAACTGGCGGATAATCGAACAATCGCTCGGCATAGGACTTCGATTCCCCTGCCAATGCTAGGATCTGCGGCAATCCAGCACCCACGACAATCAGTGGCAAATTGAACTGCGCGACCTTGTGCAATGCCATGATCAATGCGCTGAATTCCTTTTCGCTGAGGTATTGCATCTCGTCGATGCACATTGCAACTGCCGTGCTCTTTTCGGCGGCCGCCTCACCGACCGCGACCAGAAGATCCGCCAAGTCATGCTCGAGGTCGCCGCTGTCAGCCGTACCGGTTATCGGGTCTATGCCCAACTCCATGTCGTTCCAGGTGACCTTCACTGAACCCATAAAGCTGCGAAGTGCTCTCAATGCCTTTCGTCCCTTGTCGCCTGCCGCGGCAGTCAGACTCAGAGAGAAAAGTAGTTTGCGCATCGGCGGCACGATTAGTTCCGGCAATGTCTTTGCCTCGTGTGCCTCGATGAGCACTGACTGATATCCAAGCTTCTCGGCCTGGCTCTGGAATCGAACCAGAAGCACCGTCTTTCCGACTCCTCTCAGGCCAACAACGATGAGACTCTTGGACGGGCGCCTACGTTGGATTCTAGTGAGTGCGATTTCGGCGCGCTCAAGCACTTCATGACGACCCGCAAGCTCTGGCGGCGGGGTGCCTGCCCCCGGCACGTATGGATTGTCTCGAGGGTCCATCGTCAGTCCTTAGCAACCTATGCAGAGTTTACCCAAAAGTCACCATAAACAGGTAAGACCGGCATAGTGCAACAAGCGCGGACTCCGTCAGCCGCTGTGACAACCCGAACCCTGTCACCTGCAAGAGCACTTGCGGGCCAATGGTGCGGGTGCAAAAAGCAACGATCACCTATGCCATAACAGCAGGCAGGCATCTTGCATTCGACTGCAATCCACCTACCACTCACCCCAGCAGCCGAATCGCCAGGCACTCAAGCAGCGGCTTGGCGCGCCAGGCAGCCAGGGCTTCATCGGCGAAACGGCGGCCGGTGGTGGTGAGGCGGTAGTAGCGCAGGGGGGTGAAGCCGTTCGGGTTGTCGAACTCGGCGATCAGGCCGTAGGTGAGCAAGGGGGGAAAGGACCAGCGCAGGTGCACGCCGTCGAGCACGCAGGCGTCCCAGGCGTCGTCGAGCACGACGATGACACTGCCTCGTTGCAGCGCTGCCAGTGCGTCGACAAACTCGCCGCGGCTGACGAGGATGCGTTTTGGTTTGGACATGGGCAGGGTCGTGGCCATGTCTGCAAGATACCCAAGACCGTTGTAAGCAGGCGCAACCGTTGCCTGCGATGCGCGCGGGGGCAGAGATACGCCTCGGTAACTTTGGGCGGTTCGGGCGGGCATTCGATGGTCAGGTCAGACGATCGAACGCGCGGCGCGTCATCGGTCGCCCTTGCCCACCCGCCACTCGGGCAGCTTGAAGCCGGTGATCAGCGCCAGCGCGCGCAGGCCGGTGGTGAGTGCGGCGGCGGTGACGAGCACGACCCATTCGGGCGCTTGCAGGCGGCTGGCGGCAACGACGGCCCAGCCGCCGATGAAGGCGCACACGGCGTAGGGGCGGTGGTCGCGAAAGGCGCTGGGGATCTCGTTGCAGACGATGTCGCGCAGCACACCGCCGAAGGTGGCGGTGACGACACCCATCAGCACAGCGACGAGCGCGGGCATGTCGTTGGCCAGGGCCACCTGGGTGCCGCTGGCGGTGAACAGGCCCAGGCCGACGGCGTCGGGCCACATCATGGCGCGTTCGGTGACGGCGAAGTGGCGCGCGCGCATGAAGGCCATGGCGGCCATACACATCGCGAGCAGCGCCCACAGCCAGGCGGCGTGGTCGACCCAAAAGAACGGGCGCCGATCGAGCAACACGTCGCGCAGCGTGCCGCCGCCAAAGGCAGTGAGGCCGGCGACAACCACCACACCCACTGCGTCGAGCCGCTTGCGCGCGGCTTCGAGCAGGCCCGACAGGGCAAAGGCGATGGTGGCGATGAACTCGACGCCGATCAGCGCCTGCGTGAGAGTGATGGGTGAGTGCACCATTGCGCCGGGGCGGACCAGGCTCAGGCCCGGCTCGGGCAGGCTGCTTTGGCCAGGTGCCACGCTGCTGGATCTGCGCGCGGCCCCGCGCCGGGCGAGGCAGCCGGCAGCGTCATCACACGCGTTCGACGATCAGCGCAATGCCCTGCCCCACACCTATACACATGGTGCACAGCGCGTAGCGCCCGCCGGTCTGATGCAGTTGGCTCACCGCCGTGGTGACCAGGCGGGCACCACTGGCGCCCAGCGGGTGGCCCAGGGCGATGGCGCCGCCCCAGCGGTTGACACGGGCATCGTCGTCGGCCAGGCCCAGGTCGCGCAACACGGCCAGGCCTTGGGCGGCGAAGGCTTCGTTGAGTTCGATGACGTCCATCTGCGCGAGGCTCAGGCCAGTCAGCTCCAGCACCTTGCGGGTGGCCGGTGCCGGGCCGAAACCCATGATGCGTGGCGCCAGGCCGGCCGTGGCCATGCCGACGACACGGGCGCGCGGCGTCAGGCCATTCTTGGCGGCGGCCGCCTCGCTGGCCAGCAGCAAGGCGCAGGCGCCGTCGTTCACACCGCTGGCGTTGCCGGCCGTGACCGTGCCGTCCGGGCGCACCACACCCTTCAACTTGGCGAGTGACTCGATGCTGGTCTCGCGCGGGTGTTCGTCCTGCGACACGACGACGGCGTCGCCTTTCTTCTGCGCGATGCTGACCGGCGTGATCTCCATCGCCAGGTGGCCGGCCTTCTGTGCGGCCACGGCCTTCAATTGGCTGGCCAGGGCCATGCGATCTTGTGCTGCGCGTTCGATGGCGAACTGGGTGGCGACGTTTTCTGCTGTCTCAGGCATGGAGTCGACACCGTACAGCTCCTTCATGCGCTTGTTGACGAAGCGCCAGCCGATGGTGGTGTCGTACACCGCGTTGGCGCGGCTGAACGCGATTTCGGCCTTGGGCATCACGAAGGGTGCGCGGCTCATGCTTTCCACACCGCCGGCAATCATCAGCCCGGCTTCACCGGCCTTGATGGCGCGGGCGGCGCTGCCCACCGCGTCCATGCCCGAGCCACACAGGCGGTTGATGGTGGCGCCGGGCACGTCCATCGGCAAGCCAGCCAGCAGCGCAGACATACGCGCGACGTTGCGGTTGTCTTCGCCGGCCTGGTTGGCGCAGCCGTACAGCACATCCGTGACGCCCGCCCAGTCGACGGTGGGGTTGCGAGCCATCAGCGCCTTGATGGGGATGGCGCCCAGGTCGTCGGTGCGCACGCTGCTGAGTGCGCCACCGTAACGGCCGAAGGGGGTACGGATGGCGTCGCAGATGAAGGCTTGTGCTTGGCTCATGGTGGATGCTCTTTTGTCTATCGGGTCAGGTGGACAGCGGCGGCTGGCAAGGCTGGGCAGGTTTGCTCACACCGGCGGGTTGATGTTGCGCTTGAGGTCGAACAGGCTGGTGGCTTCCACGTCCAGCACCTCGTTGTGCTTCTGGTTGAAGAGCTGCCAGCGCCAACGCAGGATGCCGAGCATCGGGTTCTTGGCCGAGGTGCGCACGTCGAGCACGGTGACCAGCACGTTCAGGCTGTCGCCTGGGCGCACCGGGTTGGGCCACTTCACGTAGGCCAGGCCGGGTGATGCGAACGATTCCGAGCCCTTCAGGCACTTGTCGGCCACCAGCCGCATGGCGATGCCACAGGTGTGCCAGCCACTGGCGATGAGGCCGCCGAAGGGGCCTTCGGCCGCGGCTTCGGGGTTGGTGTGGAACCACTGCGGGTCATACGCGGTGGCAAAACCCAGCACCTCGGCTTCGTCCACCACATAGGGGCCGGCCTCGATGATCTGGCCGGTGTGGAACTCGGCGAACTTCATGCGCCGGCTCCTGACCGCGAGGCAGCCAGGCTGGCCTGACCACGCAGCCAGGGGCTGACACGGTAACGTTCGCCGCGGTACCAGGCGTCGAGTTGTTCGAGCACGGTGATGACACCCTGGGCGTCCCAGCGCGCCAGCCATTCGAACGGGCCCGCCGGGTAGTTGACGCCCAGCTTCATGGCGGCGTCGGCACCTTCGGTGCTGCAGACACCTTGATGGACCGCGTCGGCCGCCTCGTTGATCAGCATGGCGACGGTGCGTGCCACCACCAGGCCGGGTGCATCGGCCACTTGCTGGGCGTTGAAACCCGCGGCACGTAACCACTGCGGCGCGGCCGCCGCCCAAGCCGCACTGGCGGCGGGCGACACCGACCACGCCAGCGCTGCGCCGGGCTCTGCGCCCAATGGCAGGTCGAACACGGCCACGTCGACACCACGGCCGGATTCACTCGTCGTGGACGACACCTCCACCGCCTGTGTGCCCAGCGGTGCGGCCGCGGGGGCGCCGATCTGTGCCGCGGTGCGGCCATCGGTGAGGCGCAGCTGGGCACCATCGGCCTCGATGCCGACCCAGCTGCTGGCCGGCGCACGGCCAAAGCTCAGGCCAGCCGCACCCAGCGCCGCGGCAAAACGGTCGGCCACCGGCCCGGAGCCATGCAGACACAGGCGCCGGGCCTGCGGGAACTCGCCAGCCACATGGGCCGATATGGCCGGCCGCACGGCGCCTTCGGCGTAGTCGTAAAACCCCTTGCCGGTCTTGCGGCCGAGCAGGCCACCGTCGACCATCTCGCGTTGCACCAGCGAGGGCACAAAACGTTTGTCGTAGAAGTTGGCCTCGTAGACCGACCGGGTCACCGAGAAGTTGGTGTCGTGGCCGATCAGGTCCATCAGCTCACACGGGCCCATGCGGAAACCCACGGCGCGCAGGCACGCATCCAGCACGGCCGGTGTGGCAGCCTGCTCCTGCAACAGCGCCATGGTCTCGGCGTAATACGGCCGGGCGATGCGATTGACGATGAAGCCGGGCGTCGAGCGCGCATGCACCGGCGTCTTGCCCCAGGCCTTGCTGAGCTCGAAGATGGCCTCGGCCACCGCCGCATCGGTCTGCAGGCCCGACACCACCTCGACCAGCTTCATCAGCGGCACGGGGTTGAAGAAGTGCATGCCCACCAGCCGCCCCGGGTGGGTCAGGCCGTTGGCAATGGCGGTGACCGAGATCGACGAAGTGTTCGTGGCCAGCACACAGTCGGGCGCAACGATGGCTTCGAGCTGCTTGAACAACGCACGTTTGGCGTCGAGCTGTTCGACAATGGCCTCGACCACCAGGCGCACCGGCGCAGCCTCTTCGATGGCGCCGACGGCGCTGATACGCGCCAGCGTTTGTGTCACCGATTCGGCGCTGAGCTTGCCCTTGGCGACCAGGCCGTCGAGGCTCTTGGCCAGTTTGCTGATGGCTTCGGCCGCGGCGCCGGGCCGGGCATCGTGCAACAGCACCGTGTGACCGGCCTGCGCTGCCACCTGGGCGATGCCGGCGCCCATGATGCCGGCGCCCACCACGAGCAGGGGGGCGTTGCTGAGGTTGGAAGTGCTCATGTGGTCTCGATCCAGGCTCAATAGGTTTCCAGGTGCAGCCGGCCTTCGCGCTTGAGCGTGGCGCCGATCTGCTCCCAGTTCAGGCCGGCTTGCTGGGCGACGTCGCGCAAGGCGAGCACGACGCCCTCTTCCATGGACTTCAGACCACAGACGTAGAAGCAGGTGTTGCCATCGGCCAGCAAAGGCGCCACGTCGGCAGAGCGTTCACGCAGCACGTCCTGCACATAACGTTTGGGCTGGCCCGGCGTGCGACTGAAGGCGAAGTTGATGTCGATGAAGTCCTTGGGCAGGTTCTGCAGCGGGCCGAAGTAGGGCAGCTCTTCTTTCGTGCGAGCGCCGAAGAACAGCATCAGCTTGCCACCCTCGAACTTGCCCGAGGCGCGCAGACGCCGGCGCCATTCGGTCATGGCCCGCATGGGTGCGCTGCCGGTGCCGGTGCAGATCATCACGATGTTGCTGCGCGGGTGGTTGGGCATCAGGAAGCTGGCGCCGAAGGGCCCGATGACCTCGACCTTGTCACCCACCTGCAGGTCACACATGTAGTTGCTGGCCACGCCGCGCACGGGCTTGCCCTGGTGGTCTTCTAGCACCCGCTTGATGGTGAGCGACAGGTTGTTGTAGCCCGGGCGCTCGCCGTTGCGTGGGCTGGCGATGCTGTACTGGCGCGCATGGTGCGGCCGGCCACTGGCATCCACACCCGGCGGGATGATGCCGATGCTCTGGCCTTCGAGCACCGGAAACGGCATGGCGCCGAAGTCGAGCACCACGTGGTGGGTGTCGTACTCGCGTCCCACCTGGGTGACCCGCACATTGCCGCTCACCGTGGCGACGATGGTTTTCTCGGCCCCCTTGGGTCCGTAGAGATTGGTGTAGGCATGTGCTGCCGACCAGGGCGGCGTGGTGGCGCCCCATTGCGCCGAGTTGAATGCAGCCTCACCCTGGGCGGTGGCGGTCAGGCCTGAGGGTGCGGAGGCGGCGACTTCGTCGTCGGCCACGGCCGGCGCAGCACCGGCTGCGGCCAGTTGCTCGGGGCTGAGTTCTGCGGGCAGTTCGTCCCAGCTCAGCTGGTCGGCCAGGCTGTAGGCAACGAGGCGCGGCATCGTGCGGTAGTTGTCGATCGAACCGGTGGGGCACGGCGAGATGCAGGCATTGCACCAGTTGCACTTGTCGGCATCGACCACGTAGTTGCGCGAGTCGTGCGAGATGGCCTGCACCGGGCACATGGTCTCGCAGGTGTTGCAGCGTATGCAGATCTCGGGGTCGATGAGATGCTGTTTGATGACGGCGCTGGTGGTGTCTGCCGCTGTGTCCATCGGGTGTCTCCGTCGGGCGCGCTTGTGCGCAGTTCTTGGGAATCTGGCGGGTCTTGGAGATGTCGCGGTGCGATTGTGGACGAGGGCAGGCTCTTCTCAGAACCTGCCCTCGCCGTGGCACGTCGGGCCGCACTGGCCTAGACCTGGGTCGACGCGGGCAGGCAGCAGACGGGCCGCTGCCGCCGTGTCGATCAGTTGAAACGCACGTAGTCGAAATCGACCGACTGGCGGTTGATGCCCATGGCCGGCGGCGCGATCCAGTTGGCGAACTTGCCCGGCTCGACGACGCGGCCCATCAGGCTGGCCACGAAGGCGCGGTCGCCGCCCGAGGGCAGCCACTGGTCGACGTTGGCGGCCCATTCGGCCTCGCTCACCACGCGACCGTCCGGCGACACCTTGGCGCCCGAGAGCGAACCGATGTTGCGGTGGAAGGCCTTGTGCGGCGTCTTGAGCTTGAAGGGGATCCCGGCCTTCTCGATGACACGGTTCCAGCGCTCGACACCGGCACGTGAGTCGGTGATGTAGTCGTCGCGCAGCACTTCGTTCAGCGCGTTGAGCATGGGCACTTCGCGCTCGACCAGCTGGCCGCCAGCCACACTGAGCACCTTGTAGGTCTGGCTGCGCAGCTGGTGATCGTCAGTGCGTTTGCCTTCTTCGTAGCGGCCCTTCAGGCCGGTGCTGTAGAAGGTGGCGGCGTTGCTCGACTCGTCGGCGCCGAACAAGTCGATGGTGACGCTGAAGTGGAAGTTCAGGTAACGCTGCAGCGTGGGCAGGTCGATAACGCCAGCGGCACGCAGCTTGGTGACGTCGTCGGTCTTGAGCTCGTTCATGGCAGCGCAGGTGCGCTGGATGACACGGCTGATGCCCGACTCACCCACGAACATGTGGTGCGCCTCTTCGGTCAGCATGAACTTGGTGGTGCGGGCCAGCGGGTCGAAGCTCGACTCGGCCAGGGCGCACAGCTGGAACTTGCCGTCGCGGTCGGTGAAGTAGGTGAACATGAAGAAGCTCAGCCAGTCAGGCGTTTCTTCATTGAAGGCCTGCAGGATGCGCGGGTTGTCCTGCTGGCCGCTGCGGCGCTCGAGCAGGGCTTCACCTTCTTCACGGCCGTCACGACCGAAATACTTGTGCAGCAGGTAGACCATGGCCCACAGGTGCCGGCCTTCTTCCACGTTGACCTGGAAGAGGTTGCGCAGGTCGTACTGGCTCGGGCAGGTCAGACCCAGGTGACGCTGCTGTTCCACCGACGCCGGTTCGGTGTCGCCCTGCGTGACGATGATGCGGCGCAGGTTGGCGCGGTATTCGCCGGGGATGTCCTGCCAGGCGTCTTCACCCTTGTGGTCGCCGAAATGGATCTTGCGGTCCTTCTCGGCCGGATTCAGGAAGATGCCCCAGCGGTAGTCGGGCATCTTGACGTGGCCGAACTGCGCCCAGCCCTGCGGATCCACGCTCACGGCGGTGCGCAGGTAGACGTCGAAGTTCTGGCTGCCGTCCGGACCCATGTCCTTCCACCAGTCCAGGTAGCCCGGCTGCCACTGCTCGAGCGCACGTTTGAGCGTGCGGTCTTCGCCGAGGTTGACGTTGTTGGGGATCTTCTCGCTGTAGTCGATGTTGGACATGGATGTCTCCTTGAAACTTAAACGCGATTCCAATCGAACTGGGCCTTGTCGCCCTTGCCGTAGACCTTGAGCGCCCCCTTTTCACCCACGGCGTTGGGGCGCTGGAAGATCCAGTTCTGCCAGGCGGTGAGGCGGCCGAAGACGCGGGTGAACATGTTCTCGGGGCCGTTGAAGCGCAGGTTGGCTTCCATGCCGGTGAGGGCGTCGGGCGACATGGCCACACGCTCCTCGATGGCGATGCGGGTCTCGTCGGCCCAGTCGATGTCGTCCGGGTTGCTGGTGATCAGGCCCAGCTCGAAGGCGGCGTCGGCATCGAGCGGCTTGCCGATGGCAGCGCGCACTGCGGCCATGGCGGGTGCTTCGTCATAGAAGCGCCGGGCCAGACGGCTCTGGCCGGTGACCATGGGGTACAGGCCGAAGTTGGTCTCGTCGACGGCGATGCGCGGCGTGCGCGCTTCGTCGTCGGGCAGGGCCAGCTGGTAGCTGCGGTCGCAGGCCAACGCCAGCTCGAGCAGGGTGCCGGCAAAGGCCGAGCCTTCTTCGATCAGCGCGAACAGGCTGCGCGACGACACGTCCAGACGGCTGAAGGTGCGGCGCAGCAGGCCGATGGTTTCGCGCACCAGCCAGTGGTTGCGGTTGACCAGCAGCGTGGCGTCCAGGGCCTGCACCGCCGCAGCGTCGCCCTGGGTCTTGATCAGCCAGGTGCCGATGTCGAGTTCGTTGGTGCGCATCTGCAGGATGGCGTCTTCGAGTTCACGCGCCATCTGCAGCGGGTACCAGGCCGCACCGGCGGCTTCGATGCCGGCGATGTCGGTGGGCTGGGCGGCGCTGGGCGCCTTGACGGTGAACACCGCCGTGCGCTTGCTGCGGTCGATCTCGACCGTAACGTTCGAATACCGCAGCGCGTCGGCTTCGACCGTGCAGTCCAGGCGAGCCAGCACCACACCCTTGCCGTTGGCTGGGCGGTCGCTCAGCGCGGCGAGTTCGGCGGCACGCTCCTGCACCTTGGCGGCGAACTGGGCCGGCTTGACGATGTCGTCGACCAGGCGCCAGTCCTTGGCCTTCTTGCCGCGCACGCCTTCGCTGGTGGTGCAGAAGATGTCGGCCAGGTCATGGCGCACCTTGCGTTTGTCGGTGACACGGGTCAGGCCGCCGGTGCCGGGCAACACGCCGAGCAGCGGCACCTCGGGCAGGCTGACGGCGCTGCTGCGATCGTCGACCAGCAGGATCTCGTCGCAGGCCAGGGCGAGTTCATAGCCGCCGCCAGCGCAGGCACCGTTCACGGCGGCCAGGAACTTCAGGCCCGAGTTGGCCGAGGAGTCTTCGAAGCCGTTGCGCGTCTCGTTGGTGAACTTGCAGAAGTTCACCTTCCAGGCGTGGCTGCTCACGCCGAGCATGAAGATGTTGGCGCCCGAGCAGAACACCTTCTCCTTGGCGCTGGTGAGCACCACGGTGCGCACTTCGGGATGTTCGAAACGGATGCGCTGGATCGCGTCGTTGAGCTCGATGTCCACACCCAGGTCGTAGCTGTTGAGCTTGAGCTTGTAGCCCGGGCGCAGGCCGGCGTTTTCGTCGAAGTCGGCAGCCAGGGTGGCCACGGCGCCTTCGAAGCTGAGCTTCCAGTGCCGGTACTGCGACGGGTGGGTCTGATAGTCGACTCGGGGGGCGACGGCGGCGGTCTGGGTGGTGGTGCTCACGGCGGGTGTCTCCTGGGGATGACGCAAGATAGTGCATTTGTTGCACGGCATGACACGCATCATAGTGCATGTTTGGCTGCCGTCAAGTGGCCTGATGCCGCGTGGATCGGCAACTGCGTGGGGGCCGCGGTTTCATTCAAGCAGGCTCAGGTGAACCCGCAACCAGAGGCCCCGCCGATCATGCCCCGGCGTGGTCGCCAAGACCAATAGCCATCTTCAAGTTCGGGCCAAGCCAAATCGAACGAGCAATATACTGCCTGTTCACTACACGTTCAGCCCCCGCTCCTTGTCCTGACCCATCAGCTCTCACCCGCCATGACAGCTCGCCACCCAGCCGCTCCCGCAGTCAATCCGACAACCGATGAAGGCGCCGAATTCATCGATATCACCTGGGGTGATCGGCAGGTGCGCATCGAATACCAGTGGCTGGCGCCCGAACGCGCAGGCACGCCGCTGATCGTGTTTCTGCACGAAGGACTCGGGTCACTGGCCATGTGGAAGGACTTTCCGCGCCAGTTGTGCGACGCAGTCGGCTGCCGCGGCCTGGTGTACTCGCGCCCGGGCTACGGCCGCTCGACACCTCGTGCCGCCGAAGAAGCCTGGGGACTGGACTTCATGCACCAGCAGGCCCAGCAGGTCTTGCCGTCGTTGCTTGCGGGCCTGGGGGTCGACACCCTGGCGCAGCCGCCCTGGTTGTTCGGCCACAGCGACGGGGGTTCGATCAGCCTGCTCTACGCGGCGAGTTTTCCGTGCCAGCTGAGTGGGGCCATCGTCCTGGCGCCGCACATCCTGGTCGAGGACATCTCGGTGCACAGCATTGCCAAGGCGCGCCAGACCTATCTCGACACCGATCTGCGTCAGCGTCTGGCGCGTTATCACGACGATCCCGACTCGGCCTTCTGGGGCTGGAACGACATCTGGCTGCACCCACCCTTCAAACGCTGGTCGATCGAAACCGAACTGCCAGCCATCACCTGCCCATTGCTGGCGGTGCAGGGGCTGGACGACGAATACGGCACGCTCGAACAGATCCACGGCATCCAGCGGCGTGTAGCGCAGACCGAGTTGCTCGAGATGCCCGCCTGCGGTCACTCGCCCCACCGCGATCAGACCCAGGCGGTGATCGACGCGGTGCGCCGGTTCATCAACGGGCGATGAGCCAATTGTTCACGATGGCTGGCGGTGGGCTAGCCGAGGCGAATTTGGCGTGCTATAGTCTCGCTCCTCAGCGCGGCTGTAG
The DNA here is from genome assembly GCA_016702605.1 of Candidatus Intricatilinea gracilis. Classification (GTDB taxonomy): domain Bacteria; phylum Pseudomonadota; class Gammaproteobacteria; order Burkholderiales; family Burkholderiaceae_C; genus Sphaerotilus; species Sphaerotilus gracilis. The sequence continues at coordinate 120,096 of JADJDQ010000002.1, forward strand.
CTCAGTTGGATAGAGTACTTGGCTACGAACCAAGGGGTCGTGGGTTCGAATCCTGCCAGCCGCACCAAGAAGTAATAGACGGGTCAGTTCCAGTGGAACTGACCCGTTTGTCTTTGTGATCACGATTCCTGCAGACTGCGCCACGACGTCTTGCACCACGATCAGCCACAATCTTCAGCGTTTGTCCACCACGCTACTGCCGGTTGGTACGATTTGTCGCATCCCCCTTAGGAGCGACCTGAGGCACCAGAGCTTAGGCCTATATTGCTCGAGCGGTTTATCCGCGCAACCCCACGGGCGTGCGGTTGCACTCCAGACAAAGTACAGGAGCCCAACATGTTCAAGTTCTTGATCGGTCTGCTGCTCGTCTTGATGAGCAGCCTCTCATTTGCTGCGGTCGATCTCAACAAGGCCACACAGGCCGATCTGGAGTCGATCAAGGGCATCGGACCAGCCATGTCGACCAGGATTCTCGAAGAACGCAAGAAATCCAACTTCAAGGACTGGCTCGATTTTGTCGACCGCGTCAAAGGTGTCGGTCCAGGCAATGCCGCCAAGTTTTCTGGCGCCGGCTTGACCGTCAACGGCGCGGCATACACAGCAGGTAGTGCGGCGCCACCAAAGGCGGCCCAAAAACCAGGCCCCAAGGCCAGTGCCGGCAAATAAGCGGGTCGGGCTTCATACTGCCAGCGAGCAACCGGGGCGCGACTATTGACTCAATACTGCCCCGCACCTGCAGCAGCCTGCCAGCCGAAGAACCGAATCACGTCAGCCTGTCGGGCCATGGTATCTGCCACGCCCAGTGCCATCAGGGCCTGGGTATAAGGTGCCTCGAACAAGAGATAACTCGCAAGGGCTGCGCCGCGAACATCATTGGCCTGCCCGCCAACTCCAACGGCGCCGAGTAACGTACGTATCGTGCGTGGCAGGTTGTGCACATGCTGCGCAGCCAGATCGTCAAGCCTCTGACTTGGGGCAATCACAAGTGCATCGATCGGACGCAGGCTGGTGCGTGCTTTGGCAGTCGCATCGAGTAGCGCTACCGTGGCATTGATGCGCTGCAGACGTTCGATATCGACCGCCAGAGCATCAAGAAATATGTTCGACAGGGCATGGCCAGCAATCTGGGCCACACTCGGATACCCGTTCAGAGGCAATATCCTGCCGGGCGGTTCATGCATGCGCCCGGCCCCCACCACCAACACCCTACTGGCGCCAAGATGCACTGCCGGTGATATCGGTGCAGCTTGGCGCATGGCACCATCGCCAAACCATTCCGACTGTGCACCACACTCGAGCGCGACCGACGGAAATACGAAAGGGATGGCAGCTGAGGCCAGAAGATGCTCGGGGCCAAGGCGTGCTCGAATCGCAAAGCGCTGTGACCGCGACCACGGCGCAATATTCCGCTCGGATTCATAGAATGTGACATGCATGCCACTCGTATAACTCGACGCTGTGATCGCCAGCGCATCGACGATGCCGCGGTGCATGAGTTTGGGCAGGCGATCCCAACGTATCATGCTGGTTAGCAACGACTCGAGTGGTGTATTGTCGAGCAATGATCTGGGCTTGACGCGGGTCCAACGCGTTACCAGCCACCCAAGCGACATCATGGTCAGCCATGGAGCGCCGGTACGTATCATGGCCAACGAACCGGCACGGTACACCTGCTCGGCGTGAAAACCACCCCACACCAGAGCAAGTTCGGCGACAGCTTCGCTGAAGTCATCGGCCCGACAGGCGAGCGCACTCGCATTGATGGCCCCGGCAGATGTACCGGCAAAAATACGAAACGGGCTGTGGGGTGCCGCACAACAGCTCCGCCGAATCGTCTCGATGGCCTGTAAAACTCCTACCTGGTAGGCCGCCCGGGCGCCCCCCCCAGTCAAGACCAGGCCCACAACATTGGCATCTTGTATCGAGTCGGCGGCCATCAGGTCAAGTCTAGCAACGTCGTCGGCGTCGTGGCATCAAACAGTATCGGCCTGATACACAATTGCGGCGCGACCACCCAGAGAATTCCAGGCGCTTATCGCCGTGTCACTCGGACTGGCACGATGATCTTCACCCAATTCCATGACACAGCTTGCACCATCGAGAGACAGGGCAACACGTACCGGCAGACCTGGCGGCTTGACTGAGTCAACGCTGGTGTCAGGCGGCAATCCATATGAGCGGAGCCAGTTGAGCACAGCCTCGGATGTCATCTGACCTTGCAACTGAATATGCCGGCCAAACTCGACCCGCGCAGTCGCCAACGACATCACATCCTGCACGTTGAAGCGCAAGCCACCGTTGAATCTATCCTTCTGCACCCTGCCGCTACAGATCAACAGACTGTCTTCGACCAACAAATCGAGATGGCGGTTGAGAACCTCTTCGGCAGCAACAGACTCGATGCCCCCTGACTTGTCATCCAGGGTAAATATCGCCGCGCGGCCACGCTGGCCGTTAACGACACGCAGATCCGACACAATTCCAGCAATCTGCACTGTCTCGCGGCTGTCGACGAGGTCGGCAATCTCGATCGAAACAAACCTGCGCACTTCGTCGCGATTTTGATCAAACAGATGGCCCGAAAGAAACGAACCGAGCGCTACCTTCTCAAAGTCGAGCCGTTGTTGCACGTCCCAGACGGCCGCCTCAGTATAGGCAGGATCCAGGGTCATGGAACCGACCTGATCGTCGGTATCGAACAAGCCGCCCTGCAGCAGGTTGCGTTGTTGTGCGTCAGCATATTCGAATGCAATGCCGACGCTGGCCAGCAGTTGCGATCTGCCGTCCATGCCTAGTGGATGGCATTCATCAAACGCACCAGCCTTGATAAGCGCTTCGACCACCCGCTTGTTCACCTTGGACTTGTCGACGCGGCAACAGAAGTCGAACAACGATCTGAACACGCCACCCTGCTCGCGCGCGGCGACGATCGCTTCCACTGCACCCTCACCTGTTCCCTTGACCGCGCCCAATCCGTAAACCACGCGCATGTCGGCAGTTGGGTCGAATTTATGCTGGCCGCGGTTGATCGAAGGAATATCGAAACCGACGCCAAATTTTGCTGCGTCTTGCCGCAAGATCTTCAGTTTGTCGGTGTCGCCCATTTCCACCGTCATGTTCGCGGCATAAAACTCGGCCGGGAAATGCACCTTGACCCAGGCCGTGTGGTAGGCCAGCACAGAGTATGCGGCAGCATGCGACTTGTTGAAACCGTAGCCGGCAAACTTCTCCATCAGGTCGAAGATCTCGTCGGCCTTGTCCGCTGGGATGTTCTTGACCGCAGCGCCTTCCCGGAAGGTGTGACGGTGCTGGGCCATTTCTTCGGCCTTCTTCTTGCCCATGGCGCGGCGCAGCAGATCAGCACCACCCAGGCTGTAGCCGCCCAGGACCTGCGCAACCTGCATGACCTGTTCCTGGTAGATCATGATGCCGTAGGTCTCCGACAGGACACTTTCGACCAGCGGGTGTGGATACTCGACGGGTTCGCGCCCGTGTTTGCGGGCGACAAAACTCGGGATCAGGTCCATCGGGCCAGGGCGGAACAAGGCATTCAATGCAATCAGATCTTCGAGACGGCTTGGCTTGGCATCCTTGAGCATTCGTTGCATGCCGCCTGATTCAAACTGGAAAACTGCCTCCGTCGAACCAGAAGAAAATAGATCGTAAACCCGTCGGTCATCGAAGGTAAGACCTTCGTAGAGCACATTCTCGAGATCTGGCTTACGCCTGACAATGAACTTCTTGGCAAGCTCGAGTATGGTGAGTGTGGCCAATCCAAGAAAGTCGAACTTCACCAACCCGATCGCCTCGACGTCGTCCTTGTCGAACTGGCTAACTACCGACGTACTACCCGATTGCTGGTAGAGTGGGCAAAAGTCCGTGATCTTGCCAGGCGCGATCAACACCCCCCCAGCATGGGTGCCGATGTTTCGAACAATACCTTCGACCCGCGTGGCAAGAGACAGCAGTTCAGCCACTTCCTCTTCGCGCGATTCCCTCAATTCCAGTTCGGGCGCTTCCCTTCTTGCGTATACCACTCCGCCGTCGGGCTCATTTGGCACAGGTGCCAACGTGACGGTCTTGCCTGGTGGCGCGGGAATCAGCTTGGCAATCGAATCTACATAGCCGTACCCCATGCCGAGCACACGCCCCACATCGCGAATGGCAGCCTTGGCGGCCAATGTTCCGAATGTGGCAATCTGGCTGACGGCGTCGCGCCCATATCGGCCCTTGACGTAGTCGATGACACTTTCACGATTGCTTTGGCAGAAATCGACGTCGAAGTCAGGCATCGACACCCGGTCGGGATTGAGGAACCGTTCGAAAAGCAGTTTGAACTTGATCGGATCAAGATCGGTGATGTTCAAGGCATACGCCACCAGAGAACCCGCGCCAGAGCCTCGTCCGGGGCCGACCGGGCAATTGTTATGCTTGGCCCAGTTGATGAAGTCGGACACAATTAAGAAGTAGCCCGGGAACCCCATCTTCAAGATAGTATTGATCTCGAAACTCAACCGCGCCATATACTCGGGCCGCACCTTGTCACGTTGCACGGGATCGGGAAACAACATCTCGAGACGGCGTTCCAGTCCGTCAATCGATGACGATCGAAAGAAGTCCGCCATGGGCATCGAAGAGCCATCAGCGAGCAGCGGCGTCGGGAAGTCGGGCAGCTGCGGTTTACCGAGCACAAGTTCTGTTCGACAACGTCGAGCAACCTCGCACGTCGCTGCCAGCGCATCCGGCAGATCGGCAAACGTTTCATGCATATCGGCCGAGCTCTTGAAATACTGGTCTGAAGTAAATCTCCGCGAGCGCCTCGGATCGGAAAGGATCTCACCATTCGATATACAGGCTCGCGCTTCATGTGCGTCGTAATCTCCGCGTTCCAGAAATTGAATCGGGTGAGTCGCCACAACGGGCAGTCCAAACTCTTGTGCCAGCAGGGCAATGCCGCCGTTGTACCGTTCGTCGTTGTCTTGGGAATACCGCTGAACCTCGAGGTAGACTGATCCTCCAAAATCACCTACGAAACGGTCGACAATGGCCCGAGCAACTTCATCTTCGCCCCCCGAGATGGCACTTCCAAGTACGCCGGTTTGCCCACCGGAAAGCAGCAAAAGCCCTTTGGATAGCTTGGCAACCTCATCAAAGGAAACCAAGGCAGACCCGACGCCATCGGCAGCAACGCTCGCCCAGGCTGCGGAAAGTATCGTGCACAAGTTGAGGTAGCCCGTGCGGTCAGTCACCAGCAGCAATACGGCGCCTCGGGCTTCCACCGCACCAACACGCATCGACACTTGAAGCTCCGCGCCGAGTATCGGCTGTACCCCCTTGCGACGACACGCCTTGTAGAACTTGACCGCACCAAACATGTTTGCAATGTCGGTCAAGGCCAGTGCCGGCTGAGCTGATTCAGCAGCAGCCCCTACCGCTTCGTCGACGCGCAATATGCTATCGGAGACGGAATATTCGCTATGCATACGCAAATGGACGAATGGAGGTATGTTCATGCTTCCAGGCAAATTTAATGATTCAAACGTCGATACGCCTTGGTCCGCTTCGTGGAAGCGCTGCCCAGCCGCATCCTAACAAGGCGCATCACCTTGTTGTGGGCCTTTGCCGCCACCTCAGGTTTGCGCCCGCGGTAGTTCGTCGAAGACTGGCTCATCTGTGAGCGCCCAGCGCCACCACGCTCACGCGGCTGCTTGAAGCCGTAACGATGTCGCCCCCCCCGCGTCAGAATGGTTGTCGCCTCCATAGAACCGAGAACCCCGGGGGCGATGACGAGAGAACGAATTGGCCAGATGCGGACAGGCATTCAAGGACAGGGCGGTGGCGCGGATGCTGCCGCCGGAGAGCGCATCGGCGGACGTTGTTGCGCGAGAGATCGGCGTTGGTGCGGACACGCTGGAACGTTGGCGCAGTGAGGCGCTGTCCAGATCCGCTCGCGAGCGGGTCTGGGCAGCCGCGGCCCGGTTCGATGCCGTGCTGACCACCGCGGCACTGTCCGGGCCTGAAGAGGCGCGAGCCAGCCCCCAGCTGTTGTCGATCGCGGTAGGGATGCCGGTTACCCGGCACCCCCCGCACAGATCCGTACTTGCCCAATTAAGGCATACGGCTCCTACCTCGGGTATCTGACGGCCATCCGATCTTCGGGCCATGGATGAAGCACGTGGGGTGGCGGCAACCACTCGTTGGCCAACCGGTCCATCCGCGCCCAGGTCATGCCGTCCTTTTGGCTGCGCCGCCTCAGCGAACGTCGCCACAGGTCGATGACGTGGTGCCGGTACGCGCCAATCGCTTGAACGTTGGTCGGCACCGCGTGGTACGCGAAGTAGCCCGTGACCACCCCCCCCGCGTCAGAATAGTTGTCGCCTCCATAGAACCGAGACCCCGGGGGCGATGACGAGAGAACGAATTGGCCAGATACGGACAGGCATTCAAGGACAGGGCGGTGGCGCGGATGCTGCCGCCGGAGAGCGCATCGGCGGACGTTGTTGCGCGAGAGATCGGCGTTGGTGCGGGCACGCTGGAGCGCTGGCGCAGTGAAGCGCTGTCCAGACCCGCTCGCGAGCGGGTCTGGACAGCAGCGGCTCGGTTCGATGCCGTGCTGACCACGGCGGCGCTGGACGAGGCCGGCAAGAGCGCCTGGTGCCGCGCCCACGGTGTGCACCTGCAGGATTTGCTGAGCTGGCGCCAAAGTGCCACGCAGGCACTGGCCGCACCCGAAGAAGCGCGAGCCAGCCCCTAGCAAACGGCGCATCACCGGCGGCGCATCAAGGAACTCGAACGCGAGTTGCACCGCAAGGACAAGGCCCTGGCCGAGACCGCCGCACTGCTGGTGCTGTCAAAAAAAGTCGAGGCGATCTTCAACAGGGACAGGGGCGAGGACGAATGATCGGCCTCGAAGATCGCCAGAGACTGGCCCGAGACATTCAGGTGGCCCACGACAGCGGAGCGCGCCTGCGCCTGGCGTGCCAGACCGCCGGCATCGATGTGCGCACGCTGCAGCGCTGGCAGGCCGCCCAAGGCCTGACCACCGGTGATGCCCGCCCCGAGGCGGTACGCCCCATACCGGCACATGCGCTCAGCTCGGCCGAACGTGCCGAACTGCTGCGTGTGGCCAACGAGCCGCGCTTTGCCGATGTGCCCCCGGCGCGCATCGTGCCCATGCTGGCCGACGAAGGGGTGTACCTGGCCAGCGAATCGAGCTTTGCGCGGGTGCTGCGCCAGGCCGGACAGAACGCGCACCGTGGCCGCGCCAAGGCGCCCCGGGCCAGCCGGCCGCCGACCACCCGCATCGCCATGGCACCGCGTGAAGTCTGGTGCTGGGACATGACCTACCTGCCCGCCACGGTCGCGGGTCGCTGGTTCTACCTTTACCTGATCCTGGACCTGTACAGCCGCAAGGTCGTGGGATGGGAGGTGCACGACAGCGATCAGGCCGAACATGCCGCCCATCTCGTCAAGCGCACGGCGCTGGCCGAGGGCATTGCCATGCTCGACTCCAAACCCGTGCTGCACGGCGACAACGGCGCCACCCTCAAGGCAACGACCGTGCTGGCCATGCTGCACTGGCTGGGCGTCAAGCCGTCGTACTCCAGGCCGCGCGTGAGCGACGACAACGCCTATGTCGAATCGTTGTTCAAGACCGCCAAGTACCGACCGCAGTTCCCGGTCACGGGCTTTGCCGATCTGGATGCTGCCCGAGCCTGGGCTGCCAACTTCGTGCACTGGTACAACGTCGAGCACCGCCACGGCGGCATCGGCTACGTCAGCCCGGCACAGCGCCACTGCGGCCAGGACACGTCGATTCTGGCAAATCGCCATGTGGTCTACACCCAAGCTCGCCAACGCCACCCGGCACGTTGGTCCAGGCATACCCGCAACTGGTCGTCTATCGGCGTGGTCGCGCTCAATCCCGAACGAGACTCGGTCGTCGCACTGGCAGCGACGACCACTCATAGTCAGCCTCGCGCTGCATGACTCAGGCGACAACTACCTTGACACGCTCCGCACCGAACGCAGCCAGCGACCTTGGTCGGTCAGGCTGTCGTGGCGTCGTCGCCGCATCTCGTCCTTGAGCTCCCGCAGGGCCGCACGCATGCGGTCGCGTCGCGTGTGGCGTCGAAGCAGGAATGCCCCACGCCGCGAGCGGCCACAGATGAACGTGAACCCCAGGAAGTTGAACGTCTGCGGTTTGCCCTGCCCGTTACGCTGTCGCCGCTCGATCGCGTAGCGACCGAACTCCAGCAGCCGGGTCTTGTCCCCATGCAGTTCGAGCGAGAACTGCTCGAACCGTACTCGCATCGCGTCCCAGAACCGGCGCGCTTCGGCCTCCAGTTCGAAGCCCACGACCAGATCGTCGGCATAGCGCACGACGATCATGTCGCCCTTGACTTCGCGCCGCCGCCATTGCTGCGCCCACAGGTCGAAGACGTAGTGCAGGTAGACGTTGGCCAGCAGCGGTGAGATCACCGCGCCTTGTGGCGTCCCCTGTTCACTGGCGCTCCATTGCCCATCTTCCAGGACCCCAGCTTTGAGCCACTTGCCCACCAGCCGGGTGACGCGCTCGTCGCCGACTCGGTGCCTCACGAAGCGCAGCAGCCACGAGTGGTCCACCGCGTCAAAGAAGCCCTTGATGTCGGCGTCAAGCACCCAGTTCACGCGCTTGCCCTTGATCGCCACGCACAAGGCGTCCAATGCGTCGTGCTGGCCTCGCCCGGGCCGGAACCCGTACGAGAAGCCGAGGAAGTCTTCCTCGTAGATCGCATTGAGCACGGTGACGACCGCGCGCTGGACGATCTTGTCTTCCAGCGCGGCAATGCCCAGCGGGCGCTGTCGCCCGTCCGGCTTCGGGATGAACCGTCGCCGCACGGGCAGCGCCCGGTACGTGCCGCGGTGGACCCGGTCGCACAGATCCTGAAGGTGGACTTCCAGACCCGACTCGTAGTCCTGCCACGTCATGCCATCCACACCCGGTGCGGCACGGCGCTTGAGCGCCAGGAACGCCTCTCGCAGCGAATCGACGGTGACGTGGTGCAGCAGCGCCGTGAACGCTTGCGTCTTCCTTTGCCTTGCGGCCTGCCGTACGCGTTCCAACCCCGGGGACACGCTATCGCGGCTCTGAGTCCGTCGCGTGCGTGGCGGGTCCGCGTTTCCCTTGGTCCCCGCCCTTGGCTCCACCCACTCCGCCGCCGGTGACCCGGCATTGTTCGCAGGCTTCATCGCTACTACGACGAGGTCTGACTTCTCCAGTCCGTGCATCATCGGCGTCGGCTCCTCACCTTCCCGATGCGGACCGCCGGTCACAACTGGCTCCGGCGGTCAGACTGGAGATCTCCCGGTTCCCGTGCAAGGAGCGTGCGTGCATGCCAGGGTCTACGACCACGCCGGGTCGCACGGGCGCTTGCGATGACGCGCTCGTGCATGTTGCCTTCCGCGGATCGGACGGCGTCGGCACCCGGATCGAATTTCTTTCGCGGCTCAATGGCTGGCCTGCACGTACCCCTGTCAACGCTTCGTCGTGCACCTCGCGATGCCCAACGCATGACTCGGGGACAACATGGTTCGCTACACCTTTGCTGTGAGGGACTTGCACCCTTTGCTCCTTGCCGGTCTCCCGGCGCTCCCGACCCAAAACTGAGCCAGGTGAACGACCGAATATTGAGCCAGGGGTGGAAGCCGACGTTGGGATGGTCGGCTGTGGATAAGTTTAGGTGCTGAGCTGGTTCGTCGACCTCCCGAAGGCGGTGTTGAAGGCGCGGGGGAAGACGCGCAGGGCGTAGCCCGCAGCGGCATGCCCCGCGCGGCGGTCGATCAGAAGGGGTCGGCCTCGTCCTGGGTCGAGGCACCCTGGCGAGCCTGCTCACGCGCCTTGATGCGCTTCTTGGCCTGGGCCGTGCTGCGGCTGAAGCGGATCGACTCGTTGCCCGTCTCCACGATGTGGCAGTGGTGCGTGAGGCGGTCCAGCAGTGCCGTGGTCATCTTGGCGTCGCCGAACACGCTGGACCATTCGGCGAAGTCCAGGTTGGTCGTGATCATCACGCTGGTGTGCTCGTACAGCTTGCTCAGCAGGTGGAACAGCAAGGCCCCGCCGGCCTGGCTGAACGGCAAGTAGCCCAGTTCATCCAGGATGACCAGGTCCATGCGCAGCAAGCTGGTGGCGATGCGACCTGCCTTGCCTTGGGCCTTCTCCTGCTCCAGGGCGTTGACCAGATCCACCGTGGAATAGAACCTCACCCGCTTGCCGTGCCGGGTGATGCCCGACACGCCGATGGCCGTGGCCAAGTGCGTCTTGCCCGTCCCCGGCCCACCGACCAGAACGGCGTTGTGCGCGTCGTCGGTGAAGGCCGTGGTGGCCAGTGTGGTGACGAGCTTGCGGTCCACCGGCGAGACCGCGAAGTCGAAGCCCGCCATGTCGCGGTGCACCGGGAACCTCGCGGCGTGCATCTGGTGGCTGACCGAGCGCATCGCCCGGTCGGTGCCTTCGGCCTGCAGCAGATGCTCGATCAACCAGCGAGAGGTGTCGATGCCGACGCCGCCACATTGCTCGATCAGATCGGCCCAGGCGCCGGCCATGCCGTGCAGGCGCAAGGCCTTGAGTTCCACCAGCACGTCAGGCGTCATGGCGGACTCCTTCGAGGGTGCTGTCGCCTGTGCTGGTGGCAGCGGTGCCGGCGTCGCGCAGGCTGTCGTAGCGCGCCGTGTCGGCCAGCGGCGGGGTGGACACCTTCAGCTGCGTGGCCGCTGTTGGCGGCGGTGCCGGCTGCGCGTTCAGCCGCCCCAGCACGTTGATCACGTGCTCCACACTGACCTTGCCGGGTGGTCCGGTCTCCAGGGCCAGGTCCACCGCCACCAGCACCGCATCGAGCCCGGCGGTCAGCACGATGGCCAGCACCTGCGCCATCACTCGGTCACCGCCCGGGTGGCGCAGCAGGCCGCGGCGCAGTTGCTGCAGCGGCTCGGGCATGTCGGCGAAGGGAGCACCGTTCCTCAGGGCGCCGGGTTTCCTTTGCAGCAGCGGGATGTAGTGCTGCCAGTCGTAGCGGGTCTCGCCGGCGTTGCTCAGCCGGTCGTGGCGGGCAACGACCTGGTCGTCAGCGACGATGACCACACTGGCCGGGTACAGCCGCGTGCTGACCATCTGCCCGTACAGCTCGCACGGCACCGAGTAGCGGTTGCGCGCCACCGATACCAGGCAGGTGCTCGACACCCGCGCGGGTTTCTCGACGTAGCCGTCGAACGGCACCGGCACGGGCATCAGGTGGTCGCGCTCGTGGTCGAGCATCTCGGCCACGCTGAACTGCTCGTGCTCGGGGTGGCGCACCTCCAGCCACAGCTCCCGACAGCGTTGGCCCAGCCAGGCGTTGAGTTCGGTGAAGCTGCCGAAGCGCTGCTGGGCCGCGTCGATCCAGATGCGCCGACGACTGTCCTGCACGTTCTTCTCGACCCGGCCCTTCTCCCAGCCGCTGGCCACGTTGCAGAAGTCCGGGTCGACCAGGTAGTGCGAGCACATGGCCGCGAAGCGCTCGTTGACGATGCGTCCCTTGCCCTTCTTGACCTTGTCCACGGCCGTCTTCATGTTGTCGTAGATGCCCCGGCGCGCAATGCCGCCCAGCGCCGCGAACGAGCGTGTGTGCGCATCGAACAGCATCTCGTGACCCTGGCTGGGATAGGCCACCAGCCAGAACGCACGGCTGGCGCACAGCTTCATGTGCGACACCTGCAGGCGGTAGTAGATGCCGCCCACCACCAGCCCCTCTTCGCTCCAGTCGAACTGGAAGGCTTCGCCCAGTTCGAAGCTCAGCGGGATGAAGGCGTTGCTCGTGGTGACCTGGCCCGCGCTCTGGCGCCACGCCCGGATGAAGTCGGTCACCCGGGTGTAACCCCGTCGTAGCCTTCGGCCTGAATCTGCGCGTACAGCGCCTTGGCCGTGCGTCGCTCATGCTTGGGCCGACGCGCATCGGCTGTCAGCGCCTGGGTGAGCGCCTCGTGGAACACGCTGAGCTTGTTGGGCTGTTCGCTGCGCCGGTACTTCGGCGGGCCATCGACGTCGCCGTGCAACCACTTGGAAATCGTGTTGCGCGACAGCCCCGTCTGACGCGCAATCTCGCGCTCAGATTTCTTGCCCCGGCTATGCATACGCCGGATCCTGCCAATCATGTCCATGGTGATCACTCCTCGTCCTCTGTTGCACAAAAAAGCAGCAGAGTAGGTCGTTCACCTGGCTCAGTTTTGGGTCGGCACAACCCTCAAAGAGTGGCTCAGTTTTCGCTCGGCGCCAACAGGCCTGGCTGCAGCTCGAACGCCAGCACGTGGCCGGCGGCGCCATCGCCCAGGCCATCGACTACAGCCTCAACCACTGGCCAGCGCTGACGCGTCACCTGCACGACGGGGCCGTGCCCATCGACAACAACCACATCGAGCAGCAGATCAAGCCCTGGAAGCTGGGTGCGAAGAACTGGTTGTTCGTCGGCAGCGAACTGGCCGGCCAGCGCGCGGCCAACGTCATGAGCCTGGTGCAGTCGGCCAAGCTCAACAAGATCGATCCGTGGGCTTACCTGCGCGATGTGCTGGCGCGGCTGCACAACCATCCGGCCAGCCGGATCGACGAGTTGCTGCCGCATTGCTGGGAGGCAAACTGAAGGCTGAACCTCCCGACAAACAGCGCCTGCCAGCCTGCTGGGGGGCGACATCGTTACGGCTTCAAGCCGCCGCGTCAACGTGGTGGCGCTGGACGCTCACCGCTTGAGCCTGCCTCAGCTCAACTACTAGCGCACCAGGTTCGCGTTCAGGCCATGTACCAGTGCCACCCCCGCAATTGACGCTCCGGGCTAACGGCAGTGCCTCAGTACCTGCGCTTTGAGTTCGCCGCCGTGCACGCGCCTCAGGATGACTGGAGTATTGGGACGCATAGGTGTCCACCAAAATCAGGTAGACGCCGTAATGGCTACCAAGTTAGCGGGCGAACAAGTGGGGCGGCTGGACGCTCATTGCCCATCAGCTGAACGCTCACCGAGGGAAACAACATCCGTCCAGATCAGAAAACACAAACGCCCAGCGGGTGCTGGGCGTTGATGCGGGAGATATTAGCCTGACGATGTCCTACTTTCACACGCGAATGCGCACTATCATCGGCGCTGAGGTGTTTCACTGTCCTGTTCGGGATGGGAAGGAGTGGGACCACCTCGCTATGGTCATCAGGCTGAACCGGTCACTCACAAAGGGGTGGTATTGCTACCGACCTTTGCGAGCCAAATCGTAGAAGTCGAATCATAAACTATTGATTGCGCCGCCTTTAGGCATAACAACGAAATTCATAAAAACAGTACTTCGACAAGCACGACCACGAGTGGTGAGCTATCAAAGTTATAGGGTCAAGCCTCACGAGCAATTAGTACTGGTTAGCTTAACGCATTACTGCGCTTCCACACCCAGCCTATCAACGTCCTGGTCTCGAACGACTCTTCAGGGGGCTCGAGGCCCCGGCAGATCTTATCTTGAGACGAGTTTCCCGCTTAGATGCTTTCAGCGGTTATCTCTTCCGCACTTAGCTACCCGGCAATGCCACTGGCGTGACAACCGGTACACCAGAGGTGCGTCCACTCCGGTCCTCTCGTACTAGGAGCAGGCTCTCTCAAATCTGCAGCGCCCACGGAAGATAGGGACCAAACTGTCTCACGACGTTTTAAACCCAGCTCACGTACCTCTTTAAATGGCGAACAGCCATACCCTTGGGACCGGCTACAGCCCCAGGATGAGATGAGCCGACATCGAGGTGCCAAACACCGCCGTCGATATGAACTCTTGGGCGGTATCAGCCTGTTATCCCCAGAGTACCTTTTATCCGTTGAGCGATGGCCCTTCCATACAGAACCACCGGATCACTTTGTCCTACTTTCGTACCTGCTCGACTTGTCAGTCTCGCAGTCAAGCACGCTTATGCCAATGCACTATCAACACGATTTCCGACCGTATTTAGCGTACCTTCGAACTCCTCCGTTACACTTTGGGAGGAGACCGCCCCAGTCAAACTGCCTACCATACACTGTCCCCAACCCGGATTACGGGCCAAGGTTAGAACCTCAAACACACCAGGGTGGTATTTCAACGTTGGCTCCACAACAGCTAGCGCCGCTGCTTCAAAGCCTCCCACCTATCCTACACAGATCTGTTCAAAGTCCAATGTAAAGCTACAGTAAAGGTTCATGGGGTCTTTCCGTCTTTCCGCGGGGAGATTGCATCATCACAAACATTTCAACTTCGCTGAGTCTCTGGAGGAGACAGTGTGGCCATCATTACGCCATTCGTGCAGGTCGGAACTTACCCGACAAGGAATTTCGCTACCTTAGGACCGTTATAGTTACGGCCGCCGTTTACCGGGGCTTCGATCAAGAGCTTGCACCCCATCAATTAACCTTCCGGCACCGGGCAGGCGTCACACCCTATACGTCGACTTTCGTCTTTGCAGAGTGCTGTGTTTTTATTAAACAGTTGCAGCCACCGATTCTCTGCGGCCTCATTGGGCTCGGTCTGTACGACTCCACCTACTAAAGGCACACCTTCTTCCGAAGTTACGGTGTCAATTTGCCGAGTTCCTTCTCCAGAGTTCTCTCAAGCGCCTGAGAATACTCATCACGCGCACCAGTGTCGGTTTGCGGTACGGTCGTGTGTAGCTGAAGCTTAGTGGCTTTTCCTGGAAGCAGGGTATCACTCACTTCGGCAGCAAGCTGCCTCGTTATCACCCCTCATCTAAGATCCCCGGATTTGCCTAAGGACCACGACTACAGGCTTGAACCAACATATCCAACAGTTGGCTGAGCTAACCTTCTTCGTCCCCACATCGCACTACACATCGGTACAGGAATATTGACCTGTTTCCCATCAGCTACGCATCTCT
>JADJDQ010000002.1:140000-142500 GCA_016702605.1 Candidatus Intricatilinea gracilis
TTTCAACTTCGCTGAGTCTCTGGAGGAGACAGTGTGGCCATCATTACGCCATTCGTGCAGGTCGGAACTTACCCGACAAGGAATTTCGCTACCTTAGGACCGTTATAGTTACGGCCGCCGTTTACCGGGGCTTCGATCAAGAGCTTGCACCCCATCAATTAACCTTCCGGCACCGGGCAGGCGTCACACCCTATACGTCGACTTTCGTCTTTGCAGAGTGCTGTGTTTTTATTAAACAGTTGCAGCCACCGATTCTCTGCGGCCTCATTGGGCTCCCCATGTACTGGTTCACCTACTAAAGGCACACCTTCTTCCGAAGTTACGGTGTCAATTTGCCGAGTTCCTTCTCCAGAGTTCTCTCAAGCGCCTTAGAATACTCATCTCGCGCACCAGTGTCGGTTTGCGGTACGGTCGTGTGTAGCTGAAGCTTAGTGGCTTTTCCTGGAAGCAGGGTATCACTCACTTCGGCAGCAAGCTGCCTCGTTATCACCCCTCATCTAAGATCCCCGGATTTGCCTAAGGACCACGACTACAGGCTTGAACCAACATATCCAACAGTTGGCTGAGCTAACCTTCTTCGTCCCCACATCGCACTACACATCGGTACAGGAATATTGACCTGTTTCCCATCAGCTACGCATCTCTGCCTCGCCTTAGGGGCCGACTCACCCTACGCCGATGAACGTTGCGTAGGAAACCTTGCGCTTACGGCGAGGGGGCTTTTCACCCCCTTTAACGCTACTCATGTCAGCATTCGCACTTCTGATACCTCCAGCAGCCTTTACAAGCCACCTTCACAGGCCTACAGAACGCTCTCCTACCATCTGCAATAAATTGCAAATCCGCAGCTTCGGTAACTGGCTTGAGCCCCGTTACATCTTCCGCGCAGGACGACTCGATCAGTGAGCTATTACGCTTTCTTTAAATGATGGCTGCTTCTAAGCCAACATCCTGACTGTTTTAGCCTTCCCACTTCGTTTCCCACTTAGCCAATTTTAGGGACCTTAGCTGGCGGTCTGGGTTGTTTCCCTCTTGAGTCCGGACGTTAGCACCCGGTGCTCTGTCTCCCAAGCTGTACTCGTCGGTATTCGGAGTTTGCCATGGTTTGGTAAGTCGCCATGACCCCCTAGCCATAACAGTGCTCTACCCCCGACGGTAATACTTGAGGCACTACCTAAATAGTTTTCGGAGAGAACCAGCTATTTCCAAGTTTGTTTAGCCTTTCACCCCTATCCACAGCTCATCCGCTAGTTTTGCAACACTAGTCGGTTCGGACCTCCAGTGCGTGTTACCGCACCTTCATCCTGGCCATGGATAGATCACTTGGTTTCGGGTCTACACCCAGCGACTAAGACGCCCTATTCGGACTCGGTTTCCCTTCGCCTTCCCTATTCGGTTAAGCTTGCCACTGAATGTAAGTCGCTGACCCATTATACAAAAGGTACGCCGTCACCCTTTCGGGCTCCGACTTTTTGTATGCATGCGGTTTCAGGATCTATTTCACTCCCCTCCCGGGGTTCTTTTCGCCTTTCCCTCACGGTACTTGTTCACTATCGGTCGATTACGAGTATTTAGCCTTGGAGGATGGTCCCCCCATCTTCAGACAGGATTTCACGTGTCCCGCCCTACTTGTCGCACGCCTAGTTCCACAATCAACTTTTTCCATACGGGGCTATCACCCACTGTGGCCAGCCTTTCCAGACTGTTTTGATAAGTCGACTGCTAAAACGTGCAGGCTGTTGCGATTTCGCTCGCCACTACTTTCGCAATCTCGGTTGATGTCTTTTCCTCCAGCTACTGAGATGTTTCAGTTCGCCGGGTTCGCCTCGCATGCCTATGTATTGAGCATGCGATACCCTTGCGGGTGGGTTTCCCCATTCGGATATCTCCGGATCAAAGCTCATTTGCCAGCTCCCCGAAGCTTTTCGCAGGCTATCACGTCCTTCTTCGCCTGTAATCGCCAAGGCATCCACCACATGCACTTAGTCACTTGACCCTATAACTTTGACGCCCACTCCCGCAGACGCCCGTCAAGACCCAACTAGCGACGGGTCAGAGTTCCATTTTCATGAGTATTCGCGTTATGCCGCGCCTCGCATCCATGCAGATTCCTCCGCACAGATCAATGTCTGTTGACGCAATCAAATGTTGCCGGTGACACGCTGCTTCGCCGCTGCCTGACGCGCTACGCCCAACCCGGTTCACACCAAGCAAGCCTGCGCCCAAACAACTGCGGTGCCTTGCCACCAACAACTGATTCGACTCTACGAATTGTTAAAGAACAACAGCCATCTTGCGACAGCACACCCAAACATCCTTTACAGACATTTGGGTGTGCACCGATCAAGACAATCTGCAACCTGAGGGTGGTGGAGGATGACGGGATCGAACCGACGACCCCCTGCTTGCAAAGCAGGTGCTCTCCCAGCTGAGCTAATCCCCCACGCGGATCCCAATGCTTCAATGCACCCAGCTCAACACGCCTGGCGCTTTGACTGCG
>JADJDQ010000002.1:145000-710332 GCA_016702605.1 Candidatus Intricatilinea gracilis
CGGGTGAGCCAGGACTGTGCCACCTCGCCGTAGGGAACCAGGCGCTCCTTGCTGCCTTTGCCGCTGACTCGCAGCGCCGATTCGCCCTGAAACAGTTGCAGGCTCTTGAGCCCCACCAGTTCCGACACCCGCAGGCCGGCGCCGTACATCAACTCGAGCATGGCCCGGTCGCGCAGACCAAGTGGGGTGTCGACGTCAGGAGCGCCCAACAGCGCCTCGACCTGTGTTTCGGTCAGCGTGCCAGGCACCCGCAGCGCCTGGCGCGCCGCGCTGATGTGTTGTGTCGGATCGCGTTCGATCTGGCTTTCGCGCAGCGCCCAGCGAAAGTAGCGCCGCAGCACCGTGAGCCGCCGATTGGCGCTGCTCGCCTTCGAGTTGGCGTGGCGGGCCGCCACATAGGCCAGCAGTTGGCTCTCACCGCAGTACGGCAGACCGCTCTGTGATTGGTGCGCCAGCCAGATCGCACAAGCTTGCAGATCGCGGCGGTAGGCGCCCAGGGTGTTGGCGCTCAGGCCGTCTTCGAGCCACAGGGCATCGAGGAACCGGTCGATGCTGGCACGGCTGGCGGTCTCCAGTTTCAGCGCGGCGACATCTGCCGTCGCATCCGGTCCGGTTTGCGTACGCATTGCCGCACCGCCCACCATCCAGCCATCACTCGATCTTCAGCCCTTGCTGCTCGACTACCTTCTTGTAGACCTCGAACTCGGCCTTGATCTGAGCGGCGAATTGTTCAGGTGTGTTGGCAACGATGACCGAGCCGGTTTCGCCGATGCGCTTCTTGACGTCGGGCAGTTCGAGCGTCTTGCGTGCCGCATCGTTCAGCTTGTCGACGACGTCGCGCGGCAAACCCTTGGGGCCATACAAGCCGTAGTAGGCCATGCGGTTCACCGGTTCGAGCCCGACTTCCTTGAATGTCGGCACGTTGGGCAACACGGCCAGGCGCGCAGGCGCTGCCACCACGATCGGGATCAGCCGACCGTCCTTGATGAAGGGCAGCGCCGAGGGCAGGTTGTCGAACAGCATCGGCACTTGTCCGGCCACGGTGTCGTTGAGCGCCGGGCCAGCGCCACGGTACGGAATGTGGGTCACGAACACCCCCGCCAGACTCTTGTACAACTCCATCTGCAGGTGACCGATGCCACCGGTTCCCGAGCTCGCGAAACTGTAGCGGCCAGGACTCTTCTTCAACACCTCGACAAAGGTCTTGTAGTCACGGGCCGGAAAACTCGGGTGCACCGCAATCACATTGGGCGTGGCCGCCAGATTGGTGATGGGCGTGAAGTCGGTCAGCGGGTTGTACGGCGTCTTGGGGTTGATCGCCGGATTGGCTGCCGTGGTCGACACCGTGGCCATGCCGATCGAATAGCCGTCTGGCGCCGACTTGGCGGTTTCGTTAGCCCCGATGATGCCGCCGCCACCCGCCTTGTTCTCCACCACCATCACCTGGCCCAGCGGGCCGCCGATCTTTTCGGCCAACACACGGGCGATGATGTCGGTGGTGCCGCCCGGTGCAAACGGCACCACCAGACGCACCGGCTTGGTCGGATACGCCTGTGCCATGGCCGGCAGGGCCACGACGAGTTGCCCTGACACCGCAACGCCCGACACCAGCAAACGCATCAACATGCGACGATCCATGAACCACACTCCAGCACATGTATGACCGGCCACAGTGGCCCAGCCTCTGCGCTGCATCCTAACCGCGCCGTGGGGTGGCACAAACCCGCAACTTGCGTGTGTCGCCCGCCCGTCTTGTCGACACGAGCCACCTGAGTCACACATGCGCACCCCGGCGCATCACCTGCGCCCAAGGCGCCCGATCCATGCCGTCCATCTCGCTGGCCCTGCTGCCCGACTTCCTGCTCATCGTGCTGGGATTCCTGATCTGCCGGTACACGGCGCTCGACACCACGGTCTGGGCTGGTATCGAGCGGCTGGTGTACTGGCTGCTGTTTCCGGTGCTGCTGTTCTCGTCGATCCTGCGCAGCCGACTCGACCCGTCGTCCGATCTGGCCTTTGCCGCCAGCGGCATGGCGCTCAGCCTCGTCGGGTTCGGCCTCGCTGCCTCACTCCGTCTGGTACGCGGCGTCGACCAACACCGCCAAGCCAGCGGCGCGCAAGTGGCGTTTCGCTTCAACTCGTACGTCGCCCTGGCGCTGGCCGAACGTATCGGCGGCGGCCAGGCCCTGGCCTGGGTGGCGTTGCTGCTGGCCGTGTGTGTGCCGATCAGCAATGCCGGCGCGGTATGGACACTGGCGCGGCACGGCGGGCAGAACACGCTGCGCGAGATGCTGCACAACCCGCTGATTCTGGCCACCGCGGGCGGCCTGGTGTGCAACCTGGCCGGCCTGCGGCTGCCCGAGGTGGTGGAGGTGACGTGCACCCGCATCGGCTCGGCCGCCCTGCCGCTGGGCCTGATGGCGGTGGGCGCCGGCCTGCAACTGGGCAGCCTGGCGGCAGCGCCGCGATTGGCCGGTGCCCTGCTCGCCATTCGCCACGCCGTGTTGCCCGCATTGGGCCTGGGGCTGGGCCTGGCCCTGGCTCTGCCACGTGGCCAGGCGCAGACGCTGGCCATCTTTGCCGCGTTGCCCACCGCGTCGAGCTGTTATGTGCTGGCCAATCGTATGGGGGGCGACGGGCCATACGTGGCCGGCCTGGTCACGACCTCCACCTTGCTCGGCATGTTCAGCCTGCCGCTGGTGCTGATGGGCTTCGATCTGCTGCATTGAGGCCAGCCGCCGAGGCTTCTCGCGGGCGGCCACACGTCAAGCAGCGGGTGCTGCCAGCTTTGCGTTGTCGCCGTATTCATCC
Organism: Candidatus Intricatilinea gracilis; assembly: GCA_016702605.1. Classification (GTDB taxonomy): domain Bacteria; phylum Pseudomonadota; class Gammaproteobacteria; order Burkholderiales; family Burkholderiaceae_C; genus Sphaerotilus; species Sphaerotilus gracilis. Next base: position 147,812 of record JADJDQ010000002.1, read on the forward strand.
AGCGCCCAGGCGATGTGTTCCCGCAGCAGGTCGTCCGCACCGTCAAGAGCTTCACACAAGGCTGCGGCATAGACCGGGTCACCGTGGCCACGCAAGGTGTTGCCCAGCGCCACCGCCAGATTGCGGCGCCAGCGGCCATAACCGATGCGGCGGATCGCACTGCCTTCGGTCAGCCGCAGAAAGTCGGCCTCGCTCCAGCGCCACAGATCGAGCAGCCTGGGTGCATCGACAGGTGCTCGTACGTCGAAGTCGGGCAAGGCGCTGCGCTTGGCAAAGCGGTTCCACGGGCAGGCCAGCTGGCAATCGTCACAACCGTAGATGCGTGTGCCCATGGCCCGGCGCAGTTCGAGCGGTATGGCGCCCTCATGTTCGATGGTCAGATAACTGATGCAGCGACGCGCATCCAGGCGATACGGCGCCACGATGGCCTGGGTCGGGCAGATGTCCAGACAAGCACTGCAGCTGCCGCAATGCGCAGTTGCCGGTTCGGAGAGTGGCAGCGCGAGGTCGACGTAGATCTCGCCCAGGAAAAACATCGAGCCCGCATCACGCGCCAGCACCAGCGTGTGTTTGCCGCGCCAGCCCAGGCCCGAGCGGCTGGCCAGCTCAGCTTCTAGCACGGGCGCCGAATCGCAGAACACGCGGTGCCCACACGGACCGATGTGTGCCTCGATGCGTTCGGTCAGCGTCTGCAGCCGCGCCCGCATCACCTTGTGATAGTCACGACCGCGGGCATACACCGACACCACGGCAGCACCCGGCACCTGCAGGCGCGACAACTCGTCGGCACGCCAGTCCCCCTGACCATCACCCTCACTTGCGGCTTGATTGGACGGGGTCTTGTCAGCATCGTGAGTGTTGGCCAGCACGGCGCCGGACTGACGATTCGTGCCATGGGCAATGAGCTGGCGCGGCAGATAGTCCAGACGCACCGTGATCACACGCAGCGTGCCCGGCACCAGGTCGGCGGGCCGGGCGCGCTTCAGGCCATGGCGCGCCATATACCCCATGCCGCCGTGAAAGCCGGCCTGCAACCACGCCAGCATCCCGGCTTCGGCCGCGTGCAGATCCACACCCGCCACGCCGATCTGGGAAAATCCGAGCTCATCAGCCCAGCCGCGCAGACGTTTCATCAGATCGGGCATGTCCACCGGTCGCAGGCCTCGCGACACTGGCTCACGCGCTGAGCCCTCAGGTCGTGCCGAATCGGCAGCCGATTCAGCGGCCGAACGTTCTGGCTGGTCGGCCCCCGTATCAGCGGCTTGACTCGCCGGGTGATGATGACATCCTCCAGACATGACCGGATTGTAGAAAGCGACCCAGCCTTGTTGCCCGTAGAGCCCCTCGCCACGTCGACATCACTCGCCACCGAGCCGCCCTGCATGCAGGCCACGGGCGACTCACCGCCCCTGCTCGGGTCGATCACGATGGGGTGGTCGGGCGAGAGTGATTGCGCCGGCTGCGCGCATCACCTTGCCGGCGCGCCAGGACTGCGCCTGGCCCACATCGCGCTCCACGGCAATCTGGGCGCGGGCAAGACCACCTGGGTGCGCCACTTGCTTCGTGCCCTGGGCGTGCAAGGGCGCATCAAGAGCCCGAGCTACACCATCGTCGAGCCGTATGAGCTGCCGGCCATTGCCAAGTCCGGCAACTCCACCAGCGTCGAAGACGGCAATAGCGCCACCACCTCCACCTCTGCTGCCTGGCATTTCGATTTCTACCGTTTTGCCGATCCGCAGGAGTGGGAAGACGCCGGCTTGCGCGACATCTTTGCCAGCCCGGGCCTCAAGCTGGTCGAATGGCCCGAACGTGCCGACGGCCTGCTGCCGCCCCCCGACCTCGACCTCACGCTGACCCTGCTGCCCGACGGCACCGGCCGCTCGGTGCAGGTCGACGCTCGCAGCCTGCTCGGCCTCACCTTGCTGCACACCTTGACATGACACGTCACCGATCACCTCGTTCACCGTGCCCCGACGGGACCGGTCAGCCACGTCGCCAGACCAAGGCACTCTGGACATGAGTTCCACACCACCTCATCAGGCAAACGCCGAGTACACCCTGCCGCAACCGGACCCGGCTCGCCGCCGTCTGCTGGGTGCTGCGGGGGCTCTGGTGCTGAGCCTGGGGCTGCCGGAACTGGCCCGCGGCGCCACCATCGTGGCCGTGCGGGTCTGGCCGGCGGCCGACTACACGCGGGTCACGCTCGAATCCGACACCGGCCTGGTTGGCCAGCACTTTCTCACCACCGATCCGCCACGTCTGGTGATCGATGTCGACGGCCTCGAACTCAACAACACCTTGCGCGAACTCGTCGCCAAGGTCAGCTCCGACGATCCACACATCGCGCGTGTGCGGGTGGGCCAGAACCAGCCCAGCCGGGTACGTGTGGTCTTCGACCTCAAGCAGTCCAGCCGGCCGCAGGTATTTGCCCTGGCGCCGATTGCGCCCTACCGCCATCGCCTGGTCTTCGACCTCTACCCCAGCATCGCGCCCGACCCCCTGGCCGCCGTGGGCCGCACACCCGGCAGCACCGACACGCCGGCAGCAGCGCAACAGCCAAGCGTGCCGGCCGGATCACCCCCTGGCGGGGCAGCCGGCCCATCGATCACCTCGCCGTCGAACGCGCCGTCCGCCTCACCTTCGGCCTCACCGTCCACAACGCCGTCAAGCACACCGCCCAACGCGGCCGGCCACGGCGCCTCGGGCACGCAGACTGGTGGGGCCACACCACCTGGTGACGATCTGCTCGGTATCCTGATGGGCCAGAAGACTTCCGGCGCCGAAATCGCCGCTGGCACGGCCTCGAACGACGGCGCAGCCAGCGCGGCGCAAACGGCCGCAAGCCGCAGCGCGAGCACTTCGTCGGGTGACGCCCCCTGGATCTGGCCGGCGCTTCCGGCGTCGGCGCCTGCCGGACCGGCAACAGCCATCGGGGCGAGTGGTGTGTCACCCTCGCCGCGCCAGTCGCCGCCCTACGCCACGCCGCAGCCGCCGCAGATGCCATCACCGGCCCCGGCTGGCGCACCGGCTCAGGCTCAGGCTCAGGCTCAAACGCAGACGCAGAAGCCAGGCACGGCGGCGGCGTCACGGCCGCCACGTCGGGGTGGGCAGGTCAGCGCCATGGACCGGCTCATCATCGTCGCCATCGACCCCGGCCATGGCGGCGAAGACCCAGGCGCCACCGGCCCGACCGGCCTGCGCGAGAAAGACGTGGTGCTGGCCATCGCCCGCCATCTGGCCGAACGTATCAACGACCAGCCCGGCATGCGCGCCATGCTGACACGCGACGCCGACTACTTCGTGCCGCTGCAGGAGCGTGTGTTCAAGGCGCGCAAGGTGCAGGCCGACCTGTTCATGTCGATCCATGCGGACGCCTTCGTGCGACCGCATGCCCGCGGCGCCTCGGTGTTTGCGTTGTCGCAGTCGGGTGCAAGCAGCGCCACGGCACGCTGGATGGCACAGCGCGAGAACCTGGCCGACGCCATCGGCGGCATCAACATTGGCGACACACGCGACAAGGCCATCCTGCAGACGCTGCTCGACATGAGCACCACGCGCCAGATCCGCGACAGCCTCAAGCTCGGCAGCGAAATGCTGGGCCACATCGGCCGCGTCGGCAAGTTGCACTCCGGGCGGGTCGAGCAGGCGGGTTTTGCCGTGCTCAAGGCACCGGACATTCCGTCCATCCTGGTCGAAACCGGCTTCATCTCGAACCCGCTCGAAGAAAAACGCCTGCGCAGCGAGGCTTACCGCCGCCGTCTGGTGAACGCCATGTTCAGCGGCATCAAGCGCTACTTCGCCCGCAATCCGCCACTCGGGCGCGGCAACTCGACGATGTAGGCCGCGACGGTGGCCACCTGACGGCCCAGATGCAACATGGCTTTGGACTCGGACTCCGGGCATCAGCCATCAGACATCCTGCAGTTGCGCTGCAGCTCAGCTGGCCGGGTTCGCCTTGTTGCTCAACCTGCTGCGCAGGCCACCAGCCAGTGCCAGCACGCCGGGGATCAGGATCATGGCCCAGATGATCTTCTCGAGATTGGCCTTGACCCACGGGATGTTGCCGAAGAAATAACCCGCCAGCACCAGGCTGCCCACCCACAAGGTGCCGCCAGTGACGTCGTAGAAGGTGAACCGTGAACGTGTCATGCGCGCCACACCGGCCACAAAGGGGGCAAAGGTGCGAACGAACGGCATGAACCGCGCCAGCACCAGCGTGAGCCCGCCCCACTTCTCGTAGAAGGCATGGGCCTCGTCGAAGGCGCGCTTGTTGAAGAACCGCGAGTTCTCCCACTGAAAGACACGTGTCCCGAAGTAGTGGCCGATGGTGTAGTTGGTCTGGTTGCCCGCCACCGCCGCCACGATCAGCAGGCCGATCGACGGGGGCAGGTTCATGAGCCCGGTGCCACACATGGTGCCCACCACGAACAACAGCGAGTCGCCTGGCAGGAAGGGCATGACGACCAGGCCGGTCTCGACAAAGATGATGGCAAACAGCACGGCGTACACCCAGGTGCCGTACTGCGCCACAAACTCGGCGAGGTGGCGGTCGACGTGCAGAACGAAATCGAGGAGCAGGGGGAGGAGGTCCATGGGGGCGCGATTATCCAGATCGCTGGCGACAGGCCCGTGTCGGTGCCCGCAATGCCCCGGCCCTTGCCAGATCTGTCCGCGACGTGCTGCCGATAATCGCGCCCCATGACCGGACCCCAGATCGACTCGACCAGCGCCGCACACGACCACAGCCACACCGGCAGCAGCATCCGCCGCCCGATCCGCGAACTGCCCGACGAACTGATCAGCCAGATCGCCGCGGGTGAGGTGGTCGAGCGCCCCGCCTCGGTCGTGCGTGAGCTGGTCGACAACGCGCTGGACGCCGGCGCCAGCCACATCACCCTGCGCCTGTCGGCCGGTGGTGTACGCCTGATCAGTGTCGAAGACGACGGCGCCGGCATCCCGGCCGACGACCTGGTGCTGGCGCTGCGCCGCCACGCCACCAGCAAGATCGCCAGCCTGGTCGAACTTGAACAGGTCGCGACGCTGGGGTTTCGCGGTGAAGTCCTGGCCGCCATCTCGTCGATCGCCGAACTCAGCCTCACCAGCCGCAGCGCCGACGTCGCCCACGCCACCCGCCTGGACGCCCGCAGCGGTGAGTTGAGCCCGGCGGCCCGCGCCCGCGGCACGACGGTCGAGGTGCGCGAGTTGTTCTTCGCCACCCCGGCGCGGCGCAAGTTCCTCAAAAGTGACGCCACCGAACTGGCGCATTGCCTCGAAGCGCTGCGCCGCCATGCCCTGGCGCGACCCGACGTGGCCTTCACCGTCTGGAACGAAGGCAAACAGGTCGAGCAGTGGCGCGCCGGCTCACCCGACCAACGCTGGGCCGACGTATTGGGCGCCGACTTCGTGGCCGCCAGCCGCGCCGTGCAGGCCCAGATCGGCCCGCTGCTCGTGAGCGGCCGGGCAGGACTGCCCGAAGCCGCCCGCAGCCGCGCCGACCTGCAATACGCCTACGTCAACCAGCGTTTCGTGCGCGACCGCCTGATCGCCCACGGCGTGCGTGCCGCCTACGAAGACGTGCTACACGGCAGCCGCCAGCCCAGTTATGTGTTGTTCGTCGAGATCGCGCCCGAACGGGTCGATGTCAATGTGCACCCGGCCAAGGTCGAGGTGCGCTTCAGAGACAGCCGAGAAGTGCATCAGGCCGTGCGACGCGCGGTGGAAAACGCTCTGGCGCCGTCACGCAGCGTGGCAGTGCCCGGCGCATCGGCTGGCAGCACGTTTGCGGCCGACCGGACCGGAGACGGCGCGAGCCTGGCCGACGGCCGCGGTACAACATCAGCCGGGGCAGGCAGCTCGACAGGCCATCCCGCGGCACCCCAGCGTTCGACCAACCTTGCGCCCCCCGCCCCGCCGCGCTGGCAGGCTCTTGCTCCGGCACAAGGCGCCTTGGCACTGCAAACCGCCGCCTGGCTGTACGGCAAACCCGCGGGCGCTGCAGACGCCCAGAGCAGTGCCTTGGCATCATCGTCTGCATCGACTTCGGCATCTGCATCAGCCGCGTCGTCGCTTTCCACCACCAGCTTTGGCCAAGCTGCTCTCGACCGTGCAGGCCAGGACTTTGCCCAGGCACAGGCAACGCCCCTGATCGCCAGCGAGCCCAGCCCGCGCTGGTCGCGATCCCCCGCCATCACGAGCGAGGCGGCCGACAGCCCCCCCTCGCGCCGCGCTGCCGCAGCCCAAGACGACCCACCGCAGGACTGGCCACTCGGCCGCGCCCTGGCGCAACTGGCGGGTGTCTACATCCTGGCCGAGAACCGCCAGGGCCTGGTCGTGGTCGACATGCATGCCGCCCACGAACGTATCGTCTACGAGCGACTCAAGGCCGGGGTGCACCAGCAACGTATCGCTGCGCAGCCGCTGCTCATCCCGCTGACCTTTGCCGCCACACCCACCGAAGTGGCCTTGGCCGAAGCCCACCAGGCCACCCTAGAAGAACTGGGACTGGACGTGGCGGCCCTCTCGCCCGGCGTGCTGGCGGTGCGCAGCGTGCCAGCAGCGCTGGGTGGCGGCGACGTGGTGGCGCTGACGCGAGCGGTGCTCGGTGAACTGGCCGACGTCGACGCCAGCCGCCTGGTGCAGCGCGCCCGAGACGACATCCTGGCCACCATGGCCTGCCACGGCGCCGTGCGGGCGAGCCGCCGCCTGACGCTCGAGGAAATGAACGCGCTGCTGCGCGACATGGAAGCCACCGAACGTGCCGACCTGTGCAACCACGGCCGCCCGACCTGGCGCCAGGTGACGATGAAGGAACTCGACGCCCTGTTCCTGCGAGGTCGCTGACCCACCGTCGCCCGGCCGGTTAGCGAGCACTCACGTAACGTAGCGGCCTGCGCCGGACCCAAGGCCCGGCCACGCCTGGACGCGCCCGTCCGCGGCGCCGGCAATGTGTGCAAAGGTGGTGCTTTTCGAACGATCGGCCCCCTCGAGCGAACCGGATGATGGTGTCCGACACACCTCATCAGGAGTTCAAGTTGTGAACAAGGTCGATGGACCCAAGGCCCTGCTGATTGCCCCGATCGTGCTGGGCTCGGCAGGAGCGGTCGCCGCGCTGGTCAACAGCCGGGTGACCTGGCTGGGCGTGGCGCTGGCCATTGCATTGATCGTGGCAGGTGCGGCCATCGGCTGGTGGCAACTATCGCTGCAGGCTGCCGTGACCCGTTCGGTCAGCCATTACCTCGAAGGTGAGGAGAAGTTCAGCGCCCGTGTCGCACCGATCTGGAGCGGCCACATCGAGGTATCGCGTGATCAGATGGAAACGGCCGTGTCCGCGCTGACACGCCAGTTCTCGGGCATCGTCGACAAACTCGACAGCGCGGTCCAGGCCGCCGGCCTGAGCAATGCCACCATGTCCGACAACAACAACGGCCTGGCGGCGGTGTTCAACCGCAGCGAACATGAACTTGGTGTGGTGATCGCGGCACAAAAGGCCGCCCACCAGAGCATGGAAAACACCCTGAGCAATGTGCAGGGACTGAGCCGTTTTGTCACCGAACTCAAGGACATGGCCGCCGAAGTGGCCAAACTGGCGCAACAGACAAATTTGCTGGCCCTCAATGCCGCCATCGAGGCGGCGCGTTTCGGTGAACAGGGGCGCGGTTTCGCGATTGTCGCCAAGGAATTCAAGATGTTGTCGCAGCTGTCCGGCGAAACCGGCCAGCGCATCGATGCCAAGGTGGCCGTGATCAACACCGCGATTCTCGACGCGTGTGCCGTCGTGCGGGAACTGGTGAAACAGGGCGACGGCTCGATGGCCACCGCACAAACCTGTGTGGGACGTGTCCTGGGCGAGTTCAAGGACATTACCGACAACCTGCTGCAGTCGAGCACGCAGCTCAAGGACGAAAGTATCGGCATCAAGTCGGAAATCAGCGAAGCACTTGTCCAGCTGCAGTTCCAGGATCGCATCAGTCAGATCATGAATCACGTCAAGGACAACATCGAACGGCTCCCGGCGTATGTGCGCGAACACGGTGATGAATATGCGCTGAGCGGCAAGCTGCTGCCGCTCGATGCCGAAGCGTTGCTCACCGAACTGAAGGAAAACTACGCCATGAAGGATCAACACGTGGTCCACGAAGGCGCTCGGGTGACCAAGGCAGCCGAGACCGAAATCACCTTCTTCTAGGAATATCAACGTGGCCAAGACCATCATGATCGTCGACGACTCGACCTCGATGCGCGAAGTTGTCGGTATCGCCCTGAAAAGCGCTGGTTATGCCGTACTGGAAGGGCGCGACGGCAAGGATGCACTCACCAAACTTACCGGTCAGAAAATTCATCTGATCATCAGCGACGTGAACATGCCGAATATGGATGGCATCAGTTTCGTGAAAGCCGTCAAACAATTGCCGAACTACAAGTTCACCCCGATCATCATGCTCACGACCGAGTCGGAAGAGGCCAAGAAACGCGAAGGCCAGGCCGCCGGCGCCAAGGCCTGGGTGACCAAACCATTTCAGCCGGCGCATCTGCTGCTGGCGGTACAAAAACTCTGCCTGCCCTGATCGGGCAGCAGGCGGCCGGTTCATACGCCAACGAAAGTCTTTCATGACTTCGAGAAAAAAAACTACCGGCGCAGCCCCCCCGCTGCGCCTGACGGGTGAGTTGACGATATTCAGGGCAGCGGAACTCAAGCAGTTGATCCTGGCATGCCCGCCGCCGGTCGAGATCGACCTGGCCGGTGTCACCGACATCGACACGGCAGGCCTGCAGTTGCTGCTGCTGGCCAAACAGACGGCCGTCGCCGACAAACGCGAACTACGCCTGGTGGCGCACAGCGCGGCCGTGACCGAATTGTTCGAACTGCTCCATGTAGCGGCCCATTTCGGCGATCCGATGGTGGTCGACGCGCCCACGCGGCAGTCCGCCAACCACCACTGACAGGCATCGTCCGCCACGAGTTGCCACGAGAATCAACATGAATATCGATCAGGCTCTGCACACCTTCATCGCCGAAAGCCGTGAATTGCTGGCGGACATGGAAGCAGCCCTGCTCGCGGTGGAGCAGACCGACGAGCGTGGTGAATTGCTCAATGCCATATTCAGGGCGGCACACACCATCAAGGGGTCGGCCGGTCTGTTCAATCTCGAGCATATCGTCGCCTTCACCCATGTGGTCGAAAGTGTGCTCGACCGCGTGCGTGCCGGAAAACTCTCGATCGACGATACCCTGGTGGCGCTGCTGCTGCGTTGCCGCGACCATGTGTCGGCACTGATCGACGCACTGGACGCCGATCCGACCAAGGTGGATGAGGCCGTGCTGGCCCAGGGTGCACCCCTGCTTGCCGAACTGCGCGACTATCTGGGGACCACACCAGCCGCCGCACTGCCGGTGCAGACAACTATCGGCAGCCCAGTCGACCCGGTGACCCGCATCACCCCGGACGGCGCCAGCACCAATCATTGGCATATCTCGCTGCGTTTCGGCCCGAACGTGCTGAAGGATGGCCTCGATCCACTGTCGTTCATCCGGTATCTCGAAACCATCGGCCATGTGGCCGGCGCCGCGATATTGACAGACACCTTGCCTGCGGCGGCCGACATGGACCCCGAGACCTGTTATCTCGGGTTCGAGCTGGCATTTTCCAGCCAGGCCGACAAGGCCACCATCGAAAGTGTCTTCGAGTTTGTGCGGGCAGACTGCAAGCTGCGTATCCTGCCGCCACACAGCCTGGTGTCGGAGTATGTCGATCTGATTTCTCAGCAGGACAACCCGGCGCGTCTGGGAGAGATGCTGGTGAGTTGTGGCACGCTCACCAAGAAAGAACTCGACAACGCCATTCAGATCCAGACGACCAGCCCCGACAAACTCATCGGCAACATCCTGGTCGACGAAGGCTCGGTGCGACCCGAGGTGGTCGACGCCGCGCTTGCCAAACAAAAGCAGGTGCGCGAGAGCAGCGCGCAGGAAAGCCGCTCGATCCGGGTCGACGCCGACAAACTCGACCAGCTGATCAATCTGGTCGGTGAACTCATCATTGCCGGCGCCAACGTCAATCAGATTGCGCACCGGGCACGATTCACCGAACTGCAGGAGAGCACCTCCAAACTCACCATGCTGGTCGAAGAGGTGCGCGACAGTGCACTGCAATTACGCATGGTGCGTATCGGCGCCACCTTCAGCCGGTTCCAGCGCGTGGTGCACGACGTCTCGCGCGAACTGGGCAAGGACATCAATCTGGTCATCCAGGGTGAAGACACCGAACTCGACAAGACGGTGGTCGAAAAGATCGGCGACCCGCTGATGCACCTGGTGCGCAACGCCATGGACCACGGGATCGAATCGGCCGAGCAGCGCGCCGCCAGCGGCAAACCGGTGCGTGGCACGCTCGAGCTCAACGCCTTTCATGATTCGGGCAGCATCGTCATCACCGTGAAGGACGACGGTGGCGGCCTCAAGCGCGACCGCATCCTGGCCAAGGCGCGTGAACGGGGCCTCGCCGACCATGACCACGCACTCAGCGACAGCGAGGTCTACAGCCTGATCTTCGAGCCGGGATTTTCGACCGCCGAGCAGGTCACCAATCTGTCGGGCCGGGGTGTCGGGCTCGATGTGGTCAAACGCAACATCACGGCGCTGCGTGGCACGGTCGAACTGAGCAGCGCGGCAGGGGTGGGCACCACCGTCACGGTGCGCCTGCCGCTCACACTGGCCATCATCGACGGTTTCCTGGTCGAGGCAGCCAGGTCGGTGTTCGCTATTCCACTGGACATGATCGAGGAGTGCATCGCCTACTCGGCCGAGCCCGGTCACAACTACACCAACCTGCGCGGCGAGGTGTTGCCGTTCATCCGCCTGCGCGACACCTTGCGCCTGCACGGCACATCGGCGCGCAGCCAGAACATCGTGGTGCTCAAACACGGTGATCAACGCGCCGGCCTGGTGGTCGACCGCCTGCTGGGCGAATTCCAGACCGTCATCAAGCCACTCGACGCGATGTTCGCCAACGTCAAGTGCATCAGCGGCTCGACCATTCTGGGCAGCGGCGAAGTCGCGCTCATCCTGGACGTGCCGGCGCTGGTACAACGCGCCATCCAGAGCGAAAGGAAGCAAGGCCAGCTCGAGCGCGCACTGGAGCCGGCATGACCCCCCCGCAGTCCATCCGCCCTTGCCACGGCAACGGCAACGGTATCGCGACACCGCTCGTGCCATCGCCCTCGGCGCTGGAAAGCAAGCCGCCAGCCTGTCGCACACGGCCGGAGCGCCGCTGCGAAGACCCGCCTGCCCGGCCCGCCCAGGCTCTCCAGTCATTGCGCCGACAACCGTAGCTCGACGCCCCTCGAACCACTCCATCAGGGAGTCATCCCATGTTCAAGAATCTCAAGATCGGTGCCCGCCTGGGTCTGGGCTTCGGCCTGGCCGTGCTGATCCTCGTCCTGGTTGCCGGCATCAGCGTGTTGCGCGTCGGCGAGTTGCACGACGACGTGACCGGCCTGGTCAAGGACAAGAACGTCAAGACCAAGCTCGCCAACGACATCATCGACAACATCAACCAGGTGGGTCGCTCGCACCGCAACATCCTGATCCTCAAGTCCGACGACACCGTCCGCATCGAAATGCAGAAGGTCCTCGACGCCCGCAAGCGCGTGGGTGAGGAATTCGCCGCGCTGGATAAGTTCAGCTATGGCGACAAGGGCAACACATTGCTCGATGGTGCCAAGTCGACACGCAAGACCTATGTCGATGCCTCGCTGCACCTCGAGGATCAGATCAAGTCCAAGCAGTGGGACGAGGCGATCAAGTATTTCGGCAGCGACTACCGTCCGGCCTTCACGAGTTATTCGAAGTCTGTCGGCGCGTTCATCGACTACCAGACCGAACTGGCCGAACAGACTGGTGCCGAAGCCTCGGCACTGGCCATTTCGACGCGCAACCTGGTGCTTGCATTGGCGATCGCAGGCGCCCTGATCAGCATCATGATGGCCCTGGTCATCACCAGGTCGATCACCCGCCCGGTCAACCAGGTGATGGACGCCGCCAACAAGATGGCCAAGGGTGACTTCAAGTTCACGCTCAGCTCCGATGCCAACGACGAAGTCGGTGAGGTGGTGCGCGCGGTCGAGGCCGTGCAGCGCTCGGTGCGCCGCCTGGTCGACGATGCAGCTGCCTTGAGCAAAGCGGCCGTCGAAGGCAAGCTGGCCACACGGGCCGATGCCAGCAAGCATGAAGGCGACTACCAGGTGGTGGTCAAGGGCGTGAACGACACGCTGGACGCCGTCATCGGCCCGCTCAACGTGTCGGCCCGCTACGTCGACGACATCGCGCGCGGCGCCATTCCGGCCAAGATCACCGACAGCTACAACGGCGACTTCAACACCATCAAGAGCAACCTCAACACCTGCATCGACTCACTCAACGGCCTGATCGCCGAGATGAACAGCATGTCGTCGCAGCACGACGCCGGCGAGATCGATGCCCGCATCAACGAAGCGCGATTCCAGGGCGCCTACGCCGCCATGGCCAAGGGCGTCAACGACATGGTCTTCGGCCACATTGCGGTCAAGAAGAAGGCCATGGCCTGCGTCAAGGAGTTCGGCGAAGGCAACTTCGACGCGCCACTGGAGCGTTTCCCGGGCAAGAAGGTCTTCATCAACGACACGATCGAGCAGGTGCGCGGCAACATCAAGGCCGTGCATGCCGATACAGCGATCCTGATCCGCGCCGCAGCGGCTGGTGAACTCGGCACCCGCGCCGATGCCAGCAAGTACAAGGGCGGCTGGAAGGACCTGGTGCAAGGCGTCAACGACACCATCACCAACATCGTCGACCCGCTCAACGTGACGGCCGACTATGTCGACAAGGTCGCCAAGGGTGTGATCCCGCCGGCCATCACGACCGAATACCGCGGCCAGTACAACGTCATCAAGAACAACCTGAACAACATGGTCAAGATGATGAACGACCTGCTCGCGCAGACCGACATCATCATCAAGGGTGCAGCCGATGGCGAACTCGACAAACGGGCCAACGCCGACCTGTTCGTGGGTGGCTGGAACCAGCTGGTCAAGGGTGTGAACGAGACGGTGACCAACATCGTCAATCCGCTCAACGTGACGGCCGACTATGTGGACCGCATCGCCAAGGGCGACATCCCACCGCCCATCACCACCATCTACAAGGGCCAATACAACGTCATCAAGAGCAACCTGAACGCCTGCATCGAGGCCACCAACCAGCAGGCCAATGCGGCCCAGGCCATTTCGCAGGGCGACATGTCGACCGTGATCAAGGTGCGCTCCGAGAACGACAAGCTGGCCAAGGCGCTCATCGACGTCAACAAGGCGGTGAGTTCGCTGGTGAACGATGCCAACACCTTGTCCAAGGCCACGGTGGACGGCAAGCTCGACGCCCGCGCCGATGTCACCCGCCACCAGGGTGACTACCGCAAGGTGGTCGAGGGTCTGAACGACGTGATGGTGGCCGTCAACACGCCGGTGCAGGAGTTGCGCGACGTGCTCGGCGGCATGCAGGACGGCGACCTCACCGTCGCCATGCGCAAGAACTACGACGGCACCTGGGACGAACTCAAGGGCGCCGTGAACGCCACGCTCAAGAAGCTCTCGCAGGTGGTGACCGACGTGAATGCCGGCGCGCAGGCCCTGGCCAGTGCGTCCGAAGAGGTCAGCGCCACGGCGCAGTCACTCTCGCAGGCCGCCAGCGAACAGGCTGCCGGTGTCGAGGAAACCAGCGCCTCGATCGAGCAGATGACCTCGTCGATCGCACAGAACACCGAAAACGCCAAGGTCACCGAAGCCATGGCCAGCAAGGCCGCACAGGACGCTGCCGACGGCGGCACCTCGGTGGACGCCACGGTCAAGGCGATGAAGGAGATCGCCAAGAAGATCGGCATCATCGACGACATCGCGGCGCAGACCAATCTGCTGGCACTCAATGCAGCCATCGAGGCAGCACGTGCAGGTGAACACGGCAAGGGCTTCGCGGTGGTGGCGGCCGAGGTGCGAAAGCTGGCCGAACGCAGCCAGGTCGCCGCGCAGGAGATCGGCGAAGTGGCCAGCAGCAGCGTCGACCTGGCCGAGAAGGCCGGCAAGTTGCTCGAGCAGATCGTGCCGGCCATCCGCAAGACGTCGGATCTGGTGCAGGAAATCGCTGCGGCGTCGAACGAACAATCGTCGGGTGTGGGTCAGATCAACTCGGCGGTGAGCCAGCTCAACCAGACGACGCAGCAGAACGCGTCGAGCTCGGAGGAACTGGCTGCCACCTCCGAAGAGATGAGTGGCCAGGCCGAGCAGTTGCAGCAGACCATGGCCTTCTTCAAGCTTGACGGCGCAGCGCAGGCACGTGCCGCCACGGTGCGCAAGCTGACCTCACCGATCAAGCCGGGGGCCGCCAAGGTGGGGGTCGGCAGGACCAGCGGCGGTCTCGCCATGGCGCCGGCTTCGGCCATCGATGAATCCCAGTTCATCAAGTTCTGATCGGGGCCCATCATGAACGCACTGGTCAACCCCAAGACAGACAACAAGGGCCGTGACAAGGCGGCGCAGGTGGTCGAGTCCAGGCAGTACCTGACCTTCCTGCTCGGCGGCGAGATGTTCTCGATCGACATCCTGCGTATCCGCGAAATCATCTGGTACGCCGGCCTGACCGAGGTGCCGATGATGCCGGCCTGCATTCGCGGCGTCATCAACCTGCGCGGCGCCGTGGTGCCGGTGATGGACCTGTCGACCCGCTTCGGCAAACCCGTCACCCCGCTGAGCAAGAGCACCTGCATCGTCATCATCGAGGTGGGTGAAGCCGGTGAAAACACCGGCCAGAGCATGGGCGTGGTGGTCGACGCGGTGCAGGCCGTGCTCGAGATCGCGGCCTCGCAGATCGAGCCACCACCCAACTTCGGCGCCCGTATACGCAGCGATTTCATCGAAGGCATCGGCAAGGTGAACGGCAAGTTCGTCATCTTGCTCGACGTGACCAAGGTGTTGTCGCGCAGCGAGATCGGCGCCATGGGGCTGACAACGGTCAGCACCGAAGAACACGCCCTGGCGGCCTAGGCCGCCAGGACCATGACACTCACAGCGCCGAGTGACGTTCGGCGCACCCTTCAATCTGAGCTCACGGGAGAGCTGCAAATGTTTGCGAATATGAAGATCGGTGTGCGCCTGACGCTGGGTTTTGCCATCGTGCTGGTGCTGATGGCCGTCCTGGCCTTCACGGGTATCAACGGCATGTCGACGGTCCAGAGCCGACTCGACGAGATCGTCGGCGACAACATGTTCAAGGTGAAACTCAACACCGACATGGCCGAGTCGGTGCACGTGGTCACACGCATCACACGCACCATCATCCTGCTCAACGACGAGGCCGCCATGGCGACCGAAAAGCGCAAGCTCGACGCCGCGCGGCAGAAGTACAACGACGCCTGGGATGCCCTCGAGAAGACCGCCGCCAGTGACAAGGGCAAGGCAGTGCGCGCCCGCATCAAGGCCGCGGGAGTCGAAGCGCGCGGCCTGACCGACAAGGTCATCGAACTGGCCCAGATCAACAAGAACGACGATGCCACCAAGCTGCTGATGGCGCAGGCCGCACCGGCGGCCCAGCGGTGGCAGGACGCCATCGACGAGAACATCGTGCTGCAGGAAGAGAACACCCGCCACGACACAGCCGCCGCCAAGGCCGCGTACGACTCGGCGATGACACTCATCCTGTCGCTCACGGGTGTGGCCATTGCGTTCAGCGCGTTGCTCGCGTGGTTCCTGACACGCAGCATCACCGGGCCGGTGAACGAGGCGCTGGCAGCTGCCAACCGGTTGGCCGAAGGTGACCTCACGGTGCGTATCGTGTCCACCGCCAAGGACGAGACCGGCCAGATGTTGTCGGCCATGCACAACATGATCGGCAAACTCAGCAAGGTCGTGGCCGACGTCAACAGCGGGGCACAGGCGCTGGCCAGTGCGTCGGAAGAAGTCAGTGCCACGGCGCAGTCGCTCTCGCAGGCTTCGAGTGAACAGGCCGCGGGTGTGGAAGAAACCAGCGCCTCGATCGAACAGATGACCTCGTCGATCGCGCAGAACACCGAAAACGCCAAGGTCACCGAAGCCATGGCCAGCAAGGCCGCGCAGGACGCTGCCGACGGTGGGGCCTCGGTCGACGCCACGGTGAAGGCGATGAAGGAGATCGCCAAGAAGATCGGCATCATCGACGACATCGCGGCGCAGACCAATCTGCTGGCACTCAATGCCGCCATCGAGGCAGCTCGCGCCGGTGATCACGGCAAGGGCTTCGCAGTGGTGGCGGCCGAAGTGCGCAAACTGGCCGAACGCAGCCAGGTGGCGGCACAGGAAATCGGTGAAGTGGCCAGCAGCAGCGTCGAACTCGCCGAGCGGGCCGGCAAGCTGCTCGAGCAGATCGTGCCGGCCATCCGCAAGACCTCGGACCTGGTGCAGGAGATCGCCGCGGCGTCGAACGAACAGTCGTCGGGCGTGGGTCAGATCAACTCGGCGGTGAGTCAGCTCAACCAGACGACGCAGCAGAACGCGTCGAGCTCCGAGGAACTGGCCGCCACCTCCGAAGAGATGAGTGGCCAGGCCGAACAACTGCAGCAGACCATGTCGTATTTCAAGCTCGACAGCGGCGGCCAGCAACAGGCGGCAGCGCCCACAACACGCAAGGCCGCTGCATCGGCCAAGGGTGGTCAGTCCAAGGGTGGCGGCCTGCGCGCCAGCGCCGCCTTGGCCATGGCACCGGCCGCTGCGATCGACGAGTCCCAGTTCATCAAGTTCTGAGCGGGGCTCACCATGAACACACTCGTCAACCTTGGGGCACAGGCTCGCGCCGATGGCGCCAGGGCCGCAGCCCTGGCCGCCGAGCACAAGCAGTACCTGACGTTTCTGCTCGGCGGCGAGATGTTCTCGATCGACATCCTGCGCATCCGCGAAATCATCTGGTACGCCGGCCTGACCGAGGTGCCGATGATGCCGGCCTGCATCCGCGGCGTCATCAACCTGCGCGGCGCCGTGGTGCCGGTGATGGACCTGTCGACCCGCTTCGGCAAACCCGTCACCCCGCTGAGCAAGAGCACCTGCATCGTCATCATCGAGGTGGCGGAGGCCGGCGACAACACCAGCCAGAGCATGGGTGTGGTGGTCGACGCGGTGCAGGCCGTGCTCGAGATACCTGCGAGCGAGATCGAGCCACCACCCAACTTCGGCGCACGGATACGCAGCGATTTCATCGAAGGCATCGGCAAGGTGAACGGCAAGTTCGTCATCTTGCTCGACGTGGCCAAGGTGTTGTCGCGCAGCGAGATCGGCGCCATGGGCCAGGCCACGGCAGCGGCAATGGCGACCGAACACGAAGCACTGGCCGCATGAGTCGACGACAGCGCGCCAGCGCGCACCGGTGAACCAGCAGGCCACGGCATGAACAGCACCCTCACCTCGATCAGCGACGCCGAGTTCGCCAGGTTCAGCCGTTTCATCTACGACAACGCCGGCATCACGCTGGCGCCCTCGAAGAAGGCACTCGTCACCGGGCGCCTGGGCAAACGCCTGCACCTGCATGAGCTGGGCAGCTTCGGCGACTACTTCAGCCTGCTGGCCTCGGGCCAACATCCCGACGAGGTGCAGACCGCTGTCGACCTGCTGACCACCAACGAGACCTATTTCTTCAGGGAGCAGCAGCACTTCGACTTCCTGCGCCAGCAGGCGGTGTTGCCGCGCCCGGCCAGCCACACCTTGCGGGTGTGGAGCGCTGCCAGCTCGAGTGGTGAAGAGGCCTACAGCATCGCCATGGTGCTGGCCGACTGCCTGCCCGACCGGCCGTGGGAGGTGCTGGGCACCGACATCAGCACCAAGGTGCTGCGCGACGCCACACGGGCGCTCTACCCCATGAATCGCGGGCGACACATCACGCCGGCCTATCTGCGGCGCTTCTGCCTCAAGGGCACCGGCGCACAGCAAGGCCACTTCCTGATCGACCGCAGCCTGCGCAGCCGGGTGTTCTTCGCCCAGGTCAACCTCGACAAGCCGCTGCCCGACATGGGCCGCTTCGATGTGATCTTCCTGCGCAACGTGATGATCTATTTCAACGACGACACCAAGCGGCAGGTGGTGGCCCGTGTCACGTCGGCACTGGCGCCCGGCGGGCATTTCCTGGTCGGCCACTCGGAGAGCCTGCACAACCTGCAGCACGAGCTGGTGTCGGTGGCACCGTCGATCTACCAGAAGCCTGGTTGACATGTCCGACGACGGCGACGGCCCGATCGATGTCTTCCTGCAACCCGGCGACCTGTTCGTGGCCGACCCGGGCTACCGCATCCGCACGGTGCTGGGCTCGTGTGTGTCGATCACCTTGTGGCATCCGGGCAGCGGGTGTGGCGGCATGTCGCACTTTCTGCTGCCCACTCGCGGCAACGAACTCACCGGCACCCGACACGACGAACTCGACGGCCGTTACGGCGACGAGGCCCTGAGCATCATGCTGGCCGAACTGGCACGCCTGGGTGTGACACCGGGCCAGTGCCAGGGCAAGATCTTCGGCGGCGGCAACATGTTTCCCAGGCAGACACGTGCCGGTGCCATCCCGGTCGGCCAGCGCAATGGCGAGGCCGCCTGCCAATTGCTGCGCCAACGCGGCATCCCGATCGTGTCGACCAGCCTGTATGGCGCCGGGCATCGCCAGATCATCTTCGACCTGGCCACCGGTGACGTCTGGTCCAACCAGATCAAGCCGACGCGCCGGGAGATCGAGTGTGAACGCGAATCCGAACGGAGTCTGAAGTGAGTCGCATCAAGGTGATGGTGGTCGACGATTCAGCCGTGGTGCGCCAGGTCGTGGCCGGCCTGCTCGCCGACGACCCGGCGATCGAGGTGTTGTGCGCCGTGGCCGACCCGATACTGGCCATGGCACGCATGCAGACGCAGTGGCCCGACGTGATCGTGCTCGACATCGAGATGCCGCGCATGGACGGCATCACCTTCCTGAAGAAGATCATGGCCGAGCGGCCCACGCCGGTGGTGATCTGCTCCACGCTCACCGAAGCCGGCGCGCAGACCTCGCTGGCCGCGCTGGCAGCCGGCGCGGCGGCCATCATCACCAAGCCCAAGATCGGGCTCAAGCAGTTCCTGACCGATGCGTCGGACGATCTGGTAAGCGCCGTCAAGGCGGCCGCCCATGCCAACGTCAAGCGCCTGAAGCCGGTGGCCAAACTCACGGCCGACGCCATCATGCCGATGGCGGACAGCCGCGGCGCCATGATCCGCACCACCGACCGCGTCGTGGCGCTGGGCACCTCGACCGGTGGCACCCAGGCGCTCGAAGCCGTGCTCACCACCTTGCCGCGCGTGTGCCCGGGCATGGTCGTGGTGCAGCACATGCCCGAAAAATTCACCGCCGAGTTCGCCAACCGGCTGAACAGCCTGTGCCGCATCGAGGTGAAGGAGGCGCAGAACAACGACCGCGTCATCCCGGGCCGCGCACTGATCGCGCCGGGTGGTCGCCACATGCTGCTGCGGCGCAATGGCGCG
Source organism: Candidatus Intricatilinea gracilis (assembly GCA_016702605.1). Classification (GTDB taxonomy): domain Bacteria; phylum Pseudomonadota; class Gammaproteobacteria; order Burkholderiales; family Burkholderiaceae_C; genus Sphaerotilus; species Sphaerotilus gracilis. The sequence continues at coordinate 167,351 of JADJDQ010000002.1, forward strand.
CAGTATTTTGTCGAGGTGATGGACGGCCCGCTGGTGAACCGGCACCGGCCGTCGGTCGACGTGTTGTTTCGCTCGGTGGCGCAATGCGCCGGTGCCAACGCGCTGGGCGTCATCATGACCGGCATGGGTGACGACGGCGCCGCCGGCCTGCTCGAGATGCGCAAGGCCGGCGCCCGCACCGTGGCGCAGGACGAAGACAGCTGCGTCGTCTACGGCATGCCCAAGGAAGCCGTGAAACGCGGCGCTGTGGAACGCACCCTGCCGCTGGGCGCCATCGGGCGCGAGATCATGGCGCAGATGGTGGGCCTGGCCGCGCAGTAGGCCTGCAGGCGAGGCGCCCGGCGCCTCGCACCACAACTCACACTATTTCGCGCATCTGCTCGGAGCTGATCAGCCCGGCCAGCATCTTCTCGACGGCGTCTTGTCGCAGGCTGCGATGACCTTCACTCTCGGCCTGTTGCAGCGCCAGGCGCTCGAAATGCCAGGGCGGTGCACTGGCACGGATGAGCCGGCGCAGGTCGCGGCCGTTGACCGACAACTCATGCAGCGCCACCCGGCCACGCCAGCCCGATTGCTGGCAACGTTCACACCCGGGGCTCTGGTAGCGGCGCAGGCGGCCCTCACGGCCGTAACGATCGCCCCAGTCGGCGCGCAGGGCGGCGCGGGCCTGCTCGTAACGCAGCGGGTCTTCGGCGAACTGGCCGTGCAACACCTGGCCAAGCCAGTCCTCGACTTCGCTGTCCTTGGCGCCCCGGCTCATGCGGCAATGGCTGCACAGGCGTTTGACCAGGCGCTGGTGATGCACACCCAGCAGCGCCTCGGCCAGATCCTGCGACGGCACCCCCTGTTCGATCAGGCGGCTGACGGCGTCGTAAGCACCACGTGCCGGCACCACGGCCAGCACCAGGCGGCCGGACAGGGCCAGATCGAGTGCGACCCGTGCCGCGCCGGCGTCGCGCAACTCGTCGATCAGCACCACGTCGGCGTCGGCATCACGCAGCGCGTGCAGCGCGGCTTCGCAGGCGCCGGGCTGGCGCGGGTTGAACTCACTCTGGCGCAGGTCGGGCAACACGTGGCGCAGCTTTTCTTCCACGCTCCAGACCCGCCGCTCGGGGGTGAGCAGGTTGGCCGCCATGGCATGCAACGTGGTGCTGCGGCCACTGCGCGGTGCACCGGCGCAGAGCACCAGGCCCGAATGTTGTTCGAGCAGTTCGCTGAGCTGGTCGAGCCCTTCACCGGCCAGGCCGAGTTGCTCGAGCCCCAGCGCACGGGTGCGCGTGGGCAGGTGCAGCACCATGTCTTCCAGGCCGTCGGAGGTGGGCAAGGTGACCGCCTTGAGCGCCGCGCCGGCACAGTCACGCAACTCGCGCGGCAGTTTCTGGGTGGGCAACACACGCGACAGCAGCAAGCGACCCTGCTGCGGCTTGCGGGTCTCGGTGACGTCGAGTTCACACAGCGACTTGATGCGCGCCACCAGCGTGGCACGCCAGGCGACCGGCAGGTCACACAGGGCGATGAGGCGTTCGTCGACCCGCATGCGCACACGCAGCGGCTCGTTGCCGGGGCGCACCTCGATGTGCAGCGCCGTGGCGTCGCGCTGCATGGCGTCCAGCAGCATCTGACCCAGCGCACTGACCAGCGGGTTCTCGCCCTTGCCCTGGCCTGCGGACGTCAGGCTCGCCGTCAACGACAGCTTGGGCGGCACCATCGACAGGGGTACACCCGACCTGCCCGAGCCGGGCGCCATGGTGGCGGCGGGCGCAGCTGCGCCGGAAGGCCTGGGTGCTCCACCTGCCGATCCGTCGGGCGCCAAGCCCGAGGTGGTACCGGCGTCAACCTTCGCGTTCGCACCGTTTGCCCTGCCGCCAGCTTTGGTCAAGGCGGACGTCGAGGCGTCGGCTCCGACGGTCTTGGCCGCTGCAGCGCCCGCACTCGATGCCGATGACGTCGGTTTGGCCGAACCGCCAGGGGCAGCGGACAAATCGGCGGACAAGGTGCCGGACGCCGTCATTGCGGCCAAGGCCTGACGAGAGTCGGGCGCGGGCGCGGTGGATGGTGCGCCGTCGAGCGTCGAGTTCGACCAGCTGACGAGGTCACCCGCCTGGGTGGCGGCTCGCAAGGCAGCAGCCACCACCTCGCTCGAACTCGGGTCCAGGCGCCGATAGGCCGACGCGATGGCCGGCAACAACTCGGCTTCGCTGGCCAGTGCCGGTGCGATGGGGCAGTGGGTGATGGCCTGCAACTCGTCGATCTGGGCACGCCGGCCCGGGTCCTGCAGCGCCACCACCAGGCGCCCGCCACGTTTCATGAGTGGCAAGGCGCGCAGGCGCAGGGCAGTCTGCGGGTCGAGCAGGCGCAGCGCCGATTCATCGGGCACAAAACGCGCCACATCGACCAGTGGGTAACCCATCTTGCGGGCCAGGGCACTTTGCAGATCGGTATGGGTGACGAGTTCGCGGCGCAGCAGCAGTTCGCCGAGCGAGACGCTGCGGTCTGCCTGCTGGGCGCGCAAGGCGTCCTGCAACTGTGTTTCGGTGATCGACCCGAGCGAGACCAGCGCCTCACCCAACCGCACCATGGGCATGCGGGCTTGTCTGTCGAGTGCAGCCAGCAATTGATCGGGCGTGACGACGTTGCGCGCCAGCAGCACATCACCCAGGCGTTGGCCGCGCAGTTGCTGCTGCTCGCGTGCAGTCTCTTCGACCGCCTGCGCACTCACCGCCTGTTGCTCGACCAGCAGGGTGCCGATACGTTCACCGAGCTGGTAGCTGTCCCAGGCGCCGCGTGGGTACAGGATGCGCTCGAGTTCACCCTTGTCGCCCTGGGGCGTGAAGACGAACAGGCCCAGGTCGGTCTCGACACACCCCAGGGTGTGGCCACGCAACTCGCCGCCACCGGCCAGGTTGACGACGTAGGGCAGACGTTCGGCCTGTTCGAGCAAGGCGCCGCCGAGTTGCCGGTCGGCCGCCAGATGGCCGGGCGCGGTCTGCGGCGCCGACAACACGATGCCGGCCTCGAGGGCGGGCTCACCGTCGTCGATCGGCAGCAGCGGGCGTTTGATCGTGACCCGACGCAGCTGCGACAGCCGCACCGGCAGCACCGCCGTATCGGGCGGCAAGGTGAGGTGCACCACACCTTCGACGGCGTCGAACCCGGTCAGCAGCCCGCTGATAAGGTTGCCCGCCAGGCCTTCGACTTCACACGGCTCGACGGCCTCGAGCGGCGCGGGCAGCGGGTAGTGCGCCAGCGGCGGCGTTGGCCAGGCAAACGGCGCACGCACCCGGGGGCGGGTAGGGCCACCGTTGCGCCGCGAGATCGGGCGAGGTGCGCCGTGCGGGCTGGCAGCGGCTCTGGGCAGGCCGGCTGGCGGTGTGCCGGGCTGCGCGTTGCCTCGCGTGGCGGCTGGCGCAGTGGCGGATCTGGCACCTGCCGTGGTGGCAGCGGTCGTGGTGGCTGCGGTCGCCATCGGGGCCGGCGAGGTGACCGGCGCGGCTACCGGCGCGGCTGCCGGCGAATTTGCCGGCGAAGCCACAGGGGTGGAAGCCGGCGAGGTGACTGGCGTCGAAGCAGGCGCGGGCCGACTCGCCACCGCTGGTGCTTGCGTGTGCTGCATGGTGGACGTGTCGGGCATGGTCTAAAACTCGTGGTGGACATCGGGGCACGCTGGCTCCCCGCGGCAACGCGTGTACGCGGCCCAGGGGACTATCGCCAATCGATACTAGGCCGCTACCCGGCCGATGAATGCCAGAACAACCGGCCTGCGGCGGCGCAGATCCACCGCTGCCACGCGGCCAAAACTGCGCCGCCACCATGGCCCGGGCGCAAATCGGCCATGATCGGCAGCTGCACCGCGACACTCGCCCCCATCCTTGCTCCGGCCCTTGCCCCCGGTCCCTGCTCCCTTACCGACCATGCCCAATCTGATCTGCCTCGCGAGCTGGAACGCCGACCTGATCTCACACGTGGCCCGGCCGGTGGAGCGCGGCGAAACCGTGCTGGCCAGCGCCTTCGAGATCCTGCCGGGTGGCAAGGGCTCCAACGCCGCCATTGCTGCGGCGCGCCAGGGCGCCCGGGTGGCGGTGCTGGCGCGTGTCGGTGACGACGATTTCGGGCGCATGGCGTTCGACCTGTGGCATCACGAGCGCATCGACGTGCGCGCCGTCGAGGTGGCACGCGGTGAACGCAGCGGCGTGGCGCAGATCCAGGTGTTCGACGACGGCGACAACAGCATCGCGGTCTACCGTGGCGCCGGCATCGGGCTGGGTGCGGCGCATGCCGAACGTGCCCGCGCCGTCATCGCCGCCAGCAAGCTGGTGATGGCGTCCAACGAAGTGCCGGTGGCGTGCACCGCCGCAGCCTTTGTGATCGCCCGCGCCGCCGGGGTGACGACGCTGCTCAACCCGGCGCCCGCGCAGCCGATCGACGACGAGGTGCTGGCCCTGATCGACGTACTCACGCCCAACGAAGGTGAACTGCTGGCGCTGGCCGAGATGGACGGCGAAGACATCGACCACCTCACCGGCACCAGCAGCAGCGGCTCGGCCACCAGCCACAACGCCCGCCTGGCTGCTGCCGCCCACACGCTGCTGGCGCGCGGCGTGGGCGCCGTGGTCGTGACGCTGGGCGCAGCCGGTTGCCGCGTCTACCTGCGCCAGCAGGCACCGGTCGACCTGGCCGGCCACCACGTGAAAGTGGCCGACACCATCGGCGCGGGTGACACCTTCACCGGCGCATTGGCCGCCGGACTGGTCGCCGGCCTGCCACTGCTGAATGCGGTGCGACGCGCCAATGCCGCAGCGGCGATGTCGGTGCGCGGCCATGGCGCCATCACCGCCATGCCGACACTGCGCGAACTCGACGCCTGGCTGGTCGAACAAGCTGGCTGACAACGGGGCGCAGCGGCATGGCACTCGCGCCACACCCAGCCGAACCGGCACGGCGGCCGAACTCACCACCACCCGGCAATTGCGTCAGCGGCTCGGATCGAGCGCCCGCAGCATCGGCCCGGCGGAAAACACTGCCGCGTCCATCAACCGCAGATCGGCGGCCACCCGCACCGGCGCTCCGCACTGCGCCAGCACGTCGCGCTCCAGGTCGATGCCAGGGGCAATCTCCACCAAGGTGAGGTGGCCGTCGATCAGGTCGAACACCGCCCGTTCGGTGATGTAGCGCACCGGCCGGCCCAGGCTGCCGACGTACGGGCCGCTGAAGCTGAGCTGGCCGACCTGAGGCAGCAGCTTGGCGCGTGCACCTTCGTGTTCGATGACGAGGCGGCCATCACACCCATGGGCGATCAACCCGCCGGCGCGCAGCGTGCCCATGAAGACCACCCGTTTGGCGTTCTGGCTGATGTTGACGAAGCCGCCCAGGCCGGCGATGCGCGTGTGGGCCCCACGGCCGAAGCGGCTGACGTTGACGTTGCCCAGCGGGTCGAACTCGGCCAGGCCGAGAAAGGCGATGTCCAGGCCACCGCCGTCGTAAAAGTCGAACATCGCCGCCTGGTCGATGATGGCCTCGGGGTAGGCGCTGGCGCCGAAGCTCAGCAGGTCGGCCGGTGTGCCGCCGATCGGCCCGGCCTCGACGGTGAGGGTGTACTCGCTCGCCCCTTCGGCCGCCGACAGGGCACCCAGCCCAGCCGGCATGCCCACGCCCAGGTTCACCACCGGGCGGCGCGGCGGTACATGCGCTGCCAGTTCACGCTGCACTCGCAGCAATTCGAGCAAGGCGCGGCGCTGCACGAGGGTGCGGGCGTCATGGCCAGCGGGGGCCAGGTGTACGACCGAAGACCCCAACGGCGCTGATCCAGCCGAGACCGGCACCGCGGCGCTGGCCACACCACCCGTCGACGCTCCGCCCCCACCGGGCGCCGTCCCGACGTTGGCCGGCGCTGCAACTGCACCACCCGCCGAGGCCGCCGCCTTGGCCGGCGCCAGCACCGGCTTCTTGCAGGCCGGCAGGGTGTAGGCCGGGTTGTAGGGCTCGGCGAAGGTCATCCAGTGATCGTCCGGGTCTTCGGTGACGAGCACGAAGTCGACCACGATGCCCGGCACACGCACTGCATTCGGGTCGAGCGTGCCGGCCGGCACGATGCGCTGCACCTGGGCGATGACGATGCCGCCGCTGTTGTGCGCCGCCTGGGCAATGGCGAGCAGGTCCTGGTGGAAGGGCTCGTTCTCGCAGCTCAGGTTGCCGCGTGTGTCGGCACTGCTGGCGCGGATGAGCGCGCAGTCGATCGGCAGGCTGGGGTAGAACAACTGCTCCTGGCCGTTGATCTGGATGAGTTGCACACGTGGTTCGAGCGCCGAGGCCGCGGTGCTCGGCGTGAGCCGCCCGCCGTCGACGCGCGGGTCGACGAAGGTGTGCAGGCCCACCGCACTCATCAGCCCCGGTTTGCCGCCGGCGACGGCGCGGAACCACTGGCTGATCACCCCTTGCGGCAGGTTCCAGGCTTCCACTGCATCGGCATTGACCAGCGCACCCAGGCGCGGCGCGCTGATCCAGTGCCCGCCGATGATGCGACGCACGAGGCCGGCATGGCCGAAGTGGTTGACACCGCGGCTGGCCTTGTCACCCTGGCCGGCGCCGTAGATCAGCGTCAGGCCGCGTGGTGACTCGGTGGCGACAAAACGCGCTTCGAGCGCACGGGTGACGGCTTCGGCATGGCCGGCGCCGACAAAACCGGCGCAGGCGACGGTCCAGTCGTCCTGGATGAGCTGGGCCGCGGCGGCGGCGCTGGGCAGGATCTGCATGGCGACGAGCATATCGGCCGACACGCGGCGGGTCGCTCGTGGTCAGCCCGGGGGGCGGGCCGACCGGACCGACGCGCGAACCGAGCCGACTGGACGGCCGAACCACCTCGGCCACCGAGCGACTGAGCGACTGAGCGACTCGGCGACCGAGCGACCGGCCCGGGCGGGACCGTTGGCCCTGGCCCTGCACGCCCGTACACGCAGCCACCGGGCGATTGCCCACGCCGCGGTGCTTTCTGTTGTGAGGTGCACGCAATGACGAGTCAGGTGTGCGGTTTGCGACACTGCGGGATTGCCCTGACCCGCGCCGCGTCGCTCACTCGCCATGCCCCAGCCGCCGCTCCTGCTGATCCACCAGGCCGATCTGGTCGCCACCTTCGACGACCAGCGCCGCGAACTGCGCGGCGCCAGTGTGCTGGTGCGCGGGCCGGCCATCGCGGCCGTCTACGCTGCGGGTGACGTGCCGCCCGCAGTGCTGGACGAGGTGCGCCAACACGGCGAGGTCATCGACGCGCGGGGCCACGTGCTCATCCCCGGCCTGGTGAATACACACCACCACATGTACCAGAGCCTGACGCGTGCCGTGCCCGCGGCGCAGAACGCCGAACTGTTCGGCTGGCTGCGCACGCTGTACCCCATCTGGGGCCGGCTCACACCCGAGATGATCGAGGTGTCGACGCAAGTGGCGATGGCCGAGTTGCTGCTGTCGGGCTGCACCACCAGTTCGGACCATCTCTATATCTACCCGGATGGCGTGACGCTCGACCACTCGATCGAGGCGGCGCGCGGCATCGGCCTGCGTTTCCACGCCGCACGCGGCAGCATGAGTGTGGGCGAAAGTGCTGGCGGCCTGCCGCCGGACCACCTGGTCGAGGACGAAGCCGCGATCCTGAAAGACACGCAGCGCCTGATCGACACCCATCACGACCAGGGCCGTTACGCCATGCTGCGGCTGGTGGTGGCGCCGTGCTCCCCCTTCAGCGTGAGTGAAGGCCTGATGCGCGACAGCGCCCGACTCGCGCGCAGCTACGGCGCCGGCTCGGGCGTGCGGCTGCACACCCACCTGGCCGAAAACGACCACGACATCGCCTACAGCCGCGCCAGGTTCGACAAGACGCCGACGGAGTACGCCGAGAGCCTGGGCTGGCTGGGCGACGACGTGTGGCACGCCCACTGCGTCAAGCTCGACGCCCACGGCATCGGCCGATTTGCTGCCACCCGGACCGGCGTGGCGCACTGCCCGTGCAGCAATATGCGGCTGGCCTCGGGCATCGCGCCCGTCCGCCGCATGCTCGACGCCGGTGTACCCGTCGGCCTGGGGGTGGACGGCAGCGCCAGCAACGACGCCGGCCACCTGCTGGCCGAAGCGCGCCAGGCCTTGCTGCTGGCGCGCGTGGGCCGGGCCATGGCGCCACCCGACGTGGATGCGAACGGCACCACCGTCTACGGCTGCGACCTCGGCCCGGCCGAGATGAGTGCGCGCCATGTGCTCGAGATCGCCACCCGCGGCGGCGCCGAGGTGCAGGGGCGTGACGACATCGGCCACATCGCGCCCGGCATGGCGGCCGACCTGGCGCTGTTCCGCCTGGACGGCCTGGGCCTGGCCGGCGGTGCGGTGCACGATCCACTCGCCGCGCTGTTGTTGTGCCAGCCGCCCGGCGCCGCCTATACGCTGGTGAACGGCCGGGTGTGTGTGCGTGAGGGCCAACTCACCGGTGTCGATCTGGCGCCGCTGGTCGAGCGCCACAACCGCCTGGCGCGCGAGTTGGTCAGCCCGTGAGTCGGCAAACTGCACCTCGCACCCTATGAAGTCAGCGCCAAGCCGCCGCACGTTGACTCCTGCCCTTGGGGGGCGGACGATGTATGTCCTCGGCCTGAGGGCGCCCTCGGCGGCGACACTGGATGGGCGCGCCGGGGTGGCACCCAGGTACCTGTGCGGCTGATCCGCCACGTTCGCCGTAACAGTTCTGTTTCAGTTTCATAATTGCGCGCCATGAATGAATCCGCCCGAGCAGCCCCCCTACCAGGTTCCGATCGGGCTTGGCAGCTGTCGGGTTTTGGCGCCGCCGAACTGGCCGACAACGCACGTGCCGCGGGCAGCGGAGCGGCTACCGGTGTGCTGGTGCTGGCGGGGTTTGTCGTGCTGGCGCTGTGGCTCACGGTCGGCCTGTCACTGCGGCGCGACGATTCCCACGAAACCCGCCAGGCCGAAGCCGGCATCGACAACCTGGCGCTGGCCTTTGCCGAACACAGCGCCAAGACCCTGGCCCGGGCCGATCAGCTGGCGCGCCAGGTGCGGGCCGACTACCGGCGCCTGGGCAGTCGTCTTGACCTGAGTTCGGCGCTCAAGGGCCTGCCGGCGGACGCTGTAGCACATGTCACCGTCGTCAACGCCGACGGGCAGAGTGTGGCCAGCAGCCGCCAGCCGCTTGCGCGCCAGGACCACCTCACAGGCGACTACTTCGCCGACTGTCTGCGTGGTGGCAGCACGAGCAATGACGCCGCGTTCGTGAGCAAGACCCAGGTCGACGACGCCTCGGGCCAGTGGTTGATGCAGTTGGCCCTGCCCATCGACGACGGCGACGGTCGCTGCGGCGGTGTGGTGCTGGTGGCCATGTCACCGGCCTTTGTGGCGCGGTTTCTCGGCCAGGCCGAGCTGGGTCAACACGGCGTCGTGGCGCTGGTGGGCAACGATGGCCAGGTGGTGGCCCGCGCCGCTGCCGGCACCACGCTGGCCAGCCGAGAACAAGGCGCCAGCGAGTTGATGCAGGAGATGCGCGGGCGCCGCAACGGCCAGTTGCGCCGCGTCAGCCCGATCGACGGCATCGAACGCCTGTACGGCTTCAGGGCGCTCGATGGTTTCCCGCTCTTTGCCGTCACCGCCCGCGGCGCGGACGAGGTCTACGCCGCCAGCCGCTCGCGTGGTGAACTCTGGCTGGCCATGGGCGCACTCGTCACACTGGTGATCACCGTGCTCACGGTCAATGTGCTGCGTCGCTCACGCCAGCAGGCCGAGTTGCTGCAGGCACTGAGCCTGAGCCGCCAGAAGGCCGAACTGGCGCAAGAGCTCAAGTCGCGCTTCTTGCTGGACGTGGCCGACGGCATGCGCGGGCCGATGTTGTCCATCCTCGAACGTGCCGAACATCTGCGCGACACCCATCCAGAACCACACGCGCGCGCCCAGGCCCGGCTCATCCACGATTCGGCGCAGCAGATGTGTGACCGCTTCAGCACCCTGTTCGACCCCTGCGGCCCGACGGCGCTCGATGCCGACACCCTGTCCGGCGCCACACTCGACCAGTCGGGCGGCGGCGGCCATGTCGACACGGCATTCGACACGGCACAGGCCACCTTCGTCCAGTTCGACAGCGACCAGGGTGCAAGGCCTTAGACGGCGCCCCGGCCACGCGCCGTCGTCGCCGCGTCTGCAACCACCGGTGCCGCTCAAAGCACCAGCAGTGCCCTGAAGTCGTTCACGTTGGTGAAGGTCGGGCCGGTGACGACCAGGTCACCCAGCGCCTCGAAGTAGCCGTAGGCATCGTGGCGGCTCAGGTGGTCGGTGAGTGAATGGCCGAGCGCCGCAGCCCGCGCCAGGGTGTCCGGGGTGACGACGGCGCCGGCGTTGTCCTCGACACCGTCGATGCCGTCGGTGTCGGCCGCCAGTGCCCACACACCTGCCTGGCCCTGCAACGCTCCCGCACAACCGAGCAGGAACTCACCGGCGCGCCCACCGCGACCGAGTTGCACGCCGGGTTCGGCGCGCACCGTCACCGTCGTCTCGCCGCCCGACAGGATCACGCAGGGCCTCGCAAACGGCTGGCCGTGGCGCGCCACCGCCCGCGCCAGTGCGGCGTGCACCTTGCCGACCTCGGCCGATTCACCTTCGAGTTCGTCGCTCAGGATGTAGGCCGCCAGCCCCTGCTCATGCGCCAGCGCGGCGGCGGCTTCCAGGCTTTGCTGCGGCGTGGCGATCATGGCCAGGTGGTGGCCGGCAAACCGGGCGTCGCCGGGTTTGGGTGATTCGAAGGTGCCGCTCTCGAGCCCGGCGCGTGCGGCGGGTGGCAGCGTGATGTGATAACGATCGATGATGGCCAGCGCCTCGGCGCAACTGGTCTCGTCGGGCACCGTGGGGCCGCTGGCGATCACCGCCGGGTCGTCGCCCGGCACGTCACTGATGGTGAGGGTGAGCACGCGAGCGGGCGCACACATCGCACCCAGGCGCCCGCCCTTGACGGCCGACAGGTGCTTGCGCACCGTGTTCATCTCGCCGATGTTGGCGCCGCATTTCAGCAGTGCCTTGTTCACGGCCTGTTTCTCGGCCAGGCTGATGCCTTCGGCCGGCTGGCACAACAACGCCGAGCCACCGCCCGAGATCAGGCAGATCACCAGGTCGTCGGCCGTGAGCCCTCGCGCCAGATCGATGATGCGGCGGGTGGCGGCCAGGCCGGCCGCGTCCGGCACCGGATGCGCCGCCTCGATCACCTCGATGCGCCCAGGCCGCGCCGCGTAGGCCGGCGGCACGTGGTGGTAACGGGTGATGACCAGCCCGCCGATCGGCGCATCGGCCGGCCACGCCGCGTCCAGCGCCGCCGCCATGGCGCCGCCAGCCTTGCCCGCACCGATCACCAGCGTGCGACCTGTGGGCGGCGACGGCAAATGGGGCGCCAAGGTAGCCGCCGGCAAGGCGCGGCGCACGGCGGCGTCGTACAGGGCACGCAGGAACTCGCGCGGCGCGTGGGCGAAGGTGGGGGTCGACGTCATGGTGCGATGGGCAGGTGCGAGTGGCGGTGGTGGCAACAGCTTGATGGCGGATGATCGCGGCCGCGCCGGTCAGACTGTGTGAGTGGTTTCCACCGGTGGGTCACGGCGGCACGGGCCGGTACAGGCGCCCACCTGCCACTCGGCCTGCCAGGCGAACAGGCGCAAAGCCGCGCCGATCAAAACATCAGTCAATGCTGATAGATTGCGGGGTCGGCGCTGCCCTTACCGCCATCCCGTCCATCTTCGGCCCGAAAGCCCCACCATGACCACCTCGACTCCATTCAGCGCTGCGGCACGTGTCGCTTGTGCCCTGCTGCTCGGTTTGACACTCACATCGGGCGCCGCATTGGCACAACGTGCCCCAGCCGTGGACCTCGACGCCATGCGCACCGCGCTGAAGAACAAGTCCGCCGTCGTGTTCGACATCCGCGAGCCCAGCGAACACGCCACGGGCGTGGCCGACGGTGCACGTCTGCTGCCCATGAGCCAGATCGGCCAGCGCCTGGCCGAGATCCCCAAGGACCAGCCGGTGCTGCTGGTGTGCAACACGCAGAACCGCTCGTCCAAGGTAGCCGAGGCACTCAAGCAGCGCGGTTACAGCCAGGTGAAATTCGTCAATGGCGGCATGAGCAGCTGGGCCCAGCGTGGCCTGCCGATGGTGAAGCCGGCGCGCTGACCCCGCCGGCCGCTGCCCGTGCAAGCCGGACAGGAGCGGACCACACACGATTTCGCCGGCACATCAATCGTTACAGCGCCGCTTCCGGCTGCTGCTACAAGCTCAGGCGCACGCCTTGCGCCCCGATTCGCCCACACCCGGCAGCGGCAACACCTGCCGACTCGCCCTGCGCGGGGTCACTGGCTGGCGATGCCACACCCCGCACAAGGACAGGTCGATTTCGGAGCAGGACATGCTGCACGCCACGATCGAGCATCAGCTCGATGCCCCAACCACGGCCGAGGCCGAATCAACCCGGAGCCAGGACGAAGCGGCTCGCGCCGCCTTCATCGCCTGGCAGACGCGGGCCGCTCCCTTGCACGGTGTCGACGCCAACCCCTACACCGAACCTGAACCTCGATCATCCAGCGCGGACGACCTCCGCAGCCACCGCACAGACGATGGACTCGGGCACGACCTCCGGCATCAGGTCCTCGCAATTTGCGTCGCGCTCGCGCTGGGCGTCGGCGCCGGCTGGATCGGCCACCGCGGCTGGACGGCCCAGAACCAGCAGGTCGACTCCACCAGCTTCACACATGATCTGATGCACGACGCCATGGTCGCGCACGCCGTCTACGCCGTCGACGCACGCCATCCGGTCGAGCTGAACATGCGCGAGCAGGACCAGCTGTTGAGCTGGTTGTCACGCCGCCTGGGCCGACCCGTCACACTGCCCGACCTTACCCACATCGGGTGGAGCACGCTCGGTGGACGCCTGCTTCCCGGCGACTCCGGCGGTGCAAGCAACACCCGCGCTCAAATCATGTACGAGGACAAGGGCGGCCAGCGCCTGACCTTGTACCTCAGCGTGTTGCAAGCGTCGGCCAGAGCCTCCACCGACGCCGATCCGACCCAGGCCCTGCGTGCCACCGATGACGACGACCCGCTCCCGGGCGCCGGCCAACGCATCGTGCTCGACACCGCCAGCCGTGACAGCGTCCACAGCGTGTACTGGACCGCAAGCCATTTCGGTTTCGCCCTGGTTGGCGAATTGCCTCGCGACGCCCTGGAGCGGATCGGCAACGAGGTGTATCGAAAGACGTTGGCAGTGACAACTACCGTCGAGACACGATAGCCGTCAATTTTCGAAACGGATGGAATAAAGACCTGCCCGCAGGCGTTTACTGCATGTCATCAACCCATGGAGCCAACCGATGAACATGCGCCCTCTCTACAGCCTGGCCGCCGCGGCCACACTCGTCGCCTTGCAAGCCTGCTCGTCCATGCCCGGCGGCGCCACCGCCCCCGCCCCCGCCATGATGACCGACGGCATGCTTGTCGGTCCCAACGGCATGACGCTCTACACCTTCGACAAGGACACCGCAGGCAGCGGCAAGAGTGTCTGCAACGGCCCCTGCGCCAAAAACTGGCCGCCCCTGATGGCCGGCGCCAATTCGCCCATGGCGAGCGGCGACTACAGCGTCATCACGCGTGACGACGGTGGCAAGCAATGGGCACTCAAGGGCAAGCCGCTGTACTACTGGATCAAGGACACCAAGCCCGGCGACAAGACCGGCGACGGCTTCAACGGCGTCTGGCGGATCGTCAAGTAGGCACGCCACCGAGCGACCTGAGCAGCAGTGAGCGACCTCGTCCCGCACATTCCCGGCCTGCGGCGTTACGCCCGTCTTCTGACGGGTGACGCCACCCGCGCCGACGACCTGGTGCAGGACACGCTGGAGCGGGCGCTGCGCAAGTGGCGCCTGTTCGGCGGAGGCGCCGGCCTGCGCAGCTGGCTGCTCACCATCATGCACAACCTCTGGGCCAGCCAGATGCGCGTGGTGCGTGTCGACGAAGCCTGGACCGAGGAAGACCACGGCCAGGCCATGGGTCATGTCGATGACGACAGCCTCATCGTCGCCCTGCGCATGGACACCCAGCGCGCGCTGGCCACCCTGCCGGAAACACAACGCGCCGTGCTGCTGCTGGTGGTGATCGAGGAGCTCAGCTATGCGGAGGTGGCCAAGGTGCTCGATCTGCCGCCGGGCACCGTGATGTCGCGCCTGTCGCGCGCTCGCGCTGCAATGCGGGCAGCGATGGCCGCACCTGGGGCCATGGCCGCGGCAGCAGCCCCCCGACGGATGGCACCGACCACCACCACCAACTCAGCTGGCCCTGCGCAGGTGACGGAGCGCCCCACCGACGCAGCCGCCAGCCCAGGCACGACGGTCACACCTTCGGTGACCGAATTGAAACCGCCAGCCGGCAAGCCGTGGCGAGTGATCGGAGGTCGGCGATGACACGCCCCCCGCCAAAGTACAGGCCGATGTCGGAACAGGACCTGCTGCACGCCTACGTCGATCATCAGCTCGACGACGCCGATGCGGCCCTCGTCGAAGCCACGCTTGGCCGCGATGACGCAGCGCGCAGCGCCGTCGCCGACTGGCAGAAACAGAACGAGCAATTGCGCGCGCTCGAACTCGAGGCACTGGCCGAACCCGTGCCGCTGGCCCTGCTGGCCGCTGCGCGCAAGCGCCGCCACGCCGGATGGCTGGGCGGGGAGCTCTGGCCCCAGGCCCTGGCCGCCAGCGTGTTGCTCGGCCTGGGACTGGCCGGCGGCTGGATGGGCCACGGCGCCTGGTCGACCCAGGCACAACCCGCCGACACCCAAAGCCTGGCGCGCGGCCTGATGCGCGACGCCATGGTGGCCCACGTGGTCTATGCAGCCGATACACGCCGCCCCGTCGAGGTGGTCGCCAGCGAACAAGATCAACTGCTGCGCTGGTTGTCGCGCCGCCTGGGCCGCCCGCTCAAGCTGCCTGCACTCACCGAACTCGGCTGGAGCCTCGTCGGCGGGCGCCTGCTGCCCGGCGACACCGGCGGCGCAAGCGCCACCCGCGCCCAGTTCATGTACGAGGACAGGAGCGGCCAGCGCCTGACGCTCTACCTCAGCGTCATCGACCAGGTGGCCTCGGGTGCATCCGGCGGAACGGGTAGCGCGAGCACCGCAGCCGGCGCCGCGCCCGACCACGACGACACGCCCAGTGACCTCACGGGCCACACGGCCTTCAGCTTTGCCAGTCGCGACAACACCCGCAGCTTCTACTGGACCGAAGGCAGCTTCGGCTATGCCCTGGTCGGTGAACTGCCCCGCGAGACCCTGGCGCGCCTGAGCAGCGAGGTGTACCAGCAGACGATCGGCGCCACGCAGGCGTCGGGGGTGAAACGCTGAGAGCCAGGCCGCCGGCACTCGAGCGGGGTGTGCCAGCGACCTGGATTCATGAGAAGTCGAGCGCCCGCAAGCGCTGACGATCAGTCGTCGTTGTCCAGGATGCCTGCGGCGAACCAGCCGCCCGCGGCTCCTGTGGTCGGGTTGGCCGAGCGGATCAGCAGCTGAGGGTTGGCGCAACTGGCCGGCAGCACGGCGGTGTTCGCACCGTCGAGCAAGGGCCCGCGAATGCTGAAGTTGCCGGCCGCGTTCAGCTCGAACGGGGCGGTGGTGTACTTCAGCGCCGTGGCATCTGCCGCGCCGCAGGCCAGCGTGGCCGCGACATGGGTCACCCCACCACGCGTGGCAATGAGTTCACCGCTGGAGAACAGCAGGCCCTTGCCGCTGATCGCGACCGTGGCGTTGGCGAACACCTTGGCCTGCAGCTTGCGGATCACCCAGGCTCGCCCCCCTGGGTTGATGCCCCGGACGACGTTCGGCACATCGACGCCACCCGCTGCGGTGAGAGGATCCACGCCGATGGCGCCGTCGAACTTCAGGAGCACGGCGCGGTCGGGCGACGCGACGGCGGCCGTGGCCACCAGCAAGAGCGTGAGGGGAAACAGGTGACGCGCTGACTTTGCAAGCATGATGAGGTCCTGGTTGGGGGTGTCGTGACGCCCCGACCTGCCCTGCCGGTGGCGCGTGTCGAGCCGACCGAAGCAGGCGCCGGCTCGAGTCGGTAAACACCGTGAGCCGGCCGTTTATTCCACGCCGATGCAAATATGGTGGTCGCCGACCCTCACCCGGGATCACTCAGACTGGCTCCGCGACTTCAGGCATGCCCGTCCTGCGCCTTGGCCGCCGCCACCACATCGCCCACATCACCCTTGGCGCCATTGAAGTAGACGTTCAGCAGCACCGCCGACAGCGCCGCCAGCAGGATGCCGCTTTCCATCAGCGGGTGCAGGCTCTTGGCCATCTGCTGGGTCCAGCGCGGGGCGACCAGCGGTAAGAGGCCGAAGCCGACCGAGATGGCGACGATGTAGAGGTCGTGTTTGCGCGCCTTGAAGTCGATGCCGCCGAGGATACGAATGCCTGTTGCGGCCACCATGCCGAACATCACCAGGCCGGCGCCGCCGAGCACCACCTGCGGAACACTTTCGACCAGTGCGGCCATCTTGGGCAGCAGCCCCAGCACGACCATGATGGCGCCTGCCGCCACACACACCCAGCGGCTTTTCACACCCGTCACACCCACCAGGCCGACGTTCTGGCTGAAGCTGGTGTACGGGAAGGTGTTGAAGATGCCGCCGATGAGGGTGCCCAGGCCGTCGGTGCGCAGGCCGGCGGCGAGTTCCTTCTGACCGATGGGTTTGCCGGTGATGTCCGACAGGGCCAGGAACATACCGGTCGACTCGATCATCACCACGATCATGACCAGCACCATGGTGAGGATCATCACCACATCGAACGTGGGCATGCCGAAGGCGAAGGGTGTGACCACGTCGAACCAGCCGGCCTTGGCGACCTTGTCGAAGTTCATGCGGCCCATGAAACTGGCCAGGACACAACCCGCCACGATGCCCAGCAACACGGCGATGTTGGCGACAAACCCCCTGGCGTACTTGGTGATCAGCAGGATGGCCACCAGCACGAAAGCAGCGATGGCCAGGCCGTCGAGTGCGGCGTAGCCCGGGTTGCCGACCATCGGCACCGGGCCGGGCAACTTCATCGCGGGCATCGACGCCCCGGGCGCTGCACTCGCTGCTGCCATCGCCACATCGGCCTTGGCCTTGTCGACCATGGCGACGAGTTTGGGCACATCGACGTTCTGCGCCTGGAAGGGCTGGCCGTTCATCGCCCAGCCCACACCCACCCGCATGAGGCTGACACCGATCACCAGGATGATGGTGCCGGTGACGACCGGTGGAAACAGCTTGAGCAGCCGGCTCACCAGCGGCGCGATGAGGATGCTGACGATGCCCGCGCCGATGATGGCGCCAAAGATGGCGCGGGCGCCTTCAGGCCCCGGCGTGGCGTTGGCCATGGCAACCATCGGGCCCACGGCGGCGAAGGTCACCCCCATCATCACCGGCAGGCGGATGCCGAACAGGCCACCCAGGCCGAGCGACTGGATGATGGTGACGATGCCGCAGCAAAACAGATCCGCCGAAATCAGCACCGCCACCTGCTCGGGGCTGAGCTTGAGGGCACGCCCGACGATGAGGGGCACAGCGACGGCGCCAGCGTACATGACGAGCACATGTTGCAGGCCCAGCGCGGTGAGCCGCGGCGCGGGCAATCGTTCGTCGACCGGGTGAACGGCGGCGTTGGTGTTCATGGGCAATGTCTCCAGGTGTTGTGATGCCGATGAGGCTCGGCCTGCCACTGCGAAATCTGATCGAACGCGAGCGTGAGAAAGGAATCTGGATCAGGCAATCCGGACCCGGATCGAAGTCCGGACCGGTCGGTGTCCGAATCAGGATCGGGATCGGGTCTACTGCGGCGAGGCACCCGCGGCAAACCAGCGGCCAATGAGGGCGCGTTCGTCTTCGGTGATGCCCGTCGCGTTGTTGAGCGGCATGAGGCGCTGCAGCACCACCATCTGCTGGATGCCCGCGGCGTGTTTGAGGATGAGTTCGGGCTTGTGCAGGGCCACGCCTTTTTGCTGCACCTGCTCGTTGTGGCACATCATGCAGCGCTGGGCGACCACCTGCTGCACCTGGGCGAAGCTCACCCGCGTGGCGGCGGCGGCCTTTTGTTGCGCGGTCAGCGGCGCGGGCGCCAGCCACACGATCAAGATGGCCAGGATGGCCAGCGCCGCCACCACCAGCGGCCACATCTGTTTGCCCTTGTGGCGCGCCACGAAGAACTGACGGATGAGTGCACCCACCAGCATCAGTGCCGCCAGCACCGCCCAGTTGTGCGGGTGCTGGTAGAGCATGCCGTAGTGGTTGCTGAGCATGGCAATCAGCACCGGCAGCGTGAAATAGGTGTTGTGCACGCTGCGTTGTTTGCCGCGCTGGCCGTAGATGGCGGTGGGCGGCTGGCCGGCCTCGAGCTCTTTCACCACGATGCGCTGGCCCGGGATGATCCAGAAGAACACGTTGGCGCTCATGATGGTGGCCAGCATGGCGCCCATCAGCAGAAAGGCCGCGCGCCCCGCGAACAGCTGGCAGGCCAGCCAGGTGGCGGCCACGGTGTAGACGAACAGCAGGCCCAGCACCAGGGTGTCGTTGCCGGTCGCCAGACTGCCGTCGGGCTTCTTCACCTGGCCGACGAAGCGGCAGATGGCGTCGTAGACCAACCAGCCCGCGACCAGGAAGCCCAGCGACGCGGCGCCCGCCACGGTGGGCGACCAGTCGAGCACCGTCTTGTCGACGAGGAAGCTGGCCGCGTTCCACAGGTAGAGCATGGTGAACAGGCCAAAGCCCGACAACCACGTCGAATAACTCTCCCAGTAGAACCAGTGCAGATGCGCCGGCATCTTCTGCGGGCCGACCGGGTACTTCTGCGCGTTGTAGAAACCGCCGCCGTGCACCGACCAGATCTCGCCGCCCACACCACGCGCCTTGGCCGCGTCGTCGGTGGGGGGCACCAGCGAGTTGTCGAGCCAGACGAAGTAGAACGACGAGCCGATCCAGGCGATGGCGGTGATGACGTGCAACCAGCGCAGCAGCAGGTTGGCCCAGTCGAGCAGGTAGGTTTCCATCAAGACGATCGCTGGTTACATGGTGGGTGCGCGCGAGTGCAGCGAGCTGGCGGCCTGACTATTTCAGATCGGCCCGCTTGATCGCCGGCGCCCACTCGACGACCTGGCGCGACACATAGGCGGCATAGTCTGCCGAGCCCAGCTTGAGCGGCGTGATGCCTTGCTCCTTGAACCGGTCGATCACGTTTTGCTGGGCCAGCACCTCGCCGATGGCCTTGGTGAGTTTGTCGACCACGTCCTTGGGCATGCCGGCCGGACCCGAGACGCCGAAGTAGTTTTCGTGTTCGAGTTTGGGCAGGCCGAGTTCGGCCATCGTGGGCACCTCGGGCGCCAGCGGTGTACGCACCTTGCTGGTCACGGCCAGGCCCCTGATCTGGCCCGACCTGAGCAGGGGCACGTAGGCGGTGATCACGTCGATGCCCACGGGGATGGTGCCTGCCACCAGATCGGTGGTCATGGGTGCACCGCCGCGGTAGGGCACGTGCACCATCTGGAAGCCCTGCGCGTCCTTGAGCATCTCACCCATGATGTGGCCGATCGAGCCCGGGCCGCCCGAACCGAAGGTGTAGCCGGGTGTGGCGGTGGCCGCCTTGGACACGTCCTTCAGGCTGGCAGGGCCGGACTTGGGATTGGCCATGAACAACACCGGCGCTGTGCCCAGCATGGTGATGTGGGTGAAGCTGGTGATCGGGTCATACGGCAGCTTGGGCACGGTGTACGGGCCGATTGACAGCGGTGTGGAATTGGCCAGCATCAGCGTGTAGCCATCGGGCGCAGAGCGCACCACCTCGGCACCACCGATGGTGCCGCCCGCGCCGGGCTTGTTGTCCACCACCACGGCCTGGCCGAGCAGTTTGCCCAGCGGCTCGCTGATGACGCGGGCGACGATGTCGCTCGCACCACCGGCACCAAAGGTCACGACGATACGGATTGGCTTGTCAGGCCAGGCGGCCTGCGCGGCTGGCGCAAGCAGCAGGCCGGCGGCGGCCCAACTGAGGGCCAGTGCGCCAAGGCGCAGGGTCGACGAACGGCGGGTCGACAAGCGGCGGGTGAGATCGAACGTCATCGGCAAGCTCCGGGCATGAGGTGTAGGTGAGTGGCAGGTGCAATGGTCGTGCCGGGTTGTGAAGTGCCGCGTCGCACCGCGACGGGCCGCGATAGTCGACGCGCCGGCAAGACCGCCAACCACTTCGTGTGGCCGCCGGGTCAGCTGCCGCGGTAGGTGGCGTACGACCAGGGGCTCACCAGCAGCGGCACGTGGTAATGCGCGCCGGTGTCTGCCAGGCCGAAGTCGAGCGGCACCTCGTCCAGAAACGGCGGCTCGGGCAGTTCGATACCGCGGCCGCGAAAGTAGGCCGCCACTGCAAACACCAGGCGATAGCGCCCCGCCACCAGGCTGGCACCGGTGAGCAGCGGCGCACCGGCGCGGCCATCAGCATTGAGCACCAGGTCGGCGAGCAACGTGGCGCCGCCGGCTTCGACCCGGTACAGCCGCACGGCCATGGCCGCCGCAGGGCAGCCGTTCATGGTGTCGAGCACATGGGTGGTGAGCTGGCCCATGGTGATCCTTCGATTCGTTGATCTGCTGTGCGGGCCTCGGGTTCGACCCGGGCTTGCACGGTTTTCTTCAGTGTATACACTTTGGTTTTCTGAACAAGCCCCACAATCCCGGCACATACCCGAGGTCACCAGAACCCCCGCCACGCCGCCCGGGCGCTGCCGTTGCCGCAGCGCACAGACCGGGTCAGGAGACCACCATGCCGCGCAAACCCGCCGTCCCTCGCCCGACGATGCAAGCCGCAGTCCAGCCCGATCGGGTGGACGAGGTCGAGGCCGGCGGCATGACGCAGCGTATTGCCGACGCCATCACCGCCGCCATCGTCGAGCGCCGCCTGATGCCCGGCACCCGGCTGGTGGAGCAGCAGATCGCCGACATCTTCAAGGTCAGCCGCACGCTGGTGCGCCAGGCGCTCAATCAGTTGAGCCGCGACCGGCTGGTCACGCTCGAACCGGCGCGTGGCGCCTGTGTGGCGCAGCCCAGCGTCGAGGAGGCGCGCCAGGTCTTCGAGGTGCGGCTGATGCTCGAAGCCGCCATGGTGCGCGAACTGGCGCAGCGCATCACAGCCGAGCAGGTGGCGCAACTGCGCGACCATCTGCGCGCCGAGCAGGAGGCGATTGCCCGCACCGACGTCACCGGCCGCACCCGGCTGCTGGCCGACTTCCACGTGATGCTGGCGCGGCTGATGGGCAACGAGGCGCTGGCGCAGATCCTGGCCGACCTGCTCAGCCGCAGCTCGCTGATATCGCTGATGTACCAGAGCTCGCATTCGGCCGAGCAGTCGCAGGCCGAACACGAGGACATCGTCGCCGCGCTCGAACGTGGTGATGCCGAAGCGGCAGTGGCGCTGCTGACGCACCACCTGGGCAATGTCGAACGCAACCTGCGGCTGAACCCACGCGTCAACGACCTGGCCGCGGTGCTGCAACCGCTCGATAGCGCAGCCACCTTCGCACCCCTCTAGCCCCCGTTTCGAGCCACGCCCATCGAACCATGACCTCAGGCCCGGCCCGTCGGCCGCCTGGGTTGACGATCCTGCCGCCCTACCCTCCAACCATGACCGACCAGACCTCCCTGCCCTACCCCCGCGACCTTGTCGGCCATGGCCGCAAGCCCCCGCACGCCCATTGGCCTGGCGGCGCAAGGGTGGCCGTGCAGTTCGTCCTCAACTACGAAGAAGGCGGCGAGAACTCGGTGCTGCATGGCGACGCGGGCAGCGAGCAGTTCCTGTCCGAGATGTTCAGCCCGCCGGCCTACCCGGCCCGGCACCTGAGCATGGAAGGCATCTACGAATACGGTTCACGTGTGGGTGTGTGGCGGCTGCTGCGCGAGTTCGAGCGGCGCGGCCTGCCGCTCACGGTGTTCGGCGTGAGCATGGCGCTGCAGCGCCACCCGGAGCTGACGGCGGCCTTCGTCGAACTCGGCCACGAGATCGCCTGCCACGGCTGGCGCTGGATCAACTACCAGGCCATCGACGAAGCCACCGAACGGGAGCACCTGCGCATCGGCATGCAGATCATCCAGGACCTGACCGGTGCGCGGCCGGCGGGCTGGTACACCGGCCGCGACAGCCCCAACACGCGCCGCCTGGTGGCCGACTTCGGCGGCTTCGAGTACGACAGCGACTACTACGGCGACGACCTGCCGTTCTGGCTGCAGGTCGAAAAGACCGACGGCAGTCTGGCGCCGCATCTGGTTGTGCCCTACACACTCGACGTCAACGACATGCGTTTCGCGCTGCCGCAGGGCTACAGCCATGGCGACGAGTTCTTTCAGTACATGCGCGACAGCTTCGATGTGCTCTACGCCGAAGGCGCCGAGTCGCCCAGCATGATGAGCATCGGCATGCATTGCCGCATCCTGGGTCGACCGGGGCGCATGCGCGCCTTGCAGCGTTTCCTCGACCACATCCAGGCGCACGACAAGGTGTGGGTCTGCCGGCGTGTCGACATCGCGCGGCACTGGACAACCACCCACCCTTTCGACGCCAACAGCGCCTTCGTCTGGCGGCGCTGAACGGCCGTTGGCCCTCGTCCCCACGGCCTTCGCATGGCGCCACGCACAGCCCTCTGGTCGACCGACCTGTCGCCCACCTTGGTGAACAACCCTCTTCTCACCACGGGCCTCGGCCCGTAACCAGCCCACCTGCACCCGCCTCACCCATGCCCACACTCGCAGAGATCAACGCGGCCGACCAGCCCACCTTCGTCGCCCTGCTGCACGGCACCTACGAACACAGCCCCTGGATCGCCGAACGCGCCTGGCCGCAGCGGCCTGCCGGTGGGTATGCCTCGCTCGACGCCTTGAAGCTCGCGCTCGCCGCGGTGGTCGACAGCGCCAGCCGCGACGAGCAGATCGCCCTGGTGCGCGCCCACCCCGAACTGGCCGGCAAGGCCATGGTGAGCAAGACCCTCACCGCCGAGTCGACCAACGAGCAGGGCAAGGCCGGCCTCACCGACTGCAGCCCGGCCGAGTTCGCGCACATCCAGCAGCTCAACGCGGCGTACAACGCACGTTTCGGCTGGCCGTTCATCCTGGCGGTGCGTGGCGCACGCGGCGTGGGCCTGCACCGCGACCACATCATCGCCACCTTCGAGCGCCGTCTGGCCGGCCAGCCCGACTGGGAACTGGCCGAATGCCTGCGCAACATCCACCGCATCGCCGAATTGCGCCTGGCCGATGCCTTTGGCGTCGCACCAACTCAGGGTGACCGGGTGCTCGACTGGGCCGAACAACTCGCCGTTCACAGCGACCCGGGTTATGCCGAGCTGGGCCAACTCACCGTCACCTACCTCACCGACGCCCACCGCGCCTGCGCCCGCCAACTGATGGCGTGGATGACCAACGACTGCGGCTTCGACGAGGTCAGCATCGATGCCGTCGGCAATGTCGTCGGCGTGTATCACGCGGGTGACGCGACCGGTGCTCCGCAAGCCGACGCACCGCGCCTGCTCACCGGTAGCCACTACGACACCGTGCGCAACGGCGGCAAATACGACGGCCGACTGGGCATCTTCGTGCCCATGGCCGTGGTGGCCGGGCTGAAAGCCGCGGGACGGCGCCTGCCGTTCGGCATCGAGGTGGTGGGCTTCGCCGAAGAAGAAGGCCAGCGCTACAAGGCGACCTTCCTCGGTTCGGGTGCGTTGATCGGCCAGTTCGACATGGGCTGGCTCGATCAGCTCGATGCCGACGGTGTACCGATGCGAGTGGCGATGGCCGCGGCGGGGCTGAACCCGCAGGACATCGCCGCCATCAGGCGCGACCCGTCGCGTTACCTCGGCTTTGTCGAGGTGCACATCGAACAAGGCCCGGTGCTCACCGAGCTCGGCCTGCCGCTGGGCGTGGTCAGCTCCATCAACGGCAGCGTGCGTTACCTGGGCGAGTTCATCGGCATGGCCAGCCATGCCGGCACCACACCGATGGGCCGGCGCCGCGACGCCGCAGCGGCCGCGGCCGAACTGGCGCTTTATGTCGAACGCCGCGCCGCCGAGCCGTTCCAGGCCGAAGCCGGGGGTGAGCCGGCCGTGTGTGTCGGTACCGTGGGCATGCTCGAGGTGCCGAACGGCTCGATCAATGTGGTGCCCGGGCGCTGCCGTTTCAGCCTGGATCTGCGTGCCACCAGCAATGCCGCACGCGACGCCCTGGCCACCGACGTGCTGGCCGAACTGGGCGCCATCTGCCGGCGCCGCGGCCTGCACTTCCTGCTCGAGGAGACCATGCGTGCCAGCGCCGCACCGAGTGCCCCGGCCTGGCAGGCGCGCTGGGAAACGGCCGTGGCTGCGCTCGGCCTGCCGGTGCACCGCCTGCCCAGCGGCGCCGGCCACGACGCCATGAAGCTGCACGAGTTGTTGCCGCAGGCCATGCTCTTCGTGCGTGGCGGCAACGGCGGCATCAGCCACAACCCGCTCGAAGTGGTGAGCAACCACGACGCCGACCTGGCGGTGCGCGCGTTCGAGCGTCTCGTCGAGGCACTTGCCGACCAGCCAGTCGCCGCCGCGTCGCACTGATTTGCCGCCTGCGCCACCGCGCCTCGTTCACCACATCCACCTTGTTTCCCCATCCCAGCCCCGAAGGCCTTGCCATGACCTCCCCAAGCTCCCACCACTCGCTGTCCCGCAAGGCGACACGCACCATCCACGCAACGGCCGGGCGGAACTGAGATGACCTACTACTCGAAACTCGACGCCTGGGTCGACGCCCATTTCGACGAACAGGTCGCCACCTTGCAGGCGCTGGTGCAGGTACCCACCGACACACCGCCCGGTAACAACGCGCCCCACGCAGAACGCACCGCCGACCTGCTCACCAGCATGGGCCTGCAGGTCGAACAACACCCGGTGCCCAGCGCCCTGGTGCGCGACTACGGCCTGCAAAGCCTGACCAATCTGATCGTGCGCCGCCACTACGGCGGCGGCGGCCCGACCGTCGCACTCAACGCGCATGGTGACGTGGTGCCGCCCGGTGAAGGTTGGGTGCACGAGCCCTACGGCGGCCAGATCGAGAACGGCAAGCTCTACGGCCGCGCCAGCGCCGTGAGCAAGAGCGACTTCACCACCTACACCTACGCCCTGCGTGCGCTCGAAGCCATGCAGGCGCACGGCGCTCGGCTGCGCGGCACGCTCGAGCTGCACTTCACCTACGACGAGGAATTCGGCGGTGAACTCGGCCCGGGCTGGCTGCTGCGCCAGGGGCTGACCAAGCCCGACTTCCTGATCGCCGCCGGCTTCAGCTACCAGGTGGTGACGGCTCACAACGGCTGCCTGCAGCTCGAAGTCACGCTCAACGGCCTGGCCTCACACGCCGCTTACCCGACCACGGGTGTCGACGCACTGCAGGCGGCCAACAAACTGCTCACCGCGCTGTACGCGCACAACAAGGTGCTCGAAGCACGCCGCTCGATGGTGGCCGGCATCACGCATCCCTACCTCAACGTGGGGCGCATCGAGGGGGGCAGCAACACCAATGTGGTGCCCGGCAAGGTGGTGCTCAAGCTCGATCGCCGCATGATCCCCGAGGAGGACGCGGTGGCCGTCGAAGCCGAGGTGCGCGAGCTGATCCAGTGGGTGGTGGCGCAATGCCCGGGCGTGACGGTCGACATCAAACGCATCCTGCTGGCGCTGGCCCTGAAGCCGCAGGACAACAACCGCCCGCTCGTGGATGCGCTGCAGCGCCACGGCCGCGAGGTGTTCGGCGTCGAGATCCCGACCTCGGGCACACCGCTGTACACCGACGTACGCCTGTACGGCGCCTACGGCGTGGCCGCGGTGATTTACGGTGCCGGGCCACGCACCGTGCTCGAGAGCAATGCCAAACGCGCCGACGAACACATCGTCCTCGACGACCTGAAACGCGCCACCAAGGTGGTGGCGCGCACCTTGAGCGACATGTTGAGATAGGGTCAGGGCAGCCGCGGCCGCACGCGCTGAGCACGCTTCTTGCGAAGGTTCCGGGATCGATCACGACACCCGGAGCCTTTGCATGTCTGCCACCCACCAGCCGAACACCGCCCTCACCCACACCCGCCGCTCGCTGCTGGCCTGCGCCACGGGCATCCTGCTGTCGGCCCAGCTGTCGCCGGCTGCCGCGCAGGAGACGGCCATCAAGTTCCAGCTCGACTGGCGCTTCGAAGGCCCGGCCGCACTCTTCCTGGTGCCGGTGGCCAAGGGCCACTTCAAGGCCGAGAAGCTCAATGTGGCGGTCGACGCCGGCAATGGCTCGGGCGGCACCGTCACGCGAGTGGCCTCGGGCAGCTACGACATGGGGTTTGCCGACATGGCCGCACTGATGGAGTTCCAGGCCAACAACCCGACGGCGCCCAACAAGCCGGTGGCCGTGATGATGGTCTACAACAACACGCCGGCAGCCGTGCTGGCGCTCAAGAAGAGCGGCATCACACAACCCTCGGACCTGAACGGCAAGAAGCTCGGCGCGCCGGTGTTCGACGCCGGCCGCAAGGCCTGGCCGGTCTTTGCCAAGGCCAACAAGATCAGCAACGTGAGCTGGACCGCCATGGACCCGCCGCTGCGCGAGACCATGCTGGTGCGCGGCGACATCGACGCCATCACGGGTTTTTCGTTCACCTCGCTGCTCAACCTCGAAGCGCGCGGAGTCAAGACCGAAGACATCGTCGTGCTGCCCTATCCGCAATACGGCGTGAAGATGTACGGCAACGCCATCATCGTGGGCGAAGAGTTCCTGAAGAAGAACCCCGAGGCGGTGAAGGCGTTTCTGCGCGCCTTCACCAAGGGTGTGAAAGACGTGATCGCCGACCCCAAGGCGGCAGTGGCCACGGTGAAGGAACGTGACGGCATCGTCAACGCCGACCTCGAACTGCGTCGCCTGAACCTGGCGCTGGACGCCACCATCCTCACGCCCGACGCCAAGGCCGAAGGTTTTGGTGAAGTCAAGCTGCCGCGCCTGGCGCTGATGGCCAGTGATGTGTCCGACGCCTTCGGCACCAAGGACCGCGTCAAGTCCGAATCGGTCTGGAACGGCGCCTACTTGCCTGCCGCTGCCGACCGCAACATCTTCGCGGCCACCAAGAAGAAATAAGCATGACCGCCTTCGTCGATTTCAACGGCGTCTGGCTGGCCTACAACGACGAGTTGCAGGCCCAGGGTCACTACGCCGTCGAGGACATCAACCTCAAGGTGCGCGAGGGTGAATTCATCGCCATCGTCGGCCCGTCGGGCTGTGGCAAGTCGACCTTCATGAAGCTGGCCACCGGGCTGAAGCGCCCGAGCAAGGGCACGGTGATCATCGGTGGGCAGGAGGTGAAAGGCCCGCTCAAGATCACCGGCATGGCGTTTCAGGCGTCGAGCCTGCTGCCCTGGCGCACCACGCTGCAAAACGTGTTGCTGCCACTGGAGATCGTCGAGCCCTACCGCTCGAACTACAAGGCCAAGAAGACCGAGTACGAAGCCAAGGCGCGCGCCCTGCTTGCCAGCGTGGGGCTGGATGGCTACGCCGACAAGTTCCCCTGGCAGCTCTCGGGTGGCATGCAGCAGCGCGCCAGCATCTGCCGCGCGCTTATCCACGAGCCCAAGATGCTGCTGCTCGACGAACCGTTCGGCGCGCTCGATGCGTTCACTCGCGAAGAGCTCTGGTGCATCCTGCGAGACCTGCAGGCTGCGCAGAAATTCAACGTCATCCTGGTGACCCATGACCTGCGCGAAAGTGTCTTCCTGGCCGACACGGTCTACGTGATGAGCAGGAGCCCCGGTCGTTTCGTGGTGCAGCGCCAGATCGACCTGCCCCGCCCGCGTGATCTGGAGGTGACCTACACGCCGCAGTTCACCGACATCGTGCACGAACTACGTGGCCACATCGGTGCCATGCGCGGCGCTGGCACCGCGGCACCCCAAGTCGGCGCATCGACTGCCGCACGCACCACCGAAGTTGCCTCATGACGATGCCCGCCAAACGACTGGAACAGGCCTCGCCCTGGGTGCTCTTGCTGCTGACGCTGCTCGTGTGGCAGATGATCTGCAGCGGCTTCAACGTCTCGGAGTTCATCTTCCCGAGTCCGCTGGGCATCGGGAGCGCACTGGCCGAACACGCCGGCCTGGTGGCCGGCCACGCCTGGCGCACCTACTGGGTGACGATGGCTGGCTTTGGCCTCTCGATCGTGGTGGGTGTCCTGCTGGGCTTCTTGATCGGCAGCTCGCGGCTGGCCTACACGGCTGTCTATCCGCTGATGACGGCGTTCAACGCCCTGCCCAAGGCGGCCTTCGTGCCCATCCTGGTGGTGTGGTTCGGCATCGGTGTGGGGCCGGCGGTGCTGACGGCCTTCCTGATCAGCTTCTTTCCCATCATGGTCAACATTGCCACCGGGCTTGCAACGTTGGAGCCCGAGCTCGAGGACGTGTTGCGTGTGCTCGGCGCCAAACGCTGGGACGTGCTGATGAAGGTGGGGCTGCCGCGCTCGATGCCCTACTTCTACGGCTCACTCAAGGTGGCGATCACGCTGGCCTTCGTGGGCACCACGGTGAGCGAGATGACGGCGTCCAACGAAGGCATCGGCTACCTGCTCATCAGCGCCGGCAGCTCGATGCAGATGGGCCTGGCGTTCGCCGGCCTGGTGGTGGTGGGCGCCATGGCGATGGCGATGTACGAGTTGTTCTCGGTGGTCGAACGGCGCACCACCGGCTGGGCGCATCGCGGCTCGCAGGGACACTGAGCCCGGGCGGGATTGAGATACTGCGCGGGTACCGACCCGCCCTGCCCGCCACCTCATGACTACCTTCCAGCACGCCGACCCGACCGACGCCCAGCAGCAAACCCTGCTGCGCGAGGCCAACGCCGTGGCCAGGGCGGCGCTTCAGGCCGGCCACCACCCATTCGGCGCGGTGCTGGCGGCGCCGGACGGTGTGACGGTGCTGCTGAGACAGGGCAATGTCGACAGCGTCAACCATGCCGAGGCGGTGCTGGCGCGTGAAGCCGCACGCCTGTACCCGCCCGGCTATCTTTGGGACTGCACCCTGGTCACCACCGTCGAGCCCTGCTGCATGTGCGCCGGCACGCAGTACTGGGCGAACATCGGCCGGCTGGTCTACGGCATGAGTGAGATGCGCCTGCTGCAACTCACCGGCAACCATGCCGAGAACCCCACGCTCGACCTGCCCTGCCGCGACGTCTTCGTGCGTGGCCAGAAGCCGCTGCGGGTGTGGGGCCCGCTGACCGAGGTCGAGGAAGAGATCGCGGCGCTGCACCGCAGCTTCTGGAGCCAGCGCTGAACCTGCCAGCGTTCGAACTCAGCCCGCCATGACAACGCCCCGCCTCCCCTCACCCGCCGAACTGCCCGTCATCGACCTCGCCCCGAGCTTCGGTGCCGACCCAGCCGGCGTCGCCAGCGTAGCCGCAGCGATCGACGCAGCGGCGCGGCGCCACGGCTTTTTCTACATCGTCGGTCACGGCGTGTCGCAGGCGTTGGTCGATGCCGTCTTCGACGCCGACGCCCGTTTCTTCGCCTTGCCCGACGAGGTGAAACAACGCTGGCACATCGACCGCTCGGTGGGCCTGCAACGCGGCTTCGACCCCATCGGCTGGCAAAGCCTGGATGCCGGTCGGCCCGCCGACCTGAAGGAGAGTTTCTACCTCGGCCGTGACCTGGCGCCCGACCACCCGCTGGTGCGCGCCGGCACACCCAACCATGGCCCCAACCAGTGGCCCGACGAAACGCTGGTGCCGGGCTTCAGGTCGACCTGCGAGGCCTACGCCGACACACTTGCGCAGCTCGGCCACCACCTCATGGGCCTGATCGCTCTCGGCCTGGGCCTGCCGCGCGACCATTTCGAGCCCTTCCTGCTCAACCCCATGCCGGTGCTGCGCCTGCTGCACTACCCGCCGCAACAGGCCAGCCAGCACGACGGCCAGATCGGCTCGGGCGCCCACACCGACTGGGGCGGCATCACGCTGCTGGCACAGGACAACAGCGGCGGCCTGCAGGTGCGCGCCACCCCGCAGAGCGGCGACGAATCGCCTGTCTGGATCGATGCCCGGCCGCTGCCCGGCAGCTTCGTCGTCAACGTGGGCGACCTGATGCAGCGCTGGACCAACGACCTGTATCGCTCCAACCTGCACCGCGTCGTCAACGCCGTGAGCGGGCGCGATCGCCGCTCAGTGGCGTATTTCTTCGACATCGACTTTCACGCCCAGGTCGAGGTGCTGCCCACCTGCCAGGGCGACGGCCGCCCGGCGCGTTACCCGCCGATCAGCGCGGGCGACCACATCGTCGAGATGTACCGCCGCACCACGCTGGCGGCCTGACCACCGATGAGCTGGCTGGGCACACTTCAACTCACGTATCGGCTGGACGCCAATGGCACCGACGGCGCACCACGAACCGTTGCGCACGACCGTCACAGCGGCCCGCTGCGCGTGCTGCAGCGCCTGTACCCCGAGGGCGACGCCATCTGCCACCACGTGCTGGTGCATCCGCCGGGCGGCATCGTCGGTGGAGACGAGTTGCGCATCGACGCCGACCTGGGCCCGGGCACCCACGCGCTGATCACGACGCCCGGTGCGACGCGTTTCTACCGCAGCAACGGCGCCACGGCGGTGCAGGACGTGAACCTGCGCCTGGCAGAAGGTGCCCGGCTCGAATGGCTGCCGCTCGAAACCATTGCCTACGACGGCTGCCTGGCGCACAACCGCCTCCACGCCACACTCGCACCTGGCGCCGAGATGATGGGTTGCGACATCCTGGCGCTCGGCCTGCCCGCGGCCGACGAAGCCTGGCGGCGCGGCAGCTACCGGCAATATGTCGAGATCCAGGACATCTGGCTGGATCGCTGCCTGATCCGTGCCGACGATGCCAGGTTGCTGGACAGTGGCCCGGGCTGGGCCGGCCGGCGGGTGCTGGCCAGCCTGTGGTTCGCCAGCGGCACGGCGCTGGTCGACACCCGACGCAGAGCGCTGGTCGACTCTGCCCGCGCTGTGATCGAGTCGGACCAGGCGAATCACCCAAGAAATGGTCAATCATCCCATTTATCAACCGCCGGTGTCAGTTCAGCCCAGCCCGGCCTGGTGGTGCTACGGGTGCTGGGCTCCCGGGTGGAACCGGTGCAAACGCTGGTTCGGGCCATACGCCAGAAATGGCGCGCACTGGCATGGTGCTCACCGCGTCACACCCCGCGCATCTGGGGCACCTGAACACGGCCAAAAGCGCGCAATTCTGAAAACCTGAATCCCATATAACACCACACCGCCACCTCGGCGCAGAGACTGCGCCTGAAACCGACTGCGCGCCTCATGTTGTTGCACATCCCTGACGAAACCATGTCACATGGGAAATGCAACCTTTATTCGGCATAACTTTCTGTTACCCTTCGTTCAAGGGGGTCTGTCCGCTGGGTCACACATTGACCCCGAGACGGCTCGAACGTAGGAAACAAGATGCCGGCCGACTCGGGCTTGCATGGAACCCGAGGGTATTGCTCATGCGATTTGTTCAATTTCCAGGCAGCCTGTTGTGCATCGGCCTCGGGCTGCTCATGTCGAACGCAGTGCTGGCACAGCCCACGGCCAGCAGCCTGACGCAATCGATCGCGGTCTCGAACCTGCACAACGGCTTCGCAACCAGCAGCAACGGCCCGGCCTCGACACTGCAGACGACCAGCATCGCGATCGATGGTTTCGATACCGATCGCGGCGTGCTGGTCGGCGCCAGTGCCAGCCTCGCGATCGACCCGGGCTACTACCTGGGCGTCTTCAAGCGCGACCACAACCGCTCCACCGGAAGCAATATTCAGCTGGCCTGGTCGCTGGACCCGAGTTGGGCCGGCCTGGTGACCGCCACCTCCGCCTGCGGCACCTTGTGCGGGCGCATCCAGGTGCAGGGGCCGTCGCTCGACGCGCTGAAGACCGACTTCGCGACGGTCGAGATCACCAACGCGGCGGGCACCTCGCAGACCTTTGCCCAGGCCGCGGTGCTGCAAAGCCTGGTCAGCCCTGCCAGCCCGGCCATCGCGTCGCCCAGCGTGCGGGTGGACACGACCATCAACGTGGGTGGCAATGGCGGCAACGACGCCAAGATCACCGTCGGCCCGGGGCTTCCGCCCGGCGCCCAGAATGCCGCGGACGAACCCTTGCCGATTCCGCCGCAAGCCGCCCTGTCAGGGGCGCTGACGATGAACTTCAACTACCTGGCCCATTCCGCCGCGTCGTTCGCGTCGGGCACCCAGGCCGTGGCGTCGAAGTCGCTGCAGTTCCAGGGCGCGGGCAGCCGGGGCTTCGACATCTTTGCGCTGGGTGACAATCACACCACGCTGATGGACTTCAGTGGCGTCACGCCTACCTGCATCTCGGGCGCCTGCGATCAGTTCACGCTCGACTTTACCGGCGCCAACGACAGCTTCGCCGGTGCGGTAATGCACGGCACGCTGACGAACAAGGGCACGGCCTCAGGCAGCGCCATCTTTGCGTTCACGTTCGTCGACGACACCGCCGTTGGCGTGGGCCAGCACAGCCAGACGCTGACGCTGACAGCCGTCTCGTCGGTCA
Organism: Candidatus Intricatilinea gracilis; assembly: GCA_016702605.1. Classification (GTDB taxonomy): domain Bacteria; phylum Pseudomonadota; class Gammaproteobacteria; order Burkholderiales; family Burkholderiaceae_C; genus Sphaerotilus; species Sphaerotilus gracilis. The sequence goes on from JADJDQ010000002.1 coordinate 200,000, forward strand.
CCGCAGTCCCCGAACCCCACGGCGCAGCGATGTTGCTGGCCGGTCTGGGCGCCATCGGCTGGATGAGCCGCAGGCGCCGCAGCACCAGGGATCAGGTCGCGAAGCTGTAAGGCCCGCCAGCGGCCAACGCCCGGTGATAGGCCGGGCGGGCGTGCATGAGTTTCAGCGCGCCAGCCAGGCGCGGGTAGTTGTCCCAGTTCAGTCCGCCACGTTGTGCGGCGGCTTCGAGCGGGAAACTCATCTGGATATCGGCGGCGCTGAAGTCGTCGCCGGCAAACCAGGTCGACTTGCCGAGTTCGGCTTCCATGAAGTCGAGCTGGCTCTTGATGTTGGGCAGCACAAAACTCGTCAGCACCTTGTGTGCAATGGCCTTGGCGATCGGTTTGGCGAAAAACGGCATCGGCCCCGTGGCAATGCGGTCGAAGATCAGCTTGAGCAGCAGCGGCGACATGGCCGAGCCTTCGGCAAAGTGCAGCCAGTAGGTGTAGCGCAACTGCTCGGGGCTGCCCTGCACGGGGCGCAACCGTCCCTGGCCGTAGCGGTCGACCAGATACTCGACGATGGCGCCCGATTCAGCCACGGTCAAGGCGCCGTCGGTGATCACCGGGCTTTTGCCCAGCGGATGGACCGCACGTAACTCACGCGGGGCCAGCATGGTGGTGGCGTCCCGCTCGTAGCGCTTCACTTCGTACGGAACACCCAGTTCCTCGAGCAGCCAGAGCACACGCTGCGAGCGCGAATTGTTGAGGTGATGGACGGTGATCATGGTGTTGCGCCGGGCCTGAACGACCTGCTGTGACAGACCGGGCGCATTGTGGCGGCTCGGGTCAAGTTGCGTGCGCGGGGCTCACGCTGCGACTCGCCACCAGCGAAGCACACCTTCACCCGCGACCCGCCCGCTGGCCATGGTGGCCGTCAGCAGGTAGCCGCCGGTGGGCGCTTCCCAGTCGAGCATTTCGCCGGCGCAGAACACACCGGGCAGGCCGGTGAGCATCAGGCTGGCATCACATCCCGCAGGTGCCGGCTCGGCTGACGGACGGGCAGGCGTCTCGTCGGCCGAGATCGACTGTTCGTAGGGATTCAGGCACACACCACCAGCCGTGCTGATCGCTTCGGCCATCGGTCTGGGCGACAGCAAGGTCAGTGGAAGCGCCTTGATACGTGCGGCGAGTGCGCCTGCGTCGGCCATCAACGCCGACCAAGCCGACGCGTCGACACCTTCGCGCAGCAAGGCAGCCTTGGCGCCATGCAAGCCGGCGTATTCACGCAGATGGTTGGTCCACGACCTGGCACCTCGGCCGCGCGACAGCGCCTGTGCCAAGTCGGCCAGCTCACGTGTCGGTGCCAGATCGAGCAGCACCTGCAGCGGGCCTTGCGCCGCAATGGTGTCGCGCAGCCGAGCGCTGGCGGCGTAGATGAGTGGGCCTTCCAGCCCGTCGGCGCTGAGCACGGCTTCACCGGGGCGGCTATACGTCTCACCACTCGCGTCGACAAAACTCAGCTTCAGCCCCTTGAGCGGCGAGCCGGAGAACTTGTCGCGCAGATACGGGCTCCACGCCACGTCGAAGGCGCAGTTGGCACTGCGCAGCGGCGCCAGTGCCACACCACGCTCGGCCAGCCAGGGCCACCAGGCGCCGTTCGACCCCAGCTTGGGCCAGCTGGCGCCGCCCAGGGCGAGCACCACGGCGTCGGCGTTGGATGTGACCGACCCGGTCGGCGCCTCAAAAGTCACCGACCAGCCGGCGCGCTCGGCCGGGGTCGCTCCGGGCGATGCCAATGCGGGAGACATGGCGCCGTGATCATGCGATGCCGCCACACTGCTGGCGCCCGCGTCATCGGCAGGGACCGTCGCAAGACCAGCCGATCCGCCTTTTGACTGCAGCACTCCGTTCCAGCGATGGCGCATGTGCAGCGTCACGCCCGCAGCACGCAGGCGACGCAGCCAGGCGCGCAGCAGCGGTGCGGACTTCATCTCGGCCGGAAAGACCTTGCCCGAACTGCCCACAAAGGTCTCGATGCCCAGGCCCTCGGCCCAGTCGCGCAGCGCACGTGGCCCTTGCCGGTCGAGCCAATGCGCCACCGTGTCGGCCTGCTCGCCATAACGACGCACGAACACATCGAGCGGTTCGGAGTGGGTGAGGTTCAGCCCCCCCTTGCCCGCCAGCAGGAACTTGCGCCCCACGCTGGGCATGGCGTCGTACAGGTCGACGCGGGCGCCTCCCTCGGCCAGCGCCTCGGCAGCCATCAGCCCCGCCGGCCCGCCGCCGATGACGATGACATGGGGCGGCCTGCTGGAGGTCGAAGAGTTGGGCACAGCGGTAGGTGATGACATGGCGGCGCGAGTCTAAGCCTCGCAATCATCGACCCGGCGCATCGACCAAGTGCATCAACGACGCACCTCAGCTAGGCAGGTCAACCTGTTCAGCAACATCGCAGCCATCACCCGGCCGAGAGATGGCACAACCGACGATGAATGGTCGATCAGATCGACACGAGCTGCCTCACCCCGTCGGCCTGCATGGTGTTGCCGCGTCCCCGCGCGATGATCTCGCCGCGCTCCATCACCAGGTACTGGTCGGCGAGTTCTTCGGCAAAGTCGTAGTACTGCTCCACCAGCACGATCGCCATGGTCTTGCGATCGGCCAGCATTCGAATCACACGGCCGATGTCCTTGATGATGCTGGGCTGGATGCCTTCGGTGGGTTCATCGAGGATCAGCAGCTTCGGGCCAGCAGCCAGCGCCCGCGCAATGGCGAGTTGCTGCTGCTGGCCACCCGACAGATCACCACCACGCCGGTGCATGAACTGCTTGAGGATGGGAAACAGTTCGAACAGCTCGGCCGGAATCGGCGTCGAGCCAGTCTTGTAGGCCAGGCCCATGCGCAGGTTGTCTTCCACCGTCAGCCGGCCAAAGATCTCGCGCCCCTGCGGCACATACCCCACGCCCTTGCGCACCCGCTCGTACGGCGCGTCATGGCTGATGTCCGCACCGTCCAGCGCAATGTTGCCGGCCTTGATCGGCACGACACCCATCAAGCTCTTGAGCAGTGTGGTCTTGCCCACGCCATTGCGTCCGAGCACGACGGTGACCTCACCGAGCTTGGCTTCGAACTCCAGCCCCCGCAGGATGTGCGAGCCGCCGTAGTACTGATTGAGGCCCGAGACCTTCAGCATGAAACAACCCCAACACGAAAGGACAAGATGCCAGAGCGCCGCCCGGACGAGGATGCCGGGTGGCCTTTCGCCGGAAGTAAAGGGGGAGCCTGGCGACCGCAGGTCGACGGGCGGAGGACATGGAGGCGAATGGCTACCCGGCAGCCTCGTCCCACCGCAGTCGCGCACTCTTCAGCAGCAAACTCAACGCCCAAGATAAACCTCCACCACCTTCTCGTTCGCCTGCACATCCGCCAACTTGCCTTCGGCCAGCACGCTGCCCTCATGCAGCACGGTGACGGTCTTGCGCCCTTCGGTGAGCTGGTCGACGAACTTCATGTCGTGCTCCACCACCACGAGGGAATGTTGGCCTTCGAGCGACAGGAAGAGCTCGGCGGTGCGCTCGGTCTCTTCGTCGGTCATGCCGGCCACCGGTTCGTCGAGCAGCAGCAGCTTGGGGTCCTGCATCAGCAACATGCCGATCTCGAGCCACTGCTTCTGGCCGTGGCTGAGCAGGCCGGCGGTGCGCTGCGCTTCGGTCTTCAAGTGGATAAGCGTGAGGATCTCGCCGATGTGATCGAGCTGTTCACCGCTCAGCCGGTGGAACAGGCTGGCACGGGCACGGCGATCGGCCGCCAGCGCGAGCTCGAGGTTCTCGAACACGCTGAGCTCTTCGTAGACCGTGGGCTTCTGGAACTTGCGGCCGATGCCGATCTGGGCGATCTCGTTCTCGCGCAGGCGCAGCAAGTCGATGGTCGAGCCGAACGAGGCCTTGCCCAGGTCGGGTCGGGTCTTGCCGGTGATCACATCCATCATGGTCGTCTTGCCCGCACCGTTGGGGCCGATGATGCAGCGAAGTTCACCCACGTTGATGGCCAGGCTCAGCTTGTTCAAGGCCTTGAAGCCGTCGAAGCTGACGGTGATGTCTTCGAGGTAGAGCGCCACACCTTGCGTGAAGTCGGGCTCGCCGTGGCGCACCAGGCGGCCGTAACTCGCACTGCGGCCACCCGAGGCAGTGCCCTGGGTGCGCGCTGCTTCTGCGGCATGGCGGACACGCGCTTCGGCGCGCTCCTTCATGATCTCGGGCGTCATGCCTTGCCCTCCTTGCGTGAACGGAACAGCCCGACGATGCCGTTCGGCAGGAACAGCGTGACGGCGATGAACAGCGCACCCAGGAAGTACAGCCAGAACTCCGGGAACACCTGCGTGAACCAGCTCTTGGCGCCGTTGACGAAGAAGGCGCCGACGATGGGCCCTATGAGTGTGGCACGCCCGCCCACTGCCGCCCAGATCGCGATCTCGATCGATGCCGCCGGGCTCATCTCGCCGGGGTTGATGATGCCCACCTGCGGCACGTAGAGCGCACCGGCCACGCCACACATCACGGCGCTAAGTGTCCAGATGCTGAGCTTGTAAGCCAAGGGGTTGTAGCCGGTGAACATGACGCGGCTTTCTGCGTCACGGATGGCCTGCAGCACGCGGCCGTATTTGCTGTTCACGATGGCGCGCGCCATGAGGTAGAAGCCGATCAGCGTGAGCCCCGTCAGCACGAACAGCACCATGCGCGTCGATGGCTGCGCGATGGGAATACCCAGGATGCGCTTGAAGTCGGTGAAGCCGTTATTGCCGCCGAAACCCGTCTCGTTGCGGAAGAAGAGCAGCATGGCGGCAAACGTCATGGCCTGCGTGATGATGCTGAAGTACACCCCCTTGATGCGCGACCTGAAGGCGAAGTAGCCGAACACATAGGCGATCACGCCGGGCAGCAGCACCACCAGCAACATCTGACCGAGGAAGCTGTCCGACACGGCCCAGTGCCAGGGAAAGGTCTTCCAGTTCAGGAAGACCATGAAGTCCGGCATGTCGGCGTGGTACTGGCCGTCGCGGCCGATCTGGCGCATCAGGTACATGCCCATGGCGTAGCCACCGAGCGCGAAGAACAGCCCGTGGCCCAGCGACAGGATGCCGGTGTAGCCCCAGATCAGGTCCATGGCCAGCGCGCAGATGGCGTAACACATGATCTTGCCGATCAGCGCCACGTAGTAGTCCGACAAGTGCAGCAAGCTGCCCTCCGGCACCATCAGGTTGAGCACAGGCACCAGCACGGCCACGATGAGCAGCGCGCTGAATACCGCCGACCAACCCTTGGGGCCGAGCAACAAGCCACGGCGTGAGGACAACATGGACACGGGAGATTCGTTTGAGTTCACGGCGACGGTGCTCATGCTTCTGCGCTCCGGCCTTTCATGGCGAAGATGCCTTGCGGGCGCTTCTGGATGAAGACAACGATGAAGACCAGCACCATGATCTTGGCCAGCACGGCGCCGGCCACACCTTCGAGCAGCTTGTTCAGCACCCCCAGGCCCAGCGCGGCGTAGACCGTTCCGGCGAGTTGCCCGACACCGCCCAGCACCACGACCATGAAGCTGTCGACGATGTAGCCCTGGCCCAGGTCGGGCCCCACATTGCCCACCTGGCTGAGCGCACAACCGGCCAGGCCGGCAATGCCCGCACCGAGCGAGAAGGCGTACATGTCGATGCGTGCCGTGTTGACACCCATACAAGCGGCCATGCGGCGGTTCTGGGTGACACCCCGTACGAACAGGCCCAGGCGTGTGCGGGCGATCAGCAGCGCCACACCACCCAGCACCAGCAGCGCAAACACCATCAGCGCGATGCGGTTGTAGGGCAGCGTGAGGTTGCTCATCACCGCGATGCCGCCCGACAACCAGGCCGGGTTCTCGACCGGCACGTTCTGCGCGCCAAACACCGTGCGCACCGTCTGCATCAGCACCAGGCTGATGCCCCAGGTGGCCAGCAGTGTTTCGAGCGGACGGCCGTACAACCAGCGGATGACACTGCGTTCGAGCGCTGCGCCCACCAGCGCTGCGGTGAGAAACGACACCGGGATCGCTGCCACGATGTACCAGTCGAACCAGCCCTCGAAGTAGGTGCGAAACAGGTTCTGCACCACATAGGTGGCGTAGGCGCCCACCATCATCAACTCGCCGTGAGCCATGTTGATGACACCCATCAGGCCGTAGGTGATGGCCAGACCCAGGGCCACCAGCAGCAGGATCGAGCCCAGGCTCAGGCCGGTGAAGATCACGCCCAGCCGTTCACCCCAGGCCAGGCGCGGTTCGACCGCGGCCAGCGAGGTCATCAGCGCACCACGCACCTCGGCATCGGGTTCGACACTCGTGGCCAGGCGTTCCTGGATCAGGCTCTTGACGGTGGACAGGTGGCTGGCACCCAGCGCCTTGGCGGCTTCCAGCCGTTTGGCCTTGTCACTGCCCGACACCAGGATGGTGGCGCGCATGCCTTCGAGTTGTTCCTTCAGGCCCGCGTCGGTCTCGACGGCCAGGGCCTTCTCGATCAATGGCAACTGAGCTTCGAGCAACTGCGTCTTGCTCAGTTCGGCAAGTGCGGCGCGGCGCACCTTGGCATCCGGCGACACGAGCTTCAAGCTGCCCATGGCGGCTTCGAGCGCACCCCGCATGCGGTTGTTGTTGACGACGTCTTCGGCGCCTTCAGGCAGCGTGGCCTCGGCACCGGTGGTGGCATCGACGGCCTTGCCGTCGCGCACGAGATAGGTCTTGTCGGCGGTGACCTTGACGGCGTCGTCGAGCAGCGCCTGCACGAAGGCCGCGAGTGTGGTGTCGCCTTCCTTGAGTGCGACGGAAAGTGCAGCGATGCGGTCGTCGGTTTCACCCGCGGCGATGGCGCGCGCCTGCGGGGCAGACAGCGCATGCGCCTGGCCAGGCGCCATCAGCAAGGTGGTCAATGCCGCCACGGCCATCAGCAGCATCATGGTCGTGCGACCACGCCAGGTGCGTCGCAAGGAGCAACTCAGGTCGTAGGGTGACATTCCCACCAGCCCATCATGAAGAGTTCGGAGTACAAAAAAATGGCCGGCTAGGCCGGCCCGGGTCGGGTGCACCGAAGGTTTCAGACCTTCGGCTCACACCGTCCACACACGCCGCCCAGCGGGGCGGCCATCGGCTGGCGATGGCCTCGCAGGCGGCGTGCCTGCTGCGGTAGCAGTGACTACTTCTTGGCAGCGACGACCGGCTCGTCCTTCTTGCCCTTGTTCTCGGGGATGAAGGGGCTCCAGGGCTGGGCCTTGACCGGACCCGGCGTCTTCCACACCACATTGAACTGGCCGTCGGCCTTGACTTCACCGATGAACACCGGCTTGTGCAGGTGATGGTTCTTGGCGTCCATGGTGGAGGTGAAACCACCTGGGGCCTTGTAGGTCTGGCCAGCCATGGCGGCGATGACCTTGTCGGTATCGGTCGACTTGGCCTTGGTCACGGCCTGGGCCCACATGTTGAAGCCGATGTAGGTGGCTTCCATCGGGTCGTTGGTGAGCGGCTTGTCCTTGTGACCGGCGATGCCCTTGGCCTTGGCGTAGTCGCCCCACTTCTTGACGAACTCGGTGTTGGCCGGGCTCTTGATCGACATGAAGTAGTTCCAGGCGGCCAGGTGGCCGACCAGCGGCTTGGTGTCCACGCCGCGCAGCTCTTCTTCACCCACGCTGAACGCCACCACCGGCACGTCGGTCGCCTTCAGGCCCTGGTTGCCCAGTTCCTTGTAGAAGGGCACGTTGGAGTCACCGTTGATGGTCGACACCACGGCAGTCTTCTTGCCTTCGGAAGCGAACTTCTTGATCTTGGCGATGATCGACTGGTAGTCGGCGTGGCCGAACGGGGTGTATTCCTCGATGATGTCCTCGTCCTTCACACCCTTGCTGTGCAGGAAGGAACGCAGGATCTTGTTGGTGGTACGCGGGTAGACGTAGTCGGTGCCCAGCAGCACGAAGCGCTTGGCGCTGCCGCCATCCTTGCTCATCAGGTATTCGACGGCCGGGATCGCTTGCTGATTCGGAGCAGCGCCTGTGTAGAACACGTTCTTGCTGAGCTCTTCACCTTCGTACTGCACGGGATAGAACAGCAGGCCGTTGAGTTCTTCGTAGACCGGCAGCACCGACTTGCGGCTCACCGAGGTCCAGCAACCGAAGGTCACGGCAACCTTGTCCTGCGTCAGCAGCTGCTTGGCCTTTTCGGCGAACAGCGGCCAGTTCGACGCGGGGTCGACGACCACGGGCTCGAGCTTCTTGCCCAGCAGGCCGCCCTTGGCGTTGATCTCGTCGATCGCCATCAGCACGGTGTCCTTGAGGACCGTTTCCGAGATGGCCATGGTGCCCGACAGCGAATGCAGCACGCCGACCTTGATGGTGTCGGCGGCCTGCGCCCACATCGGCAGGGCAATGGCGCTGACACCGATGGCGACGGCGCTCAGGCGTTGAGCAAATTGGCGACGGGTAGCTTGCATGGGCGAATGCTCCTGGGGTTGAACTGAGGGTGATTCCGTTGGGAGATATCTGGAACGGATGCACTCAGTGTGTGCGCCAGGGGCAGGTCGTGAAATACGACGGATGGCGTAGCAAGCAGGTGGTGCAGACAAGGTGTTCATGCACCAGATGCAGCCACTTGCTGCACCGCAAGGCTGCACGGGGTGAGTCGAATCCGGCCGTCACGTTCCGGCAGTCATCGCACCTCAAAGTGCTGGCGGCTTCGCCGCACGACCGCCGGCCCGGCTCAGACTGCCGGCCAACTCACGGTCGCGTTCAGTCCGCCCAGCGTTGCCGACTTGCCGAGTCGTACCTCGGCACCGTGCACTGCGGCAATACGTTTGACGATGGACCAGCCCAGGCCGCTGCCGCCCTGGCCGCTGCCCAGCACGCGAAAGAAGCGTTCGCCGACGCGGGCGCGGTCGGTGTCGGTGATGCCGGGGCCACTGTCCTGCACCGACAGCTGCACGGCCGAGCCGCCGCGGGTGATCGCCACGTCGATGGTGGCGCCCGGCGGGCTGTAACGCACGGCGTTGTCGATCAGGTTGCGCGCCAGCACGGACAACAAGGTGGCGTCGCCATTGACCAGGCAGTCGCCGGTCGGCGCGTCGAACTCGAGTGTCTGCTGCTTGTGCAGTGCATGGATGGCCTGTTCGGACAACACGCTGCGCACCAGCGCCGGTAGGTCGATGGGACCGAGTTTGGGTGTGGTGCCGGCCTCGAGGCGCGACAACGTCAGCAGTTGCTCGACCAGGCGAGTGGCACGGTCACAACCTTCCAGCGTGGCCTGCAGCGCATGGCGGCGCAGGCCGAAGTCGGCTTCACCCAGCGCCACCTGGGCCTGGGTGCGGATGGCCGCGATGGGCGTGCGCAATTCGTGCGCGGCGTCGGCGGTGAAGCGCCGTTCGCTTTCCATCAGCTCGGCGATACGCGCGAACAGGCCGTTGAGTTCATCGAGCATGGGCGTCATCTCGGACGGCGCACCGTCCAGCACCACCGGGTGCAGCGACTGCGGCTGGCGCTGCGCCAGCTTCTCGCCCAGCCGGCGCAGTGGCGCCACCCCGCTGTACACCGCCCACCAGGCCGCCAGGGCCAGCAGCGGCAGGGCCAGTGCCATGGGGGCCAGCGTGTTGCGCAGCACGGCCCACAGGATGGACTGGCGCGACTCGAGCCGTTCACCCACGTAGACCCGCACGTCGCGCTCGGCCCCCAGCGCCGTGTAGACGCGCCAATCGACACCGTCGAGCCGTGTCGTTGCAAAACCGCCGGCCGACGCCTTGACGGTCGACGGGCGCTGGTGGGGCTTGTCCGGGTAGACGTCGGTACCGGCTGCCGCCCCACTGTCGGCGCGTTGTTCGGCCGTCATCATGGGTGTGATCGGCGCATTGGCCGAGCGCAGCACCAGCCGGCCTTCATGAAATACCTGGAAGGCCGCCGCCGGTGCGTAGCGGTGCAACATGGGGGCGTCGAGTGACTCATGGGCGTCGTCGTCGGCAGAGTCCAGCTCATCCAGGCCGTGATCCTCGCGGCCCTCGATCTCGTGCATCTGCTGCACCACCAGCAGCGCGGCGGCCTGGGCCAGATGGCCATCGAGCAGTTCGTCGAGCTCGTGGCGCACATCCACCCAGGTGCGGGCGGCGGTGACGAGCCACACGGTCACCACCAGCCCGAGCACCAGCACCAGCAGGCGGCCCTGCAACGAGCGTGGCTGCAGGGTCACGCGGGTGTGCCTTCGCGCAGCAACACGTAGCCCACACCACGCACGGTCTGGATCAACCCGACACCCAGCTTGCGGCGCAGGTGGTGCACGTGCACCTCGATGGAATTGCTCTCCACCTCCTGGCCCCAGCCGTAGACATGTTGCTCGAGCTGCTCGCGCGACAACACCCGCCCGGCGTTGAGCATCAGCGCATGCAGCAGGTCGAACTCGCGCGCCGACAACACGGCCGGCACACCGGCGCGGGTCACGCTGTGGCCGGCCGGGTCGAGCACCACGTCCTGCGCGCTCAGCAACTCCTGCGGCTGGCCGTGGGCACGGCGGATCTGGGCCCGCAGGCGTGCGGCCAGTTCTTCCAGGTCGACCGGCTTGACGACATAGTCGTCGGCGCCCAGGTTCAGACCGCGGATACGGTCGGGCACGGCGTCGCGCGCCGTGAGCACCAGCACCGGCAGGGTCAGGCCGGCGCGGCGGATGTTGGCCAGCACGTCCATGCCGTCCTGCAGCGGCAGGCCCAGGTCGAGCACGGCGGCGCTGTAGTTGTTCTGGGCGCGCAATTCACGTTCGGCGGCCACGCCGTCGCGCACCCAGTCGACCAGAAAACCCAGCTGGCGCAGGCCGGCGCGCAGGCCATCACCGAGCAAGGTGTCGTCTTCGGCAAGCAGGATGCGCATGGTGATCGGATTGTGGTGTGGACTCGGTAGCGCCGGCGCACCGAGGGCACACCGTGTCAGTCGTCGTCACCGCCGCGGTGGCGGCGGCCGTCAGCGGAAGAACGGCCTTCTGCGCCACGTTGTTCAGTGGCACGGCCATCGTGGGTTCGGCCGTCACCAGCGCGTCTGTCGATCACGGGCGCGCCCGGCTGTGCCCCCGAGCCGTCGCCGTGCAGGGCGAGCTGGGCGGCTGGCCGGTCGGCAACAGCGTCCTGTTCCGGCGCGATATAACGCTCCTGCCATTGCACGTACCAGAAACCCAGCACCGCCACCAGCAAAAGTGCGGCCACACTGGTCCAGGCGCAGCGCACGCCGTCTTCGGGCCGGCCCGGCTTGCGCCCGCTGACCATGGCAGCCACCAGGTTCTCGCCGTGCAACTTGCTGCTCAGCAGCACCGCAGCCAGGTGCAGGCCGATCAGCGCAATCATCGAATTGGCGGCCAGTTCGTGCAGCTCTGCGACGACGTCTCCACCGATGTCGTTGTAGTTGGCCCAGCCGCTGGCGCCGATCACCAAGGTCAGGCCCAGTAGCGCCAGGATGGCCAGGGCACCAGCTGGGTTGTGGCCGGTGTGGTGTTCGGGGCGACCACGCACGATGGCGGCAAAGTAGCGCTGCACCGCCGCCGGTCCACGCACGAAGCTGGCGAAACGGGCATGACGTGTGCCGACCAGGCCCCACACCAGCCGGAACAGCACCAGCCCGACCATGGTGTAACCCAGGGTCACATGCAGCAAACGCCAGCGTTCACTTTCGGCGCTGAGCCAGGCGCCGGCGAAACAGGCCACCATGAACCAGTGGAAGACCCGCACCGGCGCGTCCCACACCAGCACCTTGGCGGCGGTGGCCGGCGGGTTGTGGTCCAGATCGGCGGGCACGGTGGGCGACTCAGCGCGGGATACGGACGGCGTGTTCATCGAAGTCTCCTTCCTGTGCCTTGGGATGGCAGGCCGAACAGTTGGCGGCACTCTTCACGGCGGGCAGCTTCCAGGTGCGGGCCGACACCTCGTCGTGTTTGCGCACGAACCAGGCGGCGCGGCTGATGCGGTCCTCGGGCGGCGCTTCGACGACACGGCGATGGGTGCCGGCGTTGTCGATCAACCAGGTCGACAGCTCCTTGGCCGTGGCGGCGTCGAGCGAGGCATCCACACCGAAGTGTTTGCCCAGGTTGGCGCTCAGGCGTTGCCACGAGGCCGCCGGCAGCATGGCCGGCGGAAACGCCACGTGGCAGGCACCACACTCCTGCTCGAAACTGGCTGGCGCCGGGCTGCGAAGCGCCTGGCGCGGGCCGTCGGCCTGGGCCGCCAGCGGCGCCAGCAGAGCCAGGGTCAGGGCGCCGAGGCTGGCGGCAAGGGATGGGAAAGTCTTCATGGGCATGGGGTATTCGGTGTCGCTGCGAGCCACGGGCTCACTGTTTGAGGGTAAGCAACCAGGCCAACACGTCGGCCTTTTCGGCTGGTGTGCATTCGCGCCCCACCACGTCGTTGCAGTTGCGCCTGAACCATTTCTCGACCTTGGCTTCGTCGGTGAAACGATCGGCGTTGAAGGCTGGTGCCAGTGGTGCGATCGACTTGCCGGTCGACGCATGTTTGCTGGCCTTGACCGGCAGCTCGCCGTGGCACGACGAACAGCTCCACTCGCGACCATGGCGCGTGGTGAAGAACTGCTGACCCCGGTCGGCAGCCGCCGGCCGCCCGGCCGCTGCACTGAGACCAGCCAGCACCTGGGCCGGTGTGGCAGCCTGCGCCGCAGGCAGCAGTGATGCCGACACACTCAGCCCCATCAACAGGGCCAGGGCCGAAGAACGAACTCGCAGGGAAGTCATGGTGAGTGATCGAAAGTTGGACAAGATGTGGGCTCCTTGGTCAGCATGGTCGCGACCGCGTCTTATGGTTTTCTGATCTGCCGGGCGCCGCGCCAGTCCAGATCAAGCCTGCCGCCCGCCAACCACCACACATCGGTCCCGGGCGTGACGCCCTGCCCATTCGGCCGACAGGCAAGCGTCGGTCGCCCGACTCAGGGCGGCATCAGACTTGCACCCGCAAAATCCCCGACCACCACGACGATCACGACCAACCCGCCGCGCGGCCTGCCATGCTCTATTCCTCAGCCGACCACGATCACGAAGACACCCCCCACAGCACGGTCGAACGTGCCGTGGCCGCAGCCCGCAGCACCTGGATCAGCGTGGTCGTCAATGTGTTGCTCACCATCACGCAGATCAGCGTGGGTGTGATGGCCAAGTCGCAGGGCCTGGTGGCCGACGGCATCCATTCACTCTCGGACCTGGTGGCCGACGTCGTCGTGCTGTTTGCCAACCATCACAGCAAGAAAGACGCGGACGCCGACCACCCCTACGGCCACCAGCGCTTCGAGACGGCCGCCTCGCTCGTGCTCGGCCTGCTGCTGCTCGCCGTGGGCGTGGGCATGTTGTGGTCGGCCGTGCACAAGCTCGAGTCGCCCGAGACCGTGCCCCAGGTGCACATCGTCGCCCTGTGGGTGGCCGGCGCCGCCCTGGTCGCCAAGGAGGCGCTGTTTCGCTACATGCTGGCGGTGGCCAAACGCGTCAAGTCGAGCATGCTGGTGGCCAACGCCTGGCACGCCCGCTCGGACGCCGCCTCGTCTCTCGTCGTGGGTGTAGGCATCGTCGGCAATCTGCTGGGTTTCCCCATCCTCGACCCCATCGCCGCCCTCATCGTGGGATTCATGGTCACCAAGATGGGCTGGAGCTTCGGCTGGGACGCGCTGCACGACCTGATGGACCGGGCGGTGGACGACGAAGAAGTCGGCGCCATCCGCCAGACCCTGACCGACACCCCCGGCGTGAGCGGCGTGCACGACGTGCGCACCCGCAAGATGGGCGACATGATCATCGTCGACGCCCACATCGAGGTCGACGCCACCCTCAGCGTCGAAGCCGGCCACGACATCGCCGTCGCCGCCCAGCAGCGTGTCATGCAGCACCACCGCGTGCTGCGCCTCATGACCCACGTGGACCCGTGGCATCGCCCCGACCTGGATCACGCGAAGGTTGCGACGGGCTGAGATTCCCCACGTCGGCCATCGGCATCAGGGCGTTCCAGCACCTCGGCATCGGCTCGGGCACTCAGCTGTCCGGCACCTCTGCGGGCCTGGCAGGGGCAGCGTCGATGTGGCGCTTGGACATGCCAGGCGCGACCTTGATCGTCGTTATGATCCGCGCGCCGAGCACCAGGGCGACGCTGCACCACGTGATCTCGATCGGCTGGGGCAGCTGGGCGCTTGTGTTCTTCGGCGCCCCTCCTCGGCGCTGCCGCTGCAGTCTCGAATGCGGTGTTGTTGTTGGTGGTACCGCGGCTGTCTGCCTGGCGGTGCCGCGTGATTGATGGAACCCTGCCGCAAGGAGCAGCATGATGGACTTGAGTAGCCCGACCTTCTGGATATCGGTCGGCCAGATTATCTTGATCGACATCTTGCTGGGTGGTGACAACGCGGTGGTCATCGCGCTGGCCTGCCGCAAGTTGCCGCCGGAGCTGCGCTCCAAGGGCGTGATGTGGGGCGTGGTGGGTGCGGTCGCCGCACGCATCGTGATGATCTTCTTTGCGCTGCAGCTGCTGGCGCTGCCGTGGCTCAAGGCCGTCGGCGCAATCCTGTTGCTGTGGATCGGCGTCAAGCTGATGGTGCCCGAACACGAAGAGGGTCACGGCAAGCTCGAAGGCGGCTCGACCTTGTGGAGCGCGGTGCGCACCGTGATCGTGGCCGACGCGGTGATGAGCCTGGACAACGTGATTGCCGTGGCTGCCGCAGCAGACGGCCACCTCGGCCTGGTGGTGTTCGGCATCCTGGTCAGCGTGCCCATCATCGTGTGGGGCAGCAAGTTCGTGCTGATGTTGATCGATCGTTTCCCGCTCGTCGTCGTGTTCGGCGCCGCGCTGCTGGGCTGGATCGCCGGCGGCATGCTGGTCGGTGACGTGGCCTGGAAGACCTGGCTCGAGTCGCAGCCGGGCTGGACCGAACGTGCCGCCTCGGTGGCCGGGGCGGTCTTCGTCGTGGCAGTGGGCAACCTGGTGGTGTGGCGGCGCCGCCGCGCGCAGCCGGCAGCCGCCGCCGGCGCGGTGGCCATGCCCGGTGCCTTGCGGCGCATCCTGATCGCGACCGATGGTTCACCCAGCGCGGCGCAGGCATTGCGCCAGGCGATGACACTGCGCAGCCAGCTGCGCGACGGCGCCCAGACCGAGCTGCATCTGGTCAACGTGCAGCGCCCGGTGTCGGGCAACGTCTCGACTTTTGTTGCGACCGGCTCGATCGAGGATTACTACAAGGAACTCGCCGACCAGGCACTGGCCGATGCACGAACGGTGCTGACCGAAGCCGGTGTGCCGTTCCAGGAACACCGCCGCGTCGGCTCGCCGGGTGAGTCCATCGCAGCGGTGGCCACCGAAATCGGTTGCGACCTGATCACCATGGGCTCGCGCGGCCTGGGCACCCACACCGGCGCCCTGCTCGGCTCGGTCACATCGGCAACGCTCGAAAACGCCGGCGTGCCGGTGCTCGTGGTGCGCGGCTGAAGACGGCAGCACGGGTTGCAAATCACTGCGCCGTCGACAAGTGGCGCGGCATTGCCGGCGCGCCGTCCTGCCGCTTCGCTCGGCCAATAGGCAAGCAGTGCAAAGGCCAGCGGCGGCAGATGGCAGGCGGCGCGCTAGGTCACCCTGGCTGCCGGCAGGTCTTGCGCCGGCAGGCGTTTGACACACGACCCGGCCGCTCATGGCGAACCAGCCCGAGCGCAGCAGCCCGGGTGTCGGCAGATGCACCAGCTCGCAGCGTTGGCGCATGAGATGTTCGGTCTGCTCGCGCCAACCTTGCAGCCACTGGCGCCGCGCCGGCTGCGGCACGCTCGGGGCAGCGCGGCAGAAGGCCTGAATCTTCCCCACCAGCGGGCGCCCGACCTCGACCGCGTCGTCCAGCTTGCCGTGGTCCTTGCCATCGGCCGCCGCATTGCGGCCGTAGGCGTGCTCGGGCCAGATCGAATCGGCCAGAAACTCGTACTGCGTGCCGACGGTGGAGCCCGGGCGGTGGCCGCTGCTGCCACCGTCCCAGGCGGACGGCCGAAGTGAATTGTCTGGCCATGAACCTTCAAGCACGAACTGCCGCTTCGATTTCGGCAATATCGATCTTCTTTTGCTTCATCATTGCCGCGATCGCCTTGGCACACACCATCTTGTCGTCGGCCTTCAAGGTCAATTCCGTCAACCGCCTCGGGAAAACCTGCCACGACACACCGTAGCGATCCTTGAGCCAGCCGCAATGGCTTTCCTCGCCGCCGTTTGTGGTCAGCGCCGACCAAAGTCTGTCGGTCTCGGCCTGATCATCCGTCTCGACCGAAATCGACACGGCCTCGGACAGGGTGAACATCGGCCCTGCATCGAGTATCTGATACGGCACCCCGCCCAGCGTGAAATCGATCAGCCACGAACCACCATCTCCAGAGATATCGAAGGTCGCTTCGATCCGGCTCCCCGGAATCAGGCTGCAGTAAAACTCTGCGGCCTCACGACCGCGCCCGTCACGAAACCAGAGGCAGGTACGAATCGAACTGGACATTATGTTGCTCCGCGTGTGATTGGGTTGATGCCGCCATTTTGCGTGACCTGACGAATTAAAGTGATTTCCCACGACAACAAGGAGTCACGATGGGATCCTATGCAATCTCGTCGAGTACCCCGGAAGCAGGTGTCCATCGTCATTGTGATGCAGTGAATCGATCTCGCAAACAACGTGTTTTCCCTGCACGGCATCACCAAGGCGGATCGGGTCATGACACGACCGCGCGTGCAGCGCATAAAACAAGACCTAGTACCGAAGGCCTCCCCATCAATTACTCCTTCGGTTAGGTCGGAGTGTCCACTAAAGTAAAACAAGGTTCCGGTCCGCTGGATTGATTGGTTAGCCCGGACGGCCTGAAAAAAGAACTGACATCAATGCTTCATTGCACGTGGATTGACTTTTGTGAAGCATTTCTCCTCCTCGAAAGAATCTCCCCACAACCACACTCCAGTGCAGACTAATAGCTTTTTTTGTGGCGTAGCCACGTACTCAATTCGGGTGTAACTTGGCTTCATAGTGCAATAGTTGTTTAGATAGCCTGGTTTTACCGAAAAATTACGACCATTGAGTCGGACTTCTTCAACCCAAATAGTTCCAGCGCTACCGCACACACCGCGATCACTTGGGGGAACAAATAATAGCTGGACGTCAATTGCCCCTCCGCGCGTGACGCAATGAATTGTATTTTCACCGTGTTCGATTTCGCGTGATTCTTCTGGACCCGAAATGTTCCCGCTGGAACTGCGCACAGTTGCTTCTAGCAGTAGGCCATTTGGGGAGCATCGATACGCCGCTCCGACATTCGCCCAGTCCGCTTGGGCGGAACTCGCCAGTATCATCAGGAGCATCATTGTCCACACTGCGTGTTGAGACATAGTAAGGCGGGCTAATCGAGATAGGAAGAAGCCTCACAGCCCCTCCCTCTCACACCACCGGACATACGGGTCACGTATCCGGCGGTTCGCTGTGTTGAATACCAACTGCTCATACCTTGGCCTCCACCAGGCTGGGCAGCCCCAAGTGTTTGAAGCATTTCGCTGGCAAAGCCAGCGACAGTGCCGGGGTTTGCGACCGGCGCCACGGGCCATGAGCGCTCTTGCTGGTGTTCCATGCTTCGCGCACCGACACGCCGCGTTTGCGCAGTTCCCGATAACCGGCCGATCCCCATTGTTTCCAGAGATAGCAGCGCAACCGCCGTCGAATCCATTTGTCCAGTTCCCGAAGAGGGCTCAGTACCTCGGTGACACCGAAGTACGCTTTCCAACCAAGCAGGCTCGTTCTGAGTTCTTCGATGATCTGGGCGATCGAATGACCCCGTGTCCTGCTGCTCACTTGTCGCACGCGTGCCTTGAGTTTGTCAATGGCCTTGTCAGCCACTTTCAAGCCCAGGCCACGGCGGCTGAGGGTAAAACCAAGAAAGGTTCGTTCCCAAGGGCGATTCACGGCGCTCTTGCGAGCATTCACTGTGAGTTGCAGCGATTTGTCGATCCAACGTGTCACGCTGGCCATCACCCGCTGCCCGGCCCGTTCGCTGGCCACCATGATCTGGCAGTCATCGGCGTATCGGGCAAAACGGTGGCCGCGCCGGTGCAGTTCCCAGTCCATTTCATCGAGCACGATGTTGGCCAGCACCGGCGAGAGCGGAACGCCTTGCGGCACGCCCTCGGTGCTGGTTTATTTGTGCCCGTCCACCCAGGCCCCGGCTTTCAGAAAGGCATGAATCAACCGACGCAGCGCCAAGTCATCGACATGACGTTGCAGTCGGTGCATCAGCTTGCCATGGTGGACCCGGTCGAAGAATGCTTCGAGGTCCAGGTCCACCACCCATGCACGCCCGGCGCGAGCCTGGCTTTGCATTTCGCGCACCGCCTGATGGGCGCTGCGCAGGGGTCGAAATCCGTAGCTGTGGGTATGGAAATGGGGTTCCCACTGCGCTTGAACAATCTGCGCAATGGCCTGCTGGATAAATCGGTCCAGCACGGTGGGGATGCCCAGCAACCTCGTTCTCCCATCCGGCTTGGGGATTTCAACGCGCCGTACGGGTTGCGGGCGATATTGCCCCGCAACGAGTTGGGCGCGTATGGCCGGCCAGTGGCTCTTGAGGTATCCGGGCAGTTCGTCGACGCTCATGCCGTCGACACCCGGCGCGCCCTTGTTCTGGCGCACTTGCTTGAGGGCGCGTTGCAGATTCTCGCGAGCGAGCACCTGTTGCAACAACGCGCCCGATATCGCTTCTACAGAAACCGGACCAGGGCAAGCGAGTTCCGCGGGTCTACGGCCATTCTCGGTCACCTTCACCGTGCTGCGAAGTCTCACAACGTTCGGGCCTTCGGTTGGCTTCATCGGCTCACCGCCTTCGCCGCCCTTAATATGCCCTTTGCTGACTTCTCTGTGGTCTTCAGCGCCGGTTACCCGTCGCCCAGTGGCCCGCGCTTTCGAACGAGTCACACCACAGAGATCTCCCGTGGTAAGACACGAATCCTTCCTCGCATAGGCGCCGGATTTACAAAATGCATCCTTCCCGGTGTTGCCACCCACTTGTAGATAGAGGGCTTCGCGGTCACGTGCCCGCTCGTCCCGGATGCATCACGCCTCATATCCGGTTTTTGTTCATCGCCCTGCGATTTCGCCTTGGACTTCCTCCGCACCCCGCCTCGCGACGACGCACTTGTCCTTTGGCTAACCTTCGGCTCTGCTGATACCTGGTATCGGGACTTGCACCCGACTGGATTCGTGCCATGCACGGCACACACGTGGAAATAACCGGACTGCGCGGCTTTTCGCGCAGGTCCGGTTGATTGCAGGGTTGGGCGTCATCGATAGCCGCCTTGCACAAAAGCCCAGATTTCTTGCACGGAGCCCTCCTTCGAAGGGGACTCTCCATCTTCTGGATTCCAGAGAATAGCCATTCTCTTTTCAGGTACCCAACCAAGAAAGTTTCCGACGCCATCGTCTCCGAACCACACGACGGTGTTTAGCGGCAACGGATACCAGTCTTCCGCGCGAAGCCATGAATTCACAGCGGTGATTCCGTGGTTTACCTCGCCTGGCTCTGGCAATACCAACCAGACACCTTGCGCTGGCTGGTACCCGAGTGGCAGGTGTTCCTGAATTTCTCGCGGGAGTAGCGAAATCATGACTGTGAAGCCCAACGCTAAGTTAACCGGTAAATACAGGCGGGCGAAGCCAGCCTGTATTTACCGGCTCGACGATGGGTTAGGGCTCATTCTTGATGCTCCGCACAATCTCGGAGATGACCGTCAGGAGTTCCTCGTGGCTCAGGATCTTGGAGTCGGCATAGAGGGCCAGGATCTGACCTGGCCGTGCAATGACTAGCTGGCGAAATCGGCGACCTGTGTTGTCGGAACCCATGAATTCTCCGAATGCTTCGTGGGAGCCAACTGATACGTTCGATTCAACACTTAAGAGAGCAAGTTTCCGGTCTCGTGCTGACTGCGCGTGCGTTTCGAGCGCGGCCTGTAGCAGGTGACTCGCAGCGGCCTCCAAGTTCCGCTCTGTGATCTTCGGCGCGCGCTGCGTCAGTACGTTTACTTCAATGGGCCGAGCTGCAGATCGCAAGGCAAACTCGTCCGCATTCGATCCGGCGATGACCTTCCACTCGTCGGCGACGATGAAGGTTGCAATCGTAGTCTTGACTTCTGCGGCGATCGCCTGCAACTGCCAAAGTAGACAACAAAGTAGAAGGGTTGCGCGACATCGCATTGTTGAGCCCTAACGAATGAAAGGGACTACCCTTTCCAGGTTCGCCGCAGGGTTGACGTGCGGCGACCGGCAACAAAGTGCCACGATGGGGTTCTGTGCAATCTCATCGGGTATCCCGGAAGGAGAAGTCCATGGCCATTGTGATGCTGGGGATCGATCTCGCCAAGAACGTGTTTGCCCTGCACGGCGTGAACGAGGCGGGTCGGGTGGAGATGAAGCGACCGAACGTGCCGCGCAGCAAGTTGGTTGAGACGGTTGCGACCTTGCCTGTGTGCACGGTCGCGATGGAGGCTTGTTCGGGTGCGCACCACTGGGCGCGCGAGTTCGCCAAGTTCGGCCATACCGTCAAGCTTATGGCGCCGCACTTCGTCACGCCGTTTCGCATGAGCGGCAAATACGCCAAGAACGACGCTGCCGATGCGGCTGCGATTTGTTCTGCGGCTCAGAAAGCCGACATGCGATTCGTGCCCGCCAAGAGCGTGGATCAGCAAACGCGACTGATGGTCCACCGCGCCCGACAGGGTTTTGTCGACACCCGCACCGCCACCCTCAACCGCATTCGCGGTCTGCTCAGCGAGTTGGGTATCGTCTTGCCGCTCAAGGCCGCCTGTGTGCGACGTCTGGCGCTGCAACACCTGGAAGACCTGCCCGGCTGGGCCAATACCGTCATTGGTGATCTGCTCAGCGAGGTGCATCACCTGGATGAGCGCATTGCCCAGTATGACCGGCACATCCAGCACATGGCGCGCACCGACCCGACGCGCCAGCTCATGCGTTTGTGCGGCATTGGCGAAACCACCGCCACGGCGATGATTGCCATGGTCGGCAATGCACATGAGTTCACCAGCGGCCGGCAGTTCGCGGCCTGGCTGGGATTGGTGCCACGCCAATACAGTTCCGGTGGCAAGACCCGACTCGGACGCATCACCAAGGCCGGCGATGCCTATTTGCGAACGCTGCTTATCCAAGGTGCTCGTGCCGTGCTGGAAGCCGCCAAGAAAAAGACCGACAGCGTGAGCCGCTGGATCAAGGCTGTGGAAGAGCGGCGCGGCTATTGGAAAGCCGTGGTCGCCATGGCGGCCAAGAATGCACGCAAGTGCTGGGCACTGATGCAAAAGGGTGAGGCATTCAAGCTGCCAGCCTGACACGCCAACGACCTGACGATTAACCAGAATGTTCACCGGAGAACACCCAGCCAAGACCAATTGATTTGCCACCGCGGGACACCGTCGCTGATGAAGAGCAAGGTAAGGACCCGCGCGCAGCGTGACCGATAAGCTCGAGAAGTTGACACCGGGTGCAGTTGCGTTTGCCAATTGAGCACACCCGGCCAGACTTGGCTAACGAATGGGTTCTGCGCGCGAGTCTGTCATCAGGGTCTGCAGCCCAGGGAATCTTGTTCCAGGTTTGCTGCATCAATGACCGTTTGTAGTTTATCCAGTCCGCACCTGAGCTCGTACAGACAATTCGCGACAGTATCCAGGGGTTGGTGAACACGTGAGGATCAGTAGCCTTTGGTCAATCGCTACGCGATCGACCAAGGGATGATTTAACCCAAAAACTGCTTGACACCGGGGGAAGCGAACCTTGTTTTACTTTAGTGGACACTCCGACCTAACCGAAGGAGTAATTGATGGGGATGCCAGGGCCGCAAATGGTCGATCGCTACGGAGTTGATTTCAAACTCACGGCGGTCAAGATGTCGGAGTCGCCGGGGGGTGTTGATCAAGGACGTTGCCGAGTCCTTGTGCATTCACCCCTTCATGTTGTCCAAGTGGCGCAAGCAGGTGCGCGAGAAGGAGTGCTTGTGGGCAAAGCTCCCAAGGTCGATCCAGACTCCGTGGCCGAGTTGAAGCGACTACATGATGTCGAGAAGAAGTATCAGCGCCTGCAAATGGAGCACGACCTCCTAAAAAAAGCCATCCGGTTTGCCTCAGAACTAAAGGCGAAGTCTTCGCCTTCATCCAGGCAAACCGGCAAACCCACGCGGTCCAAATGATGTGCGAATACTTCAAGGTCAGCCGCTCAGGCTTTTATGCCTGGCAAGGTCGTGACCCTAGTGCGCGTCAGGTGCGCGACGAAGGCCTAGTCGAACAGGTGCGCCGCATTCATACCGACAGCCGTGGCTACTACGGCAGCCCGCGCATCAAGCATGCGCTATCACAGCAAGGAACCGAGGTCAGTCGAGGCACCGTGGCCAGAGTGATGCGCTGTGCACGACTGCAGGGGCGAAGTGCCCGCCTGTACCGTCGATCCCGCGTAGGCCAGAAGGCGTTCTTTACCAGCATCCCCAACACCGAGCGTGACGTGAAACTTGAGCGACTCAATCAGGTCTGGGTCGGCGACGTCACCTACCTCAAGGTCAGTGGCCAATGGCGCTATCTGGCAGTGGTGATGGACAAGTTCTCCCGGCGCATCATCGGATGGAGCCTGAGCCGCAACCGGGATGCCGCACTAACCTTGGATGCCGTCAATCACGCGGTTCGCAACCGCCAGCCCGAAACCGGCCTGCACTTCCACAGCGACCGCGGCATCGAATATGCGGCGTGGGCCTATCGCCAAAAGCTGGTGAAACACGGTATCGTGCAGAGCATGAACCGACCGGGCAAGATGAACGACAACGCGCACATGGAATCGTTCTTCCATTCGATGAAGACCGAGGAGTTGTACGGCCAGACATTCACAGCCGACGACGATTTGCACAAGGCGTTGCTGAGTTATATCCAGTTCTACAACCAGCAGCGCCTACATTCTTCGATCGGCTACCGGTCGCCAGCAGTATTCGAGAAAAGCGTTTGTTCATGAGCGGGTGTCCACTTTTGAGAAACAAGTTCCAGCCCTTGTAGTTTGAGATGAGAGGCGGCGCCCGGCTTGCCGGGTGACGTCCTCTCGATTGAAGGGTTAGCCATCTCTTTTCAAAGCGCGAACCTGTTCGAGAAACTTGGTGAATAGCGCTCGTTTCTCGGGGAACTTGGTTTGACCTTCTTGGAAGACTGCTTCTGCCGCCTTTAACTGACCAAGCTTCATAAAGCATTCGCCCCTTGAGAAGAATGCAGCCATGCCGTTTGGGTTGACTCGCAGAGACGCCTCGAAGTCTTGAAGCGCTTCCTGAATCTTGCCAAGCTCCATGTAGGTGAACGCTCGGTTGTCGATGGCTTCGTAGTAGAGAGGGAACAGATCGATTGCCTTGCCGTACTCAGCAATCGCTTCTGCTCTCTTTCCTTGATCGCCAAGCGCATACGCCTTCTGGTAGTGCTCGTTGGCTTTGCGCACGATTTCTTTTGAGTCTTTTCCGGTGAAACTGATGTACCGAGGGAAATCTGTGAGCTTCAAATACTCAATGAACCCGGAGAACTCTTCCTTCGTGGGGGTTTGATTGCCAATTAGCTCCCAGCCTTTGCTGAAGCTGCGTGCATCAATCGGGGCGTGCCAAATTCGAACCCGTGCTTGTTTAAGCGATTCAACCGTCGGCTTACTGTCAGTAGATTCATAAGTCAGACAGTGGGCTGCGGAAGATCCGTCAGGCCACGGATCGACTTCAAGGATTTTGACTGCTGACCAACCAGATTCGCCTTTCTTGATGATCAAGTCTCCCGGCTTCACAAGGAAAGACTGCGTTTTAGGTGAAGGGTCGCCTGCGTAGGCAGTGGATATGCCGAACGCGGAAACAATGGTTGCGCAGAAGGCAATGATGGGCTTGAGCATCTTCGTGTGTCTACTGAGATGGCTAACGGATAGCGTTTATCTGCCGAGCACAAGCGCAGGCAGATGACCGGATGGCATCCGAGGCAGATAAACCGTGTTGAACTGAACCATCGCGCCTCCCGTGGCGTAGCCGGTGTTGTGATCTTGGGTGCCAAGGGGGATTGGATCGATCCGCAGCCTTGTTGCGATCCATTATGGTGAGGCTGGCGCGGTTGTGAAGCCCTCACGCGGCTCTTTGTCCCGATGTGGTGGCGTTGCCATGGCGTCGTCGCGCGGGTTGAGCGCTGGCTGGCCGGGGATTGTTCGTAGCAAGCACGCGCCTGCCCGCTGCCCGTGCTGGCACGTGCAGTGAAGTGCAGGGTCGTGGGTCCAGGCGTGCCTGCTCATGGCGGCGCCCTGGCAGGTGGTGTGAGTGGCTGCACCATCGCCTGCCCAGGCGGCGGTAGGTGGCGCAGGCCGGCGAGCGTCTGGGCCACGTGCAGCGGGCCGTGGCAGGCCGGGCAGGTGTGGATCTGGGTCTGAGCTACCCGGGCCATGAAGGCCTGGGCGGATTCCAGCGCGAGTGGGTTGGGCGCAGGCTGCTGCAGCGCCTCTCGCGCCTGGGCGAGCTGGGTCTTCTTGCAGCCGTTGGCCAGCACGCCGTAGTGGCGGATGCGCTGCACGCCGTCGGGCAGCACGTGCTGCAGGAAGCGCCGGATGAATTCGGTGATGGGCAGGCGCATGCGTCGCTTGCCGCCCTGGTCGTCGGCCCGCACGCTGAAGCAGACCTCCTGGGCGCTCACGGCCTGGATGCGCTCGTTGCCGATGGCGGTGCGATGGCTGTAGCGGCTGAGGTAGTCCAGCACCTGGGCCGGCCCGCCCAGCGGGGCCTTGGCGTAGACCACCCAGGCGTGGCGGTACAGGGCCTTGCGCCCGGCCTCGCTCAGGTTGGCGTCACCCTGCGACGCATCGATCTGGCCGGCACGTCGGCGCAGCGCCTGCATGAACTTGCCGCGGAACACGCCGCTCAGGGCACGCACCGGGAAGAGGAAGTCCGGCGCACGTGGTGGCACATGCCATTGACCGTGCGTGCCCAGCACGCCGCAGGCCATCACCGCGTGCAGGTGCAGGTGCTGGCGCAGGTCCTGGCTCCAGGTGTGCAGCACCAGGCTGAAGGCCGGCTGCCCGCCGGTCGTGCCCATCCAGCGCGCCTGGGCCGCCAGGTCGTCGAGCGTGCCGGCCACGCTGGCGAACAGCGTCTGGATGAGCCAGCGCGGGTCGGCGCGGTACAGGCTGTTGAGTTCGTGCGGCAGGGTGAAGACCAGGTGCACGTAGGGCACGTCCAGCACCTCGGCCAATCGGCCGCGCAGCCAGCGGTCCTTGGCGCGCGCACCGCACTGTGGGCAGTGGCGGTTGCGGCAGGAGTGGTAGTGCCAGTGCTGGTGGCCGCAGGCCGCGCACACCAGTTGCTGCCCGCCCAGCGCGACAGTGCGGCAGGCACAGATGGCCCGCCACGCGCGCGCCTGCGCCGTGTTCAGGGTGTGGTCGTGCAGGTAGGCCGCGCCACCGAGGCGCAGCACCTGGGCCAGGTCGGCCATGGCCGGACCGTCGCTGCAGAGGGCTGACCGCTCAGTGGCGCAGCAAGCTGGGCAGGCCGGCCAGCAGGTCCAGCGGATCCACCTGGGGCGGTGGCCTGAACTGCGGGCTGATCAGGTGCAGGTAGCGCTGCGTGGTCTCGATGTGCTGGTGGCCCAGCAAGGTGCAGATGGTGTGCAGGTCCACGCCCGCTTCGAGCAAGTGGGTGGCGCAGCAGTGGCGCAGGGTGTGGGTCGAGCCGCCCTTGGTGATGCCGGCCTCGCGTTTGGCCACGCCGTAGTGGCGCTGCACGGCGCTGGTGCTCAGTGGCTGGCCGGTGTGGGGGTTGAAGAACAGCCAGTCGGGCGCGTGGCGATGGCACTGGTAGCGCCGGCAGTGCTCGCGCAGCAGGGCCAGCAGGGTCGGGCTGAGCAGGGTGTAGCGGTCCACGCCGCCCTTGCCTTGCACCACCCGGATGCACCTGCGGTCCGCGGCGCTGTCGATGTCCTTCACGCGCAGGCTCAGCCCCTCGGTGATCCTCAGGCCGCTGGCATACAGCACCTGCAGCAGCATGCGGGTCATGGGCCGGTCGCTGGCGGCAAACAGCTGTGCGATCTGCTCGCGCGAGAGCAGTTCGGGTCGTCGCTGCGGAGCCCGGGCCACGGCCGGCTCCAGGCCGCGGTCGTCCCGGTGCAGCACGTGCCGCCACAGGAAGCGGCTGGCCGAGGCCACATGGTTGATGGTGGAGAACGAACGCTTGAGGTCGCGTGCCAGGTGCAGCATGTAGGCCTCGATCTGAGCCACCTCCAACTGCGCCGGGCTGCGCCCAAAGTGCCGCGCCATGCGCGCCAGGCTGTCCACGTAGGCTTCCTGCGTGCGCACCGCCAGCCCGCGCACCTGCATGGCATCGATCATCTGTTGTCGCAACGGGGTCATCATCTGCTCCTTCGTGCCGGGGACCATTCCCCAGCCCGAAGGCTTGACCCGCTCACCTTGCCAGGCAAGCTCTCCCACAACGACAAACGCAGTGACTACCCGGGCAGGCAGCCACCGCGTCAGCGGTTTAGTTCAACGTGTTGTCTATCGAATGCTGACGCCGCTTATCACGTTGACTGTGGACGTAACCGGTCTGGGTCCGGAGGCGCTATGTTGTTGTCGCACTTGATTTTCCTTCCCTGTTGACTGTACGTTCATACAGTACTAAATTTGCCGCCAAACGCGGCGTGCTGTTACGCATTCTGTAAGGTGCGCGCCGTCCTGCCAAGGGGGCTGCGATGAAGTCCTCGTACACAACGCCCGGGTCTGCCCGGGGGGATCTGCGACCGGCTGTGTTGCCGGTGTTGGCACCGCTCACGTCCACGCGGTTGCTGGATCGGTTGCGTGAGCGGATTCGGCTGTTGCACTACAGCCGGCGAACCGAGCAGGCTTATGTGCACTGGTGCCGCGCGTTCATCCGGTTTCATGGATTGCAGCATCCGTTTGGCTTGGACAAGGTGGAAGTCGAGGCGGGTGCGTTCGATCGCAAGTACCGACGAGCGGGTGCCAGTTGGGGGTGGTTCTGGGTGTTTCCGCAGGTGCAGCATTCGGTCGACCCGCGCAGCGGTGTGGTGCACCGCCACCATGCCGGCCCATCGACACGATCACCCTGCACGACTGGAGACCCACATGGAGGTGGACGCCGACCGAATCGACGATGCGGTGGTTGCGCTGCTGTACCTGGGCCGACAACGGCTTGCCATCGGTCGACATCCAATCCTCTACACCCCCAGCAACCTCACACTGCCCAGCGCCAGCGTGGCCGCCGCATTGCGTGTCTCGACGCCCAGCTTGGCGTAGACGTGTTCGAGGTGTTTTTTCACCGTGGCGGGGCTGGAGCCGAGGATGTCGCCGATGTCGCGGTTGGTCTTGCCCTTGACGACCCAGTACAGCACCTCGGCTTCGCGGTTGGTGAGCTTGAAGGTGAGCATCAGGGCTTCGAGTGCGGCGGCGTCGTCGGCTTCGCGCAGCACGAGCAGCCACTGGCCGTCGCCGCCGGCTTCGTGCAGGGTGAAACGCACGCGGCCCTGGCCGGCGTCGAGCACGACCGAGGGGGACGAGGCGATGACGCCCTGGTCGGGGTCGAGACCGGCCGTCTCGCGGCGCAGCCACACCAGCAGGCACTCGGGTGCCTGTTTGCCGTCGCCAGCGAAGCGGGTGTCGAGCAGCTGGCGGGCCAGTGCGGTCTGCCACACGAGTTTGCCGTCGGGCAGGCGCACGACCAGGCTGGCGTGGCCGAAGGCATCGAGCGCGTTGCGCGCCTGGCGCTGGGCGCGGGCGCTGTGCAGGTGGGTGGCGATGCGGGCAATCACCTCGCGGGCGCGGATGGGTTTGGTGACGTAGTCGGTGCCGCCGGCGGCGAAGGCGGCCACGACGTGTTCGGTCTCGGTGAGGCCGGTCATGAAGACGATGGGGATGCTGGCGGTGCGTTCGTCGGCCTTGAGGCGCCGGGCCACCTCGAAGCCGTCCATGCCGGGCATGAGGGCGTCGAGCAGCACGATATCCGGCAGGGCCTGGGCGGCGCGGGCCAGGGCGCTGGCGCCGTCGGTGGCGACGAGCACGGTGTAGCCGGATTCATCGAGGGCGTCGTGCAGCACGGCCAGGTTGTCGGGCACGTCGTCGACGATGAGCACCACGTCGGTGGCGCCGCGGTCGAAGCCGGGTGAGCTGTGTTCAGGCACGGGGCAGGTCCTTCATGGCCTGGTCGAGCAGGGCGTCCACGGCGCCGAGTTGGAACTGGCGCGCAAGCGTGCGTGCCTGGCCGGCAAAGGTCGACCAGGCGGGCGCTTCGGCTTCGAGGGCGTCGAGCTGGGTGAGCACGCCGCGCACATGGCCCAGGTCGACGGCGGCGCGCAGGGCGCGCAGGCGTTCGGGCGCGGCGGTTGGCAAGGTATCGGCTCGAACTGCATGAACCATGGCGGCGCCAGTGTCGCCGAGTGCAGGCGCGGGCGCCGCCGGGCCGCCGCCGAGAAGGTGCTGGCGAGTGGGGTCGCCCGGCGCTGGTGCCAGGCCGGGGGCGTCAGCTGCAGCGACGGTTGGCGCCACGGCAGCCACATCCGGCAGCGAGAACGGGACCGGCGCTGCCATCGGCATCGGTGGCGGCACGGGATTCGGGTCGGGCAGCCGGCGCAGCAGCCAGTCGACCAGCTCGGCCACCCGCACCGGCTTGACGAAGAAGTCGGCCGCACCGATCTCGCCGCGCCCGGGCAGCAGCTGGTTGGCGGCGGCGCTGCGCGGGGCTTCGGCGGATTCGGCCAGCAGGAGTTTGTCGAAGGCGTTGGCCGAGACGATGGCCACCGGTGCCTGGCTGAGCTGCAACTCGCGCAGCCGCGCCAGGGTGGTCCAGCCGTCGATGCCGGGCATGGCCAGGTCGAGCAGGATGGCGTCGGGGCGGTCGTGCTCGGCCTGCGCCTGCAGCAGCGCCAGCGCAGCTTCACCCGACGCCGCCTGCTGGATGTCGAAGCCCAGCGGGCCGAGCAGGTCGACGAGCAGGCGCCGGTCGGTCTCTTCGTTGTCGACACACAGGATGCGCCGGCCGCCGCCGATGGCAGGCAAAGCCGCAGCGGACGGGTGGTCGACAGCAACGGTGTGCACAGGCACGTGCTCGCGCAGTGCGGCTTGGCCGCCCGGTGTGTCCGCCATGGCCACCGCGCCCACCTCGCCCACCGGCACTCCGCCGGGACCGGGCTGGCGCGACCGTGCGGCCTGTTGCGCTTCGAAGGCCGTCACACCGCGCGGCTCGCCGGCCATCTCGGGCAGGAAGAGCCGCACGCAAAACGTGGTGCCCACACCCGGCTGGCTGGTGACGGTGAGTTCACCGCCCATCAGGCCGGTCAACATACGAGCGATGGTGAGGCCCAGGCCGGTGGAGCCGCTGGCCGCACCACCCGAAGCACTGCCGCGGGCAAAGGGTTCGAAGACACGGTCGAGCTCGTCGGCGCTCATGCCCGGGCCGCTGTCCTCGATCTCGAAACGCGCCATCTCGCGGGCATATTGGCAACGCAGCGTGACGTGGCCACGGGCCGTAAACTTGACGGCGTTGCCGATCAGGTTGATGAGGATCTGGCGCAGGCGTTTCTCGTCGCCGCGCACCCAGGCCGGCACGTCGCCTTCGTGGCGGAAGCTAAGTCCCTTGGCGGCGGCCTGCACCTCGAACAGGGTGCTCAGCTCGGCCAGAGTGGCCTGCAGGCGCATGGGTTTCACATCCAGCGTGAGGCGGCCGTTCTCGATGCGGGCGATGTCGAGTGTGCCTTCGATGAGCGAGAGCAGGTGGTCGCCGCCGCGCCGGATCACACTGACCGCGCCACGGCGGTGGGGCGGGATCGAGGGGTCATCCTCCAGCAGCTGGGCGTAGCCCAGGATCGAGTTGAGCGGCGTGCGCAACTCGTGGCTGATGGTGGTGATGTAACGACTCTTGGCCTGATTGGCGGCGTCGGCGGCGCGTTTGGCCTCTTGCAGCTGGGCATCGGTGCGCTGGTGGGCGTCGATCTCGTGCTGCAGGGCTTCGGTCTGGGCGTGCAGGGCCTCGGTCTGGCGGTTCGATTCGGTCTGCGCCACCAGCCGGCTCTTGTGTGCCAGCACCAGCCACCAGGCCACCACACCCGACACCAGCAGCAGCGCGGCATAGGCCTTGATGAACCCCATGCGCAGCGACGGCGCCAGGCGCTCGGAGAGTTGCTCACCCGTTACATCCAGCCGGCCGGCGAGCTGACCGAGCTCCTCGTGATACAGCAAGGTGAACACCATGGCCAGCAGCGGCGTGATGACGAGCATCAGCAGCAGGTAGTGGCCCAGGCCCTTGTCGAGGGTGGGCATCCAGCTGCCCGGCAGCAGCCGCGCCAGCACGGCACTCCACTGCGCCGACAGCCGTGCCTGCGGCTTGCACAGGTCGTTGCAGCGGGCGTCGAGTGTGCAGCACAGCGAACAGATCGCGCCCTGGTAGGCAGGGCAGAAGGCCATGTCCTCACCTTCGTAATCACGCTCGCAGATGGTGCAGCGTTGCAGTGCGGGCAAGGCGGTGTTGCTGGCGACGCGGCCGAGGGGTGCGTAGCGGCCGGGGTCGTCCGACGGTGCGAGGGCTGGCGACACGGCCACTGGCTCGATGCGGATGACACGCCGGGCGTCGACCTCTGGCTCGCTGTCGGCGCTGCGGCGCGCCAGGTAATAACGACCCTTTGTCGCCCAGGCGATGGCCGGCGCGGCGATCACGGCGGTGACCAGGGCGATCATTGCCGACCAGGCCTGGGCCATGGGCCCGAAGGCGCCCAGGTGAGCAGCCACCGACAGCAGCGAGGCAATACTCATGGCGCCCACACCCACCGGGTTGACGTCGTACAGATAGGCACGCCTGAACTCGATGCCCTGGGGCGACAGGCCGAGCGGCTTGTTGATGACCAGGTCGGCCACCACGGCCATCAACCAGCTGATGGCGATGTTGGCGTACAGGCCCAGCACACCGCCAAGTGCGGCGAACACGTCGAGCTCCATCAGCAGCAGCGCGATGGCCGTGTTGAACAACACCCACACCACCCGCCCCGGATGGCTGTGCGCCACACGCGAGAAGAAGTTGCTCCAGGCCAGCGAGCCGGCGTAGGCATTGGTGACGTTGATCTTGAGCTGCGAAACCACCACGAACAACGCCGTGGCCGCCACCGCCCAGCCGTAGTTCGGGAAGACGTATTCATACGCCGCCAGGTACATCTGGTTCGGGTCGACCGCACGGTCCAGCGGCACGCTGTGGGTGATGGCCAGGTAGGCGAGCAAGGCGCCGCCCAGCATCTTGAGCACACCCGGCACGACCCAGCCCGGCCCGCCAATCAGCACGGCGCTCCACCAGCGCAGCCGGCGCGCGGGCTGGCGGCCGTCCTGGATCGGCGGCATGAAACGCAGGTAGTCGGCCTGTTCACCCATCTGTGTCAGCAGCGCCAGGCCCACGGTGAGCGCGGCGCCGAAGGCACGCAGGTCGAAGCTGGCCAGCGGTGCGCCGTCTGCCACGGCGTCCAGCCCCAGGCCGGCGAGCGGGTCTGCACTGCCCGGTGCGAGTGCGCCGCCGTAGGCCATCAAGCCGTCGAGCAGGCCCGGGTTGTGGGTGTAGACGTAGACATACGGCGTGATCAGCAGCACCAGCCAGAGCGGCTGGGTGATGAGCTGCAGCCGCCCGATGGCGGTGACCCCATGCGCCACCAGCGGCAGCACCACCAGGGCGCAGATGAGGTAACCCCAGGCGGGTGGAATATCGAACGCCAGCTCGAGCGCATAGGCCATGATGGCTGCCTCGAGCGCAAAGAAGATGAAGGTGAAACTCGCATAGATGAGCGAGGTGATGGTCGAGCCCATGTAACCGAAGCCGGCGCCACGGGTGAGCAGGTCCATGTCCACGCCGTGGCGCGCCGCGTAGCTGCTGATCGGCAGGCCGGCCAGGAAGATCATCAGCCCGGTGGCCAGGATGGCCAGCGCCGCGTTGGTGAAGCCGTAACGCACCAGCAGCGTGGCACCCACCGCTTCGAGCACCAGAAACGACGACGCACCAAACGCCGTGTTGGCCACACGCCATGCGCTCCACTTGCGTGCGCTGCGCGGCGTGTAACGCAGGGCGTAATCCTCCATCGTCTCGCTGGCGACCCAGGCGTTGTAGTCACGCCGGATCTTGACGACGCGCTGCAGCGGCGCCTTGGCGGCGGTTCGGGTCATGGGGTGATGAGAAATCGAGACACGGCGTGAGGCGTACAAGAAACGCACCACCTCGGCCGACACCCCGGGTGCCCGCCCTGTCTGGCCGAGTGACGGGCACCAGGCACCAGCAGGTGGCATGCACCGGGGCTGCGCACCAGTGCGGGATCTGGTGCACCACGAACACACACGCCCGCAGCACTTTCACCGTCTGCGGTAAAGGCCTTTCACAAAGCCGTGCAGCTGTTTCAGGCTGTCTTTGTGTGAGCTTTTGCAAGCCCCGACCGGTCCGTCGACTTGTACCGCAGCGGTGTTGGCCGGCCTCGACAAGCAGCACATGAACACTGCTTAAGCCGTGAAGATGCGCAGCACTCACCCCCCTGATCAGGCGACCGCGCGTGAACCCGCCACACGAGCATGACAGACGGTTTGCCTCACCAACTCGGTGGCCACACACGCTCGGTCGGCAGGGCCGGGCGACCCACTTCATCCAGCCAAGAACCCGGAACTCATCGACATGAAGTTTGCACTACGCACCTCCACCCTGGCATTGAGCCTGGCCTTTGGTCTCGTCGCCTGCGGCGGCTCGGGCAACTCTGGCGGCAGCAGCACGCCGACCGTCACCAGCAGCAGCGGCACCCTGGTCGACGACATCGTCATCGGCGCCACCGTGTTTTGCGACAGCGACAACAACGGTGTGTTCGACGAACTCACCGAAGCCGCCACCGCCACCGGCGACGACGGCCGGTTCACGTTCAGCCCGGCATGTGAGGCGCCCATCGTCTCGGTGCCCGGCACGGGTTACGACCGCACCACACTCAAGTCACTCAAGGTGGCATTCCGGGCAGCGACACGGTCGGCCATCGTGTCGCCTTTCACCACCATGCAACTGGGCAGCGGCCTGAGCGCCGATGACTTCAAGGCCGTGATGGCCAAGCTCGGCCTGGGGTCGAGCGACGCACGCAACTACCACCCGACCGAGGCGCAGACAGCCGTGGCCGCTGCCGCGGTGGCCAAACTGCTCAACGACATCGCCCTGGCCATCGACGCGGCTGGCGGCGACCCCAAACCGGCCTACGAAGCGGCCGCCGCAAAAATTGCCGCACTGATCGCCGCATCACCCAGCAGCGCCCCGCTGGACGACGACGTCAGTCTGGGCGACATCATCGGGCAGTCGCTGGGTGCCGCGCTGGACACCGTGCCGAACCTGTCGCCCAAGGCCAAGACGAATCTGCAACGTATCGCGCTGGCCGGCATCAAGACGGTGGTGAAGTCGATCAAGAGCAAGGGCTACCTGCGCGACACCGACGACGACTTCCGCAGCGACAAGACCGGCAACGTGATCGGCAACACCAACCTCGACGACGACGACGAGTCCGACGCGGCCGAGCAGGAATGTGGCCGCCGGGACAACATCGCCCAATACGTCTACTCGGCCGACAACCAGGTGACGCTGCAGTCGGGCGCCACCGAGACCAGTGTCACGATGGCCCAGTTCCAGGCGACCGGTGGTGTGACCATGCCGACCGGCCTGACCCTGGGCACCCTCGACAGCATCGGTCTGCCGATGCGCACCACACCGCTGGGCCTGTCCAAACGTGGCAGCCAGGTGCCGCTGGCCATCGAGGTGACCGAAGTGGCGCCCGGCCACCGCAAGCTGCAGGTGATCATCGACCAGGTGAACATCGCCACCGATCCGGCCGCGCCCGGGCAGGTGGTGGCCACGGTGCCGGTCGGCGCCAAGATGCATTTCTACGCCCGCACCGAGAGTGGCGTGTCCATCGAGACCGGCCGCAACCCGATCGTCAACGCCAGCGCCAACAACATCAGCAGCGGCGGGGTGATCAACGTCGACATCGGCTTGATCCGCACCCGGCTGCTGGCCGGCCTGGGCAGCGGCGCCAGCGCCACCTTCGACAAGATGCTGGCCGCCAAGGGCAGCTTCGACGTCACGCTGGTCATCGGTGAACTCGACGTGCGTGCCGCCCCGGTGGGCTCGACGGTGGCCTCACCGCTGCCGGTCAAGCGGATCAGCGTGACCAACGCGCAGAACAAGGGCAAGGGCAGCAGCAAGCCCAGCGTGACCGGCGCCAGCGTCAGCGGCCGCCTCAACTTCTGATGCCGAGGGTGATGGCGCGCTTGGCCACGGGCGCAGGCCTCGCAGCGCCGCGCCCGGCAACCTCGCGGCTCGGTGCATTGGTCGCGGCTTGGCTCGCAGGGGTCGCGATGACCAGCGCCCAGGCCGCACCGCTGGATGCGGTGCTCGGTGTCGCCGCGCCCGGCAGTGCGCGCGCCTGGCAGGTGGAAGTCGGGCGTGATCTGGCCAACGACCGGGTCGACCTGTTCGACCTGCGCGGCAGTGCCGCCGCTGGCCAGACCGGCAACTACGAAGGCAACCAGCTGGGGCTGCGCTGGTCGTCGCAGAGCTGGCAACTGGACGCCCGGGCCTGGCGGCGCAAGCTGCACGAGCGGGCCGACACCCATGTCGTCAACTCGTGGCGGCTGGGTGCCCAGACGCGCCTGGCCGGCCCGATGAGCCTGCGGGTGTCGGCCTGGGGCAATCAGGCCAGCACCCTCAGGCGCAGCACCGGCACCCGCATCGATGTGGACGGGCTCAACGCGGCGCTGAGCAACTTTGCCGTGCAGCGCCCGCGCGATCGCCAGCTCCAGATCGACCTGATCGGCAACTGGCCAGCTCCGGGTGGCAGCTTGTTCGGCAAGCCGTCGGCAACCGCCGGATCGTGGCAACTGCGCCCACGGGTGTCGGCCTTTGCCGGCGTGGGGGCCAGCCGCGTCAGCCACAGCGGCATCGCAGCCAACGCACTGGTGGGCAGTTGCCCGTATCAGCTCGAGTTCGGCGCGACCGAACTGGTCGCCCACCCGGCCGACAGTTGCAGCAATGCACTCACGATCCGTGTGCCCAACGGCCTGCTGCCGTTCGACGCCCTGAATGACACCCGCTACAACGCTCGTTTCTGGCACGCCGGCGCGGCCATTTCGTTGCCCCTGGATGCCTGGACCGCCAGCCTGGGTTACGACTACCAGCGCCTGCAACGCGACACGGTCGACGACACCGTGCGGGCGCGCGGCGGCCAGGCCGTCGACAGCAACCACGTGCTGATCGCCGAACTGGCCTGGCGCCACACGAGCGGTGTGGGGCTGCTGCTGCGTGGCCAATACATGCGCAACCAGTTCGTGGGCGACATCCCGTTCGTCTACAACCCGCTCACCGCCAGCAAGTTCGGCCACCAGTACGGCTTCTTCACCGTGGCGATGAACGCCGAGTTCTGAAGCGCAGGCCTCGCTGAGCGTGCCCCAAGGACGACGACATACGTCGTCCGCCCACCGACGGGCTGAGTCAATCACGGGTAGCCCGGCGTTGACTCGGCAGGCCGCGCCGGTTGCAGAATGCACCACGCTCCAGGCAGACCGTCCTGAGCAGCGATGGCACCGAAACTGCAACAGGCCGCCCATGGAACTGACACCGCGCGAGAAGGACAAGCTGCTCATCTTCACGGCAGCACTGCTGGCCGAGCGTCGCAAGGCACGCGGCCTCAAGCTCAACTACCCCGAATCGGTGGCGCTGATCAGCGCCGCGATCATGGAAGGTGCGCGCGATGGCAAGACCGTCGCCGACCTGATGAGCGACGGCAAGCTGGTGTTGTCGCGCCACGAGGTGATGGAGGGGGTGGCCGAGATGATCCCCGAGATCCAGGTCGAAGCCACCTTCCCCGACGGCACCAAACTGGTGACCGTGCACCAACCCATCGCCTGACCCGCCACGGCCGGCAGCACACGCGCACCTGTGTCGCGCCTACGCCTGCCGTCTTGTGTCGACCCACGCCCTCAAACCCGGACCGATTGCAAAGCAATGAACAAACTCGTCCTGTTCGCGATCACGACTCTCGGCTTGGCCGACTTGGCCAGCGCACATGAAGGCCACGGCCTGCCCGGTGCCAGCCACTGGCACGCTGACGACGCCGCGCTGTTCGTGCTGGCCGCCGGTGTCGGCCTGGCCGTGTGGCTGTGGCGGAGCAAGTGATGATCCCCGGCGAACTGTTCACCGACGGGCCCGACATCGTCATCAACCCGGGCCGGCGCACGCTGACCGTGGTGGTCGAGAACGCCAGCGACCGACCCATCCAGGTCGGCTCGCACTACCACTTTGCCGAAACCAACGCCGGCCTGCGCTTCGACCGCGCCGCCGCACACGGCATGCGCCTCAACATCGCCAGCGGCACTGCGGTGCGTTTCGAGCCGGGTCAGCAGCGTACGGTCGAACTGGTCGACCTGGCCGGCGACCGACAGGTCTGGGGCTTTCGTGGCCTGGTGCAGGGAGCCTTGTGATGACACCTGCACGTCGTTCGCAACCCGCACGCGGCGGGCAAGCCAACTCGATGACCGCCGCACGGAAGGCCTGACATGGCAACCATCAATCGACGCGCCTACGGCGAGATGTTCGGCCCGACCACGGGTGACCGCCTGCGCCTGGCCGATACCGAACTCATCCTCGAAGTCGAGCAGGACCTGACGCTGCGTGCCGGCGGCTACGGCGAAGAGGTCAAGTTCGGCGGCGGCAAGACCATCCGCGACGGCATGGGCCAGAGCCAGCGTTTGAACGGCCCCGGGCCGGGCGACGCGGTGGACTGCGTGATCACCAACGCGGTGATCGTCGACCACTGGGGCATCGTCAAGGCCGACATCGGCCTGCGCGGCAACCGCATCGCCGCGATCGGCAAGGCCGGCAATCCGGACGTGCAGCCGGGCGTGGACATCGTCATCGGCCCGGGCACCGAGGTGATCGCGGCCGAGGGATTGATCGTCACCGCCGGCGCCATCGACACCCACATCCACTTCATCTGCCCGCAGCAGATTGACGAGGCGCTCTATTCGGGCGTGACCACCATGATCGGCGGCGGCACGGGCCCGGCCACCGGCACCTTCGCCACCACCTGCACGCCCGGGCCCGAGAACATCGCCCGCATGCTGCAGGCGGCCGATGGCTTCGCGATGAACCTGGGCTTCTTCGGCAAGGGCAATGCCAGCCGGCCTGAGGCGCTGAAACAGCAGGTCGACGCCGGTGCCATTGG
The DNA here is from genome assembly GCA_016702605.1 of Candidatus Intricatilinea gracilis. Lineage (GTDB taxonomy): Bacteria > Pseudomonadota > Gammaproteobacteria > Burkholderiales > Burkholderiaceae_C > Sphaerotilus > Sphaerotilus gracilis. The sequence continues at coordinate 237,296 of JADJDQ010000002.1, forward strand.
CCTGAAGCTGCACGAGGACTGGGGCACCACACCCGCTGCGATCGACAACTGCCTGAGCGTGGCCGAAGACACCGACGTGCAGGTGGCCATCCACACCGACACACTCAACGAATCGGGCTTCGTCGAAGACACCATCGCGGCGTTCAAGGGCCGCACCATCCACAGCTTCCACACCGAAGGCGCGGGCGGTGGCCATGCGCCCGACATCATGAAGGTGGTGGGTGAAGCCAATGTGTTGCCGAGCTCGACCAACCCGACGCGGCCCTACACCGTCAACACACTCGACGAACACCTCGACATGTTGATGGTCTGCCATCACCTCGATGCCGGCATTGCCGAGGACCTGGCCTTTGCCGAAAGCCGCATCCGCCGAGAGACCATTGCCGCCGAAGACATCCTGCATGACCTGGGTGCGATCAGCATGTTCAGCTCCGACAGCCAGGCCATGGGCCGGGTCGGCGAAGTGATCATTCGTTGCTGGCAGACCGCGCACAAGATGAAGGTGCAGCGCGGCGCCCTGCCCGGCGATGGGCCGAAGAACGACAACGCCCGCATCAAGCGTTACGTCGCCAAACTGGCCATCAACCCGGCCATCTCGCATGGCATCAGCCACGAGGTGGGCAGCATCGAAGTCGGCAAGTGGGCCGACCTGGTGTTCTGGCGCCCGGCCTTCTTCGGCGTCAAGCCCAGCCTGGTGCTCAAGGGTGGCTTCATCGCCGCCGCGGCCATGGGTGACCCGAACGCCAGCATCCCCACGCCGCAGCCGGTGCATTACCGGCCGATGTTCGGCAGCTTCGGCGGCGCCCTGGCGCGCACCTCGCTCAGCTTCGTCAGTCAGGGTGCCCTGTCCGCCGGGGTGGGTGATCGTTACGGCCTGACCAAGCAGCTCTCGGCGGTGCGCAACTGCCGCACCGTCAACAAGGCCAGTATGGTGCACAACCACTACACGCCGGTGATGGAGATCGACGCGCAGACCTACACCGTGCGCGCCGACGGCCAACTGCTGACCTGCGAGCCGGCCAAGGTGCTGCCGATGGCGCAGCGCTACTTCCTGTTCTGAGCGCCGCGGGGCCGGCCGGCAGCACCGGCTGACTGCTCGCCTGCCGCGCCCGCAACGTCGACCGAAACCAGGTTCGTCCATGGGCCTACGGCGACGCTCGAACGAGCCTCACCCGAGATCGACCCGGCGCGGCGTTGACGCTGCTCGTCGCCCACCCTCTTGAAGCCGTGGTCAACTCCCTCATCTGACGGCAAAGCCAACCCGGCCTGCCAATGACGAGGACGACCCAAATGCTGCGACGCCTGTTCCTGAGCCTGACCACTGCTTTCGCCTTGCTGAGCCTGAGCGCCTGCGGCTACAACGACTTCCAGCGCCTGGACGAAACGGTCAAGGCGAGCTGGTCGGAGGTGCTGAACCAGTACCAGCGCCGCGCCGATCTGGTGCCCAACCTGGTCGCCACGGTCAAGGGTGAAGCCGGTTTCGAGCAGGAAACGCTCACCAAGGTGATCGAGGCGCGGTCGCGTGCCACCGGCATCCAGGCCACACCCGAGCTGATCAACAACCCCGAGGCCTTCCAGAAGTTCCAGGCCGCGCAGGGTGAATTGACCGGCGCACTCAGCCGCCTGATGGTGGTGAGTGAGCAATACCCCAACCTGAAGGCCAATCAGGCATTCCAGGACCTGCGGGTGCAGCTCGAGGGCACCGAGAACCGCATCACCGTGGCGCGCAACCGCTACATCAAGACGGTGGCCGACTACAACGTGCTGGCGCGCAGTTTCCCCACCAACCTGACGGCCATGATGTTCAGCTACGAGGTCAAGCCCAGCTTCACGGTGCAGAACGAAGCACAGATCTCGGTGCCGCCCAGCGTGAGTTTCGACAAGCCCGCGGCGGCATCGAAGTGAACCGGCCGAGGCCATGACGGTGCGCCTGCTCGGCCTGTTCGCCCTGCTGCTGGCGCTGGTGGTCCCGCCAGCGCACGCGCAGGACGTGTTGCCCGTTCCCACGCTGAGCGGCCGCCTGATCGACCAGGCCCAGTTGCTCGACGCCGGCCAGCGCAGCAGCATCGAAGCCCAGCTCACGGACGTCGAAACCAGGCTCGGCACCCAGATGGTGGTGCTGATCGTGCCAACGACGCTGCCTGAAGACATCGCCGCCTACGCGCAGCGGGTGGGCGACAACTGGAAGATCGGCCGGCGCGACGTGGGTGACGGCCTGCTGCTGGTGGTTGCCAGCCAGGACCGGACCGTGCGCATCGAGGTGGCCAAGACCCTGGAAGGCGCCATCCCGGACCTGATGGCCAAGCGCGTCATCGACGAGGCCCTCACGCCTGCCTTCCGCCGCGGCGACTATGCGGGAGGCATCACGCTGGCGATCACACGGCTGGGTGGTCTAGTCCAGGGTGAAGCCTTGCCGGCACCGACGCCCAATGCGCGTGGCGGCGGATCGCCGACCATCTCGAACATCTTCTCCGGCAACTGGCAGGAGATCGGCATGGTGGCGCTGGTGGGTGTGGCCTTCATCGCCAAGATGTTGTCCAGCGTGTTCGGTCGGCGCCTGGGCGGTTTGTTGACCGGTGCAGGCATCGGCACCGTGGCGTGGTTCCTGTCGAGCAGTGTGCTCATCGGCGTGCTGGTCGGTGTGGTCGGCACGGTGGTCGCGCTGGTGGCCGGTGTGTCCGGCCTGCTCAGTGTGTTGGGCAGCGGGCGTGGTGGCCGTGGCGGAGGCTGGGGTGGCGGCGGTGGCGGCGGATTCGGTGGCGGTTTCGGCTCGGGCGGTGGTGGTGATTTCGGTGGCGGTGGTGCCTCGGGGCGGTGGTGAAGAACATGTCCAACGCCACCCCCACACAGACACGCCGGACCTTCTGGCAACGCTGGTCGCGCCTGTTGCGCCAGCTCTGGAGCGACCCGGCCACGTTGCCGCGACGCCTTGGCATCGACACCACCCAGCGTGTGCAGCAGGCGGTGCAGGCCAGCGAATTGCGCCACAGCGGCGAGATCCGCGTCTGCATCGAAGCCGGCCTGCCCATGAGTTACGCCTGGCGCGACGCCAGCCCGCGCGAACGCGCCGTGTCGCTGTTCGGCAAGCTGCGGGTGTGGGACACCGAGGCCAACAACGGCGTGTTGATTTACCTGCTGATGGCCGACCACGCCATCGAGATCGTGGCCGACCGTGGCCTGCACCGCCACGTGAGTGACGCGCAGTGGCAGGCCATCGTGGCGCACATGCATGACGACTTCCGGGCCAGACGTTTCGAAGCCGGCCTGCTCGCAGCGGTGGCGGCGGTCGATGCGATGCTGGTCGAACACTACCCGCGCCACGGTGATACCCCGGACCACAACGAGTTGCCCGACGAGCCGGTGCTGCGCTGACAGCGAGCACGAAGACCAACGCGAGAGAGTGACAATACAAATGGGGCGCTCGTATTACACTGGCCACTCATTCAAGTCTTCGCAGAGGTCGCGACATGACCATCACCGTCCGACTCGACCCGGCGCTGGCCACGGCGCTGGATGAGGCCTGCGCCGCACAAGGCGTAACCAAGAGCCTGGTCGTGCAGGAGGCACTCACCGCCTACCTGGCCCAGGCCGCACCGGCGCCCGCCTCGGATAAGAAACGCCCTCCTGCAAGCAGCGCCAATCTGAAGGCGTTTGTCGACGCAGGGCTGGTCGGCTGTATCACCGGCACAGGCGGTCCGGCCGACAAGGCCGCCGTGCGTGCCGCCGCGCTGGCCCGGATCGGCACCAAGCCTGCCGCATGAACGACGACGCGGTGTTGCTCGACACCGGCGTGCTGGCCGCATTGCTGGACCGCAACGACGCATGGCACCACCGCGCCACCATCTGGATGGGCGCCTTCCATGGCCGTCTGCATACGGTCGAGGCAGTGCTGGTCGAGACGGCGTTTTTCCTGTCCGCCCGCCAGCGCGCCCAACTGGCCGAACTGGCCGCCGGCCCGACCTTGACGCTGCATCACCCTGACGCGGCAGGACTCAGCCGCATCGCGCAGTTGCTGAGCAAGTACGCCGACCAGGACCCGGACTGGGCCGACGCCGCCCTGATCTGGCTCGCCGAAAGCGCCGGCATCGACCGCATTGCGACGGTGGACCAACGCGACTTCGGGGTCTACCGCATCCAGGGCCGGCGCAAGTTCCGGCTCGAACTGATCTGAACCCGTCGGAACCCAGTCTCACGATCACCCGCCATGGACCAACTGCTGCCTCCCCTGCCCCTGCTGCTGGCCTTTCTCGGCGCCAGCCTGGCGTTGGCCCTCACGCCCGGCCCGGGGGTGCTCTACATCGTGGCGCGCACGTTGGCGCAGGGGCGGGCCAGCGGCCTGGCGTCGGTGGCGGGCGTGGGCTTGGGCAACTTCGCCAATGCCTTGCTGGCCGCCTTTGGTGTGGCCGCCCTGCTGGCGGTGTCGGCGCTGGCTTTCGAGGCGTTGAAGTGGGCCGGCGCCCTGTACCTGATCTGGCTGGGCTTGCAGCAATGGCGCTCGGCGGCAACCCTGCCGGCGCTCGACACGGCGACGGTGCAGATCGCCCCCGCCAGCACCTCCCGGACCTTGCGCGAAGGCATCGTGGTCTCGCTGCTCAACCCCAAGACCACGCTGTTCTTTGCCGCGTTCCTGCCGCAGTTCATCAGCGCCAGCGGCCTGGGCGCCATGGCCCAGAGCGTGACTCTCAGTGCCCTGTTCGTCGCCATCGCCGCCTGCACCGACAGCGCCTACGTGCTGCTGGCCGCCTGGGTGGCGCCCCGCCTCACGCGGGCCCGCGGCGCGCAGCGCTGGGGCAAACGGGCGGCGGGCAGCGCCTTCATCGGGCTGGGGCTGTTGACGGCGCTGAGCGGTCGGCGTTGAGGATGCCGGGCCGGCCGGCCACCCCGCGCTCGGGCAGACCGACCGAGCGGCCCGCGTGCGACCTCACTGCTGTTGGATCTTCGCCTCGCGGATCGCCTTTTCCCACTTGAGCGGTTTCGGCGCGGTTGCGCCGGGCCAGGTCGTCGGGCGTGCCGGGTTCGACGCTGAAACCGTTGGCGGCGAACTTGTCGAGCACGTCCTTGCTCGACGCTGCCGCGTTGACGGCCTGGTTGAGCTTGGCGACCACGTCGGCGGGTGTTCCGGCCGGCGCAAAGACGGCAAAGTAGGCAATCAGCTCGTAGTCCGTGAGGCCCAGCGCCTCGTTGACGGTGGGCAGTTCTGGCACGGCGGCGGCGCGTTTGGTGGACGTCACGGCCAGACCGCGGATCTTGCCGGCCTTGTGTTGCGGCACGGTCACGGCGAAGTCGGCGGTGAACACCATCACCTGGCCACCGATCAGGTCGGTCATGGCGGCGGGGCCCGACTTGTACGGCACCATGTTGAACTTCAGGCCAGCGACGCTGGCCAGCATCTCGGACGACACCTGCTGCGACGTGCTGGCGTAGGCCACGCTGGTTTCACCCGGCTTGGCCTTGGACAGGGCGACCAGGTCCTTGAGCGACTTGGCCGGCACATCGTTGTTGACCGCCACCATCAGCGGCACCGAGCCGATGTAGGCCACCGGCGTGAAGTCCTTGTCCTGGTCGTAGGGCAGCTTCTTCATCAGGAACTTGAGCGCCGCATTGGTGCTGTTGGTGCCGATGAGGATGGTGTAGCCGTCGGCCGGCGCCTTGGCCACGATGTCGGCGCCCAACATGCCGCTGGCGCCGGGTTTGTTGTCGACCACCACCGGCTGGCCGAGCTGGGCTTGCATCTTCTCGGCAAAGGCGCGGCCGATCTGGTCGGTGGCGCTGCCTGCGGCAAACGGCACGACGGCGCGGATCGGCTTGGCCGGCCAGGCCTGGGCCCAGGCTGAGCCGGCGCAGCCCACGGCGGCAAACAGGGCTGCGGCGGCCAGCAGGCTGCGACGGTGGGACGTGAATCGGTAGGACATGGATGAAATCTCCTCGTTGAAACGTGGTGGGATCGCTTGATCGGTCGTTGGACTGGTCGTTGAAGAGCTGCGGGGGAGGCGGGTCCGACGAGCGGGTCTTGGTGCCGGCGTGGTCGAGGCCGCCTTCTTGCCACAAGTGGGGGCCGACGATACACAGCGGGCGGCGCGAATCAGTCGGGGTTGACCTCGATATCCAGCATCGCCTGGGCCAGCGTCTTGCCATGGGCGTCGAGCGCCAGGGAACGTGTCACGCCACCGGCCAGCGCCTCGTGCATCACGAAATGCAGCGCGCCGAGTTGCGGCAGGGTGTAGCGCAACACCTCACCACACACCACACCGGCGTAGTGCGTGCGCACCCGCTCGGGCGTGAGCGCGCGCTCGAGCAGCGGATAGTCGGCCGCGTCGAGTGCAATCACACTCAAGGTGGCCAGATTGCCCTTGTCGCCCGAGCGGGCGATGGCGATGTCGTGCAGGCGGGTCATGTGGCAATCCTCCCGTGGCGAGCGACGCGGGCGAAGCTGCAGCTCGAACGGCGCACCTCGGGGCGGCAACTCATGCACCCGTCTCCAGCAGCTCGACCTGTGGCGACACAGCGCTGCGTGGCACCAGCACCGACGCGGCGGCGATCACCTCGCGCACCGTTTGAGTCACCCCGCCACCACCGGCCGGGCCGTTGAGGTACAGCGCCTCCACCTCCTGGCCGATGAGCTGGGCCTGGTCCGGCGAGCCACAGCGCAGCGCCAGGCGCAGACGCACTTCGTAGGGCTCCCGGTCGCCGCCGAGCCTTGGGCCGTGCATGGCGTCGACACCGACCAGTTCGGCGCGCCGCTCCAGGTCGCCCAACCCCAGGCGATCCAGGCGCTTCGCGAGCACCTGCAGCGCCAACTCGCCCCGGGCACGTGCCCCAGGGCCGGCGTACGAGATCTGGCCTTCACCGATCCAGCCGTCGCGGTAGGCCACAGTGGCTTTCAGCATCTCGGGCCGTGGGCTGCCACCGGCGCCGGTGGCCGACACGCGGTCGGCACCCAGCTCGGTGAAACACACCTGCGAAAAGTCGGCCACCACGTCGGGCTGCAGATAACGCGCCGGGTCACCCAGCTCGTAGAGCAGCTGGGCCGTGCACGTCAGCCTGTCGACCCGCCCGCCGGTGCCCGCCAGTTTGGTGATCACTGCCAGACCCTGGGCATCGACCTCGGCGAGGGGGAAACCCACGTCGTGCAGACCCGGCACGTCGAAGTGCCCCGGGTCGGCGATGTAGCCACCACTCACCTGCGCCGCACACTCCAGCAAGTGCCCCACCAGCAGGCCCCGGCCGAGCAGCGGCCAGTCGTCGGCCCGCCAGCCAAAGTGATACATCAGCGGCGCCAGAAATAGAGCGGGGTCGGCCACACGGCCGGTGATGACGATCTTGGCGCCGGGGCGAGCGGCCGCCGCGTCCAGCGCCTGCAAGGCCGGCAGCAGCGCGTCGGCGCCGAGGTAGGCATTGGCCGAGACCAGTTCACCCAGTTCACACGCGTGGGTCTGGCCCTGCGGCCCGGCTTCCATCAACGGCGGATTGTTGGCTGACACCCAGGGCAGGACGTCGTCTCCGGTGACCACAGCCACGCGCGCCGGCAGACCCAGCGCTTGCGCCACTCGCAACACCGCAGCACCACCAGCCTGCGGATTGGCCGCGCCCATGTTGGTGATGACGGTGACGCCGTGCCTGGCACAGGCCGGCAGCACTGCCCTCATGCGCGTTTCGAGCAGCGGGTCGTAGCCATGCGCCGGGTTGCGGCTGCGCCGCAGTTGCGCCAGCGCGATGGTGCGTTCGGCCAGGCACTCGAACACCAGCGCGTCGATGCGGCCGCTGTCGGCCAGCGCCACGGCCGGGTCGATGCGGTCGCCCGAATAACCTGCGCCAGCGCCGATGCGGAAAGGTTGTGCCATCGCATCCAGCTTCGCACGCAGCCAGGAGCGGCGCCAGTGGGGTAGTCCTCATCGAAGACACGGCGGCCGATCGCCGCCCGTCAGCACCGCGGCGCCCACTCACCGACAATGACAGGCAATCAACTGCCGCACACCATGCTCACTGTCAACAAGCTCCTCCCCCAAGGCCAGGGCCTGGCCGCCGTGTTGCTGAGGCGCGCCGCCAGCGTCGAGCTCGACTGGGATGTGCGGCAGAAAAGCCGCTTCGAGGCCACCGACAGCCAGGGCCGGCAGATCGGCGTGTTCCTGGCGCGGGGCACCGTGGTGCGGGGCGGCGATGTGCTGGTGGCCGAGGACGGCAGCCTGATCCGCGTCACCGCCGCGCCGCAGGTGGTGCTGACGGTGCGCGCGTGCGCCCAGCACGGCTCACCGTTCGACCTGGTGCGCGCCGCCTATCACCTGGGCAACCGGCATGTGCAGCTCGAACTGCAGCCGGACCACCTCAAGCTCGAACCCGACCACGTGTTGGCCGAGATGTTGCGCCAGATGCACCTGATCGTGAGTGAGGAGAGCACGGCCTTCGAGCCCGAAAGTGGTGCGTACGCCAGTGGCGGCCATGGCCCTGTACATGCGGGGCACGACCATGACCACCCTCATGCCCATGCACACGGGCCGGCAGGCGCCGCGCCGGCCAAGCCACGTGCGATCGCGATCCCGGTGCTGGCGGCACAGCCCCATGTCCATGGGCCAGGCTGCTCTCACGGCGATCACGACCACGGCCATGCGCACGGCCACGCTCACGGTCATGCGCACGACCACGCGCCTGTGCAGGCTGCAGCGCCGGCCCGCGAGCCCAGTCACGACCACGCCCACAGCCATGCCGACAGCCCGCTCGCCGCGCCGACGCACCGGGGTCACAGCGGCCTGCACGAGCACTGATGACGCCGCCCGTCGATCAGCCGGTCCCTCTCGCGAGCGATCGCTCTGTCGATCTCGGGGTAAATGGCGCGACGCATCAGCCGGCCGCGCCGGCGCTCAGTGCCACTGCCCTGCTCGAACTGATGTGGCTGGCCTCGCCGGCCTTGCCGGTGGGCGGCTTCAGTTATTCCGAGGGGTTGGAAGCAGCGGTCGAGGCTGGCCTGGTGACCGCCGAGGACCAGGCGCGCGACTGGTTGATCGCCCAGCTGCAGCTCGGCCTGGCCCGGTCCGACCTGGCCGTGGTGGCGCAGGCCATCCGCGCCTGGCGGGGTGAGGTCGCCGGGCAGACCGACGAGATCGGCCGAGCCACCGCCATCGACCACAGCCGAGCCGGCCAGGTCGACGTGGCGCGGATCACCGAACTCAACACCTGGGTGCGCCTGACGCGCGAGACCAGCGAGCTGCGCCAGCAGACCGAACAGATGGGCCGATCGTTGCTCGACTGGCTGCGCATCCAGGACCGCCAACCCAAACACGCGGCGCCGCGCGACGCGGATTCACCCTCACCCGAGGCCGCGCCCGACGCCCGTCTGGCCGTGCTGGCCGCCCTGAAGCCCGCGCCGACCTGGCCGGTGGCCCATGCGCTGGCGCTGGCACGCAGCAGTGCGCCGCTGCGCGAGGCCTTGCTGGCGCACGGTTTCGGCTGGGTCGAGAACATGGTGCAAGCCGCCCTCAAGGCCGTGCCGCTGGGCCAGAGTTCGGGCCAGCGCATCCTGGCCGCACTCATCGCCGTGTTGCCGGACGCCGTCGACCAGGCCCTGCGCCTGGGTGACGACGAGCGCCAGTCGCACAGCCCCATGCTGGCCATCCTGTCGGCCCGTCACGAGACGCAGTACTCGCGGCTGTTCCGCTCTTGAGCCGTCCACCCGACCCGGCGGCGCGCGGCGGTGTGGCCGAGCTGCTGGCCATAAAGCCCTACCGGCTGTACTGGCTGACGCGCATCGCCACCCAGTTCGCCAGCCAGATGATGATGGTGGCGCTGGGCTGGCAGATGTACGAACTCACCAGCAGCGCCTGGGACCTGGGCCTGGTGGGGCTGGCGCAATTTGCACCTGCGTTGCTGATGACACTGCCGGCCGGCCACCTGGCCGACCGCTGGCACCGCGCCCACATCCTGTTCGGCAGCTGTGTGGCCGAAGCCTGTGTGGCCGCCGTCTTGCTGGCGGCCAGCCACGGCCACTGGGCCGGGCGCGAGCTGATCCTGGTGTTGTGCCTGGTGCTGGGCACGATCCGCGCGTTTCGCATGCCGGCCACGCAGGCCTTGCCCGCCTTGCTGGTGCCGCCCGAGATGTTGCCGCGCGCCGTGGCGTTCGGGTCCAGTGGCATGCAGCTGGCGCTCATCACCGGTCCGGCCATCGGCGGCCTGCTCTACGCCCTGGGCGCCGATGTGGTGTACGGCGTCTCCACGCTGCTGATCGTGGTGTCGGCCGTGTCCACGCTGGGCATCCACCATGCGCCGCCGCCGCCCAACCCCGAGGCGGCGAGCTGGTCCACGGTGCTGGCGGGTGTGAACTTCCTGTGGAACCGGCCGGTGCTGCTGGGCGCCATGTCGCTGGACCTGTTCGCGGTGTTGTTCGGTGGTGCCACCGCCCTGTTGCCGATCTTCACCAAGGACATCCTGCAGACCGGCAGCGTCGGCCTGGGGCTGCTGCGTGGTGCACCCGCCGTGGGTGCGTTGTTGTGTTCGGTCTGGCTCACGCGCCATCCACCCACCCGCCGGGTCGGCCGCCAGCTCATCTGGGCGGTGGCGATCTACGGCCTGGCCATGCTGGCCTTTGCCTTGGGCGCCGGGGTGACCCCCACCTCACTCGCGCTGGCGCTCGCACTGCTTGCGCTGGCCCTGTCGGGTGCCGCGGACATGGTGAGTGTGGTGATCCGCCAGACCCTGGTGCAGCTCGACACCCCGGACAACATGCGTGGCCGTGTCAGCGCGGTGAACTCGGTCTTCATCGGCGCGAGCAACCAGCTGGGTGAGTTCGAATCGGGCGCCACCGCCGCCGTGCTCGGCCCGGTGGGCTCGGTGCTGCTGGGTGGCGTGGCCGTGCTGGCCATCGCCGGCCTGTGGACCCGCTTGTTCCCGACGCTGTGGCAGCGCGACCGGCTGAGGTCGGACGACACCGGCGCACTATCGTGATCGAGCCGCAGTTCCAGCGCGTCAGCAGGTGTGAAGAATCATTCGCGCCTGCTCACGGCGGCCAGGGATCGGTCGCGATCCGTGCGTAGACCATCTGGTCACACGGCTGGCCGCTGACGTCGATCTCGCATTGGCGCATGCGGCCTTCGTAGGCCAGACCGAGGGCATCGGCAAAGTGCTGCGACCGGGTATTGCGGGCGTCACACCAGGCCTCGATGCGGTGCAGGCCCCAGCCGTGTGCGGCTTTCATCAACGCCAGCGCGGCTTCGCGCATCAGGCCGCGGCCACGTTGGGCGCTGTCACCCACGTAGCCGATCTGGCAACGTGGCACACGCCAGTCGAAGCTGTGCAGGTCGAGCAGGCCGATGTAACGCCCACGCAGCAGGCGCGAGCCGATCAGCCCGCTGGGCAGGCGCTCGAACGCCAGATACGACAGATAACCGCCCTGCGCCATGCCGGTGGCACTCTTGCGGCAAAACCGCCGTGCGCGCTCCAGATCCCAGTGGCCCTGGGCCCAGTCGATGAAGCCCAGGTCGGCGTGTGAGGTGAGCACGGCCTCTCGGAGCATGGGTGCATGGTCGACCCGGATCTGCTCGAGGTGGCAGTGTTCGGTGCTGAAGCTGGTGGGCGCCAGGGCCAGCAACTCGGCCGCGTCCAGGCGGTTGCCCTGCCCGGCAGACCGGCCGGCCGACGTGGGCACACTGCCACCTGGTGTGGAAGGCAGGCCGCTGCTCACCGGTGCAACCTCGGGCCTGCGGGCGACCTGGCAGCGCTCATGTCGGCAGGCGCGGCCCGACTTGCGTCAGGCCAGTGCGCCGTGGCAGTGCTTGAACTTCTTGCCGCTGCCGCAAGGGCAGGGTTCGTTGCGGCCGACCCGCGGCGGCAGGCCAGGTGTACCCACGCGCACCGAGGCGGCCTGGGCGATGTCGGCCTCCTGCACCGCCAGGCCGGTTTCGTCCGGGTGGGTGTAGGTGACGTTGGCCAGCGCCTCGCCGCGTTGTTCGATGGCGGCCGCGGCCTGGCTGGCTTCTTCCTGGCTCTGGATACGCACGGTCATCAGCAGACGGGTGACGTCGAGCTTGACCACATCCAGCAGCTGGCTGAACAGCTCGAAGGCCTCGCGCTTGTATTCCTGCTTGGGGTTCTTCTGCGCGTAACCACGCAGGTGGATGCCCTGGCGCAGGTAGTCGAGCGACGAGAGATGTTCGCGCCAGTGGCTGTCGATCGACTGCAGCAGGATCATGCGTTCGAAGTTGACGAACTGGTCCTTGCCCACCTGTTCGAGCTTGCCGGCGAACTGCGCGTCAGCCGCAGCAATCACGGCTTCGACGATGTCGTCGTCAGTGATGGCATCACTCTTCTCGACCATGCCACGCAGGTCGAGCTTGACCTGCCACTCGTCGGCGAGCGTCTTTTCGAGCGCAGACAGGTCCCATTGCTCCTCGACACTTTCGGCCGGCACATGCAGGCGCACGATGTCGGTCATCGCCCCCTTGCGCAAATGGCTGATCTGGGCATCGACATCGCTGGCTTCGAGGATGTCGTTGCGCTGCTGGTAGATGACCTTGCGCTGGTCGTTCGAGACGTTGTCGTATTCGAGCAGCTGCTTGCGGATGTCGAAGTTGCGGGCCTCGACCTTGCGCTGCGCACTTTCGATGCTGCGTGTGACGATGCCGGCCTCGATGGCCTCGCCGTCCGGCATCTTGAGCCGATCCATGATGGCCTTGACGCGGTCGCCCGCGAAGATGCGCATCAGCGGGTCATCCAGCGACAGGTAGAAGCGCGAGGCGCCCGGGTCACCCTGTCGGCCGGAACGGCCACGCAGCTGGTTGTCGATGCGCCGGCTTTCATGGCGCTCGGTGGCGATGATGCGCAGGCCACCCGCGGCCTTGACCTGCTCGTGCAGGCCTTCCCATTCACTCTTGAGCAGCGAGATACGCGCGGCCTTGTCGGCCTCGGGCACGCTGGTGTCGGCTTCGAGCAACTGCACCTGCTTCTCGACATTGCCACCCAGCACGATGTCGGTACCGCGACCGGCCATGTTGGTGGCGATGGTGATCATCTTGGGCCGGCCAGCCTGGGCAATGATCTCGGCCTCGCGGGCATGCTGCTTGGCGTTGAGCACCTGGTGCGGCAACTTGGCCTTGGTCAGCTGCTCGCTGATGAGTTCGGAGTTCTCGATCGAGGTGGTGCCCACCAGCACGGGCTGGCCGCGCTCGTAGCAGTCCTGGATGTCCTTGATGACGGCCTCGAACTTCTCACGTCCAGTCTTGAAGACCAGGTCGAGGTCGTCCTTGCGGCGGGTCGGCCGGTTCGGCGGGATCACCACGGTCTCGAGGCCGTAGATCTCCTGGAACTCGTAAGCCTCGGTGTCGGCCGTGCCGGTCATGCCGGCGAGCTTGCCGTACATGCGGAAGTAGTTCTGGAAGGTGATCGACGCCAGCGTCTGGTTCTCGGCCTGGATCTGCACACCTTCCTTGGCCTCGACCGCCTGATGCAGGCCGTCGCTCCAGCGCCGCCCGCTCATCAGGCGGCCGGTGAACTCGTCGACGATGACGACTTCACCGTTCTGCACCACGTACTGCTGGTCGCGGTGGTACAGGTGGTGGGCCCGCAGCGCCGCGTACACATGGTGCATCAGCGTGATGTTGGCGGCGTCGTAGAGCGACGCACCTTCGACCAGCAGGCCGGCCTGGCCGAGCAGCTTCTCGGCGTTCTCGTGGCCTTCTTCGGTCAGGAAGACCTGGTGCGTCTTCTCGTCGGCGGTGAAGTCACCCGGCTCGATCACACCTTCACCGGTGCGCGGGTCGGCCTCGCCGATCTGCTTCTTGAGCTTGGGCACGACGGCGTTGATACGCACGTACAGCTCGGTGTGGTCCTCGGCCTGGCCGCTGATGATGAGTGGTGTGCGCGCCTCGTCGATCAGGATGGAGTCGACCTCGTCGACGATGGCGTAGTTCAGCCCACGCTGCACGCGGTCGGCGAGCTCGTAGACCATGTTGTCGCGCAGGTAGTCGAAGCCGAACTCGTTGTTCGTGCCGTAGGTGATGTCGGCGGCGTAGGCGGCTTGTTTGTCCTCGCGGCTCATCTGCGGCAGGTTGATGCCGACACTCATGCCCAGGAAGTTGTAGAGCTGGGCCATCCACTCGGCGTCGCGACGCGCGAGATAGTCGTTCACCGTCACCACATGCACACCCTTGCCCGACAGGGCATTGAGGTACACCGGCAGCGTGGCCATCAGCGTCTTGCCCTCGCCGGTGCGCATCTCGCCGATCTTGCCGTTGTGCAGCGTCATGCCGCCCACCAGCTGCACGTCGAAGTGGCGCATCTTGAGCGTGCGCTTGCCGCCTTCACGCACCACCGCAAAGGCCTCGGGCAGGATGGCGTCGAGTTCGGCGCCCTGGGCCACCCGCTGGCGCAGGGTGTCGGTGGTGCCGCGAAGTTCGGCGTCGCTGAGCTTCTCGTACTGCGGCTCGAGGGCATTGATGCGCTCGACAACACGCTGGTACTGTTTGAGCAGGCGGTCGTTGCGACTGCCGAAAATCGAGGTAAGTAGCTTGGGCAACATGGCGAAACGCGGTCGTGAACAACGCTGCAGGCCGTGGCCGTCAGCATCGTGAAGCTGTCGAGGTGGGTGCTGGTCTTGGATTTGCAAGGCGGCCTGCACCCGCCGAGCTACCGCGTGTCTGCCCTTGGCCACAAGAGCTCCAGCTCTCGAGACCCCGGGACCGTGTGCAGCACCGGGCTGCACATCGACGTGCGTACTGGCAAACATGTGCCGGCACTCGCGAACCGGAGACCGGCGCCAGGCCGCCGACCACCATACGAAGAGACGTGTGGCGCCGGCTTTAACCTGTCGAGTTTATCAGGCGCTCGGGCCGCGACAGGGCCCTGCGATGCCGCCTGGGACAGATGGATCGCGGGCGTGGCGCCCTGCTCGCCGTGTCACCTCGCATCACGTGCCACGGACGCAGCAACAGGCAGTCACGTGGACTGACTGTTGCCCCATCACCCGCGGATCAATGGGTATGAGCGCCGGCAGGTGCCGTGTCTCGTTCGGCGGCTGCCTCAGAGCGGCTCTGAGTCACCTTGCGACCTCGCGTGGTCGGACGGCTCTCGCTGAGTGCGGTGACCCGGTCGGGCCGTTCGCCGCGTTCGCTGCGCGACAGGAAACGCTGCGGGTTCTGCGGCACCCCGTCAAGCAACACCTCGAAGTGCAGGTGCGGACCGGTCGATCGCCCGGTGCTGCCGACCAGGGCAATGAGCTGGCCACGCTTGATCAGATCACCCGGCTTGACCAGGATCTTGGAGGTATGGGCATACCGGGTCGCCAGGCCATTGCCATGGTCGATCTCGACCAGTTGACCGTAGGCCGGATCGCCCGAGGCGCCACGCACGACACCACCAGCAGCAGCATGGATCGGTGTGCCGGTGTGAACCGGATAGTCAAGCCCGGTGTGCAGCGCGGGGCGACCGTTGAACGGATCGATGCGAAAACCGAAGCCGGATCCGACCGGCCCTTCGACCGGCGCAATGCTCGGCACCACCAGGGCCTGCAGACGCCTCTCCAGCAGGCGGGATTCGATCAGCGTGAACACGTCGCTGTGACGATCGGCCTCGCTGTCCAGCATGGCCACCAGGTCGTTGAGTTGGTCGAAATTGAGTGAATCGGCCGGACGGTAGGGGCCGCCGCGGCCCGCACCTGCGTCGGCTGTCGCGTTGTCGCCCGTCTGGCTGACCTGGTTCTTGACGGGCCGTGCCGGGGCGCTGGGGGCATCGGATGCGCGAAGATCCTCGGGCTTCAGGCCCGCCAACCCCGAGACACGTTCTCCCATCGATTCGAGCCGCACCAGCTTGGCCTGCATCTCGCCGACCCGGCGGGCCATGGCGTCGAGGTTCTCGCGCATGTAACGGTCACGTTGCTCGACTTCGTCGCGCATCACCAGACCCACCACCTGACCAACCACGGGCCAGCCTTCCTGGGCCGCCTTGATGAAGATGAAGTGATAGATCAGGCCCGACAAGCCGACCAGCAGCACCACCAGAAGGCTGACCACGGCAACGATCTGCGACGTACGCAGGTGCAGCGAGCGCGATCGCGCCAAGCCGCCATGGGTGATCAGGATATCCATCGTCGCTAAACTCCTTGCGTGAAGCCTGTACTACACCGCTCCGTGCCCGATGCCTTGTCCCTGCGCTCGGTGCTTGCAAGTTGCGAGCCCTTGCAGAGACTGCAGGTGCGCCTGGCCGAAACACAGGCGCGCATGGAAGCTGTGCGTCCTTTGCTACCCCCTGCACTGTCTGCTTGTGTGAAAGCCGGCCCGCTCGATGACGAGAGCTGGACCTTGCTGGCCAGCAACGCGGCCGCAGCCGCCAAATTGCGCCAGCATGCACCTCGGCTCAGTGCCGAACTGCAGCGTCGAGGCCTGAAGCCATCAACCGTCAAGGTACGCATCGTCACTACCGGAAACTGGTAACTCGACGAGGCGTTCTTCGAGGGCGCCGAACATAACACACGGGCTGTATCGACAGGTAGGGGGTACGCTGACAGTGTGCCCCTCACCTTGACGTCGAGCCGCCCCTCGATCCAAGGGGCCTGGTCAATCAGCCCAGGGCGACGGGCAATATTGCCCGTCGGTTACCGCAGCTCACCGGCACGGCGTGCCCTCGCGCCACACATGCCCGAGCGCCGTACAGGGGCATGCCACACGAGTCACCCGATCAGGCCTTGCCCTGATTGGCCACAGCCGCCGCGGCCTTGGCCACAGCTTCGGCATCACCCAGGTAGTAGTGCCGGATCGGACGCAGCTCGGCGTCGAGTTCGTAGACCAGCGGGATGCCGTTGGGAATGTTCAGGCTGACGATGTCGTCGTCGCTGATGCCGTCGAGGTACTTCACCAGCGCACGGATCGAATTGCCATGTGCGGCGATCACGACACGTTTGCCGGCACGCACGGCCGGTGCGACCGAGTCCTGCCAGAAAGGCAGCACACGGGCGACCGTGTCCTTCAGGCATTCGGTCAGCGGCACCTGGCCAGGCTCCAGCTTGGCGTAGCGCGCATCACCACGCTCGCTGCGAGGGTCATCTTCGGTCAGCGCGGGCGGCGGCGTGTCGTAGCTGCGGCGCCAGACCAGCACCTGGGCATCACCGTACTGCTTGGCCATGTCGGCCTTGTTGAGCCCCTGCAGTGCGCCGTAGTGGCGCTCGTTGAGGCGCCAGCTGTGCACCACCGGCAGCCAGGTGCGGTCCATCTGATCGAGGCAGTGCCATAACGTCCACACGGCGCGCTTGAGCACCGAGGTGTACGCCAGGTCGATGTCGTAGCCCGCTTCCTTGAGCAGCCGGCCCGATTGTTTGGCCTGCTCGACACCGGTCGGCGTGAGTTCCACGTCGGTCCAGCCGGTGAAACGATTCTCGAGATTCCAGGTCGATTCGCCGTGGCGGATCAGCACGAGCTTGTACATGTGGGACGACGTCCGTGGTGGGTGTTCGCAGCGAGATGCGCGAACGATCGGAGGCAAATTTTATAATCCGCTGCTTTGCCTCTCCCTTAGGACTCGGCTAGACGCCGACGCACGCTGTGAACTACCTGCTCGACAACTGGATCTGGATCGTCACCGCCTTGGTGTCTGGGGGCTTGCTGCTGCGCCCCGTGCTGGGGGCCGCCAGTGGTGCCGGCAGCATTGCCGTGACCGAGGCCGTGCGCCTCATGAACCGCGAGAAGGCGGTCGTGATCGACGTGAGTGAACCCGACGAATACGCCAGCGCACACATCAACAACGCGCGCAACATTCCGCTGGCCAAGCTCGAGACGAGCAAGGACGTGCCGACCAACAAGACCGTGCCCCTGCTGCTGGTGTGCGCCAGCGGCCGGCGTGCGACCAGTGCAGCCGGCGTGTTGCGCAAGCGCGGCCATGAGCATGTGCATGTGATCGCCGGTGGCCTGGCAGGCTGGCGCGACGCCAGCCTGCCCATCGTGCGCAGCGGCTCCACCGCCGCCTGATGTCGGCACCCGGCCACCCGCTCACGCTCTCGCTCAAGCACAGATCAGGCACCCAAGATGAAACCGGTCAAGATGTACACCACCCAGGTCTGCCCCTACTGCGTACGCGCCAAGGCGCTGCTGGCGCAGCGCGGTGTGGCGCAGATCGAGGAGATCCGTGTCGACCTCGACCCTGCGCAACGTGTGCACATGATGGCCATCACCGGCCAGCGCACGGTGCCGCAGATCTACATCGGTGACACCCATGTCGGCGGTTGCGACGATCTGGTCGCGCTGGACCGGGCTGGTGGCCTGATGCCCTTGCTGCAAACCTGAACGTGTCACCCAGGCGACAATCTGCCGGCGTCGCCTACCGACGCACGGCGCACAATCGCGCGCTTTGGACACCATCGTCGGCCAGCGCCGTCGCGGCCCCGTGAGTTCCACTTCCACCAGCCGATCCTCCCGCCGCAGCCCGCGTGAACTCGGGGCCATGACGCTCGGCGCCCTCGGCGTCGTCTACGGCGACATCGGCACCAGCCCGCTGTATGCGCTGAAGGAAGTCTTCCACGGCGGCCATGTGCCGGTGACCAGCGCCAACATCATCGGTGTGTTGTCGCTGATCTTCTGGACGATGACCCTCATCGTCTCGCTGAAGTACGTGCTGCTCATCCTGCGCGCCGACAACAACGGCGAAGGTGGCCTGATCGCCATGCTCGCGCTGGCCACCCACGCCGTACGCGACCGCCCCGGGCTGCACCGGGTGCTGCTGGCAGTGGGCATGTTCGGCACCGCCATCTTCTACGGTGACGGTGTCATCACCCCGGCCATCACCGTGCTGGGTGCGATGGAAGGCCTCGAGGTCTACGAGCCCAGCCTGCACGCCTGGGTGTTACCGCTCACGCTGGTCGTGCTGACTTGTCTGTTTGCGGTGCAACGGCTCGGCACCGCCGGTATCGGCCGCGCCTTCGGCCCGATCACGCTGGTCTGGTTCATCGCCCTGGCTGCGCTGGGCCTGCCGCAGATCATCGACAACCCCGCGGTGCTGGTGGCGCTCAACCCGCTGTATGCGGTGGAGTTCTTCATCGACAACAAGTTGGTTGCCTTCATCGCGCTGGGCGCGGTGGTGCTGGTGGTGACCGGTGGTGAGGCGCTGTACGCCGATCTGGGCCACTTCGGCAAGTTGCCGATCCGTATCGCCTGGTACGGCCTGGTCATGCCGGCGCTGGTGATCAACTACTTCGGCCAGGGCGCCATGTTGCTGGCGCGCCCCGAGGCGGTGAAGAACCCGTTCTTCCTGCTGGCACCCTCGTGGGCCGAGATCCCGCTGTTCGTGCTCGCCACCAGTGCTGCGGTGATTGCATCGCAAGCCCTCATCACGGCGGCGTTTTCGGTCACCAAACAAGCCATCCAGCTCGGCCTGCTGCCGCGCATGCACATCAAGCACACCTCCGTGCGCGACACCGGCCAGATCTACGTGCCCTTCATCAACTGGAGCCTGTACGTCTTCATCGTGCTGGCGGTGGCACTGTTCAAGACGTCATCGAACCTGGCCTCGGCCTACGGCATCGCCGTGACACTCGACATGACCATCACCACCGTGATGACCTTCTACGTGCTGCGTTACGGCTGGCGTTATCCGCTGTGGTTGTGCCTGGCCAGCACAGGTTTCTTCTTCGCCATCGACATCGCCTTCTTCAGCTCGAACATGCTCAAGCTGTTCGGTGGAGGCTGGTTCCCGCTCGTCATCGGCATCGGCATGTTCATCCTCATGTTGACCTGGAAGGACGGCCGTCAGCTCATGGGCGACAAGCTCCGCGAAGAAGCGCTGGACCTGCGCAGCTTCCTCGAAGCCATCTTCGTCAGCCCACCCACCCGCGTCAGCGGCACGGCGGTGTTCCTGGCCGCCGAGGAAGGCCTGGCGCCCAATGCGCTGATGCACAACCTCAAGCACAACAAGGTGCTGCACGAACACAACCTGTTCGTCAACGTAAGGCTGCACGACGTGCCCTGGGTCGGCTTCGACCACCGCACCACCATGCAGCCGCTCGGGCACGACTGCTGGCAGGTGACCGTCAACTTCGGCTTCAAGAACGATCCCGACGTGCCCGAGGCGCTCAAGCTGCTCGAAGGCCGCGGCGTGCCGCTCGACCCGATGGAGACGAGTTATTTCCTGTCGCGCGACATCGTCATCCCCACCTTCGGCGACGGCATGGCGCTGTGGCGTGAAAAGCTCTTCGCCAGCATGCACCGGAACTCGGCCGCTGCGGCCGACTTCCTCAACCTGCCGTCCAACCGCATCGTCGAACTCGGCGCCAAGGTCGAGATCTGAGCGGGCATTGCGCGGCTCGTCGCCAAGGTGCAGTCATGGAGCCTGCTGCCTGACGGTTGACAGCTACCGTCTGCTCGTTGCCTTGGGCCAGCCATCGACGAGCCCCGGCAAGCCCTGCCCCTCGCGTGCGGTCTGCGTCGAGCGCAGCCTGTGCAACACCCAGACTCAACGGCCGGCAGTGGCCGACAGTGCTGCGGCCACACCCCGATCACGCAGCACCTTCAGCGCCCGCGCCACCGCGGCGACGAACTCCGGCGAGTCGCCCAGTTCAGCGAACACCGGCGCAAAACTCGCGTACACGCGCACCCGGTCGAGCCCATCGGCACAGGCCTCGGCGCGCTGCGCCAGTTCTGCCAACCGGGCCGCCAGCGGATCGTCGATGGCATGCGCTTTCCCCGCCTCGTCCACCCCGCGCAACCAGTGCAGCCAGGCCGCCATGGCCAGCGCCAGGTGTGTGATGGGCAGGCCGGCGACCAGGCGCTCGCGCACCGTGCCGAGCAGGCGCTGCGGCAACTTCTGCGAGCCGTCCATGGCGATCTGGCGCGTCTGGTGCGCCAGGGCCGGGTTGGCGAAACGCGCCAGCAGACTGGCGCGGTAGGCGGCCAGGTCCAGGCCGGGCAGCGGCGGCAGCGTAGGCGCCACCTCGTCGCGCAGCAAGACGTCGATGTAGGCCCGCAGCGCCGGCTGGGCGATCGCCACGTCGACCGTCGCCCAGCCCGCCATGGCGCCGAGGTAGGCGATGGCTGAATGAGCGCCGTTGACCATGCGCAGCTTCAGACGCTCCCAGGGCGCGGCGTCTGGCACGAAGCGCGGGGCAACCGCCACGGCGGCAACGCTGGCAGGAGCGGCCCGCGCATGACCGCCTGGCAACACCCCCCAGGCGGGACGTCCGGCCACGAAACGATCTTCGACCGCCCAATCGAAGAACGGCTCGGCCAGCACCGGCCAGGCATCCAGGTAGCCAAGCTGGATGGCGACGCGGTCGCGGTCGGCGTCGGTTGTGCGCGGCACGATCCGATCGACCATGCTGTTGGGGAAGCTGCAATGCGCGGCGATCCAGTCGGCCAGACCGGCGGACGACTCAGTGGGCGCCGCCGCCTCCACCGCCCGGGCAAACGCCAGCACCAGGCGCTGCAAGGTGTGGCCGTTGGACGGCAAGTTGTCCAGCGACATCAGCGTGAGTCCGCCCTGCCCTTGCGCCCGCCGCAGCGCCAGGCCGTGCACGATGAAGCCAAGCGCGCTGCGGGGCACGTGCGGATGCGCCAGGTCGTGCGTGATGTCGGGGTGATCAACCAGCAGTGCGCCGCTGGCTGGATCACGCAGGTAGGCCTTTTCGGTGACCGTGAGGCTGACGATGCGGGTCGCCGGGCGGGCGATGGCGGCCAGCACGGCCGCGGGGTCTTCCGGCGCCACGAGCAGGTCGCAGACGCAGCCGATCACCTGCAGGCGCTGACGCGGCGCACCGGACTCGTCGGCATCCCGTACGGCCACGGTGTACAGGCCTCCTTGCGGCGCCAGCGCGTCGCGCGTATCGGGCTGGCGCAGCGACACGCCGCAGATACCCCAGCGCAGGTCGCCGCTGGCGGCGATGGCCGCCTCGGTCGCCACGGCCAGATGGGCGCGCATGAAGGCGCCGATGCCCAGGTGCACGATGCCCGGCTGCAGCGCTGCACGGTCGTAGCTCGGGCGCGCCACGTCGGGTGGCAGTTGATCGAGCAGCGATGGATGGAGTCGTTTCATGCGGCTGGTGGGCTTTGGGGCCACGCTCACCAGTTCCACAAGGTGCCGTCATGTTGCTGCCGGTTCACCGGCAGGTAGGCGCGCTTGTAGGGGTACTTCGCGGCCACTGCCTTGTCGATGGTGACACCATGCCCGGGCACCTCGCCGGGGTGCATGAAGCCGTTGGCGTAGGTGTAGGCATGCGGAAACACCGCGTCCGTCTCGGCGCTGTGCGGCATGTGCTCCTGGATGCCGAAGTTGGGCACCCACAGGTCAAAGTGCAGCGCCGCACCCATACACACCGGCGACAGGTCGGTGGCGCCGTGGCAGCCGGTGCGCACCTGGTACAGCGACGCCAGATCGGCGATGCGCCGCAGGTGCGTGATGCCTCCGGCGTGCACCACCGTCGTGCGGATGTAGTCGATCAGCTGCTGCTCGATCAGTGGCTTGCAGTCCCAGATGGTGTTGAACACCTCACCCACCGCCACCGGCGTGGTGGTGTGCTGGCGGATCAGGCGGAAGGCATCGGTGTTCTCGGCCGGCGTCGGGTCTTCCATCCAGAACAGGCGGTAGGGCTCGAGATCCTTGCCCAGCCGCGCCGCCTCGATGGGTGTGAGCCGGTGGTGCACGTCGTGCAGCAGATGCGGCTCGTCACCCACGGCGCTCCGCACGGCCTCGAACAGGCGCGGCGCATGGCGCAGGTATTTCTCGGTCGACCAGTCGTGTTCACTCGGCAGACTGGCGTCGGCCGGTTCGTAGTGGCCCTTGGGCTGATCGGCGCTGGCCTTGCCCACGCCGTAGACCTTGTCCAGCCCCGGCACGCCGCTCTGGGCGCGGATGGCCTTGTAGCCCAGCGCCTGATGGCGCAGCACCTCGTCCACTGTCTCGTCGATGTCGCGCCCGTTGGCATGGGCGTACACCATCACCCCGGTGCGACTGGCGCCGCCCAGCAACTGGTACAGCGGCAGACCGGCCGCCTTGGCCTTGATGTCCCACAGGGCCGTGTCCACCGCCGCGATGGCACTCATCGTCACCGGCCCGCGCCGCCA
Source organism: Candidatus Intricatilinea gracilis (assembly GCA_016702605.1). GTDB lineage: Bacteria > Pseudomonadota > Gammaproteobacteria > Burkholderiales > Burkholderiaceae_C > Sphaerotilus > Sphaerotilus gracilis. The sequence goes on from JADJDQ010000002.1 coordinate 260,311, forward strand.
GTAGGCGCCGCGGTAGAGGTACTGCCAGATGTCCTCGATGCGGTGTGCGTCGCGCCCGATCAGGCAGGGCACCACATGGTCCGAGAGGTAACTCGCCACCGCCAGTTCGCGCCCGTTGAGCGTGGCATCACCCAGCCCGACCAGGCCTTCGTCCGTCTCGATCTCGAGGGTGACGAAGTTGCGCCCCGGGCAGCAGACGACGACGTTGGCGCCGGTGATCTTCATCCTGGCCGCGCCCCGGCCTGTCTCAACCGCGGCCCACGAAGGGCATCTTGGTGGCCATCACCGTCACGGTCAGCACGTTGGCCGAGAGCGGCAGATTGGCCATCATCATGAAGGTGGCCACCACGTCGTCCAACGACATGCGTGGCTCGGGGCGGATGCTGCCGTCGGCCTGCGGCACACCGGCCACCATACGCGCCGTCATGTCGCTGGCCACGTTGCCGATGTCGATCTGGCCCACCGCGATGTCGAACGGCCGGCCATCCAGCGCCGCCGTCTTGGTCAGCCCCGTCACCGCGTGTTTGGTGGCCGTGTAGGCCATCGACCCCGGCCGCGGCGCGTGCGCCGAGATCGAGCCGTTGTTGATGATGCGGCCACCCTGCGGCGACTGCGCACGCATCAGCTTGAACGCCTCGCTCAGGCAATAGAACGCGCCGTTGAGGTTGGTGTCCACCACCCGGCGCCATTCGGCCGCCGGAATCTCGTCCGGCGTCTGCACCGTCAGCCCCATGCCCGCGTTGTTGAACAACAAGTCCAGCCGCCCGAAACGCTCGCGCACCGTGGCAAACATGGCCGCCACCGCCTGGTCGTCGCCCACATCACAGGGCACAGCCACCGCCCGCTCGGCGATATCGCCAAACGGATCACCCGCCTTGGCAATCGACTCGGCCAGCGCATCACCCCGCCGCCCCGTCAACACCACCCGCCAGCCGGCATGGATCAACGCCGTGGCACAAGCCCGGCCGATGCCACTGCCGGCGCCGGTGACGAGCGCGATCTTGTTGTGGGGCGTGGGTGATGAAGCAGCAGCGGCAGAGGTGGTCAAGGTGTGTCTCCAGCAGACGGACAGTCGGGTACGGCAACCCAGGTCACCCGGCAGTTCAAGCTGCCACGCCCCAGGCCACGAAACGGTGGGCGGCCATGCTAAGCGCCCACGCCCCGCCACAAAGCCGCCCACGCGACTGCAGGGTCAAGTCGACACCCGAGGTAACCCGCGGGGGCCGGGCAAGCGCGTCCTACTGGTGGCCGCACCACTGCTCTTCGCAGGGGATGCCGTCGAGATCGCCGTCCATCTTCACACCCAGGCAATTGGCCAGAAAAAACTCAGCCTCGGCACACGACCTCATCTGCGAGCAGTGCTTGCGACCATCACACCTGAAAGCCGACGCAGGCGATGGCGCCCGGTGCGGAACAGCAACCGACCGGGCCGGCGCTACCTGCGGCAGCGATGGCCAAGCCGCCGAGGCGCTTGCTCTCGGCGCGACCAAACCACCTCCTGTCCGCGGCGCAGGCGCCGGCTCAGATGCAGCACTCGCCCCCATGTCCCGCAACTTCTTCTGCCGCTCGGCATTCAACTGCTCGACCGTCGGGCGTTTTACAGGTGGTTCACTCGTCGGGCACGGTTCACCCTGGTAGGTGATCGAGCCGTTGATGGTGCATTTGTAGAAGTCCGCGGCTGAGGCGTTCGACATTGGAGCCAACAGTACGGCGAACAGAACGAAAAGGGCGCAGGTTTTGATCATCGATGGAATCGAATATTTTCCAGAAGAGGCAGTCACACGAAACTTCGCGAGTATCAGCCACTCACGTCCGACCGCCGGGCGTGTCACTCGAGGTGCCGGCAACTTGCAAGGCGGCACCCGAGGCGAGGTGGGCCCGACCACCAGTTCTACGCACGTATTCGTTCAGCAACGCTTGGCTTTCATCAGCCATGAACCCTCTCTCAACCTGCAGCTTGCCGGACTTCATTCTGTAGTAATCACCACCGTCCAACAGGTTCAATGCTCCAACATACGAGTCGGCAGCCGCAATCACCACCGAACTAATCCCGACGTTGATGATTGCACCCAGGCACATCATGCAGGGTTCAAGCGTCGTGTAAATCGTGCACTCGCCTTTGTGGGCAGCCAGGAAAGGCGCAATACTCTGAATGGCCCGGAGTTCCGCATGGTGTGTGTCGTCCGGCGGATAGTCGATGGCATTCATACCGCTCGCAATGACCTGGTCATGGTGAACAATGACAGCGCCGACGGGCAGGTTGCCTGCATCCAAGGCAATTTGCGCCTGGGCCAGGGCTGCGCGCATGTGTTCTGCAGATGGCTTGAAATAGGTATGCGGCATGGTCAGTTTCTCCTATCAAACATTTAACTCTTACCGCAACTCACTTCGATTCGATGGGGTATCAGTATCAGATCCATCTCCTCACGCGTGACTTGTACGCAAGGTATTCACTGCCAAAAACTCTCTCCAACGCACGCTCCTCAGGTCCTATCTGGAATTCTGTAAGGTAGCCGCAGAAAATCACTACGACCAAGTACCCGACACCATTCGACCTCCAAGCCACCACCCCGAACAACACCAGCGACATACCCAGATACATCGGATTTCGACTGAACCGGTACAGCCCTTTGGCGACGAATTCGCTGGCCTTGGCGGGGACGCGCGGGTCGAGTGTGGTGTGTTGAAGGCGGAACTGCAGGGCGGCCCCGAACAGGATGGTGAGGCCGATCACGAGGGCAACGATCGACACCACGCGATGGCCGGGGAATGGCAACTCGGCGACTTGAAGCCATTGGCCTGCGGCCAGGATGGGCACGAGGGCCAGGGCGGTGAGCGCCAGGGGCGGGACCTTGAGTTCCAGGGCGCTCAACGGGTTGGCTCCTGGGTGCGGCTGCGGGTCGGGTGGGTCGCCGTCATGTCGCGTGGTTGCCGGCATGGGCGGCAACACCTCCTTGGCGGCGACTTTGCCGCTTCGGGCGTGGGCACGCAAGCTCGCTTTGGGGGTGCACCCGCGTTTTGCACACGGGCCGCTTGCCGGACCACGGCGGCAGGCAAGGCGGCAGCGCTGCCACCTTGGCCCTGCAGACAGCAGGCTACTTGTGCACCGGCGGATGGTTGCCGTGCGCATCCATCCTGACCATGCCTTCGAAGCTGCCGAAGCGGGCGCGCTGGTCGGCGCTGAGGCGTGATTCGGCCGAGACGAGTTCGCGGGCCATGCGGTCGGCGGACGGGGCGTCGATGCCGGCTTCGCGTAGTACCGAGGCTTGCTTGAGGCCGTCGCCGGCGCAGAGCACGATCTGCCAGCCGTCGGCGCCGCGGCGCATCAGGGCGCGGCCGCCGCGGTCGCCCTGGCTCCAGTCGGCGACAGCGTGGGAGCCGACGACGACGATGGGGTCGACGCTGAGGCGCGCCTCGGGTTTGTCGAAGGTGGCCATCAACACGTGGCGGATGGCGGGCAGGTCGCCCTTGGGTTGGCGGGCTGCGGATGCTGCGGGCGCGGGGTGTTGATGCTGGTGCTGGGCGTGGCCGGCGGCGGCGCTGGCCGCATGGCCGGCGGGGGCGGCATCGGCTGCATGGGCGGGCTGCAGGGTGGCCAGGCAGAGGACGGCGAGCGCCAGCGTGGCGCCGAGTGCCGGCGCCAGGCGCGCCGGCGGGCGGGTGCGGGTGTAGGTGGTCATGTTCATGGGTTGGATGCGTGGATGACGGGCGGGTGCCCGGATGAAGGCAGCAATGGCTGCGGGGCTGCAGGCAGAGGTGAATGCCGGGTCAGGCACTGCGGCGAGTACCGGGGCGCCTGCAGGTCCTGGTGCCGAGGTGACAGTGGTGCGTGTCACAGCTTGAAGCTCACGCCGAGTTGGGCTGATCGGCCGGGCATGGGGTAGCCGGGGCGGTAGGCGTAGGCGCGGTCGCCGAGGTTTTCCATGGCGACGAAGGCTTCGCTGCCGGCACCGAGTTTGGGCAGCTGGTAGGCCGTGCGCAGGTTGACCACGCCGAAGCCGCCCACCGCGGCGGTGTTGGTGTCGGCGGCGCCGCGGCCGCGGTTGAGGGTCAACATGCCGCCTTGCGCCTGGGCGTCGACGCTGACGCGCCAGTTGCCCTGGCGCCAGGTCACGCCCAGGCTGCCGGCCTGTTCGGGGATGTAGGGCAGGTCGCTGCGGCTGGCATCGAGCAGCGTGACACCGGCGTAACTGCTCAGCGCCGGGCTCCAGGTCTGCTGCCAGGTGGCTTCGATGCCCTTGACGCTGTACTCGCCCAGGTTGACCAGGCTGGGCGCAGCCACGGCGGGCGGAAAGGCGATGACGTAGCGGTTCTTCAACTGGTCATCGAACACGGCCAGGTCGACCACGGTGGATTTGCCGGGCGAATAACGCAGGCCGACTTCGGTGTGCTGCATGGTCTCGGCGCCCAGGCTGCGCCAGCCGGTGGGTGTGCCGGCCAGCGGCGGCACGATGGCGTTGAGCAGCGGCGCGCCCTGGCCCGGGTAGCTCACACCCTTGGCATGGTTGAGGCGCAGCGCCAGGGTGTTGCCCTGCTCGAGCACCACACCCACGTGCGGCGCGCTGGTGTCGGCAAACACGTTGTGGTCGTACAGGCGCACACCGGCCGAGGGGGTGACGCTCCAGTCACCGCCCAGCGCGGCCTTGTGCGCCACGGCCAGGTGCGGCTGCACCACACGCAGCGTCTCGCCCGGGTAGGCGGTGAAGCCGTTGAAGGCGACCGAGCCGGTGCTGCGGTCCACGTCCAGGCCGGCCAGCACTTCGCCGCCCTGCCAGGGGGTGAGCGTCTCGCTCCAGCGCAGGCCGCTCAGCTCGAAGGTGCTGCGCACCTGGGCCGCGGTGGGGTTGTCCCACAGGCCCAGGCCGCTGTTGCTGTAGACCTGCAGGCGACCGTGCGCCATGGCGTGGTCGTGCTGCAGCGACAGGGCCACCAGGCCGCCGCGGGTGGTGAACACGCCGGTCTTGCTGGTGGGGTCTCCGTCGATGCCGGGGTCGCTGACCTTGTTGTAGGCGCTCAGGCCCAGCAGGCCGATGCTCCACTGGTCACCCAGGCGCACGTTGGCATTGACCATGGCGTTGTCGAGTTTTCCGTCGGCATCCGGGCGGTGGCCGTCGCTCTTGGCATGGCCCTGGCTCACCAGCACGTCGGCCTGGTCGCTGCGCCAGCCGACCGCGGCCTGCTCGACCAGGGTCGACCAGCTGCCCACCGCCACGCTGGCGTTGCCGCTCAGGCCGTTGCGGGTGGCGCGGCGAGGTGCCATGTCGATGGCGGCAAAGGTGTCGCCGTACAGCTGCGGCTGCGGGCCCTTGAAGACACTCACCTCGCGCACGCCGTTGACGGGCAGCAGGTCGAGCAGCGAGTGGTTCCACACGCCCATGTAGAAGGGGATGCCATCGACATGCGTGCGCAGTTCGTTGCCCGGGCGGCTGGCACCCAAACCACGCACGTAGACGGCGCCACCCTCGTCGCCACCGAACGAGCCGACCGGGTTGAAGCGCGACACCGCCACACCGGTGCTGCGGCGCAGGGCCGACGACAGGTCGATGGCGTTGAGGTCGCGGATCTGCTCTTCACCCACGCTTGTGTGGGCGCTGCCGAACGTGTCGACCACATTGGCCTCGATCACCGGTGAGCCGGTGATGGTGACGCTGGGCAAGGCCGGCGCAGACTGGGCGTACACGGCAGGGGCCAGCAAGGCCAGGGTGATGCTGGTGGCCACCGCGGCGGCGATGGGCGAGCGGCACAGCAGACGAGCGGCGTTGTCGGCGGACAAGCGGGTGCGAACGTGGACGTGGGTACGGCGTTGGGTGGGGGTGTTCTGGATGGTGGACATGACAGATTTGGGAGCAGGCAAACAAGGCGTGGCATGCCCGCGCTCAGGCAGCACAGCTGCAGGCACGGGTCAGGACGTCGCGCGATCGACGTCGATCGCGGCGAATGGATCACCTGCGCGGCGGCGCGGCGTGGCTCGGAGGTCGAGCGGCCGCGGCTGCAGGTGATGGATCAGCGCTGTTGTTTGCCTGGGGGTGCGCGTGCCTGCGCCGCTCGCCAGGTGACGGCGAGGGCAGGCACGGCACCACTGCCCACCGGTTCGGCCTGGTGGCCGACCGGGTCGGGCAGTGTCAGCTGCACCGGCGCGGGCGCGCCGGCATGCAGGGCCGAACACTGCAGGGCGCAGTGTTCATGGTGGGCCGGGGGTGCGGCTGGGTCGCTGGCGTCGCCAGCCGTGGTCTGGCCAGCGTAGCCGGAAGCCAGACAAAGTTCGGGATCATGCGGCCCGCCCGGCGCAAAGGCAGGCTCGATGGCCGCACTCAGCACCGGGTGCAGCGTGGCCCACAGCAGGGCCAGCAGCGCCAGCACGCGGGCCAGGCGCGAGCTGCGCAGCCTCCCCGTGGTCATGCCGCCGGCCTGAAACGACATGGCGCCGACGTGCCCGTCAGGCAGTCGTCGGGGTCGACACGAACGTCGACCCGCGGGTGGCCGTGCAGGCGGGCACCGACACTTGCGTCAGAGCAGGTGCGACAAGGCCGTTTCGAGATGCCCGACGCTGCGAGCCGGGTCGTGCAGCTTGTCGAGGCCGAACAGGCCGATGCGGAAGGTGCGGAAGTCGGCCGGTTCGTCGCATTGCAGCGGCACACCACCGGCGGTCTGCAGTCCCTGGGCGAGGAACTTTGAGCTGTTGTGCAGGCCGACGTCGTCGGTGTAGCTCACCACCACGCCGGGCGCCTTGAAGCCCTCGGCGGCCACACTCTTGAAGCCCTTGCGTTCGAGCAGGGTGCGCACCTGACGGCCGAGTTCGGCTTGTTCGCCGCGCAGTTTCTCGAAGCCGTAGGCGCGGGTTTCGAGCATCACGTCGCGGGTCTGCTTGAGCGCGTCGGTAGGCACCGTGGTGTGGTACGCATGGCCGCCGGCCTCGTAGGCTTCCATGATCTGCATCCACTTCTTCAGGTCGGCGGCGAAGCTGGTGCTGGTGGTGGCATCGATCTTTGCGCGAGCCCGTTCACCCAGCATGACGAAGGCGCAGCAGGGTGAGCCGCTCCAGCCCTTTTGCGGCGCACTGACGATGATGTCCACGCCGGTCGACTCCATGTTCACCCACATGGCGCCAGAGGCGATGCAGTCGAGCACGAACAGGCCACCGACGTCATGCACCGCGTCGGCCACGGCGCGCAGGTAGTTGTCGGGCAGGATCATGCCGGCGGCGGTTTCCACGTGCGGGGCAAAGACGACGGCCGGGCGTTCACGCGCGATGGTGGCCACCACTACGTCGATCGGCGCGGGCACCCAGGCGGCCTGGTGTGTGTCGCTCACGCGGCGCGCCTTGAGCACGGTGCTGCTCTTGGGGATACGGCCGGCGTCGAAGATCTGCGTCCAGCGGAAGCTGAACCAGCCGTTGCGGATGACGAGCACATGCTGGTCGGTGGCGAACTGGCGCGCCACGGCCTCCATGCCGAAGGTGCCGCTACCCGGAATGACCACCGCCGCCTTGGCGCCGTAGACCTCCTTGAGTACACCCGAGATGTCGCGCATCACACCCTGGAACTGCTTGGACATGTGATTGATGGCGCGGTCGGTGTAGACCACCGAAAACTCGAGCAAACCATCGGGGTCGATGTTGGGAAGCAAGCCGGGCATGGGGATCTCCTGCAGGTGGCGAAATGGCTGTTATTGGTGGGAAACGTCTTGTCTCTCGGGGCCGGGGGCCGGCGCCTGCCTGTGTGCAGGCGGCTGACCTGGCTGCCCGACGGCGCAGCGCGCCAGCTTAGCATCGGGTGACCAGCCCCGTGCGGGCGTTGCCCCGCATGCCCCTTGCTTGCGCACATTGCCACACCGGAGCCCGCCATGGCCGAATTCACCCAGGTCATTCTGTATACCGACAACGACGGCATCGCCCGTTTTCGCGAAGAAGCCATCGCCCTGAGCGAGGGCACCCCCAAGGCGCAACTCTCGGCGCCGCGCCCCGCCAGTGCACTGCAACTGCGCATGAGCCCGGTCGGATTCAAGAGTGACTTCCACTGCACCACCACGCCGCAGTGGTTGTTCGTGCTCAGCGGGCGCATGGAAATCATGCTGCGCGACGGCAGCTCGCGCGTGTTCGGCCCCGGCCAACATTTCTATTCAGCCGACACGGTGCCGGCGGGCCAGGATTTCAAACCGGACGTCCACGGCCACGCCAGCCGCCTGCTGGGTGACGAGCCGCTGGTGACGGCGTTTGTGCGCGATTGAGCTGCGATCTGCCTGCCAACCCGCGGCCGATCAGGTCGACGACTATGGCGCCAGCACTGCGCGCGGGTCGTGTTCCGCTAGGCGGCCGAGCAGGTGTTCGACTTCGGCGCGTGTCGCGGCGCTCATGGCGGCCGACGGCTTGCGCTGCGCCGCACTGCTGAGCAGGCCGCGGCGCATCAGCAGGTATTTGCGCACCGCCAGGCCCACGCCCGGCTGCTGCTCGTAGCGCAGCAGTGGCAGGTGGGCGTCGAACAGGTCGTGGGCGGCTTCGCGCTCACCCGCAGTGCTCAGGCGCACCACGTCGCACAACATGTCGGGGAAGGCGTAGCCGGTGTTGGCGCCGTCGGCGCCTCGTTCCATCTCGTAGTCGAGGAACAGGCCGTTGTTGCCGGTCAGGATGGCCACGTGGCGCAGTTCACCGGCGCGCTCCCAGGCGCGCAGCGTGCTGATCTTGTCCAGGCCTGGCCAGTCTTCGTGCTTGAGCATCACACACGAGGGCGACTCTTCGATGACACGGCGGATCACGCCCGGGCTCATCTGCACGCTGAAGGTGAGCGGGTAGTCCTGGATCACGAAGGGCACGTCGGCGCCGATGGCCTCGACTGCCTGGCGGTAGAAGGTGACGATCTGGTCGTCGGTGCGCAGCGTGTTGGGCGGCGCGATCATCACACCGGCCGCGCCGCGGTCCATCACCTCGCGGGTGAGGGCGCGCATGGCGGCAAAACCCGGCGCGGTCACACCCACCACCACCGGCAGCGTGTCGGCGCGGCGGATCATGCGGGTGGCGACGTTGAGGCTTTCCTCGTATTCGAGCTTCGGGGCTTCACCGAGTTGGCCCAGCACGGTGATGCCGGTGGCGCCGATCTGCAGGTAGAAATCGGTGAGCCGGTCGATCGACGACAGGTCGAGGCTGCCGTCGTCGAAAAAGGGCGTCGGGGCGATGGGGTAGACGCCGCGGGCGTCCGAGGTAAGCAGCATGGGAGGACCGGTCCGGTGGGATGGCGCAGCATAGCGTGAGCCACTAGCCTGCGCGTTGCCCGGTGCCCCAACCTTGCGGGGGGGGGGGCGGCGCCGGCCTCGCAGGGTGAGTCTGGGTTGACACCACCTGGCCGCTGTATCCCAATGCCGGCGCAAGCTGAGCGGCATCAAGTTCGCAGCCGCCACGGAGACAACCATGCTCAAGAAGATCGCACTCGTCCTGGTCGGCCTGATCGCCCTGCTGCTGATCTACGCGACGACACGTCCGGGCGAGTTCCGCGTCGAACGCCGCATCGACATCAAGGCGCCGCCCGACAAGATCTACCCGCTGCTCGCCGACTTCCACCGCTGGGCCGAGTGGTCGCCCTGGGAGCAGCTCGACCCGGCCATGAAACGCACCTTCAGCGGCGCGCCGGCCGACAAGGGCGCGATCTACGAGTGGAAGGGCAACAGCGACGTCGGCCAGGGCAGGATGGAAGTCACCAGCACGACCGCGCCGACCCGCGTGATCATCAAGCTCGACTTCATCGAACCCTTCGAAGGCCACAACACCGCCGACTTCAGCATCACGCCCAGCGGCGACAGCAGCACCAGCACCGTGCTGTGGGCCATGTACGGCCCCATGCCCTATGTCTCCAAGCTGATGAGTGTGTTCGTGAGCATGGACAGTTTGATCGGCAAGGATTTCGAAAAGGGTCTGGCACAACTCGACCGCGCCGTAACCAAGGCACCTTGACGGGCACCGTGACAGGCCTGGTCCGGTCCTGCCCTGGGCGTCCGAGGGATACCCAAGGCACACTTTGACCTGTTTGATCTGCAGCCATAGAATTTGATCATTCAGATCAACCGGTGGCCGTCATGAACCTGCCCGTGTGCCTGCCGCTCGACGGCGAGTTGCTCAAGGTGCGGTCGGTCGCATCGACCGACAACTTCGGATTGCCTCCGGACGCAGGCGAGACCTTCGTGCTCGAGGTGGCAGACGCCGCCACCTCGCCGGCCTTGCTGGCCTCGTTGTCGCTGCTCGACCGCTTGCTGGGTGAAAAACTCGCCGCCGAGCGCACCCGGCGCATGGACGAGATGGTCGACTTCATGAGTGCCCGGCTGCTGCTGCCAAGCAGCCAGGAACAAGCCATGGCGCATCGGCTGGCGCAGCGCCACGCCGGTGTGCTCAACGAGTTCGGCTACTACACCGCCGAACAGCTGGCCCAGGCCAACGGCTCGCAGGCCAGCCAGCGCACCGCTCTGGTCGACAACTGGCGCAAGCGCCGCCAGGTGTTTGCGCTGCCACATCCCGACAAGACCACACGCGAGCGTGATGTGTACCCAGCCTTCCAGTTCAGCGATCACAAGCCGGTCAAGGCGGTGCAGCAGGTGCTGCAGGCCTTCGGGCCACACAAGGCGCCCTGGAAGCTGGCGCTGTGGTTCACCTCGAACAACGGCTTGCTGCCAGGCAGCGCACGACCGGTCGACCTGCTGGCGAGTGATCCGCTGGCCGTCGTCGAGGCCGCCCGGCAGGATGCACTGGAGCCGGCGGCTTGAGTTGCCGCGCGCCGGCGCTGCCGCTGGATCCGCTGATCGATCGGTGGCCGGCCGGCAAGGTGATCCACCGCATCCACGACACACGCTTCGAGCCGGTGCATTTCCACCCCGGCAGCGACACATCCGGCCAGCCGTGCAAACCCAGCCGCTTCGCACCGATCCGTGATCGCCTGGAGCACCTCGTGCCCCACCTCTACGGCGGCGCCACACTCGACTGCGCGCTGTTCGAGACCGTGTTCCACGACGTGCCGGTGGATGCCCCCAGCAAGTTCGTCGATCTCGACACCTTTGCCCGCCACGGCCACAGCCAGCTCATACCGCAGCGGGAGCTGCGCCTGATCGACCTCACCAGCGTCGGCTTGCATCGCCTGCAGGTGCCGAAGGAAGAACTGATCACCAGCCCAGCACGCGACTACCGGGCCACCGCGCGCTGGGCCGAAGCGCTGCACCACTGCTGCCCCGAAGCCGACGGGCTGGTGTGGATGTCGCGGCAACACGACCGCGACCTCGCCGTGCTGCTCTTCGGTGATCGGGTGTCGCCCGACGACCTGATCGGCAGCCGCATCGGCGGACCCCTGTCGCGCAATCTCGCGCTGCGCGACAGCGTGCTGGCCGCAGCGCTCAAGGCCGGGATCGAGGCGAACTGAGGGCTGTTGGCAGTGGCGTCAATGGTTGTCGCGGGGCACAAACGCCCCACGCTGGCCGACCAGAAAGTCGAGGTCACACCCTTCGTCGGCCTGCAGCACATGGTCGATGTAGAGCTTCCAGTAGCCGCTCTTGAGCGGCGGCTCGGGCGGGCTCCAGCTGGCGCGGCGCTCGGCGAGTTCGTCGTCGCTCACATGCAGGTGCAGGCTTCGGTTCGGCACATCCAGCGTGATGGTGTCGCCATTCTTCACCAGCGCCAGCGGGCCACCAGCCGCCGCCTCAGGCGCGGCATGCAGCACCACCGTGCCGTAGGCGGTGCCACTCATGCGGGCATCGCTGATGCGAACCATGTCGGTGATGCCCTTCCTCAGCACCTTGGGTGGCAGCGGCATGTTGCCGACCTCGGCCATGCCGGGGTAGCCCTTGGGGCCGCAGTTCTTGAGCACCAGCAGGCAGGTCTCGTCGACGTCGAGATCCTCGTCGTTGATGCGGGTGTGGAAGTCCTCGATGTTCTCGAACACCACGGCGCGGCCGGTATGCGTCATCAGTGCGGGCGTCGCGGCGCTGGGTTTGATGACGGCACCACGCGGTGCCAGGTTGCCCCGTAACACTGCGATGCCGGCCTTGTCCTTGAAAGGCTCCGCCACAGTCTTGATGACACGCGCGTCGTAGTTCTGCGCATCGGCGATGTTCTCGGCCACGGTCTGGCCGGTCACCGTCACGATGTTGGTGTGCAGATGCGCGGCGATCTCCTTCATCACCGCAGGCAGACCGCCGGCGTAGCAGAAGTCTTCCATCAGGTGTTCGCCGCTGGGCTGCAGGTTGAGGATGCAGGGCATCTCGCTGGCCAGGCGTTCGAAGTCGTCGATGCCGAGCTTCACACCCAGGCGACCGGCGATGGCGATCAGGTGGATCACGGCATTGGTGCTGCCGCCGATGGCGGCGAGTGTCTTGATCGCGTTCTCGAAGGCTTCACGTGTGAGCACCTGGCTGATCGTCTGGTCGGTGTGCACCATCTCGACAATGCGCCGCCCCGCGTTGCGTGCCAGCACGTTGCGCCGGCCGTCGACCGCCGGATAGGCGGCGTTGCCCGGCAAGCCCAGGCCGAGGGCCTCGACCATGCTGGCCATCGTGCTGGCCGTGCCCATCGTCATGCAATGGCCGTGGCTGCGGTGCATGCAGCTTTCGGCATCGAAGAAGTCGGCCAGCTTGAGCGTGCCGGCGCGCACCTGTTCACTCATGCTCCACAGGCCGGTGCCCGAGCCCAGTTCCTGACCGCGCCACTTGCCGTTGAGCATGGGGCCGCCGCTCACACCAATGGTCGGCAGGTTGACGCTCGATGCACCCATGACGAGTGACGGCGTGGTCTTGTCGCAGCCCATCAGCAGCACGACACCGTCGACCGGGTTGCCTCGGATCGACTCCTCGACATCCATGCTCGCCAGGTTGCGATACAGCATGGCGGTGGGGCGCAGCAGCGTCTCGCCGAGCGACATCACCGGAAACTCGAGCGGAAAGCCCCCCGCCTCGTACACACCGATCTTGACCTGTTCGGCCAGCGTGCGGAAGTGGCTGTTGCAGGGCGTGAGTTCGCTGAAGGTGTTGCAGATGCCGATGACCGGGCGGCCATCGAACTGGTCGTGTGGCACACCCTTGCCCTTGACCCAGCTGCGGTAGGCGAAGCCGTCGCGGTCCTGCCGGCCGAACCATTGCTGGCTGCGCAGCTCTTCGGGTTTCTTTCGTTTGGGCGCCTGCCCGTCGTTGCTGCTGCTCATGGTGATGACCTTGCTTATTCCTTGACCGACCCCGTCATGCCCGACACGTAGTGCTCGACGAAGAACGAATAGATGAACGCCACCGGCAGCGAGCCGAGCAGCGCGCCCGCCATCAGCGGGCCCCAGTGATAGACGTCGCCTTCGACCAGTTCGGTAACCACACCGACCGGCACGGTCTTCATCTCGGACGACGAGATGAAGGTGAGCGCATAGATGAACTCGTTCCAGCTCAGCGTGAAGGCAAAGATGCCCGCCGAGATCAGGCCGGGCACAGCCAGCGGCAGCACGATCTTGACGAGGATCTGCCAACGTGTGGCACCGTCGATGAGCGCGCACTCTTCCAGCTCATACGGGATGGAGCGGAAGTAGCCCATCAGCAACCAGGTGCAGAAGGGGATGAGAAAGGTCGGGTAGGTGAGGATGAGCGCCCAGCGGGTGTCGAACAGCCCCAGCTGATAGACGATGGCCGCCAGCGGAATGAACAGGATCGACGGCGGCACCAGATAGGCCAGGAAGATGCCCAGACCGACCTGTTTGGCCCCCTGGAAACGCAGGCGTTCGATGGCATAGGCCGCCAGCACCGAGGCGAACAACGAGAACATCGTCGACACCACCGACACCAGGATGGTGTTCCACAACCACTCGGGATAGGCCGTGTCGAACAGCAGCTTCTTGAAGTGGGCGAGTGTGGGCGCGATCACCCAGAACGGGTTGCCGTCGCGCGAGAGCAATTCGTTGTCGGGCTTCACCGACGTCACACCCATCCAGTAGAACGGAAACAGCAGCACGAACAGGAAGATGACGAGCGGCAGGTAGGTGACGACCACGCGCCGCGGCACCGAGTCGAGATAACTCATGCCAGCGGTATCGGCCGAGATGTCTTGTGCTTTGCTCATGGGATCAGTCGATGCAAGGGGCGGTGATCGGTCGGCGGCCAGGAGCAGTTGTTCGGGCCTGTGCGCAAGCGGCGTGCAAGCCGGGCACCATCAGTCCTTGGTGCCTTGTTGCCAGGCCCGGCGCTGCAGGCCGAAGTAGCTCACCATGATGGCGGCGAGCAGGAAGGGCACCATGGCAATCGAGATCGCCGCGCCTTCACCCAGCGCACCGCCGGCGATGGCGCGCTGGAACGACAGCGTGGCCATCAGGTGGGTGGCATTGAGCGGGCCGCCGCGTGTGAGCACATAGATGAGCTGGAAGTCGGTGAAGGTGAACAGCACCGAAAACGTCATCACCACCGCGATGATGGGTGTGAGCAGCGGCAGCGTCACGTGGCGGAACTGTTGCCAGGGTGTGGCGCCGTCGATCGCCGAGGCTTCGTAATACGACGGCGAGATCGTCTGCAGGCCGGCCAGCAGCGTGATGGCCACGAAGGGCACACCACGCCAGACATTGGCCAGGATGACCGAGATGCGTGCGTTCCAGGGGTCACCCAGGAAGTCGATGTACGTGTCGATGAAACCCATCTTCACCAGCATCCAGCTGATGATGGAGAACTGCGAGTCGTAGATCCACCAGAAGGCGATGGCCGACAGGGCCGTCGGCACGATGTAGGGCAGCAGGATGACGGCGCGAAAGAAGGTCTTGAAACGGATGTTCTTGTTGAGCAGGATGGCCAGCCACAAGCCCAGGCCGAACTTCAGCACGCTGGCAACGGTGGTGTAGAACAGCGTGTTGAACAGCGCCAGCCGCGTGACACTGTCGCCCCACAGATAGATGTAGTTCTCGAGACCGATCCACTCACCTGCCCGCCCGACCTTGGCATCGGTAAACCCCAGCCAGGTGCCCAGCCCCAGCGGATAGGTCAGAAAGATGATCAGCAGCGCCGCAGCCGGCAGCATGAACAACAAGCCCAGCGCGTTGCGGTTGTTCTGCAGTCGTTCGAGAAATGAGGGCGGCATGGGCACTTCAGGCAATTGGGGCTATGCGAAGGCGAAGCCGGGCTTCGGCCTGCGCCGGCGCGTTGAGAGGGTTGGGATGAGCCGGAGCGAGCGGCCCTAGCTTGCGTCGAGTAGCGCAGCCGTACTCCCGTACGGCGAGCAACGCAGGCGCGAGATCGGGTCGCGCAGCAGGCTCAGCCCGCCCTCTCAAACCTTGTAATAGCGCTCAGCGCGCTTCTGTGCGCGTTCGGCCGCTTCCTTGGGCGTCTTCGACCCGCTGGCCGCTTCGGCCACCATGTTGACGACGATGAAGTCGGCCGCCGCGCCCGCCGAGGCATACCCCAGCTTGCCGGCATACCCGGCGGGGCGCAGGTTCTTGACGCAATCGCGATATGGCGTGTGTTTGGGGTCCGAGGTCCAGATGGCCGACTTCGTGTACTCGGCCAGCGGCGGGGCGATGTAACCACCAGCAGCCGTGAGCCATGGGTCGAACTGTTCGGTCTCCATCATGAAGCGCAGGAACTCCTTGGCGGCGTTCGGGTACTTGGTGTACTTCATCACCATCTGATTGAAGAACAGATGCGACTCGGTCGGCACGCCCACCGGGCCTACCGGGTACTGGGCGTGGTAGACATCTTCCTTCAGGTCCCGCACCTTCTGGTCGGTCGAATTCTTGGTCGCGTAGTAGATCGAGATGCCGTTGTTGGTCAGGCTGATCTGGCTGTCCAGAAAGGCCTTGTTGTTGTTCGGGTCGAGCCACGACAAGGTGCCGGGGATGAAGTTGGCATACATCTCCTTGGCGTATTCGAGGGCCTTGAGTGTCTCGGCGCTGTCGATCACGACCTTGTTGCTCTTGTCGACCAGTTGACCACCATGTGACCACAACAACCAGTTGCACCACAAGCCGTCACCAGTGGCATTGCCCAGCGCAAAACCAGCTGGCGTGCCCTTGGCATGCAGCGCCTTGAGCAAGGCCATGAAGTTGGTCGTGTCCTTGGGGAAGGTGTCGAAGCCCGCCGCCTTGACCATGCTCTGGCGGTACACCAGCATGGCACCGGCAGCACCCAGGCCGATGCCGATCCACTTCTTGCCGTCCGGGCGCAGATAGGCCTCACACGCCGGGTACCAGCCGCCGTATTTCTTGCCCAGGTAGGTGGCCAGATCGGTCACGTCGAGCAACTTCTCGGGGTAGAGGTTGGCGTCGTCGTTGGTCGACAAGATGATGTCCGGGCCCGCACCGGTATTGGCCGCCACCGCAGCCTTGGGGCGCACGTCTTCCCAGCCCTCGTTGTCCACCCGCACCTCGATGCCGGTCTTGGCGGTGAAGGCGGCGACGTTCTTCATGTACTGGTCGATGTCGCCCTGCACGAAGCGGCTCCAGCGCAGCACCCGCAGCTTGGCACCCTTCTCGGGCTTGAAGCTGAGCGCCTGTGCATGCACTGCCGGCGCAAAGAGTGCACCCGCACCCAGCGTGCTGGCTGCAGCCAGGCCGGCACTGCCTTCCAGGAATCGGCGGCGATTGAATTCGTCCATGTCTGTCTCCTTTTGTGGTCTGGATATGCCCGCGGATGGGCACAGGTGGGGAAAGAGGAATCGGAACAGGAACCGGGCGTCAGGTCGCCTCAGGCCGCCAGGCGCACGCCGCTACCGGCATCGAAGATGTGGGCATGGTCGACATCGGGCAGCAAGTGAATGGTGCTGCCGGGGGCGAAGTTGTGACGCTCGCGAAACACCACGGCCATGTCGGTGCCCTGGTGGCGACACGAGATCAGCGTGTCCGCACCGGTCGGCTCGACCACCACGACCTCGGTCGCAACCCCGCCACCGTCGACCAGAGCAAGGTGTTCTGGGCGTGTGCCCAGCAGCACCGGCTGGCCGTCGGCGCCGGCGGCAGATCGGGGCGCGGGCACGCGGTTGCCGTCGGCCAGCTCGACCGTGGCACCGTCGGCTCCACGCCGCAGCGTGCCGGGCAAGAAGTTCATGGCCGGCGAGCCGATGAAGCCCGCCACGAAGGTGTTGGCCGGCCGGTCGTACAACTCGAGCGGACTGCCGGTCTGCTCGATGTGCCCGTCACGCATGACCACGATCTGGTCACCCATGGTCATGGCCTCGATCTGGTCGTGGGTGACGTAGATGCTGGTGGTCTTGAGGCGCTGGTGCAGTTCCTTGATCTCGGTGCGCATGGCCACACGCAGCTTGGCATCGAGGTTCGAGAGCGGCTCATCGAACAGGAAGACCTGGGGGTCGCGCACGATGGCGCGTCCCATGGCCACACGCTGGCGCTGGCCACCCGACAACTGACGGGGGAACCGGTCGAGCAGATTCATCAGACCCAGGATCTCTGCGGCCCGGCCGACCTTGCTCTTGATGGTGGCGTCGTCCTGCTTGGCCAGCATGAGCGAGAACGCCATGTTGTCTCGCACACTCATGTGGGGATACAAGGCGTAGTTCTGGAACACCATCGCGATGTCGCGCTGCTTGGGCGGCAGTTCGTTGACACGCTTGTCGCCGATCCGGATCTCGCCGCCGCTGATCTCTTCGAGGCCGGCGATCATGCGCAGCAGTGTGGACTTGCCACAACCCGACGGACCGACCAGCACGGTAAAGCTGCCATCGGGCACCTCGATGTCGACCCCATGCAGGATCTCGACCGGCCCGAACCGTTTCTTCACCGTCTCTATCGTCACACTGGCCATGCAAATGCCTTGAAAAGTTGAACCCTAGTCGGCACTGTCGGACGGCGTGTGTACGCCATCCACCCAATCACCTTAGCCCACATCGGTTGTGCATGACCTGCGTGGTTACCCACCCATCCATCCAGCCCTGCGCACGTCACTGATTGAACTCCACGCAAGTTGTATGATAACCTGATCACCATGTCAATCAGCCTCAACCCCGGGCATTCGGGCCTGGCTTCCGGCGGCCCGGATCACCTGGTGACCGAGCGGCTTTCCGATCGTCTCGCGACCTTGCTCGGCGCACAGGTGCAGAGTGGCAGGCTCAAGCCCGGAGACCGGCTACCCAGTGAGGCACAACTGGCCGAAACCCACGGTGTGTCGCGCACCGTCGTGCGCGAGGCGGTGCATCAACTCAAGTCGCGTGGCCTGCTGCGTTCACGCCAGGGCTCGGGTGTCTTCGTGGCACCGCCGCCGCTCAACCAGTCGCTGGCCTTCGACCCCAGCGTACTTGAATCGGTCGACGCCGTGGTGCATGTGGTCGAGGTGCGTCGGGTCATCGAAGCCGAGATCGCCGCTCTGGCCGCCGAACGCGCCAGCAACACGCAGATCGCCGCCATGCGCAAGGCGCTAGCCGGCATCGACTCGGCGGCCGCCGCTGGACAGGACGGCGTGGCCGAGGACCTCGCCTTTCACCGTGCCATCGCCCTGGCTACCGGCAATCCGCAACTCGTGCTGCTGATGGGCTTCTTCGAGCAGTACCTGCGCGAGGCCATGCGTATCACCCGGGGCAACGAGGCGCGCCGGCAGGACTTCATGGACGCGGTGCGACTCGAGCACCGGGCCATCGTCGACGCCATCGCCGCCCATGACTCCGAGTTGGCGCGCCAGCGTGCCACCGAGCATCTGGTGCATGGTGAACAACGCCTGATAGAAGGTGGCGTGATCAGCAAGGGCCGCAAGCCGGCGCCACGCCGAGCCAAGGCTGCACCGGTCGTCAAGGCTCTCGGCGAGACCGTCGGCAAGGTTTCTCCTGCGGTCTCTCGTCGTGTCGCGAGCAAGTCCGCCGACAAGTCGACCGGCAAGGCAAGCAATGCGGCGGCACGCCAGAAAGCCAGGCCATGAACAACTCGACAACGCCGCAGGCGCCCTTGCTGGGCGTGATCGCCGACGACTTCACCGGTGCCACCGACGTGGCCAGCATGCTGGTGCGCGCTGGCCTGAGGGTGCTGCAGGTCATCGGTGTGCCGACAGGTCCGCTGCCTGCGGTGGACGCGGTGGTGGTGGCGCTCAAGTCGCGCACCACCCCGGCCGCCGATGCGGTGGCCGAGTCACTTGCCGCCCTGCAGTGGTTGCAGGCTGGCGGTGTGCAGCGCTTCTACTTCAAGTATTGCTCCACCTTCGATTCCACCCCGGCCGGCAACATCGGCCCGGTGGCCGAGGCCTTGCTGGACGCACTGGGCAGCCCCTTCAGCATCGCCTGCCCGGCCTTCCCGGAAAACGGCCGCAGCATCTACCGCGGCCATCTGTTCGTGGGTGACGCCCTGCTCAGCGATACCGGCATGCGCGAGCACCCACTCACGCCCATGACCGATGCCAATCTGGTGCGGGTGCTGCAGGCGCAAAGCCGCGGCAAGGTCGGCCTGGTGCGACACGACTGCGTGGCCCAGGGGCCCGACGCCATCCGTGCACGTTTTGCCACGCTGCGTACCGAGGGGGTGACCCTGGCCGTGGTCGACGCCCTGGACAACACCGACCTCACCCGCCTGGCCGACGCTTGTGCCGACCTGCCACTCGTGACGGCCGGCTCGGGCCTGGCGCTGGGCCTGCCGGCGGCTTATGCCACGCGCGGCTGGCTCGATGCGGCGCAACTCGCCGAAGCCTGCGCCAGCGGGCGCGCCGCACAACTCGACCAGATCGGCGGGCGCGGTGTCGTGCTGGCAGGTTCATGTTCAACCGCCACGCTGGGCCAGATCGCGCGCTGGAAGTCGGCCGATCGCCCCGCGCTGCGCATCAACCCCCTCGACCTGGCTGCGCCGGGTGACTCGCCGCAAGCGCACGAGCACAAACTCGCTGCGCTGACTGCTCAGTGCCTGGCCTGGGCTCACCGGCAGTTGCGCCAAGGTGACGTGTTGATCCATGCCAGCGCCCCGGCCGACGAGGTGCGCGCCGTGCAGGCCCAACTGGGCGTGCAGGCAGCCGGCGCCCAGGTCGAACACCTGTTTGCCCGCATTGCCCAGGGCCTGGTGGCCGACGGTGTGGGCCGGCTGGTGGTGGCCGGTGGTGAAACCTCGGGTGCGGTCGTGCAGGCGCTGGGAGTGCAACGCCTGCTGGTGGGCGCCAGCATCTGCCCGGGTGTGCCCTGGACGCAGGCACAAGGCCGGCCGCTGCTGCTGGCACTCAAGTCCGGCAACTTCGGCGGGCCGGACTTCTTTGCCGATGCCCTGGCGCTGACCGCATGAACCGCATACGACCGCCCCCAAGGGCTCACTCCCGTTCGACGGGATTGGCCACCTGGCCGCAGGTGCGGCGGTGAGCACCCCGGCCGTGGACGCCGAACACGCGCAGGCACGCGCCGAGATCTGCCGCGTCGCCAAGAGCCTGTTCGAACGCGGCTATGTGCATGCCACGGCCGGCAACATCAGCATGCGCTGTGCAGGCGGTGTGTTGATCACCCCCACCGACGCCTGCCTGGGTTTTCTGCAACCCGAACAACTCGCCTTGGTGGACGACACCGGCGCGCAGTTGGGCGACCCCGCAGCGCCACGCGCCAGCAAGACCTTGGCGCTGCACCGGCGCATCTACGCCGCCTCACCCACCGCGCGTTGTGTCATCCACACCCACAGCACCCACCTGGTGGCGCTGACGCTGGCAGGCGTGTGGAGCCCGGACGATGTCTTGCCGCCCATCACGCCTTACTACGTGATGAAGGTCGGCCATGTGCCGCTCATCCCATATCACCGCCCGGGCGACCCGCATGCCGCCGACGCCGTGGTGGCCGCCATCGACGCAGCTGCAGCGCGGGGTCACACGCTGCGCGCCGCCCTGCTCGAACGCCTGGGGCCCAACGTCTGGCACGAGACTGCCGCAGCCGCCATGGCCACGCTCGAAGAGCTCGAGGAGACCGCCCGCTTGTGGCTGATGAGCGCCCCCCGCCCGGCACCCCTGACCCTTGCCCAGATCGACGAACTTCGCACGGCCTTTGGCGCACAGTGGTAGCCAAGAGCGACACCCCACCTGAAACAAGGATGACCCTCATGAAACTCCTGATCACCGGCGGCGCCGGTTTTGTCGGCGCCCGCCTGGCGCGCACCCTGCTGAAGCGCGGCACGTTGTCCGGCCAGACCATCGACCAGATCGTGCTGGCCGACCAATACGCCGCACCGGCCGATCTGATGGCCGACTCGCGCGTGAGTGCCCGCACCGCACCGCTGCTGGCCCAGTGCGCCGAGCTGGTGAACGACCGTTTCGACGGTGTGTTCCACCTGGCCTCGGCCGTGTCGGGTGAATGTGAAGCCGATTTCGAACTCGGCCTGCGCTCCAACCTGGACACCACCCGCGCGCTGCTGGATGGCCTGCGCGCCGCCGGCAATACCCCGCGCCTGGTGTTCAGCAGTTCGGTGGCGGTGTTCGGCCCCGACCCTGCTCACCCACTGCCCACCCTGGTGACCGACGACACCCTGCCCGCGCCGCAGACCAGCTACGGCACCCACAAGCTGATGTGTGAATACCTGATCGCCGACTACACCCGCAAGGGCTACATCGACGGGCGCTCGGCCCGGCTCATGACGGTGACGGTTCGCCCGGGCAAACCCAACGGCGCGGCGAGCAGCTTCTTCAGCGGCATCATCCGCGAACCGCTGGCTGGCCAACCCTCGGTCTGCCCGGTGGCGCCCGAGGTGTCACACCCGGTGTCGTCGCCGGCGCAGACGGTGCAGGGCCTGATCACCGTGTTCGAGTGCAGCCGCGAAGCCTTCGTCGGGCGCAGCGCGCTCAATCTGCCGGCGCTCAACGTCACCGTGGCCGAGATGCTGGCCGCACTCGAAGCCGTGGCCGGACCCGAGGTGCGCGCACGTGTCACCTTCGAACGCGACGAACGGATCGCCGGCATCGTGGCCAACTGGCCGGGCGGCGCCACCGCCACCCGCGCGCGTGGCCTGGGCCTGCTGGGCGACACGGCGTTTGCCGACATCGTGCGCCAGTACATCGCCGACTGCCGCGACGGCGGTCTGGCCGACACGGCGCTGGCCGGCCTGCCGCCCGGGCGCGGCTGAACCATCGGCTCGTCCACCGGCGAGCTGTCCGCATCCAGCTGGCCGCGTCCACCCGACCGATTCCGCCAAAGCACTTCCACCAAACAACACACGGCGCGCTCGGCCACCCGGCATGCGAAGCCGCAGGAGACCCACATGAACCAGATCGACTTGCAGCAGCGTGTCGCCATCATCACCGGCGGTGCACAGGGCATCGGATTTGCGGTGGCTCGGCGCTTTATGGCCTCAGGTGCAGCGGTGGCCTTGTGGGACATCGACGCCGCCAGGCTCGAGCAGGCTCGGGCATCACTGGCCGACCACGGCACGGTCACGAGCCACGTGGTCGAGTTGAGCGACGACACCGCGGTGGCGTCCGCCACTGCGGCCACACTGGCCAGCCACGGCAAGATCGACATCCTGGTCAACAACGCCGGCATCACCGGCGGCAACGGCACGACCTGGGACCTGGCGCCCGAGGTGTGGCGCCGCGTCATCGAGGTCAACCTGATCGCGCCCTACCTGGTGTGCCGCGCCGTGGTGCCCCACATGATCGCGGCGGAGTACGGGCGCATCGTCAACATCGCGTCGGTGGCAGGCAAGGAGGGCAACCCCAACGCCTCGCACTACAGCGCGTCCAAGGCCGGCGTGATCGCACTCACCAAGTCGCTGGCCAAGGAACTGGCGACCAAGGGCGTGATCGTCAACGCCGTGTCACCCGCCGCGGCGCGTACCGCCATTTTCGACAGCATGGCGCAAAGCCATATCGACTACATGCTGAGCAAGATCCCGATGGCGCGTTTTCTGGAAGTCGACGAAGCCGCTGCGGCGATCGCCTGGCTGGCCAGCAGCGACTGTTCGTTCAGCACCGGCTCGGTGCTCGACCTGTCGGGCGGACGGGCGACCTACTAAGACCTTCGAACCGGTGCGGTCTCGGATCGGCCCGTCATCAGGTCGACTGGAGCAGCGGTAACGTTCGCTCACTCTTCAGCGGGCAAGCCCCTGTCGAACAAGAAAATCCGTCGGCTATGCTCGTTACACGACCCCTCGTTCAAGGGGTCGATCGATGGCCGATCGACGGCTGAGTGCACCCCGCGACGGATCCTGCCGGACTACACCGACATCGCCAGCTCCAGCACCTGCGCCTGCACCATCTACATCAGATTGCTACACGGAGGACAGCCATGCCGCGCGCGTTTGCCATGTGGTCGCCGCATCGTGATTCGCGCGAGGTGAAGTTGTGGAAATCACTGCTCGGGTTTCGGCCCGAGCCCTGGCACTGGGTCGACGAACTCGACTCGGCCCACTGGTACGTGGTCGACGTGACACGTGGTGTGGCCCCCGAGCTCACAGCCGAGCTCGACCGTCAGGCCAGCCGGAGTGGTGTGCGTGGTGTCGCCTTGGCACGCCAGTGGACCGACCTGCCCGCACCGTGCTGGACGTTTTTCAAGGTGCCGCTGCAATTGGCCGGTGTATCACGCTGGCTGGACCAGATCCACCCGGTCGGTCCGGTGCTGACCACAGGAAAACTCGACCGCGCCGCCCACGTGCAGGCGGCCAACAGCAGCTTCGGCGGCATGCCGGCTCGAGCGGCCGCGCCGGGCGCCGCCATCTCGATCAGCTGGCAGGGCCAGTTGCTGCGGCTGACGCGCTGGCCCGACGTCAACCGCTACGGCGACGGTTCGATGGAGCTCACTGTCGCCTGCGCCCGCCTGCTACGAGAGTGGTCGCCGTACGAGGCCCTCATCGCCAGTGTGCACAACCAGCTGGCATTGCGCAGCCTGCTGACCGACGCCCACCTCAACGGATCGTTGCGCTGCACGCCGGTCGGGCAGGTGTCGCCGTTCCGCGCGCCATCGACCACGGGCCAGGGCCAGAGCCACCAGTTCGAGCCAGGTGCGGGGCTGCGCCCGACGCGCCCCACCCCAACGATGTCGATGCCGGCCACTAGTCACTCCAGCCACGATGCCACCGCCTGGCTGGCCGACACACGCGACATCGACGACAACGCCATCGACAAACGCCGCTGGGGTTTGTTGCGCCGCCTGTGGAGCCGTTTTGCCTGAGCTCGCGACCGGCGCCACACACTGATGCGACGCTCCTCCGCCCTGGTCGGTGACGCCGTCGCCAACCGCGTCACCTTTGTCGGCCCCTACGGTGTGGGCAAGACGACGGCCCTGCGTGCCGTGTCGGACATCCCGGTGCTCGACACCGACGTGATGATGACGCGTGAACGCGCCGGCAGTGCACCCGACAAGACCCACACCACCGTCGGTTTCGACTACGGCGAATGGCAGTTCGACGATGGCACCCGCGTCGGCCTGTTCGGCTTGCCGGGGCAGGAGCGTTTCGAGGCGGTGTGGGACAACCTGCTGCCACAAAGCAGCGGCGTGGTGCTCTGGATCTACGGCGACCGTGGTGCGGCGGCCGGTGTGGCCGAGATGTGCCGCTGGGTAGAAGCCATTGCCGCACGTGTGCCGGTGGTGCGCCTGGCCGTGGCGGTGACCCGCCTGCCCGCCGGTTTTGCCGACTACATGCTCGACCCCTACCGTGCGGCCCTGCTGCCCTGGCACCCGCTGGCGCCAGTGCTCTCGGCCGATCCGCGGCTGGCGGCCGACGTGCGCCGACTGATCGCCGTGTCGCTCGCCAGCCCGGCGGCGCTGCTGGGTGGCTGAGGCGGCGGCCCTTGCGCCGCGCCGCAGTGTCGGGCTCGACTTTCGTCATTACCGCAGGTGGCAGATGGATTCCATGGCGATGGGCAAGCGGGCCATACCCGCGATGGACAAGCTGGCAGAACGCCTGCCGCAGCTGCGCTGCGCCGTGCTCTGCACCGCCGACGGCTTCAACGTGTGTTCGATCGGCGTCACCGAACAGCAGTTGGGCAAGATGGCGGCGCTGACCGGCTCACTCTTCACCATGGGCGCCGCGACGCTGGCAAGCCTGGACGAGGACACGAGCAACGTCACATCTATCCGGCGCACCAGTTCGGGTGAGCTGGGTGTGCTCACGCTCGAGGCGAGTGGCTGCATCATCGTGGCGGTGCAGGTGCCCCATGCCACCCAGACACTGGTGCTGCTGATCGCCGCACAACACACACCTCTGGGTGTGCTGCACCTGCGCGCACGCCAGAGCGCCGAGGAACTGGGCGAGCTGTTCGGGGCCAGAGCCCGACCCACCGCCGTCGTCGACAGACATCCCCACCACCCACAGGAGTAGACCCCATGAATCTGGACATCCAGCAGCTCGAGACCGCCGTCGAGGAACTCAAGACCCTGCTCAAGGACGGCCTGCTCGCCGCCGACATCTGGGACCGCGGCACCGGCCTGTCACTGGCCGGCTACAACGCCCAGCCGGCCGCGGTGGCGCTGTTCACCCAGGTGACCGGCGAACTGGCCTCGGCGCTGAGCAACTCGGGCTTCCCGGCCCTGTCGAGGTACTACCTGCTCGACCTGGACGGCAGCGCCACCGTGATGGTGATCCGCCACGGTGACGACCTGCTGCAGGGCATGCTGCTCAACAACAAGCGCGCCAACCTCGGCCTGCTCATTGCCGTGGCACTGCCACGCATGATCGAAGCCGTCGCCAAGGCTCGTTACGCCTGAGCAGGTCTGGGCGCCGGGCGGGTCGCGAGGTAGATGCTGGGCAAGATCAGCAGGGCGCCGGCCGCGTGGTACCAGGCGGGCGGCTCACCCAGCACCAGCCAGGCAGTGAAGGCCGAATAGAGCGGCCCGAGATACAGCACCAGCGCGGCGCGCATGGCACCGAGTTCACGCTGCATGTACGAGTAGGCCTGGTACGACAACATCCCCGGCAGCAGCGCGGCAACAACCACCAGCGCCAGCGCTTTCAGGCTGAAGCCGGGCACGTCGACCAGCAGCAGTTCGAGCGCGGTGAAAGGCAACAACACGATCACACCACCTGCCGTGATCACCACCAGGCGCTCGGCTGACCCGAGCACCGACGGCCAGACACGCAGCAGCACCGAATACGCCGCCCAGCCCAGTGCGGCGGCCACGATCCAGGCGTCGCCCCGGCTCAGGCGAACACCGAGCAGATTGTCAAGGTGACCCTTGGCGATGACGAACACGACACCCAGCAAGGCCAGCGTGAGGCCGGCGATCTGACCGCGCGTCATCCTCTCGCCCAGCAGGCGCGCACTGATGGCGGCAATCAACACCGGCGTGGCGGCATAGAACAGGCCGATGTTGATGGCACTGGTGGTCTCGCCGCCGATGTAGACGAAGGCGCCACACACCCACATGCCCAACCCACCCAGCACCAGCAGCTGACGCCACTCGCGCCGCCACGGCGCACCGTTGCGCATGAGGCCACGCCAGGCGAAGGGCAGCATGATGGCCAGCGCCAGCGTCCAGCGCCCGAGTGCCAGCACATGCGGCGCAATCACGCCGTGGCACAAGCGCGCCACCACATAGTTGGATGACCACAGCAGCGGGGTGATCCACAGCAGGGCCTGGGCGATGCGCAAGCGGCGTGCGGCAGTCGCGCCGGAAATGGGCGCGGCAGGTAGTGTGTCGACTGAACTCATGCGTGGGTGATGCGGGGTCTTGGCGCGTGAATGCCGGGCACTCGGACCCCTCCGGCCCACTGACCTTGCCCACTCGCCTCGCCAATGGCAACGTCCAGGTGCGCCAGTGAGTCCATGCATAGACACATGTCACCCGCTCGACAGTGAGCCCCGCCATGCGTCCTACGATCGCAGCTGCGATTTGCCCGAGGCTGTGGGCCCGGCCCAGGCTTGCTCATGTCACATCCGGACGAGATGTCAGCGCCAGAACGACCGGCTCTTGTGGGGGTGGGGTGAATGATCCAACCCGAGGGGTTGGAGCGGGAGAAGAGTCTCGAACTCTCGACCTCAACCTTGGCAAGGTTGCGCTCTACCAACTGAGCTACTCCCGCGTAAGTCTTGCTGCACAGAAGGCCAAGCCTTCTTCTGCTGCCCCTGATCGGTCTGCACCGTTCAGGTCCCTGCCGTCACGCCTACGCGCCTGACGACTGGTGCCCAGGGCCGGTTTCGAACCGGCACGCCCTTTGTGGGGGCCGCGGATTTTAAGTCCGCTGCGTCTACCTGTTTCGCCACCCGGGCCGGGTGTCGATCCACCACGCCAGACCCGCTACCGACATTGTTTCCAATGCCGACACTGGGCTGGAGGCGCGGGGCGGAGTCGAACCGCCCTGGACGGATTTGCAATCCGCTGCATAACCGCTTTGCTACCGCGCCGCAGAGTCGTGTCTGTTATCCGTACCAACCTGTCAGATAGAAACGGGAAGCCTGACTGCTGCGGTGTCCCGCGCGACGGCTTCCCGTTTTGAATCTGGAGCGGGAGAAGAGTCTCGAACTCTCGACCTCAACCTTGGCAAGGTTGCGCTCTACCAACTGAGCTACTCCCGCTTAGGAGCTCTGCGTATCAACATTGCTGCTGACTTGCGAGACCAAAAGTATATTCTAAAAAAGTCCCGCTGCACAAGGGGTCTGTTGCATCGACGGAGTTGTTGGTGCACCTCCGTCGACACCAGCGACTTGCGTCGCCAACCGTTCCACCATCAATGCTTGATGGCAGTGGTGACAGGCACCTGCACCTCTTCGGCCTTGGGCACTTCGGGCGCCTTGGGCTCTTCCTCGGGCAATGGTTGCGGAATCGAGGCCAGTGCCACTTCAAGCACCTTGTCGATCCAGCGCAGCGGCACGATCTCGAGCTGGCTCTTCACGTTCTCCGGGATCTCGGCCAGGTCCTTGGCGTTCTCTTCCGGAATGATCACCGTCTTGATGCCACCGCGGTGTGCCGCCAGCAGCTTCTCTTTGAGGCCACCGATCTCGGTGACTTCACCGCGCAGCGTGATCTCGCCGGTCATGGCCACATCGGCACGCACAGGGATGCCGGTGAGTGCCGACACAAAGGCGGTCGTCATCGCAGCACCCGCGCTCGGACCGTCCTTGGGTGTGGCACCGTCGGGCACGTGGATGTGGATGTCGCGTTTCTCGAACATCTCGTCCTTGATACCCAGCCGTGCAGCTCGGCTGCGCACCACCGACCGTGCGGCCTCGACCGACTCCTTCATCACGTCGCCGAGTGACCCGGTGCGGATGATGTTGCCCTTGCCGGGCATCACCGCCGCTTCAATGGTGAGCAAGTCACCACCGACCTCGGTCCACGCCAGACCGTTGACCTGACCGACCTGGTTCTGCTTTTCGGCCTGACCGAAGTTGTACTTGCGTACACCCAGGAATTCGGACAAGTTGGCTTCGTTCACCACCACCTGGCCGAGGTACTTCTTGAGCGAGACGCCCTTGACCACCTTGCGGCAGATCTTGGAGATCTCGCGTTCGAGCGAACGCACACCTGCTTCACGCGTGAAGTAGCGAATGATGGCGCGCACCGCTTCTTCGGTCACGTCGATCTCTTCGTCGCTCACGCCATTGTTCTTGCGCTGCTTGGGCAGCAGATAACGCTGGGCGATCGAGACCTTCTCGTCCTCGGTATAACCCGACAGCCGGATCACTTCCATGCGGTCGAGCAGGGCCGGCGGAATGTTCAGCGAGTTCGACGTGGCCACGAACATCACGTCCGACAGGTCGAAATCGACTTCGACGTAATGATCAGCAAACGTATGGTTCTGCTCGGGGTCGAGGACTTCGAGCAGCGCCGACGACGGGTCGCCGCGGAAGTCCATGCCGAGCTTGTCGATCTCGTCGAGCAGGAACAGCGGGTTGCGCACGCCGACCTTGCTCAGGCTTTGCAGCACCTTGCCCGGCATCGAGCCGATGTAGGTGCGGCGATGGCCACGGATCTCGGCCTCGTCGCGCACACCACCCAGCGCCATACGCACGAACTTGCGTCCGGTAGCACGTGCGACGCTCTGGCCGAGCGAGGTCTTGCCCACACCCGGGGGGCCGACCAGGCAGAGGATGGGCGCCTTGACCTTGTCGACGCGCTGCTGCACCGCGAGGTATTCGAGGATGCGTTCCTTGACCTTGTCCAGGCCGTAGTGATCTTCGTTGAGCACCTCTTCGGCGTTGGGCAGGTCGTGTTTGACCTTGCTCTTCTTGGCCCAGGGCAATCCAACGAGGGTGTCGATGTAGTTGCGCACCACCGTGGCTTCGGCCGACATGGGCGACATGAGCTTCAACTTCTTGAGCTCGTTGTCGGCCTTCTTGCGGGCCTCCTTGGACATGCGCGCGCCGACGATCTTCTTCTCGAGTTCTTCGAGATCGGCGCCCTCTTCACCTTCGCCGAGTTCCTTCTGGATGGCCTTGACCTGCTCGTTGAGGTAGTACTCGCGCTGGCTCTTTTCCATCTGGCGCTTGACGCGGCCACGGATGCGTTTCTCGACCTGAAGGATGTCGACCTCGTGTTCGAGCAGTTCGAGCAACTTCTCGAGTCGCGACCCCACGGCCTGCAGGTCGAGGATGGCCTGCTTGTTCTCGAGCTTGAGCGGCAGGTGGGCGGCGATGGTGTCGGCCAGGCGGCCGGCATCGTCGATGCCTGCGATCGAGGTGAGGATCTCGGGCGGGATCTTCTTGTTGAGCTTGACGTATTGATCGAACTGCTGCGTCACGGCGCGGCGCAGGGCCTCGACCTCGGACGACCCCTGCTCGGGCGGCGTCATCGGCGTGACGCTGGCTGTGAAATATTCACCGCTGTCGTCGATGCTGTTGGTGGTGGCGCGCTGCAGGCCTTCGACCAGCACCTTCACGGTACCGTCGGGCAGCTTGAGCATCTGCAGGATGCTCGACACACAACCGATCTCGAAC
Source organism: Candidatus Intricatilinea gracilis (assembly GCA_016702605.1). Lineage (GTDB taxonomy): Bacteria > Pseudomonadota > Gammaproteobacteria > Burkholderiales > Burkholderiaceae_C > Sphaerotilus > Sphaerotilus gracilis. The sequence continues at coordinate 290,047 of JADJDQ010000002.1, forward strand.
ATGTCCTCGGGCTTGGGCTCGTCCTTGCCGGCGGCCTTCTGGGCCACCAGCATGATCTGCCGGCCGGCTTCCATCGCAGATTCCAGTGCCTTGATGGACTTGGGCCTCCCCACGAAAAGCGGGATCACCATGTGGGGAAACACCACCACGTCGCGCAGGGGCAGCAGTGGCAGCGTCACCGGGGTGGGGGGTAGCACGGGATGACCGGACATCGGGGAACCTCTCTTTCTGCGTCTGCACATGGGTGCAGGCCGCTTGAATGCAAGAGCCCGGCTCAACGGCCGGGCCAGCAGGGAAACATGCCGGCGCGCTCGTGCGCGCCAGGCATCAGGCGCTGGCCTTGGCCTGCTCTCGGTAGACCCGCAGCGGCGTGGCGTTTTCTTCGATCGTGTGCTCGTCCACCACCACCTTGGCCACGCCGGACATGGTGGGCAGTTCGAACATCGTGTCCATCAACACCTGCTCGACGATGGAACGCAGGCCGCGCGCACCGGTCTTGCGCTTGAGCGCCTTGCGAGCGATCGCGGACAAGGCCGAGTTGCGGATCTCGAGTTCGACACCGTCCATCGAGAACAGCTTCTGGTACTGCTTGACCAGAGCGTTCTTGGGTTCGGTGAGGATCTGCACCATCGCCTCTTCGGTCAGTTCACCCAGAGTGGCATGCACCGGCAGGCGCCCGACCAGTTCGGGGATGAGGCCGAACTTGATCAGGTCTTCGGGCTCGACATCCTTGAACAATTCGCTGACCGTGCGTTCGGACTTGGTCTTGACCGTGGCGCCAAAACCGATGCCCGATTTCTCGGAGCGGTTCTGGATCACCTTGTCCAGGCCGTCGAAGGCGCCGCCACAGATGAACAGGATGTTGGTCGTGTCGATCTGCAGGAAGTCCTGGTTCGGATGCTTGCGCCCGCCCTGCGGCGGCACCGAGGCCATCGTGCCTTCGACCAGCTTGAGCAAGGCCTGCTGCACACCTTCGCCCGACACATCGCGCGTGATGCTGGGGTTGTCGGCCTTGCGGCTGATCTTGTCGATCTCGTCGATGTAGACGATGCCACGCTGCGCTCGCTCGACTTCGTAGTTGCAGTTCTGCAGCAGCTTCTGGATGATGTTCTCGACGTCCTCACCCACGTAGCCGGCTTCGGTCAGCGTGGTGGCATCGGCGATCACGAAGGGCACGTTGAGCACGCGCGCCAGCGTCTGCGCCAGCAGCGTCTTGCCCGAACCGGTGGGCCCGATCAGCAGGATGTTGCTCTTGGCCAGTTCGACCTCGTCGCTCTTGGGCTTGTCGGCCATGTGGCGCAGGCGCTTGTAGTGGTTGTAGACCGCCACCGCCAGCGTGCGCTTGGCGGCCTCCTGCCCGATCACGTAGTGATCGAGGGTGGACTTGATTTCACTCGGCACCGGCAGATCGCTGCGGCTGGCCTTGCCGTGGGGTTCGGCGGCCGGCACTTCGTCGCGGATGATGTCGTTGCACAGCTCGATGCACTCATCGCAGATGAACACCGACGGGCCGGCGATGAGTTTCTTCACCTCATGCTGGCTCTTGCCGCAAAACGAACAGTACAGCGTCTTCTCGCCGGTGGAGCCTTTTTTCTCGGGCATGGGGCGACCTTGGGTTGACCGTGGGGATGATAGGACGGCTCAGCCGCGCTGGGTGATGACCTTGTCGATCAGGCCGTAGGCGGCGGCCTCGTCGCCCGACATGAAATAGTCGCGCTCGGTATCGTTCTGGATCTTGGCCAGCGGCTGGCCAGTGCGTTCGGCCAGGATGTTGTTGAGCTGCTCGCGCGTCTTCAGGATCTCGCGCGCATGGATCTCGATGTCGGTGGCCTGCCCCTGGGCACCACCCAGCGGCTGGTGGATCATGATCTTCGAGTTGGGCAGCGCAAAACGTTTGCCCTTCGCGCCGGCAGCCAGCAAAAAGGCGCCCATGCTCGCGGCCATGCCCATGCACAGCGTCGACACGTCGGGCTTGATGAACTGCATGGTGTCGAACACCGACAGACCGGCGCTCACACTGCCCCCCGGTGAGTTGATGTACAGCGAGATATCCTTGTCTGGGTTCTCGCTTTCGAGAAACAGCAGCTGGGCCACCACCAGGTTGGCACTCTGGTCGTTGACCGGGCCGACCAGGAAGATCACCCGCTCGCGCAACAGGCGGCTGTAGATGTCGTAGGCGCGTTCGCCACGACCCGATTGCTCGATCACGATGGGCACCATGCCCAGATTCTGCGTTTCAGTTGCGCTCATCACTAGCCTCAGGAGGACACCGCAAGGTGTCCAGGTCATCGTCGGAAATCCGATTATGGGGGCAGCCGGCCGGGGCCGTCCGAGCGAGTCAGCCACCCGCACGTGACAAGGGGCGCTCACGGCGCCCCTTGTTCTGGTCCGGCAGGTCGACCGGCGCCTTGCGGCAAGCCGATGCTCCCGACGCCGGGCCTCAGCTGGCGGCGCCCATCAGCTCGTCGAAAGCAACCTGCTTGTCGGTCACGCGTGCCTGTGCCAGCACGAATTCGGTCACGTTGGCTTCGATCACCACCGCCTCGACTTCGGCCAGACGCTGGCGGTCACCCAGGTACCAGCGCACCACTTCCGAGGGCTTCTCGTAGCTCTGAGCCATCTCCTCGATGTGGGCACGCACCTGGTCAGGAGTGGCCGAGAGGTTGTTGACTCGCACCAGCTCGGCCAGCACCAGACCGATACGCACACGCTTTTCGGCCTGCTGAGTGAACATCTCGGCGGGGATCGGCGCCTTGTCGGCGTCCTTGATGCCGCGTTGCTTGAGGTCCTCGCGCGCACCGGCGACCAAGCGTTCGACTTCGTTGTCGACCAGCGCCTTGGGCACATCGAACTCGGCGGCCTTCTCCATCGCGGCCATCACGGCATTCTTGTTGCGCGCAGCGACGCGGAACTTCACCTCGCGCTCGAGGTTTTTCTTGATGTCGGCACGCAGGCCTTCGACCGAGGCCTCGGGAATGCCCAGTGTCTGGGCAAACTCGGCGTCGACCTCGGGCAGATGTTGTGCTTCGACCTTGGTCAGCGTGACGAGGAAATCGGCTTCCTTGCCCGCCACGTCCTTGCCGTGGTAATCCTCGGGGAACTTCAGCGGGAAGGTCTTCGACTCACCCGTCTTCATGCCCGTGACTGCGTTCTCGAACTCGGCCAGCATGCGGCCTTCGCCGAGGATGAACTGGAAACCCACGGCCTTGCCGCCTTCGAAGGTTTCCCCGTCGATCTTGCCTTCGAAGTCGATCGTCACGCGGTCGTCGGCACCCGCGGCGTCAGCCTGAGCGCGCTGCGAGAAGGTACGGCGCTGCTTGCGCAGGATGTCGAGCGTGCGGTCGATGGCCACCTCGGTCACCTCGGTCGAGACACGTTCGATCTCGAAGGTCGACAGGTCGGCCAACTTGACGTCCGGGTAGACCTCGAAGGTCGCGTCGAAGGTCATCTCGCCTTCGGGCGCGCCCGTTTTTTCGCTGATGCGCGGTGTGCCCGCCACACGCAGCTGGGCCTCGTTGGCAGCGCTGGCAAACGCCTCGCCGACCTTGTCGTTCATCACCTCGTACTGCACCGAGTAGCCGTAGCGCTGGTTGACCACACCCATCGGCACCTTGCCGGGGCGGAAACCGTCAGCCTTGACCGTGCGGGCCAGCTTCTTGAGGCGGGTTTCGACTTCCTTGTTGATCACATCGGCTGACAAGGTCAGGGTGATGCGTCGCTCGAGCTTGTCGAGGGTCTCCACAGTAACAGCCATGATGGTTCTTTCGAGAAATTGAGAGGAATGCAGCTGGTGCGCGGGGCCGGACTCGAACCGGCACGCCCGTGAAGGCGTCAGGACCTAAACCTGGTGCGTCTACCAATTTCGCCACCCGCGCGGCATTCGGTGCGGCAGGACGAGCCTGCCTTCAAAACGACGAGGGGAGTCGCGCAGACTCCCCTCGGGCGATCCTAGGGACCCGCATTCTAGCCGGGCGCCACCTCGCCCGATGTGTCGCGTTTCACCCTGAACCAGGCGGCGTACATGGCCGGCAACGCCAGCAGTGTCAACGCGGTGGCCACGATCAGGCCGCCCATGATGGCCACCGCCATCGGCCCCCAGAAGACGCTGCGCGACAGCGGGATCATCGCCAGCACCGCCGCGGCCGCCGTCAGCACGATCGGGCGGAAGCGGCGCACCGCCGCCTCGACCACCGCGTCCCAGTCAGGCACACCGCGGGCGCGGTCCTGCTCGATCTGGTCGATCAGGATCACCGAGTTGCGCATGATCATGCCCAGCAGGGCGATGAAACCCAGCAGTGCAACGAAGCCGAACGGCCGGTTCAATAGCAGCAGCGCCGCCGCCACACCGGCAATGCCCAGCGGCCCGGTCAGGAACACCAGCATGGCGCGCGAAAAACTCTGCAACTGCAGCATCAGCAGCGTGAAGATCAGGAACAGCATCAGCGGCAGGCCGGCTGCGATCGAGCCCTGACCCTTGGAGCTTTCTTCCACCGCCCCGGCGATCTGGATCTCGTAGCCGACGGGCATCCTGGCCTGCAACTGCTGCAGCGCGGGCCAGAGCTGGTTCGTCACTGTCGCACCTTGCATGCCCTCCACCACGTCGCCCTGCACCGTGACAGCGTAGTTGCGCCCTTCGCGCCACAACACGCCGGGCTCCCAGCCCTGGCGGATCTGGGCGATCTGCGCCAGCGGCACGGCGCGGCCGCTGCTGGTGGCCACGTAGGTGGATCCCAGCTGGTCGATGGCCACTCGTTCACCTTCGGGCTGGCGCAGCACGATGTCGATCGACTTGTCACCCTCGCGGTACTGACCCACCGTGGTGCCACTCAGCAACACGCGGGTGGCCTGGGCGATGGCCTGGCTGGTGACACCCAGGGCGCGCGCCTTGGCCTGGTCGACCTCGAGGCGCAGCGTCTTGACCGACTCGTTCCAGTTGTCGTTCACACCGCGCATATTGGGGCTGGCACGCAGCACCTCCTTGGCCTGGTCGGCCCAGGCGCGCACCTGCACCGGGTCGGCGCCGACCACCCGGAACTGCACCGGATACGGAACGGGCGGTCCGTTGGGCAGCAGCTTGACGCGGGTGCGCACCTCGGGGAACTCGCTCGCCAGCAGCGCCGGAAGCGCCTGGCGCAGACGCTCGCGCGCCTCCAGATCCTTGGCCAGCACGATGGTCTGGCTGACGTTGCTTTGCGGAAAGATCTGGTCCAGCGGCAGGTAGAAACGCGGCACACCGCTGCCGACCCAGGTGGTCACGCTGGCCACGCCGGCCTCGTCGGTGATGCGTTTCTCGAAGCGTTTCGCCACCTCTTCGCTGCGCTGGATGGTGGCGCCTTCGGGCAGCCACAGATCGACCAGGATCTCGGGCCGGCTCGAATCCGGAAAGAACTGCTGCTGCACCTTGCCCATGCCGACGATGCCGAGCACGAACACGCCGATCGTCAGGCCGATGGTGATCCAGCGGTGCAAGACACACCAGTTCACCAGGGCACGAAAGCGCGTGTAGAACGGTGTGTCGAATAACTCGTGCACCTCGTGGGGATCGTGCGGATTGGCCGCAGGCCTGTGGCTCTTGAGCAACTTCGCACCCAGCGCCGGCACGAAGTAGACCGACACCAGCCACGAGATGACGAGTGCCGCTGCAGTGACGGCAAAGATCGCGAAGGTGTATTCACCCGTCATCGACTTGGCCATGCCGATGGGCAGAAAACCCGCCGCCGTGATGAGGGTGCCGGTCAGCATCGGCATGGCCGTCACGTCGTAGGCATAGGTGGCGGCGCGCATCTTGTCGTAGCCCTCTTCGAGCTTGCGCACCATCATCTCGACCGCAATGATGGCGTCGTCCACCAGCAGGCCCAGGGCAATGATGAGTGAGCCCAGCGAGATCTTGTGCAGCCCCACCCCCCAGTAATACATGACCACGAAGGTGATGGCCAGCACCAGCGGAATCGTGATGCCGACCACCAGGCCGGGGCGTATGTCCAGGGTCGGCACCCAGCTGCCGGGTTTGAAATGCAGGCCCAGCGCCACGAAGCTCACCGCCAGCACGATGACCACGGCTTCGATCAGCACCCGCACGAATTCACCCACCGAGCGGGTCACCGCCTGCGGCTGGTCCTGGACACGCTCCATCGAGATACCCAGCGGCAACTCGGCCTGGATACGCGCGGCTTCGGCCGTGAGTTTTTCGCCCAGGGCGATGATGTCGCCGCCCTTGGCCATCGACACCCCGAGGGCGATCACCGTCTTGCCCTGGTGATGCACGCTCACCCCCGGCGGATCGGCATAACCGCGCCGGACCTTGGCGATGTCACCCAGCTTGATCTGGCTGGCCACACCGGTGCTGGCATTCACGGCGCGGATGGGCAAACGTTCGAGCTGCTCGACCGAGTCGAACTGCCCGCCCACCCGCACCTGCAGGTTCTGCGTGCTGGCATCGAACACACCGGCCGATTCCACCGCGTTCTGCGAGCCGATCTGCGCCAGCACCGTGTTCAGGTCGATGCCCAGCTGAGCCAGCCGTTTGGCCGACAGCTCCACAAATACCTTCTCGGTCTGCGCACCGAACAGCTCGACCTTGGCCACGTCCGGCACCCGCAGCAGGCGCGAGCGGGTGCTCTCGGCAAACACCCGCAGCTCTTCGGGTGAAAAGCCGTCGGCCGACAAGGCGAAGATCGAGCCGTACACATCGCCGAACTCGTCGTTGAAGAACGGCCCGATCACCCCTTGCGGCAAGGTGCCGCGCATGTCGCCGATCTTCTTGCGCACCTGGTACCAGACCTGCGGCACGTCCTTGGGCGGCGAGCTGTCCTTGATCTGGAAGATCGTGACCGACTCACCCGGCTTGGTGTAGCTGCGGATGATGTCGGCATACGGCGTCTCCTGCAGCGTGCGTTCGATCTTGTCGGTCACCTGCTCGGCCATCTGCTGCGCCGTGGCACCGGGCCAGACCGCCTGCACCACCATCGCCCGGAAGGTGAAGGGTGGATCCTCGTCCTGCCCCAGCTGAAAGTAGGCCACCACACCCAGCGCCATCAGCACGATGAGCAGGTAACGCGTCAGCGCGGGGTGTTCGAGCGCCCAGCGCGAGATGTTGAAACTCGACGCCGAGCTCACGCCTGATCCGAAACCAGCCATGGCGCGGCGCTCAGCGAACTGCCGCGGTGGCGGGTTCCGCCACCGAGCCGAGCACACCCAGCGCCGGTTCGGCGTACCGCTTGACCTTCAGGCCCGGCGACAAGGCGTGCACACCGGCCACCACCACCTCCTGCCCCGGCGTCAGGCCGGCGGCAATCACGGCGCGGCGGCCTTCATGCGCCGCCAGCGTCACCGCCTGGGGTTGCACGGTGCCGCTGCCGGCGTCGAACAACCACACCACCGTGCGCCCGCCTTGTTCACCCACGGCTTCCAGCGGCAGCTTGATGGCAGGCGGCGCACCCACCGTCTGGCCATTGGCCACCCTCACCGTAGCGGTCTGGCCCAGGCGCACGTCGGCGCGGCCGATGTCGGCCTTGGCCACGAAGCTGCGCGTCGCCGGGTCGGCGGCGGCAGCCAGCTCACGCAGGGTGGCCGGCACGACCTGGTCGGCGCCCCAGATCGTGACGGCCAGCGCGTTCTTGCGCGCCAGCAACACCCGCATCGCCTTGACCTTGTCCTCTGGCACCTGGAACACCACGTCGCGGGCACCGTCCTGCGCGATGCGCAACACCGGCGTGCCGGCCCCGAGCACGGCGCCGGGTTCGGCGTCGACACCGGTCACCACACCCGACACATCGGCCAGCAGCTGGGTGTAACCGGCCTGGTTGCCCTGCGCAGTGAGCTGGGTGCGCGCCTGCGCCAGGCTGGCCGTCGCGGATTTGAGGGTGTTGTCGCGCCGCTCGAGTTCGGCAGCACTCACGAACCCCTGCTCGAACAACTCCTTGGTGCGGCGCTGATCGGCCAGGGCCTGGTCGTGGCTGGTCTGCGCTGCCAGCAGGCCGGCCTGCGCCGCCTCTTGCGCCAGCTTCAGATCCTGCGGGTCGAGTTGCGCCAGCAACTGGCCGGCACGCACGTTGTCACCCAGGTCCACGGCCCGGCGCACCAGCTTGCCGCCGACCCGAAAGCCCAGCCGCGACTCGGTACGTGCCCGCACGTCCCCGGCGTAGTCGACACCACCGGCCAGCGCTTCGGCGCCGACCTTGACAAGACGCACAGCCCGCACCGGCTCGGGTGCCGGCGCCGGGCGACTGCAGGCCGACAGGCCCAGCACAGCACCGACAACACCCGCGACGATCACGCCCCGCACCATGGACTGCTGGCGCCAGCCGGCTGGCGAGGCGCCAGCACCCGTGGCAACTGCAGGAGCGGTTTGGGCTGGCAACAGGGGATCTGGCATGAGTTGACGCTGCATGGTGGCTCGCATACTGACTGACTGGTCAGTAATATACCGGCAGGATTACACGATCGTCAAACACCTTGTCACGTGTGGCACGGCGGCGCACGACCAACGCCATCGTCGTTCGCCGCAAATGCGAACTTCGCCGTGCCACTGGCCGAAAGGCACACGCCAGTCCCCGCTGGCCTGCACATAATCCGCCCGCCGTTACAAGACCGCGCGACACCTCAGCCGTTGTCGCCATCGGCCAACGCGCCCGTCAGCCCGCCCACCCCGCATCGATGTCCGTCGACCACTACGAAAACTTCCCGGTAGCGTCCTGGCTTTGCCCGCCCGAGTTGCGCCCCGCCGTGCGAGCCATCTACTGGTACGCCCGCACGGCCGACGACCTTGCCGACGAAGGTGACGCGAGCGCCCGCCAGCGCCACGCCGATCTGCTGGCCTACCGCGCCGACCTGCGCCGGGTGGCGCGCGGCGAGCCGCCATCATCACGCTGGGCGGGCGTATTCACACCGCTGGCCGAGGTGCTGCAACGCCACAACCTACCGCTGAAGTTGCTCGAGGATCTGCTCTCGGCCTTCGAGCAGGACGTGAACGTCACGCGATATGCCGACCGCCCGGCCCTGCTCGACTACTGCCGCCGCTCGGCCAACCCGATCGGTCGACTGCTGCTGCATCTGTACGGCGTACACGACGAGCTGGCGCTGCAGCGCTCCGACGCCATCTGCACGGCGCTGCAGCTGATCAACTTCTGGCAGGACCTGTCGATCGACCTGCCACGCGGGCGGCTCTACATCCCGCTGAAGGATTGTGCGGCGGCGGGCGTCGACCCCGACGATCTGCTGGCCGGGCGCGACGGCATGGCTCCGCGTGTGTTGATCGCGTCCGAGGTGGCCTGGGCGCGCCAGCTCATGGCCAGCGGAGCTCCCCTGGCGACCGACCTGCCCAGCCATGTGGCCAGACGCCTGGGCTGGGAGTTGCGCCTGGTGGTGCAGGGTGGCCTGGCCATCGCCGGTCGGATCGAAGCGATGGACTACGCCACGGTGACCCGACGCCCCAGGCTGCGCAGCTGGCATGCACCGCTGATGTTGTGGCGTGCACTGCGTATGCACGCGGTGCCTTGACGCGAGGCCCACCGGCAGGCACACCACCGGCGTCAGCAAGCCAGCGCCCCGCCACCGCCAACTCGAAGCCGACCATCCGTCCCGCCGACACGCTTTATCAAACGCAGACCCCATGGCCGACAATGCCCTGATGCCCCAGACCCGAGCGATGACGCCCGAGCAATACGTCCAAGACAAGGCCGCCGGCAGCGGCTCGAGTTTCTATTACGCCTTTCTCTTCCTGCCGCCTCCGCGGCGGGCGGCGATCACGGCGTTCTACGCCTTCTGCCGCGAGATCGACGACGTGGTCGACGAGGTCAGCGACCCCGGCGTGGCGGCGACCAAACTGGCCTGGTGGCAAAACGAAGTGGCCGAGGCCTACGCTGGCAAGACGACCCCACGCCATCCGGTGCTGGCGGCGCTGATGCCCCACGTCGCGCCGTACGACATCCGCCAGGAGCAGTTGCAGGCGGTGATCGAGGGTTGCCGCATGGACCTGACACAGACGCGTTACCTCGACTTCCCCGGCCTGGCGCATTACTGCCATCTGGTGGCCGGTGTGGTGGGTGAAGTCGCGTCGAGCATCTTCGGCCGCACCGACGACAACACGCTGGCCTACGCCCGCAAGCTGGGCCTGGCGCTTCAACTCACCAACATCATCCGCGACGTGGGTGACGACGCCCGGCGCGGCCGTGTCTACCTGCCGGTCAACGAACTGCAAGCGCACGGCGTCAAGGTGAAAGACATCCTCGACCGCCGCTACAGCCCTGAGTTCACCGCATTGATGACAGCGCAGGCCGAGCGCGCCCAGCGTTGTTACGACGAGGCACTGGCGCTGCTGCCCGAAGCCGACCGGCGCAGCCAGAAGCCCGGCCTGATGATGGCCAACATCTACCGCACGTTGCTGGGCGAGATCGAGGCCGGTGGTTTCCAGGTGCTGCACCAGCGCATCTCGCTCACGCCGCTGCGCAAGTTGTGGATCGCGATGCGCACCAACTGGCGCGGACGCTGATGGCCGAAGGCCTGCGCGTCGCCGTCGTCGGCGGCGGCTGGGCTGGGCTGGCTGCGGCGGTGGAGGCCACGGTTCGTGGCCATCAGGTCACCCTGTTCGAGATGGCGCCACAACTCGGCGGGCGTGCGCGCAGCCTGGCTGGCGACACGCCGTCTGGTCCAGCCGACTTGCGCCTGGACAACGGCCAGCACATCCTGATCGGCGCCTACAGCGCCACGCTGGCGTTGATGCGACGTGTGGGTGTCGACCCGGATCAGGTGCTGCTGCGCCGCCCGCTCGAGCTGCTCGACGCCAACGGACAGGGCCTGCGCCTGCGTGCAGGCTCGGCACTGATCACCTTTGCCGTCGGGGTGTGGACCATGTCGCACTGGTCGCTGCGCGAGCGCTGGGCGCTCAATCACGCGGCGCTGGGCTGGTTGCTGAAGCGCTTTCGGTGCGACCCGGCCCTCACCGTGGCCGAACTGTGTGCGGCCTTGCCGGCGCGTGTGCGTGACGACTTCATCGATCCGCTGTGTGTGGCCGCCCTCAACACACCGGCCGACGCGGCCAGCGCCCAGGTCTTCCTGCGGGTGTTGCACGACGCCTTGTTCTCGGGCCCGGGCGCCAGCGACCTGCTGATCCCGCGCCGGCCACTCGCCGACCTGCTGCCCGAACCGGCACATCGTTGGTTGACGACACACGGTGCTCACGTCCACACAGGCCGGCGCGTGCACACCATCGACGCGGCCGGCGCCCACTGGCTCGTCGACGGCGAAACCTTCGACCGAGTCGTGTTGGCCTGCAGTCCGGCCGAGGCGGCACGGCTCACGCGACGACTTGCGCCCGCCTGGTCGGCCTGTGCCGAGGCACTCGGCTACGAACCCATCGTCACGGTGTACCTGCGCGCACCGGGCGCCCGCCTGGTCGCCCCCATGATCGCCCTGGCGCCGGGCCCGGACAAGCCGGCGCAGTTCGCCTTCGACCACGGCGCACTCGGCATCAACGCAGGCGTGTTCGCCTTCGTCGTCAGCGGCGCGGCCCCGTGGGTTTCCCGCGGCATGGCAGCCACCACCGAGGCCGTGCTGCGCCAGGCGCGCGACGCCCTGCGCGGCGCCGCACCAGCGTCGATCGAGGTGCTGAAAACCGTCGCCGAAAAACGCGCCACCCTGCGCTGCGTGCCCAAGCTGCAGCGCCCGCCAGCCACCATCGCCCCAGGCTTCAAGGCCGCAGGCGACCACATTGCCGGCCCCTACCCCTCCACGCTCGAAGGCGCCGTCCGCAGTGGCCTGGCCGCGGTCGACCTGCTCGGCATCTGACCAGGCAAGAGCCGGCATCGGGCAAGAAAAAGGGGCCCGCAGGCCCCGATGACTTCGGCCCGCACTGCAGGCCGCGTCGAGTCGACTTCAGGCGTAGTTGGCCTCGGCGAACGACCAGTTCACCAGCGAGTTCAGGAAGGTCTCGACGTACTTGGGGCGCGCGTTGCGGTAGTCGATGTAGTAGGCGTGTTCCCAGACGTCGACGGTCAGCAGGGCCTTGTCGGCACCGGTGAGCGGCGTGCCGGCGGCGCCGGTGTTGACGATGTCGACGCTGCCGTCGGCCTTCTTCACCAGCCAGGTCCAGCCGGAACCGAAGTTGCCGACGGCGCTCTTGGCAAACGCTTCCTTGAACGCGGCGTAGCTGCCGAACTTGGCATTGATGGCCGCGGCCAGGGGGCCGCTGGGCTCACCACCACCGGCGGGCTTGAGGCAACTCCAGAAGAAGGTGTGGTTCCACACCTGGGCGGCGTTGTTGTAGACCGGGCCACTGGCCGACTTGACGATGGCTTCCAGATCCTGCGACTCGTGGGGCGTGCCCTTGATCAGGTTGTTCAGGTTGGTCACGTACGCCTGGTGATGTTTGGCGTGGTGATATTCGAACGTCTCTTTCGACATGTGCGGCGCCAGGGCGTCGGAGGCGAAAGGCAAGGCGGGCAGCGTATGTTCCATGGGATTGATCCTCGTGATGGCCCAAGCGGGCCGGTCTGGCAGGCTGGGGTGCGACGGCGCACCGCAGCTACGAATCTGGGGTCGGCGCGGATTGTAGGCAGACCTGCCGTTTCGAGCAGGACGTCACAACTAGCCCTCAGCGCGTGCTGCCACTGCCTTCCGCCGTGCGGGTGTGCACCTCGTCGACGGTGGCGAGCAACTGTCCGTCAGCCAGCGTGGCGGTGAACTTTTCGCCAGCGGCCACCTGTGTCACATGGCTGAGCGCGCGGCCCTGCGCGTCACCGAGCCAGGCATAACCACGCGACAGCACCTGCCGCGGGCCGAGCGCTTCGAGCCGCGCGGCAAGCAGCGCCAGCGTCTGATCCTGGCCGCGCAGCGACAGGCGCAGGCCGGCGTCGAGCCGCTCGTCGAGCCGATCGACGCGCGCCGGCTCGCCGGCCAGGCGGTTGTGCAGCACCGACCGCAGGCGCTGTCCGAGCAAGGCCAGGTCCTCGTGCCGCCGCTGTACCACCGCGCCGGGGCGCGCCAGGCGCAGCGAAGCCAGGTCGAGGGTCTGCGCCGCGCGGTCGAGCCGCGCATGGCAACGCTGACTCAGTGCACGAGCCAGTACCCCGAGTTGATCGAGGCTGGCGTCGCGCGGCGCGGCGGCAAATTCGGCTGCGGCCGTGGGGGTGGGGGCACGCAGGTCGGCGGCAAAGTCGGCCAGCGTGATGTCGGTTTCGTGGCCCACGCCGCTGATCACCGGCACGGGTGACGCCGCGATGGCGCGCACCACCGCCTCGTCGTTGAAGGCCCACAGGTCTTCGAGCGAGCCACCGCCGCGGCACACGAGCAACGTGTCGACCTCGGCGCGCGCCGCCGCCTGGGCCATGGCGCGCACCAGTTGGGCCGGCGCCTCGGCCCCCTGCACCGACGCCGGGTAGACGATGAGTTCGACATGCGGCGCACGCCGCGCCAGGGTACTGGCGACGTCACGCAACACGGCCGCCTGCAGCGAGGTGACCAGGCCGATGCGGCGCGGCCAGGCCGTGACCGGGCGCTTGCGTGCGGCGTCGAACAGGCCTTCACCTTCGAGCTTGGCCTTCAGCCGCATGAAGCGCGCAAGCAGTTCGCCGTCGCCAGCGCAGGTCATGGCCTCGACGATGAGCTGCAGTTCGCCGCGCGGCTCGTACAAGGCCAGCCGCCCGCGCAGCTCGACCTGCATGCCGTCGCGCGGGCTGAAGTCGAGCAGGCTGGCGGCGCGGCGGAACATGGCGCAGCGCAGGGCGGCGCTGCCATCCGGCGCACGCAGGTTGAAGTAGACGTGGCCGCTGGCGGCGCGCGACAGGCCGCTCAGCTCACCGCGCACGGCGAGTGATCCGTAGCGGCTGGCCAGGGTGTCGGACAAGGCGCGCAGCAGTGCCGCGACATCCCACACAAGCACGCGCTGGGCGGGGTTCAGATCGGCCGGCACAGTGCACTCAGGCCGAAAAGCGCCCCGACGACATGTCGGAATTCCACAGCTGCGGCGATGTTGCCTTGCGGCATATCAACGCTGTCACAAGCCTTTAACATGCGTCCAACTTATTGATTTCATTGAATAATTCTGTGCCTCAGTTTGCAGCACCGAACCTCGAAGCGTGATCTGACGCGTATTTGCGAGCGCTATTCGAGGTTTGCCCACAAAGTTATCCACAGAAATGGTGCGTATCCTGGCTGCGAAAATTTCGCACTCGAGCTTGGCGAGACTCGACGCACATGCTGCGCAATTTGAACGCCTGCGGGCGCATCCGGGCGTCTGCTGGTCAAGGTGCGGCGCCGGGCGGTGGATCACGCCAAAGTGCAGGCCATAATCGCGCCGGTCTGACTTGGCAGCTCGGCCGCGGCCCGATTTCTGGCGCCCGAGACCGCGCCTCGGCGCATCATCTTCTGGGGATCAACTTGTTTTCGATCATACAAGCCGCTGGCTGGCCGATCTGGCCGCTGCTCCTGTGTTCGATCGCGGCGCTGGCCGTCATCATCGAGCGATTCGCGAGCCTGCGCGCCTCCAAGATCGCGCCGCCCAAGCTGCTCGACGAGGTGCTGTCGCTGACCCGTCACAACGTGCCGCCGGCCGATGTGATCGCCAAGTTGTCGGCCAGTTCGGTGATGGGTGAACTGCTTGCCAGCGGCCTGCGTGCCATGGCGGTCGACCCACGCATCGGCGAGGCGGCCCTGCGCAACACCTTCGAATCGGCCGGCCGCTTGGCGGTGCACCGGCTCGAGCGGTACCTCAATGCACTGTCGACGATGGCGTCGACAGCGCCGTTGCTGGGCCTGTTCGGTACGGTGATCGGCATGATCGAGATCTTCGGCTCACAAGCGCCCACCGGCATGAGCAACCCCGAGCAGCTCGCCCACGGCATCTCGATCGCGCTGTACAACACGGCCTTCGGCCTGCTGATCGCCATTCCGGCGCTGATGTTCCACCGCTACTTCCGCGGCCAGGTCGACGGCTACGTGCTGCAGCTCGAACAGGCGTCCGAACGGCTGGTGCCACAACTGCTGCGCCTGACGCTGCGCGGCTGAGTCATCAGGAGACCGGCGTGGCCATGAACTTTCGCCATCGGCGCAGTGATCCGCCGGAAATCAACCTCATCCCGTTCATCGACGTGTTGCTGGTGGTGCTCATCTTCCTGATGTTGTCGACCACCTACGCCAAATACAACGCACTCAACATCACGCTTCCGACGTCGGATTCGGCCCGCCTGAACGAACAGCCGCGCGAAATCCGCATCGCCGTGGCCCCCGACGGGCGCTACAGCGTCAACCGCGTGGCGGTGAACGGCGTCACGGTCGAAGCCCTGGTCGCTGCGCTCAAGACGGCCAGCCAGGGTCAGGTGGATCGACAGGTCATCGTCTCGGCAGACGCGATGTCGGCGCACCAGAGTGTCATCAACGTGCTCGACGCGGCTCGCCGGGTCGGGCTGAGCCGCGTGACCTTTGCCGCCCAGGGCAGCGCACGCGACGCGGTGCGGCGTTGACGGCACAGGCCGATCGGGCAACTCGCGCCTCGTCGTCCCGACATCGGCAGGGCCCCACAGTGAGACCGCGGGCCCGCCACGCCGCTCCGTGACGGCCCGACCTTGATTGCCCCTGCGAGCACGCATCGATCGAGCGGCACGGGCGGCCTCGCCCGGCGCATCGAAGCCGGCTGGTCCAACGGCCGGCCACCGCCGGTCACGCTCAGACTGCTGGCGAGAATCTTCGGCGCCGTGGTCGCGACCCGCCGCAAGCTCTACCGCGCCGGCTGGTTCAGCGCTGCCAGATTGCCCGTGCCGGTGGTGGTGGTGGGCAACCGTGTCGTCGGCGGCGCCGGCAAGACACCCACCACACTGGCGCTGATCGACGCGCTGCGCACCCTGGGCTGGACCCCCGGCGTGGTGTCGCGCGGTCACGGCAGCAATGACAGCAACGCCCGGCCCGTGTTGCCCGGCAGCCTGGCAGGCGACGTGGGTGATGAACCCGTGCTGCTGGCGCGTCGCGGCGCTGTGCCGGTGTGGGTGGCACGCGACCGTGGCGCCGCCGGCCGGGCCTTGCTGGGCGCATCCAGACGTCGACCTGCTGTTATGTGACGACGGGCTGCAACACCTGGCGCTGGCGCGTGATGTCGAAGTGATCGTGTTCGACGAACGCGGCGCTGGCAACGGCTGGTTGTTGCCGGCCGGCCCGCTGCGAGAAGCCATCGACAGTCCATCGGCGACGGATGCGCCCGCGCTGGTGGTCTACAACGCCGCACAAGCGACCACGGCCTTGCCCGGCCACCTGGTCGATCGTCGCCTGGCCGGCGCAGTGGATCTGGCCGACTGGTGGCGCGGCGTGGCAGCCGACCCCGGCGCATGGGGTGCACTGCAAGTCCAGCCTGCACCACTGCTGTGCGCCGGCATCGGCCAGCCGCAACGCCTGGTCGCGATGCTGTCCAGCCTCGGCGTGGCCGTGCAACTGCTGCCGCTGGCTGACCACTTCGACTTTGCCGAATTGCCCTGGCCTGCCGGCACGCCGGACGTGATCGTGACCGAAAAAGACGCCGTCAAACTCGACCCGGCGCGTGTCGCCCGCGAGCGCCCGGGCACCCGTGTGTGGGTCGTGCCGTTGAAGTTCGAGTTGCTCGCCGCCTTGATCGACGCCCTGGCGGCCAGGCTCGCTTCGCGTGGTTTCGTGCCGCGCCGGCACCGACCTGGCTGATCGGCTGCCAGCCAGTCGGGCCGGCTTGCGAGCCGACCTCAGGCGGCCCGAGCCACATCGGCAAGAACGGCGACGACGGGTAAGGCAACCGCGCCGCCCGCCAGCCCCACCGGCGCTCGGCTAGCATGTGCACATGGACACACGACTCATGGAATTGCTGGTCTGCCCGGTCTGCAAGGGGCCGCTGCAACTCGACACCCAGACCCGCGAACTGGTCTGCAACGCCGACCGGCTGGCCTTCACGGTGCGCGACGGCATCGCCATCATGATGGAAAACGAGGCGCGTCACCTCGACGCATCACCCGACACGGCCAGTTCGCCGCTGGCATGAAATACACGGTGCTCGTCCCGGCCCGGCTGGCGTCGAGCCGGCTGCCGCGCAAGCCGCTGGCCGACATCGCGGGCCTGCCGATGGTGGTGCGGGTGGCGCAGCGTTGCGCGCTCAGCGGGGCAGATCAGGTGATCGTGGCGGCCGACGCGCAGGAAACCGTCGATGTCTGCGAGCACCACGGCGTGCGCGCCCTGCTGACCCGCGTCGACCATCCGACCGGCAGCGACCGCCTGGCCGAAGCCTGCGAACTGCTGCGCCTGGCCGACGACGCGATCGTCGTCAATGTGCAGGGTGACGAGCCCCTCATCGAACCGACGCTGGTGCGCGCCTGCGCCGACACACTGGCCAGCCACCCCGACTGCGTGATGAGCACCGCGGCGCACGCCATCGACGAAGTGGCCGACTACCTCAACCCCAACGTCGTCAAGGTGGTGTGTGACGCTGCCGGGCGGGCGCTGTACTTCTCGCGCGCACCCATCGCCTGGTGGCGTGACGGCAACGCTGCAGGTGTGACGCGCCTGGCCGAACCTGCGCCGCTGCGCCACATCGGCATCTACGGCTACACCGCGGGCTTTCTGCGCGCCTACCCGACGTTGCCGCCGAGCCCGATCGAGCAGATCGAGTCACTCGAACAACTGCGCGTCTTGTGGCACGGCCATCACATCGCCGTGCACGTGACGACCGACCGGCCCGGCCCAGGCATCGACACACCGCAAGACCTGGAACGGGTGCGCCAGCTGCTGAGCTGACAGGCCCACACGCCCCTTGTTGCGCGCGGGTTCGCCCCGGGCAAACGTCAGTTTCGTCACAGGGGCTGCGTGCTATTCTGAAAAGCAAACCTGCTGTCGGCGCCCGCTGACCGGTTCCCCAAGAACACGAGGAGATCCATGAGACTGATACTGTTGGGCGCCCCGGGCGCCGGCAAGGGCACACAAGCCGCCTACATCTGCCAGAAATTCGGCATTCCGCAGATCTCCACCGGCGACATGCTGCGCGCTGCCGTCAAGGCCGGCACCCCCCTGGGCGTGAAGGCCAAGCAGGTGATGGATTCGGGCGCCCTGGTGAGCGACGACATCATCATCGGACTGGTCAAGGAACGTATCACCCAGGACGATTGCGCCAAGGGTTTCCTGTTCGACGGATTCCCCCGCACCATTCCGCAAGCGGATGCCATGAAGGCAGCCGGCGTGAAGCTCGATTTCGTGCTCGAGATCGACGTGCCCGACTCGGCCATCATCGAACGCATGAGCGGCCGGCGTGTGCATACCGCCTCGGGCCGCACCTACCACGTCACCTTCAACCCGCCCAAGGTGGCCGGCAAGGACGACGTGACCGGTGAAGACCTGGTGCAGCGCAAGGACGACGAGGAAGCCACCGTGCGCACCCGCCTCGAGGTCTATCACAGCCAGACGCGTCCGCTGGTGGACTACTACTCCAGCTGGGCCGCCACAGGCGACGCCGCCGCGCCGCAGTACCGCTGCATCAGCGGCCAAGGCAGCGTGGACGACATCACCACCGCCGCGTTCGCCGCCCTGGCGAGCTGACACCCGCTGCGGGGCCAACCTGGCGCAGGCCGGGCCCAGGCTCCTGCTCGACATCGAAAGCCGCCCACGGGCGGCTTTCCTGCGTCTTATGATTGACGTTTACGTCAACGTCAACCACCCAAGGACAACACCATGGACATCGCAGGCAAGGTCTTCATCGTCACCGGCGCAGCCTCTGGGCTGGGCGAAGGCGCGGCGCGCCGCCTGGCCAAGGCGGGGGCCACCGTGGTGCTGGCCGACTTGCAGGAAGAACGTGGCCAGGCCGTGTCGGCCGAGATCGGCGGCGCCTTCGTGCGCTGCGACGTGAGCAGCGAGGCTGACGGCCAGGCCGTGGTGGCCAAGGCCGTGAGCCTGGGCAAACTCATGGGCCTGGTGAACTGCGCCGGCATCGCACCGGCCGTCAAGACCGTGGGCAAGGAGGGCCCGCACCCGCTGGCCACCTTCAGCAAGACCATCACCGTCAACCTGATCGGCACGTTCAACATGATCCGCCTGGCGGCCGACGCCATGTGCAAGAACACACCCGAAGCCACCGGCGAGCGCGGTGTGTTGATCAACACCGCCAGCGTGGCGGCTTACGACGGCCAGATCGGCCAGGCTGCCTACGCCGCCAGCAAGGGCGGCGTGGTCGGCATGACGCTGCCGATCGCCCGCGACCTGGCGCGCAACGGCATCCGCTGCTGCACCATCGCGCCGGGCATCTTCGGCACACCCATGCTGTTCGGCATGCCCAAGGAAGTGCAGGACGCCCTGGCCGCCGGCGTGCCCTTCCCCAGCCGCCTGGGCACACCCGAGGACTACGCCAAGCTGGTGCAGCACATCGTCGAAAACGACATGCTCAATGGCGAGACGATCCGCCTGGACGGCGCGATCCGCCTGGCGCCGCGCTGAGACGCGTGCAGGGGCGCGCGATGCCGAGCTGCCCCTAGACTCGGCCCGTGATCCCACCGACCTTCATCCATGACCTGCTGGCACGCGCCGACGTGGCCGAGGTGGTCGGGCGCAGCGTTCAGCTCAAGAAGGCGGGCGCCAACTACAAGGGGCTGTGCCCGTTCCACGGCGAGAAGTCGCCCAGCTTCGTCGTCAGCCCGACGCGCCAGACCTACCACTGCTTCGGCTGCGGTGTACATGGCAACGCCATCGGTTTCCTGATGGAGCACAGCGGGCTGGGTTTCATCGACGCGGTGAAAGAACTGGCCTCGACCATGGGTGTCGCCGTGCCGGACGACGACGCCAGCCCGGCCGAACGTGCCCAGGCCGAGAAGGCCAAGGAGCAGCGCGCGACCCTGACCGAAGTGCTCAAGAAGGCGGCGCAGCACTACCGCGCCCAGTTGCGCACGAGTAACTCGACCATCTCGTACCTCAAGAAGCGCGGCCTGAGCGGCGAGATCGCCAAACGGTTCGGCCTGGGCTACGCGCCGCCGGGCTGGAACGGCCTGGCCAGCGTCTTTGCCCAGTACGACGACCCGCTGCTGGTGCAGGCCGGCCTGGTGATCGAGAAAGAGGACGAAGGCGGCGAGGCCTCTGCGTCCGGTGGTGGTAACAGCTTCGCAAGTGGCACCGGCAGCGGCAGCCGTCGGCGCTGGGACCGTTTTCGCGACCGCGTGATGTTTCCGATCCGCGACGTGAAAGGCGAAGTCATCGGCTTCGGCGCCCGCGTGATGGACGGCGGCGGCGAGCCCAAGTACCTCAACTCGCCCGAGACGCCGGTGTTCGTCAAGGGCCGCGAGTTGTACGGCCTGTTCGAGGCACGACAAGCCATCCGCGAGCGCGGCTACGTGCTGGTCACCGAGGGCTACATGGACGTGGTGGCGTTGGCCCAGCTCGGTTTTGCCAACGCCGTCGCCACGCTGGGCACGGCCTGCACGGCCGACCATGTGGCCAAGCTGCTGCGCTTTTCGGAGCACATCGTCTTCAGCTTCGACGGCGACAGCGCCGGGCGGCGGGCGGCGGCGCGCGCCATGGAGGCAGTGCTCACCCACGCCACCGACACCCGCAGCTTCCGGTTTCTCTTTTTGCCGCCGGAGCATGACCCTGATTCGTACGTGCGCGAGCATGGGCCCGAGGCGTTCGAGGCACTGGTTGCCGCGGCCGTTCCACTGTCGCAACAGGTGGCGGCACAGGCCGCCGACAACTGCGACATGAGCACCGCTGAAGGCCGCAGCCGCATGCTGGCCACCGCCCGGCCCTGGCTCGAACAACTGCCTGGCGGCCTACTGCGCGAACAGATGACGGCCGACCTGGCGGCCTTGGGCGGCGTGACCGCCGACACGCTGCGCACCCACTGGAATCTCGCCGGCAGCGGCGGTCAGCGGCCGGAGCGGACACAACGCGGACAGATGCCCGACAGTGCCGGCGCCTCGTCCGATCAGCGGGCCCGAGGTGACGGGTCGGCAGGGCCCTGGCCCTCCAAGTTCCGGCGCGACAGCAACGCGCGCTACGCCCCAGCAAAACGCGCGCCGCTGCGCGCCGCCACGCCGCTGGACCGCGCCGCGCAGATCCTGCTGAACAAGGCCGACCTGTGGCTGCAATACCCCGCCGAGGTACACGAACTGCTGTGTGAAGCGCCGCCACCCTACGGCGAGTTGTTCGCCAGATTCGAGCGGGTGCTGCATGACCAGGGGCCGCTGCCGTTGCACGGCATGGTGGACGAGCTGCTGCGCGACGCCGACCCGGACAACGACGGCCTGCGCCAGGTGGTCGAGCGCCTGCGCGGCCTGCATGAACTGAGCGACGAAGCCAGCACGGCCGAGCAGCTTCAGGCCATCCTCAACGGCCTGAAGCTCGACGCGGTGAACGACGAGATCAACCTGCTGCTCGAATCGGGCGAACTCTCGGACGCAGCGGTACAGCGGCGCAATGAACTGATGAGCCTGCGCGCCGCGCTCAAGGGTCGGGTCTAGGGATCGAGCGTCGGCCAAAGCGTGGGGGAGCGCAGGTCGCCAGCGACCGG
The DNA here is from genome assembly GCA_016702605.1 of Candidatus Intricatilinea gracilis. Classification (GTDB taxonomy): domain Bacteria; phylum Pseudomonadota; class Gammaproteobacteria; order Burkholderiales; family Burkholderiaceae_C; genus Sphaerotilus; species Sphaerotilus gracilis. The sequence goes on from JADJDQ010000002.1 coordinate 311,531, forward strand.
TGTGATCGCCTGCCTGCGAACGGCAGCACCAGCGTCGCGCCGGTATAATCCAGGGTTCGCTCCAAGGTCCGCAGCCAGCTGGGGACGAAGCCCCGATGCCAGCGTGTGTGACGCAGCGTCAGTTTCGACTTCACCACAAGACATGGCACCCGGCCTCGACGCTGTACGAGATGTCCGGATGTTTTTGCCGGCTGGGCACCGAAGCAGCGACCACACCGTCGACCACCGCAGCCGGACGCTGCGCCGGCAACACGATCCGATGTCTGGACGTGATGGAGCCCAACCCTGACGCCCCGACGGCCGCTCACCCCGGCCGCCTGAGAACGACCACCGCCGACTGTCCACGGACTGCCGCACCGCCACCGAATTTGACCCGAGCACATCGCCGAGGAACCGCATGACCGCGAAGAAGAGCGCCCCCGCCAAGACCACGTCCGACACCCTGGCGGGCAACGACGACACCGTCACCATCACCGCCGCGGGTACAGATGCCGCCAAGCCGGCCAAGGTTGTCAAGGCCAAACCGGCCAAGGACGAGACCAAGGCAGCCGCCAAGACCGCGGCCAAGCCGGCCAAGGGTGAGGCGGATGACGCCGGCGGCGCCAAACGTGGCCGCAAGTCCAAGGCTGCCACACCGGCTCCGGCCAAGAAGGTCGAGGCCGCCGCCGAGGTGGAAGAAGACTTCTCCGATCTGGAAGCCGACCTCGAAGGTGAACCCGAAGCCGAAGGTGAAACCAGCGGCGACGTGGTGGTGGCCGAGGAAAGCAGCGAGGCCGTCGTCAAGGCCAAGCCGCTGCGCATGAAGGTGTCGCGGGCCAAGGAACGTGCGCTCATGCGCGAATTCGGCCTGGACGAGACTCAGCTGACCGAAGAGGAAGTCGCCAAGCGCCGCCATGAGCTGAAGACGCTCATCAAGATGGGCAAGACGCGTGGTTACCTCACGCACCAGGAAATCAACGACCACCTGCCCGAAAAGCTGGTCGAGGCCGAGATCCTCGAAGCCATCGTGTCGATGCTCAACGACATGGGCATCGCGGTCTACGAGCAGGCACCCGACGCCGCCACGCTGCTGATCAGCGGCAGCAACACCAGCACGGCGACCGAAGAAGAAGCCGAGGAAGAAGCCGAAGCCGCCCTGTCCACCGTCGACAGCGAATTCGGCCGCACCACCGACCCCGTGCGCATGTACATGCGCGAGATGGGCACGGTCGAACTGCTGACGCGTGAAGGTGAAATCGAGATCGCCAAACGCATCGAGGGTGGCCTGCAGGCCATGATGCTGGCGATCTCGGCCTCGCCGATGACCATCGCCGAGATCCTCGAGATGGCCAACAAGATCCGCGCCGGCGAGGACCAGATCTCGGTGGTGGTGGACGGTTTCGTCGCCGCCGACGAGGCCGACGACTATGTGGCCGAAGAAGACTTCGACGAGTTCGACGAGGACGACGACGACGACGGCAACGGCGGCTCCAAGGCGCTGACCAAGAAGCTCGAAGAACTCAAGACGCAGGCGCTGGTGAAGTTCGACGCGCTGCAGATCGACTTCGACAAGATGCGCAAGGCCTACGAAAAGGACGGCTACAAGTCGCCGGCCTACAACAAGGCCCAGGAAGGCATCAGCACGCAGCTGATGACGATCCGTTTTACCGTCAAGACCATCGAGAAGTTGTGCGACCTGCTGCGTTCGCAGGTGGACGACGTGCGTCGTTACGAGCGCGAACTGCGCAAGATCATCGTCGACCGTTGTGGTGTGCCGCAGGAGCAGTTCATCAAGGCCTTCCCGGCCAACACGCTCAACCTCGGCTGGGCCGAGGCCGAGATCGCCACCGGCAAGCACTACAGCGCCATCATGGGTCGCAACCTGCCGGCCATCCAGGAACTGCAGCAAAAGCTCATCGACCTGCAGGCCCGTGCAGTGGTGCCGATCGAGGACCTCAAGCAGATCAACAAGCGCATGAACGAGGGCGAGGCCAGCTCGCGCGAAGCCAAGCGCGAGATGATCGAGGCCAACCTGCGCCTGGTGATCTCGATCGCCAAGAAGTACACCAACCGCGGCCTGCAGTTCCTCGACCTCATTCAAGAGGGCAACATCGGCCTGATGAAGGCGGTCGACAAGTTCGAATACCGCCGCGGCTACAAGTTCTCGACCTACGCCACGTGGTGGATCCGTCAGGCCATCACCCGCTCGATCGCCGACCAGGCGCGCACCATCCGCATCCCGGTGCACATGATCGAGACGATCAACAAGATGAACCGGTTGAGCCGCCAGCACCTGCAGGAGTTCGGCTTCGAGCCCGACGCCCCGACGCTGGCCGAGAAGATGGAGATCCCCGAGGACAAGATCCGCAAGATCATGAAGATCGCGAAAGAGCCGATCTCCATGGAAACGCCGATCGGCGACGACGACGATTCGCACCTGGGCGACTTCATCGAAGACACCAACAACGTCGCCCCGGCCGACGCGGCCATGCAGGCAGGCCTGCGCGACGTGGTGCGCGAGATCCTCGACAGCCTGACGCCGCGTGAAGCCAAGGTGCTGCGCATGCGTTTCGGCATCGAGATGACGAGCGACCACACGCTGGAAGAAGTCGGCAAGCAGTTCGACGTGACCCGCGAACGCATCCGCCAGATCGAGGCCAAGGCCATCCGCAAACTCAAGCACCCGAGCCGGTCGGACAAGTTGAGGACCTACCTGGACAATCTTTGATTGACCAGGTGGGACACAACGCACCCTCCCCTCACTCGAAGGGCAGGGTGAGATCCACATGTCAACAGAACCTGTCTTGCGTCACGATACGACGTGGCGGATGTCACATCGACGCACGTTAAACTCGCTTCCATGACGCAGTCGGTCACGTGCACAGTTCTTTTTGCCGATTTGCGCGGCAGCACCTCGCTCTACGAAAGCCTCGGCAACGCCGAGGCTGCGTCGGTCGTGACCAACAGTGTCTCGGTCGTGGCCAAGGTCGTCGAGCAAAACGGCGGCAAGGTCATCAAGACCCTGGGCGACGGCCTGATGGCGGTGTTCCGTCTGCCCCAGCCGGCGGTGCAGTCGGCTGAAGAAGTTCACGAATCACTCGAACGCGGCCTGGCCGCAGCCGGCCCCTCACGCGGACCGGTGTTGCGTGTTCAGTTGGCCATGGCGCACGGCGAAGTCATCGAGGTGGGCGGCGATTGTTTCGGAGATGCCGTCAACGTGGCAGCCCGGCTGCTCGACCATGCCGGCGACAACGAGACCCTCGTCACTTCGCAGACCCTGGTGCCGCTGCCGGCCGACATGCGCCAGCGTTTCAGACGCCTCGAACGATTGCATCTGCGTGGGCGCATGGAGCCGGTCGAAGTGTGGCGGCTCGAATCCCGCCGCGGCCAGGACTCGATGTCGACCATGTTCGGCGAGGCGGCACCCACAGCCGCGCCCGAAGGCATCCGCCTGTCGTGCGACGGCGTGTCGCGCATCCACACCGCGCGCAACCTGCCGGTCATCCTGGGCCGCAGCCACGAAGCCACCTACTGCATCGACGACAGCCGCGTGTCGCGCATGCATGCACGCATCGAGTGGCACGGCGGCACCTTCCAGCTCAGCGACCTCAGCTCCAACGGCACCTTCGTGCGTTACGGGCGCCAGTCCGAAATCGTCACCTTGCGCCGGGGCAGCTGCACGCTGCATGGCCGCGGCGTGATCTGCCTGGGCATCAACCCGAGTGTGGCGGATGCTCCGACGGTCGGCTTCGAGGTACTGCGTTTCGACGACACCGATCCGCCGCCGCTGCTTTGATGCGCTCGGCCACCCGCCGTGGCGACGGGCCGTTCACCAGACCGGCGCCCGGTCCAGCCGACCTCTGCCGCGGCATCCCGACATCGTCCCGGCGGCCCAGGCACCGGGCCTGACTCCACCCACATCGAATCGACGGGCACCACGCGCCCGGTCCACGTCTTGCCAGGAGTGATTGCATGAAGCCGATCGGCACCCCGTTGTCCACACACGCGCTGCGCGTCATGCTGCTGGGCAGCGGCGAACTGGGCAAGGAAGTGCTCATCGCCCTGCAGCGCCTGGGCGTCGAGACCATCGCCGTCGACCGATATGCCGACGCGCCGGGCCACCAGGTGGCGCACCGCGCCCACGTGATCACCATGAGTGACGCAGCCCAGCTGCGTGCGCTGATCGAGGCCGAACAACCCGACTTGGTCGTGCCCGAAATCGAGGCCATCGCCACCGCCGAACTGCAGGCGCTGGAAGCCGAGGGCGCCGTGTCTGTCATCCCCAATGCCCGCGCTGCACGCCTGACGATGGACCGCGAGGGCATCCGCCGCCTGGCCGCAGAGACGCTCGGTCTGGCGACCAGCCCCTACGTGTTCTGCGACTCACTCACCGAGTTGCAGACCGCCATCGACGGCAACGCCGACCGGGCGCCGATCGGCTACCCCTGCGTCGTCAAGCCGGTGATGAGCAGCTCGGGCAAGGGCCAAAGCAAGATCGACGGCCCGGCCGATGTGACGCGCGCCTGGGATTACGCCATGGCCGGCGGGCGTGTCAGCCACGGCCGGGTCATCGTCGAAGGTTTCATCGATTTCGACTACGAGATCACGCTGCTCACCGTGCGTTCGATCGGCGCCGATGGCCAGCCCGAGACGAGTTTTTGTGAACCCATCGGCCATGTGCAGGTCAGCGGTGACTATGTCGAAAGCTGGCAGCCGCAGCGCATGTCGCCACTGGCGCTGCAGCGCTCGCGCGATATCGCCCGGGCCATCACCGACAACCTCGGCGGCCAGGGCCTGTTCGGCGTGGAGCTTTTCGTCAAGGGTGACCAGGTCTGGTTCAGCGAGGTCAGCCCGCGCCCGCACGACACCGGCATGGTCACCATGACCACGCAGTGGCAGAACGAGTTCGAGTTACATGCCCGCGCCATCCTCGGTCTGCCGGTCGACACCACACTCAAGAGCCCCGGCGCCAGCGCCGTGATCTACGGCGGTGTCGACGCCAACGCCCTGGTGTTCGACGGTGTAGCCGAAGCGCTGCGCGTTCCGGGCACCGAGCTGCGCCTGTTCGGCAAGCCGCAAAGTTTCGTCAAGCGCCGCATGGGTGTGGCGCTGGCGCATGACACCGACGTCGAACTCGCGCGGGTGCGAGCCAAACAAGCCGCCGCCTGTGTCAAGCCGCGCGCTGCGGACTGAACCATGGCCTTTGCACCCGAGCCGATCGTTCCTCACGGCACCCCCGCGCGCACTGGCGTGCTGCTGGTCAACCTGGGCACACCCGATGCACCCACCCCTGCGGCGGTGCGGCGCTACCTGGCGGAGTTCCTGAGCGACCCCCGTGTCGTCGAGCTGCCGCGGCTGTTGTGGCTGCCCATCCTGCACGGCATCGTGCTGCGAGTGCGTCCGGCCAAGTCGGCCGCCAAATACGCCAGCATCTGGACCGAACACGGTTCACCCCTGGCGTACTGGACCATCACGCAGGCCAAGGCGCTGCAGGCCCACGTCGGTGACGACCTGGTGGTGCGCCATGCCATGCGTTACGGCAATCCCAGTGTGGCCAGCCAGCTCTACAGCATGAAGTCCGAAGGCTGCAACCGCATCCTGATCGTGCCGCTGTACCCGCAGTATTCGGGCACCACCACGGCCAGTGTGTTCGACGCCGTGCATCAGTGGGCACTCACCACCCGCACCCAGCCCGAGCTGCGTTATGTGAACCGCTACCACGACGACCCGGCCTACATCGCCGCATTGGCCGACACGGTGCGCGCGCACCGCCAGCGTGTCGGTCCTGATGGCCACCTGCTGATGAGTTTTCACGGTGTGCCGGCGCGCACGCTCGAACTGGGCGACCCGTATCACTGCGAATGCCGCAAGACCGGCCGGCTGCTGGCTGAACGGCTGGGCCTGACACCCGAGCAGTGGACGCTGAGCTTCCAGAGCCGTTTCGGCAAGGCCAAGTGGCTCGAGCCGTCGACCGAAGCCATGTTGGCCGCGCTGGCCGGCCGCGGCGTGAAGGAGGTCGACGTGATCTGCCCCGGCTTTGTCGGCGACTGCCTCGAAACCCTCGAGGAGATCGCCATGGAGGGCCGCGAGCACTACATGGCCCACGGCGGCCAGCGCTACGACTACATCCCCTGCCTGAACGACACACCCGCCTGGATCGCGGCACTCGGGGGCATCGTGCGGGCCCACACGGCCGGTTGGCCGGCGACACCGCAGCCCGACGCCGCCGAACTGGCCGCACAACGGCAACGCGCCGTGGCGATGGGCGCCGTGCGCTGAGATCCAGGCTGGCGCGCCAGCCAGGGCCGCCGCGGCCACCTGCACCGCCACCGCGGCACGGGTCAGGCCATCGCCACCCGTTTGCGCATCAGCCGCGGCACCACCAGCACGGCGATACAGACGACGAACACCGCCGCCGACAGCGGGCGCTCGACGAACACCAGCCAATTGCCGCTGCCGATCGACATGGCGTTGCGGAACTGCGCCTCGGCCATGGGCCCGAGGATCATGCCCACGATGACCGGCGCGGTCGGGAAGTCGAAACGCCGCATCAACAGGCCCATCAGGCCGATGCCGTACAGCAGCACCAGGTCGAACGCCGACTGGCGCATGCCGTACACCCCCACGGTGGCGAACACCAGGATGCCGGCATACAACCAGTGACGCGGAATCTTCAGCAGCTTGACCCAGAAGCCCACCAGCGGCAGGTTGAGCACCAGCAGCATCACGTTGCCGATGTAGAGCGAGGCGATCAGCGCCCACACCAGCGGCCCGGACGACTGGAACAGTTGTGGCCCGGTCGTGATGCCGTAGTTCTGGAAAGCGGTCAGCAGGATGGCCGCCGTGGTGGACGTGGGGATGCCCAGCGTCAGCAGCGGCACCAGCACACCGGCAGCCGTGGCGTTGTTGGCCGCCTCGGGGCCGGCCACCCCTTCGATGGCGCCGGTGGTACCGAACTCGTGTGAATACTTGCTGAGTTTCTTCTCGGTGGCGTACGACAGGAAGGTCGGTATCTCGGTGCCACCCGCCGGCACGGTGCCGAACGGGAAACCGATGAACGTGCCACGCAACCAGGCCGGCCACGACCGTTTCCATTCGAGTTTGGTCATGTACAGGCTCGACATCTTGTTTTCGCCCTGATGGGTGCGGCCTTCGTAGAGGGCGAAGAACATCGCCTCACCCACCGCGAACAGGCCCACCGCCACCAGCGTCACCTCGATGCGGTCGACCAGTTCGGGCACCCCCAGGGTGTACCGCGCTGTGCCGGAGATCTCGTCCATGCCGATCAGCCCCACCGCCAGACCGACGAACAGCGCCGTCAGGCCGCGCAGCGCACTGGCGCCCAGCACCGACGAGACGGTGACGAAGGCCAGCACCATGAGCGAGAAATATTCGGGCGGCCCGAACTTGAGCGCCACGTCGGCCAGCCAGGGCGCGAACAAGGTCAGCAGCACGGTGGCCAAGGTACCGGCCACGAACGAGCCGATCGCCGATGTGGCCAGCGCCGCACCGGCGCGGCCGTGTTTGGCCATGAGGTTGCCTTCGAGCGCCGTCACCATGGTGGCCGTTTCGCCCGGCGTGTTGAGCAGGATCGAGGTGGTCGAGCCGCCGTACATGGCGCCGTAGTAGATGCCGGCGAACAGGATCATCGACGCCGTGGCGTCCACCTGACTGGTCAGCGGCAGCAGCATGGCCACCGTCAGCGCCGGGCCGATGCCGGGCAATACGCCCACGGCCGTGCCGACAGTGCAGCCCAGCAGCGCCCACAGCAGGTTGATGGGTGTGCCTGCGGCGGCAAAACCGGCGAGCAGTGATTGCCAGGTGTCCATGATGTGATCCGATCAGATCCACCCGCCCTTGAACAGGGCAGGCAGGTTGAGTCCGAGCACCTTGGTGAAGATCCAGAACACCGGTGCGGAAATGATGACCCCGAGCACGAGATCGCGCAACGAATCGCGGGGGGTGGGTCGTTCGTCGGCGCCGATGCGGAAACCGCGCGCCGCCAGGGCGAACAACAAGGCACAAGAGCAGACGAAGCCCACCCGCTCGATCAACATCGCATTGACCAGCAGGCCGACCGACACCCACCCCATTGCCAGCCAGCGCGGCGCGAACTCGGGCATCTCGATCATCGATTCGAGCTTGGTGCGTGCCGTGCGCATGAGCAACAAGCCCAGCACCACCAGCACGGTGGCCACCAGCCAGGGCAGGAAGGCCGGGCCGACACCGCCGTAACCAGCGTCACCGTGGATCTGCGTGGCACCGACACCCATCAACACACCCAGCAATGCGGTGCCGGCGCCGATGTAGATAAAACTGCGTTGGTTCATGGCGGTGTCCTTGGCATGCTCGTGCGGCACCGGGACCAGGCCCGGGCGCAGCTTGGCGCCGTGCCGGTGGGATTCATCGACAGCCTTGTGGGGCGGGGATGTCGCCGGGGGATCGCTTCCCCCGCGGTCAGCCGCTGCCGACGTGGCCGGCAGGCGGCCTGTAGGCGGTTCGATTGCCCCTTGGCGGTCAGGCCGCCAGGGGCAAGGCAGCGACCCGCTCAGCCCAGGGCAGGCGGGCCGAGCCGGCTCAGATCATGCCGAGCTTGCCCATCACGTCGCGCATCTGGGCATGTTCGTCGTCGACGAACTTGTCGAACTCACCACCGGTCAGCAGTGCCGACGACCAATGGTTCTTGGCCAGCAGGTCAGTCCAGCTCTTGGACTTGGAGGCGGCAGTCACGGCTGCCGTCAGGCTTGCACGCTGAGCCGGCGTGATGCCCGGGGGCGCGTACACGCCGCGCCAGTTGGCGATCACCACGTTGATACCCTGCTCCTTGAGGGTGGGCACGTTCACGCCAGACAGTCGGGTCGGTGCGGTGATGCCGATGGCGCGCATCTTGCCGCTTGTGATGAACTCCTGCAGTTCACCCCAGCCGCTTGTGCCCACCGTGACGTGGCCACCCAGGATGGCTGCAGTGGCTTCACCGCCGCCCTTGAACGGCACGTAGTTGGCCTTGGCCACATCGACACCCGATTCACGCGCGATCATGGCCACGCTGACGTGGTCGACCGACCCCTTGGAGCCACCACCCCACTTGACGCTGCCCGGGTCCTTCTTGAGCATGTCGATCACGTCCTTCATGGTCTTGATCGGCGAATCCGCCGGCACCACGAAGGCGTTGTATTCAGCCGTGATACGGGCGATCGGCGTGGCGTTGGCCATCGTCACCGGCGGCTTGTTCTGCACGATGGCACCCACCATCACCGCACCCACAACGATCAGCGCGTTGGGGTCACCCTTGCTCGAGTTGGTGAACTGGGCCAGACCGATGGTGCCACCCGCGCCGCCCTTGTTTTCGTAGGTGATGTTGCCGGCCACGCCAGCTTCCTGCATGGCCTTGCCCAGGCCGCGGGCGGTCTGGTCGTAACCACCGCCCGGGTTGGCGGGGGCCATGATCTTGAAGTTGTCGGCGGCCAGCGCCGAGCCTGCGCCCAGCGCGAGCGGCAGGGCAAGGGCGATGATCTTGAGCATGTGACGACGCATTGAGGTCTCCTGGACACGAGGGACAAACACACGACAGGCACGCCAGGCTGCTGACTCAGCCCGGACGACATGCGCCAGACTGGTGCGGCTCATGGGCCGTGCGGGTGCCGCAAGTGTTGCCGTTTGGTCCGCCCATGCCCGCCGGGGTGAACCCCTAGGCGTGCGGCGAGGCTGTCAGCCAGCTGTCGAATCGACCGCCGCTGGCTGTCGGCCGGCTGTCAGCCCCCTGTCGGTGCGGGCCGGTGCGGGCCAGCGCGACTGGTCGAGCCGGCGCCGCGACGGCACACTGCGCGCATGACGACTCACCCGCGCCTGCTGCTGGTCGAAGACGATGCCGCCATGGCGCAGGCGTTGCGGCTGGCGCTGGAGCGCCGCGGCTTCGATGTCACCCACTGCGCCGACGGCGCCCTGGCGCTGGCCCAGCTCAAGCACGCACCACCCGACACCGCCTTGCTCGACCTCAGCCTGCCCGGCATGGACGGCCTGCAGGTGCTGCACCGCGCCCGTGCCGAAGGCGTCACCGTGCCCATCCTGGTGCTCACCGCCCGCGGTGCGGTAGGTGACCGGGTGCTCGGCCTGAACGCCGGTGCCGACGACTATCTGGCCAAACCTTTCGATCTGGACGAACTCGAGGCCCGCGTGCGCGCCCTGCTGCGCCGCGGCAGCGACCGCGAAGGCGACGAGCCACGCTGTGGCCGTGTGCACCTCGACCGCAGCTCGGGCGCCTTCCACGTCGGCGATGACCTGCTCGAACTGACGCCGCGTGAAACCGCCTTGCTCAAGGCGCTGATGGCCCGGCCCGGCCACGCCGTGAGCAAGGAAAAACTCTTTCGCCTCGTCTTCCCGATGGAAGAACAGATCCAGTTCGAGGCCATCGAGGTGGTGGCCTACCGACTGCGCAAGAAACTCGCCGGATCCGGCGCTGCGCTGGTCACGCTGCGCGGCCTGGGTTACCTCTTGCGCGCCGGGCCGGATGCGGCCGGTGCCGGCGCATGACGCCGCCGCCGTCCACGCAGCCGTCCACGCAGCTGCGCCGCCGGCTGGTGCCGCAGACGCTGCGCTGGCAGCTGCTGGCCGGCATCGTGCTGCCGATCGCGATGTTCCTGAGCGTCGACGCCTGGATCACCTACACCCGCGTGCTGGCCGCCCTGGACACCGCCTACGACCGCTCGCTACTGGCCTCAGCCCGCTCGATCGGTGAACTCATCGAAGCCGACGGCGAGCAGTTGCGCGTGCAGGTGCCGTTTGCTGCGCTCGACATCTTCGAGGCCGACAACGTCGGCGGCATGTTCTACCGCATCGGCGGGCTGCACGGCGAGTTCGTCTCGGGCCACGCCGACCTGCCGGTCTACACACGACGCCTGCCTCAGCGCAGCAGCTACGCCGCCCTGGTCGATTTCTACGACACGGTCTACCGCGGCGAACCGGTGCGTATGGCCGCGCTGTACCAGCCGGTGGCCGGCGCCACGCTGCATGGCGTTGCGCTAATGCAGGTGGCCGAGACGCGCCAGATCCGCGAACGTGCCGCGTTGGCGCTGCTGGTGGATTCGATGGCACGCCACATCGCCCTGCTGCTGGCCGTGGCCGGTGTGGTGGCGCTGGTGGTGACACGGGCGCTGGCGCCGCTGCGTGCACTGCGCCAGGCGCTCGAGCGGCGCGACGCCAACGATCTGTCGGCCATCGACCCGGGGGACGTGGCGCTGCCTGCCGAGCTGCGACCGGTGCCGGCGGCCATCAACGATCTGATGCAGCGCCTGGCCGCGCTGATCGGCCACCAGCGCCAGTTCGTGCGCGACGCCTCGCACCAGCTGCGCACGCCGCTGGCGGTGCTCAAGACCCAGGCGCAGAACGGCTTGTCGGGCCACGCCGATGCCCAGCTCACGCTGCAGCAGATGCACGCCACCATCGACCGCGCCATCCGCCTGGCCAACCAGATGCTGGCCCTGGCCAAACTCGAACAGGTGGCGCAGCAAGATCCGCCGCAGCCGGTGGACCTGGCCGAAGTGACGCGTGAGGTGGCGCTCGACATGGCGCCACTGATCGCCGCTCGCGACATCGACTTCGAGCTGCGCGCCGACGACGAGGTGACGCTGATCGGCCACGCCTGGATCCTGCGCGAACTGGTGCGCAACCTGCTGCACAACGCCGTGCGCGCCACACCCCCAGGCGCCCCACTGCTGCTGGCAGTGCTGGGCGCTCACACCGGCACCGCTGGCTGCAATGGAAACGGCAACGGCAAGGGAACTGGCTCTGGCACCGATTCAGATTCAGATTCAGGATCTCGCTCCGGCATTGGCCGCGACATCGGCAAGGACGGCGCGGCAGGCACGGAGGTATCTCCCGCCACCACAAGCGCCACCACGGCTGCGACCGTCAGTGCGGCTGGCCGGGCCAGCCTGCTCGTGCGAGACAGCGGGCCGGGGCTGAGTGCCTCGGTGCAGGCCCGCCTGTTCGAGCCGTTCCAGAGCGACAACCGCGACGGCGGCAGCGGCCTGGGTCTGGCGATCTGCAAGCAGGTGTGTGAACGTATGGGGGCCCACATCAGCCTGGTCAACCGGGTCGAGGCTGGTGTGGTCGTCGGTCTGGACGCCCGCGTCGACTTCGGCCAGGCGACCCCCGTCGACGTGGGGGTCACGCGCCACGGCGTGCAAGGCGCGGGCTGAGCGATCCAGAATCCAGGCCATGACACACAAGTCACGACACGCTGCGGCGCCCGATCGAGCGAAACGTCAGCCCAACGACCCGAGTGACCACCACCACAGCGACGACGCCGGCCACCGCGCCGATGACGACGATGCGGACGACCAGCCCGACGTTGCCACCGCACAGGCCGCAGCGCATCAGGCCAGCCACCACGGCGCATCGACGCGGCTGGACAAGTGGCTCTGGGCCGCACGTTTCTACAAGACCCGCAGCCTGGCCACCGAGGCGGTGACACGCGGACGTGTGCTGGTCAACGACCAGCCTGCCAAACCCTCTCGCGAAGTGCGGGTGGGTCATCTCGTCAGCGTGCGCCAGGGTGACATCCCGGTGGCACGTGTGGTTCAGGTGCTAGGCCTGAGTGAAGTACGTGGCCCGGCACCCGTCGCCCAGGCCCTGTACGTTCAAACGCCCGACAGTGTGGCCGCCTGTGCCGCCTGGGCCGAACAACGCCGCATCGCCCCCGAACCCGCCCACTCGATCACCGACGGCCGCCCCACCAAACAGGCGCGCCGCGATCTGGCGGACTGGCAGCGCTGGAGCGCCCGGCTGGACGACGACTGAAAAAACAACGCGGCAGCCGGATCGCTCCGGCTGCCGCGCGCGGTTGTCGCTTCGATCGACAGATCAGTCGTCTTCCTTGATCTTGGTCGCCACCATGACAGCCGCGTCGCCGGTGCCGCTGATCTGGCCGTAGACCTCGATCTGGCGACCATTGATCAGGCTCTTGCCATCGACCAGCGGGCTGCGGAAGAAGGTCAGGCCGCTGTACGTTACCTTCAGGTTGCCCTTGCTGGTGACGAGGGTGAACGAGCCGGCGGATTCGGTGTTCGTGGCGTCGGGCGACGCCACCGTGCCCTTGCGTTCGACGATGGCGCCCGTGGTATTGGATTCGTCCTCGCACTTGATCGACGTGGCGGTCACACCCGTCGCAGTGGTGGCCCCTTCGACCTCGACGAACAAGCCATCGGCGAGAGCTGAAACGCCCGAGCAGCGCGAGAAGTCCGGGGTCACACCCGCCGGCAGGCTAACCACGACATCACGCAGCGTGAACGTGGCCGGCGCCGATGCCGACGCTGCCGGAGTGAACGCTGCGATATTGCCGTGCAGTTCGGCTTCACTTTCGGCCGAGCGAAGCTGGACTTTGCTCGCCTCGAGTTGTTGCCCATTGCTGGACAAGCTGCCTCGCACTCGCACATAGGTGACGTTGTTGACCAGGGTTGCACTGCTCGGACTGATCACCGCGAGCTTGTAACTTACGGTGAGGCCACCGAGCGTGAAGGTCTTGGCTGTCTCGTTCAGGTTCGTGATGACACCCCCGAGGTAGTCGTCCACGGTCCCCGCCTTGCGAACCGCCACACGCACCCGCGAGGCTGTGAGCGCAGACGTCACCTCATTGAAGCCAAAGCGGTCGGCAAACACGGCAACGGACTGGCCATTGGTCAAGGTGGTGCCCGCCGGCACGACGCTGGCACCAGTCGGGACCAGCACGATCACGCCGGCCACACTCATGCTCGTGACACCACTGGCAGTGCTCACTCCACTGATCACACCTGACACACGCAGCGGCAAAGACGTCGTCACTTCGACCCGGGTCGCCAGCAAGCCGGAGCTGGCACTGCCCCCCGCCACGGCATGCACTTCGACCTGCGTACCGACGCCGATGGTGGACAGGCTGCGCTCGAGCACGGTCACCGGGCCATTCGCGGCGTTGGTGTTGATGGCGATTTCGCGCCCGAGCACGGTGATGCTGCTGCCGTCAGGTGCCTTGGCCGTCATGAGACCAATCAGCGTGGGCTCGATGCTGATGCTCCTGGCCACACCTTCGTTTTCGTTCTTGCCGTCGAAGCTGAACACCAGTTGGTGGCCCAGCTTGACCTCGGCCCGGGCCCCGCCATTGCTGTTGTCGTCGGCGCTGCGCTCGATCGAAACCGACGCCTTGCTGTCGTCGAAGCGCACACCGTCGACGATCACGCTGCCGAAGCCGGTGACCGTGCCGCTGGCGGTGGCGCCGGTGCCCCCGGAGCCGACACCACCACCGCCACCGCAGGAAACCAGCAGTGCCAGGGTGCAGAAACCCAGGGCGAGCCAGGGCAGAGCGGCGCCGCGACGCTCGCTGCGCCACAAGCCGGGCAAGGCATGAATGAATGACCTCATGTCGAACTCCAAAGGCTGGTTCAGGCGCCGTCGACGACGTCGCGTTGGGCGGGGTTGATCGCGGTGGGAACAACCCGCTCGTGGTAGTAATAGACGCCAAACCGCATGCGCGAATTGGCGTTCGGGTCATCCATGTCGGCGTTGACGCGGTCAGTGGCGGACTTGACCATCACGTCGAAGGATTTGGACCACAGGCTTCGCGCAACATTGTGCAGTGCCTGCACCGAGGCCAGGCTCAGCCCGTCGGCGAAGACGTTCTGCTCGAGGAACCGGTGCTGATCGGGCCGGGTCAGGTTGTGCACGGCGGCAGACAGGTGATCGCCCGTGTTGGCTGCCAGCGTCTGCGATGCATGGGTGTGGCGCGGGTCGGCGACAAACCGGTCGGCCGCCAGCACCACCTGCTCGCCTTCGGCATGTACAAGCCCGAGCCGCGTGAGCTCGTCGAGCAAGGTACGCGGATGCACGTCGCTCGACACCTCACGCGCCAGGGCCTCGAAGCTCGGCGCCGGGCCCATGCGAGCCAGGCTGCCGCGCGGCCGATCGACGGACTGCCCGTCGGCGTCGACAAGCTGTTCGCGGTAACGCAGATCGGTCAACCAGCGGGTGAACAGGATGGCCGCCGGGCTGGGGCTGTAGGCAGCCTGCGGAACGGTGGCGCCACCGAGAGTGCGCACGTCCTTGCGATGCACACCCGACAACACGCTGAGCGCCGAGTCGGTGACCTTGCTGCCACGCTCTTCGAGCTCGCGGCGCGCCTCTGACAGAAATACACCCTTCAGGGCCTGCGCCACGGGGCCATACTGCACGCCGCTGCGCAACAGCCATCGCACGAGCGGCGCAAGCACCACCAGCGATTGTTCGAGCGTGAGCTCGGCTCGCGACTCGCCCTGTCCACCGGGGACTGAATCGTTGGGGTTACTGCTCATGGTGACACTCTGGCTAGATCCATGGGTGGGATTCTTTCCCATTCACGGGCGCGTGTCAACACCTGAGTGCGCCGTTGCCCAGGGCGTTGCTACCAGACTTCACAAATGATCGGCGCACACCTGCCGCAGACAACCATTGTGACTTTTTCGGCGAGTTTTGCTCGGGCCACCCCCTTGAAGCCCTGGATTGCGCCCCCAGTTCGCTCGCAGCTCACCCAATTCCTGACACCCTGCGCGCCTGCGCGGGCATCCCCCCAAAAACACATCATGTCCGAGCCCACATCTGCTGACCCGTCGAACAACGAGACGCTGGATCCCACTGCTCAGGTCGACGTCGTCGACCCTGCCGCCGAAGCTGCGGCCCGGCTTGCCGAACTCGAAGCCAAGAACATCGAACTTGCCGATGCCTATTTGCGCGCCAAGGCCGAGGCCGACAACACACGCCGGCGTGCCGAGGACGAGATCGCCAAGTCGCGCAAGTTTGCGGTCGAGTCGTTCGCCGAAAGCCTGCTGCCGGTGCGCGACAGCCTCGAGGCCGCCATCGCCACCCATGCCGCCGGCAAGAGTTCACCCGAACACCTGCTCGAAGGTGTACACGCCACGCTGCGCCAGCTGAGCCAGGCGCTCGAGCGCAACAAGGTGCTCGAGGTCAGCCCGCCCAGCGGCACCAAGTTCGACCCGCATCAGCACCAGGCCATCAGCGTCGTGCCGGCCGAGCAAGAGGCCAACACCGTGGTCGCCGTGCTGCAAAAGGGCTACCTGATCGCCGACCGGGTGCTACGCCCGGCGCTGGTCACCGTCGCCGCACCCAAGTAGCCGACCACCTCCAGGCGGGGCGGCCAGGCACAGCACTTCGCGCGCGATTGCGCTGACTCACACCCCCGCCCACCGGTCGCCTCTTGAAAGCGGCCGAGTTATCCACAAATCGAAGACAACCAAACTTATTCCGGAGCACCTCATGGGCAAGATCATCGGTATCGACCTCGGCACCACCAACAGCTGCGTGGCCATCATGGAAGGCAACAGCACCAAGGTGATCGAGAACAGCGAAGGCGCACGCACCACGCCGTCGATCATTGCGTACCAGGAAGACGGCGAGATCCTCGTCGGCGCCTCGGCCAAGCGCCAGGCCGTGACCAACCCGCGCAACACGGTGTACGCCGCCAAGCGCCTGATCGGTCGCAAGTTCACCGAAAAGGAAGTGCAAAAGGACATCGACCTGATGCCCTACACCATCGCTGCGGCCGACAACGGCGATGCCTGGATCGAGGTGCGCGGCAAGAAACTCGCGCCGCCGCAGATCAGCGCCGAAGTGCTGCGCAAGATGAAGAAGACCGCCGAAGACTATCTCGGCGAAGAAGTGACCGAAGCCGTCATCACGGTGCCGGCCTACTTCAACGACAGCCAGCGCCAGGCCACCAAGGATGCCGGTCGCATCGCCGGTCTGGATGTGAAGCGCATCATCAACGAGCCCACCGCCGCGGCGCTGGCCTTCGGCCTGGACAAACACGGCAAGGGCGACCGCAAGATCGCTGTGTATGACCTGGGTGGCGGCACCTTCGACATCTCGATCATCGAGATCGCCGACGTGGACGGCGAGATGCAGTTCGAAGTGTTGTCGACCAACGGCGACACCTTCCTGGGCGGCGAAGACTTCGACCAGCGCATCATCGACTACATCATTGCCGAGTTCAAGAAAGAGCAAGGCGTCGACCTGGGCAAGGACGTGCTGGCCCTGCAACGCCTGAAGGAAGCCGCCGAAAAGGCCAAGATCGAGCTGTCGAGCGGCTCGCAGACCGACGTCAATCTGCCGTACATCACGGCCGACGCCAACGGCCCGCGCCACCTCAATATCAAGCTCACACGCGCCAAGCTCGAGAGCCTGGTCGAGGAACTGATCGAACGCACCATCGCGCCCTGCCGCGTGGCCATCAAGGATGCCGGCGTGGCGGTCGGTGCCATCGACGACGTCATCCTGGTCGGCGGCATGACGCGTATGCCCAAGGTGCAGGACAAGGTCAAGGAGTTCTTCGGCAAGGAGCCGCGCAAGGACGTCAACCCCGACGAGGCCGTGGCCGTGGGTGCCGCCATCCAGGGCCAGGTGCTGGGCGGTGAACGCAAGGACGTGCTGCTGCTCGACGTCACCCCGCTGAGCCTGGGCATCGAGACCCTGGGCGGCGTGATGACCAAGATGATCGCCAAGAACACGACCATCCCGACCAAGTTCAGCCAGACCTTCTCGACCGCCGACGACAACCAGCCGGCCGTGACCATCAAGGTCTACCAGGGCGAGCGTGAACTGGCTTCCGGCAACAAGAGCCTGGGCGAGTTCAACCTCGAGGGCATCCCGCCGTCGCCGCGTGGCACGCCGCAGATCGAGGTGAGCTTCGACATCGACGCCAACGGCATCCTGCACGTGGGCGCCAAGGACAAGGCCACCGGCAAGGAAAACAAGATCACCATCAAGGCCAACTCGGGCATCTCGGAAGAAGAGATCCAGAAGATGGTGCGTGACGCCGAGGCCAACGCCGCCGACGACAAGAAGAAGGTCGAGATCGTGCAGGCCAAGAACCAGGGCGACGCCATGGTGCATTCGGTGCGCAAGTCGCTCACCGAATACGGCGACAAGCTCGAAGCCGGCGAGAAGGACAAGATCGAGGCGGCGATCAAGGACGTCGAAGAGGCCATCAAGGGCGACGACAAGGCCCTCATCGACGAGAAGACCAACACCCTCATGACCGCCAGCCAGAAGCTGGGCGAGAAAATGTACGCCGACGCGCAGGCGCAGCAGGCTGCGGCCGGTGCGGCGGAGGGTGCCGGCGCGCAACAAGCGGGCGCAGCCCCGGGCGGCGCTTCGGGCAAGGCCGCCGATCCGGACGTGGTCGACGCCGAGTTCAAGGAAGTCAAGAAGTGATCGCTGCGCGGGCGGCCGGTTGCCGCCCGCCCTGCGCCGCCGCGTCCGCGGCTGGCGGCCTGCCAGGGTCACTCTGGCAGGTCGGCAGCACACGGCGCGGCGTTTGCACGTCCAACGCCTGAAAAGAATCATCCATGGCCAAGCGCGACTATTACGAAACCCTCGGTGTGGCAAAAAACGCCAGCGAGGACGACATCAAGAAGGCCTACCGCAAGCTGGCCATGAAGCACCACCCCGACCGCAATCAGGGTGACGATGCCAAGGCAGCTGAAGAGCGCTTCAAGGAGGCCAAGGAAGCCTACGAGATGTTGTCGGACGCCCAAAAACGCGCCGCCTACGACCAGTACGGCCATGCTGGCGTCGACCCCAACGCCGGTGGCGCGGGCTTTCGGCCCGGCGGGCCGGGCGAAGGCTTCGGCGGTTTTGCCGAGGCCTTTGGTGACATCTTCGGCGACATCTTCGGCGGGCAGGCCGGTGGCGGCGGGCGGCGCCCAGGCGGTGGCCAGCAGGTCTACCGCGGCGCCGACCTCAGCTACGCGATGGAGATCACGCTCGAAGAAGCCGCCAACGGCAAGGAAAGCCAGATCCGCATCCCGACCTGGGACGAATGCGAGACCTGCCACGGCAGCGGCGCCAAGCCCGGCACCAGCGCCAAGACCTGCACCACCTGCCACGGCGCGGGCACGGTGCACCTGCGCCAGGGTTTCTTCAGCATCCAGCAGACCTGCCCCACCTGCCATGGCAGCGGCAAGATCATTCCGGATCCCTGCCCGGCCTGTGCCGGCGCCGGCAAGATCAAGAAGCACAAGACCATCGAGGTCAAGATCCCCGGCGGCATCAACGAGGGCCAGCGCATCGCCCTGCGTGGCCACGGTGAACCGGGCACCCACGGCGGGCCGGCGGGCGACCTGTACGTCGAGATCCGCGTCAAGCAGCACGACATCTTCGAGCGTGACGGCGACGACCTGCACTGCACCGTGCCGGTGAGTGTGATCACTGCAGCGCTGGGCGGCAGTGTCAAGATCCCCACGCTGGCCGGAGAGGCCGAGATCGACCTGCCCGAAGGCACACAACATGGCAAGACCTTCCGTCTGCGCGGCAAGGGCATCAAGGGCCTGCGCTCGGAGCTATCCGGGCGATCTGTATTGCCACGTGCAGGTCGAGGTGCCGGTCAAGCTCACCGAGTACCAGCGCAAGTTGCTGCGTGACCTGGACGAATCGCTGGCCAAGGGTGGCGACAAACACTCACCCACCGCCAAGAGCTGGACCGATCGCATGAAGGATCTGTTCAAGTAGTCCGGCATGGCTCATGGCACGGGCGCGCCTGCTTCAGCGGCGCGCCCGTTTGCCGATAAGGCAGGCAGTTTCCACGCCATTGCCCCGCCATGAACCCGCTCGATCAGCCTCTGTGCGATTGCCATGCCCTGGTGGTCGATGGTCTGCCGATCTCGCGCAGCACCCTGGCCAGCATGTTGCGCGATCTCGGTGTCGGCCAGGTCAGCCAGGCCAGCCGGCCGAGTGACGCGCACCGCCTGCTCGAATCCCGCTCGTTCGACTTCGTGCTGTGTGAGCAGCGTTTCGAGTGTGGCGAGCCTGGCGGGCAGGAATTGCTGGACGAACTGCACCGCTCACGCCTGCTGCCGTTCTGGACCAGCTTCATCATGATCACGGGTGAAGCCACCGCCGCCAAGGTGAGTGTGGCGGCCGAATCGTCGCTCGACGGCTACCTGGTCAAACCCGCCACCACCGCCGCGCTGGGCGAGCGGCTGACACAGGCGCGCCGGCGCAAGCAGTCGCTCAAGGACATCTTCCTGGCCATCGAGGCCGGCCAGCTCGAACAGGCCGCCCTGCTATGCCTGAAGCGGTTTACCGATCGCGGTGAATACTGGCTCTACGCCGGGCGTATCGGCGCCGAGGTGTTGCTGCGCCTGGGCCAGGCTCAGCAGGCGCGCAAGTTCTTCGAGGCCATCCGCGATGCGCAACAAGTGCCGTGGGGCCAGCTGGGCATCGCCCGGGCGCAGGCCGAGGCCGGGTCGGCGCATCAGGCCAAACGCACGCTCGAAAACCTCATCGCCGACAACCCGGGTTATGCCGACGCCTACGACCTGCTGGGGCGCATGCACATCGACCAGGGCGACTTTGCCAATGCCCTGTCCACCTACCGCAGCGCCAGTGCGCTGACGCCGCGCAGCCTCACACGACTGCAGAAACAAGGCACGCTGGCCTACTACAGCGGCGAACTGGCCGAGGCCGAACAGGTGCTCGACCGCGCCGTGGCGCTGGACAACCACAACCGCATGTTCGACATGCAGACGCTCGTGCTGCTGGCGCTGCTCAAGTTCGAGCGTGGTGATCTGGCCAGCTTGCACAAGGTGCAGGTCCGGCTGCGCGCCGTGCTCACACGTTACCCCGACAGCCGGCGCCTGCAGCGCCTGAGCAGCGTCGCCACCTTGCTGCGCCAGGCCGGCAACGGCGAGCCCGAAGCCGTCAGCACCGAACTGGCCAGTTGGGGCGAGCAGTTGCGCGACGACGACTTCGACGTCGAGGCCGCCAGCAACCTGATCGCCCTGCTGGCGCAGTTGCGCCCGCGTGGTGTCATGCCCGAGCAGACGCCCACCTGGGGCCGCGCACTGGGCCTGCGTTTTTGCGTGTCCAACTCGGCCACCGAACTGCTCTGCGCCGCCGGTCGCGGCCACGCGCCCTTGCAGGAAGCGCTGCGCCTGGCTCACGACGACATCAACGCCTGGTGTGAACAAAATCTCGAGCTCAGCATGACCGGCCAGGCCGACGCGGCAGTGAAGAACCTGCTGCAACACGGCGGCGACAGCCTCAACGCCCGTGTCATCGATCTGACCGGCAAGCTGCTGCAACGTCACGGCGACAAACTGGCCGACAAGGACACCCTGCTGGCCGAGGCCCAGTCGCTGCGCAAGCGGTACTGCGCCCACGGCGGGCGTCTCACCATCACCGACCGAGGCCGCGAGGCCGGCGCCTTGTCGCTCAACTTCTGATCAACCCGGCCCGGGCTGCGACCTGCCCGCTTGCGGTGGCGACAAACCAACCACTTGCGGCCGGGCGCTGGCACACGAGCCTTCCCGACCTGGGGCTACAGGTCAGAACAAGTTGCCCTGCGCCGTGACCTTGCCGGCACGTGGCGACGCTTGTGGTCGCACGAAGGCGTTGCAGTCCAGCTCGGGTGTCTTGCGGCTCAGGCCGTGGCGGGCGGCGGCCAGTTCCACTCGTTGACGGATGAGTTGCGCCCACACGCCGTCGCCCTTCATGCGCGTGGCGAAGTCGGCCTGGTAATCGCGCCCGCCGCGCATCTCGCGGATGCGTGCCATGACCCGTTCGGCGCGATCCGCAAAGTGCTGGTCGAGCCATTGCCTGAACAGCGGCGCCACCTCCCAGGGCAGGCGCACCACGGTCCAGTGCGCACTGCGCGCGCCTGCGGCAGCGGCGGCTTCAATGATCTGCTCGATTTCGGGCTCGTTGATGAAGGGGATGATCGGCGCCACGTTCACGCCCACCCACACCCCCGCGTCGGCCAGCGCCTTGATGGCCGCCAGGCGCCGTGCCGCCGTGCTGGCGCGGGGTTCGAGGATGCGCGCCAGACCGTTGTCCAGCGTCGTGATGCTGATGAACACGATCACCTGCCGGCGCGCCGCCATCTCGGCCAGAAGATCGAGGTCGCGCACGATGCCGCCCGACTTGGTGACGATCGACAACGGGTGGCGCGTCTCGGCCAGCACCTCGAGCAGCGCGCGGGTGATGCCGAGCTTGCGTTCGATGGGTTGATAGGCATCGGTGGCCGAGCCCAGGTTGATGGCGCTGGGCACGTAACTCGGCCGCGCCAGCGCCACCCGCAAGCGCTCGGCGGCGTTGCGCTTGGCAATGATGCGAGTCTCGAAATCCAGCCCCGGCGACATGTTCAGGTAGCTGTGGGTCGGCCGGGCGTAGCAGTAGATGCAGCCGTGTTCACAGCCGCGGTAGGGGTTGATCGACAGCTCGAACGGCAAGTCGGGTGAATCGTTGCGCGCCAGGATCTGGGTGCAGCGCTCGTCGATGATCTCGGTGCCCGGCGCTGCCGCATCGGCCGCATCGACGGCCAGTTGGTCGAGTGTGCCCCAGCCGTCGTCGTCGGCCGCACGTTGCTCGGCCTCGAAACGATGGGCGATGCGCCACACGGTGCCGCGGCCCTTTCGAGCACCGGGTTGGGGTAGATCCACGTTGTCGCCTCGAATGATTTACTGTGTATTTATACAGCATCCGGGGATCGGTGAGCAGGGGCAATCCCGCGTCGCCTGCAGGCTGGACAAAGCCGCTGACACGGCGCCTACTCGACTGCACGGGGCAAGACGCGCCAGCCAGTTCAGCGCAGGCGGTCCATCACCCGATGTCCCGATGACCATCCAGCACATCTCGGAGACCGCCTTGTGGGTCGCGATGTACCGCGCGCTCGAGACCGAACGCAGCGACGCCCTGTTTCGCGACCCCTGGGCGCGCCGCATGGCGGGCTCGGTGGGTGAACGCATCATGCGCAGCATGCCTTTCGGCGAGGCCATGGGCTGGGCCATGGTCGTGCGCACGGCGGTGATCGACGAGCTGGTGCAACGCTGCATCGGTCGCGGCGCACGCTGCGTCGTCAACCTGGGTGCGGGCCTGGACACCCGGGCATTTCGCCTCGACCTGCCGGGCGACCTGCACTGGATCGACGTCGACCTGCCCGAGATGGTGGCCTACCGCGAGGAGAACCTGCTCGGCGCCACCCCCGCCTGCCAGCACCGCCACATCGCCGCCGACCTCAACAAACCCGGCCCGCTGCACGATGTGCTGGGCGAAGCACACGAACAAGGTGGCCCCATCCTCGTGCTGAGTGAAGGCCTGCTGGTCTACCTCGAGCCCGCCCAGGTGGCCCACCTGGCCATAGGCCTGCACGCCGAGGCCCATGCCCGCTGGTGGATCACCGACATCATCTCGCCGCTGCTGCTTGCAACCGTCGGTGCAAGCTGGCAACCCCGTCTGGCGCGCGCCGGTGCCGCCCTGCGTTTTGCACCCGCCGACAGCGCAGACTTCTTCGGCAAGCTGGGCTGGCGCCAGGCCGAGTTCCATCCGGTCTGGGACGCTGCCGGCAGGCTCGGACGCCCCGCCCCCATGGCCTGGTGGTGGAACAGCTTCGGCGCCGTCGCTCTGCCCGGTGGCCACGCCAGCCTGCGCCGCATGGCGGGGCTGACCCTGCTGGAACACGTGCAACGTCCGCCAAGCGGCACGACCTCCGTCGTCCGCTGAGCGCCGCAACCTCTCACCTCGCCGCAACGGTGCGCAGGCCCGGCGGGCCTGCAACCCTTGGTGCTGCGGACCACAGACCTCGGGTGCAGCAGGCCGCGCGGCTGACGCTCAGGAAACGTTCAGACGCGGACCTCACGCTGTGCACATTGCCTCATCTCCACAAGGACTGCACATGCACCCGCAACTCGACAACTTCGTCAGGCTCTACATCGGCGCCGTGTTGATCACGCTGATTCCGGTGATCCTGACCGCCTTCCTGACCATGCCGTTCAACCTGGGTCGCCACCCGGGTGAAGCGCCGCAACAAGTCACCGACATGGGCCGTCACATGACCTGACGCGTCAGACCGTCGACGTCGAATAGGGCACCTTGGCCTCGACGGTGGTGCCCGCACCGGGCCGGCTGTCGATCTGCAGCGTGCCACCTTCGGCGTGCAGGCGCTCACTCATGCCGGCGATGCCGAACGAGCGGGCCTTGAGGCGGTCGTCGACCGACATGCCGCGGCCATCGTCGGAGACCCTCAGCGAGATCCAGTCCGGCGACGCGACCACCAGCCGGATGTCGACGGACGAAGCACCGGCGTGTTTGACAACGTTGTTGAGCGCCTCCTGCGTCACCCGGTACAGACAGGTGGCGAGTTGTGGCGAGTCGATCAGCATGTCCTCGAGTTCGGCGTTGGCCTGCACGGCGCAGCGTATGCCGGTGCGTTCCTCGAACTGGCGCGCGAGCATCTCGAGCGCGGCTACCAGGCCGAGGTCTTCGAGCATCTGCGGGCGCAAGTCGTTGACGATGCGCCGCGTCGACGCCAGCGCCTGCGCTGCCAGTGCGTCGATGCTGCCGACCTGCTGGGTCAGGCTGGCCGGGTCCCCACCCTGTGGCCCGCCGATACGGCCAAGCTTGATGCGGATGGCCGCCAGCGTCTGCTGCAAGTCGTCGTGCAGCTCGAGAGCGATGCGTTTGCGCTCTTCTTCCTGCACCTTGTCCTGCGCCGCGATCAGGCGATGCAGCGCCGCGTGTGAGGCCTGAAGATCGAGCTGGGACTGCTTGATGGCGGTGATGTCACGCGCCGTCAGCACCGCCCCGACCACCGCGCCGTCCGGTGAACGAACCGGCGCGTAACTGAAGCTGCCGATCCAGGTCTCGCCGCTGCCCGTTCGACACATGTGGATCTCGACGGCCGAGCCCGATTCACCACGCAGTGCATGCAAGACAGGCCACTGGTCGATGCCCAACGGGGCGCCGCCGGGCTCGAACAATTCGAAGACACGCTGGAAGTCGTGCAGGGCCTGGCCACACATCGATCGATCGGCACAGCGATGGAAACTCACGAAGGCGTCGTTGTACTGGACCAGATCGCCACGCATGTCGGTGATGAACACGGCATCACTCATGCTGGACAGCGCGGCTTCGAGCAGCACCTTGCTGGCACGGATCTCGTCCTGCACACGCTTGCGTTCGCTGATGTCGCGGTGGATCACGGTGTAGAGCGGCTGACCGTCGGCGACGACGTATGAGATGGACGACTCCACCGCAAACTCCTCACCGTCGGCGCGCAGGGCCGTCAACTCGCGGTGGCCCATCATGTTGCGCGAGCCGGACTGGCCATGTCCGAACCCCTGCATCAGGGCGCGATGGCCTGGCCGAAAGCGCAGCGGGATGAACCGGTCGATCGGTGCACCGATCATCTCGCCGAGCCCGCAACGGAACATGTCGGCCGCAGCCGTGTTGGCCTGCACGATGACCTGATCCCGATCGGTGGTGATGATGGCATCGACCGCCGCGTCGAAGATGCCGCGCAGGCGCGCCTCACTCACCGCCCGCCTGTCGAGCATGTGGTTGACCTGCTGCGCCACGGCGCGTATCTCTGGCGGGCCGGCAACAACGGCGCGGTGCGACTCGTCGCCAGCTGCAATACGTGCAGCCGAGGTCCGCAGCCCGGACATCGGCCGGATGATGGCCTCGCTCAGCCCCCAGGCCGACGCAAGTGCCAGCACGACCAGGCCCAGCCCGATGGCAATGGCGCGCCTCAACTGCTCGTCGTAGTGGGCATACACGTCGGCCTGCGGCATGCTGGCCGCCACACGCCAATCGACACGAGGCAAGGTGAGAAAGTAGAACAGCCGGGGGATGTCGTCGCGGCCCAGCGTGGACATGTAGCCCTCGCGTGCACCTTGCGCCGGGTCCTCGGTGCCGGCCACAGGGTAGGTGCCGATGAAGGTCTCGGGATCGGTCGATCGCAACAACACCCCACGTGACGGATCGGCCACCGTGACCACGGCCGGGCGTGGTACGGCCGCCAGCAGCGATCGGTTCAGCGCCAACAGGTCGATGGGCAGGACCAGCAGGGCCGTGACCTCACCGTCGTCGCCGTGGACGGGATAGGTCAACACACTCAAGGCGCCGCGTCTGCCCGGCCCCGCCACCACGTTGCCCGCGGTGA
The DNA here is from genome assembly GCA_016702605.1 of Candidatus Intricatilinea gracilis. Classification (GTDB taxonomy): domain Bacteria; phylum Pseudomonadota; class Gammaproteobacteria; order Burkholderiales; family Burkholderiaceae_C; genus Sphaerotilus; species Sphaerotilus gracilis. The sequence continues at coordinate 337,467 of JADJDQ010000002.1, forward strand.
ATCTGTCGCTGCGTACCGCGGCTTCGAACGCCTGTTCGGCCGAGGGATCGAGGCGCACGGGTGCGTTCGACCCGTAGGCGCACACCAGCTCACCACGGCGGCCACGGATCCACAAGGCGATGTAGCTCGGATCCAGCGAGGCAAAGTCGCTGCCGATCGGGTCGCAGTTCTGCGGGTCGAGGGCCCTGACCTGCGGCCGCCTGGCCAGGCTGGCCAGCAAGGCTTCGATCTGACCGAGCGTACGTTCGACGTCGGCTGCAGCTCCCGTGGCAAGTGTGCGCACGGTGGCCTGGGCGTCGTTGCGTGCGTGGCCGAGTGCGCCGGCGAGTTGCCAGACCACCATCGCCGTCATCGGCAACATGATCAGCAACGCCAGCAGCGCTACCCGAAGGCGGATCGACAGCTGATCCAGCCAGGCAGTGACGACAGCCTTCATCGCTTGCTCCCACAAGGACATCTTGTCAGGCGACTCGACTGTTCACACAGGCGCAACCGCGGTCGCATCCCACGGCGTGCGACGAGCCTGGCCTCGACTCATTCTGCCCAGGTGCAAGACCTGGAGCACTGCGTTGACGCAGGAACCGGCCATCAGCCAGCACATGGCCAGGTCAACCCCGACGAGCCCGGCCGACACATCGGCAGTCATGACCTCGGGCAATGCATGAGCCGGTGCAGATGACCCGGGTGCTGCGGTGCCGTCCCACAATCGATCGGACACGCCGACAGCGCGGCACACAAAGGCACCCTGTTCTTTTCCGTTGTCGGTGCTCCAGTGGGGTGATCACCATGACGAAGACATCATTGCCTGATCTCGAGCCGCACCTGCCTGCGACGTCGGCAGTCATGCGATGCAGCCGCACTGGCTGGACAGTGGCCGTGGCGGCCCTGCTGCTGGGTGGCTGCCAGGTCGAGCTGCAGAACCGCCGGCCATCCGAGGACATCGCCAAGGCTGCCGAGCCACCGGGCTCGGTCTACACGGGCTGGCGGGTCTTCCAGGACAAGTGCGCCAGGTGCCACGGGCCATCGGCCACCGGCACGGCCGGCGGCCCCGATCTGTTGCCCCGCGTGGCCGAGATGGGCCCACGTCGCTTTGTCGGTCTGGTGCTCAGGCGCTATGACTGGAACCTGCCAGCCTCGCAGGCCGGCGGCGAAAGTTCGGCGCGTGAAGCGCTGATCGACGATGTGCTGCAGCGCCGGAGCCAGGCGCTCGAGATGCCCGCCTGGCAGGGTGAACCACGAGTCAACGCCCACATCGTCGACCTTCATGCCTACCTGTCGGCTCGGGCGCAAGGTAGCCAGGGGCCGGGTCGACCCTTGCGTTGACGGCGGCAAGGGGCGCCGACACCTCGCTCCGGCAGGCAGCCGGGCAGGAGGTCAGGCGCTCTGGAAAGCCGACACCTGACAGGGGCTGGTGCTCAGGTGGCGCTCGAACCACGACGCGGCCGCCCGGGCCACGATGTCGATTGCACCAGGTTCGTCGAACAGGTGGCTCGCATGGGGCACCACCTCGAGTCGACATTCACCGCCCAGGCGCCCCATGGCGCCGCGGTTGAGTCCCAGCACCACCGCATCCTGGCCGCCGACGATGAGCAAGGTGGGCGCCGTGACCTGACTCAGCGAGTCGCCGACCAGATCGGGTCGACCACCGCGCGACACCACGGCCCAGACCAGCTCGGGTCGGCCGATGGCGGTGCGCAGGGCTGCGGCGGTCCCGGTGCCGGAGCCGAGCAGACCCACGCGGGCATGGCGATAACGGTGGTGGCCATGGACCCAGGTCACGGCCTCGTCGACCCGTTCGGCAAGCAGGTCGATGTCGAAGCTGTTGCGCCGATCTTCGGCCTCGTCGGGGGTCAGCAGGTCGTAACGCAGGGTCGCGAAACCGCAGCCGTGCAACACCCCGGCCACCGTCTCGTTGCGTTTGCTCAGGTGGCCGTTGCCACTGCCTTGAGCGAAGACGATGACCGCATCGGCGCCATCGGGACTCTCGAACCTGCCCGGCAGGCGCTGCGGTCCGATCAGGACATCTTCGAACTTCATGGCCGCTGCTCCTTGCGCGTCGACAGGTGACGCATCGTGGGTGGTCGGACACGCGGCAGCATTGAGAAATCGCAATCTTGCGCCGACAAGACGCGATCCCGGCCCATCACCAGGGCTTCGGCGCAGGCAGGTGCGGCAGGTCGATGCGTGAGCAGGGGCCGTTGAGCCGGCTCAACGCAGAGCCTGCCCGCCTGGCCGGCGCCACATACAAGGCGCCGGAACAGGGTCATCATGGATACGCGGGCATGGACATTGGAGGTACCCGAGATGATCATCGCGGACCAGGCCATCAGCCAGGACGTGCTGCTCGACACCTACGCACAGCCGGGTGAGCGGCACATCGACGACATCCACCGGCGCATCGCAGCCAGCCTGGCCATGGCCGAGGCGGCGGACCGACGGGCCGAGTGGCAGGCGCGGTTTCTTGCGGCGCAGCAAGCCGGCTTCATCCCGGCCGGACGTATCGCGGCACAAGCCGGCGCCGGCCTGTCGTCGACCATGATCAACTGCTTCGTGCAGCCGATCGGTGATTCGATCAGCCACGACGAGATCCAGCACCCGTCGATCTACACCGCCCTGGCCGAAACTGCCGAGACACTGCGCCTGGGCGGCGGCGTGGGCCTGGACTTCTCGCCGCTGCGCCCACACGACGCGCGGGTGGCCGGCACGGCGAGTTGTGCGGCCGGGCCGCTGCCGTTCATCCGGCTGTTCGATGCCTCGGCCAGCGCGCTGCAGAGCACCGACAGCCGCAGCGGCGCGCTGATGGCGGTGCTGCGTTGTGATCACCCCGACATCGAGGCCTTCGTCGCCGCCAAGGCCGGCGCCGGGCTGGCGCACTTCAACCTGTCGGTCGCCGTGACCGACGATTTCATGCGCCGCGTCGAGGCCGATCAGAAGGTCGACCTGGTGCACGTCGCCGAACCCGGCCCGGCCCAGCAAAGCCGCGGCGCGGTCTGCCGCGACGACAACCTGTGGGTCTACCGCCGGGTGGCTGCGCGCACCTTGTGGCAAGGCATCGTGCGGGCGGCCCATGACCACGGTGAACCCGGCGTGCTCTTCATCGACCGCATCAATGCAGACAACAACCTGGCCTACTGCGAGCACATCAGCGCCACCAACCCCTGCGGAGAACAGCCACTGCCACCGTACGGTGCCTGTTGCCTGGGTTCGATCGACCTGACCCGGCTGGTGCGTGCACCGTTCGAAACCTGCGCCAGCTTCGATATCGACGCATTGGCGGCGCTGGTACCGCTGGCCGTGCGCATGCTCGACAACGTCATCGACCTGAGCGCCTGGCCCTTGCGGCAGCAGCGCGAACAGGCCTTGTCCAAACGCCGCATCGGCCTGGGTTTCACTGGGCTGGGTGATGCACTGATCATGCTCGGGCTGGCCTACGACAGCGATGCGGCTCGTGTGGTGGCCGTATCCATCGCCCGGTGCATGCGCGACGCTGCCTACGCTGCGTCGATCGACCTGGCGCGTGAGCGGGGCAGCTTTGCACTGTTCGACGCGAACGGACTGCTTCGTACCGGCTCGTTTGCCAGCCGGCTGCCGGCCGATCTGCAGGACAGGATCCGCCAGCACGGCCTGCGCAACTCACACCTGCTGTGTATCGCGCCCGCCGGCAGCGTGAGCCTGGCGTTTGCCGACAACATCAGCAGCGGCATCGAGCCCCCCTACGCTTGGCGCTACATCAGGCACAGGAAGCTGCGCAAGAGCATGGGCATTCGCGCCTACGACGTCGAAGACCACGCCTGGCGCGTCTACCGCAAGATCGCGGGTGACCAGGCCCGCCTGACGCCAGCGTTCGTCGACGCACTCGAACTTGCTCCGCAGGCTCACCTGGCCATGGTGGCGGCGGTGGCGCCCTACATCGACGGGGCGATCTCGAAGACCGTGAACGCACCCGAGGACTGTGTCTACGACGACTTCGAGGCCATCTACCACCAGGCATGGCGCCTGGGGCTCAAGGGTGTGACGGCGTTCCGGCCCAATCGTGTGCTCGGTGCCGTGTTGCATGCAACCGGTGAACCTGAATCACGACTGCGTCGTTGCACCACGTCAGGCACCACACCTTCGACAAGCCATGTGTAGAGCGCACTCAGGGGCAGTGGCATTTCGTTGCGGGGCGATGGGGCGAAGGCACCACACCGACCGTGACATCTTGCGAACAGCTTCTCGATTCCCGGGCACCGCTGGCGCCGACCTCGTCGGGCTTGAGTGTGCTCATCGGTCGGCGCCGGCGCGGGTTCCCAATCGGCCAAAGTGACCATCAACCTTGGACATGAAGAACTTCGAACACACACTCTCTGCGTCGACAGCGCTCGAGTTGCTCGCCGACTACGCCGTTTGCCTGTTGGCGGTGATGGCTGTCGAGTCGCTGTGGCACGGCGGCACGCCTGGCCTGTCCAACGTCAGACCGGTGCTCGCCGGCATCACCTTGCCCGAGTTGCTGGCGCCGGCCCTGTTTCCGCTGCTGTTTGCCATGGCTGGCGTCTATCGCAATTGCGACCAGCCGGGCAGCCTGAGCAGGCGCGTGAGGCGTGTGTTGCTGGCGGTGGGGCTGGGCATGGGTGTCGTCTATCTGGCCTTGCATGCCCAGCTCGGTGACGAGCACGCCCTCGCCCTCACGGCCGGCGCCATGCCGCTCATCGCGCTGGGTTCGGTGGCGATCCGCCGCCTGTCCGACGTGGCCCGTGGTGGCCAGGTGGGTGCACGGCGGGTACTGATCGTCGGCACAGGTGAAGCAGCCCTGGCGCTGACCCGCGACATCGCCCCGACCGGGCGGGTGATCGTCGGCTACTGCCCGGCCGGCCCGCAAGGTGAGACCGATCACGTGCAGGACCTGGCCGCACCAGTCTTTGCACCCGATCTGCCGATCGACGAGATCACGCGCCTGCACCGGGTGGACGAAGTGGTGGTGGCCCTGCGTGATCGGCGCGGCGGTGTCTTGCGTATGGATCAGTTGCTGGCCTGCCGCAGCCAGGGTGTTGCGGTGCTCGATCTGGCCGGTTTCATCGAACGCACCAAGGGCGAGGTGCCGGTCGACAGCCTGACCACAAGCTGGCTGGTCTACGGGCACGGCTTCGAGCAAGGGCCTGCACGCACACAGCTCAAACGGCTTGCCGATCTGCTGGGCGCCACCTGCCTGCTGACGCTGGCCACACCGATCATGATGCTGACGGCCCTGGCGGTCCGGCTCGACAGCCCGGGTGACATCATCTTCAGACAAGAGCGGGTGGGCCTGGCGGGGCGCCGCTTCATGTGCCTGAAGTTCCGCAGCATGCGCACCGATGCAGAGCACGACGGCCGGGCGCGCTGGGCCGTCAAGAACGACAGCCGCGTCACTCGCGTGGGTGCCGTGATCCGCAAGTTGCGCATCGACGAACTGCCACAGCTGATCAACGTGCTGAAAGGTGAGATGAGCCTGGTCGGCCCGCGGCCGGAACGCCCCTGCTTCGTCGAGCAGCTCGGCAAGCTGATCCCGTACTACGCCATACGCCACAGCGTGAAGCCCGGCCTCACCGGCTGGGCGCAGGTGCGGTACCGCTACGGCGCCTCGGTCGACGATGCCCGGCGCAAGCACCGGTTCGACCTCTACTACGTCAAGAACCACTCGCTGCTGCTCGACCTGCAGGTGCTGATGGAGACGGTGAGTGTGGTGGTGTTCGGCGAGGGCGCGCAGTAGACGCCGGGCCTGAGCGACCGTCAGTCGTCGGACGAGGCGCAGGCGGTTTCATTGCCCAGCCCATGCGCCATGCCGTAACGGATCAATGCGGCCAGGTTGGGCAGTTGTAGCCGCTCGAGGATGCGGCTCTTGTGGGTGCTGACCGTCTTGATCGACAGGTGCAATTCGTTGGCGATGTCGGTCGGGCGCTGACCCGCCACCAGCCGACGCATCACGTCGAGTTCACGGTCAGACAGCTGGTCATGGCGCGCCGGCTCGAAGGTGCCGTTGAGCTGCAGCACCAGTCGCTCGGCCAGACCGGGGCTCACGTAGGTGCCACCGTCGGCCACCTTGCGTATGGCCAGTTCGAGTTCGTGTGCAGCCAGATCCTTGGTGACATAACCCTTGGCGCCGGCCTTGAAGGCGCGCATGGCGTATTGCTCTTCGCTGTGGGTGCTGAGGATGAGGACACGCAGGTGCGCAAACTCCTGGCGCACACGGCGCAGCAGTTCGAGTCCGCTCATGCCGGGCATCGACAGGTCGACCACGGCGAGATCGAAGGTCTCGGCGCGCAGCAGTTCGAGCGCACGCAGGCCGTTCTCGGCTTCGGCCACCGTCCAGGCCGTGTCGGGACGTTCGAGGAGGTGTTTGAGGCCCTCCCGGACGATGGCATGGTCGTCGACGATCAGGATGTGCAGCGGCGGATGTGAGTCTTGTGGCCACATGACGGGGTCTTGTGCGTCGGGGCTGTCACCCCACCCATCACGCTCGGGCGCCGCTGCCGGTGTTGCCGCCAGTCCGGCGTCGGTGATGAAGAGGTGATCCGAGCTTAGCGCCCAGTCATCATCGAGACCAGCGGTTTCCTCCAGGACACTGACCCACGACATGCCCCGTCGCAGCCAGATCGGCCGCCTGGTCACGACGTTTCACCATCGGGCCATCGGTCTGCGCCGAACCACGTCGACGGCACGTCCACGCCGTTGTGGTCGTGCGCAGTCCGGGCACGAGGCCGGGCCTCGGCGGACACACCGCGGGTGCTGCCGGCACGGGCGGTCAGTCGCCCGATGTCGAGCAACTCGACCTCGCGGTTGTCGACCTTGATGCAGCCATCGTCGGCCAGACTCGAGAAGGCGCGACTCACGGTCTCGTGCGCAATACCCAGCAGGCTGGCGATGTCGCGCCGGCTCAGGCGCAACAGCAGGCGCCGCGGCGACTGCCCCAGCTCGACCATACGCGCCGACATCCACAGCAGGAACCGCGCAAGCCGCACGTCCGACGCCACGGCCGCCATCAGTTCCGCTGCCTCCGAGGCATGCACCAGCTGGCGGCTGAGCGTGCGGTGTATCGCGTAGTCCAGCAGCGGATGGTTCTGGCGCATCTCCTGCAGGCGGTTGACGGGCAAGGCAAACACCGTCGAGTCCTCGAGCGCGATGGCGCTGGCCGGCAAGGTGCCCTGGTAGAGCGCCTCGAAGCCCAGCAGGTCACCCGGCAGTGCAAGCGACAACAACTGTTCGTAGCCATCGACCAGGGTCTTCACGGTCTTCAGGCTGCCGGTGCGCACCACGTACAGGGTATGGACCGGGGCACCTTCGTGCATCAACGGCGCATCCTGTCGGACATGGCACAAGACCAGCGGGCATGCTTCGTCGACGCGGTAGGTCGGCGGTGTGTTCACACCCATGAGGCGCATCAGGGCGCGCATGGGGCCAGCATCAGCCGATGTGTGGCGAGGTGATGGATCCTCGATCAGGTGGTGGGTGCTCATCATCGACTCTTGGTGTGTGGACCAGCGACTGCGGGTCACCGTGAACCAAGCATCGCGGCCGACTCGAATCTTGACAATCGGCACAGCTTTCAGTCGCCAACGGGACATTCCTCTAAAAGCACCAGGACGACTCCGAACGCGGGGTCGGACTATTCCGACATCAGGGCCGACAACAGGCGCCAGCTCAGGGCCAGAGGGCATTGAGCACCTGCGCCAAGCGTGCACCGGCCAGGGTGAGTTGCCTTTGCTGCAGCGTGGCTCGTGTGGCCTCGTAAGCCGGCCTGTCGTGCAGGGTGACGACCCAGTTGCCGGGCCGGGCCGCCCCGACGCGTGTGAACGACAAGCCGGCGAACGCCTCACGGGCGACGAGCATGGTCGAACTCGCCCAGCGCGCGGGCCACTGAGCCACCGGACCGGGCGTTGGCGGGATGGCGCGGGCGGCCTTCAGCATCGCGGCGGGCAATACCGCCGGGTCGATCGACCGGGGGATGGCATCCCACTGGGCATGCAGGTTGGTGTTGCCGTCTTCGATGGCATTGCCGCCACGGGTGTCGATGTGCCGGTCGATCGGGCCACCACTGGGGCCTGGATCGACCAGCCGGCCCTCGTCGTCGAGATACACCGACCCGACGTGCAGGGGTTGGTGCACGTCGCCGACCAGATGCGCCAGCAGCAGCAAGGCTTCGGTCGGGTTCTGGATGGCCACCGGGCCCGGTGCGGGCCGACCTTGCAGCACGTCGATGGCGGCAGCCATCGCCGCCACGATGTCGTGATCGCTGGTGCCCGCGTGGGCGCGGTCGTAGCGGTCGTGCTGGATCGCCACGTCGGTGTAGTGATAGGTCTTGTGACAGGCCTGGTCATGGCTGTCGGCGGCGCATCGATCCCAGTTGCGCGCCACGTAGGCCTGCATGCGTGCCCGCCCGGCAGGTGTGTCGAAGCGCCGACAGGCGGCGCGGAACCGCGGGTCCGGGTTGTACCGCATGCCCTGGCCGGCTACCGGCATCACGTCCTTCACGCAGTCGGCCCAGGTCGATGCGGCTCGCAGCGGCATGCCCAGCAAGGCCCGAACCCTGGCCCGGGCAGCAGGCCGCAGCAGGTTGTCCGCAATGGCGCCCACCACCTCGTGGCCCTGCGCGCCATAAGCCAGGGCCGTGGCCGGACGACCCAGGGCGACCAGCGCCAGGACAGACACGGCCAGCAGAACCAACTTGCGCATGCGTGTTCTCCCCCAGGTGATGGACCGAATGCAGCGGCGGGAGCCACCCGCCGCAGCGGTGATCGTAGGGGCTGGGCCACCCCGGCGGAGGTGAAGGCAGGGCGCCCCGCCAGGAATTCAGCCCGACGATTCGGCCAGGCACCTCGGCCCGGCACCTCGGGCTGGCACCTCGAACTGGTGCCGGGCTCGCCTGAACACGGTGTGTTTGTCGCCATCGGTATTGCCCTGGTGTGTCGGGCACTACGATGCCCTGGGGAACAGGTCGTTCAGGTCCGCCTGGAACCGCCGACAAGACAGAGGCAGACTGCATCTCACAGGGGCGGGCCGCGTCGGCGCCCTGTGCGCCGCGGCAGCTGCATCAGGCAGGGTCGACACATGCAAGAACGTCAACAACCATCACGCGTCATCACTCACCTGCTGCGCCTCAACGGCTGGCGGCTGTGGACACTCTTCTCGCTGGGTGCGGTGCTGGTTGTCGAAATCATCGTGTCGCTCATGGAGCTGGCGCTGATGGGCCGCATCACCGCCGACTACCTGGTCACTGCGCTGGTGGCCTCGGGACTGGTAGCACCCGCCACGCTGATGCTGCTGACCATGTTGCTGCGCGAGATTGCCGAGCGCGACCGGCGCGAACTGCAGCTCAGTGTCGAGAACGCCCAGGCCCAGGGTCGCGAGGCGCTGAAGGAGTCACGCAACCTGCTGCAGGCCATCATCGACGAGGTGCCGGTGCGGGTGTTCTGGAAAGACCGCGAGCTGCGTTACCTGGGCTGCAATCCGGCCTTCGCCCGCGACGCCGGTCTTGCACACCCCGACGAGTTGATCGGCAAGTCCGACTTCGAGATGGGCTGGGCCGACCAGGCCGAGCTCTACCGGGCCGACGACCAGGCGGTGATGGCATCGGGCGAGCCGCGCCTGTCCTTCGACGAGCCGCAGACGACACCGGACGGACAGACCAAGTGGCTGCGCACGTCGAAGGTGCCGCTGCGCAACAGTGCCAACCAGACCATCGGCATCCTGGGCATCTACGACGACATCACCGAGTCCAAACGGGCCGCCGACCAGTTGCGCCGGCGCGAGTCGTACCAGCGCGCCCTGCTCGACAACTTCCCGTTCATGGTGTGGCTGAAGGATGAGGACAGCCGCTTCCTGGCGGTCAACAAGGCGTTCGCCCAGGTGTTCGGCTGGCCAAGCGCCGAGTCGCTGATCGGCAAGTCGGACCTCGACATCGCACCGGCCGAACTGGCCGGGCTTTACCGCGCCGACGACCAGGCGGTGCTGCACAGCGGCCAGCCCAAGAACGTCGAGGAGCTGATCGAGACCGCAGGTCGCAGGACCTGGTTCGAGACCTACAAGTCGCCGGTGTCGATCGACGGGCAGGTGATCGGCACGGTCGGCTTCGGCCGCGACGTCACCCAACGCAAGCTGGCCGAGGTCGAGCTCGAACGCCATCGTCGACATCTGCAGGAGCTGGTCGAACAACGAACCTCGGAGCTGCTGGCCACCGAGGCCCGCGCCACACGGATCCTCGATTCGACGGCCGATGGCCTGTTCGGCATCGACGCCGACAGCCGCATCACCTTCATCAACGCCGCTGCCTGCCGCATGCTGGGCTACACACCCGACCAGGTGATGGGGCGCTCGGCGCACGAGTTGTTCCATCACAGCCGACCCGACGGCAGCGCCTACCCTGCCGACGACTGCACGGCCCGCCGGGCCTGGCGATCGGGGCATGGACTGCGGGTAGACGACGAGACGTACTGGCACGCCGATGGACGCGCGGTGCCGGTGGCACTGTCCAGCCACCCCATCGTCGAGCACGACCAGGTGGTAGGCGCGGTGATCAGTGTGGTCGATGTCAGTGCCCAGCGCGCTGCCAGCCAGGCACGTGAAACTGCGCTGGTGGCGGCAGAGAACCTGGCTAGGGCGCGCAGCGAGTTCCTGGCCAACATGAGCCACGAGATCCGCACGCCGATGAACGGCGTGCTGGGTTTCGCCCACATCGGCAGGCGCCACCACGCCGACCCCGACAAGGCTCGCAACGCCTTCGACAAGATCCTCGTGTCGGGCAAACAATTGCTGGGCATCGTCGACGAGATCCTCGACTTCTCGAAGATCGACGCCGGCAAGCTGCGCATCGAGGCCACCGAACTGACGCTCGGTGATGTGCTCGACGAGGCCGTGCAACTCGTGGCCGACCGCGCCCGCGCCAGGAAGCTCGACCTGCGACAGCTCAGGTCAGCCGACCTGCCGGCCAGTTGTGTGGGAGACCCGCTGCGCCTGGGTCAGGTGCTGCTGAACCTGCTCAGCAACGCCGTCAAGTTCACCGAAAGCGGCAGCGTCACGTTGTCGGCCTTGTTGCTGAACAGGCAGCTGGTGTTTCGGGTCACCGACACCGGCATCGGCATGTCGGCCAGCCAGTTGCACGACATCTTCAATCCCTTCCAGCAAGCCGACGGCTCGACCACCCGCAGGTTCGGCGGCACCGGCCTGGGCCTGGCCATCTGCAAGCGCCTGGCGGAGCTGATGCAGGGCCAGATCACCGTGCAGAGCACGCCCGGCAGCGGCAGCATGTTCGAGCTGCGCCTGCCCTACATCGCCCCGGCCCGGCAACTGCATGCCGATGACAGCCCGACCGCGCAGCTGAACGACCCGTCGCTCGAAGGCATCACCATCCTGCTGGCCGAGGACGACGAGGTCAACCGCATGATGCTCGAGACCAGCCTGCGCGACCAGGGTGCCCGCCTGGTGATGGTGGGTGACGGCGCAGCGGCCGTGCAACGCCTGGTCGACGATGGCCCGGACACCTTCGACATCGTGCTGATGGACATCCAGATGCCGGTGATGGACGGCTACGAAGCGGCACGGCGGATCAGGGCGCTGGCCCCCAGACTGCCCATCGTCGGCCAGACTGCCCATGCCTTCGAAGAAGACCGCGCCAAGTGCCTGCAAGCCGGCATGGTCGGCCACATCGCCAAACCCATCGACCCGCTGGCGTTGACACGGCTGGTGCTGCGAGTGCTGGCGCAGCAGCGCGACCCGCGGCACACCGACGAGATCAGGTCGATAGACGGACCCTGACATGTCCAAACCGCAGAATCATGGAAGAACAGGCCGCCGTCACCGCACTGGCCGCACTCGCACAAGAGGTGCGCCTGCGCATCTTTCGTGCCCTCGTGGCAGTCGGCCCGTTCGGCACCACACCGGGTGTGCTGTCGGCCGTGCTCGACGTGCCGGCGGGCTTGCCGATCTGGATCATGACCATCCCGACGATGCACAAGGTCGACTGCGGCGCACTGGCTCATGTGAAGAGCTACTGACGCGCCATCGGCGTCACACGCTTCGCCAACCGAGCCGTGACACCCTTCTCGAAGCCGCTGCCGGGCTGGCACTTCGTGCGCCACGTCTTTGCACTGGGCCGAAGGTGTCAGGACCGTCCCCGGACCAGATCCAAGTGCGCCGTTCTGCGGTCGTCGTCAGTCCGCGGTCAGCCGAGCCTTTTCCACGACGCGCTTCCACTTGGCCAGTTCGCTCTTGACCATGGCGCCGAGTTGCTCGGGCGTGCTCGACTCGACATCCGCGCCGTGGTCCTCGATGCGCTTGATCACGTCCTTGTCGGCAAGCACCTGATTCAGCGCCTTGTTGAGCTGGTCGATGATGGGCTTGGGCGTCTTGCCGGGCGCAAAGATGGCGTACCACTGCGTCACATCGACACCGTCGACACCAGCCTCCTTCAAGGTGGGCACATCCGGCATGCTCGGCACACGCTTGGGGCCGGCCACGGCCATAGCGCGCAGCTTGCCGGACTTGACGTGCGGGTAGGCCGTGAACAGGCTGGGGAACATGAACTGGGTCTGCCCGCCCATGGTGTCGCTGATGGCCGGCGCCGAGCCCTTGTAGGGCACGCCCAGCATCACCACGCCGGTGTTGAGTTTGAACAGTTCGGCCGCGAAGTGCGGCGCCGTACCGTTGCCGGCCGAGGCATAGGTGTATTTGTCGGGCTTGGCCTTGAGCTGGGCGACCAGGTCCTTCACGTCCTTCACCGGCACGTTGGCGTTGGCCACCATCAGGGTGGGTGAATAGCCGACCAGGCCGATGGGCTCGAAGTCGGTCGCCGGGTCGTAGCGCAGCTTCTGCAGCGCCGGGTTCATGCTGTGGGTGGCGATGTAGCCGAGCATCAGCGTGTGGCCGTCCGGCGCGGCGCGGGCGACGTATTCGCTGGCGATCGAGCCGTTGGCGCCGGCGCGGTTGTCGATGATGATGGTCTGACCCAGCATGGGCCCGAGCTTTTGCGCGATGGTGCGCGCCATGGCGTCGTTGGCGCCGCCAGCGGCGGTGGGCACGACGATGGTGATGGTCTTGGAGGGAAAGGCCAGCGCCGTCAGCGAGGCCAGGCTCAGGGCCGCTGCAACAGCGGGGGCGATCAGGGTCTTCATCGTCCTGTCTCCATCGAAGGGTTTGGAAAAAACATAGTCGGGAAGGTGCAGCTGCCCTTCCAGGATCTTGCGGGCCGTGCGCACGAGCGACGCCCGTTCGATGCGCACCTCGTCTCCTTCGCCGCCGAGTTCGACCTCGACGTCGATGCGCCCCTGCGGGTGCAGCACCGTCACCTGCTGGCGGCCTGGCAGGCCCGTGGCCGAGCTCGCCACCGTGCCGGGCAAGGCAAAGGCCGTCGCCACGCCGATGGCGCCGGTGGCGGCATGCGAGGCATGGCAGCGCCGCGGCGTGAAGTAACGCGAGGTGATGCTGGTGGCGCTGTCGCCCGCGCTCACGATCACCGGCTTGGGCACCACGCTGGTCGACACGTCACCCAGGCCCATGCGCTCACCGGCGGCCAGGCGCAGGGCTTCCAGGCGGCGCAGCAGAGCGGTGTCGGCATCCAGCTCGGCGGGGGACTCGCGGCCCGTGAGGCCCAGATCGGCAGCGCGCACCACCATCAGCGGCATGGCCGCGTCGATGCAGGTGATGGGCGTGCCGTCGATGTCGTCGATGCGTCGGCCGGTCGGGAAGACCGAGCCGGTCACCGCGCCCCAGGCGTCGAGAAAGTTGAGGCGGATCGGCGCGGCCGTGCCGGCCACGCCGTCGATGCGTGTGTCGCCCAGGTAGGTGACACGCCCGCCCGGTGTGTGCACGGTGACGTCGATGCGCGAGCGGGTGTTGACGTTGAACACCCGCACGGTGGTCTGGCCATCCCGTGCCTGCACCAGACCCTGCTCGATGGCGAAAGGAGCCACACCCGACAGCATGTTGCCGCAGTTGGGCCGGGTGTCGACCGAACGCTGACCCACGCCGACCTGGGCGAACAGGTAGTCCACATCACACCCCGGCTCACGCGAGCGCGACACGATGGCGACCTTGCTGGTGAGCGTGCTGCCGCCACCCACGCCGTCGAGCTGCAGCAGGTCCGAGGCACCGATGGCGCCGATCAGCGCCTCGTCGCGGGAGACCTCGTCTTCGGGCAGCCATTCGCGCAAGAAGAAGGGGCCGCGCGAGGTACCTGCCCGCATCAGCACACAAGGGATGTCTGTTGTCATGGCAGCAATGATCGACATCGCAGACATGTTGGTGAATTGCATGGTTGGGATTGATTGATCCAGAATCGGCATCAGTGACCGACTGACCCTACACCTCACCCGACCTGCGCCATGGCCATCAACTTCGATCTCAACGACCTGCTGGCCTTTCGCGCCGTCGCCGAGCTGAGCAACTTCCGCAAGGCGGCCGAGACGGTGCACATCTCGCAGCCGGCGTTCAGCCGGCGCATCGACAAGCTCGAGCAGGCGCTGGGCGTGCGCCTGCTCGAACGCACCACACGCAGCGTGACACTGACCTCAGTCGGGCGCGACTTCGCGCGCAAGGTGGAGCAGTTGCTCGACGACCTGGATCACACGCTGCTGGGCATCCGCGGTGTGGCCGCCACACGTATGGGCGAGGTGGCGATCGCCTGTGTGCCGTCGACCGTCTACTACTTCCTGTCGCAGGTGATCCGGCGCTACCACGAGCGGTATCCCAAGATCCGCGTCAAGGTGTTCGACGCCAGTGCCAACGAGGTGCTGGCCGCGGTGGCCCGCGGCGAGGCCGACTTCGGCCTCAACTTCGTCGGGGGTCAGGAGAGCGACATCGAGTTTCAACCCTTGCTGGAAGACCGTTTCGTGGCCGCCTGCCGGCGTGATCACCCGCTGGCGAAGAAGCGCGGGGTGACCTGGGCCGACGTGGCGCAGTACGACTACATCTCGGTCACCAAGTCATCCGGCAACCGCCTGTTGCTCGACCAGGCCCTGGCCCATGTGAGCGGGCGCCCGCAGAGCATCTACGAGGCGCAACATGTGACCACCATGATCGGCCTGGTCGAGGCCGGCCTGGGGGTGGCAGCCGTGCCCTCGCTGGCCATGCCGGGGCCGGACCATCCGCTGCTGGTCAGCGTGCCGCTGAGCGACCCGGTGGTGACTCGCCGCGTGGGGCTGATCCGGCGCAAGGGGCGCTCGTTGTCACCCTCGGCGCAGCAGCTCTACGACTTCCTGCTCGAGATGAAGCCGACCAAACGCAAGACCGCGCGCAAGGTGGCGGCGTGATCACTCGCCAGCGAAACAACGCGCCTGCGCGGCCGGACTGACCAACCCGCCCGCACTGTGCAGGCCGGTCGTCGACGGCTTGTAGCCAGCATGTCGGCCTGGATCTCAGCGCAACGAGGCCAGCACGCGGTCGACCATGTGGCCCGACTGGCCGAGTAGTTGGACGGTTCGCACAGCGCAGCCAGGGCGGTGCGGTCGAGATGCACGTTGATCTCGGGGTGTTCACACAGCAGATCGAGCAGCGGGCGCTGCTGCTTCACGGCCTCGCGGCAGATGTCGTAGACCAGGTCGTGGGCGTATTCGCGGCCAATGGCGGGGCCCAGGCCCATCATCACGGCCTCACTCATCACCAGACCGTGGGTCATGTCCAGGTTGCGGCGCATGGCCACGGGGTCGACCTCGAGCCCCTCGACGACGACGCGGCTTTGCTTGAGTGCACCGGCCAGCAGGCAGAAGGCCTCGGGCAGCACGATCCATTCGATCTGCCACGGCCCCGTGCTGCGTTCGTGGTCGGCCACCATGGCGTCCATGAGCGCGGCGGCATGCTGGCGCAACACGCTGATGGCGCCGTGGATATAGGCACTGCTGATGGGGTTGCGCTTTTGCGGCATGGTGCTGCTGCTGCCGCGGCCGTGGTAGTAGGGCTCCTGCACCTCGCCCACCTCGGTCTGCATCATCAGCTTCACGTCCATGCTGAGCTTGCCCAGCGTGCCGCCGATCAGGCCGAGCACGGCGCCCACCTCGGCGATGTTGTCGCGGATGGTGTGCCAGGCAATCAGCGGCTGGCCCAGGCCGAGCTCGGCGCACAGGCCGGCTTGGGTGTCCATCGCGCCGATCTCCAGGCTGGCCAGCGTGCCGGCCGCGCCCGCGAACTCGCCCACCAGCACCCGCGGGCGCAGCTGGGCGACACGTTCGCGATGCCGTTCGATGGCGGCCAGCAGCCCGGCCACCTTGTAGCCGAAGGTGACCGGGATGGCCTGCTGCAGGTTGCTGCGCCCGATCACCGGCGTGTCGCGATGGTCACGCGCCAGCTTGGCCATGGCGGCCGAGATGGCGGCCAGTTCGGCGTCGACGATGTCCAGCGCCTCGCGGATCTGAAGCACGGTGGCGGTGTCGGTGATGTCCTGCGTCGTCGCACCCCAGTGGCAATACTCGCCCAGCTTGTCGCGGCACAGCAGGTTGAGCTGCGACACCACGCCCAGGATGGGGTAGCCGATGCGTTCGGTCTGGGCGCGCAGCTTGACGAGGTTGATCTGGTCGAGCCGGCAGTGGCTCATGATCTCGTCGGCCGCCTCCTGCGGGATCAGCCCCAGTCGTCCCTGCACCTTGGCCAGGGCGCATTCGATGTCCAGGTACTTCTGCGTGCGGTTCTCGTCCGACCACACATGACGCATGGCATCGCTGCTAAAGATGCCCTGGAAGATGGCGGAATCGATGATGGTGGAAGCCATGGTGCGGAATGTCTCGCTGAAGTGTTGGAGGAGTGATGGTGTCGGTGCGGCGTGGTGCAGGTCAGCGCGCGGCGCGCTGCAACGTGCGTCGGGCCTGCAGAACAACCGGGCGATCGATCATGCGACCGTCCAGCCTGGCGGCGCCGGGCGAGGCGGCTTCGGCGGCCAGCACGCGGCGGGCCCAGTCCAGGGCGGCGTCGTTGGGTGCCAGCGCGGCGTGGAGGGCGCCCACCTGCTTCGGGTGAACACACAGCTTGGACGACAGGCCGTGGCGGCGCGCCCAGGCCAGGTCGGCGAGCAGGCGGGCGTCGTCGTCGATCTGCGGCGTGACACCTGCCACCGGCGCAGCCAGCCCGGCCACGCGCGAGGCGATGGCCAGCCGGCTGGCAGCGTAGGACAGGCCATCGCTGTGCTCGGTGATGTCCAGGTCGAGGTCGAGCGCGTAGTCGAGCGTGCCGAACACCAGGCGGGTCACGCCCGTGCAGGCGGCCAGCGCGTCGACCCCGGCCACACCGCGGGCACTCTCGACCAGTGCGAGCACGCGTGCCTGCGGCAGTACGGCCAGCAGCGCGGCGATGTGCTCGGGCGTCTCGACCTTGGGCAGCATCAGGGCGTGTATGCCCAACTCGCGCAGCAGCTGCAGGTCGTCGCCGTGGCAGGGGGCGGTGGCGTCGTTGATGCGCACGGCCACCCGCTCGCGTTCGGCCACGGGCGCGCCGGCCCACCAGCTGGCGATGGCGTCGCGGGCCTCGGGCTTGGCGTCGCTTGCGACGGCGTCCTCCAGGTCGAGCACGACCACATCGGCACCGCTGGCCAGGGCCTTGGCAAAACGCTCGGGCCGGTTGCCGGGCACGAAGAGGTAGCTGCGGGCGGCCAGGGTGTGAGGTCGCGCTGCGTCGCCAGCCGCAGGGCCGCAGGGTGCCTGGGGTGCAGGGGCGGACGTGTTCACGTCAGATCGCCTTGGCAACACGCAGCGCCTGCACCGCGGCGCCGTCCAGGCCCAGTTCGGCCAGCACGGCCTCGGTGTGTTCGCCCAGGGCCGGCACCGGGTCCATGCGCGGTTCGGTGTCCCAGCTGCCGGGCGGCAGCAGAGCCGGCACAGGGCCGGCGGGTGAGCCGACCTCGCGCCAGCGCTGGCGCGCGGCCAGTTGCGGATGCGCCCAGACATCAGCCATGGTGTTGACGCGGGCGTTGGCGATCTGCGCTGCTTCGAGCCGCTCGACCACCTGCGGTGCGGTCAAGGGCCGGAAGGCCTCGACGATCAACACATGCAGCGCGGCGCGTTCGGCCACACGTTTGGCATTGCCGTCAAACCGCGGGTCGGTGGCCAGGGCGGGTTGCAGCAGCACCTTGTCGCAGAAGTTGACCCACTCGCGCTCGTTCTGCAGGCCCAGCATCACGCTGCCGCCATCCGCCCCGGTGGGAAAGGGGCCGTAGGGGTAGATGGTGGCGTGGGCAGCGCCGGTGCGCGGCGGCGGCGCGGCGCCTTCGAAGGCGTAGTAGAGCGGGTAGCTGGTCCATTCGGTGAGGGCTTCGAGCATCGAGATGTCGATGTGCCGGCCTTTGCCCGTGAGGCCCCGCTGCAGCAGCGCGGCCAGGATGTTGCTGTAGGCGTACATGCCCGCGGCGATGTCGGCGATCGACGACCCGGCCTTGCAGGGCTCGTCGGCCGTGCCGGTGACCGAGACAAAACCCGCCTCGCTCTGGATCAGCAGGTCGTAGGCCTTCTTGTCGCGGTAGGGGCCGTCGGCGCCGTAGCCCGAGATGTCGCACACGATGATGCCGGGCTTGAGCGCCGCCAGCCGTTCGTAGCCCAGCCCAAGCCGGGCGGCGGCGCCGGGCGCCAGGTTCTGCACCACCACGTCGGCCTTCTCGATCACCAGGCGCTCGAGCAGCTTGGCGGCCTCGGGGTGCTTGACGTCCAGCGTCACGCTCTCTTTCGACCGGTTGGTCCAGACGAAGTGCGAGGCCAGGCCCTTCACCCGTGCGTCATAGCCACGCGCGAAGTCACCCGTGCCGGGGCGCTCGATCTTGATCACGCGGGCACCGAGGTCGGCGAGCTGGCGGGTCGCGAAGGGCGCAGCAATCGCGTGCTCCAGCGTCACGACGGTCAGGCCTAGTAGAGGTTGCATCGAGGGTCTCGTGAGGGGTTGCGGGGCGGGCAATCAGCGCGACTCAGAAGGTCTGAAGGAGCCGGCGCGAGATTGGGTTGCGCAGCAGGTTCATTCACGCCTTCTCAGCGCAGCACGGCGGTGGCGTCCATGGTCAGCCAGCCCTCGTGGTCCTGCGCCCACAGGCGCACGGTCTTGCCGTCGGCCTGCAGTTCGCCGTTGACCTTGAACGGATGCAGGTCGAAGGTAGGCCGCACCGCCTTGAAGCGAAAGCTCGCCACGTCGGCTTGCGGCAGCTCGCGGCGCAGCAGGTCCATCAGCAGCGTGGCGATGAGCGGGCCGTGCACGATCAGGCCGGGGTAGCCCTCGACCTCGGTGACGTACTTGCGGTCGTAGTGGATGCGGTGGCCGTTGAAGGTGAGCGCCGAGTAGCGAAACAGCAGCACGTCGTCGGGCACGACCTCGCGCTGCCAGGGTGCACCTGTCGGGGCCGGCACGGGCGGGGGTTCAACGTCGCCGGGCTGGCGTGCCTCGCGGTAGACGATGTCGTGGAACTCCACCAGCGCCGGGTCGGCCGCACCGTTGCAGCGCAGTTCATGGCGCACCTTCACGAAGACCAGCCGACCGGTGCGGCCGTCCTTGGTGGTCACGTCGGCAATGGTCGAGGTGCGCGCCACCCGGTCACCCACCCGCACGGGCGCGCGGAACTCGAACTGGCTGCCGGCCCACATGCGCCGCGGCAACGCCACCGGGGGCAGGAAACCGCCGCGTTTCGCGTGCCCGTCGGGCCCGATGTCCGACTGCCGGTGCATGGGCAGGAAGTACAGCCAGTGCCACAGCGGCGGCAGGGTGGTGCCCGCCACCACCTCGGCCGCGGCGTGGTCCAGGGTGGCGGTCAGGGCGATCACAGGCGTGGCGCCGATGGTGTCGTGCACCGTCTCGCTGCGGCCGATCCAGGCGCTCGGATCTTGGTGTGAAGAAGTCAAGAGGGTCTCCTTGGTGGCGCCAACAGCGGCAGGCGTCATGGGCACGCAGTGTGGTCGGCCGGCGTGCCTTGCGGAAATGCAATATCCAGAACGATTGATGCGGCTTACGCATGAACGCCCGGTTGGGTGGCTGGCCTGCCGGCTCACGCATCGCTGCGGCCACTCATGCTCCCGCGCTATCAATCGTTTGGATCTTTGCAATTGTTGGGTGCAAAGGTGACCGGGATCATGCGAGCCCTCTTCACCCCGACCGTCAACCGAGACCACCCACATGAACCACAAACTCCTGGCCGCCGGCCTGTTCACCCTGGCCACCCTCACATCGGCCCAGGCCCAGTCCACTCTGACGTTCTATGGCATCGCCGACCTGGCGCTGCGCAACGTGAACAATCAGGGAGTGGGCTCGTTGCAGTCCGAGGTCAGTGGTTCAGCCTCCACCAGCAGGGTGGGCTTGCGCGGCAGCCAGGTACTCCCCGACGGACTCAGCGCGGGCTTCAACTTCGAGCATGGCCTGGCGGCCGACAGCGGAACCGAAGCTTCGGCGACCAAGTTCTGGGATCGCCGCGCCGTGGTGATGGTGGCCAGCAAGACCCTGGGTGAGTTGCGCCTGGGCCGCGACTTCGTGCCGACCTACACCGTGTGGACACGCTACGACCCCTTCTCGTACGTGGGCGTGGCCAGGTCGGCCGACTTCTTCACCGCCACGCCGGCGGGCCCGATCAAATCGGCCTTCGCCGCCAACGACAACACCACTGTGCGGGCCGACAACACGGTGCAGTACCTGATGCCTGCACTCGGCGGTGTCGAGGGCGGCCTGCTGTTCGCGCCGGGCGAGGGCAACGATGCCACGGCCGGGCGGGCCAAGGTGGCCGGCCTGCGCCTGGGCTACGCAGCCCCCGGCTTGCATGTCTCCGCCGCAACCCAGAGTTCACAGAACAGCCTGACCACCGTCGGCAAGTTCAAGGACGTGGCACTCGGCGCCAGCGTCGATGTCGGCCCGGTGCGGCTATCGGGGGCCTGGCGTCAGTTGAAGTACGACCAGTCCAAGCAGACCAATCTCATGATCGCGGCGCTGGGCACCTTCGGCAAGCACCAGGTCAAGGCCTCGATGGTCAAGGCCAACATGTCGGGACAGGTCGGCGCCACGTCGATCGAAGCGGACGACGCCAGCAAGTTCGGTGTCGGCTACGTGTTCAACCTGTCCAAGGAAGCATCGATGTACGCCAGCCTGGCACGCATCTCCAACGACGGTGCTGCCAAGTTCAGTATTCCTGGTGGGCGCGCCGGACTGGTGGCCGGCGGCACCTCGACGGGCTACGAGGCAGGCATCACCTACCGTTTCTGACCGGCCACGCTCACGCGGGGCCGCGGGCGACTCGGGCCTGGTGTGGTCCTGCCCAGGGGCCACCCCACATCGGCACGCGCCGTTTCGTGGCAGATTCCAGCCATGGAACTTCGCCAACTGCGCTACTTCGTCAAGGTCGTCGAACACGGCAGCTTCAGCCAGGCGGCGGCTGCGCTGGGTGTCGTCACCTCGGCGCTCAGTCAGCAGGTCAGCCGGCTCGAAAGTGAGCTGTCGACCCGGCTGCTGCAGCGCACCTCCAAGGGTGTCATCCCCACCGACGCGGGCCTGGCGTTCTGGCGCCAGGCCCAGCTGGCGCTGCGCCATGCCGACCATGCAGTGCTGGCGGCGCAGCAGGCCCGCCTGTCGGGCCATGTGAGCGTGGGCCTGGCACCGTCGACGGCGAGTGTGCTGGGCTTGCCGCTCATCGCCGCCATGCGCGAGCGTTACCCCGAGGTGAGGCTGCATCTGGTGGAAAGCCTGTCCGGCCACCTCGGCCGCATGCTGGGGGCGCGTCAGCTCGATCTGGCCATCATGTTCCAGGTCGAGCCCACACAGGCCTGGAGCGTGACACCGCTGCTGCAGGAGCGGCTCTACGCCATGGGGCTGCGTGACCTGCCCGGGCTGCCCGACACGCCGCGCATCCGCATCGAGCAACTCACCGATCTGCCGCTCATCCTGCCCAGCGGCCCGCATGGCCTGCGTGCCCTGGTCGACAAGGCCTTCGCCCGCGCCCGCAGCACACCCAAGGTGGTGGCCGAGATCGACGGCCTGGCGCTGTTGATGGACGCCGTGTCGGCCGGACTGGGCGCCACGATCCAGCCCGGTGCGGCGACGCTGCGTCTGCGCAGCGACGCGGTGGTGCTGGTGCAGATCAGCAATACGCATGCGCGCCGACCCAACCTTCTGGTCAGCTTGTCGGACGACGAACTCTCGCCCGCTGCCCTGGCTGCACGGGTGGTGCTGACCGAGGTCGCCCGCACGCTTGTGAGCGAGGGCCGCTGGATCGGCGCCTCGTTTCACGAAGCCTGAAACCCCCTTGCCATCGACGCTCTGGCGGCCAGCCGGTGGCCTGCCTACAGTGCCACCATGGTTGCAGGAGTGACGACGTGACGGAGCTGGACGTGCTGGTGATCGGCGGTGGCAACGCCGCCTTGTGTGCAGCGCTGATGGCCGCCGAAGCGGGCGCTCGTGTGTTGCTGCTCGAGGCGGCACCCCGTGATCTGCGCGGTGGCAACTCGGCCCACACACGCAACCTGCGCTGCATGCACGACGCGCCGCAGGATGTGCTGGTGGAGGCCTATCCCGAAGAAGAGTTCTGGCAGGACCTGCTCAAGGTCACCGGCGGTCAGACCAACGAGGCGCTGGCACGGCTGACGATCCGCGCCTCGTCCAGTTGCCGGCCCTGGATGCGTCGGCACGGCGTGCACTTTCAGCCACCACTATCGGGCGCGTTGCATGTGGCGCGCACCAACGCCTTCTTCATGGGCGGCGGCAAGGCGCTGGTCAACGCCTACTACCGCAGCGCGCAGCAGCTTGGCGTGCAGGTGCGTTACGAGGCGCCGGTGCAGCGCATTGAATTGCAGGACGGACGATTCCTGGCGGCCTGGGTGGGCGACGAACGCATCACGGCCAAGGCCTGTGTGCTCGCAGCTGGCGGCTTCGAGTCCAACCGCGCCTGGCTGCGCGAGGCCTGGGGCCGCAACGAACGTGGTGAGTGGCCGGCCGACAACTTCCTGATCCGCGGCACCCGGTTCAACCAGGGCACGCTGCTGCGCCACTTGATCGACGACCATCACGCCGATGCCATCGGCGACCCGACGCAGGCGCACATGGTGGCCATCGACGCCCGTGCGCCGCTGTACGACGGCGGCATCTGCACCCGCATCGACTGCGTCAGCCTGGGTGTGGTGGTCAATCGCGAGGCGCGCCGCTTCTACGACGAGGGTGAGGACTTCTGGCCCAAGCGCTATGCCATCTGGGGCCGCCTGGTGGCGCAGCAGCCCGGGCAGATCGCCTGGTCCGTTATCGACGCCAAGGCGGTGGGGCGTTTCATGCCACCGGTGTTTCCGGGTGTCATGGCGAACAGCCTGCCTGAACTAGCCGGCAAGCTCGGTCTGGACGAGGCCACGTTCATGGCGACACTGAACGACTACAACCAGGCCTGCCGCATCGACCATGTCGGCCACTTCGACCACACCGTGCTGGACGATTGCCCCACCACCGGCCTGACACCACAGAAGAGCCACTGGGCCCGCCCCATCGACACCGCGCCGTTCTACGGCTACGCGCTGCGCCCGGGCATCACCTTCACCTACCTGGGCCTGCACACCGACGAGACAGCCGCCGTGCGTTTTGGCGGCCAGGCCAGCGACAACCTGTTTGTGGCCGGCGAGATGATGGCCGGCAACGTGCTCGGCAAGGGCTACACCGCAGGGGTGGGCATGTCGATCGGCACGGCCTTCGGCCGTATCGCCGGTGAGCAGGCGGCACACGCCGCACTGGCCGGGCCAGGCACCCAAGCCACGACGACACAGGAGGCCCGCCATTCCCACGCTTGACGAACTGACGCGCCAGGCCCGTGCGCTGGCCGAAGGCCAGGTGGTACCCATGGCCACGACCAGATCGACAGCCACGTCCACGGCCACGGGCAATGACTCGTCCGCAGCCACACACACCGCAGAATCCGAAGCCAGCCGCGTGCTGACCATCTGCAATGCCTGTCGCTACTGCGAGGGATTTTGCGCGGTGTTCCCGGCCATGACGCGCCGGCTCGACTTCGGCCATGCCGACGTGCACTACCTGGCCAATCTGTGCCACAACTGCGGTGCTTGTCTGCATGCCTGCCAATACGCGCCGCCGCACGAATTTGCAGTCAACGTGCCACGCGCCATGGCGCAGGTGCGTGGCCGCACCTATGCCGATTACGCCTGGCCGGCGCCACTGGGCAGGCTCTACCAAGACAACGGGCTGACGCTGGCTCTGGCGCTGACGATCGGGCTGGCGCTGTTCCTGGGCCTGGCGGCGCTGCAAGGCGCGTCTCGGCCGAGTGGGACCTCGGCGACTTTCTACGACGTGTTTCCACATGGCTTGCTGGTGAACCTGTTCGCGCCGGTGTTCGTCTTCGCCGTGCTGGCCCTGGCCATGGGTGTGCGGCGTTTCATGCATGACGTGACACCGGCCACCAGCGGTCGACCCGCGACGCCGCCGGCATCGGCCGAAGCAGCCCACCACGCACTGGCGCTCACCTACCTCGGCGGTGGCCACGGCGAAGGCTGCAACAACGAGGACGACGCCTGGACCCATGCGCGCAGGCGCTTTCACCACGCCACCTTCTATGGCTTCATGCTGTGTTTCGCCGCCACCAGTGTGGGCACCCTCAGCCACTACCTGCTGGGTTGGCAGGCGCCGTACCCGTTGTTGTCGCTGCCCAAGTTGCTGGGTGTGGCGGGTGGCATCAGCCTGGTCGTCGGCACCACCGGCCTGTGGTGGCTCAACCTGCGCCGCCATGTCCTGCACGGTGACCCGGCACAACGCGGCATGGACCGCGGGTTCATCGCCCTGCTGTTTCTCACCTCGATCAGCGGCCTGGGGTTGTGGCTGGCCGGTGGCAGCAGCTGGATGACGGCCTGGCTGTGCCTGCACCTGGGCGCTGTGATGGCGCTGTTCGCCACGCTGCCTTACGGCAAGTTCGCCCACGGCGTCTATCGCAGCGCCGCCTTGCTGCGCAACGCCGTCGAGAAACGACAAGCCAACCCGGTCGGCCTGGGCGCCGACTGACTGAGGCATATGAACCTGATGCGCAATCCGATCCAGCGATGGTTGCCTTGCGCCTTTCCACCCTGCACCACAACCACCCGAGGAGACCCCCATGCAACGCCGAACCCTGATCAGCCTGGTTGCAGCCGCCGCTGCCGCCACCTTGCCCTGGACTGCCGCCGCGCAGGATTTGCCGGCAAAGAAGTCCGTCACCATCGTCGTCGGCTTTGCTGCCGGCGGGGCAGCGAACACAGCCGCCCGCATCATCGGCAAGAAGTTGGCCGACAACACCGGCCTGACGGTGGTGATCGAGAACAAGCCCGGTGCCGGCGGCAACATCGCCCATCACTACGTGGCGACCGGGCCTGGCGACGGCTCGGTGTTGCTGTTCGGTTCGGTTGGCCCGCTGGCCATTGCGCCGCATCTGATGAAGCTGCCCTACGACCCGGTCAAGGACCTGGCGCCCATCACCATGGGGGTGAACTTCCCGAACGTGCTGGTGGTGCATGCGGGCCTGAAGATCAAGACCTTCGCCGAGTTCATCGACTATGCGCGCAAGAACCCGGGCAAGATCGACTACGCATCCACCGGGGCCGGCTCGGCCTCGCACCTGGCCGGTGAACTGATGAACGACATGGCCAGGATCGACACCGTGCACGTGCCCTACAAGGGCGGCGCACCGGCGCTGCAGGATCTGCTGGGCGGGCGGGTGGCAGCTTACTACTCGACCTACTCCACCGCGCAGCCCCACATCGAGAGTGGCAAGTTGATCGCGCTGGCTTCCACCGGCCCCAAGCGCCTGCCCCAGTTGCCCAACATCCCGACGATTGCCGAGTCGGGTTACGCCGGCTACAGCGCGTCGAACTGGTATGCCTTCGTGGCCTCGTCCAAGGTACCCAAGCCCGTGCTGGAGCGTTGGAACACCGAGTTGGTCAAAGTGCTGAAGGCACCCGAAGTCATCACTGAACTCAACAAACATGGCCTGCCGCCGCAGCCGGGCAGCCGCGACGAACTGGCCACCGAGATCGCCAGTGAATCGACCACGTGGGGCCGCGTGATCCGTGATCGCAAGATCACCATGGAGTGACGCGCCGGATCCGGCAACCAGCGGACATGGTCGCACGCGCTCACCGTGTCGGCCGCGGTGCCCGTCACCGTGGTCCTGATGTCGGGGCGCAGGTCAACAAGGCCTTGGCTGCCTCGATGCGCAAACCCAGCGGCACACGGTCGTCGCTCATGACGCCCTGCAGAAAGACCTTCGGGTCTAGCGGCTGGCCGTCCGACGCCGGGTCGATGCCGATCGGGTCACCTGACAATTGCGCCACGTACCTGGTGGCAGTCGTGGCCTCTGGCGTGGCAGGAGGCTCGGCAGCCGCTGCCATGAGCGCGGGGCTGGACCTGAGCAGCCCAAGAGTTCGTTCGACGTCGGCCGCCTGCATGCTCACCAGCCGCGCCAGCAGCTTGGCCTGGCCGTCCAGATTGGGCGGCAGATCGAGCCAGGGTTCGTCGGCGAACATGGGGGCCAGATCGGGCGCGACAAAGGCCGACCACACACCACTGTCGGGCTGCAGTGCAGGCACCAGGTCGGCATGCCGCGTGGGCAGCGCGGCTGTGGCGTCTGTCGTCGACGCAGGCGCCACAGGCAGCAAGGCCACGCGCTGCGGCTTGACCTCAGCAAGGTAGCGCTGGCGCAAGGCATCGAGCCAATCGAGCCCTTGTGCTGCAGGCACGGGCTGAGCGAGCGAAAACCAGAGTTGATAACCGTCCCGACCATTGACGGCAATGGCCGGTGCGGGCAGTTCAAGATCGGTCTGCACAGCGTTCCACACCGCCGACAGCGTTGGCCAATCGGCCGGCCGCGCCAGTTCGAGCACCAACGCGCGCACCCGCCCTTGGGCATCGATCAGGTCGCCGCTCGTAATGGTGTCGATCGGCCTGGTATCAAGTGAACCGTGGCCTGGCACGACATCATTCAGGCTGGCTGCGACCGGGCCCGGGTCGATCGGGTAGGGCTCGACGGCCGGTGCATCCTGGCCGGCGGACTCCTGGGTCAGGTACAGGCGGTGCAGCTCGAGTTGCAGTCTGTTCATGGCGGGATGCAGGCGCGTGTTGTTCGGTAGGTGGCGACTCTAGTCGCAGCGCAGGTACGCGACACATCGGCCGCGCCGGCCTTGACCGGTCGGCAGCATCGATCGGCCTGTCGCGACAATGCGCCATGCCGTCGCGCCTGATTCACCACCTCATCCGCCTCGATGTCGTGGCTCCCAGCCCCTACCGGTGCTTCGCAGTGCGCAGCGACGAGTCGCACCATGCCTTCGATGCCCGTGCGCCTTACGGCCAGGTGCATCTCGTGCGGGGTGGTGTGCTGCATGACCGCTCGCTCGTCAGCCTGGCGGCAAACGGCTACCCACGCGTCACCATCGAGGCCTTCTCGGACATCGACTACGCCACCACGACGCTGGCGGAACTGGCCGCGGCCGCGCCACACGACACCGATCTGGCCGGCAACATCGCCGCAGCCTTGCACCTCACCGGCGTGTTGGGCGACGACCTGGCAAGTTACCGCCTCAGCGTCGAAACCCGCATCGACTTCCTGGCCTCGTGTGGCGCAGGCTTTCACAACGACGTGGCGCACCACTGGTCGCGATGCCTGTTCTGGCTACTGGCACTCGACCTGGCCGACATCGAGTTCGTGATGCCCCATGCTGGCCTGCATCTCGCCTTGGCACCGGGCGACCTTCTGGTGTTCGACCAGACCTTGGCGCATGGTCTGTGCCGGCCTGCCGACAAGGGGCAGGCCTTGGCCACCTCGTTCGACAGTGGCGACCACTGCCGTCAGATCTTCTTGACCGGCGAGTTGCCGCTGAGCGACGCGCAGTGGGCCGCGCAGGGCTCACCATGGCTGCCGGTCGAGGTACATGAGGGCCGCGGCGCCCTCGACCTGATGGTGGCCGAGTTCGACGATCGCACCGGCACCGTCAAACGCCTGCGCGCGCTGCAAGCTTGCATGGCACGCAGCACCTGCCACGTCGACGAAGATGACAACTAAGCCTCGCACGCTCACGGCGCCTTATCCCCAACAACTGTGCCCAAGCCTGTGGAGATCTTCCGGACCATTCACGCAAGTCCTTGTCACACAAGGCCCGCAAACAGACTGCAACGATCTGAGGCAGCTTGCCATCCTCGGGCCGATCACGGCATCAGACGATGGTCGAAAGACCCAGGCGAAACGCGCCGCAACTGAAAATTCCGAAAGGCGCCTCTGAAAAGCATCATCGACAACCTGTCTAGACAAGTTGTCGAGACGTGCCAGAACCGGACGCAAAAAAGCCACCTCGGTGGGTGGCTTTCATGAGCACCTGAGTGCTTGTTCTTCTTGTGCAACTTCTGTGAGTTCTTTGGTTGCGGAGGCAGGATTTGAACCTGCGACCTTTGGGTTATGAGCCCAACGAGCTACCAGACTGCTCCACTCCGCGACTGAGAACGCAACTATAGCACGCGGCAGAAGTCTTGCCTACTGTTTGTTGCGGCCTGTAGAGATCTGCGGCTGCGCGCTTCAGCCCGCCCGAGTGGCGGCGATGGCAACTTGCCCCGTCTCGACGGGCTGTTTGGCCAATGCGGCATGCAGGCAGGCATCGATGGGTGTCAGTGGCGCAACATGGCCGAGCAGTGCCTGCAGGCGTGTGTCGTCCAGGCGATGTGGCCGCTCACTGAGGTACCGCATCTCGACCAGGGCAGCGAACATGGGCGCAACCGGAGCCAGCAAGCGCAGCATCCACCACGGGAAATGTGCGATGCGTAACCGGGTGCCAAGCACACGCTCAAGGGCACTCTTGAAATCGCTGTCGGTGAGTGTGTGGCCGGCATAGTGCAACACCTGATGACGCGGCTGTTCGGCCCCTGCCATCACTTCGCGTCGCTCGGCCACCTGAACGAAGACCTGGGCCAGATCGGGCAGCCAGGCCCAGGCTGTCGGCACATCCTGGCTCGACATCCGGCTGTACACACCCTGGGCCAGCTTGCGGCCCATGCCCAGGTCGAGCCAGGTCTCACCTTGCCCGGCCGGCGCAAGAAAGTTGCCAGCACGAATGACGACGCTGCGCAGGCCGTGCTGGCGCCCGGCTTGGACGAGGGCGGCTTCGAGTGTGATGCGTTGGCGGGCCTTGGGTGTGTTGGCCACAAAGGGCGTCGACTCGGCAAGCACCGGCGGCAGTTCGCAGCCGAAGTTGTACACATTGCCGGGCAGCATCAACAGTGCGTGTCCCTGCAAGGCCAGGTCGACGACCTGGGCGGTGTGTGCCGGCATGTGGCTGTCCCACTGGGTGTAGTCCGGATTGAGCGCGTGAACGATCACGTCGGCCTGGCGTGCCGCTTGGACAAGTGCTTCGTGCTGCGTCGCCGCAGGCACGTGTTCGGAGCCACCTGGCGCGCTGGCCTGGTCGGTGCCAGTTCCAGGTTTGTCGGGCAAGCGGTCGGCAAACGACGCCAGCACCACCTCGATGCCCTGGCGCCGGGCGGCCTCGGTAGTTGCCGTGTCACGTCTGACCTGTGCCGTGACGTGCCAACCGGCGCTGGCAAAAGCCGACACCGCCGCACGACCGAACCGGCCGTTGGCACCGAGAACCAGCACACGTGCCGGTCGCGCGGGCCGCGCGGCGCCGGCCGTCGGCCTGGTGTCGGTGAGTGGCGCCGTGGCGTCTACGGGTGGACACGAAATGACGGGTGCGCTGAACATGACGGCCTCGGTTGTCTGGGATGACCGTGATCGTGCAACCGCACGGCCATTCAAACAATACGCATGCGAACATGCGTCACATTCATTTCTGAAGGTTAAGTCGTGAATTCACCATCCACCAGGACACCACCCGATCTGGCCCGGCTGGACTGGGATCTGTTGCGGTGTTTCGCGGCGGTGATCGAACATGGTTCGATCACCCTGGCGGCCGAGCGCCTGGGCATGAGTCAGCCGACCTTGTCTCGACAGATGGCCGCACTCGAGGCCAGCCTGGGCGCACCCCTGTTCGAGCGCACCGGCCGTCGTCTGCGCCCGACCACCTTGGCGCAAGCCATGCAGGAGCCGATCGACCACATGGCGGCAGCCGTGAATGCACTGGCGCCCTTGGCGGCAGCACAACGCGACGGCCTGGCCGGCACGGTGCGCATCAGTGCCAGCGAGGTGGTGGCGGCTTGCCAATTGCCGCCGCTGCTGGCCGAGTTGGCACATCAGCACCCCGAGATCGACATCGAGCTGATTGCCAGCAACCGCGTCGACAACCTGCTCGAGCGCGAGGCCGACATCGCCGTGCGTATGGTGGCGCCGCGCCAGGGCGCCGTCATCGCCCGCCACCTGACGGATTGGCCACTGGGATTCTTTGCCCACCCCGACTACCTGGCGCGCCATGGCGAGGTACCCGAACTGGCCGACATCGTCGGCAGCGATCACCGCTGGATCGGCATGGACCGCTCGTTCGAACTGATCGACGGATTCCGCGCCGCAGGTGTGCCGATCGATCGCCACTTCTTCGGGCTGCGTTGCGACAACTACATCGTCAATTGGCAAGCGCTGTGTGCTGGTGTCGGCATCGGTCTGGCGACCACTGCGCTGGCGGCCACCCGCTCCGACCTGGTCCGTGTGTTGCCGAAGCAGAGCTTGCCGACATTGCCGGTCTGGCTGGTCGCCCACGGCGAGTTGCGTTCGAGCCAGCGGCTCAAGCTGGTTTTCGACTTTCTTGCCCAGGCGCTGACCGACTTGCCGCACTGACGGCCGCGGTAAAGCCTGACCCGCGGTGGGGCATAGCCCAAGCGCCACAATGTTTACCAGATCTTCACGATCCGGCTCGGCGCACCATGTTGGCGAGCAAGGACTGAATTGGCCAAACATCTGCGAGAACGACAGAACCTGCCCGACACTCAGGCAGCAACCGGCACACGGTATATTCGACGCCGAAACGAAAATGCAATCTCGGGCAACCTTGGTGGGTAGCACAATACCGTCTGTATGGCCTTGGGTGGTACCCCGCGGCGTTGCAGCAACGCCGCGACAAATGTCCATCTGGGGTTTGCCGAACATATGCCATCCGATGTCGACGATGGGTGTATGCGACACTTCCGTTCACTGCCGCAATCCGCTGACACCGCTCGGGACTTGATCTGAGCGTTCGCTTGCAGTACGTTTGCGCCTCGCTTCTCATGCATACCCAGGGAGTATCTGTCTGCTGCTGTCATGGCGGCCGACTGCTATCTGCTCAAATACCCGATGATTCGAGAAACCGATCTCAGTGATTTCCCGCCAGAGAAACTCGCTGCGCTGCTGAAGATCCGCAAGCTGATGGATTTCTGGCGCATCACGCCGGGAGAGTTGCGCGTGGCACCCCGAGTCGTCGCGCCACCGCCACCAGCACCATCGCCTTATCGTTATCGCCACCCGCGCACCATGCTGGGCTGGGACGGTCAAGGCGCCCAACCGGCGTGGTTGCGCATGGCCTTGTTGCGCGAGGGATACACGGTCGACGAGTTGCGGCGCTGCGCCGAAGAGTTTCCAGGCATATCCGACCCCGAGGCCGACCTGGCCGCCGAAATGGCGGTTGCCGCACAAGCTGCAGCCGACCGGGCATCACTCGCCCACGCAGAAGCAGCGGCGCAATCCGCCTGAACCCTACCGCGCCGCAGGCGGCGCACCCGGACCAGATTTTTCGTGTTCGGCGCGACAAGCGTCGCGACCGGTTCGTTGCTGTCATCGTGAGTCGCGGCGCACTCGGCTAACCTGCGCCGCTTGCGCGATGCGGGCTTGCCCTGGAGCACCTGCGAGACCAACGCGCCGAACAACACCCTACTGCCATCACCACACCACACGTCTCCCGCCGAGTTGCCCGCACCCGCGCGGCCACCTCACCGTCGCGCACCACGGGCAGGTGGGCACGCCGCCTCGTGGTCATGCTGCTGGGCCTGCTGCTGGTGGCCGCCATCATCCTGGCGCCTGGTGTCACCGACGCCTGGTGGCTCGAACTGCTGCGGTATCTGCCCTACCCCGGCTGGCTCGCAGCAGGCCTGCTGGCCGCTGTGCTCACCCTGCGCCTGGGCTGGGCCTGGCGTGCTGCTGCCGCAGGCGGATTGCTGCTGGTGATCTGGCCCATCATGGGCCTGCAATTGCAAGGTGGCGATGCCGGTGGCGGGCGACTGCGGGTGATGACCTACAACGTCAAGTCGTACCACGCAACCGATGACGGCGACTACGCCCGTATCGCCTGGGAAGTGGTGCAGCACGACCCCGACATCCTGGTGATGCAGGACGCCGGCATGATCAACCAGAACAAGCGCAGCACCAACGACTCGGTGCGCTCCATGTTGCGCGATCGCCAGATCTACCACTTCGGCCAATACATCGTCGCCAGCCGCCTGCCGCTGCGGGGCTGCACACCGGGCGACATCTCGTACCGCGGCAAGGCCCACACCTATGTGCGTTGCACCGTGCAGGTCCGTGGCCGCGAGGTGGATCTGATCACCGCCCACCTGTTGTCGCCACGCGAAGGGCTCAACGCCACCCGGCACGACAAACTCGAAGGCCTGGACGACTGGCGCCAGAACTTCGGCGACCGCCTCAGCCAGGCGCGCAAGCTGGTGCAGGACATCCTGACCACACCCGCCGCGGCAGCCACAGCGGCCACCAAGGCCGACGCCGCCCCCACCAAACCCCGCCCCCTGATCCTGGCCGGTGACCTGAACGCACCGGAATCGTCACCCGTCATCCAGACGCTGCTCGACGCCGGACTGCGCGACGCCCACTCGGCGGCCGGCAAGGGATTTGGCTACACCCACGGCCACTCGCTGCGGCTGGGTTTTTCGTTCCTGCGCATCGATCACATCCTGGTCAGCAACGACCTGGGTGTGGCCGACTGTTTCGTCGGTGGCAAGGAAGGCTCCGAACACCGCCCGGTGATAGCGGACCTCTGGCTGGACAGGCACTAGGCCCACCGGCACCAGGCCGCCCCCGGCAGCCGACAAGCGTCGGATCCATGCACCTGCGCTGACCGTGGGTTTGCGCGCTGCGGCGCGACACGGCCAGTGCCGATCAAGCCGCGCGCAAGCTGTCGACGATCTTGAGCCTGGCGGCGCGCCAGGCCGGCACGAAGCCACCCACCAGACCCATCGACAACGCAAACACCAGCGTCTGCACCACGATGCCCGGTGTCAGCGTGAACCTGAAGGCCAGTTCGGCAAAGGTCTGGAAGTTGGTGGTCGACACGTCGATGGTCTGCATCAGGCTGGCCGCGGCCAGGCCCATCAGTCCACCCACCAGCGACAGCAGCAGCGACTCGGCCAGAAACGCCAGCAGCACCGCGCCACGCCGGAAACCCAGCGCGCGCAAGGTGCCGATCTCGCCGGTGCGCTGCGCCACCGCGGCGAACATGGTGATCATGGCGCCCACCACCGCGCCGATCGAAAAGATCACCGACAACACCGTGCCCAGGATGCTGATGAACTTGGCCAGCGCGCGGCTCTGTTCCTCGTAGAACTCGGCCTCGGGTTTGGCCTCGACCGTGAGGCGCGGGTCGGCGGCGATCGCCGCCTGGAAACGCTGCACCGTGGCCGCGCTGGCATCACTCAGGCGCAGCACCAGCGTCGAGTAGGCCGGGCGGCGAAAGGCCTGCATCATGATGTCGACGTCGCCCCAGATCTCGGAGTCGAAGCCCGTGTGGCTGGCGTCGAACACCCCCACGATGCGCCAGTTGCGCCCGGCAAAGCGCAGGCTCTGGCCCTGCCCCGCGCCGGCAAACCCATTGGCCACGGCGCGGCCGACGATGATCTCGGCGCTGGCCGGCGCAAACATGCGGCCCTGCACCAGCCGCACCTGGCTGCGCAGCGCCAGGCCAGCGGCGCTGGTGCCGCGCATCGTCACGTTGCCGGTCTTGCCGTTGGACTTGGCGAGCGAGTTGAGCACCGCCAGTTCCTTGCTCATGAGGCGCTCGCCGCGCGCATCGGTCGCGATGCCGTCGAAGGTGGCGAGCACGGCGGCCTGCCCACGGTCGATGCCACTGTTGATCTCCGCACCCGCGCCCTTGCGCAGCAGCAGCAGGTTGTCGGGTGAGCCGGTGGCGACCAGCGTGGCGCGTATGCCCTCGCTCATCATCAGCACGGTGGCGAAGGTGTAGACCACCAGCCCCATGCCCAGCGCCGTGAGCAGCGTGGTGACACGCCGCACCCACAGGTTGCGCGCGATGTAGCTCAGGGGCAGGAGTCGCATGGTCAGGCCACGTGCCGCAGGCCCTGCACGATGTCGATGTGGCTCATGCGCCAGGCCGGCCAGGCAGCAGCCACCACACCCACCAGCAAGGCCGCGCCGAGTTGCAGCGCCGCCGTCGTTGGTGTGACCGCAAACGTCGGCAGGAAGCTGCCGATCGCACTGCCCATGGCGGCCACCGCCGGTATGGTGAGTGCCAACCCGAGCAACCCGCCGATGAGTGCGATGAACAGACTCTCGCCGAACAGCAGTTTCACCACGAAGCCGGGCGGGAAACCCAGCGCCTTGAGCGTGGCGTATTCGGCCAGCCGTTCACGCGCCGTCATCGTCATGGTGTTGGCCATCACCGCCATGATGATGACGATGATGATGAAGCTCACCGCCTGGATGGCGGCCAGGATGGTCTCGCTCATCGACACGAAGCTGAGCTGGAACGCGGCCTCGGTTTCGGTGAGTGTCTCGGCCAGCGAGTTGGCGAACTGCGCATCGACACGTTGCGAGATCAGCGCCGCGTTGGCCGGCTCGTTGATGCCCAGGATGTACACACCGACGAAGTCCGCCGCTCGCCCGTAACGCGCACGCAGCTGCTCGTTGAGATAGGCCCAGTGGAACAACAACTGGTTC
The DNA here is from genome assembly GCA_016702605.1 of Candidatus Intricatilinea gracilis. Taxonomy (GTDB): domain Bacteria; phylum Pseudomonadota; class Gammaproteobacteria; order Burkholderiales; family Burkholderiaceae_C; genus Sphaerotilus; species Sphaerotilus gracilis. The sequence goes on from JADJDQ010000002.1 coordinate 372,232, forward strand.
TCGTCGGTCTTGGCTTCTCGCCCGTCCCAGATGCCTCGCAGGGTGAAGGTGTGGGTGCCCGGGTAGATCGTGCCGCGCAGCGGGATCTGGTCGCCGATCTTCCAGCCGTACAGATTGGCCAGCTTGCGCCCGGCGATGGCGCCGCCACGATCGCGGATGAAGGCCAGCTTGTCGGCCTCGTCGAGCAGGTACTCGGGGTAGAGCCGCAGATAGGTGGTGGGCTCGACGGCGAACTGCGGAAAAAAGTTGCGCTCGCTCTGGTAGATGCCGCCGAACCAGTTGGCCCACGAGATGACGGTCACACCGTCGACAGCGCGCAGCCGCTCGCGGTAACTCAGCGGCAGCGGAAACGTCAGCGACACCGAGCTGCGTGTGATCAACCGCGTGCTGGAGCTAGCTTCCACGCCCGCATACCAGGCGTCGATGAGCGTGCGCAGCAGGCCGAAGGCACACACGGCCACCACCAGGCCGACGATGGTCAGCAAGGTGCGCAGCTTGTGCCGAAAGGCGTTGCGCAGCAGCAGCTTGAAGATGAACACGGTGGGCTCGCTGCGGGTCAGGCACCCGAGCCGCGATCGGCAGGCGCAGCGGTGGCGACGCCGGACGCGCCGCTGGCAGCGGCCACATCCGCGATGGCGCTGTCGATGGCGGTCACGGCAGGCGATGCGGCCGACGCGGGCGCCGCATCCGGACCGTCGTCCACTTCATCGACCAGCACACCTTTCTCGAGGTGCACCAGGCGTTGCGCGCGCGCCGCGGCCTTGGGATCGTGCGTCACCATCACGATGGTCTTGCCCTGGTCGCGCACCAGCGCGTGCAGCAGCGCCAGCACCTCGGCGCCGGTGGTGCGGTCCAGATCGCCGGTGGGTTCATCGGCCACGATGATGCGCGGGTCGGTCACCAGCGCACGGGCAATGGCCACACGCTGCTGCTGGCCGCCCGAGAGTTCGTTCGGGTAATGGTCGGCGCGGTCGCTCAGGCCCACCAGGTCGAGCGCTGCGGCCACGCGCTCGCGCCGTTCACCGCCGCGCAGATCGGTCAGCAGCAAGGGCAGCTCGATGTTCTCGGCCGCACTGAGCACCGGCATCAGGTTGTAGAACTGGAAGACAAAGCCCACGTTGGCGGCGCGCCAATCCGCGAGTTGGCCTTCACTCAGCGTGGCGATATCGATGCCGCCGATGTCGATGCGCCCGCTGGTCGGCTGGTCGATGCCGGCGATGAGGTTGAGCAGCGTCGATTTGCCCGAGCCACTCGGCCCCATCAGCGCGATGAACTCACCCTCGAACACGTCGAGGTTGATGTCGACCAGCACCTCGATGTCCTGCGCGCCGCGGTGGTAACTCTTGCTCAGGTGACTGATACGAATGAGCGGTTCGCCGCCCGGCGCCGCACTCACTTGCCGCCCCCTGGCGCAGCGATCTTCACCTTCATGCCAGCCTGCAGCTTGGCGTCGGCATCAAGCACCACGCGGTCACCCGACTCGAGCGCACTGGTCGAAGGCATTGCGCCGACGTTCGCCGCAGCAGCGCCACTCGCCGCACTACTGGCCGCGCCGCCTGCCAAGCCAGTCGCGGTGCTATTCGCAGCGCCACCCGAACTGCCTGCAGGGCCGGCGGGGTCAGCGACCATGGCGCCACTCATCGCAGGCAAGCTGCGCAACTCGACCATGTCGCCCATCTGGCGCAGGCGTTCCACCTCGATGACTTCGACGCTGTCGTCCTTCGTGATGCGCAGCATCACGGTCTTGCCGCCGCGCTGCGTCAGCGCGCGCGGGTTCACCGCCAGAACGGCCTGCAGATCGGCGTCGCTGGGCCGGCGGGCCAGCAAGCTGACCTTGGCGCTCATCTCAGGCAGGATGCGTGGGTCGAGTTGATCGAAGCGCACCTTGGTCATCACCGTGGCCTTGGCGCGGTCGACCGTGGGCACGATGCGCGACACACTGCCGCGCAGCCGCAACTCGGGGAAGGCATCGAGCGTGATCTCGACCGGCTGGTCCACCTTGACCAGCGCGACCTTGCTCTCGGACACATCGGCCTCGACTTCGAGTGTGGTCATGTCGGCCATGGTCACCACCGCACCCGAGGTGCCGGATGCGCTGGAAAACGGCGTGATCATGTCGCCCACATTGGCGTTCTTGTTGAGCACCACACCGTCGAACGGCGCGCGGATCTCGGTGTTGTTCAGGTTCACCTCCTGCACCTTGATCTGCGCCTGGGCCAGCACCACGCCGGCTTCGGCCTGGTTGCGCGCGGCCACAGCCGATGCCACACCCGCCTCGGCCGAAGCCAGCGCACTGCGCGCCGCATCGACCCGGCGCTGCACTGCATCCAGCGCCTGCGGCGAGGTGAAGCCGCTGTCCTTCAGGCCCTGCGCGCGCACCAGTTCGGCCTCGGCATTGCCCAGTTCGACCTGCGCCTGGCGCACGCCGGCTGCCGCCTGCAAGGCCGACGCATCGGCCTGCGCCACACCTACCCGCGCCTGCGCCAGGGCGGCCTGCGCGGCGGCAATGGCGGCCCGCATGTCGGACGAGTCGATACGTGCGATCAGCTCGCCACGCTTCACCTCGCTGCCTTCACGCACATTGAGCTCGACCAGCCGGCCGGTCGCCTTGCTGGCCACCGCCGCGCGCCGCTGCGCCACCACGTAGCCCGAGGCGGTGAGCAGGGCATCCTGCTGGCTCGGTGTGGTCGACACGACGGATGCTGCAGCCACCTCGACAGGCCTGGGCGCCAGCACGAAGGCTGCAATCCCGGCCAGCACCAGTGCGCCGATCACCCAGCGTGTCCAGCGCCGCTTGCGTTGCGGCGCGCCGGGCGCGGCGGCCGAACCTCGGCGCAGGCTCAGGGATGTGAGGATCGAAGCGGCGTTCTTGGTCGTCATGTGCAGCAGGCCCGGGACACCTGGATGGGCTGGCGCCGGGCGGGCGCTTTGAAGCGGAACTTCATTGTGTCAGGTGGTGACAAGGCGAGCATTGACCTCGCGCCTGGCGCCGCGGGCGACCCATCAGGCGCAGGAAGAATCAGCAAGGCCAACCACCGCCGCAGCGCACAAGGTGGCTAAGGCCGCGGTCTCCGAAACACCCGACCGAGCCTTGCGGTCATGCTCGCCAGCGCAGTGCCTCAGCGCAGCGGCTGCGGCCTGGCAGCGTCGGCGCTGGCCGCGCCTGGCGGATCACCCGTCACCTCACCCGAGTCGGCATAGGCGCGCCAACTGCCCATCGCCTGGTCCATCAGGCGGACCTGCCCGTTGAACCGGGTGCAGGCCTCACAGACCGACAGGTGCAGGCGCAACAACACACGCTGGCGCAGGCCCACCGGCCGGTCCAGCGCCGCCAGCATCACAGCGGCGGCTTCGCGACAGCGCAACCACAGGCCCAGCCGCACCCGCCAGTCGGGACGTGAGGAGCTTGATGCGTTCGAAGCGTCGGGCAATCGGGCCATGGTGTAGGGTCTGGACGGTCAGGCGTAGACGTGGGCGAGATTAAAGACCAGGCGCAGCCGGCTGGGTCAGGTGAGCGCGAACCAGTTGAGCTGCAGGCAGTCGCGCAACCTCAGGCGGGCGCGGTGCAGCAGCACGAACAGATTGGTCGAGCTGATCGCCAGTTGATTACAGATTTCGTCGGTATCGAGTTCGAGCCACTCGCGCATCATGAAGACCTGGCCCTGCAGCCCCGGCAGACGCTCCACGCAGGCGTCGAGCACCGTCATGAACTGGCGTTGGCCAAGGCTGGCCTGCGGATCACCCCAACCCTGCGGCGCCTCGCGCCAGTGGCCGTCGGCGGCGAACAGCAGCTCGTCGATGTCCTGATCGTCCTCGGGTGTGAGTGACATCTCGCGGCCGTGCTTGCGGATCTGATCGATCACCTTGTGCTTGAGGATGCCCGTCAGCCAGGTGCGCAGCTGCGCGCCGCCAGCAAACGACTGCGGCTTCTCGATGGCCACCAGCAGCGTCTCGGACACCGCGTCTTCGGCCCAGGCAGGGTTGCGCAACTGCTTGAGCGCGTAGCGCAGCAAGGGTTCGCGGTGCTGCTCGAGCTGCTGGGCCAGGGCGTGGGGGTCGGGCATGAATCCAGTATCGCCCAGCCGATTCGTAAAGAAATTCGCCGCGGCTGTAAGAACCGCCGTGGGCCCACGACCAAGCCCTGTCGCGACCTCGAACCCGAGTTGTCGACAGCCCACACACAGCTACCGGCCCACACCTTGCACCGAGTTCAGCCCATGACATCAAGCCTCTTGCCCCGGCGCAGCACGGCCGCTCACCTCGCCGGCGCGCTGCTCGCCGTCACGTGCAGTGCCGCAGCCACAGCAGCATCGAGCACCACGTCACCGCCGAGTTGCAGCTACAGCAGCGGCAGCCACAAGGCCGCGCTGGTGGAGCTCTACACGTCAGAGGGTTGCTCGAGCTGCCCAAGTGCCGACAAACAACTCAGCCGCCTGCAGGCCGTCGTCGACGCCGATGCCCGCCTGGTGCCGCTGGCCCTGCATGTGCCCTACTGGGACGACATCGGCTGGAAGGATCCCTACGGCCAGCCGGCGTTCGAGAAGCGCCAGCGCGCCCTCGTCAACGCCAGCGGCCAGCGCACCGTCTATACGCCGCAGTTCTTCGTGAGCAGCACCGAAACGCGCGACTGGCCCGGCGGACTACGCGAGCAGGTGCGGCGCATCAATGCCCAGCCGGCGCCGCTGACCATCAACCTCCATGCCGGCGCCAGCACCGGCAAGGCCGTGGGAGCGGCTGCCGGTGTCACGCTTCAGTCCACGGTGACGGCGCGCCAAGGCGGCAGCGAGGCGGGCGCCGAGCTCTACCTGGCGCTGACCGAAAGTGGCCTGGTCTCGCAAGTGAAACGCGGCGAGAACTCGGGCGTCACCCTGCATCACGACCATGTGGTGCGTGCCTGGCTGGGCCCCTACAAGCTGCCGGCACTGGCCGAAGGCGCGAGCTTCAAGCTCGACCAGAGCGTCGCGCTGCCCACCAACTGGCAACGCGACAAGCTGACCGTCGTCGCCTTTGTCCAGGCGCCGCGCCTGGGACCTGTCGTGCAGGCCGTGCAGGCACCACTCACCAGTGCCTGCCTTGCCACTTCCTGATCCGCCAACTTGCCGCCAACCACCATGTCGACCTCGAACACCCTGACCCTGCCGGCCCAGGCTCGCGCCACTCAGCCTGCACATCCGCTGTGGCTGCGCATCAGCCACTGGCTCAACGTCGTCGCCGTCGTGCTGCTGGTGATGAGTGGCTGGCGCATCTACAACGCCGCGCCCTTCTTCGACTTCACCTTCCCGCGCGACATCACGCTGGGCGGCTGGCTCGGTGGCGCCATCCAGTGGCACTTTGCAGCGATGTGGCTGCTGGCCATCAACGGCCTGATCTATCTGGCGCGCAATACCTTCAGCGGGCGTTGGCGCCAACGCTTCTGGCCGATCAAGCCTGCCGAGGTGCTGCGTGACCTGGGCGAGGCGCTGCGCGGCCGCCTGGCTCATGCCGACCTCACGCACTACAACGCCGTGCAAAAGCTGGCCTACCTCACCGCGGTGATCGACCTCGTCGTGCTGGTGCTGTCCGGGCTGGTGTTGTGGAAGTCGGTGCAGTTCCCGCTGCTGCGTGAACTGATGGGCGGCTACGAGTCGGCGCGGCGCGTGCACTTCTTCGCCATGGCCTTGCTGTGTGCCTTTGTCGCCGTACATGTCGCCATGGTCGCCCTGGTGCCACGCACCTTGCGGCTGATGGTGCTCGGGCGCTGAAGCGCACGGCCACCAGCCTCACATAACCACACCCATCCATCACTCGTTGCTTGCAGACCCACCGCCCTGTGCGGTGTGGTCGGGGACTCGTCATGTTCAAACTCTTCAAACCCAGCCGCCGCATCGGCAGCTTCGACGCCCAGGCCGCCATCGTCACGGCCCTGCGCGAACTGCCCAAGGACCATATCGCCCCGGCCCGGCGGGCCTTTCTGCGCGGCGGCCTGAGCGCCGGCGGACTGGCGCTGCTGAGTGGTTGTTCACTCGTCGACGAGAGCAGCGTCGAGACCGCGCTGATGTCGGTATCACGCATGAACGACCGCGTGCAGGGCTGGCTGTTCGACCCGCAGCGCCTGGCGCCCACCTACAGCCGGGCCGAAGCCCTCGACCCCTTCCCCTTCAACGCCTATTACCCCGAAAGCGAAGTGCGCCATGTCGACGGTGGCGACTTCAGGCTCGAAGTCACCGGCCAGGTCGCCGACAAACACGCCTGGTCGCTCGAAGAACTGCACACCTTGCCCACCACCGAGCAGGTGACACGCCACATCTGCGTGGAAGGCTGGAGCGCCATCGGCCACTGGGGCGGCGTGCCGTTCGCGCACTTCCTGAAGCGTGTCGGCGCCGACACCAGTGCGAAGTACATCGGCTTCACCTGCGACGACGACTACTTCACCAGCATCGACATGGCCACCGCCCTGCATCCGCAGACATTGCTGGTGCTCACGCAAAACGGCCGCACGCTGGAGCCACGCAACGGCTACCCGCTCAAGCTGCGCATGCCCACCAAGCTGGGCTACAAGAACCCGAAGCACATCCGTGCCATCACCGTCACCAACACCTACCCCGGTGGCTACTGGGAAAACCAGGGCTACAACTGGTTCGGTGGCTCCTGACCCAAGGGTGTCGCAGGCCTAGTCCTCGACCTCATCGACCTCGATTCGTTTCCCCAACCCTGGCCGCCAGAACGGCTGAACAACCCCGAAGGAACAGACCATGAACACCACCCGTCACATCGCCGCCCTACTCGTCGCGCTGACCGCCACCGTCGGCTTTGCCGCTCACGCCGGCGACATGAAGAAGGACGAGATGGCCAAGCCCGATGCCATGTCCAAGGACGCCATGAAGAAAGACGCGATGAAGAAGGACGCCATGGCCAAGACCGCGGCCCCCAAGGACGCCATGCACAAGCCCGGCGCCGATGCCATGAAGAAGGACGCCATGGCCAAGGATGCGATGTCCAAGGACGGCATGAAGAAAGACGCCATGAAGAAGGACGCGATGGCCAAGGACCCGATGGCCAAGTAAGGCCGGCCGCGCTGCGGTGCAGCTAGCTGCGCGACTTCAGGCCTGGGCGCCGGTGATCACGCCGCCACCCAGGCAGACCTCACCGTCATACACCACGGCCGACTGGCCGGGCGTGACGGCCCACTGCGGCTCGGCGAAGTGCAGGCAAAAGCCTGTGCCCGCCGGGCCTTCGTCGTAAGTGCAACCGGCGTCGGCCTGGCGATAACGCGACTTGGCGGCCAGGCGCGGCCAGGTGTCGGCCGCAGGCGGCTCACCGGCCACCCAGCTGACATCGTCGGCCTTCAAGGTGTGCGACTGCAACCACGGGTGGTCGTGCCCCTGCACGATGTAGAGCGTGTTGCTGGCCATGTCCTTTCGCGCCACGAACCACGGGTCGTGGTCACCGCCTCCACGCGCCACGCCCTTCTCCTTGATGCCACCGATGCCGATGCCCTTGCGCTGGCCCAGCGTGTAGAAACTCAGCCCCACGTGTTCACCGAGGGTGCGGCCGCGGTCGTCACGGATCGGCCCGGGCGTGTGCGCCAGGTAACGATTGAGAAACTCGCGAAACGGCCGCTCGCCGATGAAGCAGATGCCGGTCGAATCCTTCTTGGCCGCATTGGGCAAGCCGATCTCGGCAGCCAGTCGGCGCACCTCGGTCTTGGGCAGTTCACCCACCGGGAACAACGTGGTCGCCAGCTGATGCTGGCTCAGACGGTGCAGGAAGTAGCTCTGGTCCTTGCTCGGATCCAGACCCTTGAGCAACTCGTGTCTGCGCGTGGTCTCGTTGAAGCGCACACGGGCGTAGTGCCCGGTGGCGATGCAATCGGCACCCAGGCGCATGGCATGGTCGAGAAAGGCCTTGAACTTGATCTCGGCGTTGCAGAGCACGTCCGGGTTGGGCGTGCGGCCGGCCAAATACTCGCGCAGGAAATCAGCGAAGACGCGCTCCTGGTATTCGGCGGCAAAGTTGACGTGCTCGATGTCGATGCCGATCACGTCGGCCACGGCGGTGGCATCGATGAAGTCCTGGCGCGTCGAACAGTACTCGTCGCTGTCGTCGCCCTCCCAGTTCTTCATGAAAATGCCGACTACCTCGTGGCCCTGCTGCTTGAGCAACCAGGCGCTCACGGCCGAATCGACGCCGCCGCTCAGGCCAACGACGACGCGTCGTTTGACCCCGGATGCAAGCGGCGTCAGCGGGGACGCGGCATCGACCGTCTCGACAGAACTGGAACGGGAACTGGACATGCGCTCAATTGTCCGTCAGGGGATGACAGCGCGCAGGCTCGACCGGATGGTCGAGCCTGCGCGCGCGTCTGGCAAGACTGCACCCGGCTCAGCCGCCGGGCATCGACCTGGCCGGCTATGTCGTTCCTTGTGGAGCCAGGCGCAGCCGATCGGTCAGGGGCGCTGACGATCGGGCAGTTCACGATGGCACCTTCGGGCGAGAGAGGAAAGGCGCGGAAGGGACCGCCGTCCAGGCTCGCGATCAGGCCCTTCTTGCCCAGGTCGGCAACCTTGCCGAAGCTCGACTGGCGCAGGTTCTTGCCGGCGGCGATGGCCGCCGGTGTCCAGACCGCGGGGAACACATCCCACAGCGGGCTGTAGCGGCCCTGGTTGGGCGTCCAGGTGGTCACGTTCAGCGGCGACAGGCCGTCCAGCAGCGCAGAACTCAGGCCTTGGCGCTGGGCATTGCCGGCACCGGTCTGGCCGTTGGTGAACACGGCGATGCTGGCGCGTGAGGAATCGGTGCCGTCGTTGCCGACACCCGGTGCCGCGCCCAGGGCCGGGGCGTAGGTCGCACCTTCGAGCGCGGCCACCAGATCGACCGATGCTTCGGTGGAGATGTAGCTCACCGGCTTGCCGCCGTTCAGGCCGGCAGTGGCCTGCAGCGTCACGGTGCGCCGAGTCGTGTCGATGGCGAGCACCTTGTCGTGCGTGAGCTTGTGTGCCGCGTCGCGCGACACCGCGTTGGCATCACCCAGGGCGACCTGCGGCGCATTCAGGATGCGACCGTCGGCGAACTCGATCAGCGGCGAATAACCGGCCTCGCCCACCGATCCCGGTGCGGCCTGTGCTGGCGGAAAGCCACCGGCGCCTGCGACCACCAGGTGATCGGCACTGAAGTCCACCGCCGCCGGAAAGTCCACCACGCCGTTGACCACACGCACCTTCTGGGTGGCGCGTGTGCCACGTGCATTGGACAACTTGGACGCCTGGTTGATGCCCAGGCTGGCGGCGTCCTTGCCGTCCGATGCATCGAGCAGCACGTACCAGACCGAGCGACCCTGGCTCGTGCCTTCGTGCAAGGGCAGCGTGACGCTGCCATCGGCATTGAACGTGGCACTCTCGACGAAACGTTCGACGCCGCCATCGGCATGTGCGGACGGCAGGGCACCGAACAGGCCCAGTGCCATCGAGAAGAACAAGGCAGAAGGACGGAGGTGGTGGCGGGTAGACGATTGAGCAGTCATGGTCGGAGTTCCGATTTGTCAGCGTTGAGTGGACGCACCGGGACACGACAGACGATCACGTCTCGCCGCCCCTGTGCTTGATTGCCGCGCATTTGCGTTGGCTGCATCTGAGTCGTTGCACTACCGGCTTTATTACGCCGACACAAGCAAGTTGTTCAGATGGCGAGTGCCGCGCCTTGATGCCGCTGACATGCAGCAGCCGTGATGCGAGGATGGACAGTCCGACTGCATTCACTGGCCATCGACGACACGTCGAGCCGGGTCACTTGCGCCCTGGGTCGCGCCTGCTCAAGCTCTGCATCGCACGACGCAGAAACGCCAGTTGCGCGTCCACGTCGCGGCAGGTCTGGCACACGACGAGGTGCCGGCGAAGGCGCGCACGTTGGGGCGGCGTCATCGTCTTGTCCAGCCCCTCGCTGAGCAGGCGCGACACTTCCTTGCAGTCGGGCTCGCCACTCATCGCTGCCCTTGAAACCAGGTGAGGTCCAGACACTCACGCAACTGCATGCGGGCGCGGTACAGCATCACGCCGCAGTGGTTGGCGGTGATGCCCAGGGCGTCGCAGATGTCGTCGGTATCACGTTCGAGCCACTCGCGCATCATGAACACGCGGCCGACCTTGGGCGGCAGGCGGTCGATGCAGATCTGCAACTGGTCGAAGAACTGGCTTTGTTCCAGCGCCTTCTCGGGCTGCTGCCACGCCTGCGGTGCGACCTGCCAATGGCCGTCGGCCTGGAACAGCGCGTCGAGTGTGTCGTCCATGCCTTGCTCGTCCAGCGGTTCGAGTTGCACCTCGCGTCCGCGTTTGCGCATGACGTCGATGATCTTGAACTTCAGGATGCCCGTGGCGTAGGTCCGCAGGCTGCTGCGGCCTTCGAAGTTGTCGGGCTTCTCGAGAATGGCCAGGTAGGTGTCGGACACCACGTCTTCGGCCATGGCGTCGTTGCGCAACTGCATCTGCGCAAATCTGAGCAAGGGCTCGTGAAGGTTGGCCAGTTCGAGTTCGAGCGTCATGTTGTCACTGCGTGGAGATCAGGCCTTGGCCAGGCCTGCATGTCGCGCATGGCACGTCATCACGTGGCCTAAAAGCCCATGGAGAATGAGTTTGCGGGCATGCTCTTGGCCTGCCCCGAGCGCCATTTCCTCATGCCCCGCGCCGGCGGTATTGCAGATATCCACCGCCACTGCCACGATCAACGAACGGATTTCTGTCATCGACGTTTGTCACCCATGACCTTGCCACCCAGCGATCACCGCGCCCCTGGCCACAAGCCTGAACCCCTGCCGCTGCCGGCAAGTGCACTGACCTACCGAAGCGCCCTGGCACAGGCCGGCGGCCGGGAGGTCGATGCACTCGTGCGGCAGGGCGACCACGCGGCCGTGTGTGCAGGCTTGTATGCCTCGCCGCCCTACGACCTGCAGGTGCCTGCCTTGTCGCAGGCCCGCTTGTCGATCACCCTGACGGCCGCCCACGTGAGTGGCGGGCTGGACGGTGAACGTGCACGCCACTTTGCGTCGCCGCGCCATTCGCTGTTCTTCACCCCGCCCGGAGCCGCAGCGCATTGGCGCAAGGCCTCGCCCAGCAGGCACGTCAACCTGTACTTCCACCGCGAAGCCTTTTCGGGTGCAGTGCCCGAGGAAGGTGTGCTGAACGGCAGAAGCACGCAGTTGCTCAACGGCACGGTGCCTGGCCTGCGCCACCTGGTGGATGAACTGGTGGCAGAACTCGAAGGCGAGGACGCCATGGCCGCGGAGGCGGTCGACTGCCTGTCCCGGCTGCTGCTGGTGCGGGTGGCTCGCCACCTGGCGCACAGCCGCGCGGCGGTCGACCCGCTGTCGCCTGCCATGCTGGCCACGTTGCGCGACTTCGTGGAGGCCAACCTGTCGGGCCGCATCCTGGTGCAGGACATGGCGCATGCCGTGGGCCTCACGCCCAATCGCTTCGCCCAGGCCTACACACAACGCATGGGGCAGGCGCCACATCAGTTCGTCCTGCAGTGCCGCCTGACGCGCGCAACGGCCCTGCTGCAGCACGGGCGACAAAGCATTGCCGACATCGCCGGGCTGTGCGGCTTCGCCAGTCAGCAGCACCTGACCCACACCATGCGACTGAAGCTGGGCATGACACCGGGCCAGCTGCGGCAAGGCAGGACACCGACCAAGCACGCTGCCTGACGACGCAGGCAACGCGACCTTCAGCGCCGAGCCAATATGCGAAGCAAGGCGAGGCGAGGCGAGGCAATGCGAAGGGCTGCCCGGCGATGCTCAGCGCGAGGTCGGCGCGGTGACAGCCAGGATGAGTCCCGCCATGGCCAGCGCCAGACCAGCCGCCTCGGCGCCCGTGGGTACATGCCCGAGCACGGGCCAGGCCATCAGGGCCGCCAGGCCGGGCGCCAGTGCAGGGAAGATGGCGGCGCGCCCCGGCCCGAGCAGCGACACCATCTTGGCATAAGTGAACAAGGTGCCGGCACCGGCGATCACGCCCTGCACCAGGACCTCGGTCCACAAGACCCGCGGCGCAACAGCCATCAACCGGTCGACCCCGACCGACACGAAGTACACCGGCACATAGGTCAGCAGCGCCGACAGCGACACCACGGCCGTGGCCAGCAGCGGGTTGAGGCGGTGCTTGCGCAGCACGATGCCGAAACCGGCCCACAAGGTGCCTGCGGCCAGGAACATGACGTCCCCCAGCGCTGCACGCGCCGTGAAGCTGGCCGCGTCCACACCGGACACCAGCACCAGCCCAACCAGCACCACGCCGATGCCTGCCAGCTTGCGCTGGCCGAGCCGCTCGCCCAGCACGGTGGCACCCAGCAGCATGCCCATCACGCTCATGGCCGTGAACGGGAAGACGGCCGCGTGGCTGGGCGGCGCGAACTGCAGCGCGCCGAACATCAGCAGCCCGAACGGTGTGCCGGCCAGCAGTGCCACCGCCGCCCAGACGCGCCAGCGGGTGATGAACTGCGCTGCATCGCGCCGCCAGGCCAGCCACAGCACCGGCAGCGTCAGCACACCGGCCACGCCGAAGCGCAGCACGGTCAGGTCGGGCGACTGCAGCCCGTGGGCGATGCCCCAGCGCGCGAACACGGTGTAGAGCGCGCCGATGCTGGCCGCCAGCAGGCCCACGGCCACACCGGCAAGCAGGCGGGGGTGGTCGCCTGCAGGGGCATGCATGGGCAGGGTCAGGTTGGCAGTGGTCATGAAGATCCTTGCAGGTGAGGCGTCGACGGGCGTGGGCCGCAGCCGGTCAATGTGTCAGGGCCGGGGCGGCGGGAAAGTCCACCGGCACCTGCGTCGTGCCATGCAGGTAGTTGGTGACGGTCTTGTCGCCGATGACGACGATGGCATCGACCAGGTTCGCGGGCGTCCAGCCAGCGTCGAAGAAGGCCTGCACCCGCGCCGGGTCGGCATGGCCGCGTTCGAGCGCGATGTTCTTGACCAGCCGGACCAGCGCGTCGAGCCTGGCGTCGAACGACGCCGTGCCGCGGCGGATCTCGAGGATCTGCTCGGGCGTGAAGCCGACCATGGCGCCGATGACGGTGTGCGCCGACAGGCAGTACTGGCAGCTGTTGACCTGGCTGACGACCAGGTTGATCACCTCGCGCGACTTGGCGTCGAGGCTGCTCTTGGCGTTCTGCAGAGCCAGGTAACTGCCCAGCGCGTGGTCGGACAACGCCAGCGTGGCGTACAGGTTGGGCACCATGCCCAGGCCCTTCTTCAGCGTGTCGAACAGTGCCTGGTTGGCGGGCGACACCTGGTCGCGGGAGGGAACGTGGATCGTGGTCATGTCAGTGCTCCGGGTCGAGGGCTTGGGGTTCGTGGCGGGCTGCAGAAATTGAATTCGCTTGCCATGGGTGAACTGTGATTGATGCCAGGGTCGTTCACTAGCCTGCCTCCCACACTAACATCCAGTCCATATTGGAATGAAAAGGCCAGCCTCATGGACCGCCTCACCGCCATGCAGACCTTCGTGCGCGTCGTCGAGACGGGCAGTTTCTCGGCCGTGGCGCGCGAGTTGCGCGCCACGCAGAGCGCCGTCAGCAAGCAGGTGGCGGCGCTCGAACAAGCACTCGGCGCGCGGCTGCTCAGCCGCACCACCCGCTCATTGGCGCTGACCGAGGAAGGCGAGCGCTACTTCGAACAGGCACGTCGGCTGGTGGCCGAGATTGCCGAGGCCGAAAGCAGCCTGCGCCGGGGCGAACAGCAACTCACCGGCTGGTTGCGCGTGGCGGCATCGGTCGGTTTTGGCCGGCTCAAGTTGCTGCCGCTGGTGAAGAGCTTCCTGGCAGCGCACCCCGGCGTGAGGATCGACCTGCGGCTCAACGACGGCTTCATCGACCTGGTCGAGCAAGGCATCGACGTGGCAGTGCGCATCGGCGAACTCGCCGACAGCTCGCTGGTGGCCCGGCGCATCGGCACCACCCACAGGCAACTCATCGCCAGTCGCAGCTATCTGGCCTCGTTGCCGAAGGGCCTGGCGCCACCGCAGGTGCCGGACGACCTGCGGCAACACAACTGCATCGTCTATACCGAACTGGCTGCCCAGAATTCGTGGACCTTCACCGCCGGACCCGGCGCACCGGTCGACGCCGGTACGGTCCAGTCGGTGCAAGTCCAGGGCAATCTGCAGACCAACAGCAGCGAGGTGGTGCGGGCGGCCGTGCTCAGCGGCATGGGCATCGGCTTTTCACCGACCTGGCTGCTCGAAGAAGAGATGGCGCAAGGTGACCTGCAGGTGCTGTTGCCGCACTGGCCAGCGCCGTCCATGCCCGTGCACCTCATCAGCCCGAGCCAGCGACGCCAGTCGGCCAAGGTGCGGGCGTTTGCGGATCACCTGGTGGTGGCAGGCCCGTAGGGCAGGCCGCCCGTGTGCCGGCGTCGATCGAGCGGCGCATACACCGTCAGCGCCCCTCGGACGGCTGGCCGGTGCTCGGCGCCGCGTCACCGAGCGTTACAGCCAGCCTGACCTCGGGCGCCCAGACGCTGGCGTGGGTGGTCACGACATCCAGCGGATAACGCCGCCCGGCCAGGTGATCGTCGATGCAGCGCATCACCAGCGGGCTGCGGTGGCGGTCGGTCGCGGCGCGGACCTCGGCCGGAGTCATCCACAGGGTGCGCACGATGCCGTGGTCGAGTTGCAGACCGTCGATGACGTCGCCCACCTGGCCGGCAAAGGCCAGGCGCAGGTAGGTGACGTCTTCGCCTTGCGCCGGGCGCTGGAAACGAGCCAGATACACGCCGAGCAGGTGGCTGGGCGTGAAGTGGCGGGCGGTTTCTTCGAGCACCTCACGCACCACAGCCTGTTGCGGCGACTCGGCCGGGTCGAGGTGGCCGGCCGGGTTGTTCAGGCGCAGCCCCTCGGCGGTGTGCTCCTCGACCAGCAGGTAACGCCCGCCGTCCTCGATGACCGCTGCGACGGTGACGTTGGGTTTCCAGCGCTCTTGGGTCATGGAGGTGATGGTATCGGCTGGTCTGCAAATTGTTCTTCGTCATGACACAACCGGGCTGACAACGCGCCGAACTTGTGTAAGCTCGCGCCGCCCCTAAAAGAGGAAGAGTTCATGACCACCGGCTCGGCCGAGCGTACGCCCCCAGGAAAACCCGGGGAAACGTCACGCTCCACGCCATGCGGCTGGTGGGTTGGCCGCTGGAGACCAGGTCGGGGGGCCGGACGCCTGCGTCTGGCGACCCTCGCCGGTGGGGCCGGTTCTTAAGACAACTGAGGAGTTGAGTTCATGGGTTTGCTGATCGGAGTTCCGAAGGAGACAGCGACGGCTGAAAAGCGCGTCGCCACCGTTCCGGATGTGGTGGAAAAGCTCGTCAAGCTGGGCTTTTCCGTGGCCGTCGAAAGCGGCGCGGGCGACGCGGCGAACTTTGCCGACGACACCTTCCGCGCCGCTGGCGCCGAGATCGTGCCGACGGCCGCCGAACTCTGGGCCAAGTCGGACATCGTCTTCAAGGCGCGTGTGCCGAGCCCCGAAGAGGTCGGCCTGATGCGCGAAGGCGGCACGCTGATCAGCTTCATCTGGCCGGCGCAGAACCCGGAACTCATGCAGCAGCTGGCGGCCAAGAAGGCCACCGTACTGGCCATCGACTGCCTGCCGCGCCAGTTGTCGCGCGCGCAGAAGATGGACGCGCTCACCTCGATGGCCGGCATCAGCGGCTACCGCGCCGTCATCGAGGCGGCCAACGCCTTCGGCCGCTTCTTCAACGGCCAGATCACGGCCGCAGGCAAGATCCAGCCGGCCAAGGTGTTCATCGCCGGTGCTGGTGTGGCCGGTCTGGCCGCCATCGGCACGGCCGCCAACCTGGGCGCCATCGTGCGCGCCAACGACACCCGCGCCGAGGTGGCCGACCAGGTCGTGTCGCTGGGCGGCGAGTTCGTCAAGGTCGACTACGAGGAAGAAGGCTCGGGCGGCGGTGGCTACGCCAAGGTCATGAGTGAAGGTTTCCTGGCCGCGCAGCGCGAGATGTACGCCAAGCAGGCGCGCGAGTCCGACATCATCATCACGACCGCACTCATCCCCGGCAAACCCGCGCCCCGGCTCATCACCGCCGAGATGGTGCAGAGCATGAAGCCGGGCAGTGTCATCGTCGACATGGCCGGTGAACAAGGCGGCAACTGCGAACTCACCGTGCCGGGTGAGGCGGTGGTGCGCCACGGCGTGACCATCATCGGCTACACCGATCTGGTGAGCCGGCTGGCCAAGCAGGCCTCGACGCTGTATTCGACCAACCTGCTGCGTGTCACCGAAGAGTTGTGCAAGACCAAGGACGGCCTCATCAACGTCAACTTCGAGGACGACGCCATCCGCGGCCTGACCGTGGTGAAGGACGGCGCCGTCACCTGGCCGGCGCCGCCCATCAAGATGGCAGCCGCACCGGCGGCCAAACCCGCTGCGGCAGCCGCACCGGCAGCCAAGAGCCATGGCCACGGTGGCGGCGGTGAGCCGATGTCGGCCAAGTCGCTGGCCACCGTGTTCGGCGCGGGTGCGCTGGCCTTCATGCTGGTGGGCCTGTTTGCGCCGGCCAGCTTCCTGTCGCACTTCACCGTCTTCGTGCTGGCCTGCTTCATCGGCTACATGGTGGTCTGGAACGTGACGCCCTCGCTGCACACGCCGCTCATGAGCGTGACCAACGCCATCTCGTCCATCATCGCCATCGGCGCCCTGGTGCAGGTGGCACCGCCGCTGGACGCGGCAGGCGCCGCCGACCGGCCCAACGCGCTGATCCTGGGCCTGGCGGTGTTTGCGCTGGCGCTCACGGCCGTCAACATGTTCGGCGGCTTCGCGGTCACGCGTCGCATGCTGGCGATGTTCCGCAAGTAAGAACAAGAACAACAAGGACACAGCAAATGACTGCAAGCCTGGCCACGGTGTCGTATATCGGCGCCACCATTCTTTTCATCCTCAGTCTGGGTGGCCTGGCCAACCCGGAAACAGCCCGTCGCGGCAACCTGTTCGGCATGATCGGCATGGCCATTGCCGTGCTGGCCACCATCCTCGGCCCGCGTGTCACGCCGGGCGGCTACGTCTGGATCATCGGCGCCCTGGCCGTGGGCGGCAGCGTCGGTCTGTTCGCTGCCAAGAAGGTGCAGATGACGCAGATGCCCGAGCTCGTCGCGCTGATGCACAGCCTGGTCGGCCTGGCCGCCTGCCTGGTGGGTTTTGCCAGCTACGTCGACACCTCGACCGTGTTCCCGACCGAAGCCGAGAAGGCCATCCATGAGATGGAGATCTACATCGGCATCCTCATCGGTGCCGTCACCTTCTCGGGCTCGATCATTGCCTTCGGCAAACTCTCGGGCAAGATCGGCGGCAAGCCGTTGCTGCTGCCCGGCCGCCACATGCTCAACCTGGTCGGCCTGCTGGTGGTGATCTGGTTCGGGTGGCTCGTTCCTGCATGCGCACGACATCCAGGCCGGCATGACGCCGTTGCTGGTGATGACCGTCATCTCGCTGCTGTTCGGCATCCACATGGTCATGGCCATCGGCGGTGCCGACATGCCGGTGGTGGTGTCGATGCTCAACAGCTACTCGGGCTGGGCCGCTGCGGCCACGGGCTTCATGCTCAGCAACGACCTGCTGATCGTGGTGGGTGCGCTGGTGGGCTCGTCGGGCGCCATCCTCAGCTACATCATGTGCCGGGCCATGAACCGCAACTTCATCAGCGTGATCGCGGGTGGTTTCGGTGGAGGTGCACCGGCGCCCGCAGGTGCTGGTGGCGCGGCTCAACCGGCTGGCGAGGTGTCACCCATCCTCGCGGCCGAGACCGCCGAACTGCTGCGTGAATCGAAGAACGTCATCATCGTGCCGGGCTACGGCATGGCGGTGGCGCAGGCCCAGCACACGGTCTACGAGATCACCAAGCTGCTGCGCGAGAAGGGCGTGAACGTGCGCTTCGGCATCCACCCGGTGGCCGGCCGCATGCCGGGCCACATGAACGTGCTGCTGGCCGAAGCCAAGGTGCCCTACGACATCGTGATGGAGATGGACGAGATCAACGACGACTTCCCCAAGACCGACGTCACGATGGTCATCGGCGCCAACGACATCGTGAACCCGGCCGCGCAGGACGACCCCACCAGCCCGATCGCCGGCATGCCGGTGCTCGAGGTCTGGAAGGCCAAGACCAGCATCGTGATGAAACGAAGCATGGCCAGCGGCTACGCCGGTGTCGACAACCCACTCTTCTACAAGGACAACAACCGCATGTTGTTCGGCGACGCCAAGAAGATGCTGGACGAGGTGCTGGCTGCGCTCAGGGCTTGATGTGAGCTGAGCCGCAAGGCCATCGATCAAGGGTCGGCACTGCCGGCCCTTTTCTTTTGGCGTCGGCCAAGCGCTGGTCGAATCGGACCGCATCACACACATGTCGTTTTGTTTCGCCGTGCATCGGATTGCCTCCCGGCAATGCAAGGGTGTGACAAGGCGGCGAGACTGTGGTCATGGTTTCTCCCTACTCGAAGTTGGCCCTGGCTTGGCCGGTGGCCTTGTCGCTGGCAGTGACCGGCGGACTCGGCGGCTGTGCGGCCCTTGCACCGCAGGCCAGCCAGCAGCAGGCCGACGGCGCCGCCATCACGGTGAGCAGCGAGTTGCCGGCGAGCTGGTCGACACCTTCGGCGGACACGGCCTCGAAGATCACCCTGTCGGGCTCGGCCGATATCGCAGCTCCGGCCTCAGGCGCAACGCCCCAGGCGGCCTGGTGGCAGCACTTCCATGACCCGCAACTCACCCACCTGATCGAGCAGGCGCAGGCCGCCAACACCAGCGTGGCGACGGCACGTGCCGCCTTGCTGCAAGCCCGTGCGCTGCGCGACGTGGCACAGGCAGGACTCGGGCCAACGGTGGGACTGTCGGCCTCGGCGCAGCGCAGCAGATCGGGCAGTGGTGCCACGGCAGTGAGCAGCAGCAACTACAAGGCCGGTGCCGATGCGAGCTGGGAGCTCGACTTGTTCGGCGCCAATCGCAGCGCGCTCTATGCCAGCAGTGCCAGCCTGCGTGCCAGTGCGGCGAATCTGGGCGACGTCCAGGTCTCGATCGCTGCCGAACTGGCGCTCGATTACCTGACCCTGCGCAGCGCCCAGGCGCGCCTCGTCATCGCCGACGCCAACCTGGCCGCGCAACTCGACACCTGGCAGATCGCCAAGTGGCGCTTGCAGGCGGGGCTGGGCAGCTCGCTCGAAGCCGAACAGGCGCGCGCCGCCGCCGAACAGACGCAGGCGCAGCGCCCCACCCTGCTGATAAGCATCGCGCAAAGCCGCCACGCCATCGCCGTGTTGACCGGCCGACCACCTGCGGCGCTGGACGCCGAGCTGGCCGCCACCGCGCCGCTGCCGCAGGTCGATGAAGCCATCGCACTGAGCTTGCCGGCCGACACACTGCGCCAGCGCGCCGATGTGCGTGGGGCCGAAGAGAAGGTCAGTGCGGCCGTCGCGGAACTGGCGCAGATCGACGCAACGCGCAAGCCCAGCTTCAACCTGGGTGGATCGATCGGGCTGAGCGCCCTCACGCTGGGATCACTCACCAGTGGCAGCTCGCTCGTGGCCTCGATCCTGGGCAGTGTCTCGATGCCGCTGTTCGACGGTGGTGCCGCCTCGGCGCGGGTGGCAGCGCAACGCGCGGCCGTGACACAGGCGCAACTGGCGCATCGCGCGGCGGTGCTCGCGGCCTTGCGTGAGGTGGAGGACGCCCTGGCCGCCCTGGCCCACAACACCGAACGCCAGGCCCATCTGCAGCAGGCCGCCGAAGCTGCCGCCAATGCCGCACTGCTGGCGCGCCAGCGTTACCAGAGCGGGCTGATCGACTTCCAGACCGTGCTCGACACCCAGCGCAGCCAGCTCGGCGCCGAAGACAGCCTGGCCAGTGCCCGCGCCGATCAGGGCGCAGCCATGGTGCGCCTGTACAAGGCGCTCGGTGGTGGCTGGGTGCCAGCTGCCGAGCTGGCCGAACTGGCCGGTCGACCCGTCGACCTGGCGCAACAGACCACACCATGAACGACGCACCTCGTCCCACAGCACCGTCGAACCCGGCCGACAGCACCCAGGCGGGCGCGGGCGCGCCGGCAACGGCCAATCCAACACGGCAGACCTCGCCGCACGGTGCGGGCGCATCACCGACAGCGACTCGGACAGCGGCGCCAACCCGGACTACGCCGGCAACGGCCACCCTCGACGCGTCCGCCGACCTGGCCACGCTGCTCGGTGAGCCGCTCGAACGCCCCTGGTATCGCCGGTCGGCCTTGTGGACCGGGCTGATCCTGGTGTTGCTGCTTGGCGCTGGCGCCTGGTGGTGGCAAGCGCGCACCGCTGCCCAGGCCGCACCGAGCTACAGCACTCAGCCGGTGACACGCGGCAAACTCACGCTCGGCGTGGTGGCCAACGGCACACTGCAGCCGACACGGTCGATCAACCTGGGCAGCGAGTTGTCGGGCACGGTGCTGAAGGTCAACGTCGACGTGAACGACCCCGTGCGCAGAGGCCAGGTGCTGGTGGAGCTGGACACCGCCAAGCTGCGCGACCAGATCCTGCGGTCGCGCGCCGCACTGGCCAGCGCCCAGGCCAGGGTGGCGCAGGCAGTCGCCACACAAAGGGAAGCCCAGGCCGGCCTGGCGCGGCTGCAGGAGGTGGAACGCCTGTCGGGCGGCAAGGTGCCGTCCAGGGCGGAGCTGGACAGCGCGCGCGCTGCGCTCGACCGGGCCGTGGCCGACGAAGCCAGCGCCCGTGCCAACGTGGCCGACGCGCAGGCCGCTCTGTCGACCGACGAGATCAACCTGAGCAAGGCCGCCATCCGTGCGCCCAGCAACGGCGTGGTGCTGACGCGTACCGTCGACCCCGGCAACGCGGTGGCGGCGTCGCTGCAGGCCGTCACGTTGTTCACCATCGCCGAAGACCTCAGGCAACTGCGCCTGCAGGTGTATGTGGACGAGGCCGACGTGGGCTCGGTGGCGGTGGGCCAGCCTGCGACCTTCACGGTCAGTGCCTACCCGAGCCGGCAGTTCCCGGCCCGCATCACCCGCGTGGCCTATGGCTCGACCATCACCGACAACGTCGTCACCTACACCACCTGGCTCGATGTGGACAACAGCGACCTCAGCTTGCGCCCGGGCATGACGGCCACCGCCACCATCACCGCCACACAGAAGACCGACGTGCTGCTGGTGCCCAACAGCGCCCTGCGGTTCACACCTAGCCTGGCCGCGGCCGACGGCGCCAGCGCCGGTGGCAAGCCGGGCGCCAAGGGCGGCATCGTCTCCAGCCTGATGCCGCGTATGCCACGCAGCAACACCAAGGGCAGCGGCGCTGGCGCCATCGACAAGGGTCAGGCGCGCCAGGTCTGGGTGCTGCGTGACGGCCAGGCTGCGGCCGTGAACGTGGTGACCGGTATCAGCGACGGGCGGTTGACCGAAATCGTCAGCGGTGATCTGCAGGCCGGCATGGCCGTGATCGTCGACCAGAAGATGGTGGCGGCGAAATGAGCCCGGAGACCGCCGTACCGCTCATCAGCCTGCGCGGCGTGACCAAGGTCTACGGCAGCGGTGCGGTGGCCTTCACTGCACTCGAGGGCATCGATCTGGACATCCACGCCGGCGAGTTCGTCGCCGTGATGGGGCCGAGTGGCTCGGGCAAGTCGACGGTGATGAACATCCTGGGCTGCCTGGACACACCCACCACCGGGCGTTACCTGTTTCGCGGCGCCCATGTCGAGGCACTCAGCCGCGACCAGCGGGCGCGCCTGCGGCGGCGCTTTCTGGGCTTCGTCTTCCAGGGTTTCAACCTGCTGGCACGCACCTCGGCGCAGGAGAACGTCGAACTGCCGCTGCTCTACCGCGGCGAAAGTGCGGCGGCACGCCGGGCCGCTGCGGCCAGGGCACTCGCCGCCGTCGGCCTGACCGGCTGGGAGCACCACACGCCCGCCGAGTTGTCGGGCGGCCAGCAGCAACGTGTGGCCATCGCCCGCGCACTCGTCACCGAGCCGGCCGTGCTGCTGGCCGACG
Organism: Candidatus Intricatilinea gracilis; assembly: GCA_016702605.1. GTDB lineage: Bacteria > Pseudomonadota > Gammaproteobacteria > Burkholderiales > Burkholderiaceae_C > Sphaerotilus > Sphaerotilus gracilis. The sequence goes on from JADJDQ010000002.1 coordinate 394,229, forward strand.
AACCCACCGGCAACTTGGACAGTTAGCGTAGCCGCGAGATCATGGACCTGCTGGCCACACTCAACACCAAGCTGGGCATCACCGTGCTGATGGTGACACACGAGCCCGACATGGCGGCCTATGCGCGCCGGGTGGTGCGTTTCGTCGACGGCAAGGTGGACAGCGACGGGCCCAATGCGGCACGGGTCGCCGCGGGCTCGGGACTCACGGCAGGCACGGCGCCCTCGCCGGTGACCGACGCGGGACCTGCCGCCGCGCCAGCGCCAGCAATCGATACCGCTACTGCGCCTGCGCCTGCGCCTGCGCCTGCGCCTGCAACTGCAACTGCAACTGCAACTGCAACTGCAACTGCAACTGCAGCCGCGGTCGGCGGCATCGGCGCCTGACCATCATGTGGCTCAACACCCTGCTGCTCGCCCTGCGCTCGATCCGGCGCAACCTGCTGCGCTCCTTCCTGACCATCCTGGGCATCGTCATCGGTGTGAGTGCCGTCATCACCATGGTGACGTTGGGCCGCGGCGCCACGCTGGCGGTGCAGAACCAGATCTCGAGCCTGGGCAGCAACCTGCTGATGGTGCGCACCGGCCAGCGGCTGGGGCCGGGCAGCTTCGGCGGTGGTGGTGCGGGTGTGCCCAGCTTCAAGGAAGGTGACGCCGACGCCATCGCCGCACAGATCGGTGGTGTGGCTGCCGTCGCGCCCGAAGGCAGGACCGGCGCCACCGTGGTGGCCAAGGCCCGCAACTGGACGACCAACATTACCGGCAGCAACAACAACTGGCTGCGCACCGGCAACTGGAAACTCGCTGCCGGGCGCGAGTTTGCCGACGACGAATTGCGCGCCGGTGCGGCCGTGTGCATCGTCGGCGAGACGGTGCGGCGCGAGTTGTGGGGCGGCAAGATCGGCAGCGCCAGTTCACCCGAACTCAATCTCGACACACCGGGACTGGGCGAGCAACTGCGCATCAAGCAGTTCTCGTGCAGCGTGGTGGGCGTGCTGGCGTCCAAGGGCCAGGCGGCCATGGGCAACGATCAGGACGACATCGTGCTCGTGCCGCTGCAGACGCTGCAGCGGCGGGTCACCGGTAACCAGAAGGTGGCCACACTGCTGGTGTCGATGCAGGACGGCAGCGACAGCACCCGTTTGAAAGCCAGCCTGCGCCAACTGCTGCGCGAGCGGCGCAAGCTGGCCGATGCCGACGACGACAACTTCAACATCCTCGACACCCAGCAGCTGGCCGAGACCATCTCGGGCACGACCCGGGTGATGACCATGCTGCTCGGCGCCGTGGCCGCCGTGAGCCTGCTGGTGGGCGGCATCGGCATCATGAACATCATGCTGGTCAGCGTGACCGAACGCACCCGCGAGATCGGCCTGCGCCTGGCCATCGGCGCACTCGAACGCGAGGTGCTGCTGCAGTTCCTGATCGAGGCGGTGGTGCTGGCGGCGCTGGGTGGCGTGATCGGCATCGTCATCGCGCTGGGGGCGACCGTCGGGTTGTCGAGCCTGATGGACGTGCCCTTCATGTTCGATGCGTCGGTCAACGTGTTGTCCTTCGTCTTCTCGGCCGCCATCGGTGTGGTGTTCGGCTACTTCCCGGCACGCCGCGCGGCGCGGCTGGACCCGATCGAAGCCTTGCGGCACGAGTGAACCGGATGCCCCTGCCATGAGCTGGGGCAAGAGCGACAGGGTCGTTGCGTTGGCCGGGCAAGCCGTCAGCGCCATAAACTGTGGCGCATCAGGTCCACCAACACCACCACCACCTCATGGCCATCCAACACATCAGCTCTGGTGAAGTCGTCGACGTGTTGCCACTCGGCAGCCGGCTCGCCACCGAAAAGACCGTCGCCCTGTTCAAGTCGGATCAGCTCGAGGTCATCCGCCTCGTGCTGCTGGCCGGCAAGTCGCTGCCGCCGCACAGTGTGGCGGGTGAGTTCATCATCCAGTGCATCGAGGGCAGCATCGACGTCACCACCGACGGCGAGAGCCATGTGCTTGGCGCCGGACAGATGTTGTACATGGCGGCCAGGCTGCCCCACGGTGTGGTGGCGCTGCAGGACTCATCGGCGCTGCTGACCATCGTGCTGCACAAGTAGTCGCAGGCTCGGCCCGCAGCGAGCCATGGCCAGCGATGCCGTCTTCGTCGACTATGTGCGCGATCAGCTCGGTGCCAGCGGGGCGATCTCGTTTCGCCGCATGTTCGGCGAATACGCCATGTACTGCGAAGGCAAGGTCGTGGGACTGGTGTGCGACAACCAGCTTTTCGTCAAACCCACGCCGGCAGGACGCGAGTTGCTGGGTGCGGGGGTCGTCGAAGGCCAGCCCTACCCCGGCGCCAAACCCTGGCTGCTGATGGGTGAATCACTCGACGACCGAACCACCTTGTGCCGGCTGATCCGCATCACGGCCGACGCCTTGCCGATGCCGGCACCAAAGAAGCCCAAGGCGGCGAAGGCGCCAGCCAAACGAGCCACGGCAAAGCGGGCCGCAACAAGAGTCAAGGATTGACGCCTGCTGGCGGGTTCGGCTGATCAGCCGACTGCCGAGGCAGAACGCCCGGTCCCGCTACCTGGGCAATGCGTCGAGCCAGGCGACCATGGCGTCGAGCACCTGGCCACGTTCGGGCTCGTTGAAGATCTCGTGCGCCAGCGCCTGCCAGGGCATGGCGCGCATCTTGGCGGGCGGCACGGCGGCGGCAAAGGCGGCGCTGCCACTCGCGGCGACACAGCGGTCGATGCCCGACCACATCAGCAGCGTCGGCACCGTCCAGTGCGGCGCAGCTTGCTGAACCTGGCGGCCCAGCACCGCGATGCAGCGCGCCAGCCGGGCGTTGATGCGGTCGTGCACCAAGGGATCGTTCACATAGGCGCGCACGACGGCTGGGTCGCGCGAGATGCCGGCCGGGTTCAGGCCGTTGCTCACACTCAGGTCGGGCGCCAGGCGCGGCAGGCTGGCCACCAGCAAGCGCTGCAGCCTGCTCAGGCCCGGGTCGAGCGCGGGCGACGACAACACCAGGGCATCGACATCACGTTGCCACCCGAGCCGCGCCGCCGACGAACGCACCCCTTCGGCCACAAAACGCGCCGCCACCAGGCCGCCCAGGCTGTGGCCCAGCAGCACCAGCGGCCCGGGCTGGTGACGCTTGACCTCGTCGACCACGGCACCCAGGTCGGCAAGCAGGTCATCGTCCTGGGTGATGGCGCCGCGCGGGCCATCGCTGCGGCCGTGGCCACGCTGGTCGTAGATGCTCACGGCCCAGCCGGCATCGAGCAGGCGCCGCACGACGTGGGTGTAACGGCCGAGGTGTTCACCCAGGCCGTGCACGATGAGCACCGTGCCACGCGCCACCGGCAACTGGTGATGGATGAGGTGCAGCGACAGGCCGTCGCGGGTAGTCAGGGGAGTCACCATGCCGGCAGTCTAGGGTTGCCCCCAGGTCGGCTGTGGCGCCCCGGCCTCGCGCCAGTGTGGCAAAGGCACGTGTCCGACGTGCCAGACGGCCTACCCCCCTCGATCGTCGGCGCCGGGTCAGCCGCGATCGGCAAGCACCGCCCAGCGTTCGTGGTCACGCCAGCGCCCGCCGATCTTCAGGTAACGCGGTGAATAACCCTCGAGCGTAAAACCGCATGAACGCACCAGCGCAATCGACGGCAGGTTGCCCGGCTGGATGTTGGCCTCCACGCGGTGCAGGCCCAGCGGCCCGAATGCATGGCGCAGCACCAGGCGCAGGCCAGCCTGCATCAGTCCGCGCCGCTCGTGGCCGGCCAGCGCGTAGTAGCCCAGGTAGGCATTGCAGAACGGGCCGTGCACGATCTGGCTCAGGTTGAACACACCGGCGATGGCACCGCTGGCACGTTCACACACCAGCAGGGCGCAACCGTTGGGCTCACGCAGGCGATCGAGCCAGGCCTGGAAAGCCGGCGCCGTACAGGGCGCCGACACCCAGGGACGGTGCAGTTCGCGGCTGCGTCGCGCCGCCGCGACGAACTCGTCCCGATCCCCTTCGACCGGGTGGCGCAGCACCACCCGACGACCGACGACGACGGGCTCGGTGGTCAGAACGATGGTGGCCGACTGACTGACCATGGATGGCTCAGCCGACACCAGTCAGGCCGACACCGCAGGACACCTCAGCGGCCCGTCGACTGACCGCCCGAGGCAGCCGGTGCGGCCGGCAGACCGAGCTTGCCAGCCGCCTTCTTGACCGCCTCACCCGTTTTCCTGGCGCCGTATTCGACCGCCGACGCGGCCCGTTTGACACCGCGCACCGTCGCAGACGCTGCCACATCCAGGCCACGCGCCGTGGCCGAGGCAGCGGTTGTCACGCCTTGCTTGACGGCGCTGGCGCCGCGTGTGGCCACGCTCGACGCGGTGGCCGCCACACCGGTGGCGGCCGAGCCGGACTCTTCGGCGTGCGCCGGCAGCGCCAGCAAGCCGGCAGCCATCAGGCCGACGACCAGGCTGGTGGTGAAACGGGTGTTGTGCATGGCTGTCCTCACGGATCTGGAAAGGTTCGATGCTGAGGCCGACAGACCCAGGCCGTCTGTGCGCTGGGGTTGGACCCCACTCGTCGCCCTGCGTTCATCGCCCCAGTGCCTTGAACAAGGCGACGCGGTTTTGCCGCTCGGCCAGCCGCGTCGCCACCAGGGCCTGCTCGGCAGCCAGCAGATTACGCTCGGCGTCGAGGCGTTCGAGTTCACTGGCCGCACCGCGGCTGTAACGCAAGGCGGTGAGGCGTGCGGTGTCGCGGCTGGCGTCACGAAGACGGGCCTGGGCGGCGACCTGATCGCGCCAGCTCTGCAGTCCGGCCAGGGCATCGGCGGTTTCGCGGAAGGCCGACTGCAGCGCCTTTTCGTAGGCGGCGATGGCTACGTCGCGGTTCACCTCGTTCACCTTGACATTGGCGCTGTTGCGCCCCGAGTCGAACACGGTGACGAGCGCCTGGCCGGCCAGCGTCCAGGCAAAACTGCCGGCCTGCACGAGGTTGCCGAGCTGGCTGCTCGCCAGGCCTGCACTGCCGGTCAGCGAGATACGCGGCCAGAAGGCTGCCCGCGCCGCGCCGATGTTGGCAGTAGCGCCGATCAACAACTGCTCGGCCTGCACCACGTCGGGCCGGTCCAGCAACACGTCGGAGCCCAGGCCGGCCGGCACCTCGGCAAAACCGGCGCCGAACAGGCTGTCGGACATCGCTGTGTCTGTCGAGCCGCTGGTGCTTGATGCGCTGGCGGCCGATCCGCTGGCGGACACGGCACCCGCGCCGGAACCCACCGCCAGTTGCGCCACCTGCGCCGGCGGCGGCTCGGGTGGCAACAAGCCGACCGGCACCACGGCGCCGACCAGCAGGGTGAGTGCGTTCAGGTCGAGTTGACGTTGGCGACCGGCCTGCAGCAGCTCCACCTCGGCCTGGGCGACCAGGCTGATGGCGCCCTGCAGCTCGAGCCCCGACGCGGCGCCGACCTTTTCACGCAGCCGGGTCAGCTCGAGGGTGTCGCGTCGGCTGGCCAGGCTGCGTGTGGTGATGGCCACCAGGTGCTGGTCCGCCGCGAGACTGAGGTCGGCCGACAGCAGCGCCGCCACCAGGCTGAGCTCGGCGCTGCGTTGGCCGGCGCTGCTGGCCAGCACCTGGGCGCGGGCGGCGTCGTTCAGGCTGGCGATACGGCCGAAGAAGTCGAGCTCCCAGGCCGTGACCTGCACACCGGCGCTGTAGCTATTGACCTGATTGCCGGTCGACGGTGAAGGCGAGCGGCTGGCGTTGAGCCCGGCGCCCACGGTGGGCAGCCGATCGGCCTCACTCACCCCCAGCAGGGCACGGGCGCGTTCGACGTTGAGCATGGCCACCCGCAGGTCGCGGTTGTTGGCCAGCGCCAGGTCGATGAGTTCGGCCTGGCGCGGGTCACGCACCAGGGTTCGCCACGACCAGGCCGTTACACCACCAGGCGCCGACGCAGCCGCTCGGGCAGGCGCTGGCGCCGCAGTGTTGGCGCCACTCGCTGCACCATCGACCGCCCGTGGCGGCATCGGCAAGGTCGCCGGTAAACCAACCGCCGACGCCGCGGCCGGCCAGGGCAGGGCTGCGGGCACCGGTGCTTGCGGACGTTGGTAGCTGGGTGCGAGGCTCGTGCATCCGGCCAACACACATCCGGCCAATACCAAGCTGATCAGGTTGACCAGGCTGGCAAGTGTCACGCCGGCCGGCGCCGAGCCGGGCAAGCAGCCACGGGTCGGAACGGCAACGAGACGGGCAGTCCGGGCGAGCCGAGGGAGAGGTGCGTGCTGTGTCATGCCCGCTCCTTGCCGGTGCCCAGCACCGCAGCGGCGGCGGCATCGGTCGCTGCCGAGCTGATGCTGGTGCCGTGTGGCGCCACATGGCCACCCGGGAAAAGCCGCCGCACGACGACGAAGAAGATCGGCACGAAGAACACCGCCAGCACCGTGGCGGCGATCACCCCACCCATCACCCCCGTGCCGATGGCGCGTTGGCTGGCCGAGCCGGCACCGGTGGCGATGGCCAGCGGCAACACACCCAGCATGAAGGCGAGCGACGTCATCAGGATGGGCCGGAAACGCAGGTGGCAGGCTTCGAGTGTGGCCTCGATCAGACCCTTGCCCTCGGCCATCAGGTCCTTGGCGAACTCGATGATCAGGATGGCGTTCTTGGCCGACAGGCCGATCACCGTGATCAGGCCGACCTTGAAATACACGTCGTTGGGCATGTCGCGTAACCACACGCCGCTGAGCGCACCCAGCACGCCCAGCGGCACGACCAGCAACACGGCAAACGGGATGCTCCAGCTCTCGTACAGCGCAGCCAGGCACAGGAAGACCGCCAGCATCGAAAACGCCAGCAGCACCATGGCCTGCGAGCCCGAGAGTTTTTCTTCGCGCGACTGGCCGGTCCACTCGAAGCCGAAGCCGGGCGGCAACTGGCGGGCCAGGCGTTCCATCTCGTCCATGCCCTCGCCGGTGCTGCGCCCGGGCGTCACATCACCGGCGATCTTCATGGCCGGGTAGCCGTTGTAGCGCACCGTCTGCATCGGCCCGTTGACCCAGCGGGTGCTGGCGATGGCCGACAGCGGCACCTGCTGGCCACGTGCATTGGGCACCTGCAGGCGCAGCAGATCCTCGGGCAACATGCGCGCCGGGGCGTCGGCCTGCACGATGACCCGCTGCAGCCGGCCCTGGTTGGGAAAGTCGTTGATGTAGGCCGAACCCATCGCCGTGGCCAGCACACCGGCCACGGTGTCGAAGTTCACCCCCTGGGCATACGCCTTCTCGCGGTCGACGTCGAGCTTGAGCTGTGGTGCATCTTCCAGGCCGTCGGGCCGTACACCCGCCAGGATCTTGCTCTGGCTGGCCATGCCCAGCAACTGGTTGCGCGCGGCGAGCAAGGCCTCGTGGCCCATGCCGTTGCGGTCCTGCAGGCGGAAGTTGAAACCCGTGGCCGTGCCGAGTTCAGGAATGGGCGGCGGGCTGAGCGCAAAGATGAAGGCATCTCGCACGCCGAACATCAAGGCGCCGAAAGCCCGCCCGGCCACCGCCTGCGCGCTGTGCTCTGCGCCCTTGCGTTCACTCCAGTCCTTGAGGGTGACGAAACCCAGCGCCGCGTTCTGGCCCTGGCCCGAGAAGCTGAAGCCACTCACCGTGGTGATCTTGTCGACCTCGGGTTGGGCCATGAAGTAGGTCTCGACCTGGTTGAGCGCGGCACGTGTGCGTTCGGCCGTGGCGCCCGGCGGCAGCTGCACGTTGACGAGCAGGTAGCCCTGGTCCTCGTTGGGCAGGAAGGAGCTCGGCAGCCTCTGGTACATCAGCGCAACGGCAGCCAGCACCACGCCGTACACCACCAGGTAACGCCCGGCGCGCGGAATGATGCGTGCCACCAGGCCCTCGTACCCCTTGGCGGTACGTTTGAAGCCGCGGTTGAAGGCGCCGAAGAAGCCGCGCTTCTCATGGTGGCCAGCCGGCACGGGTTTGAGGAAGGTGGCGCACAGCGCCGGTGTGAGCGTGAGCGCCAGCAGCGCCGAAAAACCCATCGCCGACACCAGCGACAGCGAGAACTGGCGGTAGATGTTGCCCACCGAGCCGCTGAAGAAGGCCATCGGGATGAAGACCGACATCAGCGCCATGGTGATGCCGATCACCGCACCGGTGATCTGGCCCATGGCCTTGCGGGTGGCCTCGACCGGCGGCAGCCCCTCTTCGGCCATGATGCGTTCGACGTTTTCCACCACCACGATGGCGTCGTCGACCAGGATGCCGATGGCCAGCACCATGCCGAACATGGTCAGCACGTTGATGCTGAAGCCGAACATCGACAACATGGCAAACGTGCCGAGCAGCGCGATCGGCACGACGATGGTGGGGATGAGCGTGTAGCGCAGGTTCTGCAGGAACAGCAGCATCACCAGGAAGACCAGCACGATGGCTTCGGCCAGGGTTTCGACCACCTGCTCGATCGAGATCTTGACGAAACGCGAGGCGTTGTACGGGATCTCGTAACTCATGCCGTCCGGGAAGTACTGTTCGAGTTCTTTCATCCGCGCCTGGATGGCGTTGGCCGTGCCCAGCGCGTTGCCGGTGGGTGCGAGCTGAACACCAACGCCGGTCGACGGCCGGCCGTTCAGGCGCGCGGCGGTGGCGTAACTTTGTGCGCCCAGTTCCATACGAGCCACATCGCGCAGACGCACCGAGCTGCCGTCGGCATTGGCGCGCAGCAAGATGGCGCCAAACTCGTCGATGCTGGCCAGCTGGCCACCCACCACCACCAGCGCGCTGGTGCCCTGGCCGGCCACACCCGGCTGGTCACCGACGGCACCGGCCGAGATCTGCGCGTTCTGGGCGCGAATGGCGTTGTTCACATCCAGCGGCGTGAGGCCCAGCGAGGCCAGCTTGTCGGGGTTGACCCAGATGCGCATGGCACGCTCGGTGCCAAACAGCTGCGCCTGACCGACGCCCGGGATACGCTGGATTTCGGGCACGATGTTGCGCGCCGCGTAGTCGCCCAGCGCCACCGGATCCCACTGCGGGTTGGTCGAGGTGACCGACACGAACAGCAGGAAGTTGCTGCGCGCCTTGTCGACCCGCACACCCTGCTGCACCACCGATGCCGGCAGACGCGGCGTGGCACGGCTCAGGCGGTTCTGCACCTCGATCTGTGCCAGATTGATATTGCTGCCCGGCTCGAAGGTGACGTTGATAGCCCCCGTACCGTTGGCCTGCGCGGTGCTTTCGGTGTAGATCATGCCGGGCGCGCCGTTGAGCTCGCGCTCGATCACGGCCAGCACACTGTCTTCCAGCACCGCCGGCGACGCCCCGGGATAGACCACCGAGATCACCAGCGACGGCGGCGCCACGGTAGGGTACTGCGCCACTGGCAGCTTGGTGATCGCCACCGCACCGAACACGCCGATGAACAGAGCGATCACCCAGGCAAAGATGGGTCGCTCGATGAAGAAGCTCGAGAACATGCGGGTCTGCCTTTCGGGCTCAGCGCGAGGCCGCGCCGTTGGCCGAGGCACCGGCAGCGCCAAGAGCTGCGCCGGACCCACTGCCCGCCGCGCCACCTGCCGCGCCACCTGCCGCGCCACCTGCCGCGCCACCTGCCGCACCACCTGCCACACCACCCGCTGCACCACTGGCCCCGGCACCCGCAGGCGCAGCGCCGGCCGGGCCACCCGGCCCGCCCTCGGCCGGCGGCTTGCCCCCTGGCGTCCACGGCACCGGGGTCACCGGCGCCTTGGGCCGGATCTTCTGGAAGCCGTCGACCACCACCCGGTCACCCGCCACCAGGCCCGAGCTGATCACCCACTGGCTGCCCTGCGGGCCGGCCTGCGACCCCGCCACCTTGACCGGGCGGGGTGCCGGCACATTGCCTTCACCGATCACCAGCACCGAGTCACCCGCCGCACTGCGGGTGACGGCCTGCTGCGGCAGCAGCACCGCACCGTCGGCCTGCGCCAGCACCAGCCGCACCTTGACGTATAGCCCGGGCAACAGGCGCCGCTCGGGATTGGGCAACTCGGCGCGCAGCGAGACCTGGCCGGTGCCGGGGTCGACACTCAGGTCCGAGAACAACAAGCGACCAGGCCGCGCATAGGCCGAGCCGTCTTCGAGCACCACCTGCAGGGCGGCTCCTGAGCCGGCGGCAGCGCCGGGTGTCTGGCCGGCGGGCACCTTCTTGAGCTGGCCGGCATCCCACGCGCTGCGCAGCTTCATCACCTCGGTCGCCGACAAGGTGAAGTTGATGTAAAGCGGGTGGATCTGCTGGATCAGCGCCAGCTGTGTGGCTTCACCCTGGCCAACCAGCGCGCCTTCGTTGACCAGGGCGCGGCCGATACGGCCACTCAAGGGCGCGGTCACCGCCGCATAGTCGAGGTTGAGGCGGGCCGTGGTGACGGCAGCCTTGCTCGACGCCACGTCGGCTTCGGCCAGCTTCACCGCCGTCTGGCTCGCCACCCATTCGGTCTGGCTGATGGCCTTGGCGGCCACGAGTGGTTCGTTGCGTTCCAGCGTCGTGCGGGCCTGAAGCAGATTGGCTTCGGCGCGCGCCTGATTGGCCTGGGCCGATTCGAGCGTGGCGCGATACGGCGCGTCGTCGAGTTGGTACAGCGCCTGGCCTTCGCGCACCTCGCTGCCTTCGGTGAAGATGCGCTTCTTGACGATGCCCGGCACACGCGCCCGCACCTGCGCCACGCGCCAGGCTTCGAGCCGGCCGGGCAGCTCGGTGTTGATGGCCACCCGGCCGGTCTCGACGGTGACGAAACCCACCGGTGCCGGTGGCGGGCCGGCCGGACGTGTGGCAGCGGCACTCGCGCCCAAGGCTGCCGGCGCACCGGCAGGCGCTGCGCCCGAGCCACCACCACAAGCCACCAGCAGGGCAGCCGCAGACATTGCGGCGGCGACCCCACGCATTGACATCGACCGCTGTGGCGCCAAAGCCGCGCACGCAGCCGGAGCGACCAAGCCCGCCGAGCGCGCATGCTTCGTGCCTGAACTGCAGGCGATAGCGGCCTGTTCACCCTGGGCAAAGCTGACCCGGGCGGCGAAATAAGAGCGGACCATGCGCATCCTTGCGGTAAAGCTTGTTTTGATCTGAGCGGGCGCGAGTCTAGCGACCAAGCTTGTCCAGCGTGTGCAAGAGGCGTACCCTGCCCCTCACCATCCACCCCTAGACAGCGCCCGGTTCTGTCTGCGGCCGGGCTCGCAGGAGAACCCCCATGTCCAGCCCAGCCCCGAGCAGTGCCTCGTCATCCAGCGGCGTGGCCGCCATCCGCACCCTGGCCCTTGTCGGGCCATCGGCAGCGGGCAAGACCACACTCGCCGAGGCACTGCTCCAGCACACCGGTGCCATCGGAGCCGCCGGCAGCGTCGAACGTGGCAGCACCGTGAGTGACTTCGACCCGGTCGAACGCCGCATGCTGCATTCACTTAACTCGAGCGTGCTGCATCTGCAGCACCGCAACACACGCATCCACCTGCTCGACACCCCGGGCAGCATCGATTTTCTCGGCCAGTCATTGCCCGCGCTCGAAGCGGTCGATTGCGCGGCCATCGTCATCAACGCCGCCACCGGTGTCGAGCCGATGGCGCTGCGCATGCTGGCGCAGGCAGCGGAGCGCAAGCTCGACCGCGTCATCATCGTCAACCGCATCGACGCACCTGGCGTGAAACTCGCCGCGGTGCTCGAACAGATCCAGGCCGCCTGCGGGCGCGAGTGCCTGCCGCTCAATCTGCCGGCCAATGGCGGGCGCGAAGTGGTCGACTGCTGGTTCGCGCCCGAGGCGGTGTCCGGCCACGAGGCTGATTTTTCGTCGGTGGCCAAGGCGCACCGTGCGCTGGTGGAGCAGGTGGTCGAGGTCGACGCCGAATACGTCGAGCGTTACCTCAACGAAGGTGATGTCGACTCCCACGAGTTGCACGCACCGCTCGAGCAAGCACTGCGCGAAGGCCATCTGATCCCGGTGTTGTTCGTCTCGGCCAAACAAGGCCTGGGCGTGGCGCAGCTGCTCGACGCCATCGTGCAGTTGCTGCCCGACCCGAGCGAAGGCAACCCGCCCGATTTCTACAAGGGCGACATCAGCCACGGGCTGGAAGCAGCCACACTGCTGCACGCTCAGCCGGATCCGGCGCTGCACGTGCTGGCTCATGTGTTCAAGGTGGCGATCGACCCCTACGTGGGCAAGCTCGGCATCATGCGGGTGCATCAGGGCACGATCACACCCAACAGCCAGCTCTACATCGGTGACGGGCGCAAACCGTTCAAGGTGGGCCACCTGTTCATGCTGCAAGGCAAGGACTACGTCGAGGTGCAAAAGGCGCTGCCGGGCGACATCGTCGCCGTGGCCAAGATCGACGAGATCGCCTACGACGCCGTGCTGCACGATGCCGCCGACGACGATCACATCCACCTCAAGCCGCTCAACTTTCCGGTGCCGGTGCACGGCCTGGCGCTCAAGCCCAAACGCCACGGCGACGAACAGCGCCTGGCCGAGATGCTGAACCGCCTGGCCAGCGAAGACCCGTGTGTGAAGGTCGAACTGGTCGCCACCACCCACGAGACGGTGATCTACGGCCTGGGTGAGTTGCACCTGCGGGTGTTGCTCGATCGGCTGCGCGAGTCCTACCGCATCGAGGTCGACACCGCGCCGCCGCGTATCGCCTACCGCGAAACCATTGCCGGCACGGCCCAGGCACAGTACCGCCACAAGAAACAAAGCGGCGGGGCCGGCCAGTTCGGCGAAGTGCTGCTGCAGGTCGAGGCGCTGCCGCGCGGCGCGGGCTTCGAGTTTCTCGACCACGTGAAGGGCGGCGCCATCCCGGGCCAGTTCATCCCGGCGGTCGAAAAAGGTGTGCGCCTGGCCATGGATGCAGGGGTGATCGCCGGCCACCCGGTGGTGGACGTGCGTGTCACCGTGCTGGACGGCAAACACCACAGCGTGGACAGCAAGGAAATCGCCTTCGTCACCGCCGGCAAGAAGGCGTTCATGCTGGCGATGCGCGAGGCCCGCCCTGTCGTGCTCGAGCCCATCGTCGACGTCGAGATCAACGCCCCGGAGGGGGCGATCGGCGACATCACCGGCGACATCGCCTCACGCCGCGGCGAAGTGCGCGCCAGCACCTCGAGCGGCCTGGGCCTGGGCCTCGTGCGTGCCCGCGCCCCGCTGGCCGAACTGTCGGGCTACCAGTTGCGCCTGAACGCCCTGACCCGCGGCGAAGGCCGCTACACCCTGGACCTGAGCCACTACGACCCGGTGCCCGCCAACGTGCAGGACGAGATGGTCAAGAAGTACCAGGTGCGCGACGAGGATTGACGTCGGGCGTAGCGCGCGCAGTCCGTTTGATTCGGGCTGCCGCGCGCGGCGGTTGCCTGCCGCGTGTCGATGCGGGCTTTCGCGGTCGAACGCGCTCCGTCGCGATCGGCCATCCAGCCGCGGTGGCTTCAGTCCACCGGCAGCGCTGCCAGGGGATTCAGACAGGCCACGCCGAGTGGCTCGAAATGCCTGAGGTTGGCCGTGAGCAGCAGCAAGCCGTGGTGGCGCGCGATGGCGGCGATGGCGACGTCTGGGAAGCCGGGGTGGCATCCGCTGGCCACCGCAGCATCGGCCATTTGACCGGCCAGCAAGCTGGTGCCGCTGGCGAGCGGGAGGATGTGATCGGCATGACTGGTCAGCAGCACCTGCAGCCACGCCTCCAGCGCATCGGCGCGAGCCAGGGCACCGCTGCGCCTGAGCTTGGCGATGCCCTGCGCCAGTTCGGCCACGGCGATGCAGGGGATGAAGAGTCGGGCATCGTGCCTGTGCAGCCAGTCCGCCATGCCGGCTGGAAGGTAGGCCTCACGCCCTGGCGCCAGCGCCGAGATGATGCTGGTGTCGAGCAGATAACCGGTAGGTGCGCCGGTCATGAGTCAACACCTGGACAGCGCACGACTTGTCCCGCTTTTTGGCCGACAACATCCGTCGTTGGCCCAGGGGCGCTCACAACTCGGCACTGCGCAGCGGTGTGCTGTCGCGCTCGAACTCGATCGGCTCGGGCAATGACAACAGGTGCAGCGCCAGGCTCGGCTGGTCTGGCGGATAGAGCTTGTGGCCGTCGGCGATGGACACCACCATGGCGCAGGGTTGGCCGTGGCGGCTGATGATGGTGGGCTGACCACGCTCGGCCGCGGATACCACCGCCGAGAAGCTGGCCTTGGCCTCACGCACCTGCAGTGTTTCCATGGCGGACCTCACTTGTGACTACATGAGGTCATTTTAGCCGTGTTCACTTCGCAGCAGGCGACTGCCCATGCATCTTGCGCAACTCGTCCATCCAGCTCGTCCAGTCGATCGGGCCTTCGGCGTAACGCTTGACCAGGTTGCCGAGCACTGCCGCCCAGGCGCGGTCGAAATAGGCGTAGGTCTGATCCCACTGGCCGCCGTCGCCCCAGCCGGTGTGATGCAGGCGCACACGGGTGTGGGTGGCGTCCACCGGTTCGAAACGCAGCACGACGAAGGTGCGCTGGGCGCGGGTTTCGGTCAGGTGGGGCGGCGCGTTCCAGTCGAAGCTGAGCATCTTCGGCGCCTGCAGCGCCATGTAGCGCATGTCGTCCGCGCCTTTGCTGCCAGGCGCGGCCAGCGGATCGAAGTGGATGTGGAAGGCACCGCCAACCCGAGCGTCGACCTCGGCATCGGGCGCCATGAAGCTGCGGATGCCGTCGCGTGTGGTCCACGAGGCCCAGACCTGCTCGGCGCTGGCGGCGACCACCACCTCCTTGTCGATGGCGCGTTCGGCTGCAGCGGCTGGCAGCGCGCTCAGGCCGAGCAGCCCGAGCAGACCAAGCAAGGTGATCAACCCGGTCCGATCCAGGATCGCCGCCAGCCGTATGGCAAAACGAGGCCTGGCAAGGCGCCGTGTGATCGAGTCACCTCGGGTCGTGGGCTGCAGGTCGAGGTCTGGGATCGAAGGCATGGTCAGGGCTCCGTTGATCAACACTGCGGCCAGGAGTGCCGCCGCATGGCGACGATTCAAGCCCAGCCCGGCGTGAACTGCAATCGGGTGAGATGCCCTTCGGCCCGGTGGGTGGCCGCCGTGGTCCGGCTGGCGACTCACTGCGCGAGGCCCGTTGCCCAGCCGTGGTGACCGGCGTCACCCGTCATGCCGACCGGACCAGACCGCACCGAACTTGGCGCGCCAGCCCAGCCGTTCGTCGGACAACAGGTCGAGCACATCCGACAGCCGTTTGGATTTGGCCACACACAGCGCGGTCACCCCCAGCGCCACCACCACCGTGACGACGAAGATGGCGGCGCGGTGGATCAACGGCGCATCCGCCTCGGCCAGCAGGTTCATGCCGAGAAAACCGGTCGACAGGGTGCCGATCAGTCCGACGATGGTCACCACCGTGAGGCGGATCACCGTGTTGGCCTGGCGGCGCAGGCTGTCGGTGTCGAGATAACTGTTCATCTCGCCGACGCGGTCGCGCACCTCGGTGTAAAGCGTGTCCACCTGCAGGTGGTCGGCGCACAGGCGGTACAACGCTCTGGCCTGAGCCTGCTCGGCAATGTCGTGAAACCAGTAGCGGTGCGTGAAACGCAGGAAGTTCTCGAAGTTGCCGCGCACCGCACGCTTGAAACGCTTCACCGAATTGGCATCGGCAATGCTGAGTGCATCCAGCGCCACCACCAGCCGGTCGCTGAACATCAGCAGCGCCGCCTTCTGGAAGTGCGCGATCAGGAACAGCAGAAAGTGCTGGTGCCTGAACTGCGCCAGCACGCCGCGCTCGCGGTCGGTGAAAAAGCTCGACCCGACACTGCCGACCACCACCAGCGCGTGTCCACAGCCCAGGTAACGCGTGAACGGCGCCGGGCCGCTGCCACACCAGAAACGGTCGTAGCAAAAACGCTGCTCGAAGTCGGCCAGATGCCGTTCGGCGTAGGGCAAGGCCGCGCCCGAGCTGGCGGGAGCCGCGTCGCTGACACGGACGACGCCGGGGCCCGGTGCGCCCAATGGGTCGACCTGTGCCGCGGCTGCGACGTCGCCGATCGGCCCGCCCTGGCCCGACACCAGGCCCAGCCGCACGAAATCGGCGCGGCTCAGGCTGCGCGGGTCGTCCAGCGCCAGCCAGGCCATCACCGGCATGCGGTGGTATTCGATCTGACGGTAAGACAGCGACGTCGACGGCGTCGACGCGGCCGCCGAGCCGTGATCTGCGGCGAAGGCATCGGTCTCGGGCCGCAGCGGCGCCAGCAGCCAGCGCCAGTGCGCAGCAAACCGCGGCGCGCGGTGATGGCCCACGAAGGCGAGGTAAGCGTCGCGATCACTTGCATCCGAAGCGGCCAGCACCCGCCCGTCGCTGGCCAGCCAGGCCATCTCGGCGGGGCAATGCAGGCCACGGCCCAGGTCGTCCCAGCCGGGCGGATAGGCCCGGCCCAGCCGGTACATCAGCTCCTGCACCTGCGCCAGTGGCAGGTCGCGCGCATGCAATTCGACGTTGAGCACCACGACGTCGACATCGTGGAAGAAGTACAGGTCGATGTGTTCGACCTGCACCTGCAACGGCGCATCACCCGGCGCCAGCGTGACGCTGACCCCCGCCACGTCGCCACGCCTGAACACCCGCATCGACGAGGCACCGCCGGTGCGCCCCTGCGCACCACGGGCCCGCCCTTCACCGAAGACGAAACGCTGCACATGCGGCAGGAAGGTGACGAACTCGTTGTAGTGGCGCTCGTGGAAACCTTCGGCGTCGCCGGTGTAGTCGTCGACCACCTCGCGCCAGGCGCTGTCGGGCTCACGCAGCAGCAGTTCCCAGGGGCGCGCCTGCGCCGCCGCGTCGGCGCGCGGCATCAACTGCAGCGGCCAGAGCAGGCTCTGGCGGAACTGGCGCACGGTCGTCATGTCGGGTCTCCGAAGCTCGAAAGATGCTGCCAGAAGATCGGCGCTTGCAGGCGAGAGGTCATGTGGCTCGACCGCAGGCGCGAGGCCCCGGTTCGCGGCAGGCTCGTTCGATCCTGGTCAGGGCTTGGGCAACTGCCCCTGCACACCTTGCACGAACCAGTTCATCTGCGCGATCTCGGCGTCGCGCATCGTGCCGCTGGCCTGGCGCACGGCGCCGTTCTGGTCGACCAGCCGACCGGCGAACGGTGCCAGCCGCCCGGCGGCGACGGCACGTTCGGCGTCCTGCACCTGGCGCACCACCTCGGGCGGCACCTGGCGACCCAGCGGCGCCAGGTGAACGGCGTTGGCGCGTACACCGCCCCAGAACGGCACGGGCTTCCAGTTGCCTGCGATCACGGCCCTGGCCACCGCCGTGTAACGTTCGCCCCAGTGGTGGGTGACGCTGCTGAGCTGCGCGGTGGGCGCGATGTCGCGCATGTCGCTCTGGTAGCCCAGCAGCATCACGTGTCTTTCTTCGGCCAGTTGCGGGATGGCCGTCGAGCCGCTGTGGTACGTGAGCGTGTCCACCCCCTGGTTGACCAGGCTGAGCGCGGCGTCGCGTTCCTTGGCCGGATCGAACCAGGTGTTGAGCCACACCACCTTGACGGTCGCCCTGGGGTTGGCCGCCCGCATGCCGATGGTGAACGCATTGATGCCCTGGATCACCTCGGGGATGGGGAAACCCGCCACATAACCGGCGCTGCCGGTCTTGCTCATGCGCCCGGCCAGGTAACCCGCCAGGTAGCGGCCTTCGTAGAAACGCGCGTTGTAGGTGTTGAGGTTGGCGGCCGTCTTGTAGCCGCCCATGTGTTCGAACTTCACGTCCGGATAGTCGGCTGCCACCTTGAGTGCCGGCTCGAGATAACCGAAGCTGGTGGCGAAGATCAGCTTGTGACCGGTGGCGGCCAGGTCGCGCATGACACGTTCCGAGTCCGGCCCTTCGGCCACGTTTTCGACCACGGTGGTCTTGACCGCCGCGCCGAGCTTGCGCTCCATGATCAGGCGGCCCTGGTCGTGCTGATACGTCCAGCCAGCGCTGCCGATCGGGCTGACGTAGACGAAACCGATCTTGAGCGGCGCGGCCGGCGCACCGGACTGTGGCGGTGCCGCCGCGGGCGCAGCGGTTGCGCCTGGCAGCGGCCAGGTCGTCGCCATGCAGGCCGCAAGCAGACTGGTGAATCGGATCAGCGCCGAGCGGCGGTCACGCCCTGGGGCGAGGCTGAGGTTTTTGTACATGGTTGGTCCTCGACATGGCTCCATCGGTGGTGATCACGCGGCGGGAGCGCGCCGCGTGTCGGGTAGATCGGCAACTGCCAAGGTGCCGATCGTCGTGTGTTGCACGAGCAAACAAAAACGCCTCGCGATCTGGCCGCGGGGCGCGGCCGAATTGTCGCAGAGCAAGGCGGCCGTCGATTCGAAACAACATGGCCCGAATGCTGCAGTGCACCTAACACGCGCATCGGCAAGCACCAAGCACAATCGCTGCACCATGACCGAGCCCGGCAAGCAGCCCCCCGTCCCACGCCCCGGCGTGTCGCCCGAACTGCGCCTGATCGAGGTCGCGATCTGGCGTGAACTGCTGCGCGCCCCGGCGCACCGCGAGCACGCCTGGCGTCACATGGTGATGGCCAGTCTGGACGCAGGTCGTGTCGACGCCCGCACCCTGGTGCTGCGTGAATGCGACGACGTGGCGCGTGAACTGGTCTTCTACACCGACGCCCGCTCCCCCAAGCTCGACCAGTTGCGCACCACACCGGGCGCCATGCTGGTGGCCTGGTCCACCGACCTGGGCTGGCAGTTGCGCCTGCATTGCCACTTCGAGGTGGCCACCCGCGGCCTGGGTGTGGCCAGCCGCTGGGCACGCATCCGCTGCACCCCGGCAGCGCAGGATTTTCTGTTCCCGCTGCCGTCCGGCACGGCGATTCCACAACCGGCCGAGGCGGACGTCACCCCGGCGCCACCGCCGCTCGAACATCATCACTTCGCCGTGTTGACGGCCCGCGTCGACGAGATCGACTGGCTCGAACTCGGCGCACCACGGCATCGCCGTGCCAGATTCGACGCCAGCGGCGCCAGCTGGATCGCACCCTGAAGGCCCGGCGCCACAGGCCGCCCGCAAGCCTGCGTGACAATGACCGCGCCAGCGCCTGACGCCGGCACGGCCCTCACCTCCCCTCGACACCGCCTGACAGTCGCCGCCTTGCTGGCCAACGGCGCGCGGCGTCCCGTTCCGGATCCCATCATGTCTGCCGCCCTCGTTGCGCCCGCCCACTCCGCCCCCGACCAACAGCACCCCCTGGCCACCCGGCTCGGTTACGCCGGGCTCGCGCCCTTTGTCCTGGGCGCGTTGTTGTCGCTGATGGTGCGGGAAGACGCCCATCCCTATGTGGTGCTGGGCCTGGCGGCGTATGCCACGGCGATCCTGTCGTTTCTGGGCGGCATCCACTGGGGCCTGGCGATGCGGGCCGACCTGGCCGAACCCCAGGCCTACGTCTGGGCCGTGGTGCCGACCCTGGTGGCGGCACTGGCGGTGCTGATGCCGGCCTATGCCGGCCTGGTGATCGACGGCCTCATGCTCATCGCCTGTTACCTGGTCGACCGCAAGGTTTATCCGCGTCACGGGCTGGCGTCGTGGCTGACGCTGCGATTCAGGCTCACCGTGGTGGCCACGCTGGCTTGTTTCCTCGCCGCAGCGAGTGCCTGAATGCCCACGATGTTGCCGATGGTGCGTTACCGCGTCGAGTTGCTCGATCTGTCCGCGCACCTGCTGCGGGTCACCCTCACCGTTCCGGCACCCGCTGCCGAGCAAGAGCTGATGCTGCCGGTCTGGATACCCGGCAGCTACCTGGTGCGCGAGTTCTCGCGCCACATCTCGCAGCTGGTGGCCAGCCAGGCCGGCCGGCCGGTCGTGTTGACCCAGCTCGACAAACACCGCTGGCGCGCCAGCTGCAGCGGCCGCGCCGCCTTGGTGCTGAGTTATCAGGTCTATGCCTTCGACGCCTCGGTGCGGACCGCCTGGCTGGACAGCCGGCGCGGCTTTTTCAACCCGGCCAGTGTGTTGCTCGGCGCGGTGGGTCGCGAGGCCGAGGAACACCGCGTCGCCCTGGCCGGCCTGCCCCCCGGCTGGCAGGTGGCCACCGGCCTGCCCGAAGCGGGCAAGAACGAATACGTCGCCGCCAGCTACGACGCCCTCATCGACCACCCCTTCGAGCTGGGTGAGTTCTGGCGCGGCAGCTTCAAGGCAGGTGGTGTCACCCACGAATTTGTCGTGGCCGGCGCCTGGCCGGGTTTCGACGGCGCCCGACTGCTGGCCGACACCCAAAAGATCTGCGCGGCGCAGATCGCCTTCTGGCACGGCAGCGACAAGCCGCCGTTCGATCGTTACGTCTTCATGCTCAGCGCGGTCGACGACGGTTACGGCGGCCTCGAACACCGCAACAGCACGGCGCTGATCTGCAAACGCATCGACCTGCCGCGCACCGGCATGAGCGGTACACCCGACGGCTACGTCACGCTGCTGGGCCTGATCAGCCACGAATATTTCCACACCTGGAACGTCAAGCGGCTCAAGCCCGCCGAGTTCGTGCCCTACGACCTGACCCGCGAGAACTACACCGAGCTGCTGTGGTTCTTCGAGGGTTTCACCTCGTACTTCGACGACATCTTCCTGCTGCGTGCCGGGTTGATCGACGAGGCGCGGTACCTCAAACTCGTCGCCAAGACCATCACCCAGGTGCTCGCCACGCCCGGGCGCAAGGTGCAAAGTGTGGCCGAGGCCAGCTTCGACGCCTGGATCAAGTACTACCGCCCCGACGAGAACACACCCAATGCCACGGTGAGTTACTACACCAAGGGTGCGTTGATTGCGCTGGCGCTCGACCTGACGCTGCGCCGCGAAGGTGAACGCCGCCGCGGCCCGCAACGCGCCAGCCTGGACGCGTTGATGTTGCGCCTGTGGCAAAGCAGTGGTGCCGCCTCGAGCGGCCGCGGCGCCGTGCCGGGCGGGGCCAGCAAGGGCATTTCGAGCACGACCGCTGCCACGCCCGACGGCGCCAGCAGCCAAGGCGCCATTCCCGTCGGGTCCCGCGTCGACGGCTCCATCAGCGAGGCCGACATCGCCGCGGCGCTGCACACCGTGGGCGCCCGGTCGTACGCCCCCGAACTCGCCAGCTGGGTGCACGGCACCGAAGACCTGCCGCTGACCGACCTGCTGGCCCAGTTCGGCGTGCGCTGGAGCCACGAGGCCTCGACCTTGCTGCAACGCCTGGGCCTGCGCCTGCACGAAGGTGGTGCTGCCGGCGGCCTGCGGGTGCAGGCCGTGCAACGCGGCGGCGCGGCCGAACGGGCCGGGCTGGCGGCTGGCGACGAGTTGCTGGCGCTGGGCGACTGGCGCATCGTCAAACTAGACGAACTGGTCGTGCTGGCCAGCGCCCTGCCGCGCCAGGCAGGGCGGCTGAGCCTGCTGATCGCGCGTGATCGCCGCCTGGCCACCCTCAAACTCGACCTCGGCATGGCCGAAGCCCCGGGCGCGACGCCGTCCGGCACGGTGCAACTGGCCATCGACAGCACTGCCAGCGCCGCCCAGGTACGCCGCCGCGACGCCTGGCTGGGCCGTGCCTGACACCCCACCGGCGCGGCCCGATCACCGCGCCGCACCCTCCGGGCGACGATCCGGGCCACCAGGCGGACCGAGCTCATCCCGGCCCGCGTCACCGTGGCGACGCCGCGCCTGGTGGGGCCTGCTCGGGCTGGTGTCACTCACCCACCTGCTGCTCGGTGAACGACTGAGCGCCGAATTCATCTCGCTGGCCGACTCGGCCCGCCCCGCCATGCGGCGGATGCAGGCCAGCTACACACGGGTGCTCGAACAATCGGTGCCGACGCCGCCCGCCCCACGCCCGCCACGTCGCGCCGGCCAGGGCACACGTGTTGCCACCGCTGCATCAGCAGCCCCACCACCCGCCGAGGCAGCCAGTGCGGCCGAAGCAGCAGCATCCGACACCGCCGCTGCGGCTTCCGACGCAGCCGCAACAGCCGCGGCGGCCGCAGCCAGCGCTGCCGCGGCAATGGCGCAAGCTGCTGCCTCCGCTGCCTCCGCTGCCTCTGCAGCGTCGGCAGCGGCCACGTCGGCAGTGGCTGCTTCGGCAGCGGCGGCATCCGCGGCCGTGGTGCCCGGCGCAGCCGCGACGTCGGACGTGGCGGCCAGCCGCAACACCAGCCCGGCCGCAGGCGACGGATCAGACAACATCGCGGCTTCGGCTGCAGCTGCGGACAGTTCGGCATCTGGCGCAGCCGACCCGGCAGGGCGTCCACCCTCCTCAGCAGTGGCGCGCCAACAAGCCAGCGCCAGTTCACCGGCGAGCGGCGCAGCCCACATCGACGCCCCGGCGACCACCGCCGCCGCACCTGCGGCCAGCGGCGCCAGTGCGGCCACGGCCGGCGTGACGCAGAACCTCGACGGTGTCGAGTGGCCGGCGTCGACGCGGCTGAGCTATGAGCTGCACGGCTGGTACCGCGGCGACGTGACGGGCAGCGCCAAGGTCGAGTGGTTGCGCGAGGGGCGTCGTTACCAGGTGCATCTCGAGGTGGTGATCGGCCCGTCGATGGCACCGCTGGCGCGCCGGCGCATGAGCAGTGAAGGCCGCATTTCGGCCGACGGCCTGGTGCCGCAGCGGTATGAGCAGGAGACCTGGCAGATCATCGGCCGCACCCGCCGCGCCGACATGGTGCTGGGCAGCGAAATCGTCACCCTGGCCAACGGCAAGCGCCAACCCCGTCCGCCGGATGTGCAGGACACCGCCAGCCAGTTCGTGCAGATGGTCTTCTTGCTCATGACCCGGCCTGAGCTGGCGCGGCCCGGTGCCAGCGTCGAGTTCGCGCTGGCCCTGCCCCACCGCATCGACCGCTGGACCTACGACATGAAGGGCGCGCAGACCCTCGTCACCCCGGCCGGCAGCATCACGACCTTGCACGTGCAACCACGCCGGCGTGCCGCCGAAGGCGACCTCACGGTGCAGATGTGGCTGGCGCCCAGCCTGCAGATGCTGCCGGCACGTATCCGCATCGAGCAGGACGCCACCACCTGGGCCGATCTGGTGCTGGCGAAGTTTCCCGAGCAGGCGGCGCGTTGAGCTTGCCGACGCGGCGTTTGCCGCAGAGGCGGGCGCAGCTCGAATGCTTCCGTATAGTCGCCGCCAGACAGGCAGCGCAACACCTGCGCCGCCGACGATTCCCCACCCCACAGGAGCACGCCCATGAGTGATGCCTACGACAACATCATCGTCGAGACCCGCGGCGCCGCTGCGCTGCGTTTCGGCTGGATCACGCTGAACCGCCCGAAGGCGCTGAATGCACTCAACGACGCCTTGATGGACGAACTCGGCCGCGCGCTGCTGTCCTTCGACGCCGACGACAGCATCGGCTGCATCGTCGTCACCGGCAGCGAAAAGGCGTTTGCGGCCGGCGCCGACATCGCCATGATGAAGCCCAACGACTTCCCGAGCGCCTACATGAAGGGCCTGATCTCGCGCAACTGGGACACCATCCGCCAGGTGCGCAAGCCCGTGATCGCCGCGGTGGCCGGTTTCGCCCTGGGCGGCGGCTGCGAGGTGGCGATGGCCTGCGACATGATCATCGCCGCCGACACCGCCAAGTTCGGTCAGCCGGAGATCAAGCTGGGCATCATCCCCGGCGCTGGCGGCACGCAGCGCCTGCCGCGCGCGGTGGGCAAGGCCAAGGCCTTCGACCTGGTCGTCACCGGCCGCATGATGGACGCGGCCGAAGCCGAACGCTCGGGCCTGGTGGCACGTGTCGTCGCTGCCGACCAGTTGCATGCCGAGGCCGAATCGGCGGCCAACGCGATCTGCGGCTACTCGCTGCCCAGCATCATCGCCAGCAAGGAGTGCATCAACCGCGCCTACGAAGCACCGCTGAGTGAAGGCCTGCTGTTCGAGCGGCGCCTCTTCCACGCGCTGTTCTCGACCGTCGACCAGAAGGAAGGCATGGGCGCCTTCCTCGAAAAACGCAAGCCCGACTTCAAGCAGGGTTGACGCCTCCGACGCGCCGCGCCGCGTGTGGCGCACTCAGCAAAAAGGCCGGGGTGACCCGGCCTTCGTGTTTGGCGGCGACAACCGGTGAGGCGTCGCCCGTCGTGCGCTCGGCGCATCGGCGGACCGCCGATGCGCGCCGGCATCAGGCCAGCATCAGGCTGGCGCCTTGGCCGTCATGCGGCGTTCCACCTCGGCCGGCGGAATGGCGCCGGGGGCACGGCTGCCGTCCTCGAACACGATGGCCGGTGTGCCGTTGATCTTGTGTTTGACGGCCAGCGCCTTGTTGCGCTCGATCGCCGAGCTGTCGCATTCACCCATGGCGCGCGGTGGTGTGGCGCCCTTGGTCATCCAGTCGCGCCACACCACGGTGTTGTCCTTGGCGCACCAGATCGAGCGGCTCTTTTCGGGTGAATCGCCGCCCAGGATGGGGATGACGAAGGTGTAGACGGTCACATCCTTCACGCTCAGCAGGTCGCGCTCGAACTTCTTGCAGTAGCCGCAGTTGGGGTCGGCGAAGACGGCGATGCGGCGTTTGCCGTTGCCGTTCTTCCAGACGATGGCGTCCTTGAGCGGCAGGGCGTTGAAGTCGATCTGGGTGAGCTTGTTGATGCGCTCCTGCGTCAGGTTGCGGTGACTGGAGGTCTCGGCGATTTCGCCCTGGATGATGTAGTTGGCCTTGGCGTCGGTGTAGACCACCTCGTTGCCCATGCGCACTTCGTACAGGTTGGCCATGGGCATGGCACGGATCTCGTCGATGTTCAGGCCCGGATAACGTTCGGCCAGGGTCTTGCGGATCTCGGCGTCGACCTTCTTCAGGTCGGGCTCCTGCGCCCAGGCCAGACCGCTGACCAGTGCGGCGCCAGTGGCCAGGACCAGGGCAAGGCGGCGGACGTGGCGCCATTGAGTAAGACTGTGGGCTTGCGGCATGGCGGTGTCCTCGAATTGCATGGAGCGCGATGTTGTGGCGCAGTGGTGGGGCACGGTGTAGTGCGCGGCGTTGGGGTCGCAGGGGCGACGGAAGGCGGGTAGCGCAACCGCTGACGGGCGCGGGCCCGACAGTATGAGCCAAGCCCGCCGGGCTTGCTTCACCCTAAGGCTTGACCCGCCAGCCAGCGCTTGAGCGGCGTGAGGTGGTTCACCACATCAAGGCCGGTGTTGCGCAATTCGCGCAGCAGCGGCACCTCGCGTTCGAAGAGTTGCCACAACGCGTCGGTGCCGGTGCCCATCATCCAGACCGGCGCGGCGCGTTCGCGCCCATAACGCCGCAGTGTGCGGGCGTCGCCTGCACTGCGCCAGGACTGGTCGCGCCGAGCATCGCTGAGCACCCGCGCCAGGCAATCGACGTCCCCCAGCCCCAGGTTCAGGCCGTGGCCCGACAGCGGATGCACGGCATGCGCCGCATCCCCCACCAGCACCCAGCCCTCACCACTCACGGCGCTGGCGCGGGCGAACTGCAGCGGCCAGGCGATACGCGCCGAGACCAGCGTGAGCCTGCCGGCAGCGCCGCCGCTGGCGGCCTGCAGTTCGGCCTCGAACTCGGCGTCGGAACAGGCCAGCAGTTCGTCGGCCCGCTTGTCGGGCACCGACCAGACGATGCCGTAGCCGCCGGCCGCCGCCTCGTGGCCGGCACGGGCAGCCGCCGCGCGGTCGAAGGGCAACAGCGCCAGGATGTCGGGCTGGCGAAACCATTGCCAGGCGCAGCCGTCGTGTGGCACGTCGCTTTGCACCCAGGCGGCGATGCCGCGATGGCCGTAGGCCTGCGGCTCGTAACGCACACCCAGGGCAGCGCGGCTGGCCGAGCCGCGGCCTTCACACACGGCCTTGAGTTCGGCCGGCACCGGCGCGGCCACACGCTTCAACTTGGGCGCGTAAGTGAGCGCCTGAGCCAGCGTGGCGTCGAGCGCGCCAGCGTCGACGATCCAGGCCAGCGCCGGCACACATTGCTGCCAGGCAGTGAATTCGAGCAGCCCTCCGCCGTCGCCGCTGATGTGCATGCGGTTCACCGGCGTGGCCGCACCGGGCGGCAGGGCGTCCCACACACGCAGGCGTTCGAGCAGGGCGATCGACGCGGCATTGAGTGCGTAGGCGCGCAGGTCAGGCGAACTGGCGCGCGCGGCGGCCGACTTGGCATCGTCGACCAGGGCAACATCGAAGCCGGCGTGGGCCAGCGCCAGTGCCAGACAGGCGCCGACCGCACCCGATCCTTGTATGCAGACTTGGGGGGAACTCATCGAGAAGATTGTAGGCAGGGCCGCCTCCTACAATCCCGCGCTTCGTATCGCCAATCGCGCGCCCCGGCGCGTCGTCATCATGAGTCTCAAGTGCGGCATCGTCGGCTTGCCCAACGTCGGCAAGTCCACCCTCTTCAACGCCCTCACCAAGGCGGGCATCGCTGCCGAGAACTACCCCTTCTGCACCATCGAGCCCAATGTGGGCATCGTCGAGTTGCCCGACCCGCGCCTGGCCGAACTGGCCAAGATCGTCGAGCCCGAACGGGTACTGCCTGCGGTGGTCGAATTCGTCGACATCGCAGGTCTCGTGGCCGGTGCCTCGCAGGGTGAAGGCCTGGGCAACAAGTTCCTGAGCCACATCCGCGAGACCGACGCCATCGTCAACGTGGTGCGCTGCTTCGAGGACGACAACGTCATCCACGTGGCCGGCAAGATCGACCCGATCAGCGACATCGAGGTCATCCAGACCGAACTCTGCCTGGCCGACCTGGGCACGGTCGAGAAAAGCCTGCACCGCTACGTCAAGGCCGCGCGCAGCGGCAACGACAAGGAAGCCGCCGCCCTGGTCAAGGTGCTCGAGAAGTGCCAGGCCGCCCTGGACAAGGCCGAACCGGTGCGCGGCATCGACTTCTCGAAAGAAGAGCAGGCGATCCTCAAGCCGCTGTGCCTGATCACCGCCAAGCCGGCGATGTTCGTCGGCAACGTCAGCGAGACCGGCTTCGAGAACAACCCCTTCCTCGACCGCCTGCGCGAATTTGCCGCCAGGCAAAACGCGCCGGTCGTGGCCATCTGCGCCAAGACCGAAGCCGAACTCGCCGACATGGACGACGAGGACAAGGCCATGTTCCTGGCCGAGATGGGCCAGGACGAACCGGGCCTGAACCGCCTCATCCGCGCCGCCTTCAGCCTGCTGGGCCTGCAGACCTACTTCACCGCCGGCGTAAAGGAAGTGCGCGCCTGGACCATCCACATCGGCGACACCGGCCCGCAGGCCGCCGGCGTCATCCACACCGACTTCGAGCGCGGCTACATCCGCGCCCAGACCATCGCCTACGACGATTTCATCAAGTTCGGCGGCGAACAAGGCGCCAAGGAAGCAGGCAAGATGCGCGCCGAAGGCAAGGAATACGTCGTCAAGGATGGCGACGTCTTGCACTTCCTGTTCAACGTCTAAGTCGAATCCGCGCCACGGCGGGGGGCCACGGCCGGCGCTTCGAGCGGTCGCTGCGTGGGCCTTGAGGCCCGGGTTCAAACTGGATCGGCTGTCCGCCAGGACACGCCGTGAGCACGCGACTCATCAGTTTGGTGGATATCGCCACAGCGCTCGAGACGGTCTGGCCGGTACAGAATCTTGATGCCGACGGAAGAGCGCGCTGAAGGTCTGAAACTGGCAACGCGCTCGCGTGAATGAACGTCCTGCGGCACCGTGAGCAAGGTTCACCAAGGAGCATCATGAAACATGATCCCAATGCCCTCGAGCGCGCATTACGTCTGGCCGCAAAGGACGCCGCCAACCGACCGGACTTCTATCGCCTGCTGCTCCAGTCCCAGGTTTTCGTCGTTGGTGATGCCGCGGAAACCGAAGATGGCGATCGAAGGATGGACGGCGGCGAGAGTGTTTCCATTCAGCAGTGGGATCAGCCCGACGGCACCTCGGTGATCCCGTTCTTCACGTCACCAGCAGCAGTCGAACAAGCGATCGAGGGTGAGGCGAGTTGTCTTTGCCTGCCGGCACGTGATTTGTTCGAGCGCACGCGCGGCTCGACGCTCGTGCTCAATCCCAACCACGAGTACGGCAAGCAGTTCAGTCCGCAGGATATCGACGCGCTGCTGGCCGGAGGCATACCCAGCTCAGCGCAGATGCGCCCGGCGCAAGACGAAACCGACGTCACCATCGGTCAGCCCGAGAACTACCCGACGGGCATGGTCGATGCGCTCATCACGTTTTTCGCCAAACGCGCTCAGGTCAAGGCGGCCTTTCTGGCACAACTGAAGCACCACCCCTCAACCGGCGAGAAATCTCGTCTGATCGTGGGTATCCACGCCGAAGGTGATTTCGATCACCTCGCCACGGAGGTCGCCGCGGTCATTGCCGACACAGGCCCGCGCGACGAACTGATCAATCTGTATCGCGTCGCTCCCGGCGAAGAAGGCATTGCCGCCGCACTCTTCGAGCACTTCGAGCCGTTCTACGACATCAGCTGGGGTTCGCGATTGAGCAGCACCAGCACATTCGAGGGCGGGCACGCCTGATTCGACGACACACCATTGGGTCGTCACACCAGCCACTATTTCCCTGCTATCGCCAGCTGCTTCTCGATCGCCGCCACCAGCTTCTTGTCGTTCGGGCCGGTCATGCTCGAGTAGCTGTCGATCACCTGGCCGTCGCGGCCGATCAGGTATTTGTAGAAATTCCAGCGCGGCACCTGACCGGACTTGTCGGCCAGTTGTTTGTAGAAGGGCGCAGCCTGCGGGCCCTTCACGCTGGTCTTGATGAACATCGGGAACTTGACGGCGTAGGTGTTGAAGCAGAAATCGGCGATCTGCTTGTTGTCGCCAGTCTCCTGGTTGAAGTCGTTGGACGGGAAACCCAGCACGACCAGGCCCTTGTCCTTGTAGCGCGCGTAGAGTTTTTCCAGGCCTTCGTACTGGCCGGTGAAGCCGCAAAAGCTCGCGGTGTTGACCACCAGCAGCACACGCCCGGCGTACTGGCACAGCGACTGGTTCTTCTCGTCCTGCAGGCGCGGGATGGTGTGGTTGAGCAGGGCCGGGCAGGCGTTTGCCGCAGGAGGCGTCTGGGCGGCAGCAGCGGCGGCAGCCGTGCCGGCCCCGGTGGCTGCGGGTGTGGCGGCACGGACGCCAGGCACGAAGAGTGTGGCGCCGAGTACCAGCAGGGCGGCCAGGGTGGACGCTCGGGCGGGTTGGTGGGCGTGGGCAGCATTCATCATCGGCAGACTCCGGCTAGGAAAGATTCGGACCGCTTCATTGTCGTCACTGCGCTGCAACCCTGCCGGGCGGCGGCCATGGCCAGCAAGGCGAGGCGCGCCGACAATGCGGCGCATGAAAAAGATGACCCGCATCGAAGTGCTGCGCTACAAGTCGGCATTCAACGCACATGGCGCGATCGAGATCGGCTTCGACGCCAACTTCGTGGCCGAAACCCCGCGCGAGGACCGCGAACCCGCCCACGTGCTGAGCATGGGCGAGCCCGAGGCGCGATCGCTGATGATGCTGCTCAAGGCGCAGCTGGCCGAGTTCGACAAACGCAAGGCGCGCAGCCAGCGTTGAGGAAACCGACGTCAGGCTTCGAAAGGCCCTGCACTGGCAGGTGATCCAAGCGCCTTGTGCAGCACCCGGTTGCCGAAGGACTGCGACTGCATCGTGTAGCTCGTATGGCCGACGTCCGAGTAGCCGAGCCTGTCGTAGAAGCCAAGCGCGCGGGTATTGTTCTCCCATACCGTAAGCCATAGCCCACCTGCGCCAGCTTGCCTGCCAGTGACCTCGGCCTGGTTGATCAGCTTGCGCCCGATACCCGTGCCTTGCCAGCGCGGTTGAACGTAGAGACGGATGAGTTCCGCGCCCTGAATACCCGCAATGGGTGAAGACAGGCTTTCGGAAAGAACCTCGGCGAAACCCAGCAGCCCGACGCCCAGGGTTGCCAGCACAAAGGTTCTGCCAGGATCCTGCAAACGTTGTTCGAACTTCTCGCGGCTGTACTGCGACAAGGCTTCACTGGCCAGGTCAGGCCGCACGCCGTCGGTGGCATAGGTATCCAGAAAGACCTGAATCGCCAGCGCCGTGATGGGCTCGGCGTCGGCCAGCGTGGCAACACGACAGGTCGCGCGAGAGTTCGCCAGGGCCACGTCCTGCTCGCTGTGTCCGCCGGCGGTAAGTCGATCCATGCGCTGCATCGTATTCGAGCCGCCCCTATCATGGCGCCCCACCCCGCTCGGAGCCTGCCCGCCATGAACGCACCCGACAAACTCGCTCGACTCGATCGCCCCGATGCGGCCGATCTCGGTCGTTTTGCCGAGCTGGCCTGGGATGAACGCCTGCTGCCCGAGTTGCGCGACTACATCGCGGTGCCGGCCAAGAGCCCGATGTTCGAAGCCGACTGGGTGGCGCACGGCAACATCGAGCAGGTAGTGCAGCGCGCGGCAACATGGGTCGAGGCGCGCAAGGTGCCGGGCCTGACGCTCGAGGTGGTGCGCCTGCACGACGCCGCAGGCAAACCGCGCACGCCGGTGATCTTCTTCGAGGTGGCGGCCACACGAGCACAGAACACGCAGACCGTGCTGATCTATGGCCACCTCGACAAACAACCCGAGTTCGAAGGCTGGCGCAGCGACCTGGGGCCTTGGCAACCCGTGTTGAAGGACGGCCTGCTCTACGGCCGCGGCGGCGCGGACGACGGCTACGCGATCTATTCGGCCATCAGCGCGATCGAGGCGCTGAAGGCGCAGGGTGCCGAGCACCCGCGCATCGTCGGCCTGATCGAGACGAGCGAAGAAAGTGGCTCGCCCGATCTGCCAGCCTATCTGGACGCACTGGGCACGCGCCTGGGCGATGTGAGTCTGGTGGTGTGCCTGGACTCGGGTGCGGGCAACTACGACCAGCTGTGGCTGACGACCTCGCTGCGTGGCAATGTGACCGGCTCGCTGCGCGTCGAGATCCTGACCGAAGGCATTCACTCGGGTGACGCCAGCGGACTGGTGCCGTCGAGTTTTCGCATCCTGCGCCATGTGCTCGATCGACTGGAAGACAGCACCACCGGCCGCCTGTTGCCCGCCCATCTGCACTGCGTGATCCCGGCCGACCGGGTGGCGCAGGCACGCGCCACCGCCGCCATCCTGGGCGACGAGGTGACGAAGCGTTACCCCTGGTCCTGCGGCTTAGACGGCGCCTTGTCGCTGCCCACCACCAGCGACAACACCGAAGCGCTGCTCAACCGCACCTGGCGGCCCACACTCAGCGTGACGGGGGTGGATGGTTTTCCGCCCATCGGCAGCGCCGGCAATGTGCTGCGACCGTACAGCGCCTTCAAGCTCTCGCTGCGGCTGCCGCCGCTGGTGGACGGGCCAAGCGCCGCACTCGAACTCAAGCGCCTGCTCGAAGACAACGCGCCGTACAACGCGCGAGTCACCTTCGTGCCCGACGGCCGTGCCGGTGCCGAAGGCGCCACCGGCTGGAACGCGCCGAGCCTGGCGCCGTGGCTCGACCAGGCGCTCAACGCCGCGTCACAGGCGCACTGGGGCGCACCGCTGGGCTACATCGGCCAGGGCGGCACGATCCCGCTGATGAACATGCTCGAAAAGGGTTTCCCGGCGGCGCAGATGATGGTCTGCGGCGTGCTCGGCCCCAAGAGCAACGCCCATGGGCCGAACGAGTTCCTGCACGTGCCCTATGCCAAACGCCTCACCGCGGCGGTGGCAGGGGTGATCGCGGCACACCCCTGATCGTGGCAGGCCAACCCAGGGGGCTCGATCGATGAGCTTGCCTGGCGAGGCACATGAGGCCGAGTCGGGCCGGGCCACCTTGTCTGTGCTGTCGACGTATCTGGCTGGGGGGGCCGGTCAGCGCCGCCGCCACACAAGCACGCCCGATCTCCGTCGGGCCGGTCTCGCATAAAGCGACGCCTGATGATGTTCGCGCGCCCGCAACCAGTGGCTGATGACGGCGGCGCTGGCACGGGCTGCCACCACCTCGACAAACCGCAGGAAGTCGACATGCGCACTGTCGTCGGCACGGTCGGACACGGTGCGTATCACGGCGAACGGCAGGTCCAGGTCGTGGCAGACCTGGGCCAGCGCGGCACCTTCCATTTCCACCGCCAGGGCATCAGGCAGTTCGGCGCGCAGGGCCTGGCTGGCGCTGGCGCTGGCGATGAACTGGTCGCCGCTGACGATGAGGCCGCGGTGCAGGCGCGGTGCCGTCACGGCGAGTTCGGCCGCCTCGGCACCGAAGGCAGCGTGCGGGTCGACCAACACGGCCTCGGCGGCCTGGCCGAGTTGGCGCGTCAGATCGGCGTCCACGGCGAAACGGCTCTTGCCGGTCAGCGGCACGACATGGCGCGCAAACAGCGGGCTGGCATCCATGTCGTGCTGCAGCAGTTCGTCGGCCAGCACGAGGTCACCTACTTTCACGTTGCCGTGCAGCCCGCCGGCCACACCGGTGAAGACGATGCGGCTCACGCCGTACCGTTCGGCCAGCAGCGCCGTGGTGGCCGCGGCTGCCACCTTGCCGATGCCGCACAACACCAGCACCAGCGGCTGGCCATGCAGCGCGCCGAGGTGGAAATCGCGCCCGGCGTGGCGCTCGGTGTGTTCGTGGTCGAGCAGCGCCAGCACGGCGGCCAGCTCCTGCGCCATGGCGGCCACCACGGCGATACGCGGCGGCGAGATGAGTTGAGGTGCGCCAGTCATCGGATGAACCCCAGCGCCCGTGCCACCAGTTGCGCCGCGGTGGCACCACGGGTCTCGTGCACCACGTCGATGAAGCGTTTGGCCACGTCGGTGAGCTCGGGCAGGCCGGTGGCACGTTCGATGTCGAGCGAGAAGCGGTAACCCTTGAACAAGCCGAGTTGTTCGCGGATCAGCCCGTTGAGGCTGTCGTACAACTCGGCGTAGCTGAGGTTGGAGACGAACTCGGGGGGCGGCCTCGGGCAGGGGCGCAACTTCGATCAGGCCGGCGCGTATCAACACGACCAGGTCGGTCTCGGTCGCACCGAGCAACATGTTGAGCCAGTGATGTGCCGGTTGCGAGGGTTCGATGATCAGCAGCAGGTTGCGCGCAGTGCGCGACAGTGGCAGCGTGCGATCACGAATCTCGGCCCGGCCGATGACGGTCTTGCGGTAGCTGCGCAGCATGAGTCAGGAAGTCTGAGGTAGTGCCCGCCGAGCCTGGGCCTCGGTGGGGTCGCGAATGAAACCAGCGGTAAACACGCAAGGTGTACGCCCGCCGGGTGACGACCGTCTATGTCTTGTCGCGCAGTTCGCGGCGCAGCACCTTGCCCACCGGCGTCTTGGGCAGATCGGTACGGAACTCGATGGTGCGAGGGCGCTTGTAGCCGGTGAGATTCTGCTCGCAATAGGCGCGCACCTCGGCTTCACTGAGCGCCGGGTTGGAGCGCACCAGCACCACCTTGACCGCTTCACCGGTCTTGGAGTCGGGCACACCGACCGCCGCACATTCGAGCACACCTGGCATCTGCGTCAGCACATCCTCGATTTCGTTGGGATAGACGTTGAAACCCGAGACCAGGATCATGTCCTTCTTGCGGTCGACGATCCTGAAATAACCCTTGTCGTCGACGGTGCCGATGTCACCGCTGCGAAACCAGCCGTCGGCCGTCATGACCTTGGCGGTCTCGTCGGGCCGCTGCCAGTAGCCGGCCATCACCTGCGGACCGCGGATGGCGATCTCGCCGCTCTGGCCGGCGCCGACCTCGTGGCCGGCATCGTCGAGCAGGGCCATCTCGGTGTTGGGCAGCGGCAGGCCGATCGAGCCGGTGAAGGCCTGGTTGTCGGTGGGGTTGCAACTGGCGCTGGGCGAGGTTTCCGACAGGCCGTAACCCTCGCAGATGGGGCAACGGGTCTTGTCCAGCCACAGCTTGGCGGTGGCCTGTTGCACCGCCATGCCGCCACCGACCGAGATCACCAGGTGGCTCCAGTCCACCGTGTTGAACTGCGGGTGATGGGCGATGGCCTGGAACAGCGTGTTCACCGCCGGAAAGCTGTGAAACGTCTGCCCCGCCAGCGCCTTGAACAGCGCCGGCAGGTCACGCGGGTTGGGGATGAGGATGTTGCACGCGCCGATGCGCAGCCCCAGCATCATGTTGGTGTTGAAACCGAAGATGTGATACAGCGGCAGCGCACACACCTGGGTGACCTGCTCACCGGCCGGGATCTTCTTGAGTGCCGGCTGGAACCAGGCTTCGGACTGCAGCACATTGGCCACCAGGTTGCGATGCAGCAGCACCGCGCCCTTGCTCACGCCCGTGGTGCCACCGGTGTACTGCAGCACGGCGATGTCGTCCGGACCGGGTGCGGCTTGTTTGTAGCTGCGCTGGCGGCCGTCGGCCAGCACATCGTTGAAGCGCAGGGCGCCGGGCAGGTCGAACTCGGGCACGAGTTTCTTGACCTTGCGCACCACCAGATTCACCACCAAGCGCTTGAGCGGGCTGAGCATGTCGCCCAGCGAAGCCAACACCACCCCGCGCAGTTGCGGCAGATGGGCGCGTACCTTCTGCAGCGTGCCGGCAAAGTTCTCGAGGATGAAAATGGCCTTGGCACCTGAGTCCTTGAGCTGGTGCTCGAGTTCACGCGGCGTGTACAGCGGGTTGACGTTGACCACCACATAACCGGCTCGCAGGATGGCCGCCACCGCCACCGGGTACTGCGGCACGTTGGGCATCATGATGGCGACACGGTCGCCGCGGGCCAGGCCCTGGGCCTGCAACCACGCGGCCACGGCACGTGACTGTTGTTCGATGGCGGCAAAGCTGTAGCCCTGCCCCATGTAGCGGTAAGCCGTGCGACCTTGGTACTTGCTGAAGCTCTCCTCGATCAGCGCGACCAGCGAGGGGTAACGCGCCACGTCGATCTGACCTGGCACGCCGGCCGGGTACTGCTTGAGCCAAATCTTCTCCATCCCAGGTTCTCCAGTGCCGAGTGATTGTGTTCGACTTCTGCAAGATCGGGCATCGGGGGATTCGATAGCGCACCAGTCAGGTCAAGCGGCCTGCACCGTCTCAAGCCCAGGCAGCAGCCCTTGCCAGGTGGACGTCCGGCACGTGGCAGGCCATATGCAGAACATCTGGGGGAGCCGGCGCAGGATCCATGCAGGACGCGTGCAGCACATGTACGGCACGGCTATGCTCGGGCGCGCCGACCTTGTCCGCCACCCTCCTGCCGGTCGATCACCGCCGATCACGTGCCCGCTCTTCCTCCCATCGTTGCCATGTCCGTGGCCCTGTGCCTGGCCTTGTTCGGCCTGACCTGGCCTGTCGATGCCCGTGCGGCAGACCACAGCGCCGCGGCCACGGCAGCCGCGGCACGACCCGGCACCTTGATGGCCGCGAATGCCGGCATGACACCGCTGGCGATGGAGATCTCGATCACGCCCCACTTCGACGCCGGGGGGGCCAGCAGCAGCTTCGACGCCCAGGCGCGTCTGACCCTGTCGACCCGTGTGGTGCTGCGGTCGATCGAACTCCATGCGCTGGACCTGCAGGTGCACAGCGCCAGCATCGACGGTGTGGCCTTGCCCGCGCCCACCGTGCTGGCCCAACGCCAACGCATCAGGCTCGTGTTTGCCCGACCACTGGCCACCGGCCGGCACGAACTGCTGCTCAGGTACCGCGGCCGCATTGGCCAGGCACCACAGGGCCTGTACCGCATCGGTCTGCCGGAACGGCCGCACCAGCCCAAGGCGCGCACCGGCCGGGGGCAGATTCTGGCCACCCAGATGGAGCCGACCGATGCCCGCCGCCTCGCGCCCATGATCGACGAACCCGGCGTGCGCCTGCCCTACACACTGAACGTGACGGTGCCCGCCGGCCTGACCGTCGTGGCCAATACCGAGGTGGTGGAACGTGTCGAATTAACCGCACCGATCAGCGCGTCGGCGCGGTCCGGCGCAGGCGGCCCCTCCGGCATCACCATGGCGGCATCGACCATCGACGCGGCTTCAGGGCCACGCGCGCCGTCACGGCCCGAGCCACTCGTGACCTGGCGTTTTGCACCCACGCCGCCTATGCCGAGTTACCTCGTCGGCCTGTTCATCGGCGAGTTCGACCATGTCGAAGACGACAGCGCCAGGCCGCTACTGCGGGTCTACACCTTGCCCGGCAAACGCGAGCAAGGGCGCCTGGCGCTGCAACTGGCGCGTGAGCTGGTGACCTACTACGAGGACTATTTCGGCCAGCCCTATCCGCTGACCAAACTCGACCAGATCGCCCTGCCCGGCGGCTTCGAAGGTGGCATGGAGAACTGGGGCGCCGTGGCGTACCACGAGTCGGCCCTGCTGTACGACCCGGCCAGCAGCCCGCCGGACCGCCACAAGCGCGTCTGGAACCTGGTGAGCCATGAACTGGCACATCAGTGGTTCGGCAACCTCGTCACCATGGCCTGGTGGGACGATCTGTGGCTCAACGAAGCCCTTGCCAACTGGATGGCCGCACGCGCCACCACGGCGCTCACCGGCGACGCTTCGGTCTGGCCCGCCACCCAGCCGCAGTTGCAGGCCACCATGGGCAGCGACGCACTGGACACGGCGCTGCCGGTGATCCGCCCGGTGACCGACGACCGGGCGGCGTTTTCGTCCTTCGACGACATCACCTACAACAAGGGCATGGCCGTGGTGCGGGCGCTCGAAACCCGCCTGGGCGCCGGGCCATTTCGTGACGGCCTGCGCCGCTACATGGCCACCCATCGGCTGGGCAATGCCAGCGCGGCCGACCTGTGGCAAGCCCTCGAAGCCACCAGTGGCCGCCCCGTTGCGCCGCTGGTCGATGCCTGGCTGCGCCGACCCGGCCTGCCCGAGGTGAGTGCACACGCACGCTGCATCGACCAGCAGACCCGTCTCGAGCTGACGCAGCGGCGGTTCATGCTCGACCCTGCCATGCCGGCCGGCGGCAAATCGCCGATGGTCTGGCCCCTCACGATCGGGCTCGGCCGTTTCGACGAGCAGGGTGCGCTCATCGACCAACACAGGGTCGACTTCGATCGACCACAGCTGGCCCTTACGCTGCCGGGCTGCGGTGGCGCACTCAGCGTCAAGCTCGGCGGCGCAGGTTATTACCGCGTCGCCTACGGTTCGCCGCGATCCGGCGCGGGCCAGGGGGCGGCTGCACCCGACGAGATCGACCTGTTCGGCGCCTTGCAGGTCGCCCTGCCCAGGCTGCCGCTGGCTGATCGGGTCGACCTGATGGGTGACGCGTGGGCGCAGGTGCAGGCGGGCGCCCTGCCCGCGCCGCGCTGGATGGCCCTGGTGCAGGCGCTGGGCGACGACCCCTCACCAGCAGTCTGGCGAGTTGTCGTCGCCGGGCTGCGCAGCCTGGACCAGGCGCTCGAACAGGCAGGCCATCCGGCGCTGGGCGACTGGCGGACCCGAGTCGCCGCCTTGCTGCGCCCGCACCTGCAGGCGTCGGCAGCGCAATCGCCGGCTAGCGAAGCATCGGTCGGCCTGCCGATCAGCCCTTCATTCGGCACAGCTGTCGGCTCAGTCGTCGGCCCGGTTGTCGGCACTGCAGTCGGCACAACACCCGGCGACGAGTTATCAGTCGCGCCGACAGACCGCCGCAGGCGCGAGGCCGCCGAGATCCACGAACTCGTGCTCGCAGAACTCGGCCGCATCGACGACAGGCCCAGCGTCGAGTGGGCCCGGGCCGAGTGGCTCAGACAAAGAGTCCGCGCCGACATGCCGGGGCCCGACGGTGCCGGTGCCGGTGCCGGTGCCTCGCCGCACAGCCCGCCAGTCAGTCCAGCGGTCGGCCCACTGCCTCACCCAGCGCCAAGACACACGCTCAGTCCGGCGCTGGTGGGCCTGATCGGCCGCCATGCGGATGCCGGGCAGTTCGAGCAACTGCGCCGCCTGGCCGGCAACGAGGCCGACGCCCAGCACCGCTCGTTGCTATGGTCCGGCCTGGCCGGCAACCGTGAGCTCACGCTCGCCCGCCGGGCCATGGCATTGGCTCGCTCGGAAGAAGTGCCACTCGCCGATGCGCCCTGGCTGCTGGAAGCAGCGGCCAATGCCGGCCACGTCGACGCGGCCTGGGCCGAACTGCGCACCCATCGAGCCGACCTGATGGCTGACCTGGCCGAGTGGGACCGCGCCGCCCTCGCCCCCGCCGTGCTGGCCAGCGCGACCAATGCGCGGCTGGCCGATGTGCTGCTTGCCTGGACCAGCAGCCATCTCGGCCCACGCGCCATGCCAGCCGCCCGCAAGGCCGCGGGGGTGATTCGTGTCAACGCGGCCCTGGCGCGCCGCGTGGTGCCCGACCTGGCGCGCTGGCTGGGCCACTGAGCGCCAGTTGCCGGATCGACCCGGATAGTCGATACGCTCGCTCAATAGTTGTCGGAGCGTTTGGCCTTCTTCGAGTCGGCCGAACACGGGCCGGTCCACTTGCCCTGCATGGCGTATTTGATGGTCATGGCCGGGCCGCCGGCCTGCACGATGTTCATCGACATGTCACCTTCATAACTGTCGGCGGCATATTTGATGCGGCCTGTGCCGTCCATCGTGCCCTGTTTGCCGGTGCATTGCATCTTCCAGTTGACGGTGTCACCGACGACCTTCTGCTCCTTGATGACGCAATTCTGCTCACGCTGCGACATGTCGGGCACCAGGTCTTTCTTGGTGACACACTGGCTGACGGTCTGAGGCGGCAACTTCATGGGCATGCCGACCATCTCCATGCTGACCTTGACCTCCCAGTTGCCCTCCTTGCGCTCGGCTGCCTGTGCCGTGGCGGTGCTGGCCAATACTGCAGCACACATTAAGCCGGCGAATCTCTTGCCTGTGGGTTTCATGTTTGCCTTCATGGTTTGAGGTGTCGCCTACTTTACTGACCGCAATCACCAGGGCATATGGGGCGGCGCATGATCAGAAATCTGATCTGGATGATTTTGCCTATCAGTTTGCAGGCAAGGTCGACAGCTTACGCCGCTGCCTGTGCACTGATATGGTGGATATCAAGAATCGTCTGCTCGAAGCCAATACAGCCGTCCAGTTTCTGCAGGCCGAGTTGTCGGGCGATCGTTGCCGTGTGCGGCTGCGCTGTTGGTGGCCGGGCTGGCAACCGCAGGTGACGCGCCCGTTGTGGCTGCGGCGGCGTACCTGATCGAGATCGACGGCAGGGTGTCGTGGTCACGCCATGCCGACACCCCGCTGCCGCCGGCCAGCCTCACCAAACCGATGATGGCACTGCTGGTCGACACGGCGCTGGTCCATCAACACACCCGCCTGGCAGCGCAAACGCTCACCGACGAATCCGCCGACACGGCCACACCCATTGCGCCGCTGCTGGCGCTGGTGTGGCAGCTGTGCCGCCACCAGCCCGTGCGCGTGGTGGCACTGCTGCACCAGCCTGTGGCCACACGCGATGGCCCTGGTCGGTGTGGCCATGCTGTTGCAGAGTCACCCCGTCGATACAAGTCGAGTTGTGCCCGACCTCGGCACGCCGGCGCTGCATCGACATGTGCCGACAGCGGCGACCGGGCTGATTCATCTGGCGACGCAACTGATGCAGCCCGTGCCCTTGAACATCGATCCGGAACTGCAACCCGGCAGCACGTGGACCAGCACCTTGGCACAACAGGCACTGGTGCTCGTGCTGACGATCGGCGGCGCGGCCTGGGCCTGTTCATGGCCATCGGCATCGGCATCGGCATCGGCATCGAAGTGGGTCTGGCCAGGCAGCGGTGGCGCAACTGGCCGGAGTTGGTCACCGTGGCGAAGTTGATCGTGTTCGCCGCTCTCACCACGCTGCGCAACCTCGACTACCGCAGCGAGGTGCTCCTGTGGCAGCAGACCACAGCGGTGTCACCGCACAAGGCGCGAGCCTTCAACAACCTCGGTCATGCCTACAGCGCTGCGGGTTGCGGGGTGTTGGCCGAAGCCGCCTATCGGCACGCCCAGGCACTGAACCCGAACTACACCCTGGCACGCGACAACCTGGCCAGCCTGATCGAGCGAGGTATGGCTGCGTCAGCCCCAGGTTGCTGACACCCACCAACCTGGCAAGCGACCACCTCGGACAACCAGCAGGCGCAACCAGCAACGAACCGCCGGACGCGTCTGGCAGATCAGCCTGCAGCGACGTGGCAATCGGCGCGAGCCGCTCGCAACACACCCGCCAGGTTGTGGTCGAGCAGGTCGACCGGATGAGCGTTGTTCAGCCACGAGTTGGGCTGAGCGAACCAGGCCGCCAGGTTCCAGCCGTCGAACTCGGCGGCGAGTTCGATCACCACCTTGCGGGGACCACGTTTGATGCTGAGGTCGTCCAGGTCGAACTGGAACATCGGTACCCAGAAGGTGTCGCGCCACTCGAAGCTGAACAGTTCGGCCGTGACGATCAGCCGCGCCAGGCTGGCCACGTCACCATTCGAATGGCCCTGCAGCCAGCGCACCAGATCGTCACCACGCGCCAGCCCACCACTGGCGCGAAACGCCACCTGCAAGGCCACAAAGCCGGCTTCGCTCGGATAACCGCCGATGTGCCCCACGATGGCACCGGTGGGTTGCAGGCTGGCCACGGCCGCAGCCGATCCGGGCCGCAACAACTCGGCCGTGGCCGCCCCCAAACTGGAGGCACCCGGGCGGCTGTCATCCCGGCTGTCCGGGCCGGACAAAGGCGCCACAACACGTGGCCTGACGCCGAAGGCCTGTTTGAGGGCACGCGATGGAGACTGGAAAAAGTTCATGAAGCGGCCCTTGCGAAAGCGGACTCCGGTCGCACGGCAGGTAACGCCGCGCCCCGCGAGCATCCTTGCCGCAAGCGGACGGGTCTGTGCGCCAGCGCACGCAGGCGACCCAGGCTTGTCCGCCCAGGCAGGACGGACGGCGCCGGGCCGACCCGGCACCGGCGCCCCGCCAGGGTGTTTCAGGTCGAGTCGACCCGCTTCCGATCTGGCAGCCAGCAGGACACGGCTTCGAGTCCGCCCCGGTCCACGATGCGCAAGCTGCCGCGTTGGTAATCGATCAGGCCCTGGCGCTTGAGTTCGAGCGCTGCCGTGGTGACGCCAGCGCGGCGCACACCCAGCATCTGGGCCAGATGGGTATGCGTCAACATCAGTTCACCACCTCGACTGCGCAGTTCACTCATCAATATCCAGGAGGCCAGCCTGGACTTGATGTCGTGGAGTTGGGCACATGCGGCCAGGGCCGCCACATCCTGCAAGACGGTCCAGACATAACGCGAGAACAACAGCAACATCGGCGGGCGCCGTGCCACCAGTTGCTGCAACTCGAGGCCGTCGATACACCAGGCCGGCCCGGCGGTTTGAACCCACGACGAGAATATGCCGGCGTCGATTCCGACGCCATATTGCACACCTACCGCACCTTCGAACCCTGCCAACCCGAGCGCCAGGCTGGCATCACCAGCGCCCGATTCACCTTGCCGCACACACAGCGCAACAGTAGCGCCAGTGAGGAAATAGGCCACCTTGCGGTCCGCCTCGGCACCCTGAAGCAAATCGCCGACGGTCAGTTCGACCATGGTGCAGCGGCGCCTCAGCAAAGCCTGATCGGACGCCGCCAACTGCGCCACCAGGCCATTTTCGGAGAAAATCAAGACAATCTCCGTCGAGTGATACGAAAATAGCCCGGGAAAACCAGTCAAGCTCTCACAGGCTGCCTATCTGTCATTTCCCTGAACCCTTCGTATATACCCCGATGGTGCGCCGCGAGTGCCCCCAGGCACTCTCGCGACGACCTTGTGCAAAGCCTGACGACCAAGCCGGCGCAGTATACGCGAGCACCCTGCGCACTTTTCCTCGTCAGTTTGCAGCGGGTTGCCGGCGCTTATTCGAG
The DNA here is from genome assembly GCA_016702605.1 of Candidatus Intricatilinea gracilis. GTDB lineage: Bacteria > Pseudomonadota > Gammaproteobacteria > Burkholderiales > Burkholderiaceae_C > Sphaerotilus > Sphaerotilus gracilis. Next base: position 435,952 of record JADJDQ010000002.1, read on the forward strand.
CGGTATGCGGGCCCATTCCGATCGAGTTATGTACGGTATCGGACATACTCTCGGATACTGACTCGTCGACCCGCTCGAACGATACGGACGACGCCGTGGGCAGGCCGCCGCGGTGATGGTCGGCGCCACAAACGATTGCGCTGCGCGGGCCGCCCCGAGCCTTGCTGCGCGTTCATCGAGCGTTTTGCGTTCGTTGTCGCACAGACCCCCGATGGCCTCGGTATCTATGGTGGAAGCATCGGTCTGAACAGCTATGCAGGCCGTGCTCGCGGCCAGTCGGCCGCCTGCTTCCCTCGACAGACTCACAAGGAACGACGATGAACAAGGATCAAGTCAAGGGCATCCTCAAGGACAACCTGGGCAAGGCACAGGAAAAGGCTGGCGATCTGGTCGGCAGCGCCGAACAGCAGCGCAAGGGCTTGGCCAAGCAGGTGGAAGGCAAGGCACAAAAGGCCGTGGGCGATGTGAAGGAAGTCGTCAAGGACGCCACCCACAGATGAGCGACAGCCCGGCACCACACGATCGTGGTGCCGGGCTGTCTTGCGGCAGAGCCCTTCGGCAAGGCCCCGCTGGCGGGGCCTTGGTCGTGATCAGGTCTTGCCGAAGCGGGCCTTGGCGTCTGCCATGCACGACGTCTTGGCATCACCGGCCAGCCCGTCACACTTCTCTGTCGCCACCTTGTTGGCGCTCGAACCGAATGTCGGCCAGCACACCGACACATCGGGCGACACGGCGCAGGCTGCGGGCAACCTGGCGTCCGGCCTCGCGTGGTGGTGCCTGCGCCTCATGTGCAAAGACACCTCGAGGCACAAGCTGGACTCCCACAGGCAGGAGCAACGACCATGAACTCATCGGCGAACTTGTCGACAAGCGCGGCAGCGACCCGCAGCGAATCGGACAGCTTCGGCGCCATCGACGTGCCGGCCCGTGCCTTGTGGGCGGCACAGACCGAACGAAGCCGGCGCTTCTTTGCCATCGGCACACAACTCATGCCGCAGGCCATCGTGCATGCGCTGGCCAACGTCAAACGTGCTGCCGCCGACGTGAACCTGGGGCTCGGCCTGCTCGACGCGGCCAAGGCCCAGGCCATCACCACCGCCGCAGCACAGGTGGCGGGCGGTGAGTTCGACGATCAGTTTCCGCTGTGTGTCTGGCAGACCGGCTCGGGCACACAGAGCAACAAGAACGTCAACGAAGTAATCGCCAACCTCGCGTCGATGGCACTCGGTGGTGTGCTGGGTGGCCAGCGGCTGGTCCATCCCAACGACGACGTGAATCTGGGGCAGTCGTCCAACGACGTCTTCCCGACCGCCATGCACGTGGCCGTGGTGCTGGCGACCCGGCCGATGCTGCGGGCGCTGGGTGACCTGCGCCAGGCCTTGCAGTTCAAGGCAGACGAGTTCGCGCCCATCCTCAAGATCGGGCGCACCCATCTGCAGGACGCCACACCCATCACCTTCGGGCAGGAGTTCGGGGGGTACGCCGCTCAACTCGCATTGGCCGAAGCGGCCATCCGCCAGCAGCTGGTGATGGTGCGCGCCCTGTCCATCGGTGGCACAGCCGTGGGCACGGGGCTCAACACCCATCCGAAGTTCGGCGCAGAGGTCGCCAGGGTGCTGGCCGAACGGCTGGGTGAACCGTTCGTGGTGGCGGACAACCTGTTTGCCGCGATGGCCGGCCACGAGGCCTTGGTCGGCCTGCATGGTGCCCTACGCCTGTTGGCTGTGGCGCTGACCAAGATCGCCAACGACATCCGCCTGATGGGCAGCGGCCCGCGGGCCGGCATCGGCGAACTGCGTCTGCCGGCCAACGAGCCGGGCAGCTCGATCATGCCGGGCAAGGTCAACCCGACCCAGGTCGAGGCGCTGACCATGGTCTGCGCCCAGGTCATGGGGCATGACGTGGCGATTGGTTTCGCAGCCAGCCAGGGCCACTTCGAACTCAACGTGTACAAGCCCTTGATTGCACTCGATGTGCTCGACAGCCTGCGCCTGCTGGGCGACGCCATGACGAGTTTCACCAACCACTGCGTCGCGGGCCTCGAGGTCGACACCCAACGCACCACCGAGTTGCTGAACCGTTCGCTGATGCTGGTGACCGCGCTGGCGCCGCACATCGGCTACGACCGAGCCACCGCCATCGCCAAACGCGCCCACGCCGAAGGGCTGAGCCTGCGCGAGGCCGCACTGGCCGAAGGTGATGTCAGTGCCGACAACTTCGACCGCTGGGTTCAACCGGCGGCCATGGTCGGACACGACCATTCCTCATCGGGCCCATGACCCTCGACCCATGACAAGACGATTGCGAACCTCGGCCTGGATCAGGATCTTTCAGCGCGGCATGGCCGCCATGACACGGCAGGCCGTCAAGACATCGACCCGGGCGTTGGCCAAGACCTTGATGCCCACGCCGGCAAGGTCACCCGCCAGATCGGCAGGCCGACGACCGGCCGGATCAGCGGCCAGACGCAAGGCACCGGTGGTGGACCACAACTGGACCTTGGGGGTCGCGGTCGGGGCCAGCGGGGCACGGCGCTTCAGGCTGTACAGCCCGCCCGACCTGCGCCCCGGCGAACACCTGCCTTTGCTCGTGATGCTTCATGGTTGTGGCCAGGACGCCACCAGCTTTGCCGCCAGCACACGCATGAACCGCGTCGCCCAGCGTGAACGTTTCCTGGTGCTCTACCCCGAGCAGGATTACCTGGCCAACCCCCAGGGCTGCTGGAACTGGTTCGCCACCCGCTCGGGCCGAGCCTACGGCGAAGCCGAACTCATCATGACCGCGGTCGACCAGGTCTGCCTGCAGCATCAGGTCGACCCCGAACGTGTGGCCATCGCCGGCCTGTCGGCAGGTGCCAGCATGGCTGCCCTGCTGGTGACACGGCACCCCGATCGATTCAGGGCCCTGGTGATGCATTCGGGCATTGCACCCGGCACGGCCCATTCCACGCTGACAGCGCTGGGCGCCATGCGTGGTCACCGCACGACCCTGCCGCTGGTGGCCACGGCACTGACGATGGAAGCCAATTGGCCACCCCTGCTGGTGATCCACGGTGATGCCGACACGCTGGTGGCGCCACGCAACGGGCTGGCCGCCGTGCAGGTCTGGGCCAGGGCGGCGGGGGCGCGTGCCACCGCGGCGCGCAACATGCAGCGTGGCAAACGTTATCCGATGGCCGTGACCGAGTTCAGACGCAAGGGACGCGCGATGGCCACGCTGGTGGCCATCGATGGACTGGCCCATGCCTGGAGCGGCGGCCTGCCCAGCAAACCCTTTGGCGACAGCCTGGGGCCCGATGCTTCACGCATGACCTGGGCCTTTGCCGCCAGGCAGTTTCGCTCCCAGCCCCACGACGACCCACGATGACCCGGTACGCCAGCAGGTGCTTCGATCTACGATGCACGCCCATCCAGCCAAGCACGAGGACCACACCATGCACTACCGCCGTCTCGGCAAGAGCCAGCTCGAGGTCTCGGCCTTGTGCCTGGGCACCATGATGTTCGCTGACCAGACCGATGCGGCCGAGGCCCGCGACATCACGGCGCATGCGCGTGAACACGGCGTCAACTTCATCGACACGGCCGATGTGTATTCGACCGGCAAGTCCGAAACCATGGTCGGCAAGCTGCTCGACGGCCAGCGTCACGATTGGGTGCTGGCCACCAAGGTGGGCAACAAGATGTCCGAGCGGCCCAACGGGTCACGCTACTCGCGCAGCTGGATGCTGCGTGCCTGCGAAGCCAGCCTGCAGCGCCTGGCCACCGACCACATAGACATCTACTACCTGCACCGTGACTTCAACGGCATGGACCTCGAAGAGCCGCTGCGTGCGCTGGATGCCCTGCTGCGCGCCGGCAAGATCCGCTACTGGGGGGTGTCCAACTTTCGTGGCTGGCGCATCGCCGAAGTGGTGCACCTGGCGCGTCAGCTCGGCATGCCCGGGCCGGTGGTCTGCCAGCCCTACTACAACCTGCTCAACCGACAGCCCGAGGTCGAGGTCTTGCCGGCTTGCGCCCATCACGGCATCGGTGTCGTGCCCTACAGCCCGATCGCACGCGGTGTGCTGGCCGGCAAATATGCGCCCGGCAGTTCACCCGCCGAAGGCACCCGCGCAGGCCGAGGCGACAAACGCATGATGGAGACCGAGTTCCGCGCCGAGTCGCTGCAGGCGGCGCAGACCCTCAAGGTGCACTGCGAGGCCAAGGGGGTGGCGCTGTCGCACTTTGCCACCGCCTGGGTGCTGGCCAACAAGGCCGTCGCCGCCGTGATCGCCGGGCCTCGCACGTTGGCGCAGTGGCAGGACTACCTGGGTGCACTCGATGTCACCATCGATGCGGCGGACGAAGCCGTGGTCGATGCGCTGGTGCGCCCCGGTCACCCGTCCACACCCGGCTACACCGACCCGGCGTATCCACTCGAGGGGCGCTGAACAGGCCCCACCGCCGAGACACCGCCCACACCGCGACGCGGCGAGGCGAACACAAGTCAGCGGACTCACGCAGGCGGATCGATCCGCCTGCGGCCGAAGCAACTCATGCCGGCAAAACGGGCTGAGGCGCCTAGCCGTTCTTCGATGCGCAGCGCCTCGTTCCACTTGGCCATGCGTTCACTGCGGGCGAACGAGCCGACCTTGAGTTGGCCGACACCCCAGCCGATGGCCAGGTCGACGATGGTGGTGTCCTCGGTTTCGCCCGATCGGGCCGACACGATGGCGCCGTACCCCAGCTCACGCGCAGTCTGCCAGCAGCGCAGGGTTTCGGTCAGCGTGCCACGCTGGTTGGGCTTGAGCAGCACGGTGTTGGCGGCACCGGCAGCTGCCGCCTGACGCAGCAACGCGGCGTCGGACACCAGCAAGTCGTCCCCCACGATCTGCAGTTGCGCCGGTGCGGCACGGGTGAATCGGGCAAACGCCACCGGATCATCTTCTGCCAGCGGGTCTTCGATGCTGAGGATGGGGAAACGCTCGCACCAGCGCAGCAGCAGCTCGATCAGGCCGTCGCTGTCGAGCTCGCGGCGCTCCAGGCCCAGCGTGTAGAGACCGCCGCGGCCGAAGTCGCTGGCCGCGATGTCGAGCGCAATGCCGACCTGTGCGCCGGGCACGAAACCGGCTGCCTCGATGGCGTTGACCAGGGCATCGAGCGCCTCTTCGTTAGTGTCGAAGGCCGGCCACCAGCCGCCTTCGTCGGCCACGCCGTAACGCGCGCCGCGCGACTGCATCAGCGCGCCGGCATGGCGGTAGACCTCGGCCGTCCATTCCAGCGCCTGGGCAAAGCTGCCGGCGCCGGGGCACACGACCATGAAGTCCTGGATGTCGACTCGCCGCCCGGCATGGGCGCCGCCACCGAAGATCTGGATCTGCGGCATGGGCAGCAGCGTGGCCTCGGGCCCGCCGAGGTACTGGTACAGCGGAAGGCCGTGCGCAGCCGCAGCCGCATGCGCCGCAGCCATCGACACGGCCAGCGTGGCATTTGCGCCCAGGCGTTGTTTGTTGGTCGTGCCGTCCAAGGCGATGAGGCATCCGTCCAGCGTGGCCTGATCGTCGGCCGCCAGGCCCGCCACCGCTGCGGCGATCTCGCCGTTGACATGAGCCACGGCGCGCGACACATCCAGCCCACCAAAGGCCGGGCCGCCGTCGCGTAATTCGAGTGCCTCGCGTGTGCCCTTGCTGGCGCCGGCCGGCACGATGGCGCGGCCCAGGGCGCCACCTTCGAGCAACACCTCGGCCTCGACCGTGGGGCGGCCGCGGCTGTCCCACACTCTGCGGGCGAGAACGCTGCGGATCTGATTGGGCTTGCTCATGTGGAGTCCAGAGGATGTGTCGTCGCGGGTCGGCTCGGGCTCGCCGGCTGGGGTTGGTCGACTGGGGTTGGTGGACCGGGTTTCAGCGTCGGGTTCCAGCGGCTGCTTTCAGCGGCAGGGGTTCGACAGCCGAGGCTCATCGGTCGAGGTGTTCGCGCCACGCAGCACTCACCTCGTCGAGCCGGGTCGGCGGGTGCTGCAGCAACGCACGGGCACAGCGGCGTACCAGGTCGCGCTGGTCGTCCTGGTCGATATATTCGACCGGCGACTTGCCGTCAACGCGCGCCAGCAGCAGGCCGGGCAGCAGGCTGGCGGCGCGCTGTTCGAGATCGGCGGTTGGCTCCCAGTCGACGCCGTCGAGGTACGCCCGGGCCAGTGCGGCAAAACAGGCCAGAAAGTCATCACGCGCCGCCGGTGTCCACAAGCACTTGAGCAGCAGGTGGTTGAGGCAAAACGCCAGATCGAAGGCAGGGTCGCCCCACCAGGCACATTCGGCATCGACCAGCACCGGGCCGGCCGGGCCGACCAGGATGTTCTTGGGGCTCACATCACCGTGCACCAGCGCCACGCGGTGGGCCTGGGTGCGTGTCACCAGTGCCTGCAGCACCTCGGCCAGGTCGGGATGTCTGTGTGCCGTGGCCAGCAGATACGGTTCGAGGCGGATGTCGAAGAAGATGGCGTCGCTGTCGAACTGCGCAGCCAGTTCATCCGCACGTGCCGCCGACCAGGCGTGGATGCGCGCCAGCGTGTGTCCCACGGCCGTTGCGGTGGAGATGTCGGCCTGGCCCTGGTGCAACTGCTGCTTCCACAGCTGATGATGGTCGGGCGCCAGCCAGCTCATCACCAGCACCCCCAGGCCCGGGTGCTGGCCCAGCAGACGCGGCGCACTGCCGGGTCGTGCGGCCTGGGCCACCTGCATCCAGCGCGCTTCGTAGCGATTGCGTTCGATGGGGGCGCGCCAATCGGCCGCCACGCGCAGCCGGGCCAGCGCACGTTTGGCGCAGACCGTGCCTTGCAGTGTGTGATCGATGCGCCAGATGTCCGACGAGACACCCCCCGTCAGCGGCACACCACGCGGCGCCTCGGCGCCAGCCAGACCAAGCTCGCGCAGGGCCTGGGCAAATTCGGGCGGCAAGGTCTGGGGGGCGAGGTCGGACATCGGCCGGATTGTGTGGGCGCTGCGCAGCCAGGGCCCTGCGGGTCAGCCCGGTGTACGCCCGGCCTCGATCAGCTTGACCAGCGCAAACAGCGTGTCGTTCACCGGTGTGGCGACGCCGAGGTCGGCGCCGCGGCGCGCCACGAAGCCGTTGAGGTGGTCGATTTCGCTGGGTTTGCCACGCGCCATGTCCTGTGCTGTGGACGACAACTGGGCCGGCATGGCGGGCGCGATTCGCTCCATGGCGGCCAGGGCTTCGTCCAGCACCAGGGCCACACCAGCCGCCCGGGCCACGGCCACCACCTCGTGCACGACGGCGCGTTGCACCTCGCGGATGGCGGGCGACGCGGCCATGCGCCCGTACGGTTGCTGGGCCAGGCCCGAGATGGCGTTGTAGGCGCAGTTCACCATCAGCTTGGACCAGAGCTCGGCCATCACGTCGGGCGAGATGTGTACCGCCACGCCTGCGCTGGCAAACAGGTCGACAAGCGCCTGCAACTGGCGCTGCTGTGCGGCGTCGGTGGCGGCTTGAGCATGGCGCGGGCCGATCACCAGATCACCCCGGCCGTAGTGCGCCACCACACCCGGCGCGGGCATGGCCGTGGCCACGTACACCACGGCCGGCACCACCGTCTGGTGATGGATGTGGCGCGCCAGCGTGTCGGCGTTGTCCACACCGTTCTGCAGGCTCAGCACCAGCGCGTCGGCGCGCAGCAAGGGGGCGATCTGGCGCGCCACGGCGTCGGTGTCGGTCGACTTGACACACACCAGCACCAGATCGGCGTCGCGCACCGCGGCGATGTCGGTCGTCGCCGCCAGCGTCAGCGCCTGCACCTGGCCGGCCATGTGCAACTGCAGGCCGTCCCGTTCGATGGCTGCCACATGGGCCGGGCGGGCGATCAGCGTGACCCGGTGGCCGGCACGTGCCAGCATGGCGCCATAGAAACTGCCGACCGCGCCGGCACCCACCACCACGGTGGACACGAAGGAAGAGGGGCTCATGCGCGCTGGACTCCGGGAATGTCGGGGGATCGACGGCCGGCCAGTATGCGATGCTCGATCGACGCCCGGCAAGCGTCACACCCATCCGGGCGGGTGCCCCGGCCGGACCCGACCCGTCCCGCCCTGGACAGATCCGGTCCCGGGCCGGCCTATCGCCCACCACGTCGCCACCGAGCCGCCAGCCATGCAGATCTTCCGCTCCGACCTGCCGCACTGTGCCGAACTGACCGGCGCGGTCGTGGTGATCGACGTGTTGCGCTCGTTCACCACGTCAGCGGTGGCCCTGGCGCAGGGGGCCGACGAAGTGATCGCCGTCGACAGCCTCGAAGCCGCCCAGGCCTTGCGCCAGCGTGACCCCAACTCGCTGGCCATCGGTGCGCTGGGTGGTGGTGCCCCGGCGCCCGGGCTCGACCTGGGCAATTCACCCTCACAACTGACGGGGCTGGATCTGCGCGGGCGCAGCTGCATCCTCTACACGGCCGGTGGCACGCGGGCGCTCAATGCCTGTGGCCATGCCGACATGGTGCTGGCCGCGAGCCTGGTCTGCGCTGGCGCCACCGCGGCACGGCTGCGCGCACTGGCGCCGGCCCGGGTCACGCTGGTGGTCACCGGCGTCTGGACCGACCGCGACGGCGACGAGGACCATGCCTGCGCCGACCTGATCGAAGCCCTGTTGCGCGGCGACGATCCGCCGCATGCACCGTTTGTGGCGCGGGTGCACAACTCCGACTTCGGCAGGCGCTTCAGCGCCGGCGACAACCCCCACCTGCCGCCGGCTGACCTGGCTTGCTGCGCTGGGGTCGACACCTTCGATTTCGCCATGCCGATCAGTCGCCGCCCCGGCGCCATGGTGATACGCCGCACCCACGGGCCGACCAGCGTGTTGTAGCCAGGGTAGTCCACCAAGCCGTGGAGCGGCATCACTTGCAGCTCGGTCGCCTGGACAAGCACGGACTCGGCAACAGGGTTGCGGCAACAGCACTTGCGGCCAGTCCGACCCCAGGCGGCCTCAGATCGGCACGAGGCGGCCCAGCACCGCGCCACAAGCCAGCAACACGGCAAACACCAGTTCGAGCCGGAAGGTGCGAAACAGGATCTGGTTGTAGGCCAGGCCGGGCGGGCAGGCGTCGAAATCACGCCGCAGCGCCAGGGCCGACGGCACGAGCAGGAGCGGCAACAGCAGGGCCGCCGAGCGGCTGGTCCAGGCCATGGCAGGGCACAACACGAACGGGCCGAGCAGCAGCGCCGCATAACACCGACCAGCCCAGGCGGCGCCGACACACACGGCCAGGGTGCGCCGCCCAACCAGCGTGTCATGCGCGATGTCGCGCTGGTTGTTGACCGCCAGCGCCGCCGCCGCCAGGCCACCGACGGCCACCGAGGCCAGCACCGAGGTGGCGCCGACGCTGCCGGTCAACACCCAGTCGGTGCCCATCACCGCCACCAGGCCGAAGAAGACGAACACCGTGACTTCACCGAAGGGTGTGTAGGCAATGGGCCGCGGCCCCCCCATGTAGGCCACGGCTGCCAGCAGCGAGGCCACACCCATGGCCAGCACCGGCCAGCCGCGCAGCAGCACCAGCCACAGTCCCAGCACCAGCGCCAGCAGCACGACAGCCACCACGGCGGCCCTGACGACAGTCACCGGCAACCAGCCCTGTGCGGTGGCGCGTGGCAAGCCGGTCCGTTGGCCAACACGCTCGGCACCACGCACGGTGTAGCCCACGTCGTTTTGCAGGTTCGACGCCACCTGGATCAACAGCGCCGCCACGAGCACGATGGCCGCCACCATCACATCGAGTCGACCGGTGCGTTGCCAGCCCAGTGCCGCGCCCACCAGCACCGGGCTGATCGCCACCAGCAGGCTGCGCGGCCGGGTCGCCGCCAGCCACGCAGCCGCAGCGCCCGGCCGGGAGTCGGCCGCAGGCTGGGATGGGCGTGCGGTCATCGCGCGTCAGGGTTTGTCGGTGGCCTCCACCCCGTCGGGCTCGGCGCCGCTGGGCACAAAGCTGACGCCGTGCTGCGCCAGGTAATCGCGGATCAGCCGGCGCACCACCTGCGACGGGGTCACGTCCTGGCGCGCACACAAGGCCTCGAAGGCCTTCTTCTTTGCCGGGTCGATCAGCACTGTCAGGCGCGCTGTCTTCAGTTCCATGGGCTCTCCGATCGGTTGCGGCGTATGGCAATGACATTATCATTGGACTCTCATCCAAAGCAATTCTTGTTGCATCACCCATGCCGGACCAGCAAGCGCCGAATGACCATGTGGTGCCCTACGTGTTCGAGCTGGGCGGGGCCAAGGCCCTGCACTTCTCGATCAACGAGGTGCAAAGCCGCATGCTGGTGGACGACCCCTGGGCGCTCGACCTCGAATACACGCGCACGATGATGGGCTTTCTGCTGTTCGTGCCGCAGCCCCGACGCATCGCCATGATCGGCCTGGGCGGTGGGTCGCTGGCCAAGTTCTGCCACCACCATCTGCCCTCGGCACACATCAAGGTGGTCGAGATCAACCCGCATGTGGTCGACCTGCGCCAGGTTTTTCATGTGCCCGACGACGACGAGCGTTTCAGCGTCATCCTGGGTGACGGTGCGGTGATGGTGCAGCAAGAGCCCGACTCGTGCGACGTGTTGCTGGTCGACGGTTTCGACCCCTACGGTCTGCCGGACGAGTTGTCGTCCCAGCACTTCTACGACGGCTGCCGGGCAATGGTCAGCGAGGGCGGCCTCATGGTGGCCAACCTGCACCGCGACCATCCGGGCTTCGACGCCCTGGTCGACCGCATACGGCGCAGTTTCGACAACGCCGTGCTGGTGGTGCATACGCCCGACAAGGACTCGACCAACTGCATCGTCTTTGCCGCCAGGGACGACACCTTCGGCACCTGCCGGCCAGGCGTGGTGCGGGCACCCAAGGGTCTGGGGAACAAGGCGACAAACCAGTTGCTGGCATCGTTTTCGCTGGTGATGGCCGCCTTGATGCAGCATCGCCGTGGCGCCGCACGAGATGCGGCGCAAGAGCCCTCATGCGATGCCTAGCTCGGCATACCATGCGTGCAAACGCCACACTCCCCAGCAGGACGGACGATCCATGACACATGACCCTCGTCTTCTGGCCCCAAAGGCCGCCGCCATGCGTGAGTGATGACCGACTTGCTGCCCACATCCCTCACACCGATGGCGCACTGGGTCGTGCTCGACTGGGTGCTGCTGGTGGTGGCGGCCTGGCTGCTGATCGCCGTGGCCGGTGTATTGGCGCTGCGGCGGTTCGACGTGGTGTCGCGCGTGCTCTTTCCGGCTGGTGGCGGCATCGGTCTGGTCTTGTTCGGCCTGGCACTGGGCGCCTTGTCGGGCAGCCCCGAGGTGGCGATCCTGCCGGTCGGCCTGCCGTCGCTGCCCTTTCATCTGCGGCTCGACAGCCTGGGCGCCTACTTCCTGATGGTGATCGGTGCAGCGTCGGCGGGCATCTCGGCCTTTGCCGCGGGCTACTTCCGCAAGGGTGAAGGCACGCCGCCGGGGCTGTTGTGCCTGGAGTACCACGTGTTCGTGGCCAGCATGGTGGGGGTGGTGCTGGCCGACGACGCCTACTGCTTCATGGTGATGTGGGAGACGATGGCGCTGTCGTCGTTCTTCCTGGTCACGGCCAACCACCGCATCGCCGAGGTGCGACGCGCCGGCTTCCTGTACATCACCATGGCACACATCGGCGCCATCGCCATCTTGCTGTGTTTTGGTGTGCTGCAGGCCAACTCGGGCGACTACACCTTCGCCAACATGCGCCTGCAACAGCTCAACCCGTTCTGGGCTTCGGTCGCTTTCCTGCTGGCTGTCGTGGGTTTCGGCGCCAAGGCCGGTGTGTTGCCGCTGCATGTGTGGTTGCCCGAGGCCCACCCCGCCGCGCCCTCACCCGTGTCGGCGCTGATGAGTGGGGTGATGCTCAACACCGCCATCTACGGCATCCTGCGTGTGTCGCTCGACCTGCTGCACCTGCGCCTGTGGTGGTGGGGTGCGCTGCTGCTGGCCATCGGTCTGGCCACCGCCTTGTTCGGCGTGGTGTTCTCGGCGGTGCAGACCGACATGAAGCGCCTGCTGGCGTATTCGTCGATCGAGAACATGGGCCTGCTGTTCGTCGGCATCGGCCTCACACTCCTCTTTGCCGGCTACGCCATGCACCCCATGGCCGCCCTGGCGCTGACTGCCACGCTGTACCACGTGGCCAGTCACGCCTGCTTCAAGAGCCTGCTGTTTCTGGGCACGGGGAGTGTGTTGCACGCCACCAAGGAGCGCAACCTGGGCAAGCTCGGTGGCCTGATCCGCACAATGCCCTGGACCGGCTGGTTGTGCCTGCTCGGTGTATTGGCCAGCGCCGGCCTGCCACCGCTGGGTGGTTTCGTGTCCGAGTGGCTGCTGCTGCAGAGCTTCCTGTTTGCGCCGGGCCTGCCAACCCCTTTGCTGACCATGCTGATCCCGGTGGTGGCTGCGGTGATTGCGCTGGTGGCAGCGCTGGCCGGGTACACCATGGTGAAGTTCTTCGGCGTGATCTTCCTGGGTCAGCCGCGCGAAGAAAGACTTGCCCATGCCCGTGATGCCGGCACCTGGGAGCGCGTCGGCATGTCGTGGCTGGCGCTGGGATGTGTGGCCCTCGGGCTGTTGCCGAGCCAGTTCATCCAGCTCATCGACCCGGTCACCCAGCAACTGGTGCAGGCGGGTCTGGGTGAACGTGTGGCACAAGGTGGCTGGCTGCTCGCACCCAACAGCATGGAGCAGGCCAGCTACGGACCGATCATCTTCTTGCTGGGCATCCTGGGCTGTTTCGGCCTGGCCTGGCTGATGGTGCGACGCTTCTACCATGGCCGCACGCGGCGTGGCCCGGCCTGGGCCTGCGGCTTCCCCTGGGGTACCGCACGCATGCAGGACACGGCCGAAGGGTTCGGCCAGCCGATCCGCCAGATCTTCGAGCCCTTCTTCGTGCTGCGGCGCGACCTGCCCACGCCCTTCGACACCCAGCCGCGGTATCACGTGACGATCGACGATCACTTCTGGCGCTGGATCTACCTGCCCATCATCGACCTGGCCAACACCATCGCTCGGCTGATGGGCAAGATGCAGCAGGGTCGAATTTCGGTCTACCTGATGTACAGCTTCGTCACCCTGGTGGCTACCTTGCTGGCGGTGATGTGATGAGCCTGACCGGACTGCTGTCGCAATTGCTCGAGATCGTCATCGCGATCCTGCTGGCACCGCTGCTCACCGGCTGGGTCAACCAGTGCCGTGCGTTGCTGCAAAACAAGCGTGCGCCCAGCCTGCTGCAGCCCTACTACATGCTGCACAAGCTGTTCAACAAGGAGTCGATGGTTGCCGACCATGCGTCGCGCCTGTTCCGCAGCGCGCCCTACGTGAAGTTCGGCTGCATGGTGCTGGCCTGTTCCATCATTCCGACCTTGTCGACCGACCTGCCGCTGGCACCGGCGGCCGATGCCATCGCGCTGGTGGGACTGTTCGCGTTGGCGCGGGTCTTCATCTCGCTGGCTGCCATGGACATCGGCACGGCCTTCGGCACCCTGGGTGCGCGGCGCGAGATGCTAGTGGGTTTTCTGGCCGAACCGGCCTTGCTGATGGTGCTGTTCGCCGCCTCGCTGATCTCGCATTCGACCTCGCTCACCACCATCGTCGAAACGCTTGCGCATCGAGACTTCGCCATCTATCCGGGCCTGGCCCTGGCCGGCGTGGCCTTCACCATGGTGGCCCTGGCCGAGAACGCCCGCGTGCCGATCGACAACCCGACCACCCACCTCGAACTGACCATGCTGCACGAGGCCCTCATCCTCGAATATTCGGGCCGCCACCTGGCGCTGCTCGAGTGGGCGGCCAGCCTCAAGTTGTTCGCCTACTCATGTATCGGTCTGGCCCTGTTCTTTCCCTGGGGAGTGGCCGATGCACAAGCGCCACTGGCCATGATGCTGGCCCTGCCGATGCTGGTGTTCAAGCTCGCGATCGGCGGCTTTCTGCTGGCGCTGCTCGAAACACTCAGCGCCAAGATGCGCATCTTCCGGGTGCCCGAGTTTCTGGCCACGGCCTTTCTGCTGGCAGTGATCGGCATGCTGGTGCACCAGTTGCTCGCCAGGTGAACGAGCATGAGCACCCTGCTGACCCAGTTCCTGAACCTGCTCGGCGCGATGCTGCTGATGTTCGCGTTCGCGATGATCTCGCAGCGCCGCATCCTGTCGCTCATCCATCTGTTCACCATGCAGGGGGTCACGCTGGCGCTGGCCACCGCAGTGGTCGGCTACGTCACCGACCAGCACCATCTGTACCTGTCGGCTGGCCTGACTTTTGTGCTCAAGGTGCTGCTCATCCCCTATCTGCTGCACCGGGTGATCGACCGCCTGGGCATCCGGCGTGATGTCGAGACCCTCATCAACATTCCCACCACCATGCTCATCGGCATCGGTGTGGTGATCTTCTCGTTCGACCTGGCCATTCCCATCTCGCAGCTGTCGTCGACCATGTCGAGCGGCACGCTGGGCATCGCATTGGCCTGCGTGCTGCTGTCGTTCCTGATGATGATCACGCGTGTCAAGGCGGTGCCGCAGGTGATCGGTTTCCTGGCGATGGAGAACGGCCTGTTCTTTGCCGCCACCTCGGCCACCTACGGCATGCCGATGGTGGTCGAGTTCGGCATCGCGCTGGACGTGCTGGTCGGTGTGCTGATCCTGGGTGTGTTCATGTTCCAGATCCGCGAGCAGTTCGACAGCCTGGACATCCGCCATCTCGAAAAGTTGAAAGAGGATTGACTTGCACCTGGAGCTGAACGCCCTGGCCTTCCTGCTCGCCTGCCCGCTGCTGGGCGGGGCGGTGCTGGCGCTTGTGGGCCATCACGACAACGCACGCGACATCAACGTGGGCTTCAGCTTCGGCACCTTCGTCGCGGCCTGTGTGCTTACCGCGCAGATCGTGCAGGGTGGGCCGATGCTGGTGTGGAACCGCGAGTTCTACATCGACGCGCTCAACGTCTTCCTGGTCACACTCACCGCCTTCGTCGGCCTGACCACCTCGATCTTCTCGCGCCCCTACATGCGCATCGAGCGCGACCACGGCAAGATGACGCCGCCGCGCCTGCGCCTGTATCACAGCATGTACCAGCTGTTCAGCTTCACCATGCTGCTGGCGCTGACCACCAACAACATGGGCATCGTCTGGGTAGCGATGGAAGCCGCCACGCTCACCACCGTGCTGCTGGTGAGCGTGTACCGCACGGCAGCAAGCCTGGAGGCGGCGTGGAAGTACTTCATCCTGTGCGGCGTGGGCATTGCCCAGGCGCTGTTCGGCACGGTGATGCTCTACATGGCGGCCGAGAAGGTGATCGGCTCCGAAGGCGGCGCGCTGTTGTGGACCAACCTCGACGCCGTCAAGGGCCAGCTCGACCCCAACGTCATCACGCTGGCGTTTGCCTTCCTGTTCATCGGCTACGGCACCAAGGTCGGGCTGGTGCCGGTGCACAACTGGCTGCCCGACGCGCATGCCGAAGGCCCGACGCCGGTGTCGGCCGTGCTCTCGGGCCTGCTGCTCAACGTGGCGCTGTATGCGGTGCTGCGCTGCAAGGTACTGACCGACGGTGCCTTGCACAACAACGCCTTGTCGGGCCGGCTCATGATGGGTTTCGGCCTGCTCTCGGTGGTGGCCGCGGTGTTCTTCCTGATCCGGCAGAAGGACGTCAAACGCATGTTCGCGTATTCGTCCATCGAACACATGGGCCTGATGACCTTTGCCTTCGGCATGGGTGGCCCCATTGCCACCTATGCCGGCTTGCTGCACATGACGGTGCATTCACTCATCAAGTCGGCCATCTTCTTCGCCGTCGGCCATGCCACCCAAAAGGCCGGCACACAGCTGATGGAAGGCATCCGCGGACTCATCAAGGTCAGCCCCACCGTCGGCTGGGGTCTGATGCTGGGCGCACTGGCCATCCTGGGCATGCCGCCGTTCGGCGTGTTTGCCAGCGAGTTCCTCATCGTCACCACCGCCATGCGGGAGCAGCCCTGGGCTACACCCTTCCTGCTGATCGCGCTGGGGGTGGCCTTTGCGTCGGTGTTCAGTCGGGTACAGCCCATGGTGTTCGGGGACACCAACGTCAAGCCTCTCGCCCACCCACCAGCACTGCTGCCGGTGTTCGTGCACCTGGCGCTGGGGCTGATGCTGGGCCTGTACATACCGCCCTATCTGGACACCTGGTTCCAGCAGGCGGCCGCCATGTTGGGGACACGATGAGCCGCCTCGACCCGCATCGCCGCCGCCACTACGGTGCAAGCCGGTGGGCGTCGACCAGCCGCGCACCGCACGACGGACGCTGACACCATGGCCATCGACGCCCTCGCCCTCGCCCTCGACCTGCACCGCCTGCCCGCCGCCTTGCCCGTCTGGCATGGCCGGGTCGACCCCGCCACCTGGAGCGAAGCGGCTCACGCCGTCGCCGACCAGGGCGGGCGGCTCATCTCGCTGTGGGGCGTGGACCGCCGCGCGAGCGGCGGCGGGCAGGTCGCGTGTGTGGCTTACGGTCTGGCCGACGGGCTGGTCTGGCTCGAGTTGCAGCAAGCCCCGTCGGACGATGTATGTGCACCTGTCGGCAGCAACGCAGATGCCGAAGGCAAGGCCACCACCACGGCGAGCGGTGTGCCCGACCTGTCGCACTTCTTCCCCTGCGCCGGGCGCATGCAACGCGCCATGGCCGACCTGTCCGGCCTGACCACCGTCGGCAGCGCCGACACGCGGCCCTGGCTCGATCACGGCCTGTGGCCACGCGGCACATCGCCCTTGCGCAGCGACGCCGTGCTGGCCACCGGCACCGAGCCCGACACCCGCCTGCCCGACGACTACCCGTTCATACGTGTCGAAGGTGACGGCGTACACGAGATCGCCGTTGGCCCGGTGCATGCCGGCATCATCGAGCCGGGCCACTTCCGCTTCTCGGTCGTGGGCGAGAAGGTGCTGCGCCTCGAAGAACACCTGGGTTATGTGCACAAGGGCATCGAGCGGCGATTCACCGAACTGGCTCCACTCGATGCCTACCGGCTGGCCGGCCGGGTCTCGGGCGACAGCACCGTGGCCTATGCCTGGGCCTATTGCATGGCGCTCGAATCGGCCTGGAACTGCGAGGTGCCGACACGTGCCGTGTGGCTGCGTGCGCTGATGCTCGAGCGCGAACGTATCGCCAACCACCTGGGCGACCTCGGCGCACTGGGCAACGACGCGGCTTTCGCCTTCGGCCTGGCGCAGTTCTCGCGACTGCGCGAAGACTGGCAGCGCCTGTCGGCCACCACTTTCGGCCACCGCCTCATGATGGACAAGATCGTGCCCGGCGGTGTGGCGGTGGACATCACGCCGCAGTCGATCGAGGCCATGCGCCACCAGTGCGACGAGATCGAACACACCGTGCACACGATCAAGGGCATCTACGACGAACACGCGGGGCTGCAGGATCGTTTCCTCGGCACCGGGCGGGTCACACCCACGCTGGCCGCGCAGCTCGGACTCACCGGCCTGGCCGGACGCGCCAGCGGCCAGCCCCAGGACCTGCGCTGCACCCAGCCCTGGGCGCCGTACGACGGGCTGAAGGTGGTGATGGCCACACAGACCGACGGCGACGTGGCGGCCCGCGTGGCCGTGCGTTTCGACGAGGTGGCCGAGTCGCTGCGCCTGATCCGCCTGTTGTGCCGGCATCTCGCTCTGCAGGCAGGTGTGCCGGGTGTATCCGCCGAAGGCCGCACCGGTCTGCGCGCCAAGCTGCAGCCGCCTGCCGAGGCCACCATCGGCGCCGGCTGGGTCGAAGGCTGGCGCGGCGAGGTGCTGGTGGCGCTCGAACTCAGTGCCGGCGGCCACATCGTGCGCTGCCATTGCCACGACCCGTCGTGGCAGAACTGGCCGGTGCTCGAACACGCGGTGATCGGCAACATCGTGCCGGACTTTCCGCTGATCAACAAATCGTTCAACCTGAGTTATGCGGGGCACGACCTCTGATGTGGCAAGTCATCAAACAGATCGTGCGCACCGGCATCGTCACCGAGCCGCCGCCGCAGCCACGTGACGAAGACGGCGCCGACGTCCAGCGTATCCACCAGGAGCTGCTCGACATCCTCGGCCAGTCGCTGACGATCCGCCAGGTCGACGCCGGCTCATGCAACGGGTGTGAACTCGAGATCCACGCGCTCAACAACCCCTACTACAACATCGAAGGCCTGGGCATCAAGTTCGTCGCCAGCCCGCGCCATGCCGACATGCTGCTCGTCACCGGCCCGGTGGCCCGACACATGGAAGAAGCACTGCGCCGCACCTACGAGGCCACACCCGAGCCCCGGCTGGTGGTGGCGGTGGGTGACTGCGGCTGCGACGGTGGCATCTTCGGCGAGAGTTACGCCAGCTGCGGTCGCGTGGCCAACGTCATCCCGGTCGACGCCACCGTGCCCGGCTGCCCGCCACCGCCGCTGGAGATCCTGCGCACGATTCTGGGTGTGGTGCGCAAGGGGCGGCGCGGGTAGCGCCTGGCGGCGTGGAGCAAGGTAATTCTGGTGGCGCAAATGACTAGCTTTGGCCCTGCGCCTCGCAGGCAGATCGAGATCGTGTTGGTTCAGGCGGGCGCGCGATGAACGCAGCGCAATTGCTGCCGCTGGAAGCCATCACGCAGCGCATCGTGGTGCTGCGCGAGCAGAAGATCTTGATCGACTCGGACCTGGCCGCGCTCTACGGGGTGGAAACGCGCCGGCTCAATGAGCAGGTGCGCCGCAACCGGGAGCGGTTTCCGCAAGACTTCATCTTCGAACTCACGCCCGAGGAGTTCGCTAACCTTGAAGTCGCAATTTGCGACATCAAGTTGGGGCGGCCGGCGCAAATTGCCGCTGGCGTTCACCGAGCACGGCGCGATCATGGCCGCTACGGTGCTGAACACGCTCCGCGCGGTGGAGGTGTCGGTCTATGTGGTGCGGGCCTTCGTGCGGCTGCGCGAGTTGGTGGGCCGCCACCGCGAGCTGGCCAAGCGGCTCGATGAGCTCGAAGACAAGACCGAGGCGCTGGCAATGAACCACGACACCTTCAGCCGCAACACGCGCAAGCAGCTCAAGCAGGTCTTCGATGCGCTGCGTGAACTGATGACGCCGCCCGAGCCGACCAAGCGGCCGATCGGGTTCATCAGCCCAGAGGACAAGGGCAAGAAGGCTTCGGGGGCAAGAGGGAAGGCTTGAACCCGGCGCCCTTCAGGAAAAGGCAAGACCTGGTACCGAAGCCGCCGAAACTCAGATGCCGTCCCGACCGACCGTCCCTTCACACCGAACCTTGCTGACCGAAATCTCCTGAAATTTCTTTGCTTGGAAATCGATTCGCCATGCGTGTGATATGGGCCGCAAGAAATTCCCTACAGCCGGCCTTCTTTTCCAATTCCAAACGCCACGAGCAATTATAAATTCGCCTGGATACTCGGAAGACTCACATCCATCGCCGAACGTTTCCTTGTCATTCTTCTTGTATCGGATCGAGTCTGCAATTTTCCAAACAATACTTCCATCTGGATTCGTTGCGCCAGTTCGCTCCGTCAGCCAACTGACTTTCACCTTCTGACCTCCTTCTTCCTGAAACTCTGCCGCAACAAGTGAGAAGGCACATGGATCGTCACTAACCTGCACTGGCGCCGTACAGGATGCGCCGAAGACACGATGCCGAGGCGGACTTTTGCTGGTTATGTTTGTCCCATAGTACTTGGTTGCGTCGCTCTCACTGCCGATGCTCACTCCAGAGACCGCTTCCCCACAAATAACTGCACACAGGACCAGGAAGGACTTTGACAAATTAGCTCTACTCATGAATCACCGCAGTATGGAAGAACTATTCCGACGGAACGCCCGTGCGGCATTCCAAACGAAACAGGCCCAGGTCATCGACCTGGGCCTGCCGGGGCCGGATGCCTCGGGTAGCGAGGCGTTGGCCGAGGGATCACGCGTCGATCATCAAGCGCTTGCGCTCGCCAGCACCGCATTGAACGTGGCGCTCGGACGCATCACGGCGGTCACCTTGGCCACGTCGGCGTAGTAGTAGCCGCCGATGTCGGCCGGCTTGCCCTGCACCACGCGCAGTTCCTCGACGATCTTCTTCTCGTTCTCGGCCAGGGCCTTGGCCAGCGGGGCGAAGTGCGCCTGCAGGTCCTTGTCCTCGGTCTGCGCGGCAAGCTCTTGCGCCCAGTACATCGTCAGGTAGAACTGGCTGCCGCGGTTGTCGAGCTGGCCGGTCTTGGTCGACGGGCCCTTGTTGTTGTCGAGCAGCTTGCCAGTGGCGGCGTCAAGTGTCTTGGCCAGTACCACGGCCTTGGGGTTGCCGGCCTTGATGCCCAGGTCCTCGAAGCTCACCGCCAGCGCCAGGAACTCGCCGAGCGAATCCCAGCGCAGGTGGTTTTCTTCGACCAGCTGCTGCACATGCTTGGGCGCCGAGCCGCCGGCGCCGGTTTCGTACATGCCACCACCGGCCATCAGCGGCACGATCGACAGCATCTTGGCCGAGGTGCCCAGTTCCATGATGGGGAACAGGTCGGTCAGGTAATCGCGCAGGATGTTGCCGGTGGCGCTGATGGTGTCCAGGCCGCGGATGACACGTTCGAGCGTGTAGCGCATGGCGCGCACCTGGCTCATGATCTGGATGTCCAGACCATTGGTCTCGTGCTCGTGCAGGTACATCTTCACCTTGCGGATCAGCTGAGCCTCGTGCGGGCGGTACTGGTCGAGCCAGAACACCACCGGCATGCCCGAGTTGCGCGCGCGGTTCACGGCGAGCTTGACCCAGTCGCGGATGGCGGCGTCCTTCACCTGGCACATGCGCCAGATGTCGCCCTCTTCCACATCCTGGCTCAGCAGCACTTCGCCGGTGTCGAGGTCGGTGATGTTGGCCACGCCGTCTTCGCTGATCTCGAAGGTCTTGTCGTGTGAACCGTACTCTTCGGCCTGCTGCGCCATCAGGCCCACGTTGGGCACCGTGCCCATGGTCTTGGGGTCGAAGGCACCGTGCCACTTGCAGAAGTTGATGATCTCCTGGTAGATGCGGGCAAAGGTCGACTCGGGCATCACGGCCTTGACGTCCTTCAGGCGGCCATCGGCACCCCACATCTTGCCGCCGTTGCGGATCATGGCCGGCATCGAGGCGTCGACGATGATGTCGTTGGGCGAATGGAAGTTGGTGATGCCCTTGGCCGAGTCCACCATCGCCAGCTCGGGGCGGTGCTCGTGGCAGGCATGCAGGTCACGCTTGATCTCGTCCTGCGTGCTTTGCGGCAGCGTGGCGATCTTGTCGTACAGATTGGCCATGCCGTTGTTGACGTTCACGCCCAGCTCGTCGAACAACTTGGCGTGTTTGGCAAACGCGTCCTTGTAGAAGATCTTGACGCAGTGGCCGAACACGATGGGGTGCGACACCTTCATCATGGTGGCCTTGACGTGCAGCGAGAACATCACGCCCGACTTGTAGGCGTCGTCGATCTCTTTTTCGTAGAAGGCCAGCAGTGCCTTCTTGCTCATGAACATGCTGTCGATGACCTCGCGGTCCAGCAGCGCCAGCTTGGGCTTGAGCACGATGGCCTTGCCACTCTTGGTGATCAGCTCCATCTTGACATTGCGCGGGCGCTCGATCGTGATCGACTTTTCGCCGTGGTAGAAGTCGCCGGCATGCATGTGCGACACGTGGGTGCGCGAGGCCTGGCTCCAGTCGGCCATGCTGTGCGGGTTCTTGCGGGCGTATTCCTTGACGGCACGCGGCGCGCGGCGGTCGGAGTTGCCTTCACGCAGCACCGGGTTCACGGCGCTGCCCATGCACTTGTTGTAGCGCAGGCGGATGGCCTTCTCTTCTTCGGTCTGCGGCTTCTCGGGGAAGTCCGGCAGTGCGTAACCCTTGCTCTGCAGCTCGCGGATCGCGGTCACCAGCTGGTTCTGCGAGGCGCTGATGTTGGGCAGCTTGATGATGTTGGTGTCCGGCAGCAAGGTCAGGCGGCCCAGCTCCTTCAGGTTGTCCGGCACCTTCTGCTCGTCGGTCAGGTAGTCGGGGAACTCACCCAGGATACGAGCCGCCACCGAAATGTCGCTGCCCTCCACCTCGATGCCGGCCGGTGCTGCGAACGTGCGCACGATCGGCAGAAACGCGTAGGTCGCCAGGAGCGGCGCTTCATCGGTCAGCGTGTAGATGATCTTGGACTTGCCTGCGGGCATGGTGCATTCCTTCTCTGAATGGAGGGGGGCGAACAGGCGGCTACTTTATCCGGCGTGGTTGTCGCTACCTTGACATCCGTGGCCTTTGCACGCTTGGAAACTCCGGGATTACCCGTAGACAAAACCGCGCCAGCGTCAAGCCTGACCGTGCGCTCGCACGTGGTTGTGCTGCCAGTCGCGCAGCGCATCGCGCCAGCCGGACAGCTCGGGCGACTGCGCCGGGCCACCCGCGCCCGACGTGGTGGCGATCAGCTGATCGAGCAGGATGTTCTGGTCCGCACTCAGCTGCGCCGGAA
Organism: Candidatus Intricatilinea gracilis; assembly: GCA_016702605.1. Classification (GTDB taxonomy): domain Bacteria; phylum Pseudomonadota; class Gammaproteobacteria; order Burkholderiales; family Burkholderiaceae_C; genus Sphaerotilus; species Sphaerotilus gracilis. The sequence continues at coordinate 458,433 of JADJDQ010000002.1, forward strand.
ACACCGGCCGCAGCGTCACCACCTGGTCCGCCCGCGCCCCGCGCCGCTCGGCGGGGTAGCCCAGCCCCGGCAGGCGATAGACCAGCTCGTCGCGGCTCAGCCGCAGCTTGTGCATGCCGGCCAGCGTAGGCACATCGACCAATCGGTTGGCGATCCACACGAAACCGTCGACCGGCATCTCGCAGCGGATCGTGCCGTCGGTGTCCAGCTTGAGCAGCGGGTGTGCCAGCAACTCGATCGTCAGGTCCAGACTCACTGCCGCCTGACCGGCCCGGTGGCGCCGCGCGCCCACATGCAGCTGGTCACCGTCCCGCACGCCGTGCGGGATGCGCACATTGACCCGGTAGGCCCGCGCCGGAAACTTGCCCGCCCCCGCGCAGTCATGACAGTCCTCGCGCGCCACACCGTCGCCCCGACAGGCCGTGCATGTCGTCGGCACCCCGTACCAGCCGAACCAGGCCCGGTGACTCACCGTGCCCTTGCCCTCACACCCCGCACACACCCCGCGCAACACACGGTGGCCCACACCGGCACACGCCGAACACCGGTCGACGTACCGGCCGCGCAGCGTCTTCACACAACCTGCCGCTGCCTCTTCGAGCGTGAGCTTCACCTTGCGCGCGATCGTGCGCTCTTGTGTGCTCGTGCTCGCCGGCTCGTCGGAGTCGCCGGCTGCGGCGTCGTGTGGTTCGTCGTGAGCGTCATGCGCTTCGTCTGAACCACCATGCCCATCGTCCGATGGACCGTCGCCATCATGGTCAGCGCCGTACGCCTCGCGATTGCTGCGCGCCCCATCGCCGGCAGCGTGACGCCGGCCGGCACCACGCCCATTCGTCTGACCCGTGCCGCCATGTGCGCCGTCGCGCTCATGCTCATGCGCCCCCGGCCCCGCCGTGCGTGAGAAGTCGGTGCCTCGTCCCGTTCCGCCGCGGCACGTCGCGACCCAGCCGCCGATGTATCCCCGGCGAACCCCGACGTCGCCTCGCGGATCTGCGCCAGCGCCTCGTTGATTCGCTGCATCTTGGCAATCGCCTCGGCGCTCTTGTTGCGGTCCGGATGCCACCGCGAGGCCAGCCGCCGCCACGCCATCTTCACCTCGGCCTCGGACGCCCCCGGCGCCAGGCCCAGTTCGGCGTATGCCTTGTCAGCGGTCAATCAGTGTCCTCTCGTGGTGAGGCCGGGCGCCTGCAGCGACCGGTCAGTTCGAGAAATGGTAGCCGACCGGCCTTTGCCGACCTCGGGGAAACCCGGGCGACCTCGGGCAACCCCGCTGCACCGCCGCGTCTGACTGCTTCGCTTGTTGCGTTTTCGTGGTGACCAACCTAGGATCGCGTCATGCTCACCGCAAGACCCAAACAAAGCCCCGCCACATCGGCGCCGGCCGTCGCTCGTGTCAAGACTGCCCCCGGCCTCGAAACCATCTCGGCCGGTGACACACCCGCCACCACCATGGACAGCGCCATCCAGCGTGCCCTGGCCTTGACAGCAACCTCCCGCGCCTTGCCTCAGCAGCCGTTGATCAAGCGCCAGCATGCCGCCGCAGCGACGCGCCTGACCGCGCAAGAAAACCCAGCTGCCTTTGGTGGCCCGCCAGGCGCAAGCCCCAAACCCAGCGACCAGGACACGAGCGCCCTGCACCTGCTCGCCAGCGACATCGTCAGGTTCCGGCCCAAAGGAAAAGGCACCATCGACCGTCGCATCAGGATCGACTACCTCACCGACCCGGAGCACCCGCAGTCGGTACTGCTGCGCCTCACACCAGCCAGCGCTGCCGGCGTGTCAGCCACGCCTGCAGCGCAAGACCTGCTCACGTCGCAGCAAGCCGCCGACCTACTCAACGTGAGCCGGCCGTACCTCAACAAACTGGTCGATAGCAACACCTTCACAGGCGTCATGCGCACGGCAGCCGGCCACCGCCGCATCCCCCGCGCCGAGGTGGAACGAGTACACGCCGAGATGCGCGCGGTGCGCCGAAGCGCACTCGACGACATGCTGGCCAGCACCTCCGACCTGCGTACGCGTGAACTCGAAGCCGCCCGCGCCAAGGCGACACGCCGCTGGGTTGCCAGTCAAAAATGACGCTTGCCGCGCCGAGGAAACGCTCGGCCCAAGCACTTGTCGTGGTCGGCCAGACACCGAGGCTGTACCTCGACGCCAATATCCTGCTGCCCGAATACCTGCGGTCCATATTTCTCGATCTGGCCGACAGCGGGCTGGTGCATGTGAATTGGAGCCCGCAGGTGCTTTGAAACTGAGCCGCAAGCAGCACGACACCAGACCCGTCATCCTTGTCACGAGCAATATCAGGCACCTGCCACCGTCCGCCTCCAGGGGCATGCCGGTGACGCCGGTCCGACCGAATGACCTGCTGGAAGCATTGCTCCACGTGTGTCCCGAGGTGTCTGACGTGCTGGCAACCATGGTGGCACGCTTCAAGGCGCCAGCAATCGGCAAGGCGGATCTACTGAATATCCTCGAAGCGTCGAACTGCCGCAGCTTTGCGATGACTCTGGCCGGCACATGGGGACTGACACCCAAGTGAAACGAACCGCCCACCATCACTCTGACAATCAGGCCAGTTCCGGCGCAACTTGTGCCCTCGCGCGCTGACCCCTCACCTCGACAACAAGACGTACTGCCCTTCATGCCCACACCCACCACCCCCGTCACCTTCACCCGCCAGGGCCTCATCGGCCTGCTGTGCATCGACAACCCGCCGGTGAATGCCTTGTCGCCGGCCACGGTGGCGGCGTTGATCGAGGGCTTTGCGGCGTTCGAGGCTGCCGCGGACCTGCAGGCGCTGGTGATCCACTGTGCGGGGCGCACGTTTGTGGCGGGCGGTGACATCACGGCGTTCGAGTTGCCGGATTTTTCTGCCGCGCCGTATAACGCGCTGCTGGGGCGGATCGAGGCGAGTTCGCGGCCCGTGGTGGCGGCCTTGCACGGCACGGTGCTGGGCGGCGGGCTGGAACTGGCGCTGGCTTGCCATTGGCGGGTGGCGCAGCCGGGCACGAAGCTGGGGTTTCCGGAGGTGAAACTGGGCATCTTGCCGGGGTCGCTGGGCACGCAGCGCGGGCCGCGGCTGGCGGGTGCGGCTGTGGCGCTGGACCTGATCTCGACCGGTCGCATGATCAGCGCGCGCGCGGCGCTGGACGCCGGGCTGGTGGACGAGATCACCGACGGCGCGCCGCTGGAAGCCGGCATCGCCGCCGCCCACATGCGCATCGCGTCGGGGCACGCGCCGCGGCGTGCCAGCGAGCTGACTGCCGCGCTGCCGGCGGGTGATGCCGACGGCGGCGCGGCCTTCTTTGCCAAGGCGCTGGCGGATGCCGAGCGCAAGCCGCGCTACCCCGCGCTGGCCGCCATCGTGCGCTGTGTGCAGGCTGCCGTGACGCTGCCGTTCGCGCAGGGTGAGGCCGTGGAGGCGCGCGAGTTCGAGGCGCTGCGTACATCGGCCACGTCCAAGGCGATGCGGCACCTGTTCTTTGCCGAGCGCGAGGCGGGCAAGATCCCCGGGCTGGCCAAGGGCACCCCGCTGCGGGCGATCAAGCGGGTGGGCATCCTCGGCGCGGGCACCATGGGTGGCGGCATCGCCATGAACTTTGCCAACGCCGGCTTTGCCACCGTGCTGTTCGAGACCAGCGAGACCGCGCTGCAGCTTGGCCTGGGCCTGGTGCGCAAGAACTACGAGGCGAGTGCAGCCAAGGGGCGACTCAGCTCGGCGCAGGTCGAGCAACGTATGGGATTGCTGAGTGGCTCACTCGATGATGCCGTGCTGAGTGATTGCGATCTCGTCATCGAGGCGGTGTTCGAGAACCTCGAACTCAAGAAGCAGGTCTGCGCACGCCTGGGCGCCATCGCCAAGCCCGGCGCCATCATCGCCACCAACACCTCGACGCTGGATGTGGACGTGCTGGCCCAGGCCACCGGCCGGGCGGCCGACGTGGTGGGCATGCATTTCTTCAGCCCGGCCAACGTGATGCGGCTGCTGGAGGTGGTGCGCGGCCGTGACACGGCGCCGGATGTGCTGGCCACCGTGATGAAGCTGGCTACCACCATCGGCAAGGTGGCGGTGGTGTCGGGCGTTTGTTATGGCTTCATCGGCAACCGCATGGCCGAGGTCTACATGCGCGAGGCTGAGTTCCTGATCCTCGAAGGCGCCGACCCGCGTCAGGTCGACCACGCCGTCGAGGCGCTGGGCATGGCCATGGGCCCGGGTCGCATGCTCGACATGGCAGGTGTGGACGTGGGCGCCAAGACCGTCATCGAATACGGCAAGACCGGCGGCCTGCCGCCCGATGCCAGCTACCGCGCGCTGGTGCAGAAGCTTTTCGCGCTGGGCCGTTTCGGCCAGAAGACCGGCGCGGGCTACTACCGCTACGAAGGGCGCAACCCGGTGCCGGATGCGGAGCTGACCGCCATTGCCGTGGCGCTGGCTGCCGAGCATGGCATCAACCGCCGCGCCGCCGCCGACATCAGCAACGACGAGATCGTCGAGCGCCTGCTCTACCCGCTGATCAACGAAGGCATCCGCATCCTCGAAGAAGGCATTGCCTACCGGCCGGGCGACATCGACATCGTCTGGGTGGCGGGCTATGGCTTCCCCGACCACCGCGGCGGCCCGATGTGGATGGCCGACCAGATCGGCCTGGCTCACGTCGCCGCAAGGCTGGCGCACTACGCTGCCACCCGCGGCAATACCTACGGCTACTGGACGGCGGCGCCGCTGCTGACGGCACTGGCCGCCGAAGGCAGCAAGCTGGCGAACTGGAAGGCGCCGCGCTAAAGGCCTGAAGCGCCGCACGATGAAGCGAGGCCGCCGCGCGAAACGTCGGCGGCAGCCTTGCTGCTCAGTCCATTGCCGCGCCGTTCACTGACGCCTGCCCGTCGGCAGGGCTGAACTCAACTCAAGCGGCCGACTTGCGCGAATCGGTCTGCGCCTGCAGCGCGTTGGCCTCCTCATCGGTCCACAGCCGCAGCCGGGTGACGAAGTGTTCGCCGCAGCCGTCTTCGAGCGAGAAGGTGCCGGCGTTGCCGGGCATCACGTCGATGGTGAGCTCCAGGCCTTGCAGGTATTCGTTCTGGCCTACGCTGGCGTAGAACGGCACACCACCGGCGATGCTGCCGAGTTGCACGTCGCCGGCGTTGATGCCCATCTCGCCTTCGACGAAACACATGGGCATGCTGCCTTCGCAGCAGCCATGTGACTGGTAGAAGAAGATCTTGCCGTGCTCCTGGCGCAGCTTGTCTATACGAGCCACGGCAGCGTCGGTGGCCACGACACGTTCGATCACGGGTGTGTTCACGTCCTGGGTCATGAGGAAGGCTCCATGTGAATGGGACAAGGACAAAGAGGCGACCACTGGTCGCCTCTTCTCAACTTGGCTGGATCATCGTCACCCCGCAGTCGGCAGCGTCATGCAGCCGATGCGGGTGGTGATCAGAAGAAGCCGAGCTTGTTCTCGCTGTAGCTCACGAGCAGGTTCTTGGTCTGCTGGTAGTGGTCGAGCATGACCTTGTGGGTTTCGCGGCCGATGCCCGATTCCTTGTAGCCGCCGAAAGCAGCGTGTGCCGGGTAGGCGTGGTAGCAGTTGGTCCACACGCGGCCCGCCTTGATGGCGCGACCCATGCGGTAGGCGGTGTTGCCGTTGCGGCTCCACACGCCGGCACCCAGGCCGTACACGGTGTCGTTGGCGATCGCCAGGGCGTCGGCTTCGTCCTTGAAGGTGGTCACGGCCAGCACCGGGCCGAAGATCTCTTCCTGGAAGATGCGCATCTTGTTGTGGCCCTTGAACAGCGTGGGCTGCACGTAGTAGCCGCCGGCCAGGTCACCACTCATCTGGGCCAGGTTGCCGCCGCACAGCACTTGTGCGCCCTCCTGCTTGCCCAGTTCGAGGTAGCTGCCGATCTTGTCGATCTGCATCTGCGAAGCCTGCGCGCCGATCATCGTGTCGGTGTCCAGCGGGCTGCCTTGCTTGATGGCAGCCACACGGGGCAACACACGTTCCATGAAGCGGTCGTAGATCGACTCCTGGATCACGGCACGGCTCGGGCAGGTGCAGACTTCACCCTGGTTGAAGGCGAACAGCACCAGGCCTTCGATGGCCTTGTCGAGGAACGAGTCGTCCTTGTCCATCACGTCGCCGAAGAAGATGTTGGGCGACTTGCCACCCAGCTCGAGCGTGGCGGGAATCAGGTTGTTGGCAGCGGCCTGGGCAATCACCTTGCCGGTGGCGGTGCTGCCGGTGAAGGCGATCTTGGCGATGCGCTTGCTGGTGGCCAGCGGCATGCCGGCTTCACGGCCATAACCGTTGACGATGTTGAGCACGCCCGGGGGCAGGATGTCGGCGATCAGTTCGGCCAGCACCAGGATGCTGATCGGGGTCGACTCGGCCGGCTTGAGCACCACGCAGTTGCCTGCGCCGATGGCGGGCGCCAGCTTCCAGGCGGCCATCAGGATCGGGAAGTTCCAGGGGATGATCTGGCCGACCACGCCGAGCGGCTCGTGGTAGTGGTAGGCCACGGTGTCACCGTCCACTTCGGACAGGGCGCCTTCCTGGCCACGCAGGCAGCCTGCGAAGTAGCGGAAATGGTCCACCGTCAGCGGGATGTCGGCGTTGAGCGTTTCGCGGATCGGCTTGCCGTTGTCGACGGTTTCGGCATAGGCCAGCAGTTCGAGGTTCTGCTCGAGGCGGTCGGCAATCTTGAGCAGGATGTTCGAACGTTCGGTGACCGAGGTCTTGCCCCACTTGTCGGCGGCGGCGTGGGCGGCGTCCAGCGCCAGCTCGACGTCGGCAACGCTCGAACGGGCAGCTTGTGTGTAGGCCTTGCCGCTGATCGGCGTGATCACGTCGAAGTACCGGCCATCCACCGGCGCAACGAACTTGCCACCGATGAAGTTGTCGTAGCGGGACTTGTAGAGGATCTTGGCGCCAGCGGCTCCGGGTGATGCGTACAGCATGGGGTGAGTCTCCTGAGGTGGAAAGGACGAGGTCTGCGGGGGCCGACTGGGTGCTCCATCGAACCTGGCCGGACGCCACTCCTATCGCATCCACCGTGCCAACCCGCACGAATCACTCATCCACCCCACAAAGCGCGGGTTTCACCTAGGAAAACAAGCGCCGTCGACCCTCCAAGGCCTGGTTGTTGTGACCAAACCGCACAACCTAGACCGACACACGGTCAATCGAGCCGCGCACGGCATAGGACGGCAAGTGTTTGCATAAGGGTGTGCCCTTTGGAAACTGCGTGCATAGGCCGACCCGAGCCGTGGCCGGCGCCTCCCGCCACGGCACTGATCAGTTGCGCGACGCCTGCGCGATACGTGTGATCGCCTGCACCGCGAGTTGCTCCGACTCGATCGACTGTTCGAGGGATGACCGCGACAGGCCGGCTTGTTCGTAGAACATGTTCTCGTACATCAGCGCTGCCGACGGGCTGAGCTTGAACACTGCCTGCAACACATCCTCGGGAGCAGGTTCGGCCAGCAATACCTTGAGCCTTGCCACGATCACCTGGTACTGATCGGCATTGAAACCCGCACGACTGTTCTCGACATGGTCGAGCAAGCGCGCAAGAGACAACAAGGCCTGCGCGTGGCTGCGCACGGTGTCGACGTTGGAGACTGACATGGTGGTTTCCAGGGCTGACCGATGAGTAGATGGCCCTCTTCAACTGGGGCCACACGCCGCCATTTCAAGCAGCAGGCCTCAGGTCATCACGTGACGAAGTCCACGTTGATGCAGGGGTGAAAAACATCGCGACGGTGCCGTGTGTCGTGCCACTGATGAAGGCGAAGTCGGCCTCCTTAAACCTGCTGACGACAGGGTCATGTGTTGCCGCCACACGTGCAGTTTGCACGATCAGGACGGGGCGAAGGCAAACGCGCTCGACAAGGTGAAGGATGGCGAAGCGGTGTCTGACGCCTACGCTGGCGCCTCGCAGTTCGTCCACCCGGTGTTGCCAGCCGACCTGCCTTTTCTCGCACCTCGTGTTGTTGCCAAGCAGCGCATTCGAGGCGCGACTTCACTGGCCACACCTTTGTCAGCATCAAGGAGAGAGCCATGTCACTGGTCATGCAAGGCACGTGGAACGTGTCGGTCAAATCGAAGAACGCCAGCTTCCCGCAACGTTTCCGCATCACAGGTGCTGCCACAGGCAACGGCAGCCATGTGGGTGCTACCGCCACAGCGCCGGTGCTGGTGAGCGGCGCCAGCTGGACCATCACGGTGGAGGCGCAGTCCGGCAAGGAATGGGTTGCGTCGGCCATGCGCTTCAAGACCCCCGTGGCGGTAGGCTCATCGGTGCGACTCGACATCGAAAGTGATGACGGCGGTGGCAGCGACCAGGACTTCGACGACCTGGTGCTCACCTGCTCGATGACCACCTCGGCCGCCGACTTCGTGGTCTACGGCCATGCCACCGCGTACTCGGGCCTGTGCCTGTTCAACCCGTGCTGGCGCCACCATCTGGTGATCGACAGCGTGGCACAACTCGAACTGGCGCTGAAGAACTCGGCCATCCGCGCCGCACTCGAAAAGCTCTACCCCGAGGTGGTGCTCAGGCCGGGCCCGAAGAACCCGCCCGACCCGGGGCCGCTCGCCACCTTCACGCCACTCATTTTGCCCACGCCGCGTAGCCCCGCCCTGCCGGCCAAGGTGATGCAGGTGACGCAGACCAAAGCCGCTGAAACCACGCGCCAGCTCGTGATTGCCAAGGCGCCGGTCAGCAGCCTGCTCGACACCGCCCTCACCACACAACTCGGTCGGCTGCTCGATGGTTACCTGCGTGTGCCGCTGCGATGCACCACCACCACCCTGGGCAACTATGCGCTGCGGTTCCAGGAGTACGACCGCACGTCGGACGAGCTGAGCGGCGGCGCCTACACCGGCACGGGCGACCGCGAAACACTCGGCCAGACGGCGACCGACGCCTTCGGCAACTACGTCTTTCGCTTCTCGCGCTCCATCGGCGACATCGTCGGTGAGGCCCTGGGCGATGTGGCCATCGGCGAAGACGCCACCGTGCAGGCCTTGCCCGACGTCATCGCGCAAGTGCTCGGCGCCGGCGCCATTCCGGCGGCCGAAACCCCCTGCCATTTCAACGTGGGCCCGCTGACACGTATCGACATCTGTGTGCCAGCGACCAGCATCGTCTTGCCGACCACCTGTATAGACAACCGCATCCTGACCTTCATCGGCAAGATCTCGCTGACCTCGTCGCTCAACTCGCTCGATGCCACCGGGCGCATCAGCGCGGCCAGCACCGCCGGCAGTGCACCCACCATCCAGTGTGGTGTGTGGCGTGGCAACCTCGACTTGTGGGGCTGCTTCGGCAACCCCAACGTTGCGGCCTACACGGTGCGATCGCGCCCGCTCGGCGCCGGACCGGGCGACTGGTTGTTCCACGCGGCCGAAGAACGCCGCGAGGTGGGCGGCGGCCTGTCCAAGAAGATCGGACCGTTCTTCGATGTGCCGCTGGCCGTGCCGCTGGACCTCACGCCCATCGGCAAGGTGCCTGCGCCGCGTTACCTCAACGCCGAAATCGACGCGAGCATCGTGCAGCCGGGCGCGTACCTGAAGGCCACGCTGGGTGCGTCGGCCTTTGCGCCGGGGTCGTACGAGGTACGCATCGACGCCTACAACGCCGCGGGCGACTTCCTCACCGGTGAGCAGATCACCCTCTTCGTCGACAACCGCTGGCCCGAGGTGGCCATATCGGACATCACCCTGGCCGGTGTGCCGGTCAACATCGGCGGCAGTGGCTGCACGCTGCAGACGCTTGGCCCGGCGGAACTGAGTGGTGATCTGACGGTGCGTTTCAAGGTCGACCATCAGAGTGGCGCCATCCTGAACTACACACTCGGCGTGAGCCGCTGCAACGAAGGGGTCGACTTCCCGACGGCGCATGTCGGCGGTGGTGATCCATCGTTCACCTGGGTGCGCGACGCCAGCGTCGACTGCGCCTCACCACCCAATTTCCGCCAGGGCACACCCGAAGACCCGGACAACGACGGCAGCGGCTTCGTCACCACCGTGCTTGCACCCGTCGCCCCGTGGCTGGGCGCCAGTGAGTTGTTCACCATCTTGCGGGTGGGTGTGAGTTACCAATGGCGCGCAACCAATGGCTACTCGAATGCCTCGATGGTGAGTTTCGGCCCACTCGTGTGGGGTATCCAGAAGTGAGCGCCACGTCCTTCGTGATCGCGGCGCTGGCGGTGTGGCGACTCACCCACCTGCTGCACGCGGAGGACGGCCCCTGGCGGCTCGCAGCGCGCACCCGTGCCCGGCTCGGCAATGGGGCGGTCGGCCGGATGGTCGGCTGCTTCTACTGCCTGTCGGTGTGGGTAGCGCTGCTGCTTGCGCCCTGGCTCAGCGAGCAGTTGCTCGACCTGCTGGTCGTCACCGCCGCACTCAGCGGCGCAGCCATCGTGATCGAACGTATCAGTGGTGCCTTCGAGCGCCATGGTCAGACCGAACCCGATGCCGCACCACTCGCCCGCTGGCACGAAGACCCATTCGCCCGAACCGACCGAACCGAGGACCCACCATGACTTGCTGCGGAAGAACCCAGGCCCATCGCCCCGTCACCACAACCCTGCCGGCTCACGCCAACCCTCCGCCGGTGCGCGAGTCCGCACCGGCCAGGCAGAGCGCCGTGCCCTACACCTACACCGGTGCCAGCCGCCTGGTGGCCGAAGGCCCGGTGACACGGCGGCGTTATCACTTTGCCCACACCGGCGCGGTGCTCGATGTCGATGCCCGCGACGCACCGTCGTTCGCCGCCATACCCCACCTGCGCCGCGGTCTGCCGGGTTGAGGCCGGCCTGCGGCAGCACGCTCAGGGGCCTTCACCCACCAGGCGGCCCTTGCCGCCCCACTTGGCGACGAGCAGGCGGGTGTCGGCCTGCGCCAGCAGCTCACGCCAGGTGGTCGACGTGTCGCTGGCAAACGCCACACCCACACTCGCGCCCACCTTCACCGACGCTTGGCCGAGGTGAAACGGCGAGTTGCCGGCAGCCAGCACCTTGTCGGCCACGGCGTAAGCGGCAGCCACGTCACGCAGGCCGGTCAGGGCAATGGCGAATTCGTCACCGCCCAGCCGGGCCACCAGGTCGGAGCCGCGCGCCACCTTGCCCAGGCGGCGCGCGAACTGCTCGAGCACCAGATCACCCGCCGGATGGCCGTGGTGATCGTTCACCGGCTTGAAGTTGTCCAGGTCGATGTAAAGCACCGCCAGGCCGTTGGTACCCAGCGGATCGGCGTTGAGGCCGGCATGCGAGATGGCATCGAGGCGTTGTTCAAAACCCGCGCGGTTGAGCAAGCCGGTGAGCGGGTCGCGTTGCGCCAGCTGCAGCAGGCGGCCTTCCTCGCGCTTTTGTTCGCTGATGTCCTGGGTGACGGCGACAAACCCGTCGACCGTGCCATCGGCCCGATGCAGCGGCACGTAATTGATCGCCAGGTGCAATTCACCCTTGTCAGACGGATAGTCGAGCGTGTAGGTCACCGCCTCGCCCGCCAGGGCACGTTCGATCCAGGGCCGGCGCCGCTCGTATTCCCACGGGCCGAGCACCTCGGACGCCTTGCGCCCGATGATCTGCTGGCGCGGCACGTGGCACCAGCGCTCGAAGGCGCCGTTGACGAAGCGATAACAGCCGTCCGGGTCGACCACGGCCACGGTGGCCGGGATGGCTTCGGTCACCGAGCGCAGGGTGGCCGTCTGGCGCGCCACCGCCTGCTCGGCGGCATGGCGATCGGTGATGTCCACCCCGGTCAGGAAGAAGCCGCGCACCTCACCCGACGCCGCCCGGTCGGGCACCAGGCGGTTCTCGAAACGGCGCAGCCGGCCTTCGACCAGTTCCTCGAATTCGAACTGCTGCGTCTGCCCGGCCAGCGCCGCCTCGGCGCGAGTGGCCAGCGCACTGTCGTCGACACCGGGCAGCAGTTCGGCGCGGGTGTGGCCGAGTACCTCGTCGCGCTCCAGACCAAAGCGACGCAGCAGTTCGGCATTGACGAAGCGGTAACGACGCTCGCGGTCGAGGTAGGCGATACGGATCGGCACGTTGTCGGCCACCAGGCGCGAGAAACGTTCACTGTCGGACACCTGCTCTTCGAGGCGGCGCCGCTCGGTGATGTCCTGGAAAGCGCCGAGCAACTTCACGGCACGGCCAGCTTCGAGCTCCACCTCGCCGACCGCACGCACCCAGATGGCACGGCCACGCGCTGTCTGCAGCGGCAGTTCGATGTCCCAGCCTTCACCCGTGGCAATGGCGTGTTGCACCGCCGCCTCGATGAGCGGGCGCGCCGCCGGGGTGTAGAACCCGATGGCGGCGTCGAGTGTGGGCTCGAAATCCGCAGCCACCTCATGGATGCGCCGTGTTTCGGCCGACCAGGTCAGCGTGCCACGGGTCAGGTCGAGCTCCCAGCCGCCCACACCCGCCACCCGACCCGTACGTTCGAGAAAAGCCTGACTGGCATGCAAGGCCAGTTCGGTCTGTTTGTGCCAGGTGATGTCGCGGCCGACCGATCGCAGCAAGTGGTGCTGCTGGGCATCGACCTGCAGGTCGTTGGTCCAGGCCACCCAACGTTCGCCGCCGCCGCCGGGGACCATGCGGTTCTCGCTGGTCTGGCAGGTGCCCGAGGCCACCACCTGGCTCAGCAGCCGGGCCACCGCGGCGCGGTCTTCGGCCAATACCAGGTCGTACAGGCTGGCGCCGACCAATTCGGCCGGGCTCTTGCCGAAGTAGCTGGCGTAGGCGCGGTTGACGTAGACCAGCGTGCCGTCGGCTTCGGCCAGCGACACCATGTCGGACAAGGCATCGACAAAGACGCGGTAACGCTCGTCGCTGCCGGATGCAGCAGGCAGCCCACCGTCGGGCAAGGTCCGCGGGCTCTGTGCTCCAGGTATTGACCGGTCGGCAGGCATGTCGGGGCAGGCGTTGGGCAGCGATTCGGGGGGACGGCTGGCGGGAACCGCTGGTCGTGAGGATCGCAGCTACAGGCCACGAAGACTAGCTCAAGGCCGACCTCGAGTCCGTCCGGCACATCACAGCCATCCGCCTGGACCGGGTCTCGCCACAACTCGGGACGGCAACACGCCGTCGACGACGGCTGGTGTGACACGGGACCAACGAGCACGCAGATCGACCCGGGGTTTCTGAAACTGGTTTCATATACTGACGACATGCCGACCGACCTCACACCCCACACCGTGTCGACTGCCACGGCCGAAACCCGCGCCACCATTGCCGATGTCGCCCGCCTGGCGGGGGTGTCCAAGGCCACGGTGTCGCGTTTCCTGAACCACCGCGACACCCTGCTCAGCCCGGGCATTGCCGCCCGCGTCGAAGCCGCCGTCACCGAGCTCGGTTATGTGCCCAGCCCCATGGCGCAGGCGCTCAAACGTGGCCGCTCGCGCCTGATCGGTCTGGTGGTGGCCGACATCAGCAACCCGTTTTCGGTGGCGGTATTGCGCGGCGCCGAAAAGGCCTGCCAGGAGGCCGGCTACCTCGTCATGTTGTTCAACCTGGGCAATGACGGCGCGCGCGAACGCGAAGGCATCGAGGCGCTGGCGTCGTACCAGGTCGAGGGCTTCATCCTCAACACCCTGGGCACCGACCCCAAGGCCGCCGACGAGGTGGCGCGCCACGGCAAGCCGGCCGTGCTGGTCGACCGCAAACACCCCGAGATGCAGGCCGACTTCGTCTCGCTGGACAACGCCGACGCCATGCGCCTGGCCGTGGATCACCTGCTGGAGCGGGGTTATCGCGAGTTGCTCTACGTGACCGAGGCGACCGCAGGTGTGAGTTCGCGGCAGGAACGCGAGGCGGCGTTCAGGGCGCACCTGTCGGGCTACGCGGCGGCCCATACCGACGTCGGCGACCTCGCGGCAAGCGCCCGGGTAGTGGAGTCGTCCGACGCCCATGGCGCTGACCTGCACGCACATCTCGAAGCCCTGCGCAGCCTGGGCAAGGCCGGCCCCGCCGCCGTGATCGCCAGCAACGCGGTGACGACGCTGCGGGTCGCCACCGCTTGCGCTGCACTCGGCTGGACCCTCGGCCACGAACTGGGTTTCGTCGGCTTCGACGACACCGAGTGGGCGCCACTGGTCGGCCCCGGCCTGACCACCATCGCCCAGCCGACCGACGACATCGGCCGCGTGGCAGCCAGTTGCCTGCTCGACCATCTGCAGGGCCGCAAGCTGCCACCCCGGCAGATCCTGTTGCCCGGCCGGCTGGTGGCTCGAGGCTCGTCGCAGGCCGTGGCCGCTGAACCTGCTGGCGTCATCACGAGCGCCTGAACTCGCAATACCCGACCTAGGGTTTCTCCTGATTCATCACTGAAACCGGTTTCTGACAATGGAAACCGGTTTCAGGCTCTTGTCGGTTTCCACCCCGCCCCACGGCACCACCCGCCCCCACACCACCGTGAACTACAGCTTCCAATTCGCCGATGTGCTGGCCGCCTGGCCGCTGCTGCTGAAGGGCACGTGGATCACCGTGCAGCTTTCGCTCACGGCCACGCTGCTCGGTCTGATGGTGGCCATCTTCGGTGCCTGGGCCAAGACCAACGGGCCGGCGCCGCTGCGGGTGGCCGTCAACGTCTACATCGAGCTGATCCGCAACACGCCGTTTCTGGTGCAGCTGTTCTTCTTCTTCTTCGCGCTGCCGGCCATCGGCCTGCGCTGGTCGCCCTACACCGCGGCACTGATGGCCATGGTGGTGAACCTGGGTGCCTATGCGACCGAGATCATCCGCGCCGGCATCGAGTCCATCCCCAAGGGCCAGATCGAGGCGGGCCTGGCGCTCAGCCTGAAGCCGCATCAGGTGTTCCGCCTGGTGATCCTGAAACCCGCGCTGCGCGCCATCTTTCCGGCGCTGACCAGCCAGTTCATCCTGCTCATGCTGAGCTCGGCCGTGGTGTCGGTGATCTCGGCCGACGACCTCACCTCGGTGGCCGCCAACCTGCAGTCGCAGACCTTTCGCAGCTTCGAGATCTACATCGTCGTGACCGCCATCTACCTGGCGCTGGCACTGAGCTTCTCGGCGCTGTTCAGGCTGATCCAGCGGCATTCATTGAGCTACCCCGATCGGCGCTGAACGTCCGACCTTGACTCGAGCCACTCGCTGAACCCAGCCCACGCCACCAGCCAGCACCGACCGACATGCGCACCTTCGGCTTCAACGATTTCCTGTTCATCCTGCAGGCGGCGCAGTGGACCATCGGCCTGTCGCTCATCGCCTTCGTCGGTGGTGCGCTGGGCGGCCTCTTGGTGGCGCTGGCACGCACGTCCGAACAGCCGGCCATCGAAGGTGTCGCGACTGGCTACATCCAGATCTTCCAGGGCACGCCACTGCTGATGCAGCTGTTTCTGGTGTTCTTCGGCGCGCCCGTGCTGGGCATGGACATCAGCCCCTGGGTGGCGGCGGGCATCGCGCTCATCCTCAACACCAGCGCCTTCCTGGGCGAGATCTGGCGTGGCTGCATCCAGGCCATTCCGCGGGGCCAGTGGGAAGCCGCCGAGGCGCTGGGCCTGAGCTACACCAAACGTATGCGCCTGGTGGTGCTGCCGCAGGCGTCGCGCATTGCCCTGGCGCCCACGGTGGGTTACCTGGTGCAGGTGATCAAGGGCACCTCGCTGGCGGCCATCATCGGCTTCACAGAGATCACCCGCGCCGGCCAGATCATCAACAACGCCACCTTCCAGCCGCTGATCGTGTTCAGCGTGGTCGGTGCCATCTACTTCGCGCTGTGCTGGCCGCTGTCTTTCTGGGCCGGGCGCATCGAACAGCGCCGCTCGCTCGCACTGGCTCGGTGAGAAGGCGTCCATGAACCTACTGCGCAACCCGATCTCGCGCCTGCCCCACACCTTGCCACCTACGCTCTAGAGATTTCACCCCGGAGAACTTCACCATGATCCAACTGCCCCGCCGCCATCTTCTTGCCGCCACCGCGGCCTTCACCCTGGTCGCCTCACTCGCGAGCTGGGCACCCGCTGCGCAGGCTCAGACCGTCGCCGACATCAAGGGCAAGGGCACGATCAACGTCGGCCTGCTGGTCGACTTTCCGCCCTACGGCACGGTGGATACCTCGAACCAGCCCGACGGCTACGACGCCGATGTCGCCAGGCTGTTGGCCAAGGATCTGGGCGTGAAGGTCAACCTCGTGCCGGTGACCGGCCCGAACCGCATCCCCTTCCTGCTGACCAACAAGGTCGACGTGCTGGTGGCCTCACTCGCCATCACGCCCGAGCGCGCCAAGCAGGTGCAGTTCTCGCGCCCCTACTCGGCCGCGACCATCGTGCTGTACGGCGCCAAGAAGGCCAACATCAAGGGCGCAGCCGATCTGAAGGGTGTGCGCATCGGTGTGGCCCGTGCCAGCACGCAGGACACCACCGTGACCGCCATGGCGCCCGAAGGCACCGAGATCCGCCGCTTCGATGACGACGCCTCGGCCATGCAAGCGCTGATGTCGGGCCAGGTCGACGCCATCGGCTGCTCCACCACCGTGGCCGCGCAGATCGCCAAACGCGCCGGTGATGCCTTCGAGAACAAGTTCGTGCTGCGTCAGCAGTTCATGGCCGTGGCCATGCGCCAGAACCAGCCCGACCTGCTCAAGGGCATGAACGACTTCGTCGCCAGGAACACCGCCAATGGTGAACTGAACAAGCTCTACGTCAAGTGGCTGCAGACCGAACTGCCCGCACTGCCGGCCAACTGACCTGACGCAAACGAAGCTGCTGCGCGGCCCAGACTGCGCAGCGTCCTTCACACCTGCTGACCCTTGCCCGACTCCACCAGCGAACCCCATCATGAGCAGCGACGACCCCATCATCCGCATCGAGCAGATAGGCAAGTGGTTCGGCCAGTTCCAGGTGCTGACCGACGTCGACCTGACCGTGAAGGCGGGTGAACGCATCGTCATCTGCGGGCCGTCGGGCTCGGGCAAGTCGACGTTGATCCGCTGCATCAACCACCTCGAGAAGGTGCAGCAGGGTCGCATCGTGGTCGACGGGATCGAGCTCACCGGCCACCACCACGCTCGCAAGAACATCGACGCGGTGCGGCGGGAGGTCGGCATGGTGTTCCAGCAGTTCAACCTGTTCCCGCACCTCACGGTGCTCGAGAACTGCATGCTGGCGCCCATGCACACACGCGGCGTGTCCAAGGACGAAGCCGAAGCCACGGCGATGAAGTTCCTCAAACGTGTGCGTATCCCCGAGCAGGCCACCAAGTACCCGAGCCAACTCTCGGGTGGCCAGCAGCAACGTGTGGCGATTGCCCGGGCGTTGTGCATGGCGCCCAAGATCATGCTGTTCGACGAGCCCACCTCGGCGCTCGACCCCGAGATGGTCAAGGAAGTGCTCGACACCATGATCAGCCTGGCCGACGACGGCATGACCATGTTGTGTGTCACCCACGAGATGGGTTTTGCCCGCAGCGTGGCCGATCGGGTGATCTTCATGGCCGACGGGCGCATCGTCGAAGAAGCGCCTCCCGCCGAGTTCTTCAGCGCGCCGAAACACCCCAAGCTGCAGGCCTTCCTGGGCCAGATCCTCAGCTCGCATGGCCAGGCGGCCCATGCCTGAGGCCATCCAGCCATGAAGACGCAGACCCTGCCCGACCGTACCGCGGCGCCGTCACCGTCGACGCCGTCGCCTCCCATCCTGATCTCGCTGTCGTCCTTCGGCGCTGCCGAGGTGCTGCGCCACGGCCAGCTCTGGTTCACCAGGCTGTCCGCCCAGGCTGGCGCCGACGGTGTCGAGGTGCGGGGTGAGCTGCTTCGGGCCCGCCACGCGCCCGCCCTTGCCGACGCACCCACAACGCAACGCGCCACTGCCGGCGACAAGTTCGACAACAGCCTGGGCGACGAACTCGGCAACGAACTCGACGCCATCGCCGAGGCCGCGCGCAGCGCCGGATTGCAGCTTGTCTACTCGAGTCCGGACGGGCTGTGGACCACCAGTGGCGAACTCGACCTGGCCGCGCTGGAGCGCGCCATCGGCATCGCGCAGCACCTGGGCGCGCCGCGACTGAAGATGGCTATCGGCGGCTACGGCGCGGCGTCGGCAGCAGGCCTTGCCACACTGCGTGATCGGCTGGCGAAGAGCTCGGTCGAACTCGTGATCGAGAACGACCAGACGACCAGCGCCGGCACCCTGCCTGCGCTGCAGGCCTTCTTCGACAACGCCTCACAAGTGGGTTTGTCGCTGGGCATGACCTTCGACATGGGCAACTGGCACTGGCAGGGTGAATGCCCTGTGCTGGCGGCGCAAAGCTGCTCGCCCCGTGTGAGCTACGTGCATTGCAAGGGTGTGCAGCGCCAGCCGCAGCGCTGGGTGGCTGTGCCGCTCGACGACTCGGCCGCCCCCTGGCGGGCGGTGCTGCGTGCGCTGCCGGCAGGCCTGCCGATGGCGATCGAATACCCGCTCGCCGGCGACGACCTGCTCGCCGTCACACGCGGTCGCGTCGAGCAGTTGCGCGGCCTGGCACGGAGAGCCGCATGAACACCACCACGTCGACAACAAGTGGCGGCGGTTCGCCCGGAGAGCCGAGTCGAATGGTTGCGGCCCAGCGGCCACCGATGCCACTGGACGTCGTCACCTTCGGTGAAGCCATGATGATGCTGGTGGCCGATCGGCCCGGCCCGCTCGAAGCGGCCGAGTCCTT
Source organism: Candidatus Intricatilinea gracilis (assembly GCA_016702605.1). GTDB lineage: Bacteria > Pseudomonadota > Gammaproteobacteria > Burkholderiales > Burkholderiaceae_C > Sphaerotilus > Sphaerotilus gracilis. The sequence continues at coordinate 477,100 of JADJDQ010000002.1, forward strand.
CGTCAAACGCACGGCCGGTGCCGAGACCAATGTGGCCATCGGCCTGGCGCGCCTGGGCCTGAACGTGGGCTGGGTCAGCCGGCTGGGTGGTGACTCGATGGCGCGTTACCTGCTCAATACCTTGCAGGGCGAAGGCATCGACTGCAGCCATGTGGTGTGTGACGCCAGCCAGCGCACCGGCTTTCAGCTCAAGGGCCGGGTCGAAGGGGGGGGTGATCCGCCCATCGAGTACCACCGCAAGGGCTCGGCCGCGAGCCTGTTCCAGCCCGGTGACATCGACGTGCCCTGGCTCACCAGTGCCCGTCATCTACATGCCACCGGCGTGTTTGCGGCCCTGTCGCCCAACTGCCACGAGACGGCCTTGCGCAGCCTGGCGCTCATGCGTGCGGCCGGGCGCAGCATCTCGTTCGACCCCAATCTGCGGCCCACGTTGTGGGCCACGCCCGAGAAGATGCGCAGCGCCATCAACCACCTGGCGGCGCAGGCCGACTGGGTGCTGCCTGGCATCGAGGAGGGGCGTTTTCTCACCGGCCACGACAGCGCCGAGGCGGTGGCCGGCTTCTACCGCGAACACGGCGCTCGTCTGGTGATCGTGAAGCTCGGCCCGCAAGGCGCGTATTACAGCGGTGAGGTGGACTGCCAGGAAGTTTCAGGACACGTGCCGGGATTCCCGGTCGCCCAGGTCGTCGACACCGTCGGCGCCGGTGACGGTTTTGCCGTCGGCGTGATCAGCGCGCTGCTGGCTGGCCGCAGCGTGGCGGACGCGGTGCGCCGCGGTGCCTGGATCGGCGCCCGTGCCGTGCAGGTGCTGGGTGACACGGAAGGCCTGCCACAACAGGCCGAACTCGAAGCGGCCGGGTTATGACACGCAAACAGGTGCTGGTCTTTCGCGAACTGCCGCCCGACCAGCTGGCGCGGCTGCAGGCCGACCATGACGTGGTGGTCGCCAACCCGCGCGTCGACGCTCAGCGTGCGGCTTTCTTCGCCGCACTGCCACAGGCCCAGGGCCTGATCGGGTCGAGCTTCGGCATCGACGCAGCGGTGTTGGCACAAGCACCGCGGCTCGAGGTGGTATCGAGCATCTCGGTCGGTGTCGACAACTACGACATCAGCGCCTTCAGGCAACGTGGCCTGATGTTGTGCCACACACCCGGCGTGTTGACCGAGACCACGGCGGACACGATCTTTGCGCTCATCATGGCCAGCAGCCGGCGCATCGTCGAACTGGCCAACCATGTGCGGGATGGCCACTGGCGCAGCAACATCCGCGACGGCTTGTTCGGCTGGGACGTGCACGGCAAGACGCTGGGCATCGTCGGCTTCGGACGCATCGGCCAGGCGCTGGCGCGCCGCGCGGCCCTGGGCTTTGGCATGCCCGTGCTATTCCACAACAACACACCGCTGGACCTGTCGGGACAGTCACCCCACCTTGCCGGCGCGGCTCGCCAGGTGGATCTCGACGAGTTGCTGCACAGCGCCGACATCGTGGCGCTCACGGTGCCACTCAGCGACGAGACCCGCGGGCTGATGAATGCCCGACGATTCGCGGCGATGAAGCCCGGCGCCATCTTCGTCAACGGCTCGCGTGGACCCATCGTCGACGAGGCAGCGTTGCTCGCCGCGCTGGACAGCGGCCACCTGCGCGCTGCAGGTCTGGACGTGTTTGCGGTCGAGCCGCTGCCGCAGGAATCACCCCTGCGTCGTCATGCCAAGGTCACGGCCTTGCCACACATCGGCTCGGCCACCCACGAGACACGCCACGCCATGGCCGTGCTGGCGGTCGACAACCTGCTGGCGGCGCTGGCAGGCCGCACGCCCACGGCACGTTACGTCTGAGTGGCACCGGCGCCTAGAATTCGGACGCCATGAACATCACCACCACGATCGCCGCCCTGCTTCTCAGCATGGCTGGCTACGCAGCCGCCGCTGGCCCCGCCGCGCCGGTCGGACCACTCAAGGGCGAGGTGCTCGAAGTACGCGACGTCGACCAGTACACCTACCTGCGGCTCAAGACGGCCCAAGGTGAAACCTGGGCCGCGGTGACCCGGGCTGCGGTCAAGCCGGGCGCACATATCACCATCGACAACCCCATGGTGATGAACAATTTCGAGAGCAAGGCGCTCAAGAAGACCTTCACCAGCATCGTGTTCGGCACGCTCGGCAACGCTGGCGCCAACGCGCATGCCAACACAGGGTCATCGGCGGGCGCAGTGCTGTCCCGGCCACACGGCAGCCTCGGCGGCCTGAACCCCGGCAGCATGGCGCCCGCCGCGCCGCCACCGGCCGTGAAGGTGAGCAAGGCCACTGGCGCCGACGCACGCACTGTTGCCGAAGTGGTGTCGGGCAAGGACAAGTTGAAGGACAAACCAGTGAGCCTGCGCGGCCAGGTGGTGAAGGTCAACACCGGCATCATGGGCAAGAACTGGCTGCACCTGCAGGACGGCAGCGGCGCCGCCAGCGCAGGCACGAACGACCTGCTCGTCACGACCAAGGATGTGGCCGCGGTAGGTGACGTGGTGCTGGTCAAGGGTGTGATCCGCACCGACGTGAAGCTGGGGGCCGGTTACGACTACGACGTGCTGATCGAGAACGCAACGTTGCAGAAATAGGACAGTTGCTTCGTGTGCAGCCGGGTCCAGGCGCCACGTGCTTTGACTCACGGCAAGGCTGAGAACGCTGGTCGGTAGCCAAATCGGTGTCCAAATTCACTCGATGGACTTCGACATGCGCGCACTGACCGAACTTTTCACCACCGACGTCGGCCTGATGAGCATCGGCGGCATCGCGTTCATGATTGGCATGGGCGTTTTCTTCGTGCGCTACTTCCTCAGGCATATTCGTGAAGACGGCGAACGTGCTGCGGCAGCAGCCCTCAAGCGCTGAGCGGCGGGCAAAAAAGCCCGCACATGGCGGGCTCGAAAGAATCCGGCGGGCGCCCGAAGGGATCACCGGGCGTCAGCCCCGCCGGGCTTTCAAAATCGCTGTGCCGCCAGGGCGTCGACCCGACCCTGCCGAGTTGGACACAACGAGCTCAACGAGACATCACTGCACCGTCAGGCTGTACTTGCCGTTGGTTGCACCCAGACCGCCAGCAAAGTAGACGACACGCAGGTAGGCGATCGACGAAGCCGTGGTCGAGCTGTTGCTCAAGGTGATCGTCTCGATCTGGCCCGTGCCATTGGTCGACGACGACACCCGCACACCTGCCGAGTTGTAGGCCCACAGGTCATAGTCCGATGTCGCGCTGGGCGCAAGGCGGACCACCAGGCTCTTGCCGGGCGCGATGCTGACGCGGTAGTGATCGGTGTCGGTCTTGACAGCCAAGCTGCCGTTCACCGTGGTGGCACCTGTCAACACCTGGGCATTGGCCAGGCTGTCGTTGGGCTCGACTTCGGCACGTTGGGGCGCCGGAGCTGCCGGTGCAGGCGCGGGCGAAGGTGCCGGTGCGGGACCGGCAGATGGCGGCGGCGGCGGATCCAGCGCGGCGTCGACAGCCGCACTGGCGTCGACGATGCCGGCGCCACAACCGACGGTGCAGGTCACCGGCAACGGCCGGGCGCTGGCCTTGAGGCGCACCTCGACGTCGTCGGGTGTGAGTGCCGGGTTGCGCGCCAGCATCAGCGCCACCACGCCCGCCACATGAGGTGCGGCCATCGACGTGCCCTGGTAGTAGGCATAACTGTCGGTACCTGGCCTGGTGCTGCCGCTGTTGAGCGTCGAAAACACACCATCGGCCGAACTGAAGCTCTGGTCACCGCCCGGCGCCGACACGTCGACCAGTGCACCGTAGTTCGAGTAGAAGGCCCTTGCGCCGCTGCGGCCCACCGAGCCGACCGTGATCACGCCGGTACAACTGGCCGGGGCGTACCCCGAGGCATTGGCGCCCGAGTTGCCGGCCGACACCACCACCACCGTGTTGCGGCTGCGGGCACCGTTGATGGCGTTCTGCCAGGTGGTGTCGCAGGCACCGGCACCGCCCAGCGACATGTTGATGACCCGCGCCGGCGTGGCATTGACCGGCGCACCCGGCACCACACCACCCGAGGCCCAGATGACGGCGTCGGCGATGTCCGACGTATAACCGCCGCACTTGCCGAGCACCCGCACCGGCTGCACCTTGGCACCGAAGGCCACGCCGGCCACCCCGACACCGTTGCCGGTGACAGCGGCAATCGTGCCTGCCACGTGGGTGCCGTGCCAGCTGCTGCCCTGGGCCGGTGAGCCGGCGCCACATTCACCCGCCTTGACGGCGTCACCCATGTCGAGCGCACTGGTGTCACGGCCATTGCCGTCGTTGCTGACCGACTTCAAGCTGATGAAGTCGTAACCCGCCACGATGTTGGCCGCCAGATCGGCATGCGGGCGGTAGCCGGTGTCGATCACCGCGACGGTGACACCGCTGCCGGTCGACTTGTCCCAGGCCGCCGGCAGGTTGATGCCGGCGACCGGCTCGTGGTAGTGCCATTGCGCGCTGAACTGCGGATCGTTCGGCAGGAACTGCGGCTTCATGATCCGGTCAGGCTCGGCATACTCGACCAGCGGATCGGCTGCCTTGATCTCGGCCGCCAGCTGGCGAGCACGCGCCACACTCAGGCGCTGATCGAACTGCAACACATGTGAGCCCGAGCCGGTGCGGCGCAGGTGCCGCACCGTGGCACCGGCACGGCGAGCGGCGCGGTCGGCGCTGCCCAGCGTGGCGAGGTCGACCACGTCGTTCGAGGTCTGATGGCGGTAACGCACGATCATGCGGTCGGTGTGTTCGCCGGACTGCGGCGTGGCCTGAGCCTGCCCACCCGAGCCTTGCATGGCCTGGGCCGGCAGCGAGAGCGCAGCGGCCAGCGCCAGCGGGCTCATGGCCAGCAGGGCTGAGGTGCAGCGGGCGCTCTTGAAGAATGTCTTCTTGCTCATGGGGTGGGTCCTCTTTGTGTGATGGCGACTGGCACTGGCGCTTTCCTGGGGGCCAGCCTGGCTGACCATGAAAAATTGCGCACTTGGCATGTCACACAGAGCGACGAGAGCAAATGGAGATACATCCCATTCAAAAATAAAAAGGACCGTGATCGCGAACGACAACGGTCCCGGTGGCTCGAGCGCCAGCGTGCGGCCGGGCTCAGCGCCGCCCGGCCATCACAACGGCTCAGCAGGTCAGCGGCATACGAGCGCCTCAGGCGCCTCGTTGGACAACACGGCCAGGGCATCGATGCGCCTGATCGCCGTGCCACACAGCGGCGCGCTGCTGCGGCGCAGCCGCTCGACCACTTGATCCGGCACCAGCAAGGGGTCGAGCGAACGCAGCAACGCCGCCGTGCCCGCCACCATCGGCGCCGCCATCGACGTGCCCCTCCAGGTGGCGTATTGGCCGCCCGGAATCGAACTGCTGATGCCTTCACCCGGCGCAGCCAGATGCACCCACGAGCCGAAGTTGCTGAAGGGCGCCAGCCGATCGTCGGCGCTGCTCGCGGCAACCGCCATCAGTCCGTACGCGCCTTCGGCGGCGGGGTATTCACGTGTCCTGTCGGTGGCGCTGTTGCCAGCCGCAGCGGCAATGACGGCGCCACCGGTGCGGGCGCAGCGCAGCTTGTCGTTGGCAAAGCCGGGGTCGTTGCGGGCTTCCTCGGGTTCGTCCAGGTCTGGCTCGGCACAACTCACGACCTTGGCGATGGTGTCCAGGATGTGGGTGCGCTCGGGGCTGCCCAGGCTCAGGTTGATGACCTGGGCGCCGTCGTCGGTCGTCGGGTCGCCGTCCGGGTCGACTGCGTACAACATGGCCTGCCCCAGCACCCAGGCGTTGCCGACACCGTCGCTGTCGAGCACACGCAGCGGCATGATCTGCGCGTCCGGCGCCACCAGTGACACGAGACCAGCCACAAACGTGCCATGGCCGAAGCCGGCCGCCGTCGCGTCACCCACTTCGCTCGGATCGTTGTCGAGGTCGACGAAATCGAAGCCGGGCAACAACTTGCCGGCCAGGGCCGAGTGCTGCACATCGACACCACTGTCGAGCACCGCCACACGCACGCCGGCTCCCCGGGCAAAACGATGCGCCTGGTCGAGGCGCAGGGTCTGCGGCGCCCACTGCGTGGTGTACGCGGCCGGGTCACCCAGGGCCCAGGCCACGTTGCGGCGCGCCTCGGGGCTGCCGTGCAGGAAGTTCGGTTCGGCCGCCCGCACGCCGATTTCCACGTCGAGTGCTTCGATCAGGTGGTGAAGGTCGGCCGCTGGATCGACCTTCAGCCGATAGATCGGGCGTGAACCGAACTGGTCGATCACGACCACCGGATACCGGGCCAGCAAACCAGGCAGCAGCGCCGAACTCTCGAGTTCGATCAACACCTCTCCAGGCACCGCGACGCTGGCGGCCTGAGCCGGCGCATGCAACGCCAGTGCACCCAGCACCACACTAGCGACCAGCAGGGCGCCGCGCAGCTGCGTCAGCGCGCGTGTTCGAATTTCTTGGACGATGGACATGGGGACACCTTGACGTTGCGTGCGAAAGCAGGATCGGTTGGACGACTGGGTCGGGGCGTGGTTCGAACGGCGGATGCGAGCAGTGCTACCAGGCACCGTGCAGCGCAAAACCCGCCCAGAAGAACGGATGGGGATGGTTGTTCAGGGTGTCGATCTGGGCCTGCCGCAAGGCAGCCGCCGTGCCGGCGCCACCACGCAGGGCGGTGTAGAAGCTGGTCATGAAGGCAGCGGTGACGCCGTCGTCCACCGGCCACAGGCTGGCGACCACCCGGGCGCAACCACCCACCAGAAACGCCCGGACCAGACCGACCATCTCGTCACCCTGGCCGGAATCGGACAAACCCGTCTCGCAAGCACTCAGCACGACCAGGTTGCCGCGCAGCGGCAGGCTTTCGACCAGATCGACCGTGAGCGCGCCGTCGTGAAGTTGCAGGGCCGAAAAGCGCGGGCTGTCACTGCGAAAGCGGGCATGGCAGGCCAGGTGGACGATGTCCGCAGCCTCGCCGTGCTCGCGCAGTGTCGCCATCGTGGCCTGCTCGTCGACATACATGCGGCCGTTTGGAAACAGACCCGCCACCACCCGGGCCTCACTGGCCGCGTGGGCTAGGCGAAGCGAGTCGCCGATGGCCAGCACCGAACTCGCCGGCCGGGTGCTCAGGTTCAGGTGGCGCAACGCCAGCCGCGCGCTGGGTGCACAGGCCAGTTCGACCTGTTGCGCCAGATAGTGTCGGCCGTCGTACAAGGCGGCAAATGGCAACTCGCCGAGCCGGCCATGTGGCACGACGACGACCCGCCGGCATCCGGACAGTGCCTCGGCCAGCGGCGCCCACACCAGTCGATGGAGCTGTGCCAGCCGTGTCTGGGTGCGCCGGGTCAGGCTGTCCAGATGTGCCTGCATGTGGGCCTTGCCCTGGCTGAGGGTCTCGAGCTGGAAACGTGCCGCCTGCAGCGCGAGCTGAACCTCGCTCCAGCTCGCCAGCTGCCGATGCACGTCGATGCCCGCCGACGTCGCGACACAGGCAAACAGCTCGTCGTCGAGCACGCCGTATTCGATCAGTGCGCCGGTGTCTCCCAGCGACCGGCACAGGGCCGCCAGATCGACCCCGGCGTCGGCCATCGACGGACCGGTCACCGTGTGTGTCGCCAGCCTGGCGCGCCGGTCCTGTTCGAGCAGGTCGAGCTCGACACGCCGCCGCTCCTGGGTGAGCAATTCGTCGCTGTCGCCCTCGTCGCCGAGTTTCTGCTCCTCGCGGTAGAGCCGGTTCAGGCGTTCGCGCAGGCTGCGGATGTGGGGCTCGGCCACCCGTTCCGGCCCGTTGGCCAGGCGTTCGGCCAAGGCACGGGCACGGAACTGGTCGAGGCGTTGCAGCACCAGCACCGCCTGTGCCGGCGACGGCGACCGTTGGTGGGCAGCCAGCGCCAGCCGCAGCAGTTCCTGGTAGGGCCTGAGGTGATCGGCCAGAAACGCGTGGCGCAGGTCGTCACCCGGCAACACCCGTCGCTGGGCCTCGAACAGGTCGACGGCCGACTCGAACGACGAGGCAGCCAGGTCACCCTCGCCCATGGCCTGAGCGGCCAGCCCGAGGCCCGTCTGGCAACGCACCTGCAAGCTGAGCATCTGCATCGCCCGGGCCCGCTCGAGCGTGGCGCCAAACAGGTCGCGCGCCCGCTCTGCGTGGCCGCCGCGTAGCCGCGCCATGGCCAGCACCGCCTGCGACCTGAGCTCACCCTCGGGCAAGTCCGCTGCAGCGAAAGCCTGGGCGGCCAGGTCGGCGAGTTTTTCGGCGATATGGGGCCGACCGGAGTCGAGTTCGAGTTCGGCGAACGACAAGCCGACGGAGGCTTCACCGGCCTGGTTACCCTGCTCGCCGTAGAGCGACGCGGCACGATCGAAGGCCTCGACAGCCTGCGCCCGCTGGCCGAGCAAGGCATACAGGCGCCCCAGCTGGGCCTGGGTGCCGGCGAGTTCACCCGCCACGTTCAAGGCCTCGAAGTGAGCGGCGGCGCCTTCGTACAAGGCTTGCGCCTCGGGCAACATGCGCAGTTCGAGGTAGGCGTCGGCGAGTTGTTTCTCGGCGATGGCCAGCGGCTGCCGCATGGCCAGGGCCTCGTATTTCTGCCTGGCACGTTCCAGGCCCCGCAGTGCCTCGTCGTAGCGGCCACGCGCCAGTTGCAGCAGCGCGACCGATTCGTCGACCAGCGCTTCGAGCACCGGAAAGCCGTGTGACGCAGCACGCATGTGCGCTCGCGCCGAAATACGCAAGGCTTCGTCGAAATCACCCAGCGAGATCAGCGCCGCGGCGAAATTGATGTCGGCCATGATCGAGTGTTCATGATCGCCCACACGAGCAAACAGCACCGCTGCCTCACGCGACAGGCGCGCCGCCTCGGCATGCTCACCGCGATTGATGTTCATGCCGGCCAGATTGAGGCTCACCCGTCCGGCCGCAGGCAGATCACCGGCGGCGATGAACTCGCGTCTGGCCCGTTCGCCACACTCGCCGGCCTCGTCGTACCGGCCCAGCATGGCCAGGGCGATGATCTTGGACACCTGGGTCTGCACCGCATTGGCCGCCTGGCCCAGACCTCTGAAGAGGGCCGCGGCGGCGTCGAGACTGGGCACGGCTTCAGCCATCTCGCCGCACGTGATGTGGGTGACGCCGCGAGTCCAGTTCGCCAGCGCCTGGATCTCCTGGCGGTGCCAGGCAGTCAAGGGTGGCACATCGGCGCGGTCGAGCAAGGCACACACGGCGCCCGACACACCGGCAGCGCGCGCCGGCTCCGAGCTCCAGACGGCAAAACTCAGGTCCTTGAGCACCCAGGCCAGCAACAGCGCCTCGGCCGAATCCGCCAGCTCCGGCATGTGACCGGTGCTGGACAGGCGCTCGGCCATGGCGGCCAGGCGCGGACTGTGGCGCTCGACGAGGTTCACGGCGACTGGGGTCTCATCGGTTGCGCCCACCCACTTCGATGGCAGGCAGCGTGATGTCGACGCCACCCACACGCAGGGTGAGCAGGTAGGTGCCGGTGTTCACGCCGTCCAGGCGGAACTCACCCATGTCGTCGAGTGCGGCCGACCGCGCAGGACCGGGGCTGCGTTCGTCGCAGGTCACCAGTTCGAGCACGCCACTTTCGTCCGGCCCGAGGATCTGACCACTCAGCATGAAGGCGCCGGCGTTCGGGCTGATGCGCAGGTCGACGTCGCGGCCCTGGGCATTGAACAGCAGGTGACGTGTTTCGGACGAGGCCGAGCGCAGACCGGTGGCCAGGGCGGGCTGGGCCCAGCTGTCGAAACTCAGCACGGCGCGCACCAGCCGCAATGCAGCCTGGCCGACCGCGGCGACCGGGCCAGGTGCGGCTGCCGACCACAAGGCGATCGCTGCCTGCACGCTGTGCGCCGGTGCGTCGTCAAGTGCCACCGCTTGCTGTACCAGGCGGACAAATTCGTCGTCGCTCGTGCTCACGATGGGTTTCATGGTGTTCGGCATGGGGTGGCGCATGCAACACAGAGTGGTGGGTACGCCGGGAAATACATGGCGGCATCAAAAATGACAAATTCGCGACCAGGCGAGTCGCTGGCACTCAACTCACGAGGCGACGCAACTTGTCCAGGCAACGAGACCGGGTCGGCCCGATGCTGCCGACCGACGCCCCCATGCGACGCGCCACTTCCTCGTAACTCAGCGTGTCGTCCTCGTCGCGAAACATCAGCAGCAGCAGATCGCGGCAGCGGGTGTCGAGCCGCTCGAGTGCGTTGCGCAACTGGTTGAGCTGCTGCAGGTGGTCGAGGGCCTCCTCGGCGATCGGTGTGTCGTCGGCCAGATCCCAGTCGGCCGAGATCGAGACGTCGTCGCCGCTGTCGTCGCTGCGCGCCATCGACACCGTGCGTTTGCCTTTGCGCAACAGCAGCAGGCTCTCGCGCTTGGCCGTGGTGACGATCCAGGCCTGCAGGTGATGGGGCTCGGCAATACGCGGCAGATGCTGGAGCAGACGCGAAAAGACGGTCTGGAAGACATCGGCCGCCGTGTGTTCGTCCAGCCCGGCGCGCCTGACGATGGCATACACCAGGCGCTGATATCGCTCGACCAGCTGCGCCCAGGCCGTACCGTCACCAGCCCGGCAACGCGCTACCAACGTGGCATCGTCGACTTCGGCAGATGCTGCAGGTGGTGGCAGCACGGGCGGGGGGCGGGAAGCGGCAACATGGGCTTGGGATCGCATGGGGGCTGGCTGCAACGGGCAGTCTCTGGTCGATGTGGCGGTGCGCGGCTGTGTCGGAATCTCGGTCAGCACCGGACGGGCCACACACTGCAGCGGCGGATGGTGCAATTTCCGTTCTTGACGATGGGCAATCATCTGGACGTACTCGATGGGTGGAGTGGTCGACATCCGCTGCGCTTGCTCTAGGCTGACAAGGCGTCGAGTGGTGTGCAGTGGTGCGTGCCTGGTTTGAATTCTGTAAGTGGGACACTTTCCCATATGCACCAGCCATGCCAGAACAGAAAGTGATAAAAATCAACTACTTGGCTCCCGCATGGTCACACGGTCGATCGCCCTTCGGGTGATTTGCACACCCGCAGTGGGGGATATGCCCCGACAACGGCCAGAATGAAGCCACACCTCAGCGCCCCAGGAGCACCCCCACATGACTTCGCCACCCCGCATTCCCGGCCGGCGCCTGCTGCATTCACCCGGCCCCACGCCGTTGCCCGACGCCGTGCTGCAGGCCATGAGCAACCAGCCCATGGACCTGGCCGACCCACGTGTCGACGCCAACATCGCCGCCTGTGAACTGGGCCTGAAACGCCTGCTGCAAACCGACCGCGCCGACGTGTTCATGTACGCCGCCAACGGCCACGGCGTGTGGGAGGCGGTGGTCGAGAACCTGGCCGCACCCGGCGAGAGCTTGCTGGTGCCGGGCACCGGGCATTTCAGTGAGTCGTGGGCGATCCAGGCCGAGGCACTGGGTCGACAGGTGCTGCGTACGCCATGGGCACCCGGTTGGCCCATCGACGCCGATGCCGTCGAACAGGTGCTGCGCGACGACCGCCGCCACACCATCAAGGCCGTGCTGGCGGTGCACACCGACACCGCCGGTGGGGTAACCAGCGACATCGGCGCGCTTCGGCGCGCCATCGACGCCGCCCAGCACCCGGCCCTGCTGGTGGCCGACGTGGTGGCGTCACTCGGCGCCGCGCCGTTTGCCATGGACACACTCGGTGTCGACGTCGCCGTGGGGGCCTCACAAAAAGGCCTGATGTGTCCGCCCGGCCTGGGGTTCGTGGCGGTCAACGCCGTCGCATTCGGCGTGGCCGAGCGCAACCCTGCGCCGCGGTTCTACTGGGACTGGGTGCGCCGCAAACACGATCTGTCGTATCGCAAGTTCTGCGGCACACCACCCCAGAACATGCTGCTGGGACTCGAGGCCGCGCTCGGGCTGATCTTTGCCGAGGGGCTCGACCAGGTCTGGCAGCGCCATGCCCGACTCGCCGGCGCCGTGCATGCCGCGGTGCAAGGCTGGCGCACCGGCGGCGCGCTGGACTTCTTCGGCCAGCAGGCGGCCAGCCGTTCGGTGTCGGTCACCACCATCACGCTGGGCCCGGGCATCGATGTGGAAGCCTTGCGCAGTGTGGCGCGCGAACGTTTCCAGGTGGCCATCGCCGGTGGGCTGGGCCCACTCACCGGCAAGGCCTTTCGCATCGGCCATCTGGGCGACTGCAACCCGGCCATGATCCTGGGCGCGATCGGCGGCGTCGAGGCAGCGCTGCTCTGTCTGGGCGTAGACGTGGGTGAAGGCGGCACGCGCCGCGCGGTGGCAAGCCTGGCGCAAGGGTGAGCCCGGCGTGCCGACGCCGACACATGCGGGCAGCTCACGCCGCGCCACGCAGCAGCGGACACGAGTGACCGTCTGCGCCGTAGCCGGCACAAAGTGTTGCCAGATGTTGTGACGCGGCTCAGCCAGGTCGGGCGCCGCCGGCAGGCATCAGGTCAGCCCTGCCAGTGCAACGTGGTTGCTACACCAGATCCGCGGGTGATCAGGATCCACCCAACATCCGGCGCAACCAGGCAAACAGGCCGGCTTCGGCCTTGGCTGGCGCGGCAGGTGCGGCTGGTGCCACAGGTGCAGCAGGCCGAGCTGCCAGTTTGGGCGCCGAGGCTGCCGCGTGCGGAGGAACTGACACCGAGGGGGCGGAACCAGGCCGGGCCGCCATGGCCGCAACTGGCGCCTGCGGCAGTTGCGCACGCGCGGACAACGCCGCCTGCAGTTGCGCGTAGTGACGACGCAGAACGGCGTCAGTGGGCGGAAGACCGAGGATGCGGTTGCGCTCGCCAAGCGCGTGTCGCCGCAGCACGGAGTCGGAGGGCAGAGTGTCCAGATGAACCATGGTTTGTCTCCAGAGTGATCCGTTCGGGTACGGATTCGGTCGGTGTCGCCGCATCGAGTTCAGGCCAGCGTCAACCAGCACAACGCTGCGGCCCAGGGCCCAATGCAAGTCGCAGACCACGCACCGGTCACACCCTCGGGCGCACTGTGTGCTGGTCCGCTCGACTGCTGGATCGCACGATCGACGCGGCAATCATGATCACGGGCAAGCCAGAGCGCCTGGGCTGGAACGAGAAATCAGCGTTTGACGTCAGTCAACCTGGAAACAGCGAATCCCCTTAGCCTGCGTACGCGCGGACGGACACGCTACTGTGTCCAACACCGCAATCCGGCAGACCTGATGTCTCGAGGCCGGAGGGGGTTTTCGGGTACTTCAAGAGGGTTCGTGATGAAGCGACAACAGTTCTCCCTGTGGATCACCGCTGCAGCGTTCGCGCTGGGTGGCGCCGTGTTCACCGTACCGGCTCAGGCCGCCGTCGACGCCGATGCGGCGCAGGCCCTGGCCAAGAAGAACGACTGCATGAAGTGCCATGCGATCAGCAAGGACAAGAAGGGTCCGTCGTACAAGAAGATCGCCGCCAAATACAAGGGCAAGGCCGACGGTCAGGAGAAGACGATCAAGAACATGACCGTGGCTTCCAAGGTCAAGCTCGACGACGGCACCGAAGAAGACCACAAGATCGTCAAGCTCGATCCAGCCAAACCAGCCGACATGGCGGCCATCAAGAATCTGGCCGACTGGATCCTGTCGCAGTGACGTAGCCTGCAGACCACTGCACCACAGACGGCGTCAGTGGTGCCGAGACCGGCCAGCCACCTCGCGGTGGCCCGGCCGTCCCATCTGAACCAGCCCGAGGTGTGATCAGGCCTTCTTGAGTGCAGCGTGATCGATCGGCAACGAGCGCAGGCGTTTGCCCGTGGCGGCAAAGATGGCGTTGACGACGGCCGGCGCCACCGGCGGTGTGCCGGGTTCACCGATGCCGCCAGGCTTTTCTGTGCTGGGCAGGATGTACACCTCGACGCTGGGCATCTCGTTCAGACGCAGTACCGGGTAACTGTCGAAGTTGCCCTGCTCGACACGGCCGTCCTTCAAGCTGATCTTGCCGTACAACGCCGCGCTCAGGCCGTAGACGATCGAGCCTTCGATCTGGCGACGGATGATCTCGGGGTTGACGATCTGGCCGCAGTCGACCGCAGCCACCACGCGGTGGACCCGCGGTGTGCCGTCGGGGTTGATCGACACCTCGGCCACTTCGGCCACGTAGCTGCCGAAACTCTGCGCCACCGCGATGCCGCGAAACACGCCCGCCGGCAGTGGTTTGCCCCAGCCGGCCTTGTCGGCCGCGGCTTCGAGCACCGCCTTGTAGCGCGGCTGTTTGCTCATCAACGCGCGGCGGAACTCGAACGGGTCCTTCTTCGCGGCATGCGCCATCTCGTCGATGAACCCTTCCATGAAGAAGATGTTCTGCGAGTGGCCGACCGAACGCCAGAACCACACCTGCGGACCGGGTTCGCGCCGGCCGTAGGCGATCTTCTGGTTGGCGATGTCGTAGGGATGGTCCTTGATGCCTTCCATGGCGAACTCGTCGACGCCGCTGTCGGGGATCTTCATGAAACCCGACGCCGCCATGATCGACGGTGAACCGACGCCGACCTGCAGCCCGGTGGGTGTGCCCTGGGCGTCGAGTGCGCCAGAGAAACGCGCCACCGAGGCGGGGCGATAAAAGCCCGCAGCGGTGTCGTCTTCACGTGTGTAGATCAGCTTGACCGGCTTGCCGCTGATCTTGCTGAGCAACGTGGCGTCGATGACGAAGTCGGGCGCAAAACGCCGGCCGAAGCCACCGCCCAGCATCATGGTGTTGACCTTGATCTTGGCGGGTGCCACCGACGCCACCTGCGACAGGATGCCCTGCACCGGCCCCTGACTTTGGGTGCCGGCCCAGATCTCGACCGTGGCGGTGTCTCCCGTGCCCTTGACCCAGGCCGTGCAGTTCATCGGCTCCATGCAGGCATGGGCCAGGTACGGGGCTTCGTACACCGCGTCGACGCTGGCGGCGCTGGTGGCAGCCGCATCACGCAGGTTGCCGGTGTCCAGCGCCACGGCGTCGGCGTTGTCGGCACCGTCGGTCAGCATCGCGCTCACCTTGGCGCTGCTCAGGCCGGTGTTGGCGCCCAGGTCCCAGCTGATCTCGAGGGCGTCACGGCCCTTCTTGGCGGCCCAGTAGCCATCAGCCAGCACGGCCACACCACCGGGGATGGTGAGCACCTGCTTCACACCCCTCACCGCCGTCGCCTTGCTGCTGTTCACGCTGGCCGGCTTGGCGCCGGGCAGTGGTGCACGGGCCATCACGGCCACCAGCATGCCGGGCACCGACACGTCCATGCCGTATTTCGCCTTGCCGTTGACCTTGTTGGGTGTGTCCAGCCGCTTGAGGGGTTTGCCCAGCAGCTTGAAGTCCTTGCTCGACTTGAGCACCGGATCCTTGGGGGCGGTCTGCGTGGCGGCTGCCGCCACCAGCGCACCGTAGCTGAGCTTCTTGCCGTCGGGCGCGATGACC
This sequence comes from Candidatus Intricatilinea gracilis, assembly GCA_016702605.1. Lineage (GTDB taxonomy): Bacteria > Pseudomonadota > Gammaproteobacteria > Burkholderiales > Burkholderiaceae_C > Sphaerotilus > Sphaerotilus gracilis. The sequence continues at coordinate 492,511 of JADJDQ010000002.1, forward strand.
TGGCTGTTGGCGGTGCGCAGTTGTGATGCGTCGAGCTTCCACTGCGCCGCAGCGGCCGCGACCAGCATCTCGCGCGCCGCGGCGCCGGCCTTGCGCATGGGCTCCCAGTGCGCCCGCACCGTCGTGCTGCCGCCGGTGGCCTGCATGCCGAACATGGGGTTGGCAAAGGCCTGGTCGACGGGTGCTTGCTCGACGCTGACCTTGCTCCAGTCGGCGTCGAGTTCCTCGGCCATCAGCATCGGGATGGCGGTGAGCACACCCTGGCCCATCTCGGACGAACCGCAGATCACCGTGATGCGGTTGTCCGACGTGATACGCAGCCAGGCATTGGGCTGAAAGGACCTGGCCGCAGGAGCGGCGGCCAGCGCGCGGCCACTCAGTGTCGGCAGGGTGAACCCCAGCACCAGCGCCGCCGCACCGCTGCGCTTGATGAAGCTGCGGCGCGACGGGTTGCCAGGCACTGCTGCGTCGGTCGACGCCTGATCGACGGCGGCGCCGGTGATGGCGGAGTTGGTGGTGGCGAACTTGGCGTGATCCATGATCAGGCTCCTTTCGCCAGCGCGACCGATGCATCCTTGATGGCCGCTCGGATCTGGTTGTAGGTGCCGCAGCGGCAGATGTTGCCGCTCATGGCCTCGGCGATGTCGGCGTCGCTGGGCGACTTCTTCTCGGCCAGCAAGGCGCTCGCACTCATGATCTGGCCGCTCTGGCAGTAGCCACACTGCGGCACGTCGTGCGCGATCCAGGCCGCCTGCAAGGCCTTGCCGATGCGGCCGGAGCCGATGCCCTCGATGGTGATCACCTTCTTGCCCGACGTGGCCGACATCGGGGTCGAACACGACCGCACCGGTTTGCCGTCCAGGTGTACGGTGCAGGCGCCGCATAGCGCCATGCCACAGCCGAACTTGGTGCCGGTGAGTTGCAACTGCTCGCGCAGCGCCCACAGCAGCGGCATCTCGGGGTCGGCGTCGACCGACGCCGCTTTACCGTTGACGGAAATCTTGATCATCGTTGTCTCCTGGTGCCCGTCTGCGTGGCATCGCAGCCTGACGGCGGAGCGCGAGGGTAGCGCGAACGGCGCGACGTTGCAGGCGCAAGCCGCGCTCACCCGATCACCACCGGGGCACCGGCATGAGCCACCTGCCTCAGACTGGCGCAGCGGCCATCTCGACCCGGTTACGACCCAGCTGTTTGGCGCGGTACAACGCCTGGTCGGCCAGCTCGTAGAGTTGCTCGAAATCTGCCGTGCTGGCGCGGGTGGTGACGGCACCCAGGCTGGCCGAGATGGTCAGGCAACGCTTGTCACCACTGAACGGCTGCAACAGCGCCACTCGCAGCTTGTCGGCCGCGGCCAGCGCGGCGGCCGGGTCGGTACCTGGCAGCAGCAACATGAACTCTTCGCCGCCGTAACGCGCCAGCACGTCGTAGGGTCGCAGCAGGCTCAGCAATCGTTGCCCCACCTGCTGCAGCAACACGTCACCGGCCGGGTGACCGAACTCGTCGTTGACACGTTTGAAGTGGTCGAGATCGATCGCCACCAGCGTGGTCGGCATTGCCGCGCGTTTGGCGCGGATCAGCTCGAGGCGCAGCAGCCGCTCGAACTCGCGCCGGTTGATCAGCCCGGTCAGCGGGTCGAGTGTGACCAGGCGCTGCAACTCGGCCTGCTGCTGTTCGAGCCTGAGGTTGCTGGCTTGCAGTTCGCGCCTGAGCAGCGTGTTGGCGCCAGACTTGTGCCACAGCAAGATGGCCAGCGCCGCGCCCATCATCACACCCGTCAGCGTGTTGACACGGTTGCTCAGCAACACGGCCGGGTCGTGCTGCGTCAGGCCCAGAGCCCAGGCGATGACCCCACCGGCCACGCCATACAAGGCCAGTGCCAGCACCGGGCGGATCAGGAACACCAGGGCCACACCAAGGCAACCGACCAACACCGGTGTGATGCTGGGGGTGACCCATTGGTCGACCACTCCGAGCAGCCCGGCAAACCCCAGGCTCACGACCAGCACCGCCAGCAACACGGCGCGTTCACCCGCTGTGCTGCGCCAGCGTGTCAACAAGGCGTGCGCCAGCAGGCCCAGCACGGCCATCGCCACCGCCATACACAGGTGGCTGACCAACACACCACTGCGCCAGGCGGCCACCTGGCCCAACGCGGCGACATCGGCTCGGCCGAACACCCCCACGTGGATGATGTTGAGAGGCACGATGACACACGCCATGTACCTCAGGCGGCGCAGGTTCTCCTGGCGGAACTCGGCGGCCAGGGAGCGATGCTGGGCGCCGATGGCGCGCCAACGCGTCAGGGTATCGCGCAGTCTGGCCGGCAAGTTCGGCAGGCCAGGGGGCTTGCCAGCTGCCGGCGATCCGACCGCGTCGACCGCTGCCCCCTGGGCGGGGGCGTCTCGATCGGGCTGGGTCATGGGGACGTACAACTTTGTTGCCGTCATCATAGGTGGCGCCTTGCCGGCCCGATCGAACACCAGGCCACTAGCCGCTCGGCCACGCTTGTTCAGCCAGCGCCGCCCATGATGGGCACCTGCTCAGCCACGATCAGCGGTGTGCCTGTGGCGGCGCGCACCTGCTCGATGGTCACACCTGGCGCAATTTCCTGCAGCACCATGCCGTCGGGTGTGGGCCGCAGCACCGCCATCTCGGTGACGACCAGATCGACACAACGAGTCGAGGTGAGCGGCAGGTTGAGTTCGTGGACGATCTTGTGTTCACCCTTGGCGGTGTGTGTCATGGCCACGATGACACGGCGCGCGCCGGTCACCAGGTCCATGGCGCCACCCATGCCGGGCACCATCTTGCCGGGCACCATCCAGTTGGCCAGGCGGCCGTTGCGGTCGACCTGCAGGCCGCCCAGCACGGTCACGTCCAGATGGCCGCCGCGGATCAGGCCGAAGGACATGGCGCTGTCGAAGGTGGCCGCACCCGGCAAGGCGCTGATGGGGCGTCCGCCTGCGTCTGTGAGGTCGTCGTCCTCCAGCCCGTGTTCGGGGATGGACTGCATGCCGACGATGCCGTTCTCGCTCTGGAAGAAGATGTTCGCGTCACGCGGCACCAGGCCGGCCACCAGCGTGGGCAGTCCGATGCCGAGGTTGACGAGGGTGCCGGGGCGCAGCTCTTGTGCGACCCGCGAGGCGATGAGCAGCTTGTCATCCATGAGCGCTCTCCTTGGCGATGATGTGGGTGACGACGACCGACGGGGTCATCACCGAGTCGGGCGGTATCACGCCAACCGGCACGATCTCTTGTGCCTCGGCCAGCACCACCTCGGCCGCCATGGCGATGAGCGGATTGAAGTTGCGTGCCGTGAGTGCATAGGCCAGGTTGCCGATGTGATCGGCCTGACGTGCGTTGACCAGCGCAAAGTCGGCATGCAGCGGCAACTCGACCAGGAACAACTTGCCCTCGATCTCGATGGTGCGTTTGCCTTCGGCCACCACCGTGCCCACGCCGGTGGGCGTGACCACCGCGCCCAGACCGAAACCGCCGGCGCGCACCCGTTCGGCCAGCGTGCCTTGCGGCACCAGTTCGACGTCGAGTTCGCCGGCAATCATCTGCGCCTGTGTCTCGGGGTTGGTGCCGATGTGGCTGACGATGACCCGTTTGACCAGCCGTGCGCTGATGAGTTTGCCGATGCCCACGCCCGGCCGCGCCGTGTCGTTGGCGATGATGGTGAGATCGCGTTTGCCCTGGCGCACCAGTTCGTCGACCAGGCGATGGGCCGTACCCACCCCCATGAAGCCGCCGATCATCAGCACCGCGCCATCGGGAATACGCGCGACGGCCGCTGCCGCCGTGATGGTCTTGCTCAAGATGTTTGTCCTTCGCTGAAATTGCCCGGCGGCGATGTCACCGCCTGTCGGGTCGTGCGTGAGCCTACCCCTGGCAGCCGAAGCAAAGCTGCCTCAAGTCAAGCTCCGCCGCCACATTTCAGCCCGAACGGGCCAGGCCAGGCACGCACCTGCCGGGCGCTGCGGTCATTGCGTAAGTGCATTTGCGCTGCCGGGCCGCATGCCCATCGGCCACCAGGGCGCGGCCTGGTCAACGCGGCACGGCCGGGCGCAACGACGACCGCGCGCCCTCGGCCAGCGCCAGGCCGATGCGGTCGAGCGTGCCGGTGCGCAGGGTCGGTGCAGTGCTGTCGTCGCCGCGCAGGCTCCACTGGTGCCAGTGGAGTTGCACGTCGACATGGACCTCGGGATGCACGGCCAGCAGTTCACCGCTGGCGAGCCAGCGCGTCGCCATCTGTTCGGGCATGACGGCCAGGCCCCAGCCCATGGCGGCGGCGCGGGCATGGGCTTCGCTCGACGGCACCGAACGCGGCACCAGCCGCGGCGCATCGATGCCGAAGGCACGGCTCACCCAGGCGCTGTGCATGTCGTCCTTGCGGTTGAACACCAGCCAGGGCAAGGCCGCAAAGTTGGCCCGGTTCAGGCCGGTCGGCAATTCGCGGGCGACGAACGCCGGGCTGGCCACGGCGATGTAGCGCATCGTGCCCAGCACCGTCACACGACAGCCGCGCAGCGCCTCGCTCACGGTGCTGACGCAGCCGAGCACGGCGCCTTCACGCAGCCATTCGTGGGTGAAATCCTGGTCGTCGACGATCAGCTCCAGCCCGTAACCCTCGCGCTGGCCGTCCTGCACCACGGCGTCGAGCGCCGGCAGCACCCAGGTCGCCAGGCTGTCGGCGTTGACGGCAATGGGCAGGCGCTCGTTGCTGTTGCCCACGCCGCCCAGCTCACGGGTGATGTCGGCTCGCAGGGCCTGCAGCTGGCGCGCATACCTCAGCAGCAGCTTGCCCGGCTCGGTCAGGCGCAGCGGGCGTGATCGCACCACCAGCAAGCGGCCCAGGCCGGTTTCGAGCGTGCGCAGACGCTGCGACACGGCCGACTGTGTCACCGACAACTGCTGCGCAGCCCGCTCGAAGCTGCCGGTATCGGCCAGCGCTGCCAGGCAGTCGAGTGCCACAGGATCGAAGGCGTTCATCAGTGCTCCTAATGCATACGCTGATTTGGCAATGATGCTTCATGAAACCAAGGTCGGCTTTGACAATTCGCTGCGTTGCTCAGCCAACCCCAACTCACCACACGTCGCCCTTCTGCCCCGAAAGCTCACCATCATGCGTATCGCCGTCCCCAAGGAAATCAAGAACCACGAATACCGCGTCGGTCTGACCCCGGCCAGCGTGCATGAACTGGTGATGCATGGCCACGAGGTCTGGGTGCAGGCCGGCGCCGGCACGGCCATCGGCCTGACCGACGAACAATACGTGGCGGCGGGTGCCGTCCTGGCCAAGGACGCGGCCGAAGCCTTTGCTGTCGGCGAGATGATCGTCAAGGTCAAGGAGCCGCAGCCCGGCGAGATCACCATGTTGCGCGAGAACCAGCTGCTCTACACCTACCTGCACCTGGCGCCGGACCCGGAGCAGACCGCCGGCCTCGTCAAATCGGGCGCCGTGTGTATCGCCTACGAAACCGTCACTGCCCCTGGCGGCGGCCTGCCGCTGCTGGCTCCGATGAGTGAAGTGGCCGGGCGTATGGCCGTGCAGGCCGGTGCGGTGCATCTGGAAAAGAGCAAGGGCGGCATGGGTGTGCTGCTCGGCGGGGTGCCGGGTGTGGCGCCTGCACAGGTGGTGATCCTGGGCGCCGGTGTGGTTGGCACCCATGCGCTGCAGATGGCCGTGGGCATGGGTGCACGGGTGACGGTGATGGACAAGAACGTCGACCGCCTGCGCCACCTCGACCTGATCTTCGGCAACCGCATCACCACGCAGTTCTCGACCCGCTACAGCGTCGAAGAAGCGGTGCTCACGGCCGATCTGGTGATCGGCGGTGTGCTCATCCCGGGCGCCGCGGCACCCAAGCTGGTGACCCGCGCCATGGTGTCGCGCATGAAACCCGGCGCCGTGGTGGTCGACGTGGCCATCGACCAGGGCGGTTGTTTCGAGACCTCGCACGCCACCACCCATGCCGAGCCCACCTATGTGGTCGACGGCGTGGTGCACTACTGCGTGGCCAACATGCCCGGCGCGGTGGCACGCACCTCGACCTTTGCACTCAACAACGCCACCATCGGCCATGCCCTGGCGCTGGCCGACAAGGGCTGGCGAAAGGCGCTGAAGGACGACGTGCACCTGCGCGCAGGCCTCAACGTGGCCCAGGGTGTGGTGACCTGCGAGCCGGTGGCGCAGCAACTCGGCTACGCCTACGTGCCTGCGGATCAGTTGCTGAGCTGAGCTGCCGCGGCCGGCCGAGCTGGCCTGAGGCCAGTCGGCCACTCGGCGCAGGCACTCACAAGCTGGCGGTGATGCCGCCGTCGACGTACAGGATGTGGCCGTTGACGAAACTCGATGCACTGCTCGCCAGAAAGATCGCCGCGCCGCCCAGTTCGTGCACCTCACCCCAGCGCCCGGCCGGTGTGCGGTTGGACAGCCAGGCCGTGAAGGCCGCGTCGTCAACCAGGGCCTGGGTCAGTTCGGTCTTGAAGTAGCCCGGCCCCAGGCCGTTGACCTGGATGCCGAACTTGCCCAGGTCGATCGCCATGCCCTTGGTGAGCATCTTCACCGCACCCTTGGTGGCAGCGTAGGGGGCGATGCCCGGGCGGCCCAGTTCACTTTGCACCGAGCAGATGTTGATGATCTTGCCGGCGCCGCGCGGGATCATGCGCTGAGCCACCGCCTGGCCCACCAGGAAGACACTGTCGATGTTGGTGGTGGTGATCTTGTGCCAGGCGTCGACCGGAAACTCGGCAAACGCGCCGCGATGCTGCATGCCGGCGTTGTTGACCAGGATGTCGATGGGCCCGACCTCGGCCTCGATGTGCGCCACGCCGGCCTGCACCGCCGCGTGGTCGGACACGTCGAAGGCGGCGGTGTGCACGTCGTAGCCAGCGCCGGCCAGTGTCTCGCGCGCCCGCGCCAGCTGGGCGGTGTCGCGGGCGTTGAGCACCACCCGCGCACCAGCGCTGGCCAGCGCGCCGGCCAAGGCATAACCAATGCCCTTGCTCGAACCGGTGATGAGGGCCGTGCGGCCGCTGAGGTCGAAGAGTGTCATGGCTGAATTCCTGATATGTCCGGGCGCGGCCGTGCTTTGTACATTAGTCCCATCACCAAAGGGACTCACCAGGACTGCCCATGACCACCAACGAGCTCGACGAAGGCCGCCCGCTGCGCCCGCGCTGCCTGTGCCTGATGATCAATGCGCCCGGCGACCTGCAATGGGTCGAGCAGGACAGGGCCGAGATGGGCCCGGGCCAGGTGCTGGTGACCATGGCCTACGGCGGCATCTGCGGCTCGGACCTGCACTACTTTCACGACGGTGGCTTCGGCACCGTGCGCATCAAACGCCCCATGACGCTGGGCCATGAAGTGGCCGGCACCGTGGCCGCCGTGGCGCCGGGTGTCACCAGCGTGGAGGTAGGCGACCGGGTAGCCATCAACCCGAGCCGGCCGTGTGCGGCCTGCAAGTACTGCCTTGAAGGCCTGCCCAACCAGTGTCTGGACATGCGTTTTTACGGCAGCGCCATGCGCGACCCCCACATCGACGGCGCCTTTCGCACCCAGCTGGTCTGTGACGCCGTGCAATGTGAAGTCGTAGCGCCCGGCGTACCACTCGAACTGGCCGCACTGGCCGAACCGTTTTCGGTGTGTCTGCACGGCGTGTCGCGTGCCGGCTCGTTGCTGGGCAAACGAGTGCTGGTGTCGGGCTGCGGCCCCATCGGCACCTTGGCCATCGCGGCGGCGCGGGTGCACGGCGCGGCGGAGGTGGTGGCGGTCGACGTCACCGACGCGACCCTGGCCATTGCCCGCGCCATGGGCGCCGACCTCACGATCAACGTGGCCACCGACACCGACTGGGCCGGTCGTTACAGCGCCGACAAGGGCACGTTCGACGTCATGCTCGAATGCTCGGGCAACAACGCAGCGCTGCGCGCCGGCATGGAGGTGATGCGCCCGCGCGGCGTGATCGTGCAACTCGGTCTGGGCGGCGACGTCACCATCTCGCAGAACATGGTGGTGGCCAAGGAGCTGACCATCTGTGGCTCGTTTCGTTTCCATGCCGAGTTCGCGCTGGCGGTACGGCTCATCAACGAAGGCCGGGTCGATCTTCGCCCCGTGGTGACGCATCGTTTTCCGATCACGCAGGCGCGTGAAGCCTTCGATCTCGCGAGCGACCGCCGCCAGGCCATGAAGGTGCTGCTGGACTTCGCGGCAGCCTGACTGCACTTCGCGGCAAGCACACGCCGTCTGACTCTCCTGCCCCTGCAGGCTGCACCGGCCGGGGCGATAGTCGTGGACAAGGCGATCGTTCGTGTCTCGCTGCGGTGCCGCCTGGCAGGTCATTTGATGCATGGCGCCACACCCACGTATGTGCGCCATCGAACATCCAATCAAGGATAGGGCAACGACACTGACGAAACATGATGGATCACACACTCCATGGACATTGAAGCCGTCTGGGCCTATGTCCTGCTCATGGCCCTGGTGGTCGGTGTGGTCGCGTTGCCGCCGTTCAGGGCAGTGGACAACACAGCCGAGTCGACCTCGCGTTATGCATCGATCGACGGCCTGCGCGGCTTTCTGGCGCTGGGGGTGTTTGTCTTCCACCTGGTCGTGACCTACCGCTTCAACCAGACCGGTGTGTGGACACCACCGACCAGCCGCTTCTATGCCTTGCTGGGGCCGGTGGGAGTGTCACTGTTCTTCATGATCACTGGCTTCCTGTTCTGGGGCAAGTTGCTGCGCGCACGTGGCCGGCCGGACTGGCGCGCCTTGTTCGTCGGCCGTCTGTTTCGCATCGGGCCGATGTACCTGGCCGTGGTAGTGATGATGCTGATCTTCGTGTTTGCGCACACCGGCTTGACCTTGCGCGAACCCGGCGCCCAGGTGGCATCCTCAATCCTGCAATGGCTGGCGCTGGGCATGATTGACACCCAGCCAGCGGTGAACGGGTATGAGGCCAGACACGTGTTGGCAGGCGTGACCTGGACGATCTTCTACGAGTGGGCGTTCTACCTGTCGCTGCTGGGCACGGCCTGGTTCGCGCGTGGCCGGCATCACCTGGTGTTCGTGACTGCAGCACTGGTGCTCGCGATGGCGGGGCTGGCTACCTGGCAGCTACCCGCCTTCGGCTTTGCAGCGCTCTTCCAGTGTGGCATGGCGGTAGCTTCGTTGTTGCATGCCAATGTCCGGCCCAACTTGCCGGACAGTCTGGCATCGGCGCTTGCCCTGTCGTGCCTGGCCCTGGTCTTCGTGCTCTCACGTGGCGCCTACGGCGGTGCCAATGCACTGCTGCTGGCAGTTTTTTTCTATCTGGTGTGTACCAGCGCCACGTTGTTCGGACTGCTGACCTCGATGCCGGCAAGGCGCCTGGGCAACATCAGCTACAGCCTCTATCTGATGCAGGGCCTGGTGCTGTCTGCGGTGTTCGGAATCGATCGGATCAAGGCCGCCGCCACGGCGAGCGTGCCGCTGCACTGGCTGGCTGGCGGGCTGAGTGCCTTGTTGCTGCTGGTCAGTGCGGCCGTAGGTTACGTCTGCATAGAACGAGCCGGCATCCAGTTGGGCAAGCGGGTGACAAGACCGGGCATTCGACAGCGTGTCGATCAGGAGGTGGGACGCAACGGTCCGGTCGCAACTCCACAGCAGGCCATCGAGATCGGTCGCACATCGCGACCTCGGCAAACCGAGAGCACCCAGCCATGACGAACACCCCGATCCGATCTATCCGGGCATCGTTGCCGCACCTGATCAGGGGCTCTTCTGATCGACGGTTTGAACGGCTGCTGCGTGGCGAGACAGGTGCAGGGCCATCTGCGGGAAGGGGATCTCGATGCCTGCGTCGTCGAAGGCATATTTCAGGCGCCGAAGGAACTCGCGTCGTACGGTCCATTGTTCGAGTGGCGCGACGCGAAACCGGGCACGAAGAATCACCGAAGAGTCGGCCCAGCGTTCGACGCCGGCCATTTCGAGATCGTCGAGGATGCGTGACGCAAAGTTTTCGTCCAGCCGCAGTTCAGCCGCCACGCGGTGCATCAAGGCCATGGCGGTGTCCAGATCGGCGCCATAGGCAACGCCGACATCGATCACCGCCTGCGCATGCCCGCGCGCCATGTTGACCACGCTGGTGATGCTGCCATTGGGTACGAAATGAACATTGCCGTCATAGTCACGCAATTGCACATACCGCAGAGTCACGTCCTCGACGAGCCCGGCATGTTCGCCAAGTCGCACGACGTCTCCCTGCCGGATCTGGTTCTCCAGGAGCAGAAAGAAGCCTGTAAAGAAATCCTTCACAAGACTCTGCGCGCCAAAACCCACCGCCAGGCCGACGACACCGGCTGCGCCCAGGATGGGCGCCACACTCACACCCAGTTCACTCAGCACCAGGATGCCGGCAATGAGCGAGACGACCACTGCCGCCAAGTAACGAAAGACTCGACCGAGCGTCTCGGCGCGCTTCACGGACTCGCGATCATCCATTCGGCTGGCGATACGAATGCGCAGTCCACGAATACCGCGCTGCGCCAGGTAGATCAGCGCCCAGGCGGCGAGGACGATGCCGACGATACGCAGCATCGATGCCGCGACACCTCCGAAACCCTGCAGATTCACCAACAGATCCGACATGAAAGCTCCAAGCTGCGTCACACTGCAATGTCCCACGGCGCAGACAGACGCACGGCGCCGTTGATGATGCCGACCATCGAATACGTCTGCGGAAAGTTGCCCCACAGTTCGCCGGTGGCGGGCGCCAGGTCTTCGCTCAGCAATCCGACCGAATTGCGTTTTGCCAGCAAGGCCTCGAAGGCTTCTCTTGCGTCGTCGGTGCGGCCGATACGGGCCAACGCATCGACTCGCCAGAACGAACAGACATTGAATGCAGTTTCGGGCCGACCGAAGTCGTCTTCAGCCTCATACCGTCGCATGAACGGCCCGTCGCACAGGCTGGCTTCGAGTGCCTGGACGGTGCTGATGAAGCGAGGGTCTTTGGGTGACAGGAATCCGACCTCTCCCATCAGGAGTACGCTGGCGTCGAGTTCATGTCCACCGAGACTCTCGACAAATGCCATGCGTTTGGTGTTCCAGGCCTGGTCCAGGATGAGGTCCCGGATGATCGCGGCGCGGCCCAGCCAGAAATTCGCCCGATCGGTAGCACCCATCACCCTGGCGATGCGACCCAGCCGGTCGCAGGCGGCCCAGCACATCAAGGTCGACGAGGTGTGAACACGTGCCCTGGTGCGCAGTTCCCAGATGCCGGCGTCAGGCTTGTCGTGCACGCTCCAGGCCTGTTCACCCATCACCTCGAGCGCAGCGAAGTCGGCCATGTCACCGCGCCGGAACAAGCGATGATCGAGAAAGGCCTGCGCAGCACCGAGCACGATGCTGCCGTAGACATCATGCTGAAAGTGCTCCTGAGCCTGGTTGCCCACCCGCACCGGCCCCATGCCGCGGTAGCCCGCCGCTTGGGTGATGATGGATTCGGGCAACTCGCGCTCCAGACCGATTCCGTACAGTGGTTGCACATGGCCTACTTCGGCGCCACGTACGATGTTGTAGAGCCAATTGAGGTAACTCTCCATCGTGCCCACTTCAGACAGGCTGTTGAGTGCCCGCACCACGAAGAAGGCGTCACGCAGCCAGCAGTAGCGATAGTCCCAGTTGCGACCACTGTCAGGTGCCTCGGGGATGCTCGTCGTCATGGCGGCGACGATGGCGCCTGTCTCTTCGTATTGGCACAGCTTGAGGGTGATCGCCGCACGGATTACCGCCTCCTGCCATTCGAGCGGCACAGCCAGCCGGCGGGTCCAATGGCGCCAGTAGAGCGCGGTCATCTCCTCGAACTCCCTGGCGGTATCGTCGATCCCGCCCGCAAGGGTTTCATCGGGGCCCAGCAGCAGGCTCATCGGGCCATGCAGCGAGATCCAGGTGCCGTCGATGAGGTACGTCAATGGCACGCTGGTGTTCAGCCTGAGCGTATGGTCAGGCATCTCGAAGCGCAGATGGTGGCTGCCGCGCGTTACTGTGGGACGTGTCGCGCCCCAGTCGCCGTGCGGGCGCACGGTGATCCTCACGCGAGGGTGACCAGACAGCGGCCTGATGCGACGCACAAGCTGCGCGGGGCGAAAGACCCGGTCACGCGTGATGAAACGAGGCGCGAAGTCGACGAGTTCCACACCTTGCCCGCGGTCATCCCACAGCCGGGTACGAACAATGGCGGTACCAGGGTCGTAAGACTGATCAGTGCGTACCAAGCCTTCGAGCTCCACCGTCATCGCTCCGTCCCGCGGCAATCCATCGCCGCTGTTGAGCAACGCGTCGAACACCGGGGTGCTGTCGAAACGCGGCATGCAGCACCAGACCACCGAACCGACCGGGTTGACGAGCGCACTGATCGTGCAGTTGCCCACGAGGGCCAATTCGAGCGAAGCATCCGTCGGTACATCGGTGATCGATGTCGAATCGTTCATGGTCAGGAATCCAGGCGCGTTATATTCGTCCAAAGATAACAGGAGCAGCCTTGCATCAACAACATTTCCGTCGGCATCGGCAGGGAATACTCCGAACATGAAACTGAAGACTGTCCGGCTGCAACTGCGCTTCCTGCTTCCGTTGGTGGTGACGCTGGTGGCCGCGTCCTATCTCGCCGTCCCGCTGATGGATCAGGTCACGATGCGGTGGTTCAGCCGCGACCTGAACAGCCGAGGCGTCTTGGTTGCCAACGCGCTCTCCGATTCGATCACGGACGCGCTGCTGAGCGAGCGCATGAAGCGGCTCAAGCCACTGTTCGACCGCGCCGCCACGGACGAGCGCCTGTATGCCATTGGGCTGTGCAGCCCCGATGGGAAGCTGCTGCAAAGTACAGAGCGATTCCCGGCTTCGCTCACCTGTGCCACGGCCGTCGACGTGGCGCGAAAGGCTGATCCCCGGCTGGCTATCGAAGGTGGTGCGGTGCAGATCGGGCTGCACGATGTGATGGGGCGTCGCCCTCCCGTCGAGCCGACCTTGCTGAACTCGGAATCGGACCGATTGGCCGATGTGCCTGCAAGTCCGGGGGCAACGGAAGCCCAGGCCACGGAGACCGACCCACCTGCCATCGTGTTGGGACAGTTGGTGCTCGTGCACGACCTGAGCTTCATCGACCGGCGCAGCCAGGACACAAGGCGATACCTCATCGGCTTCATCACCGCGCTGGGCCTGGTGATCGCGCTGATCACCATGGTGGTTGCGCAGTTGAGCTGGCGCGGCTGGGTCAATGGAGCACGCGCCATCATGCGCGGAGAAGGCCTTCTCAGTCCCCTGCTTCCGGCACCGGAACTGGCGCCGTTTGCTGCTGATCTGCGTGCCCGCATGCGCGATCTGGAAGACGAATTCAGGCGTGCACAGGGCCCCGAACGCGAGTGGACGGCCGAACGCCTGCGCAACTTGCTCGGCACGCAACTCAGTGGCGATCAGGTCATCGTCGTGTCCAATCGCGAGCCCTACATCCACGAACTCGCACCGGACGGCCAGGTGCACGTCAAACGCCCGGCAAGTGGCCTGGTGACGGCGGTCGAGCCGGTGATGCGTGCTTGCTCGGGGACCTGGATCGCACACGGTAGCGGCAGTGCCGACAAGGACGTGGTCGACGCGGGAGACCGCGTGCAGGTGCCCCCCGGGGAAGACGACTACTGGCTGCGTCGCATCTGGCTCACGCCGAAGGAGGAACAAGGCTACTACTACGGCTTTGCCAACGAAGGCCTGTGGCCGCTTTGCCATGTGGCCCATGTGAGGCCGGTATTTCGCGAGTCGGACTGGCAGGCCTATCAGGTCGTCAACCAGCGGTTCGCCGACGCCGTGATCGCCGAGGCGCGCGGCGCCGACCCCATCGTGCTGGTGCAGGACTACCACTTCGCCCTGTTGCCAGCGATGATCCGCGCCAAGCTGCCGCAGGCGACGATCCTGACGTTCTGGCACATCCCATGGCCAAACCCAGAGTCCTTTGGCATCTGCCCCTGGCGCCGGGAGATCCTGCAGGGCATGCTGGGCAGCACCATCCTGGGTTTCCACACACGGTTTCACTGCAAGAACTTCATCGAGACGGTCGATCGTTACCTCGAAGCGCGCATCGAACACGAACACTCGACCATCGCCTTCCAGGAAAAGGAAACCCTGGTCGAGAGTTACCCCATCTCGATCGAGTGGCCGAGCGAGAAGGAAGCTGCCAGTTGGGCATCGGTGGCAGACTGCCGACGCCGGGTCATCGACCGCCTCGATCTGCCCGAAGACGTCTGCCTGGCTGTGGGTGTGGACCGCTTCGACTACACCAAGGGCATCCTCGAGCGACTCAACGCAGTCGAGCGTTTGCTCGAAAAGTGGCCTTCGTGGATAGGTCGATTCGTTTTTGTGCAGGTCGCTGCGCCGACGCGTGCCTCACTCGACGAGTACCGCAGCTTTCAGGAGCGCGTCGAGCGCCTGACCGAACGCATCAACGAACGATACGGCCGCAGCGGCTACCAGCCAGTCCACTTGCTGGCGCAGCATCATGAACACGATGCCGTCAACGAACTGCTGCGCGCGGCCAACATTTGCGTGGTCACCAGCCTGCATGACGGCATGAACCTGGTGTGCAAGGAGTTTGTCGCTGCCCGCGACGACCTGCAGGGAGTGCTGGTGCTAAGCCGGTTCGCTGGTGCCGCACGTGAACTGGCCGAGGCGCTCATCGTGAACCCGTATCACGTCGAGGAAACCGCAGACGCCCTTCATCGCGCGGCCAACATGCCTGCCGGCGAACAACGCGAACGGATGGCCAGCCTGCGCAGCACGGTACGCGAGTTCAACGTGTTCCGCTGGGCAGGCAGGATGTTGACGGACGCCAGCCGCTGGCGGCTGCGTGAACGGATCGAAGCCAGGGTGAAGCGTTTCGGCCCACACTGACCGGGTCAACATGAGACTACCCATGCCTATGCATTACCTTTTCACGCCCGAGGGCGACGCTGCACTTGTTGCCATCCTGCGAGGTCGCCCGCTGATCGCACTCGATTTCGACGGCACATTGGCTGACATCGTCGATCGCCCGAGTGATGCCCGCATTGCGCCGGAACTGGCGCTGAGACTGGCGACGCTGACCGAGCATCTGCCAGTGGCGATCGTCACAGGCCGTTCCGTCGATGATGTGAAGGGTCGCCTCGGATTCGAGCCGCAGATGATTGTCGGCAACCATGGTGCCGAGGGTGGCTTCGACTTGCGGGAGGAGGCTGCGCGCCGCGCCGAACTCGACCCCCTGCGTCGTCTACTGATCGCGCACCAGATGCAGTTGTCAGGCGCAGGAATCGATATCGAGGACAAGGGCCTGTCGATGGCACTGCACTACCGCCTGGCCCCCGACGCCGACAAGGCACTGACCTTGATCTCCGACTTGCTCGAGCGACTCGACTACCCGGTTCGGACATTTGCAGGAAAGATGGTGGTCAACATCGTGCCACTGCTCGCGCCCGACAAAGGTGCTGCGGTCCACGATCTGGTGGCTGCCTGTACTGCGAGTGGCGCACTTTTTGCGGGGGACGATGTCAATGACGAGCCCGTGTTCGAGTCGGCTCCCGACCACTGGCTCACCATACGTGTCGGGCAGGACCACCCCGAATCGCGGGCTCAGTACTACATCAATCAGCCGCAGGAGATGCAGAGATTGTTCGATCGCATGTTGTCCGTCTTGATCACGCCCCCAGCATCCGGAACCGCGTCTCCAGCGAAACCCTGAGAAGCTTGATACATTCGCACAAATATAATCCGTTGCCACGGGCGTCGCCAACCAGCAACCCGCGGTTCAAAAAGTGCAATCAAGTTCGGGGCCCTTGTGGCCCCGTTTTTTTCAGGTCAAGCTGCTTGTGTGCATCCATTGCGGCGACGCGCCGGATCGATCTCGTGACGTCTACAGATGATCATCACCATGCCTGAAACGGTGAGCGAAGCATGAAGCCTCACCCTAGACTTGCCGCCCACCTGCAACGCGAGCTGTCCGACTGGCGCTTGTGGGCGACCCGCGCTCTGGTCATCGTCGCTGCCGCGGCAGCCGGCCTGACGGTGGTCGGATTCACGTGGTTGACAGAGCTCGCGCTGCACCAGTTCTTTCGACTCCAGATCGCCATCTGGTGGGCGCCCCTGTTGTGGACGCCATTCGTCACCGCAACCGTGGTGTGGATTACCCGACGCTGGTTCGCTGGTGCGGCTGGGTCCGGAATTCCGCAGGTGATGGCAGCTCTCGACTCGAAGGTGGACGAGCAACAACGCGGCCTGTTCGTGTCCCTGCGCCTGACGATCGCAAAGGTCCTGCTGACATCGTGGGGCTTGCTGGCCGGCCTTTCGCTTGGGCGCGAGGGGCCCTCGGTGCAGATCGCAGCCGGCGTCATGGCTGCTGCGGCCCGCTGGTTGCCACGGCGCAGCAACGTCGACGTCAACGGTCTACTTGTTGCCGGCGGTGCGGCCGGCATTGCCGCAGCGTTCAACGCTCCTCTTGCCGGGGTGATGTTTGCCATCGAGGAATTGGCGCGTTCGCCCGAGCACCGAAGCAGTGGCTTGCTCATTGCAGGCATCGTCCTGGCCGGCCTGATCGGTGTCTCGATCTACGGCAACCATACCTACTTCGGTGTCATCCGGGTCCAGAGCCTGGGCTGGCATACGCTGGTGCCCGGACTGTTGGTAGCTGTCGGGGCGGGTCTGGCGGGCGGCTTGTTTTCACGCTTGCTCATCCAGTCGCTCGGCCCCGGTTCGCCTGACATGTTCAGTCGATTCAGGCAGATCCATCCGGTCCTGTTTGCAGCAGCCTGCGGCCTGATCGTGGCAATCATCGGCATTGCAACCCAGGGCGCCACATTCGGCAGCGGCTACGCGGCGACACGCGCCATGCTCGAAGAAACGCAGGGCGCGCCGGTCATCTACGTACTGCTCAAGTTCATCGCTACCTGGATCACCGCCTGGTCGGGCGTGCCAGCCGGCATCTTCGCGCCTTCGCTGGCGATCGGTGCAGCGCTCGGCAACGACATCGCACTGTGGACGCACTACCCGCAATCCGCTACGTTGATAGCGTTGGGTATGGCCGGCTTTCTGGCCGCCGTCACCCAGGCACCATTGACAGCATTCATCATCGTGATGGAAATGGTCGATGGCCATGCCATGGTGCTCAGCCTGATGGCTTGCGCGCTCGTAGCCAGCGGGGTGTCGCGCATGGTGAGTCGTCCCTTGTACCCCTCACTCGCGTCACTGCAATTGCGCAGGCTAGATCCACATGAGCCTGTTGCAGACCGGACGCCCGAACGATAGGTATCGCGGCATCTACATCTGAGCCAGCGGGATACCAGCAGCCCTTTCGTCGGCCGCGAGCGCGGTGATAAGCACTGCAAGGTCGTTATCTAGGCGCTCGAGGGTGGCAGCGTCCAGGCCGGCCAGGGCCTCGGGCAAGACACCCGCAAACGGTCCGGGCGCCTTGCGCATCACCTTCGCACCGGCAGGAAGCAAGTTCAGTTGAACTGCGCGCCGGTCCGGCGCACTCCTTTGCGCAACGATCAGGCCGCCCGCCACAAGACCTCTGACTAGGTTGCTCGCGGTGGCCTGGTGTATGTCCATGGCTTGCGCCAGAGCCTTCACGCCGATGCCAGGCGTTGCCGAAACAACGCTCAGAGCCCAAAGCTGCGCGCCGCCGATACCGGCCTGTTTCTCGACTTGCTGGAAATGGGTCTTCACGGAGTTGAAGACCAGCCTGAAACGCCGAAGGACACGAGCGGCGGCCAGGGCCTGTACGTCACCAGTCGGTGCAGCGGCCGCTTGTGGCAACAGGCGACGAGTTGGCATCACAAATCTTCGAAGAATCGGGCTGCCTATGCTACGGGAAGTTGCCCGTCCCCATCCGGCTGGCGCGAGATTGCACACCGAGACACCGAACACTGGCCCAGGGTTCAGACCTGCGGGTTGGCGTCGTCAGACTCTCACGTGCATGGCCACACCAGCATGGCGTCAGGCAACCCGAAATGGCGCCGCTGTGCGTTCTTGACCCACCCGTAGCGGAGGTGTGGCTTCAACTGACCAGCCACGGCAAACTAGCGTCAAAAAGCCAAGCTTCAACCATTGCACTCACTGCTCAGGCCATCGGGAGGATGATCCATGCCCACGTTTCACTTATGCCAGTTCGCCATCAGCGTGGCACTGGTGCTGCTGTGTAGCACCCAGATCGTGCGGGCCGACGAGTTCATGGACATGGCCAGGACGAAGGTGGACGTCGCCACCAGGGGCAAGGACCAGTGGGACGGCCCGACCACCGGCCCCAGGGCCGCCTCGGCCGGCACCATCGTGTTCGTGGCAGCCGACATGAAAAACGGCGGCATCGTTGGCGTCAGCAAGGGGGTCGCAGAAGCCGGCAAGGCCATCGGCTGGACCGTGCGGGTGATCGACGGCCAGGGGTCGGTGAGTGGGCGCAGTGCGGCATTGAATCAGGCCCTGGCGCTCGCACCGGCCGCCATCGTGGTGGGTGGTTTCGACACCACCGAACAAAAGTCGACATTCGATGGTGCGGTCAGATCCGGTGTGCCGCTGGTGGGCTGGCACTCGGGTGAACGACCCGGCCCGAACGAGGCGAGTGGCCTGTTCGCCAACGTCGCGACCACGGTCGACGACGTGGCCGAAGCCGCAGCCCTGTGGGCGGTAGCCGACAGCGGCGGCAAGGCCGGCGTGGTGATCTTCACCGACAGCCAATACGCCATCGCGGTTTCCAAGGCCAAGGCCATGGAAGGTGTGATCCGCAAGTGCAGCGACTGCGTCGTGCTGAGCTACGAGGACAGCCCGATCGCCGAAAGCGCGATTCGCATGCCCACCCTGACCACGTCGCTGCTGCAGCGCTTTGGCGCCAGGTGGACACACTCACTGGCCATCAACGACCTGTACTTCGACTTCATGGCGCCCACACTCATGGCGGCTGGCAAGCCAGGTGACGGCAGCCCCAAGGCCGTGTCGGCGGGTGACGGCAGCCAGGCCGCCTACCAGCGCATCCGCACCAGGCGATACCAGGCAGGCACGGTGCCCGAGCCCCTCAACATGCAGGGCTGGCAGATCGTCGACGAGCTCAACCGTGCATTCGCCAGGCAGAAGTGGTCGGGTTATGTGCCCAAGGTGCACCTGGTGACGGCAGGCAACGTGGGCAAGGACGGTGGCCCGAACAACCTGTTCGACCCGGACAACGGCTACCGCGACCAGTACAAGAAGATCTGGGGCGTCAAGTAGGCACCTGCCTCACAGGTCGTCCGCGAGCGCCTCGACCTCGATCAACTGCTGGCGCAGCGCGTAACGGGCCTGCCAGCGCGACGCACCTTCGAGACCGGAGTCGACCGCATCGGCGGCGATCAGCGCAGCATCTTCGTCTTCGTGGATGCGCCACTGACCACCACGCGCCAGCAAGGCGGCACGGCAAGCCTCGAGGATGCCCACCGGCGCGGGCGTGTACAGGCCGGCCTCGCGCAGATGGTCGGCCCGGTACAGCGGTGTGTCCCACCCATGTGCGAGGCCCAGGGCATGAAGCGCGGGCAGGCGGGACGACACATCCGCCGCGTCGGGCGTCTCGTCCAGATCGGCCAGCAGTTCGCGCGCCGTGGCGCAATCCCAGATCTCGTGATCGGCCTTGCTGTCCCCCTGCGCGACCTTGCGCAGCAGGTCGCCCGCATCGAACGCGAACCAGGCCTTGGCCTGGGCTTGCGGCGGTATCTCGACGACAAAGATCATGCGGGACTCCGATTCGGCACCGTCGATCAGACAGACAACCTTGCCCTGGGGGCAGCGTTCAGAACTTGACCAGGATGTCTTCGTTGCGCACGATGAACTGGCAAGCCAGGCGCCACGGCGGCGGGATGTCGCTGGTCTCGGCCGCTTCGAGTTGTTCCTTGGTGATCTTGCCGGCATAACGCAGCACGGTCTTTTCCTTTTCGGTCAGCGCCACACCGTAAGGCGTCTTGCCCGACAGCACCGACACCTGCACCAGGCAGGATCCGCACTCGCCGTTCTGGCACTCGAAATCCACCGGGATCTTGTGCGCCTGCGCCACCGCAAGCAGCGACTGGGTATCACCCGCCACGGCATACACCGTGATGTCCTTGGTCATGCGGGGGGAACTGAATGTCACGTTGGCCATATGAGCCTCAATAGGTCAGGAAAGGGGAAAGCCCCTGAGCCGGGCCACACAGGCAGGCTTGGCTCAGGGGCAGTTGCGCTTCGCTTCAGCGAATGATGTCGTAGCTGTAATCAGTCTTCCCAGGGACGATGGTGTTCGCATCGAGCGACTCGAAGAACTCGTCCAGGAACATGATCAGCGTGCGCAGGCCACCTTCGTAACCCCAGATCGGGAAGCGGTGGTAGTGGTGGCGATCGAAGATCGGGAACACCATGCGGATCAGCGGCACGTTGCAGTCACGTTCCAGGTACTTGCCATACGTGTTGCCGATGAGGAAGTCCACCGGCTCGGTGTGCAGCAGCGAGCGCAGATGCCACAGGTCACGCTTGGGGTAGACCTGGCAGCCGGCACCGTAGGGCGAGGCGTCGAGCAGTTCGCGCACACGCTTGGCCCAGTCCTCGTTGCCGTTGGTCGACAACACATGCGCGGGTTCGGCACCCAGTTCAAGCAAGAAGCTGGTCAGGCCCAGCATCATGTCCGGGTCACCGTACAGCGCGTAGCGCTTGCCGTGCAGGTGGGCCTGGCTGTCGGCCATGGCATCGACCAGCTGGCCACGTTCCTTCTCGAGCTGCGCGGGCACGGGCTTGCCGGTCAGGCGTGACAGGGCCATCACGAAGGCGTCGGTACCGGCCACACCGATGGGGCTGTTCAGCGCCACCACTTCGTGGCCCTTGCTGGCCAGATACTTGACGGTCTTCTCGCAGCTGTATTCCTGGAAGACGATGGTCGCCTTGGCATTGAGCGCACGAATGACTTCGTCCTTGGTCGTGCCGCCTTCGTACATGCGGAACTCGCCGTCGGTGGGCGTGTTCCACACTTCCGACGGGTCACACACGATGGTGTACTCGCACTCGAACAGATCGAAGATGCGGCGGATTTCCTTCATGTTGCCCACGACGAAACCGTCGAAGCCACCGATGAAGTTGATGCTGTCGTTGGGCACACGCTCCAGCGCAGGCACGGTGCCGGCCTTGCCGTCCCAGAAGTGCTGCAGCACGCCCAGCAGGGCGTTGTCGTAGCCGGTGATGTGGCTGCCCACAAAGGCGGGCGTATGGGCGAACGGCACGTCGAACTCTGCGGGCACGCTGCCCTTTTCCTTGCTCGTCTTGATGAAGGCATTCAGGTCGTCACCGATCACCTCGGCCATGCAGGTGGTCGACACCGCGATCATGTCCGGCTTGTACAGGTTGTACGTGTTGGCCAGGCCGTCGACCATGTTGTTGAGGCCGCCGAACACGGCAGCGTCTTCGGTCATCGACGACGACACGCAGCTGGTCGGCTCCTTGAAGTGGCGGCTGAAGTGGCTGCGGTAATAGGCCACGCAACCTTGCGAGCCGTGCACGAAGCTCAGCGTCTTGGCAAAGCCGTTGGCGGCGAACACCGCGCCCAGCGGCTGGCAGGCCTTGGCCGGGTTGACCGTGAGGGCTTCGCGGGCAAAGTTCTTGTCCTTGTACTCCTTGCTCTTGGTCCAGTCGCGAATTTCTTCGACCTTGGCGTCGGCGTGGTTGAACTCGAAGTTGGCCTTCTTGTCGGCAAACAGCTGTTGATATTCCGGCTCGCGGAACAACATCTCGTGGTCGATGACCTTGTCGGCGTTCTGGGGCATGGTGAACTCCTGGCGATGGCAGATGAATGGGTGAGTCAGTGCGCTGCTGGCGAGCCGGGCGGGGCCGCGCCATCAGTGGGCGATCAGAGTGGGGTCAGGGCGACGCGTCAGCGGTCGCCCTTCGGCCTGGTCAGGCGGCCTTCTTCCAGGGCGCCTTCGACAGGCCCCAGATCGGGCTGGCGATGGCCATGTCCATGTCGCGGGCGAAGATGGCAAAGCCGTCGTAGCCGTGATACGGGCCGCTGTAGTCCCAGCTGTGCATCTGGCGGAACGGCACACCCATCTTCTGGAAGACGTACTTTTCCTTGATGCCCGAGCCGACCAGGTCGGGCTGCACCTTCTCGACGAACTTCTCGAACTCGTAGCCGGTCACGTCGTCATAGATCAGCGTGCCGTCCTTGATGTAGTGGGTGGTGCGCTGGTAGTCGTCGTTGTGGCCGAACTCGTAGCCGGTGCCGACCACTTCCATGCCCAGGTCTTCATAGGCGCCGATGACGTGACGCGGGCGCAGGCCACCGACGAACAACATCACCTTCTTGCCCTGCAGACGCGGCTTGTACTTGTCGATCACCGCCTGCATCAGCGGCTTGTACTTGGCGATGACTTCTTCGGTCTTGGCCTTGATGACGTCGTCGAAGTGAGCGGCGATCTCGCGCAGGCTCTTCTCGATCTGGGTCGGGCCGAAGAAGTTGTACTCGACCCATGGCACGCCGTACTTCTCTTCCATGTGCCGGCTGATGTAGTTCATCGAGCGGTAGCAATGCAGCACGTTGAGCTTGGCCTTGGGTGTGTTCTCGAGTTCGGCGATGGTGCCGTCGCCCGACCACTGAGCGATCACGCGCAGGCCCATCTCTTCCAGCAGGATGCGGCTCGACCAGGCGTCGCCGCCGATGTTGTAGTCGCCGATGATCGCCACGTCGTAGGGCGTCGAGACCCATGTGGGGCGCTTGTTGGGGTCGACCTTGTCGAACACCCAGTCGCGGATCGCGTCGTTGGCGATGTGGTGGCCGAGTGATTGCGACACGCCGCGGAAACCTTCGCAACGCACCGGCACGATCATCTTGCCGTCGTGTTCCTTGCTCTTCTTCTTGCTCACCGCCTCGATGTCGTCGCCGATCAGTCCGATCGGGCATTCGCTCTGGATGGTGATGCCCTTGTTGAGGGGGAACAGTTCCTGAACTTCGTCGATGATCTTGTCGAGCTTCTTGTCACCGCCGAAGACGATGTCCTTTTCCTGGAAGTCGCTCGTGAACTGCATCGTCACGAAGGTGTCCACACCCGTGAGGCCGATGTAGTAGTTGCGGCGCGAGCCCCAGCTGTACTGGCCGCAGCCGACCGGGCCGTGGCTGATGTGCACCATGTCCTTGATGGGACCCCACACGACACCCTTGGAGCCGGCGTACGCGCAGCCGCGGATGGTCATCACGCCGGGCAGCGACTTGATGTTGGACTTGACGCCGCAGTCGGGCTTGCCTTCCTCGAACTGGCCGAGGTGCTTGGCGCGCCGCTTGGCCATCTTGTCCGGATAGGCTTTCAGGACTTCGTCGATCAAGGCCTTGTTGCTGGCCTTGCGCTCTTCAAGGGTGATGCTCATGGTGGGAGTGCTCCGTCTTCAGGGTATGGGGTACGCAAAAGGTGGCGGAGATTCCGTCGCGAGCAGCCCGAGCTTGCGTCGAGTAGCGCAGCCGTACTCCCGTACGGCGAGCAACGCAGGCGCGAGATCGGGTTGCGCAGTAGGAAGATCCGCTACCCTTTTAGGCGACGAGTTCGGCCGCGGTCTTGCCGACCTGGCTTTCGTCGATGGCCTTCATGATCCCGTGCTCCATCAGCAGGTCTTCCAGCTGGTCCATCGTGATGGGGGTGGGGATCGTGCCGTTGCCGGCATTGGCATGGATCTTCTGCGCCAGGGTGCGGTATTCCTGGGCCTGCTTCGATTCGGGCGCGTATTCGAGCACCGTCATGCGACGCAGTTCGGCGTGTTGCACGATGTTGTCGCGCGGCACGAAGTGGATCAGGCGTGAGCCGAGCATCTTCGACAGCGAGTCGGCCAGTTCGAGTTCCTTGTCGGTCTGGCGCTCGTTGCACACCAGGCCACCCAGACGCACACCACCCGAGTTGGCGTACTTCAGGATGCCCTTGGAGATGTTGTTGGCCGCGTACATGGCCATCATTTCGCCGGACATGACGATGTAGATTTCCTGCGCCTTGTTCTCGCGGATGGGCATGGCGAAGCCGCCACACACCACATCGCCGAGCACGTCGTAGGACACGTAGTCCACGCCTTCATAGGCGCCGTTTTCTTCCAGGAAGTTGATCGAGGTGATCACGCCGCGGCCGGCGCAGCCGACTCCCGGCTCCGGGCCGCCGGACTCGACGCAACGGATGTCGCGGTAGCCGACCTTCATGACGTCCTCGAGCTCGAGGTCCTCCACCGAACCGGCTTCAGCGGCCAGCGACAGGATGGTGTCCTGCGCCTTGGCGTGCAGGATCAGGCGGGTCGAGTCGGCCTTGGGGTCGCAGCCGACGATGAGGATCTTCTGACCCATTTCGCTCAGGGCGGCCAGGGTGTTTTGCGAAGTGGTGGACTTGCCGATACCACCCTTGCCGTAAAAGGCGATTTGCCGAAGTTTTGCCATGTGAGTGCTCCAGTTGTGTCGAAAAAATTGGACGAGACGTTTGGGTTCGTCGCGATCTCGATGCAGCCTTCGGTGCCTATGTGGGTCTTCTTATGAAGCCATCCGGGGCCGGCATTGGGTGCCGCGCAGTCACCTATTCGCAACCCGCGTGCCACCCCGTTTCGACCGCTGTTTCGACAGGCGTCGAGGGCGCCCGCTCATAGGAGGAAAGCCTGATTCCAAGGCTTGTTCTCTGGCCGCGGCGGCTTGTCACAAGATGCCGTGAACTTTGTTTGGAATCCGACAAAGCAGGGTGTGTCGGGCTTGCCCTCGAATTCGCTGCAGCGCCGGCGGATGCTTGGGATGGCGCGTGGCGATGTGGGCGACGTTGCAGCGCTCGCCCTGTAGGCCACAAGCGAATCGACCCGGCGCACGGGCCGCGATGCCCGATCGGCACACGCTGGTATGGCGGTTGCTGTAGCAGGCAATCAGCATCCATTCGCCGCCGACATGCCAGCCCGGCAGACACCGCTTCCTCACCCCTGAAAGTCGTCCGTCATGACCACCATCGAACAAACCGCCCTGGGCCGCCTCGAGACCGAGGGCCGCCTGCTCAACAGCGTGCTCAAGGGCCCGACCAAGAAGGCCGGCCGCATCGGCTTTCGCGGCGACATCGCACTCAAGTTCGCTGCCAAACGCGCCGACGAAGCACGCCCGCCCGAGATCAGCAGCGACCAGGTGATTGCCGCGGCCAGCGAGGGTGAACCACACATCGCCTTTCTCGCCGGCTTTTTGCTGAGCTTCGAACATCTGGCCATGCTGGCCGAGGTGCTGGGTGATGCACTGTCGCCCGCCGGCAAGTACTTTTTGTTCTGCGACAACATCGACATCTCGAAGAAGTACCAGGTCGAGTTCGGCGGCGCGAGTTTCTACATCCTGCCGATCGACGAAGCCACGGTCTACAACGAGGTGCTCGACCTGCTCTACCTCGAGAAGACCGACCTCAAGAAGCTCGACACTGCCGGCAAGGTCGACGCCATCGCCAACAAGGCCGCCAGCTTCACGCAGAGCTTTCCGAAGATCACGTACGAAGAAGGCCTGGCGCTGATGGGCCCGGTGCGCAACCTCTACGAAAACAGGCCCGTGTGAACGATGACCCGCCGCAGCCGCATCGCTGGTACACGACCAATCTGGTCGGGGTGCCGGCGCCGCTGCTGGCGAGCACCACGTTCAACGACCATGCGCCTGCACTGCATATTGCCGGCACACGTGAATCACACACCGGCTTGTTCGCCCTGCTCGGCAGCAGCTGCGACGTCGAAGAGGCGGGCGAGATGTTCACGCACTACATGAGCCTGGCCTTCGGACTGCAGCCTGCCGAACGTGGCGCCTCACCGGCCGAGGCGCGGCGCTGGCGCGTGAGTTACACCAAGCTGCTGCATGGCTGGGGGCTGGACAGCAACGGCCCGGCTGGCGCGGTCATCAAGGGCTGGGTCGAGAGCCGCTTCGGCCTGGTGCCTTGTTATCACAAGGCGCCGCTGCGGCGGTTCCCGTCACCGTCGTGGGTGACGTACCTCGAAGAGAAGGCCTCGACCCGCTTTCACAACAACAACATCCAGCAGCAGCTCGACTTGCTCTACGAATATTGCCAATGGGCGCTGAAGCGTTTCAGCCCTTTCGGTGACACACCGTGTGTGCCGCTTTGGCGCGGCATCAACCGCTGCGAGGAGCAGATCGTGACCGGCACCCTCGAACGTGAGTCGGGCCCCGAGGGCCGCCCCCGCCGTGGCCCGCGCCGCGTGGTGGTCTGCCTCAACAATGTGGTGAGTTTTGCCACCAGCGCCGATCAGGCCGGTTGTTTTGGAGACTGGGTGCTGCATGCCCAGGTGCCACAAAGCAAGCTGCTGTATTACCCCGGCATGTTGCCGCGTGGCCCGCTGGCGGGTGAAGGTGAAGTGCTCGCCCTGGGCGGTGACTATGCGGTCGAGGCCAGTTATGTCTGAGTCGTCGCTGATTGCCGGACCAACCGAGCCGGTAGGGCGTGGATCGATGGCGCTGGCCATGACGCTGCCGCCGTGGCGCGCGGCATCGAGGTCGGCAGGCGCATCGTCGACAGCGGCACCCGTCGCCTCAACCACCACCATGGGCCGTGCGCGGCTGTTCGACCATGCGCTGGGCGCCTACCTCGGCCTGGCCATCGGCGACGCCCTGGGCGCCACGGTCGAGTTCATGACCAAACGCGAAATCGCCCAGCGCTACGGCGTGTTTCGTGACATCACCGGTGGCGGCTGGCTCAAGCTCAAGCCCGGCCAGGTCACCGACGACACCACCATGTGCCTGGCCCTGGGCGACGCCTTGCTGCAAGGCCAGCGCCTGGGCCGGCCCTTCGACCCCCAGTTGATGGCCGAGGCGTTTGCCGCGTGGTGGAAGGGCCGCCCGGTCGACTGCGGCAACACCTGCCGGCGCGGCATCATGCGGTTTCTCAACGACGGCTCGATCGCCGGCCCGCCCAGCGACGGCGACGGCGGCAACGGCGCACTCATGCGCAACCTGCCGGTCGCACTGGCCAGCATCGGCCGCCCCGACCTGCTGCACAGTGCCTCGCTGGCGCAGGCGCACATCACGCACCACCACCCGCTGTCCGACGCGGCCACGTTGTCGGTCGGCGCCATGCTGCATGTGCTGCTCGGTGAACCCGAGCCGGCCCTCGCCCTGCCCGCCTGCCGCGCCATTGCCGATGCCCTGGTGGCCAGACATCCACCCATGCGTTTCGTGCCCTACCCCGGCCGCGCCAGTGCCTATGTCGTCGACACCGTGCAAACGGTGCTGCACCACTTCTTTGCGGCCAACGATTTCGAATCGGCCGTGGTCGGCGCCGTCAACCAGGGTGACGACGCCGACACCACCGGCGCCCTGGTCGGCATGCTGGCCGGCGCCCGTTTTGGCGCCCAGGCCCTGCCCAGGCGCTGGCTGAACAAGCTCGACCACCAGACCCGCCTGCTCATCACCGAACAGACCGCCGGCCTGCTGGCCCTGGCCCTGGCGCCGTGACGCGCGCCCTGGCCTGCCGAACGACACCCTCACACCCCTCACCGCACGACACCATGAGCCACATCGTCTTCTACGAAAAGCCCGGTTGCGGCGGCAACGCGAGGCAGCGCGCGGTGCTCGAAGCCGCCGGCCACACGCTTGAGCGACGCAACCTGCTGACGGCACACTGGACACGTGAGCGCCTGCTCGACTTCCTGTGGGCGCTGCCGGTGGCGCAATGGTTCAACCGCACCGCACCACGCGTCACACGTGGCGAGGTGATGCCCGAACAGCTCGACGCCGAGGCCGCCCTTGCGCTGCTGCTGGCCGAGCCGCTGCTGATCCGCCGCCCGCTGATGCAGCGCGACGACGGCGAGCGCCTGGTCGGCTTCGACACTGCCGAGGTCGAGCGTTTTCTCGGCCCGCTGCGGCCTGGACAGGTGCCGACCGGCACCACCTCCGCGACCGACACGGGTGCAAGCGCCAACGCCGGCCATCCATCGAGCCCGACGCGCAAGCAGCCGCTGCCCGCCTCGCTGGAAGGCTGCGCTGGCTTGTCACCAACGGCCGGTTGCCGCACGCCGGTCTGAGCCGCGCCCACCCTGCTGCACCACCCCACACCGACGGAGCCCGCCATGCCCTTGTACGACTACCACTGCCCCGCCTGCTCGGCCGGGTTCGAACTGCTGGTGCGCACGTCCACCGTGCCGACTTGCCCGCAGTGCGGCGCCACTCAGCTCGACCGGGTCACCGTGTCGCGTCTGGCACCGGCCGGCAAGATCGAGGCGATACGAATGTCCAACCGCCGCGCCGCCGACGCCCAGGGCCACTTCAGCAACCTGGCACCGAGTGAACGCGCCAAGTTGCTCAAGCAGAAGTAGCCGGACCGCCCAGTTGGCGGCCAGCCGCAGGCGTCAGGCCCGGTGGTCGACGACGACTCAGGCCGCCAGTGCCACCGGGTCGCCACCCGCTTCGAACAGTGTCACCAGGCGCCGCAAGGCCTCGGCTTCGCGTTGGCCATGGGCGACAAGGCGGGCACGCAATTGCTCGCGGGTGCCAGCATCCAGATCGCGCCGCAGTGAACGGGCAAACGCGGACTGGGCCGAGACGTCGTCGTCGGCGCTGCCCGCATGGCCGGCGTCGCAGGTCGGGTCGCGGCGATCGAACACCCCGGCGCGCAGCCCTGGCGCCACCGCACCCATCACCGACCGGAACGACCAGCGGCCACAAAGCGCCGGGTCGTAGTAGTGCTCGCGCGCAATCTGGAACATGTCGACGATACGCGGCAGCAGCGCTTCGAGGGCTGGGTTGAGATCGTCGAAGCTCACCGCCAGTTCGCGGATGCGGTTGCGCTCGAAGCCGGCGTTGTAGGCAATCACCGCACCACCGATGCCGCTTGCCGGGCCACCACCACCACCACCACCACCACCACCGCCAACACCACCAACACCGCCACCACCTAGCACCCGCAGCAGCGACTCGGCAAAGGCGCGGCGCGGATCACCACCCGCCGCGTCGGCCAGGTAGTGCTGGCGCAGCAGCGGCTCGCCGGGGCCGGTCGACACGTCGCAGCTCCACTGGAAGGGCAGCACCTGGTACGGCCGTGTGCCGGGCCAGATCGGCACGGCAAAGCCGATCGTGTCGATACGCAGGAAGTAGCGCGGCCAGGGCAGCGCCTGCATCAGGCCGGCGAGCGGCGGCTCGAACACCGGCGCGTGTTGCTGCACGGCGATCAGGGCGCGGCGCTTGCGGCTGCTGTCGACGCGGTGTGGTGGCACGTCGTGCAGATCGACGTGGCCTTCGGCGCGCAACTCGGCCGCCAGTTCGCGCCCGACGATCTCGAGGATGGCGCGTGGGTCGGCCGCACCAACGGGCGACGCCTCACAAGCGCCGGGCGCACCCAGGTGGTGTTCACACCGGTCGGTGAACTCGCAACCGCCGTGCAGGCTGCAGCGTGGCCCCGGCTGGCTGGCCGGCTCGGCGCTACGTGCACCGGCGCGCATGGCGGTCAACCACGCGGCCACCGGGCGTGAGCCCAGCACCGGCGCCAGGTCGACCTCGCGAAACAGCCCGGCATAACAACCGTGGCCGGGATAGATGAAGTCGGTGTCGACCAGCAGCAGTCCCACACCTTGCAGGCGCAGGCCGCAACGGGCCGCCACATGGGCCCACAAGGCCACCGCGTCGACGTCCGACTCGTCACCCACCGTGGAATGGCGTACCTTGATCAGGCGCAGGCCCAGGGCGCCACGGGTCAACACGTCGATACGCACGAGAGCGCCGTCGTCGCTGGCCAGGCAGGCGCCCAGGATCGTGCCGCCCTCTTCGTCGAGTGCACCACCGTCCAGACAAGCGGCGGTGTGCAGCACCGCGTGCTCCCACTCGTCGGGTGTGTGAGGCACGGGGATGATCGTGGCGCCCGGGAAACTGGCGCGCACCGCCACGTCGGGCGCCTGGCCACGCACCATGTCGGCGTCCTGGCTGACGCGGGGGAGGTGAGCCGAAGAATCCCGCGACGGCACAACACCGGGCCGCTGCGGTGCGAGGGAAGCCACGGCTGGGCCGGCGCCTGCGCTGCGGTGGGTACCAGAGTTCCTGTCGGCCACGTCGGGTGCGCAAGAGGCACCTGACCCGACAGCCGCGTCGCCCGGCCAGCGCTGGCGCTGCAGCCAGTAGCGGCGTTCACAGGCACGCCACAGGCGCAGGTCGTCGGTTTTCAACAAGGTGTTGGCGGGCATGGATGGGCACAAGCAGACAAGTGCGACACGTGCCGGCGGACCACAGGCCACCGGCGCACAGGGTGGCGCAGATGCAAGCAAGTGCCGTGCGGGGTAGCGCCCGACGGTGCACAAGGTTGGGTCGGGCGGACTAAGCTGCAACGCCGCGGGGCATGACTCGGGCCGTCAGCCGCGGCGGCGCGGCCACCGCCACCAGTCGCCCGCGAAGATTGCCAGGAGATCACTCATGGGCAGCAGCGTCACCCCACCACCAGCCTGGCGCACCGGCGCTCGTCACCTGTCGGCCGCAGCAGCGCTGCTCTTCACCCTGACCTTGCTGAGCGCCTGCGGCGGCGGCAGCGCCACACCCGGTGGTGGCAACACCCCGGGCGGCGACAACCAGGCGCCGAGTGTCACCCTCACGTCGCCGGCCCGTCTGGCCAGCGGCCTGACGGGGCCACTCACCGTGAGCGCCGCAGCCAGCGACAACATTGCCGTGGCGTCGATCGAGATCCAGGTCGACGGCCAGCCGGTGGGCAACACGGGCAGCGGCGCCAGCCACACCGTGACGGTCGACACCGCGGCCTACACGCCTGGGCAACACATCGTGCGAGCCCGGGCGCGAGATGCGGCAGGCGGCGTGTCGGGCTGGGGCTCGGCGACCGTCTCGTTTGCCGGCAACCGCACCGAGCCGGCGGGTTTTGCCCGCAGCGACCTGGTGACCGGCCTGGGCAACGCCACCGCCTTTGCCCAGGCGCCTGATGGCCGCTACTTCGTCGCCACACAGACGGGTGCCGTGCGTATCGTGACGGCAGCTGGCGCCTTGTTGCCCACGCCGTTTCTGACGCTCAGTGTGGACGCCAGCGGCGAACGTGGCCTGATCGGTGTGGCGCTGCATCCCGGTTTTGCCAACAACGGTTTCGTCTACCTGTACTACACCACGGCCGAAGGTGGCACCCACAACCGCATCAGCCGGTTCACGGCCAATCCGGCCAACCCCGACATCGTCTCGGTGGGCAGCGAAGTTCGTATCGCCGACCTGCCAGCACTGACCGGCGCCACCAACCACAACGGCGGCGCCTTGCACTTCGGCCGCCTGGACGGCAAGTTGTACGTGGGTGTGGGCGACAACGCCGTCGCCAGCCGCGCGCCCGACCCGACGCAGGTGTTCGGCAAGGTGCTGCGTTTCAACGAAGACGGCAGCATCCCAGGCGACAACCCGTTCTGCACCACGGCAGGCAGCCAGCCCTGCGCCGTGTGGGCGCTTGGTTTGCGCAACCCCTACACCCTGGCCGAACAGCCGGGCAGCGGACGCCTGCACATCAACGACGTGGGCCAGAACAGCTGGGAAGAAGTCAACCTCGGCGCCCGCGCCGCCAACTACGGCTGGCCGGCCAGCGAAGGCCCGACCAGTACGCCCGGCGTGGTCGCACCGCTGTTCAGCTACCCGCACAGCATCGATCCAGCCGGCCCGGGTGGTTTCGTGAGTGGCTGCGCCGTGATCGGTGGTGCGTTTTATCCGGCGGATGGCAACTTTGCAGCACCCTACCGAGGCAACTACTTCTTCACCGACCTGTGTTCGGGCGTTGTCACCCGCCTCGACCTGGCCAACAACAACGCCGCCTATGCCTTTGGACGGGTAGCGGGTTCACCGGTCGGCCTGCTGGTAGGGCTGGACGGCGCCTTGCTCGTGTTGACCCGCACGACCATCGTGCGGTTTGCCGCCACACCCTGAGCCGGGTCGAGCCGGCGCGGCTCAGGTGGCCGGTCGCGGCCGGCAGGTCAGGGCTGCGGTTTCTTGCCTGCAGCCGTGCCAGCCAGCCATTGTTCGACCGCCAAGGTGACGGCGGCACTCATGCCACCGTCGATCACCGCCGCCTGTTCACGCAGGCGCACCACCAGTTCGGCCGGCAGCCGGCACGACACCGGCACCAGCTTGGGCGCCGCCGGGCGCGCCGGCACATCGGCGGCCTTGTCCTTGGCCTGCGCAGCCGCCCCCTTGCCGAAACGCTGCGGCGCGATGCCCGACTTCAGCTTGCCGTCGAGCTTCTTGGCCAGGCGTTTTTCGAGGTCGGTCTTCTTCATGCTCATGGGGGGCCTTGGTGTGGGGAGATGGGCCTCATTGTGGCCCGCGCCACCTGGGGCCGGGCCGGCCGCCAGGGTGCACCTGCCCGCAAGCGCCGCGCCCCACCCGCCACAGCCGGGCCGCGGCGCCGGCCGACCCCGCCATCAAGGCGTGACGATCAAGGCCCCCAGGCTGCCGGCCGACAGGAACTTGCCGTCGCCGAAAGCCATGCCGTTGAGGTGCTGGACCGGCGCCACACCGCTCAGGTCGTTGAGTGTCCAGGTCTGGCCGTCGGTCGACACCAGCAAGGTGCCGGTGACGGACTGTGCGTTGAACCCGCCGGCAATGGCATACAGGCCGTTGCCGTAACTCACGTCGTTGAGCGCCCTGGTGCTGCCGGTGTTGCGAGTGCTCCAGGTGATGCCCTCGGTCGAGGTCGAGATCTGCCCGTTGGGCAACAGGACCATGAACTCGCCGTTGACGAACTTCATGCGGTTGGGTGTGGTGGTACGGGTCACCGGCATGGTCCAGGTGACAGCGTCGGTCGACACCTGGATGACACCGCCGTAGGCCACGTAATTGCCGTTGCCGTAGGCGATGGCGATTGCGTCGTTCCAGAAGGTCGGCGTGGCCACGTTGGTCCAGGTGATGCCGTCGGTCGAGTGGATGAGTTCGGCCACACCCGCACCACTGACGATGGCGGTGAACTTGCCGTTGCCGAACGTCAGGGCGTCGATGCGCCGGCCGGCCAGGTCCACCGGTACGGTGGTGGCGGCCGTCCAGGTCACGGCGTCGGCCGACGTGTACAACACGCTGAAGAAGTTGCCACCAGCCTGCGAAACGACACCGGCCACCACATACCGGCCGTTGCCGAAAGCCAGCTCCTTGAGGCTGTGATTGGTGCCCGTCTGCGAGGTGGTCCAGGTGGCACCGTCGGTCGACGAGCTGACCACGCCCGGGAAGTGCAGCGTCATGAACTTGCCGTTCAGGTAGTAGGCGCGGTCGTAGATCACCGACTGCCGGCTCGCCGTGGCGTTGCGCCAGACCAGCGCGTTGGCGCTCAAGGTGCTGGCGGTCACCTCGATGGCGCCGACACTTTCGCCCACGCTGTTGAGCGCGGTGACGGTGTAGAAGTAGGTCGTCGACGCGGCCAGCCCGCTGTCGGCATAGCCGGTGGGCACCACGGCGCTGGCATTGACGAGGTTGGCCGCACTCGTCACCACACCGGCGCCGGTGGAGCGGTAGATGTTGTAGCTGGCGGCACCCACAGCCGCGGACCAATTCAGCTGGATCTGCGTGGCACTCGTGGCTGTGGCCGACAGCCCGGCCGGCACGGCGGGCACCGTGGCCTGGCTGCCACCGGTGACGGTGAAACTGCCGCTGCTGCTGCCGCTCAGGCTGGTCGCCAGATTGGTGATGCTGATGGCGCCGTTGCTCGCACCCGTGGGCACCTTCACCACCACCGAGGTGGCCGTGGCGCTCACCACCGTGGCCGGGATGTCGACCGCAAACTTCACCGCCAGCTTGGTCGGGTCGGCATTGAAACCACTGCCGGAGATGGTGATGTCGTCGCCCACCGCGCCGCTGGACGGTGTGACGCTGCTCAGCACCACCGGCGTACCGACCACGATGCCCAGCGACGTCTGCAAAGCGCTGTTGGCATACGAACCCATGGCGTTCAGACCGACAGTCAGCTGGCTGGCCAGGTTGGCACCCGAGGCATAACTGAAGCCGCCGCTGCTGGCGCCGCTGAGTGTGCCGTCAGCCAGGTCACCGCCCAGCGCGTTGGTCACGGCCAGCGCCGGCGCCGTCTCACCCAGGCCCATGCGTGCCAGGCCGGCCAGGTAGAAGGCGTAACGATCGGCCGCGCTGGTGCCCAGGCTGCCGGCGGCGGTGGTGGTCTGCCACGGTGTGGGCGGGGTCAGGATGTCGAGCGTGACGCCGGCGCCCAGCACCTGGGTCACCACCGCAGTGTTGGCCGCCGTCACTTGCGCCGCGCTCAGCGCGCCCAGGCTGCCGGCCGTGGCCAACGCCTGACGGGTGGCGATTTCGGTCAGCGCCGTCACGCCCAGGCTGAGCGGGTTGGTCAGAGCCGGCGCCACGGCGCGCAGGTTGGTGCCGGCCGGGAACAACGCCGGGCTGACCAGCGCCTCGTCGAAGTAGGTGCTGCTGCCGTCGGCGCGGCCACTCACCGTCACCAGCACCGGGCCGGCGCAACTACCGCTGGTCGTCACCACGACCTGGCCATTGGCGCTGGTGCTGCCGGTGCCCAGCACCGTGCCGGTGGGCGCACAAGTCACACTCACGTCGGCATTGGCGACCACACCGAGCGATGCGGCCACGGTCACACTGCCACTCACGGGCGGTGGCGGAACCACCACGGCCGCGCCGTCGTCACCACCACCACAGGCCACCAGCAAGACCGGCAACACGGCAGCCCACAGGCTTTGCGCCCAGGGGCGACGGGGGGGCAAGGCAACACGCCGACCCCGCTGCCCGTCGACACACCGATCGGTTGTGAGCTGCGCCAGAGCCAGCGGCCCTGCTGGACGCCGGGGACGACCCGGCAAGGTGGACGAGGACGAGACGCAAGACGTGCGAGCAGGGTCGAAACGTGTAGGCATGGCTGGTGTCGCTGGTTGGGGCTGAGGAAGATGAGTGGTTACTCCCCTTGCCTACGCAGCCGCCAGCTCGCAAACAGCTCACCCCCTGCCCGGTACACCCCGGATGATGTGACTTAGTGCGCACCAGTTGCCATCACGGCCGCGCCGACACGACACAGGTCGAAACGAGAACGCAGTGGGTAACGTCAGCAGACTCATCCAGTTGTGATTGGCCAGCAACACAACTGGACCCAAACAACGCCGCATCACCTGGCCCGAGCCGAATACAACTTGTACAAACCCCGGCCGATGAAGAACAGGCCGAACAGGTCGAAGAAGACTGCGCCCAGGCTGAAATTACCCAGAAACATCGACGAGCCGGTAAACAGCCCGATGGCGAGTACAACCAGGCCAGGAATGATGTCGCGCACGTCGGTCTTTCGAAGTGGTTCGGATGGCTCAGTATCGCACCGCCCAGTGTGTAGTAACCACAGGCAGCACTGCCAGCAAGCCAAGGCAGTTCTCCCTCGCCTCTTGATCTTCGGCTATCGATGGGAGCACAGGTATCACCTGGCTGAAAGCAGTTGGTGCAGCAGCAGCCAAGAACAGCGCCACCCCAAACCTCATCCACGAACCATTATTCAAGATCTACCCCAGTCAATGACCACTGCCCCTGGCGCGGTGTACCAATCGGCAGCAAAACCCTTGCCGTCCACAAGAACGACGGGCATCCGATGGCACCAGGCGTCGAACCAGGTAGTCAGATTCAACTGGCATGAATGAACTAGCTCCAGGAGTGGCGAGGCGTTGCCAGTCTAGTCGATTGGACCGACTAATTCACTGAAACCGGCCGCCGCTCGGATAGGCGCTCAAGCCCAAGGCGTACCTGCCGATAAGCAGCACAGGGCGTAACAGCCTGTTTGATAGACAGATCGACAGGGAATCAACACAAACAATCCATGCGGATGTTGAATGATGAATTCATCACTGTTGATCACCATGGCCATCGTGACGGCCTGCGCCGGTTGTGCCGGCCTCAAGAGGATTGCCGAAACGGCCGCGCAATCACCCGCCGCGAACGAGTTGCAAAAGGCCAGTGCAACACCGGCGTCCGGTCAGACCAGAGCCGCGCCGACCCAGCAAAAAGATCCACAACCCCGGGTCATCCAGGGCGCCCCCGCACTCGACGTGCCGACCACCCAGGAAAACTGCCTGGCCCTCAATGTCTATTACGAAGCCGGCGTCGAACACCACATCGGCAAGTTGGCGATCGCCAATGTCACCATCAATCGCCTCAATACCGGGCGCTGGGGCGACAGTCTTTGCGACGTCGTTTACGCCGCCTCGCAGTTCTCATGGACAGCAGCTGCGGAAAAACTCCCCAAACCCACCGGCCCCTCCTGGGCCGAAAGCCGCAAGGCCGCCCGCCACGCGATCGAAGGCAAACGCATCGAATCGCTTGGCAAAGCCCTCTACTATCACGCCAGTTACGTCACGCCTTACTGGCGGAAGCAGACTGCAAAGATCCAGCAGATCGGCCGGCATATCTTTTATTCAGGCGCCAGAGTTGCACAATCCGGCGCAGCTACAAAGGTAGCGCAAACCGTCGCGGACAACTAGACAGCAGCGATCGAATTGCCATCCAATGGTTGTGACGACCTTGCCAACTCACCGCACACCGAGATTGACTCTGACCGGAAAGGACATTGCACAAGGCGTCCCGCCACAAATCCCCGGTTTGTATTTTGCGAGCAGTGCAACACCGG
This sequence comes from Candidatus Intricatilinea gracilis, assembly GCA_016702605.1. GTDB lineage: Bacteria > Pseudomonadota > Gammaproteobacteria > Burkholderiales > Burkholderiaceae_C > Sphaerotilus > Sphaerotilus gracilis. Next base: position 529,108 of record JADJDQ010000002.1, read on the forward strand.
CCACCAATTGACTGGCGAGTGGCCCTGGCGATTTCAGCACCCGTGCCGTAACTGCCGCACCAGCGGCATCTATCTCAATATCGACCGACACCTCGCCGTGTTGCAGGATGCTCGATTGACCCCGGGCGATAGGGTCAAAGATGTCCTTGAGACCGCCAATCGGGTACGGCGGCTCATCGGCCTCGTCCATGGCGTCGTATTGAGACTTGAACAGGCGCTTTTGCTCGACAGTAAGTTCAGCATACTTCTTGTTGAATGGAATCGACGAGTAGCCAACCTCCTTACTGGCCATCTTGGTATCGTCGAAATATTGACGTAGGGAATAACAACCAGGCCCCTGCGTCGATTGACCAAGGCAACTGCCAGATATGAGCAGACAACCGAACAACAACAAGAGGGGCTTCATGGATGTTTCTTGCAGAAGTCAGAGGGCGATTTCACGACACGATATCTTCGACTGGCGCCAATAGGCGCACTATCGCTGCTTCGACACGCGCATGTACACGCAAGGGCCAGGACCCCTTGGCTTGAACGTATTGTTGGCCGCACTTGGAAACGAGATCAGGCTCTTAGCCATGGCGCTCCTTATTGATTTGTGTTTAAGCCCCGGATGCGCCTCTACTGCTTCGTGTACGTGATCTTCTTCGTGCCCAAGTCGCAGGTTCCAACGACCTTTGCATCACCAACCCTGTCTGTCGCCACGATTTCAAGGGTGTAGTTCTTCACGTTCGCGGCTTCGAGCTTTGCTGCGATCTCGGCCTTCAGTTCTTCGCACGGCTTTGCTGCAGACGCGTGCGTGGACACGATGGCAAGCAGGGCGATGGCGAGGGTGTGTTTCATAGTCTTGGAGAGTCTGATTAGAAGGTGCAGGGCCGGATGGGGCGAACTGCGGGGATCAGGCCGGAGAAAACGACAGCGAGGTCAACCTTCATGACCCCAATCGAACGAGATGAGGGTGCGCAGGGGCAGGACGCGCATGGTCCGTAATGAAATGAAGGCCTGCGACTGCGCGTCCCCCTCGATGGCTTATACCGTGCGTGGCTGCGAGCAGCGCGTGCGTCTGGTGGTTGACGCGATCCCAATCAGACCCAGCGTGAGAAGAGCCAAGGACGAAGGCTCCGGAACTGCCGAGACGTTGAACTTGCCTGCGAAGTACGTGCTTGAGTCAAAATGGGTTCCACCAAGCGCAAGATCAATTGAATCTGGTCTTATGGTGAGGCCATAGCCCACGATATTTGTGTCAACAGTCAGGCCAGACAGAAAGCTTGTGCCAATCGGCGAGAAATTGAGGTCGCTTAGTCGAAGAACAATCCCATCCTGCCAACCAGCAGAGTTGAGGAAGCGAATGTCGAATGCACCGCCATCAACATTGATTGTAAACGCCGAACTGTACTGGCGTTGATCTGCTGTCCCTTCTGCGGCGATGAACGGCGCATCCAGGCCATATCCGTAAATGCGACCCAGACCATACCCTGAATCGACTGTGCGGACAATTGCTGCATCGATCGTGTCGCCGGCAAGTGTATAGGTCTGAGCGTTTGCAGCGGTCGCAACAAACAGTCCGAAAACAAGTGCAGAGATTCTCATGTGTGCTCCCTCAGAAAGTTTAGGCAATTGATTGTGAGATAGACAGATTTAGGCGCAGGGATCGTAGTACCTCTTGAAGTGCTAGCGTACTATCAGGCGACAGCCACAACTCCCGAACGTCGCCGCCCGACCCCGATTCCGGATCGGACGTATTACTGCGAGTACTTGATTCATCTTGGATTTCCTCCCCTTGGCTGCTTTTTTTCTACAGTCTCAATCTGGCGTGACAACCGGAAGATAGTTTTAAACGCTTGGACGCGCTTCCGACGTTCGCATGGGCCAATGTTGCCACCGTTTGCCGCTGAATCGCGCTCGCTGGAAACCCTGGCTACACAGCACGGGGCGGCGCGTCTGTTCCGTGCAACTACCCCACCGCCTCTGGCGCCAGCCCTGCCAGATGCCTGTCCCACATCGCCCCATACAGCGCCTCCAGGCTCAGCGTGTACGCCGCCACATCGAAAAGCGGCGCGAGTTGACGTTGCTCGGCGAGTTTGCTGCGCAGGGTTTGCAGACGGTGCGGGTCGGCGGCCAGGGCGTGGGCCAGGTCGGCGTAGTCGTCCAGGGTGTGGGTGACCAGTTCGGCCAGGCCGACGGCGTGGAGCAGGCTGCCGGCGACGCGGGAGGCGAAGGTGTCCCCCGCGCAGGTGACGAGGGGGACGCCGGCCCACAAGGCGTCGCTGGCTGTGGTGTGGGCGTTGTAGGGCGAGGTGTCGAGCACCAGGTCGGCGAGTTGCAGGCGGGCAAGGTGCTCGGCTTGGGGCAGGTCGGGGGCGAAGACGAGGCGGTGCGGGGCGATGCCACGTTGCATGGCTTCACCGCGCAGGTTGCCTTCGGCCTGTTCGTTGCGCAGCAGCCAGAGCACGCTGCCAGGGTTGTCGTGCAGCAGCTGGCACCAGATGTCGAAGACTTCGGGGGTGAACTTGTAGGCCTGGTTGAAGCAGCACAACACGAGGCCTTGTTCGGGCAGGCCGGCTGCTTCGCGTGCTGGCGCCGGGCCGATCTGCGCCGGGCCGCCGTGAGGCTGGTAGCTGTGCGGCAGGCAGGCCAGGGCTTCGCTGTAGTCGCCGGCGGCGCTGGTGGGGGTGATGAAACGGTCGCTGACCAGGTAGTCGCACCAGGCGCCGCCCAGGGTGCCGGGGTAGCCGAGAAAACTCACCTGCAGCGGCGCGGGGCGGTACATCAGCAGGGCGGTGCGGGTGCCTGCGGTGTAGCCCTTGAGGTCGATGAGGATGTCGATGCCGTCGGCGTGGATGGCGCGGGCGGCTTGTTTGTCGCTGAGGGCGGTGATGTCGGTGAACTGGTGGAAGCTGGCCTGCAGGCGCTGGCGCATGCCCAGGCCGTCGTCGGCGCCGTAGCTGTAGGCGTGCAACTCGAATCGCTCGCCGTCGTGGGCTTCGAGCATCTCGACCATGAGCAGCGCGGTGGCGTGCTGGTGGAAGTCGCACGAGAGGTAGCCCAGGCGGATCTTCCTGACCGGTGCGTCGATGTGCAGCAAGGCGGCGGCGGCCGTCGCGGCGATGTCGCTTGCAGTGGCGGCGGCGAACTCGGCTGCCAGCTCGGCCCGGTCTGGCGCGCTGGCGAGCAGGCGGGCGGCCATCCAGCGGGTGGCGCAGGCACGCTGTTGTGCGGCGCTGATGCCGGGCAGCGAGAGCAGCAGGAAGGGCGACAGCGCAGCGGCGTCGGGGTCGGCCACGGCCAGTGACGCCGCTGCCGCCCATTGCGCAAAGTCGGGCCATTCACACCAGGCGCGGCTGCGTGCGTAGTGCTTCATGGAGCTCATCAGTAGTCCAGCTCGAACAGGGCCGGCTGCTTGCGCCTGAGTTCGTTCAGCAGTGCCAGCGTCTGCGGCACCAGGCCCATGACGGCGTACCAGATCTCTTCGCGGCGGGGCTGGATGCCGTTGCGCAGCTTGTCGTGCAACGCGGCCCAGCCCAGCCAGTCGACCTGCAGCAGCGCCTGGTGCAGAGTGGGCGGCAGGTTGCCCAGGGTGTGGGCCATGATGAGCAGCTGGGCCTCGACCGCACGCAGCGTGAGGGTGCTGGCAAAGAGTTCGTCCTCGCCCTGCATCTCGCGCGTGAGGGTGCCGATGGACCGGCCGGTGTCCATCACGATGTCGTGGAGCGAGCGGTGGTACATCACTGCAAGGCCTGTGTGGTCGCGGGTTCTGCGGTCACGGAGCTGTCTGAAGTTGCTGCCCTGCGCCGCGTCATGCGTCGTTCAACGCCGCCAGTTGCCGGCGCACGCGGGCGGCGGCGACGAGTGCACCTTCGAGGTAACCACCACCCTGACTGGCGGTTTCGGTGCCTGCCAGAAACACCCGGCCGCCCCACAGCGGCAGGCTCAGCGCCGGGTCGCCGTAGTGTGGGTGGGCGCCGGCACCGCGGCCGTCGTCAGCCAGATCGGCCGGACTGCAGGTCTCGGGCTCGGTGGCCCAGTCGTGCCAGAACAGTTCGGGCGGATGGGCCGCGTCGTCCGCCTGCGGCCCGAACAGCTGCACCATCTGACTGAGCAGCAGCAGGTCGCGGCTAAGCGCAAAACCCGGGCGCAGCGCCGCACGGATGGCGGCAAAACCGGCCAGCGCAGCGCCTTGGCGGGCGTCGGCCTGCTCCGCGATCGGCCCGCAGGCATCGAACACCTGGCCCAGCATGGCTTGCCGATGGCTCACCCAGGCGTTGCCGGTGTGGCCGTTGTCGCGCCAGAAGGCGTGTGGATAGACGAACCCGGCCTTGGCCGCACAAGCCATCCACGTGGCTGTAGCCACCATGGCCTGGCGGGTCGCGGCGGGCAGTTCGGGTTCGAAGCTGACCGTGGCATCGAGCACCCGTGGTGGCAGCGCCAGCACGAGTCGACGGGTCAGGACAATGTCCGAGAACGAGGTCGAGTCCGCTTCGTCCCTGCGGCGCAGATGAAGTTCGACGTGATCACCCCGGTCGATGACGGCCACAAGCCGCTGGCCCAGACGCAGACGTTCACTCGGCAGCGGCCGGGCCAGCGCCTGGATGACGGCACCGGTGCCCCCCACCACCCGCCGGGCGCCGCCGTGCACCGCCTCCGACGTGGCGGCCGTCGAAGCATCGGAGTCCGGCGCCTGCTGCCCAGACAGCGCGACGGTCTGCGGCGGCTGGTTGGGGTCGCTCAGGTGCAGCAGGCAGCCGTCGTCGATCTGGGTCAGGCTGGCCAGCCCCAGGTCGGCCACCAGGCGGGTGATGTTGGGCTGGTTCGGCGGCCAGAACCAGGTGGCACCCAGGTCGACCGGTGTGCCGTTGCGCGCCCGGGCCGTGAGTACCCGGCCACCCAGACGCTCGCGCGCCTCGAACAGGCACCAGTCGCGTCCGCGGGCCTGCAGGCCATGGGCGATCGCCAGGCCACACAAGCCACCACCCACCACGGCGAACTCGAGCATGAAGGGATCTTTCCTCTTGTCTGCAGGTGGTGAGTGGGTGATGCGGCGTGCACGCCTGCCGGGCCGGCGCGCCGGCAGTCTGCCCTAGATCGCGCTGAGCAGCTCGACGGTGACCGGCTCGGTGCCGAGCAGTGTCATCTGGCAGGCCAGGCGCGACTTGCTGCCGATGCCGATGATGGTGTCGAGTTTGGCGTTCTCGGCGGCGGTCATCTTCGACACCCCCTTGCGGCCACCGGTGAGTGACAGGTGGCAGGCGCCGCACTTGGCGTCGCCGCCACATTTGCTGGTGAGTGCCACGCCGGCATCGAGGATGGCCTGCAGCAGGTTGGTGCCTTCGGCAACTTCGACGGTCTTGCCGCTGGGCATGATGGTGAGGGTGGACATGATGATCTCCTGTGGTGATGGGCGGATGGACGAAGGGAACGGGGTGATGGCGAAACGGCCCATGGGGACGGGTCGATCGAGCAGTCCAGTCGGCAGGTGCGGCAGTGACCGCAGACCTGACCGACCAGTGGTGCGGCGCTGGATCAGGCCGGGTTCAGGCGGCCAATGCCGTGCTGGCGCAGAGTTGTTCGGCCACGTCGGCCAGCGGCATGGCGATACGGGTGATGCCTTGTTCGGCCAGGAAACGTGCTTCCATCCGTGTGGGCTCATCGGGCAACACGGCGTAGTGCGGACCGGCCGAGCGTTTCATGATCTGGCGGGCAAAGGCGCGTGGCAGCTGGTCATTGAAACGGCAGCCGAGGAACAGGAAGCCCAGGCTGGCGCGGCGTTGCTGCACCAGCGCCGGGATGGGCGTCTGGATGTCGATCTCGGTCAGCACCTCGACATAGTCGGTGTCGGACACCAGATAGTTGCTGGCTGGTGCGCGCCCGCCCCAGGGTTTGTAGACCACGGTGGTCAGGGTGGAGGCCGGCGCATCACCCGGCTTGCCATCGGCGCCGTACCAGCCGACCCAGGTGCCGAAGTGTTCGGACTGCGACAGGCCCTGCACCTCGGCCCAGTCACTGCGCCCTTCGAGCGCCTTGCGCAGGGTGTTGTCGTACCAGGTATCGACCAGCATGGGCAAAGGCAGCCCCGCCAGCCACACATGCAGCTCGGACGGTGTGGGTGTGCCGGCAAAGGCCTGGTCCATCAGGCCGACCAGGGTCTTGCGGTGCTTGAAGTTCTCGATGAACTGCGCCGAGGCCGTGAGGCGATGGCGGATCTTGCCCGGCACCGACGCCTTGCTGGTGAGCTCGGCCACCAGCAAGGCCGGGTTGGCGGGCACAGGCACCACAGGGCACAACGCCAGCATCTGCGCGCCGAGGTAGGGCGCCAGGCGGCCGTGTTGCAGAGCGTCGATGACGCTGGTGGGCAGTTCACTCACGGTGTCGAAGCTGGCGGTGCCGGTCATGCCCTCGCTGGCCGTGGCGGTGCTGGTGCTGGTGACGGTTGGTTCGAGGCTCATGGCAGGTCCTGGTTCTTCTTCAGTAGATGGCGGCACCCGCACCGACATTGACCGAGCTGTCCTTCATCGTCTTGACGATGAACCTGACCTGGCCGGCGTCGAGCTGGGCATGAAACGGCAGCGCCACGGCGCGATCCGCGATACGTTCGACCAGCGGAAACTGGCCACGCTGCCAGCCCTGCTGCTGGTAAGCGAACTGCTGATGCAGCGGCTGGCAATAGACCACCGCCTCGATGAGTTCTTCGGACAGGTCGTCGATGATCTGTTCACAGGCACTGGCAGTGAAACGTTTGCCCAGATGCACCGTGTAGACCATCCAGTGCACCTCGTCGACACCCTGGCCCACATACGGCGGCTTGATGCCTTCGAAGCTCTGCATCTCGTCGCGGTAGATGGCTTCGACCTGCTTGCGCCGGGCCAGGATCTCGTCGATGCGCGCCAGTTGACCGATGCCCAGCGCGGCACTGACTTCGCTCAGGCTGGCCTGCAGCGGCACACGTGAACCGACCGACACCGAACGGCGATCACGCAGCGACCGCGAGCGCAGATATCGCAGCTCGCTGGCCAGTGTGTCGTCGTCGGTGACGACCATGCCACCTTCGCCGCAACACAGCGCCGAGGGTTGCGAGAAGTCGAACACCGCGGCGTCGCCGAAGCTGCCGACCAGCTGGCCCTGGTAGAGCGAGCCGATGGCTTCGGTCGAATCCTCGATCAGCCTGATGCCACGCGCCGTGGCCAGTTCACGCAGGGCATCCCAGGCGGCGGGGTGGCCGTTGACATTGCCGGCCAGGATGGCCTTGGTGGCCGGGGTGATCTGCGCCGCCGCACGTGTGGCATCCAGGCAGCCGGTCCAGTAGTTGATGTCGGCAAACACCACCTTGGCGCCAGCCAGGCTCACGGCGTGAGCCACCTGGTGCCAGCCGTAGGGTGAGGCCACCACCTCGTCGCCCGGGCCGATGCCCAGGGCGCGTATCACTAGCCAGGTGCCGAGCGTGCCGCTGGCTACCGCCACGGCATGGCGCCGGCCCAGCCACTCGGCATACCGCTGCTCGAAGAGTTCGACCATCGGCCCGGCCGACAGCCTTGTCTGCTGCAGCGCGGCCTGCACCAGCGCGGCTTCGACCTCGCCGGTGTCGGGTGCTGCCAGCGTGAGCCAGTCGTCGCCGGGGTCTAGTTCGTCTTCGCCGGCCGCGTCGAGCTCAGCTTCGGTGTCTGCGTCAGCGCCCGGGTTGGTGGCGAAATCGACGTCAGGCCGAGTGCCTTCGTGCGAGTCCAGGTGGACGATGGGCAAGGCCGACATGGCTCAGTCCTTCCACGACAGGAAGTAACCGGCCGCACTGGCGCCGTGCCGGCTCACGCTCCAGCAATGGCCGTCGCTGGCGGCGTAGTGCAACTGGGCCTTGTCGCCCGTGCCGGCGGGTGTGTCGTCGCGCATGTCGCTGGCGTCGACCACTACCACGCGGCAGGGCGCGAACCGTTCACGCAGACGCCGCGCGGCGTCGCGCACGTCGGGCGCGGCGTCGGCGATGGCCAGCGCCTCGGCCAGGGCGATCTGCAGATCGGGCTTCGCGATAGGTGCGCCGGGGCCGGCCGATGGGGCCGGGCTGGCCGGATCGATGGAGGACATGGTCCGAGCCCCTTCAGTCCGAGCCGTCGGACAAGCGACGCGCCTCGACCGTGATCGGCAAGGTCGTGCCCGCCGCCATCTCGGGCAGGGCCAGCACCCAGCCGTTGGCCAGGGTGACGGTGCCGCCGAACAGGCCTGCCTGCTCCTGCGCGACGATGGGTTCTTCGAGGTCCTTCTTGGGCACGTAGGCGCTGAGGATCCCGGCTGAGCTGCGTCGAATCATCACTTTCATGGTCGGGATCTCCGTGAGGGGGAAGTACAGGAATCTGGGTGTTGCTGGCGCGTCAGGCCGGCTGGGCGTCGGCGCGTCGCGAAGACGCGGCTGCCGGGCTGGTGCCCGCCATGGCTACCCCTGTGCTGGCACCGGTCGACGCGGCGGCAGTGAAGGCATCTGGCGCAGCGACTTCGACCTGCAGCAAAGGGCCGATGGCGGCGCGAGCAGCTTCGACGGCCCGGTCGATGTCGTGTGCCGTGGTGTGGCGGCCGAGCGAGAACCGCACCGCTGCCTTGGCAAGAAGCGGCGACACCCCCATCGCCAGCAGCACATGCGAGGGTTGCGTGCCACCGGCCGAACAGGCTGCGCCCGACGAGGCCAGCACACCGGCACGTTCCAGCCGACCGAGCACCTGGTCGGCATCGAGCGCGCCAAAGCGCAGGCAGCTGGTGTTGGGCAAACGTATGGCCAGCGCGCCATAACGCTGCACTTGCGGCAGGGCGGCGATCAGACCGGTCTCGAGCCGCAGCGACAGGGCCGTCATGTGCGCCAGGTCGGCATCCAGCGTGGCAAGACAACGATCGGCCGCCGCAGCAAAACCCAGGATGGCCGGCAGGTTCTCGGTGCCACCACGGCGCTGGCGTTCCTGGCGCCCGCTCAGCAGCGCAGGCAGCGCCAGGCCCTTGCGCACGACGAGCGCGCCGATGCCCTTGGGCCCGTGGATCTTGTGTGCCGACACCGACCACAGATCGGCACCGCCGGACTCGAAGGTCTCCAGGCTCTTGCCGAGCAGCTGCGTGGCGTCGACATGCAGCAAGGCCCCGGCCGCATGCGCCAGTTCGGCCAGGTCACTGACCGGCATGCGCACACCGGTCTCGTTGTTGGCGCCCATCACGCTGACCAGCGCCACATCGCCGCGGATGAGACGCCGGGCCTGGTTCAGATCGAGCCGGCCCTGGTCGTCCACACCGATCAGGTCGACGGGTGTGCCTTCACCCTTCAGCCGTTCGGCCAATGCCAGCAGGCCGGGGTGTTCGACCGCACTCAGCACCAGCCGATGGCGGCCCTGGCGCCGGCCCAGCGCCAACGCGCCGAGCATGGCCATGTGGTTGGCCTCGGTGGCGCCGCTGGTGAACACCAGTTCAGCCGGCTGACAACCCAGCAACGCGGCAATCTGGCCGCGTGCCGCCACCAGGGCACGACGTGCCGCCTGGCCCGGCGCATGGGTCGACGAGGGGTTGGCCCACAAGCTGCGCATGCCCTCGAGCATGGCCGCGAGCACTTCGGCGCCGGGCTCGGTGGTGGCGTTGTGGTCGAGGTAGATGGGTGTGGTGTCGCTCATTGCCAGAACTCCCGGTCGGCGTCCCAGCACAGATGCGTCAATAGCACCGACAAGGTGGCGGCGTGTTGCTTGAGCACCCAGCTGCCCTGCTTGTGATTGCGTGCATGCAGCAACCAGCCACCCTGTTCGGCTGGCACCAGCCAGGCGATGTCGATCTCGCCGCCTTGCGGGTGGATGCTGCGTGAGCAGTTGGGGCTGACGACCTTCCAGCCCGCACCTTCGCGCAACACCCGCGGATGCACGTACTTGTAGCGGGCACGGCGCGGCAGGGCCTTCTCGATTCGGCGCGCATCGAGCGCACTGACCAGGCCGGTGCTGGCGGGTGTCGCCTCGGGCCAAATGGTCGGGCAGGCCGCCGCCATGGTCAGGCCGCGATCACCGGCGTGGCCGCCGTGGCCGCCAGGGCACCTGCAACCAGACTGCCGAGGCGCGTATCGAGCTCGATCTCGTCTTCGAGGCAGCCGATCACGGCCAGGCCGAAGTCGACCATGTAGACCGGCAGGTTGGCCTCTTCATGATGGCCGATCTGCACGATCTCGCCCACCCCACCGGTGGGGATGAGCAGGTGATCCTCGGGCACCTCGGGATGGCTGCCGTCGTTGTAGAGGTCGACCGTGGCCAGCACTTGCTGACCCCATTGAAACCTGGGCAGACGGGGTTCGATCATGGGTGACTCCAGCGGGTGCAGATGGAAGAAAAGCCTGTCAGCGCAGGCTGGCGAGTTGCCCGGCGCGGTCGCCGAGTTGCGCCATCACCTCGGGCGGCAGATGGTCGAGCGTGCAGATCTCCTTGCCGCGCATGCCCACCTTGTGGCCGCTCTCGACGAACTCGACCGCATAGACGTAGAACTGCTGCAGGAAGGTGCCGATCGAGGTGACGAAGCCGATCTCGCCGCGATTGACCAGCACCTCGCCGATGTCCTTGCCGGTGTAGGTGCCGTCGTTGCGGATCACCGTGCGGCTCACCACCCGTTCACCCATGGCAAATCGCGGCGGATCGGTGATCTCGACGGTGTCGCTGTCGCGGTTGATGTCGTCGGCCATGGTGGTTCCTGGTGGTCCGGATGGTCGTGAGGGGCTGGGCGGTCAGACCGGATGCAAGGTGACGGGCGACGTGCCGGGCAGCGACTCATGCGGCTGGATGGCCGACACCGTGGCTGCAACCAGCGGCATCGGTTCACTGGCAGGATGGTCTGCGGCCAGTTCGGCCAGCCGTTGCTCGGCACGTTCGCGGATGTCGGCTTCGACGTCATGCGAGAAACGGCGCAGCAGGTCGATGTCGGCACGGCCTGCCGCATGCCAGCGCACCAGCAGATCCGTGTCGTCGGCAAAAACGGCCAGCAGCGGCGCGGGCAGGCGTTCGGCCACGATGCGGCGCACATCGGCTTCGGGGTCGGCGGCGAGGCGCCACAAGGCCGGCATGGCCAGGCGCTGTGCCACCTCGCGGCGCACCTGCACATCCACGTCGGCGATCAGCAGCGGCAACAGGGCCTCGGGCAGTCGCCGAGCCACGGTGGCGCGCACCTGGTAGTCGGCGTCATGCACCATGGACGACAGGTGCTCGGTCGCCAGCCGCAAGGCCACCCGGATGCGCACTTCGCGGTGCGGGTCGGCGCGCATCTCGAGCAACAGGCGCTGCGGCAGGCGCAGGGCCACCTGCAGGCGCACGGTCTCGTCCGGGTCGTTCATCAGCGGCGGCAGATGAAAGACATCGGCATACCGCGCGGCAATGGCCCGCACCTCGAAGTAACCGTGGTCCAGATGGTGACGGGCCAGCTCGCGGTGGCCGCGAAAGAATCGGTCGATGCGCCGCGCATAGGCGTCCTGCATGCAACTGCGGCCCGGCTCACACCCACCGGTGGCGCGCAGCGCGGCATGGGGGCAGGCCGCGCAGTCGAGCGGGCCACCTTGCCAGTGCTGGGCGCCGATGTCGCTCCAGTCAGGATCGGGCTCGGCATCGGCGACAACGGACGCGGCGGCAGGCTCGACGGGTCTGGCGGAAGGCTCAGGGGCTGTGTCGCGTGAAGACATGGCCCGATCGATGGCATCCACACGTGCCCAGGCGGCCGCGCCGAAGGCAGTGAGCGCCGGGCCGTCGTCCTCATCGTCCTCGCCATCAACGGCAACTTGCTGGCGGCGCAACTGGCGCTGGCGCAGCGCTTCGAGCAAGGCGCCGCCGACCACATCGCCAGGGTCGAGCGCACGCAGCTTGGCCAGGGCATCGCGCGCTTCGACCGGGTCGTCCAGGCGCAGGCTCAGGTAGGCGTAACCCTTGAGCACCCAGAGGTAGAAGCGTGTCGGCGCGTGGTCGAGTGCGTTCGGCAGGGCCACTGCGGGCACGTCGCGCCAGACCGTGGGCAGACCCAGCGCACGTGCACCGATGACCAGTGCCTGGCGTGCCACACCACGTGCCGCCGGCAGGCGATGACCGTAGAAGTGAAAGCGGTAGAACGCGATGGCCACGGCCGGATGCTCGGGCGCCAGCGCCTGCGCACGCATCAGAGCGGCCATTTCGGCCGGTGGGTCGTGGCGCAGCAAACCCGCCTCACGCAAGGCCTGTTCGGCGGCGGGCGGCAGGCCATGGCCCAGCACGGCGGCGTCGAAGTCGTCCAGGCTCGTCACGTCGGTCGGACGGACGGTGCTGTTGCTGGAGGACGGGGTGGCCATGGTCGTGAGGATGCCGATCGGCCTATCGCGCCACGACCGGTGAACGACGCGTGATCGACGACACCGACACCGTCGCCTGCGCAGGCGGTGCCGCGTCCGACGAACTCGAACACGCGCACGAGGCGGCGTTCGGGTTGATGAAGGTGAGGCCCGAACTGGTGGGCGTTTCGGCGAAGTCGATGGTCACGCCGTCGAGCATCAGGCGGCTCTCGGCCGGCAGGTACAGCTTCATGCCGTTGATGTCGACTTCGCTGTCGTTGGCCAGCGGTGCGGCTTCGACGGTGAATTCGGACGTGTAGCCCGAGCAGCCCCCCGGCGACACCGTGAGGCGGAATCCCCCGGTCGGGTTGACCGAGAACCGCACCATGCGGCGGATGAACTTCTCGGCAGCGGCCGTGACGGTGACGTTGGGTTGCAGCATGACGATCACACCTTCTTGATGCAGCCGTCGACCGGGCACACCGCCACACACTGGGGCGAGTCGAACTGGCCTTCACACTCGGTGCACTTCTTGGGGTCGATGATGTAGGTGCCGCCCTTTTCGCGGATGGCGACGTTGGGGCACTCGGGTTCGCAGGCCGAGCAGGCGGTGCACATCGACGAAATGATCTTGTAGGCCATGGTGATCTCCTGGGCGTGAGGGCTGGGGTCGTTGGGGGAAAGAGGATCTGGTCAGCGCGGGTATCGGGACTCGGATCGATCAGGCCGCGGCGGCGCCGGTGTAGGCACCCTGGCGGATCGATGCGTCACCACGCGGCTGATGGGTGATGGCACCACTGGCGACACGAGCGCGGTAATCAGCAAACCAGCCGAGTGCGGCTTTCTCGATGTAGTCGTGGGCGTACTGATCGACCGGCTCGATGCCGGCGGCCGTGAGTTCGTCGCGCGGGCATGCGCCGATCTTCGACACGAGCACGGCGTGGCAGTCGTTGATGGCGTTGACGATCGACGGCAGTTGCTCGTCCTCGCCGTAGCCGCCCTGGCAATACAGGTCGACGCGGCGGTGACCCACCGAACAGCCGGACGCTCACCGCGCTCGGGGCGTGCGAGCCCTTGGGAGCTCGATCACCTGACGAACTCTGTCGCGTGGCCGAAATGCTGGTTGACCTTGCCGTGGCCTTCGGTCGCCACGGCGACGAGGACCTTCATGTCGGCGGCGACGTTCTCGAGGTCGAAAGCGGCGGCGAGGGCGTCGACCTTGGCCTGGTGCTGCGACTCACGTTCGAGTTCGACCTTGGCCTGGTAGGCGCGGCGTTTGTCGAGGTCGTAGACCACGTCCATGGCCTCGATCTTGTCGAGCGTGAACTCCTCGCTGCGGTCTTCACCGAGCAGGCCCACGGCATCGGCGCGGCACTGGCGGCAATGGCGCATCAGGTTGGCACCGCCCATGCAGGCGTCCTGCACGGCCTTGAGCTCTTGTGCGGTCGGGCCACGCTGGCCGGTCAGGCCGAAGACGGTGCCGTGTTCGGCCTCGCTGATCAGCGGCATGATGTTGTGCAGGAAGGCGCCGCGTTTCTTGACCTCGCGGTTCACCTCGATCAGGTGTTCGTCGTTGACGCCGGGGATCAGCACCGAGTTGATCTTGGTGAGCACGCCACGTGCAGTCAGCATCTCGAGCCCGAGCATCTGGCGCTCGTGCAGGATGCGTGAAGCCTCGACACCGGTGACTCGTTTGTGGTCCCAGAAGATCCACGGGTAGATCTTGGCGCCCACCTCGGGGTCGACCATGTTGATGGTGATCGTGACGTGGTCGATGTTGTACTTGCAGATCTCGTCGACCATGTCGGGCAGAGCCAGGCCATTGGTCGACAGGCACAACTTGATGTCGGGCGCCTTCTCGCTCAGCGCACGCATCGTGTCGAAGGTCTTCTTGGGATTGGCCAGTGCGTCGCCCGGGCCGGCAATGCCGAGCACCGTCATCTGCGGAATCTCGCTGGCCACGGCCAGCACCTTCTTCACGGCCTGCTCGGACGTGAGCTTCTGGCTCACCACACCGGGGCGCGATTCGTTGCTGCAGTCGTACTTGCGATTGCAGTAGTTGCACTGGATGTTGCAGGCCGGTGCCACGGCCACATGCATGCGGGCAAAGTGGTGATGTGCCTCTTCGCTGTAGCAGGGATGGTTCTTGACCTTGTCCCAGATCTCGGCCGGCATGTCGTCGGGGCCACCCGACGAGCCACAACTGGCCTTGCCTTCACCACCACTGGTGCCGCAGCCGCCGCCGGTGGCAGGCAGGTCGATCATCTGGCTGACCACCTGACGACCCTTGCGCAGGTCAGCGATGTTGACGAAGGTGGTGGCAGACGACATGGCAACTCCGTTCATGGGGGCCGCCACAAATGGGCGGTGATGCAGGCTGTTTTGCGAGAGCCGTGCCAACCCCGTGCGCCACAGGGAAAGGCCCATGAATCAAGCACTTGCGACGATTGGGCGGCGCGTCGGCCTGTGTGTGGATCGCGACAAAGAAGACATGTGCGTCGCACAAGTACAAACGCCGGGCTGGGCCCGGCGTTCGACAAGGCAAGCGCTGCGACGCGTCAGAACTTGTGCACTTCGATGTTGTGCTTCTGCAGCGCATAACCCAGCTGACGCGGCGTGACGCGCAACAGGCGTGCGGCCTTGGCCTGCACCCAGGCACATTGCTCCATGGCCCAGATGAGGCGCTCGCGTTCACCTTCGGGTGGTTCGTTGCCGAACTGGCGTGGTGTGCTGGCGATGTGTTCGGTCGGGCCGATACGAACGACCTCGTCGGGTGAGTCGACGCCGCCCCAGCCCGTGTCGGGCACAAACCCCGACGGCGCGCCCGAGGCCGGCGCCGAGGCGCAGTCGCTGCAGCTCGACCGCGCGGCTGCAGTGGCAGGCTCGCGGGCCACCTCACGTCCCGGCTCGCGGGCCGGTGCACGCAGCGGCAGGTGCAATGGCGTGGGCATGCTGATGGGTGACACGGCATCGGCCTTGTCGACGTGGTGCAGCGTCTGGGTCAGGCAGCGGTTTTGCCTGCAGGGAAAGGCCACCCCACGGATCACGTCGCCCTGCACCATGGTGGCGGTGCGTTCGATGCAGTTCTCGATCTCGCGCACATTGCCGGGCCAGTAGCAGTGCGTGAGCACTTCCATGGCATCGGGCGCAACACGCAGCTTGCGCCGGTTGTCCTTGTTGAAGCGGGCGATGAAGTGGTTCACCAGCGGCGGTATGTCGTCGCGACGCTCGCGCAGCGGCGGCAGGAAGATCGACACCACATTGATCCGGTAGTACAGGTCGGCGCGGTACTCACCCCGTGCCACCATCTTCTCGAGATCGCGGTTGGTCGCGAAGATGAGGCGCACGTCGACCTTGATCGAACGATTGCCCCCCACCCGTTCGAACTCGCGCTCCTGCAACACACGCAGCAACTTGGCCTGGAAGGACGGCGAGATGTCACCCACCTCGTCCAGGAACAACGAGCCACCATGGGCCTGCTCGAAGCGGCCCTTGCGGTCCCCCACCGCGCCGGTGAAGGCGCCGCGCTCATGTCCGAACAACTCGCTTTCGAGCAGCGACTCGGTCAGTGCGGCGCAGTTGACCTTGATGAAGGGCTGGTCCTTGCGCGGCGACAGGAAGTGGATGGCACGCGCGATCGCCTCCTTGCCGGTGCCCGATTCACCGCGCAGCAGCACCGTGGCGCGTGAGGGTGCGGCCTGGTGCACTTCGGCAAACACCTGCTGCATGGCGCGCGACACCCCACCACGTTGTCGAGTGTGGGCGCGCCGATGGGCTCGGGCTTGAGCGCCTTTTGCAACCGGGTCGATTCGAGCAACAGGCGCTGATGTTCCGCGCTCACTGCGCGCGACAACACCAGGCTTTGCGCCATCAAGGCGGCCACCATGGTGAGCACCCGCTGATCATCCGACAGCCGGGCATTTCCTTCCACGCTGCGTTGCGCAGCCAGCACGCCCAGCACGGCATGTTCGGTCTTGATGGGCACGACGATGAAGGACATCATCAACCCGTCCTGCGCGCTGAAGGCGCCGGTGCGATCGATGAACTCGGCCGACTGGCTGACGTCGGGCACCGTGACCGGCATGCCCGACTGGTAGACCCGCCCGATCACACCTTCGCCGTTGTCCCACGAGCCACGGTCGAACTGCGCGCGGTCCATGCCAACGGCCGTGTGTACGCGCAGCTGTTCTTCTTCCTTGTCGGCCAGCACGATCATGGCGCGCTCCAGGCCGACGTGCGCCGTCAACACATTGAGCGCGGCGCGGAAACTTCGTTGCAGGTCCAGCGAACTGCCCAGGATGCGGCAGATCTCGTAGACGGTGATCAGCTCGACGTGTGAACGTTCCTGTTGGCTGGCGCGGAGCATGGTCGACCTCTCTCACGTGTTTGGCGCCCGGTGCATGCACGGATGATGTGCGCCGGGGCTTGTTGCGCATCGACCCGGGGCGCCAGTGGTTGTGGCGCCGGGCTGCGTGAGATGAAGTGCAAGAAACCGGCCCGGTCAGGGCCAATGCGGACCGAATTTGTGTCCGGTCGTCAAGATTTGACGAATGTCAAATTGCGCGCGTGCGGGCTGCAATCAGTCGTTCGAGTTCGGCGACGTGTTGTGATTCTTCGTCGGCGAATTCGGCCGCGATGCCGCGCAGCTCGAGGTCCTGGGTCGTGGCTGCAATGGCGGCGTAATAGGCATGGCCGCGCCGCTCGCTGCCCAGCGCCAGGTTCAAGGCGTCGATGCCGTCCATCTGGGCGTCCACCCCGGCCCACTCGGCCGTTTCGGGCGACGTGCCATCAGGCCACTGATAGTCGTCGAGCCCCATCTCGGGCAGATCGCGAAAACCGCCGCGCGCCACCGCCTCGGCCAGATGTTTGCGCGAGAAGAAGGCCATGCGCGCGAAGAACTCCTTGAGTTCGGCATTGCCGTCGGTCGTCATCGCCGCAGTGAGTTCTTCATAGCGCCGGGCGGCTTCGCGTTCGAGCTGGATGGCGTGTGCTAAAAATAGTTCGACGTCGTTCATATATTCAACCGAACTTAAAAAGGATGCCGTGCCCACCGCGCGGATATTCCCAGGCGACGTTGGAAAACTCGGAGCAGACGACGCGGCAGCTGCCACATTCGAGGCAACCGTCGGTGATGAGCGTGACGTTGCCGTTGCCTTCGGCCTTGTAGCAGGCCGCCGGGCACACATAGGTGCACTGCTGGGCCTTGCAGTCGTTGGCGCAGACCTCGGGCTTCTTGATCTTGATGTGCGGGCGACCGTGGTCGACCTTGTAGCGGTTCTGGAAGAGTTTTTCTTCCACATTGACCGAACTGACGTGGCTCATCGCGTGGCCCTCCAGATCTTGAATGCGTCACCCACCAGGCCGGTGAGCTTGCGCGCCGACTTGAAACTGCCCATCACCTCGCGTTGTTTGCTGCTCTTGTCGACACCGTCGACGGTGAACATCGAATGCGCCGCGCGGTTCACCAGGCCCGGATAGACGGTGAAGAAATGCGGGCTGGTTTCCAGCACCTCGGGCAGGTGGCGGTACTTCTTGAGATCCTTCATCACGAAGCTCTCGTCCAGCGCCTTCTTGTACGGCGCCAGGCTGTTGGCCGTGATCGGCTTGCCCGAGGCCTTGGCGGCAATCACCGTCTCGGCGGCCAGACGGCCGGTGGTCATCGCCAGGTTCGAGCCTTCTCGGTGCACCGAGTTGACGAAGCCACCCGAGTCACCCACGATCATCCAGCCATTGCCGTAGACCTTGGGCACGGCGTTGAAGCCACCTTCGGGGATGAGGTGAGCGCAGTACTCCTTCATCTCGCCGCCTTCGATCAACGGGGCGATCGACGGATGGGCCTTGAGTTTTTCGAGCAGCGCGTAGGGCGTGGTCTTCTTGGGGTTGTCCTTGAAGTCGCCGAGCATGCAGCCCACACCGATGGTGAGTGAATCCTTGTTGGTGTACAGGAAACCCGTGCCGACCATGCCTTCGGTGACCGAACCCATCAGTTCGATGACGACACCTTCGTCTTCCTTGACGTTGAAGCGCGACTGCAGCACCTCCTCGGGCAGGAAGAGGATTTCCTTGACCGCCAGCGCCACCGTCTTGCTCGACAGTTCGCCGTGGAAACCGGCCTTGCGCGCCAGCGTCGAGTTGACACCGTCGGCCAGGATCACCACGTCGGCAAACACGTCGCCGCCCAGGCGGTCGCAGCGCACACCCACCACCTGGTCACCGTCCATCAGCAGTTGCTCGACGGTGGTCTCGCAGATCAGCAGGGCGCCGGCTTCGCGAACCTTGGCGCTGAACCACTTGTCGAACTGCGCACGGATGATGGTGTAGCGGTTGTAGGGCGGCTTGTTGTAGTCGTCGCTGCGGTAGTGGGTGCCGACGAAGCTCACGTCGTCGAGCAGCCACATGCGCTGTTCGATGATGTGACGTTCCAGCGGCGCATCGTCGCGGAAGTCGGGGATGATCTTTTCCAGCGCATCGCTGTACAGGATGGCGCCCTGCACGTTCTTCGAGCCCGGGTATTCACCGCGCTCGATCTGCAGCACCTTGAGGCCGGCCTTGGCCAGCGTGTACGCCGCGGCGTTGCCCGACGGGCCCGCACCCACGACGATGGCATCGAATTTCTCAGGACTCATGACAACCCCTCGTCTGACGAATACATCAGCCGATCCCCCGAGGGGATGGCGCGCGTTGAATGACACAGTTCCATCACGGCTCCTTCAAGCAACCTTGCGGATGCGCTTGTCCAGATGGACACGGAATGCCTGCGTCAGCACCGGCAACACCTGCATGGCGTTGCCGACGATGCCGTAGTGGGCGAAGTCGAAGATCGGCGCGTTGGCATCGGTGTTGATCGCGACGATCACGTCCGACGCCTCCATGCCCACACGGTGCTGGATGGCGCCACTCACACCGGCGGCGATGTAGAGCTTGGGACGCACCGTCTTGCCGGTCTGGCCGACCTGGCGTTCGGTCTCGCACCAGCCGGCCTGGGTGACGGCGCGTGTGGCACCCACCTCGGCGCCCAGCACACGAGCCAGTTCCCACACCAGCTTGAAGTTGTCGGCATTTTTCAGGCCCTTGCCGCCCGAGACGATGATGTCGGCATAGGCCAGGTTCACCGTGTTGCGGTTGGCATCGGGGATGAATTCGAGCAGCTTGGTGACGATGTCGGTCTCGATCATGCCCAGCTCCATCGTGATGATGTCGCCGCTGCGGCTCTCGTCGCGTTTGGGCATGGGCGCGGTGCGCGGGCGCATCGTCGCCATCTGCGGCCGGTAGGCCAGCGTCATGATCGTGCACAGCAAGCTGCCGCCAAAGGTGGGGCGCGTGGCCGCCAGTGCACGACCGTCGATGTTGAGTTCGGTGCAGTCTGCCGTCAGGCCCGTGCCCAGCGTGGTGGCCACCGAACCGGCCAGGTCGCGGCCCATGGTGGTGGCGCCCAGCAGCATGATCTCGGGCTGGTAGGTGTTGACCAGGTCGGTCAGGCCCTTGGTGAACGGCTCGTTGCGGTAGCCCTGCAGCACCGGGTTACGCATGATGTAGCAGTGATCGGCGCCGTAGACGTACGCCTCCTTGGCATAGTCCTCGAGCTTGTCGCCCGCGCCGCCCAGCAGCACACCACTGACCTCGACGCCCAGCTTGTCGGCCAGCTTGCGGGCCTCACCCATCAGCTCCCAGCTCACGCTGTGCACCTGGCCGCGGTCGTGCTCGATGAAGACCCAGACACCCTTGTAGGCCTTCAGGTGCTCGGGCAGTTCGGTGCTGCGGCCACTGCGGCCTGCAGTCTTGGCGGCGCCAGCGGCGGCAGCGGCTGCCATTGCGGGCTTGTCGGGTTCGGCCATGTGTCTACTCCTGTGGATGGGGGCGCAGCGGCTCGGGCGTTCAAGCGCTCAGGCGCTCGACGGTCTCTTGCTCGAGCGTCGGGTGGGTGGTGAAGATCTTCTGCAGCAGGTTCAGGCAGACGTCGTTGACGTTGGCGCCATCACCCACCTCCTGCATGTCGGCGCGCTGGCTGCGCGACTTGGGCGCAAACACCTTGCTGACGATGGTGGGGCTGCCCTTCAGGCCGATCTTGGTGATGTCCTCGATGCCGGCGTCGTCCTTGTTCCACTTGCGCACCGGCACACGCGCTGCGCGCAGCATGTCGTCCATGGTGGCGAAGCGCATCTCGTTGGTGCCTTCGAGCATGGTGATCAGGCTGGGCAGTTTGGTCTGCAGGCGCTGCACACCGCCTTCGGCACGGCGCTCCACGGTGATCGAACGGCCATCCAGATCCAGGTCGTTGATCTTGCTGACATAGGTCAGCAGGTTCCAGCCCAGCCGTTTGGCGATGCCGGGGCCGACCTGCGCGGTGTCGCCGTCGATGGTCTGTTTGCCGGTGAACACCAGATCGACCGCCTGATCCTGGCTGATCTTGCGGATGGCGGCCGTCAGCGCGTAACTGGTGGCCAAGGTGTCGGCGCCGGCAAAGGCGCGGTCGGTCACCAGGATGGCGTCGGTCGCACCGAAGCTGATGCACTTGCGCAGCGCGTCTTCGGCCTGCGGCGGGCCCATGCAGAGCATGGTCACGCGCCCGCCGAACTTGTCCTTCAGGCGCAGCGCTTCTTCGAGCGCAAACAGGTCGTAGGGGTTGACGATGGCCGGCACACCCTGGCGCATGATGGTGTTGGTCACCGGGTGCACACGAATCTGGGCTGAATCGGGCACCTGCTTGATGCAGACAACGATGTGCATGGACGGGTCTCCTGAGTGACTCGAAAGAAGGTTTGGAAGTGACCGGTGCGGCGACGTCTGCGGGCGTCGGCTTCAGGCGGCGCGCATGGCCTGTTGCATGCCCACGGCGGGCTTGCGACGATCGGCCAGGCTGTTCTTCAGGCCCGCCATCGACACATGCGACTGCCCGTCCACGTCCTGAAAGACCTTGAAGACCTTTTCCTTGGCCGCGGTCGACACGGTGAAGTCCGCATAGGCCTGCAGCAGCAGCTCGCGGTAACGCTTGAACATCTCGATCTCGTTCAGCCCGGCCAGGCCTTCGGCGCGGTGCAGGTACTGATAGAAGCGCTTGAGGATGTGCAGCCGGTTCACGTTGACGACACGTTCGTCGTAGGCGATGCCGAAGAACTCGAGGAATTCATTGGCGCTGGACAGGGCCTTGAGCTGGTCGATGAAGCCGTTCATGCATGCCTCCGTGGGTTGAGTGGTCGAGGGGTGAACAAGGGTGCAGCCGCTCAGGCTGCCTGTGCGATACGCATCGCGTGTTCGGCGAGCGGGTCGGCGCAAAGATCGAGATGGATGTGGTCGAACAGCTCGTGGTACAGCGCTTGGAGTTCGACATCGCTGGCTTCGCGTTTGGTTGCCACCGCAAAGGCCTTGATGCGTTCGAGCAGCAGCGGCACCAGGTCGTCGCGCAGCTGCAAGCCCAGGCGACGGTAAGCGGCGCGCAGGCCGGCCGTGCCCGAGTGTTTGCCCAGCACGAAACGGTGGCTGCGACCCAGCTCAGCGGGGTCGAAGCCCTGGTAGTTGCGGCTGTCCTTGAGCAGGCCATCCACATGGATGCCCGACTCATGCGAAAACACCTCGGCGCCGACGATGCATTTGCCCGCCGCGATCGGCCGGCGTGAAGCATCCGCCACCAGGCGCGACAGGGCCGGCAGCGCCAGGCTGTTCACCCCCGACTCCACACCATGCAGATGGCGCAGGCCCATCACGATCTCTTCCAGCGCGGCATTGCCTGCGCGTTCACCCAGGCCGTTGACGGTGACGCTGGCATGCGTCGCACCAGCCCGGTAGGCAGCCAGGGTATTGGCGGTGGCCAGGCCCAGGTCGTCGTGCGCATGCATCTCGATGTCGAGGTCACACACACGCCGCAAGGCGGTGATGCGATCGAAGGTGCCGAAGGGTTCGAGGATGCCCAGCGTGTCGGCATAACGCAGCCGCACGGCACCGGCAGCCTGAGCCACCTCGGCCACCTGGGCCAGAAAACTGCCGTCGGCGCGTGATGCGTCCTCGAGCCCCACACTCGGCGTGAGGCCAGCGGCGCGGGCCGACGCCACACAACGCTGCACCATGTCCAGCACCCAGGCGCGGCTCTTGCCGAGCTTGCGTTCGATCTGCAGGTCGGACACCGGCACCGCGAGGTGGACCAGATCGGCGCCGCAACGTGCGGCCGAGCGCAGATCGAGTTCATTCATGCGTGCCCACACCATCGTGCGGGCTTGCAGGCCGGCTTGTGTGATGACACGGATCAGTTCGATCTCGGCCTCGCCCATGGCGGCCACACCAACTTCCAGCTCGGGCACACCGGCTGCGTCCAGGGCGCAAGCGATGGCGAGTTTCTCGTCGTCGCTGAAGGCCACACCCGCGGTCTGCTCGCCGTCACGAAGTGTCGTGTCGTTGAGAGTCAACGATCGTGAAGCACTGGTGATGCTGGGGCTGAGGGTGGCGGGGGTCATGTTGAACTCCGGGGGATGACCTACCTGTTCGCAAGCGTTGTGCCAAGCATCACCACACTATGAACACACTGTCGGGACGGGGTGTTTCGGTCACAGCCATCGGTCACGATGGGCCGTTGGGCTGTATTGATTGTTCAGTTGTCGACAGGCCCGGTCGACCGGACTGCCGGGCACGTGCCCGGTCGATACGGTGGCATCGAGTCAACACACAGACGCGCCTACACGCATGTGATGATCACAAACGACCGGGCGGCCCGCAGGCCGCCCGTCGATCGAAGTTGTTTGATGGCGCAGTTCCCGCGCCCATGCACGCCGACGCCGGTAGGCTCAGCCCCGCTCAGGCTTCACGCGCGTGGTTCTTGGTGTAGCGCGGCAGCTCGACCACCAGGGTCGGCCCCTTGAGCTTCACGCAGCAGGCCAGGCGCGACTGGGCGTCCAGGCCCCAGGCGGCGTCGAGCTGGTCTTCTTCTTCGTCGTCGGCCGGTGTGATGGCTTCGGCACCGGCACGCAGATGCACGTGGCAGGTGGCGCAGGCGCCCACCTTCTCACACGCGTGTTCGATGGTGATGCCGTGTTCGAGCAAGGCGTCGACGAGTTTGCGGCCCTGGCGGGCGTCGAACTCGGCGCCCTGTGGGCATAAGTCGGCATGCGGCAACACCGTGACACGGGTCTGTGGCTTGGCCGTGGCAAGTGCTGCCGGCGCAGTCACGTCGACCGATGTCTGCGCGGCGGCAATGCTGTCCACAGCCCCCGTGGCAGTGGACGTGGTTGCATCGGTCGACGGGCGGTCGGCGAGAGTCATCGAATGGTTCCGATCTGGCACGGGTGATTCAGCTCGAGATCTGGTCGAGGCTGCGCCCGCTCAGCGCTTCGTTCACACGGGCGTTCATGCGCCGCCCGGCAAAGGTGGTGGTGGCGTTGTTGAGGCCTTCGGTGGCTGAACGCAACTGGGTACGCAGGGTCTTCTGCTCGGCCAGGTTGACGCCTTCACTCTCGAGGCATTGTTCGAGCAGGTCGGCCACGTCCTGCATGGCGCGCAGGATGGCGAGTTGTTCGCGCGGCGTCAGCATGGCCCCGTCGGCATGCAGGGCGGCGTCGACCGCGTCCAGCAGGCCACGCGCCTCGACCTCGGCTTCGCGCAACATACGCGCCGCGGCATCGGCATCGGCGCTGGTCATGGCGCTGTGCAGCATCTCGGCCACCGTGTCGTGGGCCAGGCCATAACTCGGCTTGACCTCGACATGCGCCTGCAGGCCACTGGTCTGTTCACTCGCACTCACCGACAACAGCCCGTCGGCATCGACCTGAAACGTCACGCGGATCCGCGCCGCGCCCGCCACCATCGGCGGTATGCCGCGCAGCGTGAACCGTGCGAGCGAGCGGCACTCGTTCACCAGCTCGCGTTCACCCTGCACCACGTGGATGGCCATCGCGGTCTGGCCATCCTTGAAGGTGGTGAAGTCCTGCGCACGCGCCGTGGGCACGGTGGTGTTGCGCGGGATGATCTTCTCGACCAGGCCACCCATGGTCTCGATGCCCAGCGAGAGCGGGCACACATCGAGCAACAGCAGGCCGTTGTCACCCACCGCGCGGTTGCCGGCCAGCTGATCGGCCTGGATGGCTGCGCCGATGGCCACGGCCTGGTCCGGGTCGATGTCGGTGTAGGGCTCGCGGCCGAAGATGTCCTTCACCGCGCGGCGCACATGCAGCATACGAGTCGAGCCACCGACCATCACGATGCCGTCGACGTCGGGTGCCTTCACGCCTGCGTCGCGCAGTGCACGTTTGAGCGGGCCGATGGTGCGAACCACCAGGGCCGCCGTCTGCGCCTCGAACACCTCGCGGGTGAGCCGGGCGATCTGGGTGGCGCCGTCATGGCGCTCGCAGTGCATGGTCACCTCGGTGGCACTGCTCATGGCCTCCTTGGCGCGGCGTGCTGCGGCATGCAGCGCGGCCAGGTCGAGTTCGCTCCAGGCGAACAGCGGGTCCTGCAGACAGAACCAGTTGACCAGGCAGGCGTCGAAGTCGTCACCGCCGAGCATGGCGTCGCCGTTGGTCGACAAGACCTCGAAGACACCACGGCTCAGACGCAGGATCGACACATCGAAGGTGCCACCACCCAGGTCGTAGACGACGTAGACACCTTCGTTGGCGGTGTCCAGGCCGTAGGCCACCGCTGCGGCGGTGGGCTCATTGAGCAGGCGCAGCACGGTGATGCCGGCCTGCTGCGCGGCGTCCTTGGTGGCCTGGCGCTGGGCATCGTCGAAGTAGGCCGGCACGGTGATGACCGCGCCCACCAGCGCACCACCGAGTGATGCTTCGGCGCGGCCCTTGAGCGCACGCAGCACCTCGGCGCCGATCTCGACCGGACTCTTCACGCCCGCACGTGTCGCCACCCCGACGGCACTCGGGCCCATGGGGGTGATGGCATAAGGCACGCTGCCCGCGGCGATATCGCCGGGCGCCCGGCCGATCAAGCGTTTGGCCGAGGCGATGGTGTTTTGCGGATCACGCGCGGCCAGTGCCTGGGCAGCGGCGCCGACGACGATCTCGCCGTCCGCCGCGTAATGCACGACCGACGGCAGCAGGCACGAGCCCGCCTCATCCGCCAGCACCGTGGGCACACCGCTGCGCAAGGTCGCGACCAGCGAGTTGGTCGTGCCCAGGTCGATGCCCACCGCGAGCCGATGCTGGTGCGGCGCCGCCGCGCGGCCGGGTTCAGCGATTTGCAGCAGTGCCATGACAAGACCTAGACGGGATTAAGGAGTGGGTCGAAGGGTTGCAGCGGGCGACGCAACGCATCCACCCGATGCGCCCTCAGACGGTGAACGATTCGCCGCAACCACAGGTGCCGGCAGCGTTCGGGTTGTTGAACTTGAAGCCTTCGTTGAGGCCTTCGCGCACCCAGTCGAGTTGGGTGCCGTCGACCATGGGCAGGCTCTGGGCGTCGACCAGCACACGCACACCCTCGGTCTCGAAGCTCAGGTCGGTGTCGGTCGGTGCGTCGGCAAATTCGAGGGCGTAGGCATACCCCGAGCAGCCGCTGGTCTTGACGGCCACACGCAGGCCATACCCACCGCCGCGCTGGGCCAGGGCCTTGCTGATCTGACGGGCGGCTTTGGCGGTGACAGTCACAGTCATGACGAACTCCGCTTAAACAGAGAACGAACTGCCGCAGCCGCAGGTGCTGGCGGCATTGGGGTTGCGGATGACGAAGCGAGCGCCTTCGAGCTTGTCTTCGTAGTCGATCTGCGCGCCCGCCACGTATTGCAGGCTCGATGCATCGACCAGCACCTTGATGCCACCAGCTTCGACACAGGTGTCGTCGGCCTTGGTCTCGTCGTCGAAGGCAAAGCCGTACTGGAAGCCCGAGCAACCGCCACCGGTGACGAAGATGCGCAGCTTGAGGTTGGGATCCCCTTCTTCGGCCAGCATGGCGCCGACCTTGTCGACCACGGCGTCGCTGATGTTCAGCGCCGTGGCGCCTTCGGGCAACACGAAAGGTGCGCCGGGCGGCAGGCCACCGGTGGAACAGGACGAACCGGCGTTGGGCTGGGATTTGCAAGCGGACATGGCGTGGACTCCTGAATGAATGAAGTGCAGGGATGGGTCAGGCCGCGGCGCTGACCGAGATGGCGGCATTGCCGGCGGCGGACGGACTGCAGGCGGACTGTTCGAGCGTGACCTCTCCACCCGGGTGACGCAGGCGGTAGTCGGCGACTGCGGCCTTGATGGCGTCTTCGGCCAGGATGGAGCAGTGGATCTTGACCGGCGGCAGCGCGAGTTCTTCGGCAATGGCGGTGTTCTTGATCGCCAGGGCCTGCGTGAGCGTCTTGCCCTTGACCCATTCGGTGACGAGTGAACTCGACGCGATGGCCGAGCCACAACCATAGGTCTTGAACTTGGCGTCCTCGATCAGCCCGGTCGTCGGGTTGACCTTGATCTGTAGCTTCATCACGTCGCCACAAGCCGGCGCACCGACCATGCCGGTGCCGACGTCGCCGTCACCGCTGACGAAGCCGCCGACGTTGCGCGGGTTCTCGTAGTGCTCGATCACCTTGTCGCTATAGGCCATGTGAGGATCCGATCAGTTGTTGAAGTTAATGGCTTGCCCACTGCACCGTGCTGAGGTCGACCCCCTCGCAGTGCATGTCCCACAAGGGGCTGAGTTCACGCAGGCGTTCGACGGTGGCGGTGACACGG
This sequence comes from Candidatus Intricatilinea gracilis, assembly GCA_016702605.1. GTDB lineage: Bacteria > Pseudomonadota > Gammaproteobacteria > Burkholderiales > Burkholderiaceae_C > Sphaerotilus > Sphaerotilus gracilis. The sequence goes on from JADJDQ010000002.1 coordinate 556,024, forward strand.
GCGATGGCGGCGTCGATCTCGGCCTCGCTGGTGAAACGTCCCACCGAGAAACGGATCGAGCTGTGCGCCACTTCGTCGCTCAGGCCCAGCGCACGCAGCACGTAGCTCGGCTCGAGGCTGGCCGAGGTGCAGGCCGAACCCGACGACACGGCAATGCCCTTCATGCCCATCAGCAGCGACTCACCTTCGACAAAGGTGAAGCTGATGTTGAGGTTGTGCGGCACGCGGTGTTCGAGGTCACCGTTGACGCGAACTTCGGGGATGGACTGCACGCCGGCAAGCAGGCGGTCGCGCAGGGCGCGCATACGTTCACCTTCGACACCCATGAACTCGCGCGCCAGGCGATAGGCCTCACCCATGCCGACGATCTGATGAACGGGCAGCGTGCCCGAACGCATGCCGCGTTCATGACCTCCACCATGGATGAGCGCCTCGATGCGCACACGCGGCTTGCGCCGCACGTAGAGGGCGCCGATGCCCTTGGGGCCGTAGGTCTTGTGCGCCGACAAGCTCATCAGGTCGACGGGCAAGGTGTTCAGATCAAGCGCGATCTTGCCGGTGGCCTGCGCCGCGTCCACATGGAACAGGATGCCCTGGCTGCGGCACAGGGCGCCGATGGCGGCGATGTCCTGGATCACACCGATCTCGTTGTTCACCGCCATCACCGACGCGAGCATGGTGTCGGGGCGGATGGCGGCTTGCAGCACCGCCAGGTCGAGCAAGCCGTTTGGCAAGACGTCGAGGTACGTCACCTCGAAACCTTCACGCTCGAGCTCACGCATGGTGTCGAGCACGGCCTTGTGTTCGGTCTTGAGTGTGATGAGGTGTTTGCCGCGGGTCTTGCCGTGGAACTGCGCCGCGCCCTTGATGGCCAGGTTGTTCGACTCGGTGGCGCCCGATGTCCAGACGATCTCGCGTGGGTCGGCACCGATCAGCGCGGCGACCCGTTCACGCGCGATCTCGACCGCCTCTTCGGCCGCCCAGCCGTAGCCGTGGCTGCGTGACGCGGGGTTGCCGAAGTGTTCGTACAGGTAGGGCAGCATGGCGTGCACCACACGCGGGTCGCAGGGCGTGGTGGCCGCGTAGTCGAGATAGATCGGCTTGGCGTCGAGCTTGGTCATATCCATCGGGCAACTCCGTCCTGCTGATTCAGTCATGGCCCGGTCGGGCCTTGTGCTCTGTATCTCAAGGAACGTGCCAGTGCTGGTCGGCCGGCCGTACATCGGCGAAATGCCCAGTGAATCAGTCACTTGGCGCGCCGTGTCGGGTTTTGTCGGGCGCCGTGGAGGTGAACTCCTGCTGTCGGTTTTGTCGCAACCCTGACGTGTGCCTGTTGCGGCGCGACCAGTCCCCACCGGCCGATGTCAATGCCAGGCTGTGAACAGTTCGGGTTGTGCCTGCTCGTACACCTTCAGCCAGGTCAGCGTGGCCGGCACCAGGGATCGCACGCCGAACATCAGCGCGTCGTCCTGGGCCACACCGTCGATGTCGAGCACTGCGCGCGCGGCTCGCCAGCCTGCCCAATCGATCTCGGGCAAGGCAGCGTGCGCTGCCGCCGACAAGCCGGCCAGACAGTCCGCCAGGGTGCACAACTGGCGTCGCACCTCGTGGCGCGTGAGCCTCGAGCCGAGCAACTGGGGCTCGCTCAGGCCATCGGTAAGGATGAGCACGGCTTCGCCGGCATCACGGATGATCTGCAACATCGGGGCGGTCAGCATGGGTCTGCAGCACGCAGATTCCGGGCCATGCACCTGGCCGTCGGCTGCCCTGCCGGTCGACAGTCGAGTCGTTGTCGGGCCGCCCCGGGGCGACCCAACCCGTCGAAGCACGGCCGACGCCTGTCGTCGGCCTGGGCGCACCCTCAGTGCATCAGTGAAACGCCCTTGATCTGGGCATACAAGGCATCACCGGGGCGCAGCTGCAGGGCGTCGAGCGAGCGCCGGGTGATACGTGCCAGCAGGCGTGGTGCAGCCAGTTGCCCGGCGGCGGCGTCACCGTGCCCCAGCGCCAGACCCAGCAGCGCGGTGGCGCGGTCGGCACTGAACTCCATCAGCCGCACCGGCACGACGTTGACGATGCTGCTGTCGGCTGGGGCGCTGCGCACCACACTCACGTCGCGCGCCAGCACACGCACACGTACCGGCACACCGGGCTGCTGCGCCACGGCGCCGACCCAGAGTTCGGCGCTGCCCAGCGTCAGGCGGGTGAGGCCGTAGGCCGTGTCGTGGTCGAGCACACTGGCCTGCAGCACCACACCGGCGTCGTCACTGCTGGCCAGCGGCAGGTCGGTGCGCGACAAGACCTCGGCCAGCGAGCCGGCGGCCAGCACCTTGCCGGTCTGCAGCAGCACCAGGTGGTCGGCCAGACGCGCCACCTCGTCCATGGCGTGGGTGACGTAGACGATGGGCATGGCGAGTTCGGCGTGCAGGCGCTCCAGATACGGCAGTATCTCGGCCTTGCGTGCGGTGTCCAGGGCGGCAAGCGGTTCGTCCATCAGCAGCAGGCGCGGGCTGGTGAGCAAGGCGCGGGCGATGGCCACACGCTGGCGTTCACCACCCGACAGGGTGACCGGTTGGCGCGCCAGCAAGTGTGTGATGCCGAGCAGGTCGGCCGCCTGGTCGAGCGGGATACGACGCTGGTCGGCGGGCACCCGGTTCATGCCGTAGGCCAGGTTGCGGCGCACGTCCAGGTGCGGAAACAGCGCGGCCTCCTGGATCACGTAGCCGATGGCGCGCTGGTGCGTGGGCACGAAGACGCCGCGGTCGTCGTCCTGCCAGAGCTCGTCGCCCAGGGCGACTCGACCGGCCGCACGCTCCAGCCCGGCCAGGGCACGCAGCACCGTCGTCTTGCCGCAGCCCGAAGGGCCGAACAAGGCGCTGATGCCTTGCGAAGGAAGGGTCAGATCGACATCGAGCGCAAAACCTTGCCGCGCCAGGCTGAGGCGGGCATGCAGTTGGCCGGTGATCGGGCCGGGTGCCGTCGCGGTGCGGCTGTCGACGGGGTTGAGCAGGTTCATGAGGGCACCCGCTCGGCAGTACGTGGTCGGTTCACGATGTAGAGCAGGCTCAGCACGACCAGGGCAAACACCACCATGGTGGCGGCCAGGCGGTGCGCGTCCGCATACTCGCCGGCTTCGACATGGTCGTAGATCGCCACACTCAGCACGCGGGTCTTGTCGGGGATGTTGCCACCCATCATCAGCACGACGCCGAACTCGCCGACCGTGTGGGCAAAACCGAGCACGGCGGCCGTCACCAGGCCGGGCCGGGCCAGGGGCAAGGCGATGGTGAAGAAACGATCGACCGCGCCGGCGCGCAGCGTGGCGGCAGCTTCGAGCGTGCGCGCCGGAATGGCCTCGAACGCCTGCTGCAGCGGTTGCACGACGAAGGGCATCGAATACAGCACCGAGGCCACCACCAGCCCGGCAAAGGTGAAGGGCAGGCGCGCCAGCCCGAGCGCCTGCATGGCCTGACCGACAGGGCCTTGCGGGCCCAGTGTGATCAGCAGATAAAAGCCCAGCACGGTGGGAGGCAGCACCAGCGGCATGGCCACGATGGCCAGCCACACCGGCTTGAGGCGTGAACGTGTCTGCGCCAGCCACCACGCAATGGGTGTACCCACCAGCAGCAACAGCAAGGTGCTCAGGGCCGCCAGTTCGGCAGTCAGCCGTATGGCCTGCCAGTCGGCCGCCGTGTACATCGACCGGCCGCCTTCAGTGGCCGTAGCCGTAGGACGAGATCACGGCCTTGGCTGGCGTGCTTCGGAGGTAGTCGAGCAAGGCCTTGGCTGCGGCGCTGGACTCGCCGGTCTTCAGCAGCACGGCGTCTTGCCTGATCTCGCTGTACAGCCCTGACGGCACCAGCCAGTACGAGCCCACCACCGGCTTGCCCGGCACGGCCACCTGCGACAGCGCCACGAAGCCCAGTTCGGCATTGCCGGTCGACACGAACTGGAAAGCCTGCGCGATGCTTTCGGCCGTGACCAGCTTGGGTGTGATGGCATTGGTCAATCCACGTGCCTTGATCACCTCCAGCCCGGCTGCACCATACGGCGCGACCTTGGGATTGGCGATGGCCAGATGCTCGAAACCCTTGCCGGCCATCACCTGGCCGTCGGCATCGACGAAGCCCGGTTTGGCGCTCCACAGCACCAGCTTGCCGATGGCGTAGGTGAAGTTGCTGGCCTTGACGGCCAGGCCTTCGGCGATGAGTCTCTTCGGTGTTTCGTCGTCCGCAGCGATCAGCACCTCGAACGGCGCACTTGCTCGGATCTGCGTGGCCAACTTGCCCGTGGAGCCGGCCGACACCTTGAGCGTATGGCCACTTGCTGCGGTGAATCCTTCGGCAAGCTTGGCCAAGGGGCCGGCGAAGTTGGCGGCCACGGCCACCTGGACTTCACCCGCCTGCGCGGCGCCGGTCAGGCCGAACGCCAGGGTCAGAGCCAGCGTAGCCGCCAGGCAGCGGGCGGCAGAACGCCCCGTTGCCACGGGCTTTCTTGCCATCGATGGTTTTGTCATCGGTCACTCCTGGAGAAGAAATTGGTCGAGGTCGAGCGGCGCGTGGCCAGGCTCAACCCAGCATCAGAAGAATCACGTTGGAAGCCTGGAACACCGCGGCCACGGCGCTGCCTTCAGCCAAGCCAAGTGTCTGCACCGATTCGTGCGTCACGACCGACACCATGGTGCGGCTGGCACCGATGTCGATCTTCACTTCGCTGTTCACCGGACCTTCGTGGATGCCGGCCACCGTGCCCCACAGCTGGTTGTCGGCACTGATGCGCTGGTTGGGGTCGGTCATCAGCAGCACCGACGAGGACTTGATCAACGCCAGCACCTGCACGCCGATCGTGATGCCCAGCGTGGTGGCCGACTGGCGCGTGATGATGGCCTTGAGCTCGGTCTTGTCGTCCAGGCGCAGGTAGACCTCGTAGTCGACCTCGCCCTCGCGCAGCCCGCTCACGGTGCAGGCCAGCTGGTTGCGCGCACTGGTGCGAAACGCCATGCGCCGCAGCAGGTGCTGGAAGCTGCGCACCGTGCCGGCGCCGCCAGCGTCGTCGATCTGGCTGGCGATGCGGTCGAGCGCGGCCTGGTATTCGATCTCGACCGCACGGTACAGCGCCACCATGCGCCGGCCGTGCTCGGTGAGTGTGGTGCCACCACCCTGGCGACCGCCGGTGACACGCTCGACCAGCGGTTGCTCCGACAGGTTGTTCATCGCGTCGACGGCATCCCACGCGGCCTTGTACGACAGCGGCACATGTTTGGCCGCCTGCGAGATCGAACCGTGCACGGCGATGGCTTCGAGCAACCTGATGCGGGTGTCGCCCAGGAAGTTGCCGAGCTCGGTGTTGACTTCGAGCTTGCCGACAAGGCGGGCCGGGAAGGGAGCACTGGACATGGCGGCTGGCGGTGGTGACTTGATCATCTATGTTCGACGCTATATAGATAAAGCCAGAAGCATGCCAATTTCGACGGCGTGGCGATCGAATCGCCCGGTCAACCCTGGCATTTCATGGGAGCGTTATGGTTGCACCCACCTAGGGAAAGTCTCTAGACTGGCCGCGGGCCGCCGTCGGGTGCCTTTAGTTTATCCGTAGCATTGTCTACATAACGTCGACATTCTCGACAGTCACCGAACAAGGATCGACATGTCCTCAGGCCTCTCCAGCCGCAATCAGTTCGCCGGCAAGGTCACCGCGATACACGCCGGCCCGATCAACACCGAAGTCGCCATCACCACACACGGCGGTGACGTCATCGTGGCCGTCATCACACAGTCCAGCGCCAAGGCGCTGGGCCTGGCGGTGGGCAGCAGCGCGGTGGCGCTGGTCAAGGCGCCGTGGGTCATCGTGCAGGCGGGCAAGCCGACGCTGAAGTTCAGCGCCCGCAATCGGCTCGCGGGCACCGTGAGCGCCCTGCGCTCGGGCGGCGTGAACAGCGAGGTCAGCATCACGCTGGCCGGTGGCAGCCTGGTGCACGCGATCATCACCAACGATGCGGTGAGTGAACTCGGCCTGAAGGTCGGTGTACCGGCCACGGCACTGATCAAGTCCAGCCACGTCGTGGTGGGTGTGCCGCTCTGATCCGGGCCAGGCCCGGCTCGGCAGGTCGGGCCAGGCGAAGGCGGGCAACGATGCCCGAAGCCACGACCCAGGGCATCACGCCCGGTCTGCGTCAGGCTGCGGCGGCGTCCTCGGGCCCGAAACACTTGGCGTAGTCGGTGCACACGCTGCAGCTCGGGGCACGGCAGGCGTTGATGCCGGCGCGGTCGCAGAGTTGTTTGTAGAGAAACTTCTTCCACTTCATGTCGCGGTCGTTGCGTGCCGCGAGCAGGGCGAACCAGCGCGACATCAGGCTGCTCAGCTCGCGCCGCGACGGCAGGTGCAGGTCCTGCCAGAGGTGGTTGTTGCCCAGGCTGGCCTGGCTCAGCGCATGAGCCAGCCAGCGGGTCTCGGCGCGCCAGCCGTGGCCGGCGTGTTTGCCTGGTTGATCGATTCCGGCCTGCAGATCGGCGGCGTCGGCGGCTTCGGTGAGCAGACCGACAAGTTCCTCGATCTCGTCGCTGCGTGGTTCGTGGCGATGGGCCTCGGCCAGGGCGCGCCAGTCGAGGTCGAGTGCCACGTCGGCACCCGGAAACCAGCGCGCCATGAGGCGCCGTGTGTCGGCCGCGCCCAGACCCACCAGTGGCAGATGGGCCGTGCCGTGGCTGGCAAAGGCGGTGGCCAGCACACCGGCGATGGCTTGCACTTCGGGTGCATCGGCATCGGCGGCACAGGACATCAGCGTGTGCCACACGTCATGGCGCACCCCTTCGGGCAAGGCACCGTGTACACCGCCGGGTTGGACGGGCAGGCGATGGCGACGCGCCTCGCGCAGGTGATCGGCATCGACAGCGGCAGCGACACCAACATCGACAGCGGCATTCATGCTCAGACCTGCGCGGCGGCGTGGGTGTAGCACTTCTTGGGGCAGATGCGCGAGCACGCGGTGCAGCCGATGCACAACTCGCCGTGTGCGATGGTCATGACCTTCTTCTCGTATTCCTCGTCGTCATCGTCGTCGTCGAGCGACACGGCGAGTCGTTCACCTTCGTCGTTCAGGCCGACCAGTTCGAGCACGCCGCGTGGGCAGACCTTGAAGCAGCGGCCACAACCGATGCAGTGGGCTTCGTTGATGTTCTGGACGAACTGGGGTGTCCAGGCTTCGCCGCTGGGCAGCGTGACGGAGAAGTCGCTCATGGCTGGCTCCCTGAAAACAGGCTGAGTTGATCGGTTGATACGGGCCGGGCCAGGGTGATGCACGGTCAGTCACGACCCTGCCTCGGCGTCATGATCAAGGCGGCGTGAGTGCCGCCAGTTGTTTGCGTGCGGCGGTCAGCGCCGCGTGGGCGTCGTGCGCGGTCTGCGCCACGGCGAGGATCTTTTCCCAGCCGGTGGGCAGTTCTTCGGACAGGTCGTGCAGGTCCATCTTGGCCTGTGTGGCCTTGGCGTTGAGCTTGCGCACCTCGAGCTTGAGTGCGTCGATGTTGACCTCACTCATAGGTGGCCACCTCGCGGTACTTCTCGATCATGGTGATGCCTTCACCGACGAACTTGTTGCCCGCATCGGCGAGTTTGGCCAGGCTGGCGTAGCCGAAACGATGGGCATCACGCAGGAAACGATTGACGACAATGAGCCGGCCGGCGCTGAGCACCACACGGCCGAAACCCTCGTGGCTCATCTTCATCATCGGGCTGACCATGCAACCGGTGGCGCGTTCGATCGACAGACCGATGGCGTTGTGGAACAGCTCGAGGCGCCACAAGGTCTCGGGGTCCGGGTCGCCCATCATGGGCAGGGCGCGGCGTTGTTCGGCCGTGAGGATGTAGGGCTCGAGCAGCTTGGCGTCACTCTTGCCTTCCCAACTGCCGTGCGTGTCCTGCGCGCGGATCTGCTTGATGAGTTCGAGGATGAAGGTGTCTTTCAGCAGGGCTTCGTCGCTGGGGGCGACAGCATCCGCCGTGGTGTCTGCAACGGCGTTCATGCCTTGGCTCCTGTCGTGGTGTTGACGGCGACTGTGGTGTCGTCTTCGTCGTCGAAGGCGGCAGGCGCCTCGCGGCCCTTCAGCACCGCCTTGCGCAGCCAGGGTGGCGGTGTGCCCTTGAGCACCACCTGCAGCTTGTCGAGCACGTCGAGAATGACTTCGGGCTGGCTGACCTTGATCGGATGGATCTTGTTGGCCACGACACGTGCCGCGGCCGAGCCACCGATGGCGGCCACGTAGACGATGGCGCAGTCCTTGATGGCGTCGAGCTTGGGGCTGAGTTTGTCCTCGTTGCCGTCTTCGGCCAGGTCTTCACCAAAGCCGAAGTCCTGCACGAAGGTGTAGCCGTCGGCGTCGATCTCGTACACGGCAAGGTGTTTGGCCCAGCCGAAATGCGCGTCGACGCGCTGCTGGTCCTGGGTGGCGAAGGCGATTTTCATGAACGGCTCCTGGTCGGAAGATGCGGGCTGATCGGAGGTATCGAGCAGGTGGAACTAGGGGCAGATGAACTGGTCGTGATCGGCACAGGCTGATGGCAACAAGGCCTGTGCAGACAGCGTTTTCCTGGATTCGTCAGGCGCTGGCTGCTGCCACCGAGACATCGGGCGCGGTAGCTGCCGCGCTCTTGGGCAGGCGCGCGATCGTGGCGGGCAGATGCACTTCGGCAGGCCGCGCGCTGCCCAGCGGTACACCGGTGGCCGCGGCCTGTGCTTCGGCAGTCAAGGGCCAGTCGTCGGCGCTGTGGTGATGGATCTGCTCCATCAGCAGATTGCCGACCTGGTAGACGAAGTTGCGTGTGCCGCGGTAACCCACGTGGCAGATGTGCGAGTTGCCGATGCGGTCGAACATGGGGATGCCGATACGAAACAGCGGCTTGCCCAGACGTTCTGCCGCCTGGCGTCCGTGTGAATGCGTCATGAGCAGATCACAGCCACTGGCCTTGGCAGCGACTTCGAAGTCTTCGAGGTCGCCGATCACCACTTCGCTGGCTGGCATGCGGGCAAGCAGCGGTGAGGCAGTGGTGGTGACACACACGGTCAACTCGGCACCCATCTCGACCAGGAAGTTGCCCGCCGACCAGAGCAGATCGGGCTCTGCCGCCAACGCCACCTTGACATTGCCGAAGTGGAAATGGCCATCGAGCATGGCATCGACCAGCTGGCTGCGCTGGCGGCGGATACGCTGCGGCACGGGGCGGCCCGACAGTTGCGCAAGCTGCTGCACCAGCGCATCGGTGGCAGTCAATCCAGTGAGCCGGTCGTACAAGGTAAACGGCACACCACAACGTTGCAACAGGGCTTCGGCTGCCGGGCGCATCTGCTCGCCGATGGCCAGCGTATGGGTCGCGCCACCCAGCTCATGCAGATCGGTGAGTGATGTGCCGCCCAGCGTGGTGCCGAGCCAGTCGTCGGGCATGTGGCCGTCGAGCGAGCCTGACACATCGGGCACGAAGACCGGCTGCAGGCCGAAGGCCTCGATCAGCTCGCGCAACTCGTCGATATCGCCGGGCGTGACATGGCAACCCGGCAGCACGTTGATCACACCGTCGCGCTTGGTCACATCGAGCTTGGGCAGCGTGTTGACCAGCGCGGTGACCGCCTTGGACCAGCCGTCCTGAAACGCACCGCTGTAGTCCGGCGTGCTGACGTAGACGATCTCGGTGTCGCTCAGCTCCGGGTGCTTCTGGCGCACCAGTTCGATGAAGCCGATGACATCGTCACCCTTGGTTTCGGTGAGGCCGGTCGAGCAGATGGCAATGAGTTGCGGCTTTGCGCGGCTGCGGATGTTGAGCAGCGCCTTCTCGATGTTGTCGTAGCCACCCATGATGGTGGTGACCTCGTTCATCGCCGTGGTCTGCAGCGGAATCGCTTCCTTGAAATGCCGCACCAGCAGCACCAGCCCGAACGAGGTGCAGCCCTGCGAGCCATGCATCAGCGGCATGCAGCTGGCCAGGCCCATGAAGGCGTAACTCGCCCCGAGCGGCGAACTCATCTTGAGCGGGTTGACCGCGCAGGCTTTTCTGGATTCGACGACATGGGCCATGGGGATTCCTGAAGGTCGAATGGGGTGCAGAAGAATGGGTCGATCGACGAACGTTGAGGCGCCAGGCCTCAGGCCGGCTGCGCCTCGCTGACCAGCACAGCGGCGTCCTGCTCGACCAGCAGCGGATCGACCACGTCCCACGGCGCGGGGGTGCGCACCTGCGCCCACACCGGGTTGAACAGCGCCTTGTCGATCTCGGCAATCATGGTCACCATGCCTTCGTAGCCGGCAAAGGCGTGGTGGCGTTCCTGGTTGATGTCCATCCAGGGCATGCGCGCCTTGAGGGCCACGAACTGGCTGCGACCGCCGCTGAGCATGATGTCGGCCTTGGCTTCACGCAACATGGCGTACATCTGGCGCGGCGTCATGTCGTCGATCATGTGGGCGTCGTCGCCCATGATCTCCTTGATCTTGGCCTTGTCTTCCTTGGTGCTCTTCTTGACGCTGGTGCCGACCACTTCGAGGCCGGCTTCCTGCAAGGCCGAGACCACGCTCCAGCTCTTCACACCACCGGTGATGAGCAGCACCTTCTTGCCGGTGAGGCGTTGTTTGTAGGCGCGGATGCGCTCCCAGGCGCGCGCCTCTTCGACGGTGATGAGTGCTTCGGCGCGGTCGATCAGGTCGGCCGGTGCGCCGGTCTGCACTAGCAGGCGGGCGATCTCGCGCAGCGTCGTGCTCATGTCGCTGATGCCGTAGAACGAGCCTTCGAAGTACGGGATGTTCCAGCGCTGCTGCATGCGCGTGGCGACGTTGATCATCGACTTGCTGCACACCATCATGTTGGCCTTTGCCCTGTGGGCAGAGGCCACTTCGGCATAACGCCCGTCACCCGAGATACACGACAGCACCCGCACACCCAGCGCCTCGAGCAGCGGCTTGACCTGCCAGAGTTCGCCCGACAGGTTGTATTCGCCGATGATGTTGATGTCGTAGGGCGTCGTGAACTCGGGCTCCATGGTGCCGATCACGTGATCGAGCAGCGCCTCGGCGCCGAGCTTGTTGCCCAGGTTCTTGGGGCCGGCAAACCCCGGCGCGTTGACCGGGATGACGGGTTTGCCGAACTTCTCGGCGGCGCGTGCACAGACGGCCTCGATGTCGTCGCCGATCAGGCCGGTGACGCACGTCTGGTAGACAAAGATCGCCGGCGGATTCGTCTTTTCGATGATCTCGCGGATGGCCTTGAACAGGCGTTTCTCGGCGCCGTAGATCACGTCGAGTTCGTTGATGTCGGTGGTGTAGCCGGTGCGGTAGAGCGTCGAACCCGACGACGCGCTGTGGCGGTTGTCCCAGGCGTTGCCTTCGCAGGCGATCGGGCCGTGCACCAGGTGCGCCACGTCCACGATGGGCTGCAGCGCGATCTTGGCGCCGTCGAAGGCGCAGCCACCCGCCGCCGCACCGGGCGTGAGTTGTTTGGTGCAGCCTGCCTTGCGCGCCTTGGCGTCCTTGCCCTGGTTGATGTCGCAGCCGGGCTCGTCGAACACCTCTGCGATCTTGGCTTTGAGCGATGGCTGCATGGCGAGTGGCTCCGGGCGGGGAACGGGCTGAGTGCTGACTGGCGTGGGGCCGGCGGGACCCACCCACAGCGGCTACAGCAGCTTCGATGCCAGGCAATCGATCCCTTGCAAATCAAGCACTTATGACGACCTCCCTGGCAGGACCCGCACAGGGCAATGCCATGCGCGGCGCAATTGGTGGGATGTCGACAAACCTCCGACAGGTGCTCGCCGGTGTTGCTGGGCGACACGCCGGCCTGAGCTTGACGGCGCCGGGCTTGCCAAGCACCTTAATCCCGGACAATCCGGCGCCGGCAGCCCGCCTTGGCTGCAACTCACAGGGGACCGGTCCCCCTCACCAGCGTGACAAGTCAGCAAGCACCCGAGTCGACTCACGGACATTCCGGACCCGCCCCGTTGCCAGGTGGGGAACCCACCCGCCCGCCCGCCCGGCAGCCCGGGCCCGCCACACCCGCCTGGCCCGAGGGCTGGGCCGGTCTGCTGGCCCTGCTGGCGTTGCTGGCGCTGGTCACCGGGTCGACCGTCTGGCTGGCCGCGCCGTCACCGACGGGGCTGGCCCGGTCGACCCTGTGGCCGGCCGTGATGATCACCTCAGCCGCAGTCCTGCTCGCCCTGGCGGCCGGCCTGCTCATGTACCGTTTGCGGCAGGCGCGTGCCGAGGTCGAGGCGGCCCAGGCGCGCATCCACATGCTGGTGGCTCACGACGAACTCACCGGCCTGTGGAACCGACGCCACGCGCAACAGGCCTTCCAGGTCGAACTGCAGCGCGCCACACGCAGCAAGCGCCCCTTGTGCCTGGCGCTGGTGGACATCGACAACCTCAAGCAGATCAACGACCACCAGGGCCATGCCGCCGGTGACGCGGTACTGCGCGCCTTTGCGCAGCAAGCCGCTGTGGCGCTGCGCAAGACCGACCTGCTGGCGCGCTGGAACGGCGAGGAATTTCTGGTGCTGCTGCCCGAGACCAGCATGGACGCCGCCGTCGCCACCCTCGACCGGCTGCGCCAGCGCGTCGACGATGCCAGCGTGGGTGGCTTGGCGGCACATGCGGTGACGGTGTCGATCGGTGTCACCCTGCATGCCCCGGACGAATCGCTCGAAGCCACGGTCGACCGCGCCAACCACGCGCTCTATATCGCCCGCGTCAAGGGGCAGAACCGCGTGACCAGCGTCTGAACCCGGGTCAGCGGCCGGACGTTGGCGCCAGCAGCTTGACGATGCGCTCGGCCACCCGAATGTCCACGCCGTGGCCCAGGCCGGGGTACAGATCCAGCGTGACCGTGGCGCCGAGATCACGCAGGCGGGCTGCGGCATCGCGGCCTTCCGCCGCTGGGATCACGCCGTCCTGCTCACCGTGCAGCAGATGCACGCTACCAGCCAGGGGTGCCTGGCGCGGCGGCTGGGCAAACCGGCCGGCGATGGCCACCACCCGGTGCGCCAGCGCGACCGGTAGTTGCGTCGACTCGAGCGCCATGATCGAGCCTTGCGAGAAACCGACGATCACCGTGGCCGCCGGGCCCACGTCAGCCTGGCGCTGCCAATCGGCCACCGCGGCCTCGAAGACGGGCATGGCCTGCGCCACCCGTGCAGCACGGTTGGCGGGCGTGACGCCCTGCACCGAGAACCACTGGTAGCCACTGCCCAGGTCTGACACATGGGGCGCCTGCACACTCACCACCTGCGCCTGAGGCAAGGCACGCGCCAGATACTGGCCCAGCGGCACCAGATCACTGGCCGACGCGCCGACGCCGTGGAACAGCAGGATGAGGGACTGGGCCGCCTGGGCGGCCTGCTGGATGACGATCGAGGTGAGCATGAACGGGCACGGTCCTGGGTGGCGACGAGGGGTGCGGCCACTCGGGCCAAGTGCGCCGAGTATCCGGTTGCCCCGCCTCGGCATCGTTCAACACCGCTGCATGCAGTCGGCAGTGGCGCTAGCGATCGCCCCCTTCCACCGCCTTGAACATGCTGATGTTGGTGGCACGAAAACCCAGACGCTCGTACAAGGCGCGTGCCGCCGTGTTGTGCCCGAAGACGTGCAGCGCCACACCCGCCAGCCCCAACTCGCGCACCACCTGGTCGAGGGCAGCAAAGGCACGCGATGCATGGCCTTCGCGCTGCCGCTCGGGGCGCACGCTCACGTCGTAGATGTAGGCGATACGCTGGCCGGCGCGTTCCTGCACCGAGACCCACAACACGCCCACCTGCGCGCCCTCGTCGTCGGTGAGGGCGTACAGCAGGTTGTCCGGCGTCGCCAGGCCCTGCGGCAACAACTGATCGAACTCGGCTTGCGAGCGCGCCAGGGCCTCGCTGCGTGGCCACTGACCAGCCGCCACCTTGTCGTCGGCATACGCCGGCACCGTCTCGCAGAAGAAGGCGTCGAACTGCGCCTGGGTCATGGGCACGAGCATGGGAGGGCTTTGGTGATGCGGCTGATCGGCCGTGATGGGAGTGCTCAGGCGATCGAGCCGCCTCGCCTGGCGCACGCCGCGCCGTCGGCCTCGCGTGCGCCAGCCACGGCAGCCTTGGTCGCCAGCCACTCGGTCGAGTCCGGGATCGCCAGACGCGCCAGTTCCTGCAGGCGCGCCACGGTCACGGGGGACGAGCCGCGCCCCAGGATCATGGACTGCAACCAGGCCGGATCGAACCCCTCACGCTCACCGTTCGGCGCATTGAGGTTGGCCCAGCACACCGGATAAACCTCGTCGATCAGGATCGATTCGAGCTCGTCCAGCGAAAACGGCGACTCCGCCAGCACCTGCGACCGGGCGGTTCGCGTGAGTGCCACGTCGGCGTCGAGGAACATGGTCGACAGGGCGAGCCAGACCGGGCGGCGGGTGGTGAGGTTGTGCGGTGTCAAGGGCATGGGTGATGCGGCTGGAGACTAGGACCGAATGATCGCGCGATCCACCCGCGCCGACGGACGGCCACCGGCCCGTGCGCAGGCCTCGGCTGTCCGGCCAGCAGGTTCATCCGTGCGGCGAAGGTGCCCAGATCGGCGCCCGGCTCCAGTGTCTGTCCACAGGCGACCCGGCCCGCACAATGCCGGCACAGCCCGCCCTGCACGGGGCACGCCCGAGCCCGGCGCACGTCGGGCCCGACGCCCCCACCCCACCGTCCACCCGACCCGAGGAACCCGACATGACCCGCCCTGCCCCCGTCACCCGCCTGCACGTTGCCGCGCGTTACAGCGACGCGGCCATCCACAACGGCACGGTGTACCTGGCGGGCCAGGTGGCCGACGACGCGACACAGGACATCGTCGGCCAGACGCAGCAGGTGCTGGCCACCCTCGACCGCTTGCTAGCCGAAGCCGGCAGCGACAAGTCGCGCCTTCTGATGACGCAGATCTTCCTGGCCGATCTGGCCGATTTCGACGGCATGAACTCGGTCTGGGACGCCTGGGTGGCACCCGGCCAGGCGCCGCCGCGGGCGACGGTGCAGGCGCTGCTGGCACGGCCCGACTGGCGCATCGAGATCGTGGTGACGGCGGCGGTGGCGGGCGACTGACAACCCGCCCACGCCCGGCGGCAGGTCAGAGGGCCGCCGCCAGCCGTGTGCCCTGATTGATGGCACGTTTGGCGTCGAGTTCACCCGCCTCATGGGCACCGCCGATGAGGTGGACCTTGATGCCGGCGGCCAGCAGCGGCGCCTGCAGTTCGCGCAGCGGCTCCTGGCCGGCACACAGCACGATGGTGTCGACGGCCAGCACCTGCCCATCCTTGCGGCCCTCGCCGTAGGTGACAAACAGGCCGATACGGCCCGGTGCTTCGGTCGGGGCGCGTAGGGACTCATCCACCGACCCGATACGTTCGTAGTTGACGCCCGAGAGCAGTTCGACGTTCTTCATCTTCAGCGCGGCGCGGTGGATCCAGCCGGTCGTCTTGCCCAGCGTGCTGCCGTGTTTGCCAGGCTTGCGCTGCAGCAGCAGCACTTCGCGCGCGGCTGGTTCGGGCTGGCCACGCACCACGCCGCCGCGGGTGGACTCCGGGTCGACCACGCCCCATTCGCGCAACCAGGCGGCCAGATCGACGCTGGGTGAGTGATAGCCCAGGTCGGTGCCGTGGGCCAGGTATTCGGCCATGTCGAAGCCGATGCCGCCAGCGCCGACGATGGCGACCTTCCTGCCCACCGGCTTCTTGTGCAGCAGCACGTCGATGTAGCTCAGCACCTGCGGGTGGTCCTGGCCGGGGATCTTCGGGTCGCGTGGTGTCACGCCGGTGGCGAGGATGACGTCGTCGAACTTGTGCGCCACCAGTTGCTCGGCGCTCACGCGCTGGCCGAGGTGCAGCTTCACACCCGTCACCTCGATGCGGCGAGAGAAGTAGCGCAGCGTCTCGTCGAACTCCTCCTTGCCCGGCACCCGTTTGGCCATGTTGAACTGGCCGCCGATGTGCTCTGCCGAGTCGAACAGGCTCACCGTGTGACCCCGTTCGGCCAACGTCGTGGCCGCAGCCAGACCGGCCGGGCCGGCGCCGACGACAGCGATACGTTTCCTGGCCGGCGCGATACGGATGACCAACTCGGTCTCGTGGCAGGCGCGCGGGTTGACCAGGCAGCTGCACAGCTTGTTGGCAAAGGTGTGGTCCAGGCAGGCCTGGTTGCAGGCGATGCAGGTGTTGATCTCGTCGGCGCGACCTTGAAGCGCCTTGTTGACGAACTCGGCATCGGCCAGGAAGGGCCGCGCCAGGCTCACCATGTCGGCGTCACCACGCGCCAGCACCTCTTCGCCCACCTCGGGCATGTTGATGCGGTTGCTGGTGATCACCGGCGTGTTGATGCCCTCACTGCGCAGCGCGTCGCGCAACTTGCGCGTCACCCAGGTGAAGGCCGCGCGCGGCACGCTGGTGGCGATGGTGGGTACACGCGCTTCGTGCCAGCCGATGCCGGTGTTGAGGATGGTCGCGCCCGCGGCGCTCACGGCACGTGCCAGCTCGAGCACCTCGGGCCACGAACTGCCGTCGGGGATGAGGTCGATCAGGCTGATGCGGTAGATGAGGATGAAGTCTGGCCCCACCGCCTCGCGCACGCGGCGCACGATCTCGACGGCCAGGCGCATGCGGTTGGCGTAACTGCCGCCCCACTCGTCGTCACGCTTGTTGGTGTGGGTGACGAGAAACTGGTTGATGAAGTAACCCTCGCTGCCCATCACCTCGACACCGTCGTAGCCGGCCTCGCGCGCCAGCTTGGCGCAGCGCACGAAGGCGGCGATCTGGCGCTCGATGCCGCGCACCGACAACTCGCGCGGCGTGAACGGCGAGATCGGGCTCTGGATGCGGCTCGGCGCCACACACAGCGGCTGGTAGCCGTAGCGCCCGGTGTGCAGGATCTGCAGCGCGATCTTGCCGCCCTCGGCGTGCACCGCTTCGGTCACCAGCTTGTGGCGCCGCGCCGCGCCCGAGGTGGCCAGCGTGCCGGCAAAAGGTTTGGCCCAGCCTTCGATGTTGGGTGCAAAACCACCGGTCACCATCAGGCCCACACCACCGCGCGCCCGCTCGGCATAAAAGGCCGCCATGCGCGGGAAGTGTTTGCGGCCATCTTCCAGACCGGTGTGCATGCTGCCCATCACCACCCTGTTCTTCAGCGTCGTGAAGCCCAGGTCGAGTGGTGCGAGCAGGTGCGGATAGGCGGTCGGTGCGGTCATCGACGCATGCTAGCCGTGGCTCGGCGTGCGTTGGCTGGGGGTCAGCCCCAGTCAAGGTGGCTGTCTATACTGGCCGCGCTTTTCGTCATCGGGGAGTAGCCGCCCTGCACCTGCAGGGGCCCGCGTCAACATACTTGGCCATCACACCGGCCATGGTGCGGGCAGCTCCAGCAGCCTGGCAAGACCTTTGACCACAACAGCTCCGCCGTGGCCGGGGAGCTGTCGTGGTCATGGTTGTCTCTCGCCGGCCCCTGGAGTTGTCGTGGAAGCTTTCCTCATCTCGACCGGAGTCGTCGCCCTAGGCGAAATGGGCGACAAGACGCAGTTGCTGGCCATGCTGCTGGCCGCCAAGTTCCGTCGCCCGGCGCCCATCATCCTGGGCATCCTCATCGCCACCCTGGCCAACCATGCCCTCGCCGGCGCAGCCGGTGCCTGGGTCGCCGCCGCGCTCGGGCCTGACGTGCTCCGCTGGGTGATCGGCCTGTCGTTCATCGCCATGGCCGTGTGGATGCTCATCCCCGACAAGATCGAGGACGAAGCCGTGGGTGTGGCGCGCAAGCTCGGCGTGTTCGGCACCACCGTGATCGCGTTCTTCCTGGCCGAGATGGGCGACAAGACGCAGATCGCCACCGTGGCGCTCGCCGCGCGCTACACCGACGTGGTCGCGGTGGTGGCCGGCACCACGCTGGGCATGATGCTGGCCAACGTGCCAGCGGTCTTCCTGGGTGACGCCATCGCCCGCAAGGTGTCGATGACCGTGGTGCACGGCATCGCCGCCGCCATCTTCGCGGCGCTGGGCGTGCTGACGCTGTTCAACGTCGGCAACCTGTTCTGAGTTGAGCAACGGCAGCGGGCAGTGCGGGTGCACTGGCGGCGATTGCCAAGGCAAGGCCGCGAGTCGCTGCGTCGCCGCCGTCTTGCTCCCGATCGAGCGTGATCCAGGCCGACGTCGGCTATTGCCAGGAGGCGTCTGGGTCAAGGTGCCTGGCCAACTCCATCGCGTCGTGCAGCACCCGGCCCACCACGAGCAAGCCTGGCTCGACACGGTAGATCAGAAAGTGGCGCGACCGACGGACCACGCCAGCGCCAGCGTCCACATGATCCCGGCTAAGTCGCAGATGCCACGACCGGACACCTGGGCCTAGTTCAGCACGTGCAATGCTTCCGGGCCGGTCGGGCTGCGTGGCCACATCGCGAAGCGCCGCAACGATCAGGCTCTCGTAGCGCAAGCCAGCCAATTCACCGAACTGTTCGTGCGACCAGGCGAGGATGTCGATGACATCCGCCTGAGCCGCGTTCGACAGGCGATAACGAAGCATCAGCTGACCGTCTTGACCAGGCCCGCGGCACGGCGGCCAAGTTGCCCGAGAAAGTCTTCGAGTCGATCGTCCGCGACGTCGGTGTATCGCCCAGCCGAGACATCCGCCCAGCCCTGGCTGGCCGCATGTTGAAGGGCAGCGAGTTTGGCTTGCTCGAGGCGGTCACGTTCCTCGACAAGACGCAGGCCTTCGCGCAGCACTTCGCTTGCATTCTGGTAACGCCCGGACATCACCAGCGTCTCCACCAACTCGTGCTGGTGGTCGCTCAGAACTACATTGCGTGTCGGCATGTCGTCAGCTCCAAAAGGGTTGGGAACAAGCTCGCCAGATTAGTGACTGGCAGATTATGCCAACCGTTCCTCAGGGTCGGACGCTTCGTCCACCATGTCCTTGGGACCGCAAATCAACAGGCCGGGGCCTTCAGGCAAACGCGCCTGGCGTCGCTTGCGCCAGGGCGTCGACGTGAGCGCAGATGGCACCAGGCGTGGTGAACCAGACCTCGCCGCGGTCCCGCGCGGCGCACAGATGCTGCAGCGCGCGGCGCAGGTGGCGCAACCGGTAGGGCTGGCCGACGATGTAGGGATGCAGCGCCACACCCATCACCAGCGGCTGGTGGCGGGCCTGGTCGAGCATCTCGTCGGTGTTGTCGACGATCATCTGGGCGAAGTCCTTGGCGTCCAGCTGGCGGCCCATGATCATCGGGATGTCGTTGAGCTCCTGCGGATACGGCACGCTCCACAGGCGCTGGTCGCCGCGGTGACGCATGGGCAGCGGCTGGTCATCGTGGCACCAGTTGAGCGTGTAGTGATAGCCGGTCTCGGCCAGCAGGTCGGGCGTGTGGCGGCTTTCCGAGATCCACGGCGACAACCAGCCAGCCGGTGCATGGCCCGCCACCTTGGCCAGGCGCGCGCGGCAACGCTGCAGCAGCTCGCGTTCACGCTCCTCGGACCACTGGCCCTGCCGCTCGGCATTGGTGTGGCCGTGGCCGATGAGTTCGTCGCCTCGCGCCACCACGGCGGCCACCAGCTCGGGGCAGTGATCCAGCAGCGCAGTATTGACGAGTGCGCCCGCCGGCAGGCCGAGCTGGTCGAACAACTCGATGCAGCGCCAGGCACCGACGCGATTGCCATAGTCGCGCCAGCTGTGGTTGAGCACGTCGGGCTGGGGCGAGCCCGGGCCGATGCCGGCACCCAGCCCCTCGCCGAAGGCGAACCATTCGAGATTGAAACCCAGGTACACCGCCAGGCCGGCGCCACCGGGCCAGCGGTAGTCGGGGCGGCGCGTGATCGGGCGATAGTCATACCGCCCGTGGTCGGGCAAGGCGCCGGCGTAGCCGATGGGCAGGTTCTGGTCGGTCATGGTGGGCCTCCTTGGCCGGTCGGTGAAACACCGGGGCTGAACGGTGGCGCGATGCCCGCCGCAGGGGCCGATCCAGCCGGGGTGGTGTGCCTGAATGATGCCGCTCTGGTGCAGCACATACGCCGGCAGGGCCGTGCGGGCCGCTGCGGACACCACGGCCAGGCTGCGCTGACGTGATGACCTGGTGCGACAGTGTTCGCCCGGAACCTCGATCCGATCGCGGGGCCTTTGCAGACGGGTCGATCGGCCATCACGCTACCCTGGCGCGACACTTTCTACGGAGCTGGTGGTGCGTCTGGGCTGGATCCTGCTGCTGGTGTCGACGATGTCGACGTCCGTCGAGTCACGGGCGGCAAACGCAGGCGAGCGTCGGACGGCGGGGGCGTGGACCATCAACGCCGCCGGCCTGCGCATCATCAGGCAGTTCGAAGGGCTGCGGCTGACGGCCTACCGCGAGGGCAAGGTCTGGCGCATCGGCTACGGTCATGGTGGCGCCGCACCGGGTCAGACGATCAGTGCGGCTGCGGCCGAGACGCTGCTGCGCCGGGACTTGCGGGGATGTGAAGGGGCGGTCGGCACGGCAGTCGAGGTGCCCATCAATCGCAACGAGTTTTCGGCGCTGGTGTCGCTGTGTTTCACGATCAACGAGCGGCGCTTCAAGGCGTCCGAGGTGGTGGCGCTGCTCAACGACGACAAGCGCGACGAAGCGGCCCAGGCCTTCAGGCAGTGGGTCCAACCCGCCGGCCTGGCGGCGCGGCGGCGCAGGGAGATGACGCTTTTCCTGAACTGACCGATCTGGGATCTCAGCCGCCCAGCCCGGCGTAGACCTTCTGCACGTCTTCGTTGGCGTCCAGCGCGGCGAGAAAGTCTTCCACTTCCTCGAGTTGCTCGGCGCTCAGGCTGGCGGGCGCGATCGGGTTCTTGGGCTTGTAGCCGAGCTTGGCCGACAACACGTTGAAGCCTTGCGCCGGCAAGGCGCGGGCGACGAGGTCGAGGTCGGTCGGCTCGGTGATGAACAGGGCCACACCCTCGTCGTCGACCGGTTCGAAGTCCTGCGCACCGGCCTCGATGGCGGCCAGTTCGGCGTCGGCGCCCTTGCTGGTGGGTTCGGCTTCGATCAGGCCGACATGGTCGAAATCCCAAGACACCGAGCCCGAGCTGCCGAGCTGGCCCTTGCGGAACAACACCCGCATGTCGGACGCGGCGCGGTTCACGTTGTCGGTCAGGCACTCCACCATCACCGGCACGCGGTGCGGCGCAAACCCTTCGTAGATGGTGTGTTCGAAATGCACCGCCTCACCGGTGAGGCCTGCGCCCTTCTTGATGGCGCGGTCGAGTGTGTCCTTGGGCATCGAGACCTTGCGGGCCTGCTCCATCACCAGGCGCAGGCGCGAGTTGCCGGCCGGGTCGGCGCCGTGGCGCGCCGCGATCATGATGTCCTTGGCCAGTTTGCCGAACAACCTGCCCTTGGCATTGGCCGCGAGGTCCTTGTGTTTGGCTTTCCATTGCGCGCCCATGGCAGGTCTTTCTCGATAGGCTCGGATCGGGTATGTCGACCCTGATCGCGGCGGATTGGTAGGTGGTGAGGTTGGCTGCGCGCGCGTCGACGGGACGGGCGGCCCCAGGTCGACCCGAGGTCGAACCGGGCCAGCGGCCAGGACCTCGCAGTTTAGGTGGCGCCGTTGCCGGCACCGCAGCGCCGGCAACGGCCTGCATCAATCGCGCTCGGGTGCACCGAGCGGAAAGTAGGCGCGATACGGCCTGGCCTCGTCGACCGCACGGGCGAACGACGGCCGCTCCAGCAGGCAACGGCGGTAGGCGCGCAGGTTGACGTGTTGCTCACCGATCGGGTGGGCCCAGTCGGCGTAGAACAGGAACGGGGCCGCGCCGCAATCGGCCAGGCTGAAGTCATCGCCGGCGGCCCAGACACGGGCGGCCATCTTGTGGTCCAGCCAGGCATAGGCGGTGTCCAGCATGTCACGCGCCTGCTGCACGCCGTAGGGGTCGCGGTCGGCGGGCGGGCGCAGCGCGTCGAAGACGATCTTCTGCTGCGGCGTGGACACGTAGTTGTCGAAGAAGCGGTCCATGACACGCACTTCGAGCGCAGCCTTGGGGTCCTCGGGGATCAGCCGCACCGGGCCGGGCAGGTGCAGGCCCAGGTATTCGACGATGCAGGTGGCCTCGATGACGGTGTGGTCCCCGTGCACCAGCACCGGGAAACGTTTCATGGGCCACAGCTCGGCCAGTTCACGCATGGCCGGGCTGTCGGGTCCGTCGAGTTGCCGCGGCACGAACGGCGTGGCGTTTTCGTACAGCGCCACCAGCACCTTCTGGCAATACGACGAGAACGGGTGAAAGTAGAGCTGCAGAGGCATGGCGAGGTCTCCGAGGCCGAAGGTGGTGGCCACCTGCACCGGGGCCACCTGCTGCACGACGAATCAGCCCCGCCGGTATCGACATGCACGTCCGGCCGGCGGGCCTGCGCGAGCTGCGACTCTACGCGCAGGTGTGGTGCAAGCTTGGTGCAGCGGTGGTGCCAGGCCGGTGGGCGCTTGGCCGGACCAGGGCGATCAAGCGGCGGACTGCGCCACCGCCGGCTGCGGGGCATCGGCACCCTGCCGGCGTTGGAGCACCAGGTGGAAGATGCTGCCCTGGCCCGGCGTGCTGCTCACACCCACGCTGCCTTGCTGGGCCTGCACAAGCTGGCTGGCCAGCGCCAGGCCCAGGCCGGCGCCCTGGTTCTTGCGGGCGGCACCGGCATCGAGCTGGCGGTGCGAGGTGAACAGGCGGGCCAGCTCGACCTCGGCGATGCCAATGCCGTTGTCCTGAACCTCCAGCCTGAAGTGACGCTCCCCCTCGGGTCGGGCCCGCACGGTGATGTGCCCGCCGTCCGGCGTGAACTTGATGGCGTTCGAGAGGTAGCTGTAGACCACCTGGCGCAGCCGTGCCGGATCGAGTTGCAGCGGGCCCAGACCGGCATCGATGTCGACCTCCACCCGGTGGTGCTTGCGTTCGGCCTCGCTGCGCAACAGCTCGTGCACCTGCGCCACCAGCCGGCCCAGGTCGACGGACTCGGGAAAGAAGGTGAGCCGACCCGACTCCACCTTGGCCAGGTCGAGCAGGTCGTCGATGAGCCGCAGCAACTGGCGCCCGCAGGTGCCGATGTGACCCAGGTAGCGGCTGAACTTGGGTGTGCCGGGCAGCACCGTGCCCATCTGCAGCAGGTCGGCAAAACCGATGATGCCGGTCAGCGGCGAGCGCAGCTCGTGCGACATGTTGGCCAGGAACTGGCTCTTCAGGCGAGTGGCCTCGCGGATCTGGTGGTTCTCGCCTTCGAGATGCAGCTGACGGACCCGCACCGCGTCGACCAGCAGGCGATGCGCCCGCAGCACCTGCGCCATGGCCAGGCGCTCGATGGCGTTCTCGACCGCCTGGGTCAACGTCTCGGGCAGCAGCCAGGCCTTGCCGACGTAGTCGTGTGCACCGGCGCGCAGCACAGCCTGGCCGAGCCCGAGATGGGTCGAACCGGTGAGCACCACGACGGCGACCAGCAGCACATCGTCCTCGTCGTGTGGCAGTCGTTCGAGCACTTCGAGCCCGTCGGCGTCCGGCAGGGCGAGGTCGAGCACCACACAGTCGGGCAAGCGCCCCTGCGCGCACAGCGCCAGGGCCTGCTCGGCCGACGTCGCCTCGATGAAGTGATAGGGCCGGCTGGATCCCTTGAGCAGCGCAGCCTTGGCGTCGGCGCGGTCGAGCGGGTTGTCGTCGACGATCAGGATGCGCAGCGGCGCCGGGGCCAGGTCGGTGTGGCCCCGGTCAGGCGACATCGAGGTCGGCGAGGCTGGCGCCACAGTTGACGCCGTCGCCCGGCAGCGTGAAGTAGAAGGTCGAGCCCACGCCCGGCTGTGAATCGAACCAGATGCACCCTCGGTGCTGCTCGACCATCTTGCGTGCGATCGTCAGCCCGGCACCGCTGCCGCCGCCGAACTCGTCCTGACCGTGCAGGCGCTTGAACAACGCGAAGACGCGGCCCTTGTGACGTGCGTCGATGCCGATCCCGTTGTCGCGCACGTAGAAGATCGTGTCGGCCTGGCAATGCGGCGGTGTCGACGCCGGGCGCGCCACCACGCTGGCCAACTCGCTGGTCGCTTCGGCGGGCGGTTCGCCGGGCGGTTCGAACACGTCGATGTAGCCGATCTCGACCCAGCGCTGCGGCTTGTCGTTGTACTTGATGGCGTTGGCAATCAGGTTGGCGTAGACCTCGCGCACCCGCACACGGTCGCAGCAGGCCGTCGGCAAGGGGCGCGGCAGTCGCAGCTCGACCTGGCTTTCGGCGAGGCGGGCGCCGAGCATGTCGGTGGCCTCGACCAGCACCGGGCCCAGGTCGATCCAGGTGAAGTCCGACGACAGCCGACCCAGCCGCGAGTAGTGCAGCAAGGCGTCGAGCAGCGTGTCCATACGCCCGGTGGTGCGCAGCAGCCAGTCCAGGCTTGCGGCGTCGTGACCGCGGCCGGCCTTGGCATCGTCCAGCAGTTGCAGGGCAGAGCTGCGGATACCACGCAGCGGCTCCTTCAGGTCGTGGCCGGCCAGGTAGGCGAAGGCATCGAGCTCGGCATTGCTGCTGGCCAGCTCGGCGTTGATCTCGGCCAGCTGTTCGGCCCGCATCACCACCAGCTCCATGACCATGCGACGCAGGCCCTGGGCGGCTTCGATCTCGACGTCGAGCCATGGCCTGGAGCGCCCGCGCACCTGCTCCTGCCACAACTCGAAGCTGCGCCGGGGGGTGAGGCGCAGGCCCATCGGGCCCAGGGCGGCGGGTTTCTCGTGCGGATTGCCCGCCCAGCTGTAGGTCTGCAGCTGTTCCTGGCGAAACCACAGCACCAGCGCGCTGTTGCCCCGGCGCGAGACGGCTGTGGCCAGCACACCGCTGGCCTGCGCGGCAAACGCCCGGCCCGGCGCCCAGGCATCGCCGAGTGCATCGGTGGCATAGACCTGCTGCGCATCGGGCGCCTGGTCGATGCGTGCCCGCAGCCAGACCGCCACGGGATCGAGGGCCCCTGGCTCGGGTGTCAGACCGGCAGTGAGCCATCGCCCGCGCTGGAAGATGGCCACACCGTCGGCCTGGATGCCTTCGAGCAGGCCATGCGACGCGGAACTGGCGAGCGACAACTTGCCGTCGACGGCGGCGCGCGCCAGCATGGCCAGGTTCACCACATCGAGCCGCTCACGGTAGAGCTGATGTTCGCGCGCTTCGGCCTGGGCGATTTCGAGCGAGGCCAACTGGGCCAGGAACTCGGCCGCCGAACGCAGCGCATGCGGCATCACGGTGGCGCTGTGGTGATGGCAGGCGATCAGGCCCCAGAGTTCGCCGTCGCGCATGATGGGCATGGTCAGCGTGGCTGCCACCCCCATGTTGTACAGGTATTCGGTGTACATGACCGAGGCGCCGCGCAGCGCGCAATGGGTCATGTCGAGCGCTCGACCGGTGTCGGGGTTGAGCAGCGGCACCATCTCGCACAACTCGCCCTGGGCGTCGGGCAGCGGGCGTACACCGATGCGCTTGAAGATCTCGCGTGCCGGGCGCGGAATATCGGCCGCCGGGTAACGCAGGCCCAGCCACGAGGGCAGGTCGTCACGCCGCGCATCGGCCAGCACCTCGCCGCTGGCGTCGCGGTGGAAGTGATAGACCATGGCGCGGTCCAGGCCGGTGATGGCGCGCGCCTCGAGTGCCAGCACCTCGCAGAACTCGGCCAGCGAGCGGGTCGCCTTGAGGGCACCCAGGGTGCGGCGCACCATCGAGAAGTAGTCACCTTCGTGCACCACCACGGCGGCATCACGCCCGCCGGGTTCCATCTCGAGCAGCAACACGCCGTCGGCGCTGTGCAGCGTCATGTCCATCGCGGCGGCTTCGGCCGGCGCATGCGGCAGTCTGGCGCTCAGCACCAGACTGGGGTTGTGCTCGAGCGCAACGCTGCTTGTCGTCAGTTGCCGCACGCGCTGGGCGGCTTGCGCACCGACCACCAGGGCCAGCGGCTGGCCCAGCACCTGATCGACGCTCAGGCCGCACCAGCGCAGGCAGTTGTCGCTCACCTGTGTGACGACCAGGTCGAGCGGGCGCAGCGCCAGCAGCAGGCCATGCGCCTGGATGCAGCCCGGTGTGTGCACCGGTTCGTCGTCGCAGTTGGTGAGTGATACGCCGTGGCGCTTGATGCTGTAGGCCTGCGGCTGGGCGGCATCCCGGGCGCCCGACCAGTCCTGCGGCCAGGCAGCCGCGGCGCCGCGGTTGGCGTTTGCGGTCATTCAGGGCCAGACGAAATGGCTGCCACGCGCGCTGGCGGGTGCCTCGAGCCAGAAGTGCACCTGGGCAGCCAGGGTCATCACGTCCACCGGCTTGGCAATGAACCCATCGAAGCCGGCGGCCTTCAGGCCCTGTTCGTCGCCCCTTGCGGCAAAGGCGGTGAAGGCCACGACGACGATGTGCCGGGTGGCCGGATCGGCCTTGAGCCGACGTGTCAGCTCGATGCCGTCGACCTCGGGCATCTGGATGTCCATCAGGATCACGTCGGGCTGGAACACACCGATGCGCGCCTGCGCAGCCTGGGCGTCGCAACTGGTCTCGGTGTCGAAACCGGCCGCGTCGAGCACGACCTTGGCCATCTCGCAGAACATTTCTATGTCGTCGACGACAAGTACCCGGGTAACTGTCATGTGTGCTTTCGGTCGTGGCTGCATGGGCCTGCGCGGCCGCCTCGCGTGGAGGCAGAGCCCGTCTGGGGCATCGAGTCTGTCGACTCTGCGAGTCTGCCGTCTGTTCGTTGCCAGACATAGGCGGCACCCGGTGAAACATTCGTCGCGGCGCGCGGCGGCGGGCGCGACAGCACGCCGCATCGTGCACTGGAATTGCCGTGAAGGCCGGCTTTTTCGCCGATCGACGGTGGCGGCCGCAGGCCAAGATGCCCGCCGAGACTGCCGCAAGAGGATGACATGCGCCTGGCCAACATGAAGATCTGGATACAGCTGATGGTGACCATCGGTGTTGCCCTGGCTTTGGTGTGGGCCTGCGGCATCCTGTGGCAGAACAAGGCCAACCGCGACGCGGCCATCGAGCAGGCACGCGGCTTCTCGCTCAGCATGCACGACGCCACCATGGCCGGCCTCACCGGCATGATGGTCACGGGCACGATCGCGCAACGGGGCGTGTTTCTCGATCAGATCAAGCAGCTCGACAACATCCGCGACGTGCATGTGATCCGCGCCGAGGCGGTCAGCAAGACCTTCGGCCCGGGCAGCGCCGCAGAATCCGCCGCGCCCGACGCCGACGAACTGCTGGTGCTGGCCACCGGCAAGGCAATCGTTCAGGTCGGTTCGGATGCCAAGGGTGAGTACCTGCGTGCCGTGCGCCCCACCCTGGCCAGCAAGCAGTACCTGGGCAAGGACTGCACCACCTGCCACCAGGTGCCCGAAGGCAGTGTGCTGGGTGTCGTGAGCATGAAGCTCTCGCTCGACGACTCCAATGCCAACATCGCCAGACAACGGTCGATGGCCATCCTGATGGTGGTGCTCACCTGCATCCCGGTGCTGCTGATCATCCACCCCTTCATCCGCAAGGTGGTGACGCGCCCGCTAGAGCAGGGCGTGGCGATCGCCCGCGACATCGCCGCTGGCGACCTCACCCACCCGGTGGCCATCGGCTCGACCAACGAGATCGGTCGGCTGCAACAGGCCCTCGAGGACATGCGGGGCAGCCTGGTTGGCGTGGTCGGGCGAGTGCGCGCCGGCACCGCCACCATCGCCACCGCGTCCGGCGAACTGGCCTCGGGCAATCATGACCTGTCGACCCGCACCGAATCACAGGCCGAAGCCCTGCGCGAGACGGCTGCGTCGATGGCGCAACTCACCGATACCGCACGCCAGAACGCCGACAGCGCTCGGCAAGCCAACCAACTCGCCATCTCGGCCTCGCAGGTGGCCGTGCAGGGCGGCGCGGTGGTGTCGCAGGTGGTGGCGACGATGGACTCGATCAACGCGTCGTCCACCCGCATCGCCGATATCGTGGGCGTGATCGACAGCATCGCCTTCCAGACCAACATCCTGGCGCTCAACGCCGCGGTCGAGGCCTCGCGTGCCGGTGATCAGGGTCGCGGATTTGGTGTGGTGGCGGCCGAAGTACGCATGCTGGCGCAACGTTCGGCCAACGCCGCCAGCGAGATCAAGGCGCTCATCAACGCCTCGGTCGAGCAGACGCACAGCGGCGCGCGCCTGGTGCATCAGGCCGGCTCGACCATGACCGAGGTCGTGCGCAGCATCCAGCGTGTCACCGACATCATGGGCGAGATCAGCGCCGCCAGCCTGAACCAGATATCGGGCATCGAGCAGGTCAACGTGGCGATGGGCAACATCGACGAGTCGACGCGCATGAACGCCAGGCTGGTCGACGAAGCCGCCTCGGCGACCCAGTCGCTGCAGGAACAGGCCGCCCGGCTCGACGACGTGGTCAGTGTATTCAAACTGGCCCGCGTCGACTGACCGGGGCAACCTGTCCGCCGTGGCCGTCCCGCGAGGCCGGGCCGGCTCAGGCGCGCCGGCAGACTGCGGCAGACGCCGGTACAACGCAGGATCACACACGGTGAAGTCACACCCGCTGCCCCTGTCTCGGGACGAACCGATCGATTGCTTCAGTTGCGGTCGTTGCTGGTCGATGTCTTGCGTATGAAGCTGCTCGACTCGCTGCGCCAGGCGCTCAACGCCGACACCGATGCCCTGGCCGACTACCGCGACCACATCGGCATGCAACTCAGCGGTCTGTCGGGCATGCTGCTGCTGCCGTTCGGTCTGATCCATGCACTGAATGACCGGTTGGAGCTGGCAGGCGTCAACTTCGTGTTGGTGACCGTGCTGCTGCTCAATGCATCGAATCTGCGCAAGGGCAGGCAGCCCGCCGTGCCCTTCTGGCTGCTGGTCTGCCTGCTCATCGTCGGCGTCTGTTCGTCGGTGCTGCTGCAGGGCACGCTGGGCATCCTGTGGTCGTACCCGGCGCTGGTCATCTGTTTCTTCCTGCTGCCCAGGCGTGTGGCCCTGCTGCTCAGCTCGGTGCTGATGATCTCGGTCACCACGGTGGTGTTCATCGCCCTGGGCGCAGCGTTGGCCACACGGGTGCTCGCTTCACAAGCCTTCGTGCTGGTGATGATCAACGTGGTGCTCAACGTCATCGCCGAACTGCAACAGGCGCTGGTGGCGCAGGCCATCACCGACCCGCTGACCGGCGCCTACAACCGCCGCCACCTGCAGAATCAGCTCGAACAACTGGTGGCGCCGACCGACAAGACCCGGCCCATGGTCGCCTTGCTGGCCATCGACATCGATCACTTCAAGCAAGTCAACGACCACCACGGCCATGAGGCAGGCGACGAGGTGCTGCGCCGGCTGGTGACCCTGGTGTCGGCACGCACGCGCGGCAGCGACCTGCTGTTTCGCACCGGCGGCGAGGAGTTCATGCTGCTGCTGCCGCGGGTGACGTCCGAAGCGGCCCAACACATTGCCGAAGCGCTGCGCCAGATGGTGGCTCAGGCCGAGTTGCTGCAGGGCGAGTCACTTACCGTGAGCATCGGCGTGGCCAGCCTGAGCGCCGGCCAGGACCTGAAGGCCTGGGTGCGCAGCGCCGACCAGGCGCTGTACCAGGCCAAACGCACCGGGCGCAACCGCGTCGTCGTGGCCGGCCAGGACTGATCGAACGGCGACCGGCGGCACGACCGCCAGCGCTGCACTAGCCGATCACTCGGCAGACTCAGTGCCCCTGACCTGTCGACCGCAGCGCCAGGAACCGGCAGCACGACGGCGTCAGGCCACCCGGGTCAGGTAACTCTCGAACACGCCGACATGCACGCTGGCCGCGTCGGCCGAGTCGGGCCAGAGATCGGCCGTGCTGAAGCGCACGTCGTAGGTCGACTCGTCGGCCGCCTCGACGCCATGGGCATGGGCGTCCGGAAAGGGATAGGCCGGCGACACGCCCACCACCACGCCACACTTGCCGCGGATATAGGCCGGCATGCGGGTGTGGCAGGTCACATGGTCGCTGCGCACCTGCACCCGGTCGCCGATGCTGTAGCTCTGGCGGTCCGGCGCGTTGCCGCGCCCGGGGGCGGCCGGCAGGGCCAGTGGAAAAGCGCCGCCGGCCAGGGCTTCGAGTTCGGCCTGAGTGCACAGGCCTTTCTCGACACACAAGGTGGCCAGGCTGGTGAGCGTGCGTTCGTAGTAACTCGCGCCCATGTAGTGGCGCGGCTCCATGCGTTCGATGGCGTGGCGGTACTCGTCCATGTTGAAGATGCCGAGCTTGACGGCCAGCGAATACATCGCGTTGGCGCGCCACTCCCACGGTGCGTGGAAGACCTCGGCCTCGGGGCTGTGGCGCACACGCCCGAAACCCTGCCTGCCGCCCATGTCGTGGATGCCGTCCATGTGTGTGCCTTGTTGCTGTGAGCCTGGTTGCCGTGGGCTTGATCGAGAGGTCAGAGGCGGGCGACGCCGATCATGGCGTCCTTGCTGACGAGGGCAGCAAGTTGCTCCTCGCTGAAACCTTCGGTGCCGGCCGGGCGTTCGGGCAGCACCATGTAGCGCGTGTCGGCGGTGGTGTCCCAGACGCGGATCTCCACCTCGGGCGGCAGGTCCAGCCCCATCTCGCGCAGCACGGTGCGTGATTCGCGCACCACGCGGGCGCGGTATTCGAGATCCTTGTACCAATCGGGCGGCAGGCCGATCACGGTGAAGGCCGTGCACGAACACAGCGTGCAGCAGATGACGTTGTGGATGGTCGGCGTGTTCTCGAGCACCACCAGGTGACGGTGGTGGCGCGGCATGCTGATGCCCAGTTCGGCCACCGCATCGCGCCCGTTGGTGAACAGGCGCTGGCGAAAGGCCGCGTCGGTCCAGGCCCGGGCCACCACCCGCGCGCCGTTCTGCGGCACCCACTGTTCCTCGATCTGATGGCGCTGTTCGTCGATGAACTCGGCGGGCTTCAGCCCCCGCGCATGCAGCGCAGCCTCGACGGCCGCGACGCGTTGCTCGATGGTGGCGGTGGGCTGCACGACACGCTGCGCATGGGTCATCTTGGTCACCTTCCGGCTGGGGGACGGGCAGTATAGAAGTCGCCTCCTCAGCCTGCTTGGGCCGCCGTGGCATGGCCCCTGGGGGAAGGCGCGGCGCTGCGTTGAAAGCGCCCCCAGGCCGACGACATACGTCGTCCGCCCCGAGAGGGTGCGTCGACTCGGCAGCGGTCCGTCGTCGACTCGAGAGGTCAGCTGCCGCCTGATGTGGCCGGGCCATCGACAATCCGGCGCGTCCGCCACCTCCGGCGGGCACCAGCCGAAAGCAGCAGCCCATGTCCATCCAGTGGTTCCCCGGTCACATGAACTCGACGAAGAAGGCCATCGCCGAGCGGGTGCCCGAGATCGACGTGGTGATCGAACTGCTCGATGCACGCCTGCCCGGCTCGAGCGCCAACCCGCTGCTGGCCGAGCTGACACGTGGCAAGCCGGCGCTCAAGGTGCTGAACAAGCAGGACCTGGCCGACCCGGAACTCACCGCGCTGTGGCTGGCGCACTACCAGTCGCAACCGGGCACCCAGGCGATCGGGCTGGACGCCAGCGTCACAGCGCCGGCACGCCAGCTCATCGCCGCATGCCGCAAGCTGGCACCGCTGCGTGGCGGCATGGTCAAGCCGGTGCGGGTGCTGATCTGCGGCATCCCCAACGTGGGCAAATCCACCCTCATCAACACGCTGGTCGGGCAACGGGCCGCCAAGACCGGCGACGAGCCCGGCATCACCAAGCTCGAACAACGCATCAGCCTGGCAAGCGACTTCTACCTGTTCGACACCCCCGGCATGTTGTGGCCGCGGATCACCGTCGAGCAAAGTGGCTACCACCTGGCCGCCAGCGGCGGCATCGGTCGCAACGCCTATGACGAAGAGGAAGTCGCCCTGGCCCTGCTCGACAGCGTGCGCACGCGCTACGCCGAGCGCCTGCAGGCGCGCTACAAGCTGGCCGACTTCTCGAGCGCCACCGACGAGCAGTTGCTGGCCGACGTGGGCCGCAAACGAGACGGCCTGCTGCCCGGCAACCAGGTCAACATGCAAAAGGCCGCCGAGGTGGTGATCAATGACTTTCGCAGCGGCGCCTGGGGCCGCATCACGCTCGAATCACCCGAGCAGTTCACCCAGTGGTGGGCGGCCGGCCAGGTGCGCGACGCCGAACGATCGGCAAAGAAGGCCGCACGCAACACCAAGCCGACGCCACAGCGTGATCAGGCCAACAGTGCGGTCGATGGAGTCGACCGTGACGACGTCGACTGATCGGTTGGTCAACCAGTGAATCCACTTCGAGCCGTTCGCGCCGTGTGCTTTGACTGGGGCGGCACACTCATGTCGGAACACGGGGGACCCGAGGACACGCCAATGGGCCTGTGGCCTCAGGTCGAGGTCATCGACGGTGCGGTTGAGGCACTCTCCATCCTGCGCGGCAGGGTTCCCTTGGCCATTGCCACCAACGCATCCATTTCGAGCAGACCGATGATCGAGCTGGCACTTCGCCGCGCGGGCCTGCACTCGTTTTTCGAACAGATCTACTGCTTCACTGAACTGGGCTTCCGAAAGGATCAACCCGAATTTTGGCGGGCGGTTCAGCACGGCCTGCGAGTACCGTTGAAGCACATCGCCATGGTCGGTGACTCATACGATCAAGATGCCTTCTTTCCTCGACAGTTCGGGGTGCAGGGCGTGTGGCTCAACCTGCATGGAGCGGACAAGCGCCTTCAGGTGGCCACACCCATGGTCACCGAACTCCCTTGTTTCTCCAGCTGGGTAGCAGACTCCGCCGAGCAGGGCCAAGCCCCTGTATTCACCACACCGGAGAACGATTGACTACAGCGACATCGCCGGTCGCAAGGCCATGGCGGCGCGCCAGCGTTGCAGGTGCGGGTGGTCGTCGCCGGGCTTGACACGCAGCACACGCGCAAAGTCCACCGTCACCACGGCGGTGAGGTCGGCGATGCTGAAACGATCGGTGGCGATGAACTCGCGCCCAGCCAACCGGGCGTCGAGCACGGCGAAGAACTGCTGCAGCCGCGCCAGACCACGTGCCGCCAGTTCGGGGATCTGCACATAGTCCACCGGCCCGGGCAGGGCGCGTTGCTTCATGGCCGGCGAGCTGTTGCGCATGGCTTCGGCGATGGCCAGCAGGCCCTCGAACTCGATGCGCCAGTTCCAGCTGGCGATCTCGGCCTTTCCAGCGGCGTGAGCCCCAGCAGCGCCGGCTCGGGGAAACGTGCTTCGACATAGGCCGCGATCGCGGCGTTGTCGGTCAGCACCTGGCCATCCTCCAGCTGCAACACCGGCACGGTGCACTGCGGGTTGATGGCGCGAAAGGCCTCACCGAGTTGCTCACCCGCACGCAGGTCGATGTTGACCGTCGTGTGGGGCACACCTTTTTCGGCCAGCAGGATGCGGGCGCGGCGCGGGCTCGGTGCAGTGGAGCAGTCGTACAGGGTGATGGTCATGATGTTCAGCGTTGCACGCTCTGGCGAGCGCGGTCGACGAAGGCCTGTGCCGCGGCGTCGTCCTTCAGGACACTCTCCACCTTCACCGGCACCTCGACGCCGCGGCGGCAGGCCGGCCGGGCCTTCATGGCGTCCATCCAGCGTTTCAGGTGATCCAGGCCTTCGATGTTCACGC
Organism: Candidatus Intricatilinea gracilis; assembly: GCA_016702605.1. Taxonomy (GTDB): domain Bacteria; phylum Pseudomonadota; class Gammaproteobacteria; order Burkholderiales; family Burkholderiaceae_C; genus Sphaerotilus; species Sphaerotilus gracilis. Next base: position 589,647 of record JADJDQ010000002.1, read on the forward strand.
CCGACCAGCGGTGTGTGCGCACCCAGCACCAGTGGGCGATGTCGGCGATGGAGTAGTCACCGGCCAGCCACTCGTGCTCGGCCAGGCGGCGGTCGAGCACCTCGAAGAGCCGGCGCGACTCGTTCTGGTAACGGTCGATGGCGGGCTGGATCTTCTCGGGGAAGTAGCGATGGAACACATTGGCCTGGCCCATCATCGGCCCGACACCACTCATCTGGAACATCAGCCACTGCAGCACCAGCGATCGGCCCTTCACATCGCTCGGCATGAGCCGGCCGGTCTTCTCGGCCAGATAGACCAGGATGGCGCCCGACTCGAACACCGCGAAGTTGTCGTTGTCCCGGTCGACGATGGTCGGTATGCGCCCGTTCGGATTCAGGCGCAGATAGGCCTCGGTCTTTTGTTCACCCGCACTCAGGTCGATGATGTGCACGGTGTAGGGCAGGCCCAGCTCCTCGAGTGCCACCGAGACTTTCCAGCCATTGGGTGTGGGTGAGGTGTAGAGGTCGATCATGCAGGTGGCTCCGAGAGGGCTCCGAGTAGGCGCCGTGCGGCGTGGCCGGCGGATCATGCCACCCGGGCAACTCAGCGTGTCAGGGGCAAACCCAGCACGATGCACGAGCCCAGCGGGCTGCTGCTCAGCGTGAGGCTGGCACCCAGCGCCTCGGCGCGGGCCCGCATATTGGCCAGGCCATGGCCACCGTTGCGTTCGACAAGACCGGCACCCTGGCCGGCGCCCTGCCCGTCGTCAAACACACACACGTCCAGGGCATCGGCCTGGCGGCGCAGCGTGATGGTCACCACCTTGGCGCCGCTGTGGCGCACGGCGTTGGTCAGCGCCTCCTGCACCAGGCGCAGCAGTTGCAGCACGTGCGGCGCATCGAGCCAGGCCAGCTCGGGGATGTCGCCGTCGACCACCCAGTCGAGCCGGATGCCGGCCGCCGCCAGGCGCGGCGCCATGCGGTAACGCAGATTGCCCAGCACGGCGGCGGGGTCGCGTTCATCACCGGCGAGTGAATCGACCGCCACACGCAGCTCGTCCATGCAGTCCTGCAAGGTACCGGCCAGCAGCGTGAGATCGGCCTCGGGCGCGCGGGTCTGCTGCAGCGCCGAGAGCAGGTGCAGGCCCAGGCCGTCGTGCAGATCACGCATCAGGCGCGAGCGCTCTTGCGCTTGTGTCTGGGCGCGTTCGGCCTCGCGCAGGCGGTCGAAGTTGCCTTGCAATTCGGCGCGCTGGTTCTGCACCTCGGTGCTCAAACGGGTGGCCATGAGGTGGGTGGCGCGCAAGGCGTCGAGGTAGCGCTGCGTCACCAGCCAGCCGATGGCACCGAACAGCGGCAACACGGCATAGGGGCGCAGGTGATACAGGCCTTGCTGCTGGGTGTCGGTGATCAGCGCCGTGTCGTGCGCCAGCAGCAGCAAATAGACGAAACCCGCCACGGCGATGGCCACCGGCTCGGTGCGGCGCATCCGCCAGGCGGTGATGGACAGGCGCGCCTGGGTCCACAACGTCATGGCCAGCCCCCAAAGGCTGAGCGGCATGAGGTAACGCCAGCTCGCCGGGTCGGCCGGCATGGCCAGCATGGCGAGCAGACCACAGGCGACGTAGGCAGCGGCCACACGACCCGGCCAGCGCACAGGCGTTCGACTATCTGCCACCGTGTCACGCGGCGAGAGTTCTTCGGTATAGCGCCAGGTGAACATCGCGAACGAGGCAATGAACAACACCTCACCACAGGCAAACACCCGACTCCAGGCCACGTTGCCGAGCAAGGCATGCCAGGGTGGCTCGTGCACCACCAGGTTGAGGTTGCGCAGCCCCCAGATCGACGCCGCCAGCGCGAACCAGCCAAACACGGCATTGCCCCGCTCGCGCCACCACAACATCGCCACATACAGACCCAGCATCAGCGACACGACGATGCTGATCTGCAGGCCGGTGACCTGCCAGAACAGGCGTTGGTCGTGCGCCGGTTGCAGCGCGTCGGCCGGGCCGAGGTAGATCTCGCTCACACCACAACGCAGCATCGGGTACCCCGCCACCAGCACCAGCAATTCGTTGGCGGCCGGCCCGGGCCGCAGCAGCGATGCAGCAATGGCCGACAGGCGCGGCGCATACGCGTAGCGCGACACCGGCTCGCGCATTCGTCCCACACCCCCCAGCGCCACGCCGTTGACCCACAGGCGAAGGTTCATCGAATAGCCCGGCAGATAAACAGCGGTGTCCGGGCTGGTCGGGCCGTCGAACTTCAGCCGGTACCAGAGGTAGCCGCCGTAGCCGGGTCGTGTGCCGGCCCAGTTGTCGGGCAGACGCAGCGGCTGCCAGCGCGCATCGGCCGCCGGGGTCTGCTCGGGGTAGCTGGTGCCGGCTTCGAGCACCTCGGCATCGACCAGTCGCTGCACGCCGGGCGCAGCGACCTCGGCCGGTGCAGCGTTCGCCCAGGCCGGTGCAGGCAGCACAAGCGTCAGCCACAGTGCAAGCAGCGCACACAACCTGGCGAAGCGAACGGCGAGCCGGGCGACAAGGCTGGCGGCGAGGCCACACACGGCGCGCAGGGCCGGGCCGGATCGTCGTCGTGTCGGAGCCTGCACGTGGGTCGCCACGGCGCCGCGGCACGCCACCACGTCACACCAGCGGCGGTTTGCCACGCAGGGCCTGACGCTGGTTGAACTCGTAGACCGCCTCCGATCGCGAATTGACCGACAACTTCAGGTAGATGCTCTTGATGTGCGAGCGCACGGTGTTGGTCGTCACGTTCAAGGCGCTGGCCACCTCGGCATAACTGAAGCCCTTGGCGATGCCGGTGATCACCTCGTGCTCACGTTGCGACAGGTCGCCCGGTAGTTCGACGACAGGTGCGGCAGGCGCGAAGCCCATGTCCAGCGCCATCAGTCCCGATTCACCTACCGGCAGACGTGTGTCCCGGTGCTGGCGGATCAACAGGCGGGCGATACGCGGCGTCATGGGTGAGCCACCCAGGCGCAGATAGGCCAGGTGCTCGCGGATGTTGTCCAGGCTCGAATCCTTGAGCAGGTAGCCGTTGGCACCGGCTTCGAGTGCGGCCACCACATGGGCCTCGTCGCCGAAGATGGTGATGACGAGGATGTCGCAGTCCGGCCAGCGCGTGGCAGCGGCACGGATCACGTCGGTGCCCGGCCGATCGGGCAGACCCAGGTCGATGAGCACGATGTCCGGGCGGTGGCCGACCAGCCAGACCAGTGCGTCGGAAGCAGTGCCGAAACACACCACCCGCACGGCATCCGGGCCGCTGGACAACAGGCCGGTCAGCCAGTCACGCGTGGCGACGTCGTCTTCGACCAGCAGGATCAGATCGGCGAACCGGGCCGCCTCGGTCCCGTCAACGGCGGACGTGCTGGACGCGGGAACGGGGGTTTGCGAGGCGAGCATGTCGGGCCAGTGTAGGCAGCGCCGTGAAGTTTTCACTCACATTTTCATGCGATGCCATGTTTCCCAGCCGGCGCCAACAATCGGTCGACCGAGAGATACCTGGGTGGCCCCGAAAAGCCCGGGTTGAACTTCCTGGTACCTGGCTCCAATCACTGCACGCATGTTCGACAAATCACCTGCAAGACCACTGTTGTCGCCACTCGAAAGATTTTTCGAGTTGACTGGGTGGTGGATGCCGATGTCCTGTCTGCTGCTCGCCGCACCTGCGGTCATGGCATGCAATACACCGGCGGAATGCAACGTGAAAGGTCAGTTCCACCGCGCCCAGGCCATGGAACTGTCGCGCTCGATGACCGTGATCAGGGAGCCTTCACGCTCCTACGACGCCAACAGCGGAGTATCCGGTGCACTCGCCAACAGTTTCAAGCAGTGGGAAGACAGCAAGAAGGCCGAACAGCGCGCCGCCGACGAACGCGAGCGTGAAGCCGACCGCAGAGCCGTGAATGTCCGCTTCAGCGCCGACGATATCAAGAACGATCAGCGCAGGATATTGATCATCGGTGCAGAAGATGGCCGCGCCACCAGGCAAAACCAGCTCGGTGTGGCCTTGCTGAACGGCGAACTGGGTTTCACGGCGGACAAGCAACGCGGCATCTACTGGTTGCGCAAGGCGGCGGCTCAGGGTGAACCCAACGCGCTGGTCAATCTGGCCGATATCCTGATCAATGGTGAATACGGGGTCACACCCGATCCACTCACCGGTCTGCAACTTTATACATTGCTGATGGCTCAGGGCGGTTCGTCGCGCGCCGACCAGGCTGCGTTCATCATGAACAAGGCCTACGAAATCTACGACAAGACCCCCGATTTCTATCCGCATGCGCTGGAAGCGGCATTGAATGCACAGGCCGTTGATGCGCCGCGATCCGGCGCCGTGATCTTTCACTATGTCGTCGATTTCAACGTGACACCGCATGATGACCGCGTGCGCGCCTTGCTCGAATCAGCAGACGCACCAGCCGATATCCAGGCGGCACGCGGCGTGGCCACTCTGACGGGCACCTTCGGATTGAAACGCGATGTCAAACGTGGCCAGGCGATGTTGCAGCAGTCGGCTGATGCGGGTCATGAGGGCGCCAAACGGTTTCTGGCCTTGATCACCTGCCTGCGTGCAGCCAAATCGCCAGCCGATCAAGGCAAATGCAGCATGTGATGCGGCGTCCGAGTTTCGCCCCGCGCTCCGAGTTTCTATCCGACCACCTAATTTCGACTCTTCACCCCCTCGACAGGAACATCATGACCAGATCAGCCACCCTTACATTCATCCTGGCGGTGTGTGCAGCAAGCCTGCTCGGCGGCTGTGCCACCGAGTTCGAACAGGAAATGGAACAGGTCAACATCGCCTCCGAAAAGGTCAAGAAGATGCAGGTCGGCATGAGCACCAAGGAGAAAGACGCCATGGCCGACGCCTGCCGCAAGGACACCTCCAATCGCACGACAGGACGCGCCTCGCTGAATTCGATGCTGCTCGCCTTTTATGAGTGCGAGCTGCGTCTGGGCAAGTAGGAAGTTGTCCATGATGTCGACCTCCAGACGTTCGATCGTGCAGCGTTTGACCGGCGCAGCACTGGCCGGCGCGGCACTGGCCATGCTCGGCGCCTGCGCCACCGGCAGCGCCACCGACCCGCTCATCGGCCAGGCCGCGGCCACCCTCAAAGGCTGCGAATTCGGTCCACCGGATGCCCTGCTGGCTGACCTGAAACTGGCCGAGGTGCTGATCCGAGAAAACCAGGCGGTATTCAAGAGCCTGAATGAAGCGGGGTTCTACCAGACGCCCCGTGAAGTCGCCGTGAAAAGCATGACCGACGAGTTCAACGGTGATGCCAGGCGCGCCACGGCCACCTACGCCTATTACTCAGAACTACCGGTGAACCAGGACAAGCTCAAGCTGCAGTTTCTTGGCATCACCGAACGACTCGCGCGCATGGAACAGGTGCGACGCAAATCCAACTACGTGGCGCTGGTGCGTGCGCAGGGCAAACTCAACGAAGACCTGAAAGTCGCGCAGCGCGCGAATACCGACTTTCTGGAGCGCCAACTCGCCAGCAACGCCAATTTCTACAAGTCGCTGGGCAGCGGCCCGGACAGAATCATCACCAAGGACAGCCGCGGCAGTTACCAGACCGAGACCACCTTCAAGGGTCAGGTGCGCGACAACACGATACAAAGCGGCCAGGCCCTCGAGGACCGGATCACACGAGCACGCCAGGACAACGATCAGGCACGCCTCGAAGCCAACCGGGCACAGCAGCGATTCATGGACGGCAACCCGGGCCTCGACGCAGTCAAGGATTACATGGCTAGCCAGTCCGATGCCATCACCCTGAAGGCCTGGCCGGAACTCAAACGCACGCTGGGGGAACTCGAACGCATGCTGGCTGCTGCCGATCCGCAACGCCAAGGCAAATAGACCATCTCACGCCCCGCTTTGCAGTGCGTCCCAGTTGACCCGTCTCCAGACCGATCTCCAGAACCGATCACCATCAACAGGAAACCCCATGAAAATCTCCCTGCGCGTTGTGCTGACCTCCGCTGCCGCAGCAAGCTGCCTGCTGGGCCTTGCCGGCTGCGGCAATGTCGTCAAGAATCTGATACCCGCCGGTGACTACGCCAAACTCGACGGATTCCACGACCCGGCCATGGAGAAAGACAGCAGCGTGAGCGACTTCAAGTCGATGCGCACCCTCGCCGGCGATGTCTGGCAAACCGACGGCGAACTCAATTCCCACGGCCTGGCGAAGATCTATATCCGCACGCCGCAATATGCTTCGTTGCCCGACAAGAACGGCTACGGTGGTTATGCGCCGGCGGCCTACGCTGTATCGGTGAGTTCACCCAACGCGAAGAATATCAAGTGGGAAGTCTGGTCGTCCAACAGCCAGGGCCAGATGCACAGCGCCTTCGGCTCGACCAGCATCAATTTCCAGAAGATCATGGGGCCGTTCACCGCCGGCCAGGTAGTCAATCTCGACTACCTCAAGAGCGACAAACCCGACTCCTACGGCTACAACTACCGTGCACGCACGCCGCTGATCGTGGTGTATTCGGCCGCCGACCCAGGCGCCAAGTTCACGCTGGACGTACACAAGCCGGTGTTGACCAAACAATAAGGCAGGCCACCGAGCCGCGGATGAGCTCAACCGTGGAGGGGATAACACCGTTCGGAGTCGAGCTTGCAGGTAGGTGCGTGGCGATGTAGCTCGCTTGACTGGATACTCGTGCGCCCGCCGCCCGAGTCCATCCATGCCAACACCGAAACCCATCACCATCGCCCTGGCCGGCCTGTTGTCGCTGGCCGTGGCCATGGGCATCGGGCGATTTGCCTTCACCCCCCTGCTGCCGATGATGCTGCATGACGCGGTGGTAGACCTGCCCACTGCGAGCTGGCTGGCCACCGCCAACTACCTGGGCTACTGGCTTGGCGCCATGGGCTGTGCGCTGCAGCCGTGGGTGTGGAAACGCTGGCGCATCACGACACCGCTGGCGCACACGCTGGCGGTGCGTATCGGTCTGATTGCCACGGTGCTGCTCACGCTGGGTATGGCACTGCAGTCGCCGGCGCTCTGGCCGCTGTGGCGTTTGCTCGCCGGCATCGCCAGCGCGCTGGTGTTCGTCTACACCTCGGGCTGGTGCCTGGCGCGGCTGACGGCCCTGGGTGCGCCAGCCATGGCCGGCATCATCTTCGTCGGGCCGGGGCTGGGCATCACGGTGAGTGGCCTGGCGGCCAGCGCCATGGTGGCGGGCGGCTGGCACGCGTCCAGCGGCTGGGCCGTGTTCGGTGTGCTGGCCATCGTGCTCACCACGATCACCTGGCCCCATCTGCGTGGTGTGGTGAGCGTGCCGGCGCAGCAGCAATCCAGCGCCAGCGGGCAAGGTGGTGCCTCGATGGCGCTGTTCACGCTGGCCTATGGCCTGGCGGGCTTCGGCTACATCATCACCGCCACCTTCCTGCCGGTGATCGCACGCCAGGCGCTGCCGGGCTCCTCGATCTGGCTCGACCTGTTCTGGCCCGTGTTCGGCCTGGGGGTGGCGGCCGGCGCGCTGATCACCGTGCGCCTGCCGGTGCACTGGGACCGGCGCCACCTGCTGATGGCCTGCTACGCCATGCAGGCGCTGGGCGTGCTGCTCAGTGTGTGGTTGCCCAGCCTCGTCGGCTTCGCGCTGGGCAGCCTGCTGCTGGGCCTGCCCTTCACCGCCATCACGTTGTTCGCGATGCAGGAGGCACGCCGGCTGCGCCCGCACGGCGCCTCGGCCTTCATCGGCCTGCTCACCGCCGCCTACGGTCTGGGCCAGATAGCCGGCCCGCCACTGGTGGCGCTGCTGCTGGCGCGCAGCACGACGCCACGCGCCGGCTTTGCCTGGTCGCTCGACATCGCGGCCGGCGCCCTGCTGGTCGGCGTGGCCATCTATGCCGGGCTGGTACGGCGCCATCCGCTGGCCGAGATGCCCGTCGACGCCGCGGTGGCACGTCTGCGTTGAGCGGCGCGAACGGTTGCTCGCTTGTGCAGCAGTTCAGCGGCGCGTTGCGGCCGGCTCCATCGACAGGTACTTCAGCAAGGTCTCGTAGAAGGCCTGTGACTCCACGGGCTTGGCCAGATGCGCGTCCATGCCCGCGGCCAGGCAACGATCGCGGTCGTCGTCGAAGGCGTTGGCTGTCATCGCCACGATGGGGATGTGGGCCATGCCGGGCAGCAGGCGGATCGCGCGGGTGGCTTCCAGTCCATCGAGCACGGGCATCTTCAGGTCCATCAGGATCAGCGCGTAGCCACCCGTCCTGGCGCGCGCCACGGCCTGCTGGCCGTTGCCGACCATGTCGAAGGTCAGGCCTGCGTCCTCGAGCAGGTTGCGCGCCACTTCCTGGCTGGTCGGATCGTCTTCGGCCACCAGCACACGCCGGCCGGCGAAACGCTGTTCGATCAGGTCACGCGGCGTCGCGGCACCACCAAGCACCGCTACGGGGGTCTGGCCGGCACGCCGGAGCCTGGCCGTCACCCAGAAGGTACTGCCCACGCCGGGTTCACTCGTGACACCCACGTCGCCACCCATCAGCATGGCCAGACGTTTGGAGATGACCAGGCCCAGACCACTGCCGCCGTATTCGCGCGTCGACGAGGTATCCACCTGCGAGAAGACGCGAAACAGCTGGGTCTGCTGCTCCTGGCTCAGGCCGATGCCCTGATCGGCCACCTCGAAACGCAGCAGCAGGCTGGCGCTGTCCTGTTCGATCACCCGCACGCGCAAGGTGATGTGACCACGCTCGGAGAACTTGATCGCGTTGCCGACGATGTTGAGCAAGATCTGCTTGAGCCGCAGCGCGTCACCACCCAGGTGATCGTCGAGCGGGCGGGCGATGTCGACCGAGATCTGCAGGCCCTTGGCCAGGGCCTGGTCATCCAGCATCGACAACGCCTCGTCGATGGCTCGGCTGAGCGAGAAGTTCTGTTCGTTGAGCGTGAGCTGGTCGGCCTCGATGCGGGCGATGTCGAGGATGTTGTTGATGATGGCCAGCAGGTGGCGCGAGGCATGGGCACTCTTGGTGAGCCAGTCGATCTGTTTCGGGTCGGTGGCGCGGCGCAGCGCCAGATCGGTCATGCCCATGATGCCGTTCATGGGCGTGCGCAACTCGTGGCTCATGTTGGCCAGGAACATGCTCTTGGCGCGGCTGGCGGCCTCGGCGGCGTCGCGCGCCTCGGCCAGTTCGGCGGTGCGCGAGAACACCAGTTCCTCGAGGTGGTGGCGGTGTTGCTGCAGTTCGTCGGCCAGCAGCTTGCGCGCGGTGTTGTCGGTGCCGATCAGCAGGTAGCCGATGATGGTGTCAAGCCCGTCGCGCAGCGCCGTCACCGACACCACCGCCGGAAAGCGTGTGCCGTCCTTGCGGATGTAGGTGAGCTCGTAGATGTCCTCGATCCCGCGCGAGGCCTTGAACACCAGCGCCTCGAAGCCCGGCGCGATGGCGGTCGAGAACTCCAGGCTCAGCGCCTGGGCGCGTGTGATCAGTTCCTGCGGATCCGAGATGCCGGCCGGGGTGACCTTGTTCATCACGTCGGCCGCGCTGTAACCCAGCATGCGGGCCGCTCCGACGTTGAAGATCTGGATCACCCCCATTGCATCGGTGGCGATGCTCGAGAAGTTGGCGCTGTTGAAGATGGCACTTTGCAGCGCACCGGTGGTGATGAGGGCGGCCTGCTGGTTCAGTCCCTCGATGTAGTCAACCGCCTGCGACGCAGGGTCGACCCCGGTCGAGCCTTCATGTGGGAGGGAGAGAGTCATGACCGTAACCTCGCAAGGCAGCGCAGGCACTTCGCGGGTCGCGCGACCAAAGGCACGGGACGTACCTGCAACGCTTATACGCCTGTGGCAGGCGCGGCACCGTGCGCCAGGGCGCAAAGGTGGCGGAACTCGGGCCGGACTGCCGGTCGACGCCGCAGAGGCACGTTTGCGCCGACGGCTTGGCGCCCGACTTGTGAACGGGCCTCCGGGATGAACGCCATCGCTCAACGCCAGGTCAGGGCGGACTTAACCTGAACTGAACAAACACGAAGCGTCTCCACACAAGTGATGAGAACCACGGCGAAATCTCGTCGCCAGGCTTGTTTCGACGCAACAGCAACGGGCCGCCAGTGTCTGATACCGCACGCAGAATCGGAGCGCCCAAGACTCACCACCACCTGTCTGTTCCACCTCTCGATGACCCGTATACCTGGTCCGGACCTGCGGCGCCTGCTGTTGGTGCTGCTGCACTGGGTGGCGTTTGTCGCTGCGGCGGCGGCCGCACCAACCGCTGTGGGCATCGACGCCGCAGGTGAGCCCCGCATCGAGTCGGTCGGTGTGGGCGCCATCGCGCGAAGTGTGGCCTCGGTGATCGCGATGGATCGCACCGGCTTCATGTGGGTGGGCACCGGCGACGGTCTGGTGCGTTACGACGGCCACACGTTTCGCCCGCAAGGCCGTGCCGGCAAGGACGTGCTGACGCAAAACCTCGGCCTGGTGCGCACCCTGCTGCCGACGCTGGACGGGCGTTTGTGGATAGGCACCGAGTCCGATGGCCTGGCGGTCTACGACCCTCGCACCGAAACCGTCGAGCTGCAACCGCTGATCGATACCGGCACAGCCGGTGCACCGACCGTGCGGGCACTGGCCGAAGACAAGGACGGTGCCATCTGGGTCGGCACCATGGGGCTGGGCCTGTTGCGCCTGGAACCGCAGACCGGACAAGTCACCCGCTACCACCAGCCTGTCGACATGGCCGACGACCGCGTCTTGGCCCTGCTGGTCGATCGGCGGGGAGACCTGTGGGTGGGCACCTGGCAAGGGCTGAGTCGACGCCGCGCCGGCACGGAGCAGTTCGACCTGGTGGCGCTGCACGGCGTCGGCCCTCGTCCGCAGACGATCGATGCGGTGGTCACCAGCCTGTTCGAAGCCTCGGACGGACGCATCTGGGTCGGCACGCAGGGCGGCCACCTGACGGTCATCGACCCGGACGGTGGGCCCTCCCACTGGCTGGACGATGCGCCCGACCCGAACACACCACCGCGCGGCACCATCAACAGCATGATCGAGGCGCCCGGCGGTGTGATCTGGGTCGGCGGCGCCACTGGCATCGAATTGCGCGGCGTGGTCGACGGCCGACTGCACCGCCGCCTGCGCCACCAACCGGGGCGCAGCGGTGGCCTGGCGGCCAACGATGTGCATGGCCTGATGGTCGACCGCGCCGGCTGGATCTGGATCAGCGGCATGGGCGTGGGCCTGCAGCGCCACAACCCCGACAACCGGGCCATCCGGGTGGTGCGCGCCGCGCCGCGTGCCGGTGCCGCGCCGGTCGAGCTGACCGACCTGCGCAGTGTGCTGGCCTTGCCCGATGGCGCCGTCTGGGTCAGCACGGTCGACGCCGGGGTGATCTTGATGGATGCCGCCCTGCGTGTCACCGCGCTGCTGCGGGTGCCCGAGGTGGTCACCCCCCTGACAAGAAAGGCGCCGCCGGGTGAGGCGCAGACGAACACGACGCCGGCCAGACCGGTCGGCGCAGCACCAGGGCGCCGGGCCACGGCACAGGTCACCGCCATGGCGCGCGCGGCGGATGGCACGATCTGGCTGGGCAGCGAGGCCGGCGTGCACCAGGTCGACCACAGACGCCGCCTGCTGCGCAGCCTGCATCACGGTGCAGGCGCCACCAACCGCTTGCTGGTGGACTCGGCCGGTGGTCTGTGGGCGGGCACCGAAGACGGTCTGTATCACCTGCCGCCTGCTGCGCGCCAGTTCGCGCGGGTGACCCGCCGCGGCGGTCAGGCACTGCACGGCGACATCTTTGCATTGGCACTGGCGCCAGACGGCGACCTGTGGGTCGGCTCCGACAAGGGCCTGCTGCGGATGCCTCGCGGCGAACACGATCTGGTGGCGGTGAACAGCCCCACCGACGCCGGGCTGGGCAACCCGGCCGTGATCAGCCTGCTGTTCGACAGCCAGCAGGTGTTGTGGCTCGACACGGCGGTGGCCGGCCTGCACCGCATGGCGAGCTGGGACGGCCAACTCGCCCGCTTCGAGCGCATCAGCCAGCGCCACGGCACGGCCGGTCGCCCGTTCGGCAGCAACATGATGGAAGACACACGAGGGCGCATCTGGACGCACCAGTTCGTCTACGACCCAGGCGCAGACCGGCTCACCACCCTGTCACAGGCTGACGGCGTCGACTTCGGCACCGGCTGGTACCGCGCCTATGCCAAGACGGCGGACGGACGCCTGCTGATCGGTGGCACCCGCGGGCTGCTGGTGGTGACGCCTGAGCTGTACCACCGGCCAAGTTATGTGCCGCCGATCGTGGTGTCGGAGCTGCGCATCGATGGTCAACGTGTGCCGGCCGGGCACCTGGCAACCGACGGCCTGACGCTGGCGCCCGACATCCACAGCTTCAGCATCGAGTTCATGACACTCGACTACAGCGGTGCCGACTACCGGCGCTACGCCCATCGGCTCGAAGACGAGGACAAGGACTGGATCGACACCAATGCCGACTTTCGCGTGGCCACCTACGGCCGCCCGAGCAGCGGACACCACGTGTTGCGGGTGCGTGGCAGCAACCGCGACGGCCAGTGGATGCCACGCGAGCTGGTGGTGGACGTGCAGGTGCAACCCGCGTGGTGGCAAGCCATCTGGGTCGGCCCGGCCGCACTGCTGGGCGCCGTGGCAGGTTTGCTGGCACTCGTGCACCTGCGCACAGGCTGGCTGAGACGGCGTCAGCAGCAACTCGAGTGGATGGTGCAGCAACGCACGGCCGAACTTGCCAATGTGTCGCGGGCGCTGCAGCACAAGTCCAAGGAGCTCGAAGTAGCCAGCCTGACCGATCCCCTCACGGGACTGCGCAACCGGCGTTTCCTGGGCGAGAACATCGAACACGACCTGGCCTTGTCGGCGCGCCGCCATGAAGCCCATCTCAGCCGCGGTACGACGCTGGACGACACCGCCGATCTGATCTTCTTCCTGATCGACATCGACCATTTCAAGCTGGTCAACGACGAATACGGCCACGACGCCGGCGACGCCGTGCTGGTGCAGTTGTGCCACCGCCTGCGCCTGGTGTTTCGCGACAGCGACTACCTGGTGCGCTGGGGCGGCGAAGAGTTCCTCATCGTGGCCCGAGGCACCTCGCGCAGCCATGGCGCCGAGCTGGCCGAACGGGCCCGCGCCGTGGTGGCAGACGAGCCCTTCGTGATGGCCGACGGCACACGCATCAACAAGACCTGCTCGATCGGTTTCGTGTGTTTCCCGCCCGCACCGGCCTTCGCCCGGGCGCTCGACTGGTCGAGCCTGGTCAAGCTGGCCGACACCGCCTTGTATGCCGTCAAGCAGCGTGGCCGCAATGGCTGGCTCGGGGTGTTGCAGGCCTACGCCGATACACCCGAAGCCTTGAGCGCCTGGGCCCAGAAGCCGGCGCACGACTGGCTGGTGTCGGGTGACCTGCAGTTGCTGGCGTCGCGCGGCGTGGTGCTGGCGTCAACCGCCCCAGCGACCGACGGCCCGGTGGCCGCTGACGCACCGGCCGGCCGGCCACAACCGGCGCAGCCGTAGCGCGGTATCACTCGGCTGCGGCAATCGTCAGCTCGATCTCGCCGACACCGTCGATGCGACCGGTGATCACGTCACCCGCCAGCACCGGGCCGACCCCTTCGGGTGTGCCGGTGTAGATCAGGTCGCCGGACTGCAGGTGATAGAACAGCGACAGGTCGGCAATGATCTCGCGGATGTTCCAGATGAGCTTGTCGATGTCGGAGCTCTGCCTGGTCACGCCGTTGACGGCCAGCGACAAGGCGCCCGACTCGATCACCACACCCGGCATGGGCACGATCTCGGCGCAGACCGAGCCGTGTTCGATGTCCTTGCCCAGGTCCCACGGGCGGCCCTTGTCGCGCGCCACAAGCTGCAGGTCGCGCCGGGTCATGTCCAGGCCGCAGGCGTAGCCATAGATGTGTCGGTGCGCATCGGCAAGCGCGATGCGGAATCCCGCCGTGCCGATGGCCAGCACCAGTTCCATCTCGTAGTGGTAGTTGCCGGTCTCGGGCGGGTAGGCCACGGTCGCACCCGAGGGTGTGAGCGACGACGGCGCCTTGGTGAAGTAGAACGGCCGTTCGACACTCTTGTCGACCGGCTTGCCCATCTCGACCGCATGGGCGTGGTAATTGCGCCCGACAAAGAACAGGCGGTTCACCGGCAGGCGGTCAGTCTTGCCGCGCACGGGCAGCGAGTTCACGGGCGGCGGGGCCCAGAGGTATTGAGTAGTCATGACGATGTCGGGCGCATCGGCAACGACGCGCCTCGTGGAGTTGGTGTCAGGTAAGACATGCGAGCCCGATCCGGCATGACCGGCACCGGGCTCACCGGGCGTGTACTGGTGGACTACTCGCGGGTCTCGAACACGCCCAGCTTCTTGTGCAGCGGCGTTTCGTCGGCAATGAAGACGAAGCTGGGCTGATCGGCGCTTGTGTTGCGCAGGGTCACGGGTGTGTAGCCGGGCGCGCAGCAGGTGTCGGCTTCGGCCAGGTTGAAATGCTGGCCGTCGATCTCGGCGGCAGCACCACCTTCAATCACATGGAACACACTCGCCGGTGAACGTGCCGGCAGGCGCAGCGTCTGGCCCGGGCGCAGCATCAGCGCGTAGAAGCCCAGGATGTTCTCGGCGTAGCCGCCGGTCTCGGGGTTGACGTAGCTGACCTGCACACAGTCCTGACCCGGCCGGTCGGTGCCCAGCGCCAGCAGCGCGGCACGTGCCTCGACCCAGGGGTAACGCAGCATCGGGTAGGGCTTGTCGGCGCGTGTGAACACCGGCGTGGGCACGATGCCGCCGCGCGCGTAGGCCACGTCACCACGTTCGGGCTTCACGTCTTGCCGCTTGCCTTCGATGGCGTACGAGGTCTCCATGTAATAGACCAGCGGCAGATCGAGCACGTCGAGCCAGACCACCGGCTCGGTGCCGTCATGGCCGTGTTCGTGCCACAGGCCGCTGGGGGTGAGGATGAGGTCGCCGCGGCTCATCGGGCACTTCTCGCCGTCGACCGTGGTGTAGGCGCCCTCACCTTCCACGATCATGCGCACGGCGTTGGGCGTGTGGCGGTGCGACGGCGCCCATTCACCTGGCAGCAGCAACTGCATGCCCAGGTACATGGCGGCGCTGGCCTTCATGTTGTCCAGGCCATGGCCGGGGTTGGCCAGCACCAGCACACGACGTTCGGCCTTCTGCATGGGCGTGAGTTCACCGGCACGCATCAGCAGCGGGCGCAGCGCCTGGTAGGACCAGAACGTCGGCTTGGTGTTGGGCCGCGGCTTGCCCGGCGGCAACACGGCGCGCAGGCTGGGCCACAGCGGCACGAGGTTGAGCTTGCGCAGCTCGTCGACATAGTCGGGTGGCAGGTCTTCGAGGCGGCCGAGTTCATGCATGAGTTGCTCCAGATTCGTTACTTTGGCCAAGGCGGTGCCGGACTGCCCAAGGGCGACCGAGCACCCCGCTCAGGGGTGGGTGCGGCACGCCGCAAGCGGCGACTTCACTTCGCTAGACAGTTGCCGACGTTCCAGCCGTACAGCCATTCCATGGCGTCGTAGAAACGTTCGGGCGTACGGCCCTTCCACAGGTCGTTGCGCACCAGGCGCTCCACACCTTTGGCGTGATAGAGGCGGCCCATCTCGCGGCCCGACAGCACGATACGCGCGGTGCGCGCCACGCGCGAGCGCTGGTACAGGTCGAAGGCTTTCACGAAATCATTGCCGTTGACACGCAGCGCCTCGCCCAGCGTCACAGCGTCTTCGAGTGCCATGCAGGCACCCTGTGCCATGTATTGCGTGGTCGGGTGCGCAGCGTCGCCAAGCAACGTGGCGCGGCCAAAGCTCCACTGGCCGATGGGTTCGCGATCGGCGGTGGCCCAGCGTTTCCAGCTCTTGGGCAGGTCGATGAGCTGGCGCGCCTTGGGGCAGATGCCCTGGAAGTAACTTTGCACCTCCTCGGCACTGCCTTCGGTCACGCCCCACTCTTCGGGCTTGCGGCTGTGGAAGGTGACCACCACGTTGTACTGCTCGCCGCCACGCAGCGGGTAATGCACCAGGTGGCAGTTGGGGCCGACCCAGATGCTGGCGGCGTTCCATTGCAGGTCGACCGGGAAGTCCTTCTTGTCGATCACCGAGCGGTACACCACATGGCCGGTGATACGCGGCGGGTCGTTCACGTACTGCTGGCGCAGCACCGAACGCACGCCGTCGGCGCCGATCAGCGCCAGGCCGCGGTGAGCCTGGCCGTGCTGGTCGTAAACCGTGACGCCGCTGTCGTCCTGCTCGACCCGTTCCATACGGGTCGACGTGAGGAACTCGACCTTGCCGGTCTCCTGCGCACCTTCGAGCAGCGACAGGTGCACATCGACCCGGTGGATCACCGCGTAGGGGTTGCCGAAACGCTGGCGAAAGGCCTCGCCAGTGGGGATCTTGCCGACCTGGTATTCGTCCAGCGCGTCGTGCATCACCATGTAGTCGGTGAAGACGGCGCGGCTGCGCGTCTTGTCGCCCACGCCCAGCGCGTCAAAAGCATGAAAGGCATTCGGCCCGAGCTGGATGCCGGCGCCGATCTCGCCGATCTCGGCGGCCTGTTCGAGCACCTTCACATGGAAACCCTGGCGCACCAGCGCCAGCGCCGCGGCCAGGCCGCCGATGCCGCCACCGGCGACGAGAACCTGGGAAGTAGAACCTGTGTCGCTCATGGATCGCTCCTGAAACCGCATGCTGATCGTACGTATACTGACGATTAGTCTAGGTCAAGCCACCCTGGACGAGATACCAGGGATTTCCCGAGTGGGAGATCGAACCGCCGTCGACCTGGTCGCGTGAGGTGGCCCTCCGGCCTCGAACACCCAGCCGTCGTCGCCCAACCATCGTCCCTTTGACTTCGAGGTGGGGGCCATGGTGCTCTGCCCTGCCCGACCCCGACAAGCCCGGGGTGGCGATCAGGCGTCGCTGGGCGCCCGGCTCGCGTCGTTGTTGGCGTCGACGATGGTCTTGAGCTGGGCCAGAAATCCGTTGCGCTCTGCCGCTGGCAGCGGCGCCAGGATGCGCTGCTGCGCACTCAGCATGCCCGGCTCCACGTCGGCCAGCAATGCGGCACCTTCGGATGTGACCTGCAGCAGGCGCACGCGTCGGTCGGTGGGTGAAGCCAGGCGTTCGATCAGGCCGCGGCGTTCGAGCCGGTCGATCACACCACCGATGGTCGAGGTGTCGAAGCCGATGGTGGCGGCCAGGGTGCGCTGGTCCAGCCCGGGTTGACGATGCGCGGCATGCAGAGCGGCGTATTGCACGGGGGTGATGCCGTGCGCCTGGGTCTCTTCGAGAAAGATCGCCACGGCGATCTGCTGCAGCCGGCGGATGTAGTAGCCGGGCTGTTCTTCGAGTCTGGCCCCGGTGGCCTTGCGTTTGCCCATCAACGTCCGCCTCTCACGACACGGCCAGCAGGCCACCCAGATCGAACGCCAGGTCGGCGATCTGCGACTCACTCGGCGCCACACCAGCTTCGATGAGTTTGCGGGCCTGCAGGTGGTCCTTGGACGCATTGACCGAGTCGACCGCAATCAACCGTCCCGCCGCGAGGTGATAGACCGAAAAGCTGCCACTCGCCGGGTCGCCGCGCAGCGCGTGCCAATCGGCGCCGGCCGACAGGCCAGCCATCTGCAGCTTCTTGTCGTATTGATCAGACCAGAACCACGGCACCGCCGTGAACGGCCGCTCCTGCCCCAGCAGCCAGGCGGCTGCGGACTTGGCCTGCTCGGTGGCGTTCTGCACCGACTCCAGCCGCAGCAGGCTGCCGTCGGTTTGGCGTCGCGCCGTGTTGTCGCCAGCGGCGACGACGGCAAGGTCGCTCGTGCGTGAGCAAGCGTCGACGATGGTGCCACGGTCACACTCGAGCCCCGCCGTACGTGCCAGACCGTCGTTGGCGACCACCCCGATGCCGACGACGATCAGCCCGGCCGGCAGGCGCCCGCCATCACTCAGCACCACGGCGCTGGCCAGTCCGTCCTGCTGCTCGATCGAAGCGATCTGCACGCCGAGTTGCACGTCCACACCGTGGCCGCGGTGCAGGTCGGCGTACCAGTCCGACAGCAGCGGCGGCAACACACGGCCGAGCAGACGTGGCGCGACTTCGAGCACCGTCACCGTCAGGCCCTTCTTGCGCGCCGTGGCGGCCACTTCGAGGCCGATGAAACCTCCGCCGATCACGATGACCGGCAGGGCTGCGTCGATGCAGCGCTGCAGCGCGGCGGCAATGGCGCTGGCGTCGTCGCGGGTGCGCAGCGCCAGCACATTGGGCGCGTCGGCGCCGGGCAGCGGCAAGGCGCGCGGCGTGGAGCCGGTGGCCAGCACCAAGCCGGTGTAGGCGAGGTGGCTGCCATCGTCCAGCGTCACCAGCTTGGCGGCGCGGTCGATGGACAACACCTTCACACCAGTGCGCAGCGTGATGAGTTTCTTGGCCAGCAGTTCGGGCGCACGCATCACGAGTTGCGCCGCGCCGATCTCGCCGGCCAGCCAGGCCTTGGACAGCGGCGGGCGGTGATACGGGCCATGCGGCTCATCACCCACCATGGTGATGGCGCCAGCGTAACCGCCCGCGCGCAGCGCCTCGGCGGTCTGCACACCGGCCTGGCCGGCACCGACGATGACGATGTGGCCGCCGGGTTGTTCGGAGTTGTCGCTCATCGTGGTGTCCGTGGCCGCGCGGCGGCGGCAGTTGCAGGATTCGACCCAGCTGCGAGCTGAGCACCACGCGACGCCCGACCGGCTACGGCCGAGCAGCTTGGCGGGCCGGCGCTGGCGCTCACTCCTGTGTTTCAGGCAAGGTGAGGATCAACCCTTCGAGCAGCGGACTGGCCTTGATCTGGCAGGCCAGGCGGCTGTTGGCGCGGCGTTCGGCGGCCACGTTGGCCAGCATGTCGAGCTCACCGGGGCTGGGCGGCGGCAACTCGCCCAGGCGTGCTTCGTCGACATAACAGTGGCAGGTGGCGCAGGCACACGAGCCGCCACATTCGCCGATGATGCCGTCGACGCCGCTGGTGATGGCCGCCTGCATGAGGCTCCAGCCGTCGGCCACGTCGACGTCGGTGCGCTGGCCCGAGGCCTCGATATAGGTGATGGTGGTCATGGTGTCGCTAGGTGCCAAGGGCAACGAGATCAGAAGAGTGCGCGCGATTGTCGGCGCACCGGCTTGTTCGGCAATGGCCTGGGTGGGCCGCTGGTTGGCAATCGGGATCGCGGGAGCAAGCCAGGTTTTCGTCGAGCTGCTCGGCAATCCCCGCACGACGCCTCAACGAACCGCCAGTTCCAGCTTGAGCGGGCTGCGGAAGGTCGACGACGGCATCCAGGCCAGTGTGTCCTTGGCGCACTCGAAATCGGGCACGACCGCGAGCAGTTCGTCGAAGGCCAGCTTGACCGACAGCCGTGCGATGGCCGTGCCCAGGCAGGCGTGTACACCACCACCAAAACCCAGATGGCCGCGCGGCTTGCGGGCGATGTCGTAGACCTCGGCGTTGGGGTACTGGCGTTCGTCGCGGTTGCCCGAGCCGTAGGCCAGGCAGACGAAGTCGCCGGCCTTCATGGTCTGGCCGTGCAGTTCCACGTCACGCTGCAGGCGGCGGCGGAAGCGCTGTGCCGAGGTGTTGAAACGAAGCGACTCCTCGATCGCCTCCTGCAGCAGCGCCGGGTTGGCGGCCACCGCACGGCGCGCGTCGCCGTACGTCGCCAGGTTGTACGCAAACATGGTCATGAAGCCACCAAGCGACTCGATGCCGGCCATGATGAGGGTGGTGGTGGTGAGCAGCACCTCGCGTTCGTCGAGCCGGTCGCCGTCGATCTCGGCCATGCTGAAGTGCGAGATCAGGTCGTTGAGCGGATGGGCGCGGCGCTCGGCGATCACCTTGCTGGCATAGGCCTGCATCCACTCGTAGGCGGCGATGTGTTCGGGCGCCTTGGCACGGGTGACCGGGTCGCTTTGCACCATCATCACGGCCTTGTCGCGTACCGTGGCCTCGTCACCCAGCGGCAGGCCGAGTGCGGCAAACAAAACCCGCACGGTGAACTTGGAGCCGAAGTCCTGGATGAACTCGAAGCTCGGGCGGCCCGCCAGCGGCGCGGCGATGTCGCGCGCGATGCCGCGGATCGGCTCGGCCAGACTCTCGAGGTTGCGCTTCATGAAGGCGTGCTGGATCAGGCCGCGCAGGCGGTCATGCCGCGGTGGGTCGGTGGTGCCCAGGGTGGCACCGGCACGCCCGGGCAGTTCGGTCATGAGGTTGCCGCTGGCCGACGAGTAGGTCTGCCAGTCCTGCCCGGCGCTGACGATGTCGGCATAACGCGAGAGCACCCACATGCCGGCTTCCTCGCTCCAGAAGCAGGGGTACTCGTCGCGCAGCGTCTTGTACGCGGCGAAGGGGTCGGCATCGACGGCAGGCGAGTAGGGATCGAATCTGAACATGGGGCTTGTCTCCTCGGTTCATGGGGCCCCGGCGAGCTTGCACTCGGGGCGGCGGCGGCAGGGCGAACTTTAGGGGTGCGGCGCTGTGTGCACGGTGGACGAATCGCTGCCTGGGCTTGCACTTTTCTCGCACAATTGCTGACAGACCCACAGCCCTCAGGGTCAACCCTGAGGTCCATCCGTCATCAAGTTCACGTATGTCCCCCCGCGCCAGCAAGTCGGCGCCGACGCGCCGCCTGATCCCCAGCTTTGCCCTGTACGGCGAAGCTGCGGCGCTGGGCGCCGAGATGCTGCACGTCGAAGAGATCCAGTCGCGCAGCAAGCTCTACCACTGGGAGATCGACGCCCATGTGCACCAGGGACTGCACCAGATCCTGTGGCTGGCGAGTGGCCCGGCGGGTGTGTCGCTCGACGCCGACCACAGCGAGGTGACGGGGCCAGCCGCCGTCGTCATTCCGCCGGGTGTGGTGCATGCCTTTCGATTTGCGCCCGAGACCGACGGCTACGTGCTGACGCTGGGGGCTCGCCGTCTGGTCGAGGGTGACAACAGCGCGGTGGGCGATGCGCTGCAGCGCTTGTTCGGCGCGCCGCGCCTGCACAAATTCGACGCCACCGACCCGGCGCTGCAACGTGTGCAGGCGCTGTTCGACCAGCTCGCCGCCGAGTTCCGCATGCCCGACACGAGCGGCAGCCCGGTATTGCCGTGGCTGGCGCGCGCCATCGTCTGGCGCCTGGCGCAACTGGCCAGCCGCGAGGCCCGGCAGCTCGACACCGCCAAGTCGGCGCGCCGCCAGCAGGACGTGTTCACACGATTCACCGTGCTGCTCGAGGCGCACTACCTCGAGCACTGGCCGGTGTCGCGCTACGCCTCGCGCCTGGGCCTGACCCCCGAGCGGCTGAACCGCCTCACACGCGCCCAGGCCGGGCGCAGCGCGCTCGAACTGCTGCACGACCGCGTCGCGCGCGAAGCCTGCCGACGTCTCGTCTACATCGCTGCACCCATCAGCAAACTCGCCTTCGAGCTCGGATTCGACGACCCGGCCTACTTCTGCCGCTTCTTCAAGCGCCGCATCGGCACCAGCCCGAGTACCTACCGCGAGCACCATGGCGGATCGTGAGGCCGAGGTGGCGCTGCCCTACCCGTCGGCGTCAGCAGGGGTTCCGTCGCCCTATGGCCGGAGTTCGTCCACTGGCGCGGCGCTACCGTTGCAGTTTGGATAGGCTGTGCCCCATGCACGTGTCTGCCATCGCCGCCGAGCCACCGCTCGATGCCCCGTTGCCGGTCGAGCTTGTCGGCTCGCGACACGGCTGGTTCACAGGCTATCGCCGCTATCCCGTGTTCAGCCCGACCTGGGTGCGCGGGCGGCTGCGCCTGACCGGCACGGTGATCG
The DNA here is from genome assembly GCA_016702605.1 of Candidatus Intricatilinea gracilis. GTDB lineage: Bacteria > Pseudomonadota > Gammaproteobacteria > Burkholderiales > Burkholderiaceae_C > Sphaerotilus > Sphaerotilus gracilis. The sequence goes on from JADJDQ010000002.1 coordinate 611,488, forward strand.
CCTGCGTCCTGGTGCCGTTGGTCACGGCGGTGTGGAACGCATCCGCCGATAGCCGACCTTACGGGGCGCTGGTCCAGGTGGTCGTACACCTGCTGCTGCCCTGCCTGCTCACCCCCTGGCTGGCCAGCATGGTGCGGCGTCGCCACTGGGCTGCGGCGCGCGAATGGCAGGCGCTGGTCGCCGTGCTCGTGTTGACGGTGGCGTCCATGGCGGCGTTCAGCCTGTGGGGGGCCGAGCCGGTCAAGCAGTGGCTTGCCGAGCGCACCGGCACCGTCAACGCCGACGGCAGCCGCAAGGTGGTCGTACTGTCGGTCGGCGTGACGGTGGCTGGCCCCGACTCGCAGGCTACGTCCGCGGCAGCGTCGGCATCTGACAGCGCCGGGGCAAGCCACACACCCGGCGGCGACAGGCCTTCCGACTGGGACCCGACCGAGCGTCTCGTCAATACCGTGTTGTGGGCGGTGGTGGCGTATCTTCTGGGTGGCGGCGTGGCCCTTTCCGGCTGGCGCCGCGAACGCACCGGACTTCGCCAATTGCAGCAGGAGCGCGACCTGCAACGCGCCCAGGCCGAACGACGCGAGGCCGAGCTGCGTCTGTCGGTGCTTGCCGCACAGGTCGAGCCACACTTCCTGTTCAACACCCTTGCCGGCGTGCGAAGCGCCATCGCCACCGACCCGGCCCGCGCCAGCGAGATGATCGACCGTCTGGTGGACTACCTGCGCGCCTCGATCCCGCGCCTGCGCACCGACGGCTCGGCACAGGCCACGCTGGGTGGACAGCTCGACATGGTGCGCGCCTACCTCGGGCTGATGGCCGCACGCATGCCGCGTCTGCACTACAGCGTTCAGGCGCCGGCCCACCTGCTCACCGCGCCCTGCCCACCCTGGATGCTGATCTCGCTGGTCGAGAACGCCGTCAAGCACGGCATCGAACCCAAGATTGGCTCGGCGCACATCGAGGTCACGGCCCGGTGCGACGACGACGGCGCCCTGGCCATTCACATCGCCGACGACGGCGTAGGCTTCGGCGGCTCAACCAGCGGCACCGGACTGGGCCTGGGCAACATCCGCGAGCGGCTGCAGCAGCTTCACCAGGGTCGCGCCTCGCTCACCCTGAGGGCACGTGCCGAAGGCGGCGTCGAGGCCACCATCACTCTGCCCCCCGACCCCGCCGTACCGCGGCCCGGACACCCTGCGTCCGAGCACCCCACGCCCGACCACTCGCCCGCCATGCCATGAACCCGGCCACCGCCCTCATCGCCGACGACGAAGACCTGCCGCGCGCCGAGCTGCGCCGCATGCTGGCCAGCCTGTGGCCGGCGCTCACCATCGTGGCCGAGTGTGAGCACGGCCCGGCGGCGGTGGAAGCCATCGATGACCTGCGCCCCGACATCGCCTTTCTCGATATCCGCATGCCGGGTCTGAGCGGCTTGGACGTGGCTCGCGCCGCCAGCGGGCGCTGCCACATCGTGTTCACCACGGCCTACGACAGCCATGCCATCCAGGCCTTCGACGCGGGCGCAGTCGACTACCTGCTCAAACCCTTGAGCACGGCCCGCCTGACGCAGGCGGTCGCACGTCTGCAGGAGCGCCTGCGGGCCCGCGAGCCCGCCCCAGAGCTTGACCAACTGCTGCACCAGCTCGCCGGGCGCTGGCCCGGCGCCGCAGCAGCCAGGGCCGACGCACCTGCGCCGCTGCGCTGGGTGAGCGCCAGCGTGGGCGACACGATCAAGATGTTTGCCATCGACGAGATCCTGTTCTTCCAGAGCGACGAGAAATACACCCGCGTCGTCACCGCCAGCGACGAGGCCCATGTTCGCAAGCCACTCAAGGAGCTCGCCGACGGCCTGGACCCCGAGGTGTTCTGGCAGGTGCACCGCGGCGTCATCGTGCGCGCCAGCGCCATTGCGCGGGCCCAGCGCGACGACCTGGGCCGCATCACCCTGCACTTGCGCCAGCACGCCGAGAAACTCGCCGTCAGCCAGGCCTACACCTGGCGCTTCAAGCCGATGTGAGCGGCGCTCCGGCCAGCGTCGGTATGACCGGGGAAAACCCCGCTTTCGTGGGCATTGCCTGCACGTCGGCTCGATACATTCCCGCACAAGGGGATGACTCACATGCCGCACGCCTTTTCAGCCTGGTGGTCCGGACTCGGACTGCAGCGCAAGCTGCAGATCCTGATCCAGGCGCTGCTGGTCGTCATCCTGCTGACTGCCCAGCAGTGGTTGTCCAACCGCCTCGAGGCACGCGCTCTGAGCGCCGCGCAGGAACGCACCATGGCGATCGCCGACGGTGTAAACAATGGCCTGAACACCTTCATGGACATCACGCTCGACGGCAAGGACGTCATCAGTGACCCCAAGAGCCGCCAGCTGTTCATCGAGCGTCTGGGCGTATCGGACAAGCTGCTCGAGTTGCGCGTGGTGCGTGCCAAGGGCACCAACGACGAATACGGCCCTGGCCTGCCGATCGAACAACCGGTGGACGAGCTCGACCATCAGGTGCTGGCCAGTGGCCAACCTGCCTTCAGGATGACGACCGACGCCAAGGGCGCCACCGCCTTGCGGGCAGTGTTGCCGTCGATTGGGTTCAAGGAGTACCGCGCCTCGAGGTGTCTGAGCTGCCATGCGGTGGACGAAGGCACGGTGCTCGGCCTGGTCAGTGTCAAGGTCGACATCCGGGATGACTTGGCCGGCATCCAGGCGCTCAACAACTTCCTTTGGCTGGGCCAGGTGTGCCTGCAGGTGCTGCTGTTCTTTGCCATCGGTGCGATCGTGCGACGCGCGCTGAGGCAGCTGGGTGCGGAACCACGCGAAGTAGCGAGCCTGGCGCAACGTGTGGCCCAGGGCGACCTGAGCAAGCCGATCGCCCTGCAGGCGGGTGACCACGACAGCATGATGGCTCAGCTCAAACTCATGCAGCAGGGCCTGGCCGAGGTGGTGGGCACGGTGCGCAACTCGGCCGAGAGCGTGGCCAACGCCAGCAGCGAGATCGCGCAGGGCAATGGCGACCTGTCGGCACGCACCGAACGCCAGGCCAGCACGCTCGAGCAGACCACCGCATCGATGGAAGAACTCAACGGCACGGTGCAGCAGAACGCCGCCCGTGCACGACAGGCCGATGCGCTGGCCAGGAACGCCTCGGGGGTGGCCAGCCAGGCCGGCGACGCGGTGGCCCGGGTGGTGGACACGATGAAGGGCATCAACGAGTCGTCGCACCGGATCTCGGAGATCATCGGCGTGATCGACGGCATCTCGTTCCAGACCAACATCCTGGCGCTCAACGCTGCGGTCGAGGCGGCGCGTGCGGGTGAGCAAGGGCGCGGTTTTGCCGTGGTGGCATCCGAGGTGCGGCTGCTGGCACGCCGATCGGCCGACGCGGCGCGCGAGATCTCGGGCCTCATCAAGGCCAGTGTCGAACGGGTCGAACAAGGCACGGGCCAGGTCGATCAGGCCGGCCAGACCATGCAGCAGGTGGTGGCCAGCATCCGCCAGGTGAGTGACATCGTGGGTGACATCAACGCCGCCAGCGATCAACAAAGCGCCGGCCTGTCGCAGGTGGTGCAGGCCATCTCGGACATGGACCAGGTGACGCAGCAGAACGCCGCCCTGGTCGAACAGATGGCCGCCGCCACCGGCAGCCTGGAAGCCCAAGCGCGTGATCTGGTCAAGACCGTGGCAGTGTTCAAGCTGGGCGACGCGGCGCGGGCCTGAGGCCGATGAACCGTGCCGCGATGCGCCGACCTCAGGCGCCGCAGGGGAGCCGGGCGGGCCGCTTGGTTCGGCCGCTTCAGAATGCGGGGGTCACACCCCTGCATTACAAACGGCCGCCATGGACCCGACCCACGACTCGATCATCGACATCGCCGTGATCGGCGCCGGCATTGCCGGTGTCTCGGTGGCGTATTTCGCCAGCCCGCACGCGAGTGTGTTGTTGCTCGAGCGCGAAGCGCAGCCGGCGATGCACAGCACCGGTCGGTCCGCGGCCATGTTCATGGAAAGTTACGGCTCGGCCCAGGTGCGGGCGCTCACCCGCGCCAGCCGGGCCTTTCTGGAAGCACCGCCGCCAGGTTTTTGCACCACGCCGCTGATCGCACCACGAGGCGCGCTGTACATCGGCACACCTGCGCAGATGGATGAGGTGCGCACCCTGCACGCCACGTTGCTGGCCGAAGGTTGCCCGGCGCAGTTGCTGACGCCAGCCGAGGCGCTGGCGCTGGTGCCGGTGCTGCGCCCCGACCAGCTTGGCCTGGCTGTGCTCGACCCGGCCGCGGCCGATGTGGACGTGCATGCGTTGCACCAGGGTTTCCTGCGCGGCACGCGGGCCAACGGCGCCAGGCTGGTGTGTGACGCCGGCATCGACCAGCTGAGCATCGACGACGCCGGCGTGTGGACCCTCACCGCCGGTAACCAGCACTGGCGCGCCCGCCGCATCGTGAATGCCGCAGGCGCCTGGGTCGACGAGGTGGCGCGGCTGGCCAGCGCGGCGCCGCTGGGTATCCAGCCGCGGCGGCGTTCCGCCTTCGTCTTCGACCCGCCGGCCTGTGTGGCCATCGCCAGCTGGCCCTGTGTGGCGGCGGTCGACGAAGCGATGTATTTCAAGCCTGACGCCGGCCTGCTGCTCGGCTCGCCGGCCAATGCCGACCCGGTGGCGCCACACGACGTGGTGCCTGAAGAACTGGACATCGCCACCGGCATCGCCCACATCGAGGCACTGACCACGTTGACGATCCGCCGGCCACGCCGCACCTGGGCTGGTCTGCGCAGCTTCCTGCCACACGGCGATCTGGTCGGCGGTTTCGACCCGCGGGTGCCGGGCTTTTTCTGGATGGCCGGCCTTGGTGGGTACGGCATCCAGACCAGTGCCGCCTTCGGCGCTGCCTGCGCGGCCATGCTGCTGGGGCACCCCATGCCGCCGGCACTGGTGGCCGAAGGGCTGGATGCAGCGCAACTGGCACATACCCGCACGGCCACGTCGACCTGACCTTCACCAAGGTGTCGGGTCGTTACAGGGCGGGGTGCGCCGCCCTCCAACCTAGATCAATATCAAATGATTGAGCCCAGGCAGGCACTGGCATCGCGCACCCGAGCCCCTAGACTGTGCGGCCAACGCACCATTGCGTCGCGCCTCGCCAGCCCTGGAGGAAGTCGTGCAATTGACTCATATCGCCGGACCGACCTACTTTCACAAGGTGGTCGATTGTCAGTGGGCCTGTCCGGCCCACACCCCTGTGCCGGAGTACATCCGGCTGATCGGGCAGGGTCGCTACAGCGACGCCTACATGATCAACTGGGTGTCCAACGTGTTTCCGGGTGTGCTCGGGCGCACCTGTGACCGCCCCTGCGAACCAGCCTGCCGGCGCGGCCGCGTCGAGGAGAACAACGGCGCCGACCCGCAACCGGTGGCGATCTGCCGCTTGAAGCGCGTGGCAGCCGACCACAAGGACGACGTCACCGCACGTATGCCCACGGTGGCAGCTCCCAACGGCAAACGCATCGCCTGCATCGGTGCCGGCCCGGCCTCGCTGACAGTGGCGCGTGACCTGGCGCCGCTGGGCTACGAGGTAACGGTGTTCGACGGCGAGGCCAAGGCCGGCGGTTTCATCCGCAGCCAAATCCCGCGGTTCCGGCTGCCCGAAGAGGTGATCGACGAGGAGACCGGCTACATCCTGAACCTGGGCGTGAACTTCAAGAGCGGCCAGCGCATCGAGTCGATGCAGGCGCTGATGGGCCAGGGCTACGACGCCATATTCGTCGGCTGCGGCGCGCCGCGCGGGCGCGACCTCGAGGTGCCGGGCCGGCAGGAAGGCGCAGCCAACATCCACATCGGCATCGACTGGCTGGCCTCGGTCTCGTTCGGCCACATCACCAGCATCGGCAAACGTGTCATCGTGCTGGGTGGTGGCAACACAGCCATGGACTGCTGCCGCTCGGCCCGCCGCCTGGGTGCGAACGACGTCAAGGTGATCGTGCGCAGCGGCTTCGACGAGATGAAGGCCTCGCCCTGGGAGAAGGAAGACGCCCAGCACGAAGGTATCCCGATCCTGAACTTCCACGTGCCGAAGAACTTCGTCGTCGAAGGCGGCATGCTCGTGGGCATGAACTTCGAGATCGTGCGTGCCGAATACGACGCCAAGGGCCGGCGCAGCCTGGTGCCCACCGGTGAGCCCGATGTGTTCGTCGGTTGCGATACCGTGCTGGTGGCGGTGGGGCAGGAGAACTCCTTCCCCTGGATCGAGCGCGACTGCGGCATCGAGTTCGACCGCTGGGGCCTGCCGGTGCTGCATGCCGAGAGTTTCCAGTCGACCGTGCGCAACGTGTTTTTCGGCGGTGACGCGGCCTTCGGGCCCAAGAACATCATCACCGCGGTGGCGCATGGCCACGAGGCGGCGGTGTCGATCGACCGCCTGCTCAACGGCGAAGACGTGCGCACGCGCCCGGCGCCCAAGAGCAACCTGATGTCGCAGAAGATGGGCATCCACGAGTGGAGCTATCACAACGACGTGTCGAACGACCACCGCTTCAAGGTGCCATGGGCCAAGGCCGAGAAGGCGCTGGCGAGCATCCGGGTCGAGGTGGAACTCGGTTTCGACGCCGCCACCGCGTTCAAGGAATCACAGCGCTGCCTGAACTGCGACGTGCAGACCGTGTTCAACCGCGACACCTGCATCGAGTGCGACGCCTGTGTCGACATCTGCCCGATGGACTGCATCACCTTCACGGCCGACGGCACTGAAGAAGAGCTGCGCACACGCCTGAAGGCACCGGCACTGAACGCCGAGCAGTCGCTCTACGTGTCGACCGAACTCAAGAGCAAACGTGTGATGGTGAAGGACGAGGACGTGTGCCTGCACTGCGGCCTGTGCGCCGAGCGCTGCCCGACGGGGGCGTGGGACATGTACAAGTTCCTGCTCAACACCACCCAGGCGGGACCACGTTGTCGCGACGGTGCCCGCCCCGCCACCATCAGCCAGACGGAGGCCGCATGAAACGCATCGAAGCCATCAACGACTTTGTCATCAAGTTCGCCAACGTCAATGGCTCGGGGTCGGCATCGGCCAACGAGCTGTTCGCCAAGGCGGTGATGCGCATGGGCGTGCCGATCAGCCCGCGCAATATCTTCCCGAGCAACATCCAGGGCATGCCGACCTGGTACGAGGCACGGGTGTGCGAGAAGGGTTACCACGGCCGGCGCGGCGGCGTCGACATGCTGGTGGCCATGAACCCGCAGACCTGGGCGACCGACATCGCCGAGGTGGAGCCGGGTGGTTACCTGTTCTACGACAGTACCCGGCCGCTGCCGCCGTCGGCCTTGCGTGACGATCTGCAGGTCATCGCGATACCACTCACCGACATCGCCAACGCCACCTACGACGACCCGCGCCAGCGCCAGCTGTTCAAGAACATCATCTACGTGGGCGCACTGTCGGTGCTGCTCGACATGGAAGCCGAGGTGTTCGAGAAACTCTTTGCCGAGCAGTACCGCGGCAAGGAACGGCTGCTCGACGCCAACGTGCAGGCACTGCACCTGGGGCGCAACCACGTCAAGGAGTTCGGCCCGCCGCCGATCGGCCTGCGTGTGCGCCGCTCCGACAAGGTAGGCGACCAGATCTTCACCGACGGCAACAGCGCTGCGGCGCTGGGCTGTATCTACGGCGGCGCCACGGTGGCGGCCTGGTACCCGATCACGCCCTCGTCGTCGATCCCCGAGGCGTTCCAGAAGTACTGCGACAAGTTCCGGGTCGACCCGGTGACAGGCCAAAGCCGCTTCGCCATCGTGCAGGCCGAGGACGAACTGGCCTCGATCGGCATGGTGGTGGGCGCGGGCTGGAACGGCGCACGCGCCTTCACTGCCACCTCGGGCCCGGGTGTATCGCTGATGACCGAGTTCATCGGCCTGGCCTACTTTGCCGAGATCCCGGTCACCATCATCAACGTGCAGCGCGGTGGTCCGTCCACCGGCATGCCCACCCGCACGCAGCAGAGTGACCTGCTGGCCTGCGCCTATGCCTCCCACGGCGATACCAAGCACGTGATGCTGCTGCCGCAGGATCCGCACGAGTGCTTCGAACATTCGGCCGCGGCGCTCGACCTGGCCGACCGGCTGCAGACGCCGATCTTCGTCATGACCGATCTGGACATCGGCATGAACCAGCGTCTGTGCAAACCCTTCACCTGGGACGACACCAAGGGCTACGACCGCGGCAAGGTCATGACCGCCGCCGAACTCGAAGCCGGCAAGGATTTCGGTCGCTACAAGGATGTGGACGGCGACGGCATCCCCTGGCGCACCTACCCCGGCACGCACCCGAGCAAGGGCGCGTTCTTCACCCGCGGCACGACGCGCAACCCGTATGCGCAGTATTCCGAGCGCGGCCCGGACTACATCTACAACATGGAAAGGCTGCTGCGCAAGTTCAAGACCGCCGCCGACTTGGTGCCACAACCGCTGATCCGCCAGGCGGCCGAGGCCACACGTTACGGCGTCATCTACTTCGGCTCGACCAGCCCGGCCATGCGCGAGGCGCTCGATGTACTGCAGGAAGAGGGCGTGCATCTCGATGCACTGCGCCTGCAGGCCTTCCCCTTCCCGCAGTCGGTGCCGGACTTCATCGCCGCACACGACAAGGTGTTCGTCGTCGAGCAGAACCGCGACGCGCAGATGCACTCGCTGCTGGTCAACGAACTCGACATCGACCCGGCACGGCTGGTGCGGGTGCTGCACTACGACGGCACACCGATCACCGCACGTTTTATCGCCGGCGCAGTCCGCAAGGCCGTCGCAGTCACGAAGGAAGTGGCATGAACCCCCAAGCTCACGTTCGTTCGCTGCCCCACGAGGGGGCGCCGGCCTCCCTAGAGGCGGCTCGTCAGGAGGCCGTATGACCTACATCGCCAAACCCCGCCTGCATCACCCCACGTTGCAGACCAACAAGGTCGGCTACACGCGGCGTGACTACGAAGGCCGCATCTCCACGTTGTGCGCCGGTTGTGGCCACGACTCGATCTCGGCGGCCATCATCCAGGCCTGCTGGGAGCTCGACATCGAGCCACACCGCGTCGCCAAACTGTCGGGCATCGGCTGCAGTTCGAAGACGCCGGATTATTTTCTCGGCGCCTCACACGGCTTCAACACCGTGCACGGGCGCATGCCCTCGGTACTGACCGGCGCCAACCTGGCCAACCGCGACCTGCTCTACCTGGGCGTGAGCGGCGACGGCGACTCGGCCTCGATCGGCCTGGGACAGTTTGCCAACGCGATGCGGCGCGGAGTGCGCATGTGTTACATCGTCGAGAACAACGGCGTCTACGGCCTGACCAAGGGCCAGTTCTCGGCCACCGCCGATCGTGGCTCGCGCAGCAAGAAGGGCGTGATCAACAGCGACAGCCCGGTCGACCTGGTCGGCCTGGCGCTGCAGCTCGGTGCCACCTACGTGGCGCGCAGCTTCTCGGGCGACAAGGCGCAACTCGTGCCACTCATCAAGGGCGCCATGGCGCACGGCGGCGCAGCCTTCATCGACGTGATCAGCCCCTGCGTGACCTTCAACAACCACGGCGGCAGCACCAAGAGCTACGACTACGTGCGCCAGCACAACGAGGCGGTGAGCCGCATCGACTTCATGGTACCGGGCGCCGAGATCACCACCGACTACCCGGCCGGCAGCGCCATCGACGTGCAGCAGCACGACGGCACCACCCTGCGGCTGCGCAAGCTGCACCCCGAGTACGACCCAACCGACCCCTACGCGGCCATGAACTACATGCAAAAACATGCGGCGCACGGCGAAGTGGTCACCGGCCTGCTCTACCTCGACCCCCTGGCCACAGACTTGCATACGTCGCTCAATACCTGCGCGGCACCGCTCAACACACTGGACGTCGACGTGTTATGCCCAGGCTCCAAGGCCCTGGACAAGATCAACGCCGCGCTTCGCTGAACCATCACGACACGCCACACGACCGGCCGACCGCTCACCATTCAGGCATTCGCCCGACCCCGCCCACCCGAGCCGACCGGCAAGGAGACACGACATGACCGAACGCACCGTTTTCCAATCGATGTCCAAGCGCCACGTGTTGAGCCTGGCGCCCAATGCGACGGTGCACGAGGCAGCGTGTGTCATGACACGCGCCAACTGCGGCAGCGTGTTGATCATCGACGTGGGTGGCCCGCTGCTGGGCATCGTGACCGAGCGCGACCTGATGACCCGGGTGCTGGCCAAGGCGCTCGATCCCTCGGCCACCACGGTGTCGCAGGTCATGACGCGCAACCCGCGTTGTGTGCCGCCGCAGATGAAGGTGGCCGACGCCGTGCTGATCATGATCGAGCGCGGCTTTCGGCACCTGCCCATCGTTGACCAGCACGAGAAGATCCTGGGCGTGTTCTCGGTGCGCGACGCCCTGCCGCGCGAAGTCAACACCGCTGTCAGCCTGGCCGAGTTCAACGATCAGGTGAACGACGCGTTGGGTTGATCACCGCACTGTCTCAAGGTTTTTCCCTCAAGTTGTCGCTGCAGCCGCCGATAGCGACAGACAAGAGGGCAAACCGGTCGAAAGGCCGGGACGCAAAGCCACCGGCCTACAGCGCGCCAGCGCCACGGTAGCGGGGTTGCCATCGGCACACCGGGATCGCCCCGGCCAGTTCGTCACGCGTCATCACGCGTGACGCGTGTCGTTGTTCGACTGTGGCCCTCGCTCACACCTGTCAAGGAGCGTTCTGGCCATGTACACACACCAATCCCTTCCGTCCAGATCGGCGCCAGCCTGGGTGCTGGCTGCCTGTGTGGCCTTGTTGGCCAGCGCCTGCGGCGGTGGCTCGACAACGTCGCCGCAGACCATCGACCCGGCCGTCACCGACGGCAGCAGCGGCACCTCGGCCCCACCCTGGTCGGCGGCAGACATGCCAGCCGACGCGGCTGGCCTGATCGCGCAGCCCGCCTTCCATCTGGCACCAGTGTTGCTCGATCCGCCGCCGGACATCGACGCGGTCGACAACATGGCCTCAGCCCACCGCCCCGTGCACCTGCAGGCTGTGCCGGCAGATCGTGCCACCCTGCGTACCCGGGGCCTGACCGTGCAGACACTCGAATCGGCCAGCCGTGCACGCATCCTGAGCGCAGCCCCGGATTCGGACGACGGCATGGCCACACCCATGGCCGCAAGCAGTGTCGCCACCTACACGCCGGCGCAGATCCGCGCCGCCTACGGGCTGCCGGCGCTGCCGGCGGCTGGCGTCACCCCCACGGCGGATCAGGCGGCACAACTGGGTGCCGGCCAGACGATCTACATCGTCGACGCCCACCACAACCCGAACACCGCCGCCGAACTGGCCGCATTCAACGCCAAGTTCGGCCTGCCGACCTGCACGACCAGGTCGATTGCCACCACGGCCAAGCTACCGCTGCCCGCACCGTCGACGACCGAAGGCTGCACGCTGTCGATCGTCTACAACACAGCGGCGGGCGGCATGACGACCAAGGCGCCGACCTACGAATCCGGCTGGGCAACCGAGATTGCACTCGACGTGCAATGGGCCCATGCGACGGCGCCTTATGCCCGCATCGTGTTGATCGAGGCGGCCAGCGCCTACACCAACGATCTGCTGGGCGGCATCAAGCTGGCCAACGCCATGGGCCCGGGCCCGGTGTCGATGAGCTTCGGCGCCAACGAGGGCTCGTACACCTCGGCAGTCGACCCGGCTTTCACGGGCACCGGCATGACCTATCTGGCAGCCACCGGCGACTGGGGTGCCCAGGTCTCGTGGCCGTCGGTCTCGACCTACGTGCTCGCGGTAGGCGGCACACGCCTGAGCTGGGCGGGCAGCGGCGCCCGTGTCGAATCCGGCTGGACCGGCACTGGCGGCGGCACCAGTGCCTATGTCGCCACGCCCGTTTATCAGAACAACAGCGTGCCGGGACTGGGCACACCGGCGCGCCGCGTGGTGGCCGACGTGGCCTTCAACGCCGACCCGGCGAGTGGCCAATACACCGCCGTCATGTCGCCCGGCAGCAGCTCGGTCAGATGGGTGAGCACGGGCGGCACGAGTTTGTCCACACCTCAGTGGGCCGGTCTGATCGCCGTGGCCAACGCCATGCGGGCGCAATCCGGCAAGACGGCACTCGGCTCGGTGCATGCCCAGTTGTATGGCCAGATCGGCGCCGTTCCGGGCAGTTATGCCAGCGTCTTCACCGACATCACCAGCGGCAGCAACGGCAGTTGTGCGGCATGTACGGCCAGGGCCGGACACGACCTGCTCACCGGACTGGGCACACCGAACGGCACCGCGCTGCTGAGTGCCTTGGTCGGCACGCCGATCGACATCAAACCGCCGGTGTTGGCACCCGCCGCGGTCACCGGTCGGGTCGGCGCCGCCTTGTCCTACAAGCTGACGGTGAGCGCCAGCAATGCCGTGAGTTACACGCTGGGCCGCGCACCCACTGGCCTGGTGATCAACAGCACCGGCACATTGACCTGGGCCAAGCCGGTGCTCGGCAAATACGCGGTCGTCGTCACCGCCAGGGACACCAGGACCGGCCTCACCGGCACGGCCAACGTCGTGGTCACCATCGAGCCGGCGCCACTGCCGCCTGTCGTCGCATCGGCCACCGTCACCGGCAGGGCGGGCACGGCGCTGTCGTTCAGTGTCAACGTGAAGGCCAGCAACCCGGTGAGTTACACGCTGACAGGCGCCCGGCCGGGCATGACCATCTCGGGCGGTGTGGTGAGTTGGCCCAGCCCGGTGGCAGGCACCTACACCGTCAAGGTGACGGCCAAGGACAGTGCCACCGGCCTGGCGGGCACCGGAACCTACACGATCAAGATCGAGGCGCTGCCCGTGGCGCCGGTGGTGACCAGCGCCAGCGTGAACGGCAAGGCCGGCACGGCGCTCAAATACAGCGTCGTGGTCAAGTCGACCAATGGCGCCAGGCTGGCCGTCGAAGGTGTGCCGGTCGGCATGTCGATCAGCGCCACGGGTGCCATCAGCTGGGCCAAGCCGGTCGCCGGCGCGTACACCCTCACCGTGCGGGCCACCGACAACAAGAACGGCCTCACCGGCCAGGGCACCATCAAGGTCAACATCGCCAAGGTGCCGAAGGCGCCAGTGATCACGAGCACGTCGTTGACCGGTGTGGCGGGCAAGGTACTGACTGGCGCCATCAGCATCAGCGATGACCCGGACAGCAAGTCCTTGAACATCAGTGTCACCGGCCTGCCCCGCGGCATGGCGCCGAGATTTACCGGGTCGACGCTGCAGATCGTCTGGACCAGCCCGGTGAAAGGCAACTACACATTGGCGGTGACCGCCAGGAACTCGTTCGGCCTGACCAGCAAACTCAGCGTGCCGGTGAAGATTGCGGCCAACTGAAGAACGGCGCCGGGCGAGCGTCGAGGCAAACGCTCGAAGAAACGCCCGGCCACCTCTGCAGGGCAAACCCGGGTGGGGGGTGAGCCGCCAGTTCACTGGCCTAGACTGATGGTCTGAACAACCACGTGACCCGATGTCTACCCCCGCCTCCCTGACCGATCGCCTGCGAGCGCTCTACCCGGTGCTCGACCAGTTGCCAGCTGCGCTGCGCGACGACGTGCTCGCCAACCAGGCGATGACGATCAGCGTGCCCGAGGGGCAGTTGCTGTTCGAGGAAGGCATGCCCTGCCAGGGCTTCCCCATGGTCTTGTCGGGTGAGGTGAAGGTGGCACGTGGCACACCGGGCGGGCGCTCGATCGAGCTCTACCGCGTGTCACCCGGCGAGATGTGTGTGGCCTCGACCTCATGTCTGTTCGGTCAGAGTGTGCTGGTGGCACATGGTCAGACGGCCGCCGCCACCGATCTGGTGGTGCTCAGCCCGCCGGGTTTCGAGCGCTGGGTCGAGGTGGCGGCATTCCGCCGCTTCGTGTTCGGCATCTTTGCCGACCGCGTCGCCGACCTGATGGCGCTGGCCGAAGCCGTCGCCTTCCAGCAACTCGATCAACGCCTCGCCGGCGCCTTGCTTGGCCGCGGCAGTGTGGTGCACGGCACCCATCAGGCCCTTGCGGACGAACTGGGCACGGTGCGCGAGATCGTCACGCGTTTGCTCAAACGCTTCGAACGGTCGGGCTGGGTGAGCATCGGACGCGAGCGCATCGAGATCGTCGACGCTGCGGCGCTGCGCCATCTGGCGCGTGGCAACAACACTGCGGCCTGAGTTTCATGTGCATTTTTGCTCGGTGACACCAGTCACAGACGTAACACGAGCTGAAGGGCACATTACGTTCCAGCGACGCAGGGGCGTCGTTCAACCGAATGGAACCTCTATGAAACTCAATGTTGGCGGCGTGGATCGTGGACTTCGTGTGGTGGCCGGTCTGGCCCTGATCGGCCTGGCGGCTACCGGCACCATCGGTGCCTGGGGCTGGATCGGCGTTGTGCCGCTCGCCACCGGCGCCTTCAGCTTCTGTCCGCTTTACAGCATCCTGGGCTTCAACACCTGCCCGATGAAGTAAGCGCAAGCTGTTGTCGCATGGCCGTGGCGCTGCCTCGGCACGTCGCGTCGTGATGGCGGGCCCATCGGGTCTTGGCCTCCCTCGCGCGCCGCAGGCGACACGACCCGAACAGGGGCGACCTTCCCGACCGGAATGTCGCCCCTGTCCTTTTGTGGCCACACAACTGCGATGCCTGCATCGCTGCGGGCGGGTGCCGGCTCGGGCTACTTCAGGCGTTTGCCGGTCGAGTCGACCACCTGCACCTCGACCGGGATGGCCGCCCGCACGCTGGCGGTGACGGTGCAGTAGTCCTCGAACGAGGCGAGCACGCGCTCGAGATGGGTGATGCTTTCACCCGTCACGCCCAGGCTGAGGCGGGCCTGCATGGCCAACACACGCAGCCGCTTGTCGGCGCTGCGACCCACCTCGGCGTCGATTTCGCAGGCCAGGGTGCCGGATTCCTGCTTGAGCTTGCGCAGCGAAAACAGCAGCGAGGCCGACAGGCAATTGCCCACCGCCGCACACAGCAGTTGCACCGGCGAGGGCCCCTGCCCTTGTCCCAGCGGAGGCGGCTCGTCGGCGAGCAGCGTCGGCACGTCGGCGCCGAAGAAGTTGTCGAACTGGTAGTCGGTGCGCTGGGTAAGGCGCACAGTCACTCGGGGTTCACTCATGGCCGCTCCTGCCGGGGTTGTCGACCCACCGCGACACGGCGGCGGGGTGGTTGATCGATTGCGCGCCGGCACTGTGCCGCGCCGCGCTTTGGTCGGCTGGGCTGCCAGGCACTACGGCCGCGGCAGCACGAAGGTCGATTTTTCGGTCACGCTGTAGGCACCGCTACCGTCTGCCAGCGGCGATTCGGTGACGGTGAAATGGATCTCATGGGCGCCGGGTGTCTGCTTCTGGGCGGTATCGGCCGGCACACGCAGGGCCAGCGAGATCCAGCGCGCCTCGACGGGGTGCAACTCCACACTCACCGGCTCACGCAGTCGCAGCCCTGGCAGGCCTTCGGCCGTCACGCTGATGCGCCGCACGGTTTCGGTGGCGTTCATCACCTGCAGGCGGTAGACGTTCTCGACGTCGCCGTCGTCGACCTGGCGCGCCAGCGAGGCGCGGTCGCGCACCACGTCCACCCGCAGCGGCGGGCGCAGCGCGATGCTCACGCTCAGCGCCGTGATGATGAGCAGCAGGATGCCGGTGTAAACCAGCACGCGCGGGCGCACCACCCGTTTCCAGCGCTGCGCCCGCGTCAGGTGTTGGGCCAGGCCGTTTTGCGTGTCGTAACGTACCAGGCCGCGTGGGTACTTCATCTTGTCCATCACGTCGTCACACACGTCGATGCACGCGGCGCAGCCGATACATTCGTACTGCAGACCCTTGCGGATGTCGATGCCGGTGGGGCAGACCTGCACACACAGGTTGCAGTCGATGCATTCGCCCAGACCCAGCGCCTTGGGGTCGGCTTTCTTCGAGCGCGACCCCCTGGGCTCACCCCGCGCGGCGTCGTAGGTGATGATGAGCGTGTCCTTGTCGAGCATGGCACTCTGGAACCGTGCGTACGGGCAGATGTACTTGCAGATCTGCTCGCGCATGAAGCCGGCGTTCAGGTAGGTGGCAAAGCCGTAGAACAACACCCAGAACGTCTCCCACGGCCCCAGGCCCAGGTTCAGCACCTCGCCGGCCAGGGTGCGGATGGGCGTGAAGTAGCCGACGAAGGTGAAACCGGTCCACAAGCCCAACAGGATCCAGACCGTCTGTTTGGCCCCTCCGCGCGCCAGACGCTCGACCGACAGGCCGCTGGCGTCGAGCTTCATGCGTTTGGCGCGGTCACCCTCGAACTTGCGCTCGACCCACATGAAGATCTCGGTGTAGACCGTCTGCGGGCAGGCATAACCACACCACAGGCGCCCGGCCACGGTGGTGAACAGGAACAGCAGGTAGGCCGAGATCACCAGCAGTGCGGTGAGGTAGATGAAATCCTGAGGATGGAACACCAGGCCGAAGATGTAGAAGCGCCGGCTGACGATGTCGAACAACATCGCCTGGCGGTCGTTCCACATCAGCCAGGGCAGGCCGTAGAAGGCGATCTGCGTGAGCCAGACGAACAACCAGCGCCAGGCCACGAACCACCCGGTCACGGCGCGGGCGTAGATCTTCTTGTGGGCCTGGTAGAGCGAGACGATCTGCGCGGCAGCATCGTCTTCGCGTGGCTCGCCCCCTGGCACGTTGGTCGGGTTGGCTGTGGTGGTGTCGTCGCGCGTCATGGTGGCCTGGTCATCGGTCGCGGCAGCGACCTGTCGGATGCCGGGCCGGCGCGCACGAACCCCTGGTGTGGTGTTGCCCGATTGAGCCCGACCACCCGCCACCTGTCTGTGATTCAAGTTACTTATGCCGCTGCGGCCAGCCCCTGACTAGACCTGCATCAAGGTTCGCGCCCGCAGTCGGGGCCGCCAAAGTCACTTCACCGTGAGTGTGTATTTGCCCGCCGTGGCCCCCGAGCCGCCGCTGAAGAACACGACCCGCACACTGGCGACCACCGAGGTGGTCGCGGTGTTGCTCAAGGTGATGGTGTCGACCTTGCCGGTGCCCTGGGTCGAACTCGACACCCGGGTGCCGGCCGAGTTGTAGGCCCACAAGTCGTAGTCGGACGTGGCGTTGGGCGCCATGCTCACAACCACACTCTTGCCCGCACCGATGGTGATGCGGAAGTAGTCGGTGTCGGTCGCGCTCACCAGCGTGCCGTTGATGCTGGCCGGGCCGCCGAGCACCTGGGCCGCGGCCAGGCTGTCGTTGGGCTCGACCTCGGCCACCGTCTGCAGCGGCGCGGGCGGCGGCGGTGCAGGCACCGGCGCAGGCGCGGGTGCAGGTGACGGCGCCGCGCCGAGTGCTGCATCCACGGCGGCACTGGCGTCGACGATGCCGGTGCCGCAACCCGCCGTGCAGGTCACGGGCAAGGGCCGGGTGCTGGCCTTCAGGCGCGCCTCGACACCGTCCGGGGTGAGCCCCGGCGCGCGCGCCAGCATCAGGGCCACCACCCCGGCGACATGGGGTGCGGCCATCGACGTGCCCTGGTAATAGCCGTAACTGTCGCTGCCCGGCCGCGAGGTGCCGGCGTTGAATGTCGACCGGATGCCGTCGCTGGCAGACACACTCTGGTCGCCGCCGGGTGCCGCCACATCCACCCGTGAGCCGTAATTGGAATAGAAGGCTCGCGCGCCGCCGCGGCCCACTGCCGCCACGGTGATCACCCCGGCGCAATTGGCCGGCACGGTGCTCGACGCGTCCGTGTTGGCATTGCCGGCAGCCACCACCACCACGGTGTTGCGGCTACGGGCGCTGTCGATCGCGGCTTGTGTCGTGGCATCACAGGCGCCACCACCACCAAGCGACAGGTTGATGACCCGCGCCGGTGTGGCGTTGACAGGCGCACCGGGCACTGCGCCACCCGAGGCCCAGATGATGGCGTCGGCAATGTCGGACATGAAGCCGCCACATTTGCCCAGCACCCGCACCGGCTGCACCTTGGCACCGTAAGCCACACCCGCCACACCCACACCATTGCCGGTGACGGCCGCAATCGTGCCGGCCACGTGGGTGCCATGCCAGCTGCTGGTCTGGGCTGGCAGACCGGCGCCACACTCACCGGCCCGCACGTTGTCCCCCGGGTCGAGCGCGCTGCTGTCGCGGCCGTTGCCGTCGTTGCCCACCACCGACGACGTGATGAAGTCGTAGCCCGCCACGACATTGGCCGCCAGGTCGGCATGTGGGCGGTAGCCGGTGTCGATCACCGCCACGGTGACGCCGGCGCCGGTCGACTTGGACCAGGCCAGCGGCAAGTTCAGGCCGCCCACCGGCTCGTGGTAATGCCACTGTGAACTGAACGACGGATCGTTCGGCACCAGCTGGATGGTGGCGATGCGGTCCGGCGCGGCGAACTCGACCTGCGGGTCGATCGCGCGGATCTCGGCTGCGAGCTGGCGCACCCGCTCCACGCCCAGGCGGCGGTCGAGCTTGAGCACATGTGAGCCCGAGCCAGTGCGGCGCAGGTGCCTGACCAGCGCACCCGCACGCCCGGCGGCTCGTTCGGCACTTTGCAGCGTGCCCGCGTCCACCACGTCGCTGCTGGTGCGATGGCGGTACTTGACGACCAGCCGGTCGGTGGTTTCAGTCAGGGCGGTGGGTGAAGCACCCTCGCGTTGCATCGCCTGGGCACCCAGGCTCAGTGATGCGGCCAGGGTCAACGGCGCGAGCTGGAAGTGACGGGTGACGCGCCTTGTGAAGGCCGGGCTGTGCTGGGTCATGGGTGATCTTCGCGTTGTGTGGGATGTTTGGATGTGTCGACGTGGCGTCGTTAGATGGGAAAGTCTCCCAACTTGTTTGGTGACAATCAACACGTTTTCCCTGCGAAATCAGCCGTTTTAGAAGGTCTTGCTTGTCCTTACCTTATGACTACGTCATGTTGTTGCAGTTTTCCGAAGACTCGGATATGGCATCGCAGATTGATGCTCGTCAATCCTTACCCGGCAGTCTGTTCGGTACAGAACGTTCGAAGCCGAGCGTCTTCCGCCTCGCCAGAGGTATCGGGAGAGGATTGCCAAGGCAAGCTGATGCGACCGGATTGCCTTCACAGGCAAGACACAGATCGGACAGTTGTGTCGATCAGGCCGGGGCGCAGGACACTGCCCGCGCGGCCATCACATGTCGCCATCCTGTGCAACGATCGGGCCCGCAACCCATGGAGTGACCCGAATGTCCGTAGCTGTCCACAAGCGCCCGAACACCTCCGGCGTGACTTGCGCCAGACCCCATCTGCCGGCCCCTCACCTGGGTGCGGCGGTGTTGGTCTTGCTGATGCACTGGTCTGCTGCCAGCGCCGCCCCGGTGACCTACACGGTCGACCCCGACCACACCTATCCGAGCTTCGAGGCCGACCACATGGGCATCTCGGTGTGGCGCGGCAAGATGACCAAGACCGGCGGCACCATCGTCTACGACAAGGCCGACGGCCGGGGCACGGTCGACATCACCATCGACCCCGACAGCATCGACTTCGGCCAGAAACAACTCAACAGTTGGGCCCGCAGTGATCAGTTCTTCGACACCGCCGAACACCCCACCGCCCGGTACATGGGCAGGTTCGAGTCACTGCGCAACGGCGTCCCCACACGTGTGGCGGGCGAACTCACGCTGCGCGGCGTGACTCGCCCGGTCAACCTGGACATCGCCTGGATCAAGTGCGCGACCCACCCGCTGCTGCGCCGCGAAGTCTGCGGCGCCGACGCCAGCGGCAGCTTCAACCGCGACGAGTTCGGCCTGGGTGCCGGCAAGGACTACGGCTTCAAGATGGCCGTGGACCTGCGCATCCAGGTCGAGGCGCTGGCGCCGCGCTGAGCCGGTGGCCGACAGGGGCCCCCGGACGGACGCTTGGCGACCGAGCAGCCAACCTCTCGTAGCAGGTCGACGTGCTGCGGCACGCACGGGCACCGCAGCAGTCCTGATGCAGTGGTGACTACAGGTTGGTGAACGCGACGGGGCCGAGGTTGATGCCCGACGAGAAGGACACCGGGGTGCCCGAGTTCTGCACGCTGAAATTGAAGCTGGCTGCGGGCATGGTAAACGCCACACGCGCCAGCTTCGAGAGCACGGCTTGTACAGCTGTACCGGCCGTATCCGCTCCACAGGTGCCTTTCACCGACCATCCGGCCAGGGAGACCTTGTAGGTGGAACCCGCACCGATGTGCTGATCGGCGGTGAAGGTCTTGGTGATCTCCGTGCCGCCGGAGCCAGTGGTGCAACCTGCGACCTTGGGGCCAGCAAGAACGATCTCGATCGCGGGATTCACGAAAGGTGCGGCCTCATATTGGCCAGCTGGGCCCCAGAGCTTGAACTTGATGTTGCCGTAGGTGCTGACATCAACGGTGCCATTGCTCGGCGAGTTCACGTACAAGCCCAGAAACGACGACGCAAAGGTCGACGCAGGCCCGGTGAGCACGTAGAAGCGGAAGAAGTTGTGTATGCCCGCGGGGTCAAGGTTGGAGCCGGAAACCCAGCCACCAAGGTCGAGTTTCTGGGCCGAGGTATCGAGCAGCGGGTCATTGAAGTAGCCGATGTTGCCGCCATTGGCAGGGCCAGCCGTGACTGCGTTGGCGTAGGCGGCAAGATTGCCGCCGGGTTCGGCCGTACCTGCGTAGTCGCTGGCAAAGATGGCGTCGCCGGCGAGGATGAAGCCGATGCCATCATTGGCAGTCGCGACCGGAATCGTCACCGGGCCAAACGAGCCCATGTCGGCGCCCGGCGTGCCACCGCCGGTAGCACCACCGGCCCCGCCCGCCGCAACACCACCGAGCGTGATGTCGTCGAAGTAGTAGCTCTCGCCCGTGACCGGCGAGACCGTGCCCAGGTCAGGCAGCATGACGAAGTTGTTGTAGGCCTTGGTCAGATCCAGGGTGTTGAAGTTCCAGGTCAGCGTCTGCCAGCCGGCCACGACCGGCGTGGTCGCCGCCGTGTCACCCGACGTGGCGCCAGCCGGGCCTTCCACCTTCACCACCATCGGAACACCCGCCTTGGGCGAGAAGACCTTGGCCGTGATGGTCTTGCTGGTGGCCGTGAACGGGATCGTGCCGGTCGTGACGAACGCGCCGGCAAACACGTCACCACCTGCACGCAGGATCTTGATCGCCTTGCCCGTGCCGCCGCCAGCCGGGCCGGCTTCGACGGGTAGTGCCTTCTGCGCCGTTGAAGCCGACGACCGGCAGCGCAGGGGTTTCGTCGAACGTGGCAAGCGCCGTTCCGGTCGCCACCGGCGGCGTGCCCAGCGTGATGTCGTCGAAGTAGTAGCTCTCGCCTGTGACCGGCGAGACCGTGCCCAGGTCAGGCAGCATCACGAAGTTGTTGTAGACCTTGGTCAGATCCAGGGTGTTGAAGTTCCAGGTCAGCGTCTGCCAGCCAACCACGACCGGCGCTGTGGCCGCTGTGTCACCCGACGTGGCGCCAGCCGGGCCTTCCACCTTCACCACCATCGGAACACCCGCCTTGGGCGAGAAGACCTTGGCCGTGATGGTCTTGCTGGTGGCCGTGAACGGGATCGTGCCGGTCGTGACGAAGGCGCCGGCAAACACGTCCCGCCTGCGCAGGATCTTGATCGCCTTGCCCGTGCCGCCGCCAGCCGGGCCGGCTTCGACGGTGGTGCCTTCTGCGCCGTTGAAGCCGACGACCGGCAGCGCAGGGGTTTCGTCGAACGTGGCAAGCGCCGTTCCGGTCGCCACCGGCGGCGTGCCCAGCGTGATGTCGTCGAAGTAGTAGCTCTCGCCTGTGACCGGCGAGACCGTGCCCAGGTCAGGCAGCATCACGAAGTTGTTGTAGACCTTGGTCAGATCCAGGGTGTTGAAGTTCCAGGTCAGCGTCTGCCAGCCAACCACGACCGGCGCTGTGGCCGCTGTGTCACCCGACGTGGCGCCAGCCCGGGCACTTCCACCTTCACCACCATCGGAACACCCGCCTTGGGCGAGAAGACCTTGGCCGTGATGGTCTTGCTGGTGGCCGTGAACGGGATCGTGCCGGTCGTGACGAAGGCGCCGGCAAACACGTCCCCGCCGGCACGCAGGATCTTGATCGCCTTGCCCGTGCCGCCGCCAGCCGGGCCGGCTTCGACGGTGGTGCCTTCTGCGCCGTTGAAGCCGACGACCGGCAGCGCAGGGGTTTCGTCGAAGGTGGCCAGCGCCGTTCCAGTCGCCACCGGGGGCGGGGCGGCTACGGTGGTGTCATAGGCCTTCTGCGCGGTGGCAGGCGATGAGTTGGCATTGCCGGCCAGATCGGCGAACGCGCCAGCGGCGACACTGACGGCGATGCTGCCGGTGCTATTCGGCGTCGGTGTCACCACGAGGGTGGCCTGGGTACCGCCGGGAAGGCGTTCGAAGGCACCCTTGGTGCCACCCGTGACCGTCACGTCATCGGCCGTGAAACTCACACCCACGTCTTCGCTGAAGACGAATGTGAACGTCACGGCGCCGGTGGCCGGGTCTGCCGACACGTTGTTGGAGATCGACACCATCGTCGGCGCGACGGTGTCCGGGCCGGCTGGTTGACTCGTTCCACCGGCATTGACCGCTGCCGACGGCGGCGCCTCGGCGTCGCCCCCGCCGCAGCCAGCGAGCAATGTGCAGGCCAGCGACAGGGCGGCCAACGGGAAGTGCTTGGATGGGTGCGTCATATCGTTGGATCCTGGCTGGTGTGGGGCAAGAGTGCGATGCAATGAGAAGTCATGAAAGCGCTTTCACAAAGAATAAGAGGGGCACCACCACATGGCAAGGTGGTCAGCCCTGTCGCTTTCCCTTAGTTCGTTCGACCCAGCGTGCCTGGCGCAACAGTCAAGGTCTTGCCGTCGCTGAACCGCACGTCGATCGAGGCCTTGGTGGCGTTGAACGCCAGGTAGGTGCGCCGGCCGTCGGCGCGCTTGAAGACCGAGAACAGCGGCGTATCGGCGCTGATGCCCAGGTCGGGCGCGCCCATCTCGTTCAGGCTCAGCAGCCAGTGCAGCGTGTGGCTGCGCGTGTCGCCGAGTTCGAACGAGCCCCAGCGGTCCCACTGCGCCAGGCCCTGGGCCGGATCGGCCAGTGCCATGTACTTGGCGAAGATGTCCTGCCAGATGTCGGCCGGGTCAACCTTCTTGCCGCGCGAGGCCCAGATCTCCTGCTCGCCCTCGAGTGCACCGAGGTTGCGCTTGATGTAGTCGGGATAACGCGCCAGGTAGGTCGACGCCGTGGTGATCGGCAGCAGGTTGATGCCCTTGATCTGGCGCGGGTCATCGGTCCACCAGGTGTTGTGGATGTACTGGCCACCAAAGACCTGCGCCACCTCGACGTTCTTGTATTCGGGCGGAAAGACAAGCCCGTGCACATCGAACCAGTAGTGGTCGATGGCCTCGGCCTCGGCCGAGTAGAGGTAGATGCCCAGGTCGCGCAGTTCGCGGTTGCCTTGCAGTTCGCCCCACAGGATCAGGCCGGCCCAGGCATTGATGGCCTCTGACGACGACTCCTGGTTGTTGCCCCAGGCGCCGTAGGGCCCGGCACCACCGATGCCCACCGCCCACGAGTGGCCTTCGTAGGGGTCGAAGTTGCGCACGAACGGGAAGTCGGCCCGGCCACGCTCCTTGGTGGCGATGTCCGAGATCAGCAACTCGACCATGGCGCCCCACTTGTCCTTGGCAACCCAGGCCGGGTCGCGCAAGGCGACCTCGGCAGCGGTGCGGATCCAGTAGCCGAACCAGAAGTGGTGGTCGTTGATCTCGTCGATGGCGTGGAAGTCGTCGGGGTAACTCGCCACCGTGCCGAGCTTGGTGTCGTAGAAGAAATAGCTCTTCGCATCCTTGCCCGAGAACCACTCTTCCATGCGTTTTTGCAGCATGGCCAGCAACCTGTCGCGGCCTTCGATGTCGCCCTGCTGCTCGAACACGTCCATCAGTTTCACGATCCGCTGCAGGCCCTTGCCTTGCCAGTAGGCGCTCTTGCCTTCGGGCAACAAGAGACGCCGCGCATTGCGCAGGTCGGCCTTCATCAGGTCACGCAGTTCACCCTTGCGCGGCGAGTCACCCACCCCGGGCCAGTAGGGCACGAAGCCGGCGTACGACGAACTGGTCTGGAACTGCGAGCCGGCCACCAGCCGGATCTTGCCGCGCACCGTGTCGAAGGGCGACCCGAGCAGCTTGCCCTCGACCGCAGCGTTCTTGAACCAGTGGTGCGGGTACAGGCCCAGCAGCGTGCCGTTGTCGGCGCCCTCCAGCGTCCGCGTCTGTGCCTTGAAGGTGGTGGCAACCCGGCTGGCAGCCGCGTCGTAGCGCCACTCGACGCGAGTGTCCTGAATCACCGTGTAGGCGTGGCGCGTGAACAGCGCCAGCGTCTCGGCCTTGTCATCGGGCAGCACGGCAGCCGACACATCACCCTTGCCGGCGGGCAGACGCGCCGCCCAATCGGTGGGTGAAGCCGATTCCCAGCGCGCCCCGGTCGGCGCAAAGAACGCATAGGCCTTGCCCTTGATACGCAGCGCCAGCACCCGCGCATCGGCGCCGCCATCGAAACGTTCACCGGCCGACGGCAACTGGACACGCAAGTCGCCGCGCGTGAGGTGCACAAAGGCGTAGGGGCTGCCGTGCGCCACGGTCACCAGCATCTCGTCGGCGCCGCGCGCCATCGAGATGTCGATCGACCAGTCGCCGGTCTTGGCGAGTTTGGCCGGCCCCGGCTCGAACGCCAACGGAGAGATCATCAGCGGGTCGCGGTGCGGGTAGCGGATCTCCACATCGCGCCGGTCGGAAGCCACCGCTTCCTTGGACGGCAGCGCCAGCTCCAGACCCGCCGGCGTGGTCTTCACCGTCATCGGCTGCACATAGATCGGGTCGGGCTTGGGATTGAAGATGAGCGTCGAGTACCACTGGCTGGTCGGCGCCGCCTTGGCCAGCATGGCCTCGGTACGCAGTGGGGCTGCGGGCAGAGGCTTGTCGTTTCCCTTGGGTGCCAGGAAGTAGGTGCCTGCGCCGGCCTTGACGGGCTGCGCCTGCACGACCACCAGCGGCGCCCAGGTGGTCACCAGGGCCAGCGCACAACAGCGAAGCAGGTTCATGTCAGGTTCCTCGAACGGTAGTCTCAGTCCACCGGCGGATGATAGTGAAAGCGCTTTCAGACCTGGTGGCTCGTTTACCAATGGGGCAAAGCGAGGACTTTGCCGACGCGCTAGGGCGTGATGCCACACGACAGGGGAAAACACGGGGTGGCCGCCGATTGACGCGGCGGGGCCGGGTCACTAACCTCGTGAAAGCGCTTTGCACCAATCACGGGACAACCCGCCACCATGAAAAATGCAGCCCCCACGAACCTGCCCGCGGCACCACGGACCAGCAGTATTGATCGTGATCGTGCGGCCCGCACCCCGGCGGCGGCCCTGGTGCCGAGCCTGTTGCATCTCGGCCGCCTGACGGCCGTCGTGTCGGGCCTGGGCCTGCCAGTCGCAGCGATGGCGATCGACGTCGGCCCCTTCAGCCTGACCGGCTTTGCCAAGGCCGAGGCCACCCGCGTCAGCGACTACTGCAAGGACTGCCAGGTGTTGCCCAACGAGAACCGGCAGCGCTACTGGGCCGACGAGATGGTGCAGGGCCGGCCCTACGGCGCAGGCACCACCAGCGTCACACTCCTTCAGCCCTATCTGGGCGCCAAGTTCGACCTGCCGCAAGGCTTCAAGCTGCAGGGCCTGCTGAGCCAGCGCTGGCGCGACGGCGAGGAGGACTTCAAGGGCTTCTGGTACGACAAGAACGTGGCGCTGAGCCACGAGGACTACGGCAGCCTGCGCATCGGCGCCATGACCACGCGGGCCTGGAGCGTTGCCGACTACCCCTACGGCAGCAACATCAACGTGGCCGACGCCTGGGGCTCGAGTGGTGCCGGCTACGGTCTGCTGACCGCCGCCGTGCGCTACACCTCGCGCCCGCTCGACGTGTTCGAAGGCGACCTGGTGCTCGAAGCCAGCTACGACGACGGCAAGAAGGGCTGGAGCCGCAATAAGCCGCGCTTCGTCGAGCTGTACGCCCAGTACCACAAGGGTGACCTGGTGGTCGACGCGATGCTGCAGGACACCAAGAACGGCACGCCGTCGGCCTTCGGCCACGGGCCGTTCACGGGGCTCACACCCTTCCCGTCCGACGACACCAAGCTCGGTGGTTCGAGCCAGAGCATCGCCATGATCATGGCGCGCTACCAGGTCGACAGCAAGATCGAGATCACCGGTGGCCTGCGTGGCAATCGCTGGAGCGGCGCCTGGGCGGTGCAGACCGACAGCACACCGCCAGGGCTGTGGAACGAGATGTTCAACGTCGACTGGAGCCCCACCAACAACCTCTGCCCCTGCAAGGCCTACCCGGCCACGTCGACCGACCTGCTGCTCGGCGCACGTTACCGCATGGGCCAGTGGACGGCCTCGACCGGCATGGTGCATCTGGGCGCCGCGGCCACGCAGAACCCGACCGATCGTGGCCAGTCCAACTCGGCCACCATCAACACGCTGGGTCTGAACTGGGATTCCACCAAGGGCTACCAGGTCTACGGTTTCGCCGGCATGGTGCAGTACGCCCACAAGGGCCTGGCGCCGCTGTCGATGCCCAGCAACTCGGCCTTCACCAACATCGATTCACGCTTGACGACACGCGGCTACTGGTTCGGTGGCGGCGCGGTCTACGTGTTCTGACAAGCCCAAGATCGAGGTCAACGTCATGAAATTTCCTTCCTTCGCCGTCTTGTCGATCCGCGCCCTCCTGGCCCTGCTGCTGGCCGGCATCCTGGCCAGCTGTGGTGGTGGCGACAGCAAGACCACCCCTGTCACCGGCGTGCAACTGCGCCCGCTCAGCCCCGAGTTCACCACCCGCAAGGCGGTCAACTATTCGCCCTACCGCACCGCCATCGATGTCAATGGACTAGCTGCCGAGGACATCCCCAGGGCCAACATCCGGCAGGATCTCGACCTGATGATGGCCGCGGGCTTTAGGCTCATCCGCGTTTTCGACAGCGACGACAAGGTCGCCAAGCAAACGCTCGAAGTCATCCGCGCCGACAACCTCAACCTCAAGATGCAGCTCGGCATATTCATCCAGGGCGGCAACGAGAACTTCAATCAGGCGCAGCTTGCACGCGCCGTCAAGCTCGCCAACGACTACAGCGACATCGTGCTGGCCGTGAGTGTGGGCAACGAGAACATGGTGGGCTTCTCGTTCAACAAGGTACCGGTGGCCGACATGGCCCGCTACATCGCCACGGTGCGCAGCCAGATCGAGCAGCCCGTGACGACCGACGACAACTACGCCTTCTGGGCCAGCGCGCCGACCGCGATCACCGACGTGGTCGACTTCGCCTCTGTACACACCTACGCCGTGCTCGACACCATCTTCGACCCCAAGCTGTGGGACTGGCGCCAGAAAGCCGCTGCACCGGCCGACCGGGCCGCCGCCATGATGGCCGCCGCCATCAAGGAAACCCGCCGCCAGTACGACGTGGCGCGTTCCGGGCTGGATGCCAAGGGCTTGCGCGACATGCCGATCACCGTGGGTGAGACTGGCTGGAAGGCGGTCAATCCGGGCGACCTGGCGTTTCGCGCCCATCCCGTCAACCAGAAGATCTACGTCGACGACCTGAACATCTGGGCCGACGAGGGCAAGACCGGCGCGGGCCCCAAGGCAATCTTCTACTTCGAGGCCTTCGACGAGCCCTGGAAACAAGGCGACGACAAGTGGGGCCTGTTCAACGTGCAGCGCCAGGCGCGTTATGTCATCCAGGCGCTCAACGCGAACAACACACCCGCAGGCACCGCCACCTGGGTCTGGGAACCCGGCAGCTACACCGATGCAGATGCCCTGGCGTTCGTCGAAGCCGTGGTCGAGCCTGCCATCACCGAGAGCCGCTACACGGTGTACTCGGACACGGCCCCGGGGGCCTCGGACTTCCGCCCGACCGACCTGCGCCGCGACGCCTTCGACGGCACCACCGCCACGGCCCCCGAGGTGTCGACCACCTTCGGCCCGGGCGACGCCAGCCGTGCCATCGAGATCACGCCGGTGCTGCCGCTCAGCTTCGGCTGGGGCGTGCTGATCCAGGGCAACAACGGCAGCACCGACAACCTCTCGGGCTACGCCGCCACCGGCACGCTGAACTTCTGGGTCAACACGTTGTACCCCGGCAAGATCGAGATCGGCATCGCCACCGACACCGCCGACCGCGAAGGCAAGGAAGCCTATCTGCAGCTCCAGCCCGGCAACTTCGGCTACTGCAACACAGGCGCCTGGTGCCAGGTGAGCATCCCGCTGCAGGCCTTCCTGGCCGTCAACCCGGCACTTGATCTGTCGCTGGTGACCTCGCGCTTCACCGTCGCCGACCGCTACGCCATCACCGGCAACGCGACTGGCAACACCAGCAAGATCACCATCGACGGGATCTACTGGGCCAAGTGACACCGGCGTTGGTGTCCGTGCCCGCTGGCCCGACCTTGACTCCTGAGCCAGCAGCACATCTGCGCTGCTGGCTCAGCGTGAAGGGCGACCCAAGCGTACGCCTGAGTGAACAAGCACCGCTGGCGCTAACCCGCAGCGCTACGGGCGAAACAAACCAACTGCCGTCGATCTGGGTGCACGCCGGCCGCACCATGCAGACCTTGCTCGGATTTGGCGGCGCTTTCACCGAAGCCGCTGCCGTCACCTGGCTCGAGCTGCCGCCGCAGCAGCGCGAGGCACTGCTGCGCGACTACTTCGATCCCGCTACAGGCCACGGCTACACCTTGTGCCGCGTGCACATGAACAGCTGCGACTTCGCGCTGGGCAACTACGCCCACGTGGCGCAGCCCGGTGACGTGGCGCTGACGAGCTTCGACATCGGCCGCGACCGCCAGGCCCTGTTGCCCTTCATCCAGGCAGCCTTGCGTGCGGCGGGTCGGCCCGTCCGGCTGCTCGCCTCGCCCTGGAGCCCACCGGCCTGGATGAAGAGCAATGGCCAGATGAACCAGGGCGGACACCTGTTGCCCCAGTACCGCCAGGCCTGGGCACGCTGCTACGTGCGCTTCATCCAGGCCTATGCGGCCGAAGGTGTGCCGATCTGGGGCGTGACGGTGCAGAACGAACCCGAGGCCTGCCAGACCTGGGACTCGTGCCTCTACAGCGCCGAAGAAGAACGCGACTTCGTGCGTGACCACC
This sequence comes from Candidatus Intricatilinea gracilis, assembly GCA_016702605.1. GTDB lineage: Bacteria > Pseudomonadota > Gammaproteobacteria > Burkholderiales > Burkholderiaceae_C > Sphaerotilus > Sphaerotilus gracilis. The sequence goes on from JADJDQ010000002.1 coordinate 640,659, forward strand.
TCGGCCCCGAACTCGAAGCTGCTGGGCTTGGCCACATCAAGGTCATCGTCTGGGACCACAACCGCGATCGCCTGGTCGAACGTGCCGGGGTGGTCTACAGCGACGCCGCCGCGTCACGCTACGTGTGGGGTGCCGGCTTTCACTGGTACGGCGAAGACCACTTCGACCAGGTGCAACTGGCCCACGACGCCTGGCCCGACAAACACCTCATCTTCACCGAAGGGTGCCAGGAAGGTGGCCCGCATACCGGCGAGTGGGCGCTGGCCGAACGCTACGCCCGCTCCATCATCAACGACCTGAACCATTGGACCGAAGGCTGGATCGACTGGAACCTCATCCTCGACGCCCGTGGTGGACCCAACCACGTGGGCAACCTGTGTAGTGCACCGGTGCTCGCCAGCCCGGCGGGTGACGCCTTGTGCCACCAGAGCTCGTTCCACGCGCTGGGCCACTTCGCGCGATTCACCCAGCCCGGTGCGAAGCGGGTGCTGTGCGCCACATCCAAACAGGTGCTCGAATGCACCGCGGCCCTCAACCCCGATGGCAGCCTGGCCACGGTGGTGATGAACCGCAGCGACACGCCGATACGTTTTGCCATCCGGCTTACCGGCACTTGGCCCGATCCTGACAAGACCTTGCACACCGTGGTCGATCTGCCGCCACGAGCCCTGCTGACCTGCGTGATGACACCAGGCTGACGCGGCCAGGGCTGAGACCAATGGATGCCTTGGTTACGTCGAGCCATCAAGGCTCGACGGGGTGGGCGTGACAGACTGCCGCAGCACCAGACGGTAGCCGCGAGCCGACCTGCAGCAGGTCGTGCCGCGGTGCCGTTGCATGTCGCGAGCCACTCGCACGCACATGGCTGTCGCAGCAGCGAAGAAGCCTTCCGTGACGGAACGCGTCTTCCTCCCCCACGAAGTTTCTGGAGAGTCGCCCATGATCACCTTGCGTAGCGCCCGTGTCGCTGCAGCCCTGTTGTTGCCCATCATGCTCGGCAGCGCCCACGCCGTCGTCAATCTGCCGGCACTGAATGTCGACACCAGCCAGACCACCGTGTCCGGCCTGTCGTCGGGCGGCTTCATGGCCAATCAGCTCGGTTACGCCTATTCGTCGACATTCAGTGGTGTCGGAGTGTTTGCCGGCGGCCCCTACATGTGCGCCGGTCACAGCAACTACACCGCGTGTATGTACGGCGCCACCATCAGTGTCGGCATGCTCAGCACCATGCAGGCCGACCTCAACAACTGGAGTGGCACGGCCATCGACGACAAGGCCCGGGTCGCGCACCAGAAGATCTACCTGTTCGTCGGCAACAGCGACTTCACGGTCGGCCCCAATCCGATGAACGGTGTGGCCACGCAATACAGCAACAACGGCGTGCCGGCGGCCAACCTCGAATACGTCAGGCGCAACAGCACGGCGCATGTGTTCCCGACCGACTTCGACAGTGCAGGCAACAACGCCTGCGGCTCCAGCGCGTCGCCCTACATCAGCAACTGCAGCTACGACGGGGCCAAGGCGGCGTTCAGCAGGTTCTACGGTGCGCTCGAACCACGCAACGACTCACCCGCCGCTGCCAACTACATCGAGTTCGACCAGTCCGCCTTCACCAGCAACGCCGGCATGGCGCCCACCGGCTGGGTCTATGTGCCGGCCAGTTGTGCGGCAGGTGCGGTGTGCAAGGTGCATGTGGCCTTGCACGGCTGCCAGCAGAACGTCGCCACCATCGGCGACAAGTTCATCAAGAACACGGGCTACACCCGCTGGGCCGACACCAACCACATCGTCGTGTTGTTTCCGCAGACCCGTATCGACACCACCAGCCACACCACCGCGGCGAGTGGATCACTGGCCAATGCCAATGGCTGCTGGGACTGGATCGGCTGGTACGGCAGCAACTTTGCGCAACGCGCCGGCAGCCAGCAACTGGCGATCAAGGCAATGGTCGACCATCTGTCGTCCGGCAGTGGTTCGACCACTGGTGGTGGCGGCAATGGTGGAGGCGGCGGCAGCACCGCACTGCCCGCGCCGACCGGCGTGGCCACCTCCGGCGCCACCAGCACCGGCATGACCGTCAGCTGGGCGGCGGTGACGGGTGCCAGCGGCTACAACGTGTACCGCAATGGCAGCAAGGCCAACAGCGCCCTCGTGTCGGCCACCAGCTTCGCCGACACCGGCCTCGCGGCGGCAACCAGCTACTCGTGGACCATCACGGCCGTGGCCAGCGACGGCTTCGAAAGCGCCAGGTCTGCACCCGCCACCGGCACCACCAGCAGTGCAGGCACCAGCACCGCCGTGTGCACCACCGCGTCGAACTACGCCCACACCAGCGCCGGTCGCGCCCACGTGCGCCTGGGCATCACCTATGCCAATGGCTCGAACCAGAACATGGGGCTGTGGAACCTGTTCAACTCGACCACGCTGAAACAGACCGGACCAAACTTCTACGTGGTCGGCACCTGCCCATGATGCTGGATCGTTTGCCTTCGCTGAGCGCCGGTTTCATGCGGCTGATTCGAGCGGTTGATTCATCCGACTGACACCGACGGCCGAGTCGGACTGCTGATTCAGGCAGCAGCCTGGCGCAGCAGGATCGCCTTCATGTCGCTGAATCCGATCGGTGCCGACGTATGTTCATGCGCGATTCGCAGCACGTGTTTGCTGGTGCGCAGCACCCAGGTGATGCGGTTGTGCATCTCGCGCAAAGGCTCACCTTCGGAAGACAGGCCGGCATAACTCACGATGGCGCTGACCATGGCCATGTCGGGCCCGCCCGCACTCTGCACCTCGGCGAACGTCACCTTCACCCGCTCGCTGCCCAACGAGGTGAACCAGCCCTCCACCGCGATCTGCCAGGCCGGCGCGCCCTGGTACGACCACACGCCCCAGGCGTCGAACACCCGAACGTTCGGGTCGTACAGGCGCATGAAGGACTCGACGTCCTTGGCGTAGACGGTTGAGGTGTAGGTGTCGAGGATGCGGGTGATGGACTTGTCGATATCACTCATGGCTTGCCTTGCGGTGGATGGCCCGCCATCGACCGATGGTTCGAGCTGCTCACCATAGCGTACCAAGCCCGGCGATGTGATGTGCATGCCGGCTTCGCCACGGGTCCATGCCGACAGCCCGCACGGTACGCGGGCAAGGCACAACCCATACACTGCACCGATCATTTCACGCGCCGGACATCGGCAAGACATCGATGGCCGCCGAGTGACCCGCACGCTCGATGGCGACTGGCCGGCGTGACACAGACTGAGGCGAACGGCATGTGGAAATCGTTGGTGGCCGGGGCCCGTCTCGCAGGCCTGAGCGCATGAGCAAATTGCTGATGGCCGCTGCCTGCCTGGCGACCTTGTGTGCCTGTGGTGGCGGTGGCGGCACAGCTGGCAGCAGTGCCACGCCGTCGCCCACACCATCACCAACGCCATCACCCACTCCCCCGGAGACTGCGACGCCCAGCGCACCGGCCGGATATGTGCTGACCTGGGCCGACGAGTTCGACGTGGATGGCCTGCCCGACCCGGCGCGCTGGGACTACGACACCGACCGCAACAAGCTGGGCTGGTTCAACAACGAGCTGCAGTACTACGCACGTGACCGGCCCGAGAACGCACGTGTGGCTGGGGGCAAGCTCATCATCACCGCGCGCCGCGAAGCCTTGACCACAAACACCGACTGGGGTGGCCAGCAGTACAGCTCGGCGCGTCTGATCACACGCGGCAAGGCCAGCTGGACCTACGGTTTCATGGAGGTGCGTGCCAAGCTGCCTTGCGGCCGTGGCACCTGGCCGGCGATCTGGATGCTGGGCACACGCGGCACCTGGCCCAACGACGGTGAGATCGACATCATGGAGCAGGTGGGCAGCGACCCGACCCGCATCTTCGGCACCTTGCACACGTTGCAAAGTGGTGGTCCTGGCACCGGCGGGTCGACACGTGTGGCCGACGCCTGCGGCGCCTTCCACAACTACCAGCTGACCTGGACATCCACCGACATCCAGATCGGTGTGGACGGCATCAACTACTACCGCGCCATCAAGCCCGGTGGTGGCTACAGCGTCTGGCCCTTCGACTTTCCGCAGTACCTGCTGCTCAACATCGCCATCGGTGGCGTGCTGGGCGGGCAGGTCGACGACACGATCTTCCCGGTCACGATGGAGATCGAACACGTGCGCGTGTTCAGCAAGCCGTAGCCAGGGTCTACAGCAAACAGCGGCACGTCCTTGGCGTTGTCGTGTCTAGCTGTCCTTGCGCAGGCCGCTGATCAGGGTCATGCGCCCTGCCCTTGCGCACCGACCGGCAGCGTGGCCTCGACCGCTTGAACGCCCGCCGGGTCGAAGCTGCGATCCGGGCAATCGATCCAGCCCTGCGCACGCAGCACGCGCAGCTGTGTCGCCTCACCGCGGCGGTAGCTGTAGGGCACACGCGCCCAGGTAAAGCTCAGCGCACCGCCCTCGGGCAACTCGGCTGCGTCCAGCAGCACCGGGCAGAAGTGCACCCGCCCGCCGCGCATGCGCAGCCCCAGTTCGCCCCAGCGGGTGAGGATCTCTTCCTTCACCTGGCCGGTCATGCCGGGCTGCTGGGCTCCACCTTCGCCCGGCGTGTGGCTGTAGGGGTCGGCCGGGAAGGCGCCCCAGGCGGCAGCGTCCTTGCGGTAACCCAGGCCATCGCGCACGCGGCGGTAGTGGGCGATGAGCGCCGGCAGTTCGGGCGCTGACTGGTCGGCCGCCTCGAACACGCGCTCCTGCACCGCCAGCAGCAGCTTGGCCACCATGTGCCAGTAGATGCAGCCCAGGCCTTCGTAGCCGAACATCGTGCCCGAACGGCCGGTGAATGCGTGGTGCCCCAGCAAGCGCTCGTAGGCATCGGCCAGAGGCAGGATGGCTGTGCCCAGATCGGCACCGGCGGTCAGCAGATCGCCGCGGTTGGATAGCGCCGGCGCGAACCGCACGGTGCCGTCGCTCTGCCGCTGCAGCAGGTCGCTGCGGCCGCGGTCCAGCAACTGCTGCGCCACGGGCAGCGCCAACGCTGTGGCGTCGAGCCGGTTGCGTTCGAAGAACCCCGGCAGCGCGCGGTCGGGGTAAAGCACAAAGCTGCGCCGCCGTGCGTCGAACAGGTCGCTCGCGAACAGCGCATCGAGCAGCCGCACGGCGTCGGCCAGCGACAGCCAGCCGCAGGACAGCAGAGCGACCTGGCCTTCGAGCATGAGGTAGAGGTGGTCGACCTCGGCGCGGCCCTGGCCCAGGTCGACCAGGTTGTAGCTGTGGAACAGGCCGTCGCCGCGGCGGGCGCACTGCAGCGTCTCGTCCACCAGCGGCAGCAGCGCGGCGGCAAAACGGGTCAACAGGTCCGGCGGACCTTGAACCAGGCTGCGGCCTGCGGCGCCACGGTAGGCCTGGGCGCGCCAGGCATCTAGCAGGCTGCCGGCGCCGTCCAGGAAGGCGCGCCTGGCGACGGCATCGTGTGCGGCAACCGCCGGCGTCGCCAGCAGCAACTCGGTCATGCCTTGCATTGCCTGCAGAGTCGCCGCCGGCAGTGTGAAGGCCCGCTCGACCCCAGGCAGCGCGGCAATGAACCCCAGCATGCGCCGCAGATGCGCCAGCGTGACGACCGACAGCCCGTTGCCCACCAGCGCGTTGTTGGCGTCGTTCCACTCCGGCCGCTGCGTGTGCAGCCACAAGCCGCCGCCCGGCACCAGGCTGCCGGTCTTGGCCAGCAAGATGATCGCCAGCTTCTCGGCCAGCGTGGCCAGCACCGGCAGGTGCTTGTCGTCGCACACCAGCAGACCGTCGCTGCCGATGCGCTCGGCGCGAGCGTGGGCGCGTTCATGGGCGGCGTCGTCGAAGTGCACCGTCGCCTTGGGATGGGCCGTCTGCTCGGCATGTGGCGCAAGGCGGTAGGGCACATCGGCAAAGCTGAACAACGCCCGGTCCCACAGGCCGGCCAGCAAGTCGGGGGCATGGTCCTGCGCGGCCTCGAGCAGGCGCAGCAGATAGATCACCTGATGGTCGCCCCAGTAGCCGATGTGGCTCCAGGGGTCGTCGGGTGTCACCACCTCCCAGTCGATGCCGTCGCGGCCGATGCGGTAGGGGTTGTAGCCGTCGGGCGTCATGGCGCCCAGGAAGGTGGCGATCATCGAGCCCACGTACTCGGGCTGGCTGGGCACCAGCGCCTCCCAGTTCTGGAAGATGTCGCGCCAGTTGCCTTCGTAGTTGACGACGCGCCGCCCCTGCGCGTCGCGCACACGCACCGAGAACTTGTTCCAGGGCCGACTCGGGTCGCCATGGCGACGGCTGAAGGTCAGCGGCAGGTATGCCAGCAGCAGGCGTTCGGCCTGCGGCCCGGCCGCCGTGCTGGCAGCCTGCAGCGCCCAGGCGCGCTCCACCTGCTGCGGCCAGGCTGCGAACAATGGCTGCAGTTGCTGCGCCAGTGGCCGGTTGCGCTGCTGCACGAAGGCCTGCAGATCGTCGCGGTCCCACCGCGTGCCGTCGGCGAACACACCACCACGCATGATGTTGAACAACACGTTGGCGCGGTGATGCGCTGCGGCCATGGTGTCGCCCGATGACTGCAGGCCGTCGGCCCGCGCCAGCAGGCCATCCAGGCCATCGGTGTTGCGGGCCAGCGCGTCCTCGATCTCGCGCTGCGTGCCACCGCCACCTTCCAGCCAGCGGCACAACTCGAAGGCCTGCACCTGCGAACGCGGGCCGTCGATCACCTGGTGCCACCGCAGCCCGTCGGTATCGACCACGGCATCGAAGTTGACGAGAAAGGCGCCCGGCCGGCCGCGGGTGAGCGTCTCGGCCTGCACCTGGCCGCCTTGGCAGAAAGCCTCGACCTGATGCGCCGACAGCAGCGTCTTCACCCCTGAAGCAAGCGCAGGCGGGCCGGCATGCCAGGCCACCAGCGCCTCGAAGGATTCCTTGGGTTCGGCGCGGTCCCAGATCTTGGCGTACAGCGTGTACAGGCCGGCCCGGCCGCCAGCCGCCGACTCGTTCCACTTGTAGGCATCGGTGAGGCTGCTGAACTGATTGACCTGCTGCACGCTCAGGCCCGGCGGCACCAGGTTCAGCAGACCGTCCAGCACCTGCACGGCGACCGGCCCGCGCAGTGCCAACAGGCGGGCCGAACGCACCAGGCCCAGGTCGGCCGCCGTGGACCATTCGACCTCGAAGGCGATACGACCCGACGGGTGCTCCTCGCGCAGGCGCAAGCGCGTGCCCGACAGGTTCTTGGCCACCGAGCGGGCACCGCTGCTGCCGCCGGCCAGGGGTGATGCGAAGGGTTGCCACAGCTCGGCTTGCGCACCGTCGATCAGGCGGATCCAGCTGCGTGGCCCGGTGTGTTGCCAGCGGCGGTGGATCTTGTCGACCGTCTCGTACGGAAAGAACGAGCCGTCGGCATCACGCCGCCCGGCGGCCAGCGAGCCTGCAGTCGAGACGAAGGCCCAGAGATCGCTGTCGCTGGCCAGCGCGACGAAGAAGGGCGCCTGCCCGTCGAGGCCACCGATGCCGTCGATGTGATACCAGCACTCGCCGTCCACGTCGACAAAGCCGCCATGCATGGGGTTTGAAGTCATGCCGTCACCCGTACTTGGGCCGTTCCTGCTTGTCCCACAGGCCCCATTGCGTGCCCACCTCGCCCTCCTGCCCCAGCTTCCAGGGTTCGTCGAACGACGAGAAGTAGAACAAGTCGATGCCTTCACCCCGCGCCCATTGCTGCACGTCGATGAAGTAGCGCATCGCGTTGTCGACTGATGGCACGGCCGCGCCAATGGCATGGTCCGGTGCCAGGCCTGGTGCCTCATCACTGCCGGGCCAACCGGTCTCGGTGACGATGACGGGCTTGTCCCCACCGGCGGCTTTCACCAGCCCGTGCATGCGGCGCAGGTACTGGGCCGCCACGTCGATGCTGGCGCCCTCCCAGAACGGGTAGCAGTTGGGCAGCAGCACGTCGCAAGCCGCGGTGAGCGCGGCCCGTTCGAGGAACTGGAAGTAGGCGTCGACACAACCCACCGGCACATCGCTAGGCACGGCGGCTCTGACCCGTGCGACGTAAGCGAGCAGCTCCTGTTCGGGCAGGTCGCCGCGCAGAAGCACCTCGTTGCCCACCACCGCGATGTCCACCAGCCCCTGCCGGGCCAGGCCGATCAGGGCGTCGATCTCGCGTTCATTGCGCTCGTGGTCGCGGCTGAGCCAGGCGCCCACCATGGTCTTCAGGCCCTGCTCGCGCGCCAGCCTGGGGATCGACTCGTGGCCCTCGGTGCAGGCGAACGAGCGCACCCAGCGGGTGTGCGGGGCGATCAGCGCGATGCGCCGACGCACCTGCGCCTCGGACAGCTGATCGCCTGCCCGCTGGCCCTGCGTATAGGCACTGAAGCACAAGCCGTGCATGCCACGCTCGAACTGTTCGGCGTACAGCGCACGGATCGCGCCGGTCGACTTGCCAGCCAGTGGTGAAGCCTCCACGCCGGGCAGCAGCAGGCCGTGTTCGGCCAACCAGGGCCGAGCGCCAGAGCCCTGCGATGACGACCCGCTGGCGCGCTGCTTGCGCCGTTCGAGTTCGGCGTGGACCTCGGTGGCGCGCTTCTCGTCCAGGTCGTAGTTGCGCATGATCCACATGGCCAGCAGCGTGCCGAAGATGGGCACGCCGGAATAGAACAGGCGCAGCCCATCCACGGCACCGGCGGGCTGCGACGCGGCTCCCGGCGTGAACGCCACCCACGACATGATGGCGCCGCTGAGCAGGCCGGCGATGGCAAAGCCGAACTTCACCATCCACCAGTAGATGGCGCCGAAGATGCCTTCGCGGCGTTTGCCCGTGGCCAGTTCGTCCAGGTCACACACGTCGGCCGTCATCGACATCATCAGTGTGAACAGGCCTCCGATGCCGAAGCTGAAGAAGGGCAGCGCGAACATGAACATCCAGGGCTTGCCGGGGATCATCAGGAACCACAGCAGGATGTAGCCAATGACGGAAATGCCCTGCGACACCATGAAGGCGTTCTTCTTGCCCATCTTCCGCGACATCCAGGCCACGGTGGGGATCACTGCGAACGTGGTGACCAGCGCGCCGACGCTGCCGAACAGGGTGGGCCAGATCCAGGCATCCACCGTGTTGCCATTGAACAGGTGGTAGACGACGATGAAGAACGAGAACGCCGCGACCGTATTGAAGGCGTTGAAGATCAGGAAGGTCGAGAAACACAGCTTGCGAAAGGGCGCAGAGCTGAAGGCTTCGACGAAGCCCCGCAGGATCTCCTTCATGCCGCCGCCGATATTGGCCCAGGTCAGGGGCACGAGGTGGGTGTCGTCCTTGCTCGACCGGCTCGGTATGAACAACGCCGGCACCATGGCCAGCAGCATGCAGATCACACCCACCCAGATCGAGAGGTGGCGTGTCGCCGCGTCGGCGTTCTCGAACCACTTCGGGTCGTACATCACGACCCAGAACCAGGGTGCGATGACCCAGGCCCATTGGCCGATCCACTGCGCCACGGCCATGATGCTGGTGCGCTCGTGGAAGTCGTCGCTCATCTCGTAGCCCATGGCCACGTAGGGAATGCTAAACAGCGTGAGGCCCGTGTAGAACACGAAGGACCAGCACAGGAAGTAGACGAAGTTGTAGTTCACGCCGTCGGCACGGTGCAGCTGCCACATCGCCACGAACGAGATGCCCATGACGATGGCGCCGATGAGCACGTATTGCTTGCGCCGACCCCAGCTGGAGCGTGTGTTGTCGGAGATGAAACCCATGATCGGGTCCGTCACCGAATCGAAGACCCGCGGCAGAAAGAACAGCACGCCCCACATCCACCCCGGGAAGCCCATGTCCTGCACCAGCACCACCATGAAGATGCCCAGCGCGGCCGGGAACATCTGGTTGGCCAGCATGCCCAGCCCGAAGGCCACCTTCTGGGCGAACGGAATCTGGCGGGATCTGGTGTCGTTGTTGGTGGCGGTGGCGTTGCCAGTGGTGATGGTGGTGGTGGCGGCGGTGGAGGCGGTCATGTCGCGCTTTCTGTCGGGTGACCAGCGGGGGCGGCCGGCTCGGGTGCCAGCAGGTCCGGGTAGAGTTTTTCCATCACGAGCTTGGGCCGCCGATCGACGGTGAACAGGCCCCAGTGCTTCTCGGGCTCCATCGGATCGGGCGAGCCTTTCCAGGGCTCGTCGAAGGCCTCGAACACGAAGCACAACAAGCCGGTGCGCGTGGTCCAGTCCATCAGGTCGCGGTAGTAGATGTCCTGCAGCTCCTGCGAGGCATGTTCGGCGTTCATGCCGCGGCCGTTGGAGCAGGTGGCCCAGCCGGCTTCGGTGATGACCACCGGCTTGCCGGGGTACAGGCGCGCCACCGAGTCGACGTTGTCCTGCGTGTAGGCGATGGCTTCGTGGATGTGCCGGTACTCCCACACCGGGTAGGTGTGCACCGAGATGAAGTCGAGCTCGGGCACCAGGTCGCGCAGCTTGTTCTGCCAGGGCACGTAGTTCTCGCAGAAGGTCACCGGCTGCGCCACGGCGCGTTTGACGCGGCGCACGTACGCGATCATCTGCGGCACGGGCACGAAGTGGTCGGTCCAATCGACGGTGGCCTCGTTGCCCACGGCCACCGAGAACACGATGTCGGGGTAGGCCCCTGCCAGCGCGATCAGGCGGTCGATCTCGGCCAGGTTCTCGCTGCGATTGGCTTCAAGCTGTTCTTCGGTGTAGGTCGCCCCCCAGGGGCAGCCGAAGTTGTTCATCTCGGCGCCCAGGTAGGCGCCCAGCATCACCTTGAACGGCAGCTGGTCGTCGCGGATGACCTGCAGCACACGTTCGGCGTGGGTGCTGCAGTCGTACAGGCGCAGCAGTTTCCAGTTCCTCTGCAGGATCTGCAGGTCCTCGCGGATCTCGGCCAGGGACGGATAGATCCTGTCGCCCGGGCTTTGCCCGTGGCGATAGCCCGAGTAGCAGATGGCCTGGCCTTGGGGGAGTGTCAGCATGGTGGTTGTCATCACGCGAACTTGGGTTGTCCGTCCTTGTCCCACAGGCCCCAGTAGGCGCCCACGTCGCCTTCGGCGCCTACCTTCCAGGCTTCGTCGAAAGCAGCGAAGTAGAAGACTTCGAGGCCTTCGGTCTCGGCCCAGGCGATGGTGTCGACGAAGTAGCTCATCGCGCCTTCGGCAGAAGGCACCGAGCCATGAAAGGCGCTGCCCTTGTCGGGCCAGCCCGTCTCGCTGATGACGATGCGTTTGCCCGGCGCTGCGGCACGTGTACGCGCCAGCATGCTTTGCATGTAGGCCAGCGCACCTTCGCGCGGGCAGCCCTCCCAGAAGGGGTAGCAATTGGTCAGCACCACGTCGCAGGCCGCAGTGATGCGCGGATGCAGCTCGAACAGGTAGTAGGCATCGACATAACCGACCGGCACACCGGGCAGCGCGGCCTTCACGCGCTGGATGCAGGCCAGCAGTTCGTCTTCACTCATGTCCTCGCGCAGCAGCACCTCGTTGCCCACGGCCACGATGTCGGCATGGCCGGCGCGCGCCACCTCGATCACCCCCTCGATCTCGCGCTCGTTGATGGCGGCATCGGTGCCCAGCCAGGCGCCCACCAGGGTCTTGATGCCCAGCTCGTGCGCGATGCGCGGCGTGTGTTCATGCCCGTCGGTGCACGAGAAGCTGCGGATCCAGCGCGTGTGGGGCTGGATGATCTGCAGACGTTCGCGGATCTGCGCCGGGTCGATCTGCGCGCCCGGCGACTGGCCTTCGAGGTAGGGACTGAAACACAGGCCGTGTACCCCGCGCTGCAGTGCCGCCTGCACCGACTCGCGCAACGAGTCGCGGGCGGCGCCGCTCCAGACTTCGGGCAGGGCGTGCGACCAGGCCTCACCCGGCGTCAGCTGCGTCGGCTGCGCGCCCGAGTGGGTCTGCCAGGCACCGGGGTGGTCACCACGCATGGCGCCGGTGGCGGGGGTGTGAGGTTTCGACATGCCTACTCCAATCAACGATCAGGATTTCTTCTGCCAGGGGAACTTGCCCTTGCCGATGGGCTTGACCGGCCCGTAGCCGCCGACCTTGTCGTACACACGCACGTAGTCGACCACCAGTTCTGCGGGGAAGCGGGTCTGCTCGTTGGGAGCACCGGGGAAGTTGCCACCCACGGCGACGTTCATCACCAGGTAGTAGGGCTGGTCGAAAGGTGCCGGCCAGGCGTTCAGGTCAGCGGCGCGGCGGGGCTGCACGCCCGCACCGTCCTTGGTCTTGCTGCAACTCCACCAGTGGTCGTAGGTGCAGGTCTGCACATCGTCGACATAGAAGCGGATCTCGCCCGGCTCCCACTCGACCGCATAGGTGTGCCAGTCCGACACCGTGCTGCCGCCGGGCAGCTGATGCACCGTGGTGATCAGGTGGCGGCCGGGGAACGACGACCCGAAGTGGATGCTGTTGAGCACCTCGTGCGGCTTCTCGCCCACGATCTCCATCAGGTCGATCTCGCCCGACGCGGCCCAGCCGCCGTACCTGTCGTCCTGCGGCAGCATCCACAGCGCCGGCCACAGGCCCTTGCCCCAGGGCACCTGGGCGCGGATCTCGACCCGGCCGTAGAGCTTGGTGAAGAGCGGCGTGCCGTCGCGCTGGCGCGTCTTGATGCGTGCCGAGGTGTAGCCGCAGCCGTGCAGCGCCTCCTTCACGGCGCGGATGGTCAGCAGGCTGTCCTTGACCGACACGTTCTCGGGCTCGTGCGTGTAGTACTGCAGTTCCTCGTTGCCCCAACCGGGCACCCAGGCGTTGTTCTTGTAGTCGTAGAAACCGTTGCCGATGTCGTAGGCCCACTTGCTGCGGTCCAGCGTGTGGCCGTCGAACTCGTCGGCCCACACCAGCTTCCAGCCCTTGCGTGCGCGTGTTGCCATGAATGCCCTCGTTTACCTGGTCACTTCTGCTTGCTTCGCCCAATCAGGCGCCATGGCCTGTTGCTGTGGGTTGTGCGCCACCCGGACGGCCTTCTGGCGCGCCACGAAATCGCGGTACCAGTGGGCACTGTCCTTGACCGTGCGGGTCTGGCTGGCGTAGTCGACATGCACGATGCCGAAGCGCTTGGCGTAGCCCGAGGCCCACTCGAAGTTGTCCATCAGGCTCCACACCATGTAGCCACCCATGCGCACACCCTGGCGCATGGCATCGGCCACGGCGTCGATGTGGCGGGCGATGTAGTCGCGCCGGTCGATGTCGTGTACCTGGGGTGAGCCATCCGCGCCATGGACGATCTGGTCCTTGAACGCGCCGCCGTTCTCGGTCACGAACAAGGGTGGCACGGCGTAGTCGCGCTGCAGGCGCAGCAGCAGTTCGGTCAGGCCTTCGGGATACACCTCCCAGCCCATCTCCGTGACTGCGCGGCCGCTGCTGTGCACGTCCCACGGTGTGCCTGCGCTGGCGACCGTGCGCGAGTAGTAGTTGAGGCCGAGAAAGTCCATCGACGTGTGGATGGTCTGCATGTCGCCAGCCTCGACACGCGGGGCATCGGCACCCAGAAAAGCCAGCACGTCGTCGGGATAACTGCCCTTGAACAGCGGGTCCATGTACCAGCGGATCAGGCGGCCATCCTCGAGCCGCGCCTGGGCCCGATCAGCCGCACTGTTGGTGGCCGGGTGGATCGGCGACAGGTTGAGCACGATGCCGAGGTCGGCCTTGCAGCCGCCTGCGCGCAGCGCTTGCAGTGCCAGGCCATGGCTGAGCAGCAGGTGATGCGACACCTGGCTGGCCACGGCACGGCTCTTGATGCCAGGCGCGAAGATGCCGGTCTCATGGCCCAGCATCGCCATCACCCAGGGTTCGTTGTGGGTGGTGATGGCACGCACGCGGTCACCCAGGCGGCGCGCCATGCCTTGCGCATACTCGACGAAGCGGTGCACCGTGTCACGATGCGCCCAGCCGCCGCTGGCCTGCAATTCGAGCGGCAGGTCCCAGTGGTTGAGGGTGAGGTAGGGCGCCACTCCACGCGCCAACAGGCCATCGACCAGGCGTTCGTAGAAATCCAGGCCAGCTTCGGACCAGGCGCCACTGCCGCCCGGACGCACACGCGGCCACGACACCGAGAAGCGATAGGCATCCACACCCAGCGACTGGATCAGGTCAAGGTCGCCTTGCAGACGGTGCACATGGTCGCAGGCGACAAGCCCATTGCTGCCATCGGCGATGGCGCCGGGGCGACGGCAGAACTCGTCCCAGATGGACTCACCCTTGCCGCCTTCGGAGGCGGCTCCTTCGATCTGGAAGGCCGCCGTGGCGACACCCCAGACGAAGTCGGGCGGAAACAGGGTGGGCTCGGCGGTCAGGGGTGCGGTCATGAAGTGGGCGGGGTCCGGTTCGGGCAGTGGAAAGGGTTCACTTCACCGCACCGGTGGTGAGACCCGAGATGAGCTGGCGTGACGAGATGGCGAACAGGATCAGCAGCGGCAGCGTGGCGATGGCCGAACCGGCCATGAGTGCCCCCCACTCGGTATCCACCGGGCTTTGCAGGCTGCGCAGCGCCAGCGGCAACGTGTACATCTCGGGGCTGCGCATGACGATCAGCGGGCCGATGAAGTTGTTCCAGCTGGCGATGAAGGTGATGAGCCCCAGCGTGCCGAGCGCGGGCTTGAGCAGCGGCAGCACGATGCGCCAGTAGATGGCCAGTTCGCCGCAGCCGTCCATACGCGCGGCCTCGATCAAGTCCTTTGGGATGGACGTGGTGACGAACTGGCGCATCAGGAAGATGCCGAAGGCACTGGCCGCACCCGGCAGGTACAGCGCACGGGGCTGATCGATCCAGCCGATCACGTCCATGATCATGAAGGTCGGGATCATGTTCATGAACGAGGGCAGCAGCATGGTGCCCATCACCAGGCCGAACAGCGCCTTCTTGTGCTTGAACTCGAACAGCGCGAAGGCATACCCACCCATCGAGCAGAACAGCAAGGTGAGCGCGGTGGAGGCAAGCGCCACATACAGGCTCCAGCCCAGGTTGCGCCAGAACGGCAGGCGTTCGATGAGGATCTTCAGGTTGCCCAGAAAGTCGTCACCGAAGAACAGCGGCGGCGGCAGCTGGAAGATCTCGGTACGCGAGTGGGTCGCGAACACGAACATGAAGTAGAAGGGCGCGAGCATGACGAGTGCACCCACACCCACGATGCAGTAGGCGGCCCAGGGGGCGAGACGATCGGTCTTCATGGCGTTGGGCGCGCGGTCACTTCGAGCCGCCACGCGGATGGAAAGCGCGGTTGGTGGCCCACGTCAGCACGGCCACCACCACGAAGAGCAGCCACGACATGGCGCTGGCGGCACCGAAGTCGTTGAAGTCGAAGGCCATGCGGTAGAGGTAGATCGCGGTGGTCATGCCCGCCTGATCGCTGCCGCCGCGTCCGCCGGTGAGGATGAAGGGCTCCTCGAACAACTGCAGGCCACCGATGACGCTGAGCGTCACGCCGAAGAAGATCATGGGCTTGAGGCTGGGCAGCGTGATGAAGGCGAATTGCTGCAGCCGCCCGGCGCCGTCCATGGTGGCGGCTTCGTAGAGGTCCTTGGGAATGGTCTGCAGCGCCGCCAGGTACAACACGACATTGAAGCCGACGTAGCGCCAGAACACGATCATGGCCACGGCAGGCTTGATGTTCTCGGGCCGGCCCATCCAGTCGATCGGGTCGGCCGGCATGAACCAGCCGAGCACCGGCACCTGGCTCATGGCCTTCAGGCCCACATTGATGAGGCCGTAGTCGGTGGAAAACAGCGAGCTGAACATGATGGCGATGGCCACCGTCGACGTGATGTAGGGCAAAAAGTACGCACCCACCGCCGCATTGCGCAATCGCTTGAAGCTGGTGTGGATGAACACCGCCAGCGGGATGGCCACTAGGTGCTGCGGCACCCCCGAGGCCACCGCCAGCCAGCCGGTGTTGCGCAGCGATTTCCAGAACCACTCGTCCTGCAGCGCAAAGGCGAAGTTGTCGAGACCGACGAAGGTCATCGCCTCCAAGCCGCTGGTGGGCTCCCAGCTCTGGAACGCCAGCCACAGCGAGAACATCAGCGGAAACAAGCCGAAGACGGCGAACAGGATCAGGAAAGGGCTGATGAAGACATAGGGCGCCAGGCGCGGTGACAGGCGCAGTGCAGACCGCCACCTGGCTCGCAGGGCCTCGGACGCATCGGCCGGCAAGGGCTTGGGCGATGGTCCTGGCAAGGGTGCGGCGGTGGTCATGGCGCGGTGCTTGTGCGGCGGGGTCAACGTAGGGCGCGCTTTTGCAGCAGGCGTTCGGCATCACTCAGCGCGGTGGCGATGTCCTTGCCCTGATCGAGCACCTTGTCGAGTTCGGTGTCGATCACCTCGGAAGCAAAGGCGTCCTGCTTGTGCACGTCCACCGCCGCGATGTGGCGGGTGGCCTCGCGCCACATCAGGCGCGCCGGCTGGCCACCCAGAAACGGCAGGGGCTCGTCGAAGAAGGCGTCTTCATGCCCGGCCAGCAGGGCCGGAAAGGCATCCTGCGCCTTGAAGGCTGCCAGCTGGCGATCGCGGTCCAGCGTCAGCAACTGGATCAGCTCCCAGGCGAGTTGTTTGGTGGCCGGTGGTGATGCCCGCGGGATGGCGTAGAAGGTGCCGCCGTAGGCCGCGTAAGCACCTTCGGGCAACTGGGCGGCGCGCCACAGGCCCTTGGTGGTGGGCGCCAGCCAGTTGTTGAGATGGCCGGCCAGCCAGGCGCCGGTCATCTGCGTGGCCAGGCCACCGCGGCGAAAACCTTCGGACCATTCGTTGGACCAGGCCGAGACACGAGCGTCGAGCTTGTTGCGCCTGATCTGGCGCGCCAGGTCGAAGGCGCGCGCAAAGCGTTGCGTGTTGACGAGCACACGCGAGTCCTTGTCGAAGTACAGGCCCTCACCCGGCTGGATGCCGGTGCGGATGAGGATTTCCTTCATGTCGCGTGCATGGGCCAGCAAGTACGCACCAGTGCCGGCCTTGATGCGCACGCCCGCGGCGACGTAGCTGTCCCAACTGCGCGTGAGCTCGGCTTCACTCACGCCGGCCTTGGCCAGGATGTCGGTGCGGTAGAGCAAGGTGCCGGGGCCGATGTCGCTTGGTGCAGCCACCACGACGCCCTTGCGGTTCGTGCCCTGCGCAAAGGCATACGGCACGAAACGGTCGGCGTAGCGCTTGATGTCGTAGGGCGGGCGGGCCAGGTCGTCCAGCCCGCCACCCTGGGCAAAACGGCCGACATAACCCACTTCGAGCGCCATCACATCGGGCAGGTAGACCGAGGTCGACAATGCCGTAGTCATGGCCGTGTGGTGATCGCTGAACTGGCGGCTCACCACCTTGATGTCGACGTCGGGGTGCAGTTTCTTCCAGGCCGGAACGGCAGCGCGCACGATGTCGTCCACCGCCGGAAAGGCGGCTACCACCAGGGTCTGGCGCACACCGGGCAGGCTCGCGGACGTCACGGTGGGCTGGGCCGATGTCTGTGCCGACACCTGCGGACCAACCAGCAGTGCCAGCACCAGCAAAGGCGCCGCCAGGCCGCTTGCGGCCCACGCCCTGCTGGCCGACCGGCCCTGAGTTCTGTCCCGCATCCCGATGGCTCCGCTGGTTGTCGACCCCTGCGGATCGCCATCCGCGGCACAAGTTCGAATGTCTATGAAAGCGCTTTCAAACTATAGGGAGCGGGCTGTGGCGTGTCAATCGAGGGTAAGCGCGGGGGCGTTGCTGCTGCGGCGAGGCGGACAGGCGCTCGGCGACAAGGCCGACGGCCGCCCGGCAGCATGCGGTCAGGAAGTCCGTGCGGGCCAGCTTGGTCAGCAACCGTGGTCGAGGCACACCGGTCGAAACGCCCTGCCAAGACTGGCGTCCTTGATCGGCGTGGCGGCGCCAGCGCCCGGGATCAGCCGCGCAGGCGTCGGCTCGATTCGCGCGCGATCAGGCGCGGCAGCGGCACCTCGACGATCGGCTTGTCGCCAGCGAGCAGTTGCAGCATGGCCTGCGCCGCCAATCGGCCGAGTTCGTAGGCCGGCTGATGCACGGTGCTGAGCGGCGGGATGGCGTACATCGACGTCGGCAGATCGTCGAAACCGACCAGCGAGACATCGTCGGGCACACGCAGCGAACGACGTGTCAGGCCCAGCGCGGCGCCGAAGGCCATCTGGTCGTTGGCGGCAAAGATGGCCGTGAACCCCTGGCGGGCCTCGATCAGCCGGTCCACCGCCAGCAGGCCGCTGACCTCGTGGTACTCACCCGGCACCACCAGCGCCGGGTCGAAGCTGATGCCGGCGCTCTCGAGCGCCAGGGTGTAGCCACGCAGTCGCTCGGCAGCGTCGGGGTGTTCCGGGTCGCCCGAGATGAAGGCGATGCGCCGGTGCCCCAGGTCGATGAGGTGCTGGGTGGCCAGGCGCCCTCCCTCACAGTTGTCGAAGTTGAGCGAGAAGAGGCCCGGCGCCTTGAGGCTGCGGCCGGTCACCACCACTGGCAGACTCTTGGCGCAGGTCTTGAGCGCCTGATCCGTGAGCCGGCCGGTCAACACAACGATACCGTCGACACGCCGTGAGCGCAGCACCTCGATGCAACGCGCCTCGGCAGCGGCGTTCCAGTGCCCGCTCACATACAGCGGGCTGTAGCCGGCGGGGTCGAGTTCGTCTTCGATGCCACGCAGCGCCGCGCCGTAGAAAGGGCTGTCGATCGCCTGTGTCACTACGCCGATGCTCAGCGTGCGGCCACCGGCCAGGCCACGCGCCATCGGGTTGGGCACGAAGCCGAGCCGGGCGATGGCGTCGTCGACCGCCTGCTTCTTGAGTTCGTTGACGACCGCCGTGCCATTGAGGATGCGCGACACCGTGCTCGGCGACACACCGGCCGCCTGCGCGACCATCTCGAGAGTCACCGTGCCGTTGCCTCGTGTGGTGGCCGCCTTGGCACCACCTCGTGTGCTGTCCTTGCTCTTCATGACTGGTCGACGAACCTCCCTCGATCAAGTGTAAGCGCCACCATCTTCGGTGGTCAGGAATGGTCCGAGCACGGTAGATGCGAGGCAGGTGCGCGGCCCAACCAGCGCAACGGCCAATCCCGCCGGGTCGATCCGGCGCATTGGTGAGCGCCCGGACAGGCCTTGTCGACGCCCATCGGGCAGCTGTGCACCGGTCCGCCCACCCTCGGCACTGGGCGCCCTCACGGCAGGTCAGAATGGTGGCCGCGATTGCCCCCTCGATCCGTCAGCACAGCACCACCCGCCATGGCCAAGCCCTCGCTTCGATTCCTCGTCAACGGCGGCGCCGTGCTGCTGTTTCCCACCGGCACCGCCGTCGTGTTCTGGCCTTTTCACCGCGCGGCGGCCGACATCGAGAGTTTCTGCGGCAGCTTTGCCGTTGGCATGACAGTGGCGCAGGTCAAGGCCAGTGCAGAGGCGCGTGGTTACGAGGTCAGCAGCGAACCGGGTGGCAAGCTGCGTATCAGCGACCCGCGCCTCAACACCGACCACAGCTGCGCACTGGCGATCGGTACGGCACCCGGGTCCTGAGCCCGGCGCGGCGGCGGGCAGGGGCGGCGACGACCGGCCGCCGCGGGCAAACCCTCGATCTGAGCCTTTAACCCGACCGATATCGAGGGTTAGGGGCGAGCCGGCAGCGGGAGACTGCCTGGCATAGAGCAGACGCCGCCATTGGCCGTCCCGTCCAGCTGATTCTCTTCACGGCAACCGACACGACGAACGGCCACCAGCAGTTGGTTTCATCGGCACCTGTGTGATGGTCATCGGACGCTGACACCTGGTCGACTGCGTCTGCACAAAACACACAGAGGTCACCATGAGCAAGACCATCCTCGTCGTCGAGGACTCGTCGTCGATGCGCCAGGTCGTCAGCATTGCGCTCACACGCGCCGGCTACGAGGTGCTGGAGGCCGGCGACGGCGTCGAAGGGTTGACACGCCTGGACGGACGCAAGATCAATCTCATCATCAGCGACGTCAACATGCCGCGCATGGACGGCATCAACTTCGTCACGCAGGTCAAGCAGCACCCGCGCTACAAGTTCACCCCGGTGATCATGCTGACCACCGAAGACGCCAGCAGCAAGATGCAGCAAGGCAAGGTGGCCGGCGCCAAGGCCTGGATCACCAAACCCTTCAGCCCGCCCGTGCTGCTCGATGCCGTCGCCAAACTCGTGTTGCCCTGAGGCGCTGGCCATGCCGAGCCACACCTTTGCACTGCCTGGTGAACTGACCATCTTCACCGCAGCCGAGACACGCGACAGCCTGCTCACCTGGCTCGGCCAGATCGACGACGACGACGCCGTGCTGCTCACCGCCGACCAGGTGGGTGACGTCGACGGCGCCGGTGTCCAGTTGTTGTGTTCACTTGCCGCGCTGCTCGATCGCCAGGGCCGCCGTTGGTCGATCGCTCATCCCACACCCCTGTTGACGCGCAGTTGCGCCACGCTCGGACTGGCGGACTGGCTCGGCAGCGCAACGGCGATCGACACCGACCAGGACGGCACGGCCTTGCCCGCAGCCGCATCGTCATGAGCCACTGCCCCGAGCCAGGATCCGCCCGATGACGACACGGTCCCGCAGCCACGACCTGAGCTTCGTCGCCGATGCTCTGCCCACCTTCATCAGCGAAGCGCGCGAGCAGATCGAATCGATCGAGCAGTTGCTGCTCCAGCTCGAAGAACAACCGCACGACCAGGAACTGCTGGGCGCGCTGTTTCGCTGTGCCCACACGGTGAAGGGCTCGGCCGGCATCTTCGGCCTGACCAGGGTGGTCGAGTTCACCCACCATGTCGAGACCTTGCTCGACCAGCTGCGCGCCGGGCGGCTCACGCTCGACCTGGCCATCAGCACCTTGCTGCTGCAGTGCAACGACCAGATCCGTGTGCTGATCGATCAAGCCGGTGCCCCCGACGCCATCGACACGCCATCGCAGGTCGAACAACGTGCCGATCTGGTGACGCGCCTGCACAGCCTGATCCATGGTGCAGCCGGTGCTGACGCAGACAAGGCGGACGCGGCAACGCTCACAGCGTTTGCAACAGGCAGCGGCACTACCTTGGCCGAGCCAGGCATGTCACCGGCGTCGACAGCGCCAGGTGAGGGCACCGCGCGCCGCTGGCATGTGTCGGCACTCTTCGGGCGCGAGGTGTTTCGCAACGGCATGGACCCACTCACGTTGCTGGCCTATCTAGACACGCTGGGCCATGTGGTGGCCACCAGCTGCGACCGCGCCGCCATACCAGCGCTCGACCAGATCGACCCGGAGAGTTGCCACTTCGGCTTCGAGATCGGCCTGGATACCGCGGCCACCCGCCAGGAGATCGAAG
Organism: Candidatus Intricatilinea gracilis; assembly: GCA_016702605.1. Taxonomy (GTDB): domain Bacteria; phylum Pseudomonadota; class Gammaproteobacteria; order Burkholderiales; family Burkholderiaceae_C; genus Sphaerotilus; species Sphaerotilus gracilis. The sequence continues at coordinate 661,962 of JADJDQ010000002.1, forward strand.
CCTCCTTCGACTTCGTGCGCGACGACTGCGAGCTGCACCTCATCGAGCCAGTCGCACCGTTCTGTCGTTATGCCGAGTTGATCGAGCAGTTGCCCAACCACACCCGGCTGGGCGAGATGCTGGTCGAGGTCGGCGCCATCACCCGGGGTCAGCTCGACGCCTGCCTGGCCGAACAGGCCCAGGCCAGGACGTCGCCTTCGGCAGCAGACGGCGGCGCGCCAGGCAAGCCACCGCCGCTGCTTGGCGAGCTGCTGCAGGCCAAGGCCGGTGTGTCACCACAGGCGGTGAGCGCTGCCATCGGCAAGCAGCAGAAACAGCGCGAGGCCAGCCTCGCCGACGACGGGCGCTTCATCCGTGTGCAGGCCGACCGGCTCGACGCCGTCATCAACCTGCTGGGTGAACTGGTGATCGCCGGTGCGGGCGCTTCGATGCTGGCCCGCCAGACCCGCCAGGGCAGCCTCATCGAAGCCAATCAGACCGTCACGCGACTGGTCGAACAGATCCGCAACGGCACGCTGCAGCTGCGCATGGTGCCGATCGGCGAAACCTTTGCCCGCTTCAGGCGTGTGGTGCGCGACACCGCCAGCCAGCTCGGCAAGGAGGTGGTGTTCGAGATCGTCGGCGGTGACACCGAGCTCGACAAGTCGATGGTCGAACGTATCGCCGACCCGCTCATGCACCTGGTGCGCAACGGCCTGGACCATGGGCTCGAGACGCCGGCCGAACGCCTGGCCGCCGGCAAACCCGCCGCCGGTCGGCTGGTGCTGAGTGCGCGCCACGAGTCCGGCGGCATCCTCATCCGCATCGACGACGACGGTCGCGGCATCGACCGCCAGCGTGTGCTGCAACGCGCCTGGGAGCGTGGCCTGGTCGAGCCCGGTGTGGTGCCGGCCGATGCCGACATCCTGACGCTCATCTTCGAGCCGGGTTTCTCGACCGCCGCACAGGTGACCGAGCTGTCGGGCCGTGGTGTGGGCATGGACGTGGTCCGGCGCAACATCGAGGCGCTGCGCGGCAGCGTGGTGGTGCACAGCACCTTCGGCACCGGCACACGCATCGACATCCGCCTGCCGCTCACGCTGGCCATCATCGACGGCTTCCTGGTCGGCGTGGCGAACTCGAAGTTCATCCTGCCGCTCGAGGCCGTGGTCGAGGTGATCTCGGCCGGACCACCCACCAGCCGGCCCGACGACCACGGACGCTACTGCGTCGAACTGCGCGGCGAGATGCTGCCGGTGGTCGACCTGCGCACGCTCTATGAGCTCGACGCGCCGGCCGCCGAGGCCACCAGCATCCTGGTGGTGCAGGCCGGTGGTCCGCCCTTCGGCCTGGTTGTCGATGCCCTGCTGGGCCAGCACCAGACCGTGATCAAGCCGCTCGGGCCGATCTTTCGCACCCTGCGTGGCATCTCGGGTTCCTCCATCCTCGGCAATGGCGAGGTGGCCATGATCTTCGACGTGCCGTCGCTCGGCCAGCTGGCCGAGCAGCCCCCTGCACCGAGACGCTCCACCAGCCCCCTGTCGCCACCGGCGATCCACATCCCCCGAACCAGCGGCCAATCGACCGGCTCGACACAAGGACACGTTTCATGACCACCCAAAAGACTTCCTGGCTGGCACGCCTCGTGGCCGGTGCCGAACTGCAGCACGCCGCCGACCAGGTGCGCCAGGCCAACGAGCAGGCCACCGCCAACGAACATGCACGAGCCGACGTCGAGGCCACGCTGGCCCAGGTGCAGGCCCATCTGGGCACGGTCGAGGCCGAACTGGCGGTGCGCACCAACATCATGAATGTCACCAGCATCGTGTCGGAGTCCGACAAGAAGGGCGACATCCTGAGCGTGAACGAGAAATTCGTCGAGGTCTCGAAGTACAGCCGCAAGGAGCTGATCGGCGCGCCGCACAGCACCACCCGCCATCCCGACATGCCCAAGGAGGTGTTCAAGAAGATGTGGGCCACCATCGGACGCGGCGAGATGTTCCGCGGCGTCATCAAGAACCGCGCCAAGGACGGCACTCCGTACTACGTCGACGCGGTGATGGCACCCATCCTGGGCGACAACGGCAAGCCGATGAAGTACCTGGGCGTGCGCTACGACATCACCGCGCAGGAGATCGAGCGGCAGAACGCACGTGGTGTGCTCAGTGCCATCGACCAGCTCTATGCCTTTGTCGAGTTCGACCTGACCGGCCATGTGCTGCATGCCAACGACAACTTCCTGAGCGTGCTGGGCTACACGCTGGACGAGGTGAAGGCCCGTCACCACCGCATCTTCTGCGACCCGGCCCTGGCCAACAGCCCGGCCTACACGCAGTTCTGGGCCGACCTGGCGGCAGGGAAGAGTCACCGCGACACCTTCAGGCGCATCACCAGGAATGGGCAGGAGGTCTACATCCAGGCCGTCTATGCGCCGGTGAAGGACGAGATGGGCCGTGTGGTCAAGGTCATCAAGCTGGCCACCGACGTGACCGCCGAGGTCAAGGCCAACGACATGTTGCGCCAGGCGGTGGAGCAGGCCCATGCGGTCACCAATGCCGCCCGCGAAGGGAAGCTGTCGCAGCGTATTCCGCTCGAAGGCAAGACCGGCCCGATCGGCGAGTTGTGCAGCGGCGTCAACTCGCTGATGGAGACCACCTCGGTGATCCTCGACGATGTGGGGCGCGTGTTCGGCGCACTCGCCGCAGGCGACCTGTCGCAAAGCATCACGCGTGACTACGAGGGCACGTTCGGGCAGGTCAAGAACGACGCCAACGCCACCCGCGAGAAACTCGCCGCCATCATCGACGACGTCGGCCGGGTCTTCTCGGCACTGGCCAGCGGCGACCTGACCCAACGCATCACGCGCGAGACCGAAGGCACCTTCGACCAGGTCAAGAACGACGCCAACAGCAGCTGCGACCGCCTGGCCAGCATCATCGAGGAAGTGCGCGCCGCTGCCGATGCCCTCACCGGCGCGGCCGACCAGGTCAGCTCCACGGCGCAGAGCCTGTCGCAGGCGGCGAGTGAACAGGCCGCGTCGGTGGAGGAAACGACCGCATCGATCGAGCAGATGTCGGCCTCGATCTCGCAGAACAGCGACAACGCCAAGGTCACCGACGGCATGGCCGCCAAGGCCTCGAAGGAAGCCACCGAAGGTGGTGACGCGGTGACACAGACCGTCAAGGCCATGAAGCAGATCGCGGCCAAGATCAGCATCGTCAACGACATCGCCTACCAGACCAATCTGCTCGCACTCAACGCCGCCATCGAGGCCGCCCGTGCCGGTGAACATGGTAAGGGTTTCGCGGTGGTGGCCGCCGAGGTGCGCAAGCTCGCCGAACGCAGCCAGGAGGCCGCCAAGGAAATCGGCGACCTGGCAGGCAACAGCGTGTCGACGGCAGAACGTGCCGGGCGGCTGCTCGACGAGATCGTGCCCTCGATCCGCAAGACCTCGGACCTGGTGCAGGAGATCTCGGCCGCGTCCGAAGAACAGAGTTCGTCGGTCAACCAGATCGGCAACGCGATGGGCCAGCTCAGCAAGGCCACGCAGCAGAACGCCTCGGCGTCCGAGGAACTGGCCGCCACCAGCGAGGAGTTGTCGGGCCAGGCCGGCCAGTTGCAGGATGCGATCGGCTTCTTCAACGTGGTGGTCGACGCCCCACCGCCCATGGTCTCGCGTCGCGGCACGGTGGTGGCGATCGAACAACCGGCCCGGCGTGGCCGCACCAGCAGCAGCGGCTTTGGTGGCAACGGCGGCGGCTCATCCGGCACGAACGGCAGCACCAGCAGCACACAAAGGACCAGCGCGGCACTGGCCCGAACGGCCGAGGCCAACTTCCGCCCCTACTGACAGCAGGCCATGCCCACACGCCCGACACCGGGCCAGACCGTGACGCCACGCGCCACGACCAGGTCCACCAAGACGAGCAGGAGCCGGCAATGAACGCCGTATCGAGCGCCAACATGGCCGTGCTCGCGCAGGCCGGCGCCAGTGCCAGTGCCAGTGCCAGTGCCAGTGCCAGTGCCAGTGCCAGTGCCAGTGCCAGTGCCAGTGCCAGTGAAGAAGACGCCGCCGGCACGGGCCAGTACCTCACCTTCACGCTGGACGACGAGTGGTTCGCTGTCGGCATCGCCGAGGTGCGCGAGATCATTCAATACGGCCAGATGACAGAGGTGCCACTCATGCCCGACTTCGTGCGGGGTGTCATCAACCTGCGCGGCGCCGTCGTGCCTGTGATCGACCTGCAGGCCCGCCTGGGCCGGGCGCCGGCACTGGTGGGCGAACGCACCAGCATCGTCATCTTCGAGGTACGGCGCCACGGTGAGCGCCACGCGCTGGGCATGATGGTCGACGCGGTCAGCGAGGTCATCGAGATCGGCGACTCTGTCGTCGACCCGCCACCGCAGTTCGGCGGCAGGGTCAAGCGCGACTACATCCAGGGCATGGCCAAGGTGGGCGGGCGCTTCGTCGTCATCCTGTCGCTGGAGGCCACACTCGACATCGACGACATGGCCGACCAGTGTGACCACGCCCGCCACAAGCTGGCCGCCTGAACCCGGCGGCGCCACGACATGAACAGCCCACTTTCCGTCGGAGTCGACACCCGCGCACTGAGCGACCGCACCTTCGGCCGGATCTGCCAGGTGATGTACGACAGCGTTGGCATGGCGCTCAACGCGTCGAAGAAGCCACTCGTCGTGTCACGCCTGGGGCCACGCATCAACAAGCTTGGCCTCGGTGGCTACGACGACTACCTGGCACTGCTCGAAGACGAGGCCGAGGCGGCCGAGTTCCAGATGGCAGTCGACCTGCTGACCACCAACGAGACCTACTTCTTTCGCGAACCCAAACACTACGAGGTGCTCGAACGTGAACTGGCGGCGCGCCGCAGCCGTGCCCCGCTGGCGGTGTGGAGTGCAGCATCGTCCTTCGGCGACGAGGCCTACAGCACCGCGATGCTGCTGTCCGACATGCAGCACAGCGGGCGCGTCGGGCCGGGCTGGTCCATCCTGGCGACCGACATCAGCCACCGTGTGTTGCTCAGCGCCAAACAAGCGGTCTACCCGGTGGACCGGCTGCGCAACGTCGGCCCCGAGCGCCTGAAACGCTACTGCCTGCGCGGCGAAGGCCCGGCCGAAGGTCAGGTGATGATGCAGCCCAGGCTGCGCGAGCAGGTACGTTTCGGCCAGCTCAACCTGTGCAAACCCTTCACGGGGGTCGGGCCGTTCGACGTGATCTTCCTGCGCAACGTGCTGATCTATTTCGACGCCGAGACCAAACGTCAGGTCATCGACCGGGTGGTCGACACACTGCTGCCGGGCGGCCTGTTCTTCATCGGCACGGCCGAGGGCCGGGTGCACGACGGCGTCAAGCTCCAAGCCATCGTGCCCGGCGCCTACCGCAAACCCGGGGGCGCCTGACCCATGACCGCCGTATTCGTTCTCAGGCCGGGTGATGTGGCCATCGCCAGCCGCGACGAACGGCTAGAGACCCTGCTCGGCTCGTGTGTGGCCGTGCTGCTGAACGACCCGCGCCGCACCGTGGGCGCGATGTGCCACATCGTGCATGCCGGCGAACCACCGGCAGCGGCAGCCGGTGACACCACGTTTGCGCGCCCTGCCCTGCAGGCGCTGTTTGCCGGCCTGCGCGCACGCGGCATCACGCCGGCCCTGTGTGAGGCGCGGATCTACGGCGGCGGCAACATGTTTCCGGCGCAGTTCACCGGTCATCACGTGGGTGCGAGCAATGTGCAGCAAGTGCTGGCGCTGCTGCAGGCTTCGGGCATGCACGTGATCTCGCAGGCGTCGGGCGGCAGTTGTTACCGCAAGCTGAGCTGGGTGGTCGGCACACAGGAGCCGCTGTGCCTGGAGGTCGACGTGGCGCAGGCCGGTGCATGACGCGGCGGCCCCACGCACGACCAGCGCGCCCCGCACAAGCCTAGTCAGCCTAGTCAGCCAAGCCCTTAACACCAGCTTCTGCGCAAGCACCAGCGCCCCAGCAACTTCTACCTCCTCATGGCAGCCATCAAGGTCTACGTGGTCGACGACTCCGCCGTGGTGCGCCAGACGGTGGCGCATCTGCTCGCCGGCCTGTCCGACATCGAACTCATCGGTGCGGCGCCGAACCCGCTGATCGCCATCGATGCGATGAAGAAGAACCGCCCCGACGTCTTGCTGCTCGACATCGAGATGCCGGGCATGGACGGCCTGACCTTCCTGCGCCAGGTGATGAGCAGTGACCCGATACCGACGGTGATCTGCTCCACCCTGGGCACCGAAGGCAGCCGTGTCGCCCTGGACGCCCTGGCCATCGGCGCCGTGGCCGTGCTGGCCAAGCCCCGGCTGGGGCTGAAGCAACACCTCGAGGATTCGCGTCAGGAACTGATCCAGACGCTGCGTGCCGCCGCGCGTTCAAGGCCACGTGCACGCACAACGGCCACGGCTCAGGCCAATGTCGGCTCGTCAGCCGGCACCACGGCCACCGCGACAACCACATCCCGGCCATCGCCCGTGAGCGCGGCAGCGGGCGCGCCGCGTGTGCACGCGCTGGCGGTCAACAAGCCGGTCGTGATCGGCAGTTCGACCGGCGGCACACAAGCACTCGAACTGGTGCTTTCCTGCCTGCCGGCCGATGCGCCGGGCATCGCCATCACGCAGCACATGCCGGAGAAGTTCACCGCCATGTACGCCGCCCGCCTGGACGGCCTGTGTGCCATGAACGTGCGCGAGGCGCGCGACGGCGACCGGCTCGAACGCGGCGTGGCGCTCATCGCCCCGGGCGGGCGCCACATGCAGTTGCGCAAGGCCGCCGGCCAGTACTTCGTGACGGTGCTCGACGGCCCGCCGGTGAACCGCCACAAGCCGTCGGTCGACGTGTTGTTCAGGTCCACCGCCGACTGTGCCGGGGCCAATGCCCTGGCCATCATCATGACCGGCATGGGCGACGACGGCGCACGCGGCATGAAGACGATGCACGACACGGGTGCCCGCACCATCGCGCAAAACGAGGAGACCTGCGTGGTCTTCGGCATGCCCAAGGAGGCGATCAAGCTGCAGGCGGTGGACGACATCCTGCCGCTCGAAGCCATCGCCCGCGCCATCCTGCAGTTCGACGCACGCGCCTGAGCGCGCAGGTTCAGCGGTAGCTCTGCCAGACCTTGGCGCTGCCGTCGTCGGCCACCAGCAGCACGTCGTACGGATCCTTGCGGCCCTTGTATTCGGGGCCGTCCATGCCGGGTGAACCGATGGGCATGGCCGGCACGGCCAGGCCGATGGCCGTGGGTTTGTTCGCGAGCAGGCGCCGGATATCACTTGCCGGCACGTGGCCTTCGACCGCGTAGCCGCCGATCAGCGCCGTGTGGCACGAGGCATATCGCTGCGCCAGGCCCAGCCGGGCACGCATCTGGTCGTTGCCACCATCGTGCGAGGTCACGACAAAACCGCTGGCCTTCAGATGGTCGATCCAGTCGTGGCAACACCCGCAGCCGGGCGCCGTCCAGACCTCGACCGGTGTGGCCGCGGGTTTGGCCTTCTGGGCCAGCACCCACGCCGGCAAGGCCAGGCCAAGGCCAGCACCCGCCAAAGCTCGCAAGGTGTGACGCCGGTGCGACTTGTCGAGGCGCCGATCGAAACGCTGATCCATGTCCGACTCCTGTGCAGATTGCGGCCATGTCCGGCCGCAGCGAACATTGTCATTGATCCGGCTTGGCACCGCCTGCAGTGTCCCGGCTGGGGAGGCGGTCAAGGTCGAGCTTGCGGTGTCGTGGTGCTGATTGGGGCGTGGACATGCTGCGGTGCAGAGGCATCGCCCGTCCCACGGGTCGATTCAACCAGGGCGGGTCGACCTCGACCCGAGAGGCCGCAGCTATGGCAAGCTTGCACGCCCTGTCTTGTTGCCTGTGACACGGCGCGGGTTGTGCGCTGCCAGCAGCCACAAGACACTCGCCTCCCCACCCTCGACCCGCCCACACGACCCAGGTGAACGATGCTCGGCAATCCGATGAACATTCCGCCCATCTCGATCTCGGGCGCCAAGGCCGCGTTGATCGAGCAATACGCCGACACCACGCTGCGTCGGCGAGCGTCGATGTTGTGGGGGCCGCGCGGCGTGGGCAAGTCGTCGGTGGTGCGCCAGGTGGCGGCACATTTCGGCGTGCCGCTGGTGGATCTGCGCCTCACCACCATCGAACCGGTGGACATCCGCGGTGCCATCTATGCCGACGATGTGCAGGGCAAGACGGTGTGGTTTCCGCCCGAGTTCCTGCCCACCGCCGATCAGCCGGCCGGCATCCTGTTTCTGGATGAACTCACCGCCGCCGACCAGCGCCTGCAGATCTCGGCCTATTCACTCATCCTCGACCGGCGCGTCGGCCACTATGTCTTGCCCGACGGCTGGCAGGTGGTGGCCGCCGGCAACGCCAGTTTTCACGGCGCGGTGAGCCACGACATGGGCACGGCGCTGGCCGACCGCATGTTTCATTTCAATGTGCAGACCGCCATCGATGCCTTTCTGGCGCATGCCGTGGCAAGCGGCTTTGCGCCCGAGGTGATGGCCTATCTGCGTGTGCGGCCCGACAAACTCGACGACACGCAGGCGCAACTCGCTGCCGACCACCTCATCGGCGCCAGCCCGCGGGGTTGGGAGGACGTGTCGAACGTGCTGAAGTCGCGCCTGAGTGACTCGGCCAAACGTGTCTTCGTGCAGGGCCGCATCGGCGCGGCCAACGCAGCCGAGTTTTTTGGCGTGCTGCGCGAGATCCAGTCCGGCGCCGACGTGCTGGCCCTGCTGGCGGCCAGGCCGGGCAAGGACACCGTCGATCTGCTGCCGCGCAGCCTGGATGGCCTGTACGGGATGACCTACGGCCTGCTGGCCGCCTGCACCAGCAACACCGCGCTGGCGCGTGCCCTCGAGATCGTCGAGCAACTGCCCGACATCCGCAGCCAGGCCAACACCCCGGCGCTGCCGGTGCGTGAGGTGCAGACCCTGGCCATGGAGCTGATGATGCAAAAGGCGCTCGAAACCGGCCTCGAAGCCACCATCATGGACAGCCCGGCCTACCACCGTTATGCCGAGAGGCGCCGCAAGGACGGGCTGGCGAGTTGAGCGGGCGCCACCTCGTCCCAACAGCTTTGCCTGCGCCAACCCGGCCCTCCTCATGACTGCCGCCGACGCACCCGCGAACGGGCCCGAGTTCACCGGCCACCGCGGCACGCGTGCGATCCAGCGCATGGTGGAACACGCGCCGTCCACCGGCGGCCTGGCGCTGTGGGTGGCGCATCAGGATCTGGATCTGGTCGATTTCGCCGAGTTGTCCAACCAGCAGCTGGCACCGGCCGCGCCGCGGGTGATCGGGACAGCGACGACCAGCGCCGCCCTCGCTGCGACCGACGGCAACACCGTCTTCTACTCGCCCGCTTTCGAGCGCCTGGCGCTGGCCGAGCAGGTCGGCCTGGTGGCCCACGAGGTGCTGCACATCGCGCTGCGCCATCCGCAGCGTTATGTGGAACTGCAACAGCAACTGGGTGATGTCGACCTGCAGCTGTTCAACTTGTGCGCCGACGCCGTGGTGAACAGCGCGCTGGCGCACCTGGCCTGGCTGAAGTTGCCGGCTTCGGCCATGTTGATCGATCGCCTGCTGGCGCAGGTGTTGTCGATCCACCTGGCGGCCGAGGCGGCCCTGCTCGAGTGGGACGTTGAGCGCCTGTACCGCGCCATCGACGACCGCCGCCCGCCCGATGCCGGCGACCAGCGGCGCAGTGGTCGGCAGGATTCGTCGAAGGGCGGCGCACAAACCGGCGGCGGCCGGCCAGGCGCCGGGCAGCAGGGCAAGTCACCACAGGGCGACGGGCGCACAGGCGACACCCGGCAGGGCGACACCGGGCAGCCGATGGGTGATCGCGGCGCCGGTGGCGGACACGATCAGCAGGGCCACGCCGGCAGCGAGCAGGGCGCACCCGTCGACGGACCACGCTCGGGACGCGCCCGGTCGCTCTCGGGCGGTGTGGCCATCGATCTGCTGCCGCAAGACCAGGCCCGGGCCGAGCCGCAGGCCGAGGCCGGGCTGGCGCGTGAATGGAGTGAACGGGTGATGCGCGCCCATGCCAGCGACGGCGCCCATTCGATGCTGCGTGCCCTGCTGGCCGACCTGCCGCGCAGCCACACGCCGTGGGAGCAGCTGCTGCGCACACAACTCACGCGCAGCCTGGCGCCGCGTGCCGATCTGTCGTGGTCGCGCCCGACCCGGTCCTACCTGGCCAACCAGGGGCGCACCGGCGGCAACAAACGCCTGCCCTGGGAACCGGGCAACAGCGGCACCAGGTCCGTGCCGCGGCTGGTGTTGATCGTCGACGTGTCGGGCTCGATCGCCGGCGAGCTGCTGGAGCGTTTCTCGCGCGAGACGATGGCCATCCTGCGCCGGCTCGAAGCCGGCCTCGTGCTGGTGCTCGGCGACGACCGGGTGCGCGGGGTCGAGCATGTCAAGCCCGAGGCCATCACCTCGGGGCGTTTCGATCTGGCGACGATCAGCTTTCAGGGCGGCGGTGACACCGACTTCACGCCGCTGCTCGAAGAGGCCGACAGCCATCGTCCGGACATCGGCGTGGTGCTCACCGACCTGCAGGGCCCGACACGGTTCCAGCCACGCTGGCCGGTGATCTGGGCCGTGCCCGAGGCCTGGGCGACGGCGATGCAGCCGTTCGGACGCAAGATCGTGCTGCGCTGAGCTGCGGGCTTGCCGGCGCAAGGCGCCGCCCAGATGTGACAAGAGTTTTCGCGCTGCAACAACTGCCTGGCGTCGGCCCAGGCAAGGGGCAACAACCTTGATCACATCCTTGCCATCGACAAATCGCTGGCAACGGGTAGATGATCACTTTTCCCATTTGACGATCATCGCGTGCTGGCGCAAGGCTCGAGGCCCGGTCGACAACTGCTCGACATGGACTGCTGGCCCAGTTGCGGCCGCAGAACCATGAGGATGGATGTCATGAAACATGCAAATGTCCTGACCCTGTGTGGCGGCGTGTTGGCTGCATTGGTGGTGGTCGCCTGTGGCGGCGGCGGTGGTGGTGGTCCGGGATCGCCGCCCACCGGCGCCACGCTGTCGGGTGCGACTCCCGGCGCCATGTCGTCGGGAACGATCAGCGCCTTCGGCAGTGTGTACGTCAACGGTCACCGCTTCCGCACCACCAATGCGGTGTTGATCGACGATGACGACGACAGCCGCAGCACCGACCTGTCCGACCTCGAAGTCGGCATGAGTGTGGACGTGAAGGCCAGCTCGCGCAGCCGCCACGACGACCCCGAGGCTGACGAGATCCGCCTGCCAAGCTGGCGCGCGGCCATGTCGACGAGTCCGACTCGAGCGCCAGCACCATCTCCGTGCTGGGGCAGACGGTGCAACTCACCGCCTCGACCAACTACAGCGACCGGCGCGCCTGCGTGGACGCCGCCACCACGCCGTGCAGCGCCGTGACCGGCCAGTCCGGCCTGAACGCCACCAGCGGCAGCGGTGCGACCCAGGTCGCGGGCAGCTACGTCACGGTCTACGGCTACCTGTTCAACGCGGGCAGCACCGGCGCGGCCACCCAGATCGTCGCCACCCTGGTGTCGGTGAACGATGCACCCACCACAACGACCGGCGTGAACTTCAAGGTCGAGGGGGTGGTCACCGCCTTGACCACCACGGGCGTGAGCATCGGTGGTCTGGATGTCGACCTGACCGGTGCCGTCTGCCGCAACCGCGCCAGCACGCCCCCCTGCGCGAACGCCTTCACAGTCGGCCAGCTGGTGTCGGCCTACAGCGCCGCAGCACCGACGCTGCCGGCCACCACCCTGGTGGCCAGCCAAGCGCGACTGCGCGCCAAGCTGATGGTCGAGACCCCCGGCACGATCGTCGAACTCGAAGGCAAGGTGTCGAGTGTCGACAGCGCGGCGGCGCGGTTCGTCTTGCGCGGCATCAGCGTCGACGCCTCGGCCCTGCCCGTCGGCAGCACCTTGCCGGGTGTCGGTGACGAGGTACGTGTGCTCGGCACGGTGGCGGCCGACGGACTGTCGGTCAGCGCCAGCTCGGTCGTCGTGAAACACGTGGCGCGCAGTTCGACCTTCGGATTCGAGGGTGACGCCACCGCCGTGGTGCCCGGCCCGGTCGCCGACACCTGGGTGCTGACCCTGCTGGGCAAGGACGTGACCGTGACCGCTGCCACCCGCCTGGCCGATCGTTCGTCGCGCGGCCACGGTCCGGGCCATGACGACGACCGCTCCGGCCCGTCGAGTTCCTCCGGCGGCGAATCGGGCAAGTCAGGCAAGTCGGGCAACTCGGCGTTCAACATCGCGACCTTCCAGACCTATCTGGCGGCCAGTCCGTCGCAGCACCTGCAGGTGCGCACCCGCGTCGACGCCGGTGGCAATCTGGTCGCGCTGTCGGTGACGATCCTGCGCGCCTCGGCCGTGTCCAGCGTCAGCGGGGTGGTCGACGCCACACCGGCGCCGGTGATCAGCAGCACCGCCGGCACACCCACCACCTTCTCGCTGAACGGGCTGGCGGTAAGCGCCGACCCGCAGGCGATCGTGATGAAACGTGTCACCCTGGCCGGCGCACCCCTTGCCGCAGGTGATTTCGTGCTGGTGCGCGGCAGCTTTGCCGCCGGCACCCTCACGGTCGCGGCACCGGCCACCCCGGTGAAGCTGAACGCCAGCAACATCGTGATCGACTTCGGGCCACCGCTGAACGACGACCACGACTGCTTCTGACCACCCTCGAGGTCCGGGCTGAGCCCGGACCGACCCACCTTCAAAAGATCGACAGGCCGGCCCTCAGCCGCCGGCCCGTTTGGCCTTGTGACCGGCTGCGACCAGCAGGGCAAGCACGCGGTCGCAGTGGTCACCCTGCACTTCGATCACACCGTCCTTGACGGTGCCACCCGAACCGCAGGCCGTGCGGATCTGTTTGCCCAGGGCGGCGAGCGCGGCATCGTCGAGTTGCAGACCACGCACCAGCGTCACGGCCTTGCCACCGCGGCCCTTGGTTTCACGACTGACCCGCACCACGCCGTCACCCTTGGCCAGCGCCAGCGCCCGCGCCTGTTGTTTGCACAGGCAGCCGGCCAGGGGTTGGCGGCAATCCGGGCACATACGGCCACTGTCGGTGGAATAGACCAGGCCGCTGTTGTTGTCTGACTTGGACATGTCGTCGTCGGTTGTTGGCGTGAGTGGTGATTCTGGCCTGCCGGCGCCCAATTCATGGGTGGCCGCGGGGCAATCACCGGCAACTCATCGGGCGCAAACGCTTGCCTGGCTGCACTGGCCAGTTGTCGAAAGGCGCCTCGAATATCCCGATCATCAGGGTGCCCGATTTACGGTCAGGCCTGCGCCCTGGATCGAGCCCCCAGCCCGGGTCGACCGGGGTCGCCTTCGCCTAGACCCGGCCAAGGACAAGCCTGACTTATTTTTTCTTAGGCGTCGTCGTATTGCCCGTGCCGCAGGCATCAAACGCCGGGGAGCCCGCGAGCCAATATGCCGTTCATCCTGCTCGTGGTGGGCCACGGTGAACGGCAGCAACGGGCCTGCGGCCTATTGACACCATGGGTGAATCTCTACCGCCTTGCCCCCGTGACACTTCACCGACCCAACTTCGCCTTGATCACCTGCGTGCCCGCAGTGCGCCAGATCCGGGATCTGGAAATTGCCAGGCCCAGCCTATCAGCCGCCTCCAATCGGGCCAGCAGCCAACATCTCACTGCAGGCTCACGTGTATCGGTTCATTTCGTCGCTGACCGACTGCCGCAATTTCGCCCGAAGCAGAAGGGGGCGGCACGGCAGATATCGCGGGCACCGGTGCTTGGCGTGACAGCGGCCGGGTCCTGCCCTGCACCCGTTCGGCCCAGGCGCTGACCATGAATGCTGCGAACAAATGTGAAGGGCCGTGGAATTGCTCCACGGCCCTTGGGATCTCATGGCCACCTGGCCCGCACTAGCCTGCACTGGCACTGGCCTGCTGCCTGGTTTGGGCGAACGCTTCGAGAATATTTCTCAGAACGCCTGCTCAGGCCGGTTGCGCTACCGACCGGGCTACCCAAGTGACCTGACCCGTCGACCCGGCTACTCGTTCAAACCCGATCGATGAGACGTTGAAATCGAACTTAGATGCTGAAATCGGTCAACTGTTTGCCCGCGGCAATTGCCTCGGACAACCAGCGCGGCTTCAGGCCACGGCCCGACCAGGTCTTGCCGCTGGCCGGATCACGGTATTTGGCCGCAACCTTGCTGACCGTGGCGCCGTCGGTGTTCTTGGGTGCACGTGCAGGTTTGCCCGAACCAAGATCGGCCACGCTCAGGCCGAATTCGGCCATGATGCCCTTGACCTGCGCGATCGCGGCCGCGCGTTGTTCATTCAACTGGTCCGCGATCTGCTTTTCGAGCGCCGCCTGTTGTTGTGCCAGAGCTTGCTTTTGCGCGATCAGTTCTGAATAAGTTGCCATACGATTCTTGTAGGGTTGAGGTTGCAGGACGCAAATCTATACGAAGTATCGTCGGGTTTCAAGTGGGGCGACCGCGAATCTCCGCCGAATCGACAGGTTCGGCAAGCTGCGAGACTCGACGCGGCATGCAGTTACGGTGTTTGCGCGCACGTGTCACCCCTTAGGTTCGGCGCTCCTGACATGTTGCGCCACAGTACCGCGATGTTGTTGCGCAGGTGGCCTTCGCACCGTCGAATTGCCATATTCAGGCTAGACCGAAACCCGCGAAGCGGCGACACCTTGCCGCATCTTGTATCCACCGGTTGCGCCGCTTCGAGACCGCGTGAAAGCCACACCCAGACAATCTTCGGACTGATCGAGCGCGGCATCTTCACGTGACACAGCCAGAGGTTGCCCAGGTATTGCCACGAGAGGCGTCGCCGATATTTGCTGCCGGCGGGTACCGGTTCGCCGCGGCAGCTTCTTGGAACCCAGGCTATGGCTGCGCTACGGCGGCAAATTGCACTGCGTACATGGCGGCAGCAAGCGCCGCGCAGGCCTAGTCGACCTCTGGCGCCCGGGCCGACACATCGGCATGCGCATCGGCGCGGCACTGCGCCTGCAACTCGCTCCAGCCGGCAGGGCCCAGCCGACGCAGCGTGGCGATATTGGCGTCGAAAATGCTCGCCGGATTCGGTATGGCCGCCACCGCACGTTCGATGCTGACCTCGCGAATCAGGTGCAGCGTGGGATAGGGCGACTGATTGGTGGCGTTGTCGACGTCGTCGGCCGCACTGCCGGCAAACTGGTACTGCGGGTGAAAACTCGCCAGTTGGATGACGCCGTCGAGATCCATGTCGACCAGCGCCGCATCGGCCAGATCGAGAAAATCATTGAAATCGAGAAAATCGCCCAACACGCCGGGATGGATCAGCAGTGTGGTGTCGGTTTCTTCGGGGTCGGTGTTGGCCAGCAGCGTGAGTTCGGCGATCAGATCGGCCAGCAAGGCCTCGGGCTCGGTCGCGCCACTCACCACATAACGCAGCTGGCCCTTGACCTGCGGCGCCTTGGCAAACGGGCACAGGTTCAGGCCGATCACGGCGCGGTCGACCCAGGCCCGGGTCTCGGCCAATACACGGGCCGTGCTGCGAGTGACGGGCGCCAACGCGGCGCCCACGTCTTGCGGCGCGCTCACAACGTGTTCACCAGATGACCACCGTCGACCGCAATGACCGTGCCGGTCATGTACGACGACAGATCGCTGGCCAGCAACAGCAGCGGGCCATCGAGCTCGGCCAATTGGCCGACACGTTGCTGCGGCACCCGTGCAACGATGGCCCGGCCGGCCTCCGAGGCCAGAAAGTCCCGGTTGATGGCGGTTTCGAAGTAGCCCGGCGCCAGCGCGTTGACACGGATGCCGTGCGTCGCCCACTCCAGCGCCAGCGCCTTGGTGAGCTGCACCACCGCCGCCTTGGTGGCCGCGTACGACGCCACCTGGGTGCGCACACGCAGCCCCAGGATCGACGCGATGTTGATGATGCTGCCGCCCTGCCCGGCCGCCAGCATGGCGCGTGCACTGGCCTGCGCCACGCGAAACACCCCCGACAGGTTCACCTCGACGACGGCACGCCAGTCGTCGTCGCTCACGTCCAGGCTGGGTGCGCGTGTCACCGTGCCGGCGTTGTTGATCACGATGGTGGCCACGCCCAGCTCCGCGCCGGCCCGGGCGATGGCCTCGGTGACGCTGGCGCTGTCGGTCACGTCGGCTGCGTAGGCGCGTATGTCACCGGGCCGGCCGACGGCACGGCCCATGTCTTCGGCTACCTCGTGGCCCAGCTCGATACGCCGGCCCAGCAGCGCCACACGAGCGCCGTGGCCCGCCAGCACACGGGCGAAATGCTGGCCCAGGCCGCTGAAGCCGCCGGTGACCAGGGCCGTGCGGCCTTGCAGATGGAATGGATTCATGGACTGTCTTCGAGAAGTGATCGGCCAGGGCGAGCATAGCCACCGGCGCTGGCGCACGGTTTGACGCACAGAATGTGGCCCCCTCCGGTGCACTGAAAGGCCCGCATGAAGTTCGGACGTTCGATGCTCGAGCATTGGCTGCTCGACCCCGACGCGGTCTACCTCAACCACGGCACGGTGGGCGTCACACCCCGGCGTGTACTCGACGCCCAGCAGCAGTTGCGCCTGCAGATCGAGCGCCATCCGGCCAGGTTCATGCTGCGCGAGCTGATGAGCCTGAACCCGGCCGAACCCGCCCCCGGCGCAGTGGTTCCACGTCTGCGCGCCGCCGCCGAGCAGGTTGGCGCCCTGCTTGGCTGCCGCGGCGACGACCTCGCCTTTGTCGACAATGCCAGCGCCGGCATCAACGCGGTGCTGCGCTCGCTGCGGTTTGCCGCCGGCGACGAGATCATGTTGTTCGACCACGCCTACGGCGCCGTCGCCCGCACCGCGGCTTTTGTGGCGCGTGAACAGGGCGCGCAGGTGGTGACGCTGGCGCTGCCGTTTCCCATCGACGACGCGGCCCAGGTGGCAGCCACACTCGAAGCCGGCCTCACGGCGCGTACCCGGCTGGTCATCGTCGACCACATCAGCTCCGAGACTGCGCTGATTTTGCCGGTGGCAGAACTGGCCGCCGTGTGCCGCGCCCGCAGCATTGCGGTGCTGGTCGACGGCGCCCATGCGCCCGGCGCCATCGACGTGAACATCCCGGCCCTGGGTGTCGACTGGTATGTCGCCAACCTGCACAAGTGGGCGTTTGCGCCGCGCGGCTGCGGCGTGTTGTGGGCTGCGCCCGAACACCGCCAGACGCTGCACCCCAGCGTCATCAGCTGGGGCCTGGACACGGGCTGGCTGCGCGAGTTCGACTGGACCGGCACACGCGACCCGACACCGTTCTTGTGTGCGCCCGACGGCATCGCGTTCATGACGAGTTGTCTCGGCATCGATGCCATGCGCGAGCACAACCACGCCCTGGTGTGGCACGCCGCACAACAATTCGCGGCACGATGGGGCCCGCCCTGGTCCACGCCCGAGACCATGACCGGCTGCATGGCCACGTTGCCGCTGCCAATCAGGCTGGGCGGCGACCAAGCCCAGGCCAGGAGGCTGCAGAACTGGCTGCTGTTCGAGCGCCACATCGAGGTGCCGGTGATCACGCGCGCCAACCGCCTGTGGCTGCGTGTGTCGGCCCAGGTCTACAACGACGACAGCGACATCGAGCGCCTGGGCGAGGCCATCGACGAGGTGCTGGCCACACCGTCGTTGCCTGGGCCGCCGCGGGCCTGACATTGCTTGGGTGTGGTCCGGGCGGTTCGATCGCCGCAGATGACCGGCAAGTCGCCGGCACTTCGACGCATCGGCAGGTGCCCGGGGGTTCAAGTTGAGGCTGGCGCATCCGATTCATCAGATGACAGCGGCGCGCCCTTCGAGCAAACATCCCCGCAGACGTCTTGCGAGGTGCACGCCGCCGCAAACAGACCCACCACCATGGACCTCACCACACTCTCCGTCCTGGTCGTCGACGACTTCAGCACCATGCGCCGCATCGTCATCGGCCTGCTGCGCGAGAAGGGCATCAAGAAGACGCTGGAGGCCGACAACGGCATCCACGCCTTGCAGATGCTCGCGCACAACCATGTGGACATGGTCATCAGCGACTGGAACATGCCCGAGATGAACGGACTCGAGCTGCTGAAGGCCGTGCGTGCGTCGCCCGACTACGCCCATCTGCCCTTCTTGATGATCACCGCCGAAGCACGCAAGGACAACATCGTCGAGGCCGCTCATGCCGGCGCCGACGGCTACATCGTCAAACCTTTCAGTGCCTGCATCCTGGTTGGCAAGGTGCAGGCCATATTGCATAAGAGAGCAGGGATGCCCGCATGACCACCACCCCGTTTGCCGACGACACACGCGCCCAGCTCGGCGCCATCGTCAGGCAGTTGCACGACGCCCTGCATCAGCTGGGCTACGCCACCGCGCTTCAGCAAGTGGTGCAAGAGATTCCCGATGCGCGCGAGCGCTTGTGTTACGTCGGCCAGATGACCGAACGTGCCGCGCACAAGGTGCTGACGCTGGTGGACGAAGCCAAGCCACCCTGCCGCGAACTCGAGACCGCGGGCCTGGCGCTGCTGACGCGGGACACCACCTCGCCCGATCCGCTGCTCGACTTTGCGCGCAAGTCGATCTCCCTGGCCCAGGCCCAGCAGGATGTGCTCAACAACATCATGATGGCGCAGGACTTCCAGGACCTGTCGGGCCAGGTCATCCTGAAGGTGGTGAACATCATCTCGCGCACCGAAGAGCAGTTGTGCGAACTGCTGCTGCACAGCACACCCGCCGCCGAAGACAACGCCGCACCACCGGCAGGTTCGGAGCTGGCCGGCCCGCAGGTGCCCGACAAGGCCCTGGCGCAGGACGACGTGGACGACCTGCTGGCGTCGCTGGGTTTCTAGCGCGAGCCGTCGGCCAAACAGGTGCGCTCGCACGCGCCTTGGCCTTGTCCGTCAGAATCCGCGGGTAAATCCCAAGCAGGAATTCTGATGCGACAACTTTCCCCGGCCGGCCAGGCGACCATCGACGACATCGCCCGGCGGCACGGCTTCAGCACCGACGCCGTGATGAGCATGCTCGACAGCGTGATCAACGGCAACGGCAGCATGGCCCAGTTCAGCCACCCCGAATTCGCAGGCTCGGGCCAGTGGATGCGCGGCGGCATGACCATGGTGTCCGACATGTTCAACAACTACCTCAAGGGCCGCGTGGACGGCCTGTGTTCGGAGTTGTCCAACCTGGTGGCCAACCAGCCCGACCTGGTGCGCAGCGGCAGCTTCCAGTCACAAAGCCAGGGTGGGTACCACAGCGACCAGGCGCAAAGCAGTTACGGCGGTGGCGGCAGCTATCAGTCACAAGGCGGTGGCGGTGGGTATCAGTCGCTGGACGGCAACGGCAATTTCGGCGCCGCCAGCCTGTTCGTACCGCCAGCACCCGGCACCAGCGGCGACTGGTGGCCAGGTGACCTGCGCTGGCCCAACAGCACCGGTGCGCAGAACGGCGTGCGGTACGCCTACTTCGCGCAGGCACGCCGCCTGGCCATCGACGTGGGTGGCAGCGTCACGGTCTACGACACACTCGACCACCAGATCGGCGGCTTCTCGCAGCAGCAATCCGTCGGTGGGTCGATCAGCTTCACCAGCCAGTACGGCCTGATCAGTGTGGCCAGCCTGCCGGTCACCTGGGCCAACGGCGCGCCGGTGTGGCAGCAGCCCTCACAGCCAACCCAGCAGGCGTCCGTGCAATACGCCGCCCAAGCCGCGACCGGCTACGGCAACAACACGTCGGGAAGCCAAGGCGGTGACTACTCGACGCCACCCGGCGCCGGTACCGGTGGCAGCGGCAACAGCGGCGGCGGCGGGGACATCTTTGCCCTGATCGAGAAACTCGCCGACCTGCGCGCCAAGGGTGTGCTCAGCGACGACGAGTTCTCGGCCAAGAAGGCCGAACTGCTCAGCCGGCTGTGAGACCTGCGGGCTCACCCAGACGAACGGGGCGAGAACTCATGAGCCTGCCACCCATCGGCAACTTCGCCGTCCTGCCCTTCAGCACTGCCTCCGACCGCAACAAGGCGCCCATCCTGGCCGTGCTGGCCAGCGTGTTGCCGCCGCAGGCCAGTGTGCTCGAAGTGGCCAGCGGCACCGGCCAACACGCCGAACACTTCGCGGCCACACAGCCCGGCTGGCAGTGGCAACCCACCGACTACGACGCGGACGCCCTGCCTGCCGTCGCCACACGCTGCGCCCGGCTGCCCAACGTGTTCGCCCCGATCCGGCTGGACGTGCTGCAACAGCCCTGGCCCGCCGAACTCGGCGTACCCGGCTCGTTCGACGCCGTCTACTGCGCCAACATGATCCACATCTCGCCCTGGGCCACCTGCGCCGGGCTGATGCAAGGCGCGGGCCGGCTGCTGGTGCCGGGTGGCGTGCTGGTGTTGTACGGGCCCTACCTCGAGGACGACGTCGTCACCTCCCCCGGCAACCTGGCCTTCGACGCCGACCTGCGTCGCCGCAACCCGGCCTGGGGTATCCGCCGCATGGCGGAGGTGACAGCCGAGGCACGGGCCCCTGGACTGACACTCGAACGCCGCGTCGAGATGCCGGCCAACAACCTGACGCTGGTGTTCAGGCTGGGCAAGGCCGAAGCCGCCTGAAGTCGATCAGTCCGGCACCCTGATCGCTTCATGCCTGACACGACTCCGGTCCACATCGACCGCCGCGCGCTGATTGCCGTCCTGCTCGCGGTCGCGCTGGCCACGCTGGACACGGCCATCGCCAACACGGCGCTGCCGGCCATTGCGGCGGATCTGAATGCGCCGCCGGCTGCGTCGATCTGGGTCATCAACGCCTACCAGCTGGCCGTGGTGGCCAGCCTGCTGCCGTTTGCTGCGCTGGGTGATCTGCTCGGGCCGCGGCGCGTCTACCTGGGCGGGCTGGCCTTGTTCACGGCCGCCTCGCTGCTGTGTGCCGTGGCGCCCAGCCTGGTGCTGTTGGCCGGTGCGCGGGCGCTGCAGGGCGTCGGCGCCGGTGCGCTGATGAGTGTGAACATCGCGCTGATCCGCGCCATCTACCCATCCGAACGCCTGGGCCGCGGCGTGGGGCTCAACGCGCTGGTGGTGGGTGTGTCGTTTGCGGTGGGACCAACCATAGCCTCGCTGGTGCTGGCAGTGGCGGACTGGCCCTGGCTATTTGCCGTCAACGTGCCACTGGGCATGCTCGCCTTCATGTTTGCCTTGCCGACGCTGCCCAGAGCGGCGCGGCGCGGCCATGGTTTCGACCCCCTCACGGCCGTGTACACGGCCATCACCTTTGCCGCGCTGGTGCTGGCGCTGGGTGCGGCGGCAAAACGCGAGCCCTGGCCGCTGAGCGTGACGCCTGCCGTGGTGACGCTGGTGGCCGGCACCTTGCTGCTGCGCCGCCAGGCTGGCCATCCCGCGCCGATGCTGCCGGTCGATCTGCTGCGCCGACCGATGTTCGCCTTGTCGACATTGACTGCGATGGCCTCGTTCGCGGCGCAGGGCCTGGCTTATGTGTCGCTGCCCTTCTACTTCGAAGGTGTGCTGCACCGCGACCCGATCGAGACCGGCTTTCTGCTTGCCCCCTGGGCCGTGGTGGTGGCGGTGATGGCGCCCATTGCCGGGCGGCTGTCGGACCACCACCCGCCCGGCCTGCTGGGCGGTGTCGGACTGGCTCTGCTGAGCGTCGGCATGGTGGCGCTGGCACTGCTGCCCGAACACCCGCAGGTGCTCGACATCGTCTGGCGCATGGCGTTGTGCGGCGCCGGTTTCGGTTTCTTCCAGTCGCCCAACCTGCGTGCACTGATGGCCAGTGCGCCACCCGAACGCAGCGGCGGCGCCAGTGGTGTGATTGCCATCGCCCGGCTGCTTGGCCAGACCACCGGCGCGGCGCTGGTGGCCCTGTGTTTCGGCCTGGCCGGCGCTGCCGGGCCGACCTGGGCGCTGGCACTGGGCGCGGTGTCTGCGGCTCTGGCAGCGATCGCCAGCACGGCTCGTTTGTGGGCTCGGTGATGCCAGCGACTCCAGTCGGCCTTGGCCATTGGCCCGGCGTCTCCGAAAGCGCTGCGGTGGCCGCCGGCGGTCAAGTGCCACGGCGCACCAGCTTGACCTCGCGGCGTGGACGGAACGCGACGCCCGGTCGCCCCGCGCCATGAGATAGTCAGGGCGCCGGGTGGACGCGTGATCCGCCCAGACCGGAGGCCCCATGCAGACCCTGGACGACATGCTCGCGCTCTCGCTGCTCACCCCTGATCAGCACGCTCAGATTCACGCCTGGGCCACCCGGGTGAAGACGCCCGAGGCCATCATGCAGATGCCGCCGCACCTGTGGCGCGCCCTCGAGCTGGCCAGCGTGCTGATGGACTTCGACGCCGACCCGGGCCAGCAGCCGGCGCATTGAGGCGGCGCGCCGGCGCGGCCTGCTCAGATCGAGATCAGCTCGAGCAGGAAGGCCCGTTCGGCCAACCAGATGGCGGCCAGCGTGGCGATGAGCAGCGACCCGCCGACGAACACGCCCCGCGTGTAGAAACGCGTGCGCCGCAACACGAAGGCTAGCGGCAGGAAGATTGCCACGATCACGAGTTGGCCGGCCTCGACGCCGACGTTGAAACCCACCAGCGCCAGCGCCAGCGTGGCCTGCGGCAGGCCCAGGTCGGACAACACACTGGCAAAGCCGAAGCCGTGGATCAGGCCGAACACGAAGGCCACCACCCAGCGCCGCCCACCCACCACGGCGAACAGGTTGTTGAGCGCAGCCAGCACCACCGAGGCGGCGATGGCCGATTCGACCCAGCGTGTCGGCAGCGCCACCACACCCAGCGTGGCCAGCGACAAGGTGATCGAGTGCGCCAGCGTGAAGGCGGTGACGATCTTGAGCACGTCGACGGCGGCCGCACGCATGCTGGCGACCGGCTCCCAATGGCCGCCCGAATGTCCTCGCCAGAGTCCAACCCCGGGCCCGCGCACCCGCACCAGCACGGCGGGCAGCAGCAGCGAGAGCAGAAACAACACGTGGTCGAAGCCGATCCAGATGTGCCAGACACCTTCGTAGGTGTAGTCGACGAACTGGCTCCAGCGGCTTGCTGCAGCCAGTGTGAAGGTCTGGCGTGCCGCCTCGGGCGAGAAGATCGCCGTGCGCGACAGGCCGCCAGCCTCCAGCCGCAGCAGGCCGCGGTGCTGCGGGTCGATGTCGGCAAACAGCTGATAGCCGATCTGTAGCTGGGTGGTTGGTGACCCTGAAGGTGCGGTCGACGTCGCTGACGAGGCCGATGCGGATACGGTTGCAGTTGCGGGCGTGGATATGCGAGCAGAGGCCGATGCCGCCGGGCAGGCGACGCTGAAGGTCAGTACCGTGTAGGCGCCGTCGCTGTGGTTGTCGATGGCCTGGGGGCCGGCGCTCAGGTCGCAGGCCTTGCCATCGTCGGCAGTGATCGACAGGCGTGCCAGCGCGTAGGCGGCGATGGCGTCGTGTTGCACACGCACCTCGCCCCAGGTGATCTCGCCGTTGCCGTCGGCGTCCAGACCGATGGCGAAATCGAGGTCGCGCAGCGCGATGTCCCAACGCCCGGTGATGGCGCCGCTGGGGGCGCCGGGCACACCGGCCAGGGCAGGCGGCGGTGACGATGGCGAGGTATCGGAGACGACCAGCGCCAGGTAGCTGTCGGACGGTTTGTGCGCCGACGCCGGCAGAGCCAGGCCCAGGCCGACAAACAGCGTCACCGTGATGGCGGCTGCATGGCGCAGCGCTGCCTGTATCAGGCCGCGGCTCATGACAAGGCCTTGATCTTGGTGGCGAGTGAGCGCAGCACCTGGCTCTCGACACCCGAGGTCTCGAGCCACTTCAGCACCGGCGCGGCGGCGGCGGGCTGTTTCGCGGCGAGTGCGGCTTCGAGCAAGGTGCGGGCGTCGGCGGGTTCGAGCTGAACGACGAAGTTGGCGCTCGCCAACGGCAAGGCGCGTGGGGCATCACCGAGCACGGCCAGCGCGAAGCGCGCCTCTTCCTTCTGGTGCACGGTGTCGCCGCGCAATCGGGCGGCGTCGAAACGTGCGCCCAGGTCGCGGGACCAGGCAGCCGCCTCGGGCGAGTTCAGCGCCTTGGCGGCAATCGCCAGGCGCAGCAGCAGCAGGTCGGAGCGCTCCTTGCCGCGCAGCAGCGTCAACACCTCGGCCGGGCGGCCACGGTCGAGCAGGAAGTCGGCATGCGCCGCCAGCAGGTACCCGTCGGTCTGGCCCAGCGCCTGGGCTTTCACGAAAACGGCTTCGGCTTCGGCATGGTGACCGAGCCGCTCTTCGGTCTCGGCCAGGCGAGTGAGCACCCACAACAGTTCGGTCGCGCTGGCGTCGGGTACCTGCTTCAGGCCTGCTCGAAGGTCGGCCACTGCCTTGTTTGCCTGGCCGGTGACCGAATCGACCGACGCGGTGCAGGCCGTGCCGATCAGCGGCGTGAGCAGCGGCCCCATGTTCAGGCAGGCAGCGCGGGCGTCGTCGTAACGCGCCTGCACCATGGCGATGGCGGCCAGCCACGACCAGGCTTCGGCGTTGCCGGGCTCGTCTCGCACGGCCGATGTGAGGTCGGCCACCGCCTCGTCGAAGCCGTGGTTGAACTGTTTCAGGATGGCGCGCACCACCCGCACCGGTACCGGCGGCAGGGGTTCGTTCCACCACGGCGCTAGGGCGGCCTGGGCGTAACCGATGTAACGCGGGTCACCTTCGGCCGCCACTTCTTCGAAGTAGCGTCTCGCCAGTTGCACGGCCAGGCCCATGTCGCGCGGTGATGCGGCGAGTTGCTGGCGCATCCGCGCCATGTCGCGGACGCGTGGATCGGCCGCACGTGCCGGCAGGCGTTCGAGCACCTGATCGTCGGACTGGGGCACAAACGGCGCAGCGAGGACCGGCTGCCCGAAAGCCAGACTCAGCAGCACAGCTGCAAACCAAGGGAAAACGCGCATCTTCGAGCCAGGTGACAAAGGCCGGGAGTATGCCGATGTTCGCCAGCACACAGACAAACCGGCGCCCGCGCTGGCAAGGATCGAAAAACTTTCGTTCTCGGCGTGTCAACCGAGGACATCGGCACCTCGTTACGGGTGGGCGTGCTTCACGAAGCACGCCGTCAAGTCGAAGACCCGTTTTCGTTTTGACGCTCGCCTCTGGTGCGCTTCCAATCCCTCAAATCCATTTAGATAGAGATTCAACATGACCAAGACCCTGATCGTCGCCGCCTTCGCCGTCCTCGCCTTCAACGTGCAAGCCGCTTCGCACGCCGCTGCCGCCAGCGCCCCGATGGCCAAGGCTTCGGCTGCCAAGGCCGCCCCGGCTGCCAAGGCTGCCGCTCCGAAGGCTGCCAAGGCCGCCAGCAAGTAATTCAGCCCTGCGGGTGCAAGCCCGCAAGACTGACACTGCGAAAAGCCGGAGCTTGCTCCGGCTTTTTTTCGTCCGTCCCTTTTGTCGTCTCCCGGTGCACGGCGAGTTCAGCCAGCACCGAGCCCGACCTGCAGACCACTGGACCGCCGAGTGCTGCTCCCCACCGCCTCGGCCAGTGCCTCGCGCCGCGCCGACACCAGCGTGAGCGCCGACCTGGCCCGCGTGATGCCGGTGTAGACCAGTTCCTTGCTCAGCACCGGACCACCCTGCGGTGGCAACACCAGCACGGTGTGGTCGAACTCGGAACCCTGCGACTTGTGCACCGTCATCACAAACGCGGTCTGCACGTCGGCCATCCGGCTCACACTGACCGACCGCACCTGCTCACCGTCGACGAACCAGGCGCGCAAGGTGGCGTCCCCCGGCGAGGCCCTGAGCGTGAGGCCGATGTCGCCGTTGAACACACCCAGCCCGTAGTCGTTGCGTGTCACGATCACCGGCCGGCCCTCGTACCACTCGCCGCGCGGCGTGAGCAAACCGTCGGCCGCCAGGCGTTGTTCGATGGCGCGGTTCAGGCCACTCACACCCCACTCGCCTTCACGCACGGCGCACAGGACTCGAAAACGGTCGAAGGCCCGCATCACCTCGCGCACCCAGCCGTCCTGCGCCAAAGGTTCGCGCGGCCGGCGGCGCATCAGTTCCAGGTAGCGCCGGTAACCACCCTCGGCACGGTCGCGGCCCGGGCTGGCGAGGTCGAGCACGTCGGCAGGTGTGGCGCTGGCGAACCAGGCGATGGTGCTGGACCCGGCAGGCGCAGCAGTGGTCGGGCCCGGTGCCGCAAGGTCCGGGCGACCGGTGGTCGACACAGTCGTCGGCTTGGGTGTGGTCGAGCCGCAGATTGCTGCGAGGTCGTCGACAGGTTCGCCGCAAGACATGCCACCAAACAACGCTTGTGCGGACCCGCCGTCGCCGGCGTTCACCGCCTGGGCAAGTTGGCCGATGGCGCCACCAAACCGCTGGCTCTTGCGCAGCATGACGGTCTGCTGCGCCAACGCCGGGCCCTGCTCGTCGGCGTGACAGGCAGGGATCTGCTGTCCGGTCAGCGCCGCCACATACCGCCGGGTGTCGGCGCGGTAGTGGCCGGCATCGGCGTCGCGGCACAAGTCACCCAGCACGGCGCCGGCCTCGACCGACGCGAGCTGGTCCTTGTCGCCCAGCAGCACCACCCGTGCAGTGGGCGGCAGGGCGTCGAGCAACGACGCCATCATCTCGAGATGAACCATCGATGCCTCGTCGACGATCAACACGTCGACGTCGAGCGGATGGGCCGGGCCGTGGCGCAGTCGGCGTGTGTCGGGCCGGGCGCCGAGCAAGGAGTGAAGCGTGCGCGCGGCGCCGACCTGTTTGGTCAGCTCACTCAACACCAGATCGCTGCCGACCCGAGCCTGCAAGCCGTTAAGCGCCGAGTCGATGGACTGTTTGAGCCGCGCCGCCGCCTTGCCGGTGGGTGCCGCCAGCGCCACCCGCAGCAGATGACGCTGCGGCGCGATGGCGAACAACAGCGCCAGCAGCCGCGCCGCGGTGTAGGTCTTGCCCGTGCCCGGCCCGCCGGTGATGACCGATATGCGCCCACGCAGCGCCACCGCGCAGGCCACCTTCTGCCAGTCGGGTTCAGTCGAAACTTCGGCTGGATCAGCACTGGCTGCCACACCATCGACGCTGCAGGAATCGATGGCCGAAGCAGGGCAGGCGTCAGCCGGTGCTGACTCGACATCACCCATGGCGCTGCCAGCAGGCTCGAGCACCGGCGTGCCAGACGCCTCGGCACCGGCCAGCGCCGGTGCATCGAACAAGCGGTCGAGCCACAGACGCGCCGCCACCTCGTCGACCGGCTCGGCAGTCGCGCTGCGTGCCAGCACCTGCGCGGCGACACGGCTTTCGTAGCCCCAGTAGCGCCGCAGGTACAGGCGCTGGTCGACCAGCACCAGCGGCTGACCGCGGTCGTCGCTGGTGGCGGGGCAGAGGTCGGGACGCAGCACCAGATCGCAGCCACTCAGGTCCGCGAGCCAGGCGGTGAGCCCGGCTGGTGTGCCGCGCCCGCCAGGCAGCGCAGCCAAGGCAGCATGCAACGAGGCGCTGGCTTCGGGCTCCCAGGCGAGCAACTCGTCGGGCGCCGCGAGTAGTTCATCCAGCAGCAGACAGCTGTGGCCGCGGCCTTCCAGATGCGCCAGCAACGCGGTCGCAAGCAGCACCGACGGCGGTGCCGCCGGGCAGGTGTCGGCGACAAAACGTGCCAGCGCGGCGTCGAGCCGGCGCAGCCAGCCGCGTTCGGCCCAGCGGGTCAGCTCGGTGAGCAGGGCGGCGCACGCCGACGTGCGCTCGGCTGCAGCGGGTTCGATGGCAAGTGTGTTCATCGCGCGGGGTCGCGGATGGCGACAGTGACGTAGACGTGAAACAGTTCAGCAGTGCCGCAGCGCTGCGAGCACAAGGTGGCCGGCGACTGGCAGCGCACACCCGCACAGCCCCTCACGGCGACACCTCGACCGTCACGGCTCGGGGTGCGGTCGACAAGCCGCCGAGACCAGCGTCTTCTTGGCCACTCACCGAACGGTCGAGTGCATCGAGCAATTCGCCGGACGGCGCCACCAGATAACAACCACCTTCGGGACCCCGCAGGCCACGCATGAACAAATAGATCGCGCCGCCCAGCTGACGTGCCGGGTCGTAGGCCGCACCCAGCCTGGCCCTGAGCAGACGGTGCAGCGCCAGCAGATAGATCGCTGCCTGCACGTCGTAGCGGTGTTGAGCCATGGCGGCTTCGAGCGCGCCGTGGTGATAGTCGGCGTCACCTTGGCCAAGTGCATTGGACTTGTAGTCCAGCACCCAGTAGCGCCCGCCGTGTTCGAACACCAGGTCGGCGAAACCCATCAACATGCCGCGCAAGGTGCGGTCCGGCAACACCGGCCGATCACGTCCACCCAGCAGGTGGCGGCGACACCAGGCGTCGATCTGCGCGGCGGCCACCGCCTCGGTCGGAAACCAGAACTCCATCTCGGGCAGCAGCTGCGGGATCTGCGCCAGCGACGCGCCCTGCAGCGGCGGCAGCGGTGTGTGCACCAGCGCGGTCAGCCAGGTCGACACGTCGGCGCCGCGATGGCCCCAGCCGGCGCGATCACAACGGCGCAGCAGGCGCTGGACAAGTTCGAGTGCGTCCGGTGGGCCTTCACCGTCCCGCGGGAGCGCAAATTCCTGCGCCGCCAGCCATTCGAGTTGCTCGTGCAGGAAGTTGCCGGCCAGAGCTCCGCGCGGGAAGTGGTGCCACGGCGCGGGCGCAATCAACCGCTCCGCAGTGACAACCGCCTGCTCTTGCGCCCCGCCGTCATCCGGCCCGGCCAGCAACTCCTCCTCACGCACAGCGTCGGCCAGCACATGGCGGGCCGGTTCGGCGGCGTGGGGCGCCGGCAGGTCGCGCACCAGGGCCGAGAAACTGGCGATCGACCACTGGCGCTCGAACATTGCCGTATAGACCGGCGCATCGTGCAGCGGCGCGAGTTGCTCGCGTGCCTGCAGCATCGTGGCTACGGGCGGGTCGGCGGCGATGTCCACCCGGGCGCCAGGCAGGCCGTCGATGGTGGCGCGTATCAGCGGCTCGATCTCGCCGGGCTGGATCAGCGCACCGCCTTTCAGCAACTGGCCGAGTGCGCTGTGGTGCATCTGGCATTCGTCCTTCTTGCCGACCTTGTGTGCCCCCACCCCGAGCCACAAGGCGTGACGGGCGCGGGTGAGCGCCACATAAAGCAGGCGCAGATCCTCCTGCAGGCGTTCGTCGTCGGCGGCGGCGAGTGACTCGGCGGACTTGCGAAAGTCCAGCCAGCGTTCACCCGCCGCGTTGGTGGCCACCACAAAACTGCGCCGTTTGCCGTCCGCCGGCCTGAAGCTGCAGGCAAACGGCAGACACACGACCGGGAACTCCAGCCCCTTGGACTTGTGCACGGTGATCACCTGGACCAGACCCGCGTCACTTTCGAGCCGCACGATCTGTTCGTCGCCGCTGCTGGTGATGCCGGCCTGGGCATCACTCATCTCTTCGGTCAACCAGCGGATCAGCGCTTGTTCGCCGTCGAGCTGCGCCGCCGCAGCTTGCAGCAGTTCGGCCAGGTGCAGCAGATTGGTCAGGCGGCGTTCACCATCCGGCTGCGCCAGCCAGCGCGCCGGCAGACCCAGCTCGTGCAGGCTGCGGCGCAGCATGGGCAGCACCCCCTGGCGGCGCCACACACCGCTCAGCAGGCGCAGCTGATCGACACGTTGTTCGAAGGCCGCGTCGTCCCGGCTCAGATGCGCCAGCTCTGCGAGCGGCAGACCGACGGTGGCGGTGGCCAGTGCGGCGCGCGCCAGCCGGTTGTCGAGCGGATTGGCGACCGCCTGCAGCCACAGCAACACGTCCCTCGCCTCGCGGCTGGCGAACACCGATTCCTTGTCCGACAGGTACACCGACGCCACGCGCCGCTCGGCCAAGGCGCGCCGCACCGCCATGGCCTCGCGGCCGTTGCGCACCAGCACGGCAATGTCGGCCGGGCGCAGCGGCATGAACGGCTTGCCAGGTTCGTCGAAGCCCGACGTCGCATCATTGAGCAGGCCCACGATGTGTTCGGCGCAGCGCCCGGCAAAGGCGCGGACCACGTCGCGTGTGGGCGCCAGCTCGGCATCGACACACAAGGTCAGCGCCGGCACCTTGCCCATCGCGCACACCAGCGTCTCGTCGCGCCCCTTGGCTGCCACCCCGATGAAGGGCAAGGGGTTGACCAGATTAGCGGCGGTGTGCCTGCGGAATAAAAAAGCCCCGCGGTCGGCCGTGCGCGCTTCGGCCCGCTCGAACAAGCGGTTCACCGCACCGACAAGATCGTGTGTCGAGCGGTAGTTGGTGCCCAGCAGGTAGTGGCGCCCGGCGGTGGCCTCACGCGCGGCAAGGTAGCTGCGGATGTCGGCGCCGCGAAAGGCGTAGATCGATTGTTTGGGGTCGCCGATCAGGAACAAGGCACTGCCCCGGGCATTGGCCGCCGTGTTGTACAGGCGGTCGAAGATGCGGTACTGCAGCGGCGAGGTGTCCTGAAATTCATCGATCAGCGCGACCGGGTACTGCTCGGTGATGCGGGCACGCAGGCGCTCACCACTGGGCCCGGCCAGTGCGGCGTCGAGCCGTTCGAGCATGTCGGCAAAACCGTAGCTACCTGCCCTGCGTTTGAGTTGCTGCACCCGTTGCGCGACGCGGGCCGCGGCATGGCGGCGCATGGCGTCGGCCGGCTGAGGCAGGTCTTGCAGTTGCGGCAGCAGCTGCTGCAGTTCGGCGAACTCGGGCGGCAAGACCAGCGCTGCGGTCGGGTCGCTGCGGGCTTCGAGCATCCCTTCGGGCGACAGGCGGGCGCGCGCCGCGTCGGTCAAGGCCAGCTCGGCCAGGTCGGGCGCGGCCGCCCACTCGTCCAGCAGCCCGAACCAACCGTCGATGTAGTTGGACTTGAGCGCCGCCTTCTTGAGTACCGGCGTCTTGCCCTGCAGCCGAGCCTCGATCCAGCCACGCAGCCGCGCCGACTTCTCGACCCAGCCGGACTTGAGCCGGGCCAGCAACGCGTCGACGTCGGCCTGCACCTGCAGGCGGCAGGCATCGAGCGAGCCGGCGTCACCACCTGACTGGCCAGCGACAGCATCGATGCCATCGCGCTCACCGTCACCACCGTGACCATCGGCATCGGCGCCTGAGTTCGCGCCAGCGCCACCCGCAAGCGCCGCCAGCGGCAGCAGCGCCTGCACGTCGCTCAGCAAGGTCTCGACGTTTTTCCAGACGTCGAGCACGGCATCGAGTGACTCGTCGGCAAGGGGGTACACCTCCTGGCGCCAGTAGTCGCGGCAGGCTTCGGCCAGCATGGCCTGTTCGTTGGCTTGCAGCTGCTCGTCGAACAGGCTGCCGCTGTCGAAGGCGTGTTCGCGCAACATGCGTTGGCACCAGGCGTCGATGGTGTGCACCGCCGCGTCGTCCATGGCTTCGGCGGCCATGGCCAGGCGCCAGGCGGCGTGGTCGCGTAAATCACCTTCGTCGTACGCAGCGATCAGGTCGCGCAGCAAGGTGTCGTGTGGCGCCACCGGCTGGCTACCCCTGAAACACGCCGCCGCCTCGACCAGCCGGGCGCGGATGCGGTCCGACAATTCGCGTGTCGCCGCCCGGGTGAAGGTCATGACCAGGATCTGCCCGGGCAACAAGGCGCGGCCGTGGCCCGTGGCCCCGTCGCCATGGCCCAGCACCAGGCGCAGGTACAGCGCGGCAATCGTCCAGGTCTTGCCCGTGCCGGCGCTGGCTTCGATGAGCCGGCTGCCCCACAGCGGCAGGGTCATTGCGTCGAGCGTGATGGCGGCGGGGCTGGACAACACCGAGGATTCCTTGGCTGAAGCTGGCGACGGGTCGGGCCGATCCACGCCGCAGGCTTGAACGTCGAGGTTGTCGGCAGGCTGCTCAGCCACGATCGACTCCCGCAGTGCGGTCGGCACCGGCTTGGCGCGTGCTGCCGACACCCGCTTCGCGGTTGCGGCCCTCACCCTCGGCGCCGTCGAGTGTCAAACCCTTGCCGGGTGACGGCAGGCGCTCGACATAGTCGCCGGCCCACTCGACCAGCGGGACAAGCAGCAGATGGGCGTAGTGTTCGAACTGCCCGTCAGCCACCAGGGCGTCGAAGTCGGGGTACAGGCGCGCCAGGCAGGGTTCACGCACCTCGCCGCCACCGCCGTCGAAACCGCCTTCGTAGGCGGTGACGAGTTGCTCGATACCCAGCTCACGCGCCTGCACCAGACCGGTCCTGAGCGGCAGCGGCAGTGGTGCGTCCATGCCGGCGCGCCAGGCGTCGATGAGGTCGCGCAACGTTCGTTCGGCCAGCTCGCGCGGCAGCGGTGCCAGCTTCAGGCCGACATGCCGGCCGATCAACACGCCACTCACCCGGTGGTCACACGCGCTGGCGAGCAGCAGCCTGACCCAGGCGCGCACCAGTTTGTCCAGCCGCAGCTCGGGTGGTTTCGTGCTGCGTTTGCTCTTGCCGGCGCCCTCACCATCCTTGGCCGGCTTGTCGGCCAGGCGCGAGGCGGTGAGGTCGATCCAGACGACCTGGTCACCATTGCTGCGCAGGCCGTCGAGCCAGTCCATCACCGATACGCCGGCATTCTCGAAGGCCAGCGGGCGACGCGACGCGACTTCCGGGTAGAGATCGCGCTGGGCCTGCCACTGCATCAGCATGGGCAGCGCGGCGTCGGCCAGTTCGGTGGCAACACGTTCACCGACCCGGGCCATGGGCAGGCGGCCACTGCCGCGGATCACCGCCAGCCGGCGCCGCACCACAGCCGTGGCGCCAAGGGCCTCGATCTGGTCGGGCTCGGCCAGCAGTTCGGACAGTAGCTGATAGTCGGCCAGGCCATCGACCGCAAACACCTCGTCGTTGTCGTCGGCCTCGTCGCTGCGCGCAAACACCACGTCCAGCCTGGCCTTGAAGAAAGCCTTGACGGGGTTCTCGAGGAACCGCGCCAGATCGTCGACCCTGAGCGGCTGATCGCCGAGTTCGAAGGGTGGCAGTGGTGTGTCGACGTCGAATGCGACGGTGGCTGCTGCGCCGTCGGGGATTGCGTCGGCGGACCGCAGAGCAGATGACGGCAGCGCTGTGTGGGCGTCAGCGTCAGCGGACATTCCTGCGGCGTCTGCACGCGTGTCCACAGCCCGGGTCGCCCCGGCATCCTGCGCCACGTCACCCGCCGCCTCACCATGCGCCTTGCGCCACTCGCGGGCCCAGGTATAGAGCGCATGGGGCGCGGCGGACGGGTCGGCGCCCGCCTCGAAATATCGTCGGCTGAAGGGCTGCAGCGGGTGTTCGGTGTCGAGTTGGGCGAGCAGCTTCTTGCCGGCGGCGACGGTGTCGTCGTCGTGTGGGGCGGCGTGGCCACGCCAGCCGGCGGCCAGGTAGTCGCGCAGTTGCGCCACCAGCACCGAGGGCGGCTGCTCGGTGTTGTCGCGCGCGCTGCGGCCGGCCCAGCTCACGTACAGGACACGGCGCGCCGACAGAACCGCTTCGAGCATGAGGTAACGGTCGTCGTCGCGGCGCGAGCGGTCGCCGGGGCGCTGCTGGCCCGGCTGGCCCATCAGGTCGAAATCGCTGCGGCGGGTCTGGCGCGGGTAGTCGCCGTCGTTCATGCCGAGCAGGCAGACCACCTCGAAGGGCACGGCGCGCAGCGGCAGCAAGGTGCAGAAGGTGACACCACCGGCCAGGAAACGCCGGCCGCTGCCGGGTTGGTCGACACCATCCAGCCAGGCCTCGCGCAGCACCGACACGGGCACGGCTTCGACAAACGCTGCCGATTCACAAGCGTCGAGCCAGCTGGCGAGTGAGGCATTGAGTGCCGCCACCGTCAGGCGCTCGCGTTCGTCCACCGGCTCGACCAGCGCGGCCAGTAAACCGCGCGCACGATAGGCCCACTCGTCGGGTGTGGCCAGCGTGCCGGCCTGGCGCCACCAGTCGGTCAGGCGGTCGACCAGATCGGCCAGTGCGCCGACCAGCGCAGCATCGAGGCCGCCGATCTCGTCGTAGGGTTCGATGCCGCCAGGAATCGACGCCGGGCCGCCCCAAGTCGATTCGTCCCCCTCGGGGGGCGGACGGCGCACAGCGTCGGCCTGGGGGCTCACCCATGCCGGGCCGGCACCGCTGGCATACCCCAGCAACATGCGGCGCAGGCCGAAGCGCCAGCTGTTCTGTTCACCACAGGCACCCAGGCCAAGATCGACGCGCTGCTCGGCGTCCAGCCCCCAGCGCACACCGGCGCCGGCCATCCAGGCCGACAGGCGCGGCAGGTCGTCGGTCTCCAGCCCGAAACGCCGCGCAATGGCTGGCACATCGAGCAGGTCGCGCAGCTCGGTCAGGAGAAAACGCTGTGTCGGCGCACGCAGCAACCAGTCCAGCGCCAGCAGCAACGGGTTGTTGTCACGCTGCGCCAGGTCGGCGATCTCGTAGGGGATGAACCGTGCGTCGTCACGCGGCAACTGGCCGAAGACGGCGCGGATGGCCGGCGCGAACACCTCGATGTCCGGCACCATCACGACGATGTCGCGTGGCCTGAGTGGCGTCGCGGCCGGTGCAACCAAAGCCTCACCCGGACCAGCGCCCGCACCGGCACTCACGCCCGCTGGCGTGGCGAGCAGTTGCAGCAATTGGTCGTGCAGGATCTCGACTTCGCGTTGTGCGCTGTGGGCGATGTGGAAGACGATGGAGCGGTCGACCAGTGCCACCACCTGGGGTTTGGGATGGTCGGCCAGCGGCGTCAGGTCACGCACGTGCGCCTGCACCTGGTCGAGCAGCGTGACGGGTGGTGTCTCGTCGAACAGGTCGACACGCGGGATGTCGAAGCGCAGGCGCGCCGCCGCGTCGTCGAAGGCATCGAGCTGGCGCATGAAGTCGCGCCCCTGGCGGCCCCAGGCGGCCAGCAGCGGATGGGCGAGGGCGTGCATCGCCTCCATCGGCACCAGGTCCAGCGCGCGCCCGTCACGCAGCGGATGGCGGCGCTGCGTGGCGCGCAGCAACTCGCGGCGGTCGATGATGTCGGCCCAGTGGAAACGACAGGGGTTGGGGATGGCCAGCAGCACCTGGGTGTGGCCGGCCAGCGCGGCCAGGGCTTCGAGCGTCTGCCCCGGCAGGTGCGAGGCGCCGAACAGCACCACACGACGCGGCAGCGGCTCGGCCGGGGCCTGGCCGGCGGCGAGTGCAGCCACCACGTCGCGGTGCACCTGCGGGCGGGTGGCGCGCAACGCGGCGTCGTCCAGCTCGGCCAGCACATCGCGCCAGAGCTGGGCCTGCCAGCGCTGGTCGTCGGGCAGCGGCAGGTCGAGTCCTTTCGGATCGACCAGCACATCGCGTCCTGCGGCCCAGGCCGCCAGCCAGTCGGCCCGGTAGACCTGGTACTGGTCGTACAGATCAGCCAGGCGTTCGGCCAGCTGCAGGCGCCGATCCAGCCCGGCGCCGCTTGCACCGGGGCCCGCCTCGCCCGGCAACACGCTGCGCAGAAAACCCGCCAGCGGCGCAAAACCCGGCCGGTCCAGCTCGTGGGCGAGCAGGCGCATCAGGCGCCAGGTGAGGGCGTCCTTGTCCAGCACCGAGCGGGTCGGCACGGCGGCGCGACCCAGCACCTGACGATAGGTGCGCCACAAGAACCGCGCCGGCAGCTCGACCCGGGTGGCGGCGCAGACGCCGCCAGTGCGGGCCAAGGCCATCTTCAGCCACTCGGCCGCACCATTGCTCTGCACGAGGAAGACCTCCTCCTCCAGCGGCGCCAGCGGGCTGCGCCCGAGCCAGTCGACCACCGCGTCACGCAGCAGTTCGAGCCGGTTGCCATGCAGCACCAGCAGGCCGGGGGTGATGTCGTGTCTCGCTGTCATCCGGCCACTCTAGCCGCTGGGGGGCTCGTGGGGTGAGCCTGCGATGCCGGCACTTCGCCCGACCTCTGCCTGACATGGGCGCTGCGACGCCGATCAGGCGGGCGCAGCCGCCGGGCGTTGACGGGGCGGTGGGGGCCAACGCTGCTCAGCGCAGCCGCTCGATGTCGCCCGATTCGAGCACCGGCGTGGGTGAGCCGTGGCGGACCACCGTCAACATGGCGCGGCCGAGTTGAACAGTGCTGGTGATATTGCCGGGGGACAAAGCCTTGGGCCCCCGCATCAGCGGGCCGAGCAGCGTGTGAGGTCGAAGGTGATGTGGGTGTACGCGTCTTCGTCCAGGGCCGGTGGACGACACACCGAGGCGGTAGGAAGACGCGTCGACTCAAGCCTTCAGCAACTCCCCGAAACGCGCCACGTCGACGTTGCCACCGCTGATGATGATGCCCACGCGCAGACCGGCCAGCTGGTCCTCGAGCGCACGGGCCGCGGCAAAACCCAGGCAACCGGTGGGCTCGACCACGAGCTTCATGCGCTCGGCCAGGAAACGCATGGCCTGCACCAGCTGGGCGTCGCTCACGGTGTGGATGTCGTCCACGTCGCGGCGGATGATGGCGAAGGTGTACTGGCCCAGGTGCTGGGTCTGCGCGCCGTCGGCAATGGTGCGCGGTGTGTCGATGTGCACGATGGCGCCGCTGCGAAACGACTGCTGGCCGTCGTTGCCGGCTTCGGGTTCGACGCCGTAGACCTTGCATTTGGGCGACAGCGCCCGTGCCGAGAGTGCACTGCCCGACAGCAGCCCGCCGCCGCCCAGGCAGACGAACAGGGCGTCGAGATCACCCACCTCGTCGAACAGTTCCTTGGCGGCGGTGCCCTGGCCGGCGATCACGTCCGGGTGGTCGTACGGCGGGATGAGGGTCATGCCCTGCTCGTCGGCCAGCGTGCGGCCGATCTGCTCGCGGTCTTCGCTGTAGCGGTTGTAAACCACCACGATGCCGCCGTAACCCTCGGTCGCTGCCACCTTGGCGGCAGGTGCGTCGTGTGGCATCAGGATGGTGGCCTTGATGCCCTGCAGGCGCGCGGCCAGGGCGATGGCCTGGGCATGGTTGCCCGACGAAAACGTGACCACACCGGCACGGCGCTGCTCGTCGGTGAAACGGGACAAGGCGTTGAAGGCGCCGCGGAACTTGAACGCGCCCATGCGCTGCAGGTTCTCGCACTTGAAGAACAGCTGGGCGCCGAGCAGGGCATCGGCGCTGCGCGAGCGCAGCACCGGGGTGCGGTGGGCATGGCCGTCGAGCCGCGCGGCGGCGGCCATCACGTCCTCGTAGGTGGGCAGGGTCAACATCTGGATCAACTTCTCGGGGTCAGGTTGGCGGTCATCCTATCGGCATCAGCGCCGTACGGCCTGCCCGAGGTGATCACAAACTGATCGTCGCGATGCGGCAGATCGATTTCCCGCATGGAGGCCAGGGGCTATCGGTGCCAACATCGCGCGCCCGACCGCTTGCCAACCCCACCAGAAAGCCCTGCCCATGCTGTCCGACATCGACATTGCCCAGCGCGCCAGCCTGCGCCGTATCGCCGAGCTGGCCGAGGACCGCCTGGGCATACCGGTCGATCAT
Organism: Candidatus Intricatilinea gracilis; assembly: GCA_016702605.1. GTDB lineage: Bacteria > Pseudomonadota > Gammaproteobacteria > Burkholderiales > Burkholderiaceae_C > Sphaerotilus > Sphaerotilus gracilis. Next base: position 699,400 of record JADJDQ010000002.1, read on the forward strand.
GTCGAACCCTACGGGCACTACAAGGCCAAGATCGACCTGGGCTACCTGGAAAGCCTGGCCGATCGCCCCGACGGCAAACTCATCCTGGTGACCGCCATCAGCCCCACACCTGCCGGCGAGGGCAAGACCACCACCACCGTCGGCCTGGGCGACGCGCTTTGCCACATCGGCAAGAAGGCGGTGATCTGTCTGCGCGAGCCCTCGCTCGGCCCGGTGTTCGGCATGAAGGGCGGCGCGGCCGGCGGCGGCTACGCCCAGGTGGTGCCGATGGAAGACATCAACCTGCACTTCACCGGCGACTTTGCCGCCATCGCGCTGGCCAACAACCTGCTTGCCGCGCTGATCGACAACCACGTGCACCACGGCAACGAACTGGGCATCGACGTGCGCCGCATTACCTGGAAACGGGTGATGGACATGAACGACCGCGCCCTGCGCGACATCACCGTGGCGCTGGGCGGGCCGGGCAACGGTTACCCGCGCGAGGATGGGTTCGACATCGTCGTCGCCTCCGAGGTGATGGCCATCTTCTGCCTGGCCAGCGGCCTGGCCGACCTGCGCGAGCGCCTGGGCCGTATCGTGGTTGCCTACACACGCGACCAGAAACCAGTGCTGGCCTCGCAGCTGATGGCGCACGGCGCCATGACCGCGCTGCTCAAGGACGCCATCAAGCCCAACCTGGTGCAGACACTCGAGAACAACCCGGCCATCCTGCACGGCGGGCCGTTCGCCAACATCGCGCATGGCTGCAACTCGGTGATCGCCACGCGAGCGGCGCTCAAGCTGGGTGACTACGTCGTCACCGAAGCCGGTTTCGGCGCCGACCTGGGGGCCGAGAAGTTCATCGACATCAAGTGCCGCAAGGCCGGGCTCAAGCCCGACGCGGTGGTGATCGTGGCCACCATCCGGGCACTCAAATACCACGGCGGCGTGGCGGTGAAGGACGTGAGCGCCGAGAACGTCGCCGCGCTGGACGCCGGCATGGTCAACCTCGAGCGCCACATCCGCAACGTGCAGGAGGTGTTCGGCCTGCCGGCCGTGGTGGCCATCAACCACCGCAGCCACGACACCGAGGCCGAACTGGCGCTGCTGACGCGGCGCTGCGAAGCCCTGGGCACACCGGTGGTGGTGGCGCGCCACTGGGCCGAAGGTGGCCAGGGCGCGGCCGACCTGGCGCGCGAGGTGGTGCGGCTGTGCGAGCAGCCGAGCACCGTGCGATATGTGTACGACGACGACCACCCGCTGTGGGACAAGATGCGCGCCATCGCCCAGCGCATCTACGGCGCTGCCGACATCGACGCCGACAGCAAGATCCGCCAGCGCATCCGCGACCTGGAGCAGGCCGGCTACGGCCACTTTCCGATCTGCGTGGCCAAGACCCAGTATTCGTTCAGCACCGACGCCGCGCTGCGCGGCGCGCCCAGCGGCCACATCGTGACCATCCGCGAGGTGCGCCTGGCGGCGGGTGCCGAGTTCATCGTGCTGATCTGCGGCGACATCATGACGATGCCGGGCCTGCCCAAGGTGCCGTCGTCACAGGCGATCGACGTGAACGAGGCCGGGCAGATCGTCGGCTTGTTCTAGCCGACGACCAAGCGCGAGCCGTTCAGCTGGCCCAAACTGCGCGGCCGCCAGTCGCACTGATACCCGCCGGGCCGGGCCAGACGCCGGACTGGGCAAACACGCCGACTTACACTGAATCCACCGACCGGCGCCTGCCGACCAGGTGTCGCGGGTCGCGTCCTGCCGTGACCCATCACGCCGCGCCAGCCATACGGAGCGCCCCGGTCCACCCCCACCATCACAGCGGCTTGAACGCCCTGCCCGCCTTGCCTCACACCGCCCCTCACGCCACGCCCGACGCATCCGACACGCCGGGCACGCCCGAGACGCCTGTCGCACCCGTGGCCGCAGACGCCTCCACGGCTGGCGAGCATCCGCCGACACCCGCGTCACCCGTCGCCGCCATCGCCGTGCCCAGCTTCACCGCCCTGGGCCTGGGCACTGGTCTGGCCGAAGCAGCCGAAGCTGCCGGCTGGACCACCCCCACCCTCGTGCAGGTGCAGGCCATTCCGGCCGTGCTGAAAGGCCGCGACCTGCTCGGCCTGGCGCCCACCGGCACCGGCAAGACCGCCGCCTACCTGCTGCCGCTGCTGCAGCGCCTGCTCGATGTGCCCGGCATCCTGAGCGAACGCCCGCGGCGTATGCAGGTGCTGATCCTGGCGCCCACGCGCGAACTGGCGGCGCAGATCTTCGAGGTGGCGCATCAACTCGCACCGCAGCTCAAGACCGTCGTCGCGGTGGGTGGTGTGTCGATCAACCCGCAGATGATGGCGCTGCGCGGCGGCGCCCATGTGGTGGTGGCCACGCCGGGCAGGCTGCTCGACCTGCAGGGCCACAACGCCTTGCGCCTCGATGACGTCGCCACCCTGGTGCTCGACGAGGCCGACCGCCTGCTCGACCTGGGTTTTGCCGACGAACTGGTGCAGATACTCGACGCCCTGCCCGAGCCACATCAGACCCTGCTGCTCTCGGCCACCATGCCCGAGGACGTCACCTTGATGGCCGACGACGTGTTGCGCGACGCCGCGTACGTCGACGCCCGCAACGGCGACGCAGCGATTGCCAGCGTCAAGCAGCGTGCCATCCTGGTCGACACCGCGCGGCGCACCACCCTGCTGCGCCACCTCATCACCACCGAGAACTGGGACCGCGTGCTCGTCTTCGTCGCCAGCCAATACGCCAGCGAACACGTGGCCGAGAAACTGCGCCGCGCCGGCCTGAAAGCCGCCTCGTTACACGGCGACCTCAGCCAGGGCCGACGCAGCCAGGTGCTGGCCGACCTGAACGCCCACCGCCTGACCGTGCTGGTAGCCACCGACATCGCCGCCCGCGGCATCGACGTGCCCGACCTGGCCGTGGTGGTCAACCACGACCTGCCCCGCTCGGCCACCGACTACACCCACCGCATCGGCCGCACCGGCCGCGCCGATGCCAGCGGCCAGGCCATCAGCTTCATCTGCGCCGACGCCCCCGGCAGCGAAGCGCACTTCCGCCTGATCGAAAAACGCCAGCAGCAACGTGTGCCGCGCGAACACATCGACGGCTTCGTGCCCACCGCCCCGCCGGTCGAGGTGATTGCCGACGTCACCGGTGGCATCAAGGGCAAACGCAAGAGCAAGAAGGACAAGTTGAGGGAGGCGGCTGCGGCAAGCAGCGCGACAACGCCGGGCGGACATCAAAGGTAGGCTTGCGCCTAGCAAGGCTGGCAAGACGCCTAAACAGCCTCGATCAACGCGATCGCCGTTTTCATCGGCAGAAACAGGCTCATGGGCCGGCTGACCAGGGGCTGGAATTGGTGCTCGCAGTCGAACGCGGCAGCATCTTCGTCAATGGCATCGGCGCAGATGGCGTGCCCCCACGGTTCAACGCACCAGCCGGCGGCTGGCATCGGCTGTCGGCCCCCGTCGCGGCGCGCTCGGGCATCGGAAAGATATGTGACGTTTCGCATATACCCGCACTGAAAATGCGGGCTTACCGTCACCCACAGCAGGTGGCCGGCTTCTACGACTCAGCCGTTACCCCGCGTCTTGCCCCACTCCCGAGGACCTGTCATGAAACTGCCGCTCATCCGTCATCGCCACCCTCGTGCCCTGCTCGAGCGAGTCTGCTTGGGCATTGCTGCCGTGGTGTGTGCGCCGTTGCTGGTGGCGGGTTGTGGCAACTTCACCCAGCTGGACCTGAATGACAAGTCGGCCATGCACTTGTCCGTGCGGGCATTGCACCGGTTCGGCGTAGGACCGGGCGGTGGCGGGATCGAAGGTGAACTGACCAACGTTCGTGCAACGGGCGGACAACAACTGGGCGCCACGCAGACTGCCACGCTGAACGACCAGTCCATCGGCGGCCCTGCGAACCTGACACACACCGCCCGCGTACAACATGCCCAGGTGGTCTACAACCACTTGCTGTTTGCGGGGCGCCCCGTCGAGATGGAATGGTTCGCGGGTGTGGCCTGGCAGCGCCTGTCCTGGCACACCGCGAGTACCACCTCCAGCGACCCGCGCCTGACCCTGCAGTCCGATTGGGTGGGGCCAGCCGGCGGTGCGCTGGGGCGCGTGCGCCTCAACCCCAGTCTGGCACTCGAGCTGCGGTACGGCGCCGCCACCCGCTTGACGGGGGGAGCGGGCAGCCGTGGCAGCACCGAATTGGCGCTGGCATTCAAGCCTGCACCACCTCTGGTACTGCGCCTGGGATACGCCAGGAGCAATGCATTCGACCACCAGAGCAATGTCTCCACTGAAGTGTTCGTCACCGCACGGGGTCCGTTCCTGAGCCTGGGCCTCGATCTCTGAGCGTCGATGGCCGGCGCCGGATGTCCAGGGCTCCGACCAGCCTGATCCGCACCCTGACTGCCAGCCCGGTCACTGCGCTGCAACATCCCTGCAGCGCAGGCACCCCGCTGCAGCTAGAGTTGTCGCTGCTCTGAACCGCAGCATCACAACTTCCGAACAAGGAGACCTCCTCGATGTATTCGACCATCCACGCCCTGCCCGAACGGCCCTTGCAATTGCGCTCGCTTGTCACCGCCGGTGGTGAGCTGGAGCTGTCGCTGGTCGAGATCGAGACGCCGGCGCTGGCAGACGACGAGGTGCTGGTGCGGGTGGACGCGTCGCCCATCAACCCCTCGGACATCGGCTTGTTGTTCGGTGCGGCCGACATGGCGGCGGCGCGCTACAGCGGCACGGCCACGCGGCCCGTGGTGAAGGCGCCGATCCCAGAGCGCGCCATGCCGGGCATGGCCGGGCGGGTGGGCCAGTCGCTGCCGGTGGGCAACGAAGGGGCCGGGCTGGTGGTGGCGGCCGGCGCATCGGCCGCGGCGCAGGCGCTGCTGGGGCGCAGCGTGTCGGCGCTGGGTGGTGCGATGTACACCCAGCTCCGCAACGTGAAGGTGGGCAACTGCCTGGTGCTGCCGATGGGCATCACGGCGGCGCAGGGGGCTTCGTGTTTCGTCAACCCGCTCACCGCCCTGGGCATGGTCGAGACGATGCGGCGCGAAGGCCATACCGCGCTGGTGCACACGGCCGCTGCATCCAACCTCGGGCAGATGCTGCAGCGCATCTGCACGGCCGACGGCATCCGGCTGGTCAACATCGTGCGCAGCGCCGAGCAAGTGGCGCTGCTGCGCAGCCAGGGCGCGACCTGGGTGTGCAACAGCAACTCGCCCGACTTCACCGTCGAGCTGACCGACGCGCTGGTGTCCACCGGCGCCACACTCGCCTTCGACGCCACCGGCGGTGGCCCCTTGCCCGGCCAGATCCTGGCCTGCATGGAAGCGGCGCTGAACCGCCTGGCCACCGTCTACAGTCGCTACGGCTCGACCACGCACAAGCAGGTCTACATCTACGGCGGGCTCGATACACGCCCGACCGAGTTCCCGCGCAACTTCGGCATGGCCTGGGGCATGGGCGGCTGGCTGGTGTTTCCGTACCTGGCCAAACTCGGCGCACCGGCCGTGCAGGCGCTCAAGGACCGCGTAGCGCGAGAGCTCACCACCACCTTCGCCAGCCCCTATGCCGGCGAGATCTCGCTGACCCAGGCGCTGCAGGCCGAGCACATCGCGGTGTACGGCCAGCGCGCCACGGGGGCGAAGTACCTGCTCAATCCGAACAAGATCTGAGCAGATCGACCAGACAGCGCAGGCCTATTTGCCTGCAGGCGCCTTGCCAGGCTTCACACCGAAGGCCTTGGTGATGAACTGCTGGGCCGCGGCACCGTCCCACTGCTTGCTGCCGTAGACCTTGTCGAGCACCCGGCCGTTGGCGTCGACCAGCAGCGTAAGCGGCAAGCGATCGGCGCCGAGCATGTTCTCGAGCAGCAGTTTCTCGTCGATGTAATGGCTGATGGTCGAGTTGGCCTGTTTCATGAAGGCCTTGGCCGCCTCGGGATAGTCGTCGGTCGAGATGCCGATGATGGTGAAACCCGCCGGGTGGCCCAGCCAGGCCAGCCGTTCGAGCGACGCCATCTCTTCCCGGCACGGCCCGCACCAGCTGGCCCAGACGTTGATGATGAGCGGGCGTCCCTTGAACTGCGACAACGGCCGTGCCGGGCCGTTCAGGCCTTTCATCGTGGCGTCGCGCAAGACACCACCGACGGGCACTTCGCCCGGAGTGGCCAGGGCGTGGGGCAACCCGCCCAGCAGCAGGCCCAGGGTCAACAGGGTCGGGGCGAGCAGGCGGCTTGCCACCGTGGTCGGATTGTTTGTCATCGTCATCTCGTTACTCCGCCGACGCGGCAGCAGCCAGCGCCGCCACATCGCCGGATTGCCCGGGCGCCGCGGCGACGATCGACACCACGCCGCGCCGCGCACCCCGCCCCAGGGCCTCGCGCGCCCGCAACTGGCCACAACCGGCCTCGACATCCTGCCCGGCCGACTGGCGCAGCCGGGTCAACACACCGCGCTGGTTGAGGCTGCGAAAGATCTCGGTGGTGCGCTCGGTCGATGGCCGGCGCCAGCCCAACCCGTCCACCGCGTTGTAGGGAATCATGTTCATGATGGCGTAGTGGCCCTTGATGAGGTGCACGATGGCATCGAGCTCGTCGTCGCCGTCGTTCACACCTTCGATCAGGGTCCATTGATATTGCACCGGGTAGCCGGTGGCACGGGCATAACGCTCGGCCTGCGCCACCAGCTCGGCCGGGTCGATGGCTGGTGCGCGGGGCAGCAGTTCACGGCGCAGCTCAGGCTTGGTGGTGTGCAGCGACAGTGCCAGCGCGGGTTTCACGCGGCCTTGCGGCAGACGCTCGAAGACCCGCTCGTCACCCACCGTCGAGAACACCAGACTCTTGTGGCCGATGCCACCCTCCTGGCCGAGCAGCTGGATGGCGTCGCACACGTTGTCGAGGTTGTGCGCCGGCTCACCCATGCCCATGAAGACCACCTTGCGCACCGGCCGCATGCTGCGCGCCAGAACCACCTGCGCGACGATCTCGGCGCTGCCGACCTGGCGGATCAGCCCGTCGCGTCCGGTCATGCAGAACACACAGCCCACGGCGCAGCCGACCTGGCTGGAGACACACACCCCCTCGCGCGGCAGCAGCACGGTCTCGACCGTCTGGCCATCGTTCAGGCCGACGAGCAGGCGGGCCGAGCCATCGGCGCCGGGGTGCTCGGAGCGCAGCTGCGCCAGGCCCGCCAGTTCTGCCTCCAGCGCCGGCAGCGCCTCGCGCAGAGGCTTGGGCATGAAGCTTTCGAGCGCCTGCTTGCCGCTGTTCTGCGGTTTCGCCTGAGTCCACAGCCGCAGCGCACGTTGCTCGTGGCCGGGCCCGGCGCCCAGGCTGCGCAGGCGTTGGCGGATCTGGTCGATGTTCATGTGTCGCGATTCTCGACGCTCGCCGAAAAGGCCCAGCGCCGCGTGCTGTCATCCGGTCAATCCGCAGCCCTCGCCAGCGCCTTCTGACGCGTCGCCAGCAGCGACCCCAGCGCCAGCGCGGCGGCAGACAAGGCCAGGCCGCGCCCCAGGCCGCCGCCATCGGCCACCAGCCCGACCAGGCTCGGCCCGACGATCTGCCCCGCCGCAAACACCACGGTGAACGCCGCGATGCCGGCCGGCCAGGCGGCCATCGCCAGGTTGTGCCGCACCAGGGCCGTGGTCGACGCCACCACAGACAGGAAGACCGCGCCGAACAGCGCCCCCGACACCAGGCTGGCCAGCGGATGGGCACTCAGCACCGGCAACACCGTCGCCAACGCCAGCAGGCCGTTGAGCAGTGCCAGCGCCTGTCCGCCCTGGCAACGCTGCAGCAGCGGTGCCCACAACCACGACGAGGCGATCACCCCCAGCCCGAGCAGCAGGTAAAAAGTCAGCACCAGCGCGGGCCCCGCGCCCTGCTCACGAAGCAGCGTGACGTTGAACGTCATGTAGCCGATGTAGCCCAGCCCGAACATCAGGTAGCCCGCCAGGCCGAAGGCGAAGTCGCGCGCCCGAAAGCCCTGGCCCTGCGCCGCCCGTCCACCTGGCGGCCCGGCCAGCGAGCGGGTGCCCGCCGCCATCGCCAGCGCCGCCACCAGCGCCGCCGCCGCCAGTGCCCACCAAGCCACCGGCCAGCTCAGCGGCGGCACCATCAGGGCCGAGGCGATGATGCCCACACCCGTGCCGCCGTAATACACCCCCAGCACCAGGGCCGGACGGGCGCCGGGCGTCTGCCCCAGCCGGGCAGCCAGCAGTCCACCCGACACGAAGGTGGCCGCACTTGCACAGCCCGCCAGGCAGCGCAGCACGTACAAGGCGGCATCGCTACGTGCCAGACCATGTCCAGCCAGCACCAGCGCCGTCAGGTACGCCCCGCCCAGCAGCACCCGCCGCGCATCCAGCGTCGCCAGCGCCCGCGGCATCCACAAGGCGCCGATCAGGTAGCCCGCAGCGTTGACCGTGTTCATCGCCCCGGCGGTGAAGTAGCTCCAGCCCAGATCGGCCCGCATGCCCGGCAGCAGCAAGGGATAGGCAAAACGTGCCAGGCCGAGCGAGATGGCGGCGCCCAGGGCAGGGCAGCGGCGGTCAGGATGAGATGGCGGGGCGCTGGTGCTAGATTTATGAAAGGTGCCGCGCTTTCTGACAACCAACGAGCAAAGCTCAACTGGACTGTGCAGGTGCCCACTTGACGAACCCGCGCACGTTCATCGAAAAGAAGCCCAGGTTAGCGATCACCATCGCGTAGCTGCCCGCCCATAGGCCGATCATGGACCAGCACAAGTTGCCGACCATCATCACGACGAAGCCCTTGCGGCTCTTGTTGCCCAGCAGGTAGATCGCTGAAAACGTCAGGCACATGGCCAGCCAGTCGATGCCGTAGAACTGTGTCATGGACCCTCCCAATCCGTTCTTCTAAACCGTCTTCGCCAATGCCTGATCGATATCCCACAGGATGTCGTCGATGTGCTCGATGCCCACCGACAGGCGCACCATGTCGGGCAGCACCCCGGCGGCGATCTGCTGGGCTTCGTCGAGCTGGCGATGGGTGGTCGAGGCGGGGTGGATGATGAGCGTGCGGGTGTCGCCGATGTTGGCCAGGTGGCTCATGAACTGGGCCGCTTCGATGAACTTGATGCCCGCCTGCAGGCCACCCTTGACGCCGAAGGCGAGCAGGCCCGAGCCGCCGGGTGCGCCGTCGATGTGGCGCATCTGCTTGGCCACCAGCGCATGTTGCGGGTGATCGGGCAGGCCGGGGTAGTTGACCCAGCTGACGCGCGGGTGGCTGCGCAGGAAATTGGCCACCTTCAGCGCGTTGCTGCAGTGGCGCTCCATGCGCACGTGCAGAGTCTCGACGCCTTGCAGGATCTGCCAGGCGCTCATGGGGGACAGGGCGGCGCCGTAGACACGCAGCGTTTCCATGCGGGCTCGCATGGTGAACGCGAAGTCGCCGAAGGTCTCGAAGAACTTGACGCCGTGATAGCCCGGCGAGGGTTCCGTCATGCCGGGGAACTTGCCGTTGTCCCAGGCGAACTTGCCGTGTGGCTTGCCACTTTCGACGATCACGCCGCCCAGCGTGGTGCCGTGGCCAGCCAGGTACTTGGTGGCCGAATGCACGACGATGTCGGCACCGAACTTCAGCGGATTGCACAAAAAGGGTGACGGCACCGTGTTGTCGACGATGAGGGGCACGCCATGTTCGTGCGCCACGTTGGCCACGGCCTGGATGTCGAGCATCTGCAGGCTCGGGTTGCCCAGGGATTCGGCAAACACCGCGCGGGTGTTGGGGCGCAAGGCGGCGGCAAAGGCGTCGGGCGATGAGGCGTCGACAAAGGTCGTCTCGATACCGAGCTTCTTCAGGTTCACCGCCAGCATGCTGACCGAGCCGCCGTACAGCGCACCGGCCGCGACCACGTGATCGCCCTGTTGCAGCAGCGTCATCAGTGCCATCGCCTCGCTGGCCATGCCGCTTGCCGACGCGAGTGCGGCGCGGCCACCTTCGAGTGCGGCAACACGTTCCTCGAGCGCGGCGACGGTGGGGTTGCTCAGGCGCGAGTAGACGTTGCCGAAGGTCTGCAGGTTGAACAGGCTGGCCGCGTGGTCGGCGCTGTCGAACACGAAGCTGGTGGTCTGGTAGATCGGCAGGGCGCGTGCGCCGGTGGCCGCGTCGGGGATCTGCCCGGCGTGGATGGCCAGGGTTTCGGGCTGGAAGTGGTGGTCGGCCATGGTGGTGTCGAAGTCGGATCAGGCGCCTGGCCGCAGCCGGGCGGAATGCGCAATGGGCATGTGGGCGTGCATCAAGCCGGCATCAGACCGGAGTCAGACCGGTCGCTTGGCCGAGATCACCCGTGTGTTCACACCGGCCCAGTTGAGGCCGCCGAACAGGCGGGCGTGTTCGATCTTGACGCAGCGGTCCATCACCACGTCCAGACCGGCAGCGGCGGCCAGGGCGGCCGCCTCCTGGTTGAGCACGCCGATCTGCTGCCACAGGCACTTGGCGCCGATGGCGATGGCTTGTTCGGCGAGCGGCATCACATCGGACGTGCGCCGGAAGACGTCGACCATGTCGACCTTGAACGGGATGTCGGCCAGGCTCGCATAACAACGTTCACCCAGCACCTCGCCCGGGTCGGCCACGTAACGCGGATTCACCGGCACGATGCGATAGCCATGCTGCTGCATGTATTTGGCCGCGAAGTAGCTGGGCCGATGCCATTCGACCGACAGGCCGACGACGGCGATGGTTCGGCAATCACGCAGGATGCGGCGCAGGGTAGAGATGTCGTCGGACATGGTGACCTCGAAGCAAGGCGCCCACCATACCGCAAGGCCTGGCGCGCCCGCGCCGCCTGGGCGACAGGCGAGGGTTAGCATGATGCGCATGTTGATCTTCGACGCCGCCGCTACCCGTGCCGCCCTGCCGTTGGCGGCCCTGATCGACGCGCTGCGCGCCATGTTCATCA
>JADJDQ010000003.1:0-232500 GCA_016702605.1 Candidatus Intricatilinea gracilis
CACGGTTCACCACCATGGTGGTGGCCGACTTGCGGGTGGTGTCGGCCGGCCCGTAGACACGCGCCTTGGCCGCTGCGTAGGCCGCCATGTCGCCGTGCCAGTCCAGGTGATCCTGCGTGATGTTGAGCACCGCAGCCGAGGTCGGCTCAAACACGGTCACGCCGTCCAACTGGAAGCTCGACAGCTCCACCACCCAGGCGTCAGGCAGAAACTCGAACACCGGGCCGGGTGGCGGCGGCGGAATCAGATGCGGCGGCGGGCCACCACCGATGCGGTCGGCAGGGGCGGTGCTGTCGGGGTCGTCGATCGACTCTACAGGCACGGCCGGGATCAGCTCTTCGCCGACATCGGCGAAGGCCGCTCGGTCAGCGGCGAGGTCGGCGCCTGCGACGTCCTCGGTCCCGGCATCGGGATCGGTTGGATCGGCGGCTTCGGCGGCGGCCGATTCGATCTCGGGCAATTCGATCTGCACCGGCGGCTCGAGATCGAGCGCAGCGCTCAAGGTGTCGAGCAGCGTCGGACCAATGTTGCCGGCCATGCCCACACGCCAGCCGCAACGCTCCAGCAGCAACGCCGTCAGCGAGGTGGTGGTGGTCTTGCCGTTGGTGCCGGTGATGGCGATGACCTTGGGCGCGTAGCCCCGTTCGGCCTTCAGGTCCTTGAGCGCATGGGCGAACAGCGTGAGTTCACCCAGCACCAGCGCGCCGCGTTCGGCAGCGGCGTCGAGCAGCGGCGCCACGTCGGGCGCCAGCGGTGACAGGCCGGGACTCTTGAGCACGAGTTGCACGACAGCGGTACTGCCATCGGCGCTGGCGTCTCCATCGGTCTTGCCGGGGACATGCAGGAGCGCCAGATCGAACGGTCCGCAGACCAGCCGCACCTGCGGCAACTCGTCGGCCAGCTTGCCCGCACCGGGCGGACTGGCGCGTGTGTCGGCCACCGTGACCGAGGCCGCGCCGCAGCGCACGCACCAGCGCGCCATGGCCAGGCCGGAATCACCCAGGCCGAGCACTAGCACGTGGAGGTGGCGCAGGAAGTTCATGGCGTATGCGTTGTCCGGCGATTCAACGCAGCTTGAGCGTGGCCAGACCCACCAGGCACAACAGCATGGTGATGATCCAGAAACGCACGACGACCTGGGTCTCGACCCAGCCCTTCTTTTCATAGTGATGGTGCAGCGGCGCCATCAGCAGCACACGTTGGCCGGTGCCGGTCTTCTTCTTGGTGTACTTGAACCAGCCCACCTGCACCATCACCGACAAGGCCTCGATGACGAAGATGCCGCCCATGATGCCGAGCACGATCTCCTGGCGCACGATCACCGCCACGGTGCCCAGGGCACCGCCCAGCGCGAGAGCACCGACGTCACCCATGAACACCTGCGCCGGGTAGGCGTTGAACCACAGGAAGGCCAGGCCTGCGCCGGCCATGGCCGAGCAGAAGATCATCAGCTCACCGGCGCCGGGGATGTGTGGCAGGAACAGGTACTTGGCATACACCGAGTTGCCGGTGACATAGGCGAAGATGCCCAGGGCGCCGCCCACCAGCACCACCGGCATGATGGCCAGGCCATCCAGACCGTCGGTGAGGTTGACCGCGTTGCTGGCGCCGACGATGACGAAGTAGGTCATGCCGATGAAGCCGAACACACCCAGCGGGTAGCTCACCGTCTTGAAGAAGGGCACGATCAGGTCGGCCTTGGGTGGCAGGTCGTTGGAGAAACCCGACCCGACCCAGCGCAGGAAGAGTTCGAGCACACGCAGGTTCGACACCTCCGAGACGCTGAACGCGAGGTAGATGGCGGCGATCAGGCCGATGGCCGACTGGTAGATGAATTTCTCGCGCGAAGGCATGCCCTCGGGGTTCTTCTGCACCACCTTGCGCCAGTCGTCGACCCAGCCGATCAGGCCGAAGCCGAAGGTCACCAGCATCACCACCCATACGAAGCGGTTGCGCCAGTCGAACCAGAGCACGGTCGACACCGCCATGCCGAGCAGGATCAACACACCACCCATCGTCGGTGTGCCGTGTTTGATGAGGTGGCTCTGCACGCCGTATTCGCGCACCGGCTGACCGATCTTGAGCTCCGCCAGGCGCCGGATCACCCAGGGCCCGAGCGCCAGGCCGATGAGCAGAGACGTCATGGCCGCCATCACCGCGCGAAACGTGAGGTACTGGAAGACACGCAGGAAACCCAGCGTTTCCGGATACTGGGCTTGCAGCCACTGAGCAAGGCTAAGCAACATCGGCCGGCCCTTTCTTGTTGTTGTCGCCGGTTACGCCGGTCGCGTTGGTGGCCCGTGCACCGTAGGTCGCCGCGCCTGCTCGCAACACGGCCAGCGCCTGTTCCATCTTCATGAACCGTGAGCCCTTGACCAGCACCGAAGCCGCTGCCGGCCAGCGCTCGGCACCGAGCGCGGCGACAAGTGCGGCGGTATCGGCGTGATGGTGCGCCGCTGGGGCCAACGGGTCGGACTGCGGGTCCGGCGATCGGCCGGCGCCGTCGTAGGCCGCGGCCGCGTGGGCGGCCAGTTCACCGGCGGTCCAGACGAACTCGATGCCCTGCGCGCGTGCGTACAGGCCCACCTCGCGGTGGAACTCGGGGCCTTGTTCACCCACCTCACCCATGTCGCCCAGCAGCAGCCAGCGCGGTGCGGGCAGTTCGGCCAACATGTCGATGGCGGCACGCACCGAGTCCGGGTTGGCGTTGTAGCTGTCGTTGACCAGCGTGACGGCGCCGTGCGGCAACACCAGGCGCTCCACCTGTGACCTGCCATTGACCGGGCGAAAGCCCTGCAACCCGGCGACCACCGCCGCCAGTGGACAACCCGCGGCCAGCGCGCAGGCCGCAGCGGCCAGCGCATTGCGCGCGTTGTGTCGCCCGGCGATGTGCAGCGCCACGTCGGCCGAGCCGGCCGGTGTGTCGATGGTGAGTGCCCAGTGGTCCACGCGCCAGCTGGTCCGGCCGGTGACTTCGGCCTCGGGCACGCGCGCGGTGCCGTCGTCCGCGTGGCCGGCGCAGTCACCGAGCAGCCAGAAACGCATCACGCGGCGCGCACCGGCCAGCTCGCTCCACAAGGCCGAGTAGACATCGCCCGCCGGGAACACCGCCACGCCGTCGGCCGGCAGCGCGGTGATGACACTGCCGTTCTCGCGCGCCACGGCGTCCACCGTGGCCATGAACTCCTGGTGTTCACGCTGCGCGTTGTTGACCAGCGCCACGGTGGGCTGTGCCAGGGCGGCCAGTTCGGCGATCTCGCCCGGATGGTTCATGCCCAGCTCGACCACGCTGGCACGGTGTTCGCGCCGCAGTGCCAGCAGCGTGAGCGGCACACCGATGTGATTGTTGTAGTTGCCCGTGGTGGCATGCGCCGCCGCACCCTGCCAGCCGCGCAGGATGGCCGCGATCATCTGCGTGACCGTGGTCTTGCCATTGCTGCCGGTCACGGCGATGAGCGGCAGGGTCTGCTGAGCACGCCAGGCGGCGGCCAGTTGCTGCAGGCCGATCAGGCTGTCGGGCAGCTGCAAGCCAGGCAGACCGTCCTGCGTGATGGCGCTAGCCGTCGAAGGTGCTGCAGATGCAGTGGCGTGCGCCGAAGCGCTTGCCCAGTCGACAGCATCTGCCGACAGGCCACGTTCGGCCAATGCGGCCGACGCCCCTGCGGCCTGCGCTTGACCGAGAAATTCATGCGCGTCATGTCGCTCGCCCTTGAGCGCAACGAACAGGTCGCCGCTGCGCAGGCTGCGGGTGTCGCTGTGAACGCGGTGGATGGCCACGTCATGGCTGCCGACCCGTGTCGCCGCCACACCGCGCGACGCCAGCAACACCTGCGCCTGGCCCAGCGTGAACAACGGCGTCGCGGCGCGGGCACGTGCCAGCAGCGCGGCTTCGGCCTGCTCCACATCCGAGAAATGGCGCTTCACGCCGGCGATCTCCTGCTCGGCCTCGTGGCCCTTGCCGGCCAGCAGCAACACGTCGTTCGGCCCGGCCTGGGCCACGGCCTGGGCGATGGCCAGACCACGATCGACCTCGACCAACACATGGGTCGCGCCAGCACAGCCGGCCAGGATCTGCGCGACGATGGCCTGTGGATCTTCATGGCGCGGGTTGTCGCTGGTGACGATCACGCGGTCGGCCAGCCGCTCGGCGATGCCGCCCATGACCGGGCGTTTGCCGGCATCACGATTGCCGCCGCAGCCGAACACACACACCAGCTGGCCACCACGCGAGGTGGCGAGCGGGCGCAGCGCGATGAGTGACTGCTCGAGTGCGTCGGGCGTGTGGGCGTAATCGACCACCACGGCGGGCAAGGCGGCGATCACCACCTCGGGCAACGGCGGCTGGGCCAGGGACGGCAACGCTGGTGAGGCGACCGGCGGCTGCGCGGCCGATGGCGACGGCGTCGCGGCGGTCGAGGGCGCTGCAGTCGAAGGCTGGGTGCGGACAGGCGTCAGCGCGACCCGCTGCATACGCCCGGGCACCGAGGTGAACTCGCCAGCCAGTTCGGCCGCCTGCGCCAGCGGCAGTCCGAGTGCCCGCAAGCCGCCGATCACGGCCAGCACGTTGGACGCGTTGTAGTCGCCGATCAGCTGCGTGCGCACGGCCACCGACTGCGTGCCGTCCTCGACCAGCGTGAACGCCAGGCCGGTGGACGTGTAGTGCAGGGCCGTGGCCTGCAGGCGCGCGGCGCGGCGCTGTGAATAGGTCCAGACCTCGGGCGCGCCCGGGGCGCCGGCGGCGACCTCTTCGGCCAGCGCCGCACCTTGTGTGTCATCGAGATTGATCACCGCTGCCTGCAGGCCGGGCCAGTCGAACAGGGCGCGTTTGGCGGCCCAGTACGTGGCCATATCGCCGTGGTAGTCGAGGTGATCGGGCGTGAAGTTGGTGAACAGCGCCACCTTGATGCAAGCGCCGGCCAGGCGCTGCTCGGCCAGACCGATCGACGACGCCTCGATCGCCACCGCCGCGTGGCCGTCGGCCACGAAGCTGGCGAAGGCGGTGTGCAGCAGCACCGGGTCGGGGGTGGTGTAGCCGGTGGCTTGCACCGTGCCTTGCGGCAGCAGGCGCGTGGGCGGGTCACCGGCGCCGAGGGTGCCGACCACGCCGCAGCGTCGGCCGGCCATGCTGAGCGCCTGGGCCACCCACCAGGCGGTCGACGTCTTGCCGTTGGTGCCGGTGCTGGCAATGACGTCGAGTTGTGCACTCGGCCAGCCCAGCCAGGCATCGGCGATCACACCGGCGGCTGCCTTCAGGCCAGGCACGGCGGCGATGCGCGGGGTGGTCGACGCGAATTCCGTCCACGCCTCGGCAAAGACCTCGTTGCCGTCGGCATCGACCAGGCAGGCCGCAGCACCGGCACGCAGGGCGGCGGCGACGTAGGCGCGGGCATCGGTGGCCAGGCCGGGCCAGGCAACGAAGACATCACCTGCGCGCAGGCGGCGGCTGTCGCTGCACAACGCGGCGCCGGGTGCGGCCTGACCTGTCAGCCAGTGCAACGCAGCAGCGCTGTCGGGCAGAAGGGTCCAGGCGACGCCCGGCGTGGTGGTCGCAGTGGTGGTCGCAGTGGTGGTCGCAGTGGCCGTCACGTTGGTCGACGCGGTGGTCGGACCGGTGGAGGGCACTGACGGGGACTGGGGCGGGGGTCGAGCCATCAGAACGACTCCTCCACGGCGGGCACGTTGCGGGCAACGTATTGCGACTTGACTTCGAGGTCTGGCATCTGGCCAAGTTGTCGCAGGCTGTTGGCAACCACTTCGCTGAATACCGGCGCGGCCACGTCACCACCGAAATATTTGCCGGCGCTCGGTTCGTCGACCATCACGGCGACCACGATGCGGGGCTGCTTGAGCGGCGCCAGGCCGACGAACCACGAGCGGTACTTGTTGCCCGAGTAGGTCGCACCTTCCTGCTTGTGCGCCGTGCCGGTCTTGCCACCGACCGAATAACCCGGCGCCTGCGCCTTGGGCGCCGTGCCGCCTTCCCCGGTGACCATGCCCAGCATCTTGCGCACCTGGGCCGACACCTCGGGGCTGAACACCCGCACACCGGCCGGCGGCTGGTCGCCACCCTTGATGAGGCTGGCGGGCAGCAGTTCACCGTCGTGGCCGAACACCGTGTAGGCGCGCGCCAGCTGGTACAGCGAGGTCGACAGGCCGTAGCCATAACTCATGGTCGCTTGTTCGATGGGCCGCCAGGTCTTGTAGGGGCGCAGCCGCCCACCGGCCAGGCCCGGAAACGTGAGCGGCGGCTTGCTGCCGAAACCAACCGCACTGAACATCTCCCACATCTCCCGCGGCTGCATCTGCATGGCCATCTTGACCACACCGACGTTGCTCGATTTCTGGATCACCTGCTCGACCGTGAGTGCGCCGTGTGGGTGAGCGTCGGTGATGGTGATGCCGGTGAGCTGCAAGCGCCCGGGCGCGGTCTGGATCACCGTCTCGGGCGCGACCCGGCCACTTTGCAGCGCCAGTGCGGCAATGAATGGCTTCATGGTCGAGCCGGGTTCGAAGATGTCGGTCAGTGCGCGGTTGCGCAACTGGCCGCCGTTCAGGCTGCGCCGATCACCCGGCGTGTAACTCGGGTAGTTGGCCAGCGCCAGCACCTCGCCGCTGATGATGTCGAGCACCACCACACTGCCAGCCTTGGCACGGTGCTCGGCCACGGCGTCGCGGATGCGCTGATAGGCATAGAACTGCAGCTTCGAATCGATCGACAAGGTGATGTCGCGGCCATCGGTCGGCGCGACCCGTTCTCCGATGTCCTCGACGAAACGCCCGAGCCGGTCGTGCACCACGCTGCGGCTGCCACGGCGACCGTGCAACTCGTTCTGGAAGGTGAGTTCGATGCCTTCTTGCCCGACGTCGTCGTTGTCGGTGAAACCCACCACCTGCGCCATCGCCTCACCTTCGGGGTAGTGGCGGCGGTATTCGCGCTGCTGGTAGACACCCTTGATGCCCAGCGCCTTGACCCGTTCGGCCACCTCGTCGTCGACCAGCCGGCGCAGCCAGACGAAGTTGTTGTTGTCTTCCAGCCGCCGGGTCAATTCGGCGGGGGTGAGTCCGAGCAACCGGGCAAGTTGCTGAAGCTGATCACCGCTGGGCTTGAACTCGCGCGGCGAGGCCCAGATCGACGGCGTGGGCAGGCTGGCGGCCAGGATCTGGCCGTTGCGGTCGACGATACGCCCACGGCTGGCCGGCAGCGCCATCGTGCGGGTGTAGCGGCTTTCGCCTTGCTTGAGGTAGAAATCGGCCGCCACCACCTGGATGTAGACGGCACGCCCGGCCAGCGCCGCAAAACACAGGCCCACACCAAACACCAGCAGGCGCGAGCGCCACAGCGGCGTCTTGGACGCCAGCAACGGGCTGGACGCATAACGCACCGTCGACGTGGCACCAGCGCTGGCGGCCAGCGCCGCACGCACGCTGCGCGGTGCGCCGGACGTACGAGCCGAGGCGCCGGCATGTCGGCCCGCCCCGTCGCGGTCGCGCATGCGCCGTGCAATCGGTGCAAACACGGCCACCACCAGCAGCTTGATGCGTACACCCACATACAACGCCGGCCACTCGAGCAACCACCACAGACCCAGGCCCAGGCGAACCACCAGCCACTTGAGTCCGGACAGCAGCACCAGCACCCCACGGACCGGCAGCGCGGCCAGGCGTGCCAACACACCACGCTGGGCCGAGGCGCGTTGCTGGTAGGGCCGCGGGCGCCCCCGCAGACGATCGGCGCTGGCGCTGGCCTGGCTCATGGGCGTGACCCGTCGTTGGTCTGCACAGTAGGCAGAACGGGGCCGGCTGACGGTCTTGACGCGGCGAGCGAGGCAGGCGCCGACATCACCGGGGCCTGCGGCAGCAGCCGCGCCCGGGCCGGATCAGCCAACACGTCGCGCACGTATTCGATGCCACCTTGTGTCGCCGGGCGCATGCCCAGTTGCTCACGCGCCACCCGCTCGACCCGCAACGGGGTGGCCTGATCGCGTCGCTCCACCTGCAGGCGGTCGGCCTCCTGCGCCAGCTTCTGCGCCTGGGCACGCTGGCGTTCGAGTTCGGCAAACAGGCGGCGCGACTCGTAGCTGGTCTGCACCAGATACAGGCTGCTCATGACCAGCAGCACCAGCAACAAGGCGTTGAGGCGCGTCATGAGCGCAACTCCAGCGGCGCATCGGTGCGTTCGGCCACGCGCAGCACGGCCGAACGCGAGCGCGGGTTGGCGTCCACCTCGGCGTAGTCGGGCTTGATGCGAGCCAGCGACTGCAGCACCGCCGGTTTCGGCTCGGCCATGGGCACACGGCGGTCGACCTCGCCGCGGCCGTGGCGCGCGATGAAGGTCTTGACGATGCGGTCTTCGAGGGAATGAAACGCGATCACCACCAGCCGGCCGCCGGGCGACAGGTGGGTCAACGCCGCGTCTAGTCCCTGCCGGAGCTCTTCAAGCTCGGCGTTGACATGAATCCGTAGAGCCTGAAACGTGCGCGTTGCAGGGTCCTGGCCACGCTCGCGGGTCTTGACCGCACCAGCCACGACCTGGGCCAGATCGGCGGTGCGCTCAATGGGCTGCCCGCTTTCGCGGCGAGCGACAAGCGCCTTTGCAACCTGACCAGCAAACCGTTCTTCGCCGTAATCACGTATCACCTCGGCAATCTGCCGTACATCGGCGCTGGCCAGAAACTGCGCGGCACTGAGGCCACGCGTGGGATCCATGCGCATGTCCAGCGGTCCGTCGTGACGGAAGCTGAACCCACGCTCGGGGTTGTCGATCTGCGGTGACGAGACACCGACGTCGAGCAGCACGCCGTCGAGCTGCGTGATGCCGAGCTCGGCCAGGCGGCTCGGGAAGCGGGCGTATTCGAGCTGGGCGATCGAGAAACGCGGGTCGGTGATCGCCGCGTCGCCCGACGTGGCATGGGCCACCGCCTCGGGGTCACGGTCGAGCGCGATCAGGCGGCCCTGCGGGCCGAGTTGTTCGAGGATCAGGCGCGAGTGCCCGCCGCGGCCGAAGGTGCCGTCCAGGTACACGCCGTCCGGCCGGTGCACCAGTGCGTCGACCGCCTCGTGCAGCAAGACCGTGCGGTGCTGCCAAGGTTGAGGATGGGCGGCCATGGCGGTCAGAAGGCGAAGTCCTGCAGGGCTTCGGGCATCGGCTGCTTGAGCGTCTCGGCCTCGTGCACGGCGTGGCGAGAGGCATCCCACAACTCGAGGTGGCCGCCCATGCCGATCAGCAAAGCGTCCTTGCTGATGCCGGCAAAGGTGCGCAGCTCGGGAGCGACGAGCACGCGGCTCGCCGTGTCGAACTCGACGTCGTAGGCGCTGCCGAGGAACACACGTTTCCACGCGTTGGCCGACATGGGCAGCGCCGCGATACGTTCGCGAAACGACTCCCAGGCCGGGCGCGGAAACACCATCAGGCAACCTTCGGGATGTTTGGTGATCGTCAGCTGGCCGGCCGACAGGGACTGCATCACGTCGCGATGACGCGCAGGAACGCTCAGGCGCCCCTTGCTGTCGAGCGCGAGCGCTGAAGTCCCCTGAAAATGAAAGTCGGCCACAATTTCCCACGTACTAACACGTTCTCCCACTTTAGCGGACTTTTTGCACGAGGGTCAAGCTACGGCCGGATTGGAAATTCCAATGAAATCAAGCACTTAGCACGATGTTGCAATCACCCGGTAAAGTGCAAAAAGTCAATCAAATGAAGGACTTGGCGCCGTCTGTGCAAGTGATGCTTCACATAGCCATCGCCTGTTACAGAGCAAGCAAACAAGCTGTCACCTAGGCGTCAACCCCCGCATCGAGGGGGATCGGCGTGTCGTCGTCCACAAAACGCATCATCTTGTGGCGACTCGAGCTGCGCATATCGCCGAGTCGAGACACGGGCCTTGCTCGATCTACGCATATGCTTAGCCGAAATAAGTTGTTTTCCAACTGCTCACGGCATTTCATACTGCGTTTTTCGGATAAGGGATCTGGGTCGAGTGAACTTCCAGCAGTTGCGTTCGGTGCGAGAAGCCATCCGCCAGGGTTACAACCTGACGGCCGTGGCCGATGCCCTGCACACTTCCCAACCGGGCGTGAGCCGGCAGATCCGTGAGCTCGAGGAAGAACTTGGCGTCGAGATCTTCGTGCGCGCCGGCAAACGCCTCACCGGCCTCACGGCGCCCGGCGCCACGCTGCTGCCCATCGTCGAACGCCTGCTGCAGGAAGCCGACAACCTCAAACGCGCCGGAGAGGACTACGCCAGAGTAGGCAACGGCAAACTCACCATCGCGGCTACCCATTCGCAGGCGCGTTATGCGCTGCCCACCGCGGTGCGCGACTTCCGCGCCCGCCACGGTGAGGTGCAGCTACATCTGCACCAGGGCACCCCCCAGCAGGTGGCGCAGCTGCTGCGCAGCGGCGAGGCCGACATCGGCATTGCCACCGAGGCCCTGGCGCACTACGACGACCTGGTCGCCCTGCCCTGCTACCGCTGGACCCACACGGTGGTCACGCCCCCGGGCCATCCGCTGACCGACGGCCAGCCGCTCACGCTGCAGCGCCTGGCGCAGTACCCGCTCATCACCTACGAGTCGGGCTACACCGGCAGGTCGCACATCGACGAGGCCTTCCAGCGTGTCGGCCTGGCGCCGTCGTACGTGCTGGTGGCCATGGATGCCGACGTCATCAAGACCTATGTGGAACTGGGCCTGGGCGTGGGTATCGTCGCCGCCATCGCGGTTGACGACGAGCGCGACCGCCACCTGGCCGCCGTCGACGCCCGCCACCTGTTCGCCGCCAACATGACGCGCCTGGCGCTGCGCCGCGGCAGCTACCTGCGCAACTACGTCTACGACTTCATCGAGACCTTCGCCTCACCACTCAACCGCGCGGTGGTGGAGCAGGCCATGGCGGCGCTGCCGAGCAACGGATTCGACATCTGAGGAGCCTGCGCCCGGTCACCTGGGCGCAGTGCGCCACCGACTTCAGGCCAAAAGACCAGGCCGGTTGCCCAGCGCGACCCGCGCCAGCGACCACAAGGCCAGTGCACGGGCCAGGAACACACCGCTGAACGCACCGAAGGCGAGGCTGGCGGTCGCCACAAACGGCAGCGACTGACGCAGTTCCGGCGCCATGCCCAGGCTCACACCGGCGGCGAACTTGAGCGCAAACAGCGCCAGCATCAGCACCAGCGGCAGCCAGCTGCCCGGCAACTCGAAGCGGCGAGTCGCGGCATCGAAGCGCACCGCAGATACATCGGTACGCTCGCGCACCAACAGCACGGACCCAACCACGCCGGAAGCCCAGGCCAGCAAGCCCCAGGCGACCCACGGGGACGCGCCAAAACTCGAACTCACACCCGACAGCGACCACCCCAGCAGCACCAGCGGCATCACCGAGACACGCCGCAGCGTGGCGCTGCGCGCAAACGACTGCGACACGCCCAGCGCGATCAGCCCCAGCAGCAGACCGAACACCCAGACGGGGACGTGTTGAAGGATGGTGAGGATCATGATGCGGTGCTCCGGCGGATTCGGTTGTGGTGAAGGCCGCGCCGAGCGGTGTTGCGCTGCCGCCTTGTTCGAAGACGCGTTGTGCGTCCATGGCGGCACTGTGCCGGCGGGCGACTGTCACCACCTTCTGTTTGCGACGACCTGCATGGCGCGGGCGCGAATCGAAGTCACGGCGGAGTGAATCGCAAGGCATGCGGCCCATCGACACCGCCATCGCGAGCCCTCACCTGGAGGCGGGCACGAGCTGAACGGGTGATGGATGACCGCAGTCGCTGTCAATGCACCGGAGGCGGCACCGACAACGCCCGACCGGCCAGCGCGGCGCGCGCCGCAGCGTCCCAGCGTGCTTCGAGATCGAGTTGCAGCAGCACCTCGCGGGTGATGGCCTCGTCCACCCGGTGCCCCTGACACCAACGGGTGCCCTGGGTCCAGGTGTCGCTGTGGCGCTCGAACTCCGACCGAGCCTTGCGCACATCGGGCAGCCAGAGCTCTGGCGCCATCTCGCGGGTGAAGTCGTCGGCATCGTCAGGCACCGGCGCGGTGATGCGCCGCCCGCGCACGTCGATGCCTGTGATGCGAGTGAACGCCGCACCTGCCGCCGCGGCCGCGACTACCTCCGCGCCCTCCATCCACTGCAACAAGGCCGGCAGCGACGAAGCATGGCCGAGCCGCGCCAGCAACTCGCAGCATGCCGGCACGTCATTCAAGGCCACCGCGGCGCGCTGCACCAGTGCCACGTCTTCCTCGCCACCCAGCACCGCCAACCAGTGCAGCGCCACCCGGTCTCCTGACCCCGCCGCCTGCCGCAAGGCCGGCAAGGCTCGCTGCTGTCCCGCCCAGGCCACTGCGCCCCAGCCAGCATGCCGCACCGCGGCTGACGGGTGGGCCAGCACGTGCCGATACGGCCGCCGCGACGTGAGTTCGTCAGCGACCGTCGCCGACGCAGCCACCGCAGCCGCATCACACAGGGCCGCTGCTCGCCAAGCCAGTTCACAAACCAGCTCGTGCCCGGCCGTCAGCAGGCGCGACAAACGCTCGGACTGGCCGTCCAACAACCGGTGATTGGCCAGCACCACCGCAGCACTCACAGCAGTGAACGGCTTGGCATGCACCAGCGCCCCCTGCATCTCGTGTGCAAACAAGGCATGGGGTGCCAGACTCAAGGCATCGCGCAGGCCGGCCAACGTGGCGCCTTCGGCGCGCAGAAACTCGACGACGACGATATGCGTGGCAGCCGAATCGTTCAAGCGCAACAGCCCATACCCCGCAGCAAACGCCTCGTCACGATCCTTGGCCGTGAGTTGCGGCTTCAGCAGTTCAAGCAACGCCGCAGTGTCTGCGACCAGCAACCCCTGCACATGCGCTTCGATCCGTTCGTTCAACTCGCCATATTCACGCAGCGTGTGTCTGCGGGAACTCAGTGCTTCGCGACGCTGGCCCCAGAGAAACGCCAGATCCTCAAGATGGACTTGAAGTAGGTCGGCGATATATCGAGCGCGCTCGGCGGCCATGTGTGGGTGACGAGTCTTTGCCGGCGAATCAGTTGATGGATACCGTGCCGGCGCGGATGCGTTGGGTGCCCTTGGCACGGACGGTCACGTCTTCGCCTTTGATCAGGACTTTGCCGTCGGCGCGGAGGCTGACTGACGAATCACCACAGTTCAGGGACAAAGACTCTGTTGCCCGAATCACCACCTGAGTGTTCGGTCTCATTGAGCCGTGCCGACCAATCCGTCCGATCACAATGCCATTTGAATTGCTGTCGCAGACATAAACCAACACTTCATCGCCGGGCACCAGCGATTGATTGTCTAGACTTTCAATGACATCGCAGGCAATGCTGCAGTCGTCAATGCCCTTCACCAGAATTCTGCCTTCGGCATCTGTGGAAACAAGGCGAGCGCGAAAGAAATGACCGTCATAGGCTGCTTTCTGAGCCGCGATGGCGGAAACCAAGGTCATGGGATGCATTTGAAGAGCCCTTTCTGTGGCCGCTAGCGCTAGACACTCTCAAGTTCCTCTAGAAATAGGTCATCCAGGTTTAACCGTTCGAGATGCTTGCAGACCCGTTCACTGACGACCATAAACTGTGGATCCTCCATTACCAGGAACATGTCGAGTCCCTTCACTCTGTCGGCCTTGATCACGAGCTTGTCGATCACAAGGAGTGGTTCTTCTTCGTCGCCAAGGTTGCCGTACTCGGACTGATCAAGATCCGCGCAGGAAACCAAGCCAATCACGTTCAGCAAGACATAGTCATTGATGACCTTCTTGCGCGTTTCGTCTCGGATTTGAGCCGGAAAGACCTCCAGGTTCGAAACCCCGGCTGCCACCAACGCTGCATGAAACGTCTTACGCGCGACCAGCGCGGGCGTGTCGTAAAAGGTTGGCAATTGGCCATCCGCGAAGTCTTCGTCCAGCAACAGATCTAAGGGCTCCATCATCTCACTTGATATTGAGTGTCCAGACCAAAACGGGACATCAATGAGGTTCTGCTGATACACGATCGAGGCATCGCCAGGAACGCGCCAAGCCATCTGGTAGTACTTCATGATTCATGCCTTTAGTCAAAACCACCCGCCTGTGCAAACTCCGCGGCAATTCTCGATACAAAGATCTTCATCGCCTTGATGTCTCCTTTCAGGAGCAAGGACGCCTTGTCAACGAACCCAATGATGTTGGCCCGTGGCGGGAAGAGCTTGGCCCTCTTTCCATTGAAACAGTCTCGACAAACCGGCTCGCCATCGCGGCGCTTTCCCTCATGCCGCAGCATGCCGTCCTGAATGTGTCGCAAGTACTTGTTGACGCGAACGTGATAGGGCGCCTCACCGATGCCATAGCGATTGCGCAGACTGTGACGACTTTGGTGCAGCTGAATTTGTGCCAGGCCCATCACGGTGAACATGAGTTCACGGTTATTGGCCCGATCCTTCGCCGATGTGGCCTTGGTCGTCCACTCTTTCAGGCTGGAAGCGTAGGGCATCCACATGCCATTTTTCTTGTGGTCCACGTCGTAGGCCGTGTCGGCCCAAATCTTCGAGCTTCCCTTTTCCTTGAGCCAGTTCTTGATCGGATGCTTCTTGAGGGTCTCAAAGGGTACCAAGTGGTGAGCCTGCGAAGGCCATCGCTTAGCGGAGAGCTGGCTCTTTAGAGTGGCTTCAGGCTTGTTTCCCAATGCCGATCCTAGGCGACTTGAGCTGCCGTCAAGAATGGCCTTCCATTCTTCATCGTCAGCCTTGGTTTCACACTTGACTTGGGTATTGCGTTCATTAATGAACGCCACTAGAACAGTCTCACCTGCCTGCATTGTGCTTTCTCCGACGGGAAGCAACCCCGACCTCTAGCCGCAAATATTCTTCTTGTTATGCCACAACGGATCCCCCATGCGGCACACGTTCTTGCCTTCGAGCATCACGTTGAACGAATACATGAGGAACTCGCATTCCTGCTTGAATACTCCGCTGATGACGCCACCGATGGAGCCGGCTTCGTCGCCGGCGCTCATCATGTACTTGGCCCCCTTCACCATGACCATCTGGCCGTCGGCTTCGACCTTGGTCGTGCCTTGCGAGGTATCCGAGGCCTTGCCGATGTTCGGGTAGGGGATGGGCACGAAGGGCGCGGGTGGCGCGGGAGTCTTGCACACGTCGGGGAAGACCATGCTCATGCCGCCGCTGCCCTTGTGGGCGAAGCCGGTGATGTTGTGAACGGTGCTGGGCATGGTGCTTGGCTCGTGCGCGGCGGGTTGATGGGTTTGGTGGCAGGCGGGCGGACTTGCGAGTCGATGGCTATGGGCTTGTGTTCAGTGCGCTCGTGCGAGCAGCGAGGCAGCACGGTCGCCGTAGTCGGACGACGCATAGACCAGGCACGGCGCGCTGCGGTAGCCGAGGCTGACACCGTGTGCGGCCAGGGCGGCCAGGGCGGTTCCGTGGGCGGCGCCGAGGTCGCCGAAACATTCGGCCGGATGTTCCATCTGGTGTTCGGGGGCAAAGGATTTCGACTGGCGCAGGCGCGCCACGCCGAACTCGCGGGCCCAGTAACGTTCGCCGTTGAAACTGCTGTAGACGCAGGCGATGGGTTCGGGCGGCGGCGTGTCGGCCAGCAAGCTGGCGAAGGTGCCGGCCAGTCCTTCGCCCAGGTAGGGTTCGTTGGCGTAGAGGTGGCCGGGTTCATGGCCGCTGGCCTGGCCGAACAATTGAGCCAGCGGGGTGAGGCCACGCTGCTGCGCGGTGGAAGCCAGCGCCAGCAGCAGGAAGGACGCACCTTCGGACGGACTGAATCCATCGCTGTTGACCTCATTGCGGATACGGCCCTGCATGTCCAGCGTGCCCAGCACGTAGAGGTCGACCAGCGTGTCGACGCCGCCCACCAGCACGAAAGGGCTGTCGCCGCGGGTGAGGCGCGCCGCGGCTTCGCGCAGCGCCATCAGGCCACCGGCGCGGCCACGCGGCACGGCGACGCTGCGGCTCACGTCGATCAGATCGGGTGCCTGCTGTGCCAGTCGGGCAAGGAATTTGGCGGGTTTCAGTGGCAGCGTGGTGTGCTGCTCGGGCAGGCTGAGCAGCAGCGGAATGGGCGTCCAGGCCGGCGAGCCATGCGACTGTGCAGGCGGCGCATCACCACCTTGTGGGCGCAGCGGCGCGAGCACATCTTCCAGCGCCACCTGGGCCAACCGCAACATGCGCGCTTCGCGGAACTGCAGCGGCTGATCGGCCAGCGCCTCGGCCAGGTCGGGCAGGCCATCGTCGGGCACGGTGCCGACGATGAAGGGTTCGAAACGCCGGTCGCGCCAATCGATTTCGCGGATGCGGGCCACGCGCGCGCGGGCCGACGCCGCCGTCTCGGCCAGGCTCAGGCCGATCGGCGAGACGACGCCAGCGTTCACGATGACGATGTTGTTGGCCGAGTCGCTCACGATGGCCTCACACCGCCTCGGCATAGGCCGAAGGCAAGCCGCCTGACATCTGACCCAGCGGTGCGGCGCGCGAACCATCGCGTGCATAGACGCGGCTGCGCACGGTCACGTCCTTGAGCTTGAGCAGCTTCTTGTCGACCGTGAGTGCAGCGCGCCAAAGCAGTTGCAGGCGGCCGACGTCGGGTTCGACCAAGACCATCTCCAGCCGTGGCTCTAGCGGCGTCTTCTTGCCGTCGAAATCGGCCACCAGGTCCAGGCCACAGGCGGGCAGGTCGAATTGCATCGATCCGCCGTGAAAGCCGATCAGCTCGACCGCTTCATCACCTTCGAGCCAGGCCGGCGAGATCAGCCCCGAGGGGGCGACCTGGAAGTAGCGCGGGTCGAAGTCCAGCGGCAGATACGGCGCTCGGCCGGTCACCCAGGCTTCGTCGTAGGTACCGGCATGGCTGCGACGCGGTTGCCAGGTTGGTGCAATGGGCGCAAAACACACCGGCGCCGGGCGGTCCTGTGGCCGGGACAACAGCGCCGCAGGGTCTTCGAGATTGGGCAGCGGCTGCAGGTCAGCGGGTTGGGACTTGTTCGCGACCAGGCCCCGGCCGACCGGATTGCGAGGCTCGTGGTCGGGCACCTCGTCACCCTGGGCAGCGCAGACACCGCCCCATGCCAGTTCCCAACGCAGCGGCATACGCTCCCACGGCTGGGGATCCGAGGGCCGCCACTGGCCACCACGTTTTTGCCAGACCCGATCGCCGAACACCCGGATGCAACGCGCCACCGGGCCGACGCGCAGGCTCACATCGGCCACATGGGTGCCGGGATCGGGTGCGACCGCGTGGCCCACCAGCAACACGTCGGTCGACGGTTTGCTCAGCGCGAATTCACCCACCGCACGGATGCTGCTGCTCACCGGCTCACCCCAGAACACGTCGGCGGCCAGCAACTGCGCCTGCTTGGCAGCAAGTTCGACGCCGTGAGCATCGAAGCTGAACGTGGCCTTGACAACCATGTAAGCCGTCTCCACGCCCGTCGGGTCGGGGAAGACCGACAGCGAGGCCACGAAGGGCGTGTGGTTGACGACTTGCAGCATGGTGGTGAAGCGCCGAGCGGCCCGCTCAGTTCTGCGCGATCTTGGAGCCCTTGAGCACCAGGTCGCTCGAGGCCTTGACGCCGATCTTGCCGCTGCCCGACAGGGTGATGTCCTTGCCCTTGATCTGGATGGTGCCGTCCTTCTTGAGCGTGATGCTGGCGTCACCGGTCTTGAGAGTGATCTCGTCGGCGGCTTCGAGATAGAACTTCTTGCCCACCTGCAGCTTGTCGTCCTTGCCGATCGACGTGCTGCGGGCCTCGGCCACGTTGGTGGTCTGCCCGCCACCCACGTTGATGCTGCGGTCGCCGCCCACGTCGGTGGACTGCTTGGCGCCCACGCTGGTGCTTTGATCGGCGCCGACGCTGGTGCTCTGGTTGGCGCCTACCGTGATGGTCTGCGCCGCACCCACGGCCACCACCTGGGCGGCGCCGATGGCGATCTCCTGCGCAGCGCCGATGGCGATGCTTTCGTTCACCCCGACGGCATGGGTGCGTTGCATGGCCACCGTGGCGGTTTCGCTGCCACCCACCGTGATGCTGCGGTTGGAGCCGATCGTGATGCTCTCGTTCGAGCCCACCATCTCGGTGCGATTCACGCCGATGGTGATCGTCTCGTTGTTGTCCACCGTCTCAGTGCGGTCGTGTTTGACGTGGGTGGTCTCGTCATGGTCCACCGTCTTGGTGCGGTCGTGGCCGACCCAGTGGGTTTCGTCGTTCTCGACCTCGATGTCCTGGTTTTTCTCGGCGTGAATCCAGAGTTGTTCGCTGCCCTTCTTGTCCTCGAAGCGCAGGGCGTTGGCAGTGCCGTAGGAGCCGCCTTGCGACGACCGGGTGAGCACACCGCTTTGTGTGGCGTTGGCGGGCAGGTCCCAGGGCGGCATCTGTTCGGCGTTGTAGACGCGCCCGGTGATGAGCGGCTGGTCGGGGTCGCCTTCGAGAAAGTCGACCACCACCTCCTGACCGATGCGCGGTATTTGCATGAAGCCGAAGTTCTTGCCGGCCCAGGGCTGGCTCACACGCACCCAGCAGCTGCTTTTCTCGTCGCGTTTGCCGTAGCGGTCCCAGTGGAACTGCACCTTCACTCGGCCGTACTTGTCGGTGAAGATCTCCTCACCCGCTGGCCCCACCACCACTGCCGTCTGCGGCCCCTGCACCACCGGCTTGCGCGTGCGCTCGCCGGGGCGGAACTGCTGCGCCGCCGGGATGGCCGAGAACTCGCATTCGAAATGCGACTGGGCGTGGGCCGAGCCGTGTTCGGCCAGCTGCGCATGCACGTCCAGGTCGGTGATGAGGTATTCGGCGTTGAGCTTGTCGCGCGGGTGCCGGGTGATCTTCAGGCGCCGGCCCACCTCCACCCCCAGCGCATTGGCATGGGCATGGTGGCGGATGAAACGCGTCTGCAGCGCGTCGGCCATGTTGTCGGCGTACTGGCTGCCGTCGGCGGACTGGATGTAGTCGCCTTCGAAGTCGAACACCTCGTAGTCGCTGTGGCTATAGCTGCGCTCGCGCACCGCGTCGACCTTGAGCGACGTCGACGGCCGCTCGAAGTCGTAGCTCGTCAGCGCCACCTTGCCGGTCTTCACGCCTTCGGCAAAGCTCCAGCGCGTGGCGAACTCCTTGTCGGGCGGGGCATGCGCCAGATCTTCGGTGTAGGGCAACGAGGCGCAATGCGGCGAGGCATCGTGCGCGCCGGTGGCATCCACCAGCACCACCTTGTGTGCGCCGTCGCTGTGCTCCACGTACCAGTAGATGCCCTCCTCCTCGAGCAGGCGGGCCACGAAGTTGTAGTCGCTCTCGCGGTACTGCACGCAGTAGCCGAGCTTGCGGTAACTGCGAAACAGCTTGAACTCGAAGCTGGCAATCGGGTGGTCGCCGAACACCGCCTTGACGATGTCGGGCACCGTCTGGTCCTGGAAGATGCGGCAGTCCGCCGTGCGCGTCAGAAACCACAACCACGGCACCACCACCGCGCGGTACGAGAAGTAGCGCCCCTGCCCCGCCCCGCCGAACTGCTGCGCGGCGCTGGCGGCCAGACCGGCCGCCGAACCCGACGTCGGACCAGCCCGGCCACCCGCGCCGCCCTGCGAGGCCTGCGCCACCGGCCGCCCCATGCCGAAGCGGCTCACCAGCCCGCTGAAGTGGCGCTTGGCGCCGTCACGCAGCAGCACCGACACGGTGAGCGGTTGGCCCAGCAATGCGAGCGGATCCAGCCCCGACTTGGGGCTGAGCAGATCGAGTTCGAGTTCACCCAGCGAGCTCAGACCGGCGCGGTAATGCATGGACTCGAAGAACAAGTCCTGAGCCGGCAAGGGGCTGCTGACGGTGATCGGGTTGGCCATGAAGCGCTGCGTTGTTCACTGCAGGGTAGAAAGCCACCTCCGGCGGGTAAAGCGACGAAAGTCACCGTCGGCTGGCCGCGGTCATCACCACCGTCGGCAAGCGGTCATTGCCGAAGCCGACGCTGCTCAGGCCCGCCGGGCCGCCACCAGCCAGCCGTGTACCGGCTTGCCACCTTCCTGGCGCAGCACCACGGCGTCGATATCGACCACGGCCAGGCCCGCGGTGTCGAGCGTGGCTCGCACATGGGCGCGGGCATGCGCATAACGTCCATGTGGCTGCAGGCGGAACGGCTGATCCACCTCGTTGGCCAGCGCCTCGACCGTGAACACCAGCCAGCCGTGCGGCCGCAGCGCCTGCGCCGTGGCGTGCATGAAGGCCTGCAGATCACCGAAGTAGCACAAGGTGTCGGCCGACAGCACCACATCCCACTGGCCCGGCGAGAGTTGCAGGAACTCGGTGAGTTCCGCCTTGTAGAGGTCGGCGTAGACGCCCTTGGTCTGCGCCTGGTCGAGCATGCCGCGCGACAGGTCGACACCTGCCAGCGTGCGCGCCCAGGGCGCCACCAGCGGGCCACACAATCCCGTGCCGCAACCAGCGTCCAGCACGACCAATTGGGCGGCAGGCGGCGGCAGGTGGCGCTGCAGCATGGTGGCACACAGTTGCGGCGCCTTGTATTCGAGCCGTTCGGTCAGTTGCTGCTCGAAGCTGGCAGCAAATCGGTCGAAGGTGTATTCGACATAGTCGTCGGGCGCACGCTGCGGCGTGTTCACGCCCGAACAGGCCGCGTACATGTGGCGCGCCACCGGGTGCTCGGGCTCGCGCTGCAACCATTGGCGAAACACCTCGGCCGCCTCGGCGATCTTGCCCACCGTGTAGTAGGTGATGCCCAGCATCTTGCGCCCGTCGGTGTTGCCGGGCATGAGTTCGAGTGCGGTGATGTAGCAGCGGATGGCACCCTCGAGATCACCCTGCGCGGCACACAACAGGCCCAGGTTGTTGTGGGCGTTGACATGCCGGGCGTGGATCGCGATGGCGCGTTCGTAGGCCACCCGGGCTTCGTCGTAGCGCTTTTGCACCTTGTACAGCGCGCCCAGGTTGTTGTGCAGGTCGGCCGCCTCGGTGCTCTGCGGCTCGGCCAGCGCCAGGGCGCGCTGATACGCCAGCGTGGCCGGCAGCAGATCGCCGCGCGAGGCGTGGATGTTGCCCAGGTTGTTGTACGCGCCGGCGTAGCTCGGGTCACGATCGAGCGCTTGCTCGATGCAGCCGATGCCTTCCTCGGCCTGGCCGCGCTGGTACAGCAACATGCCCAGGAAGTGCAACGCGTCGGGCAAGCCGGGCGAAGCCTGGAGGATGCGCCGGTACAGCGTCTCCGCCCCGTCGTACAGCCGGTTCTGCTGCATCTCGATGGCCATCTTCAGCGCATCGGCCAGCGTCACTTCGGCGGGGGCGGGCTGCGCTGCGTCGGTCTGAGTCGTCATGGTGTGCGGCCTGGGCGAGTGGCAACTGTGGGGCTCGCCAATTTCAACATCAGCCGCCGCCAGGCAGCGCATCCCAAGGTCACATGGCACAGCAGGCCAGCCATGGCAGGCCGTGTCCCGGACCTGCGCGAGACGACGCAGGCGTCCGGACATGCCGGGACAGCCCAGGCACTCTGGCGCTCAAGCATTCAGGAACCCCAGCGCGAACTGCCAGGCCTTTTCACCCGTACCGAGTTCCTTGCTGTGGCTCTGAGCCATCTTGAGCAGGCCGTCGACGACCGGGTCGGCGCTGGTGAAGTTGTAGCCGCAATCGTTGAGGTAGCCGGCACCCCAGACCTTGAGTTCGTCGACGTACTTGCAGCCGGCGTCGAACTCGTTTTGCGACACGATGTTGTCGTCGCCCCTGTACATCTGCAGGAAGTGCTGCTTGTCGCCGCAGATGCCAGTGTTGAGCGCCAGCACCGACAAGGCCGGCATGTCGACCGCATAACTCTTGAACCAGTTGTTGAAGGCGATGGGGCGGGTGTGCAATGCGTTGGCCTCACCGCGCACAGTCCAGAGCTCGCGCGCCTGCTTGAAGAAGGCACGCATGCGCACGATCTCGATGAGTTTCCAGATCGTCTTGACCACCGCCTCGACCAGCGACACCACCAGCGAGCCGATGGCCGACGCGCCCGACGAGGCAAACTCGAGCCCCAGCTTGAGCCCGCCCTTGAGTGTGTCGTACAGCCCGGCACCGATGCTGAACCACATGGCCCGGCGGATCGCCTGGATGATGGTGCCGGGGTGGCCCGCCAACACCGCCACGTCGCGGCCCTGCAGCCATTCCTTGAACTTGGTGATGCCCGAATCCACCGTGTTGGCCACGCCCTTGGCAATGTCCAGCCCCGCACCGATGAACGGCGCCACCGCAGCGAGGAACTTGCCGGCCAGGAAGTCGCAGATCTTGCGCAGCACGCCGGGCAGGTTGTCCAGCAGTGCCTGGCCGGGGTCGGCGATCATGCCGGTGATCCTTTCGCGTGCCGCAGCCAGCTGGGCGCGGATCAGCTCGATCACCTTCAGGCCGAACTGGTAGATGGTTTCGCGCAGCGACTGCCACATGCGCTGGATGCGCTCGCTGGCGGGCAGCTTCACCGGCGCGTCGATCAGCTGGTCGCTGCTCACGGTCTGCTCGCCCTTGCGCGAGCGGATCTTGTTCTCGACCTTGTCGGCTGCCTTGCTCATCAGGTCACGGCTCTTCTCGAGCCCGGTGCCGATCTTCTCGCCCACGTCACCGACGTCGCCGAAGTCCATGCCCGCCGACGTCACGTCGAGCGCACCGTTGAGCACGATCTTGAAGATGCTGTCGCTGCAGTCGAGCTTGCCGAACAGGTAGATCACGCCGAGACGCGCGTTGATCAGCGCCGGGTCCATGAACGACGGTGTGCCGCGCAAGGCATCGTTGTCGGCGCCGCCGCTCAACTCTGCGTCGAGCAGCGTGATCAGCTCGTTCTTGTTGCGCCCGCTGCCCTTCCAGGTGTCGTCGTCACCCTTGGAAGCCTTCCACGCCGCAAAGGCCTGCTCGAGCTTGGCCAGCTGCATCACCGAGGGCGTGCGTTCGTAGAGCAACAACTCGTTGTCGACCGCACGCAAGGCCGTGCTACGGGCGCGCAGCAGCATCGAGGTGCCCTTGAGCCATTCGGCGTGTTTGACCAGTAGGGGTGTGGTGGAGTCAGTGCCGCCCATGAATACCTCCTGTCAGAAGAATTGTCTGCTGCCGTTGCCCAGGTGCAGAGCCGCAGCGATGCGCAGCGGCTTGCCTCGACTGACCAGCCGCTGATCTGACGCCCTGGATGAATGATTGCCACCACCAGGCACGGATTCCGTCCACGCCAGGCCGTGTAGTGGCCATCCCGGGGATCAGCTCGAATCGGCTTGCCGAGCGCGGTGCTCGCGACTCAGGCGATCAGCAACATGTCGGTGTTCTTCGGGTCCTGCGAAAACGGACCACGGCTCTTCATCTCTTCCTCGGTGAAGTAGCGCCAGTCGTTGGCCGTGTCGATGCCACGGTATTCGCAGATGTAGAACGCCCAGTTGTCGGCGTTGTTGAGGGCCTTGGAGCATTCACGCGGGTCTTGCGAGAGCTGAATGCACTTGACGCCATAAGCGTCCTCGGCCCCGAACTTGGCATCGACGGTACCGAGGATCCAGTGTGTCAACTCATGCACGATGGTCGCCACCCTTTCACCCCAGCTATAACGTGTATACGAGAAACCCTTCCCAAGCTGGATGCGACAGACGGGGCCACCCTTCAACCTGCCCTTGACCTTCGGATCGATGCCGCCCAGGAATTCCCCGCCCACGACCTCGAATACTGCGGTTGTCAGGCACTCGACTCCACTGCTCAGTTCACTGCAACGCTGGTGAATCTTCGCCAGTTCGGATCCCTTGGACGTTGCGATGGTGCCGAACCACTTCTTCACGAAGGCGTCGTTCTTGCCGTCGCTGGCAGCCTTGATCACAGCCACCGCCTTGTCGAACATCTTCTGCAGTTCGCTGACCTTGAACAGCTGCGACGAATACTTCGTCTTGCAGGCCGGGTGCACGATGGCCTCCGAAGCACCACTCTTGATCTTGCAGCCGGCAAACGCACCTTCGTTCTTGAAGCCGGTGAGGTCACCACTGGTCATGGCGATGCTGAGTTGCAACGTCTGCTTCGCAGGGTTGCCAAAGTTGGCGGTCCGAGTCTCGACGACGCGGCCTTCCAGCTTGACCGCTCCGCCGGACGCCGCCCCGATCGTGACTGCGTCGTTGGCCTTGAAGGGAGCGCCGGCGCTCGACTCACAGATGAACCACTGAGGACCTGTTTCGATGAGAACCAATGCCATCTCGCTACTCCTGAATGTGCCACCCATGGCGGCGATGCCGAGCACCCGATGCAACCACCTCAGCCTGGACTCCTTTGCGGCGCCAGGTGAGCAAGGTTCAATCACATCCCTCCACACCCTGCTGGCGCACTCGTCGACATCTGCATTCGAGGCTGCGAAACCGGGCACGCAATCCCTTCGGGCAATGGACGTCTAGCCCGGAAAGTCAAACCGCGACGCCAAAGTCGTAGCTGAAGCCACTGTCCACCGCGGAAACTCGAACACGCTCGATGGCCTTGCCTTCGAGCATCCGATTCAAGAACTCGCGGCTGATATCCGGCAGCATCGTGTTCGTCAATATCGCGTCGATCATGCGACCGCCCGATTCACTCTCTGTGCAGCGGCTCACCACCAGCTTGATGACGTCGTCGCCGTAGCTGAACGGGATCTTGTAGCGCGCCTCGACACGTTTCCTGATGCGATCCAGCTGCAGCCTGACGATCTTGCCCAGCATCTCGTCGCTGAGCGGGTAATACGGGATGGTCACCAACCGGCCCAGCAGCGCAGGCGGAAAGATCTTGAGCAGCGGCTCGCGGATCGCCTTGGCCATGCCGTCGGGGTCGGGCATCAGGTCCGGGTCCTTGCACAGCGCGGCGATCAGGTCGGTGCCGGCGTTGGTGGTGAGCAGGATGAGGGTGTTCTTGAAGTCGATGACACGGCCTTCGCCGTCTTCCATGAAACCCTTGTCGAAGACCTGGAAGAACAACTCGTGCACGTCCGGGTGGGCCTTCTCGACCTCGTCGAGCAGCACCACGCTGTAGGGCTTGCGGCGCACGGCTTCGGTCAGCACCCCGCCTTCGCCGTAACCCACATAGCCGGGCGGCGCACCTTTCAGCGAGCTCACCGTGTGAGCCTCCTGGTACTCGCTCATGTTGATGACGATGAGGTTCTGCTCACCGCCGTACAGCGCCTCGGCCAGCGCCAGCGCGGTTTCGGTCTTGCCCACACCCGAGGTGCCGGCCAACATGAACACGCCGATGGGCTTGCTCGGGTTGTCCAGGCCGGCGCGGCTGGTCTGGATGCGTTTGGCGATCATCTCCATCGCATGGTCCTGGCCAATCACACGCTGGCCCAGCAGCACCGGCAGCTTGAGCACGGTGTCGATCTCGTTGCGGGCCATGCGCCCGACCGGAATGCCGGTCCAGTCGCCCACCACCGTGGCCACGGCCTGGTAGTCGACCGTGGGCAGGATGAGCGGGTTCTCGCCCTGCAGTGCGGCGAGTTGTCCTTGCACTTCGTGCAGACGGGCCAGCGCTTCGGCGCGTTCGCCGTCGCTGAGTGGCCGCGGAGCGGCGGCCGCGCCTTCAGCGACATGTGCGGCAGCTGCTTCGAGTGCACTGCCCGTGCCTTCCACCGGGCGCACGGCGCCGCGCAGCTTGGCACGCAAGCTCAGCAGTTCGTCGACCAATGCCTTCTCCTGGCCCCAGCGCAGGTCGAGTGACGCCAGCCGTTCACGCTCGGCCGCAAGCTTGGTGCTGGCATCCGCCTCACGCTCCGCCACGTCGATGCCGATGGCCTGCTCACGGCCGATGATGCCGAGTTCGGTCTCGAGCGCCTCGATGCGTTTGCGGGTGTCGTCCACCTCGGCCGGTGTGGCGTGCAGGCTCACGGCCACACGAGCGCAAGCGGTGTCGAGCAGGCTGACACTCTTGTCGGGCAGCTGGCGTGCCGGGATGTAGCGGTGGCTGAGCTTGACCGCGGCTTCGAGCGCCTCGTCGAGGATCTGCACCTTGTGGTGTTTTTCCATCGTGCTGGCCACGCCTCGCATCATCAGGATGGCGCGGCGCTCGTCGGGCTCGTCGACCTGGATGCTCTGGAAACGCCGCGTCAGCGCGGGGTCTTTCTCGATGTACTTCTTGTATTCGGCAAAGGTCGTGGCGCCCACCGTGCGCAGCGTGCCGCGCGCCAGCGCGGGCTTGAGCAGGTTGGCCGCGTCACCCGTGCCGGCCGCACCACCGGCGCCCACCAGCGTGTGGGTCTCGTCGACGAACAGGATGATCGGTTTGGCGCTGGCCTGCACCTCGTCGATGACGGCGCGCAGGCGTTGCTCGAACTCACCCTTCATGCTGGCGCCGGCCTGCAGCAGGCCGACATCGAGCGCGCGCAATTCGACGTCCTTCAGCGCCGGCGGCACGTCACCACGCGCGATGCGCTGGGCAAAACCTTCCACCACCGCTGTCTTGCCCACGCCCGCCTCGCCCACCAGGATGGGGTTGTTCTGGCGCCGGCGCATCAGGATGTCGACCACCTGGCGGATCTCGTCGTCACGTCCGACGATCGGGTCCATCTTGCCGGCGCGGGCCTGTTCGGTCAGGTCGGTGGTGAAACGCTTCAGGGCCTCCTGCTTGCCCATGGCGGCGGGGGCGATGGCATCGCTGTTTTCACCCGGCGCGGCGCCACTCTCGCTGGCGCCCTGGTGCTGCTCGGGTGAAGCTTCGAGCAGCGTGGTGAAGCGATCGGTCAGGTCGTCGAGCTTGATACGTTCGAACTGCTTCGAGATCGAGAACAGCACGTTGCGCAGCGTCGGCGTCTTGAGCATGCCCACCAGCAGGTGGCCGGTGCGCACCTGCTGGGCGCCGTACATCAGCGAGCCGTAGACCCAGGCGCGCTCGACCGTGTCGCTGATGAAACTCGACAGGTCGCTGATCGACGAGGCACCGCGTGGCAGCCGGTCGAGCGCTCGCGTCAGATCGGCCACCAGCGCCGACGTGTCGAGCTCGTAGTGCCGGATGACGCGGTGGAAGTCCGAGTCCTGCGTGTTGAGGATCTGGGTGAACCAGTGCTGCAGTTCCACGTAGGGGTTGCCGCGCACCTTGCACAGCACCGTGGCACCTTCGATGGCCTTGTAGGCCAGCGGGTTGAGCTTGCCGAACAAGGCGGTGCGTGAGATCTCGGTCATGGGGTCACCTGAAGGTCATGGGTCTTCGAACAGCGTTCTGGCAAACGGCAAGCGGTAGGCGGCAGTTGTCGGATGGCTACTTGCGATGGGCGTGTGACGTCGATGACTGGGGCGACGGACCGGGTCAGGCCGCCGGCTCGACCAGAAAGACCAGGTCACCGCGGTCCGGTGAGGGCGTCTGCGAATTGCCGCGCCGGGGGCCTAGCCAACTCGTGCGGCCAAGCTTGACGCCACCGCGACCACCATCCCGATCGGCACCACGGTCGCCATCACGGTCGACACAGCCCAGGCGAGCGGCGGGCACGTCGGCGCCACGCAGGATCAGCCTGATCTCGCATGACAGGCCCAGGCCGGCATACAGGCGCAACCAGTCGCGCAAGGCCAGCAACGCCGGCTGGCCGGGCAGAAAACTTTCATACTGCGCCAGGCTCAGCGGCCCCAGGTGCAGACGGAAGCGGCTTTGCCGATCCCATACCCGCAAGCCAGCGGCCGCACTCTGGCCCAGCAAGCCCGGCACGACGACGCCAGAAGACGCCTGACGACTGCCGGCAGCCGAGTTGCCTCCTGCGCCCGCAGCGGCGCGGCCGAGTCGTCGCCCCGCCGGCACACCACTGGCCGGTCGGTTCAACGCCAGGCGCTGGGCCGGGTCCAGCTGCAGCCAATGGCCGACGTAGGGCTCCAGCCGCACCGGCACCTTGAAATATTGGCTGACGATGTGCACCAGCCCCTCGGCGTTGCGTGGCCCGCGCGCCAGGGCGCCGGCATGCAGGCGTTTGGCATGGTCGGCGACGTGGTCGCGCCCCAGCAAGGTCGGCTGGCCCAGGCCGGCGATGGCGCCCACCCAGCGGCCGAAGGCGTCGTCGCCCGGCCGGTCGATGTGGCTCACCGGTTGAGCCTGGGCCCAGGCGCGGTAGAACAGCAGGCTGGCGCGGTGCTGGAAGATGTCGGCAAACGCCTGCGGTGTCGCGTCGCCGTAGCTGCGCTGGCGCTCGCGCACGTATTCGGTCAGATGCAGCGGCATCGGCCCCATCGGGCCGAACAGGCCGAAGAAGCGCTGACCGACCCGCGTCAGTCCGCCTCGGTTGGGGCCGA
The DNA here is from genome assembly GCA_016702605.1 of Candidatus Intricatilinea gracilis. Classification (GTDB taxonomy): domain Bacteria; phylum Pseudomonadota; class Gammaproteobacteria; order Burkholderiales; family Burkholderiaceae_C; genus Sphaerotilus; species Sphaerotilus gracilis. Next base: position 28,209 of record JADJDQ010000003.1, read on the forward strand.
AGCTGTGCAGGGCGGCGGGCGCAAAACTCAGCTCCGGGTCCTGGCCGATACGCAGCGCTTCGTCGCGCGGGCGCAGCGCCTGGCCGAGCCGAGGCAGTTGCGGATGCAGCGCATCGACCCAGCGCAGCAGCTGGAAGTAGTCGTGTTGCCAGGGCGCCTTGCCCAGTGAAACTTGCAGCTTCTGCCAGGCCTGCAGGTATTCGGGCGGCGTGGGCAGTCCTGGCCACACGCCGACCACTGTGGCCGGGGCACGCGATGTGACGGCGATATGCGCCGCCGCCAGCACCTGCTCGGACACACCATCAGGCATCACCTGAGACAACTGCACCGACGCTTCGGCCGGCTCGGCAAACACCTGAGACAAATGCACCGATGCTCCGGCCGACTCGGCCAATTGCGCTGCGGCGGGCAGTTCGCTCGACCACTTGTCCGCCGCATCGGATGCGACAGGCAGTGACGGGTTAGGCGGCACGCCGATCGGTAGCGGCGCCAGCGGCGCGGGCGCGGTGGCATCCGCGTCAGGCACCGAGCCGAGGTTGCTGTCGACCATGCCGGGCCTCAGATCAACGCCGCGCTGCCCACCCGCGGCGGCCAGCTCATGATGGCGCCGCGGCTGATGGAGCTGAGCCGCACTTCGGTGTAGCTGTTGATGGCCGCCTGGCGGGCCAGGAAACGATCGAGCACCGCACCCATCAGAAAGGCGCTGGCGCCCTGAAACGCCAGTTCGTCCACCTCGATGTCGATCGCCACACCCAGGCCGTAGGCCAGCGGGCCGGCAAAAGGCAGGCGGCGTGTCACCTGGCGTGCACGCACGCTGCGCAGGCCTTCGACCTGCTTGCGCCAGTTGGCGTCCTGCGCCGCGCCGTGGTGGATGAGCAGGCCACGCAGCGCCGCGGCGGCGCGCTGCGGGTCTTCACCCGCAATGCTGAGGTAGTTGAGCGTGAGCTGGCTGATGAGTTGCCAGCCGATGTCACCCTGCGGCAGGCGCGAACGCGGCGGCGTGGGGCCACGTTGGCAGCTGACGCTGCGCACCGGTCCGGGCAGATCCAGCGTCCAGCCGCCGGGTGATGTGGTGGCGGTGGTGCCGTTGCTGGCTCGACCGTCGCGCTGGGCCTCGCGCTGCGCATCTCGATGGCCAGCGCCGGGCAGCAGCAGCGGCAGGTCGCGGTTGCTCACCAGGCCGGTGAGCGAGAGCTGACGCACGTCTTCGGCGTACGGCAGGTTGTTCGGGTCGGTCAGCGAGATGAACACTTCGCTGCCGATGTAGGACGAACGGGCGCCGTGGTCCTGCTGGCGCGCCGAGGGCAGGCGCTGCTCGCGCCGCAGGCTGTAGTAGGCCGGGTGGTTGGCGCCTTCGTCGTGGGTGGCGCGGTAGAGCGGCGCGAAGACCTGTTCGGCCACCCGGCCGGTGCCGTGGCCGACCACGGTGCTCAGGCTGTGCAGCTCGTAGTCGATGGGACGCGTGCGATCGGGCACGACGTGGTATTCCCAGCTCGCGCTGCTGGTCTGGATGCGGTCCAGCCGTTTGGGAAACAGGTTGATCGCTGGCGTGCAATTCAGCGCCAGGCTGCTGGCGTCGACCAGGGCTTCCAGCCCCGCATCACCACGCGAGAACAACACGAACAGCTCGACCTCGGTGCTGGCCAGCCGTGCCAGCCGCGCGCGCAGATCACCCAGCTCGACGAACAAGAAGCGTTGCGGCAGGGCCGCCAGCTCCTGCACCAGGCGATGGCCCGAAAAGCCGCGCAGCGTGACGGGCAGCAGGGCCTCGTCGTCCTCATAACCCAGCGGGCGCAGCGATTCGGCACCGCGCCACAAGGCGGCCGGCGGCACGAAGGCCGCACCGGTCATGGTGGCCGGGCCGTTGCCGGCCGACGCACCCGGCGGCAGGTTGCCCACGCCCTGGCTGCTCGGCCGCGCCGCACCACTCACCGGCGCCAGCCAGGTGCCCAGGGCGGCGCCGAACATCAACTCATGCAGGCGCCAGGCCACGTCGTCGGGCGCGGCGATGTAGAAGGCCAGCTGGTCGAGCGGCAGCTGGCTGAACCGCAAACCACCGTGCACACGCAGGCGGATACGCAACCCGCCGCGCGCCTGGCGCACGGCCGGAATCTGTGCCGCCGGCAGATCAGGCGCATGGCTGAAATACTGGGTCGACACGATCTCGATCGGCCAGAGCTGCAGCGCATGCGCGGTGCGGAACTCGCAGCGGGTGTTCTGGCCACGCGCCTGTTCGGCGTGCAGCGCCGTGCCGCGCGGCACCGGTGCACCACGCGCCAGCGCCGGGTCGGCCAGGTCGGGCCAGAGCTGCATGACCGCCATGGCCGGCACGGGCGCCAACGCGTTGGGGTAGACACATTCGAGCAGGTGCTGGATGAAGCGCGGGTATTCGGCGTCGAGCTTGAGCTGCACGCGTGCGCTCATGAAGGCAAACCCTTCGAGCAGGCGTTCGACGTAGGGGTCGGCCACCTCCAGCCCGTCCATGCCCAGGCGCCCGGCAATCTTGGGGAACTGCTGGGCGAACTCGGCGCCCATCTCGCGCAGGTAGGCGAGTTCTTCGTTGTAGTGGCGCAGCAGGCCGGGGTCGATGCCTCTTGTCACGTACGGGCTCCGAGCGGCACGGCGGCGGCAGCTGCAGCACTGGTCACGCCGCCGCGTTCACGCACTTCAACCTGGCCGGCTTCGAGATCGAGCGAGGTGCGCAGCAGCAGTTCGAGTGGCACCGGCTGGGCCCACAACCAGCCGCGAATCTCGAACTCGATGACGTTGTGGCTGTCCAGCACGCTGGCAGATTCCACCGCGTGCACACTCAGCTCATGTTCGAGGATACGTGGCTCGAAGCGCAGGATCGCGGTGCGGAGTTCGAGCTCGATCTGGCCCACGTCGATCTTGGACGCCAGCTGGCCCGACACCGGCGGCAGTCCGTAGTTGAGTACCGAGGCGGCGGCGTGCATGTGTCCCTCGCCGGCCGCACCCAGCGGCTGCACCGCATTGAACAACCAGCCCAGGTCACGCAGCACGGCAGCACGCAACTGCGACTTGGTCATGACGCGACGTTCGTTCACCTCGGCGCTGCTCGCGGGGTCGTCGTCGGTGAGCCGGTCGAGCAAGGCAGGCTGCAGGCGATCACGCGGGGAGGGGCTGGCCATGGACGGGCGGGCGCGGATAAGGCGGATGGGTGTCGACGTGGGATGGCGCGTCGCCCTCAGGCGCCCGGTGCCTGGTCGTCGGTGGACGGCTCGGCGACAGGCTGCGCCAGCACGATCTCGCGTACTTCGAGCAAGCCACATTCGGCCGCGCTGGTGGACAACACACGCTGGCCCAGGCCGCGGTATTGCAAAGGCGGCAAGGCAGCGGCCGCAGCAGTCGAACCACCCAGATCGCTGCCAGCGTCGGTGGTGGTGGTGATCGGGCCGGCTGCATGGATCGCCCCGATCTCGCGCCAATCGGTGCCACGTGCCAGCAGCAGCGTGGCGTCGCCCTCTTCCACCGTGCCCGGGTAACGACAAGGCAGCAGCGCCACCGAAACGCCGCCATTGTTGAATTCGAGCTGGGCCGCCGCCCAGACCAGATCGCGCAAGTCGCTGGGTGCTTCTATCACCACACGTGTCAGCGCGTTGAACGGCACCCAGCAATAACGCCCGTTGATGACGGCTTCGAGCACCGGGCCGAGCCGGCTGTCGGCATCGGCGATCCAGTCGAAGGGTTCGCCGTTGAGACTGCCGGGTGTCGGCGTCGCTGCATCGAAGGCGGCGTTGCGCAACCGGGTGGCAGTGGCAACGTCACCCCGCGCGTCGGCCTGCAGCGCCTCGACCAACCAGGCCACCCACGCTTCCGGTTGGCCGAACACCACCGGCGTGGTGCGCCCGGCCCAGACCGCCTCGCGCAAGGCCTCGCAGTGGATGGCCTCGCGGTAGGTGTTGACCATGGCCAGCGTCGAGGCATCGAGCTCGCCGCAGACCTGCAACTGGTTGAGCGCACGCTGCCACTGGCCCAGCACACACAGCAGCTGGAACAGGAAGACCCGCAGCTTGGCGTTGGCCGGCGCGGCGCGCACGCCGTCCTGCAGATGGCGCAACGCGGCGTCGGGGTCACCGGCGCGCAAGGCCTCATGGGCGCGGGTCACGGCGGGGCTGTCGGAGGGGGTACTCATCATGGATGCTCGTGGGCTCAGGCCTGTTGAACTTCGGTCTCGAAGGTCGATGCGCCCTTGCCGCCACCGAGCTTGTCCTGCGAGCGGTACTCGACCTGCACCTTGAAGAAGGCCAGGCGCAGTTCCTCGACCAGGTCGGGGTGGCCGTCTTCGGCCGTGCCCACGGTATGGGCCACGACGCGCGCCTTCTCGACCACGATGCGCAGGTAGTCGACCGCCGACGTGCCACCCGCCTTGCGCACGGACAGCGTGGCCTTCTTGATGACCTCGTTGTTTCGCAGCGCCGACATCAGCGCCGTGGTGGCACTGTCGACCCGCTTGCGCACGACCAGCTCCTGCAGCGAGGTACGCGCCGCCGCCTGACCGAACGCCGTGCTGCTGCCGTCCATGCCCCAACGCCAGCCCAGCACCTCGATCTCGTCGAGATGGGCCGCTTCGCTCACCTCCCCCTTGATCAACCCCTGCTTGCCACCCTCGACGCGCAGGAACATGTCGGCCAATGCCATGGCGTGTCCTTACCGCACGCGGCGGTGTTGAGCCGCTCACCGGCGGGATGCCGGTGAGCCCTTGTTCAACCTACCGGCTTATTCGCGGGAATGTCCCACGCGGCGGTGCTGGTGACACCCTTGCCGCCTGTCTCGGCCTGCGTCGTGTACTCGACCTTGAACTTGGCGAAGTTGAGCGAGATGTTCTCGGTCAACCGGTCTTCACCACCGCTGCCACCCGTGGTGAGCGACGACACCAGCACTTCGTCGAGCGTGATCTTGATGTATTCGAGTGGTGTGTCGCCGGCCTTGCGCACGGTGAGGGTGGCCTGCTTGATGTGGGTGCCCTTGCAGGCCGCCACCATCAATGCGGTCGACGAGGAGTCGACGTACTTCGTCAGCGACAGATCCTGCACATTGACCTTGCCCGAGCCGGCGCCCGCGCCCAGGTGCGCCGAGCCGCTCTGGCTCAAGCCCCAGCTCCAGGCCAGCACGTCGATTTCTGCGCCGTGTTTGTGATCCTTCGATTCACCCTTGATGTCACCGATCTTGATGAACATGTCCACTGCCATGATGCCTACTCCTGATATGACCACCCATCACAGCCGGCGATGGTTCTACTGAACACGAGCGGGGGTTGGCCTCGTGTTCAACCGGCGACCAAGAAACCCGATCAGGCCGCCTTCTGCGAAGGCAGCTTGGACACCAGGCGCAACGACACCGTCAGCCCTTCGAGCTGATAGTGCGGGCGCAGGAAGATCTTGCTGGTGTAGTAGCCCGGATTACTTTCGTCCTCGGCCACGATCACCTCGGCCGCCGCGAGCGGGCGACGTGCCTTGGTCTCCTCGGACGAATGCGCCGGATCACCGTCGACGTAATTCATGATCCAGTCCTGCAGCCAGCGCTGGATCTCGTCGCGCTCCTTGAACGAGCCGACCTTGTCGCGCACGATGCATTTGAGGTAATGCGCGAAGCGGCTGCAGGCAAACAGATACGGCAGGCGCGCCGCCAGGTTGGCGTTGGCGCTGGCATCCGGATCGTCGTATTCCTGCGGCTTTTGCAGTGACTGTGCACCGATGAAGGCAGCGAAGTCGCTGTTCTTCTTGTGCACCAGCGGCATGAAGCCGTTCTTGGCCAGTTCGGCCTCGCGCCGGTCGCTGATGGCGATCTCGGTCGGGCACTTCATGTCGACGCCGCCGTCGTCGGTGGGGAAGCTGTGTGTGGGCAGGCCTTCGACCGCACCACCCGACTCGATGCCGCGGATACGCGAGCACCAGCCGTATTCCTTGAACGAGCGGTTGATGTTCACCGCCATGGCATAGGCCGAATTGGCCCAGGCGTATTTGTTGTGGTCGGCGCCGGCGGTGTCTTCCTCGAAGTCGAACTCTTCCACCGGATTGGTCTTGGCGCCGTACGGTGTACGCGCCAGGAAACGCGGCATGGCCAGGCCGATGTAGCGTGCGTCGTCGCTCTCGCGCAGCGAGCGCCAGGCGGCGTATTCGGGCGTGGTGAAGATCTTGGTCAGGTCGCGCGGGTTGGCGAGTTCCTGCCATGAGCCCATCTGCATCAGGCTGGGGTTGGCCGCGGCGATGAACGGTGCATGCGCCGACGCGGCGATCTTGCTGATCTCGCCCAGCAGTTCGACGTCGGGTGCGGTCTGGTCGAAGTAGTAGTCGCCCACCAGGCAGCCATAAGGCGCGCCGCCGAACTGGCCATATTCTTCTTCGTAGATCTTCTTGAAGATGGGGCTCTGGTCCCAGGCCGTGCCCTTGTAGCGCTTGAGTGTCTTGGCCAGGTCGGGCTTGGCGATGTTCAAGACGCGGATCTTGAGCATCTCGTCCGTCTCGGTGTTGTTCACCAGGTAGTGCAGACCACGCCAGGCACTTTCGAGCTTTTGAAAGTCGGCGTGGTGAATGATGGCATTGACCTGGGCGCTGAGCTTGTTGTCCAGGGCCGCGATCATGGCCTCGATCGAGGCGATCACATCGCTGCCGATGAGTGTGGTCTGCGCCAGCGCCTGCTGCGCCAGCGTGAGCACCGCCTGTTCGACGGCACTCTTGGCTTCTTCGCTCTTGGGTTTGAATTCCTTGTCGAGCAGGGCGGCGAAGTCGCCTCCCTCGAAGGCGACACCTTGCAGTGCGGCGCCGGCGGAGGATGTTTCAGTGGCCATCTCTAGCTCCGAATGGGGACGGGGTGGATATCGAAAGAAGTCGGTTCGAGCGCGGACGAGCCGGCATCACTTGTCGCCCGCCGGCTTGGCAGCCTGGCTCAGCGAAGCCAGCAGCGCCGGGTCCTTGATGACCTTGGCGAGCAGCTCTTCGGCGCCGGTCTTGCCGTCCATGTAGGTGATCAGGTTCGACAACTGCTGACGCGCTTCGAGCAACTGGCGCAGGCCGTCGACCTTGCGCGCCACGGCGGCGGGCGAGAAGTCGTCCATGCTCTCGAAGCTGATGTCGACGGCGATGTTGCCCTCACCCGTCAGCTCGTTGGGCACCTGGAAGGCCACGCGCGGCTTCATCGCCTTCATGCGGGTGTTGAAGTTGTCGACGTCGATCTCCAGGAACTTGCGATCGGCCACCGGAGCCAGCGGATCGGCCGGCTTGCCCGACAGGTCGGACATCACACCCATCACGAAGGGCACCTGCACCTTCTTCTCGGCGCCGTAAGTCTCGACGTCGTATTCGATCTGCACACGCGGGGCGCGGTTGCGGGCAATGAACTTCTGGCTGCTGGTGGCCATGGAACTCTCCTTGCGAGGACTTCAGGACGCGATACGGCGTGGGGCGGTCAAATCGGGCGCAGGTGACAGGCGGCTGTTCACTGCGGGCGGCTCATTCGTCGGTGACGCCGGCCAGGGCGCGCACCTGGTGCAGGGCATCGGGCGCGAGGTCACGCACGATGTCCATGAAGTTCATCTCCATGAGCCGTTGGGCCCGGCGCAGCAACAAGGGCGCGGGGTGGCTGGGCTCGTTCTTGTCGTACCAGTCGCAGATGCGGTCGATGGCGGCCAGGGCATCGGCGCGGTTGTTGATCTGGCCGGGCACGGACACGACCACTGCGGCAGAACCAGCACCTGCAGCCGCCACGAGCGCGGCGGCATCACCGGCCTCAGCGGCGGTTGGCGCCGCGGCGATCACACCAGCCAGCACCTGATCGACCGCCTTGAGCGCCCGCGCCAGCATCTGGCGCAACGGCGCCAGATCGAGGTTGGCGCTGGCACCGACCTTGTCGTCGAGCAGGCGTTCGATGGCGGTCACGGCCGACAGGCAGCGGCGCAGAGATGTTGCGACACCGGGTTCGGCGCGCTCGCGGGCAATCAGGGTCTGGGTGATCTCGGCTTCGGACGGCGCCACTTCGCTGCCGCGAGGTTCGGCGCGCATGAGGCCGAGCTCGACCTGCCGCAGCGTGATGCTGCCGCGTCCGCCGGTGAGGCCCGCAGCACGCAACTCGGCCAGGCCCACGGCCGGATGGGCCAGCGGCATCAAGGCATTGACACGTTCGATCGGGTCGTCGTTTTCACTGGCATCGAGCAGCGGGTAGACGCCGGCCCAGTGGTGTTCGAGCAGGCCGACGATGAGCTCAAACCCTTCAGCTGCACCAGGCAGCCCGTGCAGCGCCGTGGCGCTGCGTTGCAGCCACACGGCCACACGCAGATCACGTGTCCGTTCGGCCAGCGCCAGCGCACCGGGCCAGACACTGCGCCAGTCGGGCCCCTCGCCGGCGATGACGGTGTCGCCGTATTGCTGCTCGGCCTTGCCGGCCGCGGCGAGTTCCACTGCAAGAAAGGCCGGGTCGTAGGTCAGATCGTCACCACAAGGTGACTCGGCACCCAGGGTTGAGATCAGGCTGTCGACGGCGATCAGGGGCATGGCTGGGGTGATGAACGAGGTGAGAAGATGACTGACGGCCAGGGCAGGGATGACCACTCGGCGGGGCTCAATGTAGACAGCCCACCGCGCTGTCGCATGGGTCGAAAGTCACTTGGGGAAGGCACTCAGAACGCGGCGCAGCTCTGGTCGGTGGCAATCTCGACACAGCTCGACAGCTGCGGCTGCAGGCGTACACGGCCCCACTCGAGGCCGAGCAGGTCGATACCGTCGCCGACCGAACGGTCGCGCCGCGCCGCACCCGGCGCCAGGCACATGCTGGGCACCGCCAGGTTGCGGCCGTAGGTGTCCGACGAGGTGCTGCTCATCAGCTGGCTCATGCTCATGTCCAGCGGTGGACGTTGCTGGTCGATGGCTGCGGTGAGTGTGAGCAGGGGTGGGAAGTCGGTCGACGTGATCGGCCCGAAGTCCAGGACGTAACCCAGCGGCGACCTCAGGCTGCCCGGCAGGATGGCGTAGCTGCCCTCCGGGCTGCCGGGTGTGGCGGGGGTGGACAAAGCGCCAGCCACGGCCTCGGTGGGTGTGTTGCCGGCCACCAGCCCTTCTACGGTGAAGGGCAGGTCAGGCAGGGCGCGGCCACGCGGGCTGCTGATCGAGGCGGACGTGATCGTGAGGATGGGTTGCTCGCTGAAGAACAAGCCGCTGCGACCTGCCGGCAGCGCCACCTGCGACACCGAACACGTGCTCGTGTCGCCGAAGACACAGCCGAACATGGTGGGTGTCGAGCCGTCACCGTTGAGTGACCCGAGCTCGGTGTTCCAGGTCGGCGCCCAGACACGCCATGTACCACCCGGCCCGGCGCTGAGCGCGGCTGTGCCGGGGCTCGAGAACCCCGACGGCGCCACCAGATCCAGCGTCGAGCCGCTGCCACTCATCGCCACACTGCTGTTCAGCGTGAGCACGTCGGTCTGCACCAGCACCTTGCTGGTCGCCGAGTTGGCGGTGGGTGTGAAGCTGGTGAAGGCGTCCAGATCGGCGTCGTAACCACTGAGCGGGCCGGTGTCGAGGCTGAGTGGAAGGGGCGCCGCCGACACCAGCCGATGGCTCACCAGATCGAGTGAACCGACCCGGTCGAAGCCCAGACTGCCGATCTCGTTGGCCTGATCGGCCAGCGTCACGGCATTGGCCGAGTTGCCTTGCAGCTGCAGGCGAGCCACCCGCAAGGCACCGGTCTGATCGACCGGGCCCGCACTCATGATGGTCAGCACGGACGCTGTCGACGTATTGCCCTGCAGCCCGACACCCGCCGAGCCGGCGCCCTGGTTCTGCAAGGTCAGCGGCAAGGTGTCGAAATTCAACACGTCGACACCGACGTCGATGCGCCCTTGATGGTCGGCCGAACCGATCACCAGCTCACTGACCTCCATGCCGCCGCCAATACTGTCAAGGCCCAGGTTGATCCAGTCGCCAGGCACCACAAACGGTGTGGTGAACAACTGCGGGTTGGACTCGATCTGGATCGGCTGTGTTGGTTGCTCGACGATGTTGCCGTTCACGTCCACGCCGAGTGGGCGCAGGTTGACGCTGCCGGTCGTGTCGAGGGTAGGCGGCGCGGCCGGCCCCGTGATCGACGGCAGGGTGGCTCCGTCCAGCGCCACGAACGCCCTGCCATTGCCGGGCGCGCTCGCACCGAACACGACATCGGCGCCCGAAGCACCGGTCTGGCCTCGCACCGTGAGCATGTCCAAACCGCCGACGTTGGTGGTGGCGATCCCGGCACTGCCAGCGCCGTTGACTGCTTCGCCGGCAAAGGTGATCGATCGCCCACCACCATCGGGTGTGTCGATCACGACACCGTCCATCACGATGCCGAAGGTCGACCCATCGGTCACGGCTGCGGGCAGTTCGCCGCGCCCGCTGACGCGCAGTTGCCCCGCTTGACCCAGGACGAAACGAACCCCACCCAGATTCGCGCCCGCACCCGTGTCGCCGACACCGCCCAGATCGACGCCGACTGGTGCAAAACCCTGCTGCGACGGCGCCGACACGGTCGGAGCGGCAACACCACGCAGGTCGATCAGGTCACCGCTCACCACCGTACCGCCGCCAAGTGCGACGCCGGCCCCGACATCGCTGCGCCCGACCATGGTGACCGTGGGAGCGGTCAGACTGGCAAGACCGAAGAATCCACCGGTTTGAACGGCGTCACCGAAGGTCGACGTGCCGCTCAGGGTGATGCTGTTGCTCGCCACCACATTCACACCCGACAGCGACACACCCGAACCAAAGTCGCTCGTTCCGGTCAGCGAGACGTCGCGAGCGAGCAGCTGCACCGGCAGCGCGGTGTTCGACGCCGCCTGGATGTGGACCCCGTCACTCTCGCCGCCTGAACCACGCAGCGTGATGCTGCCGCCTGTGGCGTCGATGGTGGCGCCCCAGGTCACGGGTGCGCTGGACGAACTCGCCGCAACGATGTTCACGTTGCCACCGATCGCATCGACGCGACCGGATGCGGAAGAAAACACCGAGGTGCCGGCAGGTGCCGCCTTGAGTTGCAGCGACACGAAACCGCTGTCGCCCACCGGTACCTGGGCCCCGCCGCTCGCGCCAATGAAGACGTTGCTGGCGTTGATGCGGCCGTTGAAATCGACATTGGTGGCACCGAGCAGCACCACGTCGCCGGTCGGCGCCTCGACGTTGGGGTTGCCGCCGGCGATGACCGCACCCGCGTCGACCTGGACGGTGCCTTGTGTCGCGAAGCCTGGCGCCAACGTGAGCCCGACACCACCCACGAAATCGGCGTCGCTGCTCGTCATCGTCATGGCCGCAGCCATCAGCCCGCCGACATTGACGCGGGCGGTGCTGCCCAGCACCACCCCGTTGGGGTCGAGGATGAAGATGCGTCCGTTGGCCTGCAAGGCGCCGTTGATGGTGCTGGGGCCGGCACTCACACTGCCGGCCACGACGCGGTTGAGCAAGACACTGGTGGCTGCCGGCTGGGCAACGCTCACGGTGCTGCCCTGGCCGATGTTGAAACTCTGCCAGTCGATGATGGCGCGCTGGTTGGTCTGGGTGATCGACATCACTGAGCCATTGGTGACCGGCGCCAACACGCCGGTCAGCAGACCGTTGGTGGCGCGCACCGGCAACACCGGTGGTGCGGTCTGCGCCAGGGCGATGGGGTCGAACAACAGTGCCAGCCCGACCACACCCACCAGCCGACTGAGTGCACGGGTCGACGCCAGTGCGGCGGCGGCCAGCGCGGTGGCGCGTGGCCGCAGGTGGGCCGGGCCGGAGATCCTGACGGGCTTGTACATGCCGGTGCCCTCGATGTTCACGGTGGATGGGTGCGGCGTTGGCTCAGAAGCCACGCGTGAGCTGCAGGTTCAAACGTGGGCTGCTGCTGGTCGGTTCAGCCAGCGAGGGGCTGCTGCCGCGCCAGGCCATCACGGCGCGCAAGGTGAACAGCTCGGGGTCGCTGAAAAACACACCCAGGCCGCGTGCGCTGAGAGTGCGGGTGTTGTCCACGCCGGCCAGTGGGTCGATCTGCTGGCGCGCGTGGCCCCAGTCGAACAGGCCGAAGACGCTCCAGCGAGCGCCGATCGAGCGGCGGATTTCGAAGGTGGTGATCACACCGGCATCGGCCGCGGCTTCACCCGGTGCATAGGCCCGCACCGCCTGTGCGCCGCCGAGGGCGAACTTCTCGGAGCTGTCGAGGTTGCGGTTGGCCCACTGCGCACTCAGGCCGGCGTAGAGCGACCAGCCCGCACCAATCACCGGCAGGGCCTGCAGCCGCGAGGCCTGCAGACCGAGCTTGACGTAGCGGCCCTGGGTGGCGCGGTCACCCAGCGCCAGGTCGGTGGCGGCTTCGTTGGCGCTCTGGATGCGCAGCCGCCCGGCCGTCAGGCTCGCCATGCCGCCGTTGTAGCCGCCGCCCCAGATGTCGTCACGCGCCTCGAACGACAAGGCGCCCGACACATCGGACGAACTCTTGTCGACCACCAGGCCGGCGATATGGTCCTGCAGGCTCTTGTGGCTCAGGCCGAGGCGGCCGATCAGGTTGACCTGGCGGCTGCGTTGCAGCGGCCGGCTCAAGCCCAGGTCGACGATGTGGGCGCGACCATGGGCGTCCAGGTCGGCCAGGCTGTCGCCCAGCTCGTAACGCAGGCTGGACCAACCGGCGCTGGCGCGCCAGCCACTGTCCCACGCGGCGCCGCCGTTGCTGGCGCGCCAGGCCACGGGCAGTTCGTAGCTCAGGCGCCCGGTGACCAGGCCGACACCTTGCGACACCAGCAGGCGGGCGTCGAAGTTGTCGCCGATGTCGAACGGTTCGTTCACCCGCACCAGGCCACCCAGGCGGTTGCGTCCATTGAAACGGCTGCCGTAGTTGTCGGCCTCGACACTGCCCTCGACCCGCTTGCGCAGGCTGCGTTCGAGCAGCAGGTCGTACACACCCTCATTGCCGCTGGGCGCCAGGGTGGCGCTGGCACTCACGCCAGGCAGATCGTTGAGGCGGTACATCGCCTGGTCGAGGGTGCGCAGATCGAGCAGCCCACCACCGGCCACGCCCTGACCCGCCAGCACGGCCAGCACATGGGCATCACTCAGCGGCACGTCCACACCCGGCGCGAACTCGACGCGACGCAGCCGGGGCTCGACCACCTGCAGCAGCCAGGCACCGTCGCGCCCGGGTATCTGCCGCACCGCCACACCACCGAGTTGCAGGCCACGCGCTTCGAGTGCGCCGAACACGGCCTTGCGCACCGCCTGTTGTTCGGCCGGGCCGAAGACGCGGCCGAACCAGGGCAACACGAGTGTTTCGAGCTCGCTGCGGCTCATGCTGACCAGTTCGGGCAACTGCCATTCACGCAGGCAGTTGACCCCACCTGGCGGGCAGCGCCGCGACACCTCGGCCTCGGCGGGCGGCCTGCCAGCAGCGGCGCCGGTCTGCGCCTGGGCGATCGACACCCCGGCGCCGAGCACCATGCCCAGCACCACACCGATCGCCACCGCCGCGGCACGCAGGCCGGGCTTGAACATCGCCCTCATGGCCCCACCAGGCGCAAGGCGCCATCGCCGATGAGGTTGAAGGGCGCCCAGTAGAACGGATGGGATTGGCCACGCGTGCGCATCACGTCGATCTGCGCCACACGCATGGCACTCATGGCGTCGGCGCCGCCGGCCAGGTCGCGGTAAAGATGCACCATGAGTTGCTGGGTGGCGTCATCGGCCACCGGCCAGAGGGAAGCGATCAGGGTGTGGGCACCGGCGGCAAAAAACGACCGGGTGAAGCCCAGGATCTCGTCACCACGAGCCACCTGGCCGAGTGCACTTTCGCAGGCCGACAAGGTCACCAGGCGCACACCGCTGAGGTCCAGAGCAAAGACGTCGCGTGCTTCGAGCAGGCCGGGGTCGGTGAGGCTGGACGCCATCAGGATGCGCGACGACATGGCATCGACGGCGTCGACCTCGGCATGCGCGGCCACGTGCAACACACCGGCCGAGCGCGCCGAGTGGGTGAAACGCCCGCGGGTGGCGTCGCCTCGGGTGAACACGTTGGCGCCGCTGAACAAGGCGCTGATCTGCTGCACCTCGCGTTCGGCGCCGGGCAGCGGCACGTTGAGGTCGGTGGACGGGTTGCCGAAAGCCAGCAGGGTGCCGGCCCGGATGTCGCGCCGGCTGGCGAGGTAGGAGCCCAGCGCAGCCGACGGCCAGCTCGCCACCCCCACCTTCTCGATCAACCAGACCTTGCCGTCGTGCAGCGCCTGGAACGGCAGATAGTGCAGCGGGCCGTGGGCGACCACGTTCAGGCGCGCCACACCGGTCAGGTCGAACGGGGCGACCAGCTGGGTGTACAGCGCCTGGCTCTGGCCCAGCGCGGCGGCGCGCCGGCCGATGATGGAGGCCCGGAACCGGTCGACCGAGCCGCGCAGATCGGCCGCCGGCACCTCGATGAGCCGGCCGTCGAGTCTGCCCGGGCGGATCAACCAGGCGAGCAGGCGTTTGTCGAGCACGTGGTACTGCAGCACCGCCTCGTCGGGTGCCAGCCCGGCCTGCAGCGCCGCCAAGGTGGTGGCGCGAGGCAACTTGTCGCTGGCGCGCTGGCGCACGGTGTCGAGCAATTGGCGCGCGCGGGCGGCCTCGGACAACTGCCAGGCTGCGGCGTAGTCGCCCTGTTCGATGCTCAGCGCCAGGGCCGAGTCGAAGATGGTCTGCAGGTCGCCGAACAGGCCACTCTTGAACTCCTCGCTGCGAAAACGAGCGCGCAGCTTGTCGGACTGCTGCACCGCCAGGAGCCAGGCCGACAACGCACCGGCGCGGTCACCCTTGGCCAGGCGCGCATTGGCCAGGCCATTGAGCGCCCAGACGCCGTGATAGTCGGCCTCGACCTGCTTCGGGTCGGACAACACCTGCTCGAAGCTGGCGATGGCGGCGTCCGGCTGGCCGGCGGCCAGTTGTGCCTTGCCCAGGCTGCGCAGGTAATAAGCGCCGGCCTGCGCCCGCGCCGCGGCGTTGACCTGGCCCAGCGCCGCCATCGCGGCCTGCGCCTGGCCGGCTGCCACCTGCGCATTGGCCATGGAGATGGCGACAAAACCGCGGTAACGCGGCGTGGCCAGGTCCAGGCTGCGGCGGTACAGCGTCAGCGCCTGATCGGGCTGGCCGCGCCGCAGCGCCAGATCACCCAGCACCTTGAGCACCGGGGCGTGGATCTGCGCCTCGTCACGCACCTTGAGCGCCAGCGCCGCCTGGGCATAACGCTCGGCGGCGTCGCTCAGGCCGGCGTAGCTGTAGGCGATGGCCAGGTCACGCTGCGCCAGGCCTTTCAGTTCGTCGTCGAGCTGGTCCTGACCCAGGTGCAGGGCCTTGCTGGCGGCGCGGATGCTTTGACGCAGCTCACCGCGTTCGGCCAGGGCGAACGACTGGCCGCAGTAGCCGTAACCGTCGAGTTTGATGGTGTCGCGTTCATACAGCGCCCGGCCTTCGTCCGACACCTTGAGCAGCGACTCGGCGTCGAGCTGGCGTTGCAGTGCCAATTCGGCCGCGTCGTCTCCGCGCAAGGTGCCGGCACTGCTGGCCGCACGGGCGGGTGGAGCCGATGCTGCAGCGGCTGACGCAGCAACAGCTGTGTTCGCGGCAGCAGCAGGAGCAGCGGCCGCGCCAGGTGCCTGCGCCCAGGCAGACGGCATGAGCAGCAGCAGGGCGGCAACCCAGGTCACGAACAGCAGCAGCCGCACAGACGCGTGTAGAGGCCCGCGCTGCGACGGCAACGCCGGGCACACGGCAGTGATCGGGGGGCTAGGCTGCAGCAGGTGTCGAGTCACGGCCCCAGCGTAAGCGCCACCCGCGGCGTCAGACAGTGACCAAAGTGAAGCCCGACCTTGAAAAAACGCCACCTGTCGTTGACCGCCTGCGGCCACGGGTCGTGCAGTCAATCGACCAAGGTGCGCAACACGCTGAACAACTTGCTCGGTTGCAGCGGCTTGAACAGCACCATGTTGCCACTGGCCGCAGCGCGGCGGATCTCGGCCGGCGAGGTGTCACCGGTCACCAGCATGGCCGGCACCGGACGGCCGCAGGCCTCGCGCACGGCGGCAATGGCCTGCAGGCCGTCTTCACCGTGCATCAGGTGCAGGTCGCTGATGACGAGGTCGAGTTCATCCCCCATACGTGTGGCCAGGGCGCGTGCCTGGGCCACGTCGGCCGCCGCTTCGGCGACGAAGCCCCAGGTTTCGAGCAGCAGTTGCAGGCCTTCGCGGATGGCCGGCTCGTCGTCGATCACCAGCACGGTGTGGGCTGAGAAGGCCGGCGCAGGGATGGTGTCGGCACCGGCGGTCTGGGCCTCGATGTCGGCAAACGGCGTGTGGGTGATGCCGATGCGAAACAAGGTGCCACGCCCGGGCACCGATTGCACGTCGAGTGTGTGGCCGAGCAGCGCCACCAGGCGACGCACGATGGCCAGACCCATGCCCAGGCCCTGGGCCGACTCGGCGCTGGCCGGTTGCGCGGGCGGCTGGCCACGATAGAACTCGTCGAAGATACGCGGCAGATCGGCGGCCGGTATGCCGCGGCCGCTGTCCCACACCTCGATGTTGAGCCGGTCGGCGCGGCTGCGCGCCAGTACCACCACGCCGCCCTTGTGTGTGTACCGCAGCGAGTTCTGCAGCAGATTGCCGAGCACCCGTTCGAGGAGTTGTGGATCACTCGTCACCGACTTGCCACCGGGCGAAAAGCGCAGCGCCAGGCCGGTACTTTCAGCCTGCCCGGCAAATTGCATGTGCAACCGGCGGAACAGGTCGCGCAGCGGAAAACTCTGCATCTTGGGCTGCACCGTGCCGGCATCCAGACGCGAGATGTCGAGCATGGCGGTGAAGCTGCGGTCGAGCACCTCGATGGCGCGCATCATGTTGCGCACCAGCGGCTCTTCGGGCGCACCCGCCAGTTGGCGCTCGAGTGTGGCGACGAACAGACCCAGCGCATGCATGGGCTGACGCAGGTCGTGGCTGGCGGCCGCGACGAAACGGCGCTTGTCGTCGTCCGAGCGACGCGCGGCGTCGCGTTCGGCTTCGAGCGCGAGGCAGCGGTCGTGTTCGGTCAGGCGCTGCTCGGCCTCGGCCACCCAGCGCCGCGCCGCCACGCGTGCCTGCCAGGCGCCAGCCAGTGCCGGCACACACAGCAGCAAGGCCAGTCCGGCGGCACCGGCCTGAGGCTGGGACAGCCAGGCCCAGGCCGGCAGCAGCAAGCTGGCGCTGGCACACAGCGCCAGGCCGGACAACATGGGCACAACTGCCAGCACCAGGGCCAGTTCGGCCAGCTGGAACAGGCTGAGCGCAAACAGCAGGTTGGCGCCCGAGGCCGAGGCATCGAGGTCGGGCCAGACACTCAACGCCGCCGGCAGCAGCACCAGCACAGCCAGCAGGCCCGACAAGGCCAGGCGCCAGTTGCGCTTGAAACGCAGCGCGGCATGGATCCCCCCCAGGCGCAAGCGCAGGCGTGCATAACTCAGCGACAACACGATGCTGGCGAGCATCAGCAGCGCCAGCGCCAGGCCGGCCAGGCCGAGCACGTTTTCCTGCGAGGGTTGCAGCGGCTGCAACACCTGGGCGAGCAGCGCCGACGGGCCGACGCCCGAGCCGCGGTAGCTGTTCAGTCCGAGCCGGGCGCAGGCTGCGAAACCGGCCGCCAGAACAGCCTGGCCGAGCCAGAAACGAGGCAGCGCCTCGAAAGCCGCATCGGTGAGGGCGTCCTGGGCGCGTCGGCGGACGCTGCGCCGCTCGACCGGGCCGACGACATCGTCACCAGCCAGCGAGCCTTGCGCCGGCACGACCCGCAGCCCTCCCCAGCCACGCATGGCGACCGGCCCCCCATCCCCATGCGGGCAAGTCGTCGAAGGTGGTGGCGCGCTCAGCGGAACAGGCTGATGAGGTGTGAGCGCGAGCGCACGTCCAGCGCCAGCAGCAGCGCCGAGACGTAGTTCTTGACCGTGCCGAGCGACAGCCCGGTGGCGGTGCTGATCTCTTGATTGGTGCAGCCGGACAACACGAGTTCGAGGATCTCGAGGTGACGCGCGCCGAGTTCGGCGACACGGTCGTACATGGCCGAGGTGGGGAAGCGCGGGAACAACGCCGAACTCGGCACCGGCACACGGGCCTCGCGGCCCGGTGCACTGCGCACCAGCGTCATGAGGGTGGTGCGCATGTCGTCGATGTGCGCGCCCTTGCCGACATAACCGACGGCACCGAGGGCACGCGCCTGGCGCACCACGAACTCGTCCTGCGTGCCGCTGAACACAGCCACACGTGCGTGCGGAAAGGTGCGCAGGAACAACCGCAGGCCTTGCAGACCCTTGCAGTCGGCCAGGTTGAGGTCGAGCAACACGGCGTCGATGTTGGGCTCGCGGCCGTAGACGTCGAGGGCCTCCTGCAGCGAGCCGGCTTCGAGCCAGTCGATCGGCATGTCCTGCATCGAGCCATACATGGCCCGCACGCCGAACCGCACGAACTCGTGGTCGTCCACCAGCAGCACACGTGCGGGCAAGACCTCGTCGGCCAGATGGGCCGGCACGACGTGCAGCCGGCTCGTCGACGCCAGCCCGGCAAGGCCGGCCTGGGCAACGGCCGCGCCGGGGAAACTTGCTTGTGTGGAAGCAGTGGAAAGCGCGTGCATGGTTCACCTCGGCAGTGCGGCGGGCAGGGGGCGAGCCGCCGAATCGGTTGTTGCCGGACTCAGCCGGTACAGCACTGAGGCAACGTCGAAGATCCTAAGCGCCGCCCCGTCGAACCCGATACCCCCCAAAGTAGGAAAACCGGGCCGGTGCGTTTCCGCATGTATCTCGGCTGCGGAATATGCGCGTTTTCCTTAGATTCGCCTAATCAACCCCCCGATCTGCGGGGTGGGCGTGTGAGACATACACACGCATCGAGACTGCATTTGTCAGCCCCGCGCGCCACTGGTTTGTGACGGCGCTGCGAAACGTTGCGCCGGTTTGTCGGCTCGGGCGAAAAGACCGGTGACCTTGGGCAGGTTCCTCTCGATGTCGGAGATACGTGTCGAACTCGACGGGTGGGTCGACATGAACTGCGGCGGCGCGTTCTTGTTGGCGCCCAGCATCTTTTGCCACAAGCTGACACCGGCATGGGGGTCGTACCCGCCGCGGGCTGCCAGTTCCATGCCGACCAGGTCGGCTTCGGACTCGTCCTCGCGGCCGAACTTGAGTGTCAGCAGTCCGGCGCCCATGTCGGCCACCGTGCGGCCGAGCTGACCCAGGCCGAACAGCGCTGCACCGATCTCGACCAAACCACGCGTGGCAGCCTGTTTGCCCATGCGTTCGCGGGCGTGTTCTCGCAACGCATGCGCCATCTCGTGGCCCATGATCATGGCCACCTCGTCGTCGGTCAGCTGCAGCTGGGCCAGGATGCCGTAGTAGAAGGCGATCTTGCCGCCCGGCATACAGAAGGCGTTGATCTGCTTGTCCATGAGGAGATTGACCTCCCAGCGCCATTGCCGTGCACGTTCGTTCCACTCGTAGGTGTGAGGCACGAGGCGTTCGGCGATGGCTCGCAGGCGGATCATCTGTGGATGGCCGGCCGACGCCAGGGCCTGTTTGGCCTGGGCTTCCTGGCGCATCTGCAGGTACTGCTGGCTGGCGGCCTTCTCGATCTGGTCGGCCGGCACGGCGCCGGCAAAAATCGACTTCTTGCCCACGTCCACGCCCTCGCGCGCCCAGGCGGGCCAGGCCAACGACGCGCCGGCCAGAGCAGCCGCCCCGGTGCCCAGACCGAAGCTGAAGCGCCGGCGTGCATGCAGCGGGCAATCGCAGCGGCTGGCCATCACCATGGCAGGCAAGGCGACATGGGTCTCGTTGTCTACGGGATGATCGATCATGTCCATCATGTGGGGTGTGCAGCCGAAATTGCTATCGGCGATAGGGTGTTGGCGCTTCGAGTCGAGTCAGCTGCACGTGGTTCCGTGCGCTCGACAGGGTTGATGCCGCCAATCGATTCTAGGCAGCGCACCGAGTCCACATCATGCGGTGCCGACGGCACTTCAGGTGCCACCCGTGCTTGCGCCCTACTACACGACAGCCCTATCGCGGGCTGATCAGTCGCCGCTCAGTCGTCGACCAGTGCCGCGCGGGTGTCGACCTCGAGCGCCTGCAAGGCACGGCGCAGATGCATCAGCATCAGCAGCGCCGGCACGGCGGCCACGGTCGAGATGATGAAGAACACCGGCCATCCCACCGCTTCGGCCAAGACCCCTGCCAATGGCCCGACCCACACCCGCCCGACCGACGCAAAGGCCGACAGCAGCGCATATTGCGTGGCCGTGTAACGCTGGCTGGTCAGGCTCATCAGGCAGGCGACGAAGGCCGCGGTGCCCATGCCACCCGACAGGTTCTCGAACGCGATCACCATCAGCAGGCCACCATCGACCGGTGTGGGCTGTGCCAGGCGCAGCCAGCCCCAGTCGAAGGCTGGCAGCACCAGCCCAGGCATCAGGCCCTTGCCGTTCACCGCCAACCACCAGAAGCCCACGTTGCTGGCCATCTGCAGCAGGCCGAACAACAGCAACGAGCGCCACAGGCCCAGCCGCAACATGAGGGCGCCGCCCAGCAACGCTCCACCGATGGTGAGCCACAGGCCGAAGAGTTTGTTGACCACGCCCACTTCGGCCGGCGCAAACGCCATGGCCTTGAGCAGGAAGGGGGTGAGCAACGAGCCGGCAAACGCGTCGCCCAGCTTGTACAGCACGATGAAGGCCAGAAACGCCCAGGCGCCCGACTGGCTGAAGTAGTTGCGCAGGCCGCCGAGCAGCGTCTCGAACTTCGCCCGGCGTGCGGCCCAGGCAGCCAGTGGCAGGGTGATGGCCATGCCCAGCATCAGTGCCAGCAGGTCGGCCCATTTGGCGAACAACGGTGCGCCCTGCCAGGGGCTGAGCAACCAGCGCGCGATGGCCTGGCCCCAGCTGTCGGTGAGCATCACACCGACGGCCACCGCCACCAGCACGGCGACAAATCCGATCAGGTCGTTGCGCGCCACGCTGCTCGGCTGCTCGGCATGGGCCAGGCGTGGCAGCGCGGTGGCCGACAGCAGCGCAGCACCCAGCATCAAGGCCGCCATGAGGCGATAGACCTCGGGCCAGGTCCAGCCCGGCAGGCCGGCGGCGGCCTGTGCCGGATCGGTCCAGATCAGCGCCACACCGCCCGACAGGATCATGGCCAGCCGATAACCCAGCACGTTGAGCGACGAACCCAGGCCTCGCTCGGCGGCGGGCAGCAGATCGGTGCGGTAGGCGTCGATCACCACGTCCTGCGACGCGGCTACAAAGGCCACGGCCAGCGCGAGCAGGGCAAAGCCGCGGATCTGCAGCACCGGGTCGATGGCAGCCAGGATGAACAAGGTGAGCGCCAGCGCCAGTTGGGTGAGTACCAGCCAGCCACGCCGGCGCCCGAGCCAGGGCAGCTCGAAACGGTCCATCAGCGGCGCCCAGAGAAACTTGAACGTATACGGCAGGCCAACCAGGCTCAAAAAGCCGATGGTCGCCAGGTCGAGCCCGGCCAGGCTGAGCCAGGCCTGCATGGCCTGACCGGTGAGGGCCAGCGGCAGGCCCGAGGCAAAACCGAGCAGGGTGACGACCAGCAGGCGCGCAAGTCGCGCGGCGCGTGTGGCGCCCGGGGGGTCGAGGGGCATGGGCCGATTCTAGGGAGCCGTTCATCGATAACGATCCGGCCGTCTGGCTCGACCCCGCATCAGCGGGGCGCCGTACGCATCACCGACAATCGAACCATGCATGCTGCGGCCCTGCCCCCGATCCCACTCAGCCCCGTTGGCGACGACACGAGCGACGC
Organism: Candidatus Intricatilinea gracilis; assembly: GCA_016702605.1. Classification (GTDB taxonomy): domain Bacteria; phylum Pseudomonadota; class Gammaproteobacteria; order Burkholderiales; family Burkholderiaceae_C; genus Sphaerotilus; species Sphaerotilus gracilis. Next base: position 50,019 of record JADJDQ010000003.1, read on the forward strand.
TGCCGCCAGCGTGGCGCCGCGCCAGTTGCGCGCCGCACTCGGCCTGTTTGCCACCGGTGTCACCATCGTCACCGCCCTGGGCGACAACGGCGAGCCGGTGGGCCTGACGGTCAACTCGTTCAACTCCGTCTCGCTCGACCCGCCGCTGGTGTTGTGGAGCCTGGCACTGCGCTCCAGTGCACTCACGGCGTTCGAGCGCGCCGAGCGGTATGCCATCCACATCCTGAGCGCCGACCAGAAGGACATCGCCGAGTTGTTCGCGCGCCGCGGTGACGACCGTTTCGCGGCCATCGACTGGGCGCCCGGCCAGTTCGGCGCCCCGGTGATCGCGGGCGCCGCGGCCTTGTTCGAATGCCGCGCACGCAGTCGCTACGTCGAAGGTGACCACGTCATCCTGGTCGGTGAGGTGGAGCACTGCACCTCGCGCAGCGGCGTCACACCGCTGATCTTCCACGGCGGGCGTTTCTACACCGAGCTGCCGCTGTAATCGCTGCTCGCAACTGCTCGCGTTCACGCGTTATCGCCTGCCCCATTGATCGGTCGCGCGCTCGATCGCAGGATGGACAGACCGGCCGACTCGCGAGCCGACAGGCCGGGTGATCAGCCCGCCGAGCCGTCGGGACTCGCAGCCGCCTCACGCGCCACCCGCGCCTGCGCAAACGCCACGAACCAGTCGACACAGTCGGCGTTGCCCATGGCATCGCGCCGCATCACGCTGGCTGAGTCAGCGCCGAGCAGCAGCTTCTTGACCGGCAGCTCCATCTTCTTGCCGGTGAGCGTGCGGGGGATGCCGCTCACCTGCAGCACCTCGCTGGGCACATGGCGCGGCGACAGCGCCGTGCGGATCACGCCCTTGATGCGGCGCGTGAGCGCCTCGTCGAGCACCAGCCCGGCGCGCAGCACCACGAACAGCGGCAGGTAACTTTCGCGACCCAGGTATTCGAGGTCGACCACGAGTGAGTCGATCACCTCGGGCAAGGCCTCGACGGCGCGGTAGAACTCTGCCGTGCCCATGCGTATGCCGTGGCGGTTGATGGTCGCGTCGCTGCGGCCGTAGATGACGGCGCCGGTAGCCTGCTCGTGCGGGATGAGGCGGATCCAGTCACCATGGCGCCAGACCGGGCCGCTGCGCCCGACGACGCTGGCGGCGTCCGGGCCGAAAGTCTCGAAGTAGCTCTCGCGATAACGCGGGCCCACCCCCGTGTCGCCGTTGAAGATGCCGGCGTCGCTGGCGTTGGCACTGGTGTTGCCGTCGGCGTCGGCGTCGGCGTTGGTGACCGGGTCGTTCCAGAAACGCAGTGGCATCGACGGCATCGGCGCCACACACACCAGTTCACCCACCTCGTCGATCAGTTCGTGGCCCAGGCCGTGTGCGTCGGGTTCACTCCAGGCCTGCACGGCCGCCCCCAGGCAGCGGCACTGCATTTCGCCGCGGCGCACCGGCAGGGTCGGCAGGCCGGCGATGAAGGCGCCGGCAAAGTCGGTGCCGCCCGACATGGGCGTGAGCCAGATCGGCTGCCCATCCACCTGCGGCAGGCGCTGCCAGATCCAGTCGTAACACTCGTCGGCCAGCGGTGATCCGGTCGAGCCGATGGCGCGCAGGCGCGACAGATCTGCCGCTGCCTGCGGGTGAACGTCGGACTTGAGGCAGCTGGCGTAGAAGGCCGCGCCGGCACCGAAGAAGGTGACGCCGGTGGCGCCGGCAAAACGCCACAGCGTGGACCAGTCGGGCGTCTCGGCGCTGCCGGCCGGGTGACCGTCGTACAGGCAGATGGTGGTGCCGCCGAGCAGTGCGGCGACCTGGCAGTTCCACATGATCCAGCCGGTCGAGCTGTACCAGTGGAATCGTTCACCCAGCTTGGCCGGATCCGCGCTGGCGCCCAGGTCGTTGTGCAGTACACCGAGCTTGAGCCCTTCGAGCAACACCCCGCCGTGGCCATGCACGATGGCCTTGGGCAGACCCGTCGTGCCGCTCGAATAGACGATCCACAGCGGGTGATCGACATGCAGCCACTCGGGCTCGAAGCTCGCCTGTTGTTCTGCTGCGGGTGATCCGGCTGCGGGCTCCGCCAGCAGGCCGGCCAGATCGTGGCGTGCCACGCCGCTTCGGCCCACGGCCACGTCGAGCGCCTGCGCTGCCGGGTCGGGCTCGGCACGTTGCCACACCACCAGGTGACGCAGCCCCGGCAGCCCGGCCACCAGTTCGGCCAGCACGGCACGTTTGTCGTGGTCGACACCGCCGTAACGGGTGTTGTCGCAGGCGATCAGCACCTTCGGTTCGATCTGGGTGAAGCGGTCGAGCACCGCCACCGGGCCCATGTCGGGTGAACACACCGACCAGATGGCACCCAGGCTGGCGCAGGCCAGAAAAACCACCACCGTCTGCGGCGTGTTGGGCAACCAGGCCACCACGCGGTCGCCGCGCCGCACACCCATGCTGCGCAGCGCCAGCGCCATGGCGGCCACCTGGCGGCGCAGTTCGGGCCAGGACAGCTCGACGTTGCGCCCCTCGCCGTGCAGCCGTTCGTCGCGAAACACGATGGCAGGCTGCCCAGCCGCGTGGGCGGCGTCGACATGGCGCAGCACCTGGCGCGCGTAGTTCACCTGGGCGCCCTCGAACCAGCGTGCGCCTGGCATGCGGGCAGGCTCGGCCAGCACGGCGGTGTAGGGTGTGGGCGACTCGATGTCGAAGTAACTCCAGATCGATGCCCAGAAGGCCGGCAGATCACCCACCGACCAGCGCCACAAGGCGTCGTAGCTGTCGAACTGCAGACCACGCGTGGTCGCCAGCCAGCGTTGGTAACGCTCGATCTGGTGCTCGGTGCGCGGCTGGTTGTGTCGGCCAGCGCTTTGCCGGCCTGGTGTGGGCGTGGGTTCGGGTGTGGCCATCGTGACTCCTTGCGGCGGGCCACCCGACTGTAGGCGCGGGCCAGGCCGGTCTCCATCGGGGTTGGCGCCCGGCAGCGTCCAGGTTCGACCCGGCCAGACAGGCAACAAGACCGGCGCACTGTCGACTGCATTCAAGCCGCTTGCAGCACGCAGCTACCTTGCACGGCTAGAGTGTCGTCACGGGCTTTGGCCCGGCTTTCAACCCCGCATCACCGGAGCTTGCATGTCAGCCGTCACCCCCAGCAGCATCAGTGTGAAACAGGCGCGCGGCGTCGAGCGCCTCGTCACCGGCCAGGCCACCAGCGACGGCGCCGGGGTCAAGCTCACACGGGTGCTCACCAGCAACCTGCAGCATCGACTCGACCCCTTCCTGATGCTCGACCACTTCGGTAGCGACAAACCCGACGACTACATCGCCGGCTTTCCCGACCACCCGCACCGCGGCTTCGAGACCGTCACCTTCATGCTCGACGGCCGCATGCGCCACCGCGACAGTGCTGGCAACGAAGGCCTGCTCGGCCCGGGTGGTGTGCAGTGGATGACGGCCGGGCGCGGCGTGATCCACAGCGAGATCCCCGAGCAGCAGGAGGGTGTGATGGCCGGCTTCCAGCTTTGGCTCAACCTGCCGGGCAGCGCCAAGATGCGCGAGCCCTGGTACCGCGATTTCACCGCCGATCAGATCCCGCGCTTCGAACACGCGGGCGTCAAGGTCTGCGTGATTGCTGGTGCCAGCCACGGCGTGACCGGCGCAGTGCAGCGCGACACCACCGAGCCGCTCTACCTGGGGCTCGAGTTCGCCCCCGGCGCCAGGTTCGAGCAGCCGCTAGCCGCCGACCACAACGGCTTCGTCTACGTCTACGACGGCGAACTGCGGGTCGGAAACGATGCCGGCGCACTGACCGTGCCGAAGAACCGCATGGCCATCTTGGCCAATACGCCTGGCAGCGACGGCGTGGTCATCAGCGCCGGTGCTGCTGCGGCGCGCGCGCTGCTGATCGCCGGACGGCCGCTGCGCCAACCCATCGTGCAATACGGCCCCTTCGTGATGAACACCAAGGAGCAGATCTACCAGGCGGTGGAAGACTTCCGCAATGGCAAGCTGGCCTGACCCGCAGGCTCAGGCATGCAGCAGCATGGTGTTTTGCCAGTCGTGGCGATCGGCGCCCCAGACCAACTGACCCAGGGTCGAGCGCAGTGTCATGGTGGGCAAGGTCTTGGACAGGGCCAGGTCGGCCTCGACGCCGGCATGTACCACCAGGCGCAGGTCATCCGGCCGATCGAGCAACACCACGAGTTTGGAGCGGCCCTGTACGCCGCGCACCTGCGACACCACCGACGGCAGGTTGGTCAGCCCACACCAGGGCAGGTCGACCACCACCAGATCGACCTCGCGGTCGCGTGCCAGGAACCAGACGGCCTGGCTCAGCACGGGGGTGCGCCAGACCTCGACATGGTGATCGAGCTTGTCCAGCGCACGCTCGAGGCCGATCTGCAGCGCAGCCTGATCGCTCAGCAGCAGGGTCTTCATTGCGGCTCCAGATCGAAATTGGTAAGTGAATCGTAAGCGTTACGAAGTGTTTTGCCTTCCACCTTTCGGGGGGATGTCGCGCACTACGTGGCAGGAGGTTGGGCTTCCTAGAATGCACTCATGGCAAACCCGCAATTCTCCGTCTCGGTCGTCGTGACTCCCATCGCGGAACGCACCGACCCCTCCCGCAGCGAATATTCCTACGCCTACACCGTGACGATACGCAACAGCGGCGACATTGCCGCCCAGTTGATCGCGCGGCGCTGGGTCATCGCCGACCAGAACGGCCATGTGCAAGAGGTGCGTGGCCTCGGTGTGGTCGGCCACCAGCCGCTGCTGCAACCCGGCGAAAGTTTCGAATACACCAGCTGGACCCAGCTCGCCACCCAGCAAGGGTCGATGCACGGCAGCTACTTCTGCTACACGCAGGACGCCTGGCCCTTCGAAGCCGAGGTGCCCGAATTCGTGCTCGGCAACACCAGCGCACTGCACTGAGCGGCGCGCCGACATGGGCATGGCAGGACCAGCACGCGCCGCGGGCGCCGATCTAGACACGTTGCTCGCGCAGGCCGACCCGGCCGCGCCCACTGCCGAACGCCACCTTTGGCTGATGCAGGTGCTCGACTGGTTGCGCCACGGCGACAACCAGCGCGGTGCCGACCTGCCACTGGCCGTGTTGCGGCTGCGCCACCTGCTGGGTGTGCTCGAAAACAACACCACGCAACGCGCTGCGGTGGCCGGGGTGTTGCGCCGGCTGGTGGCCGAGACCGAAGTGGCAGCCCTGTTCGCCGACCTGGGTTTTTCGGCCCGGCGCGAACTGTGGGGCGCGCTGGTCGACTACCTGCACCAGCGCCTGTTGCCCGGAACACCCGACAGCGCCGATCTGGCCCAGCTGTTCACGATGTTTTTCAACCACGTGGACGACGCCCACTGGTTGCGCGCCATCGACGAACCCACACTGCGGTCGTTCAGCGAGTTGCTCTGGGCCAGCGAGCCCGGCGCCCGGCTGAGCTGGCGACAGCCGTTCTTCGAGGCCATTACCTACCTGGCGTCGGCGGTTCGCGCCATCGGCTTCACACCTGCGTTGCGCCGGCGCATCGGCGCCGAGCAACTGGCCCAGCGCCCGTTCGAGCGGCTGGTGGGCGGGTGTGAACGTTTCGTCGCCGCACTCGAAGCCGACGACCTCGACAGCGCACGCGCTACCGGCGCCCAGCTGCACGCCCTGCTGGCGCAGTGCCGAGCTGCAGCAGCCAGCGTACATGGTCATCTGGACGCCTTCGGCATCTCGGTCGACCTGGTGTTCGAACTCGAACAGCTGCGCCTGCGCACCCTGCGCATCGAAGCCCTGCTCGATGTGCTGCTGAGCCCCCAGCCCCAGCTCGCCCTGCAGGTGCTGGTGGCCGAACTGGTCGACGAGGCCCGCTCGCGTGCCAGCGTGCGCGCCCTGATGAGCCAGCACTACGCCCTGCTGGCGCGCAAGGTGGTGGAGCGCAGCGCCGACACCGGCGAGCACTACATCACCCGCAGCCGCACCGAATATCGCCAGATGCTGGTCAGCGCCGCGGGGGGCGGTGTGGTCATCGCCGGCACGGTGTTCCTGAAGTTCGCACTCGTGGCGCTGGGTTTGTCGGCCTTCTGGGGCGGCTTCTGGGCGGGCATCAACTACGCCTTGAGCTTCGTGCTGGTGCACCTGGCCGGCTGGACGGTGGCGACCAAACAACCAGCCATGACGGCACCCACGCTGGCGCGCCGGCTCGAAGCCTTCGACCTGGCCGCCAACGGCCATACGTCGACCACCGCCGCCTCGCCGCCGGCGCAGGTGCCGCACGTACATGCGCCGCCCGTCGTGACCTCGCTGCTCGCCGCCCAGCCGGCTGAGCCCGCCGTGTCCACGAGCACCTCGGCGGCCAACGCGGCATCCCTCGCCGCCATGTCGACACCTGCCGACCACGGCAACATCGACGCCGCACCAGCCACGGCCGCAGCGCAAGCTGCACCGGAGCCAGCACCAACACCACCCCTCACGCCAGTGCAGGCCGCCGCCGAAGGCCTGGTCGACGAGGTGGCCCACCTGATCCGCTCGCAGATTGCCGGCATCGTCGGCAACCTGCTGCTCGTGGTGCCAGTGGTGCTGGCGGCCCAGGCCCTCGCCTGGTGGCTGCGTGGTTCACCGCTCATCGATGTGGCCGAGGCGCGCCACATCCTGCATGACCTGACGCTGCTCGGCCCCACCGCAGCCTATGCAGCCTTCACCGGTGTGCTGCTGTTCGCCGCCAGCCTGATCGCCGGCTGGTTCGAGAACTGGTTCGTGTGGCACCGGCTCGACAGCGCCATCGCCTGGAACCCGGGCTTTGTCTCGGTGCTGGGTGCCGAGCGAGCCAAACGCTGGTCGGTCTGGTGGCGTCACAACGTGTCGGGCATGGCGGCCAATGTGTCGCTGGGCCTGCTGCTGGGCATCGTGCCGGCACTGGCCACCTTCTTTGCGCTGCCGATCGAGGTGCGCCACGTCACCCTGGCGACCGGCCAGATCGCCGCCGCACTCGGCACACTCGGGCCCGACCTGCTGCATGAGCCGGCCCTGTGGTGGTGTGTGGCGGCCATCCCCTTCATCGGTGCCCTCAACCTGCTGGTGAGTTTCACGCTCGCCCTGCGCCTGGCGCTGCGCGCCCGCGGCGTGAAGCTGCAGGACCGCGGTTTGCTCTACGCCGCCTTGCGCCAACGCCTGCGCCATGCGCCCGGCAGCTTCATCATGCCGCCGCGCCAGGCCGACGACGTGATGGTCGAACACATCGGCGAGACTGCCCACTGACACCACGCGCCGGGCCACACCGCGGCTGGCCCTCAGCCGTCACGACCGATCGACGTCGTCGGCGCCGCCGCGACGTTCACCCTTGTGGCGGCCCGAAAACATCGTCCACCACACGATGGCCGCCAGGATCGCACCAGCGCCCAGAGCCTCCAACAACAACCATCCCATGATCGACAAGCTCCTGCGCCGGCTCGGACGCGCCACCTACACCCAAGGTCAAGGCCCGCGAGTGTGCCTGCAGCGCGCCGCCACACTGGCCGCCCTGCTCGCACTGGCCGCCCTGCTCGCACTGGCCGGCTGCGCCACACCGCTGCCCGAGCGCCACGTGCTCGGCCCCATCGAGCCCCCGCCGCTGCCGCCCGGCCTGCATGCACCGGCCAGCCTGCCCGTCACACCCGGCAGCACGGCACCCGTCGCCACACCACCCGGCACGACCACACCGGTGTCGCCGCCCATGCTCGACACCACCAACCGTGTGGTGCGCCAGACCAACCGCGGCCGCTGGGTGAGCGCCGACTGGTCAGAACTGCCCGGCTGGAACGACGACACCCTGTTGCGCGCCTGGCCCGCCTTGCTGCGCAGCTGCGACAAACCCGCGGCCGGCTGGGCCGCCACCTGCACCAGCGCACGTGACCTCGGCGCCACACCCGACGAAGCCGCCGTGCGCCGCTGGATCACCCGCCATCTGCAGCCCTGGCGCGTCGAAAATTCCAGCGGCCAGGCCGACGGCCTGCTCACCGGCTACTTCGAACCCTACCTCGAGGCCACCCGCCGCCCCGACGCCCAACACACCGTGCCGCTGCACGCCCTGCCGCTCGAGCTGATCGCGCCAGGCCCCGGCAACGGCGTCAGCCCCGAAGCCCGCAAGCCCTGGTTCACCCGCGCCCAGATCGAGACCCTGCCCGTCGCCCAGGCCGCCCTCAAGGGCCGCGAAATCGTCTGGCTCGCCGACCCGCTCGACGCCCTGCTGCTGCACATCCAGGGCTCGGGCCGCGTCGTCGTCACCGAGCCCGACGGCAGCCAGCGCCTGCTGCGCCTGGCCTACGCCGGCCACAACCAGCAGCCCTATCAATCGGTCGGCCGCTGGCTCGTCGACCAAGGCGCCTTCACCCTCGAACAAGCCAGCTGGCCGGCCATCCGCGCCTGGGGCCGCGCCAACCCGCAGCGCGTGCGAGAGATGCTGCGCGCCAACCCGCGCTACATCTTCTTTCGCGAAGAAGCCCTGCCCGACCCCACCATCGGTCCGCTCGGCGCCCAGGGCGTGCCCCTCAGCCCCGGCCGATCCGTCGCCGTCGACAAGGACAGCATCCCCTACGGCACCCCCATCTGGATGGCCAGCACCGACCCGCAACCCTGGGCAGTGAACATGCCGCCCGCCCGCCCCCTGCAACGCCTGGTACTGGCCCAGGACACCGGCAGCGCCATCGTCGGCGCCGTACGCGCCGACTACTTCTGGGGCTGGGGCGAAGGAGCGGAAGACCGGGCTGGCAGAACCAAACAACCGCTGAGGTTGTGGGCGTTGTGGCCGAGGTGAAGACGCGCGGCGCGGGTTGATCGATCGCAGCGGGGTGTAGCTCGAAACGCCGGATTGCCGATCTGCTCAGCGCGCGAGCAGCGACACGGCGAGCCGCTGCAACTGCGGCCGATCCTTGCACTGGCACTCCCAGACCGTCTCGACCCGCCAACCCAGCGCCTCGAGAGCCAGGCACTGACGTGTGTCTCGCTCCCGGTTGGCCTCGATCTTGGCCTGCCAGAAAGCAGCATTGGTCTTGGCTTGCACCGAACCGTGCCGGCAATCGTGCCCATGCCAGAAGCAGCCGTGCACGAAGACCACCGTGGCGCGCCGCGGTAGCACTAGATCGGGTGAGCCCGGCAGACCACGAACATGCAGGCGGTAGCGCAAACCCGCGGTGTGAAGGGCTCGGCGGACCAGCATTTCGGGCGCGGTATCCTGCCGACGCACACGCTTCATCCGAGCCGAGCTATGCGGCGAGGTGGGCAACGAACTCATTGAGGGAGGAAAACAGACATGTCGAACATGCGTGGTCCGCGGATTCTGGTCGACACCATGAGCATCGCCACCACGCGAGGCTCGGGCACCGTGCCCTGGCAATACCACTCACGCAGCGACAGCCATTCGAAAGTCGCCTGCTGGACATTGCTTTTCGACCTGCTGCTCGAGTGCGACTCCCTGCGCGACGCGGCGGCGCAAGGCCGCATCGGCTTCGGCATCAACTACGAGATGGTCGGCCCGATCAACAAGACGCTCGATCTGGTGATCACGCTGGTCGATCCGGATCGGGACGTGCAGCGGGCCAAGAGTTTTGTCGAGATCGGTGCCGGTTACGGCATCGCCTTGACCGAAGCGGACACGTCCGCGCTTGCGGCCCTGCCGAGCGTGTACGAGGATCGCGACCGCAATGCTTCCGAGGTGGCGATCGCGCTGGAGGCCAAGGCCTGCATGACCGAACACGTGAAGTCGCTGCCCCGGCTGCACGCCGAGATCCTGGCGACGGGCTACCTGGCGCGTCAGGCCCAGCGCCAGTGCATCACCGTGTCGTATTCACTCGTCAACGCCGCCAACGACTTTCGCACGCCGAGTTCCACGACAGGCAAGGTCAACCACCACAGCCAGCCGAGTGATGCACGTCGGGTGGTGAACATGATCGACCTCGCGATTCCGGTGGCCACCAAGGTGCACGAGATCGGCTACGACGTCGTCGGCGTAAGCGTCATCGACTGCAGCAACGACGGCTCACCCGTCACGTTGGTCGACGACCCGACGATGGCGCCCACCACCAACAGCCGACTGCACTACACCCGCATGGTGCGCAACATCTGCAGCGAGTTCCGCGCACGTTTCAGGCGCTGAACTCTGCCGGTCTGCGCGGGCCGACCTGCGTCATGCAGCAAGCAATTCGAGCTGAGCCTGCGCTGCCGGCGGCAGGTGCAGCGGCACCGTGCCACCCATCGCCAGCAGATGGCGCTCGACGGCATGGATGAACCCCGGCTCGAACCTGAGCTTGGCTCGCCGTGTGCGCGACAGGAATCCCGCCGTGGCCTTGATCGACAACATCTGCTGCCCCGCCACATCGCGCATGAAGGTGCCGAGCGGCGCCGGCTTGATGCCCAGCGGGTCGGTGCTGATGCGCACGGCGTGGCGCTTCTTGCCGTCGTAACGCGCAGCCTTGGGCGACTTGCCGAGTTCGGGATACGGCAGATCGCGGCTCGTGTCGTAGACGCCCGGTTCGGCCAACCTGCCACCGACCCAGCGCGCCACCGGCACACTCACCGCACTGCCGATCAGGCCCCAGCGCGACGAGGGTTTGGCCACCGTCTCGGCGGCAGACGTCCAGCCCGGCTCGAAGCCTTGCAGGCATTCACCGTCCTCGATGCCGAGCTTGACGATGCGGCCGTCGGGCAGCAGCACGGCCGGCGGCGAGGCGATGCCGATGGTGCTGCCGTTCTTCAGGGTCGGCACGGCGTCGACCGCCCAGCCCAGGCCACCCAACCCTTCGGTCCAGTAGAACCCGTGTGACAACACGCCGAGCTGGCTCTTGAGCCGGTCGATCGGTGCGTCGTCGGCAAGCAGCACGGCACTCGGATCCAGTTCGCGCGAAGCCACCAGGAACACACGTTCACGCCGCTGCGCCAGCCCGAACGACCAGCTGTCGACCACGCGATAGGCCCAACGGTAGCCGCGCTGCTCGAACTCTTCGACGATGGCGCGCATTGCGTCGCCACCGTTGAGTTGCAGCATGAACGGCACGTTCTCGACCACGACGGTCGGCACACGCCGACGCGACAGCAGGCGGAACACTTCGGCGATCAAGCCCGAGCGGGCGCCGTCCAGTCCGGCAGTCTTGCCGGCCTGGCTGAGGTCCTGACACGGAAAGCCCGCACAAAGTGCGTTCACCGACGCCGGCAGCGAGCGCAGCGTGGTGATGTCGTGATGGAAAGGCACCGACGGGAAACGATCCGCCAACACGGCGCGCGCCGTGGGCAGCACGTCGCAGAACAGGTCGGCATGGTGACCGGCCTGCTGCATGCCCAACTCGAACCCGCCGATCCCGGCGAACAGCCCAGCGATGTTCATATGGATATCCGTACAGTGGCTGGCGATGATATCCGAGGCACTCTATTCGACAAGTGCCCGCACACAGCATCGTTGCCTGGCGGCGCCATCACCCCCTCAAATGCCCCAACGGCAACGCCGCCCCCGCCTTCACCTCACCCAGCGAGAAGCTCGTGTGGATGTCCTTCACGTTGGGCAGGGCGAAGATGGTGTCGTGGGCCCAGTTGGCGTAGGCGTCCAGATCCGTGGTGACGACGTGCAGCTCGAAGGTGCCTGAGCCGCTGATGTAGTGGCAGGCGATCACCTCGGGCAGGGCGCGCAGGGCTGCTTCGAGTTGATGGGTGGCGTCGGCGTTGTTGCGTTCGGCGTCGACGCGAACGAAAGCGAGCACACCCAGGCCGAGCTTGCGGCGGTCCAGTTCTGCGCGGTAGCCGACGATGTAGCCCTGCTCCTCGAGCCAGCGCACGCGACGCCAGGTGGGGGCGGCCGACAGGCCGATGCGACTGGCGAGTTCGGCGTTGGTGAGGCGGGCGTCGCGCTGCAGTTCGGCCAGGATGGCGACGTCGTAGCGATCGAGGGTGCCGGTGGGGTGCTCGGAGGTGTCGACGGTGGATTCCGGCGCGGGGGCCAACTTCTGCACCCCTAGGGTTTGCCCTGATTTGAGCTTCTTCGATGGCATTGATGCTTCGATCGACTGTTTGACGCAAGGATTTTGCGCCAAGTCCCGGCCAACCAGCAAACAACGCAAGCACTTGCCGGTGGGCTTTGCCTACACTGCCCTGCGCGATTTGCCGGCTTGGCGCATGCTTGTGCACCACAGGCCGGCGCCGCTGCCGTGAGCTTGGTCTGTGGTCTACCACCTGCCCCTGCTTCGTCCGGCCCGATCGCTTGCCCCCTTTGTTGCAGCGCTTGTGTGCTGCTGCCGCCCGACACCTACACGCTGGAGCTTTCCGCCCATGAATGCGCCGCTGCCCGATGCCGTTAGGCAAGCCCTTGCCGCCGTCGACCTGAACGACAAATACACGCTGGCCAGTGGCCGCGCCTTCATGAGTGGTGTGCAGGCCCTCGTGCGTCTGCCCATGCTGCAGCAGGAGCGTGATGCGCGCGCCGGGCTCAACACCGCCGGCTTCATCAGTGGTTACCGCGGCTCGCCGCTGGGTGGTTACGACCAGGCGCTGTGGGCGGCCAAGAAGCACCTCGCGGCCAAGAACATCGTCTTCCAGCCCGGTGTGAACGAGGAGCTGGCGGCCACGGCCATCTGGGGCACACAACAGCTCGATCTGTTCCCGGCGCAGAAGAAACACGACGGTGTGTTCGGTATCTGGTACGGCAAGGGCCCGGGTGTGGACCGCTGCTCGGACGTGTTCAAACACGCCAACATGTCGGGCACCAGCAAACACGGCGGCGTGATCGCGGTGGCGGGTGACGACCATGTGGCCAAGAGCAGCACGGCCGCCCATCAGAGCGACCATATCTTCAAGGCCTGCGGGTCGCCGGTGTTCTTTCCGAGCAGCGTGCAGGACATCCTGGACATGGGACTTCATGCGATCGCGCTGAGCCGTTTCTCGGGTGTGTGGAGCGGCATGAAGACGATCCAGGAGGTGGTCGAATCCGCCGCCTCGGTGAACGTGGATGCCGATCGTGTGAACATCGTGCTGCCCGAAGACTTTGCGATGCCACCGGGCGGCCTGCACATGCGCTGGCCCGACAACGCGCTCGATCAGGAAGCGCGGCTGATGGACTACAAGTGGTACGCGGCACTCGCCTACATCCGCGCCAACAAGCTCAACCACGACGTGATCCGCGGATCGGCCGACCGCTACGGCATCATCGCCAGCGGCAAGGCCTACAACGACACACGTCAGGCGCTGCTCGACCTGGGGCTGGACGACGCCACGTGTGGCCGCATCGGCCTGCGTCTGCACAAGGTCAACGTGGTGTGGCCGCTGGAAGTGAGCAGCACACGGTCCTTCGCCGACGGGCTGCAGGAGATTTTGGTCGTCGAGGAAAAGCGCCAGGTCATCGAATACCAGCTCAAGGAAGAGCTCTACAACTGGCGCGCCGATGTGCGCCCCGAGGTGGTCGGCAAGTTCGACAACGGCGACGGCAGCGACGGCCACAGCGGTGGTGAATGGGCCCAGCCCAACCCGAGTGGCAACTGGCTGCTGCGCGCCAAGGCCGACCTCACACCGGCCATCATCGCCAAGGCCATTGCCAAGCGCCTGAAGAAGTTCGGCGTGCCCGACGACGTGTCGGCGCGCATGGACGCCCGCCTAGCCGTGATTGCCGCAGCCGAAGCGGCGCAGAACACACTCACCGTCAACACCGGCGACCGCCAACCCTGGTTCTGCAGCGGCTGCCCGCACAACACCAGCACGCGGGTGCCGGAAGGTTCACGCGCGCTGGCCGGCATCGGCTGCCACTTCATGGCGGTGTGGATGGACCGTTCGACGGTCACCTTCTCGCAGATGGGTGGTGAAGGGGTGGCCTGGGTCGGCCAGGCGCCGTTCAGCAAGGACAAGCATGTGTTCGCCAATCTGGGCGACGGCACCTACTACCACTCGGGCCTGCTGGCCATCCGCCAGAGCATCGCGGCCGGGGTGAACATCACCTACAAGATCCTGTTCAACGACGCGGTGGCGATGACCGGCGGACAACCCATCGACGGCACGTTGAAGGTGCCCGAGATGAGTTGCGAGGTGTTTGCCGAAGGTGCGAAGCAGGTGGTCATCGTGAGTGATGATCCCGAGAAATGGGCCGGTGCCAAAGGCCTTGCGCCCGGTACCACGGTGCGGCACCGTCGCGAGCTGGACATGGTGCAGCGTGAGTTGCGCGAAGTGCCGGGCTGCACCGTGCTCATCTACGAGCAGACGTGCGCGACCGAAAAGCGCCGCCGTCGCAAGCGCGGCACCATGGTCGACCCGGCCCGGCGCACCGTCATCAACGGGCTGGTGTGCGAGGGCTGTGGCGATTGCTCGACCACCAGCAACTGCCTGTCGGTGGAGCCGGTCGAAACCGAATTCGGCCGCAAGCGCCGCATCAACCAGAGCACCTGCAACAAGGACTTTTCGTGTGCCGAAGGCTTCTGCCCGAGCTTCGTCACCGTCGAAGGTGGGCAGCTCAAGAAGCCCAAGAAGGAATCACGCCCCGACCCCTTCACGCTGGCTAGCGCCACTGCCCTGCCGCATCCGCGCCTGCCCGATTGCGCCACGCCCTGGGGCGTGATCGTGGCCGGTGTGGGCGGCACGGGGGTCATCACCATCGGCCAGTTGCTGGGCATGGCGGCACACATCGAAGGCAAGGGTGTGGTCACGCAGGACTCGGCCGGCCTGGCCCAGAAGGGCGGCGCCACCTGGAGCCATGTGCAGATCGCCAATACACCCGAGGCCATCGCCACCACCAAGGTCGACATCGCCAAGGCCGACCTGGTGATTGCGTGTGACGCCATCGTGGCGGCCAACAAGTCGACCATGAGCCTGATGCGTGCCGGCACCCATGTGGCGCTCAACACCCACGGTTCACCGACGGCGGCCTTCGTCAAGAACCCCAACTGGCAGGCGCCGGGTGCGGCGTGTGAAGACGCGATCGAACGTATCGTGGGCAGCGCTACCCTGGGCCGCGTCGATGCCGAAGAGATCGCCGTGCAGCTGCTCGGCGACAGCATCTACACCAACCCCATGATGCTGGGCTACGCCTGGCAACGCGGCGCCCTGCCGCTGAGCCAGGCCGCGCTGATGCGCGCCATCGAGCTCAACGGCGTGCAGGTGGACAACAACAAGGCCGCGTTCGAATGGGGCCGCCGCGCTGCGCACAACCTGGGCGAAGTCACTGCCCTGTTGAACGCCAAGACCGGCGGCGCGCAGGTGATCGAGTTCGTCAAGCGCCCGAACCTGAAGGACATGGTCGCCAAACGTGTCGACTTCCTCACCGGCTACCAGGACGCGGCCTATGCGCAGACCTACTCGGCCTACATCGACAAGGTGGTCGCCGCCGAGGCGCCGCTGGGCAGCACGAAGCTGAGCGAAGCGGTCGCCCGCTACCTCTTCAAGCTCATGGCCTACAAGGACGAATACGAGGTCGCCCGCCTGCACACCGACCCCGCCTTTGCCGCCAAGGTGGCCGGCATGTTCGAGGGTGACTACAAGATCGTGCACCACCTCGCCCCACCCATCCTGGGCAAGCTGGACCGCCAGGGCAAGCCGATGAAACAAGCCTTCGGGCCGTGGATGCGCAGCGGTTTTGCCGTGCTCGCCAAGCTCAAGGGCCTGCGCGGCGGCGCGCTCGATGTCTTCGGCAAGACCGAGGAGCGCCGCACCGAACGTGCGCTGATCACCGAGTACCGCGCCGCCATCGACGAGCTGCTGCAGGGCCTGAGCGCCGATCGCCTGGCGCTGGCCGTCGACATCGCCCGCCTGCCCGAAGACATCCGCGGCTACGGCCACGTCAAGGCCAGCCACCTGGCCAAGGTGCGCACACGCTGGGCGGAACTGATCGGCCAGTGGCGCGGTGACGCTGCAACGGGCGTGGCGCGGCGCGCCTGAGGTCTGCGGCGCCGCGAGCCGGGCACGTCCAGCGCGCGTGCCAGGACATGCGACCGAGCCCGACAGGCCGGAGTGAGGCCAGGCGCCAGGCCACATCAGACGTGACGGACCTCACGCCCCGGATCCGGCTGGCGCCAAACTATCCATTCAATATCCATTCACCGGTTTCTCTGTTTCAGGGCAAGGCACAGTCGCCGGCGCGCCACGCAAGGGTGGACGACCCTGAGAGATCTGGCAGGCGATCCGGCTAGCATCCGCAGCGCCGCCCAGCCTGGGCGGCATTCAGGACTGCCGCCGTATCCATTCATGAGTGCTGTTCCAGGTCCGACAACGTTGTTGCCCCCCGTTGGTCTCTCGGCCGACGCCACCAAGCTGCTGCACCACCTGTCCCGCGCCGGGGTGATGCCTGCCGCCGAACTGCGCCAGCTGTTGGGCAAGAGCCAGCCGACCCTCTCGCGGGCGCTGCGTGAACTGGCTGGCCAGGTGGTGCCGCTGGGTGCGGCGCGGGCCCGCAAGTACGCCCTGCCCGAAGCCATCCTGGGCCTGCCGGCGCGCCGCCCGCTCACCTGGGTGCAGGACAACGGCGAACACCAGGCCTGGGGCGAACTCACCCTGCTGCGCGGCGGCCAGGTGCATGTGTCCGGCCCGGGCATCGACTTCGTCAGCCACGGCGAGCTGCCGTGGTTTCTGGCGCCGCTGCGTATCGAGGGGTTCATCGGCAGCTTGCTGGCCCGCCAGTTCGCCCCCCTGGGCCTGGACACCAAGCCCGAACGCTGGACGCTCACCCAGCAGCTCTACGCCGCCGCACAACTCACCGACGCCCCCGGCGCCCTGGTGCTGGGCGAATTACTCGCTTTCACGCCGCCGCTGCTCACCGCCGTGCTGATGGCCCAGCCGGCCGACGGCGCCGTGCCACTCACCGTGGCAGGTGATCTGCCCAGCGATGCACCTAATCCGTGGGCCGTGGCCACCGTCGCCGGAGTGCCGGACTTCGGGTCGTCGACCGGTGCGCCATCACAACTGGCTGCACTGGACAGCACGGGCTACACAGCCTTGGGCACAGACGCAGGCACTGGTTTCGGCTCGGACCTTGGCGAAACTCGCCCCACCGGCAACCAGCTCAAACCGATCGCCAGCTCGGCAGTGGCGGCACGGATCGCCGCGTCGTCCACCCCGCCGCTGGCGCTGCGCCGCCGCCGCGCCGACACGGCCACCCGCTGCGCCCTGTACGACCACCTGGCCAGCGACGTGGCCGCCACCCTGCCGGCAGGCGCCTACACGGGCGGCTCACAAGCCAAGTTCCTGTGCCGCATCACCGACGGTGGCGCCGAGATCGTCAAGTTCAGCCCGCCCCACGACGCGCCTTACGCCGACCGCTGGGCCGACCTGCTGCAGGCCGAAGCCACGGCATTGCACGTGCTGGCCGAAGCCGGTCTGCCGGTGGCCGACACCGAGATCCTCGTCTCGGCCCAGCGTTGTTACCTCATCTCGCAACGCTACGACCGCCTGCCCACCACCCCGGCCGTGGGTGACGCCGCCGCCCGCCGCCCCAAGGCCCCCGGCCGGCGCCACAGCGTGCCGCTCGACGCCGTGCACAGGCACTTCGTCCACGGTCCGCGCCAGCACTGGGCCGCCACCGCTCAGGCCCTGGTCGAGCAACGCCGCCTCAGCCCCGCCGACGCCGCGCACATCCACCTGGCCCAGGCCTTCGGCCAGCTCATCGGCAACACCGACATGCACTTCGGCAACCTCGCCCTGGCCGTCGCCCCCGCCGACCTGGCCAAGGGCCGCTTCACCCTGGCGCCGATCCACGACATGCTGCCCATGCGCTACAAGCCCGAGGTGCACCTGGGTGAACCCGCGCTGCAACCCTTCGACCCCGACCCCGCCGCCCTGGCCAGCCCCGCCCGCCCTTGGGCGCAGCTGTACTGGCAGGTGATGGCCGAACACAGCGGGTTCAGCAAAGGGTGGCGGGGGTTGGCGGCGGCGCAGGCGAGGCGCATGGTGGGCGGGTAAGGGCGCGGCAGGAGCGCCGTCTGCTTCATGCCATCAGGTCAGATCGATCGGGGGACAAGACGACGTTCGCCCCATGTCCAGCGGGTCGGGCTGGCGCCGCCCCTATTTCGCCGCCTCCACCCTCTTGCAGTCGTTCTGCTTCTCGAACCAGTACACGACGTTGCCGACCACCACGATCGAGCCCGAGACGACGGCGGTGGCAGCCGAGACCGCCCCGAAGATGACAAGCATCGCCCCGCATTGCTCGCCTCGACAGTGGCCGAATACGGGCATCTGTTCGGCCTGCAGGATCATCTGGCGGCTGGTGATCTGGCAGTCGGGGTCGTAGACGTGGATGGTGCGCGGGGCGAAGACACAACCAGCGACCAAGACGGCGAGGGCAGCGCCTGCGACGAGGCGGATCAGGCCCCTCGGGCGGGACAGGCTGCCGCTTGACAGGTCGGAGGGTGGGCGACGGGATGACTGACGGGGTGGATACATGCGCGCGTCGCTGATGAGGAGATGGGCGGGGCGGACGGCGGCGGCAGGTGTTGCTGCGGCCGGCCCGGCGCATCTTGCCTCATCCGGTCGTCGCGGCGAGCATGCTCAGGTGGGGCTGCGCGACTCGCCGTCGGTGCACATGGGATCGGGGGTGTAACCGGCATCGCGCACGTCACCTGTGGGTTCGACGGTGACGACGAACCACTGGCAGAACGGGGTGTCGTAGCGGTACGACCAGAGCTGGGCGCCGCGCCAGGCGCCACGCAGTTCGCTGGGTTGACCCAGGGCCCAGCGCAGCTCGTCGGCCTTCATGCCGGCGCGCACCTGGGCGAAGCTGGGTTCGGTGAGCACCTGCTCGACCGACTTGACCTTGCCAGCGTCGTCGAGGTCGACCATCCAGGTGAATTTGCCGAACGAGCCGCTGGTGTATTCCCAGCGCTGCTGGCCGTTGCGTGCATGGCGCGCGAGGGGCTGGCCGGCGGACTTGACGAGCTCGTCCGTGCCGGCGCCGGACGGCACACCCACGGGGCCCCAGGCGCAGCCACTGGCGAGCAGGATGACCGCCAGCATCCCGGCAGCCAGCGCGATGCGCTCAGGATGTCGCCAAGTGGCGGGCTGGTCACGCCAGTGATGAAGCGGTTGGTGGTGGTGGACGTCGTTCGCAATCGTCATGTCGAGCTCCTCGGGTGGCCGCAACTACGCCAAGCAACATTGGACTGCATTCGCGAAGCCCTTGCGCAAGCTTTGCATACGGCCAACGACAAGACGTCGGGAGGGTCTCGACCCGGCCGACGCCGACGCTTGCGGACGCGGCCGAGGGCGGGTCAGAGCCCGTTCAGTGCCGCGACGCCGGTCCCAGGGAAGTCGGTGAACAGGCCGTCGACACCGAGCTTCATGTAGTACTGCATCTCGAGCTTGGGATCGGCGAAGCCGTAGCCGCTGGCGTCGTCGCGGAAGGTCCAGGTGTGCACCAGCAGGCCACGTGCGTGGGCCGCTTCGACGACACCGGTGCTGCCGTCGACGCGGCGGTCGTTGATGGTCAGTGTGGCGTCGCCGGTGCGCTCGACGCCGTCGGCAACGGTCTTGACCAGATAGGGCTTCCAGGGGCCGATGGCGTCGGCATAGGTCTCGACGAAGTCCAGGCCGGTGTTGGTCACCAGGTCGGAGAACAGGCGCGCGTCACCGCTGACAACAAAGTCGTAGGGTTGGCGGAAAGGCGCGACCAGCGACAGGCTGCCATCGGCTGTGACGTCGTCCGCGTCGACCAGCTGCACCAGGCGGATGTTCGTCTTGGTGTTCAGGTACTGCAGATTGGCGACTTCGAACGACTGGATGAACACCGGCGCCGTGGCCACGTTGCCGTAGATCGGGTGCAGCGTGGCGACGAGCTTGTCCTCGAAGACGTTGGCGCCGAAGATGCCGGCGTGGAAGGTCGAGTGCTTGATCTCCGGGTAGATGCCCACGGTGCGACCGACTGCCGCGCCTCTGGTGATGGCGACGTTGATCACCTCGGCCAGGGTGGGGATGTCGTACAGGCCGTCGAACGCGGTCGAGCGCCCGGCGCGGGACTGCTTGGCACGCAGCGTCTTGATCTCGGCCAGCGTGAAGTCGCTGGCGAAATACGCTGTGGTCGACACCCCGTCCAGCACCTTGGTCGTCTTGCGGCTGGCGGGGAACTTGACGGCCACATCGGTGGTGTCGTCGAGCACCGGTTCGTGGCGGGCGACCATCACACCGTCGCTGGTCAACACGAGGTCGGGCTCGATGAAGTCGGCACCACGTGCGATCGCACGTTCATACGAGGCCAGCGTGTGTTCGGGCAGTTCACCCGAGGCACCGCGATGGCCGATCACCAGTGGCGCGGCGCCCGACAGGGTCTTGTAGGCTGGGGTGGTGGGGGTGTCGTCGTCACCGCCGCCGCAGGCTTGCAGCAGGGCGAACGTCGAGATCGCGAGAAGGTGCTTGATGCGCATGTCGGATAGGCCTGGTGTGGCCGCCAGTTGCAGGGTTGCTGGGTGATGAACAGCACGCGAGACGTGCAGAATTCACGTTAGCCACCGGGTGTGTCGACGCGATGACATCGACCCGGATGGCCACAAGCCAGGCGCCCGACGCGCTGTCGAGCCGCTACCTGACGGCACCAAGCAGCGGTGGTGCCGTGCTAACTTGCCAGGCCTCGGGTGCAACGCGGTGTTGCACTCGCCAGATCCACAGGACGACCCCCATGCGTGACGTGAAGACCGGTGAATTCGACGGTGGTGCCGCCTTCGCCGACGGCGATTTCTGCGCCCTGGCCGACGCGAAGATCTCGATCTTCGACTGGGGGTTCACTCGCAGTGATGCCACCTATGACGTGGCCACCTGCTGGCAGGGTGCGTTCTTCAGGCTCGACGACCACATCGACCGTTTCTTCGCCAGCCTGGCCAAGTTGCGCCTGACCATCCCGCACGACCGCGCCGAGTTACGCGCCATCCTGCATGGCTGTGTACGCGCCGGCGGGTTGAAGGACTCGTATGTGGCCATGGTCTGCACCCGGGGGGTGCCGCCACGCGGGGTGCGTGATCCGCGCCTGGCCACCAACCGCTTCTACGCCTACGCCCTGCCTTTCGTGTGGATCGCACCACGCGACAAACAATTGGCCGGCATCGACCTGCACATCAGCCAGCGCCAGCGCATCGCCAGCGAGTCGGTCGACCCGACGGTCAAGAACTATCACTGGCTCGACATGGTGCAGTCACTCTTCGACGCCTACGACCAGGGCCGCGACACCAGCTGTGTCGTCGACGCGAGCGGCCACATCACCGAAGGCCCGGGCTTCAACGTCTTCATGGTCAAGGACGGCGTGGTGCACACACCCGACCGCGGTGTGCTCGAGGGGGTATCGCGCCGCACTGCCATCGAGTTGTGCCGCCAACTCGGTCTGCCGCTGGTGGTGGCGCCCCTGAGCGTGCAGGCCATGCGTCAGGCCGACGAGGTGTTTCTCACCAGTTCGGGTGGCGGCATCCTGCCCATCGCCCGGCTGGACGGTGTGGCGCTGCCGCATTCACCCGGCGGCGAGCGGGCCTTCCCCGGCCCGGTGAGCCAGCGCCTGTACGACGCCTACTGGGCGTTGCACGACGACCCGCGGTACCGCGACGAGGTGGCCTACGGCTGAGTCCGACTGATTGCCGGTGGGCGTCGCCAGCGGCGCCGGCGCCGCGTCAAGGCCACTCGCCGCACGGTGATGCCCACACCCCAGATCACCAGGCAGGCGAACAACACGTCGCTGGCGAAGTGGCCGCCCTGGATCATGCGCCCCAGGCCGATCGTGAGCCCGGCCGCCCAGCCCGCCATCAACCAGCGGCGCCTGCGCACCGCCGGTGACAACAGGCCGACGGCGAGCAACACCGCACCGGTGGCGCCGTGGCCGGTGACGAACGAGCAGTTGGTGGGGCATTGCCGGCTCGGTTGCCACCAGGGCTGAAACACCTTGGCGCCGCCGAAGTCGCCGACCTGTTCGGGGCGTGGGCGGCCCCAGCCTTCCTTGAGCACCACGTTGACGGTGATCCACAAGCCGAACACCAGCACCATCAGCAGCAGCAACAGGCGCCGACGCCAGCGCGTGACCCCCGGCGACAAGGCCGCCGCGCCGGGGAGCTTGTGTGAACGTGTGGCCAGGGTGGTGTCGGCGCCCGCTGCAGCCGCGGCGGCGTGATGCGCGACCGAACGACGCCGCATCAGCGCCGGCCAGGCCCAGGCCAGCAGGCCCAGCAGCAGGCCGATGCGGCCCAGCCACGGCACGGCCTTGTAGACCCCGAGCACCAGCGTCTGGTTGGCGGTGGCAAACCCGGCCGGCCCCGGACCGGCGGCCGGGTCGAAGAACAACCCGGCCAACAACAGATCGAGCGCCGGCCACAAACCGAAACTCAGGCCGACGGCCACACAGGCCAGCAGCCAGAGCCTGAACTCGCGCTGGCGTAGGTTGCCCCGCCTCATCGATTGCATTGCCTCATCGATTGCCGCGCCTCATTGCGGCGGCAAGGTGCTGACGGCGGGCAGGCGGGCGCTCCACAAGGTAAGGGTCAACACCCGGCCAGGGGCCGTTTGCACCTCGGCCTTTTGCAGCAGCCTGACGCTATTGAGCCGGCCGCGGATCTGGTCGGGCAAGGCCCCTTCGGCCAGCACCAGCAGCGGCTGGCCCAGGCTCGAGACGGCGACCGGCGGCGCGGCCACGCCTGCGCCCCCACCTGCCGCGCCCGAGCCGGCGGAGGACAACGCGGGTGACGACAACTGCCGTGGTGGCGGCGGCAAGCTCGGCGACGCTGGTGGCGTCTGCATTCCACGGTGCTGCGCAAGTTGGGCCCGGCGTGGCCGGTCATACGGGATGGTGAGCTGGTAGTGGTCATGCGGCGGCCCGGGCTCATGCCAGGCCGACCAGGCGACATCGAGATCACGCCACAACCACGCCCCGTGGGCGATGACGGTGCGGTTCACACCCATCACCGGCCAACCCGGATGCGCCTGCAGCTGCGGGCGCAACAGGGCATAAGCCTCGGGCCAGCCGCGCATACGAATGAAGAGGTCCAGCCGCGCCGGCCAGGGCCGGTGCAATGCCGCGGCAATCGTGGGCGCGGCGGCGGCAAACAACGTCAACGCCAGGCTGACGGCGACACCGGCCAGCGCCAGCAACACACGCAACTTGCGGCGCGCCGGCTCGGCGGCCACCAGGTGCAGGGCCAGCCAGGCACACAGCAGCGGCACTACCGGCGCCGTCCAGTTCATCTGCGCGCGGGCGTTGACGGCCTGTGCCGCACCCAGCGCCAGCAGCGGCAATGCCAGCCACAACAGATGCTGGCGGGCAGGTGCCAGGGTGGCGGCGAGGTCGTCTGCCGGATGGGTCGAGTCGGCCGAGGCGCCGCCGGCACGGCCTGCCGCTGCCACACTGGCCGGGCCGACGGCGGCAGCAGACCTGGCCGACGCGGCACCGGTTCGGCTCGACCTGGCAGCCGCCGAGCTGATTGCCGGGTCGGGAGTCGAACCAGGACGATCAGATTTGCCAGCGGCAAGGGTCGACGCACCGGCGGGTGCCGCGGCTGCAGAGCCGGGCGATGTGCGCGCCAGCCGCCAGTGCAGCCGAATACGCAGCCACGCCATGCCCGCCCGAGCGGCCAGCACCAGCAGCCAGATCGCCAATACGGGGCCGATGAGCAGCAACTGGCCGGCCAGGAATTCACCGAGCGAGACACCGGCGCCACCGTTGTCGCCGCGGCTGGCTGCGGTGGTGATGTCGGCAGTGTGCTGTATGGTCGGCCAGCCCCAGTCGGCGTTCCAGGCCAGGTGCGGCAGGCACACCAGCAGCGCCACACCGCCGGCCACCAACAGGCCGGGCAGGCTGCGCCAACGCAGCGCCAACCAGGCCAGTACGGCCGCGCCCGGCATCCAGGCGGCGAGGGTGTACTTGGACAGCAGGCCGACACCGATCACCAGGCCCAGCGCCACCCATCCCCACCAGCGGCGTGCCTGCAACACACGCCAGAGCAGCCAGCTGGCCAGCGTCCAGCACAGCAGCAACGGCGCGTCGGTGGTGACCGCCATGCCGAGCAAGCCGGCCACCGGTGTGGTGGTGAACAGCAAGGCAGCCCAGAACCCGGCGCGATTGGCCAGCACACCCGGCGGCGGGCCGGCGGCGGCAGCACGGGCGTCCAGGCGATCGATCACCAGCTCGCGGACGAAGAAAAACAGCAGCAGGGCGATGAGCAGCCAGCACCCCATGGCCAGCGCCTTGACACCCAGCACACTGGTGCCGAACAGCGCCGTCGACGCAGCGATGAGCGCTGCGATCACCGGCGGCTTGGAGTAATAACCCCACTGCAGATCGCGCGACCAGTGCCAGTACTGCGCCTCGTCAAGCTGCAACCCGGTGCCCGCGGCGAGCAGCAGGCCGACCCGCAGTGCGCCGAGCACACTCAGGATGACCAGCAGCGCCAGCAACCAGCGCGACCACAGCGGTGTCGTCACCGGCGCCGTGCTTGGCGTCGCCGCATCACTCACGTCGTCGTGCGTCCGTTGCGACCGGCCAGCATTGGCCGGCAAGGCGCGTTGGGCGGCCTTGGTCACCTTGGCTGCCGCAGCCTCGGCCATGGCGGCGGGAGTACCACCGGTTACCGGGCTGGGCATGGAGGGGCGCGACGGCGGCGGTGGCATGGCGGGCGAAAGTGAAGAGCCGATGGAGCGAGGCGTGCTGCGTTCACGTCAGGGGCTATCGGGCGCCGGGTCGGCGGCCAGCCACAGCAACAGGCCGTAGCCACGGGCCTGATGGACCAGGCGCCAGCGTTCGGGCATGGCAGCGGACGCATCGGCGGGCAGATTGACCTGAAGATTGGCCGGCGGCGTGGCCGACGTATCGGTCGGCGGCTTGACCGGCGTGGTCCCCGATTGGGTGCCCGGTGTGGTGCTCGATGTGGTGCCGGGTGCATCGGCCGGCGTAGCGGCCGGCGACCGTCCCGGTGCACCCGGCGGCAAACGGTCGAGTCGCACCAGCGCCAGTTCACCTTGACGCGGCGGGCGCAGCTCGGTCGGACGGCCCAGGTAAAGCGCAAAACTCGGTTGATGCAGGCGCCACTGCACCACGGTGCGCTGACGAGCAGGGTCGACGGGCGCGGATGCGGCAGTCGCCAGATCGGCGCCGTCGGCCCAGGCACGCGCCTGCAGCGCAGCCGCCTTGACCGGCCCCTGCAGGCGCTCGGCCCACCAGGGCAACACCAGCCAGGCGCAGGCCACCGTGGTGACGACACCGGCCACACCGGCACGCACCGACGGTGTCCAGCCCTGCAGACCCCAGCGGGTCGGCCACCACCAGGCGGCCAGGATCAGGACACCCGCCAGCACCAGACCGACCCACAGGTCGAGCGCCAGCGCCGCCTTGTCGACCGGGCCGCCGAGCAAGGTGCGATACAGGGCGTCACTCTGTCCGGCGGCAATTTCGGGCAGGTACAGCGGCAACACGGCGGCCAGGGCGAGCAGACCGAGCATGCTCAGGCACAACACCGGCAACACGGTGGCCAGACCGCGGCCGAGCGCACGGCGGTCGGACAGGGCCGTGACGGCAGCCGTGGCCGTCGCGCTGGCCTGCGGGTTGAGGGGATCGACAGGGGCTGCGCCGGTCGACGCCGGGCGCGGCTGGTCGGCCAGGCGCAGGCGGGCACGCGGCAAGGCGTCGTCCAGCCCGGTCAACCAGCGGGCACACAACAACACCACCGGACTGAAGCCGTAGAGCAGGTAGTGCGGCAACTTGGTGCCCGAAAACGAGAAGAACACCAGCACGAAGGCCGCCCACAGCAGCAGGAAGCGCGGCAGCGGTTCGGCCCACAGCCGCCCGGCACGCCAGATCAGTGGCACCAGCAGCGCCGACCAGGGCAGCAGCAGCAGCGGCAGCACCACGACGTAGTAGGCCAGACCCCCGCCGTGACCTTCGAGTGCACCGCCGTAACGCGCCAGGTTGTGCTTGATAAAGAAACCGTCGATGAAGGCCTGGCCATGGCGCGCCAGCGCGTAGCCGTACCAGGGTGCTGCCACACCGATGACGATGGCCCAGGCCCACGGGTCGCGCAGCGCGTCGAGGATGAGGCGCCAGCGTTTGGAAGCGAGGCACCAGATCAACAGCGCGGCACCCGGCACCAGGATCGCCACCGGCCCCTTGGCGAGCAGGCCCAGGCCGATCCACAAGGCGGCGCGGCGCAGCAACTTCGGCGCATGCACCGGCAGACCGGCGGCAGAGACGAAGAGCTTGACGATGGCCGCTTCGCCGCTGGGTTTGCTGCCCAGGCTGCGCGCGAGTTTGTGCACCACCGGTGTGGCCGCCGGGACCTGGCTCATGGCTTCGGCCCAGCGCCACAGGTCGAGGGTGGCCAGGGTGACCAGCAGGTTGAGCAACGCGTCGGCCGTGGCGGCGCGGCCGATCAGCGAAACGCCCAGGCTGGTGACCAACAAGGTGCCGGCCACCATGCCGGTGCGTTGACCCCAGCGCGGCGCGGCAAACAGCGCCAGCGCCAGCGCCCAGGCCCAGGTGCACAGGGCCGACGGCAGGCGCAGGGCAAATTCGTTGACACCCAGCACGGCGATGCTGCTGGCCTGCAGCCAGTAGACCAGGATGGGCTTGTCGAACCGGTCGGCGCCGTTGAGTGTGGTGTGGCCCCAGTCGCCACTGGCCAGCATCTCGCGGCTGGCTTCCGAGAACGCACCTTCGTCCACGTCGAACAAGGCGGCGCGGCCCAGCCCCAGCGTACACAACAGCAACAGGGCGACGGCCCAGATCAGCAGCGGGTTGCGGGTGGGGGTGCTCGCTGCTGCGCCGCTCTGGTCGACACGGCGCAAGGCGGCGGGCAGCTGACGGGACTCCGGGCTGGCCATGGGTGCGGGGGGATCGA
This sequence comes from Candidatus Intricatilinea gracilis, assembly GCA_016702605.1. Lineage (GTDB taxonomy): Bacteria > Pseudomonadota > Gammaproteobacteria > Burkholderiales > Burkholderiaceae_C > Sphaerotilus > Sphaerotilus gracilis. Next base: position 76,762 of record JADJDQ010000003.1, read on the forward strand.
TCGGCAAGGTCAGCGGCGGGTCAAGGCGTCGACTTGACGGGTGCGGCGGCGGGCGGCTGCACCACCGGCGACGCCGTCACCTGCGGATGGCTCGACGGCGACTGGCCGAAGGGCGGCTGGCTGACCGGCGGCAAGTGCAGCGCACCACCCGGCTGCGCCTGGATCTGTCCGGCGCCACCACCCATCACACCACCGGGCGCGATGTCGGGCACCGCACCTGCCCAGGTCGGACCGCTGCCGGTGCGTACCTCCTGGCGCAGGTGATAAGGCTGGGCATACCGCCCGCCGTAGTAGATGCGGATCAGCAGTTCAGCCAGCACACCGGTGGTGAGGAACTGCAGCCCACCCATGCCGAGCAACATGCCCAGGGTGAGCAGCGGGCGGGTACCGATGTCCTGCCCCATCAGCTTGAGTACACCGAGGTAACTCATGATGGCCAGGCTCAGGCCACCACAGATCAGCCCGAGCACACCGAAGAAATGCCCCGGCCGCGCCGCGAAACGCTGGAAGAAACTCACTGCCAGCAGATCGACCAGCACCCTGAACGTACGCGAGATGCCGTATTTGCTGGCCCCCGCCGTGCGGGCATGATGGCGCACCGGCATCTCGGCCATACGCGCCGGCGACGTGACGGTGGACAGCCACGCCGGGATGAAGCGGTGCATCTCGCCGTACAGCCGCACCTGGTGCAACACGCTGGCGCGAAAGGCCTTGAGGCTGCAGCCCAGGTCGCGAAACGGTAGCTCGGTGATGTCACGGATCAGCTTGTTGGCGATCTTGCTCGGCAGCTTGCGCAGCAGCAGGTCGTCCTGGCGTTTGCGGCGCCAGCCGGCCACGATGTCGAGGTCGTCGTCGAGCAGTCGGCGCACCAGCACCGGGATGTCGCGCGGGTCGTTCTGCAGATCACCGTCGAGGGTGACGATGACGTCGCCCTGCGCCGCGTCGATGCCGGCCTGCATGGCGGCGGTCTGGCGGAAGTTGCGCGCCAGCAGCAGCACCCGCACGTGCGGGCCGGTGGCGATGGCGGCATTGCGCAGCGCCACGCCGGTGCCGTCGCGGCTGCCGTCGTCGACCACGATCAGTTCCCACGGCTGCGGATAGGTGTCCAGCGCGGCCTGCACCGCCGCCACCATGGGCGCGGCGTTGTCGATCTCGTTGTACATGGGCACCACCACCGACAGGCGGTGCGCCGGCATGCCGGCCACGGCCACGGCAACCGCGGCGTCGTAGTCGATCAGGGGTTCGTCGAGTTCAGGTTTCATCGGGGCAGAGGCTGATCGTCAGCAGGTGGCGCGGCCGGCTCAGGCGCCGCGCCGGATGTGCATTGCACCACGCCAGCGGCGGGCGTGACAGGTGATGGTGGGGCCGTGGACGGGGCCAGTTCTGCGCCTGCACGGCGGACAGGCGCCGGCAACAAGCGTGTGGCCAGCGCCGCAAAGGCAGCGGCGACCAGCCCGGTCGCCAGCCACAAGGCGTGTACGGCCAGCGCGGCGCCGGCCAGTTCAGCCACCGCCGTGCGGCTGGTGAACTGGCTACCCGCCAGGCCGTCATGCCAGGCCGCACCGGCCCACACGCCGGCTTCGTAGGTGCCCAGGCCGGCCGGGCCTTGCAGCGGCATCAGGGCGCCGAGTTCACCACCCAGCGCGGCGCGCAGGCCGGTCGGCAGGTCGAGCACACCCAGCGAGACGAGCAAACCGCCCACCACCAGCAGGCGCAGCGACCAGTTGGTGACCGCGTACACCCACGACGACGCCCCGCTGCGCCGCGCCGCAACCGCCTGCAGGATCTTGCCAACGATGCGGGCCACGGCCAGGCGCAGTGCGCCGGCCGGGCGTGCCGCCGGGTCGGGACTGGCCAGGGTCGCCGAGTCGGCATTGACGTGACTTTGCGCGTCGGCACCTGCCTGCCTGCGTTGGTCGTCATCGGCCCCGTCGGCCTCCACGCCACCGGCCGGGTTGGCAGCAGCGGAAAACTGCCGGGCCAGCCGGCGCAGCAGCGCTGGCAGCCCCACGATCAGCAGCAGCGCCAGCACACCGGTCAGCAGCGCCGGGTAGACGCCCGGCAGCGGCGCCATCAGCAACACCGCCAGAAGACCCAGCACGGCCAGATCCTGCAACCTCAGCCACAGCAGGCTGTGCAGCGCCTCGGCCAGCGACACCCCCCAGCTGCGGTGCAGCCACCAGGCGTAGCCGGCCTCGCCGGTGCGAAAGGGCAGCAACAACACGGCCGCGTTGTGCAGCAGCGCCAGGCGCAGGCATTCACCGAGTGTGGCGCCGGTGCGTGGGCGCCATTCGGCCCGCAGGCGCAGGGCCCGCAACACATGGCTGGCCATGACACCGGCCGATCCTGCCGCCCAGGCCCACAGCGGCACCTGTGCAGCGGCGCGGCGGAACTGTGCCCAGTCCAGACCGGCGAGCAGCACGGTCAGGATGACGAGGCTGAGCACCAGCCCGGCCCAGGCGACCAGACGTGGCCCCAGGCGCTTCACGCGGCGCCCTCGTCGCCACGGATGTCGCGGCGTTCAGCCTGCCACAACGCCCAGGCCTGCGCGGCGCGCCACACCGCGGCCTGGGCGGCCACGGCAGCCAGCAAGACATCGAGCGGCTGCGCCAGCGGATAGTCACCCCGGCCTGCGAGCAAGGGCTTCAGGATCATCCAGGTCAGCAGCACCAGCAGCAGGGCCAGCACGGCTTGCCCGCGGGCGCTGCCGAGCCAGTCGACCAGACGCCCGCGCTGCGCCGCAGCCTGCGCCAGTGCAGCGGCCAGCACACCCAGCCCGGCACCGGCGCAGATGTCACTCGGCCAATGCGCAGCCACCGCCACGCGCGACAGCGCCACGGCCGCGGCCAGCGCAAACAGCGCCAGCCGCATGGCCCAGGCCTGGAGCGGCGACGACCAGCGCCGCCCGCCCACCCACACCAGCACCAGCAGTGTGGCCACGGTGAAGGCCGTGATCGAGTGGCCCGACGGCAAGGAATGCTGGGTGAGCCGCGCGCCGATGAGGTGGAACAACTCGGGCGCCAGCACGGCCGGCGGCCGCGGTGTGTCGAACACCCGCTTGAGTCCGGCCGAGAGCAATCCGCCGATGGGATAACACCAGATCAACCCGGCCACCGTGGCGCGGCTGAGCGCGTCGCGCCCGCGCCAGAGCGCCAGCACGATCACCGCGGCACTCGATCCCAGGCCGATCTCACTGAGCACCGACCAGACCACGTCCGGCGCCAGTCGGCCGAGCGCGCCGTTGAGTGCCAGAAACACCGCCGTGTCGAAGCCGCCCAGGCGCAATACGACGCTGGCCAGCAGCAGCGCCGCCACGAAGGGTGCGGTGCGCACCAGGACCACGCCCAGCGGGCGGGCAGGCGCGTGATGTGGAAACCCGCTGTCGGCGGATGCCGGCGAGGCCGAAGGTGACGGCCGCCCGGGTGCTGCGTGCAAGGACAAGTTGGGAACCCGATGGGCACCCGGCGCGATCGACAGGTCGACCGGCGACCTGGGCGCTGGACGTGGCAGTCAGTGGTGCGCTGGGTCGACACGGCTGTCGACACGGCGCTCGCTGCGCGGAGGTGCGAATTGATGCAAGTTGATGCAAGGGGGAGGCGCGGCATTTTACCGGGGGCCTTACCCCAGGCCCCAAGCCCGACGAGTCGACACAGAATGGCCCTGTACGTGTCATGTCCTCCACCGCGCCCCGAAAGGTCAGACCCATGCCCGCCGTCCATCTCGCCTCACGCCCCTGGGTGCCCACAGCCGTCGACCGCCACGTGACGGCCATCGCGCGCCACACCTGCGCCCAGTCGCCCGAAGCCGTGGTGGCCGAGATCGAGGCCCTGGCACTACAGAACCAGCGCATCCACGACATCGAGGGCATCAACCTCAACCCGGCGAGCAACGTGATGAACCCACGCGCCGAGGCGCTGCTGGCCGCGCGCCTGGGCCCGCGCGCCTCGCTGGGCTACCCGGGCGACAAATACGAGACGGGGCTCGAGGCGATCGAACGTATCGAGGTGATCGCCGCAGAACTGGCCGCCGAAGTCTTCGGCGCCAAATACGCCGAAGTGCGCGTGGGCTCGGGCGCCCTGGCCAACCTCTACGTCTTCATGGCCACCTGCCGGCCGGGCGACCAGATCGTGGCGCCGCCCCCCGAGATCGGCGGCCACGTCACGCATCACCGCGCCGGTGCCGCCGGTCTGTATGACCTCAACACCATCGCAGCGCCCATCGACGCCGCCAACTACAGCGTCGACATCGACGCCCTGCGCCGACTGGTGCGCGATGTCAAGCCGCGCCTGGTCACACTCGGCGGCAGCCTCAACCTCTACCCGCACCCGGTGGCCGACGTACGCGCCATCTGCGACGAGGTGGGCGCCACCCTGCTGTTCGACGCCGCGCATCTGTCGGGCATGTTCGCCGGCCACGCCTGGGAGTCCCCGCTTGCCCAGGGCGCCCACGCCATGACCCTGAGCACCTACAAGAGCTTGGGCGGCCCGCCCGGCGGCCTGGTGCTGACCAACGACGCGGCCCTGGCCGAAAGACTCGACGCCATCGCCTACCCCGGACTCACTGCCAACGCCGATCCGGGCCGCATCGCCGCCCTGGCCGTCACCCTGGCCGACTGGCGCGCCCACGGCGCCGCCTACGCCCAGGCCATGATCACGACGGCCCAGGCCCTGGCCGCTCAACTCGTCGCCCGCGGCCTGCCCGTCTACGGCGACGCCGACCGCGGCTACACCCAGTCCCACCAACTCGCCCTGCCCGCCACCACCTGGGGCGGCGGCCAGGCAGCCGCCAAACGCCTGGCCGCCGCGCGTCTCTACGCCTGCGGCATCGGCCTGCCCGACACCCCCGCCTCACCGCCCGTCACCACCCCCGGCGAAACCAGCGGCCTGCGCCTGGGTGTGCCCGAGATCGTCCGCCTCGGCATGGGCCCGGCGCAGATGCCCGAGCTGGCGCGGCTGATCGCCGGGGCGCTGGACCTGAACGGCAACCCGGCGAGCCTCGCCGCCGAAGTGACGGCGCTGCGCTCGCGTTTTGCGCCGGATGCGAAGGGGCTGAGGTTCATCATCGAACATGCCACGTCGGACGACAGTGGGACGTCGTGAGGCTTGCGATGCGTTTGATCACAGGGGCGTGTCGGTTGGCTTCAGTGGCTCGCCTGCATACACGCCTTGACTGCACCGACTCAGTGTCATGACATTGTCTGGCGTTTGTGGTACTTTCAGCCCGAAGGAACACCCGCCATGGCCACGACAAACCGAACCGAAAAGCTGGACCTGCGCCTCACGCCAGCCGCCAAGCAAGCATTGATCGCGGCAGCAACCGCCGACCGGCGCTCGGTCAGCGAGTTCGTGCTCGACAGTGCGCTGACACGCGCCGAGGAGACCCTCGCCTTGCGCCAGAACTTCGGGCTCGACGCCACTCGGTGGGCTGCGTTTGTCGAGGCGCTCGACGCACCACCTCGCGAGTTGCCCAATGTGGAGACCTTGTTCGCCACGCCCAGCCCGTTTGAAGCCTTGCCGCTGAAGTGACAACCTTCCGGATCGAGAAGCTGTCGCGGCAACACGCAGTCGAAGATTTCGACTGCGGCGAGGCAGCCCTCAACCGTTTTCTCACTCGATCCGGCTGGACCAGCCAGCAGGCCAACGCGTCACAAACCTATGTCGCGCTCGCCGATGAAGCCGTGGTGGGTTTCTTCACCTTGGTGGTCGGGCAGGTCACCTTCGACGAAGCGCCTGAGCGCATGACCAAAGGACTGGCTCGACACCCCATCCCCTTGCTGCTCATCGCACGACTGGCCATCCACAAGGATTGGCAGGGCCAAGGCCTGGGCGCCGGGCTGCTGAAGGACGCCATGCGCCGAACCGTGCAGGCCGCCGACATCGCAGGCATTCGTGCTTTGGCGGTCCACGCCAAGGACGAGAAGGCGGCGGCGTTTTATCGCCGCTTCGACTTCGTAGCCTCACCCACTGACCCGCTGCACCTGTTCCTGCTCATCAAGGATCTCGCGCGGTACGCGAACAGCACCTAGCATCAGGCGACTGGCGCGGAAGTCAACCTCGCGCCGCCACCCCAGCCTCCAACGCATCCACAAATATCCTCGCCACATCACACCCCGTCTGATCGGTGATTTCCTGAAAACACGTCGGGCTGGTGACGTTGATTTCGGTGAGGCAGTCGCCGATCACGTCCAGGCCGACGAGCAGCAGGCCGCGGGCGGCGAGGATGGGGCCGAGAGCTTCGGCGATCTCGCGTTCGCGTGGGCTGATGGGCATGGCCACACCCTTGCCGCCGGCGGCCAGATTGCCGCGCACTTCGCCGCCCTGGGGGATGCGCGCCAGCACGAAGGGCACGGGCTTGCCGCCGATGACGAGCACGCGGCGGTCGCCCAGGGCGATCTCGGGCAGGTAGCGCTGCACCATCACGCTGACCGCACCGTTCTGGTTGAGCGTCTCGATGATGGCGCCGAGGTTCAGGCCATCCGCGCCGACGCGGAAGATGCCGGTGCCGCCCATGCCGTCCAGGGGTTTGAGGATGATGTCGTGGTGTTCGGCGTGGAAGGCGCGGATGGCGGCGGCGTCGCGTGTCACCAGCGTGGGCGGGATGAACTCGGGGAACTCGAGAATGGCGAGTTTTTCGGGGTGGTCGCGCAGCGCCGCAGGTTTGTTGAAGACCTTGGCGCCTTCGCGTTCGGCCTGGCCCAGCAGGTGGGTGGCGTAGAAGTATTCGGGGTCGAAGGGTGGGTCCTTGCGCATGACGACGGCATCGGTGTCGGCCAGCGTCAGATCGAGGACCTCGATCAGCTCGAACCAGGGCGTGTGGTCATGGGCATGCGGGTCTTGCGCCGGGTTCAGGCGGATGCGCTCGGCGCCGCCGGCCAGCACCTTGCCGCCGCGTTTCCACACCAGTTGGCGCGGCTCGCAGGCGAGCAGGCCATGGCCGCGTTTCTGGGCCTCGCGCATCATGGCGTAGGTCGAATCCTTGTAGGCCTTGAAGGAGGCTAGCGGGTCGGTGACGAACAGGATGTCCATGGGGCGGCTTCAGGGTAAGGGGCGGCTCAGCGGGGTGCGCGCCAGTGTTGCACAGCCACCGCGATGCCGCCGGCGACCACGCCCCAGAAGGCCGAGCCGATGCCCAGCAGGGCCACACCACTGAGTGTGACCAGGTAGGTGATGAGCGCCGGCTCGCGCCACTTCAGCTCACCCAGCGCCGCAGCCAGGCCACCACCGATGGTGCCCAGCAGCGCCAACCCGGCCACGGCCAGCACCAGCGCTTTCGGGAAAGCCGCCAGCAGCCCCACGACCGCGCCGCCTGCCAGCGCCATCAGCAGGTAGAACACGCCGGCCATGACGGCGGCGGTGTAACGACGCGACGGGTCTTCATGCGCCTCGCGGCCCATGCAGATCGACGCGGTGATGGCCGCCAGGTTGAAGCTGTAGCCGCCGAAGGGCGCCAGCACCAGGTTGAGCACGCCGGTGGCGGTGATGACGGGCGACACCGGCGTGGCGTAGCCGGCCGCGCGCTGTGCCGCCACGCCGGGCAGGTTCTGAGAGGCCATCGTCACCACGAACAGCGGCAGCGCCAGCCCGACCAGCGCTCGCAGGCTGAACTCGGGGGCGGTCCACACCGGCGCGGGCCAATGCGCCTCAATAGTGCCGGGCTGCAGTTGGCCCTGCGCCGCGGCGATCACCAGCCCGGCCAGCAGCACCGCCGGCACGGCGTAACGCGGCCACAGGCGCCGGCCGAGCAGGTAGACCAGCAACATGCCGCCGACCAGGGCGAAATCGCTGCGCAGGGCAACGAAGGCGTCGAGTGCAAAACGGGTCAGCACCCCGGCCAGCAAGGCTGCAGCGATAGGCTGCGGGATACGGTTCATGACACGCTCGAAGGCGCGGGTCGCACCCGCCAGCGTGATAAGCGCGCCGCAGACGATGAAGGCGCCAATGCCTTCACCCATGCTCAGCCCCGCCGCCGCCGAGGCCACCAGCGCCGCGCCGGGTGTCGACCAGGCGGTGAGCACCGGCTGGCGGTAGACCAGGCTCAGGCTGATGCTGCTGATCGCCATGCCCAGGCCCAGCACCAGCAGCCACGACACCAACTGGCCCGGTGTGGCGCCCAACGCTTGCGCCGCCTGGAAGACGATGACCACCGAGCTGGTGTACCCCACCAGCACCGCCACGAAGCCGGCCACCACGGCCGACAACGAGACGTCGCGCCAGAAGCTGCGCGGCGCGTTCAGAACGTGTAGCCCGACGTGATGGTGACGTCGCTCCACTCCTCGAGCAGGCGCGACAGCGGGCGCAGCACCGAATACCGCGCGGCGATGCGATGCGCCTGGTGCCACACGCGTGGCAGGTCGGCGAGGTAGCCGTGTTTGCCGTCGCGGTGCGACAGGCGGCAGAAGATGCCCAGCACCTTGAGGTGGCGCTGCAGGCCCATCCAGTCGAGGTCGCGCCAGAAGTCGCCGAAGTCGGCGGACACCGGCAGGCCGGCCTTGCGCGCCTGCTCCCAGTAACGCACGGCCCAGTCGATCTGGATCGATTCGTCCCAGTCGATGTAGGCGTCGCGCAGCAGCGAGACCAGGTCGTAGGTGACCGGGCCCCAGACGGCGTCCTGGAAGTCGAGCACACCCGGCTGGGCGCCGGGCTGATCGGGCTGAACCATCAGGTTGCGGCTGTGGAAGTCGCGGTGCACCAGCACCATGGGCTGAGCCAGGCAGACGTTCAGGATGGTCTCGAAAGCCTGGTCCAGGATGGCGCGTTGTTTGGCGTCGATCGTCACGCCTCGGTGCTTGGCCACGTACCAGTCGGGGAAGAGGTCGACCTCACGCTGCATCAAGGCGCGGTCGTAGGGCGGGACGTTGCCCTGTGCAGCGCTGCTGCCGATCTGCATGCGCACCAGCGCGTCGATGGCATCGCGGTACAGGCCGTCGGCGCGTTTGAGGTCGGCGCGCTGGCTGAAGTCCAGCCGCTTCAGGTCGGCCAGGTAGGTGGTGTCACCCAGGTCGGCCAGCAGCATGAAGCCGGCGGATTCGTTCCAGTCGAGCACCTCGGGCACCCGCAGGCCGGCCTGGCCAAGCAGGCCACACACCTGGGCGAAGGGCCGGCAGTCTTCCTTGGCCGGCGGGGCGTCCATCACGATGTAGCTCCGGGCGGAGCCGCTGGCGTTGGCGCTCGGGGTGTTGCCGGTGCCGGTGCCGGTGCCGGTGCCGGTGCCGGTGCCGGTGCCGGTGCCGTCGATGCGAAGGTATCGCCTGAAGCTGGCGTCCGCGCTGGCAATACGCACACTGGCGGGCAGCAGGCCGAAACGGCCTTGCACGCCGGCCAGCCAGGTGTCGAAGGCGCGCTCGCGTTCGACGTCTACCCAGGTCACAGGTACGCCCGGGCTTGTGGAGGAGACGCTCGTGCAGGCGGCGTCGGTGGTGGAAGTGGCGCCACGAGCGGAGGGCTCGTCGGCCTGGGCGTCGGTCGGGGTCGAGGGCGAGGTCACGGTGCGGTGGGCCCGCTCGACGCCGGCCCTGCGGGGGGCGCGAACCGGTCGCCACAGGGCGCGTGAAATAATCGATCGATTGTAGTGAGCCGGTTCGGCCCCGTTCGGCACTCTTCGTCCACCCACCGACCCGCCTTGCCCAAGCCACCGATTGCGCCCGCTCCGAGCCGCCTGCCCACCCGCGCGGTCAGGCCCGACACCGTGCCGGCGCCCCCCCTGTGCCGATCGACGCTGCAGCTTGCCGTGTTGCTGCTGCTGCTCGGTGTCGAGCCGGCCCTGGCGCAGGCGCAGGGCATCAGGCCAGGTCGACCGTTTCCCGCTGCCGATGACTGCGACTCACCCGGCACGACGCAGGCCTTGACCAGCCGGTCAGCCGCGGCCGAGTTGCCACGCGTCGCCGCCGTGGATGTACCAGCGTCTGACGTGGCCGCAGCCGAAGCCGCAAACACATCCGGCCCGGCGTCGAACGTCAAGGCGGCTGCACCGGCCGCTGTAGCCACCAGCGACGCAGCCCCTGCCAGCGGCGGGCGAGCCGGCATGACGCTCGAGGCCCAGCGTATCGGCGGGCGCACCGGCGAACAACTCAGCGCCAGTGGCAAGGTGCGGCTGCGCCAGGGCGGCATCACGCTGGACGCCGACCGTATCGACTACACGCTCGGCAGCGACCGCGCCCGTGCCAGCGGCAGCGTCAGCCTGCGCCGCGGCAACGACGTGTACAGCGGCCCCGAACTCGACATCGACACCGAGACGATGGAGGGCTACTTCCTGGCGCCCACCTTCACCATCTCCCGCACGCAGGGGCGCGGCCGGGCGGATCGGGCCGACTTTCTGGGCGACAACCGTGTGGCCATCACCGGCGCGAGTTACACCACCTGTCGCATCGACGCCGGCCGGCAACCGGCCTGGGAGCTGAGTGCGTCCAGGATGCGCCTGGACTTCGGCGCCAACGACGGGTACGCCGAAGGCGCCGTGCTTCGTTTCTACGACGTGCCGATCCTGGCCCTGCCCCTGCTGAGTTTTCCGGTCACCGACGCACGCAAGTCGGGCTGGCTGCCCCCATGCTCAACATCGCGAGCACCAGTGGTTTCGAGGTCGGCATCCCGTATTACTGGAACATCGCGCCGCAATACGACGCCACCTTGATGCCGACCTATTCGTCGCGGCGCGGCACGGGTCTGGACGGTGAAGTGCGTTTCCTGTCGACCGACTTGAAGGCCGACGCCCGCCTGGTCGATCTGCCCTACGACCAGAGCAGTGGCCGCGCTCGCTGGGCACTGCGATCACACCTGAGCACCCTGTCCGACGCCCCCAGCACCACCGACACCAGCCTGGGCTGGAGCGCCGACATCGACCTGCTGCGGGTGTCGGACGACAACTACTGGCGCGACGGCCTGCGCGGCGCCGACAACCTGACGCCGCGCCTGCTCGGCACCCGCGCGCAGACCATGTACGCCAGCAGCTCGAGGTTGTGGGGTGCGGACATCGACCAGACCCTGTACGCCCGCCTGCAGCGCTGGCAGGTGCTGCAGTCGAGCGACAGCAGTGCGTCGATCGCACCGCCCTACCAGCGCTCGCCGCAGATCGGCGCGTTGTGGAGCGCCCAGGTCGACCATGCCGAGTTGCAGCTGCAGACCGAATACAACCGCTTCACCAACAGCGACGTGAGCCGGCCGGGCGGTGACCGGGCCCACGCGGTCGGCAGTGTGGGCTGGCGTTTTGGTGATGCCAGCACGCAGTTCACGCCGCGTCTGAGCTTCAACAGCGCCGTCTACAACCTGAACCAGCCACTCGCCGATGGCCGCACCCGCGTCGGCCGCACCGTGCCCAGCCTGAGCCTGGACGGCCGCTGGACGCTGGAGCGCGACGCCGAGTGGCTGCGACCCGGCCTGCGCCAGACCCTGGAGCCGCGCCTGTTCTATCTGCGCACACCCTGGCGCGACCAGAGCCAATTGCCCACCTTCGACAGTGCGCCGCTGGACTTCAACGCCACCACGATGTTCGCCGGCAACAGCTTCTCGGGCATCGACCGGGTGGCCGATGCCCACCTCGTCACCGCGGGTGTCACCAGCCGCATCGTCGACGACGCCAGCGGCGCCGAGCTCGGCCAGTTCGGCCTGGCGCAGCGTTTCCTGTTGAGTGAACAACGCATCACACCGGACGGCCAGCCACTCACCCAACGTGCCTCGGACCTGTTCATGACCGGCTCGACCAGTGGCGGGCAGACCTGGGGCCTGGACGGTGCGTTGCAGTACAACCCTGACAGCAAGAACATCGAACGCACCGTCACCACGGTGCGTTACACGCCCGCACCCTTCCGGGCGCTGAGTGCCACCTACCGATTCCAGCGCAACAGCAGCGAGCAGTTCGCGCTGGGTTGGCAATGGCCGCTGTACGGTGGTGCACCGCGCAAACCCTACCTCGACAACCACGACACCAGCCCGGCCGCCCAGGCCCTGCGCGCCGCCGCAGCCGATGCACGCGAGCAGCGTTATGCGTCGGCGGGCAGCTGCCGCGGCACACTCTACGGCGTGGGTCGGCTCGACTACAGCTTGCGCGACAGCCGCATGTCGACCGCCATCGTCGGCCTCGAATACGACGCTGGCTGCTGGGTCACCCGGCTGGTGGCCGAACGCCAGTCCACCGGCAGCAATTCGGCCACCACACGCTGGATGCTGCAGCTCGAGCTGGTGGGCCTGTCTCGGCTAGGGTCCAACCCGCTGTCGGTCTTGAAGGACAATATTCCCGGCTACACGCTCTTGCGCGAGAGCCCGACCGACCCGGCCGGCAGCGCAAGCAGCACCCCGGGCGGCCCCACCGCCCCTCCCTGAGCCGGCGCAAGCCGGCGTGAGTGTCCCGACATGTTGCCGACCCAGGTTTTCCATCTTTCGAGCGAACTGCCCTGCCCGGCGCGGCCGCAGCGCGGCCACGGCACACTCGCCGTGGCGCTGCTGGGCGCCTTGCTGGGCGCAGCAGTGATCAGCCCGTCCGCCGTGCTGGCGCAGGCCGGCGCAACGGCCAGCCCGTCCAGTGCCGACAACCTGCGCCGCGGCGGTGACTTCATCGTCGCCGTGGTCAACCAGGAGCTGGTCACCAACGCCGAGGTGCAGCTGCGCCTGGCCCGTGCGGTCGAGGACAGCCGCCAGAGCCGGCGGCCACCCAGCCGCGAAGAGTTGCAGCGCCAGCTGCTCGACCAGCTGATCGACGAACGTGCCCAGCTGAGTTACGCCCGCGACACCGGCACCCGCGTCGACGAGCCCGACATCGACCGCGCCGTCAACAATGTGGCGGCGCAGAACCAGATCACCACGACACAGCTGCGCGACCGGCTGCGCGCCGAGGGCATGGACTACGGTCGCTTTCGCAGCAACCTGCGCGACCAGATGCTGCTCGAGCGGGTGCGTGAGCGCGAGGTTCAATCGCGCCTGCGGGTGAGCGACACCGAGATCGAGAACTGGCTGCAGGGCGAGCGCGACAAGGCCGGCCTGGCCAATGAATACAACATCGCCCAGATTCTCGTGCCGGTGCCCGAAGGCGCCAGCATCGCCGAGGCAGCCGAGCGGCGCAGCGTGGCCATCAAGCTGCTGCAGCGGGCCCACGCGGGCGGCGACTTCAACGCACTGGCCCGCGAGGCCGCACCCGGAAGCAAGGAGCGCAGCGCCGAGCTGGGCCTGAAGCCGGCGTCGCGCCTGCCCGATCTGTTCGTCGAAGCCGTCAAGCCGCTCAAGGCCGGTGAACTGGCGCCGCAGGTACTGCGCACCGGGGCGGGTTTTCATGTGCTCAAACTGGTCGAACGCAAGGACGCGGGACTGACCATCACGCAAAACCATGCTCGCCACATCCTGCTGCGGCCCAACAACGAGCTCAGCCCCGAACTGGCCATGCGCCGACTGGCCGCCTACAAACGCGAAGTCGAAGCCGGCAAGGCGCGTTTCGACGATCTGGCTCGGCGTTTTTCGGACGACGGCAGCGCGGCGGGTGGGGGCGACCTGGGTTGGGCCGGACCGGGCCAGTTCGTGCCCGAGTTCGAGCAGGCGCTGGGTGATCTCGAACCCGGCGGCATCAGTGCGCCGCTGATGTCGCGTTTTGGTGTGCACCTGATCCAGCTGATCGAACGCCGCAAGGTGATGCTCGACGCTCGTGAGCAGCGCGAGGCAGCACGTACGGCACTGCGCGAGCAGAAATACGACGAGGCCTACAACGACTGGGCGCGTGAGGTACGGGCGCGCGCCTACGTCGAACTGCGCGAGCCACCGCAGTGACGCGCACCGCGCGAGGTCGCGCCGCGACGATCGGTTCGTCGATCGATCGGCCGCCCACCAGGGTCGTGATCCAGCTCGGCGGTTCGCCGATCACTCGCCTAGCGGTGGTGCAACCGTGAAGCACCAGGCCCGCAAACGGTTCGGCCAGCACTTCCTGACCGACGACTCGGTGCTCGACGGCATCGTGCGCGCCATCGCGCCCAGGCCCGGCGAGGCGCTGGTCGAGATCGGCCCCGGACTGGGCGCACTCACCGACCCGCTGGTGCAGCGCTGCGAGCGCCTCACGGTGGTCGAGCTCGACCGCGATCTGGCGGCGCGACTGCGCAAGCGCCCCGAGCTGAACGTGATCGAGGCCGATGCATTGACGGTCGACTTTGCTGCGCTGGCGCAATCTGCCGGACAGAAGCTGCGTGTGGTGGGCAATCTGCCGTACAACATCTCGAGCCCCATCCTGTTCCATCTGGCGGGTGCGGCCGACCATGTGGTCGACCAGCACTTCATGCTGCAAAAGGAGGTGGTCGACCGGATGGCCGCCGGCCCCGGCAGCAAGACCTTTGGCCGACTGAGTGTGATGCTGCAATGGCGCTACGAGGTCGAGGCGTTGTTCGACGTGCCGCCCGAGGCCTTCGATCCACCGCCTCGGGTGGAATCGGCCGTCGTGCGTATGGTGCCCCTGCCCGGCCTGCCTGCGGTCAACGCAGCCCTGCTGGGTGAACTGGTGACGGCGGCGTTTTCGCAGCGGCGCAAGTTGCTGCGCCACAGCCTGGGCCGCTGGTTGACCGAACGCGGCAGCGAGCCCGGCGGATTCGACCTGCAGCGCCGTGCCGAAGAAGTGCCGGTGGCCGACTATCTGGCGCTGGCAGCACGGCTGAACGCCGCTTCGGGCACCGTTGCCAACGCTTGATTCAACACAAACGCCGGCGCTGGCGTCACCCATGAAAAACGGCCCGATCAGGGCCGCTTGTTCGTGTGTGTCTCATCGTCCAGGCCGGTCGGGCCTTGCACCGGGCCGCCGGTAGGCGGCGGGTGCAGCCGGGGCCGAGTGGTCGGGGCCCGCGGTGACGACAGGTTGGGTGATCAGGCTCTTAGGGCTAGCCTGCTCCCGCAGGGTTCAGACCGACTCGCCAGCTGCGTCGAGACGCTTGTGGGTGGCGTGATGATGGTCCTGCAGCTTGTCCTTGTGACGCACGACCTGGCGGTCGAGCTTGTCCATCAGTTCGTCGATCGCCGCATATAGATCCTCGTGAGCTGTTTCAACGAAGATGTCCTTGCCCTTGGTGTGCAGAGTCACCTCGGCGCGTTGTCGCTTTTCCTTTTCCTTCTGCTTTTCCACCGTGAGAAGCACGTTGACGTCCACCACCTGGTCAAAGTGTCGTGTCACCCTGTCGAGCTTCGTGAGCACGTATTCGCGTAGCGCGGGGGTAACTTCCAGGTGATGAC
The DNA here is from genome assembly GCA_016702605.1 of Candidatus Intricatilinea gracilis. GTDB lineage: Bacteria > Pseudomonadota > Gammaproteobacteria > Burkholderiales > Burkholderiaceae_C > Sphaerotilus > Sphaerotilus gracilis. The sequence continues at coordinate 91,944 of JADJDQ010000003.1, forward strand.
CGCTGATCGTCAGATTCATGGAGCCTCCTTTCCAGAGGTAGGGTGGGAAATCGATCGGGGATTGGTGGAGTCGTTTTCGCAGTCTGACGGGGCCAGTGTGACCGTGTGACAGGCCCTTGACAAGCCCCCGCGGTTACACCTTCCATGGGCCGTGAGTTAATCCCTCGGGGCCTTGAAAAAGCCGTTAACCTTGCGTTTTGGCAGGCATGACGCACGCTGAGTCCCGAGTTGTACGGCGGCCTGCCTGGCCCCTGCGCCGACCCCAGCGGCCGTCGTCCTGCGATGGAACAATGCGCGCCCTGCGGCGCTGCGACCGCAGGAGTACACCCCGTGATCAATGTCTTCACGCTGTCCAACGGACGGCTGATCCAGGAAGAGATCGAAGGCCCGCTGGACCTGGCCCACGTCGAGCCGGTGTGGGTCGATCTCGAAGCCCCCAGCGCCGAAGAAAAGTCCTGGCTGCGCAGTCGTTTCGCCCTCACCATCCCCGACGACGTGGTCGACGACGACCTCGAAGAGTCGGCTCGCTTTTACGAAGGTGACAACGGCGACCTGCACATCCGCTCGGACTTTCTCATCGACGACGACGAGGCGCCGCGCAACGTGCGGGTGGCCTTCATCCTTCACGAGCGGGTGCTGTTTTCGGTGCATGGCGAAGATCTGCCGGTATTCAGGCTGCTGCGCCTGCGCGCACGGCGCATCCCGGCCATGATCGAGGACGCCAAGGACGTGCTCCTGAAACTCTACGACGCCGACGCCGAGTACTCTGCCGACTCGCTCGAAGGCATCTACGACGCCCTCGAAAAGGTCAGCCAGCGCGTGCTCAAGCAGGAGGTCGACGACCGCAGCGCCGGCGAGGCGCTGGCCGCCATCGCTCGCGAGGAAGACCTCAACGGCCGCATTCGCCGCAACGTGATGGACACGCGCCGGGCCGTGAGTTACATGATGCGCAGCCGCATGCTCAGCGCCGAGCAGTTCGAGGAGGCGCGCCAGATCCAGCGCGACATCGACTCACTCGACAGCCACACGGCCTTCCTGTTCGACAAGATCAACTTCCTGATGGACGCCACGGTCGGCTTCATCAACATCAACCAGAACAAGATCATCAAGATCTTCTCGGTGGCCAGTGTGGCGCTGCTGCCGCCCACACTCATCGCCAGCATCTACGGCATGAATTTCAAGTACATGCCGGAGCTCGAGCAAAGCTGGGGTTACCCCTTTGCGCTGGGCTTGATGGCGGCGTCGGTGGCCGCACCGTTCATCTACTTCCATCGCAAGGGCTGGCTGCGCTGAGCCGTTTGCCAGCAGGCATCTGCCGCGAGGCGTGGGCCAGGAGGCGGGCCAGGGCGGGTGTGACGTGTCTGGCTCGGAGCGTTTGCTTACCTTGAGGGTGTGAGCAAGGCCTTTTTTCACGATTGGTCTGTGCGGTGGCTCTCTAAACTCCCGGCCAGTTCTGCCAGATCCGGTCATCCGGCCGCTTGATTCGACGGCAGTCCCACCCACCGCCGGAGCCCTTTCGATGTTTTTCTCGCCCGTACGCCCTCACCTGCTGCTCGCAGGCTTTGCCGCACTTGTCGTCAGCGCCAGCGCCCTGGCCCAGGCTCAGTTCGCCAAGGCCCCCGAACCCAAGGCACATGCCATGCCCGGCGCGTCGGTGGCAGCCACCGACGTCGTCTATCGCAAGGAAGCTGCCAAACACCTGTACAACGTGTACCCGCAGCAGATCCACAAGGGCAAGCTGCCGCCCATGCTGGTGGGTGTGGCCATCATCAACACCACCATCGACGCCTCCGGCCAGGTGGTCGCCGTCGACGTGATGCGTCCGCCGGCAATGAAGGAGATCTCGCCCTGGATCGAAGGCATGATCCGCGCCGCGGCGCCCTACCCGGCACCGGCCAAGCTGGGTCAGACTGTCACCTGGCGCGAGATCTTCCTGGTCGACAGCAGTGGCAAGTTCCAGGTCGATGCCTTGACCGAAGGCCAGCGCAGCAAGTAGCCCCCGTCAACTGCTCGTGATGCGCCGGCGCAGCCAGCGCATCACGGCACCGATAAGGGGCAGCTTCTCGTAGAGCTCCTCGGCCGCGTCCCAGTAGTCGCGGTGGTCGGTGATCCGGCCATCACTGCCCAGGCGCAGCAACGACGCGCCACGGATACATTGGCGCTCGTCGCCCATGCGGCGGTTGTGGAAGACGAAGTCCCAGGCCAGCCAGCAGGCATCTGCGTCGACGGCAATGTCCTTGACGATGAAACGTGGCGCGTCGAGTGTCTCGAACATGTGGGCAAAGATGCGCCGTATCGGCGCCAGCCCACGCACCTCGTTGAACGGATCCTTGAAGCGAGCGTCGTCCTGGTAGATCGCCCCCAGATGGTCGAGTGAGTCGGGCCGCAGTTGCTCGAAGTAGTCGACGATCGCAGCCACCCGCCGGTCGGGGTGACGCACTGCGCCGGGCAACATCACCACCGTCATGCGCCGCCTCCGGTGATGCGTTGCACCAGCTTGAAGTAGAGCCGGTCGCTCGCCAAACCGATCAGGTCGAGCAGCTTGAGCGTGCGGCTGAAGCGCCTCGGAAAGTGCATCTCGAACGTGCCACGCCGCCAGCCGGCCAGGATCTCGCGCGCCGCCACATCGGGTGTGATGAGCGCCGGCATCTTGAACTCGTTCTGCGCCGTCAGTGGTGTCTCGACAAACCCCGGGCTGATGACCGACATGCCGATACCGCGTGGCGCCAGGTCGAACCACAGGCATTGCGCCAGGCTGATCAGCGCCGCCTTGGTCGGCCCGTAGGCCAATGCATTGGGCGCGCCTCGCCAGCCCGCCACGCTGGCCACCAGGCTGAGGTGACCGCTGCCCTGGGCGATCAGGCGCGGCAGCACCACGTCGAGCAGACGCAACGCGCCGGTGACATTGATGTCCTGATGCTTGAGCATCTCGGCCAGCGAGTAGTGCTCGGCCGTCTGCGCCTTGTAGTGGCCGGCGCAGTACATCACCAGATCCAGACTGGGCCAGTCCGCCTGCAGTCTCGCGGCGGCGGCCTGCAACTGGTCGAGCCGGGTCACGTCGAGTGGCAGGGCCAGGGCGCCTGGAAACCGCCGGGCGAAGTCGTCGAGCGGCGCCGCCTGACGGGCCGAGACGGCGACGACGGCGCCGGCGCGAGCCAGCGCTTCAGCGGTGGCCAGGCCGATGCCACTCGAGGCGCCGACGATCCAGACGTGGCGGCCTTGCCAGTTGTCGATGCGGGGGTTGGCGGGCATGAGGTGTGGTCGCTGCCGGCGTCAAGGCTTGATGAAAGCCAGCGTCACGTCACCCAGGTGGATGCCGAACTTGCTCATCGCCGCGCGGTTGATGAGCACATGGTCGTCCATCTGGAACATCCAGTCGTCGAACTGCACCTCGTAGCTGGTGTCGTCGACCTTGAGGTCGAGTGTGTAGCGCCAGCGCAGTGTGTTGCCGGCGGATTCACCGGTGGCCGTGCCGATCACGTCGGCGGCGCGGCCGGTAAAGCGGTTGGGCGCTTCGCGGTGCAAGGTCCAGACGCGCCGCTCGGTCTTGCCGTCGCTGTAGGTGAAGTCCTCTTCGAACACACCTTCGTCGCCCTGCCAACGGCACTTCATGGCCACGGTGAAACGGCGCTTGACGGCACCCGACCGGTCGGTGAACACGCCGTGGGCGACCAGGTCGCCGTTGAAATATTTGGTGAGGTCGAGGTTCGGCGTCTGGCCGGCGTAGTCCTGCACCTGCGGGCCGGCGCAGGCGGTGAGCACAGCAACCAGGGCGCCACCGGCGATCCAGGTCACCAGTCGGGTCAGGGCGGCGTGGCTGCGCGAGACCCAGCCGGCCACAACCTTGGTTGCAGTCGTCGAGCCGCTCGAAACGCCGTCGGCCTGGCAGGGCGTCATCTCGGTCACGTGCGCGAGTTCAGGGGCGGTAGAGGGTGAACTGATAGACATCGGTGCTGCCTGCGTCGAACGCGGCCTCGCAGTAAGCCAGGTAGAAATCCCAGGTACGCATGAACTGCGGGTCGAAACCAAGGTGGCGCACCTCGGCTTCATGGGCGTGAAAGGCCACACGCCAGCGGCGCAGTGTCTCGGCGTAGTCGGGGCCGAAGGCAAAGCTGTCCTCGACCACCAGGCCGGCCTTTTCGGCACCGGCGCGGAACTGGCTCGGGCTGGGCAACATGCCGCCCGGAAAGATGTACTGCTGGATGAAGTCGCTCGACTTGGCGTAACGCTCGAACAACTCGTCGGCGATGGTGATGCTCTGCACGCAGGCACGCCCGCCCGGCTTGAGGCAACGCGCCACGGTCTCGAAGTAGGTGGGCCACCAGGCGCGACCGACCGCCTCGAACATCTCGATCGACACGATGGCGTCGAACGGTTCGTCGTCGACCAGCCGGTAGTCCTGCAGGCGCAGGTCACATTGCCTGGCCACACCCGCCGCACTGACACGGCGCTGCGCCCAGGCAAGCTGTTCGGTCGACAGCGTCAGGCCAGTGACCGACGCACCTCGCTCGGCCGCCATCTGCGCCAGGCCACCCCAGCCACAGCCGATCTCGAGCACCCGGTCACCGGCGCCGACCCGTGCGGCCGCCAGCGTGCGCGCCAGCTTGGCCTCTTGTGCGTCCGCCAGACTGCGGCTCGTGTCGCCGTCGAACAGCGCACTCGAGTAGTTCATGCCGTTGTCCAGCCAGGCGCTGTAGAACGTGTTGCCCAGGTCGTAGTGGGCGTGGATGTTGCGGCGGCTGCCGGCCACCGAGTTGCGGTTGAGCAGGTGACGCACGCGGTGCCACAAGCCGCCCCACCAGCGGCCGTAGATGGCTTGCTCGAGCTCGGCCCGGTTGGCCAGCATCAGGCGCAGCAAGGCCGGCAGATCGGGTGAACTCCAGTGGCCGGCGATGTAGGCCTCGGCAAAACCGATGTCGCCCGACTTCAGCACCAGGCCGAACACATGCCAGTCACGCACATGCAGCTGGGCGCGCGGGCCGCCGGCTTGTTCGGTGCCGAAGCGCAACGTGGCATCGTTGGGCAGCACCACATCGAGCATGCCGTGGCGCAGGCGACCCAGCATGTGCAACACGGCGCGGGCGGACAACGGCGCCTGTTCGGTCACCATGGCCACGAAGGCCGGGCCGAGCACCGAGGGAGTCGTGCTGCTCAGGGCTGCGGGTGATTGGACAGTCTGGTTCATGAGGTACGCGCGGTGGTGATGTGGCCGAAGGAGGTGTGACGAAGAACCCTTGCGCGCAGCCGCGCGCCGGGCAACGCAGGACGTGATCGAACGGTCATGTCGGCACGATTCAATGGCTGACCAGGTGAGTCGGCGCCGGTGGCTTGTGGAAGAACGGCACACGCTTGAGCCACAACCACAAGGCCTGCCAGTGAATACGCGCCACCACACCCAGCGTCAGCAGGGGCATGGCGAGCCAGGCGCGCGCCAGGCTGGCGCGGGTCAAGGTGTGCAGCGTGGCGCTGACACTCGTCTGCAGGATCGGGCCGTCGGCGTCGCCGTGGTCGACCCGCGCGAGCAGGCGCGCGCCGTCCCCCCAACCCAGCGGCGCACGGCGCATGAAGTGGAAGCGGTAGCCGCCGCGCACTTCGCAGAACGGCGACACATGCATGGCCTTGGCGGCCGTTGCCTCGTGACCCCAGCGGGCGCCGCCCAGCACATAACTGTGGCGTTCACCGAAGGTGTTGTTGACCTCGGCAACCACGGCGGCCAGGCTGCCGTCGCGTCGTTCGGCGTACCAGAAACTCACCGGCTTGAAGACGAAGCCGAGCACCCGCGGGTAGGTCTGCAGCCAGATCTCGCCGTCGGCGTCGGTGATGCCGGCGCCGTGCAGCACACGCTCGCACCAGGCCAGCGCCTGACCATCACCCGCCAGACCGTCGCCATGGTCGACGTCGTGAAAACTCACGGTGGCGCCGCGGTTGCGTGCCAGCACGCCGCCAGCCTGGCGCGACCAGCTGCGCATGGGCAGCACCAGTTGCCAGGTCGGGTAGGCAAAGCTGTGTTTCGCCGGGCGCAGCCGGGTGTGGCGCACCTGACCGATGCCGATCAGGGGCGACACAGCCACCGACGAACCCGAGGGCACCATGGACGGCAGTGGCGACATCAAGCGGCCCGCCTGATGTCGGCGAGGTGTTCGGCATGGGCCTGGTCCAGTGCAGTGATGGCTCGCGCCACACCGAGGCCGGACTTGAGACCATCTTCATGAAATCCGTACCCCGTCCAGGCGCCGCAGAACCAGGTGTTGCGGCGGCCCTGCAGCTCGGGCAAACGACGTTGGGCACGCACTGCCGCCATGTCGAACACCGGGTGGGCGTAGTCGATGGTGGCCAGCACGGTCTCGGGCCGGGGTTGGCGCGCCGGGTTGAGCGACACCACCACAGGCTGGGCAAACGGCAACGGCTGCAGGCGGCCCAGCAGGTAGTGCAGACACACACCACTGCCTTCAACCGCGGGGTCGGCCGAGTGTTCGTAGTTCCAGGCCGCCCAGGCACGTGGGTGTTTGGGCAGCAAACGTGTGTCGGTATGCAGCACGGCGCGGTTGGGGTGATAACCGATGGCGCCCAGCACCGCCCGCTCGTCGGCGCTGGCGTCGTCGCCCAGGATGGCCAGGGCCTGGTCGCTGTGGCAGGCCAGCACGGCGGCGTCGAAGTGTTCGTCGCCCGCCGCGGTGGTGAGGGTGACGCCACCCCCCGCGCCGTGGCGCCGCAGTGCCCGCACGGGGGTGTTCAGGCGCGCATCGGGCAGGCGTTCGAGCAGGCGATGCACATAGTTGCGCGCGCCGCCGGTCACCGTGTACCACTGCGGACGATCGGTGACCTGCAGCAGGCCGTGGTTGTGGCAGAAACGAATCAGCGTGCCGATCGGAAACGCCAGCATCTGATCGGTGGGGCACGACCAGATACACGCCACCATGGGCAGCAGGTACCAGCGCCGGAACGAGTCGCCGAAGTGGTGGCGGTCCAGGAATGTGCCGATCGGCTCGGCCAGCTGGGCATCGTCACCCGCCAGGGCCATCCGGGTCGTGAGGCGATTGAACCGCACGATCTGCGCCAGCATCGACAGGAACTTCGGGCGCAGCAGGTTGCGCCGCTGCGCGAACACACTGGCCAGGTCGCTGCCGCACCATTCGACGTCGTCGGCAGTCGACTGGGCCGAAAACGACATGTCCGACGCCGACGTCGCCACGCCCAGGTCGTCGAACAGACGCACCAGCTCGGGGTAGGTGCGGTGGTTGAAGACGAGAAACCCTGTGTCGACGCCGTGGGTGACCGGTTGGCCGCTGCTGTCGGGCAAGGTCACGTCGACCGTGTGGGTGTGCCCGCCGAAATAACTGCCCGCCTCGAACAGGCTGACCTTGCAGTTGCCGGTGCCGGCGAGTTTCCAGGCGGCCGAGAGTCCGGCAATGCCCGATCCGATGACTGCCACGCTGCGCATCACTGAGCTCCCCGGCACACCTGGCGCACACGCGAACGGGTGGGCCCGGCCGCTTGCAGCTTGGCCCGACGGGGGATGATGCGAGCGGTGAACGAGGCCGCCGAGTGGCGGGCTGGCGCGGCCGGAGCCGAGAAGGAAAACGTCGTGCAGCGTCCACGGACGCAACAGGGAGGGAGGAAGGAGGAGGAAATCCGCCCAGGACGGTCGACCGACAGCGGCACAAGACCGCACGGCAGGCTGCACGACGCAAGGGTTTGCCGGCTGGTGGCCGGCACTGCGTATCGGATGCCTGGCGCGGCGCTTCGTTCCATCGATCTCATCGGGCGGGTGGTCTGGTTGGAAACAGGATGTTTCAGAAACAGGAGCATCGCTTTTGTTCATGATTTGTCCATGTCAAACAGCGCGCCTGGGTCATAATAGACGCACTTTGCACCACTTACAAGTGTTTGTCCTAGACACCACGCCAAAGCCCTTGCGGGTGACGGCCACTCTTCCGAGTCACCGGGCACCTGCCGCGGTGCCGGACCATCCATGAGCATTCCCGCCGACGCCCTGCTCCCCAACACGACCAACGAGGTCGCGTTCACCATTGCCGCGGTCGAACGCGACACCCGTATCAGCAAGGACACCCTGCGCATCTGGGAGAGGCGCTACGGTTTCCCGCTGCCCAGCCGTGATGCCAACGGCGAGCGCCTCTACTCGCCCGAGCAGATCGAGCGGCTGCGCCACGTGAAGCGCCTCATGGACGCCGGCCATCGGCCGGGCCGCATCGTGGCGCTCGAACTGGCCGAACTGCGGCGCCTGGGTGACCACACCGACAGTCTGGCTCAAACAGCAATGTCCAAGTCAAACCCGGACACTGCCGAGCCGGACGACAAGCTGACTGCCGACCTGCTGGACCTGCTGCGTCACCACGATCCACGTGCCCTGAGGCGCGCACTGATGCAGCAGTTGCTGGTCCTTGGCCTGGCCCGCTTCATCGGTGAGGTGGTGGTGCCACTGCTCGGCGAAGTGGGGCAGGCCTGGTCGCGTGGCCGGCTCGAGGTGTTCGAAGAGCACCTGTGCAGCGAGATCCTCGAGTCGGTGCTGCGTGGTGCCGTGGCCAGCCTGCCCGAGCCTGAGGCGCAAGCGGCGCCACGTGTGCTGTTGGCCACCCTGCCGATCGAAGCCCATGGGCTCGGCTTGCTGATGGCCGAAGCGCTGCTGGGCGCGAACGGTTGCGACTGCATGAACCTGGGCCGCCAGACGCCGCTGTCCGACGTGGTGATGGCGGCACGGGTGTTTCGCGCCGACATCGTCGCGCTGAGTTTTTCGACCGCGGTCAACACCAATCACGCCCTCGAAGGCCTGGCCGACCTGCGCTCCGCCTTGCCCGCCGACGTCGAACTGTGGGCCGGCTGCACCCTCGTGGCCCTGCAGCGGCGCAGCGGGGCCGATGTGCAGGTGTTCAGCCGCCTGGCCGACATCGAGTTGCAGGTGGCGCGCTGGCGCGGCCGGGGCGAACCGGTCAAACATCCGCATCGCGCCACGGGTATACCCGATCGATAGACTGGGGCATCTTTCCAGAGGTGGTGCCCCATGCTTTACCCCGAACTGTTCAAGCAACTCGAAGCGGTGCGCTGGAACATGGATAGCGACATCCCGTGGGACAGCTTCGATGCCAGCCTGCTCAACGACGAGCAGGCGCAGACCATCAAGATGAACGCCATCACCGAGTGGTCGGCGCTGCCGGCCACCGAGATGTTCCTGCGCGACAACCGCGACGACAGCGACTTCAGCGCCTTCATGAGTGTGTGGTTCTTCGAGGAACAGAAACACTCGCTGGTGCTGATGGAATACCTGCGTCGTTTCCGCCCCGAACTCGCACCCACCGAGGCCGAGCTGCACGAAGTGCGTTTCGAGTTCGACCCGGCGCCTGCGCTCGAAACCTTGATGTTGCACTTTTGCGGTGAGATCCGCCTGAACCACTGGTATCGCCGCGCCGCCGAATGGCACACCGAACCGGTCATCAAGGTCATCTACGACACCCTGGCGCGCGACGAAGCGCGCCACGGCGGCGCCTACCTGCGCTACATGAAACGTGCGCTGGTGCGTTGCGGCGACGAGGCCCGCGCCGCTTTCTCGAAGGTAGGCGTGTTGATGGCCAGCGCCCGGCGCACCGCACAGGCACTGCACCCCACCAATCTGCACGTCAACACCAGCCTGTTTCCGCGCGACACGGTGCAAAGCCGACTGCCCGACCCGGCCTGGCTCGAACAGTGGCTGGACCAGCAGATCCAGTTCGACAGCACCTGGGAGAACAAGGTGGTCGAACGCATCCTGCACAACCTGTCGATCCTGATGGACCGCAGTTTCAAGACCGTGCAGGAGTTGAACCGCTTCCGCAAGGAAACCGCCGCGGCGCTGGCCGCTGCCGCCGCTGCAACGCCGCTGCCGCACGCGGGCTGATCGCAGGCAGTTGGCGCGCGCAGGGGTCACCTTGCCCGGCCGCGACGCAGGGCGCCCTACCGCCGGGCTGGCCGCTACGCCAGTCAAGCGCGATGACAAGGCCCATGCCGGCCACTACAGTGCCGGCACCATGACCCAGGCTTTGCACCATCCCCTGCTTGCCGACTGGCCTGTCTTGCGCGAGGCACGTCGCCACGACACCAGCCTGAGGCTGGCCTTCGACGTGCTCGACGGCGCCGTGCGCAAGCGAGTCGGCAGCGTCGCCAAGGCTCATCTGCCGGCCTTGCCGATCGACGGCCAGAGCTTCGGCGTCGATGCCCAGGGCCTGCTGCTGAAAGTCGCCCCGGCGCGGCGCGATGAACTCTTCGCCGACCTGAACCTGCGGCTGCACCGGGCTGGCCTGCTGCGCGGCTGGCGCAACGAGATCTTCGGCCTGTGGCACCACTCGGGCGAGCCGCCGCTGGCGCTGATCGAACGTGCCTCGGCACGTTTCTGGGGATGCCTCACCCTGGGCGCACATTGCAATGGGCTGGCCAAGGGCCAGGCGCCCGGCGATCCACCCGAGGCTGCGCCACAGCTGTGGCTGGGTCGTCGCTCACGCAGCAAGAGCACCGACCCGGGCATGCTCGACAACCTGATCGGTGGTGGTGTACCGGCCGATCAGACACCGCTGCAGGCGCTGCACCGCGAGGGTTTCGAGGAGGCCGGCTTGACGTTCGCACAGATGCAGGCGGCAAGGCCTACCGGCGTGTACCGCATCGTGCGCGACATTCCCGAAGGCCTGCAGAACGAGGACATCCATGTGCACGAGATCGACCTGCCCGCTGCCGTGGTGCCGGTCAACCAGGACGGCGAGGTGGCCGAGTTCATCCGTGTCGACCTGGCCACGGCACTGCGCCATGTGCAGGCCGGCGAGCTGACAGTGGATGCGTCCATCGCCACACTCGACGGCGCGGTGCGCCACGGCTGGCTCGTGCCGCTGGTAGGCCGCGACACGGCTGATGCCCTGGCCAACGCCCTCGCCGAGTTGCAATCGCCCCTCGGCGCTTGAGCCCCCTGCACTCGACCCCACGCGGCCGGCGCCACCCGGGTGCGGCAGGTGTTGCCGGTGCAGTCCTCACCTGCCCTCGCACCCACCAGACCCACCAGTCGGGTACGGGCAACACAACCGCCGGTGCGGCCGCTTTCGCTGCGCTGGATCAAGGCACATCGGCCGCGACCACGTTCAGTTTTTTGCGATGCATGCGTGAAGTGGCCTGAATCCGGGCGCCGAGGTGGCCGCCTACAGTGAGACCACTCCAGCAGTTCAGCCCCACCATGCCGACCCCCACCGACCGCTACACCACACCCGCCATCACCCTGCACTGGGTGCTGGCCATCGCCATCGTGGTGAGCTTCAGCGTGGGCCTGTACATGCACGAACTGCCGTTCTCGCCGTTTCGGCTCAAGCTCTACAACTGGCACAAGTGGGCGGGTGTGACGATCCTGTTCCTGTCGGTGCTGCGGCTGGTCTGGCGTGTCACCCATCGGCCGCCTGCCTTGCCGGCGAGCATGGCCGCCGCCATGCCGGCCTGGCAGCACACGGCCCATCACGCCACCCATCACCTGCTGTACGCCTTGTTCTTCATCGTGCCACTCACCGGCTGGGCCTACAGCTCGGCGGCCGGGTTCCCCATCGTGTGGTTCGGCGTGCTGCCGCTGCCCGATTTCGTCGGCGCCGACAAGGCGCTGGCCGAACTCATCAAGCCGATGCACAAGTTCAGCACCCTAGCCCTGGCCGGTCTGGTCGTGCTGCATGTGGCGGCGGCGCTCAAGCACCAGCTGGTCGACAAGGACGGGCTGATGGCACGCATGAGCCTGCGCCGCAGCTGAGCCGCGCAGCTCAGGTCACGCGCCGCCTCGATCCTGCAGCTGCTCCACGCCAAGCTCGAACGCCACCTTCACCCGACCACGGTCCACAAGGCCCAGGTCGACGCTTCAACTGTCGGCCGACCAGGCCGCCCCATCACACCGCATCCACACGGTCATCACCATGCGACCCTTCGTCACCACCACACTCGCCCTGGCCGCCTACGGCCTGCTCGCCGCTTCACCAGCCCATGCCCAGACGGTCGACATCGCCAAGAGCGAGATCGCCTTCGTCAGCAAGCAGATGGGTGTGCCGGTCGAAGGCCTGTTCAAGAAGTTCGACGCCCAGATCGCCTTCGACCCGAAGAAGCCCGAAGCCGGCAAGGTGAACTTTGCCATCGAGACCGGCAGCGCCAGCCTCAGCCCCGACGCCGACAGTGAACTGATCAAGCCGATCTGGTTCAACGTGGCGGCCTTCCCCAAGGCCACCTTCACGTCCAGCAGCATCAAGGCGCTGGGCGGCGGCAAGTTCGAGGTGACCGGCAAGCTCGCCATCAAGGGCCAGACGCGCGACGTGGTCGTGCCCGTGGCCGTCAGCCAGGCCGCGGGTGTGTCCACCGCCAGCGGCAGCTTCAGCATCAAACGTCTCGAATTCAAGATCGGTGAAGGCGAATGGGCCGACACCAGCATGGTCGCCAACGACGTGCAGGTGAAGTTCAAGCTCTCGCTGCGCGGCATGGCGCCGCTCTGAATCCGACAGATCCCTTTCGCCCCAGCCTGAACGCTGATTCCCCCCAACCCCACATTCAACCCGCTCTAACTGCGACCAACCGAAAGACACCCATGACGACCTTCACCAGACTCTTCGCCGCCGCTGCCCTGTTTGCTGCTGCCAGCACCCCGGCCCTGGCAGCCCCCGAGACCTACACGATCGAAGGCACGCACACTTACCCGCGCTTCTCGTACAGCCACTTCGGCATGTCGACCCAGCTGAGCCGCTTCAACACCACCACCGGCACCATCGTGCTCGACAAGGCCGCCAAGACCGGTTCGGTCGACGTGGTGATCGACACCAAGTCGGTCGACACCGGCTTCAAGGTCTTCGACGGTCACATCCAGGGCGAAGACTTCCTGGATACCGCCAAGTTCCCGACCGCCACCTTCAAGTCGACCAAGGTCGTGTTCGACGGTGACAAGCCCAGCACTGTCGAAGGCAACCTGACCATCAAGGGTGTGACCAAGCCCGTGACGCTGAAGGTCACCAGCTTCCTGAACATGGCCCATCCGATGCTGAAGAAGGACGCCATCGGCGCCGACGCCACTGTCACCGTCAAGCGCACCGAGTTCAACGCCGGCAAATACGCGCCCTACGTGGGCGACGACGTGACCATCACGCTGTCGGTAGAAGCCGTCAAGCAGTAAACCGGCGCAGCGGCCCCGAGCCGCGCATCACCACGTCGGTGTGGTGACGTGTACCTTCATCGAAGCCCGACCTTGCGTCGGGCTTTTTCATGGCTTGGTGGCGGGCGTGTGCGAGGCCGCAGGCGCGAAACCGCGCAGCATGATCCAGCGCCACTTCTCGACCACATGAAAGCGGCGGGTGCGCCCGCTGGGGTCGGGCTGCGGGCTGCCGCCCTTCATCTGCAACGTGATGGTGTCGCCCGCCTGCTCGTTGCCGGGGCAACTCCAGTTGCGCGAGTCGGTGATCGTGCAACCCGAGAACTTGCCCGACGGGCGGTGGTGATCACCCACCGTCCAGAACAACACTTCGGAATGAGCACGCAGGGCACGGAAGCGAAAGCGCTCCCCCGCCACCAGCGTGCCGCTGCAGGTCGGCACCGGGTCGGTCGACCAGTCGCCGCCTTCACACTCGGCGGTGTAGATGGTGCGTTCACCTTCGAGCGTGACCGAATCGGTCACCCAGGCCGTGCCCAGCGGCAGCAGCGATATCGCGGCGATGAAGTACCAGACTCGTTTCACTACGCGATGACCAGACCGTGGGTGGAAGGAAGGGGTGAACGGGCCAAGTTGGACACGCCGAAGCGAGTTGCCGCAGCGCCATGCCCCTGGTGCGAATCAGTGTAACGGCCGCCCGCAGACAGCCGAGCAGAACGCGCCACTGGCAAGAACCGGCCCACGACGACCGAGGCGGCAGGCAACCGGGCAGTTGGTCGACCACCTCGGATGGGTCACACCACGAGCCACTCGGGCGCTTCGTGAGGCTTCACACGAACGGTCGGGATCGTCGGTGTGGGCCCGAAATGCCGACTTTTCTACACCTTGGGCAAAGCCGGCGGATGAGTCGGTGCGAACGGCAATATTTCTGCCGCCGCACTCCCCCGAACAAGGGGTTCGGGCAGTTTGCACACTAGGTTGGGGGAGGTCCGCTGGCTACTATCGACTCGAACCTGAACAGACCAGCCGCGTCGCAATCGAGCGCCGCATACCGCCAATCACGACCCACGGAACAGCCGGCATGACCTCCTTCCGCTCATCGAACAGCAGCAGCGACGAGTCCTCCTCGCGGCGCCCGGCCCGCAGCACGCCGGCCGAAGCGCCACGCACCGGCTTGTTCGGCCGCCGCAAGGACAACAGCGGTGACCCGTTGCAGGAAAGTGTCGACTGCCTCATCGGCCCCGATGCCGAGATCACCGGCGACCTCATCTTCACCGGCGGCCTGCGCATCGACGGCCGCGTCAAGGGTGACGTGCGAGTGTCGAGTGTCGACGCCGGCACGCTGGTCATCGGCAACGAGGCACAGATCGAAGGTGACGTGCGGGTATCGCACGTCATCGTCTACGGCGAGGTGCGCGGCACCATCTACGCCACCGGCCTGGTCGACCTGCGTGCGCAGGCGCGCATCACCGGCGACGTGCACTACGGCTCCATCGAGATCCAGCAAGGTGCGTCGATGCACGGCCACCTGATCTCGACCAAACACGAAGCCGGGCTCAAGCAATGAGCCTCCCTCATCCTTCGGGGCGCGCAGCGGCGCGCCCGGGGCGTCGCTTTGCCTGCGCACAGGTCGGTCAACTGTGCCTGCCAGCTGATTGCAGGAAAAACCCATGAGCATGGACAACCTGGTTGCCACAGTCGGTTTGCCGCAAGCTGCCGAGATCTCGCCGGTGTTCGCCCATCAACGCGGCGGCCGTCTGGACCTGCTGGCCCAGGGAGAACACCTCACCGCCGGGCTGCCGGCCTGCGAGACCACCGACGCGTGGCGTTACGTGACGGCACTGGTGGCGCGTGATCCGCTCGACCTCGAAGCCCAGGCCCGCCGCGTCGTCATGGCCTGCCAGCCCGACTTGCGCGACCGCCTGTTCGGTGCGTTGATCGACGTCTTCCTGGCGCTGGGCAATCGCGGCCGGGGCCTGCGCGCCGCGCTGCTGCACAAGGCGCGGGCCTACCTCGAACTCGACGAGCTGCGCTTCCTGGAGCATCACCTCGAACCAGGCTTGTCGCCGCTGGCGCAGTTGCCGGCTCAGGCTGGCTCGGTGCACGACCGCGGCGTGCTCGGCAGCGTGCACATGGTGACCCATCAGCGCGTAGCCGCCCGCGAGCTCAACGCGCATGAAGAAGCGATGGCACGTATCGACGAAGGTGACCTCGACGGCGCGCGCCACCTGCTCGAAAAGGCACTGCTCGAAGCACCCGATCAGGTCGACGTGATGCGTGAGTTGCAGGACATCTACCGCTACACCCGCGACGACACCGCCAAGGCGGCCATGCTCGAGCGGCTGCGCGAACGCCACGGCGCCGCACCTGCCGGCTGGCAGTGATCACCCCCACCCTTCAGCATCAGACCACCGTGGACCCCTACAAACCTCCCGGCCGACTCAAGGTCGTGCTGCTGTCGCTGCCCCCGCGTACCCAGGCGGTGCTCGACTTCTTCATCGCCAATACCGGGCGCTCGAGTTTCACTGCCGCCGGCGAAGACAGCGCCGACGCCGCCGTGTTCGACCACGACCACCCGGCCTCGCGGGCCCACTGGCAGCACTATGTGCAGCACCGCGGCAAACCCGGCATCGTGTTGTCGATCCAGCCGCAGCAGTTGCCGCGCACCGTCCACGTGGCCAAACCCATCACCCCCGCCGCGCTGCTCGGTGCCGCAGCCGACGTGATGGCCGGGCGCCTGTGCCCCGAAGCACAACCGCCCGCCCCTGAGCCCGCGCCTGCGCCGGTCGTGGCCGCAGCCCAGCCGGTCGCAACAGCGCCTGTTGTGGAACCAACGGCGGCAGCTGTGGCAGCTACTGCCTCACCCGCCGCCGAGTTGCCGGCTCCCGTTGCGCTGGCGGCAGACCCGGTCGGACTGAACGTGTCCGCAGCCATCACGCCGCCCGCCGCACCGATGGATGGGGCCGCGGCGGCGCCGGCTGCTGTCCCTGAGTCTGTGCCCGCTGCAGCGCAACACGTCGCGCCGGTCCAGCCGTCGACTGTCGACATCGAGCAGGCGCCCGCCCACGCGGCAGGAGTCACGGCACCACCGATCGAAGCGGCTGCATCTGCCGTCGACCGGCCAATCGCCGTGTTGCCCGAAACGGCCATCACCACCTCCGCAGGAGTCGATTCGGCCAAGGCACCTGCCCTGCCCATCGACGTTGCCGCGACAGTCGTCACCCCGGTGACCCCGGGTGATACACCTGCATCTCCAGCACCCGTCGACGCGGCGCAACAGCTCGGGCAGGCACCGGCAGCTGCGCCGGCACCCGCGGCGTCGGTCTCGCTCGAAGTGGCAGCGCCCGCCGTCGAGGCAACATCGGCCAGCGCCGGGCAAACACCTCCCCCAAGCCGGACCAGCTCTGCATCGGCACCTACCACCGACACCACGGCGTCAGCCGCTCCGGTGGCGGCACCGGCAAGCCCTGCAGTTGCTGCCGATGCGTCAGCGTCGATGGCCAAACCCGCGCCGGCCGCCGCTGCGACAGCGCCAGCACCTGTGGCCGCTGCACCAGCACTCGCCCAGACCCGTGCGGCGCCCGCCGCAGCACCGCAGCCAGCGGCCAAGCCCGCCCGCAGCGAGTCACTGGTCGCGGGGGTGAGTGGCTTCTTTCGCAAGCTCATCCTCGGCCAGGGGACGGACAAGCAGCCGGCCACCGCGGCCACCAAGCCGACCCCGGCGCCGGCCACACTGGCCTCGCTCGTGGCAGCGGCAGACGACAAATCGACCGCGTCGGTCACTCCGATCTCATCCACCACGACCGCCAACGCGGCAGCGGCAGGTGCCGCGTTGGCGGGCTCGGCGTCGCAAGCAAGGCAGCCGACATCGGCAGCAGCCGCCGCCCCGGCGACACCTCCGGCAACCACTGCGGCCGCAGTCAAGCCTGGTGCACCGGCAACGTCCGGCACGCCGACGGCCACACCGATCAGGTCCAACGCCGTGTTGCCGGCGCATGTCAACAAGCCGGTGACCAAACCCGCCACCGTGCCGGCCGTCGCCGCACCGGTGACGGCGCGCAGCACGGTGCCGGCCCGTCCGGTGCTGGCGACCACGCGGCACACCACACCGGCGCCTGCTGCTGCGCCGCGCAGCCCGGGCCATGTTCCGTCGGGTCAGGGTGCGGGCAAACCGCCCTCCGTGCGACCAGTGGCAGCAGCGGCAGCCGCCTCGGTGCCCACGACCAGTGCGCCGGTGGCCTCGCCAGCTGCTGGTGTGACACCAGCCAGGGCCCCGCTTGCTCCGGCAGCAGCCGCCGCCGCAGTGCCGTCCGCCACGGAAGCCGCCAAGGCACCGACCAGCGCAGGCAACGGGCCGGCATCACACCTGTTCAACGGTCGCGGCGGCAGTGCTGCGGCATACCTCGACGAAACGCTGCTGTGTGGCAGTCGCGAAGACATGGCCAGCTCACGCTGGGCCAACGACACCAGCCTGCGCTACGAGCCGGCTGACCACCTGATCGGCGCGTTGCGCGAGGCCTGGCAGGTGGGCAACAAGTGGCGCGTGCCAACGCACTTCGAGTTGCCGCAGGGCAAGGTGGTGGTCGACAGTTCACAGGGGCGCGTCTACATCGACTTCGACCGTGCGCTTCTGGCCCAGATCTGGACCCAGCCGCTGGCGCGCCGGCCCAAGACCCGCACGCTCAATCGCCAGGAAAGCCGCGAGTTCGACGCCGTGCTGGCCGAACCCAGCAACCTGCTGCGGCTGGACCAGTTGTTGTGGCGCGGCGGCATGCTCAGCAGCGCCGGGCGCCTGCCGGTGGGCGTGGACCCGACACGTACGGTCTACCTCAAGCACTGGCCCAACTTCACGCGACTCGAACGCACGCCCAGCGCGGTGCGGATGGCGGCCTTGTGGGCCACACGGGGCGCCTCGATCGTCGAGACGGCCAAGCTGGTGAACCTGCCGCAACGCCAGGTGATCGCCTTCTACAACGGCATGCTGGCCCTGGACCTGGTGACCGAAGACGGCAGCCACATCCGCCGCGCGCAGCGCAAGAACCAGAACCGCGGCCTGCTGACCCGCCTGCTCGGCTGGCTGCATCACTGATCTGCTGCCGCCCGATCACGCCCCCATCCGCCGATACCGACCGACAAGCCGCGCTGCCAGCACACCAACACGCTTCGAGACACCATGGCCCAAACCGACCACAAGATCATCTTCACCGGACCCGTAGGCGCGGGCAAAACGACGGCGATTGCGTCGATCAGCGACATCGAGCCGCTTCGCACCGACGAGCAGGCGTCAGACATGACGCAAAAGCGCAAGTCCGCCACGACTGTGGCGATGGACTACGGAATGATCCGCCTGGGCCCCAAGGAGAAGGTGCATCTGTACGGCACACCGGGGCAGGAACGTTTCGACTTCATGTGGGACATCCTCACCAAGGGTGGCATCGGCCTGGTGCTGCTGCTGGACAACACGCGCCCCACGCCCTTCGAGGACATGAAGTTCTACATCGGCGCCTTTCGCGAGTTCATCGAGAGCACCCGGCTGGTGGTGGGTGTGACACAGATGGACGGCAAACCGAGCCCGACCATCGACGACTACGTGCGCCAGATGAAGGAGCTCGAAATCGCCGCGCCGGTGTTCGAGATCGACGCCCGTCGCCGTGACGACGTCTCCACGTTGATCGAAGCGCTGCTGCTGTCGATCGACCCCGTCCTCTGACCCGAGCTTAGACGCGAGCGTGCACATGGCCACCGACCACTACAGCCTTGCCGGCGACTTTTATCTGCACCCCACGCCGGCCGGTGCCTACTTCGCTGCCAGCCGGCCCAGCCGCGAGCCGGCGCGCCAGTTCCTGCAGCGCCTGCTGGGCGAGGCGCAGACGCCGCATCTCAGCGTCGGGCTGGTGCAGTCGTGGATGGGCATGGGGGAGGCCGATGCGCTCGAGTTCATCTTCCGCCTGCAGTCGACCGGCCTGATCCAGGGCCTGCCGGTGCCGGTGAGTGTGCCGCCCGACAGCATCGAGGCGTTGCTGCCGCCGCTGCTGGCGCAGCTCGCCGAAGACGGCCGTGCCCTGCTGGCCGACCAGCGTGGCCTGTACCTGGGCACCGCCGGTTTTGCCCACGAGACCGCCGAAGAACTTGCTGCCCTGGGCGCCGACCTGGCCCGGGTGCACGAACGCCATGCCCAGTTGCTGCACGGCAACCTGCGCCTGCGCGGCGACGGCTGGGGCCTGATCGGCGCCAGCGGCGCCAGCGACCTGGGCTTCTGGCCGCTCTACATGGGCAACGAATATTTCATCCTCATCCTGACCGGCGCACCACGCTTCAACCAGGAAGCCTTCACCACGCTGATGTGGACGCTGGGCGTGCGTTACGGCGCCACCGTCTGACATCCACCATCGATCCAGTCCCGACCCCGTCCCGATTCACTGCCGATCCCCTCCGAACGACCCCCGCCCACTCTCAACAAGGAAACAACATGCGCGCTGAACTGCTGACCTCCGTCCTGAGCGAACTCAATGGCTCGACCGCCGACATCGAAGCCTCGGCCGTGCTGTCCACCGACGGCCTGATGATGGCCTCGATGCTGCCCGCCGGCATGGACGAAGACCGCGTGGGCGCCATGAGCGCCGCCATGCTCTCGCTGGGTGACCGCACCTCGCGTGAACTGGCCCGCGGCGAACTCGAACAGGTGCTCATCAAGGGCAACAAGGGCTACGTGCTCATGACCCACGCCGGCCCCGACGCCGTGTTGACCGCCCTGTGCAAGCCGAACGCCCGCCTGGGCTTGATCTTCCTGGACATCAAACGCGCCGCCGACGCCATCAGCAAGGTCATCTGACCCCAAGCGCCCATCACGAGGAGTCTTTCATGGGCGACATCGCCGCGGCCCAGGCGCCGCAATCCACCACCTGCGAGCAGGTGCTGCACCTGTACGACGGGACCAGCCGCACCGTGCGGGTGACCGACCAGGAGGTCGAGTACCCCGACGGCAAACTGATCGTGTCGCGCACCGACCCGCAGGGCATCATCACCCACGTCAATCAGGCTTTCGTCGACATGTCGGGCTACACCCGCGACGAACTGATCGGCCAGCCGCATCACATCCTGCGCCATCCGGACATGCCGGCCGCGGCGTTCAAGGATCTGTGGGACACCGTCGGCGCCGGGCGCAAGTGGACCGGCTACGTCAAGAACCTGCGCAAGGACGGCGCCCACTACTGGGTCTACGCCACCGCCATCCCCAACGTGCGCAACGGCGAGGTGGTCGGCTACACCTCGGTGCGCCGCAAACCCTCACGCAGCAAGGTCGACCAATGCACAGCTCTATATGCGCAGATGGTGGCGCAGGAGAGGACGACGGCATGACTCATCTGCTCACCGTCAGCCCCGACTTCTCGCCCGACCACATCGCCGGCTGGTACGTCTTCAACACCTGGCTGCAGCGCCGGCTCGGCACCCGCATCCACTTCGAGATGCACGACAGTTTTGCGCAGCAGCGCGAGGCTGTGGCCGCCGACAAGATCGACCTGATCTACGCCAGCCCCAATCTGGCCGCCATGCTGGTGCGCGAGAAGGGCTTCACCGCCATCGCCGCACCATTGGCCAAGGCCGACGAGGCCGTCATCGCCGTGCTCGAGGGCGCACCCACACAACACGTCGAGGACCTGCAACCCGGCCTGCGCATCGCCCAGACGCAGGACCCGGACGTCAACATGATCGCCATGATCATGCTCGAACCGGCCGACCTGAACCGCGACAACACCGTGGTGGTGACTGCGCCGTCGTATGTGCTGGTGGCCAAACAACTCATGACGGGCAAGGCCGACTGCGGCTTCTTCCTGCGCGAGGCGTTCGACGACCTGAGCGGCCCGGTCAGGCGCCAGCTGCGTGTGCTGGTCAAGAGCGAGATCGGCGTCATCCGCCACATGCTGCTGGCCGGACCACGCCTGGCCGAACACCATGCCGCGCTGCGAGAGCTGATCGGCGGCATGAGCGAACCGGGCAGCGACGGCAAACGTGCGCTCGACGCCCTGGGCCTGGCCGGTTTCGAACTGCAGCAGCCCGAAGACGTCGAGTTCATGATCGACATGGTCAACACCCTCACGGTCTGACATCCATGCACCACCTCAAGCCTGCGCCCGAAGGGCAACACGTCGCCACATCCGCCACGACAAGTGCCCGCCCGGGTCGCCTGCATTGGGGCGGCGTGGCGTTTGTCCTGCTGGTGCTGGCCCTGCCCGGCACCGCGCTGACCCAGCCAGCCGGCGACGGCAGCACGCCCGGCGCCAGCTACACCACCGTCGCCAACGACAGTGTGTGGCGCCTGGCCGGCCTGGCACTTGGGTCCACCCGTGGCGACCGCACACAGGCGATGGTGGCGATCCTGCGCCTGAATCCCGACGCCTTCATGCTGGGCAACCTGCACCGGCTCAAGCGGGGGGTGACCGTCACCCTGCCGACGCCCGAGGCCATCCTGGCGGAAGACGCGCGGCAAGCGTCGATCCTGCTCGAAAGCCATCTGCAGGCCCTGGCCGTGCCCGGTGTGCTGGCCAGTCCGCCAGCGCCGCTTGGCCGTGACACCGCTGCGGCGGGTGCATCCAAACCCGTCGCCAAGGCCGCACCTGCGCCGACACCAGCGCCAACGCCAGTTCCGACATCTGCACCTGCACCCGCGCCGGTCGCCAAGGCCCTGGCACCAGCCGCGCCCACAGCAACGCCGCTGCCCGCACCGACTCCGTCGCCGGTAGTCAAGGCGCCGGTGGCGGCCACACCGTCGCCTACCCCTGCACCGACAGCTGCAGCAACACCCGTCGCGCCCGCGCCGGTGGCGACCGCCACACCCGTGACCCCACCACCGGTGGCCACGGCCCCCGCGCCGGCCAGTGCACTGCCGGGCACCTCGAGTCCGAGCCCCGTGCCGTCGCCGTCCACCGCGGCAGTTCCCGCACCGACGCCGACTGCCACACCGACACCGGCCGCCGCGACACCCGCCGCACCCATCACGACCGAACTCGATCGTGGCACCCGTTTGTTGCCGTATGTGATGTTGGCACTGCTGCTGGCCTTGCCGCTGGCCTGGAGGTGGTACCGCCAGCGCGCCCGCGCCAGCACCACGATGCGTGACCGCCTGCGCGCCGCGTCGACCGACTTCCAGGACAGCAAGGACGCCTCGCGGGGACTGAAGCCCAAACGTGTCGACGTGTCGAACGCCGGGGTCGATGTGGCCCGGGTGGTCGAAACCCTCGGCCCGGTCACCATGCTGGTCAGGCAGGATGGCCACGACCCGCAGCCCGGCGCAGCGCCGTTGTCGATGGCCGAACTGCGCGAGCAGGCGGGCCTGAAACTCGAGATCGCCCGCGCCAGCCTCGAGATCGGCCGGGCCATGGTGGCGCGCACTTTGCTGGCAGCGGTGCAGCGTGAAGGTGACGCGGCCGAACGCCAGGCCGCCGACGAACTGATGCTCAAGCTGGCCTGACCGGCAGAACCAGGCGCCACGCCAGACCCGGCACCAACAAGAAGGCCCGCCGATGCAGTGATGCATCGGCGGGCCTTTGTACTTGTGTACTTGGTCAGTCGGTTCGAGCGGCAGGTCGACCGGATGGAGACCCGATGGGCGGCCCGGACAAGCGACCGGGCCGCGATCAGACCATCACATCAGTTTGCGTGGTGAATACAGCCGCGCAGCAGGTGTCTGCTCCACCAGCTTGACGGCGCGGTTGAGCACAT
The DNA here is from genome assembly GCA_016702605.1 of Candidatus Intricatilinea gracilis. Lineage (GTDB taxonomy): Bacteria > Pseudomonadota > Gammaproteobacteria > Burkholderiales > Burkholderiaceae_C > Sphaerotilus > Sphaerotilus gracilis. The sequence goes on from JADJDQ010000003.1 coordinate 114,796, forward strand.
GGTCGGCGTCGACCGGGCCGAGCGCCTCACACAGCGCAACGTAGAGCTGATGTACCTGCCCGGCCAGTTGCTGGGCGGACAAGGCCAGCCGCCAGCTGCGGCGCCGGTCGGCGGGGGTCTGGTCGGGCGTCAGCTGCTTGCAGGCTGCGACGAGCTGGGCACGCAAGGGTGACACCGGCTTCTCGCGCTCGAGCAACACCAGCCAGCTGGTGCGCCAGTCGTCGAATTCGCGGCTGTGGGTCTGGGCTATGTCGGCAGCGATGCTGGCGATCAGTTCGGCGAACACGGCCTGTTCGGGCGGTACACCGCTGTCGGGTGTCCAGACCGAGGTATCGACGCTGGGCGCCCCCACCGGCGCCGCAGGCTCGACCACCGCCGCCGGCGCAGCGACCTCCGGCGCGGGTGCTGCCAGCTGGGGGTTGACCAGCGGCGCGGGTGTCTGCAGCTGTGGCGCAAACCCCGGCGGCGCCGGCACAAACCCCGGCGGTGCAGCCGGGTAGCCCGGTGCAACCGATGCACCGCCTGGCGGCGTCGGGTAGGGCGGGCTGTAGCCTGGGTAGGCCGGGTCGGGTGGTGGCTGGTACGGTGACTGCTGATAAACCGGCTGACCGGGCGACTGATACGGCGCCTGAAACGCCGGCTGGTACGGCGGCGGGTAGGCAGCCGGGTAGCCGGGCTGGTACGGTGGCTCGTAGACCGGCGCTGCGGCTGCCGGCCACGGTGCGGCCACCGGCGCACGGGGCGCGCTGGCGCGGGGGGGTGCAGCCGGCCGCACGGCCAGCATGGCCGGCCAGGGGTCGATCGGCAGGTCGTCGTCGGGCAGGCGCAGGGCGCGGTGCAGGCCTTCGTACAGGCGCTTGCGGGTGGCGGGGTCGATCGCGAAACGTCCAGCCACGGCGTCGACGTAACGGATGATGTCGCTCACCGCGTCGCCGCTCATGGTGTCGTGTTGCATCCAGAGTGCGGCGAGCAGGTCATCCTCGCTGAGCACAGGGTCGAACACGGCGCAGGCGGCGCGGCGGCGGCGGGTTACAGCATCCATCTCAGGCCTCCTTGCCCATGGCGCCCGGAGACTCCTGGAACTCCGGGTAACCGATCTCGTGGTGCTCGGTGTAGTCCAGACCACGTTGTTCGTTGAGTGTCGGTGCACGCAGGCCGATCAGTCGGTCGATGGCCTTGAAAGCCAGCCAGGCCGTGGGCAACGCCCAGGCAAAGGCGGCGACCGCGCCGAGCATCTGCACGACCACTCGTTGACCATTGAACATGTCGCTCTCGAAGAACAGGCCGGCAGCCAGCAGGCCCCAGACGCCGCCCAGGCCGTGCACGGCCACCGCGTCGACCGCGTCGTCGATACGCAGCGCGCGGATACGTTCGGCGCCCCAGACACACAAGGCGCCCGCCACCAGACCGGTGATGAGGGCGGTGAGCGGATTGAGTGTGGCGGCGCCAGCGGTGATCGAGACCAGGCCACACAGGCTGCCGTTGACGGTGCCCGTCATCAGCACCGGCCGACCCGTGAGGCGCATGAAGGCCAGCGCGCCCAGCCCACCTCCACAGGCACCCAGATGGGTGACCAGCAGCACCATGCCGAGGTTGGCGCTGTCCAGACCGGTGATGCTGCCGCCATTGAAGCCGAACCAGCCCATCCACAGGATGAAGCCACCCAGCGCCACCATCGGCAGGTTGTGGCCCGGGATGTCGCGTGCTTCACCCGACTTGCTGTAGCGGCCCAGGCGCGGACCCAGCACCAGCAGACCTGCCAGCGCACAACCGGCACCGACCGAATGCACCACACCGTCACCGGCGAAATCGACGAAACCCATCTTCTTGAGCCAGCCCGCCTCGTTCCAGACCCAATGGGCATAGACCGGGTAGATCACCAGCGACATGACCACTGCAAACGCCAGGTAGCCGCCGTAGCGCATACGTTCGGCCACGGCGCCGGACACGATGGATACGGCGGTGACGGCGAACATGGCCTGGTAGATCATGGCGATGGTCTGCGAGGGTTTGGCACTGATCAGCGCGAAGTCACCGGTGCCGTACAAGCCGCCCAGGCTCGGGCCAAACGCCAGGCCCCAGCCCGACAACCAGAAGGCCACACTGGCCAGGCAGGTGCCCAGGTAGACCTTCATAATCACGTTGACCGAGTTCTTGGCGCGCGACAGCCCGCCCTCGACCAGCGCGAAGCCGGCTTGCATGAAAAAGACCAGGGCGGCGCAGATCGCCACCCAGGCCATGTTGACGAGATCGTTCATGTCTGCTCTCAGAGATTGGTGAGCGGCTGGCCGGGTGTGCGGGCCCCGCGGCGCCAGGGCACCGACGGCTCCGACACCGGGCAGCCACGAACCCGGCGACGCCAGGATCCGGCAAAGCCATGCAGGGCCTTTGCCAATCCGGCTGCCTGACCCCGCAATCCAGGGGTGGGTCGGCGGATGGCCGAGCCGCGTCAGGCACGGTTCGAGCAGTGGGTCACGGGGGTCGGCTGTATCTTGGGCAGCACCAAGCCGCCGACACGACCCGAACGCAGCCCAATCCGTTGGCAGATGCCCGGAAATGGCTCAGCGACCAGTGCCAGCCACAAGCTTGGCGCTGGCTTGGTGCGCACACAGCACCAGAGAAGAGCCGACCTCACCCCAGACTGGGGCGCCGGCAGATCGTCGCGCCGACCTACTTGTCGCAGGCCACGAACGGTTTGCCGAGCAACTGGTCGCGCAGAGCCTGAGCACTGGCCTGCAACATGGCATCGGCCTTGGGCAGGCGCAGGTGATGACTGATGACGGGCGCGTTGAGTTGCACCACCCGGGCACCGCGCACCTTGCGCTCGGCCAGACGGCGCACGGCCTCCTGCGCCTCGTCGACACGGCCATACCGCGCCAGCACCAGTCCAGGCACCAGATCGGCGGGTGTACGCAGCTCTTCGAACGCCACGTTCAGGCGCTTGAGTTCGTCGGCCCGGCGCTGCATGGCGTCGCGGGCCGGGAACTTGCCGATGTAGACCATCCAGCTGCCCGGGCGCTCACGTGTCAGAAGACTCCAGCTGCCTTCGGGCAGGGCCGAGCGCGCCAAGGAGTCGATCTGCACCAGTTCGGCCGGGCTGTAGGGGCCGGCTTCGAGGCACACCGTCTGGCTCTGCATCCGCGCCAGCGTCACCGCGTTGACCACGGTGATGGTGTTGGCGTTGACCTGGGCCGACAGGCGACGCGGCTCTCGGTCGCTGTCGCCGCTGGCCACCAGTCCGGTGAACCAGCCTTCGGTCCAGCCGAAGATCAGCGCGTTGGCCAGCAACAGCAGGATGGCCAGAAGTCTCAACATGGCCGCACACTCACTTCACCAGACACCACACGTTGCACCCCTGCACTGCCGCAATCGACCAGCAGGCCACCATCGACATCGACACCCAGCACCCGCCCGCGACGTTCACCCGCGCTGACCTCGCGGCCACGCAACAGGTCGCGCCGAGCAAACCTGGCCAGCGACGGCGCCAAGCCGTCGCGTTCGAACTGGCGCACGCTGCGCAACAAGGCCGGCAACACCAGCGCCAGTGCGGCTGGTGCGTCGAGACCGCCGTCCAGCTCCTGCAGGCCGGCATAACCACTGCCGAACAGCGGCACGTCACCCACCACTACCGGCGCCGATTTGGCCGCAGCGAGCGACACAGCCTGCGAGGCAGCGGGCAAGACACCCGGTGCCTGGGCGGCGATGTTGATGCCCACACCCATCACCACATGACGCCGCAGCGGCGCCACATCGACCGGGTGCGGGGCGTTGTCGGGCCACGGTGAGATCACCTCCAGCCCGGCGGGCAGGGCCGCCGTCTCGATCAGGATGCCGGCCAGCTTGCGTTCACCGTCGCGCAACCACAGGTCGTTGGGCCACTTGACGCCGATGCGCCCGTGAGGCGACATGGCGCCTGACGACGCGGCGTTGGAGGTCGCAACATCGTCTGCCTCGGTCAGCGGGGCAAGTCCATCAACCAGTGGGTTGAGCCCATCGACCACCGGGTCGAGCGCCTCGGCCAGCGCCAGGCCCACGGCCAGCGACAGGCCACCCCAGTCACGCGGCGCCAGCGCCAGCGCCAGACTGAAGGTGAGGCTGGCACCCGGGGCCGACCACCAGGGGCGACCGAGGCGGCCACGCCCTGCACTCTGGCTTTCGGCCACGATCAGGCAGGGCCGTGTGTCACCGCCGCGCAGCCGGGTGAGTGCGTCGGCATTGGTCGAGCCGGTGCTGGCGAGCAGCTCGATCGACAGATCGCTGACGAGCTCGCGGCTGGCCAGCCACAGGTCTTCGGCGCGCCAGTTCAGCATGTTGCTCGAGCCGCCATGAACGTGGTCAAGTCTTGGGCGCGAGCATGGTGCCGCGGCAGGTCTTGGCACCACACCAGCAGGCGTAACGCGCCTTGAGCTTGGCGGTGTAACGCTCGTCGATGATGAGCTGGTAGTCGAAGAACAGCTCTTCGCCCGGGCGTATCTTGCGCAGCGCCTTGATGAAGATGCGGCCGTTGTCGTCCTCGGCTTCGCAGTTGGGATCACAGCTGTGGTTGATCCAGCGCGACGAGTTGCCGCCGTGTTTGCCGTCGATGACATGGCCGTCGTCGAGGTGGAAGTAGAAGGTGTGATCGGGCTGCGCCGGGTCGTGTGGATGGCGGCGCAGCGCCTCGGGCCAGCTGATGACCTCACCCTTGTACTCGACCAGGGTCTCACCCTTCTTGATCGTCGCCAGCGCGAACACACCCTTGCCGTGCACGCCCGACGTGCGGATCTGGATACGTTTGCCACGCGGTGCGGCCAGCTCGGCGGGAACTGGCGCCGGGGCCACCTTTGCCGCGTTGCCCGTCCTGACGGGCTGGCTGACCTTGCCGACATTGGCGGTCTTCACGGCCTCGACAGCCCTGGCGACCTTGGACGTGGCCGACGCACCGTCGCGTTTGCCTGCGGCCTTCTTGCCCGTCGTCGGCACGGTGGCAGAGGTGGAGGTGGCACGGCGCGAGCTGTCGCGAACCGTGGCGGGGGCGGCCGAACTGCCCGCTTGATGCGGGGCGATGCGGCGGGAACGCTCAGGTCGACTCATGCGTCGGCAAACTTGGTTAGATTGAAGGTGTGGGCGCGCGCGTGGGCACGTGCGCGCGTGAAACCGGGCGGATTGTATTGACCGCCCGGCGCCCCGCCTCCCTCAGGCACCGCAGAATCACCCTCCATGAGCAAAGCACTGGTCATTGCAGAAAAACCGTCGGTCGCGCAGGACATCGTGCGCGCCCTCACCCCGCTGTCGGGCAAGTTCGAGAAGCTTGCCGACCACTTCGAAAACGATCACTACGTCGTGACCTCGGCCGTCGGCCATCTGGTCGAGATCAAGGCGCCCGAGGAATACGACGTCAAACGCGGCAAGTGGAGCTTCGCCCACCTGCCCGTGGTGCCACCGCACTTCGATCTCGAGCCGATCGACAAGAACAAGTCGCGCCTCACGGCCGTGGTCCGCCTCATCAAACGCAAGGACATCACCTCACTCATCAACGCGTGTGACGCGGGACGCGAAGGTGAACTGATCTTTCGTCTGATCGAACAATACGCGCTGGGCGCCAAGGTCGGCAGCAAACCCGTCACCCGGTTATGGCTGCAGAGCATGACGCCGCAGGCCATTCGCGACGGCTTCGACCGCCTGCGCAGCGACGCCGAACTGCAGGGCCTGAGCGATGCGGCACGCAGCCGCAGCGAGGCCGACTGGCTGGTGGGCATCAACGGCACCCGCGCCATGACGGCGTTCAACTCGCGCGACGGCGGCTTCTTCCTCACCACCGTGGGTCGGGTGCAGACACCAACCCTGTCGATCGTGGTCGAGCGCGAGGAGAAGATCCGCAAGCATGTGTCTCGCGACTACTGGGAGATCAAGGCCGGCTTCGCCTGTGCCCAGGGCAGCTACGACGCCAAGTGGTTCGACCCGAAGTTCAAGAAGGACAAGGAAGGCAAGGACGCCAACGGCGACGCCCTGGCCACCGACCCCGACAAACGCGCCGACCGCCTGTGGAACGCCGCCGAGGCCAACGCCATCGCCGATGCGGTGCGTGGCAAGAGTGGCCAGGTCACCGAAGAAGCCAAGCCCAGCAGCCAGGCCAGCCCGCTGCTGTACGACCTGACGACACTGCAGCGCGAGGCCAATTCACGTTTCGGCTTCTCGGCCAAGACCACCTTGTCGATCGCCCAGGCGCTGTACGAAAAACACAAGGTCCTCACCTACCCACGGACCGACTCGCGCGCCCTGCCCGAGGACTATGTGCCGGTGGCCAAGGAAACGCTGAGCATGATCGCCAGCGAGGACCTGCCCGGCCCGCTGCGTGAACTGGCGACACATGCGAAGAAGGCCTTGTCGGCAGGTTATGTGAAACCCACCAAACGTGTCTTCGACAACGCCAAGGTGTCGGACCACTTTGCCATCATCCCCACGCTGCAGGCGCCGCGCAGCCTGAGCGAGATCGAGGCCAAGCTCTACGACATGGTCGTCAAGCGCTTCATCGCGGTGTTCTACCCGTCGGCCGAATACATGGTCACGACGCGTATCACCAAGGTCGATGCTGGAAAGGACACGCATCACTTCCAGACCAACGGCAAGGTACTGGTCAACCCCGGCTGGCTGGCCGTGTACGGCAAGGAAGCACAGGACGAAGACGCCAACCTGGTCGCCGTGCTACCCAACGAGACGGTGAAGAACGACAAGCTCGACGTCGTCGCCCTCAAGACCCGCCCGCCGGCGCGCTACACCGAAGCCACGCTGCTGAGCGCCATGGAAGGTGCCGGCAAACTCATCGACGACGAGGAGTTCAAGGCCGCCATGCAGGAGAAGGGCCTGGGCACACCAGCCACCCGCGCCACGGTGATCGAAGGCCTGATCCTCGAGAAGTACATGCTGCGCGAAGGGCGCGACCTGGTGCCCACGGCCAAGGCCTTCCAGCTCATGACGCTGCTGCGTGGCCTGGCGGTCGAAGACCTGACCAAGCCCGAACTCACCGGCCAGTGGGAGCATCAGCTCACCGAGATGGAGAAGGGCCGGTTGAGCCGCGCCGAGTTCATGCAGGGCATTGCCGACATGGCCCAGCGCATCGTCAAGAAGGCCAAGGAGTACGACCGCGACACGATACCGGGCGACTACGCCACCCTGGCCACCCCCTGCCCCAACTGCGGCGGCGTGGTGAAGGAGAACTACCGGCGTTTCACTTGTCTAGGCAAGGACGGAGCAACCCACGTGCATGTCGACGGTCAGGAGGGCCCGGGCTGTGGCTTCTCGATCACCAAGATCCCCGGTGCACGCAGCTTCGAATTGCACGAGGCCGATGCGCTGCTGCGCGACCACAAGATCGGCCCGCTCGAAGGCTTCCGGTCCAAGGCCGGCTGGCCCTTCACGGCCGAACTCAAGCTCGTGCGCGACGACGAGATCAAGAACTGGAAACTCGAGTTCGACTTCGGCGAAGACGCCAAGAAGGACCAGGAGGACGGAGAACCGGTCGACTTCAGCGACCAGACCAGCCTGGGTGCATGCCCCAAGTGCAAGGGCCATGTCTATGAACACGGCACGAGTTATGTGTGTGAACACGCCGTGGGTGCGCCGCAGACTTGCGACTTCAAGACCGGCCGCATCATCCTGCAGCAGCCCGTCACGCACGAGCAGATGGGCAAGCTGTTGCACGGCGGCAAGACCGACCTGCTCGACGGCTTTGTCTCGAACAAGACCAAGCGCAAGTTCAAGGCCTTCCTCGTCTACGACAAGAAGGAAGGCAAGGTCAGCTTCGAGTTCGAGCCGCGCGCACCACGTGTGCCGGCTGCCAAGAAGGCTGCGGCCAAGACGGCAGCCAAGGGCTGATCGGCGAGAGGCGGCAGTGGCGGGCTGGGTACTCGCCCGGTCGCGCCCTGTACTGCGCCTTGCCCCGCGGACTGCAGCTCGGCCAAGGCTGGCGGCCAGCGGGCCGGCCTGGCCTGGCGCCGTGCGGATCAGGCGGCGCGGCGATCCTCGCGGTGCTGCGTGCGTGGGCGCAGCGGGATCTGTTCGAGCAGGGCGTCGAGCGACATCACCGGGCAGCACAACTTGCCGTTCAGCGCCAGCAGTTCGGCATCGGCGCTGACCAGGGCGTGGGCGCGGCCGGCCATGGCCAGTCGCACCATCACCATCGCGGGTGGTTCATCAGCCTCGCCGGTGCCGGCGCCAGCGTCACGCCCGAGGCGGCCGGGCAGGCTCACACGCAAGGCGTGGGGCAGGTAGTCGGCCACCATCTGCTGGCGCTCACGGCCTTCCAGTCGCAACTGCGGCGCAGACAAGCGCCGCTCGAGGTCATACAGCGTGGCCAGGCACAGCAGCGGGCGCAGCCGCCCGGCCTGCCACGCCAAACGCAAGGCGGCCGGCGCGCCGCCGCCGAACATCAGCGCAGCGAGCACCAGGCTGTTGTCGATCACCACGCGCGGCGGGCGACCCTTGCGGTAGAGCGGTTGCATCGCCACGGCAGTGGGCCGGACAGGTTGGACGATCGTGGTCATGCGTGCGCCGTGGCGGATGTCGGCAGGTGTGCCGGATGGGCATCGGCGTCGGCGCTGTGCCGAAGTCGGGTTGCCCGGGCGGATCCGCGGCATTATGCGAAGGGGGCTCACTCTGCCGTCACCCCGGCGGCGCCACGGCGGCCTGCCACGTGCAAAACTGCCACCCCCTGTTTGCGCCGTCCGCGAGATTCCGACGCCCGCCCGCCGCGCGCCTGTCGTGCGCCCGTCCTGCCCCCCCCTTCGAGCACCCTGCCTGCGATACCGATGACCCACAGCGCCCCCCCAGACCTCGACGACATCACCCTGCCCGCCGGTTTTCGCCATGTCGCACGCCTGCTCGCCGAACTCGACCACCCCCACCCGCCGCGCCTGCTCGAAGTGGCGGCACGCACCTCGCAGGAGGCGGCCGACGCGTTGGGCATCCAGGTCGGGCAGATCGCCAAGAGTGTGATCTTCCGGCGCAAGGCCGACGACCGCGCCGTGCTGGTCGTGACCTCGGGCGACCAGCGGGTCGACGAACACAAGGTCGCCGCGCTGGTGTGTGAGCCGCACAGCGGCGGGCTGGGCCGTGCCGATGCCGCCTTCGTCAAGGCCAGCAGCGGCTTCAGCATCGGCGGTGTGGCGCCGCTCGGCCATGCCAAGGTGCCGGTCACCTTGATCGACCGCGAGCTGTTCCGCTTCGACGTGGTGTGGGCGGCGGCCGGTCATCCGAACGGTGTGTTCCCCACCAGCCCGCAGGATCTGGTGCGCCTGACCGGCGGCGCGCCGGTGGCCGATGTGGTGGTGGCGGTGGTGTCATGACCCAGCCATCACCTGCACGCCCGCCAGCCACGACGGCCGTACCGGTAGCGGCAGTGGCCTCGCCCTGCATCAATCTGTGCCGCATGAACCCGGCCACCGGTTATTGCGACGGCTGCCTGCGCAGCATCGACGAAATCGTCGCCTGGACACGCCTGGACGACGCCGGCAAACGCGCCGTGCTGGCGCAGTTGCCAGGGCGGCGCACCGCTAGCCAGCGGCCAGTCTGAAGCTGCTGACGCAGCAGGGCCCGGCCGGCCTGGGTTCGATGCACCAGCCGGGTCATTGACGGTGAGCAGCCCCGGGCAACCAGCGCGCCGCGCTGTCAGCCTGCCGACTGACCTGCCTCACTAAGATCGCCCGCACCATGCCCAGTGCCTTCAATTTCGCGGCCTCACCCTTCGACGCCTTGAGCATGAGCGAGCGCACGCTCGTGCGCGACAGCATCGACGTGGCCTACTTCCGCGCCGGCGACACCATCCTCGGGCGCAACACCACACCCGGCCATCTGTTCATGGTGATCAAGGGTCATGTGCAGCAGTTCGACGGCAAGGAGCTGATACACACCTACGGGCCGGACGACACCTTCGATGGCCGCGGCCTGGTGGCCGGGCGGGTGAGCAGCCAGTTCGTGGCCGCCGAAGAGGTGCTGGCCTATCAGCTGGCCAAACAGACCGTCACCGAGCTGATTGCCAGCAACGCCACCTTCGGCGCATTGTTGTTCTCCGACCTGTCGAACAAGCTCGGTGCCCTGTCGCAACGCAACAGCCGGCACGAGATGCAGTCGCTGTCGATGGCGCGGGTCGACGAGGTGTTCCTGCGCCCGGTGCACGAGGTCGATGCCAGCACCTCGATCCACGCCGTGGCCGGCATCTTCCAGGAGAACCGTATCTCCAGCGTGCTGGTGCGTGATGGCCAGACCAGCCCGGCGCGGCTGGGCATCTTCACCACCACCGGGCTGCAACGCGCCATCCTCGATGGCACACCACTGACCGAGTTGCCGGTGGGCAGGCTGGCCACCTTCAACCTCATCAGCGTGCGGCCGAGCGACGCCATCGGTGATGCACTCACGACCATGATCCGGCACAAGCTGCACCGGGTGGTGGTGACCGAGGTGCAGCCCGCCGACGCCAGCGGCCACGGGCAGGACGACCGCATCGTCGGTGTACTCGAAGCACTCGACGTGTTCAGCTTCCTGTCGAACCACTCGTACCTGATCAACCTGCAGATCTCGGAGGCGCGTGACATCGAGGCGCTGCGCAAGTCGGCCGAGCAGATCACCCGGCTCATCAGCATCCTGCAGCGCAGCGGCACCAAGGTGAACATGATCGCCACGCTGGTGCAGGAGCTCAACGCCAAACTCTTCGAACGCGCCTGGCAACTCATCGCACCGGCCGATCTGGTGGCCAACTCGTGCCTGTTCGTGATGGGCAGCGAAGGGCGCGGTGAACAGCTGCTCAAGACCGACCAGGACAACGGCCTGGTGCTGCGTGACGGTTACCAGCCGCCGGCCGACCTGGCCGACATCTGCGCGGCGTTTTCGCAGGCGCTGGCCGATTTCGGCTACCCCGAATGCCCCGGCCGCATCATGGTGAGCAACCCGCAATGGCGCCAGTGCGTGGCCGATCTGCGTGTCACCGTGCGGCGCTGGCTCATGATGCCCGACGCCGACGGCCTGATGGCGCTGGCCATCTTTCTCGACGCCAGCCCGGTCTGTGGCGACGACCACCTGCTCGAGGCGGTGCGCAACGAGATCTTCTCGCTGGCCGGCGACAGCGACGCCATGCTGGCGCGTTTTGCCTCGGCGATCCAGCTGTTCGACCAAGGCAGTGGCTGGTGGAACCGCCTGCTGCTGCGCGAGAACGGCATGGAACAACTCGACCTGAAGAAGGCCGCCATCTTTCCGCTGGTGCACGGCGTACGCAGCCTGGCGCTGGCCAGACGTATTGCAGCCACCAGCACGGCCGACCGGGTCGCCGCACTGGTGGCTGCCGACGCACTGCCGGCGGCGCTGGGCACCGATCTGGTCGACAGCCTGCACTTCTTCATGGGTCTGCGCCTGCAGGCCGGCCTGGCCGAACTCGACACCGGGCATGTGGTGTCGGGCGGAGTGGCGATCAACCAGCTCAGCAGCCTGGACCGCGACCTGCTGAAAGACACACTGGCTGTGGTCAAACGCTTCAAGCAGTTGCTGCGTCAGCGCTTCCACCTCGACGCGTTGTCATGAGCAGGCCGACATGAGTGTCGAAACCGGCCCATCGCTGCTCGGCCCGCTGGCCGGGCCCTGGCAACGCCTCAAGCGAGGCTGGCTGCTCTACCACCTGGCCAACGAGCAATACCGTTTCATGTTCGATCCACCGCCACCCGACGAATGGGTGGCGCTCGACTGCGAGACCACCGGCCTGGATGTGCGGCGCGACGAGATCATCTCGATCGGTGCGGTGCGTATCGTCGGCAACCGCATCATGACGAGTGAACGGCTCGAACTGATCGTGCGGCCCGAGAAACGCAAGCTCAGTGCCGACAGCGTGAAGGTGCACCGCCTGCGCGAGCAGGACATCGCCCAGGGCATCACACCCGACGAGGCGATGTTCCAGCTGATGCGATTCATCGGCAGCCGACCACTGGTGGGTTATTACCTCGAATTCGATCTGGCCATGCTCAATCGCGTGATCTGGCCGCTGCTGGGCCAGCACCTGCCGCAGCAGGCCATCGAGGTCTCGGCCATGTATTACGACTACAAGAACCGCCAGCTGCCGGCGCACGAACGTGGCGGCACCATCGACCTGCGTTTCGCCACCATGATGAACGACCTCGCCATGCCGCTGCGCGAAGCCCACGATGCCATGAACGACGCCGTGATGGCCGCGCTGGCCTTCATCAAGCTACGTCAGCTGCTGACCTGAGCCGGGTCGCTGACCGGTGCCCAGCGCCAGGTCGAGCCCCGCCACCAGCACCGCCAGTTCGCGGCCCAGGTCGCCGGCGCTGGCGACCAGCAGCTCCTGCGGCTGCCCCGCCACCAGGGCCTGTTCGAGCTCGGAGGCACGGTCGGCCAGGGCCTGGGCACCCAGCGTGGCACTGGCACCCTTGAACGAATGTACGGCGTCGCGCGCCACGACCACATCACCGGCGCGCACTGCCGTCGTCAGCCCTGGCACACCTTCGCGGTACAGGTCGGCGTATTGCAGCGCGATGCGCAGGTAGGCACCCAGGCGCCCGCCCACCAGCCGCAAGCCCAGGGTCGGGCTGAGCCCGCTCACCTCGGCCAGACGTTGCTCGACCAGGCCCGGCCGAGTCAGCTCGGGCGCCGGCGGCAAGGGCACCGAGCCGATGGCAGCGCCAACCCGGGCCGTGCCGCCCGGATGTGTCGACCTCGACCTGCCGGGTTCGACCGGTTCGCCGGGGTCGCCGGGGTCACCCGCGTGGCGCGGGTGGCGCGGATCGCCAGAGTCACCGGGTTCGCCCGGCTCGCCTGACCCGCCCGGCGGGTCCCGGTCGAGCCAGCGCAGCAAGGTGGTGTACAGCAGTTCGGTGTCGACCGGCTTGGCCACGTGGTCGTTCATGCCGGCGGCCAGGCAGGCTGCGCGGTCTTCGCCGAAGGCATTGGCCGTCATGGCGATGATGGGCAGCCCGGCGCCGCTGCTGCCTCTGGCCACACCCTCGCTGACCCGGATCGCGCGGGTCGCCTGCAGGCCGTCGAGCACCGGCATCTGCATGTCCATCAGCACCAGGCGATACGGGGTGCGGGCGATCTTGTCGAGCGCCTCGGCGCCGTTGCAGGCCACGTCCACCTGCAGGCCGGCCTGCTCGAGCATGGCGACCGCCACTTCCTGGTTGACGGGGTTGTCCTCGGCCACCAGCACCCGGGCACCGGCATGCCGCTGCCTGAGTGCCAGTTCGGCCTGCTGCAGCAGGGGTGGTGCGGGTGACACCACCACCGGTGACGGGGCTGGAACGTGGAGCAGGCCGGCCACGGCGTCGTGCAGGGTCGAGGCCGAGACCGGTTTGGCCAGCACGGCCTGGATGCCTGCTGCGGCGGCCTGACCATCGAGCTCGGCGTTGCCGTAAGCACTGACCAGCAGCACCGGCGCCTGGGGCGCGAGTAACTCGGTGCGGATCCGCTGCGCCGTGCTCAGGCCGTCCAGGCCGGGCATGCGCCAGTCGAGCACGATGAGGCGGTACGGGTCCTGCGCCTGTGCCTGCAACTGCACCTGCAGCGCCGCCAGTGCGGCGTCGCCCGAGGCCACGGCGTCGACCCGCAGACCGAGGGTGCGCATCATCTCGGCCAGGGCGTCACGCGCCGGATCGAGGTCGTCGGCCAGCAAGGCCCGCAGCCCAGCCAGGCCCGGTGCGGCAAGTCGCGGCGGGCCACCTTGCCCGTAGAGCAGCCGGGCACTGAACCAGAAGCTGCTGCCGCGGCCCAGTTCACTGCGTGCACCCGAGTCACCGCCCATCAACTGGGCCAGGTGACGCGTGATGGCCAGACCCAGGCCGGTGCCGCCGAACAGGCGTGTGGTCGAGCCGTCACCTTGCTCGAAGGCACTGAACAGTCCGGCGAGCCGATCGGGCGCCACGCCAATGCCGGTGTCGTGCACCGAAAACCGCACCAGCAGGCCCAGGTCGTCGTGCGCCAGCGACTCACCCTGCAGCACCACCGACCCGCTGGCGGTGAACTTGATGGCGTTGCCGAGCAGGTTGAGCAGGGCCTGCGACAGGCGGGTCGGGTCCCCGATCAGTCGATCGGGCAACTGGCCGGTGTCGAGCACCAACTCCAGGCCCTTGGCATGTGCCCGGCTGGCCACCAGTGCCAGCGTGCGGTCGAGCAAGGCATCGAGGCTGAAATCCACATGCTCGACATGCATCTTGCCGGCTTCGATCTTGGACCAGTCGAGCACGTCGTTGAGGATGGCCAGCAGGTGTTCGGCCGCATCCCCCACCTTGCCGAGCTGATCGCGCTGGCGTGCATCGGCGCTGGCGCGGCGCACCAGCTGGGTCAGGCCGATGATGGCGTTCATGGGGGTGCGGATCTCGTGGCTCAGGTGCGCCACGAAGGCACTCTTGGCCCGGTTGGCAGCCTCGGCGTTGTCACGTGCCAGCGCCAGTTCGGCATTGACCTGCAGGAGCTGCTGCTCGTGCGCCTTGAGCTCGCTGATGTCGGTCGACAGCACCAGCAGGCCTCGCACACGGCCGTCGACCTTGTCGGGCACGTAATGCACCAGGCTGGTCTCGGTTCGACCGTCGGGCAGGATCTCGACCCGCTCGAAGTGCCGCTGCTCGCCGCGAAATGCAGCGTCCAGCCGGGGCCGGATGACATCGAGCACCTGCTGGTTGTGGATCTCCACCAGCAATCGACCGACCAGTTCGTCGCGGCTGCGACCGGCCCGGTCACAGAAACCCTTGTTGGCAAAACGGCAGCGCAGCTCGACGTCCCAGTAGGTGACCCGGCCGGGCAGGTTGTCGGCGATGGACAGGGCAAAGGCTTCGGCCTCGGCCCGTGCAGTCACGGCGTCCTGCAACTCGCGTGTGCGGTCGTCGACCAGCTCCTGCAGATGGTGGCGATGCCGTTCGAGCTCGGCGGCCAGGCGCTTGCGCTCGGTGATGTCGCGGGCGATCGTGGACGCACCCACGACGCGTCCGGCGCCGTCGCGTATCGGCGAGACGCTGGCGAAGACGTCGATCGATCGACCGTCCTTGCACAGACGCCGGGTCTCGAAATGATCGACGCTGTCACCAGCGGCGATACGCGCCAGGATGCGGCGCTCCTCGTCTTCGCGCCCCGGCGGAAACAGCATCATCATCGGCTGGCCGATGGCCTCGCCAGCGGGGTAGCCGAACAGCGATTCGGCGCCACGGTTCCAGCTGGTGATGCGGCCGTCGAGTGTCTTGCCGATGATGGCGTCATCCGACGACTCGACGATGGCCGCCAGATAGGCGCTGGTGTCGACCATGGCGACCTGGTTGCGCCGCTGCGCCTTGGCAGCCCGCTCGTGCAACTCACCGAACAAGACACCCGTGCCGGCAAACAGCAGGGTCGACAAGATCAGGCTGGGCCCGGCCCCGGCCAGGCCGGCGGGAACAAAGAACAACCAGACCAGCAGCACCGACAACAAGGACGCCATCAATGCGCCACGCCGCCCGCCCAGCCATGCGGCGAGGAACACCGCCGGGAACGCCATGACCCAGACGAAGGGCGCCAGCCACGGCCACAGCAGCGCCTGCAGGCCCAGGGCCGGCAGGGGCAGCAGTGCGGCAAGGATGGCGCGAAGGCGGGTATTCATCATGATGTGGACGGCTGTGCCGTCGAATCATGGACTGTGCTCCGCGCACTGGCGACTGCCCCTGTCGCACTCAGGGCCAAGTTGACGCCTGTCAAGCCGGCCGACAACCCAAGAAAAAAGGCCGGGCTGAGCCCGGCCTTTCAGTCGATCAGAAGCTGAAGGTCAGTGACCCGAAGCACCCGCGGCACCCAGGCCGGTTTCGCTGCGCACTTGCTGCGCGTCGAACAGGGCGCGTTCCTTGGCTGCTTGCGGGCTGCGATCGAGGATCGAGAACAGCCAGATGCTGACGAAGGCGATCGTCATCGAGAACAGCGCCGGAGAGGTGTAGGGGAACAGCGCCGAGCCCTTCGGGTTGCCCAGTGTGGCTTCCCACACCGAAGGCGACACGACGGTCAGCGCCACCGACGAGATCAGGCCCAGGAAGCCGCCGATCACGGCACCCTTGGTGGTGCAGTCCTTCCACAGCACCGACATGAACAGCACCGGGAAGTTGGCCGACGCCGCGATGGCGAAGGCCAGCGACACCATGAAGGCGATGTTCTGCTTCTCGAACACGATGCCCAGCGTCACGGCCAGCGCGCCCAGGCACAAGGTGGTGATACGCGAGACACGCAGTTCGGCGGAGCTGTCGGCATTGCCCTTCTTGATGAGCGTGGCGTAGATGTCATGCGACACCGCCGAGGCGCCCGACAAGGTCAGACCAGCCACCACCGCGAGGATGGTCGCGAAGGCCACCGCCGAGATGAAGCCGTAGAACACGTTGCCACCGACGGCCTTGGCCACCAGCACCGCCGCCATGTTGGCCGTGCCCGCGCCGCCCTTGATGACGCCCTTGGCAACATCGGCGTATTCGGGATTGGTCAGCACCAGCGTGATGGCACCGAAGCCGATGATGAAGATCAGCACGTAGAAGTAGCCGATCCAGGTCGTGGCCCAGAACACGCTCTTGCGGGCTTCCTTGGCATCGGGCACCGTGAAGAAGCGCATCAGGATGTGCGGCAGACCGGCGGTACCGAACATGAGCGCCATGCCGAAGCTGATGGCCGAGATCGGATCCTTGATGAAACCACCGGGACCCATCAGCGCCAGGCCGACCTTCTCGGCATCGATGGCATTGGCCTTGGCCAGTGCGGCTGCAGCGCTGGCTGCGGCGTCGGGGGAAGAGGCTGCTGCAGCGGCTGCCGTGGCAGCGGTGATGGCAGCGGTCTTGCCACCGGCGGCGATGGCAGCCTTGACGGCCACACCCTTGGCAAACAGCGCTTCGGGCGAGAAGCCGAACTGCGACATCACCATGAAGGCCATGAAGGTCACACCCGCCAGCAGCAGGCAGGCCTTGATGATCTGCACCCAGGTGGTGGCGGTCATGCCGCCGAACAACACGTAGATCATCATCAGCGCGCCGACGATGACCACCGCCATCCAGTACTCCAGGCCGAACAGCAGCTTGATCAGTTGGCCAGCGCCGACCATCTGAGCGATCAGGTAGAAGGCCACCACGACCAGCGTACCCGAGGCCGCGAAGGCGCGGATCGGACCGGGCTTGAAGCGGTAGCCCGCCACGTCTGCGAAGGTGAACTTGCCCAGGTTGCGCAGGCGTTCGGCCATCAGGAAGGTGATGACGGGCCAGCCGACCAGGAAGCCGATCGAGTAGATCAGGCCGTCGTAGCCCGAGGCCATCACGGCTGCCGAGATACCCAGGAAGGACGCGGCCGACATGTAGTCACCCGCGATCGCCAGGCCGTTCTGGAAGCCCGTGATGCCGCCACCGGCGGTGTAGAAGTCGGCCGCGCTCTTGGTCTTGGCGGCGGCCCACTTGGTGATCCACAAGGTGCCGGCGACGAAGGCGCCGAACATGCCGATGGCCGTCCAGTTGGTTTCCTGCTTGGCGGCCTGGCCGAGATCGGCACCGGCGGCAAAGGCTGCGCCCACGCCCAGAATCAGGGCCAGGGCTGCGCCGAAGCGCATCAGGGTGGTCTTGTTCAAGATGGCGGCTTTCATTTCGACGCGTCTTTCAGGATCTCGGCGGTCAGCGCATCGAATTCGCTGTTGGCACGGCGCACATAGATGCCGGTGATGATGATCGTGAAGATGATCACCCCCATGCCGATGGGCACGCCAACGGACGTGACGCCGGCACCAAGGGGCTGGGCGAGGAAGGGTTTGTTGAAGGCGATCAGGGCGATATAGCCGTAATACACCACCATCATCAGTGCGGTGAGCATCCAGCCGAAGCTGCCGCGCTTGTTGCGCAGTTCCTGATATCTGGGGTTCGCCTTGATGCGGTCGACGACCGGGTCACTCATATGGTGCTCCTGCTGGGAACTCGAAACGGCCCGTCGGGCCGGGGTGTTTCGGCACTCTGAAGGTACCGAATCGACAGGGCGCGAGTCTGTGTGTCGGTTCTGACCAAGCTCTTACGCAAAGCGTGAGATTACTGACAGAGTCTGACGGTGGGAACTTGACGCAACGCCGATGCCCGACGATCGGCAGCTTGTCTATTCAAGGCGAACGGCAACGCGACGTGCCGTCATGCGGGTGCCTTGGGTCACCGGCCAGAAGGGTTCACTCGTGCCTTCGCACGAGCGGAGCCGGAACCCAGCCCATGTTTCGTCGCTCCGAACGCTGTCCGGTCGAGCACGACGCTCGATGGCGCGACGCCCGGACTTGGGCATCGCGCACAACTCGATGCCCTGGGCGTCCAGGAGGTTGCGAGGGCAAGCGGGACTCGCCCAGGCTGCACCATGCGCAGCGGCCGCTGCAGCTCAGGCGCCCTGCAGCATGGCCCGGCGCTCAGTCGCGGGCGTAGATGTCCACGTTCTTCGTTTCGGGCAGGAACAACATGCCGATCACGAAGGTTGCACCCGCAATCACGATCGGATACAGCAGCCCGTTATACATATTGCCGGTCTGCGCGACGATGGCAAAGGCAGCGGTAGGCAACAGACCGCCGAACCAACCATTGCCGATGTGATACGGCAAGCTCATTGACGTGTAGCGTATGCGTGTCGGGAACAGCTCGACGAGGGCCGCTGCGATGGGTCCGTAGACCATGGTGACGTAGATCATCAGCAAGCTCAGGATCGCGACGATCCGCAGGGAATCGATCTTTGCGGGGTCGGCTCTTTTCGGGTAACCAGCCTGCTCCAACGCATCGGTGACAGCGCGCCGGAACGCCTCGTCCTTGACGCGTGCCTCACCCGCAGACAGTCCGCGCAAGTCGTGGCTATCGATCACGCGATCTCCCACCGCGATACGCGCGAGACCGTTGCCGGGCAACACGTCATAACTGACCGAGGCACCTGCCAGCAACTGCTTGGCCACGTCGCAGGAACTGGTGAAGCGCGCAGCGCCCGTCGGATTGAACAGGAACGAGCACTCGCGCGCGTCGGCGGTGACCGTCACACGACTGCTCGCCTGCGCCCGAGCCAGATCGGGGTTGGCCGCATCGGTCAGCGCATGGAAAAGTGGCCAGTAGGTTGCGGCAGCCAGCAGGCAACCGGCCATGATGATGGGCTTGCGGCCGATCCGGTCGGAAAGCGTGCCGAAGATGACGAAGAACGGTGTGCCGATCAGCAGCGAGCAGGCAATCAGAAGATTGGCAGTTGTCGCTTCGACCTTCAGGGCATGCGTGAGGAAGAACAGGGCAAAGAACTGGCCGGTGTACCAGACCACCGCCTGTCCAGCCGTCATCCCCAGCAGGGCAAGGATGACCACGCGCAGGTTGCGCCAACGGCCGAAGGATTCGGTGATCGGAGCCCTCGATGTACGTCCGTTCTCCTTCATGCGCTTGAAGGCAGGGGACTCGTTCATGCTCAGGCGCACCCAGATGCTGACCGCCAGCAGCACGATCGACAGCAGGAAGGGCAGGCGCCAACCCCAGTCGGCGAATGCCACTTCACCCATCATGCGTTGAAGCCCCTGGATCACCGCCAGCGACAGGAAGAGCCCCAGAGTCGCGGTGATCTGTATCCAGGATGTGTAGGCCCCGCGTTTTCCTTGTGGCGCGTGTTCGGCGACATAGGTGGCCGCACCACCATACTCACCGCCCAAGGCCAATCCCTGCAGCAGGCGTAGTGCGATCAGCAGCACTGGCGCCAACACGCCGATGGACTCGTAGTTGGGCAGCAGGCCGACGATGAAGGTCGACAGGCCCATGATGAGGATCGTCACCAGGAAGGTGTATTTGCGTCCGATCATGTCGCCCAGTCGGCCGAACAGCAGGGCACCGAAAGGCCGCACGATGAAACCGGCGGCAAATGCAAGCAGCGCGAAGATGAACGCCGAATTGGTATCCAGTGCGGCGAAGAACTGCTTGGCGATGATCGGCGCCAGTGCGCCGTAGAGGTAGAAGTCGTACCACTCGAAGACGGTACCCAGCGAAGACGCAAAGACGACCTTGCGCTCTTCGCCGCTCATGCCGGGACGCGGCGTACTCACCGAACGCGTCGGGGCTGCAGTCATGTCGTCTCCTGGTGACCCGTGAGGGTCTGTGATTTGGTTCGAACGGCGCCGACTGTTCCCGCGAAGCCTGACCCCGGGCTGACATCGACAGGCCCTGCCGAAGGTGCATCGCCGCAGCTCTGCTCGAGCAGGAGTAGGCGCCCGAGTTGGCTCAGGGCAAGCGCTGCGTCTTTGCCAGCATTTACAGTGAGCCGATGCGTGTATCTGCCTTCACCCCAGCCCGCCTGGCCGCCTCGATGGTCGGCCACCGCCTTTTCGGCCCGCTCGACAAGACGCAGCAAGTCGAGTTGTCGAGCGAGTTGCTCGTACGCGCCTGCGCAAGCGCCAGCGAAGTGAACGTGCACGATGAACAGGGTGTCACCTTGTGCTGGTTGATCGAGGGTGAGGTCGAGGCCACTGCGCGTGACGGTGCAGCCCGCGTGGTGTTGCAGGTCGGCGAGGTCTTCGGTCCGCAAGTCGATGCCGAGTCCTGGTGCTGGCGGAGTCTGACTCCATGCATCGTGGCCTGGTTGCCACATCCAGCCTTGCGGCGCTGGATGCAGCGGCTGCCGGCCTGGGCCTATCACCTGCCTGCGCTGTCTTTCGACCTGAACGACCAGCAGCAGGCTCGCGTGCAAACGGGCGAGGCGCCCGGCCAAGCAGACAAACCCCGCGAGGCCCCGGGGCCAGCCCTGGAAGATGACCAGCACCTCAGCTTGCTGACGCGCCCGCTAGGCAGTCTGGCTTGGCGTACGCCGATCACCGTGGCGCCCACGGTGACCATCCGCGAGGCGGCACAGACCATGCGGCAGGAGCGTGTGTCCTCGGTGCTGATCGTCGAGCAGGACCATCTCTTCGGGCTGGTGACCGATCGTGACTTGCGCAATCGTGTGGTCGCTGCCGGCCTGGATCCATCGCGCCCGTTGCTCGAGATTGCCACCCTGGCGCCACTGGCGCTTCAGCAGCAACAGCCGGCTTTCGAGGCCCTGTTGCTGATGGCTCGCCACAACATCCACCACGTGCCGGTGCTCGACGGCCATCGGGTCACGGGCATGATCACCGCCACCGATCTGGCCGAGCAGCACAGCACGTCGGCGGTCTACCTGGTCGGCGAGATCCACAAGCAAAACACGGTCGAAGGATTGGTTGCGACCGTCGCCAAGGTGCCGCAACTGCAACGCAGTCTGGCGGCAGCCGGCGCCAGCGCCTACAGCAGTGGCCATATCGTCACGGCGATCACGGATGCGTTGACCACACGGCTGCTGCAGCTGGGCGAGTCCCGCCTGGGGCCGCCACCGGTGGACTACGTGTGGGGCGCCGCTGGCTCACAGGCCCGCCACGAGCAGACGGCCAGGTCGGACCAGGACAACTGCATGATGCTCGACGACGCCTACGACCCGCAGGTGCACGGCGCGTATTTCGAGGCGCTTGCGCGCTGGACCTGTGACGGCCTGGCAGCTTGTGGCTACGTGCATTGCCCGGGCGAGATGATGGCGATGACCTCGCAGTGGCGCCAGCCACGCGCACGCTGGGCGCAGTACTTCAGGCGCTGGGTCGAGCAGCCCGAGCCCAAGGCGCTCATGCTGACCTGCGTGTTCTTCGACCTGCGCGCGATCTACGGCAAGGCCACACTGCTCGATAGCCTGCGTCATGAGGTGCTGCAGGCCACACGCGGCAACGGCATCTTCCTTGCGTACATGGTCAGCAACGCCTTGTCGCACCAGCCGCCGATCGGCATGTTCGGTCAGCTCTCGACCACACGTAGCGGCGAACACCGCGGCACCGTGGACCTCAAGCACAGCGGCATCGTGCCCATCATCGATCTGGCGCGTGTCTACGCGCTGGCCGGCGCCATCGAGGCAGTCAACACCCACGACCGCTTGCTCGCGGCCTCGGCCAGCGGCGAGATCAGCGCCGAGTCGGCGCACGACCTGCGCGGCGCGCTCGAGTATCTGGCGGGCCTGCGAATTCGACACCAGGCGCGTCAGATGAGTGCCGGGCAGCGCCCAGACAACTATCTGGATCCGACCCGCCTGTCCAACTTCGAACGCACCCAGCTCAAGGACGCCTTCGCAGTGGTGCAAAGGCTGCAAGGTGTGCTCAGCCAGCGTTACACCGCTGGGCGATTCTGATCGGGCGATCCCGTCCCTTGCCGGGCCCGCGGGCCAGTGAGCCTAGTCGAACTGGCCCGCGAGCGGCGCCTCGGGCAAGGCATCGGCCAGCGGCTCGGGCGGGCTCACAGGTGCGGCAAGTGCCAGTGCGGCAGCACGGTCGGCGATCGCCCCACGCGGGCCAAGTTCGGCCTCCAGGCCGGAACGACGCAACAGCGAGGCAGCCTGCGCCTGTGCGGCAGTCAGGCACAGCTCGATGCCGCGCCGGCTGAGCTGGCGGTGCAATTGGCGCAGCGCGTCCAGCCCCGAGGTATCCATCCAGACCAATCGGTCCAGATCGAGCACCAGGCGCCGGGTACCGGCAGTCTGCGACTCGGCCAGGGCCTCGACCTTGCCGACCGAGCCGAAGAACAGCGCACCTTGCAGCGACAGCGCCGTCACCGCCTCGGGCAGCGGGGTATCGATCACACGCAGCTGGAAGTTCTGACCCATGCGCCAGATGAAGAACACACAGGCCAGGATCAGGCCGACTTCCACCGCGACCGTGAGGTCGAATACCACGGTCAGCACGAAGGTGCCCAGCAGCACCGTCCGGTACGGCAGGTTGTAGTCGCGCAGGCGGGTGAACTCATGCCACTCGCCCATGTTCCACGCCACGAACAGCAGGATGCCTGCCAGCGCAGCCAGCGGCACATGCAGCGCCAGCGGTGCAGCCAGCAGCATGATGCCCAGCAGCACCACCGCGTGGATCATGCCGGCCACCGGAGTCTGCGCCCCGGCGCGTACGTTGGTGACAGTGCGCGCGATCGTGCCCGTGGCCGGAATGCCGCCGAACAGCGGCGCTGCGAAGTTGGCCACGCCCTGGGCCATCAGCTCCTGGTTGGGGTCGTGGCGTTGGAACTCGCTCATGTTGTCGGCCACCCGGGCACACAACAACGACTCGATCGCGCCCAGCAAGGCAATGGTCACCGTGGGGATGAGCAACTGCTTGGCGCTGGCCCAGCTCAGCTCGGGCAGGGCCAGCGGTGGCATGCTTTGCGGTATCGAGCCAAAACGGCTGCCGATGGTTTCCACCGGCAACTCAAACAAGGCCGTGGCCACCGTGGCCAGCACCAGCACGACCAGCGTGCCGGGCAGATGCGCGGCCCATCGTGAGAAACGCGCCTGCCAGGTGTGGGGGTGCAGGTCCATGCGGTAGGACTTAGGCCACAGCACCACCAGCAGCAAGCTGAGCAGCCCGACGACCAGCGCGTACAGGTTGAGCGTGTCCACATGGGCCAGCAAGGTGCGGATCTGGGTGAAGAAGTCAGCCGGCAGCTTGTCGATCTGCAGGCCCAGCAGGTCCTTGACCTGCGACAGGCCGATCAGCACCGCGATGCCGTTGGTGAAGCCAATGACGATGCTCACCGGGATGTAGCGCACCAGTGCACCCAGCTTGAGCCAGCCCAGCGCGAACAGCAACACCCCCGCCAGCATGGTCGAGATCAGCAGGTTGGCCAGGCCGTAACGTTCGACAATGCCGTAGACGATGACGATGAAAGCGCCGGCCGGCCCACCGATCTGCACCTGTGAGCCACCCAGAGCCGAGATCAGGAAGCCCGCGATGATCGCGGTCACCAGGCCCTGCTCGGGCTTGACCCCCGAGGCGATCGCGAATGCCATCGCAAGTGGCAAGGCGACGACACCTACCGTCAGGCCCGCCCCCAGGTCGGCGGCGAAGCGGCGCCGGTCATAGTCAGCCAGGGTGTCGGCCAGGCGTGGGCGGAAGCGGTGCAGGTAAGCAGGCAGCATCGGTGAGGGCTTCTCAGTATTTCAGACGAGCGTAGTAGGACTGTTGCGCCGCGGTGCGGGCCTGACCCAGCGTCTCGATGCCCAGACCCTGCAGCAGCGGAATCATGCGCAGGAAGACGTCGGCCGTGGCCAGCGCATCACCCAGCGCGGTATGACGGCCGACCACCGGGATGTCGAACCGCTCGGCAATGGCCTCGAGCCGGTGTGACTCCTGGTTCGGGTGGATCAGCGCCGACAGCAGCAAGGTGTCGAGCACCGGCTGGTCGAAGACCACCCCGGTCGATGCCTGCTTGAGTTGCAGGAACCGCATGTCGAAGGCCGCGTTGTGTGCCACCAGCACCGTGTCCTGGGCATAGGCGTGAAAGGCAGGCAGCACCTGGTCCAGCGTCGGCTTGCCGGCAACCATCGCAGGCGTGATGCCGTGGATCGGGATGGTGGCCGCGGGAATGCCGCGGCGCGGATCGACCAGCTGGTCGAAGCTCTCCTGGCGGCGCAGCTTGCCGCCGGAGATACGTGTGGCGCCGATCTGGATGATCTCGTCGCCGCCGCGGGGGTCCAGACCGGTCGTCTCGGTGTCGAACACGGTGTAGGCCAGGTCGATCAGGCGTCGATCGTCCAGCGCGTGGTTCTGCTCGCTGGCCTGGAACAGGTCGAAGTCGTAGAACTCGGGCCTGCTGTCGTTCTGCTTCGGGCGTGTGGCCTGGTCAGCCTCCTGCGGCGCGGCCTGCGGCAGCAGGAAGCGGAAGAAGGCCCGGTGGCGCACCCGCTCTCGCTCGAACCAGAACTCGCCGCCGTGGCGCTCGACCACGTCGCGCACGCTCAGCGGGCTGGTCTGCTCGGCCAGGCGCATGGCGTCGAGCTCCCAGCTCATCACGGTCTCGGTGGACAGCGCTTGTCCGGCCCAGATCAGGTCCAGGTGCACATGGACCGCACTGGCCGCCTGCAGGCGCAGCAAGACCTGACGGGTCTCGAACTCATCACCCAGCCGGGCACTGAGGTAGTTCAGCGCCAGCAGCAACGAGTAGCTGTCGACCTTGAGCCACAGGCCGGGATCGACCGCGTCGACCACCGCGCGCAAGCCGGTCTGCGCCTCGATGCGGCGCTGCGCCGCAGCGATCAGGTCGGTGCCGAGCATTTCCTCCAGCGGCCAGCGGGTCTTGATGCCTGCCGTGGCCTGACCGGCCGAGCTGGTGATGCGTTCGGCCATCGCCCGGGTCTCGTCGCGAATCACGCCCAGAAACCGCTGGCGCAAGGCCTCGTCCAGCTCGGCCTCGTCGAGCATCTCGACAGCCATCTGCAGGTTGGCCAGTGAACCGCGCTGGCCTTCGGTGAGCCCGTGCACGAGCTGGTCGCGCAGGTTGTCCTGCTCGTAGTCGCGGGTGACGTTGTCGAGCATGAGCACGAAGCCGGCCAAGGCATCGGGCGCCGGCGCAACCTCGCTCGCGCCTGCCACCGCACGCACCGGGGCCATCTGCACCCTCAGCAGCTGGCCCGAACGGGTGACGGTGAGGAACTGCGCGGACGGGCTCTCCGCTCCGCGCAGCAAGCGCTGCTGGATGCGCTCGAGTGCGTGAGCGATCAGCTGTCGGTCGAGCACCGCGTGGATCGACCGCCCCAGGCCGAGCAGCTCGGCGCCGTCGGCCAGCGTCGGCGCACTCGACAAGGCCCGGAACTGCAGTCGTGCGCGGTTGTTGTAGAGCAACACCCGACCGTCGAGCTTGCAGACCACCACACTTTGCGTGAGCTCGGCCATCAGCGCTGCCAGCTGACTGCGCTCGAGCTCGACACTGCGGCTGGCCGCGGCGACCTGGGCGGCGATGTCGGCGCGCAGCGCCGTGCGCTGCGCCAGCAGCACGTTGATGGCTGCGGTCAGTTCGGCCACCTCGGCACCAGCGCCGGCGGGGGCCTCGAGCTCGCGCTGCTGCGAGCTGCCGGCCTGCACGAGCAGGGCTTCGGTCAAGCGCGCCGGCCCGGCCACACGTGGCCACACCCAGCGCAGCAGCGCCCCACCCAGCAGCACCAGGCCCAGCAGCAGTGCCGGCACCAGCAGCAGCCAGCTCGCACCGATCAGTTCGACCAGCGAGGCGCGCTCGGCACCCGACAGGGTGAGGCCGAGCAGCCCACCGGCAAACGCCAGCCACACCAGCTGGGCCAGGGCCGCACCGGCCAGACAACGCATTAGCCAGCGGCGGGCACGCTGGGCATTCATCGCGGCTGGTCCAGCAACATGCCGCGCACCCGCTCGACCAGTTCGCGCGTCGAGAAGGGCTTGGTCATGTAGCCGTCGGCGCCCAGCGCCAGGCCCTTGGCGACATCGGTATCACGACCCTTGGCAGTCAACATCAGGATGCGCAGGCCGGCAAAGCGCTCGTCGGCACGCAGCGACTGGCACACGTCGAAGCCGCTCATGCGCGGCATCATCACGTCGAGCAGCAGCAGATCGGGGCAATCCGCGGCCACAGCGTCGAGCGTCTCCTGGCCATCACGCGCCACACGCACCGCGTAGCCTTCGCGCTTCATCAGGTATTCGAGCGAGATCAGGATGTTGGGCTCGTCATCGGCTATCAGTATCTTGTGCGACATCGTTGCTCGTCTCCTCATGAGGTGTTGTTGCTCGGCCCTGGTCGGCTGCGGCCGGCCAGGGCAAGGTGAAGGCGAAACTCGCACCTGCACCCGCCTCACCTAGCCCGGTGCCGGGCGGCTCCAGGACGATGTGGCCACCGTAGTGTTCGATGATCTGCTTGCAGATCGGCAAGCCCAGCCCCGTACTGTGCGGCTTGGCGATGCCGTCGCTGCCCTGCCGGAACTTCTCGAACACCAGCGCACGTTCGGCGTCGGGCACGCCCGGGCCATCGTCGCGCACGCGAAAGTTCAGGCCCTGGCTGTCGCCGTGCAGGCTCAGCTCGATGTGCCCGGTTTGCGGCGGTGCGAATTTGGCCGCGTTCGACAGCAGGTTGACCAGCACCTGCATCAGCCGATCGGCGTCCAGCACCAGCCTGGGCAGTGCAGGATCGGACGCCTGCAGGTCCAGGCGCAGGCTCAGGCCCCGTTCGCGCAGCATCTCGGCCAGGGTCTGAGCGGCGCGCTCGGCCAACTGGCACGGGTCGACAGGTTCGTCGAACCAGGCTGCATGGCCGGACTCGATCTTGGCCAGATCGAGCACCTGGTTGACCAGACGCGACAGGCGCTTGGACTCTGCCACCACGATGGCGAGGAACTGCTCGCTGCTCGATCGCCATGTCGGGCTCGTCCCGCATCAACTCGGCCAGCGCTCGGATCGACGTCAGCGGCGTGCGCAGCTCATGCGTCATCGACGACATGAAGTCGTCCTTGAGCCGGTCCAGGCTCTGCAGCTGCGCGTTGGCCGTCTGCAGCTCGGCTGTGGCCCGGCGCAGCGACTCGCGCTGCGCCTCGAGCTCCAGCGAATAGGCGCGCAGCTGTGATGCCTCGTCGACGATGCGCAGCACGTCGTCCAGGCCCAGGGTGTCCTCGTCCACCGCCGAGGCCACCATCACCCGTGCCGAGGCGCTGCCGATCGCTCCGGCAAGCTGGCGCTCGACATGGTGCACCAGCCGGGCGTCGGGCTGAAGCGCCGATACCTCGCTCAGGCCGCGCTCGGCAGCGTGGCGCTGCAGCAGTTCATCGGCTCGCGCCTCGCCGAGAAAACGCGCAGCGAGCGCACGCAGATCGGCAACCCGGGCGCGGCCACGCCAGAACAACGGCGCCTGGCCACCCTGGCCATCTGCACCCAGATGCTGCTCGACCTCGACGAAAAGCAGCGCCTGGCTGGCCTCGATCGCGCTGGGCCGGCGCGCCAGTGAGACACCGATGTACGCGCCCACATTGGCCAGCAGGCTCCAGAACAGGGAGTGCGTCAGGTTGTCCAGCCCGCCGAGCGCAAACAGCTGCTCGGGCCGCAGCAAGGTCAGTCCCCAGGGTCCGTGGGCAAGGAAGTCCTGGGTCAGCACCCAGCCCGACTTGGCCAGCGACGGCAGCATCAGGGTGTAGACCCAGACCAGGAACCCGGCGCACAGGCCGATCAGCGCGCCGGCACGGGTGGCACCGCGCCAATACATGCCGCCCAGCACAGCGGGCGCGAACTGGGCGACGGCAGCGAAACTGATCAGCCCGATGCTGACCAGCGCATAGGCCTCGCCAGCCAGGTGGTAGTAGAGGTAGCCCAGCAGCAGGATGCCGACGATGGCCGCGCGCCGGATGCCCAGCAGCAGGCCGCTGAGATCACCGGCCTGGGCCCAGCGTGCATGCCGCAGCAGCAGCGGCATCACCAGGTCGTTGCAGACCATCGTGGAGACCGCGATCGCCTCGACGATCACCATGCCGGTGGCCGCCGACAGTCCGCCGACGAATGCGACCAGGGCCAGCCCCGGCCAGCCGGCTGTCAGCGGCAGGCTGATGACGAAACCGTCGGCCTTGCCCACCGCGTCCGGTCCGAAGTGCATCAAGCCGGCAAGTGCGATCGGCAGCACGAACAGGTTGATCAGCAGCAGATAGGCCGGAAACGCCCAGGCCGCCCGCTTGAGGTGGCGTTCGTCGACGTTCTCGACCACCAGCACCTGGAACTGGCGCGGCAGGAACACCACCGACAGCATCGACAGCAGGGTCAGCGCGAACCACTGTGCATAAGGAAAGTCGCGCCCCTGCGACAGGCGCAGCAGGCCTTGGAGCTCAGGTGACGCAGCAGCTCGGGCAAACAGATCGCGTGCGCCGTCATGCAGTCCCCAGACCACCGCGACACCCACAGCCAGAAAGGCCAGCAGCTTGACGAGTGACTCGAACGCAATCGCCAGCACCATGCCTTCGTGGCGCTCGGTGTTGTCGAGATGCCGGGTGCCGAAGAGGATGGTGAAGCCAGCCAGGGCCAGCGCCACGTAAAGTGCACCGTCGCTCCACCATTGAGCACCCGGACCGCCGACCGGCACGCCGGTCATCAGCGCATAACCACCAGCCACTGCCTTGAGCTGCAAGGCGATGTAGGGCACGATGCCCACCACCGTGATCAGTGTGACCAGGCCGGCCAGCAACGGGCTCTTGCCATAACGGCTGGCGACGAAGTCGGCGATCGAGGTGATGCGGTAGGCGCGCGAGATGCGCAGCAGCTTGCGCAGTACCGTCCACGCCAGGATCATCGCCAGCATCGGGCCGAGGTAGATGGGCAGGAACCACACACCGCCGCTGGCCGCACGACCGACGCTGCCGAAGTAGGTCCACGCGGTGCAGTAGACCGCCAGCGACAAGGTGTAGATCCAGGCATTGCCGATCAGCGAACGCCCGGCCGCCGCCCGGCGATCGCCCCACCAGGCCACCGCAAACAGCAGCCCCAGGTAGAGCAACGAGGCGCCGAGCACCACGGCGGGCGCGATCATCGCGTCACCGCTCCAGCAGCCAGGCCAGCGTAGCGATCAAGGCAGCCCAGATCAGGAACAAGGCGCTTGGGAACAGCGGCAGGCCCAGCACCAGCGCGTCATGGTCCCACAGCGCCAGGAGCGGAAAGTTCAGCAGCATCAGCGCCAGCGCGAACAAGGCGACGAGGCGCTGGCTGAGCAAGGGAGTGCGCATGGCGCGGATCGCGCTCAGGGCCGGCAGCGCTGCGTCAGGTACGCCCGCCGTCGACCGGCGCAATGTTGCTGGCAGCACCGGCAGCCTGCTTGTCCTTGATATGGGCGTGCCGACTGAGCGCGAAACCGACGAAGAACTTGCACCAGATCGTCGATCCGGCAATCGCCGTCCAGGTGTCGTACGGCAGGCCGAAGGCCACGACCGCGACGATCACATAAGCGACCGTCAAACCGGCCAACCCGTTGATGGCCATCTCGTAAGGTGCCCAACGCGCCGGATCCTGGGGCGCTACCCCGTGCCGCAGGGCGACTTCGCTGAAATCGCGCTGCACCAGGATGCGCCAGGCACGGCGCAACCAGAAAAAGGCCATCGGGAAAAGGGCCAGATAAAGCAGCCAGGTCATGGCCACGCCGACATCGAACGTCATGGTCGTCTCCTCGGTCACGGCTGGACCGTGTCTTGTCTGATGCCGTGGCAGCGCAGCTGTCACCGCATCAGACCCGTGTGCCTGCCAAGGGCAACACGTGTGTTGTATGAATAGCAAGTCCGGGAAGAACAAGGCCCCGCCGGCACTGCCTGCGGGGCCCGATCCTACGCTGCCAACACCTACATGCCGGCAGGCGGGCGAAAACGGGCGGCGAGCCGCCCGAGGCGCATCAGTGAGCGCCGTCCACCAGCTTGGAGCCACGCGGGATACGCACAGCTTCGACCATGTGCTGGATGTGCTCCGGCGGCTCCTTGGTCACCTTATCGACAGCGAAGGCAACGATGAAGTTGACCAGCGCGCCGACGGCACCGAAGGCTTCCGGCGTGATGCCGAAGAAGCTGTTCGCTCCGCCGATCATCGGCAGGAAGTCAGTGCCCTTGATGAAGAAGATGCCCTTGTGTGCAAACACGTAGAACAGCGTGATGAACAGACCTGACAGCATGCCGGCCATCGCGCCTTCCTTGTTCATCTTCTTCGAGAAGATGCCCATCATGATGGCGGGGAACAGCGAAGACGCCGCAATACCGAAGGCCAGGGCCACAGTACCAGCCGCGAAGCCGGGCGGGTTCAGGCCCAGCCAGCCCGAGATCACGATGGCAACGGCCATCGAGATCTTGCCGGCCAGCAACTCGCCCTTCTCGCTGATGTTCGGTGCGAAGACGCCCTTGACCAGGTCATGCGACACGGCAGCGGAAATCGCCATCAGCAGGCCAGCCGCAGTCGACAGCGCCGCAGCCAGACCACCCGCCGCCACCAGCGCGATCACCCAGTTGGGCAGCAGCGCGATTTCGGGGTTGGCCAGCACGATGATGTCGGCGTTGACGGTGAGCTCGTTGCCCTTCCAGCCGGCTTCCTCGGCCTTCTTGGTGAATTCCGGATTCTTGTTCTTGTCGTTGTAGTACTGGATGCGGCCGTCGCCGTTCTTGTCCTGGAACTTCAGCAGGCCGGTCTTTTCCCAGCGCTTCATCCAGTCCGGACGCTCTTCGAACTTGATCGCGCCTTCCTTGTCGAAGACGCTGGCGTTCTGCATCACCACGCCCGGGGTGACCGTGCGGATCAGGTTGGTCTTGGCCATCGCGGCCACGGCGGGTGCCGTGGTGTACAGGATGGCGATGAACACCAGGGCCCAGCCAGCCGACGAGCGTGCGTCCTTCACCGAGGGAACGGTAAAGAATCGCATGATGACGTGCGGCAGACCGGCGGTGCCGATCATCAGCGACAGCGTGTAGACGAACATGTTCAGCGTGCTTCCGGCCGTGGTCGTCGTGTACTTGCCGAAGCCCAGGTCGGTGACCACCTGGTCGAGCTTGGCCAGCAGCGAGACATCCTGGCCGCTCAGGTTGGAGCCCAGTCCCAGTTGCGGGATCGGGTTGCCGGTGAGTTGCAGCGAGATGAAGATCGCCGGCACTGTGTAGGCCAGGATCAGCACGACATACTGCGCCACCTGGGTATAGGTGATGCCCTTCATGCCGCCGAACACCGCGTACAGGAACACGATGCCCATGCCGACGTAGATGCCGACTTCGCTGCTAACGCCCAGGAAGCGCGAGAAGGCCACGCCCACACCCGTCATCTGACCGATGATGTAGGTGATCGACGCGGTCAACAGGCAGATCACGGCTACGGTGCTCGCACTCTTGGAGTAGAAGCGGTCGCCGATGAACTGAGGCACCGTGAACTTGCCGAACTTGCGCAGGTACGGCGCCAGGAGCATGGCCAGCAGCACGTAACCGCCGGTCCAGCCCATCAGGAACAGGCCGCCGCCGTAGCCCATGTTGGAGATCAGGCCGGCCATGGAGATGAACGACGCGGCGCTCATCCAGTCGGCCGCAGTGGCCATGCCGTTCATCACGGGGTGGACGCTGCCGCCTGCAGCGTAGAACTCGCTGGTCGATCCGGCACGGGCCCAGATCGCGATGCCGATGTAGAGCGCGAAGCTCAGGCCGACACCGATGTAGATGGTGGTTTGAAGATCCATGGTTGCGTCACTCCTCGTGAACGTCGAATTGACGGTCGATGTCGCCCATCTTCTTCGCGTAATAGAAGATCAACGCGATGAATATGTACATCGAGCCTTGGTGAGCGAACCAGAAGCCCAGGGGATAACCACCCAGCTTGATGCCGTTAAGCAGGTCGGCGAACAGGATGCCTGCGCCGAAGGACACGAGGAACCAGATCACGAGGATCCGGCCCAACAGTCCCAGCGTGGCACTCCAGTAGCCCTTGCTGTTGTCCATGTTGTCTCCAACAAATTGATTTCTCGAAACCCCGCCCCAAATGGGGCGGGTAACGTGTCCTCGGCGATGGCCGTGAACATTGACGGCAATGTCCCGTGAGTCGCTTACGTCGAACTGATCGGCGAACCCGGGACAAACCCTTGGCCGTCGCATCCTGGCTGCACGCAGACCACCGGGATCCAGACAAGCAGAAATGGCTTGACCTCGCCCCCGGATGGCGCATTCGATAACCGCCGTCGGGAGAGCCACCGCACAGCGCAAAGCAAACGTGCCGTGCGGCCCTGCTGCATCATGGCCCGGCAAGTGTTGTGCAACCGCACAGCGCAACAACGCGCCCTGTTTGTCGCCTCACCCCGAAAGCGTCTCGATCATGCAAATACTCGCTCTCGCGTTTGTCGTCTTCGCGGTGGTCGCCCTTTTCGTTGTTTCCGGGGACGGCACTGTCGGCCTGGGCAGCGAGAAACACGGCATCACACCCATCGCTCCAACTGCATCCGCTGCGTCCTCCGTCGCACCTGCACCTGCACCTGCACCTGCACCTGCACCTGCACCTGCAGCCGCTTCGGCGGCCTCGGGCCAATGAGGCACCGCCTCAATCAAGCTCAAGGCTCGATCACACCCCAACGCAAGGCGATGAGCGTGATCTCGGCCTGATTGGCCGCACCGAGCTTTTGCTTGATGTTGTAGAGGTGGGTGCCCACCGTGCTGGCCGACAGGCAGAGTTGTGTGGCAATGGCTGCCACGCTGCCGCCTCGGGCGAGCTGCACGAAGACCTCGAACTCGCGCTCCGACAAGGCCTCGACCGGGTTGGCCTCGCCGCCCAGCTGGGCCAGTGCGAGTTTTTGTGCGAGCGCTGCGTCGATGTAGCGCTGGCCCGAGGCCACACACCGCACTGCCTGCACCAGTGCCTCGGGCGCGCTGCGTTTGCTCAGGTAACCCAGCGCACCTGCGGCCAGCACACGCCGCGCATGCGCCGTGTCCTCATGCGCCGACAACACCAGCACCGCCATGCCCTGGGCGCGTGAACGCAAACGGCGCAGCGTCTCGAGCCCGCCGATGCCGGGCATCGACAAGTCGAGCAACAACACGTCGGGGCGCGGATCGATGTCGGGCAAGGTGGCCAGCGCCTGTTCACCACTGTCGGCCTCGGCCACGATCTGGATGCCGGCATCGGCCGCCTGCA
Source organism: Candidatus Intricatilinea gracilis (assembly GCA_016702605.1). Classification (GTDB taxonomy): domain Bacteria; phylum Pseudomonadota; class Gammaproteobacteria; order Burkholderiales; family Burkholderiaceae_C; genus Sphaerotilus; species Sphaerotilus gracilis. Next base: position 148,220 of record JADJDQ010000003.1, read on the forward strand.
GCAACATGCGAAACCCCACCCGCACGACGGCATGGTCGTCGACCAGCATCACGCGGATCATGGCTGCACCCCACCACCTGGCACATCGTTCGATGGCGACGCGGCGTTTGCCGTGGTGGCTGGAGACGGCGGCGCAGCAAGCAGGGGCAGCGATACCCGCAGGCGGCAGCCGCGGGTGGCTTCGTCGACGCGGGCCCGCGGCAGCTCGTCCGCGATACCCTGTGCAGGGTGCGCCGCCGTGCCCACCACACCGGGTGGCGCACCATCCGACGCAAGGCTTGCCGCGCCCCCGGTCGGCGCAGCCGCGGTCCATGCGTCACCCAACGTCATCTCGCCACCCAGCGCACGCACCCGTTCACGCAGTCCACGCAGGCCATAACGGCTGCTCGCCGTGGGGTCACCGGCCAGCCCCTGACCGTTGTCGAGCACCTGCACGACCAGGCGATCGCCCTGTCGGCCCAGGTTGATCTCGATGCGGCTGGCGCCGCTGTGGCGCAGCGCGTTGTTGAGACCTTCCTGCGCGACGCGGTAGGTGGTGAGCGTGAGTTCACTGCTCAGGTCGTCGGGCAGATAGTCGCGCAGGTGATCGTCCGGCGCATCGAGGGCCAGCGAGATCTCGCGTTGAGGTTCACGCTGGCGCGCCCCGTCGACCAGATCGGCCAGCGCGTCGACCAGGCCGGTGGCGTCCAGGCTCAGCGGTGCCAGGCGCGGGATCAGGCTGTGCATGGCGTCGTCGAGCCGGCTGGCCTCGGCGCCGATCAGTGCGGCCAGGTCGCGGTTCTGCGCCCGGTAGACCAGCTCGGCCGGGGCCAGCGTCACATCGGCCGGCAGGCGTTGCACCAGCGAGGCGGCCAGGGTGCGGATCGCCGTGACCGACTGGCCGAGTTCGTCGTGCAACTCGCGGGCGATCTCGCGCCGCTCGGCTTCCATGTGTTGTTCGATCTGCCAGGTCAATTCGCGGCTGTCGACGAGTGATCGTTCGGCCGTCCAGGCACGTTTTTGTTCGTCGAGCTGACCCTGCAGCGCGTCGGCCATGCGGTTCACCGCCGCACCCATGCTGGCTGCCTCACGGCCCGGCAACGCCGGCAGACGGCTGCGCCAGTCGCCGGCCTGGATACGCGCCAGCGCTTCTTCGATACGCCCCAGCGGCGCCAGCGTGCGCCCCACCAGCCAGAACACGCCGAGGTTGAGCACCAGCAACACGGCGGCGCTGATGGCGGCGAGTTTCCACAGGTCGTCCCAGCCGTCGAGGATGGCACGCGAGGGGTCGGCCTCGACCACCAGCCGGCCACCATCGAAGGCAATCTCCTGGCGCTGCAGCGGCGGCGCCACCAGGGTGCTGAACCAGGCCGGCGCCGCCCGCCCGGCCTTGTACGGTGACGGTGGCGACTGGTAGAGCTGGCGCCCGGCGTAGTCGAAAAGAGTTATCTCGTTGGCGCGCACCCGGCCCAGCTGGGTCAGGAACTCCTTCAGCCCGACCGCGCCGCCCTGGCTGTAGATCCAGCTGACCCGCTGCAGCAGCTGTGCTGCCACACGGTTGCCGCCGCTGATCTCTTCACGCACGCTGCGTTTCATGTCGCCCACATGCAGCCAGAACAGCGCGGCAACGAACAGCCCCATCAATGTGGCGACGATGAGGTTGATGCGCAGGCGCAGGCTCCAGCCGGCCGCACGTGCAGGTGGCGCGGCGGCAACTGCGGGAGCGGCGGGCGCGGCGGGCGCGGCGCTGCCTGGGGCAGCGGATGCAGCAGCAGGCACGATCGGCGCGGCGTGCAGGGCAGACGACGAAGACGCTGTCGATGCGTTCGGCGCGGCAGGGGGCAAGGGTCCGGCGGACATGGCGTCATTGTGCGGGGCATGGGTGGTGTCGCTGGCAGGTCGGCCCGGCCTCGTCCAGCGCCGCGGTGGGGGCGGCCCATGCTTTCATGATTTTCATGAGTGCCGATTGGCCAAAAGCGCCACGACGCCAGTCGCGGCCTTGGCCACACTGCGTTGTCGGTGAACACAAGGTGATCGCCGAGACCTACCGGCCCGCAGTACCCGCACCCCCCGCAACATTCCATAGGAGACCACCATGACCTGGACCACCCCCGCTGCCTGCGACTTCCGCTTCGGTTTCGAAATCACGATGTACGTGGCGAACCGCTGAACCTTCCGCGGTCGGCTTGCGCCTTCGCCTCAGGGCGTGCGCCGACCATTCGATCCACGCGCCCAGGCCCACTTCGGTGGGCCTGCGTACTTGTGGCGGCGCCTGGGGTGGCCCGGCATCCGGGCGGTAACCGCCTGGTCAGCGGATGTAGACCCCTGCAGGTAACCACGCAGCAGCCCGCCCACCCCTGCTTCATCCGACCTCACAGACCTATCACATGAAACTGCTCGTGCTCGGCTCCTCGGCCGGTGGTGGCTTTCCGCAATGGAACTGCAACTGCGCCAACTGTTCGGCCGTGCGCAGCGGCTCGACCCGGCACCGTGCGCGCACCCAGTCGTCGGTGGCGGTGGGTGGGCCGGCCGACTGGCTGCTCGTCAACGCATCACCCGACATCCTGGCCCAGATCCAGCACAGCCCGCAGCTGCAACCCGCGCGCGGGCTGCGTGACAGCGGCATCGCCGGTGTGTTGCTGGTCGACGCCCAGATCGACCACAGCACGGGGCTGTTCATGCTGCGCGAACGGGGCACCCCGCTGCCGCTGTGGTGCACCGACCCGGTGGCTCAGGACCTGAGCTCGGGCAACCCCATCCTGAACTTGCTGGGCCACTACTGCGGGGTGGCGCGCCATGCGCTGCCGCTGGACGGCACACTCATCCGACCGGCTGTCGACCTGCAGACACCCGACAGCGATCTGCGCCATCTGGCGATCCGCGCCCTCACACTCGACAGCCAGCCGCCGCCGTATTCACCGCGTCGCGGCAAGCCGGTGGCCGGCGACAACATCGGCCTGGTGTTCGAGAACACCCTGACCGGGCGGCGCATCTTCTATGCCCCGGGTCTGGGCGAGATCAGCCCCGCCGTGTGGGAAGCCATGAGCACGGCCGACGTGGTGATGGTCGACGGTACCTTCTGGACCGACGACGAGATGATCCGGATGGGCTTGTCGACGAAGACGGCACGCGACATCGGTCACCTGGCACAAAGTGGTCCCGAAGGCATGCTGAGCTGGCTGGCGCGTCTGCCCAAGGCGACACGCAAGCTGCTCATCCACATCAACAACACCAATCCGGTGCTCGACTCGGCCTCGCCAGAACGCGCCGCACTCGACGCTGCCGGTGTCGAACTGGCCTTCGATGGCCTGGAGATCGATCTATGAACCCGTCCACCGAACCGAGCACGTTTGCCGCGCCCTTGCACGCCGTCGCCTGGGGCCCGATCGAGTTCGAACAACGCCTGCGTGAACAGGGCAAGTCGTACCACATCCATCATCCCTTCAACCGCATGCTCAACGACGGGCATGCCACGCCCGTGCAGATCCGCGGCTGGGTGGCCAACCGCTACTACTACCAGATCGCCATCCCGGTGAAGGACGCGGCCGTGCTGGCCAACTGCCCCGACCGCGAGGTGCGGCGCGGCTGGATCCAGCGCATCCTGGACCATGACGGCTTCGACATCGGCGAAGGTGACCAACGTGTCAGCGACGCGGGTGGCATCGAGGCCTGGCTGCGCCTGGGCGAGTCCGTGGGCCTGCAGCGCGACGAGATCACCGACCTGCGCCATGTGTTGCCCGGCGTGCGGTTTGCCGTCGACGCGTATGTGAACTTCGCGCGCCGTGTGCCCTGGCAAGAGGCGGTGTGTTCGTCACTCACCGAACTCTTTGCGCCCGAGATTCACAAGCAGCGCCTGGCCACCTGGCCCGAACACTACCGCTGGATCGAGAGCAGCGGGCTGCAGTACTTCCGCAACCGTGTCAGCCAGGCGCGGCGTGACGTGGAGCAGGGCCTGGCCATCACGCTGGCCCACTTCACCACACCGGCGCAGCAGCAGCGTGCACTCGAGATCCTCAAGTTCAAGCTCGACATCCTGTGGACCATGAACGACGCACTGGCGTTGCACTACGGCGTCACGATGGGGGCAGCGAAATGAACACCGCCACTGCTGCCGACAGCGCCGCGACGTCTGCTGCCACCACGGGCGCCGCCAACACGGCCGCCCTGCCCGACCACTGCATCGCCCAGGTCGCCCGTGGCCTGCGCCTGCAATGGGAGCCAGCGCAGGACTGCCACGTGTTGCTCTACCCCGAAGGCATGGTCAAGCTCAACCAGAGTGCCGGCGAGATCCTGAGCCGCTGCGACGGTGTGCGTGATCTGGCCACGCTGGTCGCCGCGCTGGAGCAGGCGTTTTCGGCGCAAGGCCTGCGCGGCGATGTCGAAGCCTTTCTGCGCCTGGCCGCCGAGCGCGGCTGGGTGCAGCTGAGCCACACTGCCTCAGCGCCATGAGCGCCGCTCGGCCAATCGAAAGGGCTCACTTTCGCCCTGCCGCAAGCGGCGCAAGCCCGGGGGCGCGGCGATGAGCGAGATCCGCCAACAGGCCGACGGCCAGGTCGCTGCCTTGCTGGCTGCCCAGGCCGGTGTCGATACGGCCAGCAGCCAGGCCCAGGCGCTGTTCGCCACCCGCCCCGGCCCGCCGCTGTGGCTGCTGGCCGAGGTGACGTACCGCTGCCCGCTGCATTGCGTGTTCTGCTACAACCCGACCGACTTTGCCACCCACGAGCAAGAGCTCGACACCGCGAGCTGGCTGCGTGTTCTGCGTGAAGGGCGCGAACTCGGCGCCGTGCAATGCGGCTTTTCGGGTGGTGAACCGCTCGTGCGCGATGACCTCGAAGAGCTCATCGCAGAAGCGCATCGCCTGGGCTACTACACCAACCTGCTCACCTCGGGTGTGGGCCTCACGCCCGAACGTGCACGCTCGCTCAAGGCCGCGGGGCTGGACCATGTGCAGCTGAGTTTTCAGGACAGCACACGCGAGGTGAACGACTTCCTGTCACACACCAAGACCTTGCGCTCAAGCACAAGGTGGCCGAACTCATCAAGCGTGAAGGCTGGCCCATGGTGATGAACGTGGTCATCCACCGCCTGAACATCGACCACCTCGACACCATCATCGCCCTGGCCGACGAACTCGGCGCCGAATACGTCGAACTCGCCAACTCGCAGTACTACAGCTGGGCGCTGGTGAACCGCGACCACCTGCTGCCCACCCGCGCCCAGCTGGCCGCAGCCGACGCCACCACCGCCGCCTGGCGCGCCCGCATCGAGGCGCGTGTGGCGCAAGGTGGCCGCGCCATGCGCCTGTTCTTCGTGGTGCCCGACTATCACGACGGTCAACCCAAGAAGTGCATGAACGGCTGGGGCAATGTGTTTCTCACCATCACACCCGACGGCACCGCCCTGCCCTGCCACACGGCGCGGATGTTGCCGGGGCTGGCCTTCCCGAGCGTGGCGACGAGTTCGGTGCGCGAGATCTGGTACGAGAGTGAAGGCTTCAACCGCTACCGCGGCACCGGCTGGATGAAGGACCCCTGCACCACCTGCCCGGATCGCGAGAAAGACCTGGGCGGCTGCCGCTGCCAGGCCTACATGCTGGCCGGCGACCCGGCGGCCGCCGACCCGGTCTGCCCCAAGAGCGCTCACCACCACGTGGTGCAGGCGGCGGTGGCCAGGGCAGAAGCGGGCGAACCGCCGGCGCAGCCGATGGTGTTTCGAGAGCGGCAGAACTCGCTGAAGCTGCAAGCGCCCCATACGGACAAGGTCATTGCAATGGGCGGCTAGGCCGAACGACAGCTCACCGGCCGAGCCCGAGCCGACCTGGGATGGGCTAGCCTGCCCCACGAATGCGCTGCAGCTAACGAGTCAGCCTCAGCGGCTTGATCTGCTGAATGGCCTGGCGCCACCCCTGGGTCTTTCGCGACACGGTCACGGCTGCGTTCGCCGCAGCTTGCCCCGCGGACGCAGGTGTCACGGGGCTGCCGTTATTGAGCAGCAGAACCGGACCAGTCAGCCCCACATCGAGCCGGCCATCGCCGTTCAGATCGGCCACGACCAAGCTCAGGCTGACCGGTGGGAGTCCGGCTCGAAAGTTCTGCGGCGCAGAGAAGCTGCCGCCCACTCCCTGCCAGTGCACAACGACAAATGGTGCGAATCCGTTCAGGCCGAAGACAATATCGGCGCGACCGTCACCGTCCAGATCGGCCACTTGCAATTGCTCTGCATCGCCGAAGCCGGCGATGACGACAGGCTCGGCCAGGCTGCCGTCAGCTTGCTGCCTGAACCATCGCAGCCCCTGGACATCGGGTGTAGCAAGCAGCAGGTCGAGTCGGCCGTCACCGTCCAGGTCGCCGATGGTGGCGGCCCGATTGAATACACCGTCGCTGCGATATTGGGGCACAGCAAAACTGCCGTCCGGCTGCTGATAGCTCACCCCCAAGGTACGCGTCAAGTCACCTTGGCCGCTGGTGAGCACGAGGTCCGGTCGACCGTCGCCGTTCAGGTCGCCAACGGCCAGAGTACCGAAGCCGTTGGTGAACAAGGGCACCTGTTCAGCGATCCAACTGCCATCGGCCTGCTGGCGCCACAGGCTTACTTGTTCGCCGGCAAAGGCAGAGCCGACAACGTCCAGCCTCCCATCACCATCGAGGTCGGCCAGCGCGAACGCGCCCGCGGCGCCCAGCAGATCGGTGCGGCTGAACTGGCCATCGCTGCCTTGGTAGGCGACTTCGACACCGCAAGTGCCGCGCGTGCTGATAATGTCGACCCGGCCGTCGCCGTCGATGTCGCCGGCCTGCACAAAGCCGGCGGTATCGACACAGTCGCTGCGCGCTGGCGTATCTCGCCTCAGCGGTGCATCGAATCCACCGGATGCGTTCTGCAGAAAGATATTGAACGATGACACGTCGGGCGCCACGCCGTCCGCGATCGTCAGAAGGTCGACCCGGCCATCACCGTTGAAGTCTCCCTTGGCCAGGCCGCGCCCGGTGGCACCGGCTAGCTTGGCAGGTGCCGACAGATTGCCCTGCACGGTGAAGAAGTCGGCCACGAAGGCGCTTTCAAGGACGAAGTTGCCCTGCAGGTCGGCCACCCCTTGTGTCAGCTGAACGAAGTAGCGCCCGGCCCGCGCAAGCGGTTGAACTGGGGTGACCAGCACCGAACTGCTGTCCGGCATGCTCACGCTAGCCGGCACGGTATTGCCCAGCGCGTCGAACAGGCGGATGGTGGAGGCGTTGACCGACGCAGGTGCAAGCGGCTCGTTGAAGTGCAGGGTCACGGTGGTGTTCAAGGGTTGATCGCCTGCACCGAGCACAGGCTGCGAGCTGAGGACCACCGGCCCGCTGCTGTCCACCTGCACACCCCATTCGACCGGAGACATCGGGTTGCCGATCAGGTCTCGGGCAGCCGCACCCAGCCGCACGGTCGTTGTGCCGTTCGGCAAACCGCTGGCCACAAACACCAATACCTGGTCGGGGCCATCGCCCTAGGACAGCGTGTAAGGCAACGTCTGGCCGGCAGGCCCGGACAAGGTCAGGCCACCATTGCGAAGCGTGACCGCGTCCATGGCCCGATCGAAATTGAGGAGCAACTGGAACAGACTTGACTGGACACTGCCTGCGTCAGGCAGCTTGTCGACCAGCACGGGCGCACTGGCATCGGACTTTCGACCACCGACGTTGTAGGCAAGCAATTCGCGGGTCGTGCTGACATGACGCGTGCCCACAGCCGTGTCCAGGTCCTGACGCAGCAAGCCCACGCCGGGCGCGTACCACTCGTCCGCCGTGGTCACCACGTTCAGCACGGCACCAGTGGACGAACTGGTGCCCGACACCGTTACTACGGTCTGGACATGCGCATTGTTGGCAAAGGTGCCGGCGGGCACCGTCATAGAGCCGAAGCCCAACACCGTCACTACTGAGCGGACCGACATGGCATCCGGCCGGCCGTCACCGTCCAGGTCAAAGCCCTGAGGCAGGGACTTGTCGACCTGCACAAAGCTTTGCCCCGCCGCCAGTGGCAGTTGCAGGACTAGCTGGGGTCCGATCGCCACGCTCACCGCGTCGGAGGCATCGGGCAACTCGGTCAGACCGGTGCTGGTGCGGGCATAGGTGGTCACAAAGGCATGGCCGTCGATCTGCCGGGTTTCGGTAATGTCTACCGTCGACTGGCCCGCCAGGTTGCGCGTCGCGCTGACCTGCTGCTGCGCCACTTGGCTGCCATCGTCGCGGTAGACCCAGCGATCGCCGTTGGCCATAGGTATGTAGTCGCCCAGAGATGCGCCGTCACCTGCGCCACCGCCACCGCCACCGCCACCGCCACCGCCACCGCCACCGCCACCGCCACCGCCACCGCCACCGCCACCGCAAGCTGAGACGATAAGTGCCAGCAGCGTTGGCAGGATCCACGTATAGCTGCGACGAGTGGACTTCATCCCACGTTTCCTCTACGTTTGGAATGCTGAATATTCATGGCATGGTAGCAGCGGCTCGTGTGAAATCTCCGGTTCTTGCTCTGCTGCAAACACCGCCGCCAACCGATCGAGGCGCGTTCGGCACAAGGCCTGCGTGGCGACGTGGAAGCCTTTCTGCGCCTGGCTGCCGAACGCGGCTGGGTCCAACTGAACCACACCGCTACGGCAGGATGAGCGAGATCCGCCAACAGGCCGACGGCCAGGTCGCCGCCTTGCTGGCGGCCCAGGTCGGTGTGGACACAGCCAGCGGTCAGGCCCAGGCGCTGTTCGCCACCCGCCCCGGTCCGCCGCTGTGGCTGCTGGCCGAGGTGACGTACCGCTGCCCGCTGCATTGCGTGTTCTGCTACAACCCGACCGACTTTGCCACCCACGAGCAAGAGCTCGACACCGCGAGCTGGCTGCGTGTTCTGCGTGAAGGGCGCGAACTCGGCGCCGTGCAATGCGGCTTTTCGGGTGGTGAACCGCTCGTGCGCGATGACCTCGAAGAGCTCATCGCAGAAGCGCATCGCCTGGGCTACTACACCAACCTGCTCACCTCGGGTGTGGGCCTCACGCCCGAACGTGCACGCTCGCTCAAGGCCGCGGGGCTGGACCATGTGCAGCTGAGTTTTCAGGACAGCACACGCGAGGTGAACGACTTCCTGTCACACACCAAGACCTTTGCGCTCAAGCACAAGGTGGCCGAACTCATCAAGCGTGAAGGCTGGCCCATGGTGATGAACGTGGTCATCCACCGCCTGAACATCGACCACCTCGACACCATCATCGCCCTGGCCGACGAACTCGGCGCCGAATACGTCGAACTCGCCAACTCGCAGTACTACAGCTGGGCGCTGGTGAACCGCGACCACCTGCTGCCCACCCGCGCCCAGCTGGCCGCGGCCGACGCCACCACCGCCGCCTGGCGCGCCCGCATCGAGGCGCGTGTGGCGCAAGGTGGCCGCGCCATGCGCCTGTTCTTCGTGGTGCCCGACTATCACGACGGTCAACCCAAGAAGTGCATGAACGGCTGGGGCAATGTGTTTCTCACCATCACACCCGACGGCACCGCCCTGCCCTGCCACACGGCCCGCATGTTGCCGGGGCTGAGCTTTCCGAACGTGGCGACGAGTTCGGTGCGCGAGATCTGGTACGAGAGTGAAGGCTTCAACCGCTACCGCGGCACCGGCTGGATGAAGGACCCCTGCACCACCTGCCCGGATCGCGAGAAAGACCTGGGCGGCTGCCGCTGCCAGGCCTACATGCTGGCCGGCGACCCGGCCGCCGCCGATCCGGTCTGCCCCAAGAGCGCGCACCACCCCGTGGTGCAGGCGGCGGTGGCTGCCGCCGAGGCCGGTGAAGTACCCGCCCGGCCGATGGTGTTTCGTGATCGCAAGAACTCGCTGGCCATGCAGACATCGGCAAGTCCAGCGGCCGTTGTGTCCGGCAGCTGAGCTGGCCGCACTCGGGGCGTCGGCCGACGCCCAGGCCGCTCGTTGGTCGACCAAGGGGCAAGCCGGAGATAGATCGACACAGTTCGCGGCAACAATGCGCGCTCGACTTCCAGACCACGCATTGATCGGGACGTGAACACGCCTCGGTCACCGGGCGCCATGACCCGCGTATTGCCCAACTTCGACCCGCCATGGCACACAAAGTCTCTTCCCGCGAACTTGGACTGATCCTTGGTGCGCGCCTGCTCAAGACCGAGGATCTGCACTACGGCTACTGGGTGCCGGGGCAGGAGGTCACGCTGCGCAACCTGCCGGCCGCGCAGACCGCCCATAGTGACTACCTGCTGAGCAAGATTCCAGCCGGGGTGAAAACCATTCTGGACGTCGGCTGCGGCACCGGCCATGTCGCCCAGTTGCTGCTGCAACGAGGCTACGAGGTCGAATGTGTGTCGCCGGCGCCGCTGCTCACCGAAGTGGCCCGCAAGCGTCTGGGGCCGGACGTGACCATCTACCCGACCACGCTGGAAGCGCTGGACACGGCCAGCACCTACGACCTGGTCCTGTTCAGCGAGAGCTTCCAGTACATCTCGCCCGACGAGAGTCTGCCGCGCGTGCTCGAGCTGTTGAATCCCGACGGTCACCTGCTGCTGTGCGATTTCTTTGCCCTGCCGTCGGACGGCGACAGCGCCCTCAGCGGTGGTCATCCGCTCGATCGCTTCTACACCACGCTGGCAACCTACCCCTACGTGCTGACCTTCGACGAAGACATCACCGCCCAGACCGCGCCCAACCTGCAGGTCATCGACGACATGCTGCGCGACTACTTCATCCCGGTGTGGGAGACGCTGGCCTACTACTTCCGCACCAACAAGCCCTGGCTGGTGAGGCTGCTGCGGCCCTTCCTGCGCAAACGTATCGAGAAACTCGAGTTCAAGTACTTCTCGCGCAGCCGCACGGCCGAGGCCTTCATTCGCCACAAGTCGTACCGCTGCATGTTGCTGAGCCGGTCCGGCGCTGGCTCATGACATTGCCCGATGCACTCGGGCCGCGTCACACCTAGACTCGATCGCCAAGAGCCAGCACCTGCGGCTCCCCCACCAGGCCACCGCCAAGTGATGACTCCAGCCAGCGCCCCATCCGACCTCTTGCTTGCCGCCTGGACCGGGCCTTACGGCGGCCTGCCACCGTTCGGCGACTTCTCGGCGGACGACTTCGAGCCCGCCCTGACACGTGCCATGGTGCTCTGCCGCGCCGAGATCGATGCCATCGCGGCCAACCCCGCCGCGCCGGACTTCGACAACACCATCGCTGCACTCGAGTCGGCCGGCGCGGCACTCACCCAGGTGCGCCACCTGTTCGATGCACTCACCAGCACCATGAGCGACGCCACATTACGCGCCGTCGACACCCGCATGGCGCCGCTGCTGGCAGCGTTTCGCGACGAGACCACGCAGAACACCGCCTTGTTTGCGCGTATCGCCGCAGTCGCCGCCGACACGTCGGCCAAGGGTGCCCTGACGCCAGAGCAACAGCGGCTGATCGACGTGGTGTACCGCCGCTTCCAGCGCGAGGGCGCATTGCTCGACGACGCGGCCAAGACCCGCCTCAAGTCCATCAATGCCCGGCTCGCCAGCCTGTTCACCCAGTTCAGCCAGAACCAGCTGGCCGACGAGGAGCAGTGCAGCCTGGTGATCGACAAGGCCGCCGATCTGGCCGGCCTGCCGGCCGAGCTGTGTGACTCGGCGGCAGCCGCGGCCGAGGCTGCGGGCCGGCCCGGCGCCTGGTTGTTTGCCAACACGCGATCGTCGATGGAGCCGTTTCTGCGCTATTGCGACAACCGGGCACTGCGCGAGCAGGCCTGGCGCATGTTCACCCAGCGCGGCGACCATGCGGGCGAGCGCGACAACAAGCCACTCATCACGCAGATGCTGCGCCTGCGCGCCGAACGCGCCGCGCTGCTGGGGTATGCCAGCCACGCCCATTGGGTCACCGACGACAACATGGCCGGCACACCCGACGCCGCCTTGGCCTTGCTGAACCGGCTGTGGACGGCCGCCTCGGCCAAGGCGCGCGACGAGATCGCCGAACTGCAGGCGCTGGCCGACAGCAGCCTCGGCGAGAACTCCGATGCCCGACCCGACACCGGCGCCGAGACCCAGGTCGGCACCCGCATCCAAGCCTGGGACTACCGCTACTGGGCCGAAAAACTCAGCACCCTCAAGTACCGCCTGGACGACAACGCACTCAAGCCCTACCTGCAGCTCGACCGCCTGCGCGACGCCATGTTCTGGGTGGCCGGCGAGTTGTACGGCCTGAGTTTTGCGCCGCTGCCCGAGGCCGCCGTCTACCACCCGCAGGTCAGCGTCTACGCCGTGACGGGCCGTGGCGGCGCGCCGGTAGGCGTCTTCTACTTCGATCCGTATGCGCGCAAGGGCAAGGTGTCGGGTGCGTGGATGAACAACTACCGCGACCAGCACCGCCTGGGCGGCGCCGTGTTGCCCATCGTGTCGAACAACGCCAACTTCGTGCCCGCGCCGGCCGGCGCGCCGGTGCTCATCTCGTGGGGCGACGCCATCACGCTGTTCCACGAATTCGGCCATGGCCTGCACGGCCTGCTCTCGGCGGTGACCTATCCCACCCTGTCCGGCACGGCGGTGAAGAGTGACTTTGTCGAGTTCCCCAGCCAGATCACCGAACGCTGGCTGCGCACCCCCGAAGTGCTCAGCCGGTTTGCCCTGCACCACCAGACCGGCGAACCCATGCCGGCCGAGTTGCTGGCGGCACTCGACGCCTCGAAATACTTCATGCAAGGCGTCGAAAGCTGCGAATACCTGGCCTCGGCGCTGTACGACATGCACATCCACAGCCTGATCGACACGGCCGACAACCCGGCCGATATCGACCCCGCGCAGTTCGAACGCGACCTGATGCGCCAGCTCGATTGCCCGCCCGAAGTGCCGATGCGCCACCGCCCGCCCCACTTCGGCCACCTCTTTGCCGGCGATGACTATTCAGCCGGCTACTACGTCTACCTCTGGGCCGACGCCCTGTGCGCCGACGCCGCCGAAGCCTTCGACGAGGCCGGCAGTTATTACGACCCCGCCCTGGTGGATCGCCTGCACCGCCACATCATGAGTGTGGGCAACAGCGTCGCCCCGGAGCTAGCCTTCCGGCGCTTCCGCGGCCGCGACGTCAATGCTGATGCACTGATGCGCAGCCGAGGGTTTGCGGTGGTGTAGTCAGGCCGCGAATTCGCGCATCTGGAACACGTTGCCCTCCGGGTCCATCGCGTTGCAGACGATGAAACCCGGCCCCTGCCAGTTTTCTTCGAATACCTCGCCGCCCAGTTCGACTGCCTTGGCACGCGCTGCCGCGATACTGACGACAGTGAAGAAGAATTTCAATGCACTGTCTTCGCGGCGAATCGGCGGAGATTCGATGGCAAACGTGGCAGCAATATGTGCCGGGATCCGATGCACCAGCAGCTGGATATCCGGCGATTCGAGCACCGTGAGATCGGGAGTTTCGTGCAGGCGCGCCAGGCCGGCAATGGCTTCGTAGAAGCAAACCAGCCGCTCCTTGTCCGAGGCATAGACAAACAAACCTGCACGTGCGGGACCTGGCATGGATAATCCTTATCTACGCTGAGTTGTGCTCATTCTTTCCGAAACACTCTGGATCAGTGCTTCTCGGGCACCACCCGGATTTTCGAGTAATGGTCTGCCCGAGCCACGTCACCCTTGACTCGGTACAAGGCTTCGAGTTCCTCGAACACATAGGGGTCGGGCGTGCCTGCCGCGGCATTTTCGGTTTCGAGGCGCAGCTGGATGGCCAGGGCTTCGTCGACACGGTTCAGGCTGCGCAGTGTCCAGGCCACCATCCAGTGGGCGACACGGGTTGCCTCGGCGTTCGAACCGGCTTGCCTCAATGCGAGGGCTTGTTTGAATTGGCTCAATGCCTCGTCATATCGCCCCAGCTGATGCAGGGCATACCCCATGTTGTTGCGCACAGAAGGTTCCCAACGTTGTGCGGCTGATTTAGACGAGGCAAGCACGATATCCAGCGCGGCCTGGCCCCATGCCAGTTGATCGGCCGGCGCCGTATCCAGAAACGCAAACATGTGCACCGCATCCACGGCCAGACCATCGAGTTTCGCCGTACGTGCTTCGGCCAATGCCGCCTCGAATTGTTTTCTCGCCGTGGCCTTGCTGCCGTCGGTGATGGTGTCGGGCTTGTGCGCGGCCGACGCATAAGTGCGCCCCAGCTCGAGGTGGTATCTGACCTTGGCCTCGGGGCCCGCCTGAGTGATGGCAGGTTCGATCTCGCGCAGCACCGCCCGGGCGCCATCGAAATCCGCGCGTAAACCTTTGCTGCGTGCGATCTGGGTCTTCAATATCAACACATCGTCACCCCTTGCGGTCTGCAGCGCCTGTCTAAACCGCTGTTCACTCACTTCGGGTTTGCTGAAATCCCAGAGTGGTGCGAGATCGATGGCCATGGCAGAACCGGCAAACGCCAGCAGAAGTAATGGGGTGAGGAAATGGGTGCGCACGTGATTGAACCTGAGTGATGCACTACTTGCTGTGGCCGGCTTGATCGACAACACCGGCGCCTTCACACAAACCCTTGAGCCGCGCCAAGGCCTTGGGCCAGGCCTCGGTGATGTACGCCTCGAACTCTGCCGTCACATCCTGATCGATCACGACCCGAGTCTTGTCGTCCGCCACGCGCACAAAAGTGTAGTTCTCGTATGCCGGTGCCCACGCCCGGGCCGCTGCACTCTCGGTATCTTCCACACCCTTGGCAATAAACCCGAGATGCCGAATGGAGATGAACTCGTCGACACGGTGCTCGGCAATCTCGGCCACCATGCCGTCGCCCGACGGCGACATGAAGCGGATCCGTTGGCCCTGCGCCCACGATCCCTCGTAATAAGACCCTTCGACAAACGCCGCCGTCCAGTCGCGGTACGACTGCTGCCCGATCATCACGTCACAAACCCGCGCCACGGGTGCGTCGATGATCACTTCGAACTGGATACGCTTCATCGCCGACATGAGTTGCTCCTTCGAAGCTGTGGCCGATTCTCGCTGACATCGAAAGGCTACGTTCAGCCTTCGATCGCGGCGCCGTCCGAGGTTCAGCGAGCGCTTGTCGAACTTGGGCCATGCAAACTTCCAGCGAACACCGAGCGCCACCAGCAACGAAAGCCTGCCATGACCGACCCACGCGGTATTGCCCACGACAAGAGGGTGCGACACGAAAACAAGATGCTCGGCCAGAATATCGCCCCGGATGCAGACAAGACGCCGCAGCTTGGGAAGAAGACGCAAAAGGAGCACCATGCATCGGATATCCCAAAGGTGCCGGACGAGGCCGCGCCGGTACCGACCGAGGAGAAGCGGCTGGAATGATCCAGGAGGGCTGGCCCGAAGGACGTGCAGTTACTTGATGGCCTCGTGGACTTGCGCGGTCATTCGCTCGCTGACCTTTAGCGCGGCGTTTTCGAATTGCCGCTGGATCTCGGCAATGCTGGACATCACGGCATCGAACGATGGATACGCGAACGCCCGATCCCCATTGACTGCCCACGACTTGCCCTCCTTGGCATCGACGCCGTAGTAGATGCTTTCATCGTAGAGGTAGTCGCTTCGCCCCTTGACAAACAGCACACCAGACACGTTCATGCGCGGAAGATAGTCGGTGGATGAACGTGGCGAGTGCATGCCAACCTCGCTGAAGGAAACGTGCAAGATCGCATCTGCTGTCGTTGCGATCTTTTCATAGTCGATGTTATCCGGCGCGTCCTTCGGCCTCTGTACCTGATCGAGAATCAAGACTTGATACCCACGCGCCCGCAGGTCGGCTGCGGTCGACTCAGTCAGCGTTGCGGCTAGTTTCATGTCGAGCGGCCGCAAACGCTCGTTGAACAGTTTGGCTTTATCCTTGCTGTCGAGATGATTGGCTGTCGCAGCCAAAGGCACCAGGAACTGGAGTGCACTGACATTCGTGAATGAATATTCGGCGGGATTCGTTGCGGGAACAATCGCAATACTCCTGACCGTCGGCTTTGGCAATACAACCGCGGGACGACTGGCACACGAAGAGACGATCAAAGCCACTAAGATTGAAATGGTAAGCCTGAGCACTTGCGAGCCTCCGATTTAGGATAGTGATGGCAATTACGCTGATACTGCCAGCGCATGTTCGGAACGCGAAGTCGGCACCGTCACAATGAACATTGCGTCTACCAGGCCGATGCAAGAAGAGGAGTGCGGCGCTTCATGTGAATCGCTCTACTTGTCTCGCCGACCAGAAGGCACCTCAAAGGCGTCCGGCGCCAGCGAAAGCAAGTCTGGATTTCTCTGCGTTGCCACCCTCATATCAACGGCAGCACTGTTTGCGATTCGGACGAACGGTGTGGCGGTTGGGCGAACGCCGGAGTTTCCCAATACATATCGCCCCAGGTAGGTGATGCGTCCTTGCTTGACCGTGAATGGGATAGGCTCGGCTAGAGTCAGTTTGGGATCGAACCGCGTCATGCCGGAATTCCACATTGCGCCCACACTCACAATCTGGTAGTTGCCTGAGGGTAGTTTTGCCACGGCGACAGTTCCGGATTCGGTCGAAGACTCGAAGTCCTTCGGGCTTGCAGCGCTCATGTACTTGGGCTGAAATATCAGAATACCGCCCCCAGCCAGTCCGGTTCGCCGAAAGACAATATGTGACGCAGCATACGGGCTCGAGGCCTCATGACCAATTGAACCAACGATTGCACCAAAGGGATCTCCTGGCGCCAAGTTCAAATCCGGCGATGTCTTGGCCTGCGGGTTGGAATCATGTGCACAACCGGCAAGGCCTGCTAGTACCCCGAGAAGGGCTGCCGAAAATGCAATCCTCATGGTTCTTGGCTTGATGCAGGAGTGAACGGATTTGAACTGATGCATATATCTTCTCCCTCTTTCTGGCGAACGATCCCGCCCGAATCGGTCTACGTTTCGAAGAGGGATGTTCATCTCCATTGTGTGTGACGGGATCGAACTTGCCAAGAACTTGTTTGCGCTGCGTGGCGCGGATGAATATGGCAAGGCGGCGCTGTCGTCCTCATGGTCGAGTGACTTGTCGGCTGTACGCGAAGAAGACGTCGTCACGCACCCAGCCTTGTGACTCGTAGAGCGACTGTGCCCCCGTGTTTATTCTTGCGGTGGTGAGGTCCATGCGAATCTTGCCGGCGCTGGCCGCCTTGGCGTGCGCAGCCTGGAGCAACACCTTTCCCACCCCGCACCTGCGCGCCGATGGCAGGACGAAGAGATCGTACAGGGCGTAGATCGGCTTGGCCTCGACGGAACAGAACGACGGGTAGAGCTGGCAAAAGCCGATCAAGCCGGACCTGGCCGTCTCTGCGACGAGGATCACCGATTCGTGCCGGGTAAGCCGCTCGGTAATGAATTCAAGCGCAAGCGCTTGATTGGGTGCCTGCCCATAGAACTGACGATACCGATCGAACAGTTCGGCGACTGCGGGGATATCGGCTGGTGAAGCTTCCCTGGTGGCGATGTTCATGGCCGGACTTTCGCAGGGTCTGATCAACCAGCCAACAACGCGCGCGCGGCCCCGCAATCACCGCAGACGCTGGACCTGGCCGCGCCCGGGCACTTGGTCGGATGCCGCCTGCGGCTATGAGTTTGCGCCGGGTTAGCGCAGCGGCTTGGAGGTAAAGGTCGAATTCTGCAGCCCGAATACCGCACCGTAGGTTCGCACCCAGGTCACCTCGCGGCCCTTGTCGGCGACCGAACCTTGCAGCTCGAAATCGAACCGGGGCGACACGAATTCGGACTTGAACTGGATCTTCGGTTCGGCGTCTGCACCGGCACCGATGTCCTTGACGAAGAAATACAGCAAGCGCTCGAAGCCAAGATCGACACTTTGCTGCAGGTTGTCGGTACCAGCTGCGTCGAGTGCGGCCAACTGCTCGACCGAGTAGGTCTGCGGCAGCTGGAAGACATATCTGGATGGAACCGGGACCCCAGTATCCAGAAGGACACCGACGGCCACACTCACCGTCGTTTCCCTGGTCTTGGCGACATAGAGATACGGCGTCAGCTTGTTTGCCACCCCCGCGCCAGCCAGGTCGACGCGCTTGATGTCCGCAAGCAGGCGAAACGACTGCACCGGGTCGATCATTACCTTGCCGAACAACTTGTCGGTATCCGCCTTGGTCACGGTTTCGATCATGGCGATATTGGCCGCCACCCCAAACGGGCCGAGCAGGCCCAGCGCCACCCCACCACCACCGAACGGCTGAGTATAGACAATGGTCTTCTCGGCATTGAGGTGTTGCGTCATGTGATTGGTCTGCTGTAGCACCGGTGAAGCACCCAGCGAGAACGTCTCAGGCGCCACCGCAGCACGCCTCTCCTGAAACTTGGGGGCGGTACCACAAGCGGCCAGACTGAGCGCCGCA
This sequence comes from Candidatus Intricatilinea gracilis, assembly GCA_016702605.1. Lineage (GTDB taxonomy): Bacteria > Pseudomonadota > Gammaproteobacteria > Burkholderiales > Burkholderiaceae_C > Sphaerotilus > Sphaerotilus gracilis. Next base: position 166,563 of record JADJDQ010000003.1, read on the forward strand.
ATCATGACGGCAATGATCTTGTTGAACGACACCAAATTCCCCTAAACAAAAATAGTCATCTTGAAAGTCAGCCCGACGAACCGTCGCAGCTGAACCGGGACGAAGTATGGATCGGCCACCTGACGCCGGCCTTTTCGGCCCGCGCGAACCACTCGGTCAAATCGCGCCGATCGCCCAACTCATCGAGACCTCGATCGATACTCGCCTGGTTACCCCACACCACGTCATAAAAGGCGCCATCGGCCACCCGAGCTTCGATGTCCTTGCAGTAAAGCCCCAGGTCACGCTCGACATAGAACCCATAAGTGCGGCAGGCGACAGGCCGATGGGCATAGACCCGGCAGGCACCCTGCGCCTGGTCCAGCATCGGGCATACGAGCGGCCGTGCTGACTGCAAAACCAAGGCAGCGACGTTTCGGCCGATTTCGCTCAGATCCTCGGGCGGCAGTTCGGCCAACCCCGCAGATAGCCAATCCCACTCAGCAGCTGTGAGCCGAGGGATTTGCGCAAGGCGCCGGCAACACCCATCACAACCCATCCGGCACAGCCAATCGCGATGCTCACTGCGAATTGCCTGGACACGCAATTCGATATCGGCGTGGATTTTAACGAGTTCATTCATCCTGAAAGCAATTCATTTCGCCAGCGAGGCTTTCAATTGCTTGCGCAACCCGCCGCAACCTCAACCATTGCCCCACATTTTGAAGGGAACATGCGGAGCGGCATGGGCAAAATCGTTGTCGGTCGACAGCAGGGTTAACTCGTAGCGACCGCAAAGCTGAATCAGCAGCGCATCAATGGTCCCAAGCTGCACCCCGTTTCTGCGACACACGTTTCTGACATCGGCCGCACCAATGTGATCCCGCCTGTCAGGCTGAATCAAGGGCAAGGCACCGAAACGTTCGATGATTGCCTCTTTGGCCTTCGGGCCGCTGAAACCCTGCAGAAGTTCCTGCAAGACCAAACCGGTCGTGACGACCGAATCCGCCCCATCCAGAGCCTCGCGCAGCGCAATCACTTCTCTGCCTGCGCTCGAACCGTCGCGCCTGAGGGCGAGAGACCAGACGCTGGTGTCGACAAGTAGCGTCACGACCGTGAACGCTCCGCCTTGTAGTCGTAGGTATCGTCCCACTCGAGCTTGCCGAACAACTCCGAGACGCGCTTTTGTTCGCGCCTGGCGATGAACTCCTTGAGGGCTAGCGTCACCGCCGCCTTCTTTGTAGGCTCGCCACTGACGGCAACGACGCGGTCAAGCAAGTCCGGATCCAGAGCGAGATTGGTGGCCATGTGTAGCACTCCTTGTGTGGGAGTCTACACATTGCAGCCTTCGAGCGCAATTCATAGTGGAGTTCGCCAGTCGATGGACTCAAATCGTGCGCCGGGTCGGCTGGACAAAACTACTTTGATGTTCGCCAAAAATAACCCCAGAGTCCCGTGAGTGAACTCGACTTTCCCTGAATCGAATTCCAGCGTGGACTCAACGACGAACGAATGGAGCCCTACAGAGCGGTTCGACTCTGGGCCGGCGTTGCACCAAGGCACATGAAGCCGTATGTAGATGGGCAGTCTGCTCCTGATCGTGATCCGGAGTCATAGCGCAACGTCTGAAGAGGTCTAGAGGATGAAGTCAAATACCTGTCATGACGGTAACCATACGAGGGGAATTCCTTGTAGCGGGGCAAGGCGTCACAGGAGCGCATATAGACGTTGCATTCGTTGGGCGGCAAGCCGACACCGCTTGCCGTACTGCCTATATGCGCCCCTGAGATTCTGCGCCACTGTTTCGTGATTGGATTCAAGCTTCGTAAATGTCAAATTGAAGTAATTTCTTGTTTGATCAACTGCGTCATTGATTAGCTCGATGTCGGTATGTATTGCAAGTAGTCCTAGCCGCACACTGGGAGGAATTGCATGCCAACCCGGTACGTTGGCGTCCGAGAATGGTATTGCGAATTTTGGAACGGTAAGTGCCTTCACGCCCTGAGCGGCTTCATTTGCGACGTGTATTGCGAGCTGCTCATCGGTCCATGACAGTTGGGCGGAAATGTACGTTGCAATATTCTCAGTGGGTTCGTCGCCATGATAGACGACCATTGAGTCTTGCACCCACTTCAGGAAGCTGCGATCAGTAGTGCCCAAGTGTTGCTCAATGCTGTACGAAGCAAGCACCAGGCGGAACCCCACTTCGTTCAGTTCAGTCTTGACTGCCGAAAGGACAGCGGTGGTTTCGCGTTTGCGTTTAATGGCTTCGACCAGTGCGGGAGACAACACCCCGCCTAGCAAGCCAAGAGTCCAAATTGTGATTTGTTCAAGCATGGGCGCGGAGTAATAGATCGTTTTGTGAGGTCGAACGAATGAAAGGGACTTCCCCATTCCAGGTTCGCCGCAAGGTTGACGTGCGGCGACCGGCAACAAAGTGCCCGATGGGGTTCTGGGAAATCTCATCGGGTATCCCGAAAGGAGAAGTCCATGGCCATTGTGACGCTGCGGATCGATCTCGCCAAGAACGTGTTTGCCCTGCACGGCCTGACTGAGACGGGTCATGTCGAGGTTGATCGGCCAGGCGCGCCGAACAAGAGACAAGACCCGGTACCAAAGCGCACCAGCAAATCCGCGCTCGGCGCGTACTTCCGGCGCATATGCCCACGAATGGACAAACCAACGGTGAACACGACGGCGCCCCCCTCAAACTCACTCGATTGATCTACACGCTGCTCACCAAGGTCAGGAATATACCGATCAGGGGCAGGACTACTTCGAGGAACAGTATCGCCAGCGTGTGCTGCACAACCTGACTCAGCGTGCTGTGAAGATGGGCATGCCCGTGGTGCCGGCGGAAGTGGTCGCCTGAAATATGCACGCTGGATCAGCCATTTAGAGAGATTTTTTAAAGGCATCTCTGAGCGGATGCAATGGAATCTCATTCCGAGTTACCCTTGCGTTCGGCTTGCGCCTCTAACTGGCAAATCATGCCCGGCCAGGTGCTCAGATGGATCAGGAGCTTAGGAATCATCTCAATGAACCTGCTAGTGCCGGCGTAGAATTCGGCAGCCACTTTCGTCACCTCAATCCCATCAATATCGACAATATCGCGATACTGCCGAATGGCGTCCGGATCCCGATGCGCGATGGTTGAGTTCCTAAGATAGGCGAATCGACGCTGAGCCCGCGACTGGGCCTTTCGAATCGCGCGCATGGCCTCAGTAACCTCCTGCCGCAAGTCTTCTGGGGTCGCGCCATCATCAAGTGCCAGTCTCAGCTTGTTCCCTGCGACCTTGTCGATATCAAGCTCGTGGATAGTGAGGAGCATGACTCGTGCAGCCAATCCTCGCGTCCAGGAATCAGGATGGGTCAAGGCATCTATTTTCACCGCTTGTATGTCTCTCTCTGCGATGAGGAAAAACAGGCCGAGATTCAGGATCACTGTATTGGCTTCGAAACCGAGCCGGCGTGCTCTTGCTGCTTCCAGTGCGAGTGTCTCAAGTGCGGAGACGAGAGCTTCCTTTCGCCTCTTCTCGGACCATTGAAGTCGAGGTCGACTGAGACGCCTTGCTAGCGCCTGAGCCTTGCGCAGCGTCCAACTGCGAACCGCCATGCGGACATAGCGATTTATTAGTTCCTTGCGTTCCTGGAGGAGTTTTCTAGGCGGGTGTGCCATGTTGACCGATTCAGACGCCTAACGAATGAAAGGGACTTCCCGATTCCAGGTTCGCCGCAGGGTTGACGTGCGGTGACCGGCAACAACGTGCCAGGATGGGGTTCTGTGCAATCTCATCGGGCATCCCGGCATCCCGGCAGGAAAAGTCCTTGGCCATTGTGATGCAGGGGATCGATCTCGCCAAAAACGTGTTTGCCCTGCACGGCGTCACTTTGGTGGGTCAGGTCGAGATGAAGCAACTGCACCTGCCGCGCAAAAGGGAAGACCTGGTACCAAAACATATATAATTATTGGCTCATTGTTGGTTATTTGCTTGGCTCACGGGGGAGCAGTTTTCACGAACTTGAATGACCGAATGATGTGGCGAAATTCGCTCGGTAACTTTGGTTGGTTGCTTCGTTCAAGAAATGTAACCGTAAAGGCAAGCCGTTTTTCCTGGATGCAGTAGGAATGAACGCGAAACTCCTCCTGTGAATCATCAAAAACTACGTTTGAAACATTGAATTTCCCTTCAACACCTTCATATCGGAATGACCGAGCGCGACCATCTGACACTGTGTCAGGTGGCGCCTTATCAAAGCAGCTCTGGGATGGCGCAAGAGCAATCACACCAGGCGCGATCTCCGCCACCTTTCTTCCCTTTTCGTCATCAAAGACGCTATATCCGGTAAAAGCCCATCGCCTTGGATACTCAAATGTGTAGCCGCGAAATTCCACATCTTCTGCCCTTATGTACTCGCCCCAATCTTCAGTCTGGAAAGTGCTCGGCAATGGAGTTATCACATCGGAGCTAAACACTATCCATTCACTATCCCGTGCAGTAGCTGTGGAGTGGCTCACGACAAGAGTCAGACTGATAGCTAGTATGTTGACGATTTTATTGCGCATAGCTTCCATATCGAGCGCAGCTTTGCTGCGTATGCAGGTGAGGACCGCTTTGTATTGGCGCGGCTGGCTGGGCGCGAACCGCGCGTGGCTGCTCTTGGCACGATTTCATCCAGCACTACTCTGGTGGCAAGAGCAGCACTTCCGCTGGGAGGACTGTGCCGAGGGTTTCAGTTCGGGGCAAGCGGATCGATTCGGGTGTCGTCCGGGGGTTCTTCGCGTCAGTTGTCCTCTCCGTCGCCCGTTGCGGCCAGGTCCGGATGGAGCGATTGCGGCCCGCTATCGGGCCTGGCTCATCTAGCGCTCCGTCGCTGAAGTCGGTCAAGTTGTTGTACGGAATGCACGATCGCGTGTGGATGCAGCGCGACAGCTCGCGCACTGCAGGCGCGTTTGTACTGGTACCGCGTCTTCAACTGCCTTCATGGCCTGCGGCAACATGCCCCTAGCGCCTCACCCCATCTGCGCCAGCAACGCCTCCTCCACCGCAATGCCCACCGCGGTGGTATCCGCCGTGCCACCCATGTCGGGCGTCCAGGGCCCTTCGCGCAGCACCTGTTCGATGGCGAGCAGGATGGCGTCGTGGGCGGCCTTGCCGGCGCCCTGGTTGTGGGTGAGGTGGCTGAGCATCAGGGCGCCGGACCAGATCATGGCGATGGGGTTGGCGATGTTCTTGCCGGCGATGTCGGGGGCGCTGCCGTGCACGGGTTCGAACAGGCTGGGGAACTTGCGCTCGGGGTTGAGGTTGGCCGAGGGGGCGATGCCGATGGTGCCGGTGCAGGCGGGGCCGAGGTCGGACAGGATGTCGCCGAACAGGTTGGTGGCGGCCACCACGTCGAAGCGATCGGGTTGCAGCACGAAGCGAGCGGTGAGGATGTCGATGTGCTGCTTGTCCCAGGCGATGTCGGGGTACTGGGCAGCCATCTCGGCGCAGCGTTCGTCCCACCAGGGCATGCTGATGCTGATGCCGTTGCTCTTGGTGGCCAGGGTCACGTGTTTGCGCGGGCGGGTGCGGGCCAGCTCGAAGGCGTAACGCAGCAGGCGTTCGCTGCCGATGCGGGTGAAGACCGATTCCTGCACGACGAACTCGCGCTGGGTGCCGGGGAACATGACGCCGCCGACCGAGCTGTATTCACCCTCGGTGTTCTCGCGCACGATGAGCATGTCGATCTCGCCGGCCTGGCGTTTGCTGCCGTCGCGCCGCACCAGGGGGCAGGGCACACCGTCGAACAGGCGAGCGGGGCGCAGGTTGATGTACTGGTCGAAATCGCGCCGGAACTTGATGAGTGAACCCCACAGCGAGATGTGGTCGGGCACGCTGGCGGGCCAGCCGACGGCGCCGAAGAAGATGGCGTCCATGGGCAGCAGTTGCTGCTTCCAGTCGGGCGGCATCATGTCACCGTGCTGGGCGTAGTAGTCGCAGCTGGCCCAGGCGATGGGGGTGATGTCGAGCTTCAGGCCGAACCTGGCGGCGGCGGCGTTGACCACACGCAGGCCCTCGGGTAGCACTTCCTTGCCGATGCCGTCGCCGGGGATGGCGGCGATCTTGTAGGGGGTCTGCTGGCTCATGGTGGCCTTTGTGTGGCTGGGTGGCTGGGTGGCTGGGGCTGATGTCTCGGACGGGCGTACGGCCGGCCGGACGAACGGCGGCGCGGACCGCTCGACGGTCGTCGAGTGCGCGTCATGCTAGTAGCGACCGGCCCCGGTTGGTGGCTGTGGTTAACACGCAGCTGCAGGCCGGCCGGGCGCCTATGCTTCGCGCTCGGGCCGGGCACTACGGTCACCCGCCACAACGGCCACAACGGCCACCACACTCACGCGAAGAACAAGGAAGCGCGCGGATGAAGCTCTCGAGACTGATCCTGTGGACGGCGGTGGCAACGCTGCAGGCGGCCTGTGCCTCTGTCGACACCAGCACCGGCTGCGGCTCCGGCCCGAACATGACCGCGGGCGCGGCAGCCCCGCAACAAGCGGCAAACGAGCAGGCGCCCCAGGGCGCCGAGGCAGCCGCACGCGAGTTCAGGGCGGTGCTGGAAGCCAGCGACGCGGCGATGCTGGCGCGGCGGCCGCTGGATGCGCTGTTTCGCGGTGACCTGACACGTGCCGGGCAGTTTGGCGACTATCTGTCCGACGGCTGGATCGAGGCCGAACGCCGCGCTGCGGCGGCTGATCTGGCGCGGCTGCGCACCATCGACCGAGACCTGCTGGGCGCCGTCGATCGGCTGGCTTACGACGCGTTTGTGTGGAACCGCCAGGATGCATTGCTGGCGCACGGGCCCGAGTTCGCGGCCATCTGGTCGCGCCTGCCGATCGACCACTACGGCGGCGTGCAGCTGATGTTTGCCGCCTTGTCGTCGGGTGAAGGTGCGGCGCCCTACCGCACCGTGGCCGACTACGACAACGGGCTGTCGCGCATCGCCGGGTTTGTCGCCTACCTGGACCAGTCCATCGACCGCATGCGCCAGGGCATGAAGCTCGGCATCGTGTTGCCGCGGGTGATTGCCGAGCGCACGCTGGTGCAGTTCGACACCTATGCGGCGCAGACGCTGGCGCAGTCGCAGTACCACGAACCCATCCGCAAGTTGCCGGTGGATTTCAGCCAGGCCGATCGCGAGCGGCTGGTGCGCGCCTACACCGCAGCCATCGAGGGTCAGCTGCGCCCGGCTTTCGAGCGAGTGGCCAGGTTCTTGCGCAACGAGTACCTGGCCGCGGCGCGCGACAGCGTGGGGCTTGCCGGCCTGCCGGGCGGCGCCAGTTATTACGCCCAGCTGGCGCGCCACCACACCACCACGGCCAAGACGCCGCAGCAGATCCACACACTGGGACTGGCCGAGGTGGCCCGGCTCACCGGCGAGTTGCGCAAGCTGGCCGACCGCACGGGCCACACCGGGCCGCTGGACGAGTTCTTCAGGCAGGTGCGGCAGGACCCGAGATTCAAGCCCGCGTCGGCGCGGGCGCTGCAGGACGGCTACGCCGACATCGCGCACCGGGTCGACCTGAGCTTGCCGCACCTGTTCTCGCATCGGCCGAAGACGCCGCTCGAGATCCGGCCCATCCCCGAGGTCGAAGCCAAGGGTGCGGCCGGCGCCTATTACATGCCGGGTTCGATGGAGACCGGCCGGCCGGGCATCTTCTTCTTCAACAGCCACGACCTGCCGAGCCGCACCACGACGGACATGGAGACGCTGTACCTGCACGAGGCAGTGCCCGGCCATCACTACCAGGGCAGCCTGGTGGCCGAGGACCCCTCGCTGCCCAAGATCCTGCGTTACGAGTGGGTCACCTCGTACGGCGAAGGCTGGGCCTTGTACGCCGAAAGCCTGGGGGCCGAGCTGGGCCTGTACACCGACCCGTACCAGCTGTTCGGCCATCTGCAGGACCAGATGTTGCGCGCCATGCGGCTGGTGGTCGACACGGGCCTGCACAGCCTGGGCTGGACCCGCGAGCGCGCCATCGACTACATGCTGGCGCATTCGGACATGAGCCGCACCGAGGTCACGTCCGAGGTGGAGCGTTACATCGTCGACCCGGGCCAGGCGCTGGCCTACAAGATCGGCGAGATCACCATCCGCCAACTGCGCACCCGCGCCGAACAGACGCTGGGCAGCCGCTTCGACATCCGCGAGTTCCACGAGCAGGTGTTGTCGACCGGCGCCTTGCCGCTGGACGTGTTGACGGCCAAGATCGATGGCTGGATCAGCAGCCGCTCATCGGCACAGGGATCGGCGCAGGGATCGGCGCAGGGGTCGGCGAACAGATAGGTGAAGAGCGCCGAGGCGGAGCCGAGCCGACGCTGAGATTGCGCGGCGCGGCGCTGCGACGCGACGCGTCAGGCCCCCTGCACCACCAATTTGCCGCGCTGCTGGCCGAGCGTGTGGCCAAGCAGGCTGGTGGCGGCGTAGATGGCCGAGATGGTGGGGGTGGGTGTGTCGGTGATACGGCCGAGTTCGACCACCGAGCCGACCAGGGCTTCGAGCTCGATGGCGCGGCCGGCCTCGACGTCCTGCAGCATCGAGGTCTTGTGGGCGCCCACGGCTTCGGCGCCGGCGATACGTTTGTCGAGCGAGATCTTGAACTCGACGCCGAGTTTTTCGGCCACGGTCTGTGCCTCACGCATCATGGCTGCGGCCAGTTCGCGGGTGAGCGGGTAACGGCAAATGTCTTCGAGCGTGGCGTGGGTGAGCGCCGAGATCGGGTTGAAGCTGAGGTTGCCCCACAGCTTGAGCCAGATCTCGCTGCGGATGTCGCGCGCCACCGGCGACTTGAAGCCAGCGCGGATGAAGGTCTGCGACAGCTGCTCGACCCGTGGGCTGCGTGTGTTGTCGGGCTCACCCAGCGTGAAACGGTTGCCTTCGATCACCTTCACGCGGCCCGGCGCCAGCAGCTCGGCCGCGGGGTAGACCACGCTGCCGATGATGCGTTCGGGCTCGATGTTCTGGCCGATGCGTCCATTGGGGTCGACCGCCGCCACGGCCCGGCCTTCATACGGGCCGGCGAGTTTGTGGAAGTACCACCAGGGGATGCCGTTGATCATGGTGACGACCATGGTCTCGGGCCCGAACAGCTCGCGCAGCTGCGGCAGCACATCCACCACCTGGTGCGCCTTGAGTGTGAGCAACACCACGTCCTGCGGGCCGGCGTCGGCCATGTGTTGCACGGCCTTGGCGGTGGGGGCGTGTTGCTCAGTGCCGTCTTCGAGCACCAGATGAAAGCCGTCGCGCTGGATGGCTTCGAGGTTGCGGTTGCGGGCGATGAAGGTGACGTATTCACCCGCGATGGCGAGTTTGGCGCCCAGGTACCCACCGATGGCACCGGCGCCGACGACGGCGATCTTCATGCGGGCCTCCGGGATGCGGACGCGGTGGGGTGTTGGTGGCATCGGCAAACCATGGCGTCGACCTCAGGCAGGGCGCAGTTCACGTGCGCGGTAATAGGCTTTGAGCGCCCCGATCATCGGCCACACCAGCATGAGCAGCGCCAGGCTGGCGATGCCACCCACCAGACCGTTGGACCAGAAGATGGCCAGGCTGCCCTGCGAGATCAACATGGCCTGGCGGAAGCTGGCCTCGGCCATGTCGCCCAGCACCAGCGCCAGCACGAGGGGTGCGAGCGGGTACTTGAGCTTCTTGAACAGGTAGCCGACGACGCCGAAGACCAGCATCAGCACCACGTCGAACATCGAGCTGTGCACGGTGTAGGCGCCGATGGCGCAGATCACGATGATGATGGGCGCGATCACCGAAAACGGCACGCGCAGGATGGCGGCCCAGAACGGCACGGTGGTGAGCACCACGATCAGGCCGACCAGGTTGCCCAGGTACATCGAGGCGATCAGGCCCCAGACGAAATCCTTCTGTTCGAGAAACAGCATCGGCCCGGGCTGCAGGCCCCAGATCAGCAGGCCACCCAGCAACACGGCGGCGGTGGGTGAGCCGGGGATGCCGAGTGTGAGCATGGGCAGCAGCGCCGAGGTGCCGGCGGCGTGGGCAGCCGTCTCGGGTGCGACCACACCGACGATATTGCCCTTGCCGAAACTCTGCGGGTCGGCATCCATACGCCGCGCCATGCCGTAACTCATGAAGCTGGCCGGTGTGGCGCCGCCGGGTGTGATGCCCATCCAGCAGCCGATGGCGGTGGAGCGCAGAAAGGTCTTCCAGTACTGCAGCAGCTCTTTCCAGGTCTGCAGCACGACGCGGGGGTTGATGCGGGCACTCTTGCCCTTGAAGGCCAGGCCTTCTTCCATGGTCAGCAAGATCTCGCCGATGCCGAACAGGCCGATCACGGCGATCAGGAAGTCGAAGCCCTTGAGCAGTTCGGTGAAACCGAAGGTCATGCGCAGCTGGCCGGTCACACCGTCCAGGCCCACCGAGGCCAGGGCAAAACCCAGCATCATCGACGCGAGGGTCTTGAGTGGAGGCTCCTTGCTCATGCCTACAAAACTGCAGAAGGTGAGCAGCTGCACCGCAAAGAACTCGGCTGGTCCGAACTTGAGCGCAAACCTGGCCAGCAGCGGCGCCAGGAAGGTGATGAGCAGCACCGCGAACAGCGCGCCGACAAAACTCGACGTGAACGCCGCCGTGAGCGCCTGCGCCGCCTTGCCCTGCTGCGCCATGGGGTAACCGTCGAAGGTGGTGGCCACACTCCAGGGCTCACCCGGGATGTTGAACAGGATCGACGTGATGGCCCCGCCGAACAGCGCCCCCCAGTAGATGCAGCTCAGCATGATGATGGCCGAAGTCGGGTTCATGCTGAAGGTGAGCGGCAGCAGGATGGCCACACCGTTGGCGCCGCCCAGCCCGGGCAACACACCAATCAGCACACCCAGCGTGATGCCCACCACCATGTAGACCAGGTTGGGCAACGTCAGTGCCACGGCAAAGCCGTGCATCAGGTTGTTGAGTTCTTCCATGGGGTGTGCCGGCCTAGAAACCAAGCATGCGTTCGAGCGGACCCTTGGGCAGCTGCACCAGGAACCAGCGTTCGAAGACGAGGAAGAACACCAGCGGCACCGCGATGGCGGTGACCGTGGTGATGAAGGGGCGATAACCGCCGTGGCGCAGCATGAAGTAGCCGATCAACGTGGCCGACGCCAGGTAGATGCCGGTCCACGGGATGAGCGCCACGTAGACCACCATCGGCACGAACACCGCAATCACCAGCGCCAGCTGGCTGCGCTGGGCAAACACGGCCTTGGTGCGTGTCCAGGCCAGCAGTTGTTTGACGGCGATCCCGCCGCTGGACAACAACAGCAGCAGGCCGATGTAGAACGGAAAGTAGCCCGAGCGCGGGCCGTCGTCGGCCCAGCCTATGCCCACACGCAGGCTGTCCTTGATGACCAGGGCCGCGATGGCCAGCAGCAGCAGCGCCACGCCGAGTTCGGGTCCACGCTGGCTCACGGTGGGCGCGTTGTCGCCGCCACCGTCATGCGAGTTGTCGGTCATGGTGTCGATGTCGAAAGGCTGAAACACACACGCCGGCACACCAGGCAACGGCGACAAGACTGAAACGTGGTGCAACGCGGCACGGCGACCGCGGGACAACCATCACCGCAGCTTGCGCCGCGGTGACCAGGGCCTGCGTCAGTTGGCGATGAAGCCGGCTTCCTTCATGAGCGTGCGGTGCAGCTGCTCACTCTGGGTCAGCCAGTCGACGTATTCCTTGCCGGTCAGCGCGGTCTGCTTGAACGCACCCTTGTCCATGAACTCCTTCCACTCGGGCAATGCACGCACCTTCTTGAACAACTCGACGTAGAACGCCACCTGGTCGGGCGTGACACCCGGCGTGGTGAACACGCCGCGCAGCATCAGGTAGTCGACCGGCACACCGGCCGAGGCGCAGGTGGGCACGTCGGACCAGCTCTGCGTGGCGGTGAGTTTCGTGGTGTAGGGCAGCTTCTCGTCGTCCATCACACACAGGGCACGCAGCTTGCCGGCACGCCAGTGCGATTCGGCCTCGATCGGGTTGTTCACGGTCGAGTCGATGTGTTTGCCCACCAGCTGCACCGCCACGTCACCACCGCCCTTGAACGGGATGTAGGTCAGCTTCTTGCCGGCCGCCTTCTCGAGCATGACGGTGATGATCTGGTCTTCCTGCTTGCTGCCGGTGCCGCCCATCTTGAAGGTGTTGGGCGGGCTGGCCTTGATGGCGTCGAAGTAGGCCTTGGCCGTCTTGTGCGGTGACTCCTCGTTCACCCAGAGCACGAACTGGTCGAGCGCCAGCATCGAGATGGGCGTGATGTCCTTCCAGTTGAACGGAACACCCGTGGCCAGTGGTGTGGTGAACAGGTTCGACAAGGTGATGACGATCTTGTGCGCGTTGCCCTTGTCGTTCTTGACGTCGAGGAAACCCTCGGCGCCCGCCCCACCGGACTTGTTGACCACGATGATGGGCTGGGCCATCAGCTTGTTCTTGGCCACCACACCCTGGATGAACCGCGCCATCTGGTCGGCACCACCGCCTGTGCCGGCCGGCACGACGAACTCGACCGGCTTGCTCGGCTCCCAGGCCTGGGCCGCACCGCCCAGCAAGCCGGCGGCCAAGGTGATGGCGCCGAGCATCAGGCGCCGCAGGGGCCGCACGGTGCTTCGGCGGGAGGGGTGTTCGGTGGGGCGGGTGGTCCGGCTCATGTCGTTGTCTCCTGAAGTCGATCGTTGGTCAAGGCAAACCTGAGGGCGCCGTCTGACGACGGCGGACGCAGTGGAAAACGTGTCATGGGCCGGCGCTCGCGCCGACGCGGTTCAGCCCAGGCCTAGCTTCGCGGCCAGGCCGATACGCTGCAACTTGCCGGTGGCGCCCTTGGGGATCTCTTCCATGAAGAGGATCTTCTTGGGCACCTTGTAGTCGGCGGCGCGTTTGGCGACGAAGTCCTGCAGCTCGCGTTCGGTGGCGGCCTGGCCTTCGCGCAGCACCACGACGGCGGCGACTTCTTCGCCGAGCTTGGGGTGCGGCATGCCGAAACACACCACCTGGGCGACGGCGGCGTGGTCCATCAGGATCTCGTCCACCTCGCGCGGGCTGATCTTCTCGCCGCCGCGGTTGATGATTTCCTTCAGCCGGCCGGTGATGCTGACGTAGCCTTCGGCGTCCATCACACCCTGGTCGCCGGTGCGGAACCAGCCGTTCTGGAAGGCTTCGGCATTGGCCTTGTCGTTGCTCTCGTAGCCGGCGGTCACGTTGGGGCCACGAATGACGATCTCGCCGGTATCACCGGCGGCGAGCAGGCTGCCGTCGGCGGCCATGATGGCCACTTCCGGTCCGGCGGCACGGCCCACCGTGCCGGGCTTGCGTGCGGCAGGCGGCAAGGGGTTGGACGCCATCTGGAGGGTGGCTTCGGTCATGCCGTAGGCCTCGATCAGCGGGGCGCCGAAGATGGCTTCGAGTTCGGTGATGACCTGCGGCGGCATCGAGCTCGACGACGACCGCATGAAACGCAGCGGGTGGCGCTTGATGATGTCGGTGTTCTTGCCGGCGCGGCTCACGATGGCCTGGTGCATGGTCGGCACGGCCGTGTACCAGCTGGGTTTGGCCTCGTCCATCCAGGCGAAGAACTTGAGGGCATTGAAGCCCGGCGTGCAGAACACCTGCGAGCCGGCCGACAGCGGCGCCAGCACCCCGGCGATGAGGCCGTGGATGTGGAACAGCGGCATGATGTTCAGGCCGCAGTCGGCGGAGGTGAATGCCAGCGTGCGGCTGATGTTCTGCGCCGAGGCGCACAGGTTGCGCTGCGACAGCGGCACGATCTTGGGCCGCGAGGTGGTGCCCGAGGTGTGCAGCACCATGGACACGTCGTCGGGCTGGGCATAACCACCGTTCGCGGCGGCGGTGGCACCGCTGGCCACACGCGCCTTCAGCACGAAGCTGCCGGCCGGTGCTCCGTCGGGCACGATCAGGTCGATGAGCGCGACGCCGAGCTTCTCGGCCACGCCGATGGCTGGCGAGGTGCTGCCGGCCTCGACGATCAGCGCCTTGGCGTTGAGGTCGCTGAGGTAGAACTCGAACTCGTCGGCGCGGTAGGCCGGGTTGAGCGGGGCACTGGTGACGCCGCTGGCGCAGGCCATGTAGCAGGTGGCCATCTCGGGGCCGTTGGCCAGCACGATGGCGACGCGGTCGTTGCGGCCGATACCCAGGGCATTCAGGCTGGCCAGGGTGTCGGCAATCAGCTGGCGCAGCCCGGCGTGGCTGAGCGACTGGCGGCTGGGGGCGGAAATGGCGACGGCGCTGTCGGCGCCGGCCGCCAGCAGGTCTTTCAGACTGGTCAACATCGAGGTACTCGGTATGCCAGGCAGCCACCTGCCGCAAGGCAGGTGCGTCCCTGAGTAAAGATTGGGGGGCAGCAAGCGCGCGGATTTTGCGCGTTACAGGCCGGGTTCACCCCAGTCTCACCGAGTGGTGCAGATGCAGCAATCAGGGCTTGCGAGAAGAAAAAACAACGACGCCAGGGCCTTGCGGCTCCTGGCGTCGGCCCGGCGCGGGCAACAGGCGCCGAAGGAACGGCGCCCGGCCAGACTCAGTTCGACTCCTTGATCAACCGCCCACTCGGCTGCTGGATCGGCCGCGCGTTCATTGGGTACAGGCGCGCGAACAAGGCGATCTGCTCGGGCGACAACGGGGTGGGCTGCTTGATCACCATCCACAACACCCCTTCGCTGCACGGTGGCGTGGTGAGCGAGCCCATGTAGGTGTAGTACCGCCGATCGTCGGGCAGCAGCTGGTTCAGGTCGATCGGCACGGGTGAGGCCAGTTCGTCGTTGCGCTCGAGCGGCAGACTGTTCCACACCGCCTGCACCACCGGATGGTTGCGGCCCTGCTCGACCAGCACCGCCACCACGGCCAGTTTGCCTTCCAGGCTCTTGTGCACCAGGTGGATGACCATGTCGTAGCGGCGACCGTTGATGCGCTCCTCGGACGGGCGATGGAAGTGGAACTGCAGCAGCTCGAAGCGGCGCCCGCCCACCTCGATGGTGTTGCCGGGCTGCACATTGGCCTGGATGGTGTGGCCGTTGTCGACCACACCGAAGGGCACCGGCCGGTAGTCGAACTTGATCGGCTCGAGGTCGACCCTCAGACCACCGCGGATGTCGATCGGGCTCTGGCGCTGGCCGCTGGCGCAGGTGGCGAACTCGGGCTTCAGTTCTCCCCAGCGCGCCGGGCCACCGTCGCCGTCGTAGGCCCAGTGCACGTCGTGGGCGGCGTGTTCCTGCGCATCGGCCAGGCCGGCAGCGGCTGTCTTGCCGTGGGCGGACCTGGCCTGTTTGCCCGGCTTGTCGGCGGGGGTGCCGTGGCCGGACCGTTCGGCGGACGGGGCGCGCGCCACCAGCTTCAAGGTGGGTGTCCGTGCCTGGGCGTCGCGCACGCTGCTGACCTTGTCGCTCAGCTTGCGCGCCAGGTCGTCCATGGACATCGGCTTGGCGCGTTCGCCCGGGCCGGGGCGGTTGTCGACCTCGGCGGACTTGCCCGCAGCGGGTCTTGACTCAGGCCTGATCGCCTCGGCCCTGCTTGCGCCGTGGCTGGAGGCCGCCGCCGATTTGGCAGGTGCACCATGGTCGTGCTGCGCAAACGCCGGCTGCAGCGGCCACAGCGCCAGGGCCGCCAGCACCACGGCGGTGAATGCGGCGCTGACGGTCAGGCGCAGACGCGGCGAGGCTTCGGGCCAGCGGCAGGCACGCACCTGCGCAGGACGGACGGACTGAGAAGGCTGGGTGGGCGACATGGCAAGGGCTCCGGCAACGGGGCGACGCAGGCTGCGTCTGGCCTTGCTTTCGGCGCTGGCGGGGTCGACTTGAGTGCGGCAACCGCGCGCACCGCGCAGATTTGCCGGTTGCGGGATGGGTCAGCGGGGTCAGCTGTCGATCAGGCGCCGTCGCCCGGCAGGTTGCGCTTGACGTATTGCCAGGCGACAAAACCCACCATCATGAACAGCGCCGACACCACCGCCAGTCCGCCGGCGTCGTGCATCACCAGCGGGGCGGCCACCCCGGCCACCAGCGCGTTGGCGGCGCTGCCCACGGTGGCCTGCAGCGACGAGGCCATGCCGCGGCGATCGGGGAACAGGTCGAGCACCATCAAGGTGACGGCCGGTACCAGCAGCGCCCAGCCCAGGCTGTACAGCGTGATCGGCAGCAGCGCCCACGGAAACGTCATCGTGAAGCCGAGGTTGCCGATCAGGTTGGTGATGGTCGCCACGATCAGGATGATGAAACCGGCGCGCACCTGGCGCCGCCGCGAGAGTCTGCCGGCCAGCCGCCCGCTCAGCCAGGCGCCGACCATGATGCCGCCGATGTTGAGCAGGAAGAACCAGTAGAACTCGGTCGGCGCCAGCCCGAGCAGTTCACCCAGGTAGACCGGCGCACTCAGCACGTACAGGAACATGCCGTTGAACGGCACACCCGAGGCCAGCGCCAGCAGCCAGAAGCGCCGGCTGCCACCGAGTTGCACATAACCTCGCATGAGGTGGCGCACCTCGAAGGGCTGGCGCTGCGCCTTGGCCAGTGTTTCGGGCAGGGCGCGCCACACACCCAGCCAGATCGCCACACCCACCAGGGCCAGGAACCAGAACACCGCACGCCAGCCGAGTGTCACGAACAGCCAGCCGCCGATGATCGGCGCCACGGCCGGCGCGACGCCGAAGTAGATGGTGACCAGCGACATCATGCGTTGTGCGTCGGCCGGCGGGTACAGATCGCGGATGACGGCGCGCGACACCACGATGCCGGCGCCAGTCGACATGCCCTGCAGCGCTCGATAAAACACCAGCGTCCCGACATGCTCCGACAAGGCACAACCGATGGACGCCAGCGTGAACATGGCCACCCCGGCCAGCACCACCGGGCGGCGCCCGAAGCTGTCGGCCAGTGCGCCGTGGAACAGGTTCATCATCGCGAACCCGAGCAGGTAGGCCGACAAGGTCTGCTGCATCTGCAGCGGTGTGGCGTCCAGCGAGCGGGCGATGCCGGCAAAGGCCGGCAGGTAGGTGTCGACCGCAAACGGGCCGAGAGTGCCCAGGCTGGCCAGCAGCACCGCCAGCATCCAGCGCGGGTTGCGCCACAGCCGCGACGGCTGGCCCGGCGGACTGGTGGCCGAAGCGGCGGTGGGCGGCGGGTCGGCGGGTGTCATGGTCGGGGCGGCGGGCCAGTGTAGGGGCGTGACCGCTCGACGGTCGCACGTTCGACGCGCCGGCGCACGTGCCGGCTCGCGCGCGCGTCGAGCCGCCGGCTCACGCGCTGTGGTCCTGCACCACCAGCGGCTCCGGCCTCACCCGCAAGGCCAGCATGACCCCCGCCACCAGCAGGGCGATGCCCAGCAGCGTCGGCAGGCCCGGCCAACGCCCGCGCAACACATAGGCGTAGGCCAGCGCCGACAGTGTCTCGAACACGATGAGCTGACCGGCCAGCGAGGTGGGCAGGCGCTGGCTGGCTTCGTTCCAGCACAAGGTGCCGAGCCACGAGGCAAACAGGCCGATGGCGAACATGAGGCCGACAAAGTAGACCGGGCGCGGGCCGAACGGCATGTCGAAAGCACCTGCGGCGCCGTTTCCGGCAGCGGTCGCCATCCCCTGGGTCGACTGCCAGAGCCAGAACAGGCCGTAACCGATCAGCGCCAGCGGCAAGGTGGCGATGCCTTGCGCCGTGGCCCAGGTGCGCGGGCTGCGGTCCGGGTGGGCACGCAACCAGTCGGCGTTGCGCAGCGGGTACCAGGTCCAGCAGATGACGGCCCCGACGGCCAGCAGTGCACCGACCAGGTAGCGCCCGAGCGCAACGCCCGAGTCGTCGGCCTGGCCGGCGGCAGCTGCGGCGGCAGCGCTGGCGGCACCCGCCGCGTACATCTCGCCGATTTCGACCTGGTTGACCAGCGCGATGCCGGCGCCGATGAGGATCAGGCTGGGCAGCAGGCGCAACCAGGGCAGGCGGCCATCACGCCGGGCGTCGCGCAAATTGGAGCTGACGGCGATCACGACAGGCAGCGTGCCGATGATCATGGTGGGTAGCGGCGCACCGGCACGTTGGATGGCCGACGCGAGAAACGCGTAATAGACGAGGTTGCCCACGGCCGCCAGTTCGAGCGCGGCCCACCAGTCGGCGCGTGTCAGTTGGCCGAGGCGCCGACGGTCGAGCCAGGCCAGCGGCAGCGCGATCAGGCCGAAGGCCAGATATCGTCCGAAGGATTGCAGCAGCGCCGGGTAGTCGGGCAGCAGCAACGGGCCGACGAAGACCAGCCCCCACATCAGGCCGGCGGCAAGGGCGAACAGGGTTCCGGTGAGCATCGACGGTCGGGGCCAGGGTCAAGCAAAGCCGCGCATCATGACACCCCGCAGCACCCCGGACCAGAGCGGCGACCACGCCGCGGGCCCACCCGGGTCGGCTGGGCGGGTGGGGTGCGGCGCCAGGCTCGGTGCCACAAAACGAAACAAGCCGACGCGCCTGCCGGTCGGCGCCGCCCCACACTCGGCCGTTGTAGACCAAGGGCAGAGCGCCCGCTGCAGGAGTTCAGTCATGCGATCCGTTGTTGCCACACCCGCCGATCGACCATCAGTGCCCAGCCCCGAGGGAGGCTCCGCCGTGCCTGATGTACTGGCTCCGGCACTGGCTGCGTCGCTGGCTGCGGCTTCGGCACCGGCCGTGTCGGGGGCCAGACCATCGCGGCCGGCTGGCGCCCGGCCGGCATCACGCCTGTGGCGCCTGGCGCTGGCGCGGTGGCGTACCGGTGCCCCCGGCGGCAGTGTCAGCCTGAGCAGCCTGCTGCTGCAGGCGCTGGCCGTGGTGGTGCTGCTGGTACTGGCGCTGGGCCTGGCCGGCTCACCGGCACGTGCTGCCGACGATGACGACAGCGTGGTCGATCCGCCCGCCCGCGTCGGCCGGGTCGCCCGCACCGAAGGTTGGGTGACGCTGCAAAGCCACGACAACGACGAATCCATCGATTCACCGCGCAACTGGCCCCTCACCACCGGTGATGTGGTTGCCACCGGCGACTTCGCCAACGCCGAACTGCGGGTCGGCGCCAGCGTGTTTCGCATCGGCGAGAACGCCCGGCTGCAGTTTGTGCGGCTGGACGACGACGCGATCGAGATCCATCTTCAACGCGGCTCACTCGCCCTGCTGCTGAACAGCTACGACGCCGCGCGTGAAGTCACGGTGAGCAGCGCGGCCGGGCGTTTCCTGCCGCTGGGTGAAGGGTTCTTTCGCATCGACGCCAGCCCCACACCCGGCGCCACTGCCTGGCGCAGCGGCCTGCAGGTCGATCAGGCCGGCGCCACCTTCACACTCAAGCCCGGCCAATACGCCGAGTTGTATCTCGACGGAGGCTGGCGCCCGGGCAGCCCGGTATCGGACGAGTTTGCCCAGTGGTCGATGCGCCCCGACACACCGGCGCCGGCCAGCGAGGCCGCGCTGCTGCCGCCCGACATGACGGGAGTCGAGGATCTGCGCGACCACGGCGACTGGCAACGGTCGCCCGACTGGGGCATGGTCTGGTATCCGCGCACGGTGGCAGTCGACTGGGCCCCCTACCGCGAAGGCCGCTGGGCCTGGGTCGCCCCCTGGGGCTGGACCTGGGTCGACGACGCGCCCTGGGGGTTCGCCCCGTTCCACTACGGCCGCTGGGTGCAATGGCGCGGCCGCTGGGGCTGGTGCCCGGGTGAATACACCCATCGCCCGGTCTACTCACCGGCACTGGTGGCCTGGGCCGACCAGCCACCACCACGCAGCGGCGTGAGCATCAACATCAACATCGGCCGCTCGATGGTGTGGTTCCCGCTCGCACCACGCGAGATGTATGTGCCCAGCTACCGAGCCACGCCGCGTTACCGCGACGTGGTGAACCGGCCCTATGTGCGCCAGCCGATGCCACGTGCCGACGAGCGCCGCTTCGACCACGGCCCGCGGCGCATCGGCACACCGCCGGTCTACCGCTACGCCCGGGTCGAGGGTGCCCGCACCATGTTGCCGCGCAATGTGTTCGAGCAGGCGCGCAAACCGGTCGACGCCGTACGCCGACATGTGGAGCCGCCGCGGTTTCGGGGCCAGCCGCCGCCGTCGCGCGAGATGGTCCCGATCCGCATCACACCCGATCGCAACCCCGGCCGCCAACCCGACGGCACACCAGGCCGGCCCGGCGACCGCGCGGACCGTGGCGAACGTGGCCGTGACGGCGCTGCACGCGACAACCGGGACAACCGTGACGAACGCGGTGTACCCGCCCGGCCACAGGCTCCGGCCATCGTCGTGCGACCTGTGCCCGGAGCACCTGTGACGCCCAGCCGCGAAGCGCCGTCCGTCAGGCCCGTCGCGCCGCAGCCGCAAGCGCAGCAGCCATCTCAGCTTCAACCGCAGATCCAGCCACCGGCCCAGACCGGGCCGGCGCAGCGGGTGCCGGTGCCACAAGCGCCGCAGCAACGTGCCGACCGGCCCGGTGACAACCGTGGCGGCGGCGCGGACGGGCGGCCCGACATGCGTCCACCGGCGCAGCGGGATGACCGCGGTGAACGTCCCGAGCGTGGCGAACGTGGCGAGCCACGCAACGATGGCCGAGGCGACAACCGCAGCGGCCTGCCGCGCGGCGACAACCGCGGTCGCGAACGTGCACCGGCGTCCAACACACCGGCACCGGCCGCAGCCGTGGTACCAGCCATCGTGGCGCCATCACCGGCTCAGCCTCAGGTGCAAGCGCCAGCCCAGCAGCAGCCACAAGCACCGGCGCAACCCCGGTTTCAGCCAGCACCGCAACAGCAACAGCAACCGCGGCCTGGCATCAACATGCCGGCGCCCATGGCACCAGCGCCGGCCCGTGCAATTGCGCCCGCACCAGCACCGGCGCCGGTACCGGCACCGATGGTTGTGCCGGCACGCCCGGCACCGCCGGCACCTGCGCCGCGTGCCCCGGCAGCACCCGCCGCGCCGGTGGTTGTGCCACAAGCACCCGCGCCTGCCGCCGTGGCGCCAGCACCTGTCGCCAGACCTGCCCCGGCCCGGCCCGCACCTGCAGTCGAACCTGCACCCGAACGACGCCCAGGCGGCGGCAACAGCGACCAGCGTCAGCGCCGCGGCGACCAACAACGCTGAATCACGGGCGCAAATATCAAGGCGCCGCCGGGTCCGACCCGTGCGGCGCCTTGTGATTTCAGGTGAGGTCAGGTGGCATCGACTAGTTGCCAGGTGCGACGATGGAGCCGGCTGGCGTCAGGCGGCGTCGGGTGCTGTCAGCCGGACGGTGCGACGCCCGGCAGCTCGCCCTCAGGCCAGCGTCGCCGGTGCCTGCAGGTGCCAGTCGGTGGCCTGCTGCAACTGGTGGCCGACCTGCAGCAGCTCGGCTTCGCGCCAGTAATTGCCGATCAGCTGCAGGCCCACCGGCAGACCGTCGCTGAAGCCGGCCGGCAGGCTCATGCCCGGCAGGCCGGCCAGGCTGGCAGGCAGGGTGAAGATGTCGGCCAGGTATTCGGCCACCGGGTCGCTCTGGCTGCCGATGGTGCGTGCCGTGGTGGGCGCGACCGGGCCGGCGATGACGTCGCACTGGGCAAACGCCGCCTGGAAGTCGTCGGCAATCATGCGGCGCAGCTTCTGCGCCTGCAGGTAGTAGGCGTCGTAATAACCGTGGCTCAGCACATAGGTGCCGATCATGATGCGGCGTTTCACCTCAGGCCCGAACCCCTCGCTGCGGCTCTTGCGGTAGAGCTCGTTCAGGTCCTTGTAGTCGTCGGCGCGGTGGCCGTAACGCACACCGTCGAAACGGCTCAGGTTCGAGCTCGCCTCGGCCGGCGCAATGATGTAGTAGACCGGGATGGCCAGTTCGGTGCGCGGCAGGCTGACGTCGACGAGTGTGGCGCCGAGCTGCTCGAGCTCGCTCAGCGCGCCGCGCACGGCGGCGAGGACGCCCGCCGAGACCCCGTCACCGAAGAACTCGCGTGGCAGGCCGATGCGCAGGCCTTCGAGCGGACGCGCCGCGCCAGCGCCGGCACGCGGCGCCACGGCTGCGGCGGCGAAATCGGGCACCGGCTGCTGCGCGCTGGTGGCATCGCGTTCGTCGAAGCCACTCATCGCCTTCAGCAGATGGGCGCAGTCGAGCGCCGAACGCGCGATCGGGCCGGCCTGGTCCAGGCTCGACGCAAACGCCACCATGCCGTAACGCGAGCAGCGACCGTAGGTCGGCTTGATGCCGGTGACACCGGTCAGCGCGGCCGGCTGGCGCACCGAGCCGCCCGTGTCGGTGCCTGTCGCGGCCGGCAACATCCGCGCGGCCACGGCCACGGCGCTGCCGCCCGACGACCCGCCGGGGATACGGCTCGGGTCCCAGGGGTTGCGTGCCGGATAGTAGGCCGAGTTCTCGTTGGCGCCGCCCATGGCGAACTCGTCGCAGTTGAGCTTGCCCAGAGTGACGGCGCCGGCCGCGGCCAGGTTGGCCACCACGGTGGCATCAAACGGGCTCTGGTAACCGGCCAACATGCGTGAGCCGGCGGTGCTGGCGAAGTCGCGGGTGACGAAGATGTCCTTGTGCGCCAGCGGCACCCCCAGCAGCGGGCCACGTTCACCGGCGGCGCGGCGGGCGTCGGCAGCGGCGGCCTGCGCCAGCGCCACCTCGGCATTGGTGCAGATGAAGGCGCCCAGACCGGCTCTCGACTGCGGCTCGGGCAGGCGATCCAGCAGATGGCGCGTGATCTCGACACTCGACAACTGGCCGGCGTCGAGCTGGGCGGCGAGTTCGACCACGCCGAGACGATGCAGGGCCTGGCCCGCGGTGCTGCTGCTGCTCATGCTCGGGCTCACTCGATGACGCGGGGGACGAGAAACAGGCCGGCGTCGACCGCCGGGGCGCTGCGCTGGTTGGCGTCGCGCTGGTTGGTTTCGGTGACGGCGTCGGGGCGCAGGCGCAGCTCGACGTCGGCAATGGCCGACAGCGGCGTGTACAGCGGCGCCACGCCGCTGGTGTCGACCGCACGCATGCGTTCGACGATGTCGAAGAACTCGTTGAGTTGGCCGAGCAGGTCGCCGGCTTCGCGGGGTTCGAGTTCGAGCCGTGCCAGGTTGGCGATACGGGTGACGTCAGCGGCGGTGAGTGCCATCGATGGGTGCCAGGTGTCTTTGATGTGGCGGACCGGAGAACCCGGATCCGCTCGCCCGATGGGGCCAGGCTGCCGGCGCGACATCGAGTGGTCGGCCGGAAGCCTTCGGGTATTATCGCCCGCTGGCCTCGCGGCCCGGGTGCTGCTGGCCTCCCGGCGCGCCGGTTGTGTCCAGGGTGGCGCCAGCGCTGCGACGTGGTCGGCCCGCGTCGGCATCGAGAGCAGCCGCCTGTACGCGACCCACTGACCGCGGCCCACTTGTCGGCTGGCAAGGGCGTCAAACCCCGCCATCGACCCCTTACGACTATCCCGGCCGGCCTGCACCCCAGGCGGGCCGGACGCTCAAGAGCTCACCATGTTCTACGGATCGCTGCTGCGGCGCTATTTCTCGACCGATCTCGCCATCGATCTGGGCACCGCCAACACCCTCATCTACGTCCGCGGCACGGGCATCGTGCTGAACGAGCCCTCGGTCGTGTCGATACGCCACGAGGGCGGGCCCAACGGCAAGAAGACCATCCAGGCGGTCGGCTCCGAAGCGAAGGCCATGCTGGGCAAGGTGCCGGGCAACATCGAGGCCATCCGCCCGATGAAAGACGGCGTGATCGCCGACTTCACCGTCACCGAGCAGATGCTCAAGCAGTTCATCAAGATGGTGCACCCGCGCTCGTTGCTGCGTCCCAGCCCGCGCATCATCATCTGTGTGCCGTGTGGCTCCACCCAGGTCGAGCGCCGCGCCATCCGCGAATCGGCTCTTGGAGCGGGCGCCAGCGAGGTCTACCTGATCGAGGAACCCATGGCCGCGGCCATCGGCGCCGGGCTGCCGGTGTCGGACGCATCGGGCTCGATGGTGGTCGACATCGGCGGCGGCACCACCGAGGTGGCCGTGATCTCGCTGGGCGGCATGGTCTACAAGGGCAGCGTGCGGGTGGGTGGTGACAAGTTCGACGAAGCCATCGTCAACTACATCCGCCGCAACTACGGCATGTTGATCGGTGAACCCACGGCCGAATCCATCAAGAAGCAGATCGGCTCGGCCTTCCCCGGCTCCGAGGTCAAGGAGATGGAAGTCAAGGGCCGCAACCTGAGCGAAGGTGTGCCGCGCAGCTTCACGGTGTCGAGCAACGAGATGCTCGAAGCCCTCACCGAGCCGCTCAACCAGATCGTGTCGAGCGTGAAACGTGCGCTCGAACAGACCCCGCCCGAACTGGGCGCCGACATCGCCGAACGCGGCATGATGCTGACCGGCGGCGGCGCCCTGCTGCGCGACCTGGACCGCCTGCTCGCCGAAGAAACCGGCCTGCCCGTGCTGGTGGCCGAAGACCCGTTGACCTGTGTGGTGCGCGGCTGCGGCCTGGCCCTCGAGCGCATGGAGCGCCTGGGCTCGATCTTCACTTCGGAATAAGGCCGGCTACCGGGTCGGCGCCACGCGGCCGGCCCGGCGCCTGCGCCTGCAAGCGCAATGCCCACCGGCACCCTGGACAGCAGCCCACCACCGTTCTTCCGCCAAGGCCCTTCGGCCTTGACGCGGCTGGCGTTCTTCGCCTCGTTGTCGCTGTTGCTCATGGCCGCCGATACCCGGCTGGGGCTGAGCGGGCCGCTGCGCACCGCCGTGGCCACCGCGCTGCACCCGGTCGAAGTCGGGCTGCTGCGCCCGGTGCAGGCGCTCGGGTCGCTGCGTGACTACTTCGGCACCGTCAGCGAAGCTCACCGGGCCGAGGAAGCCGCCCGCACCAGCATCGCCATGCAGGCGCAGCGCGCCCTGCAGGTCGAGACGCTGGCGCAGGAGAACGCCGCCCTGCGAGGTCTGCTCGGCCTCAACGCCCGGCTCGAGGTGAAAGGCCGCGCCGCCGAATTGCTCTACCACGCCGCCGACCCGTATTCGCGCAAGATCATCATCGGCCGTGGCCTGGTGGGCGGCGTCAAAGTCGGCTCACCGGTCATCAACGAAGTGGGTGTGGTCGGCCAGGTGACACGGGTCTACCCGATGAATGCCGAGGTTACGCTGCTCACCGACCGCGACGCTGCCATCCCGGTGCTCAACGCCCGCAGCCAGCAGCGCAGCATCGCCGTGGGCCACCCCAGTGGCGGCCTGCTCGAAATGCGTTTCATGGCGGCCAATGCCGATGTCAAGGTCGGTGACCCCATCGTCACCACCGGCCTGGACGGTGTGTACCCGGCGGGTTACCCGGTGGCCCGGGTGGTCGAGGTGGACCGGCAGTCGGATTCGTCGTTCGCGCGTATCCGACTGGCGCCCAGCGTCGAGGTCGACGGTGTGCGCCATGTGCTGGTGCTCGAACCCATCGGCGCCCAGTTGCCCTCCAGGCCGGCGCCGACCGAATCCGCCGCCTCACAGCCGACACGCAAAGGTGGCCGCAAATGATGCCCAGTGCCGGTGACCAGTTGCTGCTGCCGGTGCGGCCCTGGTACATCTGGTTCACCCTGGCCATCGCCCTGATGCTGAGCCTGGCGCCCCTGGGCCGCAACCCCGCAATGCCCGACATCATGGCGCTGGTGCTGGTCGGCTGGACGGTGCACCAGCCGCGCCGCGTCGGCCTGGGTGTGTCGTTCCTGTTCGGTGTGGTGATCGACGTGCACCAGGGGGCCTTGCTCGGACAACATGCACTGGCCTACACACTGCTGGCCTTTCTGGCGATTGCCGTGCATCGGCGTCTGCCCTGGTTCAGCGCGCCGACCCAGGCCTTGCAGGTGTTGCCGCTGTTTGCCGCGGCCCACGCGTGTTCACTCGTCGTGCGCCTGGCCACAGGATCGAGTTCTCCGGGCTGGAGCCTGTTGCTCGCGCCGATGTTCGAGGCCTTGTTGTGGCCACTGACGAGCTGGTTGCTGCTGGCACCGCAGCGCCGCCCGCCCGACCCGGATGAAAATCGGCCGCTGTGACCTATCTTGATCAGCGCCAACGCCCACCGAGGGCGCCACGGCGCCAGCCACACCGTCTGTGCCGATGAACGAGCTGCCCAACCTCGAACGTGAGCTCGGGCGGTTTCGCCTGCGCCTGCTCGCGGCCGCGGTGTTCGTGATCCTCGGTTTTTGCCTGATCGTGGCGCGGCTGGTCTGGCTGCAGGTGGTGATGTACCGCGACCTGTCGATCCAGGCCGAGAACAACCGCATCTCGGTGGTGCCGATCGTGCCGATCCGGGGCCTCATCGTCGACCGCAACGGTGTGGTACTGGCCGACAACTACTCGGCCTACACACTCGAGATCACCCGCTCGCAGATCAACGCCGACGTCGACGCCTTGATCGACCAGATCGCCGAGGTGGTCGAGGTCCAGCCGCGTGACCGACGACGTTTCAGGCGCCTGCTCGACGACACACGCAGCTTCGAGTCGGTGCCGATCCGTACCCGCCTCAGCGACGCCGAGATGGCGCGGTTCACGGTGCAGCGTTTCAGGTTTCCGGGCGTCGAGATCAAGGCCCGGCTGTTTCGCAACTATCCCTACGGCGAACTGGCCAGCCACGTGCTGGGTTACATCGGGCGCATCAACCAGGCCGAGAAGACGCTGATGGAAGACTGGCCCGAGGAAGACCTGGCCAACTACCGTGGCACCGACTACATCGGCAAACTCGGAATCGAGCAGAGATACGAGCAGCAACTGCACGGTGTGACCGGCGTGGAAGAGGTCGAGACCAGCGCCGGGGGCCGGCCGATGCGCCGGCTCAGCTCGGAATCGGCCCAGCCCGGCAACACCGTGCGACTGTCGATCGACATCAAGCTGCAGGCACTGATCGAGGACATGTTCGGCGATCGCCGCGGTGCGCTGGTCGCCATCGACCCCAACAACGGCCAGGTGCTGGCCTTCGTCAGCAAGCCGACCTTCGATCCGAACCTGTTCGTCGACGGCATCGACGCCGACAGCTGGAAAGAGCTCAACGAGTCGATCGACAAGCCCTTGCTCAACCGCGCGTTGCGCGGCACGTATCCGCCGGGCTCGACTTTCAAGCCCTTCATGGCCATCGCGGCACTGAACACCGGCAAACGCAGCGCCACTCAGATCATCTACGACAACGGCTCGTACATGTTCGGCAACCACCGCTTTCGCAGCCACGGTGACGGTGGCCTGGGTGCCGTGGACATGGTGAAGTCGATCGTGGCGTCGAGCAACGTCTACTACTACTCGCTGGCCAACGAGATGGGCGTGGACCTGATGCACGAGCAGCTGTCACCGTTCGGTTTCGGCCGCAAGACCGGCATCGACCTCGACGGTGAAGTCACCGGCGACCTGCCCTCCACCGAGTGGAAACGCCGCAGGTTCAAGCGCCCCGAGATGCAGAAGTGGTACGCCGGCGAGACCATCTCGCTGGGCATCGGCCAGGGCTACAACAACTTCACCATGGTGCAGCTGGCCAGCGCCATGGCCACGCTGGTGTCGGGCGGCCAACGCTTCGAGCCTCGGCTGGTGAGCGAGATCGAGAACGTGATGACACGCAAGCGCTCGACGGCGTCACGCCAGGCCCTTGATCCCCTGCCGTTGACCCAGGCCCATGTCGACCTGCTGCGCCGCGCCATGTACGGTGTGACGCAGGAAGGCACGTCGACCCGCGTGTTCGTCGGCGCCCAGTACAAGAGCGGTGGCAAGACCGGCACGGCGCAGGCCAGGAGCATTGGCGCCAACGAGAAATACAACGCGTCGCGGATGTCCGAATACGTGCGCGACCATTCGCTCTACACCGCCTTCGCGCCGGTCGACAACCCGCAGGTGGCGTTGGCCGTGATCGTGGAAAACGCCGGCTTCGGCGCCGAGGCGGCCGCGCCGATCGCCCGGCGCGTGCTCGACTACCTGATCGCCGGCAGTTACCCCACACCCGAGGACATCGCGCTGGTGCGCAAGGGCCAGATCGGCGCACCGGTCGGCCCGCAACGCCGCGCCGCCGACGTGCCGTTGCCAACACCACGCAACAGCGCCATCAGCGCCGTCGTGGCATCGGCGGCCGACGCCGCCAGCGCCGCACTGCCGTCTTCTTCCCAGGCCCCGATCACGAAGTCGCCATGAGCACCCGCCTCGATCAACCCACGCTCAGGCAACGCATCACACCGCTGTTCAGCGGCTTCGACCGGACCTTGGGGCTGGCCGCCCTGCTGCTGGCCTGCGCCGGCCTGCTGGCGATGTATTCAGCCGGACACGACCAGGGCACACGGTTCCCGGACCATCTGCGCAACACGGTGCTGGCAGCCCTCATCCTGTTCGCGGTGGCGCAGGTCAGCCCGCAGCGCCTGATGGCCATGGCTGTGCCGCTCTACACCATCGGCGTGGCATTGCTGGTGGCCACCGCGCTGTTCGGCCTGACACGCAAGGGCGCTACACGCTGGCTCAACCTGGGCATCGTGATCCAGCCCAGCGAGATCCTCAAGATCGCCATGCCATTGATGCTGGCCTGGTGGTTCCAGCGCCGCAGCGGCCAGTTGCGCAAGCCTGATTTCGTCATCGCCGGCATGCTGCTGCTGCTGCCGGCTGCACTGATCGCCAAACAACCCGACCTGGGCACCGCCATCCTGGTGTTCTCGGCCGGTTTCTACGTGATCTTCTTCGCCGGGCTGTCGTGGAAGCTGATCACACCCGTGCTGGTGATGGGCGTGGTGGCGGTGACGGCGATCGTGCTGTCGTCGAGTTACATCTGCGAGCCCGAGCGGGTCTGGCCGCTGCTGCGCGAATACCAGAAACACCGCGTCTGCACCCTGCTCGACCCCACCACCGACCCACTCGGCAAGGGCTTTCACATCATCCAGGGCATGATCGCGATCGGCTCGGGTGGCCTCACCGGCAAGGGCTTCATGCAGGGCACCCAGACCCACCTCGAATTCATCCCCGAGCGCACCACCGACTTCATCTTCGCCGCCTACGCGGAAGAGTTCGGCCTGCTCGGCTGCCTGTTGCTGATCCTGGGTTTCGTCTTCCTGATCTTTCGCGGCCTGGCCATCGCGGCCGATGCACCGACGGTCTTCACCCGCTTGCTGGCGGGCGCGATCACGCTGAGCTTCTTCACCTACGCGATGGTGAACATGGGCATGGTGAGTGGCATTCTGCCGGTGGTGGGTGTGCCGCTGCCCTTCATCAGCTACGGCGGCACCGCCATGGTGACACTGGGGCTGGGGCTGGGCATGTTGATGTCGATATCGCGCGCGCGCCGGCTGATGCAGAGCTGAGCGGCTCAGGTGGTGGGCAACTGCCTGGCCACTACGGTGGGCAGTGGCACGGCATCGGACGACTGCATGACGTCGACGTCACCTTCGGTCGACTCCGAAGGCGTGTGCAGGCGCGCCAGGCGCAAGGTGAACAAGGCGCCGGGGCCTTCGCCGGGCGGGATCTGACCGGGCTCGCGGGCATCTTCCAGGCTCACCTCGGCGCCGTGCTGCCGTGCGATCTCGGCCACGATCGCCAGGCCCAGGCCCGAGCCGTCGACGGCCGTGCCCAGGGCGCGGTAGAAGGGCTCGAAGACCAGCGCCCGTTCGGCCACCGGTATGCCTGGGCCCGAGTCCTCGACCTGCAGCGCCACCACCTGGCCGAACGGGTCGGGCACGACACGCAAGGTGACCGTGCCGCCCGCCGGTGTGTAGTGCAGCGCATTGCCGACCAGGTTGGCGATGAGTTCGCGCAGCAGCACGGCATGACCGTTCACGAGCGCCGAGTCCGGTTCGATACCTTCGAGTTCACCGCTGGCAGACGGGCCCTCGTAGCCCAGGTCGATGGCCTTGTCGAGGGCGCGCGGAACGAAGTCGCGCATGACGTCGCAAGCGAGCACGTCCAGATCCACCGGCTTGAAGGCCTGCTGCGGGTTCTGCGCCTCGGCACGCGCCATCGACAACAACTGGTTGACCATGTGCGCCGCCCGCTCGGAGGCATTGGCCATCTGCTCGAACGAGGCGCGCAAGGCCCGCGGGTCCTGCCGGCCGGATTCGATCTCGCGCGTCGCCAGTTCGGCCTGCATGCGCAGCCCGGCCAATGGTGTCTTGAGCTGGTGCGCGGCGTCCGCCAGAAAGCGCTTCTGTGTCTGCAGCGAACTCTGCTGGCGCTCGAGCAGGTCGTTGATGGCCTGCACCAGCGGTGTCACTTCTTCGGGCACCTCGCGGTCGTCGATGGGTGACAGGTCGTCGCTCGGACGCAGGCGGATACGCTGCTGCAGCGCGTTGAGCGGCGCCAGTCCACGTGCCAGCGCCAGCCAGACCAGCAACACGGCGATGGGCAGGATGACGAACTGCGGCAGGATCACACCCTTGATGATCTCGGTGGCCAGGCGCGAGCGTTTGGTCATGGTCTCGCCTACCTGCACCAGTGCCGGTGCACCACCCGGCACCACGATGACCCACTGGTAGGCAATACGCACGTTGTCGTCGTGCACTTCGTCGTCGCGCAGCCTGACCTCGTTGCCCGCCGTGGGACCGTATTCGGGCGGCGGTATGTCGGCGTCGCCGCTCAGCAATTTGCCGTCGCTGCCGAGCACCTGGTAGTAGACAGCGTCGACCTCGTCGGCGCGCAGCAACTGGGCGGTGTCGCGCGACAGGTCGATGCGCAGCGAGCTGTTGTCGGGTTGCAGACGCTGGCCGATGACACGCACGGTCTCGACCAGGGCTCGGTCGTAAGGTTTGCTGGCGATGCCCTGGGCGGCCAGCCAGGTCAGCGCCAGGCTCATGGGCCACATGAGCAGCAGCGGCGCGAGCATCCAGTCGAGGATCTCGCCGAAGAGCGAGCGCTGCTCGCGCACGCGATTGGGCAACAGGGGCAGGCCGGCTCGTCGGGGCATGAGTCGCGTGCCGAACGCCGTGTCAGCCGGCGATCTTCTCGAGGCAATAACCCAGGCCACGCACCGTGGCGATGCGGATCGGGCCCTGCTCGATCTTCTTGCGCAGGCGGTGGATGTAGACCTCGATGGCGTTGTTGCTCACCTCTTCGCCCCATTCACACAGGCGCTCGACCAGCTGGTCCTTGCTGACCAGGCGGCCGGCGCGTTGCAGCAGCACTTCGAGCAGGCTGAGCTCACGCGCCGACAGGTCGACCATCTGTTCGTTGATGTAGGCCACACGGCCGGTGGCGTCGAAGGTGAGCGGGCCGTGCTTGATGAGTGCACTGGCCGAGCCCAGGCCACGTCGGGTGAGCGCGCGCACACGCGCTTCGAGCTCCTGCAGCGAAAAGGGCTTGGCCATGTAGTCGTCGGCCCCCAGGTCCAGGCCCTTGACGCGCTGCTCGATGCTGTCGGCCGCCGTGAGAATGAGCACCGGCACGGCGGACCCACGCCCGCGCAGGCGCTTGAGCACCTCGAGCCCGTGCATGCGAGGCAGGCCCAGGTCGAGGATGAGCAGGTCGAAGTCATGTGCGGACAAGGCGGCATCGGCCTCCGAGCCACTGCTCACCTGGTCGACCGCATACCCGGCAGAGCGCAGGCTGCGCAACAGGCCATCGGCCAGCACCTGGTCGTCTTCGGCTATCAGGATGCGCATGGGACTTGTCTCCTCGGCTATGTAGGGTGGTATTGAACCCGAGCGCCGCAACGGCTGGCGCTGTCAGCATTGTAAGAACCGCGACCGGGCGCCCCAGCGGTGGAAACGCCTGTGCAGACCCGGGGGATCCCGCTTGTTACATCGCGCAAAGTGATGAAGCCGGCGTTCGTCACCCGGCAAACTACTGTACAAATGTCCAGTTTCTGAGATACTCCAGGCCTCGTCCCGGAGCCGCCACCATGAACACCGCCGTCACCCCGCCCACCAGCAACCTCAACACCGAAAAGGCCAAGGCCCTGCAGGCTGCACTGGCGCAGATCGAGAAGCAGTTCGGCAAGGGCTCGATCATGCGGCTGGTCGAGGGCCAGAAGATCGACGACATCCAGGTCGTCTCGACCGGCTCGCTCGGCCTGGACATCGCACTCGGTGTTGGCGGCTTGCCGCGCGGCCGGGTCGTCGAGATCTACGGCCCCGAGTCGTCGGGCAAGACCACACTCACCTTGCAGGTCATCGCCGAGATGCAGAAACAAGGCGGCGTGTGTGCCTTCATCGACGCCGAACACGCGCTCGACATCCAGTACGCCCAGAAGCTCGGCGTCACGCTGCACGAACTGCTCATCAGCCAGCCCGACACGGGTGAACAGGCGCTCGAGATCGTCGACGCCCTGGTGCGCTCGGGCTCGGTCGACCTGATCGTGGTCGACTCGGTCGCCGCGCTCACGCCCAAGGCCGAACTCGAAGGCGAGATGGGCGACTCGCTGCCCGGCCTGCAGGCTCGGCTGATGAGCCAGGCGCTGCGCAAGCTCACCGCCACGATCAAGAAGACCAACTGCATGGTCATCTTCATCAACCAGATCCGCATGAAGATCGGTGTGATGTTCGGCAGCCCCGAGACCACAACCGGCGGCAATGCACTGAAGTTCTACTCGTCGGTGCGCCTCGACATCCGCCGCGTCGGCAGCATCAAGAAGGGCGAAGAGGTCATCGGCAGCGAGACACGCGTCAAGGTCGTCAAGAACAAGGTCGCGCCGCCCTTCAAGACCGCCGACTTCGACATCCTGTACGGCGAAGGCATCAGCCGCGAAGGCGAGATCATCGACCTGGGGGTCATCGCCAAGGTGGTCGACAAGTCCGGCGCGTGGTACGCCTACAAGGGCGAGAAGATCGGCCAGGGCAAGGACAACAGCCGCGAGTTCCTGCGCGAGAACCCCGATCTGGCGCACGAGATCGAGAACCGCATCCGCGAGTCACTCGACATCGCTCTGTTGCCGGCACTGGGCAGCAGCCTGGCCGACGCACCCTGAGGTCAGGCGGGCCGGGTATCCACCCACCCGGTTGAACGCACGGGCATTCGACGGGTTGACCACTCGCCCGCCCGACGACTCATCCGGCTGACCGCAGAGCCGACCACCCGACCACCCACCAGGCCTTCCCCCACAGGTTGATTCGGCGTTGCCGTGATGGTCCGACCGACACTGTCGCTGCGAGCACGCGCACTGTCATACCTGGCAGCACGTGAACATTCGCGGCTGGAAATGGCCCGCAAGCTGGCTCGCCACGACGAGGACAGTGCGGCCATCGACAGCTTGCTCGACACCCTTGAAGTGCAGGGCCTGTTGTCGACCGAACGATTCGTCGCCTCGGTGCTGCACCGGCGTGCGCCGCGCCTGGGCGCCGCGCGACTGCGGCAGGAACTACGCGCGAAGGGGGTGCCCGATGAGGCCATGCGCGACAGCCTGCAAGGTCTGGCAGACAGCGAGGAAGCGCGCGCTCGCGAGGTCTGGCAGCGCCGCTTCGGCAGCCCCGCAGGCGACAGCCGCGAGATGGCACGGCAGGCGCGGTTCCTGATGGCGCGTGGCTTTTCAGGCGAGATCGTGCGGCGCATCCTGCGCCAGGCGGGCAGCTACACCACCGAAGACCACACCGGTGACTGCAGTGGCGGGCAGATGGACGACCAGACTCACGACGAGTCGGGGTCACGCCGCGGGGACGACTGAGCCACGCTCCGGCCTTCGCCGTCTACTGGCAAACCCTCGTTTTTGCAATGCAGCATGCTAAAGTGCCCGCCGTTTCAGGACGGGTACAGCCCGGCTCCTGCTTCAACGCGCCCCTCCCCCACGGCGACGCCACCGGCAACAACCTCTGCCTTGGCCACACCCCCTTCCGGAACAGCCCATGAAGATCCACGAATACCAAGGCAAGGAAATCCTGCGCAAGTTCGACGTACCCGTGCCGCGCGGCCATGCGGCGTTCACGGTGCGTGAAGCGCTGGAAGCTGCCGACAAGCTCGGCGGCAGCGTCTGGGTGGTCAAGGCCCAGATCCACGCCGGTGGGCGCGGCAAGGGCGGCGGCGTCAAGCTCGCTCGCAGCAAGGCCGACGTCGAGACCCTGGCCGGCCAGATCCTGGGCATGCAGCTCATCACCCACCAGACCGGCCCCGAAGGCCAGAAGGTGCGCCGCCTGTACGTCGAAGAAGGTGCCGACATCAAGAAGGAGTACTACGTCTCCCTCGTCACCGACCGCCAGAGCCAGAAGGTTGCCTTCATCGCCTCCAGCGAAGGTGGCATGGACATCGAGGAAGTGGCCCACTCCACCCCCGAGAAGATCATCACCGACCTGATCGACCCGCTCACCGGCCTGGGTGCCGCCCAAGCAGAGAAGATCGCCCGCGCCATCGGCCTGGCCGATGTCTCGATCGCGCAGGCCGTGACCCTGTTCCAGAACCTGTACCGCTGCTACATGGAGACGGACGCCTCGCTGGTCGAGATCAACCCGCTCAACTGCGACAGCCAGGGCAAGCTCATCGCGCTGGACGCCAAGTTCAACTTCGACGCCAACGCGCTGTTCCGTCACCCCGAGATCGTGGCCTACCGCGACCTGGACGAAGAAGACCCGGCCGAAGTCGAAGCCAGCAAGTTCGACCTGGCCTACATCAGCCTGGACGGCAACATCGGCTGCCTGGTCAACGGCGCTGGCCTGGCCATGGCCACCATGGACACCATCAAGCTGTTCGGTGGTGAACCGGCCAACTTCCTGGACGTGGGCGGTGGCGCCACCGCCGAGAAGGTGACCGAAGCCTTCAAGATCATGCTGGCCAACAAGGAAGTCAAAGGCATCCTGGTCAACATCTTCGGCGGCATCATGAAGTGCGACACCATCGCCGAAGGCGTCGTGGCGGCCTGCAAGGCCGTGAACCTCAGCGTGCCACTGGTGGTGCGCATGAAGGGCACCAACGAGGACCTGGGCAAGAAGATGCTGGCCGAATCGGGCCTGCCCATCATCGCTGCCGACACCATGGCCGAAGCGGCCACGGCCATCGTCAACGCGGTCAAGTGAGCCGCCCCAGGCTCACTTCGTTCGCCACCCCCGAGGGGCTCTGACAGCCCCCCGGAGCGGCCGAGGGGCTGTCAGCCACACCTCGGCCAGCACTGAAAGGAAATCTTCTATGTCGATCCTGATCAACAAGGACACCCGCGTCATCACGCAGGGCATCACGGGCAAAACCGGCCAGTTCCACACGCGTGGCTGCATCGGTTATGCCAACGGCGCGAACTGCTTCGTCGCCGGCGTGAACCCCAAGAAGGCCGGCGAGAGCTTCGAAGGTGTGCCGATCTACGCCAGCGTCAAGGAAGCCGCCCAGGCCCAAGGCGCCACCGTGAGCGTCATCTATGTGCCGCCGGCAGGCGCAGCCGCAGCCATCTGGGAAGCCGTCGAAGCCGACCTGGACCTGGCCATCTGCATCACCGAAGGCATCCCGGTGCGCGACATGCTGGACGTGCGCAACAAGATGAAGGCCAAGGAAGCGGCCGGCGGCAAGAAGACGCTGCTGCTGGGCCCGAACTGCCCGGGCCTGATCACGCCGGAAGAGATCAAGATCGGCATCATGCCCGGTCACATCCACAGGAAGGGCCGCATCGGCGTGGTCAGCCGCAGCGGCACGCTGACGTATGAAGCCGTGGCGCAACTGACCGAGATCGGCCTGGGCCAATCCAGCGCAGTCGGCATCGGTGGTGACCCGATCAATGGCTTGAAGCACATCGACATCATGCGGGCGTTCAACGACGACCCCGACACCGACGCCGTGATCATGATCGGCGAGATCGGTGGCCCGGACGAAGCCGAAGCCGCGATGTGGTGCAAGGCGAACATGAAGAAGCCGATCGTCGGTTTCATCGCCGGTGTGACGGCACCCGCAGGCAAACGCATGGGCCACGCCGGTGCGCTGATCTCGGGCGGCGCCGACACGGCGGATGCCAAGCTGGCCATCATGGAAGAGTGTGGCTTCACCATCACGCGCAACCCCAGCGAGATGGGGCGGTTGCTGAAGGGTTTGATCGGCGGCTGATCGAAACAAGCGCCGGTCGAGCATCGACCAGAACGGCAGGCGGCCTTACGGCCGCGCTGTCGTTACAAAGCCAGTCTTGCGGGACTGGCTTTTTTGTTGGCAGCGCGTATGGGGGCAGACGGCTGCCGCTTGTTTCCAGCGTACTTGCCTCGATGTTCGAGGCATCACCTCAGGCTATGCTTTGCCCATCATGCTGCGTCTACTCACCCGCTGGCTCTGCCTGGCCACCGCCCTGCTCTTCATTGCCCACGTCTACAGCGGCGTGACGGTGACAAGTTTTGGTGCCGCGCTGTGGGCCGCCGTGGTCATCGGTGCGCTCAACACCATCGTGCGGCCATTGCTGGTGCTGCTCACCTTGCCGGTGACGCTGCTGACGTTGGGGCTGTTCCTCTTCGTCATCAATGCCGCCATGTTCTACAGCGCGGCGCACCTGCTCGATGGTCTGAGTGTGGCGGGGTTCGGTGCAGCGCTGCTGGCGTCGCTGATCTACAGCCTGTGCGGCATGTTGATCGACGTGGCGGTGACCCAACTCTTTACACGCGACCCCACCTGAACGGCCCGGTCGAAGGCCTGGGGTCAGGTCGACCGACAGGTGGGCCTAACCCCCACCACTGTTCTGGCGCTCTTCGACCTGCACGCGTCGGCGGATGAGTTCCACAGCGGTGAGGCGGGCGTCGATGATGGCGGCATCGACACTATCGGCCTGGCCTGAGCTTCGAGCCATCCGTTGCCCGGCCCGCAGGCGATCGGCCGCACCGGCCAGATCGCCATAGGCGAGTTGCACCTCGGCCTGCGCTCGCAGTGCTGCCAGCGGCTGGCCGCGGCGCTCCAGCAGCAGCCCCAGGGCTTGCCAGGCGCCCGCGTCACTGGGATGCAGCGCCACCCAGGTCTGCAAGGCATCGCTGCGTGGCTTGATGTCGGCCAGTGGCCCGGCCTGCGGACCGGTGGCGGCAAGCACGGCACGCGCTCCGAGCAGCAGGCTGGTGCGCTTGCCGTCGTCCAGGCGGCTGCGCAGCAGCGTCAGGGCGTCACCGGCACGGCCACGGTCGATCAGGCTTTCTACCGCCAGCACCTCGACCGCTCGTTCGGCTGCTTCGTAAGGCCGGGCCAGCACCAACGCCCGCCGCAGCGCGCTGTCGGCACCGGCCCAGTCTTTCAGGCGCGACGCGGCCAATGCGGCGGCATAGGCCGTGGCCAATGCGTCGGGACCGGTCTCGCTTGGGCCACCGCTGGTCGGGCTGGTCGGGCTGGTCGGGCTGATCGGGCTGGTCGGGCTGGTCGCTGCACCGGCTGGACCGTTGCTGGCCGGCGTCGTGCGGGCCAGGCGCTGCAGTGTCTCGTTGCGGTTGTCCATCAGCGCACGGGCACGGCCCTGCATGGCGGCGTGCAGCCAGCGTGCCGGCTCACCACCCGAGTTGCCCGCCAGCGACGCGCCAGCACCACTCACACCCAGGCGCTGACGCGCCTCGCCGATACGTTCGCCGGTGAGCGGGTGTGAGCGCAGGTAGGGAAATTGTTGTGTGTCGAGCCGCGACGACTGCTGCAGCCGCTCGAACATGCCAACCATGCCGACGCCGGCAAAACCGGCACCTTCGAGCACACCGAAGCCGACGCGGTCGGCCTCGCGTTCCATGTCGCGCGAGAAGTTGAGCTGACCCTGCGCCGCGACCCCCTGGCCACCCATGATGAGTGCATTGGCTGCGTCCGGGCTGCGCGAGGCCGCCATCACACCCAGGATGAACGAGGCAATGCCGATGAGCGACTGGCGCCGGTTCACCGCCACCATGCGGGCGATGTGGCGCTGCGTGACATGGCTCAGCTCGTGAGCCAGCACGGCGGCCAGTTCATCGCGCGAGGCTGTCATCGCCAGCAAGCCCAGGTGGACGCCGATGTGCCCGCCCGGCAAGGCAAAGGCGTTGACCGAACGGTCGCGCACCAGAAAGGTCTCGAAGCTGAAGTGGCCCTGCAGGTCTTCGGAGATCTCGCCACGTGCACGCGCCGAAGTGATCAGCGGCTCGAAGGTCTGCGCCACGTAGTCGAGCAGCAGCGGGTCGTCGATCACGTCCGGATCGCGCCGGATCTCGAGCATGATGCGGTCGCCCAGGCGCTTTTCGGCCGCCACGGTCAGGTCATCGGACGCCGCGTCGCCCAGCGCCGGCAAGGCGCTGGCCGCATGAACCGGCGAAGGCAGCAGCAACCACGGCGTGGTGAACTGCAGCACGGCAAGCAACAAGACCAGCGATCGGCGCGCCAGGCCCGAGCGGGCGCCCCGCAAGGTGGCGCAGGCACGTGTTGGTGAGGAGGCAGGGTCGAGGTTCATGCCGGTGTGGGTGCAGGGTCAGGCAGGTGGGCCGCCTATCATGCCCGTTTCGTGTCTCGCGCTTGTAAACCCAGGGCGCAGGCGCCACCCTCACCCGCCCACGCCGACCGCCATGACCAGCCCCCTCACCCATTTCGACAGCCAAGGCCAGGCCCATATGGTCGACGTTGCCGGCAAGACCGAGACCCACCGCGTCGCGCTGGCCGCCGGCTACATCCGCATGTTGCCAGCCACGCTGGCGCTGATCGAGTCGGGCAACGCCAAGAAGGGCGACGTGCTCGGCGTGGCGCGTATCGCCGCGATCCAGGCCGCCAAACGCACGTCCGACCTCATCCCGCTGTGCCACCCGCTGCCCATCACCCGCGTGGCCGTCGAGTTCGAGATCGACGCCGCGCACCACCGCGTGCACTGCCAGGCCCGCGTCGAAACCCTGGGCCGCACCGGTGTCGAGATGGAGGCCCTCACCGCCGTCCAGATTGGCCTGCTTACCGTCTACGACATGTGCAAGGCCGCCGATCGCGGCATGGTGATCAGCGACGTGCGTGTGCTCGAAAAACGCGGCGGCAAGTCCGGTGAGTGGAAGGCCGACATCGACGCTTGAGGTCGCCGGGCGGCGGTGGCCGGGCTGAGATGCCTCGATCGCCAGCAGGCCGGAGCCTCAGCGCTTTTGCATCGCCCGCATCTCTGCGATGCTCAGGCGCGAGTCGGGTGAGCACTGAAATGGCAGCGGGTGCGCGCCGGTTTCACACGGCTCGAAGAATTCCTCCGACGCCGGGTTGTGAAACTCGCGCAGCCGGGCCGCCACGTGGGCGGCTTCGGGCAGATGGCCCGCACCAGCCAGCGCCTTGGCGTAGGCCGTCATCAGGCGGGTATCGAGCAGGTGATACAGGGGGCGATCGAACTGCGCCAGCACTTCTTCGGGGCGTTCGGCCATGGTGACTTCGGCATAGTCGGCATGGTGGCCGAACAACACGCTGCGTTTGGCGCGGGCGATGCGGCCTTCGAGTGATCCGGCGTCACCGATGGCCAGGCTGGGTTCGAAGACGACCGCGACGCTCCAGTAGTCACCCAGCGCCCACAGGCTGCCGAGCAAGGCGCCGCCACCCAGCAGGGTGGCCACCGGCGCAAACACCCGGTTGCGCGGTGCGCCAGCAGCGGCGGCCTTGTCGCCAGGCTGGCCGCTACCCGTCGCGACCTTGCCCGGTGCTGCCGGTTCAGCTGGCTCGGCACTGCTGTGGCGCAGGCTGGCGAACAAGGCCTCGTCGCGCGCCGCGGCCTGCGCCTGAGCCTCGGCACCGGCCAACCCGGCGTACCAGCCGGCCAGCAGACAGGTCGGCAGCAGGAAGTAGGTGTACCAGAGCGGATACTCGAGCTGGCTGTGCACGGCCACCAGCACCAGCATGAACAGTGCCGTGCGGGCGCCCAGCGCACGGCGGGTATCACCACTGGTCAATGCCGCGCGGCCACACCACAAGGCCCACAACATCAAGCCCAGCACCACCACGGTGAACGGGATGCCACTCTCCACCGCCAGCTGCAGCTCGAGGTTGTGGCTGTGATCGAAGAAGGCCACGGGCCGATCGGGAAACACCCCCATCGACCACTCGTAGTTGTAGGCGCCGGTGCCGACACCTCGCCACGGCTGCGCCGCAATCATCGACAAGGTGTTGGCCCAGATGCGCCCACGCGAGCTGCTGGCATCACCGTGCAAGGTCTTGGCCACCTGATCGTTGCCGTAGAAGCTGGCACCGGTCGACGCGCTCCACTGTTCGACGCCGAACCAGCCCACTGCGTACAGGCCCACACAAGCGATCAGCAGCAGCCGCACCCGCCCCGGCAGGCGCCGGTCGACGACACCCCAGGCGGCCAGCAACACCACCCCCACCAGCCCGGTGCGAGAGGCCGTCAGCACCACCGCAAACACCAGCGCTGCAAGCAAACCAGCCAGCAGCCCCAGGCTCCAGCGCCGCGCCACCGCCAGCCACACGGCCGCGGCGCACCCCCACAGCAGCAACGTCGACAGCTGATTGGGCTGGCGCATGTTGCCGATGGCACGCCCCGGCGTCGTCGAGGCGGCAATCAGCACCCCATCGGCGATATCCGGCGCAAACACCTGCACCAGCGCCACCACAACACTCAGCAAGGCGCCCACCAGCAAGGCACGCTGCAGCGGCTCGGCCCACACGGCATCGTCACCACCCGTGCTGCTGGCGGCGCTGGCCACCAGCAAGGCACCACCGAGCAACACACAGCCCAGCGGAACCAGCCGCTGGCCGATCGGCGCCTCGGACACCAGGTAACTCAGCGCCAGCAACACCATGGCGCCCAGCCACCACGGGGCGGCCGGGCCGATTCGCAGTGCAGGCGCCTCGGCCGCATGACGTGCCCACAACAGCAGCCACAAGCCACAACCGGCATACGCGATCAGCTGGTTGAAGAAGGTGGACGTGGGCGACACACTGCCGGCAATCAACATCGGCAGCGCCACGGCCAACATCGCGACCAGGGTCGGCCCCGCGGGATGGACAACTTGAGCGGGCGATGGCTGGGTCATGAGCAGGCACTTCGGTGGAACTGGAACGAGCGGCTACGGCCGCCGCGCGCGATTGTGCGTGATGGGCCTGTCGCTGCGCGTGCAGGGCGCGGGTGGCCAGCCAGAGGACGCAACACAGCTGCACCAGCGCTTTCCGCACCAGACCGCCCCGCCGCCGTGCTATCTTTTGCGGATGTCATGGTTCAAGTCACTGTTCGGCCCCTCTCGCTTCGACACCCTCGCCGAGACGCTCGCCACCGAACTCACACGTCGCTACCCCCCCACGATGGCCAGCGGTGAAGGCCGCAAGCTGTCGCCGCAGGCCGTGACGAACATCGTCGAGGCCATCGTCGGCAAGGCCGTGAACAAGAGCCAGGAGTGGAATCTGGGTGTGGTCGGCAAGGCCAGGCTGGGTAACTCGATGCGGTGGGCGTTGAAGGAGCGGGGGTATCCGGAGGCCTTTGTCGAGTTGGTAGTAGAAGCGCTGGTGGTTTACGTGACGCGCCAGACAACTAAGTCTTAGTCGCGCCTCGCGACTGGCAATGCTCAGGAAGCTACTGCGTGACGTGCTGGGCAAACGACCCACACTACCCGCGCCGATCGAACTAACTACCAAGTTCGACCACGCCCTTTGGCAGAGCCGTCGCCAATCCATTCCCCATGACGACAGGGCTGCTAGACAGGCAATCTGCGGCGAACTTGAACGCCGACTGGTGCAGTCTGCAGGTCCTTCCGGCAGCGCGCCGGTAAAGGATTTACTTGAAGGCTGGCGACTGCTTGGTGACTGGCACTGGCAACAAGCTGAGTACGAAGCTTCCGAGAGCGCCTACAGGCATGCTCTACGCTGTAACCCAGTTGACGCAAGGACGCAGGAGGGCATGGGCCTCACGCTGCTACGCCTCAATCGGCTTGATGAGGCATGGTCGCACTTCGACGTGGCCCATCGAATCGACCCAGAGAACTCCGAGGTCTTGACTCATTGGGGTCTGGTGGCACTTGCACTTGGAAATTTCGATGCGGCGGGGGACCGGTTCAGGAAAGCGATCGACCGCGATCCGCGCAATCCGAATGCCTGGCATAACCTGGCGCTGGTGCACCTGAAACAAGGTGACCTGTCCGGGTGTATCGATCGCTTGGAACGGACCCTGTCCATCAATCCACGGCACGGGCTCGCTTGCAGCAACCTTGCCTTGGCATACGCTCAAGCCGATCGCTTGCAGGAGGCAATCGCCGCTGCGCGGCGTGCGACCGAAGTCAAGGGCGATAGTTCTCGTGTGTGGGTTGTACTTGGCGACGTGTGTCTCGCAAGTGGCAATGTCGAATCCGCAATGGAGGCATTCTCAAGAGCTTTGATGCTGGATGAGAGCCATACTGGGGCACATGTCGGAATGGCAAAGTTGCATATGTCCGCACGACGGTTCGACGATGCGCGAAGTGCATTTGAGCAAGCCCTACGAATTGAACCAACCCAAGCTGAAGCGCGCGCCGGATTGGGACAGTTGGACCTTTTGCTCGGGAACTGGACACCTGGTTGGGACAACTACGAGGCGCGAAGGCGCACCGAAACATCACCGGTCCGAGCTTTTCCATTTGACGACTGGTGTGGCGAAACCATGCCAACTGAAGTGCTGCTCGTTCATGCCGAACAGGGCCTCGGTGACATCATCCTTTTTCGTCTTGTCTTGCCGACCTGCATGCGAGATGCCCAAACGTCGTCGTAGAGGTTCCGCCGCGTCTGGTACGACTTTTCGAGCGCTCATTCCCCTGGGCGATAGTAGTCGGACACGAATCGAACGAGACTGGCTTTGGATGGCTTGGCATTCACCCACAGATTCATCGCCATTTGCCGATCGGCAGCCTACCGCAGACCTTTCGGCGCCTGGCAGATGACTTCCCGATACACAGCGGTTACCTGCAAGTCGACATCTCGAAGGCCGCCGAATGGCGCTCCAAACTAGCAGTTGATGGTCGACCGGTCATCGGCATTAGCTGGAAAGGAGGCCTGGCAACCACCGGGAAGTATCAGCGGAGTGTCGATCTAGGGGAAATGGCAGTCGCCCTAGGTACCACTGGTGCCCGCCTCGTGAGCCTGCAATATGGCGACGCCACCGACGAGATCCATCGGGTCGTCAACCAAACGAATGTGGCCATCGAAGCCCCGCTCCCCTCCTATGCAGACCTCGATGAACTTGCCGCGGTGACCTCGGCATGTGACGTAGTCATCACTGTCTGCTCGACTTTGGCTCATCTTTGCGGTGCACTCGGACACCCCGGGTATGTTCTTGTTCCGACGGCGGGTAATTGGCGCTACGGTGCTTTCGGGAATAAAACTCCTTGGTATCCAAGTTTGACCTTAATCCGGCAGTCTGAAAGTGGCGATTGGACAAACGCACTTGCTTTCGCAGCCAGTTGTGCTCAATCCAGGCTTCTTCCACCATTGCGACACTCCAACGAAATCCCATGAGTTTCTGGGAGTACCTTCTGGGTAAACGGCCCAAGTCCGAGCAACTACCCATTGAACCGACGATTGCACGTTCAGACTCCGTAAAACTTGAGTTTGCCTACGCAGCGATCTGTCGCGGTGATTTCCGGCAAGCCCGTGAGGCTCTCGATCGTGAGCCTAACACCACGAATCCCAACTGCGCTTTTCTCTTGCTTAGTGCACAGACCTGGCGTCAACTCGGTGCCTACGAAAAGGGCATTTCCGAGTGTGAGAGTGCCCTCGATCTTCCATCTCTAACACCAAGTGAAACATCCCAGGTTCACATGGAGATCGCTCAGTGCAAACTTGCCGCGGCGGATCTTCAGGCGGCAATTGACGCTATTCAGGTAGCTCTCGCATTCGACGGCTCAAATGGCGGAGCATGGTTGCTTCTTGGCGACTACAAGCGGCGGTCAGACGATCATTCTGCTGCGCAGGAAGCCTACCGCCGGGCTACCACCATGCTTGAATCTAACCAAGACACCGCTCGCGCTTGGTTTCTTCTAGGTCAATCGATGCTGTACAAAGGTGAAATTGCCGCAGCAAAAGAGGCCTTCGAAACCAGTCTGAACCTAGAACCCAACTTGATCGATAGCCATGTCGGACTTGGCAATGTAGCATTGTGGGCAGACGATGAGCAAGAGGCGGTGCGCCGCTTTGAATATGCATTCGCCCGCATGCCCAATCCGGGACGTCTGCTCAGCTTGAATCTAGGGTCCGCGTATCAATCATGCGGTCGTCGTGACGAAGCTTATCAGGCGTTCAATCGCGTATTGCACGAGCATCCAACCGATGCAACCGCAAGGTGGTATGTCTGTCAACTGGACCTTCAACTATGCCGCTGGGAGGCAGGCTGGCGAAATTATCCAAGCAGATTCCAGGCGGGCGCTACACCATACCGTCCTGCGGTATTTAAGTCATGGTCCGGACAGATTGCCAAGAACGACGTACTTCTCGTATCTTCTGACGAGGGACTTGGCGACGAAATCATGTATGCCTCCTGCTTCGCTGATGCCGCAACACGGGTCGGCCATCTCGTGCTCGAGTGTGATCCGCGCCTTTCTGCTCTCTTTAGACGCTCGTTTCCTGAGTGCACAGTTGTCGGAACCATGCGTGAAGAACATTCAAGATGGCTTGATGGAGTCCGCGCACCGAACT
Organism: Candidatus Intricatilinea gracilis; assembly: GCA_016702605.1. Taxonomy (GTDB): domain Bacteria; phylum Pseudomonadota; class Gammaproteobacteria; order Burkholderiales; family Burkholderiaceae_C; genus Sphaerotilus; species Sphaerotilus gracilis. The sequence goes on from JADJDQ010000003.1 coordinate 210,939, forward strand.
GGCAGATACCTAGCGGCCAATTACCCGAGATCTTCAGGAGATCCGATTCAGCGTTTCCATTTCATCACGGCTATCTCAAACCGGACCCGCACAGAACAGCCATCTGGAAGTCCCTTTTGACGGAGCGATTGGGGCAAGGCCTAAAAGTTGGCATTTCGTGGCGAGGCGGATCGGTCAAGACGCGAATGCGAGCGCGAAGCTTACCCGCAGCATCATGGGGCGAAATCCTGTCAGTCCCCGGTGTTAAGTTCGTCAATCTTCAATACGGCGACTACACGCAGGAGTTGGCAGCGATCAATTACCTGCATGGGAACTGTGTGCACGATTTTCACCTAGACAATGCAGACTACGACGATACGGCGGCGCTCGTTTCGGCGCTGGATCTAGTTGTCACGGTTTGCACAGCGGTTGTTCATCTTGCTGGAGCGCTTGGACAGCCCGTATGGATATTGGCACCGCTATCACCCGGATGGCGTTACACCGCCGAGCGTAGCACTATGCCTTGGTATCCAAGTTCTCGCATCTTTAGGCAACACACTTGGGGAGATTGGTCAGCCCCGTGCCAAGAACTGTCAGCAGCCTTGGCTGAGCTGACAAAAAATGGCACAACTTGACCCGCGCGACATGTGCCCAATTCGCCAAAAGGGGCGACTTGGAAGGCTACACCCACTGATACGCGGGATTGAAGCTTGGCCCAACATTTGCATTCTGAACCTCTGGGAGTCCTGGATGGTCCAGGGCAGTCCGCCCTGTGGAGTTAGCTATGAAAAGTGTTCAAAAAGGTTTCACCCTCATCGAACTGATGATCGTCGTCGCCATCATCGGTATCTTGGCTGCCGTCGCATTGCCAGCTTACCGAGATTACACGCTGCGAGCTAAGGTATCGGAGTTATTGCTTGCTGCAAGTGCGGCTAGAACTGCAGTTACAGAAAATTCTCAAGCAAATGGTGTCCCTTCGGGTTCCAATATTACTGCGCCGGGTTCTGGCGGCAAGATTGAATCTGCAAGCATTGGCGCTGCAAATGGTCTAATCACCGTCGTCGGTAAGTCCACGGAGTTTGGGACGCCCGTTACAGTACTGCTGACCCCGAGTTGGAATGGCGGTTCTTCCACCGTTGTTTGGTCGTGTTCCGTTTCACCAGTTAACCTGGAACCGTCGTCCTGCCGACAGGACTGACGAACGGCATTTTGACCGTACGGGCCCTGCAATGCAGGGCTTTTTTGTTTCAGCCAACCCAGTCTTCTAGGTTCACATGAGCCATCTGTTTGTGTTCCTCCACATTGGGCCAGCGCTCGACTTTCCGTCGGCACTTTGTCTTTCAATACGTCGTCACATTCCAGACGCCGAGATAATTCAATGCTCGGATCTTTTGAGCGCGGCTGCAGAAGGCGTCACGCGAGTATTCCGAATCGAGTGTGACGATCCAAAGAACTTGATGCATGTGCGGTTGAAAGCCTTCTCAGAACTTGGACTTACCGCGCCTGCCCTTTATCTTGATACCGACATGGTAATGATGAAGGCAGTCACGGCTACCGAGGCATTGCTGAATGTGGATGCTGCGCTCTGCCGACGCGACTTCGATCGCGATGCTATCTTTAATCACAATTTCCTCGGCCTCGGATTCGAAGAGTACCGCGGGAAAACCTTGGACACAGCTTTCCCTTTGTGGCGTGCGCGACTGCAACAGCTTCGTTTGAATTCTGGGAGGACTGCCTGTTCGCACTCGATATCATGGACCAGAGATACCATAGATGGTATGGCGACCAAGAAGCGCTAAAGATTGTGTCGCAATCGCCGCGACACCGTATCGCACACCTACCGGAGAGGCTTTTCGGCTGCCTTCCTGAACGTTTTGATACAAACGATCCTCCGTTTTTTCTGCATTTCAAGGGCGCCACCAGAAAGCCCCTGTTTACCGAATGGTGCAATCGGCTAAAGTTGGATGACTACATTCGACGAGGTGGCGAATGAAAACCGTTCAGGGCTGGTACCTTCCAGATAGCGATACACACTTCGGCCCCTATCTCCTGGAGTTGGCCCAGCAGGGTGCACCGTGTGAGTATCAGTGGCCTCATCGCGATTGTGCGGTAAAGCATTGTTCAAGTTTTCGGGGGGCAATCGACGTGGGAGCGCATGTCGGCCTTTGGAGCCGACCTCTTGCATGCAGTTTTCGTAAGGTCTACAGTTTCGAACCATTGCAAGAGTTCCGCACTCTGCTTGCCTTGAATTCCCCGACATCGCTGATTATGCCGTTCGCACTAGGCGACATCGAAACGCGCGTTTGCATGGCCATGCCTGCGGACAATACCGGTATGGCCCATGTGGTTCCAGGCAGCGAGGAAACTGGAGAGGTTGAAGTCCGGACGCTTGATTCGTTTTCGTTCGACGAGATCGATCTCATCAAGATCGATTGTGAGGGATACGAGTACCCCATCGTCATGGGAGCGATCGAGACACTAAAACGCAACAGGCCTGTAGTGGTCATCGAACAGAAGCCGCACGGCTATTTCACTGAGCATTGGGAGCAGTATTCCGCACTCACATTCCTGACCGATCGCTGCCAATATCGCATCGTGGATCGAGTAGTGGATGACTGGATATTGGTGCCCTCGGTCTAAGTTCAGTCAGCTACTGGTTTGTCAGCGCTATGAGCGATGACGGCACAAGCAAAGCGGTCGTGCAAGTTCCCTGCAAACCGAATCGTTCTAACACCCTTCGCTCCGGCGGATAGATAAGTACAGACGACTTTAGCCATCCACTTGCGCGAATACTGGAGTAGTTCAACGCCCCCTTTTCTATCCCCTCAAAGTCGTCTAGCGCAAGAACTACATTCAATGCCGACATCAGCTTGAGGGAGTCGACATCTCGATCCTGAAGCCTGCCATCGAGGTGTATTAGCTCTATCTGCCAGTCATGCTTGTCACTCCTCATCTTTTCAAGCATGCTCGTCGAGGTTTGTCTGGGGTACTGGATGAGTGAGCACTTGAGAGGTTGCGGCAGTTCCATGCCATTGCTCGCATCACAGGTATGGATCTCCGCGATGACACCTGCATCCTCGGTTCCTTGTGCCATTGACAAGGCGGTTCTGCCGATGAATGTTCCTACTTCGACAATCTCTTGGGGGGCGAAGTAGTTCGCAACCGAATAGATTGCCCAGCAGGTGGCCGCAGATACCGAACCCGTATCGTAGTCCGCCTGAGTGCGTAGTGAGTCCAGTTCTGCCATCTGCGTGAAGAATGACTTGCGCCGCTGTTCGAAGCGCAACTCACAATGCTCGAAGATTCTGGTCCATACAGCCTCGCTAAGAATTCGCGTCGGGAGCGTCAGAGTTCTCATTGCATTGGCAGAGTATTTATGCGGGGGGCCTGGCAACGAGTCGTTGCCAAGGGGCTCGAAGATTTCTCTCGGCAAGATCTAGAGGCACCCCACCTAGGCCCACCGATACGCTCAGTGTATTTCGCCTGTACCCCACGGTGGAAGCAGAATCATGGGTGCGTGGGAGAACAAAAAGGGCCGCATCACTGCGGCCCTTCCACTTTGCTTGAGCGCTAACGCTCAGGCGCCGGACATTACATGTCCATGCCGCCCATGCCGCCCATACCACCCATGCCGCCGCCGCCCATGGCGGGTGCGTCGTCCTTGGGTGCTTCAGCAACCATGCATTCGGTGGTCAGCATCAGGCTGGCGACCGACGCGGCGTTCTGCAGCGCGGTGCGGGTGACCTTGGTCGGGTCCAGGATGCCCATCTCGATCATGTCGCCGTAGGTGTCGTTGGCGGCGTTGAAGCCGTAGTTGCCGGTACCGGCCAGCACGGCGTTGACGACCACGCTCGGCTCGCCACCGGCGTTGCCGACGATTTCGCGCAGCGGGGCTTCGATGGCCTTCAGGACCAGCTTGATGCCGGCGTCCTGGTCAGCGTTGTCGCCCTTGATGGTGCCTGCCGATTGACGGGCGCGCAGCAGAGCCACGCCGCCGCCAGCCACGATGCCTTCTTCGACGGCGGCACGGGTGGCGTGCAGCGCGTCTTCGACACGGGCCTTCTTTTCCTTCATCTCGACTTCGGTGGCGGCACCGACCTTGATGACGGCAACACCGCCAGCAAGCTTGGCCACGCGCTCTTGCAGCTTCTCGCGGTCGTAGTCGCTGGTGGCTTCTTCGATCTGGACGCGGATCTGCTTGACGCGGGCCTGGATGTCGCCTTCGGCGCCGTGACCATCGATGATGATGGTGTTTTCCTTGCCCACTTCGATGCGCTTGGCTTGGCCGAGGTCGGCCAGGGTGACCTTCTCCAGCGTCAGGCCGACTTCTTCGGCGATGACCTTGCCGCCGGTCAGGATGGCGATGTCTTCGAGCATGGCCTTGCGACGATCACCGAAGCCAGGCGCCTTGACGGCGACAACCTTCAGGATGCCGCGGATGGTGTTGACCACCAGGGTCGCCAGGGCTTCGCCTTCGACTTCTTCGGCAATGATCAGCAGCGGGCGGCCGGCCTTGGCCACTTGCTCCAGCGTGGGCAGCAGGTCGCGGATGTTGCTGATCTTCTTGTCGAAGAGCAGGACATACGGGTTGTCCAGCAGCGCCGATTGCTTCTCGGGGTTGTTGATGAAGTAGGGGCTGAGGTAGCCGCGGTCGAACTGCATGCCTTCGACGACGTCGAGCTCGCTGTCCAGGCTCTTGCCGTCTTCGACGGTGATGACGCCTTCCTTGCCGACCTTGTCCATCGCATCGGCAATGATCTTGCCGATGGTTTCATCGCTGTTGGCCGAGATGGAACCGACCTGGGCAATTTCCTTGCTCGTCGTGGTGGCCTTCGAGGCAGCCTTGAGCTGCTCGACCAGGGCCGTCACGGCCTTGTCGATGCCGCGCTTGAGGTCCATCGGGTTCATGCCGGCGGCCACGTACTTCATGCCTTCGCGCACGATGGCCTGGGCCAGCACGGTGGCGGTGGTGGTGCCGTCACCGGCGATGTCGCTGGTCTTGGAAGCAACTTCCTTGACCATCTGCGCGCCCATGTTCTGCAGCTTGTCCTTGAGCTCGATTTCCTTGGCCACCGAGACACCGTCCTTGGTGACGGTGGGGGCGCCGAACGAACGCTCGAGCACGACGTTGCGGCCCTTCGGGCCCAGCGTGACCTTGACCGCGTTGGCCAGGATGTTCACGCCTTCAACCATGCGGTGACGGGCGTCTGCGCCAAAGATGACGTCTTTTGCTGCCATGTGTATAACTCCAGGATTCAGTTGTTGGGGACGGATGCGGTCGGAGAATTACTTCTCTACAACGGCAAACAGATCTTCTTCGCGCATGACGAGCAACTCGTCGCCGTCGACCTTGACGGTCTGGCCCGAGTACTTGCCGAACAGGACGCGATCGCCGACCTTGCAGTTCAGGGCGATGAAGTCGCCCTTGTCATTGCGCTTGCCCGGGCCAACAGCCAGCACTTCGCCTTGATCAGGCTTTTCGGCGGCGTTGTCGGGGATCACGATGCCCGAAGCGGTCTTGGTTTCTTGTTCGAGGCGCTTGACGATCACGCGATCGTGCAGAGGACGAAGTTTCATCACATCTCCTTCGGGATTGGGCTTGGACATCTGCGCTCGGCGCCCAGGGACTGGGCCGGTGGCTGCGGACTTGGTGCCGGCCGGTGCGGCTCGGCGGTCACTAGCACTCACCGGCGGCGAGTGCTAACGGATCAATTATAGGAACGGCTTCACGCATTTCAAGGGCTGCCAGAAACAAAACAGCCTGCCGGCGCTTTCGCGCGGGCAGGCTGTCGGATCGGCAGAGTGAGCGGACGCTTACTTCTTGCGGAACTTGCGGATCGCGGCGATCTGGGCGGCCATGGCGGCGAACTCACCCTGGGCCTTGGCCAGGTCGAGATCGCTCTTGGCGTTCTTCATCGCTTCTTCGGCGATCTGCTTGGCCTCGGTGGCCTTCGCTTCGTCGAGGTCGTGGCCACGGATAGCCGTGTCGGCCAGCACCGTGACGCAGCCAGGCTGCACTTCGAGAATGCCGCCAGCGACAAAGACGAACTCTTCTTCGCCGTTGTCGGCACGCGTGATACGCACGGCACCCGGACGGATGCGCGTGATCAGCGGCGTGTGTTTGGGCAGGATGCCCAGCTCGCCGGCTTCACCGGGCAGCGCGACGAACTTGGCCTCGCCCGAGAAGATCGACTGCTCGGCGGAGACGACGTCGACGTGGATGGTTGCCATGTTCGGTGGTCCTTAACGTGTACAAGAAGGTTCAGAAAGCAAGCAGACGGGTGTCAGGCTAGGCGCCGCGCGGAAGCGGACTCGCGTCCGCTGAGCACGGCAACGACGCCTGCCGCCCGTATGCGCCGCTTACTGGATCTTCTTCGCTTTCTCGAAGGCTTCGTCGATGGTGCCGACCATGTAGAACGCCTGCTCCGGCAGGTGATCACATTCGCCGGCCACGATCATCTTGAAACCACGGATGGTTTCCTTCAGGGGCACGTACTTGCCGGGCGAGCCGGTAAACACTTCGGCCACGTGGAAGGGCTGCGACAGGAAACGCTGGATCTTGCGCGCGCGGGCCACGGCCAGCTTGTCTTCGGGGCTGAGTTCGTCCATGCCCAGAATCGCGATGATGTCGCGCAGTTCCTTGTAGCGCTGCAGCGTGCCCTGCACGGCGCGGGTGGTGTTGTAGTGATCTTCACCCACCACGTTCGGGTCGACCTGACGGCTGGTCGAGTCGAGCGGGTCCACAGCCGGGTAGATACCCAGCGAGGCGATGTCACGGCTCAGCACCACGGTCGCGTCCAGGTGGGCGAAGGTGGTGGCAGGCGACGGGTCGGTCAAGTCATCGGCAGGGACGTAAACCGCCTGGATGGAGGTGATCGAACCGGTCTTGGTCGAGGTGATGCGCTCTTGCAGACGGCCCATTTCTTCGGCCAGCGTCGGCTGGTAGCCCACGGCGGAAGGCATACGACCCAGCAGGGCGGACACTTCGGTACCGGCCAGCGTATAGCGGTAGATGTTGTCGACGAAGAACAGCACGTCCTTGCCTTCGTCGCGGAACGACTCGGCAATGGTCAGGCCGGTCAGCGCCACGCGCAGACGGTTGCCCGGGGGTTCGTTCATCTGGCCGTAGACCATCGAGACCTTGGACTCGCCCAGGTTCTCGAGATTCACCACGCCCGATTCGGCCATCTCGTGATAGAAGTCGTTGCCCTCACGGGTACGTTCACCCACACCAGCAAACACCGACAAGCCGCTGTGCGCCTTGGCGATGTTGTTGATGAGTTCCATCATGTTCACGGTCTTGCCCACGCCGGCGCCACCGAACAGACCCACCTTGCCGCCCTTGGCGAACGGGCAGATCAGGTCGATCACCTTGATGCCGGTTTCGAGCAGCTCTTGTGACGGGCTCAGCTCGTCGTAGCTGGGGGCCTTGCGGTGGATGGAAGCGGTCAGTTCGCTGCCCACCGGGCCACGTTCGTCGATGGGCGTGCCGAGCACGTCCATGATGCGACCCAGCGTGGCCTTGCCGACCGGCACCATGATGGGGTTGCCGGTGTTGCTGACCATCAGGCCGCGACGCAGGCCGTCCGACGAGCCGAGCGCGATGGTGCGCACGACGCCGTCACCGAGCTGCTGCTGCACTTCGAGGGTGAGCGCCGTGCCATCGAGCTTGAGTGCGTCGTACACACGCGGCATGCTGTCGCGCGGGAACTCGACGTCCACCACGGCGCCGATGCACTGAACGATCTTGCCCTGGGCTTGAATGTTCGCCATTTTTCGATCCTTCAATCTGTAATCGTTTCGTCTTGTCCAGCCGGGGCCGGACCGCCCGTACTCGTTCGTCGTCGTCAGCCGCTGATCGCCGCCGCGCCGCCCACGATCTCCGAAAGTTCTTTCGTGATCGCTGCCTGGCGCGTCTTGTTGTAGATGAGCTTGAGCTCACCGATCAGGTTGCCGGCGTTGTCCGAAGCGGCCTTCATCGCGACCATGCGCGCCGCATGTTCGGATGCCATGTTCTCGGCCACCGCCTGGTAGACCAGGGCCTCGACATAACGCGTGAGCAGCTCGTCGATGACGCTGGCGGCATCAGGCTCGTAGATGTAATCCCAGCCGTACTGCGCCTTTTCGGAGGCCGACTGTTCGAGGCGGCTGGCCTGCAAGGGCAGCAGCTGCTCGATCATGGGCTCCTGGCGCATGGTGTTGATGAACTTGGTGTAGCAAAGATACACCGCGTCCACCTTGCCCTCGACGAACGCGTCGAGCATCACCTTGACCGGGCCGATCAGCTTGCCCAGATGCGGCGCGTCACCAAGGTGCGTAGCCTGGCTCACGACCTTGCAGCCGATGCGGTTCAGGAAACCCAGACCCTTGTTGCCCACGGCGACCGCCTGCGCACCGTTGCCGGCGGCCTGCGCTTCGCGCATCTTGTTGGTCACCGAGCGCAGCAGGTTGGTGTTCAGACCGCCGCACAAGCCCTTGTCGGACGTGACGACGATGTAGCCCACCACCTTCGAACCACCAGCGCCGTCAGGCACCTTGCGCATGTACGCCGAGCGGTACTCGGGGTTGGCCTGCGCCAGGTTGGCCGTGATGTTGCGGATCTTGTCTGCGTACGGGCGAGCAGCGCGCATGCGCTCCTGCGCCTTGCGCATCTTCGACACCGAGATCATCTCCATGGCCTTGGTGATCTTCTTCGTGCTCTCGAAGTTCTTGATCTTGCCGCGTATCTCTTTACCGACCGCCATGACGGGGCTCCTTCATTTCGGGCAGGCCTGACCGGCGCCGGGCCGCCCCTAGCTGGTCAGCGCCCCCTCGGGGGGTAGCGAACACAGTGAGCGTGGGGGTGGACATGATTAGGCGAAGGACTTCTTGAACGCAGCGACCGCACCAGTCAGCTCTTCCTCGCCAGCCTTGTCCAGAGCCTTGTCGGCTTCCATCTTGGCGAGCAACTTGGCGTGGCTGGTCTTGAGGTGCTGATGCAGGCCGTGTTCGAACGGCAGGATGCGCTTGACATCGACGTCGTCCATGTAGCCCTTGTTGACCGCGAACAGGGTCGCGCCCATCAGGCTGATCGGCAGCGGCGAGTACTGAGCCTGCTTGAGCAGTTCGGTCACGCGGGCACCGCGGTCCAGCTGTTTGCGGGTGGCTTCGTCCAGGTCGGAAGCGAACTGCGCGAACGCAGCCAGTTCACGGTACTGCGCCAGGTCGGTACGGATACCGCCGGACAGACTCTTGATCAGCTTGGTCTGGGCAGCACCACCGACGCGCGACACCGAGATACCGGCGTTGATGGCGGGGCGGATACCGGCGTTGAACAGGCTGGTTTCCAGGAAGATCTGGCCGTCGGTGATCGAGATCACGTTGGTCGGAACGAAGGCGGACACGTCACCGGCTTGCGTTTCGATGATCGGCAGGGCCGTCAGCGAACCGGTCTTGCCCTTGACGGCGCCGTTGGTGAACTTCTCGACGTAGTCGGCATTCACGCGGGCAGCGCGTTCGAGCAGGCGGCTGTGGAGATAGAACACGTCGCCAGGGAAGGCTTCGCGTCCCGGCGGGCGGCGCAGCAGCAGCGACACCTGACGATACGCAACAGCCTGCTTGGACAGGTCGTCATAGATGATCAGCGCATCTTCACCGCGGTCGCGGAAGTATTCGCCCATCGTGCAGCCCGAGTAGGCCGACACGTACTGCATGGCGGCCGATTCGGACGCGGTGGCAGCCACGACGATGGTGTAGTCCATCGCGCCATTGGCTTCCAGGGCGCGCACGACGTTCTTGACCGAAGAAGCCTTCTGGCCGATCGCGACGTACACGCAGGTCATGTTCTGACCCTTCTGGTTGATGATCGCGTCGATCGCCACGGCGGTCTTGCCGGTCTGGCGGTCGCCGATGATCAGCTCGCGCTGGCCACGGCCGATAGGCACCATCGAGTCGATGGACTTCAGACCGGTCTGCACCGGCTGGCTCACCGATTGACGGGCAATCACGCCCGGCGCGACCTTTTCGATCACGTCGGTCATCTTGGCGTTGATCGGGCCCTTGCCGTCGATCGGCTGACCCAGCGCGTTGACGACACGACCGATCAGCTCGGGGCCGACCGGCACTTCCAGAATACGGCCGGTGCACTTGACCGTGTCGCCTTCGGAGATGTGTTCGTATTCGCCCAGAATCACGGCGCCGACCGAATCACGCTCGAGGTTGAGCGCCAGGCCGTAAGTGGCCTGGCCCGCCGCGGTGGGCGGAAACTCGAGCATTTCGCCGGCCATCACGTCGGACAGGCCGTGCACACGCACGATGCCGTCGGTGACGGACACGACGGTGCCCTGGTTCTTGATGTCGGCCGATGCGCCAAGACCCTCGATGCGGCTCTTGATCAGTTCGGAAATTTCTGCGGGATTGAGTTGCATTGCTTGCTCCCAGTCTGGTCAAGCGGCCTCATCGAAGAGGTCGGGGGAATGACGCAGGGATGAATCGATGCGTGACGGACGCGCGTAGGGGTTCGAAGAGGCGAGGACGCGTGGGCGTGCTCAGGCGCTCAGGGCGAGCTTCATGCGGTCGAGGCGGGCACGGACCGAGGTGTCGAGCACCTCGTCACCCACCACCACACGCACACCACCGATGAGCTCGGGTTCGAGCTCGACAGTGGCGCTCAACTTGCGGCCGAAGCGCGTTTCGAGCGCACCGACCACGTCGGCGAGTTGTTCGGGCGCGATCGGGTAGGCGCTGTAGACGATGGCGTCCGCAACACCGCCCGCGGCATTGACCAAGGCACGGAACTGCGCAGCCGCCTCGGGCAACACGGCGAGTCGGCCGTTCTCGATCACGGCGCGCAGAAAGTTCTGCACACCGGGGTCGAGCTGCTGATTCGACGCCGCCACCACCACCTGGTAGACCTGCTCGGCAGGCACCTTGGGGTTGTCGGCGAACTGGCGCACACCCTCGTCGCCAGCCACCGCGGCGATCGCGTCGATCTGAGCGCCCCACAGCGCCAGGTCACCCTTGCGGGCCACCTGATACAGCGCTTCGGCGTAGGGACGGGCAACTGTCGCGATTTCTGCCATGGTCAGAGCTCCGTGCGCAGACGAGTCAGCAACTCGGCGTGAACGCCGGCGTTGACTTCGCGCTTGAGAATCTGCTCGGCACCCTTGACGGCCAGAGCGGCAACCTGCTCACGCAGGGCCTCACGTGCTTTCACGGACTGCTGATCGGCCTCGGCCTTGGCGGCGGACACGATCTTGGCACCTTCGTCTTCAGCGCGTTTCTTCGCTTCGTCGATGATGGCCAGCGCGCGCTTTTCAGCGTCGGCCAGCAGCTTGGCGGTCTCGTTGCGCGACTCGGCCAGCTTTTGCTCGACCACCTTGTTGGCGGAGGCGAGCTCGGTCTTGGCCTTGTCGGCGGCCGACAGGCCGTCCGCAATTTTCTTGGCACGCTCGTCGAGCGCCTTCACGATGGGAGGCCACACGAACGACATCGTGACCCACGCCAAAATGAAGAACACCACGAGCTGGGCAAACAGCGTTGCGTTCAGGCTCACGGCTGCACCTTTCTATGCGAGTTGATCTGCAATCGGCTCAGATTTACTTGAGCACGAAGGGATTGGCGAACGCGAACATCATCGCGATACCGACACCGATCAGGAAGGCCGCGTCGATCAGACCAGCCAGCAGGAACATCTTGGTTTGCAGTTCGTTCATCAGCTCCGGCTGACGGGCAGCCGATTCGAGGTACTTGCTGCCCATGATGCCGATGCCGATACATGCGCCGATAGCGCCCAGGCCGATGATCAGGCCAGCGGCCAAAGCGACAAAACCCAACACGTGTTCCATGGTTGCTCCTAGAGAAATAAAGTGAGGTTGAGGGTGGGGGAAAGGAAAGCGGAAATCGAAGAGCTCGAGGCTCAGTGCGCGTCGTGCGCCTGACCCACGTAGACCAGGGTCAGCATCATGAAGATGAAGGCCTGCAGGGCAACGATCAGGATGTGGAAGATGGCCCAGGCCGAACCCGCCAGCACATGACCGATCCACAACATGATGCCGGTGGTGGAACCGAAGCCGGCTGCACCCATCAGCGCGATCAGCATGAAGATCAGTTCGCCGGCATACATGTTGCCGAACAGCCGCATGCCGTGCGACACGGTCTTGGCCAGGAACTCGATCATCTGCATCAGGAAGTTGAACGGCCACAGCAGCGGGTGAGCACCGAAGGGCGCCGAAAACAACTCGTGGATCCAGCCGCCGAGACCCTTGATCTTGACGTTGTAGTACAGACACACCAGCAGCACACCGATCGACATGCCCAGCGTGGCGGACAAGTCGGCGGTTGGCACCACACGCATGTAGGCATGGTGCGGATCGTGACCGGCTGCGCCGTAGATCGCTTCCCAGATGCGCGGAATCAGGTCGACCGGCAGGAAGTCCATCGAGTTCATCAGGAAGATCCAGACGAACACGGTCAGCGCCAGCGGGCCGACGAACTTGCGCGATTCGGCGTTGTGGATGATCGAGCGAGCCTGGTTGTCGACCATCTCGAGCACGATCTCGACCGCCGCCTGCATGCGACCCGGCACGCCGGACGTCGCACTGCGCGCCACGCGCCACATCACGAACAGACCGAGCACGCCCAGCAGCACCGACCAGAAGATCGAGTCGAGGTTGATGATCGAGAAATCGATGATGTTCTGCTGCTCTTGCGAGCGCAGATGCATCAGATGGTGGCCGATGTATTCACCGGCGGTAGGCCCATGCGCTTCGGCTGCCATGTCGAATCAGACTCTCTTTGTAGGACTAGCTACGAACCCGCTTGCCCTGCCACAGCAGCGCCAGCCAGTTCACCTTCATACACACCACCATCGTGACCAGCAGAACCAGCCAACTCAGGTTGCTCACACTGCGTGACGCCAGCACCAACAGCGCTACCGTCGTGGCGATCTTGATCAGCTCCCAGAACATGAAGCCGAACACCAGAGCACCAGGACCTGCACCATCGGAACCGACGTTGCGGGGCTTCGTCATGCCGCGCGCCAGCAAGGCGCCCGGCAGCACAACTGCCACCACACCCCACACCGCCGACCACAGATGTGGGGCACTGCGGGTTGCCAATCCAACGACGGCGACCACTGCCAATCCAACCAGCAGCTGCACCAGCACGACCCGCCAGGGCGAGATCGATGGTGCGATCAGGGTCTGGACTTCTGCACGAGACCACCGCTTGTAGGGCTGCTCGCTGTCATCCTCTTTTCCAAGGTCGCCAGGTCGGGTCTTGGGCAGGGTGGACATCTTGCTCAGAAGGTTCAAACTTGATCGCCGTCTCCGGCAAAACCCCAAGAGTATACGGCTTGCTGCCTTGTCTTGAAAGGGGGTCGAGTGCATGCATGGACTGTCGCGCTGTCTGCACAAAGGCCCGATTCAGCCCCTGCAGTCAGGCCAAAGACAGACTGATGTGCCTTCGCCTGGCGCCCGCGCGGGCACTCACAAGCTGCAGAAGTTGACCGGCAGACCCGGCACTGCCACCTCGAGCGCCAGCACACAACCGGCCAGCGGCTGAGCCGCCAGTTCGTCGGTCGGCCGATGCTGACTGGCCGTTGTGATGTACAGCGTACGCAGCCCGGGCCCACCGAAACACGGCATCGTCGGGCATTGCACCGGCAGGTGCAGCACCTCGATGGTGTCGCCGCGAGGGGTCAGCCGCTGCAGCTGGGCACCTTCATACATGGCGACCCAGTAGCAGCCTTCGCTGTCCACGGCCGCGCCGTCGGGCCGACCGGCGTAGTCGGCCAGCGCCTGGCCCGCGGCTCGTGGCGCGAACTGACGCCACGGGCGCTGGTTCGACAAGCTGCCGTCCGACACGTCGTAGTCCATCGCGTGGATCACATGGGCGCGTGTGTCGGCCCAGTAGATCGTGCGGCCGTCCAGGCTCCAGGCCAGGCCGTTGGAAGTGGTGATCTGCCCGGCGCAGCGCGTCAGGCCGCCTTGGTCGTAGCGATACAGCGCTGCGGCCGGTCGGTCGCGTGGCTCGTAGATCGTGCCGGCCCACAAGCGCCCCAGGGCATCACACTTGCCGTCGTTGAACCGTTCGAGCGCCGGGTCGTAGGGCGGATCGGCCAGCAGCTGGCGCTCACCGGTGTCGAGGTCGAGTTGCCACAGGCCGTCACGCATCGCCAGCAGCAGGCCGCCGCTCAACATGGGCGCACAGCAGGCGGGTTCACTCGGCAGTTGCCAGTGGCGCAATTCACCACTGACCGGATCGAGACGGTAGACACGCCGCGCGGCGATGTCGCACCAGTACAGGCAGGCTTCGGCCGGATGCCAGAAAGGTGACTCACCCAGCAGACAGGGCGGGCTGACGGCACGTATCACCTGGGGTTCGAGCGCAATGGTCATCGCTGTAGGGGGAGCTGGGGAGCTGGCGGACACACCAGCGTCGCACTGGGTTCGGGCGGCGTGTTGCCACCGACGGTGCGCCCAGGTGTGGCGACCGATGGGGGGCGGACAGGCGGCTCGATGCCGGCGCCGACTTCAGTACCGACTGGCCGACGTTTCCAGATCGACGCGCAGGTAGTGCGCGCCGGGGATGGGGTTGTAATAGTAGGGTGGCACCTCGCTGAAACCCAGCGAGGCATACAACTCGCGCGCCGACTCCATCTCGTCGAGTGTGTCGAGCAACATCGACGAATAACCCGCCGCACGGGCCCGATCGATGAGTGCCCGGGCGATCTGACGGCCCAGCCCGAAGCGCCGGAAGGCCCGGCGCACGTACAGGCGCTTCATCTCGCAGGCGTTGGGATAGTCGACATCGGTGAGGGGCCTCATGGCACCACAGCCCGCCACCTCACCGTCGATCAGCGCCAGCAGCAAGGCACCGGCGGGCTCGGCATAGTCGCCCGGCAGGGTGGCGAGTTCTTGCTCGAAGCCCTGGAAACACAGGTCGATCTGCAGTGTCGCGGCATAGTCGCGAAACACCTCGCGGGTGGCTTCGAACTGCGCCGCATCGCGCGGCACGATCAGCGTGGCGACTTCGTCCATGTGTCACTAGTCTATCGGCCCTGGTGGCTCTGCGGCGCAATGGCAAAAGCACCGCGGCCGACGCCGGTTGCGTCAGGCCCCGAGTGACACCATCCAGGCCACGGCCACACCACAGGCCAGCAACAAGGCGGCGGCAAGCAGGCGGCGCGCCGGGCTGTCGACCGAGGGTGGCACCTGCGGTGGCAGCAGCTTGTCGCCCTTCAGCATGGGCGTGACCAGATCGAGTCGCTTGCGCCAGCGGTAAAAGACGATGGCCGCCAGGTGCAGGCCCACCAGTACATAGATGATGACCGCACCGATGTCGGCATGCCACTGGGTCGCCAGGCTCGAGGTGTCCCCGCTGACGAACCTGACCAGCGGCCCGCTGTTGGCGATCTCGTCGTCCGCGAACAAACCTGTCGACACCTGCAGCAGCAGGACGGCCAGCAGCCCGAACACCGACAGGCTGCCCAGCGGGTTGTGCCCCACCTCGAAGTGGTCACCCGGGCGGTGCTCGCCGCGCAGGTAACGCAGCACCGTGCCTGGCGCGTAGATGAAGCTGGCAAAGCGCGACCAGCGCCCGCCGATCAGGCCCCAGACGAGGCGAAAGCCCAGCAAGGCAATCACCGCATAACCAGCGCGAAAGTGCCAGGTCATGGCATTGCCGCCGACGTTGACGGTGACCACCGAGGTGATCACCAGCAGCGCCAGCGACCAGTGGAAGATACGTGTCGGCAGGTCCCAGACACGCACGGGTCGAAGATCGGTCGCAGAGTGAAGTGTCGTCATCGATGGGCTCGAAATTTCGGTGAAACACGCCTGGTGAGTGACCCGGGAAAACCACGATCAACAGATGGGATTCGGCCCGATTGTGCCGAGCCCTTCAGGCCGACTCAGGGCAAACACCAACAGGGCTGTTGTGGCGCCGACGCAAACGTGAGGCGCGGCGCTTGTCGGCACATGCGGGGAAAACACGTTAACAGGCTTTAAGTGGATACTCGCCCGCGACGCCGCGAAGCGTCGCCATAGCCCAACCCTCTCGGAGAACCGCCACATGAAGAAATTCGTCCTTGCCCTGACCGCCGTCGCCACGCTTGGCCTGGCCTTGCCCGCCTCGGCGCAATTCGCCAAGCCCGAAGACGCCATCAAATACCGCAAGGCGGCCTTCACCGTGATGGCCAGACACTTCGGCACGATCGGTGGCATGGTCAACGACAAGATCCCGTTCGACGCCAAGGCCGCGTCGGTCAACGCCGACCTGGTGGCCACCGTGTCGCGCCTGCCCTTCGACGGTTTTGTGGCTGGCACCGACACCGGTGAAACCAAGGCCAAGCCCGAAGTCTGGAAGGACGCCGACAAGTTCAAGGCTGCCGCCACCAAGATGCAGGACGCCGTGGCCAAGCTGGCCACCGTGGCCAAGGGTGGCGACAAGGCCGCCATCAAGGCAGCTTTCGGCGACGCTGGCGGCACCTGCAAGGGCTGCCACGACGACTTCCGCAACAAGTGATCCCCCGTGCTCGGTGGGCGCACGCTTGCGCTGATCGGGCCGGCTGACGCGGCGGAAAAGGTGCGGCATCGAGCCCCTCGATGCTCACTGCACACGTCGAGTTCAGCCCAGCGTCACTTCATACGCAGGACGTCACCACGCAGGGCTGGCGAGCAATCTCCGGCCCTGCGTCGTTTCGAGTTCGACCTGCAGCGCCGGCCCGGCGTCGTCTGGCCGAGCCACGCCGCGCAGGCGCATCACATCGACCGCTCTTTGCGGCAGACCACGCGCCACCACTTGCTCGAAACGCACCGAACTTGGTGCCAGCCTGTCGCATGGGTGCTCACCCTTCCACTCGATCAGCACCGGCAGCGCGCCGCCGAGCAGGCGTTTGCCGTCCTCACGCACGACGATCTGCCAGCTCAGCACGCTGCCATCGGCGCGGGTGCGGCTGCACGGCACGATCGGGCCGACCTGCTGACCCACGGTGATCAGGCCCCAGCGGTGCATGTCGACCTGCGGCGAACGCCCGACCCAGGCCACCAGTTGCGGCGCCTGGGCGACCAGCGCGCGCAGTGCCGGCTCGTCCATGCCGAACCAGCGCGGCCGTGCGGGTGCAGGTGCATCCGGGTCGATGGCGATCAGTTCGAGGTAGACCTGGGCCTGCGTGGGTGACGACACGTCGAGCAGCAGGTTGTGTGTGCCCATCCAGTCATGTTTGCCACCCGCCTGCGGCTCGGCGCCCAAGGTGGACTGACACCACTCGCGCCCCTGGGCCAGGGTGTCGCACACAACAACTAGGTGATCGGGCTGGACGTGCATGGTGAGCTGGGTGAAGAACCGATCGAAGCGGATCGAAGCGCATGCGCGGCACTGATTGCGCCTTCAATGCGACGTTGAAGGCAATCTCAGTGGCGACGTCACAGTGCCACTGTACCGGCGATGCAGTCCTGCACCTCGCCGCCCACCCAGACCGTGCCGTCGGCGTCGCGCCGAAGGTGCACCCGGCCGGCTCGCCCCAGCGCCGACCCCTGCGCGGCCACGTAGCTGTCGGGTGCTCGCCCGTCACCCATCAACCACTGCGCCAGGCTGGCGTTGAGGCTGCCGGTCACCGGGTCTTCGTTCACACCCAGCGGCGCGGCAAGGCCACGAACCTCGAACTGCGTCTCATCGCCCGGGGCACAGGCGCCCACCAGTCCGACCTTGGCCAGATGTTTCAACGAGGCGTGATCGGGTTGCACCGCCCTCACCCGCTCGGCGCTGGCGAGTTGCAGGCCCAGCCAGCGTGGCCCGTTGTCCAACCAGGCTGAAGCCATCAGCTCGTGCGGCGCCAGGCCCAGCGCCGCCAGCACCTGGGCCAGCAGGCCCGGCTCGACCACCTCGCGGCGCAACGGCGGTGCGGCAAAGGCGAGCCGCCCGCTGGCTTCGAGCCTCACCTCGACGAGGCCGACACCACATTGCTGGATCACGCGCCCGGATTGACGCGGCACACCGCCCTGGTCCAGCCAGGCACGGCAACTGCCCAGCGTCGGATGGCCGGCAAACGGCAGCTCACCCCCCGGGGTGAAGATGCGCACGTGGTAGTCGGCCCTGCGGTCGGTCGGCGGCAACAGAAAGGTGGTTTCGCTGAGCGCCGTCCAGCGGGCGAACTCCTGCATGCGTTCGTCGCTCAGGCCTTCACCATCGATCACCACGGCGAGCGGGTTACCCCGCAGCACCTCGGTGCAGAACACGTCGAGCTGGACGAATCGGCGCTTCGGCGCAGCGGCACGGGGCAAAGTCATGATCGTCTCCTCAGGATGCTTTGGATCGGCGCGGCAGCTTACGCCGCCAGTGCAGTGGCTGACAGCGGCTGGGTGATCACCTCAGCCGTCGTCTCGACCACCTGCGACCTGGGCTGTTCGATCGACCGTTCGTTCGACGGCTCGAACTGGGGCTCGGCCATCGGCAACAGCGTCGACGAAGTGCCTCCAGCATCCGCCAGCCGCTGACACAACAACTGGCCCAGACGGTGCACGGCGTCGTCGATCTGGGCGGGCGCCAGCGTCACGAAAGACAGCCTCACCGTACGTGCCGGGTCGATGCCCAGCCGACCTTGGCCATCACTGCCCACGGTCGGATCAGTGGTCGATGGTTTCGTCGAGCCGCTGCACTCATCGGGCGACACCGCCTGCGCGGCACCGACAAAAAATTCGGCGCCCGGCACAAAGGCGAAACCTGCCCGCAAGGCCGGCGCAAGCAAGGCCCGTGCATCCAGCCCCACTGGCAACGTGAGCCAGAAGAACATGCCACCTTGCGGCGCCTGCCAGGTGCAGCCGGGCGGCAGTTCGCGCAGCAGCGCGGCCTGCATGGCGTCGCGGCTGATGCGGTAGCGCGCCCGCAGGGCATCGAGTTGTGTGCCCAGCATGCCTTGCTGCAGCAGCGCCAGCACGATGTGTTGTGCCAGGCTCGAGCTGTGCAGATCGGCCGCCTGGCGGGCGTAGAGCAGGCGGGTGTGCAGTTCGGGCGGCGCCACCACGTAGCCCAGCCGCAGACCGGGTGCGAGCACCTTGGAAAACGAGCCGAGGTAGACGCACCCCTCGGGCCAGCGGGCAGCCAGCGGCGCCGGCGGCGGCGCGTCGTACCAGAGCTCGCCGTAGGGGTTGTCCTCGACGATGGGCAGGCCGATGCGTGCGGCGGCGGCCACGATCTGGTCGCGCCGTGCCTCGGCGATCAGCCGGCCGGTCGGGTTCTGGAAGTTGGGCAGCAGGTAGGCCAGCCGGCAGCCCGGTGCACGCTGCGCCAGGTCGGCCACGTCACCCGGCAGCGGGCCGTCGGCGTCACAGGCGATCTCGGCAAACCGCGGGCCGTAAGGCGAAAACGCCTGCAGCGCGCCGAGGTAGGTGGGTGCTTCGACCGCCAGCGGTGCGCCCTCTTCGGCCAGCACCTTGCCGACCAGATCCAGGCCCTGCTGCGAGCCGCTGGTGATCAGCACCTGGTCGGCGCTCACGGTCATGCCGGCGCCGCGCAGATGGTTGGCCACCCAGTCGCGCAAGCCGGCCAGGCCTTCACTCGGGCCGTATTGCAGCGCAGCGGTGGGGGTGTCGCGCAGCACGCGATCAGCCGCAGCACGCAAGGCCTGGACCGGAAAACTCTCGGGCGCCGGCAGACCACCGGCCATCGACAACATGCCCGGGCGTTCGCAGTACTTGAGCAGCTCGCGCAGCGGTGACGACTGCAGGCGCAAGCTGCGCTGGGTGGGGGTGAAGAGAGTCATGGCTGGTGTTCTCGGTGGGACATGGCGGGATTCGGGTCAGCGGGCAGGACACCCGTGGCGATGCAGGCGTTGGCCGGCGGCGACACAAGCCAGCACGGCAAGCGCACACGCCACCGTCGGCAGATCGAGCCGTTCACCCAGCAAAGGCACGGCGGCGAGCATGGACAGGAAGGGCTGAAGCAACTGCAACTGGCTGGCGCGCAAGGTGCCGGCCAGCGCCAGGCCGCGGTACCAGGCGAAGAAGCCCAACCACATCGACACCAGCGCCAGGTAGGCCAGCGCGGCCCAGGCCGACCAGGCAATGTTTTTCAACTGCCAACCGTCGCCTGCCACCATCAACTGCCTGGCCGACAGGCTCAGCGTGACGGGCAGCGCCAGCACCAGCATCCAGCAGATCACCTGCTCGGGCGGCATGCCGCTGGCGCTCAGGCGGGCGCCGGCCACGTAGCCACAGGCGGCGCTGGCGACGGCTGCCAGCAGCAGCAGGTCACCCCGGCTCCACGCGCCGCCACCCTGCGTCCAGGCGTAGAGCAGCACGAGTGCACACCCCGCGCTGGCACAGGCCCAGAAGGCCGCACCGGCGCGCTCACGCAACCACAACGTGGCGACCAGCGCGGTGGCCAGCGGCAACACACCGGTCACCACGGCTGCATGGGCAGCCGGCACCTCGCGCACCGCCCAGCCGACACCCAGCGGAAAACCCAGCACCACACCCGCCGCGCCGATGACCAGCACCGGCCACTGCGCCCGGCTCGGCCAGCGAGCCCGATGCCACACCAGCCACAGCAGCGACAACAAGCCGGCCACGGCAGCCCGACCGTAGGCCACCAGATCGGGCGGCAACTGCGGCGCAGTGCTGGTGCCACCGGCCAGACGTGTCAACGGCAGCGTCAACGCAAACATCGCCACACCCGCCGCGGCCAGCCACAAGCCACGGCGCACACGCTGCGCGGGATCGACCGGCGTGGCTGGGGTTGCGGCTGTGGCGGCAAGGTCGGGCAATGGCGGGTCAATGGCGAGAGATGCGGTGTTCATGGGCTCATGATGAAGCACCACACCAGCACAGTTGCAGTACAGTTGGCCGAAACACAGATTTGTCTGTACTGATGACGTCAACCACACAGCCATCACTCCACGGCCTGCCTGGCAGCGCAACGGCACCACTCAGCGAACGCCTCGCCGCACGGTTCGGCGAGCAGATCGGCCAGGGTTTGCTGGTGGCTGGCGCACGGCTGCCCTCGGTGCGTGACTGCGCGCGCCGCCATGAGGTGAGCCCGAGCACGGTCGTGGCCGCCTACGATCTGCTGCAGGCGCGTGGCCTGGTCGAGGCGCGGCGCCAGCGCGGCTTTTACGTGCGCGAGCGGCGCGGTGCGTTTGATGCCGCACCAGCCGGGCCGGGTGCCTCATCCGGCAGCAAGGCGCTGCCCGGCAAGTCCGGCGCCGCGCCGGACGCGATGAGTGCCCGCCCCCGCCCGGTGGATGCCACGGCGCTGATCCGCGGCATGTTCGCCGGCACCAGCCGGCAGGCCGGCCCGGGCAGCGGCACCTTGCCCGAGGCCTGGCTCGACGGCGACCTGCTGCAACGCGCGCTGCGCAAGTCACTGAGCACCTACGACGGCGGCCTGCGGTACGGCGAACCGGCCGGCGACATCCGCCTGCGCAACGCGCTGGCACAGCGCCTGGCGGACCTGGGCATCCACGCCGAGCCCGGCCAGATTGCCACCACATTGGGCGCCACCCATGCCCTGGACACCGTGGCGCGCGCCCTGCTCAGCCCGGGCGACGCCGTGCTGGTCGACGAACCCGGCTGGGCCGTCGAATTCGCCCGCCTGAGCCGCATGG
>JADJDQ010000003.1:237500-668859 GCA_016702605.1 Candidatus Intricatilinea gracilis
CCGCGCTCTTCTTCGGGCTCGAGCAGCGGCATGCGATTGACGGCCGAGATGTAGGCGTCAAGATTGCCGAGCGACGGCACCATGGCCCACGGGTCACGTACCGTCAGGGCAGAAGAACCGGGAACACTCACGGCGTAAGCAGTCATGCCATACCTCCTGACGTCAGTTTAGCACTCTCCCCCCGAGAGTGCTAACCACGCCGGAGGAGTCACAGCCTGCTGCGATGTACCGCCGTGATGCGCTGCTCGAGGTCGTGGGCAAGGTCCGGGCCACAGTGGTCAGGATGCGAGCTCAGGCACAAACCTGGCGCAGACCTGTCGCACATCGGCCAACGAGATCGGCTTGATCAGCAGCCCGCTGAAGCCGCTCGCCAGCATACGTTCACGTTCTTCGGGCATGCCATGCGCCGTGTAGGCGATCACCGGCAGCGTGGTGTGACCCAGATCGTTGCGGATGCGCCGGCAGACTTCTTCACCGTCCAGACCGGGCATACGCAGGTCGAGCAACACCAGGTCGAAGCTGCGTTGACCCAGCAACGCCAGCGCCGCGGCGCCACCCGAGGCCACCTCGGCTTGCCAGCCCAGGCGCTTGAACATGTGCCGAGCCAGGTGGGTGTTGAGTTGGTTGTCGTCGACGATCAGGGCGGTGGGGCTCATGGTGGGCGCTCGCAGTGACTTGGCAGATCCGGGCGGCTGCGGGGATCCAGATCCTGTGATTCGACCATGGGGGGAGCCGGCATCACGGCCCGCTCAAGCGGCCACAGCCGGATGTTTTGTCGCACCTCGTTCCTCCGTGGCCGGCGCCGACAGGGGCAGGCGGATGGTCACGCGGGTGCCGCGACCGAGCTCGGAGCGCAGGCTCATGACGCCGCCGAGCCGCTCGATCAGCTCCTTGGCCAGCGGCAGGCCCAGACCGGCGCCCTGTCCGGCAATTCCCCAGTTCGACGACACGGCCTGAAAGCGGGTGAACAACTCGCCGATGCGGTCGGACGCAATGCCGATGCCGGTGTCGACCACGGTGACTTCGACGCCACTGCCCCAGGCACGGGCGCTGAGTGTGATGCCACCTTGTTCGGTGAACTTGATGGCGTTGTTGACCACGTTGGTCAACACCTGAAGCAGGCGCGTGCGGTCGGTGTCGATCGTGGTGGGGCAATCGGCGGCCAGGTCGAGCTGCAGCGTCAGGCCGCGTTGCTGTGCGTGTACGGCGTGCAGCAGCTTCACGTCGTCGAGCAGCAGCGGCAGGTTGGCCGGCGCGATGCTGGTCGCCAGGTGCCCTGACTCGATCTTGGCCAGGTCGAGGATGGTGTTGACGAGCTGGTGCAGATGTTCGGCACTGCTGTGGATGATGCCGCCGAACTCGCGTGCCTCGTCGTCGCTGCTGGTGTCACGCACCAGTTCGGCGTAGCCGAGGATGCCGTTGAGTGGCGTGCGCAATTCGTGCGAGACGCTGGCCAGGAAGTTCGACTTGAGCCGGTTCGCCGAGTCGGCCTTTTCCTGGCTGACGATCAGCTCCTGCATCAGGCGGCGCTGGCGCCGCGCACGCCGCACCGCATGCACGGTGAACAGGCCGATCACCAGCGTCACACACAGCGCCGACACCGACCACAACCAGGCACGCTGGCGCGGCTCCTGGTACACCTCGGCCACACCCATCGCGGTTGCGACATAGAGGTCGTAGCGCTCGAGGGTGCGAAATGCATAGAGCCGCTCGACACCGTCGATCGTGCTGCGCACCTGTGCCACGCCGTGGCGGTGCTCGCGCATGGCCTTGAAGAGGTCGCCGTGGCGGATGTCCTGGCCCTGGTCGGCACCGGTGGTGGTGGCGCGTGCCCGCACCACACCGTCACGGCCGATGAGCGCCGACAAGCCGCTCGGGCCGAGGTCGACATCGCGGTAGAAGCGGGTGAAATAACTCGGCGGCATCGACACCACCACCACGCCGGCAAAACGCCCCAACGTGTCGTCGATGCGGCGCGTCACCTGGATCGACCACTTGCCCGACACCTTGCCCAGCACGGGCTTGCTCAAGAACAGGTGATCGGCGCCCCCTTCGGCATGCACCTTGAAGTGTTCACGCTCGCGCAGGTCCACACGGGTGAACGGCTGGCTCGAGGTCACCACGAAGCCATCGGCACCGATGACCGACAGCAGGTGATAGTCGTCGCCGATGATGTCGCGGGTGCGCTGGTAGTCGCCCAGATTGAACCGGGGTCCGTCCTGCAGGTACTCGGCGCGCACGAAACGCACCGCCTGATCGGCCCCTTCGATCGTCTTGGACGTGTGTTCCGCAAAGGCACGGGTCAGATTGGACAGGTTGACCTCGGCCTGCCGACCGGTGTTGCGGTAGTCACTCGTCACCGCGAAGTACAGCCCCGCCCACATAGCCGTGACGGCGAACAGCGCCAGTCCGAGCAGCCAGACCACCGGATCACCCGACAGTCTGGCGTGCACCGTGGCGGTGGGCGGTGGGTCGACCGACGCAGCACCGGCAGCCGGGTCGAGGCGACGCAGCCCGGCCAGTGGCCACGTGTCGGATGCAGGTGCAGGCATGTCGAGTGGCCGCCAGTGGCGCTGACGGCAAGGATGGATGTCCACCTTGTTGTCGGCACGGCCCGCGCGACCTTGAGCTGGCTCATGGCCATGGCTGCTCGGCAGCTGGCACGGCGACGCCGCACGACAATGCCGGCATGAGCAAAGACACGTCGACCAAGCTCTCGTCCAACGGCCTGCGTTACACCAGCAAGGAAGGCGGATCACCCTTCCTGGGCAGTGGCGCCACACGTTCGTGCCTGCTGTGTGGCAAACACCGCCGCCCCGACCAGCTGCAGGCCAAACGGATGTTCGGACGCACCGAGATGGTCTGCAAACCCAACTGCGCCTCGGTGACCTGACCCCGCCACGGCGCCGGCGCCACAGCCGGCGCCAAGTTCAGTGCAGCGTCGGCAGCGCCGCCACAGGACACAGCGTGAGCATCGGTCGCAGCGTCAACACGGGTCGCAGCGACACCATCGCTGTCAGCGCCAACGCCGGGCCAGCGCCAGCAGCGCCGGCATCAGCACCGCCCAGCCCAGCCCCAGCAGCCAGCGGCAGGCCGCCACGTCGACCATCTCGATGGCGCCGAGCCGCACACCGGCTTCGTACGAAGCCAGACCGCCCACACCACCCAGCACGGCGGCCAGCCACCAGCGCCCCTGCAACCAGGCCATCGACTGGTTGAGCGTGCTGCCGAGCAAGGGCCAGAGCACCGCCATCCAGGCTGGCGCCAGCAACAAGCCCGCGCGCCAGGGCGGCGGCGGCGCGCTGCAGGCCAGGTGCAGCCAGTCAGCCGGCAGGCCGTCGCCGCAGGACGGCAGTCCGACCAGACGCAGCAGGCCCGAGCCGAGCATCAGACCGTCGGCCAACAGGCCGATCGACGTGCAGGCCAGCAACAGCCCGACTGCCCGCGCCGGCCGCGGCGCCTGCCAGACGAACCACGCCAGCACCGGCAGCGCCACCAGCAGACCGGGTGACCGCAGCGTGACGCAGGCAATCCAGCCGAGCTGGAAACCCAGCACGTTGATGATCAGCAGGGTTGGCCGCTTCATTGCATCATCAGCTTCCACAGCCCTTGCAGGGTCAGGAGATGGCCGGGGTTGGTGGTTTCCTCGAGCACACCGGTCATGCGCCGGCGCAACCGTTCGCTGCGCCGGGCACGCCAGATCACCAGATCGGCCAGCCAGGGCTGACTGTTCACCCGGTTGGCTTTGGCATACAGCTCGAACTGCGGCCGCAGCGCGTTGATGGCGGCGCCGTAACGCGCCAGCACGGCGGCGTCGGTGGCAGGGGTATCGGCGGTGCCGGCCGAGTGACCCGCCGGCGAGCGCGATCCATCGGCCAGGCCACTCGCCGGGGACCGGGCCGAGCCGGCCGCTGCCACGCCGCGGCGCGCTTCGAGCAACACCCGGGCGGCCAGCAGGCCGGTCTGCAGTGCCTTGCCGATGCCTTCACCAGTGAAGTCGTAGGTGCTGCCGATGGCTTCGCCGGTGGCCAGCAGGCCGGGGCGGCCGAGTTTGGCGCCCGTCAGGGTGCAGCGCAGCGGTGCGCCCTTGAGGCCGGCGTCGCCGAGCTGGGTGCCACCTTGCAGCAACTCGCCGGCCGAGGCATGGCAGGCCGCAAACGCGTCGAACAAATGGCGCAGATTGGTGTCGGGTGGATGTCGCTGTGGGGCTTCACGCTCGCGCCGCTGGCTGTCGAAGACACCCACCCCGACGTTGTAGACATCACCACCACACGGGAACACCCAGCCGTAGCCAGGGCTCAGGCGGCGATGCCAGACCACCTCCATCGCCTGAATGGCCTGAGGCAAATGGGTGTGATGCACGTAAGTGCGCAGCGCCAGGCCGCTGGGCGCACGCCGTTCACACAGGCTAGCGCCGACCATGGCCTGCATGCCGGCACCGGTGGCCAGCACGACCCAGCGCGCCTGCACGTCGATCACCTGTGCAGCGCCGCCGTCGCGTTGACCACGGATCAACTTGCCGCCGACGACACGGCCACCTTCCTCGATGGGTGCGCCGAAACGCCAGGGTGTGGCCAGGTGTGCACCGGCGCGTTGGGCAGCACGCACCAGCAGATGATCGAGCCGGCGGCGCGGCAACACGGCCAATTGGCCGGGCACATCGACCCGGCCGCCCCGCGGCGCGATGCAGCCCACGTGGCTCACGCGGTGCGCCTGATCCATCACCTCGTCGTACACGCCCAGTTCGCGCAGCGCGGCGTGGGCGTCGGGGATCAACCCATCACCGCAGATCTTGTCGCGCGGAAACTCGTGCTGATCGACCAGCACCACATCGATGCCGGCCAGTGCCAATGCGCGTGCACAGGCGCTGCCTGCCGGCCCGGCGCCCACCACCAGCACGTCGCAACGTGTGGGGGGATCGGCGGCGGGGATGGGTGCCAGCCCGGGCGTCAGGCCGGCGATGTGCAGGGGAAGATCAAGGCTCGTCATGCCGGGCGGATTCTAGGAACCCACCGGCAAGCCCCCGCGACGTCTTGCGTCGCTTATTTCGAGTACTGCTTGATCAGCGCACGCGCCTCTTCGATCAGCTTCTTGCCGTCGCCGCCCTTGGCGGTCACGTCCTTGACCCACTCGTCGTCGATCTGCTCGGTCATCTTGACCCAGCGGTCGTATTCACCCTTGTCGAGGAAGACGATTTTCTCGCCGGCGTCACGGGCCTGCTTCTGGTGCGGCGCGACCACGTCGTCGAAGGCCGTCTCGCCAGCCCAGGCGCTGGCAGCCAGGCCCGAATTGGCGTCGATCACGGCTTTCAGGTCGGCCGGCAGGCTGTCGTACTTGGCCTTGTTCATGGCGAAGGCGAAGATGGTGTTGGCCATGCGCGGCAGGCCGGCCGAGGTGTCGAGGGCGTAGCGGGCGATCTCCTGCAGCTTGATCGAGGGCACACCTTCCCACGGCACGCTGGCGCCGTCGATCACACCCTTGCTCATGCTTTCGGGCACGGCCGGCAGCGGCATCTGTACCGGGGTGGCACCCAGCGCGGCAAGCATCTTCGAGTTGATGCGGGTGGCGGCGCGAATCTTCAGGCCCTTCAGGTCTTCGAGCTTGGTGGGCTGCTTTTCCTTGAAGTGCAGCAAGGCACCGTCGTGCACGTGATTGAAGATGATGTGGATACCCTTGAACTCGTCCAGTGCGTTCTTCTGGATATACGTGTACAGCGCCTGGCTGCCCGACTTGGCAGTGGCGGCCATGAACGGCAGCTCGAACACCTCGCTCTTGCTGAAACGACCGGCGGCATAGGTCGGCACACTCCAGACGATGTCGGCCACGCCGTCACGCACCTGATCCATCAGCTGGGGCGGTGTGCCGCCGAGCTGCATCGAGGGGTAGATCTGGCACTTGATGCGGTCCTTCGACTCCTTGTTGACCTTGTCGCACCAGGGCTGGATCAGCTTGACCTGCGAGCTCGAGGTGCTGGGCAGGAAGTGATGCACCTTGAGCACCACCTGCTGGGCACTGGCGCCCAGGCTGGCCACAGCCAGCGCGGCGCCAGCAACAAGCTTGATCGTGAAACGTGGGGTCGTCATGGAATGTCTCCGTCTAGGGGTCAGGTCGTTGGTAGTTGGTGCCAGGCACCATGCGAGGGGCAGCAAGAGAACGGGTGAAGTGTGCCGGCGGTTGTCAGCCAAAGGTGCGCACCAGCACCAGCGACACACTGGGGAAGGCGACGAGCAGGACGATGCGAAGGAAATCGCTGGCCAGGAAGGGCATCACGCCCTTGAAGGTCTCGACCAGCGGCACGTCCTTGGCCAGGCGGTTGATGATGTAGACGTTCATGCCCACGGGCGGGTGCACCAGGCCGATCTCGACCACCATCAACGCCAGGATGCCGAACCAGATCGACTTGTCGGTCTGGCCCAGGCCGAAGAAATCGAGGCCCATCACCATCGGGTAGAAGATCGGTATGGTCAGCAGGATCATGGCCAGGCTGTCCATCACACAGCCCAGGAAGATGTAGATCAGCAGGATCATGGTCAGCACCAGCAGCGGCGGCAGGCCGCTGTCCTTGACCCAGGTGGCCAGCTCGCCCGGCATCTGCGACAGGGCCAGCGAGGTGTTGAGCATGTCGGCGCCCATCAGCACCAGGAAGATCATGGCCGTGGCTGTGGCCGTACCCAGCGCGCTGTCGAGCAGACCCTTGCCGCGCATGCCGCCACTCACCACCGCCAGGATGCCGCAGGCCGCCGCGCCGATGGCCGCGGCCTCGGTCGGATTGGCCCAGCCGCCGTAGATGCCCACGATCACGACCACGAAGACCAGCAGCACCGGCAGCACCTCGACCAGCGACTTGATACGCTCCGGCCAGGCCACCCGCGCACCGGCCGGGCCCATGTGCGGCTTCATGCCCACGATGATCTGGATGACGAGCATGTAGCCCACCATCGCGATGATGCCGGGCAACACCGCGGCCATGAAGAGTTTGCCGATCGATTCCTGCGTCAGGATGGCGTAGATCACCAGCGGCACCGAGGGCGGAATCATGATGCCCAGCGTGCCGCCCGCGGCGAGTGCCCCGGTGGCCAGGCTGCCGGCGTAACCGTGGCGGCGCAGTTCAGGCAACGCCACCTGGCCCATGGTCGCGGCCGTGGCGAGCGACGAGCCACAGATGGCGCCAAAACCTGCGCAAGCACCCACGGCCGCCATCGCCACCCCACCACGCCGGTGGCCAAGAAAGGCACTCACGAATCTGAACAAGCTGCGACTCAGTCCGCCGTGTGTGGCGAACTGCCCCATCAACATGAACAGCGGCAACACCGCCAGGTCGTAGTTGGACAGCCGCGCGTAGGCCGTGCTCTTGAGTGTGTTGAGCAGCGGCATGAGGTTGCCGTCGGTCAGGTAGAGGTAACCGCCCGCGCCGCTGATGAACATGGCGATGCCGATGGGCACACGCACCACCAGCATGACGAGCAGAACGGCAAAGATGATGCCGCCAACGGTGATGCCACTGATCATGCGAGGCCCCCCGTGCGCGCCTTGCCCACAAAGTGCCAGCTCATGTAAAAGCCCGCCGCGGCCAGCAACACGAAGCCCGGGATCATGAGGGCTTGCGCCAGCCAGATCGGCCAGCCCAGGATGGCCGAAGTCTCGCCATCACCGAACAGCGAGATCGCGCCCACCGTGGTGCGCCACGAGATAAGTGCGCCGAACAGGCCCACCAGCAACGAGCCGATGGCGTCGAGCACAGCCACGCGGCTGGCCTTCCAGTGCTGGGTGAAGAAGTCGACCTTCACGTCGCCACGCACCAGGTGGCAATAAGCGAAAAAGGCCGACGAGCCCACTGCTGCACCCATCTGCATCAGCTCGAGGTCGCCCGGCACGGGCACGGACCACAACTTGCGTCCGACGATGGACACGATGGACATGAGCACCAGCGCCACGAACACCAGGCCGCCCGCCACGGCAGCCACCTTGCAGGCCAGCATCAGCGCTCGCCCGCCCGGGCCAAATCCAGCGGGGCCGGCCGCATCCGGCATGGGCTCTTGCATCTAAATCTCCTCGCTACTGTCGCTACAGTGGTTCACGCATGTCGGGCCACATTGGGCGCCCGGCATTGTCCAGAGCAATCCCTGCGACTACCGGCAGGGAAATCCTTCATTGCCCGCCACTGCGGCCAGAATTTTTCGTGTCGCTTGCCACGGCGCAAGCTGCCGCTCGGTGTCGGACAAGGTCGACCGCTGCTCATGTCACTCGACTTCACGTCGTCGACGCCGGACGTTTGCCCCGGGCATACCAACGGATCGGCTGGGCCACCACCGGGCGCGGCGCCGCACCGTGTGCCACCAGCGTGGCGTCGAGCTTCTTGCCGGCGTCATCGGCCAGCGCAGCAGTCAGCGCCGCCCCCACCGCCCTGCCCCGCGCCGGCGCATCACCCACCGCCGGCGCAAACGCCAGCTGATCGACGATATGCAGCAGGTGATGTTTGCCGCGCTCGTTGGTGCTGCCGTAACCCTTGATCAGCCGGCCGCAACAAGCGATCTGCAAGCCGAGCGCAGCGTCTTCACCCAGGCCACGTCCCACGGCCGCCAGCCAGCGCTCGATCAAGACCTGCTCCACCCCAAAACGGCTGCCCCAGCGGCGCACGCGCTTGAAGCTACCCAGCAGCCGCAGCGCGACCAGCCCGACCACGCTGTGGCTGGGCAGCGCCAGCGGCAACGCATACGGCAGCCGGCCGCGCGCGACCCGACGCGCATCCCAGCGATGCAAGGCCTGCGCCCAACGCGAAGGCAACATCGCGGCGAACTCCGGCACGCCGGGCTTGAAGTGGTCATGCACACGCAGCAACTCTCCCGGCGCCACCTTCACCTCGCGCCGTACACGATCGAACCGGCTGGCACGGGCCTTGAGCTCCGCCACTCGCACGATGTCGTCGAACGCCATCCACAGCGCCAGCCAGCGCGCCACCTCGTTGACAGCGGCGAGTGCGTCGGTACCAGCAACAACAAGCAGCCGCTCGAGCCGCTGCACATACAGCTCGGCGTAGGCCGCGTCCTGATAGTCGAGCAGCCGGTCGTAGCCGAGCGCCGTGATGTCATGCAAGGCAGCCGGCAGTCGCTTTGCCACGGCCGGCGGCAGTACCGGCAACTTCGCCTTGGCCTCGGCGGCCAGTTCGGCGCTGACCTCGCGCGCCACGGCCATCAACCGATCGCGCTGCGACTTGGCGTTGACGACACGGTCCCAGGCCGCCGCAAAGCCGCGCAGGCTGGGCTCGACGCCCTTGCCGCCCGCGCGGATGGTGGCTTCATACGCCGCGCGCTCGAACGGCAGCAGCCCACTCGCACAACACCAGCCCGCCAGGGCGCCGAACATGACGGCGCTCACGACCGCGTTGCTCTGCTGCGCCAGGGTGGCCATGTCGAGCAGTTCTAGCTCGCGGGCATTGCTGCGCAACACCTCGACCAGCTTGGACTCGGGCACCCGACCATCGGCCTGCTGCATACGTTCGATGGTGGTGTAGCTGCGGCTGGTCGACGCGACCACGGCAGTGCGGTCTGGCGACACCAGACCGAGCGCACATTGCCGCGTGGCCTCCATCAACTCCGACCCCACCAGCAGATCCAGCCCGCCCGGCACGGCGTACAGCCCGAACACCGGTTTGCGTCCGCCCAGCGCGCTGTCCGGCAACGGGAAGATCTCGACGTAGTAGGTGGTCGCGCCCGTGCGCTGCGCCACGCCGGGAATCGATGTGCCCTGCACGGCATGCCCGCAGTGGCGCGCGGTATCCACCAGCCAGTCGGCCAGCACGCCACCGCCCTCGCCGCCCAGGGCGCTGAGCAGGATGGTGACCGGCCTTGTCGTATCGAGTTCGCTCATGAGGGATGGGCTTGATTTGCTTGGGCCTTCGCCTGCGCAGGGTGTGGCGCGATCCGGGCGCGGGCGGGCAGCCGCCGGCGCTCATGCGTCCCTAAATCGCGCCGACGGCCGCCCACCCCCACCCGAATCCGAACCAGCGAGGTGTGCGAAGTCAGCCCAACACGCTCAACTTCCAGACCCGGCGGAATGTGACTCGGCAGCAATTCGGCGTCAGCACTCAATACCAGCTTGGAAGGCGTCACTGTCACATCACACGCACCACCCCAAGCACATGTCATTGGCCTGATCGCCCAAGTCGGCCCATGCTGCTCGCCAGGGCGCAGGGGGCGGGCCCGGTGACGATTTAGGGACGCATGAGGAACCGGGCCCGCCCCCTGTGCCCTGGCCGCTCCACTCGTCGAAAACAACAGTTCGAGCATGCAGACAGCCCCGATCAAGCCGGCAACAACAAGCGACGAACCGACGAACGCACGCCGTCGACAACACGTTCGAGCCATCCAGGATTGCTGATCACCTCGGCCCGATAAAAGCTCGGGCACAAGGTTGCGGCGTGCGCATTGGCACCACACAAGCCACACCCGACACAGCCATCGATGACAGTCGCCACCGGGTCGACCTTGAGCGGATCCGGGTTGTCCTTGAGCGTGAGCGTGGGGCAGCCCGACAGGCGGATGCAGGCGTGATCGCCGGTGCACACGTCCTCGTCGACGCCGTACTTGACCCGCTCGACGCGTTCACCGCGCTTGAGCAAACCGGCGATCCACGGCTTGATGCGGCGCTGGCGTTCGAGCTGGCATTCACCTTCGGCAATGATCACCTTGAGGCCACTGAAGTCGCTGGTGAAGGCGTCCTCCAGCGTGGTGCGCATGGCGGTGACGTCGTAGTTGTCGACGACGCGAAGCCACAACACACCCAGGCCTTTCAGCGTGGTCTCGATGGTCTGGTTCTTGTGGGTCAGGCTCTGATGTTTGTCGGGCGCGGCGGCCTTGGCTTCGTCATCGGGTGTGGAGATGATGTCTTGTGTGCCGGTGGCCGAGGTGTAGCCGTTCTTCATGATGAGCAGCACGGCATCGTCGCCGTTGAACAGCGCGCTCTGCACACCTGTGAGCAGGCCGTTGTGCCAGAAGCCGCCGTCGCCCATCACGCTGAGCACACGGCGCTGCATCAGCGGCGACACGCCGGCGCGGCTGGCCAGGCTCATGCCGTAGCCCAGGATCGAATGGCCCGACGAGAACGGCTCGAAGGTGGCGAAGGCATGGCAGCCGATGTCGGCCGCCACATGCACCGGGCCGACGGCCTGCTGCGCCAGCTTCAGGGCCGAGAACACCGGGCGCTCGGGGCAGCCGATGCAGAAATTGGGCGGGCGCGGTGGCAGTGGTGTGCCGAGCAAGGCGGCCGCTGAAGAACGGTGCGCGTTGTTGGCCGCCAGCCAGGCGCGGCCAGCGTCAAGGCCGGCACGTATCGTGGCGGCGCCCAGGGCATCTGCTACGGTCGAGGGCGACGCCGCGGTGGTGCCGTTAGCCGCACGACCATCACCGGCCGCACCGAGGTAGCGATCGAAGAAGCCGATCAAGCCACGCGCCAGCACCTCGACGTTGTATTCACCTGCGGCCGACCCACTGGCGGCCATCAGGTCCTTGCCATGCAGCGCGGTGTGCACACCGGCGCGGCGCAGTGCGGCGGAGATGTCGAGCTCGATGTATTCGGGCGCGCCTTCTTCGAGCACCATCACGGCTTCGTGCTGGCGACAGAAGTCGACCACCTCGTCGGGTACGAGCGGATAGGTGACGTTGAGCACCAGCAGCGGCGCCTGGCTGGCGCCGAAAGCATCGGCCAGACCGAGCAGTTGCAGCGCGCGCATCAGCGAGTTGTAGATGCCGCCCTGCACGATGAGGCCGACCTGTTCGAGCGGGCCGTCGATGTGGTTGTTGAGCCGGTGCTCGCGGATGTAGCGCTGCGCGGCCGGGATGCGTTGCTCGACCTTGAGCTTCTCGTGCGCAAAGATCACCGGCGGATGCGCCAGGCGGCCGTAGTCGAAGCTCGACGGTTCGGCCAGCGGCGTGCGCGACGAGATGGCCGGCGCAACGTTGTCCTTGCAGACGAAGCTGCCACGCACATGGCAGGCGCGAATGCGCAGTTGCAGCACGGCCGGCATGTTGCTGGCCTCGCTCATGGCGAAGGCGTGTTCGACCATGTCGACCATCACGCTCAGGTCCGGCCGCGGATCGAGCAGCAGCAGCGTGGACTTCATCGCGAACGCATGCGTGCGCTCCTGGATGACGCTGGCGCCTTCGCCGTAGTCCTCGCCCGAGACGATGAGCGCGCCGCCCTTCACGCCGGGCGACGACAGATTCGACAAGGCATCGGCCGCCACATTGGTGCCGACGATGCTCTTCCACGTCACCGCACCGCGCACGGGGTAATGCAGCGAGGCGCCGAGCATGGCCGCGGCGGAGGCCTCATTGGCGCACGCTTCGACATGCACGCCCAGCTCATCGAGGTAGGGCCGCGCCTGCACCATCACATCCAGCAGATGCGACACCGGCGCGCCCTGGTAGCCGCCGATGTACGACACACCCGACTGCAACAGCGCCTTGGTGATGGCCAGGATGCCTTCGCCATGAAACACCGTGCCGGCGCCCTGGCGCAGCTGCTCGATCTCGCGGGTGAACTGGACTTCCATGGGGGTCAGGCGTCGCGGCTGTTGGCGCGAGCTGCAGACTTGCGCGCCGGTGCGATCTTGCCGTTGGATATTGACTTGGCCGCCTTGGTGGGTTTCGCAGATCTGGTCGACTCAGGCTTGACCGACGCAGCAGCTTCTTCCTGCTGCTCGGCATGGGCACCGAGGTGGCCGATCAGCACGTCCAGCAGATCGTAGACCTCGTGCATGACCTTGACGCCGATCTCGGCTTCGAGTGCGGCGTAACGCGCCTCGACCTGGGTGATGAGCTTCTTCGCCAGCTTGCGTCCGGCGGCACTGAGGCTCACCGCCACGCGGCGCTGGTCGCCGGCCATACGCTCACGCGCGATCAGGCCGAGTTCTTCCATGCGTGCCAGCACACCGGCGATGCTGGGGCTGGAGATCTGGCAGGCATCACCGAGCTGGCGCGGTTCGAGCGCGGGCACGCCGCCGGTCTCGGCGTCGAACAGCGCGCGCACGATGCGCCACTGCTGGTCCGTCAGCCCCTGCTGGTTGAGCAGGGGGCGGAACTGCGCCATCAGCGCCTCGCGCGCCTGCAGCAGCAGCAGCGGCAGATTGCGGTGGCGCAGTTCGGGGGGATGGGTGTCGGCAGCAGCCATGGCGTGTGGGCGGACGAGCGGCAGGTTCGAGTACGGGTAAATGCGGAGGCGTTTCGTGTTTGACTTTGCTGAGATCTTAGTGATCCAATCACTTCGATGTCAGTGAATTTGCTCCGGGCATACCCTGAGACATCCACCCGACCAGGGCAGCGGCGCAGCTGAAGTTGATCAAGCGTCGCCGCAAGACTTCCACTACGCACGAACCGCAAGAACCGCAGGCACCCCAGCGATGAACACGCCAGCAGCGTCTTTCCAGGCCACACCCGGCGCCATGCCGACGCGCCGAGGCGCGGTCTACGGCGTGGCGCTCAATGACCCGGCTGACATGGCCGCGCTCGGCGAGGCCGTCCACCAGGCGCCGTACAAGGCCGCACCGCGGGCGCCGGTGCTGTACATCAAGCCGCGCAACACCTGGGCACGCAGCAGTGACGCCATCACCGTGCCGGCTGGTATCGAGGCTTTGCGCATGGGTGCTGCGCTCGGCGTGGTGATCGGCCGCACGGCCTGCAAGGTCAGCCTGGTCGATGCGCTCGACCATGTCGCCGGCTACTGCGTCGTCAACGACGTGGCCGTGCCGCATGCCAGCTGGTACCGGCCCTCGGTGCCCTGCCTGGCACGTGACGGCTTCTGCGTGATCGGCGACGACCTGATCCCGGCCTCAGCGGTGAGTGATCAGGACGAAGCAAGTTTTCGGATCGACATCGACGGTGAGTTGGTGCAGCAATCCAGCACCGCGGGGCGTGTGCGCGGCGTCGCGCAACTGATCGCCGACCTGAGCGAGTTCATGACCCTGCACCCGGGCGACATCGTGCTGACCGGCCTGACCCATCAGCCGCCGCTGGCGCGTGTCGGTCAGACGGTGAGCATCACCTTCGACGGCATCGGCCGCATCGAGAACACCCTGGTGGCCGAGGAGTCGGCATGACGAGTTCACCGCCAAAGCCGCGTCAACACGGGCTGATCACAGCACGTGTCGCCTACGGCGGCGCCATCCACGGCGCCACGCCGCTTGGTGGCCAGTTGCCGAGCGACGCCAGTGAACTCATCCGACTGCAACTCGACGATGGCCGTGTCGTGGGTGAAGACCAGGTCGTCTGGCTGCCACCCTTCGAAGTGGGCACCGTCATCGCCCTGGGCCTGAACTACGCCGACCATGTGAAGGAACTGGCCAAGGAGTTGTCGGACCGCAGCGCCGCCAATTCGGCCAAGAAGCCCGAGGAGCCGCTGGTCTTTCTGAAAGCCGCGTCCGCACTGATCGGCCACCGCGGCCAGACGCGCCGCCCGGCCGACGCCAGCTTCATGCACTACGAATGTGAACTTGCCGTGGTGATCGGCCGCATCGCCAGCAAGGTGAGCCGCGCCGACGCCCTGAGCGTTGTCGCCGGCTACAGCATCTGCAACGACTACGCCGTGCGCGACTACCTCGAGAACTGGTTTCGCCCCAACCTGCGCGTGAAGAACCGCGACGGCGGCACCGTGCTCGGCCCCTGGCTGGTCGACGCCTCGCTGGTGCCCGACCCGCAGGCGCTCACGCTGCGCACCACCGTCAACGGCAAGTCCACCCAGCAGGGCCACACCGGCAACATGGTGCACGACGTGGCCGCACTCATCGAATACCTCAGCGCCTTCATGACGCTGCAGCCGGGCGACGTCATCCTTACCGGCACGCCCGAAGGGGTCGTCAACGTGAACGCCGGCGACGAGGTGGTGTGCGAGGTCGAAGGACTTGGCCGCCTGGTTAGCACGCTTGCAAGCGATACGGTCTTCGGCCGCTGAGACCAGCCAATACAGCCGTTCACCACAAGGCGCAGGCGACACAGCAACAGCGACAGACACCGACGTTCAGGCAAGACGACCGACACAGGCCATCGACCGGACAACCCCACGATCACCCCGTAGCGACAAGGTGATCCGGCAGCAGGACCACAGGAGACAACGATGCGCATCGAGCATCTGATCAACGGCAAGCCGCAAGGCGGCAATGACTACTTCGAGACCGTCAACCCGTCCAACCGGCAGGTGCTGGCCGAGGTGGCACGTGGGAGTGCGGACGAGGTGAACGCCGCGGTGGCTGCGGCCAAGGCGGCCTTTCCGGCCTGGGCCTCGCGCCCCGCGACCGAACGCGCGGCGCTGATGAGGAAGCTCGGCGAACTCATCACGAGACACGTGCCCGAGATCGCCCGCACCGAGACCGAGGACACCGGCCAGTCCATCAGCCAGACCGGCAAACAACTGGTGCCACGGGCGGCCGACAACTTCACGTACTTCGCCGAGATGTGCACGCGGGTCGATGGCCACACCTACCCCACCCCCACGCACCTGAACTACACACTCTTTCACCCCGTGGGTGTGTGTGCGCTGATCAGCCCGTGGAACGTGCCGTTCATGACGGCCACCTGGAAGACCGCGCCCTGCCTGGCCTTCGGCAACACGGCAGTGCTGAAGATGAGCGAGCTCTCGCCGCTCACTGCGGCGCGCCTAGGTGAACTGGCGCTCGAAGCCGGCCTGCCGCCCGGTGTGCTCAACGTCGTGCACGGCTACGGCAAGGACGTGGGTGAACCGCTGTGCGCGCACCCGGATGTACGCGCCATTTCCTTCACCGGCTCCACCCTCACGGGCAATCGCATCGTGCAGTCGGCGGGCCTCAAGAAGTTCAGTATGGAACTCGGCGGCAAGAGCCCCTTCGTGATCTTTGCCGACGCCGATCTGGACCGTGCGCTCGACGCCGCGATCTTCATGATCTTCTCCAACAACGGCGAGCGCTGCACCGCAGGCAGCCGCATCCTGGTGGAGCGCCGCATCTACGCCGACTTCGCCGAGAAGTTCGCCGCCCGTGCACGCCGCATCACGGTGGGTGACCCGCTGGCAGATAGCACCATCATCGGCCCCATGATCAGCCCAGCCCACTTGGCCAAGGTGCGCAGCTACATCGAACTCGGCCCCAGGGAAGGCGCCACCATGCTGTGCGGTGGCATCGACCGCCCGAGCTACGCGCCCGAACTTGGCGCCGACCTGCAACGCGGCAACTTCGTCTGGCCCACCGTATTTGCCGATGTCGACAACCGCATGAAGATCGCCCAGGACGAGATCTTCGGCCCGGTGGCCTGCCTGATCCCTTTCGACGACGAGGCCGACGCCATTCGCATCGCCAATGACATCCAGTATGGCCTCTCTAGCTACGTGTGGACCGAGAACCTCGGCAAGGCGCATCGCGTCGCCGCATCCATCGAAGCCGGCATGTGTTTCGTCAACAGCCAGAACGTGCGCGACTTGCGCCAGCCGTTCGGTGGCACCAAGGCGTCGGGCACTGGCCGCGAAGGAGGCACCTGGAGCTACGAGGTCTTCCTCGAACCCAAGAACGTCGCGGTGTCATTGGGCTCACATCACATTCCACATTGGGGGCACTAACCATGGGCAAACTCGCACTCGTCGGAAAGATCACCCACGTCCCGTCGATGTATCTGTCGGAGCTGGACGGCCCGCGCAAGGGCACGCGCCAGGACGCGATCGATGGCCACGGAGAGATCAGCCGGCGCTGTCGTGAACTGGGCGTGGACACGCTGGTGGTGTTCGATACGCACTGGCTGGTCAACGCGAATTACCACATCAACTGCGCGCCGCATTTCAAGGGTCTGTACACCAGCAACGAGCTGCCGCACTTCATCGCGAACATGCCGTTCGAGAGCCCGGGCAATCCGGAGCTGGGTCAGCTGCTGGCGCAGTCGTGTCGTGATCACGGCGTGGAGACGCTGGCGCATCACAACACCACACTCGACCCCGAGTACGGCACGCTGGTGCCGCTGAGCTACATGAATGCCGACCAGCACTTCAAGGTGATCTCGGTGTCGGCCCTGTGCACCGTGCACTACCTGGCCGACAGCGCACGGCTGGGCTGGGCCATGCGCAAGGCGGTCGAGGAGCAGTACGACGGCACGGTGGCGTTTCTGGCCAGTGGCAGCTTGAGCCACCGCTTTGCGCAGAACGGCCTGGCGCCCGAGTTCGCGTTCAAGATCTGGAGCCCGTTTCTCGAACAACTCGACCTACGTGTGCTCGAGATGTGGCAGTCCGGGCAGTGGCCGGACTTCTGCGAGATGCTGCCCGAATACGCTGCCAAGGGCCACGGCGAAGGCTTCATGCACGACACGGCCATGATGCTGGGCGCGCTGGGCTGGAGTGAATACCGCGGCCAGGCCGAGATCGTGACGCCCTACTTCGGCGCCTCGGGCACGGGCCAGCTCAACGCGGTGTTCCCGGTCACGCCCGTCACAGGCTCACAGGTGCCTAAGGCCCAGGCGTCGGCGGCCGAGGGCTACCGCGCTTTTTCGCGTCTCTGATCTGGTGGAGGCCTGAAGCGCGGCGCCTGCCTGCACCATCTGGCCCCTGCCGAATCAAGCGCATCAAGCCCATCACGCGCTGCCGTCATACCAGCCGCATCAAGCTCAACCACCATGCCGCACCTCGTCATCCTCTACACCCCCAACCTGGACGCACCACTCGACGAAGGCGGCAGCGACATGGGGGCGCTGTGCCGCGCTCTGGCCGCCACCATGTGTGCCCAGACCGATGCCGAGTCCGGCAAGCCGGTGTTCCCCACGGGTGGCGTGCGGGTGCTGGCCTACCCGGCCAGGCACTTCGCGGTGGGTGACGGCGGCGCGGCCGGACTGGCCGCCGGTGGCACGGGCGACTACGCCTTTGTCTACATCAACCTGCGCATGGCGCGCGGGCGCAGTGCCGCCACCCAGCAGGCGGTGGGGCGTGCGCTCGAAGCCTGCGCCAAGGCGCATTTCGCGCCGCAACTCGCCACCAGCCATATCGGCGTGACGCTGCAGATCGACGAAGGCCCCGAGGTCTTCGACGCGAAGAACAGCTCGCTGCATCCGCTGTTCAACAAGTAGCCCAGGGACCCCATCATGTTGAGTGACGACACCATCCAGAGCCTGGCGCATCAGTTGCGCGATGCCCGCAAACACCGCGTGCAGCTGAGGCACTTTTCCAAGCAGTACCCCGAGATGACGGTCAACGACGGCTACGCCGTGCAGCGCGCCTGGGTGGCGCTGGAGCTTGCCGCCGGCCGCACGATCAAGGGCCGCAAGATCGGCCTCACCTCGCGCGCCATGCAGTTGTCCAGCCAGATCACCGAGCCCGACTACGCGCCGCTGATGGACGACATGTTCTTCGACGCGGGCGGCGACATCCCGATCGACCGCTTCATCGCACCACGCGTCGAGGTGGAGCTGGCCTTCATCCTGGGCAAACCGCTGCAGGGGCCGGGCGTGACGCTGTTCGACGTCTTGTCGGCCACCGACTATGTGGTGCCGGCCATCGAGATCATCGACGCCCGTATCGAGCAGTTCGACCGCGACACCAAGGTCATGCGCAAGGTGCAGGACACCATCAGCGACTTTGCCGCCAATGCCGGCATCGTGATGGGCGGGCGGCCGGTCAAGCCGATGGACGTGGACCTGCGCTGGGTCGGCGCCCTGCTGCACAAGAACGGCGTGGTCGAGGAGACCGGCCTGGCCGCCGGGGTGCTCAACCACCCGGCCAACGGCGTGGCCTGGCTGGCCAACAAGATCGCGCCCCATGGCGAGCGGCTCGAAGCCGGTCAGGTGGTGCTGGCCGGATCGTTCACCCGGCCGGTGGGCGCGGTGGCGGGTGATGGCTTCCACGTCGATTACGGGCCGCTCGGCTCGGTGGCCTTTCGTTTCGTCTGACGATAGTTGAACGGCGGCCCGGGCCGGCCGCCGCCACGGCAGCGCGGCATCTTCGATCACACGGCCTGCCGACCACAAGGAGACACCCACCATGAGCGCCTATCCCCGCCCCAAGCGATACAGCGAAGCAGAGTGGCACGCACGCGTCGAACTCGCCGCCGCCTATCGCATCTTCGATCACCTCGGCTGGAGCGAGCTGATCTACAACCACATCTCGCTGCGGGTGCCGGGTGAGGCCGGGCACTTCCTGATCAACCCCTTCGGGCTGCATTACAGCGAGGTGACAGCGTCCAACCTGGTCAAGGTGGATGTGTTGGGCAACATCATCGGCAACAGCGACTGGCCCATCAATCCGGCCGGCTTCACCTTCCACGGCGCCATCCACGCTACCCTGCCCGACGCGCACTGCGTGATGC
Organism: Candidatus Intricatilinea gracilis; assembly: GCA_016702605.1. Taxonomy (GTDB): domain Bacteria; phylum Pseudomonadota; class Gammaproteobacteria; order Burkholderiales; family Burkholderiaceae_C; genus Sphaerotilus; species Sphaerotilus gracilis. Next base: position 256,798 of record JADJDQ010000003.1, read on the forward strand.
ATGTGCACACCACACCCACAATGGCCGTGTGTTGCCTGGAAGACGGCCTGAGCTACACCAACTTCTACGCCGCCCAGCTCTACGGCAAGGTGGCGTATCACGAGTTCGAGGGCATCACGGTGCACCTGGACGAGGGCAAACGCATCCTGGCCAGTGCCGACGGAAAACCGGTGCTGCTGCTGCGCAACCACGGCCCCGTCACCATCGGCCAGACCCTGCCACACGCCTTTGCCCTGATGTGGCTGCTGCAGCGCGCGTGTGAAGTGCAGGTCACGTCGCAGGCGCTGGGCAAGTTGCGCCCCATCGCCCCGGCCGTGCTCGAAGGCTGTGTGCGCGACGCCCTGAACTTCAACCCCAAGTACGGCGCCGGACAGGACGGCTTCGACGCCATGAGACGTGTGATCGACTGCATCGACCCGAGTTACCGCGGCTGAAGTCGCGGCAGGCTTTCGCCGTAGTCAATCGGCAGGATGGCTGTCAGGTTCGCGCACGGATGGTGCAGGCATCATGGTTGCTCGACCATCAGCCGCCCTGCGAGTACCCAGCCATGCCGTCCCAGGCCACTGCCACACGCCCTCACAGGGTGGCACTCGCCTGTGCGGATGGCACGGCGATGGCGAGCGCGCAGCAGCAGCCCTTGTCGCTGGTGCCGCACGAGCGCGAGGTGCCCGCGGGCACACCGCTGGACTCGGTCGATTCGGCCCTGAGCAATGCCACCCGCAGCATCACGCCCGACGATCTGGTCGACCAGGGCGGCAACCCCGACGATGAACCCGTGCTTCTGTGGAACCCGTATGTGGCTGCACTGCTGAGCCTGGTGCTCACGCCGGTGTTCGGTGCCTGGTTGCATCACCGCAACGCCCTGGAGCTGGGCGACCCGCGGCTGCGCCGCGTGGCGCGCATGTGGCTGGGTGTGGCGCTGGCGTTCACCGCCTCGGGCCTGTACCTGGTGAGTGCCGGGCAGCTGGCACCCACCAGCGCGTTCTCGGCCAGTGCGCTGCTGGGCGGCTACACCATCGTCTGGTACGCCTTTGCCGGCCACAAACAAAGCCGCATCGTCGCCCGGCTGAGCCGGCCGCAATGGCGCCCGCGCAGCTTCCTGAAACCGGTGGCCGTGGCCTCGCTGCTGATGGCCCTGCCGGCGCTGGTCGTGTGGGTGCGCAGCTACCTTTGACGTACCCTGGCGCGTAGCGGGCCACACCGGCCCGCAGCTTGCACGCGCCCAGGCATGAACCTCAAGCAGCTCGACTATTTCGTCCAGGTCGCCGAACTCGGCAGCTTCAGCAAGGCCGCCGTAGTGCTCGACATCGCCCAGCCAGCGCTCAGCCGACAGGTGCGAGCCCTCGAGATCGACCTGCACGAGACCCTGCTGATACGCAACGGCCGCGGCGTCACCCTCACCGAAGCCGGCCAGCGCCTGTTCGACCACAGCGTGGCCATCCTGCAGCAAGTGGCGCAGGCACGCGAGGACCTGGGTGCGGCGCGTGATCAACCCATCGGCCGCATCACCATCGGGCTGCCGCCCAGCGTGGCCCGCCAGCTCACCGTACCGCTGGTCGAGGGTTTCCAGGCCGAGCTGCCCAAGGCCCGGCTGGCCATCGTCGAAGGTCTGTCGACCCACATGATCGAGTGGATCACCACCGGCCAGGTCGACCTCGGCCTGCTCTACAACCCCGAGGCCGAACCTGCGCTGCACATCACCCCGGTACTCGAGGAGCAGCTGTGCCTGGTGGAGCGTGCGCCTGTCGAGCAGGCCGACACATCGGGCGCGCCGGTGGCTGGAGTGGCAATCTCGCGGCGGCCGACCTCGTCGACGCTGCCGCTGCGCCAGTTGCCGGACTACGCCCTCATCGTGCCCGAGCGCCGCCACGTCATCCGCCGCCTGCTCGACACCCAGGCGGCGCTGGCCGGCCTGACGCTGGACATCCGCTGGGAGGTGTCGAGCATCCCCTCCATCATCGACCTGGTCTGCGCCGGCCACGGCCACGCCGTACTCACCGCCAACGCCGTGGCCGCCTCCGGTCGCGCCGCCGAACTGGTGGTGCGGCCACTCGTCGAACCCAGCCTGACCAGCGTCTTGTGTCTGGCCACACCGGCGCACAAACGCGCCAGCGCGTTGAGCCGCGAGGCGGCGGTTTTGCTGACGCGGCTGGTACGTGGGCTGCCGCAGGATGTGAGGCAGGCGGAATAACGTCAATTTCCTGCAAGCAGGCTGCCCAATCGTTCTTATATTGAGTGCGGCTCGTACACACACGCGAGAGCAGCATCGGCGTTCGGTTGCCGACTACAAATGCTCGGCGTGTCCCGTTGAAATGCGACTCAGATACTACGAACCAGATATGAAATGACTTCTCTTCGGCAAACCTTCTACGTCGTATCTTCAGTTGGTTCTGATGCCCAATAGCTGGCGTAGTGACCTGCCATCGCTGTAAATGACGTCGTCAATTCGAGGGCGCCCGTTCTCAATAGCACCAATATAGGACAGGCAAGTCCGACGGTTGGCTTGATCGTTGAAGCAAACCTGCACACTCCCCTTTCGTCCCGTTTCAATAGCTAGATCGGTTGCCACCGGGTCCTGCGAATCGAACAGGATGTCGAAGTCAAGCGCACAAATATCGCCGGTCTTCCTTGAACACTCCGAATCGGCGCGAAGAGCGGCAGCTAAGCTATGTGAGAAGAACTCTTGCAATCTTCCGAGAGTCTCCTGCTTCAACGGCAAACGGCTAGCCCCTTGTTTTCCCGGCAACGCTGAGAGTGAGACCCATGCGTAGCGCTGGTAGACGTCTTTGACCAAAGCCGCCAGGCTGCTATTTCGATCCTCGGCAAATGTCTGGCGAGCCACCAACATAAAGGTCAGGGCCGCAAAAGTCCGCAAACTCGTGCGGCGGTTCGTCTGAATTAGCATGCGCAACCTCCCGCGCCTGTTGAGCCGGTATCGACTGGTCGATACACCTTGAACGAGTTGGCAGCTTCATAGCCACGACTAGCCCAAAAGCGAGGCAGTCGAAAGTCCGAAACCCAACCACTAGAACCATTTCCGGTGTAGCCCTGGATGTGGCCATGCGCGCTACCTCCAGAGTAAGACCCAAAGACGGCCGTATCGCCAGGCATGGGCGTGTAGTTCGCTGCCGAGACTTCGCTAAAGCCGTTTCGCGTGAGTAGGGGGCCGTAGTCTTTCGCACTGCCAGGTCGGCCACTAGTTTCTGCGCCGCCAGCCTCCAAAGCCGTGCGAACAGCCTTCGCACACTGTCCCTGCGACTGATCCCTGGCGTTTGCATCGAGGGCCGCAGTGTATGCACACACGCACAGCAGACCGGTCGGATCAATCCCACTCAGCGGATTTGCCCCTACATAGGCATAGGTGTTAATGCCGCCACGCAACCCCATTGGATCGCTTTGCATATACCTCCCACTCGCCGGATCGTAGTACCGATTCCAGTTGTACATGAGGCCGCTTTCGGCGTCGGCGTATTGGCCTGGGAAGGCGATATTGAATCCGCCGATGGAGTTGGCAGTGACCTGGCGGTCGAAGGCTGAGCTGGTTGCCCGCCAGACCACGGCGCCGGTCGAGTTGGTCACCACTTCCGGCCGGCCGAGGTGATCGTTATGGCTGGCGTAGAACTGGCCGCCGCGCAGTATGCCGAGCGGGCCGCCTTCCAGCCACAGGTAGGCCGTCGAATTGGCGCCGGTTGCTTCGTAGATCAATTCACCCGAGGGGCCGTAGACAAAATAGGTCGTAGCGCCACCTGCCGTCTTGGCCACACGCTGGTTGAATGCGTTGTTGGGGTAGTTGCGGCTCGGTCTGGCGGTGGCAGTTTTTGCTTGCCGCACGCCGACGGCTGGGGGTACGAGCGCCGGGGGTGGAAAGGCGCAGCGGACCGATGGCATGCTGGCGAGCATAGCCCGAATGCCGCGGCGGACGGCCCTGCGGGCATGTATCACGCCCGGCCAGTTCGCCCGGCCATTAGGGTTAGACCGCTGCCAATCGCGCGCAGGCCGGTTAGCGTCGCAACCACTGGAACTTGATCGCCGACACGATGCATGTCGGCGGCGCCGGTTCCGCCTCAGCCCACCGAGGAGACAGCCATCACCACGCCTGCCGACGTGATCGCAGCGCGCGCGCCCGTGTCGCCGCCCGGGACTATCGCGCCGCTGCTGGACGTGCGCGAGGTGAGCGTGCGTTTTGGTGGCATCACGGCGCTGGACCGCATCAGCTTCCAGGTGCAGGCCGGCCATGTGGTCGGGCTGATCGGGCCCAACGGGGCGGGCAAGACGACGCTGTTCAACTGTCTGTCGCGCATCTATCTGCCAAGCGAGGGGCAGATCCTGTTCGAGGGCCGGCCGATCGCCGAGACGGCGCCTCACGGCATGGCCGGGCTGGGGCTGGGGCGCACTTTCCAGAACCTGGCGCTGTTTCGCACGATGAACGTGCGGCAGAACATCATGCTCGGTGGCCACAGCCGCACACGCAGCGGCTTCCTGGCCAGTGCGCTTGGCCTGCCGTCGGTTCGGCGCGAGGAGGCCCAGCTCGAGGAGCAGGCCGAACGCCTGCTCGACCTGCTGGGTCTGCGCGCCCTGGCCGACACGCGGGTGATGGATCTGCCTTTCGGCAGCGCCAAACGTGTGGAACTCGGCCGGGCGCTGGCGGCCCAGCCCAAGCTGCTGCTGCTCGATGAACCGGCCGGCGGCCTCAATCACGAAGAGGTCGGTGTGTTGATGGATCTGCTGCGCCAGGTGCGCGACGAGCTGGGCCTGACCATCTTGCTGGTCGAGCACCACATGAACATGGTGATGCGCATCTCGGACCGCGTGGTCGCGCTGGATTTCGGCCGCAAGATCGCCGACGGCACACCGGCCGAGGTGCAGGCCAACACCGACGTAGTGCGGGCGTATCTGGGTGTCGACGTGGCCGAAGGTGGCGCGCCGATGCAGGCTGGGCCAGCCATGACGGCCGCTGCAGGAGCCCACGCATGAGTGCAACGGCCGACGTGCAACTCGAACGAGCTGCCTCGGGGCCGACGCCGCCCGCACCTCACGTCGACACGCTGTTGCGCGTTCGCGGCCTGCGCGCACGTTACGGTGCCGGGGGGGACGTGCTGCACGGCCTGGACTTCGACGTGGCGGCCGGCGGCATCACCACCTTGCTGGGCGCCAACGGCGCAGGCAAGACGACCACGTTGCGCGCCGTGTGTGCCATGGTGCGCACCGAGGGCGAGATCAGCTTGGCCGGCCAGCCCATGGCAGGCAAGTCGACAGAGTCCGTCGCCAGGCTGGGTGTGGCGCATGTGCCCGATGGGCGCGGCACCTTTCTGCACCTGAGCGTGCACGAGAACCTGCGCCTGGGTGCCTACACGCGGCGCGACGGCCCGGCCGAGGTGGCGGCGGATGTCGAGCGGGTGTGTGGCTACTTTCCGCGCCTCAAGGAGCGCTGGCGGCAGCAGGCCGGCACGCTGTCGGGCGGCGAGCAGCAGATGCTGGCGGTGTCGCGTGCACTGATGATGCGGCCGCGCCTGCTGCTGCTGGACGAGCCCAGCTTCGGCCTGGCGCCGCTGGTGGTGGCCGAACTGTTCGAGATCTTCGCCCGCGTCAACCGCGAGGGCGGCGTGAGCATGTTGCTGGTGGAGCAGAACGCGTCGCTGGCGCTGCGCCTGGCTCAGCAGGCCTACCTGCTGGAGACCGGCCGGGTGGTGATGGCCGGCAGCGCCGAAGACCTGCGCAACGACGCTTCGGTGCGGCGTTCGTACCTGGGCTATTGAACGAGCGCACCACCCCCATGTCGGCCGACACCCTCATCCATCTGTTCTTCTCGGGCCTGGCCAGTGGCGGCATCTACGCCAGCGTGGCGCTGGCGCTGGTGATGATCTACCAGGCCACGCACCTGGTGAACTTCGCCCAGGGCGAACTGGCCATGTTCAGCACCTACATCGCCTGGAGCCTGATCCAGGCCGGCATGCCCTACTGGGGCGCGTTCTTCGTCACCGTGACCTTCGCGTTCACGCTCGGGGTGGTGATCGAACGGGTAGTGGTACGCCCGGTCGAGAACTCGCCCATCCTGGCGGTGGTGATCGTCTTCATCGGTCTGCTGGTCATCTTCAACAGTCTGGCGGGCTGGATCTTCAGCTACACGATCAAGCCCTTCCCCAGCCCCTTCCCTGAGCAGCCGCTGTTTGGCAACAAGTACGTGTCGTCGCACGAACTGGGCAGCATGGGCATCACGCTGTTCGTGCTGGGGCTGCTGTTTGCCTTCTTCCGATTCACGCCGCTGGGTCTGGCCATGCGAGCCGCCGCGCAGAACCCGGTGTCGGCCCGGCTGGTGGGCATCCGCGTGGGCTGGATGCTGGCGCTGGGCTGGGGGCTGGCGGGCGCCATCGGCGCCATCGCCGGCATGATGGTGGCACCCACGGTGTTCCTCGAGCCCAACATGATGGCCGGGATCCTGCTCTATGCGTTTGCTGCCGCGCTGCTGGGCGGCATCGACAGCCCCGGTGGCGCGGTGCTGGGTGGCTTCATCGTCGGCGTGCTCGAGAACATGGTGGGTGCCCTGCTCGGCACCGAACTCAAGCTCACCGCCGCGCTGGTGCTCATCATCGGCGTGCTGGTGGTGCGGCCGTCAGGCCTGTTCGGCCGCATCCACGTGAGCCGGGTATGAGCCGCACACCCGCTGACCACCGCCACCGCCTCGTCGGCCTGGCACTGCTTCTGGTGCTGGCCTGTGTCCTGCCCTTCCTGCTCAGCAACTACCGGGTCTTCCAGCTCACGCTGGCGCTGGTCTACGCCATCGCGCTGCTGGGGCTGAACATGCTGACCGGCTACAACGGCCAGATCTCGCTGGGCCACGGCGCCTTCTATGCCATCGGCGCGTATGTCGCGGCCATCATGATGGACAAGTTCGGCCTGCCCTACTGGGCCACGCTGCCGGCAGCGGGCGCCGTGTGCCTGGTGGCGGGTTTCCTGTTCGGGTTGCCGGCGCTGCGGCTCGAGGGGCTGTACCTGTCGCTGGCCACCTTCGCGCTGGGTGTGGCGATGCCGCAGATCCTCAAGTACAAGGGCTTCGAGGCCTGGACCGGCGGCGCCCAGGGCATCGTCATCAACAAGCCCGACCCACCCGCCGGCCTGCCGCTGTCGCAGGACCAGTGGCTCTACTTCGTCGCACTGGCCTCGGTCATCGTGCTGTTCTGGGCCGCGCACAACCTGCTGGGCGGGCGCATCGGCCGCGCCATGGTGGCCATCCGCGACCAGCCGGTGGCGGCGCAGGCCATGGGCGTGAACACGGCGCTGGTCAAGGCCACGACTTTCGGCGTGTCGGCGATGTACACCGGCGTGGCGGGTGCGCTCGGGGCCATCTCGGTGCAGTTCGTGGCGCCGGATGCGTTCTCGATCTTCCTGTCCATCAGCCTGCTGGTGGGTGTGGTGATCGGCGGACTGGCATCGATCTCGGGCGCGTTGTGGGGCGGGCTGTTCATCCAGTTCATCCCCAATGTGGCCGACCAGATTTCCAAGGCGGCGCCCTGGGCCATCTACGGCGTGATGTTGATCGCCTGCATGTATGCCATGCCCACGGGTGTGGCGGGTTTCCTGCGCGGGTTGATGCTGCGCTGGCGGCAGCGCCGCCGGCGTGGCTGAACGGCCCGCAGTTCCCTCCCGATCGAACCGTACTTCTAGAGGAGAGTGACCATGTCGTCCAAGTTCTTCCCGCCCCGTCGCCTGGCACTGATGGCCGGTGCTTTCTGTCTGGGCCTGGCGGCGCTGCCCGCGCTGGCGCAGTCCAAGTACGGCCCAGGTGCCAGCGACAAGGAGATCAAGATCGGCCAGACCATGCCGTACAGCGGCCCGGCCTCGGCCTACGGCACCATCGGGAAGGCGCAGGCGGCCTACTTCAGGATGATCAACGAGGCCGGCGGCGTGAACGGCCGCAAGATCAACCTGCTGAGTGTGGACGACGGCTACAGCCCGCCCAAGACGGTGGAAATGGTGCGCAAGCTGGTCGAGCAGGACGAGGTGCTGGCGCTGTTCCAGACCCTGGGCACGCCCAGCAACACGGCGATCCACAAGTACGTCAACGCCAAGAAGGTGCCGCACCTGCTGCTGGCCACCGGCGCCACCAAGTGGGCCGACCCCAAGGGCTACCCGTGGACGATCGGCTTCAACATCAGCTACGAAGCCGAGGGGGCCATCTACGCCAAGTGGCTGCTCAAGAACAAGCCTGGCGCCAAGATCGCCGTGCTCTACCAGAACGACGACTACGGCAAGGACGTGCTCAAGGGCGTCGAGTTGGGCCTGGGCGAGAAGAACCTCAAGATGATCGTGGCCAAGGCGAGTTACGAGGTCACCGACCCGACGGTGGACTCGCAGATCGTCACGCTGCAGGGTTCGGGCGCAGACACCTTCATCAACATCACCACGCCCAAGTTCGGCGCGCAGGCCATCCGCAAGGCCTTCGACTCGGGCTGGAAGCCGCTGCACATCGTCAACAACGTGGCGGCCTCGGTGGGCTCGGTGCTCACGCCGGCAGGCCTGGACAAGTCGACCGGCCTGATGACGCTGCAGTACTACAAGGATCAGAGCGACCCCATGTGGCAGGACGACGCGGCCATGAAGGAGTGGCGCGCCTTCATGACCAAGTACTACCCGGACGGCAACCAGAAAGATGCCAGCAACCTGTACGCCTACATCGCGGCGCAGACGCTGGTGCAGATCCTCAAGCAGTGCGGCAACGACCTGACCCGCGAGAACGTCATGAAGCAGGCGGCCAACCTCAAGGATTTCAAGCTCGGTCTGGCCCTGCCCGGCATGACCATCAACACCAGCCCGACCGACTACTTCCTGTTCGAACAGGCCCAGCTGGCCAGGTTCACGGGCACCCGCTGGGAGAACTTCGGCCCGGTCATCGGCATCAACGACTGACCATCAGCCGTTCTTGATCCGGCTCACCAGCGCCTTGGTGAAGGCGCCGGTGCTGGCGGTGCCGCCCAGGTCGCCGGTGCGCACCATGTCGACGTTGAGGGTGGCATCGATGGCGTGGCGCAGGCGGGCCGACTTGTCCGTCAGCTTGACGTGGTCGAGCATCATGGCCGCGGCCAGCATCAGGGCGATGGGGTTGGCGATGCCCTTGCCGGCGATGTCGGGCGCGCTGCCGTGCACGGCTTCGAAGATGGCCGCGTCGGCGCCGATGTTGGCGCCGGGGGCCATGCCCAGGCCGCCGACCAGGCCGGCGACCAGATCCGACAGGATGTCGCCGAACAGATTGGTCGTGACCAGCACGTCGAACTGCCAGGGGTTGAGCACCAGCTTCATCGCACAGGCGTCGACGATGATGGTGTCCATCTCGATGCGGCCCTTGTACTTCTCCTCGTACAAACGCTCGGCGGTTTCCTTGAAGATGCCGGTGAGGGCCTTCATGATGTTGGCCTTGTGCACGATGGTGATCTTCTTGCGGCCCGTCGCGATGGCGTGTTCGAAGGCGAACTCGAGCAGGCGCTGGCCGCCGGCGCGTGTGTTGATGCCGGTGGCCATGGCCACGGCGTGTGGGTCGTCGTCGATCTGCACGTAGTGCTCGTGGCCGATGTACAGGCCTTCGAGGTTCTCGCGCACCACCACCAGGTCGATCTTGTCGTAGCGCCCGCCGGGCACGATGGTGAGTGCAGGGCGCAGGTTGGCGTAGAGCTTGAACTCTTCGCGCAGCCGCACGTTGGAGCTGCGATAGCCGCCGCCCGAGGGCGTCTCGAGCGGGCCCTTGAGCGCCAGGCGGGTGCGCCGGATGCTGTCCAGCGTGGCCTGCGGCAGCGGGTCACCGGCGAGTTGCACACCGCCCAGGCCGGCGATCTGGTGGTCCCACTGGAAGGGTGCGGCCAACGCATCGAGCGCCGACAGCGTGGCGTCGACGATTTCGGGGCCGATCCCGTCGCCGGGAATCAGGGTTGCGGGTATCACTTGCGTCATGGTCGGGGCTCGCGCTGGGCTCGGTCGAAGGGGCGGCCTCGGGTTCGACCGCGGCCGGGGGCACTATTGCTGCCGCGCAGCATACGCGTTCACGGCCGCCGCGTCGTCCCCACCTTGCAGGCAGTTCGCGCGGGCGGCCGCCATGCTCGGACCGCCCCGACGCCCCCTGCTACGCCCGCTTCTTCTTCAGGAACCGTTTGCCCAGCGTGTACCCGGCGGCCGCAGCAAACAGGCTGCCGAACACGATGGCCCCCTTGTTGCCCGAGCCCGAATCGGCCGGCGCGCGTTTCGGCGTAGGCGTGAGCTGCGGTACCACTGGTGCCTGCACTGTCGGCGTCGGCACTGCTGCTGCGGAGCCGTTTGGTGTGACTGGCAACACACCCGCCGCGTCGCCGGACAAGCTCAGTGACCCGAGTGTGGACGCTGCACCCGTCACACCGGCACCGAAACGTGCCAGCCCTTGACCGAGCGCGCCGCCATCCGGGCGGGCTGCGCCTGCCGGCTTGCGCGCAGGTGCCCGGCTGCCGGGCGCCACCGGCCGATGGCCGGACATGGTGCGGGTGTTCACCCGAGCGCCACCTTCGGAGCTGATCATGCCGGCTGCGGCGAGCAGGTCTGCCGGTGTCGGGGTCGGCACCACGGCCTGGACAGCTGCACTCATGGGGCCGGCCGCTGTGGGCGGTAACTTGTCAAAAGCGATCTCCTCACCGACGTTGGCCGCGGCCAACCGGGCCACAGGCGCCGGTTCACCGGGCAGGGCAGCCAGCACGTAGCCGCCCGTCGAACCACCCGCCGACGCGGGCACCAGATTGACGATCTGCAAGCCGGCATCGTTGCCGGCCGCCAGGGCAGCGGCCCTCGAATCGGCCGTCTTCAGGCTGTCGACCACCCTGCTTGCCGCCACGTCGGGCAGGATGTCGGCCGTCGTGTGCATGGGCGGCAGCACGTAGTTGAAGGCATCGATGCCGGCCAGCACGTTGTCGATGTCGACGGGTTTGCCGCTGCCAGCGCTGGCGTCCCTGAATGCACCGCCTTGCGACAACGACACGTCGTCACCGGCGACCACACCCGTCAGGCTGCCACCACCGACCCGGGCGATGGTGTTGCCGTCGAACACCTTGTTGGCGGCCGTCGTGCCGGCCACGTCGAGCGCCTTGGGTGTGATGTCGGCGCTGAAGTTCTGCACCGACGAGCCAGGGGCGACGACGTAGTTGCCGAGCACATCCGCCGCGCCGCTCAGCGTGTTGTGCAGCTCGACCGGCTTGGCTGCGCCGACGTTCTTGTCGAGATAGGCGGCTTGTTGTGTCAGGCCGACTGCTTCGGTGCCCACCACGCCGAGCAAACGGCCCGGGCCGGTCAGCGCGGCAGACACCCCCCCGTCGTAGACCTTGCTGGCTGCCACGGCCGTGTCGGCCACTGTCAAGGTGGCGGGGACGATATGTGCCGTGGTGGTCTGACCCGGTGCCAGCGCGTAGTTGCTGGCCAGGCCGCCGTTGGCGCCGTCGATCAGCGTCACACCGTCCACCGTCACGGTGTTGGCCGTGGCCACGTCCTTGCTGTCGAAACTGGCCGTGGCGGCCGTGCCCAGGGCTTCGGTGCCGACCAGGCCACTGGTGATGGACAACGTAGCCGCAGCTGTGCGGTTGCCGTCGTAGACCTTGTCGGCCGCACTGGCCGTGGCGCCCAGCGGGGCCGGGACGACCGTCGCCGCCGTGGTCTGGCCCGCGCTGAGCTGATAGTTGCTTGCCAGGCCTCCGTTGCTGCCGTCACCCAGGCCGACGCTGTCGACAGTCACCGTGTGAGCAGTCAGCACATCCTTGCTGTTGAAGCTGGCCGTGGCGTCAGAGATCACCACCGACTCGTTGCCCACCAGACCACTGGTGATCGTGAGAGTCGGCCTCGCAGCGACCGTACCGTCGTAGGTCTTGCCAGGCGCACTGACCGTGGCCGTCAGGGTCGCCTTGTCGATCTGGCCCGCAACACTTTCCGTCGGATTGGCCAGCGTGTAGTTGTCCGCCAGCGCCGAGCCCGTGAAGGCCACCGTGTTGGCGACAGCCACGGTGCGGGCACCCGCGTTAGCGCTGTCAAAGGTGCCGGATTGGTTGAAGCCTGCCGTCTCGCCGTTGACGAGACCGGACAAGGTGCCGGTGATAGCGGCGGCTGTGTTGCCGTCGTAGGTCTTGGTGGCAGCCGCCGTATGGGTCGCCGTGAGAGTCGCCTTGTCGATCTGACCCGCAACGTTCTCCGTCGGGTTGACCAGCGTGTAGTTGTCCGCCAGCGCCGAGCCGGTGAAGGCCACCGCGTTGGCGACCTCGACGGTACGTGCGCCGGCATTAGCGCTGTCAAACGTGCCGGACTGGCTGAAGACCGCGGTTTCGCCGTTGACCAAGCCGGCCAATGTGCCGGTTATGGCAGCCGTCGTGTTGCCATCGTAGGTCTTGGTGGTGGCAGCGGTGTTGGTCGCCGTCACCGTGGCCTTGTCGATCTGGCCCGCAACACTTTCCGTCGGATTGGCCAGCGTGTAGTTGTCCGCCAGCGCCGAGCCGGTGAACGCCACCGCGTTGGCGACCTCGACGGTACGTGCGCCGGCATTGGCGCTGTCGAAGCTGCCGGACTGGCTGAAGCCAGCGGTTTCGCCGTTGACGAGACCGGACAACGTGCCGGTGATGGCAGCTGCCGTGTTGCCGTCGTAGGTCTTGGTGGCAGCGGCGGTGTTGGTCGCCGTCAGGGTCGCCTTGTCGATCTGGCCCGCGACGTTCTCCGTCGGGTTGGCCAGCGTGTAGTTGTCCGCCAGCGCCGAGCCGGTGAACGCCACGGCGTTGGCGACCTCGACGGTACGTGCGCCGGCGTTGGCGCTGTCGAACGTGCCGGACTGGCTGAAGCCAGCGGTTTCGCCGTTGACCAGGCCGGACAAGGTGCCGGTGATCGACGCCGTCGTGTTGCCGTCGTAGGTCTTGGTGGCCGCGGCGGTGTTGGTCGCCGTCAGCGTGGCCTTGTCGATCTGGCCAGCAACACTTTCCGTCGGATTGGCCAGCGTGTAGTTGTCCGCCAGCGCCGAGCCGGTGAACGCCACGGCGTTGGCGACCTCGACGGTACGTGCGCCAGCGTTGGCGCTGTCGAACGTGCCGGACTGGCTGAAGCCAGCGGTTTCGCCGTTGACCAGGCCGGACAAGGTGCCGGTGATCGACGCCGCCGTGTTGCCGTCGTAGGTCTTGGTGGTGGCAGCGGTGTTGGTCGCTGTCAGCGTGGCTCTATCGATCTGACCGGCAATACTTTCCGTCGGGTTGGCCAGCGTGTAGTTGTCCGCCAGCGCCGAGCCGGTGAAGGCCACGGTGTTGGCCACCTCGACGGTACGGGCACCTGCGTTGGCGCTGTCAAAGGTGCCGGACTGGCTGAAGCCTGCCGTCTCGCCGTTGACCAGGCCAGCCAGCGCACCGGTGACCTGCGCCGCCGTGTTGCCGTCGTAGGTCTTGGTGGTGGCAGCGGTGTTGGTCGCTGTCAGCGTGGCTCTATCGATCTGGCCGGCAATACTTTCCGTCGGATTGGCCAGCGTGTAGTTGTCCGCCAGCGCCGAGCCGGTGAACGCCACGGCGTTGGCGACCTCGACGGTACGTGCGCCAGCGTTGGCGCTGTCGAACGTGCCGGACTGGCTGAAGCCAGCGGTTTCGCCATTGACCAGACCGGACAAGGTGCCGGTGATGGCAGCCGCTGTGTTGCCGTCGTAGGTCTTGGTGGCCGCCGCCGTATTGGTCGCCGTCAGCGTGGCCTTGTCGATCTGGCCCGCGACGTTCTCGGTCGGGTTGACGAGGTTGTAGTTCGACGCCAGGGCGGCACCGTTGTCGGCCACCGAGTTCACGACCGCCACAGCACGGGCGCCAGCATTGGCGTTGTCGAAGCTGCCGGTCTGGGTGAAGGTGAGCGACTCGCCGTTGACCAGGCCCGCCAACGTGCCAGTGATCGATGCCGCTGTGTTGCCGTCGTAGGTCTTGGTGGTGGCAGCGGTGTTGGTCGCTGTCAGCGTGGCTCTATCGATCTGGCCGGCAATACTTTCCGTCGGATTGGCCAGCGTGTAGTTGTCCGCCAGCGCCGAGCCCGTGAAGGCCACCGTGTTGGAGACAGCCACAGTGCGGGCACCCGCGTTGGCGCTGTCGAACGTGCCGGATTGGTTGAAGCCTGCCGTCTCGCCGTTGACGAGACCGGACAAGGTGCCGGTGATAGCGGCGGCTGTGTTGCCGTCGTAGGTCTTGGTCGTGGCGGCGGTGTTGGTCGCCGTCAGGGTCGCCTTGTCGATCTGACCCGCGACGTTCTCCGTCGGATTGGCCAGCGTGTAGTTGTCCGCCAGCGCCGAGCCGGTGAACGCCACGGCGTTGGCGACCTCGACGGTACGTGCGCCGGCGTTGGCGCTGTCGAACATGCCGGACTGGCTGAAGCCAGCGGTTTCGCCGTTGACCAGGCCGGACAAGGTGCCGGTGATCGACGCCGTCGTGTTGCCGTCGTAGGTCTTGGTGGCAGCGGCGGTGTTGGTCGCCGTCAGCGTGGCCTTGTCGATCTGGCCAGCAACACTTTCCGTCGGATTGGCCAGCGTGTAGTTGTCCGCCAGCGCCGAGCCGTTGAAGGCCACCGCGTTGGCGACCTCGACGGTACGTGCGCCGGCATTGGCGCTGTCGAACGTGCCGGACTGGCTGAAGCCAGCGGTTTCGCCGTTGACCAGACCGGACAAAGTGCCGGTGATCGACGCCGTCGTGTTGCCGTCGTAGGTCTTGGTGGCCGCCGCCGTATTGGTCGCCGTCAGCGTGGCCTTGTCGATCTGGCCTGCGACGTTCTCGGTCGGGTTGACGAGGTTGTAGTTCGATGCCAGGGCGGCACCGTTGTCGGCCACCGAGTTCACGACCGCCACAGCACGGGCGCCAGCATTGGCGTTGTCGAAGCTGCCGGTCTGGGTGAAGGTGAGCGACTCGCCGTTGACCAGGCCAGCCAACGTGCCAGTGATCGATGCCGTCGTGTTTCCGTCGTAGGTCTTGGTGGTGGCAGCGGTGTTGGTCGCTGTCAGCGTGGCTCTATCGATCTGGCCGGCAATACTTTCCGTCGGATTGGCCAGCGTGTAGTTGTCCGCCAGCGCCGAGCCGTTGAAGGCCACCGCGTTGGCGACCTCGACGGTACGTGCGCCGGCGTTGGCGCTGTCGAACGTGCCGGACTGGCTGAAGCCAGCGGTTTCGCCGTTGACCAGGCCGGACAAGGTGCCGGTGATCGACGCCGTCGTGTTGCCGTCGTAGGTCTTGGTGGCGGCATCGGTGTTGGTCGCTGTCAGCGTGGCTCTATCGATCTGGCCGGCAATACTTTCCGTCGGATTGGCCAGCGTGTAGTTGTCCGCCAGCGCCGAGCCCGTGAAGGCCACCGTGTTGGAGACAGCCACGGTACGGGCACCGGCGTTGGCGCTGTCGAATGCGCCCGCCTGGGTGAAGGTCAGCGTTTCGCCGTTGACCAGGCCGGCCAACGTGCCGGTGATGGCAGCCGTCGTGTTGCCGTCGTAGGTCTTGGTGGCGGCCGCCGTATTGGTCGCCGTCAGCGTCGCCTTGTCGATCTGGCCTGCGACGTTCTCGGTCGGGTTGACGAGGTTGTAGTTCGACGCCAGGGCGGCACCGTTGTCGGCCACCGAGTTCACGACCGCCACAGCACGGGCGCCAGCATTGGCGTTGTCGAAGCTGCCGGTCTGGGTGAAGGTGAGCGACTCGCCGTTGACCAGGCCAGCCAACGTGCCAGTGATCGATGCCGTCGTGTTTCCGTCGTAGGTCTTGGTGGTGGCAGCGGTGTTGGTCGCTGTCAGCGTGGCTCTATCGATCTGGCCGGCAATACTTTCCGTCGGATTGGCCAGCGTGTAGTTGTCCGCCAGCGCCGAGCCGTTGAAGGCCACCGCGTTGGCGACCTCGACGGTACGTGCGCCGGCGTTGGCGCTGTCGAACATGCCGGACTGGCTGAAGCCAGCGGTTTCGCCGTTGACCAGGCCGGACAAGGTGCCGGTGATCGACGCCGTCGTGTTGCCGTCGTAGGTCTTGGTGGCCGCGGCGGTGTTGGTCGCCGTCAGCGTGGCCTTGTCGATCTGGCCTGCGACGTTCTCGGTCGGGTTGACGAGGTTGTAGTTCGACGCCAGGGCGGCACCGTTGTCGGCCACCGAGTTCACGACCGCCACAGCACGCGCGCCAGCATTGGCGCTGTCGAAGCTGCCGGTCTGGGTGAAGGTGAGCGACTCGCCGTTGACCAGGCCAGCCAACGTGCCAGTGATCGATGCCGCCGTGTTGCCGTCGTAGGTCTTGGTGGTGGCAGCGGTGTTGGTCGCTGTCAGCGTGGCTCTATCGATCTGGCCGGCAATACTTTCCGTCGGATTGGCCAGCGTGTAGTTGTCCGCCAGCGCCGAGCCGGTGAAATCCACGGTGTTGGCGACCTCGACGGTACGTGCGCCGGCGTTGGCGCTGTCGAACGTGCCGGACTGGCTGAAGCCAGCGGTTTCGCCGTTGACCAGGCCGGACAAGGTGCCGGTGATCGACGCCGCCGTGTTGCCGTCGTAGGTCTTGGTGGTGGCAGCGGTGTTGGTCGCTGTCAGCGTGGCTCTATCGATCTGACCGGCAATACTTTCCGTCGGGTTGGCCAGCGTGTAGTTGTCCGCCAGCGCCGAGCCGGTGAAGGCCACGGTGTTGGCGACCTCGACGGTGCGGGCACCTGCGTTGGCGCTGTCGAACGTGCCGGACTGGCTGAAGCCAGCGGTTTCGCCGTTGACCAGGCCGGACAAGGTGCCGGTGATCGACGCCGTCGTGTTGCCGTCGTAGGTCTTGGTGGCCGCGGCGGTGTTGGTCGCCGTCAGCGTGGCCTTGTCGATCTGGCCAGCAACACTTTCCGTCGGATTGGCCAGCGTGTAGTTGTCCGCCAGCGCCGAGCCGGTGAACGCCACGGCGTTGGCGACCTCGACGGTACGTGCGCCAGCGTTGGCGCTGTCGAACGTGCCGGACTGGCTGAAGCCAGCGGTTTCGCCGTTGACCAGGCCGGACAAGGTGCCGGTGATCGACGCCGCCGTGTTGCCGTCGTAGGTCTTGGTGGTGGCAGCGGTGTTGGTCGCTGTCAGCGTGGCTCTATCGATCTGACCGGCAATACTTTCCGTCGGGTTGGCCAGCGTGTAGTTGTCCGCCAGCGCCGAGCCGGTGAAGGCCACGGTGTTGGCCACCTCGACGGCCGGGCACCTGCGTTGGCGCTGTCAAAGGTGCCGGACTGGCTGAAGCCTGCCGTCTCGCCGTTGACCAGGCCAGCCAGCGCACCGGTGACCTGCGCCGCCGTGTTGCCGTCGTAGGTCTTGGTGGTGGCAGCGGTGTTGGTCGCTGTCAGCGTGGCTCTATCGATCTGGCCGGCAATACTTTCCGTCGGATTGGCCAGCGTGTAGTTGTCCGCCAGCGCCGAGCCGGTGAACGCCACGGCGTTGGCGACCTCGACGGTACGTGCGCCAGCGTTGGCGCTGTCGAACGTGCCGGACTGGCTGAAGCCAGCGGTTTCGCCATTGACCAGACCGGACAAGGTGCCGGTGATGGCAGCCGCTGTGTTGCCGTCGTAGGTCTTGGTGGCCGCCGCCGTATTGGTCGCCGTCAGCGTGGCCTTGTCGATCTGGCCCGCGACGTTCTCGGTCGGGTTGACGAGGTTGTAGTTCGACGCCAGGGCGGCACCGTTGTCGGCCACCGAGTTCACGACCGCCACAGCACGGGCGCCAGCATTGGCGTTGTCGAAGCTGCCGGTCTGGGTGAAGGTGAGCGACTCGCCGTTGACCAGGCCCGCCAACGTGCCAGTGATCGATGCCGTCGTGTTGCCGTCGTAGGTCTTGGTGGCGGCAGCGGTGTTGGTCGCTGTCAGCGTGGCTCTATCGATCTGGCCCGCAATACTTTCCGTCGGATTGACCAGCGTGTAGTTGTCCGCCAGCGCCGAGCCGGTGAACGCCACGGCGTTGGCGACCTCGACGGTACGTGCGCCGGCATTAGCGCTGTCGAACGTGCCGGACTGGCTGAAGCCTGCGGTTTCGCCGTTGACCAGGCCGGACAGAGTGCCGGTGATGGCAGCCGTCGTGTTGCCGTCGTAGGTCTTGGTGGCCGCGGCGGTATTGGTCGCCGTGAGGGTCGCCTTGTCGATCTGGCCTGCGACGTTCTCGGTCGGGTTGACCAGCGAGTAGTTGTCCGCCAGCGCCGAGCCGGTGAAATCCACGGTGTTGGCGACCTCGACGGTACGTGCGCCGGCATTGGCGCTGTCGAAGGTGCCGGACTGGCTGAAGACCGCGGTTTCGCCGTTGACGAGACCGGACAAGGTGCCGGTGATGGCGGCGGCTGTGTTGCCGTCGTAGGTCTTGGTGGCCGCGGCGGTGTTGGTCGCCGTGAGTGTCGCCTTGTCGATCTGGCCTGCGACGTTCTCGGTCGGGTTGACCAGCGTGTAGTTGTCCGCCAGCGCCGAGCCGGTGAAATCCACGGTGTTGGCGACCTCGACGGTACGTGCGCCGGCGTTGGCGCTGTCGAACGTGCCGGACTGACTGAAGACCGCGGTTTCGCCGTTGACGAGACCGGACAACGTGCCGGTGATGGCAGCTGCCGTGTTGCCGTCGTAGCTCTTGGTCGTGGCAGCCGTGTCGATGGCCGTCAGGGTCGCCTTGTCGATCTGACCGACCACGTCTTCCGTCGGATTGACGAGGTTGTAGTTCGACGCCAGGGTGGCACCGTTGTCGGCCACCACGTTGACGACCGCCACGGTGCGGGGGCCAGCGTTGGCGCTGTCGAAGGTGCCGGTCTGGGTGAAGGTCAAGGTCTCACCGTCGACCAGGCCGGACAAGCTGCCGGTGACCTGTGCATCGGTGGTGCCGTCGTAGGCCCGGGTCGTGGCCGTCGTGCCAAGTACCGTCAGGTCGGCCGGTGTGATGTCTCCAGCAGCCACGGCGGTGCCGCCGGTGGCTGCAACCTTGTAGCCATACACGGGCACGAAACGCCCACTGTCGGTGGCACTGACGAGTGTGACGCCACTGGCGATCACGTCTAGTCCGGTGCCGGCGTTCTTGCTCGCGTAGTCGACGCTGGCCGCGGTCAACTCGACGAGGTCGCCGTCGATCATGCCGGTGGCGCCGAGGGTGAACTGCGCGGCGTCGGCTGTCGTGTTGCCGTCGTAGACCTTGCTCACGCTCGGGCCGGCCACGGGGTCGAGTGTGGCTTCGAGCACCGGCGCGACGCTGTAGAACAGGCCGTTGCCCAGGCCGAGCACCACACTTGTGCCGTAGACGGCGTCGTACTGCTTGAAGTCGTAGGCCAGATCGCCACGCGCGTCGTTCAACGGGTCACGCGACCAGACCTGCCAGGTACTGCTGACATCGGTCACCAGTGCGACCGGGCCGGCGTTGTTGATGAAAGAGTCGCCCGCATGCAGGATCAGCGAGGTGGCGTTCTGCTGTGTCGACTCGATTGGCGCATTGAGCGTGATGGCATTGCCGGCGTCGAGCACCAGCGAGCCCTCCACCAGCACCGGCGCGTTGACGATGATGTCGTGGTCGGCCTGCAGGGTCAGCGTCTGGTCGACAGCCACGGCGATCGAACTGGCCATGACGTTGCCGTCGGGCGCGCCCGACGCCACCCACACCGCGCCGGACATGGTCACGCCGTCCTTGGTGAGCCACGGGCTGGCGATGCTGTAGTCACCGCTGGCCAGTGGGGTGACGCCGTTGGCACCGACGAAGTCGAAGGCACCCAGGCCGATCACCGAGTTGGTCGACGCCACGGCGCCGCCGCTGGGGCCGTTGCCGTCGCGCCAGGTCACGGCACCGGCGTTGGTGAGCACGTTGGCCGGGTCCTCGGCGCTGCTCCAGCTCGGGCTGACCACCACGTAGTTGCCGTTGGCCAGCGCCACCACACCCGCTCCGGTAAAACCGGGGCCCAGGCTGAGGCCCAGTTCGGCGCCGCCATTGCCGACCCGGTCACCGTCGTTGCTGCCATGCAGCGAGTTGGTCGTCGTCACCACGTCGGGGCTGGCGAGGCTGCCGTCGCGCCAGGTCACGGCGCCGACGTTGGCGAAAAAGCTCGGTGTGCCGTCCAGCAGAGGTTCGGCATTGCTCCAGTTCGGGCTGCTGACGACGTAGTGGCCGTTGGTCAGGCCGAACACACCACCGCTACCGATGCGGTCTCCATCAGTCGACCCGGTCAGCGAGTTGAGTTCACTCACCGGGCCGAAGGTGCTGCCGTCGCCGCTGCCCAAGGTCACTGCGCCGACCACGGCGGCCGGCTCCAGGGCAAAGGCGGGGCGGCTCCAGTCGGGGCTCGAGACCACGTAATTTCCGGTGGCCTGGCCGTCCACCTTCAAGGCGATGATGCCGTCGACCCCGTTGGTGCCGTAGCCGACCCGGTCGAATTCACTGCTGCCGACGAGCGAGTTGTCTGCAGAGACGACCGCGGCGCCCTGCCCAGGCAACGACGGGTCGACGAAGGTGACCGCACCCACCTCGGTCACCGCAGGGGCACCGGTCGCCAGATCCGCGTCGAGCGACCACTGATGGCTGGCGACCACGTAACGCCCGAGGTCGAGCGCCACCACACCGCCCACGCCGACATGGTCCAGCGGCTTGTTGCCGATGAGAGAATTGCCGCCACCCACCGCCACGTCGCCGCTGACGGAGTAACCGTCGCGCCAGGTGACCGCACCAACTTCCAGCACGGAGTTGAGTGGATCGGTGGCGTCGCTCCAATAGGGGCTGACAACGACGTAGTTGCCGTCGTCCAGTGGCACCACGCCACCGCTGTACTCGCCGGTGAGGTTGTTGATGGCGCCCAGGCCGACGTTGTCATACATCGAACTGCCGACCAGCGAGTTGCCCGGCACCACCTCGCCAACGCTTCCGATCTGCCCGTCGCCCCAGGTCACCGCCCCCACCTGGGTCACGATGTTCGCGGTGTCGGGGCTCCAGTACGGGCTGCTGACCGCGTAGTTGCCGTTGGCCAGCGCCACCACACCACCACCGCCGACCAGATCGCCGCCGAAACCGGTCACGGCGTCGAAGGGTTTGCCGACCAGCGAGTTGGCCGCGTCGACCACGGTATTGCCATTGCCCACCAGGCCGTCGCCCCAGGTCACAGCGCCGGCGTTGTCGTTCCACAGATAGCTGTTGACGACGAAGTTGCCGTTCGTCAGCGCCGTGACGCCGCCTATGCCGACCATGTCGTTGATATGTGAGCCGATCAGTGAATTGGCCGACGTCACCGGGCCAGTGGTGGCCACCGTGCCATCCACCCAGGTCACCGCGCCGACACTGAAGCCGAGCCCCACGGGATCTGCCGGGTCGCTCCAGTTCGGGCTGGCAATCACGTAGTTGCCGTTATCGATCAGCGCCGTCACACCCGACGACCCGATCTGGTCGCCGGTGGTGCCACCGTGCAGCGAGTTGGCGGTGCTTACCTCGCCACTGATGCCGGTGAATCCGTCGCCCCTGGTGACCGCACCGACGAGGTAGCCCAGGCCTGCCGGATCGGCCGGATCACTCCACTGCGAACTGGCCACCACATAGTGGCCGTTGGCCAGAGCCACCACACCGTTCAGACCGACCAGGTCACCCGGCGTACTGCCCACCAGCGAGTTGGCTGCCGACACCTCACCACTCACGCCGGTGCTGGCGCTGCCCCAGGTCACCGCGCCGGTGGCGTTGTTCCACTGCGGGCTGGCGACGACGAAGTTGCTGCTGCCGGGCAGCACCGTGACACCGTCGCTTCCGACGGCGTCACCCGCCTGGGTGCCGTACAGATGCGAGATGAGTGCACCGTCGGCGCTGTTGTAGACGTAGACCGAGCCGGCGCCCGGCGCGCCGCCGAAGCTGTCCAGCGGCGACGCCACCACCACGGTGGGCACACCACCGACGTCGCCCAGGTCCACCACACCACCCGACCCATGTTGGTCGTTCGGGCCCGCCGCCTCGCTCGCCAGGTCGATGTAGGTGGTGGGGGTGCTGGTGCCGATGATCAGGTCGTAGGGGTCGAGCAGCACATGGCCACCCTGGCCGGCGTCGGCCTTGCCGCTGTAGCTGAGTTGTTG
Organism: Candidatus Intricatilinea gracilis; assembly: GCA_016702605.1. Taxonomy (GTDB): domain Bacteria; phylum Pseudomonadota; class Gammaproteobacteria; order Burkholderiales; family Burkholderiaceae_C; genus Sphaerotilus; species Sphaerotilus gracilis. The sequence goes on from JADJDQ010000003.1 coordinate 278,815, forward strand.
TTTGGCAGAGACCTCGATCATGCCGGCCGGACCGGTGTGAGCGGCGCCGCCGTAGGCCGTGTCACCGTCGGACCACACGACGATGGTGCCGCCCGTACCGGCGGCGCTGAGGGTGCTGCCGGTGGTGACACGGGTCGCCTGGGCATTGCCCAGACCGGCCATGCCGGCATGACCACCGTGCAGGTCGCCGCCGAGCAGGATGCTGCCGCCCTGTGTGACACCGTCGGCCGACAGCCGAGCGCCCGCCACGGTGAATGTGGTGGCGCTGGCCACCAGGTGGCCGCCGGTGGCACCGTCGGCGCTGACCTGGCCCGACAGATAGGCCAGGCCGCCGCCGTCGAGCACCACGTCGCCACCGGCACCACCCGCGGCGGCGCCGTCGGCGCTGATGTGGCCCGACGTGGTCTGCAGCAGCGCCTGTGTGGCGTGCAGGGCCACCGTGCCACCGGCGCCGCTGCTGCCGTCGGCCTGGATCACGCCGTGTTGCAGGATGCTGGTGGCGTGCAGGTTCACCGCCCCGCCCTGCGCGCCGTTGGCCGCGATCGAGCCACCGTTGTCGACGATGTCGCCGGTCAACTCGATCACGCCGTTGCGCTGCACCAGGCCACGTGCCTCGATGTGGCCGGAGTTGTTGACCAGTGAGCTCATCACCCGGTCGGCGGCGCGGGCGCTCAGGCGCACCTGCCCACCCTCCGCCGTCAGGCTGCCGCTGTTGTCGACCAACGCGCCGGCCGCGCCGGCGTCGAGCGCCACGCTGAGCAGGCCATCGCCGTTGAAATCGAGTGTGGCCGCCTCACCCGCGCCCAGCAACACACTGCCCAGCCGCGCCGAGATGAGGCCGCGGTTGTCGACCTCGCCGCCGAGCAGCGCGATGTAGCCGCCGTCGTCGGCCATCAGGCTGCCGTCGTTGCGCACCGAGCCGCCGTGGCCCGAGAACCTGAGCCGGCCGGCGCCGAAGTCGGCGTCGTCCAAGTCGAGAGTGCTGGCCAGCAGGCCGTGCACGTTGACCTGCGCACCCCGGCCGAACAACACGCCGTTGCCGTTGATCAGGAAGACCTGGCCATTGGCCTTGAGGCTGCCGTAGATCTGGCTCGCCTCGTTGCCGACCACCCGGTTGAGCGACACCGCATCGACGCCCGGCTGCACATAGACCACACTGGCCTGGCTGCCGATGTTGTAGCTGTTCCAGTTGATGATCGAGCGTGTGCTGCTCTGGTTCACCGTGAGGGTGTTGCCGCTTTGTGTGAGGGTGCTGCTGCCGCCCACCACCTGGCCACCTCCGGGCAAGGTGTTGGCGTCGAGCGCCCAGGCATGGCCACCCAGCGTGATGCCGGCGGCGTAGACACCCAGGGCGCCCAGGCGGCGCGCATTGCTGCGCACGCCCGACTTGCCACGTCCCCGCGCGGTTTCGGGTGCCGGCACTTGAGTGCCGCTCAGCGCGTTCCAGACCAGTCGGTAGTTGCAGTTCATGGCGATATCACGTTGTCGGTCGGTGCGGCACGGGTCCGCGTGGTCTCGGGTGTTGCCGCGCCGGTGATGGAACCGGGCAGCGACACGTCCAGGCCGGGCGCTAGAGCGCCCGTGTCGCTTGGGGTCAGAAGTTGCGGCTCAACTGCAGCCACAGCCGCGGGCCACGTTCGTTGAGGCTGTCGTCGCCGCCCAGCGGCACGGCGGCGGCCGCTTGCAACTGCAGGCCGGCGGGCAGGCTGGCGTCGGCGCCGACACCCAGGGCATACAGGTGGCGGGTGTTGTGGATGTCGCCCGGCGTGGTCGCTGTGGCCGTCAGTGGCTTGTGGGCGATGCGGCCCAGGCCGATGTCGCCGAAGACCTTGGCCCGCACACCCCACAGTTCACGCGACAGTTCGGCCGACACCAGCAAGGCGTCGTCGCTCGACGCCGTGCCGCCGCCGTAGGCGCGCACGCCCTGCGGGCCGCCCAGGCCGAACTTCTCGGACGAATCGAGGTTCTTGCCGGCCAGTTGTGCCGCCACACGCAACGAGGCGGCGAGGCCACCGTCGAACAAGCGCTGGTGCTCGAAGCTGCCGCTCAGCTTGGCGTAGCTGCCGCCGGTGCGGTACACGTCGCCGGCGGCCGCGCCGCTGTCGAGCTGCAGACGGCCCAGGCCCAACGTGAGAGACCCCTGGCTGAAGCCGCCGAACGACTCCTGCCGGTAGCCCGACACCCCGAGCGCCAGCACCTGGGCGCGTTTGTTGGAGCGCAGGCCACTGGCCAGGTCGTCGAAACGTTTGATGTCCAGCGCCACCTGCGCCTGGGCACTGGCCGCCCGGCTGCGCACCAGCGAGGTCAGTGCGTACAAGGTCAGGTCGGTCGCGTTGCCGCTCGACTCGGCGGTGGTGAACTGTTTGCCCAGCCGGTAACGCAGGGCCGAGCCAGCCAGGCCGACCTGGGTGCCGCCACTGCCGACCGGCGTCTGCCAGGCGGCGCGGCCGTAGTTCATGCCGCTGCCCGAGGTGGCGACGTTGAAGTCGATGCTGTCGCCGGTGCGCCAGGTGCTGGCCAGGTTGAGCCGGCCCGACAGGCGCGTGCGCCCGGTGTAGCGGTTGCCGTAGTTGTCCAGCGCCACGTTGCCGCTGGTGGACTGGCCGGTCTGCACCTGGATGTCCAGATCGGTGGTGCCCACGGCCTGGCCCGGGCGCAACACCGACTGCACCCGCACGCCCGGCAGATCACTGAGGCGCAACAGGCCTTCTTCGAGCGCCTGACTGCGCAGCGGCTGGCCCGGCACCAGGGCGGCCAGGTAGGGGCGCAGGCGTTCGGCGTCGAGCGGTGCGGCGGCGTCGATGTTGATGCGGCCGAGTCGTCCTTCGAGCACGGCAATCTCGACCATGCCGTTCTCGATACGTTGCGCCGGCAACCAGGCACGCGCCGCCACGAAACCCTGGCTGCGATAAAACGTGGTGATGCGGTCAGCCAGCGCCTGGATCTGGCCGAAATCGAGTTCCTTGCCGATCGCGTCGGCGGTCAGGGCATCGGTCCGGTCGGCCGCGAAACTCGTCACGCCGGTCAGCTTGATTTTCCGGATCGTGACCTTCACGGCCGCTGGCACAGCCAGCCCCTGGGATTCGGCCTGTTCACGCGGCAATACCTGCAGCGGTGTGGCGCGGGTCGTTGCCGCCGGGTTCTGCGGCGCCTGGCGAAGCAGGTCGCCAGCGTTTGGTGCTGCAGCCTGTGCCGCCATCGGCAGCAGGGCAAGGCTGCACAACACGGCGCGGATCGAATGTTTTGTGGCGAGCGAATTCATGGGTGGGGTCAAGGTGGCCGGCTTTGATCTGCAATAGGGTTCGCCGCCATGCTAGGCAGACCCGCTGCAAACCCGCGTTTAATAAGCACGGCACCGAAGGCGCCGCCAGTCACCCCCCTGAATTACGGGTACTTAAAAGGTGGTCGCTGTGGCGCGAGATAAACGCTGCAAATGGGTCACCCCTCCCGAATTGCGACTTTCTACCGGCCTGCCGATTCAACCTTTCGAATATCAAGGCCATTACCCTGCGAGGTCCGAATTAACAGAATCGGGCACGCCGGCAAGGCCTGAAACAAGGGGGTCGTGCGGCAGCAAACGCGCGCCCATTGGCATCGCAGCAATGCCGATCCGCGATAGCTGCTAGTCGACGCACATGGCTTGCCGGCATGGCAACGGCTCGCCAGAATGCGGCCAGTTCATTGATGGGCAGCCCATGAAGATCAGCGTCACCGGTATCTCGTCGATGGCCACCCGCCAGGTGTTGTCCGAGCTGGCGTCGGCCTACGAACGGCTCGCCGACTGCCGCGTGGCGATCGAATCGGTGGGTGGTGTGGACGCTGCCAAACGGGTGACGGCCGGTGAGGTGTTCGACGTGGTGGTGCTGGCCAGCGATGCCATTGCCAAACTTGCCAGCGCCGGTCACGTGCAGGCGGGCAGCCAGGTCGACCTGGTGCGGTCGGGGGTGGCGGTGGCCGTGCAAGCCGGCGCGGTGCTGCCCGACATCAGCAGCGAAGACGCGGTACGCCGCACCGTGCTGGCGGCGCGCAGCGTCAGTTATTCGACCGGCCCGAGCGGCGTGGCGCTGCTGGCCTTGTTCGATCGCTGGGGTATCACTGAACAAATCAAGAGCCGCCTCGTTCAGGCGCCAGCCGGCGTGCCGGTCGGCAGCCTGGTCGCGAAGGGCGACGTCGAACTCGGCTTCCAGCAGTACAGCGAGCTGATGAGCCTGCCCGGCATCACCGTCATCGGCCCGCTGCCGCCGGCCATCCAGATCGTCACCACGTTTACAGCTGCAGTCGGCACCGGCGCGCCGCAGCCCGACGCCGCCCGTGCCCTGCTGGCCTACATGAGTTCGGCCCAGGCCGCAGCCACCATCCGGCGCCACGGCATGGAACCAGCCAGCTGACGCAGCTCTCAGCCGAGCCGAGCGGTCCAGCTCAGGCGCGACACAAGCCGATGCGGCCCGCCACATCCAGACATTCCCAGGAGCCCCCATGATCATCGACGTCCACGGCCACTACACCACCGCCCCGACAGCCCTGGGCGCCTGGCGCGACCTGCAGATCGCCGCGCTGAAAGACCCGGGCAAGGCGCCCAAGGCCAGCGAGCTCAAGATCAGCGACGACGAGTTGCGTGAGTCGATCGAGACGAACCAGCTCAAGCTGATGAAACAACGCGGCAGCGACCTGACCATCTTCAGCCCGCGCGCCAGCTTCATGGCGCACCACATCGGCGACTTCAAGACCTCGAGCACCTGGGCCGCCATCTGCAACGAGCTGTGTTACCGCGTCGCCGAGCTGTTCCCGGATCACTTCATCCCCGCCGCCATGCTGCCGCAGTCACCCGGCGTGGACCCGGCCACCTGCATCCCCGAGCTGGTGAAATGTGTCGAGCAGTTCGGCAACGTCGGCATCAACCTCAACCCCGACCCCTCGGGTGGCCACTGGACCAGCCCGCCGCTGAGCGACCGCCATTGGTACCCCATCTACGAGAAGATGGTCGAGTACGACATCCCGGCCATGATCCACGTGAGCACCAGCTGCAACGCGTGTTTCCACACGACCGGTGCGCACTACCTGAACGCGGACACGACCGCCTTCATGCAGTGCCTGACGAGTGATTTGTTCAAGGACTTCCCGACGCTCAAGTTCCTCATTCCCCACGGCGGCGGCGCGGTGCCCTACCACTGGGGCCGTTTCCGCGGCCTGGCGCAGGAGCTGAAGAAGCCGCTGCTGAGCGAGCATTTGCTGAACAACATCTACTTCGACACCTGCGTCTATCACCAGCCCGGCATCGACCTGCTGACCAAGGTGATCCCGGTGAAGAACATCCTGTTCGCCAGCGAGATGATCGGCGCCGTGCGCGGCATCGACCCCGAGACCGGCCACTACTACGACGACACCAAGCGGTATGTGGCGGCCACGGCCAACCTGACGGACGAGGAACGTTTCATGGTCTACGAAGGCAATGCCAGGCGCGTGTTCTCGCGCCTGGACACCGCTCTCAAACTGAAGGGGAAGTGATATGTACGAACTCGGCGTTGTCTATCGCAACATCACCCGCGCGGACCGCGCGGCGGCGGACGGCCTGGCCGCCCTGGGCTCGGCCACCGTGCACGAGGCCATGGGCAGAGTCGGCCTCTTGAAGCCCTATATGCGCCCGATCTACCCGGGCTGCCAGGTGTCGGGCACGGCGGTCACAGTGCTGCTGCACCCCGGTGACAACTGGATGATGCATGTGGTGGCCGAGCAGATCAGAGAAGGCGACATCGTCGTGGCAGCACTGAGCGCCGAGAACTGCGACGGCTTCTTCGGCGATCTGCTGGCCACCAGTTTCCAGGCGCGCGGTGCGCGTGCCCTGGTGATCGACGCCGGTGTGCGCGACGTGAAGACGCTGCAGGAGATGGGTTTCCCGGTCTGGAGCAAGGGCATCAGCAGCAAGGGCACGATCAAGGCCACGCTGGGTTCGGTGAACATCCCGGTGGTGTGCGCCGGCATGCTGGTCACGCCCGGCGACGTGATCGTGGCGGACGACGACGGTGTGGTCTGTGTGCCGGCAGCACGTGCCGTCGCCACGCTCGAAGCTGCCACCAAGCGCGAGAGTTTCGAAGGCGAGAAACGCGCCAGGCTCGCCAGCGGCGTGCTCGGCCTGGACATGTACAAGATGCGCGAGCCGCTGGCGGCTGCGGGCCTCAAATACATCGACTGAAGCCTCCTGTTACGTCCAACTGCGCGACTCCAGGCGTCGACATGACCACACAACCCGCCATCCACCCGCTGACCTGGCACGTCGGCCTTGTCGGCTACGGCGAGGTCGGGCGCATCCTGGCCGAGGATCTGCGGGCGCAGGGCGTGACGGTCAGCGCCTACGACCTCAAGCTCGGCCATGCCGAGACGGCGGCACCGCTGCATGACCATGCCCAGCGGCACGGCGTGAATCTCGCGGCCAACCATGCCGAACTGGCGGCACGCGCCGACCTGATCGTCAGTGCCGTTACCGCCAGCCAGACGGAGGCGGTGGCCCAGGCCTGTGCAGCCGGCTTGCCGGCCAGGCGGGCATCGCCCCTTGGCGCGGCGGACTCCGACGTCGGCGTCGCAGCTGGCGGGTCGCCGTTCTTCCTCGACTTCAACTCGGCCTCGCCCGGCGCCAAGCAACGCGCCGCCGCACTGGTCGACGAGGCCGGCGGCCGGTACGTCGAAGGCGCGGTGATGACGAGCATCCCGCCCTATCGCATCAAGGTGCCTTTGCTGCTTGGCGGCACACACGCCGCCGAACTCGCACCGCTGCTCGATCAACTGGGCTTTGCCGCCAAGGTGGCGAGCGACAAGCTCGGCGTGGCGTCTGCGACCAAGATGTGCCGCAGCGTGATGATCAAGGGGCTGGAGGCCATGGTGATCGAGAGCTTCACCGCCGCGCGCCACTACGGCGTGGAAGACGCGGTGGTGGCCAGCCTCTACGAGACCTTCCCCGGCGTGGACTGGGAGAAGCAGGCCGCCTACTTCTTCCAGCGCGCCATCGAACATGGCCGGCGGCGCAGCGAAGAGGTGCGCGAAGTGGCCGCCACCGTGCACGACGCCGGCCTGGTGCCACACAGCGCCACCGGCACGGCGGAACGCCAGGCCTGGATGGCCGATCTGGCCGACACGGGGGTGTTCGGCCTCAAGGGCACGCCGGAGTTCGCCCGCAGCGCCGACTGGCGCACCGAAGCCGACCGCATCCTCGGCTTCGTCATCGGCGACAACAACGTCGACATGAACAGCGACGAGAAGGATTCATGATGGACAAACCCACGACTGGTGACTTCACCAAAACCGCCGGCTGGATGGACTGGTTCACCGGCCCGAGCAAGCCGCGCTTCACGGTGCCGGCCGGCAGCGTCGACGCCCACTGCCATGTCTTTGGCCCCGGCGCCCAGTTCCCGTTTGCGCCCGAGCGCAAGTACACCCCCTGCGACGCCAGCAAGCACCAGCTCTACGCCCTGCGTGACCACCTGGGTTTTGCCCGCAACGTGGTCGTGCAGGCCACCTGCCACGGCGCCGACAACCGCGCCATGGTCGACGCGCTGGTCAACAGCGGCGGCAAGGCGCGCGGCGTGGCCACCGTGAAGCGCAGCGTCAGCGACGCCGAGATCCAGGCCATGCACGACGCCGGCGTGCGCGGCGTGCGCTTCAACTTCGTCAAGCGCCTGGTCGACTTCACGCCCAAGGACGAACTGCTCGAGATCGCCGGGCGTATCGCCCAGTGGGGCTGGCACGTGGTCATCTACTTCGAGGCGGTCGACCTGCCCGAGTTGTGGGACTTCTTCACCGCGCTGCCCACCACGGTGGTGGTCGACCACATGGGCCGCCCGGACGTGAGCAAACCCATCGACGGCCCCGAGTTCAGCCTGTTCCTGAAGTTCATGCGCGAACACACCAATGTGTGGAGCAAGGTGAGCTGCCCCGAACGCCTGAGCGTGACCGGCCCGAAGGCGATCAATGGGCAACTGAGCGGCGAGCGCATCGCCTACACCGACGTCATCCCCTTCGCCAAACGTGTGGTCGACGAGTTCCCCGACCGCGTCCTGTGGGGCACCGACTGGCCCCACCCCAACCTCAAGGACCACATGCCCGACGACGGCCTGCTGGTCGACTTCATCCCGCACATCGCGACCACGGCCGAGCTGCAGGAGAAGCTGCTGGTGAACAACCCGATGCGGCTGTACTGGCCCGAGGAGATCTGAGATGGCACTAGACAAACCCTACAAGGACGTGCCCGGCACGACCATCTTCGACGCCGAGCAAAGCCGCAAGGGATATCACCTGAACCAGTTCTGCATGAGCCTGATGAAGGCCGAGAACCGGGCGCGCTTCAAGGCGGGTGAGCGCGCCTACCTCGACGAATGGCAGATGACCGAAGAGCAGAAGCAGGCCGTGCTGGCACGCGACCTGAACTGGTGTATCCGCCTGGGCGGCAACATCTACTTTCTGGCCAAGATCGGCGCGACGGACGGCAAGAGCTTCCAGCAGATGGCCGGCAGCATGACCGGCATGACCGAAGACGAGTACCGCAACATGATGATCGCGGGTGGACGCTCGGCCGAAGGCAATCGCTACATCGGTGAAGACGGCGACGCCCAGGCGCACCGCCAACCGCAAGGCCAGGCCGGCAAGCTCGCCGCAGCACAGAACACGAAGGCTTGACCACCATGGCGCGTATCACCGCATCCGTCTACACCTCGCATGTGCCGGCCATCGGCGCCGCGCTCGACATGGGCAAGACCACCGAGCCCTACTGGGTGCCGCTGTTCGCCGGCTACGAGCCCAGCAAGCAGTGGATGAAGGACAACACCCCCGACGTGATCTTCCTGGTCTACAACGACCACGCCACGGCCTTCAGCCTCGAGATGATCCCGACCTTCGCCATCGGCACGGCCGCCAGCTTCACCCCCGCCGACGAGGGCTACGGCCCGCGCCCGGTGCCGCAGGTGATCGGCCACCCCGAGCTGGCGGCCCACATCGCGCAGAGCGTGATCCAGGACGATTTCGACCTGACCATCGTGAACAAGATGGACGTCGACCATGGCCTGACCGTGCCGCTCAACCTGATGTGTGGCAGCCCTGGTCCGGATGACGCGTGGCCCTGCCCGGTCATCCCCTTCGCCGTGAACGTGGTGCAGTACCCGGTGCCGTCGGGCCGGCGCTGCTTCGCGCTCGGGCAGGCCATCCGCCGCGCGGTGGAAAGCTACGACGAACCGCTCAAGGTGCAGATCTGGGGCACGGGTGGCATGAGCCACCAGCTGCAAGGCCCGCGTGCCGGCCTGATCAACCGCGAGTGGGACAACGCCTGGCTCGACAAGCTCATCGCCGACCCGAAGGCCTGCTCCGAGACACCCCACATCGACTACGTGCGTGAAGCCGGCAGCGAAGGCATCGAACTCGTCATGTGGCTGATCGCGCGCGGTGCCATGGCTGACGTGGCCGGCGGCGCCAAGCCCACCGTGCGCCACCGCTTCTATCACGTGCCTGCAAGCAACACGGCCGTTGGCCATCTGATCCTGGAGAACAACTGACATGAGCAGCCTGAAACCCCATCAAGGCCCCATTCGTGTGGCGCTGGCCGGCGCCGGTGCCTTCGGCATCAAGCACCTGGACGGCATCAAGAACATCGAGGGTGTCGAGGTCGTCTCGCTCATCAGCCGCGAGCTCGACAAGACGAAGGAAGTGGCCGCCAGGTACGGCATCCCGCACGTGACGACCGATCTGGCCGACAGCCTGGCATTGCCGCAGGTCGACGCCGTGATCCTGTGCACCCCCACGCAGATGCACGCCAGCCAGACGCTGGCCTGTCTGGCGGCGGGCAAACACGTTCAGGTCGAGATCCCGCTGTGCGACGTGCTGGCCGATGGCCAGGAAGTGGTGACGCTGACGCAGCAGACCGGCCTGGTGGCGATGTGTGGCCACACCCGCCGCTTCAACCCGAGCCATCAGTACGTGCACAACCGCATTGCTGCGGGCGAGTTCGCCATCCAGCAGATGGATGTGCAGACCTACTTCTTCCGCCGCAGCAACATGAACGCGCTGGGCCAGCCGCGCAGCTGGACCGACCACCTGCTGTGGCACCACGCTGCGCACACGGTCGACCTGTTCGCCTACCAGTGCGGCAGCCCGATCGTGAAGGCCAACGCGATCCAGGGCCCGATCCACCCGCAGCTCGGCATCGCCATGGACATGAGCATCCAGCTCAAGGCCGCCAACGGCGCCATCTGCACACTCAGCCTGTCGTTCAACAACGACGGGCCGCTGGGCACCTTCTTCCGCTACATCGGCGACAGCGCGACCTACCTCGCGCGCTACGACGACCTGTTCACCGGCAAGGAAGAAAAGATCGACGTCAGCCAGGTCGCGGTGTCGATGAACGGCATCGAGCTGCAGGACCGCGAGTTCTTTGCAGCCATCCGCGAAGGGCGACAGCCCAACAGCAGCGTGGCCAGCGTGCTGGCGTGTTATCAGGTGCTGCATCAGCTGGAGCAGCAGCTCGGCGACTGAGGCTGTGATTGGCCCTGCGGCGCGGCCCGACGCAAGTGCGGACGGCTCGCAGCAGGTCGATCAAACCTTCGCAAGCCTCAAGCCCGCTGCTCGAACTCGCGGTCGCGCGAGCGGCTCATCACCTGGGTGAGGTCGAGCAGGCGCTGCGACATCACTGCGAGCAGGTCGTCGAGCGAGACGATGCCCACCAGCAAGCCGGTGGCGTCGACCACCACCAGGCGGCGCAAGCGGTGGTCGCGCATCAGTGCCACGGCGTCGAGTACGTCGGTGTCGGGTCTGGCCGTGACGAGTGCGATGGACATGATGTCGCCCACGGTGAACAGCGCCGGGTCGAGGCCTTCGGCCATCAGCGCCAGCACGAGGTCGCGGTCGGTGACGATGCCGACCGGGCGCGCCTTCTCGACCGCGTCCACCACCACCAGCGCGCCGACGTGATGCTTGCGCATCAGTTGTGCGGCCAGCAGCGCCTGGGTGTCGGGTTCGACCACGGCCACCACGGCGGTGGCGACATCGTTCAGGCAGGTCGACATGACGGACTCCTTGGTTGCGTGACCTTGTGTTTATGCGCTCGCAAGCCACTGGATCGATTGCGCAGGAGCAAGCGCGCAGATCACCTCGGGTCGAGCGCCGCAACGGCCGGTCAGACGCGGGCACCACGGCAGGCACCACGGCCCGAGCGGCGCCGGGTGACGTCAAGGCTGAGACACTGCCGACCTCGCGCCGCCCCACTGCCCCACCCTGCTCCAACTTGCCCGAGACTGCCCCATGAGCATCACCACCGCCACCAGCTGGCCCAGCCCCCTGCCGCAGCGCCGCCTGGGCGACTTCAACGTCTCGGCCATCGGCCTGGGCTGCATGAACCTCAGCCATGCCTACGGTGCGCCGCCGCCCGCCGATGTGGCTGAGCGCTTGCTGCTGGGTGCGCTGGACGCTGGCTGCAACTTCTTCGATACCGCCGCGCTGTATGGCTTCGGCGCCAACGAGACGCTGGTCGGCAAGGTGCTGGCCCCGCATCGCCATCGCTTCATGCTCGCCAGCAAGTGCGGCATGACGGGTGTCACGTTTGCGGACGGCGTGAAACGTGTCATCGACGGCCGCCCCGGGACGATCAAGGCCACCTGCGAGGCCGCCCTGCAGCGCCTGCAGACCGAGGTGATCGACCTCTACTACCTGCACCGCTGGGACAAGCAGGTGCCGATCGAGGACAGTGTGGGCGCGCTGGCCGACCTGGTGCGCGCCGGCAAGATCCGCAGCATCGGCCTGAGCGAGGTGTCGGGCGCCACGCTGCGCAAGGCCCACGCCGTGCACCCGATCGCCGCCGTGCAGAACGAATATTCGCTCTGGAGCCGCAACCCCGAGATCAGCCTGCTCGGCGCCTGCCGCGAGCTGGGGGTGACGCTGGTGGCCTTCAGCCCGGTGGCGCGAGGTTTCTTGTGTGGCCAGCTGCGTGACGTGAGCGGGCTCGACGCCAAGGACATCCGCCGCACCATGCCGCGTTTTGCGCCCGACGCGTTTGCGCGCAACCTCGCCCTGCTTCCGGCCTACGAGGCGCTGGCCGCCGAAGCCGGCTGCACGCCCGCCCAGCTCGCGCTGGCCTGGCTGCTGGCGCAGGGTGAGGACATCATCCCGATCCCCGGCACGACCAGCCTGGCCCATCTGCACGAGGACCTGGGCGCCGCCACGATCGACGTCGCCCCTGATCTGCTGTCCAGCGCCGAAGCGCTGATCAGCCGCGCCAACGTGACCGGCCGGCGCTACAACGCGCAGGCCGAATCCGAGGTCGACACCGAGGAGTTCTGAGCCATGGACCAGCGCGCGCTCGAGCGCCGCACACTGGGCCGCCGCCAGTTGCTTGTACACGCGGCAGGCAGCGGCATGGCCGCCGGCCTGCTGCTCACCGGCCTGACAACGGCGACCGCCGCACCGGCGCCAGCCGGTGTCGCTGGCGCCTACCCGACCCGGCCGATCACCCTGATCGTGCCTTTTGCCCCCGGCGGCATTGCCGACCTCACGGCGCGCAGCGTGGCGCAGGCCATGGCGGCGTCACTCGGCCAGCCGGTGGTGGTCGACAACCGGCCCAGCGCCGGCAGCATCGTCGCCAGCCAGGCCGTGGCGCGTGCCGGGCCGGACGGCTACACGCTGCTGCTGATGAGCAACGCCAACGCGGTGAGCGCCAGCCTGTTCAGGAAGTTGCCGTTCGACGTGTCGAGGGATTTCGCGCCGATCAGCCTGCTCGGCAGCTTTGAACTGGCGGCGTGTGTCGGGGCCGGCTCACGCTTCAAGTCACTGGCCGAGTTGCTCACATTTGGGCGTGCCAACCCGGGCAAGTTGACGATCGCCAGCATCACCGTCGGGTCCACGCAGCATCTGGCGGCTGAACTGTTCCTGCAGCGCAGCGGCGTGTTGGCGGTCGTCGTGCCGTACAAGGGCTCGCCGGCGGTGATCACCGCGCTGCGCAGCGGCGAGGCCGATCTGGCGTTCGAGATCCTGGGCCCGACGCTCGGCCAGATCAGCGGCGGCGCGCTGCGCGCCCTGGCTGTCACCGGCGCACAGCGCAACCCGGCGCTGCCCGGCGTGCCGACCATGGCCGAAGCCGGCGTGGCCGACTACACCGTCGCCTCGTGGAACGCGCTGGCCGCACCCGCAGGCACTCCGCCCGAGGTGATCACCCGCCTGAACCGCGCCGCCCGCGAAGCCATCACCAGCCCGACTGTCGCCCAGCAGTTGCGCGGCCTGGGTGTACACGCCCAGGCCGGCTCACCGGCGGAACTGGCCGAGCTGCTGGCCGGCGAGATCAAACGTTGGCGCGGCGTGATCACGGCAGCGAAGATCGAGTTGCAGTAGGGCAAACCGCCGTCTCGGCGCGGTCCACCGCCTGCAAGCCACGCAGCGCAACAGCCGGGCCTGCGCCTTCGCACTCAGTCGCCCCGATCTGCAACCCCGACCTGACTGGCCACCGCCTCCAGCTCGTCGCGCAACCAGCGCTGCATGGGGTCGTGCTGATGGCGCAGGTGCCAGATCATGAACATGGGCATGTCGGGCACGGTGATCGGCAGGTCGGTGCTGGCCAAGCCGCGCAATAGTTCGACGCCGAGCAGACTGGGCAATGTGGCCAGCGACGCGCTGCCGCGCAGAAACGGCGCAATGCCCGAGAAACCCGGCACCTGCGCCACGATGTGGCGCTGCAGACCCTGGCCGAGCAACCACTCGTCGACATCGAGCATGCGGCGCGGTTCGTAGAGCACGGTGACGTGTTCGGCGCCCAGGTAGTCGGCCAGGCCAACCGGCGCGTGGCGGGCCTGCGCGTCGTAGAAGATGCGGTAGCGATCGGTGAACAGGCGCTTTTGCAGCACGTCGCTGGCCTCGGGCGGGCGCGGGCTGACGATGATCTGGCAGCGCTCCTCGCGCAGCATCTGCGCCGTGGGCACACCCGAGGGAATCACGCGCAGCGTCAGCCGTGGCGCCACGGCGCGCAGGCGGTGCAGCAGGCGCGGCAGCAACAGGTGGCACTGCAGGTCGTTGGCCGCGATGGTGATCTGGCCCTGCGCCTGGGTGGGGTCGAAGGCGCCGGCGGCGGCAAAGTCGCGCAGGCCGTCGATCAGGTCACGGGCCTGCTGGGCCAGGGCGCGGGCGCGGGCGGTGGCAACGATGCCGCGGCCCGACTTGACGAACAACGGGTCGCCGACGATGGCACGCAGCTTGTCGAGCAGGTGGCTCACGGCCGATTGCGTCACGCCCAGGCGCTGGGCGGCGGCGGTGATCGAACCTTCTTCCACCACGGCGAGCAGCAGCTGCAGCAGGCGGCCGTCCAGGTCCAGGTGATCCCAAAGATCGATTTGGCTCATGTGTGGCATGAGTATCCCCGCGTTGATCGTCGTCACACCAGAGCGAATACTCCAGGTCACTCGCGCCCGCGTCGACACGGGCGCACGACAACGCCGGGGCGCGCCGGGATAAATCGAACCCGCCACGCCGCCGCCCCGCTCAACCCATCCGCCAAGAGCCCCAGGAGACCAGACATGACTTTCGACGTCGCCGGCATACCCGGCACCACGCTGTTCGACGGCACCCAGGCCCGCAAGGGTTACGCGCTGAACATGATGTGTTATTCGTTCAACGCCGCCGCCAACCGCCAGGCCTTTCTGGCCGACGAAGAAGGCTACATGCGCCAGTACGGCCTGACGGAACCGCAGGCCGCCGCCATCCGCGCCAAGAACGTGCTGCAGCTCATCGCCGCCGGCGGCAACGTGTACTACCTGGCCAAGTTCGCCGGCATCTTCGGGCTGGACGTGCAGGACATCGGTGCCCAGCAGACCGGCATGACCAAGGACGAGTTCAAGGCCAAGCTGCTGGCCGCCGCCCGCGGCTGATCGACCTTCGCCATCAAGCAACCCACCCAGGACACACCCACACCATGGCCAAGATCATCGGCGCCGTCACCACCTCACACGTCCCGGCCATCGGCCGCGCGATCGCAAGGAACTTGCAGAACGACCCGTACTGGAAGCCCTTCTTCGACGGCTTCCCGCCCGTGCAACGCTGGCTGCAGGAGCAGCAACCCGACATCGCCGTTGTGTTCTACAACGACCACGGCCTGAACTTCTTTCTCGACAAGCTGCCCACCTTTGCCATCGGCACGGCGCCGAGTTATGTCAACGCCGACGAAGGCTGGGGCATCCCGCAGGTGCCGACCTTCACCGGCGCCGAAGACCTGCAATGGCACCTGGTCAACAGCCTGGTCGCAGAAGAGTTCGACCTCACCACCTGCCAGGAGATGAACGTCGACCACGCCTTCACGCTGCCCATGGCGCTGTGCTGGCCGGATCAGAAGTGGCCCGTCAAGGTGGTGCCGATCTGCATCAACACCGTGCAGTTCCCGCTGCCCAGTGCGGCGCGTTGCTACAAGCTGGGCGAGGCGGTGGGCCGCGCCATCGCCAGCTGGAAGAGTGACGCCAAGGTGGTGGTGCTGGGCACCGGTGGCCTCAGCCACCAGCTCGACGGTGAACGCGCCGGCTTCATCAACCGCGATTTCGACCTGCAGTTCATGGAAAGCCTGATCCACGACCCGAAGTGGGCGACGCAGTTCAACAGCACACAACTGGTCGAGAAGGCCGGCACCCAAGGCGTCGAACTGCTGATGTGGCTGGCCAGCCGCGCCGCGCTGGGCGCGAACGTGAAACTCACGCACCAGAACTATCACATCCCCATCTCGAACACGGCGGCTGGTTTGATGGTGATGGAGCCGGCGTAAAGCCCGGGGTTTACACACGCAGCGGCGCAGGGATGCGTCGCTCTCAGGAAACACCAGGACGGGAATTGTTCACGCGTTTCATTAGTTTCATTTCGAGCCTGATGTGATAGGCAGATTCTCCGAGAGCATCGTGCCTTTCAGCACACCCCGGAGCGCGAAATGACACAAGAAGCCGTAATCGACATCGCAATTAATTTGAGTGGCCTATGTTTGACCGACGCAAACCACCCAACCAATTTCATCATGGAGGCAAGTGCAATTACCGTCACAACCACGACAAGCCCCCAGCCTGAGTGGCTGACCATCGGTGACGTAAGTGAAGATTGGAGCTTAGGACTGAACGTTTCCAAGGTGAATCAAACCGACCAGACGATCACATTAATATTTCATGTCCACGACGCAGCGTTTGCATGGCCAGGCAATCCTTATGGTATTCAGGGCATCATCTACAAGCTAAATGCACAATCGGCTGCCGGTACACCAGCGACTATGCCAACTCGCTTCGGCAACATCCGAGGTGTTGGCACTGAGGTGCTGGAGGTGGATTACGATTTGAGCACCTCCGGCCTGATCTACGAATATTACCTAGTGGTTCAAAACAGGGTATCGGGCGCATGGGGCATCATCGATCCGAGGATTTCGACAAGACCTTGAGAAAATGCAAGTAGCAGGTGTCAGCGCGCCAGCACCGCCTGAAGTGCAATGATATCTCTGTGCTCCGCGACCTTCTGAAGGTACGAGGTTCGCATTTCCACGCTGTGTATTGCATTTGCCCTTAGCAACAAACCTCGAATAGCTGCCTCACCAACCTGATTTGCCCGCGCGTCCTCGAGTCGCAACAGTGCAACTGTCAGCAGATGGGCTGCGCGCCCGGGTTCTTCAGCCCCATTGAAATCCCACGGAGAACTCAGGCGCACCCAA
This sequence comes from Candidatus Intricatilinea gracilis, assembly GCA_016702605.1. GTDB lineage: Bacteria > Pseudomonadota > Gammaproteobacteria > Burkholderiales > Burkholderiaceae_C > Sphaerotilus > Sphaerotilus gracilis. The sequence continues at coordinate 295,496 of JADJDQ010000003.1, forward strand.
GTCCCTTCGACCAGTTCCGACAAGCGACTGGAGTCATCACTTTGCAGGGGTGTGAGCAGTCGATAGGCCCAGGTTTCGGCGGAGAGTATTGGCAAATCGAGCGATTCAAATACCAGCCCCGCTCGCTGCAGGTGAATATCACCAACGTCCATATGCGAAAGCAACGAGGCCAGGCCCAGGGTGCGCAGAGCGGCGCCTTCTATCCAAGGATCGTTCTGCTGACGGGCACCGGCCAATGCGAGATCCGCCTGCGAAATTGCATTCTCGAGATCGCCCAGCCGGATAAGCGTCATGGCATAGTTGACACGCGCAATTGCCACGTTTACCCGATCTCCGAAGCGATCGAAAACCTCGATCGCTTCATTGAACATCTCGCTTGCCTCTGAAAAGAGACCAAGCTGCATCGCGTTATAGGCCAAATTGACCCGCACCGACCACTGGTTCGCCTTATGCGGTGTCTGCGCGTACAAGTGTGCTGCCCCGCGATACAGGCGCAAGGAGTTGGAAAGGTCACCGCGGTCGCCTGCAAGATTGCCCAATTCGTTTTGCACCAATGCCTGTATGCCTATATCCTGCCCCATTTCAGCAAACTCCGAAGCCAGGTGCAAAAGCCGGTCTGCTTCTTCATATCTGACCTGGCGCCTATGAATCTGCGCAACTCTTGCCAATGCCGTCGCCTTCACATCGGGTGTGCAGATTGCCGCTGCTTCGATTGCACGGTCACCAGCAACCAACGCCTCGTCGAAGCGCCCTTTTTCCTTGCAGTAATCAGCCATAGCGCCGTACGCCTCGGCAAGGTGGGCCTGACTGACTGCCGGCTGCGAGTAACTTGGCCGTGAAGGTCGAATCGATAACTCGGCGGTTCTGACCAATTCCCGTAAACACTCGGCGCGCCTATATCCGTCATCCAGGACAGCTTGGACCCGAACCTGCATGCGCAGTAGCGGCAATCGCCGATCCAGGTCGTCAACGGATAGCAAAGCCATCGCCCGATCCGAGTGGGCCATGACCTGCAGGTTGTCGAAGCGGCTCAGCGCCGACTCGGCCGCCAGCGTCCATTGATCACGTGCGGCCTCGGTATCCCCCCCAAGTTCGTGGTGTTCAGCGATCACCTCGTGGGCGGCGCGCTGCGGCTGTTGCCCGGTCAGCCAGCGGGCGATGCGGGCATGCAGGCCCCGCCGCACCTTCTTGAGCACGCTGTTGTAGGCCACCTGCTGCAGGCTCTGGCTGTGGAACTGCAGGACCAAGGTGTCGGCGGCGTCCGCCGTGTCGGACTGCGGCTGCACCAGGCCACGCGCCATCAGGCCATCCAGTGCGGCGCGTCCAGGCGCACTCAGCACCACCAGGATGTCGGGCCAGAAGCGTTCACCCACGATGGCAGCAAGTTGCGCGGTCAGTCGCAGGTCGGCCGGCAGGGCGTCGAGGCGCGCCTGCAGCAAGCCGGTCAAGGTGGCAGGCAGGTGCACACCGGCCAGGCGTGCAGGTTCGTAGATCCACGGCGTTGAACCCGCCTGGATCACGCCGCGGTCGATCAGCGTGTTGACCGTCTCCTCCATGAAATACGGGTTGCCCTCGCCGCGCTGCATGACCAGTTCGAGCAGGTTCGACGGCGGGGCCGCGCCGGGCTCGCCACCGGTGAGCAGGTGGCGGGCCAGGAGTTGCTGATCGTGGTCGGCCAGCCCGGTCAGATCGAGGTGGTGCAGTGGGTGCGTCGTGTCGCTGCGTTCCAGGTCCGCCCAGCGGCCGCGGCCTTCAGGCCGGGTGCTGCATAGCCACAGCACGCTCAGGCCGGGTTGGTGCTGCATGACGCCGCCCAGCGCCTGCAGGCTGGCGGCATCGGCCCATTGCAGGTCGTCCAGCCACAGCACCCAGGACTGGCGGGCGGCCAGGGTGTCCAGCGCCTGGCCCAGGTGGTGCAGCGCGCGGTCGCGCAGGCGCCGGGCGTCGTCGGCAAGGGCAAGCACCTCGGGGTGCGACGAGAAATCGACGCCCAGCAGGTGGCCGAGCACGGCGGCATCGTCGGGCGAGGCGAGCACCGGTGCGCACAAGGCCAGCCAGCCGTCCGTCGTGGCGTCGGCCTGCACGCTGGTGGTGGACACCGACGCCGTCGACGACGCCCGCGCGGACACCAGCGCAGGCGCTCGCAGCAGCATCTGCGTGAACAGGCGATGCAGCACCGCGTAGGGGGTGGACTGCATCGAGGCATCGGCCTGGGCGCCGGCCCAGGCGAGCGCCTGGCCCTGGCGATGGGCCGACCGCAGCAGCACCTCGGTGCACAGCCGGGTCTTGCCCTGGCCGGGCTCGCCCACCAGCAACACGCGCCGCTGGCGCGACGCCGTCGGCCCGGCAGGCAGGCGCTCGGCCAGCGCGGGGAGGTCACCATCCGCATCGCGGCACAGCTCGTCGATCAGCGTTTGCAGTCGGGCCAGTTCGTCGCCCCGGCCGAGAAAACGCGTGGCCACGCCGTCGACACCGCGGCGCGCGGCCACGTCGTTGCGGGCCACGCCTTGCACCAGATGTGTCTGCACCGGCTCTGCATGTCCCTTGATGGACAGCGGTGGCTGCTCGACCATGTCGAAGCGCCCGCGCACGAAGCGCCAGGTGGCCTGGCTGATGCGCAGGCCGCCCACCGGTGCCGTCTGCTCCATGCGGGCTGCGAGGTTGACGGTCTGGCCGCGGATGGTGCCGTCACCGTCCACACCGCCACCGAGCAGGACGTCGCCGGTGTGGATGCCCACGCGCACCGCAAAGACCACGTCCGCCTCGAGTTGCGGCGCCAGATCGTGCAGGCGGCGTTGTTGCACCTGGGCCTCGGCCAGCAGGGCCAGGCCGGCCAGCACGGCGCGTTCGGCGTCGTCCTCGCAGGCCACCGGTGCGCCGAACACGGCCAGCAGGTTGTCACCCGCGTATTGCAGGACACGCCCGCCATGCGACACCACCCGCGCCGAGTAGGCCGCCAGGGCACCGTCCATGACGACGTGCACGTCCTCGGGGTCGAGGTGGGCGCTCAGCGCGGTCGAGCCCACCATGTCGAGGAAGAGCACGCTGACCAGCTTGAGCTGCTGAGTCGGAGTCTGCTCGCCACTGGTCTCAGGCGGGGGGCGGACCGCTTGCAGGACGGTCAGCAAGGTGCTCGCGACGTCGTCACCCAACAGGGCGCGATGGGCCTCGACGGCCTGGACGGCGGTGCGGATCGCGGCTGGACCGGGGACGGGAACAGGTGTCGCCATGGCACAAACGGGGGTGGCTCGGAAACCGACGCGGCCGACACTGCGACGTGCCGCCTGACCGAATACGGTAACCGACGTTCCTGGTGCCTTTCATGACACGGATCGCCATGGCACGGCACGGAGCAGGCATCGCAAGGTCAGGCACGGGCCTCGCTGGCAAGGCGTTACCGACAACCCATCCAAGGTGCCGCCTCGTACAGCCAACCCGGTACAAAGCTGCCATCATCCGGCCCTGACCCGTCTCATCACAACGCCGGGCAAACGCAGGAGGCCGCATGTTCATCATCCCCGTCACCCTCGATATGCCCACACCCGACCAGCCCCCCGTGCTGATGGCATCTGCCGGCTCGGCTGTGGGCGCGGCAGCCGTGCCCGCCGGTGGGCGCGTCACCCTCACCGCACAGAGTTCGGTCGCAGCTACGTCGGCGGCACCGCCTGGCGAAGTCGCGCCGACGTCCAACGCCAGCGTCACTTACCAGGGCACGACGCTGGTGGTGGACGGCCTGAGTTACCCGCGCCAGACCACACCGGGTGCGCGCGGTTTTGCACCGGGACGGCTGGTGTTGAGCCCCGAGTCGGGCCGGCCGTTCAGCGAGGTGGAGGCGATGCTGGCGCGCTTTGGCCTGCGTGTCGAACGCGCGCTGGGTGGCACGCCGCCGATCGGCTGGTTGATTGCCGTGCCGGCCGGCTTCGAGCAGCAATGGCAGGCCGCACTGATGCGTCAGCCGGCGGTGATGTCGGTCGACCTGGACGGCCGCATGACGATCCAGCCCCGGATGAACTCGGGGCCGAGCGTGGTGCGCTGACGCGCCCGGGCTGTCGTCCGCGAGCGCAGTCTCCCAGGCCTGGATGGCCCGAGGCGCTGGCCGGGGCACCCACCAGACGCACTGGCAGGCCCGCCCTTCCGCTGCGCGCGCACCGCCAGGTGCGCGGATCTCTTCGTCGAGCTGGGCCTCATGCCTTCAGCCGCGTGCGCGCACCGCCAGGCTTTGTGTCGCGCGGCCGATCAGCCCCACCTCATCGAACAGCTGTGACTCGGCCAGGCCACAGCCGTTGGGCGCCAGCAGCGTGCGGGCATCGACGCAGATCCACTCACCCACCGGCCGGCGCAGCAGGTTGATGGTGAGGTCGGAGTTGACGAACAGGTAGCGCGACAAGTCGAGCACCGCCGAGATGCCGTTGCCCGAATCGGCCGCCACCGCCACACGCTGGTAGCCGCTGGCGTCTTCGCCTTCGACGAGCGGGCGCTGCAGCTTGAACCAGGCGGCGCAACGCCCCGCAAAGAACTTGCCGCTGGCGATGCGGTTCTCGACCAGATCCGCATAACCCGGCAGGCGACGGCCGAAGGGCATACGTTGCTCGGCACTGTCGCCCGGTGTCTTGGGGGCCAGCGGCAGCGGATGGCCGTCCAGCTCGGCCGGCAGCACGATCTCGCTTTCGCGTTGCGCCAGCGCCGTGAAACGCGCCAGCTCCTTGCCCCCGCCCAGCAGGCGTGCCGAGTAGTGCGCCGCATTGCGACCGGCGTAGTCGGTGTCCACCTCGATCTCGAGCTCGGCGATCGGCACCGGCCGCAGCAGGTTGGCCGTGAGCCGGCCGATGTGGGTGAGGCCATGGTCACGCGCCACCGCCTCGATGGCACGGCACACCATGGCGATCGGCGGCCCGGCGTGTTGGTGCTGCGGATCCCAGGGGCCACGTGTCAAACCGCTCGCCAGCACCTTGCGGGGCGAAAGCACGGTGTAGGCAGCGCTGGGCAAGGGCTCGGTGTGTGTGGAGGCGTGGTCGGTAGTCATCGCTGGCGGCTCTTGTTGGCTGGTGGCTCGGTGATCTGATCGGTTCTCGTCTGGTCTCGTCTGGTCGGGTCTGGCCTGTCCTCGCCTGGCAGCTGATCCTGCCGACGTGGTGTGCGCCGATGATATGAAGTTGCCTGCCCACCGGGGCCAGGTGCTGGCAAGCTCGCGCCCTCATGACCTCCACCACGATCACCACACTCACCGACACAGCCTCGCTCGTTTTGCCGATCACCTTTCAAGGCCTGGCGCTGGGCCTGGGGCTCATTGTTGCCATCGGCGCGCAGAACGCCTTCGTGTTGCGCCAGGGCCTGCGCCGCGAGCATGTCGGCGCCGTCGTGCTGTTTTGCGCCGTGACCGACGCCGCGCTCATCGCCGCCGGTGTGCTCGGCATGGCTCAGGCGCTGGGCGACAGCCCGAATCTGGCGCGTGCTCTTGCGCTGGCCGGTGCGGTTTTTCTGGCGCTGTACGGCTGGCAGGCGTTGCAGCGTGCCCGCCGTCGGCAGCTACTGCAGGCGTCTGCCGACGGTGACGGGCTGCGCCAGGGCGCCGTGCTGGCACAGGCCGCCGCGTTCACGCTGCTCAACCCACATGTCTACCTGGACACCGTGCTGCTGGTGGGCAGCATCGGCGCGCAGCAACCACCGGCGCTGCGAGGCTGGTTCATCGCCGGTGCGAGCAGCGCCAGCTTCCTGTGGTTCGGCTCACTGGGTTACGGCGCGCGTTGGCTGGCGCCGATGTTCGCCCGGCCGCGCGCCTGGCAGGTGCTCGACGGCCTGATCAGCCTGACGATGTTCATGCTTTCGGCGTTGCTGGTGCGGCATGCCCTGGCCGGACTCTGAATGGCCCGCCCGACGTCCGACCTGGTCACGCGGACTCTCGAGGTCGAAACCGTGCCGCGATCCTGAGAAACCGCGATGGGGCTGCGCCCTCACGCAGCCAGCCCAGTGAGCCTGACGATCACGCGCGGCGCACCGACCTCGTTCAGACCAAGCAACACGGCATCACCCGAACCCGCGCCTTCGCCCAGCAAGGCGTTGAAGACGAACATGTGGGTCACCCAGGCCTCGAAGCCGGCGCGTTGCTTCACCACCGTCGAGAGTGCGGCGCGCATCTGCGCCAGCGCCTGAGAGTTGGCTTCGTTGCTGCCCGCCCGCGGCGAGCCGAGGGCACCCCAGCTGTCGACGCGGTCACCAAAGGCCAGCCGGGCCGTTTCCAGGCAACGGCACCACGGGCTGCTGCGCACCCGCGTGGGTCGCAGCCGGCGGGCGGAGAACCAGGCGCCAATCTGCCGGGCCTGTTGCCGGCCTTCGTCGTTGAGGTTGCGCTGCGTCGCGCAATCACCCAGCCTGAAGCCCGGAGGGTCGAAGGTGCCGGGCGCCAGCGCATGGCGAAACATCACCACCCCGCCTGCCGCCGCCAGGCCATCCCGCAGGGCCTGCTCCATCACACCATCTGAGGCGGCCCTCACCGGCAGCGCAAGGGTGGCGCCGGCCAACAACAACTCGCGTCGTCGTGTCATCTTGGTCTTGGCTCGTGGCGCTGGCTGCAAACAGGACGGCACGTGGTGACGGTCACAGTGAGCAGCTGCACCTGGCTCACCCCTCAGGCCGGCGACGACCGCAGGCCGTAGGTCTTGCCGGCGGCCATCAGGTATTCGGCGCGCAGCACCGCGTCACCCTTTTCACCCGTGAAGGTAAAACCGACCAGGGCGATGGCATCACCGACCTTGATCTCGGGCACAGCCCAGGCCGACATGCGCGACAGCGGCGCCAGCTCGATCTCCCAGCGCCGGTCCTTGCGGGTGGGCAGTTGTGCGGATTTCAGCAACGCCGCGCCGTCGACCGGTGCGGATTGCGCCGGCAGGCTGCGTGTCGACAGATCGGCCGGCAGCTTCAGGCCACCGGCGGGCAGATCCAGCTTCAGCTCGACATGCGGGTTGCGCCAGGCCACCTGCGCGACGCTGCCTTCGAGGTACAGCGGGCGGGTCTGGTCGAAACTGCTCCAGCCGTGATGAGCCCAGGCGGGCAGGCTGACGAGCAGCGGCATCGAGATGACGACACGTCGTTGCATGGTGGTCCCTCAGACATAGGCTATCCAGCGGCCGCAGATGATGGCACCCAGCCAAAGCCCCGTCGACAGCACGGTCTGCGTGCGGGCCAGGGCGTCGCAACGTGCCAGGCTATCGCGAGCGTGAAACCAGGCGGCATTCAGCCCCGCCAGCTGAACCAGCACCAGCTTGATGACGAACGACCGGTTGGACAGCAGCTCGGCCGGCTGGGCCGCAAACATCGTCAGGCCGCTGCAGACCAGCAAGCCGAACCCGACGAGTGTGACCCGCAGCGACAACCTGGCCAGCGGACGCAGCGGCACCTCGGTGGCCAAACCCCAGACCCGCAGGTCGAGCGTCACCAAGCTGCCCAGCAACAACGCGACGCCGACGATGTGCACCACCTCCAGCGCCGGATAGGCGTAGGGATGCGACGCAATCCACGGCCAGCCCACCCAGTTGCCAAGCAGCGTGCCGTCCATCGCGGCAGGCTAGCAGATCACCTTGCGCCGCGCTGGAGCTCAGGCCGCGGGCGTCAGTACCCGCACGGCTCGACACTCGGCGCTCACGCCTGAGCGCCGGCCGGCGCAACCTCGACTCAGATCAGCGCCAGCGCAGCCTGACCATCGAGCACCGCCTCGGTGGCCAATTTGTGGTCCAGCGTGGCCAACTTGCCCTGATTCGCTCGGGCCAGGGCGAGCAGATAGCTGTCGGTCACGCGGCTGTGGCTCGACAGCAGACTCGCATCCACGCCAGCGCCATCTGCCAGGCTGATGCTGTCCGCCCAGAACGCATGCCCCGGCAGCGCCCGGATCGCCCCAAGCGCACCAGCCACGACGCTCGGCGGGCCCGGTGAATTGGGGTACTTGGGATGCCCCACGATGCGCAGCAGACCGTTCTCGGTGATCGGGCAGGTGGCAAACGCCAGGTGCCCGACACGCCCGAACCACTCGTGCGCAACGTCGTGCTGCACATGCGCCGGGTCAACCAGCGCTATCAGCACGTTCACGTCCAGCAGGTGGCGGGTCACGGCAGTTCGTCTCGCAGCTGGTTGACCAGCTCCAGCGTCACCGGCGACGCATTTGAGGTGCTGGCCAGAAGCGGAATGCCATTGCGCTCGGCGCGGCCTGAGCGACTGGGGTCCGACAAGCCCCGCCTTGCCAAGGTCGAAATGACTTCGCCGACAGTCCTGCGATCGCGCTCCGCCAAATGCCTGGCCGCAGCAAGCACGTCATCGTCGATGGCAAGTGTGGTTCGCATGACGTAGCCCCGTGATTCACGACATCTTACATCGCGCATCACGCATCACGCATCAAGTTTCCGACTGCAGGCCCGGACTCGAGGCCGCCCACCCCCTGAGCACCACCCGCCGCAACGTCATCCGATCCGGTAGCGGCGTCGAGCGTCTGGGCACATCCTCGGCCAGCCACAGCGCGCTCTTGCGGGCGCGTTTGGCAACCACGGGCAAGGGCAACTGCTGGTAGGCGTCGTTGAAGACCTCGAAGCTGTAGTCGCCGGTGTAGCCGATGGCGCCGAGGCGGCGGACCAGGTCGGCGAGTTCGTCGCTGTGTACACCTTCGCCGGGGAAGACGCGGAAGTGGCGCGCGGTGGTCATGCGTTCTTCGAAGCTGGGCCTTCATGCCGCCCTGGCGGTACGGCAGCACCTCGCGCGAGCGGTGCCGCGCAGCCGGCTTCAAGCCCAGCGTCTCGAGCATGTGGCCCAGCGCCTGGCGGCCGACCACGCAGGCTTCACGCAGTCATCAACGCCAGATCGCCGAAGTTGCCCAGCTCCGGGTAGACCTCGGCCAGCTGGGCCGGGCTCGCGCCCATCCAGCGGCCCAGGCTGGCGCCGAGCTGGGTGACCGAGGTGGTGGGGATCCAGCGGCCGCTGCCGGTGTCGTCCTTGCCGCCCACCACCAGTTCGGGCAACTGGCCCAGCACCTGGCCACCCCGCACGGCGCCGCCCATCACGAGCTGGTGGCTGCCCCAGCCGTGGTCCGAGCCATCGCCGTTGCTCTGCAGGGTGCGGCCGAAGTCGGACGCGGTGAACAGCGTCACCTGCGAGCCCAGGCCGAGTTCGTCGATGGCGGCGGCGAAGGCGCTGACGGCGCCGTCGAGTTCACTCAGCAGGGGTTGTTGGCGGCCGAGTTGTTCACCGTGGGTGTCGAAGCCGCCCAGCGAGGTGAAGAAGACCTGGCGCTTCAGGCCCAGTGCGCTGCGGGCGCCGATGAGCCGGGCGGTCATGGCCAGCTGGCGCGCCAGTCCGGTGTTCGGGAACGGGGTGGTCAGCGTCGACGGCCCGGCCAGCTCCGCGGCCAGCACACGCTGGGCTTCGATCGAGCGGCCCAGCACGTCGAGCCAGGCCTGCTCGAACAGGTGGCTGCGTGATTCGGCCAGGGTGGCGGCAATGGCGGCCGACAGCGGGTCACCACCGGCGGGGTCGTAGAAATCGAAGCCGAACTTGCCCGCGCTGCTGAGCTTGTAGGGCGTGAGGCCACCATCACCGATCTGCCAGAGGTTGCTGCCCGACAGCGACAAGGCGGCGTAGGCGCGATTGGCCGTGCCGGCGCTGATGAGGCGCTCGGTCAGGCGGGCACCCCAGCCGCTGCGGGCGCGCAGGCTGGCGCTGTCACCCACACCGGTCTGCCAGGCCGATTGCTGGTCGGCATGTGAGAACAGCGACCGCGGCAGCGGCACGTTGCCGGCCTGGACCTGCGCCTTGGTGACCGGCGTGATCAGTGGGCCGACATTGGCCAGCAGGGCGGCCCGACCGGCGTTGTAGAGCTTTTGCACACCGGGCAGGGCCTGATGCACCGCATACGGCGCACCGGCCGCGGCCAGCGCCGTGCCGGGGGGGTTGAGCGGCAGCAGGCGATCACGCTGCAGCGCCAGGTTGCTGCGCGCCGTGCGGTACTGCGCCCAGCGGGTGTCGTCGCCCGGCAGCAGCATGTTGTTGGCGTCGTTGCCACCAAACAGAAAGACGCAGACCAGCGCCTTGTAGTCGCCGGCAGGCGGCGCGGTCTGCGCCAGCGCGGCCAGCGGCGCCATCCAGGGCGAAGCAGCCGCGCCGACGCCGGCGCCGAGCAGGCCCTTGAGCAGCCGGCGCCTGCCGGCGTCACGTGGTGGGCTGGCGCTGCGGTCGAGTTCGGCCGGCCAGGCGTCGGCGCAGTCGGGGGTAAAGGTTCGGCCGGGCGGGTTGCGGTGATTGGTCATGGTGAACTTGCTGAAAGTTGTGGTCGACAACGCGGCGCCCGGTCAGGCGCTGCGGTGGGCTGAATCGGGATCGACGGCAGTACGAACGCGCCCGCCGGCAACCCTTGCTGGACCTGGCAGCGCCGATGGCGACCAGGCGAGTGGCTTGGCAGGCAAACACGCAATGCGGCGTGGCGGAGTCGCGGCCATCAGCCCTGCACCAGATGGTCTGGGCAAAGCAGCGTGAGCGTGAGCGCGGCGAGCACCCGGTCACGTGGCCGGTTGGCGGCGATGGCGCCCACCAGGTCGAGCAGGCGCTGACGTGTGCTGGCGCTCATCTGGGCGCAGCACCACAACGCGTCGATGCGATCGACCAGCGCTGCGGGTGTGCCGGCCAGCGCCTGCAAGGTGTCGAGCGTGATGGTGACGCGGCCCTCACCACCACCGATGCCGCCGCCGGTGAGCACCCTGCGCATGAAGTTGAGGCTGGCGGCCACACTGGCTTCGGTGGCGATCTGCAGTTCGGGCGCCACCAGGCCGGCGCTGCCGATGGCGCCGGGCGGCTTGTAGCCCGGGCTGAAGAAGTTGAAGACCGTGGGTGCGAGCAGCGGGCTCTGGCCCACGCTCGAATCGCTGCTGTCCAGCTCGTGGATGCTGTTGCGGCCACCGGGCGTGGTGGCGCCCAGCGCACGCAAGGTGGTGGCCAGGCGCAACACCGGCTCGCGCAGCTTGCCACCCGCCGCCGTGCGGCGCAGTGCCGGGTCGCGCGCCTCGGTGTCGAGCAAGATGGCGCGCAGCACGGCGCGCAAGTCACCCCGCACACCAGCACCGTTGTTGTCGAACACCGCCGCGACCCGGCCGACGTAGGCAGCGCTGGGGTTGCTGCTGATCAGCCGCATGATGAGCAGGCGCCCGATGAAGGGCCCGACGTTGGCATGCTGGAAGGCCGCGTCGATGCTCGCCTTCAGATCCGCCTCGGGGCTGGACGCGGTGACCGTCCTGCCACCCACCAGCTTCAACTCGCCGCTGCTGTGGTACTCGGGCCAGGGCCGCATCGGGTTGGTCCAGTTGGCCTGTTCACGGTCGTCGGCGTTGTGGAAGGTGCTGGCCAGTGCAAAGGTCCAGCCGGTGAAGGCGCGGGCATGCCCTTGCACGATGGTTTCGTCGTAACTCGGCAAGGGCTGGCCCGATGCGTCGGTCCTGACGGTGCCGTCGGGCGCCAGCTGCACCAGGCCGACGGTGAAGAGCTGCAGGAACTCGCGCGCATAGTTTTCGTTCGGGTGGGCGCCCGTCGCGGCATTGGTCTTTTCGCTGCCTTGCAGGTTGAGAAACCGCCCCATCGCCGGGTGCAGGGTGACGGCTTCGAGCAGATCGCGGTAGTTGCCGAAGGCATGGCGGTTGAGCAGGTCCATGTAGGACGACAGCGCATAAGCCGGCAGATCGGGCGCGACGTTGGAGATCACCAGGATCTGGCTGAGCGCAAAACTCATGCGGGCACGCAGGTCATCGGCGCCACCCAGCCACTGCTGCCAGATGGCCTCGTAACTCATGTCGGCGTTGGCCTGAAGCTTGGCGTCGCGTTGGCGCTGCCAGTCGAGGTACGAGGTGTGCAGCATCGTGGGGGCGTTGAACTGCGACCACAACCAGTGGTCGTAGCCCTCGGCGCGCAGGGCCTCGATCTCGTCGACCGACCTGGGCCCGAAGCTGGCCTGGGTGAGAAACCTTGCAGCGTCGACTGCGCTGGGGCGCTGTGCCTGAGCCGGTGTGGCCGGCTCGGCGCCGCCGCTGCCCGGCAACCCGGCGGCTTGCGCCGTGCTGTTGGGCCCGGGGGTGCCGACATGGCCACCACCACAGGCCGCCAGTGCCGCCGTGGCCGCCGCCGTGGCCAGGGTCAGGTGGGTGGGCAAGGGCCCGGTTGCATCTGATTTCGGGGGCTGGGTTGTGACAAATTTAACGGACGACGCCGGTCGCATGGACCGGTTCGGCTCAGCCGAAACAGGTGTCGTCGCGGTGGCTTGCAGGGTCACGAGGTCGGTGTCGGTCATGGTTGAAGTACTGCTGAACACGGTCCGCGAGGGCGAGATCGAGCGACGCCTGAAATGCGAAATCGTGTTGATATGAAGGGGAACATTGCCACTCACCCAGGGGGGGTTGCCGAAGGTGGGCAGTGCACGGATCGACCCGCGCAGCCATCGACAAGACGGCCGGCACCGGTGCTTGCAGCCATTCGACCAGCGCCACGCCGGGCCACATCACCGGCTGTGTCCACGGCGCTGCCGGCGTGTGTCTGCGTACATCCGAGACGGTCTGGTGACAACTTCTGTGGTGTTCGGCGCGGATGTCACCTGCCGTCGCAAAGCAGGCACAGCTGCTCACTTCGGCGGCCGGGTGCGCCACTTAGCCTTGCGCCACACCAGCTGCGGCAACCCGTCGCGGCATGCATCAACAACGGTACCCACCCATGCAGAACCACTTGCCCTCTCACCTGGTCACCCCGCCGCTGCGTACCGCCACACGGGCCAGATCCGGCAACGCGATTCACCCGGCGATGTCGCTGCTCGGTGCAGCGCTGATCGTTTCCGGATGCCTGGCCGTCGGCCCGGCGGCCGCCGCCCCAGCGACGGGTGCGGGCTCATGGCTGACCGGCCAGGGCCTGGTGATCGGCGGCGCAGTCGGCTCGACCGACTACGGCACCGGCTTCAAGGCCAACGTCGGCTCGGGCGGCACCGGCATGCAGCTCACGCCCGTGCCGGGGTTGTGGCGCTGGGAGTTGCAGCTGCAAAGCTTCGGTAGTGAGACCTTCGTCCAGTTCGGCAACAGCTTCAAGCGCAACGCCTGGTCCTTCGGGGGCTCGCTGATGCCGCAACTGCCCCTCATGCCAGGCGTGGCGGCGTATGCCAAGCTGGGCGTGCACTACCTGTCGTCACACGCCAGCGGGCCAGGTCTGTCGACCAGCACCAGCGGCATCAAACCCGGCATCGGCGCCGGACTGCGCTGGCAGGCTCACCCACGCATCGGCGTGCGGCTCGAGTACGAAAACATCGGCAGCTCGGGCGGCGACGTGGTGAGCCTGGGAGTCGAGATGCCGTTCTGACCACCACCCCGCGGCCAGGATCGAGCGCCGCCAGCCCCCCTGTCCCAGCGTCCGATGGCGTACAGATTGCGGGTTCTGTCATTTCGGGTGGGCAGCGTGGTGTGTACACCACGCAGTAGGGCAGACCGTTACCAGATCGCAGGACGAGGCTTCTGATGCATCACGTTACATTCGTGACTCTTTGCACAGAAACGCCTAGCCAGAGGCCGATCTTTCATGCCCGCGCCGTCCTCGACAGAGCCACCTGACACTTCCGACCTGGTTGCCGGCCTGGACTCGGACGGCGTGTTGCGCCTGGCCGCTCAGTCGATGTTCGACACCCTGGCCAGCCATGCGCTGGGCATGATGGTGGTCGACCGCAACCACCGCGTGGTGTGGATCAGCGACGGCTACAAACGTTTCCTGCCGGCGCTGGGTTTCGGCAGCGAGACCGAGTTCGTCGGCCGCCGGGTCGAGGAGGTGGTGCCCAACACCCTGATGGCGCAGGTGATCGAGAGTGGTCAGGCCATGCTGGTCGACCTGCTCACCAACCAGGCGGGCACCTTTCTGGTCAGCCGCCTGCCGCTGCGCGACGGCTCGGGCCAGGTGATCGGCGCCCTGGGCCTGGTGCTGCTCGATCATCCCGAAACCACGATGCAGCCGCTCATGAACAAGTTCGCGCGGCTGCAGCGCGAGCTCGACGACGCACGTCGCCAGCTGGCCGAGCAGCGCCGCCCCAAATACACGATCGCGAGTTTCCTGGGCAACAGCGCACCTGCGATGGAGGTCAAGCGCCAGGCCCGGCGTGTGGCCGTGACCGACAGCACCGTGCTGCTGCTGGGTGAAACCGGCACCGGCAAGGAGTTGCTGGCCCAGGCCATCCACGCCGCATCACACCGAGCTGCCGCACCGTTTGTGGCGGTCAACATCGCGGCCGTGCCCGACACCTTGCTCGAAGCCGAGTTCTTCGGCGTCGCGCCGGGCGCCTACACCGGCGCCGACCGCAAGGGCCGCGACGGCAAGTTCAAGGTGGCCGACGGCGGCACCCTGTTCTTCGACGAGATCGGCGACATGCCGCTGCCGCTGCAGAGCAAGCTGCTGCGGGTGCTGCAGGAGCAGGAGGTCGAGCCGCTGGGCAGCAACCGCGTGCACAAGGTCGACGTGCGCCTGCTCGCCGCCACCAGCCGTGACCTGCCGGCCATGGTGGCGGCCGGCACCTTCCGCGCCGATCTGTATTACCGGCTCAACGTGCTGCCGATCCGCCTGCCACCGCTGCGTGAACGCATCGACGACCTCGAAGCCCTGGTCGAGGCGCTGCTCGACGACATTGCGCGCCGCAGTGGTGTGTCGCACCGCGCCATCACCCACGACGCGCTCGACCTGCTGGCGCGCCACAGCTGGCCGGGCAACATCCGCGAGCTGCGCAACGTGCTCGAGCAGGTCTGCCTGCTCAACGACGAGTTGCTGCTCGGCGCACAACACTTCAACCCCGCCTTGCCGCGCCTGGTGGCGCTGACCGTGCCAGGCACCCTGGCCAACCCGACCCAGCCGGCCGACAGCGTCGCCACGTCGTCGGCCAACGACTCGGGTCCGATGCCGCTGCATCCCTGGCCCCCCGCGCCGCTGGCTCACGGCATGGGCGCCAGCACTGCACAACAGCTCGACGACACACCACTGCAGACGACGCTGCCACAAGCCATCGCCGAACTCGAAGGCCGCGCCATCCGGGCTGCCTTGCTGGCCACCGGCGGCAACAAGGTGGCCGCCGCTCGTATGCTGGGCATCGCCCGGGCGACGTTGTACGAGAAACTCGCGACGATGGAGTCGCCCGAGTCCTGATCGACCGGGTCAGACGAAACGTATGAACTTCGTACACCATGCCTGGTAGTCACACACAGCCGCCTGCTTTTCGGTCATCTGGTCGACGTTGCGACCGACCACCCCAGACCCGACTGCCGCCATGACCACGCCCAACCCCGCTGATCTGCCGACCACGGCGACCGATACACCCGGCGCCTCCAGCCAGGCGGCGAGCGTCGCCGCCACCCATGTTGCCGCCCACGGCGCCACCTTGCAGGCACATCACGCCGGGCCCCTGCGCCCGCCGTATTACGTGGTGGTGTTCACCTCGCAGCGCAACGGCGAGGACCGCGCCGGTTACTACCTGATGGCCGAACGTATGGTGGCGCTGGCCACCCATCAGCCCGGCTACCTGGGCATGCACTCGGCACGCGGGCCGAACGGCCTGGGCATCACGGTGAGTTTCTGGCGCAACACCGACGACATCCTGGCCTGGAAGAAGGTGGCCGAACACCAGGCCGCCCAGCAAGCTGGCCAGGACCACTGGTACGCCGGCTACGAACTGCAGGTCGCGCGGGTAGAACGGGGCTACGCCTTCGGTGTGCCCCTGACCGTGCCGGAGCACGGCCCGATCAAGCAGCCGGTCGACAACGAGCCCGGCATCGCCTGAGCCCGCGGGGCGCGCCGACCGGGCGTCGACCCTGTCAGTACTTTCCCGAGGCGGACGCTTTGGCGTGAATTTCGGCACGGCGTTTGCGTTCTGATCCGCGGTCGAGCTGCCGGCACCCTGCCGCGTGGCCCACCCACCGCCACTCAGGAGACAAATCCATGCCCCGCAACCCCGTCGCGGCTCGCCGCCTTGTGATCAGCACCCTGGCCGCCGCCGCCTGCCTGGCAGCCGCCGGTTTCACCTCCACCGCTGCCCTGGCCCAGGCCAAGGACGTGCGTATCGCCCACATCTACAGCAAGACCGGCCCGCTCGAGGCCTACGGCAAACAGACCGCCGCCGGTTTCATGCTGGGCCTGGAATACGCCACCGGCGGCACCATGACGGTGGCCGGCAAGAAGATCGTCGTGATCGAGAAGGACGACCAGGGCAAGCCCGACAACGGCAAGAACCTGCTCGCCGCCGCGTACGGCGACGACAAGGTCGACCTGGCCGTCGGCCCGACCAGCTCGGGCGTGGCGCTGGCCATGCTGCCGGTGGCCGAGGAATACAAGAAGCTGCTGCTGGTCGAACCGGCGGTGGCCGATGCCATCACCGGCGACAAGTGGAACCGCTACATCTTCCGCACCGGGCGCAACAGCTCGCAGGACGCGATCAGCAACGCCATCGTGGTCGACCAGCCCGGCGTGACCATCGCCACGCTGGCGCAGGACTACGCCTTCGGCCGTGACGGTGAAGGCGCTCAAGGACACGCTCAAGAATGCCAAGGTCGCCCACGAGGAATACCTGCCGCAAGCCACCACCGACTTCACCGCCGGCGCGCAGCGCATCTTCGACGCGCTCAAGGACAAGCCCGGCCGCAAGATCATCTTCATCATCTGGGCCGGTGCGGCCAACCCGATGAAGATCGCCGAACTGCAGCCCGAACGGTTCGGCATCGAGCTGGCCAGCGGCGGCAACATCCTGCCCGCACTGGCCAACTACAAGGTGGCACCCGGCCTGCAGGGCGCGGCGTATTACTACTACGAGATCCCCAAGAACCCGGCCAACCAGTGGCTCGTCACCGAGCACCTGAAGCGTTTCAACGCACCGCCGGACTTCTTCACCGCCGGTGGCATGTCGGCCGCCATGGCGGTGGTCGAGACCCTCAAGAAGACCAACGGCGACACCGGCACCGAGAAGCTCATCAGCACCATGGAAGGCCTGAGCTTCGACACCCAAGGGCAAGATGACCTTCCGCAAGGAAGACCACCAGGCCATGCAGAGCATGTACCACTTCAAGATCAAGGTCGATCCGAAGGTGGCGTGGGCCGTCCCCGAACTGGTCCGCGAGATCAAGCCCGAAGAGATCAACGTGCCGATCAAGAACAAGCGCTGATCGGCCACCTCGAACGTTGATCCAGCCGTGCTCGAAACCCGTGCCCTCACCGTGCGATTCGGTGGCCACGTGGCGGTGAACAATGTGTCGTGCGCGTTTGCGCCCGGCACCCTCACCGCCATCGTCGGCCCCAATGGCGCGGGCAAGACCACCTACTTCAACCTCGTCTCGGGCCAACTGCCGGCCAGCTCGGGCGAGGTGTGGCTGGATGGCGAAAACATCAGCGCCCTGCCAGCGGCGATCCGCACCCGCAAGGGGCTGGGCCGGGCCTTTCAGCTGACGCAACTGTTCCCCAACCTGACGGTGCTCGAGAACGTGCGCCTGGCGATCCAGGCCCGCGTGAGTGGCCGCTCTGGTGACCAAGGCGGCAGCTGGCATGCCGGCGCACTCGACCTGTTCCGCATCTGGCTCGACCATGCCGACTGGATCGCCGAAGCGCGCGAGATCCTCACAAGTGTGCGCCTGGCCGACAAGGCCGGGGCTCACGCTGCCGCCCTGCCGCACGGTGACCAGCGCAAGCTCGAAGTGGCGCTGCTCATGGCGCTGGACCCCAAGGTCTATCTGTTCGACGAACCCACCGCCGGCATGAGTGTGGACGAAGTGCCCGTGGTACTCGACCTGATTCGCCTGCTCAAGCAACGCAGCGACCGCACCATCCTGCTGGTCGAACACAAGATGGACGTGGTGCGCGAACTGGCTGACCGCATCGTCGTGTTGCACATGGGTGAACTGGTGGCCGACGGTGAACCCGCCGCCGTGATCGCCAGCCCGGTGGTTCAACAAGCCTATCTCGGCACGGCCGTGGCGGGGGCGACGGCATGAGTGCAACCCTCACCGATCGACCTGTCGATCACACCAACACCTCGTCGGCAAAGGGTGATCTGCTGCTCGACCTGGCCGGCGTGCACACCCACATCGGCGCGTATCACATTCTGCACGGCGTGGACCTGCAGGTGCCGGCCGGCCAGGTCACCATGCTGCTGGGCCGCAACGGCGCGGGCAAGAGCACCACGCTGCGCACGATCATGGGCCTGTGGAAGGTCAGTGCCGGCAGCGTGACGTTCAAGGGCCGGGCCATCGGCGGCGCGGGGGCCGCAGGCATCGTCACGCCCGACATCGCGCGCCTGGGCATCGCCTATGTGCCCGAGGCCATGGGCATCTTTGCCGACTTGACCGTGGCCGAGAACATGCTGCTGGCCGCACGCGGCGCCCGCCGCCTGGCCGAACTGGACACGACCCGGCTCGAGTGGATCTTCGGCTTCTTCCCGGCGCTCAAGAAG
The DNA here is from genome assembly GCA_016702605.1 of Candidatus Intricatilinea gracilis. Classification (GTDB taxonomy): domain Bacteria; phylum Pseudomonadota; class Gammaproteobacteria; order Burkholderiales; family Burkholderiaceae_C; genus Sphaerotilus; species Sphaerotilus gracilis. The sequence goes on from JADJDQ010000003.1 coordinate 313,956, forward strand.
TTCTGGCTCTACCCCGCCGGCAAGCTCTCGGGCGGACAGAAGCAGATGCTGGCCGTGGCCCGCGCCGTGGTCGAACCCCGCGAGTTGCTGCTCATCGACGAACCCAGCAAGGGCCTGGCGCCCGCCATCGTCGCCCACATGACCGAAGCCTTTGCCGAACTCAAGCGCCAGCGCACCACGCTGCTGCTGGTGGAACAGAACTTCGCCATGGCCAAGGCGCTCGGCGACAACGTAGCCGTGATGGACAACGGCCGTGTCGTGCACAGCGGCGCCATGAAAGAACTGGCCGGCGACGACGCCATGCAGCAGCGCCTGCTCGGCCTGGCGCTGGGAGTACATCAATGAACGCCACCACCGCGCCACAAGCGGCGGCAGCTGCCGCCACACCCGACGCCATCCCCAAGGCGCGGCTGGATGTCATCCCGCTGGCCCTGCTGATCGGCCTGCTCGTCATCGGCCTGCCGCTGGTGGGCTCCACCTCGACCTGGGTCACGCTCAGTGTCGCCGGGCTGGCCATGGGCATGATCGTCTTCATCATCGCCTCGGGCCTGACGCTGGTCTTCGGCCTGATGGACGTGCTGAACTTCGGCCACGGCGTGTTCATCGCGCTGGGCGCCTACATCGCCACCAGCCTGCTCGGTGCACCCTGGAGCCCGCTGCTGGCCTGGATGGCGCCGGGCGCATCGGTGGCGGCGCAGGTGGGCGCGGTGCTGATGGCGCTGCTGATCGCCGCCGTGCTGACCGGCCTGGTCGGCCTGGTGTTCGAGCGGGTCATCGTGCGGCCGGTGTATGGCCTGCACCTCAAGCAGATCCTCATCACCATGGGCGGCATGATCGTGGGTGAAGAGCTCATCAAGGTCATCTGGGGCCCGGCACAACTCACGCTCCAACTGCCCGAGGTGCTGCGCGGCGCCTGGCTGCTGCCGGTGGGCACGATGGGTGCACCGGTCGAGAAGCTGCGCATGCTGGCCGTGGTGATCGGCGCTGTGGTGTTGGGCGGGCTGCTCTGGGCCCTCAACCGCACCAAGCTTGGCCTGCTGGTGCGCGCCGGTGTGCAGGACCGCGAGATGGTCGAAGCGCTGGGTTACCGCGTCAGCCGCCTGTTCGTGGGTGTGTTTGCGGCAGGCTCGGCGCTGGCCGGACTGGGCGGCGTGCTCTGGGGCCTGTACCAGCAAAACGTGACGCCGCAGATCGGCGCGCAGGTCAACGTGCTGATCTTCATCGTCATCATCATCGGCGGGCTGGGCTCGACGCTGGGTTGTTTCGTCGGCGCGCTGCTGGTGGGACTGATGGCCAACTACACCGGCTTCCTGGCGCCCAAGCTGGCGCTGTTTTCCAACATCGGACTCATGGTCGCCATCCTGCTGTGGCGCCCGCGCGGGCTGTATCCCGTCACCAGCCGTTGAGCGCGCGTCACGTCGCCTCGGCATAGCCCAACTTCACTGCCCTGCCCTCACATCGCACTCGTCTAGACAAGTCAAGTCACCGCCTCGTCTTGCCACGACTTCACCAGGCCCTGCCACTAGCCTCATGTTCCTGAACCGACTCCTCTCGCATGATCTGCCGCGCAGCCGCTGGCTGGCGGTGTTGCTCGTCGTGCTGCTGCTTGGCCTGGCGACCGCGCCGATGTGGCTGACCGGCAGCAAGGCGTTGGCCGTGGCGGCCAAGATGCTGGTCTTCATCGTGCTGGTGGCGAGTTACGACCTGCTGCTGGGCTACACCGGCATCGTGAGTTTTGCGCACACCATGTTCTTCGGCATCGGTGCCTACGGTGTGGCCATCGCCAGCACGAAGATGGGGCCGGGCTGGGCCGCGGTGGCCGTCGGGCTCGGTGTGGCGCTGGCCTTGTCGCTGGCGTTGTCGCTGCTGATCGGGCTGTTCTCGTTGCGGGTCAAGGCGATCTTCTACGCCATGATCACGCTGGCGGTGGCGAGTGCCTTCCAGACCCTGGCCTCACAACTGAGCGACTTCACCGGTGGTGAGGACGGCCTGTCGTTCAAGCCACCCGCCGTGCTCGGCCCCGGCTTCGAGCTGTGGGAGGGCAGCGCGCTCAACGGTCGTCTGTTCGCCTACTACCTGCTGTTCTTCGCCGCACTGGCGCTGTTCCTGGCGCTGCTGCGTATCGTCAACTCGCCGTTCGGGCGGGTGCTGCAGGCGATTCGTGAAAACGATTTCCGCGCCGAGGCCATCGGTTACCGCACCGTCGTGTACCGCACGCTCAGCAACGTCATCGCCGCCCTCTTCGCCACGCTGGCCGGCGCGCTGCTGGCGATCTGGCTGCGCTACACCGGGCCGGAGACGACGCTGTCGTTCGAGATCATGCTCGACATCCTGCTCATCGTCGTCATCGGCGGCATGGGCACGATGTACGGCGCGGTGCTGGGCTCGGTGTTGTTCGTGCTGGCGCAGAACTATCTGCAGGACCTGCTCAAGCTCGGTGAGACGGCGGTGGCCGGCCTGCCGGTGATCGCCGCCGTCGTCACACCCGACCGCTGGCTGCTCTGGCTGGGCGTGTTGTTCGTTCTGTCGGTCTATCACTTTCCCAGTGGCATCGTCGGCCGGCTCAGGGCGATGACGCTGCGTGTGCACTGAGCCAGAACGCCGGCAAACGCCACGGCCTCGTGGCGTCCAGGGTGGACGTCGACAAGACAAGGAGACAAACATGCAGATATCGCGATCACCAAACACCGTGCACACCAAGCTGCCGGCCTGGACCCTGACCTGTGCCGCCGTGGTGGCGCTGGTCGGCTGCGGCAGTGCGGACGACCTGGACAACAACGCTGGCGGCGGTGGCACCACCGAAGACATCAACACCCTGCCCGCCGCCGTGCGTGGCAACGTGCAGGTGAAGACCTACGACGGCACGAGCGACGATCTGCTCACCGCCGGCCTGGGCAAGACCGGCTTGTCCGGTGTGGCGCCCACCTTCGACGTCGCCACCGCGCCCACCGCCGCCGAACTGCGCAAGAGCGCCATCTACAACAACTACCGCGGGCTGATCGACTCGACCGCCAGCGGCGGCTTCGGCACCATCTACGGCCCCAATGTCGACATCAACGGCGTTGCCACCGCGGGTGAGGGCAAGATCGCCGGCAGTGAATACATCGCCTGGGCTGATGACGGCAGCGGCCGCCAGAACGTGACACTGATGGTGCAGGTGCCCGCCAGCTTCGACCCGACCAAGGCCTGCATCGTCACCGCCACCTCGTCGGGTTCACGCGGCATCTACGGCGCCATCGCCACCGCCGGTGAGTGGGGCCTGAAACACGGCTGCGCCGTGGCCTACACCGACAAGGGCACGGGCAACGGTATCCACGACGTAGCCAGCGACCTGGTGCTGCTGCGCGACGGCACGCCCAGCACGGCCGCTGCTGCCGGCATCGAGTCGCAGTTCAGCCTGCCCGACAGCGCTGCCGCGTTGACGGCCTTCAACGTCGCCACACCCAACCGCGTGGGCTACAAACACGCCCACTCGCAGCAAAACCCCGAAAAGGACTGGGGCCGCAACACCCTCGATGCCGTGCGACTGGCGTTTTACGTGCTCAACGAGCGCTACGGCACCGCCAGCACCACCCTGCCGGGCAAGCGGGTACGTGTCATCAAGCCGACCAACACCATCGTGATCGCCTCGTCGGTGTCCAACGGCGGGGGTGCCGCCCTGGCCGCGGCCGAGCAGGACGTCGAAGGCCTGATCGACGGCGTGGCCGTCACCGAACCCAACGCACAACCCGGCAGCAACACCGGGCTGGCGATCCAGCAAGGTGCAGCCGCAGTGGTGGCCACCCACAGCAAGCCGCTGATCGACTACTTCACGTACGCCAACATCTACCAGCCCTGCGCCGCCCTGTCGGCTGCGGCGGGCGGTGGAACGGCCGTGGCTGCGGCGTTCTGGCCGGCGGTCTTCACCACCTTTGCCACCAACCGCTGCACGGCACTCACCACACGAGGCCTGATCACCGGTGCCGACCTGGCCGCCCAGTCGGCCGATGCCCTGGCCAAGCTGCATGCCTATGGCTGGCAGAGCGAGCAGGATTTCTTCCAGCAGTCGCACTACCGCTTCGCCACCAACAGCATCGTCTACACCTACGTGAACAGCTACGGCCGGTTCAGTGTGGCAGACAACGTCTGCGGTTTCAGCCTCGCCAATACCAGCGCGCTGGGTGATGTCACGGCACAGGTGCCGGCATCACAGGTCACCCTGTTCGGCGGCGGCAACGGCGTGCCGCCGACCACGGGTGTGAACATCGTCTACAACGACTCGGTGGGCGGGGCCAAGCTCGACTTCCTGGGCGTGTCGCCCACCAGCACCACGGCCGACTTCGCGCTCGACGGCGCCTTGTGCATGCGCTCACTCGTGACCGGCAAGGATGCCGTCACCGGCACGGCACTCACCGCCGCGAGTGCACTCAGGGCCCAGTCCGACCGCGTCATCGCCGGCATCGCCGAGGTGCAGCTCACCGCCAGGCTGGGTGGCAAACCCACCGTGATCGTGGCCGGCCGCAGCGACACCCTGCTGCCCATCAACCACACGGCGCGCGCCTACTTCGGCAAGAACCAGCTCGTCGACAGCAGCGGCGCCGGCGAGGTGCGTTATTACGAGGTGACCAATGCGCAGCACTTCGACAGCTTCATCGGCTTCGGCGCCTTCCTGGGCTACGACACGCGCATCGTGCCGCTGCATCCCTACCTGTTCCGCGCGCTCGACCTGGTCTACGCCCGGCTGCAGAACGGCACCGCCCTGCCGGCCAGCCAGGTGATCCGCACGGTGCCACGCGGCGGGGTCTCGGGTGCGGCACCGGCCCTGACCCTGGCCAATGTGCCAGCCATCGCCACCGCACCGCTGGCAGGCGACCAGATCAGCCTGAGCGGCACCACACTCAAGGTGCCCGACTGATCGTCGCATCACCGGGCACCTGACCGAGGCGGGCGCCCGCGGCCCGCCCCGGCACCCGCCCACCTTCGACCTTCCCCGCGGCCAGGCCACACGCGCCGGCCGCCACCCTATCGATGCGTGCCACGGCGTCCAGCCGGTGGCGCCAGAGGACCAGCGCCATGAGCAGTACCTCCCACTACCTGAGCTGCCTGGGGCGCGAGATCCACTACATGCAGTGGGGCGCCGATCAGGCGTCCAACGGCACGGTGATCGCCTGGCACGGCCTGGCGCGCACCGGGCGCGACATGGACGACATCGCCGCCCATCTGGCCAAACGCTGGCGGGTGATCTGCCCCGACACCATCGGCCGCGGCCTGAGCCAGTGGAGCCCGGACCCGGCCCACGAGTACTGCCTGGACTTCTACACGCGCCTGGCCGAGTCGCTGCTGGACCAGCTCGCCGTCACCCGTTGCCACTGGCTGGGCACCTCGATGGGTGGCGCCATCGGCCTGGTGGCAGCTGCCGGGCGCCTGCGTGGCCGCATCGACCGGCTGCTGCTCAACGACAGCGGCCCGCAACTGGCCGACAGCGCGATCGAGCGCATCCGCGGCTACGCCGGCAGCCCGCCGGCATTTGCCTCGGTGTCCGCGCTCGAGGCCTACTTCCGCCAGGTCTACGCACCCTACGGCTGGCTCAGCGACGCGCAGTGGCGCCGCCTGACCGAAACCAGCACGCGCCGCCTGCCCGACGGCCGCGTCACGCCGCATTACGACCCGGCCATGGTGATGCAGTTCAACCGCGAGACCGACGACTATGCCCGCTGGCCCGAGTGGGACAGCCTGACCCTGCCGGTGTTATGCCTGCGCGGCCAGCACAGCGACCTGCTGCTGGCCGACGCCGCCGACGAGATGACCCGCCGCGGCCCGCGCGCCGAACTCGTCACCATCAGCGGTTGTGGCCATGCCCCGGCGCTCAACGTGCCGGCGCAGTTCGAGCTGGTGGAACAGTTCTTCGATGGCGGGTGAGGTCGCAAGGCCTGGCTCTGCTCGACCGTATCCACTCAAATTGGGTATGATCAAACCCATAATGGGTACGTCTGCCATCGTTCAACTGACGAACTCAGGTCAGTCCGCACCGGTTCGAACCAGCCTGGCCGATGCACTTTTCAGCGGCACTCAGCAGCGTGTCCTGGCTTTGCTGTTCGGCCAACCTGAGCGTAGCTTTTACGCCAACGAAGTCATCACACGGGTGCGGTCCGGTTCCGGTGCTGTTCAGCGTGAGCTGGCACGGCTGGCGCAAAGTGAACTGGTGACGGTAAGGCAATCGGGCAAACAGAAACACTACCAGGCCAATCCACAGTCACCCATCTTTGCCGAACTGGTTGGGATCACACAGAAGACGATGGGCCTGGCCGACCCGCTGCGTGCGGCACTGGCGCCTCTTGCACCGCGCATACGAGCTGCGTTCGTGTACGGGTCGGTGGCCAAGCGGCAGGACACGGCGAGCAGCGACATCGACCTGATGCTGGTGAGTGAGGATGTGAGTTACCCCGAGCTGTTCATGGCCATCGAGGGGCTGAACGAGCAGCTCGGGCGCAAGGTGAACCCGACCGTCTATACCCCGGCAGAGCTGACGCAGCGTGTGGCTCGTGGAGATGCCTTCTTGCAGCGCGTGCTGGCACAACCAAGGATCTGGCTGATGGGAGGTGACGATGTCCTCGCCCTTTAACAACCTGTGTGGCCCCGGCAAACCGCTGCGCGCCGAACCGCCGGACGCAGCCGAGTTCGCCGGCCTACTGCGGTCCTGCACCGCCCGCCTGGCCGATGCCAGGCTTGCCACACTGGCGCTCGAAAGCCGTTTCGATCTGGCCTACAACGCGGCGCACGCGCTGAGCTTTGCCGCACTGCGCTGGCATGGCTATCGATCAGGCAACCGCTACATCGTGTTCCAGTTGCTGCCCCACACGCTGGGGCTGGGACCCGAGGTGTGGCGGGTGCTGGACAAGTGCCACCGACTGCGCAACCTGGGCGAATACGAGGGCGGTCTGAACATCGACGCACGCATCGTCACTGACCTGATCGCGGCCTGCCAGGCAGTAGCCGCCAAGGTGCAGGCCCCTCCTTCACCGACCCGGCCATAACTCTGCGCCCTGACAGGGTTGCGCAACAGCCGACACCATCATCCGATCGCTGCGAGCATGGAGATCGACCAGGCCGCTCGGCATGCCGAGCGCTGTCGACCACCGCCGCCAGCGCATGCGGGCCACCTCTCAAAGCCGCACCGACGCTACTCTCAGCAGCTCGGCTGGTTCACCGATCAGCGGCTTGAGCTGGTCGGCCGCCAGTAGCGCCTCTCGGGCTTGACGCTGCCAGTCGCGCGCGGCGTCGCCCGACTCCAGCGCAGCCAGCGCCAACATGGCTTCACCGGCGTTCACCAGCGCCGTGTGCCGCAGCGCCGGCTCGGCCGCCCAGGCCTGGTAACGCGACACCACCGGCGCCAGCTGGGCTCGCGCCTCGTCGCGTCGGCCCAGCGCCAGCAGCGACAGGCCGCGTTTCAGGGCGATGGCGGCCAGGCGCACCTCGTTGCCCTGAGCCGGCGCCTCGGCCTGCATCTTGTGCCATTCACCTTCGGCGCGGCCGTACATGTCGATCGCCTCGGCATGCCGGCCCACCGCGGCCAGGGCGCGACCGTGGTTGAAGGCGTAGAGGTTGCTGAAGCGCGCCCACTTGCTGGCGGGGCCGTTCTGGCGCGCGAGCAGCAGCGCGGTCTCGCGCGCCAGCGTGGTGGCCAGCACGGCCTCGGCACCACGACGCATGCGCAGCAGGGCAAAGCCGAGGTTGTTGGCCTCGGTCATCAGGCCGTCGGCGTAGACGGTGCTGCTCGGGTCTTCCTCGGCGCTGCGGCGGCGCAGGGCGACCGTCTCCTGCGCGCGGGCGATCGCCAGGTCCATCTCGTCGCGGCCCAGGTGCACAAGTTCGATGCCACCGACCACGGTGCCGAGCTGGTAGATCACCTCGACGTCGTGCCGCTGGGCTTCCAGCGCCTCCAGTTCGGTGCGCGCCTGCTGCAGCAACACGAGCGCCTCGTCCGGCCGACCCAGGTGGTTGTTGCCGGGCTGGTAGTGCAGCTGCGCCGTGCCGTGGCGCATGGTGGCGCGTTCGATCAACAGCTGGCGCGACCGGGGTTGCGCCGCCAGGCCCTGCTGCAGCAGCGCGAGGGAGGCCTGGAAGGCCACCAGCGCCTCGTCCTTGCGATCGAGCTGGCGCAGCGCGTGACCACGCGCGCCGTGGGCACGCGCCATCCACAACACGAACTCGGCGTCGCCGACACGCTGGGTGATGGCGTCCCCCGCCAGGGCAAGCGCGCGGTCGGCGTTGACGATGGCGTCTTCGGGCTTGCCCAGCGTGGCGGTGTTTTCGTCGCCCTGGATGTAGGCCAGCCGAGCCCAGGCGGTGGCCACGTCGGCGCGCAATTCGGGATCGTCGGCAGCCAGGCCGGCAAAGGCTTCCAGGCGCTGGGCGGCGTCGACCATCATGCCTTCCTTGACCTGCAGGCCGCCGGGCAGATAGGTCACCGCGTCGCCGTATCGGAACACCACGTCGCGGGTGAGTTTCTTCACCCCGGCCAGACGTTGTTCGGCCAGGCGCCGTGCGCTGTCGATCTGGTGGTTCTGCCACAAGGCAGCCGCCAGCCCGCCCACCAGCGCCAGCAGGCCGAGCGACGAGGCCAGCACCAGCGGCCATTGCCGGCGCACGAACTTGCCGGTGCGGTAGCGCCAGCTCGGCGCCCGCGCACCGACCGGAAAACCGCCCAGATGAGCCCGCACATCCGCCGCCAGCGCATCGACACTGGCGTAACGCTGCTCCACCGGTTTGGCCAGCGCCTTGAGCAGGATGTTGTCCAGGTCGCCCTGCAGCTGCTTGCGGGTGGCCAGCCAGGTGGCATCACCCACCAGATCGGGCGGCAGGCTGCTCGGGCGGCTCGGTTCGTCTTCAAGCGCGCTGCGCGCCGCCTGCTGCGGCGTGGTGGCGTCGCGGCCGTAGGGGCGCACACCGGTGAGCAGCAGGTAGAGCAACACGCCGAGTGAATAGAGATCGGTCGCGGTGCCGACCGGCTCGCCGCGGATCTGCTCGGGGCTGGCGTAGTGCGGCGTGTAGGGCCGCACGCCGGCCTGGGTGGTGGAGGCATCAGCCTCCGCCGGATCGAGTGCCTTGGCGATGCCGAAATCCAGCAACTTGACCTGGCCGTCGTGTGTGACCAGCACGTTGCTGGGCTTGAGGTCGCGGTGCACCAGCAGGTGCCGATGCGCATGTGCCACCGCGTCGGCCAGTTGCAGGAACAGGCCCAGGCGCGCCTCCAGCGCCAGCGGCTTGCAGGCCTGGTCGATGGGGTGACCGTCGACCAGTTCCATCACGAAAAAGGGCAGGCCCTCGGCGCTGCGCCCGGCATCGAACAGGCGCGCGATGTGCGGGTGATTCAGCCGCGCCAGCGCCTGCTGCTCCTGCGCAAAACGGGCCAGCACTGCTGTGCTGTCCAGCCCGCGGCGCAGCAGCTTGGCGGCGGCGCGGCCCTCGAAGCTGCCGTCGGCGCGCCGCACCTCGTACACATCGCCCATGCCGCCGTGGCCGATGGCACCGACGATCTGCCAGGGGCCCAGGCGTTCACCCTGGCGGTCGGGTGAGGCAGCGTGTCGAGACGCAGGCGCCAGCAGGGCCGAGGTCGGCGGCAGTTCGGCGCCGGTGTCGGCCGGCAAAACGAATCCAGCCGCAGCAACGGTGGGTGTTGCACCGTCCGCCAGCAAGGCGGGTGCAACGCCGATGTCCCCATCGGCCGTGGCATGCGCCAGCAGCGACAGCACCTCGGCCTGCACGTCGGGGGGCGCACCACTGGCCGCCACATGGGTCGCACGGTGCGCGGCGGGCACGGCCAGCGCGGCGTCGAAGAGCTGGCGCACCTGTGCCCAGTCGGCGCGGGCCGGCGGCACCAGTGAGTCGGTGGGCGATGAAGAGCTGTCGGGCGGGTCGGACGGCGTGGTCAAGCAGGTCTCCAGCAGCACGTGGCGGCCAGGAGCATCGGCCGCCCACGTGGATTGTCAGCGGCGCCGCCGGCTCGAAGGTGTCGACGCTCAGCGCTGCTTCGCCAGCTCCAGCGCAAACATCTCGCGCGCCGCACCCAGCAGGTCGGCGCTGCGGCGGTAGTAGGTGTCGAGGTCGAATTCGCCCGCGCCGCGGGTGCCGCTGGTCGTGCCGGTGGTGGTGGTCGTGGTGGCGACACCGCCGGCCGTGAGCGTCTGCGAGCTGGTCTGGCCCAGGGCCACATTGGTCTCGGCGATCAGCCGCACGTCGGACACCAGCGGCTGCTTGAGCCGGGCGTAGAGCAGCTCGGGCTGGCCAGGGCCGATGAAGCGGTACGAGGTGTTGCCGGCGTGCAGGTGATGCAGGTTGGCGCCGCCAACCGCGGCGTAGGAGATGAAGCTGCGGCCCGAGGCCTGCATGGCCGCGAAGTCGACCACCATGTTGACCGACAGCAGGTGCACCTCGCGCTCGAGCTCGAAGGTGAGCATCACCTCCTTGAGCCGCGTGTTGGTGCCGAAGGTGAAGCCCAGGCCCTTCATGAAATCGGCGCGCTCGGGGTTGTCCATGTAGAGCAGCATGCCGGTGGGTGCGACGAAGACCGACTGGCTGTCCTTGGTGTCGGTCACCCACGGCGAGGCGTGTTGTGCGGGCGCCAGCTCGGCGTAGTTCTTCGTCGCCTTGAGCTTGTCGAAGGGCAGCACCTCGATGCCCATGGCGGTGAAGTCCTGCACCGTGCGGGCATACAGCTCGTCGACCATGGTCTGCAGCCGGGCCACGTCGGGCGCGGGGATCTGCATCGACTTCTGTGCGTCGCGCCCGGTGTTGTTCAGGCTGGTCTGGCCGCCGCTTGCCTGCACCTCCTTGAACAGCGCGAACTCGATGCTGAAGTTGACGATGGCGACCTTCTTGATGTCCTTGAAGTTGCTGCCCCGCTCCAGCTCCACATGGCGCGCCACCTGGCCCGCAGCTGGCTGGTCGAACTGGTAGGGCGGAAACTTCTTTGCCAGCTCGGCCTCGTAGGCGGCGTCCTGCGACGCGTCGTTGCTCAGCTTGCTGTCGGTGATCTTCTTGGTCAGGTCGCTGATGGCGTCGAACAGGCCGGCGTGGGCCGGGGCGGCAACCATCAGCAGCGTCAGGGCCAGACTGGTGAGCGCGGCAGGCAGGCCGCGGCGCGACTTGGTCATGGTGTTGGTCATGGCGGTGGTCATGGCGTGGTGTGGCATGGATGGACGGCGTCGACCTGTGGGGCTCACTGCTTGTGGCCGTTCTGGACCAGCACGAAAGCGGCGAGCGTCGATGCGGGCGAGATGCCGGTCATCGACGACGTGGCCAGCGAGGTGCCGAGGTTCAGGTCCAGATGTCCCAGGCCGGCGCCACCGGCCAGATGCAGCACCAGTTGCGCGCCACCAGCGAAGGTCTCGACGCAGGCCGACGACACTGTCTGCGCCGTGCCCTGGTAGCTCAAAACGCCGTCGGCGCCCAGCACCGCCGTGGCCGCGCCGGTCCGGACGAAGGGATCGGTCGGCAGGCCGCCCTGCGTGCCCTCGTCACCCACCCAGGTGCCGGCATAACTGGTCAGCTGCGCTGACGTGGGCACGGCCACCGCCGCACCGGCGGCAAACAGCGCGGTGTTGCAGGTGAGCGTGACCGCGCCACCGCCGCCACCACCACCGCCGCCGCCGGGCGCAGGGCTGGCCGGATCGGAACCACCGCCACAGGCCGCAAGAAGCAAGCCTGCGACCAGCGCCGCAGCAGGGGTGGAGACACGATGGAAGGACCGGGCGAGACGACGGTTCATGAAAACTCCTTGGGTGTTGACAGCGGGATTCGTGACATGGCACCGCCGGCGGCGGGCATCGAAGGGTTCCGATGTGTCTACGCAGGCGGCGCCGGCCAAACAGCTCATGCGGTTCGCGACAATCACCGCCAGCCGTGACAGGTTGCACACCCGCGATGAAGAACACGCCCGACCACAGCCGCGATCCGATCCGCAGCAACGAGCTGCTCGGCGCCCCCGCGCTGGCCGACATCACGCAATGGCTGGCCGCCCTGCCTGGCGCGTCGGTCGACGCCAGCCAGACGCTGTTCGAGCTGCTCTACAACGAGCTGCGGCGCATGGCCCGCTCGCAGCTGCGGCGCGAGGGCTGCGAACACACACTCAGCGCCACGGCACTGACACACGAGTTGTGGTTTCGCATGAGTGAGCAGAGCCGCACGCGCTGGAAGAACCGCAGCCACTACCTGGCGGTGGCCGCCACCATGATGCGGCGCATCCTCGTCAACCACGAGCTGGCGCGCCGCGCCGACAAACGCGACAGCGCCCTGCTGCACCTCACCCACGACAGCCTGGACCAGCTGCCCGCGCCGGCCGAGACCGACCTGCTGGCGGTGCACCAGGCACTGCAGGCTTTCGAGGCCATCGACCTGCGCGCGGCGCGCGCCGTCGAGCTGCGCTACTTCGGCGGGCTGGAGCAGGACGAGATCGCCGAGCTGCTGGGGGTGTCGCTCGCCACCGTCAAGCGCGACCTCGCGCTGGCGGCGGCGTGGTTGAAGCGCGAACTGGCGAGCTGAGCCGCCTGGCCAGTGCCAACACGCGCCTCGCGCTGCGGCTGCCAGTCGTGCAGGCCGCGGGATCGCCGGCGGCACCGCGCGAGCCTGGCCAACGGGACGAAATCCCGCCGCACCGGCGAGGTCCCAGCCCTTCCTAGAATGGCCGATTGCCCCGTCGAAAGTGCGCTGCCGTGTCGTCCTCCGGAACGTCTGATCTGCCGTCTGTTGCCCCCGCTGCCACTGCCAAGCCGGCGGCCAAGGACACTGCCGCACCCGCCTCACTGGCCAGCGCGGCCCACCCCGGCCTGATCCGCATCCGCGGCGCGCGCCAGCACAACCTCAAGAACCTCGACCTCGACATCCGCACCGGCGAACTGACGGTGGTGACGGGGCCGAGCGGCTCGGGCAAGTCCAGCCTGGTGTTCGACACGCTGTATGCCGAGGGGCAGCGGCGTTACGTCGAGACCTTCAGCGCCTACGCGCGCCAGTTCCTCGATCGTATGGACCGCCCGGCGGTGGACGCGGTGGAAGGTGTGCCGCCGGCCATCGCCATCGACCAGACCAACCCGGTGCGCACCAGCCGCAGCACGGTCGGCACGATGACCGAGCTGAACGACCACCTCAAGCTGCTGTTCGCCCGCGCCGCCCGCCTGTTCGACGCCGACACCGCCAGGCCGGTGAGCGAGGACGACCCGGAGACGATGTACGCCGATCTGGCGGTGCGTTCGGCCGCGGCGGGCGACCCGAGACTGGTCGTGACCTTTCCGGTCGAATTGCCGGGCAACACCACACCCGAGCAGGTCGAGCAATGGCTGTCGGCCAGCGGCTTCACGCGAGTACAGGCCGAACGCGAGGTGGCCACCATCACCGGGCCGCGCAAGGTGCTGGATGTGGTGGCGGACCGTTTTCGTTTCAGCAGCGCCGAGAAGGTGCGCGTGGTCGAGGCGCTAGAAACTTCGTTCAAGCGCGGCAGCGGCCGGTGCAATGTCTACGCCATCGCCGGTGACGACGGCGGTGCCGACCAGTTGTGGAAATACAGCCAGGGCCTGCATTGCCCCGAGTCGGACCGGCGCTACAGCCATCCGCAGCCGGCGATGTTCAGCTTCAACTCGGCCTATGGCGCCTGCGAGACCTGCCGCGGCTTCGGGCGGGTGATCGGTGTGGATTTCGGGCTGGTGATCCCCGACCACCGCAAGACACTGCGTGGCGGCGCCATCAAGCCGTTGCAGACGCCCGCATGGAAGGAATGCCAGGACGACCTGCTCAAGTACGGCGGTGACGCCGGCATCCCGCGCGACACACCCTGGAGCCAGCTCACCCCGGCGCAGCAGAGCTGGGTGATCGACGGCTCGCCCAACTGGAAGGGCGAGTGGCAGAAGCAGTGGTACGGCATCAAGCGCTTCTTCGAGTACCTCGAAAGCAAGGCCTACAAGATGCACATCCGCGTGCTCTTGTCCAAGTACCGCAGCTACACGCCGTGTCATGTGTGTGGCGGCGCGCGGCTGAAGACCGAGTCGCTGCTGTGGCGCCTGGGCGTGAAGGAGCAGGCGGATCTGGCCTTGGCGCCGGCCAGACGTTTCATGCCCATCGGCGTCAAGTGGTCGCGCGAGCAGCTCGAAGCTCTGCCCGGCCTGAGCCTGCACGACCTGATGCTCATGCCGATCGACCGCATGCGGCGCTTCTTCGATGGCATGGAGTTGCCATCGCAGCTGCTCGACGATGCGCTCGAACTGCTGCTCGACGAGATCCGCACCCGCCTGAAATACCTCTGCGACGTCGGCCTGGGCTACCTCACGCTCGATCGCCAGAGCCGCACGCTCAGCGGCGGCGAGGTGCAGCGCATCAACCTGACGACGGCGCTCGGCACCTCGCTGGTCAACACACTCTTCGTGCTGGACGAACCCAGCATCGGCCTGCATCCGCGCGACATGGGCCGCATCAACGAGGCCATGCTGCGCCTGCGTGATGCCGGCAACACGCTGGTGGTGGTGGAGCATGACCCGGCGGTGATGCTGGCGGCCGATCGTGTGATCGACATGGGCCCCGGCCCCGGCGTCCAGGGCGGGCGCATCGTGTTCGACGGCACGCCGGATGAACTGCGCGGCGCCGAGACGTTGACCGGCGCCTACCTGGGTGGACGTCGCAGCATCGCCCTGGGCCTGTCGCGCCCGGTGAGCGACAACACGCCGCGCCTCATCCTCGAAGGGGCGCGCGAGCACAACCTGCGCAACATCACGGTCGAGTTCCCGCTGCAGCGCCTGGTGTGCGTGACGGGCGTGAGCGGCTCGGGCAAGAGCACGCTGATGCAAGACGTGCTCTACCCCGCGCTGGCGCGCCACTTCGGCCAGGCGACCGAGACGCCCGGCGCCCACGACCGCCTGCTCGGCGCGGACTGGTTGTCGGACGCCGTGTTCGTCGACCAGAGCCCGATCGGCAAGACCGCGCGTTCCAACCCAGCCAGTTATGTGGGCGCCTTCGACAGCGTGCGCGAGTTGTTCGCCGAACTCACCACCGCGCGCCAGCGCGGCTACGGCGCCGGCATGTTCAGCTTCAACGCCGGCGACGGGCGCTGCGCCACCTGCGGCGGCTCGGGTTTCGAACATGTGGAGATGCAGTTCCTGAGCGACGTCTACCTGCGGTGCCCCGACTGCGACGGCCGGCGTTACCGCGCCGAGCTTCTCGAGATCAAGCTCGAACGACTCGGCCGCGAGCTGACGATTGCCGACGTGCTGGAGCTCACCGTCGCCGAGGCGCTGCGCCTGTTCGCCGCCGACCGCGAGGTGGTGCGCGCCCTGCAGCCGCTGGCCGACGTGGGCCTGGACTACGTCAAGCTCGGCCAACCCGTGCCCACACTCTCGGGCGGCGAGGCCCAGCGGCTCAAGCTGGCCGGCTTCCTGGCCGAGGCGGCCAAGAGCAGCAGCGCCAGCAAGCAGAAGCTGGCCAAGAAGGGCACGCTCTTCCTGTTCGACGAGCCGACCACCGGCCTGCACTTCGACGACATCGCCAAGCTGATGCGCGCCTTCCGCAAGCTGCTGGAGGCGGGCAACTCGCTGCTGGTGATCGAGCACAACCTCGACGTGGTGCGTGCCAGCGACTGGATCGTCGACCTCGGGCCCGAAGGTGGCGAGGCGGGTGGCGAGCTGGTCGCATCCGGATCCCCGGCCGATCTGCGGGCGCACCCGACCAGCCACACCGGCAAGTCCTTGCGCGACTACGAAGCCTCACTCGGCGCCGCACTGGCAGCCAACGAAGGCCTGCCGCTGCAGATGCTGGTGCGGGCACGGCGTGAGGCGTCGCGCCGGCCGGTGAGCAACAACATCGAGATCGTCAATGCGCGCGAGCACAACCTCAAGGGTGTGTCGGTCAACATCCCGCGCGGGCAGTTCACCGTCGTCACGGGTGTGTCGGGCTCGGGCAAGAGCACGCTGGCCTTCGACATCCTGTTCAACGAGGGCCAGCGGCGCTACCTCGAAAGCCTCAACGCCTACGCCCGCAGCATCGTGCAGCCGGCGGGGCGGCCCGAGGTGGACGCGGTCTACGGCATCCCGCCCACGGTGGCGATCGAGCAGCGCCTGTCGCGCGGCGGGCGCAAGAGCACGGTCGCGACCACCACCGAGGTGTGGCACTTCCTGCGCCTGCTTTACGTGAAGCTGGGCACCTTGTATTGCCCCAAGTGTTCGGACTTCCACCTGCCGATCGACGAGTGGGTGGCGGTCAAGCCGCAGACGCCCGAGTCCATCGCCGCGCAGCTGCTGAAGGAATACCGCGGCCAGCACATCAGCCTGCTCGCGCCGCTGGTGGTGGCGCGCAAGGGTGTCTACACCGACCTGGCCAAGTGGGCCAAGGGCAAGGGTTACACACATCTGCGGGTGGACGGCGAGTTTCTGCCCACCGACAAGTGGCCCAAGATCGACCGCTACAAGGAACACACGATCGAACTGCCGGTGGCGGACTTCGTGATCGAGGCGGAACACGAGGCCGAGCTGCGCAGCAAGCTGGCCGAGGCGCTGGACCACGGCAAAGGCGTGCTGCATCTGCTGGCACCGCTCAAGGGGCTCAAGACCGCCATCGCCGCCGGTTCACCTACCGGGCGCATCGGCAAGGCCAAGGTCTTCTCGACCCGGCGCGCCTGCCCACAATGCGGCACGAGTTATCCCGAGCTCGACCCACGCATGTTCAGCTACAACAGCAAACACGGCTGGTGCGTGGACTGCGTCGGCACCGGTCTGACGCTGACGCGCGAGCAGCGCAAGGCGCTCGACGACACCCTCAAGGACGACGACAACACCGGGCGCGAGAAAACCTTTGCCGAACCCGAGGTCGAAGACCTGGCCGAGGACCAGCCCTGCGAGACCTGCCACGGGTCACGGCTCAACCCGGTGTCGCAGGCGGTGCGCTTCCGCGGTGAGTCGATCGCTGCGCTGGCGGCACTGTCGGTCAACGATGCGGCGAAGTGGGTCAGCAAACAAAAGCTCGACGGACGCGAATCGGCCATCGCGCGCGACGTGGTCAGCGAGATCAAGAGCCGGCTGAGCTTTCTGGACGACGTCGGCCTGGGCTACCTCACGCTCGACCGCGCCGCGCCCACGCTGAGCGGCGGCGAGGCGCAGCGCATCCGCCTGGCGGCGCAGCTCGGCAGCAATCTGCAGGGCGTGTGTTACGTGCTGGACGAGCCGACCATCGGCTTGCATGCACGCGACAACCGCATCCTGCTCAATGCGCTGGCC
The DNA here is from genome assembly GCA_016702605.1 of Candidatus Intricatilinea gracilis. GTDB lineage: Bacteria > Pseudomonadota > Gammaproteobacteria > Burkholderiales > Burkholderiaceae_C > Sphaerotilus > Sphaerotilus gracilis. The sequence continues at coordinate 331,181 of JADJDQ010000003.1, forward strand.
AAGCTCGGCGCCAGCGGCAACACGCTGGTGGTGGTGGAGCATGACGAGGACACCATCCGCCGTGCCGACCACATCATCGACATCGGCCCCGGCGCTGGCCGGCGCGGCGGGCGTGTGGTGGCCGAAGGCACTGCTTCCTCGCTGCAAGCGCAGGGTGATTCGGTGACAGGGCGTCTGCTCAACTCACCGCTCAAACATCCGCTGAAGGCGCGCCGGGTCATCGACCCGGACACGAATCAGCTCGTGGTGAAGGGCGCCAGGCGCCACAACCTAAGTGGCTTCGACATCGCCGTGCCGCTGGAGCGGCTGGTGGCGGTCACCGGCGTGTCGGGCTCGGGCAAGAGCACGCTGGCTCGCGACGTACTGCTAGACAACGTCAAGATCGCCCTGGCCGCCGCCGAAACGGCGCGTCGCGCCAAGGCGAAAGCAGCGCCGGCCTGGGTGGGCTGCGCCGGCATCGAAGGCTGGAGCCAGCTCGACCGCGTACTCGAAGTGGACCAGACACCCATCGGCAAGACGCCTCGCTCCTGCCCGGCCACCTACATCGGTTTCTGGGACGCCATCCGCAAGCTGTTTGCCGAGACGCTGGAGGCCAAGGCGCGCGGCTACGTGCCCGGGCGCTTCAGCTTCAACACCGGCGACGGGCGTTGCCCGGGTTGTGAAGGCCAGGGCCTGCGCACGGTCGAGATGGCCTTTCTGCCCGACGTGAAGGTGCCCTGCGACCTGTGCCACGGCGCACGTTTCAACCCGGAGACGCTGGCCGTCACCTGGCGCGGCAAGAGCATCGGCGACGTGTTGCAGATGGAGGTGGACGAGGCGGTGGAATTCTTCGCCTCCATGCCCAGCATCGCCCACCCCATCAAGCTGATGCAGGACGTCGGCCTGGGCTACCTCACCCTCGGCCAGCCCAGCCCGACGCTGAGCGGCGGCGAGGCACAGCGCATGAAACTCGTCACCGAGCTGAGCAAGGTGCGCGACGACGTCACCAAGCGCGGCCAGAAGGTGCCACACACGCTGTACGTGCTGGACGAGCCCACGGTCGGCCTGCACATGGCCGACGTGGAGCAGCTCATCAAGGTGCTGCACCGCCTCGTCGACGGCGGCCACAGCGTGGTGGTGATCGAGCACGACCTGGACGTGATCGCCGAAGCCGACTGGGTCATCGATCTGGGCCCCGAGGGCGGCTCTGGCGGCGGGCAGGTGGTGGCGGCGGGCACACCAGAGCAGGTCGTGAGAAACCGCACGCATACCGGTGCGGCGCTGAAAGCGGTGTTGTCCAGATGAAGCGCACCACACAAGCGCGGGATGGGTGATTTCCTTTTGCCTCATTAATCTGGCTTCATCGGATTTAACCAGGAAGTCAGCAAATGAACACGAAGTACACGATCGTCGCCCTGGCGATCGGCCTGCTGTCGATGACAGCAGTTTCAACGGCACATGCCGACGTCATCACTTTCGACGACGCCGCGTCTGCAGACGGCCACACCCCCTTGGCCAATGCCTTTCACGGCTTTAGCTGGGACAACTTCTACGCACTTGACACTAGTAATAGTGCCTACGCCTACTCGGGCTACGGGCCTGGCACTGCCAGTGGCAGCAACGTCGCGTTCAACGGGTTTGGCAATGACGCATCGTTTTCGTCAGGCTCGACATTCATCCTGAACAGCTTTTTCCTGACAGCAGTTTGGATTGATGACCTGGAAGTGAGAGTCCGCGGTTTTAATGGGAACACCGAACTCTATGACAGTACACTGAATCCCTTGGCCGACGCCAAAACCTTGGTCGAATTGAACTGGGTCGGCATCAACAAGGTGACGTTCGAAACCAACGGCAGCCATTCCTTTCCAGGGTATGGAACCGTGAACTCGCCCGGCAATCTCGTTCCCAGCCCGATACAGAACTTCGCCATCGACAACATCACCTACAACGTCGCCGTGGTGCCAGAACCCGAGTCCTACGCCATGTTGCTGGCAGGGCTGGGCGCCTTGGGTTTTGTCGGCAGGCGTCGGCGCCGGCAAGGCTGAGCTGGTTGGGTCCGTTGGCGCCGGGCAGGCCGATCGGGCAGCTCTGGCTACGGTCGTGCGCAGTGATGCTAAAACACAACGGTGCTGCGCGGGCCCGGTATGACTGCCGTGTCATTCTTGTGTGGCGTGGCCAAGCGCCCAGCGTCGCAAGGCTTTGCCACCACCGCGGGGTATTGACGAAACCGGGTGCTGCGGGAATGCTCCGCCGCACGATGAATTTCCAGTCCGTTTCGGCAGGCGCCGAGCATCCACAAGGCACGACGCCCGTTCAGGCCATCTCCGCAGGGCACCATGCGGTCGGTGACGGTGCAGCCGCCCGCTGGTTCCTCACTGGCGGATCTTTCACCCCCGGGCGCACGTGTCGGAGCGGTCTCGATGCGTGATTTTTCGCGTTTTTCGCTGGTGCGGTATTTTCTGGTCGCCAGCCTGATCGGGCTGGTGGTGGTGGTCGGCAGCCTGTTTCTGGCCCTGCGTTCCCAGCAGGAGGATTCACTGATCGAACACGAGGGTCAGGGCAATGCCAACGTGGCTCAGCTGTTTGCCAACAGCAGTTGGCAACGCCACCAGAAGTTCATCGAAAGCACCGATCAGGTCGACCGCGCCGGCGTGATGTCCAACCCCGACCTGCCCGAACTGCGCCGCACCGTGGCCGACATGGTGCGTGGCCTCAAGGTCGTCAAGGTCAAGATCTACAACCGGCAGGGCCTGACCATCTACTCGTCGGACGAGAAGCAGATCGGCGAGGGCAAGGACGACAACGAGGGTTTCCAGACCGCCATGAGCGGGCGCAGCGTCAGCCAGATCACCCACCGCGATACCTTCGACAGTTTCGATGGGGTCATCTCGGACCGTGACCTGTTGTCGTCCTATGTGCCCATCCGCCCGCCGGGCGAAAGCCGCGTGGCTGCGGTCATGGAGATCTACTCCGACGTGACCTCGATGATGAACGAGGATCAGCGCCAGTCACGCGTGCTGGCCTCGGTGCTGGTTGCGGCCATGGTCGGCCTGTACCTGTTCCTGGGGCTGATCGTGCAGCGCGCCGAGAGGGTCATGCGCAATCTCGAACGGGTGCAGCGCGAGCAGGATGCCCGCATCCGCCACATGGCATTTCACGACGCACTCACCGATCTGCCCAACCGTGCGGCCTTCGAGCAGCAGCTCGACATCCAGGTGACGACCACCGTACGCGCCGGCATCACGGGGGTGATGGCGCTCGACCTGGATCGCTTCAAGTCGGTCAACGACACCCTGGGTCACCAGGCTGGCGACCGCCTGCTCCAGCTTGCCGCCGACCGCCTGCGCAATTGCATGCGCGAGCTCGACGTGGTGTTTCGAGTCGGGGGTGACGAGTTCATCGCCGTGCTGCAAAACGCCGATCGCGACATCGCCGAACAGGTGGCGGCGCGTATGGTCGATGCACTCGAACAACCGTTCACGCTGGGTGACCGCACGGTCACCATCGGCGTGAGCATCGGCATCGCGTTCAGCAATGCCAACACCGACCGCAACACCTTGCTGCGCAGCGCCGACCGCGCCATGTACCGCGCCAAGCAGGCCGGTCGTGGCCGTTACGCCTTTGCCGATTCGGCCATCGGCGCCTGAGCCGGCACCACGTCGACCATGTGCCACCAGGTCGGCCAGAACGGCGGGCGGCGATAACCCACCAGCTGTGGCCGCGTGAGGTCACACAGGATGCGGTGCACCGTCATGCGGTAGGGCATGTAGGCCAGCACCAGCTTGTTGGCCTGGGTAAACAGGTCGAGCCGCTCGGGGCCGTCCGGCAGCGCCTGCAGGCGTTCGTACAAGGCGTCGAATGCGGGCAGCGAGAACCGCGCCATGTTGGCCTTGCCGATCGAGCGACCGTAGGCACGTTCCATGGCGCTTTGGCCGTCGGGTGTCGACGCACTCGAACCGACCCGCCACATCACGAAACGACCCGACCGGGCCGCCTTGAGGTTCTCGGACCACTGGCCGATCTTGAGATCGACGCGTAGACCGATGGCGTCCATGCTCGACTTGAACACCTCGTCCAGGGCGCGGCTGGTCTGGTCAGACTGCGCCAGCAACTCGATGCGCAGTGGCTGGCCGTCCGGCCTCTCGCGCCAGCCGTCACCGTCGCGGTCGACATAACCCGCCATGTCGAGCAAGGCGCGGGCGCGCGCCCGGCTGGTCTGGGTGGCCATGCTGCGCAGGCCCGGGGCGTAGCCGTAGGTGCCTGGTGTGTTGAGGCCATGGGCGGCAATGGCCTCGCCACGCCGCACCAGCGCGATCTCGCGGGCCACGTCGAAGCCGGTGGCAATGGCGCGGCGCAGCGCCACCTGGGCGCTGCCCAGTCCGCCCACCACGGCGTTGTCCATGTTGAAGACGTAGTAGTACACGTCCGACGCCGGCACCCGGTGTTTGACGACGCCCTGGCGCCGCAGCGTGGGCGACAACTCACCGCCCGGGATGGCCTGCGGCACGAAGTCGGGCGGCACGATCTGCAGCAGGTCCTGCTCATGGTTCAGGAACGAGAGCCAGCGTGGCTGCGCCTCTTCGATGATGGCCACCTCGACCCGGTCGAGCATGGGCAGGCGCCGGCCCTTGAACCGCGCCAGCAGCGCTTGGCCCTCGGCATCGTCGGCATTGGGTTCGGCGTCGTAGAACCGCTCGCGGTAGCCGGGGTTGCGCGCCAGCACGATCTGCGAGCTGCGCCGCCACGAGGCCAACCGGAACGGCCCGGTGCCGACCGGGTGTTCACCGATACGCTCGCCGTAGTGCCGCACCACCTCATGCGCCATCACGCCCCAGATGTCGGGGTTGGCCAGGGCGAAGTTGAACCGTGGCCGGCCCTCGCGCAGCACGAACCGTACGGTGTAACGATCGAGCGCCTGCAGACCGGCGACGGGTTGCTGGTAGTCGAACGGCTGCCTGGTTGCCAGCGCCGCCTCACGCAACTCGCGCAGGCCCATCACACCTTGTTCCTCGAAGTTCGGCTGGCTGAGGCTTTGTGTGGCCGGGTCGTACAGGCGCTTGAAGGTGTAGACCACGTCGTCGGCGGTCAGCTCGCGCGGCTGGCCACCGAAGGCCGGGTCGTCCTGGAAGAACACACCGCGCTTGAGCTTGACGACAAAGGTCTTGTAGTCCGCGCTGACCTCGGGCATGCCAGCCGCCAGCGCCGGGCGCAGCTTGAACGGCCGCGCCAGGTGGTCGTATTCGAACAGGGCCTCGAAGATGTGGCCGGTGACGTTGCGCGAATACAGGTCCAGCACCGCCTGTGGATCGAAGCTGGTTTCGGCAGTCGGAAACGCGTAGCGCAACACATGCGCCGTCGCCGGTGTGGACGCTGCCTCGGCAATGTCGGGCAGCACAAGTCCGGCGGCCAGCCCGGCACTGGCGGCTAGCAGGTCACGCCTTGAACTCATGGTGGCTACGCGTCGGCGTGATGCCGCCGCTCAGGCCGCGCCGGGCAACGCCGCCGCCGCCGCAGCCAAGGTGTCGCGTGTAGCCAGCGCAACACGCCGCGCCGCCTGCGCGTAGTCTTCACCTGCACCGGCGTACAGGACGGCGCGCGATGAGTTGACCACGATCGGCCCGGTCACCACACCCCTGGCATCACGCGCCAGGCCGGCGCGCACCGTGGCTTCGGCATCTCCGCCCTGTGCACCCACGCCGGGGATGAGCAGCGGCAGCGTCGGCGCCAGTTCACGCACACGGGCAATCTCGGCCGGGAAGGTGGCACCCACCACCAGGCCGAGCTGGCCGTGCCTGTTCCACTCGGTCTGCGCCAGCCGGGCCAGGTGTTCGTACAGCCGCGGCTGGCCGGGCACATCAGCCAGACGCTGGTTCTGCCAGTCCGACCCGCCCGGGTTGGACGTGCGGCACAGCAGGATGGCGCCCTTGCCCGGATACGCCAGATAGGGCTCGATGGTGTCGAAACCCATGAAGGGCGACAACGTGACTGCATCGGCCTGGTAACGCTCGAAAGCCTCGCGCGCGTACTGCTCGGCCGTGGCGCCGATGTCGCCGCGTTTGGCGTCCAGGATCACCGGCACCTCGGGCGCGTTGCGGCGGATGTAGGCGATCAGCGCCTCGAGCTGGTCCTCGGCCCGCTGCGCCGCGAAGTAGGCGATCTGCGGCTTGAAGGCGCACACGAGATCCTTGGTCGCATCGACGATACGGGCGCAGAACTCGTGGATGCGTTTCGGGTCACCCTTCAGACCGGCCGGAAACCGCGCCGGCTCGGGGTCCAGCCCCACACACAGCAGCGAACGATTGAGTTGGCTGGCACGCGCCAGTTGCTGGATGAAGGTCATGCGGCGATTGTAGGAAGCCGCGGCAGACGGTCAGGCGCGGATCTGTTGCAGGGTCTTCTGCCCCTGACGCCGGAACGGCACCCGATAGGCAGCCTTGGAGGTATGTGCGGCCACCTCCAGAATCGTCGGCCACCATTCGACCAAACGAGCGGTCATGTCCCAGTACGGCTTGCTCGACCACTGCCGATCGAGCGCAAACACCGTCAGGCCATGTTCACGCACCAACTCTCGTTCGGCGACCGACTTGCGGAACTGGTCGATCGACACGATCGACCAACCACCTTCCTGAGCAAGTTCAGGTAACCACGTGACATCTGGCGTGTTCGCTGCGAACCGCGCGCGCAGGTGAACGACCTGCGTCACTCGGGCATCGTATTTCGACAAAGCCGCCAGGCCCGCAGCCAAGTGCGGAGACAGGTTGTTGTCGAACAGGAATTTCAAGCCGCTTTGAGGAGTTCGCACTCGAAGCGCACGGCCGCATCGACATGACGGGGCTCGACATCGAAAAGTCGGGCCACCCGAGCCCGGTCCCTTTGCTCGGCCTCGAACGCGGTGTAAAGCGTCACGGTCGGCACGCCGCAGGCTTCGACGATCGGCTGGCCGAACTGCAAGGCAGGATCGACGACGACGGCCTTGGTGCGCGGCTCGGGGTACCAGCGTCGTGCCGTCCCACCCTCGTACTCGATGCCCGCGTAGAGCGAGTCCTTGATGATGGCCTTGAATGCGTATTGCCTGCTGCGCAGGTTCAGCAGATGGCCATCTTCGATTTCGCCGCTCGTGCGAGCCGCTTCGATCGACTCCACATAGATCGTCGCCCCGTCGGTAACGAAGCTTCTTCGTGTCAATGGGTAGTCCGTGCCGAACAACTCGCGCGCAGTATCGAGGCAGCGCCGCACGACCTGCAGCGGCACACCATGGTCGACGAACTGCCGCACGACTCGCAATTCAAGCAGGTCATGGAAGCCGATTACCCGCTCGCCAAGTTCGTCGGATGTGTACTGCGGCGACCACAGCGGGGCCGCATGACGCTGTTCCACTTCCTCGCCATTGCGATGCGAGTGCGTATACCCATACATCCAGCGCTTGATCGAGCGACGGTCGATGCGAATCAGCCTTGCGGCGTCCGCCAGGTTGTACACGCCTAGGCCGAGTTGAGTCATGGTCCGGACAGTCTATCAATTGCATAGGTTTGGCACCCAGTCTTGCCTGATGGTCCGCCCGATTCCCGACCCAATGGTGACAGGCGCACACACCGACTTCGATCATCATGCGGGCACCGCACCGCATGACACGGCGCGCCACCACGCCGCCTCATCTCGCACGAGCCTGTCGCAGCCGCCGAGCGCATCGCGACCGATCCAATGCCGACGCCCGAGTTGCCCTCGAACACCAGCGCTGCAATCGCTCAATGCGATATCTCAGAGTCAACGGCCCGACCCGCGCTGGCCGTACCTGCGCTGCTGCTGGTGGCACTCAACCTGCGTCCGGCGCTGGCCAGCCTGGCGCCGGTGCTGGCCCAGGTGCGCGACGCGCTGGGCCTGTCATCCAGCAGCATGGGGGTGCTCAACATGGCAATGGTGGCCTGCCTGGGCCTGGCCGCGCCGCTGGCGCAAGGGTTGTCGCGGCGCTGGCCGGCCGAGCGGGTCATCGGCGCCACCTTGCTGCTGCTCGCCGCGGGTGTGGCGCTGCGCGGCGCCGGGTCGTCGCTTGCCCTGTTTGCCGGCAGCCTGATCGCCGGCGCGGCCATCGGCATCCTCGGCATCGTGTTGCCCGGCCTGATCAAGCGCGATCACCCGCAGCACATCAGCCGCATGACCGGCATGTACACCATGACGCTGTGCCTGGGTGCCGCCCTCGCCGCCGGCCTGACCGTGCCCCTGCGCAACCTAAGCGGCGGCAGCTGGCAGGCCGCCCTCGCCCTGTGGGCCACACCCGCCCTGCTGGCCGCCATGGTGTGGGGCTGGACGTATCGCTCGGGTGCCGGCCCGTCCGTCGCCACGCCCAAGGCCCACTCCGCTGCCAGTACGACCAACTCGTCCACAAACACCACAACACCCGTCTCCGCTCCTCGACCGGCCAACACCGCCACACCACTCTGGCGCCAGCCGCTGGCCTGGCACATGACCGTCTACATGGGCCTGCAGTCCTCACTCGCCTACTGCGTGTTTGCCTGGCTGCCCACCATGCTGATCGAACGCGGCGCCACTCCGCTGCACGCCGGCGCGCTGATGTCGGTCTCGGTGCTGGCCCAACTCGTCACCGCCTTCACCGGCCCCTGGCTCGCCACCCACATCGGACGCGACCAGCGCCTCGCCGCCGTGGCGATGCTTTGCCTCAGCGTCGTCGGCCTGCTCGGCTGCCTGCTGCTGCCCGTCGCCAGCCTGCCACTGTGGGTCGTCGTCCTGGGATTGGGCCAGGGCGGCAACTTCAGTGTCGCCCTGCTATGCATCGTGCTGCGGGCACGTGACTCGGCGCAGGCCGGCCGGCTGTCGGCGATGTCGCAGGGTGTGGGCTACTGCTTGGCGGCGATCGGGCCGCTCGGGGTTGGGTTGCTGCGAGATGCGACGGGTGGCTGGATCGCCGTCGCCGTGATGTTCACCGGCTTGGCGCTGGGCGCTGGCGTGGCGGCGTGGCATGCCTGTCAGGCCAAGGTGCTGGCGGCCTGAACAAGACATCCATCGACCTCTCACCTCACCCAGTGCCGGCAGCCGACCCGTTCACGCGAACTAAGCGCCGTGTAAGCGCCAGCCCGTCGAGGCGATAAGCGCTGACAGCGACATTGGCGGGCGTGCCCGGGCGTACGCACCTGCCCTGCGCGTCAGGAGTGCGGCACAGGCAAACGTTGCGCTTGGGCATTTCCTTAGTCACTTGGCACCGACTGTGCGGTGCAACAAGAATCTGGATTTGAGAGAACTGGAACTCGTTCGATTACCCTAAGTTGCATCGCGTCAAAGGCAGTGGCAACCCGCTGCCATATCTGCGGAGACGAACCATTCAAACGGAGAGAAGCATGAACTTCAAGATTGTTACTGGCCTGACCATGATCATCAGCCTGTCTGCTTGCGGCACCTGGCCAAACAAAGGGGACGGCCCGTCAGTGAACACCATTCAGCCGACAGTACCTCAAATCAGTCTGATCGAGTCTGCCAGCGGCGCATCTGTGCCCGTTCTGGACCAGGAACCACTGGTCTTGACCAAGGCGGCACTGGCACTTCCGCCAGTCACTGACCCGGTAACCGGAAAGAGTGGCGTGCCGATTGTCTGGAATCTCCCAGCCAATTCCGCTTGGGAGTTCGAGCCGGAGAATGGCATATTCTTCGAAACACCGCCCGACGTTCCTGCCGACATTGTCAAACGCTATGCCCTCGACCGCTTCATCGCATTCGACAGTCCGGCCAACGAAATCTTCGGTTGCCGCCTACTAAAACCGAATCAGTACCGCTGCTTGACCACGCCGGGCTCAACGGTCCACAAGAAATTCAAGTATTCAGTACACCTTCGCATGACAGCCAAGCCGGAGACGCGGATCATTCTTGACCCACTGCTTTGGCGATAACTTTGCGAACGAAGCCAGTGATCTGCTGGCTGGTGAGCCAAACTTCCAAGTCGGTAAATATGGTTTCGATGGCAAAGCGGCCGACTCCTCGACCTTCAAGTTGTTCTTTATATTGGCCTGGCCCAAGCGCATTTCGGGCTGCCTCGATCCGCGAACCCAAGAATGATTGATCAGCTGGGTCACGAACACAGCCAATCTGCCGAGCCAGCGTCTCGGACATGCCGTACAACTCGACTGCGCAGTGCCAATCACAGCACTCAGCTGCCAGTCCTGCCGCTGCGTCCAACACGCACTGCGTAATCGCCAGGGAATTTGCCCCTCGCCCAATTCGGACTGCTTCCGCAAGACGTGTAGCTGCCGACGCCAACTGGCCGAGTTCGACATCGGCCATAACGGCATTCACCAGCAAGAACGCGAAGGCAAAATTGTCGCCGCTATCGCGAACGATTTCGGCCGCCTCCATGTACAACGATTGCGCTGGCGAAAACAATCCTTGCGATCGGTAAAACTGTGCCGCTGACGTCAGGGTTACCGCTAGATCGCGCGATGTCCAATTTTCTCGAGTGAAGGCAACCGCTTCATCCAGAAAACTTCCGGCCAGTTCTAGATCGTTTGCGCCCCAGCAAGCCGCCCCGAGCCGGTCTAACGTCTGGCCAACCATATTCAGATCATCAATCTCCCGCGCAATTGCTAGACATTCTTCGAGCATCGATTTGGCGCGAGAATAGAGCCCGACGAATATACAAAGTTGGCCCGCTGCATATAGCACTACGCAACGCTCATGGCTGCTTTGCTTTGCAGGGAGTCGCTCCAATACTTCGAGCGTCAGTCGCATACCCAGCCCGTATAGGCCCGTGACAACCCAATAAACCCTTAGAGCATCGACCAGCCTAACTCCTGCGGGGTCACCCGGAGAAATTTGCAGGCCACTTGCGTGAGCAGCCAGTAGGTTTTCCCGTTCCGCATCAAGTTTACGCAGCCAATCACTTTGCGACACTCCCGTAAGGTGTTTCGCAGCAATCTCGGCGAGCTTGAGAAAATAATCAAGGTGGAGCTTTCCCCGCAGAGAATGCTCGGCAGCGATTTCAAGCCGCTCCCTCCCATACTGCCTCACCGTCTCCAGCATCCGATATCGATCGGTCTGCAGGTCGACACTGATGAGTGATTTCTCAACCAACCTCCCCAGGTTATCGAGAATATCGTCCTTCGGCAGCGACTCATCGGCACATACCGCCTCGGCCGCCTCCAGCGTCCACCCCCCGGCAAATACGCTCAGCCGCCTGAACAGCGCGCGTTCGGGTTCGCTCAGCAGGTCGTGGCTCCAGTCGATCAGCGCGCGCAGGGTTTGCTGGCGGGGCAGGGCCGAGCGGTCGCCGTTGGTGAGCAGCTTGAAGCGGTCGCCGATGCGGCTGGCCAGGGTGGTGACACTCATCTGGCGGGCGCGGGCTGCGGCCAGTTCGAGGGCGAGGGGGATGCCGTCGAGCTGGCGGCAGATCTGGCCGACGGCCAGGGCGTTGTCTTCGTCTACGACGAAGGCGGGTTGCGCCACACGCACGCGGTCGACGAACAGGCGCACCGATTCCTGCGCCGCCACATCCGCCACGGTGGGCACGTGGCGGTGGTTGGGCACACCCAGGGGCGGCACAGCGTAGGTGACTTCGCCGGCGATCTGCAGCGCTTCGCGGCTGGAGGCAAGCAGCTTGACGCTGGGGCTGGCGCGCAGCAGCTGGTTGGCCAGGTCGGCGCAGGCCTGCACGACGTGTTCGCAGTTGTCGAAGGTGATGAGCAGGCGGCGGTCCTGCACGAAGCGGGTGAGTGCTTCGGTGATGGGGCGGCCGGCGTCTTCCTTCACACCGAGCACGCTGGCCACGGCTTGTGGCACAAGCTGCGGGTCGGCCAACGGGGCGAGTTCGACGAACCAGACGCCGTCGGGGTAGTCGTCGAGCACCTGGGCCGCCAGTTGCATCGACAGCCGTGTCTTGCCGATGCCGCCCAGGCCGATGAGGGTGACGAGGCGCTGCTGGGCCAGCAACGCCTGCAGGTCGACCAGTTCGCGCTCGCGGCCGATGAAGGAGTTGAGCTGCTGCGACAGGTTGTTGGGTGTGCTGGCCAGCGAGCGCAGGGCCGGAAACTGCTCGCGCAGCCCGGGCTGCACGAGCTGGTGCACACGTTCGGGTTCACTCAGGTCACGCAGGCGCACCAGGCCCAGGTCGAGCAGGTCGGCGCCTTCACCCGCCAGCGAGGCACGCACCCGTTCGGCGACGGCGTGCGACATCAGGATCTGGCCACCATGGGCGCACTGCATGATGCGGGCGGCCCGGTTGACGGCGCGGCCGAAGAAATCGCCAGCGCGTTTTTCGTCGTAGCCCAGGTGCAGGCCGCAGCGCGCGATGAGGGGCAGCTCGAGGCCGTTGCCCGGGTCGGCCAGTGCCAGGGCGAAGTCGCGTGCCGCGTGCAACGCAGCCAGTGGCTGGGCGAAGGCGGCATGCAGGCCGTCGCCGGTCATCTTGACCATGGTGCCGCCGTGGGCCGCGACCGCGGCGTGTGCCATCGCGTCGTGGCGGCGCAGTGCCGCCTGCATCAGGGCCGGCTGCTGTTCCCACAGCCGGGTGCTGCCCTCGATGTCGGTGAACAAAAAGGTGACGGCGTTCTTGTCGTCCAGCACGTCGGGTTCTTTCGGTCGAAGCAGGGGGCGGCTGGGTGGTCGATCCACGTGCGCCATGTGCCGCAGCAGCAGGCTACCCGCCACGACGGCGCCAATTTTGGCCGGCGGTTTGCCGTGCGCCGGTGCCATTGTGCTGGACATGACTTTCGACCTCCTGCTCGTTGACCGCGCCCGTCGAGCCCGTGTCGTCGAGCTCATCGAAACGGGTGTGGCGCGGGGGCCGCTGTTGTGCCCCCGCGCCAGTTCCCTCACCGTCCCTGGCGTTTGCTTGCCTGACCTTCCCTGCTTTTTCCTGACCTGTAGTTATTGGGTGCGTCGCGCCGTTTACCCTGCGGTCGGCGCGTGTGTGCGGCAGCCCCTGCCCCCTGTCTTGTCTCGACCCAGCCCTCCCTGGTGTCGTCTTGTCGTGTTCGAGTTGTCGCCGGCCGTCAGACCAGCTCGCGCCGCGCGATGCGCCGGCACAGCGCCGTGGTGTCGTCGCTCGGGTGCAGGCCGAGCTGCAGGCGCAGCGCCGTCACACAGGTGCGGTACTGGCGTTCGGCCAGTTGCGGCTGGCCGAGCCGGGCGTAACAGCGCATCAGGCGCTGGTGGGCACCTTCATTGCATTCGTCCTGCGTCAGATGACGCAAGGCGGCGCGCAGGCAGCCGTGCACGTCGCCCACCTGCTCGCGAAGCACGGACAGGCGCTCGAGCACTTCGTTGAAGCGGTTGCGCAGGGCCTGACTCTCGCCGGCCAGGGCCGGCTCGTGTTCTCCGGCGTCGAGCAGGTCGGCGCGGTACAGCGCCACGGCCGCCTCGTAATGTGTGATGGCAGCACCACTCTGGCCGGCCACTTCCTCACAACGGCCGAGTTCGGCGTTGAGCATGAAGTGTTCGACGTCCAGCCACACCTCGCCCGGCACGAAGAGCTGGTAACCCTCGTCGCTGTGGCGCAGCAGGTTGACCTTGCCCAGCGCGCGGCGCAGGCGGTGCAGCGTCACGTTGAGGTTGTTGCGCGCGGCGGCGGTGTCGGCGTCGGGCCAGAACATGGCGCACAAGCGGGCGCGCGAGATCGGCCGGCGCCGTTGCAGCAGCAGCACCTGCAGCAGTGAACGCGCCTTGCCACGCGGCAGTTCGTGCAGCGGCTGGCCGTCGAGCCAGACCTGGAAGCCGTCGAGCATCTGCGCCGTGAGTCCATTGGTCTGGGTGATGGGGGTGATGACGGGGTCGTCGTGGCCCAGGCGCGCCACTGCGGCGGCCCGGTCGAGCTGGCGTTGCGGCTGGTCACGGGTGGGCTGGTAGCCGCCACCGGGCAGGCTGGCGGGTGAGTCCGTCGGCGCGAAGTAGGCCCGATCGAAACCGCTGGGGGTGACGGCGTCGTCCAGCCGCGCCGGTGCCATCGGGTTGGCACGCCAGCTCGACATGGCGCGGTCCCAGGCGTTGAGCAGGCTGCGGGTGGCCGCCACCATGTCGGCCAGTGGTGCAATGGCTGCCGGCTGGCGCAGGATGGCGGCCGGCACGTCGAGCGGCATCAGGGCAGCGTCGTGTGCTGCAGCAAACATGGGGTGCTGGTGGCGCTTTGCCGACGGCATCGACGAGTTGGCAGTGATGTGCATGGTGAGCTCCTGAGCGCTGCGACAGACCTGGGTGAAAGACAACTACCGAGGTGTTTGTCCTGCTGTGCAAACGAGTCTAGGAGTGCCCCGCTGCCGGGCGCGGTGCGCTTACGCACCGGCTGGCATAGATGGCAGAAATGCAAAGCCCGGCAAATTGCGCGGCAGTGGCGCTCGGCGGATGGGGCTCAGCCGGTAGCGCGGCGCCCCGACACCAGGCCGGCCAGGCGTTCGAGGTCTTCGACCACCAGGCCGTCGTCGTGTTTGGCGACGATGCCCAGGCGGGTCAGCTCGGCCAGTTCACGTGTGACCTGCTCGCGGTAGGTGCCCACCCGTGCGGCCAGTTCGGCGTGGCGCGGCATGGGGGTGAGCTTGACACGCCCGGTGGCGCCACTGTCGACAGCCAGTGCCAGGCGCAGCAGCTCGCTGGCCAGGCGCTGGTTCACGCTCAGGGTGCTGAGTTCGTAGACACGGTCGGTGAGCTGGCGCACGGTGTTCGCCAGGCCGGCCAGCACCCGCTCGCAGATCGGCCAGTGCAGGCGCAGCAGGTCGAGAAAGTCGCTCGCCGCCAGCCGCGCCAGCACCGATTCGTCCAGCGCAATCACCGTGGCGCTGCGTGGGCCGCCGTCGACAGCGGCGATCTCGCCGACACATTCACCGTCACCCACGTCGCGAAAACTCACCTCGCGCCCGGTCGGCGACAGTGCCACCACACGCAGCCGGCCCTTGATGAGCAAGTAGACCGCGTGGTCGTCGTCGTTGCGCGCCACCACCGTGGCACCGGCCGTGTAGCGCCTGAAGTGGCAACGTTCGGCCACTTCGCGCAACACACTGTCGGGCAAGCCGGCCAGCAGGCGCACACCCTGCAGGCCGACGATGCTGACCGGCAATGAGCCGTAGCTACTCACCGCGCCACCCTGCGGCCACTGCGCTCATTGCGTGAGCGCTGCACCGACGGCGGGTGTCTGCCCTCGTCGGCCGAACGACGACGGTACTCATGGCGATGCGGACGGTGTCATCGCCAGCAGCGCCTCAGATCCGCCGGGCGAGCTTGGCCGCCAGGCCGATGTAGCTGCCTGGTGTGAGCGCCAGCAGGCGCTGCTTGTCGGCCTCGGGCAGGGCCAGTTCGGCGACGAAACCCAGCATCAGCTCGCGGGTCATGGGGCGACCACGGGTGAACTGCTTGAGCTGCTCGTAGGGCTCGGGCAGGCCGTGGCGGCGCATCACCGTCTGGATCGGTTCGGCCAGCACTTCCCAGGCGTCGTCCAGGTCGGCGGCCAGAGCGTCGGCATTGAGTTCGAGCTTGCCCAGGCCACGCTGCAGGCTGTCGTAGCCCAGCAGGGCGTAACCCAGCGCCACACCCATGTTGCGCAGCACGGTGGAATCGGTCAGGTCACGCTGCCAGCGGCTCACCGGCAGCTTCTGGCTCAGGTGAGCCAGCAGCGCGGTCGACAGGCCGAAGTTGCCTTCGGCGTTCTCGAAGTCGATCGGGTTGACCTTGTGCGGCATGGTCGACGAACCGACCTCGCCGTCACGCAGCTTTTGCTTGAAGTAGCCCAGGCTGATGTAGCCCCAGACGTCGCGCGACCAGTCGATCAGGATGGTGTTCAGGCGCGTGAGGGCGTCGAACAGTTCGGCCATGTAGTCGTGCGGCTCGATCTGGATGGTGTAGGGGTTGAAGGCCAGGCCCAGGCGTTCTTCGACCACGGTGCGGCTGAAGGCTTCCCAGTCGTGTTCGGGGTAGGCCGACAGGTGGGCGTTGTAGTTGCCCACGGCTCCGTTCATCTTGGCCAGCAGCGGCACGGCAGCGATGCGGGTGCGCGCAGCGGCCACGCGCGCCAGCACGTTGGCGATCTCCTTGCCCACCGTGGTGGGGCTGGCGGTCTGGCCATGCGTGCGGCTCAGCATGGGCTGGTCGGCGTATTGATGCGCCAGCACACGCAGACGCTCGGCCAGGGCGTCGATGGCGGGCAGCAGCACCTCGTCGCGGGCGCCCTTGAGCATCAACGCGTGGCTGGTGTTGTTGATGTCTTCGCTGGTGCAGGGCGAAGTGCACGAACTCGGCGGCGGCGGCCAGCTCGGCGTGGTCGGCAAAACGCTGCTTGAGCCAGTACTCGACGGCCTTGACGTCGTGGTTGGTACGTTTCTCGATGTCCTTGATGGCCTGGGCATCACCCTCGCCGAACCGCACCACCAGCGAGCGCAGCAGCCCGCGCGACGCTTCGGTGAGGGGCGCGAACTCGCTGAAACCAGCGTCGGACAAGGCGATGAACCATTCGACTTCGACCTGCACACGCCGGTGCATCAGGCCGAATTCGCTCAGCAGCGGACGCAAGCCGGCCACACGCGCGGCGTAGCGACCATCCAGCGGTGACAGGGCGGTGAGGGCGGAAAGTTCCATGGGGGATGGCCGGCGCTGCGGCGGCGCGGGCAGGTTGTGCAAACAGGTGATGCAGGAGGGCGGCCGCCCGTGACAGGGGCAAGGCGGCGGCCGAGATGGGCAATTTTAAGCGGCGCGTCGTGACGGCCCGGCGTCGCAGCCTGACATCGCCGGGCCGTCACGACGCGTGCTTGCGCGGGGCGGCCCGCCGGCTAGGGGTGGCCGGGTGTGATCATGATTCATGCCGACCCGGATTGACCGCCACGAGCCCGGGATGGGAACATGACTTGCTAACCCGGACTGACCCGCATCCCGCACCTGTCGACCCTCCAGAAGGAATCACCATGCCCCTGCGCCCCGTCACCCTTGCCCGCCGCCCCCTGATGTTCGCCCTGGCCGCCGTGGCTGCCAGCGCGCTGATGCACGCCCCGGCCCTGGCCCAGGCGAAGCTCAAGGTGGCCGCCATCTACACCGTGCCGGTGGAACAGCAATGGGTGAGCCGCATCGACAAGGCACTCAAGGCCGCGGTGGCGCGTGGCGAGATCGAATACGTGTTCAGCGAGAACGTCAGCAACGCCGACTACGAACGCGTGATGCGCCAGTACGCCGAAGCCGGCAACGGCCTGGTGCTGGGTGAATCATTCGCCGTCGAGGCGGCCGCCCGCAAGGTGGCCAAGGACTACCCCAAGGTCGCCTTCCTGATGGGCAGCTCGGGCAAGCCGCAGGCGCCCAACTTCTCGGTCTTCGACAACTACATCCAGGAGCCGGCCTACCTGAGCGGCATGGTCGCCGGTGGCATGACCAGGAGCAACAAGATCGGCATGGTGGGTGGCTACCCCATCCCCGAGGTGAACCGGCTGATGAACGCCTTCATGGCCGGTGCCAAGGAGGTGAACCCCAAGGTCGAGTTCAGCGTGAGTTTCATCAACAGCTGGTTCGACCCGCCCAAGGCCAAGGAAGCCGCCTTCGCCATGATCGACAAGGGGGCAGACGTGATGTACGCCGAACGTTTCGGCGTGAGTGATGCGGCCAAGGAGAAGGGCAAACTCGCCATCGGCAACGTCATCAACACCCAGCCGCAGTATCCCGACACCGTGGTGGCTTCGGCGCTGTGGAACATGGAACCCACCATCGCCGCCGCCCTGGCCGCTGTGAAGGGTGGCAAGTTCGCCGCCGAAGACTACGGCCAGTATTCACTCATGAAGTTCAAGGGCAGCGAACTGGCGCCACTGGGCACCTTCGAGAAGAAGGTGCCGGCCGTCGTGGTCACCAAGGTCAAGGCCAAGCAACAGGCCATCCTCGACGGCAAGTTCAGCGTGGTGGTAGACGACAGCCAGCCCAAGTCGAGCGCCAGGTAAGCCGCGCTCGACACCCGCGCCGCCCCCGCCCGACAACGCACCGCGCCAGGCCCTTGCCGAATCACCGATGACTGCCGCAGTGTTGCCCACGCCGGTGCTGAGCCTGCGCGGCATCACCAAACGTTTCGGCTCGCTGGTCGCCAACGATGCGATCAGCATCGACCTGGCGGCGGGTGAGGTGCTGGCGCTGCTGGGTGAAAACGGCGCCGGCAAGAGCACGCTGGTGTCGATCCTGTTCGGCCACTACACGGCCGACGAGGGCGAGATCCTGGTGCGCGGACTACGGCTGCCGCCAGGTGACCCACGCG
The DNA here is from genome assembly GCA_016702605.1 of Candidatus Intricatilinea gracilis. Lineage (GTDB taxonomy): Bacteria > Pseudomonadota > Gammaproteobacteria > Burkholderiales > Burkholderiaceae_C > Sphaerotilus > Sphaerotilus gracilis. The sequence goes on from JADJDQ010000003.1 coordinate 349,359, forward strand.
CCGCGCTGGCCGCTGGTGTGGGCATGGTGCATCAGCACTTCACCCTGGCCGACAACCTGAGCGTGCTCGACAACGTCATGCTCGGCACCGAGCCGCTCTGGCGCCCTGCCTCGGCAAGGCGTGCGGCGCGCGCCAAACTCGTCGCCACGGCCGAACGGCTGGGGCTGGCGGTCGACCCCGAGGCGCGTGTCGCCACCTTGTCGGTGGGTGAACGTCAGCGCGTCGAGATCCTCAAGGCGTTGACCCGCGGCGCCTCGATCCTGATCCTCGACGAACCCACCGCCGTGCTCACGCCGCAGGAGGTGGCCAGCCTGTTCGGCGTGTTGCGCCGCCTGGTGGCCGAGGGCCTGGCGATCATCTTCATCAGCCACAAACTCGACGAAGTACTGGCCATCTCGCACTGCGTGGCCGTGCTGCGCAGCGGCAAGCTGGTGGCGCTGCGCGACATCGAGCGACCCGCCGAGCCCGCAGCCGGTCCGGCACTCGGTCTCGGTTCTCCCGCGCCATCCGACATCGCGCACGCTGGAGCCACACCGGATCGATCGACGTCTGATGCTGCCGCACCAGACACAGCCGCGCAGGGCGACATTGCGGCGGCAACCGCCAGCATGCGCGACACGGCCCGGCTGGCAGCCGAACTGGCCGAGCTGATGGTGGGCCGGCGTGTCGAGCTGCCGCACCGCACTGCCCAGGCGCAGCGCGGCGCGCCGCGCCTGCAATTGCAGGACGTGGTGGTCACTTCGCGCCAGTCCGGCGCCGGCCGGCCACTGCTCGACCACGTGTCGCTCACCGTGCACGGCGGCGAGATCGTGGCCATCGCCGGTGTGTCGGGCAATGGCCAGCAGGCCCTGGCCGAGCTGTGTTTCGGCCTCGTCGCGCCGACCGCGGGCAGCCTCACACTGGACGACATCGCCCTGCCCGCCCGGCCGCGCGCCTGGGTCGACGCCGGTGTGGCGCGGGTGCCCGAAGACCGCCACGCCGTGGGAGCCGTGGGTGAACTCAGCGTGTGGGAAAACGCCGTACTGGAGTGTTACGCCGAGCCGCCCATCGCACGTTTCGGCCTGCTGCGCCGCGACCTGGCGCAAGCCCATGCCGGCGCTTTGGTCGAACGGTTCGACGTGCGTGGCACCGAGGCACAAGGCCTGGCCACGCCGGTGCGGCGCCTGTCGGGCGGCAACCTGCAAAAACTCATCCTTGGACGCGCCTTGATGGGCCGGCCACTCGACCGCTCCGGCGCGTCGGCAAGGCCCGCGGCACCAGCCGCCAGCGGACGACCGGGCCACCAGCCCAAGCCGGTGGCGGACGATACGGCGCTGCTCACCAGCCAGGTCGCCACACAACTCATCGTCGCCGACCAGCCGACCTGGGGCCTGGACGTGGGCGCCGTCGCCTACGTGCACCAGCAACTGCTCGACGCCTGCGCGGCCGGCGCCGCGGTGCTGCTGATCAGTGAAGACCTGGACGAGATCCGCGCCCTGGCCGACCGCATCGCCGTGATCCACCAGGGGCATCTGACGCCAGCCCGGCGCACCGCGGACTGGAGCCTGGCCGACCTCGGACTGGCGATGGCGGGGCAAGCTGGCGACCGGAGTGCCTCCGCACCCGGCGCGAGCACACTGGGGCAGGCGAGCGGCAACGACCCGGCGCGCTCCGGCGGAGACGGCCGTGCGCCTTGAAGCTCGCCCCATCGTCGCAGGCTGGCGCGCCCATCTGCCGCGGGTGCTGGCGCCGCTGGTGGCCATCGTCTTCACACTCGTGATCACCTCGCTGCTGGTGGCCTGGGCGGGTGCGCCGGTCGGCAAGGCGTATGCGTTGCTCATCGAGGGCGGCTTCGGCTCGCGTTTTGCGCTGACCGAGACCTTCACACGCGCCACGCCGCTGATCCTGACCGGGCTGTGTGCGGCGGTGGCTTTTCGCGCCCGGCTCTACAACATCGGCGCCGAGGGCCAGCTCTACGGCGGGGCCCTGGCCGCGGTGGCCGTGGGCGGCTGGCTGGCGCAGAGCACGGCGCCGCCGGCGCTGCTGATGGCCACCATGTTCGGCGCCGCCATGCTGGCGGGCGCCGCGTTGCTGCTGCTGCCGGCCTGGCTGAAAAGTGGCTTCGGCGTCGACGAGGTGGTGACGACGCTGCTGCTCAACTTCATCGTGCTGCTGTTCGTGTCGGCCATGCTCGACGGGCCGATGAAGGACCCCGCCGCCATGGGCTGGCCACAAAGCATTGCCCTGAGCGATGCGCTGCAGCTAGACAAACTCGTGCCGCGCAGCCGCGTGCACACCGGCCTGCTGATCGCGCTGGCGCTGGCGCTGGGGCTGTGGGCGCTGCTGGCGCGCACGACGCTGGGGTTCGAGATCCGCGCCGTCGGGGCCAATGCCCGCGCCGCCGCGTTTGCCGGCATGCCGGTGGCACGCACCACCTTGCTGGTGGCGCTGATGTCGGGCGCACTCGCCGGCCTGGCTGGTGCCATCGAAGTCGCCGGGCGCACCAGCTACCTCACACTCGACATGTCGCCCGGCTACGGCAGCAGCGGCATCGTCATCGCCATGCTGGCCGGCCTGCATCCGCTGGGTGTGGTGGCGGCCGCCGTGTTCGTGGCCGGCATCCTGGTCGGCGCCGACAGCATGAGCCGCGCCGTGGGTGTGCCCACCTACATCGCCGACGTGATCGTGGCTGTCGCCTTGCTCTCGGCACTGGTCGCGACGCTGCTCTCAACGTACCGGCTGCGCTGGAAGTGAGGGCGCAGCCATGAGTGAACTACTCGACCTGCTCACCGCCGCGCCCTTCTGGGTGGCCGTGCTGCGCATCGCCACGCCGCTCATCCTGGGCACGCTGGGCGTGCTGCTGTGTGAACGCGCCGGGGTGCTGAACCTGGGCATCGAGGGCATCATGGTCGCGGGCGCCTTTGCCGGCTGGCTCACCGTCTACCTGGGCCATGGCCTGTGGACGGGTGTGCTGGTGGCCGCCCTGTGTGGCGCGCTGCTGGGCGGCCTGCACTCGGTGCTGACGGTGCTGCTGCCGCTGTCGCAACATGTGGCCGGGCTGGGCATGACACTCTTCGCCACCAGCCTGGCGAGTTACGCCTACCGCGTGAGTTTCCCCAAGGTCGAGCGCCCGCCCACGATCGAACCCTTCGCGCCGCTGCTCGACCTGCCGGTGCCGGTGCTCAACCAGCAGACCGCGCTGACGTTGCTGGCGCTGGCGCTGGTGCCGATCATCGGCTGGATGCTGTACCGAACGCCCCTGGGCCTGGCGATACGCATGGTGGGCGAGAACCCGGCCGCGGTGGAAGGTCAGGGCCTGTCGGTGGCGCGGCTGCGTGTCGGCGCAGTGATGGCAGGCTCGGCGCTGATGGGCGTGGCGGGGGCATTTCTCACGCTGTCGGCCTTCAACGCCTTTTACTTCAACATGGTCAACGGGCGCGGCTGGGTGTGTGTGGCGCTGGTGGTGTTTGCCAGCTGGCGGCCCGGCAAGGCGCTGTTCGGCGCGCTGCTGTTCGCCTTCTTCGACGCCCTGCAGCTGCGCCTGCAACAGGCCGGTGGTGTGCTGGCGCAGATCGAGTTGCCCTACCAGTTCTACCTGATGCTGCCCTACCTGATGGCCATCGTCGCCCTGGTGCTGGTCGCCCGGCGCGCCAGTTATCCGCAGGCGTTGATGAAGCCTTATCGCAAGGGTGAGCGTTGAAGGCAAGGGTGAGTCCCAACTACAATGCCCGCTTCGCGTCCGAGGAGCGTTGCAAGGCGGCAGGTGACCTGCCAGCCCCAGGCTCGGACCCCTTTTATAGGCAACGGCGCTCACCCGCTCGCGATTCTTGGCGAGATCTCCGGGTGAGGTGACGTGTGTCGTCTTCCCTGGGTTCTGGCCGACGCGGCGGACTTCGACAGGAGTTACGCATGAACGCTGTGATCAAACCCACCCCCGACTATCTGGTCGCCGACCTGACGCTGGCCGCCTGGGGCCGCAAGGAACTCAACATCGCCGAGACCGAGATGCCCGGTCTGATGGCGATCCGCCAGGAGTACGCCGCGAGCCAGCCGCTCAAGGGCGCACGTATCACCGGCAGCCTGCACATGACGATCCAGACCGCCGTGCTGGTCGAGACGCTGCAGGCCCTGGGCGCGCAGGTGCGCTGGGCCAGCTGCAACATCTTCAGCACGCAGGACCACGCCGCAGCGGCGCTGGTCGAACGCGGCACGCCGGTGTTCGCCTACAAGGGCGAGACCCTCGCGGACTACTGGGACTACACCCATCGCATCTTCGAGTTCGGCGCCAAGGGCACGGCCGGTGAAGGCCCGAACATGATCCTGGACGACGGTGGTGACGCCACGCTGCTGATGCACCTGGGCCAGCGCGCCGAGAAGGATCTGTCGGTCATCGCCAACCCGACGAGCGAGGAAGAAACCGAACTGTTCGCCGCCATCAAGGCCAAGCTCGCCGTCGACGCCACCTGGTACACCAGGAAGAGCGCCGAGATCATCGGTGTGACCGAAGAGACGACCACGGGTGTGCACCGCCTGAAGGAAATGTCGGCCAAGGGCACGCTGCTATTCCGCGCCATCAACGTCAACGACAGCGTCACCAAGAGCAAGTTCGACAACCTGTACGGCTGCCGCGAATCACTCGTCGACTCGATCAAGCGCGCCACCGACGTGATGATCGCCGGCAAGGTCGCTTGTGTCGCCGGCTACGGCGACGTGGGCAAGGGTTCGGCCCAGGCCCTGCGCGCGCTGTCGGCCCAGGTGTGGGTGACCGAGATCGACCCCATCAACGCCCTGCAGGCGGCGATGGAAGGCTACAAGGTCGTGACGATGGAATACGCCGCCGACAAGGCCGACATCTTCGTCAGCGCCACCGGCAACAAGAGCGTGATCCGCTACGAACACATGGCCGCGATGAAGGACGAAGCCATCGTCTGCAACATCGGCCACTTCGACAACGAGATCGACGTCGCCTCGCTCGACAAGTGCGAGTGGGACGAGATCAAGCCGCAGGTCGACCACATCACCTTCCCGGACGGCAAGAAGATCACCCTGCTGGCCAAGGGCCGCCTGGTCAACCTGGGCTGCGCCACCGGTCACCCGAGCTTCGTGATGAGCTCGTCATTCGCCAACCAGACCATTGCCCAGATCGAGCTGTTCACCAAGAGTGACCAGTACACGGTCGGCCAGGTCTACGTGTTGCCCAAGCACCTCGACGAGAAGGTGGCCCGTCTGCACCTCAAGAAGGTTGGCGCCATGCTGACCGAACTGAGCGACGAACAGGCCGCCTACATCGGTGTGAGCAAGTCCGGCCCTTACAAGCCGGACACCTACCGCTACTGACCCACGCATGTCCAAGGCAGCGCCCCTGCGCGACCCATCCCTCGCAAGCATCAAGAACGGTTTCGACGCAGCCACCTGGCAACGCGGTCAACGTTACGCGGCCGACGGCCGTGTGACGGTGGGCGAGGTGGCCGACGACGAACATGCCGCCATCGGCTGGCTGGTCAGCGCCGAGGTGCAAGGCACCGAAGCGTACGAGACCTGGCTCGACCTGGGGTGCGACGAGCAGGGGCGCTGGTGGTTTGCCGGCGGCTGCTCGTGCCCGGTGGAACACCGCTGCAAACACCTGGCCGCGCTGGTGCAGGTGATGGCGGACGACCACCCCGAGATCGTGCCGCAGCGTGCCCTGTGGGCCGGACTGGGCGGCCCCGCTGCCGGCCCGGCCTTCGACCCGCTGGCCACGCCGGCCGGACGGCTGGGCAGCGGCCGGGCCTCGGCCTCACGCACCGCCGCCACCATGGGCAACCCAGCGGCGGGGCCGGTGCCACCCGGTGCCCAGGCCGGTGCGCCCGAACGCGCCCTCGACCGCTGGTTCGAAGCCCTCGAAGCCTCACCCACCGGCGGCTACATGGCCGTGCCGCCGGTGGCCGACAACGAGGTGCTCTATTTCGCCCTGAGTGAACTGCCCGCCACCGGCCGGCGCAGTGCCCGCCTGGCGCTACAGCCGATGCGCTCCACCCGGCTGCGCAACAAGCCGGGTGAACTCGGCAAGCTGCGCGAGCTGGGCAGTGGCGTGCGCCAGACGGCGGCCTACAGCTCAGACGCCCTGTTCCGCGACGTGGTGCTGGCGATGGACGCCACGGCGGCCATCCTGCGCAGCGAACAGGTCGGTTGCATCGACGGCCTGGTCGGCCTGGCACTGCTCGAACGCGCCGTGCAGTCGGGCCGCACCGTCGTGGCCCTGCCCGACGGCAGCCCGGGTGAGCCCTGGCACTGGGGCGCACCGCGTCGGCTGGGCTGGCGCTGGGTTGCCGACGACAGCGCCGCTGCAGCCGCTGGTTCGTCCGGATCCAGCACTTCGACAAACGGCGCCACAAACAGCGGCACGATCAGCAGCAACGGCGGGTCGAACAACGCGCCGGGCGCCACGGCGAACGGAGCCGCCGACGCCCCCACCACCTGGCGCCTGGTGCCCCTGCTCATGCCGGTGGGCGCCGACGCCAGCAGCGCCGCCTTGGCCCGCGCCTTGCCCGCCCGCAACCCCAGGCCCGACGACACACCGGGCGACAACGCCGCCGCAGGTGGACCAGGCGCCGACAACGGCAGCGAAAACAACCACAGCGCCAACCACTCCACCGATGTCTTTGCCGGTGCACTGCGCATCGACCCGAACTGCAGCGCGGTGGGCGCCATCCCCACCACGCCGCCGAGCCGCAAGGCCAGTGCCAATCTCGACCTGGGCGACGGTGTCGTCGCTCGTGTCCTGTTCGGCGACTCACCCACCTACACCCTGCCCGGCGAACGTGTCGTCGGCCCGCTGCAGCTCGACGACCTGAGCCCCGCGCGTGCCGAGCGCCTGCTGGCCGCTCCGGCGCTGCCCGACGCCTGGCTGAGACTACGTGCCAACGAGGCCCGCACCCGGCGCCTGTTGCCCGCCCTGCCGGCCGGCATGGCCCAGCCGGTGACACGCCGCATCGCGGGCCAGGTGCCACAGGTCGTGATCAAGCTGAGCTTCAACGCCCAGTCGGCCGAACCCGGCCTGCTGGTGAGCTTCGACTACGAAGGTGTAAGGGGCTACTGGGAAGCCAACGAGTCCGAGCAGCAGTTCGTCGCCTCGGCCGCCGGCCTGATCGACCTGCACCGCAACATCGAGGCCGAAGCCGGCCTGCTCGTCAAGCTGCAGCGCCACGCCGTGCCGCAACATCTGGCCGGCCAGCGCCACGCCGCACAAACCAAGGCCGGCGCAGCCCAGGCGCGCGCCGACGCCAACGCCACCAGCCTGCAACCACTGGCCGCCCGGGTCGAGCCGGGCCTCGACGCGAATGACCTGATGGCCGGCGACGACGACGGCCTCACCCGCCCGGGCGACCTGATCGATCTGACGCCGGCAGCGACTTCGGCAGCAGCACGGGCGACTGCATCCGCCGCGGCCTCGGCCGCCCCGATCGACCCGGCCCAGCACCTCGGCTCCTTGCAGTCGCACCAGGCCTGGCAGATTGCCGCGCCCGACGCCACGGCGCGGCGCAAGACCTTCAGCCGCTGGTTGGCCGACGACTTCGCCGAGTTGCGCGCCGATGGCTTCGTCATCGAATTCGAACGCGGCTGGGGTGACCGTATCCGCCAGGTCGACGAAGTGCAGGTGCAGCTTGGCGACCCGGGCCAGGGCGGCGCGGACGACCTGGCGCAGGTCAACGACGGTGGCTGGCTCGGCCTGACCATGGGTTTCCAGCTCGACGGCCGGCGCTTCAACCTGCTGCCCTGGTTGCCCCAGCTGGTGGCCCAGATGGATCAACTCGACGGACCGGCCGACGCCTACACGGTGGAGGCCGCCGGCCAGCGCAGCCGCCTGTGGCTGCACGACGAAGCCGGCCAGTGGTGGGGCCTGCCGGCCGCCATGCTCAAGCCCTGGTTGACCGCACTGGTCGAGCTGGTGGGTGAACGCAAGTCGAGCGACTTCCAGACCACCACACTCGAACTCACGCGAATCGACGCGCTGCGTCTGGCGGCCGACACCGGCCAGGCCGGCGCACCCGGCGGCATCAAGGCGCTGCGCGACGTGATCACCGCCCGCGACGTGGCCGGCGACGATCTGCCCGCGCCACCGCCCAACCTGAACGCCACGTTGCGCCCGTATCAGCTGCAAGGTCTGGCCTGGCTGCAGGCGCTGGCGCGTCAACACCTGGGCGGTGTGCTGGCCGACGACATGGGCCTGGGCAAGACGCTGCAGACCCTGGCCCATCTGCTGGTCGAGAAACAGCGCGGCGCCTTGATCAACCCGGCGCTCATCGTGGCGCCGACCAGCCTGGTCGGCAACTGGCGGCGCGAGTGTGAACGTTTCACGCCCGACCTGCGGCTGCTGGTGCTGCACGGCGGCGAACGCCACATGCGGTTCGACGACATCGTCGACCACGACATCGTGCTCACCACCTACCCGCTGCTGCCGCGTGATGGCGAGATGCTGGTCAAGCAGCCCTGGCATGTGGTGGTGCTGGACGAGGCGCAGACCATCAAGAACGCCCGCACCCAGGCCGCGCAGGTGGTGCAGCTGCTGCGCGCCGGGCACCGCATCTGCCTGTCGGGCACACCGATGGAAAACCATCTGGGCGAGGTGTGGAGCCTGTTCCACTTCCTGCTGCCGGGTTACCTGAGCAGCGAGAACCGTTTCCGCAGCCTGTTCCGCAACCCGATCGAACGCCAGCGCGACGGTGAACGCCTGACGCTGCTGCGCCGCCGCCTGGCGCCGTTCATGCTGCGCCGAAGCAAGGACATGGTCGCGGCCGAGCTGCCGCCCAAGGTCGAGACCGTGGTGCGGGTGCAGATGGACCCGCCGCAGGCCAATCTGTACGAGACGATCCGTATCTCGACCGAAGCCTCGGTGCGCCTGGCGCTGGCCGAAAAAGGCCTGGCGCGCAGCCACATCACCGTGCTCGACGCCCTGCTCAAGCTGCGCCAGGTGTGCTGCGACCCACAACTGCTGCAGCTCGAACAGGCGCGCAAGGTGCAGGCCTCGGCCAAGCTCGACTGGCTGATGGAGACCTTGCCCGAGATGATCGAGGAAGGCCGCAAGGTGCTGCTGTTCTCGCAATTCACCAGCATGCTGGCGCGTATCGAGGAGCGCCTGGCCGGCACCGGCCTGACGTGGACCAAGTTGACGGGCCAGAGCAAACAACGCGACGAGCTGGTCGAGAAGTTCACCAGCGGCCAAGTGCCGCTGTTCCTGATCAGCCTGAAGGCCGGCGGCGTCGGGCTCAACTTGCCGCAGGCCGACACCGTCATCCACTACGACCCGTGGTGGAACCCGGCGGTCGAGAACCAGGCCACCGACCGCGCCCACCGCATCGGCCAGAACCAGACCGTGTTCGTCTACAAGCTGGTGGCCGAGGGCACACTCGAAGAACGCATCCTGGCGCTGCAGGAACGCAAGGCCGAACTGGCGCGTGGCCTGCACGGCACATCGGCCATGGGTGCCGCCGCAGCCGCCAGCGCCACCGGCGAGCCGATCAGTGCCAGCGAGCTCGACTGGCTGCTGCAGCCCCTGGGCGCCGGGCTCGACTCGCCGCGCCGCTGAGCCGGTGCAGGCCGTTAGCCCTGGCGCCCGCCGTCCACTTTCCAGCCCCTGAACCTCGACGTTCCGGACCCCGACTGCCCATGCGTGCCGACCAGCTTCTTCTTGCCCGCGGCCTGGCGCCCAGCCGCTCGGCCGCACAACGCCTCATCGCCGCCGGTGCACTGCGCTGGCGCCGCCTGCCCAGCCTGCCCTGGCAGACGGCGACCAAGGCCGGCGACAACCTGCCCGAGGTCTGCGAGGTCGACATCAGCGACACGGCCGAGCTGCGCTGGGTATCGCGCGGCGGGCTCAAGCTCGAAGGCGCGCTCGACGCCTGCGCCATCGACGTCACCGGCCGCCAGGCGCTGGACGTCGGCCAGAGCACCGGTGGTTTCACCGAAGTGCTGCTGGCGCGCGGCGCCGTGCATGTGGTCGGGGTCGACGTGGGCCACGGCCAGCTGCATCCACGCCTGCAGGCCGATGCCCGCATCACCGCGCTCGAAGGTGTGAACGCCCGCCACCTGAACGCCGAGACGCTGGGCGAGGCCTGTCCGGCCGACGGCTTCGGCTTCATCTGCGGCGACCTGTCGTTCATCTCGCTGGCGCTGGTGCTGCCGGCGATTGCGCCGCTGCTGGCCGAACAAGGCGACCTGCTCGCCCTGGTCAAGCCGCAGTTCGAGCTGCAGCCGGCCGACATCAGCCGTGGTGGCCTGGTCAAGAACGACGCCGCCTACGCCCGCGTCGAGACCCGCATGCGCGAAGCCTGCCGCATCTACGGCCTGAAGGTGCTGCACTGGCTGGACAGCGCCATCACCGGCGGCGACGGCAACCGCGAGTTCTTCCTGCACGCTCGACGCGTCGGCTGACGCGGCCGCTGCGCCGCCCGGCCCCGCCATCCGTCGCCAGGCCAGGCCGCGCAACTACCGTCACGTCACCAGCGCCACGTCCGCAGCAACAGCCCGAATCCGCCGCGAGCACGCACTGCCTCGGCGCTCCCGCTTCAGCGCCCCACCCGAACTCCCTGCCTCAGCGAGCCCCGCATGACCGACGCCACCGCCGCCACCTCTGCCCATCCGCTTGGCCTGCCGCTGAGCCTGGAGTTCTTTCCGCCCAAGACGCCCGAAGGTGCGGTCAAGCTGGCCGCCACGCGCCAGGCGCTGTACGCCCTGAAGCCGCAGTTCTGCTCGGTCACCTACGGCGCGGGCGGCAGCACACAAGAGGGCACGCTGCAGACCGTGCAGTCCATCCTGGCCGAGGGCCAGGCCGGCGCGTCACATTTCACCTGCGTGGGCGCGAGCCGCGAATCGGTGCGCGCCAAGCTGGCCTTGTTCAAGGCCATGGGCATGAAGCGGATCGTGGCGCTGCGAGGTGACCTGCCCAGCGGCTACGGCGGCGGCTCGTCCACCGGCGGCGAGTTCCGCCATGCCAGCGACCTGGTCGCCTTCATCCGCGCCGAGACGGGTGACACCTTCCACATCGAGGTGGCCGCCTACCCCGAGATGCATCCGCAGGCCAAACACCCGCAGGCCGACCTGCAGGCCTACCTCGCCAAGGTGCAGGCGGGTGCGAGTTCGGCCATCACGCAGTTCTTCTACAACGCCGACGCGTACTTCCGCTTCGTCGACGACACGACCCGGCTGGGCGCCACCATCCCGGTGGTGCCGGGCATCATGCCCATCACCAACTCCAGCGGGATCATGCGGTTTGCCGACGGTTGCGGGGCCGAGATCCCGCGCTGGATCCGCCTGCGCCTGATGGCCTACGGCGACGACGTCGACAGCATCAAGGCCTTCGGCCTGGACGTGGTGACCGACCTGTGTGAACGCCTGCGCGCCGCCGGTGTGCCGGCGCTGCATTTCTACACCATGAACCAGAGCGCCACGGTGCTCGAGATCTGCCGACGACTGGGCGGCTGAGCAGGCGCTGGATTCCAGAGTGTTGTTGCAGCGCATCAAAATTGACGACATCCAGATGACGTCGCTCAAAACGGACTGCGCCAAACAGGGGCGAAACGAGCCGCTTGACGGTGCACAAGTTGACTCAGGGTTAGTACGGGCTCAATGAAGCCTTGGCGCCGGCACCAGTACCGCGCCAGCCCCCACAACTAGGAGTCCCTCTGATGAAAAAGCTTTGCATTGCCCTCGCCGTTGCCGCCGTCGCTCCCCTGGCCATGGCCCAGTCCGCTGGTGACTTGGTCGTACGCGTGCGTGCCGTGCATCTGCAATCGGCCAACACCAACAGCGCTGACCTGAAGACAACGCTGACAGCAGTCGCCGGAACGACCGCCGACGCATCGATCAACGACAAGTGGATTCCCGAAGTTGATTTCACGTACTTCGTGACGCCCAACATCGCTGCCGAACTGATCCTGACGTATCCGCAAAAGCAGGACCTTTACCTCAACGCTGGCGGCACACAGTCCAAGATCGGCACGTTCAAGCATCTGCCGCCGACCCTGACTGCGCAGTACCACTTCACTGGCATGGGCGCGTTCAAGCCATACCTGGGCGCCGGTGTGAACTACACCCGCCTGTCGCGCGTGTCGTTCGATCCGTCGCTCTCGGCACTTGGCCTCGAGCTCAAGAAGAACAGCTTTGGTCTGGCCTTCCAGGCCGGCGCCGACTATGCGCTCGACAAGAAGTGGTCGCTGAACTTCGACGTCAAGAAGGTCCAGATCAAGACCGAAGTGAGCTCCAACGGCACCAAGATCGGCACCTTCAAGGTCGACCCGCTGCTGGTCGGCGTTGGCGTCGGCTACAAGTTCTGATCCTCTGCACTGATTGCGCCGGCTCGTCCGGCGCAACATGCACCCCACGACGGCCGCAGGCGACCCCTGCGGCCGTCGCGTTTTGTGCTCGTGATTTGGTCTGCGTCGGCCGCGTCAGGCGGTGCGGTCCCAGACCACGCCGTCTTCGGTGATCATGGCGTCGAGCGGCATGTCGTGCGGTTCGGGCTGCAGCCACGGGATGTAGCCGTGGGTGTAGCCGACACCGGCGGTGATCGGCATGGGGTCGAGGGTGGCGAGGGTGCGGTCGTAGAAACCGCCGCCGTAACCCAGGCGCAGGCCACGCGGGCCGAAGCCCACACAAGGCACCAGCAGCAGTTCGGGGTGGAACTCCTCGGTGTCCTTGGGTTTCAGGATGCCGAAGGCGTCTTCTTCCATCGGGCAGCCCGGGTACCAGACGTGGAAGCGCAGCTGTTTGGTCTCGCGGTCCATCACCGGCAGGCCGATGCGACGGTTCGGGTCGGCGTCGGTCCAGCGGTACAGCGCCGGCAGGGCGTCGAACTCACCCTTGATCGACCAGAACGCGCCGATGGTGCGTTCCTTGCGCGTCAGCAGCCAGACACGCAGCACCTCCTGCAGATGCACCGAGCGCTGGTGGCGGTCGCTCATGGCCATACGTTCGGCCTGCAACTGCTTGCGCAGCACTCCCTTGTCGTGGGACGGTTCGGGCATCTTGAAGGTCATGGCGGGACAACAGCGTGATGACGACGATGCCCGCATTGTGATCTGGCGGCGCCGACGCTGCCTTGGCCGCGCTCAGGTCGACTCCAGCCAACCACGGCGCACCTTGCGCCGCAAGTGCTGCCGCAGGTTTCGCAACGAGCCTCCGCCGGCGGACGACCAAGGCCGTGTGTGTCCCGAAGGGGGTGAGTCAAGCCGGGGCGGCCCGGCGTTGTCTCGCGGGTATGGCCGTTGTGTCAGCCACTCGCCAGCCGCTGGCCATGTCAGCTGCGACGTGCCGGCGTCGAGGCCGTGGCCTGGGCTTGCTTCAGGCTGCGACGACCGGTGATCACCACCGTCTCGAGTGTTGCGGTGGCCGGCTGCGCCGACTGCTCGACGACGCGCTGCGCCGATTCGGCCGGGGTGTCGGTCAAGTTCGACGGCTCGGCGCCGCCTGCAAACGGCAGCGCCAGCACGGCCAGCAACATGGCGGCCAGGGTGACGGCGAAGGCGCGGTCGCTCTTGTGATCGCGGCTGGCAGGTGTACCGAGGGTTTGCTGCGACAGGGCGATGTGCTGGGTCTGGGCTTGCATGATGACGATCCTCGGTGGTTGCCGCTGGGCGGTGTGGAGGCGACCCGGTGGGTGCGCGATGGATGAACTGTAGGAATCCACCTGCGACCTGCCGAGCGCCATGCGACGAACTGCACCTGGCACGGGTCGAACTGCGCAATGGCGGTGCCGAAACCGCCCCGCAGATGCATGAAATTGAGGGCACGAACAACCTGCCCCGACCATCGAGGTCCACACTGCGCTACAAAGCCGGCATCGACCGGGCGTATTGACCCCGGTCACAGCAGTCAGGTCGCATGTCCACCCACCAGAAGTTCCGGCGTCAGCCGCTCCCGACGCACTCGCGCCCGCGCCGGCGTGGTGCCCTGCTTGCCTTGTTGATCGGCCTGGCCCTGCCCGTCGCTCACATCGACGCCAACGCCGGTGCGTCGTCGGCCAAGGCGCGCCGCCTGGCCCAGGCCGGCACCACCAGCCCGGCAGCGACACGCCCGGCCGGCGTCACCCCCGACGACGCCCGCATGCTCGACGCACGTGACGCTTTCCAGCGCCGCGATCAGGCCCGCCTGGCCACGCTCAAACAAGGCTTGTCCGGCCAGCGCCACCCGCTGGCCGCCTGGGTCGACTACTGGGAACTCAACCTGCGCCTGGGCGAAGTCGGCCAGGAAGAACTCGACGCCTTCTACGCCCGCTGGCCCGGCAGTTATGTCGAAGACCGGCTGCGCAACGACTGGTTGCTCGAACTCGGCCGCCGCCGCGACTGGCGCAACTTTGCCGTCGAGCAGCCGCGATTTCGCATGAACGACGACCGCGAGGTCACCTGTTACGGCCTGATCGTGCGCCACTTGCTGGGTGAAGACGTGCGCCAGAGCGCGCGCAGCGCATGGCTGGCGCAAAGGGAGGCCGACGACGGCTGCCTCACGCTGGCGCAGACACTCGTGGCCACCGGTGTCTTCACCCCCACCGACCTGTGGGCGCGCGGCCGCCTGGCGGCCGAATACGGCCGGCCCAAGGTGATGCGCCAGGTGCTCGACCTGCTGGCCGAGATGCCCGCCGGCGTTGTGACGTCGACGAGTGGATTGCCCCGCGCAGCCAGCGCCATCAGCTTGCCCGAGGCAGCCGGTGGATCGGCCGGCGACGTGCCCGTCGGCGGCGCGGTGATGGCGGTTGCAACGCCACCAGGTGGTGCCTCCGCAGTCTCTGCAGCGGTCGGCGGCAACAACAGCGGCCCGGGGGCAGTGGCCATGGCCGGGCCGCTGGCGGGCCTGAGCCCCGCGAGCCTGGCGAGTGAATTGTTCGAACAGCCGCAGCGCCTGCTGACCCGCCGCGCCGAGGGGCTGACGCGCCAGAGCGGCGGCGCCGAGCTGATCGGCCTGGCCTTGGCCCGGGTGGCGGTGAGCGACCCCACGCTGGCGGCAGGCCTGCTCGAATCGCGCTGGCAACCCGAATTGCGCATCGAGACCGCCGCCTGGTGCTGGAGCGCCATCGCGCGGCAGGCGGCGCAGAAGTTCCAGCCCGAAGCCGAAGCCTGGTTCAGACGCGCCGACGATCTGGGCAAGGCGGCCGTACCAGCCTTTGCCTGGAGCGACGACGCCCTGGCCTGGCGCCTGCGTGCCGCCCTGCGTGCCACCGACCCGCAACGCTGGCACCGCGTGCTCGAAGCCGCCACCCACATGAGCCCGGTCGAACAACTCGACCCGGCCTGGGTGTACTGGAAGGCGCGCGCCCTGCTGGCCATCGCCGACCCCGGTCCCACCGGCGACGGCCTGCGCATCGCCGGCCAATTGCTGCTCGAACGGATCTCTGGGCAGCTCAACTTCTACGGCCAGATGGCCAATGAACAACTCGGCCGCCACCAGCCGCTGCCCGTGCCACCGGCACCCAGCACCGTGGCCGAACGTATGCGGGTCGCCGGCCATCCCGGCCTCGCCCGCGCCCTGGCGATGATGGCCGCCGGCCTGGCCGACGAAGGCCGGCGCGAGTGGAACTTCAGCATGCGTGACCTGGGTGACCGCGAGTTGCTCGCCGCCGCCCGTCTGGCCTGTGAACGCGAGGTCTGGGACCGTTGCATCGCCGCTGCCGACCGCACGCGCGGCGAGGTCGACATGGCGCTGCGTTACCCGCAGCCCTTTCGCGCCGAACTTCTCGCCGCCATCGGCGACACCGACCTGGACCCGGCACTGGTCTATGGCCTGATCCGCCAGGAGTCACGTTTTGCCACCACTGCCCGCTCGGGCGCCGGTGCCGCCGGCCTGATGCAGGTGATCACACCCACCGCGCGCCACGTGGCCAAGCAGATGGGCATCAAGTTCCACCCCGACATGCTCAACGAGCGCAACACCAACCTGCGCATCGGCACCACCTACCTGCGCATGGTGCTCGACGACTTCGGCGGCTCACAAGCCCTGGCGCTGGCCGCCTACAACGCCGGGCCGAGCCGCTCGCGGCGCTGGCGCGAAGGCCCGCCGCTCGAAGTGGCGGCCTGGGCCGAGATGATCCCGTTCACCGAGACCCGCGACTACGTCAAGAAGGTGTTGTCCAACGCCTCGTACTACAGCGCCCTGATGAGTGAGCAACCAGCCGCCAGCCTGCGCCCGCGCCTGGCGCCGGCCGTTGCGCCGCGCCCGCCCGACGCTCCGGCCGAGAACCTCGACTTGCCCTGAGAAGCCGACACCGCCCCTAAACTGGTGCGTATGCAGACCTATCTCGTCGGTGGTGCCGTGCGCGACCAGCTGCTCGCCTCGGGCGGCGGGCATCAGCACAGCGATGGTGACCGCGACTGGGTGGTGGTGGGTGCCACACCCGAAGAAATGATCAAGGCCGGTTACACGCCGGTGGGGCGCGACTTTCCGGTCTTCCTGCACCCCAAGACACGCGAGGAATACGCGCTGGCGCGCACCGAGCGCAAACGGGCGCCGGGGTATCACGGCTTCGTCTTCCACGCCGGGCGCGAGGTGACCCTCGAAGACGATCTGGCGCGCCGCGACCTCACCATCAACGCCATGGCGATGGACGACCGGGACCGCCTGATCGACCTGCACGGCGGTGCACGCGACCTGCGCGAGCGCCTGCTTCGCCACGTGAGCCCGGCGTTTGCCGAAGACCCGGTGCGTATCCTGCGCCTGGCCCGTTTCGCCGCACGCTGGCCCGACTTCACGGTGGCCGACGACACCCTGGCCCTGTGCCGCGCCATGGTGCAGGCCGGCGAGGTCGACGCACTGGTGGCCGAACGGGTCTGGCAAGAGCTGGCGCGTGGCCTGATGGAAGCCCGCCCGTCACGGATGGTCGAGCTGCTGCGCGACTGCGGCGCCCTGCAACGCCTGCTGCCCGAGGTCGACCGCCTGTTCGGTGTGCCGCAACGTGTGCAACGCCTGTCGCCGGCCGCAACCGCGGCAGCCATCCCAGACGCCGACGCCACGGTCGACACCGGCGCCCAGCTGCTGGCCATGCTGGACATGGCGGCGCGCCTGGACCTGACGCTGACCGTGCGTTACGGCTGCCTGGGCCACGAAGTCGGCAAGGGCCTGACGCCCGAGCCGCAGTGGCCCGATCATGCAGGCCAGGGCGGCTGCGGCGCCGACCTGCTGGGCCCGCTGTCGCAGCGCCTGCGGGTGCCGGCAGCGCTGCGGGAACTGGCCGAACTGGTGGCGCGTGAACACGCCGTGATACACGCCGGGCTGAGCCTGGACGCCTCCGCCGTGATGCGCCTGCTGCAGCGCTGCGACGCCTGGCGCCGCCCTGAGCGCTTTGCCGAACTGCTGCTGGTGTGTGAATGTGCGGCGCGGGCGCAGCCGGGCCAGTCCGAACAGGTCTACACCCAGCGCCAGCGGCTGGCCCAGGGCCTGGCTGCTGCGCAGGCCGTCGACGCCAGCGCCGTGGTGGCCGCGGCCCGTGCCCAGGGCCTGGCCGGGCCGGCACTGGCCCGTGCACTCGACCAGGCACGCGAACAGGCCTTGTGCCAGGCCGGCTGGCCGGCAGCTGGCGACAGCGCCGGCACGGCCCACTCGCCATCACAGAGCCAATCGGGCAGCACACTCGAGCAGTTGGATCACCACCAGCTGCCGGCCAGCGCCTGATGGCCTGAGCCTGATGACCCGCGCCTGATCTGCCAGCGCCCGACACCCGGCCGCTTGCCGGCGCCGGGTCACCACCAGCGCATCAACACGTTCATCAGCAGCGTGAGCAGCAGGCTCGAGCCGACCGGCAGATACAGCTTGCGGCCGGCCACGGTGACGGTGAAGTCACCCGGCACCCGCCCCAGGCCGATACGCGCCAGCCAGCTCTGCAGGTGGTTGAACACCAGGCAGGCGAGCACGAAGACGATGAGCCAGCGCATACGCTCACAGCCGGTGGCTGCGGTCACCCTGGGTGAAACCGAGCGCACCGTCGGCGCCGAAGTCACTGCCCGGCGCGGTCAGGCCGATCACCTTGAAGAGTTCACCCATCTCGTGTTCGGCCACCAGCTTCTGCGCCCGCGCCAGGCCGGCGTAGTCACCGCGTTCCTGCATCGCGCCCATGTCGGCGAGCAGTCCGCAGTTGAAGAGAAAGCGCGCCTGCGAGGTGTAGCCCAGCACCTCCAGCCCGGCGTCCTGCCCGGCCAGGGCGATGGCGGTGAAGTCGACGTGGGCGGTGATGTCCTTGTCACCCACGTCGGTGAGCAGCGCCGCCGGATCGGTCTCGACCAGATGGGAGCGGTGGCACACCAGCGTGCCGCCACTGCGCTGCGGGTGGTAGTACTCGGCCTCGGGGTAGCCGTAGTCGATGAAGAAGGCTGCGCCGCGCCGCAGCCGCTGCGCCAGCGAGGTGATGAATCCGCAGCCCTGGCGGCCGACCTCGGTGAGCCAGCCGGCCGCCTCTGCAGCGTCTTCGGGAGAGAAGTCAGCCAGCGTCGGAGGTGTCACGTCGGTCGGCCGGTCGGCCCAGGCAAACACCGGCACGGCCGAGTCAGCACTCGCGCCGACGACAGCCGGCGTGTCGGCAGCGGCCGCTTCGGTCGGCGAGCTGGCACCCACGCCAGCCAGCACCACACCACGCTCGCGCCAGGCCACACCATCGTGATGCAGCAACAGCACCGGCATGGCGTCGAGCAGTTCGTTGCCGACGACCACACCGTCGATGTGGTCGGGCCAGCTGTCGGCAAAAGCCAGCTTGTGCGCCTGATGCGGCGCGAGTTTGTCGACGCTGGCGCGCTGACGCTCGCGCAGGCTGGCCGACAGGTCGACGATGGTGTAGCGGTCGACGGCGTCACCCAGCTCACCCAGCAAACCGGCGGCGAGGGCGCCGGATCCGGCGCCGAACTCCCAGACCTCGCGTGTGCCGGTGACCACCAGCGCCTGCGCCAGCTGGCGCGCCAGGGCGCGGGCGAACAGCGGGCTGAGTTCGGGTGCGGTGATGAAATCGCTGCCCGACGCCGGCATGGCGCCGAACTGGCGCGCATCGCGGGCGTAATACCCGAGGCCCGGTGTGTAAAGCGCCAGCGCCATGTAGCGCTCGAAGCCGATCCAGCCGCCGTGTTCGCTGATCTCGCGGGTGATATGGCGCGCCAGCGCAGCGCTGGCAGCGGGGTCACGCGGCGAGGTCGCGGGCCGGGCGCTGACGGGGCCCGCGTGGCTGGCGCGGCCATGGCGGCCCGGGCGGCCATCGGCTTCGTTGTGGCCGTGGTGGCCGTCATGGCCGTTGGGGGACGCAGTCTGGTCAGGCATCACTCATTCTAGGAAGCCGCGGCGGGCGCCAGGGTGAACCCATAAACTCGCCGCACCCCGCGACCCACCTCGTCCCATGCCCTCCGAGCCCAGTTCCAGCCCGTCACGCTCCAGCCTGAGTGACGTCATCATGACCCTGCCCTTGCCGGCCATCGTCGCCATGACGCTGCTGCTGGTGGGTGGGCTGGCAGCCAGTGTGTGGGCGGCGCTGTCGGGTGACGGCCACCTGCGCGACCTGGCCAAACAGCTGGTGGTGGTCGAACTGCCGCTGCTGGTGGCGGTGATTGCAGCCATCGGCATCCGGCGCAGTTCGTCGCACGAGATCGACCGCCTCGTCAGCCGTTTTCTCGACGTGGTGATCCTCGAACGCCTCACGATCGCCTGCCGCGACCATGCGCAGGGGCGTTACCCCTTCAAGTCGGTCAAGCTCGACAAGCCGAGCCGAGGTCGCTCGTACGCCTTCTACACGCTGGGCTGGGCCTGCCTGCCCTACGCGCCGGTGCAGGTGGGGGTGAAGATGAACATCTTCAACATCGAGGTGCTGGCCGACCTGCCGCTGCGCCTGCCAGCCGGCGCCCCACCGATCCGCGAGGTCGAGACGTTTCTGGTCGATCGCCACAGCCTGGGCAAGATCGCCGAACACCCCCTGCTGCAGAGTTTCCAGGGCGTCATCCAGGGGTCGATCGAAGAGGGTTACGCGGTGCGGCTGACACTGCGCCACGGCAACGACGGACAGGCCGAGCTGCATGTGTCGCTGCGGCAAAAGCTCGGCGACAACATCCTGTCGTCGCCCTACCTGAAGCGTTATTTCGCCGAGGACATCGCCATCGTCATGGGTGTGTTGTTCGACGAATGGCACCAGTCCGGGCTGGCCCTGGACAGCGCCGAACCCATCGAGCAACGCTGGTGACGCCCGTTCGCCGTGATGTCATCGTGGTGGGCGCCGGCCCGGCGGGCGCCAGTGCTGCGTCGTGGCTGGTGCAGTCGGGCCTGGGGGTGGTGTTGATCGACCGCGCCGCGCAGGTCTGCGCGAGTCTGGCGCAGTACCAGTTTGCGCAGGACTGGTTGCTCGGCCTGCCCGGCCAGCGCCTGGCCGACATCGGCGCGTCGTACGCCCGCCACCTCGACCAGTTGGCAGCCAGCCACCCACTCGACCTGCTGCTTGGCCAGGCGCCGACCGCCATCGGCCACGACGCCACCGGCCTGTGGCGGGTGGTGGTGGGTGATCAGGTACTGCTCGCGCCGGCGCTGGTGATCGCCACCGGCTTGTTGCCGCGCCGGCCGGCTGCCTATTTCGCCGGCAGCGCCGACCAGGCGGCCGCTGCCACCCGCACTGCTGCAAGCGCAGACTCAGTAGCAACCGCAACCGCAACCGCAACTGCGACCCCGACGCCGACACCGACACCGACTGGCAACACAACGACCACGCGGTCCGACCGAGGTCCGGCACCACACCAGGTGCTCGACGCCATCAGCCTGACCGCCTGGCGCGACCGGTTGCCACCCGCCAGCCGTGTCCTGCTGCTCGGCGGCGGCGACAACGCTGCCGAGAACGCCGCCTATCTGCACGAGTGTGGCCACCTGGTCACCGTGGCCTGCCGCGCCTGGCGCGCTCAGCCTGCCTTGCTGGCCAAGGTGCGCGCAGCGGCGGCGGGCATCGAGCAGGTGTTCACCGCGACCTCGCCGGTGCTGCTGGCACCTGGCGGTGCGCCGTCCAGCCCGCCAGCTGGCGCAGAACATGGCGCGCAGCCCGGCGGTCACACCAGCGCTCGGTCCGGTGGCAAGACAGCCGACGCGAGCCAGCCGCTGCGCATGCAGTTTGCCGATGCCAGCGTGCGCGAGTTCGACGTGCTGGCGGTGTTGTTCGGCTTTGGCCCCGACCGCTCGGCCTACGAACTGGCGTTGACGGCGCTGGACCAGGCCGACCACGCCGGCCGCGCCGCCTCGGCCCACGCCAGTGCACTGGCCGACGTGCCCGAGGCCGGGCTGTTCGTGGCCGGAGATGCCTCGGCGCGCTGGCACCCCTGTGTGCAGACTGCCCTGGGCGACGGTGTCCGTGTCGCCAAGGCCGTGCTGCACCAGCGGGCCGCCGGTGTGCCGACACCGCCGCGGCCACATCGGCGCCTCAGACTCGACGGCCTGGAGCTGCAGGCCAGCATCGGCTGGCTCGACCACGAGCACCACGAGCCGCAGGCCATCCGGGTCGACACCGAACTCAATCTGCAGCCCAATCCCCTGCCCGACGACGACCTGGCGCATGTGCTCGACTACCGGCTGGTGCGCCAGCTCATCACCGACACCTGCGGCGACGGCCACACCCGCCTGCTCGAAACGCTGAGCGAGCGCCTGGCGCAACGCCTCATGCGCCTGCCGGGTGTGCTGGGTGTGCGGGTCAACATCACCAAGCTGGAAATCTTCGATGACTGTCACGTTGCAATCGGCGCCGAACTCGGCCAGTGGTGATCAAGTGAACGCTCCCAGTTCGAACACCTCCGACCGCAAGGCCGAGTTCGAGATCAACAAACTCAGCAAGCGTCTGCATCGCCAGGTGGGCCAGGCGATCACCGACTACAAGATGATCGACGCCGGCGACAAGGTGATGGTCTGCCTGTCGGGCGGCAAGGACAGTTTTGCGCTGCTCGACATCCTGCTCGGCCTGAAGCTTCGTGCGCCGGTGCCGTTCGACATCGTGGCGGTCAACCTCGACCAGAAGCAGCCGGGCTTTCCGGCCGAGGTATTGCCCGACTACCTGCGAAGTCGAGGCGTGCCGTTTCACATCGAGACACGCGACACCTACAGCACCGTCAAGCGCCTGATCCCCGAGGGCAAGACCATGTGCAGCCTGTGTTCGCGCCTGCGCCGCGGCATCCTGTACCGCGTGGCCGGTGAACTGGGCGCCACCAAGATCGCGCTGGGCCATCACCGCGATGACTTTCTGGGCACCATCTTTCTCAACATGTTCTTCGGCGGCAAGTTGAAGGGCATGCCGCCCAAGCTGGTGAGCGACGACGGCCGCCACACGGTGATCCGCCCGCTGGCCTATGTCGCCGAGACCGATCTCGAGCGCTGGGCCGACCACCGCCAGTTCCCCATCATCCCGTGCAGCCTGTGCGGCAGCCAGGAGAACCTGCAGCGGGTGTTGATCAAGCAGATGCTGCGCGAGTGGGATCAGAAGTACCCCGGGCGCATCGACAACATGCACCGCGCGTTTGCCAACGTGGTGCCGTCGCACCTGCTGGATCGGCAGCTGTTTGCGTTCGAGACACTCCTGCCCACCGGCCAGCCCGACGCCGACGGTGACCACGCCTTCGACGAAGACGAGTCGGCTTGCGCGCCGGCCACCGGCAGCGCCGAGCCCATCACCATCAACCCGGTGCAACTGGCCTGGTTGGGCAAGGACGCTGGGCCGGCTTTAGGCTAGGCTTAAGCTTTCCTCGCGGGCGCCGTGCCTGGCGCCGCCCTCCCTCAGGAGTCAGGCCATGACAGTGTTCACTCTTTTGCCCGCCCGCCGGCGCACCCTGCTGCGCAGCTTGTCCGCCCTGGCCGTGGCCGGCCTGCTGGGTGCCTGCGCGGGTGTGCCGCAGATCGCCGCGGATGTGTCGAGTTACGGCATCTGGCCGGCCGGGCGCAGTGCCGGCAATTACGCCTTCGAACGCCTGCCGTCGCAAACCCGTGGTGGCACGGACCAGGACAAGCTCGAAGCTGCGGCGCGTGGCGCGCTCGAACGAGCCGGTTTCAAACCCGCCGCCGCACCCGACCAGGCCGACGTGCTGGTGCAGGTGGGGGGCCGCCAGGGCCGTGTCATCGACGCCTCGCCCTGGTTCGACTTCGGCGTCACCGGCTGGTGGGGCGGACGGCGCGGGCCCTATGTCGGCGGGCCACGCCGGTTTCACCCCATCTACGGGCCCGGTCCCTACGTCGGCACCTCCGCGGGTATGTTCTGGGGCCCCTGGCCGGCCGACCCGACACGCGATTACCGCGAGATCGCCCTGTTGCTGATCGACCGGCCCAGCCACATGGCGCTGGTCGAGGTGCATGTGCGGCAAGAGGCGCGTTATGTGGGCGACGACAGCATCGGCGCCATGTTCGACGCGGCGCTGCTGGGGTTTCCGCAATTGCCCGAGGGTGAACGCAGCGTGGTCGTGCCACTGCAACCCAAGAGCTGACAAGCCAGCTCAGCTGGCCGGTGTCAGGCTCGGCCGCCGCGTGGCCGCGGCGGGCAACACATGGCCCCGCAGGTCCTGCGCCCAGCCACGCAGGTTGCGTGCGGCGGTCTCGCGCTGTTCGGCGTTGGTGCGGTTGTGCAGCTCGGCGCCCACCGTGCATTGATACGTCAGCAGCTGCTGGCGCCAGGCCTTGGTGGCCGCGTCGGCGGTGGCGCCGGGCCGCAGCAAGGTGTCGGCGAGTTGCTGGCGGGCATCGGCCGCGGCGGGTGTGTCGGGCGTCGTGCCCGCCACGGCGCGTAGGGCTTGCAGCAGGGCCGACTGGTCACGCACCATGCCGGAAAACCAGCGCTCGGCGTCCCAGGGTGTGGCGCCTTGCTGGCGTTCGACCAGGTAGCGGCGCTGCGCGCTGTCGAGCTTGCCGTACAACATCTCGGCGCGGTCACGCACCCGTTCGACGTCACCCGCCAGCCGCTCGGCAGGTTTGGCTTGCAGATGGTCGTCGCGCCAATCGGCGTTCTTGCTGGCCTGGCGCGCCTGGATGGACTCGAGCTGGCGCGGCTCGAGTGTGGCAGCCAGCTCGGTGGCGGCGGGCAGCAGCTGCGTGAGGTAAAGCGTGCGGCGCTGGGTGAACTTGTCCCACCAGGCGCAGACCTGGGCGGGTGTGGTGTCCTGGCGCACCTCGCGCGCCGCTTGTTCGAGCAGCGCAATGTCGTCGGCCAGCGCCTGGCTGCGGTGCCAGGCCATCCAGTCCTGCAGGGCGACGCGCAGGCGGGGCTTCTGGTCGTCGTTGAATCCGACATACCGGTCGAGCCACCAGGTGGCCAGATTCACCCCCTGGCCATACCCAAGGCTGAGGGTGCTGCAGCCCGCGAGCAGGGCAACCCCGGCCACGGCCGCCGGCAGATGCCAGCGGCGCCGGGTCCGCCGGTCAGGCCGGTCAGCCAGGTCCGGTCCGTGTGGCTGAGAAGTGTGAGCAAACTGAGCAGGCGCAATCCGTGCGCAGACGAGCAGTGTGGCCGCGCCAGCCATCACGACCTTGGTCATACGCCGGACGGCGGCATGACAAGTGCTGCGGATAATCCGCGCCTTCTCGACTCGATCGAACTTCAAGGACATGGGCATGTTGCTCGACGTGGTGATCATGGCTGCCGGCAAAGGGACACGGATGCGTTCGGCGCGTCCCAAGGTGCTGCATCAGCTGGCCGGCATGCCGCTATTGCAGCATGTGCTGCAGACCGGCCGTGCCCTGGGGGCGACTCGATTGATCACAGTGACCGGCCACGGCGCCGAGTTGGTGGAAGCCGCCATGCGCGCCGCCCTGCCCGACCTGCCGCTCGCCTTTGTACGCCAGGAACCGCAACTCGGCACCGGCCACGCCGTGCAGCAGGCCGTGCCGGCACTCGAGGAGTCGGCCGACGGTGAGGGCGTGACACTCATCCTCAACGGCGACGTGCCGCTGGTGCGCGCCGAAACCGCTCGTGCGCTGGTCGAGGCCTGCGGCGGCACCCGCCTGGCGCTGCTGACCGTGGTGCTCGATGACCCGAGCGGTTACGGCCGCATCGTGCGCAAACCCGACGGCACAAGTGCTGGCCATCGTCGAACACAAGGACGCCAGCCCCGAGCAACGCGCCATCAACGAGGTCTACACCGGCATGATGGCCGTGCCCACCACCCGGCTGAAAGCCTGGCTGGCGCGCCTGAACAACCACAACGTGCAAGGTGAGTACTACCTGACCGACATCGTCGCCATGGCCGCCGCCGACGGCGTGCCGGTGGTAGCCACCCTGGCCGCCAGCGAGACCGAGGTGCTGGGCGTCAACAGCCCCCTGCAACTGGCCGACCTCGAGCGGCGTTACCAGCGCAGCCGCGCCGAAGCCCTGCTCGAAGCCGGCGTGCGCCTGGCAGACCCGGCACGGTTCGACGTGCGCGGTGAGCTGCACTGCGGCCGCGATGTCGAGATCGACGTCAACTGCATCTTCGAAGGCACGGTCACGCTGGGCGACGAGGTGCACATCGGCGCCAACTGCGTGATCCGCAACGCCAGCATCGCCAACGGCGCGGTGATCCACCCCTTCACCCACATCGACGGCGAGGCGCTTGGCGTCGAGGTCGGCGAAGGTGCCCTGATCGGACCGTTCGCGCGGCTGCGCCCGGGCGCCAGGCTGGGCGCCGAGGTGCACATCGGCAACTTCGTCGAGGTCAAGAACTCGACCCTGGCCAAGGGCGCCAAGGCCAACCACCTGGCCTATCTGGGCGACGCCACGGTGGGTGAACGCGTCAACTTCGGCGCCGGCAGCATCACGGCCAACTACGACGGCGCCAACAAACACCGCACCGTGATCGAGGCCGACGTGCACGTGGGCAGCAACTGCGTGCTGGTGGCACCGATCACCCTGGGCGCGGGCGCCACCATCGGCGGCGGCAGCACGATCAACAAGAACGCCCCGGCCGGACAACTCACCGTGGCACGTGCCCGCCAGGCCAGCCTGGCCGGCTGGACCCGCCCGGCCAAGGCGCCCAAGAAGGGCGCGGCTTGACCACATTGCCCGAGTGCCGCGAGGCCCGATGACGCAAGAGGCCCGGCGCCGCTCCGTGCCCGAACTTGGCTGGTTGCCGATCCACCCGACGCACTACGAGCGCCTGGGTGTGAGTGAGGCCGCCGACACCACCGAGATCAGCGACACCATCGCCCGCGCCCTGGCCAAGGCCACCCCCCTGGCGCTGGCCGAAGCGCCCGACGCCCAGGTGCCGCAGAACGACACCGACTGGCAGCTGGCCTGCGAGGTGCTGGCCGACCCGCTGCGCCGCGAGGTCTACGACCGCTACCTGGCGCGTGAACGTGGTCAGGTGGCCACCGAGCAGCGCCGCCCTGGCCGGCTGGTCTGGCTGATGGTGGGTGGCGCGGCTGCCGCCTTGCTGCTGCTGGGACTGCTGCTGTTCAGGCCAGCTGCCGCACCGTCCGCTGCCAATCCGGCCGAGGCTGGAGCAAGCCAGGCCCAGGCAGCCAGCCGCTGAGCGGGCCTGTGGCGCCGGACACTTCGGCCACCTTGCCACGCCGATAACAGGGCCTTGTCCACCCTGCGCTTGCCGCCTCACAGGCCTCATCGGCCACCGGACGACAAGGCTCGCCCCGGCGCCGCGGTGTCACACCGTCGGGCCGGCAGGCAAGGCAATCTCCAGCCCGCACTTGGCGCGCACCACGCTGAAGAAACAACGCACGTTGCGCACGTTGGTGTCGGCGTTGAACAGGCGCTGCGCCAGTGCCTGGTAGGCCGCCATGTCGGCCACCTGCACGATGAGCACGAAGTCGGGCCCGCCGTGGGTGCGGTAACACTGCTGCACCCCTGCGTCCGCCACGGCACGCGCCTCGAAGCCGGCGAGTTTTTCGGCCGCCTGGTGATCCAGCGTGATCTCGACGATGGCCGTCAGCCCATGGCCCAGCGCGTCGGGCGACAACACCGCCACCGTGCGTTCGATCACCCCGGCGTCAACCAGCCGGCGCACCCGCCGCAAGCTGGTGGCGGGTGAGATGTGCACCGCCTCGGCCAGCTCCTGGTTCGAGCGCGAGGCGTCACGCTGCAGTTCGGCCAGCAGGCGCAGGTCGATGGCGTCGAGCGCCGGCGCGGGGGTGGTCGTGCTGACGGCGGCCGCCTGAGCTGCAAGAACGCCGCTGGTGGACGCGGCTGGCGTGGGCGTGGACATGACCGAAATCAACCTCGTATCTGTACTTGCCGCAACTTTATTGCAGACAGACTCGATCGTGGTGTTTCATTACAAGAATCCATGAATTTTGACCATTCATTGCGCGCCGTCGTCTCTACCATCACAACCCTTGAAAAACACAGGCAGCCTCACTGCCGATTTTTCGTGTGTCCCCCACCCCGGTCATCGGGGCTAGCTGGAGTCTTCATTCATGTGTGGCATCGTCGGCGCGGTCAGTCAACGCAACATCGTCCCCATCCTGCTGCAAGGCCTGCAGCGGCTCGAATACCGGGGTTATGACTCGTGCGGCGTGGCCGTGCATCAGGGCGGCGCGCTGCGCCGGGCGCGCAGCACCTCGCGTGTGAGCGAGCTCGACGCCCAGGTGCTGCATGACGGCGTCGAAGGCCTCACCGGCATCGCCCACACCCGCTGGGCCACCCACGGCGCACCGGCCGTGCACAACGCCCACCCGCACTTCAGCCACGGCACCGGGGCAGGCGCCAACAGCGCCCGCGCCGGCCGGATCGCCCTGGTGCACAACGGCATCATCGAGAACCATGAAGAACTGCGCGCCGAACTGCAAGGCCGCGGCTACGAGTTCAACAGCCAGACCGACACCGAGGTCATCGCCCACCTGATCGACTCGCTCTACCAGCACGACCTCAACGAAGCCGTGCTGCAGGCCGTGAGCCACCTGCGCGGCGCCTACGCCATCGCCGTGTTCTGCGCCGACGAGCCGCAACGCGTCATCGGCGCCCGCGAAGGCTCGCCACTCATCCTGGGCGTGGGCAAGGGCGAGAACTTCCTGGCCAGCGACGCCATGGCCCTGGCCGGCGTCACCGACCAGATCGTCTACCTCGAAGAGGGCGACGTCGTCGACATGCAGCAGGGCAAGTACTGGATCACCGCCCGCCAGCCCGACGGCACCCGCCAGCGTGTGGAACGCACCGTGCGCACCGTGCACGCCCACAGCGGCGCGGCCGAACTGGGGCCCTACCGCCACTACATGCAAAAGGAAATCTTCGAGCAGCCGCGCGCCATCGGCGACACGCTCGAAGGCATCGAGGGCATCACCCCCGAACTGTTCGGCGACAGCGCCTACAAGGTCTTCAAGGACATCGACCGCGTGCTCATCCTGGCCTGCGGCACCAGCTACTACAGCGGCTGCACCGCCAAATACTGGCTCGAGAGCATCGCCAAGATCCCCACGCAAGTGGAAGTGGCCAGCGAATACCGCTACCGCGACAGCGTGCCCGACCCGCGCACCCTGATCGTCACCATCAGCCAGAGCGGCGAAACCGCCGACACCCTGGCCGCCCTCAAGCACGCCCGCAGCCTGGGCATGCACCACACGCTGACCATCTGCAACGTGTCCACCAGCGCCATGGTGCGCGAATGCGAACTGGCCTACATCACCCGCGCCGGTGTCGAGATCGGCGTGGCCAGCACCAAGGCCTTCACCACCCAGCTCGCCGGCCTGTTCCTGCTCACCCTGGCCCTGGCCCAGTCACGCGGCCTGCTCAGCGACGCCGAAGAAGCGCGCCACCTCAAGGCCATGCGCCACCTGCCCGTGGCCCTGCAAGCCGTGCTGGCCCTGGAGCCGCAGATCATTGCCTGGGCCGAAGACTTTGCCCGCAAGGAAAACGCCCTCTTCCTCGGCCGCGGCCTGCACTACCCCATCGCCCTGGAAGGCGCCCTGAAACTCAAGGAAATCAGCTACATCCACGCCGAGGCCTACCCGGCAGGCGAGCTGAAACACGGCCCGCTCGCCCTGGTCACCGCGCAGATGCCGGTCGTCACCGTGGCCCCCAACGACGCCCTGCTCGAAAAGCTCAAGAGCAACCTGCAGGAAGTGCGCGCCCGCGCCGGCGAACTCTACGTCTTTGCCGACGCCGACACCCACATCGAAAGCGGCCCCGGCATCCACGTCATCCGTATGCCCGAACACTACGGCGAACTCAGCCCCATCCTGCACGTCGTGCCGCTGCAGCTGCTGGCGTATCACACGGCGTGTGCGCGGGGGACGGATGTGGACAAGCCGCGCAACCTCGCAAAATCCGTGACTGTCGAATAGTCAGCAACTGCCCGTCAAACGCCCGATCCCCATCGGGCGTTTTTGTTTGCGGTTCCCTTTGAAGCCTTCTTGTCTTCAAGCCGCAATCTCATCAGCAATCTTGTCACGGCGATAAGATCATGGCTTAATCTTG
The DNA here is from genome assembly GCA_016702605.1 of Candidatus Intricatilinea gracilis. Classification (GTDB taxonomy): domain Bacteria; phylum Pseudomonadota; class Gammaproteobacteria; order Burkholderiales; family Burkholderiaceae_C; genus Sphaerotilus; species Sphaerotilus gracilis. Next base: position 378,673 of record JADJDQ010000003.1, read on the forward strand.
TCACCACGACAAGATTGACAAGGTTCCCGCCATGACCAGCCTTGACCCGACGCGCCGACACGTTGCGTTGCTGCGCCTGGTCATTGCCGCCGGGGAACCCGTACCGCCTGGTGCGCTGGAGCAAACCCTCGAGGCCTCTCGGCCCACCATCAACCGGGCCTTGCGAGACCTCCTGGCCGCGGGCTTGCTGCAGAAGTTGGGGGCCGGCCGGTCCACGCGCTACGTGGCCACCGATGCGGCCAGGGTTGCACTGGGGGCCATGCCTACCGTCGCACCGACACCAGCAGGGCCTGGCCCGCTGTTGTGGTCGCCGGCTGCCTTGTCCTTGGTCGAGTCGCTGCGCGCGCCTCTGGGAACTCGCACCCCGGCAGGTTATGAAAGCAGCTTTGTAGACAACTACATCCCGAACCAGTCCAGCCTGTTGCCACCGCAACTGGCCACGGACTTGTTCAACGCCGGCCGCAGCCGGGACCAGCAACCTGCAGGAACCTATGCCCGCGAGGTTCTCGAGCAGTTGCTCATCGACCTGTCGTGGTCGTCTTCGCGCCTTGAGGGCAACAACAAGAGCTTGCTCGACACCAAGACGCTTTTCGAGCTTGGGCAGCAAGCCGGCCCACTCGACGAAGACACCCTGATGCTGCTCAACCACAAGGACGCCATCGAGTTCATGGTCGACGCCGTGCCGACCGAAGGCATCACGGTGCCCGTGCTCGTCGACCTGCAAGCCAAGTTGATGAAAGACCTGCTGAAGGACTCGCGCGACATCGGCAGCATCCGCCGGCGCGTGGTGAATATCGACGGCTCTGTCTATACCCCGAGCAATATCCCCGCGCTGCTGCAAGACACGCTGAAAGCCATCGTCGACAAGGCCCGCCAGATCCGCAACCCGGTTGAAGCCGCATTCTTCCTCTGGGTCAACGTGGCCTATTTGCAGCCCTTTGCCGATGGCAACAAACGCAACAGTCGCCTGAGCGCCAACATGCCACTGCTGCTGTACAACTGCGCCCCCCTGTCCTTCCTGGACGTGGAGCGCACGGACTATGCAACAGCCATGCTCGGCGTCTACGAACAACGCAACGTCTGCGCGGCAGTGGAGTTGTTCGAATTCATCTACCGTCGCTCGATTCAGAAATACAGCGTATTGCGGGCCTCCCTGGCCATGCCCGACCCGATTCGAACCCGGTACCGACAGGCCCTGAACGAACTCATGCAATTCGTCGTCTTCCATGGCCGAACGCTGGACGACGCATTTTCAGAAGTGCCTGTCGACACCGCCGACCTGGCGGCATTGCGCGTCATCGCAAACACCGAACTGGACCACCTGGAGCAATACAACTGCGCCCGCTACAACCTCGCACGAGCCATGACACAAAGGTGGATAGACGCCGGGCGGCTCAGGTAACCCTTCGGCAGGCAAGCTTGTTGGTGACGGACTGGAACGGCGGTTTCAAGCTTGAAGCGCAACCTGTATGAAGTGCGCGCCCGCGCCGACGAGCGCTACGTCTTTGCCGACGCCGACACTCACATCGAAAGATGTCCTGGCATCCACGTCATCCGTATACCCGAACACTACGGCGAACTCAGCCCCATACTGCATGTCGTGCCGCTACAACTGCTGGCGTATCACACGGCGTGTGCGTGGGGGACGGATGTGGATAAGCCGTGGAATTTGGTGAAGTCGGTGACGGTGGAATAAGACGATATCGCCTTCGAATTGGAAAAAGGGCGCCACTGGCGCCCATTCTCGTTTCTAAACAGAAATTTGACTTGAAGAACCGATTCGCTGGGCAAGAGAACCTAAAAGCCAACCGCTGAAACCATTCTAGACATCAAGCGGGTGCGTCACGAGACGTCGAGATATCACCTGTATGTACTCGGACATTCCATCGATGAGACTGCGTCCTTCTTGGGCGCGACTATGCAGTTCCAATAGAATAATCGCATTTCTTTGGACACGGCGATCTTTCAGGTTTACCTCATCACGATCCGGGATTATGCTTCCGTAGTGTCCGATTCTTCCAATCAACGGCCTCCATCGCAAAGCGTGTTCGTCCGTGGCTCCCGAGAAAACATGGACCGAGGCGGCAGCGACTGCATCTGCAATCTGGATTCCATGTGTCGTTTTGGAATCAGCAAATTTTATGGGTTCTGCGAGATTGAACGTAATGGGGTGACGCTTGCCCATCAAATCACTGAACATCTGACCGCCAGTTCTGCCAACCATCGTCTCGAAGATTCCTTGATCTTGCTGTAAGGGCTTTGAAGGATCACAAATTGCAGCAATCTCTGTGTATTGAGTCCCCCAGTTGGCGAGCAGTGCATACAGTGCAGTATTCGTGAGGTCTAGAATCCATTTCCCTACGCCAATGTTCCCTAGCGAGGAAATCTCATCACGAATACTGTCAGCTCGGCACTGTGCAAACTCTCGAATCTGAGTGATTATTGGGGAATTCTCCGGATGTGAAGAAGAGGCAAAGATGGTCGACAGTTTTGACTCGTCCTTCGTCCTCATCAGTTCTTCGAACTCTGCAAAGATTGCATCAGCTCCAGCGCCCCGTGCCATGAACTCAACGTACAGGATGTTGGCAATGAATCGATGAAAACCAACCCCATAGAACAAGGAGTTAATCTCAGAATAGCACGGCTCAAAGATGTATTCATGAAACTTGCACGCCAGCGCATATTTCTTGTCCGATATTGAAACCTTGAGTCGATCGCCAAAGACATCGAATATTTCATCAATGGCCTTTCTACCTTTGTGAAACTTAACGAGTTTGCTACCTTTTAACTCGCCACCTTGAATACCGTATTTTAAGACAAGGCTATCAACGAAAGCCTTTGCCTCAGTGTCATCAGTAGCAACAGATGCGTAGGCGAAATAGTTTTGATCCGGATGAAGAAGATTGTTTCCAGTGAAGCCAGATTCATCGAAGTAGATCTTTTGCGCCGTCACATATACCTCAATCCAGTTTATATATCAAACACTTTATTTGAGCTAGTGGCTTCAATAACCCCAACTACTACTTGCTCTAAACTTCTGTGGCCTATGACCGGCTTCGCAATCCAAAGGCTGAGAAAATCGAATCATCGCCGCGCCGTCAAAGGCCACATATTACTTGTCCCAGATTCTGCTAAGCCGGGCTGAGCAAGCCATGCCAAGGGTCGACATCGAAATGACGAGCATACGCCACTGAAGTTAGTATGACATACTGCACTACCCAAGCGCACAAAACTGCACTGGGGCTTTGCTCACTGCAAGTCAAAGCCCCCTGCAATTAATCTATACGTGGGCGGCATTGAGCAGTACGTGCATGCGTTGAAGGTGCTCAAAAGCCTTCTCACCGGCCTGCTTTGCAGATAGGCCTCGCTTCAGCACTAACACCCGCACTGTGACATTCGGCCGCTTGAGTAACTCCTTGTAGTTAGGATCACCAGCAAATTTGGTCAACAGAATCTGTTCCATCTCTTCAGACACAAATAGCTCACGGTGCCAGATCAAACGTACTGTGAACCTGAGGCTCTGTTCGTCGCCTGTTGGGGCGGGAGCCTCCCGCCGCATTGAAACGAAAATGGGCCATTTAGCCCACTTCACTTGCCCGTTCTTTGCAGTCACGTTCTCGATTTCTTGGACTGTGCACTGCATCCGCGCCCGCCATGTTTCGACCAATACACCTTCATCCTTAGCGGCATCGAGTTGCTTTCGCAGACTTGCCCGCGCAGTTTCTATTCCTTGCGCCTTAAGCAGGAGTTTGCACACGCTGGCATGCTGCATACGAAACAACAATAGCTCGCCTGCAGGCCCTTCTAAGCTAGTGGGAGTCCAGGTTGCAATCTTTGGCTTGCGCAATTCTCGAATGGCATCGACTACAGGCGTATGTTGCTCCACAAGGCGTACCACCAAATCTGACACCTCACGCTCAGTTTCGCTTTCCCAGCCGGTTTCAAGCTGGCAGTACGCCATGAGTAACTGAGCAGACTGGTTGCCCCTGGCGACCTGCAGGCGCGCTCGAGTGGCTGCGGGTTCAAGCCATCCATAGTCCATAAACACCCATCGCTTCCCCATCGAATCGAAGGCGGCTGGATCGGTCCTATCCATAGTATCGACAACCGCAAACAACTTGTGAAACCCCGTAAATAGCGGACGCCTGGCAATTTGAACGTCAATTGCGGAAGTGTATTTTATTAGCTGCTCTTCAGTTAGTTTGGCGCCAGCTTTATTCTCGATAGCAATAAGCAGCTTGTTTCTCGGGTCAACAATGAAGAGGTCGAGTCGGCCTTTCGTTGCCCCCTCAATCTTCACCTGCATTTCACGGGCAACAAATGCCGAACCAAAGCCAGTCGTCATAATTCTCCCTGGCGTCCAAAACTCGAAAAATTCTGAATTCTCATTCTTGGCGTCTCTACCTTCCCATTGATCGAATGCCAGACAAAGGAAGTCCTTCAGAATCAGGTCGCCTTGACCGTGCCCCTCATTGGGGTCGAGACACCAAGCAAGCATGTCTGAGCGTTGGTTTTCGTGCAGGTCCGTGACGTCCAGGATGTCATCAGTGACCTTGGACATTTCAAGCAGACTAATCAAATTTGGGTCCTGGAGGAACTTGTATAACTGTTCTGATTTCATAGTTCTGAATTCAAATCACTGGTTAATAAAAGCGTACGAATTGGTGTGCCCTACGCGCTACAACCGCATCAGCCAAGCGGCGGATTCCTTGAAACGGGTCGACTACCATGTCTCGATAACACATGACGCATCAACTTCCCCATCACCACATACGACAGACTAATATGACTCGCATCGAACTGACGCCCCGGGATTGACAGCCACAGCCAAATCACCCATTCATCACTTTGACAGCCCTGCACCTCGGATACCCTCCACACCCCCAAAACTCCTGCCCGGCATTTACGCCGCGTTTGGCCAGTCGGCGCAACATGGGTTTGCCGCAAAGGGGGCAGGCAGGTTTATCGGTGGTTGCGGGCGATATTGGCGGCGGGCGGGTTTGGTCGCTGGGCTTGCCTGGTGCGCCGGGGGTACGCACCGGATTCTTGTCGGGTCGGATTCTTGGCGGGGCCTGTTGGGTTTGGGCTTGTTTCAGCCAGCCGTGGAGGATGGTGCCATTGATGAGTTGGATATTGCGGCCTGCGGCGAAGGTGGTGGCATCGAGGCTGAAGCGGCCGGCTGTCACGACGAATCCGCCGGTGGCGCCTTCGGCGGCGATCAGGCCGTAGAGCTCGCGGACGATGTCGACGCCGACGGTGGTGGCGCGCCATTGCTTGCACTGGACGAGGAGTTTCTCGCTGCCTTTGCGCAGCACGAGGTCGATGCCGCCGTCCGGGCCGTTGCCGCCGGATTCGGTGACCTGGTAGCCGCGCTGGCGGAAGGCCTGGCCGACGAGTTGTTCGAACTCGCGCCAGGTCATGGCGTGCAGGGCCTGGGCGGGGTCTTGTTGGGCGGCCGCCTGTCGGGCCAGGGTCTGGCGTTTGTGGCGGCGGATGGCTGAGGCGGCGGCGCCGAGCAGGCACAGCGCGGGCAGCAGGTATTGGCCGACGCTGGCGAGCGTGGTCTTGATGGTGGTGATGACGAGGGTGCCGGCCGTGCCGGGGCGTGGCTCGGGCAGGGGTGGTGGGTGGCTGACGTAGGCATGCAGCGCCAGGTAGGCGCCGATGGCGAGGGCGACGCCCAGCCACCAGGGCAGCAGGGCGACGAGGTCCATCACGGCGGTGGCGCCGCTGGTCCTGGATCTGCGTTGTCGGCCCATCTTGTGGCTCTGCCTCCCTGGTGCCGGTGCGGTCGGGGTGCAACGTGCGTTTGCCGGCCGGGCCAGTCTAGGTAGCGCTCGGGTGGTCGGGCTGGCCGTTGGTCACGCGGCGTGGCGTGGTGGCGTCAGCGGCGGTGTTTGCGCGCGATCTGGCGCAAACCGGTGGCCATGGCGCGCGCCTCAGAAATCGTTGTCGGCGCCAGCCGAGCGCACACGCTGGGGCCGCGCGGCCGCTTCCAGAATCTTGCCGTGGTCGTCGGCGTCCGGGTCGGCCACCCCGCCCACGCTGTCCAGCAGGCCCAGCTTCCACAGCACGCTCAGGTAAGTCCCCAGCGCAATGCCGGGCTCGCCCGTCTCGATCCGGTACAAGGTGCGCCGACCTATGCCACACGCCTGCGCCAGATCCTCGGCACTCAGGCGTCGACGCACCCGAGCAGTGCGCACACGTTGGCCTAGCTCCTGCAGGCGATTCAGCACCTCGCGGGGAAGTTGTTCAACTGCATCGAATGCCATATTTGGCCCGTTAAATCTGTTAGCGGGCCATATTGTGCCGATGTAGCGGGCCTGTCAAGCTGTGCACCAACCAGCCGCCAGCGTCACATCGGCCGGCAACTCGACCAAGTCCATCCTCGGCCAGGTCGCCCGTCCATCGGCAGGTATCAGGTCGCCAGCTTGCCCGTGACGTGCCGCGCAAAGTTGTCGAGGATGGCCTGCCAGCCGCTGCGTTGCTGTTCTTCGGAGTGGCTGGTTTCGCCGTCGAAGGCGACGGTGACGGTGACGCCCTGGGCGCTGCCGCCGTCGGCGAACTCGACGCGGGCGAGGCGGTCGCCGAAGCTGTATTCGATGAGGCGGTGGGGCTCGATGCGGGTGTAGGTGCCGGCGAAATCGAAGCCGAAGGAGCCGTCCTTGGCTTCCATGCGGGACGAGAAGGCGCCGCCGGGGCGCAGGTCGACGGTGGCGGCGGTGGTGTGCCAGTCGGGCGAGGCGGTGTTCCACACCATGATGTCGGCGGGTGTGGTGTAGGCGCGCCAGACGTCGGCCAGGGGGGCGGCGACGACGGCGCTGACGGTGATGCGGGTGGGCTGGGTCATGGCTGGTGGCGTCCGGTGGGTACGGCGGTGGATGGAGAGCCTGAGCGGGGCGTGATCGAGCGCATGGTCGCGCCAGTTGGCGATGCTATAAGCCGCGGCAGGCACCGCGCGGCTCGGGGCCTTGCATGGCGTGAGCGCCATGCGCCAGGCCGGCATGGCCGGCAACACGCCGCAACCCACAACGACAACACCGGAGATCAGAAGGATGGCCAGCAAGAGCAAGGTGCCGACTCGCAGCGCACAGGAATTCGACCGCGGGATCCGCGCCCACCTGGGGCAGATGACGGCGGGCATGGCACCCAGCGCATTCACGTCGGCCTGGGCCGACTGGGCGACGCAGATCGCCCTGGCGCCGGCCAAGCGGGCCGAGGTGCGCAACCAGGCGCTGGAGCGGGCGCAGGACACCTGGGCCTTTGCCGGGCGCGCCATGATGGGTGAGGCGCTGTCGCCCGCCGAGGGTTTCGACGGCACGACCGACCGGCGTTTTGCCGGCGAGGCGTGGTCGAAGTTTCCGTTCAATGTGTGGGCGCGTGCCTTCCAGAACCAGGCCGAGCTGGCGCGTTCGGCAGTGCGTGATGTGAACGGCGTGACCGAGGACCACAGCAAGCTGATCGACTTCTCGCTGCGGCTGCTGATGGACGCGGCGTCGCCGTCCAACTACCTGGCGTCCAACCCCGAGCTGCTGGCCAGGACGCAGGAAGAAGGCGGCCAGAACCTGGTGCGCGGCCTGCAGAACTGGTTCGAGGACCTGAAGGGCACGCTCGACCACCTGCCGCCGCCGGGCACCGAGGCCTTCGAGGTGGGCAAGCAGGTGGCGGTGACGCCGGGCAAGGTGGTGTACCGCAACGAGCTGATCGAGCTGATCCAGTACAGCCCGACGACCGAGAAGGTGCACGCCGAGCCGGTGCTGATCTGGCCGGCCTGGATCATGAAGTACTACATCCTCGACCTGAGCCCGCGCAACTCGATGGTGAAGTTCCTGGTCGACCAGGGCCACACGGTGTTCATGGTGTCGTGGAAGAACCCCGGCGCCGAAGACCGCGACGTCAGCATGGCCGACTATGTCGAGAAGGGTTTCCGCGCCGCGCTGGATGCGGCCACCGCCATCGTGCCGCGCAAGATGCATGCGGTGGGTTACTGCATCGGCGGCACGTTGCTGGCCATCGGCGCGTCGCTGCTGGGGCGCGAGAAGGACGAACGCCTGGCCTCGGTGACGATGTTCGCCGCGCAGACCGATTTCTCCGAGCCCGGCGAACTGGCCTTCTTCATCAACCCCAGCCAGCTGGCGATGCTGGATGCGTCGATGGAGCAAAAAGGCGTGCTCGACAGCAAGCAGATGGGCGGCGCCTTCGTGCTGCTGCGCGCGCAGGATCTGCTGTGGCAACCCATCGTCGACAACTACCTCAAGGGTGAACGCACCCCGATGATCGACCTGATGGCCTGGAACGCCGACGGCACACGTATGCCGTGCCGCATGCATTCCGAATACCTGTACCGGCTGTACCTCGACAACGAGCTGGCCACCAACCGCTTTCCGGTCGACGGCAAGCTGGTGCGGCTGTCGGACATCCGCGTGCCGATGTTCGTGGTCGGCACCGAAGCCGACCATGTGGCGCCGTGGAAATCGGTCTACAAGGTCGACAACCTGGTGCGCAGCGACGACTTCACCTTCCTGCTCACCGCCGGCGGCCACAACGCGGGCATCATCTGCGGGCCGGTGCACCCCAAGCGCCACTTCCGCACACTGACACGCCGCCTGATCGACCCGCACCTGGCGCCCGAGGAATGGGAAGAAGCCGCCGAGCGCCACCCGGGCGCCTGGTGGCCCGCCTGGCAGCAATGGCTGGCCGCCCATTCGGGCGCACAGACCAAGCCGCCCGCCATGGGCGCGCCCAAGAAGGGCTACGAGGTGCTGGAAGACGCACCGGGCAGCTACGTGAAGCAGCGGTAGGGGTCTGCGGGCGCCACGAACTGGTCGCAGGCTGACCAGGCGGCAACTTTCTTTACAGGCGGGCACGGCATGAAGATCACCGGCCTTGTACTGCGCGCCTGCGTCATCGAGGCGCGATAGTCCAGCTCATGACACCCGCCACCGCCAGCACAACACCTTTCGACCCCACGGCCAGCAGCGCACACCCGCCGCGCCTGGACCACATCCGCGCCATCTCCTTCGACCTGGACGACACGCTCTGGCCGTTTCTGCCGGTCATCCTGCAGGCCGAGCAGGTGCTGCGTGACTGGTTGCTGGCGCAGGCACCCGGCACGGTGCCGCTGCTGACGGCTCGGCCCGCCGTGTTGCGTGAACTGCGCGAGGTGGTGCAGCACGAGCGGCCCGAACTGGCGCACGACCTGTCGGGCATGCGGCGCGAGTCGATCCGGCGGCTGCTGGTGCAGGTGGACGAAGATCCGGCGCTGGCAGAGCCGGCATTCGACGTCTTCTTTGCCGAACGCCAGCGGGTGCGGCTGTACGACGACGCGCTGCCGGCGCTGGACTGGCTGGCGGCGCGTTTCCCGCTGGTGGCCATCTCCAACGGCAATGCGGACGTGACCCGCGCCGGGTTGGGCCGCTACTTTCGCGCAGCCTTCAGCGCCAGCACCTTCGGCAAGGCCAAGCCGCACGCGGACATCTTCCATGCCGCCGCAGCGGCTGCGGGTGTGCCGGCGCACGCGGTGCTGCATGTGGGCGACGACGCGGCGCTGGACGTGGCCGGCGCGCACGCCGCCGGTTTGTCGACCGCCTGGGTGGCGCGTGTCGGTGACGACGGCGTGTTGCCGACCTGGCGCCACACCCACGGCCCGGCGCCGCACCTGACGGTGGCGCATCTGGGCGAGTTGGTCGAGGCACTGCAGGGGCATCCGGCGGCCTGACGCCGGGTCCCGGTTCGCGCCGGAACTCGGGCCGGATGTTGCGTCGGTGATTGCGCCAGAGTTGGCCCCAGGTGTGGCGCCGGTTCGCGCCGCTTCACGGCCGACACGCATGGGACACTGGCTCGAGACCGACTCCGCCCGGCCCTGCCGCGGCGCACCATTTCCACCGAAGCCTCATGAAGTTCCTGCACACCGCCGACTGGCATCTCGGTCGATCGTTCCACGGCCTGTCGCTGCTGGACGACCAGGCCCACGTGCTGACGCAGTTCGTCGACCTGGCGCGGCGCGAACGTGTCGACGCCGTGCTCATCGCCGGTGACGTGTACGACCGCGCCGTGCCACCGGCCGACGCGGTGGCGCTGCTGGACGAGGTGTTGTCGCGCCTGGTGGTGGACGCCGGCATCCCGGTGATCGTGATCGCCGGCAACCACGACAGCGCCGAACGCATCGGCTTCGGCGGGCGCATCCTGGCGCCGCACAAACTCACGCTGCGCGGCACACTCGACCAGCTGCAACCCGTCGTGCTGCGTGATGCCTACGGCGAGGTGGCCTTCCATCCGCTGCCCTATGTGGACCCCGGTTACGCGCGGGCGCTGCCAGGCGCCGGGAAGGTGGCCAGCCATCAGGACGCCATGAACCACATGGTCGGCCTGCTGCGCGCCAATCAGCGCCCGGCCCAGCGCAACGTGCTGGTCGGCCATGCCTTCGTGGCCGGGTGCAGCGAGTCGGAATCCGAGCGTCCGCTGTCGGTGGGGGGTTCGGGCGTGGTGGGTGTCGACAGCTTCGGCGGCTTCGACTACGTCGCCCTGGGTCATCTGCACCGGCCGCAGGCGCTGGGCGCCGAACGACGCGTGTGTTACGCCGGCTCGCTGCTGAAGTATTCGTTCAGCGAGGTGGACCACGCCAAGAGTGTGGCGCTGGTCGAGCTGGGGCCTGCCGGTAAGGTGGTGGTGACACCGGTGGCGCTGACGCCGCGGCGCGATGTGCGCATCGTCACCGGCACGCTGCACGAGCTGCTGACCCGGCCGGACGCGACGGCCAGCCGCGACGACTACCTGTGCGCCCAACTCACCGACGCCACACCACCCCTCGAACCCATGGCGCGGCTGCGCGAGGTCTACCCGAACGTGCTCGAGCTGCGGTTCACGGCGTCGACCATCGGCGCCGGCGCCGGCCGCTCGCCGGGTGACCACCGCACCCGCCAGCCCGACGAGTTGTTTCGTGCCTTCTACCGCGACATGCTGGACGTGGACATCGACGCTGCGGCGCTGGACGTCTTCAACACCACCGCCAACTCGGTGATTCGCGCCGACGGGAACACGCCATGAGGCCGCTGCGACTGACCCTGCAGGCCTTCGGGCCGTTCGCGCGGCGCCAGACCATCGACTTCGGCCTGCTGGGCGACAAGACCTTCTTCCTGATCCACGGCCCCACCGGCTCGGGCAAGACCAGCATCCTGGACGGCCTGTGTTTTGCGCTGTTCGGCGACAGCTCGGGCGACGACCGCAAGAGCGAGCACATGCGCAGCCACCATGCGGACGACGACCTGCTGACAGAGGTAACGCTCGACTTCGCGCTGGGCGACAAACACTACCGCGTCCACCGAGTGCCCGAGCAGATGCGCAAGGCAAAACGTGGCGGCGGTCTCACGAAGCAGGACAAGGACGCCGAGCTGTGGCGACTCGGTCAGGGCGACGACTCGTTGCAACCCGACGGCAAACCCATCACAACCGGCTGGACCAAGGTGACGGCGGCGATGGTGGAACTGCTCGGGTTCGAGAGTGCGCAGTTCCGCCAGGTCATCGTGCTGCCGCAGGGCAAGTTCTTCGACTTCCTGAAAAGCAGCACGCAGGAGCGTGAACGCATCCTGCAAACCCTCTTCGGCACCGAGCTCTACAAACGTATCGAGGAGGCACTCAAACGCAGCGCCGACCTGCTCCAACGGGAAGGTGAAGCGGTGCAGGTGCAGCGCAAGGCCTTGCTTGATCAGGCCCGCGCCGAGAGCGCCGAAGCGCTCGACACACGCCGCCAGCAGCAGCACCACGAGCTGGCCACCCGCCGGCTGGCCGAGCAGACCAGCGCCACGGCCGCGCTCGCCGCCGAAGCCCGGCTGGCCGAGGCGCGCCGAGTCGCCGACCGGTTTGCCGAACTCGACAAGTCCGGCGTCGACCTGCAGACCTTGCGCGCCGACCAGCCGCGCCGGGACGTCGACAAGGCCCGCCTGGATGCCGCCCGCCGTGCTGCCACGCTGGTGCCGATCGACCAGGCCCTGGCCGAGGTGGAGCATCAACTGCGGGCCGAAGACCAACGCGCCCGACTGGCCGCCACCGACCTGACCACTGCACAACAGCTGGTGCAGACCAGCGCCGCCACCCTGGCGCGCGAGACGGCACGCGCCGGCGAGAAGGACGTGCTCGTCGCCCGCATCGCCGAACTCGACGCCTTGAAAGCCAAGGTGGAAACACTCGCCGCGGCACGCGCCGAGACGGCCACAGCCGGCAAACGCCACGAGCTGGCGCTGGCGGCGCAGAAGGCCGCGCGTCTGTCGGTGACGACCGGCGCGCAAACACTGCAAGATCTCGTCACCCGCCAGCAGGCGCTGCGCCTGCAAGGCGCCGGGCTGGAAGCACATCGCCTCACGCTGACGCAGCTGCAGACCCGGCTGGCATCGGCCCGCGCGTTGGCCGGCTGCCTGCACGATCTGGCCACGGGCGCCAAGCTGCTGGTCACGCGCCAGACCGCGCAGGCACAAGCCGTGACGGCATTGGCCGAAGCAACCACCCGGCGTGACGCCACCCGGCGCGACTGGATCCAGGGCCAGGCAGCGCGCCTGGCGCTCGCCCTGGCGCAAGGTCAGCCCTGTCCCGTCTGCGGCGCCACCGACCACCCGACCCTTGCCCGGCACGACGCCGTGCTGGTCGGCGACGACGCTTTGCAATCCGCCGAAGACGCGCTGGTGCGCGCACAAGCCGCCCTGCGCAGCGCCGACCAGCAACTCGGCCAGTGCCAGAGTGACCAATGTGCGCTCGAAGCACGTATCACCGAGATCCGCCAGGGGCTGGCGGCAACGGGTGGCGCTGACCAGACCGACCCGTCGCTGGACGAGTTGAGCGTGCAGATCAAGGCTGCCCAAGCCGCTCTCACGCAGGCCGACACCGCGGTCGCCGCACTGGCCGGCGTCGACGCCCAGATCAACGCAGCGCAGGCACGTGCCCAGGCCGACGAGTTGGCTGCACTCGCCGCAGACACGGCCGCCCAGCAGGCCGGCGCCACCTTGCAGGAGCTGGCGGGCCGGCTGCAGGAACGTATCGCCGCGGTGCCAGCCGATCTGGCCGAACCCAGGACGCTGGAGTCCGCCCGAGCGGCTGCCGTGTCGGCACGCGACGCGCTGATCCGCGCCTTCGATGCCGCCACCGTTGCAGCCCAGCAGGCCGGTCAGCGCCAGGCCGAAGCCGGCGCACGGCTCGAAGCCAGCACCCAGGCGTGCGCCCGCCTGGCCAGCCAGCAGCAGGAGAAGGCGGCGCAGTTCGCCGCCGAGTTGTTGGCTGCAGGGTTTGTCGATGCCGCTGCCTGCCGCGACGCGCGTCTGGAGACAGCGATCCTCGATGCTCTGGCTGCCAGCCTGCTGGCCTTCGACAAACAACTCGCCGCCGCCGTCGACCGCCAGGCCCGCGCCGCGGCGCAGACACACGAGCTGGCACGCCCCGATCTGGCCTCGGCCATCAGCACGCATGACGAGGCCAAGGCCGCGCTGCTTGCGGTCAGCAAGGCCGTGCGTGACGCGGTGGCGGCGCTGGACGACACCAACCGTTTTCTTGCCACGCTGCAGCAGTTGCAGCAGCAGTTCGCGCAGCTCGAAGCACGCTACACCCTGCACCGCCAGGTGGCCAACGTGGCGACCGGCGACAACCCGCACCGCATGTCGCTGCAGCGTTATGTGCTGGCCACCTTGCTCGAGGAGGTGCTGGCCGCCACCACGCGGCGCCTGACCGTGATGAGCCGCGGCCGGTATTCGATGCAGCGCAAGACCGGCAGTGGCGACAGACGCGCCGCCGCCGGCCTGGACCTGGAGATCTTCGATCAATACACCGGCAGCTCGCGGGGTGTGGCGACGCTGTCGGGCGGTGAGTCGTTCCTGGCCTCGCTGGCGCTGGCGCTCGGGCTGTCGGACGTGGTGCAGTCGTATGCCGGCGGCATCCGGCTGGACGCCATCTTCGTCGATGAAGGTTTCGGCACGCTCGACCCCGAGGCGCTCGACTTCGCCATCCGCACGCTCGAGGATCTGCAGCAGACCGGCCGGCTGGTGGGCATCATTTCACACGTGGCCGAACTCAAGGAGTTCATCGACGCCCGGCTCGAACTGAAGGCGACGCCCCAGGGCAGTGAGGCGGTGTTCGTGCTCTGAGCGGCGCGCCAACTCCATCGGCCCGTGCCCGAATCACGCTGGCGCCACAAATGTGGCGGCCACCACGGGCCAGGCGCGGGTGAGGCGTCGCGGACGCTGCTGCTGGCGGCACAGTGCCGGTCTGCCCTGCCGGGCACTGCGACAACTTGCCCGGCGATTTGCGACGACCGCAACCTCCACCACCTGCCATCAGCCCATGCCATCCCTCGTTCGATCGATTGCCGCTGCCACCACCCTGCTGACCGCCTGCACCTTGGCCACCGCTGCGCCGGACAGCCCGGCGGCAGCGGCCAGCGCCGCCACCAGTGCAGCATCCAGCCCCGCGGCCAGTTCGGCATCCAGCCCGGCGGCGGGTTTGCCACGCCGGCCCAGCATCCTCGTGGTGTTCGACGTCGACATGGAAGTGGCGGCCGAAAAAACCGCGCCTGAGGTCGTGCGACAGGCGCGTGATGCGGCGCGCCGCCAGGCCTTCGATGCCATCACCGCCCGGCTGAAGGCCTGGGGCCAGCACGAAGGGGTGAGCATCGATACGGCCCTGTTTGCGCAGGGCAAGAAACTCGACATGGCTGGGCGCAAGCTGACCCACCTTGTGGTGGAAAAGATCACCCAGGCTGCCATCGACAACAGCCACCCCGCCAGCGGCCCGCAGATCGACACCCGCAAGTGGAAAGCCACTGCCTACGACACCAGCAACCGGGCGGCCAAGGCGCCCAGGTCACTCGGCGGCGAGGACTTCATCTCCGACGGCCCGAGTTGTTTCGCGCCGCCCACCAAGGCAGCCGACGACGACTGCCGCGCCGACTACCTGCGCCTGCTCACCAGCCATCTGCGCTGGATCGACGTGAGCTGGGGAGAGGTGTTGCCGGCGCCGCGCTGACGGCCAGGGTGAGGCGCGATCCGCGCGCGGCGATCAACGCTCGGCAATCGGGGGCCGGGTCGATCCCGGCTGGCGCAGGGCTGTTCGACACCGGGCTGCAGGCCCGGCCGGGGGCTGGCAAGATGACCTCGACCGCAGGCCTTCGAACCGGCCATCTTCTGTGCGGCACCACCTTCGACCCAACACAGGACCACCGACATGAGCCACCCACAACGCGCCATCCTGGCCGGAGGATGTTTCTGGGGAATGCAGGAGCTGATCCGGCGTCAGCCCGGCGTGATCTCGACCCGCGTGGGTTATTCGGGCGGCGACGTGCCCAATGCCACCTACCGAAACCACGGCAGCCACACCGAGGCGATCGAGATCACCTACGACCCCGAACGCATCAGCTTCCGCACACTGCTGGAGTTCTTCTTCCAGATCCACGACCCGACTACACCCAATCGCCAGGGCAACGACCGCGGTGCAAGTTACCGCTCGGGCATCTACTACGTCGATGAAGAACAAAGACAGGTGGCACTGGACACCATCGCCGACGTCGAGGCCTCACGCCTGTGGCCCGGCAAGGTGGTGACCGAACTGGCACCTGCCGGCCCGTTCTGGCAGGCCGAACCCGAACACCAGGACTACCTGCAGCA
Organism: Candidatus Intricatilinea gracilis; assembly: GCA_016702605.1. Lineage (GTDB taxonomy): Bacteria > Pseudomonadota > Gammaproteobacteria > Burkholderiales > Burkholderiaceae_C > Sphaerotilus > Sphaerotilus gracilis. Next base: position 394,311 of record JADJDQ010000003.1, read on the forward strand.
CTTTCCAGGCGGCTACACCTGCCACTACATCCGGCCCAACTGGAAGTTGCCAGTGCGGGCGAAGTAGGACCGGGCCAGCCGCTTCATCTCGAGCCACGCCCGATATCGGGCTTCTTGGTTCCTGCGCTGCGCTCGTCAGACCCGACGCGCGCGCCCGGCCCAGTAGGGGTCGCGCAGGCGGCGCTTGAAGATCTTGCCGGTCTCCTCGCGTGGCAACGCCTCGTGCAGGGTGACGACACGCGGCACCTTGTAGCCTGCGATGCGGTCATGCAACCAGGCGCGAATACCGTCGGGCGTGAGCGCAGCGTCGAGCGCCGGCTGCACGGCGGCGGCCAGGGCCTCGCCGAACTCGTCGTCGGGGATGCCGAAGACGGCGCAGTCGGCCACGCCGGGCATCGTGTGCAGCAACAACTCCACCTCGGCCGGGTAGATGTTGACGCCGCCGCTGATCACCATGTCGGCCTGGCGGTCGACGATGAAGAGAAACCCGTCGTCGTCCAGATAGCCGATGTCGCCCATGGTTTCGAGGCCTTCGGCGCTCTGCATGCGCGCCCGCGCCTCGGCGTTGCCGACATAGCTGAAGTCGGGTGTGGCGGGCTGGTCGAGGTAGATGAGGCCGGGCGTGCCGCGCGGCAGTTCACGGCCCTCGTCGTCGAGGATCTTGAGCACCACACCGGGCAGCGGTGCGCCTGCCGAGCCGGGCTTGCGCAGCGCCTGTTCGCTCGTCAGCAGGGTCATGTAGCCGAACTCGCTGGCGCCGTAGCACTCGTGGATGACGGGGCCCCACCAGGCGATCATGTCGCGCTTGACCTGCGGCGGGCAGGGGCTGCCGGTGGACGAGACGAAGCGCATCGAGCTCACGTCGTAGCGCTCGCGCACCGCCGCCGGCAGCGCCAGCAGGCGCACGTACATGGTGGGCACCAGATAGGCGTGGGTGAGGCGCTGCTCGTGGATGAGCGCCAGGGTGCGTTCGGCGTCGAAGCGGTCCTCGACGAAGAGCGTGCCGCTCGCCTGCGCGATCCCCAGGGCATAGCTGTTGGGTGCGCTGTGGTACCAGGGCGCGCTGAGCAGTGCGCGCATGCCCGGCTCGCTGCCGTAGGCCAGCCGGCGCATCTCGGCAGCGGCCACGGCCTGCTCGGGCGTCATGGCCTCGCGCACGATGCCCTTGGGCCGGCCGGTGGTGCCCGAGGTGTAGAACATGGCACCGCGCGGCGATTCGGCCGCAGTGGCAAGGGGCGCCGTGGAGGCACTCGACGCCTCCCAGGCCGGCACACCAGGCACGCCGTCTGACCGATTGCCCGGAGCATCACCTGGCGCCCCCACCGACCCGCCGCTGCCTATCGCCCAGACCCTCGCCGCGGCCGTATCCAGCCCGGGCAGGCCCTGCAGCAGTGCCGCGTCGGCGATGAAGACGCGGGCACCGCTGTTGGCCAGCACGTACTGCACCTCGTCGACCTTGAAGTGCCAGTTCACCGGGCACCACTGCGCACCCAGGTGGCGGGTGGCGAGCATGAGGGCGATGGCATCCGGGCTGTTGCGCATCAACAGGGCGACGATATCGCCTGGCCCGATGCCATGGGCTGCCAGCGCCCCCGCGTGCCGGCGCCAGCGCGCCTCGAAGTCGTCGGCACCGAGAGTCTGGCCCTGGAAGACGAGGGTAGGTCGCATGGTGGCCCCATCATCCTCCGGCGCGCGCCTGCCCCGCCTTGGTGTTCACGAGGGGGGGCACGGCATGCCGGCCCAGTGGCTGGCGAGATCGCTGCTCGGTGATCGCGAAGGCGGCAGACACTGACCATGCGGCAGCTACCGGTTGACCTACGGCGCGGACCTGGCCTCGGGTTTCATGCGCAGCGCCGCAAGCACCGACAGGCCGGTGATGCGGCAACCAGGGCGTGGTGTGGCAGAGCCCTGCGTGCCCGCGGACCTGTGGAACAGGCCGGTCGTGTCGGGCGCTAATTGACGCTGGTCAACACCCGAAAATAAGAATTCACGAATATAGGGCATGGGTTTTCCTGCGACGGCAGCACCGGCGAGTCCATCGTCAGGGCCGGTCGCGACTCGGGAAGTAGCAAGGGTCGCCAGGCTGCGATGACGCCAAAGAGGCGCCAGATCCGTCGTCCACCACGACGTCCCTTGCGGGCGTCCAGCACGTTGGTCGACACGTCGTGTCGGCAGTTGAGCGAGCATCGCGATGAAGCACAAGTTTCCACGCTGGGTTCTCGGGCTGATCGTGATCGCCCTGCTGATCCTGGTGCCTTTCGTCTATCAGTTGCCGGCCAAGGGTCCGGCGCGCGATGCATCGACGCGGTTGCCGGTTCGGGCCGTGCACGTCGACCACCGGGACATCGTCAAGGGCCCGTTCACGACGGGGCAGGAGGTCACCCGGTCGTGCCTGGTGTGCCACCCCGACGCCGCAGCCGACCTGATGAAGACGTCGCACTGGACCTGGCAGTCCCGGCCCGTCGACGTGCCCTGGCGCAAGGAGCCGGTCACGATCGGCAAGATCAACCAGATCAACAACTTCTGCATCGGCGCCCAGGGCAACGAGAACAAGTGCATGGCCTGCCATGCCGGTTATGGCTGGGAGGCGGGCAAGGCGGCGCAGCAGGCCAACCCCGAGAACGTCGACTGCCTGGCCTGCCATGCCGACCCGGCCGGCTACGACAAGGGCCTGTGGGGCAACCCGGCGCCCAAGGTGGATCTGCTGGCCGCGGCCCGCAGCGTGCGCGCCACCACCCGCGAGAACTGCGGCAAGTGCCACTTCGACGGCGGTGGCGGCAACGGCGTCAAACACGGCGACCTGGACGAGAGCCTGTACTTCCCGAGCCGCGAGCTGGACGTGCACATGGGCGGCAAACACAAGCTGCAGTGCAGCGACTGCCATATGACACACAAGCACCAGATCCTGGGCCGGCTGCTGGCCGACAACTACACCATCGACCCGGCCGAGCAGGTGAGTTGCGAGCAATGCCATCAGGGCAAGGTGCACAAGGACGAACGGATCACCAGCCACCTGGCGTCGGTGGCCTGCCAGACCTGCCACGTGACCGCCATTGCACGTGAAGAACCGACCAAGGTGACCTGGGACTGGTCGAAGGCCGGCCAGGGCGGGCGCCACGACGACCACTACACCTACCTCAAGATCAAGGGTGAGTTCGCCTACGACAGCAACTTCACGCCCGCCTACCTCTGGTTCAACGGCAACAACGACTACCGCTACCTGCTGGGCGACCCGCTCGCCCGCGAGGGCCCGACCTACATCAACAAGCCGGCCGGCAGCATCAAGGATGCGAAGGCGCGCATCTTCCCGTTCAAGCTGCACGTCGCCAGGCAACCCTACGACAAGGTCAACGGCTACCTGCTGCAGCCGGTGACGTCGGGCAAGAACGGCTACTGGACCACCTTCGACTGGCACCAGTCCTTCGAGCTCGCGGCGCCGATCACCGGGCTGGCCTACAGCGGCCAGTACGACTTCACCGAGACCTACATGTACTGGCCCAGCACCCACATGGTCCAGGCTGCCGACGCCGCCCTGCCGTGTGAAGCCTGCCACTCCACGACAGGCAAGCCAGGGCGGCTGGACTGGAAGGCGCTGGGCTACGCCGGCGACCCGATCCAGTGGGGCGCGAGGAAGCTGCCATGAACATCTTTCGCCGCCTGCTGGCAATCACGCTGGTGATGGCCTCGGCGCTGCTCGTCGGCGCCGACGCAGCCACACCACTCGCAAGACCCGGCGCGCCGGAAATGGCTGCGCCCAAGCCGCTGCACCCCGATTTCGCCCTGCTCGACGCTGCCAAGGTGAATGTGCTCACCAGCGGTCGCGCGGTGTCGACCATGACCACCTGTGGCCAATGCCACGACACCACCTTCATCACCTCACACGCCTTCCATGCCGACCTGGGCCTGAGCACGTTCGCCCCGTCCGACAAGAGCTGGGACGCCAGCCCCGGCCTGTTCGGGCAGTGGGATCCGCTGCGCTACCGCTACCTCACCCAGGCCGGCGACGAACGCCTCGACCTGTCGACCGCGGGCTGGTTGATGGCCAACGGCGAGCGTGTCGCCGGCGGCGGGCCGGCCACCACCTCACGCACCGGGCGACCCCTCGTCAGCCTGAACGCCGACGCAGCCGACCCCGAAACCTCGCTGCTCGATGCAGCCGGCCAGCGCCAGCCGTGGAACTGGGCCAGCTCGGGCACGCTGGAGATGGACTGCTTCCTGTGCCACCTGCAGCAGCCGGATCTGGCGGCGCGCACGGCGGCTATCCGCGCCGGCCGCTTCGGTGATGCCGTCACGGCCACGCTGGGCGGGCTGGGCCTTGTGCAGGCCCGGGGTCAGGGCTGGGCCTGGAACCGGTCCGCCTTCACCGCCGAAGGCCTGGTCGACAGCAAGGTGCTGGGCATCCAGGACCCGACCAACGCCAACTGCGCCGCCTGCCACGGCATGGCGCATGCGGGCGGCAACGAGCCGCTGCTGCTGACCGCCTGCGACCTGGATCAACCGCTGACCGCCACCACCGGCCAGGTGATGGCCGCACAACGCATCAACACCTCGGGCGTCAACCTGGCCGGCAAGGCCGACCTGCACCGCTCGTGGGACGTGCATGCCGAGCGGCAACTGCAGTGTGTCGACTGCCACCATGCACGCAACAACCCGGCGCATGTCGTCGGTGAACTGGCCAAACGCCCGGCCCATCTGCGCTACGACCCGCGTTCACTCGACATCGGCAGCTACCTGCAACGCCCCGACCACAACCTGGCACGTGGCCAGAGCGCACAAAGCCAGCTGGCACAGGGCGGCAAGGGCAGCATGCGCCGCTGCGAGAACTGCCACGACGCGGCGGTGGGCCACCAGGGCTGGCTGCCCTACGTCGAGACCCACCTGGCCGCGCTGGCCTGCGAGAGCTGCCACATCCCGAAGATGTACGCGCCGGCGATCCAGGCCCGGGACTGGACGGTCGTCACGCCCGCCGGCCGCCCGGCGCAGAGCTGCCGGGGTGTCGACGGCGCACCGGCTGACGTACGTTCGCTGGTCACCGGCTTCGAGCCGGTGCTGCTGCAGCGCCGCAACGTCGACGGCGGCCGGCTACTGGCGCCGTACAACCTGATCACCACCTTCTACTGGGTCTACAGCGACGCCAAGGGCCGCCAGCGCCCGGTGCGGCTGCAGGATCTGCAGGCCGCGTATCTGGACGGCACCGGCTATGCGCCCGACATCGTCGCCGCCTTCGACACCAACCACGACGGCAGCGTGAGCTTGCTCGAACTGCGTATCGACGCACCCGCCAAGGAGGCGGCGGTCAAGGCCCGGCTGGCCAGGCTCGGCCTGCAGCAGGTGCAGATGCAGGGCCAGGTGCAGCCCTACAGCATCAACCACAACGTGGCGCGCGGCGAACACGCCGTCAACAGCTGCCAGGCCTGCCACTCGGCCGACTCACGCGTCACACAAGGCCTGCAACTGACCGGCTTTGCCCCGGTGCTGCCGGCCTTTGCCGCCAACAACAACGTCAACGCCAGCGGCGACGTGGTCAGGCGCGACGACGGCAGCCTGTTCTACCAGCCGGCACCGGCGCGCGACCACCTCTACGTGTTCGGCAACAGCCGGCTGAGCTGGCTCGATGCCCTGGGTGCGCTGGCCTTTGTCGCCACACTGCTGGGTGTGGCCGGACACGCCACGCTGCGTGTTCTCGCCGCCCGCAAACGCCCGCACGGCCCGGTACCGACCCAGCGGGTGCACATGTACGACGCCTACCGGCGCTTCTGGCATTGGCTGCAGGCCAGCACCATCGTGGCGCTGCTGCTGACCGGGTTGATCATTCACCGGCCTGACCTGTTCGGTGTGTTCTCGTTCAGTGCCGTGGTGACGCTGCACAACACGCTGGCGGTCATCCTGGTGATCAATGCGGCCTTGTCGCTGTTCTATCACGTGGCGACCGAACGTATGCGCGAGTACATCCCGCGGCCCTATGGCTTCTTCGACGACGCCATCCGGCAGGCGAAGTTCTATGTCTCGGGCATCTTCAAGGGTGAACCTCACCCCTTCGAGAAACGCCCGGACGACCGCATGAACCCGATCCAGAAGGCGACCTATTTCGGCATCCTCAATGTGCTGCTGCCGCTGCAGATCATCACCGGCGCGGCGATGTGGGGCGTGCAGAGGTGGCCCGAGATCGCCGCGGCGCTGGGCGGTCTGCCGCTGCTGGCGCCGGCGCACTCGCTGCTGGCCTGGCTGTTCGGCAGCTTCATCGTGGGTCATGTGTACCTGACGACGACGGGCGCCACACCGCTGGAAGGCATACGCGCCATGGTCACGGGGTACGAAGAAGTCGAGGCCCACGGCCACGACCATGCAGGCTGAACAGGAGACGACGATGCAGTGGCTCAGATCAATCTTCCACCGGCCCGAAAAGGCCTACGTGCAGCCCTACCTGGCCGGCGCCATCCTGGGCGTGGTGCTGTTTGTCGCCTTCCTGCTCACCGGCAACGGGCTGGGATCGTCGGGGGCAACCAGCCGCATCGACGCCGCGCTGGTCGACGCCGTGGCACCGGCCCATGTCGACAACACACCCTACCTGCTCAAGATGGCCGGTGGCGACAAGAACCCGCTGGACGACTGGATCGTGCCGGTGTTCTTCGGTGCACTGCTCGGTGGTTTCACCTCGGGCGCACGCGGCGGGCGGCTGAAGCTGACCACCACCAAGGGGCCCCACATCTCGACTCGCACACGCTGGGTGCTGTCGTTCCTGGGTGGCGTGATCTTCCTGTACGGCGCGCGTCTGGCGCGAGGTTGCACCTCGGGGCAGGCGCTGTCGGGCGGCGCCACGCTGGCGGCCGGGTCGTGGGTGATCATGTTGTGCATCTTCGCCAGCGCCTACCTGCTGGCCTGGTTCGTCAGAAAGCTGTGGCTGTGACCGGTGCAGCTGCACCAAGCCGCCGTGCCATGTGCCGTGCACTGAGCGGCACGTGAGGAGCAGGACATGAACTTTCCCCTCGAAGCCTTCACGGCGGTGAGCGCCGCTAACCCGTGGACCTACGTGGTCTTCGCCGCCATCGGCTTTGCCTTCGGCTACACGCTCGAGATGGCCGGCTTCGGCGACTCGCGCAAGCTCGCCGCCCAGTTCTACTTCCGCGAACTCACGGTGCTGAAGGTGATGTTCACCGCCATCGCCGTGGCCATGACGCTGCTGTTCGGCGCGGTGGGGCTGGGCCTGCTCGACTTCAGCCAGGTCTGGGTCAACCCCACCTACCTCGGCTCGGGTGTGGTGGGCGGGCTGATCATGGGTGTGGGTTTCATCGTCGGCGGCTTTTGCCCGACCACCTCGCTGGCCTCGGCCTCCACCGGTCGCATCGACGGCATGTTGTTCATGCTGGGCGGCTTCGTCGGCGCCTTCCTGTTCGGCGAGACCGAGAGCCTGTTCGACAACTGGTACACCAACGCCGGCTACTTCGGCCGGCTCACGCTCGACCAGGTCTTCGGTGTGCCGGCAGCGGTGCTGGTGCCCGTCGTCGTGGCCATGGCGCTGTTCATGTTCTGGGGCGCCGAACAGCTCGAACGTATCGTCGGCCGCAAGGATCCACGCAGCGAACCGCCCTGGCGCAAGGCCGGCGCGGCCGGGCTGTTCGCCGCCGCCCTGGCCGTGATGCTGGTCGGCAGCCCGACGCTGGACGAGCGTTACCAGCAGCTCACCTTCAAGCGCAGCGAGGTCATCACGCAGCCGGATGGCAAGCCCCTCAGCGTCGCCCGTGTCTACAGCGCCGACGAGATGCTGGCCAGGCGGCTGGCCTTCACCTCGCCGGCCGAAGCCTTCAAGGCCAGGTACCAGCAGGCCATCAAGCCCGTCTACCTGGATGTGCGCAGCGAGTCCGACTACAACCTCTACCACCTGGCCGATTCGGTCAACGTGCCGCTGGGCCAACTCGCAGGCATCGTGCCCGACCTGCTCACCGAACCGGCGGCCAACACGGTGTTCATCACCATCGGCAACGACGAGGCCGCAGCGGTCAGCGCCTGGAAGCTTCTTGTCGCCTCGCGTGTGCCCAACGTCTACATCCTGGAAGGTGGCATCAACCAGTGGATCAAGGTCTTCGGCGCCGGCGACACACACTACACGCCGCTGGCCGGCGTGGCTGACGATCAGCTGCGGTATGCCTTCCCGGCGGCACTGGGCAGCCGCTACAAGTCCTGCGCGCCCAACCCGATCGAGTACGAGAAGCTCGAGGTCCAGGCCCGCATCGTGCTGCAACTCAAGCGCGACAAGTCGGGCGGCGGCTGCGGCTAGCGCACCGGCAAGCCGTCCTCTTGCCCAGGCCCGGGCGTCGTACCGACGCAACGCGCTGGCATGACCAGGTCACCAGGTGTCCACACTGTCTGACAGGCAGCGTCCATATACTGCCCTGACGACGCAGCGACATGCGTCGGAGACCCAGACCCCATGACCAGGCCGACCCCGCAGCTGCGCCGTCTGTACCTCGGCGCATCTGCAGCGGCGCTGATCGTCACCGTGCTGTTGATCGCCGCGGTCATCTATCTGCGCGACCACACGCGGCGCGAGCACGCCGACAGCGTCGAGAACGTGGCGCAAGCCGTGGCGCTGTCGCTCGACGCCTGGGTCGGCACGATCGACTACGTGCTCGACGTCAGTGCCGACGAGATCGAACACCGCACCGCCAGGCATGGCGCCGACGCCGACGCCATCAACCGCTTCCTGGCGCGCCAGCAGGACCGTTTCCCGTACATCGACCTGCTGCGCGCCACCAACGCACAGGGTGAGGCCATCTGGGGCCGTGGCGTCGATCCCGCGCAGCGCGCCAGCCTCGCCCAGCGCGACTACTACAGGCAACTGCGCGACGATCCCCGGCTCGGCATGGTCATCGCCGAACCCATCGTCGGCAAGATCTCGCAGCAGTGGATCTGGCTGATGGCCCGGCGCATCAATGCGCCGGACGGTTCGTTTGCCGGCCTGGTCTACGCATCGATCTTCATGCGCGACCTCGACCGCATGCTCGGGCACGGCAGCCTGCCGACCGGCGGCACGGTCGTTCTGCGCGATGAGCAGATGCGCCTGGTGGCCAGCAACAGCCATCCGGGCCCGGCAGCAGCTGGCGCGATGGCAAGCAGATCGCCGGTCGCAGCCCCGGCAGGCCCCGGCAATGCGCCAGGCGGCATGGCACCCGCCCCATCAGGCGTGCCGGGCACCAGCACGCCGCCGAACCCGGCCGAAGCCCGCCACCTGGCGGAACTCGCAGCGGCCATCCAGGCCCAGCCGCGGGCAGGCAGCTTCGTCGGCCATGCATCGCACGGTGACGGTGCCCCCACGGTCTACTCGTACCGGCGTCATCCGACCTACGGCTACACCCTGCTGGTCGGCGAGCCGCTGGCGGCGGCGGATGCGCAGTGGCACCCGCAGGCGCTCGTGCTGGCGGGACTGCTGGGCGCCCTGCTGTCGGCCATGCTGTATTTCGTCAAGGCGACCCAGCGCGGCTGGGAACAGGCGGCTCTGGCGGCCCGGCTGGTGCGTCAGGATCGGGACCTCGGACTGCTCAAGCAGCTGATCCGCACCATTCCCGCCCTGGTCTGGCTGAAGGATCGGCAAGGCGTGTACCTGGCCTGCAACACCGAGTTCGAGCGTTTCGTGGGCCGCAGCGAGGCGGACCTGGTGGGCAAGACCGACCATGACCTGATGGACGCCGAGCAGGCCGAGTTCTTCCGCGCCCATGACCTCGAGGCGCTGGCCGCCGACAAGCCGAGCGTGAACGAGGAATGGATCACCTACGCGTCGGACGGGCGACGCGCCTTGCTGCAGACGATCAAGACGCCGATGCGTTCGCCCGACGGCACGATCACCGGCGTGCTGGGTGTCTCGCACGACATCACCGAGCAGCGCCGCGCCGAAGACGCCCTGCGCGAAGGCGAAAGCCTGCTCAATCGCGCCAATGCAGAGCTCGAGGCCCGCGTGGCCGACCGCACCACCGAGCTCGTGCGCACCAACCAGCAGCTGCAGGACACCCAGTTCGCCATGGAGAGCGTGGGCATCGGCATCTCGTGGGTCGACTTCGAGACCGGGCGCTTCATCTGGGTGAACCGCCAGTTCGCCGAGACCCTCGGCCACACACGCGAGCAGATGCTGGGCATGACGGTGTCGGACATCGACCCGCACTTTCCGCCCGAGGCTTACGAGCAGGTCAAGCCGATGTTCGTGGCCGAAGGCCACCGCCGCTTCGAGACCGGACACATCGGCCGCGACGGCCAGCTCATGCCGGTGGAGATGACGATCTACTACGACCACCGCGACCGGTCGATGAAGCCGCGGCTGATCGCCTTCTCGTCGAGCATCGCCGCACGCAAGGCCGCCGAACGCGAGGTGCTCGAGGCCAAGGCCGCGGCCGAGGCGGCCAACCAGGCCAAGAGTTCGTTCCTGGCCAACATGTCGCACGAGATCCGCACACCGCTGAACGCCCTGCTGGGCCTGAGCCATCTGCTGCGCAGCGACCCCCTGTCGCCCACCCAGCGCGAGCGGCTCGACAAGATGGACGGCGCCGGGCGGCACCTGCTGTCCCTCATCAACGACATCCTCGACCTGTCGAAGGTGGAGGCCGGGCGGCTGCAGATCGAGACCGGCAATTTCCACCTTTCGGCGGTGCTGGACAACGTCGACTCGTTGATCCGCGACTCGGCGCTGGCCAAGGGCCTGACCGTCACCTGCGACCCCGACGGTGTGCCGTTGTGGCTGCGCGGCGACGCCACCCGCTTGCGCCAGGCCCTGCTCAACTTTGCCGGCAACGCCGTCAAGTTCACCGACGCCGGCGGCGTGTCACTGCGAGCGCTGCTGATCGACGACCGGGGCGACGAGCTGACCGTGCGCTTCGAGGTGCAGGACACCGGGCCCGGCCTGAGCGCCGATCAACGCGCGCGACTGTTCCAGCCCTTCGAGCAGCTCGACGGTTCGGCCGTGCGGCGTTTTGGTGGCACCGGACTGGGCCTGGCGCTGAACAAGCGGCTCATCGACCTGATGCACGGTTCGATCGGTGTGCACAGTGAACCCGGCCAGGGCAGCACCTTCTGGTTCGAGGTGCCGCTGCAGCGTGGCCACGGCCCCATGCCCGACGTCGGGCAGATCTTGCCGCGGATGGGCGCCGACGACCGCCTGCGCCAGCAGCACCGCGGCGCCCGTGTGCTGCTGGCCGAAGACAACGAGATCAACATCGAGGTCGTGCAGGAAATGCTGCACGCCGTGGGGCTGGACGTGGTGGTGGCCGAAAACGGCCGCGCCGCGGTCGCCCGGGCGATGCAGGGCCCGTTCGACCTGATGCTGATGGACATGCAGATGCCCGAGATGGATGGCCTCGAAGCCACCCGGCGTATCCGCGCCATCGGCCTGCACGCCACCACGCCCATCGTGGCGCTCACCGCCAACGCCTTCACCGACGACCGCCAGGCCTGCCTGGACGCCGGCATGAACGCCATGCTCACCAAACCCGTCGACCCGGCGCTGCTCTACCAATCCCTGCTGCAGTGGCTGAATCACGGCGCAGAGCGCACGCGCCGGCCCGTGGCCCGGCCACCAGCACCACCGGCCGTGCCCAGCGCAGCCACCGACTCGGTGGTGGGCTGGCTGAGCATGCAACACGGCATCGACCTCGACGACGCCCTGGCACGTGTGCGCGGCAACCCCGAGCGCCTCGTCGGCCTGCTGCGCCAGCTCACCAGCCTGCACATCGACGACGCAGCGGTGACCCGGGTCGAACTGGCCACCGGCCAACCCGACGCGGCACGCCAGCGCATGCACAAGCTCAAGGGTGCCGCCGCACAACTCGGCCTCACGGCCATTGCCGACGAAGCCGCCCTCGTCGAAGCCCTGCTGCGCGCCGAGCCAGCCGCCCCCGACGACGCCGACCTCATCGACGACGCCCTGACCCGTCTGGACCGAGGCCTGCGAGCGGTCGCGCAGGCACTCGACGACGCCGAGGTAGGCTGACGACCGGGGCCGCCCGCCATCACTCGACCCTGCACTTGGCGCAGGCCGTCAGATCCACCCATCGAATTCCACATCATGTCCAAGTCATTCATCGTTGCACTGCTGCTGTCGTTGGTTGCTCCAGCATTTGCCGGCCCACACCTCGATGCGGCCAACCAATGTCTTGCCGACAGCACCACAGGTAAAGACCGCAAGGTCTTCGCCCGCTGGTTATTCATCGCCATGGCTGCCCATCCGGAAATCCGTGATACCTCGGCGGTCACGAAAGAAACTTCGGATGCTTCGTCGCACGACACCGGTCGGCTCGTCACGCGACTCCTCACCGAGAACTGTGCCAACGAAATGAAGGCACTCGTCAGGAACGAAGGCCAGCAGGCGCTGCCACAGACGTTCCAGATTCTTGGCCAACTCGCCATGCAGGAACTCATGGCAAACAAGGAAGTCAGCACCTCGATTTCCGGGTTCCAGCAATATGTCGACACAAAAAAGATCACCGAAGTGCTCGAAGCAAAGTGAGGTCATCGACGCGCCGGCCGGTGTGGCGGCGTGATGGTGCACCTAGCCATTTGGAACAACTCAGGCTGATCAGGTGGGGGTGACAGGGGTAAGCTGACCGGACTGCAAAACTTCGAGCTGCCGCCCGCGATGTCCACTGTCTTCAGCGCCACTCCGGGCCGCTCTGGCCCCATGGCCGGGGCGGCCGACACACTCGACCGACCGATCACGCGGCACCTGCGCGCCTGGCGCTGGCTGTATGTGTTGCTGGGCGTATCGGTGTGGCTGCATTTCTGGCGCCTTGGGCAGCCCGCCGTGGTGGCTTTCGACGAATCACTCGTGGGTGAATTCGCCTCACATTACCTGAGCGGCACGTATTACTTCGATATACACCCGCCGCACATGAAGCTGATGTATGCGCTGCTCGGCTGGCTGGGCGGCTGGACACCGGCGATGGGTTTCCCGGTGGTGGGCGCGGCTTATCCCGACGGGTATTACCTGGTGATGCGGGCATTTCCGGCCCTGTGTGGCAGCCTGCTGCCGGTGCTGGTGGTGCTGCTGGCGCTCGAGTTGCGCGCCAGCCTGGTCTGGGCTCTGGTGGGTGGTTGGGCAGTATTGCTCGACAGCGCCTTGCTGGCCGAATCTCGCTTCATCCTCAACGATATCCCGCTGCTGTTTTTCGGTGCTGGCGGCTGGTGGTGCTTGCTGCGCTGGCGAAACTCTGCGCTCGCGGCTGGCGCTGGTCGGTGCGGGGCTGCTGCTGGCGTTGGCTGTGGGTGTGAAGTGGACGGGAATCTGTTTCATCGGGCCGGCGCTGGTGGCGCTGGTGCTGGACCGCAGCGGGCCGGCGGCGCTGCGCCAGCGGCTGGCGGCGGCGGCGTTTGTGGTGGCCGGTGCCGTGGTGGTGCAGCTGGCGGGTTTCGAGATTCATCTGTCGCTGCTGACACGTTCGGGGCCGGGCGACAGCTTCATGAGCAAGGAGTTCCAGAAACGTCTGCCGGGTTCGGCCTTTGCCGGTGATGCCAGCGTGGTGGCACTGAACGATGTGCAGGCCATCGTCGAACTCAACCAGACCATGGCGCGTTACGCGTCCAAGGTGGCCGGCCATCCGTATGCCAGCCCCTGGTATTCGTGGCCGGTGGGCTGGCGCGGCATCTATTTCTGGACCGACGACGCCACCAGCAAGACGGGCACCGCAGAACAATCACGCATCTACCTGTTGCCCAATCTGGTGGTGTGGTGGCTGGGCACGTTTGCCATCGTCAGATTGCTGGTGCTGCTGATACCGCGCCTGGTAGCCGCCGGTCTGCGTCGGCCCCATGAGCCGATTGCCGGCCCCGAGTTATTGATCGCGTTCTGCTACTTGTGCTGCGTGGCGCCGTTTGCCGCCATCGATCGGCCGATGTTCCTGTATCACTACTTTCCAGCATTGTTGTGTTCGCTGCTGGCCGCTGTAGTGCAGGCCAGCAGCATCGAGCGGCCGCGGCCGCTGGCCGTGGCGCTGGTCGCCAGCTTCGCCCTGATGTTTGCGTGGATGAGCCCGCTGGTCTACGGTGAGCCACTGACCCAGTCTCAGGTCGACCAACGCATGTTGATGAAAGCCTGGCCATGACACGCCGAGCCAGCGTCGCCCTGCCCGGCTCACCCAGCTGGCCCGCGCTGATCCACCTGCTGCGGCCCCATCAGTGGATCAAGAACGGCTTCGTGCTGCTGGGCCTGGTGTTTTCACACCGCTGGGGTGATGTGGCGCTGGTGCAGTCGGTCGGGCTGGCGCTGGTCGCCTTTTGCGCCATGGCCAGTGCGGTGTATGTGTACAACGACCTGGTGGACGTCGAGTCCGACCGGCGCCATCCCACCAAATGCCGGCGGCCCATCGCCAGCGGCGCGGTGAAGCCGTCCACCGCCAGGTGGCTGTGTGCGGCGCTAGTCGGGCTGGGTGCGGCGTGTGCGGCGGCGGTGTCGGGCCCGGCGCTGGCGCTGGTGGCGCTGTACGCGGCGATCAACGTGGCGTATTCACACGGCCTCAAACACATGGTGATCATCGACGTGTTCGTGATCTCGGCCGGTTTCATGCTGCGCATCCTGGTGGGCAGCCTGGGGGTGGGCATCCCGCCGTCGTCGTGGTTGCTGCTCTGCGGAATGATGGCCACACTTTTCCTCGGATTCGCCAAACGCCGCGCCGAGTTGCTGGCGGTGCAGGGTGACAGCGCCGGTGCCGGCAGCACCAGCGCCGGCTCCACCATGACCACCAGCGCACGCCCTGTGCTCGACCACTACCGGCCCGAGGTACTCGACCAGCTGCTGTCGCTCACCGGCGGCTGCACGGTGCTGTCGTATGCGCTGTACACGGTGAACCCCGACACGGTGGCGCTGCACCACACCGACAAACTCATCTACACCGTGCCCTTCCTGGTCTACGGCATCGCGCGCTACCTGCTGCTGCTGCACGGCCGCGGCCGCGGCCAGGACACGGCGCGCGACGTGTTGACCGACGTGCATCTGCTTGCCACCGCGCTGGCGTGGATGGCGGTCACCCTGGCCATCCTGGCCTGAAGGCGCCAAGTTATGTCACTGATGGCCATCGGCCGGCGCCATCTGCGGGCGCTCATCCTGTCGGTGGCAGCAGCGGCGGCCGGCTACCTGGCGTTTTCGTTGTGGGGCGGCTGGGCCCAGGTCGGCCAGGCGCTGGCGCAGGTCGGCTGGACCGGGCTGGCGGTGTTGCTGGCGCTGTCACTCGTCAACTACGGTCTGCGCTTCGTGCGTTGGCAGCTCTACCTCACGGCGCTGGGCCATGCACAACCCTGGCGCGCCAGCCTGCGCATCTACCTGGCCGGGTTTGCGCTGACCACCACGCCGGGCAAGGCGGGTGAGGCGCTGAGGTCGCTGTTCCTGCAGCATCGCGGCATGCCGGTGGAGCGCAGCCTGGCGGCGTTGATCAGCGAGCGGCTGTCGGACCTGGTGGCCGTGGTGTTGTTGTGCCTGATCGGGCTGAGCCAGTTCCCCGGGCTGCGACTGATGGTGGTGGTGGCGGTGGGGCTGATCGTGGTGGTCTATGTGGCGATCGCACGTGCGCGGCCGGTGGTCGGGCAGCCAGGCAGGCCGTCGGCGCAGTTCGAGCGCAGCCCCTCGCGGCTCAGGTCCGCGTTGGCACGTGTGCAGCAGCTGCTCGCCAGCGCCCGCCCTTGCCACACACCAGCGCTGCTGCTGAGCACCACCGCGCTGAGCCTGATCGCCTGGGCGGCCGAGGCCTGGGCGTTTCATCTGCTGCTCGGTGTGTTGGGGTCGAACGCCACCTTGTCGTTTTCGGTGTTCGTCTACGCCATCGCCGTGCTGGCCGGTGCCTTGAGTTTTCTGCCCGGCGGGCTGGGCGGCACTGAGGCGACCATGATGAGCCTGCTGCTGCTCGCCGGCCACGAGCAAGCGGTGGCGGTGGTGGCCACCGTGCTCATTCGTCTGACCACCTTGTGGTTTGCCGTGGCAATCGGGCTGATTGCGCTGCTCAGGTTGATGCGTGAACCGACCTCGGCGCCGGCCACTTCAACCGACGAATCGCCCGAAGCAGCAAACGCCACGGCAAGCGGCGCGTCGTCGGCCAACGCGGCGCCGCTCGGGGCGCATCGATGAGCGCGCGATCCTGGGGACGCTGGCCCGATGCAAGGGCTGCCCGCGAGGTACCACTGTTCGACCGCAGCCAGGCGCTGCCACCACCGATACCGGCGCCAGGCAGCAGCCTGCTGGCGCACGGCCTGGGCCGCAGCTACGGTGACGTGGCGCTCAACGAAGGCGGCACCTTGCTGCTCACGCGCGGGCTGGACCGCTACATCGCGCTGGACCCCGCCACCGGCGTGTTGCGTGCCGAAGCCGGTGTGAGCCTGGACGAGATCCTGCAGCTGATCGTGCCGCAGGGCTGGTTTCTGGCCGTCACACCGGGCACCCGTTTCATCACGCTGGGCGGCGCGGTGGCCAACGACGTGCACGGCAAGAACCACCACCGCGCCGGCAGTTTCGGCTGCCATGTGCGGGCCTTCGAGCTGCTGCGCTCCAGCGGTGAACGCCTGCTGTGCAGCCCCACCGAACACACCGACTGGTACGCCGCCACCATCGGCGGGCTGGGGCTCACTGGCCTGATCACCTGGGTCGAGATCCAGCTGGTGCGCATTGCCTCGCCGTTCGTGTCGGTGCACAACCAGCGCTTTGCCGGCCTGGAGGGTTACTGGGCGCTGGACGCCGAGCTGGGCGCGCGCCACGGCCATTCGGTCGCCTGGGTCGACTGCCTGCACGGTGGGCGCGGCATCTACACCGCGGGTGACTTTGTCGATGCGCCGCCTGACCTTCCGCCCCGTCGCCCATCCACCGTGCGGGTGCCGCTGACGCCACCGGTGTCGCTGGTCAATGGCCTGAGCCTGCGCGCCTTCAACGCAGCGTATTACCACCGGCCACTGCACACTCAGGAGCTGCAGCACTACGAGCCCTTCTTCTATCCGCTCGACGCCATGCTCGACTGGAACCGAATCTACGGCCGGCGCGGCTTCTTCCAGTACCAGTGTGTGTTACCGCGCGCCGCCATGCGTGATGCGGCGGCCGAACTCTTCCGCCGCATCGGCAGGTCGGGTCAGGGTTCGTTCCTGGCGGTGTTCAAGACCTTCGGTGATCGGCGCTCGCCGGGGCTGTTGTCGTTTCCGCGGCCCGGTGCAACGTTGGCGCTGGACTTTCCGAACCGCGGCGCGGCCACGCTGAAACTCTTCACCGAGCTCGACGCCGTGGTGTCGGCATGCGGCGGCGCGCTTTACCCGGCCAAGGACGCACGTATGTCGCCCGAGCTCTTCCTGAGCGGCTACCCGCGCCTGCACGAGTTCACGCGCTACATCGACCCGGCGTTTTCGTCCAGCTTCTGGCGCCGCGCCGGGCCACCCTGCAGCGCCGCGCGATCGGCAGGCGCAACACGCGCAGACACTGTGAGGGCCGACTCGTCCACAACATCCGCATCACTGGCCAATGCTTCACCAGCCGGTGCACCACCAGCCGACGCACCCCGAGGCCACGCGCCATCTGCCGCCGCATGAGCAACAACAGCCCCGCACCGCCACAGCAACACATCGTCATCTTCGGCGCCACCTCGGCCATCGCTCAAGCTTGTGCGCGGCTGTGGCAACAGCGCGGCGCCCAGCTGGTGCTGGTGGGACGCCATGCGGCGCGGCTGCAGGCCCTGGCCGACGACCTGCGCACACGTGCCGGTGTGACGGGTGCTGCCCACATTCACACACTGCAGGCCGACCTGGATCCACTGGCTGGCCACGCGACACTGGTCGACAAGGCGACCGAGCTGCTGGGCTCGGTCGACATCGCACTGATCGCACAGGGCTCCTTGCCCGACCAGCGCCGGTGTGAAGCCGACCCCGCGCTGGCGCTGCGCGAGGTGCACACCAACGGTGTATCGGTCGTGCATCTGGCCGAGCTGCTGGGCCGGCACCTGGCGGCGCAGGGCCACGGCAGCCTGGCGGTCATCTCATCGGTGGCGGGGGACCGCGGGCGCCAGTCCAACTACGTCTACGGTGCGGCCAAGGGTCTGGTGACGCTCTATCTGCAGGGCTTGCGCAACAGCCTGTTTGCCAGTGGTGTGCATGTCCTGACGATCAAGCCGGGCTTTGTCGACACCCCCATGACGGCGGCCATCCCCAAGAGCGGCCCGCTCTGGGCCTCGCCCGAACAGGTGGCACGTGGCATCGTGCGCGCCATCGACCGCCGCCAGGATGTGGCCTATGTGCCAGGCTGGTGGCGACTCATCATGGCCGTCATCTGCGCCATCCCCGAGGCGATCTTCAAGCGCCTGAAGCTCTGACCACCCCATGCGCCTGGCGCTCTTCGATTTCGACGGCACGCTGACGACACGCGACAGCCTGATGCCGTTCCTGCGCCATGTCGTGGGCACACCGCGCTTCGTGGCCGGGCTGGCTGCGACGAGCCTGCCGCTGCTGTCCTATGCCCTGGGCTACCTGCGCAACGACGTAGCCAAGCAGCGTGTGATCGGCCACTTTCTGGGCGGGCGCGAACGCGCCGAGGTCGAGGCTGCCGGGCGCGAGTTCGCCCGCCGACATCTGCCCGCCATGTTGCGCGCCAGCACGCTGGCCGCTCTGCGTCAGCACCAGGAGGCCGGCGACACCTGCGTGCTGGTGAGTGCGTCGCTCGACGTCTACGTGCAGCCCTGGGCCGATGCACAAGGACTGTCCGCCGTCTTGTGCAGCGGGCTGGAGGTGAATGCGCAGCAGCGCGTGACCGGCCGCATCCAGCCCGCCAACTGCTACGGCCCCGAAAAGGCCCGGCGCATCCAAGAGTGGCTGGCCGGTCGCCGCCCCAGCCACATCACCGCCTGGGGTGACAGCCGCGGTGACGCCGAGATGTTTGCGCTGGCCGACACGGTGCATCAGGTGCGCGGCTGAGACGGTCGAAGCAGGCTGACCTGGCCTGAGGCGGCCTGAAGCGTTGCGCCGGCGCGCTTGCCCGCGCACGTGCGCGGGCAAGGCGGCGCAGCTTTGCGCGCCAGCGTCGGCACAAGGCAACAGACACACCCAGCAACCCCTCTGGTTGAGGGGGAGACACGCATCAGCGGGGGCATGGCCCCGCGAATGCGGGGTTCTCGCCGGGGTGCTCGTCACGAATCATTACCAACCGGGCGCCGAACTCGGGGGGTGCACCGGCAGATCGCCCGGTCCGGGTTGCCGCCAAGCGTGCAAAACCCGCAAATCCCGGTGCACTTGTGTACCGACCGGCTAACGAATGTTTCGATGACGAGCTCAACGCTCAGGGGATTCTGACCATGACCAACTTGACCTTCGACGCCAGCCCTGACGAGCAACCTGAAGACTCGCCCGTGGCAGCCAGCCTGCTCTGGCTGTTCATCGGCATGTCCTTCATTGCTGCACCGCTGTTTCTGCTGTTCTGAATCGGCAAGGGGTCCGGGGCCGGCGCACCGGCCACCTCACCGGCCCGCCACCTGACCCACCCGCACGGCTGACGACCTCAACTGCAGCAACCGGGCGAACAACAAGCGCCGTCGCCGGCAGCCTGCGCGGCTGATTGGCGCACTGGCTGAGCACCGCCCGGTTTGACGGCGCGGATGAAGCCACTCACGAACTTGCCGTCGACCTGCTGGGCGATCTGCTGCAGGTCGGCGCATTGGCCGGCCAGAAACTCCTTGGCGTCGTCGACCGAGTAGACGCGTGTGACCTCGATGTCGGCGCCTTCGAAACCGGCGGCGGCGAGTTTGGCCAGGTAGTCGGTGTCGGACAAGGCACCGGCCACACACCCCACCCAGAGTTCGACATTGCGCCGCAGCGTGGCTGGCACCTCGCCGCGCACCACCACGTCCGACACCGCAAAACGCCCACCCGGCTTGAGCACACGAAACGCCTCGCGCAACACCTGGTCCTTGTCGGCCGAGAGGTTGATGACGCAATTCGAGATGATCACGTCGACCGAGTTGTCGGGCAGCGGGATGTGTTCGATCTCGCCTTTCAGGAAGTGCACGTTGGTCAGGCCGGACTTGCGCTTGTTTTCTTCGGCCAGGGCAAGCATCTGGTCGGTCATGTCCAGGCCGAAGGCGCGGCCGGTGGGGCCGACACGTCTGGCCGACAGCAACACGTCGATGCCGCCGCCCGAGCCCAGGTCGAGCACGGTTTCGCCGGGCACCAGTTCGGCCAGCGCGGTCGGGTTGCCACAACCCAGCGAGGCCAGCAGCGCCTGCTCGGGCACCTCGCCGGCCTGCAGGGCGTCGTAGAGGTTGGCGGTGATCGGGTCGGAGCCACCCACGCTGGCAGCGCCGCCGCCGCAGCAGGCGTTGCTCGCGCCCTGCGCGACCCGTGCGGCTGCCTCGCCGTAACGTTGCTTGACGACTTGTTTGACATCGGTGGTGGTGGTCATGGGGTTCTCCAGGTGATCAGGAACAACAGGTGATGGCCTGCGGCGCAATGGCCTTGTTGCGGGTACAACATTCGGCGTACAGGAAGGCCAGCAGATCCTGCAACGTCTGCGTATTGGCCGAGTACCACAGGAAGGTGCCCTCGCGCCTCACGCTGACCAGCCCCTCGGTCTTGAGCTTGTCGAGGTGATGGGACAGCGTGGAGCCGGTGACCTGCGTCTCGGCCGCGATGTCGCCCACCACCAGTCCGGCGGGATGAGCACTCAGCAGGAGGCGCACGATGCGCAGGCGGGGCTCGGTGCCCATGGCCGACAACATGTCGGCAAAACGTGCGGTGTCGGCGGCGGCGTCGTTCGGTGGGGTCATGGGCAGATCGGTTTGGTTCTGTATTTCTACAATATATGAATTAATCGGCGTGGTCAACTGTGATGTCATCTCCTTTCGACCCGTGTGTCGCGCATCGACTTTCCATCGGACCCTCGATGAATCAGACCAGACTCCCCCGCCTGCTGCTTGTTTGGGCCGCCGCCGCTCTGTCGACGGCCACACTCTGGCCCGGCTCTGCCCACAGCGCCGGCGCGGCGCCGCCGGGCGGCACGAACCAGACGTCGGGGCAGGACGACCTCGGCGGTGCCCGCGTCATCGTCAAATACAAGGCCCAGGGCAGCGTGATGCGTGCGGCGGCCAGCGCGCACGGGCCGGCCAGAGGCCCGCAACATGCCAGCTCGCTGGCCAGCCGAACCGGCCTGGCGCTGACTGATGGCCGCGTCGTCGACCACCACACCCAGGTCGTGCGCGGCGCGCCCGGCACCAGTTCGGCGGTGCTGGCTGCGCGGCTGGCGGCCGACCCCGACGTCGACTACGCCGTGCCCGACGGGCGTCGCCACGCCATGGCCGTGCCCAATGACCCGCTGTTTGCGGCCAGCGGCACCATCTCACCCGCCGCTGGTCAGTGGTACCTGCGGTTCCCCGACGCCACCTTCGTGTCGGCCATCAATGCCGTGGGTGCGTGGGACATCAGCACCGGTTCGGCAACGGTCGTCGTGGCCGACATCGACACCGGTGTACGTTTCGACCACCCGGACCTGGCGAACAAGCTGCACCCTGGCTACGACTTCATCACCGACCTGGCCGATGCCGCCGATGGCGACGGGCCCGACGCCGACGCCACCGACCCTGGCGACTGGACGTCTGCCGACGAGTGTGGATTCGGCTCGCCCGCCAGCACCAGCAGCTGGCACGGCACCCAGACGGCCGGGCTGATCGGCGCGCAGACCAACAACGCCCTGGGCATGGCCTCGGTGGGCCGCAACGTGATGCTGCTGCCGGTGCGTGTGCTGGGCAAGTGTGGCGGCCTGGACTCGGACATCATCACCGCCATGTTGTGGGCCGGTGGCCTGACCCCGGACCCCGGCGGCAACCCCAACCCCCACCCGGCCCGGGTGCTCAACCTCAGCCTGGGTGGTGGCGGCAGTTGCAGCCTGGCCTACCAGGACGCCATCACACGACTGACCGCGGCGGGTGTGGTGATCGTGGTCTCGGCCGGCAACGATCGTGGCCTGGCTGTGAGCACGCCCGCCAACTGCCCCGGTGTGATCGCCGTGGCTGGGGTGCGCAACGTCGGCACCAAGGTGGGTTTCTCGAACGTCGGCGCCGAGGTCACGATCGCCGCACCCGGCGGCAACTGCATCAACACTGGCGAGACCGATCCCTGCCTGTACCCCATCCTGAGCACCACCAGCTCGGGCAGCCAGGCAGCGGCCAGCTCCACCTACACCGACAGCATCGACTTCGCGGTCGGCACCAGCTTTTCGGCGCCGCTGGTGGCGGGCACGGCGGCGCTGATGATCTCGGCCAGGCCGGAGCTGACACCAGCGCAGGTCAAGTCCATGTTGCAGGCCACGGCGCGGGCCTTCCCAGACACCAGCACCGACCCGAGCGTGCCGCAGTGCCACACTCCCGACGGTACGACTCAGCTCGAATGCCTGTGCACCACCTCGACCTGCGGCGCCGGCCTGCTTGACGCCGCAGCGGCCGTGGCGGCCACGCTGCCTCCTGCTCCGGCAGCGGCAGCGGACAGTGGCGGCGGCGCGCTGCAGATTGGCTGGTTGGCCGGGCTGGCGCTGGCTGTGTCGGCCCTGGCCAGGCGCAGGAGGGTCGCGCCGGCCAGACGGTGACATGTGCTGGCAGGCGCGGACGGCTGACGACGGCCGCCGCAGCTGCTCTCAGGGCAACCTGTCGGTGGGGTCGCGCGGGAACCAGCGGTCGATCAGTTCGGCGGCGCGCTCACGTGCGCCGAGTCCGAAGGCCAACGCGAGGGCGAACACCACACCACCGAGCAGGATCAGGAAGGTCTGCTGGATCAAGCCGCCGCCGATGTCCAGGTGATCGATCGCCAGCAGCAGCACGAAGCTGAGCACCGCGTATTGCACGACGCGGGCGACCAGTGCGGCGTCGCCTATGCCGGCGCTGCGCAGGTAACGCTGAACCGAGCCGGCAACAAAACGCGCGAAGTAGCCGCCGAACACCACCACCAGCACCGCCACGAGCAGCTTGGGCACGAACAGCAGCATCTTGCCCAGCAGGTCGGTGACCTGCGTGAGCCCCAGGCTGTTGAACGCGACGATGAGCGACACCAGCAGCACCAGCGCGTAGCCGATCAGGCCGATCCAGTCGGTGGTGTCCTTGTCGCTGCCGCCTTGTTTGACGAAGGCGTCGACGCCGGCACGTTCGGTCAGGATGTGGAAGTTCAGCGCTCGCAGCGCCTTGACCAGGCTGAACCGGAACGCCTTGGCCAGCAACCAGCCAAGCCCCAGCACCAGCAGCGCCACACCCAGACGCGGCAGAAAGTTGCCCAGCTGCTGCAGGAAGCCTCGCAGCGGCAACAACACGAGGTCGATGTTGTCCATCTCGTCTCCAGTCTTTCAAGCCGTGGCGCCGGCAAGTGCGGCGATGGCGGCCAGCGGCACACCGACCCATTCAGGTCGGTGATCCAGGTTGTGGCGCAGTTCACCCAGCGCCCGTTCCAGTTCGAACAGCTCGAGCAGCGGGCGCGTGGTGTCGAACTCGGCCAGGCTGGCGTACAGGCCACCCGCTACGGCGACCTCGCGGTAAGTGGCCACGAAGGCTTCGCGCATGCGCCGTTCCCACTGGCGCGCCAGGGGCGCCATGGCAGCGAGTTCGGCGTCGCTGCGTGCCGTCTGCTGAAGCGCCGTGTGGCGTGCATGGTCGAACGATCGCAACATGCCAGCCACATCGCGCAGCGCACATTGCTTGGCGCGCCTGAGGTCGAGCGAGCGATGGGGATCACCCTTGAAGTCGATGATCATGAAATCGTCGTGCCGCACCAGCACATGCAGCAGGTGCAGATCGCCGTGCACCCGGGTCTTGAATCCGACCGGGCTGGCGCTGGCCAGAGCCCCCAGCCGGGCGTCCAGCGCGGGTGCGGCGACGCCGACACGGGTGGCCAGCGCGGCCAGTGGTTCGGCCAGCCCGGCGCCACGTTCACCCAGCAGCGCCAGCGTGCGGCCCCAGTCGGCGCGGGTGTTGGTCGACCAGCGCAACATGTCGGCAGCACCCACGGGCTCGGGTTCGAACGCCGACAAACCGCTGCGCTGCGCCAGCGCCACATGCAACTCGGCGACGCGCCGGGCCAGCAGCTGCATACGTTCGGCCATGGCGGCGATACCCGCGTCGGCCTGTTCGACGGGGTTGTGCCGCAACTCGAGCAGGCGGGCGAGCTGGTCGACCGTGAACGTCCAGGCGTGACCCTGATGCACCACCTGCGCCTGCAGCAGCGCCAGCGGCCAGACCGTGCCGTCGCGGGCGTGGAAGGCCATGCTGCCGGCCAACGGCACACAGTGCCGGTAGCCGGCCACGTCGGTGAGGAACCGCCCCATCTCCAGCTCGGCGCTGATGCCGCTTTGCAGCCGTCGGTAACACTTGAGCACCAGGGTGTCGCCCAGCAGGCTGATCGAGTTGTTGCTTGCGCTCAGGCGGTGCAAGGGCGTGGCGCCGGCCAACGCGTCGCCCACCACGGCGTCGTAGGCGGCGGTCGGCGTGAACTGCAGGGTGCCTCCCTCACCGACAAGCTCTCGCCCGCTGCCGATGGCTGCCACCAGCGCGCGGCAGAAAGCCTCGTCGCCGGTCGCCTCGGCCAGCACACCCATGCTGGCTTGCTGTCGCACCTTGGTCACGGCGACGGCGGTCAGCTCGCGAACACGATCCTCCTCTTCGTCGTCGAAGGCCATCACGAGCGGCGCGAAATAACGCGCCGGCTCGAGTGGCCCCTGGGTGTCGATGAGCGCCAGCAGCCACTGCGCGCCGGGCGCGTCGAACATCACATGTGCCGCCAGCACGGCGCGGTCGAGTGGTTCGGTCTTGGGCTGGTACCAGCGCTGGCGCTGCATGAACGCAGGCATCAGCTCACGTTCGAACTGGCTGCGGGTCTTGTCGGCCAGGGCCATGCGCCAGGGCACGACACGGGAGCGGAACAGGCTGTTCCAGCCGTCGAACAGCACCAGCACGGGCAGATCCTGCACGGCCAGGCGTTCGGCGTGCCAGTGCGGCGGCGCGACGTCGGTGGCCAGGCGAAACCAGAAGAATCCGTAGGCCGGCAAGGTCAACAGGTAGGGCAACTCGCCGATGGGCGGAAACGGGCTGAGGCCGAGCATCTCGACCGGCACACGGCCCTTGTAGGCGTCGAGCTCGAGCTCGACCGGCTGGGCCACCCGACTGACGTTGAAGACACACAACACGCTGTCGTCGCCGAACTCGCGCACATAGGCCAGCACCTTGCGGTTGCCGGGGTGCAGCATGGTGAACGAGCCACGGCCGAAGGCCTGCGAGCTGCCGCGCACGCCGAGCAGTCGACGCGTCCAGTTCAGCAGCGACGAGGGTTCGCGCGACTGCGCCTCGACGTTCACAGCGCCGTAACCGTAGATCGGATCCTGGATCGGCGGCAGGTACAGGCGCTGCGGGTCGGCGCGCGAGAAGCCGCCGTTGCGGTCGCTGGTCCATTGCATGGGCGTGCGCACGCCGTCGCGGTCGCCAAGGAAGATGTTGTCGCCCATGCCGATCTCGTCGCCGTAATACAGCACCGGGGTGCCGGGCATCGACAGCAACAGGCCGTTCATCAGCTCGATGCGGGAGCGATCGTTTTCGAGCAGCGGCGCCAGGCGCCGGCGGATGCCCAGGTTGATGCGCGCGCGTGAATCGGACGCGTACATGCGGTACATGTAGTCGCGC
Source organism: Candidatus Intricatilinea gracilis (assembly GCA_016702605.1). GTDB lineage: Bacteria > Pseudomonadota > Gammaproteobacteria > Burkholderiales > Burkholderiaceae_C > Sphaerotilus > Sphaerotilus gracilis. The sequence goes on from JADJDQ010000003.1 coordinate 419,939, forward strand.
TCCTTGCTGGTCACCATCTCGAGCGTGAGTTCGTCGTGGTTGCGCAGGAAGACGGCCCACTGGCAATTGGCCGGTATGTCGGGCGTCTGCGCCAGGATCTCGACCACCGGATGGCGGTCTTCCTGTGCGATCGCCATGTACATGCGCGGCAGCAGCGGAAAGTGATACGCCATCTGGCATTCGTCACCGTCGCCGAAGTATTCGCGCACGTCCTCGGGCCACATATTGGCTTCGGCCAGCAGCAGTCGCCCGGGGTACCGTGCCTCGACCCGTGCCCGCATCGCCTTGATCACCTGATGGGTCTCGCGCAGGTTCTCGTTGCTGCTGCCGTCACGTTCGATCAGGTAGGGAATGGCATCCAGGCGCAGGCCGTCGACACCCATGTCGAGCCAGAACTCCATCGCCGCCAGCACGGCGTCGATCACCGCCGGGTTGTCGAAGTTGAGGTCGGGCTGATGGCTGAAGAAGCGGTGCCAGAAGAACTGCTGCGCCACCTCGTCCCAGGTCCAGTTCGACTTTTCGGTGTCGCTGAAGATGATGCGGGTGCCGGCGTAGCGGCTGTTGTCGTCGCTCCAGACGTAGAAGTCGCGCTCGGGTGAGCCCCTGGGGGCACGGCGTGCAGCCTGGAACCAGGGGTGCTGATCCGAGGTGTGATTGACCACCAGTTCGGTGATGACACGCAGGCCGCGCCGGTGCGCCTCGACCACGAAGGCGCGGAAGTCGTCGAGCGTGCCGTAACTCGGGTGCACCGCTGCGTAGTCGGCCACGTCGTAGCCGTCGTCGCGTTGCGGCGAGGGGTAGAAAGGCAGCAGCCAGATGGTGTTGACCCCGAGCGACTGCACATGGGCGAGGTGTTCGGTCAGGCCCCTGAAATCACCGATGCCGTCGTCGTCGGCGTCCGCATAGGCCTTGATATGCAGCTCGTAGATGACGGCGTCGAGGTACCACAGGGGTTCGTCGGCCGTCGGCTCGCAGGGCCGCGCACGCGCCGGTGTAGCGTCGAGGCTCACGTTCGGGCACCCGACACGTTGCCCGTCAGGTCGCGGGCCCGGGACCGGACGGGCTGAGCCAGGTGTGCGGCAGGGAATGTTTCGACGAGCGCAAGAAATGCCATGTGATCTCCAGTGTCGGGCAGCATGACACGGGCCGTCCACGCCCGACGGCGCAGGGGTGATGGTCTGCCTTCCTGCCCTGCCCCGATGTTCGCAGCTGCACGCTGGCCGGGCCAACGCTGCACGCCGGCACCGACCACCTGCCCGCCAGATGCCCGGGGTAGATCCAACCGGTGGCCAGGATTGGTATCGTGTGCCCTTCGCCCCGACGACGACGCGCCACATGACCTCACCCACCCTGCGACCCGACTCCATCGAACGCGGCGACCTGGCCGTACGTTTCCGCGTCGAGGGGGTGCGCGACGTCGAATGTATCTTTCCGGACGTGTCGGGCTACCCGCGCGGCAAGCTGATGCCGGCGGCGAGTTTTGCGCGCGGTGCCGAGTTGCGCATCGCGCAAGCCATCCCGATGCAGTGTGTGACGGGCGACTACTCGCTGGACGACGCGATCTTTCCGGATGCCGACCCCGACGTACGCCTCGTGCCCGACCTGGCGACGCTCAAACCTGTGCCCTGGGCCAGCAAGCCGCGTTACCTGGCGATCCACGATTGCCTGGAGCTGAACGGCGAGCCCTGCGCCTTTGCGCCCCGGTCGGTGCTGAAGGCGGTGCTGGCGCGCTACGAGGCGCTGGGCCTGCAGCCGGTGGTGGCGCCCGAGATCGAGTTCTACCTGACGGCCGCGTGCACCGACCCGAACGAGCCGCTGGTGCCGCCGCGTGGCCGGGGTGGCCGGGCCGAGGCGGGGCAGTCGGCCTTCAGCCTGAACATGCTCAACGAGCTGGCGCCGTTCTGGGACGAGTTCCACGCCGCGCTCGACACCCTGGGCATTGCGTCGGACACGTGGATACACGAGGTGGGCCTGACGCAGTACGAGATCAACCTGCTGCATGGCAACGCGCTGGCGGTGGCGGATCAGGCCTTTCTCTTCAAGTACGCGGCCAAGGAGATCGCGCTCAAGCACGGCCTGAACGCCGTGTTCATGGCCAAACCGATCGAAGGCCAGGCGGGCAGCTCGATGCATCTGCACCAGAGCATCGTCGACGCCAACGGCGACAACATCTTCAGCGCGGCGGACGGCAGCGCCACGGCGCGTTTCCATCACTACATCGGCGGGCTGCAGGCCTACATGCCCGACCTGATGCTGATCTACGCGCCCTTCATCAACTCGTTTCGTCGTTACGTGGCCGGCAGCCAGGCGCCGGTCAACCTGCACTGGGGCGAAGACAACCGCACGACCGGGCTGCGTGTGCCGATCAGTGCACCGGTGGCGCGGCGCGTGGAAAACCGCATCGCCGGTGCCGACGCCAACCCCTACCTGGCCATCGCCGCCACGCTGGCCGCCGGTCTGGCCGGCATGTTGGAAGAGCTCGCACCCACCGCGCCCATCACCGGCAACGCCAGCGATCACGGCCACGACCTGGCGCGCGCCTTCATCGTCGCCCACCAGCAGATGGCCGCCAGCACCAGCGCGCCGCGCCTGCTTGGCGCCGGCTTCGTCAACGCGTACCTCTCGGTCAAGGCGCTGGAGCACGAGAGCTTCATGCGCGAAATCAGCGCCTGGGAGCGGCGCTTCCTGCTGCCGCAGGCGTAGGTACCACCTGTGGCGACTCGGCCATACCTGAGAGCCCAGCCACACGAGGCCGATGACTTTCACACAACATCGACACTGCTCGATCAGGTACCAGTCGACACCCAACCCTGAAACCCACGGAGTATCCCCATGCCCACCGCCCAAGGCAGCTTCACCGTACAGATGACACCGCTGGGCGAGCCGGACGTCGCCGACGGCTTGAACCTCGGCCACCTCTCGCTGGCCAAGGTGTTTTCGGGCGATCTGGTCGCGACCAGCCACGGCCGGATGCTGACCGCACTCACGCCGGTCAAGGGCTCCGCGGGTTACGTAGCCATCGAGCGGGTGAACGGCACCTTGCAAGGACGCAGCGGCAGCTTCGTGTTTCAGCACTCGGGGTCGATGGACCACGGCGCGCAGCGCCTGTCGATCAGCGTGGTGCCGGACTCGGGCACGGGCGGGCTGGCGGGCATCAGCGGCGAGTTCCGCATCACCATCACCGATGGCCAGCACTTCTACGAGTTCGACTACGCGCTACCCGGCTAAGTGCTCACCGAGCCGCCACAGCAGTCGACACCCCTGTCGATGTCGGCGACCGGGCTGGGCCGGAACGGGCTCGGCCCGGGCCTCAGACCGGGCCGGCACCCGGGCGCGACACACCCACCGGCAGGTTCTCGATGCGGCGCATCTCGTCGTTGACCAGCACGGTCGGGTCGGCCAGGTAGGCAGCGGCGAAGTCGATGCCGTCGTTGCCCCAGAACACCTCGCCGTTGATGACCAGGCTGGGCACACCGAACACACCGCGCTGGATGGCCAGTTCGGTGGCGCCGCGCAGGGCGGCCTTGAGGGCCGGGTTGGCGAGTTGTTCGGCCGACACACCGAGCTGATCCATCAGTCTGGCCAGTAGCGCCGGGTCGGCCGGGTCGGCGCCGGTGGTCCACAGCGACTTGAAAATGGCGTCGATGGCCGGCCGGGTGTTGCCCGCGGCGATGGCCAGGCGCAGATAGGGCAGCGAGTTGAAGGGGTGCGCCGCCGGCATCACGAAAGGCACGTGGTCCTGGCGGGCTTGCCACACACACGAGCGGTAGGTCCAGACACGTTTGGGGCCGACTTCGGCGGGGCCTTTCTGGCCCCAGTGGTTGAGCAGCCCGGCGAACAGGATGGGCTGCAGGCGCAGTTCGATGCCCGCAGGCAGACGGTTCAGCCGGTGCCAGGCCAGGTAGGCGTAGGGGCTGATGACATCGAAATACCAGGTGACTTGGGACATCTCGCCCTGCTCCTGCGTTGATTGACCACACCGGTCGGACCGGCGCCGCCATTGTCGCCAGGGAGCAATGCGCGCCCGCAGGCAGCCCCGCGCGTGATGCGCGCACGAGCGACGAACGCCACGAACGCGCGGCCGAATCGGTTGGTGGGTGCCTGCGGCTCGCGCCGCAGGTGTCAGTGCCGGGCGGCGACGAACAGCGGGCCGATGGCGTCCAGCGTGTTCTTGAGCACCAGGCCGAGTTCGGTGTCGCCCTGCATGAGCAGCTTGCGTTCGAAAAACAGGCGATCCGGGTCGTCCGTGCCTTTGGCCAGGCGGATGAAACCTTCGGACGTGGCGCTGATGGTGAGCGCTGCCTCGCTTTGCTCGCTCGCCACCTCGAAGCCGCGCGGGCCGAGCTTCAACTTCACACGAATGCCGAAATCGGTGACGTGCAAGGCGATGACCCGCCCACGCAGTGCGGCGGCCGAGTCTGCCGGCAGGCGCGGCAGCAACAGGCGGTCGAGTGCCCGCGCCAGCACGAACGACGGGGGTGCCACCGGCAGGCGTTCGACCAGATCGGCCAGGCGGCGATGCATGGGCGCCAGCCAGGCGGGCATGCCTTGCGGCAGCGGGCGCTGCTGGGTCGACGCTGACGATGCGGTGTGAGTGCTGCGGCCGAAGTTCATGCGTTGCTCCATTCCATGCCGGGGCGGTGCCTGGCGTATCCGTTGCTGAGCGGGCCGGGCACACCCAGCGCCGGCCAGCCCTGCAGGGCGGCGGCGGCGCTGGCGGCGGGCGAGCCCTGGTTCATCACGGCGTCGAAGTCGCGCAGCACCTGGCCGAAGCCCTGGTCACAGGGCGACAGGCGCAGGCTCTGCACGCCGGCCTGGCGCAGCGCGGCGCCGTCGCCGAGCAGGCAGTGCACGCCGGCCGACTGCGTCTGCGTGCCGTTGAGCACCAGGAAGGGTTGCGCGTCGGACGACTGCATGGGCAGGCCGTCGCCATCGGCCAGGCACTTGTAGCCACAATGGTCCTTGGCCAGGCCGTGGTGACGGGCGGTGAAACAACGCGCCGACATCGACAGCGGCACCCGCCCGAAGGCCCAGGCCTCGGTGGTGATGGGCTCGCCGGCCGGCGTGGTGACACGCTGCGCGGGCGGATTCACGGCGGCAATCGCATCTAGCGCCAGCTCCACCGGCGCCACCCAATGCGTCGCGCCGAGGTTGGCGTGTTCGACCAGCGCGGCGCGGCTGTAGATGTTGAGGTGCGGGCCCAGTACCAGCGGCACGCGGCCGGCGAGCAGGTGTAGCGCCGAGGCATCACCCGCCTCGACCGCGAACTCGGTCTGCTCACCCTGGCGCTCGATCAGGCGCAGGTCGGCCTCGGTCTCGATCAGCGCCTGGGTGGCCAGCACGATACGTTTGCCGGTCTGCGCCAGCTCGCGCGCCAGCGCCAGCCAGTCGTCCAGGCGCAGCTCGCGGCGGCGCGCACACACCACTTCTCCGAGCACCAGGGTGTCGGCCGGGCTGTCGGCCATGTCGGCGTAGAACTGCATGAGCCGATTGCGCGGCCAGTGGTAGAGCACCGGGCCGACGGTGAGGGCGAAGCGTGAGGTCATGGATGAGTCATGGTCAGGAGATTCGATGGACGGGCGACAGGTGGGTCGGTCGCTGACCCACCCTGCGGTCACTGCGCGACCAGCCTTGCGCGGGGGCATGAGTTCCACTGCGGGCGCACGGGCGGGTCGCTCAGCGCCAGGGGCGCTCGTAGGCGCCCAGCGTGTGCTGCTGTCCCTCGGCATGGCGGGCCAGCACCGCCAGTTCGGCTGAGCCGACGGCAAAGTGGTCCGGGTCACCAGCAGCGCGGTCGATCGCCGTGCGCCACACCTTGGTCACCTGCTCGACATACGCAGCACTGCGTTGCCGCCCTTCGATCTTGATGGCCGCGATGCCCATGTCGATCAGCCGCGGCAGCAGTTCGAGCGTGTTCAGGCTGGTCGGCTCCTCGAGCGCGTATTCGCGTTGGTTCTCGACCATGAAGCGGCCCTTGCACAAGGTCGGGTAGGCGCGCGATTCGTCCGGGCCGTAGTGGTCGATGAGCACACCGTTCAGGCGCGCATCGACGCCGCCGTCGGGCTTTTCGGTCCAACGCACGGCCGAGGGCGGCGAACACACGCCCGCGTTGTTTGGCGACTGCCCGGTCACCCACGACGACAAGACGCAGCGGCCTTCGACCATCACACACAGGCTGCCGAAGCCGAACACCTCGATGTCGACCTGGCTCTGCTTGACCACCTGCGCCACCTGCTGGATCGTCAGCACCCGCGGCAACACGGCGCGCTGGATGCCATAACGCTCGCGGTAGAACTCGATGGCCGCATGGCTGGTGGCCGAGGCCTGTACCGACAGATGCAGCCGCAGCATGGGATGCTGGCGCGCGCACCAGGCCATGACGGCCGTATCGGCCACGATGAGGGCGTCGGCGCCCAGCTCCACCGCCTTGTCGGCGGCGCGGTACCAGGGCTCTGGGTTGGCCGCCTGGGCAAAGGTGTTCAGCGCCATCAGCACCTTGGCGCCGCGTTTGTGGGCGTAGGCCACACCCTGGCGCACCTGGGCATCGTCGAAGTTGAGGCCGGCGAAGTTGCGCGCGTTGGTGGCGTCCTTCAGGCCGAGGTAGACGGCGTCGGCGCCTGCGTTGACCGCACATTCGAGTGCCCGCAGCGAGCCGGCGGGGCACACCAGTTCGGGTTTGGTCCTGGAAGATCGCATCGTGGTTCTGTCCTCGAGGCCGGGCGTCATGGCTCGGCGGTGGTCGGCGACGGACGGCGGCCAGCCGCCACGTCAGGGCCGATCAGGCGACCCGACCCCAAGCCCCGCCGATGGACGACCCGCCATCCGCCAACCCGCGGCACTGTGCCGACCGGCCCCTGCTGCGACGTTGATCCAGTTCAAGGGCGCGGACGGGCCTGCCCGGCCCCGGCCCGCCCGTGGCGCCGAACCGACTGGCGATTTCACAAGCCTTGTTGCAGGGCAGACAAGGGTCGATCGACGTCTGGTGCGCGCGCCAGCACCCCACACCAGGGTGTGACAAGCGGTTTCCCGCCTGCACGACCACCAGAGGCCGTGGCACGTGGCCCTGCGCCAGCAGGACATGCCGCCCGCCGGCCCCAGCACTTGCTGCGTTGCAGCAAACATGCATTTACGTCGATCTGCCTGCGCTTACTTCGGCATGCGACCCGGCAACGACGATGTGCTCCCTCGTACTGGCGTCGGCGCCGGCACACCGCTACCCCGGAGATGCACCGTATGTTCAAGCTGTACATCCTGTACTCGCACCTGTTGGCCACCTGCACCGCACTGGGCGTCATCCTCGCCATCCACCTGCACCTGCTGGGCAAACTGGCCAGGCCGGGCTTGCAGCACGCCAGCCCTGGCCGACACGTCGAGCGGCTGATGATGGCCTCGACGGGGCTGCTGATCGTCACCGGTGCCGTGCTCGTCTGGCTGGGCCTGCGCGAGCGCACGGGTTACCTGCTCAACCCCACCCTGATTGCCAAGCTGCTGCTGGCGGCGCTGATGACGGCCAACGTCGTGCTGCTGCGCCGGCGCGTGTTACCCCACCTTGCGCAGCCTGCCTCGTTGCTGGGCTGGCGCCCGTCGCAACGCCTGGCGCTGGCGCTGCCGGTCGCGCTGGCCAGCAGTCTTTGGCTGACCTGCGCCTGGCTCGGCTTCGCCCTGGCGTTGGGGTATGGGATGTCGGTGGTCGCCGCACTGGGCCTGGCGGTGCTGCTGTTCGCCGGCCTGCTCGGTGCCCTGGTGTGGTGCCTCGAAGCCCGGTGCCAGCCACGCCTGGCGGCATCGACGGGACGGCAGCCGCGGCTGCGCGAGTACGACGAACACGAGTACCTCGCCATGTGATCGACGCCGATGGCGGCCGGCACTGGCCTGCCGCCTGCCGCCTGCCGCCTGCCGCCTGCCGCCTGCCCCTGGCGATTGTCGGGCGGTGGGCGGTGGGCGGTGGGCGGTGGGCGGTGGGCGGTGGGCGGTGGGCGGTGGTCAGGTGGCCGGTGGCAGGGGGCCGGCGTCCCGATGGGCCGGCGCCGCGGCGGGCACCAGGTTGCCAGCGCTGCCGCGGCACACGTGAACGTCGAGAATCGGCAGCTTGCACCGCTTGACGGGCCGCCAAACGCGGCGGCCCCGGTGCCCACGCTGACCGACCGCCCCGCCCGCCGCATGCCCTCCACCACCCCGCGTGTGTTGTCGCTCATCGCACCGATGACGCAGCTGAACACGCCCTACCCGTCTACCGCCTACTTGACGGGCTTCCTGCGCTCACGCGGTGTGTCTGCCGTGCAGCAGGACCTGGCGCTCGAGCTGGCCCTGGCGCTGCTGTCACGTGATGGCCTGACCCGCCTGCGCGCTGCCATCCACACCATGCCCAGGGCGACACGCAGCGAGCTGCTGCAGGGCTTCGACGACCACTTCGAGCTCTACGCCGCGACGATCACGCCCACCATCCACTTCCTGCAGGGCCGCGATTCGACGCTGGCGCACCGCATCAATAGCCGCGCCTTCCTGCCGGAAGGCCCGCGCTTCGCGAGCCTGGATGCCTACGAAGATCCGGACGACCCCGAGGCCGGCGACCCGCTGGCCTGGGCCTTCGGCGCGCTGGGTGCACAGGACCGCGCCCGCCATCTGGCCACGCTCTACCTCAACGACCTGGCCGACGTGGTGCGCGAGGCCGGCGACGAACGTTTCGCTTTCGTGCGTTACGCCGAAAGCCTGGCGCTGAGCCAGCCCACCTTCGACCCACTGGCCGACGCATTGGCCGCGCCGCCCAACCTGGTCGACGAGCTGCTGCGCGGGCTGACGCTGGCCGCACTCGAACGCCACGCGCCGACCATCGTGCTGGTGTCGGTGCCCTTCCCCGGCGCCGTCTACGCCGCGTTCCGCATCGCCCAGACGATCAAGGCGGCGCGGCCGGGCATCGTCACCGTACTGGGCGGCGGCTACGTCAACACCGAGCTGCGCGACCTGAGTGACCCGCGCGTGTTCGACTTCTTTGACTACCTCACCCTCGACGCCGGTGAACGCCCGCTGCTGTCGCTGCTGGAACATCTGGAAGGCAAACGCTCGATCAGCCGGCTGGTGCGCACCTTTCACCGCGTGACCGTCGACAGCGCGGCAGGCGGCGCGGTGAAGTACACCAACTTCGTCGAACCCGACGTGCCTTTCGACGAGGTCGGCACACCCACCTGGGACGGCCTGCCGCTGGACAAGTACCTGAGCCTGCTCGACATGCTCAACCCCATGCATCGCCTCTGGAGCGACGGGCGCTGGAACAAGCTGACCGTGGCGCATGGCTGCTACTGGAAGAAGTGCAGCTTCTGCGACGTGAGCCTGGACTACATCAGCCGCTTCGATGCCGCCAGCGCCACCACGCTGGTCGACCGCATCGAGGCCATCGTCGCCGAGACGGGGCAGACGGGTTTCCACTTCGTCGACGAAGCCGCGCCGCCCAAGAGCCTGAAGGCGCTGGCGGCCGAGCTGCAGCGGCGCGGCAGCGCCATCAGCTGGTGGGGAAACATCCGCTTCGAGAAGACCTTCACCCCCGAGCTGTGCCAGCAACTGGCCGACAGCGGTTGTATCGCCATCTCGGGCGGGCTCGAAGTGGCGAGCGACCGCCTGCTCGACCTGATGAAGAAAGGCGTGAGCGTCGACCAGGTGGCGCGTGTCACCAAGGGCTTTGCCGACGCCGGCATCCTGGTGCACGCCTACCTGATGTACGGCTTCCCCACCCAGACCGCGCAGGACACGGTCGACTCGCTCGAATACGTGCGCCAGCTCTTTGCCGCCGGCTGCATCCACAGCGGCTTCTTCCATCGTTTTGCCTGCACCGTACATAGCCCCGTCGGCAAGAGCCCGCAGGACTACGGCGTGCAACTCATCCCGCTGCCCGACCTGCCGGCCAACCGCGTCTTCGCCCGCAATGACATCACGTTCGTCGACCCCACCGGCACCAACCACGACGCCCTGGGTGTGGGCCTCAAGAAAGCCATCTACAACTACATGCACGGCATCGGGCTGGAAGACGATGTGCGGCAGTGGTTCGACTTCAGCGTGCCCAAGGCGCGTGTTGGACGCAACCGGATCGCCAAGGCATTGGCGGGATGAGGGGCTGACGCCCCCGGTTGAATAACCTCGACGATCCCCTCAAAACCAGGCCGCATCGGCAGTTGTTTTTATAGTGTGGTTGCTACATAGAATCTCATCACAAATCACCTCATAACTGCTCGTGCGTCCCGTCAACCAGACTGCCCGCGACCAGCTGCCCGTGCTGCTGGCGCGCCAGCCTGCGGTCAGCGCGCCGGCACTGGCGGTGCAACTCGGCATCAGCACCGCCACCTTGCAGCGGCTGCTGCCTGGGCTGGGCGAACGGCTGCTCACCCGCGGCGCTGCACGTCGCACCCGCCATGCCCTGCGGCGGCCACTACGCGGCGACCTGCGCGAACTGCCGCTCTACGCCGTCGACACCGCCGGCCAGGCACAGGCCCTGGGTGCGCTGGCGCTGGTCCAGCCCGAAGGCAGCTGCCTGAGCCTGGCCGGCAACGATTGGCCCATCCCCGACGAGTCCCGCGACGGCTGGTGGGGCGGCCTGCCCTACCCGCTGCACGACATGCGTCCGCAGGGTTACCTCGGGCGCCAGTTCGCGCGCGCCGAACACGCTGCGCTGGGTGTGCCCGCCAACCCCGAGGCCTGGAGCGACGACGACATCGTCTGGGCGCTGGCCCAGCGCGGTGCTGACCTGAGTGGCAACCTCATCCTCGGCAACCCGGCGTTCGAGCGCTGGCAGGCCGGCAAGCTGACGCCGCCCGCGCCGATCGCCGGCGACGCCGACCTGCCCGCCGCCTACGCCGCACTGGCCGAGCAGGCGGTGGCGCAGGGCGTGCCGGGCTCCAGCGCTGCCGGCGAGTTCCCCAAGTTTCCGGCGCTGCGCGAGCTGCCGGGTGCGGCCACGCCGCATGTGCTGGTCAAGTTCTCGGGCGCGGACGGCTCGCCGGCCGTGCAGCGCTGGGCTGACCTGCTGGTGTGTGAACACCTGGCACTGCAGGCCGCCGCCACGCTGCCGGGCGTGAACAGTGCCACCAGCCGCGTGGTGCAGCACAGCGGTGGGCGCACGTTTGTGGAGGTGGAGCGCTTCGACCGCCACGGCGCCTTTGGTCGTAGCCCACTGGTGAGCCTGGGCACACTCGACGCCGCCCTGATCGGCGACGGGTCGAGCGACTGGCCGCGCCTAGCCGCCCGCCTGGCCGCGCTGAAGCTGGTCACGCCGGCCGACGTCACAGCGATCGAGCACCTGTGGTGGTTCGGTCGCCTCATCGCCAACAGCGACATGCACACCGGCAACCTGAGCTTTCGGCCTCGTGCCGGCCACCTGCAGCTTGCGCCCACCTACGACATGTTGCCCATGGCCTACGCGCCGCTGCCGGGCGGCGAAGTGGCGCCACGCGAGTTCGCGCCGCCGCTGCCCCTGCCGCCCGACCGCGGTTGCTGGAACACCGCCTGCGCTGCGGCCACCGGGTTCTGGCAGGCCGCCGCCGTCGATGCCAGGGTTAGTACGGGGTTCCGGGACATCTGTGCGCACAATGCACAGCGTCTGCACGAGACGGCCCAGCGCCTTTGATCGACGCTGGTGCCGCCAGCGCCGTGCACCCGGGCCGCCCCCCCGATACGGGCCGGCACGCCGCCAACACACCACCCGGCACGGCAATACCGCACCATCGCAGTTTTTCGAGGACCCGCCCCCATGCCCCTGCTCCAGATCGAACACACCGGCGATGTCGGCATCGTCATGCTCGACAACGCCGCGCGCCGCAACGCGCTCAGCCGCGAGATGGTGGACGAGATCATTGCGGCGCTCACAACGTTTGCGCAGCAGCGGGTGCGCGCCGTCATCCTGCGCGCCGCGCCGCACAGCACGGTCTGGTCTGCCGGCCATGACGTGCACGAGCTGCCGCTGTCGGGCCGCGACCCGCTGGGCTGGGACGACCCGCTGCGTTACCTGATTCGCGAGATCGAGAACTTCAGCGCGCCGGTGATCGCCATGATCGAAGGCAGCGTGTGGGGTGGCGCCTGCGAGACGGTGTTCGCCTGCGACCTGATCATTGCCGCGCCGGGCGCCACCTTTGCCATCACACCGGCCCGGCTGGGTGTGCCGTACAACATCGCGGGCATGTTGACCTTCCTGAACGGCTCGAACATGCGCATCGCCAAGGAGATGGCGTTCACCGCCAAACCCGTCAGCGCCAGCCGCGCCGAACGCCTGGGCATGATCAACCACGTGGTGCCGGCCGACGAGATCGAGGCCTTCTGCCGCACCATGGCCAACGACATCGCCGCCAACGCACCGCTCAGCATCTCGGTGATGAAGGAGCAGCTGCGCATCCTGGCCGGCGCCCACCCGATGTCCCCGCAAGGCTTCGAACGTATCCAGGGCCTGCGCCGGCTGGTCTACGACAGCGAGGACTACATCGAAGGCATCAAGGCGTTCAAGGAAAAGCGCAAGCCGAAGTTCACGGGGGAGTGACGAGGAGTCGAATCCAACAGGGCCAACGCACTGATGTCAAACATCCGGCCCTTGCTGGCGGCTCTCGTGCCAGAAGGCCACCACGTCCAGAGACTGGCCCTGGATGCGGTAGTAGACAAAGTAGCGAACACGCGCAAGGTAGAGGCGACGCACGTCGTGGTTTCGCGCGTTCTCGACCTTGCTGCCGATACCGGGCTGAAGCAAGAGCACTCGCAGCGCACCTTGCAGATCGGCTCGAATCGCTCCAGGCGCCGCCGGCCGGTGTTCACTCCACCAAACGGCAGCCTGCTCGATCTGACGCGCTGCACGCGGCTTGATCCGAACCTCGAGCGCCACGATCACCCGTACTTGCGCAGGCTTTCCAGAAACACATCCGCCGCGACACCTGGCTCGTTGTCCGCGTCGTCGAGTGCCTCTTCCAGCTCGGCTTGAAGCGAGGGCGGGAGCCGCACCGTCGTCGCCGAGTCATCCGCAAAGACAGTGACCATCGCCCCTTCAGGAAGAGCAACCCCTTCGAAGACAACCTTGCCGTCGATAACTTGTCCAGTGGCGACTTGCATGGCGTGATCCTATCGCTCAATGGTACTCAAGGCGCAATCTCGCCTTGCAGCACCGAATACATCCAGTAGTCCGCCGGCTGGCCGCGCACCAGTCAGGCATCGTAACCAGACGCGCCGTGCCGCTCGACAGGCAGGGCGGACACGCTAGCCGAGCACTGATCAGCCGAGGTCGAGACTGCGCGATGGCCTGGGCGCAAGCTTCATCGCCTGAATCGCAATGCCATGGGTGACATGAGCCGGGCCGGCCAGCTCGAAGCCGAAGCGGCGATACACCGGCACCGCGTGGAGCGACGCATTGACGGTAAACCCGCGCTCGGCGCCCAGGCCGCCCGCCTGCTGCCTGGCGTGCTGCCACAAGCGCTTCGCCAATCCCTGGCGCTGGTACGCGAGGTCGACATACAGATTGAACAGATGCGTCGTGTCGCGCAGTGCGACCACCCCGGCCAGCCTGGCGCAATCACGCGCCACGGTAAAGCGGTAGCGCTCGTCGGCCAGATACCCTGCCAGTGCCGTGGTCGACAACGAATCCCAGAACGGTCTGGTCTCTGGCGCGGCGGGGTCGGCACCGAGCTGCGCGGCCAGCGAGCGCACCAGCCCGGCAATATCGTCGGCGTCATCCACAGTGGCAGAAATCAATTGCATGGCTGTTGCACCCAAACTATGAGACCAGTAGCGTCATCACGCATTTCCTATAGGCAGAGCATCAGTCCTCGACGTGAATCTCGGCATGGGGCGTGCGTCGCCGGGATTGGCGTGGGCAATATGCATCGTGGAAAGTTGGGATCGTCGGCCGGGCTCGATGGTTCGCGGGCCGAGATTTGCGACCTGATACGGTGCTGGCGGACACGGGGCTCGCGCGATGTTAAGGACCTCACTTCGGCCCGGTACGATTTGCGTCCACATTGCTGTTGTCGTGGCGCCGCCTCTCAATTTCATCGGCTCGGCGCTTTGCCTCTTCAACAATTACGCCAGCAAACGCGCCCCCAGCGCCGAAAACTACCCACAGAGGAACACCAATTGCACCGCCAAGCGCCGCGATGCCGGCCCCTTGGCCGGAGAAAACCAACGCCGCCGCCGCTGCGGCGGACAATGCCAAACGCTCTGGCAACCCACGCTCATCCCATCCAATTCTTTTTATCTCACTGCCGAGGAATGAAATGAAGGGGAGAATGGCCCCTGACTTTATCGTCAGCTGTATTGCCTTTGTTGCTTTTTCTAGTGGCGACATGTTGGCTGCACGCAAGGCAACCAATTGAAATGCCCAATACTGAAGCGCAGCAAGTTCTTCAGGCGTAGCTTGTTCAACATATGCGGAAACAAGTTGGCGCCCTTGAGTAGAATCTTCAGGTCGTGTTTGCATTGCCCGCTCTGTCCCACTCGCACGACGGACCAATTTCTTGGCTTTGCATTTTGAACACCGAAACCGCCCGAGATCGGAATCATATAATATTTTTGGTGTGCGGTCAGGGAAAAATTCCTCGCATACAGCATCAAGCCACAAAGCCGACATCACTCGCTCGTGACAGCAATTACAACATATAAGCCTGTCGTAGGGTTGAATGCTTCCAATGTTCATGGTGCGCGCTGTGTTTGGATTATCTCGTAGATATTTATTGCAATTCAGTCGCGATGGAATTGCGGCTGAAAAAATAGCTGACATCGCTAGTAAATTGCAACCAAGTACTCTTCAAAATGCGGAAAGTACTCTTCCAGATCATCACTCAGTACGACTCATTCTCGGGAAAACAACATTAAAACAATGAGGGCAACACCTTATAACACTGGCAATCACTAGAAACTTATGTCGTCGCTCAGGTCATCCTGCTCATTTAATTGAGATCGACCCGCCGCTGATTTTTGATTGTAGCCTGGGGTGATGGATTTCTTCTCACTTGCGTGCCTCTCCTCAAAGAATGAAGCCAGAACCTCTGTGTACCTCTCAAAATCTGAGTCAGGGTCGCCGACTGCGTCGTGTATATACCCCTCAAGACACAGGCCTTTCAATTCATCGACTTGAGTAACTCCTTTTGCCCGACCAACATGCAGATAATCAAGGATGGAAAGCGCTTGTTTTCCAGCCTCTATCATTTGCTCCATCTCTGTTTGAAACTTTTCTTGTGCAAGGTGAATGTCAGAAATCAAGGCATCATGGCTGTCGAGTTCACCTTGATAGTTACTCCAATCAGCGTCGGCTGCAGCGAGATCCCACTTAATGCCCTCATTGAGCCAGCGATCGGACTTCGAAATCAGGAAGTTACTGCTATTGATTCGAATTTCAACTAGCTCTGGCACTCTTTGCTTAAAGATTTCCAATGTCTTCTCTGCGCAAACTTCGAGAACTGTGTTTGGAAGCATACCTTCGCAAATCATTTGTTCGACAACAGTTGCCAGAATTGCTTTTAGTGCATACATGGATTTTTGTCTTAATGCAATGCAGTTTGATTTGACGTATATCTGCCCAGCAAGTAACCGACCCGGGTGTACCTCGTGGGCCGGCACGACAGGATATTCACGCAGGGCATGTTAGGCAAGTATTCCCTTAATGTGTTGCGTCGGCACCTCTTTCCATTTGGGGCCGCGGCGACTTGGGCTATCCAAGTTTCAGCAGCTTGCGAGCGCGACTAGTCGGGAATGCGTCTATCGTTCAGCGTTGGCTGTTCGAGTGGATTCGAGCCTGTCGAATGGTCCAGCCCAGCAAAGATCGCAACGCTGCACTAGATTCGCCTGCTTGGCCCCGCTTCCCAGAGTGCGCCAAGTCCATCCTGAACAAGACCACGCGCCGATTCACTACCCCTCCGAACAAATGACAAGCCCACTCACCCCCTACCACATCACCCGCAAATGGCCCGCCCGGCACCCGGATCGCCTGCAGCTCTATTCGCTGCCCACGCCCAACGGCGTGAAGGTGTCGATCATGCTGGAGGAGACGGGCCTCGCCTACGAGCCGCATCTGGTGCGCTTCGATGCCAACGATCAGCTGTCGCCGGAGTTTTTGTCGCTGAACCCGAACAACAAGATTCCGGCGATCCTGGATCCGGCGGGGCCGGGCGGCCAGCCGCTGGCGTTGTTCGAGTCGGGCGCGATCCTGGTGTATCTGGCGGACAAGACCGGGCAGCTGCTGGCGCCTGAGGGGGCGGCGCGGTACGAGGCGCTGCAGTGGCTGATGTTCCAGATGGGTGGCGTGGGGCCGATGTTTGGCCAGCTCGGCTTCTTCCACAAGTTCGCCGGCAAGGACTATGAGGACAAGCGCCCGCGCGACCGCTATGTGGCCGAGTCGCGCCGGCTGCTGGCGGTGCTGGACAAACATCTGGCCGGGTGCGAGTGGCTGGTGGACGGTGGCTATTCGATCGCGGACATCGCCACCTGGCCGTGGGTGAACAACCTGATCGGCTTTTACGGCGCGGGTGATCTGGTGGGGGTTGGCGATTTCGCGCAGGTGCAGCGGGTGCTCGCGGCGTTCATGGCGCGGCCGGCCGTGCAGCGCGGCTTGACGATACCGGCGCGGCCGGCAAACTGACCATCCATCTCGACAGGGGCACGCCATGAACGGCGACAACAACTACGACCTCATCGTCATCGGCGCGGGCTCGGGCGGCGTGGCCGCCTCGCGGCGGGCGGCGGCGCATGGCGCCAAGGTGACCATCGTCGAGGCCGACCGGGTGGGCGGCACCTGCGTGATTCGCGGCTGTGTGCCCAAGAAACTCTTCATGTACGCGGCCGGTCTAGGCGCGGCGCTGGCAGAGGCAGGCGGCTACGGCTGGGCAGACGTGACCGGGCGCTTCGAGATGGCCCGCTGGGCCGACGCCAAGGCGGCCGAGACGGCGCGGCTCGAAGCCATCTACCGCGGCATGCTGGCCGACTCGGGTGTGACGCTGATCAGCGGGCGGGCGAAGCTGCTGGCTCCGGATCGGGTGGCCGTGGGCGAACGGCACCTGCGCACTGGCCATGTGTTGATCGCCACCGGTGGCTGGCCGTCGACCAACGCCCTGCCCGGCCTGGCGGCGGCGATGACGTCCAACGAACTGCTCGACCTGCGCGAGTTGCCGGCCAGCCTGCTGGTGATCGGCGGCGGCTACATCGCGGTGGAGTTCGCCAGCATCCTGGCCGGGCTGGGTGTGGCGGTGACGCTGGCCTACCGCGCCGAGTTGCCGCTGCGCGGCTTCGATGCCGACCTGCGCAGCCGGCTGGCGCAGGCACTGGTGCAGCGCGGCATCACACTCGCCTCGGGTGTGGCCCTGACGGCGCTCGAGCACGACTCCACCACTGGCCGCTACACGCTGGTGCGCGCCGATGGATCGCGCTTCCAGGCCGCAGCCGCGCTCAATGCCACGGGCCGGCGTCCCAACACGGCCGGGCTGGGGCTGGCGGACGTGGGTGTGGCAGTCGATGGTCACGGTGCCATCCGTGTCGACGCCGACAGCCGCAGCAATGTGGCCGGGGTCTGGGCGGTGGGCGACGTGACGAACCGCGTCAACCTCACGCCGGTGGCGATTGCCGAAGGCCGCGCCTTTGCCGACAGCGTGTTCGGCCATCGCCCGACGCGGGTCGACCACCGCCTGGTGGCCAGTGCGGTGTTCACCGATCCACCCAGCGCCACGGTGGGGCTCACCGAGGCCGACGCTGCCAAGCTCGGCCCGGTGGACGTCTACGAGTCCGACTTCCGCCCCATGAAGACCGCGTTCGTGGGCAGCCCGGCGCGCAGCTACATGAAGCTCGTCGTCGACGGCCTGAACGAGCGGGTGCTGGGCATCCACATGATCGGCGCCGACGCGCCCGAGATCGTGCAGAGCCTGGCCGTGGCGCTGACCTGCGGCGCCACCAAGCGCGATTTCGACCGCACACTGGCCGTGCACCCGACGGCGGCCGAGGAGTTCATGCTGATGCGTGAGCCCAGGCGCCGGCTGGGCCGGACACCGGCACCTACTGCCTGAGCTCTGGCCAGAGAGCCGGCGGCCGCACCTGAGCGCTACCGCACAGACGGCGCCGCCAAGGCGGCCCAGCATCGCCGGATGGCGCCGGGGCCGTCACGCAGGGTGACGGCCCGCCTGGGCGCCGAACCACCCGGGGATCAGCAATGCCACTGACAGACGACGGCAACCACGGTCGCAGCGAACCATCCGCCGGCCGGCGGCGCCATCTTGCCGCAGCTGTGGCCGTGGGGCTGGCCGCGCTGATGGTCTCCTGCGGTGGCGGCGACGGGGGCAGCAGCAACAACCAGAACACGGCACCCAGCAAGTTGACCGGCACCTTCTACGGGCCGATCGACAGCCAGGTGACCTTGCAGGTCAACGCGGCTGACGATCTGAACGTGCTGGTGCAACCGATCGGCAACGACCCGTACAACGCACAGAACTTCAGTTTTGACCCGCTTCTGTCCAGCGGCTCGGCCTATCGGGTGAGCATGAAGACCACACCCGCCGGGCAGACCTGTGATGTCTTCAAGGGCGCCACCGGCACCATGCCCGCCGCCACCGGTGCCCTGCACGTGGGCTGCGAGATCACCGACGACCTGGTGAGCCGCAGCACCACCAACAACGTGTTCGGCAGTTATACCGACGCCAGTGCGCCGGCCGTCGGTGGCGCCAATGTGCCGATCGGCCGGAGCACGCTGGCCTTTGGTGAAGGGCGCTTCGTCGCCTTCGTGTCGTCGGCGGTCGGTTTGGTCACCGGCACGACCGCCGCCCATCGACAGATCTACTGGCGCGACCGCTTCACGGGTGAAACCAAGCTGGTGAGCCTCAATGCTGCGGGCGCCGAAGGTGACGGCGACAGTTTTGCGCCGGCGATCTCGGCCGACGGGCTGACGGTGGCCTTCGATTCGGCCGCCACCAACCTGGTGGCGAACGACACCAACGGGGTGAGTGATGTCTTTGTGTGGGATGCCCAGGCGCCCACCGCGGGCGTCGTGCGGGTCAGTGTCGGTGGCGGTCTCGGCGGTGCCGAGGCCAACGGCGCCAGCGTCGAACCCACACTGTCGGGCGACGGCGTGTTCATCGCGTTTTCGACCAACGCCAGCAACCTCACGTCGGGTGTTGCCGGCACCACCAGCAGCAACATCGTGCTGCGCAATCTGGTGGCCGGCAGCAACCGGCTCGTCAGTGCCGACATCGACGGCATCGGCCGGGGTGGGGCCAGGCCGATGTTGTCCGAGGACGGCGGTCGGCTGGTGTTCTGGTCGTTCTCGGCCCAACTCGTCGGTGGTGATGCCAACGGGCTGTGGGACATCTTCGTGTTCGACGCCAACACCGGTACGAACACCCGCATCAGCCTGGCAAACGGCGGCGCTGAACGCAACCAGGGCAACGACAGCGCCAGCCGGGTGGTGGCGCCGGCCATCTCGGGCAACGGCCGCTTCGTCTCCTACGCCACCACGGCGAGCAATGTGGTGGCGGACGACAGCAACGGCGCGCAGGACGTGTTTGTCGTCGATCTGCTCACCGGCGCGGTGACACGCGCCAGTGTGTCGACCACCGGCGCCGAGGGCAACGCCGACAGCCCGGTCGGCCAGGGGGAACGTGCACCGCTGTCGTACGACGGCAGCTGGATCGCCTGGTCGACGCTGGCTGGCAACCTGGTCACGACGCCGAGCAACGTGGCGATGCACAACCTCGTGACCGGTGAGACACGTGTGGTGTCCAACCAGAGCGGCAGTTCGGTCGGCGCACCGGCCTTGTCGCGCGACGGCGGCTACGTGGTGTTCGGCGCCGGCGTGCCGCTCGACGGTCGATTTGCCACGTCGGGCCTGTTCGCCCACTACACCAACATCGCCAAGTCGTTCTGGTGGCTCGACTGAGCCAGCGTCGATGACGCCTGCCGCACCTGTCGATCGCGCGCCGGCCCCGTCACACCTTAGGCGCGACGCAGCCGGCGTGATCAACGCGGCGGCACCCGTTGCTTCGCCCAGGCCTCAACCCGGACTGAGTGCGCCGCTGCGTGAACCGCCGCGCCGCACCCGGTGCAGCAGGAACAACGCGATGCTCAGGTTCAGCAGGTTCCAGGCGATGCCGTTGATAAAGGCCGCGTGGTACGAGCCGCTGATATCGAACACCTTGCCCGACAACCAGCCGCCCAGCGCCATGCCGAAGAGTGTGGCCATCAGCACCGTGCCGACCCGCGCGCCGGCTTCGGCGGGCGGAAAGTGTTCACGCACGATGATGGCGTAACTCGGCACGATGCCGCCCTGGAACAGGCCGAACAGCGCCGACACCACGTACAGCGAGACCAGCCCGTCGAACGGCAGGAACAGCAGCAGCGCCAGCCCCTGCAGCACCGAGCCCAGCACCAGCGTGCGCAGGCCGCCGATGTGGTCGCAGATGACACCCGACACCAGCCGGCTGACGATGCCGCAGGCGAGCATCAGCGACAACATCTCGGCACCACGCGCCACGCCGTAACCCAGGTCGCTGCAATAGGCCACGATGTGCACCTGCGGCATCGCCATGGCCACACAACAGGCCACACCGGCGATACACAGCAGCGTCTGCGCATGGCCCATGCTCAGGCCGAACGGCCGCTCGGACGGCTGCGCTGCACCCAGCTTCTTGGCCGGCGCCGCCACCGCGGCGGGCGGGCGCGGGCGCAGCCGCAGCGCCAGCAGCGGCATGGTCAGCAGGCAGAAGATGCCCAGGCCGATGTAGGTCTGGCGCCAGCCGACCTCGGCCACGAAATGCTGCACGATGGGCGGCCAGATGGCGCCGGCCACGTAGTTGCCGCTGGCGCAGATGGCCACCGCCGTGCCACGCCGGCGCACGAACCACAGCGAGGTGTCGGCCACCAGCGGCGCAAACGTGGCCGAACTGCCCAGCGCACCAAGCAACACACCGTGCGCCAGTGCGAACCCCATCAGGCTGCCCGACAGGCCGGCGGCGATGAACCCGGCGCCGAGGCCGGCGCTGCCGATCAGCGCCACCACCATCACGCCGTACCGGTCGGCCGCCTTGCCCATGGCGATGCCGCCCAGGCCGAAGCCGACCATCATGAGGGTGTAGGGCAACGACGCATCGGCGCGCGCCACGCCGAACTCGGCCTGCACGGCCGGCAGTACCACCGACACCACATACATCGCCCCGCTGCCGATGGTCATGAGCGCCAGCGTCACGAGCAGGCGCGACCAGGCGTAGGGCGAATCGGCGGTGTGATCGGTCATCGGTGAATTTTCCATGCCGACGTCGTGCACCACCAGCGGGCTTGCCCGCTGGCCGTCGACCTTGTTCGGGCCAGCCGGGCGCGGTGGGCAAGCAGCGACACTCGTCGGTCGCAAGATGACGAGCGTCAAGTTGGGATGGTCCGTCGGCCCTAGACTCGCGGCCGTGAACCTGCAGCACCACCGTCACTCCCGCCGCGGCCTGTCGCTCTGGCTGGTCGTGGCGCTGCTGTTCATGCAGATCGCCACCTCGGCCTACGCCTGCCCGGGCGGGGTGTTCATGGCGGCGATCGGCGGTCAAGTTGCGTCGGTCGACCACACGGCAGACCACGGCACCGGCCCGCAAGCCCTTCACGACGAGGGTCACACGGCCGGTCACGACTCGAACGCCACCGGCCTGTCGCCCGACATGGTCGATTGCGACATGAGCGCCGGCCTGGACACCGACTCACCCCAGCTGTGCAAGCTGCACTGCGAGCCCGGCAGCCAGACACCATTGCACGCCAGCGCCAGCACCGACGCACTCGCAGCCCCGCTGCTGTGCTGGGCCGTGCTCGACTGGTCGTCCACCGCCTTGCTGCCGCGGCAGCTGAGCCACACGCCACGCCTGGGTGTGGCCAGCGGCGCGCCACCCCTCGGCGCTCCACCGCTTTATCTGAGCCTGCTCGTCCTTCGCAACTAGGTCGCGGAGTCTTCAGCGCCTGCGCGCCGCCTGTCGGCGCCGGGTGTTGTGATGCCGCCCGATCCGGTTTTGCCGTCGTCGCCCGCCGCCCGCGCGGTCGACCGACCTCGAAGGACTCTCATGACTCTGCTCCGAAACCACGCGCGCGCCACTTCGGCCGCGCTGCTTGCGCTGGCCACTGCCGCAGCGCCTGGCCTGGCGCGTGCCGACCTTGGTTACGCCGAAACCAGCCGCCTGGCCGCCGACCAGGCGCCGACCACCCTCATGCAGCGCCTGGCGCTGGACAGCGCCCGCGCCGGGCAACCCAGCGCGGCCACCCTGCCCGACCCGCGCCTCAGCGTGGGTGTCGACAACCTGCCACTCAGCGGGCCGGATCGCCTGAGCCTCACGCGCGACTTCATGACCATGCAGCGCTTCGGCGTGATGCAGGAGGTGCCGAATCGCGCCAAACGCGCGGCGCGTGCTGCCGGCGCCCAAGCCAAGGTCGAGCGGGAGCAGGCCAACCTGGCGGCGGCGCGGCTCACCGTGCAGCGCGAGGCGGCGCTGGCCTGGCTGGGTGTGTGGTTCGCCGAGAAACGCGCCGCACAGCTGGCCGATCTGGAGCGCGAGATCCAGCTGTTGATCGACACGCTCGGCGCACGTATCGCCGCTGGCAAATCGATGCCCGCCGACCTGACCATGGCCCGCCAGGAAGCCCTGGCCCTGGCCGACCGGCGCGACGACGCCCGGCGCGACATCACCAAGGCACGCGCCACCTTGCGTCGCTGGGTCGACGCCCGTGCCGGCGAACCCCTCGCCGGTGAGCCGCCGACCATCACCGTGGCCGACGAGACGGTGCTCGCCGGCCTGCACCAACACACCGAGATTGCGCCCTACACGGCCATGCAGGCGATGGCGCAGGCCGAAGCCGGCGAGGCCGACGCCGACCAACGTGGCGATTGGTCCTGGGAGGCTGTCTACAGCCGGCGCGGCCCGGGCTACCCGGACATGGTGTCGTTTCAGGTCCGTCTCGACCTTCCGTGGCAACGCGGATCACGCCAGCAGCCGCAGATCGCCGCCAGGCTCAAGGAGGTGGAACGCCTCGGCGCCGAACGGGAAGAGGTGCTGCGCCGCCACCGCGAGGAAGTCGAAGCCCAACTTGCCGAGTTGCAGGCACTCGACGCCCAACACGACCGCCTGGCCGGCGCCGGCTCCCAGCTGTCGGCGGAGCGGGTGACGCTGGCGCTGGCCAGCTACGAAGCCGGCCGCAGCGACCTGAGCGCCGTGCTCGGCGCACGCCGCGAAGCGGTCGAGACCCGCCTGCGCCTGATCGACCTCGAGGCCCAACGCAGCGCGCTGCGTGTCCGCCTCACCACCCTGATTGCCGAGTGAGCCGCACCATGAGCAACAACAACACTTTCGACACCACGTCCACGTCGACACCCGTGGGCACCGGCGAGCTGACCACCACACCGGGCGGCGGGCAGGCCGGCGGTGCCGCCATCCACCCGTCGTCCACCCACTCGTCGCCTGCCAAGCCGGTTGTGCTGGCCGTGGCCATGCTGGTCATCGGCCTGGCCGTCGGCTGGGGCGTCTCGCGCTGGCAGGCCGGGCAAGGCGCAGCAACTTCGGCGCATGGCACTGCCGCTGCGTCGCTGCCCGCCGGGGCACAAGTGGCGCTGGCCGGTGCGGCTGGTGGTGAGCGCAAGGTGCTGTACTGGTACGACCCCATGGTGCCGACGCAGAAGTTCGACAAACCCGGCAAGTCACCCTTCATGGACATGCAGCTGGTGCCGCGTTATGCCGACGAGGCCGGCGCGGGTGCTGGTGGTGCGGACGAAGGCCCGTCGCTGGGTGTGTCGACGGCAGCACGCCAGGCGCTGGGGCTACGGCTGGCCACGGTGGAACAACGCGCGCTCGGTGCGGCGGTCGAACTGGTCGGCACAGTGCAGCTGAGCGAGCGCGACATCAGCATCGTGCAGGCGCGCAGCAGCGGCTATGTCGAACGTGTCTACGCCCGCGCGCCGGGCGACGTGATCGCGGCGGGTGCGCCGCTGGTCGACGTGCTCAACCCGGACTGGCTGGCCGCGCAGCAGGAGTACTTCGCACTCGAGGCCACCGGCGACGCGGCGCTCACCAAGGCCGCACGCCAGCGCCTGGTGCTGCTGGGCATGCCGGCCGACATGATCGACGCCGCCGACCGCAGCGGCCAACCGATGGCGCTGCAAACCATCAAGGCGCCCGGCGGCGGCGTGATCAGCGAGCTGATGGTGCGCCCCGGCATGATGCTGGCGCCCGGCATGACACTGGCACGTATCAACGGCCTGGGCACCGTGTGGCTCGAAGCCGCGTTGCCCGAAGCGCTGGCCGCCACGCTGCAGCCCGGCCAGGCGGTCGAGGCGCGTTTCCCCGCCCTGCCCGGCCAGGTCGTGAAGGGCAAGGTGGCGGCGGTGCTGAGCGAGGCGGACCGCGAGACCCGCACGCTAAGGCTGCGAATCGAGTTGCCCAACCCGGGCCAGAGACTCAAGGCAGGCCTGTTCGCCCAGGTCACGCTGCGCGGCACACAACGCGACGCCCTGGTGCTGCCGGCCGAAGCCGTGATCCGCACCGGCAAACGCGCCATCGTCTACATCGCCGAGGTCGACGCCAAGACCGGCGCGCCGAGTGGCCGTTTCCGTCCGGTCGAGGTCGACATCGGTGAACAGGTGGGTGAACAACTCGAGATCCGCCGCGGCCTGGCCGCCGGCCAGCAGGTGGTGGCGAGTGGCCAGTTCCTGATCGATTCGGAAGCCAGCATGCAGGGGGTGATGGCGCGCAGCCAGAACGAGCCGGCTGGTGCGGGTACGGCCACGGCGTCGCCCGCGCCGACCTCGACAGCATCCGCCGCCGTGCCCAAGCCGGAGAAGACGCTGGCCGGCGCGTCGGCAGCTGCTGCGGCCCATGACCACGGGGTGGCCACCCCGCCGTCGACCACCCCCGCTGCGGCGCCCGGCGTCGGCAGCAAGGCCGTGCCCACCGCCGCGGCCGTGCCCGACTACGGTACCCGCGGCGTGGTCACCGGCGTGGAGCCCGGCGAGATCACGCTCGAACACGAGCCGGTGCCGGCGCTCAAGTGGCCGGGCATGGAGATGCCGTTCAAGGTCATCGACCAGAAACTGCTGCGAGGCATGAAGCCCGGCGAGAAGGTGGACTTCCGCTTTATCCAGCGTGGTGACGATTGGGTGATCACCCGCATCACGCCGGCAGCCGCGGGCACGGGAGCATCCAAGTGATCGCCCGGCTGATCCGCTGGTCGGTGCTCAACCGCTTCCTGGTGCTGCTGGCCACCGTCATGCTCACGGCCTGGGGCGTGTGGGCGGTGCGCAGCACACCGATCGACGCGCTGCCCGATCTGTCGGACGTGCAGGTGATCATCCGCACCAGCTACCCGGGGCAGGCGCCGCAGATCGTCGAGAACCAGGTGACCTATCCGCTGGCGACGACCATGTTGTCGGTGCCGGGCGCCAAGGCGGTGCGGGGGTTCTCGTTCTTCGGCGACAGCTTCGTCTACATCCTGTTCGACGACGGCACCGACCTGTACTGGGCACGCTCGCGGGTGCTCGAATACCTCAACCAGGTGCAGGGGCGATTGCCGGCCAGCGCCAAGACCGCCCTCGGGCCCGACGCCACGGGTGTGGGCTGGATCTACCAATATGCGCTGGTCGATCGGACCGGCAAGAACGACCTGTCGCAGCTGCGCACGTTGCAGGACTGGTTCCTCAAGTACGAACTCAAGAGCCTGCCCGACGTGGCCGAGGTGGCCACCGTGGGCGGCATGGTGCGGCAGTACCAGGTGGTGATCGACCCGGTGAAGCTGGCGGCCTACGGCATCACCCACGCCCAGGTGCGCGACGCCCTGATGGCCGGCAACCAGGAAAGCGGCGGCTCGGTGCTGGAACTGGCCGAGGTCGAATACATGGTGCGCGCCAGCGGCTACCTGAAGTCGCTGGACGACTTTCGCGCCATTGGCCTGACGGCGCGCGGCGGTGTGCCGGTGCGCCTGGGCGACGTGGCCACCGTGCAGGTGGGGCCCGAGATGCGCCGCGGCATCGCGGAGCTGGACGGTGAGGGTGAGGTGGCCGGTGGCATCGTCATCCTGCGATCGGGCAAGAACGCGCAGTCGACCATCGCCGCGGTGAAGGCCAAGTTGGCCGAGCTGCAGAAGAGCCTGCCCAAAGGGGTGGAGATCGTCACCACCTACGACCGCAGCGCGCTCATCGAACGTGCGATCGAGAACCTCACACACAAGCTGATCGAGGAGTTCCTGGTCGTCGCGGCAGTCTGCGCGATCTTCTTGTGGCATCTGCGCTCCGCCCTGGTGGCCATCCTGGCGCTGCCGCTGGGGGTGATGACGGCGTTCCTGGTCATGCGATACCAGGGCATCAACGCCAACATCATGTCGCTGGGTGGCATTGCCATCGCCATCGGCGCCATGGTCGACGCGGCGGTGGTGATGATCGAGAACGCGCACAAGAAACTCGAAGCCTGGCAACACGCACACCCGGACGCCGAGCTCGAAGGCGAGGAGCGCTGGCAGGTGATGACCGAAGCGGCGGTCGAGGTCGGCCCGGCGCTGTTCTTCTCGCTGCTGATCATCACGCTGTCGTTCATCCCGGTCTTCACGCTCGAAGCGCAGGAGGGCCGCCTCTTCGGCCCGCTCGCCTTCACCAAGACCTACGCGATGGCGGCGGCGGCCGGGCTGTCGGTCACGTTGATCCCGGTGCTGATGGGCTACTGGATCCGCGGGCGTATCCCCGACGAACAGCGCAACCCGATCACCCGTGCGCTGATCGCCGTCTACCGCCCGGCGCTGGAATGGGTGCTGCATTGGCCCAAGGCCACACTCGTGATCGCGGTTGCGGTGCTGGCCACGACGGCCTGGCCGCTCAGCCAGTTGGGCGGGGAGTTCCTGCCCAAGCTCGACGAGGGGGATCTGCTCTACATGCCCTCGGCCCTGCCGGGCCTGTCGGCGCAGAAGGCCGGCGAGCTGCTGCAGCTCACCAACCGCATGATCAAGACCGTGCCCGAGGTGGACCGCGTGTTCGGCAAGGCCGGCCGCGCCGAAACCGCCACCGACCCGGCGCCGCTGGAGATGTTCGAGACGACCATCCAGCTGAAGCCGCGCGACCAGTGGCGCCCCGGCATGACACCCGACAAACTCGTCGACGAGCTCGACAAGGCGGTCAAGGTGCCGGGTCTGTCGAACATCTGGGTGCCGCCGATCCGCAACCGCATCGACATGCTGGCCACCGGCATCAAGAGCCCCATCGGCGTCAAGGTGACCGGCAGCGATCTGCATGCGATCGACCGTGTGGCGGCGCATGTCGAGCAGATCGCCAAGACGGTGCCGGGTGTGTCGTCGGCGCTGGCCGAACGGCTCACCGGCGGGCGCTACGTGGACGTGGTGATCGACCGAGCTGCCGCGGCGCGTTACGGCCTGAACATCGCCGACGTGCAGTCACTCGTCAGCAGCGCGGTGGGTGGCGACAACGTGACCGAAACCATCGAAGGCCTGGCGCGTTTCCCGGTCAACCTGCGCTACCCGCGTGAATGGCGCGACACACCACAACGCCTCACCGAGCTGCCGCTGCTCACGCCCATGGGCCAGCAGATCACGCTGGGCAGCGTGGCCAAGATCAGCATCAGCGACGGCCCACCCATGCTCAAGAGTGAGAACGCCCGCCCGTCCGGCTGGGTGTACGTGGACACCCGCGGTCGCGACCTGGCCTCGGTGGCCAACGACCTGCGCAAGGCCGTCTTCCTGCAGGTTCAGTTGGAACCCGGCATGAGCATCGCGTATTCGGGCCAGTTCGAATACCTCGAGCGCGCCAACGAGCGGCTCAAGGTGGTGGTGCCCGCCACGCTGCTCATCATCTTCGTGCTGCTGTACCTGACCTTCAGCCGCTTCGACGAAGCCCTGCTCATCATGGCCACGCTGCCGTTTGCCCTGACCGGCGGCGTGTGGTTCATCTACCTGATGGGGTTCAACCTCTCGATCGCCACGGGGGTGGGTTTCATCGCCCTGGCCGGAGTGGCCGCCGAGTTCGGCGTGGTCATGCTGCTGTACCTGAAACACGCCTGGCTGGATCGGCTGAAGGCGGGTGCGACGCAATCACCCGAACTCGTCGACGACGCCATCCGTGAAGGCGCGGTACTACGCGTGCGCCCCAAGGCCATGACCGTGGCCGTCATCCTGGCAGGCCTGGTGCCCATCGTCTGGGGCACCGGCACGGGGTCTGAGGTGATGAGCCGCATTGCCGCACCCATGCTCGGCGGCATGGTGACGGCGCCGCTGCTGTCACTCTTCATCGTGCCGGCGGTGTATGCGTTGATGCGCAGGCGAGCTCCGGCAGCCTGAGGCCGGCGCGCCCAGGCCTGCGACCCCTGGCACCACGCGCCTGGGGTCGCAGGCCCCCCGCCAAGAAGCAGGGCGATATCGGCGCACATTGCCGGATTGCGCAGGTGCGGTGATCGATAGAGTGGCGACCACCATGTCGTTGCGGCGTTTGTTCCCCCACTTTTCTGCGGACACCTGGAAGTTGTGTCTGCCGATACCCACGAGCGCCCTGCTCGCGGGTCTGGGTATTGCCGCACTATCGAGCCAACCCTTGTGGACCACTGCATCGACCCTGCAAAGGTTTGCGCTGGCCACTGCGGTCGCCATCGCCGTCGGTCTGGTCATATTGACGATCTATCTGCTCGGGCTACGTCGCCAACTCGGCCTGGCGCTCGATCACAAGTTATGGCGCGAAGGCGCGTTTCTCAGCCAGGTGCGGGTCGGTGCGGAGCAGGTCAATACCGGCTCCGAGAAACTCGCCGCCGCTGCCAACGAGATTTCGTTCGCGGCGCAGATGCAGACCATGGCGACCGACAACATCAAGGAGCAGATTGCCCAGGTATCGAGCAGCGTTGCCCAGGTCACCACCGTGGCGCAGGACGTCCAGGCACAATCACGCGCAGCCCAAGGCTGGTCGAGCCAGGGCGGAGAACTGGTCGACGGTGTAGCGCGCAAGATGGCCGACATTTCGAACGTGATGGCCCAGGCCTCGACGCGCATCGATACCCTGTCGGCGCAAGCCCGCAATATCGGCGACGTGGCCGGCGCCATTACCCGCATCACCAGTCAGACCAATCTGCTGGCATTGAATGCAGCGGTCGAAGCGGCCCGCGCCGGCGAACATGGGCGTGGTTTTGCCATCGTGGCGCAAGAAGTCAAATTGCTCGCCGGGCAGACCGCCCAGGCCACACACGACATCGTCCAGACCATCCGCACGATCCAGAACGACGTGCGCGAAACCTCGAACGAGATACGCCTGGCCGTGCCCATGGTGGCAGCCGGCGTCAGTTTGATCGAACAGGCGGCGCAGGCCCTGCGAGATCTGCGCGGCAGTTCGGACGGCCTGTTCGACAAAAGCGCCAGCCTGGCCGGAGAAATCGATCAACAAGGCCAGTTGATCGAGGACATGCTGGGCGGCATCGGCCAGATACTCGAGATGACCGGCCAGACCCAGCAGGTGGCCGAACGTGCCCTCGATACTTCTGCCGGACTGTCCGCCACGGCGGCGCAACTGGTCGAGGCGATCCAGAACTGAAGACGTCGGCGCTTATCGGCACCTCACAAGAGTTTCACACCCACGATTCATCCACCGCCCGTCAGTGCGGGCCCAAACGAGAGGTTCACCATGCCCTTGATCACCTGGGGGCCGATGCTTGCCGTCGGCGTTGCAGAAATCGACGAACAACACAAGAAACTCGTCGAACTCGTCAATCAACTCAATGACGCCATGCATGCCGGCCACGGCAAGGACGCCTTGACGCCGGTACTGAACGAACTGGTGCGATATACCGTGTACCACTTCGGCACCGAAGAGCGCCTGATGGCCAAACACCGATACGAGGCCTCGGTGGCCCACAAGGGTGAACACACCAAGTTCGTCGCCACCGTGTCGGATTTCAAGAAGAAGTTCGACGCAGGCAACGCCATGATCTCGACCGAGATCATGAATTTCCTGCGCGACTGGCTCTCGAAACACATCCTGCAGACCGACAAGAAATTCGCCAAGGCGCTCAACGGGCTGGGGGTGAAGTAGGTGCTGACTAGCTGCCGGGACAACAGGTCCTGTTCGCCCGGCAGGTGTTGTCGACGGCTCAGCGTGTCACGACCGGCACGATATTCAGCTTGTAGGTGACGTCGAGTTCGAATCCCGGTGCCCCGGCGCGAATTCGCAAGTTATGCCGGCCAACCGACAGTGGTTTGAGCATCAGGTAATAACCATCGTCGACTGCCGGTGAATAGATACCCCGAGGCACACCACCCAAGTCGGCGCAGAAGTCGTTGAAGAAGTTATCGGCCGGCAGGCTCGCACTGAATACAGTCGATCTGTAACGACGCTCGAAAAGCTTCGGCACGGCGCGCCCATCCAGTTCGACATCAAGCGTCGATACCCCGTCGACGAAAGCGGCAAGACCTTCACGATAAAACCGCACCGACTCGGCAGCACCTTGACCACATACCCCTGGTGTATCGAAGCCGAACGCATCGAAAACAGGAAACAGCAGAGCCTTGTCGGCCGGCACGTCGCAAGCACGCTGACTCACTCCGCCCAGGTTGCCAGCCAGGAACCAGACCGGGCCACTTTGCCCGATCGCACATTTGTTGACGCCATTGTCGAGCAAGGGGTTGTCACCCGAAGGCAAGGACAAGACATGCTGCCAGAGCCGCGCCGTCCACTCTGGAAATGCCACGCCATAGGGTCTGGCGTCGTCGTCGAACCAGGCCGAGTCTCGATGGTCATCCGCCAGTACATTTGTCGAATAGGCGCAACCACTCGCCGCCAATACCAATACGCCTGCCCGCGCAAGCCTGCGAAAGTTGATCATGTTTACCCCACACCATTGTTTGAATGACGTCGCCTGCCGATCTCGGCGCACACGGTGACATGACGTGCTGCCCGCACGAACTGCTGTGGTTTACCCGGCACGAGGAAACACTAATCGGTCGTCGGGGCGACGGACGCGACCGACCTATCTATCCAATACCCCCGGTGCATCAACCATCTTAGTGACACGGCCATCACAGGCCATGGTCACTATTGTGGATAAACCAAGGTTGATTTGTCCGTCAGGCAACATGATCGAAGCGGACGGCTCACAAAACCTGGTAGTAACCCGTGGGTGATGTTCGCAAACGACGATGTGTCCAGGTCGCAGCAGGTGCTGCCGCAGTTTGCGGCCCGTGCGCCGACATGGCCGACACCGTACCGGCCACGCGGTTGACTCGGCTCAGGCGCCGCGCGAGGCGGCCAACTGGTCGCGGCGCTGTTCGCGCAACATGAAGAGGTACAGGCTCTCGACCTTCTCGCGCGCCCAGGGTGTCTTGCGCAGCAGCTTGAGGCTCGACTTGATGCTCGGGTCGATGATGAAGCAGTTGAGTGGCACCAGTTCACCCAGCTCGGCCCAGCCGTAATGCGCCACCAGGGCGGTGACGATGGCTTCGAGTGTCACGCCGTGCAGCGGGTTGCGCGGCTGGGCGACGGGTGCCGGTGGTGGCGGCGGCGGCGGTTCGGGCTGGTCCATGGCGGGATTCTGGCAGCCGGCTGTTGGCGGCTGGCCGAGCGGCCCTACTTCACCTCGGTCCACCAGGCTTCGCCGAACTGGCCTTGCAGCCAGTCGATGAAACCGCTCACCTTGGCCGGCACGTGGCGGGGTGAGGGGAAGACGGCGTGGATCTCCTGCGCCGGCAGCGTCCAGCGTTCCAGCACGGGCACGACCGTGGCGGCGCGCAGGGCGTCGTTGCACACATAACGTGGCAGCACGGCCAGGCCCAGGCCGGCGCGGGCTGCGGCCAGCAGGGCAGAGAGGTTGTTGCTGCGCAGCGGGCCCTTCACCGCCACGGCCTCGGCCTTGCCGTCCGGGCCGGTGAAGTGCCAGCGGTCGTCGCCCTGCACGGTGCTGTAGATGAGCGCGTCGTGGCTGGCCAGATCGGCCGGCTGCTGCGGCGTGCCACGCTGCTCCAGATAGGCCGGCGCGGCCACCAGCATCCACGGGTTGACGCCCAGGTAGCGCGCACCGAGCGACGAATCGGCGAGCCGACCCATGCGGATCGCCAGGTCGATGCCCTGCTCCACCAGGTTGACGTAGCGGTCCTCGAAGTTCAGGTCGATCTGCAGTTCGGGATGCAGGCGCATGAAGGGCAACACCCGCGGCGTGAGCACGCGGCGCCCGAACGCCACCGACGAGTTGATGCGCAGCGTGCCGCGTACCCGCGTCTGCATGAGTGCGGCCAGGTTGTCGGCCTCGTCGAGTTCGCGCGCGATGGTCTTGCACTTGTCGTAATACGCCGCGCCGACTTCGGTGGGTGTCACGCCGCGGGTACTGCGGTGCAGCAAGCGGGCGCCCAGGCGTGCTTCGAGCGCAGCCACGTGTTTGGTGGCGGTGGGCTGCGTGATGCCCAGGTCGATGCTGGCCTTGCTGAAGCTGCCACTTTCGACCACCCGGATGAAGAGCCTGAGCCCGGCCACGGTATCCATGCGGGCGACTGTAGAGGGCCCTGATGCGCGCGGGGCATTCCTCCAGCGAATAGTGCTTATCGCCGTGGCTGGTCTTCCGCCAAACGGGGCGGGCAAACAAGATCCGTTTCAGTCGATCCCGCTTTCAAACCCGTGACTCCAGGAGACTTCAATGCCCAAGATGAAGGCCGCCATGGC
This sequence comes from Candidatus Intricatilinea gracilis, assembly GCA_016702605.1. GTDB lineage: Bacteria > Pseudomonadota > Gammaproteobacteria > Burkholderiales > Burkholderiaceae_C > Sphaerotilus > Sphaerotilus gracilis. The sequence goes on from JADJDQ010000003.1 coordinate 452,562, forward strand.
CGCCGTGCTGGTGATGGAAAAGGAAGGTGTGAGCCAGGCCTTCGGTGTGCCGGGTGCGGCGATCAACCCGCTGTACGCGGCGCTGCGCGAGCGCCAGAGCATTGCGCACATCCTGGCGCGGCATGTCGAGGCGGCGTCACACATGGCCGAGGGCTACACCCGCGCCAAGGCCGGCAACATCGGCGTGTGTATCGGCACCTCGGGGCCAGCGGGCACGGACATGATCACGGGCCTGTATTCGGCCAGTGCGGACAGCATCCCGATCCTGTGCATCACCGGCCAGGCGCCGCGCGCACGGCTGTACAAGGAAGACTTCCAGGCGGTCGACATCGAGTCGATCAGCAAACCGGTCACCAAGTGGAGCGTGACGGTGCGTGAGCCGGCGCAGGTGCCGCGCGCCTTCCAGCAGGCGTTTCACCTCATGCGCTCCGGCCGCCCCGGCCCGGTGCTGATCGACCTGCCGTTCGACGTGCAGATGGCCGAGATCGAGTTCGACATCGACAGCTACGAGCCGCTGCCGGCCTACAAACCCGCGGCCACACGCAAGCAGATCGAGAAGGCGCTGGACATGCTGGCCGCGGCCGAGAAGCCGCTCATCGTGGCCGGTGGCGGCATCATCAACGCCGACGCGAGCGAGCTGCTGGTCGAGTTTGCCGAGCTCACCGGCGTGCCGGTCATCCCCACACTCATGGGCTGGGGCACCATCCCCGACGACCACCCGCTCATGGCCGGCATGTGTGGCTTGCAGACCAGCCATCGTTACGGCAACGCCACCATGCTGGCGAGCGACTTCGTGCTGGGCATCGGCAACCGCTGGGCCAACCGCCACACCGGCAGCACCGAGGTGTACTGCAAGGGCCGCACCTTCGTGCACGTGGACATCGAGCCCACGCAGATCGGCCGTGTCTTCAATCCGGATCTCGGCATCGTCAGCGACGCCAAGGCCGCGCTGCAACTCTTCGTGCAGGTGGCGCGTGAACGCCAGGCTGCGGCTGCACTCAAGGACTACAGCGACTGGGCGCGCCGCTGCGCCGAACGCAAGGCGCTGATGCACCGCAAGAGCCATTTCACCGAGACGCCGATCAAGCCCATGCGTGTGTACGAGGAGATGAACAAGGCGTTCCCGCGCGACACGGTGTATGTGACGACCATCGGCCTGAGCCAGATCGCCGGGGCGCAGTTCCTCGAGGTGTTCGGCCCGCGCCAGTGGATCAACTGCGGCCAGGCCGGCCCGCTGGGCTGGACGATTCCGGCGGCACTTGGCGTGGTCGCTGCCGACCCGACCCGCACCGTGGTGGGCCTGTCGGGCGACTACGACTTCCAGTTCCTCATCGAGGAGCTGGCGGTGGGTGCGCAGTTCCGCCTGCCCTATGTGCAGGTGCTGGTGAACAACAGCTACCTCGGCCTGATCCGCCAGAGTCAGCGCGGCTTCGAGATGGACTACTGCGTGCAGCTGGCCTTCGAGAACCAGAACGTCGCCGACCCGGCGCTGCAGAGTTACGGCGTCGACCACCAGGCCGTGGTGCAGGGCCTGGGCTGCAAGTCGGTGCGAGTGACCGACCCGGAGAAGATTGCCGGCGCCCTGGTCGAAGCCCAGGCCATGGCACGGCACTTTCGTGTGCCGGTGGTGGTTGAGGTGATCCTCGAGAAGGTGACCAACGTGGCCATGGGCACCGAGATCGACAAGATCAACGAGTTCGAGGCGATCGACTGCCGCCACCCCGCCGGCCGCCAGGGCCTGGAGATGGCCGGCTTGCTCGAATGAACCTGCTGCGCAACCCAATCTCGCGCCTGCGTTGCTCACCGTACGGGTGTACGGTTGCGCTACTCGACGCAAGCTTGGGCTGCTCGCGACGGTTCATTCACACCTTGTACGCCACTGCCTCGTCTCGTCGTTTGTCCCGGCGCGCCGATCAACTGGCGCGCCTAAGATGTTTTCACCCTGTCCGCCCAGCGAGAAACTTCCATGCCCCAGTTCGCCGCCAACCTCACCATGTTGTTCAACGAGGTGCCGTTTCTCGACCGTTTCGAGCGCGCTGCGCAGGCCGGTTTCACGGCGGTGGAGTTCCTGTTTCCCTACGCCTGGCCGGCGGCGGAGATTCGTGAAAGGCTCGACGCCAACAAGTTGAAGCTGGTGCTGCACAACGTGCCGCCCGGCAACTGGGACGCGGGTGAACGCGGCATCGGCTGCCATCCGGACCGGGTCGACGAGTTCCGCGCCGGTGTGGCCCAGGCCATCGACTACGCCGGTGTGCTGGGCGTGCATCAGCTCAACTGCCTGGCGGGCAAGGCGCCGGCGGGTGTGGACGCGGCACTGCTGCGCAGCACCTTCGTCGCCAACCTGCGTTATGCGGCGGCAGAGTTCAAACGCGCCGGCCTGCGCCTGCTGATCGAGCCGATCAACACCAACGACATCCCGGGCTTCTACCTGAACTACACGAGCCAGGCGATCGACATCCTCGACGAGGTCGGTGCCGACAACGCCTACGTGCAGTACGACATCTACCACGCCCAGCGCATGGAAGGTGAACTGGCGGCCACGCTGACCAAGCACCTCGCACGCATCGGCCACATCCAGATCGCCGACAACCCGGGGCGCAACGAGCCGGGCACCGGCGAGATCAACTACGCCTTCCTGTTCGCCCATCTGGACAAGATCGGCTACGCCGGCTGGGTGGGTTGTGAATACAAGCCGGCCGGTGTCACCGAAGCCGGCCTGGGCTGGCGCCAGCGACTGGCGCAGTAGGTGGGTCAGCCGGGCGCAACTGCCCGCACCGGCAGCGCTGACGCCCGCTCGAGCTTGCGCCTTGTCAAGATTCAACGGCTACGCGCAGCGCCGAGGCGAACATGTCACTATGCTGAACACCCTGGTCGGGGCATCTCTTTGGGCCATGGATGTCCGGCCGGCCCCGACCTCGAGTACCTCTCGATGGAAGCGGCGACATGACGTTCTCGACCACTAGCAGGCGGGCCTTTCTGGCCACGCTGGCGACGACGCTGGTTGTCGACCAGCTGCAGGCACAGGCCACCAGCCTCACGATCGGCACCAACAACACGCCGCTCGACCGGCGCGCCCTCGAAGACCTGTCGCGCGAGGCCTTGCGGCGGCTGGGCATGCAGGTGAACATCGTCAGCCTGCCGTCCGAACGGTCGCTCTACACGGCCAACCTGGGCGAGATCGACGGTGAAGGTCTGCGGGTGGCCGGCCTGTCGACCAGTTATCCCAACCTGATCCAGGTGCCCGAGCGCTACATCGGCATCAGCTTCGTCGCTTTCTCGAACCGGCCGGACATCGATCTGAGCCAGGGCTGGGCCGCGCTGGCGCCGCACCGGGTGGGTTTCATCAACGGCTGGAAGATGTTCGAGGCCAATGTAGGCGGGGCGCGGGTGGTCAACAAGGTGGACCAGCCCGAGCAACTGTTTCGCATGCTCGTGAGTGGTCGGATCGATCTGGCGCTGTACACCCTGGCAGACGGCCTGGCGCTGGCCCGTTCGCTGGGCATGGACCAGGCCATCAAGCCGGTGGAGCCGGCACTGAAGAACGTGGACCTGTACCTCTACCTGCACCGGCGCCACGAGGCACTGGTGCCCCGGCTGGCGCAGACGCTGCGCGACATGAAGGCCGACGGCAGCCACGACCGCATCCTGGCCACGCTGAAGGCAGGCTGAGCCATGGCCGACGTCCCGGCTTCGGCCCAGTCGACCGGCTCGGCAGCCCACACCGGCGCGGCCGACGTGCCCGACCTGCTCGGCTACCGCAGCCGGGCCACGCGCCGGATGCTGGCCTGGGCGCTGATCGTGGGTTGTGTGGCGTCGCTGCTCATCTCGGCGGGCAAGGCGGCCTACGGTTTTCACGAGCGTGTGGCAGCACTCGGGCGACACCTCGAATCGGTGGGGGCGGTGACCGTTCCGGCGTTGGTCGACAGCGTCTGGTCCTTCGATCAGGGCCAGGTGCAGACGCAGCTGAAGGGCTACGTGCGTTTGTCCGACATCAGCGCGGTGAGCCTGCATCAGGACGGAGCGCCCGACATCGCCCTGGGCCAGGAGAACCTGTCAGGCGACGTGTTGTCACGCACCTTCCCGCTGCTGCACATCGAAGGCGAAACGCGCCACCCACTCGGCAGCCTGACACTCAGCACCGACCTGCGCGCCGAACGCCAGCACATGGCCCAGCAGCTGGCGGTCGACTTTGCCGGCAACATGGCAGTGATCCTGCTAGTGCTGCTGCTGGCGCTGTTCATCTATCACACCATCGTGGGCCGTCGCCTGATGGTGGTGGCCCGCGAGCTGCGCGCCATCACGCCCGACGACCTGCGCCGCGCCGCCCATGCCGTGCCACCTGCGGCCAGCTCGACGCAACCCGACGAGTTCGATCAGCTGACCACCGCCGTCGCCAGTCTCAAGGCCACCAGTGGCCAGGCGCTGCAGGAAGTGGATGCCAGCAACGTCCTGCTGACCAGCCTGATGCGGTCCATCCCGGATCTCGTGTGGCTGAAGGACAGCCAGGGGGTCTACCTGGCCTGCAACCCGGCGTTCGAACGACTCTACGGAACAGCTGCCGAGAACATCGTGGGCAAGACCGACCGCGACTTCGTCAGCGCCGAGCTGGCCGACTTCTTCCGCGCCAACGATCTGGCCGCGGCGGCCGCCGGCAGGCCGCTGCGCAACGAGGAATGGCTGACGTTTGCCGCCGACGGCTATCGCGGTCTGTTCGAGACCACCAAGACGCCCATCCTGGGCGCCGACGGTGGCCTGGTCGGTGTGCTGGGCATCGCCCACGACATGACCGAACGTGTGGCCGCCGAAGCCGAGCTACGTCGGCACCGCGAACATCTCGAGGAGCGGGTGACCGAACGCACTGCACAACTGGCCGAGGCCAAGCAGGCGGCCGAGTCGGCCAACCTGGCCAAGAGCGCCTTCCTGGCCAACATCAGCCACGAGATCCGCACGCCCCTCAATGCCATCACCGGGATGGCGCACCTGATCCGCCGCGGCGGCCTGACTCCCCAGCAGGTCGAGCGGCTGGACAAACTCGAAGCCGCCGGCAGCCACCTGCTCGAGATCCTCAACGCCGTGCTCGACCTGTCCAAGATCGAGGCCGACAAGTTCGGCCTGGTCGACGGCCCGGTGCAGGTGCACAGCATCGTGGCCAACGTCGTGTCGATGTTGCAGGACCGCGCGCGTTTGCGCCGGATAACGCTGCGCAGCGAGATCGATCCCCTGCCCTCGCGGCTGCGCGGCGACGCCACTCGCCTGCAGCAGGCCTTGCTCAACTACGCCACCAATGCCGTCAAGTTCACCGAGGCGGGCAGCGTGACCCTGCACGTGCGCGTGGTCGACAGCACCGACCAGGCGGTGCTGCTGCGCTTCGAGGTGGTCGACACCGGCATCGGCATTGCCGCCGACGAGTTGCCGCGGCTGTTTCGCGCTTTCGAGCAGGCCGACAACTCGACCACCCGCAGATACGGCGGCACCGGCCTGGGCCTGGCCATCACCACCAAACTCGCCCAGATGATGGGCGGCGACACGGGCGCCAGCAGTGTGCCGGGGCAGGGCAGCACCTTCTGGTTCACCGCCCGCCTGCAACTCGACACGGCCGACGCGGCCGACCGCCTGCCCGACGGCGGCGACGCCGAGTCCGTGTTGCTGAGCCAGCACACCGGCGCACGTGTGCTGCTGGCCGACGACGAGCCGGTGAACCGCGAGATCACGCTGAGCATGCTCGAAGATGTCGGCATGGTCGTCACCGTGGCGTGTGACGGGCAACAGGCCGTGGCTGCTGCGCAGGCCAACGACTTCGACCTCGTGTTGATGGACATGCAGATGCCGGTGCTCGACGGCCTGGCGGCGACCCGGCAGATCCGCGCCCTGCGCGGCGGCGCCTATCTGCCGGTCATCGCCATGACGGCCAACGCCTTTCGCGAAGACCGCGAGAAGTGCCTGGCTGCAGGCATGAACGACTTCGTCGCCAAACCCTTCCGGCCCGAAGACCTGTACGACGTCATGCTGCGCTGGCTGCGCAGGTCGACATTGTCCTGAGGCATGGACCCGTGGCCGCCGCACGACCGGTCGGCCACGGCTCGGAACTGGGCGACTCGGCACCGGCTTTTCCGCGCAATACGGCCTCCCCGATGCCGGACAGTGGGCACATCGTGTCGGCTCGTTGCCGGCACACTCGCGCCGGCCCTGACCGGCGCCCGCCCGCTGCGAGGATCCCGCCATGAAATCGATCGTCGTCCTGACTGCCGCCATCGCCGTGCTCGGCGTGTTTTCGTCGGCCCATGCCTACGACCCCAAGGCCACCATCACCGACCTCGATGCCCGCCTGGCCAGGATCGGCGCCCCCCGCCTGGAAGGCAGCGACACCGTGGCCGGCAAGCCCGTACCGGCGATCTACTGGGGCGACCGCAAGATCAACAACAACTACGACGTGGTCGACGCGGTGCGCAAGGCCCACGGCGCCACGGCCACGGTGTTCGTCAAGGACGGCGCCGAGTTCGTGCGTGTCAGCACCAATGTGCTCACACCCCAAGGCAAACGTGGCATCGGCACCCAGCTGGCGCGCAACAAGGCCTACGAAGCGGTCATCAAGGGCGACTCGTACTGCGGACCGATCGATGTGCTCGGCACAGCGTTCGATGCCTGTTACCACCCGGTGAAGGACGCCGCAGGCAAGCTCATCGGCGTGACCTACATCGGCCACAAGAAGTAGTCGCGCCCGGAACCGCAGCCACCTCATGGTCATGTTCAATCAACTGCGCGGCCGCCTGGCCGGCCTGCCGGTGAGCCTGCAGCTCTACGGCGCGTTTGCCTTTCTCCTCCTGTTGACCGGTGTGGTCGGCGCCTTGTCGCTGACCGCGCTGAGCCGCGTCGACCAGGCGGCCGAGACACTGTCGTCCAAGTGGCTGACGGGTGTGGGCCACCTGGCGCAAACACGCGCCGCGATGGTCGACACACGCGAGTTCGAGATCAAGCACAGCCGCACCAGCGACCGCAGCTATCACGCCGAATACGAGGACAAGATCGAGGAGGCCAGCCGCAGTGCCAACGAGGCACTCGCTGCGTACGCAGCGCTCGCGGCGCCCGGCCAGGAACGCGAGTTGTACGACCAGCTGGCGCGCAGCTGGGCCGGCTATGGTCAGACGCAGGCACAGATCGTCAAGCTCGGCCGCGACCAGCAGCAGCAGGACGCTGCCGACATCAGCGACGGGGCCGGCAGCATGGGCATCGACGACACACTCGGGGCGTTGTCCAGAACGACTACAACTTCGCCCAGGGCCGCGTGGGCTCGCGACGACTACCGACAGTCGCGCTGGGGCTGGCGGGTCTGCCGTGGCCGACGCGACCTGTTCGACCACCGTCTGGCGCGCGGTGATCGACCTGATGGCCACCTGCCACTGGGCCTACCGCGCCGTGCACAGTGCACAGGCGCCGGAACGAGATCGCGCCGCGACCAGCGGTGACCGACACGGTGCGCAGCACGCGCCAGCGTGCAGCAGAGCGGCGGCGTCGACCAGGTCGGCCAGGACGCCAGAGGACGCGGCGCACCCAGACAACGCCAACCGGTCGAACCAGCGGCAGCGCCCTGCCGGCGGCTGCGGCACAGGCGCAGGCGCAGGCGGTAGGCGGTCTCATTCAAACTGGCGGCCAGTCCGACAGGCTGAACCGGGCGCGGCGGCTGGCGCCTCGCCACTCTCGCCTCACGCCTTGCGGCTCTCGGCGAATGGCTGACAGGGTTGCGCCAGTCGGGGGGCGGCTATTTCGCCAGGTTGAACATCTGTGCCGGCAACACGGTGACGATCTGCGGGAAGACCCAGATCAGCACCACCGCCGTGGCCATCAACAGAAAGAACGGCAGGCTGGCGCGGGCGATGTAGAACATGTCCTTGCCGGTGAGGTTCTGCAGCACGTAGAGGTTGAAGCCCACCGGTGGTGTGATCTGCGCCATCTCGACCACCAGCACCGTGAAGATGCCGAACCAGAGCAGGTCGATGCCGGCGGCCTTGACGCTGGGCAGGATGACGGCCGCCGTGAGCACCACCATCGAGATGCCGTCGATGAAACAGCCCAGCACCATGAACAGCGCCGTCAACATGGCGATGAGTTGCCAGGGCGCCAGACCCTGTTGGGCGATCCACTCGGCCAGCGCACGCGGTATGCCGGTGAAACCCATCGAGGCGGTGAGAAAACTCGCCCCCATCAGGATGAAGGTGATCATGCAGCTGGTCTTGACCGCGCCGGTCACCCCTTCGACGAACACCGCGCGGCTGAGCGAGCTGCTCCAGGCCGACAACATCAGTGCGCCAAGCACGCCGAGCGCGGCGCTTTCGGTGGGTGTGGCCACACCGGTGTAGATCGAGCCCACCACGGCGGCAATCAGCACCACGGTGGGCAGCAGGTATTTGCCGGCGGCGAGTTTGTCCTCGAGCGACACGGCCGCCTCACGCGGCGGTTGCAGCTCGGGCCGGGCCAGCGCCCAGATCGCGATGAAACCCGAGAACAGCGCCATCAGCAGCAGGCCGGGCAACACCCCGGCGACGAACAGCCGGGCGATCGACACATCGGCCGCCACGCCGTAGACGATCATGATGATCGACGGCGGGATCAGCAGCCCGAGCGTGCCGGCACCGGCGAGTGACCCCGCCACCATGGCCGGCTCGTAGCCACGTTTGGTCAGCTCGGGCACGGTCATGCGTCCGATGGTGGCCGCCGTGGCGGCCGACGAGCCCGAGATTGCCGCGAAGATGCCGCAGCCCAGCACATTGGTGTGCACCAGCCCGCCAGGCAGACGGCCGACCCAGGGCGCCAGGCCGCGAAACATATCCTGCGAGATACGGCTGCGAAACAGGATCTCGCCCATCCAGATGAACAGCGGCAGCGAGGTGAGCGCCCAGTTGCTGCTGGCGCTCCAGATGGTGGTGGCCATGATCGGACCACTCGGCGCCTGCGTGAACAGCGCCATGCCCACATAACCGGTGATGAGCAGCACCGGCGCGATCCACACCCCGGCGCCAAGCAACACCAGCAGCACCAGCAGCAGCCAGCTCGATTCGGCGAGGATGCTCATGGGCGTCTCACAACTCGCTCGCCGCCCGTTCGACCGCCGAGCCGCTGGCAGCCGGCACATCGGCCCGGCCGCCGAGGGCATCGAACAGCGATTCACCCACCGCCAGACACATCAGCAGCAGGCCGGCGACCATGCCGAGCTGCGGTATCCACAGCGGGATGGGCAGCAGGCCTTGCGACAGGTCGTTCATGCTGTAGCTCTCGCGCACGAACCGCACGCTGTAGACGGTGAAGTAGGCGCAGGCCGTCAGCGTGATGACCAGCGCGAGGCGCTGCATCCAGCGCCCGGCGGCACCGGGCAGGCGCGCCACGATCAGCTCCATGCGTACATGGCCGCCGGATCGCCAGGTGACGGCCAGGCCCAGAAAGGCCGAGCCGGCCATGCAGAAGGTGGCGACCTCGTCCCACGAATGGGCCGGCAGGCCGAGCAGGCGCAGCACGATGGGCACGAGCGTGAGCACCGCCACCGCCACCAGCAACACACCGGCCAGCACGGCGCCGACCAGGTGCAGCCGGTTCAGCCAGATCCGCACCCGGCAGCCTTACTTGCGCAAGCCGGCCAGGATGGCCTCACCGTCGGCGCCAGCGCGTTTGACCCATTCGTCGGCCATCTGTTTGCCGATGGCGGCCAGTTCGGCCTTCATCTTGGCGCTGGGCTTGAGCACCTTGATGCCCTTGTCGGCCATGATCTTCACGACGCGGTCGTTCTCGGCCAGCGAGGCGTCCCAGCCGCGCTTCTCGGCACGCGCCGCAGCGTCGAGCACCACCTTCTGGGTGGCGGCGTCGAGCTTGGCGAGTGCCTCCTTGTTCACGATCACCAGGTTCTGCGGCAGGAAGGCCTGCACGTCGTAGTAGTGGGTCAGGTAGTCCCAGGCCTGTGTATCGACGCCGGTGGAGCCCGAGGTGATCATGGCGTCGACCAGCCCGGTGCGGAAGGCCTGCGGCACCTCGGGGCTCTGCACCGTGGTGGGCACCGCGCCCATCAGCTCGGCAAACCGCGCCGTCGTGGGGCTGTAGGTGCGGAACTTGGTGCCCTTCAGATCACTCACCGACTCGAGCGGCTTCTTGGCATAGATGCCCTGCGGCGGCCAGGCCACCGAAAACAGCAGCGTGATGCCCTGGCCGTCCAGGCGTTTGACGAGCGCGGGTTTGGCGACGCCCCACAACTTGCCCGCCTCGACGTAGCTGTCCGCCAGGAAGGGGTTGGAGTCGAAGGCGTAGAGCGGGCTCTCGTTGGCCTGCACCGAACTCAGCAGTTCACCGATCGGCACCTGGCCGGTCTGCACCGCACGTTTGATCTCGGGGTGCTTGATGAGTGAGCCGTTGCTGTGCACCGTGATCGCGAGTTTTCCGCCGCTTTGTGCGCCCACCTCGTCGGCGAACTGGCGGATGTTCTTGGTGTGGAAATTGGTCTCGGGATAGGGCGTGGGCATATCCCACTTGGTCTGCGCCAGGGCGGCGCTGCCGGCCAGCGCCACGGCGGCGGTGGCAAGCAGCTTGAACATCGGATTCAAGATCTTCACGGGCAACTCCTGCGGGGGGTGGGACGGCGAGGTGCCGGCCGCGCCAGGCGCGCGACCGTCCGAGGCCAATGGCCCTGAACACCGGCAAGCAAGCATCTTGCCGGCTGGCCCCCTGCAGTCGGCTAGGTAGATGCCCGGGCGCCGCCGCGGCGCTGCGCCAGCTCAGTGCGACAGCAGCGTGCAGCGGTCGGCACGCAGCAGCAGGTCACGCGTGACACCACCGAGCACCCACTCGCGCAGGCGGCCGTGGCCGTAACCACCGGCGACGATGAGGTCGGCGCCCTGGTCCTGGGCCAGCGTGTAGATGGCCTCGGCGTCGTCCTTGATGCTGGGCGCCACCAGCGGGGTGGCGTCGATGTGATGGGCCGCCAGCCAGGCCACGACATCGGCGACACGGGTGCGTGCATCGGCCATGTCCGCCTCATCGGCAACCTCGACCACGCTGACCTTGGCCATACGTGCCAGCAGCGGCAGGGCATCGAAGACGGCACGGCGCGCCTCGCGGCTGTTGTTGCTGGCCACCAGCGCATGGTCGAAACGCAGGGGCATGCCGGCGGTCGGCACCACCAGCACGGGCCGGCCGGCCTGCAACACGAGTGAGCCGGTGTCGACCGCATGGCTGGCGTCGAACAAGTCACCCTTGACGGCGGCGGTGAGGATCAGATCGGCGGCACCTGCCTGATGTGCGATGAAGTCGACCAGCGGTGTGTAGTCGCAGGTCGAGCGCCAGCTTAGCGGTCCGGCGACGCGGCCCTGCAGGGCCGCGCGGAACTCGGCCTCGGCAACCTCGGTCTCTTGCGCCAGTTGCCGGCATTCGGCAACGATCAGCGCACCGTCGATGTAGCCGTCTCCCGCCACAAAAGCCGCCGGCTTGCAGGCCGACACACCGATCACACCGGCCTGGAACCGTTCGGCCAGATCGGCCGCCAGCGTCAGCAAGGCGGCGTTGCTGCGGCCAAGTTCGAGATGCAGCATCAAGGTGGCGTAACTCATGGCGTGCTCCTGGCGGTTGATTGGGGCTGTGCAACGACGGCAGACTTGCGCCCGGTCGCCCGGGCGGGCGTCACCCCGGCGACGGACGACGAGCCGGGGCAATGCCTGCCGGCATGGTGTCCGAATGATGCGCGCGCCCGAGCCACCGATCTGTGCGCCGCGACATCAAGCGGTCACGGCCACCACGCATGGCAGACTGGCGCCGCCATGCCCTTGTCCGCGCCTTCGCCCTGGCCATCACCGCCGCCAACACCATCACCCGTGCAGCCGCGCCTGCGACCGCTGGGCGACTTGCCACTGGCGCGGCTGGCGCGGCTGCGTGGTGTACTCACCGACATCGACGACACCCTCACCCGCGACGGCGCGATCGAACCCGAAGCCCTGACCGCGCTGCGGGCACTGGGCGACGCGGGTGTGCCTGTGATCGCCATCACCGGCCGGCCGGCCGGCTGGAGTGAGCCCATGGTGCGTGCCTGGCCGGTGCTGGCCATCGTGGCCGAAAACGGCGCCGTGATGCTGCGGCGCGGCGCGGATGAATCGAACGGCCATGGGCGGTGCTGCGGCGAGACGCAGGTGCAGGTGCAGCCACACTGCCCCGGCGAACCGCCGGCGGGGTCACACGACCCGGGCGGGCGACAGGGCGGACTGCGCGTCGATTTCACCGTCGACGCTGCCACTCGTGCGGCCAACTGGCAAAAGCTGCAGGCCTGTGCGGCCGACATCGTGGCGCACATCCCCGGCGCCGTGCAGGCGCGGGACAGCGCCGGGCGACTCACCGACATCGCCATCGACCACAGCGAGTTCACGCAGCTGGGCGACCAAGCCATCGACGCCGTGGTGGCAACCATGCGCGCCCACGGCCTGACCGCCACGGTGAGCTCGATCCACATCAACGGCTGGATCGGCGGACACAACAAGCTCAGCGCAGCACACTGGGCCGTGCAGGCTTGCCTGGGCATCGACTTTGTCGCCGAGGACTGGGTCTACGTCGGCGACTCGACCAACGACCAGCTCATGTTCGAGCATGTGCCACTGAGTGTGGGGGTGGCCAACGTGGCGCGCTTCGTGCCGGTGATGACGACGCTGCCGGGCTGGGTGACCCAGGCCGAACGCGGTCAGGGATTTGCCGAATTGGCAGTGCGCGTGCTGGCAGCGTGCCGCGCGGGAGCACATCCAGCTACGCCCGACGACCAACGAGGCTGAGCCCCCGGCGTCCGTCTAGCGACAGCGAGCAGGTCGACGATCGGCCGGCGGGACCGCCACACGATGTGGTTCAGCCCAGCCCCAGGAAGTGGTGCAGGTGGTCGAGTTCGGCGTCGAGCGCCTGGTCGAACGCGGGGTCGGCGGGGCGCTGTTGCACATAGCCCAGCTCGGGCACCAGCCGGCCGGCCTGCACCTTCAGATTGGCCCAGCCGATGACCTGGTCGCGCCACAGCAGCGGCAGCGCGTAGTGGCCGCGCTGGCGCTGGGCGGCGGGCACATAGGCCTCGAAACGATAGGACCAGCCCCAGAAGAGTTCGAAGCGGCGGCGGTCCCAGACCACCGGGTCGAAGGGCGCAAGCAGGCAGACCCGCTCCGGCTCGTGGCGGCGGCAACGCGCCGGGTCCTCACCCGCGGGCCAGTACCAGCGCAGGCCGTCGACCTCGGCGCCGGGCCAGCGCGCCTGCGCCCGCTGCAGGGTGGCCGCACGCAGGTGGCGCCATTGCGGTACGCCGCCGCCCAGCAGCAGGCTCAGCAGCTGGTTCAGGCCGGGTGCGGGCAGCGGGGCGTAGGTCTGCAGGATCAGGTCGGCCAGGGTGTCGAGCGCGACCAGCGGGTCGACCGGCTCTTGGCCCGGCGATGACGACTCGCGCACCGCGTACAGGCGCGTGCCGCCTTCGCGCCGGGCGACACGCAGCAGACCGCGGTAGTGCAGGCCATCGAGCAGCTCGGTGCTGGCACGTGTGCGCCCGCCGAACCAGTTGCCCACCGTGCCGTGGTCGAAGTGGGCGTCGACCTCGCGCGGATGCGCGACGCCGCGCTGGCGCACGAAGTCATGCACCGCGCGGGCCTGCTGCCAGCGGGCGTCATCCCAGGTGTGGCGCGGTTCGCGTGGATGCAGCAGGGCCTGCGCCTGGCGCGGCACATAGCCGTAGTTGACGAGGAAGTCTTCCTCGACCGCCAGCGCCGGGTAGCGCTGCTCCAGCTCGCCGGCACGGTAGTCGCGCACACGGTGACGCAGCGTCAGGTCCTGCGCCTTGGCCGGAGCGCGCAGCGGGTCGGCCTGCACGAAGCCCAGGCGCCGCAGGGCGGCCGGCAGTGTGGTGGGGGCGAAGAGACTGCGCGCCAGGGCGTGGCGGCGCAGTTGCTCCAGGCGCAGGCTCATCGGCGCGCCTCGGGTCGATCGACTCCCAAGCGCGACCAGCGCGGGCATGCAGGTCGGCAGCCGCGCGCGGCGTCGCGGCGGTGTCGGTGCGCTCCGAGGTGGACTCGGGCTCCTCGCGGCCGAAGCGGCGGTAAACGGTGGTCTTGCTGCAGATCGGACATGACAGGTCGAGTATCTGGTGGATGACATCGGGGCGCAGGTCGAAGTACTCGGCTGCCAGCGCCGACGGCTCGTCATCTGGAACAAGGGCCGAACATCGTGACGTCGATAATCGACCCATGTCCTCCGACTTGGCCCCACCGCTGATCGCCCACCGCAACGACATCGAGCGGCTGTGCCGCGAACATGGCGTGGCGCGACTGGAAGTGTTCGGCTCGGCCGTCGACGGGCGCTTCGATCCGGCACGCAGCGACTTCGACTTCATCGCCACCTTCACGCCCGAGGCGCAAGCCACCATCGCCAGCCACTATCTGGGCCTGGCCGATGCGCTGGAGCAGTTGCTGGGCCGCCGAGTCGACCTGCTAACGGATCAGCCCATCCGCAACCCCTACCTGCGTCGGACGGTGGACGCCAGTCGACGCGATCTGTATGTCCGAGCGGCTGCCCAAACACCTTGAGGACGCGCGGTATGCCGCAAGCCTTGCGCTGCGCTTCCTGGGCGGGCGCACGCTGGCGGACTACCGTGAGGACGAGTACCTGCGCTCGGCGCTGGAGCGGCAGGTCGAGATCGTCGGCGAAGCGTGCCGGCGTGCACCCGACGACACGCCGGATCTGCGGCAGCGGCTGCCCGACGCCGCACTGGCGATCGGCATGCGCAACCGCATTGCACACGGCTACGACACGCTCGATCACGCGGTCGTGTTCAACACCGTCGGTCTGAGCTTTGCACCACTGATCGAGGCGCTGGAGCGCGAACTGGGCCAGCCGTCATAACCAGCCCAGGCGCGGGCTTACAGCCCCGCAGCTGCGCGCAGCTCGGCGACCTTGTGGTCTGCGCTCACTTCGCTGCGCGATATGGGCTTCGCCCCAAGGTCGCCGGCCCGCCGCGCGGGCGCGGGCTTACAGCCCCGCAGCTGCGCGCAGCTCGGCGACCTTGTCGGTGCGCTCCCAGGTGAACTCGGGTTCCTCGCGGCCGAAGTGGCCGTAGGCGGCGGTCTTTTCGTAGATGGGGCGCAGCAGGTCGAGCATCTGGATGATGCCCTTGGGGCGCAGGTCGAAGACCTCGGCGACGATGGCGCTGAGCTTGTCGTCGCTGAGCTTGCCGGTGCCTTCGGTGTAGACCGTGATGTTCATCGGGCGGGCCACGCCGATGGCATAGGCCACCTGCACCTGGCACTGGCGCGCCAGGCCGGCGGCGACCACGTTCTTGGCCACGTAACGCGCGGCGTAGGCGGCCGAGCGGTCGACCTTGGACGGGTCCTTACCCGAGAAAGCGCCGCCACCGTGCGGGCAGGCGCCGCCGTAGGTGTCGACGATGATCTTGCGACCGGTCAGGCCGCAGTCACCCTGCGGGCCGCCGACGACGAAACGGCCGGTCGGGTTGATCAGGTACTTGGTGTCGTTGGTGAGCCATTCCTTGGGCAGCACCGGCTTGATGATGTCTTCGCGCACGGCCTCGTAGAAGGCGTCGGTCATGCGGTCGCCCAGGCTGTATTCGGGCGCGTGCTGGCTGCTCAGCACCACGGTGTCGATGCTGTGCGGCTTGCCGTCGACGTAGCGCATCGTCACCTGGCTCTTGGCGTCCGGGCGCAGGAAGGGCATACGACCGTCCTTGCGCAGCTGGGCCTGGCGCTCGACCAGACGGTGCGCGTAATAGATCGGCGCGGGCATCAGCTCGGGCGTCTCGTCGCAGGCGTAGCCGAACATCAGGCCCTGGTCACCGGCGCCGGTGTTGAGGTGGTCGTCACTGGCGTGGTCCACACCCTGGGCGATGTCGTTGCTCTGCTTGTCGTAGCAGACCATCACCGCGCAGCCCTTGTAGTCGATGCCGTAGTCGGTGTTGTCGTAGCCGATGCGCTTGATGGTGTCGCGCGCCACCTGGATGTAGTCGACATGCGCGTTGGTCGTGATCTCGCCGGCCAGCACCACGAGGCCCGTGTTGCACAGGGTTTCGGCGGCGACGCGGCTGCGCGGGTCTTGCTTGAAGATCGCGTCGAGGATGGCGTCGCTGATCTGGTCGGCCACCTTGTCGGGATGGCCTTCGGAGACGGATTCGGAAGTGAAGAGGAAGTCGTTCGCCACGTGGGGGCTCCAGTGAAGGTTGAGATCGGGCCTGTTCGCCTTGGTCTCACCGGGAGCTTGCGGCGAACGCTTTAGCGGTACTTGGTCAACACCGTCACCGGTGATGCGCTCCGTGAAACTGGGCCGGCTGTGTGGCTGGCCTGGTCGATCACCGGATCGTCGCCCCGCAAGTTGTTCTTTAACTCGGCGAACTGCCATTTTAGGTGCGCTCGCAATTCCGACGCCGTGAACAGGCGGGCCGACGCAGCGCTGTTTGTGGCATGTCAGACCTGAGGATGCGGGCTCCCGACCGAGCGGGACGTTCGACCGACCATCGTCCGGCACCCGGCGCCGCTGCAATGTGCGCCGGGTGCCGGACAATCCGGACACGTATTCTTCTGGCGGCGCCGACCCGGCAAGCTCAGCTGGACGATCCTCCGCGTCGTCTTGCAGCACATCCGACCAACCACCTGCCCTGCTGACCGTGATCACCACGCTGTTTCGATTCGCCGCCCGCCTGCCCCTGCCGTTGATGCACGGCCTGGGCGCCAGCCTGGGCTGGCTGGCCTGGGCCAGTTCGTCGACTTACCGTCAGCGCACCCGCGCCCATGTGGCGCAGGCCAGCCTGACCATGGACCAGGCGCGCGGCGCCATCGGCCACAGCGGCCGCATGCTTGCCGAGCTGCCCTACCTGTGGCTGCGCCCGCAGGACGCGCTGCTCGGCGATCGCGTGCAGTGGCAAGGCCGCGAGCTTGTGGACGCCGCGCTGGCGCGAGGCAAGGGGCTGATCATCGTGACGCCGCACCTCGGCGCATTCGAGGCCATCGCCCAGTCGTACGCCGAACACTGGGGCACGCGGCATCCGATGACGGCGCTGTACCGCCCGGCACGCAAGCCCTGGCTGGCCGAACTGGTGGCCGGTTCTCGCAGCCGCCCGGGCCTGCTCACCGCACCGGCCAATCTGGCGGGTGTGCGGCTCATGATCCGCAGCCTCAAGCAGGGCGACTGTGTGGGCCTGTTGCCCGACCAGGTGCCGCCCGAGGGGCAGGGTGTGTGGGCCCCGTGGTTCGGCAAGCCGGCCTACACCATGACACTGCTGGCGCGGCTGATCCAGCAGACCGGCTGCACCTGGCTGGCGGTGTGGTGCGAGCGCCTGCCCGGCGGGCAGTACCTGATCCGTGCCGCCGAACCTGCGGTCGCCCTGCCCACCGGCGGCGACGCGGCAGAATGCGCCGCGGTGATCAACCAAGCGATGGAGCAACTGATCTTGCAGGCGCCAGGCCAATACCTGTGGTCCTACCACCGCTACAAGCAACCCCGGCCGATGGACCCTGTCGCACCGGCACCGGTTCCGGCCTCAGGGCCCGCCCCCGCCGCTGCAGACGCCAGCCCGAAGGGCCAGCCCTGATGGCCCGCCTCGCCCTGGGCCTGCTGTGGCTGCTGCACTGGGTGCCCATGCCGGCCCTGGCCGCGCTGGGTCGTGGCCTGGGCTCGCTGCTGTGGGTGGTGGGCAAGAAGCGCCGTCGCATCGCCATCCGCAATCTCGAGTTGTGCCTGCCCGAGCTGAGCGACGAACAACGCGTGACGCTGGCACGCGAGCACTTCGGCTGGCTGGGCCGCAGCTTTCTCGAGCGCAGCCTGCTGTGGTACGCCAGCCCAGCCAGGCTGCGCACCCTCATTCACGTGGAAGGTGACGTGCACCTGGCCGAACGCAGCGAACGCCCGGTGATGTGGCTGGTGCCGCATTTCCTGGGCCTGGACGTGGCGGGGGCCGCCACCCAGCTGTTCCAGACCCGCAAGGTCGGCTCCATCTACCAGCAACAAAGCAGCGCCGTGTTCGACGCTGCGATGAAGGCCGGCCGGCTGCGATTCGGCAACGCCGAGATCTACCCGCGCAGCGACAGCGCCAAACCGCTGATGCGCGCCATCAAACGTGGCGACGCCTTCTTCAACCTGCCCGACATGGACTTCGGCGAGCGCGACGCCGCCTTCGTGCCCTTCTTCGGCATCGATGCCGCCACGCTGCTGGCGCCCTCACGCATGGCGCGTGCGCTCGACATGGTGGTGCAGCCCGTGGTGGCCGAGTTATTGCCCGGCGGCCAGGGCTACAAGGTGCGTTTCCTGCCCCCGTTGACCGATTTCCCGACCACCAATGCCGTGGCCGACACGACCCTCATGAACCGCTGGATCGAGACCGAGGTGCGCCGCAACCCGGCCCAGTACCTGTGGGTGCACAAACGCTTCAAGACCCGTCCGGCGGGTGAGCCGGGCTTTTACTGAGTCACCTTGCCGCCGGCAGCTTCAGGAGCAGCAGCCACAAGTGGGCGATGTCGCTGGCGCCGTCGCTACCTTTCACGGTCTGCAGTGTCTTGACGGCTTGATCCTTGCGGTCAGCCATTGCATACGCTGCCCCCAGCCGCAGGCGCACGTCGTCGGGGCGTTTGAGTGTCGGTTTGGTGAGTGCTTCTTCGAGCAGGGCCAGCCCCTGGTCGACCTTGCCGGCGGCGACAAAACTCATGCCCCAGTGCACCAGCGCCACTGGCTCGCGCGACACCCGCGCCGCCGCGGCGGCGTTGTCGATGACGGCGGCGTCCTCCTCCACCTGACGGGCCACGGTGGCGCGCAGCTTGTTGTGTTCGGCTGCCTGCGCACCCTGGCCGAGCAGGCCGGCGGCGTAACCGGCGTCCAGCAGCTTGCGCGCCTCGACCGGCAGATTGGCCTGCTGCGCCGCCTCGGCACTTTCGAAGTAGTCGTTGGCATCCCCCGGGCCCAGGGCAGCGTGTTTGAAGCGCTGCAGATCGAGCCAGAGCCGGTCGTCGAAGCCGGGTTGGGACTGCACCCGCCCGATCAACTCGAGCCAGTAGTCCTTCTTGGGATGAGTCACCGCGAGTTGTTCGATCACACCGAAGTAGCTGGGAGTGGCCTTGGTCAGGTTGTAGCTGCTGGCCAGCATGCGCAGGCTCTGCTCGGACGGCGTCTTGCCCGCGGCGCGCCGGGTGGCCAGATCGGCTTCGAGTTCCCGCGCCGCCGCCACATAGTCCTTGCCCAGATAGAGCGACTGGATCTGGATCTGCTGCGCCTGATCACGCATGTCGGCGTCCATCGCCGGGTGCGCCCGCACCTTGACGGCCGCCGCGGCGGCGCGGGCATGGTCTTCGGCGCGGTAGGCCGCCACCATCACGTTGTAGAGCAGCGGCGCGAGTTCGGCCTCGGTGAGCCGGCCACTCGCCACCACGCGGTCGTAACGCGCCTGAGCCGCAGCGCCGTCGTTCAGCGCCACGGCGGTGGTGAACAACAGGCGATCGAGTTGATAGGCCTCGTAGGGCGACAGCGCCGGCGTGGCCTCGATCTCGGTCAACTTGGCGCGCGCCTCGACAAACTTCCTGGCCCGCACCAGGTCCTGCGCCGCCGTGAATGGCTCGAACAAGGCCTTGCGTACACCCTCGGCAGGTGCCGACGCCGCAGCCGCCGCGGCCTGTGGTGCATCGGCCGCAACGGCGTGGTGCGCCGGCCAGATCGCACCCAATAGCGTGCCCATCGACGTGCCCATCAGCCAGGCCAGCAGGCCCGGTGTGTGGCGCCAGTGAGTGCGGCTGCGGGCGGACGTGTGGTGCATGACGATTTCCGTGGCGAGGGGTAGGTGGGCGGCGCGCATGCTAGCCGGCGGGACGTAACAACGCAGCATCTTCGATGCCGGTCGATCCGCGCAGCCACAGCGTGTGAAGCGCCGTGGCGCAGCGCGGCCGCGATAATCCACCCATGCGTGTGAGCTTTACCAAGATGCAAGGCGCGGGCAACGATTTCGTCGTGCTCGACGCCACCCGTGCGCCGCTCGACCTGAGCCGCGCACAACTGCAGCGCCTGGGCGACCGGCGTTTCGGCGTGGGTGCCGACCAGATCCTGGTGGTGCAACCGAGCGACACGCCGGGCGTGGACTTTCGTTACCGCATCTTCAACGGCGCCAGCGGCGACGAGGTCGAACATTGCGGCAACGGCGCGCGTTGCTTCGTGCGCTACGTGCGCCAGCATGGCCTGACCGACAAGAGTGTGGTGCGTGTCGAGACCGTCAACAACCTGATCGAACTGCGCGCCCAGCCCGACGGTCGCGTCACGGTCGACATGAACGAGCCGGTGTTCGAGCATGCCCGTGTGCCGTTCGACGCCGCCGGCCTCGTGCCGCGTGAGCTCAACGGCTTCGAGCTCTGGCCACTGGCGCTGAGTGATGGCCAGGGCACCACCACCGTCGACGTCGCCGTCGTCTCGATGGGCAACCCACACGCCGTGCAACGTGTCGACGATGTGGACACCGCCGATGTCGAACGCCTCGGCCCGCTGGTCGAACGCCACGCGCGGTTTGCCCGCAAGGTCAACGCCGGCTTCATGCAGATCGTGTCGCGCAGCGCCATCCGCTTGCGCGTGTATGAACGTGATGCAGGTGAGACGCTGGCCTGCGGCACGGGCGCCTGCGCCGCCGTGGTGGCCGGCATCCGGCTGGGCTGGCTGGGCGACAACGTCGACGTCGAGACCCGCGGCGGGCGACTCACCATCCAATGGGCGGGCCAGGGACATCCTGTGTTGATGACCGGCCCGGCCGAAACCGTTTTCGAAGGGGAGATCGACCTGTGACCCAGAACGACAACCAGACCACGACCAGCAACATCCAGGGCATCACCGAAGACGACATCGCCAACTACCTGGCCAACACGCCGAGCTTCTTCGAGCGCCACTCGGAACTGCTCGCCAGCGTGCAGCTGGCCAGCCCGCACAGCCACCGCGCCGTGTCGCTGCAGCAGCGCCAGATGGAAATGCTGCGCGACCGCATCAAGGGCCTGGAGCGGCGCATCATGGACATGATCCGCAACAGCCAGGAAAACACCGCCATCGCCGACCGCCTGCACGAGTGGACGCGCTCGCTCATGCTGGTGAACGACCCGATCGACCTGCCCGGCGTGCTGGTCGAGGAGCTGAGTGAACAGTTCCTCATCCCGCAGGCGGCGCTGCGCGTCTGGGGCGTGGCGCCCGACTATGCCGAGGCCGACTTCGCCACCGGCGTGAGCGCCGACATGCGCAGCTTCGCCTCGAGCCTCACCCTGCCCTACTGCGGCGCCAACTCGGGTTTCGAAGTGGCGCAGTGGATGGAGACACCGAGCGCCGTGTCGTCGATGGCCATGGTCCCGCTGCGTGGCCTGTTGTCGGTGCCCGCCTTCGGTCTGCTCGTGCTCGGCTCACCCGACCCGACGCGTTACAGCGCCGACATGGGCACCGATTTTCTCGTGCGTATCGGCGAGATCGCCAGCGCGGCATTGGCGCGCCTGCTGCCCGACCCCGTCTGAGCCACGCGGCGCACAAGCCCATGCGCCCGGCTCCCGCATCGACCGAACCGGCTGCGGCCACCGAACTCGCCCTGCGGCGCCGTCCGCTCGCCCCACCCTGCGCCGCCTGGCTGCAGGAGCTGGAAGTGCAGCGCCGCCTGGCCCCGCGCACCTGCGCCATGTACCGCGACGCCCTGGTGCGCCTGCAGCAGTTCGCGGCCGAAGCCGGCGTCGAATTGCACAAGGTCGCGCCTCACCATGTGCGCCGCTGGGCCGCCGCCCTGCACGGCCAGGGTCTGGCGCCACGCAGCATCGCCATCCACCTGGCGGCCTGGCGCGGGCTGTACCGCTCGTGGTGCAAGCAGTCCGAACTGAGCCAGCTGCTGGCGGCGCGGCAGGCGGCCCGGGCAGCGGCGGGCGTCGCAACCACGACGACAACT
The DNA here is from genome assembly GCA_016702605.1 of Candidatus Intricatilinea gracilis. Lineage (GTDB taxonomy): Bacteria > Pseudomonadota > Gammaproteobacteria > Burkholderiales > Burkholderiaceae_C > Sphaerotilus > Sphaerotilus gracilis. The sequence continues at coordinate 474,481 of JADJDQ010000003.1, forward strand.
GCGTCGGGAACGGCTCCAAAGTCCGTGGCGGCATCGGTGTCGGCAACAGGCGCGCATGCACCGTCCGCCAGCGCAGTTCTGGCCGCGGCTGCAGCCGCCCCTATCCCGCTCAACAACCCGGTCGAAGGCCTGCGCGCCCCCAAGGCCAAACGCCCGCTGCCCAAGGCGCTGGCGGTGGATCAGGCGGTGAGCCTGGCAGAACACGAACGCAGCGAGGCCCACCCCAACTTCGACCCGGTGCTGGAAGCGCGCGACCACGCCATCGTCGAACTGCTCTACGGCGCCGGCCTGCGTGTGGCCGAACTCTGCAGCCTGGACTACCCCGGCTCGCCCAGCTCGGCCGGCTGGCTGGATCTGGACAGCGCCGACGCCCACGTGCTCGGCAAAGGCAGCAAACGTCGCAGCGTGCCCCTGGGCGGCAAGGCCATCGACGCCGTCCGCACCTGGCTGGCGCATCGCCCCGCGATGGCCAATGACGGCGAACCCGCCCTCTTCACCAGCCGCCGAGGCAGCCGCCTCACTGACGGCCAGCTGCGCCGCCGCCTGGCCGAACGCGCCCGCGACGCCGGCCTGCCCAGCCACGTCCACCCCCACATGCTTCGCCACAGCTACGCCAGCCACCTGCTGCAATCCAGCGGCGACTTGCGCGCCGTGCAGGAGTTGCTGGGCCACGCGCAGATCAGCACGACACAGGTCTACACGCGGCTGGACTTCCAGCACCTGGCCAAGGTGTACGACGCGGCGCATCCGCGGGCGAAGAAGAAGCCCTGAGGCTTGACGGATACCGAACCGCCACCGCTTGGCGCTGGCGAAGCTCGATTTCAGGCTTGCGTGAACTCGCTGCACACCGCGGCGTAGAGGCGACGAAAACGCGCGGATCGTTCGACCAGAACGGGGGCAGCTGCTGCGTTCGGCTCGAACATCCGCGCCACTTTCGGCGCCAGACAAACCTGCTCGACCGTCCCGCCATCCGCCAGCCAGGCCAGCCGCGCCGCGCCCAATGCCCCGCCCGCTTCGCCGCCTTCACGCGTGACCATGGGCACGCCGATGACGTCGGCGAGCAGCTGGGCCCACAGGGCGCTGCGAGCGCCGCCGCCGACCAGGCTGAGGCTTTGCACCTCTCCCGGCGTCGCGCCCAGGCTCATCCAGCCGTCGAGCAGGCCGAAGCTCACACCTTCGATCACGCTCCAGGCCAGCGTGGCGGCGTCGTGTTCGTTGGCCAAGCCGAAGAACACGCCCTGGGCGTGCGGGTTGTTGTGCGGCGTGCGTTCGCCGTTGAGGTAGGGCAGGAAGATCGGCGCACGCGCTCGTTGCTCGGCGGTGAGCTGCGCGGCCTGGGCGAGCAGCGCGGCTTCACTCTCGGCGCCGAGCAGGCTCTTGACCCAGGCCAGGCCGTTGGCGGCGCTGAGCATCACGCTCATCTGGTGCCAGGTGCCGGGCAGCGCGTGGCAGAAGGCGTGCATGGCGCTGGCGGGGTTGGGGCGGAAACGATCGCTGGTGAGGAAGATGACGCCGCTGGTGCCCAGTGACACGAAACCTTCACCCGGCCGCACGGCGCCGATGCCCACGGCGCTGGCGGCGTTGTCGCCGCCGCCGCCAGCGATGGGGATGCAGCGCGAGTTGCCTTCGGCGTTCTGGGTCGGGATGCCCCAGCGGCGCGCCAGCTCGGACTTGAGGTACCCCGAGACCTGGCTGCCTTCCACCAGGCGCGGCATGTGCGACTCGGTGAGGCCGCAGGCGGCGAGCACGGCGGGTGACCAGCGGCGTCGGCCGACGTCCAGCCAGAGCGTGCCGGCGGCGTCGCTCATCTCGCTCACGGCCTCGCCGCACAACATCAGGCGCAGCCAGTCCTTGGGCAGCAACACACGGCGGGTGCGGGCAAAGATGTCGGGCTCGTGTTTCTTCACCCACAGCAGCTTGGGCGCGGTGAAGCCGGGCATCGCGAGGTTGCCGGTGATCGCGTGCAGGCCTCGGCCATCGACCGTTTCGGGCAGCGCGGCTTCAAGCTCGGCGCATTCGGCGCCGCTGCGGCCGTCGTTCCAGAGGATGGCCGGGCGCAGCACCTGCTCATGCTCGTCCAGCAACACGGCGCCGTGCATCTGGCCCGACAGGCCGATGGCACGCAGCGAGGCCATCGCCTGCGGATGGTCGGCCACCAGCCGGTCGACGGCGCGCAGCGTGGCGGCCCACCAGTCGGCGGGGTTCTGCTCGCTCCACAGCGGATGCGGGCGTTGCACCGTGAGCGGCTCCCCCACCGTGGCAACGATGTGGTGATCGTCGGCCAGCAGCAGGGCTTTGAGTTCGGAGGTGCCTAGGTCGAGGCCGAGGTACATGGTTGATGCCTGGAAGTTGTGAGGTCTGGGCCAGGATCACAGGCGCGCGATCGGCTTGCGCGGCCGGTGGATGCGCCGCCGTCAGTTCAGCGAGCTGCCGGCAAACCGTTTGTCCGCCTGCTTGCGGAACTCGCTGGGGGTCATGCCCTTGATCTCGAGGAAACGACGATTGAAGTTGGCGACGTTGTTGAAGCCCACCTCGTAGCAGATGTCGGTGATGCGGCGGTCGCTTTCCATCAGCAGCTGGCAGGCGCGGTTGATACGCACGCGGTTGACGAAGTCGGTGAAGGTGTTGCCGGTGGCGCGGCGGAAGAAACGGCTGAAGCGGCTTTCGCTCATGCCCAGTTCGGCGGCGATCTCGGCGGCGCTGAGCGGCTGGGCGAGTTGGTCGGTGATGCGACTCACCACCTGGTCGATCTGGCCCTGGCTGCCTTCGTCTTCGGCGCTTTGCATCTGCACATTGCTGAGCAGGCGGTAGTCCGTGCAGTGGCTCAGGTCGGCCAGCAGGTCGCAGAAGGCCGCGAAGCGCCGCAGGCCGCGGCTGCCCTTGATGGACTGCCAGCGCGCCTGCACCTGGTCGGACATGCCGAAGAACTCGATGCCGTGGCTGGCACGCGCCAGCATGGGCAGGGCTTCGGCGAGTTCGGGCAACTCGTCGGCGGCACGTTCGATGGGCTGATGGCTGAACTGGATGACCAGATCACGCTGCGCCACGCCGCCTTCGGGCAGGTCGAAGCTGATCCAGTTATGCGGCAGGCGCGGCCCGGTCAGCACCAGATGGCCGGGCTGGAACTGGCCGATCCAGTCACCCACGAAGGCCTTGCCCGAGGTGGCGACGATGAGGTGCAGCTCGTATTCGTCGTGGAAATGCCAGCGCGCCAGCGGCGTCGGGAAGCCATGCTCCAGGCAACGGATGAAACCCACATCGGCCGGCTGCTCGTAACCCAGCGAGGGCGAGCGGGCGTAGTCGTGCTCCAGCTCGGGCTTGAGCTGGCGCGGCAAGGCGCGGGGTTTGGCTGACATGGCGGGACGATAACGAAACCGGATGTGCCTTGGGGCCGACGCGTTGTGGGGACGGGGCGTGCCTGCGCGGTCAGGCGACGTGCGTCGGCCTCGGGCGCCAGGGTCGGTGTCAGGACTGGGTACTGGCGTGGCGACGGCCATGCTCGGCCACGAATCGCGCCACCCGCTGGCTGGCGTCGCGGACCGCAGCCACGAGCCGGGCGTCACCTGCGAGCGGACCCCACAACGGCGCATCCGCGCAGAAGGCGGCCACCGGGTCGGCGGCGTCGCAGATGGCATGCGCCACGGCCGGGTCCATGGCCTGGTCCTGGTAGGTGTAGGCGATGCCGCCCTGGTGCCACACCTGAAGGTAGGCCAGGAAGAGCGCCGGCAACATGGCCACGCTGGCGATCGGTTCACTGCGCGCCAGGCGCTCGCGCAAGGTGGGCGCGATGAAGCCGGGGATCTTGCTGAAACCGTCCATCGCCACACGCTGGTTGGTATCGGCAATCGCCGTGTTGCCGAAACGGTCGAGCACCACGTCGCGATACGCGGCCAGGTCGATGGGGCTGGGGCTCAGCACGGGGATGACGTCGTCGGTGACGTAGTCGTACGCCATCTGGCGGATCACCGAGTCGAGTGTGCCTTCGTGGATGTAGGTGTAGCCCACCAGCGTGCCGGCCCAGGCGATGCAGCTGTGTGTCGCGTTGAGCAGGCGGATCTTGGCTTCTTCATACGCCTGCACCGAATCGACCATCTCGACGCCGACACGCTCGAAGGCCGGGCGGCCGGCGATGAAGTGGTCCTCGATCACCCACTGGATGAAACTTTCGCCCATCAGTGCGGCCGGGTCGTCCACACCGGTGGCGGCCAGCACACGTTCACGCACGGCGGGTGTGGGGCGCGGCGTGATGCGGTCGACCATGGCGTTGGGGCTCACGGTGTGGGCCAGCACCCAGGCCAGCAGGTCCATCTCGCCGGTCATCTCGATGAACTGCAGCAGGCCGGCGCGCGAACGTTCGCCGTTGTGGCGCAGGTTGTCGCAGTTGAGCAAGGTGACGTCGCCGCCGCCCGCGTTCATGCGCCGGCGCAGGATGGCGGTGAGCGCACCGTAGATCGTCCACGCAGTGCTGTCACGTGCCACACCCGTCTTGCTGGCGGCCAGGTCGGCGCGCAGGTCGGCGAAGGTGTCCAGGTCCAGGCGGTTCTTGGCGTCGAGGTAATACCCCGCCTCGGTGACGGTGAAGCTGATGATCCTGGTGGCCGCGTCGGCACCGCAGGTGATCAGCCCGGCCAGATCGGGCGTGAAGCCAATCACCTGCTTGATGGCGGTGATGCGCTCGTAGACATGCTGGCCCTGCGGCGAGATGGTCTCCAGCGTGTAGGCGCCTCCACTGGCCTGCAGTGCGGCGATGGTGTCGGCCATGTCGGCGCGGATGTTGCATCCGGCCAGCACCCAGCTGGTGTCACCGAGCTTGTGCAACTGGTTCAGGTAGACGGCCTGGTGGGCGCGGTGGAAGGAACCCAGGCCGATGTGGAGGATGCGGTTCATGTCGGAGGCTCACAGATCGAAGTTGGTGGGCAGCATCACCACGTCGCGGATGGTCATGTGGCGCGGGCGGGTGAGCATGAAGAGGATGACCTCGGCCACCTCGGCGGGCTCGATCAGGCTGCCGGCGGCGCGGGCATCGGCAAGCTTCTGCGCCGGCCAGTCGGCCAGCAGGCCGGTGGCCACCGGGCCGGGCGAGATGGCGCCGACCCGGATGCCGTGTTTGAAGACCTGTCGCCGCGTGACCTGCACGAAGCAGTCGATCGCCCACTTGGACGCGGCGTACACCGGCTCCCAGGGCGTGGGGTAGTGGGCCGCCAACGAGCTGGTGACGATGATGTCGCCCCGGCCGCGTTCGATCATGTGCGGCAACACGTCGTGCACGTTCTTCATCACGACGTTGATGTTGAGGTTGAGCATGCGGTCGATGGCCGCGGTGTCGGCGTCCACCAGATCACCGCCCACATAGGTGCCGGCGTTGGCGTGGAAGATGTCGATGCGCCCGCCCGCCAGCGCCAGCGCCCTGGGCACGAGGCTGGCGCAGGCGGCAGGGTCGAGCAGGTCCAGCACCAGCGGCTGAGCGGCTGAACCCAGTCGCTCACATTGCGCGGCCAGCGCCTTGGCATCACGGTCGACCAGCACCACCTGGGCACCGGCGGCGAGCAAGGCCTCCACACTGGCCAGGCCGATGCCCGAGGCCGAGCCGGTCACGACGGCCACCTGGCCAGTCAGTACTGCAGTCATCACGTCATCCTTCGGAGTGTGTCCACTCAATGTGCTGCGGCCGCGCCGGTGCGCGTGATACGACCCTGGGCGTCGAACAGATGGGCCGAGTCGGCGTCGATGTCCACCCCCACGTGATCGCCCACCCGCAGCCGCGTGCGCGTGTTCTGGCGCGCCACGAGTTGGGCCGCGCCGGTCTGCACGTAGATGAGGGTTTCGGCGCCCAGCGCTTCGACCAGTTCGACCTGGCCCTGCACACCGCCCGAACCCGAGGGCCGGATCGTGAGGTTCTCGGGCCGCAGGCCGACGAAGCCACCGGCCGGGATAGGCAGGCCGTACACGCCCTGCAATTGCGGCAGTGACGCGGCGGCGATGACGTTCATCTGCGGCGTGCCGATGAACTGGGCGACGAACTGGTTGGCCGGCTTGTCGTACAGCTCGAGTGGTGTGCCGACCTGCTCGATCACGCCGTCGCGCAGCACCACCACGCGGTCGGCCAGCGTCATGGCCTCGACCTGGTCGTGCGTGACGTAGATGGTGGTGGCACCCAGGTCGCGGTGCAGCTTGGCGATCTCCACGCGGGTCTGGCCACGCAGCGCGGCGTCGAGGTTCGACAGTGGCTCGTCGAACAGGAAGACCTTGGGCGCACGCACGATGGCGCGGCCGATGGCCACCCGCTGACGCTGCCCGCCCGACAGCGCCTTGGGTGTGCGGTCCAGGTACTGCGTGAGGTTGAGGATGGCGGCGGCGCGGTCGACCTTGTCCTTGATGATGGCCGGGTCGACCCCCGCGAGCTTGAGCGCAAAACTCATGTTCTCGAACACGCTCATGTGCGGGTATAGCGCGTAGCTCTGGAACACCATCGCCAGATCACGTTTGCTCGATGGCAGCTCGGTGATGTCGCGCCCGTCGAGCACGAGCTTGCCGCCGTCGATCTGTTCGAGCCCGGCGATCAGGCGCAGCAGTGTGCTCTTGCCGCAGCCCGACGGGCCGACGAAGACGACGAACTCGCCTTGCTGGATCTCGAGGTCGATGCCCTTGATGGCACGCAGTTCGCCAAAGAACTTCTCGATGGCTTGAAGCTGAAGGTAGGCCATGGGGGAGTCTCCGGAATGCGCGCCGGGGGGGGCCCGCGCGCGGGGGGGGGGGGGGGGGCGTTGTTTACTTGACGGCGCCGAACGTGAGGCCCTGCACCAGCTGCTTCTGGCTGAACCAGCCGAACACCACGATGGGGGCGATGGCCATGAGTGAGGCGGCGCTGAGCTTGGCCCAGAACAGGCCTTCGGGGCTGGAGTACTGCGCGATCAGTGCGGCCAGGGTGCCGGCCTTGGCGGCGGTGAGGGTGAGGCTCCAGAACGCCTCGTTCCAGCTCAGCACCAGGCACAACAGGCCGGTCGACGCAAAACCGCCCATCGACAGCGGCAGCAGCACCTGGCGTGCCTCTTGCCACAAGGTGGCGCCGTCCATGCGTGCGGCTTCGAGGATGTCGGGCGGTATGTCCTTGAAGCCCGAATACAACATCCACACCATGATGGGCAGGTTGCTCATGGTGAAGATGATGGTCAGGCCCAGGGTGCTGTCGAGCAGGCCGCTCCACTGCGCCAGCACGTAGATGGGCATGAGAGCGCCCACCGCCGGCATCATCTTGGTGGACAACATCCACATCAGGATGTCCTTGGTGCGCCGGCCTTTGAAGAAGGCCATCGAATACGCCGCTGGTGCGGCCAGCGCCAGCCCGAGCAGCGTGCTGGCCACGCTGGTCACCAGCGAGTTCCAGGCATAGTGGGCGTAGTCACTGCGCTCCTGCACGATGGCGAAGTTCTCCAGCGTCGGCGGAAAGATCAGCAGCGGCGGCACCGAGATGGCCTGCAGCTCGGTCTTGAACGCCGTGAGCACCAGCCAGCCGAGCGGGAAGAACAGCAGCAGCGTGACGATCCAGGCGACCGCCGTGCGCACTGCCAGAGCCGGAGAGAAAGTGGGTTTGCGACTTGGCATCAGCGGCCGAAGCCAGGCAGGCAGCGCGCGAGCGCGCCGAGATTGCGCGTGGACACCCTACGGCGAGCAGCACAGGCGCGATATCGGTGGGCGCAGCAGCTGGATGCATGGCTTCAGTCGAGGTTCTTGCCGACGAGGCGAATCAGGAAGACGGCGGCGATGTTTGCGAGCACGACTGCAAACAAGGCGCCTGCCGAAGCCACACCGGCGTCGAAGTTCAGCAGCGCCTGCTTGAAGATCAGGAAGGCCACGTTGGTGCTCGCATCACCCGGCCCGCCGCCCGTGGTGGTGAAGATCTCGGCGAACACGCTGAGCAGGAAGATCATCTCGATCATCACCACCACCGCCACCGAGCGGCCCAGGTGCGGGATGTAGAGGTAGCGCAGCTGCTGCAGGTAGGTGGCGCCGTCCATGCGCGAGGCCTCGAGCTGGTCGCGGTCCATGCTCTGCAGCGCGGTGATGAAGATCAGCGTCGCAAACGGCAACCATTGCCAGGCCACCATGATGGTGACCGAGCCGAGCGGAAAGTCGGTGAGCCAGTCGATCGGCGTGAGGCCGAAGAAGATCCACACCTGCGCCAGCACGCCGTAGATGGGATTCATCATCATGTGTTTCCACAGCAGCGCATTCACCGTGGGCATGACGAAGAAGGGCGAGATCAGCAGCACCCGCACCAGCCCGCGACCGGGAAACGGATCGTCGATGAGCAGCGCGATGGCCACACCCATCAGCACGGTGATGACGATCACGCTGCCCAGCAAGATGAGCGTGTTCATCACCGCCGAGCCGAAGCTCGGGTCGGTGAAGAAGTATTCGAAGTTGTCCAGCCCGGCAAAACCGACGTTCTCGGGCTGCATCAGGTTGTAGCGGATGACCGAGAAGTACAGGGTCATCACCAGCGGCACGATCATCCACAGGAAGAGCGTGGCCACTGCAGGCGCCATGAGGGCGCGGGGCAATAAGCGGTTCATGGCGGACCTTCTACAAAGTGGGCGCGCGGGCTGATCACCCGCGCGCCCGGGATGCCTTCAGACGAAAGCCTCCTTACTTGTAATAACCGGCCTTCTTCATCTCGCGGTCAGCCGCGTTCTGGCTCGCCTTGAGCGCTGCGTCGACCGTCGTCTTGCCGGCCAGCGCCGAGCTCATCTGCTGACCCACCGCGATGCCGATGGCCTGGAACTCGGGAATGGCGGCGAATTGCACGCCCACGTACGGGCTCTTGGGCAGCGTGCTGTCGTTGGGGTTGGCGCTGTCGATGGCGGCCTTTTCGGCGGCGGCGAACACGGCGGCCTTCTGGAACTCGGGGTTTGCGTAGGTGCTCTTGCGCGTGCCGGTGGGCACATGGCCCCAGCCATTGGTCTTGGCCACGAGCTGGATGTAGTCCTTGCTGGTCGCCCAGGCCACGAACTTCTGCGCCGCGTCACCCTTCTTGGTGCTGGCCGGGATGCCCAGCGCCCAGGCCCACAGCCAGTTGGCGCCCTTGGGTGTGACCTGCGTCGGCGCCTGGGCGAAGGCGACCTTGTCGGCCACCTTGGATTGCTTCGGGTCGGTGATGAAGCTGGCCGCGATGGTGGCGTCGATCCACATGCCGCACTTGCCTTCGTTGTACAGCGCCAGAATCTCGTTGAAGCTGTTGGCCGACGAGCCCGGGGGGCCGTAGTTCTTGAGCAGGTCGACGTAGAAGGTGATGGCGTCCTTCCAGGGCTTGCTTTCGAGCTGGGGCTTCCAGCTCATGTCGAACCACTGGCCACCGTAGGTGTTGACCAGCGTCGACAGGAAGGCCATGTTGTCGCCCCAGCCCGGCTTGCCGCGCAGGCAGATGCCGTACACGCCGTCCTTGGGGTCGTGGATCTTGGCGGCGAAGTCCTTCACCTGCGTCCACGTGGGCTTGTCACCCAGCGTGACGCCGGCCTTGGCGGCCAGGTCCTTGCGGTACATGAGCATCGAGCTCTCGCCGTAGAACGGCACCGAGTAGAGCTTGCCTTCGACGCTCAGGCCGTTGCGCATGGCGGGCAGCAGGTCGTCCACGTCATAGGCAGCGTCGGTCTTGATCTCCTGCAGCCAGCCCTTCTTGCCCCAGATCGGGGTCTCGTACATGCCGATGGTCATCACGTCGAACTGGCCGCCCTTGGTGGCGATGTCGGTCGTCACGCGCTGGCGCAGCACACCTTCTTCGAGCGTCACCCACTTGAGCTTGATGTCGGGGTTGGCGGTCTCGAAGTTCTTGCTCAGCTTCTGCATCTCGATCATGTGGCCGTTGTTGACGGTGGCGATGACGAGTTCGGTGGCGGCTTGCGCCCAGCCGGCGGCCAGGCCGAAGGCGATGGCCAGGGATGCCTTGAGTTTCATGGAGCGGTCTCCTCTGCGAGGTGTCAGGGTGGGGTTGTTGCTGTGGCGGTGCACGCACCACTGGGCGCCACCGACGGACGCAACTCTAGGCGTCCACCCATGCAGGAATTGATACTTCGCATGGCCATAGATGTACTTGTTTGCACGAATAGCTAGGTGTTTTCCTGGATTTGACTCGATTTCGTATCAGTCAGCCGCCGATCACCACCCAGCCTCAACCCACTCACCGCTGCACCCGGCCAGGTGCAGCAAGCGCCGAGAATGGCGCCATGAAATCCATCCGCCTGCTCGCCGGCAAGGAGCGTTCGCTCCTGCGCCGCCACCCCTGGGTCTTTCAAGGCAGCGTCGCCAAGGGCCGCGCCGATGCCGGTGAAACCGTGCGCGTCGAAGCCGACGACGGCAAGTTCCTGGCCTGGGCGGCCTACAGCCCCGAGTCGCAGATCCGCCTGCGCGCCTGGAGCTTCGACGAGCACGAGCGTATCGACGCCGCCTTCATCACCCGCAAGGTGAACGCCGCCGTGGCTCTGCGCCGACGCCTGGGCCTGCCGGGCGAGGCCACGAGCAATGGCGTGCGCCTGGTCCACGGCGAGGCCGACGGCCTGCCCGGCCTGGTGGCCGACCGCTACGGCGACCTGCTGAGCGTGCAGTTCCTGGCCGTGGGCACCGAGAAGTTCAAGCCCCAGATCACCGACGCCCTGCTCGCCGCCACCGGCTGCACACGCCTGTACGAACGCTCCGACTCCAGCATGCGCGGCCGCGAAGGCCTGCCGGTGGTGAACGGCTGGTTGCGGGGCGAGGGATCGACCGAAGTCACCGTGCACGAACACGGCTGGCAGCTCAAGGTCGACGTCGCCGAAGGCCACAAGACCGGCTACTACCTCGACCAGCGCAACAACCGCGCCCTGTTCGCCGAGTGGGTCCAGCAACTGGGCTGCCGCAGCGTGCTCAACTGCTACAGCTACACCGGCGGCTTCTCGGTGGCGGCACTCAAGGGTGGTGCGACCGAGGTGATCAGCGTCGATTCATCGGGTGCTGCGCTGGCACGGGCCAACGAGCACGTCGCCCTCAACGGCTTCGACGCCGCGCTGCACAGCACGCTCGACGCCGACGTCAACACCAGCTTGCGCGAGTACCTCAAGGCCGGCCGCCGCTTCGACGCAATCGTGCTCGACCCGCCCAAGTTCGCGCCGACTACCGCCCACGCCGAACGCGCAGCGCGCGCCTACAAGGACCTCAACCGGCTCGCGCTGCGGCTGCTGAACCCGGGCGGCCTGCTCTTCACCTTCAGCTGCTCGGGCGGCATCAACGCCGACCTGTTCCACAAGATCGTCGCCGGCGCCGGCATGGACGCCGAAGTCGACGGCCATATCCTGAAGCGCCTGGAAGCCGCGCCCGATCACCCGACGACGATCTGCTTTCCCGAGGGTGAATATCTGAAGGGCTTGGTGATCGTGCGGCGGTGAGTGCACTCAACTCGCCGACCGATGGGGCGTCGGCGCGTCCGGCTACTTGCAGCAGATCATGCAAACAGGCGATTGCGAGCGTATGGTCGACATCGGGTTGTGCAAGCACTCAGCCTGATCCACCCACATCGGGCCAAGAGCAAGAGTGCTGCACCGGCAACAGGAGTAGCTGTCATGAACGACTTCACCGCCAATCAAAGAGACAAGTTGTTGAACGAGCTGCGCATGGTGGTGGCCGACGCCGAAGAGATGCTCAAGGCCACGATCGACCATGCGGCGCCGGGCGCGGCCGAGGCGCGCGGGCGCTTGCAGGCGCGCTTGAACCAGGCGCGTGAGCGCATCGGCCACTGGCAGGAGACGGCGGTCGAACGCGCCAAGGAAGCCGGCAAGGCCACCGACACCTACGTACACGAGCACCCCTGGAAGGCCATCGGCATCGCCGGTGCCGTAGGTGTACTGCTGGGTGCGCTGATCTCACGCAAGTGAGGCGATGGACTCCAGCCCATCCACCGGACTGCTGACTCGCCTGCAAGGCATTGCCGCGCTTGGGCTGGAGCTTCTGCAGACGCGCCTCGAGCTGATCGGCAACGAGTTGCAGATCGAGGTGCTGCTGGCTTTCGACGCCCTGGTGCGCGGCGCAGCCGGCCTGTTGATGTTGATCTTCGGCGTGTTCTTTCTGACCACCTTCCTGGTCGCGCTGGTCTGGGACAGTTACCGCCTGCTGGCTCTGGCTGCGGCGGCCACCTTGTTCATCGGGGTAGGAGGCCTGTTCCTGATGGAGGCACGGCGCCGCCTGCAACGTGTGGGCAACGTGTTTGCGGCGAGTCTGGCCGAGCTGAAGCGCGACCGCGAGCAGTTCATCGGCAAACCGCCCGCTTGAGGTGCACGGTTTCACCATGCGAAGCACCAACGTCATGGCGTCATCGGCACCTGTCGCCGCCAGCGACGCCGACAAACAGGCGCTCTGGCCGCATCGTGACCTGCTGCTGCAGCGCCAGCAGCAGTTGCTGTTGCGCAGCGCCGAGCTGCGTGGTGAGCTGGCGTCCGAACTGCGGGCTGGTTGGCGCGGCGTCGAGACCCCGCTCGACCTGGTGCTGCGCGTGCGCAGTGTGGTGGTCGAGCTGCGCCGACGTGGCCGCGAGCTGCGTGCTCGCCACCCATGGCTGGCAGCCAGCGCCGTGTTGTGGCCGGTGCTGCTGCACCGCGTCTGGCGGCTGGTGCGGCGCCGCAAGGCGGCGGCCAAGGCCGCAGCCGACAAGCCCGGTCGCCTCGCCCGGCTGTTGCTGCTGGTGCAGTGGACGCGCCGTGCGATCAAGTTGTGGCGCCTGCTCGAGCGACCGGGCGCGCGATCACGGCCGCCCGCTTAGCTTTGGCTTTGGCTTTGGCTTTGGCTTTGGCTTTGGCTTTGGATTGGACGTTGGTGCATCACATCCTGCGCTGGTCGCCAAGTCCAGCCGCCCTGCCCTGTCTCGCAACAGCCGTCGATCGGTCGGCAAGATGGGCAGCGACCGAACGCGCCGACCGCCGCCATCTGCTGGATCAGCAGCAGTCGTCCTTGAACAGGATGTCGAGGTTGAGCTTGCGGATCTTCACACCGTCGACCTCGGCGCCGCTCTGGCCCAGGCATTTCAGCAGCGCGGCCAGATCGGCGACGCCATGGGTGCCAGGCGAGGCGGGCTTGCACGGAGCGCAGGGTTCGGACTTCGGCAGGTTGGGGTCGACGTAGTCGGGGTCGATCTCGTAACTCATGCCGCCCAGCGGTATGCCGTCGGCCTCGGCGCTGACGACCAGGGTGCGGCCGTCCGCAGCGGCGGGTAGGTCGGCGCGGTCGAAGGGTTTGCCGGCCGTCATGGTGAACTGGATCTCCTTCATCTGGCCGGCGGCCATGCCGAAGCTGGCGGCGCCCGCCGAGACGAAGTCCAGACTCCAGCCGCGTTCCTTCAGAAAGGGCGGCAGCTCGGCGACCAGCTTGACCTTGACTGCCCGGTCCAGCGGGTTGCGCAGCCAGAACTGGCGGCGCAGCAACTCGAAGCGGCTCAGGCTGGGCGCCACCGGGTGCACGTTGCGCTGGCCGATGTTGTTGTCGAAGGGCACCAGGCGCCACTCGGGGATGGAGCCGGTGATACGCCCGTCGATGTTGCTGGCGTCGCCTGTGGCCGAGACGCTGAAGAACAGGCACTCGTGGCCGACCTGCGACGGAGTCCACTCGAAGGGGCCGACCACCACGCCGGTGGTGTCGGCCGCGGCCAGGTTCGGCGCGGTGAGTTGTGCCGTCGTCATGGGCGCCCAGTCGTCCGGGTAGACCAGGCCGATGCCGGGCAGGCAGTGGAAACCTTTCACGCGGATGCCAGTCGCCGCCTGCGTGCCGCGGTTCCTGATGCGCACGTAGGCGTAGTTGGTGGCGCCCACCACCGGCTCCTGATGCACCCCCGCGCCGGCGCCCACGCTGCGGCGGTTCCAGATATCGGTGCAGTTCCAGTGGTTGGCCAGGAATCCGTAGCCGCCGGCACGCCCGTCGTCGATGTACACATCCACCGGCGGCGGCGCACCGACGGCCGTGCTGGCTGCACCCGGCGCCTTGAACAGGCCCTGCTGCTCGAAGGCCCAACGAATCACCTTGGCGTAGGCGCCGCCGGCATGGGTTTCGGCCGGTGCGGTGCGGTGCCAGACGAAGCTGTCGGCCACCTCCATCTGCTGCTCGAAGCCCAGCGCATTGCCTGGATTGGTGAACGGGGTGAGCTGACCAACAGCGCGCAGGATCAGGTACACCGTCGTCAGGGCGGCAAACTCGCGGCGCGCTTGTGAGGCAGAGTCACCGCCCAGGCTGCGGTAGAGCCTGAACAACGTGCTGCTCAACACCTGCTCGCTGCTGTAACCACCGACGTCGTTGGCGCCGCCCCAGCCCCAGCCGGCGGCCGGGGTGCGGTCGTGGCGGCGGCCGATGCTGACCCAGGGAAAGGTGACGAACCGGTCGGGCGCACCACTCGCCGGGTCGTTCAGGATGGCGGCCATGCTGTCGCCGGCGCTGTGTGCAAAACCGAAGTTGGGCGAGTTGACGTGGTTTCATAAGATGCCGTGGCCGCCCAGTTCGTGCAGCACCATGCGCTAGTTTGCCGCGATGCTCAGCGGATTGCCGGTGTCGCTCAGGTCGGCCAGCGCGAATTCGAGCGTGCCGATGCCGTCGCCGGTGGCGTCGCCCGGGCAACGTGCGTTGACGACGTTGCCGCCAAATCCGCGGTGGTCGACCTGCACCGGAAACGTCGTGCCGTCGAAATAACTCGCCAGCGGAAAACCCAGGTCGCGCACCATTCGGAAGAAGCGGTCGCACTGGTAGTAGGCGTTGGCGGCGGCAAAGTTGTCGGTGCGGGCGTTGTAGCTGAAGCTGAACGGCGCGGCCGTGGTGGGCACCCCCACCGTGGGCGCCACGGCATCGGCCACCCGCACGAACTCGCCCGACAGCGCCTGGTTGCCGCCCACCGGCGCCACCAGGCCGGCCAGGGTGACCGAGTCCCGCAGCGGGTTGAGTTGTGCAGTGGTGGCCGACGGCGTCAGGCCGCTGCCCTTGGTGATGGGGTCACGCAGAAAGACGCTAGCCACGGCATGGTCGACCAGCGGCTTGAGCTGCAGGATGGCCTGCGTGACAACGTCGACGTACATCACCCAGTTGAGCCGGCCCCAGGGCGGCGTGGTGAGGGTGAAGTAAAGCTCGATGGCGACGTGATGGCTGCCGTCGGTGATTCCGTCGGGCAATGCCGGCAGCGCAATGCTGGGCAGCGGCGCCTCCTGGCCGTGGCCCGGCTCGTCCGGATGACCGTCACCCTGGCGCTTGGCCGCTTCGAACCTGAAAACCACAAGACGTGCGGCGTTGATACGCATGTCGCTGTTGCCGGTGGTGCCACCGTGGTGGTGGCACCGTCCTGCGTGTCGGCCAGGCCCACTTCGGCGGCGGCGAGTTGGGCGCCGGCCTGGCGCTGCACAAGCACCAGCGCACGTTTGATGTCGGCGTCGCTCGGGCGGGCAACGCTGATGTCGTGGCGCACCGTCGACGTGGCGGCCATCACACCCAGCGGTTCGTCGCGCAGGGTCACGGCCACCCCGGCGCCGATCACCGGCAGACCGAAGTAGGTCTGCGCATAGGCCACGGTGATGCTGTCCATCAGGCGCTTGTCGCCCGACACCCGCAGGCCGGCGAGTTCACTGTCGGGCAGGTTGGCGAGAGGTTGGTCCAGCGCCTTCAGCGTGGCGGGCGCCAGCGCCAGCAGGTCGCCGCGTTGCTGCAGGAAGTTGTGCGCCACCGTCTGCGGCGCCTGGCTGCGCAGGCCGGCGTCACTCTCGGGCGCGGCAAAACTGAGGAAGCGCGGGACACCGGCGGCGTCGGTCTGCACGATGGGGCTGGTCATGGCAAGGCTCCTGAGGCTGGGTTGAGGTCAGGCACCTGCTGCGCCGGGGCGTCTGCCCGGCAGCGGTGGTGCGCTGACTTCATGCTCGAAGCCGCCACATAAGCCGCCTTGTGCGGCGTGATTAGCGGGCGCTTACATCGCGCCCAGGGCTTGCCAATTCGTTCACACTTCGGAAGTTTGTGTGCCCTCCCCGTCCCGATGCGGGCGCCGTGGCCGCGCCGCTTGCGACCTACTTCGGCGCGTCGGGCGCCTTGGCTTCGACCTGGATCGAGCTGAACCAGGCTGCGAGGTTGGCAATGTCGGTGTCGGTGAGTGTCCTGGCCATGATGCTCATGACCTCGTGTTTGCGGCTGCCGTCGCGGTAGTGGCGCAGCTGGTTCGTCAGGTAGCCCGGCGGCTGGCCGGCCAGGTTGGGTGTTTCGGGCGCCACGGCCATGCCGATCGGCCCGTGACACACGGTGCACATCTGCGCCTTGGCCTGACCAGCCGCCGCGTCGGCGGCCTGTGCAGCCGGGGCAAAACCGATGATGCCCGCCACGAGTGGCAACAGCAGGTGCAAGCGAACGGCGCGTGCAGCGCGCGTGTGGGTGAAGTGGATCGGGCGGTGCATGAGTGAGTGGATCGTTGGGTGCAAAGGACACCGGTCACGGGCAGGACCGGCTCAGCGCGAAGAAACGCCCGCGCGGAACTCCGGCGGGCGTGCGTCGGCCCGGGCCAGATGCTGCGCCGGTTCAGTGATCCGGCGCAGCGTGTGGCCGTTTACTGGCTGTAGCTGATGCGGTAGATGGCGCCGGCGTAGTCGTCCGACACGAGCAGCGAGCCGTCCTTCCACACCGCCACATCGACCGGGCGACCGCGGTACGAACCGGTCGACGGGTCCAGCCAACCTTCACCGAAGACCTCGCTCTTGTCAGCCGTGCCGTCGGCCTTGAGGCTGACGAAGTTGACCAGGCCGCCGCTGGCCTTGACGCGGTTCCACGAGCCGTGTGACGCCACGAAGATGCCGCCGCGGTACTTGGCCGGGAACTGGTTGCCGTTGTAGAACGTCATGCCGAGTTGGGCCTGATGGGCCGGGAACTCGATCTGCGGCTTGGTCCAGGTGGCCGGTGGAGCCATGCCCTTCAGGTCGGGCGCGGCGCCCGTGCCGGCGATCGTCGTGTTGTTGCCGTGGATGAACGGGTAGCCGAAATGCTCACCGCCCGACTTGGTGACGCGGTTGAGCTCGCCGGGCGGGGTGTCGTCGCCCATGCCGTCGGTCTGGTTGTCGGTGAACCAGACGGTCTTGTCCTTGGGGTTGATGTCCATGCCCACCGAGTTGCGCACACCACGCGCCACCACCTCGCGACCCGAGCCGTCGAAGGCATTCATGCGCACCATGCCGCCGATGCCCAGCTTTTCGTACAGCGCGACCTTGTCCTTGGGTTGCACGTTGAACGGCTGGCCCAGGGTGACGTGCAGCTTGCCGTCGTCGCTGACGCGGCAGGTGCGGGCGCCGTGGTTGTACGACTCTTCTTCAGGCGGCACGAGTTTGCCCTGGCCGACCACCTCGATCACGGCCACGTCCGGGCCTTCGTAGAAGAACTCGGCGGCCGGGAAGTTCAGCACCCGGTTGTGTTCGGCCACGATGAGGAAGCCGTCTTTGGTCCAGCACACACCGTTGGGGTTGCTGAACTTCAGACTCGGCGCGAAGGACTTCACCTCGTCGGCGAAGTTGTCGCTGTTGCGGTCGGTGACGGCCCAGACCGAGGTCTTGCGGGTGCCGACGAACAACATGTTGGTGCTGGGTGCCACCGCCATGTGGCGGGCGTCGGGCACGATGGCGAAAAGTTCGATCTTGAAACCATCGGGCAACTTGACCTTCTTCAGGTTGTTGCGGATGGCCTCGGCGTTGCGCCCTTCCTGCGGCACGGTCGGGATGTTGAGGTCGGTGGTGGCGACCTTCATCTGCTTGAGCTTCTCGATGTTCTGGGCCTGGGCGGCCAGGCTGACGCCGAGCAGCACGGTGGCCGCGGCAAGAACACGCAAGGTGAAACGGGGCATGGTTCTGTCTCCTGTTACTGGTGAGACCACGTCGAGGTGGTCGTCAGTTCTGCGCAAGCCGTGTGCCATCGGGGACTTTCCCCAACCCCGGGCGGCCGATCCGGCCCCGCCCTGCGTGAATACCCGACCCCAAAGCTGAGGATTTGGCGCCGCAGGGCGCTCGAGTGGCATCTGACGGCGCCCCAAGGCCCGGCAGACGACCCTGTACTGCACATGTGCAGAATCTGTTCAGTTGTGCAGTTATTGCGCCACTGTTAAGTTCCGCTCCCTCATGAGTCAACGCCGGGCCCACCCGAGGTCGGCTTACCCCGCACGGGGGGCGGACGACGCTGGTCGCCGGCCCGGGATGGCCCACAAACAAGTGCGCCGCGCGACCACAGTACACCGTGTGATCGACCTGACGCCAATGAGGAGACTAGCCATGCCCAGCACTCTGGCCGAACGGCTGGCGGCGCAAGCTCAGCTCGCGCGGCAGGCCGACGCGGTGGCGTCGGGCGACATCGCCTGGACACAGCCACGCGCCGACATCCTGTCGAGCTGGACCCGGTGCACGTCCAGTGGCCTGGACCTGGCCCGCCCGCCCGAGATCCAGGTGGTGAGCGCCGCCGAGCTGGCGCGCCGGCGCGACGAGCTCGACTTCGTGCGCCGCCTGGCGCTGGCCGAACTCGAGACGCTGCAACACCAGATCGCCGGCTCGAACTTCCTGCTCGCCTTTGCCGACCGCGAGGGTGTCATCCTCGACCTGGTCGCCGACCAGCGTTTTGCCATGAGTGGCAAGGGTGACGACATCCGGGTCGGCAGTTGCTGGTCCGAGGCGGCGCGGGGCACCAACGGCCTGGGCACAGCCCTGGCCAGCGGCCGCACCATCGCCGTGACGGGGCCGGAGCACTACTTTCTCGACCTGCGCCATGTGTCGTGCACCGCCTCGCCGGTGCGCGACGCCGGCGGCGCGGTGGTGGGTGTGCTCGATGCGTCGTCGTATTTCGACAGCCGCCAGCGCCACACCCAGGCGCTGGTGCAGATGTCGGCATCGCAGATCGAGAACCGCCTGCTGATGCACCAGATGCGCAGCAACTGGGTGCTGGCCATCCATCCACGGCCCGAGTTTCTCGGCACCCTCAGCGCCGGCCTGCTGGCCTTCGACGCCAGCGGCCAGTTAGGCGCCGCCAACGAACGCGCCCGCGCGCAACTCAGCGGCCTGACGCTCGATGCCCAGACCCGCTTCGAAGAGCTGTTTCGCGAACCCTTCGAACATGTGCTCGGCCGCCTGCGCCGCCAGGCCGTGGGCACCGAGCTGCGCCTGTGTGACGCGCTCGGCAGCGTGTTGCATGCGCGCTGCGTGTCGGACCCGGCCAGTGCCACGCCGGCCAGCCGGGTCGCCACACCCCGCAGCAGCCGCACCGGTCAGACCACCATCGACTCGGTGCGACCCGCCGGCCAACTGCGCGGCATCAGCTTGCCACACGGCGCAACAGCCATGCCGGCCACCACTCACCTCGCAACAGCACCGCAGCTTGCGCCGCCCAGGCGACTGGGCCGACTGGCCTCGAGCCACGAGCACTTGCGCGACTTCGTCATCGACGACGCCCAGGTGCAGGAAGCCCTCGAGCTCGTCGGCGCCGCGGTGCGGCTGCAGGCTCCCATCCTGATCCGGGGTGAAAGTGGCAGTGGCAAGGAGATGCTGGCGCGCCACGCCCATGCCGTGAGTGGGCGGCGCGGCGAGTTCGTCGCAGTCAACTGCGCGGCGCTGCCCGCCGAACTGTTCGAGGCCGAGCTGTTCGGCTACGTCGGCGGCGCCTACACCGGCGCGCGCCGCGAAGGCGACGTGGGCCTGATCGTCAGCGCCGACGGCGGCACGCTGCTGCTCGACGAGATCCGCGAGCTCAGCCCGACGGCGCAAGCCGCCCTGCTGCGTTTTCTGGACGACCAGCAGGTGCGTCCGGTCGGTGGCCACAGCCTGCGCAAGGTCGACGTGCAATTACTCGCCGCCACCCACGCCGACCTCGAAGCCGAAGTGGCGGAGCGGCGCTTCCGCGCCGACCTGTTCTACCGCCTGCACACGGTGGCCGTCAGCCTGCCGCCGCTGCGCCAGCGCAGTGACCTGGCCGCGGTGGTCGACCAGATGTTGCTGCGGCTGGACCGCCACACCAGCATCAGCGCAGCGGCACTGGCCCGGCTGCGACAGGAACGCTGGCCCGGCAACTTCCGTGAGTTGCGCGCCGTGTTGACCCGCGCCCTGCTGCGCTGCGACGACCGCCACATCGAACTGCACGACCTCGAGCGGGTGCTCGGCCCGGCCCCGTCCTCAGCCAGCCTGGCAAACAGCATGGCTGACGAACGCGCCGGGCAGATCACGATGCGTAGCCACCACCTCAGACACACACCTCGCGAAAGTAGCCAGCCACGACGCGCGGCAAGCCTGTTCAAGTCGCCAGCCCTGCCAGCCGCAACACCCGCAGGGGAACAGTCGTCTGCATCGTCGTCGTTGTTGTTGGCTGGAGGTGCGACTGGGGCCGCGGCATTGCCGTCACTTTCATTGGCGACGCCGTCGTCACTGCCGGCGTCGGCGTCCATGTCGCCGCCAATGTCGACGCCGGTGTCGGCCCTGCAGCTTGGTGCCACCTCGGCGGTGCTGGACGAATACACCCGCAACGGCGGCAGCGTGAGCCAGACCTCGCGCACGCTGGGCATCTCACGCACGACCGTCTATCGCCATCTGCGGCTGGCCGGGGCTGCCTGAAGAAAACGGTCTGACCGGCGGCACCCGACCCCGGGGCACACGGGCTAGCGCGAGGGCGCCGTCTGCACTTCCAGCCAGATCAGCCCGGCGAGCGCCTGCTCGCGGTTGTCTTGACACATGGCCGCGTGAGGTGTGAGGCTGGCACAGACCGCTGGCCGTTCTGGCTGGCCGAAGAGGCGGCAGCGCAGTTCGGCGTCGAGTTGCACACACGGCACACCGGCCGGTTTGCCGCCAGGCATGCCGGGGATGGCGCTGCTGATCGACGGCGCGATGCAGCAGGCAGCGCAGCGGGGGCGGCAGTCCATGGTGAAGCGGGTGTTGTCCCGTGGTGAGGGGGTGGAAAGCTGGGCGGGCGTCGGGCGGCTAGTAATTCGTCAGCTCAGCGGCGCGACCGGTGGTCGGCCGGCTGCCAGGCTTCCACCTGCGCTGCGCCGGCAACGCCGAGGGCCATGTTCCACGTGGAACATCCTCTCGACCCGAACACATCGGTGCGTCGCCACGCCGACTGACCGCCACCGAATGTAGCCGCCAATGCCCGGCAGGCACGCAGTTCGGCGCGACGCGCGTCACCCAACCCAGGCCATGACTTATCCACAGGCGCCGCCTAAAATCGCCAGCTTGTCCAGAACCGTGCACCGACCATCGGGCGCCAGGTTCCTACCCGAGGATTCGATGTTCTACCCCCAAGAGTTCGACGTGATTGTGGTCGGCGGCGGCCATGCCGGCACCGAAGCCGCCCTGGCCAGTGCGCGGATGGGCTGCGCCACGCTGCTGCTGACACACAACATCGAGACGCTCGGCCAGATGAGCTGCAACCCGTCGATCGGCGGCATCGGCAAGGGCCATCTGGTGAAGGAAGTCGACGCCCTCGGTGGCGCCATGGCGGCCGCGACCGACGAGGCCGGCATCCAGTTTCGTATCCTCAACTCCAGCAAGGGCCCGGCCGTGCGTGCCACTCGGGCGCAGGCGGACCGCATCCTCTACAAGGCCGCCATCCGCCAGCGGCTGGAGAACCAGCCCAATCTGTGGCTGTTCCAGCAGGCAGTGGACGATCTGCTGGTCGAATCCGACGGTGTGCTCGACCGTGTCGTCGGCGCCGTCACCCAGGTGGGTGTGAAGTTCCGCGCCCGCGCCGTGGTGCTGACGGCCGGCACCTTCCTCGACGGCAAGGTGCACGTCGGGCTGAACAACTACCCGGCCGGACGCGCCGGTGACCCGCCCGCCGTGAGCCTGTCGGCGCGGCTGAAGGAGCTGAAGCTGCCGCAGGGCCGACTCAAGACCGGCACACCGCCGCGCATCGACGGGCGCTCCATCGACTTCAGCAAACTCGTCGAACAACCCGGCGACGGCATGCCCGGCGCCGACGGCAGTCCGGCCACCACGCCGATGCCGGTGTTCAGTTTTCTCGGC
This sequence comes from Candidatus Intricatilinea gracilis, assembly GCA_016702605.1. Taxonomy (GTDB): domain Bacteria; phylum Pseudomonadota; class Gammaproteobacteria; order Burkholderiales; family Burkholderiaceae_C; genus Sphaerotilus; species Sphaerotilus gracilis. The sequence goes on from JADJDQ010000003.1 coordinate 496,485, forward strand.
CATGCCGACCAGCACCCGCGCCAACTGCCCTGCTGGATTACCCACACCAACAGCCGCACGCACGACATCCTGCGCACCGGCTTCGACCGCAGCCCCATGTTCACCGGTGTGATCGAAGGGGTCGGGCCGCGTTATTGCCCGAGCATCGAGGACAAGATCAACCGCTTCGCCGACAAGGACAGCCACCAGATCTTTCTCGAACCCGAGGGCCTGACGACCCACGAGTTCTACCCGAACGGCATCTCCACCTCGCTGCCTTTCGACATCCAGCTCGCCGCCGTGCGCAGCATGACCGGCCTGGAGAACGCCTTCATCCTGCGCCCCGGCTATGCCATCGAATACGACTACTTCGACCCGCGTGAACTGACGAGCAGCTTCGAGACCAAGGCCATCACCGGCCTGTTCTTCGCCGGCCAGATCAACGGCACCACCGGCTATGAAGAGGCGGCGGCGCAAGGCTTATACGCCGGCATGAACGCCGCGCTGCAGGTGACAGGGCGCGCGCCGGTCGCCTTCGGCCGCGACCAGGCCTACCTCGGCGTGCTGGTCGACGACCTGATAACCAAAGGTGTGAGTGAGCCCTACCGCATGTTCACCAGCCGGGCCGAGTTCCGCCTGCAGCTGCGTGAGGACAACGCCGACATGCGGCTCACCGAGATCGGCCGCCAGATCGGCCTGGTCGACGACCTGCGCTGGGACGCCTTCAACCGTAAGCGCGACGCTGTTTCACGTGAAACAACACGGCTGAAATCGACCTGGGTGCACCCGGCCATCCTGCCCGCCGCCGACGCCGAACGCCTGCTCGGCAAGTCGCTGGAGCGCGAATACACCCTGCTCGACCTGCTGCGCCGCCCCGCCGTCGACTACGACATCGTGAGCCAGATCGACGCCCTCGCCCACCCATCCGACCCGCCCGTGTCGCGCGCCAGCCTGGGCCAGGACCTGGGCGCCGACCTCGCCGACGCCGTGATCGACCAGCTCGAGATCGCCGTGAAGTACGCCGGCTACATCGACAAACAACGCGACGAAGTCGAACGCTCGTCGCACTTCGAACACCTGCGACTGCCGGCCGACCTGGACTACGCGCAGGTCACGGCCCTGTCGATCGAGGTGCGCCAGAAGCTGGCCCGCGCCCGGCCCGAGACCCTTGGGCACGCCTCGCGCATCTCGGGTGTGACGCCGGCGGCCGTTTCGCTGCTGTTGGTGCACCTCAAGAAGAAACGCCTCAGCGGCTTCGGGCTGCGTGGCCTGACGAGTGGCGCGCACGCCAATGCAGGCGCCGACGACGCCGCGACGTCCGCGACACCTGACACGGCCGCCCAGGTCGCCGATTCATCGACAACCCGGCTCAGCGATGCGGCCTGATCGACGCCATGGCCGCAACAGCGAGCCGCCCACCTCCATCTATCCCGTCGACCGCCCGCTGCAGACCGGGCGCAACTACGTCAATGGCAGCCAGACCAAGCCGCAGTCGGACGACGAAATCGCTGCCTTGCGCACCGAGTTGCTGGCCGGTGCCGCCACCCTGGGTGTGGTGCTGGACGACCAGGCCGCCGACCGACTGCTGCAGTTTCTCGAGCTGATGCGGCGCTGGAACGGCGTGTACAACCTCACCGCCATCCGCGACCCACACGGCATGCTGGTGCAACATCTGCTCGACAGCCTGGCCATCGTGCCGGCGCTGCGGCGCCAGTGCGGTATCGGAGGTGACGCCCGCCCGCTGCGCCTGCTCGACGTGGGCAGCGGCGGCGGCCTGCCCGGTGTGGTGCTGGCCATCACCTGTCCTGCCCTGCAGATCCACTGCGTCGACGCGGTCGCCAAGAAGGCCGGCTTCATCCGCCAGGCCGGCGCCGAGCTGGGTCTGCCCAATCTGCACAGCCATCACTCGCGCGTCGAACAGCTCAAGCTGCCGGCCTTCGACGTGGTCACCTCGCGTGCCTTTGCGTCGCTCGCCGACTTCGTGCGGTGGACCCGGCCACTCGTCGCCCCGGGCGGGCGCTGGCTGGCGATGAAAGGTGTGCGGCCCGACGCCGAGATCGCCGCGCTGCCGGCGGATGTGGCGATGCTTCACGTGGAACCCATCGTCGTTCCTGGCGACCCGGGCGAACGTTGCATCGTCTGGCTACAACCCGCGACCTGAGGCCCTGCATGCTCGGCATCAACGACTACAGCGCCTTCTGCCTGGCGATCCTGATCTTCCTGGCCCTGCCCGGCCCGGGCACGTTTGCCCTGCTCACCGCCACCGGCAAAGGTGGGCTGCGCGCCGGTGCAGCTGCCACGCTCGGCGTCATCCTGGGCGACCAGGTGTTGATGTGGGCAGCGGCGGCAGGTGTCGCCGCATTGATGGTCGCCTGGCCGACGCTGTTCCACCTGGTGCAGATTGCCGGGGCAGGCTATCTGGCGTGGATGGGCTTCAAGCTCATCCGTGCCAAACCCGGCAGCGCGCCGGTGGTCGACATGAGCTCGGGCCGTTACCTGCGCCAGGCGCTGCTCATCACCTTGCTCAATCCCAAGGCCATCGTGTTCTACATGGCGTTTTTCCCGCTGTTCGTCGATCCGGCCACCCACCGCGGCTTCGTCACCTTTGCCGCCATGGCGGTGACCATCGCCGTCATCACCGCCGTCTACTGCATCAGCCTGTGCAGCCTCGCCCATGTGCTGGCCGAGAAGTTGCGCGCAAACCGCAGACTGGCCGTGGCGCTTGAAAGATTGGCCGGCTTCGCCCTCATCGCCTTCAGTATTCGCCTCGTGAGCCAGTAAGCTCGGGCACCGCTACGACTCACTCCATGGCCAAGATCTTTTGCATCGCCAATCAGAAGGGCGGCGTCGGCAAGACGACCACCACGGTCAACCTCGCCGCTGCGCTCGCCGCCATCGGTCAACGTGTGCTGGTGGTCGACCTCGACCCGCAGGGCAACGCCACCATGGGCTCGGGGGTCGACAAACGCGACCTCAAACACTCGATCTACGAGGTGCTGCTGGGCAGCAGCACGGTGCGTGAGGCGCGTGTCACCAGCGAGAAGGTCGGCTACGACGTGCTCGGTGCCAACCGCGAGCTGGCCGGCGCCGAGATCGAACTGGTGGCGATGGAGAAACGCGACCGGCGCCTCAAACACGCGCTGGTCGACGTGGCGGGCGACTACGACTTCATCCTGATCGACTGCCCGCCCTCGCTCAGCCTGCTCACACTCAACGGCCTGACCTGCGCCAACGGCGTGATCGTGCCCATGCAGTGCGAGTACTTCGCGCTCGAAGGCCTGTCGGACCTGGTCAACACCATCAAGCAGGTGCACGCCAACCTGAACCGCGACCTGCAGCTCATCGGCCTGCTGCGCATCATGTTCGACCCTCGCATCACGCTGCAGACGCAAGTCAGCGACCAACTCAAGTCGCACTTCGGCGACAAGGTGTTCGACACCGTCATCCCGCGCAATGTGCGTCTGGCCGAAGCACCCAGCTACGGTCTGCCCGGCGTGGTGTTCGACCCGAGCTCCAAGGGCGCCACCGCGTTTGTCGACTTTGCCAAGGAAATGGTCGCGCGCCTGATCGTGCCGACCAAACTCAAGGCGGCAGAACCGCTGCTTTGAATCACGAGCGAGGAGCCCCGCGCTGCGAGGCGCCTCACAGGTCGGCTGCCGCCGTCCCCAGCTCAGGGCAGCAAGAAACGCCAGATGCCGTCCGCGCCGCGCTGGCGCTCCAGGCGCCCGCTCAGCCACAACATGTGCAGGTGGGCGATGGCCTCGCCCATCGCGAAGGTGGTCTGGTGGAGATCGAGCACCCGGTCGAACAAGACCGGCAACACCTCGGCAGCCGAGGTCGGCCCGGCAGCACAAGCACCCAGCAGATCGGCCAGGCGTTCGTCGTGATGCCGCTCGAGCTGGGCGATGCGCCGGTGGGCGCCGCTGAACGGCCGGCCATGTGACGGCAGCACCAGTGTCTCGGCCGGCAACTCGGCGGCCAGCCGTTCGAGTGAGGACAGGAACAGCGGCAGCGGATTGCCCTCGGGCTCCATCTCGAACACGCTCACATTGGTCGAGATACGCGGCAGCAGCATGTCGCCGGCAATCAGCAGGCCGAGCTCGTCACACAGGAAGCTGATGTGCTCGGGCGCATGGCCATACCCGGCGATGCAGCGCCAGGTATGCCCGCCGATGTCGAGCGTCTGGCCGTCCTTCAGGCGGCGGTACTGCGCCGGCACCTCGGGCACCAGGCTGGCGTAATAACTGCCGCGTGCCTTGACCTTGGCCAGTGCACCCTCGTCCGTCAGGCCGTGGCTGGCGAAGAAGGTGGCCGCTGCCTCGCCCGATTCGTCGGTGTTGCGACCGCTGGCGATATGGCCCACCGCCCAGTCGGTGGTGCTGATCCACAGGCGGCACTCGGGCTGCCCCGGCAGGCTCCAGCGCTGGCACAACCAGGCGGCCAGTCCCAGGTGATCCGGGTGCATGTGGGTGACCAGCACCCGCAGCACCGGCAGGCCGCCCAGCTCATCCGCAAAGATCTGCTCCCACGCGGCCTTGGTCGTCTTGCTGGCGATGCCGCAGTCGACCACCGTCCAGCCGGCGCGCCCGTCGATCTCGTCGCGTATCAGCCAGAGGTTGATGTGGTCCAGCGCAAACGGCAGGCCCATGCGCAGCCAGCGCACCCCGTCGGCAATCTGCAGCGTGTGGCCGGTGGACGGCACCTCGCTGCCCAGGGGGTAGACCAGTTCGCTGTCGTCGGGCTTTGCCATGAAGTGCTCTCGCTGCGCCCGGGCCAGGCGCGCACACACCAGGGCATGGTTAGACTTACGTTTACGTCAACGGAAGTTTAACCATGGCCACTGCCCTGCGCTCCCCGCCCGCCGCCAAGGCCAAGGCACAGCCGGCCGCGGCATCAGCCGCCGACGCCATCGCCACAGCCACCGCAGCAACCAGCGCCGCGCCAGCCGCCGAGCCGCGCATGTACTCGATCACCGAACTCGCCGCCGAGTTCGACGTGACACCCCGCGCCATCCGCTTCTACGAAGACGTCGGCCTGCTCACGCCCGAACGCGCCGGGCGCAACCGCGTCTACACCCATGCCGACCGCACCCGGCTCAAGCTCACGCTGCGCGGCAAGCGCCTCGGGCTGGCGCTGTCCGAGATCAAGCAACTCGTCGACATGTACGACACCTCGGCGGACAACACGGCGCAGCTGCAGGCCTTTCTGCTCGTGCTGGCCAATCACCGCCTGCAGCTCGAACAGCAGCTCGACGACATCCAGGTGACCCTCGGGGAGATCACCCAGCACGAACAACGTTGCCGCAGCCTGATCGCCGCCGGTGGTGCGCCCTTGCCGGCGCCCAAGGCACGCCGCAACAGCACCCGCAAGGTCGCCTGACCTGGCGGCGATGTTCACCCATTGCCTCGACCTGCGGCACCCCGCCGCGCACACCCGCCACCGCGCAGGCGTCGAGCTGTTGCGAGGCACCCCAAGTCCTATCCAGACCGCGCCCCAACCACTATCATCGAGGTTTGATTGACGTTTACGTAAACGTCAATCGCCCCCCCAAAGCCCGGCGCCGCGAGCGCCCACCAGGAGACTCCCATGAACCTGCCCGGCCTCAACTTCATGCTCGGTGAAGACATCGACGCCCTGCGCGACGCCGTGCGCGCCTTTGCCGACGCCGAGATCGCGCCGCGCGCGGCCGAGATCGACCGCAGCGACCAGTTCCCCATGGACCTGTGGCGCAAGATGGGCGATCTGGGTGTGCTCGGCATCACCGTGCCCGAAGAGTACGGCGGCGCCGGCATGGGCTATGTGGCGCACATGGTGGCCATGGAAGAAATCAGCCGTGCCAGCGCCAGCGTGGGCCTGAGCTACGGCGCACACAGCAACCTGTGCGTCAACCAGATCAAGCGCAACGGCAGCGACGCACAACGCGCCAAGTACCTGCCCAAACTCATCAGCGGTGAACACGTGGGCGCGCTGGCCATGAGTGAGCCGGGCGCCGGCAGCGATGTCATCAGCATGAAGCTCAAGGCCATCGACCACGGCGGCTATTACGTGCTCAACGGCAACAAGATGTGGATCACCAACGGCCCGGACGCCGACACGCTGGTGGTCTACGCCAAGACCGAACCCGAGATGGGCGCACGCGGCGTCACGGCCTTTTTGATCGAGAAGGGCATGAAGGGTTTCAGCATCGCGCAAAAGCTCGACAAGCTCGGCATGCGCGGCAGCCACACGGGTGAGCTGGTGTTCAACAACGTCGAGGTGCCGGCCGAGAACATCCTGGGCCACCTCAACGGCGGCGCCAAGGTGCTGATGAGCGGGCTGGACTACGAACGCGCCGTGCTGGCCGCCGGCCCCATCGGCATCATGCAGAGCGTGATGGACAACGTCGTGCCCTACATCCACGACCGCAAGCAGTTCGGCCAAAGCATCGGCGAGTTCCAGCTCATCCAGGGCAAGGTGGCCGACATGTACACCGTGCTGCAGGCGGCGCGGGCCTTTTGCTACACCGTGGGCAAGAACCTCGACAGCCTGGGCAGCGAGCACGTGCGCCAGGTGCGCAAGGACTGCGCCTCGGTGATCCTGTGGTGCGCCGAAAAAGCCACCTGGATGGCCGGTGAAGGCATCCAGATCTACGGCGGCAACGGCTACATCAACGAGTACCCGCTCGGGCGCCTGTGGCGCGACGCCAAGCTCTACGAGATCGGCGCCGGCACCAGCGAGATCCGCCGCATGTTGATCGGCCGCGAGTTGTTCTCTGAAACCATGTGACGCCAATGCGATGCGGCTCCAGCCTGCGCCGCTTGGCGCCGCTGGTGCCCACGCACATGGCAGGACAAGTGCCGGTCTCTTGAACATGCGCAGAATGCCGTCCGAGTGACTACTGCGACGGAGCCGATGTGAGCGAACCCGACCTGCAACACCTGATCGACAACAACCGGCGCTGGGCCGCGGCCACCGAGGCACGCGAGCCCGGCTTCTTCACACGCCTGGCCAAACAACAGAACCCGCGCTACATGTGGATCGGTTGTGCCGACAGCCGGGTGCCAGCCAACGAGATCACCGGCCTGGACCCGGGCGAAGTCTTCGTGCATCGCAACGTGGCCAACGTGATGGTGCACTCAGACCTCAATGCACTGTCGACCATCCAGTTCGCGGTGGAGCATCTCAAGGTCGAACACATCATGGTGGTGGGCCACTACGGTTGCGCCGGTGTACGCGCCGCCATGCGTGGCCTGCGGGTGGGCATTGCCGACAACTGGCTGCGCCATGTGCACGACGTACGACTGCGCCACCGCAAGCGCCTGGATCACCTGCCGCCCGCCGAGCAGGAGGACATCCTGTGCGAGATGAACGTGATCGAGCAGGTCGGCAACGTCGCGCTCAGCACCGTGCTGCAGGACGCCTGGGCACGCGGCCAGAAGGTGGCCGTGCACGGCATGGTCTACGGCCTGTCCGACGGCCTGCTGAAGGACCTGGGTGTCACCATGGACCGGCCCGAAGCGGTGGTGCCGGTCTTCGGCGCCGCACTCAAGCGTTACCCGCGCGGCCTCGGCGAAGACAGCAACTGACCGAACGATTCAGCCTCACCCCCACTGGAGCAGACCCATCATGTCTATCGATCCCATCGTCATCGTCTCGGCCGCCCGCACACCCATCGGTGGTCTGCTGGGTGATTTCTCGTCGCAGGCTGCCTGGCAACTCGGCGCCGTGGCCATCCGCGCTGCGGTCGAACGATCCGGCGTGCCCGCCGACCAGATCGACGAGGTCTTGTTCGGCAACTGCCTGATGGCCGGCCAGGGCCAGGCCCCTGCGCGCCAGGCCACGCTGGCAGCAGGACTGCCACGCAGCGCCGGTGCCGTCACGCTGAGCAAGATGTGTGGCTCGGGCATGCGAGCCCTGATGTTCGGCCACGACATGCTGGCCGCCGGCAGCGCCAGCGTGGTCGTCGCCGGTGGCATGGAAAGCATGACCAACGCGCCGCACCTGATGTTCGCGCGCAAGGGTGTGAAGTACGGCGCCACGCAGATGTTCGACCACATGGCGATGGACGGCCTGGAAGACGCCTACGAGCGCCTGCCCAGCGGCGCCGGCAAGGCCATGGGTGTGTTCGCCGAAGCGTGCGTCGAGAAATACGGTTTCACCCGCGAGGCGCAGGACCAATACGCCGTCACCTCCACCGCCCGCGCCAAGCAGGCCAACGAGGACGGCAGCTTCGACTGGGAGATGGCGCCCGTGACGCTGCAGGGCCGCGGCGGCGAGACCGTGGTCAAGGTCGACGAACAACCCTTCAAGGCCAAGCTCGACAAGATCGCCAGCCTCAAGCCCGCCTTCAAGAAGGACGGCACCATCACCGCCGCCAACGCCAGCAGCATCAGCGACGGCGCCGCCGCCCTGGTGCTGATGCGCGCCAGCGACGCCGAACGCCACGGCCTGAAGCCACTGGCTCGTATCGTGAGCCACGCGGTTCATGCGCAGGAACCGGCCTGGTTTGCCACCGCGCCGGCCGGCTCCATCAACAAGGCGCTGGCCAAGGCCGGCTGGCAGGCCAAGGACGTCGACCTCTGGGAGGTCAACGAAGCCTTTGCCGCCGTCACCATGGCCGCCATGGTCGACTTCAAGCTGCCGCACGACATCGTCAACGTGCACGGCGGCGCCTGCGCGCTGGGCCATCCGATCGGCGCCTCAGGCGCGCGCATCATCGTCACGCTGCTGGGCGCGCTCAGGAAACGTGGCCTGAAACGCGGCGTCGCCAGCCTGTGCATAGGCGGCGGCGAGGCGACGGCAGTCGCTCTGGAGATGCTGTGAGTCTTCGATTCCAGATAAAGGCTTCGCAGCTGATCGGTCGTCGTGACGCAACGCCAGGTCTGGCACCGTTGCCCACCGCCACCGCCACGACGGAGCTGCATTGAACCTCGGCCTGCAAGACCTCGCGCTGTTCAGCCTGACCGTGCTGATCCTCAACGCCACGCCGGGTGTGGATCTGCTGTTCACCCTCACCCGCGCGCTGCAGCACGGTGTGCGTGGTGGCCTGGCAGCTGCGGCCGGCATCAACGCAGGTTGTGTGGTGCATGCCATCGCCGCCACCTTCGGCCTGGCCGCACTGCTGGCCACCTCGGCGGCGGCCTTCACCGCGCTCAAGCTGATGGGCGCGGTGTATCTGGCTTGGCTGGCCTTCGGCATGTTGCGCAGTGCGCTGAATACGGCACCGGACGCCACCGGTCCGCTGGCGACCGCGCCCGACAGCGTCGGCGTGGACGCCGATGCGCGCCCGGGTGCGGGCGCGACCGGCAGCACGGCCCCGCCCGTCGACCTGGGCGTGATCTTCTCGCAAGGCCTGCTGACCAACGTGCTCAACCCCAAGGTCGCGATCTTCTTCCTGGCTCTGCTGCCGCAGTTCATCACTGCCGACGCGCCGGACAAGACCATGGCCTTCCTCGCGCTGGGCAGCTGGTTCGTGCTGCAGAGTTCGATCTTTCTGGTCGGCTTCGTGATGCTGGTGGCCCCACTGCGCCAGTGGCAACCCAGTCCGACGCTGCGGCGTGGCATGGGGGTGGCGTCTGCCCTGCTGTTCGTCGGCCTGGCCGCACGGCTGGCGTTGGCCGAGTCGCATTGAACTGGAACCTGGACGTGGTCCTAGCCGCATCGGTTTGCTGCCCGCCCCACCCAGGCCTGGGCCCGCCGGGTGGCGCAGCGGCAACGACGGCGCCCAACATCACGCGGGACATGACGCGTAATATCGCGCGTATTACCCACCGCTCACCGGCCTCATCATGACCGTCACCGTCAAGCTCGACCTGGCCCTCGAAGAACGTCTTCGTCAGCGTGCGGCCGCCTGCGGTCGCACGAGCAGCGCTCATCCGCGAAGCGCTGGTGCACTACCTCGCGCAGCCCGACGACAGCGCGACCTCCACCACCGCCCATGCGCTGGGCGCCGACCTGTTCGGGCGTCACGCCGGGCCTGTCGACCTGGCCAGCACCCGCAAGCAGGCCTGGGCCGACGCCGTCGACACCAAGCGCCCTCGCAGCGCGCGATGACCAGACCGACCAAGCCGGCACGGCCCGCCAGCCGCCCATCGAGCAAGGCCAAGGCCCTGCCCGCCGGCGCCTTTGCAGGTGCAGTGCTGGTGGACAGCGGCCCGTTGCTCGCGCTGTTCAACGCCACCGACCACTGGCATGCGCCCGTGCTCGAGTGGCTGCGCGGCCACCCCGGTGCCAGCCTGATCAGCACCTGGCCGGTGGCCACCGAGGTATGCGCCCTGCTGGCCAGGCGCGTACACAACGAGGCGGCGCTGGACTTTCTGCGCTGGGCGCGGCGAGGCGGCATCACGCTGGATCTGCCGTCGGAAGGCTCACTCACCGAGGTGCTGCAGATCAGCGAAAGGTTTGCCGACCTGCCCTTCGATCTGGCGGACGCCTCGATTGCCGAAGCAGCAGCGCGCCTGAACATCCGCAGCGTCCTGTCGGTCGACGCAGACTTTGCCGTCTACCGCGACCGTTCCGGCCGCGCACTCACCAACCTCTTGCAGTAGCGCGCACCCGCGCCGTTTACCGCCATGCCGCAGTCCACCTCCCCCTCAGCGCCGCCGCGCCCGCCGCAACACGCCCTGGTCATCGGCGCTTCGCGCGGCATCGGCCTGGCGCTGGTGCAGCACTACCGCGCTGCGGGCAGCCGGGTCACTGCCACCGCGCGTGACGAGGCGGGCCTGGCGCGGCTGCGTGACCTCGGCGCCACCGCCATCGCGCTCGATGTCGCCCAGCCCACCAGCGCCGCGGCCCTGGCCTGGCAGGTGGACGGTGCCGGCTTCGACACCGTCATCCACAACGCCGGCGTCTATGGCCCGCGCCTGGCGGCGCCGAACGTGCCGACGCTGGCCAACTTCGACGACGTGATGCGCAGCAACGTCTACGGCGCCATGCTGGTGCTGCCGCAGTTGCTCGACGCCCTGGCACCGCAGGCACGGGTGGCGCTCATCTCGTCGCGCATGGGCTCGATCGGCGGGCGCTCGGACGCCAGCGGCTGGCTCTACCGCGCCAGCAAGGCGGCCGCCAACTCGGTACTGCGCGATATCGCCACGGCGCTGCAGGGCCGCGCGATCTGCGCCAGCCTGCATCCGGGCTGGGTGCAGACCGACCTGGGCGGGCCGAACGCTCCCATCACCGCCGAGGCCAGCGCCAGGCAGCTTGGCGCCACCATCGCCCGCCTCACACCCGCGCAACACGGCGGCTTCTTCGACCTGGACGGCAGCCCCATCCCCTGGTGACGCCGCGCCGACCCCTCAGCCTCATCCAACCGGAACCCCCACCACCATGCTGCTCAGCGAAGACCACCGTGCCGTGCAGGACGCCGTGCGCGCCTATGTGCAAGACCGCATCGCCCCCAACGCCGCGGCCTGGGACAAGAGTCACCACTTCCCGGCGGCCGAACTGAAAGGCCTGGCCGAGCTCGGTTGTTACGGCGTGGCGGTGCCGACCGACTACGACGGCGCCGGCATGGACTACCTGGCGCTGGCCATCATCCTGGAAGAAATCGCCGCGGGCGACGGCGGCACCTCCACGCCGGTCAGCGTCAACAACTGCCCGGTCTGCTCCATCCTGATGGCCTTCGCCAACGAGGAGCAGAAGCAGCAGTTCCTCAAACCCCTGGCGCGCGGCGACATGCTGGGCGCCTTCTGCCTGACCGAGCCCCACGTGGGCTCGGAGGCCGGCGGCCTCAAGACCACCGCGGTGCGTGAAGGCGACGAGTACGTGCTGAACGGCGTCAAGCAGTTCATCACCAGCGGCAAGAACGGCGACGTCGCCATCGCCATGGCCGTGACGGACAAGGCCGCCGGCAAGAAGGGCATCAGCGCCTTCCTGGTGCCGACCAGCACGCCCGGCTACGTCGTCGCGCGGCTCGAAGACAAGATGGGCCAGCACAGCAGCGACACGGCGCAGATCCTGTTCGAGAACTGCCGCATCCCGGTGGCGTACCGCCTGGGCGAAGAAGGCCAGGGCCTGAAGATCGCCCTGTCGGGCCTGGAAGGTGGCCGCATCGGCATCGGCAGCCAGAGCCTGGGCATGGCGAGAGCTGCCTTCGAGGCCGCCCTCGCCTACAGCAAGGACCGCGTCGCCTTCGGTGTGCCCATCTTCCAGCACCAGGCCGTGCAGTTCCGCCTGGCCGAAGCGGCCACGCAGATCGAGGCCGCCCGCCAGCTCATCTGGCACGCCGCCAGCCTCAAGGACGCCGGCCTGCCCTGCCTGAAGGAAGCCGCCATGGCCAAACTCTTTGCCAGCGAGATGGCCGAGAAGGTGTGCTCCATCGCCATCCAGACCTTCGGCGGCTACGGCTACGTCAGCGACTTCCCGGTCGAACGTATCGCCCGCGACGTGCGTGTGTGCCAGATCTACGAGGGCACGAGTGATGTGCAGAAGATCCTGATCGGGCGGGCGCTGGGCTGACACCAGCGAACCGTGCCGTCAGTGCAGCTGCGGTACCAAAGCGTCGGACGACCGGGTGGCAAGCTGCCAGCGCACGGGCGCGGCGACAGCGAGCAAAGCCTCGAGCTCGCCGATGAGCTTGTCCACGTCGCTCATGAAGCCGATACGGTTGGCGTACGGGCTGCGTTCGAGCAGCACCGCTGAAAGCTCAGCCAGGCGCACCTGACCGGCAAGCTTGGCCCAGCGACGCACTTCGTAGTACGACAGCAGCACAAGGCGGCCCAGGTCGCCATGGCGGCGGGCATGACGGAGATCGGTCAAGAGATCTTCGAGACCTAGCTGGAGCTTGGGCGAGAGCGTATGCATGATGTACATCAGCATCGGCCCGATTCCTGATCGATTCCTGACTGGCGCCGCCACGATGGCAGGGCCGAGGGAATCTCCCTAAGTCAGGTCGTGCGGAATGTTTCAGCCTGGAGCGGACATTGAGGTAGCGGCGCAACAGCGCAAGAGGCGCCGGCTTCAAGCCTGTTCTTGCATTCTGGAACTTGACGGATGACAAGCCCCGATGATCGGGTGCGAGCACCCGAGAGCCAAACCCTCAGTGCCGCAGCCCGTTGGTCGTGGACAACCTGTCCGGTGTCGACAAGTTGTCCATCACCGGCAGGGTGTCGGGCTCGGGCCATACATCCTGCCCGTGCATGTTCAGAAGACGTTCAAGTTCGGCGATGAGCCGCTCGATGTCGGCCATGAAACTTTCGCGGTCGGCATAAGGGCTGCGTGTGACCAGCACCGACGAATATTCGGCCAGACCGTGTTCTTCGGCCAAGCGTGCCCACCGTCGCACCTCATAGAAGCTCAGCAGGGCCAGACGACCGAGGTCGCCGCTGCGTCGCGCGTGCCAGAGATCCGCAAGCAGATCCTCGAGGCCGAGCTTCAGGTTTTGCGAATAGTGTTTCATGTTGCAGCGCAGCATTGCACCGAAACTTGAACAATAGCTTACGAACAAGCGCGCCGCCAGGGTATACGACCCCTACGCAACGCTCGGTAAAACCCCAGCTTGGCAGGCATCAAGACCCGCGGGTCACCCAGCCATCAGGCGGCCGAGGCGAGTTCTTCGACGACCGCGGCCAGGCGGCTCGGGTTGAAAGGTTTGACGACGTATTCGTCCGCGCCGGCGGCACGCCCGATCGCCATGTCGTTGCGGTGGCCCCGGCCACTCACCAGCACCACCTTGGCATGGCAGGTACGGGGGTCGCTCTTGATGAGCCGGCACAGGTCCAGGCCATCGATCTCGCCGGGCAACATGACGTCGAGCAGTGCCAGGTCGGGCGGTTCGGCGAGCGCGGCTTCCCACCCCGAGGTGGCGTCGATGGCGCCGATGACGTCGTGCTGGCGCCCCACCGACAGGGTCATCAACCTGCGCAGGTTGGCTTGGTCTTCAACGATGAGTATTTTCATTTGGCGGGAGCCTGCAGGCGCGCGGCGGGCAAGCAGGGCTCGCACGTGTGATCGGGAGGGGATGATCGTCTGTTGCAAGTCTGATGACGAGATTGGCCTCGTGTTCGGCCCGGCGAGAAGCAGGCACAAGGTCACGCTGACCTCGACCAAACCGACCGCGTGATCCGGGCGCGCCAACACCCCTGCCCCGAATCAGCAACGCAGTTCGGCTTGGCGCTCACGCAGCTTGCGTTTCCGCGCCGTGATCCTGTCCTGCGTCTGGCCGGACTGCGGTTGGCGAGCCTGGGCATCCAGCTTGTTCAATCGGGCGTCGAGTGCAGCACAGTCGGCCGTCTTGTTCACGGGGTGTCCGGTGCGATGGGCCGACCGGTGTTTGGTCTGCGCGCCAGGGTTGCCCGTGCCTGCATCGGGCTGGCGCAGGCGGTCGCCTTCGGCGCGAGCCTGCTCACCCAGGCGCACCTGGTCGTCGAAGGGCAAACCGTCGGGCACGCTGACGATGCGATCGATCAAGGCCCGCCGCTGCTGGCACGAGTCGGCCGACCAGAAGGTGCCGCCGCTGTAGGCCTTGCACAGATACAGGCTAGCCGCCTGCGGCACGGCGGGCAGCAAGCACAACAGCAGCCCGGACAGCAGCGACAAGGCTCCGCGGCGAGTCCGCGGGGTCAACGGGGTCAACGGGGTCAACGGGGTCAACGGGGTCAACGGGATGACGAAGCCTGGCATACACCCTCCTCGTGAGACGCGTCTCACTTTACGTCGCCTGCATGCCGTCGGCTTCCTACACTTTGCCCATGTACACGAGCTGCCCCAAGTGTGGCCATGCGCCGTTGCCGCGGGACCAGTCCCTGCCAGCCGCCTGCCCGGCCTGCGGGGTGATCCTGGCCAAGCTGCAGCCAGCAGGAGCCGGCGCCACGCCCAGGACCAGCCGTCTGCAGCGCCATTCAAGCTGGCAGCCAGGAGAACGGGCATCTCGCTCACCGATCGGCGCGTTGCTGCTGCATGTGCCCGAGCGGGTCGACACCACCCGCTGGTGGCTGCGGGTGGCGCTGCTGGCAGCGTTTGCCGTGTGGGGCCTGTGGCTGATGACTCGAGACGTGCGTACCGGCGCCATCGGCCAGTCCTTCATCCACGGGCCGCTGCTGGTGTTCCATGAAGCTGGCCACGTGATCTTCATGCCGCTCGGCGAATGGATGATGTTTCTGGGCGGTTCACTCGGGCAGTTGCTGATGCCGGCACTGCTGGCCGGCGCCTTGCTCGTCAAGAACCGCGACCCCTACGGCGCGGCCTTCGGCCTGTGGCTGTTCGGTGTCTCGCTGCTGGATGTGGCGCCCTATGTGTACGACGCGCGCCAGCCGCAGCTGATGCTGCTGTCGGGCGCCACCGGCGAGGCCGGCGGGCACGACTGGATCTATCTGCTGTCCAGCCTGGGTCTGCTGCACCGCTCACAAGGCCTCGGGCAGTTCATCCACCTGCTCGGCGCCGCGGTGGTGCTGCTGTCCCTGGCCTGGGCCGCCTGGGTGCTGCGGCTGCAACGTGCCAGGCTGGCAGGCGACGTGTTGACCGAAGAGTGAGTGTTGCCCGCAGCGGCTGCGTGTCAGCTCATCGCGTGGATCATCTCGCGCACCCGCGGGTAGATCTGCTCGCGCCAGCGCCGGCCGCTGAACACACCGTAGTGACCCACACCGAGTTGCACGTGGTGGTGTTTCATCCAGGGCTTGATGCCGCTGCACAGGTCGTGCGCCGCCACGGTCTGGCCGATGGCGCAGATGTCGTCGCGTTCACCTTCGACGGTGAACAAGGCGGTGCGGCGGATCGCCGAGGCGTCGATCCGTTCGCCGTGCACCTCGAACACGCCGCGCGCCAGCGTGTACTCCTGGAAGACTTGCGCCACGGTCTCGAGATAGAACTCGGCCGGCAGGTCGTTGACGGCGAAATATTCGTCGTAGAACTTGACCGTCGCCTCGGCCTGATCGTGTTCACCGGCGATACGCTGGGTGTAAAGGTTCTCGAAGGCACTCTTGTGCCGCTCGGGGTTCATCGCCACAAAGGCACTGAGCTGCAAAAAACCCGGGTAGACACGCCGCATCGCGCCCGGGTAACGCAGCGGCACGGTGTGCACCAGGTTGCGCTCGAACCAGTCGATGGGTTTGCTCACCGCCATCTCGTTGACTTGCGTCGGGTTGACGCGGCAGTCGATCGGCCCGGCCATGAGTGTCATGCTGCGCGGCTGGGCGTCGTGGTTGCGCTGCGCCATCAGCGCCACGGCGGCCAGCACCGGCACGCAGGGCTGGCACACCGCCACCAGATGCGTGTTCGGGCCGAGCGCCTCGATGAAGCCGATGACATGGTCGACGTAGTCGCTCAGTCCGAAGCTGCCTTCGCTCAGCGGCACCATGCGGGCGTTGTGCCAGTCGGTGATGTAGACGTCGTGGTCGGCCAGCATGGTGCGCGCCGTGTCGGCCAGCAGCGTGGCGAAATGGCCCGACAGCGGCGCCACGATCAGCACCTTGGGCAGCGGGTGGCCGCTGTCGCCGGCCTGGTCGACATCGGCGCGTTCGAACCGCAGCAGCGTGCCGAAGGCGCGCCGTTGCATCACCTGTTCGGTGACGGCCACCTCACGTGCCTCACTGCCCTGTCCGACGGTGACCGAATCGATGCCGAAACTCGGCCGGGTGTGGGTCAGCCTGAGCCGGGCGAACACCTCGCAGGCCGCGGCCACCTGGCTGATGCCGGTGGCACCGGTCCAGCTGGCCGCACGCAAGCTCTCGGTGGTGAGCGTGGCGGCCTGCTGCCAGGGCGTCAGGCAGTCGGTCAGGGCTTGATAGGCGGAGTAGAGCATCGGGGCGAAGGCGCTTTCATGTGAGAAGACAACAGGCAGAACGCAAGGAACGCACCACCCGAGTGTCGACCATGGCCCGGCGACCTCGGGTCAGGCCGCTCACAACGACCGGACAATCACAGACTAGGCACGGCCCAGGGCCACCATCTGAAAAATCTGCAGCCTTGGCACATGGCTTGCACCAAGCTGACCACTACAGGAGACAGACCCATGCCCGCCACCACCACGCTGACACTCAGCAGCAAGAACTATTCGTCCTGGTCGCTGCGCGGCTGGTTGATGTGCCGCCTGGCCGGCCTGGAGTTCGACGAGGTCATGCTCGGCGCCGACGACCCCACGGCCAAGGCCGAGATGCTGCTGCTGGCGCCGTCGATGCTGGTGCCTTGCCTGCGCCACCATGGCGTCACCGTGTGGGACACGCTGGCGATCGCCGAATACCTGCACGAGATCAAACCCAAGGCCGGCCTGCTGCCCACCGAACGTGCCGCCCGCGCGCATTGCCGCGCCATCTGCGGCGAGATGCACTCGGGTTTCACCTCGCTGCGTTCGGCCTTGCCCATGAACCTGAAGGGGCGCTTCCCGAACTACAAGGTCTGGAGCCGCGCCATGACCGACATCGAACGTGTGCTGCAGATCTGGCGCGACTGCCTGGCCACCTACGGCGGCCCCTACCTGTTCGGCGCCCGGCCCGGCATGGCCGACGCCATGTACGCGCCGGTGGTGACGCGCCTGCGCACCTACGGCGTGACCGTTGCCGACCCGGCCTGCGCCGCCTACTGCGCCGCCATCCTGGCCCTGCCCGAAATGGCCGAGTGGACCCGCGCCGCGCTGGCCGAGCCCGAAGCCATCGACGAACTCGAAGTCGAGTTCTGACCCGACACGTCGCGGCGGTGCCTTGGCTCCGCCCTGCACGTCCCGCACCTTTCGCACGCCCAGCGCAGGTGCGTCGTGCGCGAAAGCGTGCCGACGCCGGCGTTTGCGGTGCATCGCCACCTTGCCGCCAGACCCAGGGCCGTCGAGCGACTTTCCCAGACCATCAACGCTCGAGTCGACCTGGCGCGGCACGTCGCGGGCTCATGCCCCCCACGTCGATCATGTGGGCTGCGGCAACAGGCGTTGCACCAGCGGGTGTTGCACCTTCTTCTCGGTGCCGATGGCGTAGAACTGTTCATCCACTCCGTCGCAGGCGCCGACCCGCCGCACGTCGTAGCGCGTGGTGAGTTTGTCTGCGACCAGCTCGGCGGCCGGAAACACGCCCAACCCGCCTGCACCGAAGGTGGCGAGCAGCGCGCTGTCCTCGAACTCGCCGACGATGCGCGGGCGGATGCCGTGACGCTCGAACCAGGCGTCCAGGCGCGGGCGCACCGCCGCATGGCTGGTCGGCAGCAACACTGGCACCGTGGCCAACGAGCGCGGAAACCCCTCACTCGCCGCGGCCAGCAGGGCCGGCGCCGCATACCAGCCCAGCGCCGAACTGCCCAGCGCGTGGCTGTACAGCCGCAGGTTGCGGTTGGGCGGCGCTGGCCGGTCGGCCAGCACCACATCGAGCCGGTGCAGCGCCAGGTCGCCCAGCAGATCGTCGAACTCGTCCTCGTGACACAACAGGCGCAGGTGTGGCTCATCGAGCACCGGCAGCAGCAGGCGGCGCACCACCAGCTTGGCCAGGCCGTCCGAGATGCCCACCGCCAGCGGCACGCGCGGTGAGCTGACGGCATCGTGCACCACGCCTGGCAGCTGCTCGCCCAGGGCAAAGATCTGCTCGGCCTGGTGCAACGCTGCCAGCCCGGCGTCGGTCAGCACCAGGCCCCGGCCGGCCGGCTTGAACAGCGCGTGGCCGAGCGACTTCTCGAGCTCACGCACCTGCGCACTGACGGTCTGCACCGCCATGCCCAGCCGCTCGGCACCTCGCGCCACGCCGCCGGCCTTGGCCACAACCCAGAAGTAGTACAGATGGCGGTAGCTGAAGGCCTGGCTCATGTTCGCTTTTTACGAAGTGTTCATCTCTGATTCTCTGCTTTTTTGGAGTTTGTACGGCGCCTATCGTGCGGCCTCGTTTCAACCCGACCCAGGAGTGAGTCCATGCAAGTGCTCTTCGAATCGCGCCATCCGCAAGGTGACCAGCTGCGCGGTTTCGCCGTGCGACGCACGGTGTTCGTGATGCGCCGTGTCACCCAGCTGGTGCCGCGCGCCCGCATCCAGCTGTCGGACCTGAACGGCCCGCGCGGCGGCGTCGACAAGCAGTGCCGCATCGAACTGGCCACCGACGGCGCCGGCCACATCGTCGCCAGCTCGACCGCCCGCACCTGGCGCGGCGCCCTCAATGCCGCGCTGGCGCGCGCCGTCCGCGCGGTGATGCGCCTGTGGCGACGCGGCCGCGAGGCGCAACGCCCGCGCCAAGCGCAAGCCGCGCTGGGTCACGACAGCTGAGCACAGATGCGGGCCGACCGGCGTGCCCCAGAGGCCGGCGCATCGCCGCCCTGGCGCGGCCGCCTTCGGCCCGCAACACATCAACACCAACCCTGCACAACCCACTCCACCCAGGACACCCCATGCGCAACTACCCCCGCAACAGCCCGCAAGCCGCCGCCCGCATCGTCGCCCTCACCCTGCTGGCCGATGGCCACATCGACAAGGCCGAGATCGACACCCTCGACCGTGTCGACACCGCCCTGACCCTGGGCCTGAGCCGGCGCGAACTCGAATCGGTGCTGCAGACCTTCTGCGAAGACCTGCTGTCGGCAGCCCATCTCACCTGGGCCGACACCTGCCGCGTCGACCCGACCACCCTGGCCCAGTTGATGGCCGAGATCGACGACCCGGCGCTGCAGCAGCGCCTGCTCGACCTGTGCCTGGCCATCGCCGATGCCGACGCCCACCTGGCCGAAGGAGAAGCCATCGTGATCGAAGGCGCCTGCCAGCACTGGGGCCTGCACCCCGGCAGCCGGCGCCAGCAGGAGGCGCAGCCCGCCCTGGTCTGACATCGACAACCTGACGCCTCACCCGGCCCCACCCCATGCTCGAATTCCTGCACACCCCCCTGCTCGGCCAGGCCGTCTGGCTCTGGGCCTCGTTCGCCCTGATCGTCACGCTGCTGCTGGCGCTGGACCTGGGCGTGCTGCACCGCGAGGCACGCGACATCGGCGTGCGCGAAAGCCTGCTGCTGTCAGCCGGCTACATCGGCATGGGCCTGCTGTTCGGCCTGGGCGTGTGGTGGGCGCTGGGTGAACGCGCCGCCACCGACTACATCACCGGCTACCTGATCGAGAAATCGCTGTCGATGGACAACGTGTTCGTCATCGCGCTGATCTTCTCGTTCCTGGCCATACCACGCGAGTACCAGCACCGCGTGTTGTTCTGGGGCATCCTGGGCGTGATCGTGCTGCGTGCGGCGATGATCGGCCTGGGTGCGGCACTGATGCATCAGTTCAGCTGGATCCTCTATGTGTTCGGCCTGTTTCTCGTCGTCACCGGCATCAAGATGTGGCGGGCGGCCGAGCAGGTGCCCGACATCGCCAGCAACCCGGTGCTGCTGTTCCTGCGCCGCCACCTGCGGGTGACACCACAACTCGAAGGCAACGCCTTTTTCGTGCGGCGCCCGGACCCTGTCACCGGCCAACCGGTGCGCTGGGTGACACCACTCTTCCTGGCGCTGTGTCTGGTCGAGGCTGTCGACCTGGTGTTTGCGGTCGACTCGGTGCCCGCTATCTTCGCCATCACCGACGACCCCTACATCGTCTACACGAGCAACATCTTCGCCATCCTGGGCCTGCGGGCGTTGTACTTCGCGCTGGCAGCCATGATCCACCGCTTCAAGTACCTGAAGTACGCCCTGGCGCTGGTGCTGGTCTTCATCGGCAGCAAGATCTTCCTGGTCGGCATCGTCGGCAAGTTGCCCGCCAGTGTCTCGCTGGGTGTGACCCTGGGCCTGATCGTCGGCGGCGTGGTCTATTCGATGTGGAAGACCCGCGAGCAGTCGCCCGCCCTGAGCCGGACCTGACCCGGCCAGGCCGCGGCAGCAAGGGCTGCGGCCTGACACGCCGGCGACGGTGATATACGGCGGGTGCCCCGCACAATCGCCGCCCATGGGCACCACCTATCTCGTTCGCCACGGCCAGGCCAGCTTCGGCGCGGCCGACTACGACCAGCTCAGCCCGCTGGGTGTCGAGCAATGCCGGCGCCTGGGCCACTACTGGCGCGAGCGCGGTGTCGTCTTCGACGCAGTCTTGTGCGGCACCCTGCGGCGCCAGCAGCAGACGGTGGCCGCCATCGCCGAGGGCCTGGGACAGCCATTGACACCCTTGCTCTGGCCCGGCCTGAACGAATACGACAGCGAAGCGCTGGTGCGCGCCGTGCACCCCGGGCCACTACCGGGCACCGACGACGCCGACGGCTTCAAGCTGCACTTCCGGCTCCTGCGCGACGCCCTGCTCGCCTGGATGGCCGGCCGTGCCACACCCGCCGGGCTACCCACCCATGCCGATTGGCTGGCCGGCGCCCGCGCCGCACTCGACCACATCAGCAGTCACCATGCCGACGCCGTGGTGCTGGTGGCCAGCAGCGGCGGGCCGATCGCCAACCTGGTGGGCCAGCTGCTCGGCGCGTCACCCGACGCGGTGGTCGAGCTCAATCTGCGCATACGCAACAGCGCCATCACCGAGCTGGCCTGCAGCCAACGTGGCCACCGCCTGCTCAGCTTCAACCACCTGCCCCATCTGGACGGCCCGGGCGACTCGGCCAGGATCACGTACACCTGAACGGTCAGCTGGCGCCGCCGCCCGGCCGATCAAGGTCGTCTCGGCACCGAACGATCTTGCGGCAGATAACGCGCGTCGGAATAGGTCAACAACCACTGCGGCATGAAGGCCACGAAGATGGCGGTCAAGCCGCCGGTGGCAAACGCCTCGCCCCAGCCAAGCAGTGCGTGGCCAAGCGCCAGCGTCGCCAGATCGCTGCCGACGGGTAGCGGCCGCCACATCAGCCAAGCCAGCCCGGCCAGCGAACTGGCCAGCGCGGTCACGAAAAAGCCTCGCGCCAGGATGTAGACGAACAGGTGACGGGGTAGCCAGCGTCGCGTCAAAAGCCCCAGGCCCAGCGCCAATGTTGCTGGAAGTACGCCGTTCCAGAACGCCATGGCGACGCCGTGTGCCACGTCGGCGCCTGCCAGCCATGCGCCGGCCGCAGCCACTGGCAGCAAAGTCACGATCGCCAGCGGCCAGCCGAACATCAGCACCAGCAGGCAGGCGCCGGACAACTGCAGCGGCAATTCAGCTGGGAGGAATCGCGGCACTGCCCACAGCCAGGGCAGCAACACGAGAGCGGCAAGCCACGGGTTGTGCAGGTCGCGCGACCTCAGGCTGGCCCAGGGCCGGAACAGCAACGCAGCCAGCAACGCCGCAAGACATAACACCAGTTCCGTGCCGAGCAAGGCGCCGGTAGAAACCACCTGCAGGTTGTCCAGCAGGTCTGCGGCTGGCGGCACGGAGGCGACGGGGGCAACGACAAGCGCATTCATCCCACCATGTTGCATCAACACAGCCGTGGCCATCGAAGAGCCGAAGAAGTGGCGCCGTCAGGAGTGCCATGGCGTCGCGGGCGCAATGGCCGCTCTCAGGGTCGCTCCTGCGCCACAAGGGGATAGCCCCGCTGCCCGCGCGGTTTCCCCTTTGTTAACTTGGGCGCCATGAACGCCAAGACGCCCATCGACTTCTGGTTCGACTTCTCATCGCCGTATTCGTACATCGCATCCGAATGGATCGACGCCCTGGCGGCACGCCACGGTCGCAGCGTACGCTGGCACTCCATCCTGCTCGGTGCCACATTCCAGGCCGCCGAGTTGCGCAGCCCGGTGGCCTATCCGCTCAAGCGTGACTACGTGCTGCGTGACTTCGCGCGCTCGGCGCGTTTCGAAGGGGTTCCGTATCTGCAGCCGACCAGGTTTCCGATCGCCAGCCACAACGCTGCAAGGCTGTTTTACGAACTGGCATCGCGCGATATCGAACACGCCAAGCAATGGGCGCGTTGTGGGCTGCGAGCCTACTTCACGCGTGGCGTCGACCTGAGTGACACGGCCGCATTGACCGAACTTGCGACAGCGTTCGGTATCGAGCGGCCGGAGTCGATCTGGTCAGACCAGCGCTGGAAGGACGCCTTGCGCGTCGAGAACGACGCTGCCATCGCAGCCGGTGTGTTCGGCGCACCGTTTTTCAGTGTCGACGGCGAACCATTCTGGGGAAACGACCGCAAGGGCCAGCTGGCGCAATGGCTTCAGGGCAGCCTGCGACCGTGATCGACGCCAAGCGACCCATCGTGGCCACGGCGTCAAGCCAGACGTCCCGCCTCACAGCTGGCTACTCAGCCTCGTGTAGCCGTCGTTGGACGGGGACGGCGAAGGACTGCGCAAGCTAGCGCGATCAGGTATCCGGTTCGTTGCGGGCCTGCCAGAGGTCGATCAACATCATCGCCACGCCTATCAGCACGACTGCGATCATCGCGGGCTCTTTCACCTTGATGACGAAGCTGGCAAGAAAGGAAATCATCAGGGTCGCGCCCAGCAGGCCGAAAAGTAGTTTCATGGGGAAGTCTTTCGCAATTTGGCGGGATGGTGTGCCGGATCCAGGGTCAACGTGCGGCCTGCTGCACCGTTTGTACCAGCCAGCGTGCGGTGCGCAGCAGGCGCGCGTCGTCACCTCGTCGTCCAACCAGCTGCACGCCGATAGGCAGGCCGTTCTCGCCATGCAACAGGGGCAAGCTCAAGCAGGGTAGTCCGAGGAAGGTCCACAGCGTGCACATCAGGGGGTCGCCCGTGCTGTCCAGCCCTGACGGGGCCGTGCCCAAGGTGGCCGGGGTGACGATGGCGTCGTAGTGGTCGAAGATCGTCTCGAAGCTATCCAGCAACACCGGCACTCGGGCCAAAGCCTGGCGGTAGGCGACGGCCGTGATGCCTCGGCCTCGTTCGATCTGCCCTCGCAGCGAGTTGGACAGTTGGTCTCGGCCGCGTTCATATTCGAGCTCGAACGAGCCCGCCAGGTCGGCCTCCATCACGGTGCGGTGCCACTCGACGGCGTCGGGTGCCGAAGCCGGAAGCTCGAATGGGGCGATGCGGCCGGCCAGCAGTTCGACCAGTTCGCCGAACGCCGCTCGAGCGTCCGGGGCCACCCGGCTCCAGAACGGCGTGGCCACCCAGGCCAAGGTTGGCGGCATGGGGGCGTCGCTGCGGGCCAGGCGCACCAGCGGCGGTGTCGCGCGGGGGCGGGTCAGGGCGTCCTGGGGATCGTGGCCAACCAGCACCTCGGCCAGAAGCGCCACGTCGTCCAGGCAACGACCGAACACACCTACTGCGTCGAGCGGCGGGGATTGCGTCAGGATGCCTGTGCGTGGAATCAGACCCGAACTGGGCTTGTAGCCGTAGACCCCGCAGAACGAGGCCGGACGCAGCACCGAGCCGTTGGTCTGCGTACCGATGGCCACCGGCACCATGCCAGCCGCGACCGCGGCAGCCGAACCGCTGGACGATCCGCCTGGCGTGTGGGCCGGGTTGTGCGGATTGCGCGTCTTGCCCGGCGCATAGGTGGCCAGTTCGGTGGTCACCGTCTTGCCCATCACCAGGCCGCCAGCTGCACGGAGCCGCGTGATCACGGCCGCATCGACACGCGGCATGCGGCCCGCGTGCAACACCGTACCGTCCTCGGTCGGCATGTCGGCCGTGTCGATGATGTCCTTCACGCCGACCGGAACGCCGAACAGGGGGCCGTCGGGCGCGCCAGCGGCGTGGGCCTCGTCGGCCGCAGCAGCCTGCGCCAGAAGGTGCGTCGGGTCCAGATGGGCCCAAGCCAGCACATTGCCGTTGACTTCGGTGGTGCGGGCCAGCAGCGCGCGGGCGAAGTCGCCGGCCGAGAATTCGCCGGCAGACATCCGCGCACTCGCGTCGGTGGCGCTCAAGGCAGCCAGCAGGGCAGGATCCAGGCTCAAGTTTCGTTCTCCCGTTTCCAAGCCATTTACCGGCTGTAAAGCACCTGCGGCAACCAGCTCACCAGGCCAGGGAAGACGTAGATCGCGGCCATCGCCACAAACACCATCGACACGAACGGCAGGCAGCCGCGGAAGATGGTCGACAACAGCACCTGCGGCGGCGAGACGCCCTTCAGGTAATACGCCGACATCGCCATCGGCGGCGTCAGGAACGAGGTCTGCAGGTTCAGCGCGATCAGGATGCCGAAGAAGATCGGATCGACGTTGAAGTGCGGCAGCAGCGGCAGGAAGATCGGCACGAAGATGATGATGATCTCGCTCCACTCCAGCGGCCAACCGAGCAGGAAGATGATGAGCTGGGTCAGCAGCAGGAAAGTGATCGGGTTCAGATCGAGGCCGAGCACGAAGTCCTTGATGACGCTCTCGCCGCCCAGGTAACTGAAGATCGACGAGAACAGCCAGGAGCCGACGAACAGGTAGCACACCATGGCCGAGGTGCGTGCAGTCAGGTACACCGCTTCGCGCAGCTTGTTCCAGGTCATGGCTCGGTACGCCGTGGCCAGCAACACGGAACCCAACGCACCGATTGCTGCGGCCTCGCTCGGTGTGGCCAGCCCGAACAGGATCGCCCCCAGCACCGACATGATCAGTACCGCCAGCGGCAAGAAGGCCTTGAGCAGCAGCCCCGCCACCTCGATGAACGACATCTGCGCCTGATCGGCCGGCAGCCGTGGCATCAGGTTTGGACGCAGGATCGCGACGACCACCACATAGGTCATGTAGAGGCCTGCCAGCAAGAAGCCCGGGATCAACGCAGCGGCATACAGCTTGACCACCGACACCCCGGCGGTGGCGCCGTACACGATCAGCATGATCGATGGCGGAATCAGGATACCCAAGGTGCCGCCAGCACAGATGACGCCGGCCGAGATCTTCTGGTCGTAGTTGGCCTTGAGCATTGCCGGAAAGGCCAGCAGACCCATCAGCGTGACCACCGCGCCCACGATGCCGGTGGCGGTGGCGAAAAGTGCGCAGGTCACCAGCGCCGCGATCGCCATGGCACCAGGCACGCGGCGGAAGGCTACCTGCAGGCTGAGGAACAACTTGTCCAGGATGTTCGACCGCTCGATCATGTAGCCCATGAACAGGAACAGCGGTATGGCCACCAGGATGTCGCTGTTCATCACGCTGAAGGTGTTCTGCGTGAAGAGATAGAAGACGCGGTTGTCGAAGAAGGCCTGGTCAGGCGTGTAGTACGCGTAGAAGCCGAACATCACCCCCATCGCCATCAGCGTGAACGCGATGGGAAAGCCCAGCATGATGATGAAGATGAACAGGCCCAGCATCAGCAGAGCCAGATGCGGATTACTCATGAATGGATCCCTTTGGCTTGTTCGCTGGTATGCAGCTGCACCAGCTGCGTTTCCAGTTCGTCGACGTCATGCAATCTTGCGGGCCATTGCCCTTCACGCAGGCACAACACACAGCGCATCACCTCGGCCACGCCTTGCAACGTCAGCAGTGTTCCGGCGGCCGGGATCAACATCTTCAGTGGCCAGATCGGCACACCCACCGGGCTGTTGACGCTGACCTCCTTGATCGCGTGCGACTCGATCCCGTAGGCCCAGCCGGCGATCACCAGCGCCAGCACCCCGGGAAAGAAGAAGACGAAGTACAGCACCATTTCGAGCGCCGCCTGCCGGCGTGGCGCCCAGCGGCGGAAGAAGATGTCGGCCCGCACATGTCCGCCGCGCGACAAGGTATACGCACCGCACATCAGGAACAGCGCGCCGTACAGGATGTAGCTCAGATCGAAGGCCCAGCTCGTGGGATCGCGCAGCGCATAGCGCACGAACACCTCGTAGCTGATGCCCAACGTGAGAATGACGATGCACCATGCGAATGCATGGCCCACCGACTTGTTGAGCAGGTCGATCGTCTTGATCACGCCGCGAATCATGTTGGCTCCTCAAACAAAACAAGGGAGGCCCATGGGCCTCCCTCCGCTGACCGGTTACGGCCAGGCGCGTGATCAGGACATGCCAGGGATCTTGCCGTGGATGTGCTCGTAGCCGACCAGGTAGTCCGCCTCGTTGAGGAACATGTACTTGGCAACACGCTTGGACCAGGCGCGCTGGCTGTCGACCACCTTCTTGAAGAAGGGGTCTTCATCGGACAGCCGCTTGCTGACCTTGTCCCAGGCCTTCATCTGCGCATCGAAGATCGACTTCGGCGTGCGGATGACGTTGACCTTGTCCTTGTTGATCAGCTCGTCGAGGTCGCGCGAGTAGTTGTCCATCGCCGTCCACCAGTTCGATGACGATGCCGCCTCGGCCGCATAACGCAGGATGGCCTGCAAGTCCTTGGGCAGCGATTCGTACTTCTTGCGGTTGAAAACGATCTCGAAGAACTCCTGGGCCTGATGGTAGCTGCCCATCATGTAGTTCTTGGCCACGTCCTGGGCGCCGAAGCGACGGTCGGACGTCGGGTTGTTGAACTCGAACGCCTCGATCACGCCGCGGTCCATGGCGGGAACGATTTCGCCACCCGGCAACTGAGTGACCTTGACGCCCATCTCCTGCATCAGGTCAGCGGCCAGGCCCACCGTCCGGTACTTCAAGCCCTTCAGATCGTCGGCTCCCTTCAGCGGCTTCTTGAACCAGCCAAGAGGCTGGGTCGGCATCGGCATCGCGAAGTAGCCCACCACGTCGAGATTGAGCTTCTTCAGCAGTTCCTGGTACATCTCGAGGCCACCGCCGCGATAGATCCAGGCCAGCGTCTGCGGCGCATCACAACCGTTGATCGGCCCCGAGCCGAACAGCGAGGCGACCTTGCTCTTGCCATACCAATACACCGGCACACCGTGACAGGCATCCAATACGCCCTTGCTGGTGGCGTCCATCACCTCGAAAGGCTTGACCACCGCACCGCCGACCAGGTAGTCGATGCGCAGACGCCCACCCGCCATTTCGTTGACACGCTTGACGTATTCCTCGGCCATCTCGTTGAAGATGTCCTTGGCGCCCCAGGCGCCCTGCATCTTCAGCACGATGGGCGACTGCGCCACAGAAATCATCGGCGCGGCAAGTGCCGCAGCTCCGGCTGCGCCGGCAACGGCCGAGCCTAGGAAACGGCGCCTCGCGGGTGCGTCACTGGGGGCGACAGGCTTTTCGGCGTTGACGATCGGGGCATTGGTGTCGGACATGCTGAACTCCTTCCATGAAGTCATACAGGTTTACAGCCAGCGTTGGCAGACGCTGGCTCGCATGGCTGCAAATGTCTATTCAGCACGAGATGCCCACAAGCGGGTGTTACCCGATACGACCTCTCACTCCCCCTAAAAACAGTTGTGACCTGGGCAGCGGTTCTTGGTCCGACGGTCCCGCAGGTTCGCCAGGCTCAGCATCCACTCGCAGCGCCCATGCAAGGCTGGCGCTGGTCGCTCGGTGTGCCAGCTCCGGAGCCACGCGCCAGCCCGGCGAGCGTCAGGCGACACGGCGCGACATCTCGCCATGTCGAGGACGATCAACCTGGGCCTGAACCAACTGGCGAGCCACACCTCCGAGACGCTGCTGCTGCGCCGCTCGTTCTCCGTGCGCCTCGGCCTCACTCAGCCTCTCGAATTGCGCGGCCAGATCGGCCAGGGCCCGGCTGCCGCAGGCGCGGCACAAGCTCAAGACGGCACGCGCGTAGTCGGGGGGGCCGAGCAGGAGGTTGACATCCACGTCCTGCCCGAGTTCGTGCAGGACGCGGTCGTGGATGCGGGTGGCGAGCACCGCGCGGTTCGATTCATCGATTCTCTGATTCATGATTCAAGCTCCCGGAACTGATAGACGTGATCGTCAATGCACCAGTCATGCCTCGGCATCCACGCAAACACGCAAAATTGCTGCAAATTGAAAGCGCTGTGCGAGGCATCACGGCGCTGCGTCACAACTTCACGCGCTGATCCGTGCGCCGAAAAAAGGGCCTGTCGATGAAGCTCCCCTCACACGTCACCCTGGTCGAAGTCGGCCCGCGCGATGGCCTGCAAAACGAGGCCAGACCGGTCGCCACCGGCGACAAGATCACCCTCGTGCACCGATTGCAGGCGGCCGGCCTGCGCGAGGTCGAGGTCACCAGTTATGTCAGCCCCAAATGGGTGCCGCAAATGGCCGACAACTCGGCCGTGATGGCCGGCATTGCCCGCCTGCCCGGTGTGCGTTACAGCGTGCTCACGCCCAACATGAAGGGTTGGGAGGCCGCCCAGGCCAGTCAGCCGGACGAGATCGTCGTGTTCGCCGCCGCCAGCGAAGCCTTCAGCCAGAAGAACATCAACTGCAGCATTGCCGAGAGCCTGGAACGTTTCGCGCCCGTGGTGGCCGCCGCGCGCGCCGCAGGTGTGAAGGTGCGCAGCGCCGTCTCGTGTGCGGTGGGTTGCCCCTACCAGGGCGAGGTGAGCCCCGACGAAGTCGAACGTGTCGTGCTGGGCCTCAAGGCCATCGGCGTGCAGCACCTCGGTGTGGCCGACACCATCGGCGTGGGCACACCGCGCAAGGTGCAGGCGGCGCTGGAAAGAGCACTGAAACACTATCCGGCGGCCGAGGTGAGCGGCCATTTCCACGACACCTACGGCCAGGCACTGGCCAACATCTACGCCAGCCTGGAGCTGGGCATCCACATCTTCGACACCAGTGTGGCCGGGCTGGGCGGGTGCCCCTACGCGAAGGGCGCCACCGGCAACGTGGCGAGCGAGGACGTGGTCTACCTGCTGCACGGCCTGGGCATCAGCACCGGCGTGGATCTCGACGCCCTGGTCGACGCCGGCCACTTCATCTGCCAGGCGATCGGCAAACCCAACGGCTCACGCGTGGCGCGTGCGCTGCTGGCCAAACGCGGGGTGATCGCGGCCTGCTGAAGCCTGTGGCCGTGGTCGGCGATGTCGGCGCTGGCCGGGGCTAGTAGCCGCCGGGACAGCGGCCGACCCGACCAAGCTCGGCGGCCCGGCAGCACCGGGGCGGGTCGAACTCAGATCGCCTTGCGCAGATTTGCCGGCGCGATCTTGAGCGCCTCGCGGTACTTGGCCACCGTGCGGCGCGCCACCTGGATGCCCTGCTCTTCGAGCATGGTGCTGAGCTGGCTGTCCGACAGCGGCTTCTTGATGTCTTCGGCCGAGATGAACTGCTTGATCAGCGCACGCACCGCCGTGCTGCTGGCGTTGCCGCCCGCTTCCGTGTTCAGAGAGCTGCCAAAGAAGTACTTCAGCTCGAAGGTGCCGAACGGCGTGTTCATGTACTTGGCCGTCGTCACCCGCGAGATGGTGCTTTCGTGCAGACCGAGCTCGTCGGCGATCTCCCGCAGCACCAGCGGCTTCATGGCGATCTCGCCGTGGGTGAGGAACCCCTTCTGGCGTTCGACGATGGCCTGCGACACCCGCTGGATGGTGTCGAAGCGCTGCAGGATGTTCTTGACGAACCAGCGCGCCTCTTGCAACCGCGCCGACAAGCCGGCACCGCCGTCGGCCCCGTTGTTGCCGCGGTTGTTGCTGCGGTGCTGGCGCAGCACCTGGGCGTACATGTCGTTGATGCGCAGCTTGGGCATCACGTCCGGATTGAGCACCACCTTCCAGCCACGCCCGGCCTTCTGCACGATCACGTCGGGCACGACGATGTTGGCCTCGGCATGGGCAAAACGTCGCCCCGGCTTGGGTTCGAGCGAGACGATGAGCGACTGCGCCTCGCGGATCAGCTCCTCGTCGGCACCGGTGGCGCTGACGAGTTTTTTCATGTCCTTGCGCGCCAGCAGGTCGAGGTGACTCTGGCAGATCTTGAGCGCCACCCGTTGATCGGCGCTTTCTTCCATCTCGCGCAGCTGCAGGCACAGGCATTCGGACAGGTCGCGCGCACCCACACCGCTGGGCTCGAAGTTGTGCAGCCAGGCCAGCGCACAGCGCAGCCGTTCGAGCAGCTCCTCGCGCAGCAGCAGCATCGAGTCGCCTTCTTCATCGCGGCCCTGCAGCAAGCGGGTGCAGATGTCGTCCAGGCTGTCGGCCAGGTAGCCGTCTTCGTTGAGTGAATCGATCAGCGCCTCGACCAGCAGCTGGTCGTCTTCGTCCAGGCGCATGCCCAGCAGCTGGCGGCGCAGGTGGTCGGTGAGGGACGGCGCCGAGCTGTTGCGTTCGCTCCAGTCACTGTCTTCTTCGCTCGCACCGTTGCGGCTGCGGGTGTCGCCGCTGGCGTCGTAGTCGTCGCGTTCACCGCTTGTGTCCCAGTCGTTCTCGGCGCCGGCAAATTCGAGCTGGTCGACCGGCGCGGTCACCTCGGCGTCGCCGCTCGATTCCGCTTGGGATTCGGCCGGGCTGTCGAAATCGCTGCTCGTGCTGGACGGGGTGCTGGCGGTGGCAGCGCCGTCCCAGCCATCCTCGACGGCCGAGGCGCGTTCTTCGCTGCCGGGCGCCACGGGTTCGGGTGATCCGGGGGGTTCGGCCGACGCGCCGACTTCTTCGACCGTCTCGAGAAAGGGGTTCTGCTCGAGCATCTGCTCGACTTCCTGGTGCAACTCCAGCGTGGACAGCTGCAGCAGGCGGATCGACTGCTGCAGTTGCGGCGTCAGCGCCAGATGCTGCGAGAGGCGAACCTGCAAGGACGGTTTCATGGGGCTCGGGGCGTCCTACTACATGCGGAAATGTTCACCGAGATAGACCTTGCGGACGTCGGCGTTGTCGACTATGGCACCCGGCGTGCCTTCGGCCAGCACCCGACCTTCGCTGATGATGTAAGCGCGGTCACAGATGCCCAGGGTCTCGCGCACATTGTGGTCGGTGATCAACACACCGATGCCACGTGCCTTGAGAAAACCGATGATGCGCTGAATCTCGATCACGGCGATCGGGTCGACGCCGGCAAACGGCTCGTCGAGCAGGATGAAACGTGGCTGAGTAGCCAGCGCACGGGCAATCTCGACACGCCGGCGTTCACCGCCCGACAGCGCCAGCGCCGGGCTGGCGCGCAAGGGGTCGATCGACAGGTCGACGAGCAGGGATTCGAGCTGGCGGTCGATGTGTTCGTCGCCCTGGGGTTTACCCTCGGCGTCGACCTGCAGCTCGAGCACGGCGCGGATGTTTTCCTCGACCGTCAGGCGGCGAAAGATCGACGCCTCCTGCGGCAGGTACGACAACCCCAGGCGCGCGCGGCGATGGATGGGCAGGCGCTCGACCGACGTGCCGTCGATGCTGATGTGGCCGGCATCGGCCCGCACCAGACCCACGATCATGTAAAAGCTAGTGGTCTTGCCGGCACCGTTGGGGCCGAGCAGGCCGACCACCTCGCCGCGCCCCACGGCCAGATGCACGTCCTTGACCACCTTGCGGGCGCCGTAGCTCTTTTGCAGTCCGGCCGCGACGAGCCGGCCGGGGGTGTCGACACCGGACACGGCCGCCATCAGCGCGGCTCCGCCCCACGCACCGGCGCCGACGCGGCCGGGCGTGCCGGGGCCGTCACACGGGGCACACCCGAGGCACCACTGCGAGGCGCCACCACCGCACGCACCCGCCCGGGTGCTTCACCAATGTTGCTGCCGCCGCTCACCTCGAAGGTGTCGCGCCCATGGTCGTAGACGATGGTCTGACCGCTCAGGTCTTCGGCCAGCTTGTCGCCGATCCAGCGCTTGAGCTGCGCCTGTTGGTCGAGTTTGAGTGTTTCGGTCGCGCTGTCGTAGTCGATGCGTTGCGCCTGGCCTTCGACCAGCTCGTCGACGCCGTCGCGTTTTTGCCTGAAGCTGGCCGGCGCCGTGCCATTGCCGACGGCAAAGGCGACTTCACCCTCGGGTGTCTCGCGCAGCTCGATCTGCTGGGCGCGGATGAGCAGGCTGCCGCGGCGGATCTCGACGCCACCGCTGAACGTGCGCACCTTGCGTTTGCCGTCGAAACGCACCTGGCCGGCATCGATCTCGAGCGGCATGTCCTTGTCTCCGCGCTCGGCCAGCGCCGGTGCGGCGACGCACCAGGCCAGCGCGGCACAAGCGAGGCGTCGGCTCCAGGGGTTCATGTGTGGGATTGAAGGCATGGAAATTGCAGATGATTGTAGCCCTCACCTGCGTACTTGCCACCCCTGCAACACACTCGGGTTCGAAGGACCAGACCGGCCGGGCCGGCACCTGCTTGCACGGGCCGTCGGCCGCTCGTGGGGGTCAGCCGCCCTTGCGAAGTCGTTGCACGAGCTGGTCGACCAGCGCCAGCACCGCCACATGGCCTTCACTCTCGGGCCGGTCTTCGCCCCCTGCCAGCGACGGCGAGGTATAGAAGCGGCCGTGGATGCCGATCGCCGGCACACCGTCGACCTTGTAGGCGTTGGCCAGCTGTTCACCCTGGCGCACCTTGGTCTGCACACCGAACGAGGTGTACATCTCCGTGAACTTGGCCTTGTCGACGCCCTGGCTGGCGACGAAATCGATGATCTGCTCGGGACGGTCGAGCCGGATGTTTTGCGCATGAATGGCGTTGAACACCTTGGCCTGCAGCTGATCGATCAGGCCCAGGTTGTCGAGCGCGGCAGCCAGTTGCTGCTGCGGCTTGAAAGCCGGCCTGAAGCCGACGTGCACGCGGCGGAACACCACGTCGGCCGGCAGCTTCTTGACCCACGGGCTGAGCACCGGCTCGAAGGCATGGCAATGCGGGCAGCCGTACCAGAAGAACTCGACCACCTCGATCTTGCCTGCCGGCACGGTTGGCGGCAGACGCTGGGCCAGCACGCGGTAGTGTTTGCCTTCGACGAAATCCTGGGCCAGGGCCAGATCAGCCATGCCGGCAAGGCACAGACCGGCACCCGATCGGGCGATGAAATCACGACGCTTCACGTACATCTTCCTTTCAACACGGGGGGCAAGCCGGCGGCGGCTGGGTCAGCACCGCCGGACCTGCGCGTTCAACGCGGAGCACGCACCAGCGTTGACTCGGCGTATCCGGCGGCGATGGCCTGGTCACGGGCCGCGTCGGCTTCTTCACGGGTGTCGAACGGCCCCAGGCGCACACGGTACACCAGCTTGCCAGCTTGATCGCGCTCACTCACACGCGCCACCAGACCGGCTATGGCCAGCTTGGCGCGTTGTTGCTCGGCGTCGTCGCCGCGCGCATAGGCACCCACCTGCACCAGGTACTGACTGGCGGCCGCCGCTTCGGCCTTGGCAGCGGCTGCACTGGCCGCTGCCGCCGCACTGGCTGGCGCTGCGGCCGAGCCCGTGGTCGGGGAGGCCGATCGAGCAGGTGCACCACCCAAACCGCTCGGGTTGACCAGCGCGGGCGCCGGCGCCGGTGCAACTGCGGCGTTTGTCGCTGCCGGTGCGGGCACCTCGTTGACGGCGGGCGGCGCGGCCGGCGCCGCCGTGGTGTCACCGATCACACCCGACGCACTGCGCCCGGTGGACTTGGTGGCCAGCGCCGCATTGGGATCCCAGTTGCGGTTCTTCTCGGCGTCGGCGGCGTCCTGCCCGGCGTTGCGCTGCGGCACCTTGTCGACAAAAGGCACGGGCACCTTGGTGACGTAGATCGCCACACCCAGCGCCAGCGTCAGGCCGATCAGCAGCCCCACGACCAGACCGATGGCAAAGCCGCCACGTTGAGAAACAGAACCAGACGCCATCACGACACCCCAGCTGCCGCCGGGCCAGGGTGGCAAACACCACCACCGGCCGGCCGGCCCTTGCACAACAAGCCCGCGCGGGCCATCACATCTTCACCGGCGCACTGACGCCGAGCACGGCCAGCGCATTGCGCAGCACCTGCGCGGTGGCCTGCAGCAGCGCCATGCGGGCTCGCATCGGCTCGGCGGCACCGTCCAGAAAACGCACCGCGCCGTAGTAGCTGTGGTACTGCGCCGCCAGGTCGCGCAGGTAGAACGCCACGTCGTGTGGCGCCAGGCCGGCCGCGGCGGCGGTCAACATCTCGGGATAGGCCGAGAGTTTGTTCATCAGCGCAAACTCGGTCGGCTCGGTCAGCAGGCTCAGATCGGCGCCGTGCAACGAGGCCAGGTCACCCTGGTGGTCCTCGACATAGCGGCTCAGCACCGAGCAGATGCGCGCATGGGCGTATTGCACATAGAACACCGGGTTCTCGTCGTTGGCCTTGAGTGCAAGATCGATGTCGAACACGAACTCGGTGTCGGCCTTGCGACTGAGCATGAAGAAGCGCACTGCGTCGCGGCCGGTCCACTCGACCAGGTCTCGCAGCGTGACGTAGCTGCCGGCGCGTTTGGAGATCTTCACCTCCTCGCCGCCGCGCATCACCGTCACCATCTTGTGCAGCACGTAGTCCGGGTAACCCTCGGGCACACCGGCCGCGGCGGCCTGGATGCCGGCGCGCACCCGGGCGATGGTGCCGTGGTGGTCGCCGCCCTGGATGTTGATGGCCTTGCTGTAGCCACGCTCGAACTTGGCCAGGTGGTAGGCCACGTCGGGCACGAAGTAGGTGTAGCTGCCGTCGGACTTGCGCATGACGCGGTCCTTGTCGTCACCGTAGTCGGTGCTGCGCAGCCACAGGGCGCCGCCTTCCTCGTAGGTCTTGCCGGCGGCCATCAGGCGCTTGACGGTGTCGTCGACCCGGCCGCTGCTGTACAGGCTCGATTCGAGGTAATACAAGTCGAACTGCACACCCAGCGCCTTGAGGTCGAGATCCTGCTCGTGGCGCAGATAGGCCACGGCGAACTGGCGGATGCTGTCCAGGTCGTCGGCGTCGCCCGAGGCGGTGTATTCGCGGTCGTCGGCGTGCACCGTGGCCTTGGCGGCAAAGTCGCTGGCGACATCGGCGATGTAGTCGCCGTTGTAGGCCGATTCGGGCCAGCCGGGTTCGCCGGGTTTGAAGCCCTTCAGGCGCGCCTGCACCGAGTTGGCCAGCGTGGCGATCTGCACGCCGGCGTCGTTGTAATAGAACTCGCGCGACACCGACCAGCCCTGCGTCTCGAGCAGCCGGCAGATGGCGTCGCCCAGACAGGCCTGGCGCGTGTGGCCGGTGTGCAGCGGCCCGGTCGGGTTGGCCGAGACGAACTCGACCAGCACCTTCTGACCGTTGGCGCCCTTCAGCCCGAAAAAGTCACCCGCCGCACGGATGGCGCTCACCACCTGCTGGCGCGCACTGTCGCGCAGACGCAGGTTGATGAAGCCCGGCCCGGCGATCTCGAGCGCCGACACCCAGCGCTGCACCGCCGGCTTGGCCTGCAGCGCCGTGATGAGC
Organism: Candidatus Intricatilinea gracilis; assembly: GCA_016702605.1. Taxonomy (GTDB): domain Bacteria; phylum Pseudomonadota; class Gammaproteobacteria; order Burkholderiales; family Burkholderiaceae_C; genus Sphaerotilus; species Sphaerotilus gracilis. The sequence goes on from JADJDQ010000003.1 coordinate 532,346, forward strand.
GCTTGCGCCAGTTCGCGCGGGTTCTTCTTCTGGCTGCGCGCCAGCCCCATGGCGGCCGTGATGGCCAGGTCGCCGTGGCTGGCCTGGCGCGGGCTTTCGAGCACCGCGTTCAGCGCCACGCCAGGAGCCAGTTCGGCCAGAGCTTCTTCCAGCGCAGCCTGGAGCTGTTCTTTTGCTTCGATCATCTTGCCATTTTAGGGGGTGGGTCCGTGCAGTCCTCGGCAGACCGAGCTCACCCCGTCACCATGCCGGACCCGACGTCGGGGGTGACAATGCGGCCCACTCCACGCCCCTGCCATGCCTGTCGACCACGACCCCGATCTGCCCGCCCGTATCGGCAAATACAAGGTGATCCGTCGCCTGGGTGAGGGTACGACCAGCGAGGTCTTCCTGTGTCACGACGGTTTCAACGAACGTGATGTGGCCATCAAACGTGTGCGTGCGAGCTCACTCAGCGACGTCGAGGATGGGCCCACGTTTGCGCGTTTCTTCGCTTCCGAAGCAGCACTGGCCGGGCGGCTGAACCACCCGAACGTGGTGCAGATCTTCGACGCCGTGCCCGACCCCATCGGCCCCTACGTGGTGATGGAGTTCGTGCCCGGCACGACGCTGCGCACCTACTGCCAGCCCGGCCACCTGCTGCCGCTCGAACAGATCGTCGAGATCGGCTTCAAGTGCGCCATGGCGCTGAGTTACTGCTACCGCCAGGGCCTGGTGCACCGCGACGTCAAGCCGGCCAACATCCTGGCGGTCGAGCGCGCCGGCGTGGTCACCGACGTCAAGATCAGCGACTTCGGCAGCGCGCTCAACCTGGCGAGTGACGCCACGCAGATCCACCGCGTCGGCTCGCTGGCCTACATGTCGCCCGAGCAACTCGACGGCAGCTTGCTCGACTGCCGCGCCGACATCTACTCCCTCGGCGCCGTGCTGTATCACCTGATCGCCGGCAACCCGCCGTTCGACGGCCCGAGCCAGGCCTCGGTGATGCACCAGATCTGCCACGCCCAGCCGCCCAGTCTGGTCGGCAGCCGGGCCGGTGTGAGTGAGGCGCTCGACGAGGTGGTGCAGCATGCCCTGGCCAAGAAGGCCAAGTCGCGCTACCCGAGCTGGGACGCCTTCGGCGAAGCCCTCGCCAGCCTCATCACGCGCCACCACGTGCCACGCGGTGCGCTGCAGAACGTGCTCGACTCCGAGCGTTTCAACCTGCTGCGTTCACTCGAGTTCTTCACCGCCTTTGGCGACGTCGCCTTGTGGGAGGTGGTGCACCGGGCGCGCTGGCAACGCTTCGGCGTGGGCCACGCCTTGTACACACGCGGCGAAGAAGGCCGCACCTTCCACATCATCGGCTCGGGTGCGGTCGAGGTGTACCGCGATGGTAGGCGTGTCGCCCACCTGGGGTCGGGCACGTCGGTGGGCGAGATGGCCTACCTGGCGCCCAACCCCGAGCTGCGCCGCCACAGCACCGACGTCATCGTGACCGAAGAGGCCACCACCATCTCGTTCACACCCGACACGCTGGCACGCCTGAGCCCGGCCTGTCGGCACCTGTTCGACGAGGCCTTCATCCGTGTACTGGTGCGCCGCCTGCACGCCGCGCACGAGTCGATGGCCCACCCGCGCCGCATCCTCTGACAAGCCGGCGCGGCGTGCACACAACAGGGCGGGTGATGTGCCCCCCGGGCGCGCACCCTCGCTGCGGCGCGCCCGATGGCCCCCCTACACTGCGCCGGCCACCGATCGCCACGCGGTCGGCGGCCGTCCTTCCGCCTGTCATCCGTCCCCAGAAATCCCATAAGGAGCCCCACATGCGTGCCCTGTTTGCCCTGATCGCTCTCACCCTGTCTGCCAGCCTGGCCCATGCCGCCAGCTGTGACGAACAAGCCACCGAGAAGAAACTCGCCGGTGCCGCCAAGAACAGCTTCGTCAAGAAGTGCGAGAAAGACGCCGCTGCCACCAAGCCCGGCGCCGACTGTGATGCCAAGGCTGCCGAGAAGAAACTCGCCGGCGCTGCCAAGAACAGCTTCGTCAAGAAGTGCACCGCCGACGCCGCAGCGGCCGCCAAGTAAACACGACAAGCGCCGGTGGCCACACGTGCCGCCAGCGCTTCGTATGATGGCCCGATGGACAACCAATACCTGTGGGCCAAGGCCCTGCACATCATCTTCGTGGCCAGCTGGTTCGCCGGCCTGTTCTATCAGCCGCGCATCTTCGTCAACCTCGCCATGGTGGCGAGTGACAGCCACGCCGAACGCGAGCGTCTGCTGCTCATGGCGCGCAAGCTGCAGAAGTTCGCCACCTTGCTGATGATCGTGGCCCTCGTCACCGGCCTGTGGCTGTGGCTGGGCATCGGCATCGGGCGTGGCCCGGGCAGCGGCTGGATGCATGCCAAGCTCGCGCTGGTCGTGGCTGTGATCGGCTTTCACCACGTCAACGGCGCCATGCTGAAACGTTTCGAGGCCTCGGCCAACAAGCGCAGTCATCGCTGGTTCCGGGTCTACAACGAGATGTCGGTCGTGCTGTTCGCCGCCGTGGTTTTCCTCGTCGTCTTCAAGCCGTTCTGAGCCCGCGAGCAGGCGGCGAGACGATGGTTGCCAACCGGTCCTCTGCCTGGCCACTGGCCTGGGTGTGGATCGGGCTGATCGTCTATGCCTCGCTGCATCCGTTTTCGGGCTGGCGCTGGCCACCCAACCCCGACTGGTGGGCCGACTACACGCAGCTGTGGTTGCCGTCCACCCATTCGTCGCGGTTCGACCTGATCGCCAACTTCGGCGGTTACCTGCCGCTGGGCCTGCTGGCCACACTGGCCTGGTTGCGCGACGGTGACCGGCCATTGCCGGCGCTGTGCCGCGCCCTGTTGCTGGCCAGCAGCCTGTCGCTGCTGATGGAGCTGACCCAGACCCTGCTGACACTGCGCGCGCCTTCACGCATCGACTGGGGCACCAACAGCCTGGGCGCCTTGTGTGGCGCGCTGGCGGCGGTCGTCAGCGCCCATCTGGGCTGGCTGACGCGCTGGCAGCGCTGGCGCGACCAGTGGTTCGTGCCCCACGGCGCGGTCGGCCTGGCGCTGCTGCTGTCGTGGCCGGTGGCGCTGCTGTTTCCACCACCGCTGCCGTTCGGCCTGGGTCAGGCCATGGGCCTGCTGGCCGACGCGCTGGGTGAATTCATCTCGGACAGCGCCTACGCCGATTGGTTGCCCAGCCGCGACCCCGAGGCGCGTCTGAGTCCGGCCAGCGAGTTGCTCGTGGTGATGCTGGGCGCGCTGGCGCCTTGTTTTGTCGGCTTCGAGATGTTGCGCCGTTTTGGCCAACGCATCATCCTGCTGCTGGTGGCACTGGCTTGCGGCTGGTTGGCCACCACCTTGTCGACGGCGCTGAACTTCGCGCCCGAACATGCGCTGGCCTGGATCTCGACCCCCGTGCTGCCTGGTCTGGTGCTCACGCTGCTGCTCGGTGTGGTGCTGGCCGCCCTGCCACACCGCGGTGTGGCGGTACTCGGGCTGATGGCGCTGACCTGCCAGATGGTGCTGGTCAACCAGCTCGGCACCGACCCCTACTTCGCGCTCAGCCTGCACGGCTGGGAGCAGGGCCACTTCATCCGTTTCCACGGCGTGGCGCAATGGCTGGGCTGGGCCTGGCCGTATGCGGCGCTGGCCTTCCTGCTGCGCCAGGTGATGGCCAAGCGCTGACCGCGTCGTTCACCGCGCCGGACGGCGAGATGGCGGCCGATCGGTGCAGCTGCAGCGTCGACCCCCGGACGCTGCTGAGCCGACGCCCACTTCTACAATGCCCGCCATGAGCAGTTATTACGAGCATCACATCTTTTTTTGCCTCAACAAGCGTGACAACGGTGAGGCCTGTTGCGCCGACCACGCAGCGCAGGCGGGTTTCGACCACTGCAAGTCGCGCGTCAAGGCCGCCGGCCTGGCCGGCACCGGCAAGGTGCGGGTCAACAAGGCCGGTTGCCTGGACCGCTGCGCAGGCGGCCCGGTGGCGGTGGTCTACCCCGAAGGGGTCTGGTACACCTTCGTCGACAACAGCGACATCGACGAGATCGTCGACAGCCACCTGAAGAACGGCGTCGTGGTCGACCGCCTGGTGCTGCCCGCCGACGTCGGCCGCTGAGCCCGGACTCAGCCGAGCGTGAACTCACACACCGTCCGATTCGTCGTTGCCGGCGCCGCCGGTGACATTGCCTGCGCGGTCGATCACCCGCCGGCCCATGTGGCGCTGCGCGGTGACGCGGTGCTGGCGCATCCCCACCCGCTGTTCGGCGGCACGATGGACAACAAGGTCGTGCAGACCATGGCACGAGCCCTGCTGGGGCTGGGCTGGCGTGTGACACGGTTCAACTTCCGCGGCGTGGCGGGTTCGCACGGTGAACACGACGAAGGCCAGGGTGAAAGTGACGACCTGCTCGCCGTGGTGGCCCATCAGCGTCAGCCCGGCCAGGGCCTGGTGCTGGGTGGTTTCTCGTTCGGTGGCTACGTGACCACATTGGCCGCGGCGCGACTGGCCGAACAGGGCCAGCCGGCCGATCGCCTGCTGCTGGTCGGGCCCTCGACCCAGCGCGCCACACCCGCCCCGGTGCCGGCCGACACTGTCGTCATCCATGGCGAGACCGACGACGTCGTGCCGCTGTCGGCCACCCTCGACTGGGCCCGGCCACAACATCTGCCGGTCATCGTGATGCCCGGCGTCGGCCATTTCTTCCACGGCCAGCTGACCCAGTTGCGCGAACTCATCGTGCGCAGCTGGCGCTGATCGACCAACACGTTGTCGTCGCCTGTTTGCTATTGCCAAGCTGACGACTCTCTCTGCATTCCGCCCGGCCCGCCACTGCGGCCAGCCCGGCCCACCGCTCCAATCAAGATGTACCCCATGACACGTTCGACCTTGTCGCCCCTGCCCCACCTGCGCGGCCTGCTGGGCAAGCTGCCGCGCCGCGTTGCCGCTGCGGGCCTGACCTGCCTGCTTGGCCTGGCCATCGCCGCCCCGGCCACTGCCCAGCCGCAACCACCCGAAGTAGCCGCACGTGCCTGGCTGCTGCTGGACGTGAGCGCCGGCCAGGTGCTGGCCGCGCGTGAGGCTGACGCCAGCGTCGAGCCGGCGTCGCTGACCAAACTCATGACGGCCTACCTGGTCTTCCAGGCGCTGCACGACAAGAAACTCGCGCTCGACCAGGAGCTCACCATTTCGGAACGCGCCTGGCGCACCGGCATGACCGATGCGTCGCGCATGTTCATCCAGGTCGGCACCAAGGTGGGTGTCGAGGATCTGGTCAAGGGCATGATCGTCATCAGCGGCAACGACGCCACCGTGGCGCTGGCCGAGGCGGTGGGTGGTTCTGTCGAGAACTTCGTCGCCATGATGAACCGCCAGGCCCAGGTCTTCGGCCTCAAGGCCACCACCTTCAAGAATCCCGAAGGTCTGCCGGCTGCCGGCCACGTCAGTACGGCGCGTGAGTTGTCCATCATTGCCACCCGCCTCTTGCTCGATTTTCCGCAGGACGTGCGCTTCTACTCGATGCGAGAGTTCTCGTACAACATCAAGAAGCCGCAGCTCAACCGCAACCTGCTGCTGTGGCGCGACCCGACGGTCGATGGCCTGAAGACCGGCTACACCGACGCCGCCGGCTACTGCCTGATCGCCACCGCCAAACGCGACAACCCCGGCGCACCCGGCACACAACGCCGTCTGCTTGCCGTGGTGCTGGGCGCCGCCAGCAAGGAGTCGCGCGCCACCGAAGCACACAAGCTGCTCAACTGGGGTTATGCCTCGACCGACGCGGTGAAACTGTTCGACGCCAACCAGCCCGTGCTCACCGCACCGGTGTGGAAGGGCGCCAAGGCCAGTGCGCCGGTCGGTTCACGCAGCCCCATCGTGGTGGTGGTGGCGCGTGGTGAAGGTGCCCAGCTCAAGACCGCCGTGACTCGCACCGACCCGCTGCTCGCGCCGCTCACGGCCGGCCAGCCGGTCGGCACCCTCAAGGTGACGAATGGCAACCGTGTCGTCACCGAGGTGCCCATGGTGGTGCTCGAAGATGTGCCCGCGGCGGGTTTCTTCGGCCGCCTGTGGGACAGCCTGCGCCTGTTCGTCAAATAAGCCGGAGCCAGCCGTGGACATTCCGCCCGAGCAATCGCTCATCACCTATCCGAGCGTCTTTCCCATCAAGATCATGGGCCGGCAGGTGCCGGGCTTCGTCGACGCCATGGCCGCGCTGGCACGCCAGTTCGACCCTGGCTTCGATGCCACCACCATCGAGCAGCGCCCGAGCAAGGGCGGCAACTACCTGGGCGTGACCATCACCATCACGGCCACCAGCCGCGGACAACTCGACGAGTTGTACCGCACGCTGTCGACCCACCCGATGGTGAAGGTCGTGCTCTGACACTGCTCGGGCACTGCCCTGCCGATCCACCGGCCCGGTTCGGCGCGTCACGGCGATTGGGTTCGCCGCCCTACAAGTCGAGCAGCCAGGCGATGATGTTCTTGGCCACGAAGCCGAAGATGCCGAAGGCCAGCACGACGAACAGGATGAAGGTGCCCAGCCGCCCGGCCTTGGCCTCCTTGGCCAGGTTGGCGATGATGAACAACATGTAGAGGATGAACGCGCCCACACCGATGGTGAGGCCGAACTGGGCAAGTTGTTCTTCGCTGTAGCCGAACATGGAAATCTCGTCAGCGCTGGGCTTCGGGCAGGGCGCTGGCGTCGAGCACGTCGCGGTAGGCATACCAGCTCGCGTGGCCCAGCATGGGAATCACGAACACCAGGCCCAGCAGCAACGAGCACAGGCCCAGCAGCGTGAACCCGAGCACCAGGGCAGCCCACACGGCCATCGGCACCGGGTTGTCGATCACCACCCGCCAGCTTGCCAGCACGGCGTCGAGCACCCGCACGTCGCGGTCGACCAGCAAGGGCAACGCCACCACGCTGGAGGCAAACACCGGCGCGGCCAGTAGCCCCCCCAGTGCCAGCCAGGCCTCGAACAACCAGCCGTTGGTATCGGCCACGACCACCCGCAGAAAGTCGATCGGTGACGTCACCGGCGCCGGTGCGAACAAGGTGATCAGTGCCGCAGACGTCATCACCCAGCCGGTGCCGGCCAGCGCCAGCAACAGGCCGAAGCTGACCAGGCGCCGGTCGAACGACATCCAGACCCGCCACACCGTGGCTGGCCCCACCGGCTCACCACGCTCGAGCGCCCGGCTCATGGCATACAGCCCGGTGGCCAGCACGGGTGCCACCAGCAGGAAACCCGAGAACGCACCTGCCAGCACCCAGAAGCGCCCATAGGCCACCAGCACCATCAGGCCACCGAACAACGCCAGGGCTGCACCATGGGCAAAGCTGGTGCCGGGCGACGAACGGATGTCATGCCATGCTCGCTCCAGCCAACCCAAGGGTTGCAGAGTGCCGAGGGGGCGAACAAGAATCTGGCTTTGAACACTCATGTAGAGGTAAGGCGTGACGCCGGTGACGCTGCAATGCGCGCATCATGCACTTCACGCCACATCGGCGAGCTTGGCACTTGCGAGGCTTGCACAGCCACCCAGGCCTGACATAAGGCAAAGTCGGCAGGGCGTCGGGGCCGCGCATGCTAGGTGCGGACCGGTTCGCCGGACACGATGCAGATCAATATCGAGCCGCCCATTCAAGCCCGAACCGGCAAATGCCGATAAACCAGCAGACCGCGCCCACCACTCACTTCAGCCGCCTTCCGTCACCGTCATGCTCAGCACTGCCTTGCCCGATCTGGCCGCCTGGACCAACTATCTGCGTGACGCTCCGATCCCGGTGCTGAGTGACACCGCCGCCGAGATCGCCTCGCTGGCTGCTGCCGAAGCCGCCGACGGGCAGGTCGACGCCCGCACACTCGCCGAGGCGATCACCGGCGACCCCCTCATGACCATCAAGGTGCTGGCCGATTCGGCGCGTCGGCGCAGCCCCGGCCAGGTGACCGATGCCGAAAGTGTCACTGCCGCCGTCATGCTGATGGGCCTCAAGCGCTTCTTCGTCAACTACGCCGAGCTCGAAAGTGTCGAGCAGCGTCTGGCCTCGATACCAGGTGCACTCGAAGGCATGAAGCGAGTCGTCGCCCGCTCGCACCGGGCGTCGCGGTTTGCCCTGGGTTTTGCCGTGCACCGCATGGAAGCCGATGCCGCCGTCATCCACGAGGCGGCGCTGCTGCACGACATTGCCGAACTGCTGCTGTGGTGTCACGCGCCGACACTCGCACTCGAAGTGCGCATCCTGCAGATGGCCGACCAGAAGCTGCGTTCTGCGGCGGTCCAGAAAGTGGTGCTCAACGTGCGGCTCGACCAGCTCGAACAATCACTCATGCAGGCCTGGCAACTACCCGAGTTGCTGGTCGAACTGACGAGTGAAGGCCCGTGCAACCCCTTGCATGCACCGCAGCGCCGCATGGTGCAACTGGCGGTGCGGCTGGCCAGGCACAGCGCCGATGGCTGGACCGACGCCGCCCTGCCCGACGACATCCACGATGTGTCGCAGATGCTGGGTCTGTCACACGGTGCGACTCAACGCCTGGTGCGCAACATCGATCTGTGAGTGTGCGTGGGGCCAGGCGCAAGCTGGCACTCGACCGGCCCAGGGTGTCAGAGTGCTGCCGGTCGGGTGAGGGCTGCGTCCAGAGCAGCCGGCAGGGTAAGACCTGCGGCTGTCGAACCGGCTTCTTCGTCGGCCATCCATAACGCCAGTTCGATGACACGCGGGTCGAAGGCCAGCTCCATGTGGGCCAACCCGGGCAGAAAGACCTCGTGTGATCCCGCCAGGCAGCCGTTGCGCGGCGGGAAGACCATGTTGTCGCAGTCGCTGTAGACACACACCCAGTTGGCCAGGCCTGCCAGATCGTGGTCGGATTCGAACTGCACCAGTTCGGTCAACCAGGGGCTGTGTTCACCCATCTGCGCTGCGGCACGGCCACGACCGAAACGCGCCAGCCAGGTGCCGTGATGGGGAGACCCCAGGCTGATGATGTCGTGGGGCACGGCGCCGTCGAAAGTGCCACCAGGGCGGGCACTGAGGCGCCAACGCAGCCAGGCACGCACGACCAACGATCCCATGCTGTGGCTCACGATCAGTGGGGGCGCACCGGTGGCAGCCACCAGCCGGTTCCAGGCGGCCTCGATCTGCGGTGCATAACTGTCGATGTCGGCCAGCGCGGGCTGCAGCGACACCGCCACATGCGGTCGGCCCAACACCCGCAGCTGGCGCAACCAGGGTTGCCAGAAACCACCACTGCACATGTAGCCATGCACCAGCAGGATGCCACGCGACGGCGCGGTGCGAGCGCCGCTGCGTGTCGGGCCTGCTGCACCGCCCGCCTCGAAACCGTCGGCACTGACCGGGCTCCAGGGCTGATGCCAGCCGTAGGAGCGCGTGCACATCCAGACCTCGACCCACCAGGCGCGCAGCCAGGCGGCACGGCTCGGGGCGGGTGGTGAGTCGTCGCCGGCGTCAGCCCGTCGCCTGGCCGATGCGGCAGCCAGCCAGAACTGCACACCCAGCCAGAAGGCCTGGCCGAACAGCAGTGGCAGCGCCACCAGGGCGGCCAGCAGCCAGGCGCCATGCCAGAGCAGGGCGGCAATGGCGGCAACACCGGCCATCACCCAGAACAGCTGCACGGCGCGTTGCGTGGTTCTCACGTTCATCGATCGACCTTCAACAGGGGACACATGGCCATTGTCTAGTGCAACTACCGTTGTCTTGGAGGGGGAGTCGCATCCAACATCGGAAACCACCCTGGAGCACCGGATGAACGCTGTACTTGACCACACTTCCCTCGCCGGGCCGCAGGGCGTGGCCTGCTCCGCCAACGCCACGGCGCCGAATCGCCCCTGGCTCGATCAGTACCCGCACGGTGTGCCGGCTCAGATCCCGGACGGACCACACGGCAGCCTGGTCGACCTGCTCGAACAGTCGTTTCGCCACCACCGCAGCCGCCAGGCAGCCGTGTTCATGGACCAGCCGGTGACTTTCGGCGAGATCGACGACGCGTCGCAGTCACTCGCCGCCTGGTTGCAGACGTGTGGCCTGGCACCTGGCGCCCGGGTGGCGCTGATGATGCCCAACCTGCCGCAATACATGGTCGCCATCGCGGCGGTGTTGCGGGCCGGTTATGTGGTGGTCAACGTCAACCCGCTGTACACGCCGCGTGAGCTGCAGCATCAGCTCATCGATTCGGGGGCCGAGGCCATCGTCGTGCTCGAGAACTTCGCCCACACACTCGAGCAGGTCATCACCCACACCCAGGTACGCCACGTGGTGCTCACCGCCCTGGGTGACGCCCTGCCCTGGTGGCGCCGTGTGCTGATCAATTTCGTGGTGCGGCATGTCAAGAAGCTGGTGCCCGAATTCCGCCTGCCCATCGGTCACGACGGCTCGGGTGCAGCTTCGCGTCGGGTGTTGCGCTGGGATCAGGCCATCGCCGAGGGAGCGCAGCGCAAGTTCAAGCGTGTCGTGGTGGCCGAGAACGACATCGCCTTCCTGCAATACACCGGCGGCACCACCGGCGTGAGCCGCGGCGCCACGCTGCTGCATCGCAACGTGGTGGCCAACATCCTGCAGACCGAGGCCTGGTTCAAACCCATGCTGATGAAGGTGGGTGACAAGCAGCTGACCGCCGTGTGTGCGCTGCCGCTGTATCACATCTTCGCGCTCACCATCTGCTACTTCATGGGCGCACGCATGGGCATGCGCAACGTGCTGATCGCCAATCCGCGCGACCTGCCGGGCCTGATCGCCACACTGTCCAAACACAAGGTCAACATGTTCCCGGCCGTGAACACGTTGTTCAACGCGCTGGCCAACGATGCCGATTTCGCGCGGCTCGACTTCTCGGGCCTGGTGGTGAGCAACGGCGGCGGCATGGCGGTGCAGAAGGCCACCGCCGACAAGTGGTTCAAGCTCACCGGCTGCCCCATCGCCGAAGGTTACGGCCTGTCAGAAACCTCGCCGGTGGCCACCAGCAACCGGCTCGACATTCGCGAGTTCAGCGGCACCATCGGCCTGCCCATCTCGTCGACCGACATTGCCATCCGCGACGACGACGGCAACGACGTGGCCATCGGTCAGCCCGGCGAGATCTGCATCCGCGGCCCGCAGGTGATGGCGGGTTACTGGAAACGCCCCGACGACACCGCCAAGGCGATGACGAGTGACGGCTACTTCAAGTCGGGTGACGTAGGGGTGATGGACGAACGTGGCTACATCCGCATCGTCGACCGCAAGAAGGACATGATCCTGGTGTCGGGCTTCAACGTCTACCCGACCGAGATCGAGCAGGTCGTCAATCTTCACCCAGGCGTGCTCGAATGTGCCGCGGTGGGTGTGGTCGACCCACACTCGGGCGAAGCCGTGAAGCTCTACGTCGTCAAGAGCGACTCGACCCTCAGCGAAGACGACATCGCGCGTTATTGCCGCGAGAACTTCACCGGCTACAAGCGCCCCAAATACATCGAGTTCCGCGACGAATTGCCCAAGAGCAATGTCGGCAAGATCCTGCGCCGCGAGTTGCGCACCGCCGCCTGAAGCGCCCCCGGATCTCCTCGGTCGGCTGAGCTTGCGAGTCACCTGTCGCAAGATCGATCAGGGCTTGCTTCCGGTCGCACGCGCAGGTGATTCGAGCCTTCAGTCGGCCTGATTGAGCACGCGCCAGATTTCGGCTTCGAGTGCCAGCGGATCGGGCGCGTCACTACACAGCTTGAGCACGGCGGCCACCAGTTGGCCACGCGTCTGGGCCTGTGCCGAGGCTCGTTTGACGATCACCTTGGCGATGGGCCCGAAGCTGCGCACCAGCACGGCCGTGATACGCACCGGGTCTTGCTCTCGCACGGGAGCCAGTGCCCCCGTGGCCGGTGGATGAGCACCCGTGCCGGGGCCGTTACCGACACCCGCACCCTTGCCAGCGGGCAGGCCCGGCACGGTACCCGGCCCGGTGTGGCCGAACAGGCTGGAACGCCCTGAGTGCCCTGATGGCCCGAATCCCGACGCCTGTGCCACCGGCAACATGAACCGCCGGCGCGCCGCTTCGTCGCTGATGGCACTGGCCAGCGCCGTGCGCAGATCGTCGGTGGTCGTGTGCAGGCGTGCGCCGCGTTGCACCAGCACCCGCGCGACCGGGCCGACGTGTTGTGCCAGATCGCGCTCGATGACGGCCAGCGCCTCGGCACTCCAGCCAGCCGGCACCTCGCCTCGGGTCACCGCCAGGCGTTCGGCCGACGGCACGGTGGGTGGACCGAGCAAGGCACCGGGCACCGTGGCCGGCCCGTTGTCACCGCCTGACCGCGGTTGCCGCAGGGTGACACCACCGTCGTCCAGATGACCGAGCCGGCTGTCGATGCCACGCCTGCGCTCCGGGCGTGTCGGCGCACCGGCTTCGTGTGGCCCGGGTGGCGGCAAGGTGGGTGCAGCCAGCAGGCGTTCGGCCGGCAGGGCTTCGGACACCTTGTGTACGGCCAGTTCGAGCAGGGTCTCGCGAAACACCCGCGCGCTGGCATACCGCTGCTCGGGATGTTTGGCCAGTGCCTTGGCCAGCACATCGCTGTAACGCATCAGATCCTGATCGTGTTCGGCGATGGTGATGGGTTCGGGGTCTTCGTACACGATCTTGTACATGACCGCTTCGTCGGTGCCCGAAAACGGCAGGTGGCCGGTGAGCAGCTGGTACAGCACCACACCGGCGGCAAAGACGTCGACACGGCGGTCGATCTCTCCGCCCGTGTATTGCTCTGGCGCCATGTAGCCGGGTGACCCCACCACGGTGTTGACGCGGGTCAGCTGGGTCGACTCGATGCGTGCAATGCCGAAGTCGGTGATCTTGAGCCGGCCGTCGTCGGACACCAGCAGGTTGGCCGGCTTGATGTCGCGGTGGATCACGCCGTGCATGTGGGCGTAGTGCAGCGCGTCGAGCAACTGCACCATCAGGCAGAGCACGTCGTCGCGGCCGAAACGTGGCGCGCGGGCGATGTACTGGCGCAGGCTGTAGCCAGGCACATATTCCATCGCGATGTAGGCACAACCGGTGTCTTCACCGAACTGGTAGACCGACACGATGCCGCGGTGGTTGAGCCGCCCGGCCGCCTGTGCCTCGATCTTGAAACGTTCGACGAAATTGCTGTCGCTGCCCACCCCCTCGAGCAGGCTCTTGTGCACGGTCTTGACCGCCACCGGCCGATCGATCATGGGGTCGTGCCCGAGGTAGACCATGCCCATCGAGCCCGAGCCGATCACACCGCGGATCGGGTACGGGCCTATGCGTGAAGGCAGCGAATCGGGCATCGTGGAGCCGAGCCGGGTCGGTCGGTCAGGCATCGAGCATCTTCATCGCCTGTTCCATGCTGCGGCGCAGGCGCGAGAACGACGCGGCCAGCACACCGATCTCGTCCTTGCCACCGGCGGCGAATTCGGGTGCTTCGAGTTCACCCAGACTGACCCGGTCGGCCAGCGCCGACAGGCGTGTCACCGGGCGGATCACCAGCGCCCACAACATCAGGTTGAGCACCACGGCCACCGCCACGAAGATGCCCACCAGCGACACCATGAACACCTTGAAGGTCTGATCGGCACGGGCCAGCGGCACACTCATGGGCACCGACACCAGCTGTGCGCCGACCACTTCGTTGAACTGCCAGCCAAAACCGTTGGCGCTGCCGTATTTGTCGATCAAGGTGCGCGGGGCAGCCTCGACCGTGCTGTGGCAGGCCAGACAGGCCGGGTCCGTGATACGCATGGGCCGCGCAATGTAGAGCATGCGCCCGAGCGGGGTGTCGCGCTCACCGACGATCTCGGTCTGTTCGGCGACTGTGCGAAACCGGTTGATCAGGTCGGCCTCCCATTCAACCGCGCGGTCGCGCGGATTGGTCGGGTTGAGCGTCGCTTCCTTGTAGCTGTATTGCGGGTAGACCTTGGCCAGTTGCGCCAGCACCTCGGTCGCCGCAAACGCCGGCACCGACTCGGGCAGGAAGGTGTATTTCATCTGCGTCTCGAGCAGCGGCTTGATCTTGCGTGAGGTGTAGCTCCGCACGGCCTGTGCCTTTTCCATCGTCAGGCGGGCGTGTTCGACGATCTCTTCCTGCGCATTGCGTTGCAGCAGGCTACGCGACACATATCCGGCACCCGCCAGCCCAGCCAGAAAGACGAGCAGGAAAATCAGGTTGAACTTGACAAGCAGGCGCATGGGGTCACTCCCGGTGGTTGCCGGTCAGGCACAGAGGAACAGGACACTTCGATCACGGCAGCCATCATCGACGCTTCGGGTGATGTTTCCGGCACTTCGGAAAAACCGGACACAAACGCGGTTTCAACGTGAAGCCTGTGCTGCACGAGCAGCTGCTCGCTCGGCAGCTTGTTCGGCCGCACGTTCCGGGTAGACCACCAGCTCCCACTCGGGGTGCTGCGCCAGGTTGGCCTGCAAGGCAGCACGAAACGCCGGGTCGCCGGCACGGCGACGCCAGCGCTCGACCAGGCTGGCACGCAACGCCGGTTCACCGCTCAACCAGGCGGCCACGTCGGTGTAGCTGATGTCGCCCAGTGGCTTGGCTGGCACGACCCGGTCGGCGAACTTGCCTGCACGCGCTGGCAACACGTCGCGAAACAGCGGCGGCAATGCCGCCACGAACTCGACCGATGGTTTGTTGGCCTGCTGCAGCCTGGGTGAGCCCTGGCGCCAGACGAAATCATTGGTCGCCAGGTTGGACCGGCGCTGTGCGTCTTGCCGGTCGGTCATCCTGAAATTGCCGGCCTCGACAAACACGGCGTAGTCGGGTGGTGTGAGCCTCAGCACCAGCGTGGCAGGGCGATCGGCCTTTGCCGAGGCAGGCGCAGGCATCAGATTCGGGGCAGCGTTCAGCCACATGGTGGCTGACTCGACCGGTGTCGACATCGGCACACTCAACTTGACCCACCCGGCCACCACATAGGCGCGTGGCCCCGCAGCCGCACCACGTCGCTGGGCCCACCGCGGCTGCAGCATCACTCGAGCACCGTCGGCCGCCGAGAGAATCACACCATCGCCGAACTCGATCTGCACATGGCTGCCGGGTGCCGCCTCGACGATGTCGTCGGCAGTCAACCTGACACCTTCGACCAGGCCGTAGCGGGTCGATTGCCGCACCAGTACAGCCGACCCTTCGACGATGCCGACCACTGCCACGCCTGCTACACCGAGTGCACCACCTGGCGCCGGCCCGGCTGCCCAGGCCGACGTGGCACCAGCCATCAGTGAGCCCGCCAGCACAAGGGCAGCCGACCAGACAGCGCACCAGCCCGAACGAGACCGAGTCGAGTCGACCCATCCAGCAACAAGGCAGGCGCGACGCCGCCAGCGCACCGAGGACCGGTGCACCCCGGCACCGACAACCTCCGCGAGCTTGAACAAACCAGCAACAACAACAGCCCAGACCAGCGTCACGTCGGCGCCATACAGATCGAATTTTTCAAAGACTACCCCGCGGAATCTTCACGGGCAGGGCTCGGGGCGTCAATCCCTGCTGATACGGGGACAACCGCAATCTGTGTGCCGGTTCTGGGGCGGGGTCCAAAACCAGGCGCCAGGTGGTCGACCGGGATCCAGGCGCTACAAGCAACAGGCCTGTCAAGTCACAAGTCTGTGGACAGGTTCAGGAACAAACACCCAGCTGTCCACAGGCCGCGGGTGATCTGCCAGGTTGTCGACATTTGGCCGCCTGGCTGCGGGCCACCCACCCACAGGCTCATGCGCACGCCAAGTGCGCGCCACATCGAGACAAACTTGCCTTATCCACAAGACGATGCCGCCTCTACTACGACCACCAAGAAGTATTGAAGTCATTAAGACAGTAAGAGTGAATAGCCGCGTCGGCAGAAATAGATAGTCCGCCACACCCCCCCGCCCAGGCCCACCCTGGCCGACACTCGCTGCCCCGGGCGGCCCGTGGCCGCTGGTCAGGCCGTTGGATGAACCGTCCTGCCAATCCCACCAAGAACCTCAACAGCGCAAGGAGACTCTCGATGACCCGATTGACTGTCAATGGCAAGGTGATGGATCTCGATGCCGAACCCGACACCCCTTTGCTGTGGGTGCTGCGTGAGCAACTGGGGCTGACCGGCACCAAATACGGTTGCGGCATTGCCGTTTGTGGTGCGTGCACGGTGCACATCGACGGTGAGGCGGTGCGTTCCTGCTCACGGCCCTTGTCGAGTGTGGCGGCCAGCAACAAGGTGGTGACGATCGAAGGCCTAGCACCCCACGCCAGTCACCCGCTGCAAAAGGCCTGGGCCGATCTGGACGTGCCGCAGTGCGGCTTCTGCCAATCGGGCATGTTGATGGCCGCCGCCGCCCTGTTGAAGACCAACCCCAAACCAAGCGACGCCGAGATCGATGCGGCCATCACCAACATCTGCCGTTGTGGCACCTACAACCGCGTGCGTGCCGGCATCAAACGCGCGGCCGGCATCGCCACCGCGGCGGTAAGCAGTGTCGAAACACAGGCCTGAGAGGAGAAACAGCATGGTCATCCACACTGATCCCACCTCCTTGCCCACAGGCCTGTCCACGGGGTTGTCCACCGATGACGGACAAGATCGGCCCGGTGCCGACACCTTGGCAGCGGGCCTGAGCCGCCGTCACTTTCTGCGCAGTGGTGCGGCCGCGGGTGGCTTGATGGTGAGTTTCAGCATTCCACTCACCGGCAGCGTGCTGGCGGCCGACGCGCCGGCGGGGGCGTCAACCGGCGCCATGCCCGACGAGATCAACGCCTGGGTGGTGGTCAAACCCGACGACAACATCGTGATCCGTATCGCCCGCTCCGAGATGGGTCAGGGCAGCCTGACAGGACTGGCCCAGCTGGTGGCCGAAGAACTCGAAGCCGACTGGAGCAAGGTGAGCACCGAATACCCCACGCCCGGCGCCAACCTCGCGCGGCAACGTGTCTGGGGCAACTTCTCGACCGGCGGCAGCCGCGGCATCCGCGAGTCGCAGGACTACGTGCGCAAGGGCGGCGCCGCAGCACGCCTGCTGCTGGTGCAGGCGGCGGCCAACGAGTGGAAGGTGCCGGTGGGTGAGTGCAAGGCCGCCAAGAGCCTGGTGACCCACACACCCAGCGGGCGCAGCCTGAGGTACGGCAGACTCGCCGCCGCAGCCGCCAGGCTGCCGGTGCCGACCGACATCAAGCTCAAGGATCCGAAGGATTGGACCCTTGCCGGGCGATCACTCAAACGCCTGGACACCATCGCCAAGGTCGACGGCTCGCAGGTCTACGGCATGGATCTGAAGTTGCCTGGTTTGCTCAACGCCGCCATCCGCGACTGCCCCGTGTTTGGCGGCAAGGTCAGGAGTTATGACGCCACCGCCATTGCCGGCAGACCCGGCGTGAAGAAGGTGGTCAAGGTGGGCGATAGCGCTGTTGCCGTAGTGGCCGACACCTGGTGGCGTGCCAAGACGGCACTCGATGCCCTGCCCATCGTCTGGGACGAAGGTGACAACGCCAAACTGTCGAGTGCCGATGTGGCGGCCACGCTGGCTGCCGGGCTGGATGCCAAGGAGGCGGCGGTCGGCCACCAGAGTGGTGACGTGGCTGGAGCGCTGGCGGGTGCGGCCAAGGTGATCGAGGCGACCTATGCCTACCCGCACCAGAACCACGCGACGATGGAGACCATGAACGCCACGGCGCGCTGGACGCCCGAACGTTGCGAGGTCTGGACACCCACACAAAACGGCGAAGCAGCGCTGGCTGCCACGTCCGAAGCCGCCGGGCTGCCGCAGACGAAGTGTGAGGTCTACAAGATCCACCTCGGCGGAGGTTTCGGTCGCCGCGGCGCCATCCACGACTGGGTGCGCCAGGCCGTGGCCATCGCCAAGGAGTTGCCCGGCACCCCGGTCAAGCTGATCTGGAGCCGCGAAGAAGACATGACCCACGGCCGGTACCACCCGGTGACGCAGTGCAAGCTGCGCGCAGCGGTCGATGCGGGCGGCAAACTCACCGGCCTGCACATGCGCATATCGGGCCAGTCCATCCTGGCGGCGGTGTTTCCGCAAAACGTCAAGAACGGTCTGGACCCGGTGGTATTCCAGGGCCTGAACAAGGGCGGCGCCGAAGCGGCGCTCGGCTACGAGTTGCCGAACCTGCTGATCGACCACGCCATGCGCAACCCGCCGGTGCCACCGGGTTTCTGGCGCGGTGTGAACCTGAACCAGAACGCGATCTACGTCGAATGTTTCATCGATGAGGTGGCGGCAGCGCTGAAACGCGACCCGCTCGACTTGCGCCGCGAACTGCTGGCCAGGTCACCCAGGCATCTGGCCGTGCTCGAAGCGGTCGCCAAACGTGCCGGCTGGGGCACCAAGGCACCGGATGTGAACGGCCAGAAGGTCTACCGCGGTCTGGCGCAGACGATGGGTTTCGGCAGCTACGTGGCGGCTTGTGCCGAGGTGTCGGTCAACGACAAGGGTGAGCTGAAGGTGCACCGCATCGTGGCAGCCACCGACTGCGGCCACGCGGTGAACCCGCAGCAGATCGAGGCCCAGGTCGAAGGCTCGTTCGCCTACGGCTTGTCGGCAGCGTTGTATGGCCAATGCACACTCAAGGACGGGCGCATCGAGCAGACCAACTTCGACCGATACCCGCCGGTGAAGATGGCCGACATGCCCAAGGTCGAGACCATCGTCATGCCCTCGGGTGGTTTCTGGGGTGGGGTGGGTGAACCCACCATCGCCGTCGCCGCACCTGCGGTACTCAACGCCATCTACGCCGCTACAGGTGTACGTATCCGCAAGTTACCGCTGGGTGAACAAAGCCTGAAACGGGCGTGAGATGCGTCGGGTCATGGTCGTGATGGCCTTGATCGCTGCGGTGCTGGCCATGTCGATGGTCGCCGATTCGGCCAATGCGGCTGACGCTCCGGTCTGGACTGGGGATTCGATCGAGCGCCCTGTGAGCAACGTGACAGGCGACGTCGACCGTGGCCGGGCCATCGTCGCCAGCCGTCAGACCGGCTTGTGCCTGTTGTGCCACAGCCTGGAGACCACGGGCTCGCCCAACCACGGCAATCTGGCGCCGCCGCTGGCGGGCGCCGGGTCACGTCTGACGGCCGGACAGTTGCGCGCCCGGCTGGTCGACAGCCGCCGGCTCGACCCGGCGTCCATCATGCCGGCCTACTTTGTCGTGACGCCGGTGGTTGGTGGGCTGGCTGGTGCGGAGCAACCGCCAGCCGAGTTGTCCACCGCTGCCACTGCCACCGCCGCCGCCACAACGAGCCGATCGAACGACACA
Organism: Candidatus Intricatilinea gracilis; assembly: GCA_016702605.1. Lineage (GTDB taxonomy): Bacteria > Pseudomonadota > Gammaproteobacteria > Burkholderiales > Burkholderiaceae_C > Sphaerotilus > Sphaerotilus gracilis. The sequence continues at coordinate 551,614 of JADJDQ010000003.1, forward strand.
GCAGTGCGCCACGTGCGTGTCGCCGCCATCTGGCAAGGCCGCAGCCTGCTCGACGCCCAGCAGATCGAGGATGTGGTCGCCTACCTGCTGACCTTGCGGGAGCCCCTGTGAGCCACGTGAAGCCTGACCCAGCGAATGTGAGCCTGCGCCGCGGGTCGATGCCGAGTCAAACCAACGACGCTGAACCTGCGCTCGAACGTCGCCACTGCCTGGCCAGACTGGCGCTGATGGGTGCAACGTCGATCGGTGCCAGCTGGCCACTGCGGGTGCTGGCCCAGACTCAGCCCGGTGCGCCGGTGGGTGCGGCGATGCGCGCGGCCATCCTTGCCTGGACCGGTGGCGCCCAGGTCAACAACGGGCGTGTCGGCATGGACATCGCCGAACTCATCGACAACGGCAATGCGGTGCCCATCACGCTGACCGTCACCAGCCCGATGACGGCAGCTGATCACGTCACCGGCCTGGCGTTGTTCGCCGAGCGCAATCCGCTGCCCGAGGTGGTGGCTTTCACGTTCGGCCCACGCGCCGGCAAGGCCGAGGTGTCGACGCGTATCCGCCTGGCGACGAGCCAGCAACTGGTGGCCATCGCCCGGCTGAGTGACGGCTCGTATTGGCAACAGGCGGTCAAGGTGATCGTCACCCTGGCGGCCTGTATCGAAGACCCGGTCGCCTGAGACCAAGGCTAGACACACACCATGGCCGACGACACGTCTTCACCTGCTGCAGCAACTTCACCCACCACGAACGGCACCGCCGGCCCGTCGACAGCCGGCACCGCAGCGCGCACCTTGATCAAGGCACCGGCCAAGGCCAGGCGGGGTGAGGTGATGCAACTCAGCGCCCTCATCGGCCATGTGATGGAGACGGGCTTCCGGCCCGACGGCCAGGGCCGCACCGTGCCACGCAACATCCTGCGGCGTTTTGTCTGCCGCTACAACGGTGTCGACGTCTTCTCGGCCGAACTCAACCCGGCCATCTCGGCCAATCCCTACCTCGCGTTCAGCACCGTGGCGGTCGAGACTGGCACGCTGAGTTTTCAGTGGATCGGCGACAAGGGCTTCGATCACACCCGTACCTTGCCCATCGAGGTGGTGGATGGTTAGGGCTGTGGCCCCGACCGACGGGACGAACAACACGAGGTGGGTGAGGTGGGTGACGGCAACTGACGCTGGCTGCCGCATGAAGGGTCACAAGCCAGCCTGGCCTGCAGCGACCCTGCTGCTGCTGACCATGTTGATGGCTGTTGTTTCGGGCGTCTGTGCAGCCGAACACCCAGCGTCGCCTGAGCGAGCCGCAGCGGCCAGCCCCAAGGTCGACACCCGCCACAGCGGCAGCCTGGACATGAGCCCTGCCCTGCGAGCCATACAAGGCGACGACCACCAGAACCCGGCGCAGTTGTGGGTGGACAGTGGCCGAGAACGCTGGCGCGGTGAATGTGCCCGCTGCCACGGTGAGGTCGGCCAAGCCATGCGCGGTGTGGCGGCGCGGTATCCGGCGCTTGATGCCGGGTCGGGGCGAGTGCTGACGCTGAACCAGCGCATCCGCGCCTGTCGCAGCCGGGTTGGTGGTGCCGATCTGGCCCGGCGCGACGGTGCCGAATCCGAGCCGGTGCTGGCACTTCAGGCGCTGCTGGCGTTGCAGTCGCGTGGCTTGCCGTTGGTGCCCGGGCCTGATGCCAAGAGCGAGGTGTTGGCCAGCCAGGGTGAACAACTCTTCAAGCGCCGCATGGGGGCGCTGGAACTATCGTGCGCCGATTGCCACGAGGCACGTGCCGGCTTGCGTCTGGGTGGCAGCGTGATTCCGCAAGGTCATGCCACTGCCTACCCGCTCTACCGGCTCGAGTGGCAAGGCATGGGCTCACTCGGCCGGCGCCTGCGCGCTTGTCTGGTGGGTGTGCGTGCGACGCCGTTTGCGCCCGACGCCGACGAGGCCCTGGCGCTCGAGGTCTACCTCAGCCGCCGGGCGGCCGGCATGGTGATGGAAGCCCCTGGGCTGCGACCCTGATCGATGATTTGCGTGGGCCTCTTGTCCACCGCATCGACGGCACTTTCCAGTCAGTTATGCACCCGTCATGACCAGCTTGTGCAAAGGCTAAGTCTCAGCTTGTCCTCAGGTTTGTCCACAGCCCTGATGAACGACTGCCGACTTGGCCGACAGCCGCTGGGCATGGCGCGCGACACAACGCGCCAGCGCCGTCTTGCCGGCGATCTGCAACTCGGCCAGCAAGGCATGGCTGACCTGGTGGCCGCACAGTTCGGCGGCATACCGCTCGGCCACGGTGTGTTGCAGATGGCGCAGCAGATGCACGGTGGTGAGGGCGTCGGCCAGGGCGCGGTGGGCGCGACCCTGCTTGTCGATGGCCAGCCAGCTGGCCAGGGTGCCCAGGCGGTGGTTCGGGGCGTCGGGCAACAAACGGCGCGACAGCAGCACGGTGCAGGCAAAACGGTGCGCCGGGTCGGGTGCACAGCCGGCGCGTGCCTGTTCGGCCAGCCAGAACCCACGGTCGAACGAGGCGTTGTGCGCCACCAGGGCACAGCCGCGGGTGAACTCACTCACCTCGCGCATCACCTCTTCGGCCGGTGGTGCCTGGCGCAGCATGGCGTTGCTGATGCCGGTGAGCCGCTCGATGAAAGGCGGCACGGTCACGTCGCTGCGCATCAGGCTCTGGTACTGCCCGACCACCTCGCCACCGCGCAACAACACGGCGGCGATTTCGGTGCCACGTGCACCTTGTGTAGGAGTCATGCCGGTGGTCTCGAAGTCGATCACCGCAATCGTTTCTGCCACTTCGGGTGCGCCGGCCAGGCCAGGCGCGCTGGCGACTGTTGCTGAAAGTGCATCGATGTTGAATGTCGTCATCGAGCCATGGTAGGTCAGCCAGCCTGGGGCATGCGACGGCGGCGCAGCAGTGGTAGCGTCGAGACGAACGTCGGTGCCGGCAACCTCTCGGTGGCCCGGATGACCTTGCCGACCTTGCAGAACGAGTAGCGCCCCGCCCCGTCACGCTCCCTCCGATCCCCATGGACGCCATCGCCAAGATCGCCTGGTATGCCTGCGGCGTTCGTGCTGCCGACGCCACCCGTCGCCAGCCGATCTGCAACGATGGGTTTGCCCGGTGTTTCATGCTGGGCACCCACGCCGATGACGTCTGGCGTCTGTTCCGGCGTTTCAGGGGCGCCAATGCGGCTACCGCGGCGCGTCATCGCCTGATCGACGACCTGTTGTGCCAGCTGCTGGCGCCGTCACCCGAGTTGCCGGTGCTGGTGCTCGGTGCCGGCTTCGACACACGCGCCTACCGGCTGCCGGGTGGGTGCTGGCTCGAGGTCGATCAGCCCTCACTCGTCGACTACAAGAACCATCTGCTGCCGGTGCAACAGGCCACCAACCCGTTGCGCCGCCTGGCCATCGATGTCGAACATCAGGCGCTCGGCCCACTGCTGGCGCCAGCCCTGGCCGACCCCGCCTGGCGCAACCACCGCGGCACACCGGTGGTGGTGATCGAGGGGGCGAGCATGTACCTCGACCCGACCACACTGGGCAAGACGGTGGCCTTGCTGCGCAAGTTGATGCCGCGCCACACACTCATCATCGACCTGCTCGACCACGATTTCGAGCGCCGTTATTGCGCCGGCGTGCGCCGTGCCATCCGCAAGCTGGGTGTGACGATGGCGCCCGCCCTGCCCGACCCGGAGGCGTTTGTCGCCTCGCTGGGTTACCGGCAGACCGGCGCCCACTCGATCGTCGGCCGTGCCGTGGCACACGGCCTGTTGCCCATCCCGCAGTGGCTGCTGGGCAGTTGGTTGCGCCCGCTGCGTGACGGCTACCGGGTGGTGGTGTTCGAGGCGGTGTAGTGCCGGGTGTCGACCCGGCCCGATCGCCTTATTTGCCGCTGCGCACCTTGGTCAGCGCGGCCTGGGTCTCGTTCCACAACGCCTGGCCCACATTGGCTGCGATGTTGTTGTTGATTCCGTGCAGCTTGTCGCGCATACGCGCCACCTCGCTGGCCGGCAGTTCATTGATGAGCATGCCCTTGGCCTTGAGGTCGGCCAGCGCCTTGGCGGCTTCCTCACGGGTGTCCTTGCGTTCGAAGTCGCGGCTGGCGATGGCGGCGTCACGCAGCACCTTCTGCTCGTCCTTGCTCAGGCCGTCCCACCACTTCTTGCTGACCGTGACGATCCACGGGCTGTAGACGTGGTTGGTGATCGACAGGTACTTCTGCACCTCGTAGAACTTGCTGCTCAGGATGGTGTTGTACGGGTTCTCCTGGCCGTCGACCGTCTTGGTCTCGAGCGCGCTGAACAGTTCCGAGAACGGCAGCGGGATGGCGTTGGCGCCCAGCAGCTTGAAGCTGTCGAGGTAGACGTTGTTCTGCATCACCCGCAGCTTGATGCCGTCCAGATCTTCGAGCTTGGCGACCGGGCGCTTGGTGTTGGTCAGGTTGCGAAAACCGTTCTCCCAGTAGGCCAGGCCGACCAGGCCCTTCTCTTCGAGCTTGGCCATCACCTTCAGGCCGACCGGGCCGTCGAGCACGGCGTCGGCTTCCTTGGCGTTGTTGAACAGGAAGGGCGTGTCCCAGATGGCCATTTCCTTGCTGATGCCCACCAGCGTGGCGGTGGAGCCGACCATCATCTCCTGCGCACCGCCGATCAGCGCCTGCTGCATCTGGGTGTCCGGGCCCAGGGCGGCGGCGCCGATGGCACGCACCTTCATCTTGCCGCCGCTGGCCTTCTCGACCTGCTCGGCAAACAGCTTGACGGCGCGGCCCTGATTGCTTTGTTCGTTCAGGCCGTAGCCGAAGCGGATCAGGCGGGGCTTGAAGTCCTGCGCCTGGGCGGCGGTGATGGCAAAAGGTGCGGCCAGTGCGGCGGTGGCAGCCAGGGCCAGCAGGGAACGGCGAAGGATGGTTTTCATGATGGTCAGGTTTCCAGGTGAGGTGCGGCCGTAACACCGGCCGCGGTGGGGATGGTTGAAGGTGAGGACAGAAGTCGGTGGTCAGCGCATCCACTTGACCGGTTCGATCACGATCTGCGGGAAGAGCACGAACAAGGCGAGGATGGCCGTGTAGACAAGAAGGAACGGGTTCACACCCTTGATGACCTGGTGCAGCGGCATCCTGCCCACACCGGCCACGACGTTGAGCACCGTGCCCACCGGTGGGGTGATCAGGCCGATGGCGCCGTTGAGCACGAACATCAGGCCGAAGTACACCGGGTCGATGCCGGCCTTGACGGCGATCGGCAACATCACCGGCGCAAAGATCAGGATGGTGGGTGTCAGGTCGAGTGTGGTGCCGATGACCACCAGCGACACCATCATCACGGCCATCAGCAGCCGCGGACTCTGAACCAGCGGGCCGAGCCAGCCGGTCAACACGCCGGGCAGGTCGGCCAGCGTGATCATGTAGCTCGCGACCTGGGCACCGGCGCACAGGAACATCACCACGGCGGTGGTCTTGGCGGCGCGCACGAGCACTCCTTCGATCTCGGCCAGCTTCATCTCGCGGTGCACGAACAGCGCCACCACCAGGGCGTAGAAGGCGGCCACCACGGCTGCTTCGGTGGGCGTGAACACGCCGGTCTTCATGCCGCCGATGATGATGATCGGCATCAACAACGCCCAGAAGGCCTTGCCGGTGGCGCGCAGGCGTTGGGCCATCGGCAGCTTGGGCTCGGCGGGCAGGGTCATGCCGCGCAACACGTAGCGCCAGGCGAGGATGAGCCCCGCACCCATGAACAGCCCCGGCACGATGCCCGAAATGAACAGCGCCGAGATCGAGGTGTTGGTGGTCACGCCGTAGATCACGAACGGCATCGACGGCGGGATGATGGGCGCGATGATGCCGCCCGAGGCGATCAGCCCGGCCGAGGTCGGCAGCGGGTAGCCGCGCTGTTTCATCATGGGCAGCAGGATGGTGGCCAGCGCCGCGGTGTCGGCCAGCGCCGAGCCACTCATGCTGGCCATCAGCACCGCCGCACCGATGGCCACGTAACCCAGCCCGCCGCGGATGTGGCCGACCCAGGCCTGTGCCATGTCGATGATGCGCCGGCTGATGCCGCCGGAGTTCATCAACTCGCCGGCCAGGATGAAGAAGGGAACGGCCAGCAGCGGGAAGCTGTCCACGCCGGCCACCAGGTTCTGCGCCAGCAACTGGGCGTCCCAGAAACCCAGCACCCAGGCCATGGCCGCGCCGGTGAGCGCCAGCGCCAGCGCCATGTTCATGCCGATGCCCATGAGCACCAGCATGCCCAGCGAGAAGACGACAAAGGCTTGTGCCTCGGGGGTCATGCCGAACATGGTGCTCACTCCACCTCGGCGTTGTGGCCGAGGTCCAGGGGCTGCAAACGCACCAGTTCGATCAGCGCCATCACACCTATGGCCGCCATGGAAAGCAGCGCCGGCAACGGCAGTAGCGCGGTCGAATAACCCAGGACCACCGAATGGCTGCCCAGGCCCACGACCACCTGTTGCCAGGCGCCCCAGCCGATCAGTGCACAGGCCAGCACCACCAGCAGCCTGATCAATACGGTGAAGGCCAGCAGGACGGCCGGGCGTTTCTGAAACAAACCCACCAGGCTGGTGAAGGCCATGTGTTCACCGGCCGGATAGGCGGCCGTGGCGCCGATGAAGACCATCCACACGAACAGCAGGCGCGACAGTTCTTCACTGGCAGCGATGCCGGCGCCGAAGCCGTAACGCAGCACCACGTTGACGAACACCGCCAGAGCCATCACGGCCAGGCAGGCGGCCATGGCGCGTTGTGTCCAGCGCCGTATCGGATGGTCGGGCGGCGCGAGGGCCGGTGCGCTGTTCATGGTCTTGTCTCCAGGGGTGTGTTCAGCCAGGCCGAGACGTCGGCCTGCAGTTGTTCTGGGGGCAGGCGGGCATCCAGACGCAACACCCCACACTCACCGTTGGGCGGCTGCAGTGCCTCGAACTGGCTGTCCACCAGGCTGGACGAGAAGAAGTGGTCACCCCGGCCACTCACCCGCGCCAGCGCGTCGGCGTGGCCGATGTCGAGCCAGGCGAAACGCAGGCCGGGCACGGCGGCGCGAAGGCGCTGGCGGTAGGCCAGTTTGAGCGCGGAGCAGGTCAGCACCACGCCATCGGCGTGTTGCTGCAGCAGGTCGGCCAGCAGGTCGAGCCAGCCGGCCCGGTCGGCGTCGGTGAGAGCGATGCCCTGGCTCATCTTGGCCACGCTGGTGGCGCTGTGGTGGGCATCACCTTCGATCATCGGCAGACCTTCGGCAGCGGCCACGGCCCGCGCCAGGCTGGATTTGCCGCAACCGGCCACACCCATGACCACGAGGGAAGGTTTCATCGACGTCGCCTGCTGGAAAGTATGGATAGCGCTATCCGAGAAAGTCGAAAAAAATCGGCTGAACAACCAGCTCCGCCGGCCACAACACGAACCTCGCCACATTGCCCTGCAATGTGACATCGACTCGACACCTTGGTTCGAGCCTGTGGGGTTCGCGAAGCAGTGGCTGAAGAACTTGCTCGCCGGGATGGGATAGCGCTATCCTAAGCCAGACCATCCAATCGAAGATCAGTGAAAACCCGAACATGAAACCTGCCTCTCGACGTGGATCAAGCGCCGTCACCCTGGCCGATGTGGCGGCGCTGGCCGGTGTCAGCCCCATCACCGCCTCACGTGCGCTGCGTGGCACGCGTGGTGTCGACCCGGCACTGATCGAACGGGTCAAGGCCGCCAGCACCAAGCTCGGCTACGTGCCTGACCCGGCAGCGCGTGCCCTGGCCTCGCGCCGCGGCACCTATGTGGCAATGCTGGTGCCCGCGCTGTCGAACGCCTTGTTCGTCGACCTCATCGAGGCGGCCCAGGCCACGCTGCGTGCCCGCGGTTACCAGGCGCTGCTGGGCATCACCCACTACGACCCGGCCGAAGAAGAACAGGTGCTGCGCGAATTCCTGCAGCACCGCCCGGCCGGGCTGCTGCTCAGCGGTGCCGAGCAGACCGAGGCCGCCCGTGCGCTGGTGCAAGCCAGCGGCGCGCCGTGCGTGCACATGATGACGCTGGCCGACCGCCCGGGCAGCCACTGCGTTGGTCTGTCGCAGTTCGACGCGGCTCGCGCCATGACCGCCCACCTGCAGCAGCGGGGTTACCGGCGCATCGTGTTCGTCGCCGCCCAACTCGACGCCCGCACCCTGCAGCGCCTGGACGGCTGGCGCGCCCAGATGCGCGCCGCCAGCCTGTACGACCCGGCGCTCGAAGTCGCCACCGAAGCGCCCTCGTCCATCGCCCTGGGCGGCGACCTGTTCACCCGCATCCTGGCTGAGCAACCCACGGCAGACGCCATCTTCTTCTGCAACGACGACCTGGCCCAGGGCGCCCTGCTCGCCGCCGCCCGCCACGGTGTGGCCGTGCCGCAGCGTGTGGCGGTAGCCGGCTTCAACGACGTCGTCGGCAGCGACCAGATGGTGCCCGCGCTCACGACCGTCCGCACCCCCCGCGCCGAGATCGGCCGCCGTGCGGCGCAACTGCTGCTGCAATTGATGGATGGCCAGACCACGGCCCAGCCGGTGATCGACCTGGGATTCGAGCTGGTGGTGCGCGGGAGTACTGGAGCGGTAGGTCGACGATCGGCCAGTCCAACATCTTCGATGTCACCGTCGTGTCTCGGCCCGCCAGGAGCCGTCAACCTCACCCCTTGTTGAGCACCTTCGCCACCGGATTGGGCCGCAGCCTGAACGCATCCGGCATGCCCGAGCCCAGCAGCGGGCGCAGGTACAGGCGGAAGGCGTCGGTCACGTCGGTGCCGTTGGCGGTGATGAATTCGGGCTCCATCGTGCGGGTCTTGCCGGCCACGGCCTCGAGCGGCAGCAGTTCGTAGTCGGCGGCATAGGTGCCCGTGCGCTTGATGGCCACCGAGCCCGAGGTGGCGCCATTGCGGCCGCCCCACATGGCGTACTGGACCGCCTTTTCGCCCACCTCGCGGGCTTCACGCTGGTCGACGTCGCTGACACAGCCGATGAAGCTGCGTTGCAGGTAGCCGAAGGTATCGCCGCGCACGCGCTTGATGCCCAGCCTGGCCTTGATCTCCTCGCACAGCAGATCGGCCAGTGCGCCGCTGCCGCTGAGCTGCACGTTGCCGTGGGCATCGTGTTCGAGCTCCTTGGCAAGCTGGCTGATGATGGGTTTGCCGCTGGCGTCGTGCACGCCCTCGCTCACCGCGATCACGCAGCGGCCATGGCGCTCGTAGGTGGCCTTCACGTCGGCCAGGAACTTCTCGACTTCGAACACCCGCTCGGGCAGGTAGATGAGGTGCGGGCCGTCGTCGGCGAACTTCTTGCCCAGCGCGGCGGCGGCAGTCAGGAAGCCGGCGTGCCGGCCCATCACCACACCCACGTATACGCCCGGCAAAGCGGCGTTGTCGAGATTGGCGCCGGCAAAGGCCTGGGCGACAAAACGCGCCGCACTCGGGAAGCCCGGCGTGTGGTCGTTGCCCACCAGATCGTTGTCGATGGTCTTGGGGATGTGGATGCAGCGCAGCGCGTAGTTGGCCGCCAGTGCCTGTTCACTGACGATACGTACGGTGTCCGACGAGTCGTTGCCACCGATGTAATAGAACTGCCCGATCTCGTGGGCCTGCAGCACCTTGAAGATCTCCTGGCAGTACTTGACGTCGGGCTTGTCGCGCGTCGAACCTAGTGCCGAGGCCGGCGTGGCGGCCACCATCTCGAGGTTGTGGCTGGTCTCTTGCGTCAGGTCGACCAGGTCCTCATTGACGATGCCGCGCACGCCGTGGCGCGCGCCGTAGACCGATTCGACGCCGCGGTGCCGGCGTGCCTCGAGCACGACGCCGGCGAGCGACTGGTTGATCACGGCGGTGGGGCCGCCACCCTGGGCGACGAGGATCTTGCGGGGGTTCATGGCTGGCACGGTTCGGTTGACGTCGTGCTGACGAGATCGAAATCATCGTACATGGCCTGCGCACGACACCTGCGCCGCGTCCATCTTGTTGCTGCCCGGAGCAGTGAGGTCAGTCTTGCAGGTGCTGTTGTGAAGGTGCCTCAGTCGACATTACTTTCGACAGCTTGCCCGGCTTGACCACGGGTAAGTCCCGTGTCGCATCGCGATGTGCCGGCGAAGATGGCTGCGGCATTTTTCCCAACATTCAGAGGGTTGAACATGGCGCAGATTTCTGCCAGCTCGGGCCATCACGCCCGATTCCAGGCCGTGAGTTGGCTGGGCCGCATGACGGTCGTGGCGGTCGCCTTGGCGACATTCGGCGCTGCGAGCGCCGAGCCCGTCGGCGCCGCTCGTTTCAAGGCATTCGACGGTGTTCAGCCGAAGCTGGATGCCAGCCGGCTGCTCAGCTCGCGATTCGAACGCCCCGTGAAGATGGTGGTCGTGATGTCCGAGCCGTCGGTGGCCGATGCGCGGTCGGTGGCCACAAACAAGCGCATCAGCAAGGGCGAGAAGGATGCCGTCAAGCAGCGTGTGCGCGCTCAGCACGATGCACTTCGGCCCGAGCTCGAAGCACGTGGTGCGCGGGTGCTCAAGCAGTTCCACGGCGCCATGAATGGCGTGAAGGTCGAGGTGCGCCCGTCGCAGATCGCAGCCTTGCAGGCGCTGCCCGGCGTCATGCGCGTGCTTCCCGTGGTGGTGCATCGCCGTGACAACTCGTCCGGCGTGACCTACATCGGCTCGCCGGCTGTCTGGGAGGGTTTGCCGGGACTGGACCACGTGCGGGGTGAAGGCATCAAGGTGGCGGTGATCGACACCGGCATCGACTACACCCACGCCAACTTCGGTGGCCCGGGCACGGTGGCGGCCTACGAGGCGGCCGCTGCGCAGGGCACCGTCGACGCCGATCCGGCCTTGTTCGGCCCCGGCGCACCCAAGGTCAAGGGTGGTATCGATCTGGTCGGCGACGCCTACAACGCGGATCTGGGCAACGCGGCCGTGCCGGATACGAATCCGCTCGACTGCGCAGCGGCCGGCCACGGCAGCCACGTAGCCGGCACGGTGGCCGGGTTTGGCGTCACCTCGGGCGGAGCCACCTTCGCCGGCCCGTACACCGCTGCGGCGTACACCGCCAACTCGTTCAAGATCGGCCCCGGCGTTGCACCCAAGGCCGACCTCTATGCGGTGCGCGTGTTCGGTTGCGAAGGCTCCACGGACGTGGTGGTCGACGCCATCGAGTGGGCAGTCGACAACGACATGGACGTGATCAACATGTCACTGGGGTCGTCGTTCGGCACGGCCGACACAGCCGATTCCCTGGCGTCGACGGCAGCTTCCAAGGCGGGTGTCGTGGTGGTCGCTTCGGCGGGCAATTCAGGGCCGGCACCCTACATCACCGGCTCGCCCGGCGCAGCCGACGGCGTGATCAGTGTGGCGGCCATCGATGGCCAGCCGAGCTTTCCCGGTGCCACGGTGACGCTGTCTGGTGGCGGCGCGATATCGGCCCAGGTGTCCAACGGCGTGGCCGTACCCAGCGGCCCCTTCGATGTCGTCGTGCTGCGCAATGCAACCGGCGGCGTGTCGCTGGGCTGCAATGAAGCCGAATACGCCGGCACGGCGGGCAAACTGGTCGTCACGCTGCGTGGCACCTGTGCACGTATCGACCGCGCCATCTTCGGTCAACGGGCCGGCGCGGCAGCGGTCGCGATGATCAACAACGGTGCGGGCTTCGGCATCTTCGAAGGGCCGATCGCGGGCGTCGAGATTCCGTTCCTGGGTGTCAAGCCAGGTGCCGATGCTGTTGCCTTGACCGGTGCAGCGTCGGTCACCGCGCTGGCTGCCACCAGGCTTGACAATGCCTTGCTCGGTACAGCCGCAAGCTTCAGCTCGGGCGGCGCACGCAGCGGCGACAGCAAGCTCAAGCCAGCGGTAGCGGCTCCTGGTGTGTCGGTGTTCTCGACCTCCGTGGCCACCGGCAGCGAGCCCCTCGCACTGAGCGGAACCTCGATGGCCGCGCCCCACGTCGCAGGTGTGGCAGCGCTGACGATCCAGGCGCACCCGACCTGGAGTCCGGCTGCCATTGCCTCTGCCATCGTGCACACGGCCGACGCTGCGAAGCTGCCCGACTATTCGGCCCGCATCGAAGGCTCAGGTCTGGTCCAGCCAGCGAGTGCAGCGCAGACCCAGGCGGTGGTTTCCGTGGTTGGTGATCCGACGGCGACGTCGGTGTCCTTCGGCTTTGCCGAGTTCACGCGCGACTTCGCCGCAACACGCACGATCCGGGTCGAGAACAAGGGCCGCGATCGCCTGAGCTTCAACGTGGCGGCCACGGCCAGCGCTGGATCACCGCACAGCCTGCAACTCAGTCGCTCGGTGGTGAGCTTGCGCCCGGGTGAATCCACCCTGATCCGTGCCAGCCTGAACGTGCCGATCGCCTCGGCTGGTGACAGCAGCGAATTCAACGATGTGGCGGGCCTGATCACACTGACCCCGACCACGGCAACGGTCAACGCGGGTGTGGCGCTCAACGTGCCCTACTACCTGGTTCAACGTGCGCGATCACAACTCGACGCAGAACTCGAACGCGAACGCGGTCAACTGAGCGTGAAACTCTCCAACCGCGGTGGCAAGGTGCCGGCCTTCGCCGACTTCTACGCCCTTGGTCTCGTGGGCACTCGCCAGGGTGTCGCACCGTTCGACGTGCGTGCTGTCGGGGTCCAGAGCTTCCCGGCTGGTCCGGATGAAAACCTGCTCGTGTTTGCGGTCAATACCTTCCAGCGGTTCAATACCGCTGCCTCCGGCGAGGTCGACATCTTCATCGACAGCGACGGTGACGGGATACCTGATTTCGATGTCTTCAGCTTCGACTTCGGCGCATTGACGACGGGCAGCTTCGATGGGCGCGCTGTGGTGGGTGTCCAGAACCTGCGCACGGGCGGCATCTCGCTGAGCTTCTTCACGGATGCGCCGACCGATGGCTCGACCCTGTTGCTGCCGGTGTTCACCAGTGACATCGGACTGTCGCCCAGCAATCCGCGCTTCAGCTACATCACCCAGTACTTCAACATCGTCGATGGTGGTGGTGCTCAGGTGCCTGGCGTCGCCAGCTTCAACGCGTTTACGCCAGCGATCTCGACCGGCGACTTCGTTCAGGTCGACCCCGGTGCTCGTGCGGTGGTGCCCATCAGCATCGACCCCGCCGAACAAGCGCTCACGCCTGCCCTGGGTGTGATGGTCGTGAACAAGGAAAACCGCTCGGGTGCCGCACAGGCCGCGCTGTTGCCGTTGCGCCGCGCCGACTGAGACCGGTTCGCGCCAGGGGAGTCGATCAATCGTCGACCCTGGCTCGGCATCAAGGCCTGGCACCTGCCGGGCCTTCTTGTTTCATCTTGTCGCGGGGCGTTGAATGCCGGGCCGGTGGCCCTGGCACACATCGCCGGACCAATGCAAAAAGCCCGGCATAACCGGGCTTCCTGGCTGACAGCGACAACCATCCACGGGCAGCTCGGGCTGCCCGTTTCATTTGATCGCTCAGGCGCGCTTGGTCGACTTCTTGACGGCTTCGGCGGCGGCCTTGGCGTTGCTTTCGGCGCTGGCGCTCAGGGTCTTCAGGTTCGCTTCGGCGACGCTGACGGCTTGCTTGGCAGCCTTTTGCACGCTGTCGAAGGCGCTGGTGGCGTTGGCCATCGCGGTCTTGACCATGGCGACGGCGTTTTCGCTGCCGGCCGGGGCGTTCTTGGCGGCGGCTTCGACCAGGGCGTTCAGCTGGGCTTGAGCCTGGGCGACTTGCGCTTCGGCCAGCTTGCTGACTTCAGCTTGCGTGGCGGCGGCGATGTCGGCCACTTGCTTGCCATAGGCGACAGCCTTGTCGGCGGTGGGCTGCAGCAGGCTGGTTTGCACGGCCAGCAGCGATTGCGGGTCGGTGGCGCCCAGAGCGGCGCGGGCCTTGTCGGCGGTCTCTTCGAGCGAGCTGCGGGCAGCTTGCATGTTCAGCTCGACGAGCTGCTCGATGCCCTTGAAGGCTTGCTGGCTCAGCGCGACGAGGGCGTCGAGGTTGGCTTTGTTGGCGGCGGCGAATTGCTCAGGATTGAAGCTCATGGTGATGTCCGGTAGGTTGGGGAACTGGTTTGCTGCTCGGCACTTTTGCTGCACTGCAACATGGACTGAAGTATAGGACCGTCGCGCCCGAATGCAAGCGAAATTGCTGCACTGCAACAACTCTAGAGGCGACCCTCTAGACTACGCCTGAATCCAGTCCGTGCACAGCGGCCAGGCTTGCTGGTCAGGCAAGCTGGCGACCCACCTCGGCCAGCGCCTGGCGCACCTGGTCGACGATGCTGGTGCTGCCCTGGGCCGACAACACCAGCTCGTGGGTGGCGCGGGTCATGCCCACGTAGAGCAGCCGAAGCGCGTCGTCGATCGTCTCGCCGTGCATGGGCAAGGCCTGCAGTCCGGCAATGCAGCACAACGAGAACTCCAGCCCCTTGGCACTGTGCAGCGTGAGCAGGCGCACGCGTTGCACACGCCAGTCGAAGCGCCTGAAGCTGGACGAGTTCATCGACTCGAAGTCGATACCCCGTTGCCTGAGCACCTGTTCCAGCGGACGCAGCAGGTACTTGGCGCGGCACAACACGGCAATCTCGCCGGCGGGCAGTCCGCCGTTCAGGGCCGTGGTGATACGTTCGGCGATCAGCTCGGCCTCGTCGTGGCCGGTGCGCGCACTGATCAGCACCGGCAGCGGTCCGCGCCGCCCGGCGCTGGCGGGCTGCACCAGGCGCATCAAGTCGTCGCCAGCGGACTCGTCGGCCGGCAGTGACGACAGCGACATGTGCGGCACACGTGCGCCGCCGTCGAGCAGGCTGTGAGCGCAGTGCACGGCCAGTGCCAGCACCTCGGCAGTGTTGCGGTAGTTCATGCGCAACACGCTGGTGCGGCCACGCGCCTCGATGCCGACGCTGGCGAAGTTGAACTTGCGGCGCTTCTTCTGGTAGATCGACTGGGCGTCGTCGTACAGCACCAGCAGGCTGTTGGTGGCCGGGTCGACCATCCGTGCGGCCAGGCGCAGCCAGGCGTCCTCGAAGTCGTGCGCCTCGTCCACCAGCAGCGCGGCGTACTGGCCACCCGGCACACGGCCCGACTCCACCGCGCGGTCGACGGTGCGCGCCAGTGCCTCGAAATAGGCGTCGCCACTGGCGTTGGTCGGCAGATCGAGCTGGTAGCTGCGCACCAGGTCCTGGCACCAGCCGTGGAAGGTGCGCACCTGCACCCGCTCGTCCACACCGCGCTGGCGCAGCTGCGCCTCGATGCGGTCGGACAGCGCGCGGTTGTAACAAAGCACGAGGATGGGCCTGTCTGCCCGCGCCGCCGCCGCCAGCTGCTGGGCGCGGTAGATCAGGATCATGGTCTTGCCGGACCCGGCCGCGCCGTGGATGACGCGGTGCCCCTCACCCAGGCCGCGTGCGATCTGCTCTTGCTGCAGATCCATCACCTGCAGCAGATCGGGCAGCACGATCGGGGTCGCCGCTGCGGGCGCCAAGGTGTCGCCGTCCAGATCGAGCTGGCCCTGCGTCGGCTGCAGGCGGATCTCGGGGAACAGATGCCAGCGCACCCGGTCGCGCTGCGGCAGCGTCAAGGTGTGCGGGTAGTGCACCGTGAACATGCCCCACAGACGTTGCTGGAAGGCAGCGGCGTCCGTGCTGTCGTCCAGATCGTCGCGCAGCAACACGCGGTGTTCACCGAACACGTCGTGAAAGTCGCTGCCGTCCAGATCGTGCCGGCGCAGGCCGGAGAACACCACGCCCCAGCCATACGGAAAGAGCAGCTTGCCCCTGAACGGGCCGTCGCTGCGCACCAGCGCGGCGTCACGCTGCATCAGGTCGACCAGCTCCAGTGTCACGTCTCGCGCCTGGCGCAGCGGATTGGCTTCGGTGATGCGCCCGCGCGGTGTGGCGAGTTCGACCGCGTCGGGGCTGGCGCCCACCAGGGTGGCGCGTTTCCAGTCCTTCACCTCGAGCAGCAACACGCCCCAGCGCGGGCTCAGCACCACGAAGTCGGGCTGGCGCGCCCGCGGGCCGATCGGCACGTTGTGCCAGACGATGTAGTCGTCTTCTAGGCAGCGCCTGAGCTGCTGCAATACACGTCGTTCACCGCTGTTGCAGCGCGCGTCGATGTGGGTGTATCCCTGCGGAAACTGGGCCATGGTGGCGCGCGCTGGGTGCGGCGTCTCGTCGAAGTTGTCGGTGAGTGCTGGATCGGCGCCTAACTTATCACCCGTTTGAGGGGTAGATCGACCATAGGCAAGAAACCCAGCCTGATTTGTGCATCTGCGGGAACGATTGGGCATAGATTCGCCAGCTCGTTCAACCCTCCAAGCAAGGTACCGCCATGTCGAATCAGTTTGCTCCTGCCTATCGCCGTCTGGCCACCGTGGCCTGTGTGGGTACCAGCTTGCTGCTGGGCCTGCCCGCTGCCCAGGCCGGCGAGATCTACGGCCAGCTCGGCCTGCCCGGTTTCGGCGTGGGGTATGCCCAACCCATCAACTCGATGTTCGGTGTGCGGGCCGACTGGGTCAGCCTGGGCAATCGCAGCAAGACCCAAAACGAGGAAGGTGTCGACTACGCCGCCAAGCTGAGCAGCAGCCGGCTGGCGCTGCTGGCCGACATCTTTCCGTTCCAGGGCAGCTTTCGTGTCACGGCCGGCATGACGTCCAACAACTACAAGCTCGAGCTCGACGCTTCGGGCGCCGGCAAGGTCATCACGGTGGGCAGCACCAGCTACACACTCACTGCCGACGACGGCTACAACGTGCAGATCAAGTTCCCCAGCAGCACGCCTTACCTCGGCATCGGCTGGGGCCACCAGCAGCAGACCGGCCTGCGTTTTGCCGCCGACCTGGGCGCCATGATCGGCAAGGCCAAACTCACGTCGGTAGGCCGCGGCCAGTTCGCCACCACGCAGGGCCAGGCGGACGTCGATGCCGAACTCGCCGAATTGCGCGACGGTGTCGGCAAGATCCGCTTCGTGCCACAGATCAGCTTCGCGATCGGCTACGCTTTCTGACTTCACAACACTCCCCAGGAGACACCCATGGGCAGCACGGTCAGTTTCAATCGCCCCGACGGGCAGTCGGTCAACGGTTACCTCGCCGAGCCGGCCGAGGCCAAGGGCGCACCGGCCATCGTCGTCATCCAGGAATGGTGGGGCCTGAACGACCAGATCCGCGGTGTGGCCGACCGCCTGGCGAGTGCCGGCTACATCGCGCTGGTGCCTGATCTGTACCGCGGCAAGTCGACCGTCGAGGCCGAAGAGGCGCACCACCTCATGACCGGCCTGAACTTCGGCGACGCCGCCGGGCAGGACATTCGTGGTGCGGTGCAGTTCTTGAAAGGCCGCGCCGCCAAGGTCGGCATCACGGGTTTTTGCATGGGCGGCGCACTCACGGTGCTGAGCCTGTGCAACGTGCCCGAACTCGACGCCGGCGTGATCTGGTACGGCCTGCCGCCGCTCGAGTATGTGGACGCCAGCAAGATCAAGGTGCCGGTGCAGGCGCACTGGGGCACACAGGACGAGTTCTTCACCATCGCCAGCGTCGACGCACTGGAAGACAAGCTGCGCGGCGCCGGCGTGAGCCTCGATTCACACCGCTACCTGGCGCGCCACGCCTTTGCCAACGAACTGGCAGTCGGCCCGGCGCGCCTGCCGGCCACCCAGTACGACCCCGTCTGGGCCCAGCAGGCCTGGGACCGCACGCTGCGGTTCTTCGGCAGAACGTTGGGGTGAGTCGGACCGGGAGCAGCCCCCACGCCATGTCGACGACCTGAAGGCTGAAGGTTCATTCACGCCTTCAGGCCACCACCACCTCGCTGATCTGCAGCACCGGCTGCAGATCGGTGTAGTTGGGGATGTCGCCCAGGATCTCGGTGGCATGCGGCCCGAAGCCGGCCTGGAAGCTCTCGACCGACTCGCAGTAGATGTGGCACATGCCCACATAGGTGGCGGGTGTGCCCGGCGCGCCGCCGGCCAGGCCCTTGTCCACCGAGTAGCGCAGGCAGCTGCTGCCCATGCGTGCCGCCACCAGCGGCATGTGTTTGTCGCGGTAGTAGCTGTGGTCGAAACGGGCACCCGGGGTGTTGGGGTACATCACGCTCACTTTGATCATGGGGCGGGTCTCCGGTCGGGTTGATGGTGCTTGTCTGGGGCGACCCGGCATCCTGCCCGAGGCCGCATGACCCGTCCATCGAGGGGCTGCCCGGGGGTCGTGCCGCGAGCGGTCGCCCAGCCAGCGCAACGCAGTTGCCGCCAACCGCGCCTATGCTCGCGCACCGGGCGCCGTTGCCACGACACTGCGCCGTCACCCAATCAAGTTCCCACTCCCGTCACACCAGGATCTCTTGCCCATGCTGTTCGCCGCCCTCGATACCCCCGCCCTGAAGCTGAGCAACCGCACCGTCATGGCCCCCATGACCCGCAGCCGTGCCGTACAGGGCAACACGCCCAATGCGTTGATGGCCGAGTACTACGCCCAGCGCGCCGGCGCCGGCCTGATCATCACCGAAGGCACGTCGCCGTCACCCGACGGCCTGGGCTACGCCCGCATCCCCGGCTTGTTCAATGCCGAGCACGTGGCCGGCTGGAAACTCGTCACTGACGCCGTGCACGCCCGCGGCGGCAAGATCTTCGTGCAGCTCATGCACACCGGCCGCGTCAGCCATGTGGCCAACCTGCCGGCCGGCGCCCGTGTGGTCGGCCCGACCGACGTGGTCTGCCCCGGCGAGATGTGGGTCGACGGCCAGGGCATGTTGCCGCACAGCCAGCCCCATGCACTGACCGAAGCCGAGATCGCCGGTGTGGTGGCCGAATACGCCGCCTCGGCCACACTGGCCATCGAGGCCGGCTTCGACGGTGTCGAGCTGCACGCCGCCAACGGCTACCTGATCGAGCAGTTCCTCAACGCCAACGTCAACACCCGCACCGATGGCTACGGCGGCAGCTCGGTGGCGCGCAAACGTTTTGCGCTCGAAGTGACGCGCGCCTGCGTGGCCGCCATCGGCGCCAGCAAGGTCGGCATGCGCCTGTCGCCGCACGGCGCGTTCAACAGCACCGGCACCTTCGACCATGTCGAAGAACAGTTGCTGGCGTTGACCCGCGAGCTGTCGGCCATGGGCCTGGCCTACCTGCATGTGCTCGACCATTCGGCCATGGGTGCACCGGCCGTGTCGGCCTCGTACAAGGCGGTGCTGCGTGCCGCCTTCAAGGGCGTGTTCATCCTGGCCGGTGGCTTCGATCGCGCCAGCGCCCAACACGCACTCGAGACCGGCCATGCCGACCTGATCGCCTTCGGCCGCCCCTTCCTGGCCAACCCCGACCTGGTCGCCCGCCTGCAGGGCAAGACCGAACTCAACGCGCCGGACTTCTCGACCTTCTACAGCGGCGACGCCAAGGGCTACACCGACTACCCGGCCCTGGCGGCCTGACACGCGCCGCCCGCACCGGCCCAGCAATCCGGTTTCGCGACTGCGTTGCCGGCCCCAACATCACCTCGCAGGGCTGAGCGGAGTCCGTGACGACGCTACATGCCCTTGAACAGCTGCGCGTACAGCCGGCTCACCGGCAGCTTCTCGGGCCGGCCACGCAGCGTCAGGCTGACCTTGCCGGCTTCGTCGCGGCGGGCCAGTTCGATGCAGCGGGCCTGCACCACGGTGCCGCGGTGGATCTGCCAGAACTCGGCACTGTCGAGCTGAGGCAGCAGTTCGCGCAGCGCCGTGCGGATGAGGTACTCGCGCTCGGCGGTGATGACCCGCACGTACTTGTCGGCCGCCTCGAAATACACCACGTCCTGCACCGGCACCAGGTGGATGGTCGCGCCGACCTGGGCCTGGATCACCGCCAGGCGCGGCGCGGCGCCGGCGGAGGACGCCATGCCGGCCACGTGTCCGGCCATCGGGCCTGCACTGCCGGCACCCGCGACACCGGCGGCACCTGATGCACCGCCGCCACCCGCCGCGCTCGAGCCGGCGGCAGCCAGCAGCCCGCGCAGTTGCGCCATCGCGGTCTGCAGCGTCTCGGCGTCGGACGGTGCATTCGTGTCGCCGCTCGCCGCCAGCCGTGCCCGCAGCCGAGTCACGCAGGTGGCCAGCCGGGCGGTCTGCACCGGCTTGACGAGGTAGTCGACCGCCTGGGCCTCGAAGGCCTGCAAGGCGTAGGCGTCGTAGGCCGTGACGAACACCAGCAGCGGAAACGGTTCGGCGCCGTCGGGCCAGTCTTCGGCCAGCGCGGCCGCGGCTTCCAGCCCGCTGCAGCCGGGCATACGAATGTCGAAGAAACACAGCCGTGGCCGCAGCGCCAGCGCCTGGGTCACGGCCGTGAGGCCATCTCCCGCCAGGGCGACGATCTGCAGCTCGGGCCACAACTGCGCCAGCTCGGCACGCAGACCGGCGGCCAGCAGCGGTTCGTCTTCGGCGATCAGAGCGGTGGGTGGCAGGTTCATGGCGTCGACATCCCGGCGTTGCTGGTGTCCACCGCTGCCGGCACACCGTGCAAGGCCGCAGTCGGCAGGGTGATGGTGGCCAGTGAGCCGCCACCAGGGGCGTCGACCAGCGTGAGGCTGGCGGCGTCGCCGTAGAGCGCCGCCAGGCGTTCACGCACTTGCGTCAGGCCGAAGGTGCTGCCGCGAGTCGCCGCCGCGCCCGCCAGCCCGACGCCGCTGTCGCGCACGGTCAGCTGCAGCGTGTCCCCCAGCTGCCGGGCACTGACCTCGATCCGCCCGCCGTCGACCTTGGGTTCCAGCCCATGTTTGATGCTGTTCTCGACCAGCGGCTGCAGCAGCAGTGGTGGCACGGGCAGGTCGGCCAGCTCGGCGGGCAGGTCGAGCTGCACCTGCAGGCGTGGACCCATACGTACGGCCATGAGGGCGAGGTAGTCGCGCATGCGGTCGAACTCGGCGCCCAGCGGATGGCGCGGCAACCGCGAGGCACTGAGCGTCACGCGCAGAAAACCGATCAGGTGATCCAGCATGGTCTGCGCACGCGCCGGGTCGAGGGTGATCAGCACCCGCAGATTGGCCAGCGTGTTGAACAACATGTGTGGTTCGAGCTGCGACTGCAGCAGGCCGAGCTGGCTTTCGAGCGCCTGGCGGCGTGCCGCTTCGGCGGCGGCCATCTCGAGGTGCAGGCGCTCGCGGGTGTAGAAGAGGTAGGTCACCACCACGGCGGTGATCAGCGACAGCAGCGCACTCGGCCCGTTGGGCAGCAGGTGCGGGCCGTCGTGCCCCAGCAGCGCCGCCACACCCGCCATGCCCAGGGCGTAGCCGCCGAGTGTGCCGAGCACGACGTTGATCGCCATGGCGGGCAGGCCGGGCCAGCGCCCGTTGGGCACGTGCAGCAGACGTGACAACAGTTCGCGGCCGCCGTCGATGAACAGCCAGATCAGGTTGCCGATGGCGTACGAATACAGCGCAACGTCGACGAAGCTGCGGTCGCGGTAACTCGTCACCCAGAACACCACACTGATGACTAGGCACACCAGCTGGTTCATGGCGCCGCGAAACACGAACGAACGTCGCGCGCCGGCGACCATGGCGGGGGGCAGCTTCAGTGGCATGGCGTGATTGTGGTGGCGCTCAGAACGCACAAGCTGCCGACAGGGCCAGCGTGCGCCGCGAGGGCAGCTGGCGCGCCAGCGCGTCGGTGGGCCCTGCCGCCTGGCGCCAGGCGGCGTTCAGGCGCCAGCGGTCCCCTTGCCATTGCACGGCGGCGGTGTCGTGGCGGCCGTGGTCCGCCGGCATGTAGACCGTGTCGAGGCTCAGCTGCCAGCCCGCCGGTTGCCAGGCCAGGCGGATCAGCAGGTTGTCGCGGTGCAGGCTGGTGCTGCCCAGCGGGCTGGCCTGCCACGCCAGGTTGCCGGCCCGTGCGGCGGCCGGTGCCGGGCTGGCGGCCAGCGCCGTGTTGCGGGCGCCCCAGGCGCGCCAGTCGGCGGCGGACAAGGCGGTGCCGTCGCGCCAGGCCTCGACCATCAGGCTTTGCTGCCACTCACCCGTCCACTGCCCGCCCACCAGCCACTGGCTGGCCGGGCCCAGGGTGGCTTGTCGCCAGGGGTTGGCGCCGAGCACCTGGCCGGACGAGTTGCCTTCCGCGTTGGCGTCGATCACCCAGCCGTCATGCCGACGCAGCCGGCGCACCGAGGCATGCAGCGCGAGTGAGTCACCCGCCACCCAGGCCAGCGCTGCGCCGAGGCTGGTGCCGGTGTGGTCACCCTGGCGCGCAAAGCCGTGCACGTCGAGTGCGCCAGCGCGGTGATACAGGCGCAGCGCCAGCGCTTGTTCGTCGGCACCACGCTCCTGGGGCGCGAAGTCGTCACGCTGCTGCAGCGGATGCACCCACACCAGCGCCAGCGCGTTGTCGGCGTCAAACCCCTCCAGCATCAGCAGTGGCCGGCCTTGCTGCGTTGCCGGCAGCAGGCTGCGGCGGCGCTCCTGCTGCACCACGTCGTTGGGGCGAAAGCCGAACCCCACGTCCCAGCCGACCACCTTCTTGCCCGCGCTGGCCTGCCAGGCGCCCAGGTCGGCCGACAACTGCAGCTCGTTGACACGCAGGCCGCCGCGTTCGGCAGTGGTGCCGCCGGACGGGTCACCGCCGTCACTCTGCGCCCGCGCCTGGGCGTTGAGCGCGAGCGACACCGGCAGCGGGCCCAGGCGGGTGTCGGCGCGTTGGCGCCACTCCAGTTCGGCACTGCTGCGGCTGGTCAGCTGCGGCGCGATGCCGGGCACCAGGCGGTTGGCTTCCGCCAGCGGGCCGGTGCTGGCGGGGCTGCGGTCTTCGTGCACGAGCCTCAGCTCGCCGCCAGGCGCAGCGTTGGCGACGGCGGTGCCGGGCCAGCTCGCCGTCATGAGTAGTGCGATGGCTGCGCAGCTCGCTGCGAGTCCGAGCCCAAGCGTTGAAGCGCTCGCCACGGCTTACTCCAGCACCGGGTTGCGCGCCAGGAACATCGGGTTCAGCCAGGCTTCGGGCAGCTGGCGTTTCTGGCGCGAGAGGTAACGCACGCGGGTTTCCTTCTGGCTGGCGAGGCGATCGGTCAGCACCATGGCGCCGACCTGGCCGTGGTCGATGGTGAAACTTGCCAGCTTGGCCAGCTTGTCGCTTTGCACATACAGCTCGGCGCGGATCGGTTCGTGTTTGGCCTTGCCGAGCCAGAGCTCGATGCGCTGGTAGCTCAAGCCCTTGCGTGCGGCCTGCAGGCTCAGGTGTCGGCAGGGCTTGTTGCCCTCGCAGACCTCGTCGCCCACCAGCGTGCCGGTGTAGTCGTCGGCCCAGCTCATGGTGGCGATGTCGCCGGTCGAGGCGTCGCCCAGCAGCTTTTGTGTGGCGGTGATACGCATCGGGCGTTGGCTGCCGGGCAGCAGCAGCCAGTAGTCGTCACCCAGCATCAGCATCTTCTGGCCCGCCTCGGCCGGTGAACGCATCAGCACCAGCGACTTGTGGCCGGCCTGCACGAAGACGGTGTAGCGCCGCTCCTTTTCGACTGAGCCGTCGCGCGCCATCAGCTGCACCTCGGTCTCGACGACCAGGTTGTCGGCGCCGGTGCGCCAGCGGTCGGCGGCGACGAGCAGGTCGTGCACCTGGGCGGCGTCGTCGGGTGCAGCCTGTGCGGACCAGACGCTGCTCAGCAGCAGGGCCGTGGCGATCAGCCGGTATGCCTGGATATTGCAGATCGACATGGTGGTTCCTTGAACGTGTTCAGACATGGCCCAGCGCATCGACGATGGGCTGGTTGACGGTGCGCCGCGCCACCAGGGCCGAGGCGGCGGTGGCCATCAGCACCATGGCGATCAGCGTCAGGGCGTAGAGCGCAGGGTCGATGTCCATCACCAGCGCGTAGCCCACGCTGCGCCCGGGCGGCGGCGGCATCTGCACCGGAAAGATCAGCAGGGCGATCGACAACGCCGCCGCACCCAGCGTGCCGAGCAGCGCGCCCAGGCCGCCCAGCATCGAGCCCTCGATCGCAAAGCCGCGCACCAGCTGCACGGGCGACGTGCCCAGCGCCCGCATGGCGCCCACCTCGCGGGTGCGTTCGATCACCGCCATCGCCATCGCGTTGGTGACCACGAAGACGACGATCACACCCAGGATGCCGCCCAGCGCCCCGAAGATGCGGTTGTAGAGATCACGCACGCTGCGGTAGAAGGTGGCCTGGTCGATCCAGCTGCGGATCTCGAGTGCGGGTTGGTGGCTCTGCAGCTTCGCTTGCAGGCGGGCTCGCACCGGCTCGGTCGCGTCCATGCTGCTCAGGAACACGCCCAGGCTCGACACCCGGTCGGTCGCCAGCAGGCGCTGCGCGCTGGCCACGTCGGTGTAGACCAGCCGGGCGTCCATCTCGGCAATGCCGGTGCTGACCACACCGGCCACGGTCACGTCGATGGCGTTGAGTGCGCCTTCGGTGGTGCTGGCCAGCATCGTCAGCCCGGCGCCCGGTTCCGCCTTGAGGCTGCGTGCCAGACCGGCGCCGAGCATCACCTGCGCGCTGTCGGCGCTGCTCAGCACCCGGCCCGACTTGACCGTCAGGAACGGCCCCTTGATGGCGAACTCGGCGTCCGGCGCAATGCCTTCGGCCATCATCACCACACTCTTGTCGCCGTTGCTGATGAGGCCGCTGAACACCAGCTTGGGCAGCACCTGGCGCACGTCCGGGTCGGCGAGCAGATCACGCGTCAGCGCCTCGGCATCGGTGATGCCGTGCTGCGCCGGCACATCCTCGTCACCTGCGAACTGCGCCGGTGTGGCCAGGATCAGGTGGCCGGTCGTGCGCGCCGAACTCTGCGCCAGCGCCTGGTAGGTGGCCAGCGCAAAACCGCCGGCCAGCAAGATGGCGGCAGTGCCCAGTGCCGCGATGCTGACCGTGACGAGTGAGCGCCGCCGGTTGCGCAGTGTGTTGAGCCAGGCGAAACGGATCCATTCGAGTCTCATGCGAGTGCTCCCAGCAGATGGGCGGGTTGTGGTGGTGCTGTTGTGCGCCCAGCCGCGACGGGTTCGTCGGTGACGATCACGCCGTCGTGCAGCGCCACGCTGCGGTCGCAGCGCGCCAGCAGGCGGGCGTCGTGGGTGGCGATCAGGAAGGCAGCGCCGTGAGCGTGGCCCTGCTCGCGCATCAGGTCGAGCACCTGGGTGGCGGTGACGCTGTCCAGGCTGGCGGTGGGTTCGTCGGCAATCACGAGTGTCGGGCGTTTCACCAGCGCACGGGCGATGGCCACGCGCTGGCGCTGACCGCCGGACAAGGCATCCGGCCGGTGCCCGGCGTGGTCGGCCAGGCCCACCGCGGCCAGCATGTCACCCACGCGGGTGCGCCGTTCACGCGCCGGCAGGCCGGCCAGCAGCAGCGGGTAGTCGACGTTCTCACTCACCGTCATCACCGGCACCAGATGAAAGGCCTGGAAGACGAAGCCGATGGCGTCGCGCCGCAGCAGCGTGGCTTCGCTCTCGGTGAGGCTCGACACCTCGCGGCCCGCCAGCTCGAGGCGCCCGGCGTCGGCCTGGTCGATCAGCCCGGCCAGGTTGAGCAAGGTGCTCTTGCCGCTGCCCGACGGCCCGGTCAGCGCCAGCATCTCGCCGCGTGCCAGCGTCAGGTCGACGCCGCGCAGCGCCTGCACCACGTGTGCGCCCAGGTGGTAGGTCTTGTGCACGCCGGACACACGCAAGGCGATCCGTTGTGCGGCGGCCAGCTGCCCGACCTGTTGCGCCGCTGGCAGGCCGGCGAGCTGGGCAGCCGCCGAGGCGGTGGTGTGACGGCCCGCCATCACAGCCCCGCCAGCAGTTGCTGCGCCTTGGCGGCATGCGGCGTGCCGCCGGTCACCACCTTGTTCAGCAGCGCACGGGCTTCGTCCTTCTGGCCGGCTGCAGTCGCACGCTTGGCGGCAAACAGCCACACCTTGGCCTGGAAGTCGGGCGCCGACCCACTCAGCGTGGGGGCCCGCAGCACCTGCGACAGCAACTGCTCGCCGCGTGCGCCGCGGTTGAACATCGACGGCAGCGCCAGGAAGGTGCTCGCCGCAGTGAATCGTGTCTCGAGCGCCAGCGGCACTGAGCCGGCCGGCGCCGTCTCGTGCGCGGGGGTGAGCTGCGCCAGCGCCTTGTCGATCTGCGCCAGGCCATCTTCGGCGTAGCTCATCTTGCGCCAGGGCAGAAACGTGGTGCGTGCCTTCATCGACGTGGCCGCGCCCGCGTAGGCGCGCAGCACCGGGTCGGTGGGCTCGGCGTCCGACATGGCCTTGAGTTGTTCGGCCGCCGGCTCGACGGCCGCGTTGTCGCCGTCCAGCGCTGGCTGAAAACGCGCCCGTGCCGAGGCGTACGTCGCCGCATCCGGCGCCGCCTGCAGCGGCGTGACGCTCAGCAGCGCCAGCATGGCGATCAGCGCCGTGCCCCCGGTCAGCAGATGGCGGCGCAGGCCGGACGGGCTGGCAGGCAGTGCAACAGAAGGGGGCGAAACGACACGAGTGGCTTGGAACATGGCAGAACTCCGTGGAGGGGTGGATGACATGTCCGGCACTGTGATCGGCGGCCCCGCCAGCCGCAGCAGGGCTGCGACGAAGTGATGACCTGCGGCGCGAAGTGGCGGCGGCAGGGAGTGAGCGGCGCGCGGCAGCAGGCAAGGTCGGACTGATCGCCTGCGGGCCGGCTTGCACATCTTGAGTCGCGACCCTGCCTGGAGTAGATTTGGCGCATGACAGAAATCCACTTGACACCCGAATCTGCTCCGTCACAGAACCTGCCACTGCAGCGTCAGTTGCTGGCGCTGTTCAGCCTGTGTGTCGCCATGGGTGCGCTGTCGGGCGACGAGCCGGTCACTGCGCTCGACGCCCCGGCCATGCGTCGCCTCGTGGGCGCCCTGCAGCAGGCGCAACTGGCGCGAACCGCCAGCGTCGACCTGGCGCCGCTGCTCAGCGCCGATGCCGCCCAGCTCGACGCCGCCACCGCCGCGCGCATGGAGGCCGAAGTCGCCCGCCTCATCGAGGTGCTCGACCACTCGCCCTCGCCCACCACCGAATGGGCCAGCATGCGCGAGGTGCTCGGCGACGACGCCTTGTGTGCCCTGGTGGGTGTGGCGCCCGCCTCGATGCGCCGCTACGCCGGCGGCGGGCGCGAGACACCCCAGGGCGTGGCCGAACGCCTGCACTGGCTGGCCATGGTGGTTGCCGATCTGGCCGGCGGCTACAACACCTACGGCATGCGCCGCTGGTTCGAACGCCCGCGCCACCAGCTCGGCGGCCTCAGCCCGCGACAGGCCCTGGGCGACGCCTGGGGCGTGGACGACGAAGCCGCGCAACGTGTCCGCACGCTCGCCGCCGCCCTCACCGGCGTTCAGCCGCTGGCGGCATGACCCGGCGCGGCACCTTCTGCCCCCGGCGACTCTAGTGGTGAGCAACCTCGTCGATCCCGGCAGCGGCGGCATCGACGCCAATGCCGCCGCCGCCGCCAACCGGCGCCTGGGCTTTCGCCACTGCGACCCGCGCGCACCCTTCCTGTGGCAATCAGCCGACCAGCCGCCGGCGCGCTGGCACGGCAGCGGCGAAGGCCCGGCCAACTACTTTGCCGACACCCCGGTCGGCGCCTGGGCCGAGTTCCTGCGCCACGAAGGCATCACCGACGCCGCCGACCTGGCGGGTGTGCGCCGTTCGCTCTGGGTCGTCGAGCTGCCGGCCGACACGCCCGCCGCCCCGCAGCTGTCGCCCGCCGTGCTGCACGGCGACGACGACAGCTACCCCGCCTGCCAGGCCGAAGCCCGCCGCCTGCGCGCCGCCGGCGCCACGAGCCTCGAAGCCCCCGCCGCAGCTCTGCTACCTGGCGGCGCCAGCGGCTGGTCCGGCCATGCCGCCGGCCTCGTCACTGCCCAGCCATCCCGCGACGGCCGCGTCTGGGTGGTCTTCGGCCCCCTCGCCACCACCGGCTGGGTGGCCGTGCAGGCCGGCGCACCACCGGCGCTGGTGTTGCCGCTGGTGCGGCAGTTCGGCGGGTGAGTGGCGGGTTGTCGTTGCCGAGTCGGCGAGCCCGAGTGCCGCAGGGTCGCTCGCCCCATCAGGTTGGTAAGCTCCCCGCCACATAAACAGATTCCATGCGCAAGGGGGGGTGACGGCATGAGCGAATTGATCATCTACCAGACCGAGGACGGCCTCGCCAGGGTTCAGTTCCGCGCCCTGGACGGCACCGTCTGGTTGACCCAGCTCGACATTGCCGATCTATTCGATACCACCAAGCAGAACGTCAGCCTGCATGTCAGAAACATCCTGGCCGAGCAGGAATTGAGCGCGGCGGCAACTGTCAAGGAATCCTTGACAGTTCAAACCGAGGGCAGACGACAGGTGCAGCGGCCCACCCAGCTCTACAGCCTGCAAATGATCCTGGCCGTTGGCTACCGCGTCAAAGGTGTGCGCGGCACTCAGTTCCGCCAATGGGCCACCGCGCATCTGGCGGAGTACCTCGTCAAGGGCTTCGTCATGGACGACGAGCGCCTGAAGAACCCCGCCGGCTGGGACTACTTCGACGAACTGCTAGCGCGCATCCGCGAGATCCGCGCCTCCGAAAAGCGCTTCTACCAGAAGGTGCGCGACCTCTTCGCGCTCAGCGCCGACTACCGCGCCAGTGACGCTGCCGCACAGGTCTTCTTCGCCGAGGTGCAGAACAAGCTGCTCTTTGCCGTGACACGGCAGACCGCCGCCGAACTCATCCTGGCCCGCGCCGATGCCGACGCACCCAACATGGCCCTCACCACCTGGGAAGGCAGCCGCGTGCGCAAGGCCGACGGAGTAGGTGACACCTGGGCGCTTCGAGGCAGTTCGGAAAATGAATCGTTGAGATAACCTGGAACCTCAGTCGGACGACACCAACCGGATTGCGCTAGGCCGACATCCAACGAACCCAGGGGAGCTTCGATGGCCAATTGGACGAGACCTGAAGTGCTCGCTGCGATGCACCTGTATACGCAGTTGCCATTCGGAAAGTTGCATCGCCGGAACCCGGCCATCATCGAACTCGCGGATCGAATGGGCCGCACGCCGAGTTCGGTGGCGATGAAGCTGACAAATATCGCGAGCCTTGACCCACTGATTACCGCGAGCGGCCGCAAGGGATTGAGCGGGGCGTCGGAACTCGATCGAGAAGTTTGGGACGACATGGCACGGCAGTGGGATGTCGTTGCCACCGAGGCCTATGCTGCGTACAAGCACTGGGTGGTCGACGAGCAGTCGACCGATTTACCGGATGTCGACGTGCCGCGAGAATCGGCAGCGCTGCCGGATTTTCCTGACGGTTTTGGACTTGGCGTGACACGTGATGCCACAGTGGCGGTGCGCGTCAATCAACGGCTGTTTCGTCGTGCCGTGCTTGCCAGTTATGAGGAACGTTGTTGCATCACCGGGCTGGGTGAGCCTGGGCTGCTGGTGGCAAGTCACATCGTGCCGTGGAGTCTCGACAGCCAGAATCGACTCAATCCTTGCAACGGACTTTGCCTGTCTGCCTTGCATGACAAGGCGTTCGATCTTGGATTGATCACTGTAATGCCCGGCGATCTCAAGGTGCGGGTGGCGAAGAAACTGCTGGCGAGGCACAAAGAGCCCTATCTCTCAGAATCCCTGCTGAAATACGATGGGCAGCCAATATGCCTGCCGCAGCGATACCGCCCTGGCGATGACTTTCTGCGTTGGCACGTTGACCACTTTGGTTTCGGTTGATTTATCTTCAAACCCAGTAAGGGATGTATTCGGCGAACTTGTTGCCGCTGTGCGCGTCCTTGCGCTTGATGCGACCGGCGTCGACCGCGTCGGTGATCAGGTTGGTTATGGAGTTGCGCTGCTTGTCATGTAGCTTGAAGCGCTCGCGCAGGCTGGTGTTGGTGAGCGTCTGGCTCGAAAGGTACTGCAGCACGGCATGCTGATAACACGCCTCGATGCGCTCGGCCGAGCCCATGTCGGCGAATTTGCGCGGTGCGCTGAGCGTGACGCTGAAGGCGTTGTCATCCGGGGTGATCTGCAGCGGCGGCAGACCGAACAGTTCGATGGCTTGGATCACCTTCTGGAAGCCAGTGCCGCGCTCCTCGCAGATGCGAAATCGCCGGAAGGACGAGGCCAGCTTTTCATTGCGTGACTCTGGCGTGGCACCGATCAGCCGGTCTGGCCGCTTGCCGGGCAGCAGCGCGCCCGGGTTGGTGATGGTGATGCGGTCGCTGAAGATGTCCACCATCGGTCCTGCGCCGGTGATCACGAAGTCCTGATGGATTAAGGCATTGGCGATCAGCTCACGCAGGGCGATCTCGGGATAGACAGAGACGTCGGTGCGCAGCGATTGCCGGATGACCTCGGAGTGCGGCAGCACACGCCGCAGATGACCGATCAAGCCTTCGAAGCCGACGGCGTAACCGCGCTGGCCGGGCAGCTCATCGATGGTGTCGACCTTGTTGGCGCCGCGGTAACGAACCACGCGGATGCGCTTGCGCTCAAGGGCAGGAAAGTCGTCGAGTTTGCGTGCCGCAGCGACTGCACCGAAGTTGGTGATGTAGTGCCCGCGACCATCAGCCGTCGTGATGCCTTCCTGGACCAGCCAGCGGGCGAGATCTTCAGGATCTACCGGCGCAGGCCGCTGCAGCAGATGGGCTATGGAATCCAGGTCAAGAAGTTGTCGCACGTCGTCCAGCCTCAGCAGAGGCGATGCACGCAGCTCCTCCCACTGCGGCGCGCCACTGTTCAGCATCAGGGCGCCGACCTCATGGCGTGAGGCCTTGCGGGTTGTGCCGCCGGAGCGAACCCAGGTCTCCTCGATCGACTTGCCGCGCCGATGTACCGGCTTCACGGCCTGCTCTGGGATACGCACCAGCAACAGCGGGATCTTGTTGTCGTCGGTCTGCGTCACCGCATGGTCGAGCGCCAGTGGCGGGTCGATGGCATCGCGCCCCAGATTGGCCAGCTGGCTGACGATGCTCGCCACCTGTTGCTGATCGACACCCACGGGCTGACCAGCGTCATTCACCCCGAACACCAGATAGCCCCCGTTGGGATGGTTGGCAAACGCCATCAGGTGTTCGGCCAGTCGATCCTTGTGATCTGACAACTGGGCCTTCCAGTCCAGCTCGTTCTGCTCATGGGGGACCGGTGCCAAGCTTTCCGTCAGGATCTGGAGTGCGTCGCTGACCCAGAGCTTGGAGGCCATGTGATAGCAAGTGATTGATTTAGAAGAGAATTTCCGATCTTTCCGGATTCGCGTGTGATACAGCAGCCCAATTCGACAAGACCTGCAATTCGCCGTCGGGAAAGACGTCGAATGTGAGTGCAAGTGACTGTTCCAGAAGGGGAAAACTCCATCTTCCGGATTGCGATGTGAGACGCCATGGCTTTATCAGGCGATAAGACCGCGGTGTAGACACAGGCATAACCCGAGAAACTGCTGCCTTTAATATCAATCACTTACAGCGTGTGTGTTACTCATAATATGAAACACGGCGAGGTGAAACTTGATTTGCTGCAAACTGGTCACCGTGCATTGAACACCGAAATTTGCAATGCCTTAGTGCCGTCCCATGGCATATTCTTATCGAAATTCGTGGTACGCGCAAGCATGGTCGGCCCCCTGCCATGGGGCAGGATTATTGTGCCCGACCGATATCAATTTGGTTGATTCATCAGCACGACGATCATTTCGCACGTCGGAGTACGAATCGGCGAAATCTGCAAGCTTGCGCCTATGGCGTCGGCGTCTTTGATGCGTTCATGTCTGAGTTGGCCTTGCTGCCAATCGTCACCCTCTAGCCGCATCGTTGGAAGCTTTCGATCGGTGACGCTGCGCTTATCACCGCTTCGTCGGGCGCTTTGCTATCGAGGACCACTTCTCGTGTGCCAAACACAAGGCGATCCTTGCATCACAGACAATAATCTTGGCGTCCACCAAGGCCAGTGCCGCGGCTCGTCGAAGGCGGATCGTCAAGACGGCCAGTAGGAAGTTCTTCCATACCGCGGCGAACTTCAAGATGCACGACGAGTCAGGCGTGTTCATGGTAGGGCTCCGGTAGGTTTCCAGGCAAGCTTACGGCTGCGGTGGCTCATGGCGTGAGCCACGGGCCAGCGGCGCAGGCGCGGGATCTTGTTGTCGTCGGTCTGCGTCACCGCATGGTCGAGCGCCAGTGGCGGGTCGATGGCATCACTCCCCAGATTGCCTAGCTGGCTGACGATGCCCGCCACCTGTTGCTGGTCGACACCCACGGACTGACCCGCGTCATTCACTCCGAACACCAGATAGCCCCCGTTGGGATGGTTGGCAAACGCCATCAGGTGTTCGGCCACCCAATCCTTGTGATCTGACAACTGGGTCTTCCAGTCCAGTTCGTTCTGCTCATGGGGGACCGACGCCAAGCTTTCCGTCAGGATCTGGAGTGCGTCGCTGACCCAGAGCTTGGTGGCCATGTGATAGCAAGTGATTGATTTAGAAGAGAATTCCCGAGCTTTCCGGATTCGCGTGTGATACAGCGGCTCAATTCGACAAGACTTGCAAGTCGCCGTCGGGAAAGGCGTCGAAAGTGATTGCAAGTGACTGTTCCAGAAGGGGAAAACTCCATCTTCCGGATTGCGGTGTGAAACGCCCGGGTTCTATCTGGCGATAAAACCTTGCCACACCTGGTAGCTGACTTGTGAGCGTCCAGCCGTCCCATCTTGATCCAGGTCCGCGGCTGTGATCGTTACGACGCGTTTTTTGATCCCACGTCAGCAACGCACTCCACGAGGTTGAGCGCAGCCATCAGCAAGTACTTCTCGGCTTCAGTGCGCACGCGCAGCAGATCGTGCTCGCCGAGGTATCCATAGACGAACGCGAGCAGGTAGCGCTCGGGATGTTCGTCGCAGAACTGCTGGACCACCTGATCAGCCAGATCGCCGGGCAGTCCCTCGTTGAAGCGCGCACGGGCCGTCAAGCGTTGCATGCACCGGTCCTGCACGTCCTCCGAGACGATCGGCCACGCATGGCCGTTGCGCTTCATTGCCTGGAAGGTCACGAACAGGATGTGCAGCGGCACCTCCAGTTCCACCATGCCAACGCCCATACGAGGTAGCGCCAAGATCGAGGCCAGCAGGTTGGGCTGTTTGGCGAAGATCTCGTCGGCCAGACGCACCTTCTGTTGCGGGCCCATGGCGTTGACGTCGATGTCGGCCTGGACCATCACGGCCTGCGTGATCACCCCCATCGCGTTCAGCCCGGCCGCCAGCGATGCGGCAGCAGTTCATCGAGTTGGTGGCTGGGGTGCGAGTGGATGCGCGCCAGCACATCACGCAGGTAGGCCCATGGCTCCAGGCCGTTGAGCTTGGCCGACTGCACCAGGCTCATCACCACCGCTGCGCGCTGGCCGGCCAACTCGCTGCCCACGAACAGCCAGTTCTTCGCGCCGAGCTTCCACGGTTTGATCTGTCGCTCGATCAGGTTGTTGTCGACAGGCACCGCGCCGTCATCCAGGTGCAGCGTCAGCGCCTTCCAGGCGTTCAGGCTGTAGTCGATGGCCTGGGCGATCTTGCTGCCGTCCAGCACCTGCGTGCGCTGCAGCTTGAGCCAGACCTCGAACTCCTCCCACAGCGGCTTGCTCAGCTGCTGGCGGGCCTGTCGACGCCCGTCGTGATCCATCTCGGCGAAGGCGCCTTCAGCATGGTAGATCCGCGCCCAGCGATGCATCGCCTCGGTGGCCACCGCGCTGGCACTGCTTGCTGCGCGACTGAGCTCCTCGAAGTACCGCCTGGCATGCGCGGCGCACACCGCCGACCTGCGCTGCGGGTAGACCTTGGCGTCGAGCACGGCGTTGTAGCCCGCGTACTGGTCGGTGATCAAGGTGCCGTTCCATGCCCGCTCTGGGTACGGCGGTCCCTTGCCGCCAAGGAAGGCCACCGGGTACTGCGCTCCTCGCCCGAGGCAGAACTCGTAGATCACGCCCGGATGCGGGTCATGGTGGCTGCGGGCCCAGGCCCAGACGTAGGCCTTCTTCGTCTTGCCTGCCCCTGGGTCCAGCAGCGGCACCGGCGTCTCGTCGGCATGCAGTACCCGGCAGCCCAGGATGAAGCGGCGGTGCGCCTCGAGCAAGGGCTCGAGCTTGGCGCCGCCAGCACCGCCCCAAGTGGCCAGCGTGGAGCGCGGCGTGTGCACGCCCGAGCGCGCGTTGATGGGCTCTTGCCGGTAGTACGGCAGGTGGTCCACGAAGCGGCTGATCAGCGTGTGCGCCACCAGCCCGCTGGCCGGGATGCCGCCGTCGACCACGTCCGGCTCGGCCGGCTCCTGGCGCAGCACCTGGCAGCAGCGGCAGACCCACTTGCCGTAGATGTGGCGGTGCACGAAGAACTGCGCCGGGATGATGTCCAGCTTCTCGCTGACGTCCTCGCCGATGCGCTGCATGGGCTGGCCGCAGTCGGCGTTGGGGCAACTCGTGTGCGCGGGCTCGTGGCGATGCTCCACGCGCTCCAGGTGTTCAGGCAGCGCCTGGCGGCGCGGCTTGGCGCGCGGTGCCTTCGGGGTCTTGGGCGCCTCGGGCAGGCCGCGCTGCAACTCGGCCAGTTGCGCTTGCAGGCTGGCTTCGTCTTCGGCCAGCGTGTCCTGGAACAGGGCGCGCTGCTGGGCCGTCAGGGCCTCGGTCGTGGCGCCGAACTTCCAGCGCTTCAGGCGCGCGAGTTCGAAGTTGACCTTCTCCAGCTTGGCGTCGCGCCAGGCGATCTCGCGAGCCTGGGCCTGCACCTGCTGCTGCAATCGCGTGATCAGCGCAGCCGCATCGGGCGGCACTTGCGCCATGTCGATGTGGTGAGCTGCGTGGTTGCCGAGCATGCCCGGCATGGTGCACGAATCAGGATGTGCTGCGCATCGGCAGATGCGATGTCAACGTCAGCGTGCGGCGGGCATCGCCCTCACGACCTGCTGATGACGTCGAACTCGCCCAGGCGTTGCCACGGCAGGCCGACCGTCAGGGCTTCGAACTGCTGCACCGTCAGTTGCAGCGTGGCAGTTGCCGAGGCATTCCCAGGCGAGCGCTCCAGCCAGACGAAGCGCCCGGTGTGCAGTCGCCGCGTAGCGCACCACACGCCGAAGCCGTCGTGCACCAGCAGCTTGATGCGGGAAGCTCTGTGATTGGCGAACAGGTAGCCGTGGTGCGCATGCGCCGCGCCGACGGTGTTGACGACGATGTTGAGCAACCGGTCGGCGCCAGCACGCATGTCCTGCGGCTGGGTGCATAGCCACAGCGTGTCGATGCGGATCAACGGGCCGGCCCTCAGGCGGCGCACAGGGCATCGGCCAGGGCGCGCAACTGCGCGGCGTACAGCGCGCCGGTGCTGGCTGTGCACTGCAGCTTCACGTGAAGGCCGCCACGCTGAAGTTCGATGCGGATGTCGGGCTGAGCAATTGGCCCGGCGAGCAAGGGAGCCGACCGCGCCAACTCGACGGGGACGAACTGCAGGGCCGGCGTGGTCACACGGGACGCAGCCTCAGCGGCGGGCGCACCCGCCGCTGCGCCCATGCGCTTGAGACCACGACCGGCGAGCCACTTGCGTACGACGTTGGTGTTCAGGCCGTGCGCGATGGCCACAGCGGAGATCGAAGCGCCGGGCTGCCGGCACTCAGACAGGACGCGAGCCTTGAACTCGGCACTGTGGACGCGACGATTGGAGCGATTGGGATGCATAGGTGTCCGCCAAAAATAGGTGGACACCATCGTCGGGACGCGCTGCGTCGGGGGCAAGGTGGGGTCGCTGGACGCTCACGCTGACTTTGGCGCCGACACCAGTCGAACAACTGCTCCCGCCGCCCGCGGCCCGCTGGAGTCGACCCAAAGCCGCCCGTCAGTCTTCTCGGAAGCCGCCCGACGCTCGGACCGGCCCCTTACGGGTTGGGCGTCCACGAAGCAGCCGTTCGTGGCCACCGGGACCCGGCCATCTGCCGCCGTTCGACCTCGCCGGATGAGCGACAGGACCATTCAGGAAGCTGCCGGTCACCTAAGTGCAGGACCGCAGCGCCAGTGCCGCAAAACCCGGATGCCGGTCAGCAGTCGTTCGTGTGGGCCGGCAATCGACCCACCAGCGACATACGCTGCTCTGAACTCACTGCCCCGAAGTGGCAATTAGCATATGCGCCAAGGCCCCCGCTGGTGGCACCGCAGGAGTGGGCCACACAAGACGCCAAGCGCTCAGGGCGATTGCGGTACATCTCACAGCCTGAGACCAACCCTCAACAGGTCTCAGCCACCTTCAAAAACCGACTCGCACCTGTCGGGCGTCAGGAAAAAAGCCGCTTGAAAACACTATCCTCCGTATTGAGCAGAGCCTAGCCAGCGGCGGGCGGCTACTTCTGCATCTTCCAGTTCTTCCAGCCGCCGGAGGTAACCGTGTTTCTCGATCAGCTGGCGTGCGGCAGCAAGATCGGCACCTGCGGATTTCCAAGGGTACTTTTTCCCGCTAGCTCCTGGCGCAAGTGGTCCGAACAAGCGGGCGCGGTACAGGTGGATATCGACCATGAAAAGCGGCATCGGACCGCGCTCTGCGATTTCCCACGCTTCGTCCAGGTCGCTCTGCGCGCTGTAGGAATTCGATTGGCCGCCGCTTGAAGCATCGCTGAGACTGTGCAACAGGGCGCGGGTAAGTAGAGCGCTGGGGAGGTGAACTTCCTGTCCGGCGCGGCGCATGCCCTCGACAGCATGCTCGACAAATGTGCGGCAACGATTGAGTGACGAGCGTTCCAAAATTGCCTGGTATAGCGCTGTACGGCCCAGGGTAAGTTGGTCAAGCGCAATTTCACGAAGCAATTTCTTCGGGGTAATCCATCTGAGCGTTTGCGATGCGCGGCGAAAGACGTCGCTGCAAGCTTGAATTGTCGGAGCATGCTCACTACCGCGCTTTGCTTTTTCGCTACAAGACCCCGCAACCTCGCAGGAAATAATGGATTTGGCATCTATATACGATTGCGGCGCCATTATCCCGATGCTGGAGATCGTTGGGCGGAAACTTGCGCTTGCAATGAAGCATTGCCACGCTGCGCGTTCGGC
Organism: Candidatus Intricatilinea gracilis; assembly: GCA_016702605.1. GTDB lineage: Bacteria > Pseudomonadota > Gammaproteobacteria > Burkholderiales > Burkholderiaceae_C > Sphaerotilus > Sphaerotilus gracilis. The sequence goes on from JADJDQ010000003.1 coordinate 588,563, forward strand.
GGCATCGAGGAGAAGATCGCAATACCAGAAGCCGAAATCTGAAAAGAGAAGGTTAACATCACCAGAAAAGTCGTACCTCTCTTCTAACTTCCGAACCAAAACGAGCCCGGGCACTAATTTCTCAGCCTCGCGAAAGCGCGCGTCTGCTTCGATTCGGCGGCCCGCTTGATGCAGAGCGTTGGCTTGCATTGCGAGCACATACATCTTCTGGCCAATCTCCGCCAAAGGCACATGACATGGAATGTACGTTTCAGCCATTTCGGCATTCCGGACTGCTCCGTCCACGTCGCCCAGCAAAAGCATCAGTTGACTGTGCCCGGCGCACTCTATTACCAACGCCGATTTATTGTCGAAGTGAAAGTTCAATTTTTTTGGCAATGCATTCATCAACTCCATTGCTTCAGTCAACCGACCCGAGGCCGTCAGAGTCTTGGAGGCTAATATCAGCACGTCGAGGCGATCCTTCCCAGCGAGCGAATCCGAGATTTGGCTCCAAGGGGTATCGAAGAAGGCGGCAAGCGCTCCCAATTCGGCTCCGACTGCGCCGAGTTGTCCCATACTCGCCCCATCCCGGTGAATGCGTTTGTAAAACAGATCAAGGGTGTCGGCGACTATCGAATCCTCTTGAAACGCAGATTGTTGCATCCCCGCCTTGCAACCATGCACGATTGCTTGGTATAGCGGTTGCAGATCCTCAAGCGTGGGACTGTCGCCTTCACGGGTCGTCTGGCACAGGTGTTGAAACAGCCTCCGATGCCCGCCGCGCCATGCCTCTGGTATCTCTTCCGGGCAACGTTCTAAGATGCCGCACAGCTTTGGGAGCTCATCCAGCAGCTTTGGGAACTCATCCAGCAGCTTTGGGAACTCATCCATCAGCTTTGGGAGCTCATCCAGCAGCTTTGGGAACTCATCCAGCAGCTTTGGGAACTCATCCATCAAGCTATCTATCAAACGCTCTTTCACCCTGTCGACCTTCAGTTGCTTGGCGAAATATTCGCGCAGCAACGGATGCGCATCTATCGAGATCAGCGAGCCGACAGCACTCCGGTTTACCGTTAGCAGCCTCGCGGATTCCAGCCGACTGAATACGAGGTTGCGCTGCTCGTCGCTAATCCCCACTATTGGCTCGGTTAGGTCCAGAATGACAGGAGCCTGGAACAGAACGGCAAGGCAGTCGGCGGACGCTGGCCGATCAAACAATCCCAACAACCGCAACACGGCAAGAGCGCGCTCTCCCTTCTCGCCGTCGCTTTCAAGCCATTTCACATACGCATCCATCACGCGAAAAGCATGACCACCTTGCTCGTCATCGGCTTGTTCCAGCTTCACGAGATCGCGTTTGCGGATGTCGCCGCCGTGGGCTTCATGCAAGTAGCTGCCGAGCAGGTTCAAGGTGAGCGCGTGGCCTTTCACATCCTCGACAAGCCTGTGGAACTCCTGCTGCCTGCCATCCACGCCGAGCGCCCGGAGCAGAGCCACGCCAGCCGCTTTTGTAAGACGCGGAAGCTTGATCTCCTGCGCGCTGGTCTGCCAGTAAGCCTGCAAGTCCGGGATGGAATACCGGGTGGTGACCACGCACAGTCCGAGATTGTCGGCAGCCAACCCTTTGAGCAGCGTGGCCAACCCAGCGTCCTTGAGCTCGCCGCGCCTTGGCGAGGTGGGTGCGTACTGCAAGGTTTCCACACCGTCGAGGATGATCAGCGCCCGCCGCTGGCCGACGAGCTGGGCCAGCCTTCGTCCCTTGTCCGCGGCACTTCGGTCGCTGCACGCCAGAGTCGGGTCGCCAAATAGGATCAGCGCTTCGTTAAGAAACACTTCGCTTGAGTCGGCCGTCTTTTCGTCGCTGCCTTGGTGGTAAAACGACCATGCAAAAGCGGCCTCGCACGCGGGCCAACCCTGATGCGCCAATTCGGCTGCCCACTTCACAACAAGAGAGGTCTTGCCCTCGCCGCCGAGGGCGACGAAGGTTAGGACGTGGGTGCGTTTACTTTTGCGCTGGGCAACCTGCTCCCAGGCTTCGGATAGGAGTTTGGTTTCAGTCTTGCGGCCGATGAGTCGCGCAGGGACGTATTTGATGACTCGGGAGATGTCAGCGTGGAAGGAACTTGGCGCAAACGAAATCTGGCTCACCGGTGGGCGCCGGCCGAAGTCCGATGAGCCTACCTGGGGTTTGCGAGGCTAGCGAGTGTCTGTGCAACCTTCAACAGTGCGCGGTCTTGCTCACCTTCGGTCATTTCACTTAGGGCGCGGCGTGGCGAACCCGCCGCTTGCAATGATGCTAGTGTGAACTCTTCCGGTCCATTCTGCGGATCGGGATACTTGAACTTGCTCTCGGCGAACAAGCAGGGACGCAGGATGATCGGGATGATCTTGACGCCCTGCAGCCCAGCGTTGCGCAACAAGACCGGCAGCTCGTTGTTACGGATGTACTTGGACGCGAGAAATGCGGGGCTGACCAATAGAAGGGCAGCACGCGCGCTGTTCAAATTATTCTGAATATGGTTGTGCCAATCGTCGCCGAGATCGATGTCCTGATCCGAGCAAATGGAAATCTGGCCTTGCTGGACCAGCGGTTCCAACTGCTCGCGCACACGATCCAGCCAGCATTTGGCGGGGTCCTTATTCTCGTTGTCCTTGTGCGCGTAGCAGATGAATATCGGTGGCGATGTTTCCTGTTGAGCAGCCATAGTTTTTCTTTCGCTTGTGAAGAAGTTTGGGCCGAAGTTGTTTTCCGATGAAACCAGTTTTTCGGCTCCTGCGGTGTGAATTCTCGCCCAGTCTTGATTGCCGCAGTTTGGTGTTCTCTTTATATTTGCCTGTGCATCTTGCTCTGGGTATCTTTGAGACATTTTCACCTCCTCCAGAATGCTTTGGAAAACTGCTTCACCAAGTGCGACTTAGATTGCGTGCTGGCTTCCATGTTCGCGCCCCTCTTGCTCGAACGCGACTGCAAGATTCAGTTCATGAATGAGCACCTTGCCTGCCACGATTTCGTGCCGAATCAGTCGTTGACCGTAGACCGCCGCCTTGTCGGTGAAGTCCCTGAACCGATCATTGCTTATCACGTACGCATCCGAAGCCGACGCCGTTTCCAATACGGTTTCATCCGCAGCCTGCTTCGACGCAACGATGTGCACCATGACTTCACGAGGGAATCCGTACGCAACCTGCTGGTCGTTCATTCGCAAAATCTTGCGGATATTGGCGTCGAACACAACGATCACCCTGTAGTTTTCAGCCAGACCATAGGTGAGCGCGTACAAAGGCTTGAGGCCAATGAACTCTCGCCCTGCATAGCAGAGATTGTTGCCGTCGATCACTAGGGTGGAAATCTGCCGGTTTGCGCGACGTGAGATTTGCTTAAGTCTTTCCTCTACCTTTTCTAGATTGCGGCGCGCCGACAACATCTCCTTCTGCTTGTTCTGCATCACCCGTCCGGGACTGCCTTCGCCGCCAAATGTGTTGCTGCACTCTTGATGCACCATAGCCTTTTCATAGCTGTTGCCCGCGCTTGAGAGTCGCTGGTCAAAACGCTCAGCCAATTTCACATCCGTTTCAAGAGTCGCTAGGCGACTAGCAAGTTCGCGCTTCTCCAACATAGGTGCGCTCAAGAGCGCGTCCACCTTTTGCTTGTCGGCCAATAGATTTGCCAACTCCGGGCGCAGTTGCTCCAAGCTCAACTCAAGCGCATTCAGCTTTGCTTTCAACTCAAGGGAATCAAGCGCACGGTGCTTGTCAAGTTGCGCCTGTCGTTGTAGGCAGGCTTTGAGAACTGTTGCCGCTTCGGCCTCATGCTCGGCTATGGCCTTGTCCAGTTCCGCCAAGCGCCCTCTGGCTAGGTCACGCTGCTGAGCATACTGAATTCGTTCCATAGAGAACCACCGTCGGGGGTCAAGACCAATTTTGGCGTTCTGCGATAGATTCTCTTCGCGAGCGGATTCGCTCGTGCGTTCCTGTTTAAGTCCTTCAAGCCTTGACCTGATTCGACCAGCCTCCCGCTTGCCAGCGGCCAGCGCATCGGCCTCAGTGATCTGATTAAATTTCGAATGCCAGGTCAGTTGTTGTGAGCAGTCGCGCGCCTCGTCTTCCAACTTCTGGAACCAGAGTTGCTTCGCGGAGAAACGTTCCGTGTACGGGTTGTATTCCAAGATATATCCTCTGCTTCTTTGGAAATGGACGAACCGTCTTTGCGCGGCGGATAGGGATAGCAAGGGAAGTCTGCCGAACGTTCGACATCCTGTTCGCTGCGGGTAGCCACTTTAGCAATAACATGCGCTTCATTTTGGTTAGGTGAGCAATGCCACGCATGTCGTGTATCCGGAAGGCAAGGTATTCGTGGCAAAAGTCGTGTTGATTCTCCGGCCTACGACTCGCGTTAGCTGGAAGTTTGTACCCGCGCCCGCCACGCTTCCAATAAAGAACGGCAAAGCCTTCAGCACCGATGTGCGCGAGAATGCAATGCCAAGCTTTGTGAATACCGTCTTTACGGCCTGAAGCAGAGCCCCCTTGAGATTCTCTTTCAGAAGTGCGATGACAGCGAGGGTTCCCGCTGTCTTGGCGCGCTCCATCGCGGACTCGTTGAGTTTGCCGACGCCAGCCAAGAATAGGCAGAGCAACTGTACGTCGGTCTCCACCAGGTTATATCCATGCAGGTCCGCCAGCTTCATGGCCATTTCCGCTTGGAATTTGACGCAGGCGGTCAAATCAGCTGCTCCTCCCCCAAGTACCGACGTCAACGTGCCAACCCCTGGTATCACGCCGGGCAGCGCCGCTACACAGCCGACAGCAGCGCAGCAGTAGCAGGTCTGGCTAATGATTTTATCGGCTGCAAGTGCTCGAATCTCGCAAGTCGTCTTGTCCGGGTGCTGTAGGCGCAGATCTTCCTGCAGCTCTCGCGTGTATCGCCGAAGGCTTTCCGGCGTGGCCAGCGCGTACAGGACTGCCTTAAGAAGGGCCGGAAGGGAACTTTCGTCTGACATTTCGATTCCTTTCAGGGATGGTTGGCCTTATCGAGTACAAAGAGACGATGAAAATGTCGAAGCGGTTAGGACACATAGAGCCAGCAACACCAGGAACACGAAGAACGCCGCAGCTGCCGCAACTCCGAAGGCAGTCAGCGCAAAGTGAACAAGCACGGCAAAGGTTGCGAGAAACGCATGGATGAGGATTGACATTACTTGCTCCGCGCTTCCAGCGCAGTACCACAGTTATTGCAAAACTTGGCCCCAGAGGGGTTGGCCGTTTCGCAATTGGTGCAGAGATTCAAACTCTGCTTCTGGCGCATATAGGCGATTTGGACGACGCACGGCACAGTCACGCGATATGCTGGGCTGGCCAAGTCATATGCCGTCCATAGGGCGGTAATTACCCATCCAATGGGACCAGCCGCAACCGCCACGAAGCGTGTTACAGCTGCATTGGCGGCAAAGGTCAAACCCTTGCCAAGGAGCGCCCTGGCCATGGCGTTAGCGACCTGAAGTGCCACCTGGTACGACGCGAAGCCCCCCAGCTTGATAGCCGCCTGAATTGCCGTCAGCGCAGCTGGTCCGGTGATGCCGGATGCGACCCCTAGGCCGGCCTGAAAGGTTGCACGGTCCTCAGGCTTCATTCGTTCCCACGCGTCAGTTGCCATTCGCTGGAGTACCTTTAGTTCCATTGACTCAACCGATTCCCCTGTGTCTGCACTTCCCTTGAGATGTTCCAAGACATCGCGCAACACCTCTGAGTATGGAACGCCCTCGCCGCCGCGAAACAGGTTGATGATGCTATTGCCACCGAAACGACTAAGCTCAGCGGCCATTGTTGACAACGCCTTTGACGAATACCGACCACCCTTTGCTTGAGCCGCAACCAAGATTGAGCAGGTTTCAGTGCTCATTGAAATACGGCCTTTGCCGCTGTCTGTCAGATAGTCCACCAAGACAGACAAGTCGGATTCGTCGGAGTGGCGAAGCAGGTGCAACAATTCGCTATTCGCGGGGGTCACGTTCGTTTGCTCAGTCATGACAGCTCTTTCGAGTTAGATGTTGGTTGCGGCGCCCATAAGGACGCAGATGGTGAAAAGGGAGTCGACGTCACCGTTGATCTTTGCCCACGCGGGTGCGACGGACATCGCTCTTACGCTCTGTCGGGCATGTCGCTGCCGCTGTTCAATTTCAGCTTGCCACTCTCGCTGGGTCTTGAGGGGTTGCTCAGCCATCAGGCCAATGGGAACCTCTCGCGGCTGAACCTTCTCGGCGAGAGCCACCGCTCGTTGAGCCACTTGGTCTGTACCAAGGTGCTTTAGCGATTGATCACTGACCTCCGGCCCAGGCGCGAACTGAAGACCTGATATCGCGCTGGCCAAGCGCGTCCAGTCGTCAGGCGACATCAGTAGGAAGGCTGGAGGAACCTTGAGCACCGCAGCTAATCGGCACAAGGTACGGAGGTCCGGATTGGACTTGGACGGCTCGGTAGTGGACAGAACCTTGGTGACCGTTGACCGAGCAATGCCTGTGTCTTTGGCAAGATCCACTTGCGTCAGCTTCGACACCGCGTCTTCGCCCTCATGACTAACACTCAATATGCGGTCTAGATTTGTTCTCAGTGAGCGCTGAGCCTTGTCGTAGAGGGCAGCCGCATCTGGGGTCAACTTGTTTGCAATGGGCTTCAAGATTTGCTCCTGAGTCAGTGATGCAAATCGTAGGATGCACGCACATGGCTTTCAACTGAATTGTGCGTTCATTGAAGGTCATGCTTCTTTGAAGGTCATGGCCGTGCAAGTGCCCGAATGAAGAGCCGGAGCCTGTTCGCGCAGGACATCACAGTGCTCGATGCGCGTCATCCTGTCGGTTCAGTGCTCTCGGCGGTGGTTTTGCCAGCTTGCTGTGAAGGTCTGCCGCTGACAGCTGTGCGGCAGCGCGAGATGCGCCAAGCTTTGTCAGGTATGGGTCGGCAGCGTGAGTACGCGGCCTTCGGATGCAGTGGCTCGGCCGGCACAATGCCCAGGTCGATGCTTGCCACCTGCGAATGTCCGCTGTCGCCGTCCCCGCCATTTTCGGCGGCGTCAGCGAAGGTCAAGTTCCGGGATAGACCGGTCGCTCGCAGCTCGCTGAGAAAACCGCCGTCGGCTCCTATGGGTCGGCCAGCGCCGGCCAGTGACCGACCACGACGGGCAGCAGGGCGGCATAGAGCGGTCCGTTGGCCCACGACGTCAGCAATTGGTCGCATGGCCGCCACTGATCGGCGGCCGCACAGCGGTCAAGCCCGGCCACCTGCCGACGTTCGACATCGCCGGCTGAGCGACAGGACCACACGGGAAGCTGCCAGTCACCTAAGGGCAGGACCGGAGCGCCAGAGCCGCAAACCTCGGGTGCCGGTCAGCAGTCGTTCGGGTGGGCCGGCAATCGACCCACTCCAGACATTCACTTCAGTGAAGCGACCACAGTACCGCGGTCACTCACGTGGCGTGAATCTGTGGCCGCCAAAGGTTGCCCTGCCGTAGGCGCCCACCAACTTGCAGCACCCCAGCCCAGCCTGAACGGCGGTGCGCGCGACCCTCTACCCCCGCCTACTCCCAGGGCGCCTGACACGGTGCGGCTGCGTTGGAACACCGGAGGAGCAGCCGGTCGAGACTGGTCAATTTCCTAGAGTCGCTGGACCTTTCTGACAACAATGATCAGCCACTGCCCCACGCATGAGTTCCGTCGAGATAGGAATTTTATTTCAGTAAATAAACCACTTCAGACGTTGCGCAATGAATTCGGATCGTGATCAGGAACAAGTGATTGCCTTATGCGCTCGCCCTGGGCTTGCTGGACGGCTCAAAATCTGGCAGACAAGTAGCACGGCCATTTGTGTTAGAAAGCTTGTATCCAAAGAGATTGGTTTCGCCGTGACTTAATCCACAGCCTACCATTGCCCGCGACACGACCTGTCGCTGCGCCCGCGTACTCTCCGGAGTAGAAATTCCCAGTACGCATCTGGCACGGCCAAAACATCACAAAAACAGGCCAGATTTCATTACTTGACCCTGCGCCCGACTGTCACCGGGCCCATTGAATATGTCTTCTCACGCAGACCATGACACGCTGGCCCATCGCCTGACGCAGATGCTTGTCCGGCTGAACCAGGGTGACAAGTTGCAGCCCCACGCGCTGGCGCAAGAATTCAACGTCAACCTGCGCACCATCCAGCGCGACCTGAACGAACGCTTCGCCTACCTGCCGTTAGAAAAGACCGAGGTCGGGTACCAGCTCGATCCCAGTTATCTCGGAAAACTCCACTACCGTGATCTGGAACGCTTTGCCTGCATGGCCGGCATCCAGCGCCTGTATCCGGTGCTGAGCAACGAATTCCTGCGCGACCTGCTCGACCGCCGCATCGAATCGGCTCTGCTCGTCAAGGGCTATAACTACGAAGACCTGGGCGACCGGACCCATACCTTTCAGCTGCTTGAACAGGCCATTCTGGAGCGCCAGACAATCAGCTTCAGGTACCAGAAGGAAGCGGGCAGCAAAAGCTACACCGAGGCTGAGCCCTACAAGCTCATCAACCACTGCGGTGTCTGGTATCTGGCCTGCATGGACGGCGACAAACTGAAGGCCTTCAGCGTCAGCAAGATCGACCGTTTGCTCGTTTCAAACGACACCTTCGAAAGCGCCCCGCACATCGAACAACTGCTGCGCGACGAAGACAGCATCTGGCTCAACGAGAAAAAGACCGAAGTCGTCTTGAAAGTAGCGAAGGAGGCTGCTGGTTATTTCCGCCGCCGCAAGCTCATCGCCGGCCAGGTGCTGGAAAAGGAACTGGAAGACGGCGGCATGCTCGTTTCGGGCAAGGTCGCGCACCCGAACCAGATTCTGCCCATCGTGCGCTACTGGATTCCCAATGTGCAGATCATCAGCCCGGAAGGGCTGCAAGCCGAGCTGAATCAGCAGTTGCATACCTATTTGGAGGTGCGTTGACATGGGCTTTGCCGTCTTGCTGGCGCTGGTTGCGGGTGCGCTCTGGATCGTTTTTCTGGCGCTTCAGTTTGTGGCCCTGCTCTCCCTCATTGCCCTGGGCTTGGCGATCTGGGCTGTGATCGCGATGTATGGGCGCAGTTTCTTGGGGCTCTATTTCATTCTCGGGGAAAGCCAGATCGGCTGGGCGATCTTCGGGGCCATGCTGCTCGGCACCGTACTGCTGAAAACCTCGGTTCGCCATCTGAAACGCCGGTCACGTTGACATCGGAATCACGCCATGCCCCTCCCACCCAAGAATCCTTATTTTAAATGGACCTGCGATGCCTGCGGGTGGTCTACGGTGACCAAGGAAAAGAGTGATCGGATCATGCGTTTTGTGGTGCGCTGCCCGAAATGCCAGGGAACCCGTTTCACGCCCAGTTGCGGCACGGCACTGGATGCCATCGCTACGGAACTCAAGCGCATCACTTCTAGATAAATTCCACACTCAATCTCTGACAAAAATGGCCTATAGATATGACTGCAACCTGGGATTCCTCGCCCACATGCCCTTCGAGGTTCTGAATGACCTTGTCTACGGCCTTACCCGTGACAACGATAAAACAGTCCTCTCAACTGAAGAACTAACTGGCGCAGGCCTCTACAAAAGACGCCACCCGGACGATTTCCGGTACTGGGAACTGGTAGACGCAGAAATCCATTGCTTCTGTGCCAACACATCGGTCACGATACTACGTGGCGACGAGGTTCTGTTCTGCAAGCAGGGTAGTTGCATTCATCCCACTACCCACACGTCAAAATCCTCCTTTAAATCAACAACTTGGGACGGACGTCGAAAAGCACTCAAGTGGCTTGGCGCCACGACAAAGGTGTTGATTTATAACGATTTGATGGGCCGACAAGCGAGTGCCTAAAGAGATGTGGGTACTGTGATGGGTTGCAACACCTTGCCCTAAGACCCACTGCAAGGAACGAAATATTCAATACGGCAATTGCCGCCAGATATGTCAAAAATCAACAAGCCGAATGATTTCTACGATCAAGTAATTGCACTGGTCGAGCAATCGCTTGAATCGGTGCTAAAAAGGGCCTCAGTCACCAACGGCAACCTGGACCTGGAGGGGGCAATCTCTAACTCAAGAACACTACTTGAGGAGTTCCGCAACAAGACCAAGGAAGATATTCGCACGTTGCAGGAGTTAGCGGAATGGGACACGTTCACCATCGCGTTCTATGGTGAGACGAACGCAGGCAAGTCCACGCTGATCGAAACCTTGCGGATCCTGTTACACGACACCGAGAAGATTGCCACGCAGCAGCAATTTAAGGCGCTCGCAAAAGACATGCGCGTCGATCCAGACAGTCTTGTAGCCTTGGCGAAATCCATTCAGCAATTAGAATTGCAACTCACCAAAAGTCAAGGCGAGGCGGAGCTTCTTACGCAGAAACTGCAAGGCGAAGAGCAGCAGCAAAGCGCCAAGCTGGAGGTGCTGAAAGCTACCATCAAGCACAAGCGAAACAAGTTGAGCCTGTGGCAAAAGCTGGTATTTCTGATCAAGAAGCTGGACGAAGAAAATGCGCTGCCCGAACAGGAACTGCAACTTGTTCAACTCAGGGCCAGCAACAAGGTCAAGCTGGAAGCTATCGCCGAAAAACTGGGCAAAGTGAGCGCAGAGCTGAACGCGCGCCTCGGTGAGCGAGCCCAAGTGGAGAGATCGATTGCAAAACTTGTTCCATTGCAGGATGGCCAAATCATCGGCAACGGCCGCTCCGATTTCACGCGGCAGTCGCAAGCCTACCGTTTCACGGCCAACGGCCAGAAGTTCCAGTTGATTGACGTTCCCGGCATCGAAGGCGACGAAAAGCTGGTGATGAGCGCCATCGAGGCATCCGTCAAGAAGGCCCACGCTGTTTTCTATGTGACTCGTTCAGCCCAACCGCCTGGCTCGGGAAGCGATGGTCAGGAAGGCACGATCCACAAGATTAAACGCCAACTGGGCAAGCAGACGGAAGTCTGGGCGATCTATAACAAAAGCGCGACGAATCCACAAGTTTTGAGAGGCGAAACGCTGATCAACGAAAATGATTCCATCGGTCTTGTAGATATGGGAAAGTCACTGACCGGGACTCTGGGCGCAGATACTTATAAGGGTCACATCTGCGTTAGCGGTATGCCGGCCTTTCTGGCATCGGCTAGTTGTTTGGTGCCCAACAACCCGCACGTTAATAGTCGAGAGAAATTTCTGAAGGTAATGAAGGAGAGTGAAATTATCGAACGAAGCGGCATGGCTGCATTCTTGAATTTCATTCGAGCGGAAATTTGCCAGAACTTCCAGAAAAAGATCAACGAAGCCAATCTGAAAAAGATTCGAAGTTGCCTGCAGGACGGTATTGCCAAATTGCAACAGGCAGGCGACCACTTTGCCAACGCGGCGCAAAAGCTGGAAGCTCAGCAGAAATCTGCTTCGTCGCAAATTGACGAACTGCTCTCCGGGACCTCACAGAAACTCAAGAGTGAATGCAACGATCAGCTGAACAAAAAGAAGACCGATATGCGCACGGATATCTACGACTATATTGCCACAGATAGGAGTAATGATGACTTCAAGGAACGCCTGACTGCAAAGTTCGAAGAACTTAAGACCAGCGTCGGCAAAGACCTGGAAGTGCGATTCACCAAGGTGTTTGAGACGTTCAAATGCGATGCTGGCGAAATCATCAAGAAGAACCAGACGAACGTAGATGATATTCTGCAATACACGATTGACGATCCATTCTCATCCTTGAAGCTGAATTTCAATACCGACTTCAAGATGGATAAAGGCATAAACGTGATCGGCCTCATTTCAACGCTGGGCGGTGCGGCAGGGCTGATCTGGACTACGTTTCTCGCCTCAAGCCCTGCGGGTTGGACTGTCGCTGCCGTGCTGGGTGCAGTCGGTCTAGTCTTTAGTTTTTACAAGGCCGTTCGCAGCCTCTTCAGCAGCGACTACAAGAAAGTTCAGCAGCGCAAGTCAGCCGATGAAAACCTGGACAAAGTGTTCGGTAAGCTCACTGAAAAACTGACTGATAACCTCGAATCAGCGATCGTCAAGATCAACGAGGCGCTCCTGGACACAAAAAGGCAGATGCGCATTCCCTATGAACAATGTGTTAACACAGAGAAGGCATTGAAAGGAATTGCCAATAATTTGAAGGTGTTGGATGAACAAATCAAACCCAAGCGGGCATCGGCAGCGGCAACCACATTCACCAAATCTGCCCCAACCGGTTCGGCTATCGCATGAAAACAGGAAATGCCACAAAATGACAAGCGCAATCCATTCGTTCGAGAAACAGAAGCAACAGGCGTTGGGTATTCTGTTCAACCTCACCGCTTTCGTAAAAGAAGGTCGAGAACTAGGCATTGAGTTGCATCCCGATTTGGCAGTCAAGCTCCAGAAAGCGTTGGAGAGTGCCACCGACCAAAAGCTCAAGGTCGCGTTGATCGGGGGCTTCTCTGAAGGCAAAACCTCGATTGCCGCTGCATGGCTGGAAGAGCTCGACCGCAAGAGCATGAACATCAGTCAGCAGGAATCTTCTAGCGAAGTCGCGATCTACAACTTCAAAGACCAATTGCAGATCATTGACACGCCAGGGCTGTTTGGCTTCAAGGAAAAAACCAATGCATCGACTGAGCAGATTGAAAAGTACAAGGATATTACCAAGCGCTACGTGAGCGAAGCGCACCTTGTGCTCTATGTGATGAATGCGACTAATCCGATCAAGGAAAGCCACACGGAAGACCTGAAGTGGCTGTTCCGCACGCTGAACCTCCTGCCCCGCACTGTGTTCGTTCTCAGCCGCTTCGACGAAGTGGCAGATGTGTCGGATCCAGCCGAATTCCAGGACAAGTTCCTCGTTAAGAAGGCGTCGGTACTCGAACGCCTGAGTGATGTGCTGGAGATGACACCACAAGAGCAGCTCGATTCCGCCATCGTGGCCGTGTCAGCCAACCCATTCGACATGGGCGTGGAGCACTGGCTGCAAAACATTTCCGAGTTTCGCAATATCTCGCGCATCGGAGAGTTGCAGACCGCGACGCAGAAGAAGATCGAAAGCAATGGTGGACTTCTGGAACTGGCCAACGAGACCAAGAAAGCCATCATTTCGGATGTTATCACCAAGCAGTTGCCTGCGGCTAAGGATGCCTACGCCGTGCTTGCCGAAGAAACGCGGCGCGTCAAGGAGATCGAGCAAAGCCAGGCGATCGAACTGCAAAAGATCAACGTTAACATCGGACAAGCGCAAGTGCGTTTGCGCGGTCGGCTGCTGCGCTATTTCGAAGACCTGCAACTGCAAGCCAAGAATGTGGGCATGGACACGTTCAACGACTTCATGCACCGGGAAGTCGGGAGCGAAGGCTGTCTGGTCAAGCAGCGTGTCGATGAGATATTCAGTGATGAAGTCGGCAGCATCGCGCGCGCGCTCAGTCGAGTTCAGATCAATGTCAACAATGAACTTGCGCACTACAACGATGTGGTGAGCGCTCTGGGTAAAAAGGGTGTCAAATATTTTTCGCAACCGGGTGCCATCACTAACAGCAGTGTGCTTGCAGTGCGCGACGGCATAAATACGGCCACCAAGATGGTGGGCCTAGATATCAGCAAGTACCTCAAATTCAAGCCTTGGGGCGCCACTAAACTGGCCAATGGCCTAGGCAGCGCGCTGGCGGTTTTTGGCATTGCGTTGGAAGCTTGGGACAGCTACAAGGAGCGGGAACGTCAGGCCAAATTCGCAGAGGCTATTAACTCCATGATTGAAAATTTCCGGGAGCAATCCCAGGAAATAGCACGGCTGGTGGCCGCCCCAGATTTCTCCGACCGGTTCTTCCCAGCCTTCGTGACCCTCAGGCAGCAACTCACCGCCATAGACGCCGAGATGAAAACGTTACAGGACCGCCAAGTACGCTTCAAGAAGTGGTATGACAAGGGCACGGCGATCGACGCAGAATTTCGTGAAATCAACCACAACGATGGTGTGAAGTGAGAGAGCGTGAAATACATGGTGTTCGGGACTCCCCATCGCCGAAATGCCTTTGGTATGTCGAGTAGAGGATTACTATGAAAAAAATTTTTCACCGCAATTTTTGCGGGATGAATTTGCACTCATTAGTTTCGGGAGGGTCTGCAGAAGTCGCCTGCCGCCGTGCTTGGGTAAGTCTGATGGGCCAGCGACCATATGAGCCATGAGGCACGCCGACTTTGGACTGAATCTGTCGACAAATAAGGCGCGCAGGCGCAAGCTCCTGGACGATATGAACCGCCTATTACCTTGGGCTGCACTGTTTGAACCGGTAGCTCTGCACGTGCCTGAATGTCGACGCGGTCGGTCGCCGTTTGCACTGGAGACGATGCTGCGCATCTACTTCATGCAGCAGTGGTTCAGGCAGAGTGCCGGGCTTTCTCTCGAACAGGGGTGTCACTGATTCTTCGATCGACGCCCAGGGTATGCTGGTGGTCAGAACCGCGAACGCCTGGTGCTTGTCGACTATGTCGACCAAGCGTGGGCGGAAGTAGTCTGCTGCGCTGCTTATCATGGGACACAACTCGCAGAAAGTAGCACCTATTGCCACTGACTCCGGGAGTTCTGCCAATCGGCACTCACCCAAACCGCCCCGTGAGGCCGGATTACTTTGCCTCTTTTCAGGACCGACCAAAGATCGAAGACGCAATGTGAATGATGAAGGTCAGCTTCATCGGGGGCGTTGATCTAATTGAAGAGCGTCCGCTCTTGGCCGCGACTGCTAGTTCGCAGTCAATGCCGGAAGCAGCCCGTCAATCTGGCGCGGCCTTAACGACTGGTCGTCAATGGTGCAAGCTCATCAACTCGTCCCGAACCAGCCCGACGGCTTGGGGATGCCGGTATCACTAGGGCGATCGTGGGCTACGCCGATTGAAATCGATTCGATATGCGCAGGGTGCGACGTTCGACAGCTACACGTGTACCTCAGCGCCAAGCCCCTAGGTTGGCCAGTTCTTCCTTGTATGCCGCAACGATTGTCTTCTCAAAGCTGTCCCTAGGCGCCGACAGGCGGATGACCTCTGGTGGAACCAGAACGCGTGTTCCGGGATCTTCGATGAGATTGTCGACCTTGTCCGAGGCACTTCGGACGCGCAGCAGTTCGATCCTGAGTTCACCGCTGTCCACACGCATGGTCCATAGCCTGGCGCGGTAGTAGCCGCCGACGATGAGTTTCTCGACCTGTCGGTAGGTCGCGTCGTCAGGCTGTCGCTCGCGCAGGTGTAGCAGCTTCTTTTCCACCCAGTCGCGGCTCATCTGTTGTCCGAAGTTTGTGGGCTTCAAGGTACTGGTGTTGTACTTGCTCTCGACCACAAGCACCTCGCGAACCACTCCCTCACCGTTGCGCTTCTCGAACAGCCCGTCGATCCCGTTGCGCCCGATCTGGCCTTCAATTCTCTGCCAGCCACTGCTCTCGAAGTGCCGGACCATGACCTGTTCGCTGACGGCGCCGACCTTCTGATTGGCCTGTGCCAGGTTCGAGCCAGGCCTGCGCAGCATCACCTCGCGGTGCAGTTCGCTGAGTCTGGCAATATCGACGCAAGGCAATGGCTCGCAACTCGGGTCCTTCGCGCAAATTAGAAGCAACCGATCGCCGTCAGGAATCCCGTTGTACTTCTCCCAGGCTTGCAGTTCTGAGATGGTGTCGAGCTGTGCCCTACGCTCAGTACGTAGGAGCGCCAGCAGCCCGTCGATGTTGTCGGCCTTTGACGCGTATTTGAGTTCGGCTGTCCCGAGCGACGCAATGGTGGCGGTCCGGTTGTAGTACTTGCCTGCTCGGAAGCCCTTGCTAGCGGTGACGAGCCCACCAACCCCTGCGCCCATCGCCATGACGGGTACCAGCAGGGCAACGAGAAGGGTTGCCCTAGCTGCGGTTGCAGCCACCACTGAATTGCTGGCAGAGCAGTTTACGGGCGTCCATGCTGGTAGTGCGGTCCGCCACTTTTTCGAACAGCGCATAGGCGTCGGCCTTCTTGTTCTGACAGTAGAGAGCGTTCGCCTGTCCGAGATCCAGGAAGTTGCGGACATCCTTGCCCGTCCAGTACTTTTCGATCGTCGAGTGGGCGCGTTGGGCCTTCTTGAATTCGTCGAAGGCTCGATCGCAACGCTTGGCCGCCAGCGCCATGGTGCCGATCCGGTAGTGCAGCGACACGAGGCTCGCTTCGGGCTTGTACGTGTCGGCGTCGAAGTTCATGTCGGCGTGGCGTGCGATTTCTTCGATCTTGCGTTCTTGGGCTGGGTAGCCTCGGCCTCCCAGGATGCTGGCAAGAAGGATTGAGGGCTCGATCGCGAAGTTCGCCGCCTTCAATGACCCTTGCAGGAGAGCCTCCGCATCAGCGACATTGCCGGTCTGCAGCGCAGCGAGTGCCCGCAGGTAGTCAAGGTACGACCGGCGCGTCAGTAGTTTGGGATTGATTCGTCCAAGCAGTTTCCGAAACTCCGCAGACCTGCCCGAATCGTGTGCGAGCACCGCCAGGACGACGGTGTTGCGGTTGGTGTCGCCCGACTTCAACGCCCGGTTGATTTCAGCATCGACTTGCCTGCGAAGTTCCTTGTGCCGTCCGTCCGCTGCCGCGAGCGCCTGGCGAGCTTCATTGAGCTTTTTGGGTATCGCTGCGCCAGAAGCTAGCTTGCTAAACGTCTGCTGCGCGGCGTCCACATCGGCACTGAGAATGGCGATTTCGCTGTTGATCTTGCTCAGTCCATCCACAAGCTGGCCGATCCTGTCATCCGCGAGGTCACGTGGGACAGGGAGCAATACCCGCCACTCCAACTGCTCTGTACCTGGCTTCGCGACGATCGCTAGGCCGTCCATTGTGGTGGCGGCGGTCGCGCTCAGGGCCACAGCTTTCTGGCCAGCGCTCAAGGTGCTCCAAGCGCCTGCTCCACCCACCGTGCCGAGCGAGATGCCATTCAGGACAGCAGCGCCAAGTATGGCGTTTCCGCCAAACCAGCCGCCTATCGTGGACAGGCCGGCCATGTAGGACCCTGCGCCGCCGCCCGCGACCCAACTCGCCACGGTGCTCACACCAGTCGCAGCGGCCGGTGCGCCCGCGCCTGCGGTGAAGTAGCTGAAGGTTCCCGCAGCGACGACCGACGCGCCGGTCACCGCGAGTCCAAAGTACTTCTTCTGGTAGACCTTGCGAGGAAAGGCGGATTCAAATCCAAGGTCGGTGTCATCTGCGGCTGCGGCAGCCACAGTGGTGAACGACGCTAGGCAGGCCAGGACCGCAAGTAACAGGGCAAGCTTTTTCATGTTGCATGACTCGTCGACGCGAGTTGGAGGCGAGCGAGCAGAGTGGAGCGGCGAAGGTCGTCAATTGCAACCATGCGTCATGATCGGCCGGACACGGGCCAAGTTGGTTAACTGACGTCAACCACCAATTCGCCCAGGACTGAGCAAAGAGAGGCGGATTGCTCGCTGCGAGTGCGACACGGGCTAGGACCCAGCCAAACATCGGCCTTCAGATTTCATTTCCGCTACGACACTGGCTTGGCCTGCTTCGGCGCCAGGACACCGCTCGCCTCGGGATAGAGGCGTGTCAACACATCACGCAGGACGTCGCCCACCACCAAGACATGTTCAGCCAGGTTGTGTGGCTCATCCGCCTGGCGGTCTCTCGCGTCCCACAACTGTTCCAGGCGATCCCGGTAAACCTTCAGCACCGCATCCAACGCTGGCGCCCAATGTGAAGGCGCATCTTTCTCTCGCCAGGACCCTTGCCCTCGGCCGAAGTGGGCCACGCTCAGGTAGAGCAAGACCGACTTGTATAGCGCGTCAGTGAGCGAGTTCGGGCTCCACCGGATCACCTTCTTGCCCTTGCTCTTGAGCACGTTGTATCCCTTGGCAAGAGCGGCGGCGCCAAGGGCGCCCAGTACCCCGCCAACGAGCGCGCCGGTTCCCAGGGTCAGACCGCCCGACATCAGGTCTGCAGCCAAGCCGGTCGACAGCCCCGAAACCACGCCACCCAGCAGCGAGGAAGTCGATGCGTTCACGGGGGCGTCCACGCTCAATTGCTCGGCGACAACACGTAGCACTTGCGCCGCATTCACACCATCGAGTCTGTTGATGGTCACCAGCCGATCAGCCAAATCCTTGGTGCGCTCCGCGAATCGCTGGGCCAGGGATTCCATGGCGAGTTCGGAGGGCCGCCGCTCGTCGGATTTGCCCCAGGGCAGCTTGTCTCGGATCAGGTCAACGGCATCCGTCACGCCGCTGAACCACACCGTATCCAGTTCAACCCTGTCCGAAGCGATCTGCATCAGGCAGTCGGCGATGGCGCCCACGGATGCTTCGAGGCGATCCACATGCGTCGCAGTCAGACAGCCGGCAAAGTGTTGATATTGGCGCCGCGACGCATCAGGCAGCAGGCGACCAATTTCCTCGAAAAGCATCAACTCCCTGAAGCCAGCACCGCGTGAAGGCATCGAGATCGAACACAGACTGCACAACAGGATGAGTTGCCAACGCGCTGCGCCATTCAGCGACCCTGGCGGCGGCGTCACCGTTGCTGAGCTGGCCGCCCTGGTTCAGGATCACGAGCACCGGCTTGCCCGCCCAGCCGAGCACTTCAAGCTCTGGCGCGACGTAAATGGCGTCGATCGGGCGTTCAAGCAAGCTCACGGGATACAGCACCACATCAGCGCGCGCGCGTAGGTCGAGCGCAAGCCTCTGGCCGCGCCAAAGCGGTGGATTTCGGCGCCGGTCCAACACTTCGCGCATCAGCCATGCCTGCCACTTGTAGCGAAGCCCCAATCGGCGGGCCAGCCGAAAGCTGTCGCCAAAGCCAGGTGTATCCCACAGCAGCAAGGCGCTTCCATCGGTACCAGCCACAAGTTCGTACGAGGTGGTTGCCGTAGTCACATCGGGCCTGTCTTCAATGGCACCAACGTCCCTGCCGAGCAAGGTGCGCAGCAGCGCGGTCTTGCCCACGTTGGTGTGTGCAGCAACAAAGACGTTGATGTCCTTGGCCGGCGCAACCTGATCGAGTGCGAGGAGCTCATTCATCTCGATTCAGCCTGCTCTGAAAGGTTGAAAGATCAGTCTCGTCACCCCTGCCGAGATCCAGGAACAGTGGGTCGGCTCGCACCTTATCAAGAATCTGCCGCCATTGAATTTGCCGCGAGCGAAGTCGCTCGTCGTTGCCCAGCGGGAAGGCCGAGGTATCGACGATCGGGATCACTGGTGTTTCGGCCTCGATTGCTGCGCGCAACAGTTTCAGCAACGCTCCATGTGTATTGCCCTCGGCTGTTGCGGTGGCATTGAAGACAGGGAGGACAGCAACATGGCCCTCTTTGTTGATTGCTCGCTTCCAGTCCCACAGGTCGTTTCCCATCAACACGGATTGCAGCATTGCGATCTCGACCGACATGCCGTAGGTCCGCTCAAGCATCCTGTGCAGATTGGCCTTGACCTGGGGAGTCATCTCGTACCGGAAGGGCACAACAACAACGGCGATCCGCTGTCCGCGCCACGCGGCCCGAAGCGCAGTGAAGTAGGCCGCATTCAGCGGAAGCGGAAATGCTCTGCTCAGCCGCCACAGATGCAATGAATTGAAGATGACCAGAGCCGATCTGGGCAGCAGCACCCAGACAATCACGGAAGCTGCATGCAAATGAAAGAGCGCTCGGGTGAGTCCCAGGTTGTCGCCGGAGGCTCGCATATCAGCCACGGCCTGGACGTCTGGAACCTGCAGCCCAAATAGCCAGGCGCCCGGCGTCACGATGAAGCTGAAGACCTGCTGGGTGAGCTTGATGTCCAGCCAGGTGCTGCCGGGAACGCCAGGGTGGTATTGCGTCGGCAGACCTCGCGTATAGAGCATGGCCACGACACCTGCTGCAAAGCATATCGCTGCCGCGTGGAATGCGATCTTCGTGCGAGCGCTGGTCAGCCCATTCGACAGCTGAACCCAGTTGTGTTGGCAGGCGGTCAACCACGGGCGCTTTCGCTTGACACGGAAGCCAAGTGCAGAACTGAAGCGCAGCTTCGCGATCATTTCGTTAAGCCAGCCAGGAGGCTTGGTTCCACCAGGCAAGGCCGTCAGGACGAAGCTGAAGAACACCAGCGTGAAGACCAGGAGGTTCCAGAGGATCAGGCCGAGAAGGCTGAATTCAATGACGTTCACCTCCTGCTTGGATGTCAGATAGTCCGTCATGCAGCCTACGACAAGCGCGAAGACGCACAGGGCCCAAGCTGCAAGGGCGGGCCACTTGGGTTCCCTCAGGCGTATCGCCCGGTCTGGTGATCGCTGCGCGATTCGATCGATCGCCCATTGCGCGCGGCGCGACAGCAAGTCACAGAAACTGGTACTGTGGCCCGTGAGTTCTATCGCTTGTTGAGTGGCCTCCTTGGCATCGGCCGGCGCCCACAGTCCGCCGTTGTCCGCCGATTGTTCGATGCAGCGCAGGACGCAAATTTCAAGTGCTTGATGTTCGGAAAGTCGGGCCATGTCAGGCATGTTTGCACGGGACCCCACCATGCACGTTGACAACACAGGATGTCGGCCCGTCAATCATCGTTGAAGTTCCAGTCGACCCGCCAAATTCGCCACATTTTGAAACCATTGCTGCGCCGCAGTGTTAGCGCAGGCGCTGACGCCGCTGTGCCGGCGCTCCATTGAGCTACCTCGGCAACCCGCATGACAAGTGCCGGATTGGAGTGGCCGCCAAAATTGGCGGTGCATTCCATCCTCGGCGGACTCATCAATAGTGGTTCTCTTCGCCGTCGGCACCAACAGGCTCGACTTCAGAAAACATTGCAGTCAGCAAAGTATACAGTCGATGTTTCGCTACTTGTCCTACGATCCCAGTATGCTACGTCTGGATGGCGCTTGATACGATGCCTTGGCCATGAATATGAACCGGAACCTCCTCTGCGGCGGAAAGTCGATTCGCATAACTGCGCACAGTCGCAAGAAGTTCTTTACTTTGCGCTGCGCTAGCAATATTGGAACCGACCGATGTAAGCCGGTAAGCCAAACTTTGCCAACTCGCGCCGGATTGACCTGCTCGCCAGAAGCAATGTCCAGCGTCCATCCAATCAATCTCCTGGATCACGATGTCTTGCAAGCCCGCATTGGCAATTTCTGTTGCCAGTACTTTGCAGTTGGAAAGCCACTCCAAAGACGCGTTGGTTCCGAGCGCCATACAAAGAATGGCATATTCATACTTCGACGATTTATTTTTCTGTAGTGCGCTCCAGATTTTGGTCAGCATATGCCCGCGACTTGAAGGGGTAGGTTTGTTTCTGGCAGCCTTGCAGAGGTCTGGAATAATGTTGTCTTCGTCAAATAGTTGCCTATGTGGGGGGTGACTAATCCGCCCAAATTTTCTGCCTCCTTGACTCTTATAGGTCCTACGTAGCCAGATATCAATCACGGCATAGAATTTCAAGTATTCCAGCGCCATCCCAAATGGCAGAATCGCAGCCATGGGCCACGCTGAGGTCACTCCGGCTTGTGCAGGCAAGGTCTTCAACCAGGTGCCAGCTGCACGATCAAGCAATTCGCTATCAATGTGAATTCCCCAGAATCGATCACCTGGACGAGTCGGGGAACAGTACACCGCATAAGAACCCATACCCCGACCCAAGGTGGATTCTTCGGAGGTATTTGCTTCAGCAAATGGCCATTCACCGTCGGCGATCGTTGCATATTGAGATTTGACATGAAAATGGTCATCCGGGGGAGGCACAGTCTTTGCCACTCGCGCCTCCCATCCGATCAATTCGCCCACTGTCAATGAAGTGATAGTCATTTAATTTCCCCGCATACATTTTGCTGCCAAGCCGCACGTGCGGCGCCGGCGTCGCGCCGTCCATGTATATCCACACAAAGTCTACGCGAAACTGCACGAACTCACTCCCGAAATTAGCCAGTGCCTTCGTGAGTTGCACTTATCGACAAGTGACACCATGAACATGAGGCCACATGGAGCGAGAAGTTGTCTGTCTTGACAATCGGCGATGCCTCTTTGCGATCCATCAAGCCCATACCCTCCGCCAGGTGTATCCGCGGATTCTTGGCGCGCTATTGCGTGCGAATTACCTGTGTGGTCGCTGATTTAGAACAGCTCATGGTCAGACCGACAAATGGCGCAGTTCTTCCAGAGCACCAAGAGTACAGCCCCTACCCTTGCCGTTTGGGTAGCGGATTTGGTCGTTAACGGATGCGACACGTGATGTCGCAGTCCTCCAGAAGATCGAGGTCGAACTGTCTTCCTGGAGATCTCATGTCCCGTCGCCGCAAGTCCACCTACTCTTGGTCACTTGATCCCGCAGATCTGGCCGCCGTTCCCAACGCGCGCACGGTCCGCAGCCTGCTGCGCTGCATCCGCCAACTGCCAGGATCGTTCCCCTCGCACCGCTACGACGATCTGGGCGAATTGCTTGGTCCGGTGCTCGACGAGATCAGTCCCAAGGTGCGCATGGCCTTGAAGGCATTTCTCAAATCGCCGGCCTTGCCGGCGGATGCCCGCGAGAACATTGACTTCGCCAGTCCAACACTGCTGCGAGACCACGCAACTCAGACAATGATCGGCGAGGGGATCGCCCGATCGCATCCGGCGTTCAAGCCCTTGGCGGAAGACATCATTGCGCGACTGCAGGACTACTGTGAGCGCCACCACCATCCGATCGACGGCAACCTCGATCTTCTGACCGAGTTGTTGGCTCTGTCGCCTGCGGAGTCGACCATGCTGCGCCTGGCGGCTTCGACCTTCCTCGGCACCGTCGATCGCAACCTGTTTGCCTTTGTCCCGAATGGAGCGCAGTTGTGCCGGGCGGTCGAAGGCCTGTGTGGCGTGCGTGGCAGGGAGACGCACCGCCTCTTTCATGCCGATGGTGCCTTGGCCGGCAGCGGTTTGCTCAACTCATTCGGGGGGCGGCGCGCAGCGGTCGATCTCGAAGACTTGCTTGTGCTGTCCGCCATGGGTGATCGGCTGATGTCCATGCCCTACGAGACGGCGGCGGACATGGCCGCTGCCGTCCTGACGCCCTTGCCCCAGGCGCCCGAGGCCGAATGCTTCGACTGGCCACATCTGGCCAGGCAGCTGGCGCTGATGGCGGCCGCTCTATCGACGGCCTTGGAGCGTGGCAGCGCGGGTTTCAACATCCTCCTGCACGGCGGACCCGGCACGGGCAAAACGGCCTTCGCACGCCAGGTGATCGCCCAGATCAAGTGCAATGGTTACGCGATCGACCACCGCGACAGCCAAGGTGACGAGGCCAGCCGGAGCGATCGCCTGTCCAACCTCAGACTCAGCCAGTGTTTTGCCGGCCATCGCCAGCGCACAGTGCTCGTTCTCGACGAGGCCGAGGACGTCTTTCAGAACGACTATCAGAGCCCGCTGGCGCGGATGTTCGGTCACGAACCCGAGAGCAAGTCGTGGATCAACACGATGCTGGAGACCAACGCGCACCCGGTCATCTGGATCAGCAACCGCGTCGACTACCTCGATCCGGCCTACCTGCGTCGCTTCAGTCTGTGCGTCGAGTTCCCGCAGACCCCGTTGTCGCTGCGCAAGCGTCTCGCCCAGTCCACACTGGCAAAGGTCGGCTGCACGCCCGAGACCATCGACGCTGTGTCCCGCAATCAACATGCGTCGCCGGCGCTGTTGTCAGCGGCCGCCAGGTTTGCCGACCTGACTCAGGGCAGTGGCATGGGGCCGGACGCAGCCGTCTTGGTCCATCTGGACGAACATGCCAAGGCGCAAGGCATCCATGCGCCAGGCGTGCTGGCTCGGCGCACGCAGCGCTTCGACATGCGTTACCTGAACTTCGCAGGCAACGTGACACCTGACGGCCTGTTGCAGGCACTGCAGCGCGATGCGGGTGCTGCGATCGTTTTCTCGGGGCCGCCGGGAACGGGCAAGACGCAGTTTGCTGCCGAGATCGCGCAGCGCATGGACCGGCAGTTGGTTGTGCGCACTGCCTCCGACATCAACTCGAAGTGGTACGGCGAATCCGAGGCCAACGTCGCCGGGATGTTCCGGCAATGTGACCCGAAGACCGAGGTGCTGTTCCTGGATGAAGCCGAGGTGCTGCTTGCCGCGCGCGAATCCTCCGGTCACCGTGCAGATCGCGCAGTCACCGCCGAATTCCTGCGTTGGCTTGAGGTGTACGAAGGGACGTTCATCTGCGCCACCAACCATGCCGCTGACTTTGATGCGGCCCTGATGCGACGGTTCGCTTTTCGGGTCCACTTCCTGCCGATGACCTTGTCGCAACGCACGACGATGTTCGCCGAACAAGCGCTGGGGTGGTCGCCCGAGGCCAGGCAAGACCAGCCGGCACTGGACGACCAGACGCTTCAGCAACTCGCCCGGCTCGACCTACTGACGCCAGGTGATTTCGCCAACGCAGGTCGGCGTGCACGTCGGCTCGGGTTGACCGCGAAGCAATGGGTGGAGGAATTGCAGGCCGAGCAATCGGCGAAGGGCCACAGCGCACAGGTGCGCATCGGCTTCATCTAGGCTGTCCAGCACCCTTGGGCCATCAGGGAACGAACATGTCAAACGCCAAGGCGAAGCAGACGCGGCTCTTCTCAAAGTCCAAGCTAATGGGCTACCGGCAATGCCCGCGGCGCCTGTGGCTGGAGGTGCATCGCCCGGATCTGCGTGAAGATTCAACCTCGTCCCAGGCCCGGTTCGAGGCCGGCTACGAAGTGGGTGCGGTGGCACAGCGCTTGTACGACCCGAAGGGTGTTGGGGCGGTCATCGACGCCCAGGCGGAAGGCTACGACAGCGCACTGAGCAGGTCTGCCGCGCTACTGGCTTCGGCTCGTCCGGTCTTTGAGGCGGGGTTTGCCGCCGGTGGTGCGATCGCATTTGCCGACGTGATGCTGCCGGTCAAGCGGCGCGGCAAGCTCGGCTGGCGCATGGTGGAGGTGAAGTCTTCCACCAGCGTGAAGGACTATCACCGCGACGATGTCGCCGTTCAGACCTATGCGGCACGCGAGGCCGGCGTGGCCCTCGAATCTGTTTGCGTCGCGCACATCGATGCGACTTGGGTGTATCGAAGTGGCGACGACTACCAGGGACTTCTGACCGAGGTGGACTTGACCGAAGAGGCTGGCGCTCGGGGTGCCGAAGTCCGCGAATGGATCCAGGGGGCCAGCAAGGTATGTGCGCTGACCGAGGACCCCGTCTGTGCCACGGGCCCTCATTGCCTGGCGCCGTTCGAGTGCGGCTTCATCGGACATTGTTCGGCGGGCGAACCGAAGGCGAAGTACCCAGTGACCTGGCTTCCACGTGTCCAGACCAAGGCGCTGAAGACGCACATCGCCGAGGGTGGGGTGATCGACATGCGCGATGTGCCGGACGTTCTGCTCAACGCCAGGCAACTGCGTGTCAAGCGCCAGACCCTGGCTCGCCGTGCCTGGCTGGACGCCAAGGGTGCGGCAGCGGCGCTCGCGCCACACCACGGTCAACCGCTGCTCTTCCTGGACTTCGAGACCATCCAGTTCGCCGTGCCGCGCTGGGTAGGTACGCGGCCGTACGAACAGATCGCGTTTCAGTTCAGCCTTCACCGGTTGACGCCGGGTGGCGACCTGGAGCATGAGGAGTTCCTTGACCTATCGGGTGACGATCCGTCCCAGGCCTTTGTGCTGGCGTTGCTCAGGGCGTGTGGATCAGACGGGGTCGTCTACGTTTACAACGCCAGCTTCGAATGCGCTCGAATGAAGGAGATGGGCGTGCGCTTCCCAGAAGGCGGGCTGCGCTCGATCGGCTGGCCGCTCGTGTCTTCGATCTGCTGCCTGTCGTCGAGGAGCACTACTACCACCCCAGCCAGCAAGGCAGCTGGAGCATCAAGAAGGTCTTGCCGGCGATGGTGCCCGAACTTCGGTACGACAAGCTCGACGGGGTGCAGGATGGTGGTGCCGCCATGACGGCGTATCTCGAAGCGACACACCTGACCACCACAGCCGAACGCAAGAGTCAGATCCATCAACAGCTGCTGGCGTACTGCGGCTTGGACACGTACGCCATGGTGAGGATGTGGCAGGTGCTGGCTGGTCGCCGGGATCTGATGCTCTGACATGGCAAAGCGACCCGACACCCGCGAGACCGTCCTGCTTGCGCTGGAATTGCTCAAACGCATCCCGCGCGCCCGCAAGGTCTCGGCACGCGAGCTCCATGAGCAGTTGCCGGCCGATCTTGCGCGGGATCTGCGCACGGTGCAGCGCCAGCTCGACATGCTCGCGCAGACCTTCGACATCGAGCGTGACGACACGAGCAAGCCGTATGGCTACCGCTGGAAGGAACGCGGCGTCGGGCTGTCGCTGCCCTCGCTCAGCGAACAGGAGTCGCTGCTGTTGGCCCTGGCCGAGGAGCACCTGCGGCATCTGCTGCCTGCCAGCCTGATGAAGTCGATGGCGGGTTTCTTTGCGCAGGCTCATCGCAAGCTGAACGGGCCGGAAGGGGCTGGGCGTGAGCGGGAATGGATGGGCAAGGTTCGCGTTGTTAGCCAGACCCAACCACTGCTCGCGCCCAAGGTGCTGCCGGGGGTGTTCGACGCGGTGAGCCAGGCCCTCTACACAAATCACTGGCTGAATCTGGACTACCGCAACGCCGAGGGTCGACGCTCCTGCATCAACGTCATGCCGTTGGGGCTGGCGCAGCAGGGGCCACGCCTGTATCTGGTGTGCCGATATGAGGGCTTCGGCAACGAGCGCAGCTTGGCGCTGCACCGGATCGTCAAGGCGGAAGTGAGTGCAGCGGAATTTCGTCGGCCTGCCGATTTTCGGCTTGACCGATATGACGACGATGGGCGTTTTGGATTCGGCGAGGGCAAGAAGATTCGGTTGGTGTTTCGCATTGAGACGGAGGCGGGCCGACACCTTCTGGAAACGCCGCTGTCGGCGGATCAGCAGGTCGAGGAGGTCAGTGGTCACTTGGAAATATCGGCCACCGTCGTGGAGTCTGCACAACTCAAGTGGTGGTTGAGGGGATTTGGGAGTGCGATTGACATCCGTGAGCCAAGTAAGTTGGCGAATGAGTGCACCACTGAAGCCCCAGCGACCCTCGCACATGGCACTACTTGACCAACTTCCTCGGCTATCCGCATTCGACCCTGGGGCGATCGGAGAAGGGGTTGGTGACGAATGTGAGATTGGACTGCGATCGATTGCCGACAACGAGCTGGCCTAGCCTGAGAGCGAAAATACAAATGCAAATCTCATTCAGCGAATACACGATCGTCGAGAAGTCGACCCAGGCGCTTGACCCGCTGGGCCTGATGCGCCCAGCCAACGCCTTGCGCGACGCCATCTTTCCCCAGTTCACCGTGCTGACACGCCATCCGGCCCACCTGGGATTGCTCTGCGCCGTCTGGCAGGAACTTGACGCCACCGTGGACGCGAAGGCGCTGCCGCGCGCGCGCCGCTTTCGCGAACTTGAGGTGCTCTGGGGCGTGGCCTGCGCCGTCGCGGAAGAGCGACCCGTCAACATCACCAAGTTCAATCGCTTGGTCGAACGCGGCCTGCCGTTGTCTCTGCCCGCCATCCCGCGGCAAGACGCAGTCTTCCGGCGCCTGGGCTACGGCACGCTGGGCCACTACAACCGGCCCGCCGTCAGCTGGGGTCTGCTGCGTCGCGGGAGCGAGGGACTCACGCCGCTGGGACGCCAACTCGGCAACGGATTTGCCGCTCGCGCATCGGGCGGCGGCCTGGGCGCGCTTTTCAAGAGCTGGCGACAGGGCCAGGCGTTCGACGAGGCGCGTCTCCGGCAGGTCGCCGGCAACTTCGGCCTGGGGGCACCCGCGTCCATGCCAGAGCGTGCGGCTTGGACCGATGCGATCGGGGAGCATCTCCTGGCCGCACCGGAACGCCGCGCACTCTGGGATTGCCCGGTCGAATCCGTCGAGTTGGACCGGGCCGAGAAGTCGCCCGAGTCGTTGCGATTGTTCTGGGAACACCTGCAGGGTCGCTATCCGTCGCTGCAGCCGTTGTTGCTGCGCATCGCTTGTTTCGAGCGACTCACGGCGGGCCTGCAATTCCTGTTCGACTGCCTCCTGGCGCGCGCCGAATTCGCCGGCGACGCGGCGCAGTTCGCACTGCCCAAGGACCTCGCACCGGCGCTGTCCGACCTCGCGCGGAGTTACCAGGCGATGCCCGGGTCCGAGGATGCTGGCCATCTGATCGCGCAGGTCGCCGAGGCGCGTCCTGATCTCGTCGCACTCGAAGACTGCGTGCTGGAGCATCACTTGGCGCACCACCGCCAGAAGGGCGCACGTCCGTTCCTCACGCGAGATGGCGTCCAAGTGCGCGGGCGCACCGACCGCAGGCAGCTCGCTGGCGCGCTCGACGGGCTGGCACAGGTGGCCGACGCCAGGGCGGCCCTTGACGTGCTGCAGTTCCGCTATCGGCGCGACTGGCACTTCGCGAAGTGTCGTCGCTGGAAGGATCATGCCGACGGTCGCCGGGAGGCCGCATGAACACAACTGAACGCACGACGTTGATCAGCTCCTTCGAACGCATCCTCGACAACGACGACGATCCCGTGGTCAAGCTGCTGGTGATGACGTATGAGTTCGACGATCAGCAGTTGCTGAACATGTTGGTGCAGCGACCGCTGTCGGATCGCCTCGATCCCGCGCCGGCGCATGCCGCCCAGGTCGCCGATCTCGCCCCCGTGGTGATCTATGACGCTCGCAAGACGAGGCCGGAAAGCGCGCTGCCTCATTTCCTCGACTTGCTTCCGGTGCGCGTGGGCGCGTGGCGATGCCACCATCCCAAGGCCTACCTAGTTGTGACGCACAGGCGCGTGCATCTGCTGATTGGGTCCATGAACCTGACTGCGTCGGGCTTGTTCGCCAATCGCGAGGCGTTCTGCAGCTTCACCTGGCATGACGAAGCGCTCGCCGACCTGCATATCCTCGAATCGTTCGTCGCGTTGCTCGAATCCGAGTACCGCGACTTCGACTCGGCGTCGCTCGATGCAGTGCTGGCGTCTGTTCGGAGCCGAATGGGCAGTTGGCCTGTCGAGCGCTCCGATGCGCTGTCGCCAGCCACGCTGTTGGTGGCCAATGGGTTCGAATCGAAAGGTGGCCACGCGCATGCGCTCGACCAATTGCAGGCATTCTTCCGGGCCCACTTCGGCGAGCGCCAACTCGATGCCCTGTACGTCGTGTCGCCCTTCTTCGACAAGGCCGCGGGCGGGGATTTCCTCGTCGGCGAGATCGAGGCGCGCTTCGGTCCCCTGCCGGTCAAGGAGGTCGTGACCGACGAGGCCGCGCTGGCGGCGCTCAGCCGCGCGCATCTTGGACAGGGTGGTCGGCGCGCCGTTTTCGCCATTCTCCCCGAGGTGTCCCCAGCCGAGCGGCGACTGATCAGCCAGGCCAACGATGGCGCGGCCACCGAGGCCCTGGTGCTGGAGCGCAAGCTGCACTCGAAGCTGTGGATCCTCGGCTGTGGTCGACGCCGGCTGGTCTATGTGGGCAGCGGCAACTTCACGCGCAAGGCTTGGTGCGGGGACAACCACGAATTGGGCGTGGCCTGGATCGAGGACGGTGAGGCGGCTAGTCTGTGGCGCGACATTCGCAAGGATCTGTGTTGTGGCGATGCGGATCGCTTCGGCGACTTGGCGCCTATGCCCGGGCCGTTGGAGTTCCCCGACGACGACGACTATGTCGAGGAGCGAGGCTATCCCGATTTCGTCAAGGACATCGAACTCTCGTGGCATGAGGACGTCGTGCGCTTCACGGTGCGCGTGCAGTTGGAGCGTGCGGCGGACCTAGCGCGTTTTCGCGTCGACTGGGCGGGCCTCGCGTTGACGTTCGAGGCGGTACCCGGTTCCTCCGAAGCGTTGTCGCAGCCCTTGCGCGACCAGCTCGTGCGCGCACGCCTCATCGGCGGTCGGAACCTGCGCTTCGAGCTGGTCGAGGACGGGACGGTGGTGCACTTCCTGCCGTTCCGGCACGATCGGGCGTTGTTCGACCGCCGCTTCGAGTTCGTCCATCTCACGGCAGACGACTGGATGGCCCACTGCCTCGGACGCGACATCGACCGCGGAAGCCTCGATCCCGACGAGCACCTGCCTGAGGAGGAACCGGTCATCTCGCCTTTGACGCGCGCCTTGGACGACCGGGCGTCCAACGCGGTGATCCGCACGCAGCGCTACCTGTCCGACTTCAACGACGTCGAGACCGAATTCCACAAACGATCCGATGAGTGGGCCGCAGCCACAGGCTCCGACCCCGTGGCATGGGAACTACGCGTTGGCCAGCCCCTGGCGACCTTTGCGCGCATCCTTGAACGAACAGTCGACGATCCCATTGATCGGTCGTTCAGACTGGGCGAACTCAAGTTGCTGGCCGACGAATTGAAGGGCCCGCCCGAGGGCCGGCGCCAATTGACCAGCGAAGTGCTCGCCGCCCTGCGACGTCCACGGAGCGCATCGCCCGCCGGCGACCGAGCGCTACCCCGCGGCCTCGATCCCTACCTTCGCTTCGTTGACGGAGCGCTCCGATGACCCGCCGCCTGATGACAGTGAAACTCGAGTCGGAGCCGGCCGTCCAGTCGCACTGGGACCGGCAGCGCGCGACCGCGGCGCACATCCTGGATCGATTCGAAGAGGGCCACGACGTCCAGTTGCTGGGCGACGAGGTCGGCATGGGGAAAACCTATGTGGCCCTAGCAGTGATGGCGGAGCGTCTCCTGCGGACCCGGGCCAATTCGCTGCGGGCGCTGCTGGTAACGCCTGCCAGCAACGTTCTTCGCACGAAGTGGGAACAGGAGATAAGAAGCTTCAGTGAGAAGTACGTGGTCAAGGGTCGTCGCAAGTTGACGCCTTTGCAAGTGAACTCGTACTGGGACTTGGTAGCCAATCTGCATGACTACCAAAACCATTCGTCCAAGAACGTCACCGGCGAGCGGCAACGCTGCCTGTTGGAGGTGACGTGGCAATGGTTCGCGGCGCGCAAGGCTTCCGCCGGTGGCAAGCTCATGCGCACGCGTTGGCCGATTCTTGAACAGTCTTGGAAGAGCGAGGTCGCAAAAAGGGCCAAGGAGTCGGAGATGGTGCGCTTCGTTTCCGACTTCTCGATTGCCGCCTGGCACGCCTTTCTGGACGATCAGAACGCCAGTCAACGCGGTGAGGTCATCGACATGCTCGCGCGGGGAGGCCCAATGTGGGCGGACGATCCGCAGGTGCCCCTGGACAAGCTCAAGGAACTGTTTCGGGATTTCGTGCGCTGCCAGGACGCATACGAGCCCAACGTCTTCATCATCCCGATGAGCGCTCTGGGCATGCCTAAGCGCAACAGTTCCGGCACTCGCCGCTTCGCGACGTTTGTTCTGGCCACCCTGCTGAGCAGCCGAAGGGATGAGACTCGCGGTCGTTGTCTGAAGGCCATGAAGGATGACGACATCCTGATCGAAAAGGTGACGATCAAGATGCTCAAGGAGATGTCGGGCCTGGACCTCTACAACACGCGCCATTGCGTGCCGGCAGCTTTGGAGGCCCATCCAGAGCTCGCAACCCGTTGGGTCGATATCGTCAATGGAAGAGCGGGAAACATTCCCGCCACCTTCAAGGCGATCCTTGCTGCCGTCATTGCGCACAAGCTCCGCGAATCCGGTATCGATCTTGCCGTGGTCGACGAGGTACACAACTGGAAGGGCAGGACCAACGGTGCCGTCGATTTCAGGACGGGTTTTGCGCCGCATGTCCCGCACAAGCTGATCATGTCTGCCACGCCCTTCCAGTTGGAGGAACGGGAAATGCAGCATGTATTCGAAAACGTGGCCCGGCGCGACGGCAAGTCGTGGCAGACGCTGCAGGCGCTGTACGGATCAAATATCGTGGCGGACTGCCTCGCGGCGAATGCCAACCTGCTGCGCGCGCTGCATGGATTGGCTCAGCATCGGGTCGACGCCGACGTCCTCCCCCGGCTCGCGTTGCCACCGGAGCAGCTGCAAGCGAAGCTGCAAGCGATGGCCGTTGACCCCATGGCGTCCGAGGCCGCGACGATGTTCTGCCGTGCGGCGATCGACTATCGGGCCGCCGTTGACAAACTCGTCGAGCGCCAGCGCGAGTTGGTGGTGCGTCACCTCAAGACGGACTTGCGCCGGAGCGTGCATGCGGGCGAGGACTTCGGGGGCGTGCCGCAGACCCATCGCCCAACTCTCTACGCGACATCTGGAATCAACCACCCGGACGACCAATTGGTGAACTACCTCGCGATGCGCCTCGATCAGCGCATGCGGCGGGACGGAAGCTCAGCCAAGGCAAAGGCGCATCTGCTCGGAGGCATGACCTCGAGCCTTGCCGCTTTTCGCGACAGCGCGCAGGCCGCTCGGTCGAGTCCGAACATGATGACCTCGAGCGAGACGGCGCGCTACGCCGAGATGGTGAACTCGGTGCTTGAACAGCACCGGCATCCCAAGGTCGAGGCCACCGTCGCGTACGCGCTGCAGAACTACCGTAACGGAAAGAAGACGTTGATCTTCTGCGAACGCTTGGCGACGGTCGAAGAGATCGCCCACATGATTGCCGAGGGCATCGAAGCCGGCTGGAAGCAGGCGCACGGCCAGGATAAAGCGGCAGGCGGCGACGTGCGTGAGCGGGAGGCCTTCGTTGACCTGCCGTTAGGGCGCCTCTTGCTGTCGATGGCGGAGCCGGCAGTCGAGGCGGGCACGACCGTCGCGTTGCGCGCTAGCGTTTCGTCATTCGTCGGCGAGAGCCTGCGCTCAAGTGGCCTTGAGCCGACGCAGCGGCGCATGATGCGGCTTTGCAACCTTTACCTTCTGGCGTTCCTGCCGTCCGACGAGACTCCGGCGGCGACCAAGCTGTGCAAGCGCCTCGTCACGCTTTTCGAGCGCAAGCTCATGGTCGACGAGTTGAACGCGGAGGTTCTGACCGGCAGGCGCGGCCAGGCGTTCGCGGGCGACTTGGGGACCAAGGTCGCTGCCTTTGTCGACGCGCAATTTGCGGGCGAACGGAACCTGTGGATCGGCTCGCGTCAAGCCGACGAAAGCCGGTTCCGAAACGCCGTCATCAACCTGCTCGAATCGGAGGCCAGGCTGGTACTCGCGGCGGCTGCTCACGGCACCCAGCCGAAGGTGACGATCGGCTTTGCGAAGACTCTGCTCGACCTTGAGGGAGGACTGAAGAGTGTGCTGCTGCGCCCCGACCTGCTGCGTGGCATCGTCTCGACGGGCGACGATCTCGAAACCGTCGCGCATGCGCGAGTGAGAGCACCTCTCGGCCAGGGCGAGTCAGCTTGGAGCAGGATGACCCGCTTCGTCAGCCAACTGGCGAGCACCAACGGCTCGATCAACCTCGACGATCAGAAGAGCACTGATCGCAAGAGCTTGTGGCGTGCCATCTCGTTGCGCGGTGTCCGGACGGGCGACGGCAGCGAGCCGTTAGTGCAGACGCTGAAGGGCTCGACGGACGCACGGGCTCGCGTCGCGGTGTGTGCGGCGTTCAACTCGCCGCTCGCCCCCGACGTCCTGATTTGTACAAGCATCGGATCTGAAGGCATCGACCTCCACCGTGAATGCGCAGAGATCATCCACCACGACATGCCGTGGAACCCGGCACGCCTTGAGCAGCGCAATGGCCGAATCGATCGCGTTGCCAGCCTCTCGAAAGCCACAGGCTGTCACGTGCGCATTGGCGTGCCGTTCTTGGAGCAGAGCTACGAGCGCTTTCAGTTCAACCGATTGCTCAGCCGCGCTCAACTTTTCCAGGTGTTGCTCGGCACGCTCGACTTTGATGCGACAGACGTCGATCAAGGCGATGATTTGGAGACGATGTTGGAACCAGACCCCGACAATGCGGCTGATCTGTCCAATCCAGAGCCGTTACTGCCCGAAGCGTTGGCGAAGTGGCTCTCCGTTGATCTGTCCGTGTGGCAAACATCTGAGCTTCGGAGTATTGAATCTTGAGTGGCAGCTTTGGGGTTTTCGTCGCTTTGCGCAGGCGATCAAGGTCAAGCACATCGACGTCTACACCGATGAAGGCAAGGCAACTCAGCAAGACTCCTACCGCGTCACCCGCATGAAGAAGAAGGAACTTGTACAGGTCTGCACCCGGTGGACCATGCGTTGAACGCACGAAGCCAACCGCTCAGCGAGACATCGATTGCCACGGATCGAGACCCAACGTCGTCGGCCGTGAACATTCGGCTTCCACCAAGCGCAGCGCACCGACCTCACTCCGACTCTTGGCGGGCGATTGCCATGATGTCGAGTGGGTTGCTCTTGGCGGCTGGCTTCACGTCCGGGTTCTGATCGGACGGATCTGGTCCGATCCCTTGTTACCGTGAACTGTGGATGCCTTAGCCGGAAGTTTGACCTGGCCGCCCTGCTCAGGGTAGTTCGACAGCCTGAGCGGGCTGCGTTGAAATCACTCGATGAGAATGCTCATCAAGGAGCAAGATATCCATCTTGCACCATTGTTGGGGTGAAAATTTCAACCAGGTTCGCCAGAGATCAGACGCCGCCTGAGCGATTTCGGTGGCTTCGGCCGGCAATACCAGTATTGCATCGGCGTAGTGAAGTCGCAGGACGCTCACCCGAGCCACTAGTTCTGCGGCGACATTGGCTACTGACCGTGCCGCAGTATCCTTGGGAGCCCGGATTTCGATGGCGATTTCGCGATCGCTTATAATCTCACGCGCAACAAGAGTGGGCTCCAATACTTGGCCGCGCTCGTTCATCATGAATTCTGCGATGCGGTTGTCAAATGGCAGCACCGACTCGTTCTTGATGCGATGCATAGCCAGAGCAAAGAATTCTGCAAAACGCCGGCTGCCGACCTTGCGTATGGCCTGCTTGCTGGCAGCAGCCTGCTCATACAGCGTCGCTAGCTGGCCACGCAGATCGTTGACTGTCATCTGGCCGCAAAAGCAGCGAGGAGCGATGTCCTGTGCCGTTGCTGGGGAGATGGCGTGGATCTTGGCCAGTTCCTGGACTGCTGCGGAACCGGCTTGGTTCAGATGCGTGCCGTTGGCGTAGTCCGGGTAGTGCATTTCGATAAAACGCACCAGTCTTGCAAAGCTCGCGGCAACCCTTGGGCTCAGTTCGACGTTGACGAGCGGCTGGTCCGGGGCATCAGCGGCGTTGTTCGCCGCTTGAGACAGGACGGCGCGACCCTGAATCAACCAGATCGCTTCGCCAGTATGTGGTGACAGAGCAACGGTTCGGGCCATTCTGAGTTTGGATCGTAGCTTCAATTCTTTGCAATGCCCCTACTTCCAGTTGTACGCTCGCAACTGGTAATGTGGTAGGGCAGGCTTTGGGGCTGGTGCAGATGAGCAAATATGGAAAGCGCAACGGGTCGGGTGCCCTGCAAAGTGGCACGCGAAAAGTCGCAACCACGTTTGGGCGAACTGCGCACCTGGTGTCGGCGCACAAGCACAGGGGGGGTACGCCCTTCCATGTCGAGAGCCACAGCGAACAGTTGTTCGCTCACGCTGCCGACCTTGATCCAGACGTAGTGTCACTGGCACCGCAAGGGCTTACCGTGGACCTCGTGGCCGAAGTGCTGTTGTTCACCGAGTCAGAGCGCCAAGACGCCCGAGCCCGCTACAGGGAGCGTCCCGGGCCAAGCCTGTACACAGCTGACTTCACGCTGCTACTCAGAGGTCAAAGGGAGACGGTCGTCGAAGTCAAACTCGATACCCATCTCGGCGACGACATCTACCGGGACAAGTTGCGTCGTGCGAAGGACATCATCGGTCGCCATGGCCGGGACTTTTCGGTCGTTGCGGTGCCGGCCGACGAGTGCCATCCCATCTGGGCCAACGTGGCCTTGATCTCCCAGGCCACGCGCCGGCGCGATTTGTGGCCAAGCCCGGAAGTCATCGAGCGCCTTGAACAACTCGGGCAGCGCGGCGCACGGACAGCGGGTGACTTCCTCAACCCCTTGAACTTGAGCACCAGTCACTTGCCTCATTTCCTGGTAGCCGGCGCCCTTCGGGCCGACATCCTGTCGCATCCGATGCGGGCGTCAACACCCGTCGAACTGGCATATGGCGACCTGAGCCATCTGCAACTGATAGCGCGCCTGCAGCGATGACCACGGTGTTGGCCCGGGGCGTGACCCTGAAAGATACGACTGGAAACGGCGTGGATCTCGTCATCCAGAGCCGCTCGATGGTCGACGGCCACGTCAAGGTGTACGACAAGAAACTTCGACAAGAGCGCTTCGAAGACTACGAGAGCCTGCGCCAGCGAGTAGCGTCGGGCACGCTCGTCATCGATAAGCCCAATCGGCCATCGCTTCGCGTCCAGATTTCTACGACCAAGGCCGACGACGACGCCCTGCTTCGCGCCAAGGAACTGGTCGCGCGCCTGCGTCAGCGCATGAAGCGGTACCAGGTCAGTGCGAGCAAAGCCTACGACATGCTCGTCGAGGACAACGAAGCGCTCCCCGAAGCCGAGCAACGAGAGGACCTGCCCTCGAAGGCCACCATCTTCCGTTGGCTTGCGCGAGACCGAGACGGCAAACCGCTGCTGACCCCCAATTCCGCGAAAGGCAATCGCACGTGCAGGCATTCGGATGAGTTGTGCGAATTCATCCTTGACGAGGCAGAACGGGATTACCTGGCCCCTCAGTCCACATGCACCCTCGGACGCTTCATTGCCGACGTGACGGCACATGCAAGAGATGCTGAACTGTTGGCAAAGGATAGCCACCTGAGCAGGCAATTCATCAGTCGCCTCATCCACGACTACAAGTGCACCGACGTCGATGAAGCCCGAATGGACCCGAAAGACCGAGCCTCGGGCAAGTCGATTGGAAGGCACACCATACGGCTTGCCATGCCTATGCAGCGTGTAGAGCAAGATGCGTTGCACCTGCCGTTTATCGTCAAGACGCCGTCCGGGATCAGTGCCACCGTTTACCTCATTCACGCGATCGAGTGCTACCTGTCGGTTCCAGTGGGGTGGAATTTGATCATCGGGCATCCGGTCGAATCAGACAGCTTGAAATGTGTTGAACGGATCTTGTTTCCCAAGCAACCCGATCTGGATCAGTTGGGGGTAACCTCGCCGATCGACCTGTATGGTCTCGTTGGAACGATCATTTACGATAATGGTCCGGAAACCAAAGGGGAGAGGATGAAGAGCCTCACACGCTTGGGTATGGACACAATGCATTGCAAATCTCGACATGCCCATGGCAAACCGTTCATAGAACGACTGAACCGTTCACTCAAGGAAGCCTTGGAAACTTTGCCAGGGTGCACCAGGTTCAACGGCAAAGACGGTGTACGCAATCCGATCGCTCTAGGTGACAAGCTGATGGATGTGCATGAACTCGAGCAATGGATTGTCCGCTGGTATTATGAAAAGTGGATACATACCAAGCTCAGACGTTTTCAGCGGCGGGTTTTCGGTGCGGGGTTTGCCGGATTCACACCATTGGACGTATGGACGAGGAAAGTCATCGAAGACCAATGGGCGATGCCACTGCCGCCGAATCGCGCCGATTGGGAAATGCTGAAGTACGAGCGGATATCATGTACGTTGTCGCGCAAAACCGGCATCACTTATGGGACTTTCAACTTCGCAGGCGACAACCTCACCCGACTGATCAAAGAGCACGGTGAAACGCTTGTAACAGTGCTGATCGATCCGGACGACTTTCGGCACGTGGACGTCTTGTCAGTCAACGAAACGGAACTGGTCCGGCTGATCAATAAGGACGTTGACGAAAATACCCCAGCATTCAGTTTCGCCCAAGCGAAGAAGATGAGTGCAGAACTGCGCAAACTGGCTAACGCCAGACCTGAACCCGAGCCGTCGGTCGAGTTTTCACGCGACATCTATAAACGCAGCGCGGGCGCTGCCAAGCCGGTCGATGCCAAACCCAAGCGCATGACTCGTGCCGTTACGAAGGACACCACCCGGCGAGCCAAAGAGGATGCTGCAGTGACGCGAGCGACATTGTCGCCATTGTCTGCCTCCGAATGCGTTCCACGGGCCGATTCGCCAGCCGGCACGGTGGTCTGGTCCACCAAGCCTGCAGGACTCTACACGGTCATTGACCAGGTGCCCACTTCTAAGCCCCTGAAACCAGAATCGGAATGACTGGACTCTCGCTTGAGCAACGGCTGCATGCAGTCGAAATACAGCACCCACGGTTTGCCGACATCTTATCGATACTGCAACGTCGGATCGACGGCGCCGCGCGGGGAGATGCACCCATGATTTCCTGGATCGTCGGCCCGTCCCGAGTCGGAAAAACGCAGCTCATCCGGGCTTTGAAGCGCCTATACCCACAGATCACGAGCCAGGGACACCGGCGGGTGCCTGTCGCATTCGCAGACTCGGCGACCTCTACGACAATCAAGTTGCTGCCAATGGTAGTGCTCAAGGCGCTCGATGCGCCCTTCCGGCTCAGCAATATCACCGCCGGAAAGCTCACCGAGTCGATGTACACGCAACTCAAGCTGGCGCAGACCAGTCACATTGTCTTCGACGAAGCAAGCCAGATGGTCGAGCCGGGTGCGCGCTTGCTGCCATTTGCAGCCGGCGAATGGTTCAAGCAAACAGTGAACATCGCCAATGTCTCGCAAGTCCTTTTCGGAGTCCCAAGACTTGAGAGGTTGTTCGAGGCAAATGTGCAGTTGCGCATGCGAGCCTATACCAGGATCGATTGGTTGCCCTATGACGCCATGATGGATGCAGACCGAGTGGCCTATCAGACGGCAGTGAACACGTTCTTGCAGGTGTTTCGGCAAGCGGGCTGGGACTTCGAGCCATCGGTAGATGAAATTACGGGAAACTGTTATCTGCACGCCCCGGGGCTTATCGGGCGCCTGAGCGATCTGATGAGAGTGTTGGCAAGACAAATCGAATCGACGTCGCCGCGGCGGCTACGTTTTGCTGATTTTTCGCAGGCCGCTGCAAGCCTGGAAAGTTGTGGGCACCCGGATATACCTGCGTTCAAAAGTGCCTCATGCACCATGGCAGATCTGAGCCGCGCGTATCGGCACGTACTGCACGCCAACGGCATGGCCAAATAGCCAACACACCTCATATGCGCCTGCTCAGAACTTATCCGCCCGAAACTGACGAGTCCCCGCTCGGATATTACCGAAGGCTCTCGTGGGACAACTGCCTCAGTGGGTGGATTGAACTTGCGCAAATTGTCGAAGTGTCGCGGTCAAGGACCGGTCTGCTCGGTCGACCCGACTACGTTGCACAGGCACTGGGTCTCGAGCCAGACTGGACGCAGCAGGTGGCCAACCGGGAAGCCAGCCTGAGGGCACTGCAACGATTTCAACGCGGGCAAATCGACGCCATCTGCCCGCAATGCCTGAGCGAATCCCCACACCTGCGCATCGGCTGGGAGCATGTCTACGTCACTGCTTGTCCAAGCCACAAATGCCGTCTGATCGACCGCTGTGAACATTGCGACGCTCGGTTGTCGTCCCGCCGGGAATCCATCGTACACTGTGAGTGCGGGCGCGACCTGAGAACTGCACGCCAGGTGCCCGCCAGCCGCAGCCAGTTGTGGTTGTCGGCGACGCTGGCGGGCGAGCACCGGTCGAACCTGAAATTCGGGCCGAAGTTGGTAGCGGCAAAGACCCTGCCTCTGACAAAGCTGATTCAAGTGTTCTGCCAGATGGCGAAGGTCGATACCAAGCCAGCGCGTCGAAATGCAGCCATGCCGAAGACTGTGGCGGAGGCGGAAGAATTCCTGCTCCCGCTCGAGGACCTGCTGGCGGAGTGGCCGACCGCATTCGAGGCCCATGTGTTGCATCGCCTGAAAGTCGGGGATCCGTGTGCAAGAACGCTCAACACCGCTCTTGGCCACTGGTACCGGCAAGTCAAAAAGCAGAGTGCCTCATGTTCAGCCCTTCCCTTCCTGGAGATCGTCACACGAGTGGCCGCCGCCCACTTTCCGGGGCTGATCGGCCTCGATGCCGCGGGTACGAAGGGCATCGAGGTCGACAAGCCGATGTCGGTGCGAGAGGTCGCGACGCGACTCGGCACAGGCAAGGACTTCGTCATTGCGGCGATTGACGCCAAGGTCATCGAAGGGCGAGCGATCCGTTTCGGTGAACGCCGCCTGATGTACCGGGTACAACATGGCGAGGTCGAGCGTGTCCACGCAGCCCGAACTGGCTGGGTCCGCGAGGAGGAGGCGTGTCGTCATCTGGATGTGTCGCCAGCGGTGCTGGGGCAACTGGTCGCCGCTGAAGTCCTGACGGTGGACCGGCACTGGCGCGAGGACATCTTGAAAGGTGGGCCGATCTCGCTGATTTCTCTTGAAGCGATCGAGGTCGCGTTGCGTTCGACGGTGGGCAGCAAGGAGCCAGCCATCGACGTGATCGCACTTCGCGATCTCACGAGCCGGCGTGTGGGCGACAAACGCGCACTTCAAAGTGCGTTCCAGGCGATCTTTAGTGGCCGACTGCGCCGCGTCGGCGCGCTCCCAGCAAAGGGGATCGGCGCCATCAAGTTCCGGATGGCGGAGGTGCGGGAGTTTTTCAGCACCCCCACTCTGGAGGCAGGACTGACTGTCGAGCGCCTCGAAAGTCTGTCAGGCTGGAAGTCGGAGAGCATCTACAACTGGATCGAGCAAGGGCTGCTGCAAGCGCAAAGCGTCATGCTGCGAGGCCAGCGATGCCGGGTGGTCTTGCCCGAACACCTGATCCAGTTCATGAGGACCTACATCCCTTTGACGGATGTCGCGCGGGCTCTGGGTACGCGCTCGTCGGGCGCTGCAAGACAACTTGCCGGCGTCGCGTTTGTCGGCGCCAAGTTGCTTCCAAACGGGGCGACGCGGGGAGCTCTCGTCCAGATGACAGACCTTGCTCGCTTGGCGGCAACGAGCAAAGGAGTCGAACGAAGTTGAACTGAGCTGATCAGACCGGTCCAGGCGATGCTGCCTAATTTCTTGAGGGCATCGTCACCAGCCTTGCCGAGCTCGCGGAGTCCCCGAGAAAGGGCCTACGGAAGTCGGCCGCCGAGCGGCAACCGAACCTCGTGGCTGAACCAGATTGACTCTGCGTGCGATTCATCTTCCGTCGTGGACCCGGCGGGGCCGGACGGTGACCTCGTGTCAGGCCGCCACCAACAGTAGGTCAGGACTGCCTGCAGCCGTTCGATGTGGCCGGATCAATGTCGGCGACTGCCTACAGCTGCCGGCCAGCGGTCGACAGGGCGAACTACCAGCCACCCCGAAACTTGACGCAGGAAGGCGTCGTCGGGAAATCGGCCGCCGACTTGAGCAGATGCACGAAATCGCCTCCAGGGCGCCGCCTACGCAGTCGCCCGAATGACTGGACCAGAAAACAGCGAACTTACCCTACCGACCCAAAGCGGTCCAAGCCAGAGGGGATTTCGAAGCCCAATACCCGCCCGTGAACGTCGTTTGTTGCCGCCAGCTTAGTTTTGAGCCACCTGCCGAACTTCACGTGGGCCGGGCTGCGGGCGCGAAATCTTTGATCGGTCAGTAGCTTGGTGCTCGTCTCGGTGGCTCACCAGGCTGTCGGCGCGTGGCTCAACATGGTGCCGGCTCCAACACGGTCGAACCTTCGCGGTGGTGCCCCGGTGCGGGCATGGCGTTTCGGCTTGCCTGACGCGCCGTCGGACCGACCGGGCTTCCCGCATCCGGGGTCTGACCGCAAAATGGGCCGGACATGGACACCGCCCGCGTGCTGCTGATCGACGACGACGAGCCCTTCCGGCAGGGCCTGCGCAGCACGCTGCAGATGGCCGGTCACACGGTGCGCGACTTCGCCCGCGCATTGCCGGCGCTGGCCTGCCTGGAGCGCGACACGGTCGACCTGGTGCTGACCGACCTGCGCCTGCCCGACCTCGACGGGCTGGAGTTGCTGGCGCGCAGCCGCGCCGTCGACGCCGATCGCCCGGTGTTGCTGATGACGGCCCACGGCGACATCGAGACCGCGGTGAGCGCGATGCGCCAGGGCGCCTTCGACTTCATCGAGAAGCCCTTCGGGCGCGACCGCCTGCTGACGCTGCTGGAGCGCGCGCTGCAGCAGCATCGGCTGCTGCACGAGAACCGCCAGCTGCGCCAGGGCCTGGCCGCCGGCGCCGGCCTGGCGGCGGTGCTGGTGGGCGACAGCGCGCCGATGCGCACGCTGCGCCAGTTGCTGCTGCACGTCGCGCCCACGCCGGTGGAGGTGCTGGTGGTGGGCGAGACCGGCACCGGCAAGGAACTGGTGGCGCGCGCGCTTCACGACTTCAGTGGCCGCCGCGGCCCCTTCGCCGCCATCAACTGCGCCGCGCTGCCCGAGACGCTGATGGAAAGCGAGCTCTTCGGCCACGAGAAGGGGGCCTTCACCGGCGCCGCGACGGCGCGCGTCGGCCGCATCGAGCACGCGCAGGGCGGCACGCTGTTCCTGGACGAGATCGAGGCCATGCCGCTGTCGCTGCAGGCCAAGTTGCTGCGCGTGCTGCAGGAGCGCGAGGTGCAGCGCCTGGGGGCCAACCGGCCGCAGGCGGTGGACGTGCGCGTGGTGGCGGCCAGCAACGCCGACCTGGCGCCGATGATCGCCTCAGGCCGGTTCCGCACTGACCTGTTCTACCGCCTGGACACCGTGACGCTGCGCCTGCCGGCGCTGCGCGAGCGGCCGGGCGACATCCTGCCGCTGTTCGAGCATTTCACCGCCGTCGCCGTCCTGCGCTTCGACCGCGAACGCCCGCCGCCGGACCTCGGGCTGAGCGAGCGGCTGCTGGCCCACGCCTGGCCCGGCAACGCGCGCGAACTGAAGAGCGCCGCCGAGCGCCATGTGCTGGGCTTGCCGGC
This sequence comes from Candidatus Intricatilinea gracilis, assembly GCA_016702605.1. Taxonomy (GTDB): domain Bacteria; phylum Pseudomonadota; class Gammaproteobacteria; order Burkholderiales; family Burkholderiaceae_C; genus Sphaerotilus; species Sphaerotilus gracilis. The sequence continues at coordinate 631,303 of JADJDQ010000003.1, forward strand.
GCTCGGCCCCATGTCCGCCGCGGCCGGCGCGGCGCGCGGCACGCTGCAGGAGGTGTTGACCTTGGTCGAAGCGCAGGTGATCGCCGAGACCCTGGCGCGCCACGGCGGCCAGGTGGAAGCCGCCAGCGCGGAGCTGGGCCTGTCGCAGGCCACGCTGTACCGCAAGCTGCGGCTGCACGGCCTAGCCGCGCGGCCCGGCCCGTTCACGCCAGCGGCAGAACGATCGTGAAGCGCGCGCCGCCCAGCGCCGAATCGCCGGCGCTGAGATGGCCGCCCATCGCCGCCAGCGACTCGGCGCTGATGGCCAGCCCCAGCCCCAGGCCCTGGCCTTCGGGCTTGGTGGTGAAGAAGGGCTCGAACAGGCGCTGCCGCACCTCGCTCGACAGGCCGGTGCCGCTGTCGTCGACATGCAATGCCAGCTGCTGCGCGTCGACCTCGGCGCTCAGCCGCAGCCGCCGCAGCGGCCGCCCGCGCATCGCGTCGGCCGCGTTGATGGCCAGGTTGGCCACCGCCAGAGCCAGCCGCGAGCCGTCCACGCGCAGCGTCAGCGGCGGCACGTCCTCTTCCACGTCGACGCGCTCCATCGCCAGGCGCGGGGCGTAGAGGCCGCGCGCCTCGGCCAGCACCTCGCCCAGCTCGCGCCGGTGCAGTTGCACCGGTTCGTCGCGAGCGAAGTCGCGCAGTCGGGTGATGAAGCGCTGCAGCCGGCGCGCTTCGCCCTGCATCGTGCGCAGGGCCTCGCGCTGGGCTTCGGGCCAGCCCTGCGCCGCGTCGTCGAGCGACTCCGACAGCAGCGTCAGCGTGCCCACCGGGTGGCCCATCTCGTGTACCGCCCCGGTCACCAGGCGGCCGATGGCGACCAGCTTGCCGGCATGCACCAGCATCGACCGCGTGCGCTCGCGCTCCAGCGTGGCCTGGGTCTGCAGCAGGCGCACGCGCAGCGCCTGGGCCTCGGCTTCGGCGCGCGCCTGCGCGGCCTCGGCCTGCGCACGTTCGGTCTCATGGCGCACCAGCAGGGTCTGCGCGATGACCTCGGCGCGGCGGCCGTGCTGCAGCTCGCGCGCCCGCGCTGCGACGCGTTCGGCCTGCAGGGCACCGGCCATATCGCCGGCGCGTTCACAGGCGGCGGACAGCTCGTCGTGCCAGGCCGGCGGCGGCTGGAAGCCGGCCACCTGCGCGCCGGCGGCCAGCGCTTCGTGCAGGAAATGGATCGCGCCGCTGGCATGCGGTGATCCCGGCGGGGCGGGCAGCCCGTGCACTTCGGCCACCAGCGCCATGGCGTGTTCCAGCTGCGGCAGGTGGCGCCATTGCCGGTTCGCCTTCGCCACACGGCGGCCCTCGTCCAGCGCCTGGACGGCCTCGTCGAGCCGGCCCAGCCGCGCCAGGGCCTGGGCGCGAAAACGCTGCGTGCCGCACACCAGGTCGGGGCCGTCGACGGCACGCGCGCCGGCCAGCGACTGCTCGCACCAGTCCAGCGCTTCCTGGTCCTGGTGCAGCGCCAGGCAGGCCTCGCCCAGCACCTGGCAGGCGATGGCGTGGTCGCGCGTGAGTGGGTGGCGGGCCAGCACCGGCAGGCCTTCCAGCAGCCAGGCCTTGCCCTGCTCGGGCCGCCCCGCGCTCACCAGCACCGCCGCGGTCTGCATCAGGCACCAGGCTGTGGCGTAGGGCCAGCCGGTGGGCTGCACCAGCTCGCGTGCGCGCGTGGCCCACTGCAGCGCTGCTTCCAGGTCGTTGATCGAGCAGCAGGCGTTGCCCAGGTTCTCGGCCACCGTGATGGCCGAACGCAGCTGGCCGGTGGCGATGGCAGCGTCGAAGGCGCGCTGGTAGGCCACGATGCAGGCCACGAGGTCGCCCCGGTTCCAGGCGAAGGCCGCTTCGACGGCCTGCACGTAGACGTCGATGCCGGGGTCGGCCCGCTCGCGCGCCTGCTGCAGCAGCGCCGGCCAGCGTTCGCCCAGCGTGTCGGCGTCGGCCAGCACGTCGACGCAGGCCACCCAGGTCTCGGCCATGCGCAGGCGCGCGGCATCGCCGCCGCGGCGGTAGTGCGCCAGCGCGGCCTGCAGCGCAGCGTCGCGGTCGCCGCCGGTCTCGTCGAATATCGACACCCGGACCAGCGCCGCATCACCCTGGCCCACGGGGTCGGCAGCTACTGCGCAGGCGGCGTCGGCGCGGTCGGCGAACTGCAGCGCCTCGTCGCCGCGGTGAAGCAGCCACGCCACTTCGGCCTGCACCAGCAGGCCGCGCGGCGACCCGGCGGCCGCGCCGGCGAGAGCTAGCGCGCGCAGGGCCTCGGGCGTGTCGCGCTGGCGCAGAGCCCAGGCCAGCTCGACGGCCAGCCGCTGATGCTGCGACGGCGGCAGCGATGGCGCGGCCATCTGGTCCCGCAGCGCAGCGATGTCTGCCTCGCTCGGGAAAAGCTCGGGATGCGCGCGCGCCGTCATCGCGGTTCGGGTCTCCTGCAGGGCATCGGGCGGGCCTCGGCAGCCCGGACGAGTTCTCATCGGCGCGAGGCCGTCTCGGGCGATTCTTGCATCGCTGCGAATCGCCCGCTCGCCGAGGCCTTGTAAATCAGGCACTTACCGTTTTTGGGGGGTGCAGGCGCACCAGGCACGACTGCTGCGTCTTTCAGGGCGGGCCTGCCGCTGGCGTGGGCCCGAACCAGGAGAGGCGCTTGACACCTGCCGGTCGGGAATCACGGACGCGACGCATGGCCCGAGGGGGCCCGGCAAGCGCTGAGAAACGCCCGCGAAATGCGGCCACGGCGATCGTGCCCTTCATTGCCGGGACCTACATCGAACAAGGTCAGCTGCCAACGCCCGAGCCATGGGCGCCCCCAGTCGCACGGGTGTCCAGATGAACGGCCACGACCTGCTCGGCTGGCTGGCCGCAGGGCTGATGCTGCTGACCTTCTGGTGCGCCGACGCGCGCGCCCTGCGGCGCTGCGCCATTGGCGCCAACCTGGCCTTCATCGCCTACGGCCTCGCCGCCGATCTGGCGCCGGTGCTGGCGCTGCACCTGGTGCTGCTGCCGGTGAACCTGTTCCGGTTGCTGCGCCTGCGCGAAACGTCCGTGCCGACCGTGGCGCGCGGCCCCAACCTGAACTGACGAGGACATTGCCATGAACACGACGCATCGATGGCCCCTGCTGCTCGCGGCCACCCTGTGGCTGCCGGCTACCGTACTGCAGGCCGCCGAGCCCGCACCCAACGGCATCGCGCTGCCCGCCGGCTACCGGCACTGGCAGGTCGTTGCCTCGTCGCACCGCAGCGACAACAACACGCTGCGCGTGATCCTGGGCAACGAGATCGCCGTGCGCGCCGCCCGTGCCGGCCAGACCCGGCCCTGGCCGCACGGTACGGTGCTCGCCAAGCTGGTGTGGAAGGACCGGGCGCATGCCGCCTGGCCCACGGCGCAGGTGCCCGGCGACTTCGTGCACGCCGAGTTCATGAGCAAGGACGACACCCGCTTCGCCGCCACCGGCGGCTGGGGCTTCGCGCGCTGGGTCGGCATGGACCAGCAGCCCTACGGCAAGGATGCCGGCTTCGTGCAGGAGTGCTTCGGCTGCCACCAGCCGGTGAAGGACAACGACTGGGTGTTCACGCGTCCGGCGGTGCTGCCGTGAGGGCGCAGCCGGTTCCGTCATCGGGCGCGCCGATGCCCATGACGCCGCCGGGCAGCCCCAAGGCCGAATACCGGAGGGCGCAGCCCGAAGGCAGCCATGTGAGCCTGCCGGGCCGATGCAGGCACGAGCACATCGAGAACCACCCGGACATCACTGGAGAAGTGCCATGAAGAAGGAATGGATGACAGCGCTGCAATCCGCCGCTGGCCTTCTCGGCCTGCGCCGCGCAATCGGTGTGTGCCTGCTGGCCACGCTCGCCGCCTGCGGCGGATCGCCCGCGGAGGTGCCAACCGCCGGCGGCGTGACCTACGTGAAGAACTTTGGCATGCCTGGTGCCGATCACCTCGTCACCGCCAGCGCTGCCCTGCCCGATGGCGGCCTGGCGCTGCTGGGCATGGTCGAGGTGGCGGGCGACAGCGCCACAGGCACCGCCGGGTCCACGCGCCTGGCGGTCTCGCGCATCGATCCCCAGGGCAATCTGCTGTGGTCGCAGACCTATGGCAGCGAGCCCTTCATCGACCGGCTCGCCGTGCGGACGATGCTCGACGTCGCCCCGGCCGGCGATGGTGGCGTCTTCGTGGCCGGGCAAAGCGCCGCTGGCCCGGTGGTGGCGAAGTACGACGTGGCGGGGAACCTCGTCAACACCCAGCTCTACGGCAGCGCCCGCGGAACCCCCGGCGATGTGCTGGCCGAGATACGCGCCATGGCGGCGGCGCCCACCGGCGGCTATGTCATCGGTGGGCGCAAGCTGCGCGACGCCGAGGGTGTGCTGCGCAACCACGCCTGGCTGCAGTACGCCGGCACGGACGGCACCCCGGCCCAGCAGAGCAATGATTTCGACGGGCTGATCCATGACAGCCCGCAGTACACGACCTCGACCTTCAACTACGAGGCCATCAACGACCTGGTGATCAGCCGGGATGCCCGCAGGCCGGACCTTGCGTCAGACCCGTCTATCTTCATCGGCGTGACCGGCTCGCGCCACGAGGGTCGGTTGATGGCCGACGACGTCCAGACCTCGGGCGTCTGGGTGGCCGAGTACGCGCTCGGCCGGGATTCGTCGAGCGGCGAAGTTCCCCCGGCCAACGAGTTTCAGCCGACGTTTTCGTCGACCACGGCGACGGTGGACCAGAACGGCAGCGGCCAGGCTATTGCCGCCATCGCCCCCGACACCTACCTGGCTGTCGGCGGTCGATCGGCGCCTTCCGGTCTTGACGGCGGTGCCCCCTTCGCCAGGCAGGTTGCGCGCGGCCTGTCGACCTCGGGCGACGAGCTCTGGTCCGAGCGCCTCGGCGTGCGCCAGGGCAGCTACAGCGCCGTCATCGCCGACCAGCGCGTCGCGGGGGATGCTGTGGCCATCATCAGCTACTCGGAATCGGCGCCCGAGCGCGAACTCGCCTTTCTGCGCCTGGCCGGTTCGGGCAGCGGCTTTGATCGCCTGTCGACCTTGCGGCTCGACGATGCGAGCTACATGCCGATGCACGACGACCCGAGCCAGAGCCTGGCGGCGCGCCACGGCATCGGTGCCCTGACTGTCTGGGCGCTGGCGCAGATGGCAGACGGGCAGTTCGCCATCGGCGGCGCGGCGCTATCCACCGCCAACGGGCGCTGGAAGGCATGGGTGGGCCTGCTGGACCACGGCACCCACCGCGTGCGCAGCAGCCGCTGGCTGGACGATGCCCGCTGCGATCAGTTCGCGGTCACGCGCCTGCGCAACCACGGTGACGGCGGGCTGCTGGCGGTGGCGCCGACCTGCCTGTACAAGCTGGACAGCGCGGCCAATGTGCAGTCGGTGTTGCCTGCGGCCGGCCTGGTGCCGACCACGACCGCTCGGGCACGGGCCATTCGCGCCCTGCCCGACGGCGGCTTTCTGGTCGGCGCTGTCGTGCAAGGCGGCAGCTGGCTGCTGAAGCTGGACGAAGCCGGTGCGATCCGCTGGCAGCGCAGATTGCCTGGCGTCAACTTGACCGATCTGGAGTTGGCAGGCGACAACCTGCCCGGCAGTGCGGACACCGGGTTCGTCGTCGCCGCCTGGGGCCCTGAAGCCGCTGGACAAATCCTCACCCGCTTTGACCCTGACGCCAACGTGTTGTGGCAGCGCAGCTACAGCGGCCTGGCGGTGGAACACGTGCGTCGCATGGCCGACGGCGGCTTTGTGATGGCCAGCGACGGCAGGATCACACGAGTGGACGCCAACGGCCAGCCGGTCTGGGTGCGAACCCTGAACGCGTCGATCAACGACCTGCGGTCGACGCGCGACGGCGGCTTCGTGCTCGCCGGCCGCGAACTGACGCGGCTGGACGCCGCCGGCGCAGTGCGCTGGCATGTCCGGCCCGAACCCGACCGCGCCGCCGACGGCGGCAGACCGCTGTGGCATGCGGTGCGCGAGACGGCCGACGGCGGCTTCGTGGCCGTCGGCGACATGCAGCGGCCCGGGCAGAGCTACTGCTACCCCTCGGCCGGTGGCAACCGAAGCCTGCGCGGTCGGGAACTCGCCTTGGAGGGCGGTGACGAGCGGCGGCTGTACTGCCTGGACACGGTGGTCGTGAGCCTTGCCGCCGACGGCAGCCTGCGCGCGAGCAAGCGCTTCGGCACCGGCAGCGACGACGGCGGGACGAGCTCGATCCACATCGCCCCCGACAACGGCCTGCTGATCACCACCACCACCGATGGCTATGACTTTCCCCATGTCTCGGCCTTCGTGCTGCGCCTGAGCGCCGATCTCGACGTGGCCGCGGGCTGCCCGGCCGGGCTGGACGAAGTGGTGACGATGCGCTCGGTCGAAACCACGGCGACGTCCACCGCCGCAGCGCTGCCCGTGCCGGTGCCGGGCACCCAGGCGGTCGAAGAGACGGCCTTCGAATCCACCTCGGTGACCGCGCAGATGGTCACCGCGCGTTCCTGCAGCGCTGTCAGCAATTCGCCGGTGCTGAGCATCACCGCCACCGGCGCGGGCCTGGTCAGCAGCACGCCGGCCGGCCTGGCCTGCGGCAACGACGGTGCGCCGCGCACCGCCTGCGCGCAGGCCTGGGCCTCCGGCACGGTGGTGACCCTGGCCGCCGCGGCGCAGCCGCAAGCCAGCTTTGTCGGCTGGGGCGGCGCCTGCGCGGCCTTCGGTTCGGCCAGCGCCGCGTCGATCACGCTGCGCAGCGACCTGACCTGCAGCGCCGCCTTCAGCGTCACTTCGGCCAACCCGCCGCCGATGGCCGCGTTCTTCGTCACCACGCCCACACCGACGGCCGGCGCCGCCGTCAACTTCGACGCCAGCGCCAGCAGCGACGACACCGGCATCGTCGAATATGCCTGGGACTTCGAGGACGACGGCACCTTCGATGTCGTCGGCACGCCCGCCGACGCCAAGGCGGCGGTGAACGTCTATGCCAATCCCGGCAGCTACCGCGTGCGCCTGCGCGTGACCGACGGGGCCGGCGGCACGGCACAGGCGGTGCAGACCCTGACCGTGGCGCCCGCCGGCGTGCCCGGCGGGGTCGTGCTCACCCTGGTGGTCGACGGCATCTCCTTTCACGGCGTCGTCGGCCTGACTCCGGAGCGTTTTGCCTGCATCGCCGGCAGCACCTGCACCTATGCCGACTATCCCGTGGGCACCCGCGTGATGCTCGAGGCCACGCCCTACAGCGGCTCCACCTTCGGTGGCTGGACCGGATGCGACAGCGTGGAGGGCAGGGTGTGCTGGGTCGACATGACGGGGTCGCGAACGGTCACCGCCAGGATCAACGGCTGACTGACAAACCCGGCGGACTTCGACGGACTCGGTGGTCGACCCAGACTGCCTGCCGTTTCGCGATGAACACGCGCGGCCCTCCGCGGCAGGGCTGCGTTGCGGCCACATGCTCAGCGGTCGTGATCGGACGTCGCGCGGCGGTGGCACGAAAGCGCAACGCCCTCCTGCCGGGTCATTCAGTCTTAACCGCCAAGATCGGCGAATCGCACAATGGCGCGCCCCGGCCGAGGGTGGTGCGTCGCTCCCGGATCGGTGTTGCTTCCCTTCAAATCCGGGAGTGCACGCATGGCAAAGGTCGGCAGGATTGCGGGTGTCACCTATCGGATCGTCGAGAAGGGTGTCGGGAAGGGACAGGCCTGAGCAAGGACGACGGACGCTATCCGGATTCAGCGGCTGCTGAACGGGATCGGGTACAAGTTCCTTGGGGACGGTGACTTCGGTCCCGGCAGGCAGGCTGCACTTCAGCACTTCCAGGCCAGCTGGAAGGGCGACGACGCAGCGATCGACATCGACCCGGCGAAGGTGCTGAAGTACAAGGGCTCGACGCCTCCAGCTACCTGGGGCCCTGCAGGCCTGAACGTGCAGCCGTTCGTCACGCCCGACGATCCCCTCCTGTTTGCGGTCGCGCTCGCCGCCAGGCTGCTGTTCGAGATGAGCTCGAAGAAGGGGGCGGCGGCGTTTGCGGATGTCTGGCCACGAATCGATGGCATTCCGTACCGCGGCTACCCGGCCGGAAACGGACCACCGCACATGTTCTGGGGGCTGGACCTCCAGGACTACGAGGGGTACGCCATCATGACCGGCGACTCGCGGTGCAATGGGTTGACGAAGGGGTATCAGTTTCCCCCGACGTCAATGCTTGGCCCTCTGGCCTGCAGGAGGCCGCTGCCGCGCTGGCCAGGCCCGCGCCCACGGAAGTACTCAATGCCAGACCCGTTGCACCCCGACTCCTGGCCTGACGCGCCGAGGTGATGGCGGTGCCCTCAGGGTAGAGGGCGCCTGATGGCGAGCACCGAACGTCTTGAAGCGAAGGGCCCACGCGGCGAGGCCAGCATCAATGCGTCCGGACATGGGTGGCACGTGGGGTCGATGGACGGATCGAAATTGGCGGGGCGGATGGTCATGGGGTCGGCCCTTTCTGATGCCGCGCGATGCATGCGCGAATCGCATTGTCGGCGCGGGCAGGATTGCAGCGATGCCATTGGCCTTCCTGTAAGCGGCCGGCCGTGGACGACGGCAGATGGCCGGGACTGCCATTTGGCGGCCTGACCAGGAAGCTGTCGCCGGCGCTTGAGCGCCGTGAACGACCGCGGTCTTGGGTGCCGGAGGGCGCGAGCCGACCCGTCGGCGCCATCTACTGGCCAGTTCAAGTTTCCGCGAAGCCGGCGCTCGCGCTCGTCGCTAGACAAACCCGTAGCGACGATGCGATCTCCGTCATGAAAGCATGCCGAGCCGGGCGCCGAGCTTGCGCATGAACAACTGCGCGATTGCTTGCGGCCCAAGTGCGATGTCGAGGTATGCGATCGATGAGGGCATCCCGGGCAACGTCACGCCGTCAATGCGGACCGGAAGGAGGTATTCAGCGTCTCGCTGACGCAGGGCGCGATCCTGGGCGGCCTGGCGCTCGTGGTTGGTCCACATCTTGGCGACGTAGGCCTTCGAGACGAACACCAAGCAGTACCGGGCCTCAGTCGCGTACACCGAGTACAAGCGGTCGATGAGATTTACGCCCCACAGTTCCGCTTGCTGATCGGTGTCCACGAAGACACGCGCGCCGAAGTTCCTGAGGACTTCGGCGACTGGTCGGACGCTGTCTCTGTCTTCCCCTGCATAGGAGATCGCGACGTCGAACGCGTACCGTTCGGTGTTCGGGCGCTTGGCGACGCGGTGGCGTTGCCAGTCGACGAACTTATCCGCAATCTTGGCCTCCGCTTCGGCCGACCGCTGGCGCGGGGTCCGGTAGCAGTGAGAAAGTCGCAAAGCGGCCGCGGATGGCAGCTTAGCCAATAGCGTGTCGAGTTCGTCGTCGTCTCCGAAGAGGGCGAACACGATCTCCTCAAATTCGTCCCGGACTGCGAAGATCGCTCCGACCGCAGCGTCCACGCCGCCTCGCGTCGACGTGGGATCGACCACGACCGAATTGATCAGCCCGCTTCGTATCGCGACCCACGCGTAGTGCCAATCGGGAACCTGCTGCACAGAGGCTACTTCTGCACGGGTTCCAAAGCTCATCCGCAGCATCTCAATGTCGTGGCTCTCACCCACGAACAGTGTGCGTAGCGTCCGGCCCTCGGCAGCGTCGACGCCGTTCATGGAAGCACTCCTCGAAGCGAGATTTCCGGAAGTCTCCGACCTGACGTGCGATGAGTCAATCGCAGAGCGCCGAAGCAGGCGCGACGGTGTCATCGACTTTGATGACGGCTTACCAGCGTCGACTTCACCAGTTCGACCGGCAAGGCACGACCCGAACCTGCCCTTCTGCAATTTGAAATAGTGGCAGCAAAGCCGACCTCACGGGATGACAGGTAGTTCGGCAACTTATGCGCTGGCCCGGATATCGGTATGAAATACCTCCAGAGTCCAACAAACCCGGGATCGGGATTCCAACCCAAGGGTGCTGCGCGCTGCCCACACAACATGATGTTGTTAGTGCCGCATGCCTTGCCCACCGCGCATTCCTAGGCAAATGCAACGGCTGTTCCTCCACCCTATTTAGGGGATTGACGGATCTCAAAGCTAGCCGATAGGCTTGTGACGAGTGGGCCGGCCAACGGCTAACGGCCCACTGCCAATAAATAGATAAATAAACTAAGACAAATCAGGTATTGAGGAAAGCAATGAACAACAGTACATATTCCGGAATACGTAGGGTTGCGGTAAGTGCAATCCTATTCGCACTTCCAATATTGATGACCGCATGTGGTGGAGGAAAGGAGTCTAGTGAAAACGCTGAAGCCTTGACTACTATTCCATCAAGCAATACACCTAAGACAGGGATAGAAGGTCTCTCACTTACTGGGGTTGGTAGCGAGAATGCAAACGACTCCGCGAGTGGGAATATAAACTATGCGCTACTTGGAACCAACGCAGAATACAAGATAAATATTACCTTTGTACCTTCAATGGGCCTCCCCACAGTACGGCTTCTTACTGTGCATCCAAGCACGTCACTCAAGAAGATTAATGGCACATGGAGTCTCGTTGTCAACACAGACTCCGTTTCCACACCAATTGATATTGCATACGCCCTAGCTGTGAAGGCTGAGAGGGCGTCGAACGAGCAAGTATATGCCGGAGTCATTAAAGTTATCGCGCCCGCTAGCACTACTATCGGCAGAGTGACAACTGACGGCGCTTCGGTTAGGGCACTTGATGGGAGTGGCCTCGCCATTTCAGCCACAAACTTAATTGGCCCACTCGAGATAAAGGCATCTCGCTTCAATCTTCCCTCCGGATCGAGCGTCATAAAAATTGAATTTGGCAGGGATATCTCGAGTGGCAACGAGCTCATAAATATCTCTGGGTTAGAGGGGTTGGCAACACCTGCCTCAATGACGGAAAGAAGGCGACCCCTAGCAGAGAAGACGTCATTTAAGCCAAATTACGCATCATTTTCAATGTTGGGTCGACATAGGCTTCAAAAGACGACTTCGCTGACAAAGGAAGAGCGGGAATTGTTAGCCTGTTCTGGGAGTACGACGGAAGCACTAATCAATCCAACAGCGCTTTGCCTTGTTTCTGAAGTATCCTCAGAATTGGTAAACGATACAGCGAGTGGTGGTGAGCCAGTTATATTTATACATGGCTTTAATAAGGAGGAAAAGGTAGGCGGCGGCTCAAGCACGTGGGGAGATTTCAAGACAATTGTAGGGCAGACGCCCTCCAGAAACGGGAAAAGCTTTGACGTATATGAGTTTAAATGGCGAACTAATCAAAGATTTCAAGATTCTGCTGTAGAGCTTAAAAGGTATATTGAGACAATTCAAGCGCTGCGTCCCGAGTTCTCCAGAGTACATATAATTGCACACTCATTTGGTGGCATTCTTGCAAGAACACTAATTCAATTGCAAGGAAAAATGGACGGCCTAGACTGGCAGGTTGTTAACGATCATGTCGGGAGTGTGCTGACGCTCGGGAGTCCGCATTCAGGAATATTTTCCCAGGCTACAACAATAACTCTTGGCAATAAGTCAATTCGTTTCCCGCAGGGATTTGACAATTACTATATGGGGAAATTGGCAGCACTATGCAGTCAAATTTCATGTTACCAGATGGGGGATGCGGGCAGTGTATACATGGGACGCACAGCAATACAACGAACTGCCGCAAAGGCGCTGTATGGGTTGGAAGAAAATCCTGGTGACTTCATTGCCGCCATTTCGGACTGGTCACGTGCCGGGGCGATGATTCCAGGTGGAATTCCCATCACAGTAGGAATTGGGCTGAAAACCATAACTGTCGATGGCGTGCAACTCTTACTTGAAAATGGTGACGGACTCATTAGTTTCGACGGCCAGCGCACGAATCCAGTCTTGAAGGGGCAGCGCCAGCGGACTCACTGTGGAAGCGGAGTTTCTGAACTGGTTGGCAGTGTGCCGTTGCTTGCAGAAGTTCTCATAAATGATGGGGGTTTCGGATTTCCATATGCATTAGTGCCTCCAACTTTCCCGGCCTACAAGCATGTAGGCGGGGATGGATTATTGACTGTTGGCACAGCATTTGGCTTTGGGCAGGGCGAGGCATTTGTCGAATGTTCTAACGCAACATCCTGTTCTCATGGAAGTTGGAAGTTATTTAAGAGGCACGTGGATGGATTGTGCCCGGGGTCGAGTGCAGCAATGCAAGGTTCAACCGTCAAGACATTTACTTGCTCCACGGCCAAGGTTGGCAGTCCACTCCTGTGCACGTTGTCAGGAAATAATATTCCTGAGATTGGTCTTACGATGACTGGTGCAGGTTGCAATGCTGCGGTTGTAACTACAAGTGCCGGCGGCACATTTGTGAATCGAGAAATTTCAGGTTGTACCCCCTCTATTCAAGGACTTCAGCAGGTGTCGATCGCCTATGGAGGCTCCACTTTGTCTTCGACGACACTCACAATTCAAGCTGCAAGTACAACACCCACGGCATCAGCGCCTTCTATTGTTAAGCAACCAGTAAGTATTGATGTAACAGCTGGACAAAATGCTACATTCACTATTGAAGTCGTAAGTTCGAGCCCTGTGACCTATCAGTGGAGATTGGCGGGGATTGATATTCCAGGCGCCAACAATGCCCAGTACACTCTTCCGGTGGTGACATCTGCGGACAGCGGCTCAGTTTATAGCGTTAAAGTTTCAAATGCTTCGGGGAGCGTGAGCAGCGGCGACGCAGTACTGAGAGTTGCCGCATCGGGTTGCAACGGGCAAACTCAAGTTCTGCCGAATCAATGCCCATCGACTTCTTCTATGGTCGTACCAACTCAGACGTATCCAACTGGAGGAACGCTGATTCACACAGTTTACCCTGGGCCATTTAGGATCACAGGCGGAAGCGGATTTAGGGCGATGCAAGCGAAACTGTATAAGGCTCCATTTTCATTGCAGGACCTAGTTTTTGAATCTGTTCAATATCCATCTCCAGATGTATTTCGTATAGACGGCTTCTCGCGACCTAGCGGACTCGCATTGGAGTGGGGGACCACATACAGGTGGGAGGTTTCGGCATGCACCGACTTCGTCGAGCCAAGGGCCTGCCTGACTTCAATTGACGGACTATTCTCTACCGCAAGCGCAACAGCAACGCCAGTCGTGCCTGAATCAACTATGCCCATCAGCGGCGCCGTCGTTGACAGCCTGAACCCCGTGCTAGCCTGGCATACAGATGGCGACGGCACGACGTTTCCAACTTCTGGCGGCAACTTCGCCTCACTTGAAGTAATCATTCTCACCGCGCCATTCGGATCAAGTGATGTTGTTTATCGGTCCGGCAAATTTCCCATTCGGAACGGTGTAGTTCCATCGCCACTCACTGCAGGGAAAAACTACCAATGGAAATTGATTGCATGCAATGCAGTAAATAGTTGTATTACCGGCGGCGGTGGGCTATTCTCAATACCAAGTGGGACTACGAAGACAAATTAACCTACCGATTGCAGACGACTGGGCAGTATTTGGGGCAGTTCTAGAAACCACCCTGTACCGCCCGCGACCGCGTCGGCAAGATGTCGCGCATGATCACACCGCGCATCAAGCCTTCGAGCTTCTTCCTGCCCGAGCAACCCGATGACCTGATCTTGCGCGAGCAGCGCAAGTCCAAGCTCGAAGGCTACGTGCAGACCTTGGCGGCGATGGATGCGCTGATCGATTTTTCGGCCATGGCCGCAGCGGTGGACGCAGCCTGTTCGCGCCCTGAGCGCAAGAAGGGTGGTCGCCCCGCCGTATGCCACCGAAGTGCTGGTGCGCACCCACGCACTGACCCGCGTCATTCACTCCGAACACCAGATAGCCCCCGTTGGGATGGTTGGCAAACGCCATCAGGTGTTCGGCCACCCGATCCTTGTGATTTGACAACTGGGTCTTCCAGTCCGGCTCGTTCTGCTCCTGGGTGACCGCCGCCAAGCTTTCCGTCAGGATCTGGAGTGCGTCGCTGACCCAGAGCTTGGTGGCCATGTGATAGCAAGTGATTGATTTGGAAGAAAATTCCAGAGCTTTCCGGATTCGCGTGTGATACAGCGGCTCAATTCGACAAGACTTGCAAGTCGCCGTCGGGAAAGGCGTCGAATGTGATGGCAAGTAACTGTTCCAGAAGGGGAGAACTCCATCTTCCGGATGGTGGTGTGATACGCCCGGGCTCTATCTGGCGATAAAACCATGCCAAACTTGGTAGCTGACTTTGGCGCCGACACCAGTCGAACGACTGCTCCCGCCGCCCGCAGCCCGCTGGTTTCGACCCATAGGAGCCGGCGGCGGATTTCTAACCGAACGACCGGTCTACCTTGGATCTCGACCTTCGCTGTCGCCGCTGAAGAGTTCTGGATGACGACGGCCGTCGTTCGCAAATCGCCACCATTGACCAACACAAGGTCCCGGATGAACGAAACTGCACCGGAACGTTGTGCACTCACGCTGCCGACACATAGCAGCCGGACTGTTGGCGCCGGCTCGAATTTGTGCCACCTTGCCGAGATGCAGTTGAGCCACCTGAAGAAGTCAAAATGCGAATTCACTTGATGACTTGCATGCGCTTTTGGTGGCTCAGTGGTTCGTCGGCACAGCCCACGGAAGTGGCTCATTCAAGTGCCGGTGCCCAAACCGGGACGTACCCCTCAGGTCGCGTTGCTGTTGTCAGGCGCGAGAACTTGATTGCTTGCACCTGCAACCATCACCGTTCCGGGATGAGTGTTTGACCAGCTTTTCGAGACAGAGTACAGATATTCATTCGGCTGTTGTCGTCAACTTGGCGCAAGCCCAGTGGATCACCTGCGGTCGGAAGCTACTCTTGTTACATACTGCTCCACCGGTGTCGGTTTCTTAAAGGTCAAGGCGCATCAGGCAGGTCGCGTTTGCCCAGCCGCGCAGTGAACCAGAAGGTACTGCCCTGACCCGCCACACTGCGCACACCGATGGCGCCGCCCATCAATTCGGCGAGGTGTTTGCAGATGGTCAGTCCAAGACCGCTGCCACCGAACTTGCGCGCGATCGAACCGTCCACCTGCTCGAATGCGTGAAACAGGCGAGTCTGGTCTTCAGCACTGATGCCGATGCCCGTGTCAGTGACCTCGAATCGAATCAGCACATCGGTCGAAGTTTCTTCTCTGGGGAATGCGTGCACAGCCACATACCCTGCGGATGTGAACTTGACGGCATTGCCCACCAGGTTCAAGAGGATTTGCTCCAGTCGAGTCGGGTCGCCGACCAAGGTGCGATCCACGAGTTCCGCTGCGAGGTCCAGTTCAAGCGCGATGGACTTGTCCGCTGCCAGCGGCGCCACCAAGTTCTGCACGTTGCCCATCACGGTGTCGAGCGTCACGTCGGTCTGTTCGAGCATCAGGCGCGCCGCTTCGATCCTGGTGATATCCAGGACGTCGTTAATCACGACCAGCAGGTGGCGCGCGGCACTATCACACTTGCCCAGCCACTCGATCTGCTTGGCATCGGTGGCGCGTTTTCGCGCGAGGTGCAACATGCCAAGGACCCCAGACAGGGGTGTGCGCAGTTCGTGACTCATGGTCGACAGGAATACCGTCTTTGCCCTGCTGGCCGCTTCGGCCACTTCGCAGGCGACTACTAGCCGATGCATGGTTTCTGCGCCGTCGGCCTGCGCTTGGCGCAGCGCCTCATTCTGCATCTCGAGTTCGATCTGGTGCACCTTCAACTCGTGTAGCAGGCGCACGGTGTCGCCGTCGGACAAGCGATCGATCGGCGTCCGTTGGGACAAGGCAGCTTCCGCACGTTGGCGCAACTCGCGATCGTTGTTGTTATGCATGACCGACTCCTGGGTCGATGATCGTCAGCTCGGCGGCGGTTGAATGCCACGCACCCGCAGTTCGGCTTCCAGCAACTTGATGGCCGTGACGTCGGTGAACGTGACGACAACCCCGTCGATCATATTGGCCTGGGTGCGGTAGGGCATGACACGCACGCGAAACCAGCGGCCGTCGTGAGTGGTGGCCACGGTCTCCTTGAAGACCAGGGTGTGCAACACTTCGAGTGCGTCGTCGATCAACTGCGGGTAGTCAAGGTCGCTGACGACATGCGCCAGCGGGCGGCCGACGTCGCCAGCGATCATCCTGAAGATCTTGGTGGCGTCGGTCGTGAAGCGCCGCAGCTTCATCTCGCCGTCGAGAAATACCGTGGCGATCTCGGTGCTGTTGAGCAGGTTCGTCATGTCGTTGCGAACCCAGTTCAGATCGTCGACCTTGGACAGCAGTTCGGCATTGACGGTCTGCAGTTCTTCGTTGACCGATTGAAGTTCTTCCTTTGATGTCGTCAGTTCCTCGTTGGTCGATTGCAACTCCTCGTTGGTGGACTGCAGTTCCTCGTTG
The DNA here is from genome assembly GCA_016702605.1 of Candidatus Intricatilinea gracilis. GTDB lineage: Bacteria > Pseudomonadota > Gammaproteobacteria > Burkholderiales > Burkholderiaceae_C > Sphaerotilus > Sphaerotilus gracilis. The sequence continues at coordinate 647,692 of JADJDQ010000003.1, forward strand.
CTCGACTTGAGCTCTTCGACCGTCGACTGCATTTCTTCGTGGGTGACCTGCAGCGCCTCACGAGCTTGCTGCAGTTCCTGCGCCAGCACGCTGGGGGTCTCGGCTGTCGCGCTTTTGATCGTCCTGCGGCGTACCACTGGTGTGGCGACGTCCTTGAAGACGATGATGACCCGCCCGTGCAGGGCCTCGGGCTTGGCCAGTCCCGCCACGATCACGTCGACCACCTGGGTGCCACCGTTGGTGCCCACGCGCAGCCCGTTCAGGAGGACGGGTTGCGGATCTTTCAGTGCCTTGTGGATGACACCAACAAGGGCTTCACGCAGACCATCGCGCGCCATCGCGTGGATGTTGACATTGGCCCTGCCGGCGGCCGGCTCGAGGTACTTCCCCGTGCGTCCGCTGATGTACAGGATGTCGCCTTCAGAGTTGACCAGCACGGCCGGCGGCGCCCAGGTCTGCTGGATGAGTTGATCGGTCAGCTGGGCGAGGTTGTCGGGGCGTAGCGTCATGCTGGTCTGGCTGGTGATTGAGATGGGTTCACGCACCTTGCCGGGAAACTCGATGTCGGCCATCGACAGAGGCTGCTCGATCCGGCGAAAGATGCGCGCCTTGTGATCGAGTGTCGCAAACAGGTGGGCGTGGCTTCCCACGGTTTCGGCGCTGCCGAGCACGAGCACGCCGTGCGGGTTCAGGGCGTAGTGAAACAAGGGCAGCAACTGCTTTTGCAGGCGGTTGTCGAAGTAGATCAGCAGGTTGCGGCAACTGAGGATGTCGAGCCGCGTGAATGGCGGATCGGAAATGATGTTCTGCGACGCGAACACCACCATCTCACGGATGTCCTTTTTGATGCGGTAGCCAACGCCCTTTTCATGCACGAAGTGGCGCGCCAGCCGTTCGGCCGACACGCCGGCGGCGATCTGGACCGGGTACAGCCCCTTTCGTGCGATATCGATCGCGTCCTTGTCGAGGTCGGTGGCGAAGATCTGCAGCGTGATGCGCGCCGGTGACTGCAACTGCTCAATGGCTTCCTTGAATGTCATCGCGAGCGAATACGCCTCCTCGCCTGTCGAACAGGCTGCCACCCAGGCCCGCACCGTGTTGCCGTCCGAGTGGCGCGCCAGCAGATCAGGCAGCGTATGGGCGCGCAGCGTCTCCCATACCGCTGTATCCCGAAAGAAGCTGGTCACGCCGATCAGCAGTTCCTTGAAGAGCAGGTCAAGTTCGGTCTGATTGCCGCGCAGCAGGTCGATATAGTCGTCGATGGTGGCGACCCGATGGACGGACATGCGGCGCTCGATGCGCCGCTGCAGCGTGTTGGTCTTGTAGAGCGAGAAGTCGTTGCCACTGCGCTGGCGCAGCAAGCCGATTATCTTGTCCAGCAAGCTGCGAATGTCGACCTGCGCCGGTGGGTCAAGCGCCTTGCGTGGCGAAGGCCCGCGCAACACGTCGATGATGCGACCCGCCATGGACTCGGGCAAAGCGACGATGTCGGCGACACCGGCCTCGACTGCACATCGTGGCATGCTGTCGGCCTGAGCGCTGTCGGGGTCCTGCACCAGCGTCAGCCCGTTTGAATCCTTGATGGCCTGCAGGCCCAGGACGCCATCTGATCCCATGCCCGATAGGATGATGCCGATGGCTCTGTCACCCTGGTCCACTGCAAGTGACCGCAGAAAGAAGTCGATCGGCAGGCGTAAACCTCGCGGAGCATGCGGGTCAAGCAGATGAAGCCTGCCGTGCAGCAGCGACAGGTCGCAGTTCGGCGCAATGACATAGACGTAGTCCGGTTCGACGAGCATGCCGTCGATCGCTTCGACGACGGTCATGTCGGTGATGCGGCGCAGCAGTGCTGGCAGCGCGCTGAGGTGGTCAGGTGCGAGGTGCTGGACGACGACCCAAGCTATCCCGGCGCGGGTTGGAACATGGGCGAGCAATCTTTCAAGAGCATTGAGCCCACCCGCCGAACAGCCTATGCCGACAACGGGGAAGTCAGTCCGGTACGGGTTGCAGTGAGCTGTCACGTCACAACAACCTTCGTCAGGAGCGGGCGCCCCTTGGCGGTGCAAAAAGCTGATTCCGGCATCGCAAACACGGTACTTTAAGGTTGGTAACAACGCCATCCTGATATGTCAGGTGGTTGATCAGAACCCACCTTTTGAGAAGTGATCATTTTGCAAATCGGGAGACGTTTACCGGTTCGAAGTCGTCGCGCCACCGCACGTCGAACTTCAGTAACTGCGGCAGTGATGGCGACCATCGTGGTTTCGCTGCCGTCTACGTCCACCCGCGCTAGGCCGAGGCTGTCTGTCGGGTCGCCGTCGGTGGTCACGTTGCCGCAATCGAGGCCAGTTCGACGGGACATGGCCGATGCGGCATCAATGAATTGACCTCGATCTATGTGGCACGCAGGCGGTTCGGCCGCTTGCGCGCAACAGCAAAAGTAGGGCTTCTGCCTACACCTTGCCGACCGTCAGGACTTCATGAGTAGAGCCCGCTTGACCCATAAGAGTTGGTGGCGGATCTCTTAATGAACGACCGGTCGACGTTGAAACCGGTCATTGGCGTGGCGACTTTCCGATCGATCGTATGACTGGATGTGGCCGACAGCCGCCGCAAGCCGTCAATCCAGAAAACTGACCTTCGGAGCGGCCAGTGCCGACGCGTATCTGTCCACCACAGATGGTGACTTTTGCCCGCCTTCCGACGGTAGACGACCCATTGCGGGTGCCCCTGGCCAGCGGCAGCGCTGTATGGTTTTCCTCTATACATACGCTGCCAATATGTCCGCCGAGAAAACCGTGTCGATGAGCTTCCGGGTCACGCCCCGGTTCAAGCTCTTGCTGCAAGAAGCAGCTGCCCGGGACAACCGTAGCCTCACCAACATGTTGGAGGCACTGCTGATGAGTCACTGCAGCGCCCACGGAATCGGCCAGCCGGCGGACACCGCACCCAAGAAGTTCAGGGGATTGAAGAAGTGATTGAAGGCGCCGAACGCATCATTGACCTGCTGACCTACATCGAGCAGGTGGAAAAGCTCAAGGCGAAGCCGCCTTTCGAAATCCCCAGGGACGCCCCTTTTCTTGCTCACCAGCATGAGATGGCGACCTTGCCGGATGTGGCGTTCAACCTCCAGGTCGACGGCGACGACGTCTGGCTGCGCTTTCCGCGCCTGCAGGAAATTGCTCCACCGGAGCTCGACGATGCGCTCAAGCCCTGGGTGACGCTGCCCAAGTCTCCTGAGAAGACCCCGGAGCTGCGCGCGGAGCTCGTCATCTACGAGGGCCGCGAAGTCGCCAGCCGTATCTCGCTCACCGACCACCCGGAAATTCGGGAAGCCTTCGACTGGTACGTTGAATTCCAGTGGACGCCGTGGGCGAGCGCCGAGCGCCCGCGCCGGCGTGCCATCGCCTGCTACACGCGCCTCTTCGCGCTCCACCAGACCATTGCGTCAGAAGGTGCCGAGACGCCGCTTGAGCTGGCGTGGGGCATCGGATACGCAGCCTGGAAGAAGGTGAACTTCGGCACCGCGCTGACATACCCGCTTATCGTCCAGGCCTGCGAGGTGACGCTCAACGAGAAGACCTTTGAGCTTGAGGTTCGCCCCCGCAGCACCGAGCCACGCTTGGAGGTGGACTGCTTCGCCGAAATGGACGTTGCAGGGGTCCCCGCTCTAGAGGCAACCTGGCGAACCACCCTGGCCACCGCGGCCAGTCGCATCAACCCGTTCGAGCCCGGCACCTACGACGGCATGCTCAAAGCCGCCGTCAGCTACCTTGACCCGGCCGGCACCTACGAGACGCGTGCGAGCACCGACCCTCTGCCGCGACCGGGCGACAAGCTGCACATCACCAACAACTGGGTGCTGTTCGCCCGCAAGCGGTCCGGTGACATCTTCCTTGAAGACATCAGGCGTTTGAAGGCCAAGGTCGGGAGTGCAACCGCACTGCCGAGCGTTATCAGGAAGTTTGTCGAGCACGGCGGCGACACCGTTCGCGTGCAGCCGGAGCAGCCCTACCGTGGCCTGTCCACCAGCGATGGCGGCACCAATGCGATGGAGCTGTACTTCCCGATGGCGTACAACGACGAGCAGGTATCCATCGTCCAGAAGCTGCATCACAACGACGGCGTGGTCGTGCAGGGCCCACCCGGAACCGGCAAGACGCACACGATTGCCAACGTCATCTGCCACTACCTGGCGCAGGGCAAGCGCGTCCTGGTGACGGCCAAAGGCGAGTCGGCCCTGGCGGTGCTGCAGGAGAAGCTTCCCGAAGGCATCCGGCCGCTGAGCGTGGCGCTGCTGTCCGACGAACGGGACGGCATGAAGCAGTTTGAGCACGCCATCCAGGCGATTGCCTCCAGCGTCGCGAGCATCAACCCCACGCGGTCGGCCGCGACGATTACCGCTGCCGAGGCCAAGCTCAATCACCTGCACGCCAAGATTTCGCATGTGGACCAAAGCGTTGCTGCGCACGCGCTTCGCCACATGGAGACGTATGCCTACCAGGGCAGGTCGATGATGCCGGAGGAACTTGCCCGGCTAGCCTTGGAGCAAGCCGAACAGCACCAGTGGTTTGACGATGAGCCGCCGGCCAAGAAGGACGGGGTGCTACCCGTCGATGACGCCGCGCTCAATGGTCTTCGTCGTGCTCGCCTAATGGTCGGCACTGACATCGCGTACCTGGGCTTCACGCTGCCTGCCGTGGACGCCTTCCCACTATGGAGCGACCTGGTCGGGCTGCATCGTGACCTGGTCAAGGCCAAGGCCATCGACTCCAGCGTGTTGCATGGCAGCACGCTTGCCTTGGTCGATGCGCAGCTCGCCACCTTCGAGAAGGCCCAGGCACTGGTCGAATTCCTGGACGACAGGATGACCCTCAAGTCCAAGCTGGTGGCCACCCGGGCACCGTGGTTGGAGGTGCTGAGCAAGCGGATTGCCGACCTTCAACCTGTGGACCCAGTCCTTCAGTCCCTTCTCGCCGTCTGCGAAGAGGTCCGCAAACTGGAGCGAGAGCGCCGGGAGCTTGTAGGCAAGGCTGTGTCGGTGCCACCGGAGGCAGAACAGAGCGTGGACTTCACCAACGCACTGGTCCGCTTGGTGGCTGGGAAGTCAGCCTTCGCCATGCCGTTCGGGTTGGGCCAGGGGGACACGCGCAAGCTGGTGGCGGCGGTCACGGTCCAAGGTGTTGAGCCGGCGGGTCGACCAGAGTGGGAGTTGGTCGAACAGGCCGTCGCCTGGCGCCTGGCTGCCCGCAAGGTCCTGGCCCGTTGGGCTGCGCTCGCCGGTGAGTTCGGGCTGGAATCGGGGCATGGAACCGTCGACGACTGGTTCCGCCTCGTCGCCCACTGGGAGTCGACCGTAGAGGACGTGCGCAAGCTCCGGTTTGACTTCGACGCGCACCTCCATGACCGATTGGCCGAGGTCTTCGGCAGGCCTGTCGCGGACAAGATGTGGGAAGGCGGCGAGGTTTTCGTTGCCAACGCCTTTGCCAGCCTGCAGGCTCACCTGGATAAGAGCCGGCTGGCCTACGCGCTACGCCGGGTCCAGGAGCTTCTCCGGTTGCTCGACGGTCACCAAGGCGGTGTCGTCGAGGAACTGCGCGGCTTCTTGGCCGAGTCCTTGAGTCGCCCGACCGCCGACGAGGGGGTGCTGCAGACCACCTGGCAGGCGCTGCAGGCAGAACTGGCGCGGCTCACCCTCCTGCTGCCATCGCTTGCGGAAATTGACCGAGTGACTGCCGCGCTCTCAGCCGCCGGCGCGACACGTTGGGCGGCCAAGCTGAGGACGCAGGCCGCTGTCGTCGACACGGACCCGCTCACGCCGCCCACTTGGGCCGAAGCCTGGGCGTGGCGCCAGGCAGTGATGTTCCTTGACAGCATCGACGGGCATCACACGCTGAGAGGGTTGTTCGAAGAGCGCAAGCAGCTCACCACCACGCTGGCACGGACGTACCAGGAATTGGTGGCCGAGAAAACGTGGCTCGGAGTCTTCAACAACTCCCCAGACTCCGTGCGCCAGGCACTTCAGGCTTACCTGAATGCAGTCCAGGCCATGGGGTCCGGCACCGGTGTACGTGCAGTGCGACACCGCCGAACGGCACGCGACGCAATGACGAGGGCTTACCAGGCTGTGCCGTGTTGGGTGTTGCCCCATTGGCGCGTGTCGGAGACCATCCCGCCAGAGGTGGGCCTTTTTGACCTCGTGGTCATTGACGAGGCCTCTCAATCAGACATTTGGGCGCTGCCGGCCCTGCTGCGCGGTCGCAAGGTACTGGTGGTCGGCGACCACAAGCAGGTGTCGCCGTCTGCCGTCGGTTTGGCCGAGACCAAAATCAAGGAGCTGGAAACACGCTTCTTGGGCCGGCAGCCGCACGGCTCGGAGATGACTCCAGACAAGTCCATCTACGACTTGGCGCGCGTGGTCTTCGCCGGCAATTCGGTCATGCTCAAAGAGCACTTCCGCTGCGTGTCGCCCATCATCGAGTTCTCGAACCGCGAGTTCTACCAGGGTGACATCCGGCCGCTGCGTGTGCCCAAGGCTAATGAACGGCTGGACCCGCCGCTGGTCGACGTGTTCGTGAAGGGCGGCATCCGAAAGGGTGATGTCAACGAGGGTGAGGCCCAGGCCATCATCGATGAAATCCGCGCCATCCTGCGGGACCCGCAGTTCGACGGTCGGTCCATCGGCGTGGTCACCTTGCTGGGCACATCCCAGGCTGCGCGCATCAACGAGCTTGTGACGAACCAGATTTCGCAGGGGGACATCGTGGCCCGCAGGATTGCAGTGGGCCCCCCGCCCGTCTTCCAGGGGAGGGAGCGCGACATCATGATGGTGTCAATGGTGCTGGCACCTGGTGACCGCACGGCGGCGAACAAGGCAGATATTCAGCAGCGCATCAACGTGGCGATGTCTCGGGCCCGCGACCGGATGTACTTGTTCCGGTCGGTGCCCGACAACCAGTTTTCGGAGGACTCGCTCAGCGGCCGCATCATTCGCCACTTCCAGCAGCCCTTCCAACGCGATGCCAAGAAGGTCCAGTCGCTGCGCGACCTGTGCGAGTCCGGCTTCGAACGCGAGATGTTCGACGAGCTCGTGAAGCGCGGCTACCGCGTCCAGCCGCAGGTGCCCTGCGGTGGTTACCGAATGGACTTCGTGGTTGAAGGCAATGAGGGCCGGCGTTTGGCAGTCGAGTGTGATGGCGACCGCTTCCACGGGCCTGGCCAGTGGCAGGACGACATGGGCAGGCAGCGCGTCCTCGAGCGCGCCGGCTGGACGTTCTGGCGCTGCTTCGCATCGAGTTTTGTGCGGCGTCGTGACGACGTCATGCAGGACCTGTTGGCCACGCTTCATCGGCTGGGAATCGAGCCTCTGGGCGCCGACGTCGTGGACAACTCGGTCTGGGTGCACCACAAGGAAGTGGACCCGCTCGGGGTCGAAGCAGACGAAGAGGTTGATGAGCAGGAGGTCACCTGACATGCCCCGTCCATTGATGCAGTCCCGAATCGGGGACCTGGAAGAATTGTTCGCATCGTCGCGAGGCAAGCCAGATGTTCTCAACCAGTTGGAACATGAGCTCCAGTTCCGCCAGGTGCCCCGTGCATTGGCGCTGCTCGAGTTGGTCCAGCGTGCGAAGGCTGCCGCGCAAGCCAACGGAGTCAGCAATAGTCCTGCGCCCGCCCGACAGGTGGCGCCGCCGACTGAACAGCCGAGGCCAGCCGCTCCCGCGCAAAGCCCGGCACCTCCCACAACCCAGCTCTCGCTCCTGGGTCTGCCAGCTGTCCCTCAAACAGTGCGTCTGCCAGTCGACACTCCAGTGGCACCGGTGGCGGCCTCTGCCCAGCCGCCACGGCCGTCGGCTCCGGCCCAGGCGCCGCCGGCGCTTCCTACGGTGTCGGTAGAGGACGCATACCGACTCCTGAAGTTGACGCCCGGCGCCACGTGGGAAGCGGTTGAGCAGGCTAGGCGCACGGCGGTGCAAAAGTCATCGCCACTAGGAAACGGTACGCCTGCTGCGCATCGAGGGGCGGCGTTAGCTGCGGCTCGATTGGCCAACGCGGCGAGCGCTGCCTTGGCTGCCTCTCGCTTGGCCTTGGGACGGGCATAGCAACTTGATGAGCCGCTCGGCCGGCTCTCTCGCCTGAATCCAGACCATGTGCGGTGCGTCGAGACCGACATGCATGAGCCGCGGCAGTTGCGGCCTGGTCGGAGGCGAGATAAGTACGACTTGGTGGCCGGCCGCAACGACAGTGCGCAGGGCTGAGACAAGCAAGCGTCATTCAGGGCCGAGCGGTGCGGACTCAGAGTGCCGGTGACTGCCTGTCATGACGCGAAAAGCGGGCTGATGCCCGCTCTAACTCCTGCTCTTGATGAGCGCTTGCGTCGACTGTCAACGCTTCGTCACAGCAACCGCGAGCAGCACCAGGCCGCCGACGGGCATCAACACCACGTAGACCAGGCCGATGAACGGGGCGGCGAAGAACAGGGCGACATTGCGCAGGGTACGCAGGGCCTTGGGGCTGTGGATGAGGGCTTGCAGCGCGGTCCAGACCAGCGCGGTGAGACCAGCGAGAGGGGCGGCGATGATGAATGCCAAGCCAAGGACCGGTGCCAGCGCCAGGAGGGCCATCGTGCGGAAGGTGCCGCCTTGCAGGACTTGCGTACCGGCGGGCATGCTGACTTGGTGAGCGCGGCGGCCAGTGCTGGGGCGGAACGTGTAGGCGGTGTGCAGGGTGGCGGTCATGGTGGTCTCGGGTTTGTGGTTCGGTTGCCTTTGTCTTTGCATAGGGTGTGCCAGCGCACGGCAAACCCGAATACATCATTGAAATCAACCACTTGCCTCAGCGGCGACGGCCACCGCCTGGGATTGCGACCCGCTCAAGAACATTTGCACTGGACAGGTGGCGGTACTGCGCGCCGATTCGCTTATAGAAATCAAGGACTTGGCGGCGCTGCGAGGTGTACAGGATTTTTGTTCAGTGCGGGAATGGCCTGTCCGGCAGCTCACCCTGGTGTGGCCGGTCGACCTGCCCGACGGCGGGCGAGAGCCACCCTTGCCGGCGTTCCGCAGAACGCTAGACTGTATAAATGTCCAGCTTCAATACGCTTCCAGACATGGCGCCCGTGGGGCGCGATGGCGCTGCAGCGACCGCCGCCAAGGCGCCGACCGGGTCAGCTGGATTCGGCTCTCCCGGTGCGGATGCGACCGTCCGCCGCCTGGACTTGAACGAAGCGCTCATCCGTCACCCGCAGGCGACCTTCATGATGCGCACTGCGGGCTCCGCGATGCGGGACGCCGGAATCGACACAGGCGACGTTGTGCTCGTCGACCGTGCCCTGACGGCCCACCACGGCAGCGTCGTCGTAGCCGTCGTGGACGGCGAACTCGTGTGTCGGCGACTGTTCAGGCAGGGCGACGTCGTCAAGCTGGAGGCCGCGGCGCCTGACCACGCCGACATGGTCGTCCCCGCGGGTGAGCAGCTCGAAATCTGGGGCGTGGTGACGACGGTCATCAAGTCGCTGGTCGACTGACCTGGCGTGCGCAGGCTACCGTGTTCGCGCTCGTCGACGCCAACAACATGTACGTCAGCTGCGAGCGGGTGTTCCAGCCGCGGCTGAACGGCAAGCCTGTCGTCGTCCTGTCGTCCAATGACGGCGCCTGCATCGCACGCAGCAATGAGGCGAAGGAGCTTGGCGTCAAGATGGCCCAGCCGTGGTTCCAGGTGCGCCATCTCGAGCGCAGCGCCGGGCTCATCGCGGTGTCGGCGAACTTCGAGCTGTACGGCGACATGTCGAGCCGGATGATGGCTGTCGAGGGTCGGTATGCGCCGCGGCAGGAGGTGTACTCGATTGACGAGTCGTTCCTCGACTTCACCGGCGTGCACAGCGACCTGGTGGCCATTGGCCGCGACCTGCGGGCCGCCGTGCTGCGAGAAACCGGGCTGCCGACCAGCGTCGGCTTCGGGCCGACCAAGACGCTGGCCAAGCTCGCCAACCACGTCGCCAAGACGGCCGACCGCAAGCCGGGGTCCTACCCGAGCGGCCTGGCGCAAGTCTGCAACTTCGGGCTCCTGACGCAGGCTGAGCTCGACCAGGTTATGGCGGCCACCGAAGTCGGTGCGGTCTGGGGCGTGGGCCGGCGCATCGGCGCCAAGCTCACCGAGGCCGGCGTGCGCACGGTGCTCGACCTGGTGCGCTGCGACGCGTCGATGCTGCGGCGGCAGTTCTCGGTGGTCCTGCAAAAGACGCTGCTCGAATTGCGCGGAACCTCGTGCATGGACCTCGATGACGCACCGGCTGCACGCCAGCAGATTCTGGTGTCGCGCTCGTTCGGCAAGTCCGTGACTGAGATGGCCGGCATCGTCGAAGCGGTCAGCGAATTCGCGTCGCGCGCAGCGGAGAAGTTGCGCGCTCAGGACAGCGTCGCCGGCGCAGTCAACGTCTTCTTCCTGACGAGCCCCTTCCGGTCCAACGACCGGCCGCACAGCGTCTCTGTCACCGTGCCCCTGGTGCGGCCCACCTCGGACTCTCGCCACTTCGTCAGCGCGGTTGCCGACGTGGTACGGCGCGAGTTCAGGTCAGGGTTCAACTACGCCAAGGCGGGCGTGATGCTGCTCGACCTGCAGCCCGCAACGCAGGTTCAAGGTGAGCTCGACCTGTTCGCTGCCCCTGACGTTCAGGAGCCACCCGGCAAGGACAAGGCGCGCCCGGCGCTGATGGCCGCTGTGGACGCGCTGAACCTTCGCTTCGGGCGCGACGCCGTTCACCTTGGGAATTCGTCCATCGCCAGCAATGGCCACGAGGTGCGCAGCTGGTCGACCAAGCAGGAGCGGCGCTCACCGCGGTTCACGACACGGTGGGACGAGATGCCGGTCGTGAAGGCGTAGTGACACGAACGGGCGCACCGGGCGTCGGTACCTGTGCAAATGGGTATGCGGAAAGTAGGCTTACGCGCTACCTTCGACATAACTTTCTACAGCAAGCGGGACCCCTGGTAGGGCCCAGGCCCGTCTTGGCGGCTACTGCGAGGGTGACGCCAGGCCGGTCGCCAGCTCGACCGGCCGAGGAGGTGGCTGCCCGACTTCCCAGTCCATCCAGTCTTCGCCGAAAAGCTCGACCGGATGCTGTGTGCGGTCCGAGCCGTTGCCACAGGCCATCGAGTCGGCCGGGCAGTACTTGTCACAGCCCCAGCAGATGCGATGTGGGTTGGCGGGCTTGACGGGGAACGGCTTGGCCATGGTGCCCGACAGTACGCCGACTGGCACACGGCCAACCTGTCCGAAGTCAAGGTGGAGACGGGACCCGCAGTACCGCACCGCGGACCGTTCAATAAAAAGCCCCGACCTTTGTGGGCCAGGGCTGTAACGCCTTTTCGCTGTCAGCGCGTCGGCGCCTGCTCAGGGAGGAAAAGCAGGGAAGCTCAAGCCATCGGCCGAAGCCTCAACATGAAGTCTACTCTCGAGGGGGACTCGCGCCATGACCGTCGGCAAGCCGACGGGCGCAGTAGTCAGCGGGACGAGTAGCGCGGCGGTGCGTTGCGCGAAAGCGACCGGCCCCGGCAGCGGCCTCGCGGCGCCGTTGATTTCGTGCGAGCTGCCAGTGAGAATTCGTCTGCGTCTGGCTGATACCCAGACCCGTCGACCGGTAAGGTCGACCCGCCGGAAAGCATGAGCGCCGGTGCCCGTACGCGGTGTATGCAAGCGCGGGGATTTCCAACCAAGGAATCCCTATGCCTTCGCAAATCGCCACCCATCGTCGCCAAGCCTTCGAACGCCAAGCCGGCCGGTGCTTCTACTGCCAAGTCAGGATGTGGCTGACCAGTCCGACTGAGCTGCCGGTGCATTCGTCGCACCCGGCCCAGTACCGAGCGCTGCAGTGCACTGCGGAACACTTGCAGGCACGCTCCGACGGCGGGTCAGACCGCGCGGAAAATATTGTGGCGGCGTGCTACTACTGCAACTCAACGCGGCATAAGCGCAAGCGGCCCCCTGAGCCCGAGACCTACCTTGTCTTGGTCGAGAGCAGAGTCGACCGCGGAGCTTGGCATCCGAAGCGGGTTTTCGAGCTGGGCCTGCTGCCCACAAAGGGTGGAAGGAGCCTGCCGGCGGGCAACAACCGTGGGCGCGACAAGAACCGAACAACCGGCAGGCAGCTGAGAACATGAGCGCAGCGCGCTTGCCTGGGTGCTGCATTCGTGTCTGGGTGCAGTTGCTGGCCGGCACCCGGTACATTGAACGCTACTTCATTGAGGAGCAAGACCATGGCTCGTTGCGAGTGTGGGTGCGGGGCTGATGCCACGGGAGAGTTTCTGCCTGGCCATGACCAAAAGCTGCGCTCGGCACTGGAGCGCCAGGTGGGCGGCATCCTCGCGATGCGCTCGCTGGTCGATGCGGCCGCGGCTTATGCCCATGGGGAGACGACGGACCAGGCTTTCACGCAGGTGGTGCGGGCACTGATGTCGAAGCTTGGAGCGGGAGGGAAGTAGCCAGCAGACCCACACCGACGGTGGCTCTTTGCGGCAAACGGCAACGCCCGGCCAAAAAGGAAGGGCACCAGCTCGCTGGCGCCCTTCACATGAATCGAATCAGCCCGCGTGCATGAGGCCCCGGTGATGGGGTCCGGTCCATCGCCTATCCGTCAGGGTGGCGCACATGGAGCCACACGGTGCCGTACAAGCCGCGCCTCGTCAAACACAGCGCTGCCGCGGCAGCAAGCATTCACAGGCGGCCATTCGCTGACTTTGGACGTCGGCGCGTAAGCACCCGCATGAGGCTGGACTGAGTCGTTCGCCCTCGAAGGCCCGAACGAATGCGGCGAGGAACACCGGTCGTTGATAGCGGGCGACCTTGTACGACAGCTTCGCCCTCGCCCTCGCCATCGGTCGCTTGACGCCAGTGCTCGCATGCAATGAGGGCATCAGCATGTAGCGCTCGTAAATCGCAACGACCGTCGAGCCAGTGATCCACATAGGTCAGGACACTTCCAGCGGAACCTGCATTGGCCGCTTCCCGGACCCGATCCGGACAGGTGTCGGCTTTGCCGGATCGACCTTCATCGGGGCGCTGAGTTCGACGACGTAGGGGTAGGCCAGCGTTGCGATCACGGCTGCGACGTAGGGTCCATCGACGGACCGGCCGATATGGTGGACAACTGCGGTGACCTGAGAGTGCCCGACTGGGTTGCCGGACGCGAAGTTGGCCAAGTCGGCAATGGCGAACCGGTCGCCACTGTCATTCACGCGCAGCGCCTCGTTTCGCTGGCACACGAGCGCGTAGTGCCGGGACTTGCTGACGCCAGCCGTACCGCCTCGGCTCGTCACCAGCGTGCCGGCGGGCAGCTCCCATTCCTGCTTATCGATGCCTCGGGCGGACTGCCAAACCACAACTTCGGCGGGCGCCACGTCAACCGCACGGGGCCGCGCGAGCATGGGCGAGAAGACGACGCAGGGATCGCGGCCCTTCAGATGCGCCAACAGTTTGCGAACTGATGGTGCGACGCTGTTTCCGATCCCCCATAGAAAGATGCCGCCGGAGGCCTGCCGCTCCTGCTCCTTCCTCGCCAGGATCGAATCAACGGCCTCGCCACTTTCGGTGCCGTAACGGGTCCAGACGAAGTAGTCGGGTAGTGGCATGGGTTCCTCTTTAATTCGCAATATTGTAGACTTGCAACTCACTAATGCAAAGTCGCCGCCCCATCACCGAAGTCGTGTCGGAACTGCGATCTTGGCAGCAAGAGCGCGGTATCACCTATGAGGACATTGCCATGGGCGCCGGAGTCGATCTCTCATCGGTGTATCGCTTGTTTGGCGATGGTGAGCCTCGCAAGCGCTACGGCAAGGCGGTAAAGCAGGTTTGCAAATTCGCAAATATCCATCTCGACAGCACTCAAGCTGCCAGCGAAGTGCCGGCCGTCGTGCGGGACGCGGTCTTGAGGACCTGGGATGGCAGCGCCGAGCATGCGAACCGGTTGGCCACTGCGATCACGGCCGTCGGTGACCTGATCCGACAAGCGGTATCCTCAAAGTAAGCTTTCCCATGTCTAAGACCGAGGCCCTGATCAAGCGACTGGAGGTCGCCGGTTTCGCCGGTGACTTCGTTCGCACATGCCTGCCTGATTGGTGGGACGAACAGGCAGAGGAGTCCGATTCGTCGTGGCTGCACCTGCAACTCGGTCTGGCGCAGCGTCTGTCGATCGAGCCTCTGAGCCTGTTTGACGAGAACGCACCGCTGCAGCTTTCGGATGTAGGGCGACCGAAGTTCAAGCACCTCGCTCTCTCGGAACCTCAGCAACGTGCCGCGAATGGCTTCGGCAGCGGGTTGGCGCGGCTTCTTTTGGCCGCTACGCCGGAAGGCACGCATGAACTACCTTCATCGGCCCTGGAGCTACGGCACCTCTTGTTGGAAGGCGCCACCGAGCCTTGGGTGGGCTTCGGGCAGTTGCTGACGCTCTGCGCGGCCTTCGGCATACCTGTTGCCCACCTCACGGCGTTCCCCGCCGGTATCAAGGGCATGGCTGCGATGACCACGAGCGTCGGTGCCCGCGGTGCCATCTTCACGGCTCGCAAGCCGACTCATCCGGCACAGGTGTCGTTCTACATCGCGCACGAGCTGGGCCACATAGCCCTTGGCCATGTTAGGGACGGCCGCTCAATCGTGGAGGCGCTGACGCTCGACCCCGAGGAGACTGACGATGGCCTGCCGCCCGACGACGAGGAAGTGGCGGCAGACCGGTTCGCCTTCGAGCTTCTGACGGGTCAGCCGATCCTGCATGTGCAGGGCCCCGCCGACAAGGGCACTGCCAGGGAACTGGTGGAGAAGGCCATCTCAACGGGGCATGCCCTGCGCATCGACCCGGGGTTGATCATCCTGTGCTTCGGCCGGCAGTCGAACCGATGGCCACTGGCAGGTGCTGCCTTGAAGATGTTGCCGGACCGCGATGTGGCGGTCCCTGCCCAGATCAACCGTGCGCTTCGCACCCAGCTCGACCCGGAGATGTTGTCTTCCGAGGATCGCGCTTACATCGACGCGGTCGCGGCTGCCGTATGACAGAGGCCAACCCCTACCGTCTGCTGCTGGACGCCGACGTTCTGATCAAGCTATCTGTTCTGGATTGCTTCAGCGAGTGCATCACCGCGCTTGGCTACACGCTGGCGCAGTGCGCCACGATGCGCTCGATGACGCGCAGTGCGGGTGTCGACAACCAGGTCGTGCGCGAGCAGCGTGCCGGTGGCCCAGGCAAGCCGGCGCGGCGACTCTTCAAGACCCTGTCGGCTATCCCCACTATCGACAAGATGACCGACGCGGAAAAGCTGTTGTCGGCCACCATCAATGCGGCGGCGCAAACGCACGGCTTGGCGTTCGACGGTGGCGAGGCAATGCTCGCGAGCGTGGCCATCCACCGGGGGCTACCCTTCGTGACGACGGGCGACAAAAAGGCCATCGCCAGCCTGCCGGTTCTGGCTCTTCACGTCGCCGAGGTGGCGCAGTTGCGAGGCAGATTGCTGCCGCTGGAGTACCTGCTGCTCAAGGCGATCCAATCGCTGGGGCTTGATGCCCTGCACGCGCGCATCGACGCGGGCAAAGGGTGCGACGCGGCCGTGTTCCATGTGGTCGAAGTGGCGGGCTCCGATCAAGCTGCCTTCGAAGGGGCGCTCGTGCGCAAGCTGCACGCGGTGCAAGCGAAGGCGCCGGGGTTCGTTCCGGCCTAGCTCAGGTCACCTCAGCGAAGCAACACCGCGTAGGGCGCCTCAAGTGCCGCTGCCAGCCCAATCTTCAGCACACGGTCATCAGCTCGCGGAACCAGGGCCCCAGGGGTCAGTTCAAGGCACGCCTTGTCGACTCGCCCCTGGATGTACTCGACCCCAGGCCGCCCTTCCTGCAGACCGATGCCGACCTTGGTATGCCCAAGGCTCAACTCGAAGTCGGTCTGCTCAAGCGACTTCAGCACGAGTGCATACCGCGACCCACGCACGTTGATCGGCGCCGGCACCTTCTTCCAGGTCACGCCGTCCTCGCTGTACTCCTCGGCTCGAACAGGCTCTGCCCAGTGCTTGGAGACCATCTCGTGCATGCACAGGTAGACCTCCTGACCGTGGGCGGCCAGCTTAGAAACGAAGGGCTGAACTTTGGTCGTCGGGTGGCATGTGTTGCCGCCGTAACCCCAGAACGACACACCCGCATCCTTCAGCTCGCGCTGCTTGCGCGCAAATATGTCGGTCAGGGTCTCCTGCGCATGGACACCGACCTTCATGAAGATGAAGCCCGCGCCTGGTTGTAGCTGGTAGGACATCAGGACTTCTCCAGGTATTCGATCTCGTAGGTTTCGCTGGGGGCCTTGCCGTAGTCGACGCGCCCCTTCTCGCGGACGTAGCGGACATGCAGCTTCTGCTCTCGTCCGTAGAAATTCTCCAGCCTCGCGCCATGCAGCTCGTAGCTCTTGGCCACGGGCACCCGGCCGGGCTCCGACCGGATGAAGAGATTGCAGGACCGCAACTCCGGCGCGTCATCGAGGTGGTACAGGTGGACCTGAGACTGCATCTCCTGCACGAAGAAGCCCATGTTGCCGGTGAACGTCTGCGTTGCCTTGAGCACACGCCTCGCCCAGTCGAGTTTCGGGTCGTCGGCGATGACGATCACGCCTTCACCGTCACCGCGCAGACCTTCGATCCCCCGCTCAGTGAACACCTTGACGCTCTCGCCATCGTTGCTCGCGCCCCAGGGTGGGTTGGTGTAGAAAGCGTCGAACTGCCCCATCAGGTCTTCCGGGAAGGCGTCGATGCAGTTGTACAGGCGGGCCGAGATCACCTCGCTGAGTCCCTCCTTGTCCGCGAAGCGCTCGACCGCGTGAACGATGCGCTCGTCGAAGTCGACCAGCTGGATGCGTTTGGGGCCGTAGCTGAAGACCTTTCGCTGCCGGAGGTAAGCGATGCACAAGCTGATGGCATCGCCGTCGCCAACAAACAGCAGGTCATTGCCGTCGAAGCGCCGAGCGATGTACTCGGACTGCATGACCATGTCGCCGGCCTTCATGTAAATCTGATCGAACTCTCGAAGCGGCATCGGCCGGTTCTGGATCACATCCGAAATTGCATTGACGGCATGTCGCAGATCAAGTCGTTCTGCCTTCATCGACCCTCCCGAATCGAAGCCTGTTGTCCAGCAAATGATCGCAGATTTGGTCGTCCCGAGTCGTTGTGCTGCAAGACGCGAGCCGGCGATCTCTGCCTTCCGGTGATGCTGCACTAACGGAGCACCAAGAGCAGGTCCGACCGGCGGCTGTGCGGCGGCGAGAAACGAGCCGCTAACTCCTCGAGTGAGTCGATGGTGCGCGTTCGGGCCACGGTGGACGTGACTTTGGTAGCAACGCGCGGGCGACGGCCGCTGCACCTCGTACAGCGGGCCTTCGTACGTCCTTAGGTTGCCGGGCTCGACGACCGCTTGGCGGCGCTGAGCGGTAGTTCGGTCGTCGCGCTTGAGTGGCCGAGAACGCTGCAGTGCTGAGTTTCGGGCCACTGACATGGCGGTAAGCGGTGAGTCGGTATTGCGAGTTGGCGCCTTGTCGAGGCCGTCATTGGTCAGCTTGACCTGGACCCGGCCTTACCTCCGACCAGGTCGTCAACGGTTGGAGGACCCCAAAGTTGACCTGTCACTCGCGCAAACGGTAGGCGCACGGTAGGTTCCAGTCGCTGCTGCCATTCAACGGCCAACCCGACTGGCCTTACCCAGTCTCGACCTGTTTCTCAGGCCGCTGGCACGACGGGTGGCTCAATCGCTTGGCGTGACCTCAGCCGCGTCCAAGAACAATCCCTTGGCGTCATGCCCCGCTTGCGCCATGGTCGACGAGTCCTGGCGTTGGCGTGCTGAACATTGATAGGGGGGGTGCGCTTTCGGCCAAGCGACGGCACCAACAAGGCAATTGAGGCCAGCCACGGGCAGTCAATGCCACATCTATCGGTCGCAATCGGCGATAAATTTCGCACCTTATGCCTTGCCGTTTCGCACCTTATGCCTGTGTCTACACGCGGACTCAAACGTCGATATTTGCCGCCCTCAGCGCATTGCTCTCGATGAAATCGCGCCGCGGTTCGACCTCATCCCCCATCAGCATCGTGAACACCTTGTCCGCCTCGATGGCGTCTTCGATCTGCACGCGCAGCAGGCGGCGCACGGTCGGGTCCATGGTGGTTTCCCAGAGCTGGCTGGGGTTCATTTCGCCCAGGCCCTTGTAGCGCTGGCGGCCCACACTCGCTTCGGCCTGGCCGAGCAGCCAGGCCATGGCGGCGCGGAAGTCGGTGACCTTCATTTCCTTTTGCCGCTCGCCTTCGCCGCGTTTGACGCTGGCGTCGTTGTCGAGCAGGCCCTTGAAGGTGATGCCGGCCTGGGTGAGGGCTTCGTAGTCGGCGCCGTGCACGAAGTCTTGCGTGATGACGCTGCTCTTGATGTTGCCGTGGTGGCGCCGGCTGATGCGCAGGTAGTGCTTGTCGGTGCGCTGGTCGTAGTCGGCGGTGACTTCGGCGTCGTGCAGCGCGCCCTTCAGGGCGTCGGCGCTTGCTGCGGCCTGGGTGGCGTCGTCCATGGGCAGGGTCAGGCCGTCACTGATGGCGCGCAGGGCTTCGATGTCCATCCAGTTGCTCAGGCGCGCGATGACGTTGCTGGCCAGCACGTAAGCGCGGGCGAGTTCTTCGAGTGCGTCGCCGCTGATGGCGGGGCGGCCGGCGCCGGGTTCGACGGCTGCGCCATCGAGCGCCACCTTGAGCAGGTAGGCGTCGAGTTCGGTGCCGTCCTTGAGGTACTGCTCGTGTTTGCCGTGTTTGACCTTGTAGAGCGGCGGCTGGGCGATGTAGATGTTGCCGCGCTCGACCAGGTCGGGCATCTGGCGGTAGAAAAAGGTGAGCAGCAGGGTGCGGATGTGGGCGCCGTCCACATCGGCGTCGGTCATGATGATGATGCGGTGGTAGCGCAGCTTGTCGGGGTTGAAGTCGTCGCCGCCCATGCCCTTGCCGATGCCGGTGCCCAGCGCAGTGATGAGGGTGATGATCTCGTTGCTGGCGAGCAGCTTCTCGTAGCGCGCCTTCTCGACGTTGAGGATCTTGCCGCGCAGCGGCAGGATCGCCTGGAACTTGCGGTCGCGGCCCTGCTTGGCGCTGCCGCCGGCCGAGTCACCCTCGACCAGGTAGATCTCGCACAGTGACGGGTCTTTCTCCTGGCAGTCGGCCAGTTTGCCGGGCAGGCCCATGCCGTCGAGCACACCCTTGCGGCGGGTCATTTCGCGCGCCTTGCGGGCGGCGTCGCGGGCGCGGGCGGCGTCGACGATCTTGCTGCAGATGATCTTGGCGTCGTTGGGGTTCTCGAGCAGCCAGTCGGTGAGCAGGCGGCTCACGATGTCTTCCACCGGGCCGCGCACTTCGCTCGACACGAGCTTGTCCTTGGTCTGGCTGCTGAACTTGGGTTCGGGCACCTTGACGCTGACGACGCAGGCCAGGCCTTCGCGCATGTCGTCGCCGGTGATCTCGACCTTGGCCTTCTTGGCGATCTCGTTGTCGTCGATGTATTTATTGATCACCCGCGTCATGCCGGCGCGCAGGCCTGTGAGGTGGGTGCCACCGTCACGCTGCGGAATGTTGTTGGTGAAGCACAGCACGTTTTCGCTGTAGGCGTCGTTCCACTGCATCGCCACTTCGACACCGACGTTGGTGTTGTTGTCGCTGATCTTGTCGCCGCGGGCGTGGAAGACGTTGGGGTGCAGCACCTTCTTGCCGGTATTGATGAACTCGACGAAGCCCTTCACACCGCCGGCGTAGGCGAAGTTGTCGCTCTTGTTGTTGCGCTCATCAACGAGCCGGATCTTCACGCCGTTGTTCAAAAAGCTCAGCTCGCGCAGCCGCTTGCTGAGGATCTCGTAGTGGAAGTCGATGTTCGAGAAGATCTCGAGGTCGGGCAGAAAGTGCACCTCGGTGCCGCGCACATCGGTGTCGCCGATGACCTTCATGGGGCTGACTTCGAAGCCGTCGCGCATCTCGAGCACGCGGTCCTGCGGCACACCCTGGCGGAATTCCATGAAGTGCGCATGGCCCTCGCGCCGCACCGTGAGGCGCAGCCACTTGCTCAGGCCGTTCACACAACTCACACCCACGCCGTGCAGGCCGCCGCTGACCTTGTAGCTGTTCTGGTTGAACTTGCCGCCGGCATGCAACTCGGTCAGGGCGATCTCGGCAGCCGAGCGTTTGGGCTCGTGTTTGTCGTCCATCTTGACGCCGGTCGGGATGCCGCGACCGTTGTCTGTGACGCTGATGCTGTTGTCGCTGTGGATGGTGACGACGATGTCGTCGCAGTGGCCGGCCAGCGCCTCGTCGATCGAGTTGTCGACCACCTCGAACACCAGGTGGTGCAGGCCGGTGCCGTCGCTGGTGTCGCCGATGTACATGCCGGGACGCTTGCGAACCGCTTCGAGGCCTTCCAGGATCTGGATGCTGGCTTCGCCGTAGTCCTTGTTCTGCTCGGCGGCGCTGGGCGCTTCGGCCTGCCGGTGCACGGGCGCCTGCTCGGGGTTGCGCTCGTCGGGTTGGGATTCGGGCAGGGCGTGATCAGCTGTGGACATGCGACTCTTTCGGACTTCTCTGGTTCGGTGCGGCTGATGCGGCGGTGGACGGGCGCTCGACTAGGCGCAGCGCGGGTGCCGCCGCATGCGCGGGGGCCAGGCGGCGGGCAGCGTGTTGCCCGCGCGCTGCAGGCGCATCAGATGCGCATGGGCATGACGACGTACTTGAACCCGGCCAGGTCGGGCACGGTGAACAAGGCCGAGCTGCTGGTGTCCTGCAGGCTCAGGGTGACCATCTCGCAGTCGAGGTTGGTCAACACGTCGATCAGGTAGGTGACGTTGAAGCCGATCTCGATCGCGTCACCCTCGTAGTTGATCTCGAGCTCTTCCTTGGCTTCTTCCTGCTCGGCGTTGCTCGACGCGATGCGCAGCAGGCCGGCCTCGAAGTTCAGGCGCACACCCTTGAACTTCTCGCTCGTCAGGATCGCCGCGCGCTGCAGGCTCGACAGCAGCGGCGCACGCCCCACCGTGAGGTGGTTGCGGTGATTGCGCGGGATGACGCGGTTGTAGTCGGGGAACCGGCCCTCGACCAGCTTGGTGACGAACTCCATGCCGCCGAAGCTGAACTTGGCCTGGTT
>JADJDQ010000004.1 GCA_016702605.1 Candidatus Intricatilinea gracilis
TGACAGATAGCACCGGAAGCGCATCCGCTGCGGTGATACCTGTAGCAGGAAAGCTCGGCGCAGACTATGTAACTGCGACCGCCGACATTCCCAATGGAACGGCTCTGAAGACGCAAGCAGCCCCTCACTGCTATCCTCCGTGATTAAGTCACGCTTTCGGCATAGTCTCTGCGGCACCATCGAACATCAATGCCACGGGTCGTCGGTGATTAATGGATATCGCTGGTGCGTCGATCTGCAGCACCAGTGACCCTGGGGTTCTCTTCATCTTGCGCGAGTGTCGGCAAAGCAACTCTTTCGCCGAGCGAAATTAATACTGTCACCTCTGCTGCTGCCAATATCACCTATCAGGACAAAGGTTGTGGTGGAGTAGATCGAGTCAGCGTCTCGATCAGCGGAACAAGCCAGCAAAAGCAGGTCGACCTGACCGTGGCAGCGCCTACCGCACAGTCTATCGAGTTTGTTTCTGCCTCGCCAGACAAGATCTGCCTGAAAGGAAGCGGTTGCTCAGCGTCATCCGTTGTGACTTTCCGCCTGAAGGACCAGTTTGCCAATCCAGTTGCTGGGCGTGACGTGACGTTCGATCTCTCGATATTCCAAACGTCGCGGATCTTTCTTCGGCACCTGCGAAAACAGACGTCACTGGCTTGGCGAACGTCTCTGTCTCTGCACGTACGACCCCTTCGCCAGTTCGTGTACGGGCCACTGTGCCGGCAGGTGCGGGTTCCGCAGTGGCTTTGTCCACTGTGTCGAAATGCTGGTTATCAATGCCGGTTTGCCCGCCAGTCGTGCAACTGCTTTTCTCGCAGTGAGTTCAATCTCGACGGCTTCAATTTCGATGGCGAGACCAGTGCAATCAGAGTTCAGTTGAATGACCGCTTCGGTAACCCGGTACCTGATGGCACGTCGGTGAGCTTTGTAACTGAGGGGTCTGCAGTTATTCCTGCGCGGTGTGTCACCACCGACGGGGTGTGCAACGTCAACTTTGTGTCTAGCGAGTTTCGCCCCGCGAATGGGCGAGTTTCGGTGGTTGCCTATGCGCAGGGTGAAGAGTCGTTTGATGACGTCAATGGCGACAACGTGTTCAACACCGGCGAGACATTCAGCGATCTCGGTGAGGTCTTCGTCGACAAGAACGAGGATGGTGCACTTCAGTTGGGCAGCGGTGAGTATGTGATAGGTGATCCTGCAAATGGTAGGTGGGATGGCAATACCTTCGTTCGTGCTAGCCGGGTGTTTGTTCTTTCTGTGTCTGGAGCACAACCTCGTTTTACTACGGTAGATGCCTCGGGGTTTTGCACGAACACTCCGTTCACCGGTGTGCAATTGTTGCCGCGTCCCGGTGTCGCGTCATGCCGTACAAGTGCGCAGATCTGTGTGCGCGATGCCAATGCACTGGCCGATGCCCTTGGGGGTAATCCAGTTCCATCGGGAAGCACAGTTACCGTGACCACGACCGCAAAGGGGGTCTCAATTTCGGTGGATAACTCTCCTGTTCCGAATACGTTGAGCCCGACTGTCCACACAATCGTCGCGAGCCTCACTGATTGCGCAATAGCACTCACTTCGCCAGGTGTGATCGATCTGTCGGTTCAGATGCCGGCAACTTCTGGCGCCGGTACAAAATACACACGCCCGATCGGCACGGTGGAGTGACGAATCGACGTCGTGATAACGCGTCAACCCGAGTCGACGTCGCCTTCTAAGTCGATCTCCCTCGTCGCCATGCCCGGCGCCGGCAAGTCCACTGCCGGTCGCCACTTGGCGCATGCGCTGAACCTGCCGTTCTTCGATGCCGATCACGAGCTCGAGAAGCTCATCGGCATGTCGATCCGCAGCTACTTCGAGCTCGAGGGTGAGGCAGCGTTCCGGGATCGCGAGGAGCAGGTCATTGCCGATCTGATCGACGGTGAGCCGAAGGTGCTGGCCACGGGTGGCGGCGCCGTTTTGCGCGAGGCAATCGCAAGGCGCTCAAGGCGCACAGCACGGTGGTTTACCTGCGGGCTTCGCCCGAAGAGTTGTTCCGGCGCTTGCGGCACGACACTCACCGGCCGCTGCTGCAGGTGGCTGACCCGCTGCGAAAGTTGCGCGACCTTTACCAGGCACGTGATCCGCTGTACCGCGAGATCGCCCACTTCATCATCGAGACGGGGCGCCCATCGGTGTCGACCATGGTCAACATGATCCTCATGCAACTCGAACTCGCTGGGGTTGTCGATACCCAGGCTGGCGAACGTGGGTTGCGCTGAGCGTCGCTGAATAGTTGCCAGCTCGGCCGGGCTGCATGCAGGGATCACAGCCCAGCTTTGGTGGCCGGTAAACTGATCTGATGAATTCGGCCCCACCACTCACCGCCAGCTCCCCACAAACTTCGGCATCTACTGGCTGCCAGCCCGATGTCACCACTGTCCGTGTCGACCTGGGTGATCGGGCGTACGACATCCTGATCGGTGCAGGATTGTTGGCCTCGCCGGTCGCCTGGGCTGGCCTGCCCAGGTCGGCGACTGCGCTGGTAGTGAGCAACACCACCGTGGCGCCGCTGTACGCAAAACGTCTGCTGGCCGCGCTGGCGCCGCACTATTCGCGCGTGTTGACCGTGGTGCTGCCCGACGGCGAGCAATACAAGGACGCAGCCACCCTGGGCCTGATCTACGACGAACTGCTGGCGCAGGGCTGTGACCGCAAGACCGTGCTGTTCGCGCTGGGTGGCGGCGTGGTGGGCGACATGACCGGTTTTGCCGCCGCTTGTTACATGCGGGGCGTGCCCTTCGTGCAGGTGCCGACCACGTTGCTCGCTCAGGTGGATTCGTCGGTGGGTGGCAAGACCGCCATCAACCATCCGCTGGGCAAGAACATGGTCGGCGCCTTCTACCAGCCGGCGCGGGTGATCTGTGATCTCGACACACTGGCCACGCTGCCGGCGCGCGAGTTCTCGGCCGGCCTGGCAGAGGTCATCAAATACGGGCCGATCTTCGACGCGGTGTTTCTCGACTGGATCGAGGCCAATCTCGATGCCTTGATGGCGCGCGACCACGGCGCATTGATGTTTGCCATCCGCCGCTCGTGCGAGATCAAGGCCGAGGTGGTGGGTGCGGACGAACGTGAAGGTGGCCTGCGCGCCATCCTCAACTACGGTCACACCTTCGGCCACGCCATCGAGGCAGGGCTGGGTTACGGCGAATGGCTGCACGGCGAGGCCGTTGGTTGCGGCATGGTGATGGCCACGGCCTTGTCGGCGCGGGTGGGCCTGGTCGACGCGGCGTTTGTCGAGCGCATCGAACGTTTGTGTGTGCGAGCCGGCCTGCCGGTGCGTGCGCCGCAACTGGGTGCCGAGCGTTACCTGCAGCTGATGCGCGGTGACAAGAAGTCGGAGGCTGGCGAGATCCGTTTCGTGCTCATCGACCAGACTGGCAACCGCGATGGCAAAGCCAACGGCGAACCCAGGAGCCGCGCGGTGATGCGCGCTGCACCGGACCACCTGGTGCGCGAGGTCATCGCCACGTATTGCGTCGAAGCCCGCGCGTGAGTGCGGCGGCGACCTCAGTTCGCCCATTGGCGCTCGCGCCCTACGCCTGCGACCCGGCGGCCAGCCGCGGCCGGCGCATCGCGCAGGCGGCCGCGCCGACGCGCAACGAGTTCCAGCGCGACCGCGATCGCATCGTGCACAGCACGGCGTTTCGCCGGTTGGTCTACAAGACGCAGGTCTTTCTCAATCACGAAGGTGACCTGTTTCGCACCCGGCTGACACACAGCCTCGAAGTGGCGCAACTCGGCCGCTCGATCGGCCGCACGCTGGGTTTGAACGAAGACCTGATCGAAGCCATCGCCCTGGCGCATGACCTGGGCCACACACCCTTCGGCCACGCCGGGCAGGATGTGTTGGCCGAGTGCATGCACAACCACGGCGGCTTCGAGCACAACCTGCAAAGCCTGCGTGTGGTCGACGTGCTCGAAGAGCGTTACGCCAACTTCGACGGCCTGAACCTGTGCTTCGAGACGCGCGAAGGCCTGCTCAAACGTTGCCCGCTGCCGGTAGCGCGCTGGATCGAACGGTGGGAGCCGGGCGGCATCGGCGCACGGTTCCTGGCGCGTCAGCAGCCCAGCCTGGAAGCGCAACTCACCAACCTGGCCGACGAGATCGCCTACAACGCGCACGACGTCGACGACGGCGTGCGCTCGGGCCTGATCAGTTTCGAGCAGGTGGCCCAGGTGCCACTGATCGCAAGGTACCGCGACGAGGCCCTGGCCGAACACCCCGAGCTGGCGAGCATGAAAGGCCGGCGCCTCTTGTTCGAGACCTTGCGGCGCATGTTGTCGGCGCAGGTCTACGACGTGATCGCGGCCACCCAGGCCCGCCTTGCCGAACACCAGCCGCACAACGTCGACGATGTGCGCGCCGCGCCACCGATGGTCGAGTTCAGCGCCGCCATGCGTCGTGACAGCGCCGAGCTCAAACAGTTTCTGTTTCGCAAGCTGTACCGCCATCCACGTGTGAGCGCCACGACAGTGCTGGCGCGCCAGGTGGTGAGCGACCTGTTCGCTGCCTACACCACCGACCCGAGCCTGCTGCCCGCCGACTACCGCGAGGCGCCCGAGATCTACCGCGCCGTGGCCGACTACATCGCCGGCATGACCGACCGTTTTGCGCTGCGTGAGCACGAACGCATCAGCGGGCGGCGCATCTTCGACGCGGCGACGCAGTAACGATCTGCGCAGAGACGACACCTAGGCCACCAGCTCGAGCGGCCGGCGGTCGGTGCCCCCTGGCGGCAACCGGGTCTGCTCAAGCTTCCGACGGCAGGAAGCCCTCGATCGACAAGTAACGCTCACCCGTGTCGTAATTGAAGCCCAGCACCTTGGCGCCGGTCGGCAGGTCGGGCAACTTCTGGGCGATGGCTGCCAGCGTGGCGCCGCTCGAGATGCCGACCAGCAGGCCTTCCTCGCGGGCGCAGCGCCTTGCCATCTCGCGAGCGGCTTCGGCCTCGACCTGGATCACGCCGTCGAGCAAGCCGGTGTGCAGGTTCTTGGGGATGAACCCAGCACCGATGCCCTGGATCGGGTGCGGCGACGGCTTGCCGCCGCTGATGACCGGCGAGGCGGTCGGCTCCACCGCAAACACCTTGAGCTGGGGCCAGCGCGCCTTGAGCACCTGGGCGCAGCCAGTGATGTGGCCACCGGTGCCGACGCCGGTGATCAGTGCGTCCAGACCTTCGGGGAAGTCCGCAGCAATCTCTTCGGCCGTGGTGCGTACATGCACCGCGATGTTGGCCTCGTTCTCGAACTGCTGTGGCATCCAGGCGCCGGGTGTTTCGCTGACGAGCTCCTGCGCCTTCTCGATCGCGCCCTTCATGCCTTTCTCTCGCGGGGTCAGAACAAACTTGGCGCCGTAGGCGAGCATCAGGCGGCGCCGCTCGATGCTCATGCTGTCGGGCATCACCAGAACGAGCGGATAACCCTTGACGGCGGCCACCATGGCCAGGCCGATGCCGGTGTTGCCCGAAGTCGGCTCGACGATGGTGCCGCCGGGTTTCAGGGCGCCACTCGCTTCGGCGGCCTCGACCATCGACAGGGCGATGCGGTCCTTGATCGACCCGCCCGGATTGCTGCGTTCCGATTTCACCCAGACCGATCGGCCGGCGCCGAACAGGCGGTTGATACGAATGTGCGGCGTGTTGCCGATGGTGGCGAGGACGTTGTCTGCACGCATGATCGATAGCTCCGTGTTGGGTAGGCGAGGTGTGCTGCATTCTGTCCCAGGCCCTGCGCCCTTGTCGGAGACCCGAAAGCCGCCACCAGGACACAACCCCTCGGCAACTCGGCCGTCGTGGCAGTCGGGGTAGGCACGCCGCCTATGATCTGCCGCCCCGTCCTATCACCACCATGGCTCGATTGCCCCGCCTCGCCTTTGCCGACCTGGCGCATCACCTCGTGCTGCGTGGGCACAACCACGAAGACGTGTTCGTGGACGACAACGACCGGCGCGCCTGGCTGGCTGCGATGCGCGAATCGGCAGCAACGCTGTCGGTGGCCATCCACGGTTATGTGCTGCTGCCCGACCACGTTCACCTGCTGGCCACACCACGCAGCGCCGAGGCCATCGGCCAACTGGTGCAGTCGCTGGGCCGGCGCTATGTGGCGGCCTTCAACCGGCGCCATGGCCGCAGTGGCACCCTGTGGGACGGGCGTTTTCGTGCCAGCGTGATCGAGCCCGGCGCCACCTTGCTCGGCTGTCTGCGCTACATCGAGCAAAACCCGGTGCGGGCTGGGCTGGTGTCGCACGCCGGGGACTGGCCCTGGTCGAGTGCGCCGCACCATCTGGGCCGCAAGGCCGACTCGCTCATCACCGGCTTGCCCGAGTTCTGGTCCCTCGGCAACACACCGTTCGAACGCGAACTGGCCTGGCAGCAACGACTCGACGACCCATTGCCTGCTGCCGAGGTGACGGCACTGACTCGAGACGCTCTGGCCGGCTGGGCGCACGGATCGGGCGCATTTCTTGCCCGCTTGAAGGAATTGACGGGCCGACCCTTGCAACCACGCCCACGCGGCAGGCCGCCCGGCACCAGGGCGGCCCGGCCGTCCCCAGTGCTTGCACCGGAAGCGGGCGAGCAAGATCTGGTCTGAGGTGATGGCTACTGTGTCCCTATTTAATTTGATCGCGGTAGCGTGGCGCTTGAAAACTTGCTCTGACCCCGTTTTAAAGCGCTGGTGATCCTCGCTGCAGTGCAGTAAATTCCCGCCGTTTCGATGTCCTATCCCCAGGAGTGCGCCATGACTCAGGCTGCTTCGGGCCCCGCCGGCCTGCCTACTTTGATGACCCACGCGATGCAAGACCCGACTGTCGACCTGAACGCCCACCCGACCGCCGCACAAATGCGTGCCGAAGCCGACGGTGGCTTGTATGACGGCCGCAACGAACACGATGCCTGCGGCGTCGGCTTCGTCGCCCACATCAAGGGGCAAAAGGCGCACTCGATCGTCGAGCAGGGCTTGCTGATCCTCGAAAACCTCGACCACCGCGGCGCCGTGGGCGCCGACGCACTGATGGGCGACGGGGCGGGCATCCTGATCCAGATTCCGGACGATTTCTTCCGTGCCGAGATGGCCGAGCAGGGCGTGACGCTGCCGCCGCCGGGTGAATACGGCGTGGGCATGATCTTCCTGCCCAAGGAACACGCGTCGCGCCTGGCCTGCGAGCAAGAGCTCGAACGGGCGGTCAAGGCCGAAGGCCAGGTGCTGCTGGGCTGGCGCGATGTGCCGGTCGACCGCGCCATGCCCATGTCGCCCACGGTGCGCACCACCGAGCCGGTGATCCGCCAGATCTTCATCGGCCGCGGTGCCGACGTGATCGTGCCGGACGCGCTGGAGCGCAAGCTCTATGTGATCCGCAAGACCGCCTCGGCGGCCATCCAGGCGCTCAAGCTCACGCACAGCCGCGAGTACTACGTGCCCAGCATGAGCTGCCGCACCATCATCTACAAGGGCCTGTTGCTGGCCGACCAGGTCGGCAAGTACTACCTCGACCTGCAGGATGTGCGTTGTGTCTCTGCGCTGGCGTTGGTGCATCAGCGGTTCAGCACCAACACCTTCCCCGAGTGGCCGCTGGCCCACCCCTACCGCATGGTGGCCCACAACGGCGAGATCAACACCGTCAAGGGCAACTTCAACTGGATGCGTGCGCGCGAGGGCGTGATGGCATCACCCGTGCTCGGCGCCGACCTGAAGAAGCTCTACCCGATCAGCTTCGAAGGCCAGAGCGATACCGCCACCTTCGACAACGCGCTCGAGCTGCTCACCATGAGCGGCTATCCGTTGGCACACGCGGCCATGATGATGATCCCCGAGGCCTGGGAGCAGCACGAGCTGATGGACCAGCGCCGCCGCGCGTTCTACGAATACCACGCCTCGATGCTCGAGCCCTGGGACGGCCCAGCCGCCATGGTCTTCACCGACGGCAAGCAGATCGGCGCCACGCTCGACCGCAACGGCCTGCGCCCGGCGCGCTACATCGTCACCGACGACGACCTGGTCGTGATGGCCTCCGAAGCCGGCGTGTTGCCGATCCCCGAAAACAAGATCGTGCGCAAGTGGCGCCTGCAGCCGGGCAAGATGTTCCTGATCGACTTCGAGCAGGGCCGCATCGTCGACGACGAAGAGCTGAAGAACCAGTTCGCCTCGGGCAAGCCGTATCGCCAGTGGATCGAGAACGTGCGAGTCAAGCTCGACGGCATTCCGGCCGACGCCGTGGCGCCGAGCTTTGCCGAATCGATGCTCGATCGCCAGCAGGCCTTCGGTTACACGCAAGAGGACATCAAGTTCCTCATGGCGCCCATGGCCGTCGCGGGTGAAGAGGGCATCGGCTCGATGGGCAACGACTCCCCCCTGGCCGTGCTGAGCGACAAGAACAAGCCGCTGTACAACTACTTCAAGCAGCTGTTCGCGCAGGTCACCAACCCGCCGATCGACCCGATCCGCGAAGCCATCGTGATGAGCCTGAACAGCTTCATCGGCCCGCGCCCGAACCTGCTCGACATCAACGCGGTCAACCCGCCGATGCGTCTCGAAGTGAGCCAGCCTGTGCTCGACTTCGCCGACATGGCGCGGCTGCGCGGCATCGAGCGTCACACCAGCGGCAAGTTCAAGCCCTACACCCTGGACATCACCTACCCCGTGACCTGGGGCGCGCAGGGTGTGGAAGCCAAGCTGGCCTCGTTGTGCGCCGAGGTGGTGGATGCCCTGCACGGCGGCCACAACATCATCATCATCAGCGACCGCGGCATGAGCCGCGACATGATCGCCATCCCTGCGCTGCTGGCGCTGTCGGCTGTCCACCATCACCTGGTGCGTGAGGGCCTGCGCACGACCGCCGGCCTGGTGGTCGAGACCGGCTCGGCCCGCGAGGTGCACCACTTCGCCGTGCTGGCGGGTTACGGCGCCGAAGCCGTTCACCCCTATCTGGCGCTGGAAACCCTGGCCGGCATGCATGCCGAACTGCCGGGCCAGCTCTCGGCAGACAAGGCGATCTACAACTACATCAAGGCGGTGGGCAAGGGTCTGTCGAAGATCATGTCCAAGATGGGTGTGTCGACCTACATGTCCTACTGCGGCTCGCAGCTGTTCGAAGCCATCGGCCTGAACAAGGACCTGGTCGACAAGTATTTCCGCGGTACGCCCACGCAGGTGCAGGGCATCGGCGTGTTCGAGGTGGCCGAAGAGGCGCTGCGCAACCACAGCGCCGCCTTCGGCGACGACCCGGTGCTGGCCGAGATGCTCGACGCCGGCGGCGAATACGCCTGGCGTACGCGCGGCGAAGAACACATGTGGACGCCCGACGCCATCGCCAAGCTGCAGCACAGCACACGCGCCAACAAGTTCGAGACGTACAAGGAATACGCCCAGATCGTCAACGACCAGAGCCGCCGCCATGTGACGCTGCGCGGTCTGTTCGAGTTCAAGCTCGACCCGAGCAAGGCGATCCCGGTCGACGAGGTCGAGTCCGCTGCCGAGATCGTCAAACGTTTCGCCACCGGCGCGATGTCGCTGGGATCGATCAGCACCGAAGCGCACAGCACGCTGGCCATTGCCATGAACCGCATCGGCGGCAAGAGCAACACCGGCGAAGGCGGCGAAGACCCGGCGCGTTACCGCAACGAGCTCAAGGGCATCAAGATCACCGACGGCACCAAGGTGTCCGAGGTGATCGGCAGCAAGGTCATCGAGGCGGACTACGCCATGAAGGACGGCGACAGCCTGCGCTCGCGCATCAAGCAGGTGGCGTCGGGGCGTTTTGGCGTGACGACCGAATACCTGGTGTCGGCCGATCAGATCCAGATCAAGATGGCCCAGGGCGCCAAGCCCGGCGAAGGTGGCCAGCTGCCCGGCGGCAAGGTGAGCGACTACATCGGCATGCTGCGTTACAGCGTGCCGGGTGTGGGCCTCATCAGCCCGCCGCCGCATCACGACATCTATTCGATCGAAGACCTGGCCCAGCTCATCCACGACCTGAAGAACGCCAACCCGCGCGCTTCGGTGAGTGTGAAGCTGGTGTCCGAAGTGGGCGTAGGCACCATCGCAGCTGGCGTCACCAAGTGCAAGGCCGACCACATCGTGATCGCCGGGCATGACGGCGGCACGGGTGCATCACCCTGGTCGTCGATCAAGCATTGCGGCACGCCGTGGGAGCTGGGCCTGGCCGAGACGCAGCAGACCCTGGTGCTCAACCGCCTGCGCAGCCGCGTGCGGGTGCAGGCCGACGGCCAGATGAAGACCGGCCGCGACGTCGTCATCGGTGCGCTGCTGGGTGCCGACGAGTTCGGCTTCGCCACCGCGCCGCTGGTCGTCGAAGGCTGCATCATGATGCGCAAGTGCCACCTCAACACCTGCCCGGTGGGTGTGGCCACACAGGACCCGGTGCTGCGCAAGAAGTTCTCGGGCAAGCCCGAACACGTGGTGAACTTCTTCTTCTTCATCGCCGAAGAAGCGCGC
The DNA here is from genome assembly GCA_016702605.1 of Candidatus Intricatilinea gracilis. GTDB lineage: Bacteria > Pseudomonadota > Gammaproteobacteria > Burkholderiales > Burkholderiaceae_C > Sphaerotilus > Sphaerotilus gracilis. Next base: position 10,486 of record JADJDQ010000004.1, read on the forward strand.
CAGATCATGGCCCAGCTGGGCATCAGGAAGTTCGACGACCTGATCGGCCGTTCGGACCTGCTCGACACCAAGAAGGCGCTGAGCCACTGGAAGGCCAAGGGCCTGGACTTCAGCAAGGTGTTCCATCAGCCCAAGGTGCCGGCGAGTGTGCCGCGCCTGCATGTCGAAGAGCAGGACCACGGCCTGGCCCGTGCGCTGGACATGAAGCTGATCGACAAGTGCCAGCCCGCCATCCTGCGCGGCGAGAAGGTGCAGTTCATGGAAGACGCGCGCAACGTCAACCGCTCGGTCGGTGCGATGTTGTCGGGTGAGCTGATCCGCCATCGCCCCGAAGGCCTGCCGGACCAGACCATCTTCATCCAGATGGAAGGCACGGGCGGCCAGAGTTTTGCGGCCTTCCTGGCCCAGGGCATCACGCTGTACCTGATCGGCGAAGCCAACGACTACACCGGCAAGGGCCTGAGTGGTGGTCGTGTGGTGGTGCGCCCGAGCATCGAGTTCCGCGGCGACGCGACCAAGAACATCATCGTCGGCAACACCGTGCTCTACGGTGCGACCAGTGGTGAGGCCTTCTTCCGCGGCGTGGGTGGTGAACGGTTTGCCGTGCGCCTGTCGGGCGCCACCGCGGTGGTCGAGGGCACGGGTGACCACGGCTGTGAATACATGACCGGCGGCACCGTGGCCGTGCTGGGCAAGACCGGGCGCAACTTTGCGGCCGGCATGTCGGGCGGCATCGCCTATGTGTACGACGAGGACGGCGGCTTCGCCGGGCGCTGCAACACCAGCATGGTCAGCCTGGAGAAGGTGCTGAGCGCGGCGGATCAGGAGGCCAAGCTCGACGCCAACCTCTGGCACCGCGGCCTGTCCGACGAAGCCCAGCTCAAGAAGCTGATCGAGGACCATCACCGCTGGACCGGCAGCCTGCGTGCACGCGACATCCTGGACAACTGGAGCGAGGCGCGTGGTCGTTTCGTCAAGGTCTTCCCGAACGAATACAAGCGCGCACTGGGTGAACTCAACGCCACCAAGACGGCCGACGCCACCATCGCCAAGGCCATGTCCAAGGACGACGCCAAGAAGGCCGGCAGCAAGTCCGTGCCTGCCAAATAAACCATTCAAATCGAACTGAAGCATCACCATGGGCAAGGTCACAGGATTCATGGAATACGAGCGGCTCGAAGAAGGCTACGCGCCGGTCGAGTCACGCCTGAAGAACTACAAGGAATTCGTCATCGGCCTGGACACCGATGGCGCCAAGGTGCAGGCCGCACGCTGCATGGACTGCGGTACGCCGTTCTGCAACAACGGCTGCCCGGTCAACAACGTGATTCCGGATTTCAACGATCTGGTCTACCGCAACGACTGGAAGAACGCCGCCACCGTCCTGCACAGCACCAACAACTTCCCCGAGTTCACCGGTCGTATCTGCCCCGCGCCGTGCGAAGCGGCGTGCACGCTCAACGTCAACGACGATGCGGTGGGCATCAAGTCGATCGAACACGCCATCATCGACCGCGCCTGGCACGAAGGCTGGGTCACGCCGCAGCCGGCCAAGCAGCGCACCGGCAACAAGGTCGCGGTGGTCGGCTCCGGCCCGGCCGGTTTGGCCGCAGCCCAGCAACTGGCGCGCGCCGGCCATGACGTGACGGTGTTCGAGAAGAACAGCCGCATCGGTGGCCTGCTGCGTTACGGCATCCCCGACTTCAAGATGGAGAAGTCGCACATCGATCGGCGCGTCGAGCAGATGAAGGCCGAAGGTGTGGTCTTCCGCACCGGCGTGCTGGTGGGCGCCATGCCCAAGGACAGCAAGGTCACCAACGACGCCAAGGAAACCATCACTGCCGACGAACTCAAGGCCCAGTTCGACGCCGTGCTGCTGTGCGGCGGTTCGGAGCAAAGCCGCGACCTGCCGGTGCCTGGCCGTGATCTGGAGGTGTGTACTTCGCGATGGAGTTCCTGCCGCAGCAAAACAAGGTCAACGCCGGCGACAAGCTCAAGGGCCAGCTTCGCGCCGAAGGCAAGCATGTGATCGTGATCGGCGGCGGTGACACCGGCAGCGACTGCGTCGGTACCAGCAACCGCCACGGCGCGGCCAGCGTGACTCAGTTCGAGGTCATGCCTCAGCCGCCGGCCGAAGAAAACCGCCCGATGACCTGGCCCTACTGGCCGCTCAAGCTGCGCACCTCGTCCAGCCACGAGGAAGGCTGCACGCGCGAGTTCGCCATCTCGACCAAGGCCTTCACCGGCGATGGGAAGGATGGAAAGTCCGGCAAGATCACCGGCCTGACCACCGTGAACGTCGAGTTCAAGGACGGCAAGCTGGTCGAGATCGCCGGCACCGAGAAGAACTACAAGGCCGACCTGGTGCTGCTGGCCATGGGTTTCGTCAACCCCGTGGGCACGGTGCTGGAAGCTTTCGGTGTCGAGAAGGATCCGCGCGGCAACGCCAAGGCCGGCACCGACGTGGTCGGCGGCTACAAGACCAACGTCGCCAAGGTGTTCGCCGCCGGCGACATGCGGCGCGGCCAGTCGCTGGTGGTCTGGGCCATCCGCGAAGGTCGCCAGGCGGCACGTGCGGTCGACGAGTTCCTGAGCGGCGCCAGCACCTTGCCTCGCTGAACCCCTGCGCCGGCGCGTCACCTGCTCGCAGCGGCGGATCAACGCCGCGGCGCAGCAGATGGCGGTGGCCGGTCTGTCGGGGTGGTGGCGCCTGCGTCGTCAAGGGGATGGAGGGCTGAATTGGTGCTTACCCGCAGCATGGTCAAGCGCGTGCGACAATTTCAGTCAACTAATCAACTGGTCCGCTGCGGCCGGGCAGGCCACCCGGCCTGTCAGGACATGCAGCCTTTGCGCTCTTGAACCCAGACACGCTGATCGAGATCGACCACGTCACCTTCGGCTACGACGAGCGTCGCGTCATCCTGAAGGACCTGAGCCTGCGTTTTGCACGCGGCAAGGTGACGTCCGTACTGGGTGGTTCGGGTTGTGGCAAGACCACCTTGCTGCGCCTGATCGCCGGTGTACACGGCACCAACTCGGGCCGTGTGGTGTTCGATGGAGAAGACGTCGACGCAGCCGACAATGCCCAGCTCTACCGCCTGCGGCGGCGCATGGGCATGTTGTTCCAGTTCGGCGCCTTGTTCACTGACCTGTCGGTCTACGACAACGTGGCGTTTCCGCTGCGCGAGATGACCGATCTGCCCGAGGCCCTGGTCCACGACATCGTGCTGATGAAGCTCAACGCCGTGGGCCTGCGTGGCGCCGCCAAACTCAAGATCAGCGAGGTGTCGGGCGGCATGGCGCGGCGTATCGCGCTGGCACGCGCCATTGCGCTCGACCCCGAACTCATCATGTACGACGAGCCCTTTGCGGGCCTGGACCTGATTTCAATGGGCGTGGCGGCCAAGCTCATTCGTACGCTCAACGACGTCACCGGATCGACCTCGCTGGTGATCTCGCACGACGTGCCCGAATGTATGGCCATCAGCGACTGGGTCGTCTTGCTCGCCACCGGCGGGCGCATCGTGGCCCAGGGCACACCAGCCGAACTGATGGCATCGACCGACGCCGAAGTGCGCCAGTTCGTGCGCGGCGAGCCCGACGGCCCGGTCAAGTTCCACTACCCGGCGCCCCCGATCGCCGAAGACTTCGGCCTGGCCGCCTCGTCGGGGGGGCGCTCATGAACTGGGTCGCTTCCATCGGTGCGTCCACGCTGCGGATGTTGCAGGGCTGGGGCCATGCCGCGCGCTTCTTTGCCGGGCTGATCATGGTGTTGCCGCAGGCGCTGCGCCGTTTCGGTCTGGTGGTGGTGCAGATGCATGCCATCGGCAACCGCTCGCTCGTCATCATCCTGGCCTCGGGTCTGGCGGTGGGTTTTGTGCTGGCGCTGCAGATGTATTACGCGCTTGTCAATTACGGCGCCACCGAATCCCTTGGCCTGGTGGTCAACCTCACGCTGGTACGCGAGCTCGGCCCGGTCGTCACCGCTTTGCTGTTCGCCGGGCGGGCAGGTACGTCACTCACTGCCGAGATCGGCCTGATGAAGGCCGGCGAGCAGATCGCTGCCATGGAACTGATGGCCATCGACCCGCGCGTGCGTGTGCTGGCGCCGCGTTTCCTGGCCGGGATCATCTCGATGCCCTTGTTGGCAGCGTTGTTCTCGGCCATCGGCATCCTTGGCGCCTGGCTGGTGGCGGTGGGGCTGATCGGCATCGACGGCGGCAACTTCTGGTCGATCCAGCAAAACGGCGTCGACGTGTGGCGCGACGTCGGCAACGGCATCGTCAAGAGCGCCGTGTTCGGCGTCATCTGCACCTTTGTTGCGCTGTACCAGGGCTACGAGACCGAAGCCACACCCGAGGGTGTCGCCTACGCCACCACCCGCACCGTCGTGACGTCGTCGCTGGCCGTGCTGGCCTCCGACTTTGTCCTGACTGCGCTGATGTTTTCCACGCGTTGAACCGAGAGCGACTGAGATGTCCAAACGAAGTATCGAAATCATGGTCGGCCTGTTCGTGCTGCTGGGGCTGGCAGCCGTTGTGTTCCTGGCGCTCAAGGCGGCCAACCTGACGTCGCTGAGCGGCGGAGACACCTACACCTTGTCGGCGCGGTTCGACAACATCGGTGGCCTCAAGACCCGTGCGCCGGTGCGTTCGGCGGGGGTGGTGGTGGGGCGTATCACCAGCGTTGGACTGGACGCCAAGACCTACCAGGGGGTGGTGACGATGGAGATCAACAAGGGCTACGAGTTTCCGAAGGACACGTCGGCCAAGATCCTCACCGCCGGTCTGCTGGGTGATCAGTACATTGGCTTCGAGCCCGGTGGCGACATGGCCAATCTGGCCCCAGGTGACACCATTACCCAGACCCAGTCGGCCGTGGTGCTCGAGAACCTGATCGGACAATTCCTGTTCAACAAGGCGGCCGACGCCGGAACCGCCACTTCCAGTGGCAACAAGCCGTGAACAGGGGGGCACGCCTGACCAGGCTGCTGCTGCCCGTGCTGGCGGCAGCCATGTTGCTCGGTGGTTGTGCCACGGCGGCTCGGCCGGATCCACTGGAGACCGTCAATCGCAAGGTCTTCGCATTCAACGACGCGCTCGACGACGCCGTGATCCGCCCGGCCGCCGAGGTGTACCAGGCCGTGTTGCCGCGTCCGGTGCGTGTCGGGTTCACCAACTTCTTCGGCAACGTGCGCGATGTCTGGTCGGCCTTCAACCTGGTGCTGCAGGGCCGCATCCCGGAAGCTGCGACGGACGTGTTGCGGTTCACCACCAACACGGTGTTCGGCATCTACGGCTTCATCGACATTGCCACCGAACTGGGTCTCGAGCGTCGCGGTGAAGACTTCGGCCAGACGCTGGGGCGCTGGGGTTTCCCTCCAGGCGCCTATATCGTCTGGCCCATCCTCGGGCCGTCGACGTTGCGAGATTCGATCGGCTTGCCGGTCGACGTGCTGGCTGCACCGCAACCCTTCATCTCCGATATCGGGCTGCGCAACACACTCACGGTCACCCAGGTCATCTCGGTCCGTGCCGGCCTGCTCCAGGCGACCCAGGTGCTCGACGACATCGCGCTCGATCGTTACAGCTTCGTGCGTGACGCCTATCTGCAGCGGCGCCGCAGCCTGATCTACAACGGTGAACCACCCGATGCCGGCGAGGTGCGTTACGACCTGCCCGAACCCGACGAACCGGCGGCGCCGGGTGTGGCGCCGGCAGCTTCGGCGCCCGCCGCCCCCGCCGGGGCGGCACAACCGCAGGCTGCCGAACCGGCTGCATCGGCACCGGCAACGGCACCGGCGCCTGCAGATTCCGCTGCACCTGCCCCCGCCCCTGCACCGCCGGCTACTGCGCCGGCACCCGTGCTTCAACCCGCGTCCGCGCCGGCCTCAGGCGCTTGATGTCCACCCGGCACCTTGCCGGGCCGTTAAGTGATCGAGGCGATCCCGCTTCGACCCAGGCAGCCTTGCTGCTGCCACGAAAGGATGACCATGACGATAGCTCGTGCACTTCAGCGTTTCGCCGGCCGCCCCGTCGGTGCCATCGCCCTGGGGTTGAGCCTGGGCCTGTGTGTGGCGACGCTCGCTCAGGCGCAAACTGCTGCGCCTGCTGCGCCTGCTGCGCCTGCCGCGCCCACCGCAGCTGCGCCGGTCGTAGCCAGCACACCCGATGGACTGGTGCGCCAGATCTCGCTCGAAGTGATCGGCACCGTCAAGAGTGACAAGGCCATCCAGGCCGGCGACATCAACAAGATCATGGCGCTGGTGGATGCCAAGATCCTGCCCAACGTGAACTTCGTGCGCATGACGGCGTCAGCCGTGGGTCGCTACTGGCGCCAGGCCACGCCTGACCAGCAAAAACGGCTGCAAGAAGAGTTCAAGCACCTGCTGGTGCGCACCTACTCGGGCGCACTCACGCAGGTGAAGGATCAGGTCGTCGAGTTCAAGCCGATGCGCTCCAGGCCCGAAGACACCGAAGTGGTTGTCAGGACCGAGATCCGCGGCAGCGGCGAACCCATCCAGCTCGACTACCGCCTCGAAAAGGCCGGCAACGCCTGGAAGATCTACGACGTCAACGTGCTGGGTGTGTGGCTGGTGGAGAACTATCGCTCCAGCTTTGCACAAGAGATTTCGGCCAGTGGCATCGAAGGCCTGATCACCAAGCTGGCGGCCAAGAACAAGGCCTCCAAGAGCTGACCCGCGTGTTGCCGAAACAACTGGCTTGCTCCCCATGACCGCCTCGCCCCCGACCACCCCGTCTGCAGCGCAGGCCGCACCGTCGATAGCTGCGGGTTTCGTGTTGCCGCAGATGGTGACGGTGTTCGAGGCGGCGGCCGTGTCGACCCGGCTCGACGCCGCTCTGGCGGCTGCGCCGGCAGGCAGTGCCTTTGTCATCGATGCCGCACCGCTGCAGCGTTTCGACACCAGCGTGGTGGCCTTGCTGCTGCAGGCGCACCGGCTGGCACGTGTGCAAGGCCGCCGACTCGACCTGCACGGTGTGCCGCCGCGGCTGTCCGAGCTGGCACGCCTGTACGGGGTAGGTGAGCTGATCTGACGCTGGGCGCGCCACACGCGGTGGCTGAGACCTGCCGCAAGGCAGGGCGACTCTTGCGCGACGGTCGCGCCTCGCTTCAGGTCTGCGCCGTGTACCGTTTGGCGCGTAGGTTGCGCTTGATCTCCTGCAGCAGCGGGCGCAAGGCCGGCCCCAGGCGCAGCGCCACGCCGGTGGTGAGGATGTCGATCACCGTCAGGTGCAGCAGGCGCGACACCATGGGGCTGTAGCGGTCGTAGTCTTCCGGGTGGTCGACCGCCAGCACGATCTGGCCTTCCAGCGACAGGGGTGACCCACTGGCAGTGATGACGATGACCGTGGCGCCCTTCTTGCGTGCGGTTTCGGCCACATCGAGCACGTCCTGGCTGCGCCCGCTGTTGGACACGACCACGGCGCAATCACCCGGCCCCAGCATGGTGGCGGCCATCAGCTGTACATGGCTGTCGTTGTAGGCCACGGCGTAGACACCCAGGCGGAAGAACTTGTGCTGCGCGTCCTGCACCACGATGCCCGAGTTGCCCACGCCGTAGAACTCGATGCGTTTGTTGTTGCGCCCTGCCTCGGTCAAGGCCGCGATGGCGCGTTCGAAGGCCAGGCCGGTGGCGTCGTTGCGGTACTTGAGCAGGGCACTCACCGCGTTGTCGATCACCTTGACGATCAGGTCGCCGCTCTTGTCGTCTTCGTCCACCGCCCGGTGCACAAAAGGCACACCTTCGTTGACCGTGCCGGCCAGCTTGAGCTTGAAGTCGGCCAGCCCGTCGTAACCCACGCTGCGGCAAAACCGCACCACCGTCGGCTTGCTGACATGGGCGCGTTCGGACAACTCCGACACCGGCAGGCTGGCAAAACTGCGCGCATCGGCCAGCACCAGCTTGGCGACCCGCTGTTCGGCCGGCGACAGCGCCGGCAACGACGCACGCACCCGGTCGAGCATATTCATGGGCACGGATCCCGAGCCGGGCTGCGCCGGGTTGCTGCTTTCTGCTCTGAGGCTTGCCATGGCTGCTTTCCTGGAAGACGTGCGAGGTTCGGGCGTTGTGGCCGGGCTGCCGCCTCGTGCCACGTCGCGCCCCGCGCTGGTGTGACGATCGGCCGGTGGCGACACCAGGCGGGGTGCCACTGGCGGATCGGCCTGGGCACCAGCGCCCAGGCCGGCCATCCAGTTGTTGGCCAAGGACCGTGCGCTCAGGCTGTTCATTGTTCTTCGCTCCAGGCACAGCCGTCGCGGGCGATCAGCGCGCTGGCGGCGGCCGGGCCCCAGCTGCCGGCGGCATAACCACGCGGGCCTTCGCCGGAGTTCTCCTTGTCGGCCGCCCAGGCGTTCAGGATGGGTTCGACCCAGCGCCAGGCCTGCTCTTGCTCGTCGCTGCGCACGAACAGGTTCAGTCGTCCGGCGATGGCGTCCAGCAACAGGCGTTCGTAGGCGCCGACCCGCTCGCTGGCGAAGGCCTTGCCGAAGTCCAGGTCGAGCGACACCGGAGCCAGCTGTTCGGACACACCCGTGCCGGTGGCCGCCATCAGGTGCAGCTCGAGGCCGTCCTCGGGTTGCAGCTTGATGACCAGTTTGTTGGCGCGGTTCGCCCCCGGAAAGATGGGGTGCGGCACCGGCCGGAAGTTGACGACGATCTGCGAATCCCGCGCCGCCAGCCGTTTGCCGGTGCGCAGGTAGAACGGCACGCCGGCCCAGCGCCAGTTCTGCACCTCGGTGCGCAGCGCCACGAAGGTTTCGCAGTGGCTGCCGGCCGGCACCTTCGCTTCGTCCAGATAGGCCGGCACCTTCTTGCCGTCCACATTGCCGGCGCGGTACTGGCCACGCACCACGTCGCGGATCACCGTCTCGGGTGTGAAGGGCCTGAGTGAGCGCAGCACCTTCAACTTCTCGTCGCGGATGGCATCGGCGTTGTTGCTGCTGGGCGGCTCCATGGCGATCATGGTGAGCAGCTGCAGCGCATGGTTTTGCACCATGTCGCGCAGCGCGCCGGTGCTGTCGTAGAAGTCGCCGCGGGTGCCGACACCCAGGCCTTCGGCCAGTGTGATCTGGATATTGGCGATGCATTCGCGTCGCCACAGCGGCTCGAACAGCGCATTGCCGAAGCGCAGCGCCATCAGGTTCTGCACCGACGGCTTGCCCAGGTAGTGGTCGATACGCAGCGCCTGGCTTTCGCTGAACACCGAACTCACTGCGCGGTTGATTTCCTGCGCGCTGGCCAGGTCGTGGCCGAGCGGTTTTTCGAGCACCACACGGGTCCTGGGGCCGTTCAGCCCGGCCGCGCCGAGTTGCAGGCAGACCTGGGTGAACAGGTGCGGCGCCGTGGCGACGAAGAACACCACCGTGTCGGCGTCGCGTTCGGCCACCCAGTCGCGCACGCGGCTGTAATGCTCGGGCTGCGACAGGTCGACCTTCTTGTAGAACACCAGCTCGGCGAAACGCGCGAACTCGGCGGCATTGGGGCGTTTGGCGATCTCCACGTCCTGGAATCGCTCGTGCAGCCAGGCGCGGTATTGTTCGTCGGTCTGTTCGTCGCGGGCGACGGCCAGGATACGGCCTCCCGGCGGCAACTTGCCGTGGCGAAAAGCCTGGAACAGTGCCGGCATGAGCTTGCGCCAGGTGAGGTCGCCGGTGCCACCAAAAAAGACGAGGTCGAATGACATGATGTCGGGCGTCGCAGACGCTGCAGGGGTTGACGATGGATCGCCGACCGAAGCCGGCGTCATGGCCAACACCTGTACCACTCGTGGCGACGGGCCATGAAACTTTGTTTCATGATCATCATGCCTCGGCGGACAGATCACGTCAATGCCCGCCGCATCCGTGATGCCGTGACTTCCTCGGTTTACCCATGGACGGCGCATGCTTTCAAGCTGGGCAAGCGGTGGTAATCTGGTTACTATTATTCATCCCAGCCACGCACCCGGTGCGACCGCGTCATGCCCCATCTGCTCGAGGCGCTCAAGCGCCACACCACCGTGGTTGCCGATACCGGCAACTTCCATGAACTGGCTGCGTACACGCCGCGCGACGCCACCACCAACCCCAGTCTTATCCTCAAGGCGGTGCAGCAACCGGCCTACGCGCCGCTGCTTGCAGAAGAAGTTGCCGCGCACCGGGGCGAACCCCTGGCCGACATCGTCGACCGTGTACTGGTGCGTTTCGGCCGCGAGATCCTGGGCATCGTGCCCGGACGAGTCTCGACCGAAGTCGACGCGCGCCTGAGCTTCGACACCGCGGCCACCATCGCTCGGGCGCAACGTCTGATCCGCCTGTACGAGGCGTCGGGCATCAAGCGCGATCGGGTGCTCATCAAGATTGCCGCCACCTGGGAGGGCATCCAGGCCGCGCGGGCGCTGGAGCGCGAAGGCATCCACTGCAACCTCACGCTGCTGTTCTCGTTTTGCCAGGCGGTGGCCTGTGGCGATGCCGGCGTGACACTCATCTCGCCCTTCGTCGGCCGCATCTACGACTGGTACAAGAAGACGGCTGGCGCCAAGTGGAACGAACTCGCCATGGCCGGCAGCAACGACCCCGGCGTTCAATCGGTGGCGCGCATCTACACCTATTACAAGAAGTTCGGTGTCGACACCGAGGTCATGGGCGCGAGTTTTCGCAACACAGGCCAGATCATTGCGCTGGCTGGCTGCGACCTGCTCACCATCAGCCCCGACCTGCTGGCGCAGTTGCAGGCCACCGCCGGTGACCTCGAGCCCGCCCTGGTGGCGGCCGACGCGCAGAAGTCCGACATCCATGCGGTGAGCTACAACGAGCCGGCCTTCAGGTACGCACTCAACGACGACGCCATGGCCACCGAGAAACTCGCCGAAGGCATCCGCGCCTTCGCCGCGGATTCGGCCAAGCTCGACGCACTCATCCTCGCCAAGTCCGCGGCCTGAACTGGAAGGTCGGACTCCCTCCTGAACACGCAGCTGACACGACGACCGCCCCTGCGGCCACACGGTCAGCCCCAACAGCCCTTCTGGACAGCCTCATGACCACCACCACTTCCGCCGCGGTCTGGCCGCGTTGCGACGCCACCGTGGCCTGGACCGCGCTGCGCGGCCACTACGAAGCCCACGGCCGCGAGCTCGACCTGCGCGAAGCCTTTGCGCGCGACCCGGGGCGTTTCGACAGTTTTGCCCTGCAGGCGCCCGAGGTGTTCGCCGACCTGTCCAAGAACCGCTGGGACCTGGCCACCCGCAAGCTGTTGACCGATCTGGCGCGCGAGTCCGGCATCGAGGCCCGCCGCGACGCCATGCTGGCCGGCGAGCCGATCAACACCACCGAAGGCCGCGCCGTCTTGCACACGGCGCTGCGTGCACCGCGCGGTGCGGCCCCGTTCGGCGAGCAGGTGCACAGCGTGCTCGACGCCATGCTGGCCTATGCCGAACAGCAGCGCCGGCGCGCCAAACAAGGCGAGATCACCGACGTGGTCAACATCGGCATCGGTGGCTCCGACCTGGGCCCGCAGATGGTGGTGCCGGCGCTCGACGCCTATGCCCAGCGCGGCCTGACCCTGCATTTCGTCTCCAACGTCGATGGCCACGACATCGCGCCGGTGCTGCGCCAGCTCGACGCGCGGCGCACGCTGTTCATCGTGGCGTCCAAAACCTTCACGACACAAGAGACCATGGCCAACGCCCAGCTGGCGCGGGCCTGGTTTCTAGAGCAATACGGTGACGGAGGCGAGGCCGCCATCGCCAAACACTTCGCCGCCACCACCACTAATGTCGATGCGGCCGCGACCTTCGGCATCAGCGCCACCTTCGGCTTCTGGGACTGGGTGGGCGGGCGGTATTCACTCTGGAGCGCCATCGGCCTGCCGATCGCGCTGGCCATCGGTGCCGACAACTTCCGTGCCCTGTTGGCCGGGGCACACGCCATGGACCAGCACTTCGCCCATGCCGAGCTGGCGCACAACCTGCCGGTGCAACTGGGCCTGCTCGACGTCTGGTACCGCAACTTCCACGGCGCCAGCAGCCGGTCGGTGGCACCGTATCACCAGGGCCTGCGCCGCCTGCCGGCCTATCTGCAGCAGCTCGAGATGGAGAGCAACGGCAAGAGTGTCGACCTGGACGGCGCGCCACTGCCCATGGGCACCAGCCCGGTGGTGTGGGGCGAAGCGGGCACCAACGGCCAGCACGCCTATTTCCAGATGCTGCACCAGGGCACGGATGTGATACAGGTCGAGTTCATCGCCGTGCGCCGCACCCACTACGGCCCCGAGATACTCAGCCCGGCGCTGCGTGCCGGCCTGGCCGATCAGCACAACAAGCTGCTGGCCAACTGCCTGGCGCAAAGCCAGGCACTCATGCTCGGCAAGACCGCCGCCGAGGCCGCCACTGAAAAGGCCCCGACGGCCTCGGCCGAACTCGACGTCGCCACCATCGCGCGGCATCGCAGCTTCCGCGGCAACCGGCCGAGCACGACCTTGGTGCTCGACGAACTGTCGCCGCGTTCGCTGGGGGCACTCATCGCCCTGTACGAACACCGCGTCTTCGTCAGCGGCGCCCTGTGGCGCATCAACAGCTTCGACCAATGGGGCGTCGAACTCGGCAAGGCCTTGTGCAGCCAGTTGTTGCCGCGTTTGAGCACCGGCGACACGGCCGGCCTCGATGGGTCGACCGCCGGTCTGCTCAAACGCCTGGGCGCAGGCAAATCGGCCGACGTGGCGTGAGCGCCGCCCGGCCGGACGAAGGCGTCCCTGACCGCCCGGCGGAATCCGCCGCAGGAATCAAGCGTGTGCCAGTGAGCCGGACGACATCGGTCATCTGGCTCGCCACCCGCCGGATGAGCCTGCATTGAGCGCGCTGATCTTCGACTTCGGCGCCGTCTTGTTCCGCTGGCGCCCGACGGTGCTGCTGAGCCGCGTCCTGCCCGAGTTGTGCACCGACCCGGCTGCCACGCAGGCCCTGGTCGACAGCTTCTTTCAAGGTTACGGCGGCGACTGGGGGCGCTTCGACCGTGGCGACATCGAGGTCGAGGCACTCACCCAGTCGATCGCCGCGCGTCTGGCGCTGGCACCCGAGCAGGTGCGCGCCGTCATCGACGCGGTGCCCGCCGAGCTGGAACCCATCGCGGGCACGGTGGCCTTGCTGCGCCGGGTGCATGCCGCCGGCCATCGCCTGTTCTACCTGTCCAACATGCCGGCGCCGTTTGCCGACCATCTGGAGCGTAGCCACGACTTTCTGGCCTGCTTCGAGGCGGGTGTGTTCTCGGCACGGGTCGGCCTGGTCAAACCCGAGCCGGCCATCTTCGAGCTGGCGCTGCGCCGTTTCGGCCTGGCCGCGGGCGACGCGATCTTTGTCGACGACCATCCGGCCAACGTGCTGGCCGCGAGAGCCATCGGCCTGCGGGCCGTGCAGTTCGCCGACGCGGCGCAGGCCAGCCGCGAACTGGTCGAACTGGGCGTCGCCGCCGCCGCTGTGTCCTGACAGCCAGGGTGAACACGGCAGCGTCGTTGCGGGTGAGCGCCGACATCTGGCCGCGGTGTCACGCTCGCCGTTGCAATGCAGTGCACCACCAACGCAGTTGGTGTGGTCTCGACCGTCAGCGGTGCAGGTAGGACCGTATCGCTGCATTGAGCTCGCGGCTTTCCGGACAGGTGTCACCGCAGATCTCCTGCAGCAGCACCAGGTGGCGCTGCGCAGCTTCTGGGTCACCGAGCAGCAGGTAGTTCTTGCCGATCTGCTCGTGGGCGCTGCGGTGTTTGGGCTGCAGGCGCAACGCGGCGATGAAGCTGGTCTGCGCCGCCTTCAAGTCGCCACCGCGGCGCTGGCAAAAGCCCAGCATGTTGGCCACGTCGGCATTGAACGGGTCTTTCGTGCGTGCGCGACCCAGTTCGACAGCGGCCTTGCCCCACTCCTCGGCATCGATGTAGGCCTGGGCGGCACTCAGTTCGGCGCTGATGTCGCGCCGCGGCGCCGTGCGTAGTGGTCGGCTTGCCGCCGGCCGTGCCGGTCTGGGCTGGTCGACTTCGGTCGCGCCTTGCTGAGCTTGTGCGCCGGTGGGAGTCAGACCTGCCAGCAACGAGCCGCTCAGCAGGGCGAATGAAAGTGACCAAGGTGTTGTCTTCACCCGGCCATGATAGGCATGCTTGCGGCCGATTGCCGCTGCGGGGCGAGCTTGGTGAACGTTTCATCCGCGTCGATCGACCCGCGCCAACCAACGACCGACGTCCCACGACCAACCACAGGATCACCCATGAGCATCGACAAGATCGTCTTCACCCAACGCGGCGCCCTGCTCGCCAAATACGGCGCAGCCGGTGTCGCCCGGGTCGACGCGGCACTGGCCGCCCTGATCAAGGCCGACGCCAGACGGGGCCTGGCCACAGCCGTCTATGCACTCGACGATGCAGCACAACTCGCACCGCTGGGCGCCAAGGCCGTCGTCAAGCCCGACAACGCCAAGGCCGTGAAAGCCGCCATCGACAAACTCTGCCAGCGCCTGACGCCGCACTACGTGGTGCTGCTGGGCAGTGGTGATGTCGTGCCGTTCGTGCAACTGGTCAACCCGACCCACAGCGGCGTGGGTGGTGACGACGACGTGACCGTGCCGAGTGATCTGCCCTACGCCTGCGACGCCGCCTACAGCACCAACGCGAGCAAGTTCATAAAGCCGACGCGGGTGCTGGGGCGTATCCCCGACGTGCCGGGCGCCACCAAGCCGACCTTGCTGGTCAAGCTGATACGGGCTGCTGCCACGGCCAAGACCTTGCCCCGCGGCGACTACCAGGGCTACTTCGGCCTGTCGACCGAGGTATGGCAGAACTCGACGGCGCTCAGCCTGCGCAACACCTTCGGCGACGACTCGGCGATGAAGCTGTCGCCGCCGTCGGGCCCGGCCTGGAGCAAGGCGCAACTCGCGCCGCGCCTGCATTTCATCAATTGCCACGGCGCCGACGTGGCGCCCGAGTATTACGGCCAGCAGGATGACAACTACCCGGTCGCCCACGAAGCCAAGCGACTCAAGGCCCACATCGCCAAAGGCACGGTGATGGCGGCCGAATGTTGTTACGGTGCACAGCTCTACGACCCCGCCGAAGCCGGCGGCCAGAAAGGCATTGCGCTGACCTATCTGGACCAGGGCGCCTGCGCCGTGTTCGGCAGCACCACCATCGCCTACGGGCCGAGTGAAGGCAACGGCGCGGCCGACCTCATCACCCAGTTCTTCCTGCAGCAGGTGCTGGCCGGCGCCTCGCTGGGCCGTGCGGTGCTCGAAGCGCGGCTGCAGTTCGCCGGCCAGCGAACCCATCTCGACCCGTTCGACCTGAAGACTCTGGCGCAGTTCTACCTGCTCGGTGACCCGTCCCATCAGCCGGTGGCGCCGCAGGTGCATGCGTTGACGCGCACCAAGGCATTCCGCAAGGTGTTTGCCCCGGGCGACGACCGCGGCGTGCGTGGCTTGCGGCGCGAGCGCCTCGAGCGCCTGGGCAGCCATCTGGCCCAGGCCCTGCCGCAACTGGTGTCGGTCGACAAGAAGCCGCTTCAGGCGGTGAAGGCTTCACTCGATGCCTTGGCACAGGAGTCAGGGCTGGGTGACGCCAATCGCTCGAGCTTCGATCTCGAACACCAGGGGGCACCGAACAAGCGCCGCGTCAAACGCCAACTGCACGTGATCAGCGCTCAGACGCAGGCCACGGCGGCGGCGGTGCAGGCGAGCTCAATCAAGCCGGTGCGCGCCATCGTCGCCACGATCGAGGCGGGGCGTATCCTGCACCTGCGCCGCCTGCACTCGCGTTGATGACGGCCGCCAGGCCGTCGCCCATCACCGGAGATCAGCATGCCCACCCCCAGCAAGACCAGCCAGCCGCCAGGTCGACCCGGGCCGCACGACCCGCCGGCTCGGGGCGGTTACGGTGCCGACGGCGCCGAGATCGAAGCCACCGGCCGGGTCGAGCGACGCCTGCTCGGCGCCGGCAGCAAGAGTGAACACCAGGGCGAGGTGCTGCTGTGTGACGACGGCAGCGTGTGGACACTGCGGCGCCAGGCTGGCCCGGCTTTTGGTGATGCCGAACTGGCGGCGCTGGCCGGTCACCGCATCAAGGCGCGGGGGCGGGCACGCGGCGCCTTGCTGCTCTTGCGTGTCTGGGACGTGCTGGACTGAGCCGGGCGGTCGGTTTGCCGCCCGCCCATCGAACTGCGGGCCAAACCCGAGCGACATTGCCGCACCAAGTCGACCCAGGCTTTTTATGATGCAGCCACAAGGGTTTACGAACCCGCCACAGGATGTCGCCATGCCCTCAGTCGATCCGCTACACGGCGCTGCCGTGCCCGCCACACCCGTCAGCCCGGTGCCGCCGGCGCGATCCGGGACGGACGCCGGCTCACAGGCCGGTTCACAACCCGGTCATGCGCCCGCGCCGCGTACCGAGCAACGTCGCGAGCAGCGCCGCATGCTGGGCAAGGCGTCGATGGGTGACCTGGTGCTGTACCCGCTGGCAGCACTGCCGCGCAGCAGCGCCGGGCTGGATCCGGTCGAAGCTCGCAGCGCCGGCACCGGCATCAAGGTGGTGGCCTTGCGCGACGCCTCGGCCTCGGGCCTGAGTGTGTACGTCGGTCAGGCGATGGCGCCCGGCCAGGCCTTGGCCATCGAATTGCGCGGCAGCAGCATGCAGCTGGATTTCAGCGGCATCGTCGTGTGGTGCGCGCGCGCCGACAGCCTGGACGGTGACCGTGGCCGCTCGCCAGCCGACCATGTGCTCGGGCTCGAGTTGCACGGTCAGCAACTGCTGGCCGCCATGCTCGGCATCTGATCCGGGCCCCGGCGCACCTGCTGGCTGACCTGCTGGTGTACCTCTGCCGGCCGCCTTGCTTCTGGTGAGCGGTCGTGCCCACGCACAACAAGGCCTGGCGTGACCGGGCGCCGCGGTCGCTACGACACCGTCACGTCGATTTGTTCAGCCAGGCCTCGGCCAGGCGCACCCACAAGGTGGCGCCGAGCGGGATCAACTCGTCGTTGAAGTCGTAGTTGGGGTTGTGCAGGTTGCACGGCCCCAGGCCGTGACCGGCGCTGCGGTGATCACCATTGCCGTTGCCGATCACGAAATAGGCGCCCGGCCTGGCCTGCAGGAAGTAGCTGAAGTCTTCGGCACCCATGGTGGGCTGGAAGACCAGCGTGTTCTGTGGCCCGACCACGTCACGCATCACGCCACGCAGGAACTCGACTTCGGCCGTGTGGTTGATGGTGGGCGGGTAGTTGCGGTGGAACTCGAACTTCACACTCGCCCCGAAGGCCGCCGCCGTGTGCTCGGCCACGGCACGCATGCGCGACTCGATCAGGTCGAGCACCTCGAAGGTGAACGTGCGCACCGTGCCCTGGATCTCGCATGAATCGGGCACGACGTTGGTCGCCTCGCCGGCATGGATCATGGTCACCGAGATCACCGCCGCGTCGGTGGGCTTCTTGTTGCGTGTGACGATGGTCTGGAAGGCCTGCACCATCTGGCAGGCCACCGGCACCGGGTCGATGCCGTTGTGCGGCAGCGCGGCATGGGATCCCTTGCCGGTGATGGTGATGCGGAACTCGTTGCTCGACGCCATGCACGGCCCGTCACACACCGCGAACTGCCCGGCTGCCATGCCCGGCCAGTTGTGCATGCCGTAGATGGCGTCCATCGGGAAACGTTCGAACAAGCCGTCCTTGATCATCTCGCGGGCACCGCCGCCGCCTTCTTCGGCCGGCTGGAACACCAGGTAGACCGTGCCGTCGAACTGGCGGTGCCGCGCCAGATGGCGCCCGGCTGCCAGCAACATGGCGGTGTGGCCATCGTGGCCACACGCATGCATCTTGCCGGGGTAGACACTGGCGTGGGCGAAGTGGTTGTGTTCGGTCATCGGCAGTGCGTCCATGTCGGCGCGCAGGCCGATGGCGCGTGTCGACGTGCCACTCCTGATGATGCCCACCACACCGGTCGTGCCCAGGCCCCGGTAGATCTCGATGCCGGCGTCGGTGAGCGCCTGGGCCACCACGTCCGAGGTGCGTTTCTCCTGAAAACACAACTCGGGGTGAGCGTGGATGTCGCGCCGGATGGCGGTCACGGCGGCAGCATCGGCAACGATGGGTTCGATCAGCATGCAGGTTTCCTGGACGGGATCAAGTCATCTTAGCGCCGCCTTGTTTGCCCGGTCAGTTGGCGGGGCAGCGGTGATCCGTCGCCGTCGGTCGGCGTTTGCCGGGCCAGCCGGTCGTTGATACACGCCTTCAGCTCATGCAGCGGCAGGGGTTTGTGCAGGGTGTGATGGGCACCGCAGCGCAGCGCTTCGCGGATCACCTCGGGTGAGTTCTCTGCGCTGAGCAAGACGATGCAGGGCACGGCCGGTGCACGCGCCGCCAGTTCGATCACCTTCAGGCCGCCGAGCTCTTCGCTGCCGTCCAGGCGCAGGTCGGCGATCACGGCGTCGTAGCTGTGGTGGGCAAGCAGCTCACTGGCCGACGTGAGGTCGCCCGCGCTGTCGATGATCTCGCCGTAGGCGATGAAGTATTCACACACGGCGAAACGGATCGCAGCTTCGTCGTCGACGATGAGGAGTCGCAGGGCCATGGCGAGATTGTCGATCCGGGGCCGCACCGGCTGGACCGCGCCGTATCGGTTCATCGCTCACGGAACGCGTTCTCGCGCACACCCACCAGCGGCTTGAGCAGATAGTTCATCACCGTCTTCGATCCGGTGACGATGTCGCTCTGCGCCTGCATGCCGGCCAGCAGCGGCAGCTTGGTCCCGAGCGACTCGACCGCCGTGGCCTCGGTCTCGATGTGGGCCAGGAAGTGGCTGTTGCCCTTGTCGTCGGTGATGGCATCGGCGCCGACCTGCACCACCTTGGCCGTCACCGCGCCGTAGATCGAGTAGTCGTAGGCGGTGAGTTTGACCCGCGCCTCCTGGCCGATGCGCACGAAGCCGATGTCGCGCGGATCGACCCGGGCCTCGATCACCAGCTTGTCCTCGACCGGCACCAGCTCGACCACCGGGTCACCCGGGCGCGTCACACCGCCCACGCTGTTGACGAAGACACGGTTCACCACCCCGCGCACCGGTGCCCGAAGCGACGTCCGTTCCACCCGGTCCACCAGCGCCGGCAGGCCGGGTTCGAGGTTGCGCAACTCACCCAGCGCCCGGTTCAGCTCGTCGCGTGCCTGGGCCTGGAACTGGCGCTGGATGCTGTCGCGCCGCGCCGCCGTCTCGAGAATGCCCTCCTCGATGCGCCCGATCGCCGTCTGTGCGCCGGCCTGGCGTCCTTCGGCCTCGGCGATCACGCGGTCGAGGCGGACCAGTTCGATGCGTGGCTCGAGTCCCTGCCTGACCAGGTTGTCGACGATGGTGCGTTCCTCGCGGCTGGTCGCCAGGGTGCGTTGCGCCGTCTGCAGGGTGTTGCGCGTCTCGGCCAGTTCCGCCTGTTTTTGCGCCAGTTGGGCTGCCAGCATGCGGTCCTGCGCCTGTTGTTCGGCCTGGCGGCTGGCAAAGGCGGCGCGTTCCTGCGCCACGTGTTGCGGAAGGGTGCGCAGCATCGACGCGGAAAACACCGGCTCACCGCCGTCGGCCTCGGCACGCAGGCGGGTGATCCGCGCCTGGTGGGTCAGCGCCTGCTGCTGGCGGGTGTGGAAGTCGGCCGTCACCTGGGTCGGGCTGAGCGAGACCAGCAGGTCACCGGCCTCGACCGTCTGGCCCGCCTTGACGTGGATGTCCTGCACGATGCCACCTTCGAGGCTCTGCACCATCTGTACCTTGGCCGCCGGGATGACGCGCCCCAGCGTCTGGGCGACGGTGTCCACCTCGGCCACCGCTGCCCAGGCCGCCAGGCTGACGAACGACACCGTGATGGTCAGCAGCAGGATGTTCGCGGCACGCGAGACATGGCCCAGGTTCGCGGCGGCCGACACCGTGTCGCGGTAGTGCACGGCTGTGGTGGTGCGGGCGAGGGCGTGGGTGGTGGTCATGCGGCCTCCTTGTGGACGGGGGTGGTGGATTGGCTGCGCATGACGCGGTCCTTGGGGCCGTGGGCGACGATGCGGCCACCGTCGAGCACGATCACCGTGTCGACCAGGTCGAGCATCGAAGGTTTGTGGGTCACCAGCACCACCGTCTTGCCTTTGAGCGGCGCGCGCAGGCGGTCGAGCAGGGCGCGTTCGGCGGCCGGGTCCATGGCGCTGGTCGGTTCGTCGAGCACCAGAATGGGCGCGCCGCCGATCAGGCCACGCGCCACCGCCACGGCCTGGCGCTGACCGCCCGACAGGCCCTCACCTTGCTCGCCGATACGCATCTGGTAACCCTTGGGATGGCGCGCAATGAACTCGTCGGCGCCAGCCAGCACGGCCGCGTGGCGCACCTCGTCGTCGCTCGGGCGCAGCCCGCCCAGGGCGATGTTCTGGCGCACCGTGCCGGTCATCAGCCAGACGTCCTGCAGCACCGAGCCGACGTTGCGGCGCAGATCGGCCGGGTCGATCTGGCGCACGTCGACGCCGCCCACCAGCAGCTGCCCTTCGTCGGGCCGGTGCAGGCCGAGCAACATCTTCACCAGCGTCGACTTGCCCGAACCGACCCGGCCGATGATGGCCACCCGTTCACCGGCGGCGATACGCAGGCTCACCTTGTCGAGCACCGGGTCGTCGCTGCCCGGGTAGGTGAACGACACCTCGCGCAGCTCGATCGAGCCGCCGAGTTTGTCGTGCGCCATCGTCAGGTGGTCGGGGCCGTGTTCGCGCGGCATGGCCATCACCCGCGCCAGCGAACGGTAGCTGGCCATCGACTGGTTGAGCCGGATGAGCAACTGCGACAGCTGGGCCAGCGGCTGCACCGCGCGGCCGCACAGGATGGATGCGGCCACGATGGCGCCCGAGCCGACCTGGCCCTTGGCCGCCAGGTACACGCCCACGGTCACCACCGCGACCTGCGACACCATCATCACCAGGTTGGCCCAGTTGCCCGCCAGCAGGCCGAGCAGGCGCGACTGCATGCCCAGGCGCGCCTGATGGGTGACGACTGTTTGCCAGCGCATGCGCATCACCGCGCCAGCGCCCAGTGCCTTGATGGTTTCCAGCCCCGCCAGGGTCTCGACCAGCACCGCCTGTTTGGTCTGGCTGTCGTCCTGGCTGACCTGCGACTGCTGCTTCAGGCGCGGCTGCAGCAACAGGCCGGCGGCCACGATGAGCGGGATCGCGATCACCGGCACCCAGGCCATCGGGCCACCGATCCAGTACAGCACCAGGATGAAGACCAGCGCGAACGGAATGTCGATGAGTGTCGACATGGTGGCCGAGGTGGCGAAGTCGCGGATCGACTCGTACTCGCGCAACACGCTGGCCAGTGCGCCGGTCGAGCCACGCTGGGTGCGCATGTCCAGGTCGAGCACCTGGTCGAAGATGGCGTCGGCAATGGCCACGTCGGCGCGGCTGCCGGCCACGTCGAGAAAGTAGCCGCGTACGGTGCGGATGGCAAAGTCCGACGCGAACACGATGGTCACGCCGAACAACATCGCCCACAGGGTGTCGATGGCGTTGTTGGGGATGACCCGGTCGTACACGATCATCGTGAACACCGACGACGCCAGCGCGAACACACTGGTCACCACCGAGGCGATGACCGCGCGTGCCAGCAGGGGCCGCGCCAGCAGGTTGGGCCCCCAGAACCAATGGCCATGGCGACCGCGTGCGCAGGCTGCAGCGCCTGCCGGCACACGCTCTGGCGGCACCACGTGCAACACGTTGCCACCCGAGCGGGCCAGCACCTCGGCGCCGGTCAACTCGACCGTCTTGCCGGTGCTGCTGAGGTAGACCTCCCACCGGTCGGCCTCGAGTGACCCGGCCGGGCCGATCAGCACGTTGGGTTCATCGGCCGAGTCGATCAGCAGGGCCGGCTGGCCGATCGGCGGTACCGGCACACCGGCGACCTCGGCGCTGCGGGTGGCAAACCCCAGGCTCTCGATGGCGTCGATGAAGTCGGCCTGGCGCCACGCGCCCCGCGGTTGTGGCACCAGGGCATGCAAGGCTGCGGCAGACAGCGGTCGGCCGTGGGCTTCGAGCAAGAAGCGCAGGCAGGCCTCGTACGGGTCGGGGGGCAGGGGTGTGCCGAAAGCCGGGCCCACGGCTGGAAAAGCCGCGACCGGGTTGTCGCGCAACACGTCGTCCGGGGTCATCAGGGAGGTGGTGGTCATGTCCAGGCGCGATTGAGGCGTTGTCGGGCGGGGTGAGGGGCTGGCAGCGCTCGGCAGCGCCGGGAGTGGTGTTGGGGAGAGGTTGGCGTGCCGATCGGCGGCGAGTTCGTGTCTGTGGTGGCGTCAGCGTGTGGGGCCGGCGGCCGAGCCCTGTACCCAGGGCAACAACTCGGCCGTGAAATAGGCCAGGCGCCAGCGCACCAGCGCGCGGTTGTGTTCGGCGTCGACCCAGGCCTGGCCGGCGTTTTGCACACTGTCCTGCGCTGTCAGCAGGTCGAGCAGGGTGCCGCGCCGGTAGGCGAACTGTTCACGCACGCCGCGCAGGGCGTCGACCGCCAGCAGCACACCCTGGCGGCGCGACTGCAGCAGGTCGTCGGCCACCGCGTCTTCGGCAGCGGTCTGCCGCAGCGACCGTTCGAGCTGCAGGCGGGTGTTGTGCAGCTGTTCGGTCGCCTCGTTCAGGCGTGCGATGGCCTGGGTGGCGCGTGCGTCGTCGGCGCCGCCGCTGTAGAACTGGTGCCTGAGCACGATGCCGGCCTGCCAGTCGGTGCCGGCGCGCTGGTGGCCGACCATGTCGCGCCGCTGCACCCCGAGTTCGAGCTCGACGCGGGGGCGCTCGCGCAGCCGCACGGCCTCGCGTTCACGCTCGGCCGTCGACACGGCGGCCCGGGCGCTGCGCAGCACCGCGAAGTTCTCTACCGCCAGGGCCGGCTGGCGCATCAGCGCAACCAGATCCTGCGGCGGCGGCAGGGTGAAGTCGATGTGTGCCGGCGCGGCCTCCAGCAGCAGTTCGGCGTAGCTGGCCGCGCTGGCCTGTTCACGCGCCAGCGCCTGGGCCAGGGCGCCCTGCGCCTCCGACAAACGCGAACGCGCCCGCAACACGTCGCCGATCGACCCACCACCCAGCGTGTGGCGCTGCTCCAGGAAACGAACCATCTCCTCGCGGGCCTGCACATTGGTGCGGGCCAGTTCGAGCAGGCGGCGGGTACGTGCCACGTCCAGGTTGGCCTGGACCGCACGCAGTGCCAGGTCGGCGCGACGGCTCTCGTTGCGGTGGGCGACACCATCGGCAAACGCCGTCGACGCCGCCACCTGGGCGTCCAGGCTGCCGGCGTCGTACAGCGACTGGCGCAGCGCCAGGCCGACGCTGGCGGTCTGCCAGTTGCGATAGGGCGTGCCCTGCAAGGTGCTGACGGCGGTGCCGCGGCGGCCGGTTTCGGCGTCCAGGCTGAGCTGGGGCAGGGCGCCGGCCTGGGTCTCGCGGGTGGCGGCGCGCGCGCCGTCGAGTGAAGCACTGGCGGCGCGCAGGTCGGGGTGGTGGTCCAGGCTGTGGCGCAGGCGCGCGCGCAGCTCGGTGGCCGATGCGGCGGCGCGCTGGGCTGGATCTGGCTTGAGCGAATCGAGCAACCAGCGCGCCTGGTGTTCGCCGTAACCGTTGTGGTTGACGCTGGCCGCGGGGGCCGGCGGCATCGGCGGCACCGGTGTCGTGGGCTGAGCCAGGCTGGTCGGCAGCCAGCAGGTCTGGCACAGCACCAGCATCAGGCCGGCAGCCAGATGGCGGCGTCGGCCGGGCACTGCGTGTGGCCACGTCGAAGACAAGTCAGGGGTCATGGCGGGGGTGGGGCGGTCGGGGCCATCGGGCGGCGCGCGGGTGGGCGTCGTGCCCGACCCGCGGCGGTGGGTCGACACAGTGGCTCGGCCACCGTGCCGGGCGCTGGGCGTTACAGCACGAACTGGCCCGCGACCAGGTTCAGCTGCCCCTGCAGCACCAGCGAGAACTCCACCGTGGCGAAGTTGTTGTCGGTGTTGGCATCGACGATGGTGCGGTTGTTGGCCACGTCGACCGTGTAACGCACCTGACCGATGCCGTTGAACCCCTGCGTGCCGCGGAAGGTGAAGTTGGTGTTGGCGCCACCGTTGCCGTTGGCGTCGATATCCCGCAGGTTGATGCGGTCGGCCCCGGTGGCAAAGTCGGTGATGACGTCGCGCGCCGCCTGGGTCGACTGGTTGACGGCGTTGTAGTCGAACACGTCGGCGTTGGCGCCGCCCGTGAGGGTGTCCGACCCCGCACCACCCACGAGGGTGTCGTTGCCGGCGCCGCCGGACAACACGTCGTTGCCGCCGTTGCCGTTGAGGACGTCGGCGCCGGCATTGCCGATCAGGGTGTTGGCCGAAGCGCCGCCGGTGATCACGTTGGCCAGGTTGTTGCCGGTGCCGGTGAAGGCGCCTGCGCCGACGAAGATCAGGTTCTCGAGGTTGGCGCCCAGCGTGTAGCTGTTGAGCAGCGTCTGGACCGTGTCGGTGCCGCCACCCGCGGCCTCGATCAACACGTCGCCGGCATCGACCGCCAGATAGGTGTCGTTGCCGGCGCCGCCGGTCATCGTGTCGTTGTCGCCGCCGCCGTTGAGCGTATCGGCGCCAGCGCCACCATTGAGGATGTCGCGGCCCAGGCCACCGGCCAGGTTGTCGGCGCCGCCCGCGCCGCTGAGGTTGTCGTCACCGTTGGTGCCGGTGCGGTTGTCGGCGGCATTGGTGCCGTTGAACAAGTCACCCACCACGGTGGTCGGTGCCGACGACACCGACTCGGCAAACCCCTGGCCATCGACGAAGTTCACCGTCAGCCGCAGCTGCTGGTTGACCTGCGCCTGGGTCGGCACGAAGTTGACGTTTGTGGCACTGGCGATGTTGTTCCAGTCGACACCGTTGATGGATTGTTGCCACTGGAACGAGAAGGCGCCGATGCCGTTCACGTCGGCGATCTGGTTGGTCGTGGCCGTGACGGCCGCGCCTTCGGTGGGTGTGGTGTCGGTCACCACCGGAGCGCCGGTCGCCACGGTGTTGGTCGCGAACGTGAACAGCTGGTCGGCGAACTGCAGGCGCTCGACATTGCGGATCAGGTCGGTGCCGTCGGTGCCGACGTTGTCGGTCACGGTGCGGGTGCCGTCGGTGTTGACGGTGATGGTGTAGTCGGCGAAGTTGCCGGTGAACACCGCGACGTCGGCGTTGCCGGGGGTGGTGGCTTGCACGATCTCGCGCACGATCACCAGCTGCTGCGGCTTGATGGAGCCGTTGAGCAGGCCGGCGGCCAGGGTCGACAAGGCGGTGTGTGAGCTGAGTTCCGTCGCGGTCGGGTTGCCCTGGCCGTCGAGGCTGCGCACGCTGATGCGGGCGTTGAGCCAGGCGTCGCCGTCGATCAGGTCGTCGCCGGCGCCGCCGGTCATGGTGTCGTTGCCGCCGCCGCCGAGCAGGATCTCGCCCCCGGTAAAGCTGCTTGCGCCGCGCAGCAGGGCCTGCAGGCCGCTGATGCGGGCCACGCCGGCGGCGTCCAGCTCATGGCCGACCATGTCGGCGGCGAGCAGGTCGGTGCCTTTGAGGCGGTCGTTGCCGTTGTAGCCCGACACCCCCTCGACCATGTCGAAGCGGTCCTTCAGGTTGTCCAGGTCGGGTGGCAGCAAGGCGGTGTTGGCCAGGTCGGCATCGACCACTTCGCTCGACCGGGCGTAGGTCACCCAGTCGAAACCCAGCATGCCTTCGGCGCGGTTGATGCCGGGTGTGCCGAACATGATGTCGTCGCCCGACTCGGCGTCGTAGTCGTCGTTGCCGTCGCCGATCAGCACGTCGTGGCCGATCACGGTGCTTTCCTGGAACGGGTCGCCGTTGTCACCCTGCAGCAGGTCGGCGCCGTCGCCACCTTCGATCCAGTCGTCGCCCGAGTTGCCGAACACGGTGTTGATGCCGGTGCCGGCCGAGACGAAGTCGTCACCCTGGCCGGCAAAGGTTTCGGCATCGCCGACGCCGCCGTAGATCACGTCCTTGTCGTCGCCGCCGAACAGCAGGTCCAGGCCGCTGCTGTTGCTGATGACGTCATTGCCGTCGCCGCCCTTGATCTGGTCGTCGCCGAAGCTGTCGGTCAGGATGTCGTCGCCGGCACCACCGAGCACGAAGTCGTTGCCGGCGCCGCCTTCGAGGCGATCGTCGCCGTCGTCGCCGTAGGCCGTGTCGTCACCCGCGCCGGCACGCAGGCGGTCGTTGCCGCTGGTGCCGCCCATCACGATGTGTTCCGCCCCGGCGTAACGGATCGTGCCGTCGGCCATGCGGGTGAGCAGCTGGGTCTCGTTGTAGGCGGTGGTGGCGTCGTTCTGGATGGCGCCGCTCCCGCCGAATCGGGCGGCTTCGAAGGTGTAGGTCGGTGTCGAGAACACGTCGCCCGGCAGGTGGGTGGCGCTGGAGTTGCGCATCACCAGTTCGGCCAGCGAGCCTTGTTCGAGCTGCAGCAGCACGTTCAGGCCGAGGGTGCGCGACAGGTAATACAGCCGGTCGTTGTTCTGCAGCGCGGTGAGCTGGGTCGAGAACACGTAGTCGAAGGTCGAGCCGAGCATGCCGCCGAAGGGCTGCGTGGCTTCGGCCAGGCCACCCATCCAGAAGTCGACGTCGTTCAGGCCGCCGCGCCCGTGCACGGTGCTGGCATCGGCGCCGGCGTAGGCGCCGGTGCCGTTCATGAAGGCCACGGCGTCGGCATTGCCGGCGTCCGCGGCGTCGATCAGCGCCTGGGCGGCCGCACGTTTGTCCGCCAGCGACGTGGCGCCGGTGATGGTGGTGTGGGTGCCGTAGGCCGCGATGAAGTTGACCAGCGACTCGGGGTGTTTGATGCCCATGCCGAAGTCGACCCAGCTGTCGTACGGCCGCAGGATGGACAGGCCGGTGTCGTTGAAGAACAGCTCGCGCGCCGCGTTCAGGCCGGGGATGCCGGTGTCGCGACCACGCGCCATGTTGAGTGCCGCCAGGTCGAGCGGCAGGCCGACCAGGTTGTTGCGCAGCGATTCGGTGATGAACTCGTCGATGTCGTTGCCGGCCTGGCGGGTCAGGCCGGTGACGATGGCGCCGACCGCGTGTGCGGTGTCGCCACCACTGGCTTCGAAGGCCACCGGGTTCAGGAAGGCATCGATCAGCCGCATCGGCGCGTTGACGCCGGTGGTGGTGTCGACACGGTCGATCGTGTCGGTCAGCATCGAGTGGCCGAAGCGGTACACCACGTTGGCGAACTCCGACATGATGGCCGGGTCGACGGTGCTGTTGTAGCCGCTGAACAGGTCGATCGACGGTTGCACCTTGCGCGCGAACCCTTCGAACACGAAGTGCTGGTACTGCATCTCGGTGGCGAAACGCGCCGCCTGGAAGATGCGTGCGCCGTCCCAGGTGAGCTCGTCCACCGTGACGGCTGCGGTCGGCGTGGTGGCGATGTCCACCCGCAGCCACTGGTTCAGGAAGGTCAGGCTGGACTGGATCTGCGCGGCGTTGCCGCTGGCCAGCGCGTCGTTGAAGTCGGCCACCGCGACGTCCTTCACCTGGTCGGCCAGCCGGTTGTGCTCGGAGTGGAAGATGCTGTGCACCGCCGTCAGGCCGATGTTCTCGTTGCCGCGCCCGTCACCGGTGATGTAGTGCAGGTCGAGCAGTTCGTTGTCGTAGGTGCCGGCGGGCTGGGGGAGGCCCTGCGTGGTACTGATGTCGCTGTCGGCGTCGGCCACCTTGCCGGCGCCGGGTGCGGCGTTGTGGGCGATGTCGTCCAGGAAGGCGTGCCCGGTGCGCTGGGCGCCTTCGGGAATGGCGACACCACCGGCCACGCCGTTGACCACCACGTCGTCGGCGGTGTTCAGGATGCCGTCCGCGCCGGCGCCGGTGATGATCTGCGCAAAGCCGTTGGCGCCGGGGATGAAGTTGCCGTAGGCGTCGGTGCGCAGCAGCGGCACGTTGCCGATGTCGGCGTCGGTCAGCCGGATGCCGAGCATGGTGGCGGCTTGTGCCTTCACTTCGGCCCAGTTGCCGATCGAGCCTTCGACGGCGCCGTCGAGCAACTTGCCGGTCGAGACCGCGTGGCCGGCCGAGTCGAGGGCGTACTCGCGCAGGAAGACCTGGTGCGAGGCATGCGAGGTGTAGGTCTGGTTCTGGTCGATCCAGGGCGTGGTCGAGTTGTTGTACTCACGCTCGTTGGTGGTGGGGTTGAGCTCGAACTGGGCCCGCGTCAGCATCATGAAGTTGGCGGCGCCCGGCGTGTTGTCGTACAGCGGATCGTCCGGGTTCAGCGTGATGACGACGGTGCCGCGGCCACCCTTGCCGATCAAGTCCAGGCCATGGTCGAAGAACTGGCCGAAGATGGTGAAGAACGAATTGAACGGCGCCGACAGGCCTTCGTCGGGTGCCACGTTCTGGATGAACAAGGTGCCGTCGCTCGAGGTCTCTTCGTTACCGCCTTGACCGGCCACCGCCACGGCGGCGGCGTTGCCCACGGTCTGGTCGGAGATGAGGTTGCTGATCGTGCGCGGTTGTGAATCGAACACCATGCCGCTGGTCTGGGCGTAGGTGGTCTGCACCGGCGGGCCGAACTGCGGGCTGCTCATCTCGGCGGTGCGCCACAGCTGCGGCAAGGCATTGGGCATCGGCCGGTCGGCCGCACCGAAGTGCTCCAGCCCGGGCGTGATGTTGTTGTAGCTGCCGTCGACTGTGCGCAGGCCGTAAGGCAGCAGGTTGCTGCCGATTCTTGCGAGCAGATCGTCACCGGCGGTGTGCGCTTCGGCGATCAGGATCTGGTCAAGGATGAACTGAAGATCGTGTTTGACGAGTTGCATGATCGACTTTCTGCGTTGGGGTCGTGTTGGGTTGAGCCTGGGGCGAAACATCAACCGGCAGCCTGGATGACCGAGCGGCGGTCTCCGGTGAGGCAGTTCCTGGTTGGTTTCGGCTCGCTGCGTGTTGATGTGAGTCAAACGCTGAGCAAGGACTGCATTGCAGTTGCCGTGCCACTCGCCAGGTCACCCGCAGAACGAGGGCAAGTGCTTGATATGAATGGGGTTTTGTCGACGTGACCAGGGTCTGGTGCGCGCCCCGCGATGTGATGCATCCAGTTGCTGGACGGGCATTCTGGAAACTGGAATCGAGGCGGGAGCCAGCCGGGTCGGCCGACGTCGTGCGGTCCACCGGGGCGGTGGCGCAGCGGGCGCACATGCCGCACCAACCGCCCCTGGCACGCGTTGCGGATGACGGGCATGACGCGCGCTTGGCGCGGCCAGCACACTCAGCGCAGTGCACTCAACGTGAGTTGGCGCGGTACTGCTTGAGCTTCTGGTACAGCGTGCTGCGCGGAATGCCGAGCCGGTTGGCGGCGGCTTCGACCTGACCACCTTCGGCCGCCACGGTGCGCAGCACATGGCGGCGTTCGAGCTCGGCCAGTGTCAGGCCGTGTTCGTCCGCGTCGGCGGATGGGCCGGGCCGGTGGCCAGGTGCCGGCGTCAGGCGCAGGTCACAGGGTGACAACACGGCGCCGTCGCCCAGCAACAGGGCCCGTTCGAGGCAGTTGCGCAACTCGCGCACATTGCCCGGCCAATGATGCCGTTCGAGCGCCAGGCAGGCTTCGTCGGACAAGATCACGCCGGCGCGGCGACCCTCGGCTGCCAGCCGCGTCAGCAGATGTCGCGCCAGCGGCACGATGTCCTCGCGGCGATCACGCAGCGCCGGCAGTTCGAGCGGCAGGCTGTCGAGCCGGAAGTACAGATCGCTGCGGAAACGGCCCGTGGCGACCAGGCTGGCCAGCGGCTGCGCCGATGCGGCAATCAGGTTGACGTCGACGCTGCGTTCGGCCGTTTCGCCCAGGCGCCGGAAACGTTTGTCTTCGAGCACCTTGAGCAGGCGTGGCTGCACATCGGCCGGCATGTCGGCGATCTCGTCCAGGAACAAGGTGCCGCGGTGTGCCACCTCGAACAGACCACTCTTGACCGACGCCGCGCCGGTGAAAGCGCCCTTGGCATGCCCGAACAGTTCGGTCTCGAGGAACTCGCGTGTCAGCCCGGCACAGTTGAGGTCGACGAAACTTTCGTCGCCGCGTGGGCCGTTGGCATGCAGCCAGTTGGCCAGCACCCCCTTGCCGCTGCCGGTTTCACCATGGATCAGGATCGGGCTGGCGGCACCCAGCACACGGCTCGCCTGCTGTTCGAGGGCGCGGATGGCCTGGCTGGTGCCAATGAACGGGCTGGTGCCGCGGCGGTCGTTGAGGCAACGCTCGGCCAGGCGCACCTTGCGGTTGCGTTGTTGTTCGAGCAGGCGACGCAGGATGACGTCGAGCGCAGGCATGTCGATCGGTTTGGTGAGGAACTGCTCGGCACCGGCCAGCATGGCCCGCACCGCCAGGTCGATCGATCCATGGCCGGTCAGCACGACCAGCGCCGCCGAACTGTCGATCGCCTTGAGGGCCGGCAGCAGGGTCAGGGCATCACCGTCGGGCAAGGCGAAATCGAGCACGGCGAGATCGGGCGTGTGTGAGCGAAACACCCGCTCGGCGCTGTGGCAGTCGTCGGCCTCGTCGACCACGAAGCCACGTGCCTCGAGATAGTCGCGCACACCGAAACGGATGCCGACGTCGTCGTCGATCAGCAGGACGCGAGCGGGAGCACTGGTCATGCGCGCTTGGCTGGTGAGTTGTCGTCGCGCCGCGTCGCCTGGGTGTCGGCCAACTCGGGCACGGCCGGCTCCAGGCGCTTCGCATTGGCCTGCATGCCGAGGCCGGGCGAGGGTTGTTCGGCCAGGTCAGCCACCGCCAGATTGGTGCCAGTGAGCGTGAGCAGATGGATGGTCAAGGTGGCGCCACCTTCGGGCCGGTTGGCCACCTCGATGCGCCCGCCGTGTTCTTCGACGATGCGCTGGACGATCGACAGGCCCAGGCCGGTGCCGCCGCTGCGCCGGGTGAAGAAGGGCTCGAAGATTCGCGGCAGGTCTTCCTTGCGAAACCCCGGCCCCTGGTCACACACGGTCACCACGACGGCGTCGCGACCCGGTGTGTAGTCGCGACGTGTGGCGACGGTCACCTCGGCACCACGCGGCGAATGTTGCAGCGCGTTCTCGATCAGGTTGACGAGCACCTGTTCCATGCGGGCGGTGTCGAGTGCCAGCCAGGGCTCGCTGTCGTCCAGCTCACAGCAGATGGCGACGCCCCGGCTTTGCGCCAGGGGGGCGCAGGCCCGCACGCCGCGGTCGATGAGCTGGTGCAGATTGGCCACCGCGCGGGCATGGGGCAGCGGACGACCGAAGTCGAGCAGGTCCTGCATGAGTTTTTGCAGCCGTGCCGTCTCGCCTCGCAACACGGCGATGTGGCGGGTGTATTCGGGTTGGCAATGCAGGCGGGCCTGCAGGGCGTCGAGTGTGGAGGTGATGCCGAACAGCGGATTGCGCACCTCGTGCGCCACACCCGATACCAGCGTGCCCATGCAGGCCATGGTCTCGCGCCGGCGCAGTTCGGTGTCCTTGCCGGCCAGTTCGGCGCTGCGTTCCACCAGCTGGCGGGCCATCTTGTTGAACTCGATGGCGAGATCACCGAACTCGTCGTTGGGCATGCCCGTGATGGGGTGTGCCTCGTCGCCGCGCGCCACCGTGCGGATGCCTTTTTTCAGCGCAGCCAGCGGCCGGGTGACACCGCGGTACATGGACAGACCCAGCACCAGCGTGCCGGCGGCAAACAAGGGCAACACCACCAGGCCGAGCTGTATCGACGCACTTTCGGTGAGCCGGTCGATCGCTTGCAGCGGCACCTCGAAGCCGGCGTGTGCCAGGGTCTGCACCTCGCCGGCCAGCAAGCGATCGATGGTGGCGCGTTCCTCGATGAACAGTTCGCGCAGGCTGTCGGCGTCGTCTTCGAGGGTGATGGTGCGTTCGATCAGTTCGGCCACACGTCGGCGCTCTTCGACGATGCGGGTCACCGCGTGCCGCTGCGGGGTGCTGGCGGGGAGCTGGTCGAACCTGTTGGCGAGTAGCTCGAGTGCGCTCAGCTGCTCGCGAAATCGGGTGCGCCGTGTCTGCGCCGAGTAGGGCGGATGCCAGCCCAGCGCCAGGCTGATTTCCGACAGCTCGGCCTCCATCGCCAGCGCGGTGCGGGTGGACTCGAGGTGGCGCGCCGGCGTCAACTTGTCGGCATGGTCGATCCAGTCGATCAGCATGTGGTGCAGCTCTTCGACACACTCGGCCAGGTCGGCCCGGGCGATGTTGAGTGCGTCGCTCTTGTCGAGCAAGGTGGTGGCGCGTGCCGCGAACGCATCGAGCTGGCGCCTGAGTGTGGTGCCCAGCTGGCGCTCGCGTTCGGAGTCGGCCAGGTTGGCATAGGTGAGCATCAGGCGGTCGATGTCCTGCCGGTCGTGGTCGACCCAGGCGCGGTAGTCGGGCCGCGCACTTTCGAGATAGGCCAGCACAGCCAGGCCGATGCCGTTGACATTGACCTCGATCTTGTGGGTCGAGATCGTCAACGGCTGGCGATGCTGTGCCAGCTTGTCGACCTCGGCACGTACATCGGACAAGGCGCGCGACAGCAGGGCGATCACTGCCAGCCCGAAGACGACAAACGCCGACAGCGCAATGATCAACTTCAGGCGCACGGGCAAGCGCATCGGTGCAAGAACCTCTCGTTGTAGCCATCGTCCGGGCATGGGCGTGCCTGCACACGCGGACATCTCCGTCGATCACAGCCTGGGCATCCCTTCGCCACGGTCGGGTGCGCGTGAATCACCAGACTCGTGGCGACCAGACCCCCCGGCTGCACATCGACCACACGAGTGGACTGCGCGACATCAATAGCTGTCGATATCCCCTACGGACAAGGGGTGGAAAATTACCTTTCCCATGCCAAATTTGCGAGTGGCAGGGTGACGTTGGGGAAAATCCAACGCCAACACCTCTCGTTTCCGGCCTGGTGCGCCGATGCCGGTCACAAATCGGTCGTGCCATGATGGCGGCATGAACGCCCAGCCAGATTCCGCTCGTGTGGCGACCACCAGCGACCCGACGGCCACCGGTGCCGACGTGCCGCGTCAGGTCCACGCCGCCTGCCCGCACGACTGCCCAGACACCTGCGCCATCCGGGTGACGGTGCTGCACGACCAGGTCGTCGAACTGCACGGCCACCCCGACCATCGCCATACCCGCGGCGTGTTGTGCACCAAGGTCTCGCGCTACGCCGAACGCACCGGCCACGCCGAGCGCCTGTTGCAGCCGATGCGGCGTATCGGCCCCAAGGGCCCGGGCAGCCGGTTCGAATCCATCACCTGGGACGAGGCGCTGGCCACCGTGGCCACACGCCTGGGCGCCGTCGCGGCGCGCAACCCCGAGGCCATCCTGCCCTACAGCTACGCCGGCACCATGGGGTTGCTGCAGGGTGAATCGATCGCGGCGCGTTTCTTCCACACCCTGGGTGCGTCGCGGCTGGACCGCACCATCTGCGCCTCGGCCGGCGGTGCTGGATTGCTGGCCACCTACGGCGGCAAGCTGGGCATGTTGGTGCAGCACTTTGCCGAATCGAAGCTGATCGTCATCTGGGGCAGCAATTCGATCGCGTCGAACCTGCACTTCTGGAGCCTGGCGCAGGCGGCCAAACGCAATGGCGCCCGACTCGTGTGCATCGACCCGAGGCGCACCGAGACGGCCGACAAATGCCACCAGCACATCGCCCTGCGCCCCGGCACCGACGGCGCGCTGGCGCTGGGTCTGATGCACGAGTTGATCCAGAACGACTGGCTCGACCATGACTACCTCGACCGCCATGTCGAACAAGGCGAGCAGGGCTGGCCGGCCCTGCGTGAGCAGGCGCTGCAGTGGCCGCCCGAGCGGGTGGCCGAGGTTTGCGGCATCAGCGCCGACGAGGTGCGTGGCCTGGCGCGCGACTATGCGACCACCAAGCCGGCGGCCATCCGTCTCAACTACGGCATGCAGCGTGTGCGCGGCGGCGGCAACGCGGTTCGGCTGATCGCCCTGCTGCCTTGCCTGACGGGTGCCTGGCGCGACAAGTCGGGCGGCCTGCTGCTGTCGGCCTCGGGCTGGTTTCCGTCGGTGATCGACAGTGCTGCGCTGCAGCGCCTCGACCTGCTGGCCGGGCGCACGCCGCGCCTCATCAACATGAGCACCATCGGCGACGACCTGCTGCGCCCGGCCAGTGCCGACTTCGGCCCGCGCATCGAGGCGCTGGTGGTCTACAACAGCAACCCGGTGGCGGTGGCGCCCGAGTCACCCAAGGTGGCAGCGGGTTTCGCGCGCGACGACCTCTTCACCGTGGTGCTCGAACATTTCCGCACCGACACGGCCGACTACGCCGACATCCTGCTGCCCGCCACCACCCAGCTCGAACACCTGGACATACACACCAGCTACGGCCACACCGACGTGTTGATCAACGAGCCGGCGCTCACGCCGCGTGGCCAGGCCAAACCCAACACGCAGATCTTTCGCGAACTGGCCGCAGCGATGGGCCTCGCCGAACCCTGCCTGCAAGACAGCGACGAGGTTTTGGCCGCGCAGGTCTTCAAACCCGGCTCGGGCCTGACGCTGGCTGCGTTGCGCGAGCAGGGCTGGCTCAGCCTGCCGGTGCCCGACGCGCCGTTTGCCGAGGGTGGTTTTGCCACACCGAGCGGTCGCGCCCGGGTGGGGGTGCCGGGCCTCGGGCTGCCGGACTTTGTGCCGCCGTACGAAAGTGCGCAGTCGGCGCCCGACCTGGCGGCGCGTTATCCGCTGGCGATGATCTCGCCGCCGGCGCGCAATTTTCTCAACTCCAGCTTCGTCAACGTGCAGAGCCTGCGCGACATCGAAGGTGAACCCCTGCTCGAGATGCATCCCGACGACGCCGCCGCCCGCGGCATCACCGACGGCGCCATCGTGCGCACTTTCAACGACCGCGGCAGCTACCGCTGCAGGGTGAGTGTGGGCAAACGCGCCCGGCCTGGCGTGGTCAACGGCCTGGGGGTCTGGTGGCGCAAGTTCGGGCTGGACGGGCGCAACGTCAACGAGCTGACGCACCAGCGCCTCACCGACCTGGGCGCCGCGCCGGCGTTCTACGATGTGCTGGTGCAGGTGGCGCTCGACGCCACCGCCGGCGCGGCTGGCGGCCCGGCAACGTGAAGGCGCTGCTGCGACCCTGGCGTGCCTGGTTGCTGGCCGGCCTCACCGGACTGCTGGCCGGGCTGACTGGCGGCTGCGCCTCGGCCCCGGCCGACAACCGGGCGCCACCCGACGACGAAAGTGTCGTCGGTTACTACTGGCAGTCGATCAGCGGCCATCTGGCCATGCTCAACGCGTCGCGGCCGGTGGCCGAATGGCTGGCCGACGCCCGCACGCCCGATGAACTGCGCAGCCGGCTCGAGCTGAGCCAGCGCCTGCGCGACTTCGGCGTGGCCGAACTGGGTCTGCCGGACAACGACAGTTACCGGCGCTACGCCGACATCCACCGCAGCGCCGTGGTGTGGAACGTGGTGGCCGCACCCGAGTTGTCACTCACGCTGCAGACCTGGTGTTTCCCGGTGCTGGGTTGTGTGGGTTACCGCGGCTACTTTGCCCAGGCCGGCGCCGATGCACTCGGCGCTCGCCTGAAGGCGCAGGGGCTGGAAGTAAGCGTCTACGGCGTGCCGGCCTATTCGACGCTGGGCAAGCTGCCGGGCAGCTGGTTTGCGGATCCGCTGCTGTCTACCTTCATCAACTATTCGGACGCGGAACTGGCGCGGCTGGTGTTCCACGAACTGGCGCACCAGGTCGTCTACGCCGAAGGCGACACCATGTTCAACGAGAGTTTCGCCACCGCTGTGGAACGCATCGGTGCCGAGCGGTGGCTGGCGCGCCACGGCAGTGCTGCCGATCGCGCCGCGTATGAGGCGGTGCAGCGCCGCCGTGCCGACTTCCAGGCCCTGACGCAAGACTACCGCCGGCGCCTGGAAGCGCTTTACGCCAGCACGCTCGACGCGCCAGCCAAACGCCAGCGCAAGGCCGAACTGATGGCTGCGCTGCGCGCCGATCACCACCGCCTCAAGAGTGAACGCTGGGGTGGTTTCGCGGGTTACGACCACTGGTTCGCGCGGGCCAACAATGCCGCGCTGGGTGTGCTGGCCGCCTACAACGCCAGGGTGGCGGCGTTCGAAGCGCTGTACGTTCGTGAGGGCAGCGACTTCAAGCGTTTCTATGCCGAGGTGGCGCGGCTAGCAAAGCTGCCGGCCGCCGAACGCACTGCCGCACTCGACGCGATCGAACCGCCCAAGAACAGAACGGCTACACCAGGCTGAGCTGATTCATCCGAGCGAGTCGATCAGCTCGATGTAACTTTCGGCGGCTTCGCCGGGTGGCGTGCCGGCCAGGGACTGCCAGGCGTCGAACTTGGCGCGGTCGACGAAACCCGAGGGCCGGTCGCCACTGGCGTCGCCTTGGGTGGCCTGTTTGTACAGCGCGTAGATGCGCAGCAGGGTCAGGTTGGCGGGGCGCTCGGCGAGTTGGCGCGAGGCGGCCGCAGCGGCGTCCAGACGGGTCTGGAGTTCGGGCGGCAGTGGGGTGGTGGGGGCAGTGCTCATGCCCCCATCTTAGAAGCCCAGGCTGGCCAGCAGGTCGTCGACTTCGGTCTGGTTGGCGACCACGTCGGTGCGGCCGGTCGGGTCGACCACCGGGCCGTGCAGCACGCTGGAGTCGACCTTCTCGCGCTGGTCCGGCGGCACCACTTGCACCAGCAGCTTGACCAGGCTGTCTTCGAGGTCGATGGCCAGGGCCACCACCTTGGCCACCACCTGGCCGGTGAGGTCGTGAAAGTCCTGCGCCAGCATGATGTCGGTGAGGTGCTGGTCGATGCGTGCGGTGGCGCCGTCCACATCCTCGACGAAGTTCATCAGCGCGCCCGAGGCCACGGCACGCACCGGGTCGGCCACCACCGACTTGGCCAGGCGGCGTGTCTCGGCGGCGATGTGCTGGTGTTCGGCCTTGGCCTGGTCGACCGAGTTGAGCACCTTGTTGGCGGCATCCGCCGTCTTGTCGGCGATGTAGTTCAAGCGGCTGCGCGCGTCGGGCAGGCCTTCGCTGGCCTGCTGCAGCTTGGGCATCACACCGAGTTGCTGCATGGTGTCGTGCAGCAGGCGCGTGAGTGAGCCGATCTGCTGGAACACCTCGGGCGAAGCCATGATGGGTTCGGTCGGTGTCAGCGCTGTGAGGTCTTCGATTCTCATGATGCTCTCCCTGGTGAATCAGGCTGGCGCGGAGATCTTCAGCAGGATCTTCTGCACCTTCTCTTCGAGCGTGGCCTTGGTGAAGGGCTGACGATGTAGCCGGCCGCGCCGCTCTGCGCTGCCAGCACGATGTCTTCCTTGCGCGCTTCGGCCGTCACCATCAGCACGGGAATGTGCTTGAGGGTCTCGTCGGCCTTCATGGCCTTGAGCAGCTCGAAGCCGTTCATCACCGGCATGTTGATGTCGCTGACGACGAACTCGATGCGCCCGCTGCGCAGGATGTTGAGCGCCACCTGGCCGTCTTCGGCCTCGTCCACGTTGTTGCAGCCCATCTCCTTGAGCAGGCCGCGCACGATACGCCGCATGGTCGAGAAGTCGTCGACGACGAGGAACTTGATGTCGGTGGGGGTGCTCATGATGGGGTCCTGTAAGTCAGTGGGTGAGGCCGGTGGCGTGGCGCTAAGGCTCGCCCTCCTGCACCATTTATCGGTGGGCGGGTGGGTGACTTGAATCACCCGCCTGTGCATCCTTGCGCGTTTCGGCAAGTGGCTCGATCGCCGGCGCGATGGGTGCAATCGGCGCCACCGGGGCAGAGGCAGCCTCGGCCGCATCACCTGCCCTGAAGAAGCGATCCTCGGCGTCGCGTGTCATCACGATGATGCTGATGCGTCGGTTGATCGGGTGCAGCGGGTCCTCGCGGTCGAACGGCACACTGGCCGCCAGGCCCTGCACACGCAGGATGCGGTCGTCGGTGAGTCCGCCCGTCAGCAACTCGCGGCGCGAGGCATTTGCGCGGTCACTCGACAGCTCCCAGTTGCTGTAGCCGGCACCGCTGCCCATGGGTTTGGCGTCGGTATGGCCCTCAAGAGTGAGCTTGTTGGGCACCTCGGTCAGCACGCTGCCGATGGCGCGCAGCAGTTCGCGCATGTAGGGCTGCACCTCGGCGGCACCGCTGTCGAACATGGCGCGTTTCTGGTCGTCGACGATCTGGATACGCAGGCCCTCGCGCGTCATGTCCAGGCGGATCTGGTTCTTGAACTCGGCCAGCTTGCTCGAACTGGCCAGCACCTCTTCGACCCGGCCCTTGAGGGCTTCGAGCCGGGCGCGTTCAGCGGCCGCCTGCTGTGCCTTGAGTGCTTGCAGGTTGAGTGTCTTGCGTTCGGCCTCGATGTCGCCGTTCTTCACCTGGCCGGTACTGCGTGTCAGGTCCTTGCCGCCACCCTTGACGACGGATGACGAGTCACCCGAGCCCGAACCACCGCCCATCAGCGACACCTTGAGCGGCGAGTTGAAGTAGTCGGCGATGCCCTTCTTGTCGCCCTCGGCGGTCGAGCCGAGCAGCCACATCAGCAGGAAGAAAGCCATCATGGCCGTCACGAAGTCGGCGTAGGCGATCTTCCAGGCGCCGCCGTGTACCGCGTGGCCGCCCTTCTTGACGCGCTTGATGATGATGGGCTGCAGTTTCTTGGCGTCACCGGCCATGATGGGCTTTCGAGGTCGTCGCGTTTGGTGCGTCGTCAAGCGGCGGGCCTGAGCCCTCTATGGGGCCGGCGCGCCGCGTCATGTCTGGGTGCGTGGTCACTTCTTCTTCACGTGGCCTTCGAGCTCGACAAAGCTCGGGCGGTCGGTCGAGAACAGCACCTTGCGGCCGAACTCGATGGCGATCTGCGGCGCGTAACCCTGCATGCTGGCCAGCAGCGTGGTCTTGATGCATTGCAGCTCCTTGGAGCCGTCGTCCACCTTCTGTTCGAGCAGGCCGCCCAGCGGTTCGACGAAACCGTAGGCCAGCAAGATGCCCAGGAAGGTGCCCACCAGGGCCGAGCCGATCATGCCGCCCAGCACTGCCGGGGGCTGGCCGACCGACCCCATGGTGTTGACCACACCGAGCACTGCGGCCACGATGCCGAAGGCCGGCAGGCCACCGGCCAGCCGGGCGATGGCTGACACGGCGGCGTGTTCCTCGTTGTGGTGGGTCTCGATCTCGCTGTCCATGAGGCTTTCGATCTCATGCGCGTTGAGGTTGCCCGACACCATCATGCGCAGGTAGTCGGTGATGAACTCGGTGACGTGGTGGTCGGTGCCGACGATCGGGTACTTCTTGAACAGCGGCGAGTTGTGCGGGTCTTCCACGTCCTTCTCGATCGCCATCAGCCCTTCCTTGCGGGTCTTTTGCAGGATGTCGTAGAGCAGCGCCAGCAGGTCCATGTAGCGCGCCTTGCTGTATTTGCTGCCCTTGAAACACTTGCCCAGGCCGGCCATCGAGGACTTGATGACCTTCATCTGGTTGTTGGCCAGGAAGGCACCGCCGGCCGCACCGAAGATGGTGATGAACTCGAAGGGCAGCGCCTTCAGGATCACACCGATGTTGCCGCCGTGAACGATGTAGACGCCGAAGATGCACACCAGCGCGATGGCCCAACCGATGATCACGAACATGAAGCTCTCACTTGTCGAGGTTGTCCGGCCAAGACACCTGGTGTTGCCGCTCGGCAGCCGGTGCGCAAGATGCAGCGGGCCTGGTGGAGCCGGGTGATGGCCTGTATGCCTGTCATATCGGCTTGTTCAGTTCCGGGCTTGACTCACCTGCCGGCGCGATGTGTGACTTCGGCGCTGTCTCGAGCGAGGTGTCACGTCCGGCTGCACCCTGGGTCGTGCCGCGCTCCTGGCGGGGCACGAGCACCGGCCGGGCGGCCAGTGCGGGCAGGCGATAGATCCACACCGGTTTGCCGGCCGGTGTACACAGGCGGGCGTAGGGGCGGGCGTCGTGGGCCTCGAACTCGAGGCTGACCAGCCAGCTGCCGGGTGACATCTCGGCGCGAGCCTTGGCCACGGCTCGGGCCATGGTCTCGGGCCGCTGGAACAGATAGACCAGGTCGTAGCCTGCCCACGACTGGGCCCACATGTCGCCGCGCCGCACACACGCCGGTCGCAGGCGCCAGGCTGCCAGCCAGGCCACCGGCGCACTCCATTCGATGCCGTGCAGCTGTGCCGTGGGCCAGGCGCGGCGCAGCGCGCGCAGCCCATGGCCCAGGCCGCAGCCGGCGTCGAGCACACGGGCTCGCACCGGCAGGTGGATCACCTGGGCCAACTGGTCGAGTGCACCAGCTTCGGTGGGAAACAGCGGCGCGTCACGCCAGGCGCGCAGCGGGTACAGCGCCAGCAGCACCAGCAGCGGTGCCAGCCAGAGCCAGGCCGGCAGCTGAACGGCGTCGACCAGTCGCTGGTGAGCCAGCGCCTGCAGCACCGTGGCGGCTGGAAACCCGCCCGCCATCAGCGCCACCCTGGTGGTGCTGGCGCCGCGGCTGGCCCCGGCCAAAGCCAAGCCGCCACCCAGGGTGACCGCGGCGGCCCAGGCAGGCAGCGTCGACCAGCCGAGCCGCTCGAGCAGCATCCAGAACCCGGCACAGGCCAGCCAGCCGGCCAGCGCCGGGGTCGGCCAGCGCAGCCACAAGGGTGCACCCGGGCCGGTGGTGACTCGGCGTGTGGTCTGTCCGCCGGACAGCGGCTGGGGTCGCATCGTGGGCAAGGCGCCGGTGGATCGGTGCAGGGGTTTCATGAAGTGTCGACAGGAGAAGGCAAGGGGGTCGACCCGCTGCGGGCGTGTTGAACACGCGGGCGGCACGGTCATGTAGACATCACTTCGATGCTGCGCCCGGCTGGCCTCGGGCCAAGGGCGGATCAGGCGGGCTGGCGCTGGGCAATTCGCCGGTCAGCCGGCGCTGGTGTTACACCAGGGCCAGCAGGCGCTCGGGCGGCATGCGCACCTGCACCTCAGCGGCACTCAGTGCGGCGACGACTTCACGCCCCGCCTGGGTCGTGTCGCGCAATACCGGGTCGCCGAGCGGCAGGCCGCTGTTGCCCATCATCACGGCCACACGTGGGCGGTCGGCGCGTGCGCCGCAAGCGACCACCACGCCGATCTCGCCGCTGGCCAGGCGTACATAACTGCCGGGCGGATACAGCCCCAGGCTCTTGAGCAGGGCCGACGCCAGTGCATCCGGCTGACCCTGGCGCGGCACACAGGTGTCGCGCGCGGCAGCCAGCGACGACATCGGCACACGGCCCTTGCGTCGGCTCATCTTGGCGGTGTAACGGTCGACCAGTTGCAGCAGGCGCGCCAGGCGGGCGGCCGGTTCCGTGTCCTGGCGTTCGATCAGATCGTGGCGATGGTGCAGGCGCACGATCTCCAGCCAGAGCGGGTCGGTCACGCCGGCCTGTTCGAGCAGGCGGGCGCCGGCTTCGGGGTGTTCGTCCACGATACGGCGCTGGTCTGGCCGCAGTGCGTCACTTTGCTGGGCAAGCTGGTCCTGCAGCTGGCTCATGCCGACGTTCATGGTCACGGCGGCGCAGGTCAGGGCATCGATCTCGGGCTCGGGCCAACCCAGCAGATGGGCCACACGTTCGGCCAGCACGGCACACAGCAGGCCATGGTTGGCGCTGTAGGCGGTGTAGGAGTGGGCGCAATGCTGCATCGGCAGGAACAACGCCACCTCGGGTGCACGAAACGCCAGCTCACGTGCGTACGCCAGTGCCACCACACACCCGGTGAGCCAGTCGACGTCCAGCCGCGAGCTGTCGCGCAGCGACGCAACCAGCGTGTTGGCAATGGAGCGACCTTCGTCGACCAACGTGCCGGCGTTCTGCTTGTTCGACGGCCGGTCGAGTACCGCACGGGCATTGACCACAGGGTCACCCTGGCTTGTGTCGACCAGCGAGGCGGCACTTTTCAGGTTCACACCCACCACACGCACCTGGCCGGGCATACCGGTTGGCGTCGGCCGGCGCGACAGCTGCCGCAAGGTGTTGGTGATGACCTCGCGCCAGGGCCCCACCTCGTCGGCGTCGGCATACATCGCCTGGCCGTCGCCGATACGTTGGGCCACCCCGTCGGTCAGGGGCCGGCCTGCGCCCAGCAACAGGTTGCCCTTGGCGTCGAAGACGGAGAACGGCAGGCGCTGCTGGCTGCTCACGTACGCAGAGGGTAGGGCGATGAGTGGCATGGCGTGAGGCGGTGTGACGGGATCTGTGGTGATGG
This sequence comes from Candidatus Intricatilinea gracilis, assembly GCA_016702605.1. Lineage (GTDB taxonomy): Bacteria > Pseudomonadota > Gammaproteobacteria > Burkholderiales > Burkholderiaceae_C > Sphaerotilus > Sphaerotilus gracilis. The sequence continues at coordinate 52,707 of JADJDQ010000004.1, forward strand.
TGTTCTGGTTGTTCTTATCGGCGCCCGAAGGCGAAAAATGAGTGCGTGTGGCTCGAAGCTGATGTAACCGTCAGGCCGTCACATGAAAAAAAGGGCCTGTTTTCACAGGCCCCTTGAAAGCACCAGGAGGGTGCTAGGAGGAGACAAACATGACACGCAGGAAACTCATTGCATCTGCAGCGCTCCGCTGGCCTTGCCCTTGCCGGCACGCGCCGGGGGGTTGCACAGGCCACACACGAAGTGTTTGGCGATCTCGTGGGGATGGGTGACGAACGAGCCACCGCAGCAGGAACACTTGGTCAGGGTGAGCATGCCGTTGTCGACGAACTTCACCAGCCGCCAGGCGCGCGTGACCGACAACAGCGGCTCCAGGCTTTGCGCCTGGGTCTGCTCGAGGTAGAGCTGGTAGGCCTTGATGACGGTGTCGATCTCGTCCATCTCGGCCACCTTGTTCAGGTATTCGTGGATGTTCAGAAACAACGAGGCGTGGATATTGGGCTGCCAGGTCATGAACCAGTCGGTCGAGAAGGGCAGCTGACCCTTGCTGGGCGACTTGCCGGCCACTTCCTTGTACAGGCGCAGCAGGCGCTCGTAGGACAGATCGGTCTCGGACTCCAGCACTTGCAGGCGCGCTCCGAGATTGATCAACGTGACGGCACGTTCGATCTGCTTGGCTTCGGTCAGGATGCTCTTGCTGCGCATGATGGGTCTCGCTCTCTTTACCCGTGTTCTTGGTGCTCGGTCCGCCCAGGTGGTCCCGGGTCGGCCGTTCGATCCCTTGGCCTGATGACAGGGGCAAGCTGCAGGATCAGGCGGCTTCCTGATGGCGCCCGGCCATGAGGATGTTGGCGTGCAGGCGGTTCACGCCGTCGTTGGCGGCGGCCTTGCCGTGGTTGGTGAGCAGGCTCCACACCAGGTCGTCGTCCACGCGCATGCGGCACAGCAGCGTGTTGCCCGAGGCGATGCGCATCATCTGGGCCGGCGACAGCAAGCCCAGCACATTGGCGGTGTCTTCCGAAATGCCCAGGCGAAACAGCGCCTGTTCGCGGTCTGCACGAATCAGGCTTTGCGCCAACATCAGGTACGACAGGTTGGCTTCGCGGATTTCGGCAAGGATCTGTTCGGTGTTCATGATGGTCTGCTCCTGGGGTCTCGCGTTTGGCTTCGGTATCAACGTGAGATGAATTGTGAGCAGACGAACTGGGCGGCGATATCGGCCTACTTCCGCGACTTGAGTCCCTGTTCTTCTGTGCGGCTTGTCAGGGAAATTCCTACACGCTGCTCGTGCACGCCCACCCATGCGCCCGTTCGTGCCGGTCGATCGACGCCGGCGCTGCGCCAAGTAAGCGCCCGGGAGACTGACAAAAAAGGGGCCTGTTTTCACAGGCCCCTTGAAAGCACCAGCTGGGTGCTAGGAGGAGACAAACATGACGCGCAGAAAACTCATTGCATCTGCAGCGCTCCGCTGGCCTTGCCCTTGCCGGCACGCGCCGGGGGGTTGCACAGGCCACACACGAAGTGCTTGGCGATCTCGTGGGGATGGGTGACGAACGAGCCACCGCAGCAGGAACACTTGGTCAGGGTGAGCATGCCGTTGTCGACGAACTTCACCAGGCGCCAGGCGCGCGTGACCGACAGCAGCGGCTCCAGGCCTTGCGACTGGGTCTGCTCCAGGTAGAGCTGGTAGGCCTTGATGACGGTGTCGATCTCGTCCATCTCAGCCACCTTGTTCAGGTATTCGTGGATGTTCAGAAACAGCGAGGCGTGGATATTGGGCTGCCAGGTCATGAACCAGTCGGTCGAGAACGGCAGCTGACCCTTGCTGGGCGACTTGCCGGCCACTTCCTTGTACAGACGCAGCAGGCGTTCGTAGGACAGGTCGGTCTCGGACTCCAGCACTTGCAGGCGCGCTCCGAGATTGATCAACGTGACGGCCCGTTCGATCTGCTTGGCTTCGGTCAGGATGCTCTTGCTGCGCATGATGGGTCTCGCTCTCTTTACCCGTGTTGTCGGTTCCGTGGCCGCCCAGGTGGTCCCGGGTCAGCCGATGCCTGGCCTGTGGATCAAGCGGCTTCCTGATGGCGCCCGGCCATGAGGATGTTGGCGTGCAGGCGGCTCACACCGTCGTTGGCAGCGGCCTTGCCGTGGTTGGTCAGCAGGCTCCACACCAGGTCGTCGTCCACGCGCATGCGGCACAGCAGTGTGTTGCCCGAGGCGATACGCATCATCTGCGCGGGTGACAGCAGGCCCAGCACATTGGCGGTGTCTTCCGAAATGCCCAGGCGAAACAGCGCCTGTTCGCGGTCTGCTCGAATCAGGCTTTGCGCCAACATCAGGTACGACAGGTTGGCTTCGCGGATTTCGGCAAGGATCTGTTCGGTGTTCATGATGGTCTGCTCCTGGGGGCTCGCGTTTGGCTGGGGTATCAACGTGAGATGAATTGTGAGCAGACGAACTGGGCGGGGATAGGTGCCTACTTCCGCGACTTGAGTCCCTGTTTTTCTGTGCGGGGTGTCAGGCAAATTCCTACAAGGGCGTGTTGGAGCATTGTCCGAGGCAAGCAAGCGGCGCGTGCCTGCGGCAAGACACACTTGGGCACCTTGCCTGTCGCCCAGCGCTGGCCGGTCCGGGTCTGCCAGTGATTGATGGTCCGCCTTAGGTGCTTGTGCTCAACCGGGCCTGGGGACGGCAAGGTGCCAATTGACCTCGATCGACCCCGCTTATCCGTCTCGGGGCGACCGGGTGTCCGGCATAGAGTTGGTGCCGATGACCACCACTCCACCACCGTTCGTCGACCCGCAACTGCCAAGCCTGCTTGCGCTGCTGCACGAGCAGTTCTCTGCGGGCGACGATGTCGGCCAGCTTGCGACGCTCGATGAGATCGGTGTCGAGCGCCGGGGCCTTGCACGGACGCTGGTCGGCGCCTTGTTCCTGGGCGGCCTCGACTTTGCGTCGCGGCTCGTCGCCTGCACCGATGGCGCGCTTGACCAGGATGGACGGTACCTGGCCCTGCTGGATGCTTTTGACAAGGTCGTGACTGCACCGCCTGGGGCGCCACAGGACCATGAAGTCCAGGTCGTCGAAGTACTGGTCGAGCAGTTCGGCCTGGCGGTTGAAGCTCCCGCCTTGCTCGACACGGTGCGAGCGGAGTTCCTGATCACGATCGGCCCGCTAGAGGATGTGCCGGAAGCGGCGCTTACCGCCATGAGGCATGCGCGGTGGGATCTGGCACTGCGCGGCTTTGCCCGCATGCAGCACAAGCTTCAGCAGGAGACGCCGCGCAATGTCTACGGCATGGCTGCGATGTGCCTGCATAAGCTCGGCCGTTACGGCGAGGCGGAGGCCTGGGCGCAACGTGGACTCGGCGTGCGAGAAGCACTGTTGGCCATCGGCCCGGTGCACACGGAGGCGGAGTTGCTGCACCGGTGGTCAGGCCGGAGATCGCCGGTCGTCAGCATCATTTGTCCGACCTACAACCATGTACGCTACATCGAGAGCGCGATTCGTGGTTTCCTGAGCCAGGACAGCCCGTATCCCTTCGAGATCCTGATCCACGACGACGCATCCACCGACGGGACCCAGCGAGTCATCCGGGCCTGGCAGGAACGTTATCCAACCGTGATCAGGCCGGTGCTGCAGTCCGAGAACCAGTATTCCAAGGGCGTGCGGCCGTTCGAACTGCTGCTGGCCAAGGCGCGCGGCCAGTTCGTGGCGGTCTGCGAAGGCGACGACTTCTGGGTCGACCCGGGCAAGCTTCGCAAGCAGGTCGGATTCCTGCTGGAACACGAGGACTTCTCGTGCTCGGCGCACAACTACTACCACTACCTCGAGACGACGCTGACGGTCCGGCCCTGGTTCCAGATGAACCGCGACTTCACGCTGTCGCAGCGCCAACTCATGGGTCTGGTGACCTTGCTGTGGTTGCCGACGCTGGTGTTTCGCAAGTCGTTCAGCGTCATGCCACCCGAGCGCGACATGGCGGCGATCGGTGACCAGTTCCTGACCTCCTACCTCGGCACGAAGGGGCGCTGCATGTACTTCGCCACCATGCTGGGGTCCGTGCGCCGGGAGAACGAATTCAGTATCTGGAGCCCATTGCCGAGTCTGCAGAAGGAGCAGATGCGGATCAAGACCTGGTCGGCCCTGGTCCGGCTGCACGAGCGACTGGGCAACCAGGACGCCGTGTCGGACCTGAAGGCCAAGATCGCTGCGTCACCGCTGGACGAAGCCGGCAAAGCGGCCCTCCTCGACACGGCTTCGACGACGAAGCACCTCAACCTGGCAGAGGCATGACATGAGCAACATCTTCGTCACCCAACCCTACTTGCCGCCGCTGGGCGACTTCATGCCCTATCTCGAGCAGATCTGGGACAACAAGACACTCACCAACTGCGGCCCCTTCCACAAGCGCCTCGAGTCGGCCTTGTGCGAGTACCTGGGGGTGCCACACATCGCCCTGTTCACCAACGCGACCATTGCGCTGGTCACGGCGCTGCAGGCGCTGCGCATCACCGGCGAGGTGATCACCACGCCGTATTCCTTCGTCGCCACTGGGCACTCGCTGCTGTGGAACGGCATCAAGCCGGTGTTCGTCGATGTCGACCCCGACACGCTGAACCTGGACCCTGTCAAGGTCGAGGCGGCCATCACGCCGCAGACCACCGCCATCATGCCGGTGCACTGCTATGGCCGGCCCTGTGATATCGAGGCCATCCAGCACATCGCCGACAACTACAACCTGCGCGTCATCTACGACGCCGCCCATGCCTTCGGCGTGCGCCAGCACGGCCAGAGCATCCTCACGGCGGGCGACCTGTCGGTGCTGAGCTTCCATGCGACCAAGGTGTTCAACACCTTTGAAGGTGGCGCCATCGTCTGCCCCGACGTGCGCACCAAGCAGCGCATCGACCACCTGAAGAACTTCGGCTTCGTCGACGAGGTGACCGTGGTCGCGGCGGGCATCAACGGCAAGATGAGCGAGTTCAATGCCGCGCTGGGACTGCTGCAACTTCAGCACATCGACGCGGCCATCGCCCGGCGTGCCCACATCGACGCGCTGTACCGCGAAGCGCTGGCCGGAGTGCCGGGGCTGCGCTTGTTGGCGCAGCCAGCCGACGTGCGGACGAACCAGTCGTATTTCCCGGTGCTGGTGCAGGACGATTTCGCCATCAGCCGCGACGAGTTGTACGCCCTGCTCAAGTCACACGGCATCCACGGCCGCCGCTACTTTTATCCGCTCATCAGCGAGTTCCCGATGTACCGCGGCCTGCCGTCGGCCGATCCGGCCCTGTTGCCGCATGCCAAACGTGCGTCGTCGCAGGTCATCTGCCTGCCCATCTATCCCGACCTGAGCGACGCGGACGTGCTGCGCATCGTCGACGTGATCCGCCAGGCGTGGCCGCAACGCCAGGTCGCGACCGGTGTGGTCGCCGCTGCGGCAGCGACCGCCGACCTGCTCGTCGCCGCCTGAGATCGATCGGTCTGCGCGGCCTGGCGAGTTCGCCGGCCGGCCTTCAGTCCTCGACCCGCCGCCCCTGGGCCCAGCCCATGCCGGTGCGGCCGAATCCGTTGCCGTTGTAGAACAGCTGCAGCTGCCCGCCCTGCTCGAGCACACAGGGGTAGGCGATGGCTTCGCAGTCCCAGCCGGCGTCGGATACATCGAGCCCGAGCAACTCGTCGCGACGTTGCCAGTCCAGGCCGTCGGTCGAGGTGGCGTAACCTCCGCGGTAGCCGCGGCGCGGGTCGATGCGGAATTCGCGCAGGTCACGCCGGCTGTACCACATGTGATAGCAGCCGTCGATGTGCAGCACCGACGGTCGCGCTGTGGCCTCGAACTCGTGGCTCGGTGCGATGCAGCTGACGTCGTCGCGCGTCCAGTCGATGCCGTCCTTCGAGTGTGCGAACTTGATGTGATAGAAGATTTCCGGCTTGCCGTTGATGAGCTTCCAGGCACTGCCGCTCGTGTACCACATGAGGAAGCCGGCGTCGGTCTTCAGCACCTCGACCGCGCCGGTGTAGTAGGGCTCGCTGCGGCTGCGGTCGAGCACGGCACCGTCGTAGGCGCGCCGGAAGGTCAGGCCGTTGTCCTCGCTGATCGCCAGGCCGATCGCGTTGCGGGTGTGCACGGTGGTGCCGGGGTTCCAGCCGATGAAGTACATGTAGACGAGTTCGCCCACCCGCACGACACACGAGACATTGGCGCCCGAGTCGTCGAAGGCGCCGATCTTGCCGAGGTCAAGCACCGGCGTCGGATGCACATACGTCACGCGGCCGGGGTCGGTCGGATCGACGTCGACGAAGGTCGTGCGTGTCTTGCCGCCGGCGTCGCGGGTCCCGAAGTACAGCCTCAGCGTCGACGCATCGATGCGCAGTGGCGTGGGTTTGTGGCAGTGGCTGTGGTCGAAGCCATGTTGGCCTGACGGTGCATAGATGACACCGTGTTTGGTCCACTCGAAATGCATGCGGGGTCTCCGGGAGGCGCCGGTCGCCTCGTTGGCGTGGCCGGGTGTCAGGCGATGAGCCGGCTGCGCATGAGAAACAAGGGCCGGTTGAGGAACTCGCCCAGCGCATCGAAGCGCGCCAGGTTGTCGTCGTTCACCAACTCGTAGTCGCGTGTCGCCGGGTTCACGACGGCGATGGTCTCGATCGCCCAGTGGCCTTGTGTGCCTGCACGGACGAAGTCGATCAGCTCTCGCTTGCTGCCGTGCTCGAACAACGGGCGATGGCGGTCGCCCTTCCAGTTGAACCCCAGTTGCATCCAGCACAGGCCGGTGTGGCGGGCCAGTCGGTTCAGCGCGGCGAGCATGGCGGCCTTGGCGCTGTCCAGGCCGAGCGAGGTATCACCAAAGTCGTCGCCCAGGTGATGCAGCACGTTCAGGCACAGGGTCAGGTCGAAGTGTTCGGCTGCGTCCTGGAAGTCGTAGTAGCTCGGGCGCACGTCGATCCGCTCGCCCAGGCCCAGGGCCTGCGCCGCCAGTGCGATGAAGCGGGCGTGTTCGGCGTTGCCTTCCTGGCAGACCACCTTGGCCGAACCAGCCTGCAGCGCGGCGAAGCTGAAGTAGCCGGTGTTGGCGCCGATGTCGAGCACCCGTTGGCCGGCCACCGGGAACTGCGCCTGCATGAAGTGCTGGCGCTGCGCCTCATGTTTGCCGGCCGGCTGGGGAAGATCGCCGAACAAGGGCGCGAGTGTGGGGTGCAGCAACTGGTAGTCGCTGTGTTTGCTGCGCCCCTGCATCAGAGCTTGCAGGGTGCGGGTGGCGGGTGTCGCGTCGGTCATGGGTAGTTCAGTAGCAACCCTGCAGGGCGGCGGTGTCGGCTGCGGCGTACACGTCATGGTCGCGCAGCAGCGGGTGGCCTGGGCCCAGCGGTTCGAGTGGGGCGGCCGCCGGGTAGTGGCGGCAGCCGGGCGCGCTGCCGCCGTGGGCCCAGGCATACCAGTGTGGCCCCGGGGCGGGCTCGGGAGCGTCGGGCAGGTTCGCGCCGGCGTCGCGGGCGAACAGGGTGAGCAGGCGCGGGCAGGCCGCCAGTGCCAGTTGCAGCGGGCCCCAGAAGCGCGGGTTGATCTCGATGTAGTGCAGCCGGCCTGCGGCGTCGCGCAGTAGCTCCATCATGAAGGGGCCGTGGTAGCCCAGCGCGGCCAGGCCGTCGAACAGCGCGTCGACGTCCACGCCCGGGTTGGCGCCGCTGCGCGCCAGCACCATGGACTTGCCGCCCGGCTGCTGCAGCAGGTTGTCCTGCCAGTACCAGGCGCGGTCGCCGTTGCGGGCGAGGTAGGCACACAGGTAGTGGCTCTGGCCCTCGACCCAGTCCTGCGCGAACCATTGCGCCTCGTCGAGGCCGGGCAAGGCGGCGTGTAGTGCCGCGTCGGTCAGGCACAGCTTGGGGTAGAGCACTTTGTTGCCCGACACGTTCTCGCGTGGCTTGAGCACACAGGGCGCATGCCAGTGCCCGTCGGGCTGGCGCGGCGGCGGCTGCAGGCTGGCCAGCCTTTGCATCACCGCCAAGCTGCTGTGTTTGCCGGTCAACTGGGCATACAGCGCTGCCGCGGGCAGGGGCACGACCAGGCCGCTGGCTTCGACCGCGGCGCGCTGGTCGAGCAGGAACTGGTTCATGAACTCGGTGGTGGGGCAGATCACCGCCGGCGTCTCGCCCGTGCCGACTGCCTGGGCGACCGCGGCGAACAGGGCCACGTCGAGCCGCACATCGAGCCGTGACAGCACCACGTGTTGGCGCCAACGGGTGCGCCAGATGGCGTCCCGCGGCCCCTGGGCGACGATGGCGAACGACAGGGCCTGTTGATCGAAGAAGCGGCACAGCGCCACGACCGCGCGGTCGTTGTGGCCGGAAAACAGCACGAAGGTCGGGGGGGTGGCCATGCTCAGGTTGGCGTCAACGCACACACCGACTGCTTGATCTGGGTGCTCGACACTCCCTCGGTGCGCGGCAGGTAGATCACTTCGCAGTAGCGCCGCAGCTCGTCGAACTTGCCGGTCCAGTCGGATCCCATGCCGAACAGTGACACCTCGTAGTTCAGGATGTCCGTCGGCTTCTGCGCCCAGTTTCGCTCGGGGATCACCAGGTCGACACAGCGCAGGTTGCGCACGATGTCGCAGCGGTCGTCGAAGCGAATGGTGGTCTTCTTGCCCTTGATCGCGTTGAACTCATCAGTCGACACCGCGACGATGAGCATGTCGCCCATGGCATGCAGACGTTGCAACAGCCTCAGATGCCCGATGTGGAACAGGTCGAAGGTGCCGTAGGTGATGACGGTGCGGGTCACGGGCGAGCACTCCGGGGCTGATGGCGATGTGCGCGTCGGTAAGGTGGACCGAGCCACTTCAGTGCACCGCCCGTGGCGTCAATGCGCGGTCGAGTTCGCCAGTGATCACGTCACACACGTGTTGGGCCGATGTGCCGTCTCTGACGCTGAACATGCGGTCGTACAGCTTGCGCCGTACGTCCTTGTCGACCTCGCGGTCCAGATGCGAGGGCTTGCGCAGCAGCGCTGCGAGGTCGTCGGCTTCGGTCACCACCAGGCCCGGCAATTCGTCGAGCTTGGCGTCGAACAGCTTGCGCGAGCGGGTGACATAGGCCTCGTGGTCGGGCCGAAACAATACGACCGGCCGGTCCAGGTGCAGGTAGTCGAACATCAGCGACGAGTAGTCGGTCACCAGGGCCGTGCTCACGGTGAGTAGTGGATACAGATCGCTGTCCGGGCGCACGAAGCTCACGCTCGGGAATACCTGCTCCAGCTTGGATTGCAGTGGTTGTTCGACCGGGTGCAGGTTCACCACGAGCAGCCCGCCGGTCTGTTTGACGGCATGGGCCACACGGTCGATACCGACATCGAGCATCCAGCTGCCGTGGGCGCCGTCGCGGAAGGTGGGCGCGTAAACAAACACCGGGCGCTTGCGGGCTTGCACTTCCTGCATGCGTCGATAGGTGGCGACGTCGGCGTTCACCAGATCGTCGGCGGTGGGCGTGCGGTGCAGTACGTCGTTGCGCGGATAACCGGCGTCGCTGTACCGGTCGAAACCGAACCAGCGCCGCCAGTCCGATTCGACTTCGGGCGAGCTGCCCACGAACGAGGCGAAATGGCCGCTGGTCCTGAGCACACGCGCAGTGTGGGCCGAGAAGCGGTCCAGCCCAGGCAGATTGCGGTAGCCGACCTCCTTGATCGACACGCCGTGCCAGAGCTGTACGTGGCGCGCGCCCGCCAGCAGCGCGGCGGCGTAGGGGTTGGGGCACAGCAGGTGGTCGCTGGTCACCAGGACGGCGGCGGACAACGCACAGGTCACGTCGTCGCTGCTCCACTGCGTGTATGCGTGCGGCAGGCACTGGCCGCCTAGCTGCGTGACGGTTCGTTCCACCTCGCCGTTGAACGGCAGGTACCAGACCTCGATGCCCTGCGCACGGGCCACCTCGCGAAACGCGAGGTAGGTGTACTTGACGTTGTCGCCGAAGAAGCGCCCTCCCATGAAGATCACGCTGCGTGTCTTGGGATGCGATCGCGACACCTCGGTCAGGTCGCGGCAGCAGCGATCCAGATTGAACTGCTGCTCGATGGCTAGCACGCGAACCTGAAGAGCTGTGAGGGTTGCCTCGATCGACCGGATCGTGTCAGGTTGCGCCGGCGCGGCGTGCCTGGCGAGTTCCTCGCGCGTTTCGAGCAATGCGGTGACGATGTCGTCGACGGCATGGCTCATCTGGCTGTCGAAGGTTTCCAGGTGTGCCAAGCGCGCTTCGATGCTGGCCGTCGGCGCGGTGTCCTGCAACGGCACGCTGCTTTCCTGATTCATGGTCGAAGCTTGCATCGGCTGGCTTTCCTGAAGGGTTGGGCCCAGTCTAGGAAAGCATCAACTGGCCTGACCTTCGAAATACCGAGGTGTATGGCGCGTTATTGATTGGCGGCGCTGATGGTGCCGCAGGCCAGCGAGGGCGCCGTGTAAAGGCACCCGTCGATCAGCACGATTTCGACCTTGGCGCTGCGTGCGCCGTCCAGGTCGCGCCAGAAGCCGGCCACCTGCGTGTGCGGCACCCGGGTCAGGCCCGGCGCGGCATCGACCGATGTCGGCCCGATCGCGCGCAACTTCGCCAGCCGTTGCGATGCCTGCTGCACGAAGACCGGCACATCGCGTAGCGGGATGCGGTTGATCAGGCCGGCATGGTTCCGGTCGGCGAACTTCTCGACGATGAAACGGCCGTTGGCCAGTGTGGACAGACGGCCGATCAGGCTGGCCAGCGCCAGCCGATCGGCCGTGAAGCTGCCGACGGCGATGTAGACGGGCGCGGCGGCCCAGGCCGCGTCCGGCCAGGCAGCGGGCCGGGCGTGGCGCTCGGCGGCCAGCAGGCGCTGGCGCTCGTTGGGGCGAAACAGCGCCCACAGGTCCAGGTCGATCTGCGGATTGAACAACACGGCGCGGTAGCCGAACTGCAGCGCCAGCTTGAGTGCGCCGTGCCCACCCATGCTGCCGTAGTAGCAGGTGACCTGTTCAGGCGCAAAGGCCGGTGCCACCCGCTGGCGGACCAACTCGACCAGGTGGTCGAAGCTGGTGTCGCTGTACCAGTCGAACTCAGGGTTGTTGACGAACAGCAGGTGGTGGCCGGGCAAGCCTTGCTGCAGCAGCCGCACCTGGGCGTAGGTGTGCCGGCTGTCAAGGCACGAGGGCACGATCAGCAGTTCGCCATTGCCTTTGCCACTGTCGTCGCCGGTGGCTGGCGCGACCCACAGGTGTTCTCGGCCCGGGCCCTGGGCATGCCGGGCACGGCCGAACTGCTGCGCGGCGCGAGCGAGCCGGCGGCGCGCTTCCGCCTGGTGCCCGGGGTCGTCGATCAATTCGGTCCAGACGGCCTTGGCCTGCGCCAGGTCGGTTCGGCGTGCGCCGGTGCCGGGCTCGAGTCGGCCTTCCTGGCAGGCCCGGGCGACCATGGCGCTGGCCAGGCTGCGCAGGACGGCATTGGCCGAGCTGTCGTGTCGCAGCGCCTGCCACTGGCGGATTTCTTCGCTGTCGGGCGCGCCGATCGAGCCGGCTTCGAGCAACCCGCTCAGAAGCTGCACCGGACCGGATGCGCCGCTGTCGTCGCAGGCTCTCAGCAGGCCGGCCAGCCAACTGCGAGCGGCGGCGTCGCCGGCCGCGGCACGTGCACGTGCCAGTGCGCGTGCTGCCGCGGGTGCGTCGGCGCGGTCCATCGCCTGCAGGGCCAGGGCACGGCAAAGTGCGGCAACGGCCTGCGGCGCCAGGACGGCGCTGTCGATCAGGCCCAGCGCGGCATCTTCCGGCAAGGCGCCTTGTTCGGCCAGGGCGTAACAGCCGTCCAGCGCACGCAGCGCACGCCAGGCCGGTCCCGCGGGCATGTCGATCACCGGCAGCGGCTGGATCCAGCAGGCCGGATCCAGCGGAGTCATCGAATCGCTCGGTTCCGCTTGCAGCGCCGCAAACAGCCGGTTCAGGCGTGTGATCGGCTCGGGGCGTTGCAAGGTGGCAGCGAGAGCGGCAAGCCAGGCCGGGTTGCGCAGATCGCGTGGCCGCAGCCAGGCGGCTTGCAGGTGCTCGGCCAGCGCCAGGGGGTAGGCGCCTTCGAGCCAGCGGCGCAGCGCGGTGGGCGCCACGCTCGTGCCGCCGCCGGCAACACAGGTCAGCAGGGCCTGGGTGGCGACGGTTTCGGCACCGGCGCGCACGGCCAGGTCGAAGATCGCGGCCAGGGCAAGCTGGGGTGCCGCGGCACCGTCTTGCTGCGCTTGGGAGATGGCACCGATCAGGCGGTCGGCCTCGGCCGGGTCGATCTGCTGCGGGCACAGGGCGATGCGCGCACGCACGGCGAGCCAGCGTGCCCGCGGATCCGCAACTGCACCGGCCTGGGCCCGTGCATCGAGCAGCGCCAGCACGTAGTCCGGCGCCAGCGGTGCGCCCGCCTGGGCTTCGAGGTGGGCAGTCGCCAGGTGTTGCCAGGTCGCATCCGCCGTCCAGGGGGTGCGCATCCACTCGCACCAGCGGGTGTAGCGCCCGTCCATCATGGCTGCGGTGGCAGTTTGTGTGTCGGCATCGACTATCCGCCAGAGCTGCCAGAGCCGCTGGTGCAGGGCCAGGCGTTCGGCGCCCGAGAAGCTGGCTTCCACCAGCGGCAGTAGTTGCCTCAATTGCGCGGGCGGGTCGAGTTGCCGGCCCAGGCCGACCAGCCACACGACCAACGATTCATGGTGCGGATAGTCGCGTGGTCGTGCCGGCGCCGGGGTGCGGTCGGCCAGGTCGATCACCACGGTCCGGCTTCGAGCGCCAGCGCGGGCGGGGCGCAGGACGCAGAGGCGTGCGCAGTGGCAGCACGTGTCGAAGCCTGTGTGGTGGGCGAGTTGGGCTCGTCTACGAGCTGCGACGTCAACGGCTGAGCCACCACCGCCGGCAGGGGTGCCGGCGCCAGGCCGGCGTCTTGGCGCGCGACCATTCGGTCGATCAGCGCTTGCAGATCGGCCGCGAACCGCACACCGTCAAACAGCGGTGAGCTGAGGCTGCCCTCGGCGATGCGCCCGCGCAGCTCGGCGAGTGCACCTTCGGTTTGGCACAGGGTGATGGCCTTGGCCACATAGCTGTCGATGTCTTCGAAGACCAGTTCGTCCAGACCCAGGGTGTGCAGCAGGCTGGCCGCGACCCGAGCGGCGAAGGTGCGCCCGACGATGGTGATCAGCGGCACGCCCGCCCACAGACCGTCGCTCGCCGTGGTGTGGCCGCTGCAAGGAAACGTGTCGAGCAGCAGGTCAGCCTGCGGCAGGCGGGCACGGTGACTCTCGATCTCGAGGAAGGGCGCAAAGATCAGGCGTTCGCTCGTGATGCCTTGCGCGGCTGCGGCGTCGCACAGGCGCTGGCGGGTGGCGTCCTCTGGCACCAGCATCCACAACACTGCGCGTGGCACAGCCTGCAGGATGCGGCACCAGGCGCCGAACATCTGCGGTGTGATCTTGAACGGCTGGTTGAAGCTGGCCAGCACCAGGGCATCGTCCGGCAGTCCGCACTGTGCGCGGCTCCACACGGCGGGCCGCGAACGCAGCGAGTCGTTGGGCTGGTAGCAATGTGGCAGCTGGGCGATGGTCTCGGTGAAATCGCGCTGGTTCTCGAGTGGCGTGACGATGGGGTCGCCGATGACGTAGTCGATGTGGTCGGAGCCGATGGTGCCCGGGAAACCCAGCCAGGCCACCTGCAGCGGTGCGGGGTGGGCGGCAGTGATGTCCAGGCGCGCACCCTTTGTAAAGCCTTTCAGATCGAACAGGACGCCGATCTTGTCGGCCTCGATCTGTTCGACGATGCGCGCGCCCGACCAACTCGCCACCTCGTGCACCACCTTGGCGGTGGCCAGGATGCGCGCACGCAGTGAGGTGCCGTCGTCGGGCCCGGCGCTGTAGAAGTAGAGCTCGTAGCGGTCCGGGTCGATGTTTTCGAGCGCCTGCACCATCAACATGCTGGTGGCATGGCGATGGAAGTCGGCCGACATCAGGCCCAGCCTGATCCGGCCGCCCGGCTTGGGTACTGCGCGGCGTGAGCGTGTCCACCGAGGCGCTCGCGCCGCCGCCGCGCCGGTGGCGTTTTCGGCCACCCAGCGCATGAGGGCAGGGTCGTCGCACCAGCCGATCAGGCAGAAGGGGCTGAGGTCTTCGACGTGCGAGCGGGGCGGCAGGGCCTGCACGGCGCGCAGGACGTCGTGCAGCCTGGCCAGGTCGGTGTCGAACGACGCCCAGTCGCACATGGTGGTGCTGTAGTGCACGGCGTACAGCGCGCTGCCCAGGGCGAGTGGGTCGGCGTCGACGGCCATGCGGTAACACAGGGCGGCTTCGTCCTCGCGCCTGAGGGCGGCCAGGCTATGGCCCAGCAGCAGCGAGGCACGTCGGCCGACACGGGCGCGTTCGGCGGCGTCCTGCTCGGTGCCGACCAGCGTCAGGGCGAACGCCTGCAAGCCCTCATGGAGCGATTCGGCGTGTTTGCCCAGCCGGTGTAGGGCATAGCAGCGGTTGGCATGCCAGGATGCACTCATGGCCGCCTCGCCGGCGGCTTGTGCGAAACGATCGAGGGTGTCGATCACGGCGGGAAAGTCCTGCCGGTCCTGCTGCACGGCGAACAGGAAATCGCTGTAGGTGCGTTCGGCCGGCTCGAGTTCGGTGGCCTTCACAGCCGCCGCGACGCAGGCGCGGAGGTCATGCAGCGCTAGCTCGACATGCGCCAGGTTGAACCAGTACAACGCGTCGTTCGGAGCGTTCTTGACCGCACGCAAGTAGGCCTTGCGCGCCTCGCCTGGTCGCCCGGTGGCGCGCAGGCGCACACCCTCCTTCCAGGCCAGTTCAGCATCGCGGCGCCGGGCCTGGAGGCCCGCGCCCGCATGGCGGGCTGAATGTTTGTGTGCGGCGTTGGTCATGGCGGCGAGTGGATGGAGGTGGCCGCTCGAATGTAGAGAGCGACACGGCGGCTCGATTGCTCGAAATGAGCCGAACGGGTATTGCAGTTCGCCCGCTGCGCCGGGGGCTGCCGACGGGTAGGCGATGGACAGGGTGACAGACGGGTGATCGCTGCGTGATGGCGGCGCGCCCGGCCGACCGCCAGGTGCCGGCTCGGCCATTCGTTTGGAACTGGCCGGTTTCCACGCCGTTTTTCGGGGCCCCGGTGAGGCACTCGCGGGCTTAAGTTCGCATTGCCGGTCACCGATAAGCAAACCAACGGGTCGCAAACAACGATTCGTGGTCCGGATAGCCGGCTGGTGTGGACGAGGACAGATGTTCAAGTGCTGCACCGAGGCTGACGAGCGCCGGGCAATACGCCCGACCCGAAAGGGCCGGGGAAGCGGGATTTCGGCGCTCAAGGCCGGTTCACCAACTGTTCACAGCCACTCTCTGGAGTTCGAAAATGTCCTCGATCAACACCAACATCATTTCCACGAACGCTCAGCGCAACCAAGCCGCTTCGCAATCGTCACTCGCCACCTCGATGCAGCGTCTGTCGTCCGGTCTGCGCGTCAACAGCGCCAAGGACGATGCCGCCGGTCTGGCCATCGCCGAACGCATGACTGCCCAGGTGCGCGGCATGAACGTCGCTTCACGCAACGCCAACGACGCCGTGTCGCTGACTCAGACGGCCGAAGGCGCGCTGGGCAAGATCAGCGATAGCTTGCAACGCATGCGTGAACTGGCCGTGCAATCGCGCAACGCCACCAACAGCGACGGCGACCGCGCCAGCCTGCAGAAGGAATTCGGTCAACTGCAGAAGGAGATCGAGCGCACGATCAGTGGCACGACGTTCAACAACAAGCATTTGCTCAATGACGACACCACCCTGACGTTCCAGGTCGGAGCCGGAGTCACTGGCGATGACAAGATTGACCTCGCTGGCGTGAAGTTGGACGGCGCGGCGAGCCAAGCACTTGCGGTGTCTTCGAATGCAAATTCAGCGACCGCCGACGTGGTGCTGGGCACAGTCATGGCGGGCTACGCCACAAGTTCCGAAGGCATTGCGATCGGCGGGATCGGACAGGACGGCAGCACCGCAGCTACTACCGATGACATTGACACTGCAATCAAGGTGATTGATAACGCGCTGGACCGCATCAACGAGAAGCGTGCCGACTTTGGAGCGGCGCAGAACCGTTTCGATGCCGTCATCTCGAACCTGCAGGTCAACATCGAGAACACGTCGGCTGCCAAGGGCCGGATCATGGACGCGGACTTCGCGCAGGAAACTGCCAACCTGAGTCGATCCCAGATCCTGCAGCAGGCGGGCAACGCGATGATCTCGCAGGCCAACCAGCTGCCGCAGCAGGTGCTGACACTGCTGCGCTGATGCAGGCCTGATCGATCACCGATCAGCCGCCTGACACCCGAGGGAGTCCGCCCGGCACGACAACCCGCCGGCTTGATCTCGTGGCAATGCCACCGCGCTTCACAGCCGGTGGCGTTGTGCTTTTCCAGGTTCGGAAATGGCGCCTCATCGCCCTGCGTTTCAAGGGTTTGTCCGATTCAAGTTTCCCCAGAATCAGTTCCACAGAAGTTCACACGTGCTTCTGCCGCCCCGGGCCCCGCCCGGAAACGACTCCCAGGTCGCTGGGGCCCTTAACGGCAGCGTGCATCTGCCGCCCTCACGTGAGATCTTTTCCTGGAGTGATTCATCATGGCTCAGACGATCAACACCAACATGGTGTCCCTGAATGCGCAGCGCAACCAGGCTGCTTCCCAATCTTCGCTGGCGACCTCGATGCAGCGTCTGTCGTCTGGCCTTCGCGTCAACAGCGCCAAGGATGACGCCGCTGGTTTGGCCATCGCCGAACGCATGACTGCCCAGGTGCGCGGCATGAATGTGGCGATGCGCAATGCCAACGACGCCATCTCACTGGCGCAAACAGCCGAAGGGTCGCTGGGCAAGATCAGCGACAACCTGCAGCGCATGCGCGAGCTAGCGGTGCAATCACGCAATGCAACCAACAGCGACAGCGACCGCGCCAGCTTACAGAAGGAGTTCAAGCAGTTGCAGGACGAAGTCGGCCGGACCATCAACAGCAGTTCGTTCAATTCAAAGTCGCTGTTGAAGGGCGACACCTCGACTGTCATGACTTTCCAGGTTGGTGCTGGCACGACATCCGACGACCAGATTTCGATTTCAAGTGTGAATCTGACGGCAGGTGCTGCGACGCTTGTTGGCGCAGTGACTGCTGTCACAAGTGGCGTATTCACCGGTAAGGCGGACGGCGTCATCCTCGAAACCGCGTTCTCTGCGATGACCAGTACCACCGGAACGGGCATTGCGATCGGGAATTTCGCATCAACCACGGCCACGACAACCGCCGCGATCGGTACGGCTATCGACAACGCGATTAACGTGATCGACGAAGCACTGGATCGTGTCAATGCTCAGCGCGCTACTTTTGGTGCTGCACAGAACCGCTTCGACGCCGTCATCTCGAACCTGCAAGTCAGCGTCGAGAACCAGTCGGCCGCGCGTGGCCGCATCATGGACGCCGACTTTGCGCAGGAAACCGCCAACCTGAGCCGCGCGCAGATCCTGCAGCAGGCCGGCAACGCCATGATCGCGCAGGCCAACCAGATGCCTCAGCAGGTGCTCAAGTTGCTGCAAGGTTGAGTGTGAGGTGGCCGTGAGCCCGGCGTACGCTCGGTCGGCTCAAGTCCGTGCCCGGCGTGTCGATAACAAGTCGTCCGGTGGCCATGTGCTTCGGACGACTTGTCGTTTCCAGTGTTCTTGGATGAGGGGCGCCCATCATGGCCAGCATCAGTTCAGCCGGTATCGGTAGCGGCCTGGATGTCAGTTCGATCGTCACGCAGCTCATGGCCGTCGAGAAGGCGCCCTTGCAGCAGATGCAGTCGCAGGCGAGCACCATCCAGAACAAGTTGAGTGCCTACGGCAAGATCCAGAGCTTCGTGTCGGCACTGCGCGACGCGGCGTCGACATTGACCAAACCCACCACCTGGGGCGACACCACCGCCACGTCGGGCGATACGAGTGTGTTCACCGCTACCACCGACACCAACGCCACGGCCGGCAACTACAGCATGACTGTGCAGCAGTTGGCCAGCGCGCAGATGGTGGCTTCACCTGCCAGCGTGTTCCCGGTCGGTTCGGGCACCTTGCGTATCGATGTCGGCAGCCTCAATGCGGGTGGCACGGGCATCGACCTCAAGCCGGGCACCTCCTCGGTCAACGTGACGATCGACGCGGGCGATACCCCGGCGCAGGTGCGCGACAAGATCAACGCGGCCAAGGCTGGCGTGACGGCGTCGATCATCACCGACGCGGCGGGCTCGCGCCTGGTGCTGCGCGGCAGTGACACCGGCAAGGACAACGCGTTCACGATCACAGGCATCGACGACCCGCTCGATACCACCACACCGGCCGGGCAGCGGCCTTCGAACCTCACGTTCTCGGCCACCGATCTGGCGGCGGCTACCGACGGCCTGCCCGCCACGGTGAGCAACTCGCAGCTGACATTCACACAAGCTGCAGTCAACGCCAAGGCGACGATCAACGGCCTGGCGGTGGAGACCTCGTCCAACGTGATGTCGGGGGTGCTCGACGGCGTGACCGTCAAGCTCGCCAAGGTCAGCGCCACACCGGTCGAGCTCACGGTGGCAACCAACAACGAATCGATCAAGAAGGCCATCACCAACTTCACCGATGCCTACAACAGCCTGAACAAGTACCTGGCAGACCAGACCAAATACGACGCTGCCAACAAGGTGAGTGCCACCTTGCAAGGTGACTCGGGCACCAATGCGCTGCGTTCGGCCATGCGGGGCATCGTCGGCGGTTCGAGTGGTGGCACCGGTGTGTTCCATCGGCTGTCGGAACTGGGCATTTCGCCGCAGTCCGACGGCAGCTTGTCGGTGGACAGCACCAAGCTGACGTCCGCGCTGGGCAAGTTGTCCGACGTGAAGGACTTGTTCGCCAAGAGTGATGCAGCACTCGATGCAGACAATGGATTTGGCGCGCGGATGAAGAAGTGGGGCGACGCCCTGCTCAGCTTCGATGGCTCGCTCACCACCCGCAGCGACAGCCTGAGGCGTCAGATCTCGGCCAACTCGAAGAAGCAGGATGCCTTCAATGACCGCATGACGGCGGTCGAGGCACGCATGCGTGCGCAGTATTCGGCGCTGGACACCAAGATGGCCACGCTCAACGGTCTGTCGTCATACCTGACGCAGCAGATCACGAACATGAACAAGAGTTCGACCTGACGGGTCGTCAGGTCGAGGCGGGTGGCCTGCGCTCGGTCCGAGCGTCCAGGTGCTCGTCCGGCGGTTGTTGTCCCCCCCCCGGGCAGGTGCCCGAATTGACTGGGTCGGGCCGGCTTATTCCGAGGTTCGTCGGTTTGTGGATGAGTTCAAGTACGTCTGTGTCGTGTCGAGCGTTGGTTCGACCACTTCAACCCAACCCCACTCGTACCTACAGGACTCGCCCATCATGTTCAGCCCAGCCACATCCTCGGGCCGTGCCGGTCGCACGGCGGCGCTTTACCAACAGGTGGGCGTCGAAACCCAGATCTCGACGGCCAGTCCACATGCGCTGACCCTGATCCTGTTCGACCGCCTGATCGGTGCGGTCAGGCAGGCGCGTCTGTCGCTCGATGCGGGCCAGGTCGACGACAAGGGCCGCCACATCGGCTTGGCCGTGCGTATCCTCGACGAAGGCCTGCGGTCCAGCCTGAACATGCAGGACGGCGGCGACATCGCGCTCAACCTGCGCGATCTGTACGACTATGCCCAGATCCGCCTGCTCAAGGCCAATCTGCACAACGACTCCGCGGCGCTGGACGAGGTGGTCGAGCTGATCACGCCGCTGCGTGACGCCTGGGTCGCGATCCGCGACAACGTACCGGCCTGACAGGCGCCTGCGAGGCGCCTGCCGCCTCTGCCTGTCAACCTTGCCTTGCCCATTGCGGGCACTTTTGCTGGCACGTTCGGCACTCCTGTCTGCCACTGCTGGCTGCCCTTGCCGCTGCTGGCAGGCAGGCTGGCCGCGGCCTCGTGGCGAGGTCATTGCGGCCTGATCGACAGCTGCCTGCGACGCGGCAGCGTCTACCTCCTACCTTGCGCTCGCCGGCACCTTCGCTGCCGGGCGCTGAGCTTGGTCGCGGCCACCTCTCCCACGCAGCTAGGTCGACCGCCACAGCAGTGCTGTTGGCAACGACTGGTCGTCGAATCGACGTCAGATCGAGCGAAGCGGGCACCTGCCGCCGCTCAAGTGGGCCACGCCGGGAACCGATAACAAGAACATCCCAGCCCACACTGACGCCAACACCATGTTTGCACCCGCCAGTCCACACCGCGCCCCACCATCGCAGATGCTGTCGGGCCTGTACCGCCAGGTCGGCGTCGAAACCGGCGTCAAGACCGCCGACCCGCACAAGCTCGTGCTGATGCTCTACGACGGCCTGCTCGAAGCCATCGCCCAGGCGCGTGGTGCCATGCGTGCGCGCCAGATCGAGGCCAAGAACCGCGCGATGACCCGCGCAGTGCGTATCGTCGACGAAGGTCTCAAGCCCGGGCTCAGCCCGGCAGGCGGAGAGCTCAGCACCTCGCTGTCCAGCTTGTACGCCTACGTGTCGATGCGCCTCATGCAGGCCCATGCCCGCAACGACGAGGCTGCGCTCGATGAGTGCCGCCGCCTCATCACCCCGTTGCGCGACGCCTGGGCCACCATCGGCGAACGTATTCCTTCCTGACACTCGAAAGCCCATCATGACCAGCCAGACCGCGGCCGTCAGCCACCCATCCCACAGCGAGCCCGCCATGAACAACGCCCTGCTGCAGTACTACGAGGCCATCGAAACGGCCAGTCGCGACATGCTCGACGCTGCGCGCGCCGGTGATTGGGATCGCGTCGTCAAGCTCGAGGGCGCCTGTGCGGTGCTGATCTCGCAACTCAAGCACGCTGCCAGTGAACACGGGCTTGGCCGTGAAGAAGCACAGCTCAAGTCGCGCATCATGCAGCGCATCCTGGTCAACGACGCCGAGGTGCGTGTGCTGGCCGAGCCCTGGCTCGAGGACCTCGACAAGCTGCTCGCCGGCCAACCGCGCAACGTGCTGCATTGAGTGCGGGTCGCCATGATGCGCATCACCTCCTTGCTGCCGCTGCGCGCTCGGTCCGAACCCACCCAGCTCGCTTCGGCAGCCGCGGCGGGTGATTCCGGGCAGTTCCGAGTGACCGATGCGGCCGAGATCGGCGATCTGCTCGACCAGCTGATCGCGCGGCGCCTGCCGATCACGTTGGCGACGCCGGATGGCGTGAACTTCACCACCCACCTGGTCAGCAGTGATCATTCGGCCCGGCGCATCGGTTTTGCCGCCAGCAACCGCGACATGCGCCTGCGCTCGCTGATCGACATCGACGAGGCCCTGGCGGTGGCCTACATCGATCGGGTGCGGCTGCAGTTCGACCTCGGCGGCCTGATGCTCGTGCACGGCGCCAAGGACAGCGTGCTGCAGGCCGAATGGCCGGTGTCGATGTATCGCTTCCAGCGCCGCGACAGTTACCGCGTGCGCCCGCTCGACCACCAAAAGCCGGTGGCCCATCTCATCCATCCGGCCGCCTCGCTGCATGCCCTGGCCCTGCGCATCATCGACCTCAGCCTGGGTGGGCTGGCCTTGCAGTTGCCACCGGACGTGGAAGCGTTCGAACCGGGCACGCGACTCGATCCGGTCGAAGTCGACCTCGATGCCTTGACCCGCCTGAACGTGGCCCTGCGGGTGGTGCACGTCAGTGTGCTCGACGGCGGCAGCAATGGCACCCGTCTGGGGTGTGAATGGCTGCGTATCGGCGCCGAGGGCGCCCGGGTGCTGCAGCGGTATATCGACCTGACACAAAAGCGCCAGCGTCTGATGCTGGCCAGCGCCCGGGGCGACTGAGGTGCCGGCCGGGCGCCCGGCGCCTGGTGCCTACACCTGCATGTTCATGATGTCGCTGTAGGCCTGCACCAGGCGGTTGCGCACCTGCACGGCGGCCTGAAAGCCGATCTGTGCCTTCTGCATCGCCACCATGGTCTGCTCGAGGCTGACCGTGGGGTTGTCGAGTGACACCTCGCGCTGCATCTGGGTGGCCTGGGTCTGCGCCGCACTGACCGATTTCAGTGCGTCGCTGAACGCCTGCGAAAACCCCGCCCCCTTGACCGCACCGCTGGGCGTCGTATTGCCGGCGCCTGTGCTGGCGCGCACCCGATCGGCCACCTGCGGCATGCCGGCGCGGGCTGCTGCCTGGGCAAAGTCGAAGGGTTTGAGCTTGACGTCCATCACGCAGTCCGCAGCGATGCGGTCCGGTGGTGCGACGGGCGGGCAGGGTTCGAGGCCATGGTGGGCATTGTGGTCAGCCCGGGCTGGCGCGATGGCGCGAACAAGGGGGCTGAACTCGAGTTGTTCGCGCCATGGGACTGTGGAGGCGTCCGAATAATTGCTCGTGCCGGAATCTGATGGAACCGGCGGCGCACCAGCCGCTGGCCGGCACGACAGGACCCTCACGTGGACAACGCACTGCAACCGCTCAACGCCAACGCGCTCGCCGCCGAGAGTTCTGCCTCGCCGAACAGCCTGGGTGGGCGTCTGGCCGCTCTGCCCATGGGGCGCAAGGTCTTGCTCGGGGCGGGCATTCTTGCCCTGCTGGCCATCGTCGGTGCGGCGATGTTTGCCGGCCAGCGTGAAGACTACAAGGTGCTCTTCGCCAACCTGAGCGACAAGGACGGCGGTGCCGTGGTGGCCCAGCTCAGCCAGATGAACGTGCCGTACAAATTCACCGAAGGTGGCAGCGCCGTGCTGGTGCCGGCGGGCAAGGTGCACGACGTGCGTCTGAAGCTGGCCCAGGCCGGTCTGCCCAAGGGTGGCACGGTCGGCTTCGAGCTGATGGACAACGCCCGCTTCGGCACCACCCAGTTCCAGGAGCGGCTCAACTTCCAGCGCGGCCTCGAAGGTGAACTGGTGCGCTCGATCACGGCCTTGTCGGCCGTGCAGGGTGCCCGTGTCCATCTGGCGCTGCCGGCGCAGAACGGCTTTTTCCGCGACCAGCAAAAACCCAGCGCCTCGGTGCTGCTCACGCTGCACCCCGGGCGCACGCTCGACCGCACCCAGATCGCCGGCATCGTGCACCTGGTGTCGTCCAGCGTGCCCGAGCTCAACCCCAAGGCGGTGAGTGTGCTCGACCAGAGTGGCAGCCTGATTTCGGGTTCGGGCGAGGAAGGCGCCGGTGGCAACGGCCTGGACGCCCAGCAACTGCAATACGTGCGCCAGATCGAGGCCAGTTACACCAAACGTGTGCTCGACATCCTCGAACCCGTGGTCGGGCGAGATCACCTGCGCGCCCAGGTCAGCGCCGACATCGACTTCACACAAAGTGAGTCCACCTCCGAACAGTTCCGCCCCAACCAGGGCAACGAGCCGGCCGCGGTGCGCAGCGCCCAGACCGTGGAGCAGAACAACCCCGGTGCCAACCAGCCCAGTGGTGTGCCGGGTGCCGCCACCAACCAGCCGCCCACGCCGGCCACCGCGCCGATCAACGGCCAGGCCCAGACGCTGCAGGCCGCACAGGCCGGCGGCGGCGCGATGGGGGGCAATGCCAAACGTGAGTCGGTCACCAACTACGAGGTCGACAAGACCGTCAAGGTGACACGTGCCGCCACAGGCACCATCAAACGCATCTCGGCGGCCGTGGTGGTGAACCACCGCAGCGTCACCGATGCCAAGGGCAAGGTGCAGAACCAGCCGCTCAGCGCCGAAGACATCGACAAACTCACTGCGTTGGTGCAGGAGACACTCGGCTACAGCAAGGAACGCGGCGACACCGTCAAGGTCATCAACGCGCCGTTCCGTGTCGAGAAGCCGGTCGAGGACATCACGCCGCTGTGGAAACAGCAAGAGGTGCAAGACATGGTGCGCACCCTGGCGCTGCCGATCGGGCTGGCCGTGCTGGCGCTGATCGTCGTGTTCGGTGCCATCCGCCCGGCGCTGCGTGCCGCCTCACCCGACGCTGCCAGCGAACGGGTCGATGCCGTGGTCGACGATCCCAACGCCCTGCCGGCGCTGGGCGACGGCAGCACCGGCGGCGCCCACAAGCCCGGAGAAGCCGGCAGCCACGCCCTGCCGGCGCCC
Organism: Candidatus Intricatilinea gracilis; assembly: GCA_016702605.1. Taxonomy (GTDB): domain Bacteria; phylum Pseudomonadota; class Gammaproteobacteria; order Burkholderiales; family Burkholderiaceae_C; genus Sphaerotilus; species Sphaerotilus gracilis. Next base: position 76,816 of record JADJDQ010000004.1, read on the forward strand.
GATGCTGCGCCCGACCCCATCCAGATCAAGCTCGAAGAGGCCCGCAAGCTGGCCCGCGAGAACCCGGCCGCGGTGGCCAACATCATGCGCAGCTGGGTCAGCAAGGACGCCTGATCGGCGCCGCTTCCAGATCTTCATCAGACGACACCGCGCAAGGATTACCTCATGGACGACCAAGGCCTCGAAGACGCTGCGATCTTCCTCATGTCGCTGGGTGAGCACGAAGCCTCCGAAGTCTTCAAGCACCTCACGCCCAAGGAAGTGCAGCGCCTGGGCGAAACCATTGCCCGCATGAAGTCGGTCTCGCGCGAGCGTTACGACGGCGTGCTCAACAAGTTCGCCACCGACGCGCATGGCCAGAGTGCTCTGGTGAGTGACACCGACGAATACGTCAAGGCCGTGCTGCGCAAGGCGCTGGGCGACGACAAGGCCAACCTGCTGATCGACCGCATCTTGCAAGGCAGCGATGTGTCGGGCATCGAGAGCCTGAAGTGGATGGACGCCAGCGCCATCGCCGAGCTGCTGCGCAACGAACATCCGCAGATCGTCGCCGCCATCCTGGTGCACCTCGAATACGACCAGGTGGCCGACGTGCTCAAACAAATGCCCGAACGTGTGCGCAACGAGGTGCTGGTGCGGGTGGCCACACTCGACGGCATCCAGCCCGCCGCGCTCAAGGACTTGAACGAGGTGCTCGGCAAGGTGCTGGCCGGCGGCGACCGCATGAGAAAGAGCAGCCTGGGCGGCATCAAGCCCGCGGCCGAGATCATCAACATGATGGGTTCGGCGGTCGAGACCTCGGTGCTCGACTACATCCGCGAGGCCGACAACGACCTGGCGCAAAAGATCATGGACAACATGTTCACCTTCGACGACCTGGTCAAGGTGGACGACAAGGGCATCCAGTCGCTGCTCAAGGAAGTGCAGAGCGAGTCGCTCATCATTGCCCTCAAGGGCGCCACACCCGAGCTGCGCGACAAGATCTTCAAGAACATGTCCAGCCGCGCCGCCGAGACCCTCAAGGAAGACCTCGAGGCGCGCGGCCCCGTGCGGGTGGCCGACGTCGAAAGCGAGCAAAAGGAAATGCTCAAGATCGTGCGCCGCCTGGCCGACGAAGGTGTGATCGTGCTGGCCGGAGGCGGTGATGACCAGTTCCTCTGAACACGACCGGGCCGAGGGCGCCGCCCGCCTGGCCCAACGTATCGCCCAGCGCGACGCCGAACTCAAGGTGCAGCGCGCTGGCGCGGGTGGTGCACGCGTCGGCACCCACGCCGTGCCGCCGGCACCACCCTCGGCCAACCCCTACGCCCGGTTCATCCCGCGCGAGGAACTCGGCGCCTTCGCCGCCTGGCAGCCCGACAGCTTCGAAAGTTCGCGCCAGCGCCCCAATCTCAGCGCCCAGCCCGACCCCGAACAACAACGCCTGGCGGCCGAACGCGCCGCCGCGCAGGCCGTGGCCGATGCGGCGCGCGAGCGCGAGCGCCGACTCAGTGCCCGCGCCCACGAGCTGCGCCAGGCCCGGGCCGACGGTTACCAGGAAGGCCAGCGCGACACGCAGGCCGCCTTCGAGACCTTCCGCCAGGGGTTTGCCGCCCAGGCCGGCGGCCATGTCGACGCGTTGCTCGCTGCCTTGCAGCACCGCCTGGTCGGGCTCGAGCAGGATCTGGCGCAACGTGTGGCCGGCATCGCGCTCGAAGTGGCGCAGCAGGTGGTGCGCAGTGAACTGATGCTCAACCCGGCGCAGGTGGTGGCCGTCACACAAGAGGCGCTGAGTGCGCTGCTCGTGTCGGCACGCCACATCACCGTGCGGCTCAACCCGGACGACTTCACCCTGGTGGCCGAAGGCTGCGCCGAACTCATCGCCGTGCGCGGCGCCCGCCTGGTGCCTGACCGCAGCATCGAACGTGGTGGATGCCTGGTCGACAGCGACATCGGCCTGGTCGACGGCACCGTGGCTTCGCGCTGGCAACGCGCCAGCGCTGCACTCGGGCGCAGCACCCCGTGGGCGGCTGGCGAACCGACACCACGCCACGATGTGCCCGCGCCCGAAGCGCCCTATGTGCCCGACCCGGCACCACAGCCCAACGACAATGGCGCCGGAGTGCCGGCATGAGCCACACCGGCGCTCCGGCAGATACCGCGCCGGTCGAGCGACCCGCCGGTGCGCAAGGCGCCGCGCTCGATGCGTTGCCGCCGCCCGATCTGCTGACCCGCCCGGCCGAGCCGCCCAACCCCTGGCCGCGGTACCTCGACGACCTGCACGGTTTTGCCGCCGCGCCCGTGCCGCTGGCAACCCAAGGTCGACTGGTGCGGGTGGCCGGGCTGGTGCTCGAAGCCGCCGGCATCCGCGCGCCGGTCGGGTCGTTGTGTGACGTGCACCTGCCCGGCCAGCCGCCGGTGTCGGCCGAGGTGGTCGGTTTCACCGGCGACCGCGCCTACCTCATGCCCACCGGCGAGATCCACGGCATGTCCAGCGGTGCGCTGGTGTTGCCCTGCGAGATTCCGGTGACGGCACCGACCCTGGGCGTGCCGGCCCATCCCTGGCGGCGCAGCGAAGACCGTTCGCGCCACCTGCCGGTCGGCGCCGGCCTGCTCGGCCGCGTCGTCGATGGCCAGGGCCAGCCGCTGGACAAGCTCGGCCCGCTCACCAATGTCCGGTCCGAACCCATGGTGCGTCGCCCCATCAACGCGATGGAGCGTGACCCGGTGCGCCAGCCGCTGGACACCGGCGTGCGCGCCATCAACGCCATGTTGACCGTCGGGCGTGGCCAGCGCCTGGGCCTGTTTGCCGGCACCGGCGTGGGCAAGAGTGTGCTGCTGGGCATGATGGCGCGTTACACCGCTGCCGACGTCATCGTCGTCGGCCTGATCGGCGAACGTGGCCGTGAAGTGAAGGAGTTCATCGAGGACATCCTGGGTGTCGAAGGCCGCGCCCGCTCGGTGGTGGTGGCCGCGCCTGCCGACGCACCGCCGCTCACCCGGCTGCAGGGCGCTCACTACGCCACCGCCGTGGCCGAATACTTTCGCGACCAGGGCCTGGACGTGCTGCTGCTGATGGATTCACTCACGCGTTACGCCATGGCGCAGCGCGAGATCGCCCTGGCCATCGGCGAGCCGCCCGCCACCAAGGGTTACCCGCCGAGCTGTTTCGCCAAGCTGCCGCAGCTGGTGGAGCGCAGTGGCAACGGCAGCGCCGGGCAGGGTTCGATCACCGCCTTCTACACCGTGCTGAGTGAAGGTGACGACCAGCAGGACCCGATCGCCGACGCGGCACGCGGCATCCTGGACGGCCACATCGTGCTCAGCCGCGATCTGGCCGAATCGGGCCACTACCCGGCCATCGACGTCGAGAAGTCGATCTCGCGCGTCATGCCCGCCGTGGCCGCGCGTGAACACGTCGAAGCTGCGCGGCGCATCCGCCAGATGCTGGCGCGCCTGAGCAAGGCACGCGACCTCATCCAGCTCGGCGCCTACACCCCCGGCCACGACCTCGACCTCGACATCGCCGTGCGTTCACAAGCCCAGCTGCGCAGCCTGCTGCAACAAGACACCTGGCAACGCGCCACCCTGGTCGACAGCATCGCGCAGTTGCACCAGGTCAGCCGCGGTGCCGCCTGATCCACACCGGAGTGCCCATGTCCCACCGCGGTTCAGCCAACCCGAACAGCTCAGCCCCCGAGCCAAGTGACAGCCTGCAGGTGTTGCTCGAAGCCACCGAGCGCCAGCGTGACCAGGCCCTGGCGCGGCAAAACCGTGCGCAGGCCCTGCTCGACGCCGCCATGGGTCAGGCCGAGCAGTTGCGCGACTACAAGGCCAGTTGCCAGGACCGCTGGGGCCAGCAGTTCCGCAGCGGGGCGTCCATCACCCTGTTGCAGGTCTATCAGGATTTCGCCGATCGCCTGCACGGCGCCGTCGACCTGCAGGGCCGCCAGATCGAACGCCTGCGCGCCGACGTGGCCCGTTGCGAGGCCGAGACCCTGGCCGCCGAGTTGCGTGTGGCGTCGATCGACAAGCTCATTGCCCGCAGGCGTGCCGAGAAGTTGATCAAGACCGAACGGCGCGAGCAAAAGCAGCAGGACGAATACGCGGGCCGCATGGCCTGGCAGGCCGGTCAGGACGGCGGCGGCAGCCTGCGGTTTGCGTCGCTCGGCTCATCGTCGGGTGGTGCGGCGGCGGCCTACCCCGGCGCACCGTCCACGGCCGAATGGGGCCGAGGCTGAAGCCGCCCGCCCGGCGACCCACACCACCCACGCGTCGATCACCATGTCCTTGCACACCACTTCTGCACCGCTGGCAGCCAGCGCGACCCGCCTGACGGTCGACGGCTCCGATCGCGGCGGCACCGACCGTAGTGCCTCACCCGGTCTGTTTGCCGGCCTGCTGCAGGAACAAAAACTCACGGCGCAGCCAATCAGCCAGGCCCTGCCGAAAGGCGCCGGAGCAACTGCACCGGCCCAGGGCTTTCGCCCCACGCTGACACCCCCACCCGCCGCGACGACGGCGCCGGCCGCACGGTCCGGTGACGCTGGGGCGGCCGAGGCTCGCCGCACCGAACGAGCCACGGTCGAAGCCCATGCCGACAGCCACCGCAGCGCCGATGCCCGCACCGAGGCCCACCGGGCCCAGGCCCGCCGCACCGCCGCCGCCGATGCCCAGCGCCAGCTGCAAGGTGCACGCGCCGCGGCAGGCGCGGCTCGGTCCACCGCGGCTCAGACTGACCTTGCTGCGAGTGACGATGTCGGCGCCGCGAAGGACGCTGCCAACCGGGCGCGCGACAAGGCCGGCAAAGATGCCGATCACCAGGTGGCGGCCAACGCCCGCCATGAAGGATCTGGCAGTCCTGTCGACCCGCCGGTGTCCTCGGCGCCCGGCAGTGAATCGAGCCGCCAAGGTGATGCGGCTGGCGACGCGGGGTCCACAAGCGGCCAAGGCGCCGGTGACAACAACGGCAATGGTTCCAGCAGCGGCAATGGCAATGGAAACGACCACGGCTCGCGGGTTGAGCTAGCTGGTGTCGATGCTGGCGCAACGCAGGGCGGGGCGGCTTCGGCGGCAGGGCGGATGTCGACCGATCGCGAGCCCACGGGTGACGCCGGGCCCGCGCCAGCTTTGACCGCCGCAACGAGAGGTGGTGCGGCTCATGCCGGGTCGGCCGCAGCGGTGTCGCGCCCCACTACCGCCGCGCTCGATACCTCGAGTAATGCCGCCACCCTGGCGTCGAACAATGCCTCAACCGCCGCTGCCTTGCGCGGAGACGGTGGTGGTGCAGCCGCAGGTGTGTCGCCGCACGGTTCGGGTTCCGAGGCGCAACGTGTTGCTACGGCGCACGCCGACTCGGCCAGTTCGTCGATAGGTGGTGGGGACGTGGCCAGCTCGTTTGCCAGCGCGCTGGCCGGCGCCACGGCCGCGGCTGGCCAGCCCGTCGCGGCCGCGTCGCAGGGCGCCGCCGGAGTCACGGCGCAGGTGCCCGTGCCGGTCGACGCGCCGAAGTTCGGCGCCACCGTCATGATGCAAGTCGGCCGGTTCGCGGCCGGTGGCATCGAGCAGGCGACCCTGAACCTGAACCCGGCCGAACTCGGGCCGATCCAGATCCAGATCACCCTCGACGGTCGACAAGCCAGCGTCGACTTCGGCGCCGCGCATGGCCACACACGCGATCTGCTTCAGGCCGCCCTGTCCGAACTGGCCGCTGCCCTGCAGGGCGACGGCCTGACCCTGGCCGCCGCACGTGTGGCCGACCTGCCGCCCACGCAGGTCGACCGCAGCGGCGCCTCGCCCTGGAGTTCGCCCGGCGCCGAATCACAGGGCTCGGCTACCTCGGCCGGGGCCGATGCCGGGCAGGGTGGCCGTGCCAACGGCGGCCAGCCGGATAGCCCTGGCAACCGCCAGGGCGGTGCCCAGGTGCCCGGCAGCACACCGATGGGCGGCGAACGCACCCAACGCCTGTCCGGGCTGGGCTGGGGTCAGCCCGACGCGTCTGCCGGCGCACCACACGCAGGCGGCCCGCGACTGGGCCTGGACCTCTACGCCTGAGGCAGGCAGGACAGGCGCTCTTTTGCCGGGCTTATCCCGCCATCGTCGACCTCCGGGATTCGAATAATCGACTTCAGCAGACCCCGTGGCGCGCACCGTGCGCAGCGAGGTCACCAGGGCACGCCGAACCGGGCGCCGCCACAAGTCCACGCTGGAGTAGATCGTCATGTCCGCAGCTGCAGCCCCCCCCGCTGGCGACGCACCCGTCGCCGCCAAGAAGGGCTCCAAGAAGCTCATCATCATCATCGTGGCGGTGGTGCTGCTGTTGGCCGCCGCCGGCGGTGGTGCCATCTTCCTGATGAAGAAAAACGCCGCCGATGAAGAGAGTGCGGACGGTGACGAGGCCGCGCCCAGGGCACATGCAGTCGAGCGCAAGAAGGACGCCCACAAGACACCACCGACCTTTGTGCCGCTCGACCCGTTCGTGGTCAACCTGGCCGACCGCGACCAGGAGCGTTACGCCCAGATCGGCCTGACGCTCGAGATCGACGACGCCCACTTCGCCGACGAACTCAAGGCCTACATGCCGGCGATCCGCAACGGCATCCTGATGATCCTGGCGCACAAGACCAGCGAGGAGCTGCTGGCGCGCGAAGGCAAGGAAAAACTCGCTGCCGAAGTGCTGCGTGAAGCCGTGCGCCCGCTGGGCATCGAGATCGAGGACGAGGAAGCCGAGGCCGCAGCGGCCACGCCCGGCAAGAAAAAGAAGCGCAAGGCGCCGGTCGAGAACCCGGTCAAGAAGGTGCACTTCTCCAACTTCATCATCCAGTGACTTCCGCCGGCACCCGTCGATGACCCGAGTGTGGCCATGAACCAGCAAATCCTGTCGCAAGACGAAGTCGATGCACTGCTGCAAGGCATCACGGGCGAGAGCCAGAAGCTCGAATCCGAGGAGGCCCCCGGCGCCGGCATACGCGATTACGACCTGGCCAGCCAGGAGCGCATCGTGCGCGGGCGTATGCCCACGCTCGAGATCATCAACGAACGGTTCTCGCGCAACATTCGCATCGGCCTGTTCAACTTCATCAGGAAGACGCCCGAGGTGTCGGTGGGCGGCATCAAGGTGCAGAAGTACAGCGCCTTCCTGCGCGAGACGGTGGTGCCCACCAACTTCAACATCGTCAGCGTCAGGCCGCTGCGCGGTTCGGGCCTGATCGTGTGTGACCCGGCGCTGGTGTTCTCGGTCATCGATGCCTTGTTCGGCGGCGCCGGCAAGTTCCACACACGTATCGAAGGACGCGATTTCTCGCCCACCGAACAACGTGTCATCAGCCGCCTGGTCGAGGTCATCACGACCGAATACAAGAAGGCCTGGGTCGGCATCTATCCGCTCGAACTCGAGTTCCAGCGCTCCGAGATGCAGCCGCAGTTCGCCAACGTGGCGGCACCAGGAGAGATCGTGGTGTCGACGTCGTTCACGCTCGAGATCGGCGACTCGACCGGCACCATCCAGTTCTGCGTGCCCTATGCCACCTTCGAGCCCATTCGCGACGTGCTCTACAGCACCGTGCAGGGCGACTCCACCGAACCCGACCGGCGCTGGGTCAAGCTGCTGACCCATCAGATCCAGTCGGCCCAGGTGCAGCTCGTGGCCGAACTGGGCCATGCGCCGTCCACCGTGGAGCAGTTGCTGGCCTTCAAGCCGGGCGACTTCATCGAGCTCGATCTGGACAAGGTCATCCAGGCCAAGGTCGACGGCGTGCCGGTGCTCGAAGCGCAGTACGGCACGTCCAACGGGCGCAACGCTCTCAAGATCGAACGTATGTTGACCAATCAGAGCCAGCTCGGTTGGATAGGAGAAAACCATGTCCGCTGAACCCCTGGCCACATCGGCCGACACCACCGAGCAGGATGAGATGGCCGCCGAATGGGCGGCGGCCCTGGGTGAGCAGCAACAAGCCAGCGAGACCGAGGTGGTCGCCGCACCCAACGACGTCATGACACCGGCGGCGTTTGCCAACCTCACGCCGGGCAATCACGGTGCGGCGCCGGGCAACGACATCAACATGATCCTCGACATCCCGGTGCAACTCACCGTGGAGCTGGGGCGCACCCGTATCCCGATCAAACACATCCTGCAACTGGCGCAAGGGTCGGTGGTCGAGCTCGACGCCCTGGCCGGCGAGCCGATGGACGTGCTGGTGAACGGCTACCTCATCGCCCAGGGCGAAGTGGTGGTGGTGAACGACAAGTTCGGTATCCGCCTCACCGACATCGTGACGCCGAGTGAACGTATGCGCCGGCTCTCGCGTGGCAACTGAGCCGCACGCCGACCGAGTCGACCGAATAGCCGATCGGCACCCGCTGTGCTCTCGCCCAACGCCCGTTTGACACCCGACCTGCACGCTGAATTGCGCAACCGGACACCTCGACCATGAAGGCGACCAACTTTGCGCCCCTGCTCTGGCTGATGCTGGTGCTGGTGGCGATTCCCGTCGCGCTGATGCTGCTCAAGCGCAGCGGCTGGGCGGCTCGTCTTGCCGGCACGCACGGTGCAGCCACGCAGGCCGCCCTGGTGCTGCGCGAGAGCCTGGTCATCGGGCCGAACCAGCGGGTCGTGGCGCTCGAAGTCGGCCACGGCGCCGACAAACGCTGGTTGCTGCTGGGTGTGACACCGCAGCAGATCACGACGCTGCACACATTGCCGGCGCCGTCGTTGGCACCGTCGCAAGTGGCGCTGGCCGCCACGGAGGTGGGTGCGGGTGCTGACGCCGTGCGCCCGCCGTTCGAGGTCATGCTGGCGCGGGTGCGTGCGGCAACGGCGCGCAAGTCGGGGGGCGCAGCGTGACCACCATCCGCTCCAGGTTGATCGTCGTCGCTGGTTTGTGCCTGCTCGGCGGCGGCGCCGTGGCGCAGACCACCGCGCCGGCCACCTTGCCGCTGCTGGTGGGGCAGGGCGCGGGTGCCACCAACTTCTCGGTGCCGGTGCAGACACTGCTGTTTTTCACCGCGCTGAGTTTCATCCCGGCGCTGTTGTTGCTGATGACGGGTTTCACCCGCATCGTCATCGTGCTGAGCCTGCTGCGCCAGGCCATCGGCGCCCAGGCTGCACCGCCCAATCAGGTGATCGTCGGGTTGTCGTTGTTTCTCACCCTGTTCGTGATGGGGCCGACCTTCGACAAGATCTACGCCGAGGCCTACACACCCTACACGGCCAACCAGATCAGCTTCACCGAAGCGCTGGAGCGCGGCGAGGCGCCGCTGCGCAGCTTCATGCTCAAGCAGACACGCCAGGCCGATCTGTCGCTGTTTGCCAAGCTGGCGCGCCTCGACGCATCGGTCAAGGCCGAGCAGGTGCCGCTGCGTGTGCTGGTGCCGGCTTTCGTCACGAGCGAGCTGAAATCTGCGTTCCAGATCGGCTTCCTGATCTTCATCCCCTTCCTGGTGATCGACATGGTGGTGGCCAGCGTGCTCATGAGCCTGGGCATGATGATGTTGTCGCCGGTGCTGGTGGCGCTGCCGTTCAAGCTCATGCTGTTCGTGCTGGCCGACGGCTGGAACCTGCTGCTCGGCTCACTGGCCGCCAGCTTCGTGCAGTGAGTTGAAACGACACCGTCATGGACGCCACCCAAGTCTTCACCTACGGCCAGGAAGGCCTGACCATGCTGCTCATGGTGGCTGCCCCCATGTTGCTATCCGTGCTGGTGGTCGGCCTGGTGGTGAGCATCGTGCAGGCGGCGACCCAGCTGCACGAAGCGACCTTGAGTTTTGTACCCAAACTCATCGCCGCCGTGGTGGTGATGGCGGTGGCCGGGCCGTGGATGTTGACCACACTGGTCGAATACATCCAGCGCACACTGCAGGCCATCCCCGGCGCGGTGGGTTGACCCCCATCGGCGCCGTCTCGCGATGATCGGCATCTCGGAATCCCAGCTGATGCAGTGGTTGTTGCCGCTGCTGTGGCCGATGCTGCGCACGCTGGCGCTGATCTCGAGTGCGCCGGTGTTGTCGATGCGCACCATCCCCGCGCGGGTCAAGGTCGGCCTGGCCTTTCTGGTGGCGTTGTCGGCGCAGGCCTCGTTGCCTGCCATGCCCATCGTGCCGCTCGACGGTGCCCAGGGCCTGGCCATGGTGGCGCAGCAGGTGTTGATTGGTGTCACGCTGGGGTTTGCGGCCAAGGTCGTCTTTGCCGCACTCGAATTTGCCGGTGAACTCATCGGCCTGCAGATGGGCCTGAACTTCGCGGGGTTCTTCGACCCCACCAGCGGCGGACAAGGCACGGCCACGGCACGATTCTTCGGCACCATCGGCTCGTTGTTGTTCGTGGTGATCAACGGTCACCTGCTGCTCGTGATGGCAGTGGTGAAGAGTTTCGAGAGTTTCCCGGTCAGCACCGAGGTGTTTTCGGTCGTGCACACCTTGCAACCGCAGGTCTGGGGCGCCGAGATTTTCCGCCTGGGGCTGTGGATCGCCTTGCCCATCGTCGCCATGCTGCTGTTTGCCAACATGGTGCTGGGGGTGGTGTCGCGGGTGGCGCAACAGATCCAGGTGTTCTCGGTGGGTTTTGCCATCACGGTGTCGATCGGCCTGATCGGCATGTTGCTGACGCTTCCCATGCTGCAGGCGCCGTTCACCACGGCGCTGGAGCACATGCTGGCGCTGTTCCAGTAGGCCACCAGGGGCTTGTGGCCGGACGGTTGGCGTCACGGTCGACATGCTCGTCTTCCTGATGGGGCGGTGAGGCGCCACTTGACGGGCCTCGTGATAATGGGCCGATGCCTCGTCCGACCCTCACCCTGGTGCTGTTTGCCGCCTGCTGTGCCGCGTTTTTGCTGCAGGGCTGCAGCCCCGCGCTCGACTGGCGCGAGGCTCGCCTGGGTGGCCAGGTCCAGCTGGTGATTCCGTGCAAGCCCGACCGCATCGAGCGCCAGCTCGAACTGGCAGGTGGCCAGGCCCAGGCGCTCATGGTGGTGTGTGATGCCGAAGGGGTGAGCTGGTCGGCCACAAGGTACGAACTTGGTGACCCAGGCCGGGTGGACGCTGCCTTGCGCGAGCTGCGCTACAAGCTGGCGCAGAACATCGGCGGCGAAGAGCGTCGCGTCGAGGCGCGTTTGCCCGGGCCACCAGCGGTGCAGGCCCGGCGCAGCCAGCTCAGCGGCAAACGGCCGGGCGGCGAGGCTGTGCGTGCCGAAGCGCTGTTTTTCGGCGAAGCCAGCCGGGTCTACCAGGTGGTGGCCCTGTGGCCGATCGACGCCAGGCCGGCGCTGGTCGAACAGGCCGGGCAGTATCTCGATGGTGTACACCTCGGTCATTGAGGCAGACGGTGCGGCCGCGCGCCGCAGGCCATAACACAAACAGCCGGCCCGTGACAGTGGGCCGGCTCAGCTGCCACACTCCACACGCCCTGGGTTTCATTCTGTTGCAGTGCACAGATAATGCCTCGATGGCACGACTGCTCATCATCGCGCACGCGCCCCTGGCCAGTGCCTTCCTGGCGGTGGCACAACACGCCTACCCCGAACTCGCTGCCTCGGCCGTGCGTTCCTTCGACGTCGAGCCCGGCATGGGTGCCGACGAGGTGGAAGCCATCGCCCGCGGCCTGCTGCGTGCGGGGGACGAAGCAGCCGCCTGCCGTGCCGCCGCGCCCTACGCCCAACTTCCGCCGGCTGGTGCCCCGAGTGCCGCGCCAGGTGTTGCCCCAGGGGTCACCGCAGCAACCGGTGCTGCGCCCGATTCGGCCACGGCGCGCGACGTCGGTGACATCAGCGGCGACACCCTGGTGCTCACCGACGTGTTTGGTGCCACACCCGCCAACGCGGCACAGCGGCTGGCCGACGGGGTGCACGTCCGCATGTTGTGTGGCATCAACGTGCCCATGCTGTGGCGCGCGCTCAACTATCTGTCGCTGCCGCTCAACGAGTTGGTCGAACGGTCGATGAGCGGCGCGGCGCAGGGTGTCGTGTCGATCAACTCGACGCGGCCGCAGAATCAGGCGTTTCAGCCGCACGCAAACGATGCTCAGCTCCATCACCATCAGCAATAAGCTGGGCCTGCACGCCCGGGCGTCGGCCAAGTTCACCAAGCTGGCCGGCAGTTTCGCCTGCGACGTCTTCGTGTCCCGCAACGGCCGGCGGGTCAATGCCAAGAGCATCATGGGTGTCATGATGCTGGCAGCGGGCATGGGTTCGACCATCGAGATCGAGACCATCGGCGCTGACGAGGAAGCGGCCATGGCCGCCTTGCGTGCCCTGGTCGACGACAAGTTCGGCGAAGGCGTCTGACGCCAGGCGCACCGGCGCTCGCCGGTATTGCCGTCAGCGGCGCTCGCTGGTGGCGCCGTTACCCGTCGACGCCCCTGCTGTGAGTCGCCCCGCCCCGGACTGCCCCGGCGCTGACGCCGACTGCTAGCATCTGCGCATGAGTGTGCAGGTCTTCGGTTTGCCGGTGTCGCGTGGTGTGGCCATCGGCCGCGCCGTCCTGGTGGCGTCCAGTCGCGTCGATGTGGCGCATTACTTCATCGCGGCCGATCAGGTCGAGGCCGAGGTGACCCGCCTGCATCTGGCGCGTGATGTGGTCAGCGTCGAGATCGAGACCCTCAAGAACGAGTTGCCCGACGACGCGCCGCACGAACTCGCTGCCTTGCTCGATGTGCACCAGATGCTGCTGCACGACGAGGAATCCCTCACCAAACCCACACGCGAGTGGATCGAGGAGCGCCACTACAACGCCGAGTGGGCGCTGTCGGCCCAGCTCGAAGTGCTGGCGCGCCAGTTCGACGAGATGGAAGACGAGTACCTGCGCGAGCGCAAGGCCGACGTCGAACAGGTGGTCGAGCGGGTGTTGCGTGCGCTGTCGCGTGGCAACGGTGCACAACACGATCCGGCGCTGAGCGCGCGCGACTTCGCCGGTGAAGACCCTCTCGTGCTGGTGGCCGAAGATATCTCGCCGGCCGACATGCTGCAGTTCAAGCGCAGCATCTTCACCGGCTTCATCACCGATGTGGGCGGGCGCACCTCGCACACCGCCATCGTGGCGCGCAGCCTGGATATCCCGGCGGTGGTGGGCGCACGCGAAGCCAGCCGGCTGATCCGCCAGGACGACTGGCTCATCATCGACGGCGATGCCGGCCTGGTGATCGTCGATCCATCACCGATCGTGCTGGAGGAATACCGCTTCCGCCAGCGCCAGGGCCAGCTCGAACGCGAGCGCCTCACCCGCCTGCGCCACAAGGCGGCGGTCACACTCGACGGCCAGCGCGTCGAACTGCTCGCCAACATCGAGTTGCCCGAAGACACGGCCGCTGCGCTCGAAGCCGGCGCCGAAGGGGTGGGGTTGTTTCGGAGCGAGTTCCTGTTCATGAACCGCGACGGCCACCCGCCCGACGAAGAAGAGCAGTTCGTCGCCTACCGCGCCGCCGTGCAGGCCATGCGGGGCCTGCCGGTGACGATACGCACCGTCGACATTGGCGCCGACAAACCCATGGACCGCAGCTCGGCCAACGAGATGCGCCACGAGAACATGCTCAACCCGGCGCTGGGTCGCCGGGCGATTCGCTGGAGCCTGTCCGAGCCGGCGATGTTTCGGGCCCAGTTGCGCGCCATCCTGCGCGCCGCTGCGCTCGGCCCGGTCAAGCTGCTGGTGCCGATGCTGTCGCACATCAGCGAGATCCGCGCCACCTTCGACTGCCTGAACCGAGCGCGAGAACAGCTGCGCCAGTCCGGCACTCCGCACGGTGAAGTGACGGTGGGCGCCATGATCGAGATTCCGGCGGCGGTGCTGATCCTGCCGGTGTTCTTGCGCTATTTCGATTTCGTCTCGATCGGCACCAACGACCTGATCCAGTACGCCCTGGCGATCGACCGCACCGACGAATCGGTGGCTCACCTGTACGACCCCTGGCACCCGGCCGTGCTGCACCTGATCGAAAGCACCATCGAGCAGGCCAATTCCGCCGGCAAGGCGGTGTGTGTCTGCGGTGAAATGGCCGGCGACCCCGAGTTCACCGAGCTGCTGCTCGGCATGGGCCTGCGCAGTTTCAGCATGCATCCGGCGCAGTTCCTGCCCGTCAAGCAGCGCATCCTGCGCGCCGACACCAGCCGCCTGGCTGCCCACGTCGAAGCGGTGATGAGCTCGGATGAACCGCGACTGGCGTCGCTGGCCCGCTCATCCCCCGCGTTGCGCCGCGAGATGGCCGCCTAGTCGTCGGCCCAGAGGGTCTGCATGGCGGCGTCGAAACGCCGCGCGATCGCCTCGGTGTGCGGGTGGCGCGAGTCGCTGATGACCCAGCGGCCGGCCACCATCACGTCGCTCCAGGGGCGGCCCGGGCTCGAGAAGACCAGGGCGTCCAGCCAGCGTGAGGCCGGCATGCCCAGCAGCGCCGGATCGAGTGGATCGGCCAGCAGGGCATCGGCACGAGCGCCGGCCACCAGGCCCCAGCGCCTGAGACCAGCGGCTGCGGCGCTGCCGGCCTGTACCCGCTTGTAGAGCCGCTCGGCGGTGGACGGCAGGCCCAGCTGCGGCGCGGCCGACACATTGCGCTGGCGGTACAACAGGCGCTGGCCGTAGTCGAGCCAGCGCAACTCCTCGCGCCAGTTGCGCGTCACATGGCTGTCCGAGCCGATGGTGAGCGGCACGCCGGCAGCCAGCCAGCCAGGCAGGTCCGACAGGCCGTCGCCCAGATTGGCCTCGGTGCTGGGGCACAACACCACACCAGCGCCGCTGGCGGCCACGGCGTCGATCTCGGCCGGCTCGCTGTGGGTGGCGTGGATGAGCTGCCAGCGTGGGTCGAGCAGGCCTTCCCGTGCCAGCCAGGCCATGGGCCGTGCGCCGGTGGCGGCCAGGCAGTCGGCCAGCTCGGCGGCCTGTTCGGCCACGTGGATGTGGATCGGGCCGGTGAAATCACTCGCCAGTTCGCGCAGGTGATGGATCGATGCCGGCGCCGCAGCGCGCAGTGAATGGATGGCCACACCGGCCCGCACGCCGCACCGGCCCGCCCGGTTGATCCGTTCGGCAGCGCGCCACACCCCCTGGGCGTCCAGCGCAAAACGGGCCTGGTCGGGGCGCAGACCGATCTCGCCGAAACCGGCGCGCTCGTACAACACCGGCAGCAGCGTCAGGCCCAGGCCGGCTTGCTCGGCCGCGTCGGCCAAGGCCCAGCTCAGCGCCAGCGGGTCGGTGTTTGCTGCGGCGCTGGAAGGTTCACCGTGGCTGTCGCCGTAAGGTCGGCCGTCGACATCGTGCTGCAGGTAGTGGAAATCGCAGACCTCGGTGTAGCCACCACGCAGCAGCTCGACGTACAGCTGCGCGGCGATGGCGCTGAGCTGCTCGGGTGTGACGCGTTGTGCCACGCGGTACATGCGGTCGCGCCAGGACCAGAAGTCGTCGGCCACCGTTTCGCGCCGTTCGGCCAGTCCGGCAAAGGCGCGCTGGAAGGCGTGGCTGTGAGCGTTCACCAGGCCCGGCAGCAGCGGCGCGTCGAGCACGTGCGTGCCCGGCGGCGGCTGGCTCACGCCGGTGCTGACCTCGGCCCAGCAGCCATCGGCGCCGATACGCAACAGCACCCGTTCGCGCCAGCCTTCGGGCAACCAGGCGCGGGGCGCCCACAGACAGACAGGGCGTTCGCCGTGCCTGGCGCCGGCTGTTGTAGATGGCTGCGGCGGGTTCATGGATGCATCCCCGGTGCCGCGGCGCGCTCCGCCGAGCACGAAGCGGCAGTTGCGGGCGGCCAGGCGGCACTCATGCCGGCTTCCAGTCGAGCATCGCGACGAGCAGCGCTCGCAGCAACGGGCGCAGTTCGGCACAACGCTGCGGCGCCACGCGCCAGGGCGGTGTTTCGTCCATGTAGGTCGACCAGCACATCTCGAGTTGCACGGCGTGTACCCCCTGCGCCGGTCGGCCGTACCGTCGCGTGATGTAGCCTCCCTTGAAGCGACCGTCGGTGATGTGGCTGTAGCGGTTCTGGCCGGCCAGTTCGGCCACCAGTGTGGTGCGCAGGCGTGGGTCGCAGCTGGCGCCGTCGACCGTGCCGACGTTGAGGTCGGGCAACCTGCCCTCGAACAACCAGGGCAGTTCACTCTTGATGCTGTGGCCGTCCCACAGCAAGGCATGGCCGTGGGTGGCCCGCAGCCGGGCAAGTTCATCCGCCAAGGCCTGGTGGTAGGGCTGCCAGTAACGCTCGAGGCGTTCGGCCACCTGGGCCGGGCCGGGCGCGGCACCGGCGCGGTAGATGGCCTGGCCGGTGAAATCGCGTGTCGGGCACAACTCGGTGTTGTTCACGCCAGGGTACATGGGCGCGTTCTCGGGCGGGCGGTTCAGGTCGATGACGTAGCGTGACCAGCGCGGCACCAGCACACTGGCGCCCAGCTCGCGGGCAAAGTCGTAGACCTCGTCCAGGAACCAGTCGGTGTCGGGCACACAGAGCGCTGCTTCGGTGTACTGCGCCTGCAACTCGGCCGCAATCTCGGTGCCCACATGGGGCAGGCTCAGCAGGAGTGGTGTGTGGCCGCGGTGCAGGGTGCAGGCCGCCGACTGCCTGGTCGAGGTCATGGGTGCATCCTTGTGCCAGCCGCCCGTGTCACCGAGCGGGAACAAACCCCTGCAAACGTCCGGGCCTGGCTCATGCCGTCACCTCGCGTCCGGCGCAGACCACCCGCGCCGAAGGTTGTTGGCCGACCCAGTAGGCCAGCTCGTTCGGGTGCTCCAGCCCCCACACGACGAAGTCGGCGCGTTGCCCGGCGGCAAGGCGGCCGCGGTCGACCAGGCCCAGGGCGAGCGCGCCGTTCACGGTCATGCCGCGCAGCGCTTCCTCGGGGGTGAGCCTGAAAAGGGTGCACGCCATGTTGAGCATCAGCAGGGGCGACAAGGTGGGGCTGGACCCTGGATTGTGGTCGGTGGCGATCGCCATGGGCAGCCCCTGCTCGCGTAACAGCGCGATCGGTGGCAGCTTTGTTTCGCGCAGGAAATAGTAGGCCCCGGGCAACAACACGGCCACCGTGCCGGAGGCGCGCATGGCACCGACGCCGCTGGCGCCCAGGTGTTCGAGGTGGTCACACGACAGAGCGCCGAACTCGGCCGCCAGCGCCGCGCCGCCCTGGTCGCTGAGTTGTTCGGCATGCAGCTTGACCGGCAGGCCGAGCCGCCGCGCCGCCTGGAAGACCCGCCGTGTCTGCGCCGGGCTGAAGGCGATGTGGTCACAAAACGCGTCGACCGCGTCGACCAGGCCTTCGGCGTGCAGCGCCGGCAGCCAGGCACACACGGCGTCGATGTAGTCGTCGGCGCGGCCGTCGAACTCTGGCGGCAGTGCATGGGCCGACAGACAGGTGGTCTTGACGGCGAGTGGCAACACCTGGCCGATGCGCCGCGCCGCCCGCAGGCAACGTGCCTCGTGTTCGGCACTCAGGCCGTAGCCGGACTTGATCTCGACCGTGGTCACGCCTTGAGCCAGCAAGGTGCGGGCGCGCGCCAGGGCGCTGTCGAACAAGGCCGCGTCGCTGGCGGTGCGTGTGGCCGCCACGGTGGAGCGGATGCCGCCGCCCGCGCGGGCGATGTCCTCGTAACTCGCGCCGTGCAGGCGTAGTTCGAATTCACGCGCACGCTGGCCGCCGTAGACCAGATGGGTGTGGCAGTCAACCAGGCCGGGTGTGACGAGTGCACCGCCCAGGTCGTGTTCGGCGTCGATGGCCCGGCCGGTGGCACGGATGGTGAGGCTGAGTTGCTCGGCCAGTTGGGCTTCGGGCCCGGCCCATACGATGGTGTCGCCGTCGACCAGCATCGCGCCGTGTGCCACCCAGCCCCAGGGCGAGCCGCCGGCGAGTGTGGCCAGCCGTGCGTTGCGCCATACGCTGAGGGTTGCCGGTGTGGTCATGACTGTGGCTCCTGGCCCGCAACTATCCAGCACGCGACCAGCGGGGTGGTGATGTCGCTGGCGACCAGCATCAGCTTGGCAGGCGCTGTGTCGAACCAGGCCAAGGTGTCGGCCGGCAGTTCGATCTGCCGATCGCCGTCGCTGATGCGCGCCGGCTGAGTGCTGATCACGCCGCATGCGCCAGCGCTGTCAGGTCGCCAGCTCTGGCCGTTGCGTGCCGTGTAGAGGCCGGCGCCCTGCGGCGTGTTGCCGTCGCGATCGACGCGCAGCATCAGATTCAGGTCGCGGGTAGCGCCGCCGAGCAGGCGGCAGGTCGTGACTGCTGCGCCGTCGAATCGGACCGGCTCATCTCCAGGCGCGAGGCGATGTGCCTGGCCGTCGATGTCGAGCATCACGCCATCACCGTGCAGCACCGCGAACCAGCGCGTGACGCCGACGAACGTCGAAAACGGCCCGTCGACGTCGACCTCGGCCACACTCAGGCGCAGCCGCCACGGGGCGTGGCTGGGGCTGTCGTCGGCCGATGGTGTCGCCGCCAGCGTCAGCAGTTCTCGCGTCACGCCACCGCCGTTGCGCCAGGGTTGTGCCGGCATGTCGGCCAGGGCGATGAGGCGCGGCGCCGGCAGGGTCGACGGGTGGGACGCTGTCGCCGACAACGACGCCGTCATTGATGCCGAGACCGTCACGTTTGCCAAGACCGACAGCGCTGGCGAGGCTGCCTTGGATGCTGGCTCCGGCAAGGCCTGATGCGCCGCGAGCGTCACGGCGAGAAACTGCCGGCCAGCTGGTACCTATCACCCGGATGTACCAGCCGCGCCAGCGTGATCGGCACCTGGCCGAAGATGGTTCGGCGCACGATCACCAGGCAAGGCTGCGCCGGGGGTGATGCCGAGCAGCTCGGCCTCTTGCGCCGTGGCCGTGCTGGCGGTGATGTTGTATTGCGCATCCCACAGCGGCGCCACGTCGAGCAGGTAACGGGTGGGTGTGGTCTGCGTGAAATCGACACCCAGGTAGTGGGGTGCGGCGGCCGGGTTGACGTAGCGGTCTTCACACTGCAGCGCCAGGCCGTTGTCGAAGTGCACGATCAACGTGTGGAAGACCGGGTCGCCCTCGTTCAGCCCGAGTTGTTCGGCCAGACCCAGCGTGGCGCTTTCCTGGCGCTGCACAACCACCTCGGCGTGATGCCGGTGGCCGCGGGCAGCGATCTCTTCCTGCAGGTTGCGGATGGTCAGCGTGGACGACACATGCTGCAGCTCGGCAGCAAAGGTGCCCACACCCTGTATACGTTTGACCAGACCCTCGGCCAGCAACTCGCGCAGCGCCCGGTTCACCGTCATGCGGCTCACGGCGAACTGGGCCACCAGCTCGGCCTCGGACGGCATCAGTTCACCGGGGCGCCAGCGGGCTTGCGCCAGGCCGGCCTTGAGGTACTCCTTCACCCGTGTGTAGGGTGCGGCGCCACGCCCCGCCGAGGTGATCGTGACGACCGTGGGCGTTGCCGCGGCGATGCTGGTCGGACGGCCGCGCCGGGCCGGTGTTGCATTCTTGATGACCATGCGGCCATGCTACTGGCTCGTTCTTGTCTAGACAAGCTGCGGGTGGACCGATGAAGGGCAGGGTAAATACCAGTCTGCGCACGGTCGGGCGGCGCTTGATTGTGCTTGTCTAGACAACTACGATGCGACCTGGTTTCAGCCCAGCAGGTGCCCTCATGACCGATCTCTCGCCGCTCCACCGTGTCGCCCAGCCCCACCCCGTGCGTGCCCCGCGCGGCACGACCATCAGCTGCAAGAACTGGCTGATCGAGGCGGCGTACCGCATGTTGCAGAACAACCTCGACCCCGAGGTGGCCGAAAACCCCGACGCCCTGGTGGTCTACGGCGGCATCGGCAAGGCCGCGCGCAACTGGGATTGCTACGAAGCCATGCTCGAGGCGCTGCGCAAGCTGGGCGAGGACGAGACGCTGCTGGTGCAAAGCGGCAAGCCGGTGGGTGTGTTTCGCACCCACGTGGATGCGCCGCGGGTGCTGATCGCCAACTCCAACCTGGTGCCCAAGTGGGCGACGTGGGAGCACTTTCACGAACTCGACCGCAAGGGCCTGATGATGTACGGCCAGATGACCGCCGGCTCGTGGATCTACATCGGCAGCCAGGGCATCGTGCAGGGCACGTACGAAACCTTCGTCGAGGCGGCGCGCCAGCACTTTGCCGGCGTGGCGCAGGGGCGCTGGATCCTCACCGCCGGCCTGGGTGGCATGGGCGGCGCGCAGCCACTGGCGGCCAGCTTCGCCGGCTACTGCTCGCTCAATATCGAGTGCCAGCAAAGCCGCATCGATTTCCGCCTGCGCAGCCGGTACCTCGACGAGCAGGCCACCGATCTGGACGACGCGCTGGCGCGCATTCAGCGTTACACCGCTGCGGGCAAAGCCATCTCCATCGGCCTGCTCGGCAACGCGGCTGACCTGTTGCCTGAACTGGTGAAGCGCGCTCGCGCGGGTGGCCTGAAGCCTGACCTGGTCACCGACCAGACCAGCGCCCACGACCTCGTCAACGGTTACCTGCCGCCGGGCTGGAGCGTCGAGCAGTGGCGCGCTGCCCAGGCCGACGACACACAACACGCCGCGTTGCGTGACGCGGCGGCGGCCGGATGCGCCGTGCACGTGCAGGCCATGCTCGACTTCCAGGCCATGGGCATCGCCACGGTGGACTACGGCAACAACATCCGCCAGGTGGCTTTCGACCGCGGTGTTGCGAACGCCTTCGACTTCCCAGGCTTCGTGCCCGCCTACATCCGCCCGTTGTTCTGCCGCGGCAAGGGGCCGTTTCGCTGGGTGGCGTTGTCGGGCGATCCGGACGACATACGCAAGACCGACGCCAAGATGAAGGAGCTCTTCCCCGAGGACGCCCATCTGCACCGTTGGCTCGACATGGCGGGTGACCGTATCGCCTTCCAGGGCCTGCCGGCGCGTATCTGCTGGATCGGCCTGGGCGAGCGGCACCGGGCCGGCCTGGCCTTCAACGAGATGGTGAAGTCGGGTGAGTTGAAAGCGCCGATCGTGATCGGTCGTGATCATCTGGACAGCGGCTCGGTGGCCTCGCCCAACCGCGAGACCGAATCGATGAAGGACGGCAGCGACGCCGTGAGCGACTGGCCGCTGCTCAACGCCTTGCTCAACACGGCAGGTGGCGCCACCTGGGTCAGCCTGCATCACGGTGGTGGTGTGGGCATGGGCTACAGCCAGCATGCCGGTGTGGTCATCGTGTGTGACGGCACTGATGCCGCCGCGAAGCGCATCGAACGGGTGCTCTGGAACGACCCGGCCACCGGTGTGATGCGCCATGCCGACGCGGGGTATGACGAAGCGCGTGCCTGTGCTCGCGAGCAGGGGCTGAATCTGCCCATGCTCGGCGCAGCAGCTTGAACGGCCAGGCGCAAGCCATGACCCTCTCCAGACTCACCATCGTGCCGGGCGCCTTGAGCCTGGGCGACCTGCAGGCCATCCACCGTGGTGAACTGGCGGGCCAGACGTTGAAGATCGAGATCGCCGCGTCGGCCTGGGCCGGTGTCGACGCCAGTGCAGCCGTCGTGCGGCGTGCCGCCGAAGGGGATGCGCCGGTCTACGGCGTCAATACCGGCTTCGGCAAGCTGGCGTCCACACGGATCGACGAGGCCGACCTGGCCACCCTGCAGCTCAACCTGATCCGCAGCCACAGCGTGGGGGTGGGTGAACCGCTGGCGCCTGCCGTGGTGCGCCTGATGCTGGCGATGAAGGCGGCCTCGCTCGCACGTGGTGCCTCGGGTGTGCGCCCGCTGGTGATCCATACGCTGGTGTCGGTCTTCAACGCCGGGCTGGTGCCCTATGTGCCGAGCCAGGGCTCGGTGGGTGCCTCGGGCGACCTGGCGCCGCTGGCCCACATGACGCTGGCGCTGATCGGTGAGGGTGAGTTTCTGGTGCCCGATCCGCAGCGCCCCGACACCCTGGGCAAACGCCTGGCGGCGCGTGAGGTGCTGGCCGCCGCAGGCATCGCACCGCTCGAGCTTGCCGCCAAGGAGGGCCTGGCGCTCATCAACGGCACCCAGACCTCGACCGCGCTGGCGCTGCACGGCCTGCTCGACTTCGAGCCCGTGCTCGAAGCGGCGCTGGTGATCGGCGCACTCACCGTGGATGCCGCACGCGGCAGCGACAGCCCCTTCGACCCGCGCATCCACGCCCTGCGTGGCCAGCCCGGCCAGATCGATGTGGCGCAGTACTACCGCTGCCTGCTGGTCGGCAGCGAGATCCGCCGCTCGCACCTGCAGGGTGACGACCGGGTGCAGGACCCGTATTGCCTGCGTTGCCAGCCGCAGGTGGTGGGGGCTTGCCTCGACCAGTTGCGCCATGCCGCGCGGGTGTTGCTGATCGAGGCCAATGCCGTCACCGACAACCCGCTGGTGTTTGCACATGACACGGTCCAGACGCCTCAGGCACAGCCGATGCCGGGCGACGTCGACGGGCCGGGCGGTGTGATGCTGTCGGGGGGCAACTTCCACGCCGAGCCGGTGGCGCTGGCGGCCGATGCCATGGCCGTGGCCATCGCCGAAGTGGGTGCCATCGCCGAGCGGCGCATCGCCATGTTGATCGACGCCAGTGTGTCGCGCCTGCCGCCTTTCCTCACCGCCGATGCGGGCCTGAACAGCGGCTTCATGATTGCCCACGTCACGGCGGCGGCGCTGGCCAGCGAGAACAAGTCACTCGCCCATCCGGCCAGTGTCGACAGCCTGCCGACCAGTGCCAACCAGGAAGATCACGTCAGCATGGCCACCTTTGCGGCGCGCCGGCTGCAGCCCATGATCACGAACGTGGCGCACATCCTGGGCATCGAGTTGCTGGCCGCCGCGCAGGGCATCGACTTTCTTGCACCCATGGCCACCTCACCCGCGCTGCAATCGGCGCATGCCCTGTTGCGCAGCAGCGTGCCGTCGCATACGGTCGATCGCCACCTGTCGCCGGACATCGAGACTGCGACCGACCTGGTGCGCAGTGGCGAGCTGGCGCGCATCTTGCGCAGCCTGCCTGGCCTGCCGACCCTGTGGCTGCCGGTTTGATCCGGCCCAAGTGCCGGCCACTCGCCACCTGCCGGCGCCAACCTATGCTTGCCGCCTTGGCCGGCCAGGCATGCCGCCCTTGTTCCGCTCGTTCCGCCCGCCCTTCATCCACCCACGTTCCCGGAGCTCACACATGATGTCCACGCGCCAGACCCTGATCGCCTCGCTGTGTACCGCCGTCTCACTCGCCGCCTTTGCGCCGGCAGCCCTGGCCGACGACACCAAGGTCACCGTCGCCATCTCGGGCTGGACCGGTTTTGCGCCGCTCACGCTGGCCAAGGAGGCGGGCCTGTTCAAGAAACACGGCCTGGACGTGACGATCAAGAAGATCCCGCAGAAGGACCGCCACCTGGCCATCGCCTCGGGTGACGTGCAATGCGCCGCCACCACGGTCGAGACCTGGGTGGTCTGGAATGCCAACGGTGTGGCCACCACGCAGATCTTCCAGCTCGACAAGAGTTACGGTGCCGACGGCATGGTGGTCAAACCCGGCATCAGCAAGATCACCGAGCTGAAGGGCAAGACCGTGGCCGCCGATGCACCCGGCACCGCGCCATATTTCGGCCTGGCCTGGATGCTCAAGAAAAACGGCTTGTCGATCAAGGACGTGAAGGTGGTGAACCTCTCGCCCCAGGCCGCCGCCAACGCCATGATCGCCGGCACCGCCGGCATCGACGCGGCCATGACGTACGAGCCCTACCTCGGTGCGGTGCGCGCCAAGCCCGAGGCCGGCAAGATCATCGCCACGACGCTGGACTACCCGATGGTCATGGACACCTTCGGCTGCACGCCGAAGTTCCTGGCCGAAAACCCGAAGGCCGCCAAGGGCCTGGCCGATGGCTACTTCGACGCGGTCGCCTTGATCAAGGCCGACCCGAAGAAGAGCTTCGAGATCATGGGGGCGGACGTCAAACAGTCCGGCGAAGCTTTCGAGAAGAGCCAGGCCTATCTGCGCTGGCAGGACCGCGATGCCAACCAGAAGTTCTTTGCTGGTGAACACGCCACTTTCAGCAAGGAGGCCGCCGACCTGCTGCTCGAAGCCGGCATCATCCGCAGCGTGCCCGACCTGAGCAAGCTGGCCGACACACGGTTTCTGAAGTGATCGTGTCCCGCCTGATCACGTCGTTCGGCAGGTCTGCGACATGAAACCTCTGACGCCGGTGGCGCCCGGCACCCGCATCGTCCTCGGCGTCGGCTTCTTCGTCCTGTTCTTCTGCCTGTGGGCCGCGGTCACCTTCGGCGGGCTGGTCTCGAAAACCTTCCTGGCCGACCCCATCACCATGGTGGCCAGTGGCTGGCGGCTGCTCACGCAGTTCGACTTCGCCACCGACATCGGCATGACGGTGTGGCGCGTGCTCGGCGGGTTTGTCATCGCCGCTGGCCTGGCCTTGCCGCTGGGGGTGGCCATGGGCGCCTACAAGGGCATCGAGGCCTTCTTCGAGCCCTTCGTGTCCTTCGCGCGTTACTTGCCGGCCTCGGCCTTCATCCCGCTGCTCATCCTGTGGGCCGGCATCGGTGAGGCGCAGAAGCTCGCCGTCATCTTCATCGGCAGCTTCTTCCAGCTGGTGCTGATGATTGCGGTGGCCGTGGGCAACACGCGGCGCGACCTGGTCGAAGCCGCCTACACGCTGGGCAGCAGCGATGCCAGCCTGGTCAAGCGGGTGCTCATCCCCGGCGCGGCGCCCGAGATCGCCGAGATCCTGCGCATGGTGCTGGGCTGGGCCTGGACCTATGTGATCGTGGCCGAACTCATCGGGGCCTCGAGCGGTATCGGCCACATGATCACCGACAGCCAGGCACTGCTGGCCACCGACCAGATCATTTTCGGCATCCTCGTCATCGGCCTCATCGGCCTGGTGAGCGACTTCGCCTTCAAGGCGCTGAACCGCAAGCTCTTTCCGTGGGCCTTGCTGGGGCGCTGATCAACGACATCAACGCCGCAGCCTGATCGACGCCGACTGACCACCGCCGCATGAGCCACACACTTTCCATCCTCGACGTACGCGGCGTGTCGCGCAGCTTTGTCTCCAGCAGCGGCGGTGCACCCACCATCGCCTTGCAGGCCACCGATCTGGCGGTGGCCGAAAACGACTTCATCACTATCCTCGGCCCGAGTGGTTGTGGCAAGAGCACGCTGCTGCGTATCGTGGCCGGGCTGGATCACCCGACTGGCGGCGAGGTGCAGCTCGATGGCCGGCGCATCACCGGCCCGGGCGCCGATCGCGGCATGGTGTTCCAGAGCTACACACTCTTCCCCTGGCTCACGGTGCGAGACAACGTCTGTTTCGGCCTGCGTGAACGTGGCCTGGCGCGGGCGGAGCAAACCGAGATCGCCGCGTCCTGGCTGGCCAAGGTGGGGCTGAACGGTTTCGAGCAGCACTATCCCAAGCAACTCTCGGGCGGCATGCAGCAACGTGTGGCCATTGCCCGCGCGCTGGCCAACAACCCGCGCATCCTGCTGATGGACGAACCCTTCGGTGCCCTCGATCACCAGACCCGCGAGCTGATGCAGGAGCTGCTGCTCGGCATCTGGGAGGCCGAACGCAAGACCGTGCTGTTCGTCACCCATGACATCGACGAAGCCGTCTTCATGGGCAGCCGTGTGGTGGTGATGAGTGCCCGCCCGGGCCGCATCAAGCTCGATCGCGCCGTGCCCATGGCGCACCCGCGCCACTACTCCATCAAGACCACACCGGCCTTCAGCGAGCTCAAGGCCGAACTGACCGAGCAGGTGAGGGTGGAGGTACGGGCGGCACAAGCGGCGGCCGCTGCCGCCTCGGCTGCCGCTGCCTGAAGGTGGCCCGATCGTGGCCAGCCACGGTCGGGTCCGGCGCTGGGCTCAATAGCTCAGCCGGGCCACTGCACGCAGGTTCTCGGGCGTGGTGGTGGGCAGGCCGAAGAACTCGAGGTAGGCCGGGATCTGCTCGAACAACATGTCGCTGCCGATCTGGTAACGACAGCCACGCGCTGCGGCGGCGGCGAGGAAGGCGGTCATCTCGCTCTTCATCACCACCTCGCCGACAAAGGCGTCGCGCTCGATGCGGGCCACGTCCATGGGCAGCGGGTCACCTTCGTTCATGCCCATGGGTGTGGCATTGACGACGATGTCGTGGCCGGCCGGGTCGTTGCTGCCGGCGGCCACCTGGATGGCCGGGTAGTGCGCAGCGATGCGTTGGCCCAGCGCCACCGCCGATTCGGCGCGGGCATCGAACAGTGTGAGTGCGCCGACGCCGGCCGCGGCCAGCGATGCGGCAATGGCCGAGCCCACACCACCGGCACCTACCACCAGCGCCTTGGCGCCCGCCAGCTGGCAGCCCTTTCGGGCCAGGCCGCGCACGAAGCCTTCACCGTCGAACATGTCGCCCACCAGGCGGCCTTGTTCGTCGCGCCGCACGGCGTTGCACGAGCCGGCGATCTTGACGGTGGGGCTGGCCACGTCGAGCAGGTCGACCGTGCTCACCTTGTGCGGCATGGTGATGAGTGCGCCGGCAATGTTCTCGAGCGTGAACACCGAACGCAGGAAACCGGCGTAGTGGTGCGCCTGGCAACCCATGGGCACGACGACGACGTCCAGGCCGGCCTGCTCGAAATAGGGGTTGTAGATCATCGGCGCCTTGAAGGCATGGGTCGGCCAGCCGATGTGGGCGATGAGACGGGTGGTACCGCGGATCATGAAATCTCCAGGCGTCATGCCTGGCCGACGCCAGCGCGCCACTGCGCCTGCGTGGCGAGATGCACGGGCGTGTTGGTCGAGCCGTACATCGCATAACCACCGCGGCGTTCGAGCAGCTCGAACTCGAAGCGGCCCTCGAAAGGCGCCAGGTAGGTGTGCAGGAATTCGCCGCTGGCGTCGCGTTCGTACATGACGCCGGCTGCCCGCAGTGCGGCCAGGAAGGCAGGTTCGAGCGCGTATTTGGCGTCGAGGTCGTCGAAGTAGTTGTCGGGCACGGCCAGGAGCGGTGCGCCACGGCGACGCAGTTCATTCACCACGGCCAGCAGGTCGTCCACCGCGATGGCGATCTGGCTCACACCGGCGCCGCCGTAGTGCGACACAGAGCGTGAGGTCCAGGTGTGTTCGCGCTCGGACAAGGTCAGCGAGTAACGCACCTTCTGGTCGTGTGACTCGATCTCGCGGCTGCGGATCACGCCGTAGGGGTCATGCATCACCACGCTGCGTTTGGGCAGCAGGCCCAGCACGGCGCGGTAGAACAGCAGCCAGGGTTCGACCTGACCGCCCGGCAGTGCCTGCACGAGGTGGTCGATGTGTGCTGCGTCGCCCAGCGGTGAGGCGGCCAGTGCCCCCGCATCCACGACGAAGTCGGACTCGAAGCCGAACTTGCCGCTGTCTGTGGTGCTGCAGAAGTAGAAGAGGCTGCCGTCAGGTGCACGCACGGCCGGGATATCGAGTTCGTCGGCGCCCGCCCGGCCCGGCACACGGATGCAGCCCAGCGCCTCGGCCCGTGCGGTGGCTCGGCGGGCGTCGTCGGTGGAAAGGGCCGCGGCACACACCGAGGTGCCGTGTCGCTCGAAGTAGCTGCGCGCATGGGAGTCGTGTTCGAGGTTGAGCACGATGCGCAGGCCACCGGCGCCGTACAGGTCGACATCCTTGGAGCGGTGCCGGCCGATAGACACGATGCCGATCTGCTCGAACAAGGCGGCCAGGCGCTGCGCCGTGGCCGGGTCGACGGCGAACTCGATGAACGACCAGCCACTCAGCACCGGCACCGCCGGCGGGTCGAACAGGCTCACCGCCAGCGGCTTGCGCGTGGCGGTTGTGGACGTCGTGACGGAGATGCTGGTGGGTGCACCGATCGACGTCACGGCTGGCGCAACAGGGGGCGTCGCCGGCGGCGTATGGCGCACCTGTTCTTCCAGCCACAGCAGCGAGCGCATCGCGTCCACTGCGTTGGCGCGAGCAGGTGCCGACCGGAACTCGTCGTTGAAGACTTCCAGCGATATCGGCCCGGTGTAGCCAGCGTCCAGTGCAGCACGCACGAAGCCCGTCACGTCCATTTCGCCCTGGCCGGGGAAGCAGCGGTAGTGCCGGCTGTGGGTCAACACGTCGGTATTGACCCAGGGCGCGTCGGCCAGTTGCATGAAGAAGATGCGTTCGCCCGGAATGTTGGCGATGTAGGTCGGGTCGTCGCGCAGCGACAGGGTGTGGAAGCTGTCCAGCGCCAGGCCCAAGGCAGGGTGGTTGACCTGTTCGACCACCGACCAGGCCTGCGAGGCGAGCTTGATCTTGCTGCCCCAGGCGAGTGCTTCGTAGGCGATGCGAACGCCGCGCCGCCCGGCCCGTTCGGCCAGTTGGGCGAACTGGTCGGCCAGAACGGCCACGTCGCCGGGCGCATCGGGCTGCACGTTGGAGCACACCAGCAAGAGTGAGGTGCCCAACTCGCCCATGAGGTCGAACTTGCGTTCGGCCCGGTCGAGATTGCGCGCCAGCAGCGCGGGGCTGGCTGCGTCGAAATCGCGGAAGGGCTGGAACATGTCGATCACCAGGCCCAGATCGGCGCAGATCTGGCGCACCTCGCGCGGTGTGCCGGGGTACTGCAGCAGGTCGTTCTCGAAGATCTCGACGCCGTCGAAATGAGCCGCCGCCGCGGCCTGCAGCTTCTCGCGCAACATGCCCGAGAGTGAAACGGTGGCGATGCCGCGGCGCATGGTGGAACTCCTGGGATGCTGATGAGGGTGCGGGCGATGCAGGTCGACGGGGCGCGACGTGGCTCGACGTGGCAACACTACGTGGTGGTTCTGCGTGCGGTGGCGCAGCTTGATCAGGCCTTGGCGGCGTTCACGGCCGACACGGCGGCACGCAGGCCCAGCAGGTAGCTGTCGACGCCAAAGCCTGCGATCTGTCCCTTGGCGATCTCGGCGATCACCGAGTGGTGGCGGAAGGCCTCGCGCGCATGGATGTTGGACATGTGCACCTCGATGATGGGGCACTTGAGGATGGCCAGTGCATCGCGTATGCCGTAGCTGTAATGCGTCCAGGCGCCGGCGTTGATGAGCACGGCATCGACCTGGTCCACATGGGCCAGATGGATGCGCTCGGCCATCTCGCCTTCGAAATTGCTCTGGAAGTGCTGCAGCGTCACACCGAGTTCGGCACCCAGCACATCGAGCTGCTCGGTGATCTGCGCCAGCGTGATCGTGCCGTATTGCTTCGGATCACGCTTGCCGAACATGTTGAGGTTGATGCCGTTGAGCACGAGGATGTTCATGGGGGTTCCAGAGCGTGACGAGGGGCGGAGGGGACGGGGTGATGGCTGCCCGGCCTGGTCGACCAGGCGTGTTGCCAAACCGGTGGACGGACCACGACCCGGCAGGCGATCGAGCCTGCCTGACCGGTCAGTGGCTTACTTGCGCAGCTTGGCCAGTTCGGCCTGCACTTCGGTCACGGTGGCGGCAATGGCGGCGCCGTGTTTGATGATCACGGGTTCGAGCTTGGCACGCAGTTTGGCCTGTTCGGCGGGGCTGAACTCGGTGACGGCCATGCCGGCCTTCTTCAGCTCCTGCAGGTCGTCGGCCGACTTGTCGCGGTTGACCTTGCGCTGGTAGACCGCGGCTTCCTTGGCGGCGTCCTGCAGCACCTTCTGGTCGGCCGGGGTCAGGGTGTCCCAGATCTTCTTGCTGAAGATGATGGACTGCGGGTTGTACTGGTGGTTGGTCACCGCCAGGTTCTTCTGCACTTCATAGAACTTGTTGGCCAGGATCACGCTGAGCGGGTTCTCCTGCCCGTCGATGGCCTTTTGCTCGAGGCCGGCATAAACCTCGGGGAAGGCCATCGGTGTGGGGTTGGCGCCCAGGGCCTTGACCCAGTCGACGTTGATGGCGTTGGGGATGACACGCAGCTTCAGGCCGGCAATGTCTTCCACCGTATTGATGGCCTTCTTGCTGTTGGTGATGTTGCGGAAACCCAGTTCCACATAGGCCAGGCCGATGATGCCCTTCTCGGTCAACATGGCGTGCATCTTCTGGCCGAAGGGGCCATCGACCACCACGTCGGCTTCCTTGGCGTTGGCAAACAGGAAGGGGAAGTCGTAGACCACGAAGTCCTTGACCTGTGATGCCAGGATGCCCGAGTTCAGCTGCACGAACTCGATGGTGCCACCCTGCAGAGCCGACACATTGGCCGCGTCACCACCCAGCGTGCCGCCGGGGAACACGTTGACCTTGAACTTGCCGCCCGACTTGGCTGCGACCAGTTCGGCAAACTTTTGCGCGCCGATCTCGAGCGGGTGTCCCTTGGGGTTCTGCAGCGCAAACTTGAAGGTCTTTTCCTGCGCGGCAGCCACACCACAGGCGGCCAGGGCGAGGGCGGCCAGAGCCGTCTTGAACATGATGCGTTTCATCTTTTGTCTCCGTGAAGGTTGCGGGGGAATGGATGCTGTCGCCAGCGGTGGAAAAACTCTTGCTCAGTTGGCAAACCATCTGGCCGGGCCAGTGACGATCGATGGGAAGAAGACCATCAGGAACATCACCGCGAACTGCGCGCCCATGAAGGGCAACACACCCCGCGTGACTTCGTCCATCTTCATCCTGCCGACGCCGGCCACCACGTTGAGCACGGTGCCCACCGGTGGGGTGATCAGGCCGATCGCGTTGTTCATGATGAAGAGCACGCCGAAGTAGACCGGGTCGATGCCCGCGGCCTTGACCACCGGCATCAGCACAGGCGTCATGATGAGGATGGTGGGTGTCATGTCCATGGCGGTGCCGACCGCGATCACCAGGAACATGATGGCCAGCAACAGCAGCGTCTGGTTGCCCATGAAGGGTTCCAGCAGGCTGATCATCTTGCTCGGGATGTCGGCCACCGTGATCAGCCAGGCGCTCACCATCGCAGCCGCCACCAGGAACATGATCACCGCGGTGGTCTTGGCCGCACTCACGAACACCTCATGCAACTGGTGCAGGTTGAGCTCGCGGTAGATCACGGTCGAGACGAACAGTGCGTACACCGCCGCCACCACGGCCGCCTCGGTGGGCGTGAAGACGCCGAACTTCAGGCCCACGATCACGATCACCGGCAGCACCAGCGCCCAGGTGGCCTGGCGCAGTGCCGACATACGCTCGGCCCAGCTTGCCTTGGGCGGCGGGGTGATGTTTTCCTTCTTCGACACGAAGTACCAGGCGATGGCGATGCTCAGGCCCATCAGCAGCCCCGGCACGATGCCGGCCAGAACAGCTTGCTGATCGACACGTTGGCGGCCACACCGAAGATGACGAAGCCGATCGACGGCGGGATGACCGGCGCGATGATGCCGGCCGAGGCGATCAGGCCACCGGCACGCGCCTTGTCGTGGCCGGCCCGCACCATCATCGGCAGCAGCAGCGCGGCCAGCGCGGCGGTATCGGCCACCGCCGAGCCCGACAAGGCGGCCAGCAGGCAGGCCGCCACGATGGCGACGAAACCGAGCCCGCCGCGGCGATGGCCCACCAGCGTGAGCGCCAGGTTGACGATGCGGCGCGACAGGCCGCCGACGTTCATGATCTCGCCGGCCAGCATGAAGAAGGGCACGGCCAGCAGCGGGAAACTGTCGGCACCGTTGATCACGTTCTGCGCCAGGATCTGCGCGTCGAACATGTCGAGGTGCCACATCAGCGCCACGCCCGACAGCAGCAGCGAATAGGCGATCGGCACACCCAGCGCCATGGCGGCAAGCAGCGAGCCCAGGAAGATGAAGATGGTCATGTGCTTGTCTCCGGTGCCGCGCGGGTCAATGCTTGCGGAAGGTCTGGCTGCGGTCCAGATGCAGGTCGCCGATCTGGGCCAGTTCTTCCGACTCCTGGCTCATCGCCAGGTCGGCTTCGCTCACCTGGCCACTCACCGTGTGCCACAGTTGCAGCGCCAGCAGCACCGCGCTCGAGACGGCGAACACCACGCCCGAGCCGTAGAAGATGGCGACCGAGGCGCCGGTGACCGGGGCTTCGACATCCCAGTTGATGCGCGCCTGCGCCAGGCTGCCCGAGAACAGCAGCCAGGTGGCGTAGAGCATGAGCACCTGGGCCACGATGGCGCACAGCTTCTTGCCGGCAAAACCCAGGTGCGAGGTGAGCATGTCGGTGCCCAGGTGGCCGTGTTCCTTCAGGGCCACGATGGCGCCCAGGAAGGTCATCCACACGAACAACCAGCGCGACACCTCTTCACTCACCGTGATGCCCGAGTTGAGCGCGTAACGCATCACCACATTGCCGAACACCAGGAGGACCATCAAGGCCAGCAGCGCTACCAGCAGCCATTCGATGGCGCGGCAATAGCGGTCGATGAGTGTTGTCATGAGCAGTCTCCTGGAGCGATCAGCCGTGCGGCGTCTCGAAAGTCGGCGGGAATTTCCAGGTGATGTGGCTGACCTGGATCAACGGCACCGAATAATGTACGAACTGGTTAGTTCTGTGATCGGTGAAAACCCTGGATCAGGGTCATTGGCTGGTGACGGGCGCCCGAAGGCGCGTGGACGCCTCAGCGCCGCACGTAGCGCACGATCATCTCGACGATGTTCTCGCGGCGTGCCGCGATGGCCCCCGGGCTTTCGAGGTCGCGCTTGAAGATCAGCGCAAAGGTGTGGCGGTTGGCCACGTTGAACACCGACAGGGCGCTGATCGACATGTGCAGGTCGACCGGGTCGATGCCCGGCCTGAACAGGCCCTGCGCCACGCCGCGTTCGTAGACGCTGCGCAGCCCGGCGATGGCCGGCACGTTGAGTTGTTCGATGGACTTGCTCTGCGCCAGGTATTCGCCGCGGTGCATGTTCTCGTTCATCACCAGGCGGATGAAGTCGGGGTTGGCCAGCTGGTAGTCGCAGGTGAAGGCCACCAGCGTACGCAGCGCCTGCTCGGGCTCGAGGTCTTCGAGATGCAGGCCGGCCTCGATGCTGCGCATGCGCCGGTAGGCCTCTTCGAGCACGGCGATGTACAGCCCTTCCTTGCTGCCGAAGTAGTAATAGATCATCCGCTTGCTGGTGCGGGTGCGTGCGGCGATCTCGTCGATGCGTGCGCCCGCCAGGCCCTTGGCGGCGAACTCTTCGGTGGCCACTTCCAGGATGCCGGCCATCGTGCGCTCGGGGTCGTTGGTGCGTGTCGTGGCCTTGCCGGCGACCTTGGCCGGCGCCCCTGCCGGAGCTATCGAAGAATGTACCGGTTCGTCCATTGAATCAGTATACGAGCCGGTTTTTCGTGTGCTCGGACCGGCAACCCTGCCGCCGGGCGGGCGACCCCCACTGCCTGCCGACTACACGGCTACAACCGCCGACGCGGCGACGACGAAGCGGCAAGGCGGCAAGAACCAGCACGATGTCTATCCACGATCCCGTTCCAGCGGCTCGGCCCGTCTTCTTGGCCTGCACGTCCGCCAGCACCAGGGCCTGCTCCGCTGGCACGGAGTCTGCTGGCGTGAACTCATGTACCGATTGGTATACCAGCTGGCGCACCAACATGAATTCAAACCTCCGCGAACCTGCGGTCGCTGCACCAACAGGCGTCACGGCCTGGCTGGACGATATCGCTGCAGGCGCCGATCCGCTGGTGTGGCTGGCCCGGGCGCGCACCGCGGCGCTGGACAGCCTGGACCTCGGCCTGTGGATCCATCTGTGCCCGGATCGAAGCTGGGCCGATCAGCTCGCGCTGCTGCAGGCGCGGCTGGCCGAGCCGGGTGCACGCGCCGAGCTGATGGCGCGTTACCCGCTGCTGGGCGTGCCCTTCGGCGTGAAGGACAACATCGACATTGCCGGTGCACCCACCAGCGCCGCCTGCCCCAAGTTCACGCGGGTGGCCGAGCGCAGCGCCACGGTGGTGCAGCGTCTGCTGGACGCCGGCGCGCTCTGGCTAGGCAAGACCAACCTCGACCAGTTCGCCACCGGCCTGGTCGGCACCCGCTCACCTTACGGCCAGCCGGCCTGCCTGAGTGACGCCAGCCGCATCAGTGGTGGTTCGAGTTCGGGCTCGGCCATGATGGTGGCGCGGAACATCGTGCCGTTTGCGTTGGGCACCGACACGGCTGGTTCCGGGCGTATCCCCGCTGGATTCAACGGCCTGGTCGGGCTCAAGCCCACTCCAGGGCGAGTCAGCACGGCCGGCGTGCTGCCGGCCTGCCGCACGCTCGACTGTGTCTCGATCTTTGCCCACAACGTGGCGGATGCCGCCCATGTGCTGGCCGTGATCGAGGGCCCCGACGCCGCTGACGCCTACAGCGCCTGGTCGCCCGGCCCTGCCGCCTTGCCGGCGCATCGGCCGCTGCGTGTGGCCGTGCCCAAGGCGCCGGTGCTCGACGCCGCGCTGGGTTATCCGGCTGCCTGGGCCGCCGCCCTTCAGCACCTTTCATCGCTGGCCGACGGTGCCCGGCAACACGGCATCGACCTGGTCGAGGTCGACATGGTCAAACTCGACGAGGTGGCCGCCCTGTTGTACGACGGCCCCTGGGTGGCCGAACGCCACGCCACGGTGCGCGAGCTACTCGAACGTGACCCCGACGCGCTCGACCCCACGGTGCGCCAGGTGATTGCCCGCGCCATCGGCCAGACGGCCACCACCACCTTCGAGGCGCAGTACCACCTGCGTGCGCTGCAGGCCGAGTTGTCCGGCTGGTGGGATCACATCGACCTGCTGATGGTGCCCACCGCACCGACCCATCCGACCTTTGCCGAGGTGGCCGCCGACCCGCTGGGCGCCAACAGCCAACTGGGGCGTTACACCAACTTCGTCAACCTGCTGGGTTGGTCGGCGCTGGCACTGCCGGCCGGTGAGGCTGACCAGGGCCTGCCCTTCGGCGTCACCTTCATCGGGCCAGCCCAGGCCGACGCGGCGTTGGCCAATTTCGGCCGCCTTTGGGAGGGTGCGTTGGGCGCGGAGCGCGTGGAGCATGTGGAGGGTGCGGAGCTTACCGAGGGCACCGATGGTGCCAATGGCGCCGCCGTGCTGACTCGCCAGCCCGCCAGTGAAGCGACGCTGGCGCTGGCTGTGGTGGGCGCACATCTCTCGGGCCTGCCGCTCAACTGGCAACTCACCGAACGTGGCGCGCGGCTGATTGCCGTCACCCACACGGCGCCGGTCTACCAGCTGTATGCCCTGCCGGGCACCACACCCCCCAAGCCCGGCATGGTGCGGGTGGGTCGGGGCGATGAAGAACTCGGCACGTCGATTGCTGTCGAGGTCTGGGCCATGCCGCAGCGCGAGGTGGGATCGTTTCTTGCGCTGATCCCGGCGCCCTTGGGCCTGGGCAGCCTGCAACTGGCCGACGGCAGTACCGTGCACGGCTTTGTCTGCGAGGCGCATGCCGTGGCCGCTGCCACCAACATCAGCCACTTTGGCGGCTGGCGCGCCTACCTCGCTTCATTGAGGGCCACACCATGACCACTCCTGCCGAGACGACCCAGCAGGTTGACACCCTGGCCGCGCTGATCGGCCTGCCGATACGCCGCGATCACCGCGCCGGTGTGGCGAACTACTTTGCGCTGGCGACCGGGTTTGCCGCGCTGGTGATGGAGTTTCCACTCTGCGTCGACGACGAACCGGCCGAGGCTTTTGTGCCGATTGAACCACCCCAGCGGGGTGAGGCATGAGTACACCGATCCAGGCTCTGCTGCGTGGCCCGGCGCACGAGATCGCCGCGGCGGTGCGCCGACGCGAGGTCAGCGTGCGCGCCGTCACCGAAGCCAGCATCGCCCGCATCGACGCCACCGATGGTCGCGTCAACGCCTTCACCCAGCGCACCGTCATACGCGCCATGGCTGAGGCGGCAGCGCTCGATTGCCGGCTGGCATCGGGCGACACCGTGGCCGAGGCTCTGCCACTGCTGGGTGTGCCTTATGCGGTGAAGAACCTGTTCGACATCACCGGCGTCACCACACTCGCCGGCTCGAAGATCGAACGCGGCGCTGCGCCAGCCAGGCGCGACGCGCTGCTGCTGCGGCGCATGGGTGCGGCCGGGGCGGTGCTGCTCGGCGCGCTCAACATGGACGAATACGCCTACGGCTTCACCACCGAAAACAGCCACTACGGCGCCACCCACAACCCGCATGACCTGAGCCGCAGCGCGGGCGGGTCGTCGGGTGGGTCGGCCGCGGCGGTGGCCGCTGGCCAGGTGCCGATCACGCTGGGGTCGGATACCAATGGCTCGATCCGTGTGCCCTCGTCGCTGTGTGGTGTGTTCGGCCTGAAGCCCACCTTCGGTCGGCTGCCGCGCACGGGCAGTTATCCCTTCGTCGCCAGCCTCGATCACCTCGGCCCGTTCGCACGCAGCGCACTGGACCTGGCCCTGTCGTACGACGCCATGCAGGGTGTCGACCCGCACGATCCAGCCCAGGTGGCGCGGCCACTCGAACCTACCGCGGCGCAGTTGATCAAGGGCGCGGGTGGCTTGCGTATTGCCGTGCTGGGCGGCTGGTTTCGCGAGATGGCCGACGTCGAGGCGCTGGCCGCAGTCGACCGTGTCGCCGGCGCGCTGGGTGTTCAACGTGTAGTCGAGTGGCCCGAAGTGGCACGGGCCCGCGCCGCGGCCTTTCTGATCAGCAATGCCGAAGGCGCCAACCTGCATCTGGCTGACCTGAAGACCCGGCCGGACGACTTCGAGCCACTGTCGCGTGATCGCTTTCTGGCCGGTGCCTTGTTGCCAGCCACCTGGCTGGTGCAGGCGCAGCGCATGCGGCGCTGGTTCGCGCGCCAGGTGGCGGCGTCGTTTGGTGATGTCGACGTGGTGCTGGCGCCGGCCACTCCATGTGTGGCGCCCACACTCGGCACCGAGTGGCTCACCCTCAATGGCCAACGCCTGCCGGCCCGCCCCAGCCTGGGCCTGCTGGCGCAGCCCATCTCGTGTATCGGCCTGCCGGTGTGCACCGTGCCGGTGTGGGGTGTGCATGCCAGCCTGGATCTGCCGGTAGGTGTGCAGATCATCGCCGCGCCCTGGCGCGAAGACCTGGTGCTGCGTGTGGCACAACAACTCGAAGCGGCCGGTGTGGTGAACGCACCGGTGGCCAGCCTGAACTGACGACACACCATGGACATCAACCTGCCCGAGATCCACGCCGAGATGTGCGCCGTGTTCGCACGGTATGAAGACGCCCTGGTCAACAACAAGGTCGATGTGCTCGACGAGTTGTTCTGGCCCAGCGAGTTCACCGTGCGTTACGGCGCGGGCGAAAACCTGCGCGGCATCGAGGCGATCCGCGCCTTTCGCCTGGCTCGGCCATCCACCGGCCTGGCGCGCACGCTCGACCACACCGTCATCACCACCTTCGGGCGCGACTTCGCCACCACCAGCACCGAGTTCCACCGCCGCGGCAGCAGCAACATCGGCCGCCAGCAGCAGACCTGGGTGCGTTTTGCCGAAGGCTGGCGCGTGGTGGCGGCCCATGTCAGCGTGCTGATCGTGTGATGCGGGCCGGGCCGGACCTGACCGCTAGTTGCTGCTGGCTAAGATCGGCCACATGAAGTCAGTCAACACACAGGCGCCCGGCGTCGAATCAAACGCCACTGGTGCGCCCGTCAAGCTGGCCGCGCAGGTCTACAGCCAGCTCAAGGCCGAGATGCACGACTTCAGTCTTGTGCCGGGCGACAGGTTCTCGGAGGCCGAGATCGCCGCGCGCCTGGGCGTGAGCCGCACACCTGTGCGCGAGGCCTTGTTCAAGCTGCGCAACGAAGGCCTGCTCGACGTGGAGAGCAAGAGCGGCTGGTTCGTCAAGCCGATCGACTTCGACCGCCTCGAGCAACTCTACGACCTGCGGGTGCTGCTCGAAACCGCCTGTGTGGCGCGGCTGTGCGCCCGGGCCGAAGCCAACAGCGAACTCGACGAACTCAAGGCCGTGTGGCTGGTGCCCGTGGCCGAACGGCTGGGCGATGGCAACAAGGTCGGTGCACTGGACGAGCAGTTCCACGCCAGTCTGGTGCGCGCTGCCGGCAACGACGAGATCACGCGGGTGCACTGGGACGTCACCGAACGCATCCGCATCATCCGGCACCTCGACTTCACACGGCCGGACCGCATAGACGCCACGTACCAGGAGCACGCCAAGATCCTGCGGGCCGTCATGCAGCGCAAGGCCGATCAGGCCCAGCTGCTCATCAAGAGCCACATCGAGCAGAGCAAGTCCGAGGTGCGGCGCATCTCCTTGGCCACGCTGCACGAGGCCAAGGCGCGCGGCAGACGCTGACACACACGCGCCCTGAGGTCAGGGCCGGGACGAGTGCCAACTCCGGCACGGCTTTTGCTGAATACCTGTCGGTATACCAGTGCGTGCACCAAAGCGGTACGTGAACTGGATCCAGAGCCACCCAGGGCGCCGACTGCGGCGCCCGCCTTGCCGACAAGCACCAACGGAGCTGCCATGAGCCACGACCTCGACCAACACAATGCCTCTCGCCGTCGCGCCCTGGCGCAACTGTCCGCTGCCTCGCTGGCCACGCTGGCACCTTGGGCGCTGGCACAAAAGCCGATCACGGTGGGCTTCATCTACGTCGGCCCCAAGGACGACTTCGGCTACAACCAGGCGCAAGCCGAGTCGGTCGCCGAGATCAAGAAGCTGCCCGGCGTGAAGGTGGTCGAGGAGGAGAACGTGCCCGAGACCCAGGCCGTGCAGAAGACCATGCAGGGCATGATCAGCCAGGACGGCGCCACGCTGCTGTTCCCCACCAGCTTCGGCTACTTCGACCCGCACATGCTGGCCATGGCGGCCAAGAACCCGAACGTGCGTTTCGCGCACTGCGGCGGCATGTGGACCAAGGGCAAACACCCCACCAACACCGGCAGCTTCTTCGGCTACATCGACGAGGCGCAATACCTCAACGGCGTGATCGCCGGCCATGCCAGCAAGAGCAAGAAGATCGGCTTCGTCGCCGCCAAGCCTATCCCGCAGGTGCTGCGCAACATCAACGCGTTCACCATGGGCGCACGGTCGGTCGACCCCAAGATCTCCTGTTCGGTCATCTTCACCGGTGACTGGTCGATGGCAGTCAAGGAAGCCGAAGCCACCAACAGCCTGGCCGATCAAGGCATCGACGTGTTCACCATGCACGTGGACGGCCCCAAGGTCATTGTCGAGACGGCCGCCAAACGCGGCAAGATGGTCTGCGGCTACCACGCCAGCCAGGCCAAGCTGGCACCCGCTGCGTACCTCACTGGTGCCGAGTGGAACTGGCTCACCGCCTACAAGCAGATCCTCGAAGCGGCCCGCAGCGGTGCACCTCACCCCAACTTCGTGCGTGGTGGTTTGAAGGAAGGTTTCGTCAAGACCTCGCCCTACGGTTCTGCGGTGAGTGAAGGTGCACGCAAGAACGCCGACGCCATCAAGGCCAAGATGATTGCCGGCACCTTCGACATCTTCGGTGGTGAGCTCAAGGACAACACCGGCAAGGTCGTCATCCCCAAGGGCAAGGTCTTCAAGCAGACCGACATCGAGCTCGAAGGTATGAACTACCTCGTCGAAGGTGTCGTCGGCAAGATCTAGTGGCATCGAGTTGCCAGTCCGCCGCGTCGATCTGACCGTCTGCTGATCACACATCACCGAGGGCCGCACCATGCAACGTCAAGCCTGGCACGACATAGCCGAAGCCTTTCTGCTGCCGGTGCTGGCCCTGACCGGTGCGCTGGGGCTGTTCGGCATCTTCGTGAGCCTGGGCGGGCATGACCCGGTCGAGGTGTGGCGGCTGTTGTTCGTGGGCGCGTTTGGCGATGCATTCTCGTGGCAGAACACGCTGCAGCGCTCGGCGCCGCTCATGCTCACCGCACTTACCGTGGCCTTGCCGGCACGGGCTGGGCTCACGGTGATTGGTGGTGAAGGTGCGTTGGTGCTGGGTGGTCTGGCTTGTGCCGGCCTGCCTTATGTGATGCCGCTGCCCGGTGGGTCGACTGGAACCGGCATGTTGCTGATCACCGCCGCACTGGCGGGTGGCGCCTGGATCGCGCTGGCCGGCTGGCTGCGCCAGGCGCGCGGTGTCAATGAAACGATCAGCAGCCTGCTGCTGAGCTACATCGCCATCGCCTTGTTCAAGCATTTTGTCGAAGGGCCGATGCGCGACCCGAGCAGCTTGAACAAGCCCTCGACCTTGCCACTGCCCGAGGCCCTGCGCATCGGCACCATCGGCTCGTACGACGTGCATTGGGGGCTGGTCTGGGGGGCGGTGTTGTGTGTGATGGCGGCCATCTGGCTGGCCTACACCACCAACGGTTTTGCCACTCGTATCGTGGGTGGCAATGTGCGGGCAGCCAAACTCGTTGGGCTGCCGGCCAGACGTCTCATCATCATGGCCTGTGTGCTGGGTGGTGCAGCGGCCGGGTTGGCCGGCGGCATCGAGGTGGCGGCAGTGCACAACTCGGCCAATGCCTCACTCATCGCCGGGCTGGGCTACGCCGGCATCCTGGTGAGTTTTGTCGCGCGACACCACCCGCTGGCCATCATCCCGGTGGCCATCCTGTTCGGCGGTTTTGGTGCGGCGGGCAGCATGTTGCAGCGGCGCATGGGCCTGCCGGATGCGTCGGTGCAGGTGTTGCTCGGTTTTGCCTTCGTGCTGATCCTGGCGAGTGAATCACTGCGCGGGCGGCTGCTGCCGTTTCGCTTCTTGCCCCGTCGTGACGCGGCTTTGCCTGCCACGCCAGCACCTGCCTGAGCGTCTCGTGCAAGCCCGTCACCCATCGGCCAGTCTTCAAACGTCGGGAGCACCTGCGACATGACCCTCGATGCCATTCTTGCCGTGTTGCTGGCCGTGGCTGGCGGCGCCATCCGGGTCGGCACTCCGTTCCTGTTCGTGAGCCTGGGTGAGTGCCTCACCGAAAAGGCCGGTCGAATCAACCTCGGCCTGGAAGGGGTGCTGGTCTTTTCGGCCATGGCCGGCTTTGGTGGTGCCTACCTCAGCGGCTCACCCTGGCTGGGTGTGCTGGCTGCCGCCGCCAGTGGTGCGCTACTGGCGCTGCTGCATGGCCTCGTGTGCTCGCTCAAGCGAGTCAACGACATCGCCATGGGCATCGCGCTGATGATGCTTGGCGCCGGCCTGGCCTTCTATCTTGGCAAGCCGCTGATCCAGCCGCAGGCGCCGCAGATTCCGTCGATACCACTCGGCGCCTGGAGTTCATCGCCCAATGTGCAGGCGGCGCTGGCGATCAACGCACTCTTCCCCATCGGTGTGTTGCTGGCCTTGCTGATGGGCTGGGCCTTCATGAACACCCGCTGGGGCCTGATCGTTCGTATGGTGGGGGACTCTTCCGATGCGGCCAAGGCGCTGGGTACCTCGGTGAACGGCGTGCGTATCGTCGCCACCGCCGTGGGTGGTGCCATCGCCGGACTGGGCGGTGCGTCGCTGAGCCTGTTCTACCCGGGCAGCTGGAATGAAGGGTTGTCCAGTGGCCAGGGCCTCATCGCCGTGGCGCTGGTGATCTTCGCGCGCTGGAGCCCCGTGCGCTGCATGGGGGCGGCGCTGCTGTTCGGTGGTGCCGGTGCACTCGGCCCGGCCCTGCAGTCGGTGGGCGTGAGCGGTTATTACCACCTCTTCAATGCCGTGCCATATGCGCTGACGCTGGCCATCCTGATCTGGACCTGCTCGCCCAGCCGCAGCCTCAAGGGTGCACCGATGGAACTGGGAGTGTCGCAATGAGCAGCAACATGGCAAGCAGCCTGAGTGGCCTGGGTGGCCTGAACAAGTCGGCCAACGGTGTGGTGGTCGGTCTGGTGCAACTGCAGTTGCCGGTGGTCGACACACCGGCCCAACTGAAGGCCCAGGCCGAACGCATCTGCTGGATGGTGGGCAAGGCGCGCCGCAACCTGGGCACCATGGATCTGGTGGTGTTCCCCGAATACGCGCTGCATGGCCTGAGCATGTCCACCGCGCCCGAGCTGATGGTGAGCCTGGACGGGCCCGAGGTGGCGTCGTTCAAGGCGGCATGCATTGCGCACAAGATCTGGGGTTGTTTCTCCATCATGGAGTTCAACCCACACGGCAACCCCTACAACACCGGCCTGATCATCGATGACCAGGGCGCCATCAAGCTCTACTACCGCAAGCTGCACCCCTGGGTGCCGGTGGAGGCCTGGGAGCCCGGCAACATGGGTGTGCCGGTGTGTGATGGCCCCAATGGCAGCAAGATCGGCCTGATCATCTGCCACGACGGCATGTTCCCCGAGATGGCGCGTGAGGCGGCCTACAAGGGCGCCGAAATCATCCTGCGTACTGCAGGCTACACAGCGCCTATCCGCCACGCCTGGCAGATCACCAACCAGGCCAATGCCTTTCAGAACCTGGCGATTACTGCAAGTGTGTGCCTGTGCGGTAGCGACGGCAGCTTCGACAGCATGGGTGAAGCCATGTTCTGCAACTTCGACGGCACGGTCATCACCACTGGTGGCGCACGGCCAGACGAGATCGTCACCGCCGACCTGCGGCCCGACCTGGTGCGTGAAGCCCGAGCAGGCTGGGGTGTGGAGAACAACCCCTATCAGCTCTGGCATCGCGGTTATGTGGCGGTGCAGGGCGGCGCGCAGGATTGCCCCTACACCTTCATGCAGGACATGGTGGCCGGCAACTACAAGCTGCCGTGGGATGCGAGCATTCAGGTGCGAGACGGCACACCTTGCGGTTTTGCCGCGCCGGCACGGGCTTATCGCGGTCCCGAGACCAATCCGTTAGAGGGTTGAGCGCCATGACGACCATCACCTCGACGCCTTACCCGTGGCCGTTTGACGGCCAGCTCAGGCCCGATAACACCGCCCTCATCGTCATCGACATGCAGACCGACTTCTGCGGCGTGGGTGGTTATGTCGACACCATGGGCTACGACCTGAGCCTCACACGTGCGCCGATCGAGCCGCTGAAGGCGCTGATGGCCGTGATGCGTGACCAGGGCTACATGCTCATCCACACGCGTGAAGGCCACCGCCCCGACCTGAGCGACCTGCCGGCCAACAAGCGCTGGCGCTCGCAGCGTATCGGTGCGGGCATCGGTGACCCCGGGCCGTGTGGCCGCATCCTGGTGCGGGGTGAACCCGGCTGGCAGATCATCGACGAGTTGGCGCCGTGGCCGGGCGAGGTGGTCATCGACAAGCCGGGCAAGGGCAGCTTCTGTGCCACCGATCTCGAGATGATCCTGCACACACGGGGCATCCGCAATCTGGTGCTCACTGGCATCACCACCGACGTGTGTGTGCACACCACCATGCGTGAGGCCAACGACCGCGGCTTCGAGTGTGTGCTGCTGTCCGACTGCACCGGCGCCACCGACGCCGGCAACCATGCGGCCGCGCTCAAGATGATCGAGATGCAGGGCGGGGTGTTTGGTGCGGTGAGTACATCCACAGCCTTGATCGACGTGCTGCACGCTGCCGCCTCGGCACTCTGACGCCGCGTGGCGTCGTCATCAACCATGGATGGCCTGACCATGTCGACTTCAGAAAATTCCTTGCTCCCCGGGGCGATTCCGGATTTCAGCGCTACCCATGCGCTGGCGCTGGACACCTATCAGCTCACCAAACGGTTCGGCGCTTTTACTGCACTGAACAACGTGTCGCTCGCCGTGCGGCCCGGCACGGTGCACGCACTGCTCGGTGAAAACGGTGCCGGCAAGAGCACGCTGGTGAAGTCCATCGTCGGTTACTACCTACCGGACGAGGGCTCGGTGCTGGTCAACGGGCGCGAGCAGGCCATCAGTTCACCCACGGTGGCGCG
The DNA here is from genome assembly GCA_016702605.1 of Candidatus Intricatilinea gracilis. Taxonomy (GTDB): domain Bacteria; phylum Pseudomonadota; class Gammaproteobacteria; order Burkholderiales; family Burkholderiaceae_C; genus Sphaerotilus; species Sphaerotilus gracilis. The sequence goes on from JADJDQ010000004.1 coordinate 120,380, forward strand.
GGCGCTGGGCATCGGCATGGTCTATCAACACTTCACCGTGGTGCCCGGCATGACGGTGGCCGAGAACCTGCTGTTGGCGCGCGGCGAGTTGCCGGCCGTGGTGCCCTGGAAACGAGTACGAGAGGAACTGCGGGCCTTTCTCGAAACGACCCCGTTCAAGCTCGACCTGGATGCCACGCCGCAAGACCTGTCGGCCGGCGAGAAGCAGAAGCTCGAGATCCTCAAGCAGCTCTACCTGAAGCCGCGTCTGCTGATCCTGGACGAGCCCACTTCGGTGCTCACGCCGCAGGAGGCCGACGAGGTGCTGGGCCTGCTGCGTGAACGCGCCCGGGCGGGCGACTGCACGGTGGTGATGATCACCCACAAGTTCCGCGAGGTGATCGAACATGCCGACGACGTGAGTGTGCTGCGCAAGGGTGCGCTGGTGGCGAGCCACCGGGTCGGCGAAGTCAGTTCGGCCGAACTGGCCTCGGCCATGGTGGGTGAGACACGCAGTCAGACGTCGACCATCAGCCTGGCGCGCGATGCGCGCGAGCCGGGCACCGAGCGCCTGAAGGTGAATGGCCTGATGGTGGCGGGTGACCGCGGCGAACGTGCGGTGCATGGACTGGGGCTGACGGTCAAGTCCGGCGAGATCGTCGGTGTGGCGGGTGTCTCGGGCAACGGCCAGCGCGAGATGATGGAAGCACTGGTGGGCCAACGTGCCATCGAGTCGGGTGATGTGTTCGTGTCGGGCGAACGTTTCCATGCCACCCGTGCCCAGAACCGGCGCCTGAAGGTGCGCAGCCTGCCCGAGGAGCCGCTGCGCAACGCCTGCGTCGGTGACCTGAGCGTGGCGGACAACATGGGCCTGCGCGTCTTCGATGCGCCGCCCGCAGCAAGTGGCGGCACCTGGATGAACTGGTCGGTGGTGCGTGACAGCGCGCGCAAGCTCATCGTCGAATACGGCGTCAAGACACAAGGCGAGGGCGCACCGATCCGGTCACTGTCGGGCGGCAATGTGCAGCGCGCCGTGCTGGCGCGAGAACTGGCGCAGGAGGCCGATCTGCTGCTGGTGTCCAACCCGGTGTTCGGCCTGGACTTTGCGGCGGTGGCCGAGATCCACGGCCGTCTGGTGGCCGCGCGCAACCGCGGCGCCGCCGTGCTGCTGGTGAGCGAGGACCTCGATGAATTGCTTGCCTTGTCGGACCGAATCGTCGTGATGAGTGAAGGCCGCATCACCTTCGAATGCAGTGCGGCCGAGGCCGATCGCCATACGCTGGGTGCTCACATGGGTGGGCATGGCGGCGGACATGGCACCGACACGGCGCATGCGTCGATCGCCGTTCCGACGCCCGCCGTCGACGGCGTGGCGTCACTGGCGCAGCCGGTGAACCCGTCAACCGAAGCTGCCGAACAAGCAGACCGGAGGGCAGCATGATGATTGACCTGCCCGCACGACCGTTTGCTGCCCAGCTTGCAGGCGACGGTCACACCGCACTGGTCGTCATCGACATGCAGCGCGACTTCGTCGAACCCGGCGGCTTTGGCGCCTCGTTGGGCAACGACGTGACACTGCTGCACAGCGCCATTGCGCCCATCGCCGCACTGCTCGCAGCCTGGCGTGCCCGTGGCTGGCCGGTACTGCACACACGCGAGTGCCACCTGCCCGACCTGAGCGACTGCCCGCCTGCCAAACGTGAACGTGGCCATCCCAGCCTGCGTATCGGCGAGCCCGGCACCATGGGTCGGCTATTGATCGCGGGCGAAGCGGGCGCCGACATCATCCCGGCGCTGTATCCCGCGGCCAATGAATGGGTGATCGACAAGCCGGGCAAGGGCATGTTCTGGGCCACGGGCCTGCACGAGCGGCTGCAGGCTGCGGGCATCTCGCATCTGGTGTTTGCCGGCGTGACGACTGAAGTCTGCGTGCAGACCTCGATGCGCGAAGCCAATGACCGCGGCTACGACTGTGTGATCGTCGAGGACGCGACCGAGAGTTATTTCCCCGAGTTCAAACGCGCCGCGATCGACATGATCACGGCTCAGGGGGCCATCGTCGGCTGGTGTGCCACCTCTTCGCAAGTGCTGGCGGCGCTGGGAGCTGGCAAGAACCAACATCTCGAACCCTGAGTCTGCGCGCGCCGGTGCGCGATCGAACACATGAGGTGATGTGGCCTCGATCCCACGCCATAACCCGAAAATAGAAGAAATGCCCCGCCAGAAATGAAACATCCTGCAATCAAGTATTGATTTAGTAGGGGTTTGGTATCGGATTGTCCTGAATTGTGTGAAAGGTGAGAAACTTCCATCCCCCTGAATGCAGGATTGCACACACATAAGAGAAGGATCCGCTGTGACCGAAGACGCACTCATCGACGAGATCTTGAAGTGCCCCGGCACCGAGCAACGCACGCCCGTGCCTGCCGTTTCTCGCCAGGCGTCGTACCAGGCCGACAGCGAAGAGAAGTTCAGCGGCTTCTACGATTCCAGTTACGACCTGCTGGCCGGCCTGATGGTGATCGAACGCAAGGTCCCAGCCAAGCTCTGCGCCGCCGTCTTTCCGCTCGACTGGCGCCACCACAAGCGCCGCTGATCGCAGCTGCAACCAAGCCAGGTCACCAGACCATCAGCCGAGCGGCACCTGCACTCCCGGGCAGGCCCAAAAACAAGAAGCGCCAAGGAGACGATCCTTGGCGCTTTTGTCGTTTGCAGCTCCTTGCGGAGCAGTAAATGGTGGGCCGGGGTCACTTGAACGTCACTATGAAAACAGGCGTTCGACAGATCGAGTTACTGCGTGAGTTACTGCATCCGTGATCGGTGTCGCTTGGGTTGAGTCACGCCGAGTCGCAATCCTTCCGCACGTGGCAGCGCCCAAGCCGGTGCAAATCTGCACGATGACATTCGGCTAGCTGCAAATGCGAGCGGGAACAGCGGGAACACGGGAACACTTTCCTAAGTGCTTGTCGTGCTTGAGGTTTTCTGGTCGGTTTGTTCCCGGTGACTGTTCCCGGTGAAACTGGAACGGGAACAACTTGACGCACTCAGGCAAGGGGTCTCCCCCATTGATCGGCTGGGCAACCGAGATTGCTCGTGCTCAGTCTTGCCAGGCCCGCAACAGTTCTGCCAGTGCTGCGCCGCTGTTCATCCGGTCGCGTTCGACCAGGTCAGCCGGTCGCACTCTCCCGAGTACGAACAGCGAAACAGGCTTGCAGCTACCCGGCACACGCTTGCTCCCGACCGTCTCCAGCTCGCCCGCGCGCTGCATGTTGTTGATAGTCGTCTCGACGAGTTGCCGTTCGGCAGGCGATGCCGTATTGATGCCTGGCACTCGTTCGGCGATCTCACGGCAGCACACCGGCCCGCGTTCGTCGACCAGGTCGCGCACCACATCGTGCACGGTCTGACGAAACGGCGACCGGGGCCGACCTCCTCGATTGCTCTTCATCCCGCTTGCCCAAAGCAAAGCCCGCCGGCAAGGTGCTCGGCGGGCGGATGTGCAGACGCCCGCACAGGGCGGGCGTTGATGGGTTGCGGTGTGCAGCCGTTCGAAAGGTTACGGCGGTGAACCGCACCACGGAAGGAGAACCTTCCGCCATGCGATCCCATCTGAGCAATCAAGCACTGCAGCTCTCTGCAGTCTCGGTCTGGCAGGCCTATGGGTCGCTCTCTCGGCCTGCAGTCTCCGATCAGGTCGCGCTGTGCTGGTAGAGCGTCACCGAGTTCACGTCCAGCAGGTTGCCGCCGGCTCTTGCGAAGGCCAGGAATCCCACTTGGCCCTTGAGTGCGAATGCCGAGTCGTCGAACCGGTGCAGCACCATCGTTGCAACGTCGCGCACCATATAGCTTCCCAGGTTGCCGAATGCCAGGCTCTTGGCACTTGCTGCAGGCGACGGCATGTCGTTGTTGATGAAAACCGGGTAGCCCAGCAGGAGGGGCAATGCGGGCTTGGACATATCGACGGCATCCAGGTAACCCGGAGTCCAGATCGGTCGGCCGGTGGTGTCCTTCACCTTTCGGACCACGCGACGCATGGTCAGCGAGAACATCCAGCCCACGCCGGGAAGCATGCCTTGCTGGCTGGCGTCAGGCATGCCGAGCGCCTGCGCGTCGACCGTGTCGGCGATGTCGACCAGGTCGTCATAGACGATCGTGATTACCTGCCCCGTGGCGCCGACCTTGCCCACAGATGCCGACGGCACCAATCCAGTCGGTTCGCCGGTGCCGGTCCCCACCGTGAACTTGATGTTCTGCGTTCTACCGATTCGTGCCCGTGCCCGCTGAAGAATCACGGCCACGATATCGATTTGTGCGTCCTGCAGAAGCTCCATAGGGACCGTGAACACCTTTGAACTGAACTTGTGGGCATCCAGGTTCCGACCGGCAAATGTCGGGTCTGCCGCGACGGCAACCGCGTTCTGGGCGACAACTTCGCCAAGCTCCGCCGATCCGTCGGAGACGGGGTATTTCATTGCTCCGCCGGTGTCGGTTGTGATTTGGCCGGCGACCTGGCGCACCCAGCCATAGCCTTTGATCGTGTCCACCCATTCCGACGCAACCAGGGAGCCGACCGAGTAGCCGCCTTCCGATCCGGTGGTCGTGCTCATGGCGTTGCTCACCTTGATACGCTCCTCCGTCGTGTAGGCCTTGGCGGACTTGCGCAGGAAGATTTCCACGCCTTCGCGTTGGGGCAGCGCCCGCAGACTTTGGAACCCGCCGCGCCCTTGCGCTTGCTGCAGCTGTTGCTGCGCGTCTTCAGCGTCGTCCACCAGCATATCGAACGTTGCTTGTTCGGCTGCGGTCCAGGAGCGCGAGCCCTTCTCGGCCAACAGGGCGCGGGCTGCGCGTGAGCGGCTGTTCATCAGGCCGCGGAGTTCAGTTTCGGTTTGCATGTTCATTTCCTCGATTGAAGGTACGGCGGCCGAAGGCTCAGGCCGCATAGGGTTTCAGCTCTTTGACGCGCATGTGGATCTGCGACGTGTTGTCGTCAAGCCGGCCGATCAATGGCCAGTGCAGCCACTCGCGGAACGCGGGCGTGTAGCCGGCGGCTTCGATCTCGCTGGCGAGGCGCACCTCTTCCATGACCAATGCGTCAAGCTCGACCAGCTTGGCCAGGTAGCGCGCTGCAATAGCCTTGTGCCGTGGTGCCATGTCACGCGAAACAGCCGCACTCGCTTCGCCGACGATGCGCTGCATCGCCTGCGAGCTTGCGTCGATCGCGCGACGCAACGAATCCTCATGCTGGCGCAACGTCGCTTGCTCTTCGGCCAGCGCGTCGACCTGGCCTGAACGGCGCATGACCATGCCGGTCTGCGCGAACTGCAGGGCATCGTCAACGCCCGGGGGCCGGGCATCTGCCGAACTCTGTTGCAGCAGGATCGACACTTCAGCCAGGCGGCTGAGCACCTTCGAGAGGGCGGTTTGCATCTCGCCTTGGTCGCGCTGCGCCTTGACGAAATGGGGATTCGACGACAGCGCGGCGATCTTGGCGGGGTTGGGTGGGGGGGCTGTTGCCATGGCACTCCTTTGCACCAGGTTGAAGGGCAGGTGCAGACATCAGCACCGCATGCCTTCAATGTCGCCGTCAGTCCTGCCCTAACGGTCATCCACTTTCATGCGGCTTGCGCGGGCTGCGGGCGTCTTCATGCCCATGGCGCGGCGCCACTGCGCCACGTTGACGAAGCCGGCACGCAGGGATTCGTAATACAGGCGTTCGACCGCCGCACATCCGAGGTCGATGCCGCGGATCGATCCGACCTCTTCGAACAGAATCCGCTTGATGGCCAAGTCTGGCCGCTGAGCTGCCAGCTTCCACACCTCGTCATGCACCCGACGCATCAGCGTGGCATGGCGACGCACCGTAGCCAGCCGCGTGCGCTTCGGCCATGGGCGGCCGAAGGCTTGATCCCAGCTCTTCACGTGGGCGTCTGCCACCAGGTGGTGACGGGTCACGAACTCATCACGTAGCCAGGGCGGAATCGGCAGACCATGCAACGCACACAAGCACAGGCAATGCAGCACGGTCGATCCGCCATCGGTGCCGCCGCACCTGTCCCGCATCGACTCGACCTCTTGTGCGGCGTGGCGCTGCAGATCGTCAACGGTGCCGGCCTTGGTCGTGATGCCGACGCTTGCCGGCAGATCCACACGCGCCCTCGGCACTGTCTCTGCAGGGGCCGGCGCGGTCTTCACTCGGCATCGCCGAACACCGTCGGCAGGATCTGATAGATCGATGTCAGGCCGATGCCCGGCACACGTTGCTTATTGGTCAGCCGGTCGCGCTCGTGCTTGAGGACGCCTGCATCCTTCAGCATCCGGGCCACGAAGTGCGAGTCCAGGCCCTTGCACACCTCGGTCCTGAATGCCTCGGGGAAGATCATGTATTCGACCAGCGCCGTGTCTGCTGTCTTGCCGCCAACCGGTGCGCCCTTGTCACAGTAGTCGGTGGCCGAGTCGAACTTGATGGGCGCGCCGTCATCGTCCACCAGGCGCTTGAATCCGGCGCGTAGTGCCGTGTTCGGCTTGTGATCGTCCATGCCCCGGTGCCACCAGGTCAGCAGGGCATCGGCGTTTTTCTCGAGCCAGGCGCGCACCTGGCGCAGCGCCTCGGTTTTCTCGCTGCTGCCAAACCCCGCCGGCCTGGCGCCGATCCAGGCCAGGAAGCATTGGCGCACGCCCTCGGTCGCTTCGCCCGACTTCCACCCGGTCAGGCCCTGGCGCGTGGCCAGCTCGGCAGCGGCAGCCACCAGGGCGAAGCGCCGGCCGGCGCGTTGCACCTGGCCATCGGCGATCTCGGGCACGTAGGCCAGGGTCAGGGCCTCGACATCCTGGCGCAACTGGCGCGGCCATTCGTCGGTGTGAGCGGTCAGCCATTCGAGCCAGGCGCGGCCGAGCGTCCCATGTGTCGACTCGCAGGCCTTGGCCAGATGCTGAGCCAGCGCCGCACCGCCCTCGTGCTCGTGCACGGTGTCGAACAGGCCGAGCCCGGTGCCGGCATCGGCCGGCATGTCCACCATGCGCAGCTCTTGCCCGGCCCGGATGCGCTTGCCCGCTTCGGCCATGTGCTGCGCAAGCGGGATTTCACCAGCCGACAGCCACAGGATGCGCCAGTGCAGCACCGGCCGATTACCGCCCCGGGCCGCGCCTCGAATCTTGCCCTGGCCATTGGCCAGCATGTAGGCACTTTCGCCCGCGACCTTGGCATCGAGCTGGCCGAGTTCGTCGAGCACCAGCAGGGCGTCGCTGTGCTGTGCGGCTTGCGCTTCGAGGCCGTTGTCGGTGGCGCGCCAGCGTTGCAGGTACTCCCGCCCGCCCCAGATCGAAGCGGCCACACGAAGCGCCGTCGTCTTGCCGCTGCTGGAATCGCCGCGCAGGTGAAACCCGCCCGATTCCATGCCCGGCACCCAGGCCAGCACTGGGCCGGCCAGGGCCACGGCGGCGGCAAAGATCAGCCGGCTATTGCCCGGGCAGTAGCGCCCGACCCGCTCTTGCCACTGAGCCAGCGTGCCACGCTGGGTGAAGGTGTCCACCATGGCCGCGTCACTGTGGAACATCAGCCGTTCGCGGGTGGCGTCGCCGTCATCGTCGCTGGCCGGCGCGGTCAGCGTCTCCCGCGGCAGCACGTAGGCCCGGCCCTGCCAGCCCACGCGGTCCACCAGGCGCACACGCTCGGCAGGCCGGCGGCTCTGCAAGTACTCGGTGAGCCAGCGCCGCCGGTTGCCATCCGTCGGCGCATGGAAACCCATGTCCAGCAGCTCGGCGCGGTACGAAGCGCCGTCGCCGGCCAGCATGGACAGCGGCATCAGCCAGCGCCGGCCGCGGCCGAATTGCGAATCGAAGTCCAGCAGCAGCGCGCCGCCCTTGTCGTGCATGTCCCGCGCCAGGGCCAGCACTTCGAGCCGATCGCACACTCGCCGCGCACTGGGTGCGTTGCCGTCATCGCCGGCCGGCGGCTTGAACCACACGCCCGAGTCACCGACGGTGAAGCGATCGAACCCTGCAGCATCTGCGGCAGGTGAATCGACGTCATCGGGTGCGCTCGATTTGCGGCCCCTGGCGCGTCGCTTCGGCTCGGCTGGTGCATCGGTATCGGCCGGCGACTGTTCGCCCGCTGGCGGCTCGCCCTGGCCGGCCGGCGCGGCATGCGCTTGCATCGCGGTGGCGGCATCGGCCAGCAGGGCGGACACCGCGGCCTCGACGGTGCCAAACACTACCGGCAGGCCTTCGGCTGCGTGCAGGTCGTTGAAGTCACTCCCGCCGGCCGGCAGGCCCTCGGGGAACACGGCGCCGGCCAGGCCGGTGCCGGTGCGCGCAGCTCGGGCCGCAGCAGTTGCCTTGACCCGGCCCGGATTGGTGCCGGTGCGTGCCTGCGTGTCGGTGTCATCGTCGCCGCAGACCAGCAGCAGGGTGCCGGGGTGCAGCGCACGCAGCGCCTTCGCACAGTGCACGAGGTTGCCGGCATCGAAGCACACCGCCACGGGCCGGCCGGTCGCCTCATGCAGACTGGCCCCGGTGGCGTAGCCCTCGGCCAGCAGCAGCACGGGCACTGGTTCGGCCTGGCCTTGCGAAGTGCCGGGCATGCAGGCGTCTGCACCAGGGTCGACGGCATCGGCTGCAGTGACGGCCTGGCGCGTGGCTACCGGCCCGCCGATCAGGTGCCACAGGCCCGACTTGCGGCCACTTGGCAAGAAGCGCTTTTCCGGGTCGCCGTTGCTCGGCTTGGTGGGTGCGATGCGTTGCAGGTTCTGCAGCTCGCCGGCCGCGTTGACCATCGGCACGAGCAGGGTGCCATTCGGCATGAACCGCACGCCGTGGGCTTGCACGCCCTTGCGCTGCAGATAGGCGCTCTTGCCGTGGTCGCTGGCATCGGCCCACATCTGCCGCGCCACCACGGCAGCCTTGTCGGCCCGCTCGGTGTAGAGCGCCTCATCGGCCTGGCGCTTGCGCTCGCGTTCGGCCGCAGCGGCTGCCAGCTCGGCCGGGTCGGGCGCCGGCCTGGCGGCATCGGCCTCGGGGAAGGTGAAGCCCCGATCCTTGGCCATGCCGAACAGCGTGCCCACCTTGACCGGCCCGCCCTTGCGCGCACTCTTCCAGGTGGCCGCGTCTTCGCCTGCATCGGCCTTGCCGCGCCGGCTCGCCCATTCGAGCCACAGGTCGGCCCCGCTGTCGCCTATGCCGTCCCACACCGCGAAGGCCAGGCGCACGCGGTCATCGTGGGTGATGTCGGGCGGGATGAACGACAGGGCATCACGCACCAGGTCGTGCGTGATCGTTCTCGAAGGCGGGCGCGATGGCCGGCGGCTTGGTTTGGACATGGTGGCCGTGTGTTGGGTTGGCAGTGCTGCTGGTTCGGCCGCTCAGCCGATGCCCTTGCCGGGGCCACACACAACCAAGTCGGTCAGCGCGTTGACCTCTGCAGCCAGGTCGCACACGAGCCACAGCACGTCGTGCCTGATGGTGTCGCTGTAGGTGTCGAAGCTGGCGAAGCCCTCGCCCGTCAACGTATGCATGAGCGCAGAGAGTTGCGCCGTGCGCGCAGTCAGTCGGTCGGCTGGCGTATCCACACCGGCGATGAACGCGCCCACTGTGGGCAATGCAGCAGCTTGAACCGGGGCAACTTGCCCGGCCTTGAAGGTCGTTTCCATGAGTCAGCCCCTTGCGGTTGGCGTGTTGTGGATCTCGGCGGGCGCGGTGCAGGCGTCTGCACCAGGTGGCCGGCTCTCGGCGTCATGCGGCAGCCATGTGCCACCTGGGCCGCGCCAGTTGCCGTGCTGTTGCAGCGTGTGCCAGTCGTGGAACCCGGGCTGGTGCGCGTACTGCTCGGCCGGCGCGGCGCTCAACCAGCGGCGCACGATCTCGGCTCCGATGTCGCCGACCAGGTCGCAGGCGGCGCGGTCATGCATGGGCGCCGGGTTCGCCTGGCAGATGTGCCACAGCGCGTGCAGGCGGACATCCGGCACGCTGCGCAAGTTGTCGGTGTCGATGTGGAAGGTGACGGCGGTTTTCATGACGTGCCCTCGTTGGTGTGAATGGCCGGTTCGATTGACTCGTGGAGAGCTGGCCTTGACGCAATGTCCGCAGCCGCAGTCAGCTCGCGGGCCAGTCGCCGGGCCTCATCAGGCGACAGCAGCACGCAGGCGTCGGCTTCGTCCCCAGCACCAGACACGATCGCCACCTTGCCAGCGCCGAGAGAGCAAGCAACGGGCTTCATGGTGTGCCCCCGGTCATGGCCGAAGCCGGCACGAGCACGCAGCGCAGCTTGTCGACTGCCTGGCGGTAGACCTGGCTCACGCGGGAAGGCGTCACGCCGAGCACGGCCGCGACTTCCTGGCTCTGCATGCCCTCATCGATCAGCAGCGACAGCACGAGCTGTTCGCGTTCGGGCAATGCCTTGATGGCTTCCGCCACGGCCAGGCGCTTGCGGTGCTCTGCTAGGCTGTCCGCCGGGTCGGCCGCATGGTCTGCGGCATGGCGGTCGACGAAGGCGCCGGCCGTCTCGCCGTCCATGTCATCGATGCGCACGAACTGGGCAGTGGCCAGCTTGCCGCGCAGGCGCTGGAACTCGGCCAAGCTCATGCGCAACTCGTTGGCGGTTTCGCCCTCAGTCGGCGCGCGGCCGAGCTTGTGTGTGAGCTGGTGCTGAGCGGTTGCGATGCCTCGCTGCAGCTTGCGATCGCCTCGGCTCACCCAGTCGGCGCCGCGCAGTTCGTCCAGCATGGCGCCGCGAATGCGCGGGGTGGCGTAGGCCTCGAACTGGATGCCCTGTCCAGCATCGAAGCGGCCGAGCGCATCGGCCAGGCCGAGCAAGCCGGCTTGCGTCAGGTCGTCAAGCTCGACGCTGGCCGGCAGGCGGGAGCGCATCCGGCGGGCCAGGCTCTGCACCAGGGGAACGAAGGGCGCGACATCGGCGCCGGTGCGGGCAGTGAAGGTGCTTGCGGTGTGCATGGCTTGCCCCTTCAGTTGGTGGGTTCGGCCGCAGGCGGCACCGCATGCAGTGCATCGGCACTGGCGGGCGTGTCGCGGACGTCTGCACCTGCATGCACAAGTCCGAGCGTGCCAGGTAGCCGGGTGATGTTGTCCGGCGGGGTCGGCTCCGATCTCGTTGCCAGCTCGCACAGATTGGCGGATGCCTTCTCGACGGTGCGGACCAGGGCGTGCACATCGGTCGCCAATTCGGAAGCCAGGTAACGCATGCTTTCGCACGTGCCTTCATCGGCAAGGTGGGTGGTGCAGACGATCAGGGCGTCCGTCAATGCCTTGAGCTGTTCGGCACGGATGCCCAAGCGATCAATGCTCTTGTTGAACACTTCCACTGCCTCGGCAGCGGTCGGCGTCTTGGTGTGTGGGGTGCTTTGCATGGCGTGCCCCTCAGTGCTTGGCGTTGCGACCGGGTGCCGCGATGTCATACAAGGCGATGGCCTCTTGCATGAGCACCTGGCAGTGCAGCAGCCACAAGCAGCACTGCAGCAGCACGGTTTCGGCGTTGCAGGTGATGCCATCGGGGCGGATCGATGCGGCGATGCCGCGCTGCAGCTCAACCACGGCGCCGGCCAGCTCGGGCGAGCGGCCATCGTGCAGCCCGCCGAGTGCGGCATGTGCCGCGACCAGGTGAGCCCGGCCCGGGTTGGTGTGCGTGCGCAGGTCGGTGAGCACGGCCGAGCCGCAGAGCATGCGCACCAGGTCGAGCGGCTGGGCTTCCAGGATCTGGGCCGCAGTGCCGCGCAGGTGTTCGAAGGGATTGCCGGCGGGTGTACCGGTGCTGGGGATGGTGTCAGCCATGGATGGCTCCTAGTGACAGGGTTTGAACCCGCCACCCGCGCCGCCAAGCGAGGGTGGTGGACCGTACAGGGTTGGCGGACCGGACTAGGACCGGCAGGGGTTGCCCCCTCCCTGCACGGCCCACCGTTGAAGGAGCCATGCGCGCAGCCGCGCCCCGTAGGGACGTGAAAAAGCCGCTTCCGAAAGCAATATCGGCGCGGCTTGCTGCGCCTAGTTCCGGGCCGCCAAGCCCGTCTCGCAATGAGTGCGAGTGCTGGCAGTGTGCACGGCCCGCCGCTGCAGTGTCAAGCGCCCGGTGTGCGGGGTGTATCGGCCGCATGCGGTATGTCATGAGGCAGCCCACAGGGCAAGGGCAAGGCAAGTGCAATTCATTGCCGCGACCCCTGGCCAAGCACATGCGCCACAGCGGTTTCGAGGGAACCAATCGGCAGACTCAGGCGAACGTCGGCCGCACGCAATCGGCCGCGGTCAGGCATGGCCAGCGGCCCCGGCATCGCACCGAGCAGCGCCGCGCCAGTGATACCCACCAGGTCGGCCGCACGCTGATAGAGCACACGTAGGCCGCGGTTCTTGGCGAGGTCATACGCTCGACGACGGAAGACCGGCGACAAGTCCATCCGGCGGGCGCATGGGTGGCAAGCTGCCAGCCAGAAGCCCAAGGGCGTTGGCACAGTGGCGCCAGGTTGATCGGTGCGTTCGGCATCGCAGGCACAGCAGCGAAACGAACCGGCGCGGCCCCATTCGGACAGCGCCTTGGTTTGCTGCTCGACACTCAGCCGGCCGGCCTGGCGATCGGCGCTCACGCTTGGTCGCCCCGGGCCGCGATCTGGTCTTGCACCCATTGCAGGCAGGCACTCTCAGGCCAAGCCACGCAGCGCGCGGAGATGCGGACAGGCCGCACGAACTTGCCCGCCTTGACCAGGCCGTAAATGGATGACTTCTTGAGCCCGGTCAGGGTCTCGACCTCTGGCAGCCGCAAGAGGCGATCCCGCTTTACCTGCGGGCGGTTTTCTGAAACTAGCTGCACTGCTCGGCTCCATCGCGGTTCGTTGACGATGGGCTGAACTCTGGTGCACGAACACGCGTGCGAAGCAAGGTGCGAACTGTTCGCACCGCAGTTCGCAGCGCGTACCTGGCGCAGGTGCTGGCGCCAGGTCAAGGCCTCATGTGGATCGTCGCCGTCCTGCGGATGCCAGTTGGAACACGCCGAACGGCACAGCGGGCGAGTTGCTGCGTGATGCCGCGCTCTCGGCGGCCGTGGCTTTCTTGACGATCGTCTGCACGCCACGTTTCCCGATGCCCAGCTCTGCCGCCAGGCGTTCGGTGTGGGCCCCTTTGCCGTCGCCCTTCAGCTCGGCATGCCGGGCGAGGACTTCAGCAGCGGTCTTGTTGTGCTTGCGGCGTTTATCGCCAATCGATGACGCTTTGGGCGAGCCTTGATTTCGGTCGGGGTGCTCAGCCTGGTGGACTGCGGCCGCTCGGCCCGGCGCCATGGCCAAATCAGGCGGCGGTGCGGCATCGATGCTCGCAGCCAGTTTGAAGACGTCGGCCGCTCGGAGTCGCACGTCAGAAAGTGAGATGCGCGCGGGTGGCTGCATCTCTTCGGCATACAGAGGAAAGCCTTTCTCGTTGACCTCTTCCGATCTATCCGTGGCGTGACTGAGCAGCACGGCTCCCGAGACAAACAACTGCCCGACATCGGCCAAGCGAAGCGGCACAACGCGCCAATGCAGAGTGGTCGGCCACTGCGCACCGCTCGGCGCTTCAGGCCATGGGTATGCGTGGCTGATGAACCTGCAATCCGGCGGAGGAGTCGCAAACAACGACGTCAACGGGTTTGGAACTGGCCACCGGTTTCTCGGAAGGTCATCGGCTGCAGCCCTCTGTGTCCGGCGGTGGATCTCTTGCTTTTCCACGTACAAGAGCCTGTCCAACACGCGGCGCGGTGTCCACTCTTCACCAGTCCGCGCGGCCAACCACGCAGCAGCCTCGTTCAGGTCATTCCATGCCAACAGCTCAGCCATGATGCGCCCCACGCATTGCACCCCAGACGAAGGCCACGCCCACCCCGCTGGGGACGGGGAACACCGAAGGGGATCAATCAACGGCTGGACGCGGCGGGGCGATTCTCGCATCACGCCCCGGCACTGGCTCACCACCTGAGCCACACAAGGAAAGGCCAGTGCAGACGCCTGCACCGAACACCGCACGCCCGCGAAGTGATGGGTTCGGGGCAATCTATCTGCGCGACGATTCCAGGGAAGACGCACCAGGACAGCGGGCAACGCTCGAGCGCAGCCAGCCCCGCACGCGAGGCCCGCCGATCGTGTTCCGCCGGGCCGATGTCGACCAGGTGCAGCCGCGTCGCTTGCCGATGGATCGCGGCGAGCTGCTCGCAAGCCAGGCCGGCCCGAGCTGGTCTCCGCTCGGCGCGGCGAGTGGTCGGCCAGGTGCACGAATCATGTCGACCTTGCTGCCGGCTGGTCGTTCAACCCCCCCACCCCTAGAAACCTGCGCACGCAAAAATCTGACTAACAGGTCGGTTTCCGCTCCAGGACTCCCAGACTTTTACCCTCCCCCTCCCATGCCATGGGCGGTGCATGAAGCGGGCAGGATGCCGAACAAAGACGACAAATAAAGCTGGAAGGCCGGCGAAGCCAGAACAGTTGATGTGATTGACTCTCTTCACTCTCGTCTCTACCTTGTTCCCGGTTCCCGTTCTGTTCCCGTTGCTGTTCCCGTCCGCCTCATTTCACGGTAACCCGCATGGCTGCAGGCTTTGCGCTCGATTCGCCGGGCTTGTTCCCGTGTTCCCGTCCGCCAGAGCGCGCCGGCCAAACTTCGTGCAGTGTTCTTGCTGGTGCCGACTGCCTTGCCTGCCTGAAACCGCGCGCGAAGAGGTAGCCGCGCCGCCGCCACCCCCGGCCGCACAGGGTCTCGGGCTGCCCGCCCTGCCTGGCTGACTGCGCAGACTGGCGCGCCCTGGCCAGGCAGGCAAGCCAGAAAGACGAAGCCCGGCACAGGGCCGGGCCGGTGGTCTGCGTGCAGGGTGGCGCGGTGGCCGCAGCGGCTCACCGCCACGGCAGCAGGGCAGGCGCTCAGGCCTGGCAGTGGCTGCGGCTCAGGCTGCCTTGAAGGGGATCACCTGCGCACCGTCTCGCAGGCGGTCCAGGTAGCCGGCCCAATTGGTCATCATGTCGCGCCGCTGGTCCAGGTACTGCGTGCGGTTGTAGGCGCGGCCGAGCGCATCGGGCACCGCGTGGGCAAGCTGGGCCTCGATCACCTCGGGTGCTACGCCCAGCCGCTCGGCGATCATGGTGCGGGCCATGGCGCGGAACCCGTGTGCCGTCATGTCGTCATTTCCGTAGCCCAGCCGACGCAAGGCGCTGCGCACCGTGTTGTCGCTCATGCACCGCGCCTTGGTCGACAGGGCAGGGAAGACGAAGCGGCCCGACCCCGTGAGCGGCTGCAGCTCGGCCAGTACCGCTAGCGCCTGCGGTGCCAGGGGCACCAGGTGCGGCGGCCCGCCTGCCTTGTCGGCCTTGGTGCGTTTCATCATGTCGCCCGGCACCGTGAGCAGGGCCGCCTCGGTGTCGATCCAGGCCCACTCCATGTGCCGCAGTTCACCAGGTCGCAGCAGCAGCAGCGCCGACAGCAGCAGGGCGGCCCGGGTGACGGGCTGGCCCTGATAGGCGGCCACGTTGCGCAGCAGCTCGCCGGCCTGTTGCGGGTCGATGATGGCCGCATGGTGGCGTGTCTCGACGGGCCGCATAGCGTCGCGCAGATCCGCCGCCGGGTTGCGGCTGCACTGCTCGGTGGCGATGCCGTACCGGAAGACCTGGCCGCAGGCGTCCTTGACCCGGTGCGCCGTCTCGATCGCGCCTCGGGCCTCGACTCGGCGCAGGCACTGCAGCAGCTCGGGCGCGGTGATCTCGGCCAGTGGGCGCCTGCCGATCCACGGGAAGGCATCCTGTTCCAGGCGGATGCGCGTGCGCTCGGCGTGTCCGGTGCTCACCTTGAGCTCGTGCACGGTCGACAGCCACTCACGGGCAACCGCCTCGAACGATCCGGCCGGCGGCAGGCCAGCGTCCGCCAGGCGCACCGCGTCGCGCTGTTGCTTGGCCTCTGCCTTGCCGGCCTTGCGGGCGTCGCTCGGGTCGGTGCCGTCGCTCACCAGGCGGCGCGCCTCGTCTGCCTTCTTGCGGGCCAGGGCCAGGCCGGTGTCGGGGTAGGTGCCAAGGCTCAGGGTCTTGCGCACGCCGTTGATGCTGTAGTCCAGCCGCCAGCAGTGGGCGCCGCCCTTGACGAACAGCAGCAGGTACAGCCCGGCGCCGTCGCTCAGGCGCTTGCGCGGGTCGCCTGGCTTGACGCTGCGGATAGTGACATCGCCCGGGATCAGGTTGCGTGCCATGCAGTAACTCCGAAGGTGCAGTAACCCGGATTCTGCAGTTACTGTAGAAGTTACTGCATCAAGTGCTGGAAGCTGGCGCACTTCGGCGCACGTCGCTGGACGAAAAAAAGGCCCAAGGTGTTGATTTCCTTGGGCCTTTTGCACTCACACGGACTTCCGTGCACTCTGAATTGGTGGAGCCGGGGGGAATTGAACCCCCGTCCGCAAGCCATCCTCAGGCAGTTCTACATGCGTAGCTCTCTGATTTGAGTCTCGCCGGTCGTGTCGCGCAGGAGCACGCTACACCACCAGCCAGTCACTAAATCTCGCCCCATGCCGAGTGACCCGGCGCGGGACCAGACCATGAGAATTACCGCGCAGCCCTTGGTCTTGCGACCTCAGGCCCAGCCCATGGACAGGCTGTTGCGAGGCTCACCGGTGTTAAGCGGCGAGGGCGTACGTAGAGTCGTTCGCAGTTACTTTGTTTCCAGTGGATTTACGAGCGAACTGGTGCTCGGCATGCCCTGCTCCGGTTCAGTACCCACGTCGAAACCAGGTCGGCCCCAGAGATGAAGCGGGTGGATTGTAGGCCCCGGGCTGCTCGCCCGCTGGCAGACGCACCGATGGCCTCGCCCGAGCGCCCAATCAGCCCAGGCCGAGAAGCGCCTGCAGTTGCGCCGGATGGTGGACGATGTGGTCGGCGCCCCAGTCGCCCACGGGTGACTCGTTGCCGAGGTAACCCCAGGTGACTGCGATGGTGGGCATGCCGGCAGCCCGGCCGGCCTGGATATCGCGCAGGTCGTCGCCCACATAGGCGCAGCGTTCGGGCGCCAGGCCGAGTTGGCGGGCGGCTTCGAACATGGGCGCGGGGTGGGGTTTGGCGTGCGGTGTGGTGTCGCCGCAGACCAACGCTGCGGAGCGGTTTGCCAGGCCCAGGGCTTGCACGATCGGCTCGGTGTAGCGGGTGATCTTGTTGGTGACGATGCCCCAGGGCATGGTGCGGGCATGCAGTGCGGCGAGCAGCGGCACCATGTCGTCGAACACGCGGGTGGCGCGTGTCATGCGGGCCTCGTAGATCTCGAGAAACTCGAGGCGCGCGGGTTCGAAGTCGGCGTGTTCGGGCGTGAGGCCCAGAGCGACGAGCAACATGCCGCGGGCGCCGTTGCTGGTCATGGGGCGAAAGTGGGCCAGCGGCAGCTCGGGCAGGCCGCGGCGGGTGCGCAGATCGTTGCCGGCGCCGCCGAGGTCGGGTGCGCTGTCGATGAGTGTGCCGTCCAGGTCGAACAACACGGCCGACACGTCGAGCGTGGCGATGCCTGCGGAGCTGGTGGACGTCACGTGGCGCTGGCCGGCTTGCGGCTGGCGACCAGGTAGTTGACGTCGGTGTCGTCGCTCAGCCAGTAGCGCCGGGTGATCGGGTTGTACTGCATGCCGCGGGTGGCGGCCAGGTCGAGGCCGGCGTCACGGCACCAGCGCGCCAGTTCACTCGGGCGCACGAAGCGGGCGTATTCATGCGTGCCGCGTGGCAGCAGGTTGAGCACGTATTCGGCGCCGATGATGGCGAACAGGAACGACTTCGGGTTGCGGTTGAGCGTAGAGAAGAAGACCCAGCCACCCGGCTTGCACAGGCTGGCGCAGGCCTGGATGATGGCGGCTGGGTCGGGCACGTGTTCGAGCATTTCCATGCAGGTGACCACGTCGTAACGCTCGGGCGCCTCGGCCGCCAGGGCTTCAGCTGCCACTTCGCGGTAGTCGAGGTTGGCCACGCCGGCTTCCATGGCATGCAACTGGGCCACACGCAGCGAGCGCGTGGCCAGATCGATGCCCAGCACCTCGGCGCCGCGTTTGGCCATGGCTTCGGCCAGGATGCCACCGCCGCAGCCCACGTCGACGACCTTGCGCCCGGCCAGCGAGCCGGCGAGTTGTTCTATCCACCCCAGGCGCAGCGGGTTGATCTGATGCAGGGGCCGGAATTCGCTGTCCGGGTCCCACCACTTGTGTGCCAGCTCGCTGAACTTGGCGAGTTCCTTGGGGTCGACGTTTTGCATGTTCAAGATGGTATGCGATGGCGCATGCGGCTGCGCTTGACACATGTCGCGCCCACCGCGGCGGGTGCAGAGGCTGGGCCTAGCCGGGTCGCTGAATGGATGCGGTGCCACAAATGAAAAACCCCGCCGTGGCGGGGTTCGTTCAGCTTGGTCTGGCTGGCACCGGGCGATTGGGCCCGGTGCACAGGCCGGCGCAGGTCAGCGCTTGCGTGTGCCGACCACTTCGATCTCGACGCGGCGATTCTTGGCCTTGCCTTCCTTGGTGGAGTTGTCCGCCACCGGCTGGCCCTTGCCCTTGCCTTCGGTGTAGATGCGGTTCGGTTCGATGCCCTTGGACACCAGGAACTTCTTGATCGATTCGGCGCGGTTCACCGACAGGGTCTGGTTCAGCGCGACCGAGCCATCCGAGTCGGCGTGGCCGACGGCAATGATGACTTCCAGGCTGATGGCCTTGACCTTGTCGACCAGGTCGGTGATCTTGGCGGCAGCTTCGGGCTTGACAGCGAACTTGTTGACGTCGAAGTAGGCGTCTGCGGCGAAGGTGACCTTTTCGGTGACCGGTGCTGCCGGGGCAGGTTTGGCCGGCGCGGGAGCCGGAGGAGCCGGCACGGGCACGACGACCGGAGCAACGACCGGCGCGGGCATCGGGGCCGGAGCCGGGGCGGGAGCAGGAGCCGGAGCAGGCGCGGCCACAGGAGCCGGCGCAGGTGCCGGTGCCGGAGCAGCAGCAACCACCGGAGCGGGCGCCGGTGCGGGCACGCCATCGCAAGGCGACACACCGGTCTTGGGCGTAAAGAAGTTGTCGCGCCAGCAATCTCCGTAGCCGCTCTTGACGACGACGGAGGAGTCTGCATTGCGCCAGTTGTCGACCGTGCTGGACGTGGGCGCGGTGGTGGAGCATGCGGCCAGGGTTGCCGACGCGCACAGCAGAGCGATGGAGTTCAATTTGTTCATGGTTGTCCTTTTGGAAGTCGCCGCGCCAAGCGGCTTGTAAGGATTGTTTGCCCGGGACCTGCCGGGCCCGTTCATGCCGATCTCGACACGCAGGGACGCCATTTGTCCCCAATAGCGTGAAATGATTGTGCCATAGCGTTTTCGGGCCCATGGTGTGCGCCAGCTTCGGCGCGCTGCTTGCTTTGGCGGTGGCCGCCCGGTCGCGGGCCCTTAAAATCCCCCGTCTTGCCTGTCGGGGCGGCTGCGCGTGAACCACACGATGCGGTAACGGCCCGATGCAAAAACGGTTCTGGCTGTCCCCACGCAGGACCGCCCGCTGCTGAAGAACAACCGGACCGATCCACCGGATACGCCCGCATGACCCAATTCGCCAAGGAAACCCTGCCCATCAGCCTCGAAGAGGAGATGCGGCGCTCGTACCTCGACTACGCCATGAGTGTGATCGTCGGGCGGGCCCTGCCTGACGCGCGAGACGGGCTCAAGCCCGTGCACCGGCGCGTGTTGTTCGCCATGCACGAGCTCAACAACGACTGGAACCGGCCGTACAAGAAGTCGGCCCGTATCGTTGGCGACGTGATCGGTAAATACCACCCGCACGGCGACACGGCGGTGTACGACACCATCGTGCGTATGGCGCAAGACTTCAGCCTGCGCCACATGCTGGTCGACGGCCAGGGCAACTTCGGCTCGGTGGACGGAGACAACGCCGCGGCCATGCGGTACACCGAAATCCGGCTGGCCAAGATCGCGCACGAGATGCTGGCCGACATCGACAAGGAAACCGTCGATTTCGGCCCCAACTACGACGGCTCCGAGCAAGAGCCGCTGGTGCTGCCGAGCCGGCTGCCCAATCTGCTGGTGAACGGCAGCTCGGGCATTGCGGTGGGCATGGCCACCAACATCCCCCCGCACAACCTCAACGAGGTGGTCGACGCCTGCCTGTACCTGCTCAAGAACAGCGAAGCCACGATCGACGAGTTGATGGAGATCGTGCCGGCGCCCGACTTCCCGACCGCCGGCATCATCTACGGCATCACCGGTGTGCGCGAGGGTTATCGCACCGGCCGCGGCAAGGTGGTGATGCGCGCCAAGGTGCATTTCGAGGACATCGACCGCGGTCAGCGCCAGTCCATCATCGTCGACGAGTTGCCCTACCAGGTGAACAAGAAGACGCTGCAGGAGCGTATGGCCGAGCTGGTGCACGAGAAGAAGATCGAAGGCATCAGCCACATCCAGGACGAGTCCGACAAGTCGGGCATGCGGCTGGTGATCGAGTTGAAGCGCGGCGAAGTGCCCGAGGTGGTGCTGAACAACCTGTACAAGCAGACCCAGCTGCAGGACACCTTCGGCATGAACATGGTGGCGCTGATCGACGGTCAGCCGCGCCTGTGCAACCTCAAGCAGTTGCTGGAGATCTTCCTCGAACACCGTCGCGAAGTGGTGACCCGGCGCACCGTGTTCGAGCTCAAGAAGGCGCGCAACCGCGGCCATGTGCTCGAAGGCCTGGCGGTGGCGCTGGCCAACATCGACGAGTTCATCGAGACCATCAAGACCTCACCCACGCCGCCTGTGGCCAAGGCCGCGCTGATGGCCAAGAGCTGGGACAGCTCGCTGGTGCGCGAGATGCTCACCCGCGCCGAGGCCGACACCCCCGGCGGACGCGAGGCCTACCGCCCCGATGGCCTGCCCATGCAGTACGGCATGCAGGCCGATGGCCTGTACCGCCTGTCCGACGACCAGGCCGGCGAGATCCTGCAGATGCGCCTGCAGCGCCTGACCGGCCTGGAGCAAGACAAGATCATCGGCGAGTACAAGGAGGTGATGGCCGAGATCGCCGACCTGCTCGACATCCTGTCCAAGCCCGAACGGGTCACGACCATCATCGGCGACGAACTCGTCGCGGTGCGCACCGAGTTCGGCCAGACCAAGATCGGCGCACGCCGCAGCCTGATCGAGCACAACGCACAAGAGCTGGGCACCGAAGACCTCATCACCCCGGCCGACATGGTGGTGACACTCAGCCACACCGGCTACATCAAGAGCCAGCCGCTGAATGAATACCGCTCGCAGAAACGCGGCGGGCGCGGCAAACAAGCCGCCACGACCAAGGAAGACGACTGGATCGACCAGCTCTTCATCGCCAATACCCACGACTGGATGCTGTGTTTCAGCAACCGTGGCCGCGTTTACTGGCTCAAGGTCTGGGAAGTACCCCAGGGCGGGCGCAACTCGCGCGGCAAACCCATCGTCAACATGTTCCCGCTGCAGCCCGACGAGAAGATCAACGTCGTGTTGCCGCTCACCGGCGAGTTCCGCAGCTTCCCGAGTGACCACTACGTCTTCATGTGCACGGTGCGTGGCACGGTCAAGAAGACCGCGCTCGATGAATTCAGCAACCCGCGCAAGGCCGGCATCATCTCGGTCGATCTGGACGAAGGTGACTTCCTCGTCGGCGCCGCGCTGACCGACGGCAAACACGACGTCATGCTGTTCAGCGACGGCGGCAAGGCCGTGCGTTTCGACGAGGAAGACGTGCGTCCGCTCGGCCGCCAGGCGCGCGGCGTGCGCGGCATGGCGCTGGACGACGGCCAGAGCGTGATCGCCATGCTGGTGGCCGAGCAGGACCAGGGCCCGATGGCCGGTGACGACGAAGCGCAGGCCGCCGAGCGCGAGAGTGCCCGCATGAGCGTGCTGACCGCCACCGAAAACGGCTACGGCAAACGCACGCCGATCCACGAATACACGCGCCATGGCCGCGGCACCAAGGGCATGATCGCCATCCAGCAAAGCGAGCGAAACGGCAAGGTCGTGGCCGCCACGCTGGTGCGGGCCGACGACGAGATCATGCTCATCACCGACACGGGTGTGCTGGTCCGCACGCGGGTGGCTGAAATTCGCGAGCTGGGCCGCGCCACGCAGGGCGTCACGCTGATCGCGCTGGATGCGGGTGCCAAACTGGGCGGACTGCAACGTATCGTCGAAAACGATGCCGCGCCGATCGACGCCAGCTCAAGCGACGCAGCGGCAGGTGACCCACCTGCCGCCGACAGTGAAGGCGGCGCTTCCCAACCCGACCAGTCCGGTGACGATACCGGCGGAGCCACCTCTTGATCTCCAACCACAACCTTCGTGTGCAATCTTGCGGCACCACGCGCTCTCCCGCGCTGAGCCTGCGCGTCGCAGCCGGCCTCGCCTTGCCGTTCGCGGCGGCTGTGCTGCTCAGTCTGTCTGCGGGCGCCGCTGCGGCGCAGGCGGCGGCACCTGCTGCTGCCAGCGCGCCAGCCAGCCCAGCCAAGAAAGCGCTCGTCAAGCGTGTCATCCAGCTGCAGCAGCCGGGCATCGAAGCCATGGCGCGTGCATTGGTCGAACAGCCGGCCGCCGCCATCATGCAGCAGGTCGGGCGCACGTTGCAGGCCAATGTGCCGGCCGACAAGCGTGAAGCCGTCGGCCGCGACGCCCAGGCCGACGTGCGCAAGTTCGTCGAAGACGTGGTGCCGACGGTGCGCAAACGTGCCATCGAGATCGCCCCGGGCACCATCGGCCCCATCCTCGAACAAAAACTCACCGAGGACGAACTGAAGCAACTGGTGGCCTGGCTCGATTCACCCGTCAGCCGCAAGTACCAGCAACTCGGCGGCGAGATGCAGAAGGCCCTCAGCGAACCGTTGATCCGTGACAGCCGTGCCACGGTCGAGCCCAGGATGCGTGCGCTCGAGGAGTCACTGATGAAACGCCTGGGTGTCAGTGACACCCCGGCCAGTACCGCTGGTGGCAAGCCGGCCGCTGCACCCGCCCCCGCCAAGAAGTGACACTGGCGACCACGCCGGCATGAGCCATCGCAGCCAGACAGAATCAGCGTCTGGCGCCTGGCTCGATGTCCGGCCCGTGTGCCGCCCGATGACTGCCCCCGCCCCCACCGCCACGATGACGACTCCACGCCCCTACAACTTCTCGGCCGGACCCGCGGCCCTGCCCGAAGAGGTGCTGCGCGAGGCTGCTGCCGAGATGCTCGACTGGCACGGCAGCGGCATGAGCGTGATGGAGATGAGCCATCGCGGCAAGGAGTTCATGTCGATCGCCGAGGCGGCCGAGGCCGAACTGCGCCGCCTGCTGGCCGTGCCTGCGAGCTACAAGGTGCTGTTCATGCAAGGTGGCGGCCTGGCGGAAAACGCCATCGTGCCGATGAACCTGTCGCGTGGTGGCGTGGTCGACTTCATCGTCAGCGGTGCCTGGTCGGCCAAGTCGGCCAAGGAAGCCGAGCGTTATTGCCAAGCCCGCGTGGCAGCGAGCAATGCCGCGGGCGGCCATGTGAGCCTGCCGGCGCCATCGACCTGGCAGCTCAGCACCGATCCCAGTTACGTTCACCTGTGCAGCAACGAGACCATCCACGGTGTCGAGGTGCAACAACTGCCCGACCTGGCGGCGCTGGGGTGTGATGCGCCGCTGGTGATCGATTGTTCGTCGCACATCCTGTCGCGCACCATCGACTGGTCACGCGTCGGCCTGGCGTTTGCCGGCGCGCAGAAGAACATCGGCCCGGCCGGCCTGACCATCGTGATCGTTCGTGACGATCTGCTTGGCCATGCCTTGCCGATCTGCCCGAGTGCCTTCGACTACCAGCTCGTGGCGGCCAACAGCTCGATGTACAACACCCCGCCGACCTACGGCATCTACATTGCCGGGCTGGTGTTCGGCTGGATCACGCGCCAGGGTGGTGTGGCCGAGATGGAGCGCCGCGCCGTCGCCAAGGCCGAGCTGCTGTACGGTGTGCTGGGTGACCATCCCTTTTACCGACTGGCTGTCGAGCCGGGCAGCCGCTCGCGCATGAACGTGCCGTTCTTCCTGCGCGACGAGCGCCACAACGACGCCTTCCTGGCCGGTGCACGCGAGCGTGGCCTGCTGCAGCTCAAGGGCCACAAGAGTGTGGGTGGCATGCGTGCCTCGATTTACAACGCCATGCCACTCGCGGGTGTGCAGGCCCTCGTCGACTACCTGAATGACTTTGCCCGCCGCCATGGCTGAACCCTCCGCTCCGCTCGATTCCCCCGTCAAGGCTGGTGACGCCGCACCGTCGCCCGAGCTGCTGGTGCTGCGCCACAAGATCGACGCGCTCGACGGCGAACTGCTGGCCCTGCTGAACCGTCGCATGCAGCTGGCCATCGAGGTCGGTGAGCTCAAGAAGCGCGAGGGGTCGGTGGTGTTTCGCCCCGAACGTGAGGCCCAGGTCATCGAGGGCATGAAGACGCGCAACCCCGGCCCGCTGAAGAACGAGAGTGTGGCGCCGATCTGGCGCGAGATCATGTCGGCCAGCCGTGCGCTCGAAACGCCCACCCGCGTGGCCTACCTCGGCCCGGCCGGCACCTTCAGCGAGGAGGCAGCGCTTGGCTTTTTCGGCAGTTCGATCGTGCGCGTGCCCTGCGGCAGCATGGACGAGGTGATGCGTGCCACCACCGCGGGGGCGGCCGACTTCGGTGTGATGCCGGTCGAAAATTCCACCGAAGGGGTGGTGGCCCGTTCACTCGACCTGTTCCTGACCACGCCGCTGTTCATCATCGGCGAGACCAGCCTGATCGTGCGCCACAACCTGCTGCGCAAGGACAACTCGCTGCAGGGCGTCAAGGCCGTGTGCGCCCACCCGCAGGCGCTGGCGCAGTGCCACGCCTGGCTGAGCCACCACCTGCCGGATGTCGAGCGCCGCCCGGTGTCGAGCAACGCCGAGGGTGCACGTCTGGCCAGCCTCGACGCGTCACTGGCAGCCATTGCCAGTGCGCGGGCGGCCACCGAGTTCGGCCTGCACGTGGTGTCGCCGGCCATCCAGGACGACGCCCACAACCGCACACGTTTTGCCGTTGTCACGCATCCTGATCGACACCCCGCGCCCAAACCGTCGGGCCACGACTGCACCAGCCTGGTCGTGTCGGTCGAGAACAAACCCGGCGCCATGCACGACATGCTGGTGCCGCTCAAGCGCCATGGTGTGTCGATGACCCGGCTCGAATCGCGCCCGGCGCGGTCGGGCCAGTGGGAGTACTACTTCTACATCGACGTGCAGGGCCATCCCGACGATGCCCATGTGGCCACGGCACTCAAGGAGTTGCGCAGCGTGTGTGCGTACTTCAAGCTGCTCGGGGCCTACCCGATCGACGTTCACTGAAGGCGAAGGCGACCGGGGCCCATGTTCAAGCAACTTGGATTGATAGGCTGCGGCCTGATGGGTGGCAGCTTCGCGCTGGCGCTCAAACGTGCCGGCGTGGTGGGCCATGTGGTGGGCTACAGCAAGTCGCCGTCCACCACCGAACGCGCCAAACGTATGGGGGTGATCGACACCGTGGCCGAGTCGGCCCTGCAGGCGGTGTCGGGCTCGGACCTGGTGCTGATCGCCGTGCCGGTGGCGGCGACCGAAAACACGCTCAAGGCCATCCGCCACCTGGTGCAGCCGGACATGCTGGTGATGGACGTGGGCAGCACCAAGCGCGACGTGGTCGATGCCGCGCGGCGGGCGCTGCGCGACCAGATCGCCCATTTCGTGCCGGCGCACCCGATCGCGGGCAAGGAAGTGGCCGGTGTCGAACATGCCGACGTGAACCTCTACATGGGCCGGCAGGTCATCCTGACGCCGTTCGACCAGAACCCGCCGGCGCTGGTGCAAAAGGCCACCGATGTGTGGGCCGCCATCGGCTGCACCGTGCTGCGCATGACGCCCGAGAACCACGACGCCGCCTTCGCCGCCGTGAGCCACTTGCCGCATCTGCTGGCGTTTGCCTATTTCAACTCGGTGGTGTCGCAGCCGGCCGGGCGCGACTTCCTGTCGCTGGCTGGGCCGGGGTTCAGGGATTTCACGCGTATCGCCGCGGGTGACCCGGCGGTGTGGCGCGACATTCTCTACAGCAACCGCGAAGAGGTGCTCAAGCAGACGCAGCGGCTGCGTCGCGCCATCGATGCCTTCGAGCATGTGATGAAGTCGGGCAACCTCGACGCGCTCGAAGACCTGATCCGCAGCGCGTCGCAGGCCCGCACCACCTGGCAGATGTCGGCCAAGCCCGGCAACCAGCGCTGAGCCGGTGCCGGCGCTGCCGGCTCGCTGACGGATGCGCGCTCGAGGCGTCGGCTCCCTCGACCGGCCTGCGCCCTCCGACGCACGAACGCGCTTGAATCGGCTCGCCCTGATGCGTCCGCACCCGGCGGATGACGGCATCACCTAGACTGCCGCGCTTCGTTTCCAGCGCCGTATGGCGCGCCTGCTTCGAGCCCAGCCGCATGTATTCGACCGAATTTCTCGACCTGCCGCCTCTGGCGCGCGCCGCCGGCACCGTGCGCCTGCCCGGCTCCAAAAGTATCTCCAATCGCCTGCTGCTGCTGGCCGGCCTGAGTGCGGGCCGCACCGAACTGGTCGATCTGCTGGATTCGGATGACACGCGGGTCATGTTGGCTGCGCTGGCCGCGTTGGGCTGCGAGATCGAGCAGGTCGACGGTGTCACCCGTGTGCTCGGCCTGGGTGGGCGCGAGACCACACGCGTCACCGACGCCGAGATGTTTCTCGGCAACGCCGGCACCGCCATGCGCCCGCTCACCGCCGCGCTGGCCATGATGGCCACGCTGCAAGGCGGCAGCTACCGCCTGACCGGCGTGAAACGTATGTACGAGCGCCCGATCGGTGATCTGGTCGACGCGCTGCGGGCCCTGGGCTGCGACATCGCCTGCACCGGCCAGGAGGGTTATCCGCCGTTGACGCTGGCAGGCAAGGCCGGTGGCAAGCTGGATCTGTCGACACCGGTCAAGGTGCGCGGCGACGTGTCGAGCCAGTTTCTCACCGCGTTGCTGCTGGCCCTGCCGCTGGCCAGTGCCGAGCAGGACGTGGTGGTCGACGTGGTGGGTGAACTCATCTCCAAGCCCTACGTCGAGATCACGCTGAGGCTGCTGGAACGGTTTGGTGTGCAGGTGGCACGCGACGGTTGGCAACGTTTCACCATCCCGCGCGGCAGCGTGTACCGCAGCCCGGGGCGTGTCTATGTCGAGGGGGATGCCTCGACAGCGTCGTATTTCATTGCCCTGGGCGCCATTGCCTGCACCGATGCGCCGCTGCGCATCGAAGGCGTCGGCAGTACGTCGATCCAGGGCGACATCCGATTTGTCGACGCCGCCCGCGCGATGGGCGCCGAGGTGGTCGAAGGGCCGAACTGGCTCGAAGTGAAACGGGGTGCGCCCGGTGTCGGCTGGCCGCTGAAGGCCATCGACCTCGATGCCAATCACATCCCGGACGCAGCCATGACGCTGGCGGTGATGGCGCTGTACGCCACCGGCCGCAGCCGTATCACCAACATCGCGAGCTGGCGCGTCAAGGAGACCGACCGCATCGCCGCCATGGCCATCGAGCTGCGCAAACTCGGTGCCACGGTGGTGGAGGGCGCCGACTTCATCGAGATCGAGCCGCCTCAGGTCTGGCGCGACGCCACCATCGCCACCTACGACGACCACCGCATGGCGATGTGTTTCTCGCTGGCGGCGTTCAACGAACTGGCGCTGACGCCTGCGGCGCTTGGATCGGCTGGCGTCGTCGTGCGCATCCTCGACCCGAAATGTGTCGCCAAGACCTTTCCGGACTACTTCGAGACGCTGTTCGATGTGGCATCGACCGCCTCCGGCGAGGTGCCGGTGATCACCATCGACGGCCCCACCGCCTCGGGCAAGGGCACGCTGGCGGCGGCGGTGGCCGAACGACTGGGTTACCACACGCTCGACTCGGGTTCGCTCTACCGGGTGACGGCACTGGCTGCCATCCGTGCCGGCGTGAGTTTTGCCGACGAAGCGGCACTCGCCGCGCTGGCGCGCGGCCTGAAGCTCGACTTCGTCGGCACGCAGGTGTGGCTGGACGGCGTCGATGTGAGCGACGCCTTGCGCGACGAAGCGGTCGGCGCCGGTGCGTCGCGGGTGTCGGTGTGGCCAGCCCTGCGCGACGCCTTGTTCGACCTTCAGCATTCGTTTGCGCGCCCGCCTGGACTGGTTGCCGACGGGCGCGACATGGGCACCGTGATCTTTCCGCAGGCACGGCTCAAGCTGTTCCTTACCGCCAGCCCGGCGGCGAGGGCGCTGAGAAGGCATAAGCAATTGATTGACAAGGGCTTTTCTGCTAACCTCGACAGTCTTCGGGTGGACTTGGAGGCGCGCGACGAACGCGACCGCAACCGCGCTACCGCACCTCTCAAGCCCGCTGAAGACGCTCTCCTGCTGGACAACTCGGCTCTCTCGATCGAAGCATCGGTCGCCACCGTGTTGCGCCATTGGGCCGAGCGGGGTCCGTTTGCCGCCACGAGTGCCTGAGTCGGACCGACTCGGCGCGTGACGGGCAGGGGCCACAAGGCCCGACGTCCACCACCGTGCCGCAAAGGCATACCGGGCGCCGGTTCGACAACTCAACCCGCCACCCGTGTGGCACAAGTCGCCAGCACCTTCAGCCGGCGCAGAAAGCTCTTAATGAATACAGCAGTTGCCATGGAATCGTTTGCCGCACTGTTCGAGGAATCGCTCAAGAAGGCCGACATGCGCGCCGGCGAGGTCATCTCTGCCGAAGTCGTTCGTGTCGAACACAACTTTGTGGTCGTCAATGCCGGCCTGAAGTCCGAAGCCTACGTGCCGATCGAAGAGTTCCGCAACGACCAGGGCGAGATCGAAGTCCAGGTTGGCGACTTCGTCTCGGTGGCGATCGATGCCATCGAAAACGGCTACGGCGACACCATCCTGTCGCGTGACAAGGCCAAGCGTCTGGCCTCGTGGCTGTCGCTCGAGACCGCACTCGAGTCCGGCGACTTCGTCACCGGCACCGTCTCTGGCAAGGTCAAGGGCGGCCTGACCGTGCTGGTCAACGGCATCCGCGCCTTCCTGCCGGGTTCGCTGCTCGACACGCGTCCGGTCAAGGACATGAGCCCGTTCGAGGGCAAGACCATGGAGTTCAAGGTCATCAAGCTCGACCGCAAGCGCAACAACGTCGTGTTGTCGCGCCGCGCTGTGGTCGAAGCCTCGATGGGCGAAGAACGCGCCAAGCTGCTCGAGACGCTGCGCGAAGGCGCCTTCGTCAACGGCGTGGTCAAGAACATCACCGAATACGGTGCGTTCGTCGACCTGGGCGGCATCGACGGCCTGCTGCACATCACCGACATGGCCTGGCGCCGTGTGCGTCACCCGAGCGAAGTGGTGACGGTTGGTCAAGAGCTGTCGGCCAAGGTGCTGAAGTTCGACGCCGAGAAGAACCGCGTCTCGCTGGGCCTGAAGCAGATGGGCGATGACCCGTGGATCGGCGTGTCGCGCCGTTACCCGTCGGGCACACGTCTGTTCGGCAAGGTCACCAACATCGCCGACTACGGTGCGTTCGTCGAGATCGAACCGGGCATCGAAGGCCTGGTGCACGTCTCCGAAATGGACTGGACCAACAAGAACGTCGCGCCGATCAAGATCGTCAGCCTGGGCGACGAGACCGAAGTGATGGTGCTCGAGATCGACGAAGACAAGCGTCGTATCAGCCTGGGCATGAAGCAGTGCCGCCCGAACCCGTGGGACGAGTTCGCGCAGAACTTCAAGCGTGGTGACCGCGTCAAGGGCCCCGTCAAGTCGATCACCGACTTCGGCGTGTTCGTTGGCCTGGCTGCCGGCATCGACGGCCTGGTGCACCTGTCCGACCTGTCGTGGAACGAACCCGGCGAAGCCGCGGTGCGCAACTACAAGAAGGGTCAGGACGTGGAAGCGATCGTCCTGGGCATCGACGTCGAACGCGAACGCATCAGCCTGGGCATCAAGCAGCTCGACACCGACCCGTTCACCACCTTCACCACGATCAACGACCGTGGCGCCCTGGTGCGTGGCAAGGTCAAGACCGTCGACCCGCGTGGCGCCGAGATCCAGCTGAGCGAAGACGTCACCGGCTACCTGCGTGCTTCCGAGATCGCCCGCGAGCGTGTCGAAGACGCCCGCAACATGCTGAAGGAAGGCGACGACGTCGAAGCCCTGATCATCAACATCGACCGCAAGACGCGTTCGATCCAGCTGTCGATCAAGGCCAAGGACAACGTCGAGCAGCAAGAAGCCATGCAGCGCCTGGCCGCCGACAACCGCGAAAGTGCTGGCAACGCCGGCACCACCAGCCTGGGCGCCCTGCTCAAGGCCAAGCTGGACCAGGGCAACAACTAAGTCGCCCGTCGATCCGGGTCGAGCACCCGGTTCGACGCCTCGGCCGCCAGGCCGTGGCGTCGGGCCGATGTTCCGGCCCGCTCACGATGCGGTCGACCTCGTGTCGACCGCATCGTGAGCCTCGATCGACCGAGACCGCCCCGATTCGCACGCTGCCGCCATGACCCGCTCCGACCTCGTCACCATGCTGGCCGAACGATTCGGCCAGCTCACCCATCGCGATGCCGAGTTCGCCGTCAAGACGATGCTCGACGCGATGGGCGACGCCCTGGCGCGTGGCCACCGCATCGAGATCCGCGGCTTCGGCAGTTTCCAGGTCAACCGCCGCCCGCCGCGTGTGGGGCGCAACCCGCGCTCGGGCGAGCAGGTCATCATTCCCGAGAAACTCGTGCCCCACTTCAAGCCGGGCAAGGCGCTGCGTGAATCAGTCGACCTGCAGGCCGACACGGCGCGCGAACTACACGCCGAGCAGGTGCTGGGTGACGTGGCAGGTGTCGAATCACGCAGTAGCCGGGTGTCCACCTTGCGCGCTGGTGAAGGCACCGACAGCTGACGCCCGCAAGCTGGCCGGTAAGATCCTGCGCCCATGCAACTGATTACCTGGCTCGTACGAGCCGTCCTGCTTTTCGTGCTGTTCGCCTTTGCGATGAACAACCAGCACGAGGTCGAGCTACGCTGGTTTTTCGGCCTGAGCTGGCGCGCGCCCATGGTCATCGTGGTGTTGTGTGCCATGGCGCTGGGTTTTGTGCTCGGCGTGCTGGGCATGTTGCCCAGCTGGTGGAGCCAGCGCCGCCGCGCCAGCCGGGCCGTGCGGCGCCTGGACACACCGGCCACCAACCCGACGCCAGCCAGCACGACCCCGCGGTCGACCACGGCGCCCGACGTCGTCCCGCCCGTACGACCCGATGGAGTTTGAACCCCTTTGGCTGTTGCTTGCTCTGCCGCTCGCCTTCGGCATGGGATGGCTGGCGTCACGCTTCGATCTCAGGCAATGGAAACGTGACCAGCAAGCGGCGCCTCAGGCCTACTTCAAGGGCCTGAACCTGTTGCTCAACGAGCAGCAGGACAAGGCCATCGACGCCTTCATCGAGGCCGTCCAGCACGATCCCGGCAGCTCGGAGCTGCACTTCGCGCTGGGCAACCTGTTCCGCCGCCGTGGTGAATACGAACGCGCCGTGCGGGTGCATCAACATCTGCTGGCTCGTGCCGACCTGCCTCAGGCCGAGCGCGACCGCGCACAACACGCGCTGGCGCAGGACTTTCTGAAGGCCGGCCTGTTCGACCGCGCCGAGCAGGCTTACAAGGCGCTGGCAGGCAGCGCCTTCGCCACCGATGCCCGGCTGGCGCTGCTGGTGCTGCACGAACGGGCGCGCGACTGGCCGGCAGCCATCGAGGTGGCGCGTGGACTCGAATCGGTCGGCGCCGGATCGTTTGCGCAACGCATGGCGCATTACTGGTGCGAGATCGCGCTCGAAGCCGATGCACGTGGCCAGTCGGGTGATGCCGACGTCGCCATCCAGCGTGCCCGCGAGGTGGCTCCGCTGGCGGTCAGGCCCATGGTGCTGGCCGGACAGCGGCTGCTCAAGCGTGGTCTGGTCGAGCCGGCACTCGCCATCTGGGGGCCGTTGCTGGTGCAACACCCGCAGG
This sequence comes from Candidatus Intricatilinea gracilis, assembly GCA_016702605.1. GTDB lineage: Bacteria > Pseudomonadota > Gammaproteobacteria > Burkholderiales > Burkholderiaceae_C > Sphaerotilus > Sphaerotilus gracilis. Next base: position 152,354 of record JADJDQ010000004.1, read on the forward strand.
CCAGCCCCGTCATCGCCGATGAATTTGCCCGTGCCGCCGCCGGCAGCAACCACGTCGACACGGCCCGCCTGCAATTGCAGAACGCCCACGCCAGCGAACCCGGCGCGGCTCTGCTTGCCGCGCTGCTGAGCCTGGAAGGTGAAGGCGCCGAGCGCCGCAAGGCCTGGCTCGACCAGTTGCAGAAACACCCAAGCCTGAGCGCCGCGCTGGGCCTGCTGCGCGAACACAAGGGTGGCGCCCTGGGGCCGGACGAGCTCAGCGCCCTGGACGCTGCCTTGCAGGCCGCCGCCAAGCCGCTGCAGCGTTACCGCTGTGCCGCCTGTGGCTTCGAGGCGCAGCACTATTTCTGGCAATGCCCCGGCTGCCATGGCTGGGACACCTTCCCGCCGCGCCGGCTGGAGGACCAATGAACACTCCCCTGACCTCGGTGAGCCGCGAGCGCCTGGCGCGCGCCCGCGTGCTGGTGGTCGGCGACGCCATGCTCGATCGTTACTGGTTCGGCGCCGTCGAACGTATCTCGCCCGAAGCGCCTGTGCCGGTGGTGCGTGTGCAGCGCGAGGAAGAACGCCTGGGCGGCGCGGCCAACGTGGCGCTCAACGTCAAGACGCTGGGTGCACAGTGCACGCTGCTGACGGTGGTGGGCGACGACGAACCCGCCCGTATCCTGCGCCGCCTGCTCGAGAAAGAAGGCGTCACCACCGTGCTGGGCAGCGACCCCAAGCTGTACACCATCGTCAAGCTGCGCGTGATCGGCCGCTCGCAGCAGCTCATCCGGGTCGACTTCGAGAACCAGCCCGAACACGAGGTGCTCGACCAGATGCTGGCCGACTACGAACGTGTGCTCGGCGAGCATGACGCCGTGCTGTTCAGCGATTACGGCAAGGGTGGCCTGGAACACATCCCGCGCATGATCGAATTGGCGCGCGCCGCCGGCAAACCGGTGCTGGTCGACCCCAAGGGCAGCGACTACAGCCGCTACCGGGGCGCCACCGTCATCACGCCCAATCGCGCCGAACTCATGCAGGTGGTCGGCAGCTGGAGCGGCGAGGCCGAGCTGGCGAAGAAGGCCGAGGGCGTGCGCGAACAGTTCGGCCTGGCCGGCCTGCTGGTGACTCGCTCCGAAGAAGGCATGTCGCTGTTCGAAGGCCCGGGCGCCACGCCGCTGCATGTGCCGGCGCAGGCGCGCGAGGTTTTCGACGTGACCGGCGCTGGCGACACCGTCATCGCCACGTTGGCGGCGATGCTGGCCTGCGGTCTGTCGCTGCGTGCCGCCGTGCCGCTGGCCAACCGTGCCGGTGCCATCGTGGTCGGCAAGTTCGGCACAGCCAGCGTCAGTTACGACGAGTTGTTCGGGCCCGACCCGCAGCCCGTCGCGCCGGCGCGAGCCGGCGCTTGACCACTTTGGCGGCGGCCTGAGCCGTCGCATCATCATTACCCTGGTGCGCCCGACCGGGCGCCCGCAACGATCCGAGGCAGCATCATGAGAATCGTCGTCACCGGCGCGGCCGGCATGATCGGCAGCAACCTGGTCCACGCCCTGAACAAGCTGGGCGCGCGCGAGGTGATCGCTGTCGATGACCTGACCGACGGCCACAAGTACCGCAACCTGGTCGGCGCCACCCTCACCGACTACTTCGACAAGGACGAGTTCTACACCCGCTTCGCGCGTGGCGAACTCGGCCACATCGACGCCGTGCTGCATGAAGGTGCCTGCTCCGACACCATGGAGCACAACGGCAAGTTCATGCTGGACAACAACTATCGCTGCAGCAAGACGCTGCTCGATGCCTGCCTGGCGCAGGGCACGCGGCTGCTCTACGCCAGCTCGGCGGCCACCTACGGCGGCAGCTCGGTGTTTCGCGAAACACCCGAGTTCGAGCAGCCGCTCAACGTCTACGGTTATTCGAAGCTGCTGTTCGACCAGGTGGTGCGCCGTGTGTTGCCCAAGCCGAGCAGCCAGGTGGTGGGCTTTCGCTACTTCAACGCCTACGGTCCGCGCGAGCAGCACAAGGCGCGCATGGCGTCGGTGGCCTTCCACCACTTCGGCCAGATGGCGAGCGCCGGCAAGGTCAAGCTGTTCGGTGACTACGGCGGCTACGGGCCGGGTGAACAGTCGCGCGACTTCATCTTCGTCGACGACCTGGTCGCGGTGAAGTTGTGGTTCCTGCAGAACCCGCAGCTCAGCGGCATCTACAACCTGGGCAGCGGGCGTGCCGAGCCGTTCAACAACGTCGCTTGCGGCGTGATCAACGCGTTGCGTCGGCGTGCCGGCCAGGCTGAGTTGACGCTGCCCGAATTGGTGGCGCAGGGGTTGGTCGAGTACGTGCCTTTCCCCGACGCCCTGGTCGGCAAGTACCAGTGCCTGACCCGTGCGGATCTGAGCGCCCTGCGCGCCACCGGCTGCGCGCACGAGTTCGCCACCGTTGCCCAGGGTGTGGGCAGATACGTCGACTGGCTGAGCGCGCAGGCGCCGGTCTGAGCCGGCCGGCGCCAGTTCAACTGCCGCACGTCAGCGTCGGTGCCACCGGGCGCGATCCCGAGTTCACCGTCATCTCGATGGAGCTGCCTCATTGCGCCGATCGCTTGGGCGCTGGGCTGGTGATCCGTCAGGTGGCGGCTCAGCCGGACTGCAGCAGCTCTCGCACCGCGCCCTGCAGCACAGGCACCACCTCGGCCTCGAACCACAGGTTGCGCCGCAGCCAGACTTCATTGCGCGGGCTCGGGTGGGGCAGCACGAAGAGGCCGGGCAAGCGGCTGCGCCAGTCGGCCACCACCTCGGTGAGGGATGTGCCGGGCTTCACCTGGCCGGCCAGGTGGTAGGCGACGGCGTAGTGCCCGATCACCACCTTGAGCCGGATGCCCGGCAGTTCGGCAAACAACCGGTCGTGCCACTGCGCGCGGCATTCGGGCCGCGGCGGCAGATCACCCGACGTGCCCTTGCCGGGGTAACAAAAGCCCATCGGCACGATGGCCACACGCGCTGGATCGTAGAACTCGGCCGGGTCCAGCCCCAGCCAGCGCCGCAGCCGTACGCCGCTGGCGTCGTCCCAGGGGATGCCGCTGGCATGCACCCGGGTGCCTGGGGCCTGGCCGGCGATGAGCAGGCGGGCCGTGGTGCTGGCCACCAGCACCGGCCGCGGCCCGAGCGGCAGGTGCTCGGCACACAGGCGGCAGGCGCGGACCTGAGTCAGCAGGTCGGCGAGTGGGCTGTTCGATGGCGCCGGATCGACACGGACTGTGTCGCCGGTGCTCGGGGCACCGTGCGCCGAGTGGCCGCAAGATGTACCGACGGACCTGGCGTCATCCGGCCCCCGGCCGGCGTCATGAGCGTCAATGCGCCTTGGACGTACCGTGTTTGTGCCCGCGGTCGTGGCTGTGTGCCTGCTTGTGGCCATGGCCGGGATCATGCCTGTGGCCGGGGGCCGCATGCACCCCGTGGGCTGCCGGCGCATGCCGGGTGTGGGCCGGACCGCCGTGGACCACCGGTTTGGCAGCCGGACGGTGCAGCAGTTCGGTTTCGGGCAGCAGGCAGGCGTCGATCACCTGCAGATCGTTGTCGCGCGCGAAGTTCATGACGAAGTCCCAGGCCATGGGTTCGATCTCGCGCAGTGCCTCATTCACTATCACGCACTTCACGCCGGCGATGACACGCGGCACGCAGTAGGGCGAATAACTGATGGCGCCGCCCAGGTTGGCCGGCACGCTGCCCCGTGGACGAAACACCGACATGGTGCCGGCCAGCCGTTCGGCCCAGTCACTCGGACGGAAGGTGCGGCCGTCGCTGGTGATGCCCTGGATGAAAACTTCGCGGCGATGGTGGTGCTTGGTCACGATAGGTAATCGGGCTGGCCGCCTCGAGAGCGGGTGGCTTGCGAGGCTAGGGAAAACATCGATTGTGGTGCAGTGCCTCGGCATGAGCCTGACAGCGTCTGCATTGTGTTCAGCGCCGTGGCGCCGCCGTGACCGAATGAGCACGATTGATGCCCATCAGTTCGCCGACCACTCGCGGCGGCGGTTCGGGCGCCGTGCGCAATGTGGGGTGTGGCATCGCTCGATGGGTGATGTGTCGGCTGTTGCAGCGGGGAGGCGGCGTATGGCTACATAGAATCGGGTCAGCGCCCGCCGGTCGGGCGCTTTCGATTTTTTCGCCCTTCGTGTTTCCCGCCCTACCGCTCCAGGAGCCGCCATGACCGCGCCCGCCGAACCCCATGTGATGACCACCTACGGCCGCCTGCCGATTGCGCTGTCGCACGGCCGAGGCTGGACCCTGTGGGACACCGAGGGGCGTGAATACCTCGACGCGCTGGCGGGCATCGCCGTGAACACCCTGGGGCATGCCCACCCCAGGCTGGTGCCGGCGCTGCAGGATCAGGTGAGCAAGATCATCCACAGCTGCAACTACTACCACGTGCCGCTGCAGGAGCAACTGGCAGCCAAGCTCTGCGAGATCTCGGGCCTCACCAAGGCCTTCTTCTGCAACAGCGGGCTGGAGGCCAACGAGGCGGCGATCAAGATCGCCCGCAAGTTCGGCCATGACAAGGGGGTCACGTCGCCCGAGATCGTGGTGTTCGACAAGGCCTTTCACGGCCGCTCGATCGCCACCTTGTCGGCCACGGCCAACGAGAAACTCAAGGTCGGCTTCGGCCCCATGGTCGAAGGGTTCGTGCGCATCCCGCTCAACGATGTGCCGGCGCTGGAGCGTGTCGCGCTCGACCGGTCCAACGTGGTGGCCGTCTTCCTGGAAACCATCCAGGGTGAGGGTGGCATCAACCCGGCGCGCATCGAGTTCCTGCGTAGCGTTCGTCGGCTTTGCGACGAACGTGGCTGGCTGCTCATGCTCGACGAGGTGCAGTGTGGCATCGGCCGCACCGGCAAGTGGTTCGCTCACCAGTGGGCTGGCATCGTGCCGGACGTGATGCCGCTGGCCAAGGGCCTGGGTTCGGGTGTGCCGATCGGTGCGGTGGTGTGTGGGCCACGTGCTGCCAACGTCTTCGGCCCCGGCAACCACGGCACCACCTTCGGCGGCAACCCGCTGGCCATGCGTGCCGGGGTCGAGACGCTCAGGATCATGGAAGAAGACGGCCTGCTGGCCAACGCCGAGCGGGTGGGCGCACACCTTCGTGCGGCGCTCGAGCGCGAGATCGGCGGCCTGCCGGGTGTGGTCGAGATCCGTGGCCAGGGCCTGATGATCGGCATCGAGCTCGATCGCCCCTGCGGCGAGATCCTCGGCCAGGCGATGCAGGCCGGCCTGCTGCTCAGTGTCACCGCCGACACCGTGGTGCGTCTGCTGCCGCCTCTCATCATCGGCACGGAACAGGCCGACCGTATCGTCGCGTTGCTCGCACCGCTGGTGCGCGCCGCGCTGGCCAAGCCGGCGCCCTGAGCCTCAACGGGCCGTGCCGCCGTGTCGTCACGCAGCCTGCCGCCCGCCCCACACCGATCGCCCGCCCGCCTGCCCATCATGAAACCCGGACCGAGCCTCATGAAGCACTACCTGCAGTTCAAGGACCTGCGCGCCGAGGAATACGCGCATGTGTTCAACCGCGCCCGCATCATCAAGACGCGTTTCAAGAACTACGAGCGTTACCAGCCGCTGGTCGACCGCACGCTGGCGATGATCTTCGAGAAGGCCAGCACCCGCACGCGGGTGAGCTTCGAGGCCGGCATGTACCAGATGGGTGGCTCGGTGGTGCACCTCACCACCGGTGACAGCCAGCTCGGGCGCAGCGAGCCGATCGAAGACAGCGCGCGTGTCATCAGCCGCATGACCGACATCGTCATGATCCGCACCTACGAACACACCAAGATCGAACGTTTCGCCGCCCACAGCCGTGTGCCGGTGATCAACGGCCTGACCAACGAGTTCCATCCCTGCCAGATCCTGGCCGACATCTACACCTGGCTGGAGCACCGTGCGCCGGTGGGCGCCAACGGCTTCGATCTGGCCAGCCTGAAGGGCAAGATCGTGGCCTGGGTGGGTGACGGCAACAACATGGCCAACACCTGGCTGCAGGCGGCCGAGATCCTGGGATTCAAGGTGCACATCAGCACGCCCAGCGGCTACGGTGTCGACCCGGTGGTGGCCGGCATCCGCGACACCAGCTGCTACCAGGTCTTTGCCGACCCGCGTGAAGCATGCAAGGGCGCCGACCTGGTGACCACCGACGTGTGGACCAGCATGGGCTACGAGGCCGAGAACGAAGCGCGCAAGACGGCCTTCGCCAACTGGTGCGTCGACACCGCCATGATGAGTGTGGCCAAACCCGACGCCCTGTTCATGCATTGCCTGCCGGCGCATCGCGGTGAAGAGGTGGCCGCCGACGTGATCGACGGCCCCCAGTCGGTGGTGTGGGACGAAGCGGAGAACCGACTGCATGCGCAGAAGGCACTGATGGAGTACCTGCTGCTCGGGCGGATCGGCTGACGACGGCGCCTGGCCGTCAACCGCGCGCGCGGTACTCGCTGAAGATACCCAGCGTCACCTCGCGCTCCACATCGATCAAGCCGTTGGCGCTCAGCGTCGCCATCACCTGCGCAGGGGGCACCACCGCCTCGATGGTGTCCCAGTAGTAGCGCCACAACATCGGCGTTTCGGCCGACCTGGCCACCAGGCGAGCCAGCAGCGGCACGATGCCGCGCATGTAGCCCTTGAGCAGCAGATAGCCCAGGCGGCTCTGCGGCTTGGTGATCTCCATGACGAGCAGCCGTCCGCCCGGTCGCAACACACGCCGGAACTCGGCAAACGCCGCGGCAAGATCGGCGATGTGGCGCAAGGCGTAGCCCATGACGATGAAGTCGGCGCTGGCGTCGGGCAGCGGGATGGCTTCGGCGCGCCCCAGCAGGCAACGCACGCCCGCGGGCAGCGTGGCCTGAGCCATCATGCCGGCGCTGGGGTCCACACCCACCAGGGCATCCGGCTGGCCGGTGATGTGGAGGATCTCGCGTGAGACCAGCCCCGTGCCCATGCCGACATCGACCACCTGCATGCCGGGCTTCAGGCCGGCGCGTTGCAGGGCGTCGCGCCGGTAGCGTGAGCCGCTGCCCAGACCGAGCAGGCGTTCGAGGCGGTTGTAGTCGACGGCGGTGTTGTCGAACGTCGCGCGCAGGAACCGTTCACGCTGACCGCCGTCAGCACTGCTGTAGTAGGCCGGCAGGGGGGCGTGCGGAAGGTGCACCTGGGCGTTGGTGGCGATGGGAGGTGCTGCGGGGTGTTTCTCTTCTGTCACGTGAGTGTGCTGCCGGGCTGTGAACGACGATGGAATGGTGCAGTATGCCCAACCGGGCGGCTCACTTCGAGTGCCTGCACCTGCCCGGCACATGGTGGCGCGTGCTGGCTTGCGATGTATCGAGGCGCGGCAGCGTGCGCACCACAGTTGCTCAGGGGCGGGCAACCCCGCTTGTTAAACTCCGGGATCGCCGGTCGGGCCCGTCCCCGCCGGCTTCTTTGTTTGATTCAGGACGACCGAATGACCACAGCCGACAAGGATCTTCAGCTCGAGGTGGCCGCTTTGCTCGTCGAGGCACTCAACCTCGACGTGGCGCCCGATGCCATCGATCCCCAGGCGCCCTTGTACGGCGACGGGTTGGGGCTGGATTCGATCGACATCCTCGAGGTGGCCCTGGTCGTGTCCAAGCGCTACGGCTTCCAGCTGCGCTCGGACGACGAGAACAACGTTCGCATCTTCGCCTCGCTGGCCAGCCTGGCCGACCACATTGCCGCGCAGCGCAGCGCCTGAGCCGATGTCCATCGAGCCGCGCTACATCGCGCTCGCGCTGGCCGCGGTGGCTTATGCCGCCGGTTCACATCTGCTGATGACCTGGTTCGGTGATTCGCCGCTGGCCATGCTGGCCCAGTTCGGTCCGGTGGCCGTGCTCGGCATCGTCGGCCTGTGGCGCAGCGGCCAGCGTGGTCTGGCCTTGGTGATCACGGCGGTCGTGGTGTTGTTGATCGAACGTGTCTTCAACGGCGCCGAGACCTCGCCGCAGCAGGTCTACCTGCTGCAATACAGCGCCATCAACATCGGTGTGGGCCTGTGGTTCGCCAGTTCGATGCGTGTCGGCAGCCAACCCCTCATCTCGCGTGTGGCCGAACGTGTGCACGGCCACCTCGACCCGGTGATGGCGGCCTACACCCGGCGTGTCACCTTGTCGTGGGTGATCTATTTCGTCGTGGCGGTGGGTGTGTCGTTCGTGCTGTACCTGTTCGCCGACTTCGAGCGCTGGTCCTTGTTCGCCAACGTGCTGACGCCGATCGGCGGCTGCAGCTTGTTCGTGGGTGAATACCTGTTGCGTTACCGACTGCACCCCGAGTTCGAACGTGTCAGCATGGCGGCCGCCGTGCGTGCCTGGCGCGCCCCGGCGCTCAGCAGTGACACCGATCGTCGGGCCTGAACGGGCATCCCACCCGACGTCCGACCGCTGCGGCACCATCAGCGTCACCGGCCGGTCGTGGCGCCCCGGGCCAGCCGAGTGACTCAACGCCCATGACCTCGTCCACCTTGCCACCCTCCACGGACCGATCACCCGACCGTTCGCTGGCCGCCGTGCCCGACCAGCTGGCCGCGCCGGTGGCGACGCCCGCACCGGCCTCGACCTGGCCGCTGCTCGCCGCGAGTGATCTCGATGCACCGGTGGCCTGGCGCGCCGGCCAACCACTCAGCCGGCGCCAGTACCTGGACGACCTGGCGGGGCTGGCCGAGTCTTTGCCGGCCCACGGCCCGGTGCTGGCGCTCAGTGTCGATCGTTACCGTTTTGCGCTTGCCCTGGGCGCGGCGGTGCAGCGCGGGTACTACAGCCTGCTGCCGCCCAACCACACGGCCGACATGGTCGAACGCCTGAAGCGGCTGCATCCGCAGGCTTATGCCCTGGTCGATCCGGATGCGCCGCAGGTCGCGTTGCCGCGAGTGGCCTTTGCCGACGCCGAGGCCGCCGCCAGCGCTGCGCCCACTGCCAGGGCCTCCGCCGCGTCCGGTGCCGCGCTGCCAACTTCCGCCGATGCGCCGCCGCCGGCTGTGCCGCAGTGGCGGGCCGACACCGTGGTGGCCGAGGTGCTCACCTCGGGCTCGACCGGTGAGCCGACGCGCCATGCCAAACGCTGGGGTCTGCTGGTCGAGAACATCGGCGCCGAGGCCGAACGTATCGCTGCCAGCCTCGGGCTGGATCGGCAGGGCGCTGGCGGCGCGCCACCGCTGGCCGGTGTCACGCTGGTCGGTACCGTGCCGGCGCATCACATGTACGGCTTCGAGTCGACGGTGTTGCTGGCGCTGCTCGGTGGCGCCGCGTTTGCCGCCGAGCGGCCGTTCTTCCCGGCCGACATCGTGCAGGTGCTGGGTGGGGTGCCGCGTCCGCGGGTGCTGGTCACCACGCCGTTTCACCTCAAGACCCTGCTCGACGCCGGCCTGGCGCTGCCGCCGGTCGACCTCACCGTGTGTGCCACCGCGCCGCTGTCGCCGCAGCTGGCCACTCGCGCCGAAGCCGCGCTCGGCGGTCCGCTGATGGAAATCTACGGCTGCACCGAGGCCGGCCAGGTCGCCACCCGGCGCACCACCGCCGGCCCCGAGTGGACGTGTTTTCGCGGCCTGCAGATGAGTGGCGACGGGGCCGAGTCGGTGGTCTCGGGCGGCCACGTGCCCGAGCCCACACCACTGGCCGACGTGCTCGAGGTGTTGACGCCGACACGCTTTCGCCTGCTCGGGCGTGCCAACGATCTCATCAACGTGGCCGGCAAACGCAGCTCGATCAGCCACCTCAACTACCACCTCAACAGCATCGAAGGTGTGCTGGACGGCGCTTTCTGGCTGCCGCCGGCCGATGCCGAGGCGGTGGTGCGGCTGATCGCCTTTGTCGTGGCACCGGGCCTGGCGCGCGAGCAGTTGCTGAGCGCGCTGCGCCTGCGTGTCGACCCGGCCTTCCTGCCGCGCCGCATCGTCATGCTGGGCGAACTGCCGCGTGACCCCACCGGCAAGTTGCCCGCCAGTCGCCTGGCCCTGCTGGCCGGCGAGCACGGCGTGGTGCCCGCTGCAGGCCCGACGTCCGGCACCTCAGCCGACGCGTCTACCGGTGCTGCAGGCGGCCCGCCAGCCGCGCCGCCTTCAGCATGACACCGGTCGAACTTCAGGTGCCGATCGACCACCCGGCGTTTGCCGGCCACTTTCCAGGCCAGCCGCTGTTGCCGGGGGTCTGTCTCGTCGGTCTGGTGCTCGACGCCTGCCTGGCCGACGCCGACCTGGCGCCTTGTCTGCAGGCCGGCCCGACCAGCCCCTTGCGTCTGGCCCAGGCCAAGTTCCTTGCGCCGGTGTTGCCGGGTGACCGCCTGGCCCTGAGCTGGCAACTGCGGGGTGCCGCACCGGCGCAAAAGCTCGCCTTTGATGTCACACGTCTGGCTTCGGGCGCCGAGCCGGCCCGGCTGGCTGCGAGTGGTGTCTTCGAGCTGACCGTGCCGCCTGCCGCATCCGGGACGCCAGCATGAACGCCTTGCGAACGCCGCCACCAGCAGCCGTTGTCCCTCCCGGTGCCAGCTCACCCTCGGGCGCCGGCTGGATCGACCAGGGTGAACGCAGCAACCGCGCCACGCTGGCGTTGATGCGCTGGATCGCCACCACCCTGGGCCGGCGCCTGGCGCGGCTGGTGCTGCATCCGATCAGCCTGTACTTCCTGCTGTTCAACCGCAAGGCCGCGGCAGCGTCGAGCGATTACCTGGCGCGTGTGTTCGGCCGCCCGCCGCGCCTGGTCGAACGTTACCGCCACATCCACCACTTTGCCGCCACCATCCTCGACCGCGTCTACCTGCTGCAGGAGCGGTTCGACGAGTTCCAGATCGACATCGTCAACAGCGAAGCACTCGACCAGGTGCTGGTGCAGGGCGGCGGTGCCTTGCTGGTGGGGGCACATCTGGGCAGCTTCGAGGTGCTGCGGGCGCTGGGCCAGTCGCGCCGTGGCCAGAAGGTGGCGATGGTGATGTACGAGGACAACGCCCGCCTGCTCAATGCCACCTTGCGCGCCATCGCGCCGCAGCACGATCTGCACATCATTGCGCTCGGCCGGCTCGAAGCCATGCTCACGCTGCGCGACTGGCTGGCCGACGGCGGCATCGCCGGCATGCTGGGTGACCGCAGCCTGCCGCCGCCGCGCCGCGCCGGGGCGACGACGTCGGGCACACCAGCGGCGCCGGCGGCGGCGCCTTCGCCCACGCACCAGCACGCTGTCGACTTCCTCGGTGCCCGGGCCCGGTTCACCGACGGCCCGTTCCGCATCGCCGCCTTGTTGCGCCAGCCGGTGGTCTTCATGGCCGGGCTATACCTCGGTGGCAACCGTTACCAGCTGCGTTTCGAGCAACTGGCCGATTTCCGCCAGCGCGCGGCCAGTCCGGCCGAGCGTGATGTGGCAATCCGCGCCGGGCTGGAACGTTATGTGGCCATGCTCGACCAACTGTGCCGCGCCCAGCCCTACAACTGGTTCAACTTCTACGACTACTGGGCCGCTGGCGACCACACGACACCAGGCGCCGGCCCGGATCGACCACCCCCACCGCAGCCCTGATCGAGACCATGCACCTCACCCTGCCGAGCCGCCCATGGCTAGCCAGCCTGACCGTCCTGCTGCGCCGGTTGTTGCAGCCGATGTGCCTGGCGCTGCTGTGGCCGCTGCTGGCCAGCGCCGCGCCACTCGATCTGGACCCGCTCATGAAGCTGCTCGCCAAGGTGGGCTCGGGTGAGGCGACCTTCGTCGAGAAGAAATACATCGCCCAGCTCGATGCACCTCTCGAATCGAGCGGGCGCCTGAGTTTCAACGCGCCCGATTCGTTCGTGCGTGAAACCCTCAAGCCGCGCCGCGACCGCATCGCCGTCACCGGCAACACACTGGTGATGAGCCAGGGCAACCGCAGCCGCACCGTGCAGCTCGACGCCACACCCGAAGCCGCAGTGATCGTCGAGGCCGTGCGCGGCACCCTCAGCGGCAACCGCGCCGTGCTCGAGCGCCACTTCACCCTGCAGGCGCAGGGCAGCCTGGAGCGCTGGCTCATCGAACTGGTGCCCCGCGATGCCCGCATGCGCGCCCAGGTGACCCAGATCCGTGTCATCGGTCAGCAAGCGCAACTGCGCGAAGTGACCGTGATGCTGGCCGACGGTGACCGCAGCGTCATGAGTATCACGCCCATTGCACCGCCCGCACCGCCCGCACCGCCGGCGGCGCCGCCTGCCGTTCCGGCCCCCGCAGCATCCACATCGGCTGCGGCACCGGCTGCCGCCTCGGGACAGTGAAGCTGCGACTGCACCCCGGCGCCGGGCGCGCCCTGCTGATCTGGCTGGTGCTGATGGCGCTGGGCGGCCTGCTGGCGGCGCGTGCGCGTTTTGTCACCGACCTGTCGGCCTTTCTGCCGGCGGCACCCACGGCCGAACAACGGGTGTTGCTCGACCAGTTGCGCGACGGTGTGAGCAGCCGCCTGGTGCTGATCGGCCTGCGTGGCGGCACACCCGAGCAGCGCGCCGCCGCGTCGCGTGCCCTGGCCGACAAGTTGCGCGCCAGTGGTGAGTTCGACGCCGTGCACAACGGCGACCATGGCAACGAACGCGCTGTCGGTGAACTGCTGTTTGCACACCGCTATCTGCTCAGTCCGGCGGTCGATGCCGAACGGTTCAGCGTGGACGGCCTGCGCGGCGGCATCGACGACACCTTGTCGCTGCTCGGCACACCAGCCGGCAGCCTGATCAAACCCATCCTGCAGCGCGACCCGACCGGCGAAACCGTGCGCCTGGCCGAAGCCATGAGTGGTGGCAACTCACCACGCAGCGAGGCGGGCGTGTGGGCCTCACGCAGCCAGCCGCGCGCCCTGCTGGTGGCCACCACCCGAGCGCCAGGCAGCGATCTGGACGGTCAGCAACAGGCACTCGACCTGGTGCGAAGCGCCTTTGCCGAGGTGGCGGCGGCGGACGCCAAGGCACAGGCAGAGCCCGCCTCGGCGGCATCGTCAGCCGCGGGCACCGCGTCAACCGGCGCGCCAGCGTCGACAGCGGCAACAACGGCAACAGCACCGACGGTGGCGTCGACCTCGAAGCAGGACGATGTTCAGGCGCTCAGTCTCGAACTGAGCGGTCCGGGCTCGTTCGGCGTGGCGGCCCGCAGCCAGATCAAGGGTGAGATCGAGCGCCTCGCCCTGCTCGGCACCATCGCCATGCTGGGCCTGCTGCTGCTGGCCTTCGGTTCACTGCCGGCGCTGGGGCTGGCGCTGCTGCCGGTGGCCAGTGGTGTGGTGGGCGGCATGGCGGCGGTGGGGCTGGTGCATGGTCAGATCCACGGCATCACGCTTGGTTTCGGCACCACGCTGATTGGCGAGGCGGTCGACTACGCCATCTACTACCTGGTGCAGGCGCGCGCCGGTGTCGACGCTCGTGCCGCCGCCGGCCAGGTGGGTGCGGCCGGGCAGCCGGGCTGGCGCACCTGGCTCGGCAGCAGCTGGCCCACGGTCAAGCTGGGCCTGTACACCTCGGTGGCCGGTTTTGCGGCGCTGCTGGTGTCGGGTTTTTCGGGCCTGGCGCAGCTGGGTCTGTTTTCGGTGGCCGGGCTGGTGGCGGCCACCTTGACGACACGTTTTCTGCTCGTGCGCCTGGCGCCCGACGGTGCACCGGGTGTCGGCCAGCGCCGTCTGCTGGCGGCCATCACCTCACGTGGTGTCCATTTTCTGCCGCTGCTGCGCTGGCCGCTGCTGGCGCTGAGCCTGGGCGCAGCGCTGCTGCTGGCACTCGGGCCGTCGCCCTGGCGCGCCGGTTTGTCGGCGCTCAGCCCGGTGCCGGCTGCCGCCGTGGCACTCGACGCCGACCTGCGCGGCGACCTGGGCGCCGCCGACAGCGGCAGTCTCGTGGCGGTGGAGGCCGACAGCGAGGCGCAGGCGCTGGAGCGCGCTGAACTGGCTGGCGCGCGCCTGGATGCCCTGGTCGAGCAGGGTCTGCTGCGCGGTTACACCTCACCGGCGCGTTTGTTGCCCAGCCCCTCGACCCAGCTGGCGCGCCAGGCCGCCTTGCCCGATGCCGATGCACTCAGCGCGCGACTGACCGAAGCCACCACCGGCGGGCCGCTGCCTGCGGCGCGTCTGCAGGGTTTTGTGGCCGACGTGCAGGCGCAGCGTGTGCTGGCACCCCTCACCGCTGCCGACTTTGCCGGCACACCACTGGCCAGTGCCTTGTCGGCGCAGCTGGTGTCGAGCCCGACAGTCCAGGCGCAGACCTCATCCGAGCCCGGTGCAGCGGCCCAGCGATGGACCGCGTTGATCAGCCTGCAACTGCCTGAGCCCGACCCCGGCGCTGCCGACATCCGTGTACCGGTGCAGCAGGCGCTGGCTGGTCTGACGGGCACACGACTGGTGCAGATCCAGCCCGAACTGGCCGCGCTGTATTCACACTACCTGGTCGAGGCGCGTTGGCAGGCGTCGATCGGCGCCCTGGTGGTGCTGGCGCTGCTGGCCTGGCACATCAAGAACCTGCGCCGGCTGGCGCGGGTGGTGTTGCCCATGCTGGCCAGCGTGCTGCTGGTGCTGGGCGGATTGACGCTGGCCGGCCAGGCCCTGGGTGTGCTGCACCTGGTGGGGCTGCTGCTGGTGGTGGCAGTGGGTTCCAACTACGCCTTGTTCTTCGACCACCTGGGGCAACAGACCGGTGGTGACCTGCGGCTGGCCGACCAGGCACCCGACCAGACACGCAACGACACCCTGGCCTCGCTGCTGCTGGCCAACCTCACCACGGTGGTGTCGTTCGGCCTGCTGGCCAGTTCGTCGGTGGGGGCGCTCGCGGCCATCGGCCAGGTGGTGGCGCCCGGGGCGTTGCTGGCACTGCTGCTCTCGGCGGCGTTCCTGGCGCCGCGGCGTGCCAGGGTGGGCTCGGCGCAAAGCGGCTAGCGGCGGCCCGCCGACGCACGGGCCGCGGACTGCCGGCCTTGTGGGAAAATCGAAACATCCACACCAGGCTGATCGTCGCCCGCGCGAGCTGCGCGCCGACGCCACCGCGACACCCCGCCGACCCCACCTCTCGCACCGCCCGGTGCACCTACTTCAGCCGTGTTCACTTCCGATTCGCACCGGCCCGTGTCGCCCTGGCCTGTTCCCCTGCTCTACAAGGTGAGCGCGCTGGTGCATCTGGCGGCCCTGGTGCTGCTGGTGATACACGCCGAGTGGTGGCCGGTGGCTGTGGTGGCACTGGTCGTCAACCATGCGGTGATCTGCGCCAGCAGCCTGTTGCCGCGTTCGCAGTGGATCGGTCGCAACGTCATCCGCCTGCCGGGCGCGTCGGCAAGGCGTGGTGAGCTGGCGCTCACCATCGACGACGGCCCCGATCCACACGTCACCCCGGCTGTGCTCGACCTGCTGGCCCACCACGGCGTGCGCGCCAGCTTCTTCTGCATTGCCGATCGGGCCGAGCGCCATCCCGAACTGGTGACCCGCATCGTGGCCGAGGGACACGAGGTGCACAACCACACGGCGCGTCACGACCACCGCTTCTCGCTGCTCGGCCCGGCGGCCTTCCGGCGTGAGATCGGCTCGGCGCAGGCCACACTCGCGCGGTTGGCCGGTGTGCGGCCGACGTGTTTTCGCGCCCCGGCCGGTCTGCGCAACATCATGCTGTCACCGGTGCTGCACGAACTCGGCCTGACTCTGGTGAGCTGGACGCGGCGCGGTTACGACACACGCGAACGCGATCCAGCGCGAGTGCTCGCCCGGTTGATCGGCCCCGGCCTGCGCGGCGGCGACATCCTGCTGCTGCACGACGGCCATGCCGCCCGCGACGCGCTTGGCGCGCCGGTGCTGCTGGCCGTGTTGCCGGCGCTGTTCGAGCAAGCCAGGCTGGCCGGGCTGAGCTGGGTGACACTGGGTGACGCGCTGAACGATCCGGTTATTGCGGCTGCCGGTCAGGCCGCAACACCCGGCGCTGCCACGTCGTCCGGCCCTGGCGACAAGACCATCGACCCCGCCACGGCGCACCAGCACGCCGGGCACAACCACAGCCGGCTCCCCGCCCGGACCTACGCGCGATGAACACCCGCCTCGACCAGACTGCCGTCGTGTCCGGCCAGGCCACGGCCGCCGAGCCGGCTTGGCGCGCCCTGGTGGACGCCGCCCGGGCGCCCTACCGCGCGGCCGGGCACTTCGCCTGGCATTTCGCGCGTGGCAAGTTGACGCTGGACCCGGTGTTTCACTACCTGTTCGCCAGCGGCCAGATCGCGCCGGGGGCCAAGGTCGTCGACATCGGTTGTGGCCAGGGCCTGCTGGCCAGCCTCATCCTGGCCTGCGCGCGGCGCGGTGCGGTCTGGCCCGCAGGTTGGGCCGAAGCGCCGGTCGGCGCCAGTGTCACCGGCATCGACCTCATGCCACGCGACGTGCAACGTGCCCGCGCCGCGCTGGGCGATGCCGCGCAGTTCATCTGCGCCGACATGCGCCAGGCCGAGTTGCCGCCGTGCGACGTGGTCGTCATCCTCGACGTCTTGCACTACGTCGACCATGCCGCGCAGGACGACCTGTTGCTGCGTGTGCGCGCCGCCCTCGGCCAGCGCGCGGCCGAGCGCCCGGGCCCCGGCAAGTTGCTGCTGCGCGTGGGCGACCAACACGCCACCCTCGGTTTTGCCATCAGCCAGTGGGTCGACCGGGTCGTCACACGTGTGCGTGGCCACCGTGCCGCGCCCACCCATGGCCGCCCGCTCAGCGCCTGGACCGAGCACCTGCGCGAGCTGGGTTTCGACGTCACGCCCCGGCCGATGAGTGCCGGCACCCCTTTCGCCAACGTGCTGCTGGTGGCCAGCTTGCCGGCATCCGCATCCGCATCCGCATCCGCATCCGCATCCACACCCGTACCCATACTCATACCTGCGACCGGAGCCGAGGCATGACCGCTGCAGCCTTCACGCCGCCAGCCGCACCCGACCACGGCGCCAAGGCGCGGTTGCCGGCGCCGCGCGCCATCCCGCGCGCCATCACCCACTACACGCTGGCCAGCGCCATCGGCCTGGGCCGCGCGGCCACCCGTGCCGCAATGCACGCCCAGCGCAGCGGCCTGGTGCCGTGCGACTTTCTGGATGTGGCGCTGCCCGGCTACATCGGCGCCGTGGCGGGTGTCGACGCGGTGCAACTGCCCGCGGCGCTGGCGCACCACGACTGTCGCAACAACCGCCTGGCCTGGCTGGGCCTGCAGCAGGACGGTTTTGCCGATGCCGTGCTCGCGGCGCGTCGACGCTGGGGCGCCAGCCGTGTGGCGGTGGTGCTGGGCACCAGCACCTCGGGCATCCTGCAGACCGAGCTGGCGTATCGCCACCGCCACGCCGATGGCAGCCTGCCAGCCGATTTCCACTACGCCACCACCCACAACACCTACTCGACCGCCGGGTTTGTCTCGGCCGCACTCGGGCTGGAGGGGCCCTGCTGGGTGGTGTCGACCGCCTGTTCGTCCAGCGCCAAGGTGTTCGGCGCGGCAGCGCGACTCATCGACGCCTGCTGGGCCGATGCGGTGGTGGTGGGCGGCGTCGACAGCCTGTGCCTCACGACGCTGTACGGCTTCAATTCACTCGAGTTGTTCTCGCACCAGATCTGCCAGCCCTGGGACGCCGCACGCAGCGGCCTGTCACTCGGCGAAGCCGCGGCCTATGCACTGCTCGAACGTGAGCCCGCACCCGGCCAACCCGTGGCCGGCTGGTTGCTGGGCTGCGGCGAAAGCAACGACGGATACCACATGAGTTCGCCGCATCCCGACGGCGCCGGTGCCCGGGCGGCCATGCGCCAGGCACTGGCTCGTGCGGGGCTTGCGCCGGGTGACATCGACTACATCAACCTGCACGGCACGGCCACACCCAACAACGACGCGGCCGAGGACAAGGCGGTGTGCGCCGAGTTCGGCAGCGACCTCGCCAGCCACACGCCGTGCAGTTCGACCAAGGGCGCCACCGGCCACACCCTGGGCGCGGCTGGTGCGGTCGAGGCGGCCATCTGCCTGATCTGCCTCGAAGACGGCCTGGCGCCCGCCGGCCTGAACCGCAGCCAGCCCGACCCCGAGTTACACGCCGCGTATCTGGATGCCAACCGCCAGGCGCCGCTGCGCCATGTGCTGAGCAATTCGTTCGGCTTCGGCGGCTCGAACGCCAGCCTGGTGTTCGGGCGTGAGTCGGTACGTGTTGCCGAGCCAGGCACTGGCGCGGCTGCTGTTGCACCGGTGTCTTCCGTTTCCGCAGTTCGTGTGACTGCCGGGCTGACCAACATGGCCGCCGCTGCCGTCACGTCAGCCGCCTCGCTGGCCGATGGTGCTGCGCTGGTCGGCGCCGCATGGCCGAGCATCGAGGTCGAGGTGCTCGGCATCGGCCTGCTCGGCCCGGGGCTGGTGAACTGGTCGGCCGCACAGCCGGCATTGCGGGGTGAAGCGCCCTGGGTGTTTGCGCCTGCGGTGTTGCCGGCGCCGGCACGTCTGCCTGCAGCCGAACGGCGTCGTGCCAGTGCGGCCGTCAAGGTGGCGATGGCCGTGGCCGACGCAGCGTGCGCCGACGCGGGCCTCGACCCGGGCAACCTGGCGAGTGTGTTCACGTCGTCCAGCGGTGACGGCCTGAACTGCCACGTCTTGTGTGAGCAACTGGCCGACCCGTCGCGCCTGGTGTCGCCGACACGTTTTACCAACTCGGTGCACAACGCCGCTGCGGGCTACTGGCACATCGCCGTGGCCAGCCAGGCAGCGTCGACGAGTGTGTGTGCCTTCGACGCCAGTTTCACGGCCGGCCTGATCGAGGCGGCCATCCAGCTGCTCGACCTCGGCCAGCCGCTGCTGCTGGTCGCCAGCGACACACCCTATCCCGAACCATTGCACGGCAAACGCGCCTTGCCCGACAGCCTGGGTCTGGCACTGCTGCTGGCGCCGGCTGGTTTTACCGCCGCGCAGGCCACACCGGCCGCCGCGCTGGCGACCACACAAGCGGTCACGCAGCCCATCGCGAGCTCAGACACGCGCCCGGTCACACGCCTGCGCATCAGCTTGTGTCCGGCAAGTGACGCCGGCCCGGCCACACCGTGTGCCGACGCGGGTCTGGAAGCCCTGCGCCTGGCCATACCCGCCGCACGTGGCCTGCCGCTGCTGGCGGCGCTGGCAGGCCCTCACGATGCCGCGCCGCGCCGGCTGGTGCTGGGCGACGACCGCGCGTTGCGCCTGGTGATCGAGTTGTCGTGAGTGACATCGGCCGGCATCAGGCCAACAGTGTCAGCTGCGGCGAGCGTGCCGGGGTCAGGTCCAGTCCAGGCGCAAGCGCCAACGCCGGCATCGGCGCCGATGCCATGTCCTGTGCTCGGGCCGCGCCCTTGCTCGACCACGCCGGCATCGCCGCCCTGGTGCCACACGCCGGCAACATGTGCCTGCTGCACGAGCTGATCGGCTGGGACGAAACCCACATCGACTGCCTGGCCATCAGCCACCGCGATATCACCAATCCCTTGCGCTCGGCCCACGGCCTGCCGGCCACCGCGGCGATCGAATATGCCGGTCAGGCGATGGCGCTGCACGGTGCACTGCTGGCGCAGACGCACGGTGCGACGATGCGTCCCGGCATGCTGGCCAGCGCACGGTCGGTCGAATTGAACCGGCTGCGCCTGGACGACCTGACCGGTGAGCTGAGGGTCAGCGCCGAACGCCTGGCCGGCGACGAGCGCCAGATCCTGTACCGTTTCGAGGTGGTGCACGCTGGTGAACCGGTCGTGAGTGGCCGAGCTGCCGTGGTGCTCGAACTCGCCGGCGTCGATCGCTGATCAAGTTGTTCTTCTGTTGGCCGCTCGTGCAGCGTGCCGGGTTGCCTCATATGTCGTACACGCCGCCTGTTGCCCCTGCTGCTTCTGTCGCCGCCGCCTCCGCCGCCACGTTGGCCGGCAAACGGGCTCTGGTCACCGGGGCCAGTGGCGACATCGGTGGTGCTGTCGCGCGCCGCTTGGCAGCGCTGGGCGCGCAGGTGCTGGTGCATGCCAACGGGCGAGCCGAACGCGCCGAGGCGCTGGTGGCCGAGATCAACGCCGGTGCTGCGTTGCACCAGGCGCAGGCGCTGGTGTTCGACGTCACCGACCGGGCGGCCACGACGGCGGCACTGGAGCGCGTGCTCGAACAAGGCGCCGTGCAGATCGTCGTCAACAACGCCGGCATCCATGACGACGCGGTGTTTCCTGCGCTGCGTGCCGAGCAATGGAGCCGTGTCATCGACGTGTCGCTCAACGGTTTCTTCAACGTCACCCAGCCACTCACGATGCCGATGATCCGCACCCGCTGGGGCCGCATCATCAACATCTCGTCGGTGGCAGGGGTGGCCGGCAACCGCGGCCAGGTCAACTACGCTGCGGCCAAGGGTGCACTCAACAGCGCGACCAAGGCGCTGTCGCTCGAACTGGCCAGCCGCGGCATCACGGTCAACGCGGTGGCGCCCGGCATCATTGCCGGCGACATGAGTGCCGGCCTGTTCGACGCCGCCACGATCAAGCAACTGGTGCCGGCCAACCGCGCCGGGCGGCCCGACGAAGTGGCCGCACTGGTGGCCTTCCTGGCCGGGCCCGACGCGGGCTACATCACCGGCCAGGTGCTGTCGATCAACGGCGGCATGATCTGACGGTGATGGTGCGGGTGGTCCGGTCGTTGTGTGCGCTGCCGCGACGCAGGGACCGCCCTGGCACTGAGCGGACTACCAGGCGCTGGCGGGTTTGCCAGCTGGCGACCGCCGCTGGCGTCAGATCCCGCGGCCGCGGTACTGGAAGGGCGGCGCACCGCGCAACCTTCGCCAGGCCAGCAACGGCAGGCGCAGGGCGAATTCGATCATCAGGCGGGTGTGCATCCAGGTCAGCAACACGTTGTCGCGCACGTAGTTGAAGTGTGAGACGCCGCCCTCGGCCGCGCTGAGGTATTTCACCGGCGCGGGCAGGTTGATGGGCGCCACGCCGCGCCAGGCCAGCCGCACGACCGCTTCGGTGTCGAAGTCGAAACGCCGCATCCAGTGCTGGCCGCGCATCACCGCGATGAGCGGTGCGATCGGGTAGACCCGAAAACCGTAGAGTGAATCGTTGATGCCAGCGCCCAGCGTCTCGAGGTTGGTCCAGCCGTTCGAGATGCGCCGCCCACGCACCCGCAGCAGCGGCGCGCTGGCGTCGAACACCGGCTGACCCAGGATCATGGCGTCCGGGTGCGCCTGCGACGCCGCCATGAACGAGCCGATCAGGTCGGCCGGATGTTGGCCGTCCGAGTCCATGGTCAAGGCATGGGTGGCGCCCGCCGCCTGCGCAGCCAGCAGGCCGTGCAGCACCGCCGATCCCTTGCCGGCGTTGGCCGGCAACACCAGCAGGTGCAGGCCGGGGTCACCGTCGGCCAGGCGGGCCAGGCCTTCGGCCGTGCCGTCGGTGCTGCCGTCGACGACCACCCACACCTCGGGCCAGGCGGCGCGCGCCGCGCTCACCGTCTCGTAGACCTTGGGGCCGGTGTTGTAGCTCGGGATGATGAGGACGTGGCTGGCCGGGCCGCCGGCGCTGGACAAGGACACTTAATGCAACTCCCGGCGAAAGTCGGCGTCGAGTTCGGCCATCAGCGCATTGGCGGCGTTGGCACCTTCTCGTGGCCCGCTCCCTGCCATGGTGAAACTCTCGATGCAGAACCGCTCGCCCAGGCGGGCGCGAAAGACGATGGGCAGCGGCGGCATGCGCCACAGCGGCCAGCCCTTGCCCAGGTAGGGTGAGTCGGTCTCGATGATGACGGTCTGCACCGGCACATGTGCCCGCAGGGCAATGCGCCCCAGGCCGGGCAGCAGCGGGTTGAGCGGCGGGGTTTCGGTGCGGGTGCCTTCGGGAAACAACACGAGTTGTCCGCCCTCCTTGAGGCAGGCGACCGAGGCGCGGATCAAGGTCAGCGGGTCGTGGTTGGGGATGTAACGTGCGAGCCGGGTGGCCGCACCGAGCAGCGGGTTGTGCAGCAGGCTGGCTTTCATGACACACACGCCGCGCGGCAGGCGCGCCACCAGCATCACGGCGTCGAGCATGCTCGGGTGGTTGGCGGCAATGATCAGGCCGCCGGGCTCGTTGCGCAGCACGTCCAGGGCGCTGGCGTCCAGTCGCATCAGGCCACTGGCGCGGGCGCAGGCCCAGTAGAAGCGGTAACCCAGGGCGATGCCGGCGCGGCCTATGCGTTGGCCCGGCCTCCTGGGCAGCAGCAGCAGGGGCAGGGCGATGAGGTTCCAGCTCAGCGAGATGAGGCCGAGCCAGGCCAGCAGCACCAGCAGCCAGGGGGTGAGCAGCAGGCGCAGTGGCCAGGCCGGCCGGCGCCTGACTTCGGGTGGTGACATCAGTGTGGCCGGTTCGGTCGGCAGGTGACCCGCGATACCGGACCGCGTGCCCGATCGCAGAATCGAGCCCTTCTGCCTGGCGCCCGATTCTGCGATCGGCGCCGGAGTGCGTGTCTCCCTGGCTGAATTCACGTATGTTCCTCAGCGCTCCACCACGTCGACCATCCGGCTCGAACGTGCGAACACCCAGGCCACGCCCAGCCCGCCCGTCCAGGTGTGGCGGCGCTGCACCAGCGGGCTGTCGACGAACGAGGCGTTGCCCAGTGTGTCGTGGCGCAGGAAGCCGCCGACCCAGAAGTTCTCGAAGCGGCGCGAGGTGGCGACCAGCACCTGCCAGCCGGCTCGGCCGCCGCGGGCCTCGTAGGCCGGCCGGCTGGCGGTGGCCTGCTCGGGGCTGACGCTGTAGATGCGCTGGTGGTAACGCTTCGAGCCGTTCAGGGCGCCGAGTTGCATGCCCATGCGCCAGCCAAGACCCACGTTGGCGATGTCGAAGTTCAGCTTGGGGTCGAAGGTGGTGCCCACGTTGTGAAACCCGCCGTGCAGCCCGATGGCGGCGCGTACCGGCAGCCGCAGGTGCAGCTTGCGGTTGCTGGTCTTGTCACGCCACAAGGTGACATTGACGTTGGGCCCGATCTCGAAGGTCGGCTCGAGGTCGGGCATGCCGGCGCGTGGGCCGTCGGGCTCGCTGCGCGAAGGGGGGGTGCCGGCCACACTGATGTCGACGTCCAGGAGGTTGCTGTCGAGCAGCACGGCGCGGGCGCCCTCGCGATCGGCACGCAGAAAGGCGCCGCGGTAGATCACATACGGCACCGGCAGCAGGTAGTGGCGCTTGTGAGCCGCGCCGCGGTAGTCGGGCAGCGTCAGGCCGGCTGCACCGATGCCGAGCTCCCACAGTGGCAGCGAGGTGGTGAGAGGTGGGGTCGTCGTCCAGCGCCGGATGCTCGGCACTGCAGAGTCTGCCGGCGCGACCCGGCTCGTGCCCGCCGAAGGTGACGTGACCGGTGACGCGGCTGCCCCGACCGCTGCAGGTGCCGGCAAGGGCGGTGCAGCGAGCGGGCCGATGGCACCGGCTTCTTCCGGCGCGGCAAGAGCGGGTGTTGCCGAGGCCGGTGCTGCAAAAGCTGGTGTCGCAAAGGCAGAGGTGGCCACCGCGGCGGCCGCCGTCAGCCAGGCTGCACCCGCCGCCAGGCCGATGCCGGGGTGACGAACCAGGCGCAGGGTCAGGACCGGTGACGCGGGGCGCAAAGTGTGGCGCCGCGTCACGAAGACAGCGCCTCGACGTCGCGGATGTTGACGCGTCTGGCTTTCCAGGCTCGCCAGGTCCGCCCCATGTTCTGCAGCGACACCAGGTAATACAGCGCCTTCAGCAGCCGCAGCGAGCGCCAGATCGGCGTGGAACCGTAGATGTCGCCGGCCAGCATCGACAGCAGTGCTTCTTTCACACGCATCGGGTTGGCAGGGCTCATGAAGAAGTCGCGCATGGTCGGGTTGGTGACACGGAAGATGAACCACGAGAACTCGCGTGGCCCGTGCTGCAGCACTTTGTCGTAGGCGCGGCGGGCCGCGGGGGCTCGTGCCGGCGCATCGAGTGTGGCTTCGACCAGGTCGACCGCGGCGAAGGCGCTTTTCATCGCCAGCATCACACCCGACGAAAACACCGGGTCGATGAAGGCGTAGGCGTCACCCAGCATCACATACCGGTCACCGGCGCAGTGGTCGGCCGTGTAGGCGTAGTTGCCGGTGGCGTGCACCTGGTCGTCGATGAGGGTGGCGCCGTTCAAGCGCTCAGCCAATGCCGGGCACAGGGCGATGGTGTCGCGGAAGAACTCGACCAGCGGCTTGTCGCGCGACTTGAGGTAATACGGCCAGCACACCGCACCTATGCTGGTGGCGCCGTCGGCAAGCGGGATGAACCAGAACCAGCCGTGCTTGAACCAGAAGATGCTGATGTTGCCTTCGCGCGAACCTTCGAGCCGTCTGGCCCCCACGAAGTGCCCGTACAACGCCGCGCTGCTGTGTTTGGGGTGTTTTCGCTTGCACTTGAACTGGTTGGCCAGCAGGGTGTCGCGGCCGGTGGCATCGACGACATACCGCGCGCGCCAGCGTTCGCTGCGGCCGTCGTCATGGTCGACGTCGACATCGGCGCCGGTGGCGTCGAACGCCACGTTGCGGGCGCGTGCCCCTTCGATGCAGCGCGCACCCTGCAGCCGGGCGTGGCGAAACAAGATCTCGTCGAACTCCGAGCGGCGCACCTGCCAGGCCCGGGGCATGGTCTTGTCCCAGGCGTCGGCAAACTCGATGTAGCTGCAGTGCTCATGGTCAGGCGACACGAACTCGACGCCCAGCTTGGGCATGCCGATGGCGTCGATCTCGCCCCGCACGCCGAGTTCGTCGAACAACTTGCCGTTGGCCGGCAGCAGCGATTCACCGATGTGAAACCGCGGGTGATGCGCCTTCTCGAGCATCACCACGTTGCGTCCCTTGCGCCCGAGCAGGTTGGCCAACGTGGCCCCGGCCGGTCCGCCGCCGATGATGAGCACCTCGCAGTGCTGCACACTGTCCGGGGGCTGCGCCGCGGTCGTGGCGTGAGTGGCGGGGTGGTGCATGGTGGTGTCGGTTGGCAGGTGCGGGATGATGAATCGGGCTGGCGCATGTTGCTGCTGCGCCATGGCGCTGTACCGGGGCGAGCCGCGTGGTGCCTCGGGGCACTCTGGACCGGTCGCGAATTCTAGGGCTAGCCCTGGTAAGCGCCTCGTTGCGCCACACCAGCAAGGCCTGGCCCAGGCGCGACGCTCGACAGCGTGGCGTCAGCCCCTGCCCCGACCCTGACCGTTACAAGCGAAAGTTGCTGGAGACAAGAACATGAAGCTGGGCCTCATCACCGACATCCATGCCAACCGCGAGGCCTTCGAGGCCTGTCTCGAACAGGCCCACCTGCACGGCGTCGAACGGCTGGCCCTGCTGGGTGATTTTGTGGGTTACGGTGCCGACCCTGCCTGGATAGTCGACCGGGTGATCGATCTGGTCGACCAGGGCGCCATTGCGGTGCGCGGCAACCACGACGACGGCGTCGTCAGGGGCCCGGGGCCGAACCTCAACGACGACGCCCGAAATGTCATCGAGTGGACCCGCTCGCAACTCGACGACAAGCAGATCGACTTCCTGGCCAGCCTGCCCTACACCCACGAATCTGGCAACTGCCTGTTCGTGCACGCCAATGCCTATGCACCGCCGCAGTGGGACTACATCCTCGGGCGCGCCGAGGCGGTCCGCAGCATGCATGCCACACGCGCCCGCCACACCTTCGTCGGCCACGTGCATCAGCCCATGCTGTACCACCTGTCGAGCACCGGCAAGATCGCCGACTTCCGCCCGACGCCCGGGGTGGCCGTGCCGGTGCCGTCACATCGTCAATGGCTGGCGCTACCCGGCTCGGCCGGCCAGCCGCGCGACGGTGATCCGGCTGCCTGCTGGGCGATGTTCGACGATGAACGTTGCACGCTCACGTTCCACCGTGTGCCGTATGACCACGAATCCACGGCGGCCAAGATCATTGCGGCCGGTCTGCCCGCCGCGCTGGGCCAACGGCTGTTCCACGGAACTTGAGGCCACGTAGCCACTGCGCATGAGCATCGAACCCGAACAGCCCCTCGGTCCCGCCGGCGCCGACCATCTACCGGTGCGTGCCCCGCGGGCCGGCGACGTCATCGACGGCTTTCACCTCGACGAACGACTGCACCAGGGCGGCATGGCCAACCTGTGGCGCGTCAGCCACCCGGACCATCACCTGCCGCTCATGATGAAGGTGCCGCGCATCAAGGGCGGCGAGGACCCGGCCACCATCGTCGGCTTCGAGGTCGAGATGATGATCCTGCCCATGCTCAAGGGTGTGCATGTGCCCCGGTTCATCGCCAAGGGCGACTTCACGACACGGCCCTACATCGTGATGGAGCACGTCCAGGGTGAGTCGCTGCGCCCGCGCCTGGACCAGGCGCCGATTCCGCCCGACGAGGTGGCCAGCATCGGCGCACGGGTGGCGATTGCGCTGCACGAGCTGCACCGCCAGAACGTGATCCACCTCGACGTCAAGCCCAGCAACATCCTGCTGCGTGCCCACGACGGTGACCGCGGCGAACGTGCCGGCGACGTGGTGCTGGTCGACTTCGGCCTGTCGCGCCACGACCATCTGCCCGACCTGCTCGACGAGGAGTTCAACCTGCCCATGGGCACGGGGCCCTACATGTCGCCCGAGCAGGTGCAGTTCCTGCGAAGCGAGCCGCGCAGCGATCTGTTCGCGCTGGGCGTGATGATGTATCACCTGGCCACCGGCGAGCGCCCCTTCGGCGCGCCCAGCAGCGTGCGTGGCCTGCGCGAGCGCCTGTACAAGGAGCCGATACCGCCGCGCGCCATCCGCCCGGCCATCCCGCCCTGGTTGCAGGAGATCATCCTGCGCTGCCTCGAGGTGCAGGCCGACAAGCGCCACGCCAGTGCTGCCCAACTGGCGCAGGAACTGCAGAACCCCGGCAATGTGCGGCTCACCGAACGCGCCGAACGGGCCGCCACGTCGGGCAAGTTCAGGCAGTTCAAACGTTGGTTCGCCGCCATGGGCGCCGAGCCGGTCAGCCGCTCGGGAGTGGCCGAACAACTCAAGCGCGCGCCCATCGTGATGGCCGCGGTCGACGTCGAAGGCGCCACCAGCGAGCTGCTCGACCTGCTGCGCGAGACGGTGCGCCGCGTGCTCGTCACCGAACCCGGCGCCCGCCTGGCCTGTGTGAGTGTGATGAAGACCGCGCGCATCGGCATGGACGAACTCACCGACGCGGCCGGGCGCAGCCTGCACGTCAAGCAGTTGGTCGGCCTGAAGCACTGGGCCCGGCCGATCTCGCAGGCGCTGGAACTCGACGAGAGCCGCCTCACCTTTCACGTGCTCGAAGCGCCCGATGCCTCGGCGGCCATCGTCGAGTTCGCCAAGCGCACCCAGGTCGACCACGTCGTCATGGGCGCCCGTGGCAACTCGGCGCTGCGGCGTTACCTGGGCAGCGTCAGCTCGCAGGTGGTGGCGCAGGCCGACTGCACCGTCACCGTGGTGCGGGTGCCCAGCGAAGTGGTGGGCGACGACGTGCCGTTCTGAGCCACCGGTTCGCAAGACCTGCGAGGACGAACTGGCGCCGCGCCGTCGGTCCGGCCGGGGGGGGCGGCCCCTGGCGCCACCTTGATCCGGCGCCTGACCGCGGCTCGGCATCAGGGCCGAGCGCCCCGGCGATCGGTCACCCGGCGCTGGCCGTGGCCTGTGCTTCCTTTTCCTGCAGCAGCCGCCACATCACCTTGCCCGAGCCACTCTTGGGCAGGGCATCGGTGAACTCGACGATGCGCGGCGCCTTGTACGCGGCCATGTGTTCGTGGGCCCAGGCGACGATGTCGGCCTCGCTGGTCTTGCCCTTGAAGTCGGCGCGCAGCACGACGACGGCTTTCACCGTCTCGCCACGGTAGGCGTCCTTGGTCGAGATGACGCAGGCTTCGGCGATGGCCGGGTGCTTGTAAAGCAGAAGTTCCACTTCGCTCGGCCAGACCTTGTAGCCGCTGGCGTTGATCATGCGTTTGAGGCGATCGGTAATGAAGAAGTAGCCGTCCTCGTCGATGCGGCCCAGGTCGCCGGTGCGAAAGAAGCGTTTGCCGTCGAGCTCGAAGAAGGCCGCCTCGGTGGCCTCGGGGTGTTTCCAGTAACCCTTGAACAACATCGGGCCGTGGGTGACGATTTCGCCGACTTCGCCCAGGGGCAGTTCCTCCAGGCTGACCGGGTCGACCACGCGTGAGTCGGTGCCGAAGATCGGGATGCCCAGGCACTGCAGCTTGGCGCGCTCCGCCGGGTTCGAGTGGCTGGGCGCAGCGGTTTCGGTCAGGCCGTAACCCTCGATGAAGGTCAGGCCGAACTCGGCGCGCAGCTTTTCGGCCACCGCCTCGGGCATGGCTGCACCGCCGCCAGTCATGTAGCGCAGGCTGGTGAGGTCGAAGCTCTTCACGTTGGGGCTGGCGAACAGGTCGATCACCATGGTGGGGATGCAGGTCCAGTGGGTCACGCCGTAGCGCGAGATGAGCCGGCCGGCCAGTTCGCGGTCCCAGCGCGGCATCACCACCGTGGTCGAGCCGGCCAGCACTGGCGACAACACACCGTACAACATGCCGGTGATGTGGAAGAACGGCACCACGCCCAGGCTGATGGTCTCGGCGCCACCCGGCACCCACTTGGCGCCACCGGCGGCGTTGTGCATCAGCGTGCGGTGTGTGTGCATGCAGCCCTTGGGCAGGCCGGTGGTGCCCGAGGTGTAGGGCAGCAGCGCCAGGTCGTCGGCCTGGGCGGTGTGTGGGCCGGGCGTGGCGGCGGCGGCCAGGGCGTCGGCCCAGCGGGTGGCGCCGTCGGGCAGCGGCGGGTCGGCGTCCAGCCAGGCGGCGATGGCGGGCGAGGGCGCCAGGTCAGGCGGGATGGCGCTGCTGCGTCCGCCCGGCAGGGTTTCGGCCAGACACGTGACGAGCAGGGCGCCGATGCGCTGGTCGGCGGGCAGGGCGGCGTTGGCCGTGGCGACGACGGTGGCCAGGTCCGCGCTGGTGATCACCACCCTGGTGTCCGGGTCGGTGATGTAGTGGCCGAACTCCTCGACCCGGTTCATCGGGTTGACTGGCACGACCACCGCGTTGGCTCGCATCACGGCATAGAAGGCCACGACGTACTGCGGGCTGTTCTGCAGAAAGATCGCCACCCGGTCGCCAGTGCCCACCCCCTGCGCCTGCAGCCAGCCAGCCAGCGCCTCGGCCTGGCGGTAAAGGTCGGCGAACGTCAGCTCGGCGCCGAAGAAGACATAGGCCGGCTTGTTCGGGTGGCGCCGCGCGCTCACCTCGAGGTTGAACCACAGCGAGGTCTCGGGCACGTCCAGCTGCAGCGGCAGGCGGTGCGGCCAGTGCTTCAGGTGCGGCCGGTCAGCCGGCACCTGGTAGGCGCTGGGCGGCAGCGGGGCCAGCTGGGCACGCAGGTCGGCGAGGTTCACGGACAGGGTCATGCAGGAACTCCGGTGCGGCCAGGCTCGGCCGTCAGGGGTGGACGGATGGGAGGCGGCGCGCGTGTGACTCGCCGGTCACGTTGGTCTACTTGTGTGCGCCGCGTGCTGCCTGCGGTTCTATGCGCATGTGGCGTGCGCCACCATCGGGCCATGCCCTGAGCCGGCGTCGCGCTGGCGACAGCCCGCCGGACTGCCACCCTCAAACGACACCGCCCCGCAGACCGGTGGGCCTGCGGGGCGGCGTATCTGCCGGGGCGTCGACCCGGTGGCTGATCGGTTGCTGCCCGGTGTGATGCCGGATCGACTCGTGCGCCGTGGCTCAGCCCTGCGGCGGCGTCAGCAGGGGGATGCTGCCTTCCGAGCCGCTGCCCAAGAGGCCGGTGCGGCTGTAGATGCCCAGCTTGTCGCGTGTGTCGCTGATGTCGAGGTTGCGCATGGTCAGTTGGCCGATGCGGTCGGCCGGTGTGAAGGCGGCGTCCTCGACCTTTTCCATCGACAGGCGCTCGGGCGCATACGTGAGGTTGGGGCTCTCGGTGTTGAGCAGGCTGTAGTCGTTGCCGCGGCGCAGTTCCAGGGTCACCTCGCCGGTGATGGCGCGTGCCACCCAGCGCTGCGCCGTCTCGCGCAGCATCAGGCACTGCGGGTCGAACCAGCGGCCCTGGTAGAGCAGCTTGCCCAGGGTGCGGCCATTGGCGCGGTACTGGCCGATGGTGTCCTCGTTGTGGATGCCGGTCACCAGGCGCTCGTAGGCGATGTGCAGCAGCGCCATGCCGGGGGCTTCGTAGATGCCACGGCTCTTGGCCTCGATGATGCGGTTCTCGATCTGGTCACTCATGCCCAGGCCGTGGCGCCCGCCGATGAGGTTGGCTTCCATGAACAGCTCGACCGCGCTCGGGAAGCTGCGGCCGTTCAGCGCCACGGGCACACCTTCCTCGAAGCGCACGGTCACCTCTTCGGCCTTGACCGCGACCTCTTCCTTCCAGAAAGCCACACCCATGATGGGGTTGACGATGCGCATGCCCGAACTCAAAAACTCCAGGTCCTTGGCCTCGTGTGTGGCGCCGAGCATGTTGCTGTCGGTGCTGTAGGCCTTCTCGACACTCATCTTGTAGTCGAAGCCGTGGGCGATGAGGTACTCGCTCATCTCCTTGCGCCCGCCGAGTTCGTCGATGAAGGTCTGGTCCAGCCAGGGCTTGTAGATCTTGAGGGCAGGGTTGGCCAGCAGGCCGTAGCGGTAGAAACGCTCGATGTCGTTGCCCTTGTAGGTGCTGCCGTCACCCCAGATGTTGACGCCGTCGTCGCGCATGGCCACCACCAGCGCCGTGCCGGTCACGGCCCGGCCTAGCGGCGTGGTGTTGAAGTAGGTGGCGCCACCGGTGCTGATGTGAAAGGCGCTGCACTGGATGGCGGCGATGCCTTCGGCCACCAGCTGGGCGCGGCAGTCGATCAGCCGGGCGATCTCGGCGCCGTAGGCCAGCGCCTTGCGCGGGATCTCGTTGTAGTCGCTCTCGTCGGGCTGGCCGAGGTTGGCGGTGTAGGCGCAGGGGATGGCGCCCTTGCCGCGCATCCAGTGCACGGCCGCGCTGGTGTCGAGGCCGCCCGAGAAGGCGATGCCGACGCGCTGGCCGGCGGGGAGGTTCTGAAGAATGGTGGCGGACACGTCGGGGCAACTTTCGAGGGCAGGCTCGCTGAGAGCGTCTGGAATCGGCCGCCCGGCGTGCGGCGCACTGCGTCGGCGGGGCGGATCGGGCGGGGATAATCCGCGATTTTAGGCGGCCCCGTCCACGCTCGGGCGCGACCCGCCGCACCCTTGCAACCCGCGCACGCACCGTGCGTGCGCTTCGACCAGGAACTTCCGTGTCAGACCCGATCACCGCCACCCTCGCCGCCACGATCTCCACCAAGGCCAATGTGTACTTCGACGGCAAATGTGTCTCGCACGGCATCACGCTCGCCGATGGCACGAAGAAGAGTGTGGGCGTGATCCTGCCCGCCACACTCACCTTCAACACCGGTGCGCCCGAGATCATGGAAGGTGTGGCCGGTGCCTGCAGCGTGCGGCTGGCCGGCGCCAGCGAGTGGACCCGCTACGGTGCGGGCGACAAGTTCGACGTGCCGGGCAATTCGAGCTTCGACATCCGTGTCGAAGGTGAGGCCTACCACTACATTTGCCATTTCGGGTAAACACGTCACGCGCCGAGGTCTACTGATCGGGCGCAGTCGGCCCCACCACCTCTCACCTTCAGGCGGCACTTGAGCGAATCCGCTCCACCTCCGGCTGCGCAGGCACCGGCGCCCAGTGTCAGCGCGCGTCAGTGGCGTGGGCTCGGTCTCATCGGTGCGATCCTGGTGGTTGCCTTTGCCGGTGTGAGCTGGGTGCAGTCGACCACGCAGAAGCTGCTCGAGGAAAGTGTCGCGTCGCGCACGCACAGCCTGACCTTTGCCTTCGGACAGGTCGAAAACGAGTACCTGCGTCTGGTCGATGCCCTGCGTTCCGCCGTCGCCAGGTCCGGCGCCGAGTCTCGGCAAGACGTCTCCCTGCGCTACGAGCTGTTCGTCAGCCGGGTCGACCAGGCCAACGCCGGCGAGCCCGATCTCCTGACGCGCATCGGTCATGGCACGGACCCGATCAAGCGACAGTTGCGCGAGTTCATTGCCCGGGCCGATCCCCTGATCGGCGAAGCAGCGGCCAGCGACCCTGGAGTGGCTGACCTCGAGATGCTGCTGGGCGAACTGACACCCATGGCACGTGCGCTGCACGACCTGTCGCTCGACGCCTACCACCGCGACGCCGAGACCGCCGGTCGGCGTGACGATGCAGTGCAACTGCAACACCGCATCGCCATCGGGTTGACCGTTTTCCAGAGCCTGCTGACGCTGGTGTTCGCCGTGATCGTGGTGCGCCAGTTGCGGTTGGCCGAACGGCGCCAGGCCAGCCTCGAGCGCCTGGCCGAAGAACTTCGCCAGGCCCAGGTGGCGGCCGAGTCGGCCAGCCGCGCCAAGAGCATGTTCGTGGCCAACATGAGCCACGAGTTGCGCACACCGTTCCACGGCCTGCTGGGCATGTTGACGCTGGTCGAGGGTGGGCCGCTGTCGCCCACACAACAGCGCCACCTGCGCACCGCGCGGCGCTCGGGTGAGCACCTGCTGTCCATCCTCAACGACGTGCTCGACATCTCCAAGCTCGACACCGGCGGCGTCGACATCGTGGCGGTCGAGACCGACCTCATGCGCCTGTTCGACGAGGTGCAGGCGCTCATGGAGCCGCAGGCCCTCGAGCGTGGCCTGTTGTTGTGGTTCGAGTTGGCGCCCGACCTGCCGCAGCGCCTGCTGATCGACGGCAAACGCGTCAAGCAGATCCTGTTCAACCTGATCGGCAATGCGATCAAGTTCACCAAACGAGGCCACATCCTGATCGCCGTGACCTGGCGCGTCGACGGTTACAGCCGTTTCGAAACCGCGAACGGGCTGCACGACACCTTGCCGCTCGCGCTCGATCCTGCGACGCCTGTCCGCCGGTCGGGTGATGAGCTGGCCAGCCGGTCGACCTCGGTGTCGGCCCGTGTTCCGGCCAGTGCGTCGTCCAGCGTCACACCAGGCGCGCCCGGCAGGGTCGGTCAGTTGTGTGTGCGGGTGGCCGACACCGGCATCGGCATGGACAACGCCACACTGGCGCGCTTGTTCCAGCGTTTTGCCCAGGGCGACGACAGCATCCAGCGCCGCTTTGGTGGCACGGGCCTTGGCCTCGAGATCTCGCGCACGCTGGCGCGGCGCATGGGGGGTGACCTCACCGCCCGCAGTGAGCTCGGCAGCGGCAGCGAGTTCTGCGTGGTGCTGCCTGCCGAGGCCGGTTTTGCCGACACCCAGCCTGCCGATCTGCTGGGTCCGTCGACCCAGCCGTCGACCTTGCCCGGCGCGGTCGGGCGACCCGGCGTGCTGGTCGACCCGGGGCATGCCGGGGCACCGCCGACCAGTCACATGCATCTGGATGCCATGGCGCCGGTGGTCGATGCCAGCGTCGTCGCGCTGCGTGTGCTGGTGTGTGACGACAACGAGGTGAACCGTTTGCTGCTGCAGGCCTACCTGGCCAACCTCGGTTGTGATCCGGTGATGTGTGAGGACGGCTCGCAGGCCGTGGCGCTGGCGCGCTGCAACCGCTTCGATCTGGTGCTGATGGACCTGCACATGCCGGTGCTCGACGGTTTCGGCGCCACCGAGGCGATCCGTGCCCTGGCATCACGCGACATCGGGCCGGTGATCGTGGCGGTAACGGCCGACCCACTGCCCGAAACCCGGCAACGCGCCGACACCGCCGGCATCGACGACCTGCTGCCCAAACCACTCGATGTGGACGACATCGCGGCCTGCCTGCGCCGGCACTTCCCGCGCCCGGTGACACGCGGCTGAACCGGTCGACCGAGCCGCGCGCCGCCGGCGATCGTCGCTTGGTGACCCCGGACAAGCGACCTGCGTCCGACCTCGACCACTTGCCGTGGCATAGGCCACACTCGACTCGACCCGCGCATCCGGGTGATGCTGCGGTGTTCAGTCGACCACTGCAACTGCCGAAATCACTCGCAATGTCCCCAGCACCGGGCTGGACGAACCGACGCCCGGGCGTCGATCGTCGACACTCCGGCGCGCTGGATTGTTCACTTCCTGATGGAGATCCCCACCCATGATGTCGCGTCGCTTGTTTGTTGCTGCCGGACTGGTGCTTGCCGTGCTGGGCGCCCCTGCCCAGGCCGACGGTCTGGCCGCACCCACCGGCAAGGTGGTGCTCACACTCACCGGCAAGGTCGGCAAGACCAACAACGAGGCCCGCGCCGAGTTCGACATGGCCATGCTCGAAGCGCTGCCGCAGCAAAGTTTCACCACCAACACGCCCTGGTACAAGGAGCCGCGCAAGTTCACCGGCCCGCTGCTGCGTGACGTGCTCGCCGCCGCCGGTGCCAGCGGCAAGTCGCTCAAGGCGGTGGCGCTCAATGACTACAAGGTCGCGCTGCCGGCCGATGACACCGACCGGTACGGCGTGATCGTGGCCCGCCTGCTCGACGACAAGCCGATGCCGGTGCGCGACAAGGGCCCGCTGTTCATCATCTACCCCTTCGATACCGACGCCACGCTTCGCTCCGAGCGCTACTACAGCCGCGCCGCCTGGCAACTCAAGAGCATCGAGATCGACTGATGGAGCAGGCGTTCGCGGTGCCCGAGGCTGTGCGCCGTCGCTCGGCGCGACGCATCGGGCGCTGGTTCGCCCTGGCGGCGCTGCTGCTGGTGTCGATGCTGGTCGGTGTGGGACTGATGCAGACGCGCTCGCTGGCGCTGCTCAACACCGCGGTGCTGTACGAGGGTGACAACCTCCTGTGGAGCTTTTACCAGCTCAACACCGAATACCTGCGGCTGCGCGAATTGCTGCACCTGATCGCTGTCGAGACCAACCCCGTCGAGGCGCGCCGAGACAGCACCGCGCTGCGTGAGCGCTACGAGATCTTCGTCAGCCGCATCGGCCTGATCGAACCCGACCGCATGCGCCGGGTGGTGTCCGAGATCGACGGCCAATCCGACCTGATCAGCCAGATGCAGGCGTTTGTCCAGCAAGCCGACCCGGTCATCAACGCGGCCGCCGATCAGCTGTCGCCGGCCGAGGCCCGCGCGATGTTGCAGGACGTCGAGGCCTTCGGTGAGCCGCTTCGCAACCTGGTGCTCGGCGCCAACCAGGCCTTTGCCGAATACGCCAACCGGCGCAACGAGGCGGTGCGTGACACCAACCGCATCAGCATCGCGCTCACGGTGTTCCAGTGTGTGCTCACACTCGGGCTGGCGGCCTTGCTCGTGCGTCAGCTCAGATCGCAGGAGAGCCGTCGAGTCGAGCTCGAGGCGCTGGCCATCAAGCTGGTCGAAGCGCGCAACGAGGCCGAACAGGCCAGCCGTGCCAAGAGTGCCTTCCTGGCCAACATGAGCCACGAGTTGCGCACACCGTTCAACGGCCTGCTGGGCATGTTGTCGCTGCTCGAAGGCACGCGGCTCGACGCCGAACAGGTCGACCTGCTGCGCACCGCACGTGAATCGGGCGAACACCTGGTCGGCCTGCTCAACGACGTGATGGACGTGACCCGGCTCGACTCGGGCCAGATCGACATCGACGCCACACCGGTCGATCTGCCCCGTTTGCTGGCAGATGTCGAGGCCCTGATGGGTCCGCAGGCGCGGGCCCGCGGCCTGACGCTGGTGCTCGACATCGGCGCCGGCCTGCCGGGCGCCGTGCGGCTGGACGGCAAACGCCTCAAGCAGATCCTGTTCAACCTGGTGGGCAACGCCGTCAAGTTCACCGAGGTGGGCGCCGTGCATCTGCTGGCCGCCACACGGGCACCGTCGGCCGAAGGTGGCAGGCCCGAACTGATCCTGAGTGTGGCCGACACCGGCATCGGCATGGACGGCGCCACCGTGGAGCGGCTGTTCCAGCGTTTCAGCCAGGCCGACACCAGCATTCAGCGCCGCTTCGGTGGCACCGGCCTGGGCCTCGAGATCTCCCGCTCGCTGGCGCGCATGATGGGTGGTGACATCACCGTGGCGAGCCAGCCGGGGCGGGGCAGTGTGTTCACGCTGTGCCTGCCGCTCGACGTGATCGACCGGGCAGATGACGCTGCGCCGCCTGGTGTGGCCGACATGACAAATGGGTTGGCGTCGGCGCCCGCCATGGCCGAGTCGGCTGTGCCTGCGCTGTCAGAGGTGGCTGCGCCGGCACCCGACGCGCTGGATGCCACGGCGGTCGACCCGGCCCGGCTGCGTATCCTGGTCTGTGACGACCATCCGGTGAACCGCAAGCTCTTGTCGGCCTTGCTGGCTCGCCGCGGCAACACACCGGTGATGTGTGAGAACGGTGCGTTGGCGGTCGAGCAGGTTCGACGCGAACGTTTCGATCTGGTGCTGATGGACATGCACATGCCGGTGATGGACGGCCTGGCTGCCACCCGGGCGATCCGCGCCTTGGCCAGCTTGCCCAGCCAGCCGGTGATCGTGGCGGTGACTGCCGATGCCTTTGCCGAGGCCCATCAGCGCGCCCGCGAAGCCGGCATGGACGACGTCATCACCAAACCAATGCAGATGCGTGACCTCGAGGCCTGCCTGCGCCGGCACTTCGGCCGGGTCGCAGCCTGAGGCGGTAGCGGGCAGCGCCTCAGGGCGCGACCTGTGGGGGAGGCGTGGTCGTGTCGGGGTCGACCCGTGCCACGGCCCAGCGGATGACGATGCCGCGGCGCAAGGTCACCAGCAACTCGTTGCCGGCCTCGTCGTGCCACAACCATTCGTCGCGGTTGCCCTGCTGCACACCCAGGCTGCCGGTGATCTGCAGCACGTCGGCCATCTGCATGCCGGTGTCCAGGCGCGACTGCGCCATCACCACCGAATCGACCAGGCCCACCGGCTGATGGGCCGCATTGGCCAATGCACGTGTGGCGCGGCCGAACTGCAGCAGCATCCAGAACACGATCAGCGTGATCGCCAGCACCAGGCCCCGCCAGCCGTAGACCCACCAGCCGACCACGATGGCGGCACCCACCAGCAGCGCGTTGGCACCGGGAGATGAAAGTTGCTTCATGATCTTCTGGGTCATCGTCATGCGCCGATGCTAGACCGGCCATGTCGCCGCGCCGGTAAGGGATCGCCGCAATGCACGCTTGGGCCCGCCGACGAGTCGGCCGCGCGGTGCTCAGGCCACTGGCGATACCGCAGCGCCCGTTGCTCGCCTGTCCGGCACAGCCGACGGCGCGAGCAGGTTACAAGCTGCGCACCAGGTCCATCGCCTCTTCGACGCGCTCGACGGCATGTAACGTCAGGCCTTCGATGGGCTTTTTCGGTGCGTTGGCCTTGGGCACCACGGCGATCGAGAAGCCCAGCTTGGCGGCTTCGCGCAGCCGCTCCTGGCCACGTGGCGCGGGGCGGATCTCGCCGGCCAGGCCGACTTCGCCGAAGGTGAAGAAACCACGCGGCAGCGGCTTGCCGCGCAGGCTGCTCTGGATCGCCAGCAGCACCGCCAGGTCGGCGGCGGGTTCGCTGATACGCACACCACCCACGGCGTTGACGAACACGTCCTGATCGTTGCTGGCCACGCCGGCATGGCGGTGCAACACCGCCAGCAGCATGGCCAGTCGGTCGCGTTCCAGGCCCACCGACAGCCGCCGCGGACTCGGCCCACCGCCGTCGACCAGCGCCTGGATCTCGACCAGCATCGGGCGTGTGCCTTCCAGCGTCACCAGCACACAAGCGCCTGGCACCGGCGCGCCGTGGGTGGACAAGAAGATCGCGCTCGGGTTCGTCACACCCTTGAGCCCACGCTCCGTCATGGCGAACACGCCGATCTCGTTGACCGCGCCGTAGCGGTTCTTGATGGCGCGCACCAGGCGAAAGCTCGAGTGGGTGTCGCCCTCGAAATACAGCACCGTGTCGACCATGTGTTCGAGCACCCGTGGCCCGGCCAGCGCGCCTTCTTTCGTCACATGGCCCACCAGCACCATGCAGCAGCCACGCGCCTTGGCTACACGCGTGAGTTGCGCGGCGCAGTCGCGCACCTGCGCCACCGAGCCGGGTGCCGAGGTGAGTTGTTCGGAGTAGAGCGTCTGGATCGAGTCGATGACGCAGAAGTGCGGTGCCTCGGCGTCGATGGTGGCGAGGATCTTCTCGAGGCTGATCTCGGCCAGCACCCGCACCTTGTCGCCCGCCAGGCCGAGCCGGCGTGCGCGCAGCGCGATCTGCGCGCCCGATTCTTCGCCGCTCACGTACAGCACCTTCATGGTGGCGGCCAGCGCGTCGACCGCCTGCAGCAGCAGCGTGCTCTTGCCGATGCCCGGGTCGCCGCCGATCAGCACCACACCACCTTCGACGATGCCGCCACCCAGCACCCGGTCGAGTTCGTCCTGCCCGGTGGGTGTGCGGTCGATCTCGGAGGCCTCGATCTCGCTGAGTGTCTGCACCGGCAGGCTCTTGGCCAGGGCCTGGAAGCGATTGAGCTTGCCGCTGGCGGGGCCGGCGGGTTCGGCCGCGGTTTCGTCCAGTGTGTTCCATGCGGCGCAGTGCGGGCAACGCCCCAGCCACTTGGCGTTGGTGCCGCCGCAGTCGCGGCAGGTGTAGAAGGTCTTGTCGCGTGCCATGGCGGCATTGTGACGAGCTGGCTCGCAGTCACCTCCTGCACCGGGCTTCAGCAACTCACCTGATCTGACGATAGGCTCTGGTCATCCGCTGCGGACGCCTGTCCGCCGATCTGCAACAACCATGGCTTCCATCCGAATCTGTCTGCTGCGCCTGGCATGCCTCGTCCTGCTGCTGGCGTCTGCGCTGCCCACGCATGCGCAGGCCTTGTTGCTGGACGATCACGTGCCGCAACTCGATGCCTGGCAGGTAGCCACCGTGCTGTTCGACGCCGACGGCAGCTTGCAGGTAGAGGAAGTGGCGGCGCGGTCGCAGGACTTCACTCGCTCGGCCCTGCCAGCCGGCAATCTGGGCCGGCGCACCGGCGCGGTCTGGCTGCGCGTGCCGATCGACGTGGCGCCGGGCGCTGGCACCGATCGCCACTGGATGCTCGAGGTGGACTACGCGCCGCTCGATCGGGTCGATGCCTATGTGCTCGACGGCGCCCGCATCGAATTGCAGGCGCATCTGGGTGATCTGGTTCCCATGAGCAAGCGGGCGATACCGGCGCGCTCGCATGTGGTGTCGCTCGATCTGCCGCCCGGCAGTCAGCGTGTGCTGTTGCTGCGCCTGCAGACCACCGGCACGCTGATCGCGCCGGTCTGGCTGCGCACACCTGCGGCCTATCTGGCGGCCGAGTCGAGCGAACAGGGGCTGCAGGGTCTGCTGGCCGGCATGGGCCTGTGCCTGATGATCTACAGCCTGGTGCAGTGGGCCGTGCTGCGCGACGCCCTGTTCGGCCTGTACGCGCTCACGCTGCTGGGCACGGTGGCCTTCTTTGCTGCGTTGTCGGGCGTCGGGCCGCAACATGTCTGGGGAGCGAGCGACTGGCTCACGCGCAACGCGCCACCGTTCTCGATCCTGATCGGCGTGTGTGGTGCCTTCCTGTTCGTGGTGCGGGCGCTCGACGTGTGGTCGGTGAGCCCGCGTGTGGCCGTGATCAGCACAGCCTGTGCGGTGCTGGCCGGGGTCACCGCCCTGGTGTTTGCGATGGGCGGACTGGGTTATGCCGCAGCGCAGGCTGTCGGAATGGGCCTCGGACCAGCGCCACTGCTGCTGGTGTTGCCGGTGGCGTTCAAGCGCCTGCGTGGTGGCGACCGGGCGGCGGCCTATGTTCTGGCGGGATGGGGCGCTTATTCGCTGGGCGTGCTGGGCATCGTCGGGGTGTTGTTCGGCTGGTTGCCGGTCGGGTTCTGGTCGCTGCATG
Organism: Candidatus Intricatilinea gracilis; assembly: GCA_016702605.1. Lineage (GTDB taxonomy): Bacteria > Pseudomonadota > Gammaproteobacteria > Burkholderiales > Burkholderiaceae_C > Sphaerotilus > Sphaerotilus gracilis. The sequence goes on from JADJDQ010000004.1 coordinate 192,110, forward strand.
CCTTCCAGTTCGGCTCGATTGTCGAGATGGCGATGTGGATGCTGGTGCTGGGTCATCGGGTGCAGGACATCCGCCGCAGCGCCGTGCATCTGCGCGGCGAAAGTGACCGCATGCGGTCGCTCGCCCAGACCGATGCGCTCACCGGCCTGCTCAACCGGCGCGGCATGGGCGAGCACCTGCCGGCGCTGCTGGGCCGCGCCAGCCCGACCAGTGCCCTGGCGGTGTACGTGCTCGACCTCGACGGCTTCAAGGCGGTGAACGACCAGCTTGGCCATGAGGCCGGCGACCTGCTGCTGGCGGCTGTCGGCCAGCGCCTGCAGGAACTGCTGCGCGCCGAAGACCTGATCTGTCGCCTGGGCGGTGATGAATTCGTGCTCGGTGTGGGAGGTCTGGCCAGCCCGGACGATGCCGAACGTATCGGCCACAAGGTGCTAGCTGGTTTTGCCGAGCCCTTCCACATCAAGGGTGTGCCCTGCGACATCGGGTTGACGCTGGGGTATGCCCTGGCGCCGCACGACGACGCCAGCGTGGCCGGTCTGCTCGACCTGGCCGATGCCGCCATGTACGCCGGCAAACGCGCCGGCAAGAACTGCCTGCGCCGGGCTGGGCAGGGTTGATCCACCGCGGTGCGTGGAGCGCATCGGGAGCCGTGCTAAAACCTGCCCGGGGCTCCGCGGGAGCCGGGCGTTTCAACGGCACAGGAGCAACGACATGAAGGCGATCTGGAACGGCGTGGTGGTGGCCGAGAGTGACGACACGGTGGTGGTGGAGGGCAACCACTACTTTCCCGACACGGCGATCGACAAGAAGTTTCTGCTGCCGAGCAACACGCGCAGCATGTGCGCCTGGAAGGGTGAGGCGCGTTATCACACGCTGTTCGTCGACGGTGACGCCAACCCCGACGCCGTCTGGTACTACCCCGACCCCAAGGAAGCCGCCCAGCAGATCAAGGGCCGCGTCGCGTTCTGGAAGGGCGTGAAGGTCGTCGAATCCTGAACTGCTGGCCTGGACGGGTCGCCGCCCGGCCGAGCTGGCAGATCGCGTGCGGGTAACTGCTGCCGCGATTGAGGCAGACAAGTTCGGGCGGGACTCGCAGAATCGGGCGGCATCATTTGTGCGCCAGACCTGCATTCGAACCATGCCACACGATCCGGGCACGACGCTACAACTGGCGGGTGATGGCACCGCGCCCCGAGGTGACAGCCGCGTGCTGGAAACACCTGGGTTGTCCAGCCGGTCCGACGATGGTGCGGCGTTTGTCGTGCCCATGGTGTCTGGTGACGCGCCGCCACCGGCCCATGTGCCGCGTGACCTGCCGCATGAGGTGACGCCGGCACTGGTCGATCAGCTCATCGAATGTTCACCCATCGGCATCGCCGTCATCGACTTCGATGGTATCTGGCGCAGCGTCAATCCGGCCTACTGCACGCTCTACGGCTACAACCGCGACGAGATGGTGGGGCACGATTTCACCCTGGTGTTCGCGCCCGAGCAGCGCGAGCGGGTGCTGGGGCTGCATCGGCACTTCCTGGCGGTGGGTGGTGCACTGCGTGGCGAATGGGAGGTGGTGCGGCGCGATGGCCAGCGCTTCAACATCCTGTCCGAATCGGTGCGGGTGCCGGGCGACGACGGGCGTACGCGCCGACTGGTGTACGTGGTCGACATCACCGAACGCAAGCAGATGGAACTGGCGCTCACGCTGTCGCAGCGGTTCGTGCAGTCGGTGCTCGACGGCCTGGCCGCCCATGTGTGTGTGCTCGACGAACGCGGCGTGATCGTGGCGGTGAACCACGCCTGGCGTGAGTTCGCTGCCGGCAACGACGGCGTGGCCCAGCAGGTGAGCGAGGGCGTGAACTACCTCGAAGCGTGTGCCCGCACGTCCCTGCTGCCGGCGGCGGGCGGCAGCCAGGAGCAGGACTTCGGCGCGCTGCTTGCCGACGTGCTGGCCGGGCGGATCGAGCAGTTCCAGTTCGAATACAGCTGTCACTCACCCGACCAGGCCCGCTGGTTTCTGGCGCGGGCCTCGCGTATCGACGGCAGTGATCCGCTGCGGGTGGTGGTGGCGCACGACAACGTCACCGCGCTCAAGCAGGCGCAGGAGTCTGCGCACCAGGGTGAAGCCTTGCTGCTCGACCTGGCTGCGTCGATCCCGGGGGCGATGTTCCGACTCGAGCACCACGCCGACCGCCTGGCCGATTCGGGCTGGTTCTTCAGCTACTTCAGCCCGGGTCTGTAGGGGCTGTTCGAACTGACGCCCCAGCAGGCCTGCAGTGACGTGCGGGCCTTGCGCCGCTGCATCCTGCAAGAAGACCTGGCCGCGCACGATGCGTCGGTGCGCGCCGTGCTTGCCGAAGGCCGCGACTGGGAACACGAGTACCGCATCCGCACCGCCAGTGGCCGCCTCAAGTGGATCAATGCCAAGGCCAGCCGCAAGGTGGTGAGAGATGCCGGGCAGCCCGGCGGCATCACCCAGGTGTGGACCGGTGTGCTCACCGACATCACCGACCGCAAACACATCGAGGCCGAACTCAGGTCCAGCGAGGCCACCTACCGCACCTTGTTCGAGACCGTTCCGCAAGGTCTGGTCTATCACGATGCCCAGGGCCGCATCACCTCGGCCAACCCGGCGGCGCAGCGCATACTGGGCATGGATCTGGCGCAGATGCAGGGACTCACGCCGGTCGATCCACGCTGGCACGCCATCCACGAGGACGGCAGTGGCTTCCCTGGCGAGTTGCATCCGGCCATGGTGGCGCTTCGTACCGGTGAGCCGGTGCACAACGTCGTGATGGGCGTGGCGGTCTCCGATCAGGGGTACAGGTGGCTGCTGGTCAACGCCATCCCGTTGTTCAGCAACGGCCAGCTCGACGAGGTGTACGCGTCGTTCGAGGACATCACGCAACGTGTGCTGCTGGCGCGCGAACTCAGGCATCAGGCCAGCACCGACGCGTTGACCGGGGCATCGAACCGGCGCACCCTGATGGACCGGTTGCGAATCGAGTTCGAGCGTGTGCAGCGCCACCCCGAGCTGCACTGCAGCCTGCTGGCCATCGACCTCGACAACTTCAAGCAGGTCAACGATCACCATGGCCACGCCGCCGGCGACGCCGTGCTGCGCCACGTCACCCAGCTGATGCGCCAGGGCACGCGTCAGGTCGACGTGGTGGCGCGCAGCGGCGGTGAAGAGTTCAGCTTGCTGCTGCCCGACACCACCGGCCAGGCCGCACTGGCCCTGGCCGAACGGCTGCGCAGGCGCCTCGAAGCCACCCCCACGTCCTGGGGCGGCCTGCAGATCGAGGTCACCGCCAGCGTGGGAGTGAGTGTCATGTCCGGCGCCGACATCAGCCCGGACGACGTGCTGGCGCGTGCCGACCAGGCGCTTTATTCGGCCAAGAACGCGGGGCGCAACCTGGTGCGCAGCAATCTGCCTGCGTCCGCGGCAACAAACATACCAACATCGCCGCAATCGCGGCGCTGAGACCCGGCCCGTCGCAGCGGGCGATCGCGCTGCGCCGCCACGCGCCGCTCCTGTTGCGGCTGCCCGAGGTTGCTGCCCGTGTTGCGCTGCCGCACGCCATGGCCGCGTGTCAAAGCGTCGTGCCAAAGGCGCGGGGCACCGTTGTGTGCCCCTGCTGTGTGCCACTGTGCCCGGCCGGTCAATCCGGCGGAGATCGACGGGTCGCCTTGAGCTTGCCGTGGCTGGTCTTGCTGTCCAGCCGGCGGCGTTGCGAACTGCGGGTCGGCCGGGTGGCGCGGCGCACCTTGGGCACGAAGGCGGCGCGGTCCACCATGGCTTGCAGCCGCGCCAGGGCTTCGGCCTGGTTCTGCGGCAGGCTGCGGTGCTCCTGCGCCTTGATGACGATGACACCGCCCGACGCAATACGCTGGTCGGCCTGCGCCAGCAGCCGCACCTTGACGTCGTCGGGCAGCGATGACGCCGCCACGTCGAAACGCAGATGCGCCGCACTCGACACCTTGTGCACGTTCTGCCCGCCTGCGCCCTGTGAACGCACCGCGCTGAACTCGACCTCGCGCGGGTCGACCTGGGGTGTGGTCATGGACGGTGCCCGATCACGCCGCGCTCGAGGCGCCGTCCACCCGCACCGGCACCCGCCGCGCCAGGGCACACATCAACTCGTAGCCGATGGTGCCGGCGGCGCGGGCGACGTCGTCGATGGGTAGCACGCTGCCGTGTGGGCCGTGGCCCCACAGGGTGACCTCGCTGCCCAGGCTGGCGGCGGGCACCGGGCTGAGATCGACCGCCAGCATGTCCATCGAGACACGCCCGACGGTGCGCGTGCACACACCGTCCACCAGCACCGGCGTGCCAGTGGGGCAGTGGCGTGGATAGCCGTCCGCATATCCACAGGCGACGATGCCGATGCGCAGCGGCGCATCGGCAAGGAAGGTGCTGCCGTAACCCACGCTGTCGCCCGCTGCGAGTCGTTGTGTGGCGATCAGGCGCGAGCTCAGGCTCATGGCGGGTTGCAGGCCCCAGTGGGCGGCGTCGTGTTCCGGGTGATCGGGCACACCGCCGTACATCATGATGCCGGCGCGCACCCAGTCGCCGCGCACCTCGGCGTCGGCCGCATGGCGCAGCGTAGCGGCGCTGTTGGCGATGGAGCGTTCCCCCGGCAGGTCGGCGCTGGCCGATTGCCAGGTCAGCAACTGGTGGTCGATGCCTGGTGCGCCGAACCGGTCGGCGTCGGCGTCGGAGAAGTGGCTGACGAGCGAGATCTCGTCCACCTGCGGCACCACGTTCAAGCGGGCCCACGCCGAACGGTAGGCCGGCGGCGCAAAACCCAGCCGGTTCATGCCACTGTTGAGCTTGAGGAACACGCGGTGCGGCTGGTGGGTCTTGTGTGCGGCCAGCCAGTCGATCTGTTCGTTGTTGTGCACCACGTGCCACAGGTTCAGGCGCGAACAGAGCTCGAGGTCGCGCGGCTCGAACACACCTTCGAGCAGCAGCACCGGGCCGCGCCAGCCCAGCGCACGCACCTGTTCGGCTTCAGCCAGGTCGAGCAGGGCCAGGCCGTCGGCGGCTTGCAGGCCGGGCCAGACATGCTCGATGCCGTGACCGTAGGCATTGGCCTTGATGACCGCCCAGACCCGTGCGCCGCCAGCCTGGCGGCGGGCGATGCCCAGGTTGTGGGCGACGGCAGCTGGGTGCACGGTGGCGAGGATGGGGCGCGGCATCGGCCGATTTTGCCTGCCACGTCGCCCGCCACACCCCCTGCTGCCACGGCCCGGGCCTGGCCGCCATGCGCCGCCGCACGGCGGTGCACGTTCGCTTGCATGCTATAACCGCGCCGCGTTTGAGGCGCCCGGTGTCCGCGAGAACCGGCGCCGCGTTCTCGCGAACAGCCCCCGACCCACCTTGCGCCGCAGAGACCGGCGCAGCCGTACCAGCGCCGGATGAAAAAAGGCTTCTACACGATCATGTCGGCGCAGTTCTTCAGCTCGCTGGCTGATAACGCACTGTTTGTCGGCGCGGTCGAACTGCTCAAGAACTCTGGCTCCGGCGAATGGCAGCGTGCGGCGCTGGTGCCGATGTTCGCCTTGTTCTACGTGATCCTGGCGCCCTTCGTCGGCGCCTTTGCCGATGCCGTGCCCAAGGGCCGGGTGATGTTCGTGTCGAACTCGATCAAGGTGGTCGGCTGCCTGATGATGTTGTTCGGCACCCATCCGCTGGCGGCGTATGCCATCGTCGGGCTGGGTGCGGCGGCGTATTCACCGGCCAAATACGGCATCCTCACCGAGCTGCTGCCACCGTCGCAGCTGGTCAAGGCCAACGGCTGGATCGAGGGGCTCACCATCACCTCGATCATCCTGGGTGTGCTGCTCGGCGGGCAACTCATCGGGCCCCACCTGGCGCCGTATCTGCTGGCCTTCGACATGCCGTTCATCGAGACCAACATCGACACGCCGCCCGAGGCGGCGATTGCGTCGATGGTGCTGCTCTACGCCATCGCGTCGATCTTCAACCTCTACATACCGCGCACCGACACGGCCCTGCAACCGCTGCCGAGCCGGCCGCTGGCGCTGGTGCGCGATTTCTCCGACTGCAACGCGCGCCTTTGGGCCGACAAGCTGGGTCAGATCTCGCTGGCCACCACCACGCTGTTCTGGGGTGTGTCGGGCAACCTGCGCTATATCGTGCTGGCCTGGGCCGCCGTGGCGCTGGGCTACAGCACCACACAGGCCTCGTCGCTGGTGGGTGTGGTGGCGGTGGGCACGGCGGCCGGCGCAATCCTCGCCTCGGTGTCGATGCGTCTGCACCAGGCCATCCGGGTGATACCGCTGGGCATCGCGATGGGTGTGCTGGTGATCGGCCTGAACGTGGTCACCAACGTCTGGCTGGCCGCGCCGTTTCTGGTGTTGCTGGGTGCGCTGGGCGGTTTTCTGGTCGTGCCCATGAACGCGCTGCTGCAGCACCGGGGTCACAACCTGATGGGTGCGGGGCGGTCGATCGCCGTGCAGAACTTCAACGAGCAGGCCTGCATCCTGGCGCTGGGCGCGTTCTACACCGGCCTGACCCGGGTGGGTCTGTCGGCCTTTGGTGCCATCACCATCTTCGGTGTGCTGGTGGCCGGCACGATGTGGGCGATTGCACTCTGGCACCGACGCAACACGCGCCTGCATGGCACCGAGGTCGATCGCCTGCTCGCCATCGCGCGCAGCGATCACTGAGCCAGGGTCAGAGCTGCTGCAGGGCGGTGGCCTCGAAGCCCCGCTCGAAGGCGACATCGTGTCTGGACAACACGGCGCGAAGTTCGTCCTCGTCGATCGGTTCGGTGAGGAAGGCGTCGCAGCCCGCCACGGTGGCGCGTGCGCGGTCGGTGGCATTGCCGGCTCGGGCCATCATCACGATGGCGGCGTGTGCCGGCGCGTGCACACTGGCCGAATCCGGGCCACGTGACTGCTTGAGTTCGCGGCAGGCGTGAAACGCCATGCCACTGCCCAGCGCCATGCCCAGGAAGACAAACGCAAACCGCGTCTGCGCCGCCAGCTGCGCCGCATTGCTGCCGCTGTTGCAGCACACCGCGCGGTAGCCCAGTGGTTCGAGTGACAGGCACAGCAGTTGTTGTTCGGCCGGGCTCGGGCTCACGATCAACACGTCGCGCGACTGGCGCTCCTGGCCGCTGAGCACCGAGTTGCTGAAGCCGTAGCTCGACCGGAAGTCGAGCACACGGCGCGCCTGTCCGGCAAGCAGACGCAGGCGGTTGCTCGGCCGGCTGCCCGGGTTGCTGCGGCGTTCGAGCGCGGTGGGCCAGTTGCGGATGGCGCGCCTGGCCAGAAGTGAATCGAGGGTGCGTTGTACTGCCAGCGCATCGATCGGGCGCGGCAGGTGGGCGCCGGCGCTGCCGGGTGGCTGACGCGCGCCGACGAACACGGTGTCCTGCACCCGGCCCGAGTTGCCGATGGTGCGCAGCACGTCGGGCTGGTCGCAATCGGCGATCAGCAACTCGCTGCCTTCGATCGAACGCGCCAGCGCATACGACTGTGCGCGCTTGAGCGACAGCCTGAAGCAGGTCTCGAGTGTTGCGCGCTCGAAGTCGCTGAACCCGAGTAACGCCACGGTGTGGCTGGCTGACATGTGTTCCCTTTTGTTTGACTGTTTGCATCTTTGTGCGAGCTCGCGGGCCGGGTCAAGCCAACGGGCCACCGGGTCGTGGGGGTGTGGCACCCATTCGAGCGTGGAGTGCACGGCTTTGCCGGTTCGGGCTTGTCGGTGTGGGGCGCATCCAACTTTCGGCCGGCCGGGTGCCTGCGCCTAAGATGTCCGGCTACCACCAACACCAACACCACTACCACGGCACAAGGATCGACGATGGGCCAGACACGCGGCAGCACGAGTGATGCAAGCCACCAGCCGGCGCCCAGCAGGCCGGGCTTGTACGACCCCGGGCGTTTCATGTCGCGTGACAGCGCCGGGCAGGTGCGCGCCTTGTCCGAATGGCGCGGCCAGGTGGCGCTGATCGTCAACACCGCCAGCCGCTGCGGTTTCACGCCCCAGTTCGATGGTCTTCAGACCTTGTGGCAGACCTACCGCGAGCAAGGCCTGGTGGTGCTTGGTTATCCGTGCAACCAGTTCGGCGCACAGGACCCGGGCAGCCAGGCCGAGATCGTGAACTTTTGCAGCCTGAACTACGGTGTCGACTTTCCGGTCATGGCCAAGGTCGAGGTCAAGGGCGCGGGCGCCGACCCGCTATTCCAGTGGCTCACCGCCGAAGCACCCGGACTGCTCGGCACCGAGTTCATCAAGTGGAACTTCACCAAGTTCCTGGTCGGGCGCGACGGCCAGGTGATCGCGCGATACGCGCCGCAGCACAAGCCCGAGTCGCTGGCGGCCGACATCGAAGCCGCGCTGGCCGCACCGACGCCGTGAGCCGGTCCCGGCGCTGTTGCCGACCGCCACGACCACCATGCCTCGCCAGGCGCTCGCTTTCGCCCATATCCGCGGTTTGCGTCGCCCCGGATAATCACGCCCTGCTTTCGGAGTGACCCCCATGTTTGCCCATGTCGACGCCTACGCCGGTGACCCCATCTTCAAGCTCAACGACGAGTTCCATCAGGACCCGCGCGCCGGCAAGATCAACCTCACGATCGGCATCTATTTCGACGACGCCGGCCGCCTGCCGGTGATGGCCGCGGTGCGCGAGGCCGAAGCCGCGATGGTGCCCGGCGCCAAGCCCTATCTGCCCATGTCGGGCGACCCGGCCTATCGCATGCAGGTGCAGCAACTGCTGTTCGGCGCCGATCACGAAGCCGTCACGGCCGGGCGTGTCGTCACGCTGCAGACGCTGGGCGGTTCGGGCGCACTCAAGGTCGGCGCCGACTTCCTGCAAAGCTACTTCCCCACGTCCGACGTGTGGGTCAGCGACCCGAGCTGGGACAACCACCGCTCGATCTTCGAAGGTGCCGGCTTCACGGTGCACAGTTATCCGTATTACGACCCGGCCACAGGCGGCGTGCGTTTCGGCGACATGCTCGACTGCATCGCCAGCCTGCCGGCCCACAGCATCGTGCTGCTGCACGCCTGCTGCCACAACCCGACGGGTGTGGACCTGAGCCGCGCACAGTGGTTCGAACTCGTCACCGTGATGCGCAAGCGTCAGCTCATCGCCTTTGCCGACATCGCCTACCAGGGCTTTGGTGACGGCGTCGACGAAGACGCCTACGCCCTGCGCGCGCTGGCCACCGCGGGTGTCACCACACTCGTGGCCAACTCGTTCTCGAAGAGTTTCTCGCTCTACGGCGAACGCTGCGGCGGCCTGAGCGTGGTCTGCCCCGACAAGGCGCAGGCCGCGCTGGTGCTCGGTCAGCTTCAGCTCACCGTGCGCAAGAACTATTCGAGCCCGCCCATCCACGGCGCCCGCATCGTCGAACGTGTGCTCGCCACGCCGGCCTGGCGTGCCTCGTGGCAGAGTGAACTCGAAGCCATGCGCACACGCATCCTGGCCATGCGCCAACGCCTGCACGCCGAACTGAGCGCTCGCCTGCCGGGCCGCGAACTGGGCTACTTTCTCACCCAGCGCGGCATGTTCAGCTACACCGGCCTTACCCCCGAACAGGTCGACACGCTGCGCGAACAACACGCGGTCTACCTGCTGCGCTCGGGCCGCATGTGTGTGGCTGGCCTCAACAACAGCAATGTCGAAGCCACGGCAGTCGCCATGGCCGCAGTGATGGTGTGATGGTCAGCCGTGGTGGATGGCGATGGTCTTGAGCGTCGAGAAGCCGTAAAGCGCCTCGTAGCCTTTCTCGCGCCCGTGGCCGCTGTGTTTGACGCCGCCGAAGGGCAGCTCGATGCCGCCGCCTGCGCCGTAGTTGTTGATGAACACCTGGCCACACCGCAGCTTGCGCGCCAGGCGCAGCGCGCGGCTGCCGTCGCGGGTCCACACCCCCGCCACCAGGCCGTAGTCGGTGCCGTTGGCGATAGCGAGCGCCTCGGCCTCGTCATCGAAGGGCAGCAGCACCTGCACCGGGCCGAAGATTTCTTCCTGCGCCAGCCGATGGCCGGGCAAGCAGCCGGCAATCAATGTGGGCGCCACGTAGTGGCCGCCTGCCGGCAGGCCGTCTGGCAGGCTTGCCTGGGCGATGACACGCGCCACACCTTCGCGGGTGTCGCCGCGCACGCCGTGGCCGAAATAGCTGCTGCTCGTGGCGCTGCCGCCGCCGTCCGTTTCGTCCTGCGCCAGGTCGATGTACGACTTGACCACACCCAGTTGGCGGCCCGAGATCAACGGGCCCACGTCCAGATCGTCCATGGCCGGGCCGACACGCAGGGCGCGGTAGCGCTCGGCCATACGTGTCGCCACCTGCTCGTACACACCGCGCTGAACCAGGATGCGCGACGCCGCCGAGCAGGTCTGCCCGGCGTTCTGGATGCCGGCGTTGACCAGGAACGGCAGGGCCGCCTCCAGATCGGCGTCGTCGAACACGATCTGCGGGCTCTTGCCGCCCAGCTCCAGCGTCACCGGGATGGTGTGGCGCGCCGCGGCGGTCTGCACCAGCCGGCCGGTGCCGACCGAGCCGGTGAACGACAGATGCGCCACACCTGCATGGGCACACAGCGCTGCGCCGGCCTCTTCGCCCAGCCCCGGCACGATGTTGAGCGCGCCCGGCGGCAGGCCGGCCGCCGTGGCGATCTGCCCCAGCGCCAGCGCGGTGAGGCAGGCTTCCTCGGCCGGCTTGAGCACACAGGCGTTGCCCATGGCCAGGGCGGCGCCGACGGATCTGCCGATGATCTGCATCGGGTAGTTCCACGGCACGATGTGCCCGGTCACGCCGTGCGGCTCGCGTAGCGTCAACGCGGTGTAGCCATTGGCGAAGGGCAGGGTGGCGCCTTGCATCTTGTCGCAGGCCCCCGCGTAGAACTCGAGGTAACGCGCCAGCGCCACGGCATCGGCGCGGCCCTGGCGCAGCGGTTTGCCGACGTCCAGCGCCTCGATGTGGGCGAGTTGATCGGCACGCTCCAGCACCAGCGCACTCATGCGCATCAGCAGCCGGCCGCGGTCGACGGCGGCGAGTTGGCCCCAGGCGCCGTCGAGTGCGGCCTGCGCCGATGCCACGGCGGCGGCTATCTCGTCGGCGCCACCCCGCGCAATACGCGACAGTTCGCTGCCGTCCGACGGATTGAACAGCGGCAACGTGCGCGCCGCGGTGTGCCACTGGCCGGCGATGTAGCAGGCGTCGGTGGGGAAGTCGAGCTCGGGCAGGTGGGTGTCCACGGGGCGATCCTTGGGCCGGCCCGTCGCGGTTCGGCCTGTTGTTTGCCGGCCTCAGCGGGCCAGGTAGCTTGTCGGACCATCATAGGATGTGGTCCGGCGCTTGTGGACTGCTTCACGCCCGGGGCGGGTTCATGAGCCAGACAAGGTGCAATTTGCGCGCTGGCCGCATGGCCGGCGACAGCAAGGCCCGGTTTTTCATTTCGACCTGATGTGCCAGGTCGCGGCAGGAGTGGCGGTTCGCGTGTGGTGGTTCGTCTGCAAACGGTTGATCAGTCTGGTGGTGACGCTGCTGGTGGCGTCGGCGCTGGTGTTTGCCGTGCTCGAACTGCTGCCGGGCAACGCCGCCCAGGTCATCCTGGGTGACAGCGCCACGCCCGAGGCGCTGGCCGCGCTCGAAGCCAAGCTGGGGCTGGGTCGGCCTGCCGCGTCGCGTTATCTGAACTGGGTCGCCGGCCTGCTGCAAGGCCAGAGCGCCCAGTCGATCTCGTACGACGTGCCGACCTTCGAACTCATTGCGCAGCGCCTGCAGGTGAGCCTGCCGCTGGCGCTGCTGGCCATGATGCTCACCGTGCTGATCGCGCTGAGTGCCGGCATCTATGCCGCGGCGCGCCACCAGAAGCTGGGCGACGTGGGTGTCATGGTGGCCAGCCAGGTCGGCATGGCGGTGCCGAGTTTCTGGCTGGCCATCCTGCTGATCCTGCTATTTGCCGTGAAGCTGCACTGGGTCAGTGCCGGGGGCTTCGGCGGCTGGAGCGAAGCCGACGGTGGTGGCCTGTGGCCGGGCCTGAAGTCGCTGCTGCTGCCCGCGCTGGCGCTGGCGGCCGTGCAGGCGGCCATCCTGGCGCGGGTCACGCGCTCGGCCGTGCTCGACACCTTGCGCGAAGACTTCGTGCGCACCGCTCGCGCCAAGGGCCTGAGCCAGCGCGCGGTGTTGTGGCGCCATGTGCTGCGCAACGCACTCATCCCGGTGCTGACGGTGGGCGGCCTGCAATTTGCCAACCTGATTGCCGGCACGGTGGTGGTGGAAAACGTCTTCGTGCTGCCGGGCATCGGCCGCCTCGTCTTCCAGGCCATCGCCAACCGCGACCTGGTGCTGGTGCGCGATGTCGTGCTGCTGCTCGCCGGCCTGGTGGTGGTGGTGAACTTCGTCGTCGACCTGCTCTACGCCGTGGTCGACCCGCGCCTGGCGCATGCTGTGGTTGGCCGCGGTCAGTGACGCAACAAGCAACCGTCCGATGACCAGCTTTCCTCACACCCCGACCATTGCACGCCCGGCCCGGCCGGCTGTCCATCGCCAGTGAAGCCGATGACACCGACCCCGTCCGTGCCCGCCGTTACCTTGCCGCCCGCCAGAAAGGGCTGGGCAGCGTTTCGCCACCGGGCGCTGCGCCATCCGAGTTTTCTCGTTGGTGCGCTGCTCACGGCGTTGCTGATCGGCGCGGCGCTGCTGTCGCTGGTGTGGTCGCCGTATCCGCCCACCGAGATCGACATTCCGCACAAGTTCGCCGCACCGAGCGCCGCGCACTGGCTGGGCACCGACAGCCTCGGGCGCGATCTGGCATCACAACTGCTGGTGGGTGCGCAGAACAGCCTCGTCGTCGGCATCGGCGCCGTGAGCCTGGGCCTGGTGTTTGGTGTGGCGCTGGGTTGCCTGGCTGCGGCTCGGCCCGGCTGGGTCGAGGAGCTGGCGATGCGGGCAGTCGACTTCAGCTTCGCCTTTCCGGCGCTGCTGACGGCCATCATGCTGGCGGCCATCTACGGGCCGGGGCTGGCCACGGCCATCGTCGCCATCGGTCTGTTCAACGTGCCGGTGTTTGCGCGCATCGCGCGGGGCTCGGCCAAGGCGGTGTGGACGCGCGACTTCATCCTGGCCGCCCGGGCTGCGGGCAAGGGCAGCTGGCGCATCACGCTCGACCATGTCTTGCCCAACATCGCCAGCGTGTTGATCGTGCAAGCCAGCATCCAGTTCGCCACCGCCATCCTGGCTGAAGCAGCGCTGAGTTACCTGGGCCTGGGCACACCGGCGCCGGCGCCGAGCTGGGGTCGCATGCTCAACGAGGCCCAGGCGCAGATGTTCCGCGCGCCGCTGCTGGCCGTGTGGCCCGGCTGCGCCATCGCCCTGGCCGTGCTGGGGCTGAACCTGCTGGGTGACGGGCTGCGCGATCTGCTGGATCCGCGTCTGGCGCGGCAACGGTGAAGAGGCATCCATGACGCCCTTGTTGCAGGTTCGCAACCTCGTCGTCCACCTGCCCACCTCACGCGGCACGGTGCAGGCGCTGCGCGGGCTGGACTTCGACCTGGCGCGTGGCGACACGTTGGGTCTGATCGGTGAATCGGGTTGTGGCAAGTCACTTACCGCGTTGGCGCTGATGGGCCTCTTGCCCACCGGCGCTGCAGTGACTGGCTCGATCCGTTTCGACGGGCGCGAGTTGGTCGGCCAGAGTGAGGCCAACTGGTGCCGGCTGCGCGGCGACCGCATCGCCATGGTGTTCCAGGAGCCGATGACGGCGCTCAACCCGCTGCACACCATCGGCCGCCAGATCGCCGAGCCGTTGCGGCTGCACCGTGGCTTGTCGGCCACCGCCGCTCGTGCCGAGGCGTTGCGCCTGCTCGAACGTGTGCAGCTGCCGCAGGCACGCCAGCGCCTGGATGCCTACGCGCACCAGTTGTCTGGCGGCCAGCGCCAGCGTGTGGTCATTGCCGTCGCGCTGGCCTGCGGGCCCGACCTGCTGGTGGCCGACGAGCCGACCACCGCGCTGGATGTGACCATCCAACGCGAGGTGCTGGCGCTGATCCGCGAACTGGTGGCCGAGTCGCACATGGCGCTGCTTTTCATCAGCCACGACCTGGGCGTGGTGGCGCAGACGGTGCGCCGCCTGATGGTGATGTACGCCGGCTCGGTGGTGGAAAGTGGCGACACGCAGGGCGTCTTCGCCCGCCTGGCCCACCCCTACACCCGCGCGCTGTTCGCCGCCCGCCCGCGCCTGGGCCTGCCACGCGGCAGCCGCCTGGCGACCATCCCCGGCCTGGTGCCCGAGCTGGCCGACCTGCCGACGGGCTGCGCCTTTGCCGAGCGGTGCGGCCATGTGCGCGATGCCTGTCGATCGACCTGGCCTGTGTTGACCGATGTTGGCGCAGACAGCAAGCACCAGGCACGCTGCATCCGCCTGCACGAACTGGACGGCGCCGCAGCCGATGTGCGACATGGTTGACCAGCCCGTGGCTCGCCCGCCGCTGCTCGAGGTACGCGACCTGGCGCGCACCTACCCCCTCGCCCGCGCCCACCCGTTCGCGCCGCGCGAGCAGCTGCGCGCCCTGGGCGGCGTCAGCTTCCAGTTGCAGGCCGGCCGCAGCCTGGGCGTGGTGGGTGAATCGGGCTCGGGCAAGTCGACCCTGGCGCGGCTGGTGATGGCGCTCGAGACGCCGACTGCCGGCCAGGTGCTCTGGCGTGGCGGCGGCCCGGGGCCGGATGGTCTGGCGGCCGATCCGGTGGACCTGCATCGCCTGAGCCGCGACGCGCTGCGCCGCGCGCGCACCGGCTTCCAGATGGTGTTTCAGGACCCCTACGGTTCACTCGACCCGCGCCTGAGTGTGGAGCGCATCGTCGCCGAGCCGCTCGAAGGCCTGGGCCATGCGCAGCTCGACCGGGCCGAGCGCAACCGGCGTGTGGCCAAGGTGCTCGACGAGGTGGGCCTGCGGGCGGCCGATGCGCACAAGTATCCGCACGAATTTTCGGGCGGACAGCGCCAGCGCATCGCCATCGCCCGCGCCCTGGTCACGCGGCCGCAGCTCATCGTGGCCGACGAGCCGGTGAGTGCGCTCGATGTGTCGGTGCAGGCCCAGGTGCTCAACCTGATGCAGGACCTGCGCGCCGAACACGGCCTGGCCTATCTGTTCATCAGCCACGACCTGGCGGTGGTCGACCTGGTGTGTGAGGACCTCATCGTGCTCTGGCAGGGCCAGGTGGTCGAAGCCGGGCCGGCGCAGCAGGTGCTGGGTGCGCCGGCCCATGCCTACACTCGCGCCCTGATCGCCGCGGTGCCGCATTTGCCCTAGCTGCCACAGCCGGCAGCCGGGGTCACACTGGGCCGCCGCGTCGATCGTGCCCGTCGCCACGCCTCACGCCAGCAGGTGGTGTGTCGGCGGTCGCGCCGCCTCGTGTACCTTGCCTCTCATCCAGACCCATCACGGCTTCCATTCGGAGAACCGCATGTCCACCAAGACCTTGTCCAAGCTCGATCGCCGCCACTGCCTGAAGCTCAGCCTGACCACGCTGGCCAGCGCCACCACCCTGGCCGCCCTGTGTGCCCTGACCGCCGGCGCCGCCCAGGCCCAGCAACGCAAGGACGCCGTGGTCATCGGCATCACCCTCGAGCCGCCGGCGCTGGACCCGACCACCGCACCGTCGGCCGCCATCGGCGAGATCGTTCACTACAACATCTTCGAAGGCCTCACCAAGATCAACGCCGATGGCTCGGTCACACCGCTGCTGGCCGAGAGCTGGAGCCTGTCGGACGACGGCAAGGTCTACACCTTCAAACTGCGCCAGGGTGTGAAGTTCCAGGACGGCGAGGACTGCGACAGCGCCGCGGTCAAGTTCAGCTTCGAGCGCGCCAAGGCCGAAGGCTCGACCAACAAGGCCAAGAAGGCCGTGTTCGACAACGTGACGCAGATTGCCACGCCCGACAAGGCCACCGTGGTGCTGACACTCGCCAACCCCGACGGCAACCTGCTGTTTCGCCTGGGCGAAAACACCGCCGTCATCGTCAGCAGCAAGAGTGCTGCCACCGGCGCCACCAAACCCGTCGGCACCGGGCCGTACAAGTTCGACAACTGGAACAAGGGCACCTCGGTCACCCTGAGCAAGTGGGACGGTTACCGCGACGCCGCAGCGGTCAAGATCAACCGCGTGACCTTCCGCTTCATCAACGACGCCTCGGCGCAGGTGGCAGCGCTGATGGCGGGCGACGTGGACACCTTTCCGCGCAGCGGCAACAACCCGGGCTTTGACCAGTTCAAGGGTGATGCCAAGTTCGTCGTGACCCAGGGCCCCACGGCGGGCAAGGGCATCATGACGATCAACAACAAGAAAAAGCCCTTCGACGACGTGCGTGTGCGCCGCGCCCTGACCTACGCGATCGACCGCAAGGCCTTCATCGACGGTGCACTCGACGGCCAGGGTGTGCCCATCGGCTCACACTTCGCTCCCACTGACGCGGGCTACGTCGACCTCACCGGCCTGTACCCGCACGACGTCGAGAAGGCCAAGGCCCTGCTCAAGGAAGCCGGCGTGGTCACACCGCTCAACGTGACCTTGACGCTGCCGCCGCCTTCGTACGCACGCAAGGGCGGCGAGGTGCTGGCCGCCCAGCTGGCCAAGGTGGGCATCAACGCCAAGATCGAGAACGTCGAGTGGGCGCAGTGGCTGTCGGGCGCCTTCAAGGGCAACTTCGACCTCACCGTCGTCAACCATGCCGAGCCGCTGGACTACTTCCAGTACACCAACACGGCGTATTACTGGGGCTACGACAGCAAGGCCTTCCGCGACCTGGCGGCCCGGCACGCCGCCAGCTCCAAACCGGCCGACCGCACCAGGCTGTTTGCCGACATGCAACGTCAAATCGCCACCGACGCCGTCAACGTCTACATCTTCAACCCCAGCCAGGTGGTGGTGTCGCGCAAGGGCCTGAAGGGTGTGTGGCCCAGCTCGCCCATCTTCGCCAACGACGTGTCCGCCATGAGCTGGCAGTGAGATCGGCCTGCGATGAGTGACCTGCACCAGCGCTCCGCCACCGAACTGCTCGCCCTGTATCACACCGGTGCCGCCTCGCCGGTGGACGTGGCGCGCGACGTCATCGCCCAGATCGAACGCTGTGAACCGCAGCTTTGCGCCACCTGGGCCTTCGACCCCGACGGCGCGCTGGCCATGGCGCGCGAGAGTGAAAAACGCTGGATCGCCGCCCGCGCCGGCGGCGCACCAGCCCGAGCGCTCGACGGTGTGCCGGTCACCATCAAGGACAACATCACCACCAAGGGTGTGCCCACGCCGCTGGGCACGGCGGTGACCGACCTGGTGCCGGCGACAGAAGACGCGCCCCCGGCCGCCCGCCTGCGCGAAGCCGGCGCCGTGTTCGTCACCAAGACGACGATGCCGGACTACGGCATGTTGTCCTCGGGCCTGTCGAGCTTCCACAAGCTGGCGCGCAACCCCTGGGACACGAGCAAGAACCCGGGCGGCTCGAGCGCCGGCGCCGGTGCGGCGGCCGCGGCGGGTTACGGCCCGCTGCACATCGGCACCGACATCGGCGGCTCCATCCGTCTGCCGGCCAGCTGGTGCGGCGTGGTGGGTGTGAAACCCAGCCTCGGCCGTGTGCCCATCAAGCCGCCCTACGCCGGGCGCTGCGCCGGCCCCATGACCCGCAGCGTCACCGACGCCGCGCTGATGATGGCCACCCTCAGCCTGCCCGACGCCCGCGACACCATGAGCCTGCCCTACCAGGCGCTCGACTGGTCACAGGTGATCGACTCGGCCACCGACGACGACGTCGCCCAGACCCTGGTCTGGGCACTGCGCGGTCAACGCGTCGGCCTGCTCATGGACGCCGGCTGGGGCACGCCGGTGACCGACGAAGTGGCCACCGCCGTGCGCGCCGCCGCCGCGGCCTTCGAGCGCGCCGGCGCCATCGTCGAGCCCATGCAGCCTTTCTCCACCCGCGCCATGGCCGAAGGCATGGACCGCTTCTGGCGCATGCGCTCGTGGCTCGATTTCTCGGCCCTACCGCCCGAACGCCAGGCAAAGATGCTGCCCTACATCGCCGACTGGGTGCGCGGCGGCGCCCACCTGAGCGGCGCCGACGTCTTCACCGGCTACAGCCAGATGGCCGCGCTGCGCGACGCAGCCGTGGCTGCCAGCGCCCCCTACGACTTCGTCCTCTCGCCAGTCAGCCCCGACGTCGCCTTCCCCGCCGAACTCGCCAGCCCGCTCAACGACCCCGCGCAGCCGTTCGAGCACATCGCCTACACGCTGCCCTACAACATGAGCGAGCAGCCGGCCGTCACCGTGAACTGCGGCTGGTCTAGCGGCGGTTTGCCGATCGGCTTGCAGATCATCACCAAGCGGCATGACGATCTGGGGGCGCTGAGGATTGCGCGGGCGTTCGAGTTGATTCGGGGGGAGCAGAGGGCTTGGCCGATGGGGTGAGGGGGGCGAAAGCCTTACTAACGTTGCAACGGCGCGCCGCATTTGCGCGGAAAATTTGATTGGGTCTGAACATGCCGACAAGAGTCAGGGAAAATCAAGTGCCACAAGGACATAGCTCATCCGGACCTAGCCCGGTTACGTCCACAGTCGGCCTGACAGGCGGCGTCAGCGTGCCATGGAAAAAGTGTTTGCTGTCAGGTGCTTCAGTCCGCCAGGTGAAGGTACGGGCACAACCGACTCTTAGAAACGATTACTCTTGGAGAGAGTCATGAGTGACTTGGAAGATTTAGAACGACGGAAGAAGGAACTGGAACTCAGGCGAGATATCGCCAAACTCGAACGAAATGAGCGCATAGTAAACCAAGTGTCGAATATTGCGGCAGACGCGAAAGAACTGTCGGTTGGCATTTCTACGAAAGTCGCAGAGCGTGGGGTAAAGACTGGTGGATGGAGTTGGCTGTGGGTTGGCCCGCTTACACTTTTCGGTCTGTATTTGGTTTTGGTAGGCTTGGTTGATGGATCGATCTTAGTTTCACTGTTTGGAGCCGTCTGCTTAGTTCCATTGTGGGCGAAGCTCACACGCAAGTCGTAGCACTCGGCAGAGCATCAATTCTTGGGGGAGACGTTGGTATGATCCTGAAAATTCGCGTTAAGCCGTTGACCGACGATAAAGAAATTTGCTTTGGTGACATAGTTCTGTATCACGACACTTGCACCGACCGACCAATGGCAACCCATCGGAACATACTCTCAGGCGATTTCACTCTGAAGTGCATCTGTGGGCTCGAAGTGGAACTTCCGGCCAACGGCCTAGCTCAACAGGCGATCGTTCACGACGCTATTGGGAGTGAACCAGGAGTTGTCCAAGCAAGCCAAGTTCGCTGCAATAGCGTAGTTGACTATGTGGCGCTCTCCGCGGCGTGATTTCATAGACCGAGCGCAACACTGCTGCTTCGGCACCTGCTATTGCAACGTTCCGGAATGCTCGGCACCAGTTTTTGCCTTTTGGCTCATGCAGCACGGCAGACAGATTTCAGAGCAATCGACCGAAGAGTTGCGCCGCTCGAATCAGTTCAAACCCCTGCGCCGTCCTCAGCGTCCCAGATCGGCATGCCCATTCAGGTGGAAACTTGTCGGAAGCGCGACACTTCGCGCGTGAGGTCGAGACGCTCAGTGACCGCACGGCTGGCTCGACGAGAACACCTGTACCCATCGGACAAGGTCGTCATAGGCCTTGCGACATACCTACCCCCGAACTAGACTAGTTTCCTGACTAGTTGACCGAGGGGCATAGCATGCAAAGTTGGCCAGTGCAGGACGCGAAGGCGCGGTTCAGTGAATTCCTGGAGGCTTGCCTGGCCGAAGGGCCGCAAGTTGTCACGAAGCGCGGCACGGAGGCGGCTGTGCTGGTGCGGGTCGACGTCTGGCGCCGGTTGCAGGCTTCGGCCCGCCCGTCGCTAAAAGACCTGCTCCTGTCGGACGAGGGCAGAACCGATGAGCTGAGCATCCCGGCTCGCGGCCAGGCACGCCGCCGCGCCACGCCCGCGCTGGAGTGACGCCGGTGTATCTGCTCGACACCAACGTCATTTCCGAACTGCGCCGCTCGAAACCACACGGCGCGGTTCTGGCTTGGCTGCATGGTGTGAACGACAAGGATCCGTATATCTCTGCCATCACCATCGGAGAAATACAGGCCGGCATCGAACTGACTCGCGAACAGGACGGCGCAAAGGCTGCCCAGATCGAGCTTTGGCTGGATCAGGTCGCCGACACCTTCAACGTCTTGCCGATGGATGCGCCCATATTCAGGACCTGGGCCAGGTTGATGCACAAGACATCCGATACCTTGTACGAAGACGCCATGATCGCTGCCACCGCCAGGATTCATCAGTTGACGGTGGTCACCCGCAATATCACCGATTTCAGGTCGTTCGGCGTGAAACTCTTCAATCCGCTCGATGGTGTGTCTCGTTGAGAGAACAATGTGCACCCTATCGACGATCATGTTCTTTGCCCTTGCGGTGTCGTTTGCGGTCGCGTTCGCCTACAACGCATTTGTGCAGACCCGGTTCATGCGTCGACTCAAGGCGGAACACCCATTGGTTTGGGTCGAGCTCGGGCAGAGGAAGGTGATTACAGACGATGCTGATCGAACGCTTGCCGCTGCCCAGTTCTATCTATTGGCCGGGGAGTACAAGTCGGTAAACGACTTGGTCTTGATTCAACTTGGTGGCCGGGCGGTTGCTGCTTTCTATTTTGGCGTTGGGATTGCAATCGCCATGTTCCTTGCTGCAGGTGTTGCTGGCAGCTCGGCGATTTCTGAGTGCAGGAGTATGTTTTGATGACTACATGCGGCTTCGGTACCAGGTATTGCCTTCTCCCCATCCTCGCCCAATCTGTTCCACCCAGAGGATTTCTCAGTGAGACAACTTTCAGCGCAAGAGATTGACCTGCTAGCCAGCATCAGCGCGTTCAGCTTCATCGTTGGTGCAGCAGCACTTCTTTGCATTGTTGGTGCTGCCTCAGTTGTTGCTTACAAGACGCAGCTCCCAGGGCGCCGAAGCATTCTCTGCAGTTTGCTTTTGGTTCCAGCTTGGTGGGGCTTTGAGCAGTACATGGGCGGCAGCCTCGAGATGACTTTTGGGCCAGAGGCACTCCTGGCAACTGCCATCGTCTATTCAATCATTGCAGTCATCTTTTCAACTGGCTACCTACGCATGTGCTTCGGTTTTCTCAAACAGCGAACGGCAAGCACTCGTACGGGCTAGGCGCGCCTGGCAAGGGGCAATGTCTGCCCTGTGCCGCGCTCGATTGACGATTATTGCGGTCGCGCAGCCATATCGAACTGCGGGTCGAGCGGCACCTGCAAGCCGTTGGCGAGATGGTTGGTTCTGGCGGCCAGCGCCACGATGGCAAGCAACTCGGCGTGCTGGCCGTCGGTCATACCCTTGGCCTTGGCGGCAGCCGTATGCGAGTGGATGCAGTAACTGCACGAGTTGGCGATGGATACCGCGATGTAGACCATTTCCTTGGTCAGCGGGTCCAGCAGGGTCGGCGTGGCCATCAGGGCTTTGACGTCGGCCCAGGTGCTTTCGAGCAGACCTGGGTCGAACGCCAGCGCGCGCCACATGTTGTTGATGAAATCCGTTTTGCGGGTGGCGCGTATGTCGTCGAAGACGGCTTTGACGCGGGGGTCGGATTCGGCGTCATCCGCCAGCGCTACGGTGGCCATGTGGTGATTTGTCCGAGGTGGATCCGGCGCCCGACGGGTCGAGCGCTGCTACCGGGCGCGCTGGGGCGCTGGTGACCCTGGCCGCCGCACGGATTGCCGTGCGGCCAGGGAGGCGGTCAGCGCTCGCGTCAGCGCCGTGCCAGCGCGTCGCGGATTTCGCGCAGCAGCACGATGTCTTCGGCCGGCGGGGCGGGCGGGGCCGGGGTGGCGGGGGCCGGGGCGGGTTCGCGCTTGAGGCGGTTGATCTGCTTGATCATCACGAAGATGACGAAGGCCAGGATGATGAAGTAGACGGTGGCGGTGAGGAAGTTGCCGTAGGCGAGCACGGCGCCGCCCTTCTTGGCTTCGACCAGGGTGGTGGCGGCCTGGCCGGCCAGCGGAATGAAGTAGTTGCTGAAGTCCAGGCCACCGGTGATGGCGCCGATGACCGGCATGATCATGTCGTTCACGAGTGAATCGACGATCTTGCCGAAGGCGCCGCCGATGATGACGCCGACGGCCAGGTCCATCACATTGCCCTTGACCGCGAACTCGCGGAACTCGCTCAACATACCCATGAAGAATCTCCTCGTCGTTTTGGGAAGGGGCTGACGGCCGTGGTCGGTGTCGGGCCCGTGTCGATCTGGGCCGAGCGGGACGCAGGATGCGTGCCCGAAAGTTGCGGTGCCGTGAAGGCTCCCAGGTCTGTTACGAGTCTAGCCTGAGGCTGTGGACGAGCGTTGCCTCAATGCGGTCGAGGGCTGTGTGCCGTGTCGCGCTTGGGCGGCTGGCGGTGGCGTCTCGGTGTGGTTGGGGCGTCAAGCTTCCGACAGGTGGGCTCGGCTAGAATCCAATGTTGATCCCGGTCACTTTTTGCCGGGTTTTTTGCTTTTCCTGTCTATCTGCCTTCATCTGCCCGAGGAAATTCATGAGTGACCAGCAAGTCGACCAGGCCAAGCGGACGTGGCTGATCGCGTCGGGCTGCGCCGGCGCTGTCGGCGGTCTCGCGACTGCCGTGCCGTTTGTCAGCACCTTTGCGCCGTCCGAGCGCGCCAAAGCGGCCGGTGCGCCGGTCGAGGTCGACATCGGTGCCATCAAGCCGGGTGAAAAGCTCACCGTCGAGTGGCGCGGCAAGCCGGTGTGGATCGTGCGCCGCACGGCCGAGCAGGTGGCTGCGCTGAGCAAGATCGATGGCCAGCTGGCCGACCCCAAATCGGAGCGCAAGGCGTATCCGATCCCGGCCTATGCCAAGAACGAGCATCGCTCGATCAAGCCCGAGTTCTTCGTCGGGGTGGGCATCTGCTCGCATCTGGGTTGCTCGCCGTCGGACAAGCTCACGCCCGGCCCGCAGCCTTCGCTGCCAGATGACTGGCAAGGCGGTTTTTTGTGCCCCTGCCACGGCTCCACCTTCGACCTGGCGGGTCGCGTGTTCAAGAACAAGCCGGCGCCCGACAACCTCGAAGTGCCGCCGCACATGTACCTGTCGGACACCAAACTCATCATTGGTGAAGACAAGGCCTGAAGCCGTTCGGCTCCAAGGCATCAGGCAGCAAGAACATCGAGGACAACATGGCTGAATTCAAGGAAGCTCCCGCCGACGCCCCCATGGCGGCGAAGCTCATGACCTGGGTGGACAACCGGTTCCCGGCCACCAAGCTGTACAAGGAGCATCTCTCCGAGTACTACGCACCGAAGAACTTCAACTTCTGGTATTTCTTCGGCTCACTGGCGCTGGTGGTGCTGGTGATCCAGATCGTCACCGGCATCTTCCTGGTGATGCACTACAAGCCCGACGCGGCGCTGGCGTTTGCCTCGGTCGAATACATCATGCGTGATGTGCCGTGGGGCTGGCTGATCCGCTACATGCACTCGACGGGTGCGTCGGCGTTCTTCGTGGTGGTGTACCTGCACATGTACCGCGGCCTGATCTACGGCAGCTACCAGAAGCCGCGCGAGCTGGTGTGGGTGTTCGGCTGCGCGATCTTCCTGTGCCTGATGGCCGAAGCCTTCATGGGCTACCTGCTGCCCTGGGGCCAGATGTCGTACTGGGGCGCCCAGGTCATCATCAACCTGTTCGCCGCCGTGCCGTTTGTCGGTGAAGACCTGTCGCTGCTGATCCGCGGTGACTACGTGGTGGGCGACGCCACGCTGAACCGGTTCTTCAGCTTCCACGTCATCGCCGTGCCGCTGGTGCTGCTGGGCCTGGTGGTGGCGCACATCATCGCGCTGCACGAAGTGGGTTCGAACAACCCGGACGGTGTCGAGATCAAGGCGCTGAAGGACGACAAGGGCATTCCGCTGGACGGCATCCCCTTCCACCCGTACTACACGGTGCACGACATCCTGGGGGTCTCGGGCTTCCTGATGGTCTTCACGGCGATCATCTTCTTCGCGCCGGAGCTGGGTGGTTACTTCCTCGAGTACAACAACTTCATCCCGGCCGATTCACTCAAGACGCCGGCACACATCGCCCCGGTCTGGTACTTCACGCCGTATTACTCGATGCTGCGTGCCACGACCGACACCATGGTCAACGTGTTGTGCGGCATCGTCGCCGTCGCCGCGGTGCTGAGCGTGCTCAAGGGCGCGTTGAGCAGCAAGGCCAAGGCCATCACCCTGGTCGGTGCCCTGGTGGCCATCTTCCTGCTCAAGACCTTCGATGCCAAGTTCTGGGGCGTCGTGGTGATGGGCGGCGCGGTCGTGATCCTGTTCTTCCTGCCCTGGCTGGACTACAGCCCGGTCAAGTCGATCCGGTATCGCCCGGGCTTCGTGAAGTGGCTGTTCGGCGTGTTCGTCGTCTTCTTCTTCGTGCTGGGCTACCTCGGCATCCAGCCGCCGTCCGACATCGGCACGCTGGTGGCCCAGATCGGCACCCTGTTCTACTTCGGCTTCTTCCTGCTCATGCCCTGGTGGAGCCGGCTCGGCACCTTCAAGCCTGTGCCGACGCGCGTCACCTTCGAAGCGCACTGAACGAGCACGGAGCCCTCACCATCATGAAAAAGCTGATCTCTTCCCTGCTCGCCCTGGCCTTCGCGACGCTCGCGTTGCTGGCCACCGGCGCACAAGCCAACACTGGCGGCATGCACTGGGACAAGTTCCCGGTCGAGAAGATGAACGACACGGCGGCGCTGCAACGCGGCGCCAAGACCTTCGTCAACTACTGCCTGAACTGCCATGCCGCTGCCTTCATGCGCTACAACCGCATGCGCGACATCGGCCTGACCGAACTGCAGATCAAGGAAAACCTGCTGTTCGCCGGCGAGAAGGTGGGCGAGACCATGAAGGTCGCGCTTGACCCCAGGCAGGCCAAGGACTGGTTCGGCGCCACCCCGCCCGACCTCACCGTGATCGCCCGCTCGCGTGCCGGTGAAGGCGGCAGCGGCGCCGACTACCTGTACACCTACCTGCGCACCTACTACCGCGACGACACCAAGGCCACCGGCTGGAACAACCTGGCCTTCCCGAGTGTGGGCATGCCGCATGTGCTGTGGGAGTTGCAGGGCTCACGCCGCGCGATCTACGAAGAAGTCAAGGACCCGCACGACGCCACCAAGGTGGCGCACGAGTTCAAGGGCTTCGAGCAGATCACCCCGGGCAAGCTGTCGGCGCTGGACTACGACAACACGGTCGCCG
Organism: Candidatus Intricatilinea gracilis; assembly: GCA_016702605.1. Lineage (GTDB taxonomy): Bacteria > Pseudomonadota > Gammaproteobacteria > Burkholderiales > Burkholderiaceae_C > Sphaerotilus > Sphaerotilus gracilis. The sequence goes on from JADJDQ010000004.1 coordinate 217,389, forward strand.
ACCTGGTCGCCTACCTGCAGTGGATGGGTGAGCCGGCCCAGGGTGAACGTGTGCGCCTGGGCGTCTGGGTGTTACTCTTTCTGGCTGTCTTCACGGTGATCGCCTGGCGCCTGAATGCGGCGTTCTGGAAAGACGTGAAGTAGCCGACTCGGCGATGGCCCACAATCGGGCCCGCCCGACGCGCAGCGGTGCTGGGTCACCACTGCGCGATTTGTTTTTTTCGAGACAGTAATTAGGAGCGCGCCGACATGATGGTGCTTTATTCCGGAACCACCTGCCCTTACTCGCACCGTTGCCGCTTCGTGCTGTTCGAGAAGGGCATGGATTTCGAGATCCGTGACGTCGACCTTTTCGCCAAGCCCGAAGACATCGCGCTGATGAACCCGTACAACGAGGTGCCCATCCTCGTCGAGCGTGACCTCATCCTGTACGAGTCACACATCATCAACGAGTACATCGACGAGCGCTTCCCGCATCCGCAGCTGATGCCCGGCGACCCGGTCGCCCGTGCGCGTGTGCGCCTGTTCCTGTTCAATTTCGAGAAGGAACTGTTCACCCACGTGAACACACTCGAAGGCCGTGGCGCCGTGGCCGGCGTCAAGGCGACGGACAAACAGCTCGACAAGGCCCGCTCGCAAATTCGCGACCGCCTCACGCAGCTGGCACCCATCTTCCTGAAGAACCGCTTCATGCTGGGTGACGACTTCTCCATGCTCGACGTGGCTATCGCTCCGCTGCTGTGGCGCCTGGACTACTACGGCATCGATCTGTCCAAGAACGCCACGCCCTTGCTCAAGTATGCTGAGCGCATCTTCTCGCGCCCGGCCTACATCGAGGCACTCACGCCGTCCGAAAAGGTCATGCGCAAGTAAGCGGCCCTCCCGAGCCGCTCTTCACACGACATGCCAACGCCACCCGCATCCACCGAAGGCCAGGGCAGCTCGACGCGGCCCTACCTGATCCGCGCACTGCACGACTGGTGCACCGACAACGGCTTCACGCCGTACCTGGCGGTGTTCGTCGACGACACCGTGCAGGTGCCGCGCGAGTACGTCAAGAACCACGAGATCGTGCTCAACGTCGGTTTCGACGCCACCAGCTCGCTGCGGCTGGGCAATGAATTCATCGAGTTCAAGGCCCGCTTCGGAGGCGTGGCGCGCGACATCGTCGTGCCGGTGGACCATGTGATCGCCATCTATGCGCGCGAGAACGGCCAGGGCATGGCCTTCCCCGTGCCCAACGAGGCGGCCACACCCGCGGGCCCGGTCACCAGCCCCGGCGGACTGCGTCTGGCCAGCACGCCCGAGGACGAAGGCCCGCACGACGAGCCACCCTCACCCCCGGGCGGCAGTGGTGACGGCCCCGGCGGCCAGCGGCCGTCACTCAAGCGGGTGAAGTGACTCGCATTTGCGGCGGTTTCTCACCAACGAAACATCCTGATGGCGGCCGGGTCACCGGCGATGTCGTCCCCCCCGGTCCGCGACGCCTCTAGAATCGCGGGCGTTTTCAGGCAAACACCCATTCAGCGTTGTTTGCCCCCGTGCCGGCTTAGCTCATTTGGTAGAGCAACCGCCTTGTAAGCGGTAGGTGATCCGTTCGATTCGGATAGCCGGCACCACATCCCCCTACTTCCCCTTCCCCACGCGTCAGTCGCCGCTTGGCCTTGTCCGTGCGTCATGCCTGGCTGGATGAGGCCGCCGCCACGTCGCCTGGATTGACTGGACGCAAGAGGCTGCCGGCCGGCTTGTCCGAGCATCGAACGCACCCTGACTTCGGGCGTGCATCATGAACTCGGCAACGCATGACGTTTCCCAGGCTCCGTCCCGCCATGTCTTTCAGTTTGGTCGCGCGCGCACGGACGGCAACGCGGCGATGAAGAATCTGCTCGGCGGCAAGGGCGCCAACCTGGCCGAGATGTGCCGGGTGGGCATCCCGGTGCCGCCTGGCTTCACCATCAGCACCGAGGTCTGCACGGTCTACAGCCGCCGGGGCCAGGCTGCGGGTCTGGCGCTGATCGAGGCCGAGGTGCGCGCCGGTGTGGCCGCCGTCGAGACCGAGATGGACAAACAGTTCGGCGATGCGGCCGACCCATTGCTGCTGTCGGTGCGGTCGGGCGCGCGGGCGTCCATGCCCGGCATGATGGACACCATCCTCAACCTGGGCCTCAACGACGAGGCGGTGCAGGGCCTGGCGCGGCGCAGCGGCAACGAACGGTTTGCCTGGGACTCGTACCGCCGCTTCATCCAGATGTACGGCGACGTGGTGATGGGCTTGAAGCCCACGTCGAAGGAAGAACACGACCCCTTCGAGGTGGTGATCGACGTGATGAAGGCGCAAAAGGGTGTGACGCTCGACACCGAGCTCGATGCCGCCGACCTGCGTGAGATGGTGCAGCGCTTCAAGTCGCTCATCCATGCGCGCATCGGGCGCGACTTTCCGACCGACCCGTGGGAGCAGCTCTGGGGCGCCGTGGTGGCGGTGTTCGAGAGCTGGAACAACGAGCGCGCCAAGGTCTACCGCGAGCTCAACGACATCCCCGAGTCCTGGGGCACGGCCGTGAACGTGCAGGCCATGGTGTTCGGCAACCTGGGCGACAGCAGCGCCACCGGCGTGGCCTTCACGCGTGACGCGGCCACGGGTGAGGACATGTTCAACGGCGAGTTTCTCGTCAATGCACAGGGCGAGGACGTGGTGGCCGGCATCCGCACGCCGCAGCAGATCACCCTGGTCGGCTCGCGCCGCTGGGCCGAACTGGCGCAGGTAAGCGAAGACGAGCGGGCGACGCTCTACCCCTCGCTCGAAGAACTGATGCCGGCGATCTACCGCGAGTTGCTGGCGGCCGAGACCCAGCTCGAAAACCACTTCCGCGACATGCAGGACCTGGAATTCACCATCCAGCAAGGCAAGTTGTGGATGCTGCAGACGCGCAACGGCAAACGCACCGGCGCGGCCATGGTGCGCATCGCGATGGAGATGCTGGCCCAGGGCCTGATCGACGAGAAGACTGCGCTGCTGCGTGTCACGCCGGATCGGCTCAACGACCTGCTGCACCCCGTGTTCGACGCCGAAGCGCTCGCGCGTGCCCGGCCCATCGCACGTGGCCTGCCGGCGTCACCGGGCGCGGCAAGCGGCCAGATCGTGTTCCACGCTGACGAAGCCGACGCCTGGGTGAAGGGCGAGAAGGGTGACGGCAAGGCCGTGATCCTGGTGCGTCAGGAAACTTCGCCCGAGGACCTGCGCGGCATGAGTGTGGCGCAGGGCATCCTCACCGCACGCGGCGGCATGACCAGCCACGCCGCCGTGGTGGCGCGTGGCATGGGCAAGTGCTGCGTGAGTGGCGCGGGCGCCGTGCATGTCGACATGAAGGCACGCACCATGACCATCGGCACCGTCACCTGGCATCAGGGCGACTGGATCTCGCTCGACGGCTCGACCGGTGAGGTCTACGACGGTCGTCTCGCGACCCGCGACGCCGAACTCAGCGGCGACTTCGGCAAGCTGATGGCGCTGGCCGACCAGCACAAGCGCCTGGAGGTACGCGCCAACGCCGACACCCCCACCGACGCCGCCGTGGCGCGCCGCCTGGGCGCCACCGGCATCGGCCTGTGCCGCACCGAACACATGTTCTTCCAGGGTGAACGTATCGACGCCATGCGCGAGATGATCCTGGCCGACGACGAACCCGGCCGGCGCCGCGCCCTGGCCAAGCTGCTGCCCATGCAGCGCGAGGACTTCGCCGGCCTGTTCGCCGCCATGCACGGCCTGCCCGTCACCATCCGCCTGCTCGACCCGCCGCTACATGAATTTGTGCCCCACGACGAGGCCGGCCAGCAGACCATGGCGCAGTGCATGCGTTTGCCGGTGGCGCGCATCAAGCGCCGCGTCGAGGAACTGGCCGAGTTCAACCCCATGCTCGGCCACCGCGGCTGCCGCCTGGGCATCACCTACCCCGAGATCACCGAGATGCAGGCACGCGCCGTCTTCGAAGCCGCGCTCGATGTGCAGGCCCAGGGACTGAGAGTCATCCCCGAGGTGATGATCCCGCTGGTCGGCACCGTACGCGAGTACGACCCGCAGGCGGCCCTGGTGCGGCGCACGGCCGAGGCCGTGTTCGCCGAACGCGGCGCCAGCGTGCCGTATCTGGTTGGCACCATGATCGAGACACCACGCGCCGCCCTGGTGGCCGACAGCATCGGCAAACAGGCCGAGTTCTTCTCGTTCGGCACCAACGATCTGACGCAGATGACGCTGGGCTTCTCGCGCGACGACGCCGGCAGCTTTTTGCCCGCCTACGTCAAGCTCGGCATCTACGAGCAGGACCCGTTCCGCTCCATCGACAAGAAGGGTGTGGGCCAGCTGGTCGAGATGGCGGTGAGCAAGGGACGCTCGGTGCGCCCCGACATCGAGCTGGGCGTGTGCGGCGAACACGGCGGCGACCCGGCGTCGATCACCTTCTTCCACCAGGCCGGGCTGGACTACGTGAGCTGCTCGCCGTTCAGGGTGCCGATCGCCAAATTGGCGGCGGCACAGGCGGCGGTGGGGTGAGGGGAGGGCAAACGTCACTCCGCGTTATGTCGCCAGCCAGTTCTCCACGGTCAACCCCGGCACGCGCTCGAACTCGCGCAGGTTGTCGGTGACCAAGGTGCTTGCGTGGCGCAACGCCTGGGCGGCGATCCACAGGTCGTTGGCGCCGATGGGGGTGCCGAGTCGTTCGAGGTGACTGCGGATGCGGCCGTAGCAAGCGGCGGTTTCCGCGTCCAGGCCCAGCAGCGGCATGCGCCGGGTTAGTTCGGACAGGCGGGCGCGGTTGCGTTCGGCATAGGCGCTCTTCTCTGCACCGAACTCCAGTTCGCCAAGCACGACCGCGGACAGCCTCAGTGATTCAAGCGGCGTGGTCTCCAGACGCGCTCGCACCGCAGGGTGCCCCTTCAGCGCGGCAATCAGGATGTTGGTGTCTAGAAGGTAGAGCGTCGCCACGGCTCACTCGCCGAGTTCGGCAACAGGTTCCGAGGGCAGATCGGCAGGCGGAAGAAGGTCGATCTCGGCCGAATCCGGCCAGAAGTCCCGGAACGCGTCAGCCGCCACACGCAGGCGATCCGGCACGAGTCGGGCCACCACCCGGCCGTGGCGGGTGACAGCGATCTCGTTGCCAGCCTCAACTTCGGCTAGAAGCGCCGAGAAGTTGCTCTTGGCTTCAACCACAGACACGTTTTTCATGGCTCGACATAAATAATGACCATGTGGTCATTTTATCCCAGTATGAGTGCAGGCGGATCGGAACGGGGCTCCCCGAACCATGTGCGAACAGGAACAAGCCCTGTCCAATTGCGGCAGACTCGCCCCGTCCGTAGTTCCCTGACAGTCACATGCCCACCCCAGACCTCAGCTCCATCCGCGCCGTGCTCTTCGACATGGACGGCCTGCTGCTCGACAGCGAGCGTGTCGCCTACGCCATTGGCCGCGAGGCTAGCGAGCACCTGGGCCTGCCTTGGACGCATGAGGTGGCGATGGCCATGGTGGGCCTGAATTCGCAGGACGGTTACCGCGTGGTGCGCGAGGCCTTCGGGGCCGATTTTCCAGTCGACGCCCACATGGCCGAGTTCGGCCGTCGTTACGAGGCGGCGATCGACGCGGGCCGCTTCGACCTCAAGCCCGGCGTGCACGCCTTGTTCGACCTGCTCGATACACGTGGCCTGCGCCGCGTCGTGGCGACGTCCACACGTCGCAGCCGCGCCATCGCCAAGCTCGACAGTGTGGGCGTGTGGCCGCGCCTGCATGGGCTGGTCGGCGGCGACGAGGTGGAACGCGGCAAACCCGCGCCCGACATCTACCTGGCCGCAGCCCGCCTGCTGGACGTGCCCATCACTGGCTGCCTGGTGCTGGAAGACTCCAACACCGGCGTGCGCGGCGGCCTGGCGTCGGGCGCGCGGGTGATGATGGTGCCCGACCTGCTGGCTCCGGCCGAGGATGTGCGCGCCACCGGTGTCACCGTCATGGACAGCCTGCTTGGCGTCATCCAGGCCCTGAGCGTCGTGTGAGCAGCGTCGATGCCGCGCGGGCGGCGAGACTCACACATTCAAGGTCGGGCGGGCCGCCGTCGCGTGTCACCACCTGGCACCGCCCGTCATCGAGCGTGTCTGGTCGATCGGCCTGCGGTCCAGGCCGCCCTTGCTACGCCTCGTCGTCGAACAAGGGCAGCGTGTAGTTGCCTGGCTCGGGTTCGCTTGCCTTCAGCACACGAGCCGGCTTGCTAGCTGTAGACGGCCTGGTTGGCGGCGACGGCGGTTGCGGCCGCCGGCGCCCGCCGATGTCGGGCTGGGCGCCTTCGTCGAAATCGTCGAGTTCGGGCTCGACCTCGGCTGCAGCGGCCATCGCGCCGATGTCAGCCGGGTCACACAGGCCGCTGGTGCGCACACCCAGCAGGCGCAGGCGGCGGCTGAAGCTGATGCGCTTGAGGCACAGGCGCGATGCGGCGATCAGCTCGGCGGCGCTGCTCACCGGCGCGGCCAGGGTGTGGTCGCGGGTCACGGTGCGAAAGTCGTCGAAGCGGATCTTCACGCCCACGGTGCGCGCGGCGTAACCCTTGCGTGTGAGGTCGCCGGCCACCTGGGTGCACAGGCGGGTGAGGATATCGGTGAGCGCGTCGCGGTCGGTGCGCGGATGCAGGTCACGCTCGAAAGTGGTTTCCCGGCTGATCGACACCGGCTCGCTGTGGGTCACCACCGGGCGGTCGTCCAGGCCGTGTGACGCGTTGTAGAGCCAGGCGCCGTAGCTGTTGCCGAACTGCTCGACCAGCCAACCGCGCGGGTGGGTGGCCAGATCGCCGATGAGCTGGATGCCCAGCCCCTGCAGCTTGAACTCGGCCTTGGGGCCGATGCCGTTGATGCGCCGCACCGGCAGCGGCCAGATGCGCGTGGGGACGTCCGCGCGGGTCAGCAGGGTCAGGCCGTCGGGTTTGTCGAGCTCGCTGCAGATCTTGGCCAGCAGCTTGTTGGGCGCGATGCCGATCGAGCAGTTCAGGCCGGTGGCGCCTTTCACCGCTGCCTTGAGGCGCAGGCCCAGGGCGCGGATGCCGGCCTGCGGATCGCCCGGTGTGGTGTCGCGGGCGCCGGGCACGTCGCCGAGTTCGAGGTAGATCTCGTCGATGCCGCGGTCCTCGATGATCGGCGCGACCTCGGCCACCGCCGCCTTGAAAAGCCGCGAGTGGTGCCGGTAGGCGTCGAAGTCGGCCGGCAGCAGCAAGGCATCGGGCGCCAGCTTCGCGGACTTCATCAAGCCCATGCCCGAGAAGACGCCGAACTTGCGCGCCTCGTACGTCGACGTGGTGATGACGCCGCGTCCGACATAGTCCTTCAGCCGCGGCAATTGCCCGGGCGGCAGATCGGGCACGGCCGGGTTGCGTCGCCCGCCGCCCACCACCAGCGCCAGGCCGCGCAGTTCGGGGCGGCGCAGCAGTTCGACGCTGGCGTAGAAGGCGTCCATGTCCAGATGCGCGACCAGGCGCTCGGGCGCTGCGCTTGCGCTGGCGTCTGGTGTGCCTTGAACATCGACGGGCTGGGACATGCCGGCATTGTCGGCATGACATGTGGTGCACGGCCAGGTCTCGCTGCCAGACAAGGCATTGCGCGAATCTGCGCCACAGTGAGTCGACCTTGCATGCCGCCGCGGGCTATGACCGCAGCAGCAAGCGGCGCTGCGCACGAGTGCCTGTTGTGCGCCGCGCTCACAACCTTCTCGCCGGCTGGATCGGGCTGCTTGCCTAGAATGGCTCATGATTTCTCGCGAACCCACCCTCGAACGCCTGGCCACCGCCAGCTCATTGCTGCTCGAGCCCTACGGGCTGACCGAGGCCCACCTGAAACGTGCGCTGGCCACCATGGCCGAGCACCGCATCGACGACGCCGACCTGTACTTCCAGTACACGCGCAGCGAGGCCTGGAGCCTGGAAGAAGGCATCGTCAAGAGCGGCAGCTTCAGCATCGACCAGGGCGTGGGGGTGCGCGCCGTGGCCGGCGAGAAGACGGCGTTTGCGTATTCGGACGACATCTCCGACGCGGCCCTGCTCGATGCGGCGCGCACGGTACGCAGCATCGCCTCGGCCGGCCAGAGCAAGAGCATCAACGTGGGCGGGCGCCGCAAGGTGGCGGGCAGCCGCGCCCTGTATGCGCCGATGGACCCGATTGCCACACTCGACAGCGCAGCCAAGGTGGCGCTGCTGGAGCGCGTCGAAAAGCTCGCTCGAGCCCGCGACCCACGAGTGGCCCAGGTGATGGCCAGCGTGGCCGGTGAATACGACGTGGTGATGGTGGCCTGCGCCGACGGCACCCGCGCGGCGGACGTGCGCCCGCTGGTGCGCCTGTCGGTGACGGTGATCGCCGAGCAGAACGGACGGCGCGAAGTGGGGTCACACGGCGGTGGCGGGCGTTTCGGTCTGGGCTACTTCGACGACGCGATGATCAAGCAATACGTCGACAAGGCGGTCGACTCGGCGCTCATCAACCTCGAAAGCCGCCCGGCGCCAGCGGGTGAAATGACCGTGGTGCTCGGCCCGGGCTGGCCCGGCATCCTGCTGCACGAGGCCATCGGCCACGGCCTGGAAGGTGACTTCAACCGCAAGGGTTCGAGTGCCTTTGCCGGCAAGGTCGGCCAGCGTGTGGCGGCGAAGGGTGTGACGGTGCTGGACGACGGCACCATCAGCGACCGGCGCGGCTCACTCAACGTCGACGACGAAGGCAACCCGAGCCAGCGCACCGTGTTGATCGAGGACGGCATCCTGCAGGGCTACATCCAGGACCGCATGAATGCCCGGCTCATGAAGGTCAAGCCCACCGGCAATGGCCGGCGCGAAAGTTACGCCCATGTGCCGATGCCGCGCATGACCAACACCTACATGCTGGGTGGCGACAAGACCAAGGACGAGGTGATCGCGTCGATCGAGCGGGGCCTGTACGCCAGCAACTTCGGCGGTGGCCAGGTCGACATCACGAGTGGCAAGTTCGTGTTCTCGGCCAGCGAAGCCTACTGGGTCGAGCACGGCAAGATCCTCTATCCCGTCAAGGGCGCCACCATCATCGGCAATGGGCCGGATGCGTTGACACGTGTGACCATGATCGGCAATGACATGCAGCTCGACAGCGGCGTGGGCACCTGCGGCAAGGATGGGCAGAGTGTGCCGGTGGGTGTGGGCCAGCCGACGCTGCGCATCGACGGCCTGACGGTGGGCGGCACGGCCTGACGGCGACGGCGCGTCAGCCAGCCGCCAGCGACCCCGTGCTACATTCGCGCCCCATGTTGCACAGCTTCTTTTTTACCTACTTCTGGTTCTCGCACCGCGCCGGCGGAGGAGAGGCTTCAGCGTAGGCAAGAGCAACGCAAGCAACTTCGAAGACCGCCGGCACCACCGGCGGTTTTTTTTCGTCCCAGCCCGATACACCGTCCTTTCCCGCATTGATCCCGGAGTCCCCCATGAACGCAAAAGCCACCGCCGCCGCCGAACTCGCCGAAGGCTGGCCGGCACCGCTCGACAAGACCTCGCGTACCGACGACGAACGAATTGCCGATGTGACTCCGCTGCCCCCACCCGAACACCTGATCCGCTTCTTCCCCATCCGTGGCACCTCGGTCGAGACCCTGGTGGGCGGCACCCGGGCCCGTATCCGCGACATCATGGCGCGCAAGGACGACCGACTGCTCGTCATCATCGGGCCGTGTTCGATCCACGATCCGGCCGCCGCGATCGACTACGCCCGGCGTCTGAAGCCGTTACGGGAGCAATACGCCGGCACGCTCGAAATCGTGATGCGCGTGTATTTCGAGAAACCCCGCACCACGGTGGGCTGGAAGGGCCTGATCAACGACCCGTACCTGGATGAGAGCTACCGCATCGACGAAGGCCTGCGCATCGCGCGGCAGCTGCTGCTCGAGATCAACCGCCTGGGCATGCCGGCGGGCAGCGAGTTTCTGGATGTGATCAGCCCGCAGTACATCGGCGACCTGATCAGCTGGGGCGCCATCGGTGCACGCACGACCGAAAGCCAGGTGCACCGCGAGCTGGCCTCGGGGCTGTCGGCGCCGATCGGGTTCAAGAACGGCACCGACGGCAACATCAAGATCGCCACCGACGCCATCCAGGCGGCGGCGCGGCCGCATCACTTCCTGTCGGTGCACAAGAACGGCCAGGTGGCGATCGTCGAGACCAAGGGCAACAAGGACTGCCATGTGATCCTGCGCGGCGGAAAGACGACCAACTACGACGCGGCCAGTGTGGCGGCATCCTGCGCCGATCTGGTGGCGGCCAAGCTGCCCGAGGCCATCATGGTCGACTGTTCACATGCCAACAGCAGCAAGCAGCACGAGCGCCAGGTGGTGGTGGCCGAGGACATCGCCAGCCAGTTGGTGGCGGGCAACCGCTCCATCTTCGGTGTCATGATCGAAAGCCATCTGGTGGCCGGTGCGCAGAAGTTCAGCCCCGGCAAGGACGACCCGGCCAAGCTGGCCTACGGCCAGAGCATCACCGACGCTTGCATCGGCTGGGACGACAGCGAGAAGGCGCTGGCGATTCTGAGCGCTGCTGTTGCGGCCAGGCGTGGCTGATGTGGCTTGCGGGCGCTAGCATGCCCGCACCAACGACGGCAGCGACCTGCAGGCTGCACCGAGCCGATTGACCACACCACCAAGGATCGACCACCATGCCCACCCTCAAGCTGATCTGGGGCCCGGACCAGGAACAGAACATCACTACGCACGCCACCTTGCCCAAGGACGAGGCGCGCTTCTGGCTCGACCAGCAATACATCGCTTTCGATTGCGCGCCCACGCGGGCATCCGGCAAGGTGCTGGTGGCCGACAAACTGCTGGTGGTGGCCGACGCCGCCGGCCCGAAACAGTTTGCCGATGCGGCCTGGGCCGAGCAGTTCGCCGCTGCAGCCGCGGCGATGACCGCTCGCGATCTGCTGACCATCGACTTGCCGGGTCGAAGCGTCGGCTACTGATCGTCCGACTCGAACAGCGCCGGGTGCGAGCCCGGCGCGCCCTGAGCGGACGACGCTGGGTCGGCGGCAATCAGGTGGTCTGATCGCGTTTCAGGCGCTCGCTGCGCCAGTAGACGTCGTCGCCGCCACGGCCGTCGAGGTTGGCGCGGTTGAGCACACGCGCCAGCACGAACAGCAGGTCGGACAGGCGATTGAGGTAGAGCCGCGGCGCGGCGTTCACCTCTTCGTGTGCAGCCAGATCGACCACCGCGCGTTCGGCGCGCCGCGCCACGGTGCGGCACACATGGGCGAGCGCCGCGCTGCGTGCACCGGCCGGCAAGATGAACTCGGCCAGACGCGGCAATTCGGCGTTGTAGGCCTCGATGGCTGCGTCCAGGTCGGCGACGGCTTCGTCCTTCAGCAGCGACATGCCTGGCATCGACAGTTCACCCCCCAGATTGAACAACTGGTGCTGGATGGTGACGAGGAGTGCGCGGACCGGTTGCGGCAGCGGTTCGGCCAGCAGGACCCCAAGGTGCGAGTTGAGTTCGTCGACTTCGCCCAGGGCGTGGATGCGCAGGTGGTGCTTGGGCACCCGTCTGCCGTCGGCCAGGCCGGTCGTGCCATCATCGCCGGTGCGTGTGGTGATCTGAGTCAAGCGGTTTGCCATGCCCGTGATCCTAACTTGAGCCCTAGTCGGCGTCCTCCACGCCAAGCGGAACCCATCATGATTTCCCGAGCCCTACCCCCAGCGGCAGATGCCGATCTGAACGACGCCGAAATCAACGAGCTCGACGATCTGCTGCAGGCCATACCGAAGCCGCTCGACGCACTCGACGTCGTCATGCTGGACGGTTATCTGTGCGGCGTGCTCGCCCAGCCGGCCACACTGATACCCGAGCAGTGGCTTGCGCCGGCCTTCGACTGGAACCTCGACGAGGAGTCCGGCGGCCAGGTGCTGGGCCCGGACACCTCGGGCTGGCACGGCGCCAAACATGAGCGCCTCGTCACCCTGGTGATGCGCCGGTACGCGGCGCTCAACCGCGACATGGTCGAGGACGGCTGGTTCGACCCGATCGTGATGGTGCCCACCGACGATGACGGCAACGAGCTCACCGGCCGGCCCGCGATCGACGGTGCGCTGGCGCCCTGGGTGCTGGGTTTCGAACACGCGCTCAATCATTTCCCGGGGCTGGATGACCTGACCGACCCCGAACTGCCTGACACCCTGGCCTGCCTGTGGCGTTATCTGCCCGAGCAGAACGAGGACGAGCAGGCCTACACCAAGGCGCTCGATCTGGAGCACCCGATCAAGAACCTCGACGCTGCCCTGGAAGACTTGGTCGGCAACGTGGTGTGGCTCACCGACCTGGGCCGCACCGAGCGGCTCAAGGTCACCCAGATCAAACGCACGGCGCCCAAGGTTGGTCGCAACGACCCGTGCCCCTGCGGTAGCGGGCGCAAGTTCAAGCTCTGTCATGGCCGCGGCAACGACCAGGCGGCGGGCTGAACTGGTGAGTGGTATGTCGTGCCTGGCATCGAGGCCAGGCAAAGGGAGTGAGCCATGAAGGTCCAGTTGCTGTCGGACCTGCATCTGGAGCGTTATCCGGACTACATGCCCGAACTGGCCGAAGACGCCGACGTGCTGGTGCTGGCTGGTGACATCGGTTCGTACCAGACCGGGTCACTCCTGCAGGGTGATGATTTCGGGCTTGGGCGGTTTTCGCCGTTGCGCGGTGATGTGCCTGCGGCGACGGTGCTGTTCGTGCCGGGCAATCACGAATACGACGGCCTGGATTTCGAGACCACCCACAACCGCCTGCGTACCTGTTGTGAGCGGCTGGGCATCGCCTGGCTCGACCGACGGGTCGTGCTGGTCGGCGGCGTGCGGTTTGTCGGCACGACCTTGTGGAGTGACTTCGATGCGCTGGCCATGGCCCAGGCCCCCAAGCCGGGCGCGGGGCCGCAATCACGCGACGCGTCGATGACGCGGCTGCTTCGCGAGCGTGAAAAGGCCTTTCGAGCCGCGGACTTCTACCTGCGCAAGAACACCACTCTGTTGGGTGGCGAGCCCATGCTTGCGGCTCGAATGCGCGAGTTGTCACTCGACTGCCAGTCCTGGCTGCGTGATGCGCTGGGCTGCGCTGATGAAAGGCCCACCGTGGTGGTTACCCATTTCGCACCCAGCCTGCGCAGCGCTGATCCTCGCTACGGCTTGACGCCAGGCACGGCGGGCTTTTGCAACGCCCTGGATGATCTGCTCGATGGCGCGGACGTGTGGATGCACGGTCACCTGCATTGCCCCGGTGACTACACCCATCACCGAGTGGGCGGGCGCCAGTGCAGGGTGGTCGCCAACCCGCGAGGCTACGCATCCAAGGGTGAGCAGGTCCGCTTTCGTGAGCAGTTCTGCATCGAGGTCTCGGCCGATGGGCCCGTTCAGGCTGATGTGGTTCTCAAGCCCGAAAGTTCTTTCTTGACATAAATCAGTCTACGGCGAGCTTGGCCACAGACACTGTCAGGCCACGACACGGAGATGAAGCGATGAAGATCCTGATTGCAGTCGACGGCAGCGAGTACACACGCAAGATGTTGGCGTGGTGGGCTGCGCACGACGACTTTCTGGGGCCGGATCATCGCTACACGGTCTTCACCGTTGTGCCCCAGATTCCGGCCTATGCAGCGTCTGCGGTGAACCGCGAGTTGTTGTTGTCTTATTACAGCGATGAAGGCGAGAAGATATTCAAGCCGATCCGGGCATTTCTGGACCAGCAAAAACACCGTGTGACATTTCTGAGCAAGGCAGGCACCGTTGCTGATGCAATTGCCCACATGGCCCAGTCCGAGAATTTCGATCTGGTCGTGATGGGATCACATGGGCACGGCGCCGTGGCCAATCTGGTGATGGGGTCGACGGCTACTCGCGTGCTCGCATCTTGCAAGACGCCGGTGTTGCTGATCCGTTGATCGACTCCCTCGAGCGAAGTGCTGGAGGGGGTTCACCGATGGCACCTAGGCCCGCAGTCAGGTGTGTCAGACTGCCGAAGCCACCGATCGACCGACTTTTGCGGCCTTGGCTGGTTTGGCCAGCAGGGCAGCTTGTGCAGGGTTGAGTTTGGGGTTGGCGTTGGCAATGACATCTGGCGCCAGACTGAGGTCCAGCCCAAATGCGGTGCCGTGGTCGGCAAAATCCTGCCGCCTGGCCACGCTGCGGCGGCGAGGTCCGCCAAACCACCGGATCAGATTTGCCCAAGCGTTACGAGTCGTCATGATTGCCCCCAATCCCATCCATTGCCAGTGTTGCGTTTGACCTGCCAGGACGTTGCGTCGAAAACGTTCGAGGTTTGTATTGATCAATGTTTACAAGTGTAGGGGCGAGTAGGCATTTTCAAGGGGTCGGAATGCACTGCAGTCATGGGTTTGTAGGAGAGGAAACGACAGCAACGAAGCGCGTCGTTACGTTCGTCACGTTCGGTATTCAAGTGGCCCCCAACTCGAGGTGTGGTGCTCGGCTGGATGGCTGGCGCGAACGCACGGAAAACTCTCCGCTTGGCACCACATGCCTGAGCTGACATGCCCCAGGATCATCGTCTGCCCGATCGTCGACGCGGTAAATTTGCTTGATTGACCGAGAGGCAGACACTTGACCGGAAAGCATCCGATCCAGATACGATTTCAAACAGTTCGTCACCGAACGGTGACCAGGCAAGCAAGGCGTATCACAAACAACGTGAACTAATCACGAGTCCATGTCCACCGTCGTGGGGATGGATGCGAGTGGTGTGCGTGGCTACAGTGGGCCACCAGCTGTCACGCGGACGTCGATCATCAGAAAACGGCACGCTGTGAGAGGCTCAGGTCGCATCCAAAAACAATACGCGACCGGCTCTTGCAGACGAGGCTTCATGTGGCGCGCAGAGCGCCCTCAAAACCATCCGGTTTGCCCCGGATGGTTTTTTTTCGTGCTGCGCCCCCCGTCCCCCAGGCGCCAGCGCCTCGGGCCAAGCGCCGTCACAATGCTCGACAACCGTGGCTCGTTTCGCCTCTTGTCGAACTCGCCCGGTTGCCCGGCGCGCCCAGTGGCGGCCGCGGCTTCAACATGTACCGGAGACTCACATGGGCGCACCCCTTCCTTTTGCCTCGACGCTCGACGTCGCTCATTACATTCATGGCAAGCGTGTGGCGTCGAGCTCGGCGCGCCGCCAGGCCGTGTTTCACCCCGCCAGCGGCCAGGTGGCCCGTGAAGTGGTGCTGGCCGACGTGGCCGACGTGAACGCCGCAGTGGCCAGCGCGCGCGCTGCTTTTCCCGCCTGGGCCGACACACCGCCGATCCGCCGTGCCCGCGTCATCAACAATTTCCTGGCGCTGCTCAACCAGCACAAGGACGAGCTCGCAGCGATCATCAACGCCGAACACGGCAAGCTGTTCAGCGACGCCCAGGGCGAGGTCATGCGCGGCATCGACATCGTCGAGTTCGCCTGCGGTGTGCCGCAGCTGCTCAAGGGCGACTACACCGACCAGGTCAGCACCGCGATCGACAACTGGACGCTGCGCCAGCCCCTGGGTGTAGTGGCCGGCATCACGCCGTTCAACTTCCCGTGCATGGTGCCGTGCTGGATGTTCCCGGTGGCGATCGCCTGCGGCAACACCTTCATCCTCAAACCCAGCGAGCGCGACCCGTCGGCCGGCCTGTTCATGGCCGAGTTGCTGACGCGCGCCGGCCTGCCATACGGCGTGTTCAATGTGCTCCAGGGCGACAAGCTGGCGGTCGACACGCTGCTGGGCCATCCGGACGTGAAGGCGCTCAGCTTCGTCGGCTCCACCCCGATCGCCCAGTACATCTACGAAACCGGCGCGCACCACGGCAAACGGGTGCAGGCGCTGGGCGGCGCCAAGAACCACATGGTGGTGATGCCCGACGCCGACATCGAACAATCGGTCGACGCCCTCATCGGCGCGGCCTACGGCTCGGCGGGTGAACGTTGCATGGCCATTTCGGTGGCCGTGCTGGTGGGCGACGTGGCCGACAAGATCGTGCCGCTGCTGGCCGAACGTGCCAAGGCGCTGAAGATCGGCGACGGCATGCGCCCCGAGGTCGAGATGGGCCCCATCGTTACCGGCCAGGCGCGCGACCGCATCGAAGGCTACATCGGTGTCGGCGTCGAGGAAGGCGCACAACTCGTGGTCGATGGCCGTGGCTACAAGGTGGCGGGCTGCGAGGCTGGCTTCTTCACTGGCGGCACCCTGTTCGACCACGTCACCCCGCAGATGCGCATCTACAAGGAAGAGATCTTCGGCCCGGTGCTCGCCTGCGTGCGGGTGCCCGACTTTGGCGCTGCGCTCGACCTGGTCAACGCCCACGAGTTCGGCAACGGTGTGGCCTGCTTCACCAGCGACGGCAACGTGGCGCGCGAGTTCGCCCGCCGTGTGCAGGTCGGCATGGTCGGCATCAACGTGCCGATCCCGGTGCCGATGGCCTGGCACGGCTTCGGCGGCTGGAAGAAGAGCCTGTTCGGCGACATGCACGCCTACGGCGAAGAAGGCGTGCGCTTCTACACCAAGCAAAAGAGTGTCATGCAGCGTTGGCCCGCCAGCATTGCCAAGGGCGCCGAGTTCGCCATGCCGACGGCCAAGTGAGTGATTGCTCTCGCCCGCACGCCCGCGCTCACAGCGCCGGGCGCCCGGCGTAGCCCGTCATCTCGAGGTAACCCAGGCCGATGCGTTCGCCGCTCGCCGGGCCGAGCAATTCGGCCAGGCCTTCCCAGTAGACCGTGCCGGTGCTGGCGCGGGCGTCGAGTTCCTGGGCGTCGGCCAGCGCGCGCAACATGAACTGGCCGGCAGGCGTGCGCAGTCGCCATTCGACCGGGTAGGTTGCCGCACTTGTCGGGCTGGTCCAGTGCCTGACGGGATCTAGGCCCACGTCGGTCGGTGCAAACGATCTGGATGACCCGGCGATTCCACGCCATGAACCGCCCGCCCACAGTGCAGCTTCATTGCCAACGGACACCGGCGGTGGCGCTGCACCCGCACCCGATCCCGAGCCCTTGCCGGCGCCGCCCGCCTTGCGCCGCAGGCGAAACACCGTCAGCGCCGAGCCGTCGAACAGGTTGATGCCCAGCCAGTCCCAGCCCTGGGCCTCGGGTGGCAGGATCTGATCGCTCCATTCATGGTCGAGCCAGGCGCGCCCACGCACGGCGGTGGTCTTGCCACCACGCAGCAATTCGCCGCTGACCTGCAGCTGCGGCTCACTCACGTAGAAACTTGCCTGATCGGGCTCGGGGCCCTTGCGCGACCAGCCGGATTCCCCCTGCAGCAGCGGCGGCTGGCTGGCGCTCAGGTCGAGCTTCAGCCCGACCCGTGCTGCGCCGGCTTCGCGCCCGAGCGCCAGGTCGAAGCTGGCGTGATAGATCGAGCCCGCGGCGCCCGCCTCGCGACTCAGACGCCAGGGTCGCCCGGCCACGTTCAGCAGCACGGCCGTGTCGGCTTCGGATGCCTCGGCCAGTCCCATGCCGACACGTGTGATGCGCTGGTCGTGGCTGAGTCTTCCCGTCGTTGAGGTGCCCGCGCCTGATCGTGTGTCGCCCAGTTCGGTCAGCGCCGCATGCGCCATCAGCACCTGGCTGGCGGCGAACCGGCTCGGGTGCGGCGCGGGTGCCGGCCCAGGCGAGCGAAAGAAGGTGAGCTGGAATCCCCACGCCGGGTCAGCCTCACCCGGTGGTGCCAGCCATTCGGTGAGGTACCACCACTCGATGGCCTGTGCCGGGTGTGAGCCGTGGTCGCGTGGAAATGCCAGTACGCGTCGTTGCATGGTGCTTGCCGGCGTGGCTGCCACCGACCCGGCGGCACTTGCTGTCGCTGCATCGGCAACTTCTGGCGTCAGACCCAACAGGCCGGCAAGTCCGCCCAGCGCACCAAGGCTGGTGATTGCCGGCGCCCCGGCTGCCGTGTCGATCAGGCTGGTGCCTGCCCAGGTCGACACACCAGTGGCCAGCCCGCGACCCAGCAAGGCACGACGCCGCATCACCAGTCCTCCTTCACCGCCAGCGCCATCTGCTGGCTGGCGGCGGATCGCCCGGCCACCGTCGCGGCGATGGCGCCGGCCAGCAGCACGGCGCCGACCAGTGCCCCCAGCCGATCCCAGGGCAGGGCGAGCTCCATGGTCCAGTGGAAACTCTGCGGGTTCACCACGTCGACCAGCACCACGCTGATCACCAGGCCCAGCACCAGCCCGAGCAGCGCGCCCAGGCCACACCACAACGCGCCTTCGCCGGCCACCAGCAGCAGCAGCTGGCGGCGCGTGACGCCCAGGTGCTGCAGTGCGCCGAACTCCTTGCGCCGAGCCAGCACCTGGGCCGAAAAACTCGCCGCCACACCCACCAGCCCCAGCGCGATGGCGACCACCTGCAGCCAGCGAGTGACCACAAAACTGCGGTCGAAGATGGTCAGCGAGATGGCGCGGATCTCGCCCGGCGTGGCAAATTCGAGCCCGGCCAGATCGAGTCTGTCGTCTGTGCTGCGCTCGGCGTCGGATCCTGCGGGCGTGGTGTTGAGCCCGCTGGCATCGGCCTGCCCGCGACTCAGCCGCACCGCCAGCTCACGCAGCGCCGCCTGCACCTGGGCCATGTCGGCGTCCGGTTTCAGCCACAGCGCCAGGTCGTTGACGGTCTCGTCACCACCCAGCGCGAGCCAGTCGGCCCGGTCCATCATCAATGCGCCCTGTTGTCGCGAGTAGTCGCGCCAGACGGCTCGCACGTAGACCTCGACCCGGCCGGCGCGCGGTGGTGCACAGGGTGACGGCGCGGATGACTTGCTCGCAGTCGTTGCGGCGGAATTGGCCGTGCCAGTCCCCGCGCCCATTGCCAGCGGCAAGGTGAGCACCGAGCCCGCCGGTGCGTCGTACAAGGCCGCCAATGCCTCGCTCACCGCCACGTTGATGCAGCCGGCGCGGGCCGGCAGGGCATCACCGATCAGCGGCAGTTCGGCGGCCAGTTCGGTCGTGCTGCCATTCATCGGCAGCGGCCGTGACAGCAGCGCCACGGCGGCCTGGCGGGCGTCGAGCTGCACGGCCAGCAGGCGCTGCGGGCGCACGTGGTCGACGCCGGGCAGACGCGCGGCTTCGCGGTCCAGGCCGATCGGCAGTGTCTGCACCAAGCCCGAGGCGCGCATGCCGGAGGCACGTACGTACAAGTCTGCCGGCAGGATGCGGTCCAGCCAGCTTGCCACCGAGTCGCGAAAACTCGCCACCATCACCGTCAGCGCGACACACAACGCCAGGCTCGCCACCACGCCCGACACCGTGGCCGTGGCGCTGCTGCGCTGGTCGCGCGCCCGCTCTATCACCAGCAACGGCAGGGGCGACATCGACGGCGGCAGGCGATCCAGCACCAGCCCCACCAGCGCCGGCACACACACCACACCGCCGAGCAGGATCAGCCCGATGCTCAGGTAGGCCGGCAGCGGCAGCCCCTGCAGGCCGGGCAGCGGTGGCAGCAGGGCGAGCAATCCGCCGACGACCAACATGGCCGGGCCGGACCACCTCGCCAGCCGGGACGGCAACAACTGGGCCGAGCCGACACCCTTGAGTGTCTGCGCCGGTGCCAGTTTCTCTGCCGCCCGCGCCGGAAACCAGCTGCCCGCGAGCGCCGCAGCCAGGCCAAGTGCGCCGTGGCCTAGCGCCGACGCCACACTCCAGTGCAGCAGCGGCGGTGCGGCCGAGGCGCCGAACAGCCCGCCCAACATGCCGGCGCTGCCCAGGTCGCCGCCCAGTCGCGCCAGCGCCTGCTGCGCCATCACCGCACCCAGCCCCAGGCCGATGGCGCTGCCCAGCACGCCCAGCAACGTGGCTTCGACCAGCACCAGCGCGCGCCGCTCGGCAGCCGGCATGCCCAGCACACCCAGCAGTGCCAGTTGTGGCAGGCGTTTGGCCACCGCCAGCGCCTGCACCGCGTAGACCAGAAAGGCGCCGGTGAACAGCGCCACCAGCGCCAGCACCGACAGGTTGACGCGGTACGAGCGCGACAGCTGGCTCAGGCGTTGTTCGGCCTCGTCGGGCGCGGCGGCGCGCACGGTGGGGGGCAGATCGAGCCGGCGCAGCCAGTCGGCCGAGGTGACGCCGGGTTCGAGCTGCACGGCGATGCGGCTGATGCGCCCGATCAGGCCGAAGCCCTGCTGCACGCCGGCGATGTCGACCACTGCCAGCGCGCCGCCCGAGGTCGCCACATCGCCGCCCCAGCGCAGCACGACGTGGCGGCCATTCGCGCTCAGTCGCAGCAGTTCGCCCGGTGTCTGCACCCCAAGGGCGCGCCGTGCGGCGGCGTTCAGGAACACCAGCTGCGGATCGAGCATGGCCAGCCGTGGCGCGTCGGCATGTGGGCGCGGCAGCAGATCGGGTGCGATGCGGGCGAGGGTCAGGGCGTCGACACCCACCACACGCAACGTGGGCATCTGCTTGACGGCGCCCGGCGTTGCCTTGCTGGCCACAGGCGGGGTCGGCGTCGTGGTGGTCGGTGTCGCTGCGGCGGCTGCAGAGCTTCCTGCAGGTGCGGCAGCTCCGGTTGTTGTGCCTACGGTGTCAGAAGTGGTCGACCCTGCATCGACCCGGCGCGCCACGGCGGTGATCTCGAGCATGGGCGCGGCCATCGTCAGGCCGGGTTGTTGCGCCACGCGGGTGTAAAGCGCTTCGTCGAAGCTGCTGTTGTCGCCGGCGCTGGCACGCAGGTCGAGGTCGGGCTGGCCGTTGACGCTGCGCACCGCCTGGCCGAACTCGGCCAGCGCCGAGGCGTTGACCAGAAACACCGCGTAGGCCAGCGCCACTCCCACGGCCAGCGCCAGCAGCGCCAGCGCCAGCCGGCCGGGCTGATGGCGCCACTCGCTGGCGATGAGGCGAGACCAGAGTTCGACGCGGCTGGCCAGGCCGGCCCGCGGCCGCACGTCGTTGCCGCCCGACCGGGCGCTCACCGGCTCACCTTGGGCCTTGCGGCCGGTCCCGTCGGGCGGGCAACTGCCCCGGCGATTGGTCGTGCGTGGCTCATCGCTCCACCGTTGGGCATGCGGCTGGTCCCGCCCAGCGGGAATGAGCACCTGCGGGCGGCCGTGCCTGGTTCATGCCCGCATCACGGCGGCAGCGTGTAGTTGCGCTCGCTCATCAGGTCGACGCCACATTGCAGCGTCTTCACCCAATCAATGAACTCTCGCACCGCCTCGCCGGCCAGGGGTGCGCCGTGTTGCGGCACGATCATCGAGATCGGCAACTGGTCGACCATGTTGGCCCACAGCTTGAGGATCTTGTTGCTCACCATGTAGCGGCGATGGAAGGGTTCCATCAACGGCAGGTGATCACGCAGCGAGGTGACGATCTTGCCCGGTGTGCCGCCGATCGACGCGCCCAGGTCGCCCGAAAAAAGGATGCGGCTCACCGGGTCCCAGAACTGGAAGTTGCCCTCGGCGTGCAGGAAGTGCGCCGGCAGCGCCATCAGTGCGGCCTTGCCGATGGGAATACGCATGCCTTCGTCCGGGATGCCGACGATGCGCCCGGCCGTCTTGCCAGGCTTGCAGAAGTGCGGCACGAAACGCTCCCACAGCGTCGAGATGTAGACCTTGGCGGGGCAGGCGGTCATCCAGCGGTCGAGCGAGGCAATGATGTCCGGGTCGGCGTGTGACGCCACGATGGTGCCCAGCTGATGTGGCGGGCAATGGCGCGTGAGCCCCATGTAGAGCTCGTTGTAGGCCAGATTGCCACCCGGATCGATGATGGCCGCGTGGCTGCCGTTCATGATCAGGAACTGGTTGCTCTGCACCGCCTTGCCCTCTTCGGTGGCGAAGTTGGCAAACATCAGGCGCAGATGGATGCCGTCGTTGAAGAGCTCGATGGGCATGGGCAGGGTCTTTCTGGTCCGGGCTCGCGTCGGCTTGGCAACATCAGGTCTGCTGCCTAGACCGATTCCCGGACATGGTCTTGAGTTCGGTCACTCTAGCTGGAATTGCGCGTTTGCTGCTGACACTCTTGGTGCCAGGGGGCTAGACATCGGCCGGTGCATGGGCCGGTGTGTCACCCACACCATCGACATCGAGGTACAGCACCCGGTCGGCTCGTTGTGCCGCGGCGGCCGAATGGGTCACGATCAGGCAGCCGGCACCTTGCTCGCGCGCCTGGGCACACAGCAGGTCGAGCACCCGTGCGGCGCTGGCGGGGTCGAGGTTGCCGGTCGGTTCGTCGGCCAGCACCAGGGCCGGGTGATGCACCAGGGCACGGGCGATCGCCACCCGCTGCAGTTGTCCGCCCGACAGCTGACGTGGTGCCCGTGGCCCCAGCCCGGCCAGGCCGACGGCCGCCAGCAGGGTCTCGACGCGGTCGGCGACCTTGCGCCGATCACGTTCACCCAGCAGCAGCAAGGGCAGGGCGACGTTGTGCGCCACGTCCAGATGCGGCAACACGTGAAAGGCCTGGAAGATGAAACCCAGTTGCTCGCGCCGCAGCCGCGCCGCCTGTGGCTCGCCGAGTGTGTCGACGCGCTGCCCGCGCAGACGCACCTCGCCGGCGTCGGCGCTGTCCAGCCCGGCGATGCAGTTCAGCAGCGTCGACTTGCCCACCCCCGACGCACCCAGCAGGGCCAGCACCTCACCCGCGCGCATGTCCAGCGTGACGCCGCTGAACACACGGGTGTCGCCGTAGGACTTGGCCAGACCACGCACCTGCAGCAACAGGGCGTCGACACGGTCGTCCAGGTCTGAGGTGCTGCTCATGACGGGTGGCGGGTGTGTGACCGGGCGGTGGCCGACGTGTTCGCCGATGCCGGCGCAGCCGCGTTTTCATCACCCAACTGCAACATGTCGGCGCGTGCCTGTGGCCAGGCGCGCAGCAGCGGCGTCAGCGCCTGGCAAAAACGCTCGGCTGGGTCGCCGTAGTCGCAGGCAATGGTGCGGCGTTGCGGCAGGCTGCGTAGCCAGGTGAGCTGGCGTTTGGCGAGTTGTCGGGTGGCGGCGATGCCTTGCTCGCGCAGGCGGGCCAGGGCGCGTGGACTCTCGTCCAACTCGTCCAGCCACTGCCAGCACTGGCGATAACCCACACATCGCATCGACGGCAGGTCGGCCTGCAGGTCGCCTCGCTGGCGCAACTGCCTCACTTCGTCGAGCAGTCCGGCGGCCAGCATGGCGTCGAAGCGTTGTGCGATGCGGTCGTGCAGCCATGTGCGTGAGCTGGGCTCTAGGCTGATCAACACGTGGTCGGGCTGCGCGCTTTCTTGCGCCGGCGCCGCTGCCCGCTGCGTGCGCAGTTGCAGCGACGACAAGGTCTGGCCGCTGGATAACCACACTTCCAGCGCGCGCTGGATACGCTGTGCGTCGTTGGGTGCCAGGCGTGCGGCGGTGACCGGGTCGACCTGCGCCAGCTCGGCGTGCAAGGCCGGCCAACCCAACGCCGCAGCGCGGGCGTCGAGTTCGGCGCGTATCGCGGGGTCGGCCACGGGCAGCTCGTCCATGCCGTCGATCAGCGCCTTGAAATACATCATCGTGCCGCCTACCAGCAGCGGCAGCGCGCCGCGGGCGTTGATGGCGGCGACGAGCGCTTGTGCGTCGGCCACGAACTCGCCGGCCGAATAGGCCTGCGCCGGGTCGCGGATGTCGATCAGGTGATGCGGCGCCTGCGCCAGTTCGGCAGCGCTGGGTTTGGCCGTGCCGATGTCCATGCCGCGGTAGACCAGCGCCGAGTCGACGCTGACGATCTCCACCGGCGGCGCGCCCAGCGTTCGGGCATGTGCCACCAGCGCCAGCGCGGCGGCCGTCTTGCCGCTGGCGGTGGGGCCGGCCAGGGCGATGAAATGCAGCGGGGTGGAACTGCCGCTCATGTCTGGCCTTGCGCCGCGGTGTCGACCGGTGTCACTCGCTGATGAACCACGTCGCCGTGACGACGCACCAGTGTCCAGGCGCACAGGCAGGTGAGTGCGGCAAACAGCGCCACACCCCAGGCCAGCGCGCGGGTGGTGTTGTCCAGAAAATGCCCCAGCCCCAGGCCGATGACAAAGGCCACCAGCGCCGAGGCACAACCCGACAACGCCGACGCCACACCGGCCTTGTGCGGAAACGGCGCCACCGCACCCACCTGGCTGCACGGCATGTGGGTGCCGTGTGCAAACTGGTAGATCAGCTGCGGCAGCCACACCGCCGCCAGGGTTTGTATGCCCAGCAGCGCCGGCACGGCAAAAGCCACGGCGGCCAGTGCAGTCAGCCATGCTGCCTGCTGCACCGAGCCGGCCACCCCCAGACGCACCAGGCGGCGCCGGCACACCAGCGTGCCGGCCAGGTAACTCATCGAACAGGTGGCGGCCACCGCGCCGTAACCCAGCGGCCCCAGGCCCAGCACACCGATGTAGACGAACGACGACCCGGCCAGAAACACGAACAGGCCGCCGTAACTGCAGCAGGTCAGCAGCGCCCAGGCCCGAAAGCCCGGGTGCCGCAGCACCTCGCCCCAGCCGCTGCTCATGCCGCGCAGGCCACCAGCGACGCGGCGGCGCTCGGGCGCCAGGGTCTCGGGCAGGCGCCACACCACCAGCGCCAGCGCCGCCGCACCGCCGCAGGCGACCGTCAGGAAGGCCGCGCGCCAGCCCGACGAGGCGGTGACGATGCCGCCGATGATGGGGCTGGCGATGGCGATCATGCCCAGCCCCGACAGGCCACGCGCCATGACCTGTGCGCTTTGCGCCGGCTCGTACAGGTCACGCACCATGGCGCGCGCCACCACCACGGCGGCGGCCACTGCCAGGCCCTGCAACATGCGCAGCGCGATCAGCAGCTCGATCGACCCCACGGTCGACGCCACCACACTGGCCACGACGTAGGCACTCAGCCCGGCCAGCAACACCGGCCGGCGGCCATAACGGTCCGACAGCGGCCCCCACACCAGCTGGCCCAGGCCGAAAGCCAGCAGCAGCGCCGACATGGTGAGCTGCGCTGCGGTGACGGTGGCGCCGAGCTCGTGTGTGAGCAGCGGCAACGCCGGCAAATACAGGTCGGTGGTGAGCGCCTGCAGGCCCATCAGCAGGGCGATGGCCACGGCGGCCAGGGCCTGGCTGGGGCGCCGCAGGGGCGTGGGTGCGGGTGAGATGGAGTTGGCGCTGCTGGTCACCCCGTCAGAGTAACAGCGGGGTCCGGCCGGGCTGGCGGGTCGCGCTGTTGGGCGGTGATTGGCTGGTTTCTTCGGCCTTCACCGATGTCAAGCTGGCCGGATAGTCGGCCGTGGCGCCGTGCCGGCCCTGTCCACCGACAGCTGGCGACCGCGCCCGCCTTGTGATCCACCTGCTTGTTGCACCGCCATGTCCGACGCTGTTCACTCCCGCTTCATGGCGCCCGGCGCCGCGTTGATGCGCCGGTTCTCGGTGCGTGCCAAGTTGCTGCTGTTTACCTGGTTGGTGCTGGCCATCCTGGCCGCCTTGGGCGCCGGTGCCTGGCTGATGCAACACCAGGCCCTGCAGACTGCCCGGGCCGAAGCTGCCGGTGGCCACAGCGTGGCGGCCGCGCTGGTGGTGGTGCGCGAGACCATGGCGCACCGCGGCCAGACGGCGTTGGTGATGTCCGGCAACAGCGCGGCGCAGCCGGCACTCGAACTCACACGCAAGAACCTGGGTGCGGCCCTCACTGCGGTCGACCTGGCACTGCGGACCAGCGCCGACCTGGCCCCAGCCACCGGCTCGGCCACCCGCCCGGCCGCAGATTTGTGGACAGGCTTGCGCGCCGACCTGGTTCGACTCGGCGAGGCCCGGCCCGACCAGGACGCCGCCGCCACGTTTCGCCAGCACGGCGAGTTGATCGACCGGCTGGCGCAGTTCATCGCCATGGTCGCCGACGACAGCGGCCTCAGCCTCGACAACGAGCCGACGCTGGCCGCGCTGATCGACCTTGCCGTCGAACGCAGCGTGCCGTGGCTGGATCTGCTCGGGCGTCTGCGCGGCGCAGGTGCTGCCACGCTGGCGCGCCAGGCCCGGTCTGGCACTGGCGTCGACGCCTTGCAGCTGGCGACCCTGCACACGCAGGCCGATGCGGCCGACCAGTTGCTGCTACGCCTTGACAACCAGATCACCACCCTGGGCCGCCACGGCGAGCCGGCACCGTCCGGCTGGCGCGAGGCCGAATCGGCCACACGCGCCCTGGCGAAGCGGGTGCATCAGACCTTTGGCGCCGCTGCCCTGGCCGCCGGTGTCAGCCGCCCGCCCGATGCCGCGCAGGCCTGGTTCGATGCCGGCAGTGCCACCATCGCCCAGGTCACCGCCGTGCAGGACGCGTTGCTGGCGCGCCTGCAGCAACTGCTCGACCAGCGCACGACCAGGCTGCGCACCTTGTTGATGGTCACGCTGGCCAGCCTGTCGATCGTGGGGCTCGGCCTGGCGTATCTGCTGGCGGCACTGGCCGGGCAGATCGGTGCGGCGGTGTCGGCCATCCAGGCTTCGGTCAACGCCTGTGCCGACGGCAATCTGGGCTGTGTGGTGAAGATCGACGGGCGTGACGAGTTTGCGCGTATCGGCCAGGAGCTCGACCGCATGAGCGACAACCTGTCGGTCAGCGTGGCCGAGATCCGCAGCCAGGCGGCGCTGGTCGGTGGTGCGGGGCGGCATGTGTCGGCGTCGAGCCAGGAGCTGGCGCGCCAGGCGCAGGCCCAGGCCGCCAGCCTGCACGAGTCGAGCGCGGCGGTGCATCAGCTGAGTGACTCGGTGCGTGCCAACGCCGACAGCGCCGCCGAGGCCGACCGCCTGAGCGACGGCGTGAGCAGCCGCGCCCAGGCCGTGGCCGGCGTGATGCAGGACGCCCTGGCGAGCATGGGTCGCATCGAGAGCAGCTCGAAGAAGATGGGCGAGGCCGTCGCGGTGATCGACGCCATTGCCTTCCAGACCAACATCCTGGCGCTCAACGCTGCGGTCGAGGCGGCACGTGCCGGCGAATCCGGCCGCGGTTTTGCCGTGGTGGCCAGCGAGGTGCGATCACTGGCGCACAAGAGTGCGCAGTCGGCCGGCGAGATCCGCCTGCTCATCCAGACCTCGAACGACGAGGTGAGTGGGGGGGTCACGACCATCCGCAACATCGGCAGCACGGTGGACGGGGTGGTGGCGGGCATCCACGAGGTGGCCACCCGCGTGAAACACATTGCCCAGGGCAGCGAGGCGCAGAGCACCGCGCTGCAGCAGGTGGCGGCCGGCATCGCCGAGCTCGAACAACTGACGCAAGGCCACGCCGCCATCGTCGACGAAGCGGCGCACGAAGCCGGCCAGCTGCAGGAGCGTGCCTCGCGCCTCACCGCTGCGGTGGCCGACATCCACCTGCGCCAGGGCACGGCCGACGAGGCCCATGCCCTGGTCGAACACGCCCGCAGCGTGTTCGAGCGCGAAGGTGAACAGGCCCTGCTGGCGCAGTGCAACCGGGTGGGCAGCACGTTTGCCGATCGCGACCTCTACGTCTTCGTGCTCGACCGGCACGGCCAGTACATCGCGTATTCGGGCCAGCCGGCCAAGGTGGGCAAACGCCTGGTCGACATGCTGGGCCAGTCAGGCCAGCAACTGGTGGACGACATCTGGGCGCAGGCCGACCGGGGCTCGGGCTGGGTCGACTACACCGTGCCGCACCCGATCACCGGTGTGCCGCAACCCAAGGCCTCGTGTGTGGTGGCACTCACGCCGCAGCGGGTGCTGGGTTGCGGCATCTACAAGTTGCAGGCCCGAAAGGCTGCGGCGGCCACCGCGTCGGTCAGCTGAGTCAGGACGTGGCGCGGCGGCGCACGGCGTCCAGGTAGCCGTGGGGATCGGGCGGCTGGCCACTGCGTTGTGACTCCCACAACATCTGGCCCAGGCAGTCCATCACCTCGTGTTGTGCGGCGTGGATGTCGCCGCGTTTGGCCGCCAGCAGTTCGATGGCCTGGCGGATGCCGGTGGGCTGGTCGATCGACACCTGCTCGCTGATCGACAGGTGCATGGCCAGGTGCAGGAAGGGGTTGGTGCGGCCGTCGTCGACAGTGAACACGGCGGCCAGTGCCGCGTCCAGATCGGCCAGGTCGGCGTGGTATTCGGGGTGGCGGTCGATCCAGCCACCGGCCAGCGCCTCCATGGCCGAGAGTGGCTCACCGGCACGTTGTTTGGCAAAGGTGCCGCAGAAGAAGCGGCGCACATCGTTCTGGCTGGGTGTGAACATGGCGCGATTGTCTCGCGCGCGGCAGGGCGGGTGGCGGCCGGGCCAGAGCCTGGCGTCGCGGCCCGAGGTCGGCGCTCCGAACCTGAGTGTCCAAGCGGCCTGCGATCGGCGAGCCGTGAACCGATGGTGAGTCGTCAGCCATGAGCGCCACGCTGGCATGATGCGCCGCCTGGTGTGCGGGCCTGTCGCGCCGTGCCAGTCAGTCGCCCGTTGCCGTCGCCCATGATCACCGACCCCTGGTTCTACGCCGTCGCCGTCCCGGCCGTGCTGTTGCTCGGCCTGGCCAAGAGTGGCTTCGGCGCGGGCTTCGGTGCACTGGCCACACCACTCATGGCGCTGACGATCACGGTGCCACGCGCCGCTGCCATCATGTTGCCGCTGCTGGCCATCATGGATGGGCTGGGCCTGTTCGCGCTGGTGCGGCAGGCCGACTGGGCCTTGCTGCGGCGACTGCTGCCGGCCGGGCTGGTCGGCTCGATGATCGGTTTTGCCTCGTTCGGCCTGTTCACGGCGCCCACGGTGGGCGGCATCGTCGGTGGGCTGACGCTGGGTTTCCTGGCGCTGCGGCTGTTTTTTCCGCCACGGTCGGACGCACCACCTCCCAGCCGTGTCACCGGCTGGCTGCTGGGTGCGGCGTCGGGCTACACCAGTTTCGTGGCCCATGCGGGCGGGCCGCCGGTGGCTTTCTACGTGTTGCCCATGCGCCTGGCGCCCATCACCTACACGGCGACGATGGCGGTGTTCTTCGCCGCAGTGAACCTGTCGAAATGGGTGCCCTACGGGCTGCTGGGGCTGCTCGACATGAGCAACTTCGCCACCTCGCTGGTGCTGGCGCCGCTGGCGCCGGTGGGTGTGTGGGCCGGCATCCGGCTGGCCAGGCGGATGCGCGCCGAGCTGTTTTATCGCATCGTGTACATCGGGATGTTCCTCACTGGGGTGAAGCTGCTGTCGGACGCCTGGCGCGCCTACGCCGGCTAATATCCGCCGGCCTTGCGGGGCCGGTCCTGTGCAGCCTGCGTGGCCGCACAGGATGGCGCAGCGCGAGGCGGGCCCCGGCGCGCATGTGCCGCAGGGCAGCCATCACACAGGCACGGCCTCGACGCCGGCCTGCATCCCACAACGAGGAGACAAGATGAATCGATCACCCCTGGGCCGGACTTTGTCGGCACGCCGTCGCTTGCTGGGCATCACCTGCCTCGGCGCCCTGGCTGCGCTGCTGGCGCCCACACTCGCTACAGCGCAAAGCTGGCCGTCCAAACCCGTGACCTGGGTCGTGCCCTTCCCCGCCGGCGGTGGCACCGATGCCTTCGCACGCCCGCTTACCGCCGTGCTGAGCCGGCAACTCGGCATGCAGGTGATCATCGACAACAAGGGTGGCGCCGGCGGCAACGTGGGCGCTTCCGTGGCGGCCAAGGCCACACCCGATGGCTACACCTGGTTCATGGGTGCGGTGCATCACGCCATCGCGCCGAGCATGTATCCCAGGCTCGACTACAACCTGCAAAGCGATTTCGTGCCCGTGGCCCTGATCGCCAAGGTGCCACAGGTCATCGTCGTCAACCCGCAGCGGGTGCAAGCAGCCAACCTGGCCGAGTTCCTTGCGCTGGTCAAGAAGAACCCCGGCAGGTTCAACTACGGCTCGGCCGGCAACGGCACCTCGCACCATCTGGCGGGTGAGCTGTTCAAGCTGCAGACCCAGACCTTTATCACCCACATCCCCTATCGCGGCGCCGGCCCGGCGCTGCAGGACCTGATCGCCGGGCAGATGGACATCATGTTCGACGGCCTCGGGTCGTCGGCCAACCACATCAAGGGCGGGCGCATCAAGGCGCTGGCTGTGGCCGGTGAGACCCGGGCGCCTGGTTTTGCCGATCTGCCCACCACCGCCGAGGCGGGCCTGAAGGGTTACGAAGTGGCCACCTGGTACGGCCTGTGGGCGCCCAAGGGCACCCCCAAGGAAGCCATCGACCGCATGACCGCCGAGCTCGGTGTGGCTTTTGCCAGCAAGGAGATCAAGGACATCTGGACCAAGCTGGGCGCCGACGCACCCAACCTGAGCGGCAAGGCCTTCGGCGACTTCGTCGGCAGCGAGATCAAGCGCTGGGGCGACGTGGTCAAGGCATCTGGCGCCAAGCTCGACTGAGAAGGCTGGATGAACCTGCTGCGTGACCCGATCTCGCGCCTGCGTTGCGCGCCGTACTGGTGTACGGCTGTGCTGCTCGACGCAAGCTCGGGCCGCTCGCTACGGTTCCTTCAGGCCTTCCACGCGGACTTACACCGTCATTGACATTTCCAGCAGCCATGCCGAAGAACTCCACGTCCACTAACGCCAACCTGTTTGCCGCGCTGCGTGCGGCCTTTCCGGCCGACCTGGATCGCACCGCGATCGAGACTGACTCCGGTCTGATTTACACCTGGCGTGACCTGGAGCGTGCCAGCGCCATGCTGGCCAACCTGCTCGAAGGGCTCGACATCCCACGTGGCGCGGTGGTGGCCGCCCATGCCGAGAAGTCGGTCGAGGCGCTGCTGCTGTACCTGGCCACGCTGCGTGCCGGCTTCGTCTACCTGCCGCTCAACACGGCGTATCAGGCGGCCGAGCTCGAGTACTTCATCACCAACGCCGAACCGGCCGTGGTGGTGTGTGCGCCCAAGAACTTCGGCTGGGTCAGCAAGCTGGCCTTCAAGGCCGGTGTGGCGCATGTGTTCAGCCTGGGCGAAGAGCGCGACGGCAGCCTGCTCGACCGCGCTGCGCTGATGAGCGACAAGCACGAGGTCGCCCACAAGTCGGCTGACGACCTGGCCGCCATCCTCTACACCAGCGGCACGACAGGGCGCAGCAAGGGTGCCATGCTGAGCCACGGCAACCTGTTGTCCAACGCCCAGGTGCTGAAGGACTACTGGGATTGGCAGCCGGGCGACGTGCTGATCCACGCCCTGCCCATCTTCCACGTGCACGGCCTGTTCGTGGCCAGCCACGGCGCGCTGCTCAACGGCAGCACCATGCTCTGGCTGGGCAAGTTCGACCCCAAGGCGGTGATCGCCCGACTGCCACGCGCCACGGTCTTCATGGGTGTGCCCACGCTGTATGTGCGGCTGCTCGGCGAGGCAGGGCTGACGCGCGAGGCTTGCGCCCACATGCGCCTGTTCGTGTCGGGCTCGGCTCCGCTGCTGATCGAGACCTTCCGCGACTTCCAGACCCGCAGCGGCCACACCATCCTCGAACGTTACGGCATGAGCGAAACGGTGATGCTCACGTCCAATCCCGGCCGCGCCATTGACGGTGAACGCATCGGCGGCACGGTCGGCAAACCCTTGCCCGGCGTGGGTGTGCGCGTCGTGGCCACCGCCGAAGACGGCAGCGTCAGCCTGCTGCCCGCAGGCGAGATCGGCGATGTGCAGGTCTGCGGCCCCAACGTGTTTGCCGGCTACTGGCGCATGCCCGAAAAGACCGCCGAGGAATTCACCACCGACGGCGACGGGCGGCGCTGGTTCAAGACCGGCGATGTGGGCCGCTTCGACGACAACGGCTACCTCACCATCGTCGGGCGCAGCAAGGACCTCATCATCAGCGGCGGCTACAACGTCTACCCGGCCGAGATCGAGGGTTACCTCAACGACATGGCCGGTGTGGCCGAGTCGGCTGTCATCGGCCTGCCGCACCCGGACTTCGGCGAAGGTGTGGTCGCCGTCATCGTGCCCAAGCCCGGCGCCAAGTTGGATGCCGATGCGCTGGTGGCCCAGCTCAAGTCCAGCATCGCCAACTACAAGGTGCCCAAACGTGCCTTCGTCGTGGCCGACCTGCCGCGCAACGCCATGGGCAAGGTGCAGAAGAACGTGCTGCGCGAGGCGCACCGCGAGATCTTCGCCAGCTGAGCAGCTGCCGGGCAGGTTCGATACCGAACTGACCGGGCGGTCGAGCCGTCCGGCGATGCTTCCAGAGATCGACCGGTCGGTGGCGCGAAACGCTCAACCGTCGGTTGCCGGTTGCTCAGCGTGGCACGGCGGCGTGTGTCGCCCCGGTGTGATCGGTACCTGGGTTAGGCGCGGACTCGATCCGGCCACTGGCAAGCTGGTCAGACATCGCGTGGTTGACATCGCGGTGACGGGCTTCGTCACGGCGCACCACCAGCACCACGTCGCGCAGCGTGGCGTCGTCGGCCAGCTGCCAGTAGGCGCGGGCGATGGCCGGTGCCGCCACGTTGGGTATGCGGCCGGCATCGATCTCGGCCAGGTAGAGCGTGTAGCTCAGCACCGCTTCCTCCTCGAAGTAGCCCACCAGCCGATGGGCGGTGCGCGCCGACACCAGGTACAGCGCGAAGAAGCCCAGATAGAACAGCCATTGCGCAAACAGGATGACGACACGCTCGAAGGTGGTGGGCCGCGCCAGTGCCACGAAGGTCATGAGGTGCATGCGCTCGTTCTCGGCCTCGTCGAGCAGGCAGTGGATCCAGCCCTGGTCGTCGACCATGCTGCGCAGGCAGCGCAGGTGGGTGAGCGTGGCGCTCACCATGCCCGGCACGGCGGCCACGGTCTCGAGCACGATGGCGCGGTGGCCATAGCGCTTGGCGAACAAGGCGTCGGCGCCGAAGCGCAACACCCGGGTCGCAATCAGCGCCAGGTAGTCGCGCCCGCCGTGTGGGGTGCGATGTGGCGCGGCGCTGGCTCCGCCTGCCGGGGCCGTGTCGGTGGCGTCGCTCACCGGTTCGAGTGCCCGGCGGCGGGCAGGTCCAGGCCTCGGTCGATCGATTCGAAACGCTGCTCGGTGTTGCCCGACGGGTCGTCGATCAGCTCCTCGATGATGAAGCGTCCGTAGTGCTGCGCCGCGATCGCCGGCACTCCACGGGCCACTGCCGCGGCCGTGTCGATCCGGGCCTGATGGGGTGTGGCCACCACCAGAAAGCTGCAGCCGCTGCGCGCCATGGCGCGGTGCGCCAGGATCAGGTTGAGCTCTTGCCCGATGGCAGCCAGCACGCTGGCGTGGGGTACCTCGGCGTCGACCTGCTCGGCCATCTCCTGCGGCGTGTAGGCCACCAGATCGTCGGCTTCGAAGCCCTGTGACAACAAGGCCTGCCGGGCGGTCTGCAGATCGACGTCCGACCGCAAGGCCATGACGACATGCCCGACGGGCTTGAAGACTCCGAACGAGATCGGGAGGTGGTTCTTGTCCATGCGGCGCTCCGGTGGTCGACAGCCCGTACGGCTGCAAGCGATCCATCGTGGCCGGTCGCGCTTGCAGGCGCAGTCAGCCAGACGAGCGAGTTGTTGTCGGACAAGGCGCCGAACAGGCGGGTGTGGCAAGGCTTTTCCGGCTTTACGACGGCGAGCTGACAGGCACAGTGCCCCACACTTCTAACGCCGTCAGGGAAGCAGCGCATGAAACTCAAGACTCAATTGCTGGGCTTCGGCCTGATCGGGGCGCTGCTCGCAGCGCTGGTCGGCGGCATCGGTCTGGTCGGCAGCCACCGCCAGGGCGCCGCGCTCGACGACGTGCTGGGTGCCGCCGAAGCGGTGCGCAAGAGCATGGACGCCGACATGATGCACGACGCCATGCGCGCCGATGTACTGGCCGCACTGCTCGGTGCCAACCAGGGCGACGCAGCGCGGCGCGACGTTGCGACCAAGGACCTGGATGCGCACGCGCAGCGTCTGCAGGCGGCTCTGGCGGACATCGGCAAACGTGAACTCGCCGGTGCGGTGCGAGCCCGGCTCGACGAGGTGTTGCCGTTGGCGCGCGACTACGTCGACGCGGCCCGCCGAGTGGCGAGTGCGGCGGCGGCCGACCCGACGGCAACGGCGGCGCCCATGGCGGCCTTCACGGCCCGCTTCGATGCCCTTGAAACGCGCATGGAACAACTCGGCGATGCCATCGAGGCACGTGCTTCCCTGATGGCTACAGAAGGCAGTGACGCTGCCAGCCAGTCCAGCACATGGATCGTGGTGAGCCTGCTGGTGGCACTGCTGGCCTCGGTGCTGGCAGCCTCCAGCCTGGCGCGGGCCCTGGCGCGACCCCTGGCGCGGGCTGTCGAGGTGGCCGACCGCATAGCCGAAGGTGACCTGAGCCGCAGCGTGCCGCGTAGCGACAACCACGAGATCGATCTGCTGATGCAGGCCTTGGCTCGAATGCAAGGCCAACTCAGCGGCCTGACCTGCAACGTGCGTGAGCACGCCGAACAGGTGGCATCGGCGTCGACCCAGGTGCGCGCCAACAGCGACACCCTGATCGGCAACACCCATGTGCATGCTGCGACGATGGGGGATTCGACCGCCGAACTGCAACGCATCAGCGGCGAGATCCAGGGCAATCTGGTGCAGACCCGGCAGGCCAACAGCCTGGCCGACGGTGCGGCCGAAGTGGCCGGTCGTGGCGGCCAGGTGGTGAGCCAGGTGGTGGAGACCATGCGCGGCATCAATTCGACCTCGCGGCGCATACACGACATCATCGGCGTGATCGATGGCATTGCCTTTCAGACCAACATCCTGGCGCTCAATGCGGCCGTCGAGGCGGCACGTGCGGGCGAGCAAGGCCGCGGCTTTGCCGTGGTGGCGTCCGAGGTGCGTTCACTCGCGCAGCGCTCGGCCACGGCCGCCCGCGAGATCAAGGCCCTCATTTCTGCCAGCGTCGAACATGTCGAACACGGCAGCGCGCTGGTAGACAGCGCCGGCTCGACCATGCAGGAGATCGTCACGGCCATCCATCAGGTGCGCGACATCATGGAGCGCCTGTGCGCCGACAGCCAGTCGCATGCCCAGGGTATCGACGGTGTGCAGCGCACGGTCACCAGGCTGGACGGCGCGACGCGTGAAAACGCCGGATTGGTCGAGGAAAGCGCGCGTTCGGCTGCCGCGCTGGCCGATCAGGCGGCCCGACTGATGGCGGCGGTGGCTACTTTCAAGCTCGATTCGATCCCCGGCTGACCAAGCGCAGCGACTCCATCGCATCACTCGCATACAGGTCAAACGGGAGTACGACACTCGGGCGTTCGGGGCGGCATCGATCAGCCGCCTGGACCGCGCTGAAGTGCTTGCGCAAGACAGACCGTGCCGGACCGAGGCCAGTCCGACATCTGCGCGAGCCGGCGCGGCTTGGTCAGCCCGTCGTTCGAAATGGAGCACGTCATGTCTGCGCACATTGCCGTCATCGACCGGTCGTTTGCCAATGTCGCCAGCGTGATGGCTGGCCTGGCTCCCGACACCGAAGTGCTGCTGATCGACCCGCGCGTCGACGGTTGGCGGCAGCTGGCCGACCGGCTGGCCGGCCGCAGCGACATCGGCACGCTGGATATCTACAGCCAAGGCGCTGTCGATGAGGTACAGCTCGGCAGCAGCGTGCTCGGCATCACCAACCTGCTCGACTACAAGGCGCTGCTGGCCGAGATCGGCCGACATCTGGCGCCCGGCGGACATGTGCACCTGTGCGGCAGCACGTCTGCCGACAGCAGCTTTGCCCACAGCGTCTTCGACCAGTTCACCTAGCCGAATGCCAGGGCGGCGCTGCCGTCCCGGCCGACCGCAGCCTGTCTTGCGCGACCAGCGTTCGAGCACAGCCGCATCCGCGCCAGGCGCGCTCGCTGCCAGGGGGCGCAGCGTGTAGCCATCAATCCTGCCAGCCGCCACCTCGCGCCTGCTGACGCCTCGCCCGCTCTTGTGTGAACAGTTCTTCGAGCTGCTGGCTGCCGGCCTTGGACATGGCCTGCATGCGGTCGCGGTCGCCGCGGTGTGGCCAGATGCGCTGCAGCATCTGGTTGTTGAAGCGCCTGAAGGCCATCGCCAGTTGCCAGGTACGGTGCGGTTCGACGTCGAGCGCTTCGAGCACGCTGCGGCCGCTGGCCAGGGCCGACTCGAAGGTCTCGCGTTGCACCAGCGTCACGCCGCGGTCGAGCAATGAATAGTGGTGGCCCATGTTGCGTGCGCGCACGACCAGGGTGGCTTGTTTGAAGTGTTCACGCGCCAGGTCGACGATGGCCAGGCTTTGCTCGATGTCGTCCACCGCCACCACGATGACACGGGCCTGGTGTGCGCCGGCGCTGCGCAGCAGGTCCAGGCGGGTGGCGTCGCCGTAAAAGACGGTGAAGCCGAACCGTTTCACGACCGCGATCTGGTCGGCGTCATGGTCGAGCACGGTCACCTTGAGGCCATTGGCGTAAAGCAGGCGGGCGACGATCTGGCCGTACCGGCCGAAACCACACAACACCACCGGCGCTTCCTGCGGTTCGTCGAGCAGGTGGTCGTTGCCCAGCGCGGCCACCTGCTCGGCCGCGTTGTCGGCCGCCAGACGTGGTGCGACCCAACGGTCGATGGCCACCAGCAGCAGCGGCGTCACCAGCATGGATAGCGCCACGGCGCCGGTGAACAGTGAAGCCTGGTCGTCCGGCCAGACCTTGGCCGTGCTGGCCTGCTGGAACACGACGAAGGCAAACTCGCCGCCCTGCGCCAGCAGCAGCACCCACACCGGCTGATCGGCGCGGGCCAGGCCGATGCGCCGCGCCAGCAGCGTCAGCACCAGCGCCTTGAGAGTGACGAAGCCCCCGACGATGGCCAGCACCAGCAGCGGCCGGGCGGCCAGCGCGGCAAAGTCGATCGACATGCCCACAGCCATGAAGAACAGGCCCAGCAGCAGGCCCTTGAAGGGTTCGACGTCGGTCTCGAGTTCGCGCTTGTATTCACTCTCGGCCAGCAGCACACCGGCCAGAAAGGCGCCCAGCGCCATCGACAGGCCGACCGCCTGCATCAGCGCCGCAATGCCCACCACCAGGCCGAGCGACGCGGCGGTGAAGATTTCTGGCGTGCGGCTGCGCGCCACCCAGCGCAGGCCGTGGCGCAGCAGCACCCGCCCGCCCAGGATGATGGCGGCGATCACACCCACCGCCTTGGCCGCGCCAGCCCACGGGGACTCGGCCGCCTCGGTGCCGCTGCCCAGCAGCGGCAGCAGTGCCAGGATGGGGATGGCGGCGATGTCCTGGAACAGCAACACGGCAAACGCGGCCTGGCCACCCGGCGTGGGCAGCAGGTTGCGTTCACCCAGCACCTGCAGCGCGATCGCCGTGCTCGACAAGGCCAGCCCCAGTGCCGCCACCAGCGCCCAGCGCCAGGGCAAGCCCAGGGCGATGGCGGGCAGGGCCAGCACGGCGGCACAGGCGAGCAACTGCGCGGTGCCGGCGCCGAAGATCGGCCGACGCAGGGCCCACAGGCGCTTCGGCTCGAGTTCGAGCCCGACCAGGAACAACATCAGCACGACGCCGAACTCGGCGAAATGCAGCGTGGTGTCCGGGTCGGTCACCAGTGCCAGGCCAAAGGGGCCGATGACGATACCGGCCGCCAGGTAACCGATGATGGCGCCCAGCCCGAGGGCACGTGCCAGCGGCACGGCCACCACCGCAGCGGCCAGGAAGACGAGGCTGGCGATCAGCCAGTTGCTGCCGTGGTCCATGCTCAAGCCGCCCGGATCAGGCGCGTCGACACGGGGTTGGCCTGTTCTGTGGCTGGCGTCTGTGCTTCCCCATCCGCATCTGCAGCCGCCGACGCGGCCAGCCGCAACTCGGCGTTGGCACGCGCCGGCCGGTCGTCGCCGGGCACGATGCAGTCCGGGCAGCCGGTCATGTCTTCGAGTTCGGGCCAGTGTTCGGGCGCCGGCCAGCCGACCAGGCGGCGGGTGTAGACCTCGGCGTGGGCGGCCAGTTCGGCGGCAGCCAGCGTATGTGCGCCGTGCAGGATGAGTGGCGGCAGGAACCGCAGCCCACACAAGGCGGCGGTCTGTTCGTAGGGCGGCAGGAAGGCGTCGAAGAAATAGCGGTTGTAGCCGGTCGGCCGGTAGGCGTCTTCGTGGGCGCCGGTGGAGACCACCAGCCACAACGATTTGCCCGCCAGCACGCCGGCTCGCCCGCCGCTGCCGTAGGCCCAGCCGTGGCTGAAGACTTCGTCGAGCCAGACTTTCATGAGTGCTGGCATGGCGTACCACTGGATCGGGTGTTGCCAGACGATGAGATCGGCGCGGGCCACGGCGGCTTGTTCGGCTTCCACGTCGATGTCGAAATCAGGGTACAGGCGGTACAGGTCGCGCACCTCGACTCGCCCGGCTGCCGCACCGTGCGTCAGGGCCTGTGCCGCTGTCATCAGGCGCCGGTTGACGTGTGAGCTGCGCAGGTCCGGGTGGGCCACGATGACCAGCACGCGGGCGCCGGCCGCCTCGGCGGGTGGCTCGTTGTTGGGCTGCGGGCCTGCGCTGGGTGGGGCGTTGGAGGTGTGGTTCATGCTCGGGTGTCGCGGCAAGTGCTGCCGTTAACATAACCCAAGATCATGAACAGCCAGGAGACGGGTGATGACGGTCTATGTGGTCGCAAATCCCAAGGGTGGAGTCGGCAAGTCGACCATCGCCACCAATCTGGCCGGCTATCTGGCCAGCCAGTCCCAGGCCGTTTGCCTGGGTGACATCGACCGCCAGGAGTCGGCCCGCCTGTGGCTGAGCCTGCGCGCACCACAACTTGCACCCATCGCCCTGTGGCCCACCGACCCCGACGACGTGACGCGCCTGCCCAAAGGCATGACGCACGGTGTGCTCGACACGCCCGCGGGCCTGACCGGCAAACGCCTGCGCGAGGTGCTCAAACGCGCCGACAAGGTCATCGTGCCGCTGCAACCCAGTGTGTTCGACATCTTCGCCACGCGCGATTTCCTCACCGAGCTGATGGACGACCGCCATGCCGGTTCGGTGCAGGTGGCGGTGATCGCCAACCGCGTGCGTGAGCACAGCCACTCGGCCGAACAGCTCGAACACTTTCTCGGCTCGCTGGGTGTGACGCTGCTGGGCCATCTGCGCGACACGCAGAACTACCTGCACCTGGCCGCCCACGGCCTGACGCTGTGGGATGTGGCGCCCAGCCGGGTCGAACGCGATCTCGAACTGTGGCAGCCGCTGCTGGCCTGGGCCGACGCACCGGTGGGCAAAGCATGAAGACCTGGGCACACCTCACCGACCTGCGCGAACTGGTCGGCACCGAACTCGGCTGCAGCGACTGGATCACGATCGACCAGTCGCGCATCGACCGTTTTGCCGACGCCACCGACGACCACCAGTGGATTCACGTCGACGCCGAACGGGCGGCTGCCGGCCCGTTCGGCAGCACCATCGCACATGGCTTTCTGACGCTGTCGCTGCTGCCGCTGTTCTTCGAGTCGACCTACGCCATCGCCGACAGCGCCATGGGGGTGAACTACGGCCTCAACAAGGTGCGGTTCACCGCGCCGGTGCCGGTGGGGTCGCGACTGCGGGCGCACATGACGCTCGAGTCGTACGACGACATCGACGGCGGCGCACAACTGCAGTTCGACATCGTCGTCGAACGCGAGGGCCAACAGCGCCCTGTGTGTGTGGCCCAAGCCATCGTGCGGCGCTACGTCGGCTGATGAAGCACCACTCGCAACTCGCCGCATCATCAATACAGAGGAGAGCGGGCGGCAGGCTGCCCGCTAGCATCGTGCGGTTTGCTGCCCATCCGGGTCCCGGTTGCCCGCGATCGGTCGGTCCCTCTCCACCATGAACGCCCTGCTGCTCGACGACCACCCCCTCATCCTCTCGGCCATGCAGGCCCTGGTGCAAGGGCTCGGGCCGCATGTACGCGCCGTCGGTGTCGAGACGCCAAACGAGGCGTTTGCCTACCTCGACGAGCACCAGGACGTCGACATCGTGCTGCTCGACCTCAAGCTCGGCATTGCCGACGGGTTCGAGGTGTTGGTCGAGCTGCGCAGCAAACACCCGATGGTGCCGGTGGTGATCGTCTCGGCGTCCGAAAGCCCGGCCGACGTGATCCGTGCCCTCGACTGTGGTGCCATGGGTTTTGTGCCCAAACGCGCCAGCAACGAGATGTTGTTCGAGGCGCTGCACATGGTGCTGTCGGGCGGCCTGTACGTGCCGCCGCTGCTGACACAACAGGCGCCCGCGCAGCCGGCGCTGTCGGAGCCCAGCCGCAGTGCCATGCTCGACGAGATCGCGGCGGCGGACCAGGCCATCAGCCCGGGCAACCCGGCACAGCGTATGCCAGCCAGTTCGATGCGCGATGACGCCCGTGCCGCCCAGGCCTTGTTCGATACCCTGGGCCTCACACCGCGCCAGCTCGAGGTGCTGCGCCTGCTGCTGCAGGGCCAGCCCAACAAGTTGATCGCGCGCGAACTGGGCCTGTCGGTCGAGACCGTCAAGGACCATGTCGCCGCCGTGCTGCGAGCGCTGGGGGTGAACTCGCGCACCCAGGCCGTGCTGGCGGTCAACCAGATGCTGCAGCGCGACGGTCGCGCCGAGCACGATGGCCGAGACCGCGCCGGCTGAGCCAGCGGGTGCAGCCGGGTCTGCCGAGTCGGCGGCGTTGCGCCTGGCGCTCGATCAGTCCCGGCTGGCCTGTGTGTTGGCCGAAGCCCGCGCGCTGGCGGCCGAGGCCGCGAACCTGCAGCGCACGCGTTTTTTTGCTGCAGCCAGCCATGACCTGAGGCAGCCACTGCAGGCGCTGGCCATCTTCGCCGGTCGGCTGGCGCAGGGCAATCACGACCCGGCGCTGCACACGCTGATCGGGCAGGTCGGCGCCTGTGTCGAGGCGCTCGACGCCTCGTTCACCGAACTGCTCGACCTGGCCAGCATCGAGCTTGGTGCAGTGGCGGTGCGTATGCAGCCCTGTGAACTGGCTGCGGTGTATGAACGGGTCGACCTGGCGCACCGTGTCCAGGCGTTCGACAAGGGACTGGCCCTGGGCCTGCGCGGTGGCCACCATGTCGTGCACGCCGACCCGGTGCTGCTCGAGCGAGTGCTCGGCAACCTGGTGAGCAACGCCATCAGGTACACCGACGATGGTGGGGTGCTGGTGGGCTGCCGGCGCCGCGGCGGGCGACTGGCGCTGCAGGTGTGGGACAGCGGTGTGGGCATGTCGGCCTCTGCGCTGACCCATGTATTCGACGAGTTCCATCAGGTCGACGCCGCGCGCACGGCGGCTGACGGCCGGCGTCGCAGCAGCGGGCTGGGCCTGGGGCTGGCTATCGTCAAGCGCCTGGCCACACTGATGGGCATGCCGATCGACGTGTGTTCTCGCCCCGGCCGCGGCAGCGTCGTCACGCTGTGGCTCAGCGCCTCGCACGCAACGCCACACGAGCCGACCGCCGCGCCCGACCGCCTGCCCCGCGCCAGCGCCTGAACGCCGCCCGGCGCGAACTAGAATTCACGCCTTTCGGTTTCGAGCGCAACAAAGGTGAGACATGGGCATGGATGACCGCGACGGCAAGATCTGGATGGACGGCCAATTGGTCGAGTGGCGCGACGCCAAGATCCACGTCCTGTCGCATACGCTGCACTACGGTTGCGGCGCCTTCGAGGGCGTACGCGCCTACAACACGGTCAAGGGCACGGCGATCTTTCGCCTGCGCGAGCACACCGAGCGGCTGTTCAACAGCGCCAAGATCCTGCGCATGAAGATCCCGTTCACGTTCGAGCAGGTCATGCAGGCCCAGATCGACGTGGTGCGCGAGAACAAGCTCGAGAGTTGTTACCTGCGCCCGCTGACCTGGATCGGCTCCGAAAAGCTCGGCGTGAGCCCCAAGGGCAACACCATCCACATCATGGTGGCGGCCTGGGCCTGGGGTGCCTACCTGGGTGAAGAAGGTCTCAAGCGCGGCATTCGCGTCAAGACCAGCAGCTACACGCGCCACCACGTCAACATCACGATGACGCAGGCCAAGGCGGTGAGCAACTACACCAACTCGATCCTGGCCAACATGGAAGTGACCGAAGAGGGTTACGACGAGGCGCTGCTGCTCGACACCGCCGGCTTCGTCAGCGAAGGTGCGGGCGAAAACATCTTCGTCATCAAGAACGGCGTGATCTACACACCCGACCTGTCGGCCGGTGCACTCAACGGCATCACCCGCAACACCATCCTGCACATCGCCAAGGACCTGGGCCTCGAGGTGGTGCAAAAACGCATCACGCGCGACGAGGTCTACATCTGCGACGAAGCCTTCTTCACCGGTACCGCCGCCGAAGTGACGCCGATCCGCGAACTCGACCGCATCGAACTCGGCGCCGGCTCGCGTGGCCCCATCACCGAGAAGATCCAGTCGGCCTTCTTCGACATCGTCAACGGCCGCAACGCCAAATACGCCGAGTGGCTCACCCCGGTGGTGTGAGCGCATGCACGGTTCAATCATCAAAGAGGCAGTAATGTCAGAAGCAACAGCGGCAGCGTCGGTGGTCGAAGTGCGTGCCAAGGATGTGCACGGCGGCGCGGTGTATTGCCCCAACCCCAAGCAGGCGCTGTGGAGTGAACATCCGCGCGTCTACATCAACGTCGCCCACGGCGAAGGCCGTTGCCCGTACTGCGGCACGGTCTACCGCCTGGCGGCAGGCGAGACGCTGCACGGCGGCCACTGAGATGCCGTGTGGTGCGTCGGCGCCTTGCTGCGCCGATCGACCGGCGCGCGGGTGCCGCGGTGTGTGCGTGACGGCCGCGACGTGGTGGCGCTGCTGCGCCGACCGATGACCTGCCGCAATGTCTGACAGCCTGGTCATCGCGCCGCAGTGGATCGGCGACGCGGTGATGAGTGAGCCGCTGCTGGCCGCCCTGGCTGCCCGCGGCGAACGGGTCACGGTGGCGGCATTGCCCTGGGTGGCGCCGGTCTACCGCGCCATGGACAGTGTGGCGGCGATCGAACTGCTGCCGTTCGGCCACGGCCGGCTCGACTGGTCGGCTCGGCGCGCGCTCGGCCGCCAGTGGTGGGGCCGTTACACCGCCGCCTACGTGTTGCCCAACTCACTCAAGGCGGCGCTGCTGCCCTGGCTGGCTGGGGTGCCGCGGCGGGTGGGTTATCTGGGCGAGTCGCGTTATCTGCTGCTCAACGAGCGGTTGGCCAACCCACCGGGGCGTCCCCCCATGGTGGACTTCTACCGGGCCTTGGCGACCGCTGGTGCCGAGCGCAAAGTTGGTCGAGTCACCGTGCCCGAACCCCTTGCACCTGCTGCTGCATCGGCTGGGGCTGGGGCTGCAAATGCGGCTGCAATTGCGGCGTCCCCCGGTGGTGGCGACCCGGCCGACGCACGGTCCGGTCATGGGGGCGACGGGTCGGTAGCGCCGCGCCTGCATCTGCCCGAAGCCGTGGTCAAGGCGGTGCTGGGCCGTCTTGGGCTCACTGCGGAGGGTTACGTGGCCTTTGCGCCGGGGGCCGAATATGGCCCCGCCAAATGCTGGCCGGCCGAGCATTATGCGGCGCTGGCCCGGCGGCTGCACGACGGCCAGGGCCTGCGTGTGGTGCTGCTGGGTTCGTCCAAGGAAGCGGCCTTGGCCAAGGGCATCGCTGCCCAGGCTGGTGAAGGTTGTGTGGCGCTGGCCGGCGCCACCACCCTCGACGAAGCGATGGCCGTGATTGCCGGTGCCGCCGGCCTGGTGAGCAACGACTCGGGCCTGATGCATGTGGCAGCGGCCTTCGGCCTGCCGCAGGTGGCGCTGTTCGGATCGAGCAGCCCCGAACACACGCCGCCGCTCAACCCGCGTGCCCGGGTGCTCTGGCTCAAACACGAGATCGGGCTGGAATGTTCACCCTGTTTCGAACGCGTCTGCCGCTTCGGCCACACCCGTTGCCTGGCCGAGATC
This sequence comes from Candidatus Intricatilinea gracilis, assembly GCA_016702605.1. Lineage (GTDB taxonomy): Bacteria > Pseudomonadota > Gammaproteobacteria > Burkholderiales > Burkholderiaceae_C > Sphaerotilus > Sphaerotilus gracilis. The sequence continues at coordinate 261,145 of JADJDQ010000004.1, forward strand.
GAGCCGCAACGCGCCGCGGCGGCGCTGCTGTCGACCTTGTCCGGTTGACTCGCCCATGACGACGTCTCATGGGCGCGACACAACGCCGCATGCGCGGATGACACACCACATCACCACCCGGGTGCCGACTTGATCGGCGACCCCGCGCTGGCGCTGCAACTGCAAGGGCTGGCCCTGGCGGCGCTGCAACTCCAGCTCGAACGGGGCGAACTGGGCGAGTCGCTGCAGCGTCTGGTCGATGGTGTGGCCGACTTGTGCCAGGGCCAGGTGCTGCTGTGTGTCGGCACGGCCGAGGCTGCGCTGCAGGAGCGGGCCTGCAGCCCCGGCGCCAGCCTGCCGGTGCCGGGAAGCGGCGAAGCACTGTTGCTGCAGCAGGCCCTGCAGGCCCACGGTGCGCTCAGTTATGGCGGCTGGTTGGCCATGCCGGTGCAGCGACACGGCGTGACCCTGGGTGTGCTGGCTCTGGCCACGGGCGGTGCGGTCGACCTGGGGGCGCTGGCCAGCCAGGTCGATCCGGTGGTGAGTGCGCTGGCCAGCCTGCTGGCACGTGGCCACGACACCGAGCAGGCCGGGCAGTCACACGTGCCGGCCGGCGTGCTGCGCACCGCATTGCGTGAATCCGGCACCTATGTTTGGGAGTGGGATCTGCCGTCCGACGCCCTGGCCGACATCGACGAAGGTGCACTCATGCTGGGTTATGGCCAGCACGAACTGGGTCATACCCAGAAAGACTGGAACCGCATCATCCATCCCGACGATCTCGACCCGATCGAACACGCCTACGAGGCGCACCGACGCGGTGAGCGCGAGGTGTTCGACCATGTCTACCGGGCACGCGCCCGCGACGGCACCTGGCACTGGGTGCAGGAGCGTGGTCGCATCGTCGAGTGGTGTGCCGACGGCAGCCCGCGCCGCATGATCGGCACCCAGATCGACGTGAGTGACCGCATCGGCTTGCAGGTCGACGCACGCGAACTGGTGCAACGGCTGCGCCGCATCGCCCGCCAGGTGCCGGGTGTGTTGTTCCAGTACCGCCAGGTGCCGGCGCGGCGCGGTCAGTTCGAATACGTGAGTGAGCGGTCGAGCGAGGTGTTCGGCGTCGATCCCACCATGTTGATGTCTGACGCCCTGCTGGTGTTCTCCCGCATCGAGGCTGCCGACATGGTGGCGCTGCGCCTGCAGGCGGCACGTTGCGCCGAACTCGCCGTGCCCCTGCGCGCCGAGTTCACGCTCGAACGTGCCGACGATGGTGTGGCGGTCTGGTTGCGCTGCAACGCGCAGTGCCAGCTCATCGACGGTGGCGGCGCCATCTGGCACGGTTATGTCGAGGACATCACCGAGCAACGCGATCTCGAGCTGGCGCGGCGCCAGACCCTGGCGCTGCAGGCCAGCAACCGCGCCAAGACCGACTTTCTGGCGCGCATGAGCCACGAACTGCGCACACCGCTCAACGCCGTGCTCGGTTTTACCCAGTTGCTGATGAGTGATCCGGTCGAGCCACCGAGCAACACACAACGGGCGCGGCTGGCGCGGATCCACGACGCCGGCGAGCACCTGCTGGGCATGATCGGCGACCTGCTCGACCTGACACACCTCGAGACCGGCCGCCTGGCCCTGCTGGCCGAAGCCGTGCCGATGACCGGTGTGGTGCGGCATTGCGTCGAGCTGATGCGCCCGCTGGCCGAACGTGCCGGCCTCACCCTGCATTTCGAGCCCGACGCCGCGCCGCTGGTGCGCGCCGATCGTTTGCGCCTGCAGCAGATCGTGCTGAACCTGCTGAGCAACGCGATCAAGTACAACCGGCCCCAGGGTTGGGTGCGCCTGTCGTGTGCGGTATCACGAGCCAGCGCCCAGGCCCGGCTGGACGTGGTCGACAGCGGCCTGGGCCTGACATCCGAACAACTGGTGCATCTGTTCGAGCCCTTCAACCGGCTCGGCCGTGAGCACAGTGGTGTGGACGGCACGGGCATCGGTCTGGCCCTGTCACGCACCCTGGCCGACATGATGGGCGGCAGCATCGAGGTGCACAGCGAGCCACAACGTGGTTCCACCTTCAGCCTGCTGCTGCCGCTGCACGACGCGCCCACCCATCCGGATTGACGCATCGACGCGCGTCTGGCTGCTGAAGGCGTGATGGAACAGGCGCGCGCAGCCCGAGCTTGTGTCGCGTCGCGCAGCCGCTTGATCGATGCCTTCAGCTGCGCAGACGACCGGTCGAGACGACCAGTCCGCTCGGTGTGCCGCCGGCCGGTGTGCCGACCGGCTCGAGCGTGAGCTGGAAACCCACCGTGTCCTTGAGCAGGCGCCGGCGTTGCACCGTCGTGCTGCGGTGCTCGGACACCCGCCCGAGCGAACGCGGTGCGCCCTGTTCGGTGAGCTGCCAGAGTTCGAGTTCGCGGCCGGTGTCGACCGTCACCCCGCCCAGCGGCGACAACACCAGGCTGCGTCCGTCGGCAGCCACACCGACGACAAAACTCGGCGGGCCGGCGGCCTGTGTCATGACCACCATCACCACCGGCTGGTCGGCCGAGGGGGCGATGAGTGTGGCTCCGAGCAGCAGCAACAACACGGTGCTGAGCAGCGCCCAGGTGGCCCACAGGCGCGGTTGTTGCCACCATCGCAGCGACGGTGACACCGTCGCCACCGGAGCGACCGGGCGGTCGAACAATCGGTCTTCGATGCGGCGCCAGACATGGGGTGGAGGGACCACCGGCGCCACACCTGCAGCCAGGGGCATCAAGGTGTCGTGCCAGCGCGCCACCGCACGGCGCAGTTCGGCATGCGCCGGCAGCAGGGCCTCGAAGCGGCGACGGGCACGGCCGCGCAGGGTGCCGAGCACGTATTCGGCGGCGAGTTTGTCGGCTCGTTCGGGCAGGCTGTAGTCCATGTCGGTGGGGCAGCTCTCAGGCCTCGGTCGGGTCGCCGCGGCGATCCAGGCAGGCGCGCAGTGCGGGCAGGCCCAGGCGCAGCCAGGTCTTGATGCGGCCCGGCGTCTGGTGCAGTTGTTCGGCGACTTCGGCGTGACTCAGGCCGTGGTAATAGGCCAGCGCCAGGCTTTGCTGCTGCTCGGAAGATATCGAATACAGGCAGCCGCGCACTGCACGCGCCAGCATGGCGGCCCCCAGCAGTTCGGGCGGCGGGCTGGTGTCGGCGCCCAGGTCGAAGGCGGTGGTGCGAGCCGGCGCGGCGGCCCGCTCGGTGAGCAGCGCGACCAGGCCCGGCGCCTGCGGGTCGCGCCTGCGCAGCGCGTCGATGGCGCGGTGGCGCGCCAGGCCCATCAGCCAGGTCATGGGTTGGGCGCGTTGCGCCTCGTAGCCGCCGGCGCCGCGCCACACGGCCACGTAGACCTCCTGCAGCACCGCCTCGGCCAGGTCGCGCTGCGGATGCATACGTGCCACCAGGCCCAGCACATGTCCGGCCGTGCGTTCGTAGAGTTTGGCAAAGGCCGCCCGGTCGCCCATGCCCACCTGGGCGATGAGTTCACCAAGGTCCTTGTTCGACGGTGTGGAGCTGGGCGGCGGATCGTTCGTGGTCATGGCAGGTCGCCGGGCCGCCCCGAAGGGCAAGAAGGAGGCTGGTCACGCAGGGGTGCCGAGCTTTGCGGCTCATTCTAGGGGCGCCTGCGTAGAATCGCCGCATGATGTCGAACCCCAACGAGTTTGTACTGACCCTGTCGTGTCGCGATACCAAGGGCATAGTTTTCGCGGTGTCCGGCCTGCTGTATCAGGCAGGCTGCAACATCATCGATTCGCAGCAATTCGGTGATGTCTCGTGCGCCGATTCGACCGGGCTGTTTTTCATGCGGGTGCATTTCGAGGCACCCGCACAGCTGGCCGACGTGCCCACGCTGGATCGACTGTTTGCCCACGTACGCGAGCAATACGGCATGCAGGCGCAGTTTCATCAGCAGGCGCGCAAATCACGCCTGCTGCTCATGGTGAGCAAGTTCGGCCATTGCCTCAACGACCTGCTGTTTCGCTGGCAAAGCGGTCAGCTCGACGTCGAGATTGCCGGCGTGGTGTCGAATCACCCGGATTTCGCCAGCCTGTGTGCCGGTTATGGCGTGCCATTTCACCACCTGCCCCTGGCAGCAGGTGCCAGCGCAGCGGCCAAACGCGAGCAGGAACTTCAGGTCGAGGCGATCTGCCAGCGCGAGGCGGTCGATCTTGTGGTGCTTGCGCGTTACATGCAAATCCTGTCGAAGGATTTCTGCGAGTTTCTGGCTGGCCGCGCCATCAATATCCACCACAGCTTTCTGCCCAGCTTCAAGGGCGCCAAGCCGTATTACCAGGCGCATGAACGCGGCGTCAAGCTGATAGGCGCCACGGCGCACTATGTGACGGCCGATCTGGACGAAGGCCCGATCATCGAGCAGGACGTCGAACGGGTGAACCATACGCGCTCGCCCGAAGACTTCACCGCTGTCGGGCGCGACGTCGAAAGTGTCGTGCTGGCGCGTGCGGTGCGCTGGCATGTCGAACGCCGCGTGCTGCTCAACGGCCGCAAGACCGTGGTGTTCCAGTGACCATGGCGACCCGTCCTGTCCCTCTCATGCCCCTCTTGTCCACATCCGACGAGTGTGAGGCGCAGTTCTACGAAGCCCTGCAGCAAGGCGACCTCGAACGCCTGATGGCGCTGTGGTCCGACGAGGACGAGGTCGCCTGCATCCACCCCGGCGGGCTGCGTCTGGTCGGCACGGCCGTGATCCGCGCCAGTTTTGCCGAGATCTTCGGCCAGGGGGTGATCGACTGTCGGCCCGCCGAGGTGCGCCGCGTGGTGCTCGACAAGGTGGCCGTGCACACCCTGACCGAGCAGGTCAAGGTCGTCACACCCGACGGCACCCAGCTCGGCCATGTGCTGGCCAGCAACGTCTACGTGCACACACCGCTGGGCTGGCGCATGGTGCTGCATCACGCCAGCCCGGGCATGGTGCACGACGCGGGTGGTGGCCTGCGTGAATCCGGCGCGACGCTGCATTGACGACCCGCATCACCCGGCGCCCCAGCACGCCGCGCAGCGGCCCCATCGTGCGGTTGATGGACGGTGTGCCCACGGCGGTCGGCCTCGATGTGGCGCCCGCCTGGCTGCCGGGTGGCCACACACAGACGATCTGGTCCGCCCTTGTCGCCCGCCACTGGACCGGCGCCGCACCCCACTGGCAGCGTGAACGCTGGACCACACCCGACGCCGACTTCATCGACGTCGACTGGTTGCAAGGTGCAGCCGCAGCCGCCGGCGCACCACATCGTGTCGACGACGGCGTGTTGCTGGTGTTGTTCCACGGCCTCGAGGGGTCGTCGTCGAGCCACTACGCTCAGGCTTTTGCCAACCAGGCTGCGCAGCTGGGCTGGCGTTTTGCCGTGCCGCACTTTCGCGGCTGTTCGGGTGAGCTGAACCTGGCGCCGCGGGCCTACCACTCGGGCGACCACGTCGAGATCGGCTGGATGCTGGCGCAACTGCGGCTGCGCCACCGCGGGCCGATACACGCCGTGGGTGTATCGCTGGGTGGCAATGCACTGCTGCGCTGGGCCGAAGAAGCCGGCCAGACCGGTCGAGCCGTGGTCGACAGTGTCACGGCCGTGTGTGCGCCTATCGACCTGACGTCCAGCGGCCAGGCCATCGGCCGGGGGCTGTGCCGCTGGATCTACACGCCCATGTTCTTGCGCAGCATGAAACCCAAGGCGCTGGCCAAGCTGGCGCAATACCCCGGTCTGTTCGACCGCAGCCGTTTGCTCGCGGCGCGCAACCTGTATGAATTCGACGACGTGTTCACCGCGCCGCTGCACGGGTTTGCCGGCACCGACGACTACTGGTCACGCGCCTCGGCGGCCCCCGCGCTGGCCGACATCCGCCTGCCCACGCTGGTGATCAACGCGGCCAACGACCCCTTCGTGCCGGCGCACGATCTGCCGCTGCCGGGGCCGGCGGGGGACTGGGTCTACCTGCTGCGTCCCGCCAGTGGTGGCCATGTGGGGTTCACCGCCAGTCCGTTTCCGGGCCATGTGGCGACGCTTCCGCGCCAGGTCACGACCTGGATGAACACGCTGGCCTGAAGGGTCGGCGCCGCGCTGGCAAGATGGGGCCATGGACGACATCGTCATCGCCGCAATTCACAAATGGCCCAACGTGCCCGCCGTCTACGGCTGGCTGGCGCTGGACGTGCGCGGCGACTGGTATCTGCGTGACGAGGTGGTGCAGGCCCATGCGCCGTTTCCACAACTCAAGGGCAGCCGCATCGAGCACCGTCGGCTCATCGAGTTCATCGGCCGCAACTACCTGGCCGACGAACGTGGCGCCTGGTTCTTCCAGAACGGCCCGCAGCGGGTTTTCGTGGAACTGGAGGCCGCACCGCTGGTGGCGGGTGTCGAGCGCCGTGGCGACGCCTTCCTGCTCACCAGCCACATCGGCCAGGCACCGGGCAACACCCTCGGGCGCCCCGACGCCTGCCTGCTCGATGAAGCCGGCCGGCTCTTCGTGGCCACCGCCGCCGGACTTGCCCTCGTGCGGTCCACCGACATGTTGACGGCGGCCGACGGCCTCGAACTCGGCGCCTGGCCGCCGGTGCAGGAGGTGCGGTTCGCCGACCTCGCCGCACGTTTCGGCCATCAACTGCAGCCGGCGCCCGTCAATCCCGCACCGGCCTGAGCGGACGGCTGCCGGGTGTGATGGCGCCAGGCGTGGTGTGCCGCGGCAACGAGCCGTTGCAGCCAGCCAAGGCCGGAGCTGGAGCCTGAGCCGGTTGCCGCGGTGCCTGGGCGCACATCGTTGGTGATGCCGACCCCTGCCGTGGTCAGGTTCAAGCGCGCCTCGGGCCAGGCCTGCAGCACCCAGTGGCTGCAGGCCGGCAGGTGCAGGCTGTCGCCAGCGATCAGCCAGATGTCGCTCGGATCACGCTGCGCCACGTCGGCGCCGGCCGTGTCGATCTGGCCGGCGCCAACCCGCGGCCGGGTAGGCGCCATGTCGCGCCGGGTGCTGGTCAGCCAGAGTTGGCCCGTCACCAACTGCAGAACGCGGTCGTGGCGGTCGGCTGGCAGGCTCAGGCTGTCGGCGTGGTCGAGGGCGATCACACGAGCCCGGTCAGCACGGTCGGGGTGGACGCGCCGACCAGACGGTGCCGTTGCTGTGTGGGCGGCGTAGGCTGACCTTGCGGCGGACGCGGCGGCTGACGAGGTGTCGAAGTCATTCATGATGCGCATGCCTGGTTGCTGCTGAGGCCGTCATCTTGTGCTGTGGTAGGGCCTGAGGTCCAATGATTGCCATGTCCGGCATTGATGAGGTTTGCGCATGAATCAGCGTGTCCGCCAGCGGCCCTTGGCGATCGGCCCGCTGCGCGCTTTCGAGGCGGTGGCGCGGCTGTTGAGCTTTCGCGCCGCGGGCGAGGAGTTGCACCTGACGCAGTCGGCGGTGAGCCGGCAGATCCAGAGCCTCGAAGAAGAAATCGGTGTTCCCTTGCTGACGCGTGGCACCCGCCAGGTGGCGCTCACCGTGGCCGGCGCGAGCTTGTTGCGAGCCACCCTGCCGGCGCTGGGTCAACTCGACGCTGCCGTGCAGCAGCTGCGCCGCACCAGCGTGCGGCCACGCGTGAGCATCACCACCTTTGCGTCGTTCGCGTCCTTGTGGCTGATCCCGCGGCTCGAGGGTTTCCAGCGTGACCACCCAGGCCTGGACATCCGCATCAACGCCGAGGACGCGCTGCATGATCTGGACGACCCCGACATCGACCTGGCGCTGCGCCATTGCAGCGCGGACGTGGTGCCGCCCGAAGCGCAACGCCTGTTCGGTGAATGTGTCAGCCCGGTGGTGAGCCCCTGGCTGATCGAGCGTTCTGCGCGTGGCGACGCGCCGCCTCTGGGCGCCCCGGCTGACCTGCAGGCGCACACGCTGATCGAGAGCGCCGACCTGCATCTGCCCACCGTGCATGAACGCTCCTGGGCGCGCTGGTTCGAGCGGCGCGGCCTGGCCAGCCTGCAGCCGGCGCGCTGGATCCACTTCAACTACGACCACCAGCAGGTGCAGGCGGCGCAATCGGGTCAGGGTGTGGCGCTCGGCCGCCTCGCCCTGGTGGCCGACCTGCTGCAGCGAGGTGACCTGATTGAGCCGCTGGGTGCCGCCGAACGCGACGTGCGCTCGCAGGCGTATTGGCTGATCGTGGCGCCGGCGTCGGCCGAGCGACCGGAGGTGCGCCAGCTGTGTGACTGGTTGCTGGCCCAGGCTGCGGGGCTGCGCGCTGCCATGCCGGCACTGGCCTGACGGCTGACAGCGGCGCTGGTGGCCAGGCCGCAAGAGGGCGGGCGGGTCGCCATTGATGCATGTTGCGCATGACTGCGATGCCGCCATTTCGTCGCCGTCGATACCTGCGCAGGCGGGCCGCGCCAGCTAGCATCGACGGCCCACCACGCCCGAGCGCATCGCGCCACGCCCATCATGAAGCTCTACATCGGCAACAAGAACTACTCGTCCTGGTCCATGCGCCCCTGGGTGACCTTGACCGACGCCGGCATCCGCTTCGACGAGGTCAAGGTGCGTTTCGATGCCTTCACCCCCGAGTCGAGCTTCAAACGCACCATGGCTGCGGTGGCCCCCACCGCCAAGGTGCCAGTGCTGATGGACGGCCAACTCGTGGTGTGGGACACCCTGGCGATCGCCGAATACCTGGCCGAATATTCGGCCCGCCATGCGGCCGACCTGGCGGTCGACCAGCAATCTCGTGGCGCCCAACTGTGGCCCGAACAGACGGCACATCGCGCCCGGGCGCGCAGCCTGTGTGCCGAGATGCACAGCGGCTTTGGTGCGCTGCGCAGCCACTGCCCCATGAACATCGAGGCCAGCCTGCCTGACGTGGGTGCCCGCGTGCTGGCCGAACAAGCCGGTGTACGCGCCGATCTGGCGCGCCTGGTCGCGATGTGGAGTGCGTGCCTGGATGCCAGTGGCGGCCCCTGGTTGTTCGGTGCCTCGTTCGGCATCGTCGACGCCTACTTCGCGCCGGTGGTGATGCGTCTGCGCACCTACGCGTTGCCACTGCCGGTCGATCTGGCCGCCTATGTCGAACGGGTCGCGGCGCGGCCCAGCGTGGCGGCGTGGATCACGGCGGCGTTGGCCGAGCGCGACTTTCTGGATTTCGAGGAGCCGTACCGCAAGAGCCGCGGCTAAGTACTTGCGGGCAACCAACGCCGCGCAATCTGCGAGCGGACAACAAAAAGCCGGCTGACGCCGGCTTTTGTGTGCTCAGCAGGTGCCGGTCACGGCGCCGATGCTGCTGCTGCCGGGGCCTTGGGCTCGGCAAAAGTGCCGCCGGCTGCGTTGGCCATGTAGACCACGGCGCGGCCAATCTCGGTGTCGTTGAACTCGCCGCCACCCTGCGGGCTCATGGCGTTCTTGCCTTTCAGGGCCGAGGTCAGCAGCGCGTCGTAACCACTCTTGAGACGCGGCGCCCAGGCCGGTGCATCGGCGAACTTGGGTGCACCGGCCAGACCTGCGGCGTGGCATGCGCCACACTGGGCCTTGAACACCTCCTCGCCCGAGCGCAGCGGGCCGCCTGCGAGCTTGATCTGCACCCGGCCCACCGGCTGGATGCGCAGGGCGATGGCCTCCGTGCTCATGGCCTCGGTGCCGGCACCGGCACGAGCGTCGGTGCCGACGTTCTTCACCAGCAAGATGATGGCGATCACCGGGACGACGAACGCGGCAACCACGACGGCAATGAGCTGGTTGGGCGTCTTGATCAGGCTGTCATGTTCTTTTTGGTGATCGGCTGAGTGTTGAGCGTCGCTCATGAAATCCTCGTGGAAGGCCCGGGCTGCCTGCGTGCGGGCGCGTTGCTGGTGATCGAACGTTCACGCTGCCAACCTTGATATAGGCCAATCTAGCGCAAAGCGGCCGGATTATAGGGAGGGCCTACCCGCACCACCGCGCACCTCGATGCGACGACGCGTGTGCGCCCGGCCGGCCCTGCGCGCCAGGGAAACGGCCGCGGCCGGTCCCTCGTCGCGTTCACCGGGCCGCCGGGCGTGCTGAAGGGGCCCCTCATTCATGGGGGGTGGATGAAACCGCGAGCAACAGTCGACGCCCGGGTCGCCACGTTGGCGGAGCGCGAAATGGCAGGAGCGGCGTACCGTCTGTCGAGCCCTCGCTCATGGGGCAGGCCTGCCGGGAATGGCAGGTCGCAACCGTGCTTATTTCTCGATCGGCGCCGCAGTTCGGCGGCAAATATGTGCGGCGCAGCATGGGTTCAGGCGGTCGCCCCTTACTCGCCGTAACCCGCGCCTTAAGGTGCTGCTAAGGGTATTTCTGTACTATCAATGGGAAATGTTTCCATATCTCCTTACACATGACGTCGCGGCTCAATGCCTTGGCTCAGGCCAACCCTGGTGCCGGAAGTTGCTGGCCTGCGCGATGTCGATCAACCCGAGGTGCTGACTCCCATGACGACCACCCTGAACCTCGCATCGGGCGCACCAACACAAGGTGTCATGCCTGCTTCCCGAAGCGTCGACGCCCACGCTGCGCGCAAGAGCAGGTCCGGCTGGCGTGATGCCGTCGTCTACGTTGCCTTGATTGCCTTGCTGGCGCTGGCCTTCAAGGTTTCGCGTGCCGGTTGGTTCGAGCCTGGTGATGACGTCGGCTACTGGATCGGTGTGGTGGGTGGCGTCATGATGCTGATGCTGCTTGTCTATCCCCTGCGCAAGTACGTGAAGTTCATGCAGGGCTGGGGCAAGGTGAAGTTCTGGCTGTGGGGCCATATGTTCCTGGGCATCGGGGCGCCCCTGCTGATCCTGGTGCATTGCACGTTTCGCACGGGCTCGACCAATGCCGCCGTGGCACTGTGGAGCATGGTGGTGGTGGCACTGAGTGGCATCGCCGGGCGCATGCTGTACACCCGGCTCAACCGCGGGCTGCTCGCCGAACGGTCGGCGCTACGCCAGTACAAGGTCGAGGCGCGGTTGGACGGCATCGGTCGCTCGCGCTTGTGGTTCGCGCCCACTGCGCAGGCTCGCCTGCTCGAGTTCGAGCAGACTGCCCTGAGTGCGGCTGCCGGTGCGGGCAGCCACTGGCTTCGGCTGATCTGTGTCCTGCCCGTGGCCAGCTGGCAGGTTCGCTTTCGTTGCATCGGCGAGGCCAACACCCAACTGCGCCGTCTGGCGCAGGAGCAGGGCTGGAGCCGGCGTGACCTCAACAAGCGTCGTCGTCTGGCTCGCGCCACCATCGTCCAGCATCTGGGCTGTGTGATGCGAGTGGCCTTGTTCGCGGCCTGGGAGCGCCTGTTCGCGCTGTGGCATGTGGCGCATGTGCCGGTGGTGTTCCTGCTCGCCGCATCGAGCGTGTTCCACGTCATCGCCGTACACGCGTACTGACGCCAAGAACCTCGCCGGACGGTCCGATGCCCTTTGTCTCCTTTGCCCAGGCCGGGCGGTCTGAGCCTGGACTGCTGCGCCCGTCTGCGCCCCTGGCGACGCGGCTGGCGGCTTGGCTTCGCGTGGTAGCCGGATCGGTGCTGGCGTGCCTGATGGTGCTGCTTGTCGCCGTCGGCCTGGCCTCGATGGCTGGTCTGGCACAGGCGCAGAACATCGAGTCGGTGCTGTCACCCGGCGCCGTGATCACGGGCCACGCCAAGAACGAGGACGACTGCAAGAGCTGTCACGTCAAGTTCGACCGACTGGCGCAGGACGCCCTGTGCATGGATTGCCACAAGGAGGTCGGCCGCGACATGCGCGCCAAGACCGGCTTTCATGGCCGGCAAAAGCCCCAGCAGTGCCAGGAGTGCCACACCGACCACAAGGGTCGCGACGCCCGCATCGTCGAACTCGACGAAAAGACCTTCGACCATAACGAGACCGACTACCAGCTCAAGGGCAAACATCAGCCCACGCCATGCAAGAGCTGCCACGTGGCTGGCAAACGTTGGGCCGAAGCCGCGCACGACTGCAACAGTTGCCACAAGAAGGACGACACCCACAAGGGCTCACTCGGTCCCAAGTGTGCGGACTGTCACAACGAGACCGATTGGAAGAAGGCCGTCTTCGACCATTCGAAGACCCGCTTCGTGCTGAAGGACAAACACGTCGACGTGAAGTGCGTGGATTGCCACAAGACCAGCAACTACAAGGAAACGCCGCGCACCTGCGTGGGTTGCCACAAGAAGGACGACGACAACGAGATTGCCGGTCGCAAGGGTCACAAGGGTCAATACGGCGACAAGTGCGAGAGCTGCCACAACGCCAAGGCGTGGAAGCCCAGCACCTTCAATCACGACGTCGACACCAAGTACAAGTTGACCGGCAAACACAAGGACACGGCGTGCAAGGACTGTCATACCGGGCACCTGTACAAGGTCAAGCTCAAGGACGACTGTGTCGCGTGCCACAAGAAGGACGACGACAACGAGGTCGGCAAGCGCAAGGGCCACAAGGGCCAGTTCGGTGACAAGTGCGAGAACTGCCACGCCACCAAGGCCTGGAAGCCGAGCACCTTCAATCACGATGCCGACACCAAATACAAGCTGCTGGGCAAACACAAGGACACGGGCTGCAAGACCTGCCACACCGGGCATCTCTACAAGGTCAAGACGCCGACCGACTGCTACAGCTGCCACAAGAAGGACGACAAGCACAAGGACACACTGGGCCGCGACTGCGCCTCGTGCCACAACGAACGCAGCTGGAAGGACGAGGGCCGCAAGTTCGACCACGACCGCACCAGCTTCCCGTTGCTGGGCAAACATGTGACGACCGAATGCAAGGCCTGTCACAAGAGTCTTCTGTACAAGGAAGCGCCGAAGGACTGCATTGGCTGCCACCAGAAGGAAGACAAGCACGAAGGCAACCTCGGCAAGGCCTGTGGTGATTGCCACGGCGAACGTGACTGGAAGGACACGCGCGGCCGCTTCGACCATGACAAGACCAAGTTCCGGTTGCGCAATGGCCATGTCTCGTCGGCCAAGGGTGTGAAGGTCGAGTGCAAGTCCTGTCATGCCAATCTGAAGAGCTACCGCAAGACACCGACCGACTGCTACAGCTGCCACAAGAAGGACGACAAACACGAAGGCCAGAGTGGCAAGGCCTGCGAGAGCTGCCACGCCGACAAGTCCTGGAAGGTCACCAGCTTCGACCATGCCCGCACACGTTTCGTGCTGGCTGGGCGCCATGTGACCGTGGTCTGCAAGGACTGCCATGCCACACCGCGTTACCGCGATGCCCCGCGTGACTGCTACGGTTGCCACAAGAAAGACGACAAACACAAGCTCAAGCTCGGCGTGGCCTGCGAGAGCTGCCACAACGTGCGGTCATGGAAGAGCTGGGATTTCGATCACAACCGTCGCAGCGACTACAAGCTCGACGGCGCCCACATCAAGGTGACCTGTGATGCCTGCCATCGACAGGCAGCCCCCAAGGGCAAGGCCATTGCGCCGGTGGGCAACAACTGCATCTCCTGCCATCGAGGCGAGGACGTGCACGACGGTGGCTTTGGTGTGCGCTGTGAGCAATGCCATGTCACCGAGCGCTGGAAACGCATCGTCAATCGCGGCATCTCGATGCAGCGTGGTGGCGAAGGCGATGTCACCTCACGTATCGAACCGCTGGCAGCCGATGGCTGCGCACCCGGTTGGTCAAGTCGCGCCGGGCGTGGGTGCCGGACCGCAGTAGCCCACAGGACTTAGCCATGCACAGCAGCACAAACTCATCCTTCAGCCGCAGCGGGCGGGTCAATACGTTGCTCGACCGCCTAGCCAACGCCTGCGTGTGGCTGATTGCCGCGCTGGTGTTGCTGCTCGGCCTGGCCAGTGGCAGCGTCTGGGCTCAGCAGGCCGGCAAGAGCTTCGATCACACCAAGACGGGCTTTTCACTCACGGGCCTGCACAAGTCGCAACGTTGTGAGTCATGTCACCTGAACGGTGTGTTCAAGGGCACACCGCGCGACTGCGCCAGCTGTCACACCAACGGGGCACGTTTCGCGCGCGGCAATCAGGTCAAGCCGCAGAAACACGTCGTCACCACACGTGGCTGTGATACCTGCCACGGCACCCAAGGCTTCACCGGTGCTCGTTTCAGTCACACCACCGTGAAGGTGGGCAACTGCGCCAGTTGCCACAACGGCACGGTGGCCAGTGGCAAACCGTCTGGCCACGTCGCCACCACCCTGGCGTGCGACAGTTGCCACCGCATCGGTGCGGCCTGGGCTTCCAACGTGGTGTTCGACCACACCGGCGTAGCGGCCGGCAGTTGCGCCAGCTGTCACAACGGCAACAAGGCGACAGGCCCGTCCAATCGCCATGTGCCCAACAGCAGCATCTCCGGGATGGGCAATACCTGTGACAGCTGCCACCGCAGCGGGTTCACGGCCTGGTTGCCGGCCAAGGTGCACAGCAACTTCGCCATCACCAGCCAGTGCGCCACCTGCCACAGCGGCAGCTTCGCGCCGGCCGTGGGCAAGCCTGCCGATGCGCTGCATGCCAATGCCGGCACCTGCGAGACCTGCCACAAGTCCACCAGTAATTGGGCCGGCGCCAAGGTCGATCACAGCACCTACACGTCTGCGACCAGTTGTGTGTCTTGCCACGACGGCAAGACCGCCACCGGCAAGAACGCCACACACATGCCGTTCGGGTCGCTCAACTGCACCAGTTGCCACAACACGGCAGGCTGGAAGCCGACCACCTGGAACCACACACAACTCGCGGTGACCAGCCGGTGTGCCGATTGCCACAACGGCAGTTTTGCACCGGCGGATGGCCCGATCGCCAAGCACATCGCCTACAAGAGTGTGCCCGGCGCTGCGGCCGCGAACTGCGATGTATGCCACAAGGCTGGGTATGCCAGCTGGAACCAGGGCACCTTCCACCGCAACTTCGGTGTCACCACCAACTGCGCCTCGTGTCACAACGCCGGCGCGGTCGGCGCGACGCAGAAGCCCGCCACGGCCGTGCACAACGGTGTGACGGTCTGCGAGACCTGCCACACCAACACCAGCGCCTGGGCCAGTGGTGGTCGGCCCGACCACGCGGCCTACACCTCGTCGACCAACTGCGCCAACTGCCACAACGGCACCACCGCGCAAGGCAAGAGCAACACCCACATCCCGACCACGGCAAGTTGCCTCACCTGCCACAGCGCCACGGCGACAAGCTGGAAGCCCACGTCCTGGAACCACACGCAGACACGTGTCGCCGGCCAGTGCGCCAGTTGCCACAGCGGTGGATTTGCTCCGGCCGATGGCCCGGTGGCCAACCACATCGCCTACAAGACGCTGCCGGCTGCGGCCTCGGCCAATTGCGACACCTGCCACAAGGCTGGCTACGCAAGCTGGAACCCGGGCACCTTCCACCGCAACATCACGGTGACCACCAGTTGCGCCAGCTGCCACGCCGCCGGTGCGTTGGGGGCGACACAAAAGCCCACCACACCGGTGCACAACGGCGTGACGGTGTGTGAAACCTGCCACACCACCACGAGCAACTGGACCTCGATCAGCCGCGCCGACCACAGCAGCTACACCGCGTCGACCAACTGCAGCAACTGCCACAACGGCAACACGGCGCCGGGCAAGACGCCCGGTCACATTCCGACCAATGCCAACTGCATCACCTGCCACACGGCGACGGCGTCGAGCTGGAAGCCGTCCGTGTTCAATCACAGTCAGGTGGTGGTGAGCGGGCAGTGCGCCAGTTGCCACACCGGCGCCTATGCACCGGCCGACGGCCCGGTGTCCAACCACATCGCCTACAAGAGCCTGCCGGCAGCGGCTTCGGCCAACTGCGATACCTGTCACAAGTCCGGTTACGCGAGCTGGAACCCGGGCACCTTCCACCGCAACATCTCGGTCACGACCAACTGCGCCAGCTGCCACAACGCCGGTGCACTGGGGGCGACGCAAAAGCCCAACACGGCGGTGCATGCCGGCGTGACGGTGTGCGAGACCTGCCACACCGCCACCACGAGCTGGTCGTCGACGGGCAAACCCAATCACGCCACCTTCACGGCGGCCACCAACTGCGCCAACTGCCACAACGGCGGCACGGCGGGCGGCAAGTCGGCCACCCACTTCCCGACCAACGTCAACTGCGTGAGCTGCCACAGCGCCACCGCGTCGGGCTGGAAACCCAGCTCGTGGAACCACACCCAGACGGTGGTGGCTGGCCAATGCGCCACCTGCCACACGGGTGGTTTTGCGCCGGCCGACGGCCCGGTGGCCAACCACATCGCCTACAAGGGCGTGCCCGCGGCGGCTTCGGCCAACTGCGACACCTGTCACAAGGCCGGCTACGCGAGCTGGAACCCGGGCACCTTCCACCGCAACATCTCGGTCACGACCAACTGCGCCAGCTGCCACAACGCCGGTGCACTGGGGGCGACACAAAAGCCCAACACGGCCGTGCATGCCGGCGTCACGGTGTGTGAGACCTGCCACAGCACCACCGCGAGCTGGGCCACGACGGGCAAGCCCAACCATGCGGGCTTCACCGCGAGCACCAGTTGCACGACCTGCCACAACGGCGGCACGGCGGCGGGCAAGTCACTCACACACATCCCGACCACGGCCAATTGCGTCAGCTGCCACAGCGCCACCGCATCCGGCTGGAAACCCAGCACCTGGAACCACACTCAGGCGGTGGTGGCCGGCAAGTGCGCCAGCTGCCACAGCGGCGCCTACTCACCGGCCGACGGCCCGGTGGTCAACCATATCGCCTACAAGAGTGTGCCGGCTGCCGCCGCGGCCAACTGCGACGCCTGCCACAAGGCCGGCTACAGCAGCTGGAATCCGGGCGCCTTCCACCGCAACTTCAGCGTGAGCAACAGCTGCGCCACCTGCCACAACGCCGGTGCACTGGGCGCGACACAAAAGCCCAACACGGCGGTTCATGCCGGTGTGACGGTGTGCGAGACCTGCCACACCACCACGGCGAGCTGGGCCTCGAGCGGAAAACCCAATCACGCCACCTTCAATGCGTCGACCACCTGCGCCAACTGCCACAACGGCGGCACAGCGGCGGGCAAATCGTTGACGCACATGCCGACCACCGTCAACTGCATCAGCTGCCACAGTGCCACTGCGTCGGGCTGGCGGCCCAGCACCTGGAACCACAGCCAGATGCCGGTGGCGAGCCGCTGCTCCACCTGCCACACCGGCGGTTTTGCGCCGGCCGAAGGCCCGGTAGCCAACCACATCAACTACAAGAGTGTGCCGGCGGCGGCGGCGGCCAACTGTGATGCCTGCCACAAGGCGGGGTATACGAGCTGGAGCCCGGGCAACTTCCACCGCTACTTCAGCACCACCACTGGCTGTGCCACCTGCCACAACGCCGGTGCGCTGGGCGCGACACAAAAGCCCAACACCGCCGTACACGTGGGGGCGACGGTATGCGAGACCTGCCACACCACCACGGCCAGCTGGGCCTCGACCGGCAAACCCAACCACGCCACCTTCACGGCGGCCACCAGTTGCATCAATTGCCACAACGGCGGCACCGCCGCGGGCAAGACGCCGACCCACATCCCGACCAGCGCCAACTGTGTCACCTGCCACACCGCCACGGCCGCCAACTGGAAGCCGACGCTCTGGAACCACAGCCAGGTGGTGGTGACGGCGCAATGCGCCACCTGCCACAGTGGTGCGTATGCGCCGGCCGACGGCCTGGTGGCCAATCACATCCCGTACAAGACGGTGGCGGCGGCCGCAGCGGCCAACTGCGACACCTGCCACCGCGCCGGGTATGCCAGCTGGGGTGGTGGCACCTTCCACCGCAACGTGACGGTGAGCACCGGCTGCGCCAGCTGCCACATGACGGCGGCCTACCTCGGCCCGGACCAGACCAAGCCGAACAACGCCACCCACAACGGCGTGACGGTGTGCGAGAGCTGCCACAAGTCGACCACCTCGTGGGCCACCGCCACGTTTGCCCACTCGGCGGCCAATGCGGTGGGCACCGGCACCTGCGACACCTGCCACAACGGCAGCGCCGCCAAGGGCAAGTCGGCCACCCACGTGCCGACCACCGCAGCCACCGCCAAGTGCGACTCGTGCCACCGCTCGCAGACCAGCTTCGCCACCGCGGTGACGATGAACCACACCGTCGTCACCACCATGAGCTGCAAGACCTGCCACAACGGCAGCTACCGGTCCGAGGGTGTGCAAGGTGCACTGGCCAAGCCGACCAACCACATTCCCGAAACCCAGCTGCTCAACGGCGGGGCGATGGATTGCGGCGCATGCCACACGTCGACCACGACCTTCACCACCGCGCGCATGAATCACAACAACACCATGGGCAACGGCGCGGGCTGGTGCAAGGCCTGCCATCTGACGGGGACGAACTACCTGGGTGGGGCCGAGAAGAAGTCGCTCACCCACGAAAAGAAGAGCCCGGTGCCGACCGACTGTTCGATGTCCGGTTGCCACCGCCCGCTGGGCAAAGAAGGCTCGACCTACACGAAATGGGAGTGACAGGCGCGCCTGCCTGTCTGCCCACACGCTGAATCAACCCGCTCGCACCCGACTGCCGACGTGCGAGCCTGACGGACCCACATCTTGAATCCCCATCTGCTGCAAGCCCGCCGGGTTGGTCTGAGTGCCGCCGTGTGCACCGTGCTGTGTGCTGCCTCACCCTGGGCCAGCGCCCAGCTGATCGAGGATGTCGACGTGCGCCGCGATGGTGACGACGCCGTGATGGCGATCCGGTTCGTCACCCCGGTGCGGTACACCCGCAACGTGGCGCCGCGTGCCAACGACCTGACGCAGGTGTTCTACGAGGTGGTCGACACGCGGGGTGTGGCCAACCTGCTGCAGTCGGGCCAGCGTCGCCTGGCCGGCGGCAACGGTCTGACGGCGTTGACCATCACCGACGAACTCGATGGCCAGCTCGGCCCCGGCAAACGCAAGCTGGTGGTGCGTTTCGGCGGCGAAACCCGGTTCAAGGTGCGCGCCGGGCGCACCAATCGCAGCATCGACATCGTGCTCACCGGCCAGGGCGCGGCCGTGCGGCCCGCCGTGCCGACCGCGCCCATGCCCGCAGCGGCGCTGGGGCGCCAGTACGTGGTGCTGCTCACCAGCAGCGCCGACCCGGCCATGCAGCTCAACGCCGCTGTGCCAGCTGCGCTGCAGGATTACCAGATCGTCACCTCGCGCCGGGTAGTGGACGGCCGCACGCTCTACGAGGTGAGCCTGGGCTACTTCGGCAGCGCGCAAGACGCCAGCCGCGCTGTCGAACTGCTGCGCAAGCGTTTTCCGCAGGCCGCCGTGGTGGCGCTGGCGCCGGCCGAAGTGCCGCCGGCGGTTGCCGCCGCACCGGTGCCCGAGGCGGCGGCGGCTGTGCCGGTGCCCGGCGCGTCGGGTGTGGTGGTCGACTTCGACGCCCAGGGCAGCGAGCTGCTGGCTCGCGCCCGCGGCGAGCAGGCCGCCGGCAATCTGACCGGCGCCATCGAGACCCTCAACAAGCTGCTCAACCTGCCGCCCAACCGTGCCTCGCGTGAAGGCCTCGAACTGGTCGGCCAGGTGCGCCTCAAGTCGGGCGACGCCGACCGGGCCAGGTCGGAGCTCGAGTTGTTCCTGAAGCTCTACCCCACCGGCGCCGACAGCGACCGCGTTCGTGCACAGCTGGCCAGCCTGCCGGCCCCCGTGCGGGCCGAACGCACGCCTGCCGTGGCGGCGGCCACCACCACCACGAGTGGGTCGGTCACCGCCACCTATTACGGCGGCAACTCGAAGGTGCGCACCCAGGAGTTCCAGGATTCACCACTCAACGGACTGCCCGAACTGGTCAGCGACGCCAGCCTGTCGGGCACCGACCAGAAACAGCTGGTCGCCTCCACCGACCTGAACTGGCGCCGTCGCGACGCCGATCAGGACCTGCGCTTCGTCGTGCGCGACACGTATACCGCCGACTTCATGCCCGGCAATGCCAATCGCAACCGCCTGTCGGCGCTGTACGTCGACTACCGATCGATGCTGCGTGGCACCAGCATCCGGCTGGGCCGCCAGTCGCCGCTCGGTGGTGGTGTGCTCGGTCGTTTCGACGGCGTGAGTGGCGGCTACAGCTTTGCCCCCAAGTGGAAGGTCAACCTGGTCGGTGGTGTGCCCACCGACAAGCTCAACGCCACCACCAAGCGGCGTTTCTGGGGCACCTCGGTCGATGCCGAGGCCCTCACCCAGCACCTTGGCGGCAGCCTGTATGTGACGCAGCAGACCATCGACGGTGTGGTTGACCGCCGCGCCATCGGCACCGACCTGCGGTACCTCAACGGTGGCCTGATGGTGTCGGGCTCACTCGACTACGACGTCGTCATGCGGGGTCTGAACATCGCGACAGTGCAGGGCAACTGGCAGCTCGCCGATACGAGCAGCTGGAATTTCCTGTACGACCGGCGCAGCCAGCCGCTGCTGATGCTTGGCAACGCCTTGTTCTTTTCCACGGCAGCCAGCGCGGGCGTGACCTCGATCGACCAGCTGATTGCCAACTACCAGGCCGACGGCAAGGACCTGGGTGCCTTGCGCAGCGACGTCAAGGCTCTGACCGCCCGATCGACCCAGGCCCAGCTCGGCTACAACACACCGATCAACAAGAACTGGCAGATCGGCGCCAATGTGCAGCTGACCAACACCAGCGCGGTGGCACCGGTGCCGCTGTTGCTGCCCGAAGGCCAGGCCGCCACCGGCAACCAGTGGAGCCTGGGCGGCCTGCTCATCGGCAGCAACCTGTATTCGCCGCGTGACACCCATGTGTTCAACCTGAACTACCTCACTTCGGCGACCTTCAAGGGTTACCTGCTGATGTACAACAACATGTCGGTGCTCAGTGATGCCTGGCAGGTCGAACCGTCGCTGCAGTTCTATACCCAGCAAAGCAGCGATGGCCTCAGGCTCACACGCTGGAAGCCCGGCCTGCGGGTCACCTACCGCATGGCGACACAAGTGGCACTCGAATCCTCGTTCGACTACGAGCTCTCGCGCCAGACCGGCGTGAACCGCAACGAGAGCAGCAACCGCATGTTCTATTACTTCGGCGGGCGCTACGACTTCTGACGCCGCTGATGCGCTGAGGCTACACGCTTGACCGATGTCAACGGCGCGTGCGCACCCAGTACGTGTGGAAGGCCGCTGACACGGCTGGTGCAGACCCTTCCGTTACCATGCCCCGCGCTCGCGCCGTGTGACTTTGTGGCGCTCCTGCCGTGCCGGCCAGGGCGTCACGTGTGGCGCCGCCAGCCCGATCGACGCCCCTGACTGCCTGCGCCACGAACGTCGTGCACCTGCCCGTGCCGTCGCACCCACTCCTGCCTTTTGCCTTGACCACCGCACCAACGCCGTCCACCGCAGCCCCCGAACTCAGCGCCGTCGATCTGGCTTGCCGGCGCGGTGAGCGCCGCCTGTTCAGCGGCCTTCAGCTGAGCCTGCCGGCCCGGCGCATGTTGTGGTTGCGCGGCGACAACGGCCGGGGCAAGACCAGTCTGCTGCGCCTGCTGGCCGGGCTGGCCACACCCGACCACGGTGACGTGTTGCTGGCCGGCGAGCCGGTGCGCAAGGCGGCATTGCGCGGCCTGCGCCCGCTCTACATCGGCCATGCCAATGCCCTCAAGGACGACCTCAGCGCCACCGAGGCGCTGCAGTTCATCGCCCGGCTGCACGGCCGTGCGGCCGGTACGGCGCAGGTGCACGGCGCACTCGACCGCCTGGGTGTGGCGAGCCGGCGCGACGCGGCGGTGCGCACCTTGTCGCAGGGCCAGCGCCGACGTGTGGCGCTGGCGCGCCTGGCCCTCGAGACCGAGGCCATGCCCTGGATCCTGGACGAACCCTACGACGCCCTCGACGTGGCCGGCATCGCGGCACTCGACGGCCTGCTCGGCGCCCACCTGGCACGCGGCGGCAGCATCATCCTGACCAGCCACCAGGCGCTCAGCCACCTGGCCGGTGAAGCGGGTGAGGTGAGACTCACCGCACAGGGCATCGCCGCACCCGTGGCCGCCGACCCGGCACCCGCTCCGACACCCGCCGCAGCTACCGGAGCCGCGGCATGAACCCGGTGTTCCTGGCGCTGATTGCGCGTGACCTCAAGCTCGCCGCGCGCCGGCGTACCGAGGCGTTGCTGCCGGTGGTGTTCTTCGTCGTCGCAGTGGGCCTGTTTCCGCTCGGCGTCGGGCCCGAGCCCCAGACCTTGCGCCAGATCGCGCCCGGCGTGGTCTGGGTCTGCGCGCTGCTGGCCGGCATGTTGTCGGTCAACCAGCTCTACGCCGGTGACCTGGCCGACGGCTCACTCGAACAGATGTTGCTGGCCGGCCAGCCGCTGCTGTTGATCGCGGGCGCCCGCAGCGTGTCGCACTGGTTGCTCACCGGCTTGCCGCTGGTGCTGGCCGCGCCGCTGTTCGGCGTGATGTTCGACCTCACGTCCGAAGGACTGGTCGCCCTGGTCGTGGGCCTGCTGCTGGGCACACCGGTGCTGAGCCTGCTGGGCAATGTCGGTGCGGCGCTCACGCTGGGCCTGCGCGGCGGCGGCATGTTGATCATCCTGCTGGTGTTGCCACTCACGGTGCCGGTGCTCATCTTCGGCACCGGCGCGGTGGGTGCGGTCGAGTCGGGCATGACGGCGCAGCCGCACTACGCCTTGCTCGGTGCCTTCCTGATTGCCAGTGTGTTGCTGGCGCCGCTGGCCGCTGCCGCGGCCCTGCGTATCTCGACCGAATGAGGTGCGCCAGATGATTTTTGCAGTCGGACACAAAGACCTTGAACCTGGCAGGGCGGCGCCACTCCAAGGGCTGGCGTCGATTGACTCATGTCAAGACTGGCTGGTGAACCGGCTCAGCAAGACCTTGCAGATCAGCTTCGCTTCAGGTGATTCCAGACTTGACAGGCAACAATAGCGATTGCGGCCGAACGCCAACTTTTCACATGTCACGCCAACTCAGACTCTTCACCTTTGCCGCACCCTCGCGTTTTTACGTGCTCACGGGCTGGCTGCTGCCCTGGTTGTGGATTGCCACCATCGGCCTGTCACTCGCCGGCCTGTATGTGGGTTTCTTCGTGGCGCCTACCGATGCCACCCAGGGTGACTCGTACCGCATCATCTTCATCCACGTGCCGGCGGCCTGGATCTCGATGGTGCTGTACCTCGCCATGGCCTTCTGGGCCGCGATCGGCTGGGCTTTCCACACCCGCCTGGCGTCGATGCTGGCGCGGGCGATTGCGCCCACCGGCGCGCTGTTCACTTTTCTGGCGCTGTGGACCGGGTCGTTCTGGGGCAAGCCGACCTGGGGCACCTGGTGGGTGTGGGATGCCCGCCTGACCTCGTATTTCATCCTGCTGCTGCTGTACCTGGGCTTCATGGCGCTGGTCTCGGCGATCGACGACGTCAAACGTGCCGACCGTGCCGGTGCCTTGCTCGCCATCGTCGGTGCGGTCAACGTGCCCATCATCTACTTCTCGGTGAAGTGGTGGAACACGCTGCACCAGGGCATGACCGTGGGTTCGGGCGGGCCCAAGATGGCGCCCACCATGCTCACGGCCATGTTGCTGATGACGTTTGCCTGCTGGGCCTATGCCTTTGCCGTGGTGTTCATGCGGGCACGCGCCATCGTGCTCGAGCGTGAACGAGAGACCGAGTGGGTGGGAGAACTCGCCGGGCGTGCCGACAGCGGCACGGCTGCCAAGCTGGGAGTGGCCGCATGAACTGGAACAGCGCGAGCGAATTTTTCGCCATGGGTGGCTACGGACTCTATGTCTGGGGGTCGTATGCCGTGTGCGCACTTGTGATGATCGTCGAACCGCTGCGCGCCGCGCAGCGGCACCGCCAGGCGCGTTCTGTCGCCGCCTTGCCCCTGGATGAGGAGAACTGAGTCATGAAACCCCGCTACAAGCGTCTGTCCATCGCCGCCGGTGTGCTGGTTGCCGTGGGCGCCATCGCAGCCCTGGTGCTCAACGCCTTCGAGAGCAACCTCGTGTTCTTCTACTCACCGTCGCAGGTGGCGGCCAAGGAAGTGCCCACTGGTCGCACCTTCCGCCTGGGCGGCATGGTCGAAACCGGCAGCATCAAGCGTGAGGGTGTGTTGGTGAACTTCGTCGTCACCGACACGGTGCAGACGGTGCCGGTGCGGTATTCGGGCATCCTGCCCGACCTGTTCAAGGAAGGCAAAGGAGTCGTCGCTCAGGGCAAGGTCGAGGACGGTGTCTTCGTCGCCCGCGAGGTGCTGGCCAAACACGACGAGAACTACATGCCGCCCGAAGCCGCCGAGGCGCTCAAGCGCGCCAAGGAAGGTGGCCAGATGAACGGCAAGATGACCAGCGCCGCCGATGGCAAGGGAGCTCCGCAATGACGCCTGAACTGGGTCACTTCGCACTCTGGCTCGCGCTGGGTGTGTCGCTGGTGCTGGGTGTGCTGCCGCTGGTGGGCGCACAGACGGGTCGGGCTGACCTGATGGTGCTGGCGCGCCCGGCCACCCATGTGTTGTCGTTGCTGGTGCTGGTGGCGTTCATCTGCCTGGGCACGAGTTTTGTCGGCAACGACTTCTCGGTGCTCTACGTCGCGCAGAACTCCAACAGCGCCTTGCCGCTGCCTTACCGCATCGCCGGCATCTGGGGTGGCCATGAAGGCTCGCTGCTGCTGTGGTTGCTGATGTTGTGTGTGTGGATGACGGCCGTGGCGCTGCGCAGCAGCAACCTGCCGCTGCCCACGCTGGCGCGCATCCTGGCGGTGATGGGGCTGGTGAGTGCGGGTTTCCTGCTGTTCACGCTGCTCACGTCCAACCCCTTCGACCGCCTGTGGCCCGCCGCCATGGACGGACGCGACCTCAACCCGTTGCTGCAGGACCCGGGCATGGTGATCCACCCGCCCATGCTGTACATGGGTTACGTGGGTTTCTCGGTGGCGTTCGCCTTTGCCTTGTCGGCGCTGATCGGCGGCAATCTGGACTCGCAGTGGGCGCGCTGGAGCCGTCCGTGGACCACGGCGGCCTGGGTCTTCCTGACCATCGGCATCATGCTCGGCTCGTGGTGGGCGTATTACGAACTGGGCTGGGGTGGCTGGTGGTTCTGGGACCCGGTCGAGAACGCCTCGTTCATGCCCTGGCTGGTGGGCACGGCGCTGATGCACTCGCTGGCCGTCACCGAAAAACGCGGCAGCTTCAAGAACTGGACCGTGCTGCTGGCGATCATGGCGTTTTCGCTGTCGCTGGTCGGCACCTTCCTGGTTCGTTCGGGTGTGTTGTCGTCGGTGCATGCGTTTGCCACCGACCCGCGTCGCGGCCTGTTCATCCTGGGTTTCCTGGTCGTGGTGATCGGCAGCTCGCTGGCGCTGTACGCCTGGCGTGCCCCCAGCGTCGGCCTGGGCGCCAGGTTCTCGCTGGTGTCACGCGAGACCTTCTTGCTCGGCAACAACGTCATGCTGGTGGTGGCCATGGGCGCCGTGTTGCTGGGCACCTTGTACCCGCTGCTGCTCGACGCCCTGAACCTGGGCAAGATCTCGGTCGGCCCGCCGTATTTCGACGCGGTGTTCTTCCCGCTCATGGCGCCGGTGGTCTTCCTCATGGGGGTCGGGCCGCTGGCACGATGGAAGGAAGCCGAACTGCCCGACCTGGCCAAGCGCCTGCGCTGGGCGGCCGTGGTGTGTGTGGTCGCGTCGCTGCTGACGGGCTGGATCGCCGGCGAGATCAAGCCGCTGGCGACGCTGGGTTTTGCCCTGGCGTGGTGGATCGTCGCGGCCGTGGCCACCGACCTCTGGGAACGTATCGCGCCGCAAGGTGGCGGCTTCGCTGCCCTGAGCAGCAAGGTGCGCCTGCTGCCGCGCGCCATGATGGGCATGCTGGCGGCTCACCTGGGGGTGGCGGCGTTCATCTTCGGCGTCACCATGGTCAAGACCTACGAGGTCGAACGCGACGTGCAGATGAAGATCGACGACACCACCACGGTGAACGGCTACACCTTCACCTTCAAGGGTGTGCGCGACGTGCAGGGCCCCAACTACGAGGCGGCCGAAGGCCTGGTCGAGGTCACCAAGGGCGGCCAGCTCGTCGCCACCATGCGGCCCGAGAAACGGGTCTACCGCGTGCAGAACAACCCGATGACCGAAGCCGCCATCGACGTGGGCATCACGCGTGACCTGTACGTGTCGCTCGGTGAGCCGGTGGACAACGGCCAGGCCTGGATCGTGCGCGTGTACGTCAAACCCTTCATCGACTGGGTCTGGGGCGGCTGTTTGCTCATGGCCCTGGGCGGCATCCTGGCCGCCACCGACCGTCGGTATCGCCAGACTGCCCGTGCCGCTGCCGCGGCCCGGGCGGCGATGGCTGGAGCTGTTGCATGAAGATCTGGCGATTCCTGATTCCCCTGGCCATCTTTGGCGTGTTGGCGGCCTTTCTGGGCGCCGGTCTCAAGCTCGACCCACGCGAGGTGCCGTCGCCGCTGATCGGCAAACCCGCGCCTACGTTCGCCCTGCCGCTGCTGGCCGACGCCAACCAGACCTTCAAACGCGACGACATGCTGGGCAAGGTCTGGATGCTCAACGTCTGGGCCAGCTGGTGTGTGGCCTGCCGCGAGGAGCACCCGCTGCTGGTCGAGTTCTCCAAGAAGAAGCTCATCCCCATCTACGGTCTGAACTACAAGGACGAACGCGCCGACGGCCTGGGCTGGCTGCGCCAGTTCGGCAACCCCTACGACGCGTCGCTGTACGACAAGGCCGGGCGCGTGGGCATCGACTTCGGCGTCTACGGTGTGCCCGAGACCTTCATCATCGACCGCCAGGGTGTCATCCGCTTCAAGCAGATCGGCCCGATCACACCCGAGGTCATCCGCGACAAGATCGAACCGCTGGTAAGGCAACTCAATGCGTGATCGCCGTAACCTTCCGACCGCCCGGGTCGACCACGCCACACGGCCTGCGGGCCGGCGCCTGCTGGCCGGCATGAGTGCCGTGCTGGCCCTGGCCGCGCTGTTGTGGCTGGCCACGGCGCAGCTGCCGGTGCGAGCTGCCGAAGCGCCGCTGGTGGCGGCCAATCCGCAGCTCGAGGCGCGCATGCTGGCCATCGCCACCGAGCTGCGCTGCCTGGTGTGCCAGAACCAGACCATCGCCGACTCCCACGCGCCGCTGGCCCTGGACCTGCGCCAGCAAGTGCGCGAGCTGATCGAGAAGGGCAAGACCGACGCCGAGATCATTGCCTACATGACCGACCGCTACGGCGACTTCGTGCTCTACCGCCCGCCCTTCAAGACCACCACGGCGCTGCTGTGGGTCGGACCGGGCGTGTTGCTCGTGGCCGGCCTGGCCGTGCTGGTGCTGGTGCTGCGCCGGCGCAGCCGCCTGTCGGCCGACCGTTTCGAGCCCGAACCCGACGATCAGGACCCCGGCGATCCGCGCCGCGCCGCGTCCAACTGAGATCCCCGATGACCGAGACTGTTTCCTCCCTCAAGGAGCAGCTGCTGCATATCCAGCAGTTGCACACCTCCGGCGTGCTCGACGAAGCCGCTTTCCAGCAAGGCAAGGCCAACCTCGAGCGCAAGCTGCTCGATCTGGTGATGGCCGGCGCGCCGGTCGGTGATGTCGGCCCCTCCGCCAGCAAATCTGCCAAGCCCGGCTTCGACACCGCCACCCCTGGCCTGGACAAGGTGCGCCCGCGCCCCAGCACCCTGCTGGCCGCCGGCGCCTTCGTGGTGCTGATCGCGGCGGCCGGTTACCTCTGGACCGGGTCACCCAGCCTGGTGACCGAGACCGGCGCGGTGGCCGCCGCCCAGCCGGCCAGTGCGCCGCATGCGCTGGGTCCCGAGCAGATCGCTGCCATGGCCGAGAAACTCAAGGAGCGCCTGAAGGAAAATCCCGACGACGCCGAGGGCTGGGCCATGCTGGGCCGCTCCTACGCCGTGCTGGGCCGCGCACAAGAAGCTGTGCCGGCGTATGCCAAGGCGGTCGAACTGGTCGGTGAAGACGCCGGCCTGCTGGCCGACTATGCCGACGTGCTGGCGCTGGCCAACAACCGCAGCCTCGAAGGTGAACCGATGAAGGTGATCCAGCGTGCGCTCAAGGCCAACCCCGATCAGCTCAAGGCGCTGTCGCTGGCCGGCACCTATGCCTTCGACAAGAAGGATTACGCCGGCGCGGTGAAGTACTGGGAACGCATCGTCGTGCTGGCGCCCACCAGCCCCGACGCACCCAAGGACCCACGTTTTGTCGATCAGGTGCGCGCCAGCGTGGCCGAGGCGCGCCAGCTCGCCGGCATGCCGCCGGCGGCCGACGCCCCACCTGCCGCACCCATGGCGCAAGCTGCCCAGGCGCCCCAAGGTGGCGAGGCCCCCGCGGCGGCGCCCAACCCCGATGCCTTCGTCTCGGGCAAGGTCACGTTGTCTGCGGGCCTGGCCGGCAAGGCGTCGCCCGACGACACGGTGTTCATCTTTGCCCGGGCCGCTCAGGGCCCCCGCATGCCGCTGGCCATCATCCGCAAGCAGGTGAAGGATCTGCCGATCGAGTTCAGGCTCGACGACGCCATGGCCATGCAGCCGGCGATGCGGCTGTCGGCCTTTCCTCAGGTGGTGGTGGGTGCCCGTGTGAGCAAGCGGGGTGACGCCGTGCCACAACCCGGCGATCTCGAGGGCGCCAGCCAGCCCGTCAAGGTCGGCACGGCCAACCTCAAGATCGAGATCTCGCAGGTGGTGGCAGCCAAGTAAGGCGACCCGCGACGATGAATTACCTCTACCTCTACATCGGCGCGTTGCTGCTGGTGTTGCTCTGGTACGCGCGCCGCCAGCGGCGCATCAGCCGGACCAGCCTGGCTGTACTCGAAGAAGCCCGCGTCGCCGGGCTGGCTGAACCGGCGTCGTTGCACCCGGTGGTCAACCCGGGGTTGTGCATCGGCTCGGGCTCGTGTGTCACCTCGTGTCCCGAAGAAGCGCTCGGACTGGTCAACGGCAAGGCGGTGCTCACCAATGCGTCGGCCTGCATTGGCCACGGGGCCTGCCTGGCGGCCTGCCCGTTCGATGCGATCACGCTGGTCTTCGGTACCGAGAAACGCGGCGTCGACATCCCGCATGTCGGGCCGGATTTCCAGTCCAACGTGCCTGGCCTGTTCATCGCCGGCGAACTGGGTGGCATGGGCCTGATCCGCAAGGCGGCCGAGCAGGGTCGCCAGGCCGTCAACGCCATCCAGGCCCGGCTGCGCAAAGGTGCGAGTGCGGGTGCCCAGGGCGGCAGTGACCTGCTCGACCTGATGATCGTGGGATGTGGCCCGGCCGGGCTGTCGGGCGGACTGGCTGCCATCGAACACAAGCTCAGCTACCGCCTCATCGAACAGGAAGACGCACTCGGCGGCTGTGTCTACCACTACCCGCGCAACAAGGTCACCATGACGGCGCCGGTCGACCTGGCGCTGGTCGGCAAGATGAAGTTCAGCGAGGTCCGCAAGGAACGCCTGCTCGAGTTCTGGCAGGGTGTGGTCGACAAGACCGGCCTCGAGATCTCGTTCTCCGAACGGATGGAGGCGGTGCAACGCGACGCCGACGGCCACTTCACCGTGCGCACCGTCAAAGGCAGCTACCGCGCCCGTGCCGTGTTGCTCACGCTCGGCCGGCGTGGCTCGCCACGCAAGCTCGACGTGCCGGGTGAAGACCAGCCCAAGGTGGTCTATCGCCTGGTCGATGCCGAGCAGTACCGCGGCCAGCGGGTGCTGGTGGTGGGTGGTGGTGACAGTGCACTCGAAGCTGCACTCGACCTGAGTGAACAGCCCGGCACCACCGTGACGCTGTCTTACCGCAGCGACGCCTTCAGTCGTGTCAAGCCGGCCAACCGCAAACGCCTCGAAGCCCACCAGGCCAGCGGCAAGGTCGAGGTGCTGCTGGGGTCGGTGGTGCGCGAGATCGGCGCGGCCGAGGTCGTGCTGAAACTGGCCGGCGACCAGCGCCGCAGCCTGCCCAACGACGCCGTCATCGTCTGCGCCGGTGGCCTGTTGCCCACCCCGTTGCTGCAGGCGGTGGGCGTCGAGTTCGACACCAAGTTCGGCACCGCCTGACAGGCGACCGGGTTTCTCCAGTCATCACCCGGCCGCCCCTCAGTTGACTCAACTCCTGGGGCGCGCACGACGCAAGTCGTCGGCCTGTGGGCTCAGAGGTAACGCAGGCCGTACCAGCCCAGGCCGAGGGTCCAGACGCGTGAATCGGGCTGCCCGGCGCTCTGGCCCAATGTGACATCCAGGCCCAGCACCTCGGGGTGCAACCAGTAACGTACACCCACGAACTGGTCGGTCGGGTTGTGGCGTACGGCGTTGACTTCGGCAAAAGCCAGCCAGCGCTCGTCCGGCTTCCAGGTCAGCGCCAGGTTCAGCAGGTTGTGCAGGCTGCCATCCGACGGGTCGCGCAGCCGCCCCAGGTTGAGGTGGGCCGCGCCGCTGCCGCCAAGGTCGGTGCTGACCAGCAGGCTGGCGCCACGTTCGCCGTGTCGATGGTTGCCGTCCGAAAAACGTGTCTGGCCCAGCCAGGCCCTCAGACCCAGCGCGAGTGGGCCGAGTTTCCAGCCCGGATCGACCCACTTGGCGCCCAGCGCCAGATCGGTTTGTGACGGCGCCGCGCTGTTGCTTCGTTCGAGTTCGGCGTTCACCTCGACGGCGTCACCGATGCCGCAGGCCGGCGCCACCACCACCGAGCGGCTGTCGTGGCCACGTTGCCACCAGCTCTCGATCTGGCAGTTGCCAGCTCCGGCGGTGCCGGCGTCGTCGGTCGCCAGCGGCCGGCCGGCTTGTGCGGCGCCCAGGCTCAGCAGACTCAAAGTTGCGGCAATGAACGACGGGCGCAGCAGGCGCAGGACCAGCACGCGGCTGCCCGTTTCGGTGGAGGGGTGGGACGACAAGATGTTCTCCTTCTGGCGCGGCATGCTAGCCGCCACGCCGATTCGAGGTCGCGGGCTGAGACGCGTCGAACTGCCCGGTCACCGTTCGTCGTCCGGGACAGCACTTCGTCGCATGTCTGTGCGGTTCGTCACAGACGGGCTGCAGGCTGTACATGGTGTTACTACACTGACTCGGTGGTCAGCAAACGCTGGGCGGCACACGGGTTTGTACGCTGTGAACGAGAACAAGGCGATGACGATGAATCGACGTGGATGGGTGATGGCCGGCACGCTGCTGGCGACCGTGGCGCTGGCTGGGGTGTGGGCCAGTGCATCCACCTGGCGCAAGACCGAGGCCGACAAGCCGCCGGTGCCGCTCGAGTTCAACCGCAGCGAGGTGGTACGCCCGCTCAGGGTGCGCATGCCCACAAGCATCGAGTTCTCGGGCGCGCTGGTGGCGCCGTCCACTGCCACGGTGCGCGCCAAGGCCTCGGGCACCTTGCAACGCCTGGACGTGGCCGAAGGCCAGCGGGTGCGCGCCGGCCAGGCCATCGGGCGCATCGAGATGGCCGACTACACCAGTCGCCAGGCCGAACGCGAGGCGGCGATCCAGTCGGCGCGTGCCGCGCTGGCGCAGGCCGACCGCACCCACCAGGCCAACCTGGGCCTGGCGGCGCAGAATTTCATCGCGAACACGGCGGTGGATACCTCGCGGGCTCAGGTCGATGCGGCGCGCGCGCAGCTTCAAAGTGCCCAGGCACAACTCGCCCAACTCGAGGTGAGTGAACGCGAGGCGCAGCTGGTGGCGCCCATCGCCGGCATCGTTGCCAAACGTCTGGCGCTGCCAGGTGAAAAGGTCAGCGTCGAACAAAACTTGCTGGCCATCGTCGACCTGGCGCGGCTCGAGCTGGCCGGCCAGGTGGCGGCGCACGAGATTTCGCTGATCGGTGTCGGCCAGGGGGTGCAGGTGCTGGTCGAAGGTGAAAACCAGCCACGCAGAGGCAAGGTCACCCGCATCGCGCCGGCGGTGGACCCGGGCACCCGTTCGATCCCGGTGACCGTCGAGTTGGTCAACCCCGGCGAGAAGTTGCGCGCCGGCCAATACGCCGTGGCCCAGGTCAAGCTGGACGACCCGCAGCTGCACCTCACGGTGCCGATCAGTGCGGTGACCAATACCGCCGGCCAGGACCAGGTGTGGACCATCGAGTCCGGCGCCCTGGTGCGGCGCATGGTGACGCTGGGCCGGCGCGACGTGGCGGCCGGCCGGGTCGAGGTGCTGGCCGGCATTACGCCCGACGCCGATCTGCTTGCGCTGCGATTCGACAACCTCAAGGAAGGTGCACCGGCGCGCCTGCCGACTGTTGCGGCGGGTGCTTCGTCCGGCGCCGCGGCAGGGGTCAGCTCTGGGGCCACGGCGGCGTCCGTCCCCACATCCAGGCTCTGAGGCGGCCATCATGTGGATGACCCGCGTCGCCATCAACAACCCCGTCTTCGCCACCATGGTGATGGTGGCGCTGTGTGTGCTGGGCTTGTTTTCGTACAGCCGCCTGGGCGTCGAGCAGATGCCCGACATCAGTTTCCCCGGCGCCTTCGTGCAGGTGGCTTATCCGGGCGCTGCGCCCGAGGCGGTGGAGCGTGAGCTGACCAAACCCATCGAGGAGGCGGTGAACAGCATCGCCGGAGTGAAACGTATCACCTCGCGCAGCTTCGAGGGCCGCGCCGACATGGCGGTCGAGTTCGGCATCAACACCGACATGGGCCGTGCGATGCAGGAGGTGCGCGACCGCATCGCCGCCGTGCAGTCGGTCTTTCCGCGCGACGCCAAGATGCCGACAGTGGTGCGTTTCGACAACGACAACAACCAGCCGGTGGTGAACCTGGCGCTGTTGTCCAAGTCGCGCAGCGCGCGCGAGTTGTCGGTGCTGGGCGACCAGGTGGTGGGCCGGCGCCTGCAACGGGTCGAAGGGGTGGCACGGGTGGATGTGGCCGGCCTGGCGGTGCGCGAGGTGCGTATCGACCTCGACCCGGCTCGCCTGCGCGCCTATGCCATCACGCCGGGCGAGATCTCGACTGCCCTGCGCGAGGCCAACGCCGACCAGCCCGTCGGCCTGCTGAGCGACCGGGCGCAGGACGCCATCCTGCGTGTCGAAGGCCGGGTGCGCGACCCGCGCATGTTTGCCGACCTGGTGGTGGCGCGTCGCAACGGCCTGGCACTCACGCTGGGTGACCTGGGCACGCTGGTGGAGCGTGAACGCGAGGCCGATTCAGTGGCGCGCATCAACGGCCAGCCGGCCATCGTCTTCAACGTCTTCAAGCAGCAGGACGCCAACATCGTCGCCACCGGCGACGCCGTCAAGGCTGCCATGGACGAGGTGCGCAAGACGCTGCCGAGCGATGTGGAGCTGCGCCTCATCTATGCCAACAGCGATTGGGTGAAGGGCTCACTCGACGGCCTGCGCCACACGCTGGTCGAAGGGGCGCTGCTCACGGTGCTGATCGTGTTCCTCTTCTTGCACAGCTGGCGCTCGACCATCATCACCGGCCTGACGCTGCCCATCGCGGTGATCTCGAGTTTCATCGCCGTCTACATGTGTGGCTTCACGCTCAACTTCATGACGATGATGGCGCTGAGCCTGTGCATCGGCCTGCTGATCGACGACGCCATCGTGGTGCGCGAGAACATCGTGCGCCACGTCAACATGGGCAAGGACCACCACCGCGCCGCCGAGGAGGGCACCAACGAGATCGGTCTGGCCGTCATGGCCACCACCTTCGCGTTGTGCGCGGTGTTCGTGCCGGTGGCCTTCATGGGTGGCATCATCGGCAAGTTCTTCTATCCGTTCGGCATCACCGTGGTGGTGGCCGTGCTGGTGAGCCTGTTCGTGAGCTTCACGCTCGACCCGATGCTGTCGAGCATCTGGAAGGACCCGCCCTCGGCCTACCTGCAGAAGATCCCGGTCATCGGCCATGCCATCCGCGCCACCGACAGCCTGCTCGACGCGCTGCACGGCGTGTACGAACGGGTCATCCACTGGGCCTTCTCGCCGCGGCGCTACCGCATCTGGCTGCCTGCGTTCGGCCATGGCTTCAGCGCCGACGGCCAACGCGACAAGGCCAGCCCGCGGCGCTGGCGCCTGGCCACACTCACGCCACGTGGCGTGGTGCTGGCCATCGGTGGGGCGAGTTTTGCCGGTGCCATCGCCCTGGCGCCGCTGGTGGGCAGCGAATTCGTGCCGCAGACCGACCAGGGCTACACCCAGCTCGCGCTGCGCATGCCGGTCGGGTCGAGCCTGGCGCGCACCGATGCCAAGGTGCGCCAGATCGAGGAGATCGTCGCGGCCATGCCCGAGATCGACACGGTGTCGACCACGGTGGGTGGTGAAGGCAACCGCAACCTCGCCTGGCTCAACATCGGCCTGAAGGAGCGCAAGCTGCGCGATCGCAGCCAGAAGCAGGTGGAAGACGCGATCCGCGAGGCCATCGCACGTATCCCCGGCACCGATGCGTCGCTGGGCTTCAACCGGCCGATCTACGTGGCCATCCTGGGCAGCGACGCCGATGGTCTGGTCAAGGTGTCGACCGAGTTCGCCGAGAAGGTCAAGAAGATCCCCGGCATCGTCGACGTGGAGCTATCGGCCAAGCCTGGCGTGCCAGCCTATGCCGTGCGCCTCAAGCCCGGCGCGGTGCGCGAACTGGGCATCACGGCACCACAACTCGCGGCCTCGCTGCGCGCCTATGTGAACGGCGAAGCCTCGACCACCTGGACCACTGGCGACGGCAATCAGGTCGACGTGGTGCTGCGCCTGAACGAAGGCCAGCGCCAGCGTGTCGACCAGCTGCGTGGCCTGCCTGTGGCCTTTGCGCGCGACGGCACACCCATCTCGCTCGACAGCGTGGCCACCATCGAGCAGGTGTTCAACCCCGAAGTGATCCGCCGCCAGAACCTGCAGCGCCGCGAGGCCGTGTTCGCCGGCGTCAAGGACCGGCCCACCGGCGACGTGGGCAAGGAGGTGCAGCAATTGGTAAAGGACACCATCCTGCCGCCTGGCTACAGCTTCGATATCGGCGGCGAAGCCCAGCAACAGCAGGAGGCCTTTGCCGGCCTGGTCAGCGCCATGGTGCTGGCGGTGATCTTCATCTACATCGTGCTGGCCAGCCAGTTCGGCAGCTTCGTGCAGCCCATCGCCATCATGGCCAGCCTGCCGCTGGCACTGATCGGCGTGATGCTGGCGCTGCTGTTCTGGCGCAGCACCTTGAACGTCTTCTCGATGATCGGCCTGGTCATGCTGATGGGCCTGGTCACCAAGAACGCCATCCTGCTGGTCGACTTTGCCAACCACGCCCGCAAGGCCGGCGCCACCGTGCCCGAAGCCCTGCTGCAGGCCGGCCTGATTCGTATGCGGCCCATCTTGATGACCACCTCGGCCATGGTCTTCGGCATGTTGCCCCTGGCCCTGGCGCTCAACGACGGCGGCGAGATCCAGGCGCCGATGGGCCGCGCCATCATCGGTGGTGTCATCACCTCGACGCTGCTCACCCTCATCGTCGTGCCGGTGCTGTACAGCTATCTGGTGCGGGAGAAGAAGCCTGAGCTTGTGGGCGACGGGGCGGGCATCACAACTGCGACGAGTGATCCCGATGGCGCCGGCCTAGTGCGCGAGTCGACTCCGAATCCAGCGCCAGCGCTTGGACTTGGCCTGGGTGCGGCTTCACTGGGAGCGAACCCGGCGCAACCCGAACAAGGCGGTTGAGGCGCGGCGGGGAATTGGCTCCTGCGCCGCCGCCGCCGCAGCCGAAGCTGGCAACTGCGCCGTCCGGCACCGGCCGCGACAAACCGGTCCGCCCGGAGTAGGCTGCAGCAGACCCGCGCCCCCGCGCCGAACTTCAGGAGGCAGCAATGTCAAGTCACGTCTACAAGCTCGTCGAACTGGTCGGCTCGTCACCCGACAGCAGCGACGCCGCGATCCGCAACGCGCTCGACACCGCCTCCAAGACGCTGCGCCACATCGACTGGTTCGAGGTGGTCGAAACCCGCGGCCACGTGGTCGACGGCAAGGTTGGGCACTTCCAGGTGACGCTCAAGGTGGGGTTCAGGCTGGAGGCCTGAGCAGCGGGCAGCCAGCAGCAGGTACCGTTTGTCCCGGGTCGACGCAGGGCACGGCTGACGTGCTGGTGTGGCACAGCGCCAGCACTGGCTTTGGACCACACCAGTGCGCGCCAACCATCGGCTCACGACCTGCCTGCTGCATCCCCATCGTCGGCTTCGGCTTCAGGCCACAGCGCCGGAAAGTAGAAGCGCAGCGCATGCAGCGGCAGTCCGAATCGCACCTTGCCTTGCGGCGTGTCACTCGCCAGCAAGCCGCGGCCCAGCAGGGCCTTGAGCAGGGTGCCGGCGATGCGTTCGCCCAGGCCGGTCATGAGCTTGAACTCGCCGCGGTCCAGGGCGCCGTCGGTGACGAACAGGTAGTGCAGTGGTCGCAGAGCGGCCAGGCGCACGCCCGAGCGCAGCGTCTGCTCCTCGTAGGCCAGGCAGGCGGCGATGCGCCGCTCCATGTCGCCCAGACGCAGCAGGCCGGCCATGAAACTCACCTGGTCCTGGCAGGTGGCCAGCACATAGGCGATCCAGTCGACCAGGGCCTGCTGGCTGAGGTTGCCGCGGCCGTCCAGGTCGCCTCGCCGTGGTTCGTCGGCGGCGGCCAGCAAGGCGTAGTAGCGCTCGCTGCTGCGTGCAAAGCCGCGCAAAGGCGACCACAAGCCGCCTGTGTAGCCCAGTGCCGCCAGCAGGGCGTGGCTATGCAGGCGCATGACGCGGCCATTGCCGTCGACAAAGGGGTGGATCCAGCCGAGCCGGTGGTGTGCCGCAGCCATGGCCAGCAAGGCAGCCTCGCCTCGACGCGTGCCGCCGTACACCTCGGCCCAGCGCTCCAGCAGTGCTGGCACCACGGCAAAGGCTGGCGCCACGTGCTGCCCGACGCTGACCTCGCGGCTGCGAAACACACCAGGCTCGATGGGTTCGCCGTCGCTCGACGCCAAGTCGTCGGTCGGCAAACGGCTGAACAGATCTCGGTGCAGATCGGCCACTGCCGCCGCGCCGTAGAGCCGTGCGGCGCCGTCGTTGCCGATGTACTGGGCCTCGATGGCCGACTCGGCCTCGATGTGCGCCACCGCCAGCCGCTGGCGCGCCGCCAGTTCGCGATTGGAAGAAAAATCCCGCCGCAAGGCCTGTTCGATCTCGAACGGTCGGGTGTGCTGCCCCTCGATGCGGTTGGAGTAGTACGAGTTCATGCCGCGCAGCAAGCGCCGCAGTTCGGCAGGCACCGGCGTGCCGGTCAGTTGCAGCGCCGCACGCGCCAGGTCATGCGCCTGCGCGAGCAAGGACTGCTGTGCGGCCTCGGACGGCAGGAGCGGCTCGAACTGGTGTGGGGAGTCGTAGAGCGCGACCATGATTGCCAACATCATGCCACGCACAAACCATTGACAGAAAAAGACTTATCGACAGATTTGCAAAGACATTTGCCAACGTACGATGCGTACTTGGCTCAGTGTCTCCCCGCCCGCCCTCAACACTCCACGATATTCACCGCCAACCCCCCGCGCGCCGTTTCCTTGTACTTGCTCATCATGTCGGCGCCGGTCTCGCGCATGGTCTTGATGACCTTGTCGAGGCTGACGTAGTGGGTGCCGTCGCCGCGCAGGGCCATGCGGGCGGCGTTGATGGCTTTGACGGCGGCGATGGCGTTGCGTTCGATGCAGGGGATCTGCACCAGGCCGCCGACCGGGTCGCAGGTGAGGCCCAGGTGGTGTTCCATGCCGATCTCGGCGGCGTTCTCGACCTGTTCTGGGCTGCCGCCCATCACGGCGCACAGGGCGCCGGCGGCCATCGAGCAGGCCACGCCCACTTCGCCCTGGCAGCCGACCTCGGCGCCGCTGATGCTGGCGTTTTCCTTGTAGAGCAGGCCGATGGCGGCGGCGGTGAGCAGGAAGTCGACCACACCCGCATCGCTGGCGCCGTGCACGAAGCGGCTGTAGTAATGCAGCACGGCGGGCACGATGCCGGCCGCGCCGTTGGTGGGTGCGGTGACGACACGCCCGCCGGCGGCGTTTTCCTCGTTGACTGCCAGGGCGTAAAGGTTGACCCAGTCCAGCACCTGCAGCGGGTCGCGCAGAGCTTGCTCGGGATGCGCCGTCAGGCTGCGAAACAGCGCGGCGGCGCGGCGCTTCACCTTGAAGCCGCCGGGTAGTTCACCTTCGGTGCGCATGCCACGAGTGACGCAGTCCTGCATCACCTGCCAGATGGCGAGCAGGCCGACGCGGATCTCGGGCTCCGGGCGCCAGTGCAGCTCGTTCTTCAGCATCACGCCGGCGATGGACAGGCTTTCACGTTGGCAAAGCTGCAGCAGCTCGGCGCCACTTCGAAACGGCAGCGGCAACACGGTGGCATCGGGCACGACGGCCTGGGCCCGGCTGCCGTCGGCGGCCAGCTCGTCGCTGATGACGAAGCCGCCGCCGACCGAGTAATAGCAGCGGCTCTCGATCAGCCCGCCTGCCGCGTCGAAGGCCTCGAAACGCATGCCGTTGGCGTGCAGCGGCAGGCTGGCGCGGCGCTGGAAAATCAGATCGGTCTTTTCGGTGAAACGGATATTGTGTTGCCCGAGCAGCTTGATGTGCTGGGCCGCTCGCAGTTCGGCCAGCCGCGCCGGGACGCTCTCGATGTCGACGTTATGCGGCTCGTCGCCCATCAGCCCCAGCAGCACCGCCTTGTCGCTGCCGTGGCCCTTGCCGGTGGCGCCGAGTGAACCGTAGAGCTGGCAACACATCCGCGCCACCTCGCCCAGCCGCCCGGCGTGCTGCAGCCGCAGCGCAAACAGCCGCGCGGCCCGCATCGGCCCCACGGTGTGTGAGCTGCTGGGGCCGATGCCGATCTTGAACAGGTCGAAAGCCGAGACGGCCATGGCGGGCTCCTGGAGACGAGAGGTGACAGGCGTGGAAGTCGGGGCGGCTTGTGGTCAGACCCGCCAGCTTCGGGCGCTGGGCGGGTGGCGCACTGCGCATGCCCGATGCTGCATCACCGTGGCGAGCTTGCGGTCTGCAGTGGCTTGGCGCCGACCGAATGGCCGACATCGTGGCGGCCGGGGCCCCGTCCGATCGACGTCACGGCACGCCGATTCGGCACCCGCAGTGGCTGGTTCAACGGCCGGTCAGGGCGGCGGCGCAGGCGCTGCGGATGTCCGCCGCAAAGGCGTCGACCGCCGCTTCGGGGGTGTCCCAGGCACACATGAACCGGCAGCCACCACCAGCAATGAATTCGTAGAAGCGCCAGCCTTCGGCGCGCAGCGCGGTGGCAGCGGCAGCGGGCAGCTTGGCGAACACCGCATTGGCCTCGGGCGGATGTAACACCTCCACGCCGGGCACAGCCTTGATCGCCGTGTGCAGCCGGGTCGCCATAGCGTTGGCGTGGCGGGCGTTGAGCAGCCAGGTGTCGTCTTCGAGCAGGCCCAGCCAAGGCGCCGAGATGAAGCGCATCTTCGACGCAAGCTGGCCAGCCTGCTTGACGCGGTAGGCGAAGTCTTCAGACAAGTCGCGGTCGAAGAACACCACCGCCTCGCCCACCGGCAGGCCGTTCTTGGTGCCGCCGAAACAGAGCACGTCCACCCCGGCGCGCCAGGTGATGTCGCTGGGGTGGCAGCCCAGCGTGGCCACTGCGTTGGCAAAACGTGCGCCGTCCATGTGCAGCTTCAGGTGCCGGCGCTTGGCGATGGCTGCGATGGCGCGCACCTCCTCCACCGTGTACACCGTGCCCAGCTCGGTGGCCTGGGTCAGGCTCACCACTTTGGGTTTGGGGTAGTGGATGTCGCTGCGTTTGGTGACCAGCTGCTCGACCGCATCGGGCGTCAGCTTGCCCAGCTTGCCCGCCGCGCTGCTGGCCTCGGTCAGCATGAGCTTGGAGCCGTTGGAGAAGAACTCCGGCCCGCCGCACTCATCGGTCTCGACATGCGCCACCGAGGTGCAGATCACCGAGTGGTAGCTCTGGCACAACGAGGCCAGCGCCAGCGAGTTGGCCGCCGTGCCGTTGAAGACGAAGTAGACGTCGCAGTCGGTCTGGAACAGCTCGCGCAGCGCGTCCGACACCCGCTGCGTCCAGCGGTCCTCGCCATACGCCGGCTCATGTCCGCTGCCGTTGGCCTGCTGGAACCAGCGCGCGGCATTTGGGCACATGCCGGCGTAGTTGTCGCTGGCGAAATGCTGGCGGTGGGTGGTGGTGGCTGTGGTCATGAAGGTGGTCCTGGCGGGCTCCGGTGGGGCCGTCGAAGGCATTCCTGGTTCTTTTGGTCGAGTGAGGACGACTGACGATTGATCCTGGATCCGGCGTCACAGTGCGAATTCGGCAGGCGCGGCACCGGTCGCTGCCAGTGCTGCCACGAGCGCACGATCGAGGGTGGCGAGTGGCAGCCCGCGACGCTGGGCCAGTTCCAGATAGGCCGCGTCATAGGCCGTGAGCTGATGGCGCTCGGCGAGCGCGTCGATCTGCATCATGGTGACCGGTTCACGGTCGACACGCAGGCGCAGATCGGCCGCGCTCTGGACCAGGGCCTGGCGTTTCGCGGTGTCGATGCGACCTCGCTTCTGTGCGCTCAGCAGCAGGTTGCCTACTTCCAGCAGCCAGAGGGCGGGCACCCAGACCTCGCAGACTGCCGTGGCGTGCAGTGCGGACTCGGTGTAGTCGGTGGCCTCGTCATGCAGCAACCAGGCAGCGGCCACCGAGGCGTCCACCACCAGCGCGCTGCCAGGCGTGACCAGGGTCCCCGCAGCCGTGGCCATCAGCGCCGACCTTCGGCGATCAGTTCGGCGCTGCTCAGCCCGCTCAGGCTCACGCCCTCACGGTGGGCGCGCAGGCGGGCGATGGCCTCCAGGGCGCGCTGCTGGCTGTCGTCCTGCGCGGGCAGGCCCAGTCGAGCCACAACCTTGCCGCGCCGGGTGATCTGGAATTCCTCACCCGCCTGGACCCGGTCGATCAGCTCGGACAGGCGGTTCTTGGCTTCGAAGAGGGCGATCTCGGACATGGCAGAGTCTCCAGCAACGCTGTTTTTGTCATCATATCAATCTAGCTAGCTAGATTGATATGTGGTGCCGGGCAACACGACGAGCCGTGTCATTGGGCGTAGTCGCTTACTGGCACGCAGCTGCAGAACAGGTTCCGATCCCCATACACGTTGTCCACGCGCCCGACTGGCGACCAGTACTTGGCACCACGCAGCTCGGCGCGCGGATAGGCGGCCGCCTCGCGGCTATAGGCGTGCGTCCAGGCGGCGACGAGCAGGCTGGCTGCCGTGTGCGGCGCGTTCTTCAGCGGGTTGTCCTCGCGCGGCAGCGCGCCGGACTCGACTTGTCGGATCTCCTCGCGGATGGCGATCATGGCGTCGCAGAAGCGGTCGAGTTCTTCCTGGCTCTCGCTTTCGGTCGGCTCGACCATGAGTGTGCCGGGCACCGGGAGCTCAGCGTGGGGGCGTGGAAGCCGTAGTCGATGAGGCGTTTGGCGACGTCTTCGGCGCTGATGCCCGAGCTGTCCTTGAGGGGGCGCAGGTCGAGGATGCATTCGTGCGCCACGCCGCCGCCCTTGATGCCGTCCACACCGCCGCTGTAGTGGATGGCGTAGTGGTCGGCCAGTCGGGCGGCCACGTAGTTGGCGTTGAGGATGGCGGTTTGAGTCGCGCGGCGCAGGCCCTCGGCGCCCATCATGCGCATGTACATCCAGCTGATGGGCAACACGGCGGCATTGCCGAGTGGTGCCGCGCTGATCGCACCGATGCGTTCGCTGCTGGCCACATCGCCCAGCCCTGCGGGCAGGAAAGGCACCAGGTCCTCGACCACACACACCGGCCCCACGCCCGGCCCGCCGCCGCCGTGCGGGATGCAGAAGGTTTTGTGCAGGTTGAGGTGGCTGACGTCGCCGCCGAACTCGCCCGGTGCGGCCAGGCCGACCAGCGCGTTCATGTTGGCGCCGTCCACATACACGCGCCCGCCGTAGGCGTGCACCAGCTCGCACAGCTCCTTGACGCGGGTCTCGAACACGCCGTAGGTCGAGGGGTAGGTGATCATCACCGCGGCGAGCTGGTCCTTGTGTTGTTCACACTTGGCCTGCAGGTCGTCGAGGTCGACGTTGCCGGCGGCGTCGCACTTCACCACCACCACCGACATGCCGGCCATCTGAGCCGAGGCCGGGTTGGTGCCGTGGGCCGATTCGGGGATCAGGCAGATGGTGCGCTGGCTCTGGCCGCGTGCAGCCTGCCAGGCGCGGATGATGAGCAGGCCGGCGTATTCACCCTGCGAGCCGGCGTTGGGCTGCAGGCTCACGCCTGAATAGCCGGTGGCTTCACACAACCACTGGCAGAGCTGGCGGTCCAGTTCGGCGTAGCCCGCCAGCTGATCGGCCGGTGCATACGGGTGCACGTTGGCGA
The DNA here is from genome assembly GCA_016702605.1 of Candidatus Intricatilinea gracilis. GTDB lineage: Bacteria > Pseudomonadota > Gammaproteobacteria > Burkholderiales > Burkholderiaceae_C > Sphaerotilus > Sphaerotilus gracilis. The sequence continues at coordinate 303,376 of JADJDQ010000004.1, forward strand.
ACTCCGGCCAGGTGATGGGGATCATCTCGCTGGTCGCGTTGAGCTTCATGGTGCACGAGCCCAGCGGGATCATGCTGCGATCCAGCGCCAGGTCCTTGTCGGCCAGGCCGCGCAGGTAACGCAGCATGGCCGTCTCGCTGTGATGGCGGTGGAAGACCGGGTGGGTGAGGAAGGCGCTCGTGCGGCGCAGGGCGGCGGGGATGAGATCGCCAGTGGTGGAGGCCAGCGCGTCGACGTTCGGCAGCACTGTGTCGTCCTGCGCAAAGATGCGCCAGAGCAGGCTGATGTCGTCGGCCGTGGTGGTCTCGTCCAGCGCGATGCACAGGTAGTCGCCCCAGGCGCGACGCAGGTTCACGCCAAGGTCGAGCGCGCGCTGCAGCAATTGGGTGGTCTCGGGCCCGGTCTTCAGGCACACGGTGTCGAAGGCGCCGCGTTCCAGGTGATGGGTCTGGCCCAGGTCCCAGCCGAGTTCGCGCAGGCCGGCGACGAAGATGCCCAGCAGTCGCGCGACGCGGCTGGCGATACGTGTCAGTCCTTCGGGCCCGTGATAGACCGCGTACATGCTGGCCACCACGGCCGGCAGCACCTGCGCGGTGCAGATGTTGGACGTGGCCTTCTCGCGCCGGATGTGCTGCTCGCGTGTCTGCAGCGCCAGGCGGTAGGCCGGTGCGCCGTGGCTGTCCACACTCACACCAACCAGGCGGCCGGGCAGGCTGCGTTTCCAGTCGTCGCGGCAGGCCATGTAGGCGGCGTGGGGGCCACCCGCGCCCATGGGCATGCCGAAGCGCTGGGTGGTGCCGATAGCGATGTCGGCGCCCATTTCGCCAGGGGGCTTGAGCACTGCGAGGGCCAGCAGGTCGGCGTCGATGATGAAGGCGGCCTGCTTCGCATGGACTGCGGCGGCGTCGGCCGTCCAGTCGTGCAACCAGCCGCTGCTGGCGGGGTACTGCACCAGGGCGGCGAAGTAGTCGTCGGCGGCGAGTGCGGCCTGCCATTCGTCGGCCGAATTGGCGACCTTGACCGCCAGGCCCAGCGGCGCGGCGCGGGTCTCGATCACGGCCAGCACCTGCGGGTGGATGTCGCCGGACACGACAAAGGTGCTGCCCTTGGCCTTCACGCTGCGTTTGGCCAGCGTCATGGCTTCGGCCGCGGCGGTGGCCTCGTCCAGCATGCTGGCGTTGGCGATGGGCAGAGCGGTGAGGTCGCAGATCATGGTCTGGAAGTTCACCAGCGCCTCCATGCGGCCCTGCGAGATCTCGGCCTGATAGGGCGTGTAGGCGGTGTACCAGGCCGGGTTCTCGAGCACGTTGCGCAGGATGACGCCCGGCGTGTGGGTGCCGTGGTAACCCTGGCCGATGTAGCTCTTGAGTACGCGGTTCTTGCCCGCCAGCACTTTCAGTTCAGCCAGTGCCTGCGCCTCGCCGGCGGCGCCGGGCAGGTTCATGGGTGTGTTACGGGCGATGCTGGCCGGCACGATGGCTTCGGTCAGCGTATCTAGGCTGGCGGCGCCGACCACACCGAGCATGTGCGCGGTCTGGGCGGCGTCGGGGCCGAGGTGGCGGGCGATGAATTCACCCTCGGTGGCAAGGCTGGCGAACGTGGCGGCGTGCGTGGTCGTCATAAGGCGGGCAGGCGTTGCGGCGCGCGGGCATCACCGGCGCGCCTGGACAGTCGAAGTGGAAACCGGCTCAGAGCGTCTTGAGCAGGTCGTCGTAGCTGGTGGCGTCCATCAGCGCGTCGAGGTCTGCCGGGTTGGCCAGCTTCATCTTGAAGAACCAGCCGGCGCCCATCGGGTCGCTGTTGGCGAGTGATGGGTCGTCGCGTAGTGCCTCGTTGACTTCGACGATCTCGCCGGCCAGCGGCATGTAGACGTCGGCCGCAGCCTTGACCGACTCGACCACGCCGGCCACCGCCCCCTTGTCGATGCTGCCGCCGGGTGCCGGCAGGTCGACGTAGACGACGTCGCCGAGGGCGTCCTGCGCGTGCACGGTGATACCGACGGTGGAAATGCCGGCAGCGTCGGTGGCGATCCACTCGTGTTCGGCGGTGTACTTGAGGCTCATGCGGGCTCCTGGGCTGGTGATGTCGGGGTGCGGTTCACCCCGGGGTTGCAGGCAAGCGGCGGGCCAGCGTGGCCCGCTGCGGTGTGGTGGGAGTCGAGACTGGAAAACAGGGCAGTAGGAAGCCAGTTGGGCGGCTGTGCCTGGCGCGGCGTCAACGGCGGCATACGCTGCGGCCAGGCGACACAGGTGCTCAACGCGCGTAACGGTGTGGCACGAAAGGCAGGGCCACAACCTTCATGGGCAGGCGTTTGCCACGCACCTCGGCGTGGATCTCGCCGTTCGTCACCGCGTGGTTGGCGCTGACGTAGGCCATGGCGATGGGCATGTCGAGCTGCGGGCTGATGGTGCCGCTGGTGACATGACCGATCGATTGGGTCTGGCTGCCATGGGCGTCGAACAAGGCGGTGTGCGGGCGCACCGGCACCCGCTCCAGCCCCAGCAGGCCGACACGGCGCAGCGCGGCGCCCTGGCTGATCTGACTGCCGATGACATCCGCGCCGGGGTAGCCGCCGGCACGTTCGCCGCCCGGGCGGCGTACCTTCTGGATGGCCCAGATCAGGCCGGCTTCGATGGGGCTGGTGGTGGCGTCGATATCGGCGCCGTGCAGGCACAGGCCGGCTTCCAGGCGCAGCGTGTCGCGAGCACCCAGGCCCACCGGCTTCACCTCGGGCTGGGCCAGCAGTTCACGCGCCAGCGCTGCGGCGCCGTCGGCCGGCACCGAGATCTCGTAGCCGTCTTCGCCGGTGTAGCCCGAGCGGGTGGCGTAGCAGTCCAGGCCCAGCAGCCGCAACGGCGCACCGGTCATGAAGGTCAGCCCGGCGGCGGCTGGTGCCAGGCGCGCCAGCACGGCGGCCGCCTGCGGTCCCTGCAGCGCCAGCAGGGCACGCTCGGGCAAGGCGCGCACGTTGCAGCGGTGGCCGATGTCGCGCTCGAGCAGGCTCAGGTCGGCCGCCTTGTTCGACGCGTTGACGACCAGCAGGTAGTCGTCGGCCCGGCGCGTGATCATCATGTCGTCGAGGATGCCGTCTGCGCTGTTGGTGAAGAATCCGTAGCGCTGCTTGCCGACAGCCAGGCTCGACACGTCGATGGGCAGCACGCTTTCGAGCGCCGCGGCGGCGTCCGGGCCACTGACGCTGATCTGGCCCATGTGCGACACGTCGAACAGCGCGGCCGCGCTGCGGCAATGGCGGTGTTCGGCCAGGATGCCGGCCGGGTAATTGACCGGCATGTCGTAGCCGGCAAAACCGACCATACGTGCGCCGAGTTCGCGGTGCAGGGCGTTGAGCGGTGTAAGGGCGAGGGGCGACGAATTGCTGGCGGCAGACATCGGAGATCTCCGTTCAAGGGCAGGCCACCGGTGACGGTGGATCTGGGCCCTCGCTGTCCGCTTTACCTGAGAGATTGATGACGCTACCCGGACGGGTCGCGCCACTTGCCCCTTCGGTGGACCCGTTGCGGCGCAGCGCGCCTGGTGGGTCTCTCTCCAGTGAGGATCACTTCGTGAGGAAGTGGCCACCAGTCCTTTTGCCTGAGCGTTAGGCGGGGCAGGTCATGCTCCGTGCGCCTTCGGCGGCCGTTCGGCGCTAGGCGCCGGGGCTCTCTCCTGGTGGGCTTTCAGTGTAGCCCAGGCGTGCAGTAGTACCGCCTTCGGGCGACCCTCGTGGTTGCGCCAGCCTTGATTGCACGCACTCCGCGGCGGTCGGCGTTCTCAGCGGATGGGCTGGATGGCGACGCGGTTGCGCCCGGCCTGTTTGGCCTTGGCGAGTTGCTCGTCGGCCTGTGCACGCAACTCCTCGAGCGGGGCATCGCTGCGCGCCACCGCCACGCCGCAGCTCACGCTGATCACACCGGTGCCTGCTGCAGCCCCGCTGTCCGCATGCAGGATGGCCAGCAGCTCGACGCCGCGGCGCACCGATTCGGCCACCGACAAGGCGCCCACGGCGTCGGTGGCCGCCAGTGCCAGGGCAAAGTTGTCGCCCTCGATGCGCGCCGCCAGGTCGCCCGGGCGCCGCTGGTGGCTGCCCAGCACCTGGGCGATGCGCTGCAGCGCCGCGTCGCCGCTGAGCGTGTTGTACTGCTCGTTGAAGTGGCGCAGGCGGTCGACATTGATGCGCAGCAGCGCCAGCGGGCTGTGGCTGCGCTGGCTGCGGCGCCATTCGTCGACCAGAAAGCTGTCGAAGCGCGGCCGGTTCGCCAGCCCGGTGAGTGAGTCGTGGGTGGCCAGGTCAGCCAGCTGATCCTGCAGACGCTTGAGCTGCACCAGGTTGCGCAGGCGCAGGCGCAGCGCGGCAGGGTTGACCGGCTTGACGATGTAGTCGACCGCGTCGAACTGCATGCGCTCGAGCTCGGTGCTGCTGTCGGCCACCAGGGTGACGAAGACCACCGGCAAGCTGCGTGTGAGCGGGTTGTTCTTGATCTCGCGGCACAGCGCGAAGCCGTCCATGCCGGGCATCAGCACGTCGAGCACGACCAGGTCGGGCGGTGCACCACGCCGTGCCATGTCGAGCACCAGCGCCAGCGCAGCACTGCCGTCGCGCGCGATCTTGATGCGGTAGCTGCCGCGCAAGGCCTCGACCAGCACCTGCAGATTGGCCGGTTCGTCGTCGACCAGCAGCACGAGCGGCCGGGTGTCCGCGGTGGTGGTGGGTTCAGACATGCAACTTCCTCATGTGCCCAAGGGCCCGATGCAGCGCCTGTTCCGCCTGTGGATAGTCGTAGGCGTCGAGTTGTTCGGCAAGTTGGCCGAGGGCGTCGATTACTTCGGCGGCGTCGGCCACCGAACCGGGCAGGCCGGCCTGCGCGCGTGGGTCGAGTGTGATGGCCCAGGCTTCGGTGTGCATCTCGAGGCCCTCGAGCAACTCGCGTGGCACCAGGTCACGCTCACGCAGCAGCGGCTGCAGCGCCTCGAGTGTGCCGACCAGGCGCCGTGCCGCGCTGTGGCGGCGCCCGACCGGGTTGGGCTGCATCACGTCGCTGTCATGGCCGGCCTGCGCCTGCGCGCCTTGGCCGCTGGACAAGTCGTGCCGTGGTGCGGACGGCGACAACGGTTGGGCCGCCACAGGCACCGGCACCGGCACCGTCGTGGCGCCAGGGCGCACGGCGCCACCGGACCGATCGGGCGCAGGAGCGCCGACCACCGCCCCGTTGCCCAGGGCAAGATCGGCCGTCGCGAGGGCGGCGTCCGCCTGCCGGGTGACATCGTGGCGCGCCAGGGCGGCTGCGGCGGCGTCGGCGGCGTCCTGCAGCTCGCCGTTGGCGCGCAGGACCAGACGTGTCTGGCGCGCCGGATGATCCTGCAGCTCTGCCGCGATCAGGCCCTGGGCCAGCTCGATGTGGTCGGTCAGTTGTCGCCTCAGCTCGGCGGCATCGTCGCCCGGGGCTGCACTGGTGTCGATCGGCAGGTCCACGGCCCGCGCCTCGGCGGGTGCACGCAGCTTGACCTCGAATCGGCTGGCCACTCGACCCAGGTCGCTCAGACCCAGGCTGGCAGCGGCACCAGCCAGGCGGTGCAGCAGCTCGATCGCGGCATTGTTGTCGCCCGCATCGAGTGCCTCGCCCACCAGCCGAGCGGTGTCGACATGGCTTTCGCCGAAACGTTTGAGCAGGCGGGCCAGCACCTTGGCGTCACCGCCCATACGTGCCAGGGCGCCGGCGCGGTCGAGCCGCACCTTGCCGGCGATTGGCGCCATACGCGCCGGGTCGGCGGCGCGTGGCGCCGGAGCCGAGGCCGGCGTGGCCGGGGTGTCGGTGCTGCCAGGCAGGGCCGACCGAGGTTCGCGCGGCACCAGCCACTGGATGAGCAGCTCGATCAGTGTCTCGGGGTCGATCGGCTTGGCCAGGTGGGCGTTCATGCCGGCGGCCTGGGCGCTGGCGCGGTCCTGCTGCAGGGCCGCCGCAGTGAGCGCGATGATGGGCAGGGCCTGATTACCGGGCAGGGCGCGGATGCGACGTGTCGCCTCGAAGCCGTCCATGTCGGGCATGTGCAGGTCCATCAAGACGGCGTCGAACCGTTCGTGTTCGACCGCCAGCATGGCTTCCCCGCCGTTGCCGGCGCACGACACCCGCAGGCCGGCACGTTGCATGAACTCGCGCGCCACGGCCTGGCTGAGCTCGTTGTCCTCGACCAGCAGGATGTGTTTGCCGGCGATGTCGGCCGCCGCCAGACGCCAGGCGTTGCTCGGCGGCGCCGGGCGGTCGTCGGGCTCGGGCTGGGGGGCGGCAGCCGCGCCAGGCTGGATGCCGCCGCCGGGCCGCACAGCGAGTGCTCGATTCACCGCGTCGAGCAAGGTGCTGCGCACGACAGGTTTGATGAGCACCGCATCGACGCGGGTGGTGCCGGCCGCCGACATGAGTTTCTCGCGTGCATGGGCCGTCACCATGATGACGCGGGGCGCATGGTCGACGCGGCCGTCGGCCACCTCGGCGTCGATCGCACGTGCCATGGTCAGGCCGTCGGTGCCGGGCATGAGCCAGTCGATCAAGACCAGGTCGAAGGGGCGCAGGTGGGCCGCGCGCAGTTCGGCCAGGCCGGCGTCGGCATTGTCGACACAGGTGACGTCGCATTGCCAGGCGTCCAGATGGCGCTGCAGCAGTTGGCGCGAGCTGTCGTGGTCGTCGACCACCAGCACACGCAGATGCTCGGGCAGACCCTTGTCAGCCTCGGCGGCACCGTTCTGGGGCGCCGCCTCGAAGCGTGCGTTGAAGATGAAACGACTGCCTTGTCCGGGCTGTGAATCGACCGAGATGCGCCCGCCCATCAGCGACACCAGATGGCGGCAAATCGCCAGGCCCAGGCCGGTGCCCCCAAAACGGCGCGTCACCGATTCGTCGGCCTGCGCAAAGGCGCGGAAGAGGTGGTCGACGCTGGCCTGCGCAATGCCGATGCCGGTGTCGGCGACGGTGAAGCTCAGCTCCACCGAGCCGTCGGCGGGTTGGGGTTCGACGAGGTCGACCGCCAGCCGGATCTCGCCGTGGTCGGTGAACTTGACGGCATTGCCGACCAGGTTGTTGAGCACCTGGCCCAGCCGCAGCGGATCACCCCGCACACGTTGCGGCAGGGCCGGGTCGACCTCGACGACGATGTCCAGCCCCTTGTGTTCGATGCTCGCCATGAACAGGTCGGCCGACTGGCGCAGCACCTCCTCGACACTCATGTCGATGACCTCGAACTCGAGGTGGCCGGCTTCGATCTTGGAGTAGTCGAGCAAATCGTTGAGCACTCCGAGCAAGGCGCGCGACGAACGCTGCACCTTGCCCAGAAAGTCGCGCTGCTCGGTGTTGAGTGGGCTGTCGAGCACCAGCTGGGTCAGGCCGATGATGGCGTTGAGCGGTGTGCGGACCTCGTGGCTCATGTTGGCCAGGAAGCCTGACTTGGCGCGGTTGGCGGCTTCGGCGTGGTCGCGAGCGGCGATCAGGTCCTGCTCGAGGCGGTGCCGCTCGGAAATGTCGCGTGTGATCTTGATGTAGCCGCGCAGCGCTCCGGCCTCGTCACGCAGCGGGCAGACGATGACGTCGGCATACAGGCGGCTGCCGTCCTTGCGCACGCGCCAGTCGAAGTCTTCGTGAAAACCATTGGCCAGCGCCAGCGCCAGCAGGTGGGCGGTCTTGCCGGCTGCACGCTGCTCGGCCGTGTAGAGCCGGTCGACCGACTGGCCGATGATTTCGGCCGCCTCGTAACCGTGCAGCCGCCTGGCGCCTTCGTTCCACGACTCGATGCGACCTTGGGCATCGAGCAGCACGGTGGCCAGCCCGGGCACGTTGTCCGCGAGCAGGCGAATGCGTTCACGTTCGCGGGCAAGTTCGCGGTCGCGTCGCTTGAGCTGGCCCACCACCACCAGCGTGACGCCGAACGCGCCCATCAGTGCGCCGACCACCAGCAATGCCAGCAGGCTCCACATGCGCTGCACCGAGTCGGCCGCCTTGCGCCGGGCCTCTTCGGCAAAGAAGGCGCCCTTCTGCGCCGTGAAGTCGCTGATGGCGTCGAGCCGGCGCATCACCGCGTCGTGCAGAGGGGCAATTTCGGCCAGGGTGAGCAGGCGCGCATCTTCGTACTGACCCGCGTCCAGCAGGCGCATCAGTGCGATACGGCGCTCGCGCCAGCGCCCAGCCAGGGTGCGCGTCTCACGCACCTGCTGCAGGTCCCCCAGGTAGAACTGCTCCACCAGATCGAGGTTGGCTTCGAACTGGTGGTCGAGTTCTTCGACATTGAGCTGCAGGTGCAGCCCGGTCGGCACCCGCTCCATCTGCACGAACAGCAGTTCGCTGCGGATCAGGCTGGCTGCCAGCCGTGCCTCGTGGCAGGCAGCGTTGGCACGAAAGGGGTGTTCGTAGAGGTCCTTGGCCTGGGACTCGACGTCTCGGATCTCGTCGATCATGCGCCGGCCGGCAAACCCCACCGCAATGACCAGCAGCGCGTAGCTGGCTGCGAGGATCAGGACGACCGAGCGATAGGGCCGCGATAGGGGGGCAGGTGGCATGGGCGCGTCCGAAGGCTCCGGTCCGGCACATGCGCCGGTTCGACGATGTGCAGCTTAACCAAAGCCAGCTTTGTCGCGCCAGCCCGGGTGCAGGCTTGGCTTATCTGCCACAGATCGACGGGGTGTCGGCACTGGTCGGCCCGCGTCTGTGGCGCCGCAGCCTCACCGGCGCGTGTCCTGCCCGTTCGCCTTGCGCCGCCGTGCCTGCCAGCCCAGCAGGCTCAGACCTACCAGCATGAGGGCATAGGTCTCGGGTTCGGGGACTGGGGAGACGGTGTCGAGCGGATTGGTCTTCGTCCCCCCATCTGCTGGATTGGTGCTGCCACCACCACCACCCAGATTGCTGCCGGGGTCGCTGCCGCCGGAGCCGCCGCCGGAGTTCCCACCGGAGCCGCTACCTCCGGACCCCTCTGAGCCGCCCGTCCCCGTGCCGTTGCCATCGGATCCCGCGGATCCACCCCCGCCGGCTCCAGTGCCCGAGTCGCCACCAGTTCCACTGGAGTCACCCGTGCTGGAACCTGCTTCGGCCGCTCTTGAACGTCCGCCGTAGCCGCCGCTCACGCCCAGGCTGATGGGGTCGAACCGGTTGCTTGCCATGGCCAGCATCGGCCGCGAACTTGCCGCGAAACTGGCATCGCCAGCGTGGCCGCCACTATCGTGCGGAGTCTGGACTGTTATCGACGAGTGGTCTCGAGGCTGCGACACAGGTGCATGCCCCACGGCACGGCCTTGCAGCAAGCCGGCCACCGCAGCTTCACTTTCGCCCAGGTGCACGGACACGCGGCCTCGCGGCAGGCCGCCGATCCCGCTGCCACCGTCGCCTGCCCGCAGCCCGGTTGTGCGGGGCAACGTCGACTGAACGCCGGCACCACTGCCGCCACCCCCGCCGCTACCGCCCCCACCGCCCCCACCGCCCCCGAAGGTTGCGAATGCGATGCCCGCCGCAATCACCGAGAACGCCGCACCACCACCTATGAGCAAGCCCAGGGCGTGACCGCCTGCATGGCGGCGCAGCTCTGCGCCTGCGGATCCAAAGGTGTGACGTAAAAATGAAAGATTGATCATGTATTGCTCCTTCCGGTACCTGCACGGGTCCGCAGCACCGAAGTTACAAAAATGGTAGGTGCCTGCCCCATCTGGAAGAAGTCTCCGTTTCGGGGGGGAGGGACTGCCTGTGTGGTCTGGACGATGCATATTCGTCCGTCGATCACGTTGCGCCGCTGATTCTTCGGCACGTGTCCGACGTGTGCGGTCGATCGAAGTGCCCGACGGCGCACACCATCGGTGATGGGTCGGCGGTCCGCCGGCGCAAGCGAGGCAGGTCGCTCAGGCCCAGCACCACCCTGACCAGGGGGTCAACGCCCGCTGCGCACCCGCAGCAACTCGTCCAGGATCAGCCCGATGGCGCCGCCGGTGATGGCCATGTCGGCCACGTTGAAGGCCGGGAAGTAGCCGCCCGGGAACAACGGCGCCAGCCAGTCCCAGTGGAACTGCAGGAAGTCGACCACGTAGCCGTGCCAGATGCGGTCGATCACGTTGCCCAGCGCACCGGCCAGGATGAGGCTCAGTGCCAGTGCGAACAGGCGCTGGCCGCCGTGCTGACTGAGCATGTAGGTGATGAATCCGGCCGCACCCAGCCCCAGGGTGATGAAGAACCAGCGCTGCCAGCCCGAGGCTTGCGCCAGGAAGCTGAAGGCCGCGCCGGTGTTGTGGGCACGCACCAGGTCGAAGAAGCTCGTCACCATCACCGCGTCGCCATGCTGGAAGCGTCCGACCACCAGCACCTTGGTGAACTGGTCGATCACGATGATCAGTGCGGCCAGCGCCAGCCAGCGCCAAAGGGCGTTGCCGCTGCTGCTGGTGAACATCCGGCTGCTGCCGCGTCTGGTTCCCGCCATGGTCAGGCCACCCGGCGGGATTCACCCGCGCCGTGCAGGTTGCTGTCGCAGCGTCCGCACAAGGTCGGATGCTCCGGGTTGATGCCCACGTCGTCGCGGTAGTGCCAGCAGCGCTCGCACTTGACCGCCGTGCTGACACTGGGCGTGACGCTGAAGCCTGCCTCGCCGGAATCACCAGCCAGGTGCTGCACAGTGGCCGCCGAGGCGATGAGCACGAACTTTAGGTCGTCGCCCAGGCTGTCCAGCAGTGCCTTCAGCTCGGGCTTGGCGCTAACCGTCACGTTGGCTTGCAGCGACGAGCCTACCTGGCCGGCGGTGCGCAGCACCTCGATCTGGCGGTTGCTCTCCTCGCGCACCGCGCGGATGCGCGCCCACTTGTCCAGCAGCGCGGCGTTGTCGGCAGCGATGCCGTCGAACTGCCAATACGTCTCGGTGAAGATCGAGCCGCTCGTTTCCTTGGCAGCGAACACGGCCCAGGCCTCCTCGGCCGTGAAGCTCAGGAACGGCGCCATCCAGCGCAGCATGGCGTTCGTGATCTGCCACAGCGCTGTCTGCGCCGAGCGGCGCGCCAGGCTGCCGGGCGCGCTGGTGTAGAGGCGGTCCTTCAGGATGTCGAGGTAGAAGGCGCCCAGGTCCTCCGAGCAGAACACCTGCAGCTTGTTGACCACGGTGTGGAACTCGTAGCGCTCGTAACGACCCAGGATGTCGGCCTGCAGCTCGGCCGCACGCGCCAGGGCCCAGCGGTCGATCTCCAGCATCTGCGCCACCGGCACGGCGTCGGTCGCGGCGTTGAAGTCGCTCGTGTTGGCCAGCAGAAAGCGCAGCGTGTTGCGGATGCGCCGGTAGGCGTCGACCACGCGGGCCAGGATCTTGTCGTCGATGTTGAGGTCGCCCGAATAGTCGGTCGCGGCCACCCACAGCCGCACGATCTCGGCGCCGAGCTTGCTCGTCACACTCTGCGGCTCGACGGTGTTGCCCAGGCTCTTGCTCATCTTGCGGCCGGCGCCGTCGGTGGCAAAGCCGTGCGTGAGCAGGCCGCGGTAGGGCGCGCGGTCCTCCAGCGCGCAGCCCAGCAGCAGCGAGCTGTGGAACCAGCCGCGGTGCTGGTCGTGGCCTTCGAGGTAGAGGTCGGCCTCCGGCCCTTCGGTGTGGAAGGGCGGGCGGTCGTAGGCATCGGCATGGCTGCCGCGCAACACGTGCCGGAAGGTCGAGCCCGAGTCGAACCACACCTCCAGGATGTCGGTGCTCTTGGTGTAGTGCGGCGCATCCTCGGCGCCCAGGATCTGCTCGGCCGTCACACGGCTCCAGGCCTCGATGCCGCCGGCCTCGACGATGTCCGCCGCTTGATCGAGGATCTCCATGGTGCGCGGGTGCAGCGCGCCCGAGTCCTTGTGCAGGAAGAAGGGCACCGGCACACCCCAGCTGCGCTGGCGGCTGATGCACCAGTCGGGCCGGTTGGCGATCATGTCGCGCAGCCGGGCGCGGCCGTTTTCCGGATAGAAGCTCGTCGCGTCGATCGCGTCCAGCGCCAGCTGACGCAGGGTCTTGGGCGCCTTGTCCTTGGTGAAGACACCTTCGCCCTCGTCCATGCGCACGAACCACTGGGCTGCCGCGCGGTAGATCACCGGCGTCTTGTGGCGCCAGCAGTGCGGGTAGCTGTGCGTGATGCCTTGTGTCGCCATGAGGCGGTCGCTCTGCGTCAGCACCTCGATGACGCGTTCGCAGGCCTTCCAGATGTGCTGGCCGCCGAAGGAGGGCAGTTCGGCGGCATACACGCCGTTGCCCTGCACCGGGTTGAGGATGTCGGCGACCTTCAGGCCGTGCGCGACGCATGAGTTGAAGTCGTCCACGCCGTAAGCCGGCGCCGAATGCACGATGCCCGTGCCGTCGCCAGCCGTCACGTAGTCGGCCAGGTAGAGCGGGCTCTTGCGACGGTAGCTGTAGGTACTACCTTCCTCGGCGCTCACCGTGTCATGCAGCGGGTGGCGGAAGACCAGACCCTTGAGCGCCTCGCCCTTGGCGGTGGCGATGACGGTGCCGTCCAGCTTGTAGCGCTCCAGGCACCTGGCGACCAATTCCTCGGCCAGCAGCAGCACGCCGCGCGGCGTGTCGACCAGCGCATACGTCAGCTCGGGATGGGCGTTGAGCGCCTGGTTGGCCGGGATGGTCCAGGCCGTGGTGGTCCAGATGACGGCGAAGGCTTTCTTGCCGCCTGATGCCAATGAGTCGGGCAGTTGCGCCAGGCCGAAGGCGGCGGCCAGGGCCGCGGCATCGTCGGCCTCGAAGGCCACGTCCAGCGTATCGCTTTTCTTGTCGGCGTATTCGATCTCGAACTCGGCCAGCGAGCTGCCGCAGTCGAAGCACCAGTACACGGGCTTCAAGCCGCGGTAGACGAAGCCACGCTCGATGACACGTTTGAAGGCGCGCAGTTCGCCCGCCTCGTTGGCGTAGTCCATGGTGCGGTAGGGCCGCGCCCAGTCGCCCAGCACGCCCAGGCGCTTGAAGTCCTCGCGCTGCTGGTTGATCTGCTCGGTGGCGAAGGCGCGGCTCTTGGCCTGCATGTCGTCGCGGCTGAGGTGGCGGCCGTGCAGCTTCTCGATCGCGTTCTCGATCGGCAGGCCGTGGCAGTCCCAGCCGGGGATGTACTGGGCGTCGAAACCCGCCAGCTGGCGCGCCTTGACGATCATGTCCTTGAGCACCTTGTTCAGCGCGTGGCCGATGTGCAGCTTGCCGTTGGCATAGGGCGGGCCGTCGTGCAGCACGAACAGCGGCGCACCGTGGCGCGCATCGCGCAGGCGCTGGTACAGGCCCTGGTCGTTCCACGCCTTCACCCAGGCCAGCTCGCGCTTGGGCAGGTCGCCGCGCATGGGGAAGGGCGTGTCCGGCATGTTCAGCGTGGCGCGGTAGGCGCTTGCCGGTGCGGTTGCCGATGCATTGGCAGATGCAGTCGCTGGGGCACTTGCTGCCGCGTTCGAAGCTGCGCTGGCAGTCGTGGCCGCTTGGCGGGTCGTCGGAGTACTTGAATCGTTCATGGCCGCTGCGCGACCTGGGGTCGCGCTCTCGCTGGTGTGTGTCGCTGGAGGTGTCACGCGTCGTCGGCGTTGCACCTGGCAAGACCTGGCGGGCTGGGCAGCCCGGTTCAGGTCATCGATGGAGGTGGCAGGCAGCGCTGCGTCTGAACCAGGCCTGCACGGTGATGCGGCAGGCCGGCACAACGGTCAACGCTGCGCCTGAATTCGGTCGCGGGTGGTCTGGCGGCGGTCGGCCGAATGGCTGTCGGTCCGGCTGGCCGGTCGGCCCGCGGGGCGGTTGGCGAACCAGCGGCGCGCGTTGTCCAGGTCCTGCCGTATCGCCACGGTCAGGGCCTCCAGGCCGTCGTAACGGGCCTCGTCGCGCAGTTTGTGCAGCAGTTCCACGCGCAGCAGTTTAGCGTAGCCCCCCTCACGGCCCAGGCTGGCGGGCCAGTCGAACAGATGAGTTTCGAGCAGCACCCGGCCAGCGTCTTCCACCGTGGGGCGCACACCCAGGCTGGCCACACCGGCCAGCGGCTCGTCGGCCAGCTGACCTTCGCCGCCGGTCATCAGGCCGTGTACCTGCACCGCGTAGATGCCGCTGGCGGCCGGGCGCGGGTGGTTGAAGCGCAGATTCAGCGTGCGGAACCCGTCATCCGCACCCTCGCTGCTGGCGCCGAGCTGGCGGCCCAGCTTGCGCCCATGCAACACATGGCCACTGATGCTGTAGGGCCGCCCGAGCAGCGCGGCGACCCGCTCCATCTCGCCCAGCGCCAGCGCCTCGCGCACGGCAGAACTCGACACACGCAGGCCATGCACCTCGTAACTCATCATGCGCGCCACATCGATTCCCAGGCTGCCACCCACGCTGTCGAGCATGGCGTAGTCGCCGGCACGCTTCGCACCGAAGCGGAAGTCGTCACCCACCAGCACGTAACGTGCGCCCAGCCCTTGCTGCAGCACCTCGGTGATGAAGGCGTCGGGCGCCAGTGACGCCAGTGTGCGGTCGAAACGCAGCAGCACCACCTGGTCGACACCGCAGCGCTCGAGCTCCTGCAACTTGTCGCGCAAGCTGGCGATGCGCAGCGGCGCCAATTCGGGCTTGCCGGCCAGCGCGGCGAAGTAATCGCGCGGATGCGGCTCGAAGCTAAGCACACAGCTGGGCAGGCCACGATGGCGCGCCTCATTGATCAGCAGCGCCAGCATGGCCTGATGCCCACGGTGCACGCCGTCGAAGTTGCCGATGGTGAGGGCACAAGCCGGCGCGATGCCGGGATGGTGAAAACCGCGAAAGACCTGCATGGCGGGCGATTATCAGCGTCACCTCATGAGGCCCGGCCGGATCGCCCCAAGTTGGCTCACACCCCGGTTCGCCTCACTCCCAGGCCAGACACCAGTCGGCCCGGTGGCGGGTCGCTTCGATGGCGCGAGCGTTCGGCTCGTCGGTGTCCATTACCCAGGCACGCGCCGCCTCGGGGCTGCGGCCGAATCGCTCGTGGCGGGCAATCAGCCGCGCCAGCCGCAGGGCGGGGTCGACGTCGACGAACCACACCTCGTCGAGTTGTCCACGTACCTCGCCCCAGCCGCCGTCGCCCGGCTCACCCATGAGCAGGTAATTGCCTTCGGTGATGACCAGCCGCGTCTGTGGGTGGACGGGCACGGCGTTGGCGATCGGTTCTTCGATGGCGCGGCGGAACTCGGGCGCGTAGATCGTGGCCGGCCCACCGCTGCGGATGCGCGCCAGCAGCGCTGCAAACCCGGCGGCGTCGAAGGTATCCGGCGCGCCCTTGCGCTGGGCGCGACCCAGGCGCACCAGTTCGGCCTGAGCCAGGTGGTAGCCGTCCATCGGCACGACCTGGGCAACACCCGGATGACGGGCGTCGAGCGCCGCCAGCAGCAGCTCGGCCACCGTCGACTTGCCGGCGCCCGGCGGGCCGACCAGGCCGATCAGGCGGCGCCCCGTGCTGGCGCTGGCCAGCAGGTGCAAGGCGCGAGCGAGGGCTTGGTCGGGCAAGGGTGGACAGGCTCGCTCCACCTGTCATTCCACGTTCTTGGCCAGTGGTGGGCTGATCAACGCGGCTTCTTCTTCGAGCGTGATCCAGCGCCACTGGCCTTCGGGCAGGTCGTCGGGCAGGGTCACGGTACCGAAGGCCACGCGCCTGAGCTGCTCCACGTGGTTGCCCACCGCGGCAATCATGCGTCGCGCCTGGTGATATTTGCCTTCGGCCAGCACCAGGCTCAGGGTGTTGTCGCCGAGCTTCTCGCAGGCCAGGGCGCGCACGGGCACCGGGTCGTCGCGCAACACCACACCGGCCAGCAGCTTGGCCAGCTGATCCGGCTCGACTGGCCGTGCGGTCACAGCGTGGTACAGCTTGGGCACGTGGCGCTTGGGGTGGGTGAGCTTGTGGATGAGCGGGCCGTCGTCGGTCAGCAGCAGCAGGCCGGTGGTTTCTTCGTCGAGCCGGCCGATCGGCTGCACGCCGCGCAGGCGCAGCGGCACCGGCAGCAGGCTCATCACGCTGGGGTGATGTTTGGGCTTTTGTGAACACTCGAAACCCGCCGGCTTGTGCAGCAGCACCAGCGCACGCTCGCGCACCGGCCAGGTCACGCCGTCGACCTGGATGGTGAGTCCCTGGGGCTCGAACAAGGCGTCGTAGTCCTCGACCACCTGGCCCTCGACGGCGACGCGGCCGGTGCCGATCAGGCCGTCACATTCACGCCGGCTGCCGAAACCCTGGCTGAACAGGATCTCGGCCAGCGACGTGCCGACGGGCGGTTTGGACTTGTTCTTCTGTTTGCTGGGCATGGAGGTGACGGCAAGTGCTGGGACGGCGGATGCAGTGACGGGGGATCGTCGCGGCGAACGCCTGGTCGCTCCGACCTTGGCGGCGCTCGAAGGCGCTGGCCAGTGTCGGCCGATGCGGCGGCGTCAATAGTGCAGTTCGAGCACGCTGATGTGTTTGTCATCCACCGGCCAGACCCAGCCGACGACACGTTCATTGATGGGGCCGGATCGGAACTGACCCACCACCTGACGGCCGGTGTCCTTGAGCAACAGGCGGCTGACGGCCGCACCCGCCACGCCGGGCGTGATGCCGGGCGGCGGCGACTTGCCGTCCAGCACGACGCTATCGCGAGGCAAGCCGAAGTATCCGCGCGGGCGGGTCAGCACCACCACCGCCTTGCTGATCTTCTCGGCGTCGAGCACACGTTCGGGCCTCAGGTGCACCAGCGACGACGATCGGGCAAACGGCGAACGATAGATGTGGGTGGTCGACAGGGCCGCGAGTGTGGGTGTGACGACGAACTCCAGGGCGGTCGTCGAGTCGGTCGTCAACGGGCCCCAGCGGCCGTCGTCACCCACGGTCTTGTCGATCAACGCGGAGCCGCGGCGCTGGCCGGTGGCGGGGTCGATGGCGTACACGGCCACCTTGGCGCCCACCAGCGGCAGATTGGTGGGGCCGGCGCCGGTCACGCCGGTGACCTTGCCGTCGAGCACGACGGTGGCCTCGGGTGTGATGTCCACCGTCGGTGCGCGGCCGGTGATGAAACGCCAGGCCGCTGCAAACGCCTCGGGGTGGAACGAGGTCTCGCGGTGGTCGCGCCCCGGCAACACCAGGTTCTCGGCGCCCGACAACGCCGGTCCGTCGGTCGTGACCTGGGTCTTCAGGTCCTTGGCGCCGATCCAGCTGCCGTCGGGTTGGGCGAACTTGTCGTTGTTGTCCGAGCGGATCGTCAGCCACTTGGGGCCGGGCGTCACTTCCAGGCCCGCCGAGCCTGCGGGCAAGAGCTGGCCGTCCGGTCCCTTGGGGGCGTTCAGGCCGTTCAGGAAGGGGCCGGCGCCATTGAACTCGTTGGTCGGCCGAAAGTTCGGCAGCGCCCACACGCCGTGGTTGGGTGTGCCACCCAGGACGACGTGTGACACCTTTTTCGCCGCGCCACCCACGTTGGCCAAAACGTTGCGGATGGCATAACCACCGCGCGAGTTGCCCATCAGCACCAGGTGTGGCGCGCCGGTGGCAGCCAGCACCCGGTCGATCTCGGCGGCCAGCTGGTCACGTTGCTCGGTGGTCGAGCTGCGGCCTTGCTGCTCCTTGCTGTCGTCGTCACGCGCCAGTGGGTAGGGCAGGTCGATGGCAAACAGCCGGTCACGCGGCCAGCCATTGCTCTCGAAGCGCCAGAGTGTGGTGGTCCACAAGGCGGCGGTGTCGCCGTTGCCGTGCACGAACAAGATGGGCGGCAATGCGGCGGCGGCCGATGGTGTCGACGGGGCGGCCCCGGACGTGGCCGACGGCCCGGCCGCACATGCGGTCAGCACGGACGTGGCGCCAGCCAGCAGGCTGGCCAGGACAGCGAAGAGGAGGGGGCGGCGGGCGGTCATGGATAGTGCGTGGGCAGAAGTTGAGTTTGTCGTGTTGCCGATGGGGATGAGCGTCACATGGCTGATGGTTGTGCCGGCAGGCGAGTGACTTGCAATGCCTCGTGTGCAGGTCTTGCAGACCACGGCGGCAGTCAGGCCAGACCGAGATCGCTGGCCGAAGGCAGCGCCGGATTGTCCAGCCCGCGTGCGGCCCGCACGGCGTTGAGCACGGCACGCGCCGTCACTTCGGCGGCCAGAGTGCCCAGCACTTCCGGCGGCAGGCTGGCGCTGCTGCTGCCAGTGGCCAGGGCGAACACGGTGTCCCCGTCGAAGGCCGTGTGTGCCGGCCAGATGCAACGCGCCAGGCCGTCGTGCGCTTCGGTGGCCAGGCGCCGCGCCTGCGCCTTGTCGAGCCGGGCATCGGTGGCGACGATGCCGATGGTGGTGTTGGCGCCGGGGACGGGCCCGGCAACTGTGTCGTCGCTGGCCACTGGCAGCCGACGGCCGGGCAAGCGTCCGGCGACAAAACTGGCCTGGATGTCGCGCAGCGTCAGGCCGTCGTCGTTGCGCGCGCCGGCGATCAATCGACCGGTGGACGGGTCGCGGATGTCACCCACGGCGTTGACCGCCATCAGCGCCGCCACCGTGACACCGCCGACGGTGAGTGAAGCGCTGCCGATGCCACCCTTCATTCCGTGCTGCGGGCCGAAGAGTTTGCCGACCGTAGCGCCGCTGCCCGCGCCGACATTGCCCCAGTGCCGAGGGTGATGCGCGGCAGATGCGGCGACAGCGTCGTCGCTGGCGGCGTATCCAGCGGCGGCGTCGGGCCGGATGCTGGCGTCACCCACCCACAGATCGAACAACACCGCGGCCGGCACGATGGGCACCACCGCCGGACCGACTGGCAGGCCGTGGCCGTGTTCTTCGAGCCAGCGCATCACGCCGCTGGCGGCGTCCAGCCCGTAGGCACTGCCTCCGGCCAGGACGATGGCGTGCACTTGCTCGACCAGATTGCCGGGCGCGAGCAGATCCGTCTCGCGTGTGCCGGGTGCCGCGCCGCGCACATCCACACCGGCGACAGCACCGTGCGGGCACAACACCACGCTGCAGCCTGTTGGCCGGCGCGTGTCGCTGTAGTGGCCGAGCATCAGCCCGGCGACGTCGGTGATCTGGCCTGGGTAGAGCGGCGTCATGGCCGGCAGTATCCCTGCCCAGCAGGATGTGCGCCTATCCGCTGCAGGCCCGCACCGCGCTCAGCAGGTTCATCCCTGCCTGCTCAGGCAAAGACGCCGGCCGTGTCCTGCATGCCGCTGCTCACGATGCCCAGGTGGTGCAGCGTGTCGCCCAGGCTGAGCTCGATGCAGGTGAGGCGCTTGAAGTAGTGGGCGCCCACGTATTCGTCGGTCATGCCGATGCCGCCGTGCAATTGCACAGCCTGCTGACCCACAAACCGCAGGCTCTGGCCGAGTTGCACCTTGGCCTGCGACAACGCGCGGCGCCGTTGCGGCGCCGGTTCGCCGAGCTTGAGCGTGGCGTAGTAGCTCATCGAACGCGCCAGTTCGAGCTGCATCTTCATGTCCGCCAGCCGGTGCCGCAGCGCCTGGAAGCTGGCGATCGCCACGCCGAACTGCTTGCGTGTGTTCATGTATTCGGCCGTGAGTTCGACGAGTTTTTCCATCGCGCCGACGGCTTCGGCGCACAGCGCCGCGATGCCCACGTCCTGCGCCAGCTCCAGCACCGCCAGGCCCTGGCCGGCGGGGATGAGTTCGCTGGCGCTGGCGGCGTCGAACTGCAGCTCGGCGGCGGCCGAGCCGTCCTGCAGGCTGTAGCCGCGCGACTTGACGCCGGCCTGGTGCGACTGCACCAGGTACAGGCCGATGCCTTCGCCTGCCACCGTGGCTGGCACGATGTAGGCGCCCAGCTCGGTGCCGGCCGGCACCAGGCTCTTGCTGCCGGTGATGACCCAGTCGGCACCCGCACGTGCGGCCGTGGTGGCGACCTTGTCCAGGTGATACCGCGCCGGGCGCTCCTGCAGCGCCAGGGCGACACGTTCACTGCCGTCGGCAATGCCCTGCTGCCAGCGGGCCACGGCGGGCGACGGTGAGGCCTGGGCCAGCACGGCAGGCGCCATCAGGCAGATGGCGGCGTACGGCTCACACACGATGGCGCGGCCGAGTTCTTCCATCACCACCATGGCCTCGACGGCGCCCATGCCCAGGCCACCCTGGGCTTCGGGCACGACCAGGGCGGTGACGCCCAGGCCAGCAAGTTCGGCCCAGACCTCGCGGCTGGAGCCACCGGCCTTGACGACGGCGCGGCGGCGATCGAAGGTGTAGTCCTTGTCAGCCCAGCGGCGCACCGCGTCACGCAGGGCGGTCTGGTCTTCGGTGAAGTCGAAATCCATGTTTGTCTCCCTTCAACCGAGAACAGTTTGGGCAACGATATTGCGCTGCACTTCATTGCTGCCGCCGTAGATCGTCGTCTTGCGGTAGTTGAAATACACCGAGGCGAGCGGCGCGCAGTGGCCGGCACCGCCGGGCCATTGGCCACCCAGGCCGGCGTCGCCTTGCCAGCCGGCGTCCATGGCTTCGGCGATGTGGGGCAGGCTGTAGGGGCCGGCGGCGAGCATCATCAGCTCGGTGTAGCGCTGCTGGATCTCGCTGCCGCGGATCTTGAGCAGACCGGCCACGTCCAGCGCCTTCTTGCCGCCGCGTTCGGCAGAGATCACGCGCAGCACCATCATCTCGAGCGCCACGATGTCGACCTCGAGCAGGGCGATCTGGTCGCGGAAACGCTGGTCGTCCCACACACCTTCGAGCTTGGCGATACGTTTCAGGCGCTCCAGCTCGCGCTTGGCGCGGTTCACGTCGGCGATGTTGGTGCGTTCGTGGCCGAGCAGGTACTTGGCGTAGGTCCAGCCCTGGTTCTCTTGCCCGATGAGCTGGTCGGCCGGCACCTCGACGTTGTCGAAGAACACCTCATTCACCTCATGCTCGCCGTCCAGCAGGATGATGGGCCGCACCGACACGCCCGGGCTCTTCATGTCGATCAGCAGGAAGCTGATGCCGGTCTGTGGCTTGCCGTCGGTGCTGGTGCGCACCAGGCAGAAGATCCAGTCGCCGTACTGGCCGAGCGTGGTCCAGGTCTTCTGGCCGTTGACGACGTAGTAGTCGCCCTTGCGCTCGGCACGGGTCTTCACGCTGGCCAGATCCGAGCCCGAGCCGGGTTCGCTGTAACCCTGGCTCCACCAGACCTCGCCGCTGGCGATGCCGGGCAGGAAACGCTCCTGCTGCGCGCGGTTGCCGAAGGCCATGATCACCGGCGCCACCATCACCGGCCCGAAGGGGATGACACGCGGCGCACCGGCCAGCGCGCACTCTTCTTCGAACAGATGGCGCTCGATGGCGGTCCAGCCCGGCCCGCCGAATTCCTTGGGCCAGCCCCAGCCGAGCCAGCCCTGCTTGCCCAGGATCCTGGCCCAGCGCTGCAGGTCCTCGCGTGTCAGCCGCAAGGCGCCGTGCACCTTGGTGCTGATGTCGGCGGGCAGGTTCTCGGCCACCCATTGCCTGATCCTGGCGCGAAACGCCAGTTCGTCGGGCGTGAAGTTCAGATCCATCGCGTGTGTCTCCTGGCAAGGCAAGGCGTACGTCGCGCCTCGTTGCCGTCGTTGTAGCACGCCGGTTCGGGCGGGCGATGTCGCTGCTGGGACAAGCCTGGCAACGGGCGAGCTCATCGCCTGATCAGCACCACCAGCACCAGAACCAGTGGGAAGGTCAACAGGGCCCCCAGAAGCACGGCGCCCCACAGCGTGGTGAGCCAGCCGCAGGCGGTCAGCAAGGCGAGGGCAGTGACGAACAGGCCCAGGCAGGCGGCGACGAGGTCGGCCAGCAGGGTGACGCCGTGTTCGGGCAGGTCGGGGTCGGGGGCGAAGTAGTCGACCGCGTTGGGTGCGGGCGGGTGCTGAACCGGGATGTCGGGCTGGGGCATGCGCCGCAGTGTGTCGACGCCCAGGCTCAAGGCGTGAGCCTGGCCGGCCTGGCGCCGAACCGGTGGCGAGCGGCGGGTCGTGCCGGCATACCGGGCTGCTGGGCTTGCACGGTCGGCAATGTGGGCATGGTTGGGGCCGATCACGCACAACCGACCGGGCGTCGGCCCTGCCAGGCTCCGAACTGATCAGTAGCGCCGCGTCAGGCGCATCACGTCGCCGTCGCGCTGGATCCGGAAGCGGCTCAGGAAGCTGTTGCCCAGCAGCACATAAGGCATGTTGGCCGGGGTGACGACTGCGGCCACGTTGTAGAGCTCGACTTCGCTCACACGCACGCTGTCCAGCGTGATGGCCATCATCTGCGTCACACCGTTGGCGGTGCTGCCGAAGCCGAGCTGGCCCTTGCGCAGGTCCAGGCCGATGCGGGTGGCGTCGGCGGCACTCATGGCCACCATCGTGGCGCCGGTGTCGACCATGAACCGGACACTTCGCCCGTTGATGGTGCCGTTCATGAAGTAGTGGCCACCGTCACCCACCGGGATGACGATCTCGCGCGTGTTGCCACCCGGCCCGCCACCGGCTGCGCCGATGCCGCCGCCCACCACCACCGGGCTGCCACCGACGCGCAATTCGACGATCTTGCCCTGCAGTTCGACCTTGGCGGCATCGCCATTCAGGGACACCAACCGCACGCCGCGTGCCGACTCACCCACGGCAATCATCTGCGACTGACCGTCGATGACGAACAGCGCCTTGCTGCCCATCACGCCGCCCAGCTGGATCTGGGGCGCGCGAGGTGCGCCGTCGGGCGAGTTGACGGGCTGGGCGCTCGCTGGCTGCAGCGCCACGGCAGCAGCCACCATCAGCAGGGCAGCGGCTGCAGTGCGGGCCAGCGTGTGCATGCGAGTGGCTCAGTCGCGGAAGTTGATGAAGGTGAGCGGCAGGTCGGCCACTTCCTTCTTGATCAGGGCCATGGCCGCCTGCAGGTCGTCGCGTTTGGCGCCGGTCACCCGCACGGTGTCGCCCTGGATGCTGCCCTGCACCTTCATCTTGCTGTCCTTGATGGCCTTCTGGATCTTCTTGGCCTGGTCGCTCTCGATGCCGGCCTTGACCTTGACGAGTTGCTTGAGCTTGTCGTGGCTCATCTTCTCGGGCTTGGCGCTGAAGTCCAGGAAGCCCGGCGCCACATTGCGCTTGGCCATCTTGTTGCGCAGCACGTCGATCACGCCGTTGAGTTGCAGATCGTTGTCCGCAAAAAGGGTGATTTCCTTGTCCTTCAGCTCCACGCGGGCATCGCTGCCCTTGAAGTCGAAGCGGGTGCCGATTTCCTTGTTGCTCTGCTCGACGGCGTTCTTGACTTCGACGAGGTTGGGTTCGAGCACGGTGTCGAAGCTGGGCATGATGTGGGTCTTTCGGTGAGATGAACGAAAATTCTGCCATGCGCATCGAAGAAGGCGTGAGCCTGCAGACCTACAACAGCTTCGGCCTGCCGGCCGTGGCCCGCACCCTGGTGCGCATCGAGCGCGAGGCCGACATCCGCAAGGTGGTCGATCACCCGGATTTCGGCCGTGCGCCCAAGTTCATCCTGGGCGGCGGCAGCAACATCGTGCTGTTGCGCGACGTGAGTGCGCTGGTGCTCAAGGTCGAGATTGTCGGCCGTCGCCTGGTCGAGGAACGCGACGACGCCTGGATCGTCGAGGCCGGTGCCGGCGAGAACTGGCATGCGCTGGTCGACTGGACCTTGTCCGAAGGCTGGCCGGGGCTCGAGAACCTGGCGCTCATCCCCGGCACGGTGGGCGCGGCGCCGGTGCAGAACATCGGCGCCTACGGCATGGAACTGGCCGACCGGTTCGACAGCCTCGACGCGGTCGACCTGGTGACCGGCCGCAACGTCACACTCAACGCAGCGCAGTGCCGCTTCGGCTACCGCGACAGCATCTTCAAGCAGGCTCTGGCCGGCAAGAGTGTGATCACACGCGTGCGTTTCAGGCTGCCGCGTCCCTGGCAGCCAGTGCTGGGTTATCTGGACCTGCAGCGGCGTATGGACGAGACGGGCATCCACCACCCGAGCGCACGCCAGGTCTGTGACTGGGTTTGCGCCATCCGCCGCGCCAAGTTGCCCGACCCGGCGGTGATGGGCAACGCCGGCAGCTTCTTCAAGAACCCGGTGGTGACCCCCGAGCAATGCCGCGACATCATCGGCCGCGACCCGCACCTGGTGCACTACGCCATGCCCGACGGCAGCTTCAAGCTGGCAGCCGGCTGGCTCATCGACGCCTGCGGCTGGAAGGGCAAGCAGGTCGGCGGTGTGGGTGTGCACGACAAGCAGGCCCTGGTGCTCGTCAACCGCGGCGGCGCGCGTGGCGCTGAGGTGCTGACGCTGGCGCGGGCGATTCAGGAGAGCGTTTACGGCCGTTTCGGCATCCGCCTCGAACCCGAGCCGGTGGTGGTGGACTGAGCGCGGCTCAATCGGCCTTCCAGCTGCCGCTGCGGATCATGTCGAAGGTGAGTCGTTCCACCTTGACCGGCGTGGCGCCGCGCAGGATGCCCAGGCGGGCGGCGGCAGCGTAACTCAGGTCGATGACGGTGCCGCGCTCGAAGGGGCCGCGATCATTGACCCTCACGATCACGCTGCGGCCGGTGGCCGGATTGCTGACGCGGGCGTAGCTCGGGATCGGCATGGTCGGGTGGGCCGCCGTCATGGCGTACATGTCGTAGATCTCGCCGCTGGCGGTCGGCCGGCCGTGATACGCCTTGCCGTACCAGGTGCCGAGCCCGCTTTGCGTGAGGGGCTCGTCGTCGGTGAGCGGGCGGTAGGTGCGCCCGCTGTAGGCATAAGGCTTGTTCGGCCCGCCGACACGGATGGGTTCGATGCGTGGCACGGCGTTCGGCGTACTGGCCACTCCGGCCGGCGGGTTGCGCGGCGGTCCGTCCGGCCCACGGCTGCTGGCGCAGGCGCCGAGCAAGACGGCCAGCACCAAGGCAGCGAGCATGGCCGTTCCCGAGCGCAAGGGGTAGTGATGCAAGGAGGTCATCGGTGCCGGCGGGACCTGTCGTGACGTCGTGGTTGTACGGCGAGTCAGCGTAGGTTGTTGCGCCAGGTCGGTGCGCTGCATGCTGCCAGACGGCTGCTCAGACGTCGATCTCGACGATCACCGGCGCGTGGTCGCTCGGGCGTTCGTTCTTGCGCATGGGTTTGTCGATCACGCAGCCGCGCACCAAGGGGCGCAGCGCCTCACTCACCAGGATGTGGTCGATGCGCAGGCCCTGGTTCTTGCGGAAGGCCAGGTTGCGGTAGTCCCACCAGCTCCAGCTCTTGGGCGGTTGTTCGAACAGACGAAACGAGTCGTGCAACCCCAGGCCGACCAGGCCGGCAAAGTGTGCGCGCTCCTGCGGCGTGCAGTGGATCTGGTCCTTCCATCCCACGGGGTCGTACACGTCGGCATCGGTGGGCGCGATGTTGTAGTCACCCATCAGCACCAGCTTGTCGTGGTTCTTCAGTTCGCCTTCGATGAAGCCGTGCAGCGCCGTCAACCAGGCCATCTTGTAGACGAACTTGTCGCTGTCCGGCGCCTGCCCGTTGGGAAAGTAGGCGCCCACCACGCGCACGCTGGCGCCACTCGGCGCGGTGACGCTGGCCGTGATGACGCGCGCCATGTCGTCGGCAAAGCCCGGGATGTTGCGCACCACGTCGGCGGGTGCCTGGCCCCGCACCAGCACCGCCACGCCGTTGTAGGTCTTCTGGCCGAACCAGGCCACCTGCCAGCCGGCCGCCTCAATTTCGGCGTGCGGAAACTTGTCGTCGGTGAGTTTGGTTTCCTGCAGCACCACCACGTCGGGCTGGGCCACAGGCAACCAGTCGAGCAACTGCGGCAGCCGCACGGCCAGGGAGTTGACGTTCCAGGTGGCGAGTTTCATTGGGTGAGGTCTTTCGTCTGCTGGGTTGGGGCGGCTGCGCTGGCGGGCGAATTCTGGCTGCATCGGGCAGGTCGAGTCGGTCGCTGGTGCAAATGGCGATCAGGCGCCTCGGCCTCAGGCGGCACGTCGGTCGCCATGTGGCGGGCGGTCCAAGCTGAGCGCAGAGAATGTCGCGCCTTGCCGCACGACCCATCTCTGCACCGAATCGACATGCCTCCCAGCTCGACACCCGCCCCCAGCCTGCCGCCAGCCGCCGCACCGCAGTCCGCGCCGGTGCATCCGCGTCCGGCCGCGACGACGCTGATCGTGCGTGACCACGGCGGGCGGCTGGAGGTGCTGATGCTGCTGCGTTCGGCGCAGGCCAGTTTCATGCCGGCGACGCATGTGTTTCCGGGTGGTGCGGTCGATCGTGAAGACGCCGACCATCTGGCTGCGGCCGACGAGCCGGTCGACACCATCACGCAGCGCCTGCTGCTGGGTGAGTTGTCACCCGCGCTGGCCGTGGCGGCGCTGCGCGAGTGTTTCGAGGAATGTGGCCTGTGGCTGGGCGTCGATCTCCACCCGGGCGACGCCGGCGACATCGAACGCGCACGCCTGCGCCTGGCGCGCGAGCGCTTGTGCGGCGGCAGCAGCAACATCGCCGACCTGGCGCGTGAACTCGGCCTGCCACTCGCCACCTCGGCGCTGCACCCCTGGAGCCACTGGGTCACGCCGCTGGGTCTGCCCAAACGTTTCGACACGCGGTTCTTCGTCGTGCGGCTGCCGGCTGGTCAGACGCCGGTGGTCGATGCAGCAGAAGCCACTGAGCTGGCCTGGTGGCATCCGGCCGAAGCGCTGCAGCGGCATCGCGGCGGCGAGTTCGACCTGGCGCTGGCGACGCGACGTTCGCTCGAAGAGTTGGCCGCGTTCGCCGATGTGGCCTCGCTGCTGGGCGCTGCCGCCGCGCTGCGCGAGATGGCGCCGCGCCATCCTCGTGTCACCCACACCCACGCCGGGCGACGCTGGCCCATCCTGGTCGAACACCCGGCGTATGTCGAGGTCTGCAAGCTCGATCCGCTTGGCCACGGCCGCGCCTACAGCACGCTGGCGCCGGGGTTGCCGGTCGAGATTGCGCCGGGGGTGCAACGCCTGACGGCGCCCAACCCCGGCATGATGACCGGCCCGGGCACCAATACCTACCTGCTCGACACCGGCGACGGTGGTGTGGTGGTGCTCGACCCCGGCCCGCTGATGGAAGCCCACGCCGAGGCGATCCTGGCGGCCTGTGCCGGTCGCCCGATACGCGCCGTGCTCGTCACCCACACGCATATCGATCACGCGCCAGCCGCTGCGCTGCTGCCCGGTGATGCGCCGCGTATCGGCCTGCCGCCGCCCGCTGCGGGCCGGCACGACGGCAGCTTCACGCCCGATGTGTTGCCCGACGACGGCGCGTGGTTCGAGTGGGGCATGCTGACACTGCAGGCCATCCATACGCCCGGCCATGCCTCGAACCATGTGTGCTGGTGGTTGGCGCGAGAGGCGCTGCTGTTCACCGGCGACCACCTGATGCAGGGCTCGACCGTGGTGATCGATCCGCCCGACGGCGACATGGCCGTCTACCTCGACAAGCTGCGCACCCTGCCGGATCGCCTGCCGGACCTGGCCTGGCTGGCGCCGGGCCACGGCTTTCTGATGGATCGGCCGGCCTGGCATGTGGCCCGGCTGCTGGCGCACCGCGCTGCGCGCGAGGCCAAGGTGCTGGCTGCCCTGGTTCACACCGGCCCGGCGCGGCCGGTGGAACTGCTGGTGCATGTCTACGACGACGTGGCGGGGCGCCTGCACGGCGCCGCCGAACGGTCACTGCTGGCGCATCTGATCAAGCTGCAGCACGAGGGCCGCGTGGCCGAGTCACCGGATGGGCACTGGCGGCTGAACTAGTCGCCGGCGCGCAGGCCGTTGAGGCTTGCGATGAGTCGGCTCGTCGCCGGAGCGAGGCTGAGCCGTTGCGTCGCCGCCGATCATCCCTGGCGCACCAGCACCTCGGCTCGTTCGCTCAGCTTTGTCAACGCGCGGTCGAGCACCTCTCGTTCATCGGGCGCCAGGGCGTCGAGCAGAAAGGTCTCACGCGCCTGCACCATGGGCACGACCTTGGCGTAGAGCGCCTTGCCAGCGGGCAGCAGACGCAGCAGCCAGCCGCGGCCGTCGTCGGGGTCGGGCAGGCGTTCGAGCAGGCCGTCGCGTTCCAGGCGGGCCACGGCGCGGCTGACCTGCATCTTCTCGAGGGTGGTCTTGTCGATGATCCAGGCGGTCCTGACCTTGCCGGCCTCAGCCAGCGCGGCGATGACACGCCACTCGTCACGCGTCAGGCCGAAGCGTTCACGGTAGACCTGCGCGATGCACTGGCTTACCCGCTCGCTGAACACCGCGATGCGATAGGGGAAGAAGCTCTGGATGTCCATCGGTGTCGTCGCCTGGTTCCGCCAATTGGTAACGAATGATATGACATCGCGGCGGGCGGGTGCGAACCCAGGTCGACCCGGGTGCTGCGACCATGCTGCGCTGCGGGATGATCGAAGCGGAATATGCTCAGGTGCACGGCGCCGGTCGAGCAAGTACAAACCCTGTGCGCCATACCCGATAAGAATCGTCGGAAAACTGGCTGCCACATGGTAACGATGGTTACCATGTGAGCCGAGCGCCCCACCCACCCGAGGAGACATGATGAACCTGCAACGCATCCACCACGTGGCCTACCGCTGCCGCGACGCCGAACAAACCGTGCGCTGGTACGGGGAACACCTGAACATGGGTTTCGTGCTGGCGATCGCCGAAGACCATGTGCCGTCGACGCACGCGCCCGACCCCTACATGCATGTGTTCGTCGACGCGGGTGGCGGCAACATCCTGGCCTTCTTCGAGCTGCCCAATTCACCGGCCATGGGCCGTGACGACAACACGCCCGACTGGGTGCAGCACATCGCCTTCAAGGTGGACAGCGTCGACGTGTTGCACCAGACCAAGGCACGGCTCGAAGCGGCGGGCATCCCGGTGGTGGGGGTGACCGACCACACGATCTTCAAGTCGATCTACTTCTTCGACCCGAACGGCCACCGTGTCGAACTGGCGGCCGACACCGCCACCGACGAGCAGATGAAGAAGCTCGACGAGGTGAAGTGGGACATGCTCACCGAGTGGTCGCGCACCAAGAAGGCACCGCGCCACGCCGCGTGGATGCATGAATCGGAGTTCAAGGCCGGCGACAGCGCCGCCAAGGCCTGAGGCGAGGGGCACACACATGCTGGCAACCTACAAGTACCCCGAATTCGCCTACCGGCAAAGCGACGAGCAGCGCAGCGGCACGGTCAAGCGCCATCCGCTGGTCATCATTGGCGGCGGCCCGATCGGCCTCACGGCGGCGCTCGACAGCGCAGCGCGCGGCATCCCGGCCGTGGTGCTGGACGACAACAACACCGTGAGCATCGGCTCGCGCGCCGTGTGTTACGCCAAACGTCCGCTCGAGGTGTGGGACCGCCTGGGCGTGGCGGACCGCATGGTCGCCAAGGGTGTGAGCTGGAAGGTCGGCAAGGTGTTCTTCCGCGACCAGCTGGCCTACAGCTTCGACCTGCTGCCCGAGGACGGCCACAAGATGCCGGCCATGATCAACCTGCAGCAGTATTACCTCGAGGAGTACATGGTCGAGGCCTGCGATGCGAGCGAGCTGGTCGACCTGCGCTGGAAACACAAGCTCATCAGCATCACCCAGCATGACGACCATGCGGTGCTGACGATCGAGACACCCGACGGCATCTTCCAGATGGAAGCCGAGTGGGTCATCGCCTGCGACGGTGCCAACAGCGATACACGCCGCATGGTGGGTGGTGAGTTCACGGGGCAGTTCTTTCAGGACCGCTTCCTCATCGCCGACGTGGTGATGAAGGACGCCAGCTTCCCGACCGAACGCTGGTTCTGGTTTGACCCGCCCTTCCACCGCGGCCAGAGTGTGCTGCTGCACAAGCAGAGCGACAACGTCTGGCGCATCGACTTCCAGCTCGGCTGGGATGCCGACCCGGACGAGGCGAAGAAGCCCGAGAACGTGATCCCGCGCATCCAGGCCATGCTGGGCAAGGACGTGGAGTTCGAGCTCGAATGGGTCTCGGTCTACCAGTTCGCCTGCCGGCGCATCGCGCAGTTCCGCCACGGCCGGGTGCTGTTCGCGGGTGATGCCGCGCACCAGGTCTCGCCCTTCGGTGCCCGCGGCGCCAACACGGGGGTGCAGGACATCGACAACCTGATCTGGAAGCTGGCGCTGGTGCGCAGTGGCCAGGCCGATGCCAGCCTGATCGACACGTACCACGAGGAACGCGCCTTTGCGGCTGACGACAACCTGCTCAACTCGACCCGCTCGACCGACTTCATCACGCCCAAGAGTGCCACCAGCCGTGTGCTGCGGGACGCGGTGCTGGAACTGGCCGAGACCGAACCGTTTGCGCGCTCGTTGGTCAACAGTGGCCGGCTGTCGACACCCACGCCCTACGTTGGGTCGAGCCTGAACAGCGCTGACGCCAGCGACTTTGCCGGCGCCATGCGCCCCGGTACCAACTGCGCCGATGCACCGGTGCGCGACGGCGCCGGCAACGAAGGCTGGCTGCTGGCGCATCTCGGCCAGGGTTTCACGCTGATGTGTTTCGGCCCGGCACCGGTCGATCGGTTCCCCGTGGGCGGCGTCGAGGTGAAAGTGCTGCGTGTGGGTGTGGACGTCGCCGATGCCCAGGGCCTGATCGCCAAACGCTACGACGGCCAGCCCGGCACGGTCTACCTGATCCGCCCCGACCAGCACGTCGCCGCACGCTGGCGCTCGTTCGACGCCGAGGCTGTGCAGGCCGCCCTGCAACGTTGCCTGGGCCATTGAGAAGCTCGAGCCGATCTACCGAGAGGAAATCCCCATGCCCTTGATCCACACCCTGCAGATCCACGAGCCCGACAGCTTCTACGAGGAGCTCGTCAACGCCCAGCGCGACATGCCCGACGACCAGGCCCAGCGCATGCTGGCCAAGCTGGTGCTGCTGCTCGCCAACCAGGTGGGCGACCGCGCCGTGCTGAGCGAAGCTATCCGGGTGGCGGCCGGCCAGCCTGCTGTGACGACCTGATGCCCGCTGGTGGCGGTGATGCGACGGCAAGGCCGGCGCATCACGCAGCTGCTCGCCCTGGGCCGAATGCCTGCTGTCGGGTCGCAGGAGGCCAGTTCATGTCTTGGCGACGCGTTGGAAAAACCGCACCGAATCCAACATGCGTCAACCTAAGTAGACACCCGAGGACGTGACGCCTGCGCCACAAGGGATGATCGCGGCCAAAGTCACCGGGTGTCGTGGTGCGCGTGAGCTGGGTCCGGCGGTCTAGCATCGTTGCCATCCGCACCCCTACTCAACGAGAACGTGCATGGCGCTTGCGTTTCCCTTCTCTGCCATCGTCGGTCAGGACGAAATGAAGCTGGCGATCCTGATCGCCGCAGTCGACCCGGGCATCGGCGGAGTGCTGGTCTTCGGTGATCGTGGCACCGGCAAGTCCACGGCGGTGCGCGCGCTGGCGGCCTTGCTGCCGGCCATGTCGGCCACGGTCGGCTGTCGTTACGGCTGCGACCCTGCCTCGCCGCCTGGCGCATGCAGCGACTGCGCCAAGCTCAAGAACGGCAAGACCGCTCCGCGAACCCACAAGCTGCCCGTGCCGGTGGTTGATCTGCCGCTGGGTGCCACCGAAGACCGCGTCGTGGGTGCACTCGACCTGGAGCGTGCGCTGGCCGATGGCGTCAAGGCCTTCGAGCCCGGCCTGCTGGCGCGTGCCAACCGCGGCTTTCTGTACATCGACGAAGTCAACCTGCTCGAAGACCACCTGGTCGACCTGCTGATCGACGTGGCCGCCTCGGGCGAAAACGTGGTCGAGCGCGAAGGCCTGAGCGTGCGCCACCCCGCACGTTTCGTGCTGATCGGCAGCGGCAACCCCGAGGAGGGTGAACTGCGCCCGCAGCTGCTCGATCGCTTCGGCTTGAGCGTCGAGGTGAGTACGCCGCGTGATCTGCCCTCGCGTGTGGAGGTGGTGAAACGCCGCGACGCCTTCGAGCGTGACCCGGCGGCCTTCACCGAAGCCTGGGCCAAGGAAGACGCCAAGATCCGCCGCCACATCGTGGCTGCACGCAAGCGCCTGGCCACGGTCGTGTTGCCCGACTCACTGCTCGAACATGCCGCTCGCCTGTGTATGGCGCTGGGCACCGATGGCCTGCGCGGTGAACTCACACTCATGCGCGCCGCCCGAGCGCTGGCCGCGTATGACGGCGACGCCGAGGTTGGCCTCGCTCACCTCAAGCGAGTGGCGCCACCGGCGCTGCGCCATCGCCTGCGGCGCGATCCGCTGGACGACGCCGGGTCCAGCGTGCGCGTCGAACGCGCCATCGCCGAGATGGCGCCAGCCTGATTGGTCGAGAGTCCTTCCCCCATGACCGCCTTGCACGCCAGAACACCCCGGCTCGTCGCTGCAAAGGTGCGCCCCAGCCCGAGCCATGGATGTGCTTCGCGCCTTGACCCTCGGCGTGCTGCCGCATCTTTCGGACCCGCCCGAAAGACATTCAGACTCTGAGCGGCGTGGTGATGGTGTCCAAGGATCAAGGCACGGCCAGTGCGGGCCGCGAACAGGGCGGCCAGGTCGACTGGGCCGACGCGATCCACGCCGCCATGCTGGTGGCGGTCGATCCAGTGGGCCTGGGCGGCGCCGTGCTGCGGGCGCGCTGCGGACCACAACGCGACCATTGGCTCGCTGCACTACGGGCGTTGCTGCCGGAAGGATCGTCGGTGCGGCGCCTGCCGCTGCACATCACCGACGAAGGCCTGCTCGGCGGGCTCGACCTGTCGGCCACCTTGCACGCCGGACGGCCGGTGGCGCGGCGCGGTGTGCTGGCCGAAGCCGACGGTGGCGTCGTGCTGCTGGCCATGGCCGAGCGCCTGCCCGCCGCCACGGCCGCGCGCCTGGCGCGGGTGCTCGACAGCGCCGAGGTGCTGCTCGAACGCGACGGCCTGGCCACCCGCGAGCCGGCACGGCTGGGCCTGATCGTGCTCGACGAAGGCATCGAGGACGACGAACAGGCGCCCGCCGCGCTGGCCGACCGGCTGGCGTTTCACCTTTTCCTGGACGAGTTGTCGGCGCGTGGCCTGCAAGCACTGGGTGATACCCGCGCCAGCGGCGACACCGAGGCCGCCCGTGCCTTGCTGCCTCAGGTGACCGTGACCGATGACGCCATCGAGGCCTTGTGCCATGCCGCGCTCACGCTGGGCGTGGCTTCGCTGCGTGCACCGTGGCTGGCGCTGCGTGCCGCGCGTGCTGCGGCAGCGCTCGACGGCCGGGTCGAGGTCGACAGCGACGACCTGGCGCTGGCCGCCCGTCTGGTGCTGGCGCCACGCGCCACCCGGCTGCCAGCCGAGGTCGACGCCGATGCCGACCAGGCACCACCGCCCGAACCGCCTCCGCCCGAACCACCCAAGGACCAGGACAACCCGCCCGACGATCCACCGCCCGACGATGCCGATGCGCCGCAAGAGCCTCTGCCCGACCAGCCACTCGACGACGTCATACTCGAAGCTGCGCTGGCCTCGTTGCCCGCCGGCTTGCTGGCACGGCTCAAGGCTGGCCTCGGGCCTCGCCAGTCCGGCAGCGGCGGCGGCAAACACGGCGCCATGCAGATCGGCCGGCTGCGTGGACGACCCATCGGTGCTCGGCGCGGCGAGTTGCGGTCGGGGGCGCGGCTCGACCTCATCGCCACCTTGCGTGCCGCCGCGCCCTGGCAGGGTTTGCGTCGGCGCGAGGCGCTGGCCGCGCGCGCCCATCTCGGTGCGTTGCCGCCGACGGGGCCTGAACCACGTGTGCGGGTGCGGCGCGACGACTTCCACATCGCTCGTATGGCGCAGCGGCGCGAAACGACGACGGTGTTCGTCGTCGACGCTTCGGGCTCGGCCGCGCTGCACCGCTTGGGCGAAGCCAAGGGTGCCGTCGAGCTGCTGCTGGCCGACTGTTATGTGCGACGCGACCGCGTCGCGTTGATCGCGTTCCGCGGCGCCCGCGCCGAACTGCTGCTGGCACCCACACGATCGCTGGTGCGCGCCAAACGTTCGCTTGCCGGTTTGCCTGGCGGTGGCGGCACACCACTGGCGTCGGCGCTCGATGCGGCCGGCCTGCTGGCCGAAGCCATCGTGCGGCGCGGCGGCACACCGGTGATTGCGCTGCTCACCGACGGGCGCGCCAACATCGCGCGCGACGGCAGCCCCGGTCGCGACGCTGCCTTGGCCGATGCGCTGCTTGCGGCGCGGCAGTTGCGCAGCGTGGGCGCGCAGACGCTGATGGTCGACACCTCGCCGCGTTCGTCCGTGGCGGGCACGGCACGCCAGCTGGCCGATGCCATGGGCGCGCAGTACCTGCTGCTGCCGCAGGCCGACGCGGCCAGTCTGTCACGCGCAGTGCAGGCGGCGCAGCGCGGCTGAAGCTTGAGCCAAGACCATTTGGACGAGTGCTGATCACGCCAGCCCGTCGAATCGGTGACGTGTTCAGCCTGGCGGTCTTGCCAGCAATCCGACCAGCGCCTGATACACCGTTGCTGGGTCTTCCTCGTGGGCCAGGTGGCCGAGGTGCTGCAGGGTGATCAAGGCCGTGCCGCTCAAGCGGGCGACGACACGGTGAGCCTGGGCCGGCGGTACGGTGGCGTCGCGTTCACCCACCAGCAGGGCGAGTGGGGTTGCCAGGCGAGGAAGGTCGTGCCAGAGGCGGTCGAGATCCCAATTCGCCATCATCGCCAGGGCGCCGGCCACATGGGCCGGGCTGGCAATGAGGCGGGTGTACAGGGCCAGGCCGGTAGTGTCCAGTTGTGAGCCTGTCGACGCGACCAGGCGTTGCACGGCCGAGCCGTCGCGAGCTCGCCCGGCCACCAGGCGTGGCACCAGTGAGCTGCGGGTGAACAGGCGCGCCAGCGGCGGAAACAACAAACCAGCCACACCGTCGAAGGGCAACAAGGCCGCGTTGATGCCGATCACCTGGCGCGGCGCCAGTTCACCGTCGAGCACGGCGCGCAGCGCCAGCGCCGCGCCGGCCGAGTGGCCGACGACGACGTGTGGCGGCAGTGCCAGGCTGGTCGCCAGCCTGGCAACGGCTCGTGCCATGCCGGGCAGCGATCGGGCGTTGTCGGGCAGGGCATCGCTGAAACCGTGGCCGGGCAGGTCGGGCACCACCACGGTGTGATGCTGCGCCAGCATCGGCATCAGGCCGCGCCACGAGTGGCTGGCTGCGCCGGTGCCGTGCAGCAGCCACAACGCCGGGCCCTGTCCCATGACCTGGACATGCCAGCGCTGACCGTCAACCTCGACGAATCGGCTGGCCTGCGCATGGGGCCAGGCCGGGTCGTGCATGGGCCAGGCGGGGCGATCACTCACCCGCGTCATGACGCGTCACCCGGCTTTGGCATGGCGACTATCATGGTCTGGTGACAGACAAGCAAATGAAGTGATGGACGCGGGTCTGGCCGAACGCTTGCGCGACGGGACGCGTGCACATCATCGTGCGACCGAACGGGCCGGCATCATGCCGGCGTTGCTGGGCGGGCGGCTGTCGGTGTGGCGCTTTGCCGCCCTGCAGCGCAATCTGCATGAGATCTACGGCGCACTCGAGCCGGCGCTGGAGCGTCATGCCGGCCACGCCGCCATTGCCGCCATCCACCAGCCGGTGCTCGAACGGTGTGGCCATCTGGCCGCTGACCTGATCGACCTGCACGGCCCGGCCTGGCGCGACGAACTGCCGGTCGTGCCGGCGACGCTGGACTATGTCGAGCGCATCAGGCGCCTCGAACACGACGAACCCGAGGCGCTGGTGGCCCACGCCTATGTGCGTTATCTCGGTGATCTGGCAGGCGGACAGGTGCTCAAGGGCATCGTGGCACGCAGCTTCAATCTGGACGCCGGCAAGGGCACCGGCTTCTACGACTTCGGCGCTCCGGACCAGGTGGCCCGTCTGGCGCGTGATTTTCGGGCCGGCCTGGCGTTGGTGCCGCAACATGGTGCGTCGATCGATCGTCTGGTGGCCGAGGCCTGCTGGGCCTTCGATCAGCATGTGCTGCTTTTTTGCGGGCTCGAAACCGTCTGACCGGTTCGTCGCCGCTCAGCAGGAATCCTTGCTCGGCGTTTTTGTCTCGGGGCCCGACGCCAAAGGCATGCTGCGTTTGCGTCCCAGGATGAGTCCGTACAGGTCGGCCGCACGTTTGGTCGTGGCTTCGAGTTCTTGCAGCAGTGGTGCCACCGACGGGCTGGCCAGGTTGTCGGCGATGTCCATGGCTGCCAGGCTGGCGTTGGTGAGGATGGCACCCATCACCTCGTCGCCGGCCTTGCCGCCGGCACTCAGGTTGCCACGCGGCACGGCACGTTTGAGCGACTGCTCGAGGTGACGCCGTGCGGCGTCGGCGCGCCGGTTGTTGCTCAGGTCACTCAGGATGATGATGAAGCCGAGCAGGCTGCCGTCGCGGCCGGGCACGACCTCGGCGCGCACACTCACGGGCACCGGCAGGCCGTCGGGGCGGGCCAGTTCGAGCTCGCCGCGCCAGGCCTGACGTCCCATGCGTGTGCTCTCGAGGCCTCGCGTCAGCGCCAACTGGTCGGTGAAGGCTCGTGCGATGTCGTCGACGTGGCTGCAGCAACTGGTGTCACAGCCCATCAAGTCTCTGAATGCCGGATTGACGAACAACAGACGGCCATCTCCGTCGGCCACGGCCACCGGCTCGACCGAGTTGCCGACGGTGGCACGCACCGTGGCGAGCTGATGTTCACCCACCAGCAGACGCACCGCGTGCACCTGCACGATGATGTCGACCAGGGCGATACACACGGCGCGAGCCAGCGCCAGTTCGGTGCCGCTCCAGGGAACGGCCGTACCTCGCACGATTTCGGACCAGGCCGCAAACGATCGCCGCGGCGACAGTTCGAGCGGGTCGTTGCCCACCACCGGCTTGGTCGGGTCGCCGGCCCAGGTGACGTTGAGCAACTGCTCCTTGCGAAACCACATCAGGAAGTCGGGCCGGCTGGTCGACAGCTTGATGGCGAGCACGCCGCTGGCCACCGGTGTGAGTGTGTCGAGGTCGGGGTTCGCCTTGGCCACCGAAGAGCATGAAAACGGTGCCTCGGTGTACTGTTGGTCGACCCATTTCAGCAGGGCACGCAGTTCGGGTGTGGACGGCACCTCACCCGAGGTGAGCACCTCACCGTCGTGGAACAACGCGGCGCCGGTGGCTTCGAGCGGTTGCAGCAAGGTGCGTGGGTTGCGAAACAGCGCCAGACGCCAGTCGCCTTCGGTGGACGTGGCTTCGACCAGGCGTTGCTCCAGCCGGCGCACCAGCGTGCCGACCTGCGCGTGGGTGTAGTTTTCGATTGCCGCGATACGGGTGGCGGCCACTTCGGCCAGCAGGTCGCAGGTCGAGCGCAGCGACACACTCAGGTTGCGCGGCGAATAGTGATGTGCTGCGATCAGGCCCCACAACCGGCCCTCGCGCACCAGCGACACCACCAGCGTTCCGGTGACGCCCATGTTCTTGAGGTACTGCAAATGCAGGGGCGACATGCTGCGCAGCCCGCACATCGACATGTCGAGGTCCTGATCGGTGTCGGGCAGGCGTAGCGGCTGCAGCGGCACTGGCTGGTAGTGCACGTCGGACAACACCCGCACACGGATGCGCAGGTACAACTCGCGGGCACGCTGAGGGATGTCGGTGGCCGGGTAGTGATGACCGAGCAGCGAATCGAGCCGCGGGTCGCGCGCCTCGGCAATGATCTTGCCGTGGCCGTCCGGGTCGAACTTGTAGACCATCACCCGGTCGTAGCCGGTGAGGTCGCGCACGCTGCGCACCAGCGCATCCGACAGCGAGCCGATGCTCGAGGCATGGCTGAACCGGTGCAGCGCCGACGACACCAGGTCGAGCAAGTTGTCGCCGTCGGCAGCGCGCTGCGGTTCGAGTTCGATCACCAGCAAACCCTGGCTGGCGATACGGTGCAGGCTGCCGTCCCACTCACGCACCTGCCCGCCAACCACCGTCTGGGCCTGCAGCGGCTGAGGTTCTTCGAGGTCGGGCAGGGTGGCGAGCTGGCGCACCTGTGTGTCGAGGTCGCCGCCGAGCTGGGCCAGGGGCCGTTGCAGCAGGCGGTCGGGCGTCAGGCCCAGCAGGCTGCCGGTGTTGGAGGACACCTGCTGGACCAGCAGGTCGCGCTCGCGCAACACCAACATCACGCCATGTGGCTGGATGGATCCTGCCAGATGGATGAGTTCGCGTTCGCAGTTGCTGAGGTCGGCCTGACCGAAGGGCGGGCTGTCGTCCACTAGTTCAAGAGCGATGAAGAGGAATCAGGCGAGGGTCGCACCGACAATGTCAATCCATGGCGCTGGACCCGAAGTGCCAGACTGTCGGGCGTGATGCCCAGCCAGTCGGCGGCGGCCGCGGCGTGACCTTGAGTGCGGGCCAGCGCCACACGCATCAGGTGGCGTTCGGCTGCGTAACTGAATTCCTGCATCAGTTCGGGCAGCGATACCCGGCCGAGTTGGCCCGAGAGCATCTCGACTGCACTGATGAGATCGTCGATGGGGCGCAAGCCGCTCGGGCCTGCAACGTCCTGGCGCCTGAGCGTGAAACCCAGGCAGACCTGATCACCTTCGTCGAGCAGGGTGGCCGAGATCTCGACGTCGAGCGTCGACGTGACCAGACCGACCGGCATGCGCACCTGTGACGCGATGCCTTGCTCACGCACCTCGGTGATCAGGTTGGCCAGGCGGTGCGACGGATCGCCCAGTACTTCGGTCAACAGACGACCGCGAACCTGCTGTTCGTTGCTGGCATGTGGACACATCAGCACGAAGGCCGGATTGGCCATCTGTACCCGTCCGCTGGAGTCGGTGATCACCACGGCGTCGGGTGTACGTTCGACCAGGTCGGCCAGGCGGCTGGGCTCCTGGCTGTGCGACTCTGCGGCACGTGCACGCACCAGCAGCAACAAGGCGCCGGCACCATCGACGGTGGCGCGAAACGGCGTGGCCGAGATGTCGATCGCCGAGTCGGGGCGGCTCTTGAGGCGAGCGCGCAGCTCGGCGGGACGGCCGCTCGACCGGGCAGTGGCGAGCAATTGATCCACA
Organism: Candidatus Intricatilinea gracilis; assembly: GCA_016702605.1. Lineage (GTDB taxonomy): Bacteria > Pseudomonadota > Gammaproteobacteria > Burkholderiales > Burkholderiaceae_C > Sphaerotilus > Sphaerotilus gracilis. The sequence goes on from JADJDQ010000004.1 coordinate 342,257, forward strand.
GCCGGGCGTGACAAGGGGTCGATGCCCTCGGTGGCGCTCATGCCGACCAGTTGATCCGGTGCAATGCCAAGCAGGTTGGCAGCAGCGCGGTTGGCTTCGACCAGTTTCAGGCTGGCGGCATCGACCACCATGACCGCATCGGTCGCGACCTGAAACAGCATTCGGTAGCGTGATTCGGCTTGGCGTTGCAGCCAGTACTCGCGTTCGAGTTCTTGCTGGGCGTCGATGAACCGTTGCTGGATGGCTGCAATCGCACGCAGGTCACGGCCAACCGCCAGTACCGGCCCGTGTTCACCCAGGCGTATGGCAGCGAAGGCGACCGGGATGTCGAGCCCTTCTGCACCGGGCAGGTTGACCTCGCGCCGCCGAGACACACCTTGCTGACCGACCTCGGCCAGCAACTGCTGGATCTTGCTGCGGGTCTCGCTGGTGACGGTGTCGACAAAGGCCTTGCCGATCCAGTTGTCGGCCGACCGTGTCAACGGCGCAACGCCTTGAGCCACGTTGCGGATGACGCCGTCCGGACCAATGACCAAGGCAATGTCGCTGGCAATGGAGACGAAGGTTTCAGCCAGTTCGGGGGCCAAGCTCGCCAGTGCGCCCAGACCAACAGCTTCAGGGTTGGGTTGGCTCATGCCTGTATCCCTTCGATCCGGATTGCCGCCACCACGCTCCTCATGTTGCGCTACCAGCGCTGGAAAGTGGGTGGACTTTACCGCATCACCCTGTCGCCGCTTTGTAGTGCGGCCGGGTGATGGAGGGCACCCTATTGTCAATCAAAGATGACACAAATACCATGCAGTCATGTTGACAGAAGTGTTGCCCGTTACCAGCGGTCTGGGCACCGCCAAGTCCGAGGGCCAAGCATCCACGGCACGTACCGGCAAGCGCCCGCATGCCGTCGTGATCGGCAGTGGATTCGGCGGCCTGGCGGCGGCCGTGCGTCTGGGCGCACGTGGCTGGCGGGTGACCGTGGTCGAAAAACTGGACGCCCCCGGCGGGCGCGCCTACGTGTGGCGCCAGGACGGCTTCACCTTCGACGCCGGCCCCACCGTGATCACGGCGCCGTTCCTGCTCGAAGAGCTCTGGCAACTGGCCGGCAAGCGCCTGTCCGATGACATCGACCTGCGGCCAGTGGCGCCGTTCTACCGGGTGCGCTTCGATGACGGTGAGGTGTTCGACTATTGCGGTGATGCCCAGGCCATGCGCACCGCAGTGCGCCAGTTGTCGCCCGGCGATGTCGACGGCTACGAGCGCTTCCTGAAGGCCAGCGAGGCCATCTACCGCGTCGGCTTCGAACAACTCGGCCACGTGCCGTTCGACAGCTGGACCGACATGGTCAAGGTGCTGCCGCAGCTGATCAAGCTCGAGGGCTACCGCACGGTGTGGCAACTGGCCTGCAAACATGTGCGTGACCCGCGCTTGCGCGTGGTGCTGACTTTCCAGTCGCTGCTGGTGGGTGGCAACCCGTTTGCGACCACGTCGGTCTATTGCCTGATCGCCTTTCTCGAGCGCAACTTCGGCGTGCATTTCGCCATGGGCGGCACGGGCAGTCTGGTGACCGGGCTGGTCAAGCTGATCGAGGGGCAGGGCAACGAGGTGCGCTGCAAGTCGGGTGTGGCCGAGATACTGGTCAAGGACGGCGCAGCCTGCGGCGTGCGGCTCGAATCGGGTGAGCGCCTGGCCGCCGACGCAGTGGTGTCGAACGCCGATTCGGCCAACACCTACCGCAAGCTGATCGCGCCCGAGCACCGCAAGCGATGGACCGATGCTCGCGTCGATCGGGCCAAATATTCGATGAGCCTGTTCGTCTGGTATTTCGGCACGCGGCGCCAGTACCCGGACGTAGCGCATCACACCATTGCGCTGGGGCCGCGTTACCGCGGGCTCGTCGAAGACATCTTCAAGCGCAAGCACCTGGCCGACGACTTCAGCTTGTACCTGCACCGGCCCACTGCCACCGACACCTCGCTGGCGCCGCCCGGTTGCGACACGTTCTACGCCCTGTCGCCGGTGCCCCATCTTCAAAGTGGCACCGATTGGCGCGAAGCTGCCGAGCCGTACCGGCGCAAGATCATGGAGAGACTGTCGGCCACCTTGTTGCCCGGTCTCGAGAACGAGATCGTCACCTCGCGTTTGACGACTCCACTGGACTTCCAGAACCGGCTGTCGTCCTTTCACGGCGCGGCCTTCGGCCTGGAGCCATTGCTCACGCAGAGCGCCTGGTTCCGCCCCCATAACCGCAGCGAAGACGTCGAGCGGCTGTACCTCGTCGGTGCGGGTACCCACCCCGGCGCAGGTCTGCCAGGCGTGTTGTCTTCGGCTCGTATCCTCGACACGGTGGTGCCTCATGCAGACGAACTCGCGCTGGCTTGACAACGACGCCAGTGATCTGGCTGCCTGCCGGGCCATGCTGGTCAATGGCTCGCGTACCTTTCTGGCGGCATCGATGCTGCTGCCGCGCGAGGTGCGCGAATCGGCCTGTGCGCTGTACGCCTTTTGCCGCATGGCCGACGACGAGGTCGATGGTCAGCCGCAAGGCCTGGACGCGGTGGCGCGCTTGCGCGAGCGCCTGGCGCGCATCTACGCCGGGCGCCCCGAAGACATCGTGGCCGATCGTGCGCTGGCCGCAGTGGTGCGTCGGTACGACATACCGGCCACGCTGCTCGAAGCCCTGATCGAAGGCTTCGAATGGGATGCGCAGGATCGGCGTTACCACACCATCGATCAGGTGCAGGCCTACGGTGCACGCGTGGCCGGCACGGTCGGCGCCATGATGGCCCTGCTGATGGGTGTGCGTGACGCCGCTGCCGTGGCGCGAGCCTGCGACCTGGGTGTGGCCATGCAGTTGTCCAACATCGCGCGTGACGTGGGCGAGGATGCCCGCATGGGCCGCTTGTACCTGCCGCGTGACTGGATGGCCCAGGCCGGCATCGATGCCGATGCCTGGCTGGCCAGGCCGCATTTCGACGCAGCCTTGGCCAGCGTCGTGTACCGGCTGCTGCGGGTGGCCGATGAGTTGTATGCCCGGGCTGGTGCCGGCGTGGCTTGCCTGCCATTGAATTGCCGGCCGGGCATCAATGCGGCGCGGCTGCTGTATGCGCAGATCGGCCTGGAGGTCGAACGGCGCGGGCTCAATTCGGTCGACAGCCGTGCGGTGGTCTCTCGCTGGCGCAAGCTGGCAGGACTGGTCCAGTCAGTCGTGCTGATTGCGCCGGCCGCCACCGGTGCCGACGCCGAGCCTTTGCCCGCCACGCAATACCTGGTGGATGCCGTCACCAGTCACCGGATCATGGGCGACAAGCCGACTGGCCTTCGCAACTTCGAAGACGTGCTCTCGCTTTTCGAACGCATGGGCAGGCGTGAACGCGGCTGGTTGGTCGCCGGGTCGTGATTACGTTCGAGGTGCGGCGTGCCGTCAGGGCGTGATCGCTGATCAGTGCGTCGATTCAGCCTCTGCGTGGCATGCGAAATGGCAACATGGCCTGCACCCAGGCTCGACTGAATCGGCGCAGATCCAGGCTTTCATGAATGGCGCGCACCGGTTGGCCGAGCCAGTGGGTGTCGACAAGCGAACGCGAATAAAACGGTGTGTCTTCGAGTGTCTTGACGACACGCGGCTGTTGTCCGGCTTCGCAGCGTTGGCTGCGAGGCAGCAGCCAATGGCTGACCGGCAGCTGGTGGTCTGGCGGAGCATCGAAGTTCTCGACACCACCATGGGTGTCGAACCGAAGCGCCAGCTGACGCCGGGCACCATCGATCTCGTTGGCGTCGTAGATCACTGCACTGCCGCCACTTGGCATATCGGCACGCGACCATTGCCAGTTGTCGAAGGTCTGGTCGAGCGGACGGCTACCTCGATTGCTGTCGAGGTAACCATTGCCCTGCCATTGCCAGTTCGGACTGTGCAGTTCGACGTCGACACGGGCGCACGGGGCGATGGGCCACCAGTGATGCCCGCCATGCTCGTCGAGTGCCACTGGATTGCAGGCCGCGAGAGCGAGTGGATGAAGCGTCACGCTGCCACGCAGGCGTTCGGGCCAGGGCATGCACCATTCGTCCAGGCTCAGCCTGAGTTTGGTCCCATCCCAAGCGAGTGAACTGCCCCCGATGGCCAGCTCGTTGGCCGACCGATGCAGGTGCCGCTGACTGCGTTCGGTCATCGCCCAGCGTTTGCCGCGCGGGCCATAGAGTGCGACGTTGACTGCCACGTGTTGCAGTGGTTGGGCCCGTCCCATCGGTGCCTTGGCGCTGGCCCGGCGGTAGTAAGGCGAAAACACGCTGCCAAGGAATACGATGGCCACCAGGGCGCATCGGCCGTCGTCGCTCAGGGCGTCGACGTACCACCAGGCATAGCCGCCAGGCCCCACGTCGAGGTCGAAGTCCGGCCAGCGGTGTCCGCCATCAATTGCTGCGCTGCCAACATGCCCGACAGCGCCGCCATCGGCACACCCGCGCCCGGATGTGTGCTGCCCCCGGCCAGGTACAGGCCCGGCAGACGCGAGCGGGCCCCCGGCCGGTTGAACGATGCCCGCCAGCCGTGCGTCGCCTGGCCATACAGCGCACCCCCGGTGCCCGCAAAACGATGCGCCCAATCGGCAGGTTGATGGCGGATCCGACCTGATGCCGCCGGGTCGAGTGTCAGACCCAGACTGCTCAGGCGCCGGAAGGTGCGCGTCTCGCATGCCGCGATCTCCTCGTCCGTCAGCGGTTCGATATCGGCACGTGCCGGGGCGTTGACCAGGCACAACAAGCGCTCGGGCCGCGCTGGTCCGCCGGGTGCATGGTCCAGTCGATCCTGGGCGCAGACGTAGACCGTCGGCTCCTCGGGCAGCGTGTGGCGTTTGAACAGGTCATCGAATTCACGCACATAGTCGCGCGAAAAGAAGACCGTGTGGCGCGCCAAGTCAAAGTTGGACACGCTGGTGCGCAAGTTCCAGGTGAGGGCCGACAAGGACCGGGCCGACGGCCGGATGCCAGGCACCGCCCGGCGTGCATCGTTACCCAGCAAGCCCTGCGCAAGAGCCGAGGCGTCGCCGTTGAACACGACGGCATCGGCGGCCAGTGTTTCACCCCTGTCGAGTACCACGCCGGTGACCTTGCCGCCCTGGCTGCGCAGTTGCTCGACCGATCGGCTGAAGTCGAAGCGCACACCCAGACTTTGCGCCAGGGCCATCAGCACGCTGGCCAACTTGTACATGCCACCGTCGACAGACCAGACGCCGGAGCGCTCCACGTGGGCGATCAGCATCAGCGTGGCCGGCGCAGCCATGGGCGACGAACCGCCATAGGTTGCGTAGCGTGCGAACAACTGGCGAAGGCGAGGGTCGTCGAAGCGCCGCCCCAGTTCCTTCCATAGCGTCAGAAAGGGCGAGATGCGCATCAGCCCCGGCAGTCCCTTGATCCCGCAGCGCCAGGCCAGTGACGGCGGCGTGGGCCTTTGCGCCCGCAGGTAATGGGGTTCGAGCGTTTCGAAGGTGCGCTGCGAGCGCCGACAGAAATCAAGGTACTGCGCTGCGGCTCGGCTGCCAGCGAAGCGTGTGATCTCTGCCGCCGCGGCATCGAGGTCTGCATGCAGATCGAGTTGCTCCTGGCCCTGCCAGACATGGCGAGCCAACGTACTCAACGGTGTCAAGCGCAGGTGCCGGTCGAAGTGCTGACCGGCCAGCCCGAACAGTTCGTCGAAGACCGACCGCATGGTGAACACCGTCGGGCCGGCGTCGAGTGCGACGCCGTCGATCCGAACGGGTTTGAGTTTGCCGCCCGGCACGGCATCCCGCTCGACCACCCGGACCTGTACGCCCTGTGAGGCCAGTGTGATCGCTGCAGTCAGGCCACCCATACCCGCGCCAACAACGATCACCTTGCGATCACTCATGGTCGTGCGTGGTGGTAACTACCCGGTGTTGACGTGCCGTATACACGTGTCTATTCTACATGACACTAAATGATGTACTTGATATCTGACAAGTTGACGCTCGAGTTGACTTGCAGTAGCCCCGGTCGGAAGAGTCTGGAGAAACTTCATGGATCCAATGGTTCGCATCGATCTGGCGCTCGAGGCCGCCCTGGCTTGCACCGATGTGCCTGGGGCGCCGCCTCGGCTGTGTGCTGCTGTGAGGCATGCAGTGTTCCCGGGCGGCGCACGGGTGCGTCCCAAGTTGTGCCTGGCCGTGGCGCTGGCTTGCGGCGACGCCGAACCGGAACTGGCCGACGCAACCGCGGTGGCGATCGAACTATTGCACTGTGCGTCACTGGTGCACGACGATTTGCCGTGTTTCGATGACGCACAGACGCGTCGGGGCCTGCCTTCGGTTCACACCGCCTACGGTGAGCGATTGGCTGTGCTGGCGGGAGATGCCTTGATCGTGCTGGCCTTCCAGACCCTGGGTTGTGTTCGAACCAAGGCACCCCATCGTTTGAGTCGCTTGTTCGCGTTGATCGGCAACGGGGTGGGCATGCCCATGGGCATCGTTGCCGGCCAAGCCTGGGAGTGTGAGCCTCGCGTCACCCTGCGCGACTATCAACGTGCCAAGACCGGTGCCTTGTTTGCTGCTGCCACGATGGCTGGCGCCGAGGCCGCTGGTGGTGTGGCGAGCGACTGGGCTGCACTGGGTGAGTGGCTGGGAGAGGCCTATCAGGCTGCCGACGATATCCGCGACGTGGCCGCGGATCCGAGTCTGATCGGCAAACCGATCGGGCGCGACATGGCGCTGGGCCGTCCCAGCATCGCATCAGAACTTGGCCTCAGCGGTGCTGTGACTCACTTCAATCAGCTGGTCGAGCGAGCGGTCGATGCCGTGCCCGCCTGTCATGGTGCGCAGCGCCTGCGTGCCATCGTGCGGGCCGAGTCCGAGCGATTGGTACCGGCCGCATGGTGTCGCGAACTGCTTCGCGTCGCAGCCTGAGGTTGCCCGGGTTGTCGCTCGACGACAGTCCGGCCCTATCGACCTCCGTGGGTGACACTGCTGCCACACCATCATCAAGTTGGCTTGATGTTGTGCGGACCTGGTTCGATCGTCGAGTGGCCGATCCCGCATTCAGGCGCTGGGCTGCTGCCTTTCCGCTGACACGGCCGATCGCACGACGCAGGGCGCGTGAACTGTTCGATCTGGTTGCCGGCTTCACCTACTCGCAGGTATTGCTTGCCTGTGTTCGGCTCGACTTGTTCGAACAACTGGCCGAACGTGCCCTGCCTGCAAGTGAGTTGGCCGCACACATGGGCATGACTCCTGCTGCTGCCAAGCGACTGCTTGATGCCGCAGTTGCACTGCGCTTGTTGTCGCGCAAACAGTCAGGTGACTCCGACCCCGTTTATCGCCTTGGTGTGCTTGGTGCACCCATGGTGGGCAATGCAGCGCTGGCAGCCATGGTCGAGCACCACACCGTCCTGTACAGCGATCTGGCCGATCCCGTGGCCTTGCTGCGTTCACCTGCCGGACAGTCGGCGCTGGCGCGATATTGGCCCTATGCAGACGCCGCCCGCGCGCGGCCGCTAAGTCAACGCGAGATCGATCCCTATTCGGCGCTGATGGCCGCCTCGATGCCGCTGGTGGCAGACGAGATTCTCGACTCCTACAGCCTGGCGCGCCACAGTTGCCTGCTCGACGTCGGTGGTGGCGAAGGTGCGTTTGCATCGGCCGCGGCGCGCCGCTGGCCCCATCTGAAGCTGAAGGTGTTCGATCTGCCTGCCGTGGCGCAGCGTGCTCGTCGGCAGGTGGCGGCAAGCGGCCTGGCCGATCGAGTCGCCGTGTATGAGGGCAGCTTCCTGGCCGACGCCTTGCCTCTGGGCGCCGACGTCATCAGCCTGGTGCGTGTGGTCCACGACCATGACGACGATCATGTACTTGTACTGCTGAATGCAGTACGCAAGGCGTTGCCCCCCCATGGCGTGTTGATGCTCGCCGAACCCATGTCCGACACGCCTGGCGCACAGGCCATGGGTGACGCGTATTTCGGCATCTACCTCTGGGCCATGGGCAGCGGCAAGCCGCGCAGCGCCGATCGGCTGGGTGAATTGCTCGTCCAGGCAGGCTTCGAGCGGCCGCGCAGTTTGCGCAATTTCATGCCCTTGCAGACTCGTGTGTTGCTGGTGCGCCCTGCCACTGTGGCGAATCGGGTAGACCCGGAGTAACGATTAATTGACACTTTCAGAAGTCCGCGTAAAGTGACACAAAGCCCTGAGACCACCTGATGCCTTCTCGCCAACTCCATCAACCGAAGCACCCATCTGGGCGCGCCTGAATCATGAATGCGACTGCAGTTGTTCTCGAAGAGCCCGAGCGCCTGCATCTGGCCCAACTCGAACTCACCAATCCCGGTGCCGAGGATGTGGTGGTCGATGTCGAATGGAGCGGCATCTCCACAGGCACCGAACGACTGCTGTTCGACGGTCGTATGCCGACCTTTCCGGGCATGGGCTATCCGCTGGTGCCGGGCTATGAGTCAGTCGGGCGGGTCATCGCCGCTGGTTCGTCGAGTGGCCTGAACGTGGGCGAACGTGTGTTCGTTCCAGGCGCCAATTGTTTCGGTCCGGTGCGTGGGCTCTTCGGCGGCGCGGCTTCGCGCCTGGTGGTGCCAGGTCGACGTGTCACCGCCGTCGATGATGAGCTGGGCGAGCAGGCCGTGTTGCTTGCGCTTGCCGCAACCGCCTACCACGCTGTGGCGTGTGGCGGCAAGGCCGAACATCCCGCACCGCCAGACCTGATCGTCGGGCACGGTGTGCTCGGGCGCCTGCTGGCTCGCCTGACAGTGGCCGCGGGGTGCAAGGACACGGTGGTGTGGGAGACCGACCCGGTGCGTGCCGGTGGCGCCAAGGGCTACACGGTGCTGCATCCCGATCAGGATTCACGTCGCGACTACCGCGTCATCTGCGACGTGAGTGGTGACTCGGCCTTGCTGAACACACTCATCTCGCGCCTGGCATTCGGTGGCGAGATCGTGCTGGCCGGCTTCTACAGCAAGGCCCTGCAGTTCGATTTCGCCCCGGCCTTCATGCGTGAAGCGCGCCTCCGCGCTGCGGCCGAGTGGCAACGTCCTGATCTGCTTGCTGTCAAGGCCTTGTTGGCCGACGGCCTGCTTTCTCTCGATGGGCTCATCACCCACCATGCACCGTTCGAACAGGCCGACAACGCCTACCGCACGGCATTTGGTGACGTGGCTTGCCTGAAGATGGTCCTCGACTGGAAGCACTGAACAAATGAGCCAAGCCAGCAGCAATCCGGCCGGTGCCCAGGTGGCGCCGATCCAGATCATTCGCGACCTGCAGTTGCGCGCCGAGGCAGCCGTCGAACCAGACGCGCCAAGCACGGGGCCGGTGACCAAGACGACGCAGATCATCGCCATCTACGGCAAGGGTGGCATCGGCAAGAGTTTCACGCTGGCCAACCTCAGCTACATGATGGCGCAGCAGGGCAAGAAGGTGCTGCTGATCGGTTGTGACCCCAAGAGCGACACCACCAGCCTGCTGTTCGGTGGCAAGGCCTGTCCCACCATCATCGAGACCAGCAGCAAGAAGAAGCTGGCTGGTGAAGCCGTGGCCATCGGCGATGTGTGCTTCAAGCGTGACGGCGTCTATGCCATGGAACTCGGTGGCCCCGAGGTCGGTCGCGGTTGTGGTGGGCGCGGCATCATCCACGGCTTCGAGACACTCGAGAAACTCGGCTTCCACGACTGGGGCTTCGACTTCGTGTTGCTCGATTTCCTCGGCGACGTGGTCTGCGGCGGCTTCGGTCTGCCCATTGCCCGCGACATGTGCCAGAAGGTCATCGTGGTCGGCAGCAACGACCTGCAAAGCCTGTACGTGGCCAACAACGTGTGCAGTGCGGTCGAGTACTTCCGCAAGCTCGGTGGCAACGTCGGCGTGGCCGGCATGGTCATCAACAAGGACGACGGCACTGGCGAGGCGGCGGCTTTTGCCAGCAATGCCGGCATCCCGGTGCTGGCCGCCATTCCGGCCAATGAAGACATCCGTCGCAAGAGCGCCAGCTACGAGATCATCGGCCGGCCGGGCACGCAGTGGGCATCGCTGTTCGAGACCCTGGCGACCAACGTGGCCGACGCCCCGCCGGTGCGCCCCAAGCCGCAGACGCAGGACCAGTTGCTCGGCCTGTTCTCCGCCGAGGTGACCGGCCGTGACTTCGTCATGGAGCCGGCCACGCTGTTCGACATGGTGGGCAAGAGTGATCTGGCCAAGCCGACGCTCGAAGTCGTGTACGACGAAGTCTGACCACGGCAGCGCGACATGGACATGCAAGCCCTTCCCATCCTGCCCGACGTTGGCGGCGCGGCTGCGTCGGTTGTTGTGCCGGGTGCGCTCGAGGGTGACGGCCTGGGTTGCCATTCAGGCAAGGAAGCGATGCTGGCCGCCGCCAAATCGGCAGGCAAGAGCGAGACGCTGGCGCAATACGCGGCCGACTATCCCAAGGGTCCACATGACCAGCCGCAGAGCATGTGCCCGGCCTTCGGTTCGTTGCGGGTGGGTCTGCGCATGCGCCGCACCGCCACGGTGTTGAGTGGGTCGGCCTGCTGCGTCTACGGTCTGACATTCACCTCGCATTTCTACGGTGCGCGTCGCAGCGTCGGTTATGTGCCGTTCAACAGCGAGTCACTCGTCACCGGCAAGCTGTTCGAGGACATCCGCGAGGCGACCTACAAGCTGGCCGACCCGGCCCAGTACGACACCATCGTGCTGATCAACCTCTGTGTGCCCACCGCCAGCGGAGTGCCGCTGCAACTGCTGCCCAAACAAATCAACGGCGTGCGCATCATCGGCATCGACGTGCCTGGCTTTGGTGTGCCGACCCATGCCGAGGCCAAGGATGTGCTGGCCGGTGCCATGCTCAGGTACGCACGCGCCGAAGCCGAGTCCGGCCCGGTGCAGGCGCCCAGGGGTGGACGCAATGCCTTGCCCACCGTCACGCTGCTGGGCGAGATGTTCCCGGCCGATCCCATGGTGATCGGAGGCATGCTGGCACCGATGGGACTGGCTGCCGGCCCGACCGTGCCCACCCGCGAATGGCGCGAACTCTATGCGGCGCTCGACGGTTCGGTGGTCGCTGCCATCCACCCGTTTTACACCGCCAGTGTGCGTGAGTTCGAAGCCGCCGGGCGGCCCATCGTGGGCTCTGCTCCCGTGGGCCACGATGGCACCGAGGCCTGGTTGCAGGCCGTTGGCAATGCGGCCAATGTTGCGCAGGACAAGATCGGCGCCGTCAAGAACCGCATGTTGCCGGCCATCAAGGGTGTGCTGGCTGCAACGCCGATCAAGGGTCGCATCACGTTGTCGGGTTATGAAGGCAGCGAGTTGATCGTGGCTCGTTTGCTGGTCGAGTCCGGCGCCGATCTTCGTTATGTCGGCACGGCCTGCCCCAAGACACCCTGGAGTGCCGCAGACGCCGACTGGCTGCAGGCCAAGGGTGTGCACGTGCAGTACCGCGCATCACTCGAACAAGACCTGGCGGCCATGCACGAGTTCCTGCCCGACCTGGCCATCGGCACCACGCCGGTGGTGCAGGCAGCCAAGGAAGCTCGTCGCCCGGCCCTGTACTTCACCAATCTCATATCGGCTCGCCCCTTGATGGGCCCAGCTGGCGCCGGCTCGCTGGCTCAGGTGATCAATGCCGCCATCGCCAACAAGGCACGCTTCGACACCATGGCCGACTTCTTCGGTGATGCCGGCCAGGGTGACAAGTCGGGCGTGTGGACCGAGACACCGGTGGATCGGCCCGAGTTCCGCGCCGACTTCAAGCGCCAGGTGATCAAGATGCACAAGAAGCGCAAAGCCGAGGAGATGATATGAGCGACGCACGGCCGCTCCGTAGTCGCTCGCTCCCCCTTGGGGGGACGGCCCCCAGGGCCAAGGGGGCAGCAGCATGAGCTTGGTGCTCGATCATGATCGCGCAGGCGGCTACTGGGGCGCCGTCTACGTGTTCACCGCGATCAAGGGCCTGCAGGTCGTGATCGACGGTCCGGTAGGGTGCGAGAACCTGCCGGTGACCTCGGTGCTTCATTACACCGACGCATTGCCGCCGCACGAACTGCCGATCGTCGTCACCGGCTTGGCCGAAGAGCAACTGGGGCGAGAGGGCACCGAAGGCGCAATGAAGCGTGCCCACGCCACACTCGATCCGGATCTGCCCAGCGTGGTGGTCACCGGTTCCATCGCCGAGATGATCGGAGGTGGTGTCACGCCCGAAGGCACGGCGCTGCAACGTTTCCTGCCCCGCACCATCGACGAGGACCAGTGGCAATGCGCCAACCGCGCGATGTTCTGGCTCTGGCAGCAGTACGGACTGCGCCATATCCCCGCGCCCAAGCCGCTCGATGAGCGGCCTGCCGGTGACAAGCCTCGCGTCAACCTGATCGGTCCTTGCTACGGCACCTTCAACATGCCCAGCGATCTGGCCGAGGTTCGTCGCCTGGTCGAAGGCATAGGCGCCGAGATCAACATGGTGTTCCCGCTGGGCAGCCATCTGGCCGATGTGCAGAAGCTGGCCGATGCCGACGCCAACATCTGCATGTACCGCGAGTACGGTGCGATGTTGTGTGAAGCGCTCGAGCGGCCCTGGCTGCAGGCACCCATCGGGCTGCACAGCACGACCAAGTTCCTGCGCAGCCTGGGGCAGTTGCTCGGTCTCGATCCGGAACCCTTCATCGAGCGCGAGAAACACACCACGGTCAAGCCGGTGTGGGACCTGTGGCGCTCGGTCACGCAAGACTTCTTCGGCACGGCCAGTTTTGCGGTCGTGGCTAGCGAGACCTACACGCGTGGATTGCGGCACTACCTCGAAGACGAACTGGGACTGCCCTGCAATTTCGCCGTGCCGCGCCTGCCAGGTGCCAAGACCGACAACGCGGCCATCCGCCAGATGACACACACCAAGCCGCCGCTGGTCATGTTCGGGTCGTACAACGAACGTATGTACCTGGCCGAGTGTGGGGCGGGTCATGGGCCGCGGCCGACGTACATACCGGCGTCGTTTCCGGGCGCCATCATCCGGCGATCCACCGGCACACCCTTCATGGGTTACGCCGGTGCGACCTATGTGCTGCAGGAGTACTGCAACGCCTTGTTCGACGCGCTGTTTCATGTGCTGCCGCTTGGCACCGATCTCGACCGGGTCAACGCCACGCCGTCGCGCCTGGACGAAGCCGTGTCGAGCCCGTGGGACGACGATGCGCAGCGACTGCTGGACGAACTGGTGCGTGCGCAGCCAGTGCTGGTGCAGATCTCGGCGGCCAAACGTTTGCGCGATCGCGCCGAACGCGACGCTCGTCAGGCCGGAGAAGAACGTGTCACCGCCGAACGTGTGGCGCGCGCCCGCACGGCGCTGACACAGGGGGCAACAGCATGACGCTGCACATCAGGCCGGCATGAGGCGCCGCACAGCAACCGACGCGCCCTCGATTCTGGGCTCACCCATTGTCGTGTCCGCGAGGTTCTCCGGTGGGCACGGCAATCCTCGCCGCGCGGGTATGGCGCGGTAACGGTCGCAAGGCCAATGTTGGCCGAGAGGCCATTCGATAAAGGAACCAAGTTATGGCTGATCGAAACGGCTCACTGTCCGGGTTGACAGAGCAGGAGGCCCGTGAATTCCACGGCATCTTCACTACCAGTTTCATAGGCTTCACGGTGGTCGCGATCGTCGCCCACGTGCTGGTCTGGAACTGGCGCTCGTGGCTCTAAGTACCCGCTCATAAGGAGCATTCCATGGCAGCTTCAACACTCAAGACCAGCGCACCACAGGTCGTCGACCACCAGGTCTCACGTCTTGTGTTCTGCGTCAGCTTTGCCGTGTTTCTGGTGATCGCCCTCGTCGCCGAGTTGCTGACCATGCGTTGGCGTTCCTGGTTTCCAGGCGCCGAGGGAGAGGGGTCGTTGATCGGCGGCGTCAAGTCGGCGGTTTACACCTTCATGTCATCCATTCCCTAGGAGAAACGAAACATGTGGAGATTGTGGCTTTTGTTCGACCCGCGTCGGGTCCTTATCGCGCTGTTCACGTTCCTGTTCGGACTGGCAGTGTTGATCCATTTCATCTTGCTCAGTACCGACAAGTACAACTGGATCGAAGGTGCCAAGAAAACCAAGACGGCAGTGGTCGAAGTCGTGCCGATGCCCCCTTCGGCCTGAACGCGATTGGCGGACGCCTGCCCTATCCAGGCGGGCAACTGCAACTCAGCGACCAGAGGGCGCCCTGTGCGCCGCTGGTCGCCCATGAATGCACAACGACGCGTCCCGTTCCGGGAGGCGTTCAAAACGGGAGCCAGCGATGGCCATGCTCAGTTTCGAGAAGAAGTATCGGGTGCGCGGCGGAACGCTGCTCGGAGGCGATCTGTTCGACTTCTGGGTAGGACCGTTCTACGTCGGTTTCTTCGGCGTCACGACCATGTTCTTCTCGGTCGTCGGCACCTTGCTGATCGTCTGGGGCGCGGCACTCGGGCCGACCTGGAACATCTGGCAGATCAATATCGCGCCGCCTGATCTTTCGTACGGACTCAGGTTTGCACCACTCGCTGAAGGTGGGTTGTGGCAACTCATCACCATTTGCGCAATCGGCGCGTTTGTGTCGTGGGCACTGCGAGAGGTCGAGATCTGCCGAAAGCTGGGCATGGGGTACCACGTACCCGCCACCTTCGGCATGGCAATCTTTGCCTACATCACGCTCGAGGTGATCCGGCCCATCCTGCTCGGCGCCTGGGGTCATGGGTTTCCGTACGGGATCATGAGCCACCTCGACTGGGTATCCAACACCGGCTACCAGTATCTGCACTTCCATTACAACCCGGCGCACATGCTGGCGATCAGTTTCTTCTTCGCCACCACCTTTGCCCTGGCGTTGCACGGGTCACTCATCTTGTCGGCGTCGAACCCGGTCAAGGGTCAGATGGTCAAGACGGCCGAACACGAGAACACGTTCTTTCGCGACACGGTCGGTTATTCGATCGGCACATTGGGTGTGCACCGGCTGGGCCTGTACCTGGCACTCGCAGCGGTGTTCTTCAGCGCCGTGTGCATCGTCATCAGTGGTCCGTTCTGGACGCGTGGATGGCCCGAGTGGTGGGGCTGGTGGTTGAGCCTGCCGATCTGGCGCTGAAGCCCTATCGGTCCACGCCCGCTCAAATTTCAGAACCCTGAGGAGAAGCCTACATGGCCAACTTCGAGAACCTATTCACCCGGGTACAGGCACACACGCCGTCGTACGCCGGTGTGCCCCTCGCCAGTGGAGGTAGTGAACGAGTCCTGACGCCGTTTCATTCGCGCCTGCTGGGGATGATCGGTGACGCACAGCTCGGGCCGATCTACCTCGGCTGGTTCGGCCTGGCTTCGCTGTTGTGTGGTTTCGTGGCCTTCGAGATCATCGGCCTGAACATGCTCGCGTCGGTGAACTGGAGCCCGATCCAGTTCGTGCGCCAACTGCCCTGGCTGGCACTCGAGCCGCCGTCGCCTGCATACGGCTTGCATATTCCGCCCCTGGCGCAAGGCGGTTGGTGGCTGATGGCTGGTTTTTTCCTGACGCTGTCGCTGATCCTGTGGTGTGTGCGCATGTACCGCCGCGCTCACGCGCTCGGGCTGGGCTCACACACGGCCTGGGCGTTCATGTCGGCGATCTGGCTGTTCCTGGTGCTGGGCTTCATTCGCCCCGTCATGATGGGCAACTGGGGCGAGGCGGTGCCGTTCGGTATCTTCCCGCACCTCGACTGGACAGCTGCCTTCTCGCTGCGCTACGGCAACCTGTTCTACAACCCGTTCCACATGTTGTCGATCGCCTTCCTGTACGGCTCGACGCTGCTGTTCGCGATGCACGGCGCCACCATCCTGGCCGTTGGTCGTTATGGCGGTGAACGCGAGGTGGAGCAGATCGTCGACCGCGGCACGGCGTCCGAACGTGCGGCGCTGTTCTGGCGCTGGACCATGGGTTTCAACGCCACGATGGAGTCCATCCACCGCTGGGCCTGGTGGTTCGCCGTTCTGTGCCCGCTCACTGGTGGCATCGGCATCCTGCTGACCGGCACGGTGGTCGACAACTGGTACCTCTGGGCTGTGCAGCACGGCGTGGCGCCTGCTTATCCGGCGGCGTTCCCGGTCGGTGCGGATCCGGCACTGCTGCCCAAGTGATGGTGCTGGTCCCCATCTACCCGAAACCAACAAGGTAATCTCATGAAGAATCTCTTCACTGGGGGACTGGTGGCGCTGCTCGGCGCAGCCCTGCTCAGTGGCTGCGAGAAGCCTCCGATCGACTCGGTGCAAAACGGTTTCCGCGGGACTGGCATGGTGCAGGTGAGCAATCCGCGCATCACGTCGGCGCTGGATGCTGCCCAGGTGCCGCCCACGGCCATCCCGGCAATGCCCGCAGGTGGCCCGCTGGCAAAGGACATCTTCAAGAACGTGCAGGTGCTGGGCAATCTGTCGGTGGGCGAGTTCACTCGCACCATGCTGGCCATCACGGCCTGGGTGGCGCCGGCGCAGGGCTGTGCCTACTGCCACGTGACGGGTGACGATCTGTCGATCGACAAGCTGTACACCAAGACCGTGGCACGCAAGATGTTGCAGATGACCCTGCACATCAACAAGGACTGGCAGAACCACGTCGCCGCCACCGGCGTCACCTGCTACACCTGCCATCGCGGCCAACCCGTGCCGGCCAAGGTGTGGTTTACCGACCCGGGGCCCAGACAAGCGAAGGGATCGACGGCAGGCAGCGCCGGACAGAACAAGCCGGCGATCGAAGCGGGCTTGATGGCCACACCCTACGACCCGTTCACACCCTTCCTGCTGCAGGACACACCCATACGGGTACTGGGCGGGACGGCATTGCCTACCGGCAACCTCCAGAACATCAAGCAGACCGAGGCCACCTATTCGTTGATGGTGCATATCTCGACGTCACTCGGTGTCAACTGCACGTTCTGCCACAACAGCCGCTCATTTGCCGCGTGGGACCAGAGCCCGCCGCAACGTACCGTCGCCTTCCATGCCATCCGCATGGCGCGTGATCTGAACAAGACCTACATGGAACCGCTGACGACCACGTTCCCGCCGGAACGCCTGGGGCCGCTAGGCGACGTGCCGAAGATAAGTTGCGCGACCTGCCACCAGGGACAGAACAAGCCGCTCAGGGGGGCGCCGCTGCTCGAGGATCACCCTGTCTTGGGACCGACCGTGGTGGCGGCCAACGCCGTGCCGGCGGCGGCGGTTGCCGGGGTCTCGACAACTGCGCCGAAGTAGGCCCCTGCGTTTGAGCACATCGCGGCGTTGGTGACAACATGGACATGGCGATCAAGCAGGTCCTGTCTGCCGATGTGCTGCTGGCGCAGCCTCGTGGCTTTTGCGCCGGCGTGGTGCGGGCCATCGACGTGGTGGAGAAAGCGCTCGAGTTGCACGGCGCGCCGGTGCATGTCTTTCACGAGATCGTGCACAACGGGCATGTCGTCAAGATGCTCGAGCGCCGCGGCGCCATCTTCGTCGACGCCATCGGCGACATACCGCGTGGTGCGGTCACGGTGTTCAGCGCCCATGGGGTGTCGCAACGTGTTGTGGCCGATGTTGCGGCACGTGATCTGAAAGTGATCGATGCCACCTGTCCCCTGGTGGCCAAGGTGCATCAGCAGGCACAGGGTTACGCCGCCCGTGGGCTGACCGTCATCATCATCGGCCACGCAGGTCACGACGAGGTCGAAGGCACGTTGGGCTCGATCGACGGGCCGGCGCGTGTGGTGTCGTCAGTCATGGATGTGCACACGCTAGACATCGCGCCTGGCACACCGCTCGCCTACGTGACACAGACCACCCTGAGCGTGGACGACACACGCGACATCATTGCTGCGTTGGGCGAGCGATACCCCGATATCCAGGGGCCAGCACTGTCGGACATCTGTTACGCCACGCAGAACCGTCAGACCGCGGTGCGCATCATGGCGCGTCAGGTCGATGTCGTGCTCGTGGTCGGCGCACGCAACAGCAGCAACAGCTGTCGGCTGCGCGAAGTAGCCGAGCAGCAAGGTGTGCCTGCCTGGTTGATCGAAGATGCCAGCCAGATCGACCCGAGCTGGCTGCTCGGTACCGGTTGCATCGGGCTCACCGCTGGTGCCAGCACACCAGAGGTGCTGGTGCAGGGCGTGGCCAGGCGCCTACGAGAACTGGGCGTTCGTGCCACCCGCCAATTGCCGGGAAAGGCCGAGGTGGTGAGCTTCCGGTTGCCGGCCGGTTTGATCGACGTGCCTGAACGTGTGACCTGAACGCCTGTGAGGCGGCAGGCACTGAGGGCCTCAGGGCCACCGAACATCGAATTGGCAGCAATCGTCCCCACAGGCTTCGCAGCTGATCTCCACGACCTTGGCCATTGGATGGACCAGCTCCTGGAACAGGCGTTCGAATGTGGCTGCGTAGAACATGCAGCCGGGATCGGGCAGTGACACGCCTCGACACAGCGGGTTGTTGTGCAGGGTCAGCAGCAAGGGCGGCCCGAACTCGACGGCAAATGTGCCGCTGCCTGCAAAGGTCCAGGCGTGTTTGCCCACTGCAGCCAGCAGGGCACGAGCGGCCAGCGGCGCAGGCAGAAGCTTGAGGATTACCTGGGCAAGACGCGGTATGCGGTGTGCCAGCAGGTAGTCGCCGGTGCGCCGACCCGCGTCGCCGGCTACTACCTCGGCTTCCTCGGTGCCCAAGGTTGCCCGCAGCGCCATGTGTAGGCTCAGCACATCGGCTTCGTCTACCATGTGCTGCGGTGGCTGGGACAGGTGGCTCAATAGCCCCGCACGCGAAAACACGCTGACGGCGGCGGCTTCGCCGGCGCGTGCCTGCAGCGCCTCAGCCACCCGCGTGATCGCGTTGGGGCCGATACGGGCGCGCAGGTCGACCGGCAGGACGGCTGCACTCATGCCGGAGCCCCCGCCGCCCCCTTCGCAGCCACGGTGGCCCGGGCCGCGTCGTTGGCACCTGATGCCAGCACCACATCGAAGTCCGAATCTGCCAGCTGTTCGGTGCCGCCGCCGCAGGCCATGGCGGCATTGATTTCGCCTTGCCGGCGCTTGTGTTCGATCTTGGGGCCGTGCATGGTGACCCAGCCGGCGTCGGCATCGGCCGTCATGGCGGCGGAAGGCCGCTCGAACTCACGTGTGTTGTCGAAGGCGAAGTCGACCGTCTTCTTGCTCTGCGGCCCCCAGTAGCCGACTCTGCCCAGGTCATAGAAGGTGCGCTGGAAGCTGCTTTTCAGGAAGGCCTTCAGGCAGCCCAGCAGGTATTTGCGACGCAGCTTGTCCTTCTCCCAGGGGTACTGGAAGAAGCTCTTGTTCATGAAGAAGCGGCGGTAGTTGTTCATCACCCGGTCGAGCAACTCGGCGCGGTCCATCGCGTCGGGCTTCATGATCGGGGTGACGAAGTTGTATTTCTCGAAGTCGAACACCTCGACCTTGTCGCCCAGTTCCTGGAACAGATCGCTGAACGGCCAGGGTGTGTACATCGCCCAGTTGGCCATGTCGGGGTTCCAGTCGCGCGCCATGCGATAGGTTTCCTCGAGCGTCTCGGCGGTCTCGTTCTCTAGGCCGACGATGAACTGGGCCTCGGTGACGATGCCGGCGTCGCGCAGCAGCTGGATGGCCTTCTTGTTCTGCGCGATGGTCGTTTCCTTGTTGAAGCGATCGAGCTTGAGTTGTGCCGCGGCCTCGGTGCCGAGCGACACGTGGATCAGCCCGGCCTTGCGGAACAAGGGCAGCAGCTTCTCGTCGCGCAGGATGTCGGTCACGCGGGTGTTGATGCCCCACAACACGCCCAGATCGCGCGCGATCAACTCCTCACAGAACTGGATGAACTTCTTGCGGTGGATGGTGGGCTCTTCGTCGGCCAGGATGAAGAAGCCGACCTGGTGGTCGCGCACCAACGTCTCGATCTCGTCGACCACCTTCTTCGGGTCGCGGATGCGGTAATCGCGCCAGAACTTCCACTGGCTGCAAAAGGTACAGGTGAACGGGCAGCCGCGCGCGAAGTTGGGTATCGCCACACGGGTGTTCATCGGGATGTAGATGTACTTGTCCCATTCGAGGATGCCCCAGTCGGGCGTGATGCGGTCGAGGTCTTCGATGGTGGGTTCGGCGGCCGTAGCGATCACCTTGCCGTCGACCTGAAAGGCGATGCCGCGCACCGCCTGACGGTCGAGCAACCAGCTGCCGTTGTCCACCGCGGTGACGAGGTTCAGGAACACCTGTTCACCTTCGCCGCGCACGATGGCGTCGATCCAGGGTGCCTCCTTGAGCACCTGCGGATACATGAAGGTGCCGTGAATGCCGCCCAGCACAGTGATCACATTCGGGTTCACTTCCTTGGCCACCTGCAGGATACGTTCGGCCTTGTAGATGGCGGGAGTGATGGCAGTGGCCCCGACCACATCCGGGTCGAGTTCTACCAGACGCGCACGCACCTGATCGTCGGTCAGATGGTGGGTCATGGCGTCGATGAAGGTCACATCGTCGTACCCACCTGCCTTCAGATAACCGGTCAGATAGGCAACCCAGGCCGGCGGCCAGTTCCCTGCGATTTCTGCGCCGCCAGAGTGGTAGTTGGGATGGATCAGGACTATGCGCATCGGGGAACTCCTCGTCGATTGATGACCTTGTCACATGTAGAGTACAGTCGTGGTGTCAGTCAAGATTGACATAGACCAAGAATGGCGGCATTGACATAGGGCTCGAGGACTAGGGATTTCCTGCACGCAAGGCCTGGTCCGGATCGAGCGCAAACACTCGAAGAGCATGAATCCCATCAGTCAGAAACTCATGCGGACCTGGGCGGACATGGGGCCGCGATTTCTGCCCTTTGCGGACGCGGCGACGCCTGACCTGCCGCTGTCGCGCCTGCTCCGGTTGTCGCTGTTCCAGGTCTCGGTGGGCATGGCATTGGTGCTGCTCATCGGCACGCTGAATCGCGTCATGATCGTCGAGCTCAACGTGCCGGCCGCCTGGGTGGCGGTGATGATCTCGCTGCCGCTGATCTTTGCGCCTTTTCGCGCCTTCATCGGGTTCAGGTCGGACACCCATGTGTCGGCGCTGGGGTGGAAACGCGTGCCTTACATATGGCGCGGCACGATGGTGCAGTTCGGCGGTCTTGCCATCATGCCGTTTGCGTTGTTGGTGTTGTCAGGGGGCGGAAATGCCCATCAATGGCCCGCATGGGTCGGGCACATGGGCGCAGGATTGGCATTCCTGCTTGTAGGCGCTGGCTTGCACACCACGCAGACTGCCGGCCTCGCATTGGCCACCGATCTGGCTCCGGTCGAGTCGCAGCCCAAGGTCGTCGGGCTCATGTACGTGATGCTGCTGCTGGGCATGATAGGCAGCGCCTTCATATTCGGCGAGGTGCTCGCCGAGTTCTCGCCAGGCCGCCTGATACAGGTGATTCAAGGTGCTGCCGTGGCGACCTTGATACTCAACGCGATTGCCCTGTGGAAACAGGAGTCGCGCAAACGCACGAGTCGCGTCGAGCAAGAGAAGCCCAGCTCCTTCAAGGAGGCCTGGGCTGCCTTCACCCACGGTGACAACGCGATACGCCGCCTGGTTGCGGTTGGTCTTGGCACCATGGCTTTCAGTATGGAAGACGTGCTGCTCGAGCCGTACGGCGGGCAGATTCTCGAGTTGTCGGTAGCTGCCACCACCAAACTCACCGCGACGTTGGCAATTGGTGGTTTGCTGGGTTTTGGCCTGGCGTCCAAGGTATTGAGCCGCGGATTCGACCCGTTTCGCATGGCAGCATACGGCGCCATGGTCGGGGTGCCGGCATTTCTGGCGGTCATATTTTCGGCGCCGCTGCAGTCTCCGGTGATGTTTGGACTGGGGACACTGGCGATTGGTTTTGGCGGTGGCCTGTTCGGCCACGGCACGCTGACGGCCACCATGAATCACGCCCCAGAAAGCCAGGCCGGCCTGGCGTTGGGCACCTGGGGCGCTGTTCAAGCATCTGCCGCGGGTATGGCCGTGGCGCTGGGTGGCGTGCTGCGTGATGTGGTGAGTGGCTTGGCCGAGCGAAATGGCTCGTTCTTCGGCCACAGTGGTCCGGCAACGGGCTACATCTTTGTGTACAGCATCGAGATTGTCTTGCTGTTTGCAGCCATGGTGGCCATGGTTCCGCTGCTGCGCAACTTCAGGCGCGTGGCAACCGCCTGAAGTGAATCTGGGGCCGGAATGTTGACATTCCGGCCCCAGATGGGCGAAGCCAAATCGCAGCCCTCTATTGGGACTTCGACGTCTTCTGTTCGGTAGACGCCACCACGACCTTTGCCGAGTCGGTTGTTTCAACCGCTGCGGTCTTTGCCTTGGTACCGCCGTTGTAATACGCGGGGAACCATGTCGTGTTGTTCAGCAGGGCCAGATGCACAAGCAGTGCAATCAAGGCAACACCGCCGAGGAACAGCGGCAGGCCCACGGTGGGCTTCACAACCAGCCAGATCTTTCCTTGGTTCATGTTCTGTTCCCCTTAATGGAGCCAGGGCGTGTAGATGTACGCGAGCAGGTGCGCAAGTGCGGCGATGAAGCCGAAAATACGTGTGCCCTCGATCACATGCCGATGCAACTCCTCGGCTTCCGGCAACGTCAAGCCAGTCGGCCAGACTTTGTTCGGATCGATTTCCATAACGACTCTCCTCGTGAATCATTCGATCAAATTCGTGCTGAACCCGCACGCAGGTTGTCGATGGCGGGTGCCACGACGCCTCCCTTTGTCATTCTTGTGTAGTGTCACTCTAGGCTTACATGATGGTATCGTCAATTGAGGCTGACACTTGTCGCGCGCTCGCCCGATGCGGGGTCGGTTTGGTCAAGCTCAATGTGTTGCACTTGAAATTGTGTCGACGCCCTGCCAGCACCAGTCAATGCCGACCGGATGCCAGTGGTGGGGCAATGAATACACGGCACAGGACGCGGCAGGTCATTGATGCAGAAGGTTGGGTCGGCCTCGTTAGTCGAGGGCTGCTGCCTCGCGTGAGCGCAAGCCCCACTTCCACAGGGCCTCGGGCGGTAGGGGCAGTACCAGCATGGCGTGTTCGAGTGCGCCCAGGGCCAGCAAGGTGCCTACGAGTGCCAGTCCCGGCGCTTGCATGGCTGCGGCATCAAGCGCTTGTTGCCAGACCCACCAGGCGGCAGCCGAAGTGACTGTGATCGATACCGGGAACAAGGCGTTCATCGGTCGACGCCTGAAGTAGCTGTGCAGATAGCGCAGGTGCGGGGGCAAGAAGGCCTCGCTCAGATTGCGCGCACCGAGAAAGAGGTTGAGCTTGGCGCTCTGTCGCATGATCCAGAGTGCCAGAAACGTCCACAGCCCGATGCGGTTCTCGCCGTCGCCCACGGCAATCCAGACGGCAGCAGCCAGCACCAACAATGCCAGTTCGTGATGCAGCACCGTCTGAAATGCCAGCCAGGTGCGTTGCCGGCCCTGTACGCCGGGCGGGCAGGGCTCGCGTCGTGGGCCGGTGACGATGCCCAGCAAGAAGGCGATCTCCTGCCAGGCCCACACCAGCAGCGCACAGGTGAAGGCGCAGTAGCCGCCGCTGGCGCCGGTGTCGGCGCGGGTGCCCACCAGGCCCCACAGGGCGGCGCCCAGGGTGATGGTTGCCATCGTCATGGTGGCGGGAAAGGTCGACCTCGGCAGCCCGTCGAGATACAAGATGAATCCGGTGCTGAGCCACCAGATCAACAACGCAAACAGGACCGGCCAGATCAGGGACGACATGGGGTTACCAGGTCGGCGCCATGTGTATCGTCTTGGGCAGGTCGTGTTCACGTGTCGGCAGCAGGTAAAGGCGCGCAAACGTGCCAAAGCCCTTCACTGCACAGACCGCCTGCTGAAGCTTGCCGACGAGTCCGCCGCGTGCCTTGGCTGCGTCCATGGCTGCGGACAACACACACAAGCGGTCCATGCCAGCTCGGAATACCGGGTGGTCGATGTCGAGTGTGAACGGGAACGCCTGCTTCGAGATCTGGCTGGTGATGCGAAACACCGTGTAGTCGTATTCGGTGGCGTTCAGGCCCATGGCGTCGTGCATTTCGGGCCGGTTGTGGTCGCGCACGAACATGGTTGCGTACACCGCCAGCAAGAAGAACCGGATCCACAACCGGTTGCCACCAGTCAGCAGTTCGGGCTTCGAGCGCAGGATCAACGCGAACGATTCGCCGTGGCGGAACTCGTCGTTGCACCAGCGTTCGAACCAGCGAAAGATCGGATGGAAGCGCAGCTCGGGATGGCGCTCGAGCTGGCGGTAGATGGTGATGTAACGCGCGTAGCCTATCTTCTCGCTGAGGTAGGTGGCGTAGAAGATGTACTTGGGCTTGAAGTAGGTGTAGGCCTTGGTGCGCTTGAGTGTGCCTAGATCCACCGCCAGTCCGTAGTCCTTGAGCGACTGGTTGATGAAGCTGGCATGGCGCGATTCGTCGCGTGCCATGAAGGTCATCAACTGCTTCACCTCGGGGTTGTCCACGTGTTTGCGGATCTCGTTGTAGAGCACGCAACCCGAGAACTCCGAGGTGAGTGAACTGACCAGAAAGTCGAGGAACTCCTGCTTCAGCGCAGGCGGCAACTCACGGATCTGCGAGGCGAAGTCTTCGCTGCGCTGGAAGTGATCATGGTTGTTGTCGCCCTGGTATTCGGCCATCACCTGGTCCCACTCGGCGCGCACCGGCTCGACATCGATGTCGTTGAAGGCCTTGAAGTCGGTGGTGTAGAAGCGCGGTGTCAACAAGGTGCTGGCTCGGGCACGCTGGATGGCATCGGTGGGGCTGGCAATCTGGTCGGCGGTAAGTTCCATGGGGTGCTTTCGCAACGGGGTGGACGATCAGGCCTGAGCTGGCTGGTTCAGCGTTGTGGCAGGTCCAGCAGGCGGGCAAACGCCGTCGACTGGGCTGGGCCGAAGGATTCAATGTCGAGCCTGCGCTGCGTGCTGGGGTCGACCAGAGTCAGCCGTCCGTTGGCACGCGCCACCAGGTGAAACGGTGTGTCTGCGCCTATGCCCAGGCTGCGCCGCTCACGCACGAGTGCACGCAAGGCACCGCGCACGAACGGGTCGGCGCCGGGTTCGATCACACGCACGACCTGACCGTCACTGCCGCGCACGACGATGCCGCCATCTGCGCGGTCCTCGAAGCGCAAGGCCCGGTCGGCCAGCACCTGGCCTGTGGGCGCGAATTCGCTCTCACCCGAGCTCACGAGCCGGTAGCCGGCCACCAGCAGCACGGTGGCGGTCACCAGCCCGACCAGTGCCATGAGGGGCACACGGGGCAGCGTCATGTCATGGCTATGGCTGTGGCTCATGGATGGTTGCCTAGACAGGTTGATGGAAGGTGTGGAACGGTCTGCAGCCTCAGGCCGCCATCGTCAGCCTGCGACCGCTGTGAGCAGGCCGTTGCGCCTGGCCTTGGCCCGCTTGTGCAGGTGTTGCAGGAGCTTGCGTCGCCTGTTGAGCCTGACCGGCCTCCAGGGTTGCCCGCAGCGCATCGGCCAGCAGTTGCGCCGGCAGCTTCACGTCTGCCAGCGCGCGCAGCATCGGCTGGGTGCGCTTGACATGCCAGGGCCGGGCATGCGGCCACAGGTGCAGGTAGGCAATACGCTGTGGCTGGGTGATGAGGATGCAGATGTCGCCGCCTGCGCCGCTGGCACGGTGCAGGCTGGCCGACTCGATGCGCCGCAGCGGTATGTTGAAGCTGATCGACAACACGATGCCCAGGCGCATCACCACCCGCCGGTTGGTGAGTGTGTAGACGGTGGTACGAGCCGACAGCCATGCCAACGCACAAACGAGGCCCAGCCCGGTCAATGCCAGCGGCAGCGGCCAGGCCAGAGAGGCCACGGCCTGCACGGCGCCACCGCCGTCCGCCAGCACCGAGCCGGCCCGCCAGGCCAGCATCAGCACGAAGTACACCGCCAGCGCGCGGACATGAAAGGCATCGACAGCCAGTCGGCGCCAGTCGGGCGACCCTTGCCACAGCAGCGTTTCACCAGCGGGCAGTTGGTCGGGCAGTCCGTGCATCGGCTCGAACTCGTGCTCGCCGCTTGGTTCGACGCGACGGGCTTTCAACACGCTCATATCAGCGGCTCCAGACGCGAGGGTTCGGCGTAGAGCGTGCCGGCTCCGTAGTACGCCGTGACACGTTCTTCTTCGAGCAGCGTGATCTGCTCTGGCGACCTGGTGGTCGGCACGTCGGCGAACTGGTGGCCCAGCAGGGCCGAAACGTTGACCCGGTTCGGGGTGACCGAGGCAAAGTTCATCGGCAGCAACACGCGCCCACCGGCGTCGAGCTGGATCTCGAGGTAGCGGAACATGTGCTCCGAGCGGTCGATCCACAGATCGACCACGTCACCGGCAATGCCGCCATCAGCGCCACGCACGGTGAAGCCACGCGGATCCGGCCCTTTCGCATCGACATCGAAGCCTGGCGCGACTCGCAGCGGCACGATGCGTGGCTGGTTGTCGAGTGTCAGGTCGGGTACATCGGCGCGCAGGGCATAGGCACCTGGTCCTACACCAGCCAGCAAGGGGTTGCCGATCGGGTCGTAGGGGTTGCCGGGATAGTCGTGACTGCGCTCCATATTGGGCACACGCGGGTCTTCACCCGAGCCCGGTGGCGCTTGTTTGGTTGTGCCGTCACGCATCAGGAAGGTCTTGGGCTCGGGCAGCCCCGGGAAACCTTCGAAGACTGCACGCCCCTGACGGCCATCGGCCACGAGCGGATAACCCTCGCGTTTGCTTTCGCGGTGCAGGTAGTAGCACAGGCCGGCAAAGAAGATCCAGAACATGTACAGGACGACCTGAGCCAGGTCGATGGAAGCAGTGACAGCGCCGGTGGTCATGGGTTTCTCCTCAGCAATGAAGGGCAGGCACTGCTGTGTCAGCCCGGAAATTCGGCGAGACCGAACTTGTTGCCCGCCATGCGCCTGGTCCGGCTGGTGCGAACCAGCGGACCCAGCGCCACCAGCGTGGCAAAAAGCAGGGCGATCTCGACGTGATAGACGAGGCTGTAGCCGGTCGCCGGATGCGCCAGGGCGCTGCCCAGCCAACCCTGGGTCGCGGCGGCGGACACGATGTCGCGCAGCGCGCCGCCCAGGGCGATGGCCACACCGGCCGAGCTGGCCTGCACGGCGCCCCAGGCACCCAGGGCCAGACCGGGCCGGCGCCTTGGGTGTCGGGCAGATCCAGGCCCATGGCTTCGGTCAGGGTGGTGACGCTGAACAACCCGCCACCAAGGCCGATCAACAAGGCGCCGGCATAGAACAGCCAGGCCTCGGCCAGAGGCTCGGCAAATACGACGGCAGCAAACGCGACGATGCCGATCAACGCGCCGACTGCCGCCAGGCGGATCGGGTCACAACCTTGTTGCAGCTTGGCGCCGGCCAATGCAAATGCGCTCAGTGCACCCAGTGCCGTCAAGGCCGTGAGTGACGAGGTGCTGCCCACTGCCAGGCCCAGGATCTGGCCACCGTAGGGTTCGAGCAGGATGTCTTGCATGCTGAAGGCCGCCGTGCCCAGGCCCAGCGCCCACATCAGTCTCTTGGCGCGTGGCAGGCCGATGAAACGCCGCCAGGCATCGGCGAAACGTTCGGTGTGTTCGGCGGCCGCCAGTTCCTCGGGCGAGCGCAGATGGCGCGGCCTGCGCGGCTCCTGCTTCCACAGCGCGACCGCATTGAGAACCATCGTCACCACGCCGGCGCCTTGCACCACCTGTATCAGGCGGGTGGGTGTGAAGTCGCGCAGCAACCAGCCCAGCAGCAGTGCACTGCCGACCATGCCAACCAGCAGCGACACATACAGCAGCGCCACCACACGCGGGCGGGTGTCGGCCGGGGCCAGATCGGTGGCCAGCGCCAGGCCGGCGGTTTGAGTGGTGTGCAGCCCTGCACCGATGAGCAGGAACCCCAGCGCCGCGCCAATCTGCCCCACCCAGGCCGGGCCCTCGCCCTGACCGGTCAGCACCAGCAGCGCAAACGGCAGGATGGCCAGGCCGCCGAACTGCATCAGCGAGCCGAACCAGATGTACGGCACCCGCCGCCAGCCCAGCGCCGACAGGTGATGGTCACTCTTGTGACCCACCAGCGCGCGCAGCGGCGCAAACACGATGGGCAGCGCCACCATCAGCGACACCAGCCAGGCTGGCACCGCCAGCTCGACGATCATGACGCGGTTGAGTGTGCCGTTGAGCAGCGCCAGCGCCAAGCCCACCGAGACCTGGAACAGCGACAGGCGCAACAGCCGGGGCAGCGGCAGGTCGACACTCGCCGCGTCGGCAAAGGGCAGAAAACGAGGCGCGACCTTGGTCCAGCCACGCACAGCGAGCTGGCTCAGGCGAACGCGTTCGCTGAGGTTCATGCCTGGCGCACCCACTGCCAGGCTTGCGAGGTGTAGAAACCCACGGCGACCCGGCGGGTGTTGGCGGCCTTCCAGGCCTTGAGGTCGGCGTGTTCGCTGATCAGACGATGCAGATGTTTTTGCCCCACCGGCACGATGGACGGTGCGCGGTCACCACGCGGAAACAGCCGTCCCACCGCATGCATGCCGGCCAGCAACGGTGTCTTGGGCGCGAAGGTGAACTGCATCGTGCCGCGGCAACGCCCGGCCCAGGCGCCCAGCACACGCGTGACGTCGGGCGCGTCGTAGTGGATGAGTGAGTCCATCGCCACCACGTGGTCGAACTCGCCCAGGGCCGGGTCGAGCATGTCGCCCGAGCGGAAGTCGATGCTGCCGCCGCCCAGGTCATGCGGCGTGCGTTCGCGTGCCAGTGCCACCAGGGTGGGCGACAGGTCGATGGCCAGCACCTCGGCGCCGCGCCGTGCGGCTTCGACGGCCAGCGCGCCGGTGCCACAACCGGCATCGAGCAGGCGCAGGCCGCTCAGGTCGGCGGGCAGCCAGTCGAGCAACTGGGCGCGCATCTGGTCGCGTCCGGCGCGCACCGTGGCGCGGATGCGGCCCACCGGTGCGGTGGACGTGAGCCGGGCCCAGGCTTGCACGGCTGTGCGATCGAAGTAGGTTTCGATCTCGCCGCGGCGCAGCTGATAGTCATTGGTACGCATGTCCATGGGGTATTGCTCGTCGGTCGCGTTGTCGGGGTGGGCGAGGTGTCAGTCGTACCCGAGCAGGTCGAAGATGTCGCGGTCCTTGAGGGCCACCGCGGCCAGCGGCTCGTAGCCCACCCACAGGCTGGCGGCCAGGCGCAGGTACTCGTCCTGCACGGCCTTGACCTCGGGTGTCTCGTCCATCTCGAACAGGGTGGACTTCTTCAGGCGGCTGCGCCGGATGGCGTCGAGGTCGGGGAAACGCGCCATGGTCTTGAGGCCGACGCGGGCGTTGAACTTGTCGATCTGGTCGGTCTCGGCGCTGCGGTTGGCGATCACGCCGCCCAGGCGCACGTTGTAGTTCTTGGCCTTGGCGCCGATGGCCTGCACGATGCGGTTCATCGCGAAGATCGAATCGAAGTCGTTGGCCGTGACGATGAGGGCGCGGTCGGCATGCTGCAGCGGCGCGGCGAAACCGCCGCAGACCACGTCGCCGAGTACGTCGAAGATCACCACGTCGGTGTCTTCGAGCAGGTGGTGTTCCTTGAGCAGCTTGACGGTCTGGCCGACCACGTAGCCGCCGCAACCGGTGCCGGCCGGCGGGCCACCGGCCTCGACACACATGACGCCGTTGTAGCCCTCGAACACGAAGTCTTCGGGGCGCAGTTCTTCGGAGTGGAAGTTGACCGTTTCGAGCACGTCGATCACGGTCGGCAGCATCTTCTTGGTGAGTGTGAAAGTGCTGTCGTGTTTGGGGTCGCAGCCGATCTGCAGCACACGTTTGCCCATCTTGCTGAAGGCCGCCGACAGGTTGCTCGATGTGGTGCTCTTGCCGATGCCACCCTTGCCGTACACGGCAAAGACCTTGGCCATGCCGATCTTGAGGCTCGGGTCGAGCTGCACCTGCACGCTGCCTTCGCCGTCCAGGCGCGGGTCGCCCAGCTTGGCCGGGCGGCCGCGGCCGATGGCTGTCACCGGGATGGAGACGTCGGGCTGCAGCAGCGCCGGATCGGTGGGGTAGTTCATGCAGCGGCCCTTTCGATGGCGGCGGGGACAAAGACTCCTTCGAGCCGGTCTTCGAGTTCTTCACCGGCACGCCGCAGCGCTGCCAGCGTGGCATCGTCGGGTTGCCAGTAGTTGCGCTGATGCGCTTCGAGCAGGCGGTTCGCCACCTTGGCCGACGCCGTGGGGTTCAGGCGCGCCAGGCGGTCGCGCATGGTCGGGTCGAGCATGAAGGTCTGGGTCAGCTGCTGGTAGACCCAGGGCTGCACCTGGCCGGTGGTGGCCGACCATCCCATCGTGTTGGTAAGGTGCACCTCGATCTGGCGCACACCTTCGTAGCCGTGTTCGAGCATGCCTTCGTACCACTTGGGGTTGAGCATGCGGGTGCGGGTTTCGAGTGCGACCTGTTCCTTGAGCGAGCGCACCGCGCCGTCGCCCTTGGTCTGGTCACCGATGTAGACCGGCGGCGTGTGCCCGCCCTTGGCCACCTTGACTGCTTGGGTGATGCCGCCCAGCGTGTCGAAGTAGTTGTCGACCGTGGTCACGCCCAGTTCAACTGAGTCGAGGTTCTGGTACGTGAGCTGCACATCGGCCAGCGTGCTTTGCAGCAGCGCACTTTGTTGCTGGGCGCGGCCGTCGCGGCCATACGCGAAGCCCTTGCGGCGTGTGTAGGTCTCGGCCAGTTCACCTTCGTCGGACCAGTTGCTGCTGTCGATCAGGTGGTTGACGTTGGAGCCGTAAGCACCTTCGCAGTTGCCGTAGACCCGCAGCGAGGCCACTTCGAGCGTGCAGCCGTGTTCGCGCTGATAGGCCAGCGCATGTTTGCGGATCCAGTTCTGTTCGAGCGGCTCGTCGGCCGACGCGGCCAGCCAGGCGGCTTCGGCCAGCAGCTTGATCTGCAGCGGCAGCAGGTCGCGGAAGATGCCCGACAAGGTGAGCAACACGTCGATGCGTGGGCGCCCGAGTTGTTCGAGCGGGATGAGTGATGCACCGGCGATGCGGCCATAGCTGTCGAAGCGTGGCAGCGCGCCCATCAGCGCCAGGGCCTGGGCGATCGGTGCCCCTTCGTTCTTGAGGTTGTCGCTGCCCCACAGCACCATGGCGATCGACTCGGGCAGGGCATTGCCGTCGGCCAGATGTCGGTCGATCAGGCGCTGGGCCTGCTCGGCACCGTCCTTGACGGCAAAGCTGCTTGGGATGCGGAAGGGGTCGAAACCATGCAGGTTGCGCCCGGTCGGCAGCACGGCCGGTGTGCGCAGCAGGTCACCACCCGGTGCCGGGCGGATGTAGCGGCCGTCCAGCGCATGCAGCATGGCGCCAACTTCGGTGTCGACGGCCAGTTTGCAGTTGTTGTCGACCAGGTCACGCATGAGCGCCAGCGTGTCGGTGCCGCGCTTGAGGCCACTGGCGATCAGCGCTTGTTCGATGCCTCGGCCATCGACCAGGGCCTGGATCGCTTCACGGGCGATTGCCTGGCCGTGCATGGCTTCGGCCATGGCCAGCAGGGTGTCGACACGTTCGGCCACGCCGGGGGCCCGGCCAGCCACGTGCATGCCGTGCGGGATGAGTGTGTATTCGAGTTCGAGCACGGCTTCGGTGAGCTGTGCCACCTGGGTGTCGGCATTGCCGTTGCGGGTGATGTCCCAGGCCGGTTCGGCGTCGGTCAGGTCCAGCGCAGCGGCCTGGGCCTGCAGGCAGGTGGCGAGCGACGCGCGTTCGTGTGATCCGGGCTCCAGGCCACGCCAGCGTTCGATCGAGCCCTTCAGTTCGTTCAGGCCACGGTACAGCCCGGCCTGGGCCACCGGCGGCGTGAGGTAGCTGATCAGCGTGGCGCCACTGCGGCGTTTGGCCAGCGCACCTTCCGACGGATTGTTCGAGGCGTAGAGGTAAATGTTGGGCAGATCGGCGATGAGCCGATCGGGCCAGCAGTTACCACTCATGCCGCTTTGTTTGCCGGGCATGAATTCGAGTGCGCCGTGGGTGCCGAAATGCAGCACCGCATGGGCCTTGAAGTCTTCGCGCAGGTAGCGGTAGTAGGCCGAGAAGGCATGGGTCGGCGCCAGGCCCTTCTCGAACATCAGGCGCATCGGGTCGCCTTCGTATCCGAAGCCCGGCTGCACACTCACCAGCACGTTGCCGAACTGCTTGCCCAGCACGAAGATGGCTCGCCCGTTGCTGAGCTGGCGGCCGGGCGCGGGGCCCCAGGCGGCTTCGATCTCCTTGAGCCAGCGTTCGCGGCGCACATGGTCGTCCGCCGGGATCAGCGCGTGCACGTTGGCATCGGCGCCATGTTGTGCGGCGTTGCCGTGCAGGATGGACTCGCGCAGCGTGTCGACGCTGTCCGGCACATCGACGCGGTAGCCCTGCGCCTTCATCGCGGTGAGTGTGTGAAAGAGCGACTCGAACACCGACAGATAGGCCGCGCTGCCGATGTTGCCGGCATTGGGCGGGAAGCTGAAGATGGTGATGGCCACGCGCCGTTCGGCCCGTTCGCTGCGGCGCAGCGCCACCAGGCGCGACACCCGTGCCGCCAGCATCTGGGCCCGTTCCGAGCAGCTGCGCATGTCCTGCGAGTTCTCGCTGGCCGTGAAGGTGCAGCTTTGCGCGCAGCCGGTGCAGGTCACGCCCGGAGCGCCGGGGCGACCGCCGAAGACGATGGGGCTGGTCGAGCCGTCGAGTTCGGGGATGGCGACCATGATGGTGTTTTCCACCGGCAGCAGGCCACGTTCGGATCCGCCCCACTGGTCGAGTGTCTGGAACTCGACCGGGTGTGCCGACAGGTAGGGCACGTCGAGCCTGGCCAGCACTTCTTCGGCGGCCTTGGCATCGTTGTAGGCCGGCCCGCCCACGAGCGAAAAGCCCGTCAGCGAGACCACGGCGTCGACGATGGGCTGGCCGGCGTCGAAGAAGTAGTCGTCGATGGCCGGGCGGGCATCCAGCCCGGCGGCAAAGGCCGGAATGACACGCAGGCCACGGGCTTCGAGTGCTGCGATCACGCCGTCGTAGTGGCTGGCGTTCTTGAACAGCAGGTACGAGCGCAGCAGCAGCAGGCCGACGGTGCCCTCGACCTCGCGTCCCGGCACCTTGGCGGGCAGCGGCAGGAGGCTGGCGTCGTCGCTCAGTCGACCGGCCATGCGCGGGTGGTAGACACCGACGTCCGGATAGTCGACCGGCTGCGCTACCTTGACCTGGCCACGCAGGCCACGACGCGGGCCGTCGGCGCCGCGATCGATGATGTGGCGCACCAGGTTGAGCATGTTCTCGTCGGAACCGCCCAGCCAGTACTGCAGGGTGATGAAGTAGGCGCGCACGTCCTGCGCGGTGCCAGGGATGAAACGCAGCAGTTGCGGCAGGCGGCGCAGCATCTTCATCTGCGCGGCGCCACCGGTGGCCTTCTTGTCCTTGTTGCCGCGCAGCTTCTTGAGCAGCGCCATCGGGCCGCTGGCCGGCTTGTCCATGTCGAAGTGGCCGAGCCGCGTGAGCTTGACGACTTCCGACGCCGAGGCCATGCAGATCATGGCGTCGCAGTGTTCGCGCCGTGCGCGCAGGTCGTCGAGGATGGGCAGGAAGTGATCTTCGAGAAAGATCATGCCGGCCACGATGATGTCGCCCTGCGCGATGTCGGCCTTGCAACGGGCCAGGGCCTGCGGATGGCCCGCGAACTCGGATGCCGCATGCAGCGACAGCGTGAGGCCCGGAAACTCGCGCGTCAGCGTGTTGTGTGCGCGGTTGACCGAGCTGGCCAGATGCGTGTCCATCGTCACGATGACGACACGGATCGGCGTGGCCGTCTCAGCGGCTGAAGTGCGACTTCGCATCGTAGAGTGTCTCGACGGTGATGATGGCCAGGCCGCGCTCTTGCGCATAACGTTCGGTGTTGCGCTTGGCCTTGCCGCGCACGAAGAACGGGATCTTTTTCAACTCGAGTTCGGCGTCCACGGCCCAGGTGCTTGCATTGGCGCTGGACGTGTTGGCGGCCTGCACGACGGGGGCATTGCTGGCCGTCTGAACAAGTACGTTTGCGCTGAGTGAGGCCGGCTGGGTGGCAGGGACCGCGTCGATCGCCTGCGCCGGCGCAGGCTCGAGGTCTGCCGCACGGCCGGCTGCCGGCGTGGTCGCGGGCAGGGTCAGGCCGCTGCGGCCGAGGTGCGATGGCGCCGCGTCTTCATGAAATTCGGCGTCACCCTTGAACATGTGCAGCAGGTGCTCTTCGAGCCCCATCATGAGCGGATGCACCCAGGTGTCGAACAACACGTTGGCGCCTTCGAAGCCCATCTGCGGCGAGTAACGCGCCGGGAAGTCCTGCACATGCACCGGCGCCGAGATCACCGCGCAGGGCAGGCCCAGACGTTTGGCGATGTGGCGCTCCATCTGTGTGCCCAGCACCAGCTCGGGGTGCAGTTCGGCGATGTGGCTCTCGACTTCGAGGTAGTCGTCGGTGATCAGTGGCTCGACGTTGTAGAGCTTGGCGGCCTCGCGCACTTCACGTGCGAACTCGCGGCTGTAGGTGCCCAGGCCCACCACGTTGAAGCCCAGTTCGTGGGTGGCGATACGTGCCGCAGCCACCACGTGGCTGGCGTCCCCGAAGATGAAGACACGTTTGCCGGTGAGGTAGGTCGAGTCGACCGAGCGCGAGTACCACGGTGCACGCGAGTTCTGGCCGGCCAGCACCGCCGTGGCATCGACGCCGGCGAGTTCGGCCACTTCGCGGATGAAGTCTTGTGTGGCGCCGATGCCGATCGGCACGATGGTGGTGTGCGGCAGGCCATGAATGCGCTTGAGCCAGGCGGCCGTCTGCATCGCCACCTCGGGGTACAACACGACGTTGAAGTCGGCCTCGGCCAGCCGGGTCAGGTCTACGGCGCGGGCGCCCATCGGTGCGCAGACATGAACGTCCACACCCAGGTCGGCCAGCAGCCGGGTGATCTCGGTGACGTCGTCACGATGACGAAAACCCAGCGCCGTGGGGCCGAGCAGGTTGCAGCGCGGGCGGCGATCGGCCGGCCGGGGCTCACGTTGCGGGCGGCCACCATGTGGCGCGGGACACAGGTTGCGCACGAGTTGGTACAGCGTCTCGGCGGCGCCCCAGTTCTCCTTGCGCTGATAGGCCGGCAGTTCGAGTGGCACCACCGGGATGGGCAGGGCCAGGGCCTTGGCCAGGCCGCCTGGATCGTCCTGGATCAGCTCGGCGGTGCACGACGCCCCCACCAGCATGGCGGCCGGCTGAAAGCGTTGATAGGCCTGCAGCGTGGCGGTCTTGAACAGCTCGGCCGTGTCGCCGCCCAGGTCGCGTGCCTGGAAGGTGGTGTAGGTGACCGGCGGGCGGCGATCGCTGCGCTGGATCATGGTGAACAGCAGGTCGGCGTAGGTGTCGCCCTGCGGTGCATGCAACACGTAGTGCACGTCTTTCATGGCGGCGGCAATGCGCATGGCACCGACGTGCGGCGGGCCTTCGTAGGTCCAGAGCGTGAGCTGCATGATGGGTCTCAGACGGTCAGCTTCTGGCGCCGCAGCAGCGGGCGGGCAAACAACTCGGCCAGGTCACCGGCTTGTTCGAAGCCCTGGATGGGGCTGAACACCAGTTCGATCGACCACTTGGTCGTGAGCCCTTCGGCTTCGAGCGGATTGGCCAGACCGAGGCCACACACGACGATGTCGGGCTGCAGCGCGCGGCAACGGTCGAGCTGGCGCTCCAGATCCTGGCCTTCCGACAGGGTTGTACCAGCAGGCAGCAGGGCCAGGTCGGGTGCGAGGTGACTGCGGTGCAGATACGGCGTGCCGACTTCGGTCAACAACATGCCGAGTTCACGCGCCAGAAAGCGTGCCAGCGGCAGTTCGAGTTGTGAATCGGGGAAGAAGAAGACGCGCTTGCCGGTCAGGCGTGCGCGGTGTGTGGCCAGGGCCTGGCGGGCGCGTTGCATGGGCGCCGCGATGACCTGTTCGAACACACTGTCGGCAATGCCGAACGAACGTGCTGCCACCTGCAGCCACAGGCGTGTGCCTTCGGCACCGAGCGGGAAAGGCGCAGCCAGCCGTTGCGCGCCGCGTGCTTCGAGCAGACGGGCGGTGTCGGCTAGAAAGGGCTGGGCCAGCAACAGACGTGTGGCCGGCCCGACGTCGGGCAACGCTGCGGCATGGCGCGGCGGAAAGAACTGCAGCTTCGTGATGCCCAGCGCCGTGAAGAGGCGCTTGAACTGGTCCTCGACCACGTCGGCGAGTGACCCCACCACGAGCAGGTTGGGCGCCGCATCGACTGCCTGTGCCGGCAACTCGGGCACGAGTGCAGCCAGGCATGCGTCTTCACCCTGGGTGAAGGTGGTCTCGATGCCGCTGCCCGAATAGTTCAACACCCGCACCGCAGGCAAGGTGCGCGCCGACAGGCGTTGTGCCGCGCGTGCCAGATCGAGCTTGATGACTTCGGACGGGCACGAGCCCACCAGAAAGAGCAGGCGAATATCGGGCCGGCGCGACAGCAGTTGCTGCACCACGCGGTCGAGTTCGTCGTTGGCATCGGCCAGGCCGGCCAGGTCGCGCTCGTCGATGATGGCCGTGGCGAATCGCGGCTCGGCAAAGATCATCACGCCTGCGGCGGATTGCAGCAGGTGCGCACAGGTGCGTGAGCCGATCACCAGAAAGAAGGCGTCCTGGATCTTGCGGTGCAGCCACACGATGCCGGTGAGACCGCAGAACACTTCGCGCTGGCCACGTTCGCGCAGCACCGGCGCATCACTGCATCCGGTGTCGACCTGCAGGGGAATCACGGCGCTCATGAGGGCATGGCCTCGAGGCGCGCAGCGCGCAGCTTGAGCAGGAACTGACCGGCGTTGATGACGTAGGTGACGTACGCCGCCAGCGCCAGCAGCATCAGATTTTGTGGCGTCAAAGCATCAGTGAACAGGGCGACGACGTAAGCCGTGTGCAGCGCCAGCACCAGCATGCTGAAGACGTCTTCCCAGTAAAACGCAGGAGCAAACAGCCAGCAATCGAAGACGACCTTCTCCCAGATGCTGCCGGTGACCATGATGGTGTAGAGCACCAGCGTCTTCACGAGCACCGATACGGTTGCCACATGCAGGCCCTCGCCGGTCATGAGGTAACGCAAAACGAAACCGAGGCTTGCCAGAAAAACGACGAACTGGAGGGGGGCCAGCAGACCCTGGATCAAGGTCCAGCGGGTGGCGTCGCGCCGCACGCGTTGTTCGGGCGTGTAAAGCGGCCTTCTCACCGCACTGAGCTGGGATCGTGCCTGGTGGGGACGCTCCAGGGGGATGGCCGTCTGGGTCCGGGTACTGGTCATGGATCGAATCTAGAGCGCCCCCCCTGGAATGTCAATCAGGGTTGACGTATTCGAATGCTGACACTGGATCTGGATAAACGTCGGCGTATTTGCGGGCTTGACTCGGCAGCGGGTGCGGACGAAAGTCCGTGAAATGGTGGTTATTCGGACTGCGCCCGGTGGCTCGAATAGTGGATAGAACGGGGTGTAGCCATGGCGGCCCCGTCTACGCGAGGAGAGAGTGGTGAGCAGCCTGACAAGTGACTCGATGGCCTCGGACGACATGTCCCAACCCGGTCCGCAGATCAACTGCTGGGGCGAATTGAGGTCGGTGTCCGCTCGGGGAGGCCATGCCGCCTGGGCCGAACTGGCGACACAGCGCCCGGCAGTCGAAGAGCGGCTGACGCGGCTGGTCCAGACGATCGAGCACGACATCATTCCGCGTCTGGTGCGTGCCCATCCTCAGGCGAATGTGCTTTGTAGTGCCAACGAGGTGGATTGCCGGCCGCAGGCTGCGGATGTGGAGGCGTTTTCGGCCCACGTCATGGCGCGTGACGACGCAGCCATCAATACCTGCATCGCTGCCTGGCGTACACGCGGCACCAGTGTCGAGACCTTGTTCGTCGACCTGCTGGCGCCAGCCGCGCGTCACCTCGGCAAGCTCTGGGAAGATGACCGCTGTCACTTTGCCGATGTGACCGTCGGCCTGGGGCGGCTGCAGCAGATAATGCGAGGATTGAGTTCGGCGTTCGGCACTGAGATCGAGCCGCCGGCCGGTGGGCGTCGTGCATTGTTGTTGCCTGCACCGGGCGACCAACACACCTTCGGCTTGTCGATGGTGGCCGAGTTTTTCGCGCGCGCCGGCTGGGAGGTGGCGGGAGTGATCGACCCAATGCCCACGCAGATACAAGACAAGGTGCATAACGAATGGTTCGATCTGGTTGGCATATCCGCGGGCAGCTCGACACGCCTGGACGGACTGCAGTCCTGCATCACTTCGGTCCGTCGACATTCGCACAACCGGTCCATCGCCGTGATGGTGGGTGGGCCGTTGTTCGCGATGAATCCGGAGCTGGTGGTGACCGTGGGGGCCGACGGCACATGTTCGGATGCCCGCCATGCACCAGCCTTGGCCGAGAGCCTGCTCGCACGACGTCTCAAGGGGATCTGAGTCACCGTCTTGTCGGCGGCGGAGGGAGCGCGGCATGACGGCCAGGAAAGTTCTTCGTGTCCGCAAATCGGGCCAGTTCGATGCACCCAAACGCAGTCTGGGTGACCTTGATGCCAGCCTGGCCGGTGAGGTGCTCGCCTGCACCTCCGACCTGACACTGATCCTCGACGACAAGGGCGTGATCCGCGACCTGGCGTTTGCCAGCGACGAACTTGCCCAGCTGGTCGGTGATGCCTGGTTGGGGCAGCCCTGGGTCGACACGGTGAGTGAGGACACCCGGGCCAAGGTCGCGTCCGTGCTTGCCGAGGCTGTGCAAGGAGTCATTCGCAGTCGCCAGGTGAACCAGCGTCTGTCCACCGGCGAAGACCTGCCGGTTCAATACACCTTTGCTCGACTGCCGGGTGTCGCGCGTGGTGGGCCGCGACTGCTGGCTTTCGGCCGCGACCAGCGACCCACCGCAGCCTTGCAGCAGCGGCTTGTCGAAGCGCAGTTGTCGGTCGAGCGTGACTACGCACGGTTCCGTCAGGCCGAACTGCGTTATCGCCACCTCTTCCAGGTGGCAGCAGAAGCAGTGCTGGTGGTCGACGCGTCTTCGGGCAAGGTGGTCGAGGCCAATCCGGCGGCCGTTGCGTTGTTCGAGGTTGCAGCAGACAAGTTGATCGGACTGGCGTTCCCCTTCGGCATGGCACCTCGCAGTGCCCGGGCGGTGCAGACTCTGATGGCCGCTGTGCGGCGCAGCGGCCGTGCCGAACCGGTGGCGGCCGAACTGGTAGCCGGGCGAGCCGAAGTTCGGGTGTCGGCCACGCTGGTACATCAGGACACCACCAGCTTGCTGCTGGTCCGTCTCACCCGTGGTGGTGATGTCCACGAGAACGCGCAGAGCGGCAATG
Organism: Candidatus Intricatilinea gracilis; assembly: GCA_016702605.1. GTDB lineage: Bacteria > Pseudomonadota > Gammaproteobacteria > Burkholderiales > Burkholderiaceae_C > Sphaerotilus > Sphaerotilus gracilis. Next base: position 381,616 of record JADJDQ010000004.1, read on the forward strand.
CCGACGGCTCGATGCTGCTGCAACTGGCGCAGAGCTCGCCCGACAGCCTCGTGGTCACCGATCTCGACGGTCGGGTCTTGTCGGCCAACGCCGAGTTCCTCAACCTGACACAAATGGCCAACGAGGACTTGCTGCGTGGCCAGTCGCTCGACCGCTGGTTGGGCCGCAGTGGTGTCGACCTGGGCGTGCTGGTGTCGAACCTGCGCCAGGGTGGTTCGGTCAAACTGTTTGCCACCACCCTGCGCGGCGAATTCGGCTCCACCACCGACGTCGAGATCTCGGCCGTGATGGTGGCGGCTGCCGACCCTGCGTTCCTGGGCTTCACGATTCGTGATGTCGGGCGGCGTCTCACCTCCGAAGGTGATGGTCTCAAGGGCCTGCCGCGTTCGGTCAATCAGCTCACCGAGCTGGTCGGCCGTGTGCCGCTCAAGGAGATCGTCGGCGAAACGACCGACCTGATCGAGAAGTTGTGCATCGAGGCAGCACTCGAACTCACACGTGACAACCGCGCCTCGGCGGCCGAGATCCTCGGCCTGTCGCGCCAGAGCCTGTACGTCAAGCTCAGGCGTTATGGCCTGGGCGACCTGGGTGCCAGCGCCGATCGTTAGGGTCTTGTGGTGCTGCGCACTGCCACCGCCGCTGTGCTGCCCTGATGCCGGCACCGGCCGGGCCAACTTCACCCAGGCTTGATCCAGTCGAGGCCAGGTTGTCTTTGCCGTGTCTCGCTGTCAGCTGATCTGGACACCCCACTGTAAATTGGAATTGACGTTGGTTTGTGTCGGGTGGAAGAATCACCCGCATGGAACGCCCGGCAATCTCGACGGTGGCGGAGCTGCTCAAGCCCATCACCTGGTTCCCACCGATGTGGGCCTTTGGCTGCGGCGTCGTGTCGTCCGGGCTGCCACTGGCCGAACGCTGGGTGATGGTGGGTGTGGGCGTCGTGCTCGCCGGCCCGATGGTGTGTGCCACCAGCCAGGCGGTGAACGACTGGTTCGATCGTCATGTCGACGCCATCAACGAACCGAACCGGCCCATCCCTTCAGGACGTATGCCGGGCCGCTGGGGACTGTACATCGCCGTGTTGTGGACGGCGCTGTCGCTGCTGGTGGCCATGGCGCTCGGCCCGGTCGGGTTTGTCGCTGCCATGGCTGGCTTGTTGCTGGCCTGGGCCTACAGCGCGCCGCCGCTGCGTCTCAAGCGCAATGGCTGGTGGGGCAATGCCGCGTGCGGGCTTTGTTATGAAGGCCTGGCCTGGGCCACCGGTGCCGCGGTGATGGCGGCCGGTGCGATGCCGAGCAGTTGCTCGCTGCTGCTGGCCTTCCTGTACAGCGTGGGGGCCCACGGCATCATGACACTCAACGATTTCAAGTCGATCGACGGCGACCGTCGCATGGGCATCGCGTCGCTGCCCGTGCAGCTGGGCGTCGAGGGCGCGGCCTGGGCCGCCTGCGCCACGATGGCCTTGCCTCAGGTCGTCGTGGTGGCGCTGCTGCTGAGCTGGGGCGCAGGCTGGCATGCGCTGGCGGTGAGTGGCCTGCTGGCCGTTCAGCTCGTCCTGATGGCGCGTTTCCTGGCCTCGCCGCGCGAACGTGCCACCTGGTACAGCGCGCTGGGCGTCAATTTCTTCGTCATCGGCATGTTGGTCAGCGCGTTTGCCTTGCGTGCTGCGTCGAGTGTCGCGGGAGCTGCGGCATGAGTTCGAATTTCGGCTGGTGGCAGATCGTTCGCCTGGGCCTGGTGCAGGCTTCACTCGGGTCCATCGTGGTGATGACCACGTCCACGCTCAACCGGGTGATGGTGGTCGAGCTGGCCTTGCCGGCGCTGCTGCCGGGTGCGCTGGTGGCCTTGCACTACCTCATGCAGATGCTGCGCCCCAAGCTGGGCCACGGTTCCGATCGGGGCGGGCGGCGCACGCCCTGGATGATCGGCGGCATGGCCGTGCTGGCGCTGGGAGGCACGCTCGCGGCCGTGGCCGTGGCGCTGATGGGCACGCAGCGTTTGCCCGGCATCGCGCTGGCTGTGCTGGCCTTCGTCTTGATCGGCCTGGGTGTGGGGGCTTGTGGCACGTCGCTGCTGGTGCTGCTGGCCAAACGTGTGGTCGCCACGCGGCGTGCACCGGCCGCCACGGTGGTGTGGCTCATGATGATCGTGGGTTTCGCAGTGACCTCGGGCATGGCCGGCAAGCTGCTCGACCCCTACTCGCCCGAGCGCCTGGTCGCCGTGATGGGTGGTGTGTCGGTGCTGGCCTTCGTGTTGTCCGTTGTGGCGCTGTGGGGGCTCGAAACGCCCGTCACCAGAAGCGAGGCCACAGCCGCCGACGCTGCACCCAAGCCTGACTTCCGTGCTGCGCTGGCGCAGGTCTGGTCCGAGCCACCGGCGCGCCTGTTCACCATCTTCGTGTTCGTCTCGATGCTGGCCTACAGCGCACAAGACCTGATCCTCGAGCCCTTTGCCGGCACGGTGTTCGGCTTCACGCCGGGCAAGTCGACGCAGCTCTCGGGCATCCAGCATGGTGGGGTGCTGGTGGGCATGTTGCTGGCCACACTGGCCGGGCGCACCATCCGTGGCCGCAGTACCGGCTCACTCAAGCTGTGGACCATCTGGGGCTGTGTGTGCTCGGGCATCGCGATGTGCGGCCTGGTGCTGGCGGGGGTGATCGGGCCGAGCTGGCCGTTTACCGTCAACGTGGTGCTGCTGGGCATGGCCAATGGGGCGTTCTCCATTGCGGCCATCGGGTCGATGATGGCGCTGGCCGGAGAAGGTCGTGATTCGAGCGAAGGTGTGCGCATGGGCCTGTGGGGCGCCTCACAAGCCGTGGCCTTTGGCCTGGGTGGATTGGTCGGCACGGCGGCCAGTGACCTGGCACGGTGGCTCATCTCGTCGCCCGGCCATGCCTATGCCTGTGTCTTTGCCAGTGAAGCGCTCATGTTCTTCATCTCGGCACGACTGGCCTGGCGCGTCGGCGCACGTGCCACCCTTTCACCTGGCAGCAATGCCCGCCCCTCACTGGCCGCAAGGCCTGAACTGGAGACCGCATGAGCCAGCCCGAGATGTTCGACGTGGTCGTGGTCGGCGGTGGACCAGCCGGTGCCACCGCGGCCGATGACCTGGCCAGCAAGGGCCTGCGTGTGTTGTTGCTCGACCGGGCAGGGCGCATCAAACCCTGTGGCGGTGCGATACCTCCACGCCTGATGCGCGACTTCGCCATCCCCGAATCACTGCTCGCCGCCCGCGCCACCTGCGCTCGCATGGTGTCACCTGCCGATCAGCAGGTCGACATCCACATCCAGGGTGGTTACGTCGGCATGGTCGATCGCGAGGTGTTCGACGAGTGGCTGCGTGAACGTGCCGCCTCGCACGGCGCCATCCGCCGCACCGGCCGCTTCGAGCGCTACGAGGCCGACCCCGATGGCTCCGGCGCTCTGGTGCACTTCGCCGCCACATCCCCGCGCCGGCCCGGTGTCGCCGCGGCCGATGCGCAGGCAGATGGCGCGGCAGTTGCCGATCACGCCGAATCCGACGATCACATCGCCGGCGAGGCGGTGTGTGTGCGCGCCCGCGTGGTCATCGGAGCCGACGGCGCCCGCTCACAAGTGGCGCGGCAGGCCGTGACTCATGGCAAACCAGCCGACTGCGTGTTTGCGTATCACGAGATCCTGCAAGCACCCGCAGTCAAGCCGGCGGGCTACGACGAGTCACGCTGCGACGTGTATTACCGCGGCACCGTCTCGCCCGATTTCTATGGCTGGGTCTTCCCGCATGGCGACACGCTGAGTGTGGGCACGGGCAGCGCCGACAAGGGCTTTTCGTTGCGCCATGCCACGGCCGAGTTGCGCGAATCGGCCGGACTGCAGGGCTTTACCACGCTGCGCCGCGAAGGTGCGCCGCTGCCCATGCGCCCGCTCGAGCGCTGGGACAACGGGCGCGACGTGGTGCTGGCCGGTGATGCCGCCGGTGTGGTGGCGCCCGCCTCGGGTGAAGGCATCTACTACGCCATGCTCGGTGGCCGCTTGGCGGCCGAGGCTGCGCAAGAAGCGATCATCACCAACGATGGCCGCAAGCTGGCGCTGGCCCGCAAGCGGTTCATGGGTGAACACGGCCGGGTCTTCTGGGTTTTGGGTTTGATGCAACACTTCTGGTACGGTAGCGACAAGCGCCGCGAGCGCTTCGTCGCCATGTGCCGCGACCGCGATGTGCAACAACTCACCTTCGATGCCTACATGAACAAACGCCTCGTCCGCGCCAAACCCCTGGCGCATGTGCGCATCTTCTTCAAGGACATGGCGCATCTGCTCGGCCTGGCCCGCGTATGACAGCCACGCCGGCGCCGGGCCGGCGTTCAGGGCTCAGCCCGCTGCTGGTCCAGTCCCTTGTTGCTGCGGTGCTGGCCACGGCCGTTGCGGCCACGGGGGGTGCACTCACCCAACTCGGGCCCTGGTACCGGGGGCTGATCAAGCCTGCCTGGCAGCCGCCCGACTGGTTGTTCGGCCCGGCCTGGACACTCATCTTCATCTGCACCGCCTGTGCCGCCGTCATCGCCTGGCGCGCTGCCCGGTCGCCTGGGCAACGTGCCACCGTGCTGGTGCTGATGGCGGCCAATGCCGCCTGCAACATGGGCTGGAGCCTGCTGTTCTTCTTTCTGCAGCGGCCCGACTGGTCACTGCTCGAAGTTGTCCCGCTCTGGTTGTCCATCCTGGTGCCGCTCATCGTGTTCGGGCGCTGGTCGCGCCGTGCCGGGTGGTTGCTCGCCCCCTACCTCGCGTGGGTGAGTTTCGCGGCCTTCCTCAATTACACGATCGTGCGCCTGAACGCGCCGTTTGTCGGCATTTGAGCGTCAGCCCCGTGATGCGGCAGCCCTGCTGGCATGAGGTGACGGCCTGATGGTCACGCCGGTGCCGGGCGCAATGCTGCCGCCCGTACTCACACTCGAGATCATCGCCGCGCTGGTGCTGGTCGAAGCACTCGTGCTGGTGCTGCTGCACCGCTGGCGTGGCTGGGGGGTGGCGCCGCGCCTCATCCTGCCGCGGCTGCTGGCTGGCCTGGCCCTGATGTTGGCGCTGCGCGCCGCGCTGCTGCAGGCGGGCTGGCCCGAGATCTCGCTGTGGTTGTCGCTGGCCGGCCTGGCGCATCTGCTCGACCTGTGGCGCAGCTGGCCACGCGGTCGGCCTTGACGGGTGCTCGGACGAGGGCCGGTGCCGAGCTCTGGCTTATCGTGACACCAATGTACTCGCGCCGTCGATCCACGCCGTCCTCGGCTGGACCAATTGCCGGGCCTCGTAGCGCAGCGCACGCGTCAGATATGCATCATCGCCGCGCCGCCCAGCGCCACCCCGACGGCGGCCACACCGAACATGCCGTATTCGAGCCACTTGCGTTTGGTCAGCAAGGCGATGGCGGCCAGGGCGATCGATACCTGCAGTGCCGTCGTGGCCTGGGCCCAGCGGTGGTGCAGATGTAGTTCGTCGTCGCTGCGTTTGTCCCAGGCGGTGGCCTCGGCTTCGAGTTTCTCGGCCGCTTGCTTGATCTCGACCTTTTCGCCCTTGTAGCGCTCGATCTCCTGCGCGTAATTGGCCTTCTTGTCTTCGGGCAGCAGATTCATCGTCACCTCGTAGAGGTTTTGTTTGCTGCTCTTGGCCTGGTAATAGTTCCACTGATTGCTCGCTTCGGTCTTCTTGATGGCGGCGTTGTTCTTGTACAGACCGGCATTGGCCTGGGTGGCGCCACCCATGTAGCTGAATAACGCACCCACCGTGGCGAGCACAGCCGTCATCACGGCAATCTGGCCGGCAAAACTGTCCGAGTTACCGTGTTGAGCGGCATGTTCGACCTCGTGGTCATGAGGGCCGTGAACATGAAAACCGTGTCCTGACATGGAGAATTACCTTGCAGAGGTTGTGTTTGACCGTCGTGGGTCGACAGTAGAGACGAAAGAAAGCGACAGAAACTAGTCGCCGAATTCACCAAAAGAAAAGCGCGACGGCAAGTGACACCCGCCGTCCGTCCGCTCGCTCGAATCGGCGCTACATCGATCAAACCCTTCCGGGGTGTCGCTCGTAACGCACGAAACTGAACTCGAAATCATTCGGCGGCGCGGCCCGATGCCTCTCGCGTGCCACCTCGACAAACTCGTCGGCTTGCCAGGCCGGAAACCAGGCGTCACCGTCGACGTGGGCATCGATCTCGGTGATCACCAATTCATCGGCCAGCGGCAAGGCTTGTGCATAAAGCTCAGCTCCGCCGATCACGAAGACCCGTTCGGGCGCAGGTTGTTGTCCCGCCACCGCTGCCAGCGCAGCCTCGACCGAACCCGCCACCAGCACGCCGGGCGACCCGGCGCTCCAGCCCGGCTGGCGTGTCAGCACCACATTGGTCCGCCCCGGCAGTGGCCGAAACCGTTCGGGCAGCGACAGCCAGGTCTTGCGCCCCATCAGCACCGGCGCACCCATCGTCACACGACGAAAGTGCGCCAGATCCTCAGGCAGCCGCCACGGCAACTGGTTGGCCAGCCCGATGACACGGCCATGCGCCATGGCAGCGATCAGGCAAAGGTGAGGGCGGTTGGCGAGCATGTTTTGGCTGTGGGGCTGGGTAGGCGGGCCTGCAGGTGAATCGTCGTGGGCCAGCGCGAGGGCGGGGCCGGTGACCAAGGCGGCGCATTCTCGCAATTGCCGTCGGGGCGCTGGCGTCGGCCCGAAGCGGCGCAGTTGTACCCGAAAGTCGTGTCAGCCCGGTGTCTGCGCAGGCGGCGCCAGGCGTCTGGGCAACAACACACTGGCGATGGCCAGCATCACACACCCCGCCGCCACGCCGTCTTGCCATACGGGTGTTTCACCCAAGATCAGCGGTGCGCCCAGCGTGCCCAGCAGCGGCACGGCCATGATCGAAAAGGCACTGGCCGTGGGCGGCATCTCGCGCGCCATGCCGAACCAGATGATCTGCGCCACGCCGTAGTTCATCACCACACCCCACACCAACGAGGCCCACAGGCCCGGCGACCAACGCGTTGCGTCGGGCACGGCTTCGAGCGACACGGCCAGCAGCCAGAACACGCCGGATGCCATCCCCATCATCCACACCGTCACCGCCTCGGTCGACAGGGGCAGGCGCGTGTCCAGGCCGCGGGCGCGGTAGAAGGCCAGCAGCAGCAGCGAGCCGCCGGTCATCGTGATGGCGCGAAACCACAGCGGCCCGATCTCGCGCAGCGAGTACTTCATCAAGGGCCAGTTCGCGCCCCAGATCAGGGTGAGCGCGACCAGCAGGGCAAGTCGGCGGGGGGTGAAGGGCATGCGCAGCGGGTCCGGTAGGGGCGCCGGATGCTAGCCGCTGAGGCGCGCGCCAACGCATGTGGTGCCGCACCGACACGACGCTGTCTTCGTCCTGCAAACAAGCGTGCCTGTAGCCGATCGCAGCCCCTCGGTTCCACCGTTCAACTAGAAACACGCAGGCGAACATTCGTCGACGATCTTGGGAAAGGTAAACACGCCATGTTCACGACTCGCCGCAGCAATGGTGAACTCGACTCCCGGCCGATGACGACACCGAACAAGGCGATCGACGAAGACAGCAGCCTGTGGTTCTTCATGTCCGCCCACGGCGAGTCGGTGAGTGAATTCGTGGCGCAACCGGAAGTCGACATTGCCTATGCCGACCCTGGTGCCGATCGCAATGTTTCAGTATCTGGCACGGCTGTTATCACCAACGACCTGGCCAGGAAACGACACCTGTGGTCGACGATGGCAGGGGCCTGGTTTTCCGGCGGTGTCGACGACCCGGACCTGACCCTGATTCAGGTGCGGATCGCACATGCCAGTTACTGGGACATCAAGGACAGCAAACTCGTCCAGGTGTTCAAGATGGCGAAGGCGGTGGTAACCGGCAAACCGCCGTCGACCATGGGAGAACACGTCGAAGTGCGTATGCGTCGAGGATTCGACCTGCGATCAGGTGTTGTCCTTGATCGTCGTGGATGAGCCGTTTTCCTTCACGCTGCCGATGCCACCGTCGCGGGTTGATTCAGAGGCGTACATCTGGCTGGTGCCGATCACCTGGCCGTTTGTCGCTTTCAGGTTGAAGAAGAACTTTCCGTTCGCTGCCGTCTTTCGTTCGAACCGCTCGTCGGCAGCACTGTTGGTCTGAACCGACGCGATGCCGTTCTCGGCCGACCCTCTGGCCTTGTAAAGCTCACTCGACAGTATCGTCTCGGCATTTCCCGCCTTCAGAACAAAGCGGAATTGCCCGTCACTCGTCTTGCTCAATTCGAACCAGCCAGCCATTTGATTACTCCTGTTGATGAACAAAAAATGCGCAGCGCGCTACCAAAGACGGTAAAGCCGGAATTCCCGTAGCAAGCCCGCAAAGTCGCCATGTCCTTCACAGCCAAGCTCACCGAGAACGCACCGAGTTTCATGGTAACTCCTGATTGTCGGTTGTGCCCGGCGAGTTGAGCGAAGCCTGCAAGGCTGCTCCAACTGCCGAGGATGTCATCCTGCCAACAGCCTCGGGTGTCGACCACGACACCCTGCACGCGAGGCTCAGTATCGTTTTGAACCGTGAACGATCGCAACAGCAGAAACGCTTATGCCGGTGGGTACGGCGACCAATCGATGGGACTGGTGACCAAACTGCCGCCATGCACGATCGGGATGCAAGCTTACTCGGGTGAAAACCACCGAGCACAACAGTTAAAAACCCCGGCGCAAACTGACCTACTGGCCAGCAGTGCCCGGCAATGCCGGCATGCCGTGTAGCCAAGGCATCGCGGACGCTGTCCAGATCTGTTTTGCCGGGGCCAGTTGAGCACGTTCGTCGACACAACCCAGGCGCACCCCGTAGACGGTCGGCGCGTCGGGCGATGTGGCGTACAGCGGTGTTCCACACTCGCCGCAAAACGCCTGGGCACGCCGGTTGCCGCTCTGTGCCGTCTTGATGTAGACCTTGGGACTGCCCGTCAACGAGAAGTCCTTGGCAGGCACGGGAACCACCGCCCTGAAAGGCGCGCCGGACATGGTCTGGCAATCCGTGCAGTGGCAGACAATGACCTTCGACGCATCCGCCTCGGCCGTGAAACTGATGTTGCCGCAGTGGCAATGGCCATGAATCTTCATGTGTTTTTCCTGTAGGGGGTGGAGCCGGTTGCAATGATGCCCGAGTTCGGGTCAATCTGCGTGCGAAGGTTTTTCGGGTGCCGTATCACTTCGGTTTGGGCTGTAGGGTTGGCGTCGACCGCGTCAGCAGTTTGATTCAGCGTTTGAGTTGGTACTCGCACAGCCAGAAGTTATCCAGTTCCTGATACAAGAAGGAATCTGCGTATGGTTCAACCAGAATCTGCATTTCGTTCTTGGTGGGGAAGTTCTTCAATACCCTGTGGATCGAACCGTCGCGCAGTTGCCTCGACTGATAGGTATTGCCATCGGAGTCCGTCTCGGCAATTGGAAAGTCATTCTGCTGCACCGTTCCATTGTCAAGGAGCAGGACTCTTGCGCCTGGCAAGAGTCTGGCGTGCAAACTGTTCAAGAATCGAATTCGAGCGGCCTTTGGCATGTGAGAAAACCAAAGTCCAGCAAACGCAGCATCGAACGTTCCGAGTTCTATGGGCAACGCATGTGCGTCTGCCTGCAGGAACGCGACATTCTCCGTTTGTGGACGAAGTCGAGCAAATGCGAGCGGCTCGGCTGTTCCATCGGTTGCAACCAACTTTGCCGCAGTAGACGCAATGTGCTGCGTCCAGTAACCCGTCCCACAGGCGACTTCGAGTACCTCGCGACCGCTGAGTCTGCTTGGTAAATGCTGGATCAGGTAGGCAATGTCCGCACTGCGCTCTGGCTTGAGGTAAACGGCGTCGTAATAAGGTGCGCGAGCAGCGTAGTACGCGTGCATTTCGGCTGAGGCGTGCGACATGATGTGTGATTCGAAACGACTGAACAGGCAATCCTACTTCAGGTCCACTGCGGTGTTAATCGGTAGTGAACGGCAACTGAGTGCCACGGTGGGGCTTGGTGCAATCTCATCGGGAATTCTGTAAGGATAGGTCCGTGACCATTACGATGGGCCGGTAACGCATTTGCCCTAGTCGACGTCGTTGAAGTGAAGTAGGTTGGAAATTGGCAAGACCCGGTACCGAAGTTGTTAGCGCCGTTTGAGCGAGGGTCTCTACTGCTTTGGTACGAGACGTAGTACCACCGCTACATCGGCAAGGAGGGCAGTCGAAAACTGCACCGTCTGCGGGGAAATTATCCAAGAAAGAATCTTGACTGTCACATGAGTCAGTTCGGGAATGCTCGGCCTTGCATCACCGATGGTGACGTAGATGACAGGTCCGGCGATGAAATATGCATACCAATCGCCAATGATCGGTTTTGAAACTGTTTCAACGACTCTCTTGTATTCTCCGTCAGCATTCAGACACCAATGCTTTGATGCATTGGTTATGTCACGCCAGGCGTCAAGAACTAACTTTGCTTCGCGCGGCAGTTGCTTTCTTCTATTCTTTTGTTCGCGCGTTCCAGTACGATCAATCCAGTCTTTATGAAGATGGTGCGCGGTGACCGCGAAATTGAAGGTCTTGTACTCATCCCAGCCTGATGCCAACTGGGCAAGTTCCCATTCAAGTTTCTTCAGCATGCCCTCACACGTGGCGATGGGGACGCGAGGAGAGGAGGTGGGGATGGACGGCTGCATGCAGTAATGGAGTGTCAGAATTTGACGCCTAACGAATAGCATGGGCGACGTCAAAAGAGGCTAGCCTTTGGATGTCACTCTCGATGGAAAGGTGCCGCATTGGATATGTGAATTAGGTGCCGCTCAGCAACTTGATCGCTGGGGTGATCGTAAGCTTCGGCGCTCGCTGCTTGGGTCGGATTTCTACGCGAGTTGTTATCTCACCATCGGCATAGAAGCAACCAACGCCTTGCTCAAAGTTGGCAAGTCGATAGACAATCTGTTCTCCCTTTCGAACCTCCGCCCATGCGGAGATCCATGTGCCGCACCTTCGTTGAATATTCCAGTTTCCTGGAACCGGCCCAAGGCGAACTGTATAGATGCCATCGTTCAACTTGCAATGACGTTCGATTGTTTGGAGCGATTCAACGTTTTCGTCGTCCTTCATCCTTACTAGGCTCCACGGATCCCATTGAGATACGGTTTGCGTTCGCATCATTGCTTCGCCTTCACTATTGGCTGCCGCATCGTAGGTAAGCACCAGCTTGTTCACGTTTGTCTCGCACTTGAAGCCAACGAGTTTGTAGAAGGCATCGGCATTTGCTTGGCTTGAAGCGAGCATAAGGAGTGATAGGGCTATACTGCGCATTTGCGACGCCTTAAGTGTTATTTGTCGAAGGCTGACGCCGCTTATCACGTTGCGTGTGAGCAAAACCGGTCGGGTTTCGGGCACGCAATGTTCTTGTCGCACTTGGACTTCCCTGGTTGTTCTTTGAATCAATTTGCAGAACTGAACTTGCTGCTGCATGCGATGTGTTGTTGTGGATTCTGTAAGGTGCGCGCCGCTTTGCCAAGGGGACGGCGACGAATTCCTTTCGCGCGGCGCCTGGGGTCATCCGAGGCGAGTAGGGTTGCTTGTCTTTAGGTTGACTCCCGCCCCTGCGCCACCTCAAACACCGGGACGCTGCTGATAGCCAAGCGCTAGCACGCGGAGACATTGGCGCGCTGTTATCGGTGTGCCTGCCTGGGGAGGGCCTGCCGGTCGACTAGTCCACGATCACAACCCGCTGCTCTGCCACGAACCATCCACGCCGCACCTCATTGCTTGCCACTACACCGAGATTGCTGTTGTCGCTGCTGGGGCTGGGCGCCAACCTGTTGGTCGCGGGCGCTGGCACCGGCGCAGGGCAAGCTGAACATGTTGTGTTCGGCCAATCAGGAGTGGTGTCAGGCGATTGCTGCCGATTTCGGGCGCAAGACGGGTACCGAGATTGCGTTCACGCGCAAGGGCACGGGTGAGGCGTATGCGCAGGTGACGGCCGAGTCGCCCAACTCGAAGGTGGATATCTGGTGGGGCGGCACGCGTGACCCGCATCTGCGGGCGGCGCAGGAGGCAAGAAGGGGCTGAAGGCGCTGGCCCGCTGGCCCGCTGGCCCGCTGGCCCGCTGAGCCGATCGCCGCTGTGCCACCTGCGTGCGCTGCCGGACACACTTTGTTGCTGCGCAGCATCGCCGCTGCTCGGCGTGGGCGGTGGTTCTGGCCAGTGACGCTGGCACACTGGCTGCATGAACAAGGAAGCTCGAGTCCTCGCCGTCAACGTGGCCACCGCCAGGCGCATCCAGGTCGGTGACCGGGTGATGCTGTCGGCCATCAACAAACGCGCCGTGAGTGGCCCGGTGGCCGTACGCCCGCTCGGGCTGGAAGGCGACGAACAGGCCGACCTCACCGTGCACGGCGGCCTCGCCAAGGCGGTCTACGCCTACCCGAGCGAGCATTACCCGTTCTGGCGCCGCACCCGCGCGCTCGAACAGGTCAGCATCTTCGACGAGCTCTACGACGAGCCGCTGCCCTGGGGTTCGCTGGGCGAAAACCTCACCCTGGCCGGCCTGCTCGAAACCGAGCTCTGGATTGGCGATTGCCTGGTCTTTGCACGCTGCACGCTGCGGGTCACCGAGCCGCGTTACCCCTGTGGCAAGTTCGTCGCTGCCATGGCGTTTCCGACCGCCGCAAAGATGATGGTGCGCGAGGCCAACTGCGGCGTGTACCTGGCGGTCGATCAGCCGGGGCTGATCCAGGCCGGTGAACAGTTCCAGCTGGTGCCCGGCCAGCGCCAGGTGTCGCTGGTCGAGTTGTTCAGGGCAAAGATGGCGGGGCGCAAGGTGTGACGACGGTGTGAGTCGGCACCGTCCGCAGGCTCAGGCAGCCGGCGGCAGCAGCGCCGTGAGGTCGTCCAGCACGTCCTGGAAATCGGCGCGCCGCTCCGGGTCGCTTATCTGCGCCAGGCTGCGTTCGAGGTCCTTCAGCGTGGTGGCGAGTTTCCACTGGGCCGGCCCTTCGACCTCGACCCGGGCCAGCGCCTCGCGCGCGGCCACCAGGTCACCGGCGTCGAAGGCGGCGCCGAGCAGGGTCGGGCGGGTCCACTCGTTGGACGTGCCGCGCTGGATGGCGGCGTCGGCCATGGCCACGGTGAGGCGCTGGGCAAACTGGGCGCGGTCGGTGTCGTTGGCCTCACCACGGGCACGGTACAGGCGCGCCAGGTTGGACACGCAGTAGAAGTCGCCCAGTTCGAGCCGCATGCCTTTTTCGTAGGCCTCGATCGAGCGGCGCAGGGCGCGGCGGTGGCCGGCCTCGTCGCCCGCGGCCTTGGCGGCGTCGGCCTTGCGCTTGTAGCGCCCGCCGATCAGGCCCAGGCGCTCGGAGCTTTCACCCTTGGACTTGATGAGGGATTCGAGCGCGGCGATGGCCAGGTCATGGTCGCCCGCCTTGGAACTCGACTGCGCCAGCGCCTTCTGCTCCTTCATGAACGGCAGGTCCTGCACGGTCTGGGGCAGGGTGGCGAGGTAGGCCAGGGTGTCGTCCCAGCCGGCCTGGTCGCGCAGCAGCTGCACGATGGCCATGGCCACCGAGGCGCGCTTGTGCGCCGGCTCGAGGTAACGCGCCGCCACCTCCAGCGCCTGCTGGCGGGCGACGGCCCGGTCGCCGACGAGGCTCACGGCCTGGATGGCTTCGGTGAAGGCGGCGAATTCCTCCAGTTCGCGGCGCATGGTCAGTGCGCGGTCCTGGCTCGGGTTGGGGTAACCCGGCAACACCTGGAACATGGGCGAGTCGCCGGCACTCAGGCCCGGCACGCCGGCGCGGATGCAGTCGGCGATGGCGGCGGCCTGCTCGTCGCTGACTGTCTGCTGCGGCAGCGGGTAGACGATGCGGCGCATCTGCTGCACGTCGAACAAGGGCGTGGCCCAGTCGGCCGACACCAGCACGCAGCCGTTGGGCTTGGCGGCGTGGCGCACGCCGATCTCGTAGTAGACGTTGCCGTTGGGGATGGACATGTCAGCCATCACCAGATCGGCAAAGAACAGGCGTTCGAGCATCTCGTGGATGATGAGCGCGCCGGCCTCCTGGTCGGCCCGCACCGGCTCGTAGCCCAGCGCCACGATGGCCGGCTTGAGGGCGGCCTCCCAGAGCCGGTTGAAGTCGACCTTGCCCGGCGCCTGGCCGTTGCTGGCCGTGACGTCCTTGATGCCGAAGGGCATCACCATGAAACAGACAGGCTTCATCGTGGGGTCCTCGCCGATGTCGGGGGTAGGGCGGATGCCCGGGGACGCCGGGCCGCCCGCTGCGGTCGCCGTGTCGCCCGACTCTACGGCAAAGTGCCCCGGGGCGGCGGCCCGCAGGGTGCCACACGGGATGAGGCGGCGGGCTAGGATCCGGGCATGTCGACCCCTGCCGCCTCACCCCTGTCCACCGCCGCGCCGGCTCCTGCCGGCGCCGGCCCGCTGCACGGCCTGAAGGTGCTCGAACTCGGCCAGCTCATCGCCGGGCCGTTTGCCGGCAAGACGCTGGCCGACTTCGGCGCCGAGGTCATCAAGATCGAACCCCCCGCCACGGCCGACAGCCCCGGCGGTGACCCGTTGCGCCAGTGGCGCTTGCTGCACAACGGCACCAGCGTGTGGTGGCAGGTGCAAAGCCGCAACAAGCACAGCGTGGTGCTCGACCTGCGCAGTGAACAAGGCCGCGCCGACGTGCGCGCCCTGGCGGCCGATTGCGATGTGCTGATCGAGAACTTCAAGCCCGGCACGATGGAGAAATGGGGCCTGGGCTACGACGTGCTCGCCGCCGCGAACCCCGGCCTCATCATGCTGCGTATCAGCGGCTACGGCCAGACCGGCCCCTACCGCGACCTGCCCGGCTTTGCCGTGGTGGCCGAGGCCATGGGCGGCATGCGCCACCTCATGGGTGAGCCGGGCCGTGTGCCGGTACGTGCAGGGGTGAGCCTGGGCGACACCCTGGCCGCGCTGCACGGTGTGATCGGCGTCTTGCTGGCGCTGCAGGCGCGCCGGCTGAGCATCAGTGCCGAAGCGCCCAAGGGCCGCGGCCAGGTGGTCGACGTGGCGCTGTACGAGGCCGTCTTCAACTGCATGGAAAGCCTGCTGCCCGAGTACAGCGCCTTCGGTGTCGTGCGTGAGCCTGCTGGCTCTGCCCTGCCCGGCATCGCGCCGAGCAACGCGTATCGCTGCGCCGACGGCCAGGTGGTGATCGGCGGCAACGGTGACTCGATCTTCAAGCGCCTGATGAGCACCATCGGCCGGGGCGACCTGGCCAATGACCCGGGCCTGGCCGGCAACAACCAGCGCGTGGCGCGGGTCGACGAGATCGACGCTGCCATCACGCGCTGGACGCTGGACCACAGCGTCGACGACGTGGTGAAACTGCTGCAAGCCGCCAGCGTGCCGGTCGGGCGCATCTACACCGTGCGCGACATCGCCACCGACCCGCACTACCGTGCCCGCCAGATGATCGAGACAATCGTGACCGCCGATGGCCTGAGTGTGGACGTGCCCGGCATCGTGCCCAAGCTCAGCGATACACCCGGCGCCATCCGCAGCCTAGCGCCGACGCTCGGGCAACATACCGAGCAGGTGCTCGAGCCCTTGCGGCGCAGGCTCGACGAGTGAGGCCGCCTCCCTGACGAGCCGGTGCCCCCCGCTGCCGTGAGATGTTGGGTCGCCCGGGGGGGGTCAGCCCATGCCCGACGCGTCGGCCCAGTTCTCGATCACCAGACCTGGCACACGCTCGAACTCGGCCACATTGTTGGTCACCAGCGTCCAGCCTTCGGCCAAGGCATGGGCGGCAATCCACAGATCGTTGCCGCCGATCGGGCGGCCGATGCGCTGCAACTCGGCGCGGGCGCGGCCGTAGTGCTCGCCGGCGGCGCCGGGCAGGTCAGTGACGGTGATCGACCTGGTCAGTTTGTCCAGCGCAGCCAGCGACTCCTCGCGCCGCTGGCTCTTCTCGGCGCCGAAGCGCAATTCGCCGAAGGTGACGACGGACATCGCGACGCTGCCAACCGGCAGCGCCTCGAACCGCCGGCGCACCTGCGGCGGCTGGTGTTTGGCGATGTAGATGCAGATGTTGGTGTCGAGCAGGTAGCGCCCGCTGGCCGGCGCCGCCATTACAGGGCCTCGCGTTCCTGCGGCGGCGGATCGTCTCGCTTGGCGGCTTCCAGTTCGGCGACCAGGTCGGCCGGCAGCGCAGCCAGGGCGTCGAAGATGCGTTCACACCCCAGCGCCACCGGCCGCAGCACCACCTCGTCACCGCGCCGATAGATCTCCACCTCGTCGACATCGAAGCGGAACTCCTTGGGCAGGCGCACGGCCTGGCTGTTGCCGGACTGGAAGATGCGGGCCAGATTCATGAGGTACTCTCCTGAATATATACGTCAAGTATATACGTCGACCTGGCCCGCCGTGCGACCTTATCCGCCCACCCCGTCCGCCTTGAACATCGCCTTGATGCCGCGCACAGCCTGGCGGATGCGGCTCTCGTTCTCGATTAGGGCGAAACGCACATGGTCGTCGCCGTGGTCACCAAAGCCGATGCCGGGGCTCACACACACCTTGGCCTTTTCGAGCAGCTGCTTGCTGAATTCCAGCGAGCCGAGCCTGGCGTAGGGCTCGGGGATCTTCGCCCAGATGTACATCGAGGCCTTGGGGATCTCGACCAACCAGCCGGCTTCGCGCAGACCCTTGGCCAGCACGTCGCGGCGTTTCTGGTACTGCGCGGCGATGTCCAGCACACATTGCTGATCACCTTCCAGCGCGGCGATGGCGGCCACCTGCAGGGGGGTGAAGGTACCGTAGTCGTGATAACTCTTGATGCGTGCCAGCGCATGCACCAGGTCGCGGTTGCCGACCATGAAACCGATGCGCCAGCCGGCCATGTTGTAGCTCTTGCTCAGCGTAAAGAACTCCACCGCCACGTCCTTGGCGCCCGGCACCTGCATGATGCTGGGCGCCTTCCAGCCGTCGAACACGATGTCGGCGTAGGCCAGGTCGTGCACGACCAGGATGTCGTGTTTCTTGGCCAGTGCGATCACCCGTTCGAAGAAGCTCAGCTCCACACATTGCGCCGTCGGGTTGCTGGGGAAACCCAGCACGATCATCTTGGGTTTGGGGTAACTGCCGCGGATGGCGCGCTCGAGCTCGGCAAAGAACTCGGCGCCGTCCACGTCGCCCGGCGTGATGGGCACCGAGCGGATGTCGGCCCCTGCAATCACCGCGCCGTAGATGTGAATGGGGTAACTCGGGTCGGGCACCAGCACGGTGTCGCCGCGGTCGAGTGTGGCCAGCATCAGGTGGGCCAGGCCTTCCTTGCTGCCGATGGTGACGATGGCTTCCTTGTCGGCGTCGATGTCGACGCCGTAGCGATCGCGGTACCAGTGGCTGATGGCGCGGCGCAGGCGCGGGATGCCTTTGCTGGCGCTGTAGCCGTGGGTGTCGGGGCGCTGCGAGACCTCGTTGAGCTTGGCCACGATGTGCGCGGGTGTCGCGCCGTCGGGGTTGCCCATGCTGAGGTCGATGATGTCCTCTCCACGCCGGCGGGCTGCGAGTTTCAGCTCGGCCGTGATGTTGAAGACGTAGGGGGGCAGGCGATCGATGCGCGCAAAGCGGCGCTGGCCTGATGACGAGGCAGTGCTCATTGATGTGATCCACGTGAGCGCCCGGAACCGTCCGAGCGACGTGGCCGCCATGACGGGCGGCCCGGGGCGCATCTTAGGGGATGGCTGTGGCGCGCCTGCCCCATCAAGCTGCAAACGCGGCACTGGGCCCGGTAATTGCAGATTGGGCTGCCATGTCTCTGATCCGCCCTCAAGCCGTGCCTTCGTGGTTGTCCCGGTTCTCTGCGCTCTTCACGGGCTGCCTCTGCCTGAGCATGTGCCTGTTGTTGGCTGGCCACGCCGATGTCGCCACAGCCCAGTCCGCCCTGGCGCCAGTGGCCCTGGTCGAGGCTGTGGCCTCTGCGCCGCTTGCCGCGTCCCTGGCCGCTGACGCCACAACCAGCGCGGCGAGTCTGTCGGCATCGGCGACATCCACACCCGTGCAGCAGGCGGCGGCCAGTGTGATCAAGATTGTTGGCACCCCGGGTGAGCCAGGTGCGACACCTTTGCCGTCCGGCGTGGTGACCGCGGCCAGCATCGACAGCGGCGACACGGCCTGGATGATCACCGCCACTGCGCTGGTGCTGCTGATGAGCATTCCTGGCCTGGCGCTGTTCTACGCCGGCATGGTGCGCAAGAAGAACATCCTGGCGACCATGGCGCAGGTGCTGGCCATTTGTGCACTGGTCAGCCTGTTGTGGTTCGTGATCGGCTACAGCCTGGCGTTCAGGCCCGGCACGCCCTGGCTGGGTGATGCCTCGGCGCTGTGGCTGGGCTCGCTGCGTTTCGACAAGATACACGGCCTGCTCAGCGTGCATCCGGCCGCGCCGACCGTGCCCGAGCCGGTGTTCGTGATGTTCCAGCTGAGTTTTGCCATCATCACGCCCGCCCTGATCGTGGGCGCGTTTGCCGAACGGATGCGGTTTTCCGCCCTCTTGTGGTTCATCGGCTTGTGGTCGCTGATCGTTTATGCACCCATCGCACACTGGGTCTGGGGGCCGGGTGGCTGGTTGGCCGACATGGGCGCGCTGGACTTTGCCGGCGGCACCGTCGTACACCTCAACGCCGGAGTGGCTGGCCTGGTGGCCGCACGCATGCTCGGCCCGCGCCTGGGTTACGGCAAGGTGGCGCTGACACCGTCGAACCTGGGCTACACCCTGGTCGGCGCGTCATTGTTGTGGGTCGGCTGGATGGGGTTCAACGGTGGCTCGGCCGGTGCCGCCGATGGACGGGCCGGCCTGGCCATCCTGTCGACCCAGCTGGCTGCGGCGGCGGCTGCCATGTCGTGGATGCTGGCCGAATGGCTGGTGCGCCGCACGCCCACGCTGCTTGGCCTGTGCAGCGGCGCGGTGGCCGGGCTGGTGGCGGTGACACCGGCGTCGGGTTTTGTCTCGCCTTCGTCGGCGGTGTTGATCGGCGCCATCGCGGGTCTGGGTTGTTACTGGGGCGCCACCGGCCTGAAGCGCCTGCTCGGCGCCGACGACAGCCTCGATGTGTTCGGCGTGCACGGCGTGGGTGGCCTGATCGGTGCCTTGCTGACCGGTGTGCTGGCCGACCCGCTGATCGGTGGTGTCACCGGTTCACTCGCCGCCCAGGCCGCGGCTGCTGGCGCCACCATGGCCTACAGCGGTGTGGCCACCGCACTCACCCTGCGGCTGGTCGACATGGTCGTCGGCCTGCGAGTGCCGGCCAGCCAGGAGCATGCCGGCCTGGACCTCAGCCAGCACGGCGAGCAGGTCGAGTGAGCCGCCCACACGTTCGCCGCGTCGCCACGGCCAGCGCCTCCGTATCCGTGCCCCCGCCGATGAGCGCCCGCCATGCTCGATAGTGACAAGCTTGCCATCGCCGCCCACTTGCACGTGGCCATGCGCCGCAAGCTCGGCCGGGTGACCGACGTCGAGTGGATGGTGCGCAGCGACGAGTACGCCCGCGAGATCATCCGACTCGCCCTGGCCGAACCCGACCAGCCCGACCTGCACCACTGGGCCCGGCGTATGGATGAGGCCTTGTTCGCGGTGCAGACGCAGCGACGTGCGATGGCCGCGCCTGCGGCGCAACGGCCCCTCCCGCCCGGGCCGCCGCCCGGGCCGGCGCCCGGTGCAGCCGCACCGGCAGCCGAGCCTGCCGTGCCCGAGCCCAAGCGTTACATCGGTCGCCTGCGTTGAGCTCGCAGGGAGTGGTTGCGCGGTGCCGGGAGTCGTCGAGACGCGCCGGGTCTGGCTGACATTCGCGAGTCGTCGCTCCAGGCGTATTTCCCCGCCCGGCAGATTCGCCCGGCTTTGCGCAGAATGGGCCAGCGGTCGCAGACAGGTCATATCTGCTGCGGCAGCATCACCATCCCTTGCCCAGCCGGAGTGACTTCAGCATGGCCAACTCACTGACCCGCCGCCGTTTCAACACCTGGGTGAGCGCCACTGCCGCTGGCGCGGGTGCGTTGTCGACCCCTGTCGCAGCCGCCACCGAGTTGCCGCTGTTCGACGCCCACATCCACTACAGCCACGACGCCTGGGAGGTGGTGCCGCCGCCGCAGGCCATCACCATCCTGCGCCAGGCGGGGCTGCGCGGCGCGTTCGTCTCGTCGTCCAACGACGAAGGCACGCAGCTGCTGATCGCCGAGGCCACCCGCGTCGGCCTGCCCGACCTGATCGTGCCCGAGTTGCGGCCCTACCGGCTGCGCTCGGACGTGGGCACCTGGGTGCGCGACGAGGCCATCACGCGCTACATGGAACAGCGCCTGGGCAAGTACCGCTACGCGGGCGTGGGAGAGTTCCACCTTTTCGGCGAGGACACCGAACTGGCCGTGCCGCGCCGCCTGGTGGCGCTGGCCCGTGAACATGGCCTGATCCTGCACGCACATTCGGATGTGGACGCGATCGAGCGCCTGTTCAGGCAGTGGCCCGAGGCACGCATCCTGTGGGCCCACTCGGGCTTCGAGCGGCCCGAGAAGGTGCGTGAGCTGCTGCGCCGTCATCCCAAGCTGTGGTGTGACCTCGCCTACCGCAACGAACAGGCCAGCGGCACCAAGGTCGACGCCGGCTGGCGCGAGGCCTTCGTCGAGTTTCCGGGCCGGTTCATGATCGGCACCGACACCTTCACACCCGAACGCTGGCACTACATCGCCGGCAACGCGACTTTCTCGCGCGGCTGGCTGGCCGACCTGCCGCAGCCGCTGGCCGAAGCCATCGCCTGGCGCAACGCGGAAGCCTTGCTGCGCCCGGCGGCGCAGCGGGCCTGAGCGGGTGAACGAGCCGGTGTCTCGGGCCGTCGGACATACCGCGATGTGGTGCTCGGTGATCCCGTCGCAGCGCGCCTTGTCGTCGGCAGGGTCAGGCGTCGTGTGGTGCACACGGCAGTGAACCTGGCCCTGAACGTGGTAGCCGGCCCGGCGGCATGGGTGGATGTCAGGGCCGTGTCGATCGCTCTCATGCTGAGTTATGTGTGGTTGCCTGCCGCGGCACAAGGCAGCAGCGCGGCGGCGGCATCGACAGTGCAGGCTGGCCCGCGGTCAATGGCAACGGCCTGTCGCGCCGACCCGGCCAGGCCCGATCTGCTGCTGGCCACCACGCCCGGGCTGACGCTGGCCATCGTGCCCGAGCGCTGGCCCATCCCTGTGGGGCGGCATTTCTCGGTCGAGCTCACGGTGTGTGCCGATCGGCCCGGTGTCGCCTTGCCCACCCTGATCGGCCTGGACGGCGACATGCCGCTGCACCGCCACGGCATGAACTACCGCGCCAGCATCGAGCCGCTCGGTGCCGGGCTTTACCGCGCGCGTGGCCTGATGTTCCACATGCCCGGGCGCTGGCGTTTTACCGCCGAACTGGCCGAGCCGGCCGGCGCGACACGCCGGCTGACGGTGGGCGTCGACGTGCCGTGAAGGCGCCGCTTCACTGCCGGCAGTGGGCGTTGGCTGCAACTCGTCCGGCGCTGCTGGTGCTGTTGGCGCTCTTGGCGTCGACCGCGTCGCCGTGGGCGCCGGCACATGCCGCAGAGCCAGTGCCTGGCCCCGAGCCGTCCCGCGGCCTGATCGACTTCAGCCCCGCCGACATGGCCCGCATCACCAGCCACGGCCCGTGGCCACCGGCACAGGCACTCGACGCCGGCAATCGATTCGCCGGCCAGCCCGACGCCATCGCCCTGGGCCGGCGCCTGTTCTTCGATGTGCGCCTGTCAATCAACGGCGCGGTGGCTTGCGCCAGCTGCCATCGGCCGGATCAGGCCTTGGCCGACGGCTTGGCCAGATCGGTCGGCTTGTCCGCCGTCGATCGCAACTCGCCGTCGCTCTGGAACGCCGTGCACGAGCGTTGGTTCGGATGGGACGGCGCGGCCGACAGCCTGTGGTCACAGTCCATCCGGCCGCTGCTCGACCCGCGCGAGATGGGCGCCAATGCAGCACATGTACGCCAGGTAATGGCGGCAGACAGCGACCTGGCCTGCCGCTACCGCGCCGTGGTCGGTCGCCGCATCACTGCCGCGCCTGCCACTTCGCCGGTCGCCCCAGCCACGGCCACAGCCACAGCCAACGTTGCCGTCTCGCCGGCCAAGCCCGCACCAGTTGCAACCATCGACGACGACGAGGCCGTGCTGGTCGATGCCGCCAAACTCATCGCCGCCTATGTGGGCTCGCTGGTGTCGGGGCGCACGGCTTTCGACGAGTTTCGTGATGCGCTGGTGCGCGGCGACCGCGCCGCTGCCGCGGCCTATCCGCTGGCGGCACAGCGTGGCCTGAAGTTGTTCGTCGGCCGGGCAGGGTGCGGCAACTGCCATGTCGGGCCGATGTTCAGCAACGGCGAGTTTGGCGACATCGGCCGACCGTTCTTCATCCGCCCCGGCGTGGTCGACCCGGGGCGCCAGGGTGGCATCGTGGCGCTGCGGGCCAGCCGCTACAACCTGCTGTCACGCTGGGCCGATGCGGGGGATGTGGACGCTGCACTCAAGACCCGCCACCTGGCCGCGCAGCACCGCAACTTCGGCGAGTTCAAGGTGCCCAGCCTGCGCAACGTGGCGCTCACTGCGCCGTACATGCACGACGGCTCGATCGCCCTGCTCGACGATGTGCTGACACATTACTCCGAGCTCGACCTGGAGCGCCTGCATGCCGACGGCGAGCAGTTGCTGAAACCGCTGCACTTCAGCGCCGGGGAGCGTGCCGATCTGCTGGCCTTCCTGCACACGCTGACGGATGCCCGTGCACGCGAGGAGCCGCCGGTGAGTGATCCGCCGTGTGACGACGCCCAGCCAGCACGCTGAGCGGCTTAGCTGCCGCCCTCGTCCACCCGTCGCTGCACCGCAAACAGTTGCAGGTTCAAGCGCCTGGCCACCAGTCCCCACAGGCCGCCGTGGGCGAACAACATCACCAGCATGGTCGCCAGGCCCAGCACGATGAGGTAGATGCCGCCCAGGTCGGACAACCATTCGCGCAGCACGAAGTACACCAGCGCGCCCAGGATCGGGCCTTCGAGCGTGCCGATGCCGCCGATCACGACGATGAAGAACATCATCGTCGACCAGTCCATCGAGAAGGCGTTGTCGGGTGACACACGCAGCTTGGTGGTGAAGATGAGTGCGCCGGTCATGGCGCAACCCGCTGCTGCGGCCACCCACACCAGCCACTTGACGCGTTGCACGTCGATGCCCAGGCTTTGTGATGCGCGTTCGCTGTCGCGCACCGCCACCAGCGCCAGGCCAAGACGCGAGCGCAACAACGCATACACGCCCAGCGTGGCGCCCACACCCAGGGCCAGCGCCATCCACAAGGTGCCGGCCTCGCGCACGTCGACCGCCATGCCACTCACCGTGGCGGCCACCGACACACCCGAGCCGCCGCTCACGAAAGGCATGTTGGCCACCAGGATGCGCAGCACCTCGGCCACCACCCAGGTGCCCACGGCAAAGTGCGCGCCGCGCAGCCGGAACACCAGCGGCGCCACCACCACCGCCGCCACCGCGCCGACGATCCCGGCCAGCGGCACGACGACAAATGCGTTCAGCCCGGCGTGCAGACCCAGCGCCACCAGCGAGTAGGCGCCCAGCCCCACGAAGGCCTGCTGGCCCACCGACAACAGGCCGCCGTAGCCGGCCAGCAGGTTCCACATCTGCGCCAGGGCCAGCATGTACAGGAACTCGGTGGCCGTGCGCTGGGTGGAACGTTCGGCCCAGGCCGGCAGGCTGGCCAACACGGCCACCATCAGCAGGCCCAGCACCGCGGCGACACGGCGGGTGGTGGCTGCATGCCGCGCTGCCGAGCCGTCCAGGCCCTGCGTGGCCGACGCCTCGGCGGGCGGCGCAGACTCGTCGATGGCTGAGTTCATGGTCACATCTCACCTGTCGCGAGTGGTCGGGAACAGCCCCAGCGGCCTGACCAGCAGCACCAGCAGAAAGGCCAGGTGACCGAATAACGTGCCCCAGCCGGGGTTGAGTTGTGCGCCGATGGCTTGTGCCACGCCCAGCACCACGCCACCCGCCACCGTGCCCCACAGCGACCCCAGCCCGCCGATGATCACCGCCTCGAAGGCATAGATCAGCCGCGCCGGCCCGTCGGTCGGACTGATGGTGGTGCGCATCACCAGGAACACGCCCGCCAGAGCCACCACGCCACTGGCCACGGCCATCGCCAGTGCATAGACGTGGGCCTTGTCCACACCCATCAGCTCGGCAGTGGCCGGGTCGTCCGACGTGGCCCGGAAAGCCCTGCCGATGCGGGTGTGCCTGAACAACCATTGCACCGCCGCGATGGTGGCAACGCCGGCCACCAGCACCAGCGCCGGCAAGACACCGATGCTGACCTGGCCACCCAGATCCCAGGTGGCAGTGGCCAGTGCGCCCGGGTCGATGCGCCGCACGTCGGCCGAAAACACCTCCTGCAGGCTGTTCTGGATGACGATGGAGAGCCCGAAGGTCAGCAGCAGCGGGCGCAACACGTCGTCGCCCAGCGCGCGGTTGAAGACGAAACGCTGCGTCGCATAACCCATCAGCGCCAGCGCCGGCACCACGCCCAGCGC
Organism: Candidatus Intricatilinea gracilis; assembly: GCA_016702605.1. Taxonomy (GTDB): domain Bacteria; phylum Pseudomonadota; class Gammaproteobacteria; order Burkholderiales; family Burkholderiaceae_C; genus Sphaerotilus; species Sphaerotilus gracilis. The sequence continues at coordinate 406,207 of JADJDQ010000004.1, forward strand.
CGTGAGCCACAGCGGCAGACCCATCATGGTGGCGCCCACCACGGCGGCATAACCGGCGAACACGATCATGTCGCCGTGCGCGATGTTGATCATGCGCATCACGCCGAACGACAGCGACAGCCCGGCGGCGAACATCGCATACAGGCCGCCGAGCAGGATGCCCTGCACGATGGTGTTGATCCAGCTGCCCATCATGGTCTTGTCCTGGCCATGGCTCTAGACCCCGAAGTACGCGCGCGAGATCTGCTCGCGCGTCAGCCCGGCCGGTGTGCCTTCCAGCGCCACGCGGCCTTCTTGCAGGCAGATCACGCGGTCGGCCACCTTGAGCGCCTGGCCCACGTCCTGCTCGACCAGCACGATCGACAGACCTTCGGCGCGGATGGCGGGCAGGGCTCGGTAGATGTCGCGCACGATCACCGGCGCCAGGCCCAGCGAGATCTCGTCGCACAGCAACAGGCGCGGGTTGGCCATCAGCGCACGGCCCACCGCCACCATCTGTTGCTGGCCACCCGACAGGTCGGTGCCGTAACGCAGGCGGAACTCGCGCAGCACCGGAAACAGCGAGTACACGCGCTCCAGCGTCCACGGTCCGGGCCGGCGGGTGTAGGCGCCCATCAGCAGGTTGTCCTCGACCGACAGGCTGCTGAACAACTTGCGGCCCTCGGGCACCATGGCAATGCCGGCACCGGCAATGTGATGCGCCGGCTGGCCCGTCATGACCTGCCCCCCGAACGCCAGGCTGCCTGCCGTGACCGGACGTTGCCCCGCCAGCGTGCGCAGCAGCGTGGTCTTGCCGGCGCCATTGGCACCGATGATGGCGACGGCCTCGCCTTCGTTCACCTGCAGGTCGATGCCGTAAAGCGCCTGGAAGTCGCCGTAGCCGGCGCACAGGCCGCGCGCCTGCAGCAGCGGAGTCGCGGCGGCTGCGCTGGTCGTGGCGGCTATGTCGTCCATCGTGTTGGCACCGGCCGGCGCGGATGAGTCGAGTGTGTCGCGGCTCATTCGACGTCGATGCCCATGTAGATCTCGCGCACCGCCGGGTCGGCCATCACCGCATGCGGTTCGCCCTGGGTGATGAGGCGACCGAAGTCGAGCGCCACCAGCTCGTCGACGATGGCCAGCAGCGCATGCACGATGTGTTCGATCCACACCAGCGTGACACCCTCGGCACGGATGGCACGGATCGTGTCGAGCAGTTCGTGCACCTCGTGTTCGGTCAGGCCGCCGGCGATCTCGTCGAGCAGCAGCAGGCGTGGTTCGGTGGCCAGGGCGCGGGCCAGCTCGAGGCGCTTGCGGTCCAGCAGCGGCAGGGCGCCGGCCAGCGTGTTGGCCTTGGCCACCAGGCCGGTGCGCACCAGCACGGCGTGGGCGCGTTCACGTGCCGCCGCCTCGCCATGGCCGGCGCCGAAGATGGCGCCCACCATCACGTTCTCGAACACCGTGAGCCCGCCGAAGGGATGCGGGATCTGGTAGCTGCGGGCGATGCCGGCGCGGCAGCGTGCGGCCGGCGGCAGGCGGGTGATGTCGCGGCCGTCGAAGACGATGCGCCCGGCGTCCGGCGCCACGTCACCCGCGATCAGGTTCATGAGTGTGGTCTTGCCGGCGCCGTTGGGGCCGATGATGCCCAGCGCTCGCCCAGGCAACACCGACAGGCTCAGCCGGTCGGTGACCTTGAGCGAGCCGAAGCTGCGGCTCACACCCTCGAGCGCCAGCAACGGAGCGTCCGCTGCGGGCAGGGCATGAGCCGCCGCGACGGGCGCGGCGAAGGTCGACATCGCGAGCAGCCTGCTGCGATCAGGCCATCAGCTTGAGCTGGCCGCCCAGCGGCACGTTGCTCGCCTGGCCGTTCTCGACGATCACCAGCTCCAGCGCATTGCCCTTCTTCTGCCACTGACCACCGACCAGCGGCGTCTTGGACACGCTGGGCACGGGGCCCTTCTTGAAGTTGACATGGCCGACGATGGTGTCCAGATCGGTATTGCGTAGTGCGTCGCGGATCGCCTTGGCGCCCTTGCCTTCGCTGGCCTTGAGTGCAGCCAGCGCGACTTCGAACAATGAATGCTTGAAGCCCACCGGCATCGACCACGGCTTGCCGCTGGCCTTGGTGTAGGCCGCCGCCAGTTCGGCTGAGCTCTGGCCCGTGAGCGAGCTCTTGAAGGGGTGAGCCGGCGACCACCAGACCTCGACACTCAGCCCTTCGCTGCGCGGGCCGAAGGCGGCGATCGCAGCCGGGAACTCGGTCGCCTTGCCGACGGTGCAGATCCTGGGCTTGAAGCCCTGCTGTGCGGCCTGCGCCCAGAAGTTGCCGAAGTCGGGCGGCGGCATCACGCCGGTCACGATCTCGACGCCGGCCTTCTTGAACTCGGTGATGTAGTTGGTGAAGTTGTCGCTCGGGCTCTGGTAGCGGCCTTTGTCGATGAACTGCAGCTTCTTGGCTTGCGCCACCGACGGGAAGCCGATCTTGCCGTCACCCCAGGCATTGCCGTCCGGGTCGTTGGGCCACAGCGCGCCGACGACGCGGTTGGTGGGTGCCTTGTCCCAGATACCGGCGAACACGCCGATGATGTCTTCCAGGCCCCAGAAGAAGTGGTTGGTCCACTCGAAGCCCTTCTTCGGGTCGCCATTGCGGCCGAAGAAGTGCGGCTGCCACGGCGTGTCGTTGGTGACGCAGGGCATGGCGTTGAGTTCACACTGGTCAGCCACCGGGTTGCTGGTCTCGGGGGTGCAGCCCGAGATGACGATGTCGACCTTGTTCTTCAGGATCAGCTCGGACGTGACCTCGGCCGCCCGTGCGGCGTTGGACTGCGAGTCCTTGTAGATCACCTCCACGGCGTAGCTCTTGCCACCCGACTTGATGCCCGCGCCGACCAGCTTCTTCATCTCGGCCAGCGTGAACGGGTCGGGCTCGGCAAACACGGCCAGCGGGCCGGTCTGCGGCGCCACGTAGCCGATCTTGAAGGTGGTGGCCGCATGTACCCACGGCGCGTGGATGCCCGCAGCGGCCGCGGTGGCGGCCATGCCCAGCGTCTTGAGTGCCTGGCGACGGCCCGCGTGGTGGGTGGTGTCGATGCTGGTGTCGGCTGCGTCGATGGGCTGGATGTCTTGTGTCATATCGTCTCCTCGTTTTCTTGGTTGGACTCTGTGCGGGTACTGCGTGCCGCGGCTAGCGCCCCAGGTCCTTGGCGCTCACGCCGGCGATGCCCCAGTTGGCCTTGGGCATCTCGTGGATCCAGACACGCACCGCTTCCTTCGGTGCGCCGACGGCCTCGACCAGGGCGGCGGTGACCTTCTCGATCACGGCGCGTTTCTGCTCCTCTGTGCGGCCTTCGAGCATGTAGATCTGTGCAAACGGCATGTCGGCTCCTGGTGGTGGATATGGGGCGGGTGTCGGGTGGATGACTGCTGGGTCGAGTGCAGGCCTGACGCGCGGCGTGCACCGCTGGTCGTGACGGGCGGTGTGCCACGCGGGGCGCGGCCGTGATGCGAATGTCGCGCGTGGGGTCAGGCTGCCGGCGCCGATCGAGCTGGTGCCGGCGCTGCTCAGGCCACGCGCTCCTGGCGCTGGCGCACCAGCGTCAGCGCGGTGTCCTCGATCATGTCTTCCTGGCCGCCCACCATCTTGCGGCGGCCCAGTTCGACCAGGATGTCGCGCGACGGGATGCCGTACTTGGCGCCGGCACGTTTGGCAAACAGCAGGAAGCTGCCGTACACGCCCGCATAACCCAGCGTCAGCGCGTCGCGGTCGATACGAATCGGGAAGTCCATGATCGGCACGACCAGATCCTCGGCCACGTCCTGGATCTTCCAGACGTCGATGCCGGTGGCAATGCCCATGCGGTCCAGCACGGCCACCAGCACTTCGAGTGGCGTGTTGCCGGCACCAGCGCCCAGGCCGGCGCTGGCCGCATCGATTCGGTTGGCGCCGCACTCGATGGCGGCGATGCTGTTGGCCACACCCATGGCCAGGTTGTGGTGGCCGTGAAAGCCCAGCTCGGTCTCGGGCTTGAGCGCCGCGCGCACCGCGCCGATGCGTGCCTTCACGTCCTCGGGCAGCATGTGGCCGGCCGAGTCGGTGACGTAGATGCAGTTGGCGCCGTAGCTCTCCATCAGCCTGGCCTGCTTGACCAGGCCTTCGGGGCTGTTCATGTGCGCCATCATCAGGAAGCCCACCGTGTCCATGTCCATCTTGCGGGCCATGGTGATGTGCTGCTCGCTCACATCGGCTTCGGTGCAGTGCGTGGCCACACGGATGGTGTGCACGCCCAGGCCGTGCGCCATCTTGAGGTGGTCGACCGTGCCGATGCCGGGGATGAGCAGTGCGCTGACCTTGGCCTGCTTCATCAGCGGGATGACGGTGCCCAGGTACTCCTCGTCGGTGTGCGCCGGAAAGCCGTAGTTGACGCTGCTGCCACCCAGGCCGTCGCCGTGGGTCACCTCGATCAGCGGCACACCTGCAGCGTCCAGGCCTTTGGCGATGGACGTCATCTGGTCCAGTGTCATCAGGTGGCGCTTGGGGTGCATGCCGTCGCGCAGCGTCATGTCATGCAGGGTGATCTTCTTGCCTTGCAAAGTCATGGTGCTTCTCCTCAGGCGGTGGCAGCAACGGGTTCCAGCACCAGCCGGCCGGCGAGCATCTCTTCGGCAAACATCTCGGCGGTGCGGGCGGCGGCCGCGGTCATGATGTCCAGGTTGCCGGCGTATTTGGGCAGGTAGTCCCCCAGGCCCTCGACCTCGAGGTAGACGCTCACACGGTTGCCGTCGAACACCGGGCCGTTGACCAAGGTGTAGCCGGGCACGTACTTCTGCACCTCGGTGATCATGTCCTTGATGGACTGGGTGATCGCGGCCTGGTCGGGCTCGGTCTCGGTCAGGCAATGCACCGTGTCGCGCATGATGAGCGGCGGCTCGGCCGGGTTGATCACGATGATGGCCTTGCCCTTCTTCGCGCCGCCCACCTTCTCGACCGCACCGGCCGTGGTGCGGGTGAACTCGTCGATGTTCTTGCGTGTGCCCGGGCCCACCGAGCGGCTGCTCACGGTGGCCACGATCTCGCCGTAGGCGACGGGCTGAACCCGTGACACGGCCGCCACCATCGGGATGGTGGCCTGGCCACCGCAGGTGACCATGTTGACGTTCATCTCACCCGAGCCAACATGCGCCTTCAGGTTGACCGGCGGCACGCAGTAGGGGCCGATGGCCGCTGGCGTGAGGTCGATCATCAGCACGCCCAGCTCGTTGAGCTTGCGGCTGTTGGCCTCGTGCACATAGGCCGAGGTGGCGTCGAAGGCGATCTGCACGCCATCTGCCAGCACATGGGGCAGCAGGCCGTCCACACCGTCGGCGGTGGTCTTGATGCCCATCTCGCGGGCGCGCTTGAGGCCGTCGGACTCGGGGTCGATGCCCACCATCCAAACGGGTTCCAGCACGGCGCTGCGCTGCAGCTTGGCGAGCAGGTCGGTGCCGATATTGCCTGGCCCGATCAGGGCGCACTTGATCTTCTTCATGGACTGACTTTCCTCTTGATCAGACAAAACGCATCGACACGCTGCCCAGGTCCTGGAAGCGCGCCAGCACGTTGTCGCCCTTGGCAACGGCGATGGCTTCGGTGACACCGCCAGTCATCACGAAGCTGCCGGCCGGCAGCACCTGGCCGCGTTGGCCGAGGTGGTTGACCAGCGCTGCCACGGCCACGGCCGGATGGCCCAGCACTGCGGCACCGGCGGCCATGGCCACGATCTGGCCGTTCTTCTCGAGCACCACACCGAGCGTGCGCAGATCAAGCTCATCGGCGTTGCGCGAGCGCCCGCCGATGACGAAACGGCTGGCCGAGGTGTTGTCGGCCACCACACTCTTCAGGTCGAACTTGAAGTCGCGGTAACGACTGTCGATGATCTCCACGGCGGGGATGACGAAGTCGATCGCCGCCAGCACTGCGCCCACATGGCAGCCCGGACCCTTGAGCTCGGCCTTGGTGACGACGCAGATCTCGGCTTCCACCTTGGGGTGGATGAGTTTGGTGGTGTCGATGTCGCCGCCGTCGGCCACACTCATGTAATCACTGACGAAGCCGAAGCAGGGCACGTCCACACCCATCTGCTTCATCTTGGCGCGTGAGGTCAGGCCGCACTTGAGGCCCACGGTCTTGTTGCCACGGGCCTCCTTGCGGGCGCGGATGGCCTCCTGGATCGCGTAGGCGTCGTCCCAGTCCATCGCCGGGTAGTCGTCGGTGATCTTGGTGACGTCGCGAGCGTTCAGCTCGGCCGATTCGAGGTGTTCGGCCAGTGCGGCGATGGTGTTCTTGTCGAGGTTCATGGCAGTGGTGTCCTTTGCTGCGTCAGGCCGTGAAACGCACCGAGGTGCCGCCCAGGCCGCCCACGCTGCAATACAGGCTGTCGCCAGCCACCACCGGCACGAGCGGGCTTTGTGAACCGGACAGGATGATGTCGCCGGCCTTGAGCGTGATGCCCAATGCGCCGAGCGTGTTGGCCAGCCAGGCCACCGCGTTGACGGGTGAGCCCTGCACGCTGGCACCGGCGCTGGTGGAGATGATGTCGCCGTTCTTCTCGAGCACCATGCCGGCCAGGGCCAGGTCGAGCTGGCGCAGGCTCTTGCGCACACCGCCCAGGGTGAGCACGCCGCAGCTGGCGTTGTCGGCGATGGTGTCCTGGATCTTGATCTTCCAGTCGCGGATGCGCGAGTCGACGATCTCGAAGCAGGGCATCACGCAGTCGGTGGCGCGCAGCACGTCGGCTGCCGTCACGCCGGGTCCGGTCAGGTCACGCGCCAGGATGAAGGCCACCTCGGCCTCGGCCTTGGGCGCGATCATGGTGGCGCACGAGATGGGTTCTCCTTCGCTGTAGACCATGCCCGACAGCAGATGGCCGAAGTCGGGCTGGTTCACCTTGAGCATGTCCATCACCACCTTGCTGGTGACGCCGATCTTCTTGCCCACCACATGTTCGCCCGCATCGAGGCGACGCTGGATCATGCGCAGCTGGATCTGGTACGCGTCGGCAATCGTGATGCCGGGTTCGCGGTCGGTGAGGGGTGCAACGGCTTCGCGCGTGAGCAGCGCGTTGTACAGCTCGTCGCCGTACTGCTGGATCGTGGAGGTGTCCATCGGGTTTCTCGTGGTCCTTGGAATCGGGTGGTGTGTGGCGTCAGGCCGCGTCGGCCTCGGCCAGGAAGTCGCCGACCAGGCGCGCAAAACGCCCGGCGTGTTCGATCTGGGTCCAGTGGCCGCACTGGCCAAAGACATGCAGCTGGGCCTTCGGTATCCAGTCGGCCAGCGTCAGCGAGTTGGCCAGGGGGATCACTTGGTCCTCGCGGCCGTGGATCACCAGCGTCTCGTGTGGCAGGGTGCGGATGTCGGCCTCTTTGCTGGCCATGGTGTCGACCCAGCGTTGGCGCGGCGCCGGGAACATGGCAGAGAACGACTCCTGGAAGCCCGGTCGGATGCTGGCCTGATAACGCAGCTGCGCCAGCTCGTCGGTCACCAGTGCGCGGCTGTGGGCAAAGATGTCGAGCAGGCCACGCATGGCTTCGAACGACGGTTCGTAGCCCCACACCGCGTCCAGCCCGGGCGTGATGGCGAAAGGCACACCCACCGAGCCCATCAGCACCAGGCGGCGCACACGCTCGGGCGCACGGATGGCCAACGCCAGCGCCAGGCCACCGCCAAAGCTGTTGCCGACCAGGTCGACCTGCGGCAGCTCGAGCGCATCCAGCAGTTCCAGTGCCTGCTGCACCCAGGTGTCCATGGTGTAGGTGATGCCAGCGGGACGATCGGTGTAGCCGAAACCCACCATGTCGGGCGCGAGTACTCTGCGCTGCGCGGACAGGGCCGGCATCACCAGCCGCCAGTTGGCCCAGGCGCTCACGCCGGGGCCCGAGCCGTGGATGAACAGCACCGGCTGGCCATGGCCGAGGTCGTGCAGGTTGGTGTGAAACGCACCTGTGCGGATGCGCTGACCGATGTCGGGGTTTGGCTGCTGGCTCACGCTGTGAGCCTCCTCTTGATCGTTGGGGCTGCACAGACCTCGAGATGAGGTTTGGCGGTCGCAACGATAGGCAGGGCGAGACAGGCCGTCCAATACTGAATATTCCGATCCCGATACCACCGCGGTATCGAATCGTCTCCCTCACATCGTCCGATGGGCACCGATCAGATCGGCGAGTCGATTGTGTTTTGTCCTGACCCGGCGGGCCCGGCTAGTCGGTCCAGCGGTGCGCTGCAATGCTCGGGCATGCCGAGGCGACGCCAGGCTGCCAAGGGCTCAGCCTACCCAGATCAACCAACCCCACACCAGCGCCAATGTGCCGAGTGTGACCGGAATGCCGGTGACGGCGTGTTGCTTCCAGTTGATCTCGATGCCGCTCTTGCGCGCCAGGTCGACCACGATCAGGTTGGCGATCGAGCCCACCAACAGGAGGTTGCCAGCGAAGGTGCTGACCAGTGCCAGCGTCACGCCGGCCGCCTCGCCCTTCAGGTGCGGCAGCATCAGCATCACCGCCGGCACATTGGAGACCACGTTCGACAGCGCCACACCCACCACCAGCAGGGGCGCGGGGTCGGCCAGGTGCACGCCGTGGCCGGCCAGCCAGGCGACGGCCTGCGCGGCCAGGCCGGTGCGTTCGAACGCGTGATTGACGACGAACAGGCCGATGAACAGCAGCAGCAATTGCCAGTCGACAAACCCCATCACGTGTGACGAATGCAGCCGCCGGCTCAGCAACAGCACAGCCGCGCCGACCAGCGCCGCCACGTCTCGTGGCCAGTCGGTGAACAGGAAGATCAGCATCAGCGCACCCGCCACCAGCAGGCCCTTGGTGGTCTGGAAGGGATCGAACGGCGGGGCGTCACCAGTGTTCAGCGCGGTCGGCGCCAGCGCGTCGGGCACGCGGGCCTGGCCCACACCTGGCCCGTAGGCCAGCCACAGCCAGAGCAGCACCAGGCTCAGCACCACCGGCGGCAGCGCCTGGCGCACATAGCCGCCGAACGGCAGTTGCATCACCGAGCCGATCAGCATGTTCTGCGGGTTGCCGATCAGCGTGGCGGCCGAGCCGATGTTGGCCGCACAGGCCAGTCCGATCAGGAATGGCACCGGGTCGATCCGGCGCTGCAGGCACAGCTGCGCCACCACCGGCGTCATCGCCAGGCAGACGATGTCGTTGGAAAACACTGCGGACATCGCACCGGCCACCGCGATCAGCGCTGCCAGCAGGCCGCGGCGTGCCAGCGGCATGGCGCCAACCTGACGAGTCACCGCGGTGTAGAAACCGCCCAGGCGCATCTGGGCCGACACCACCATGAAGGCGAACAGCAGCACGATGGTGGGTAGATCGACCGCGCGGGCGGCGTCTTCGACCGGCTGGCCGGTGATGGCAATCACTGCGATGGCGCCAAGCAGCGCCACGCCCGAGCGGTCGAGCTTCAGACTCGGCAGGCCGCCAAGGAACATGCCGAGATAGACCACGCCGAACACGGCCACGATGCCCAGGTCGAGTGCATCGTGGTCAGGCAGGGTGATGTCGGGCAGGCCGGGCAGATACATGGATGACGACACAGCAGGCACGGGCTGGTTTCAGCTGACCGCCCACAACGTGCGACCGATCGCGACCGCCAGGATCACCGTGAAGCCGAGCACGCCCACACCCAGGTACTCGCGAAACCCGAAGCGCAGCAGTTGCCCGTCGACACCTCGCAGCGCCGCCCGTTCGGCCAGGATCTGCATCAGCGGGCCGGCGGTGGCCGCGGTCAGGAACAGGCTGCTGCCTGCGCAGACCGCCAATGCCAGCCCGACGTAGACCGCTTCGGACGGAAACTGGCGGGCCAGTACGTCAGCCACCCGAGCAGTGCAGCCATGCTCGGCCCAGCCGAGAACAAGCCCGTCAGCAGTGCTGCAGCCACCAGAAACAGCACGAGCTGGCCTTCGGGCGGCAGCGGGATCGCCTGGAGCCAGACAGCCAGATGGCCGAACAGCCCGGTCTCGCGCACCACGCCCACCATCAGGAAGAGTGCCAGCAGGAACAGCACCGCCTCGACATCGACCGCCTGCTTGATCGCCGCCTCACCCTGCGCCGGCCGTGCCATCAGCACCAGGCCCGCGCCCAGCCAGGCCACCAGTTCGGGGCCGATGCCCCAGGCCGGTGGCAGCAGCAGCCACCCGGCGATCATGCCGGCCAGGGCCAGGAGACAGGGTGCGAGCAGCCGCCAGTCGAGCCGCACGCCGCGGTAGAGCTGTGCCAGCGTGGCCAGCGTGAGCCGCCGCACCAGCGGCGTGGCAGGCACGTCGCGCGCCGGCCGGCGCAGCAGGGTCAGCACCAGCATGAGCAGCATCGCCAGCAGCGTGGGCGGCATGGCGTCGCGCAGGTAGCGCTCGAAGCTCATGCTGCCACGGCCAAGCAGCAGCACGGCCGGGAAGTCCCCGATTGGCGTGGCCGCGCCACCCAGGTTGCAGGCCACCAGCATCAGGCCGAGCGCCCACACCATGAAGCGCTGCGACACACCCGACAGCGCGAACACCGTCAGCAGCACCGGCAGGATCACCAGCAGTGCCGTCAGGTTGTTGACCACCGACGACACCGCGTAGGTGCCCAACGCACTGAGCACCAGTAGAGCGGTGGGCCGTGCACCCGCCAGCCGCACCAGCGCGACAGAGGACAAGCCGAACAACTGCGTGTCGGCCACGCGGTGTGTGAACAGACCGAGCGCGATCAGGATCAGCAGCACGTTCCAGGGCACACCGGCAAACACGGCCTCCATGCTGGCAACGCCTAACCAGGCCGCACCGACACACGACAAGGCCGCCCCCGCCAGCACGATCATCAGGCGGTACAGCGGCAACACCGCCTGGGCCACCAGGGTAGCCATCAGCAGCAACGCAAAACCGAATGGCGCCGTCATGCCGAAGGCCTGAGATCGGTCAGGGTCTGCACATCGGCAGCCACCAGCCAGCGCGGATAAACCTCGAGTGGCACGTCCAGGATGCGCCAGCCCAGCAGGCTTCGAAATTGCAGCCGCACATCGGCCCCGGCCGCGCGCAGCCAGGATGGCAACACGAAGACCTGGCGCTCGGAGGCCCCGTAGACGAAGGTCAGCATGACCGACCGAGGCCCCGCCCAGGCCTGGAAGTCGGCCAGTGACAGCGCCTCGACGCGTCCGCCGTGGTTGGAAAGCAGGCGAGCCCAGTGCGTCATGGGGTCGCCCACCTGCATCAGGCCGACGCGCACGTGCGCTGGCAATTTGGCCAGCAGCGAGTCGACCCAGGCAGCCTCGTAGCCGACCAGCACCAGCCGGGATATGCCTTCGAGTTGCGGCAGCACGGCGTCGACGTCGACGTCACGCGCCGGCCCGCCGGCCAGCCAGCCGGCGCAGACCGCGTCGAGTACCGGCCAGGCACGGCCCATCGCATCACGAAGCTCTGCCACGGCCGGTGGCCCCGAGATCGCTGCGCTTTCCTGCACGAACAGCCAGGCCGCCGTGGCCATGCCCAGTTCGCTGGCGGCCAGGCGAAACGCTTGCTGCTGAAGCGCGTTCAAGGCCGGTCGCCGGGCGACGCGGCCAGCAGGCCCTGAATCAACGCCACCATCGCCACATTGGCCAATGCGTGCTGCGGCGGCCCGTCGGTCAGGCAGTCGACCATCGCGCCGACATGTCGGTCGTCACCTCCGGCAAGCTCGCGCAGCGCATCGACCGGTAGGGTGAGCGGATAGACACCTTCGTGTCCTGCGTCTGCCAGATGGGGCGGAAGGCGCATGGGCACAGGCTCACCGCCAAGCCCGGGCGTGACACCGCCGTGTGCCTGCAGCGCCTGGAAAAGCAGCGCAAGCAGGACGTAGTTGGCGCCTCGGTGGTGTATCGGCCCCTCACCCACCAGGCATCGCACCACGAACGCACGATCGCCGGCATCAGGCACCAGGGACCCGAGCCAACCGTCAAGCCGGTTCTCGTCGACGAAATCAAGCACCCGCGATGCAGGCGCACCATGCCGGTGTGCCGGCGGCTTTGGATGTAGATGCTCGGGATGATGCGCAGGGTGGTGACGGTGGTGCGGCGGAGGGCGATGATGTGTAGGCAAGGTGAACACCAGGCAAGGACAGGCACTCTCGGCGGCTGCTCGAAAAAGCAGCAAAACCTGCGTCGGGATGATAGACGCAGGCTCGCTTCGAACTGCCGGCGTGCTCGCGCTAGCGGCGTCGAACGTTCATCCTGGCACGGTGCTTCCTGCCCCGTGCGCCAGGCGCTACAGCTTCACCATGACGTTGCGCAGCTCGGTGTAGAACTCGAGTGAATGCACGCCACCTTCACGGCCGATGCCGCTGGCCTTGCTGCCACCGAAGGCGGTGCGCAGGTCGCGCAGGAACCAGCTGTTGATCCAGCACAGGCCCACCTCGATCTCGCGCGCCATGCGGTGGGCGGTCGACAGGTTCTGCGTCCACACCGTGGTGGCCAGGCCGTAGTCGGTGGCGTTGGCCAGCGCGATGGCTTCGTCCACCGTGTCGAACGGCGCGATGTGGCAGCAGGGGCCGAAGATCTCTTCGCGGATTACCGCGGCGCTTTCGGGCAGGCCGGTCCAGATGGTCGGCTGCACCCAGTGGCCGTCCTTCAGTTCGGCCGGCATGTCGGGTTCACCACCGCCGGTGACCACGGTCGCGCCCTCGGCCTTGGCCTTGGCGTAATACGACAGCACCTTGGCCTTGTGTTCGGCCGAGATCAGCGGGCCCAGGCCCACGCCGGGCATGTCGGGCGGGCCGATCTTGAGCGCCGCGGCCTTGGCCGCCAGCGCGGCGACGAACTTGTCGAAGATGGGCCGCTGCACGTAGACACGTTCGGTGCCCAGGCAGACCTGGCCGCAGTTCTCGAAGGCACTGCGCATGATGCCGGCCACGGCCTTGTCGAAGTCGGCATCGGCAAACACGACGCCGGCGTTCTTGCCACCCAGCTCGAAGCTGACCGGGCGCACTCCCTTGGCCGCGGCCGCCATGATGGCCTCGCCGGTGCGCGTCTCGCCGGTGAAGGTGATGGCGTTCACGCCCGGGTGGCGCGTCAGGTATTCACCTGCCGAGCCGGGGCCGAAGCCGTGCACCACGTTGTACACGCCCTTGGGGATACCCACGGCGTTCATCACCTCGCCCAGCAGCGTGGCGGTGGCGGGGGTCTCTTCGCTGGGCTTGACGATCACGGTGTTGCCGCAGGCCAGCGCCGGGCCGACCTTCCAGGTCATCAGCAGCAGCGGCAGGTTCCAGGGGCAGACCACGCCAACGACGCCCACCGGCGAGCGCAGTGCGTAGCTGATGGCCGTGCCGCCGTCGGGTGTGGTCATCTCGAACGACTCGGTCGGCACGTTCTTGATGATGTCGGCGAAGACCTTGAAGTTGGCCGCGCCGCGCGGAATGTCGATGTGGCTGGCCAGGCTGTGCGGCTTGCCGGTGTCGGCCAGTTCGGCGGCCAGGAAGTCGTCGAAGCGGCGGTTGATCTCGTCGGCCACCGCGTACAGCAGTTCCACCCGGCGGGTCACCGGCATGCGACCCCATTCACCTTTCAGCGCCGCGCGTGCCGCGGCCACGGCGGCGTCCACCTCGGCCTGGCCGGCCTCGTGCACCTGGCCGATCACCGCGTTGGTGATGGGCGTGCGTTTGTCGAAGGTGTTGCCGGTGGCGGCGAACTCGCCGTCGATGAAGTTGTGGAACTGTTTCACGGTGGGCTCATGCAGTGAAGAAACTGGGGGGGCGCCTGGCACATCGGCGGCGCCTGGCCGCCGATGCAGGCACCGGCATCAGGCCGGCTTCATGTGTCCAGGCCGAGTGCCGCCAGCCCGGCGCGGGCGCACAACTCGTCCTGTTCGGCCGAGCCACCCGACACGCCGATGCCGCCGATGCGCACACCCGCTTCGACGATGGGCAGGCCGCCGCCGAACATCACCAGCCGCGGGCGCTGGTTCAGGCCGATGCGCAGCATCTCGTCGCCCGCGACGACGTCCTTCCAGGCCGAGGTCGGAAAGCCGAAACCCGCGGCCGTGTAGGCCTTGTCGATGGCGATGTCGATCGAATGCACGAAGGCACCCGGCATGCGCAGGAAGCCCGCGAGCAGCCCCGACGCATCGGTGACCGCCACGTTGACGGCGATGCCCAGGCTCTGCGCATGCGCCACCGCTGCCTGCAGCGCCGTGGCGCTGGCGGCAGCGTCGATGACACGCTGGTTCACGCTGTGCGACACGGCGGCCATGGCCTCAGGTCACCACGCTCAGGAAACGCTCGTTGAGCTTGCGGTCGTGATAGAAGACGCCGGCGCCCACCTCGTCCCAGGTCCAGGTGATGGGCTTCCAGTCGGGGTACCAGTAGTTGCCGCCGCAGAAGGTTTCCATGCGGTTGCCCGAGGGGTCGAAGAAGTAGATCGTCGTGCCGCGGGTCACGCCGTGACGGGTCGGGCCGATGTCGATCGACACACGGTGCATGCTCATGATGTCGGCTGCCCGCAGCACCTGCTCCCAGGTGTCGAGCAGGAAACTCACATGGTGCAGCTTGGCGGGTTCACCGTGGCGCACCATGGCGATGTCGTGGGCCTTGGTGCCACACGACAACCAGGTGGCCAGGTCGGTCTTGCCGTCTTCGAGCAGGATGTGTTCGACCATGCCGAAGCCCAGCACGTCCTCGAACAGCTTGCGGTTGGCGTCGATGTCCGGGCCGTAGATCAGGGCGTGGTCCATGCGCAGCGGGTTGATGCCGCGCAGGCCTTGCTCGAAGGCCTCGGGGTTGGTGTAGCCCAGCCCGTTGCCCACGTCGGTCTTGTCGGCATAGAGCTCGATCACGTGTTCGGTAGGCAGCTTGAAGCGCACACGTTCGCCGGTCTCGAGCATCTCGCCAGCGGGCACACGTTCAGTGGTGACGCCGTAGTCCTTGAGCTTGCCTTCCAGTTCGTTCAGCGTGGCGTTGTTCAGCACCTTGAAGGCGAAGGCGTCCAGGCCGGCCGAGTCGGCCTTGCGGATGACGAAGCTGTTGTGGTCGCGCTCCTCGTTGCACTTGAAGTACACGCGGCCCGACTTGTCGCGCCCCGTCTCCTTCAGTCCCATCACCTCGGTGTAGAACTTCACCGATTCATCGATGTCGAGCACACGCACCACTGCGTGTCCAGGGCGAAGTACGCCGGTTATTGCCATGTCTGTCTCCTATGTCTTCAGGTTGAGGGCCAGGTGGTGGCGTCCGCTGCCTCAACCGCGCGGCAGACGCTTCGTTTCATCTTTCCGATCACTTGCAGTCGGATCTCGCTGGTCGGGCGAACCCGACAGGCGAGCACACGTCCTTCGCGTTCGTCCTGCTCGCTGACGTGTTCGCGGCTCATCACACGGGCGGTGTAGCTGCCCTGGGTGATCTGCACCTTGCACACACCGCAACCGCCGTTGCGGCAGCCTACGGGTATGCCCTTGCGGCCCAGGGCCTCCATGCCTTCGAGCAGCGAACGGGTGTCGGCGCAGTTGTAGGTTTCGCCGGTGTCTTCGATCACCACTGCATGTCGCACCATGTCGGTCTCCTGGCGGCTACGATAAAAAGGCCGCTCGATACTGTCCAATACCGAATGCGCTCGGCGCGATACTGCGGCGGTATCGACAGAACGCTGACGGATGGGATCGCCATGGATCTGCGAGAGATGCGCTTCTTTCTGGCCGTGGCCGAGGAAGGCCATTTCGGCCGTGCCGCCGAGCGTCTGCACATGGCTCAACCGCCGCTGTCGCGCGCCATCCACGCGCTGGAAGACGAACTCGGTGCGCCACTGTTCGTGCGTACACCCAAGGGCGCCGAACTCACCGACGCTGGCCAGGCACTGATGGCCGAGGTGCCCAACCTGCTGGCACTGGCAAACCGGGCGCGCGAGCGCACCCGGATGGCGGCCCAGGGCCTGAGCGGGCGGCTCGACGTGGGCATCTTCGGCTCGGGCGTGCTCGACCTCATCCCGCGCATGCTGGCGCGGTTTCACGCCCAGCGCCCCGAGGTGCGCATCGTGCTGCACAACCTGACCAAGGCCGAGCAGATCGTGGCACTGCGCGAGCGCCGCATCGGTGTGGGCTTCAACCGGCTGGTGCCGCCAGAGGACGACCTGACCGTGCTGACGGTGCTGCGCGAGAAACTCATGGTGGCGCTGCCCGAGAGCCATCCGCTGGCGGTGCGTCCGGCGCTGACCATCCCCGACATGGCGGGCCAGCCGCTGATCCTGTACCCCAACCTGCCGATGCGTGGCCTGGCCCAGCAGGTGCTGGACGCCTTCCGCCACGAGCAGGCCGACGCCCGCGTCGAGCAGGAAGTCGAAGACGTGCTCACCGCCGTGGCGCTGGTGGCCAGCGGTTTCGGCTTGTGCATCACCACGGTCTCGGCATCCAGCCTGCGTCTGCCCGGCGTCACCTACCGGCCCTTGCTGAGCAGCCACCTGCGCGACATCGAACTGGCCTGCGTGCACCGGCGCGACGATCCGTCGCCCGTGCTGGCCGGCTTTCTGGACGTGGTGCACGAGTTTGCGCACGAGCATGAGTCGGGTCGCCGCGTGCGTCCTACAGGCGTTTGAACAACGGGCTGCGCAGTTGCTGGGCGGCGTCCGCGGCCGAGATGAATTTCTCGGTGTAGATGTCGCGCTCGAACAGCCGGCCCTGCATCAGCGTCGAGATGCAGGCGTCGATCATGATCGGCGGTCCGCACAGGTAGGCTTTGCGGCCGCGGAAGTCGTTGTCGAAGTGCGCCTTGGCGGCGTCGTGCACGAAGCCGCGCACCCCCGTCCAGCCGGATTCGGCCGGCTCGTCCGACAAGGTCGGCACGTAGCTGAAGCTCGGGTGCTTGGCGGCCAGTTCGGTGAACAGCTCGTGGTCGTACAACTCGGCCCGGTTGCGTGCGCCGTAGACCAGCGTGATCGGCAGCGTGGGGGCACCAGTTGCCTGATCCGCCAGCAGGTCCAGGATCATCGACTTGGGGCTGGACAAGCCCGAGCCCCCCGCCAGAAAGAGTGAGGGCACCTTCGCAGACTTGCGCACGAAGAAGCGCCCGTAGGGCCCGGCGAGCTTGACCCGGTCACCGACCTTCAGCGCCTGGTGCACCCAGGTGGTGGCCTGGCCGCCCGGCACGAGGCGGATGTTCAGCTCCACCTCGCCGCGCTGCTGCGGTGCATTGGCCAGCGAAAAGGCGCGTGAAGCCTGACCGCTGGGCAGTTCGAGGTTGATGTACTGGCCGGCCTGGAACTCGATCGGCTCGTCCAGTTCGATCCACACGCCCTTGATGGTGGGGGTGAGGCTTTCGATGCGGCTGACGCTGCCGGGGAAGTCGCGTACCGGCAGATTGCGGGCGTCGTCGTCGGCGTCGATCTCGGCCTCGATCACCACGTCGGACTGCGGCGTGGCGCAGCAGGCCAGGCACTTGCCTTCGTCGCGCTCGTAGTCCATCAACGCGAAGTTGGAGGCTTCGCCGTGCTCTACCTCACCGTCGATCACGATCACCTTGCAGGTGGCGCACAGGCCGTGGCAGCAGGCGTGCGGCAGGTAGATGCCGGCACGCAGCGCGGCGTCGAGGAGGGTCTGGCCCTCCTCGACCTCCAGCGTCTGGCCAAGTGGTTCGATGGTCAACGAATAAGACATGGCACGTTGTGGTGGGGTGGAGCGACTCAGGCCCGTGGCATCAGCTGCACGAGCCCCCGAGGCCCGTCAGGCCCGGCGTGCGAAAGCGGATCGCGTCCTTGTGGCCCAGGCCGTTCTCGGCCAGGCTCTTGTCATGGTCGGGCTGCCAGGGCTGGCCCGACTTGAACCACTTGGCCTTGTCCCAGTCGATGCGGGCGAACTCGGGATGAGCACCGAAGATGCCCGGAAAGGCACCGCGGCACATGTCGCCGAACTTCAGCGTGGGCGGGAAGGGCACGGCGAACGGTGCGCAGAACATCAGGTGGTCTTCCCAGCCGACGAACAGCAGCGGCGCGGGGAACTTCTCGACTGGGTCCTTGGGGGCAAATTCATACTTGCCGATGGCGGTGACGGCCATGGGATGTCTCCGTTTCGAATGAGGTGAGGTGGACGGCGGCCCGATCAGTTGCCGGTGGCCATCTGCTTCCAGGCGTTGAAGTTCTTCTGGTCCTGCGAGCCTTCGTAGTCGAGGTTGTCGCGGCCGAACTCCATGCGGTACCACTTCAGGACCTCCATCAGCGGGTTGAAGTCGGGTGCGGTGGGGTTGGCCTCGGGCGTGAAACAGTTGCCCTGGTAGATCTGCTGCACCGGCAGCCAGCTCTGGATGTACTTCTCGGGTTCGTTGTCGAAGATGGCCTTGCAGCCGTCCGAGCAGGTGTGGTACTTCATGCCGTGATAGGTGCTCTCGCGGTAGGCGATCTTGGTCGGGTCGTCCGGCTCGGTGAAGAACATCGGGATCTGGCAGGTCTGGCACAACATCGGCAGCGTCGTGTTGTAGAAGCGCCGGCCCTCGGCCGCCTCCTTGGCCCAGTGCTCGTAGCGCGGGCGGTAGTACTTGTCGAAGGTGTCGGGGTACTTGGCCGACAGCCACTCCATGTCTTTCTCGCTGGGCGCCCAGGTGTGGAAGGGTGCGGCCGCGCCGTAGTTGTAGAACACCGCCCAGGCCTGGTGCGACAGGTGATCCTTGTCCTTGCAGGCCTGCGTCCAGCCGGCCGGCACCTTGACGCCGTAACGCGCCAGGTCGTTGAACAGCGCGCCGCCGTTTTGCTCGGCGTAGATCTCCCAGGCCTCCTTCCAGCTCATCACCTTCTTGGGCAGCATGTAGTCCATCATCATGGCCACCAGTGTGAGCACGCGGTAGCCGCGCCAGAACCACTTGTCGATCCAGGCCTGCACGATGGGCAGGTTGTCCGGGTCCTGTTCGAGGATGAACTTGATGATCTCCAGGCCCAGCGTCATGTGGCGCGACTCGTCGGACTGCGCCGAGAAGCCGAAGGCCATCGCGCCCATGTCGCCGTTGTAGGCCGCGCCCGAGATGAAGGGCACGAACAGCAGGTTGGTCAGCACGTACTCGAACGCGAAGCCGATCGCGATCATGTATTCGAAGGGGCCAGCGGTAATGGCGTCGTCGAAGAAGCTCTTGGGCACCGACAGGTACCAGACCCGGTCGTGCTGGTGGCGCCAGTTCTGGAAGCCGTTGTAGAACTTGTTGTAGTTCGACAGGCTGTGGATCTGCGTCTGTGAGTGGCGGATCTCGTCCAGGCTCTGCATCAGGCAGGCCACCCGCGGACCGGCGCCCGGAAAGGCCCGGCCCACATGGGCAAAGCCACGATGCGCCATGTATTCGAGCGGCGATACCCCGGTCAGGAACAGCTTGAGCGAGTTGATGTAACGCGCGTCGGTCAGGCCGAGATGGCCGTTGTTCTGGTTGAACGCGTCGATGATCGCGTAGAGCTTCTTCTCCTTCTCGGCCTGGTACTTCCAGTACGCATCCATCGTCATGCGGAACGGATCCTCGAACTTGTCCCAGTCGTGGATCTTGATGCCCTCGTACTCGACGTAGGGGTAGACGTCCTGCACGGCCTGGTAGGTAGGCGTCCACGCCAGGTCGCGGGTCATCAGGTTGTAGCGTTCCTTCAGGCCCAGCTTCTTGTTGACCTTCATGTCCATGGTGTGTCTCCTCAGTTCTTCCAGGAAAGGGCGAACTCGTCGTCGGTCTCGTCGATGTGACCCGACAGCGTGATCAGGTTGATGTGCAGCTCCTGCAGATCGAAGGCCCGGCCCATCTGCTCCTCGACGCTTTCGCGGCGAATCACCATGCGGCCAGGCACATCGACCTTGACCATGGCGGGCTGTTCATTGACCACGGCCGTCGGGTTGTCGGCCAGGATGGCCTCGACGATGCAGCGGCTTTCTTCGTTCTTCTGGAACGCGATGAATACGTTCGACATCGGGATCGTCTCCGGTGGATGGTGTAGGTGGTGCCGGCTCAGGCGGCGCCGGTCAGGCCGGCCTTGGCCAGCCGGGCGTCGAACTGGGCCGTCACCCGGGCCATGGCGGCATCCGCGCCGTCGCCCAGAGCCAGGCTGGCCAGGGGTGCGATCGCGTCCAGGCCGCGGCCGCGCCAATGGGCGACCCAGCCGTTCAGCACGGCCTTGTTGGTCGCGCTTTCGGCTGCGGCGATCTTCATCACCGAGTCGACCCACTTGCTCGAATCCACGAACCACTCGGCCTGGAAACGCGTGAGCATCGACACCGCCGGGCCGGCCTTGGCCGCCAGCGCCTTGTCCACCTCGCCGTAGGCCAGGGCAAACAACAGGCCGTCGAGCACGACGTTTTGCGCCACGTACAGCTCGAACCAGTCCTTGAGCACGAAGCTGTCTTCCACGTAGCGGCGCAGGCTCTGCCAGGCCGGCGCATTCAGCCAGGCCTGCTTGCCGGCTTCCAGGTCGGCCTGGCCGCCGAGCACCAGCCCCAGGCGGGTGAGGTACTGCGCGATGCCGAGCTGGTCCATGCCCTGGTACAGGCAGGGCTGGGTGATCGCCGTGCCGTAGCCGTAGGCGCACATCGACGCGCCGTTCATGTTGGCGCCCCAGGCCACGTGGCGCAGCGGCACGTAGAAGTCCAGCGCCGTGCGGCGCGCCGCGTCGTCGTAGCTGTCGGCCAGGCCGCGGGTCTCGATGAAGTCGAAGTCCGACTCGGCCGTGTCCTGCAGGCGCGCGCGGGCCTGGGTGTAGGTGCCGTAGTAGAACTGGCGCGGATCCTTGAAGGCGTACCAGTCCTGCATCTGGATCGTCGTGCGTGTGGCATCGAAGATCTCGTGCTCCGGATCCCAGGTCGGCCGGTAGTGGAAGTTGGCATTGGCCTGCACGTCCATCGTGGCTTCGATGTAGCGCGAGGCGGCCTTGTCGCTGCCCAGTCTGGCCGCGACGTGGTCGAAGGTCTGGCGCAGCGGCGTGATGCTCACGGTGCGAAGGTCGATCTGCATGGCGGTCTGTCTCCTCGGTCGTTGATGTCGTTGGTGCGTCGGTGGTTCGGACGGCGGGTGCGCCACGTGGCGACACCCGCCGGTGTGGCCGCAAGGCCCGGTGGTCAGTCGCGATCTGGATCGCTGGCAGGATGGCTACTTGGGTCGCAGGTCGGATCGATGTGGCGGTCGAGTCGCTGGGTGCGCGCGTCGTGCAGCGTCCAGGTCTGGCCTTCGCCCCCGCTACGCGCTGGTTGAGCGGCGCTGCGCGACGGTGCGACACCTTCGCGTTCGCAGAAATCGACGAACGCCGCGCGGGGCAGGATCATCTCGACGAACAACTCGGGTTCGCCGACGGCGAACTCGAACTCGACCATGCCGTTGGCGAGTTCGTCGACGATGCGCACCCAGCGCAGGCTGGTGTCGAATTCGGGAGGGGGTGATTGGTCAGGCACGCCGAAGACATTGCAAGCTGCGCACCAGTCAGGCCTGCGTTGCCTGAAATCTCGATAAATTCAGGGAAAACACTGAATCGACCCCACCATCGCGGGCGCCGAAACCGGTTGCTTCAGGCCTGATCCAGCGCTTTTGGTTGGCGCCGCTCCGTGGCATACAACCGGTTACCGTGACTTGCTGCGCGGCAGCATGATCAATTGATGGGGTCGGCGACGGCTCGATTCATCAAATGATCAATTCGAGCTGACTCAACACCTGCACGACCGGGCGCCCGGACGGCGCCAGGCTCGGGTTTTGCCGGTGCTCTGTTCGACACTGTTTATCGATAATCCTGCGATGCCACCGGCCGTCATTCCACCGTTGCCGTCGGACGCCGACCTGCGTCGGCTCGTCAATTTCTCGTCTGCCGACGGGCGCATCTGGCTGGCCGGCCACCGCATGTTGCTGGTTCATGCCGAAGCGCTGGGTGGCCTGCGTCGCGAGCTCATACAAAGCATCGGCGCCGAGCAGACGCGTCGCGTGCTGATGCGTGCGGGTTACGCCTCGGGCCAGCGCGATGCGGCGCTGGCGCGCCAGGTGCGGCCCAATGCCAGCGTCTACGACGCCTTTTCGGTCGGGCCACAACTGCACATGCTCGAAGGGGCGGTGCAGGTCACGCCCGAACGGTTCGAACTCGATCTCGAACGTGGCACCCACCTGGGCATCTTCCGCTGGGACCACAGCTGGGAGGTCGAGACCCATGTGCGCAGCTTCGGCCCGCAGGACCAGCCTGTGTGCTGGATGCTGATCGGCTACGCCTCGGGTTATGTGTCGGCGTTCATGGGCCGGCCGGTGATCTACAAGGAAGTGGCCTGCTGTGCCTGTGGGGCGCCGCACTGCCGCATCGAGGGCCGGCCACTGGCCGACTGGCCCGACGGTGAACAACTGGCGCGCGACTACGACGCCGACTCGCTGCTGGTGCGGCTCGAAGACCTGCAAAGCGAGGTCGAGACCCTGCGCAGCACCCTGCTGGCGCCGGCCGACGACCTGGGCGAATTGATCGGCCGCAGCCGCGCCTTCATGCAGGCTGCGATGCTGCTGCGCAAGGCGGCGGCCACCCAGGTGACGGTGCTGCTGACTGGCGAGACCGGTGTGGGCAAGGAGCGTTTTGCGCGTGCGCTGCATGCACTGAGCACCCGCTCGGACAAACCCTTCGTGGCGGTGAACTGCGCAGCGCTGCCGGGTGAATTGATCGAGAGTGAGTTGTTCGGCGCCGAGAAGGGCGCCTTCACCGGCGCGTCGGCGGCGCGGCCGGGCCGGTTCGAACGCGCCGACGGCGGCACCTTGTTTCTCGACGAACTGGGCGAATTGCCGCTGGCCGCACAGGCCAAGCTGCTGCGGGTGCTGCAGTCCGGCGAGGTGGAGCGCCTGGGCAGCACGCAGCCGCGCCGGGTCGACGTGCGGGTGGTGGCCGCCACCAACGTCGATCTGGACGCCGCGGTGGCGCAGGGGCGATTCAGGCGCGACCTGATGTACCGCCTCAACGTCTACCCGATTCGTATCCCGCCGCTGCGCGAGCGGCCCGAGGACGTGGAGCCGCTGGCCCAGCACCTGGTGCGGCACTTTGCTGCGCGCCACGGCAAACGTGTGCCCGGCCTCACCGACCGCGCACTCGACGCGTTGCGCCAGCACGACTGGCCGGGCAATGTGCGCGAGCTCGAGAACCTGATCGAACGCGGCATCATCCTGGCGCTGCCTGGCCAGCAGGTCGATGTGGACGACCTGTTTCCCACGCTGCCGCAGCGCAGCGCCGTCACCGTCAACGCCGCCGGCGCGCTGGAGCGCGGCGCACCGGCCGACATCGACGCCTTGTACGACCAGGTGCAGCGTCAGGGGCTGAGCCTGGACGCGCTGGAAGACGGCCTGATCCAGGAGGCCGTGCAACGCAGCAGCGGCAATCTGGCCGCCGCCGCGCGGGCGCTCGGCCTCACCCGCCCGCAGCTGAGTTACCGCATCGGCCGGGTGCGCGAGCGCAACCAGTCCTGACGGCGCAGCGCCAGCTTTGTCCGACCACGATGGCCAAACGCCCCGTCTCCAGCCTGGCCGACAGCAACGGTCCGGCCCGCGAGCCGAACAACCGCACCCCCGCGGCGGTGGCTGGTGCGCCCACGCTGCGCACTCTCATCGAACATGCCTACGCGCAGCTGCGCGACGACATCGTCGAAGGCCGGTTGCGCCCGGGCCAGAAGCTGCGCGTCGAGCACCTCAGGGAGCACTACGGCGTCAGTGCCGGCACGCTGCGCGAGGCGCTCACCCGACTGGTAAGCGACGCGCTGGTGGTGGCCGAGGCGCAGCGCGGCTTTCGGGTGGCACCCATCGCGCTGGACGATCTGCAGGACCTGACCCGGCTGCGCCTGCACATCGAGATCGATGCACTGCGCCAGAGCATCCGCCACGGCGACGACGCCTGGCGCAACCGGCTGGCGGCGGATTTCGACGCCTTGTCTGCGCTCGAGCAACCGCTGCAGCCGGCCCACGCGCCGCTGTGGGAGGCATTGAATGCCCGCTTCCACGAGACACTGGTGTCGGGTGTGCCCTCACCCTGGACGCTCAAGGTGCTGCGCCAGTTGTCGCAACACGGCGAGCGCTACCGCCGCTACGCCATCGGCCTGGTCGACAGTGGGCGGCAGGTGCATGTGGAGCACCAGCAGATCTTCGAAGCCGCCATGGCCGGGCAGGAGGCGCGCGCCGCGCTGGCGCTCGAGGCACACATCCGCGCTACACCCGACCTGCTGCAGCACCACTACCGCGACGGTTTCGGCGACATGCCCGGCGATGCGCCAGGCGGCGGCTGACCCTGCGCGTGTCGGTCAGAATCCGCGCGTAGTTCGTAGACATTGCCTAGACGTCCCCGCTGCAGGCCGGACGAGCCGGATCACCGGATCGCCACACGTATGGCCCGCGGCAACTTGCCGGAGATCCTGCCCATGACCCGTCTTCTGTCGACCCTGGCCCGCGCCGCTGCGCTGCTTGGCCTGGCTGCCACCACCTCCTTGCCCACTGCGGCGCAAACCTCCTGGCCCGACAAACCCGTGCGGGTGGTGGTGCCGGCGCCGCCGGCCAGCTCGCTCGATGTCATCGTGCGCACCCTGGGCGACAAGCTCAAGGACCGCTGGAAGCACCCGCTGGTGGTCGAGAACAAGGCCGGTGCCGGCGGCATGCTGGGCATGGACATGGTGGCCAAGGCCGCACCCGACGGTTACACCCTGGGCATCGGCTTCAACGGCCCGATCGCCTTCGGCCCGCACATGGTCAAGAAGATGCCGTACGACGCAGCCAAGGACCTGCTGCCCGTGGTGCTCACCACCTCACAGCCCAATGTGCTGGCGGTGCAGGCCGCCAACCCGGCAAGCAACTTCGCCGAATTCGTCGCCTGGGCAAAAAAGCAGGGCAACAAGCTCAGCTACGCCTCGGTCGGCAACGGCAGCAGCTCGCACCTGAGCATGGAACTGCTGCGCAGCGTGGCGGGCTTCGACGCCGTGCACGTGCCGTATTCGGGCTCGCCGCCGGCTGCCACCTCGCTGGCCGCCGGTGACACGCAGGCGCTGCTGGCTGTGGCGCCGGCGCTGCTGCCGCTGGTGCAGGCCGGCAAGATCAAGTTCATTGCGGTGACCAGCGCCCAGCGCCTGGACGGCATGAAGGACCTCGGCACCGTGGCCGAGGCCGGCTACCCCGGCTTCGAGGCGCTGGCCTGGAACGGCCTGTTCGCCCCGGCCGGCACACCACCCGAGGTGGTGGCGCGCATCAACGCCGATGTGAACGCCGTGCTGGCCGACCCTGACGTGCGCGCCACCTTCGCCAGGCAAGGGCTGATCATCGGCGGCGGTAGCACCGCCGAGTTCAAGGCCTTCATCGACAGCGAAAGCCGCAAGTGGGGCGCCATCATCAAGAAGGTGGGCATCACGGTGGAGTGACGACCTGGGCGATGGCCGCAGCAGGGGGATAGGTGCACTCGATGAGCTGGGCGCGGGCGAGGGTTGTCATCACCTCGTCACTGCCGGCGCCATGTAATGCGCGGCCGGGCCGTGCTGGCCCGGGACATGGCCCAGAACACTCATCGGAGCTGACCACATGATCACCACCTTCCTCGGCCGCGACGACGGCCTGATGCGCGGCGTGCGTCGCCTGCTGCTGCAAGCGGCGGCCATCACAACTCTGGCCGTCGTCGCAGCGACGCCGGCATGGGCCGACGACCACAACGACGACGAACATCGTCACCACGGTTACAGCATCGGCCTGTGGGGCGACCTGCCCTACAACGCCGAACAGGCCGCCGTGGGGGTGCCCAATCTGATCGCCGACATGAATGCCGCAAGGCTGAAGTTCAGCGTGCACGACGGTGACCTCAAGGCCGGGGGCGCACCGGTCACCTGCAGCGAGGCGCTGTACGAGCAGGCCCTGGGCTTCATGAACGCGCTCGAAGCGCCGGCCATGTTCACGCCGGGCGACAACGACTGGACCGATTGCGACCGTGCGGCCAATGGCGGCTTCGACAACCGTAACCGCCTGGACCTCGAGCGCAAGGTGTTCTTCTCGACTCCTTTTTCGAACGGAATGCGCAAGATGCGCCAGGAGGTGCAGACCGCCGCCTTGTGCCTGGGCGAGGCCGGCCTGGTGCCTTGCGTCGAGAACCGTCGCTGGACGGTGGGCGGCGTCACCTACATCACGCTCAACGTGCCCGGCTCGTGCAACAACCTGTGCGACACCACACCCGACGCCGACGAGTTCAAGGCCCGCAACGCCGCCAACATCAGCTGGTTGCGTGAAGGTTTCGCCGTGGCCTTCAAGCGCCGCGCAGTGGCGGTGATGATCATCACCCAGGCCAACCCCGGCTGGGACCAGAGTGATCCGACCCGTGCCCCGCTGCGCAACCCGCGCACCCTGGCCGAGACCGACGGCCTGCCCGATGGCTTCCAGGACTACCTGCTTGCGCTGCGCGACGAAGTGATTGCCTTCAAGAAGCCGGTGGCCTATGTGCACGGCGACTCGCACTATTTCCGTGTCGACAAGCCGTTCCTGAGCGCCACCGGCCAGCGGCTGGAGAACTTCACACGCGTCGAGACCTTCGGCAACAACGCCGGCAACGGCAACAACGACGTGCAGTGGCTCAAGGTCAACGTCGACCCGTCGAGCCGTGAGGTGTTCAGCTACGAACCCATGATCGTGCCGGGCAACCGCGTGGCCGTTGCCGCGCCCTGACAGGTCGACATTCTGCAAACGCCTGGCCTCGTGATGGCTGGGGGCCGGTGGCGGACTGCCGTGAGGCGGTCCGCCATTGTTTTTGGGCCGGCCACAACCTGCTTGCTGGGCCAGCCACTTGTCGCCGTGGCTGTGTCTTGACCTGAGACAACTCAGCGCGAGCGTCGAGTGACGATGCTGCAAACGGCGCTGCATCACGAAGAGACGAGAGCCTGTCTGCCGCGTCCGGCCCGGGAGTGGCTCTCGACGTCAGCGGACCGCCATGCAACTTCTCGACCCACGGATCCTTGGCGCGCTGATGATCTTCAGCACAGCGCTGATGCTGGTGGGGCTGCGCCTTGTCGGGCGCCTGGCCGAACCGTCGGCGGCACTGCGGTCCTGGAATCTGGGTGCGGGCCTGTGGGCCGTCGGCCTGATGTTGTTGGCCGCACGCGAGGCCATGCCGGAGTTTGTCGCCATCGTGGCGGGAAACGTGTGTGTGATCGCCGGGTTGATCCGCATCCATATCGGCCTGCGCGCCAGCAGCCAGCTGCCGGTTGGCGGCCCCTGGGATCTGTGGGTGGCCGGGCCGCTGGCGCTCGCCTTCACCTATCTCACGCTGGTCGAGCCCTTGCCCGCCCTGCGTGTGACCATCTTCTCGTTGCTGGTCTGCAGCGTCGGCCTGGCCATGTGCGGGGTCATGTTCCGCGTGGCTGGCCAGCGCGACGGCGCCGAGCGGCGCCTCACGGTCTTCCTGGGCGTGGTCTTCTTGTTGTTTGCCCTGTTTTATGGCGTGCGTGGCCTGCTCGCCCTGGTAGCGCTGCTCGACGGCAGGCCAGCGCTGCGCAACGAGGTCGTGCTCACGCTCACCTACCTGTCAGCGATCATGCTCAACATGGCGCTGATGTTCGGCCTGGGCCATTGGGTGACCTGGCGCGCGGTGCACGAGCGCCGGCAGGCCGAGCATCGGGCCGCCCAGCTGGCGCAGGCGGTGGAACACTGCGCCGAGGCGATCGAGATCACCAATCTCGAAGGTGAGATCAGCTATGTCAACAGCGCCTTCGCGCGCAGTTCGGGTTATGCGCGCGACGAACTGATCGGGCGCCACTCGCGCATCCTCAAGTCGGGCAAGACGTCGCAGGAGACCTACCGCGCGATGTGGGAGGCACTCGGCCGGGGTGAGTCGTGGCAGGGTGAGTTCGTCAATCGTCGCCGGGATGGCAGCGAGTACGTCGAACTGGCCAGCGTGGCGCCGATTCGCGACGAGGCCGGTCGCGTCGTGCAGTACGTGGCGGTGAAGGACGACATCACCGCGCGCAAGGCGGCCGACGAGAAGCTGGCCCAGAACGAGGCACGCTTGCGTGCCATCTTCGACGGCGCGCGCGACGCCATCATCATGGCCGATGCCGAGAGTCGCACCTTCGTCGATGCCAATCCCACCGCCTGCGCCATGCTCGGCTACACGCGTGGCGAGCTGCTCGGTCTGGGGCTGGCCGACATCCACCCCAGCACCGATCTGGATCAGGTGAGCGCCATCTTCGAGCGCCAGGCGCGCGGCGAGCAACTACTCGCCGAAGCCCTGCCGGCGCTGCGCAAGAATGGCTCGGTCTTCTATGTCGATGTCAGCGTGGCCGTCTTCGAACTGGGCGGGCGGCGGTATCTGGCGGGTTTCCTGCGCGACGTCACCGAACGTCGCCAGGTGCAGGCCGAGCTCGACCAGTACCGCCACCACCTGGAGTCGCTGGTGGAGGAGCGCACCCGCGAACTGGCCCAGGCCAGCGCCCGCGCCGAGGCGGCCAACGTGGCCAAGAGCGCGTTCCTCACCAACATGAGCCACGAGATCCGCACGCCGCTCAACGCCATCTCGGGCATGACCTGGCTGATGAAGCGAGAGGGTCTTCAGCCGCGCCAGGCCGAGCGACTCGACAGGATCGATGCCGCTGGGCAGCATCTGCTCGAGATCATCAATGCCGTGCTCGACCTGTCGAAGATCGAGGCCAACCGGCTCACGCTGGAAGACGCACGGGTGTCGCTTGGTGCCCTGGTCGCCAATGTCACGGCCATGCTGAGCGACCGTGCACGTGCCAAGTCGGTGTGCCTGCTCGCCGACGTGCAGCCCTGTGCTCACACCTTGCGCGGTGATCCGACGCGTCTGCAGCAGGCGCTGCTCAACTACGCCGGCAATGCGGTCAAGTTCACCGAGACCGGCAGTGTCACGCTGGGTGTGCGTATCGAACAGGACGACCCCGACTCGGCGCTCGTGCGCTTCGAGGTGCAGGACACTGGCGTGGGCATTGCGCCCGACAAGATCGCCCGGCTTTTCACGCCGTTCGAACAGGCCGACAACTCGACCACCCGCCGCTACGGCGGCACGGGCCTGGGCCTGGCCATCAACCGGCAGCTGGCTCGCCTGATGGGCGGCGAGGTGGGGGTGAGCAGCACGCCGGGCGTGGGCAGCACCTTCTGGTTCACCGCCCGGCTGGCCAAGTGCGACCGGGTGGACGTGTTGCGCGGGTCGGCGGCGTCGAGCCCGCCGCGTTCGGCCGAAGACATCCTGCGCGAGGACCTGCCGGGTCGGCGCATCCTGGTGGCCGAGGACGAGCCCACCAATCTCGAGGTCATGCTCGGCCTGCTCGAATCCGCCGGCCAGGTGGTCGACGTGGCGCGCGACGGCGCCGAGGCGCTGGCGCTGGCCAGCCGTCACCGCTACGACCTCATCCTCATGGACATGCAGATGCCGGTGATGGACGGGCTGGAGGCCACTAGGCGCCTGTGCGCCCTGGCTCCACCGATCGGCGCGCCCATCGTTGCACTCACCGCCAACGCCTTTGCCGACGACCGCGCACGATGCCTGGACGCCGGCATGAGCGATTTCATCGCCAAGCCCTACGAGGTCGACGCCCTGTTCGAGACCCTGGTGAAGTGGCTGCGCCCGCCGGTTTGAGCTGTCTTGGCCTTTGCGCCGCCCGCGCCCGGTGCCGGGGCAGATACCCGGCGGCTCAGGCGCCGATCACGTCCGTCCGGCTCGGCGCCGCGTCCGCCATGGGCATGTGCCGGCCAGGCTGCACGTCCTGGCCGGGTGCCGTGTCCGGCGGCGTGCCCAGGTGCTCGTGCAGCCAGGCCTGCATCACGCGCGCGTCGCTCACCGTGCGCAGCGCCGTGAAAGCCTGTTCGGCCTCGGGGTAGACGCGGCGCAGGAAGTTGAGCCACTGCTTCATGCGTCCGGCGCGGGCGCGTGCGTCGATGTGCGCCAGGTTGAGCTGCCAGAAGTACAGCAGCAGCGGCCGCAGCTCGGGCCAGCCCGGCCGGGTGATGCCCATCCGAGGGATGCCCGTCGTGGTGGCCGACACGCTGGCTGGCATGGTGGCCGGGTCGCCCGCCACGCCCGCCACGCCCGGAGCGCCCTGCGGGTCGTCCGCGGCGCCTGCGGCAAGCGTGGCGCCTTGATCGGCCAGCACGGCCAGGGCCAGGCCTGGGTCGGCAACCATGCCGCGGCCCAGCATGAGGTTGGTGCAGCCGCTGGCCTGCACGCAGCGGCGCGCGTCGTCCACGGTCCAGATCTCGCCGTTGGCCACCACCGGGATGGTGACGGCGGCACACACGTCGGCGATCCGCTCCCAGTACGCTGGCGGGCGGTAGGCCTGCGCCTTGGTGCGGGCATGCACCACCAGTTCGTCGGCGCCACCGGCGGCAATGGCGCGGGCGCAGTCTTCGGCGCGGCTGTCGTCGTCGAAACCCAGGCGCATCTTGGCCGACAGCACCAGGCCCGTCGGCAGGGCGCGGCGCACCGCTGCCACGATGTGGTGCAGTTGTTCGGGGTCTTTCAGCAGCGCGGCACCGCCGCCGTGGCGGTTGACGATACGCGCCGGGCAGCCGAAGTTGAGGTCGATGCCGGCCGGGCCGAGCGTGGCCAGACGCGCCGCGTTGTCGGCCAGGCAGGCAGCGTCGGAGCCCAGCAACTGAGGGCGCACCGGCACACCGGCGGGTGTGCGGCTGCCGTGGGCGAGTTCGGGCACGACGCGAAAGAACACCCGCTCGGGCAACACCGAATCGGTGACGCGGATGAACTCGGAGACACACAGCGAGATGCCGCCGACGCGCGTCAACACGTCGCGCAAGGCAAAGTCGAGCAGCCCCTCCATGGGCGCGAGCAGGATGGCCATCGATCGAAAGTGGGCGCCCGCAGCGGCCCGGTGTCTGACAGGCCGCGAGTGTGACCGATCGGCCGGCGGCGGGCGATGAATGGTGGTCGAAGACAGGGATCGATCTGGCGTGCAGATCGATCCGCTGCTTCAACCCTGGCGAAGCAGGGTCATCGACCTGAACGTCATGGACTGCGACTTGCGATGTAGGCCGCCAGGTTCAGGTTGTCGGTCGCTGTCAGCGACGTCGCGAACCCGCTCATCGAGCCCACCGATTGGTAGGACGCGGTGAGGCCTGCGACGGTCGAGCCGCTTTGCACGTTCAGGCTGTTGGTGGCTGGATCACCACCGTGGCAGCCGGCGCAGCTGGCGCCGTAGACCACGGCGCCAGCGGCCACGTCGCCGACCGGGGGCGGCGGGGGCGGAGGAGGCGGCGGGGGTGGCGGTGGCGGGGGCGGCGTGGCTTCCGTCGTGCAGACCGGCGCAGTCAGGGCGACGACGCCGGCGGTGCAGGTGGCGGTGGCCGTGCCGGTGGTGGGCGCCAGGATGTCGCTCATGCTCGCGGTGCTGCCGTTGACACCGCCGCTGTAATCGGCGCTGCAGGACGAGGCACCTTGCACCCACGTCACCGTGGCGGCGACACAGTCGCTCGGGGGCGGAGGCGGCGGCGGGGGAGGCGGGGGAGGTGGCGGCGGTGGCGGTGTGCCATCGGTCGTGCAGACCGGCGCGGTCAGGGCGACGACACCGGCGGTGCAGGTGGCGGTGGCCGTGCCGGTGGTGGGCGCCAGGATGTCGCTCATGGTGGTGATGCTGCCGTTGACGCCGCCGCTGTAGTCGGCGCTGCAGGACGATGCACCTTGCACCCAGGTCACCGCGGCGGCAACGCAGTCACTCGAGGGTGGCGGCGGCGGAGGCGGTGGTGGCGGCGGCTCCACGTCGGTGGAGACGGCCGTCCAGGTGCCCTGGTCACCATCGGCCGGGCCGGTGAGGGTGCCGGCGGCGCTGCCGTCGGCAGCGATCACACCGGTGACAACCACCTTGCCCGTGCCCTTCTTGCGGTCGTCGAGGCTGATGGTCAGCACCATGGCGCCGTTGGCGTCGATGGTGCCTTTCACTTCGTAACCCTTGGCGGCGCTGTCGTCGTCGTCCTCGTCGTCGTCGTGGTTGTGACCTGCACTGCGGTCGTGTTTGGCACTGCGGTAAGCCGCGATCAGGGCGCTCATTTCGGCGCGGTACTGCGCGGTGCGCAGGTTGAACGCGGTCTTGAAGGTAGCGAGCGCTTCGGTCTGTGCCGCGGTCGGGCCATCCGAGCCCGCGACGGCGCCTGCCGTCAGATCGGCCCTCAGCTGTGTGGACAACACCTTGATGTCGGCCCGCATCGCATCCTTGGCCGCCTTGCGATCGGCCTCGAATTGAGTCTTGAGGTCTTCGCGGCTGGGCTGCGTGGGGGTGGCGTCGGGGAAGAGTCGCCCTTCGACCTTGGTCACGCCGTCGTCTTCGCGTTCACCCTTCAGTTGAAGGCGGCCGGCCAGGTTGAGCCCGGCGTTCGGGCCACTCACGACCTGGGCGGCAAAGGTGTAGTTGTGTACTTGCGCTTCGAACTCGTGGTCCTTGCTGCTCGAGGGTGTCTGGCTGCGCACCGACAGGATCGTGGCGGTTTCGGTCACCTGGACCGACGCGGGTTGCGGGTTTGCATTGGCGTCGTCGTCGCCGCCGCCGCAGCCGAACAAGAGGCCGACGGCCAGCCCGATGGCCGACGCCCGCAAGGTGCGCTGTCGCGCAAGCTTTCCATTAGTCATGGGTAACTCCAGATGGTGGAAGAGATGAACCTGGGTGAGCCGCGGCGCATCGGCCTGGCTAACTCAGGCACAGCTCTTCACCGTCGCCTGTTCGCGACCCGAGTACTTCCAGAAGTTGCCAATGTCGTCATCGGAAAAGGCATGCTAGGCGTGAAAAACCGCACAAATCGGTGCGTTCGCGTACATAGACACGACACGGCGTCGATGCACCTTGGGCCGGTCGGGCTGCCTTCTAAGGCGGTGGTGTCACCGTCGCGCCGATGCTGGTGGATCACCCGTAACACCGGTGTGCGGATGTGCACGATCATCACGACGCGGGGAGTGCCCTGCTCGGCCCACCCTTTCATCCAGCACACGTCGACGAATCGACGTCGGAGTCCAAGCCATGGCGTCAGACGCTATTTCAGGTCGCAGTTATCCGCACAAACCGGCCCATGTGTACCTGTACGCCACCTGCCTGGTCGACCAGTTCGCGCCGCAGGCCGGGCTGGACACGGTGCAGTTGCTCGAACGCGAAGGCATCACGGTGCACTTTCCCGAGCAGCAGACCTGCTGCGGCCAACCGGCGCACAGCAGCGGGTTTGCCGACGAGGCACGTGCCGTGGCGGCCCGGCAACTTGGCCTGTTCCCCGAGCCCTGGCCCATCGTCGTGCCCTCGGGGTCGTGCGCCGGCATGATGCGGCACCACTATCCCAAGTTGTTTGCGGATGACGCAGCGCGGCTGGCGCAGGCGCTGGATGTGTCGGCGCGCATCTACGAACTCAGCGAGTTTCTGGTGCAGGTGGTCGGTTTCGATCGGCCCGACCTGGGCCCGCCGTGTACGGTGGCGATCCACACCTCGTGCCATGCGCGGCGCGAGATGGGTTGCCACGACACCAGCCTGGCGCTGCTGGCAGTGTTGGGGCAGGTGCAGGTGAAACAGCCGGCGCGGGTGGAAGAGTGCTGCGGATTTGGCGGCACCTTCGCGCTGACTTACCCCGACATCTCGCAGGCCATCGTGACCGAGAAGGTCGCCGCCATCCAGCAGACCGGTGTCGACCGGGTGGTGAGTGCCGACTGCGGCTGCCTGTTCAACATCACCGGCCGCTCGGCCCGGCAAGACCAGGAGGCCGGGCGCACCACGCCGTCGCTCAACGGTGAACACATCGCCAGCTTCGTGTGGCGGCGCACGGTGGGGGACGCAGCATGAGTGCACGCGACAAGATCCTCGGCCGCCTGCGCGCCGCACCCGTCTCAGCGCCCGTGGACCTGCCCGACGTGGCCGGCTGGTACACCGCCCATCGCCGCAGCGAGGACCCGGCCTTGCGTTGTGCGCGCCTGCGCGCTGCACTCGAAGCCGTGCACACCGAAGTGCACGACGTCACCACCGTCGACTGGGTCGACACGCTGCTGCGTATCGCCGCCGCCAAGGGCCTGCGCCACCTGCTCATCGGCACCAACACATCACACGGCACCGAACTCGAAGCCCGCCGGCCCGAGGCACTCGAACTGATTCGTTACGCCGAGCCCATATCGACCTGGCGCGACCGCTTGTTCGACGGCGTCGACGCCTCACTCACCCTGGCACGCAGCGGCATCGCCGAAACGGGCAGCCTGGTGCTGTGGCCGAGTCCGTCGGAGCCGCGCCTGATGTCGCTCGTGCCGTCGGTGCACTTCATGTTGCTCGACGCCGACCGAATCCACGCCGACCTGAACGCCGCCATGACGGCCGAGGCCTGGTCGGGCGCGTTGCCGACCAACGCCCTGCTGATCTGCGGCCCGTCCAAGACCGCCGACATCCAGCAGACGCTGGCCTACGGCGCCCACGGCCCCCGTGAGCTGGTGGTGCTGCTGCGCCACGCCGCCACTGCCCAGCAAGGAGCCGCCTCATGAGTGACGTCATCAAGATCCACGCCGCCGACGACTTCAAGGCGCGCAGCCGCGCCGTGCTCGACGACCCCGGCCAGCGCAAGAACTTTCGCGGCGCGATGGACTTTCTGCAGGCCAAACGCCGGGCGCAGTTTCCGGACGCCGAGGAGCTCGACAGCCTGCGCGACCTGGGCGCGCAGATCCGCCGTTACAGCCTGGCCAACCTGCCGCGCCTGCTGGAACAGCTCGAAGCCAATCTGACGGCCAACGGCATCCAGGTGCACTGGGCCGACAACGCCGATGAGGCCAATGCCATCGCCCTGGGCATCGCGCGGCGCATCGACGCGAAGAAGGTCATCAAGGGCAAGTCGATGGTGAGTGAGGAGATCGGCTTCAACCATGCGATGGAGGCCGCCGGCATCGAGGCCTTCGAGTCCGACATGGGTGAATACATCGTGCAGTTGGCGGGTGAAGCGCCGTCGCACATCATCATGCCGGCCATCCACAAGACCAAGGCCGAGATCGCCGAACTCTTTGCCAAGGAAGTGCCCGGTGTGGCCTACACCGAGGATGTGGATGCACTCATACAGATCGGCCGGCGTGTGTTGCGCCACAAGTTTGCGCAGGCGGATATCGGCCTGTCGGGCGTGAACTTCGCGGTGGCCGAGACCGGCACGCTGTGCCTGGTCGAGAACGAAGGCAACGGCCGCATGTGCACCACCGTGCCGCGGGTGCACATTGCCATCACCGGCATCGAGAAGGTGGTCGAGAAGCTCGACCATGTGCCGCCGCTGTTCAGCCTGCTGACCCGTTCGGCCACCGGCCAGGCGGTGACGACCTACTTCAACATGATCAGCGGCCCGCGCCAACCGGGCGAACTGGACGGGCCCGATGAGGTGCACCTCATCCTGGTCGACAACGGCCGCACCCAGGCCTACGGCGACCTGCAACTGCGCGCCACGTTGCAATGCATACGCTGCGGTGCCTGCATGAACCATTGCCCGGTCTATGCGCGTATCGGCGGCCATGCCTACGGCACCACCTATCCGGGGCCGATCGGCGCCATCATCTCGCCGCACCTGCTGGGGCTCGAGTCGACCTATCCGCTGGCTTTTGCATCGACGCTGTGCGGCGCCTGTGCCGAGGTCTGCCCGGTGCGTATTCCGATCCCCGACATCCTGGTGCGCCTGCGCAACGAGGCCCAGGCCCGCCCCGGCAGCGAGCAGGCCAGCCTGCGTGGCAGCGGCGCGGCCCGCACCACCCTGGGCGGTGCGGTCTGGGGCGCCTGGTCGCAGGTCTACAGCCGGCTGGGCCTGTACAACATGACGACCTGGTTCATGAGCCGCGGCCGCGCCCTGGCGCCCACCGATCAAGGCGCCTGGACACAAAGCCGCACACCGCTGGTGCCTGCGCCGAAACGCCTGCGTGACCTGCTCAAGGACCGCAAGCCTTGAGCCGCCCGGCCCTGTCGCTGCAAGACTGCGCCGGCTGACTGCACAATCGCGGCCTTCGGCGCCAGGCGCCGGCCGGCCCGACGACGACCCCAGGGAACTGCTTGCGTTCATGACAGTGCGACCGTCCATCCAGCGTGTGGTGTCTTGCCACCTCCTGTCACCGGCCCGCCAGGCGGGCACCTGCCTGCTGTTGTTTGCTGCGCTCGTGCTGGGTGCGCTGTCGGCGCCTGGTGTGCGTGCAGCCACCGCTGCGCCCGCAGGTGTGAATGCCGCACCGCCGGCATCGGCCGCCGCGCCCGCCTCGGTGCCTGTGCCAGTGCAGGTGGGCGCCTGGGTCCATGCCCTGTCGTCCTACCAGCCACCCAAGTACCCGCGTGGTTTTGCCCACTTCGACTACGTCAACCCGGCAGCACCCAAGGGCGGGGTGCTGCGGCTGGGCAATCCGGATCGGCGATCGAGCTTCGACAAGCTCAACCCGTTCACGGTCAAGGGTGTGGCGCCGGCTGCGGTGTCGCTGTTCATGTTCGAGAGCCTTACCTACTCGTCGCAGGACGAGCCACAAGCGATGTACGGCCTGCTGGCCGAAGAGATGTTCGTCGCACCCGATCTGTCGTCGATCTCGTTTCGCCTGCACCCCAAGGCGCGTTTCGCCAACGGTGACCCGGTGTTGGCCGACGACGTGGTGTATTGCTTCCAGATGTTGACCAGTGCCCAGGCGACACCCGCCATCCGTGCTGCCTATGCCCCGATCGAGAAGGTCGTCAAGGTCGACGACCGGACGGTCCGGTTCGACCTGCGTGAACGCAAGGTCGAGCCGCTGTTCACGGCGGGTGGCCTGCCGGTGTTTTCGCGCAAATGGGGACAAGTGGGGGGCGCGAGCAAGAAGTTCGACGAGATCGTGGGCGAGCCGCCGATCACCACCGGCCCCTACCTGATCGAGAAGGCCGAGATGCCGCGGCGCATCGACCTGCGTCGCAACCCCGACTACTGGGCGCGCGACCTGGGTGTGCGGCGCGGTTTCTTCAACTTCGACCGCATCACCTACCGCATGTACAAGGATCAGGCGATCCGCCGCGAAGCCTTCAAGGCCGGTGAGTTCGACATCATGAAGGAGTACAGCGCACGCGCCTGGGCTCGTCAGCATGCGGGTGTCAAGTGGCGCGACGGCCGCATCCAGAAGACCTCGTTCGAGACCGCCACCGGCCAGGGCATGCAGGGCATCGACTTCAATCTGCGCCGGCCGAAGTTCCAGGACATCCGGGTGCGCGAGGCCATCACGCTGGCCTGGGACTTCGAGACCATCAATCGCTACAAGAGCTTCAAGCGTGCCAACAGCCTGTTCAACAACTCCGACTTTGCCGCGGTGGGCTTGCCGTCGGCCGAGGAACTGGCGCTGCTCGAACCCTTCCGGGCCGAGTTGCCCGCGCGTGTCTTCGGCCCGGCGTTCGTGGCGCCGCGCACCGATACCGGTCCGAACGCCTTGCGCGCCAATCTGCTGCGTGCACGTGATCTGCTGGCCGAAGCGGGCTGGAAGGTGGCCGCCGATGGCAAGCTGCGTAATGCGCAGGGGGAGGCCTTCGAGTTCGAGTACCTCGAGCCCAACCAGATCGGCCGCAACATCGAATGGCAGCGCAACCTCGAGAAACTCGGCATCACCTTGACCGAACGGCTGGTCGACTTCGCGCTGTATCGCCGGCGCCTCGAAACCTTCGATTTCGACACCATCACCATCGTCGAAGGTGACTTCACCTTGCCCAGTGCATCGGATCTCGAAAATCTTTACGGCAGCAAGTCGGCCGACGAGCCGGGCAGCAACAACTTCCGCGGCGTCAAGAGCCGGGCGGTCGACCATCTGATCGGTGTGATGAGCCGCGCCAGCACCCTGGCAGAACTGCGCACCGCGGCGCGGGCGTTCGACCGCATCGTGATGTGGAACTTCTGGCAGATGCCCGAGTTGTACTTCAACCGCGAGCCGGCCTCTTACTGGAACAAGTTCGGCATGCCCAAGGTCCAGGCCAGCTACTTCAGCATCGACACCGCCCAGGGCGGCGGCCCCTGGCCGCTGTGGACCTGGTGGGACAAGTCGCTCGACCAGGCCGCCACGGCGCAGCCACGGCCGTGACGCCAGACGCCGCCGCCTCGTTCCATCGCCCCATCGCCGGCCACACGACGCCATGCTGAGCTACATCCTCAAGCGCATCCTGCTCATGGTGCCCACGCTGCTGGGCGCACTCACCATCACCTTCGTCGTCATCCAGTTCGTGCCCGGCGGGCCGGTCGAACAGATCATGGCCGAGGCGCGCGCCACCGACAAGGGTGGCGAGGGTGGTGGCTACAAGGCCAGCCGCGACATCGACAAGAAACAGATCGAGGAGCTGAAACAGCTCTACGGCTTCGATAAACCGGCCCACGTGCGGTACGTCGAGATGCTGGGCAACTTCGTGCGGTTCGATCTGGGTCGCAGCTTCATGTACAACAAGGATGTCTGGTCGCTCATCAAGGAGAAGCTGCCGGTCTCGATCAGCCTGGGACTGTGGAGCTTTCTCATCTCGTACCTGATCTCGATACCACTCGGGGTGGCCAAGGCGGTGCGTGACGGGTCGCGCTTCGATGTGCTCAGCACCCTGGTGGTGCTGGTCGGCTACGCCATCCCGGGCTTTGTGCTGGGGGTGCTGCTGATCGTGGTGTTTGCCGGCGGCACCTTCCTCGACTGGTTCCCGCTGCGTGGCCTCACATCGGACAACTGGGACGAACTCGGCTGGGCCGCACGTGTTGCCGACTACTTCTGGCACCTGGCCATGCCGCTCACCTGCCTGGTGATCGGCAGTTTCGCCGTGATGACACTGCTGACCAAGAACACCTTCGTCGAGGAGATGCGCAAGCAGTACGTGCTGGTGGCGCGCGCCAAGGGGCTCACACAACAACGTGTGCTCTACAAGCACATCTTTCGCAACGCGCTCATTCCGCTGGTGACGGGTTTCCCGTCGGCCTTTGTCGGCGCCTTCTTTGCCGGCTCGGTGCTGATCGAGACACTGTTTTCGCTCGACGGGCTGGGCCTGCTCGGCTACGAGGCGGTGGTACGGCGCGACTTTCCGGTCGTGCTCGGCTCGCTGTATTTCTTTACCCTGATCGGTCTGGTGGTGAAGCTGGTGTCGGACCTGCTCTACATCTTCATCGACCCACGTGTGCACTTCGGGAGCGTGGGCAAATGACGGGTCAACGATCGATGGGTGCCCAAGCCGCGCTTGCACCAACCTCAGTGGCGCGATCCCTGTCGCCCAACCAGCGCGCCTGGGCACGCTTCAAGCGCAACCGGCCGGGTTATGTGTCACTCTGGGCTTTCGTTGTCTTGCTGCTGCTGGCCACCTGTGCCGAGCTGGTCTGCAATGACCGGCCGTTCGTGGCCCACATCGATGGCAAGTGGTATGCGCCCGTCGTGTCCAACCCGCCAGAAGTGGCACTGGGCGGTGACTTCGCCACACCGACCGACTGGAAGGATCCGTTCATCACCCAGTTGCTGGCCCGCCCGGGCAACTGGGCGTTCACCACCATCGTTCCGCACTCGGCCACCTCGACCAACTACTTCGCCAAGCTGGCACCACCCGCACCGCCCTCGGCACTCAACTGGCTGGGCACCGACGACAAGGGCCGCGACATGGTGGCTCGGCTGCTCTACGGGTTCCGGGTAAGTATCTGGTTCGCCATTGCGCTGACGGTGACAGGTAGCCTGATCGGCATTGCCTTGGGCGCGTTGCAGGGTTACTTCGGCGGGCGTGTCGACCTGGTGATGCAGCGCCTCATCGAGATCTGGGGGGCAGTGCCCGAGTTGTACCTGCTCATCATCTTTGCCGCGGTGTTCGATCCGTCGCTCGTGTTGTTGCTGGTGCTGCTCAGCCTGTGGGGCTGGATGGGGCTGTCGGACTATGTACGTGCCGAGTTCCTGCGCAACCGCTCGCTCGAATACGTCAAGGCGGCACGTGCGCTGGGCTTGAGCGACTGGCAGATCATCAGCCGCCACGTGTTGCCCAATTCACTCACACCGGTCATCACCTTCCTGCCCTTTCGCATGAGCACGGCCATCCTGGCGTTGACTTCGCTCGACTTCCTCGGCCTGGGGGTGCCGGCCAGCGTGCCGTCGCTGGGTGAGTTGTTGCAACAAGGCAAGGCAAATCTGGACGCGTGGTGGATCATCGTTCCGACTTTCGTCTTGCTGGTCACCACCATGCTGTTGCTCACCTTCATCGGCGATGCGCTGCGCGATGCCTTCGATACCCGCAAGTCCTGAGATCGCAGCCCCATGAGCACCCCCTTGTTGGAGATCGAACATCTCACCGTGACCTTCGGCCGAGGTGACAACATCAGCACCGTGGTCGACGACGTGTCGTTCAGCGTGGCGGCGGGCGAGAAGTTCGCGTTGGTTGGTGAATCGGGCTCGGGCAAGAGCATCACCGCCATGTCGGTGCTGCGCCTGGTCGATGCGGCCACCAGCCGCGGAGTCATCCGCTTCGACGGTGTCGACCTGATGCGCAAGAGTGAGCCCGAGATGCGTGGCCTGCGCGGCAAGGACGTGGCCATGATCTTCCAGGAGCCCATGACCGCGCTGAACCCGCTGTACACCGTGGGCAACCAGATCGGTGAGGTGCTCGAGTTGCACGAAGGCCTGGGCAAGGCGGCGGCACGCCTGCGCGCCATCGAGTTGCTCGACCGCACCGGCATCCCCGAGCCCGGCCGGCGCATCGATTCGTATCCGCATGAACTCTCGGGTGGC
Organism: Candidatus Intricatilinea gracilis; assembly: GCA_016702605.1. GTDB lineage: Bacteria > Pseudomonadota > Gammaproteobacteria > Burkholderiales > Burkholderiaceae_C > Sphaerotilus > Sphaerotilus gracilis. Next base: position 446,789 of record JADJDQ010000004.1, read on the forward strand.
CAGCGCCAGCGCGCCATGATCGCCATGGCGCTGGCTTGCCGGCCGCGCCTGCTGATTGCCGACGAGCCCACCACCGCGCTGGATGTGACCATCCAGGCGCAGATCCTGGCCCTGCTCGAAGAGCTGCAGCGCGACTTCGGCCTGACGCTGATGTTCATCACGCACGACCTCAACCTGGTGCGCCGTTTCACCGACCGTGTGGGTGTGATGGAACGTGGCCGCCTGGTCGAGATCGGCCGCACCGCCGAGGTGTTCGAGCGCCCGCAACATGTCTATACAAGGCGATTGCTCGACACCCGACCACGCCGCCAGGTGCAGGCCGTCGACGCCGACGCGCCGGTGTTGCTGCGGGGGCGCGGCCTCGATGTGTCGTTCGACATCCGCACCGGCTGGCTGCGCAAGCGCAGCTTCGTGGCGGTGAAGGGTGTCGACATCGACCTGCAGCGCGGCGAAACGCTGGGCGTGGTGGGTGAGTCCGGCTCGGGCAAGACCACATTGGGCATGGCTTGCTGGCGCTGCAGGACATCAGCGCCGGCCAGGTCGAGTTCGACGCCATTCGTATCGACAACGCGCCGCGGCCCGCGCTGCGCGCCGTGCGCCGGCGCATGCAGGTGGTGCTGCAGGACCCGTTCGCCTCACTCTCGCCGCGTTTGACGGTGGGCCAGATCGTCGGTGAAGGCCTGGCCCTGCATCAGCCCGACCTCAGCGTCATGCAGCGCGACGAACGGGTGCTGGCCATGCTCGACGAAGTCGGCCTGTCGGCGCGCCACGGCGTCCATGATGTGCTGCAGCGTTACCCGCACGAGTTCTCGGGCGGTCAGCGCCAGCGCATCGCCATTGCCCGTGCCGTGGTGCTCGAGCCCGAGGTGCTGGTGCTCGACGAACCGACGTCGGCGCTGGACGCCTCGGTGCAGCAGCAGGTGCTGGCGCTGCTGAGTGAACTGCAGCAACGCCACGGCCTGAGCTACGTCTTCATCAGCCACGACCTGGCGGTGATCCGCGCCATGGCGCACCGCGTGCTGGTGATGAAGGACGGCCTCATCGTCGAACAAGGCGAGACCGAAGCGCTGTTTGCCGCGCCCACCCAGGCCTATACACAAGAGCTGATCGCGGCGGCGCATCTGGCCTGAGCTGCCTGCGCGCCGCACCGGTAGGCCGATGCCGACTCGAGGCTCAGCCGGCGTCTTCGGCGCGCAAGGCCAGTTGCAGCAAGTCCATGTCGAGGTGAGCGCTGTGGAAACGGCCCGCGGCGATCACCCCTTCTCGGCGCAAGGCGCTGACGATGCGGCTGGCCGTTTCTTCGGTCATGTCGAGCATGGCGCCGATCTCCTCGCGCCGAGGCAACCAGATCTTGCCGCTGGTGTCGGCATGGTCGTGCAGCCGAACCAGGAGTTGCAGCACCCTGCGGCGCGCCGGTCCGGTCGACAGGTCCGACAACCAGGACTCGGCGGCATCCAGTA
>JADJDQ010000005.1 GCA_016702605.1 Candidatus Intricatilinea gracilis
CGGCGCCCTGCGCCTGCCCGGCGACGAGACCGGCGACTGCTTCATGTTCACCCAGGCCCTGGCCGATATGGCCCGTGCACTGGGCGTGGACTTCAGGTTCGGCATCAACCTGCTCGGCCTGGAACAACAAGGCGCCGGCAGCTCGGCGCGCATCACCAGCGTGCACACCGACGCCGGGCCGATCACGGCCGACGCTTTCTTGTGCGCCCTGGGCAGCCACTCGACCGCCATGCTGGCGCCGCTGGGCATCCGCCTCCCCGTCTATCCGGTCAAGGGTTATTCGATCACCGTGCCCATCACCGATGCGGCGATGGCGCCCGAATCGACCATCATGGACGAGACGCACAAGGTGGCCGTCACGCGCCTGGGCGACCGCATTCGTGTGGGTGGCATGGCGCAGCTGTCGGGCTTCGACACCACACTCGACGAGCGGCGCCGCCGCACCCTCGAATTCGTCGTCAGCGACCTCTTCCCGCGCGGCGGCGACGTCAGCCGCGCCGAGTTCTGGACCGGCCTGCGCCCCATGACACCCGACGGCACCCCGCTCATCGGCCCCACCCGGCTGCCCAACCTCTGGCTAGCCACCGGCCACGGCACCCTGGGCTGGACCATGGCCGCCGGCACCGGCCGCCTGCTGGCCGACTGGATGAGCGGCAAGCCCACCGAGATCGATACCGAGGGGCTGACGATCGGGCGTTACGGCAAGGGCTGATCGCCCGCTGCCTCGACCCCCGCAAACACCTCACCCATCACCAGGTCGATGCCCAGGCTGCCCAGGTGCAGCGTCTCGGCCTCACTCATGTCGTGCAGCACCCAGCCGGCGTCGCTGAGGCGAAAGGCTTCCACGCGCCGGGTGTCCGGGTCGACCAGCAGGTATTCCTTCAGGCTCGGCAGGCGCCGATACAGCGCGAACTTCAGGCCGCGGTCGTAGGCGTGGGTGCTGGGCGACAGCACTTCGACGATGAGTGTGGGCGCACTGAACACCAGGTCGGTGACCCGGTCTTGTGCGTCGCAGGTGACGAAGACATCAGGGTAGAAGACATCGTCGGCGACCTGCACCTTCATGGTCTCGGCGTAGACGTCACACGGCGTGCCGGTCAACGCATTGCCGATCAAGCGGCCCAGGTTCATCACCAATTTGCCGTGCACGCGCCGCGCGCCCACCATGGCGAACACCTCACCGCGCACGAACTCGTGGCGTTCGCGTTGCGAGTTTTCCCAGGCCAGGAAGTTCTTCAGGTCGAGCTTTTCGCGCGGTTGTGACATGGCGACCTCGGTGCGGGTGACGACTGCGGCGGCGGGGCGATGTGCTTGATTCTCCGTCGCAGCGCCGCCGCGCGTCACACCTGGCGGCACCTGCCTAGATCAGGCGCCGTGGTCAACACTCACGTCTCGTTCGTCGCTGCAATCCAAGTGGGCGACATGCAGCATGTGCTGGTGACTGCGGTGGGGAGGCGCGCGGCCGCCTTGGGCGCCGAGTCGGTGACGGCTGGGGCAGCGGGCTCGACCGGCACCTTGACGGGTGACGCGGCTGGTGGCTCGGCTCGGCTGCCTGCGCGTGTACCGGCGTGACTGTCGGGGTGGATGGCTACGTTGGTGTCGGCCTGCGGCTCGGCAAGGAACCCCGCGCTGGCGAGCACAACAATCGTCGCCAGCAGCACGACGCTGCAGGACACCAGCGACAGGCTGCGGGTGGAGTCAGTGGTCAGGTGCATGGAACAAACCCCTTCGGATGGATCCAGGGTGATTGGCGGCGAAACCCGCTGACCTGTGAACCCACCATCCAGGCGAATCTGGCCTGGTTGTTTCTGTTGGGCCGACGATAGGCAACCAGGCTTAAGTCAGTGTTGGACGGCTGACTTTTGCGGGCATCACCTGGTGATCCGCACCGTCGACACAGCGGTTCCTGGCCCGAGCCACCAGCCATCGACCCCAGCCGGACGCGGTGTTTTTCCGGATCCGGTATCGAATCCGGGCTGGCCGACACGTCGATGTGCGCCCACATGGCCCGAATCAGGCGATGCACCCCGCCATTCGGGCGGCCGGATGTCACACAGCAGGTGGGTGGCCAGAAAATTGTTCAGATCGGGCCGTGTTGTCCGCCTCGATGATCGCACCCACCGCCAGAGCGCCCGGCCTGGCGCGCCTTATCTGGGCGCCCTATCTGGCCGGTGGCAAGGCAGCCAGCTCGCTCGACCCGAACTGCCACAACAAGAAGCTGTAGATGTCGGCCAGCTTGTCGACCCCCTGCCTGGCGGTGCTGCCCACGCCGTGGCCGGCCTGGGCGTCCAGGCGCAGCAACACGGGTCTGGCGCTGCCGGTGGCGGCCTGCAAGCGGGCGGCGGCCTTGGCGCTGTGCCACACGTCGACGCGCGGGTCGTTCAGGCCGTGGATGAGCAGCACGGCCGGGTAGGCCACGCCGTCGCGGATCTGGTGATAGGTGCTCATCTCGAGCAAGGCGGCAAACTCGTCGGGTTTCTTGCTGGTGCCGAACTCCGAGATATTGGTAATGCCGTTGGCCGATTCTTCGGCGCGCACCGCGTCCATGATGCCGACGTCGAAGATGGCTGCGGCAAACAACTCGGGTGCACTGGTCACGGCGCGGCCCACGAAGATGCCGCCGGCGCTGGTGCCCCAGATGCCCAGGCGAGCCGGCGAGGTGTAACGCTGCTGGATCAGGTACTGCGCACAGGCAATGCCGTCTTTCCAGGTGTTGGGCTTGCTGGACTTGAAACCGGCGCGGTGCCAGGCGTCGCCAAAGGCGCCGCTGCCGCGCACGTTGGCCAGGGCCAGTACACCGCCGCGTTCGAACCAGGCGGTGGCGCGCGGGTCGTAACGTGCCTCCATCGTGAAGCCGTAGGCGCCGTAACCCACCAGCAGCGTGGGGTTGCTGCCGTCCAGGGTGATGCCCTTGCGGTGCAGCACCACCAGGGGCACCGACACACCGTCGTGGCTGGGCACCATCAGCTCGGTGACCTGCAGGTCGGGGGCACCGGCCGGGCGTTTGTCTACGCGCAGCCCGGTGTCGACGACATTGCCTCGCGCCGACACGGCCAGCACACGCGGGGGTGTGGTCCAGCTGCTGGTGGCCAGCCAGACGTCGGCATGGGTACGTGTGGTGGTGTCGACCAGCGCGGTCGAGTCGGGCAGGCCGGGAGCCACATCCACACCCGGCCCGACCTCCGGCAGCTCACGGCCAGGGGCAGTGACGGCATGGCGCTTGACACGGGTGTTGAAGCCCAGTTGCTCTTGTGTGTAGAGCACGTTGTAGCCCAGCGCAAAACCCTGCAGCACGGCGGCTTCGGGCTCGGCCACCACCTGCTGGGCGGCGGCCAGATCGGGATGCACCAGCGACAGCGCCAGGATGCGCCCACGCGGCGCGCCAGCATAGGTGCGCAGGAACAGCGTGTCGCCGGCCACGGCGAAGTCGGTGATCTTGTCGTCGGCGCCCGAGATCTGCCGCCAGGCGATAGGCAACTTGCCACCGGCGCGGCCCAGTTGCGCCAGCGGCGCAACAAACAGCTTGCCTTCGGGCACGGTGGTGTCGGTGGTGCGGGCGATCATCCAGCGGCTGCCGGGCGTGAAGATCACCGCGGCCACGTCGATGCGGTCCAGCGCCAGGTCCTGGTTGACCAGCGGACCGAACAAGGGCACTGGCTGCGGCACGGCCTGGCCGGGCCTGGGCAGGCGCATCAGCCAGGTGGTGGTGTCGAGAAAGGTTTCGGTGTCGGGTGTGCCGGGAGCCAGCTCGCGGGTCTGGTTGTAGCTCAGGGCGCGGCTGTCCGGGGTCCAGCTCAGCAGGCTCTCGTGCACCCGCGGGATCGGCCGGCCGATGGCGCGGCCGCTGGTGATGTCCATCAGGTGCAGCGACGCATCCTCCGACCCGCCGGCCGACACACCGTAGGCCAGCGTGCGGCCGTCCCACGAGGGCATGAAGTAGTTGATGGCATGCGGCACACCGGTGGCCTTGGCGAGTTGTTCGGGGTCGACCAGCACCCGCTCGGCGGCGCGCACGCCCACACGCATCATCAGCCTGAACTGGCTCTGGCCCTTCTTGCGCTTCAGGTAGTAGATGCGGTCACCGGGCATACGCAAGATGCCGTACACCACGTCGCCCGCCTCGGCCGAGAGCGCCTCGATACGTTGCGCCAGCTCGGCCCGGCCACCCAGGCGCGCCAGCTGGGCCGAGGCAAAGTCGCCCTGCGCCCGCAGCCAGGCCGTGGTCTCGGCGTTGCCCACGTCCTCGAGGTTGCGGTACGGGTCGGCGACGGCCACGCCGTGCAACATCTCGGTGACCGGACGACTCGGTGCGGGTGCCAGTGTCTCAGTCTGTGCGGGTGCCGGCACGGATGCCGGTGTAGCTGCCGGCGTGGCTGCCGGCGTGGCTGCAGGTGCGGATGCGGGCGACGCCGGTGCGTGCGTCGGCGTGGGTGTCGCTTCAGGCTGCACGCCCAGTGCAGGTGCGCCAGCCAGCGCAGCGCCAACCATCAGCAGCCCACACGCCAGCACACGAGACGGGCGCCACAGGGCGGGCCGCACAAGCCGAACGATCGAGATCGCCATGCATCCAACTCCCAGGATCGCCTCCACATGAAGGCGCGGCATCTTACGGCGCACAACCTGCGCGGCGTCAAGACTGGCAGGCGGTCGACAGCCAGGCTCGGGTGGCTGGGCAGGGTTCTAAGATGGCCACCCGGCCAGCACCACACCAGGGCGATGACCACCTGCGACCCGTCGACATCCACACCCGGTACGCCCCTGCCCTTGGCGGGCATCCGGGTCGTCGAGTTCACCCACATGGTGATGGGGCCGAGCTGCGGCATGATCCTGGCCGACCTGGGCGCCGAGGTCATCAAGGTCGAACCCCTGACGGGTGACAACACACGCCGCCTGATCGGCGCCGGTGCCGGCTTCTTTGCCATGTTCAACCGCAACAAACACAGCCTGGCGGTGAACGTGAACGACTCGCGTGGCCTCGAGATCGTGCTCCGGCTGGTGGCTGGAGCCGACGTGTTCGTCGAGAATTTCAAGTCTGGCGCGATGGACAAGCTGGGCCTCGGCCCTGCGGCACTCGAACGCCTCAACCCGCGATTGATCCACGTGTCGCTCAAGGGCTTCCTGCCCGGGCCGTACGAACACCGCACCGCCCTGGACGAAGTGGTGCAGATGATGGGTGGCCTGGCCTACATGACCGGGCCCGAAGGCCGGCCGCTGCGTGCAGGCACCAGCGTCAATGACATCATGGGCGGCATGTTCGGCGCCATCGGTGTGCTGGCTGCGCTGCAGCAGCGCGACAACAAACGCAACGGCACCGATCGGGGCCAGCAGGTGCACAGCGCATTGTTCGAGAACAACGTCTTCCTGATGGCACAGCACATGCTGCAGTTCGTCGTCACCGGCCGGGCCGCCGCACCCATGCCCAGCCGCATCAGCGCCTGGGCGGTGTACGACGTGTTTGCCGTGAAGGATGACGAGCAGATCTTCCTGGCCGCGGTGAGTGACACCCAGTGGGCGCTGCTGTGCAACGAGTTCGGCTTTGCCGACCTGCTGGCCGACCCCCGCCTGTCCAGCAACACCGAGCGTGTGCTGGCGCGCGACTGGATGATGCCGCTGCTGCGCGACCGCCTGGGCGTGTACAGCGCCGCCGACCTGAGTCAACGTTTCGAGCGGCTGGGCCTGCCCTATGCACCGATCACGCGGCCGCACGAATTGTTCGACGACCGGCATCTGCTGGCCACCGGCGGCCTGGCGCCGATGGCCGTGCCAGCCGACGCCAGCATCGCTCGACGCCCCATCGACACCCGCGCGCCGCTCATGCCCATCACGCTGGATGGCCGGCGTCCTCCCCTGCGCACAGGTCCCCCGGCGCTGGGCGAGCACACCACCACCTTGCTGCGCGAGCTGGGCTACAGCGACGATGACCTGGCCCCGCTGTATCAGGACGGTGTCATCGGCGACACACCTGCGCCGGACGGTGGCACCACCCTGACGGTTCGCTGACAACTAGCCGCCCGCGCGGCGAATTGGCGGCAGCTTGCACCCTTGCTCCGCCGCTCACCGCGAGCCACTCGCGGCGATAGTGACTCGACCGGATCTCCGGCGCCACCACGAACGTTCGGGCGAGTCACCATCATGAACCACTTCGACAACTGGAAGATCGGCACCCGCCTGGGTGTCACGTTTGCATTGACCATTGTGGTCACCCTCTCGCTGGCCCTGTACGCCCGCCAGGTGCTGAGCCGCATCAGCAGCGATGTCGATCGGCTCACGACCGAGCAGATGGTGATGATCGAACACGGGCAGGCCATCAAGGACAACCTCAACATCGTGGCGCGTGGCGCCCGCAACATCGCCCTGATGAGCGACGCGGCCGACAGACAGGCCGAGCTTCAGCGCATCGACGTCACGCAGGTGCAGATCGCCAAGCATGTGGCAGCCTTGGCCGGCCTGATTCGTGACGACGACGACAAGGCCTTGCTGGGGGTCTACAGCACGGCCCAGCAGCCCTACAACGCCGTCATGAAGAAGGCGCTGGATCAGGGCATGGCCGGCAACAGCGCCGAGGCCACGGCCATGCTGATCCGGGATGTCCGGCCAGTGCAGGCCGCCAGCTTCAAGGCGATCGACGCGCTCATCAACCATCAGGACGAGCAGACCCGCGAATCGGCCGCTGCCATCGAGGCGCTGGCCGCCAGTGCCAGCTGGTGGATGCTCGGTGCGGCCATCGGTTCTGCCCTGGTGTCGGCACTCACCGGCTGGCTCGTCACACGGTCGGTGGTGCAGCCATTACGCAAGGCCGTCGACGTGGCGCGCACCGTGGCCACCGGCGACCTGAGCTCACGCATCGAGGTGACCAGCACCGACGAAGCCGGCCAGCTGTTGCAGGCCATGAAAACCATGAACGAGTCGCTCAGCACCATCGTCGGCCAGGTGCGCAACAGCAGCGACAGCATCGCCACCGGCGCCACCCAGATTGCCTCCGGCAACGCCGACCTGAGCCAACGCACCGAAGAACAAGCCAGCAGCCTGCAGCAGACTGCGGCGTCGATGGAAGAACTCACCGGCACCGTGCAAGCCAGCGCCGACACGGCGCGTCAGGCCAACACCCTGGCCAGCGCCGGCATCGCCGCGGCACAACGCGGCGGCGAAACCGTCACCCTGGTGGTGGCCACCATGAACGAGATTGCCGCCTCATCCAAGAAGGTGGCCGAGATCATCGCCGTCATCGACGGCATCGCCTTCCAGACCAACATCCTGGCCCTCAACGCCGCCGTCGAAGCGGCCCGCGCCGGCGAACAAGGCCGCGGTTTTGCGGTGGTGGCAGGCGAAGTACGCGCCCTGGCGCAACGCTCGGCCAACGCCGCCCGCGAGATCAAGAGCCTGATCGGCGCCAGTGTCGACAAGGTCGAAGTCGGCGCCCGCCAGGTCGACACCGCCCGCGAGGCGATGGACGACATCGTCACCCAGGTGCGACACGTCGCCTCACTCATCAGCGAGATCTCGGCCGCCGCCGTCGAACAAAGCAGCGGCATCGGCCAGATCGGCCAGGCGGTGGCCCAGATGGACCAGGTGACGCAGCAAAACGCCGCCCTGGTCGAAGAAAGCGCCGCCGCCGCGGAAAGCCTGAGCCAGCAGGCCAAACACCTGACCGAGGCGGTGAGGAGTTTCAGGTTGGCGGGTGAAACGGCTGCGGCGGTCTAGGGCGGGCAACACTGCGGGCCGACCCTCGGGCCCGAACCACAGACGGGTCTTCAGACTTCAGGTCGGTGTGCATGGCCCGATGACCTCGATCATTTTCGCCAGCACGAAGAGCAACGGCGCCAGCAAGCTGGCGCCGTTGTCATGCGAGGTCCGGAACGGTCAGAACCCGATGCTGAGCAAGCTGAACCCGATCACCAGCGTGATGACGAAGGCGCTGCCGTAGCAGGCCGCCTTGGCAGCCGGGCCGGGGTGTATGCCCACATCGTGCAAGCTGTGGAAGAGGCGGTGCGCCGCGTGCCAGGCGAACAGGGCGATGAAGACGAACAAGGCGCCTTTGCCGATGAAGTTCTGCGCCAGGGCGTGGACCTTGTTGTAGCTGAGCAGGTCGGCGTGCAGGCTGAAGCCCAGGGGCACGGCGATGCCGGTGATCCACACGAGCATGGGGCCGAACAGGGCGGACAACATGCCGCCGGCACCGAACATGAGCCAGAAGATGGGGGCGCGCGAGCGTTTGCGGAGGGGTGCTGTGGACATCATCAGGCTCCTTGCCACCACTTGGCGATGAGGTAGACGAGCACCGAGACGACCGCGGTGGCGATCCAGCCGGTGCGCATGATGGTGCTGGCTTCGACACGTTTGCCGCCCACGTCCATGTAGGGCATGGTCTTGGGCATGATCTCGAACCAGCTGCGGGCGTGTTCGATCATGCCCACCAGCAGCACCAGGTGCAGGACGATCGAGAGCGGCGACTTGAGCGCTTCGAGCCAGCCGTTCCAGGCCGCCTCACCTTGCGACAGGCGCAGCACGCCCACGGCCAGGATGACGGCGTAGATGGCCACGCCCAGGGCGGTGACCTCGCGGATCATGTAGCGCACGAAGAAGGGGTCGCGCTTCCACCAGCCGTCCATGGGGCGGCGGTAGCCACCACGTGAGGCGCTGGTGCGGGGCGGGTTCTTGGACGGCCCGACCAGCGGTGCCGAGCGGCCCTTGGCCTTGCTTGTTGTGGATGAGCTGCTCATTTCGCTGCCCCCTTGTTGGCGCCAAGCAGGTTGCCGAAGAAGTCCTTGGCGCTGTTGACCTTGTTCTGGTTGACGGCGTTGGCCGGGTCGACGTGTTTGGGGCAGACCTCGGAGCAATACGCCACCGCGGTGCAGCTCCACACACCTTCTTCGGCGTTCATCACCTGCATGCGCTCGGCCTGGCCGCCGTCGCGGCTGTCGGCGTTGTAGCGGTGCATGAGGGCCAGCACACCCGGGCCGGTGAACTCGGGGTTGAGGCCGTACTGCGGGCAGGCGGCGTAGCAGAGCATGCAGTTGATGCACGAGCTGAACTGCTCGATCTTCTCGAGCTGTTCGGGCGTCTGCAGGTATTCACCCTGTTCGAGCGTGCGTGGCTCGGCCGGGATGATGTAGGGCTTGATGCTCTCGAGCTTCTCGATGAAGCCTTCCACATTGACGACCAGATCGCGCTCGATCGGGAAGTGATTGAGCGCCTCCACCTTCACCGGGCCGGGCAGCAGGTCGCGCAGAAAGGTCTGGCACGACAGCTTGGGCTTGCCGTTGACCATCATGCCGCAGCTGCCGCAGATCGCCATGCGGCACGACCACCTGAAGCTCAGGCTGCCGTCCTGATCGTCCTTGATCTGCTGCAGCCCTTGCAGCACCGACATGTCGTCGGTGTAGGGCACGGTGAAGCTCTGCCAGGACGGCGCCTTGTCCGTCTCCGGCCGGAAGCGCAGCACCTGTATTTCGATCGTCTTGCTTGTCTTCTGGTCAGCCATGTTTGGCCTCCTTAGCCTTGCGGTCGGCATCGGCTTGTTCGCCGGCCGCGCCGTATGCACGCGTGCCCGGCGCCGAGCTGGTGATCTTGACTGTGCCGTACTTGATGTCGGGCGCTGCATCACCGGCGTAATACGCCAGGCTGTGTTGCAGGAAGTTGATGTCGTCGCGCGCCTCGTAGCCATCCAGGCGTTGATGTGAACCACGCGACTCGCGCCGGTTGAGCGCCGAATGCGCCATGGCCTGGGCGACGTCGATGAGGTAGCCGAGCTCCACACCGAGCAGCCACTCGGTGTTCCAGGCCTTGCTCTGGTCGTCGAGCTTGACGTTCCTGTAGCGCTGCTTCAGCTCGGCCACCTTGTCGCAGGTGGACTGCAGCGTGTCTGCGCTGCGGTAGATGCCGCAGCCGTCTTCCATGCTGCGCGCCAGTTCCTTGCGGATGGTGGCGATACGCTCAGTGCTGCCGGCGCTCGGGCGATTGGACTTGATGGCCTCGGCATCTGCCTGGGCCTTGTTGGCCAGGTCACGTACCGTGGCGGCATTGCCCCAGGCAGTGGACTTGGCGTAGGCCGCGGCCTGATCGCCCGCGACCTTGCCGAACACGATGAGTTCGGTCAGCGAGTTGGAGCCCAGCCGGTTGGCGCCGTGAATGCCCACACTCGAACATTCCCCAATGGAGTACAGCCCAGGCAGCGGTGCCTCCGTCTTGCCGTTGGCCGTGATGCCGCCCATGGTGTAGTGCACCGCCGGCAACACCGGGATGGGTGCCTTGGCCGGGTCGACGCCGAGGTACTCGACCGCCAGTTCGTAGATCTGCGGCAAGCGCTCGCGCAGCTTCTTCTCGCCCAGGTGGCGCAGGTCGAGGTGCACCACGTCACCATGCGGGCCCTTGATGGTGCGGCCCTTCTGTTTCTCGTGCCAGTAGGCCTGGCTCAGGCGGTCACGCGGGCCGAGTTCCATGGCCTTGTTGCGCGGCTCGGGTGTGGCCGGCCCCAGGCCGTAGTCCTGCAGGTAGCGGTAGCCGTCCTTGTTGAGCAAGAAGCCGCCTTCGCCGCGGCAGGCTTCGGTGAACAGCAGGCCGGTGCCGGGCATGCACGTCGGGTGGTACTGCACGAACTCCATGTCGCGCAGCGGCACGCCGTGGCGATAGGCCAGCGCCATGCCGTCGCCGGTGACGATGCCGCCGTTGGTGTTCTCGCGGAAGACCCGGCCGGCGCCGCCGGTGGCGATGATCACGGCCTTGGCTTCGATCTGCTTGAACTCGCCGCTGCCGATCTCGATGGCCACCACGCCCTGCACACGACCGTCGGCCACGATGAGGTCGCAGCAGAAGTGTTCGTCGAAACGTTCGATGCTGGGGTACTTGATCGACGTCTGGAACAGCGTGTGCAGCATATGGAAGCCGGTCTTGTCCGCGGCAAACCAGGTGCGCTCGATCTTCATGCCGCCAAAGGCGCGCACGTTGACGTGGCCATCAGGGCGGCGGCTCCAGGGGCAGCCCCAGTGCTCCATCTGCACCATCTCGCGGTGCGCCTGGCCGACGAAGAACTCGACCACGTCCTGCTCGCACAACCAGTCGCCACCCGCCACGGTGTCGTGGAAGTGGGCCTCGAGGCTGTCGTGGGGCTGGGTCACCGCCGCGGCACCACCTTCGGCCGCCACGGTGTGGCTGCGCATGGGGTAGACCTTGGAGACCAGCGCAATGCTGAGTTTGGGGTCGTTCTCGGCCACCGCGATGGCGGCCCGCAGGCCGGCACCGCCGGCGCCCACGATGACGACGTCGTACTTGAAATTTTCCATGGAGGGGGTTCCCGTCTAGGTGTCAGGACTGAGCCCGACACAGGACGCCGACAGTCTCGAACAAACCCGCACTTGCGGACCTGACGTCGGCGCTGAGCCAGTTCAACCCTTCGGTGCCGGGTGGCGCTGCGGCAAGCAAACCATGGACGGGCAACACGCCCCACATGAGCAGGCGCAGGCGATATTGCTGCGCAGGCAGATGGTCGGTGGTTGACTGAGGCAAGGCCTGCATGGACCGCAATGGCATGTCGAACGGGAGACTGGCGAGCCGCAGTGTCTCCGCTCATGGCCGCCCGACCTTGACGAGGATCAATCGCACAGGCGTCGCGCCGGACGACCCGAAGCGGTCGCCTTCAGGCTGATCAGTACACCGACGGTCGTGCGATCAGGTCCGGGCCAGGGTAAATGCCGACACGGCCTGCACCAGCTGGTCGGCCTGCCGGTTGAGGCTCTCGGCTGCAGCGGCCGATTGTTCGACCAGCGCGGCGTTCTGCTGGGTCGACTGGTCCATCTGGTGGACGGCTTCACCCACCTGGGCCAGTCCGGCGCTTTGCTGGCTGCTGGCCGAGTCGATCTCACCCATGATGGCCGAGACGCGGTTGATGGCCTCGACCACTTCGTGCATGGTCGCACCCGCCTGGTCGACCAGCGTGGCACCTTGCTGCACCTGGTCGACGCTGGCGCTGATGAGCGCCTTGATGTCCTTGGCGGCGGCGGCACTGCGTTGCGCCAGGTTGCGCACCTCGCCGGCCACCACGGCAAAACCCCTACCCTGGTCGCCGGCACGTGCCGCCTCCACGGCAGCATTGAGCGCCAGGATGTTGGTCTGGAAAGCGATGCCGTCGATCACACCGATGATGTCGGCGATCTTGCGCGAGCTGTCGTTGATGCCCCGCATCGTGTCTACCACCTGGCCCACCACGGCGCCTCCACGCACCGCCACCTCGCTGGCGCCCACTGCCAACTGGTTGCCCTGGCGGGCGTTGTCGGCGTTGTGTTGCACGGTGGAGCCGAGTTCTTCCATCGACGCCGCGGTCTGCTGCAGGGCCGACGCCTGCACCTCGGTGCGTTGCGACAGGTCGCTGTTGCCTGCGGCGATCTCGCGGGTGCCGGTGGCGATGTGGTCGGCCGAAGCCCGCACCTGGGCCACGAGTGCAGCCAGGCTGACACTCATGTGGTTGAGCTTGCGCAGCAGTTCGGCCAGTTCATCCTTGCCTTGGGCATCGACCTGGGTGGTGAGGTCACCGCGCGCTACCTGTTCGGCAAACGCCAAGGCACGAGCCAGCGGGCGCATGAGGCTGCGCACCATCCACCAACCGGCCACGGTGGCAATCAATACCGCCGCCAGACCGGCGCCGGCCGACAGCCACTGAGTGCTGCGGATCAGCGCCAGATTGGCCGCTTCGGTGTCGCGCACCCGAGCCACCTGGCGCGCGTCGAGTTGGGCCAGACCAGCCAGAAACGGCGCCAGCATGGGGATCATTTCCTCGTCGGCGGCAAAGCTGGCCTCGGCCTGTTTGCCTGCCAACACCAGCTCGATGATGTGGTGCACACCTGCGCGGTAAATGGTGTGGCGATTGCGGATGTCGGCAACGAGTTCACCATCGGCCGCAGTGGCAGCACTGGTCCTGGCCAGCGTGTCCAGGCTTTGCACGATGCGGGCATCGCGTTCGCTGATGGTCTTGTTCAGCTTGACCTGCTGGTCCCGGCTGGCCGACATCAGCAGCACCATCGCGTCGATGGCATTGTCCTTGGCCAGCAGGTGCAGCTCCGAAGACTGTGCCTGGAGATGCACACCCTGGCCCATGTCCAGTGAATTGGCTGCACTTCTGGCCAGGCTGAATTGCACGGCCACCACAAGCGACACGATGGTGGCAATCACCGCGCCGAATCCAAGCGCCACACGCGGGCCGATCTTGAGGTCGAGAAGCTTCATCATCTGCCCGCAGGTTGAGTTGTCGTCACGGTCTTCGGATGCCTGAATGCGCGCGGGTATCAGCCGCCGAGCACGCCCACCAGTTCCTGGCACCTGGTGATGCGTTCTTTCTGGATGCCTCCGGCGATCTTGCGGGCCTCGTCATCCTTGCCTGCCAGGATGGCCGGCACCAGGTCCATTTCGCGGGTCTTCTTGAAGGCGTTCCAGTTGTCGACCAGTTCCTTGAACTGGGCCTCCTTGCCAGCGGGGGCCTTGAGTTTGGCCAGGTGGGCACTCACCGCGTCGGCGGTGTCCTTCACCACCTTCTGATGGTCGGCGCCGCGTTTGTCCTTGTTGACCAGCAAGGTGATGAGTGACTCACGCGCCGCACTGAGCTTGGCGCGCAGATCGCCGAATTCATTGGCATGGGCGGCGGGCGACAAGCTCAGGGCGAACATCGCGGCCAGGGTGACAAGGGTGGAGATCAGCAGTTTCTTCATGGAGGGACTCCGGTGCAGGGCGATCGGTTCGACCTGTTGTTCAGGGTTCGACGGCAGGCATGACAGCCTTGTGGTGCACGGCGATCACAGGTCGCCACCGTGCCGATGAACTATCACTGCCGCTGGCCTCGTGTAATGCAGCGATCAAGCGCCCGGAACCGGTGCATTTCGGTGCCGTTTGGGCCGCACTTCAGTGCCACTCAGCACCTATCCGCCCGGTGCCAGCCTCGATCACGCGAAGGTCGCCAGCGGCGACGCCTTCACCCCTGAGGTAGGCGCATGAGCAACGTCGCCCCGTACGCGGTGCTCGGGCGTGCCGCTGGCCACGAGGTACTGGTGACGATGGCCGAGCACCTGCGCTCGGCCCTGCGCGTCAACGACCAGTTCGGGCGTGTGGCCAACAGCCTAGGCATGGGCATCGTGGCCGAAGGCATCGAGACCGAAGTCAAGGCTGCGATGGTGCGCGAACCCGGCTGCGACAGGGGCCAGGGCTACTTCTTCTGCAAGCTGCGTGCTGCACCGGACGTCGCGAGCTGGCTCGCGTCTGCAAACCCCCGGGCTGAACGATCCGAGCCCCCCGAGCACGTGATTCGCCGCCAGGGGCCTGCCCACATCCCGATGTCGGTGGAGCGGCGCGACAATGCCGCAGGCAGTCGATGCGGGCGCCTGACCGCACGCAATCAACGCCCCGGTGGAGCCCGACGGTTCACGGCGAGGGCAAGATGAAGACCACTTCCGCTCGGCGTCGCACACCATGGCTCCCGTTCCATCACTGCACCGGTTCACCTTCAGGGCCATGGGCTCGCCCTGCGAGATTCAGCTGTACGGCATCGATGCGGCGGCGACCCATGCGCTGGCCCAACGTGTGATCGGTGATGTGAGGCGCCTGGAAGCGCGTTACTCACGCTACCGCTCGGACAGCGAACTCTCGCGCATCAACCAGGTCGCCGCCAGCGGCGGTGCCGTCGAGGTCGATGCCGAGACCGCCTGCCTGCTCGACTATGCAGACACCTGTCATCGGCAAAGCGACGGCTTGTTCGACATCACCTCGGGTCTGCTGCGCAAGGCATGGCGCTTCGACGGCCAACGCCTGCCCGAGCAAGGCAAGATCGATGCGCTGCTCGGGCGGATAGGCTGGCACAAGCTGAACTGGCAGCGCCCGCGCATCGAGTTTCCTCCCGGCATGGAGCTCGACTTCGGAGGCATCGTCAAGGAGTACGCCGTCGATCGCGCCGCAGCACTGTGCGAAGAGGCAGGTTGCCGCCACGGCATCATCAATCTGGGAGGTGATGTCCGCATCCTCGGGCCACATCCCGACGGCTCACCGTGGCAGGTCGGCATTCGCGACCCTTTCGCTGCCACACCGGATGCCCTCCTGAGTCTGCCGGTGCTGCAAGGAGCAATCGCCACCAGTGGCGACTATGAACGCTGCATCACCATCGACGGCCAGCGGTATGGCCATGTGCTCAATCCGATGACGGGCTGGCCGGTGCGTCACTTCGCATCGGTGACCGTGCTGGCGGACTATTGCGTGATTGCCGGCAGTGCGTCGACGATCACGATGTTGCGCGAGCAATCCGGTCAGTCCTGGCTAGAAGAACTCGGCCTGCCGCACCACTGGATCGATGCGCAGGGGAACAGCGGCGGGAATCTGGCGGCCACAGCGTAATGCTCGACACAACGAACACTCGATGCGTCTGGCCGACTGCCGGCAATGCAGGCAACATCGCGCAGCACTACGGCACCCGGTCACGAGACCAAGCGACGAAGGACACGAGATGAGATGCACACCCACCCGAACCGTCCTGGTCTTGTTGTGTGTGATGGCCTGGGCAGGGCAGGCAGCGGCGGTTGGTGTTGGCGACAAGGCGCCCGACTTTCGACTGCCAGGCACAAGCGACGAGGTGGTGCTTTCAGGGCAGAGCGGCAAGCTGGTCTACCTCGACTTCTGGGCCTCGTGGTGTGGCCCGTGCAGACAGTCGTTTCCGTGGATGAACAGCCTGCAAAGCCGTTTCGGGCCGCAGGGGCTGCGCGTCATCGCCATCAACGTCGACACCAGCATCGATGCTGCGAAGAAGTTCCTGGCCGACGTACCGGCGCAGTTTGCCGTGGCCTTCGACTCGCGCGGCCTGACGCCCAAGAGTTATGCGATCAAGGGCATGCCTACGTCGATGCTCATCGCGCCCGACGGGCAAGTCCTCTACGTTCACGTCGGTTTCCGTCCCGACGAACGCGCAGTGCTGGAGTCGAAGATCGTCCAGGCATTGGGCCGGTAGTCATGGGCGCAACAGTCCGAAGTGCACAGCTACCGGTCATCACCAGGGTCATCCGGAGGACCAGGCCTGCAGCAAGGCAGATCGGCGCTCTTGCTGGACTGACCCTGGTCCCGAGCTAGAACAGATGGCTGTAGCCCAGCATGACGATGGTGGCCTTCAGGTTATCCACCAGCGGTACGGTCGCAAGGTATCCGGGGGCGCCCTGCACCGATGCCATCTTCTGGCTGTAGGTCGCCAGCCGCAGGCCGAGTTCACGCCCCCTGGCCAGTTCGACACCTAACTTGAGTCCCAGCGTGCTGGCCTTGAATGTCGCCAGCCGAGGGTCGGCACTGGCGTGGGCCAGCGTCGGGGCATGGACGTCGCTGAGGTAGTCGCTGCCTTCGACCAGGTAGGGTCGATAGAAATCAGCAGCACTCTGGCGATAGCCGCGCCACTGCGGCTCGGCGAACCAGCCGTTGCCCAGTTCATGACGGTAGCGCGCCTCCAGCGTCGTCGAACGTATGCCCCAGCTGTCGCGGTAGCGACGCAGTGCCACGTCGACCACGCCGGTGTCCACGTGGACCTTGTTCTGCCAGTACAGCGTCAGGCGATTGCGCTTGCGCGGGCGCGCTTCCGAGACCTTGTTGTCGCCAACCTCCAGTCCGCTGACACCGTCCACCACCGACAGCACCTTGTACGGATCGTTGAAGTAGCCGCTGCCCCAGCCCGGGCCGATGTTGAACTGACTCAGCCAGCGGCGGGTGACGACCTGGGTGTAGCCCAGCAGCAGGTCGACCACGGCACGGGTCTGGCTCACGCCGAGCCGGTAACTCCGGTCATGCGGTTGCAGCGGGCTGGGCGTCTTGCCGACCGGCTTGATGTAGTCGTACTCATAGGCCAGACCCAGGCTGAGGGTCGAGTTCCTGTCGTTGAAGTCCTGGGCCAATGCAGTGCTCAGGCCAAGCGAGGCGAAGTCGGTTTCACCCGAGGCATTGACACCCAGATTGATCCGTCGCCCCGGGCCGAAGGGCTGTTCGTGGCTCAGGTTCAGCGCGGCACGTCGATCCTTGAAGCTGTGGTCCGCCGGGATCTCGCCGGCGCGGGTCGAGTAGGTGCTTTCGCCCGAAGCGCTGGTGATCGTCTGCACCTGCGGTTGCGGTACGGCGCCGGTGGGCGACGCACCCGTCAGGCTGTCGATGGTGAGCCGCAGGCTGGTGACGCGGTCGTCGGCGTCGCTGCGTTTGAGCGCGACGATGGGTTCGACCGCCTTCACGCGCCCGCCGCGTTCGTTGTACAGCAGCACCGCGGCATCGGCTTGCCAGGTCGGCTCGGAGCCCTGCGCTGACCCGGCGGTGGCAGCCTGAGGCGCCGGGTTCCGCGCCACGGCGGGGCCGGCAGCGAGCAGGGCCGTCGCCGCCGCACCGAAGGCCAGCAAGGAAGCACTCATCGAGCGGACGGTGCTGCCGGCACCACCGGCTCTGTCGTGTGTCAGTTGCATCCGCAGCCCCCACCACCAAAGCCGCGCCCGCCCGTGGCCGCTTCCTTGCTGAAGTAGGTGTGGTCGTCTGCGGCGGCGTCCATGGGCGACGCCACCAGTTGCATGGCCGGCTGGGCCAGCAGGTCACGCTCCCAGGGTTGCACACCCAGGCTCGAACACCCACCAGCGGCCAGGCAGCCGAGCAGTCCGGCACCAAGAAGCAGGCGGCGCCCGAGCGCGATGCGGCGGTCGGGGTGACATCTGGGCGGGGCTGCAAGGTCGGGCCGCTTGATGACCCGGGCAGTCAACTGGGAATGTGGCATGGGGCACCTGAATACGGGACGCGACCCATCGGGCCGCGCCTGTGAACTATGGACCTGGCTGCGCCAGTGGCGCGCCCGGTGTCCCGCACGAACGGACGCCTGATTGCGTCAGCTGGGCGGCAACAGACTGCTGTCGATGGCAGCCGTGGCGTCAGGCGGCAGAAGACTGGCCGGCAGCGCCGTCGCGTCGGTCGTGTCGGACGGCAACTGGCCGCTCAGGGCGCCCACAGTCGGATCGACCGAGGGCGTGTTCGAAGCGGAATCGTCGCTGCCGCCGCCGCAGGCGGACAGTGCCAACGCAATCGCCAACACGGCCGAAGCAGCCAGGCGCTGGGGGGTGAGGGTCGGGGTGAACATGATGTGTCAGCCCGGCTCGATCAGTATTTCACCCAGATGGTGTCGGTCGCGCTGATCGCTCCACCTACCTTGGTGCCCAGGTTGCTGTAGCTGCTGTCCTTGGCGGCCAGCGCGTCGATCTTGGCCGCAGTGGACACGTTCGAGCTATAGCCCGCCTTGCCGACCCACAGGATCTCGGCATCACCGAAGTGCGACTTCAGCGTCGAGGCCAGCGTGCCGGTGGCAGCAGCCGTGAAGGCGGCGATCACGCTGGCGTCGAGCTTGAACGAGTTGAAGCCTTTGCGCTTGTCGGGGAAGACGTAGACCGATGGCGACTGGTTGGCCTGGTTGGGGATCTTGGTCCAGTCCAGCACGACGTCGCTGCCTTCGGTGACAGTGCCGCCCGGCGTGGTGGCGGTGGCCTTGCAGTACTGCACGGCATCGAACTGATAGGCCTTGATGGTCGTGGTGGTCGGGGCCTTCAAACGCAGGGCGACCTTGTAGTAGTGGTCGTCGGCCGTGCGCGCCGTGGCACTCTTGACCCAGGTAGCGGTGACCGACCCGTTGGCATTGGTGACCAGCGTGGCGTTGCCGAAAGCACCGCTGAAGGTGGGGCGAACGGTGCCGGTGGCGGTCACGATCTCGGCGGGCACGGTGATGGAGACCTTGTAGGTGTCCAGCCCGGGCGTCACGGGCGGCACGGCTTCGGCATTGCAGCCGTGGCCGACGTTGAACACCAGTTCGCTGGTGACGTTGCCGATCAGGTAGGTGGCCTGGCCAGGTGTCGCCGACGGCGTGGTCAGGTTGGACGTGCCAACGTGGGCCTGGGCGAACTGGCAGGCGGCAAAGGCGGCGCTGGCCAGGGCAATCTTGGTGAACTTGGACATGAACGAACTCCGGATATCTATGGGGCAGGTGTCTTGAAAAAGCCGGCGCAAGCGATTCACTCGCCGGAAAAAGGCTTCTCGAATGCAGATGTGCGCCAGGGATCGAGGCCGCGCCTGGGCCTGGCGGACATGCGGGGGCCGTGACGCGGTCGGAGGATCGTGTCTCAGCCCCAGGGCGCCGGCTCGAGAGGCGGCCCGCGAGCGCGGACGTGCACGGGTACTCGTCCCATCGACAGTGCCGGTGTATCAGGCCTGGCAAGACGTCGGACCAGGCAGGCAGGCGGTGGTACACGCGCCACCGCCAGCGGCGGCGGCATGGTCGACGGGCCGGCACACAGGGGGCAGGACAGGCCATGCCCGGCCAGCACCTTGGCGCGGTGAGCCGCGGGTTCGACCTCATGCCCGTCGTCCACCATCGCGACGCAGACGCTGTCCGGCAAACCGGTGAAGACCAGTGCGCCGACATGCGCCGACGCCAGCGCAACCATGAACCAGGCAGCCGCCACGGCGGCAAGCAGGCGCAAGGTCGAGGTTGCGCGGCGCATGGTCAGGCCGGCAACCGCCGCGTGCCGGCAAAACAAGCAACGCAGCGTTGTGTGGCAGAGCCGGTGGGCGTCACCACGAGGCACTCCACATGTCGTCCATCGACCAGATCAGGCGCAGGCCGGCCCAGCGCGCATGACCCAGCGCCGACTGCTCATGGCCAGCCTCGGCCATCAGACGCAGGCCCGGCCGGGCCAACCAGCCCGCGTGCAAGGCCTGGCGGCGCACGGCCTGGTTGGGGGCCAGACCAGCGTCCAGACTCACCGAGCTGGCACCCGGGCCGTTCAGGCGATGGCGGGTCGACACCTGCTCGAGCCGCACACCGGCCTGCCAGCCAGGTGCCAGCATGAGGTTCACGTCGGCCCAGCCGCCCTGGTTGCGACCGCGGTAACTCACGTCACCGTTGTTGCTGTACAGCGCGCCGCGTTCGAGCTGCGACAGCCACGCGCCCTGCAGCTGCACCGGCCAGCCATGCGGTGCCCAGCTTGCGCTCAGACCCGCCAGGAGGCTGCGACCGTCGAAACAAACCAAGCCGACGAGGCTCTTCGAACAATCGGGCAAGTCGTGGCTGTGTCCTGCACTCAGTGATGCCGCCGGTGCGCCGCGCCCTTGCGGCGCCAGCCAGGCGGCAAAGATGTCGGCCTGCAGATCGCCCCACTCAGCTTGCACACGCAGGGCGGGTGCAGCCTTGCCGTGGGGCGCGCCGGGGTACTTGCGGCCACGCCAGACACCCACATCCACCGCCTGCAGGCCGACGTCGGTGGTGCCGCGCCAGGCCAGGTTGAGCCCGTCGTCGATCCAGTCGTCGTTGAGCATCAGGCGCTTGGCCAGCGGTGCCAGCGCGTAACGATCGAAGTGACCCGCCGCGTCGACCACACCGCCCAGCGGCACACGGTTGCGCCCGACCGCAAGGCGCAGCTCGCCACCTTGCGAGGCGCCTGGCCAGAGCTGCGCCATGTCACCGCGCAGTTCGAGGCGGGCGGTCTCGACGTGCGCCCGTTCGTCCTGGTGTTTGCCGACAGCGAGAGCTGCACCGGCCCAACGGTTCAGACGCAGCCCGGCTTCGATTGCGCCATGTTCGAGGCCGGCGCCGCTGCGGTCGCTGGCACTCTGGCCGCTGCCGAGCCAGCCGGGGTAACGCGCAGCGGGCACGGGCTTGGGATCGGCACCAAGCCATGACAACGCTGCCGCAGCGCCAATGCGCAAGCCCGGGCTGGCGGGCAAGGCATCCGCCTCGGTGTCGTGGGCCTGGGCAACAGGCAGCACCGCGAGGCAACCCGCCAGGCAAGCTGCCAGCACGGCCCTACGTGGGCCACGAGCCGCTGCGGCTCGGCTGGCCGCGCCAGCGCCGGGCTCAGCGCGCCGCGAAGGGATTGGAGAAGCGCGCATTGGTGAGCAGGTCCTCGTCGGTGAGAGTGCGCAGGAAGGCGATCAGATCGGCCTTGTCCTGCGCACTGAGGTTGATACGACCGACCAGGTCGCTCTTGAACGGATTCAGGCGCCCGTCGCCCGCGTGTGGACCGCTGGTGATGTTGCGGCCACCGGCGGCGTAGAAATCGAGCACCTCTTCGAGCGTGGCGATGCTGCCGTCGTGCATGTAGGGCGCGGTCACGCCGACATTGCGCAGGCTGGGTGCACGGAACTGGCCCATGTGGCTGGGCACCAGGTCGAGCTCGAACACGCCGCGGTTGGGGAAAGGAAAACCGCCCAGGCCGTCGATGTTGTACAGGCCGGTGTTGTGAAACGGCGTGAGCGCCACGCGGGTGCCGGCGTGATTGACCTGGTCGTTGAAGTTGAAGCCGGTGTGGCAGTGGAAACACTCGGCCTTCTCGCTGCTGAACAAGTCCTTGCCGCGCGCTTCGGAGGCTGTCAACAAGGCCGTACCTGCCAGCCACTGGTCGTACTTGCTGGCGCCGGACACGAGCCCACGCTGGAAGGTGGCAATGGCCTTGATGGTGTTGTTCCAGCTGATGGGCGCGGGGTCGTCGGCAAAAGCCGACGCGAACATCGACGGATAACGCGGATCTGCTGCGATGCGGGCCAGCACCTCGGCCTTGTTCGCTTCGGTGACGCCCATCTCGACCGGGTTCTCGCCGAACAGCGGGACACGCGCCTGCAGTTCGAGTTCGGTCATGAGCGGGTTGGCCCAGGTCAGCGTGGTGTTGTAGACCACATTGACCACCGACTGGGTGTTGCGCGGGTGAGCCTGCCCGGTCGAGCCGACGGCGGTGACCCGACCGTCGGTGAACGCCTTGTCCTGCTGGTGGCAACTGCCACAGGCCTGGCGGCCGTTGCCTGACAGGCGCACGTCGTTGAACAGGAAACGGCCCAGCTCGAAACGCGCCCGACTCATCGGGTTGGCATCGGGCACACGCGGCAGCGGAAACCGCGCCGGCAGGGTCCAGGCCCAGTCGCCTTGCACCGTGCCCGTGTCGTTGGTCTCGGTGCCACCGCCACCACAGGCGGCCAGCCCCAGACCCAGCAGCAGCACCCCAGCCACTGCAACGGCCGCCCGGCATGCGCGGGCCGACCCACGCAGCAAGCGCTTGGCAACGGCGCCGCCCACCGCCACTGGCAGCCGGGTGGCACAGCCGAACACGCGGCCGCTTGATTTGCTCGATGACATGACAGGCCTCGTCCCTGCTTATCTGGCGATGGCCTTGAACACCGTCTCGCCGTGCAGGAACTCGTTGGTCGGGTCGATGACGTTGGCGCCGGTGGCACTGAAGGTGGCGCCGAAGACGCTCCACATGTCCTGGCACTCCGGGTCCGTCGGGCTGGCCATGCAACCGACGGCCTCACCGCGGTTTTGCCGCAGGTCGGAACTCACCAGCAAGGCACGCAGATCGACCGCCACACGCTGCGTCCTGGGATCGAAGCCGTGGAAATGGATGTTCCGTGTGTTGATGTTGCTGCACTGGTAGGCGCCCGGCGTCGGCTCGGTACAACCGGTATTGCCCAGGTGCACGAAGAAGGTGGTCGCCGCTGCGGCGCCGGTCTGGGCAATGCCGCCTGTGTAGCTACCCGCCGTGGTGGCGTTTTCGGGGTTGACCTCGAGCTGCAGGTGCTTCTTGCCGCCGGTCCAGTCCCAGCCCATGTCGGTGTTGTCCAGTGGGGCATTGGCCGCATCCGCCGGATCCACGTGGTTGAGCGACTCGGGTACACCCAGCGTGAACCCCATGGCCGTGTAGGTGCCCGAAGGCACCGAGCCGGTGATGGTGACGTGGCCGTTGCCGGCCAGGCAGTCACCCTTGGCCGTGGTGTCGCGCAAGTCGATGAGCGCGACGGTGTCCCCATTACGCGTCAGGTGGTTGACGTTGGTCGAGAGCTTGACCTTCACGTCGACACCGGCGGCGTTGGTCAGGTGCAGGTTGGAGACATAGAAGCGCAGATCCTGAAGCCGGGCATTGACTGCCCCCGTGCCCAGCGCGGACAGCGGCGCTGCGCAAGGCGACGCCAAGGCGCTGGTGCCCAGTGCAGCGGTGAAGTCGACCGACACGGTCTGAACGGTTGGTGTCTCGACGCCCGAATCACCACCACCTCCACAGGCGGCGATCAGACAGGTGGTGGCGAGTGCAATGGCGGCATGGGCGATCGAGCGGGGCATGGGTGACCTCGGTGAAGACAGTTCAAAGGAAGGCCGGACGCACCTCCCCCGTGGCTCCTCGAGGGTGTCGAGGCGCCATCGCTGCACACCGCTGCATCCGGCAGCAGTACCGGAGCAAGACGCGTTATGCGGGAATCAGGGGGGATCGTTCGGCGCAGACCACCTGTCGGTGGACGACGAGCACCACGTAAGGTGGTGCACTCCCGTCGGCGATGGGGCGCACGGCCCGATCGCAACGGGGACTCAGGCCGACAAGACGGGTGGGGCGCGCGCCTGGCAGGTCGCCAGGAAGGCAGCGTCCTGATCGGGGCCGGCTTCGTAGACGACCGAGGCGTCGCCAACCAGCGGCTGCGGGACCGGCGCTTGCACAGGCCCGGGAGCAGCCATTGCAGCACTACACACCGAGCAGTTCGAGTGGTGAGAGCCGAGCGTCGATCCGGCGTCCGACTGCGTTGAAGCAGTGTCGACCCCCATGACGATCGAGCAGACCTCGTCCATCACACCGCCGTTCGGCTGAGCCGCAGCTAACGGCAGCAGACCAGCGCACCCCAGGCAGACGATGAGCCACACCGCGAGGCGGCGTGTCCAAAGGCTGGGGTAGAGCATCGACATGATGGCGAATTATGCAGTTAGGGTCCGTGTGTGCGAGTCGGACCTGGTTTGCTCTGACTCGTGCGTGCACTGTTGCACGGCTTATCGCGCCGCAAGAAAAAACCACACCTTGTCCGTTGGAAATGTGCCACCCGCGCCCGGAATTAAGTCAGCTCAAGGCTGCGCACCGGCCTGCGAGGCAGGTCGCGGCGCGACCGCGCGTCACCATGGTCGGCAGCACGGCATCAGCGTGCAAGGTGCAGGATGTTGGCCCACAGCAGCAAGCGACTGGTCGCGACACCACCGGTACTTCAGCAAATACGCGGCACCTGGCTCGGACGGTCGAGGCAACGGTAGGTCTGCAGCCAGCCTCGTTCTGACCCTGAGCGATGCGCACAAGTTGCCGATTGCGCCGGCCTCTTCACCGGGTGCCCTGCCCGGCCCTCGAAGCTCACGCCCGGCCAGATGTCATGCCTGCTCACCGGCCAGCGCGGCACGACGGCGGCGCTCGCGGCTGTTGGCCAGGTGGGTGCGCATGGCCGCACGGGCGGCTTCGGGGTCCTGTGCCTGAATGGCGTCGAAGATACTTTCGTGCTCCACATGGACACGCTTGAGGTAGCTGAGGCGGTCGGCCTGGGCAGCGGCCGATTCGGTAGCGGGTACGGGTGCAGTTGCCGGATCGACGTCCGCCGCCGGGTCGATGGTCAGACCGGATTCGAGCCGGGCGCGCGGGATGATCTGGCTGCCCAGTGTGGCCATGAGCTGGCTGAAGTGGGGGTTGTGTGTGGCGTGCGCCACTTCGAGGTGGAACTGGAAGTCCGACGCCACCGCATCGGCACCCGCCTCGATGGCGCTCGAGATGGCCGCAAGCGCCAGGCGCATGGCGTCGAGGTTGTCGGTGTTGCGGCGCAGGGCGGCGAGACCGGCGGCTTCGGTCTCGATGCCGATGCGTAGTTCGAGCACGGCAACCACGTCACGCAGTGTGGCCACGTGTTGCGGGTCGATGCGAAAGCCGTTGCTGGCGTGAGGGTCGGGGGCCACCAGCTCGGCCACGAAGCTGCCGATGCCGTGACGTGTCAACACCAGCCCCGAGGCCTGCATCTTCGAGATGGCCTCGCGCACCACGGTGCGGCTCACGCCGAACTCGGCCATGATGGCTGCCTCGGTCGGCAGTTTGTCACCCACACCGAGGCGGCCATCGCGGATGCGTTCTCCCAGCGCGTCGACCAGTTCGAGGGCCAGCGTGCGCGGTCGGCGTGTGTTGTCGACGAGTCTGGACGGCAGATTCATGGGCTGGGTAGGTTTGTGCCGGGGGGCGAGACTAACCCGAACACCAGGATGGCGTCGGCACGTGCAAGGTCTGTTGTACGACAACTGATGACTGATGACAAGCAGTGCTTGCCCTCTCACAGTTGCTGCAGACGAATCGGACACTGCGCGCAGTTGCCTGGTCACCGACCGACGACCGCGGCGAGCCGGCACCCGGTTCGTGCCGTCAGGTTCCAGCGCGCGACACAGCTGGCTGGTGCTGCCAACCAGCTGCTCGACCGAGCATCGCCAGATCGCCAATTTCGCCATGACGACTTCTTCCTCGACGCGTTTCGATCGCCTCTTGCTCACCGGAGCGGCCGGCGGGCTGGGGCGTGAATTGCGCCGGCGCCTCAAGCCACATTGCCGGGTGCTACGCCTGTCGGACATCGCCGACCTGGGCATCGCCGCCGATGGCGAAGAGCTGGTGCCGGCGCGGCTCGAAGACAGTGCGGCCGTGAACGCGCTGCTGAACGGCGTCGACGCCGTTGTGCACATGGGCGGAGTGTCGACCGAGCAGCCCTGGGCGCCCATCTTGCAGGGCAACATCGTCGGCGCCTACCACCTGTACGAAGCGGCACGCAAGCAAGGCGTGAAACGCATCGTCTTCGCCAGCTCGAACCATGTGACGGGTTTTTACCGCCAGGACGAGGTGATCTCGCCGCGCGACCCGGTGCGGCCCGACGGCTTGTACGGACTGTCCAAGGCCTTTGGCGAGAACCTTGCGCAGCTCTACTGGGATCGCCATCACATCGAAACCGTCAGCCTGCGCATCGGGTCGTCCTTCCCCGAACCGAAGAACCGCCGCATGCTCGCCTCCTGGATGAGCTACGACGACCTCGAGCGCCTGGTCGTGGCCAGCCTGACCGCACCGGTGGTGGGCCACAGCGTCATCTACGGCATGGGCGACAACAGCACCAGCTGGTGGGACAACACGCCGGCCCGCCACATCGGCTATCGCCCGCGCGACAGCTCGGAGCGTTTCCGCGCCGCACTCGAATCCGCCGATCCGCGCCCCGACCCGACCGATCCGGCGACGGTCTACCAGGGCGGGCCGTTCGTGCGCGCCGGCCCATTCGACTGACGATCAGTTCGTCCGGCCACCACTTTCCACCCATCCGCCCCCACGCCCCGCTCACATCAGGAGACAACACCATGAACTCTCGCCGCACCCTGCTGGCCGCCTGCGCCGCTGCCGCCACCCTCGGTTTCGCCCCGCTGACCGCTTCGGCCCAGAACATCGTCATGAAGGCTGCCGACGTTCACCCGGTCGGCTACCCGACCGTGGTTGCGGTGGAGAACATGGGCAAGAAGCTCGACGCCGCCACCGGCGGGCGTATCAAGTTCCAGATGTTCCCCGGCAGCGTGCTCGGCGGCGAGAAGGAACTGATCGAGCAAACCCAGGTCGGCGCGATCCAGGTGCTGCGCACCTCGCTGGGCCCGATCGGCCCGGTGGTGCCCGAAGTGAACGTGTTCAACATGCCGTTCGTGTTCCGCAGCGTGGCGCACATGCGCGCGGTGATCGACGGACCGATCGGCCAGGAACTGCTCGACAAGGTCAGCGCCTCGCCAGCCAGGATGGTCGCGCTGGCCTGGATGGACGGCGGATCGCGCAGCCTGTACACCAAGAAGCCGGTGCGCAACATGGCCGACCTGAAGGGTCAGAAGATCCGCATGATGGGCAATCCGCTGTTCGTCGACACCATGAACGCGATGGGTGGCAACGGCATCGCGATGGGCTACGGCGAAGTCTTCTCCGCCATCCAGACCGGCGTGATCGACGGCGCAGAGAACAATCCGCCCAGCCTGTACACCGCCAATCATTTCAAGGCCGGCGCCAGGTACTACACCCAGACCAATCACCTGATCATTCCCGAAATCCTGGTGATGTCGAAGGTGACATTCGACAAACTCAGCGCCACCGACCAGGCGCTGCTCAGGAAGACCGCGCGCGAAGCCCAACTCGAGCAACGCACGCTGTGGGACAAGGCGGTGGCTGATTACACGACCAAGCTCAAGTCCGAAGGCGTCGAGTTCATCGAGATGGACAACAAGGTCTTCTTCGACGCCACCGCACCGGTGCGCGCCAAGTATGGCGCCAACTTCGTCGACCTCATGAAACGCATCGAAGCGGTCAAGTAAGGCACCCGTGTCGCAGCGTCCACGCCCGCCCGGCCTTGGCAGGACGGGCCGCCTCTCGAACTTCATCACCTGATCGACCTGCGCATGGACCCGCTCTACATCCGATCGATGGATCGCTTCTACCTGGCCAGCATCTGGCTTGCAGGTGTGGCGATCTTCCTGATGTCGCTGATCATTCCGTGGGGCGTGTTCACACGCTACGTGCTGGGCACTGGTTCGCAGTGGCCCGAACCGATCGCGATCCTGCTGATGATGGTGTTCACCTTCATCGGCGCAGCCGCCGCCTACCGGGCCAACGCCCACATCGCCGTCACGATGCTGACCGACGTCTTGCCCCCATCACTGCAAAAGCTGGCGGCTCGCGTGGTTGACCTGCTGATGCTTCTGGCCAGCGTGTTCGTCACGTTCTACGGCACTCGGCTGTGCCTCGAGACGATGGGCCAGTCGCTGGCCGAACTGCCCTGGCTGCCGGTGGGAGTGACCTACGCGGCGCTGCCGATCGGCTCGACCGTCACCATCTTGTTCGTACTCGAACGCATGCTCTACGGCACCCAGAACCACCGCCCGCTGGTGCGCTTCGAGGAAGGCGACGTCACCGAATCGCCGACCACCGTGGGAGCCCGCTGATGGACGCGTTCGTGCTGATCGGCAGCTTCGTGCTGCTGATGATGGTCGGCGTGCCGATCGCCTTTTCGCTCGGTCTGGCCGCCCTGATCGGCGCGCTGTGGATCGACATCCCGCTCGACGCGGTGATGATCCAGATCGCCGCCGGGGTCAACAAGTTCTCGCTGCTGGCGATCCCGTTCTTCGTGCTGGCCGGCGCCATCATGGCCGAGGGTGGCATGGCGCGCCGGCTGGTGGCGTTTGCCGGCGTGCTGGTGGGCTTCATCCGCGGCGGGCTGTCGCTGGTCAATATCCTGGCCAGCACCTTCTTCGGCGCGATCTCGGGCTCGTCGGTGGCCGACACCGCCTCGGTCGGCACGGTGCTGATCCCCGAGATGGAGAAGAAAGGCTACCCGCGCGACTTTGCCGCAGCGGTCACCATCAGCGGCTCGGTGCAGGCGATCCTGATCCCGCCCAGCCACAACGCGGTGTTGTACTCGCTGGCCGCCGGCGGCTCGGTGTCGATCGCCGCGCTGTTCATGGCCGGTGTGCTGCCCGGCCTGCTGATGGGCCTGACACTCGCCGCGCTGTGCCTGATCAAGGCGAAGACACATGGCTACCCCAAGGGCGAGGTGATCCCGCTCGAGCAGGCGATCAAGATCTCGATCGACGCGATGTGGGGCCTGATGACGATGGTCATCATCCTCGGCGGCATCCTGTCGGGTGTGTTCACAGCCAACGAATCGGCCTCGATCGCGGTGGTGTGGGCATTCTTCGTCACGATGTTCGTCTACCGCGACTACAAGTGGCGCGACCTGCCCAAGCTGGTGCACCGCACCGTCAAGACGGTGACGATCGTGATGATCCTGATCGGCTTCGCCGCGGCCTTCGGCTACCTGATGACACTGATGATGATCCCGCTGCGGGTCACCGCCTTCCTCACCAGCCTGTCGGACAACAAATACGCGATCCTGGCCATGATCAACGTGCTGCTGCTGGTGCTGGGCACGCTGATGGACATGTCGCCGCTGATCCTGATCCTCACGCCCATCTTGCTGCCTGTGGTCAAGATGCTGGGTGTCGACCCGGTTCACTTCGGCATGATCATGATGGTCAACCTCGGCATCGGCCTGATCACGCCACCGGTGGGCACGGTGCTGTTCGTGGGCGCTGCGGTGGCCAAGCTCAAGATCGGCGTAGTCACCAAGGCGATGATGCCGTTCTTCATCGCGCTGTTCGTCGTGCTGCTGATGGTGACCTACATCCCGTGGCTGTCGCTGTGGCTGCCGCGTTTCCTCGGCGTCTGAACGCTGCCCCCCATGAGCTTGCCCCCGACAACCGGCCCGGCCTTCACATTCAGTCCCTCGCAGCGTTACCCCGATCCGGCTATCGAGGTGCTCGATGAACGTTTCCGCCGCCTGCGATTGTTCAGCGCCGGCGTAGAGCAACTGGCAAGCGGCATGCGTTGGGCCGAAGGGCCGCAGTGGTTCGGCGACGGGCGCTACCTGCTGCTGAGCGACATACCCAACAACCGCATCCTGCGCTGGGACGACACGACCGGCGGTACCAGCGTGTGGCGCGTGCCGTCCAACAACGCCAACGGCCTGGCGCGTGATCGCCAGGGTCGACTGCTTGCCTGCGAACACCTGACGCGGCGCATCACCCGCACCGAATACGACGGCCGCATCACGGTGCTGGCCGATCGCTTCGAAGGCGCAAGGCTGAACTCGCCCAACGACATCGTCTGCACCAGCGACGGCGCCATCTGGTTCACGGACCCGAGCTTCGGCATTTCCGGCGACTGGGAAGGCGACGCCGCGCCGGCCGAACGGCCACATGCGGTCTATCGCATCGATCCGGCCAGTGGCGCCCTGGCTTGCGTCATCGACGACATGGACGGCCCCAACGGCCTGGCCTTCTCACCCGACGAATCGACGCTCTACGTGATCGAAAGCCGTGCCCAGCCGCGCCGCATCTGGGCCATCACCATGCTGCCTGGTAGTCGATTGGGCGAACGCCGCGTGTTGATCGAGGCGCATGACCACGGCGCGCTGGACGGCATGGCTGTCGACCGCGAAGGCCATCTGTGGTGCGGCTACGGCAGCAACGGTTCGCCGCATGCCGATGCGACCACGCTGGACGGCGTGCGTGTCTACACCCCGGACGGCACGACGATCGGCCATATTCACCTGCCGGAGCGCTGCGCCAATGTCTGCTTCGGCGGCGCCAAGAACAACCGGCTGTTCATGGCAGCGAGCCATTCGCTCTACGCGCTGTACGTCAACACCGCCGGAGCAATCTGACGCGCGAAATGACGGGCGATCGGATCAACGAGATGCCGCGGGCGCCGGGGCATCAACCAGTACTCGGGCCAGCCTGAAGCCGGTGCTGTTGTCGCGCCGGGTCGGATGTGCACCGTCGCGGTTGGCCGAGCGCGCGCCACCGGGGCGGTTGCCCCAGCCTCCGCCGCGCAGCAGGCGATGGGGGCAGTCGGCTGGCTCGATGGCCTTGGCATCTCGCGGCTCGGCCTGGTAGGTCGACTTGCAGTCCTGCACCCATTCCCACACGTTGCCGATCATGTCGTGCAGGCCCCAGGCATTGGGCAGGAAGCTGCCGGCCCGCGCCACGAACATGTGGCCGTCGTCGCAGTCGGCACCGGCGATGTATTGCAGGTTGCGGCGCGCCGAGAGATCGGCCACGTTGGCATTGGCGCAGACCACCGACTCGTTGTCGCCGAAGGGGTAGCGACTGGTGGTGCCGGCACGTGCCGCGTACTCCCACTCGGCTTCGCTGAGCAGGTGGTACGACTGGCCGGTGCGCCGGCTCATCCAGCGTGCGAAGCGCTGGGCGTCGTGCCAGCTCACACACACGGCAGGATGCCTGTCGTCCTGCACCGCACCCACGAACGGATGGCGCCAGTCGCCCTTGGGGTCCTCGATGAACTGTTTGCCGTCCCAGATCACGCAGGCGCCGTCGGCGACGAAACCGGTTTGCGCAGCAAACACCTTGAACATGCCTACGGTGACTTCGGTTTCCATCACCGCCAGTCGGTTGGTGATCGAGACCCGGTGTGCCGGCGACTCGTCGGCATCGCCGCCCTGCGACAGGTCGCCGCCCATGGTGAACTGCCCGGTGGGCAGGACACGCAACCACGGGCAACTCGGATCGTCGCAATCGCGCATACGCGCCAGGTCGGCGGGTTGGCCGTTGTCGATGCGTCGCGGCAGGGCGGCACCCGTCGGTCCCTGCTGCCGCCCTGCCGCAGCAGCAGGGCCAGGCGACGACACAGCCGGCCCCGGCGCACCCATCAGCCACGTGGCCAGCACGGCAGCCAGGCCCAGCGCCAGGCCGGACATTAGAAGTCGCCAGCCGATACGCCCGGATTCACGCCGACGGCCGGGCCGGCGCGAGCGCCACGCTGGGGCAACTTCTGACAGCTTGGTCGACATGGGGTGGCTGCGGCGGCGCGATACCCGTCAGGTCGACGGGCTGATCGGCTGCTCGAACCATTCTATGGACGCGCTCCCCAGCGCCAGTCGACGAGAGGCCGGCGAGTCGGCAACACGCCGCGAAACTACCAACCGCCGAATCGTGGCCACGCCACCTGCAGCTCGCCGCGCGCCGAGAGCACCTGATAAGCGCCGTGTTGCGCCGCCGTTGCACAGGCGTGGTTGGGCAGGATGCGCAACATGCTGCCCACCGGCAGATCGAGCAGCCGGGCCGGATCACCGCTGCGGTGTGCCACGATGCCGTGCTCCTGGTTGGCGGCAGTCACGATGTAGTCGGTCAACACCTGGCCCTGGGCGTCACACACCAGTCCGTAGCCCTGATCGACGAACTCGCCAGCCAGACCACGGTCGCGCGACAGCGCCATCCAGCCGGCGTCGACCAGGGTCCAGCCCTGGTCCCGGCGGTGGCCGATCACCGTGGTCAACACACTCACGGCGATGTCTTCGGGCCGGCACACACCCAGCGCAGCCATCATCAGGTCCATGAACACGTAGACCCCGGCGCGCACTTCGGTGACACCGGCCAGCTGCTGGGCGAACAGTGCCGTGGGTGTCGAGCCCACACTCACTTCGGGCACGGCATGGCCGGCCTGGCGCAGCCGTTCGGCGGCGTACACGGCACCGGCCCGTTCCTGCTCGGCCATGGCGATCAGTGCGGTGTCACCGTGGCAGTGGTAGGCGCCGCCGCAATGGGTCAACACACCAGCCAGTTCGACGCCGGGCGCACGCAGCGCTGCCGCCACGTCGAGCAACACATCGTCGCCAGGACGCAGGCCGGCACGCTGGCCATCGGTATCGACCTCGATCAACACACGCAGCGGCACAGCCAGATCGGCCATGCCGTTGGCAAGCGCCTGTGCAGCGGCCACGTTGTCGACGATGACCGACATCGTCACACCCTGGGCAACCAGCCGGCGCACATGCGCCGCCTTGTTGGGCGTGTAGCCCACGGCATAGCGGATGTCGCGGTAGCCCGCGGCGGCGAACTCGTCGGCCTCGCGCAGTGTGGACACCGTGATCGGGCCTCGCCGACCGTCGTCGCACAGCGCTGCCACCTGCAGGCATTTGGCGGTCTTGACATGTGGGCGCAGCGCCACGCCGAACTGGGTCATGCGGGTGGCCAACCGCGCGATGTTGGCGCGCAGCAGCAACTCGTCGAGCAACAGGGCTGGTGTCTCGATCGTGTCGAAGGGCAAGGCAGTCTGCATGATGGGTCGAGGCTGGGGCCAGGCGATGAGGTGGTGACGATTGTCTGCCCGGTCGACCACGACGGCGGGCAGAATGCCGCGCACTGACGAGCCATGTCCGCACCATCCACCAACTCGACTGACACCGCCGCGGCACCCGCTGCACCGGCCTTGCCGGCGCCGACCGGCCTGGCTCGCCTGGTCATGCGCCGCGCCGCCTGGGTGGGTGCGGCCACGCTGTTGCTCGTGGCGCTGCTGGGCCTGCAACGCGCCAGCGACAGCATCGTCGACGAGGCCGACGCCGCCATGGGCCTGGCCGAAGTTGTCGCCCGCCTGGGCAACCTGGGGCAGACCAACGACCGCGACGCCATCGAACAATTGCGTGTGCTGCAGGTGCAGGCACCGCTGCGCCACCTCGAACTGCGGGTGCACGACAACAACAGCCGGCTGCTGCTGGCTCCCACCCTGCCGCCACCGGCCGCTGCTCCACTCGAACTGATCTACCGCCTGCACCGCCAGTTGGCCCAGGAAGCCGACCGGCGTCTCGTGACCTGGCAGGTGGTGCGCCCGGCCGGCCGGTCGTGGACCGTGAGTCTGAGTGCTTCACACGAAAGTGAACGTCGTGAAGCAATCGACGACCTGCTCGGCATGTTGACCTTGCTGGGCCTGGGTATTGCCGCCCTGCTGCTGGTGATGAAGGCCAATGTGCGCCACGCGCTGCGCCCGCTGGCGGCGGTGCTGCAGGCCATCCGCGGCATCGAGTCGACCGATCGACGCGCGGTAGACGCCGTGCGGTCGCTGCCCAGCATGCCCATGCGTGAACTCGACGTCATCGCCTCCGCCTTGCGCCACCTGGCGCAGGCACTCGACGACGCCACCGAACAGCGCCGCCAGCTGAGCCAGAAGGTGCTGTCGTTGCAGGAGGATGAACGTGCCCATCTTGCGCGCGAGTTGCATGACGAATTCGGCCAACGCCTCACCGCGTTGCGCCTGGACACCGCCTGGCTGCAGCGCCAGCTGGCCGAGCCCTCCTCCACCGCGGCGCCCGGCGCACCGCGCGCTTCACCACGACAACTGCTTGGTGTGGTCGACGACATGGCTGCACGTTGCGCCGAGGTGCAGGCCGACATCCGCGACATGCTGGTGCGCCTGCGCCCGCTCGGCCCGGGGTCGGGTCAGGGTGATGTGGCCTGGCAGGATGTGATCGACCAGCTCGAAGGACTGGTCGACGGCTGGCGGGACACAGCCACCCGCACCGGCGCGGGTGAACACACCGAGTACACCTTTCGCTGCGAGGTGGTCGGCAAGGCCCCGGTCGACCTGCCCAGACAACTGGCGCTCACCCTGTACCGGCTCAGCCAGGAAGCACTCACCAACATCGCCCGCCATGCCCAGGCACGCAGCGCCGTGTTGACGCTGCGCTGGCAAGCCGATGCTGCCGGCGGTTCACCGTCCACTCAACTCGGCACCGGCACAGCGGCCACCAACGACAACATGCGCAGCGCCGGCACCATCGGCACCGTGCACTGGAGCATCGAGGACGATGGCACGGGTATCGACGACACGGTGCGGGCCATGCGGCGCGGCAACGGCCTGGGCGGCATGCAGGAGCGTGTCTGGGCCCTGGGCGGACAGTGGCGCCTGGGTCGCCCTCGCCAGGCCGGCAGACCCGATCATCCCGGCTTGCTGTTGAGTGCCGCCTTGCCCGTGGCATCGAAGGAGTCACATGACCACGCCCACCCATAACGTCAGCGCGACACGCCCGGCCCCTGCACGCTGGCGCATTGCGCTGGCGGACGACCATGCCATCGTGCGGGTCGGCTACAGGCGCTTGCTCGAACTCGAACCCGACCTGCAGGTGGTGGCCGAATACGCCAGCGCGGATGCTGCCGCACACGACCTGCCGACACATCAGGGTGCCAACCGCATCGACCTGCTCATCCTCGACCTGTCGATGCCGGGCCGCAGCGGCCTGGAGTTGCTCAAGCAACTCGGCGACGACCTGCCCGATCTGCATGTGCTCGTCGTCAGCATGCACGACAGCCCGGCCATGCAGTCGCAATGTCTGCGTGCTGGCGCCGCGGGTTTCGTGTCCAAGGCCGGGGAACCCGAGGCAGTGGTGCGAGCGGTGCGTGCCGTGCAAAGTGGCCTGCGCACGCTGCACCCGCAGACCAGTTCGAGCTCGCGCCCGGCGCCTCACGAGCAACTCACGGTGCGCGAACTCGAAGTGCTGCAACATCTGATCAGCGGCGCCAGCGTCGATGCCATCGCCCAGCGGATGGGTGTGAGCGAGAAGACCGTGTCGAACTACCAGACGCTGGTGCGCCAGAAACTCGACGTGACCAACTCGGTGGAATTGCTGCACTACGCACAGAAACACGGGCTGACTGCCTGAGCCGAGTGCCTGGGCTCATGGCCTGATCCGCCCGGCCGACACACCCACCACACGAGTCGACTCGACGCCCCACAGTGGCCGCAGGGACACCCAAGGGCCCACAACGTCCCGTCAGGTGGCGATGACCGGCGGTACAAGCTGTGTCATCACTTGTCACCCCTGAGCCAGAACGCACCACCGGCGTGACAACACGCGACGCCTGTGGTGCGAGTCCATCGGCCACAGCGCCGGAGATACCCTGAGCCGGGAAGATTTCCCGGCGTGGGTGCACCGGCCTCCGTTACCTTGCGGCGCTGCCAACGCAGTGCAACGACTCGAAAGGTCGACGCAAGCCCTTACGGAGACTTCTCATGAACAAGACCAGCACCCTGACGACATGCCCCAATCTGCTGATGCAAGCTCTCGCACTGGCCTTCGGCACCTTGTGTGTCGGCCAGCTTGCACAGGCGCAGACCACGACACCCACACTCGAAACGGTCGAGATCGTGGGCACCACGCCGCTGCCGGGCACCGGCATCGACCGCGACCGGGTGCCGGCCAACGTGCAGAGCCTGTCGGGTGCACGGCTGCGCGACCAGCAGGAGCTGAATCTGGGCGAGTTGCTGCGCCGCCATGTGGCCAGCGTCAACGTGGTCGAGACCCAGGGCAATCCCTATCAGCTCGAGCTCAACTACCGCGGCTTCACTGCCAGCCCACTGCTGGGTCAGCCGCAGGGGCTGTCGGTCTTTCTCGACGGTGTACGGGTCAACGAAGCCTTTGGCGACGTGGTCAACTGGGATCTGATTCCGCGCGGCGCCTTGGCGGGCATGACACTGATGCCGGGCTCCAATCCGCTGT
Source organism: Candidatus Intricatilinea gracilis (assembly GCA_016702605.1). Lineage (GTDB taxonomy): Bacteria > Pseudomonadota > Gammaproteobacteria > Burkholderiales > Burkholderiaceae_C > Sphaerotilus > Sphaerotilus gracilis. Next base: position 35,695 of record JADJDQ010000005.1, read on the forward strand.
TTGGCCTGAACACGTTGGGTGGCGCGCTGGTGCTGCAGACCAAGTCGGGTGACACCGACCCCGGCACCGAACTCGAGCTCGGCCTGGGCTCACATGGGCGCAAGGACATCGAACTGGCTCACGGCATGAGCCTGGGTGAGAACACCCACCTGTTCATGGCGCTGAGCCGCTTCGAGCAGGACGGCTGGCGCGACTACTCACCCAGCGAGATCACGCAGGTCTACGCCAAGCTCAACGGCAAACAAGGCGCGCTCGACTGGCGTGTGGCAATGAACGCCGCGGACAACAGCCTGATCGGCAACGGCCTGTTGCCCGAGACCCTGGCCGATGTGCGCCGCTCGCAGATCTACACCCGCCCGGACCGCACCGACAACCGCCTCGGCGCCTTCAGCGTGGGTCTGGGCTGGGACCTGGGCAGTGGCCAGAGACTGCAGGGCCAGGCCTACCTGCGCAAGCTCGATGTGAAGACCGTCAACGGTGACCTCAACGATGACTACGATCCACCACTGGTGACCGAAAGTGGTGTCGAGAACCGCACCGCCGGCAAACAATCCAGTCAGGGGCTGGCTCTGCAGTGGAGCCGCCAGCAAGCCGGCAACCTCACCAGTCTGGGCGCATCGATCGACAGCAACAAGACCGACTTCAGCCAGACCGAAGCCGAGGGGATGCTCGATGGCACGCGCGCCGTGATCGACCTCGAACCCGAAGAGCTCAATGCCGCCATCACCGGCAAGAGCCGCACGACCAGCCTGTGGGCCGAACAGATCCTGCATGTCACACCCGAGCTGACGGTCAGCCTGTCGGCACGCCACAACCGCACCAAGGTCACGACGGTGGACACCGGGCGCCTGCTGGGCTTGACGACTACTCTGGATGCCGAGGACACCTACAGCAAGCTCAATCCTGGCCTGGGTGCAACGTTCAAGCTGGGTGGCGGTACCACCGCCTATGCCGGCTACAACCAGGGCAACCGTGCACCGAGCCCGATCGAGCTGGGCTGCTCGGACCCGGCCAACCCTTGCGTCTTGCCCAATGCCTTGCAAGCCGACCCACCGCTCGAGCAGGTGGTGTCGCGCACGCTCGAAGCCGGCTTGCGCGGCAAGCTGGCCGGCGCGGGTGGCGACTGGCGCTGGAACGCGGGCGTGTTCTCGACGCAGAACAAGGACGACATCCTGTTCGTGAGCAACAGCCTGGCAGCGGGTTACTTCAAGAATTTCGGCAAGACACGGCGCCAGGGCATCGAACTGGGGCTGCAAGGCCGCGCCGCCACAGTCGACGTGGGCCTGCACTACACACACCTGAAGGCCACCTACCAGAGCAGCGCCTGCATCGCCTCCGAGCCCAACAGCACGGCATTCGATCCAGCAGCGCCCAACGGCAACACGGTCTGCACTGCCGAGACCGAGATCGAGGTACGCCCCGGTGACCACCTGCCCGGCCTGCCGCAACACCTGGTCAAGCTCGATCTGGGTTGGCGCGCCACGAGTTCGTTCAAGCTGGGTGCCAACGTCACGGCGCAATCGGGCAGCTTCGTGCGGGGCAACGAGAACAACCGGCATCAGCCCGACGGCGTGGACTTCTTCGGCAGCGGCCGCACCGCTGGTTTTGCCGTGCTCAACCTCGACGGCCGCTGGGACATCGCCAAGGGCCTGAGCCTGGTGGGCAAGATCAACAACGTGCTCGACCGTCGTTACGACACCGGCGGCATGTTGGGCGAGAACGCCTTCGACGCCAGCGGCACCTTGCTAGCGCCGGACGACTGGCGTGACGAGCAGTTCGTGGCACCCGCTGCACCGCGCAGTCTCAGCCTGGCCCTGCGCTGGCGTTTCGGGGCCTGAGGACGGGCCAAACTCCGCCAGGGCGAGAAAACCCTGACGAGGTCGGCCACTTGCTGCTAGAATGCCGCACAGCACCACCGCCTCTGCGTTTCGCCGAGGCGGTTTTGTTTGACGACCATCCCCTCTGACCTTCCTGGGCGCGTGCTGCGCCGGCCACCTAGAGTCGCCACGCAGCCCCAAACGCCCCGTTCCACTTACCGCATCGGCCGCAAGCCCATGGCAGGTCCGGAACACCCCGCAGCAGCGGCCCCCAAGGCCGCAAGGCCCCCTGGGCCGCTCGGGCCGCGGTCGGCGGCGATGCCCTGAGACCGCGGACTACTCAATCCTCCGCCCTGCAGCTTCCGGCTTTTACCCTGTGCCGGTTGAACTGCCTTGTGCCTGTGTATCGACCACCGGTCGACACGCAGCGTGCAAGCCGTGGGCGTGGGCTTGAAGTGTTCCGCAGTGCCGGTGACGCAGCAACGTCACGCGGCGAAAGTGAACGACGATGAGTTTCGAATCCCTGAACCTGCACGCCCAAGTCCTGCGCGCCATCACCGACGCGGGCTACGACAACGCGACCGAAGTGCAGTCGCGTGCCATTCCCCTGGCCCTGGAAGGTGCTGACCTGCGGGTGTGCTCGAGCACCGGCAGCGGCAAGACCGCGGCCTTCATGATCCCCGCCCTGCAACTCGTGCTGCGCAAGCGTGAAGAGGCTCGCCTCGCCCGCGTTGCCGCCGACACCGCCAAGGGCATTGCGCCCGACGCCAACGCCATCGTCGTGCCCGCCGCCGGCCACGACGCCGGTGGCCCGGACATGCGCCAGGCACGCCGCAACCAGCGCCGCAACACACGTTTCGACGCACCGCGCACCCCCGCCGTCGGCCCCCACGTGCTGGTGCTCGCACCCACCCGTGAACTGGCTCAGCAGGTCGCCAAGGCCGCCGAGACCTACGGTCGCCATGTGCCCGGCCTGCGTGTCGGCCTGGTCGTGGGTGGCATGCCCTACCCGGCCCAGCTGCACATGCTGCGTGCCTCGCTCGACATCCTGATCGCCACACCTGGCCGCCTGATCGACCACCTCGAAAGCGGCGCTGTGCGTTTCGGCGAGGTCGAGATGTTCGTGCTCGACGAAGCCGACCGCATGCTCGACATGGGTTTCATCGAACCGATCGAACACATCGCCAAGGCCCTGCCGCAACCGCTGCAGACCCTGATGTTCAGCGCCACCTTCGCCGGCCCGGTCGGTCGTCTGGCTGCTCAGCTGATGAAGCCCGATGCCCAGCGCATCGAGGTGAGTTCGCACACCGAACGCCACGACAACATCGCCCAAGAGCTGATCTGGGCCGACGACTGGCAGCACAAGAACGCACTGCTCGACCACATCCTGGCCGACACCGAACTGCAGCAGGCGCTGGTCTTCACCAGCACCCAGCGCGACGCCGACGAACTCGCCGCCCGCCTGGCCGACAGTGGCCACGCCGTGGCACCGCTGCACGGCGGCATGCCGCAGGGCATGCGCAACCGCACGCTGATGGCCCTGCGCCGCGGTGACCTGCGTGTGCTCGTGGCTACCGACGTGGCCGCTCGCGGCATCGACGTGCCGACCATCAGCCACGTCATCAACTACGGCCTGCCCATGAAGGCCGAGGACTACGTGCACCGCATCGGCCGTACCGGCCGCGCCGGCCGCAACGGCATCGCCATCACGCTGTGCGAGCGCCGTGACTCGTCGATGATCCGTCGCATCCAGCACTTCACCACACAAGTGATTGCCGTGGCCACCCGCGAAGGCCTCGAGTCACGTCGCCCAGTGCCGCGTCTGGATACCCCGCACGTCAGCCCGCGCCCCGGCGCACGCAACGACCGTGGCGCACGCCCGGCCTTTGGCCAGCGCGACGACCGTCGCGGCCCGCCCAGCTTCGACCATGGCCGCCCGCCGGCACCGCGCCCCGAGCAACGTGGCGCAGGCTTCTACGGTGCGCCGCGCGCCGGTCATGACGCAGGTGCTCCGCGTGGCAACTTCCACGCCGAACGCCCGGCCTTCGGTGCCCCCGACCATGGTTATCCGCGTACTGCCCAAGCTCCGCGTGGACCGATGCATCGCGACGACGCACCGCGTGGTCCGGCTCGCCATGCCGAGCCCTTCGGCGGCGATCGTCCGCGTGCTGATCGCCCCTGGGCTGGTCGCCCCGGTCCGCGCGGTCCGCGCGGCTGAAAGCCCGCCCTGGCAACAGGGCGATGACCTCGAATGACCCGCTCACAGCGGGTCATGACACAACGGCCGCGCCATCACGCGGCCGTTTGCTTGGGGCTCGAGGTCCGCGGTTCGAAATTGCCGCATTGCCCGGGTCATCCAGCAGGCCCGGCAGGGCACGACACAGGCTCGCGCGGAGTAGTTCCGTAACCGGTGCACGGCATCGGCGATGGGCATGCATCCCCCCTGCACATGGGGGATACCCGATCAGGGGGGGAGCGGCGATTCTCGCCACGAAGTAGTCGGGCACCGCCTCACGCCAACACGGCCAGACGTGTTGCCGGCAGTGCCGGGCAAGCCGATCAACCCACACCGACATCGACATGCGCACAACCCGCCCCAGCCTTCGCTTGCCAGGACCTGATTGCCGAACCGCATTGCGTCCGCCGCGAGGTGCCCTCTGATGGCAGCCGATCCGCAATCACTGCGCCGCCGTGCGGTCTATGCCTCGCTGATGGGGCAACTAGACGAGGCATCGATCATGCAGGTGCTAGCCCAGCTGACGCAATCACTGCGAAGCGATCAAGCGAGCGACGTGATCCGTTTCGTCGACACCCTGAGTGGTCCGTTCGGCCTCGATCCGGCGCAGTGCAAACGCCTGTACGCCGACATCTACCGCCGCCTGCGCGAGCCCGAGGCCAGCCTGCCGCCCGACCCTCTGCCCGCAGCAGCGCCGCGTTTTGCGCCGCCGCCGGTCTACCCATCCCCGGCACCGGCCTACGTGCCACAGCCGGCCTACGGCGGCGCCCCTCCGGGCTACATGCCGGCGCCTCCGGGCTATATGCCGGTGCCCCCAGGGTATATGCCGCAAGGTTATCCGGCTCAGCCCGAGTTGCAGCCCACCGTGAACCCGGTGGCTGCTGCGCTGGCCGCAGCCAATGCCGCAATGCCCCCGCTGCAGCCAGCGGCATCCGTGCAGCCGGCAGCGCCCGTGGCGCCCACACCCGCCTCACCCGTCGACCTGGGCAGCCTGCCGGTCGATCCGCCCATGGTGTTTGGCGCGGTGATGCGCCGGGTGGTTGCCGAGGTGGCCGAGTTCCACCCCGAGGCGCTCGACGAGTTGCGCAAGGACTCACTCAAGCAACTCGAGGTGTCGCGTGCTCCACAACATGCTCGTGAAGCGTTCCGCGACGCCTGGACCCGGGCACGCCAGCACAACTGGCAGATCCGTGCTTCCAACACCGACCTGGCCGAACTGGTCAGGGTGACCTACCTGGCGCTGGTGGAGGCCTTCGGTCGCGCCGGTGCCGACCAGATCCTGCAGCGCGCCCTGCAACTCGCCGAGAACCTGGCCGAGGCACGTGTCTTCTCGCCGCGTCGCCTGCTGGCGGCGATGTAATTCGAAACTACAAGGAACCCACCCATGTCCACATTGGCGGATAACGCGCTCGACCAGGATCCGGTCATGACCGCCGAGGAACGCAAGGTCATCATTGCGTCCTCGGTTGGTACCGTGTTCGAGTGGTACGACTTCTATCTCTACGGCTCGCTGGCTCCCATCATCGCCAAGCAGTTCTTCTCGGGCCTCGATCCCTCGTCGGCCTTCATCTTCGCACTGCTGGCGTTTGCGGCCGGCTTCATCGTGCGCCCTTTCGGAGCGCTGGTGTTCGGCCGCCTGGGCGACATGATCGGACGTAAGTACACCTTCCTCATCACCATCGTGCTGATGGGCACGTCGACCTTCATCGTCGGCATGCTGCCGAGTTATGCGACTGTCGGCGTGGTGGCCCCGGCGGTGCTGATCGTGCTGCGACTGCTGCAGGGTCTGGCCCTGGGCGGCGAATACGGCGGTGCGGCCACCTATGTGGCCGAACATGCCCCTCAGAACAAGCGCGGGGCCTGGACGTCATGGATCCAGACCACGGCCACGCTGGGTCTGCTGATGTCGCTGATGGTCATCCTCGTCACCCGCAACATGGTCGGTGAAGCGGCGTTTGCCGATTGGGGCTGGCGCATTCCGTTTGCGCTGTCGGTCGTGCTGCTCGGTGCGTCGATCTGGATCCGGCTGTCGATGAGTGAATCGCCCGCCTTCCTGAAGATGCAGGAGGACGGCAAGCTCTCGTCCGCACCACTCACCGAGGCGCTGGGCCAGTGGAAGAACCTGCGCATCATCCTGCTGGCATTGTTCGGACTGGTCGCTGGCCAGGCAGTGGTCTGGTACACCGGCCAGTTCTACGCGCTGTTTTTCCTGACAAGCGTGCTCAAGGTCGATGCCTCGAGTGCCAACATGATGGTGGCGATCTCGCTGTTGCTGGGCACACCGTTCTTCGTGTTCTTCGGCACCGTGAGTGACCGCATCGGACGCAAGCCGGTGATCATGGCCGGACTGCTGCTGGCCTGCATCACCTACTTCCCGCTGTTCAAGACACTCACCGAAGCTGCCAACCCCGATCTGGCCAAGGCCCAGCGCCTGTCGCAGATCGTGGTCTCAGCCGACCCGGAAACCTGTTCGTTTCAGGGCAGCCCGATCGCCCGCGAGATCGACTTCACCTCGGCCTGCGATCTGGGCAAACGTGCCCTGGCACAGAACTCGGCTTCATACTCGAACGTGACCCTGCCGGCCGGCAGTCCGACCACGGTCCGCATCGGTGATCAGACCCTCACGCCGCCAATCGCCAAGCTCACCGCTGCAGGTGACCGCTTCGACGAAGCCAGCGTGGCAGCGATCAGCGAGTTCCGCAAACAACTCGGCTCGGCACTCGGCACGGCGGGTTATCCGACCAAGGCCGACCCCGAGAAGATCAACAAGCCCGAGGTGGTGCTCATCCTCACGGTTCTGGTGATCTACGTGACGATGGTCTACGGCCCTATCGCCGCAGCGCTTGTGGAAATGTTTCCGACCCGCATCCGCTACAGCTCGCTGTCGCTGCCTTATCACATCGGCAATGGCTGGTTCGGGGGCCTGATGCCGACCATCGCCTTTGCCATGGTGGCCAGCAATGGCAACATCTTCTACGGCTTGTGGTACCCCATCGTGATAGCTGCGATCTCGTTCGTGGTCGGGATGCTCTTCGTGCGTGAGTCGAAGGACGTCGACATCTACGCCAAGTTCCTGTACTGGCACCCGAACCGGATGGGCAAGTGACCCACAGGCGGCGGCATCAATTGCCGCCGCGGTTCAGGCCGAGGCGTTCGACGACTCGTTTCTCGGCCAGATAGGTGTCACGCATCGAGCGGCCGTAGTCCTCGGGGCCCAGGTAGAAAAGTTCCTGGTCGTACTTGGCCAATTCGGCAATGTGCACCGGGTCGTACATGGCGGCCTTGAAGGCGTCATGCAATACGGTGACCACCGCCGCAGGCACACCCCGCGGGCCACAGATGCCGTAGGGTGATGCGGCAACGATGCCGTGGCCCAGTTCCTTGAGGGTGGGCACATGTGACCAGCGCTTGGTGCGGTGCTCACCAAATGTCACCAGCAGCCTCAGGCGGCCACTGTCGACGAAGGGTGCAAAACCATTCGAGTTGACGCCCACCTGCACCTGGCCGGAACTCACCGCAATCATCTGTTCGGCCGTGCCCTTGTAGGGCACGTGGTTGAACGTGAGTCCCTGCTTGGCGAACAACTCGTCCATCACCACATGGGGTGTGGTACCCGTGCCGTTGGTAGCGATAGTGAGTTCACCCGGCCTGGCACGTGCATAGGTGAACAGGTCGTCGAGTGACTTGAAGGGGCTCGCTGCCGTTACGACGACACCGAAGGTCACACCCGAGACCTGGATGATGGGTGTGGTGTCGCGGATCGGATCCCACAACACCTTCTGGGTATACGGTGCACGGAACACCGGCTGCGGCATCTGCGCCAGCGTGTAGCCATCGGGCTGAGCCTGCTGCAGCACCGGCATACACAAGGTGCCACCCGCGCCCGAACGGTTCTCGATGACTACACGTTGATTGAGATGGCCACTCGCGAGTTGCGCCAGCAGCCGCAACGTCAGGTCGGTACCTCCACCAGCCGGCCAGGGCACCCAGAGTGTGACGGGCCGCGACGGAAATGCCTCGGCAGCCGCGACCCGCGAGGCCAGGCCCAGCCCAGTGGCGCCCACTGCAGCGCCGACACCCTGACTCCAGCCACCCAGCGTGGCACCAGCCGCCTGCAACCAGCGACGCCGGCTGAGTCGGTACCGCGTGGGGTCGACTTCGTCCACACCCTGAAAGGGCTTGCGACCCAGTTTCATTGCCATGAGCTCAGTTCCATCGTCAAGGTGCCACCGACCAGAAAGGTCGAGTTGGCCGGCTCCCTGCGCTCCAGTCGGACCAGGCCGACACCGGGACAGTACCACTCGAGCGTGGTCAGGGGCATGTCGTGCCAGCCCACGACCGGATCGGCGAACAGCTTCAGCGTGGCAGTGCCCTTCACCCGCACACAGCCGCCGAAGCTGCCTGCCGGCGTGTCGACCTTCTGATCGAGTGCGTCGATGCTGTAGAGCATCGGCACCTTGGGATGGCTGTGGCGGATCTCGGGCGGAAACTCGTTGTTGCGCCTGAGCAGATAGGCCGTCGTGTGGGCCTGCCAACTCGTGCCCGGTGCGATCGGCGCCTTCAGCACATAGCGGCGCTGGGCCTCGGCACTGGGGTCGAGCACCGGTTCTTCTTCCAGGTCACTCTTGCTCGCCACTCGCCAGATGCCGGTGGCATCGGACCGCAACCAGTAATCCACCCCCGATGCGCTGCGCCGGTGCGCGGCACTGCCGCCACCATTGGGCAGGTCGTCGTTGCCCAGGGTGCTGATGTCGAGTGTGTCGACATCGCGGCTGTTGTTGTCGTACTCGTTGACCACGCGGTACACCCAGCGGTGACCAGCATCGAGCGGAAACAGGTCCGAGCCCGGCGGCTTGCTGCAGGCGACCAGACCGCACAGGCTCAACAGGCCCAGCAAGCCGATCAGGCCCGTCAGCCTCATCGGCCCGCCCGGACGGGACGATGTGGCCAACCGACCGGGTGATCGGCGCAGGCGCAGAGAGTGGAACACGTTCACCGGCGCCTCACTTCTCGGGCAACTGCGGCACGGGCATGTCGCGGATCTTGAGCACCTGCTCGTCGCTGCCCGGCCGCAGCCACGACAGGCCTTTCTTGCCCGGCTTGGGTTCACTCGTGCCCATCTGTGTCACGCCCTGGCGCGCCTTCTTCATGCCTTCATTGAGCAATGAATGCAGGTCCTTCGTATACGGCAGCTGATAGGCCCGGGGTGCGCGTGTGGGCTTGCCGTTCTCGAGCGCCTGCAGCCACACGAACAAGGCACCGGGCGTCCTTGCACTGGGCTCCTCGATCACGGTGGCCAGCAACACGAACCGTTCAGGCAAGGCGTCGCTGCTGGGCCAGCCCCACATGTTGTGCACCGCCTCGTCGGCATAGAAATAAAAACCCGTGACACCAACGACCAGCAAGGCACGCAGCCACAGCGGCCAACGCGACGCCAGCAGCGCCAGCACGGCCAGCGCGGCCAGCACGACGAAGGCAAGAACAACAGCAAGAGTCATGAGTTATCGAATCCGGTTCACAGACGCTGCACCAGCGTCCTGGGCAAGGTGTTGATGTTGTCGACGCTGCCGTCGGGCAGCACGGTGAATCGCACGGTGGTGGCCTCGTCGCCCTTGCGCGCCAGCTTGGCCGTGCCGTAATAGACGACCTCGGCGCGCGGGTTGACCTTCACGACGGTGACGGTCACCTCCACCGGCTGGCCGTCCTTGGACTCGTAGTAGTGCGCGTTGACCGTGTATTCACCCGCAGCAATGCCGCGCAGCGTCACCACCTCCTGGTTGAGCGGGTTCACGATCTGCCGGCCATTGACCACGATGCTGTCGTTGGCCAGGCCGCGGTCGTCGCGGTCGAGGTGCATCAGGCCGGCCTCGCGGGCGCGAAACCACACCAGGTTGCCGCCCGGATCCTGCACCCAGGTGTCGACGTCGTTGGGATTCATGTCGGGCCACGACACGGTGACGATGTATTCGGCCTTGGCCGGGATGTCGCCGGCCTTCAGAGCCTTGGGGTTCATCGCCAGCAAGGCGATGATGAAACAGAAGACGAAGGCGATCAGCATGTTGAACAACATGTCGTAGAACGGATCGACTTCGGCCTCACGGGCATGGCGTTGGCGGCGCATGGTGGGTACTGCGGGGGACCTGTGGCCGCTCAACCTGCACGCAAGGGCATCGGCGCGGTGGGCGCGGGGCTTGCGCCCGCGTCGTCGCTGCGCACCCGCAGGCCACGGCGCTGCATCTCGGCCACCAGCGTGTCGGCAAAACGGTCCAGGCGGGTGAGTTGCAGGCCCAGCAGGATGTTGCCGACCAGGCCGACCATGGTGGTGAGCAGGGCGATGCCCAGGCCCGACGTCAGGCTCTTGAGCAAGTCCTGCGACTGGTTGGCGTCGAAGCTCTGCAGGTTGCCGATCTGCAGTGCCAGCACCGAAAAGCCGATCACCTTGCCCAGCAGCCCCAGCTTCAACTGGATGCCGTTGACCCACCAGGCCGTGTGGTGCGGGCCGTGGCTGGCTTCGAGCAACAGGTCGAGTGGTGCATCGGCATCACGTGGTGCCAGCTTCAAGGCTTGCCAGTAGGCATGCGCCCAACTCTCGTCCTCATCGGCCGTGGGCTGGCGCATCAGCGCATGCTGATGATGCAGTTCGCGCGAACGGGCACCACACCAGATCGTGGCGGTGGTGAAGACCACGATGATCACCAGCGTCAGCCCGGTGGGGTCGGACGTGAGCAGCAGTTGCCACACACCGCGCACGCCCAGCAACCAGGCGCCGAACAGCAGCAGGCCGGCGAGTGTGAGCCACTCGAGCAGCAGGGGTTCGATGGCCGCAGCGCGACGCGCCTGCACCTCGTCCTCACTGCGCCGGTAGGGCGCACTCGCGGCCACGGTGCGTGTGCCAGCCAGGGTGGCAAGCTTGAGGCCGGCGGACTTCAAGCCGGCGATCGTGTCGAACATGCGGCTCACGGCGGCCCCGGTCGTTTGGTGAGTGCACCGAAGCCACGCTGCGGGTCATACCCCCAACTGGCAAAGAAGAAACACAGGCCCAGCGTGGCCAGCACCACATAAGGCGCCAGGCCAGGGTCCTGGCCATAGATGGCGAAACGCATCCATTCGACCGCATGGGTGAAGGGGTTGAAACGCGCGATCTGCCATACCCACACGGCGCCCGACTCCTCGAGCTTCCACAACGGGTAAAGCGCCGTGGACATGAAGTACATCGGGAAGATGACGAAGTTCATCGTGCCGGCAAAGTTCTCGAGCTGCTTGATGTGCACCGACAGCAGCAGGCCCAGCGCTCCGAGCATGAGCGCCGAACTCACCGCGGCCAGCAGCACATGCGGCGTGTGAGCGCCCCAGATCGGCAACTCGGTGCCCAGCAGCCAGGCCACGAGCACAAAGGCCAGCGCCTGCATCAACGACAACACGGCCGTGGCCACCAGCTTGCTCAGCAGGATCCATGGCCGCGGCAGGGGCGCGGTGAGCAGCAGGCGCATCAGCCCCATCTCGCGGTCGTAGACCATGGCCAGGCTCGACTGCATGCCGTTGAACAGCAGCACCATGCCGATGAGTCCCGGCGCGATGTAGACGTCGTACGAGATGTAGGTCTCGTAGGGCGGCGCGATGGCCACACCGAACACATTGCGAAAACCCGCGGCAAATACCGCCAGCCACAACAAGGGGCGCACCAGGGCCGACACCAGCCGGCCGGTCTGGCGCATGAACTTGGCCAGTTCACGCGCGACGATGGCCCACATGGCCTGAAAGGCATGCCTCATGACCAGTCCTCGGGCGTCGGCATGGCAACGACAAGAAAGCCCTTCATGGCTGCGCCTTGCAGAGCTTTTCGGGTTCGTCGCCGCCCAGGGTGTCCAGGGTGTTCTTCGGGTGCAGCATGCCGTCCACCGGTGCAGTGCCGATCACACCCTGGCCGTCAGTGAGCAGCAGGGTCTGGCGCAGTTGCCGATCCCAGGGGCGAAAGGTCATGGTCACCCCCTTGGAGCCATCGAGTTCGACCACGGCCAGTGCCTTGTGCAGCGCCGCGGCCGGACCCTTGGGCGCCTCGACCGCCGCGGCAGCCAGGGCCTTGCCGGCCATCCAGGCGGCCCATTCATGTGCACCCATGGGCCGTTTGGCATCTCGCGTGTAGCGACGCGACACCTGCGGTGCGCCATACCGCTCGTACTGCGCATGCCAGGCCAGCGCCACCAGACCGGCGTCACCCACCACCGGGCGCGGCAAGACGGTGCGGTACGGCAAGCTGCGGGCAAATTCACCGTCGCTGTCGACCACCCAGACGGCGTCGTAACTGCCTTGTGTGAGCAGCGCCGGGTTGGCCAGATCGCGTTCTCGCGGATCACCCGACAGCTTGAAGGGTTTGCTGCCCGCGAGCTTGAGGCCGTACCGCTTGATCGAGGCCTGAGCCACGGCGCTGCGCTGCGCATCCAGCGGCGACGGGCCGGTGAGCAGCAGCACCGAACTCCACTTGCGTGACACCAGCGTCTGCGCCAGTGCATCGGCACGCATGCGGTCACTCGGCAACACGTGGTACAGGCGCGAGCGGCAGTCCTTCTCGCGCAGGTTGTCGGCCGCGTTGCTCACGTTGATGACGGGCAGCTTGACGGCGTCGGTCACGGCCAGTGTCGCGGCCACATCCAGATCGGTCAGCAACACGGCGGCACCGGCTTTTTCGGCCTGGGCCGCAGCCGCCTTGGCCGCCTCGGGTGTGGCGACAGTGACGCTGTCGAGTGTGACCGCTGCGCCCACACTCTCGAGTTCGAGCTTGGCTTCCTTGAGGGCCACCTGCACAGCATCCAGCGCCGGCCCACCCGGATGGCCGAGATAGGCGCGCTCGAGCCGTGTGCGATCGAAGCGACCGTTGTCGGCCTGGGCGATCAGCACCACCTTGTAGGTGGCGGCTCGAGCAGGCAGGCAGGCCAGCGCAGACAGGGCCAACAAGCAGGCCGACAACACACGGCCGGCGCCGCTCGCACGCCCATGCAGGCCGAGTGGCCCGGGTGTCAGGACTGGCGTCATGCGGTACTTCATGCCCCGCTCCATGGCCTGTGTCATTCGACCACCAGCACGCCGTACGGCACCCGGCCGACCGGCACGGTCTTGATGGCCTTGGCCGCGGCCACGTCGACGATGGTCAGGTCATCGGACAAGCCGTTGACCACGTACAGCCGGTCCTGCGCCTTGTTCAGGCCCACGCCCCAGGCGCGTTTGCCGGCCAGCACCAGCTGGGTGGTCTTGCGGCTGGCCACATCGACGAAGGCCACATGATTGGCCTTGCCCAGCGCGACGAAGGCCTGTTTGCCATCGGCAGTCATGGTGATGCCCACCGGGGTGATGTCGGCTTCACGCGCACCCTTGACCGCGAACTTGATGGTGTCGATCACCTTGTGGTCCTTGGTCGAGATGATGCTGACGCTGGCACCGAGTTCATTGGTCACCCACAGCTGGCTGCCGTCGGGTGTCATGGCGAAACGGCGCGGGCGTTTGCCGCCCTTGATGTTCTTGGTCACCTTGCCGGTGGCGGTGTCGATCACATGCACCAGGCTGGCCACCTCGGAGGTGACGTAGACCGTCTTGCCGTCGCGGCTGGCCAGCACACCTTCGGGCTCCTTGCCCACCTCGATGCCCTTGGTGCGTTTGCCACTGGCGATGTCGACGACGCCGAGTTCACCGTCCTCCTCGTTGCTCACGTACAGCGTCTTGCCGTCGGGTGAGAGATCGAACGCTTCGGGGTCTTCACCCAGCGGTATCTTGCCGACCGACTTGCGTGTGGCCAGGTCGATGATGTCGGCCTCACCCGAATCACCGCAGGCCACCAGCAGGCGTTTGCCGTCGGGCGTGAGGGCCATGTGGCGCGGGCGCTTGCAGGTGGCCACCGTGCCGGTGACCGCCTGAGTCTTGAGGTCCAGCACGGTGAGTGTGTTGTCTTTTTCGCTCGACACAAAGGCCACACCCTGGGCCTGCGTCGCACCACCCAGCACCAGGCCGAACAAGGCCAGGCAGACCGAGGACACGCGGCGCGTACAAGGGGTTGAAACGGCAACTGTCATGACTGTCTCCATGAGGTGGTGGTTGGGATGAATCGATGCGCGACACGGCTCGGGCCCGGCGTCGCTGCATCAGTTGGCAAATGACATGACATCACTGCCACGCCAAGACATCACTGCGTGGCATGGATGAAGGCCTCTTCCAGGCTCGTGCCACCCATGGCCAGCCGAACCTGCTCGGGTGTGCCATCGGCCAGCAACTGGCCCTTGTGCAACACGACGACCCGGTCGGCGGCCTCGGCCTCTTCGACCAGATGGGTGGCCCAGAGCACGCTGGTGGCACGGGCCGCCACGTCGGCGCGCACGGCAGCCAGCAGATCGCGGCGCGACTTGGGGTCCAGGCCCACGGTCGGTTCGTCCATCAGCAACACGCTGGGGTGATGCAGCAGGGCGCGCACCAGTTCGACCTTGCGCCGGTTGCCACCCGACAACTCACGCACGGCGCGGCCCAGATCGGCCGTGATGCCCAGCGTGGCCGCACCGGCAGCAATACGTTCGGAGGCCAACTTGCGCGGCAGGCCGTGCAGATCGGCATGAAACCGCAGATTGCGCTCCACACTCAGGTCCAGGTCGAGTGACATCTGCTGGAACACCACACCGATGTGGCGCAACGCCGGCACGGCCGAACGGGCCAGTGACTGGCCAGCGACCGTGACCTCGCCAGCATCGGCCACGAACAAGCCGGTGAGCACCTGGAACAAGGTCGACTTGCCCGCGCCATTGGGGCCGAGCAGGGCAACGAACTGGCCATCAGCCACGTCCAGGCTCAGGCCGTTCAGGGCCGTTCTGGCGCCGTAGCGTTTGGTCAATGCGCTGATGCTGAGCATGTCGATTCCGCGGGCCACCGCACCCGACGGGGGTGCTTCAAGCGGCGAGCCCGGTTTGTACCGGCTACACGTCGCCCAGTCGGCCCCGTGTTTCCCCTCGGTTCAACACCTGAGAGTGTTCAGGGTCCGACAAAGGACTGTCGGTGAAGGCCGATCTTGCAGTTGTGGTCGGGAAATCTTCCCGACCTCAGCCGCAGGGTCAGAGCACGATCTCCATGCGGTCGAGTGCCAGTTCGATGCCTTCGCGTGCCAGTTCGGCCTGTTGTGCTGCCCGCCCGGCGGCGCCTTGCAGCACACCACCATCATGGGTCGAGTCCTCACCGGCGCGACACATCAGCAGCTTGCGCCGCGCGCCCATCTGCCCGAACTGGGCGATCGTGGCGGTGCGGGCGGCAGCACCACCACAGTTGTCGCTGCCACCCAGCAACACACAGTCGGCCTCGTTCATCCAATCGACTGCAATGGCGCCCGCAGCAGCCAGATTGCCAGCACAGAAGAAGCGCTGGCCACCCGCCAGTTCACGCACCGCCAGAGCAATGCTGTCACCTACCGCCGGATTGCCGAAATGTGAGGCATGCGGCGGCAGGGGTTCTTCGGTCGCGACGGCGGTAAATTCGATGCCGGGCAGGCCATCGACCCGAAAACTCGCCTCTCGGCACTCACCAGCCACCGGGATCACGTGCCAGTGCACGCCGCAATAGTGTTCCAGCAGCGGCAACACCGGCAGGTTGTGGGTCAGTTCCTCGAACACCGCCGGCGTGGCGTACAGGTGGATGGGCGGGCCGTCTCGCAGACCCAGCAAGCCGGTGACGTGATCGACTTGCGCGTCGGTCAGCACCACGGCGCGCACCGGGGCATCGACCAGACCCGTGTGCTGCAGCAGCCGGGCGTCGCTGCCCAGTTGTTCGGCCACGGCCGGTGTCACGTTCACGAGCACCCAGGCCTGGCCAGGCAACGACACCGCCACGGCGCCGGCGTTACGCTTGGCCGCGCCAGCTGCAGCGCGCAGGGGAATCGCCTCGTCGCCGCCTTTCAACACCACCAATTTCATGGACTCTTCCTCCTCACACTGTGCTTTCGACCATCCGGGCCTCATCACCCTTCGGCACACGGTGTCGAGGAGATGCAAGTCACATGCCACGGGGCGGTACGGTAGACGCCATCCGACGCATTGGTACACCCGTCTTATTGTGGCTATTTGGAGCAAATCGGCCATCCGCACGACCCAGGCCTGCGGGCTTACCCGTGTCGACCTGGCCAACACCCCACACGGTGGGCCGAGTCACATCCGGCCTGGCATCACCGCAGGGCTGCAACGGTGGGGCCGCCACCTCGGCGTCGCCCTGATGCTGGGCCTGACCACCGCGGTGCTTGCACAACCCGGCGTCGACCTGCAGGCACTTGCGCCAGGTGTGTGGTGGGTACCAGGTGCCGCGGGTGATGCCAACGAGCACAACCGCGGCGCCATCTCGAACCTGCTGGTGGTGGCCGATGGGCAGCACACCTGGGCATTGGGCAGCGGGCCCAGTCCGGCCTACGGCCGCGCCCTGGCACAGACCGTGGCCCGTGTCACCGGCCGTTCGATCACCGACGTGATTGCGCCGTGGGCCAGGCCCGAGCTGGTGCTGGGCAGTTCCGGACTACCGCAAGTCCGTGTGTGGTCCCACCAGGAGGTGACGCAGCAGATGCACGAGCGCTGCACCCGGTGTGTCGAACGCCTGGCGACACGACTGGGCAACAGCGCCAGCGACCTGGGCCCACACCCGGTGCGGCTCGCCGACCATCAAGTTGCCGGCAGCAGCGGCCGGCTCGGCCCCTGGCAATGGTGGCGACTGGACCGCAGCACATCCACCAGCGGTGAACACACCACGCCACAGGTTGTCACCGTGTGGTGGCTGGCCAGTGCACGCCTGTGGGCCGCGCCGGGACTGATCTGGACCGACGGCGCACCCGATCTGCGCGACAGCAGCGTCGCCGACCTGATCAAGGCCACCACCAGCCTGCAGGCACTGCAAGACGAGGTGACGACGACCATGTCGCGTGCATCGAACTCATCGAACCCGGCGGCCGCATCTAGCCCCGGGGCGACACGGACACCGACCACACCCCACCCGCCCGACACACAAGGCACCCGCTGGCTACCCGAACAAGGCCCCCTGGCGCCGCCCGACGTCGTGGCCCATCACCTGCACTACTGGACCAGCTTGCAGGCCGCCGCAGCGCAGGCCTGGCAAGTCGGCGCGAGTGAAACCGATGCCATGCCCTCACTTGCCGGCGTCGACCCGGCCTGGCTGGCCAGCCCGCGCCATGCACTGAACTGGCAACGCGCCTGGCGCGAGGCCGAGACCAGTGCCCTGGCGGCGCCGGCTCCTCACCCGATCGCTCGGCCGCCATCGGCACCACCCTGACCCGACCAAGCGCAGATGGCCTGGCCGGTGCCGAGCCTCGTCAGCGCGCCACGTTCCAGCGCAACTTGCGGTAGATGGTGTTGCGGCTGATGCCCAGGGCCTTGGCGGCCTCCGAGATATTGCCGCCCGCGGCATCGACCGCCTGGCGGATCGAATCGATCTCGATGTCTTCCAGCGACCGGGGCGGTTGCGCCGCCGCGCGGTAAGGCTGGCCATCCGGCGCACGTTCGGCCCACACACCGCCACCACCGGCCACCTGGCCTGGGGCCATCGGCACACCAGGCGCTCCCGGCGCACCACCCGCGACGCCGTAGGGCCCGGCGCCGGGCATGGCGGTCGACGGAGTCCAGCCGCCCGGCGCTGGCGGATAGCCTGCCCGTGCCGGGTACGACGAGGCGCCCGCAGCACTGCCCGGGCGACCCGAGGGTTGTTTGCTCTGGTCGGCGCTCATCCAGGACGGCGCGCCGGATTGGGAGTCACGCGCCGTCGGGTGGCTCGCACCATACGCTGCGCCGGCTGGCGCCTGGTCGGGTGGCAAACCGTAACCGTTGGATCCGGGGCCTGACGTGGCCCGCGCAGGCGCGGGGGCCGCGCCGCGCTGGCCGTCCGGCCCGAAGCTCCAGGCTGCGGCGGGCATGGCCGGCGGTGCACCTCCGTCGACCGCGTCATGCGGCTGAGAGGCCAAGGCCGCGAACTGGCTTCGCGCATCGAGCGCGACCGCGCCCGCAATGGCACCACCACCCACCACCGCACCACTGGCGGCGTGGGCCGAGGCCTGGCGGGCGTCTTCGATGAAGTCGTCCGACAGGTGGTCGCGAGTGATCAGCGCGTCGCCGCCGGCCATCACACAGGCGGTGCGCAACACGTTGAAGAGCTGGCGCACATTGCCCGGCCACTGGTAATGCCGGAACAGTTCGAGCACTTCACCACTGAGCTGGAAGCGCCGATCCGGGCACTCACGCTCGAGGATGCGCGCCACCAGCGGCATCAGGTCGCTGCGTTCGCGCAGCGGCGGCAGGCGCACGGCCAGCCCGTTGAGGCGGTAGTAGAGGTCCTCGCGGAAGGTCTTCTGCTCGATCATCTCGCGCAGGTTGCGGTGTGTGGCGCACACGATGCTCACGTCGACACTGACCGACTTGTTCGAGCCCAGCGGCGTGACGTGGCGCTCCTGCAGCACCCGCAGCAGGTGCGCCTGCAGGGCGATCGGCATGTCGCCGATCTCGTCGAGAAACAGCGTGCCGCCATTGGCCTGCACGATCTTGCCGACCGAGCCCTTGCGGCGTGCGCCGGTGAAGGCGCCTTCTTCGTAGCCGAACAGCTCCGCCTCGATGAGGGTGTCGGGGATGGACGCACAGTTCACCGCGACGAAGGGCTGGCGCGAGCGGTCCGAGTCATGGTGGATGGCACGTGCGAGCAGCTCCTTGCCCGTACCGGTTTCACCCAGCACGAGGATCGGGATGTCGCGGTTGAGCACACGCCGGATCTTCTCGATCAGCTGGCCGAACTGGGCGTCACCGGTGGCCAGGCTGCGCAGGCCGTTGCGATCGGCGCCGACCACGGCGGCGCCTGCACCTGCCGCGGTGCTGGTGTTGCTGTTCGTGCTGGTGACGGGCAACGACGACTCGCTGCTCGCGATGTTGTTGTCAGCCATAGGCTCAGCGCTGGCGGCGCCAGGGTTGGCCGGCCGAGCCGGTGCTTCGAGATTCCTGGCGGCAGGCAGGGCTGCCGACGAATGCCCGTCCGCCGAACCGTGCCACACCGGCCAGTTGAAGCGAGCAAAGATGTGGAACTGGCGCCCGCCCTGCAGTTCGACCTGCAGCGGCAACGCCAGCGGCGAACGGAAGCGGTCGACCAGCGCGGCCACCGACGTGCCGAACAGCGACTCGAGCCCATGCATGCGCAGCGCCGCACCCGACAGGCCGAGCTGTTCGAGCGCGCCGCGATTGGCACCGACGAACCGGCCATCCTCACCCACCGCCAGGATGCCTTCCATCAGTGTGCCGATGAACTCGACCCGGCTGTGGAAATGCAGCCGCATGACGTTGCGGTAGTCGTCGTTGAGCCAATGGTTCTCGATCATGCGGGCCGACATCTTCACCAGCCCCATCGTGTGCTGGTGGTAGCTGCGGTGGTCGCCCGACACGTCGAGCACGCCCAGTATGTTGCCGCGCGGGTCGAGGATGGGTGCTGCCGAACAGGTCAGGAAGTGATTGGCATGCATGAAGTGTTCGTCGGCATGCACGAGGGTGGGCACCTCCTCGATCAACGCGGTGCCGACGGCGTTGGTGCCCTTGGCCGACTCGCTCCAGTTGGCGCCGGGCGACAGCGCCACCTTGGAGGCGCGGCCCAGAAACTCGTCGTCGCCGATGGCGTGCAACACCGTGCCCATGGCGTCGGTGAGCACGACCATGCTTTCGGAGTTGACGATCTGCTCGAACAACATCTCCATCACCGGCGCAGCATGGGTGTGCAGGCGATTGTTGCGGTCGCGCACGACATTGAGGTCGGAGCGCCCGAGCGGCGAGTAGTCGGGCCGCTCGATGCGCGACAGGCCCAGCACGGCACAGCGCTCGTGCGACTGGTCGATCTTGTCCACGTGGGCCACGCCCAGCGGCAGAGCCGAGGCGATCGGACGCTGCTTGTCGCCTACAACCTGGCGCGTGCGCTGCCCGGCGCTGGCCGGCGTCTGGGGTGACCGCATCAACTTGTCTCCAATTCCTGTGGATCACGGGGATCGGCCCACCCGGAGCGACGCGCCTGAAGGCCATGCCGCCCAGACCTTGAGCCGCCCGCATCATGCCGGAGGGCAGCACCGTGCTGCAATTATGCGCAACCCTTAATCATGCTCCACCAGATTGCTCCAGTTTGGATCACCAATTGGAGCAGTTGCTCCAACTCGACCACACCTGCGTGGAACAAGCGATGCAGGCCGCCACACTTGACACAGCTCAGGTCAGGAGCGACCCTCGATTCGAGCACCCGGCGTGGAGCGAAACCGCGCGCCTGGACGTGGCATGCAGATTGCAGTTTGGAGCCTCAGCGTTTTCAAACCGATGGAGCAGACGAGATGGCACGAGGAGACTTCTGGCGCGCAAGCGCGCTTGTTCTGGCCTGTGTGGCCGTGGCCAACCTGGCCGCAGCGCATGGCGACGTAACCCCGCAGGCAGTGGACACGTCCAGCCTGCCGCAACTGGGCGCCGAGTGGCGCACCGAGAATCCGTTCCGTGGCAACGAGGCCGCGATCAAGATCGGTACCTCGGCCTACAACCAGAACTGCGCGCGTTGCCACGGGCTGGAAGCCATTTCGGGCGGCATCGCGCCTGATCTGCGCCGCCTGGACAACGAATGTGTCACGCTCAAGGTCGAAGCCAAGAAAAAGGCCTGCGTCAAGGAGATCGACGACTTCATGCTGACCACCGTGCGGCGTGGTCGCACCCGTAACGGCGCGGTCTACATGCCGCCGTTCGAAGGCATCCTGTCGCAAGAAGCGATGTGGTCGATCAAGGCCTACCTCGAAACACGTCGGGAAAAGCCGCTGTGAGCGACCGCGACGCCGTGACCACCGCTGCGGCCGACTCGTGTGTGTCAGGCTGCGCACGCGCGCAGCCCGGCCTGGCCCGGCGCGACGTGCTGGGTGCCGCCCTGGCCGCCATGCTGGGCTGCGCCGTGCCGGCGGTTCAGGCGCAGACACCCGCCACGGCGCTGGAGCGCATCCGCCAGCGCGGACGCCTGATCGTGGGGGTGTACAACGACCTGCCGCCATTCCATGCCGCCGGCAAGGGCATCGAGGTGGAACTCGCCGCAGCACTGGCGCAAAGCCTGGGTGTGGCGCCCAGCCTGCTGCCCTTCACGGCCGACGAGAACATGAACGACGACCTGCGCAACGTCGTCTGGAAGGGCCACTACCTCGGCTGGGGTCCGGCCGACGTGATGCTTCACGTGCCGGTCGACCGCGTGCTGATGCAGGCCAATCCCAAGGTCAGCATCTTCTCGCCCTACTGGCGCGAACGTATCGTGATCGCCCGCGATCTGGCCAAGGTGCCCAAGCTCGATTCACTCGAACCGCTGCTCGGCAAACCCGTGGCGGCTGCGGGCCAGTCGCTGGCTGGCTGGTTGATGCTCGGTGCCGACAACGGCGCTTTTCGCGACCAGTTGCGCACCAAGCTGAGCCAGGGTGTGGAAGCCGCCGAACTGCTGCGCAAGGGTGAGGTGGTGGCCGCCTGCGGCATGTCGTCCGAGCTCGAATCGGTGCTCGGGCGCGATCCACGTTTCGAGATCACCCCCCTGCCGGTGCCGCGCGCGCCGCGTGATGGCTGGGTGGTCGGCATGGCGGTCAAGCAGGAATCCACCGACCTGGCCGCCGCACTGCGCGACAGCATGGAACAACTGGCTGGCAGCGGGCGCCTGAAAGACCTGTTCGCCACCGCCGGTCTGAACTGGCAACGCCTCTGAACGCTTGCCACGTCGAGTAGACGCTGGATCGCCCCGCGTCGACTCATCAGCTAAACCTGCACCCGTGGCTGCCAGGCTCTTACAAAGCCTCGCAAGCACGTCTATAATCCCGGGTTTGCTGGCAGATCGCCCGAAAGGTCGGCGTGCGGCAGGCAGCGAGACATCGAACAGGCAACGGGCCAAACCCATCACCCTGACCATCGATGACAAGCACCCGCCGCGCGAGTCCGGACCTCCCCGCTGGCCTTTAACGGGCACCATTAATCTAGGACATATCCTTAAATGACGACTATCCGTGTCAAGGAAAACGAGCCGTTTGACGTTGCGCTGCGCCGCTTCAAGCGAACCATCGAAAAGCTCGGCCTGCTGACCGACCTGCGTGCGCGCGAGTTCTACGAAAAGCCCACCGCCGAGCGCAAGCGCAAGAAGGCGGCTGCCGTCAAGCGCCACTACAAGCGTGTGCGCTCGATGCAGTTGCCCAAGAAACTGTACTGACCCTGCGGCCGGATTCGCCGCGCGCAAGTGCAGCGAGTCCGCGTGTTGTCACCCGCCTGTTTCATGACGGGCAGGCCGACGCGCAACACCGGATAGCCACCGGTGCACTCAGGCCCGAGCGGGACGCCGCTGCGGGCCTGAGTCATTTGTGCCCCACCAACGACCTAGCCTGTGAGCCCATCATGAGCCTCAAAGAACGCATCACCGACGACATGAAGACGGCCATGCGGGCCAAGGACAGCGATCGCCTGCTGGCCATCCGTATGTTGCTGGCAGCCCTCAAACAAAAGGAAGTCGACGAACGTGTCGTGCTCGACGACACCATGGTCGTGGCCATCGTCGACAAACTCATCAAGCAGCGCAAGGACTCGATCGAACAGTTCCGCAAGGCGGCGCGTGACGACCTGGCCGACAAGGAAGCCGCCGAACTGCTGGTGCTCGAGGCTTACCTGCCGCAGCGACTGTCGGCCGACGAGATCGACGCCGCCGTGAAGGCCATCGTGGCCGACCTGGGTGCCAAAGGCCCGGGCGACATGGGCAAGGTGATGGGTGCGGTCAAGCAGGCCCTGGCCGGCAAGGCCGACATGGGCCTGGTGTCGGGTGCGGTCAAACGCGCACTCGCCGGTTGAGAGCGTCGACAGCCGCGCGGTAAGCTCGCGCCCGCTTTCGTATCCCTGCACCATTCATCGACTCAACACCATGTCATCACTGCCTGCTCAAGCCGTCACCGCCGACTTCGCCGTGGCACCACAACTCGAACCCGCCGCCATGGCATTGGCTGCCGCGCAAGGCTTTCGCAGCGTGGTGAACAACCGCCCCGACGGTGAAGGTGGCCCGGGCCAACCCAGCTCGCAGGCGATGCGGGCAGCCGCCGAGGCCGCCGGCCTGGTCTATGCCTTTCTGCCGGTGTCGGGTGGCTATCAGAGCCCCGAAGAAATCGCGCAGTTCAGGCAGCTGATCGACACCTTGCCCAAGCCGATGCTGGCGTTTTGCCGCAGTGGCGCACGCAGCACCCGCCTGTACATGCAGGCGCGCGAGCTCTGAGCCTGAGCCCGCCGTTGCCGTGACGGCACTGACCCTGGCACACGATCGGGCTAACCCTAGTCAGCAATCACCACATTGCACGCATGACCGTGCATTGCCTACATTGCGAGGCTTAGGTTTTTGTAACCCGACGCTACGCCGATCCATGTCACTTCATCACCGGGAGCCACCGTGTCAGCCCTGATCTCAGCTCTCATGCCGTTGTCACGGCTGATCGACCGAATAAGCGAGTTTGTCGGTCGATGGGTTTCGTGGCTCGTGCTGGCCGCGGTGCTCGTCTCCGCAGTAAACGCCGTGGTGCGCAAGGTGTTCAACACCAGCTCGAACGCCTACCTCGAGATCCAGTGGTACTTCTTTGCCGCGATGTTCCTGCTGGCCGCCGGCTACACGCTGCTGCGACAGGAACACGTCAAGATCGACGTCATCCTGCACCGCTTCTCCAAGCGCACGCAGATCAAGGTCGAGATCATCGGGATCGTCGCCTTCCTGTTCCCGGTGGTGATCACGGTGATCGATCTGGTGTGGCCGTTGGTGATCAAGGCCATCGTCAGCGGTGAGATGTCTTCCAACGCTGGTGGTCTGATCCGCTGGCCCGTGTACGCCATGGTGCCGCTGGGCTTCGGTCTGCTCGGCATGCAAGGCCTGTCCGAGCTCATCAAGCGGTTTGCCTTCTTGCAGGGCCTGATCGACGACCCGACGAAGCGGCATCAGCAAAAAACCGCAGAAGAAGAACTCGCCGAAGCAATCCGCGCTCAGGCCGAAGGAGCGCACAAGTGATCGAACTTCTCAGCCAGAACATGGCGCCGGCGATGTTCGTCGGCCTGATCGTCTTCCTGCTGATGGGCTACTCGGTGGCCTTTTCGCTGGGTGCTTGTGGCCTGTTGTTCGGCTTCATAGGCATCGAACTCGGGCTGCTGCCGGCGTCGCTGATGCAGGCGCTGCCGCTGCGTATCTTCGGCATCATGCAGAACGACACGCTGCTGGCCATCCCCTTCTTCACCTTCATGGGGCTGATCCTCGAACGCTCCGGCATGGCAGAGGATCTGCTGGACACCATCGGTCAACTGTTCGGCCCGATCCGCGGCGGGCTTGGTTACGCGGTGATCCTGGTGGGCGCCATGCTGGCCGCCACCACGGGCGTGGTGGCCGCCTCGGTCATCAGCATGGGCCTCATCTCGCTGCCCATCATGCTGCGTTACGGCTACGACCGCCGCATCGCCGGCGGCGTGATCGCCGCCTCGGGCACGCTGGCGCAGATCATCCCGCCGTCGCTGGTGCTCATCATCATGGCCGACCAGCTCGGCAAGAGTGTGGGTGACCTGTACAAGGGCGCGTTCATTCCCGGCTTCGTGCTGACCGGCCTGTACGTCGGCTACATCGTGCTCATCAGCTTCTGGAAGCCGACCTGGGTGCCGGCGCTGCCCAAAGAGGCGCGCACCATCCGCGAAGACAACGGTGACTCGGGCCTGCCCTCGCTGGGCCTGCTGGTGCTGCTGTCCACCGGCCTGGCGGTGTTTTTTGCCCAGACCCGCCCGGACAACACGCCGACCGACGAACTCATCGTCGTCTCGCTGTGTGTCGGTGGCGGCGTAGCCTTCATGTTGGCGGTACTCAACAAGGTCACCGGCCTGAAGCTGCTGTCGAAGATGGCCGAGCGGGTCACCTTCGTGCTGATCCCGCCGCTGGCACTGATCTTCCTGGTGCTGGGCACGATCTTCCTGGGCATCGCCACTCCGACCGAAGGTGGCGCCATGGGGGCCATGGGTGCGCTGGTGATGGCCACGGGGCGCAAGCGCCTGAGCATGCGCCTGCTGCGCCAGGCCATGGACTCGACCATGAAGCTGGCCACCTTCGTCGTCTTCATCCTGCTGGGTTCGACCGTTTTCTCGCTCAGCTTCCAGGGCGTCGACGGGCCGAAGTGGGTCGAACATCTGCTCACCAGCCTGCCAGGTGGACAGCTCGGCTTCCTGATCGTGGTGAACATCCTGATCTTCGTGCTGGCGTTCTTCCTCGACTTCTTCGAACTCAGCTTCATCGTCATCCCGCTCATCGGGCCGGTGGCCGACAAACTCGGCATCGATCTGGTGTGGTTCGGCGTGTTGCTGGCGGTCAACATGCAGACCTCGTTCATGCATCCGCCGTTCGGTTTTGCGCTGTTCTACCTGCGCAGCGTGGCACCCGGCGACGACTACAAGGACCGAGTCACCGGCAAGACCGTCGCCAAGGTCACCACTGGCCAGATCTACTGGGGGGCGGTGCCATTCGTGGTCATCCAGGTCATCATGGTCGGCCTGATCATCGCCTTCCCGGAACTGGTCTCGGGCGGACTGGGCAAGAAGGAAGAGATCAATGTCGACAACGTGCTGATCGAGATGCAACCCAACGAGGTCAAGCCCGAGAACGACATCAACAAGTTGTTCGATCTACCCGGCTCCCCGGCCGAACCGGCCAAGGAAGAAGATCCGATGGCCGCGTTCAAGGACCTGCCCAAGGACGACGTCAAGAAGTGATGGCAGAGCGGCACGCCGGCCGCGACTGTCGATTCCAGATAAAAAGGCCCCTCGAGGGGCCTTTCTCATGGTGCGACGGCGGAGGCGTTCAGCGCTTACCAGCCCGCCGCCAGGCCGTCGCGCCGTGCGTCACTGGCGGCCACATACCCTTCGACGGCCGGGTCACCCAGGCGCCAGATGAACTGGCCGGCGCCGAAGTCCTGGTAGCTGTCGTTGATCACCTCGAGCTGGTGACCACGCTCGACCAGGCCCTGCACCGTGGCGGCGGGCATGGCCGCCTCCACATTGAGTTCGAGCCCGGCGTTGTAGCGCCAACGCGGCGCGTCGCAGGCTGCCTGCGGGTTTTGCTGGTAGTCGAGCATGCGCACCAGCGTCTGCACATGGCCTTGTGGCTGCATGTTGGCGCCCATCACGCCGTAACTCATCACGGGTTGGCCGTCCTTGGTCAGGAAGGCCGGGATGATGGTGTGGAAGGGCCGTTTGCCCGGCGCCACCACATTGGCACTGCCGGCTTGCAGGTTGAAGCCGTGGCCGCGGTTCTGCAGGCTCACGCCGTACTCGGGCAACACCACGCCCGAGCCGAAGCCCATGTAGTTGCTCTGGATGAAACTCACCATCATGCCGCTGGCATCGGCCGCGGTCAGGTAGATGGTGCCGCCCTTGACCGGATTGCCGGCACCGAAGTCCTGCGCCTTCTTCGGGTCGATCAGCGCGGCGCGGCTCTTCAGATAGGCGGGGTCGAGCATCTGCTCGGGCGTCACTTCCATGCAGTCGCGTTCGGCCACATACCGGTAGACATCGGCAAAGGCCAGCTTCATGGCCTCGATCTGCAGATGCTGGCTCTCGGCGCTGTCGACCTTCAGGCCGGCGATGTCGAAGTTCTCCAGGATGCCCAGCGTGATCAGCGCCGCGATGCCCTGGCCGTTGGGCGGGATCTCGTGCAACGTGTGGCCGCGGTAGGCCTGGCCCAGCGGCTCGACCCACTCGGGCTTGTAGGCGGCGAAGTCGGCCACCGTGGCAGCGCCGCCCTGCTCGGCCGCAGCGCGCGCCAGCGCCTCGGCAATCTCGCCGCCGTAGAAGGCCGCGCCCTTGGTGGCACCGATGGCCCGCAGCGCCTTGGCCGCGCCAGGCATCCTGTGCTGCTCGCCGACATGAGGTGCACGACCGCGCGGCAGGAAGACCTCGGCAAAACCGGGTTGTTTGACGATGTCGGCCACTTGCGAGGCTGCGACCCATTTCTGCTGGATGACCACCGGCACCGCGTAGCCACGTTCGGCCACCTCGATGGCCGGCTCCATCAGGTCGGCGAACGGCAGCTTGCCGAACTTCTCGCTCAAGGCCACCCAGCTCGACACGGCACCGGGGATGGTGACGGCATCCCAGCCACGCACCGGCGGGCTGTTGCGGTCATCGCCGTACTTGCGCCTGAAGTACTCGGGCGTCCAGGCCGCCGGCGCACGACCCGAGGCGTTGAGGCCATGCAGCTTCTTGCCATCCCACAGGATGCAGAACGAGTCCGAGCCCAACCCGTTGCTGCAGGGTTCGACAACGGTCATCACCGCCGCCGCAGCCACCGCCGCATCGACCGCATTGCCGCCCTGGGCCAGCATGCGCAGCCCCGCCTGCGCCGCCAGGGGGTGTGAGGTGGAGACGATGTTGCGGGCGAACACCGGCAGGCGCTGGCTGGTGTACGGGGTGTCGTAGCTGAAGTGTTGGGTCATGTCGGCGGCGGCCCTCGGGCCGATGGAAGTGAGGCAAGTGGAAGGATGAAACGGCGTCGAAACGGTCGGCGAGATTCATGTCGGCACGGGCACGCCGATCAAGGCAAACAGATCGCGGCAGGGCAAGTCACGGCGCGCCGTCATGCCCACGGGCGGCGAGCCGGTGCATCACGCGGTGGTGCAACTGCCTGACGCCCCACCACACGGCCAAGGCAATGACCGGGATCGACAGGGCGACCACCACGTCGGGCGACACCGGCAGACCGGCACTCTTGGCGCCCTTGGCCATGTAACCCACCAGACCCGAGCCGTAGTAGGTGATGGCCGCCACCGACAGGCCTTCGACCGCACTTTGCAGCAGCAGCTGGGCCTCCTGGCGGCGGTTCATGGCGTCGAGCAGATCGCGACTGGACTGCTGCTGGTCGATCTCTACCCGTGTGCGCAGCAGGTTGCTGGTGTGGGCGATACGCTGCGACAACGCCTGCTGGCGCCGTTCGGCCCAGGCGCAGGTCTGCATGGCCGGGGCCAGGCGCCGGTCCATGAATTCACCCAGCGTCTGCAGGCCATGGACCCGTTCTTCGCGCAGCTCGAAGATGCGCCGCTGCAGCAGCTCGAAATACGCCGCGCTGGCCGAGAACCGCGCATGGGTGCGTGCGTACAGGCTCTCGACATTGGCCGCCAGATCGGTGAGCTGGCGCAGCAGTTCGGGCTCACGTTGTGGATCGGTGGTGCGGATGGCGTCGGCGATCGCGGCCAGGTCGCGTTCGGCATGCGCCAGCGCACCGCCCACCTCACGCGCCGCCGGCAGACCGAGCAAGGCCATCATGCGGTAGGTCTCGATCTCGAGCGCACGTTGCACGGCACGGCCCAGGCGGCGGCGGTTCATGTCGCCCACCTCGATGATCCAGCGCCCGCAGCCGTCGCCGTGCAGACGAAAGTCGGTGTACATGGTGGCGTCGCCGTCCATCACACTCGAACACACCAGCGTGTTCTCGTCCAGGCAACGCCGCACCAGCGCGGCCCTGGCCTCGGGTGTGGTGCTGGCACGCGGCACGACCAGCACGTGCAGCCCGATCAGCCAATGGCCCGGCATGGCAGCCAGCCACTCGGTGGGCAACTCGGGCAACTGGGCAGAGTCGCAGGCAGTGGGCACCTCGTCCAGACTGCGCCAGAACGTGAGGGTCTGGAACTCTGTGTGTTGCTCCCAGCGCAGGCGCAGCTCGCCTGCCTTGGCATGCAGTTCGTGGCTCAGGTGTTTGGCGTCCAGCGGCGCGGGCGGCAGGCCGTGGCGTTCGAGCAGCTGATCGAGGTGGGCGCGAGCCATGTCGGCATCGGCGTCCACCAGGCCCACATGGGTGATCGACAAGGGCGCGGCCATGCTTTCGTAGGGCCGCGCATGCACCTCGTTGTGCAGCGACACCCGCTGCGCATGGGCATACCGCAGCGCCTGCACCACCGGGCGCAAGGTGGTGGCGCCGCGTAGCGCCGAGGCATTGATGCGAATCTCGTCGCGCAGGCCTTCAGGCCCGGGTTCGGGACCAAGCTCGGGGATCACGGACAAGGAGTCAGCCATGGCTCGAAGGTAACGGATGGGAACGCCGTGCACGGTAACGCACGATCAAGACAAGACAAGTCACGACCTGGGGCTGCACTCATCGAGGTGGTTGATCGGCCACGTAACGCCGCACCAGTGGCGCCTCGGCGCCGATATGGAAACCTGCACGCTGCAGGCGCAGTTGTACGTCGGCGGCGGTGAACCGTTCGAGCCGGCGCAGATGTTCGACCCAGCTCTCGTCGACGAAATATTCGATGTAGCGCCCCGGCACGGCCGTGTCGCGAAACAGCCCCCATGAGAGCGAGCCCTGGCGCAGTCGTGCCTGGCGAGTCAGGTCCATCACCGCGGCAAAGGCATCTGCGCGTTGGGTGTCGATCAGGTACTCGACCGTCACCATCACCGGGCCGTCGTCGGGCTCGACGTCGATGGCCGGCACCGGCTGATTGAGGTGTGGCACGGGGCTGAGGTCGTCTTCCACCGCGCCTTGCACGGTCTTGTTCCAGGTCAGCGCCAGCAGCACCACACCCACCACGGCCGACGCGATCAGGCTGGTGGGCACATCCGTCATGCCGGCCACCTGGCCCCAGCAGGCTGCACCCACGGCGTTGCCGCCCATCAGCGCCATCTGGTACACGGCCATGCCACGTGCCCGCACCCAGTTGGGCACGGCCAGCTGGGCTGACATGGTGAGCGTGTTGGCGGTGCTGATCCAGGCCATGCCGGCCAGCACCAGCACCGGCAGCGCCCAGCCCAGGCTGGGTGACAGGGCGGCCAGCACCGTCATCACCGCCTGGATGAGGGTGCCACCACGCACGATCTGGTCGCGGGTGTAGCGCTCGCGCAGCAGCGACACACCCAGCGCCGCCACCACCGCACCGATGCCCAGCGAGGCCAGCAGCAGCGTGTAGCCACCGGCACCGGCGCCGTATCGTTTGGCCAGCAGCGGCAACAGCGCCTGCAGGGCGATGGACTGGAAGAAGAACAGGAACACCCGCAGCAGGATGGCGCGCAGCCGCGGCGACTGCCGCACGTGTTGCAGCCCCACCCGCATGGCCCCCACGAATCGTTCACCCGGCAGCGTGCTGGTGTGTGGCTGGCCTTTCCACCGCATGATGAGCACGCAGGCACCGAAGGCCAGCAGCGCGTTGAGCGCAAACACCGCCGAGTTGCCCAGGCTGGCCAGCAAGGCACCGGCGGCCATGGGGCCGACGATGCGCGAGATGTTCATGGCAATCGCGTTGAGCCCCAGCGCCGCCGAGAGTTGCTCGCGTGGCACCAGCCCAGGCACGATGGCGGCAAACACCGGCCAGCGCATCGCCAGGCCGATGCCGTTGGCAAAGGTCAGCGCCAGCAGGCTGGCCGGGCTGAGGGCATCGAGCGACGCCAGCAGTGCCAGCACCAGCGCCACGGCGGCCACCCACAGCTGTGTGGCGGCAAAGTAGCGCCGCCTGTCGAGAATGTCGGCCAGTGCACCACTGGGCAGGCCGAGCAGGAACATCGGCGCGGTCGATGCCGCTTGCACCAGCGCCACGAGCAACACACTGTCGGTGAGCTGCGTCATCAGCCAGGCGGCCGCGACGTCGTTCATCCACATCGTGAGGTTGGCCGTGGCCCACGCCAGCCACAACATGCGAAATACCGGTGAGCCCAGCGGCATCAGGGCATCGGGCAGGCGCCGGCCGAACAGCGTCGCGCTCGCCACGACAGGCGGCGCGGCGAGCGGGGGTGGAGCGTCGCCGGATGCGGCCATCGATCTGGTGGGAAGAACGGTTGGGGGGGACTGCCGGCCGGGTGCGGCAGGGTCGGAAGACCGGCGCCGGGCGACTCTAGCATCGGGTCACGTCCACGCAGTGAGGGATGGCCACCGGGCAGCAGCCGCACCGCGGGCCGCCGCACTGGCATCATCACCGCCATGCCGCCCCGCTGGATAGACAGCCACTGCCACCTCGATGCACCCGAATTCGACGCCGACCGCGCCGCCGTGGTCGAGCGCGCCCGCGCCGCGGGGGTGGCCATGCTGGTGCTGCCTGCCGTGACGCTGGGCAGCGGCTCGGCGGTGCGGCGGCTGGCGCATGACCATGGCCTGGCCTATGCGCTGGGCATCCACCCGTTGTATGTGCAGCAGCAGCCGGCGGACGTCATCGCCCAGCTCGATGCCCAGCTCGACCGCCACCGGGCCGACCCACGCCTGGTGGCGGTGGGTGAGATCGGCATCGACGGTTTCGTGCCGGGCCTGGACATGGCGCTGCAGCAGCGCCTGTACGCCGAACAGCTGGGTCTGGCGCGTGCACACGGGCTGCCGGTGATCCTGCATGTGCGGCGCAGCGCCGACCTGCTGCTCAAGCAACTGCGCCGCACGCACGTGGCGGGCGGCATCGCCCATGCCTTCAACGGCAGCGACCAGCAGGCGGCGGCTTTTGTCGACCTGGGCTTCACCCTCGGTTTCGGTGGCGCGCTGTGTTTTGAACGCGCCCTGCAGATCCGCCGCCTGGCTGCCAGCCTGCCGCCCGAGGCGCTGGTGCTCGAGACCGATGCGCCCGACATCCCACCGCCCTGGCTGTACCGCAGCGCCGCGCAGCGCGCCCTGGGTGCCGTCAGCAAACGCAACGAACCGGCCGAGTTGCCCGCCATCGCGGCCACACTGGCCGAGTTGCGCGGTCTGAGCCGACACGAGCTGGCTGATCTGACCAGCAACAGTGTGCGCCGCGCCCTGCCCCGGCTGGACGCACTGATGATGTCGACACCAACGGCATCACCCTGCACGACACCAACACCCACGCCAGGCCTCGCCCATAACGGCGGCGCACCGGCATCCGAAAGTTGCCCCTGATGGCAAAGACCTCCCACCGCCCTGCCACCGACAGCCCCGCCGTCCCAGCGACAACATCCTCGCCCGAAAGTTTGGTCGCCCCCTCGACCGCGCGCGTGGTCACAGCGACCGCACCTCCCGCAGCGGGTGAACCTGCGGCGCAACCCACGGGACAACCCACCGTGCAACCCGCGGTGCAATGGGTCGACAACGTCGACTTCTGGATCGCCCAGGCCATCCACGCCGGCAGTGGTGATCGCAGCACCGGGCCTCAGGGCAAACACGCGGGGAAAAAAGCGGGCAAACCAGCGGGCAAACGCACCGGCAAGGACGTGGCGGGCACACCCGCGACCGACGACGATGACGTCGACGACAGCGCCGGCGCCGATCTGCCCGGCGCCACACTCAGCGAATTCGACGGCGTGCGTTACCTGCACCTGGGCGACACACCCTGGGTGCAGGGTGCCATGCGGCTGCGCAAACCCGCCACCATCGAGCTGGACTACGTGCAGCGCATGTGTGCCTGGTTGTTGTGGCGCACACCCGAACCCGCCATGCACGCGGTGCAGCTGGGCCTGGGTGCTGCGGCGCTGACCCGCCATGCGTACGGCGTGCTGGGCCTGCGCACGACGGCCGTTGAGCTCAACCCCCAGGTGGTGAGTGCCTGCCGCGCCTGGTTTCACCTGCCGCAAGACGACGAACGCCTGCAGGTGGTGGTGAGTGACGCCGGCGCCTGGATCGCCGCCCCCGAACGCGCCGGCAGCATCGCCGTGCTCACCGTCGACCTGTACGACCACCAGGCCGCGGCCCCCGTGCTGGACGACGCCGAGTTCTACGCCGCCTGCCACCGAGCACTCGAGCCCGGCGGCTTCATGACGGTCAACCTGTTCGGCCGCAAGGCCAGCTTCGCGCGCAGCGCGGCGCGTATCGCCGCGGTGTTTGGCGCACCGCATTGCCTGCAGGTCAGCCCGACCGCCGAAGGCAACACCATCGCCATCGCGCGGCGAGCCGAAGCGGGTGAGCCCGGCCTGCGCTGGGTCGACCCCGAAGGCGACACCACCCTGGCCGACCGGGCAGCGCAGATCACCCTGCTCTACAAACTGCCGGCCGCGCGCTGGCTGCGCCTACTCAAACCCCTGATCGCACCACCCGCCAGCACCAAGGCGAGCAAGAAGGCCGACAAGAAGGCCGACATGAAAGCGAGAGGCAAGTTGGCCGGCAAGTCCGCCAGCAAGACTGCTGACGCTGCCAGCGCTGCGACCACGGCCACTGCACCTGGCGCCAGCCTGACCGCTGCCGCCGTGGTCGACCCGGCCGCCAAGCCAGCTCACCCGCCCCGCCCCGCCACGAAAGGCAGCGCATGAAATCCGCCCACCCTGCCGGCCACCCCACGCGCCACAGCCACACCAGCGCGACCGACTACAACGGACCGCTGAGCTGGAAGCTGCTGCTCGAATGGCTGCAGGACGACGGCCACATCTCGCCCGCCGCCCGCGTGCAGCTGGCGCAGCGCCTGTCGGCCGGTGACTCGACGCTGCCGGCGCTGGTGCGGGTGGCTGGCGCCAACCTGATGGACGTGCGCGGCGGCGCACCCATCGACCTCGACTGGCTGATGGCCTGGCTGGCCCAGCGCAGCGGCCTGGCGCTGCTGCGCATCGACCCGCTCAAGGTGGACGTGGCGCGGGTCACCGAGGTGATGAGCCTGAGCTACGCCGAACGCCGCAAGGTGCTGCCGGTGCAGGTGGGGCTGACCGAGGTGACGGTGGCCACCTGCGAGCCCTACCTGACCGACTGGATCGCCGAGATCGTCTCGCACACCCGCAAGCAGGTGAAGCGTGTGCTGGCCAGCCCGGCCGACATCGCGCGTTACACGACCGAGTTCTACACGCTGGCGCGTTCGGTGCGTAATGCGCAAAAAAGCGGCGAAGTCACCACCTCGATGAACTTCGAGCAACTGGTCGAGATGGGCAAGCACAAACAACTCGACGCCAACGACCAGGGTGTCGTGCAGCTGGTCGACTGGTTGTGGGGCTACGCCTTCGAGCAACGTGCGAGCGACATCCACCTCGAGCCGCGGCGCGAACAATGTGTCGTGCGGTTTCGCATCGACGGTGTCTTGCACACCGTCTACCACCTGCCACAGACCGTGATGGCCGCCGTGACGGCGCGCATCAAGCTGCTGGCGCGTCTGGACGTGGTCGAACGCCGCCGCCCGCTCGATGGCCGCATCAAGACCCGAGCGTTGAGCGGCAGTGAGGTCGAGATGCGGGTGTCGACCTTGCCCACGGCGTTTGGCGAAAAACTCGTGATGCGCATCTTCGACCCCGAAACCACCGTCAAGCCGGTGGCGGGGCTGGGTTTCACAGCGCGTGACGGCGAGCGCTGGCAAGAGCTCGTGGCACAGCCACACGGCATCATCCTCGTGACCGGCCCCACTGGCAGCGGCAAGACCACCACGCTGTACGCCACGCTCAAACGCCTGGCGACCGACGAGGTGAACGTCTGCACCATCGAAGACCCGATCGAGATGGTCGAGCCGGCCTTCAACCAGACCCAGGTGCAGGCCACACTCGACCTGGGCTTTGCCGACGGCCTGCGCGCCCTGATGCGGCAAGACCCGGACATCATCATGGTCGGCGAGATCCGCGACCTCGAGACCGCCGAGATGGCGGTGCAGGCCGCGCTGACCGGCCACCTGGTCTTCAGCACCCTGCACACCAACGATGCGGCCTCGGCCATCACGCGCCTCATCGACCTGGGTGTGCCACCCTACCTCATCAACGCCACGGTCATCGGTGTGCTGGCGCAGCGCCTGGTGCGCAGCCTGTGCCCGAGTTGCCGCCAGCCTGACCCGACGATCGATGCGGCCACGCTGGTGGCCGCCATGCCCAGTCTGCCAGGCCTGGTGAACGACCCGGTGCTGGCGCAGCCGACCAGTTGCCGCGCCGTGGGTTGCGAGGCCTGCCGTGACACCGGCTACCGCGGCCGCGTCGGCCTGTTCGAGCTGCTCATGTTCGACGAGGCCATGCGCCAGGCCAACCGCGAAGGCACTCAAAGTACACCCGACCTGGCCGCCATCCGCGCCCAGGCCCTCAAGGGCGGCATGGAGCCACTGCGTCTGGCCGGCCTGCACAAGGTGGCCACAGGCCACACCACCCTCGAGGAAGTCTTGCGCTCCACCCCCGGCTGGCACAGCTGAAGCCGGCGCCAACCCGGCCCGCCGCACCTTGCGCCCACCCAGGCCGCACCGGGTACGCCACCGAACCGTATCGACCTGGCCTGGCAAGGCGACGCGCTAGCACGCCCGGCCCTGACACCGAGCTGACTTTCGCTAAGTGGAATCCACAGCGAGCTGCGGTGTAACCGATTCCTAGAATCGCCCCGACTCTCAAATCTGGTCGAGGAGACAGTGTGAAGATAAAAAGCCAGCGGGACTTCTGGTCCGGCCTCATGTTCGTGGTGGTGGGCTTCGGCTTTGCCTGGGGCGCGCTCAACTACAGCTTCGGCAGCTCGGCTCGACCCGGCCCGGCCTACTTCCCGTTTGGCCTGGGCATCATGCTTTGCGCGCTGGGCGCCTTCACGCTGTTCGAGTCACTCACGATCGAAACCGAAGATGGCGAACCCGTGGGGCGCTTCGCCTGGAAGCCACTCATTGTCATCGTGGCCTCGTTGTGCCTGTTCGGCCTCGTTCTGCCGCGACTGGGCATGGTGCTGACACTGCCCATCCTCATCCTCACCACCAGTCTGGCCGGCGACGAGTTCCACTGGAAGGACGTGCTGATCAACAGCATCGTGCTGACCGTCGGTTCTTGGCTTGTCTTCATCCTCGGGCTCAAGCTCACCATTCCGGTCTGGCCGACCGTGTTCGGCGCTTGAGCCCGAAGGACCCGTCATGGAACTGCTCAACAACCTGATGCTGGGTTTTGGTGTCGCCTTCACCTTCCAGAACCTCGCCTACGCCTTCTTCGGCTGCATCCTGGGCACACTCATCGGCGTGTTGCCCGGCCTCGGCCCGGTGGCGACCATCGCCATGCTGCTGCCGTCGATCTACGCGCTCGATGCCACACCGGCCCTCATCATGCTGGCCGGCATCTACTACGGTGCGCAGTACGGCGGCTCGACCACGGCCATCCTGATCAACGTGCCGGGCGAATCGAGCTCGGTCGTGACCGCCATCGATGGCTACCAGATGGCCCGACAGGGACGCGCCGGCTCTGCACTTGCCGCCGCCGGCCTGGGCAGCTTCTTCGCCGGCTGCGTGGGCACCATCGTCATTGCCGCCTTCGCGCCGCCGCTGACCGAACTGGCCTTCAAGTTCGGACCGGCCGAATATTTCAGCCTGATGGTGCTGGGCCTGATCGGCGCCGTGGTGCTGGCCTCGGGGTCACTCATCAAGGCGATCTCGATGATCATCCTGGGGCTGCTGCTCGGCCAGATCAACACCGACGTCATCTCGGGTGTGCCGCGTTACAGCTTCGACATCCCCGAACTGACCGACGGCATCGGCTTCGTCACGATTGCCATGGGTGTGTTCGGCTTCGGCGAGATCATCGCCAACCTGGGTCGCCCGGCCGAACACCGCGAAGTCTTCACCAAGGACGTCAAAGGTCTTTGGCCCACCGTCCAGGACTTCAAGAACGCCGCGCCCGCCGTACTGCGCGGCACCATGCTGGGTTCGCTGCTGGGCGTGCTGCCCGGCGGCGGTGCGCTGCTGTCGTCCTTCGCGGCCTACACCATCGAAAAGAAGGTGAAGATGGCCAAGGGCGAAATCCCCTTCGGCAAAGGCAACATCCGCGGCGTGGCCGGCCCCGAGGCGGCCAACAACGCCGGCGCGCAGACCAGCTTCATCCCGATGCTCACGCTGGGTATCCCGCCCAATGCCGTGATGGCGCTGATGGTGGGCGCCATGACCATCAAGGGCATCCAGCCCGGCCCGCAGGTGATGACCAGCAACCCCGAGTTGTTCTGGGGCCTCATCGCCTCGATGTGGGTCGGCAACGCCATGCTGGTCATCCTGAACCTGCCGCTCATCGGCATCTGGATCAAGCTGCTCACGGTGCCCTACCGCTTCCTGTTTCCGGCCATCGTCACCTTCTGCAGCATCGGGCTGTACACCCTCAACAACAACAATTTCGACGTCTTCGTCGCCGCGATCTTCTCGGTCGTGGGTTACATCTTCTACAAACTCGGATGTGAGCCTGCCCCCCTGCTGCTGGGCTTCATCCTCGGCCCCATGATGGAAGAAAACCTGCGGCGCGCCCTGCTGCTGTCGCGCGGTGACTGGACCACCTTCATGAGCCGACCACTCTCGGCCGGCCTGCTCGTCGCGGCTGCGTTGATGATTGTGGTGGTCGCCCTGCCCAGCATCCGCAACAAACGAGAAGAAGCATTCCACGACGCCGACTGACGTCGCAAAAAAATGGAACATCTGCCCATCCGGCGAATATCAAGTATCTAACTCAGAGCCCCGCAATCTGCGGGGCTTTTTTGTTTGTGGCTGTCATTGCCGGTTATCTCATCAACCACTCGAAAACCCTGAGTCAGCTCCGTGACAGCTACTTCGATACACCCTCGCAAATCGCCACGCAAGGCACTTGTCGGCATAGAACAACACGATGCAAAACATCGCGGCGATCTTCGTATGCACTTATGGAAACACTCTGGACAGGCCCTGACACGCGCTGTAAAACCCGACCACGTTCATCAAACGCGAACTAGTTCACGGACCGACACCCCTGTCGGCGTGTACGACCCGTATCCATCAACAAGCAACGGAAGGACTGAACAGCCATGACGATCAGACCCACAAGACTCGCAACCCAGTTGGGCATTGCCTTCGGCTCACTCGTACTGATGCAATCGGCTGTCATGGCCCAGAGCAGCCTGGAACGCGTCGAAATTACCGGTTCGTCGATCAAACGAGTCGACTCGGAAACGGCGCTGCCGGTCCAGGTGCTCTCTCGTAAAGACATCGAAAAGACCGGCGCAGCCAGTACCGAACAACTACTTCAGTCAATCGCTGCATCATCCTCCGCCGGCAGTACCGTCGGTGCAACTGGTGCGGGCTCGTCGACATATGGCTTCTCATCCATCTCGCTTCGTGGCCTGGACGAAGACCGCACCCTGGTGCTTGTCAACGGGCGCCGCTTGGCAGCATTTGCCGGTGGCAATGGTTCGGCAGTCAATGTCAACGCCATTCCGCTCGCAGCCATTGAACGGGTCGAAGTCCTGAAGGACGGCGCGTCGAGTATCTACGGCTCGGACGCGGTCGCTGGTGTGGTCAACTTCATTCTGTCGAAGAACACGACGGGCTTTGAAGTCAATGCCACGGTGAACAAGCCAACCCGCAAAGGCGGCGGCGGTTCCAATCGCCTGCAGGTTGTCGGCGGATTCGGCAATCTCGAGACCGACAAGTTCAACATCACACTTTCCGCTTCTGTCGAAAAAGAAAAGGCCCTGTTCTCGCGCGATCGCGAGTTCGCAAAGACAGGAAACCAGGCGCCGTTCATCGCTGCCGGCGCAACAGGGCAAGGCAATATCGAAGGTGCTTTCGCTCCGGGCTCCATTCAAGTGTGGGATTCAGATAACGATCCTGCCACACCAGACGTACTCGCATGGAAAGAGGGAACTCGGCAAGGCGATTTTGGCGACTTCCCTGGTGCAGGTTACGGTAACCCGCTGGCCGCGACAGACAATTGCGCCCAGATCAATATGTACAAGGACGCGAACCTGACGGATCCTCACGGGATGCCGTTCTGTACGTTCGACAGCGCGGCCTTTGTAGGCCTTGTGCCGAAACGCGACCTGAGTACCCTCAGTGCGAACTTCGAAGCCAAGCTGAGCGACAGCCTGTCGTTGTTTGGAGATGCGCTCTATTCGAAGAGCATCGTCACACAAACCATTCAGACGAGCCCGGTTCGTCGTAGCTTCCTGACGAGTGATGCACTATTCAAGGAACAGGGAGTTGATCCGGCGCTATTGATCAAGCCCGGCAATCCCGCCTACGACAATATTGCCGCACCCTACCTGACCGCCAATGGGTTTGGTGCACTCGTCGGCCAACCGCTTGCCGTCACCGCACGGGTGTTTGACTTCGGGCCGCGCACGTCCAAGGACACCTCAACTCAGACTCGACTGGTTGCAGGTGTCAAGGGAAACATCGGAGAAACCAGCGACTGGGAGGCAGCAGCGTCATATAACGCCAGCAAGCTGTCCGGCATCGTTCCAGCCGGCTATTTCTCCCAAGTGAAGTTCGCCAAGGTTGTTCAGGATAACGACTACAATCCTTGGTCACTTACCCAGTCAGATGCATTCAACGCCGCCTTGGCTGCATCGGGAGCCGCCTACACCGGTGGCACACTGGACGCACTGAGTTCCAGCACCGCCCTCGATGCAAGACTTCGAGGCGATTTGATGCAACTGCCGCTCGGCCCCATCCGGTATGCAACCGGAGTGCAGGCGCGCAAAGAAAAGATGATTACAACGCCGAGTGCTGCACTTGAAACCGGCGACATTGCGGGTTTGGGTGGTGCTACGCCGCCGGTCAACAAGGACAGGTTCATCGACTCGATATTCGGCGAACTTGAAGCCCCGCTACTCAAGGGACTTGACGGCACCGCATCACTTCGCTACGACAACTATGACGATATCGGCAGGTCGACGACGTTCAAGGGCGGCCTGCGTTTCCAACCGACCGCAGGGGTTGCTGTCCGTGCATCGATAGGTACGGGATTTCGCGCACCAACACTGATTGACTTGTGGCAACCTCAGACCCTCGGTACCTCAGAGCAATTCACCGACAGAGGCACGAGAAACCTCCAGGTACCGGCACTAAGCGGCGGAAACCCCGGCTTGAAGCCAGAGAAATCACGTCAACGAAGCATCGGCTTGGTGTTGAATCCCACCAAGAATACCTTCGTGTCAGTCGACTTCTTCAGCATATTTGTCAATGACATTATGTCTACGCCGTCTGCACAGGAGGTCGTTTCCGGTTTCCGCGCTGGGGATCCGGCATATGCAAACCTGGTAACGCTGAGCTCAACCGGCAGTGTCGACTCCATTGAGGTCACCTTGCAGAACAACGGCTCAGCAAAGGTCCGGGGCCTTGATCTGCAAGCTAGTACCCGTGCGGACATCGGTATCGGCATGCTCGACGTCGGCATGAACGGCACCTATATGCTTCAGTTCGACCAGACCACCTCGGGCGGGCAAGTGTCCAAGAAGGTGGCAACGACAGTCGACGCAACGGGCAGCCCGGTTGTCGGCGCGGACGAAGGTGGTGTGGTGCTGCGCTGGAAGCACGTGCTGACTGCTAGCCTGACGTCTGGCGACCTGAGTTATACGCTGGTGCAAAATTATGCTTCTCGTTATGAAGACGGGTGGGACCTGAATGACGAGCGGCACTTTGTTCCAGCGTTTGCGACCTACGATGCTTATATTGCCTACAGCGGCATCAAGAACGTGAAGCTTGCTCTGGGCATCAAGAATCTGTTGGACAAGAATCCCCCGCTTCACATTCCTGTGAGCAATCAGTTCCAGGCGGGGTATGACGTCACACAATACGATCCACGTGGTCGAATTCTGTCGCTGACTGCCGGTATCAAGTTCTAACCTGGCATCGATGCGACGAACACAACGTCGCACTGCTGATGCAACTAGATGGGGGACGGCACTCGGCGTGCCGTTCCCTTTTTGCATGTGCAGCAGACCAAAATCGCTGAACAACTTGTCTTCTAGTCGCGAAAACGTTGGCCAGCCTCCAAGCTCAAGGTCTTCGAACCCGCTGGGACGAACAGCTGGCGTTAGACAGCCAACGTGCCTCGCAGCGGGACATCCTGACAGCCGGTTATCATTCGTCCAGCGCCTGCGTGACAGGCGACTCTCTGGCCAAGGGGCATATGGCCAACCTGACGCCAGCGTGTCTGCGCTCGTTACACCACCAGATTTCGTCGGAGTCTTCATGCTTCAAAAGTTGCGATCATTCGTTCTGGCTGTCTTTGCCGCGTTCATTGTTTCGGCTTCACTTGCGCCACTCGACCTCGGGTCGGCATTCGCCCAGTCAACCGACGCTGCTGCACCGGCAAGTGCGGTAGTCAATCAGACTGCACCTTCTGCAGCCAAGGTCGACAACCCCTATGGCCTCAGCGCCCTGTGGGCAGGCAGTGATTTCGTCGCCAAGAGTGTGCTGGTGATCATGGTGGTGATGTCGATGGGCAGCTGGTACATCATCATTACCAAGATCATCGAACAGGCGAAGATGAACAAGCAGGCTCGTGAAGCCACCGACAACTTCTGGAAAACGGGCTCGATCGAGCAGGGCGCGCAAGCGTTGGCCGAAGGCAGCCCGTATCGATACATTGCGAGTGCCGGGCTCGAAGCCACCAAGAAACACGATGGGCTGCTTGGCCAGGTGGATTTCAATACCTGGGTGACGATGTCCATCCAGCGCGCCATGGAACGTGTGCAATCTCGTATGCAGGACGGTCTGGCGTTTCTGGCCACCGTCGGTTCGACCGCTCCTTTCGTGGGTTTGTTCGGCACGGTCTGGGGTATCTACCATGCACTCACCGCGATTGGTGTGGCAGGCCAGGCCTCGATCGACAAGGTGGCGGGCCCGGTCGGTGAGGCACTCATCATGACGGCCATCGGCCTGGCCGTGGCTGTGCCTGCGGTGCTGGGTTATAACTGGCTGGTGCGCCGCAACAAGGGTGTGATGGACGAAGTGCGCAGTTTCGGCAATGACCTCCACGCCGTCTTGCTGGCGCAGGCTGCCAAGAAATCCTGAGCCCGGTTCACGCGCCGCCACTTGTTGCCCAAGCCACCACCGACGTGGTGGCCGAATCTCACCGGACTCCCTGAATCATGTCAATGTCGATGGGCCCTTCCGAGGGCGAGGACGAAGTTGTTTCCACCATCAATACCACGCCGCTGGTCGACGTGATGCTGGTGTTGCTGATCATCTTCCTGATCACGATTCCGGTGGTGAACTATTCGATTGCGGTGTCTTTGCCCAAGGAACGCAACGAGGTGCGCGAAAGCAAACCCGAGAACATCGTGGTGTCGGTCGACCTCAAGGGCAATATCTACTGGTATGACGCCAAGGTAGCCACGACGCAGCAATTGGTCGAGCGACTGAAGAAGGTGTCGATGATGACGCCGCAGCCCGAGGTGCATATCCGTGCCGACCTCGATGCCAATTACGATTCCGTCGGCAAGATCGTCTACGCCTGTCAGCGCGCGGCCATTGCCAAGGTGTCGTTCATCACCGAACCGCCGCCGCGTGGTTGATCGCGAGCGCCAGCTCGGTCACCCACCGATCAACACAACCCACGCGCAGCAGCACAGATAAAGCGAGTAGTCGATATGGCCATGAACGTCGGCAGCAGTTCGAGCAGCGGGGAACCCGAGGTGATGATGGACATCAACACCACGCCCCTCATCGACGTGATGCTGGTCTTGCTGGTGATGCTCATCATCACCATTCCGATCCAGTTGCACAGCATCAATCTCAATATGCCGGTAGGAAATCCGCCGCCGTCCGAGATCAAGCCAGAAGTGATCAAGATCGACATCGACGAACGCAACGTGGTGTATTGGCAAGGTGTGCCTGTGATCGACCGGGCCGACCTCGAAGCCAAGATGCGGGCGGCGTCGGAGCAATCGGTGCAGCCCGAAATCCACGTGCGTCCGAATCGCCTGGCCAAATACAACACCTTTGCCGAAGTGATGGTCAGCGCCAACAAGCTGGGCCTCCTCAAACTCGGTGTGATCGGCTCCGAACAGTTCATCGGCCAATAGTGACCCTTTGTGACTAGTAGTGACCATCGGTGGTCAGTAAACACCGGTCATAGTTCAAACGCTCGGCAGTATTCAAAGCGGATCAAGCAGATCGACCATGGATCAAGACTTTCAGCCTCATAACCCGCAGCGCCGGCTCATCGGCCTCGGTTTTGTCGTATTACTTCATGTGCTGATCGTCTGGGGTTTGGTGTCCGGCCTTGCACGCAAGGCAGTGGAAATCATCAAGAAGCCCATCGAGATGAAGATCATGGAGGAGATCAAACCTCCGCCGCCTCCGCCGCCACCGCCACCACCTCCGCCGAAGGAGGTGAAACTGGTCGAGAAGCCGCCACCGATCGAGGCACCACCGCCGCCACCTTATGTGCCACCGCCCGAGGTGCAGCCGCCTCCGCCGCCTGTAGCTGCGCCGGCTATCCAGGCCATTCAACAGGTCGAACCGCCGCCCAAGCCGGTAGAAATCAAGCCGCCTCCGCCACCCGCACCGCCGGCCCCGCCGCCGCCTGCACCGCCTCCACCAGCACCGGCCAAGCCCGAAATCAGCGTGGCGTGCCCGGGGTACAAGGACAGCCTGGCCAATTCACTGGCAGGTGTGTTCGATCGTGTGGGTGTTGTGGGCGTGGTGAAGGTGAGTTTCAAGATCAAGGGCGGGCAGATCGTCGAAGTCAACACCTTGTCGGGCCCGCGCGAATACTTCAGGCCGGTTCAAAACGCGGTTCGGCGCTTCAGCTGCACCTCGTCGCAGAGCGAGGAAGTGCAGGTGACGTTCGAGATATCGTTCAAGGAAGGCTGACACTCGCAGGTCCTCCTCTTGCGTTTC
The DNA here is from genome assembly GCA_016702605.1 of Candidatus Intricatilinea gracilis. GTDB lineage: Bacteria > Pseudomonadota > Gammaproteobacteria > Burkholderiales > Burkholderiaceae_C > Sphaerotilus > Sphaerotilus gracilis. Next base: position 79,244 of record JADJDQ010000005.1, read on the forward strand.
GACTACAAGGACGACCCCATGTTGCAACTGCGCCCCAGCTGTGAATGTTGTGACGTCGACTTGCCGGCCGATTCGACAGACGCCCGTATCTGCTCGTTCGAATGCACGTTCTGCTCGACGTGTGCAGAAGGCAGACTCGGCGGATCGTGTCCCAACTGCGGTGGTGAACTGCTGCGCAGACCTCGTCGGCCTGCCAGCATGCTCGCGAAATCTCCCGCATCCACTGACCGGATCTACAAGCCTAGCGGTTGTGACAAACGCGTGAACTGATCGATCCTCGGTATCTTGTTCGACCTCATCGCGGTAGACCACGGCGCCACCAGGCACCCGCGCATCTCACGTCGAACAGATGCTCAAGTCCAGCTCAGCGGATTGACTCGGTAGTAGCCGCTGAGTTGTGCATACAGCTCGGCGTGTTCGGCAGCAAGCTGGCGTGGCTGTTCGAAAAATGCTTCGGATACCACCGCAAAGAACTCGGCCGGATCGCTGGCGCCATAGTCGCTCAGCAATGACGCCTCACCCATGGCGGCGCGCCGGCGCAGCGTCGCATATTCTCTTTCCATAACCTTGGCCCAGCGGTCGCGACTGGTGCGCCCGGGTTGCCAGGGTGCACCGTTGGCCTGGCCTTTCTCTTGATCGAGCTGGTGGGCAAACTCGTGGATCACCACGTTGCGGCCGTCGTCTGGCACGGCGGCACCTTCGAGTGTGTCGGGCCAGGACAATATCACCTGGCCTTGTGACCAGGATTCACCGGCCAGCACCTGGCGCTGGTCTTGCAACACCCCCGAGGGTTCGGCCTTGACCCGGTCGACGACGAAGGCGCTCGGATAGACCAGTATCTGGCGCAACTCGCTGAAATAGTCGCTGCGCCGCCCCAGCAACAGCAGGCAGGCCTGTGCGGCGATGGTGACGCGTATCTCGTCGTCGACCACCAGGCCGGCGCAACCGTTGATGGGTTTCTCGGCCAGAAACACCTGGATATGCCGCTTGAGGCGCAGCTGCAGATCCGCCGGCATGGTGCGGAAATAGGGCACGCGCTCGCGCAGGATACGGCGCCACTCGGCCGGAAAAACTCGCCGCTTCAATTGCCGGCGCCGCCAGGCCTTGCGCATCGGCTGGCCCAGCAGGAACGCCAGCGGCAAGACGGCAAGAAGCAGCAGGATCAACAGGGGCACGATGAGTCGCCGCGGCGCCGTGGTGGTGAAGATGAACTTCACATGGGCGCGGACGGCGGCGTTTCAATGGCCGGGCGCCGGGGCGCGGGTGCTACGCCTGATCCGCCGGCGGGTCCGCGGCACGGCAGGCAGCCAGGTATCGCGCCTTGTTGTCGGCATTGGGCGGATACAGGCCGGGCAGCGGCACCCCCAGGTCCACCTGGCTCATGATCCAGGCCTCGAGGCGCTCTTGTTCGGGCGCCACAAGCAGCATCTCGTCGAGCAGAGCGGCAGGAATGAGCACGGCGCCGTCGTCGTCGACCACGATCACGTCGCCCGGAAACACCGCCACGCCGCCACAGCCGATCGGCCGTTGCCAGTCGACAAAGGTGAGGCCGGCCACGGAAGGCGGCGCCGCCACCCCGCTGCACCACACCGGCAGGCCGGTGCCGAGTACACCCGCCACGTCGCGCACGACCCCATCGGTGATGAGTGCGGCCACGCCGCGTTTGGCCATGCGTGCACACAGGATGTCGCCGAAGATGCCGGCATCCTGCACCCCCATGGCATCGACCACGGCGATGCAACCTGGCGGCATGGCCTCGATCGCGGCACGGGTCGAGATGGGTGACGACCACGATTCGGGTGTAGCCAGATCTTCGCGCGCCGGCACAAAACGCAGCGTGAAGGCGCGTGCCACCAGGCGCGGCTGACCCGGCCGCAGCGGCCTGGCTCCGCGGATCCAGACGTTGCGCAAGCCCTTCTTGAGCAGCATGGTGGTGAGTGTGGCCGTGGTGACCTGGCTCAGGATCTCGATGGCTCGCGGGTCGAGTGTGGTGGCAATGGTGGCGTCGGTCATGGTGAGCTGACTTGGGTGGACGTGGTCGATGGTTTGGAGTTGCCGCGCCGTAGTAGGCCCAAGCCAGGTATTCAGGGCACTGCGACGCAAGGGACCGATGGTCTCGGCGTTGGCTGGGCCGATGCGCCGCTCAGGCCTCGATCGGTACGCGGCGCTCCTTGCGGAAATACTGCAGCGCCAGCGCAGCGGCAAACAGGCCGACTCCGATCGCGTCCGATGTAGCGCTCGGGTAGACCAGGGCACAGCCCGCCGCCAGCAGCATGGCGCGTTCGAGCCAGGTTGCACGCTTGAGCGCCCACCCCTGGAAACCACTGGCGATGGCCGCGACGCCCACCGCAGCGGTGAGTGTGACTTCGGCGATCGACCACCAGTTGGCGCTGGCCAGTGCCTTGGTCGAACCCATCAGCAGCAAGCCCTGTCCGCTCGGGTCGAGCACGAACATGAAAGGCACCAGAAACGCAGGAACGGTGTATTTCCAGCACTGCAGCGTGGTCTTGTAGGGATCACCACCGGTGATGGCTGCAGCGGCAAACGGCGACAGTGCGGTAGGAGGCGACACCTCGGACAACACCGCGTAGTAGAAGATGAACATGTGCGCCGCGAAATCCGGCACCCCGAGTTTGATCAACGCAGGCGCGGCGATCACCGCACAGATGATGTACGAGGCCGTCACCGGCACGGCCAGGCCGACGATCCACACCACCAGCGCGGTGTAGACGGCAGTAAGCAGCAGCGAGCCGGCGGCATAGTCGATCACGATGCCGCTGAACTTCAGCCCCAGGCCGGTGAGCGTGACCACTCCGACGATGATGCCGGCGCCGGCGCAGGTGGCCGCCACGTTGAGCACGCCGATCGAACCAGCTTCCATGGCCTTCATGAAAGGCGAGGTCCACAGACCCTTCAGGACAGCCGTCTTGCCCTGCAAGACGTCATAGGGAATCAGCGAGGTATCGCGACGCAGGAAGCTGGTGATGGCACTCACCACAGTGGCCCAGAACACCGACAACACCGGCGAGTAACCAACCATCATGAAGCCGACGATGGACACCAGCGAAAGGAAGTGGAACCAGTACTTGCGACTCAGGTTCCAGACCGTATCGACCCGCGCGAAGGCGGTATCTCCCATGCCGTACTTGCGGGCATCGAGTTCGACCATCAGGAACAGCGCGAAGTAGAACAGCACCGTCGGAATCACTGCCATCAGCAGCACGTCGAGGTACGAGATCTTGAGGAACTCGGCGATCAGGAAGGCTGCGGCACCCAGCACAGGCGGCGAGATGATGGCGCCCAGGCCGCCTGCGGCCAGCAACCCGCCGGCGGCGTTTTTCTCGTAACCCACCTTGGCCAGCATGGGGTAGGCCACGGCGCCGAGTGTCACGGTGGTGGCCACACCCGAGCCAGACGGCCCGCCAAGAAGAAACGACGCCAGCACGACGGTGCGCCCCGCCCCGGTCGGCTTGCCACCCATGGCCGAGAACGAGAAGTCGATGTAGAACTTGCCAGCACCCGAATACTGCAAGAAGGCGCCGAAGATGGTGAACAGGATGATGAGCGACGAAGACACGTCGACGGCCACACCGTAGATGCCTTCGAGCGTCATGTACATCACGCCGACCAACCGGCCGACCTCGTATCCCTTGTGTGTCCAGGGCGCCGGCAACACCGGCCCGGCCAGCGCATAGGCCAGGAATGCCAGCGTCACCACCGGCATGACCCAGCCGGCGCTACGCCGCATGGCCTCCATCACCAGGGCAATCAGGGCGATGCCGAAGACGATGTCCCAGCGGTCGGGCGAGGTGTTGCGGTCAGTGAAATCGTCGCCACCCTGGATCAGGTAGAGCACGACGGCGATCGACATCGCAGCGGCGAGCCAGTCCCACCACATGATGCGATGGCGGAACCTGCTGCTTACCGGATAGACCAGAAAACACAGGAAGAGCACGAAACCCACATGCACCGGCCGCAGCGTCTGCGTCGGAACGATCGCATAGGCGGTGTAGAGGTGGAACGCCGACATCACCACGGCGACCACCACCACGAAGGCGCCGAGCCAACCTTTCAGCTTGTTGGCAGCACCCTCTTCGGCTTCGATGAACTCTTCGGCCTTGTGCAAGGCATCGTCGCTGACGACCACATCCTGCGGGCCGGGTGAGGCGGATGCCATGGTCGTGCGCTCAGTTCAGCTTGACGCCCTTTTCGGCAAAGTACTTCACAGCACCCGGGTGGAAGGGGATGGGCGACGCCGCGGCCTTCTGGTTCTCGAGCTTGAAGTTGGCGGCTTCCTTGTGCACGGCGATCAGATCGTCACGCTTGTCGAAGATGGTCTTGACGATGTTGTAGGCCGTCTTGTCGTCCATGTTCTCGTGGGTCACCAGGATATTCATCACCGTGGCCTGCTTGTTGTCGGCGTCCATGCCCTTGTAGACATCCTTGGAGATCACGTCTTCGACATAGAGGTTGCCGTACTTTCTGTTCATGGCAGCCACGGCCTCGGCGTGGTCGACCATCCTGATCTTGGTGCCCGGCGTATTGGCCAGGTCGGTGACGGCCGCGGTGGGCAGGCCACCGACCCAGAAGAACGCGTCGATCTTGCCGTCCTTGATGGCATTGACCGACTCGGCTGCGCCAAGGCGCTCGCGTTTCATGTCCTTGTCCCTGTCCAGGCCCGCGGCCTCGATGAGGCGAAAGGCCATCACCTCGGTGGCGCTGCCGGGTGAACCGGTCGACACCCGTTTGCCCTTGAGATCGGCCATCCTGGCGATGCCGCGCCCTTCGACACTCACCACATGCATGCGGTTCGGGTAAAGCACCATCAGGGTCTTGAGAGGTACCTTGTTGCCCTTGAACTTTTCTTCGCCGCGCAGCGCGTCCTGGCCGGCATCGGTCATGGTGAAACCGACATAGGGTTTGCCGCTGGCGATGAGCTTGAGGTTGTCGACCGAGCCGCCAGTGACTTCGGCCGTGGCCTGCATGCCCGGCACGTGTTTGCTCAGTACCGCCGCAATGCCGCCACCCATCGGGTAATACACCCCGCCCGTGCCGCCGGTGGCGATCGAGATGTTCTGTGCCGCCGCCGGCAGACCAAGCAAGGCTGCAGTGCAGGCCAGAGTCGTCACCATCAGGCCCAGAACGCGTCGTGTCATCAGCAACATGATGTCTCCTCAAATGATCATCGGGCCGCGCCAGGACCTGCTCCTGGCAGCGAGTTCAGGTCATTCTGTCATCGGGCCTCGCCCGGTCTGATCCAGACTTTCCATCACACCGAAGCCGGGCAGACCCTGCCCGGATGCGCTGGATTCAGGTCAGTCGAAGCTGTAACGCCCTTCGACGGCGATCTGTGCCAGCGCCAGGCGAGTGCTCGGTGTCTCGCGGGCCTGCAAGGCCTCGGGCAAGCTCGCCTTGTCCCCCTGGCGGCCGATGGCCACCATGGCTTCGAGCACATGGTCGCTGGGCACGCCCAGGGCGAGGCGCGCCTTGTCGCGGTCGAAACCACCCATGCCGTGCGCTGGCCAGCCGGCCAGATGGGCTTGCAGCGCCAGGCTCATCCAGGCGGCACCGGCGTCGAACGAATGGGTCGGGTTGGGCACGGGCTCGGTCTTGCCGTGGGGCAGCCAGGTCTTTTTCGACATCACCAGCACCAGGGCGGCGGCGTTGACGGCCCAGCCGCGGTTGAACTCGACCAGGCAATCGAACAGCGGCGTCCAGGCCGGTGTGTCGCGCCGCGCATAGATGAAGCGCCAGGGCTGGATGTTGGACGCGGAGGGCGCCCAGCGCGCCGCCTCGATCAGGCCGAGCAGCGTGGCTTCGGGGATGGCCTCGCCGGTAAAGGCGCGCGGCGACCAGCGCTGGGTGAACTGTGGATCGATCGGATGTTCGGTCTGGCGAGGTGCGGTCATGTGGTGATGAGGTAAGTGAACAGGTGTCGAGACGCTGGTCAGCTTACCCGTGATGGGCACAGACTGCTTGGCAGGCGGCCGCGATGCCAGACAGGGCCACACTCGACCCCCACCCTGCCTACCCAGACGCCGCCGCCGCCGTTGCGGCACCGACCCACGGCGCCGGATACCCGGCCTGTGCACCGATACTCGGCGCACATGCATGACTGCGACCTGCTCTTGCTCGACACCGAGGCTCTGATGCAACTGGCCCGGCAAGCCGACCCCGACCGGCGTTGCCCGGACTGCGCCGTGCTGGTCTGCCCTGGCTGGGAGTCGATGCCGGCCGGTTATGACGGCGCCAGCCTCGAGTGTGTCGGCACGCTGGTGCCGCCGCCAGGCAGCGGGCGGCTGGACGACGGCGGTGAGCCGACGCTGACTGAATACCACCCGCACGGCACCCACGCCTGGTCGGCCGATGCACCCATCGCACCGGGCTGGTTTCCGTACAACCGCTGCCAGGTGTGGCGTTGCCGCAGCTGCGCCCGCGCCTACTTGCGTTACACCGAATACGGCGGCTACTACGTCGACGAACGAGTTCGCGCGCTCGACCCGACCTGCATCGACAACACGGCCCACTAGCCGCCACTCCCGCATGGCCACCTACAACCCGCTGCTGATCAAACGCCAGAAACTGGCCGAGCAACAGGCCGAACTCGAACGACAGATCGCGCTGGAACGTGCCCAGGCCCGCGCCGCAGCGCTGCTGCACATCAAGCAGCTGATCGCGACCTTCGCCATCACATCCGACGAGATTGCGCCGCCGGCCTCACCCAGGAGCAGCAAGGCTTCGAAGCAGGCCAAGGCCGGCACCAAGGGCAAGGCGCGCAAGGCAGGGCGGCCGCGCAAGACCAGCGCTGCGCTCACGTAGGCTCGCAGCGCCGCTGGTCGACAAGCCACAAACCTGGCGCACACGCTTGCGGCGACAGAACAAGCAGGAATGTCCGACACGGACGCAGGAGACCCGACCCATGCTGCATCCCCAGGCCCGAGTGCTGCTCGACCTCATCGACCAACGTGGCCTGGCGCCCACCCACACACTCACACCGAGACAGGCGCGCGACCTGTATCGAGAGCGGCGTTTCTTTACCCAGCCCGAAGCGCCGCCCGTGGCGCTGGTGCGCGAGCTCTCGGCCACCGGCCCCCACGGCGTCATCCCCTTGCGGCTGTACCGGCCGCTCGGTTCGGCGAACGACGCCAGGCTGCCGGTGCTGGTCTACTTCCACGGTGGCGGCTGGGTGATCGGCGACCTCGACACCCACGACACCTTGTGCCGCCAGCTGGCCAACGGCTCAGGCTGCGCGGTGGTGTCCGTGGACTATCGACTCGCTCCCGAACACCGCTTTCCCAGCGCCGTGGACGACTGCCTGGCTGCCACGCAATGGGTGGCCCGCCATGGCGTCGAACTCGGCCTCGATGCCAGCCGGCTGGCCGTGGGCGGTGACAGCGCTGGCGGCAATCTGGCCGCCGTGGTGACGCTGCTGCTGCGTGATGTGGCCACGGCAGGCCCGGGTCAGGGCGAAGCGAGGCCCGTCGTGCGATTCCAGTTGCTCATCTACCCGGCCACCGACATGCGCTGCGTCGCACCTTCACACACAAGCAACGGCCAGGGTTACCTGCTCACGCGCGACACCATCGACTATTTCTGCGGCCACTACATCCCGGCCGACGCCGGCGATCTGGCCGACGTGAAGGCGTCGCCGCTGCTGCACCCGGACCTGAGCGACCTGCCGCCGGCCCTGGTGCTCACCGCCGGCTACGACCCGCTGCGCGACGAAGGCCTGCACTACGCACAGCGCCTGACCGAGGCCGGCGTGCGCACCAGCCTCGTGTGCTTCGAACGCCAGATCCACGGCTTCATCCTCATGGGCAGGGTGCTCGACGAAGCCAATACCGCCGTGGCGTTGTGCGCCGACGAACTCCGACGAGCGCTTGCCGCCTGATCTTCCGCATCCCTGTCGTCCAGCCTTGCCACTACCGGCCGAGGTCGACACCGACGTGTCACCAAGTTGACGGCGCCTCAGGGTAGGTACCCTCATGGACAGGGTTGCCGCGCACTATTCTGGACCGTTCATCCAGCGTATCCAGCGCGTCAGAACGCACACCACGGAGACACCCCCATGCACTTTCCAATCCGATTGCACCTGCCAGTCCTGGCCCTGCTTGGCGCCGCCTTGCTCAGCGCCTGCGGAGGCAGTGACGACCCTGCACCGCTGCCTGAAGAGACCCGCACCCAGGACAGCCTGACCTTCACCCCGGCCAACCCGACGGCGACGACATTTGCCGCCATGGCGTCGCAGGCCACCGACACGGTCGACATGAGCACCACCAGCCGCTGGGCCGGGGTGCTTGGTGGTGCGTCGTACATGGTCGAGGTACCGGCCAACTGGAACGGCAAACTGGTGATGTACGCGCACGGTTATGCCGGCACCGGCAACCTGCTGGGTGTCGGGGCGCCAAGCATCCGCCGGTACCTGATCCAGAACGGCTATGCCTGGGCTGCATCGAGCTACTCGAAGAACAACTACGACGTGCGGGCTGGTGTGGAAGACACCAACGCGCTGGCGCTCGAGTTCACCAAGATCGCTGCGGCCAATTCACGCACCTTGTCCGCACCCACAAAGATCTACATCACCGGTCACTCGATGGGTGGGCACATCACGGCGGCGGCGATCGAGGACGAAGCCGCCACCACCGCCGTGCACAAGGTGAAATACGCCGGCGCCGTGCCCATGTGCGGCGTGGTCGGTGACACCGAGCTGTTCAACCAGTTCGCCGCCATGCAGGTCACGGCTCAGGCCCTGGCCGGTGTGCCCAGCTACCCGAGCGCGAAGTTCGGCGAGATCGCCACGCTCGTCACCAGCACCTTGTTCACCACCTTCCCGTCGGTGCCCACGGCGACGGGCGTGAAGTACCTGTCGGTGCTGAAGAACATCACCGGCGGCGAGCGCCCCATGTTCAATCTGGGCATCGCCTTCGGTGGCAGCTTTCCGTCGGCCTACGGCACCTTCGGGTCGGACGGCACGGTCACCGGCATCCTGAACAAGAACGTGCTCGACACCACCGCCTTCACCTACACCATCGACGGCGACGAGGCCGGCTCGACCGCGCTGAACGCGGCCGCACTCGATCTCACGGCCGAGCCCGATGCCAACCGCCTGCGCCGCGACGGCCTGCGCTGGATCCCCAAGGCCAACGGCGAGTTCAAGATTCCGGTGGTGTCGATCCACACGCTGGGCGACCTGTTCGTGCCCTTCAGCATGGAGCAGGTCTACCAAAAGCGTGTGGCCGCCAAGGGCAACAGCGCCTGGCTGGTGCAGCGCGCCATCCGAGGTGTGAGCCACTGCGACTTCACCGTCGCCGAACAGGTCACGGCCTTCGACGACATGATCAAGTGGGAGCGTGACGGTGTGAAGCCTGCTGGCGACGACGTGGTGACACCGGCCACCGTGGCCGCGGCCAGCTACGGCTGCACCTTCACCAACAACACACTGGGCCCGGACGAAAGTGGCACGACGCTGGCGCTGCGCCCGGCCACCCTGGCCAACTCGGCCCCCTGCCCGGTGCCCTGAAGCCGCGTCGACCCGAGTCCGCACGGGGGGCCTTCGGGCCCCTTCTTGTCTGCAGGCGCAGGTGGTCGTCCCCTGCCATCGGCAGCGCGGCATCGGCCGGCCAGTCGGACCGCCCAAGGGGCCTGCGCCGCGCAGGCCCTGCGCGCCCACCGCTGGCTCAGCCCGAGAGTGGCACCGCCGTGACGGCCTGCAACTCGGCCAGCGTCAGCCCCTCGACCATCTCGACCACCCGCACGCCGTGCGGCGTGATGTCGAGCACCGCCAGGTCGGTGTAGAGGCGACTGACACAGGCCACGCCGGTGAGCGGGTAGGTGCAGGCCGCCACGATCTTGGGCTCGCCGGCCTTGGTGACGTGTTCCATCATCACCGCCGTCTTGCGTGCACCGACGGCCAGATCCATGGCACCGCCCACGGCCGGGATGGCACCCGGCGCGCCGGTGTGCCAGTTGGCCAGATCCCCGGTGCCCGACACCTGGAAGGCGCCGAGCACACACAGGTCGACGTGGCCGCCGCGCATCATGGCGAAGCTGTCGGCATGGTGAAAGTAGCAGCCACCCGGCAGCAGCGTGACGGGTTGTTTGCCGGCGTTGATGAGGTCGTAGTCCTCCTCACCAGCGGGCGGCGCCGGGCCCATGCCGATGACGCCGTTCTCGCTGTGCATCATCACCTCACGCCCGGCAGGCAGATGGTTGGCCACCAGTGTGGGCAGGCCGATGCCGAGGTTGACGACCATGCCCTCGGTGATGTCGCGCGCCACCCGGGCGGCCATCTGGTCGCGGGTCCATTTCTTCGCGGTGATGGGTGGCGGTGGCGTCATGGTGCAAGGCGAGTCATGTGCGGGCGGGCGGACCGGAAACACACCGCGAGGTGAGCAGCGGCGAAAAAAACGCCGGCAGGCGTCGAGGCAGCGCTGTCATGTGCCTGTCGTCTTGAAGCCGCCCGCCTGCGTGGGCGCGCGCGGAATCAACACCAGCCGCTGCACGAACAGGCCGGGCGTGACGACCACCTCGGGGTCGAGCGCGCCGAGGTCGACGATCTCGTGCACGGTGGCCACCGTGACCTTGGCCGCCGTGGCCATCACCGGGCCGAAGTTGCGCGCTGTCTTGCGGTAGGTGAGGTTGCCCCAGCGGTCGCCACGTTCGGCCTTGATGAGCGCGACATCGGCGTGGATGGGTGACTCGAACACGTACATGCGCCCACCGATCTCGCGCGTTTCCTTGCCCTTGGCCAGTTCGGTGCCGTAGCCGGTGGGGGTGAAGAAGCCGCCGATGCCGGCCCCCGCGGCGCGGATACGTTCGGCCAGGTTGCCCTGCGGCACCAGTTCGAGCTCGATGGTGCCGGCGCGGTAGGCGCGGTCGAAGTGGTGGCTGTCGGCCTGGCGCGGAAAGCTGCAGATCACCTTGCGCACCCGCCCGGCGGCGATCAGTGCGGCCAGCCCGTGTTCGCCGTTGCCGGCGTTGTTGTTGACGACGGTGAGGTCGCGCGCGCCCTGCGCCAGCAGCGCCTCGGTCAACTCATCCGGCAGGCCGGCCGTGCCGAAACCGCCGATCATGACGGTGGCGCCATCGGGCACATCGGCCAGCGCCTCGGCGGGGGTGGGGACGGTCTTGTCGATCATCGAATGGGTTGGGCCTGGTGTGTCGGCTGCCAGACCCATTCTGCGTGCCGCCTGGCATCGCGCCACAAGGGACTGCCCCGATGTGCAATCCGCTTGCAGGCAGGCTCAGACCAGCGCGCGCTCGATCTCCGAAAAACTGTCGGCGATCGGCGTCACGTCGATCAAGGTGCCGAGTTGGCGCTCGATCTGGGCGCGCGAGATCACACCCCGCACCCGCTGCGGTGTGGTCGTCGTGGCCGCCTCGACCACCAGCAGGTGGTTGCGCCCGAAACGCCTGAGTGTGGTGATGGTGTCGCCCACCGAGGCCTTGGCCATCACGGCGTGGTCGACCGCATCGATGGCCCCCACCGACGTCATCACGTCTGCCACGGTCAGTTCGTCGTAGGTCACGCCGCGTTCGTGCACCAGCCGCATCTGGGTCTCGCCGCGCAGATCGGTGCTGGTGATCAGGCCTTCGAACGAGGGCATGTCCGTCACCACGAACAACATGCGTACCCCCTGGTAGATCATCACCTGCTCGGCCTGACGCAGCGTGGTCTCGGGGTGCACGGTGGCCGCCTTGAACTGGGTCAGGTCGGTCATCACATCGAGCGCTGGTGAATCCAGCGTCACCGGCGGGTGCTGCCAGGGCCGGGCCTGGGCCAGCGTCGTGCCATGTTCGACGCGAAAGGTGGGCAATGCAGCATCACGGGTCATCGGGCTCTCCGTTCGGTCGATGCGGCGCCGACGGCGCTGCCGGAAAGGCAGACTACCTTCGAATCATGTCCCCATGCATGTCGCAGTCTTGCAGAAGGTATCCAGGTGCGGCCGCTGGTATTGCTCTCGTTTCCCTTCGACACGGCGGTGCTGGCCTTCGGCATCACCTGGCGGCCAATCTCCCTCGAGCCCGGCCGCGTCGGGCCGAACCGGGGTTCAGGCATGTGGCAAAGGCTCAATGGAAATCCCTGCTCCCGCTCATCCCCCGCGCCAGGCGACCGAGCAGCGGTGTGAGGTCTTCGAGGTGGCCGGCGATGAGGTTGCGCACCTCGCCTTCGCGTTGCCAGGTGCCGCGCACGGCCAGCAGGCGTGAGCCGAGCAGTGCGCGGCGGTGGCGGTCGCGGATGTTCTTCCAGACCACCACCTGCACGGTGCCGGTTTCGTCTTCGAGCGAGACGAAGATGGTGCCCTTGGCGGTTTCGGGTTGCTGGCGCAGGGTGACGATGCCGCAGGCGCGCACCTGGCGGCCGTTGGGCACGTCGCGCAGCTCCGCCGCCGAGAGCATGCCGCGTTTGGCGAGTGCGGCGCGCAGCAGGGCGAGTGGATGGCGGCGCAGGGTGAGGCCGGTGGCGGCGTAGTCCCACACGATCTCTTCGCCTTCGGGGGCTTCGGGCAGTTCGAGCCAGTCTTCGTTGACCGGAGCGTCGCGCAGCAGCGCGGGCGGGGCGCGCAGGGCCGCCGCCTCCCACACCTGCTGGCGGCGGTGGCCTGAGAGGCTCATGAGTGCATCGGCGCCGGCCAGCAGCGTCATCTCGTGTTGTTCGAGGCCTGCGCGGCGCGCCAGGTCTTCGGCGCTGTCGAACAGGGCCTGGCGGCGCGCGGCAACGATACGTTCGGCCGACGCGCTGTTCAGGCCGGCGACCAGGCGCAGGCCCAGGCGCACGGCGGGGGTGCGGGCGGGCGAATGTGGCGGTGGACGTGTAGACGACTGGGCTCGCTCCTGTCCGCCAGGTGACGAAGTCATGACCGACGCCCGGTCCGGATTGCGGGCATCGGCATCGAGTGCATCGTCCTCTGGCGGCATGTCTTCGAGCGTGCAGTCGAGCTCGCTGTAGGTCACGTCGGCGGAGCGCACCGGCACGCCGTGGCGGCGGGCATCCTGCACGAGCTGGCTGGGGCTGTAGAAGCCCAGGGGCTGTGAATTGAGCAGCGCGGCGAGGAACTCGGCCGGGTGGTGGCGCTTGATCCAGCAGCTGGCATAGACAAGCAGTGCAAAACTCGCGGCGTGGCTTTCCGGAAAGCCGTATTCGCTGAAGCCCTTGATCTGCTCGAAGATGGCTTCGGCGAACTCGCGGGTGTAGCCGCGCGCCGTCATGCCGTCGACGATCTTGCTGTAGTACTTCTCGAGGCCGCCCTTGCGCCGCCACGCGGCCATGGAGCGACGCAGGCCATCCGCCTCGCCCGGGGTGAAGCCGGCAGCCAGGATGCTGATCTGCATGACCTGCTCCTGAAAGATGGGCACACCCAGCGTGCGTTCGAGCGCCAGTTTCAAGGCCTCGCTGGGATAGGTGACCGGCTCCAGACCCTGGCGGCGGTTCAGGTACGGGTGGACCATGCCGCCCTGGATGGGGCCGGGGCGCACGATGGCGACCTCGATGACCAGGTCGTAGAACTGGCGCGGCAGCAGGCGCGGCAACATGCTTTGTTGTGCGCGTGATTCGATCTGGAACACACCCACGGTGTCGGCGGCACAGACCATGTCGTAGGTCGGGTCGTCGGCATCGGGGATGTCCTGCATGCTGAACACATACCCCTTGCGCTGGCCGATGAAGTCGAGCGACTTGCGCAGCGCGGTGAGCATGCCCAGCGCCAGCACGTCGACCTTGAGCAGGCCGATGGCGTCGAGGTCGTCCTTGTCCCATTCGATGACGGTGCGGTCGGGCATGGCCGCGTTCTCGATCGGCACCATGCGCGACAGCGGCCCTTGCGTGAGCACGAAACCACCGCTGTGCTGCGACAGGTGGCGCGGAAATCCGATGAGCTGATCGGTGAGCTCCACCAGTTGGCGCACGGCGAGTGAATCGACGTTCAGCCCCGCCTCGACCAGGCGCTCGGGGCGGATGCCACGCCCGTCCCACCAGTGGTGGCCCTTGGCCAGGGCATCGATCACCGCGGCGTCGAAACCCAGCGCCTTGCCCACGTCGCGCAGCGCCGACTTGGGCCGGTAGGTGATGACGGCGGCTGTCAGGGCCGCACGGTGCCGGCCGTACTTGGTGTAGAGGTACTGGATGACCTCTTCGCGCCGCTCGTGTTCGAAGTCGACGTCGATGTCGGGCGGCTCGTTGCGCTCCTTGCTGATGAAACGCTCGAACAACACGGCCATACGCGCCGGGTCGACCTCGGTCACGCCCAGGCAATAACACACCACCGAGTTGGCCGCCGAACCACGCCCCTGGCACAGGATGTGGCGCGAGCGGGCAAAGGCGACGATGTCGTACACCGTCAGAAAGTAGTGCTCGTAGCGCAGCTCGGTGATGAGCGTGAGCTCGTGTTCGATCTGCTCCTGCACCTTGGCCGACACGCCGGCGGGCCAACGCCGGCCCGCGCCTTCATACGTGATGCGGCGCAGGTAGCTGGCGGGCGTCTCGCCGGGCGGCACCACCTCGTCCGGGTAGCGATAGGCCAGCTCGGCCAGCGAGAAGTGGCAACGCGCCGCCACCTGCAGCGTCTCGGCCAGCAGGTCGGCCGGATAGGTCTGCGCCAGGCGCAGACGGCTGCGCAGATGGCGCTCGGCATTGGGCTGCAGCTCGTAGCCACACTCGGTGAGCGGCTTGCCGATGCGGGTGGCGGTCATCACGTCCTGCAGCGGCTTGCGCGAACGCACGTGCATGTGCACGTCGCCCGCGGCCACGAGCGGGATGGCCGTCAGCTCACCCACCTCGCGCAGGCGGTGCAGCCAGGCCTCGTCGTCGATCTGGCGCAGCAGCTCCACCCCCAGCCAGCAGCGCCCGGTGAAGTGCTTCAGCAGCCAACGCGCCAGCGCCTGCAACTGCGCGGACGTGGACTGGCGCGAGGGCGCGGCCAGCACCACGCAGTCCGCCAGCTCGGCCGCCTGGATGTCGGCGCGCGTGAGCTGGTAGCTGCCCTTGTCGGCGCTGCGCCGCAGCCGCGTGATGAACTCGCACAGGTTGCCGTAGCCCTCCAGATTGCAGGCCAGCACGATGAGGAAGAACGGCGCCTGCTCGGCCAGGCGAGCGGCCTCTTGTGGCGACGGCTGTGGTGACTGGCCGGCCCCCGCCGGTGATGATCGGGTACGCCTGCGCACCGGCTCGACCGGCTTGTCCGGCTCCACCAGAAACTGGCTGCCTACCAGCAGCGGCAGGCCGTGTTCGACCGACGCGACATGGGCACGCACCATGCCGGCCATCGAACATTCGTCGGTGAGGGCGATGGCGCGGTAGCCCAGCTGCCTGGCGCGCTCCACCAGTTCCTCGGGCTTGCTGGCGCCCTTGAGAAAGCTGAAGTTGCTGACGCAGCGCAGCTCGACAAAGTCGGGCAGCGTGGACGGCATGGACGTCGACATGCGTGGCCTCGCCTCAGGCAAAGACGCCGTGCAGATACCAGGCCGTGTCGTCGTCGGCCAGGCGCTCCTGGAACACCCAGAGCACACCGGCGTGTTCGCTCAGCGCGACCCAGTAGTCGCGCTGCACATGGCCGGTGCTGGGTTCGCGGGCCACGAGGGGTGCGGCTGCAGCGTCCACCCCCCCAGGCTTTGTGGCGGCCGGGTGACCGAGCTGCGCCGTGGTCAGGACGGTGGCGGACGAGCTGGCGGCAGCCTGCCCGGTGTCAATCACATCGAAGCGATGCCACCAGCCACCCTCGACCCGGTGCGGACCGGTCAGCAGATGCAGCACGCCCTGGTAGATCGGCCGATGCCCACGTGTGGCCAGGCGCAGCGGCTGGGCCAGCACCCAGCTGGGTTGAGGAAGGTCGACCGGCGCGGGGCCGTTCTTGGGCCTGGGCCTAGGCGTGATCACCAACGCGGGCTGCCAGTGCTGCATCCACTCCAGGCGGTGGTCGGCCAGCAGCACGGGGCGCAGCACACGCTCGGGGCCCAGTCGGGCAGCCAGGCGTTCGAGCACCAGTTGCAGCGTCTCGCCGCTGCGCGCGGGGTCGGGCAGAAAGCTGTCGCTGGGCGGCGCGATGGGCACCACCTCGACGGCCGCCAGGCTCAGCTCACCCACCGGCGCCAGCAGCTCGATCTTGGCCAGATGTTCGGCCAGCAAGCGGCACAGATGCTCCAGATCACGCGTGGGCGCCGAGGTGCGCAGCAGCAGTTCACCACCCTCACCTGCCGAGCGTGCACGCAAGGTGTCGTGCGCCCAACGCAGACGCAGCGCCGTGCAGCCGCAGTGGCGCGCCGCCAACCAGCCACACAGTTGCAGCAGCAGGCGACGCGCGCCGAACAGCAGCGCAGGCGCCATCTCGACGCGCGACATCAGCTCGAGCCGGGCGTCGAAGGTCTCGGGCAGTTCCAGCCACTCATGCACCTCGGGGGCCTGGCCGTAGGCCTGGTCGAGTGCGGCGAGCAGGGCCGCATCGAAACGCCGGCTGATGCCACCACGCGGCAGCCGGCGCACATCACCCAGGCTGCGGCAGCCCAGGCGGGCGAGCACCGGCTCGTGCGCACGCAATGCGCTCACGCTGGCCATGGGCAGCGGGTCGAGCAACTCGGCCAGCGGCTTGCGAAAACCACTCTCGATGCCCGAGCGCGCCAGCGCCAGCGCCGCCAGGCTGGTGGGCGCCCAGGCAAGTGCGACCACACCCAGGTCGCGCGCCTCGTCCACCACCCGGTCGCGCAGCGCGCGTTTGCCGCCGAACAGCCGCACGCTGGCCTCGACCTCCATCAGCACGGCCTCATCCATCAGCGTCACCCGCGGGCTGAACTGCAGCGCCCACAGGGCGATGCCGGCAGCCCCCTCAGCGACACCACCCCCTACCCCGGCAGCCGCCGCGCTGCCAGTTTGAGGAGCGGCGTCAGTGCTCGGCAGGGACGTGCTGACGGATTCGCTGCGCGGCGCGGCTGGGATCAGGGCTGCCCACAACATCGGCAGTGACCTCGGGTTGGGCGACGACGGGGCGGCGCGGCGGCGGCGCTGGCGGGCGCCCGGCTTCACGTGTGGCCTGACGTGCGGCGATCAGCCGGCTGGGTTGCTGCAGGCGCGGCGTGAGCACCCCCGCCAGTCCGCCGGGCACCGACGGCAGGCGCAGCAGGCCTTCGTGCGCCGGGCCGCGGCGCTTGAAGACATGCACCAGCAGTTCCCAGTCGACACCCAGACTGGCATGCAGACGCAGCGGTGCGGCCGACGAATCGTGCCGCGCCGCGGCGGGGCGGAACAGGAAGACCGGCCCGTCACACGCCTGTGCGCAGACCTGCAGGCGGCGGATCTGCTCGGGCCGCGCCTGCGGCAGCCAGGCGACCAGCGCGCCGCAGGCGTTGGACTTGACGAGTTGTTCGGTGCACCACAGCCGCTCGGCCGGCGCCTGCGCACGCACCCACACCAGTTGCTGCTCGGCAATGCCGGCATGGCGCAGGCCGGGCAGGTGCGGATGCTGCGGCGGCCCCACCACCACCACGCTGCGGCCCTGCCCCACCACCTGACGCAGGGCGGGGCCGATGAGGCGCCACTCCAGCACCGACGGCTGGGCACACAGCAGCTCGGTCAGCGCATGGCAGGGCCAGCCGCCGCCGGGCAGCTCGGCATCGAGGGCTTCGTAGCCCGTGCCGAGCACCGCGGTGACCGCACTGCCAAGCTGATCGCCACGCCACAGCGCCGCCTCGACGCCGGGCGGCAAGCTGCCGGGCACGTGCAGGGACAAGACGGTGGCGACTGGCCGAGGAGGAAGATCCTCCTGCCAGGCAGGGACGGCGGACATGGTGATGCAGGCGGGAGCAGGCTGAGACCGACAGAGGAGGAGACGAGTCGCCCGGCCCCATGAACGGGGATGAGTGGCGACAGAACCGAAGACTGTTTATTTATACAGTACCTCAGGCCGCCACCAAAGTCGAGCCCCTTTGTGTGGGGCCGGTCGTCAGCGCAGCAGGCGTGCGTCGTACAACCAGCGCCGCTGCTTGATGGCTTGCAGCTGACCGGCGTCGGGGTGGCGCGGGTTGATGAGCACGTTGTGCTCCTCGGGCACGATGACCGACGGCACCCGTGCGAGCAACGACCTGTTGTCGCGCGCCCAGGCCTCGCCCCAGGCCAGCGAGGCCTGGCCGGCGGGTTCGGCGTCCCAGCCGACCAGCGCGCTGGGGTCGAGCACGGCGGCGGCGTCCCACAGCGCCTGCGGCAGCTCGATGGCGACCAGATACCGGTTCAGCGGCAGGCTGCCGGCGCCCAGGTGGACGACGGTTTCGAGACAGGCCAGCGCCCGCGTGGTCGAGGTGTAGACGAGTGGTGTGCCGGGCCGGTTCCAGCGCCCGCCGGAGACTTCGGCGCCCTTGCCGCTCAGGTCATGCGCCTGGTAGCCGGGTGTGTCGACACCGATGCGCCACAGCAGCACAGGCGCAGCGACAACCACACTCATCAGGCGTAGGCGCCACTCTGCATCTGGGCGACCAGGCTGGCGACCAGGGATCGGCCGTCGGCGGTGTCCAGGTACTCGCCGGGCATCCTGCCACCCAGCGCGCCATTCGGTTGCTGCAGCCAGTGGGCCGTCCAGCGCGGAGCGTCGAAACCGTCGGGGTTGCCGGATTCGGCGACCACGGTCTCGACCTGCCCGATCAGCCGCGCCAGGCCCAGGGCGCGTTCGCTGTCGTCCTGGCTCAGCGCCTCGTCGGCCTTGACCTTGCGGTTGGCCGTGGCGCGCGCCAGGCCCAGCCAGCCGTAGAGCCGCTCGCGGGGCACGTCCATGTCGTCGGCCAAGGTGACGAGCAGGCGCGCGGGCACACCCTGCTTGACCACGTCGATGCGGTCGGCGCGGCTGAAACCGGCCAGCACCTGGTAACCGCCCAGGCCGTCGACGACACGCTGCAGCGCCGGGCGCCACAGGGCGCTGGCCAGCACATACGCGGGTGCAGGCAACTCTTGGGCAAGCATGGTGAACCTCCGCGGGACGGGCCCGGAGCAAAGACGGGGATCATGGCAAATTGATCCTTTAATTTAGCTCATTCGAGCAAAAACTCCAACTGGCGCCTCGGACCACCGTGCAGTCAGCCAGGTGTCGCCGGCACGACACTGCACCGCAGGCCCGCCGGGTCATGCTTGGCACCCCGACGCCGCGATGATCCGACCACGATGACCCGACACACCCCACGCGCGGTCGCCCAGCGGAACCGGCCGGCCCGGCTGCGCGCCAGGTGGCGGGCCACGCTGCGCGCCTCGGACCGGCGCACCGCTCACCTGAGCCCCACCACACGCGGGCTGCTGTGGACCAGCGCCGCGGGCTTCCTGTTTTGTGTGCTCAACGCACTGATGCGATCGCTGGCGCTGCAACTCGACCCCTTTCAGGCGCAGTTCCTGCGCTACGCCTTCGGCCTGCTGGTGCTGCTGCCCATGGTCTGGCACGCCGGGCTGGCGGCCTACCGGCCGACCCAGATCGGTGGCCAGTTCAGCCGCGGCGCGGTCCATACGCTGGGCCTGGGCCTGTGGTTCGTGGCGCTGCCGCGTATTCCGCTGGCCGACATGACGGCCATCGGTTTCACCACGCCCATCTTCATCATGATCGGTGCGACGCTGTTCCTGGCCGAGCCGATGCGCCGGGCACGCTGGATCGCCACCCTGGTGGGTTTTGCGGGCGTGTTGATCGTGGTCGGCCCGAGCCTGTCGGGCAGCGGCGGTGGCTACCACCTCATCATGCTGGCGTCTGCGCCGATGTTCGCGGCCTCGTTTCTCATCACCAAGGCGCTCACGCGCTACGAGTCACCGGGCGTGATCCTGGTCTGGCAGTCGATCACCGTGTCGCTGCTGAGCCTGCCGCTGGCGCTGTGGCACTGGCAGGCCCTCGGCGCCTGGCACTGGCTGGGCTTCCTGATGTGCGGCGTGCTCGGCAGCGGCGGGCACTACTGCCTGACCCGTTCGTTCGTGGCCGCCGACATCTCGGCAACCCAGTCGGCCAAGTTTCTCGACCTGTTGTGGTCGGCACTGATGGGCTGGATGGTGTTCAGCGAGTTTCCGAGCCAATCCACACTGATCGGCGGTTGTGTCATCTGCGCCGCCACGCTGTGGGTGGCGCGACGCGAATCACGCGCCCGCGCCGCGCCCGCAGCCACGGCGCCAGCGGTGCTGGACGCCTGAACAAGCGCCGCCGCCGCTAAAGGGCAGCATTCAAGTCGCCAGGGCAGGATCGGCCAGCTGCCGTGCGGATGAGACAGTCACTGTCTGGCCAGTTGTGGTGCTGTGTTGGCGGGCGCGGCAACCCACGACGCAGTGGCAGGCGGTTGCACGAGGAAGGTGTTGCTGTCGATGCCGGCCGGAGCCGCCCGGCGGGCCTGCACAGCCGGGTGATCATGGTTGGCATGCACCAGCGCCCAACGCGGGCTGGCAGGATGCCCCACCAGCGCGGGGCTCGCGTCGCGCGCCTGCACGGCGGCGATGTCGGGTGCGCCGAGGCTGGCCACAGCCGGGTGGCTGAAGGGGCCGGCGGCCTGGGCCGTGGCAGCCAGCAGCACACAGGCTGCGGCGACGAATGTTGAGTTCAGCTTGGTCATGACAGGGTTCCCTTGAGTCACCGATTGATATTGCAGCGCAACAAAATCAGTGTAAACCCTTGATATTCGACTCATCCCGCTGCCGCGCATTGGGGCTGGACAAGGCTCGAAAACATCACACGCGGCTGCTACACCCGACCGCCGAGGCTGCCGCCGTTGAAGCCCCGGCGCGTGTTGCACTGCGCAAACTGCCGCGCGAGCGCTAAAATATGTGTCTTTCCCCCTGATGTTGTGGTCGCCGCCCGGCGGCCGGCGAGCCGGTTCTCGGTGCATCGGGTGGCTTTTCACCCTTCAACCTCGCCTGGCGTGGTGTTGGCGCCCGATGGGGCGCCGCTACCAGAGTCGGGCCCGCGGCGGCGCCGGGCTGCCGGTTTTCACGATCACGGAGGTCACGTCTGAAAACGTGGTCGTTTGTGTTCGCCGCTACGTTACCCCCAGCCAGGAGGCCCATTTGGCCAAGGAAGAACTCATCGAAATGCACGGCACCGTCAACGAGGTGCTGCCTGATTCCCGTTTTCGCGTCACGCTGGACAACGGCCACACCCTGGTCGCCTACACCTCGGGCCGCATGCGCAAGCATCACATCCGCATCCTTGCAGGTGACGCTGTGTCGCTCGAACTGTCGCCCTACGACCTGAGCAAGGGCCGCATCACTTTCCGACACATCGAGCGCCGCGGCCCGCCGCAAGGCGCCAGCCGCTCGCGCTGAACGACGTTCGGGTCTGGTCAGGCGCCACATGGCAGCCCGGTTGTCCGACGCTGTGTGGCAGCAGTCCGTGATCCGCACGGTCGTGGCTCTCGGCCTGGCCTGTGGCGCTGCCGCGTCGACCGGCCAGGGCACCGAAGCAATCAAGGGCAACTGGACCTTCCAGGCTCTGCTCGATGGCTCGCCAATCGGCCAGCACAGCTTTTCGCTGGTTAGCCGGGGTGGGCAACAAGAAATGACCATTGCCGCCAGCTTCGACGTCAAGCTGCTCGGCATCACCGTCTACCGCTACCGTCATCGCAATGTCGAACGCTGGGACGGCCACTGCCTGAGTTCCTTGAGCTCCGAGACCGACGACGACGGCAGCAAACTCTCCGTCGAGGCACGCAAGGAGGCGGACGGCCTGCTCGTCACGGCCAAACCTCCGTCGCTGACCTTGCCCGGTTGCGTCATGAGTTTTGCCTACTGGAACCCGGCCATGCTCAGGCAGACCCAGTTGCTCAACTCGCAGACCGGTCGCTACGAGAAAGTGCGCATCGACGCACTCGGCAACGAGACCATCGAGGCGCAGGGCCGCAGCATCACCGCCGCGCGTTACCGCATCAACGGCACCGAACAACCGATCGACCTCTGGTACACGCCGGCGGGTGACTGGGTCGGCCTGGCGTCCACCGTGTCGGGCGGCAAACGCAAGCTGACCTACCGACGCATCTGACGGCCGTCGCTCGGCCCAAGGCCTCGGGGCCGATCACTCCACACCGAGTTGATCCGCCAGATGCAGGAAGTCGTCGGCGACGAAGTCGAACTCACCGGCGTCGACGTGGGGAAGCACGGTGCCCGGACCTTCCTCGAACGGGCGTTTCACATAGGCCGTCATCAGACCGTTGCTGCGTGCGGCGCGCAGGTCCGACGGATGGCTGGCCACCAGCATCAACTCACCTGGCGCCACGTCGAGCAGACGGGCGCAGCCCAGGTAGGTTTCGGGGTCGGGCTTGTAGTGGCCGAACAGTTCGGCCGACACGATGGCATCCCACGGCAGGCCGGCGTTGCGGGCCATGTCGACGAGCAGCGAGAAGTTGCCGTTCGACAATGTCGTGACCGGGAAGTCGCGCTTGAGCCGGGTCAGCCCAGCCACCGCATCAGGCCAGGCCGGCAGGCGGTGCCAGGCATGGTTGAGCTGATGGCGATCGGCCTCGCCCAGCACGGCCAGGCCATGGCGGCCGACGACGCCGTCCAGGATCATGCGGTGCAGCGTGTCGATGTGGGTCCACGGCAACTCGCCGCGTCGCACCCGGTCCATCGCCAGCGGATAACCAGCGCGCCAGTCGCGCGCAAACAGTGACCAGTCGCCGCTGACACCGTGACGCAGCGCCATGTCGGCAGCCTCGCGCGACACACCGCCGTGCCAGTCGACCACGGTGCCGAACACATCGAACGCCAGCGCGCGCGGGCGCCTGAGGTCAGGCACGGAGGAAAACGACCGGGTGGGCGCAGCAGCAGATGTCGTCATGGGGGCGGCAAGCGTCGGGTGATGTCGATGAGTGATCGAACGGGTGATCGAACGGCTGAACGAACCGGCGACCGTGGGGACAGGCGTCAACCGCCCGTGAGTTTCTCGCGCAGGCGTTTGCACTCATCCTCGCGTGGTGTCAGCGCGGCGGCACGGCGCTCGTCGGCCACGGCTTCGCTGTCGCCGAACACCACCACATGGGCCTGCGACACGTCCAGGCCGACGGCGGCAAAGTGCAGCAGCACGCCCGCGTCGCGCGCCACATGGCGCTCACCGGCATGCAGCACCACGATGTCGGCACTCGGCGAGGCGGGCAGCTTGCCACTCGCGCCACTCACCCGCGCCAGCGTCGTCGCCATGCTGAGGTCGCGTGCGATCTGCACCCGCACCATGGCCGGCAACTGCTTGAGCGGCAGCAGGCCACAGTGGCCGTCGTTGACGGCTGCACCCAATTGCTGACGCACGCCGGGTTCGACTCGGCTGTCGAGTTGCACATCGGCCATGCTCGGCCGGATCTGCGCCCTTGGCAGGTTGCCGCCGTACACCGGCACACCGGCGCGCACCGCGGCCATCACCACAGGGGCATAACGTGCCCAGGGCCAACCCGCGTCGACCCAGCCCAGGGCCTCACGCACCCGGGCCTCGTCGGCACCCGGCGGCAACGCCGTGGTGTCGCGGCCGCTGTCGGCCATCTCCATCACCACGGCGCGCAGCCGGCGGGCTGCCGCGAGGCGGCTGACCTCGGCGGCAATCTGCCGCTGGTGGTCGACCTGGTCATGTTGTTCACCGAACAGCAGCAGGCCACGACCGGCGGGCAGGCCGGGCAGCTCTGTGGATGTGTCGGCAAACGGCGCAACCGCTTGCGGGGCGCCGGAGGCTACACAAGCCGACAGGCCAGGAACCAGGATGGCTGTCAAGGTGGCGGCCAGCGCCGTGTACAGGTGGTGGTGGCGAACAGAGCTGATTGCAGTCATGGCCGCCAAGTATGACCGTGAACTGCTCGCGACCGCCCCGACCCCTCCCAGCGGCAGCGGGCGGCATGTTCGTGAGAACACCGGATCGCCGGCCGATTGGCCCCACGCCTGGGCACGCCGACACACCTGCAACTGCACCCACGACAGGGACGTCAGCGTCGGCGCACCGTTGTGGGCGATGATGCGGGTTTTGCCGCAGTCAGGAGTACACCGTGCACGACGACCAGAACAACCATGACGAGTGGACCCAGCTGGGCACGTGGATAGCCGGCATGCCCGTGGCGATGATGACCAATCTCGACGCCGACGGCGCCCTGACGAGCCGGCCCATGTGGCTGCTGGGCGCGCCCGACGGCGGCGCGCTATGGTTTCTGGCCGATGCACGCTCGACCAAGATGCAGCGCCTGGACACCGTCAACCTCAGCTTCAGCGACGCAGCGCGCTCGCGCTACGTGTCGCTCAGCGGCCATGCCGAGATCGACACCGACCGTGCCCGCCTCGAACGGCTGTGGACACCCCAAGCCGCCACCTGGTTTCCGGGCGGGCGTGACGACGCCGATCTGGTGCTGCTGAAGTTCATCCCGGCCGCGGCTGACCACTGGGACACACCCCGCGTGGCCATCGTCGACGTGCAACGCGTCGAGGCCAGCGAACCGGCTTGATCCGGCCCGACGTGGCCGGCACCGGCCGGCGCGGCAACTTCGCCGACCAGCACACCGGGTCGACCCGCCAGGTCCGACCCGGGCGGCAGCCTGCGGGCGCCACCCCCTGACCGGGGGCCAGATTTGATCCTTCGCAAGGTACTTGACGCGTCGACCTGTGAGTTGCAGCCAAGAATGCTGCACCGCACAAGTCATGCCGGCTTTCGAGCCGGATAGCCCGCTTAATCACACGATCGACCTGTCGATAGACAGGTGACGATCGCGTCAAGCAACCACCGGTAGCATCATGAACGCCCCCCTCGCCTCCACAGGCGTCAGCTCCTCCACCCTGGGTCTGCTCGCCGACATCCCTGGCGCCGACGTTGCGCTCGACGCACTCGAACGTAGCGTGCTGTTTCTCGACACGCTGCGCCAGCGCGGCAACATCTACACCGAACACGTCAACGACGGCGCGCCCGCGCTGCTGAAGTTCGCGCACGAACCGGTGCTCGACGGCCGCGACCTGCCGCGCCGCTGCAACTATTCGCTGCTGCACCTGCTGCCGCTGGCCGGTGTCGCGAGTGATCCGCAGGCCGCGCCGGTGGTGGTGGTCGACCCCCGCGCCGGCCATGGCCCGGGCATCGGCGGCTTCAAGGAAGACTCCGAAATCGGCGTGGCGCTGCGTGCCGGGCACCCGGTCTACTTCGTCACGTTCCGCCCGCAACCCGAAGAAGGCCAGACCCTGGCAGACGTGATGGCGGCCGAGGCGCGGTTTCTCGAGGTGGTGGCCGAACGCCACCCGCAGGCGCTTTCAAAGCCAGTGGTGATCGGCAACTGCCAGGCCGGCTGGGCCATCGCCATGCTGGCCGCGGCACGCCCCGAACTGTTCGGCACCACGGTGCTGGTGGGCTCGCCGATGTCTTACTGGGCCGGCGGCTCGAAGATGAACCCGATGCGTTACAGCGGCGCCAGCCTGGGCGGCGCCTGGCTGGCTTCGTTCACCGGCGACCTCAACGCCGACCGTTTCGACGGCGCACACCTGGTCGAGAACTTCGAGAAGCTCAACCCGGCGCATGCCAAGTGGAGCAAGTACCAACGCCTGTATGCCAAGGTCGACACAGAGGCCGAACGTTTCCTCGATTTCGAACGCTGGTGGGGCGGCTACTTCCGCATGACTGGCGCCGAAATCGAGACCATCGTCGAGAACCTGTTCGTCGGCAACCGGCTGGCGCGAGGCGAGATGCAGATCGACGGCCTGCCGCTCGACCTGCGCAACATCACCTCGCCGGTGGTGTGTTTTGCCTCGTGGGGCGACAACATCACGCCGCCGCCGCAGGCGCTGGACTGGATCATCGACACCTGGGGCGACGAACGCGCCATCGCCGCGGCCGGCCGCACCATCATCTACGTGCTGCACGAGGACATCGGCCACCTGGGCATCTTTGTTGGCGGCGACATCGCACGCAAGGAACACGACCAGATCGTCAACTCGATGGATGTGATCGCCAGCCTGCCGCCCGGTCTGTACGAGATGAAGCTGGTCGACAAGGCCGGCCACAAGGTCGAACGTGCACCCGAGCGCTGGGACGAACTCGAGCCCGGCAGCTACAGCGCCGATTTCATCCACCGCACCATGGACGACATCCGGGCGCTCAACCCCGAGGGGCGCGACGAAGAAAAGTTGTTCTCCACCGTGGCGCAGCTCTCCGAGATCAACAGCACGATCTACAAGACCTGGATGCGCCCGGTCGTGCGGGCCATGTCCAACCGCAAGGTGGCCGATGCCATCACCCACCTGCACCCGATGCGCTGGCAGCGCCAGCTGGTGTCGGATGTGCAGCCCGGCAGCGCCCATCTGGCCGCCATGGCCACCCGGGTGCGTGAACAACGCCATGCCCTGCCGGACGACCACCCGGCGCGCCAGGTCGAGAAGCAGTTCTCCGACCTGGTCGAGATCTCGATGAACCTGTACCGCGACCTGCGTGATCAGGCCACCGTCAACTGGACCCGCCTGGCCTTCGGCCCCTTCGGCCTGGGCGCCTGGCTCAAGCCGCTGCCCAGCGACGCCGAACGCGCCGAACAACGCGCCAATGCCGATCTGGCCCGCCATCGCCGCGAGGTGCTGCCACATCTGGGCACCGGCAACCTGGCGCGTGCGGTCTGCCGCATCGTGCAGGCTGGCATGCTCGAAACCGGCAGCTTCGAACGCCGCAGCATGCGCCTGGCGCGTCAGCTGGCCGACCGGTATCCGAACGACGCCCAGGACGAGGCCATCGACTGGCGCGCCCTCATGCGTGAAGAAGCCCGCGTGCTCGCCGTGGCGCCCACCCAGGCGCTGCAGGCCGTGGCCGCCATGTTGCCCGACACCGACCTGCGCGAACGCGCCCTGGCCGTCGCCGCCGCCGTGTTGATGGTCGACCCGACACCCGAAGCACCGCAGTACGACGTGGTGGAACGCCTGGGCATCTACCTGGGTGTTGCGCCCGAACGTGTCTTCGAACTGGCGCAGGCGCTGGTGCGGCCGTTCGAGCAGGGCAACGATGCGACGGCAATGTCAGGTGCGGCCGAACAGCCTATCGCGGCGACTGCAACAACACCCGCCACGCCCAAACGAGCCAGGCGCGGCGCGCGGGCTGCGGCGCCGATCGTGCGCGCCAGCCGCAAGGGCTTGTCCGCTGCGGACGCCTGAGCCTCCCGAGATCGACGCTCAGAATTTCAGGGTATACCCTTGGTTTGACACAGAAGCCGTGGACAATGCGGCGCCAGCCAGCAACTCGATGGTCGAGCTTGCCCCTGGCACCAGCGCAGGCGATGTGTGAACCAGATCAGCGAGATCAGCCATGCCAGGCAGCAACCACAACCCAGCCGATCGGGTGATGCTTATCTTCGGCCTGAATCCGGCCACCAGCAGTGACGAGGTGCGAATGCTGCTCGCCGGCTGCAGCGGCGTGATCCGGCGCTTGAGCCACGACCTGGCGGTCGAGGTGATGGTGGCGCCCGGCGAGCAACACGAAGCCTACGCGCTGGTCCACCTGTGGTCCGACCCACAGATGGCCCGCCGCCTGGCGCATGACCTCAACACCCGCCGGCTGCGGGCCCGCCCCGGCCCACACGGCGAACGTGGCCACAGCCTGCGGGCCTGGGTGCCCAGCATGCACTGGTCATGAACTGACCCGGCCCGACCCAACCGATTCGAAATCGAAAGCCAGAAGGAAACCCACATGAACGTCGAACTCCGCGAAGAGTGGATGGAAAGTGTCACCTGCGACGAGCTCTACGTCGGCCAGAGCGCCACCGTCACCCGGTCACTCACCGAAGCCGACATCGAAGCCTTTGCCGCCGTCTCGGGCGACCTCAACCCGACCCATGTGGACGACGACTACGCCAAGGGTGAAGGCCTGCTCGGCCGCACCGCCCACGGCATGTGGAGCGGCGCCCTGGTGTCGACGGTGCTCGGCACGGTGTTCCCCGGGCCCGGCACGGTCTACGTCGAGCAGCGCATGCGTTTCCTGCGCCCGGTGCGTGCCGGTGTGCCGCTCGAGGTGTCGGTCACCGTCAAAGCCAAGGACAACGCCACCGGCATCGTGACGCTCGACTGCGTCGTGCGCCGCATGCACGGCGAGGACCTGATGGTGGGCGAAGCCATCGTCAAGGCGCCCAAACACAAGCAACGCGTACTGCGCAGCAACGCACTGCGCTGGCAGGTGTTCGACGCCGCCGCCGGCCTCAAGAGCCTGCTGGCGATGGCCGCGGCTAACGGTGAACGTCTGCATTGCGCCATCGTCCATCCCTGCGATACCGAATCACTGCGTGGTGCACTCGACGCAGCCGAACACGGCCTGTTCACACCCGTGATCGTGGCACCGCGCGACAAGCTGCTGGCCGTGGCCGACGAAGCCGGCCTGGACCTGGGCAGCGCCTTCATCGAAGACGTGCCGCACAGCCACGCCGCCGCCGAACGTGCCGCCGCCATGGCCGCCGCCGGCGAAGTGCAGGCGCTCATGAAGGGCAGCCTGCACACCGACGAAGTCATCAAGGCCGTACTTGCACGCCCAGAACTTCGCACCAAGCGGCGCATGTCGCACGTGTTCCGCTTCGACGTGCCGACGTATCACAAGCCACTGCTCGTCACCGACGCGGCGCTGAACATCGCGCCCACGCTCGAAGAGAAGATGCACATCCTGCAAAACGCCATCGACATGGCGCGTGTGCTGGGTGTGGCGCAGCCCAAGGTGGCCATCCTGGCCGCGGTGGAAAGTGTCAACCCCAAGATGATCGCCACACTCGACGCCGCGGCGCTGTGCAAGATGGTCGATCGTGGCCAGATCACCGGCGGCATCGTCGACGGGCCGCTGGCCTTCGACAACGCCATCTCGATCGAGGCGGCGCGCACCAAGGGCATCGTCTCGCCGGTGGCCGGTGACCCGGACATCCTGCTCGTGCCCGACCTCATCAGCGGCAACATCCTGGCCAAGCAGCTCGAGTACCTGGGTGGCGCCATGGGCAGCGGCGTGGTGCTCGGCGCACGGGTGCCGATCGCCCTGACCAGCCGCGCCGACGGCGCCACCGCCCGCCTGGCCTCGGCCGCGCTGGCCGTGCTGCTGGCACACAGCTACCGCACCCGCCCGCTGTGAGTGCTGCCACCATGAGTGCCACACCCAGTTCATCAGCCACCACGACGACCAGCGCAACGATCAATCCGGCCGCACCAACGGCGGTACTGAGTGTCAACGCCGGATCGTCGTCGCTCAAGTTCGCGGTCTATCCCTGCAACCCGGCGGCCTTGGCTGCCGGCGCCGACCTGTCGAGCCTGGACGTGATCGGTTCGGCGGGTTTGTCCGGCCTGGCCGAAGGGCTCGAGCCGGGCGGCCAGGCCGTCATTGCCATCAAGCTGCCGGGTGGCCAGAGCGTGAAACGGGCGCTGAGCGTCGGCGCGGACGAATCCCCTTTCGCTGCCGCGCTGCGCGCGGTGACACAAGCGGTGCAGCAGGACGGCGGCATGCAGTTGCTGGCCGTGGCGCACCGCATCGTGCATGGTGGTGATCGTTACGCCAGCTCGGTGGTGATCACGGCCGACGTGCTTGCGTACCTGGAAAGCCTGAACCCGCTGGCACCGCTGCATCAGCCGCACAACGTGGCGGGCGTCAAGGCCTTCATGCTGGCCTGCCCCGATCTGCCGCAGGTCGCCTGCTTCGACACGGCGTTTCACGCCACCACCAGCGTCACCGAGCAACACTTCGGCCTGCCCGAATCGTTCTACACCGAAGGTGTGCGCCGCTACGGCTTTCACGGCCTGTCGTACCGCTATGTGAGCGAGCAACTCGCCACCATTACACCGGCCGCACACAAACGCATGTTGCTCGCCCACCTGGGCAATGGCGCCAGCCTGTGCGGCGTGCGCGACGGTCGCAGCGTCGCCACGACCATGGGTTTCTCGGCACTCGACGGCCTGATGATGGGCACCCGCAGCGGCTCGATCGACGCCGGCGTGCTGCTGCACCTGCTGCGCCAGGGCTGGGACGGTGACCGCATCGAGAAGCTGCTGTACAAACAATCGGGCCTGCTCGGTGTCTCGGCCATATCGGCCGACATGCGCACCCTGCGCGCCAGCAGCGAACCCGGTGCCGAACGGGCCATCGCCTTGTTCACCCACCGCGTGGTGCGTGAATGTGGCGCCCTCACCGCCTTGCTCGGCGGCATCGACCTGATCGGCTTCACCGGCGGCATCGGTGAACACGACAAGGCGTTACGCGCCGACGTGTGCGCCGCATTGGGCTTCCTGGGCCTCGAGCTCGACCCTGCCGCCAACCTGGCCGCCGACGGCAACAGCATCGTCCCGATCCACGCTGCCGACAGCCGCGTCGAGATCTGGGTGGTGCCCACCGACGAAGGCCGCATTGCCGCGCGAGATGCGTTGGCTTTGCGCGCCGCCGCGGCTGCTTCCCCGCCCTGACAAACTGACACGGAGCCTGGAGGCCGTCGCGCGCCGGGCGTTGTCCATCCACGTCATGCGCCTGGCCACCTGCTTCGGCAGGCACGAGGCTACGCCCGGCGCAGGCATACTGGGCCATTGCGACAAATCCAGGTGGGGCATGGCAGAACAACGCGTATACCGGCACGAGCCGTATGACCTGCTCTGCGGCGCCAAGGCGCTGGACAACGGCAAGTTCGAACCCACACTCGTCGTGTCGCGCAATGCCTGGCCCAGCCGGCCACGCACACTGGCCGTGACCCGTGGCCACTTCGTGTCGGCCGAACTGGCCATCGAATCGGCGCATGCCGACGGCGTGAAGTGGATCGCCAACTACGGCTGACCAGAAGGCGCACATCAGGCCGTTCGCCATGAACGTCAGATCACTCGCTGCGCCCGACCTGCAGGCCTACCGCGAGTTGATGCTGCAGGCCTATGAACTCGATGCCGACGCCTACACCAGCACGGCGCAGGAGCGCGCCAGCGCATCGACCACCTGGTGGCTGGGGCGCCTGAGTGATCCGCACGGTGCCAGCCAGGCCTTCGGTGCGTTTGATGAGGGCCGACTCGTGGGGTCGGTCGCCGTGGAGTTCGAGACCCGGCTCAAGATCAGGCACAAGGCACATCTGGTCGGCATGTTCGTCGCCCAGCCCTGCCGCGGCCTGGGCGCCGGGCAAGCCTTGCTGCAGGCAGCCATCACCCATGCCCGCCAGCGCGCCGAGGTAAAACTGATGTCGCTCACCGTGACCGAGGGCAACACCTCGGCGATTGCGCTGTACGAGCGGGCCGGATTCCAGCGTTTTGGCCTGGAGCCGCTGGCGATCTACACCGGCACCGGGTACAAGTCCAAGCTACACATGCAGCTGCAATTTGCTGCGCCAGGCTGACACTCACGCCGACCCATCCATTCGCCGCCCATGCAAGCCTACGTCGTCATCGGCAATCCCAACACCCGCAAGTCGTCGGTGCTGCGTTGCCTGACCGGGTGTTTCAACCGCAGCGTGCGCGACATCCAGCTGCTGAACGCCACGGCGCCGCTGCGCATCTATGCGCGTGTCGGCTCGCTGCAGGAGTCACGCACGACAGCCGAAGACTTCCAGGCCGAAGTGGCGCGCAAACGCTGCGGCGCCGCGGTGTTCTGCCTGTGGCCGTCGGCGCATCCACTCGAACCCGCGCTCTACCCCGACGCCCAGACTTATCTCGACGCCTTCAAGGTCGCAGGCTGGAAAGTCGAGGCTGTCGCGGTGCTGGGCCAGAACGCCGGTGGCGTGAAACACCCGCGGCAGCGCCAGTTTCCCCAGGCCTCGACCGACCCGATCAACCTGACGGCGCAGCAGGTGCGCACCTTGTTCGGCTGGGCGTGAGTCAGTGTGACCTGAACACCGTGTCCTGACCGAGTTCGGCCGCTCCGCGGTGGCAGGCGAACAGCAGTTCGTCGGTGGCGCGCAGGCGCCGGCAGACCTCGCGGCCGATGTTCATCTGGATCAGCGCGAACTGCTCCATGTCGGTCTCGGCCAGGCGCATCAGGTCGGCCGGTGTGATCTCGATGGCGCTGCAATCCACGACGGCACGCACACTCGCGCTGCGAGGAAACAGGTCCATCAGCGCCATCTCGCCCAGGCAGTCGCCGGCCTGCAAGTGGTGCAGCAGGTAGTCGCTGCCTTCCCACGCCTTGAGCACGGCGGCGCGACCGCTTTCGAGCACGTACATGGCCTGGGCCTGGTCACCTTCTCGAAAGAAGTAGTCACCCGCCGGCACATTCACGATGCGCGCCTGGCGCAGCAGCAGGTCGAGCGCATCGTCGCGAATGGCGCCGAACACCGGCATACGCTGCAGCAGCTGGATGCGCTGCGTCTGCATCTGGAGTGTCATGGTGCCGAGTCTCGTCGATGCCGGACCGTCAGCGTGTGGCCACGTAGGCCGCCACGGCCTTCATCTCGGCAGTGGTCATGTTGGCGGCTTCACTTTTCATGATCACGCCGTGCGGGCGCAGCCGGGTGCCGAACACCTTGAGCTGACGAAACACGTAGTCCGCGTGTTGACCGGCCAGGCGCGGAAAACCTGCCGCGCCTTCGGCGTTGTCGCCGTGGCAATCGGCACAGGCGCGTGCCCGTGCCGGCAGGCCGAAGGCGAAGATCTTGCGACCGGCCTCGACCAGCGCCTTGTCACCGGGCTTGACCGGTTTGCCCGGCGCGGGTGTCTGCTGCGCGTAGTAGTCGGCCAGGCCTTCGATGGTGGCGTCGTCCAGCAGCGCCGACACCCCCCACATATAAGCCTGGGTGTCGGTCTCGGCGCGTTTCTGTGCACGAAAATCGCGCAGTTGCGCCACGGTGTACAGCGCCTGCTGCCCCGCCAGGCGCGGATACACCGCCACCGTGCTGCGCCCGCCTTCGCCGTGGCAAGCGGCGCACACGTGGACGGCGCGACGCACGGTCTCGAGGTCGGTCTGGTTGTCGGGCGCGGCGGTGGTGCTGCCCTGGCCTTGCGCCAGCGCGCCGGACCAGGCCAGCGTGGCCGCCAGCGCGACGGCGCTGGTCAACATGCCCAACATCAGGCTGCGGCGGTGGTTGACTTGTCTCATGGCTGTCCTTGTTGTGGTTGGGGAATCGATCGATTCTTGGACCGGGCGCGACATGCAGGTTTGTCATTCGTCAACCTGGACCCGAGCCCGAGCCAGGCGCCACAATCGCGCCCCGGCATGCATCATCCGCCGAGGCAACGCAGAGCAAAGGCAAGCGCTTGGACTACCCGCACTACAACCCGAATTCAGACCACCGCCCACTCGACGACGACGAGCTCGAAGCACTCGACGAGTTGCTGTCCGTGCTGCCCGGCGCCGGGGCGATGAATGTCGAGCTACTCGACGGCTACCTCACCGCCCTGCTGGTCGCTCCCCGACCGCTGATCGATCTGCCCGGCGCCGACTGGCTGCCTGTAGTCTGGGGCGGCGACGACGCGGCCGGCGGCGCCGCGCCCTTCACCAGCCAGAAGCAGCGCAAACGCGTGACCATGCTGGTGCTGCGCCATCTGCACGACATCGACACCCGGCTGCGCCAGTCGCCCAAGGACTGGCAACCGGTGTTCAGTGTGGCCAGCCTGGATGCACTCGGTCTGGCCGACGCAGCCGCCGGGGACGACGAGGATGAACCCATCAGCGACGACCTGGCCGACGCGCAGGACTGGTGCGCCGGTTTCCTGCAGGCCGTCGAGCTTGACCCCGCAGGCTGGGGCGCCTTGTTCGACGACCCGGCACTCGCCTCGGCCCTGCTGCCCATCGCCGTGCTGGGCAGCGACTCGGTGCTGGGTGAGACAGGCGACAGCGAAGCTGGTGGCACCCAAGCGTCGTCTGACACCGAAGCCAACCACGACCCGCTGGCCGACCCCATCGAAGTCGACCGCCTCAGCCGCGCCGCCGCCGAGGTGGTGCTGGTGCTCAATCAGCGCCGTCTCGCCTGATCGGGCTCGCAGCCGCGCAAGGTAACTCCCCGGGGTCGTCGCGCAGCAATCCGGGCCCGTGTCTTGCGCCGGCGACCGCACCCCTTTACAGCGAGGGGCACAGGCGCGAGATCGGATTGCCCAGCTGATCGACTGGGGCTCCTTTCAGGAGTCGATCCTCACTGCTGCGTCCTTCACCACCTTGGCCCACTTGGCGGTTTCGCTGCGGATGAACTCGGCGAACTTCTCGGGGCTGCCGCCACCATCTTCGGCGCCGTAGGTGTCGAGCTTTTCCTGCACGTCGGGCATGGCCAGCACGGCATTGGCATCGCGGTTGATCTTGGCCACGATGGCCGGGCTCAGCTTGCCCGGGCCGGCCAGACCGTACCAGGTGGTGGCGTCGAAGCCTTCAAAACCCAGCTCGGCCATGGTCGGCACGCTGGGGTGGCCCTTGGCGCGTTTGCCGCGGGTCTGGGCGATGGCCAGCGCGTTGCCACTTTTCACGTGGGGCGTGGCCGCCGTCATGGTCTCGAAGCTGTACTGGATCTGCCCGCCAATCAGGTCCTGCAGCAGCGGGCCGCTGCCCTTGTACGGCACGTGCAATGCGTCGACCTTGGCGCGCAGCTTGAACATTTCCAGCGCCAGATGTTGCGCCGAGCCGGCCCCGGCCGAGCCGAAACTCACCTTGCCCGGCTGGGCCTTGCACAGCGCCACGATGTCGGGCACCGATTTGGCGGCCTGGTTCTTGTTGGCGATGAGCAGGTTGGGCGTCACCCCCACCAGCATGATGGGTGTGAAGTCGCGCTCCACGTTGTAACGCAGCTTGGGCTGCAGGTTGGGCGCCAGCGCATGGCTGTTGATGTGTGCCATCAGCAGCGTGTTGCC
Organism: Candidatus Intricatilinea gracilis; assembly: GCA_016702605.1. Taxonomy (GTDB): domain Bacteria; phylum Pseudomonadota; class Gammaproteobacteria; order Burkholderiales; family Burkholderiaceae_C; genus Sphaerotilus; species Sphaerotilus gracilis. The sequence goes on from JADJDQ010000005.1 coordinate 113,910, forward strand.
GTCAGCCGGCTGTTGTGACACGTAGTCGGCCGCCAGCACACCGGCCACGCCGGCCTTGTTCTCGACGATGACCTGCTGCTTCCACATCTCCGTCAGCTTGACCGACAACACCCGCGCCAGCGCGTCGGTGCCACCACCGGGCGGAAAACCCACGACGATACGCACCGCCGAACTGGGCCATTCCTGCGCGATCAGTGCGGGTGCCGCCAGGCCGGCTGCAGTGCCTGCAGCAGCCTGGATGAAGGTGCGTCGTTGCATCATGGTGGGTGTCTCCTCGGTGAGGTGGTTGGAATCGTTGTTGTCCGCGGCCTAGCCGCCGCCCAGCGGTCGCAGCCCGGCGCCGCGGTGTTCGGCGAAATACGCCATCACCGCCTGCACGCCCGAGCCGGCGAGCTTCACACCGGCCAGCTGCAGGCCCATCTCGCAGCCGGCCACGGTGGCTACCAGCGTCAGGTCGTTGACGTCACCCAGGTGGCCGATGCGGAACATGCGGCCCTTGACCTTGCCCAGCCCGGTGCCCAGCGACAGGTCGAAACGCTGGTGGATGAGCGCACGTACCGCGTCGGCATCCACCCCCTCGGGTGTCATCACGCCGGTGAGGATGGGTGAATACAGGCTCGCGTCGGCACACTGGATCGGCAGGCCCCAGGCCGTGACCGCAGCACGTACACCCGCGCTCCAGCGCTTGTGGCGGGCGAAGACGTTGGGCAGCCCCTCCTCCTCGAGCATCTTCAGCGACTCGGCCAGGCCGTACAGCAGGTTGGTGCTGGGTGTGTAGGGCCAGTAGCCGGTCGCGTTCATGGCGACGATCTCGTCCCAGGCCCAGAAGCTGCGCGGCAGCTTGGCCGTCTTGTTCGCCGCCAGCGCCTTGGGCGACAGGGCGTTGAAGCTCAGGCCCGGCGGCAGCATCAGGCCCTTTTGTGATCCGCTGATGCTCACGTCCACGCCCCACTCGTCGTGCCGGTAGTCGGCCGAGGCCAGACCCGAGATGGTGTCGACCAGCAGCAGCGCCGGATGACCGGCCGCGTCGATGGCTCGCCGCACCGCGGCGATGTTGGAGGTGACACCGGTCGAGGTTTCGTTGTGCACCACACACACAGCCTTGATGGCGTGATTGGTGTCGGCGCGCAGGCGTGTCTCGATGTGATTGGCATCGACACCTTGCCTCCAGCCCTCGGCACCCGGCAGGCCGATGAACTCGGGCTGCAGACCCAGCCGCTCGGCGAGCTTCTTCCACAGGCTGGCGAAGTGGCCGGTCTCGTACATCAGCACCTGGTCACCCGGGCTTAGCGTGTTGACCAGCGCGGCCTCCCAGGCACCTGTGCCCGAGGCGGGGTAGATCACGACCGGATGCTGCGTCTGGAAGACCTTCTTCAGCCCGGCGATGAGTGTCAGCCCCAGGGCGCCGAACTCGGGGCCGCGGTGGTCGATGGTGGGCAGGCTGATGGCGCGCAGGATCCGGTCGGGCACCGGGCTGGGCCCGGGGATCTGCAGGAAGTGGCGGCCGGTGAAATGGGCGTCGAGCAACACGGCGAAGGTCCTGGTGAGCTGGGTTCGAGCCAGTATTGCATGCAAAAAAGCCATGCTGCGCCCGTGGATGTACCAATGATGCGGCACCTCATGGTGGCTGATCTGAGAGGTTTTGTATGCAAAACTGTGGGCATGAGCGCCCTGCCCTTGTCTGCCCCTGCACCACCTGCCACGCTGCAGCAGGACGTGGTGCAGCGCCTGCGTCAGCGCATCATCGAAGGTGAGCTCGCACCAGGCGCCAAACTCAACGAACGTGAACTGAGCGAGCGCTTGCAGGTGTCGCGCACGCCGCTGCGCGAGGCGCTGCGCATGCTGGCGGCCGAGGGTCTGGTCGAACTGCTGCCCAACCGCGGCGCCGTGGTGGCGCAGATGTCGGTGCAGGACGTGAGTGACAGCTTCGAGGTCATCGCCGGGCTCGAAGCCCAGGCCGGCGAGCTGGCCGCCGTGCGTATCACCCCGGCAGCCCTGGCCGAGATCCGCGCCCTGCACTACGAGATGCTGGCGGCCTACACCCGGCGCGACCTGCCGACCTACTACCGCCTCAACGCCTGCATCCACAGCCACATCAACCTGGCGGCCGGCAACCGGGTGTTGACGCAGACCTGGTCGACGCTCAACGCCCGGCTGCAGGCACTGCGTTTCAGGTCCAACTTCGACGAAGCCAAGTGGCAACGCGCCGTGGGTGAACACGACCGCATGGTCGAGCTGCTGGTCAGCCGTGACGGCCCGGCGCTGGGCGCGCTGCTGCGCCGGCACCTGCTCAACAAACGCGACGCGGTGATCGAGCTGATCGGCAGTGGCACCACCACGATGTTGCCCTCCCCTACCTTGCAGGCCCCGGCATGACCACCTCCGCACCCATCACCGTCCACCGCCGCAATGTTGAGGCAGCCAGCAAGCAGCTCGCGCCGCAGCTGCCCGAAGCATCACTCGAACTGGCGCGTCGGCTGGCTGCATCGACCCAGGGCGAAGTGCTGTTCGACGCCGCATCACGCGCTCGGTATGCCACCGATGCGTCGATCTACCAGATCATGCCGACGGGTGTGTTCGTGCCACGCACAGCCGACGACGTCGCCACCGCACTCGACATCGCCCGCGAGCTGAAGGCGCCCGTGCTGGCGCGTGGCGCCGGCAGCTCGCAATGTGGCCAGACAGTCGGGCCCTCGCTGGTGGTCGACTGCAGCAAACACCTGCGCGGTGTACTCAACGTGAACGCCGAGGCACGCACCGCCGAGGTCGAACCCGGCCTGGTGCTCGACCACCTCAACGCCCGGCTCAAGCCACTGGGGCTTTGGTTTCCGGTCGATGTGTCGACCAGCGCGCAGGCCACGCTGGGCGGCATGGCGGGCAACAACTCGTGTGGCAGCCGGTCGATCCGTTACGGCAACATGGTGCACAACGTGCAGGGCGCCCGGGCCTGGATGGCCGATGGGCGCTTGCTCGACTTCGGCCCGCTCGACCGGCTAGGCAACGACGCCGCCACCATCGCCGGCTTCGTGCGCCAGCTCGCCCTGGCCCATGCCCACGAGCTGGATGCCCATTGGCCCAAGGTGATGCGCCGGGTCGGGGGCTACAACCTCGACATCTTCCGCCCGCAAAACGAGCGGCCCTACACCCACGACGGCAGCGTCAATCTGGCGCATTTGCTGGTGGGGTCGGAAGGCACGCTGGCCTTCACGCGCAGCCTGACGCTGCAACTCGCGCCGCTGCCCAGGGCCAAGGTGCTGGGCGTCGTCAACTTCGCGAGTTTCCACACCGCGATGGACAGCGCGCAGCACATCGTCACCCTCGGCCCGAGCGCGGTCGAGCTGGTGGACCGCACCATGGTCGACCTGGCGCGGCTGAACCCGGCGTTCAAGGCCGTCATGGAGTCGGCGCTGGTCGAGCCCGGTGCGGCCACACCCGAGGCACTGCTGCTGGTCGAGTTCAGCGGCGAGGACGCGGGCGAACTGAAACGCCGCCTGGCCGGCCTGGTCGAACTGATGGGTGACCTGGGTCTGCCGGGCAGCGTGGTCGAGATGAGCGACGCGCCGCGCCAGTCGGCGCTGTGGGAGGTGCGCAAGGCCGGGCTGAACATCATGATGAGCCTGAAGGGCGACGGCAAGCCGGTGAGCTTCATCGAGGATTGCGCCGTGCCGCTGGAACATCTGGCCGCCTACACCGACGCCCTCACCGAAGTCTTTGCGCGCCACGGCACCCGCGGCACCTGGTACGCCCATGCCTCGGTCGGCACGTTGCATGTGCGGCCCATCCTGGACATGCGACGCGAAGGCGCCATCAAGATGCGCGCCATCGCCGAAGAGGCCGCCGTGCTGGTGCGCAAGTTCAAGGGCGCCTACAGCGGTGAACACGGCGACGGCCTGTGCCGCGGCGAGTGGGTGGCCTGGCAGTTCGGGCCAAGGCTGAACGACGCGATACGCGCCATCAAGCAGCACTTCGACCCGGCCGGGCTGTTCGCGCCCAACCGCATCGTCGACACACCACGCATGGACGACACCAGCCTGATGCGTTACCCGCCCGGCTACACCGCCCTGCCGCTGCAGACCGCCTACGACTGGTCCGCCTGGAACGTTCAGGCCGACGCGGTGACCGAAGCCACCACCGCCCCGGGCACCGGCGGCGACGCCGCACAAGGCTTGGCCAAGGCGCTGGAGATGTGCAACAACAACGGCCACTGCCGCAAGTTCGACGCCGGCACCATGTGCCCGAGTTACCGCGTCACACGCGACGAACAACACCTCACACGCGGGCGCGCCAACACGCTGCGCCTGGCGCTGGGCGGGCGCATCGAAGGGGTGGCGGGTTTTGGCCATGCCGATGCGGCCATCGCTGCCGCGATGAACTCGGCGCCCTCGTCCGCGGCAGCAACTGCCGCCAACTCCGCGACGGGTAGCACTGCAGGCGCGGCTGGCGCACAGGGCACGACGGCTGCGGCGTCCCCAGCCCATCCTCGCATCAGCCCGGCCACACAGGCGTTTCTGGCCTCCGGTGGCGGATCGCTGCGCACCTCCGATGCCGGCACACTGGCCCTTGCCAGCGCGGAAGTCCACGCCGCCCTGGACCTGTGTGTGAGCTGCAAGGGCTGCAAACGCGACTGCCCGACCGGCGTCGACATGGCCAAGGTGAAGCTCGAGGTGCTGGCGCAACGCGCCCAGGTGCACGGCGTGAGCCGGCGCGCCAGGCTGATCGCGCGGGTGCCGCAGATCGCCCGGCGGGTGTCGGGCGTGCCCGGCCTGCCGGCGCTGCTCAACCTGCGCAACAAGTTGCCCGTGCTGGCGCGGCTGGGTGAACGTCTCACCGGCATCTCGGCCAGGCGCAGTCTGCCGGCCTGGCGCAGCGACACCTTCTGGCGCACCAGTTCGGCGCTGGGCCTGGTGAACCGCGAGCAGGCGCTGGCGGCGCCCAAGGCCGTGGCGCTGCTCGTCGACAGCTTCAACGGTTACTTCGAGAGCGAAAACGCCGTCGCCGCCGTGAAGGTGCTGCAGGCCGGCGGATATGCCGTGCATGTGGCCAGCGGCACGCCGGCTGGTGGCTCAACCGCTGAGCCCCTGTGCTGCGGCCGCACCTTGATGGCCGGTGGTCTGGCCGACGAAGCCAAGGCCAAGGCCAGGCAGATGGTCGATGCACTCGAGCCGCTGGCGCGGCGCGGCATCACCATCGTCGGCCTGGAACCCTCGTGCCTGTTCACGCTGCGCGACGAGTTTCTCGCCATGGGGCTGGGCGAATCGGCGCAGGTCGTCGCCGGGCAGGCGTTGATGTTCGAGGAGTTCCTGGCTCGCGAGGCCAAGGCCGGCCGGTTCGCCCCCGTACTGAAACCGGCCACCCGGCCGCTGCTGGTGCACGGCCACTGTCACCAGAAGGCGTTTGCGGCCATGTCGCCGGTGCTCGAGGTGCTGAAACTCATCCCGGGCGCGGCGCCGAGCCTGATCGAGAGTTCGTGCTGCGGCATGGCCGGCAGCTTCGGCTACGAGGCCGAACACGTCGACGTGTCGCTGCAAATGGCCGAACTGAACCTGCTGCCCGCCGTGCGCGCCGCCAGCGCCGAGACGGTGATCGTGGCCGACGGCACCAGTTGCCGGCATCAGATCGCCGACGGCGCCGGCCGCGAGACCTTGCACGTGGCGCGGGTGCTGCAGATGCATCTGCTCTAGTCGGGCTGTCGGCTGACGGTAGGCGGAAGCAAGCGCAGCAGTGCCACGTCAATCCGTGATGGTTTTCACAGATCGAGCGGCAGTCAACCCGTCTGCGAGCCCTCGGCTTACATGTGGTGCCCGACTGTTGCCGGCGGTTAGCGCGGCGCGGCCAGGTCGCATGGCATCGTGGAGCGACAGATCCGGCCGACACATCAGAAGCCTGGAGACTCACCCGAAACCATGCGCCCGCCCTGGGCGGCGCTGCCAGACCGGAACCACACCTCATCATGAAAAAACAGATCGCCCGCATCTCGCCTACCCAGACCGCCAAGGTGTTCGGCCTGCTCAGCTTCATCATCAGCCTGCCGGTGATGGCGATGCAGCTCATGCCCCTCATGAACAGCGGCACCGGCTTCAAGCTGCGTGCCGTGAGTGGCCTGTTGCTGGCCACACCGTTCATGTACGCCGTGGCGGGCTTCGTCGTCGCCTTGTTCGCCGCCCTGCTCTACAACCTGCTGGCCCGGCTGGTCGGTGGTCTGGAGTTCACTGTCGAAGAGATCGGCGGCGCACCCACCGTGGTCGAAGGTTGAAGCAGGCAGGCCGAGCCGGTGGCGGGCCTGTACACACGACGATGAGCCGACGCGCATAGGCCGACACGCATGCGCCGAAGCGCCGGGTCGCGCCGCTAAACTGCGCGCCCTTCAGCCAGCGCCATCGGTCGCCCATGTCCACGCCCTTCCCCCGCGATGCCACGGGCCAAGTCGACCTGTTCGAGCAACTGCCAGCCCCGGCCAACGAAGCGCCCCCAGCCGCTGACCGCGAATCGGCGCAGCAGTTTGCCGATGCCCCAGTTGACTTGCCACTTGCCAGCGAAGCGCCGGTCGACTTGCCATCAGCCTGCGCTGCACGGACTGACTCTTCAACTGCCAGCGATGCCCAGGCTGACCCCTCGCCCGCCGCCTGTGCGCCGGGCCCCGCGCCAGACGGCAGCAAACCACACGACGATGTGGCGATCCGCCCGGCCGCGCCTCGCGCCGACTACGGCCTGGCCGGGCGACGCATCGTCATCACCGGTGCGGCCCAGGGCATAGGCGCGGCCTGCGCCCGCCTGCTGGCAAGCCAAGGTGCAGCGCTGGCGCTGTGGGATGTCGATGTGGCACGGGCCACGGCGCTGGCCGACGAACTCGTCGCCCAAGGCGCCACCTGCCACGCGTTGCGTTGTGATGTGTCGATCAAGGCCGAGGTGGACGCCGCACTCGCTGCAACGCTGAGCGTGCTCGGTGGCATCGATGGCGCGGTGTCGAACGCCGGCATCTTTCGCGCGGCGCCGTTCCTGGACGTGGCCGAGGCGGACTGGGATGCCGTCATCGGCGTCAACCTCAAGGGCAGCTTTCTCGTCACCCAGGCCTGTGCCCGGGCCATGGTGGCGGGCGGACAAGGCGGCGCCATCGTGCTGATGAGTTCGGTCAACGGCGTGATGGCCATCCCCGAGATCGCCAGCTACAACGCCAGCAAGGGTGGCATCGACCAGCTCACCCGCGCCGCGGCACTCGCCCTGGCCGACCACGACATCCGGGTCAACGCGGTCGCACCGGGCACCATCGCCACCGAACTGGCCGCCGCAGCGGTGTTGACCAGCGACGCGGCGCGACTGCGCATCCTGGGCCGCACGCCCATGAAACGCCTGGGTGAACCGGCCGAAGTGGCCGAGGTGGTCGCCTTCTTGCTGTGCAGCGGTGCGCGCTACATGACCGGTGAGGTCGTCTATGTCGACGGCGGCCGGCGCGCGCTCAACTACAGCGTCAAACTCGACACCTGAGTTCATCACCCGGAAGGATCCACATGAGACTGCTCCACACCATGCTGCGCGTCGGCAACCTGCAACGCTCGATCGACTTCTACACCCAGGTGATGGGCATGGAACTGCTGCGCACAACACGGCGACCGGACCAGAACTACGACCTGGCGTTTGTGGGCTACGGCAGCAACCCCGGCCATGCCGAGATCGAACTGACCTACAACTACGGCGTCGAGAGCTACGAGCTCGGCACGGCCTACGGCCACATCGCCGTCGGTGTGGCCGACGCGGCCGCCACCTGCGCGGCGGTGCGTGAACGTGCTGCAGCCCTGGGCGGTGCAGTGACCCGTGAAGCCGGCCCGGTGAAGGGTGGCAACACCGTGATTGCCTTCATCACCGACCCGGACGGCTACAAGATCGAGCTCATCGAACGTTCCGACGCCTGAGCCGCGACTGCGCCGCGGATTCAGCCGCGCAGGCTGTGCGTCTGGCGCGCCAGTTCGGTGATGCGGGCCCAATCGCCGGCCTCGAGTGCATCGGCCGGGGTGAGCCAGGAGCCACCGCAGACCTTGACATTGGGCAGGCTCAGGTACTGCGGCGCCGTCTCGTAACTGATGCCGCCGGTGGGGCAGAACACCACGTCGTGGAAGGGGCTGGCGAAAGCCTTGAGCAGGTTGGCGCCGCCCACTGCACTCGCGGGGAAGAGTTTCAGGAAGCGGTAGCCGTCGGCGTTGGCCATCATCACCTCGCTGGCGGTCGACACACCCGGCAGCAGCGGCAGGCCGATGTCGCGGCAGACCCGGCCGATCTCGCTCGTATAGCCCGGGCTCACGGCGAACTGGCAGCCCAGTGCCTGCACGGCACGGGCATCTTCGACCGATCGCACCGTGCCGGCGCCGACGATGGCTTCGGGCACCTCGGCCATGATGGCGCGCATGGCGTCCATCGCCACGGGTGTGCGCAGCGTCACTTCGAGCACCCGGACCCCACCGGCCACCAGGGCACGCGCCAGCGGCACGGCATCACTCAGCCGATCGAGCACGATGACGGGGATGACCGGGCCATGGCTGGCCAGGGCGAGGGTGCGGGCGTGGAGATCGGCGGTTGTATCGGTCATGGCTTCAGGCTCTTGGTTCGGTGGGGGCGATCGTTGCGGCATCGGGCAACTTGCAGCAAGTTCAGGTCGTCGCAGGAAGTGATCTGGCGGGCCGGTGCGGACTCGATGGCAACAGCGGCGCGGGCCAGAGCAAGGTGAGTTACAGCCAGGTGACGGCGCCTTCTTCGGCAGTCTTGACGTTGCGGCGCATGCCGCCGAACAGTTCGCGGCCCAGGTCGTGGTGGTTGATGTCGGCCTGGCTGGGCAGGATGCTCGCGAGTTCGCGCGTGGCCCATTCATCGGCCGGCACCAGGGCGTCGAGCGTGCCGGTGACGGCATCGAGCCGGATGATGTCGCCGTCGCGCACCTTGCCCAGCGGCCCGCCGGCCAAAGCCTCGGGGCTCACATGGATGGCGGCGGGCACCTTGCCCGACGCACCACTCATGCGTCCGTCGGTGACCAGCGCCACCTTGAAACCCTTGGCCTGCAGCACGGCCAGCGGCGGCGTGAGTTTGTGCAACTCGGGCATGCCGTTGGCCTGCGGGCCCTGAAAACGCACGACGACGATGACATCCCGATCGAGTTCACCGGCCTTGAACGCGGCGTGTAACTCGTCCTGCGTGGTGAAGACCCGCGCCGGCGCTTCGATCACATGGCGATCCACGGGCACGGCCGACACCTTGATGACGGCGCGGCCCATGTTTCCGGCCAGCAGTTTCAGGCCACCCGTCGCACTGAAAGGCAGCGCAGCCGTGCGCAACACCTCGGTGTCGCCGCTGTCGACCGGCAGGGTGCGGTAGGCGAGCCGCTCGCCTTCCAGCACCGGCTGCAGCGCTTGCTTCAGGATGCCGGCGCCGTTCACCGTCGTCACATCGCCGTGCAGGCAGCCGGCCTCGGTCAGCTCACGCAGCACGAAGGCCGGGCCGCCTGCAGCCTGGAACTGGTTCACATCGGCGCTGCCGTTGGGATAGACACGCGCCAGCAGCGGCACTGCCGCCGAGAGCTCGGAGAAATCGGTCCAGTCGATCAGGATGCCGGCGGCTCGTGCCACCGCCACCCAGTGGATCAGGTGGTTGGTCGAGCCGCCGGTGGCCAGCAGCGCCACCATGGCGTTGACGATGCAGCGTTCGTCGACCAGTTCACCGATGGGTGCGGGCGCGGGCGCACCGTCCTGGCCCAGCAGGCGGCCCACGGCGGCGCGGGTGAGCGCGTCGCGCAGGGGGTCGTGCGGATGCACGAAGGCAGCGCCGGGCAGGTGCAGGCCCATGGCTTCGAGCAGCATCTGGTTGCTGTTGGCGGTGCCGTAAAAGGTGCAGGTGCCGGCGCCGTGGTAGGCCGCCGATTCGGCTTCGAGCAATTCCTTGCGGCCGACCAGGCCCTGGGCGGCCTGTTCACGCACCTTCGATTTGGCAGTGTTCGACAGCCCCGAACTCATCGGCCCGGCCGGCACGAAGACACAGGGCAGATGGCCGAAATGCAGCGCACCGATGAGCAGGCCCGGCACGATCTTGTCGCAGATGCCCAGCATCAGCACGCCGTCGAAGACGTCGTGGCTGAGCGCAATGGCGCTGCCCATGGCGATGGTGTCGCGCGAGAACAGGCTCAGTTCCATGCCCGGATAGCCCTGGGTGACACCGTCACACATGGCCGGCACACCACCCGCCACCTGGGCAGTGGCGCCGTAGCGCCGCGCCTCTTCGCGGATCAGCTGCGGGTAGCCCTCGTAGGGCTGGTGCGCCGAGAGCATGTCGTTGTAGGCGGTGACAACGGCCAGGTTGGGCGCCCGTTCGGCCACGACGCGGAACTTGTCCGAGCCCGGCAACGCGGCAAAAGCATGGGCCACGTTGGCGCAGCCCAGCCGCTCGGCGCCGCGGCCTCTGCTGGCCAGGGCACGCACACGCGCCAGGTAGGCGCTGCGGGTCGCGCTGCTGCGCTGCACGATACGGGCGGTGACGAGGTCGATGGCTGGTTTCATGGCGGCGGGTCTGGCGGCAGATGGGGCAGGTCGAGTGCAAACGCAATGCCCGGCAGGTGACCGGGCAGCGGGCGTTCATGTAACTCACATGTCGAGTATGCGGTAACCGAGTTACATCGTCAAATCAGGATGAGAGTAGCCACAGGCCGCTTGCAGCCTCGATGTGCAGGCCGGCGCGCGCTGTGGCGCCCATGGGATAGGCTTGACATGACACTCTGCCGCGGCGACGCTGCCGGCCATGATCGAGCAACATGCCAGCCCGCAGCAGATCGACGACCCGGTGTACCAGGCCACCTTGGCCGGCTGGGATCGCAGTGAGGATTGCTGGGTGTTTGCCTACGCCTCGCTGCTGTGGCGGCCCGAGTTCGACGCCGCCGAGGTGCGCCGGGCGCGCCTGTGGGGCTGGCACCGCGCGCTCGAGATGCGCTCACGCGTGAACCGGGGCAACCCGCAGCAGCCCGGCCTGGTGTTTGCACTGGTCGGTGGTGGGTCGTGTGTGGGCCATGTGTTGCGTCTGCCGCGCGACCGGGCCGAGCAGGAACTGCAACGCCTGTGGCACCGCGAGATGCCCGGCGGCGGCATCTATCAGCCACGCTGGCTGCGTTGTGACACGGGAGGGGGCCAGGTCAGAGCGTTGACCTTCACGCTGGCACGCGATCACCCCAACTACACCGGACGACTGAGCGACGACCAGGTGCGCACCATCTTGCACACCGCCAGCGGGCGTTACGGCAGCACACTCGACTACCTGCTGCAGACGGCCGAGCAACTCGAGCGCCTGGGCATACGCGACCGCAAGCTCGAACGCATCACCGCACTGGGCCGCCAGGTGGCGGCTGCCATCGCGGCCGAGACACGCTAAGGCATCGGGGACTCAGGTCAACGCCGCCAGTACCAGCACGGGTGCGACTGCAGTGGCCGATGCTGGCGCTGGCGCGTGCTGCTTCAGTCGGCCGGCACGTCGGCGCGCTGCTGCGACGGGTCGAACATCGGCTCCGCGCCCGTGTCGACACGCGCAAGCCGAGCGGCTGCCAGGTCGCTCGGTGTGTCGACGTCGAACAGGATGCCCGGGTCGTCAACTTCCACCGCATGCGCCGGATATCTGGCCACCAGGCGCCGCGCACCTTCGTCACCGGTGAGCTGGGCCAGGTCGCTGTAAAGCTCCGCGGCAAAACCGACCGGATGGCCACGCCGGCCGCGGTACTGCGAGTAGGCCACTGGATGCACTTCGAGCGCACGTGCGACAGCGTGCAGCGTTTCGGGGCGGATCAGCGGCATGTCGCCTGGCAACACCAGCCAGCCACTGGCCTGGGACCGCGCCGTCACGCCAGCGGCGATCGAATATCCCATGCCCAGCGGCTCACGGCTGGCCGAACCGACCGGAGGCAGCAGCACGATGTCCTTGGCAGCCACCACGGCTTGTACTGTGGGCACCAGTGCAGAGGTGGTCACCACGACAGTCGGCAGCCCGCTGCCCAGCGCATTGGCGATGGTCGCGGCCAGCACGTTGGCGCTGCCGAAGGGTTGCGCCAGCTTGTGGGTCGTACCCCCGAAGCGACTGCCACGGCCAGCGGCCAGAACAATCACGGTTGCCGGCATGGTCATGCCCGTCCCCAGAGGCCTGCCGCTACGCGGGCTGCGATAACTTGCACGGTGGCCTTCCTAACCCTGTTGATCTGATGCAACGGACCATATGGGACCGCAGAACCCGCCCAGGCGGAAGTGGTGCCATCACTTAAGGGCTAGTCCGGGCAGGTGCAACCCGCGTGTACAGGATGTTCAGGACTGGCACAGAACGTCCCGGCATCACACATCTTCGCCGGCCGCTTTCCAGCGATTCGAGGCCACGACCACCGGGTCGACGCGCAATCAAGCGCGGGGCAGTTCCTATACTGCCTTGCATGAAAGACTTGGCCTCACTTCGCAAGAGCTACGAAGCTGCCGAACTCGACGAGTCGAGTGCCCTGGATGCCCCCATGCAGCAGTTCGAGCTGTGGCTGCAGCAGGCCATCGAGGCGGGTGTACCCGAACCCAATGCCATGACGCTGGCCACGGTGGGCAGTGATGGCCGGCCTTCGACCCGTGTGGTGCTGGTCAAGGGGTGTGATGCACGGGGCGTCGTCTGGTACACCAACTACGACAGCCGCAAGGGCCGCGAACTGGCCAACCACCCCTTTGCAGCGCTGCAGTTCCACTGGGTCGAACAAGAACGCGTGGTGCGCATCGAAGGCAAGGTGGGACGCACCAGCGCCGAAGAATCGGACGCCTACTTCGCCAGTCGCCCGCTCGACTCGCGACTGGGCGCCTGGGCATCACCACAAAGCCAGGTGATCAACAGCCGGGCCGTGCTGGTGGCCAACGCTGCCCGCGCCGCAGCCCAGCATGGCCTGCATCCGCCCAGGCCGCCAAACTGGGGCGGCTTTCGGCTGGTGCCCGATCGCTGGGAGTTCTGGCAGGGCCGCAAGTCGCGCCTGCACGACCGCCTGGTCTACCGCCTGACGCAAGGCGCCTGGGTGCGTGAGCGGTTGGCGCCTTGAGCCGCGGCCGGTTCAGGCCGAGTGGGGCAACTTCACTTCGATCGCACATGCTCGGCCGGGGTGTCGAGCCAGGAAGGTGTGCCTGCCGGCAAGTGAAACGGGCCAGACGTTCCGACTCGTCTGACCCGTCGATTGGGCGACCCAGTCACCCGGTCGGTGGTCGAGCTACTCCCAGCGATACGAATAACTCACCGAAATCACGGTCACATCCTGATCGGGCTTTTGCCAGAGTGTGGTTCCGTCCGAGTAGGTGAACGGCACGGCGTTGTAGCCCCAGGTCCAGTCGGCGACATGGGTGCGCTGATGCACCAGATCCACGCGCACTGCAGACGGCTTGTCCAGCTCGTATCGGCCGAACAGCTTGAGCTGGGTTTGACGGAACACGATGTCCGGCAGCCCACCGGTGGCGGCAAGCAGGGCCACACTGTCGGCGCTGGCAAGTGCGTCGAGCGACTGGGCGTAGGCACTACGGTCGTTGCTGTAACTGAGCCCTGCGCCGACGTTGAGTTTGCTCATGGGCTTGCCGGTAGCACCGACACCCAGTCCATCCGAGGTGTTGGTGTACGACAGGATGTAGGCAGCCGGGCGGACCTGATGCAACGTCTGGCGAGCGTGTGTGTACCAGCCGGTGAGGTTCCAGCGCGCCGACAGCGCATAACTCGTGTCGATCGACAACTGCGAGTTGGCCGTGTCACGCAGGCCCACGTCGCTGGGTGTCTTGTAGCGATCCTTTCCGGTATCGGCACTCAGTTGAAAGGCAAGTTCGTCCGTTGGTTGCCATTCGGTGCGCAGCTTGAGTGCGTCGCGCTGGCGGTCAGCCAGGGTCGGCATGTAGATGGCGGTAGCCCCCAGTCCGGATCCCGGGCTGTTGGGATCGGCGATCTCCGTCACACCCAGTCCGCTGTTGTCTCGCAACCAGTTCGAGCCGGTGCGTTGGCTTCGGGTCAACCCGACAGTGGCGCTGACACTTTCAGTCATGCGGCGCCGCAGTTCGGCACTCAAGCCGTTCTCGTCGGTCTTCTGACGCAGCGCACTGATACCCGAGACTGCGCTGCTGGCGGTGAAGGCGCCGCGATCGATCGACTCCTGATTGAACGTCAGACTGCCGCGGTAGCTGCCCGAGAACTGATAGGCCGCCTGCAACTTGCTGCGCATGCGCCGATTCGATAGCGCACGATTGGTGTAGCTCGAGGTGCCTTCGACGTTGTAGGGCGCGATCGGCGTCTGGTCGTCCTTGTCCTCGAAGCGTACATCGGCATGCAGGTGCAACTTGGGCATGGGACGTGCACTTGCGCCGACCAGGGCGCTGGTTGTCACCACCTTGGCACCCAGATTGTTCTGGCCCGCCGGCGCGCCGGTGAGACCGACGGCAGCAAAATCCTGTCGCTGCAGCGCCTGACCGTAGCCCAGCTTCAAACGGACCTGGGTGGTCGGCGTCACCAGGAAGCTGCCCGTGAAGTCGATCTGCTGGGCCTGGTTGTCCGGTGCCAGTGCGACGGGCTGGCCAAGCAGACCCTGCAGCCCCGGCGACAGGGGCAGTGTGCTGCCTAGCGAGTTGTTCAGACTGCCCGGAATCCCGGGATTCAGGCTCCCGTTGGCATTGGTGAAATACGACCCGTAGTACCCGACGCTCAACCGGAGGCGATCACCGGCGTAACTGAGGCGGGCATCGATCTGACTATGGGTCGCATCGATGGGCTCCGGCATCATCAACACTGCCGACCCTGTCTGGATGCCAGTCGTGCCCCCACAGGTGATAGCGACAGTCGACGGGCAGTTCATGCCGATGCCGAACAGGCGCGCGCCTTCCTTGTGCTCGGTCTTGAAGCTGAGTTCGCCGTCCCAGCCAGGAACAATCGACTTCCACAACGACAGCCCCAGCGCCGAGCGTTTGACGCGCAGATCGACGTCTGCGCCTGTGCCCGGCAAGATGACGGACGCCGTCGGCGACGTGCCACCCAGACCCTGAAGCCCGGTGTTGACGGTGTGGGGGTCATACCGCACACTCTGGCCATAGGTGGCGCCGACCTTCCAGTCGCCCTGCTTCATCCACCGAACTTCGAGGTCGCGGGTGCTGCCAAGAACATTGCTGCCTTGCGCCTGCACAACCGTGCCGGACTCGTCGTTGCGCCGGTAGTAATCGCCACCCAGCACGACCTCGGTCTTCTTGGTGCGCAGGCCGTTGTATTGCCCGAAATGGGCACGGTCGGCGCTGTCTCCGCTGACGACCGCCAGACCCGCGTCGATATTTGCCTCGAACGCACTTGCCTGGGCCAGCGCATCCAGCGGCGAGAACATGGCCGCGATGGCCAGTGCCAGCAAGGTCGGACGGAACTGCAGGCGACCTGGTTCAACACTGTCGATGATGTGATTCATGTTGGTACTCCCCAGAACTCAGCGCAGCATCAGCTGCGGAGTCGGATTGGTGGCCGAGGGATTGTTCGAACCGTGCACCTGGGTGTGGCAGTTCATGCAACTGCGCCCTTGCCACAGGTTCACCACGTTCTTGCCGCCGGTCGTCACTCCGATCTGCGGGCCGCTCTGGCCAGGCACTGCCGGTGGGAACACCCCTGGCTGACCACCTACCGCACCGACAGCGCCGGCCACGTGTGGGGTATGACATTGCTGGCACAACATGGGCGGACGTGCGGTCAGCAGTGCCTGCACATTGCTGCCGTGGGGGTTATGGCAACTGGCGCAGTCTTCGGTGACCGGTTCATGCTGGTGCACGAACGGACCACGCTTTTCTGCATGGCAGGTGTAGCAAGTTGCATTGGTGCTGTCGCGCTTGGCAAGCTTGGGGCCTGCGGAGCCGTGCACGTTGTGACAGTCCGAACAGGTCATCCGACCCTCCGGCACGGGGTGATGCGACACCCGGTTCAGTTCCGAGCGCTGGGTCTTGTGACAGGCATAACAAGAGTCCGCCTGGCTGACCTTGGCCATGCTCTTGTCACGGTTGCCATGCACCTTGTGGCACGAGTCGCAGGCCACATCGGCACTGTCATGCTGGCTGCCCGACCACAGTGAGCGATTGACTTCTTTGCCATGACACGTCTGGCACAAGTCGCTGCGAACCTGGGCAGACTGCCTGGCCTTGGTGCCGAAGCTGCGGTCAGCGGCCGGCCGTTCCTTCAGGTTGGCCGGCTTGTGCGCGTGGGTATCACTTTCCCCGTGGCAGGTAATGCAATCGGGCGCACGTTTGTCACTGGTATTTGCGTGTGCCGACCGGCTCATGTCGGGCAGATCTTCCTCGTCATGGCAGGTGATGCAGAAAGCCGCCCCGGTGGGTTCGGCTCCGGCAGCCCAGGCGGGCGGTGCCATCAGACTGCAAAGGCACAAGGCTGCCGCAGCCCAGAGTTGCTTGACTCGCATTCGTATCCCCTCCTGCACCAATTGGCACGATACAGGTCGATCGGCCCGCAGGCCAGAAAAAAAGGGAGGGCCTAGCTCGGCCCTCCCGTCAGTGCGGCCGCTCGAGCGACTGCCTACTTCTGACCGTGGACGATGTCCACACCCTTGAAGCCGCCAGGCGCGTGGCAGTCATCGCAGGTTTCCTGCGGCAGGCCGGCCTGGACCTTGTCGCCGAATGCCGAGGCACCGAACGAGGTGACGTGGCCAATGGCATTCGACGAGTCGTGGCAAGCCGTGCAGCTCGACGCCTTGGGCGAAATCACCTTCCACTGGTTCGGGTCGGTCACACCCGTGTCCTTGAACACGACGGTACCCAGGGGGCTCAAGTCCTTCTTGTACGAGTTGTTCACGTGGCAGGCGTTGCAGTTCAGGCCAACACCAGGCCAGGCCACCTCGGCCGCATAGTTCTCGGCGGCACCGACGGCGTTGGTCGACGATGTGTCGCCCTGTGCGACCTTGAGGGCCTTGACGCTGTCGGTCATCATGGTCGCGATCGTGTCGAAGGTTGCCCCACCGGCGACAGGCGCCCCGACCGCAATCGCAGTCATCGTCGTGCCCGTCGCAGCGTTGTTCACCTTGATCGAGGCGGTGTAGTCGGCCAGGAAAGTACCACCAGCAGCAGTCAGTACACCATCCATGCCGAAGGCACCACGCACGCGATTGCCGTGTGTGAACGGAGACGTACGCTTGGAATTGCCGTGGATGCCGTGAATCATCCGCTTGAACTGATAGGACTCGTACAACGGCAGCCCGTTGGTCATCACGTTGCTGCTGGAAGCACGATTGACGTCGTGGCAGATCGAGCAGGACTCGACGATGTCGCGCGCACCACCGTGGAAGGCGTTGGCCAGAGTGTTGGCGCCCGAGGTCGTGCCCAGGGCACCGTGGCAGGCATTGCACTTGTCGTTCGACACCACCGTGCGACGTTCCTTGAGTGTGCCGGTCAACGCCACATCCTTGAACGTGTTCTGAACGACCACGCTGACGCGGTCTGCAGGGACCTGACCAACCACGTCGGGGCGCGGCAGGACATTGGTCTTGACCTGGAGCTTGTTCTCCTTGATCTGACCCAGGCTCACCACTCGACCGGTCCCCGAGAAGACCAACGTGGCCGTGTTCTCAGGGATGGCAGGCAGGTCAAGTGTGTAGTGGTTGTTGCCGAGGTTGGTGCCCTTGTAGGCGTACTGCGAGATGCCACTACCGGCGGTGAACTCGGTCGTCGGCGACGTAGCCTGGCCAACCATGTTCTGGTAGCCCAGATAGAAGCGCAGGTTGCCGAACTTGGTCGTGTTGGCACAAGTTGTCACTGGCGGCGTGGCAGCAGAGACAGTGCACTCGGACGTCACGAGGTCGTAGGCCGCATTGGCGTTGGTCGGGTCGGACAAGAAGTACTTCACCGTAGTGACACGAGTCGTGGCGTTGTAGGTCACGTCCTCGATGTTCATCTTGTACTTGGCCGAGTTCTCTTCGTTCTGGTTCCAGTGCACGTTCTCGGGCGACACGGGTGTGCCAACTGCGTGGCAGGTAGCACATTGCGCGTTGGTCAGGTCCTTGGCCACTGCATTGGGCTTGGCTGTACCACCGTTGACTTCTGCGCTCTTGGCATAGACCAGGTGCGAGGTATCCCAGGCCGAGCCAGCGTTGTTGGCGTGGCAGGTCAGGCAAGCTTCCTTGGTCGGCTTGGTCTTCCAGTTGTCACCCTGCGGGGTGGCCGGGTTGGCGGCAGAGTGGCACTTGGTGCAGTTGCGCAGGTCTTGCGGGAAACCGACTTCGGTGAAATCCGCCGTACCGATCGTCACGTTCTCGCCACCCACCTTGCTCTTGAGGAGCTTGGCTGAGTGAATCTTGTGAGTCATGGTCGACAGGTTGAGGTTGTTGCCACTGTTCGGGTCGATGGTGAGGTTGTTGTGGCACATCACGCAATACTGCGTGTCCACTCGGCCACCGCCGTGCAGCGCAAGCTTCTCGTGGCATGAATTGCACGAGGCAACGTCGGTCATCTTGCGCGACTGGCTCGCGTTGACGGGCACCGACTTGCCGGCGGCGTCGATGGTGAAGTCGTAGTAGGGGTCGACCCGGATCGTTTCACCTGCTGCGTTCTTGTACGTCAGCTGCAATGCGATCCGGTGGGTCAGGCCTGGCTCGTAGATCACACCGTTGGTCTTGGTGGGATCGGTGATGTCGGTTGCGAAGGTGTAGGTGTAGTAGCCATCCGGGTTGAACGCCAGACGGTTGTCGGTGGCAGACATGCGCGTGTCCGTAGCCGCCACCTTGGTGCCTGCGGGGAAGGCCGCGCTCGCACCCAACGTTGCTGCCACTGCAGCTGAATCTTTTCTGGTGGCGCTCGCAACTGCCGCGGCGCGAGTCGCGTAGACGTAGTTGACCCACTGGTCAGGATTGCCGTCGGTTCCGGGAACCAGCTTGGCGATAGCAACGCGTACGTCGGCAAACGTCAGGTTGGACTTGACTGCGCCGTCGGAGATGACCGTGAAGTTGACCTTGGGCGGGCTATTGATGGTGACAGCCGGAACACCGGCACTCTGCACCACCGCAAACGGGGCCGAAGAGTTCGTTGCACTGTCGTTGGCCGGCAGAGCACTCGCAGCAAGGATCGCCGCATTGACTGGGGTTCCAGTCGGGGGAACAACGGGTGCTACGGCGTCATCACCGCCACCGCCGCAACCCGCCAGGGCTGCAACTGCCAGTGCCACAAGGCCCCAGCGGATTCTCGACATGTTCATATGGTTCTCCGTCTTTCTACGACAGACACGGGACACAAGGCTCAGGTCGGGTTTGCCCTAGGCAAGCAACTGACTGTCCACAACCAGAGCCAATGTGACATTTGTAGCGTTTCACTTCGCGTTTGCCCTTGCGCGTTATCAAGCGCCACCAAAGAACCCGGTGGCCACGCCGGTGAGCAAGGTCAGACCGATGGCGATGAGCGTGAAGCCCAGCAACTTGGCGCCCATGGTCATCGGCGCGGAGGGCGCATCGACCAGGTGCTGGGCCAGTTGGCCACTCTCGGACAGGCGCTTGTACTGCATGGCATGCTCGCGCTTGAAGTGCTCGAGGCTCATCGTGCCGGTGAACATCACCACGTCGACCGGGAACTTGTCTGGGCGGAAGTGGTTGTTGAAGAAGTGCACGGTGAACAGGAACACCACGGCCAGGAACGCTTCTTCACCATGGAAGATGGCTGCCACGTTGAACACCCAGCCCGGCAGGAACGAGCCGAAGAGTGTGGGCAACCACATCACCAGGCCACTGACGCCGATGATGGTGACGCCCCAGAACGGCGCCCAATAGTCGAACTTCTCCCAGTACGTCCAGCGCTCGAACACCGGGCGCGGGGCCATGCCGAAGAACCACTTGAACATGGCGATCATGTCCTTGCCGTCCTGCAGGTTGGGGATCATCGAATCGGGCCCGAACCATTGCCAGGTCGCACGCTTGCGCCAGATGAGCAGGGCCATGTAGGACAGGTGCCAGAAGAACACGCCGGCGAAGATCACCGCGTTGACACGGTGGATGAGGCCTGCGACTTCCGGTCCGCCCAAGGCCTTCATGACCACCGGTGCCCAGGCCACGTCCGGATAGAACAGCGGCATGCCCGTCACGGTGAGGATCATCAGGCTGAGCGCGAAGGTGATGTGCGCGATCCGCCAGGTACGACTGAAGCGCTGGAAGTGTTTGCCCTCAAGCTCGGCCGGCAGGGCCGAGAGTTTGACGTGGGGACGCGGCTTGGCCTGCTTGCGGTCCTTGAGTTCGCGGTAGAACCAGAGCAGTGTGTGCAGCCAGAAGAAGCCAAAGGTGCCGACCAGCAGTTGAACCATGATCTGCCACGCCACCCACACCTGCGGATACCGCGCGAAGTTGTCGGTGGTCGCATGCGGCTGGAAGGACACGAAGCCAGCCGAAGCCTCACTCACACCCTTCTTGCCATGGCAACCCTGGCAGGTGTCGAGCCGGTTGTTGGCATGCACCTTGGATTCGGGATCCTTGATGGCCAGGATGCCGTGGCTGCCGTGGCAGTCGAAGCACTTGGCCGTGTAGGTGTAGCCGAGGGTGTTGATCTGGCCGTGATAGGTGGCCTTGTAGGACTTGTAGTTCTCTTCATGGCAACTGCCGCAGCTTGCAGTGATCGCCAGCTTGAAGCTCGATGCCGAGGTATTGCCGATGTCATGCGAGGTGTGGCAATCGGAACAGACAGCCGCCTTGGTGTCCTTCTTGTCAAGCAAGGCCTTGCCGTGAACCGAACTCGTGTATTCGTCCAGCGCGTCGGTGTGGCATTCGGTGCCGCACAGCCCCGGGCTCTCGAGGCGCCACTGGGCGTGTTTCGGACTGTCGACCGCAGGAATGTCGAAGCTGTGGGTGTCGTGGCAGTTGTCGCACGAGGCGATCGGTCGGGACTTGTCGTCTTTCTGCGGCCGCGCATGAAACGACTTGCGATAGGCCTCGACGTTGCTGGCCACTACCCCGAGGCGGGGCTTGGCGGCGTCGGTCTTGTCCTGCTGCGCGGTCTTCCAGAGTTGCTCATGGCAGGTCGCGCAGTCGGTCGCCTTGGCCGGCTTGGCTGCGTCGCGCACGTGGCTCGCGCCAGAGGCCGGGTTGTCGGTGATGCCAGTATGGCAGGTCACACACTGCATCTTGGCGTGTACGCCCTGCCCGAACTTGTCGGCAGCAACCGCGAGCAAGGTCTTGGACTTGCCACCAGGGCCAGGCACCTCCAACTTCTTGGCCTTGCCATCGTGACACGTCAGGCAGGCGCTGTTGTCCAGCTTGGCGGCCTCGTCGGCCCAGGCATCCTGTGGGGATGTCAGCGTCAGCGCAGAGCCGACGATGACAGCAACACAGGCAGCCCAGATGGTCCGGGCAAGTTGCTTCACTCGCATGATTGAATTTTTCTTGTGAGGGTCGCCCGTACGGCGACGAGATGCGCATTCACCACCCGGGTAGCGTCGCGCGACCCCGGGCAGATGACCACCGGCTACTGAGAAAGAATCCAGTCGGACAGGTTCTTCAGCGCGGCTGCGTCCTTGGTGTTGATGATCTTGTGCTCTTCTTCGGTGCCGTCGTCGAGCTTGACCTTGGGCCCGGTGGTCATGTTCTTGAGGACCTTCTCTTCACCGTCGGCCTTGCCCTTGTACTTGGCAGAGATCTTCTTGTAGGACGGACCCTTCTTTTCCTTGTCGATGGCGTGGCACTTGAAGCAGTCGTTTTTCTTGGCCAGTGCCTTCGCGGCGTCGGCGTCCACGGCCGCATGGGCTGCAGGTGCAAACGCGAGAACACCTGCCGCGCCGAGGATGGCGACAAGGGCTTGCAGACGACCAGTGGTGATCGAGAACTTCATGGATGACCTTTCCTATTGCATTCGGTAGTAGGGTGCCCCGTTGTCAGCAGCCTTCTAGCTAACCCAGGGTCAATTCGCGGGACGAGTTTCAACCATACGGAACTCAGGTCAAGCGACAACGGCCGAACAGAATTGATCAAGATCAACGACGAACAGCCGCCGTCAACCCGAATGGCCAGCATGGAAAAAGTGCGTACGTAAATACCCAGGGGCATTCACGCAAGCCAGCTCGGAGCGCGTCTCGACAGCCGACCTGCATGCGGCGGGCGTTTACCCTGCGCCCCATGACCGGCAATGAACTCAAACCACTTCTTTCTGTCTTCGTCATGCCGCCCACGCTCGGGCTGATTGCCATCGCGGCCGGCCTGAGCCTGGCACTGGCCAGCCGGTCGTCCCGGTGGCGTCGTGTCGCCGTGATCCTGTCTGTAACGGGCATGCTCACGCTGTGGCTGAGCAGCATCCAGATCAGCGCCTTGTGGCTGCAGGACCATGTGATCGAGCCGCCGCCTGCATTGACCACATCCGACATCGCCTCGCTTCGACCTGCGCTGCGGGGCAAGAGCCCGGGCGACACGGCCATCGTGGTGCTGGGCGGCGGGCGGCAAGACAAGTCGGCCGAATACGGCACCTCGATGCTGACCGAGTTGCCACTGGCCAGGCTGCACTACGGCGTCTGGCTGGCCCGCAAGACCGGGCTGCCACTGGCCTACAGCGGCGGCCTGGGATGGGCCCAGACCGACGGCGCCAGCGAAGCACAGACCGCCCAACTGGTGGCAACACGCGACTACGGACTGCCGCTGCGCTGGCTCGAGTCGTCATCGAGGGACACACGCGAGAACGCACTGCTGAGTGTGGCCATGCTGAAGCAGGTCGGTGTACGCCGCATCGTGGTGGTCACCCACGCGTCACACATGCGCCGGGCCGTGCGGGCGTTCAGGCAGGCAGGTGGACCGGATATCGATGTGATTGCCGCACCGATGGGTTTCATCACCGTCGAAGACCGCTGGCCGCTGCCCTGGTTGCCGTCGGCTCAGGGCTACCGCCTTGTCGACGCCGCATGGCATGAGGTGATGGGCCTGCTGCTCAATCGCTGAGTCGGCGTTTGCGTGGTCTCGACAACACGCACAGCTGATGGGCGATCGGGTGGCCGGTGGTCCGCTGCCCCACCGCCTGGCGACACACCCGGCCTAAGCGGAAAAATAGAAACCCGCCCGGAACGGCCTGTTCGCGGGCGGGTTGGACAACCTGACGGTTGTCATTCGGGACTCCGGAGGTAATGGGTCCGGGGTCCCTTCCGCACAGAGACTGTGTGGAACTTGGTACCTGCGTATCGTTGCAGGCAGATGCAGGTTAGGTCAGTCGACCAGGGCGTGCAAGAGCGCCGGATCAATCGGCCGGCACAAGCCGATGAAGACAATTGACCCACTTCAAGCGCACCTTGTGCAAGGCCCGCCAACCCGCTGTCGCCGCTAGCTGCGAGCCCTAACGAGTTGGGCAGATGCGCTGCCAGAGGTCCTGCATGCGGGCCTCGACATCGGCGGTCATCGTGATCGTGCGGCCCCATTCACGATCGGTCTCGCCAGGCCACTTGTTGGTGGCGTCCAGACCGAGCTTGCCGCCCAGCCCCGACACCGGCGACGCAAAGTCGAGATAGTCGATGGGTGTGTGATCGACCACCGTCGTGTCGCGCGCCGGATCCACCCGCGTGGTGATGGCCCAGATGACTTCATGCCACGAGCGGATGTCGACATCGTCGTCGACCACGACGATGAACTTGGTGTACATGAACTGGCGCAGAAAGCTCCACAGGCCGAACATCAACCGCTTGGCATGGCCCGGGTAGGCCTTGCGGATGCTGATGATGGCCAGCCGGTACGAACAACCTTCGGGTGGTAGATAGAAGTCGACGATCTCGGCAAACTGGCGCCGCAGGATGGGCACGAACACCTCGTTGAGTGCCATGCCGAGCACGGCAGGTTCGTCGGGCGGTTTGCCGGTGAAGGTGGAGTGATAGATCGCGTCGTCGCGCTGCGTCAGCCGATCGATCTCGAACACCGGAAACCAGTCCTGCTCGTTGTAATAGCCGGTGTGGTCGCCGAACGGCCCCTCGAGAGCATGCAGGTAGCCGCCGCGCTCGCGCAGATCGACACCCGCGGCCGACTTGCCCACAAAGCCTGGCGCGGCAACCGGCACATGGCCTTCGAGCACGATCTCGGCAAAGGCGGGCACCTGCAGCATCAAGCCGTCCTGACCGACGTTCGTGTCAGCCAGTTCGGTTCGCCCGCCGCGCAGCAGGCCGGCAAACTGGTATTCAGACAGGCTGTCGGGCACTGGCGTCACAGCTCCCAGCATGGTGGCCGGATCGGCGCCCAGCGCCACCGCGATCGGGAACGGCTGCCCAGGGTTGGCCTGGGCGAACTCGCGGAAGTCGAGCGCGCCGCCGCGGTGCGCCAGCCAGCGCATGATGACCTGGCGTGGCCCGATCACCTGCTGGCGGTAGATGCCCAGGTTCTGGCGGGTGCGCGGCCGCACCACGTTCTGCGGCCCGCGTGTCACCACCAGACCCCACGTGATGAGCGGCGCCACGTCACCGGGCCAGCAGTGCTGCACGGGCAGATCGGTCAGATCGATCTCGCCGCCCTGGCGCACCTGCTGCTGGCACGGCGGATGGCTGCGGCGCACCGGCTTCATGTCCCACAAGGTGCGCGCCATCTGCACCAGCCGGCCGACGTCCTTGAGCCCGCGCGGCGGCTCGGGCTCCTTCAAGCCGGCAAGCACCTCGCCGATGTCCCGCAGGGCCGACACGTCGTCGGCACCCATGCCAAGTGCCACGCGACCCGGAGTTCCGAACAAATTTGTAAGCACCGGCATCCGATGCGTCCTGGAGCCGGTCGTCGGTCGATCGAAAACCAGCGCCGGACCCTGTTGCCTGAGCACCCGATCACTCAGGCTGGTCATTTCAAGATGTGTCGACACCGGCTCTGCAACGTGCAGAAGTTCACCGCGGCGAAGCAGCTCTGAAAGGAAGTCACGCAGGTCACGGTAGTTCATCACTCAGAGCAAAACGCTGTTACAGGTGCCGATTGACCCTAAATTTGTAACCGCCATAGAATCGCGCCGGTCAAAAACCTAGGGTTCACCCTAGTCGGTCGCAGTTCGACCGCAGGACTCACTGCCACGCACCAGCAGTCTCGGAGCGCAATGCGCCGAAGGTGTGGGATCAGGTGGTGGGCATTATCTGGTGCGCCGCAGCAAGGCTGGGCGCCGAACAACTAAACGAAAGGAGTGTCATGCAAGCATTCCAAAGCGGCGGCCGCGCTCTCAAGACAGTCTCTGCCTCGGTTCGCGTCTTCCTGAGCGATCTGGGAGACGGACTACTCGCGGTCAGCCACAACTCGCTGGCCCTGCTGGGGCTGGTGGTGCTCGGTGGTGTGATCGTGATCGGTGGGCGGGCCGACGTGCGCGACCTGCTCGAGGAACAAGCGCTCGACTGGCTGCAAGCCCGCCAGGAAGCCCGCTTCGCGCCTGAGCCGACCGAGGACGAAGCGGACATGCTGGCCGTCGACCGCGCCACTGCGGCCGACCCGTCACGGCTGGATCGTCAGCAGGCCTTCGTGGCCCAGTGGTTGTCGCGCCGTTACCGCGTGGCGCCGGAGCCGGTCAGCCGTCTGGTGCAGGAGGCCTGGACACTGGGTGGCCGCTTCGAACTGGAGCCGACCTTGATCCTGGCCATCATGGCCATCGAGTCGGGCTTCAACCCGTTTGCGCAGAGCTCGGTCGGCGCCCAGGGCCTGATGCAGGTGATGACCAGCGTGCACGACGAGAAGTACGAGCCCTTCGGCGGCAACCATGCCGCCTTCGACCCGGTCACCAACCTGCGCGTCGGTGTCGAGGTGCTGAAGGAATGCATCAGCAGGGCCGGTTCACTCGAAGGTGGACTGAAGTATTACGTCGGCGCCGCCAACCTCGTCGACGATGGCGGCTACGCCAGCAAGGTGCTCGCCGAACAGACTTTCCTGCGCCAGGTCGTGCTGGGCCGCCAGGTGCCGGTGACCGCAAAACTGCCGCAACCGTCTGCGTCAGCGAGCAGCGGTGTGCAGCTTGGCGCGACGACAGCCACCACCACCCAGCTGGCGATGCGCTGAGCCGTGACCCTTCGGGTCGGTGCCTGGTCGGGCCGATCCGAGGCAAGGTGATCCGCTAAACTGCGCCCGCCGCGCGACTGGCGTTCAGGGCCTCGTGACGAGGCCAACAGGTGGGTCACCACCAGGGAGCGCGGCCGTCGTGCCCACGCGGGTCCGGCGACCCGCCGTGCGCCTGGGCAACTCCACACACTGAGCACTCGATTGCCCCGTCCGCGGGCAACATGATCTTGTGTCGGAGCCCGACTGCTTGAGGACCGCCCCATCATGTTCGACCGTTCCAGCTACACGCTCGCCGCCATCGATCCGGCCATCACCGCCGCCATTGCCGCCGAAGACCATCGGCAAGAGGCGCACATCGAGCTGATCGCCTCGGAAAACTACGCTTCGCCGGCCGTGATGGCGGCGCAGGGCTCACAACTCACCAACAAGTACGCCGAGGGTTACCCGGGCAGGCGGTACTACGGCGGCTGCGAATTTGTCGACGTCGTCGAGCAACTGGCGATCGACCGCGCCAAGCAGCTCTTCGGCGCCGAGTTCGCCAACGTGCAGCCCAATTCGGGTTCACAAGCCAACCAGGGTGTGTTCTTCGGCCTGCTGCAGCCGGGCGACACCATCATGGGCATGAGCCTGGCCGAGGGTGGCCACCTCACCCACGGCATGGCGCTCAACATGAGCGGCAAGTGGTTCAAGGTCGTGAGCTACGGCCTGAACGCCCAAGAAGAAATCGACTACGACGCGATGGAGCGCCTGGCGCACGAACACAAGCCCAAGCTCATCATCGCCGGTGCCTCGGCCTACGCCCTGCGCATCGACTTCGAGCGTTTCGCGCGAGTGGCCAAGGCAGTCGGCGCCTACTTCATGGTCGACATGGCGCACTATGCCGGCCTAATCGCCGCGGGTGTCTACCCCAACCCGGTGCCGTTTGCCGACGTGGTCACGACGACCACCCACAAGACGCTGCGTGGCCCGCGTGGCGGCCTGATCCTGTCTCGCAGCGAAGACATCGCCAAGAAGATCAACAGCGCCATCTTCCCCGGCATCCAGGGCGGCCCGCTGATGCACGTGATCGCCGGCAAGGCGGTGGCCTTCCAGGAAGCGCTGCAGCCCGAGTTCAAGGTCTACCAGCAGCAGGTGGTCGACAACGCCGCCGCCATGGCGCAAACACTCGTGCAGCGTGGCCTGCGCATCGTCTCCGGTCGTACCGAAAGCCACGTGATGCTGGTCGACCTGCGCCCCAAGGGCCTGACCGGCAAGGAAGCCGAAGCCCTGCTCGGCCGCGCCCATATCACCTGCAACAAGAACGGCATCCCGAACGACCCGCAAAAGCCGATGGTGACCAGCGGCATCCGGCTGGGCTCACCGGCCATGACGACGCGCGGCTTCAAGCAGGCCGAAGCCGTGCTGACGGCCAACCTGATCGCCGACGTGCTCGACGCACCGACCGACGAGGCCGTGATCGACGCCGTCAAAGCCAAGGTCTCCGCGCTGACCGCCGACTTCCCGGTGTACCGCTGATCCACAGCTGATCGACCGACGAGCCAGGCCGCTGCGCCGGCTCGTCTGCCCTGCCCCTCCATCGTCGACCGCCGGACCCGCCACCCATGCGTTGCCCCTATTGCAGCAACGACGACACCCAGGTCGCCGAAACCCGCGAGTCCGACGAAGGCGACACCGTCCGGCGTCGCCGTCGCTGCCCCAAGTGCGACAAACGTTTCACCACCTACGAACGCGCCGAACTGGCCATGCCGGCTGTGGTCAAGAAAAACGGCGACCGCACCGCCTTCGACCGCGAGAAGCTGCGCGCCAGCATGTCGCTGGCGCTGCGCAAGCGCAATGTGAGCGTCGACCTGGTCGACGCTGCCATCGCCCGCATCGAGGACAAACTCTTCGCCAGCGGCGCCAGCGAGGTCAACACCCCGCGCATCGGCGAACTCGTGATGCGTGAACTCAAGCGCCTGGACAAGGTGGCCTACGTGCGCTTTGCCTCGGTCTACCGCGAGTTCGAGGACGTGGACGAATTCAGCCGACTGATCAAGGAAATCTGAGCCGAGCCGACCCGTGTCCCCCCGCGCGGGACGCCCGGTGCACAGCCGCCGTGCAACCCTCGCTGCGGCACCGCGTCGCATCCCCCATCAGAGGGAAAGTGCCACTGGCAGGCGACTCCTAGACTGCGTGCATATTTCACATCCGCCACCGGCCGACCGACCTGTGGCCACAGGGGGTGGACATGGACGCGGCGCTCGAACATCGAGGGCTGACCCTGGTCGAGTTGATGGTGTGTGTGGCGATCGCCGCCGTGCTGCTCACCATCGCCGTGCCCGGCATGCAGGCGTTTCTGGCAAGGCGGCAGCTCGAAGGTCTGTCGGCCCAGTTCGTGGCCGACCTGCAATACGCTCGCACGGCTGCGGTGGCACGCGGTGAACGGCTGCGCCTGCGCTTCCAGACCATCGACTCGGGCAGTTGTTACCTGCTGCACAGCAGTGCCGCCGACACCTGCACCTGCCTGGTCGATCAGCCGCCCCAATGCAGCGGCAACGCCGAGGCCCTGCGGGTGGTCTACCTGCCAAGCAGCGATCACGCCACCGTGCGCGCCAATGTCGGATCGATGCTGATCGACCCGCGCCAGGGCACGGTCAGCCCCAGCGGCAGCGTTGAGATCACCAGCAGCGACGGCGTGGCCCTGCGCCATGTCGTCAACATCCTGGGCAGGGTGAGGTTGTGCACGCCGGCCACGAGGATCAATCATGTGCCGGCCTGTTCGTGACACGTCCGCGGCGGCGGCAGGTTTCGGCCTGATCGAGGTGGTCGTCACACTGGCGATCGTCGGTGTGCTGGCGTCCATCGCCCTGCCCAGCCTGATGCAGCAGATCCGCAAGACCCGCCGCGCCGACGCCGTTGCCGCGGTGCTGCGTGTGCAACAAGCACAAGAGCGCCACCGGGCCACCCAGCCCACCTATGCAGCCAGCCTCGACGCCGACGGGCTGAACATGCCCACCGCGTCACCCTCGGGCCACTACCTGATGTCCAGCGCGGCGGCCAGCGGCGCCGAGTCCTCGGCCTACGTCGTACGGGCCCAGGCGCAAGGCCCTCAGGCACAGGATCTGACTTGCCGTCACATGGTGGTCAATGTCACCGGCGGCCAGCTGACCTACTCGTCGGGCGCAGAGGCAGATGCCGGCAATACCGGCGCGGCGAACCGCGCCTGCTGGGGCCAGCCATGACACGTTGTGCGGTACCAAGTCACCAGCGCGGCATCGGCCTGGTCGAGATGCTGGTGTCGATCACCCTCGGCTTGTTCCTGATCGGTGTCACCGCCGGCATGCTGGTCAGCCAGTTGGCCGAACACCGGCGCATGTTGCTCGACACCCGGATGACCCAGGAGTTGCGCGCCGTGCTCGATCTGGTGGCGCGCGACGTCAAGCGCGCCGGCTACTGGGGCAGCAGCGCCGACGCCGCCTGGACAGGCGCGCCGGCCAACGCGGCGTCCAATCCCTACCAAGGCGTCTTCCCTGCGCCGGGCGCAAGCGACAGCCGCGTCGGCTACACCTACAGCCGCGACAGCAACGAAGACCAAGTCGTCGCCAGCAACGAACGATTCGGTCTGCGCCTGAACACCAGCAATCGCAGCGCCGACTGGCGCACCTCGGGCGCGGCACTCACGCCGAGTGATGCCGACACCTGGCAGGCGCTGAGCGATCCGGGTCTGCTTCGCGTCACACGGGTGAGTGTGAGCTCACGCGAAGACACCGTGTCGCTGGCAGACCGCTGCGCCGTCACCACCTGCGCCACCGGTGCGGTGGATTGCCCGCCTCACCTGGCGTTACGCCAGATCGAGATCGAGGTCGAAG
Source organism: Candidatus Intricatilinea gracilis (assembly GCA_016702605.1). Taxonomy (GTDB): domain Bacteria; phylum Pseudomonadota; class Gammaproteobacteria; order Burkholderiales; family Burkholderiaceae_C; genus Sphaerotilus; species Sphaerotilus gracilis. Next base: position 143,733 of record JADJDQ010000005.1, read on the forward strand.
GTGTCGCTACCACCGACCCCGGCCTGCACCGCAGCCTGAAGGCCCAGGTGAGCCTGCGCAATCCGGCCGTGATCGGCAACTGCCCGGGCGCCTGACCATCATGCGGGCGACTGGCAGGGCTGGATCAAGGGCGTCGAGGGCGGGATCGACCGCAGCGTCGTGGGCCGCATCACCAACTGCGAGCCAGGCCCCTTGCGTGGCTGGGTCAAGGGCACCCCGGTTCACATCGAGAGCCAGCTTGCGGGGCAGCGGCACCCTGGCGCTGCTGCTCGTCATGCTGCTGGGTGTCACCCTGATGTTGTTGTATCTGAACCGGGCGCTGATGTTCGAGCAACGGTCCGCCGCCTTGTTGTGGCGCGAGGCGATGGCCTTCGAAGCCGCCGAGGCCGGCCGCAACTGGGCGCTCGCCAGCCTCAACCTCGACCGGTCGATCGACACGGCGTGCCGGCCGACGACCAGTTCGGGCACGCCAGGGCCGACGTTGCGCGACCGACTGCTCGCACACGACACCAGCAGCGGCCTGTGGTTACCCACCACGGTGCAGGCCGGCTGTGCACTGGGGGCCGACAACACCTGGACCTGCGCCTGCCCGCTCTCCGGCGCAGCCCACCCGGCCCTGCCGAGCGGCACCGCACAGGCCAGCAGCTTTGCCGTGTCGCTGCAGAGCGGCGCCCGGCCGGGCAGCCTGGTGCTCGCGTCACGCGGCTGTGTCGGTGCCGGCGCCAACTGCGACGAGGCCCACCGCGGTGATGCCCAGGCGCTGGTTCGCGTCGACATCGCCGCCGTGCGAGCCGCACCCGAAACACCCGCCGCCACACTGGTGGCCGGCGGCAACGTGACGCTGACCGGCCCCGTCAGCCTGGTCAATGCCGAGCCGGGACCTGGCGGACTGGCTGTCGATGCCGGAGGTTCGATCAGTTCGGATGCACAAGTGCAACTGCACGGCCCGCCAGGTGGCGCCGGCACACTCTTGTCGGCGGCGAACGACCGACGCTGGCTCGGCCCGACCGGCACGGCGATGAGTGGCGACGAGTTCTTCGCGGCGCACTTCGGCTTGGCGCGTTCGCGGTTTCGCGAGTTGCCCAGCCTCACGCGGCTGGCCTGCAACGGCTTGTGTGATGCCGCGAGCGTCGACACGGCCCTGGCCGGCGGCGCCCGTGCGGTGTGGGTCGACGGTGACCTGGCCATCGGCGCGGTGGCATGGGGCAACCCGAGCCGGCCCATGCTGCTCATCGTCGACGGAGCACTCACCATCCAGGGGCCGGCCCGCCTGCATGCGCTGGTCTACAGCCGCACGCTGGCCTGGAGCAACACCGACACCAACCCTGGCACGCTGCGCGGCGCACTCGTCACCGAAACGAACGCCAGCATCAGCGGCCAGATCGCCATGGCTTACGACGCCGCCTTGCTGACCAAGGTCGCCCAGGCCGGCGCGCTGTATGCCCAGCTGCCAGGCAGTTGGCGCGACTTCGGTGATTGACCACCCCATCAGGCCGGCGTCGGGTCTCGGCGACGTGCCGGCGCCCGCACCAGCGCACCCCACGGCACCAGGCCGGGACGCCCGATCGGGCCGCCGTTGTCATCACCCGCACGACAGCCGGGCGTGCAACGCCGGCATCGCGCTGATCGAGGTGTTGGTCGCGCTGGTTGTGCTCACCATCGGCATCGCCGGCCTGGCACGTCTGCAGATGTGGTTGTGGATAGGCACCGACGCCGCACGTCAGCAAAGCGAGGCCACACGCCTGGCGCAAAACGAGCTCGACAGTCTGCGCTGGTGGACCCAGTTGAGCCCCGGCAGCGGGCAGTTCGCCTACGCCGACATCACCGCGCGGTCGGCCACCGAGATCACAGGTCTGACCAGCAACACGGTGTACCGCCTCGAGCGCCAGGTGGCCGACAGCACCGAGCCCGGCTTCAAGGCCGTCACCATCCGCCTGCGCTGGACCGACCGCGAAGGTACGGCGCGCAACCTGGCGCTGCCAAGTGTCATCGGCGCCATGGATCCGTTCTGGCAAGGTGCACTCGTGACGGCGCCTCGAGCCAATGACGCGTCCGTGTCGGCGCTGGGGCGCCACCCGGCCATTCCGCTCGACGCCCTCGATCTGCCGGACGGCCGCATCGCCTGGAAGTTGTCGCCCGCATCCACCACCGCGTGGCTGTTCGACCGCAGCAGCGGCCAGGTGACGCAGCGCTGCGGCAGCGCAGCGGGTACGGCCAATTCCGACCTCGGCGCTGCCAGCCTCACTGGGTGTGTGACCGTGGGTGGCCTACCGCTCTGGGGCGCCGTGCGATTTGCGCTGGCCTCGGCCACACCCGGCCCAGCCGAGGCAGCCAACCCACCGTCGGCGGCGCTCGACCTGGACCTGCGTGTCACCCTCGGCAGCAGCGGCCACCCCGACCCGGGCTGGGTGTGTGAAGACGACGCCGACAGCGCCGTCGCATCGGGCCTGCTGCCCGGCGCGGTGCGCTACTTCTGCGTCGTTCAACCGGCCGGCACACCGCCGCACTGGTCGGGCCGGCTCGACGTGGTGCCCACCGGCTGGACCATCGGTGGCTCGGCCGCCGACGCGCGCCGGGTGTGCCGCTACAGCGTCGACCGCAACGGCAACGGCCGCATCGACAACCTCGAGCATCCGGCGGCCTACGTCGACGTCGACGGCCCGCTGGGCCAGCAGAACTTCCTGGTCGTGCCGCTGGTGGCCACCTGCCCGGTCGACCAGACGGTGCAACTCGGCAGTGGCGAGATCCACCTCAGCGACGTGAGCACGGTGGCGCACCAGCCCTGACGCATCGTTGCCGTTGCCGTTGCCGTTGCCGTTGTCGTTGCCGTTGCCGTTGCCGTTGCCGTTGCCGTTGCCGTTGCCGTTGCCGTTGCCGTTGCCGTTGCCGTTGCCGTTGCCGTTGCCGCTAGAGATGGTGAACCTTGCAACTGCAACTGGCGGTTCATCTGGCATCGGTTTGTGGGCCCAGCCTGTACCCTTGCGGCCGCCATGACAGCACCTTCAGCACCTTCGCAACCTTCAGCACCGTGGTCGACGCAGTCGGCCAACGCGGTCGACGACCAGCACATGGCGGCCGCACTCGACCTCGCTGCCCAGGCCATCGGCGTGAGTGACCCCAACCCGCGTGTCGGTTGTGTCATCGTCGACGCCCAGGGGCGGGTCATCGGTAGCGGCCACACCCAGCGCGCCGGTGGCCCGCATGCCGAGGTCATGGCCCTGCGCGATGCCCAGGCAGGCGGCGGCGAACTGGCCGGCGCGACGGTTTATGTCACGCTCGAACCCTGTGCTCACCATGGCCGCACACCACCGTGTTGCGACGCATTGATCGCCGCGGGTGTGGGGCGCGTGGTGGCTGCGCTGCGGGACCCCAATCCGCTGGTCGCCGGCCAGGGCCTGGCACGGATCGCGGCAGCCGGCATCGCCACTGGATGCGGTCCACACGCCGAGGCGGCGCGTGAACTCAACATCGGATTTTTCTCGCGCATGGTGCGCGGCCGGCCCTGGGTGCGGGTAAAGGCCGCTGCCAGCCTGGATGGCCGCACCGCGCTGGACAACGGCGCCAGTCAATGGATCACCGGCCCCGAGGCGCGCGCCGACGGCCACGCCTGGCGCCGCCGCGCCGGTGCCGTGTTGACCGGCATGGGTACCCTCACCGGCGACAACCCGCGCCTGGACGTGCGCCTGGTGCCCACCGACCAACAGCCGCTGCGGGTGCTGCTCGACAGCAAGCTGAACGTGCCCCCAGGCGCGCGCCTGCTGCAGCCGCCCGGACGCGCACTGATCTATACCTGCTGCGACGACGCCGCGCGGCGAAGCGACATCGAGCAAGGTGGCCACGAGGTGGCGCTGCTGCCGCCCGGGCCCGAGGGGCGGGTCGACCTGGCCGCCGTGTTGGCCGATCTGGGCCGGCGCGGCATCAACGAACTACATGTCGAGGCCGGCGCCGTGCTCAACGGCGCCTTGCACGACGCTGGCCTGGTGGACGAGTGGTTGATCTATCTGGCACCGTGCCTGCTCGGCAGTGGCCGTGCCATCGCCGGCCTGACGCCACTGACCCGGCTGGACGACGCGATCCGGCTGCAGTTCACCGCTATCACGCAGATTGGTGCGGATGTACGCCTGCTGGCCAGACCCGTCGCAGGACTGGACATGTGGCTGGATCAGACTTGATGCGGCGCTTGATTCCGCTTCATCTGCACGATGTGCTGCAATGTGATGGTCGCGCAACGTCCCCCAGCGTGGAAATGGGACGCTTTCACTTCTAATCGATTCCGGCGGCCCCCCGCCTACAATGCTTCTTATGGCGATTTCCCCGATTCCCGAGCTCGTTGCCGATATGGCGGCGGGCCGCATGGTCATTCTGGTCGACGAAGAAGACCGCGAAAACGAGGGCGACCTGGTGCTGGCGGCCGACATGGTCACCCCGGAAGCCATCAATTTCATGGCACGTTTCGGTCGTGGCCTGATCTGCCTGACGCTCACGCGCGAGCGCTGCGAGTACCTCGACCTGCCGCCGATGGCCACGCGCAACGGCACCAAACATGGCACGGCCTTCACGGTGTCGATCGAAGCCACCACCGGTGTCACCACTGGCATCTCGGCGGCCGACCGCGCCCGCACCGTGCAGGTGGCCGTGGCACGCGACAGCAAGCCCAGTGACCTGGTGCAACCTGGCCACGTGTTTCCGCTGCAGGCCCAGGACGGCGGGGTGCTCATGCGCGCCGGCCACACCGAAGCCGGCTGCGACCTGGCCCGCATGGCCGGTGTCAGCCCCGCCGCGGTGATCTGCGAGATCATGAACGACGACGGCAGCATGGCGCGGCTGCCCGAACTCGAGGTCTTCGCCAAGCAGCATGGCCTGAAGATCGGCACCATCGCCGACCTCATCACCTACCGCAGCCGCAACGAGACGCTGATCGAGAAACTGGGAACCCGCAAGCTCGAGACGGTGCACGGTGGCTTCGACTGCAGCATCTTTCGCGACCGCACCGGCCAGATCCACCTGGCGCTCAGCACCGGTCAGTGGAAGGCCGAGGACGAGGTGCTGGTGCGGGTGCACGAGCCGCTGTCGGTGCTCGACCTGCTCGACGCTGGCGGGCAGCAACACTCCTGGCCCTTGCCGCAGGCGCTGCAGGCCCTGCGCGACAGTGGTCGAGGCGTAGCAGTCTTGCTCAATTGCCAACGTGAAGCCGAAGCCCTGCTCGGCGACCTGCTGCCACGCAGCGAACCCTCGCGTTCGACCATGGACTTGCGCACCTACGGCGTGGGGGTGCAGATCCTGCGCGAGTTGGGGGTGCGCCACATGTGTCTGCTGAGCAACCAACGCCGCATGCCCAGCATGACCGGATTCGGCCTCGAAGTGACCGGCTTCAGGCCATTTTCAGGTTCAAACTGAAACATCGACCCGAATCGGGAGACCACAGACTCATGCAAGCCGCCGACAAGGGCCACGCCATCAATCTGAACGGTGAAGACCTGCGCATCGCCATCGTGCAGGCTCGCTTCAACGCGGCCATCACCGACCGCATGGCCCAGGCCTGCCAGGCCGAACTCGAACGTCTGCGTGTGCAGACGCGCCATATCCGCCACGTCACCGTGCCCGGCGCACTCGAAGTGCCTGTCGCACTCGAAGCGCTGGCCAAACTGGACGACTACGACGCGTTGGTGGCGATCGGTTGTGTCATCCGCGGCGAGACCTATCACTTCGAACTGGTGGCCAACGAAAGTGGTGCCGGTGTGACCCGTGTCGCCCTGGACCATGGCGTGCCGGTGGCCAATGCCATCCTCACGGTCGAGAACGAGGCGCAGGCCTTGGCTCGTGCCGAAGAAAAAGGCCGCGACGCCGCCCAGGTGGCGGTCGAAATGGCCAATTTGCTGGAAGACTTGACTTGACCGCACAAAAAACAGCTGATCGCGCCGCCCACGACAACAAGGGCGCTGCCGGCAGCACCAAGCCACCGGCCGACAAGGTCGCCGCCCGCGAGCGGCCCAAGTCGGGCCGCAGGCGCGCCCGCGAGTTTGCCTTGCAGGGGCTGTACCAGTGGCAACTCAGCCACGACGAAGTCGCCAGCATCGACGCCCACATCCGCGAGCTCGATGAGTGGTCGCTGTGCGACAAGGCCCACTTCGATGCCTTGCTGCAGGGCTGCATCGCCGAATCGTCCGAACTCGACGACCTGCTCGGCCAGCACCTCGACCGCAAGGCCAGCGAGTTGTCGCCAGTCGAACACGGCGTGCTCTGGATCGGCACCTACGAGCTCAAGCACTGCGTCGACGTGCCTTACCGCGTGGCCATCAACGAGGCGGTCGAACTTGCCAAGTCCTTCGGCGGTACCGACGGTCACAAATACGTCAACGGCGTGCTCGACAAGGCCGCCGCCACGCTGCGCCCGGCCGAAGTCGCCGCCCCGCGCGCCCAGCGTCGCTGACACCTCACCGGCCCGGCTGTACCCCCATGATCCGCCTGGCCGAACGCGTCGAACACATCGAGCCCTTCTGGGTGATGGAATGTGCCAAGACGGCAGACCAGATCGCGCGCAGCCCCGCCTGTGACCCGGCGCAGGGCGGCGAGGTGATGCTCTACCTGAACATCGGCGAGCCCGACTTCGGTGCACCCGCCGCCGTGCACGAGGCCGCCAAACTCTGCCTCGACCAGCGCAAGACGCAATACACCCACGCCGCCGGTCTGCCCGCGCTGCGCAAGGCGGTGGCGAGCTGGTACGAGCAGCGCGACGGCGTCACCGTCGACCCGCACCGCATCGTCATCACCGCCGGCGCGTCGGCCGCACTGCAACTGCTGTGCACCGCACTCATCGACAACGGCGATGAAGTGTTGATGCCCGACCCGAGTTACCCCTGCAACCGCCATTTCGTGACGGCTTCGGGCGGACAGGCCCGGTTGCTGCCCTGCGGCCCCGAGCAACGCTTTCACCTCGACGCCGCCAGCGTCGACGCCGCCTGGTCACCGCGCACCCGCGCCGTCATGCTGGCCAGCCCGTCCAACCCGACCGGCACGTCGATTGCGCCCGACGCCTTGCGCGAGCTCGTGCAGACCGTGCGTGCACGCGGCGGCCTGACCATCGTCGACGAGATCTACCTCGGCCTGAGTTTTGGTGACACCCCGGCACGCAGCGCCGCCGGCCTGGGCGACGACGTCATCTGTGTCGGCAGCTTCTCCAAGTACTTCGGCATGACAGGCTGGCGCCTGGGCTGGCTGCTGTTGCCCGATGAACTGGTCGCACCGGTCGAGAAGCTCGCGCAGAACCTCTACATCTGCGCCTCGACCATTGCGCAGCATGCCGCGCTGGCCTGCTTCGAGCCAACCACCCTGGCCCTGTGCGACGAACGTGCCGCCGAACTGCGGCGCCGCCGCGATGTGGTGGTGCCTGCCTTGCGCGAGCTGGGCCTCGAGGTGCCGGTGCTGCCCGACGGTGCTTTCTACGTCTGGTTCGACGTCAGCCGCTACAACACGAGCAGCTGGGATTTCTGTCACGACATGATGCGCCGCGCTCATGTCGCTCTCACTCCCGGACGCGATTTCGGTCGCGCCGATACGAGCCGCTACGCGCGGCTGTCCTTCGCATGTTCGATGGCCACACTCGAAGCCGCCATGGCGCGCCTGGGCCGGGAACTGCGTCGCTGAAGGGGATAACGATCATGAGGCATGCCCGCACCACCCTGCCGCCGCGTATCCCCGCGGTCGATCTCGCCGACACGCTGATCGAACCCATGCCGCAAGGCCGTGGCGCCAGCAAGCGGCGCGGCCTGGCGAGATCCAAGCCAGTCGACAACTTCGACCTCAACGAACCGCTGCTTCCGCCGCCGCACGACAGTGCGCCGTGGGATCTGCATGAACAACGCCAGCGCGAGGCCCGCCCGGTGGTGAGTGCCACGGCAGCCGATTTCAATGCGCCGCTCGAAGTGGGTTCGAACCGCGACGACTTCGACGGTGCGTCCACGATGGAGCTCACCGCCGAAGAGGGTGGCCAGGGCCGCGAACTGCCACCTACTCCCGCGCTCGGCCGGGTGGGCCGTTATGTGCTGACGCTGCGCATGGGTGCCGGCGGCATCGGCACCGTGTGGGCAGCCCACGACCCGATGTTGTCGCGGGTGGTGGCGATCAAGACCCTGCCGCAGCGCACCAGCAGCGACACCCACACCCGCCCCGAACAAGATTTTCTGGAAGAAGCCCGCGCCGCGGCGCGCCTGAGCCATCCCCACATCGTGACGGTGTACGACGCGGGCGTGGGGCCGGACGGCTCCTACATCGTCATGGAACTGTTGCGTGGCAAGGACCTGAGCCAGCTCCTCAAGGCCGGCTGGCGGCCGTCGCCACAACATGCGGCCAGCATCATCCAGCGGGTGGCCGAGGCGATCGACTATGCCCACGGGCAAGGTGTGATCCACCGCGACATCAAGCCGGCCAACATCTTCATGGTCGACCGCAGCCGCCCGGTGGTGCTCGACTTCGGCATCGCCCACAGCGGTGTGCACAACCCGGCCACCAACAACGTGTTGTGTTCGCCGTTTTATGCCGCGCCCGAACAACTGGCCGGTGACCACGGCGACCGCCGCACCGACGTGTATGCCATCGGCGTGGTGCTCTACGAATTGCTCACCGGCGAGCGCCCCTACGCCGGGCGCACGCTCGAAGAAGTCACCGACGCCGTCAACGCCGCGCGGCCCTACCCGATCCAGCGCCTGCGCGCCGGTGTGTCGGCCAGCCTGGTCGGCATCGCCATGCGTGCCATGGCGCGCGACCCGGATCAACGTTACCGCTCGGCCGGTGCGCTGGCCCGAGCGCTCGAGTCCTGGCTGCAGGACCATGGCCTGAGCACCGGCTCGGGCACGGCGCCCACCGCCGACAACCGCGCCACACCATCGGCCGCGCGCCAGCGCTCAGCGTCGCCTGTTCGCGCTGGCTGCCGCCCTCGGCGCGGCTGGCCTGGTCGTGGCCTGGCTGGCGCAGAGCCCACCGACCGGCGCGGAGGGACTCGTCGGCAGCGGTGTCCAGGTGGTGACCGAAGTGGCCGACGTCGCTTCGCGATAATCGCGCGCATGCCGACATCCACCGTCGCCGCCAACACCGTCGACCCGTTCACGCAGACCACCACCCTGCACCCGACGCCCGCCCTGCCGTCCGGCGGGGTCGCGCGTGACGCCAACGAACACTTTCGCTGGCCCATGCGCATCTACTGGGAAGACACCGACGCCGGTGGTGTCGTCTTCTACGCCAACTACCTGAAGCTCTTCGAGCGCGCCCGCACCGAGTGGCTGCGCTCGCTCGGGTTTTCGCAGCAGGCGCTTCGCACCGAAACCGGCCTGATGTTCGTCGTGACCGACACCAGCGTGCGTTACCTGCAGCCGGCCATGCTCGACGACGAGGTGCACGTCAGCGTGCGCCTCACGCAAGCCGGCCGGGTGCGCCTGACACTCGACCAGATCGCCTGGCGCGGCACCACCCGCCTGGCCGAGGGCCGCATCCGTATCGCCTGTGTCGATGCGGTGTTGCTCAAACCCGCCGCTTTCCCATCCACACTCGCCGCCTGTCTGCCCGTCATCACATGAATCAGGACCTCAACATCCTGCACCTGGTCACCCAGGCCAGCATCGTCGTGCAACTCGTCATGGCGCTGCTGATGGGCGTGTCGCTCACCAGCTGGGCGGTGATCTTCGCCAAACTCAGCGGCCTGTCGCGCATTCGCAGCCGCAACGACACCTTCGAGCGCGACTTCTGGTCCGGTCGCAACCTGCAGGAGCTCTACACCGCCAGCGAGCGCAAGAGTGACGACGTGGCGCCGATGGAACGTATCTTCAGCGCTGGCATGCGCGAGTTCCTGAAGCTGCGCGAGCGCCGCGCCATCGACAGCGGCGCCTTGCTGGACGGCGCCCGCCGCGCCATGCGCGCCAGCTTGCAGCGCGAGATGGACATGGTCGAGTCGCGCCTGTCGTTTCTGGCCACCGTCGGCTCGGTGTCACCCTACATCGGCCTGTTCGGCACCGTGTGGGGCATCATGCATGCGTTCACCGGCCTGGCCAATCTGCAGCAGGTGACGCTGGCCACGGTAGCGCCCGGCATCGCCGAAGCACTGGTCGCCACCGCCATCGGCCTGTTCGCCGCCATCCCGGCGGTGATCGCCTACAACCGCTTTGCGCGCGACATCGACCGCATCGCCAACCAGATGGAGAGCTTCATGGAAGAGTTCTCCAACATCCTGGCGCGCAACTCGGGTGCCGCCACTGCCGCCGCGCCGACCGCTGCACCTGCCGCCACGTCGGCCAGCCGCTGAGGCACACACGACATGGCCGCCGTCGCCGCCCGCCGCACCGGCTCACGCCGTCGCACCATCAACGAGATCAACATGGTGCCGTTCATCGACGTCATGCTGGTGCTGCTCATCATCTTCATGGTCTGTGCCCCGCTCATGACCCCCGGCCTGGTCGATCTGCCCAGCGTCGGGCAGGCGCAGCGTGCGCCCGATCATGTGGTCGAGGTGGTGGTCGACGCCGGTGGCCAGCTGCGCCTGCGCCTGGACAGCAAGGGTGACGGTGAACGCATCAACCTGCGCCAGTTGCCGCAGAAGGTGCTGGCCCTGCAGGGCAGCGTCACAGGCGGTGCGGGTGCCGGCACGGCTAGCAACGCCAAACCGGCCAACGTGCCGGTGGTGATTTCGGCGGACAAGGGTGTGCAGTACGAAACCGTGGTCAAGGTGATGGACAGCCTGCAGCGCGCCGGGGTGGCACGTGTCGGTCTGGCGGTGCGCACCACCGGTAACGCTGCAGCGGCCAACTGAGCGCCGGTGCCACCTGCCTCAGCCGTGACGGCGCCCGTGCTCGACACCAGATCCATCCAGCAACCCGCTTCGTCGCCCCGGACCGAGCGCCAGCCCCAGACGACACGCCGGCCATGACCACGCTCAGCGCCGCCGCCCCGTACACCCGCCCGCCCAGTGCCGACCGGCTCGGCCCCGGCCTGCTGCTGGCGTTGCTGGTGCACGCTGGCTTGCTGGCAGGTCTCGCCTCGGGTGTGAGCTGGAGGCAGCACACCGTGCCCGTGGTCTCCGCCGAACTCTGGGCCAGCGTGCCACGTGTGGCCGGCGCCGCAGCCGCGCCCGACGTGGCGCCACCGCCGCCGCCACCACCGCCGCCTCAACCAGTTGCACCCGCGCCACCACCCAGGGCCGTGGCGGCGCCGCCGCCGCCGCCCGACGCCGCGGCGTTACGCGAGGCCCAGATCGCTACCGAGCAACGCAAGGCCGCCGAGCGCAAGGCGCTCGAACGTGAACAGGCCGCCAAACTCGCACGCGAGAAAGAAGCCGCACGTCTGCGTGCCGAGGAAGAAAAACTCGCGCGCGAGAAGGCTGCCCGTGACAAGGCCCTGCGCGAAAAGCAGGCTGCCGCCGAGAAGGCCGCGGCAGAGAAGGCCGCGGCCGAGAAGAAACTCGCCGACAAGAAAGCAGCCGACAAGGCCGCCACCGACAAACAGGAAAAGGCCGAGGCCGACCGTCTGCAGCGCCTGCGCGAAGCCAACCTGGCCCGTATGCGCAAGGAGCTCACCAGCACACCGCCCGGCAGCAAGGCCAGTGGCTCGGCCCAGCCGCTGCCCGGCCGGGGCAGCGCCACCACACCGGGCACCGGCACGGCGGCGCAGTCGGCCGGTCCATCGGCGGGCTACGAAGGTCGCATCCGCGCACGTATCCTGCCCAACATCATCTACAACGGCCCCAGAGGCGGCGTGCCGCCCGCCGAGGTGGTGGTCAACGTGGCACCCGACGGCCGCATCATCAGCAGCCGGCTGCTCAAGTCCAGCGGTGTGGCCGAGTGGGACCGCGAGGTGCTGCGGGCCATCGAACGCACCGAGGTGCTGCCGCGCGACGTCGACGGCCGGGTGCCGGCGCAGATCATCCTCGTGCTCGACCCGTCCGAACGCTGAGCCGGGCGGGCGCATCGCTGCGGCGCCGCGCCGCAGCCTCGACATTGCTGCGCAGGATTGCGCGTTGGGGATCACCCGTGGTACGCGCTGGCTGGCGCCAGCTCAAGTCGATCGGGCCCGACCCGATAAAAGTGGCAGGCCCGGACCAATCCGGGCGGATGTACCACTCATGACGCCCCTCGACCTAGCCACCGTGACGCCCGCCGCAGCCGCACAACCAGTCGCACTACAAGCCGCGCGCCCCGCTACATCGCCCCAACCAGCGACTGCCCCGCTGCTGGTGGGGTTGGCCGACCTTCAGCCGGGCCTGTTCGTCGAACTCGACCTGGGCTGGCTCGACCATCCGTTCTCTAGCAACCGCTTCAAGCTGCGTGATGCCGACCAGATCACCACGCTGGGCAAGCTCGGCCTGACCCAGGTGCGTGTGCGCCCTGAGCACAGCGACTGCGCCGCCGTCGACGCCCTGCAGGCAACACTGGCCAAGGCCGCGGCGACCACCTCACACTCGTCGATCGCTGCAACTGCTGCGGCGGCGACACCGAACGCGACGAGCGACGCCGCAGCAGACAGCGCGGCCACCAATGCCGCAGCGTCGGCACAGACTGCGGCCGCCAGTGCTGCGGCAGCACGGCGCCAGCGTCTGCTCAGCCAGAACCGCGCCCTGGCACAAAGTGACCGGCTGCACGGCGAGACGGTGCGCGCCTGGCAGGCGCTGGCGCGTGACGCCGTGGCCGAACCGGTGCGCGCCGGCCAGGCCGCCGCCGCGGTGGCCACCCGCCTGGTCGACGAACTCGGCGACGACACCGACACCAGCGTGCGGGTATTGCACGAGGCGGCCGGCAGCAGCGCCTCACAACACGCCATCAACGTGTCGGTGCTGGCCCTGCTGCTGGCGCGCCACATCGGCCTGGACCACGACGTGCAACGTGCGGTGGCCCTCGGCGCCTTGCTGCACGACATCGGCAAACTGGCCTTGCCCGACCCGCTGCGCACCGCCAGCTCTGACCAGTCGGCGCTGGCGCTGCGCGCCCGGCGCGACCACGTGCTGCAAGGTGTGCGCCTGGGCACGGGCATGGGCCTGGAACCTGGCGCGCTGCGTGTCATCGCCCAGCATCACGAACTGCAGGACGGCAGCGGCCTGCCGCAAGGCCTGAGTGGCGCCGAGATCACCTTGCCGGCGCGCATCGTCGCGCTGATCGACCACTACGACCGCCTGTGCAACCCGGTGGGCGCCAGCAAGCCGCGCACACCACACGAAGCACAGTCGGTGCTCTACGCCCAGTTGCGCAGCCACTTCGACCCCGACCTGCTCGCCGCCTTCGTCAAGTTGATGGGTGTGTACCCGCCCGGCTCGGTGGTGCAGCTCAGCGACGGCCGCCACGCGCTGGTGGTGGCGGTGCACCCGGCCCATCCGCTCAGGCCCAGTGTGCTGGTGCACGAAACCTCGGTGCCACGCGACGAGGCGCTCATCCTGCACCTGCACGAACAAGCTGGCCTGAGCATCCGCCGCAGCCTGTCCCCGGCCCACCTGCCGCGCGCCACACTCGACTACCTGTCGCCGCGCGATCGCGTCAGCTACTACTACGTGCACGGCCTGTCGGCCAGCCCGGCAGCCCAGGTGGATGGCCATGCGCAGCGCTGAGCACACGCCAAGCGCCGCCGGGTCACCGCAAGTGAACCCCGCCCGCGCGGATGGGCTGAGCTCGCGCCAGCAGGCCGACCCGGTGAACTCCGCCTCCCCGATTCCTCCGTGGCAGAAGTTGTGCAGCCAGATGCTGGCGCAGATGCTCGAGGCCGCCTGCATCGTCGACGCCGCCAGCCAGCGTGTGCTGGCTGCCAATCCGGCCGCCTGCACCCTGTTCGCCGCCACAACTGCCGAGTTGCTGGACCGCCCGGTCACCGAACTGTGCACCGCCCCCGAAGACCGTTGTTTCTGGGGCGACCTCCAGCTCAGCGGCCCGGCCGGCACCGGCCTGCACAGCGACACGGTGATCCACACCCTGACGGGCCGTGAAGGCCCGGGTCGCACCGTCGACCTCATCGAGGTGGAACGGCGCCTGGCGCCACTCGACCTGCCCGATGGCCGTCACGCCTGGCTGCTGACCTGGCGCGACGAAAGTGAACGCCGCCGTGTCGACGACGAACTCGACCGCCTGGCCGACGAGTTGCACGAGTCACTCGACTGCCGCGACGACGCCGTGCTCGTCACCGATCTCGACGGCGCCATGCGCCACTGCAACCGCGCCTTTGCCGACCTCTGGGATCTACCGCCCGACGCCTTGCGCAGCCGCGACGACACCCGCCTGGCCGCCACCTTGCGCGCCCGTGTGGCCGAACCGCGGGCCTACGACCAACGCCTGGCCGAACTGGCAGCCGACCCGCGCCACACGGCGACCGACGTCGTCACCCTGGCCGATGGCCGGGTGCTCGAGCGGCGTGTCATGCCGCAGTTCGGCCGGGGTGTGCCGGTCGGCAGGCTCTGGGCCTGGCGCGACATCAGCCAGCGCCTGGCCGACGAGGCCCATCTGCGCCTGGCTGGCCAGGTGTTCGACACCAGCGTCGACGCCATCCTGGTGACCGACGGCCAGCACCACATCGTGGCCGCCAACCCGGCCGCCACCTTGCTGTTCGGGCGCGCCACCACCAGCCTGGTAGGCCAGCCGCTCGCCAGCCTGATCCACGACCCCGAAGCCGCCGGCGCCATCATCGGGGTATTTGCCGCGGTCGAACGTGAAGGCCATTGGCAAGGTGACCTGGCAACACGCCCGGCGGCTGGCGACAGCGAGCCTGGTGCTCCCGTGCAGGTGTCGATGCAGTGGCGCGGCGACGCCGACGTGGGCGGATGCATTGTTTTCCTGCGCGACCAGAGTGAACGGCGCGCTCAACAAGACGCCTTGCGCGAACTGCTGCAACTCGACCTGCTCACCGGCCTGCCCAACCGCCATCGCCTGGCCGCCCGTGTGGCGCAACAGGCCGAGGCCTGCCAGGCCGCGACCGCTGCACCGAGCGACCAGACGCCCGCTCAGTCGACCGATCAGCGACCCGGCCAGCCCGGCTTTGCCCTGCTGCTGGTGGGGCTGGACCGGTTTGCCGCGCTCAACGACGCCCTCAGCCACAACGGCGGCGACCGCGTGTTGATCGAGGTCGGCATGCGCCTGGCCGCGGGTGTCGGCCCCAACGACATGGTCTGCCGCACCGGTGCTGACAACTTTGCCGTGTTGCTGGCCCGCGCCGATGCCGCCACGGCGCAAGCCACTGCCCGCCGCCTGCTGGACAGCCTGGGCGCGGCCATGTGTGTCGACGGCCTGAACTTCAACCTCAGCGCCAGCATCGGCATCACCTGCGGCCCGCACGACGGCACCAGCCTGGACGCATTGCTCAAGAACGCCGACAGCGCCATGCACCGTGTCAAGCAGCGCAGCGGCGGCGACCTGTGTTTCTATCAGCCGACCATGACCACTGATCTGCTGCCACGCATCCGGCTCGACCACGCCATGCGCAAGGCGCTGCGCGCCGGCGAGTTCCGCCTGCACTACCAGCCGCAGGTCGACATCGGCGGCACCCAGGTGATCGGCGCCGAGGCGCTGCTGCGCTGGCGCGACCCGGTGCTGGGCGACATCCCGCCCGGCCAGTTCATCCCTGTGGCCGAAGAGACCGGCTTCATCGCCGAACTGGGCATGTGGGTGATGGCGCAGGCCATCAACCAGGCCAGTGAATGGCACGACCAGGGGCTGATGATCCCGGTGTCGGTCAACGTATCGACGCTGCAGTTCCAGCAGGCAGGTTTCGTCGACCATGTGGCCGATCTGCTCGACGCCAGTGGCCTGGCGCCGGCCATGCTCGAGCTCGAGCTCACCGAAAGTGTGCTGCTGGGCGACATCGCCGAGATCATCGACCAGCTCGAACGTCTGGCCGCCTTGGGTGTACGCCTGGCGATCGACGACTTCGGCACCGGGTATTCGGGCCTGGGTTACCTCAAGCGCCTGCCCATCCACCGCCTCAAGATCGACCGCTGCTTCGTCAAGGACCTGCCCGACGACGCCAGCGACGCCGCCATCACCCGCGGTGTGATCGCCATGGCCCGGGCGCTCGACCTTCAGGTGATCGCCGAAGGTGTCGAGACCGAAGCACAACGTGCCTTCCTGGCCGACATCGGCTGCCACGAATACCAGGGCTGGCTGTTTGCGCCGGCGCTGCCGCCCGAGAAGTTTGCCGAGCGCGCCGGGCTGGCCAAGCCCTGCGCCACCAAGACACACCACTCGATCACGTCGCCGGAGCTTGGCATTGCGG
This sequence comes from Candidatus Intricatilinea gracilis, assembly GCA_016702605.1. Classification (GTDB taxonomy): domain Bacteria; phylum Pseudomonadota; class Gammaproteobacteria; order Burkholderiales; family Burkholderiaceae_C; genus Sphaerotilus; species Sphaerotilus gracilis. The sequence continues at coordinate 159,957 of JADJDQ010000005.1, forward strand.
TGTGAGGCAAGCGCCAGCCGAGCCGGACACGGTGTGAAGGGCGCGTCGCGAACAGCCCGAGCTGGCGTCGGGTTGCGCAGCAGGTTGATTCGTCCCTCATTCGCGCAGGTCGATCACCTTCACGCGGACCTTGCGTTCACGTTCACCACGTTTGACGGTCAGGTCGACCGACGCGTCGATGCCGGCCCGGTCGAGTTCGGCCACGAAGGTCGACAAGGTCTCGATGCCACGGCCGTTCACCGCCACGATCACGTCGCCCAGGTCGCCGTTGCGCCGGTTCATGGCCTGCAGGCCTGCCGATGCGGCCGGTGTGCCACGCGCCACCTCGGCAATCACCACACCGCGGATGCCGGCGCGCGCCACCAGATCCGGCCGCACCGGTGTGATGCCGATGCCGGGCAACGGCGCACGGCCCTTGCCGATGAGTGAGGGCACGACGCGGTTCACCAGATCCGCCGGGATGGCGAAACCGATGCCCGAACTGCTGCCACTGGCCGACCTGATGGCACTGTTCACGCCGATCAGCCGCCCGGCGCTGTCGAGCAGCGGGCCGCCCGAGTTGCCGGGGTTGATGGCCGCGTCGGTCTGGATGACCCCCAGCACCTCGCGGTAGTTGGCGGTCGGCAATTCGCGGTCCAGCGCACTGACGATGCCGCGGGTGAGTGTGCGCGACAACCCGAACGGGTTGCCGATGGCGTAGACGGTCTGGCCGATCTTCAGGTCGCGTGAGCTGCCCAGCGGCAGTGGACGCAGCTCGCGTGGCAGCTTGAGCAGGCGCACCACGGCCAGGTCGTATTCGGGCGCAGCGCCGATCAGTTCGGCCTCGACCGGCTTGCCGGCGTCGAGTTGCACGAAGACCCGCCGCGCCCCTTCGACGACGTGGAAGTTGGTCACCACATGGCCCTGCGCGTCCCACACGAAACCGCTGCCTGCGCCCTGGCCACGTTCTTCGCCAAACATGCTGCGCTGCACCGTCTCGGTGGTGATGTAGGCGACCGAGGGTGACGAGGTCTCGAACAACCGCACCACCGCCGCTTCGTCGGACTGCAACGCGCCGCGTGGCTGCACCTCGCGCGGCGCCACGTCACGCGCCAGCACAGTGCCGGCAAACAAGGTGCCGAGCAGACCGGTGAGCACGACACCGACCGCAAGAGCCAGCGCCGCCATCAGCGCGGTCGAGCGTTCGGGTTCGGCGGCTGGCAGGGTGCGGGCGAGTTGGTGGGGCATCGTGTCGTCTCCAGAGGCGTTTCGAAGGTGGTCGGACGCTGGGGGCGAGTCGGCCGGCTTCAAGAGCCGCCGAACTGCCAAGTGCACTGCAACATCAGGGCACCGCAGTGGTGCCGGCCCAGGTATGCTCGGCGCCCCGCGGCCGTGGCAGCCGGCGCCCTTGCGCCCGCCTCAGCGCCGCCGACCTGGACCTGTTCATGCAACGAGGCATTGTCTACGCCGCCCTGGCCTACCTGCTGTGGGGGCTGTTTCCGCTGTATTTCATCGGCCTGCGCGAGGTGGCGTCGATCGAGGTGCTGGCGCACCGCGTGGTCTGGTCGCTGGTCTTTCTGGGTGTGCTGCTGGCCGTGCGCCGCCAGTTCGGCTGGCTTGGCCCGGCTTTGCGCGACTCGGTGCTGCTGCGCCGGTTTGCCCTGAGCGCCACACTGCTGGCCGTGAACTGGGGCGTGTACATCTGGGCCATCAACGAGGGCCGCGTCGTGGAAGCCAGCCTGGGTTACTTCATCACGCCGCTGGCCAATGTGCTGACTGGCCGGCTGGTGCTGCACGAAAAACTCTCGCGCAAGCAGTGGCTGGCCGTGGCACTGGCCGCGCTGGGCGTGGCCTGGATGACGCTGCGCCTGGGCGCCCTGCCGTGGATCGCCCTGACACTGGCGGCCAGCTTCTCGACCTACGGCTATCTGCGCAAGACTGCCAGCCTGGGTGCACTCGAAGGCCTGGCGCTCGAAACCACCCTGCTGGCGCCCGCCGCCGTCGTCGGCCTGGGCTGGGCGCTGTGGCAAGGCCAGAGCGCCATGCCGCACCTGGGCGTCACCGGGCAGATGCTGCTGGTGGGCGTGGGCCCACTCACCGCCGTGCCGCTGCTGCTGTTTGCCGCCGGCGCGCGGCGCATCCCGATGGCGGTGCTGGGCATGTTGCAGTACCTGGGCCCGAGCATCCAGCTCGGTCTGGGCGTGTGGTTCTTCGACGAAAGTTTCGAAGGCGCCCGCCTGCAGGGCTTTGTGCTGATCTGGGCCGCCTGCGCCTTGTTCAGCGCCGACATGCTGATGCGCCAGCAACACGCCGCCACCCTGGCCCGCATCCGCCGCGACGCCGCGCGCGACATTGTCGACACCACCACCGACCGCGCCACCGCACCGGCCGAGCTGGACGACGGCAGCGCCGCCGACGCCGCGGGCCCGGACACCTCCACACCGCCCAACCCAACCCCCGCGGCCTACGTGGCCGCCTCCCCACGATGACCCGCCTGCGCCACAAGCTGCTGTCGGTGCGCGACCTGCTGGTGGCCGCCGGCCCGGTCGGCCTGATCGCCGTCGCCCTCATCGCCCTGGCCTACTGGTGGCTCGACCCGGCGCCGCCCAAACACCTGGTGCTGGCGACAGGCCCCAAACAAAGCGCCAACGCCGAGTTCGGCCTGCGTTACGCCCAGGCGCTGGCGCAACACGGCGTCAAGGTCGAGCTGCGCACCACCCAGGGCTCGGCCGAGAACCTGGCCCTGCTGCAAGCCGGCAGCGTCGACGCCGCGTTTGTGCAAGGTGGCACCGCCCCACAACTGGCGCCGGACGAAGACGACACCAGCGGCCTGGTCAGCCTGGGCAGCCTGTTCCGCGAACCGGTGTGGGTGTTCTACCGCACCGCTGCGGCGCAGAACCGGCTCGGCCGCGAACGCGTCGACAGCCTGGCCCAGCTGCGCAACTGGCGCCTGGACATCGGCGCCGAAGGCACGGGTGTGGGCGGCCTGATGCTGCGCCTGCTGCGCGCCAACGGCCTCGAGACCAGCAAGATGAACCTCAGCCGCCTGGAGCCCACCCCCGCCGTGGTGGCCCTGCTCGGCGGCAAACTCGACGCCCTGGTCCTCGTCTCGGCACCCGAGTCACCGCTGGTGCAGATGCTGCTCATCACCCCCGGCATCCAGCTGCTCGACTTCGCCCAGGCCGAGGCCTACGCCCGCCGTGTGCCCCAGGTGGCGCCCGCCCTGCTGCCACGCGGGGTGGTCAACCTGGCCAAGGACCTGCCACGCGAAGACGTGCGCCTGGTCGCCACCACCGCCAACCTCGTCTTGCAAGGCGGCACCCACCCGGCCCTGCAACACCTGCTGGTCGAAGCCGCCCAACGCATCCACAGCCCGGCCAACTGGTTCCAGCGCAAGGGCGAGTTCCCGCAATCCGCACCCGGCGATTTCGCCCTGTCGGACGAAGCCGATCGCTACTGGCGCAAAGGCCCCACCTGGCTGCAACGCTGGATGCCCTTCTGGCTCGCCAACCTGCTCGACCGCATGTGGGTGGTGGTGCTGTCCATCCTGGCCGCCCTCATCCCACTGTCACGCGTGATCCCGCCCATCTACGCCATGCGCATCCGCTCACGCATCTTCCGCTGGTACGCCCTGCTGCGCGGCATCGAAGACGACCTGGCCAGCGGCAAACGCCCCCACGACGAACTGCTTGCCGAACTTGCCAGTATCGAGACCAAACTCGAGAAACTGCCGGTGCCGCTGTCGTATACCGACCAGTTGTATGCGCTGAGGAGTCATATCAATATGGTGAGGGCGAGGATTTTGGAGAGTGGGCGGGTTGACAGCGCAACCGCGACCTCTGCCGAAGAATTACAAGTCAACAAACTGACACCCGTTCAGTAGGCCGGTCTCGCCGTCGTCGCACATATATAGACCACTTGAGAGGTCTCGCGAATCGCATCCCACTCAATCAAATGATTCCCATCGATCGCCGGTGTATCCAAATCATCGACAAGCGTAATATGCTGCCGACCATCGACCCCTACCGCATCGAGTCTTTCACCAAAAACGCGTCTCAGCGTATCGACGAGCGTCTTTCCATCACTGGCAAACAGAATATTATAGATATTGCCCTCCAGTACTTGGTTGCCGCTCTTGCTGTAACTCTCCCATGAGTTCTTGCTTCTTTGTACCTCCTGAATATCAAAGGGCAGACGAAGACGAACCACCTTTGCGCCATGAATACTCCACGCGGTACGTATTTCGATCGCGCCACCGTCCTTTGTTTGCGTGGCAGACCGCGATGGAATTCGCACTTTTACCTTCCCGTCAGTCACGTAGTAATTATTGGGATTGCCATGCGCGCGTAGTCCGCAGTCGAGTTGCTTGAATGCACTGAGATTTGCGATGGTGTCTTGGCCAAAGCTCAGATACGTTGCGAACAAAATCGCCGAACCAACCAAAAACTTCGACGCACGTCGAACGACTGGCTTGATCGAGTTTTCATGGGTACACTTATGTCGATACACCTCTGTGTTTCCCTTCTGTATTTTCGATATTCAATCGCCACTGTCAACCTGGAGGTCAGGTCTTGCATTCTGCCCACCGTTTCACAATTGATGGCTGTCATTCGTGTCGTAGATCACTTCGACTTCAGGTTACGCGAGAGGGTTTCGAGCCTCTTTTCTGTTTCTGCCGTAACGCATTTCAAGAATGTCGTCGATGTAGCGCGGGAGCCATTGGTTGCCATTCCCACAGCTCGGCAGTTCGGGTTGCGCATCTTTAGCCAGGCGCGCTGTTCACTCCGGATTTTGGCCCGCTCAACTTCAGACGCATGAGCAATGACTTGTTTGTAGGTTGTGTTGAGGCGGCTATCAGCGGCAAGGCTCACGCGGGTGCAGTGCACGTCAGAGTAACCGGTACTCCAGTCCCAATCCGCGGCTTCACATACTTCTATCACTGGATCTCCCTCGACAGAAGCTACTTCGATTTTTATAATTAGAAAGTCTCGCACTGGACACGGAAAGTTGAATGGGTAACTTGTATCGAACAAAGGAATATCGTTGACACTTAATTGTTCGATCGAAATGTACCCAAGACCTCCACACATTCCCGTTGGCCTTGCGCCACGCACACTTATCGCGCCAGAGACTTTCGCGTGTCCTATATTGCACGATAGCTTGTTTTGTTCGGACAGTTCGGAGAAGCCAGACTGCAGATCTACCGCACCAGGTGCGTCAGAACTCAGTCTAACGATCGGCAGGATCGTGAATTTATCGCCATCAATACATCTCGTAGATACCCCAAAATCCGCCCAATCTGCATGGCTATGCCCACATGCGAGAAGTAGTACGCAGGATGAAATTATTGCAGAGAGTTTCATGTCTAGCCTTCTATCCCATGCGACTGGGTCGCGCCCTGCTGCTTGCACAACTCTCCACTTTCGCTACCCGCCAGTTCGGCCATTAGCATCTGGTCAAATCGCCAACGCCGACGTGCACTTCACCTCTTCCATCACCGCATAAGTGCGCGTCTCGCGCACGCCGGGTAATGTCCAGATCACCGTGCCGATGAATTCTCGGTAGGCGGCCATGTCGGCGACGCGGGTCTTTAGCAGGTAATCGAAACCACCGGCGACGAGGTGGCATTCGAGGATTTCCTGGTGCACCTGCACCGCCGCCTTGAAGCTGTCCATCACGTCGTGCACGGTGCGGTCGAGCAGCACTTCGACGAAGACCAGCAGGCCAGCGCCGACCAGTACCGGGTTGAGGCGCGCCTCGTAGCCCAGGATGTATTTGTCGCGGCTCAGGCGTTTGACGCGTTCGAGCACCGCCGTGGGTGAGAGCTGCACCTGTTCGGCCAGCTTGAGGTTGCTGATGCGGCCGTCGACCTGCAGGATGCGCAGGATCTTGCGGTCGATGCGGTCGAGTTCCGCGGGCGGCTCGGATGGGGCGGCGTTGCCGTAGGCCATGCTGAAGATCGTGTGGTGACAAGGGTGAAGAACCGAGCAATATCCTGCCGGGCCAGCCATATTCTGTGGCCATGCACCAAAGTCTACGTGGAGAACTTGCATGAGCTCAGTCAACCCAACGCGCACCGAACCCGCGCCAGCCAACCTTGCGGCCATCGGTGCGGCCAGTGATCTGGCTAGCGCGCTATGCGTCGATCGGCTGCCGGCGCCGGTGCGCGCCGAGGCCGAGCTGGCTGCCGGCCTGCTCGCCCACCTGCGACCACGTCTGGACTGGGCCGCCGTACACGCCCGCGCGCTGCCGTGGGTGGAGCAGGTGCGGGCGCATCCGGCGCCGTTCTGGGCGCTGGAGTCGCTGCTGCGCGAGTTCCCGATCTCGAGTGCCGAAGGCCGCGCGCTGATGCGTCTGGCCGAAGCGCTGCTGCGGGTGCCCGACACCGAGACCGCCATCGCGCTGGCAAGCGACCAGCTCGCCACCGCCGACTTTGCCGCCCACGCTAGCACGGCCGACGGTGCGGCCGGCCAGTTGGTGGGCCGTCTGGCCGGGCAGGCGCTGGCGCTGGCGCAAAAACTCTTGCCGCAGGACGGCGAGGCGCGCGGCCTGATTGCCCGCCTGGGCGCCCACGGCGTGGTGGCCGCCACGCTGCGCGCCATCGGTCTGCTGGGTGAACAGTTCGTGCTGGGGCAGGACATCGACGCCGCGCTCAAGCGTGCCGATGCGGCGCGGGCGGAGCAGGCGCGCCAGCAGACCGCGGGCTTGGGCGAGGCCGACGCCGCACTGCCCCTGCGCCACAGCTACGACATGCTGGGCGAAGGCGCGCGCACCGAGGCCGATGCGCTGCGTTATCTGGACGCCTACCACCGCGCCATAACCGCCATCGCGCGCAGCCAGGGCCGGGCCGAGCGGCCGGAGGATGCGGACGGCATCTCGATCAAGCTCTCGGCGCTGTTCGAGCGGTACGAAGCCGCGCAGGCCGACGAGGTGGCTCGTGTGCTGCTGCCGCGGGTGGTGAGCCTGGCTAATGCCGCGGCCGCGGCCAACATTCACCTGACCATCGACGCCGAGGAGTGCGAGCGCCTGGAGCTGTCTATCGCCCTGATCGACGCCATGTGCGCCCAGCTCGCCGCCTCGGCGCCCGGCTGGCGCGGCCTGGGTCTGGCGCTGCAGGCGTATCAGCAACGGGCGCCGGAGCTGATCACCGAACTGGCCGCCCTCGCCCGCCGCCACGGCCGCCGCCTCATGGTGCGGCTCGTCAAGGGCGCGTATTGGGACGCCGAGATCAAACGGGCGCAGGAGCTGGGCCTGGCCGGTTACCCGGTCTGGACACACAAGCATCACACCGACCTGGCCTACCTGGCGTGTGCTGAAGAGCTGCTGGCGGCGCCGGATTGTTTCTACCCGCAGTTCGCCACCCACAACGCCGCCACACTCGCCGCGCTGATGGAGCTGGCCGACCGGGCGCCCGCCCTGCCGCCGGGCGCGCACCCGGATCGTTTCGAGCTTCAGCGCCTGCACGGCATGGGTGAGGCGGTGCACCGCGAGTTGCAGAAGTCGACCGGCGCGCCGGCCCTGCGCGTCTACGCCCCCGTGGGCCCGCACCGCGACCTGCTGGCCTACCTGGTGCGCCGGCTGCTGGAAAACGGCGCCAACTCGTCCTTCGTGCATCAGCTGGCCGACAGCTCGGTGAGCCCCGAGGAGCTGCTGGCCTCGCCGCTTTACGTGGCCGCCGCCTCGGGCGTGGTGCTGCCGCCCGAGCTGTACGGCACCCAGCGCCGCAACTCGGCCGGGCTGGATCTGGCCTGCGCGGCGCAGCGCCTGCCGCTGCAGGCGGCCATTGCCGCGTTGCCGCAGGCGCCGCGCCTTGCGCCGATGGAGCTGAGCCGCGTCGACGCCGTGATGCGCGCGCTGCACGCCGCCCAACCCGCCTGGAACGCCACACCGCTGGCCGAGCGTTGCGCGGTGTTGAGCCGCGCCGCCGACGCACTCGAAGCGCGCACGCCCGAGTTCATCGCCCTGCTGGTGCGCGAAGGGCGCAAGACGATGGGCGACGCCGTGGCCGAGTTGCGCGAGGCGGTCGACTTCTGTCGTTACTACGCCGCGCAGGCCGCCACCGATCTGGCACCGCGCCCCTTGCCCGGCCCGACCGGCGAGCGCAACGAGCTGCGCCTGCACGGCCGCGGCGTGTTTGTCTGCATCAGCCCGTGGAACTTTCCGCTCGCCATCTTTGCCGGCCAGGTTGTGGCGGCGCTGGTGGCCGGCAACAGCGTGGCGGCCAAGCCGGCCGAGCAGACGCCTGCCGTGGCCGCGGCCTTCGTCGACCTGCTGGTGCTGGCCGGCCTGCCGCGCGGCGTGTTGACGCTCTGCCACGGCAGCGGGCCGGCGCTGGGTGCCGCGCTGGTGGCGCATCCGGCCGTGGCGGGTGTGTGTTTCACCGGCTCGACGGGTGTGGCCAAGACCATCCAGCGCAGGCTCGCCGAAGGCGACGGCGCCATCGTGCCGCTGATTGCCGAGACCGGCGGCCTGAACGCCATGATCATGGACAGCAGCGCGTTGCCCGAGCAGGTGGTCGACGCCGTGGTGCAAAGCGCCTTTCGCTCGGCCGGCCAGCGTTGTTCGGCGCTGCGGGTGTTGTGCATACACGAGGCGGTGGCCGACAAGGTGATCGAGATGCTCGCTGGCGCGATGGCCAGCCTGCGCAGCGGTGCGCCGGACGACTGGGCCACCGATGTCGGCCCGATCATCGACAGCGTGGCGCATGGGCGGCTGACCCGCCACGTCGAGCGTCTGACGGCATCGGCCAGGCTGCTGGCGTGCGGGCCACTTGCGCCCGAACTGGCGGCCACGCACATCGCGCCGGTGGCCTTCGAGCTGAACGACCTGGCCGAGCTGAAGGAAGAGATCTTCGGCCCCGTGCTGCACGTGGTGCGCTGGGGCGGCAGCGTGGATGAGCTGGTCGGGCGCATCAACGCGCTGGGCTACGGCCTGACGCTGGGCATCCACACCCGCATCGACAGCCGCGCGCTGCGCATCGCCGCCCAGGCGCATGTGGGCAATGTCTACGTCAACCGCAACATGATCGGTGCGGTGGTGGGCGTGCAGCCCTTCGGCGGCGAGGGCCGCTCGGGCACGGGGCCCAAGGCCGGCGGGCCGCTCTACCTGTATCGCTTCTGTGCCGAGCAGACGCTCACCATCAACACCACGGCGGCGGGTGGCAATGTGGACCTGATGAGTCAGACGATTGCCTGAGCCACCTGCCGACATGAAGCGGTGACGCTGCGCCGCGACGCGACCGTATCGGCAAGGTCGATGGGGCGGCGGCGGCGGCTTCCGGCGCCAGCACGCGGGACGTCGATCGCTGACTAAACTGCCTCGCCATGAGCACAGAAGCCACCACCTCCTCCACCGCATCCCCCGACCTCACCGCCTTCATCGGCGGCGGCAACATGGCCAGCGCCATCATCGGCGGGTTGATCAAGGCGGGCACAGCACCGGCGCAGATCCTGGTCGTCGAGCCCTGGGCGGCGCAGCGCGAGAAACTGCTGGCCGACTTCGGCATCGAGGCACTGGCTGCGGCCGATTCCAGGCTGGCGCGCGCCGCCACCATCGTCTGGGCCGTCAAGCCGCAGAGTTTTGTCGAAGCGGCTGAACCCTGTGCGCCGCATGGCCGCTACGCGCTGCACCTGAGCGTGATGGCCGGCATCCGCAGCGACGCCATCGCCGCAGCCACCGGCAATGAACGTATCGTGCGCGCCATGCCCAACACGCCGGCGCTGATCGGCATGGGCATCGCCGGCCTGTACGCCCGCCCGGGTGTCGACGCCAAGGCACGCGCGCGAGTCGAGGCGCTGCTCGCACCCACCGGCGCCACGTTGTGGGTGAACGAAGAAGCACAGCTCGACGCGGTGACGGCGATGTCGGGCTCCGGCCCGGCCTATGTCTTCTATTTCGTCGAAGCCATGATGACGGCCGCCGAGAAGATGGGCCTGAGCGCCGAAGACGGCAAGGCCCTGGCACTGGCCACCTTTGCCGGAGCCACCGAACTGGCACGCCGATCACCCGAGACCCCTGCCGTGCTGCGCGAACGTGTCACCTCCAAGGGCGGCACCACCTACGCCGCGCTGCAGCACCTGCGTGCGAGCGAAGTGGCCGAACGGTTTGTCGAAGCCCTGCAGGCAGCGCAGAACCGGGCGCGCGAACTGGGCGACGAGTTCGGCGCGTGACCCATTGCAGCCGGGATGCTGCCCCGCAACATCCCGGCGGCTGGTCTGCTCATGCACAGCGCGCATGTCCGACATGGTCGTAGGGTGGCGAGGTCACCTAGAGTCGCGCCACCGGTCCGGCAGGGCCGGCCGGTCACGTCGACACGGCGTGGCGTCACCTGATCAGAGGCCAGCCTGCCAGCCCCTCTACGCCAACAACGAGACGGCCCACCGCATGACTACTCCCACCTCCTCCCCCACCTCGTCCGGCCCGCAGCAGACACTCTCCTACGTCACCCCGGCACCGCACAGCCCCTGGCTGACCTACCTGTCGCAGGTGGACCGGGTCACTCCTTTCCTCGGCCGGCTGGCGCGCTGGGCCGAGACACTCAAGCGCCCCAAGCGCGCCCTCATCGTCGACGTGCCGATCGAGATGGACGACGGCAGCGTGCGGCACTTCGAGGGTTTTCGCGTGCAGCACAACCTGAGCCGCGGCCCGGGCAAGGGCGGCGTGCGTTACCACCCCGACGTGACGCTCGAAGAAGTGATGGCCCTGTCGGCCTGGATGACGGTGAAGAACGCCGCCGTCAACCTGCCCTATGGCGGCGCCAAGGGTGGCATCCGGGTCGACCCGCGCAGCTTGTCGAACAAGGAGCTGGAGCGCATGACGCGGCGCTACACCAGCGAGATCGGCATCATCATCGGCCCGCACCAGGACATTCCGGCGCCCGACGTGGGCACCAACGGCCAGATCATGGCCTGGATGATGGACACCTATTCGATGAACACGGGGGCCACCGCCAGTGGTGTGGTCACCGGCAAACCGCTGCACCTGGGTGGTTCGCTCGGGCGGGTCAAGGCGACCGGGCGCGGCGTGTTCGTCACCGGGCGTGAAGCGGCCAGGCGCATCAACCTCAAGCTCGACGGCGCACGCGTGGCGGTGCAGGGCTTCGGCAATGTGGGCGGTGCGGCGGCCGAGATGTTCGCAGGCGCCGGCGCACTCATCGTGGCGGCGCAGGACCACACCGGCACGGTGGTCAACCCCAAGGGCTTCGACATGGCCGACCTGATGGCCCATGTGCGCGACACCGGCGGCGTGGGTGGCTTCACCGGCGGCGACGTGGTCCCCGGCGAGGACTTCTGGGACACCGACTGCGAGATCGTGATTCCCGCCGCGCTCGAAGGCCAGCTCACCGTGCCACGCGCCAACCGGCTCAAGGCCCGTCTGCTGCTGGAAGGCGCCAACGGCCCGACCCTGCCCGAGGCCGACGACGTGATGGCCGAACGCGGCATCCTGGTCGTGCCCGACGTGATCTGCAATGCCGGTGGGGTGACGGTGAGCTACTTCGAGTGGGTGCAGGATTTCTCGAGCTTCTTCTGGAGCGAGGACGAGATCAACCTGCGGCTCGACAAGATCATGGTCGACGCGCTGCGCAAGATCTGGGACACGGCGGATCGCCACAGGATCAGCCTGCGCACAGCCACGTTTGCGGTGGCGTGTGAACGCATCCTCACAGCGCGTGAAGAGCGCGGGTTGTACCCCTGAGCGTGGTCGCCGCGGCCCGGCGTCGAACCTGCGCCGACATCAGTGCCGCTCGAACGGGACCAGGCGCCGCCCGGCCTTGCTTCATGTCAAGCTGATGTAGCCGTCCGGCGTTAGTCTGCGCGTCCGCGCCGGGGTGGATGACCAACTCGGCGGCGCGTTGCCACCTCACTTTCCAGCCCACAGGGCACCTGCGACCATGAGCACCATCGCCTGGAACCCCGATTTCGAGACCTGTCACGAGCAGATGGACGACACCCACCGCGAGTTCGTCGACCTGCTGGGCCAGATCGAGGCCGCGCTGGGTGACGACGACACCACGCTGCTGGCACGCTACGACGCACTCATCGCCCACACGGTCGACCACTTCGCGCGCGAGGACGCCTGGATGCAGGCCAATGGTTTCGCCGCCGAGAACTGCCACAGCACCCAGCACAAGCAGGTGCTCGAGGTGGTGGCGGAGGTGCGCCGGTTGTTCGTCGACCAGGGCAAGCGCCAGTACGTCGAGCAGTTGCTGCCGGCGCTGATGGAGTGGTTCAGTCAGCACTCACAGGCGGCCGACTACGGGCTGGCGCAGATCCTTCTGAACCCCGAGGAAGCGGCAGTGGCGAGTGCCGCTGAGCCGGCTCTCGAAGGCGCCGGTGGGGATGCCGCGCCCGCCCGCAGCGGCTGTGGCTCGGGCAGCTGCGGGCACTGAGCCGCAGACCGCATCTCGACGCGACGTCGTGCGCAGGCTGCGCCTGGGCACGGCAAGACCGACGCACTCAGGTTCGTGCCGGATGGGTCGGTGCGAACCCGGTGAGCCTCACCAGGTGCGCAGCTTGGTGCGCAGGCGGGCGATCGACTGACTGTGCAGCTGGCACACGCGTGATTCGGTCACGCCCAGCACGGCGGCGATTTCCTTGAGGTTCATGTCCTCTTCGTAGTACATGCTCATCACGAACTGCTCGCGTTCGGGCAGGTTCTTGATGGCATCGACCAGGGCCTGGCGCATGCGGTGATCGGACAGTTGCGCGAGTGGGTCGCTGCCCTCTTCGACCACATGGCGGTCGAGGTAGTCGTTGTCGCCGTCCTGGCCACTCATGTCCTCCAGGTAGACGAGTTGTGTGCCACGTACCTTGTTGAGCAGATCCTGGTACTCGGCCAGGCTCACACCCATCTCCTTGGCGATCTCGCCTTCGCTGGGCGCGCGGCCGAGTTTTTGTTCGAGCCTGTGCAGGGCCGTCTCGATGTCGCGCTGATGTTTGCGGTTGCCGCGGCTCATCCAGTCGGTGCCACGCAACTCGTCGAGCATGGCGCCGCGGATGCGCTGGGTGGCGAAGGTCTCGAACATCACGCCCTGGCCGGCGTCGAAACGGGTGAGTGCGTCGGTGAGACCGATCATGCCGACCTGGATCAGGTCGTCGATCTCCACGTTGGCGGGCAGCTTGGCGATCATCTGGTGCGCAAGACGGCGCACCAGCGGGCTGTACTGCTTGAGCATCGTGTTGACATCGAGTCGACCGGTGGCGGTGTACATCGAGGGGCTCCCAGGCGGATCCGTTGGATCAGTTCATCGAGTTGAACGGCGTGGCCGGCAGCGCCGCGCCGCGTGCGAGCGCGGCAAACTGGCTGTCGGTGGCCGAGTAGCGGGCTGCCGCGGCCACCAGGCCACGCACCAGCTCACCAAGTTCGGGCGACGGGGCGGCGCAGGCGCGTTCGGCCGGGTCGACCTGCACCCAGCTGCGTTGCAAACCACCCAGAAACAGGTCGACGCAGTGGCCCAGCCGGTCAGCCACGGCACGGGCCTGCTGCGAGCCGGGGGCGGCGCTGATCAGCAAGTCGTGGGTGAGCCAGTCCGAGCGTTGCGCCAGGATCTTGAGTGCGGCGTAGGTGTGGGTCATGGACTCGGACCGGTCGTCACACAGCAGCACCGGGCGCGGCCGCGACAGGCCCTCGTCGCCACGGCCGAACAGGCGCACCAGTTCGAGCGCGCTGGCGTGCACCAGCACCACATGGTTGCCGGCGCCGGCGTCGGCCACGGCATCGAGAAAGGCGCGGGTCGAGCCACGCTCGTCGACCCAGCGCACCGGCAGGCCGCGTGCGGCCAGGTAGTTGATGCGCGGCGACAGGGGCTCCATGCCTTCGGCCAGGTCGAAGCGCGCCAGTTCCTTGGGCGGGCCGCCACGCTCCGAGGCGTCGACCACCAGCGTCGTCATGCCCATGTCGTCGAGCGTGCTGCACAGCCGTTCGATCAACACCCCGCCGTGTGTGATGAAGGGGTTGGACACCACGGGCACGAAGCGCATGGTGCGGCTGGCGAACAGGCGACGCAGGCCGTCGGCCTGATCGACCGGGGACGAAAGCTGGGCTGTCTTGCGGCGGGATTTCATGAGCAGCGATCCATCCAGACTGGCGTTCGTACGCGGGGATGTGTGATGTGCGGCCGATGGGCGTGTGCGGTGCAGGCTGGCATGCAGCGTCGAGATGACCACGGTCAGCCCGGATTGCGCGTGGCGCTGCTGCGGCTGCGTTTGACCGGCGCGGCAGCAGCGGCGGGCGGCGCAGCGAACATCAGGTTCACCTCGGTGCAGTCCATGCGCCAGGCCTGCGCGCCGGCGCTGCGCAACGCGCGGTGGATCAGCGCCTGCGCAGTCAGGCGGTGCCAGTCCTCGGGCACACGCTGGCCATTGGCGACGGCCAGCACCTTGACGCGGTGGCGGATCAGCGCATCCAGTGCCGGGCCGAGCTTGACCGCTTCGTCGAGCTTGGACAGCACCACGCCACAGGCGCTGGTGGCCTTGTACGACACGAGCACGTCCTCGATGGTTTCACCCTGCGCAGCGGCGTTGACCACCAGCAGGCGCTTGATGCTGGGGTGCGACAACATCTCGAGCAGTTCGCGGGTGCGCGTGTCGCGCTGCGCCAGGCCGGCGGTGTCGATCAGCACCATCCGTTTGGCAGCCAGCAGTTCGAGCAGGTCTTCGAGGGCGACCCGGTCATGCGCCGTATGCACCGGCACACCCAGGATGCGGCCGTAGGCGCGCAGCTGCTCGTGCGCACCCAGCCGGTAGGCGTCGAGCGTGATCAGGCCCAGGTTGGCGGCGCCGTGTTTGGTGGCAAACGCGGCGGCGAGTTTGGCGGTGGAGGTGGTCTTGCCCACGCCGGTGGAACCCACCAGCGCGTAGACGCCGCCCTGATCCTCGAGCGCCAAGTCCTGTTCGGCGGTGACCAGGTTGCGCTGCAGCACACCACCGGCCCAGCTCAGCTCGTCGGTGCTGTCGTCGGCCACGCTGTCGACGAGCTTGCGGATGAGGGCGGGCGAAAAACCACACTCCATCAGCTTGGTGGCCAGCTGCGCCTGGCGCGGATGTTTCTGCATCTTCTCCATGAAGGCCAGGGCGCCGAAGCGCTCCTCGATCATGCCTTTCATGGCGCGTAGCTCACGCATCATCTCGGGGTTGCCGGCATCGGCACTGGGCTTGCGCACGGCGCGCGACGACGCGTGGTCGGCCAGTTCATGTGGTGCGATGGTGTGGCTGCTGCCGGCGCTGTTGCTGCTGCGCCGGCGTTCGGCGGCGGCAGCCTGGGCAGCGCCGGACTGGGCCGCCCCCAACTGCGCAGCATCGGGATGCTGGCGCATCGAGGCCTGGGCCTGCAGGGCGCGGTCGGCACTGCGGGTGGGTTGGCGTTCGGGCGTGCTGGCTGCCACCTTGGCGCTCAGACGTTGTGCGGCCTGGTGTGGATGGCTGGGCGCGCCCAGCAGGTGGTCGGCGGTGAAGCCGGCGATGTCGGTGTCGGGGATGTAGTCACTTTCGCCGGCGTCGACAGGCGCGTAGCGCTGCTGCTCGTCGGCACGGCGCTGGGCTTCGAACTGGGCCTGCATCTGCGCGTCGAGCTGGGCTTCGCGCTGCACCTCGCGCTGCATCAGGCGTTGCTCGATGGCTTCGGACGACACCGGCACCGGGTTGGCCTGGGTCTGCGCGCGCAGTTCGGTCTGGCGTTTCTTGAGCATGCGCTCGCGCACATAGTCCTGAAACGACAGGGTGCTCATCGCCAGCGCGCCGATGTCGGCCTGCACCTGGTCGACGGCATTGGCCGGTGCGGCCGGGGCTGGCTTGACCATCTGGGGCGACTGCTGGGCCGGGTGGGCGGTGCGGCGCTGTGCGGGCGCCTGGCCGGCAGCACGTTGCTGCGCACGTGTGTCCTGGAAGCGTTCGATCGCGGCGACACTTTCGGGCGGCATCGCCAGGATCTCGACCCCCTCGGCACACGGCTTGGTCGACAGCACCACGGCGTTGTCGCCATAGGCCAGCCGCACCTTCTGCATGGCCTCGCGCGAATTACGCCCGGTGAAGCGTTTGACGTTCATGCGGTCGCTCCAATGATTGAACCGATGCGGATCGAATGGGTATCAGGTATCTCGCTGTGCCCCAGCACACGCAGCCGAGGTGCGGCACGTTTGAGCAGGCGCGCCAGCGGCACCCGGATGCCGTCGGGCACCAGCAGGCAGGCCGGGTGGCCGAGGTCTTCCTGGCGGCGGGCGGCGTCGGCGGCGCCGCGGCTGATGTGGTCGGCCACGCCCGGGTCGAGTGCTGCGCCGTTGGGTGAATTGAGGGCCTGCGATAGCAGCCGTTCGAGTTCGGGTTCGATGGCGATGACGTCGAGCTCGCGGGTACTGCCGTAGATCTGCTGCACGATGGCCGGGGCCAGCGCGATACGCAGCCGACGCGCCAGATCCATCGGATCACTCACGCCAGCACCGCCGTGTTCGGCCAGCGCCTCGACGATGGAGCGCATGTCGCGGATGTGCACACCTTCGTCCAGCAACAGCTGGAGGATCTTTTGCAGTGTGGCGATGCCGACCATTTTGGGAACCACGTCTTCGATGAGTTTGGGGGCGAGTTTGGTGACGTGTTCCACCAGGGCCTGGGTCTCGAGGCGACCCAGCAGCCTGGCGGCATTTGTCTGCATCAAGTGTGAAAGATGGGTCGCCACCACGGTCGAGGAATCAACCACCGTGTAGCCAGCCATTTGTGCGTTCTCGCGCTGACGCTCGTCGATCCAGATGGCGGGCAATCCGAAGGCCGGATCGATGGTGCTCTGGCCCTGCAGCGGCGTCGTCACATGACCTGGATTGATGGCCATGTACATGCCCGGGAAGGCCTCGCCCTCGCCGATCACCGCACCGCGCAGCGTGAGGCGGTACATGCTGGGCTTGAGCTCGAGGTTGTCGCGCACATGCACGGCTGGCGGCAGGAAACCGACCTCCTGCGCGAACTTCTTGCGCACCCCCTTGATGCGGTTGAGCAGGTCGCCGCCGCGGTCCTTGTCGACCAGGGCGATGAGGCGGTAACCCACCTCCATGCCCAGCGTGTCGACCGGCTGCAGGTCGTCCCAGCTGGCTTCGGCATTTGGGTTGGGTGCGGCGGCGTCGGGCTCCTTGGCCACCGGCTTGGGCGCGTGTTCACGCTTGTACAGCCAACGCGCCAGTGCCCCCATGGCGCCGGCAATGAGCAGGAACACCACGTGTGGCATGCCCGGTATCACGCCCAACATGCCGATCACCACGGCGGCGATGCCGACCGACTGCGACGACTTGAACATCTGCCCCAGGATCTGGGTGCCGACGTCCTCGCTCTTGCCCACCCGCGACACCACCATCGCCGCGGCCACCGAGATAAGCAGCGCCGGGATCTGCGCCACCAGCGCGTCGCCCACCGCCAGCAGGATGTAGGTGCTGGCCGCCTCGCTGGCCGTCAGGTCGTGCTGCGCCACGCCGATGACGAAGCCGCCGACGATGTTGATGAACAGGATCAGGATGCCGGCGATGGCGTCGCCACGCACGAACTTGCTGGCACCGTCCATGGATCCGAAGAACTCGGCCTCGTCCTGCACCTCGGCGCGGCGTTGTTTGGCCTGTTTCTCGTCGATCAGGCCGGCGTTGAGATCGGCGTCGATCGCCATCTGTTTGCCGGGCATGGCGTCCAGGGTGAACCGTGCGCCCACTTCGGCGATCCGTTCGGCGCCCTTGGTCACCACCACGAAGTTGATGACCACCAGGATGGCGAACACGATGATGCCGACCGCGAAGTTGCCGCCGATGAGGAAGTGGCCGAAGGCCTCGATCACCTGGCCCGCTGCACCCGGGCCGTTGTGACCGTCCATCAGCACCACCCGCGACGAGGCCACGTTGAGCGACAGGCGCAGCAGGGTGGTCAGCAGCAGCACGGTCGGGAAGGCCGCGAAGTCGAGCGGCCGGATCATGTAGGCCGCCACCAGCATCACCATCAACGCGGTGGCGATGTTGAAGGTGAAGAACACGTCGAGTGCAAACGCCGGCAGCGGCAGCACCATCATGGCCAGCACCATGACGATCAGCACCGGCGCGGCCAGCGCCTTGTACGAGCCCGCAGCCGGCCCGAGGATCTGCTGCAGCTTGGCGAGCCAGGTGTTCATGACACGTCACCTCCTGCGACATCGGCGTCTCGTTCGGCCGCCACACGCGCGGCGGTGGCCTTGGCCAGGGCGGCGGCGGCGGCCGGGTTGTGTGGATCGAGTTCGGGCGGCACCGGCACGCTGGCCAGGTCGGCCGGCATGGGCGCCTTGCCGATCAGCGCCGAGCGCAGCTGGAACACATAGGCCAGCACCTGCGCCACGGCGCTGTACAGCGCCAGCGGAATCTCGCGGTCGAGCTCGCCGTGGGCATACAGGGCCCGCGCCAGCGGCGGCGCCGTGAGCACCGGCACCTTGGCGTCCCGCGCGACGTCGCGGATACGCAGCGCCAGCAGGTCGGCGCCCAGCGCCACGATGCGCGGCGCGGCCATCTTGCCCTCGTCGTACTTGAGCGCCACGGCGTAGTGGGTCGGGTTCATCACCACCAGATCGGCCTGCGGCACGGCGGCGAGCATGCGTTTGCGCGACATCTCGCGCATGCGTTGCTTGATCTGGCCCTTGATCTCGGGGTTGCCCTCGCTCTGCTTGTGCTCCTGCTTGACATCTTCATGGCTCATCTTGAGCCTGGAGACATGCATGAAGCGCTGCAGCGGCACGTCCACCACTGCAAACACCGCCAGCACCAGCATCAGCAGCCACAGGCCCGACACCATCGTCTGCCCGACCGCGGCAAACGCCCCCGGCAGCGGCATGGCCTGCGCCAGCGCGAAATCCTGCAGGTGTCTGTAGAGGTAGTTGCCGCCGACGATGGCCAGCAGCACCGCCAGAAAGACGGCCTTGGCCATGTCACCCAGCTGCGCCTTGGAAACGATGCGCCCCAGGCCCGAGAGTGGATTGATGCGGCCGAAATCGGGCGCGATCGCCTTGAGCGTGAACACCCAGCCGCCCGACGCCACCGCCGCTGCCAGCGACACCAGCGCCATCACCGTGCCCAGGCCCAGCGCCAATGCCACGGCCGGCAACACCAGGGCGGCCAGCCGGTCGGTCATGAACCCGGTCGACGCCACGCTGCGCGCATCGAAGCTCAGCCCGGTCGCCAGCACCCCGCGCAACCAGGCCACCAGTTGCGGCATCGCCATGATCAGCAGCACCAGCCCCGCCGCCAGCACCGCCAGATGGCCCAGATCACGCGAACGCGCAACCTGACCCTTCTCACGGGCATCACGCAGCCGCTTCTCGGTCGGTGGTAGATGTTTTTCGGTGGAGCTGTCGGCCATGCGGATGCGCCCGCCCAGGATGGACGTGGCGCACCTGCATTGTTTCGAGGCGCTTCAGGACCTTGAGGCGGATAAGGGGGGGAAAGTGCAGCCAGACATGCCGGCCGATCGGCCAGGGTTGCATTGACAAATCGCAGCCCGGCCGGGCACTGCCAGAACGGCGTGCCCGAGATGAAAACATCGATCCGGCGGACATGTCCGCCCTTGATCAGCTCGCCGGCGCGTACCCCTCTTCGGTCAGCGCGGCGCGCAAGGCGGCTTCGTCGGCACTGGTCTCGATGCGCACCATGTGGGTCGGCAGGTCGACATCGACCTGGGCGGAGGCGTCCAGCGCCTGAACGGTGCGTTTGACGGTGGCGGCGCAGTGGCCGCAGGTCATGTCGGGCAGCTTGAATTCGACCATCGGGGGCTCCATGTCTTTGAAAACGCCCGAATGATCGCAGCGAGCCCCTGGCTCGTCTTGATGTCGGACAAGCTGTCACAGCCGTTCGGACCCGGGCAGATCACGCACGACCTATGCTCGGCGCCTGCCGCGCCCTGCAAAACATCACCTTCGAGCACGCACCGCACCATGGCCAAAGACGCCACCCTGATCCACCCCGACGCCACTGCGGCAAGCACAGCTGCCGGCGCGGTGGCTGCGACGCCAGCTGCGGCCGGCACACCAGCTGCGCCGCGCTGGACCCTGCCGATCTCGGGCATGACCTGCGCCAGCTGCGCCAGCCGCATCGAGCGGGTGGTCGGCAAGTTGCCCGGCGTGGAGCTGGCGCAGGTGAACCTGGCGAGTGAACAACTCAGCGTGAGCAGCAGCGACGTTGCCTTGTCGCGCGAGGCGGTGATCGGCGCGGTGCAACGTGCCGGCTTCGATGTGCCGCAACAACAGGTCGACCTGGCCATCACCGACATGACCTGTGCCAGCTGTGTCGGCCGGGTCGAGAAGGCGCTGCTCAAGCTGCCGGGTGTGCTGAGTGCGTCGGTCAATCTGGCGACCGAATCGGCGCATGTCGAGTTGCTGGCCGGCAGCGCCCAACGCGCCGACCTCGTGGCCGCCGTGGTGCGCGCCGGTTACGGCGTGAAGGACGAAGCGCCCGCCGGCGCGGTGGCCGATGCCACGTCGGCCAGCTGGTTCGAGCGCCTGAACAGCAGCGGCGCACGTGTGTTGTTCGCCGTGGCGCTGAGCCTGCCGTTGCTGGCGCCCATGCTGGTGGCGCCGCTGGGGCTGGACTGGATGTTGCCGCCGCTGTGGCAGTTCGCCCTGGCCACACCGGTGCAGTTCTGGCTGGGCGCACGCTTCTACCGCGCCGGCTGGGCGGCATTACGTGCCGGCAGCGGCAACATGGACTTGCTGGTGGCGCTGGGCACCAGTGCGGCCTGGGGCTTGTCGACCTGGTTGATGGCCGGCGGGGCAGGCGCCGCCGACTCCCACGGTGCCCATGGCGCCATGGACGGGCCGCCGCTTTACTTCGAAAGCGCCGCGGTGGTCATCACCCTGGTGCTGGTGGGCAAGTGGCTCGAGGCGCGCGCCAAGCGCCAGACGTTGACGGCGCTGAGTGCCTTGCGTTCACTCGCGCCCGAGATCGCCCATGTCTGGCAGGCCGACGGCAGTGTGGTCGACCGGCCGGTGGCGCAACTGCGTGTCGGCGACGAACTGCAACTGCGCCCCG
Source organism: Candidatus Intricatilinea gracilis (assembly GCA_016702605.1). Lineage (GTDB taxonomy): Bacteria > Pseudomonadota > Gammaproteobacteria > Burkholderiales > Burkholderiaceae_C > Sphaerotilus > Sphaerotilus gracilis. The sequence continues at coordinate 180,943 of JADJDQ010000005.1, forward strand.
GTGAACGGGTGCCGGCCGACGCCCTCATCATCGACGGCGCCAGCCATCTGGACGAATCGCTGCTCAGCGGCGAAAGCCTGCCGGTGGCGCGCGAGGCCGGCCAGCACGTGACTGGCGGTGCCGTCAACGGTGAAGGTCTGCTGCGCCTGCGCACCACCGCAGTGGGCGCACAAAGCATGCTGGCGCGCATCGTGGCGCTGGTGGAATCGGCGCAGGCCAAGAAGGCGCCGATCCAGCGCCTGGTCGACCAGGTGAGTGCCGTGTTTGTGCCGGTGGTGGTCGGTATTGCACTCGCCACATTGCTGGGCTGGGGTCTGGGCACCGGGCAATGGACCGCTGCCATCCTGAACGCCGTGGCTGTGCTGGTGATCGCCTGCCCCTGCGCGCTGGGCCTGGCCACACCGGCGGCGCTGATGGTGGGCACGGGGGTGGCGGCGCGCCACGGCATCCTGATCAAGGACGCCGAAGCGCTCGAACTCGCCCAGGGTGTCGACGTGGTCGCGTTCGACAAGACCGGCACCTTGACCGTCGGGCGGCCCGATGTGGTGGCGCTGCAACCTGCGGCGGGCCTGGACGATACCGGCCTGTTGCGCCTGGCCGCAGCACTGCAGGCGGGCAGCGAGCACCCGCTGGCCGGTGCGGTGACCCGGGCGTGGCAGGCGCACCAGGCCAGCGAGGCCACATCCGCGACCTCGGCCTCACCGTCGTCATCGGCAGCGGCTGTTGGATCTGCATCGGCACCGGCACAAGTAGCGCCAGCGGCACCGGTCGCCGAGAAGATGCGCGCCGTGCCCGGCCGCGGCGTGCAGGCGCAAGTGGCCGGCCGCGAACTGCGCATGGGTAGCGAACGCTGGATGCGTGAACTCGGCGTCGACCTCACGCCGCTGGCGGACCACGCGGCGGCGCAGCAGTCCGATGGCCACACGCTGGCATGGCTGGCCGAACTGCCAGGCACCCCTGCAGCGGCTGGCGCAGGTCTGGCCAAGGCATCGCCGGGGCCGCACGGCGGTGCAGGTGGCGACACACGCGCCACCACTCCGGCCACTACTCCGGCCACTACTCCGGCCGCCACTCCGGCTTCACCTCGCCTGCTCGGCCTGCTGGCTTTTGGCGATGCGATCAAGCCCGGCGCGGCCGGCGCGATCGCCCGGCTCAATGCAGCCGAGATCACCACCTTGCTGGTGTCGGGTGACCAGCGCGCCGCCGCCAGTTCGGTGGCGCGTTTGCTGGGCATGCGCGATGTACGTGCCGAGGTGCTGCCGGCCGACAAGGTGGCGGTGGTGACCGCCCTGCAGGCCAAGGGCCACCGCGTGGCCATGGTGGGTGACGGGTTGAACGATGCGCCGGCGCTGGCGGCGGCCGACGTCGGCATCGCCATGGCACGCCCCGAAGGCGGCGGCACCGAGGCGGCTCTGCAGGCCGCCGGCATCACACTGCTCAGTGGTGAGCCGGGCCGGGTGATGGACGCCATCGACATCTCGCGCCGCACCCGCGCCAAGATCCGCCAGAACCTGTTCTGGGCCATGGTCTACAACGCCGTGGGCATCCCCCTGGCGGCCTTCGGCCTGCTCAGCCCGGTGGTGGCGGGCACAGCCATGGCCTTGTCGAGCCTGAGTGTGATCGGCAACGCCCTGCTGCTGGCACGCTGGCGGCCGGCGCAGGTCGCAGCGCCGCTTCCCTGAGGTTGTCGATCGCCGCGGTTGCCCTGCACGTCGTCGGCGGACGGTTCCGGCTGCGCATCGACCGCTGCGGCGATCTCGATCGACCGACCTAACGCCTGCGCAACCGGTCGACGGCGATCGAGCCGTCGCTCTGCACGGTGCCACGCACTTCGACACCTGCACCTGGCTGTGGCGAGCGGTCGCGCCGGCCACCTCGGCCACCGTCGCGGCCTGACGAGGTCGACAGTTCGAGTCCGTCGAGCGTGCCGTCGGCAGACAACACGCCACGCAGACGGATGCGTGCGCCCACCGGCATGGGCGCGGGTGTGCCGGCGCTGTCGCGGGCGCCGGCGGCGATCCAGGCGGTGACGAGATCGATCTCGCCGTCACTCAGGTACGGCGGGCCGTCGAAGGGCATACGCGGCAACGACTGGCCGCGGATGCGCCGCACCAGTTCACTCGCCTCGGGGCGGCCGGGCACCACACGCACACGGTCGGTGGACGCAAGCACAGCCTCGTAACTGGTCAGCACCACACCTTCGGGCGCCGGGCCCATCTGGCCTTGCGGCGAGTGGCACTTGGTGCAGCGGGTGGCGAAGATCGGCGCCACGTCACGCCAGGTCGGCGGGCCCGTGCGCAGCGCGCTGGGCGCCGACGCTGCGGCACTCACCTGGCTGCTTGCCGACCCGCTTGTCGAGCCGGGCGCCAGTCCTCCGGCGATCCACGCTTCGAACAGCCCGACGTCGGCGTCGGAAAGAAACGGCGGGCCGGTGAGCGGCATACGCGGCTGGCTCTGGCCCTTCAGGCGGCGCAACAGTTCGCTGCCGGCGGCATTGCCCGGCTTGACCACCGGGCCACGCGAACTCCCGGCCAGCACACCGGCCAGGCTGTCGAGTTTCAGGCCCAGCGGCGCATTGGCGCCCTGATGGCACGCAGTGCAGTGGCGTTCGAGCAACCCACGCACGTCGTCGTAACTTGCGGCGGCCGAGGCGACGCCGGGTGCCCCGAGCTGAGCCACCAGGCCGCTCAACACAAGGGCGACCCCACGCCAGCGCGCGGCAGCCACGCTCAGGTGGGTGGTGACATGACGAACTGGGGTGAAGCTGGGCATGGGCATGATTGTGGCGGCCATCGCGAGGTTGGGGCTGCGCCGCAATGGGCGTCACACCCGAGGTCGGTGGACAACCAGCGCATCAACGCGCCAGTACCTCGTCGATCCAGAGTGACTCGAGATTCTTGAAGTTCCAGGCCTCGGGCGCCTCGACGCCGAGCAGTTTGTCCTGGCAGGCCGGATGGCCGAGGTCGACCAGTTCGGGCGTGATCGGCAGCATCGACTTGGTGGAGAAGAACACCTTCACCCGCGGCGTCAGCAGCGACTTGCTGCCCTGCTCGATCACCACGGCAAGCCGACCCGACTGCAGCTTGATGAGTGTGCCGACCGGGTAGATGCCGACGGTCTTGACGAAGGCCTGGAACAATACCGGGTCGAAGTGGCCTTTCCACTGCGCCATCTGGCGGATAGCCTCCCCCGGATCCCACGCTTGTTTGTAGGCACGCGCCGAGGTGACGGCGTCGTAGACATCGCAGATCGCGCCCATGCGCGCATGCAGGCTGATCCTGGTGCCGGACAACGCTGAGGGGTAGCCGCTGCCGTCGGTCTTCTCGTGGTGATGCAGGCACACGTCCAGTGTCACCGGGCAGTCGACCTGCCCCTCGACCAGCAGATCGTGGCCCCACTGAGGATGGCGCCGCATGAGGGCGAATTCACCGTCGGTGAGGCGCCCGGGTTTGTTGAGCACGGCCAGCGGGATGCGCGCCTTGCCCATGTCGTGCAACATGCCGGCCAGGCCGAGTTTGCGCACCTCGGCGTCCGGCAGCTTGAGTGTGCGAGCCAGCGCCACCATGAGGGTGCACACCGCCACCGAGTGCAGGTAGGTGTATTCGTCCTTGCTCTTCAGGCGCACCAGGCTGAGCAGGGCGCCGGGGTCACTTTCGACCGACCCGATGATGGCTTCGACCAGCGGTGCACAACCGTCGACGTCGATCGCCTTGCCCATGCGGGCTTCGGTGAAGAGCGACTGCACCTTGTCGCGCGCCAGGTTGCAGATCGTGGTGGCGCTGGGTACGTCAGCATGCGCAGGCGGCTCGGCCGCTTCGGCCGGTGCCTGAAGTGCCACGACCAGCTCACGTTCGACCTCGAGGGCAGCCTGTTCCTGAGTCACGCCTCCTTCGACGTCCAGACCCTTGCGCGTGTTGATCCACACCTCGCTGATGCCGCTGTCGCGGATACGCGCCAGATCGGCCGGATCACGCAGCACGAACTTCGTGCGCCAGAACGGATGATCCATCCACGACCCACACAGCTCATGCAGGTGCATGCCCAGGCGCAGGTGGTCGACGGAGATTCTCTTGAGCATGGCAGTTCGGATGTTGGCGACCACTCTATCGGTTGCCACTGTCCGAAACTGAGCCAGTTAGACCCGAAACACCATGCTTATGTCGCTGCCGCCCCCCGGCAGCGTCGTCGACGTCTTCAGCGGAACTTGGCGTTGGGCACCACGGTGAGTTCACCGGGCAGGCTGGCGATGTAGCCGGCCAGTTGCTTGAGCTCTGCCGTGCTGAACGGCGCGGCCATGCCGCCCATGATGGCGTTGGCGCGGCCGACGTTGGCGTTGTTGGTCGTCTTGTAGGCCTTGAGCGCAGCCAGCGTGTAGTCGGCATGTTGCCCAGCCAGCTTGGGATAGGTCGGGTCGATCGGCTTGTTCAGGCCCTCACCGTGGCACGAGGTGCAGTTGCCCTTCTTGAGCAGTTCGGCCACGGCTGGCGCGGCTGCATTCGCCGTGGTGCTGCTGGGTTTGGCCTGGGCCGAATAGAAAGCGGCCAGGTCGACGATGTCGGTGTCGCTCAGCGAGCCGGCGATACCACGCATCGTGGGATGTTTGCGCTCGCCTTTGCGGTAGGCCGTCAGGGCCGAGGCGATGTACTTGGCGCCCTGGCCCGAGATCATCGGCACCTGGTAGACCTCGGGGAACGTGGCGCGGTAACCCTCGATGCCGTGGCAACCGATACACATGGCGGCCTTGGCCTGGCCCTGCGCCGGGTTGCCGGCCGCGGCGTCCTGGGCCTGAACCGAAGACATACCAGCCATCACCAGGAGAAACAATGCCACGTCGGTTGTCTTTGTCATGATGTTTTGAGATCGGTCAATATGAAACAGCGCCGGATTATAGGAACGCGATCTCGCTCGGGATGTGGCGACGATGCCTCAACCAACGTTGTCGGAACCATCGCAAACCCGCATGTCGCTCGCGTCGATCCGGCCTCAGGGGCGGGTCACCCCGCTGTTTGTGCGCACAATCGAAAGCAACAACCTGGGTGTGGTGCCCCTCAGCCGGGTCCGCCAGTCTCTCGCAAGCAAGGCTAGTCATGACGCTGACAGAACTGCGCTACATCGTGGCAGTGGCAAGAGAACACCACTTCGGCCGCGCCGCCGAGGCCTGTTATGTCTCGCAGCCCACCCTGTCGGTGGCGATCAAGAAGGTCGAGGAAGAGCTCGAGGTCAAGATCTTCGAGCGAGGCGGCAACGAGGTGACGGTCACGCCGCTGGGCGAAGAAATCGTGCGCCAGGCCCAGGCCACCCTCGAAAGTGCTGCCGCCATCAAGGAGATCGCGCGGCGCGGCAAGGATCCGCTGGCCGGGCCACTGCGCCTGGGCGTGATCTACACCATCGGCCCGTATCTGCTGCCGGATCTGGTGCGCCAGGCCATCGAACGGGTGCCGCAAATGCCACTCATGCTGCACGAGAACTTCACCGTGCGCCTGCTCGAGATGCTGCGCACCGGTGAACTCGATTGCGCCATCATGGCCGACCCCTTCCCTGACACCGGCCTGGCCGTGGCGCCGCTGTTCGACGAACCCTTTGTCGTGGCGGTGCCTGCCAACCACCCGCTGGCCAAGCGCCAGAGCATCACCACCACCGAACTCAAGCAGGAGACCATGCTGCTGCTGGGCGCCGGCCACTGCTTTCGCGACCATGTGCTCGAGGTCTGCCCCGAGTTCGCCCGGTTCGCCAGCGACGCCGAAGGCATCCGCAAGAGTTTCGAAGGATCGTCGCTCGAGACCATCAAACACATGGTCGCCTCGGGCATGGGAGTGACCGTGGTGCCCGGACTCTCGCTGCCGCGGGTGCAGGCGGTCGAGCCACGGCCGCTGGTGCATTACCTCGAGTTTTCGGCGCCGATTCCGTCGCGCCGCGTCGTGCTGGCCTGGCGTCGCTCGTTCACCCGTTACGAAGCCATCGCGGCGCTGCGCAACATCATTTACGCCTGCGAACTTCCGGGTGTGCACCGCCTGACGGCCTGAGCGCGGCACACGTCCGTCCGGCTGTCCGCACCGGCTTCGGCACGGGGTGCAGCGCGGGCTGGGCGAGGTGGGCGTCGGCTCAAGTCGACGCGTGGTTTGCCGAAACAACAGGCAATCCCCGTCGGCACCAGCCGGCGCCCAACTTGCCGACCAGGCCCCGCGATCATGTCGACCCAAGCACCCAACACCAAGCCGCCGGTATCGACGCTGCCCGCCACCCGACCCGCTGCCGAGCGTCGCGCCAGTCGATCGAAGGCCGACGCGTCGCTCGAACGGCGTGTGCGTGCTGCCCAGTACGGCGACCTGATGCAGGGCCTGCCGTTCCTGCTCGGCGCCATGCTGGTGCTGGCAGCCATCCTCGCCGCGGTGTCGCCGGGCGCGATCTCCGACATGTTGCTGATGGGCTGGCTGGTCAGCCTGGCCACACTCAGCCTGCTCGGCCTGCAGACCTGGTGGCGCTGGCGCCGTGCCGACAAGCCGCGCCGCGTCGCGTCGACCGAAATGCGCCGCCTGATCGGGCTGGCTGGCATCACCGGGGCGCTCTGGGGCTGTGTGCCCGCGCTGATGTTCATCCGCGCTGGCGCACCGCAGCAACAACTGCTCGCGGTGATGTTGTTCGGCCTGCTCGGCGCCGGCACGTTCACCCTGGCGGGCATACCTGCGGCTGCGCTGGCCTACGCGGCCACACTCAGCCTGGGCACCTTCGTGGCGCTGGCTACCAGCCCCGGCTCGATCCACCTCTACACGCTGCTGGGCTGGGTGGTGTTCGCTGGCATCGCGGCGGTATCGGTGCGATCACATGCCCGCGACCTGAGAGCCCGCGTTGCGGCCGAATCACGCAACGAGAACCAGCAGCAGCTCATCGGCCTGCTGCTGCGCGACTTCGAGGAAAACGGCAGCGACGTGATCTGGGAAATCGACGCCAGCGGTCACCTGACGCAGCCGTCCAAACGCCTGGCCGAAGCCCTGGCCATGGGCCGCAAGGAGCTCGAAGCCCTGACCATCACCGATCTGATCGAGAAACTGCAGCACGGCCTGCCGGACGGTGAACTCGACTCGGCCCAGCAGTTCAAGCAACGACTCACCGCGGGTCAGCCCTTCCGCGACGTGTTGTTGCCGCTGATGCTGACAGGTCAGCCGCACTGCTGGTCGATGACGGCCAAACCCATCGTCGACGACCGCGGCGCCACCGACGGCTGGCGTGGAGTGGCGCGCGACATCACCCAAAGCCAAGGGGCCGACCGGCGCCTGGCCATGACGGCGCAATACGACACCCTGACTGGCCTGATGAACCGGGCGCAGTTTCGGGTGCAACTCGAACAGGCCATGAACAGCAGCCCATCGAGCGACGAGCGCGACAGCCGCCGCGGCGCCGTGTTGTGCCTGGATCTGGACAAGTTCAAGAGCATCAACGACGGCTTCGGCCACGGCACCGGCGACGCCTTGCTGCTGCAGGTGGCACAACGGCTCAAGGCGGCGGTGAGCAAGATCGACCTGGTGGCGCGCCTGGGTGGCGACCAGTTCGCCGTGCTGCTGCGCCACCAGAGTGACAAGGCCGAGGTGCACGCCGCAGCACAACGCATCGTCGACGGCCTGAAGCCGCCGTGTGAAGCCAAGGGGGCGTCGGTCACCCTGCGCGCGAGCCTGGGCGTGGCGCGGTTTCCGCTGGACGGCACCAGCGTCGACGAGTTGCTGCAGCACGCCGATCTGGCGCTGTACGACGCCAAGTCACGCGGCGATGGCCAGTTGTGTTTCTTCGAAGCCAGCATGGGTGAGCAGGTGCGCCGTCGTCAGGTGCTCGAGCGCGACCTGCGCAGCGCCATCGACAACAAGCAGCTGGCGCTGCACTTCCAGCCCAAGGTCGACCTGGCGAGCTGGCGGCTGCTGGGCTTCGAGGCCCTGCTGCGCTGGGATCACCCGGTGCACGGCGCCATCCCGCCGGCCGAGTTCATCCCGGTGGCCGAAGACAGCGGCCTGATCCTGCCGCTGGGTGAGTGGGCGCTGGGCGAGGCCTGCCGCCAGGCAGCCAGCTGGCCGGCCAACCTGCAGGTGGCCGTCAACATCAGCCCGGTGCAGGTGCTGACGCAAAACCTGCCGACCATCGTGAAACAGACACTCAAGTCCACCCGACTCGCCGCCAAACGACTCGAGATCGAGATCACCGAGTCGGTGTTCATCAACGAGGCGGCGGGCACGGTCGATCGCCTGCACGCGCTGCGCAAGCTGGGGGTGACGATTGCGCTGGACGACTTCGGCGCCGGTTATTCGTCGCTGGCCTACCTGCGGCGCTTTCCGTTCGACACCCTCAAGATCGACCGCGCCTTCGTGCGTGAACTGCTGGTGAGCCAGGACGCCCGCTCGGTGGTGCGCAACATCCTGGCGCTGGCCCGGTCGCTGCGCATGAGCACGGTGGCCGAAGGTGTCGAGGAGCCGGCGCAACTCAAGATGCTGGCCGGTGAAGGTTGCAGTGCGATCCAGGGCTTCTTCGTCGCCAAACCAATGCCGGCCGACGAGGTGCAGGCCTTCGTGGCCGGCTGGCGCGAAGACAAGCGCCCGGCGATACGGCAAGCGCGAAGCAAGGCCGAAGCCACTGCCGACACCAACATCGAAGCGCCGGATACGCTGCCTGCCTGAGGCCACAAACTGCCGCTCAGGCCGGCAGCCCAAAACCCCAGGGCGGGGTCGACGCGGATAATCGCGCGCCGTGAAACCCGACGCCCCCCCCCTGCTCACCGACGCTGCGCCAGCCCCCGCGGCCGGCCCCGCGCCTGCCAGCGCCGGCTCACCGCTGCAATCGCTGCCGCTCTACCTCGACCTGATCCGCTGGAACCGACCGGCCGGCTGGCTGCTGCTGCTGTGGCCTACCCTGTCGGCGTTGTGGCTGGCGGCCGGTGGCTGGCCGGGCTGGCATCTGCTGGCGGTGTTCGTGCTGGGCACCATCCTCATGCGCAGCGCCGGCTGCTGCATCAACGACGTGGCCGACCGCGAGTTCGACCGCCACGTCAAACGCACCGCGCAGCGCCCGGTGACCCGCGGCGCACTCAGCGTGCAACAGGCGCTGACCTGCGGCGCACTGCTGGCGCTGGCAGCCTTTGCCCTGGTGCTGAGCACCAACCGGCTCACCATCGCCTGGTCGTTCGCCGCGCTGGCGGTCACACTGATCTACCCCTACGCCAAACGTGTGGTGTCGATGCCGCAGGCGGTGCTGGGTGTGGCATTCAGCTTCGGCATACCGATGGCTTTTGCAGCGGCAGCCAACCAGATCCCCTGGACGGCCTGGGCACTGCTGGTCGGCAACCTGTTCTGGGTGCTGGCCTACGACACCGAGTACGCCATGGTCGACCGCGACGACGACCTGCGCCTGGCGATCAAGACCTCGGCCATCACCCTCGGGCGCTACGACGTGGCGGCGGTGATGGGCTTTTACGCCGTCTACCTGGCCAGCTGGGCGGCGCTGGCGTTTGGCGCCGGCCTGAGCGGCTGGTTCCTGGTGGGCAGCGCAGCGGCAACGGCCCAGGCGATCTGGCACTGGCGGCTGATCGCCAACCGCAGCCGCAACGGCTGCTTCAAGGCCTTTCGCATCAACCACTGGCTCGGTTTCGCAGTGTTTGCAGGCATTGCGCTCGATCTGGCGCTGCGCTGACGGCTGGGCCTAACAGGCCCGCTGTCACACATGCCCGGCCGCTGCCAGTGCGCGCCAGGCGTTGTGACCGTCGATGGCACTGTGCTGGTCGATGTCAGCCGCGCGCCGCCACGAAGCGCCGCGCCATCTCGACAGCTGCGATCAGACTGGACGGATCAGCCCGACCGGTGCCGGCGATGTCGAACGCCGTGCCGTGATCCGGACTGGAGCGCACGAACGGCAGGCCCAGCGTGACGTTGACGCCCTGCTCGACACCCAGATACTTCACGGGGATCAACCCCTGGTCGTGGTATTGGGCGACGACGATGTCGAACTCGCCGCGCCGAGCGCGCATGAACACCGTGTCCGCCGCCCAGGGACCGCTGGCGTCGATGCCTTCGGCGCGCGCCGCAGCGATGGCCGGCGTAATGACGCGTATCTCCTCGTCGCCGAACAGGCCACCTTCGCCGGCATGCGGATTCAGGCCAGCCACGGCGATGCGTGGTTGTGGCTGGCCCCACAAGGCGGCGCTGGCGTGGGCGATGCGCAGCGTGGCCAGCACCGAGTCGAACGTGACCAGGTCGATCGCCTGGCGCAGCGCGCAATGCACCGTCACCAGCACGGTCTTGAGCTCGTCGTTGGCCAGCATCATGCGCACCTCGCAGGGCTGACCAGGGGCGCCGGCCAGGTCAGCCAGCATCTCGGTGTGGCCGGGGTAGGGTTCACCGGCCAGCGCCAGCGCCTCCTTGTGGATGGGCGCCGTCACCAGTGCTGCGGCATGGCCACGCTGCACCAGCACCACGGCGGCACGGATGGCGGCCGCCGCCGCCAGCCCGGCAGCGCGACTGACACGGCCGACGGGTAGTTCGTCCAGTGGCGGATCGACGCCGGAGGCATCAGCGCCACCCGTTGCAGCCGCGCCCGTTGTTGCGGCGATGGCCGCGGCGCTGGTGGCGGCAGACGACAAGTCACCGTGGCCGGGCCGGCGGGCCATCACATCGCTTGGATCGATCACGCCCAGGCAGCCGAGCGGCACCGTGTCGAACTCGTCCGCCGAACTCAGCCGAACGATCACCACCTCGGGCACATCGGCACGGCGACGCATCAACCGCGCGGCGCGGCGCAGCACCAGCGCGTCGCCCACCACCAGACAACGCTGCAATGCGCCGGCCAGATGTGCTCGTACGATGATTTCGGGGCCGATGCCACACACATCACCCTGGCTGATGACCAGTGGTGGGACCGACGGGGCAGAACTCGCCGACAGGGCGCCCACATCGGCTGGCGCCGCGGCGCCGTGGTGATTCGACGTTGCTGAGCTCGATGACATCATCCGGGCATTGTCGCCAGCCCCGGCGCCCGGCGCCCGGCCACCGGTGCAGCAGTGCGGACCACGGCCGCCCAGCCGGCGCGTGACACATCAAGCCAGCGAGCACCCGGCCGGTGGTGTCACTCCGCCGTCACCGGGCCGCAGCAGGCCGATTGCTACACTGACCGGCATGAAATGGCTCGATGAAGTGAGCTGGACGAGCGATGGCCTGGTGCCCGTGATCGCCCAGGAATCCGGCAGCAACGATGTGCTGATGTTCGCGTGGATGAACCGCGAGGCCTTGGCACGCACGGCCGAGCTCGGCCAGGCGGTGTACTGGAGCAGGTCTCGTGGTCGCCTGTGGCACAAGGGCGAGGAATCGGGCCATGTGCAGCAGGTGCTGGGCATTCGTCTGGATTGCGACAACGACGTCGTGTTGCTCGAAGTGCGCCAACTCGGCCACGAACCCGGCATCGCCTGCCACACGGGGCGCCACAGCTGTTTTTATCGCGTGCTCAAAGATGGCCAGTGGAGCACCGTCGACCCCGTGCTGAAAGACCCGCACGCCATCTACGCCGGCAAACCCGGCACCTGAAGCCGGCGCAACAGGCATCACACGCCCTGCTGCACCGCCGCCCCGAGCCACCCGTTCGCCCCATCCCGACACCATCCGCATGAGCGCCGCCCCGACAGCCCCGACCTCCAACGACACCCTGGCCCGCCTGGCCGAGGTGATCGAACAGCGCCGCAGCGGCGACCCCGAGCGCAGCTATGTGGCGCGCCTGTTCAACAAGGGCACCGACGCCATCCTCAAGAAAGTGGGCGAGGAGGCCACCGAAGTGGTGATGGCGGCCAAGGATGGTGAACCGGGCAAGATCGTCTACGAAGTGGCCGACCTGTGGTTTCACAGCATGATCGCGCTGGCGCAGTTCGGTCTGAAGCCGGTGGATGTGCTGGCCGAACTCGAGCGCCGCGAGGGCCTGTCGGGCCTGGAAGAATTTGCCGCCCGCAAGGCCCGCGAGCGAGAACAGCAGGGCCACTGACACCCGCGCGGCCCGCCTCGGCCGCAGCACACCTTGACTTCCGGTCACCTCCCCCCAACTGAACTGCACAGAGCCGCCATGTCGACCGACCACAACTGCATCTTCTGCAAGATCGCCGCCGGCCAGATTCCGGCAAAGAAGTTCTACGAAGACGATGAACTGATCGCCTTCCACGACATCAGACCTGCTGCGCCGGTGCATTTCCTTGTCATTCCCAAGCTGCATCTGGCGAGCCTGAACGAAGCCGGCCCCGAACATGCCGCTCTGCTGGGGCGCATGCTCGAACTGGCGCCCAAACTGGCCCGCGAGCAAGGAGCAACCAATGGTTTTCGCACCGTGATCAACACCGGGCCGGACGGCGGGCAGGAGGTCTACCACCTGCACATGCACGTCATGGGTGGCCCCAGACCCTGGAAACAGGGCTGAAGCGCCACTGACCTAGAATTTCGCCACATCGCAGCAGCCCGTTCGGGCGCGCCTTTGCCATTACGCTGGAGAGCCACCATGGGCTTGTCGACAACTCACCTGATCATCTTTCTCGTCATCATCGTGGTGATCTTCGGAACCAAGAAACTCAGGAACATCGGATCCGATCTGGGCGGTGCGGTCAAGGGTTTCAAGGACGGCATGAAGGACGGCACCGCTGACAAGCCGGCCGAACCCGCTGCGGCCCCGGCTGCCACGGCCCAGGTCGCCAACGAGCGCCGTGCCGAAGGCGAAACCATCGACGTGCAGGCCAAGACCAAGAGCTGATGCTCGACATCGGTCTAACCAAGCTGCTCATCGTGGGCGGCATTGCGCTGGTGGTGATCGGGCCAGAACGTTTGCCGCGCCTGGCGCGTATGGCCGGCACGATGCTCGGGCGCGCCCAGCGTTATGTGGCCGACGTCAAGGCCGAGGTGAGCCGCTCGATCGAGGTCGAAGAACTTCAACGCATGAAGCGCGAGTTCGAGTCCAGCGCACGCGACGTCGAAAACACCATCAAGCGTGACCTCGACGCTGCCACCGGTGAGGTCAACCAGGCCTTGCAGGGCCCGGGTGTGCTGGACGGCAGCGGCGATACATCGCTCTCAGCCTCCGACGACAGCTGGGAACACACACCCTGGACACCGGCCGAGCCACCACCACCCAGCTACAGCCGGCCCGACAAGCACTGGCGCGTCAAACGTGGCGCCCTGCCCAAGTGGTACCGCCAACGCGCCCAGGTACGTGGGCACGTGCAGTCGGGTGCAGCGCGGGTTGCGCGTTTTCGGCCCAAGCAGGCCGGCTGAGGTGTCGGCGCCCCAGACACTCGCCGCGCCGGCGTCGGCCCTGCGCAAGATCAGCGGCGCCAGGCACTCGACATCCCGTCACGGCCCGGCGTGGTCGTCCACCTCTTCACCGTGGCGCTCGTCGCGCCACTTGCACGCGTGAGTTCAACTCCACCTCCGGACGAACTGTCCGGCACCGAACAGCCCTTTGTCAGCCATCTGATCGAGCTGCGCGACCGTCTGCTCTGGGCCGTCTACGGCGTCGGCGCCATCTTCGCGCTGCTGTGCATCTACCCCGGCCCGTCGAACCTGTACGACCTGCTCGCCCAGCCGCTGGTGGCTGCCTTGCCGCAGGGTTCGAAGATGATTGCCGTGGGTGTCGTGTCGCCCTTTCTCATCCCGATCAAGGTGACGGCGCTGGCCGGCTTCGGCGTCGCCCTGCCCTGGGTGCTCTACCAGGTGTGGGCCTTCGTGGCACCGGGTCTGTACAAACACGAGAAGCGGCTGGTGATGCCGCTGGTGGTGACCAGCACGCTGCTGTTCTACACCGGCGTGGCATTCTGTTATTTCTTCGTCTTCGGCCAGGCCTTTCCGGCCATCCAGGCCATGGCGCCGCAGTCGGTATCGGTGAGCCCGGACATCGAGGCCTACCTCGACTTCGTCATCACCATGTTCCTGGCGTTCGGACTGGCCTTCGAGGTGCCGATCGCGGTGATCATCCTGGCCCGCATGGGTGTGGTGACGATCGACCAGCTGCGCAGCTTCAGGCGTTACTTCTGGGTCGCCGCCGCTGCGGCGGCCGGGCTGGTGACGCCACCCGACGCCGTGTCGATGATCGCGTTGCTCATCCCCATGGGCCTGCTGTACGAACTGGGCATCGTCGCCGCACAGTTCTTCATTCGCTACAGCAAGAAGCCCGAAGGTGACAGCGAAGAAAAGCCGGTCGGTCGCACCTGACCGATCCGCCAGCTGACTCCAGCGGCAACTGGCAAACACCGCGCTTCATGAACGCTGGCGCCTTGCGGCGCCGTGTTACTCGCTGGCCCTGGCCTTGGGCCGCTGCGCCACCTTCACGTCCAGGCTGAGTTGCCTGTCGCCCCGCTGCACGGCAAACACCGCCCGAGCCTGCGGCTTGAGCGCCGCCACGGCATTGAGCAGTTGCGAGGTATTGGCCACCGGGCGGCCGGCCACTGCCAGCACCACGTCACCGGCCCGCATGCCGGCGGCGCTGGCCGGGCCGTCCTCGAGGACGCCGGTGATGAGCACGCCGTGATCGACCTTGAGCCTGAGTGACTCGGCCAGTTCGGGTGTCATGTCGCTGGGTTGCACGCCGATCCAGCCTCGGGTGACGACGCCGTCGCGGATCAGCCCATCGAGCACCTGGCGCGCCGTGTTCACCGGAATCGCGAACCCGATGCCCATGCTGCCACCCGAGCGTGAGTAGATCGCCGTGTTGATGCCCAGCAGCTGGCCCTGCACATCGACCAGCGCACCGCCCGAGTTGCCCGGGTTGATGGCCGCGTCGGTCTGGATGAAGTTCTCGAAGGTATTGAGGCCCAACCCCGTGCGGCCGATGGCGCTGACGATGCCCGAGGTCACCGTCTGCCCCACGTTGAACGGGTTGCCGATGGCCAGCACCACGTCACCCACCTGCAGCGCCTCGGCGTCGCCGAAGGTCACCGCCGGCAGCGGGCGTCCACCGGCGGGCACTTCGACCTTGAGCACAGCCAGATCGCTGTCCGGATCGGTGCCGACGATACGTGCCTTGCTACGCTGGTTGTCGCCCAGCATCACCTCGATGTCGTCGGCGCGTTCGACCACATGGTTGTTGGTCAGCAGGTAGCCGTCGGTCGAGACGATCACCGCCGAACCCATGCCGCTGACCGGCTCTTCACCGTCACCGAAGAATCGCTTGAACCACGGCTCGCCGCGATGCGGCGCACGCTGCACCGACTTGTTGGCCACCACACTCACCACCGACGGCGCGGCTCGTTTGGCCGCCGACGCATAACTCATCGGGGCACCGCCCGTGCCCAGCGCGACCGGGCGGCTTGCACCGGGCGTGGCCGCGCCGATCACCGTGACGGTGGCTCGTGTATCGAGCCACTCGGGCTTGAAGGTTTCGAGCACGAACACGATGGCCACGGCCACCGTGACCGCCTGCGAGAAAATCAGCCAGAACCTGCGCATGTGTGGGGGAGCAAAAAGGAATCGCCGTGATCAGCCGAGACGAACTCGCCAGCTACCTCGCACAGCTGCTCGAGGTGGACCGTTTTGCCGATTATGGGCCGAACGGTCTGCAGGTCGAGGGCAGGCCACAGGTCGGCCTGATCGTGACCGGTGTGACGGCGAGCCAGGCGCTCATCGATGCAGCGGTGGCTCGCGGTGCGGACGGCATCGTCGTGCACCATGGCCTGTTCTGGCGCGGGCAGGACGGACGGGTCACGGGCTGGATGAAGAAGCGGCTCAAGACCCTGCTGGGCGCCGACGTCAATCTATACGCCTATCACCTGCCACTGGATGCGCATCCCACTCTGGGCAACAACGCCCAGCTCGGTCAGCTGCTGGGCCTGGCCGACGACGGCCGATTTGGCGACAAGTCACTCGGCTGGACCGGCAGCGTCGGCGCCCCCATGTCGCTGGCAGACTTCGCCGCTCAGGTAGGCCGCTGCATGACCCGCGCGCCTCTGGTCGTGCCGGGCGACGGACGCCTGATCAGGCGGGTGGCATGGTGCACCGGCGGCGCCCAGGGTTACTTCGAAGCAGCCATCGCGGCCGGTGTCGACGTCTATCTGAGCGGCGAGATCTCGGAACCTCAGGCGCATTACGCCCGCGAGAGTGGTGTCGCCTACCTGGCGCTGGGACACCACGCCAGTGAACGTTACGGCGCCGCAGCGCTCGGTGCCCACCTGGCCGAACAGTTCGGCCTGACCCACGAACACATCGACATCGACAACCCGGCCTGAGTGCCACCGCCCCGGTGGGGCGGTGGCGCTCAGGCCGCAGTGTCTTTCGATCTTGGCGCTCCAGTGGGGCGACGCGGCTCACACCGACACCTCGTCCATGTGCGGCGCACCACTCGAGGCAACGCGGCAAATGCCGCCGCGTCGGACGCCGGCCTACTGCAGTGCCGCCGCCAGCTTCGCTGCCTGCGGCCCGAAGGCGTAGCCATCCATCGCCAGCATGCCGCCGTCGACACTGGTGTGGATGCGCGATCCCGGCGTGGCCTCACCGCCCGCACCGGCGGCGATGTAGATCGGCAGCCAGTGTTCGTCGGTCGGATGCTGGCGCACGGCCGACGGTTCTGCGCTGCGGTAGTTGCGCAGGCCGGCCCAGTCGGCGGTGGAGATACGTTCGTCGACCCAGGCCTGGAAGGCCGCCACGTCGGGCACGACCTGGGCATCGGGCACCCGCGGCTCGCCGAAGTAGCGCCGCAGGTTGTGGGTGGTCGAACCGCTGCCGATGATGAGCACGCCGTCGTTGGCCAGATCAGCCAGCGCCGTGCCGACAGCCCACTGCTGCTCAGGCGACCAGTTGGGCACCAGGGTGAGCGGCATGACGGGGATGTCGGCGCCCGGCCAGGCACGGCGCAGCAGCGTCCAGATGCCGTGGTCGATGCCGGCGCTGTCAGCCACCTGGGTGGCGATGCCGGCAGCGGTCAGGCGGCGTGCCACGTCGGCAGCCAGCGCGGGGGCGCCCGGCGGGTCGTAGCGCAGGTGGTAGAGCTCGTCGGGGAAACCGCCGAAGTCATAGACCGCCTCATGTCGCGTGGCGGCCAGCGCCAGTGGCGCACGGGTGCTGCTGTGCGGCGAGACGATCAACACGGCGCGCGGCCGGCCGAAGGTGGCCTCGAGGACCGGGCCTAGGCGGTCGAGAAACAGCGCCGCCGGTGAGCGCTCGATGGCGATCATGGGTGAGCCGTGCGAGAGGTAGAGCGGGGGGAAGCTGCGTGTGTCCATGGCACTCATTGCATCACGCGACCAAGGCCCCCGAATTCGCCCGCTTTGCACGCAGCATTGCATGGACGATCACGGCCGGGACTGCTGCAAAGGTCAGCGCGGCCGTCACCCGGCCTTGGACCTCGGTGGGCAGCCCACTTCGAGCGACTACAGCGATTCGGCCCGCAGCGGATCGACCCACCAGGTCGACGAGCCATACGCCACCGCTCGGTTCAACCGTAGTCGGGCGCGATTTGTTCGGCGTAGTCGTACAGCGCCGACAGGATGTCACTGGCGCGTTCGTCGTCGGCGTTGACTTCCTGCAAGGCGTCGATCCGTTCGAAGAATGCCGGCAGGCTGAGCGCCCCGCCCCGGCCCTGATGCAGACGTGCGGCACAGTGCCGGCGCCAGCGCTCACGTTCGGCGTCACTCAGGCTCAACTCGAAGTTGCGGGCACGGTAACGAAACAGCAGCTCACTCAGGCGATCGTCGTCGAAGGCCGGGGCGCGCTCAGTGCACTGCGCCGCCAGGCGATCGCCGCTCAGGCCACGCAGGCGGTCGAGCAGGCGTCGGTCGTTGGCACCGACAAGGCCACCGTACAGGTCTTCGTCGACGTCGGGTGCGTCGTCGGGTGTGGGCCGCGTGTAGACATCCGGCCACAGGCCGGCGAGTTTGGCGCCTTCGCGCGCGGCGACTTCGGCGTGCCGCAGCGCCAGATCGACGTCGATGCCCCAGCGTGCCGCCTGCGCCGCACCCAGCGTCTTGAGGCTGGAGATCACCACCGGCGAGCGGTTGATGTGGATGGTCTTGATCGGCAGCCGGGTCTGGCCTTCGGCCAGCTCGTCCTTGCTCACGAACAGGCGCGCGCGGACGGCAGCGGCGTCGAGCTTCAGCAGCTCGGCCGGGTCGTGCGCCAGATCCCAGACGACGATCTCGTTGCGGTTGGTCGGGTGCGGCGCCAACGGCCAGACGATGGCCAGGCAGCCACGTTCGGCCGGGTAGCGCCCCGAGATGTGGATGAATGGGCGGCCGACGCCGATCTCGGCCAGCACCGCGTTCTTCTGGCGCAGCTTGAGGCAGAAGTCGAACAGCCGCGGCTGGGCGGTGCGGATCACCCTGGCCAGCGCGATGGTGGCACGCACATCACTCAACGCGTCGTGGGCGGCCTCGTGGATCAAGCCGTTGGCGCGCGCCAGGTCTTCGAGCTTGAAGCTGGGCTTGCCGTCGGCGTGTGTCGGCCACTCGATGCCATCGGGTCGCAGCGACCAGGCGGCGCGCACCGTGTCGAGCAGGTCCCAGCGGCCGCAGCCGTTCTGCCACTCGCGCGCATACGGATCGACGAGGTTGCGCCAGAACATGTGGCGGGTCACCTCGTCGTCGAAGCGCAGGCTGTTGTAGCCCACGCCGATGGTGCCGGGGCGTGCCAGTTCGGCTTCGATGTGGCGCGCGAACTCGACCTCGGCCACACCACGCTCGAGGCAGGTCTGCGGCAGGATGCCGGTGAGCAGGCAGGCTTCCGGTTCGGGCAGGTAGTCGGGCGAAGGCCGGCAGTACCACATCACCGGCGGCTCGACCTCGTCGAGTGCGGCGTTGGTGCGTACGCCAGCAAACTGCGCCGGCCGGTCACGCCGCGCCTGTTTGCCGAAGGTCTCGTAGTCGTGCCAGAAGAAGGTCTGCGGGGCGCCGGTCTTGTCCATGGCGCCACGTTAACCGATGGCGGCCAGACCGTGCCGCGGCCTCACCAATGAAACGGCACCCGCCTGGCGCGCCGATCAGCGCAGGTAGACCTGCCCGAAGCAGCTCGCCGTGGTGACGGCGTAGCCGAAGGTAATGGTGCTGGTGGTGTCGGTACTGCGATCTTCGCGTCCGATGTTGCAGCCCAGTTCGACGTTGCGCACCGGCAGGTAGCGCAGTCCCAGGCTGAAAGACGCCGTTCGGTCGGTGGCAGTGGTGACATTGCTACCGATCACGCCGGCGTCCAGGCGGTTGTCAAGGGTGCGGTGCGTGTAGCTCAGGCTGCTGGCCATGCGCCAGGCGGCGCTGGCTTCCCAGTTGATGCGCAGCCCGGTAGTGTTTTGCACCCTGGTATCGCTGCTGGTCAGAGACAAGATCTGATTGTCGAAACCAGTTGAACCCAGGGCGTAGTCGCGACCGAGGTTGAGATCGAATGTCAATTTGCCGGTCGGGCGCCAGTTCCAGCCCAGGGCACCGGTCCAGCCGCGAGTGTCGGCCTGACCCGCCAGACTGTGGCTCTGGCGCGTGCGGCTGACGCGTGCATTGAGCGTGCTGGCACCGCTGGCCTCGATCACGCTGGACAGATCGACGTCGTCGCGCTTGGTCTTGTCGTCCGATGCCGCACTGGCATTCGGATATCGGCCGCTGCTGTGACGCAGGCCCAGTCGCACGGTCAGGCCGCTGCCGGGGCGCAGCCGCAGGCCGCCATTGACCGACACCTGATTGACGTTACGGTTCGCAAAGCTCGTCGCGCTGTAGCGGTCCTGGCTGGCCGATACACCGGCGTCGAAGCTCAAGTCGGTGACCACACCGAGCTGGGCCTGCAGACCCAGGTTGCGACTGCGCTGGATATTGCGGTCGGTGACTTGCTGCGTGCTATCGCGGTCGTAGCGGTACAGGCTTTGGCGTGCGCCAGCCGACAGCACACCCGACAGGCGTTCGAGGGTCGACCACTCGAGCCGGCTCGACAAGGCATAGTCGTTGTTGTTCAGCTCCTTGTGCCGCGAGAAGCGATTGACGTTGCCGTCCAGCGAGACGGCCAGGCGCTGGCGACCAAAACTCTGGTCCAGTCCCAGGCGCAGACCGGTGGCGGTGTAGGTGTCAGCTTCGGTGACCGTGCCCTTGGCGGCGCGAAACAGGTTGGTGTCGCGATTGACCGTGACCGATGCACCCGCGTAATACGGGCTTTGCTGCGCCTGAACCTGACAGGTGAACAAGCCAGCCAGCGCAGCGGCAAACAAAGGCATCAGGCCTGCCGCCGATTGCCGATTGCAGCAAGAGCGGCCTGGTTGGTTTACTGAATTCATGGATGTCGCCTCGGATGATGGGTGGGGCCGATCTGACGGCACGGATTCGAGAACCGCAAAGCGGAGAGAACGGTCGATGTCACGAGTCAGCCATCAATAGGCATCCCGGTCGAAGAGCACGAGATGCACGGTGCGGGCAATGATGTGCAAATCCATGCGCAACGACCAGTTGCGCAGGTAGTCGA
Organism: Candidatus Intricatilinea gracilis; assembly: GCA_016702605.1. Lineage (GTDB taxonomy): Bacteria > Pseudomonadota > Gammaproteobacteria > Burkholderiales > Burkholderiaceae_C > Sphaerotilus > Sphaerotilus gracilis. Next base: position 201,354 of record JADJDQ010000005.1, read on the forward strand.
TGTCGTGGTCCACACGTTGCTGCATCTTCTCGACCACCTCGGTCTCGCCGCGGCAGCCGTTCACCTGGGCCCAGCCAGTGATGCCCGGGCGCACCTTGTGGCGCACCATGTAGCGCTGGATGTGTGGTCGGTAGAACTCGTTGTGTGCCACGGCATGCGGGCGTGGCCCGACCACACTCATGCGCCCTTGCAGCACATTGACGAACTGCGGCAACTCGTCCAGCGAGGTGCGGCGCATGAAGGCGCCGAACCGTGTGATGCGGGCGTCGCCGCGGGTGGCCTGCGCCACGTGGGCACCGTTGTCCTGTGTGGTCATCGAGCGGAACTTGTAGACCGTGATCTCGCGCCCATCCAGGCCGTTGCGGCGCTGCCTGAAGATCACCGGGCCGGGTGAACTGAGCTTCACACCCACCGCCAGCGCCAGCATCAGGGGTGAGACGAGCAGCAGGATCAGGCTGGCCAGCACGATGTCGCTGGCGCGTTTGACCAGGGCATTGATGCCCACGAAGGGGCTGTCGAGCAAGGCGAACACCGGCATGCCGGCCATGCTGAGCATGCGGCCCTGCACCAGTTTCACACCCTTGAAATCGGGCACGAAGTAGATGGACGCAGTGGTGTCCTGCAAGGCCATCAGCAGGTTGCGCACCCGTTCGGCGGTGCCCAGTTGCAGGGTGATGTAGACCTCGCGCACGTGCAGGCGCTGCACACAGGCTGCAATGTCGTCGATGCCGCCGACGATGCGCGGCAGCACCTCGGGATGGGTGCGGATGTCGCGCCGATCCTCGATGTAACCGACGAAGGTCACGCCCTGTGTGCTGCGTTGCTGCAGCGCATGGCCGACCTGGGCGGCCAATTCACTGCCACCCACCACCAGTGCGGCTCGGCGCAGGTCCGGCTGCGCGGCATGGCTGCGCATCGCCGCGCGCCCGATCAGCACGGCCGCAAACTGCATCGGCGGCACCAGCACCATCCACAGGCCAAGCACCTCGGGCTCGAAGAACTTGATGCTGTCGGTCGCATAACCACACAGCGCCAGGATGGACAACACGGCCACCCAGGCCAGCAGGATGTCGACCGCCGAGCTAAAGAGTGGCTCCAGAAAGCGGCTGGTGCCCGGAAACACCAGCACCAGCACCAGGATGGACAGCAGCATCACCGGCCGGTCGAAGGGTTCGCCCAGGGCCAGTTGCACACCCAGCAGGCAAGCCACGGCGATCAGTGGTTCGAGCACAGCCGCCACGAAGACCGGCACCGACTGCGGCGCCGCACCGAACAGGCCGGCGCCACGCGCCGAAGCATCCAGCGGCCTGCCGGGCATCGACATCGACGCATCGGCGACGGCGGGCAACGGGTCAGGTGGAGGGCTCAGCGTGGATCTCATCAGTGGGGGAAGGGTCAGTCGGGACCTCGGGCATGCCCGGCATCAGATGTGACGCGGCCGGATTCTCGCGGCAGGTCGGCTCGTGCTGACGGCCACACAAGGGTTGGCCTGCGTTGCGGTGAAACATCAGTGAAGCAATACACGCGCAGGCCGGGCGGGTCGGCGCGTTCGCCTCAGGCAATACAGGTGCGGTTCTTGCCCGTGCGTTTGGCCTCGTACAGCGCCTCGTCGGCACGCTGCAAGGCGGCTTCGAGTGCCTCGCCCGGCCGGTAGAGTGTGACGCCGGCCGAAAAGGTGACGAAGGTCTGGCGGTTCTCGTGCATGAACAGCTCGGCTGACAGCAGCCGCTGCAGCCGGGTGAGCGCCTGCTGGGCCTCGTCGGTGGTGGTGGCCGGCAGCAGCACGACGAACTCTTCGCCGCCGTAACGTGCCAGGGTGTCGTTCGGGCGCAGCAGCTCACCGACTCGGCGCGACAGGAACTGCAGTGCCGCGTCGCCGGCCTGGTGGCCCAGGCTGTCGTTGAGCTTCTTGAAGTTGTCGATGTCCAGCAGCGCCACCGCCAGGGCATGCCCTGCCCGCTGCTGGCTGGCCTGTTCGGCTTCGAAGTGGCGCATCAGGCCGCGCCGGTTGGCGATCTGTGTGAGCGGGTCGGTCGACACCTCGTCCGACAGGCGGCGGATCTCGTCCTCGAGCGTATGCACCCGCGCCGACAGCTCGGTCGCCAGGCGGTGTTCGTCCTCCAGCCTGCGGGTGGTGGCGCTCACCAGGCCGTGCACGGCGCGGGTTTCGTCGACCATCTCGCGCACCACACCGGCCAGGCCCTGCAAGGTGTCGGCCTCGCCGATCACCTGAGCGTAACGACCCAGGTTGTCGCTATAGCGACCGGTGTGGGCACCCAGTTCACCGAGGTCCTGCAGCATCTTGCGGATGAGCTCGCGCAAGGCGTCGCGCGCCTGGCCACGCTCGATACGCAGCACCTTCTGGCGCTCGCGGGTGACCCGCAACAGCTCGGACACCGACCGCACGCCACGCACCGTGAGGGCGGCACCCGCCTCGCCGCGCAACGCCTCGTGCATCACCACGGTCTGGCCGCGCACCCAGCTGTCGTCTTCGGAGAACTCTCCCAGGCTGTCGGTCAGCTCGCCGATCAACTTGCACAACTGGTCGACGAAATGATGGCGGTGCACCAGTACCCGGCTCACTTCGCCGCAGGCCTGCGTCAGCTCATGCACCCATTCACCGGCCTGAGCGCGTGCTTCTGGCGTGCCAGCAAGTTCACGCAAGCGCCGGCTCACCTCGCCGGCACGTGTGTCGTCGCTCGGCAAGGCTGTCTGAACACTCTCGTGCAGCAAGGCCACGGCCTGCGCCAGCAAGCCAGTCGTTGCAGTCGCCGCAGGATCCTCGGTCCGCAGACGCGCTGCTGGCGAGGCCGGCAAGGCGTCGTCGATCCGTGCGGCGGCAGCGAGTTCGACGACAGCGGGTGTCGGCACGGCCAGACCGCGCACCGCACCGGGGCTCGTCATGACCAGTGCCTCGACTCGCGGTGCAGGCGACGTGGCAGCAGTCATGCCCGCTGGTTCGTCGTCCGTCCGGCCTGCAGCTGCGGGTGCTGGATCGGCAGCGGGCGCGGGTTCGGCGCAGGGAGCGGGCTCCGCGGCGGCTGTGGGTGCGGCGGGCGCACCGGCGTCGGGCGTGTCGCCGTCCCAGCCCGCCAGCAGCTGGGTCAGGCGTTGCTGCAGCCGGTCGATGTCACTGCGCGACGAGGTCAATACACGCTGCAGGCTGTCTTTCTTGCGCCCGGTCGTCCAGAGTTTGCTGCCACGTTCGAGGTGGCGGGTCAGGCGGTCGATCAGGTCGGCCCACTGCTGGGCGTCGCGCGCCGGGCTGGAAGGCTGCGCATGCAGCAAGCGCTCGAGGGCGTCCCACTGCTGCGCGGCCAGGGCATCGGCCAAAGCGACACGCGCCGGCCCGGCAGGCATGAGGCGCGCCGACAAGGTCGCCAGGGTCTGGCGGGCGGCGGTTGGCACGGGGTCGGGCCGGTCGTCACCACCTTCTTCACGCCAGGCGCGGGCAAAGTTGGCCGGGGTAGGCTCGAGCCTTTGCATGGCGATGCGGCGCAAGGCGGCCTTGGCCAGCAGAGCCGGCGTTCGATGGTTGTCCGACGCCGCGTCGGTGGCAAGGCCGCCCGCCACGGTGGACGTCGCGGCGGGGTGAGCAGGAGCAGTCGTCTTGACCATGGCATTGCGGCACAAGTCCGCCTCGGTCGATTGCGGGCAGTTCGGCTTCAGGCGCCCTGGGCACGTAGTGCACGCACACGCGCCGCAACATCGGCGGGTGCGAGTGTGACGGCCTCCAACCCCTCGTCATCGGCAGGCAGCTCGGATGCCACGTCGGACACGGTCGGCAAAGGTGTTGCGCCAGCCAGTGATATCGGCTCGCCGCTTGCCGCCTGTATGCCTTGTTCACGCTGGTGCCACCAGGCGGCAAGATCCTCGGCCGGCATGGGCCTGGCAAACAGGAACCCCTGCATCAGGTCGCAACCCAGGCCGAGCAACACGTTCATCTGCAGGACGGTCTCGACACCTTCGGCAATCACACGCAGCCCGAGTGACCGGGCCAGCGCAATGATGGCCGCCACCACCGCAGAGCTCTGGTCGGTATGGCCCAGATCGCGCACGAAGCTGCGGTCGATCTTGACCTCGCGGATAGGCAGCGAGGTGAGGTAGGCCAGCGATGAATAACCGGTGCCGAAATCGTCGATCGAGATCGCCACCCCCGCCTCGTTGAGCCGGTGCAGGGCCGGAATGACCTCCTGCAGGTTCTTCATCAGCCCGGTCTCGGTGATCTCGAGTTCGATGGCGCCGTGCGGCAGACCGTTTGTCCTGGCCGCGTCCTGGATACGTTCGACCAGGTCGGTGCGCTCGAACAGGCGGGCCGGCAGGTTGACGGCCACATTGGTGACCAGGCCATGATTGGTGCGCCACAGCTGTTGCTGGTGCGTCGCCTCGCGGATGGCCCAGTCACTCATGGGCACGATCAGGCCGGTTTCCTCGGCCAGCGGGATGAAGTCACCCGGCGGCACCAGCGTGTCACCGCGGCGCCAGCGCATCAAGGCCTCGACGCCCACCATCCGGCCGGCCCGCACGTCGACCTTGGGCTGATAGAACAGCACCAGTTCGCTGCGTTCGATGGCCTTGTGCAGCGCACTTTCGAGCTCGAGTTTTTCGCGCCCCTTGCTCGCCAGGTGCGGGCGATACACCTGCAAGGCGTTGCGCCCGGCCGACTTGGCCGAATACATGGCCACGTCGGCATTGCGCATCAGGTCGACGACGTTGAGGCCGTCACGCGGAAACAGCGCCACCCCGACGCTGGCGGTGACGAAGTATTCGGCACCGCCCAGCAGCACGGGCACCCGCATGGCTTCGAGAATGCGCTGGGCCACACCTTCGGCATCACTTTCGTCGACCACCTCGGGCAACAACGCGACGAACTCGTCGCCGCCAAGCCGACCGACCGCCTCCAGCGAACGCGGCGCACGCGCCAGCATGGCGTCGATCGAGACCTCGCTGACCTGGTCGGAATGGCGCACACACGAGCGCAGGCGCCGACCCACCTCGACCAGCAACTCGTCGCCGGCGTGATGACCCAGGGTGTCGTTGATGCCCTTGAAGCGGTCCAGATCGATCAGCAACATGGCGCAGCGGTGTCCGCCGCGACGCGCTTGTTCGAGCGCCCGTTCGGCTCGCCACATCAGCTGGCGCCGGTTGGGCAGGCCGGTCAGTGAATCGAAGTTGGCCAGATGCTTGATCTTGTCTTCGATGAGGCGCCGGTCGGTCACGTCCTGCACGATCCCGGTGTAACCGGCGAGTGCACCGGTGTCGTCGAACTCGGGTTCGGCCTCGACGTGCAACACGCGCTGGCGGCCATCGCGCAGGCCGATCATGAGGTCGGTGTCGAGCACCGTGCTGTGGGTGGCGACCTGACGAAACAACTCACACACGCCGCGGCGCTGGCGTGTCGGCACCATGCGCAATACGCCGCGCAGGCTGAGGCGGTCGCGCAGCGCATGGCCCATCACGCGCAAGGCCTCGGGCGCCAGGGCCAGCCCCGACATGCCCGGGCGCCAGTCGAAACTGCCCATGCGCGCCAGATCCTGGGCACGCGCCAGCTTGGCGCGGCTGCTCAGCAGTTCGAGGTTGGTGCGTGCCGTGCGCAACAGGTAACGCAAGCGCCCGGCCAGCAGGCTCCACTGCGGCGACTTGACGAAGAAATCGGTCGCGCCCGCGCGGTACGCACGTTCGATCGAGGCGTCGTCGTCCAGCCCGGTCAGCATCAGCACGGGCAGGAATTCCCAGTTGGGCGTTTCGCGCAGGCGCCGGCACACGGCAAAACCGTCCATGCCGGGCATCATGGCGTCGAGCACGATCAGGTCAGGCAGTCCATGTGCCAGGGCCTGCAACGCGGCCTCACCGTCGCTGGCTTCATTCACCAGAAAGCCGCGCTCGCGCAAGGCGGTGGACGTGAGCAACAGGTTCACCTCGTCGTCGTCGACGAGCAGCACCCGCGGATGAGTCAGTTCGTGATGGTCGACCCAGAGCATGGCGGCTGTCAGGCGTTGGCGCCGCTTGCAGCGGCGCCCTGGTCGGCACCGGGCGTTACCCGCATGGGACCACCATCGTCGGCAAACCACTGCGGCAGCGCCGCCTGCACACGGTTGATTTCTTCGAGCAGGCGATCGACCGGTTCGGCGAGCGCCTCACCGGCAGTGACGGGTGTGGCGTCGAAGCTGGCACCGGCGCTGCGCAGGGCCGTCTCGACATCCAGACACAGGCCGGACAGTCTGAGGGCACCCACGCTGGCAGACGAGGACTTGAGCGTGTGGGCCGCATGCCGCACTGCCGAGACGTCCTGTTGCTGGCGCGCGTTGCAAAGCTGCGTAGACAAGCGCTGTAGCGACAACTCGAAAGCTTTCATGACACGATTCAGGAGCTGATTCTGCCCGCTGGGATCGAGCGCCCGCAGTCTGTGCAAGGCTTGTTGATCGAACACTGGTATTCCTTCACCCATTCGAGACGGGGATTCAGTCGGGCCTGCAGCTGGTGCTGAGGCGCTTGTTGTCTTGTCGAGCCGCGCCGTCGCCGCGGCGCCTGGACCTGACGTCACCGTGGCCGCCTTCGTTTGTCCCGCAACCGGCGCATCCGGCCCGTTCGGGCCCAGATCGGGCTCGGTGTCACCCGCGTCGGGCGTTGATCCCGCAGGGCGCCAGGCCAGCACTCCCTCGAGAACGAGGCGTAAATCCTCGAGTCGGCAGGGTTTTGCCAGGTAGGCGTCGAAACCATGGTCGATGCAGCGGTCGGCGTCACCCGCCACGGCATGGGCAGTGACAGCCACCACCGGCAATGTCGCGGGCGTGCGCAGGGCAAATTGCTGCGACGGCCCCTGGCGAATCCAGCCCAGCGCCTGCAGCCCGTCCATGCCGGGCATGCGAATGTCCATCAGCACCAGATCGGCCGGGCGTCCACACAACTCGGCCAGCCCGGCCTCGGCCGACCCGGCACATCGTGCGCGGCAGCCCAGGTGCAGCAGCATCTGGGCCATCAGCTCCTGGTTGACCGCGTGATCGTCGATGACCAGCACGTCGGGCGGCGTTTCGATCGAGAACCTGGACACAGGCGCGGACCGCGTGGCGCGTGGCGCCAGCATCACCGAGGCGGCTCGCACACTCGACAGGCTGGGCGGCACACTGACCGGTCGGGCCACCGCCGGCAGCGGCAAACCCGCGCCGTAGGTATCGCCACGGGCAGGCGCATCGGTGGGCCGCTTGCGTTCGACTCGTGCGACGCCCGACTGGCCGGTGATCATCGGCGCGGCCGACTCCCGCAGGGTGGACAGGCGTGACTGGTCGCGGCCGGGGGTCTGCAACTGGCACATCAGCAACTTCACCTGGCCGGTCTCGTCACACAGGGGCGAGCTGCGCGCCAGCACCCGGCGTGGCCCCTGGCGGGCGGCGAACACGAGTTGCTGCTCGACCACACCGCCCCGGGTGCTCGATTGCGCCGCGCCAGCTGCCAGATCCTGGCCGGCCGCCGCACCGAACAGCTGCGCCAGGCCCTGTCCGCTGGCCTGCTCGGGCAACAGGCCGAACTCACGTTGGGCATGGCGATTCACCATCAGCACATTGAGCTCAATGTCGAGCAACACCAGGCTCGCCGACAAGACCGCGGCCATGGCGAGGGCCAGCTCCTGCGCCGGACTGGCGGCACCGCGGGGGTGCTGGGCCGCAGCCCCCGCGCCAGCATCGTCCACGGCCGCGCCCGTTGCGGCGCTGCGTAGCTCGCGTGCAGCGGTGGCCGAGGTCATCACCCACACAGGTGCACGCGCCGCCACCAGCCGGGCCAGCATCGTCAGCGCCGGCAAGGCGTCGGCCACCGGCGCATCGTTCAACCACCACTCGACGGCTGCAAACGGTTCACCAGCCGCATCGTGCAAGCCCACGGCCAGACACAACCGCGCCGATGGCGAATGCATCACGGCAGATTCACCCTGCGGTCCGCTTGCCGGCATACGCACCTGGGCCACCGCGGCTCGGCCGCTCGACAACGCCAGGCCGAGTGCACCTTCGCCCTCGCGCAGCAGGTCAAGCTGGGCCAGATCGATACGTTGCACGCCGGCCTGGTCGTCACTTTCGAGCCAGGGTTGCACGAGCCCGGCGCCATCACGCCAGTCGTGGATCTGCCAGACCTGAAACCGGCTCGCCGCCAGCGGTCCGGCCAGTTGCAGGCCCAGCCAGTGCAAGGCCGCCGCCAGGCCGGGCAAACGCGGCAGGCTGCGTGACACCAGTTCGATGCGGTCCAGCCAGTTCGCCGCTGCGGCCAGATCACCTGCCGCCCGGTCGGGCACATCCGACAACTCGCCCGGGTCGGTGGTGGCAACACTCAGCGAGGTTCGATTCATGACACAGGACAGGGGCGTGAAGGCGACATCGAAAGACAACAAGCGTTGAAAGCACCGGCGGGCAGGCACTGCGTTATCGGACAGGTACCTGCCCCCTTGAGTGGCACCGCCGCAACGAACCGGTGTGTTGCCGGGCGAATCGTCGACACCAAGGTCGACACGACGGGCGTTCACACGTTTCGCACCAGAAGGTGACAGTCGCCCGCCAGCCACGTAGGTCGCGAACGCCGGCCAGCATAGTGCACACCCACACCGATGCGGAAGCGACACCCTCGACTGCACGGCATCAGGCTGTTGCAAGACGCAAGCAGGGGGGGCGGCGCAAGCACCGGGCACGGGCATCTTGCGTCCCTAGAATGCCCTGATGCCAGCGCGCAACCCACCGCCCACACAGCCGGACGCGAGCGCGCGATTGCCGTCGGCGGCCGGGCAGGCCGCATCGCCTGCCTCGTCGCCACAGCCTACCGAACCACGCACGCCCACATTGGCGGTGGTGGTCGCCAGCTTGTTGTCCGCCCTGGCCCTGGTGGCGCTGGGTGGCGCCGGCGCGTGGCTGGTGCAAGGTCTGGGCAGCGGCGGTGCCGACATCACGTCGCCCGAGCGGTTCTGGCCGTTCGTCACGCTTGTGGTGGCGGGCTGGGTCGCATTGGGCCTGGCCTGGTCTGTCCTGCGGTCTGCGCTGGCACCGACCAGACAACACGCCACCGATCGCCGCAGCGACGCCCCCCGGTCGTCACCCGCAGAACGTGTCGCGGTGCCTGCCGTCGAGGCGAGGCACATGACCGCGCCGCCTGGGCTGGCTCACACGTACCCGCCCGCACTTGCTCTTGCTCCCGCAAGCGCAGCTGCAACCTCGAGCGGCGCCGAGCCGGTGTCGGCGCTTGGCCACCCGCTGTTCACCCCTGTCGTGCTGCGCCTGGCCGACGCCCTGCCCGGCCGCAGTCTGCTGGTCAGACGTGACCAGCTCGACTCACCCTGGCTGCTGGTGCACGTGCATGCCGCCGGTGCCGGCTCGGCGGGCGGCACCGCCACCTCCGGCATGCCGGCCAAGGCCGCGCCGACGCCTTCGACGCAAGCCGGTGCGCTGGACAGCGCAGCCGAACTGGCCGCCGAGGCACGCACGCGGGCAAACACCGCCTTGGCACCTCCGTATCCGCTGCTCGGACACTGGCTCGCCGATCACCACGAGTGGCCGGCCGATGCCGTGCTCGGCGCTCTGGGTGGCGACGCGTCTGGCGGTGCAGGTCAAGCGGCCACCGTGCGGGTGTTGCCACTCGACGCCCGCGCCGCCATCGTCTGGATCGACCCGGCCGAGGTGGTTGCACAGCTGGCCGAGAAGGAGCGCGAGTCCTTCGTCTACACCGTGTCGCACGACCTGCGGGCGCCGATCCGGGTGATCGAGGGGTTCACCCGCATCATCAAGGAAGACCACGGCCCTGCGCTCGACCGCATCGGCAACGATCACCTCGACCGGGTGCTCGGCGCCGCCGCACGCATGACCAGCATGATCGACGCGCTGCTCACGCTGTCGCGCCTGTCGACCCGGCAGCTGGCCTGCGAGCCGGTCGACCTGTCGGCCATGGCCGCACAGGTGATGGACGAACTGCAACGCCAGGCGCCCGAGCGCCAGGCCGAGGCCATCATCTCGCCCGGCCTCGTCGTCGACGGTGACGCCGCCTTGCTGCGCAGCGTGCTCGACAACCTGCTGGGCAACGCCTGGAAATACAGCGCGCGCCGCGACGTGACACGCATCGAGTTCGGCCTGTTGCCAGACGCCGGTGACAGCCACGCCGGGCAACGCGTGTTTTGTGTGCGCGACAACGGCGCCGGCTTCGACATGCGTTTTGCCGATCGGCTGTTCGGGCCCTTCCAGCGCCTGCACAGTGCGAGTGAATTTGCCGGCACTGGCGTCGGCCTGGCCTCGGTGCGCCGCATCGTGCGCCGCCACGGCGGCGAGGTCTGGGCCGAGGCCCGGGTCGACCAGGGTGCCAGTTTCTATTTCACCCTGGCCTGAGCCCGACAAGCGCAGGCACCACTCAGTCCGGCAGGCTGAGTTGTTCGAGTGCGGCCACGAACGCGGCGCAACTCTCGACCAGGCCACGCCCTTCCTGACGCGCCCGTTGTTCCAGCCGTGCCAGCGCCGCACCACGCTTGAGTGAATAGCGGTGCATGACGATGCCCAGGGCAATCGCCACCGGCTGCTGCAGGGCAGCACGTCCCGGATCGAGCGGCGCTGCACTCACACCTGCCCCAGCCCCCACCGCTTGCCCTGGGCGGACACCTGCCGCTGAACCCACCCCACGCGCTGGCGCCGCCGACAACCCCAGCACCATCGGTGCGGCGCCGGCAGCTTCGACGGCGTCGATGCCGGCGCCGGCCGTTGCCGCCGCGGCTGCATCTGCGGAGTTGGCCTCGGCAGGTGTACCCGCCGAAGCGCGCAGGCTCAGCGCCTGGGCATGGGCGGTGGCCACGGCCGGCACGATCTGCTCGAGGTCGAGTGGCTTGACCAGCGAGGCCAGCGCACCCAGCGCATGGATCTTGGCCAGTGTGGCGGCGTCGGAAAACGCCGAGAGAAAGATGAACGGGATGTGCAGGTGATCGCGCAGGTAGGCCGCCACGTCGAAACCACTCAGCCCGTCCATGCGGATGTCGAGCAGCGCCAGGTCGGGCCGGTGCTGGCGCGCCAGCAAGATGGCGTCGTCGCCGTTGTCGGCATCGATCACTTCATAGCCGGCGTCTTCCAGGCCCTGCACCAAGGTGGCCAGCACCAGGCGGTCGTCGTCCACCACCAGCAGGCGGCCTCGCGACAATGCAGCGCCGCCGGGCAAGTTGGATGAGGTCGGTGAGTTGATCAAGAGCGCACCACCACGTTGAGCTGAACGACGATCCGGCCGGGCACCAGGCGCCGCCGTTGGCGCGGATTGTCACGCAAGCCCAGGCGCTCAGGGCTTGGTCACCACACCCGCCACACCATGGGCCGGCCCGGGTGTCGCCCCCGCGGCCGTGCCATTCGCCGGGCGCACCACGGGCGGCGCCAGCATCACGGTGGCGATCACCAGTTCGCCACTTTGCATGAAGTGCAGGCTGGCATGGCGACGCGGCAGCAGCGAACGCACCAGTCCCAGGCCCGACACGGCCGATGGGCGGTGATCGATGCGGAAACCCTCCGGCAATTCACCCTGATTGACGATGCTCAGGCTCACTCCGTCGGCGCTGCTCTCGACCCGGCATTCCACCTCGCTGCCCGCCGGGCTGTGTTTGATCGCGTTGGTCAGCAATTCGTTGAGGGTGAGAGCGATCGGGATCGCCTCGGACTCGGGCAGACTCCAGCCACCCGCCGGCTCACCGTTCAATGGCATCCCGACCGGCAATACACCGGGCGCCGCCTCGGGCGGCAGGCTCAACACGATGCGCCGCCCGAAGGTGCGCTGCAACGAGCCGCCGATGGCTTCCACCAGCCCGGCGACCCGCAACGGCCCGACTCCGCCCACCTGCAGGCCGTAGACCTGGGCGATGGCCTGCACCTGACCCACCACCTCGGCGATCACCGGGCGCACCTCGGGTCGGCGCTGGCCGATCTGCTGCAGCAGCCCTGCCACACCTTGCAGGTTGTTCTTGATGCGGTGATGCACCTCTTGCACCAGCATTTCGCGCTGGGCGATGGCGGCTTCGAGTTCGGCCCGTTGCGCCGCCCGTTGCGCCGTGACGTCGCTGGCCACCATCAGGATCTGCTCGGCCGGCGCACCAGGGCGCGCCAGCGGCAGGAAACGAGCGTCCCACACCTCACTCACTCCGTCGCTCGGCACCTGGTCTTCACCGGCAGCCACACCACCGCGGCGCAGCCGGTACTCGCGCTGCAGCGGCGCTTCGGGCGCACACAGCCGGGCCGATTGCAGGTCGGCACGCAGTTGTGCCGCCAGCAAGGGTGGCCAGAGTTGCTCGGGTGCGCCGCCCAGGGCCTGGGCCGGTGTCAGGCCACACAGGTGGGCCGCCACATGGTTGATCTGCAGCACGGCCAGGCTGGTGGCGTCACACAGCGTGATCGCCATCGGCGCGGCTTCGATGATGCGTTGCAGCGATTCACGCGCTGCGGCGATGCGGGTTTCGGCCTGGCGGCGCTGGTCGATGTCGAGCAGCGCATACGTCAGCTCACGCGCACCGTGGCGTGTGATGGTCGCCACCACATTGCCCACCACCCAGAAGACCCGGCCATCACGTCCGCGCAACCGGCATTCGAACTGCTGCGCCTCACCGTCGGCCAGTTCGGCCAGCTTGCGGTGTGCCGCACGCAGCGGGTGGTCGGGCTCGTCGGTCGCGGCACTGGCCACGGGCTGCCCCAGAAAGTCGCCCAAGTCACCGCCGAACATGCGCCGCGCCGAGCGATTGAGCCAGGTGATCTCACCCTTGACCCCCACGTTGACGATGCCGACCAGCACCGAGTCGAGCACCGCCCGTGTGCGGTCGGCCTGCTGGCCCAGCGCCTGCGCCATGTGGCTGCGTTCGCTGGCCAGGCCTTCGAGTTCGGCCTGCTGCGCCTTGAGGCGGGTGATCTCGGACAACACCGCAATCGCCTGCGGCGCCTCATCGGCCGGCCCGGTGCGACGCACGGTGAGTGAATACCAGTGTGGATCGCTTCGGGCGGCATCGGCACCGTGCACAAGCACCTGGCCGGTGTGGGTGGTGGCGGCGAAGGCATCGGCCGCCGGCAGACGCTGCGTCGGCTCACCCACACACAACTCAGATTCGAACGAGCGGTCGTCGGCCAGCGCAGCCTGCAGGGCGGCGTCCAGATCGGGGCTGCCGTGGCGCGTCAACAGCTCACTCAGCGACGCACCCGGCCCACTGCCCGGCAACAGGCCGAGCATGCGTTCGAAGCGCTGGTTGCAATGCACCAGCACGTCACCGCGCAGCGAGGCGATACCTGCCGGCGAGTTGTCGAGGATGGTTGTCAGCTCACCCAGCAGTTGTTCGGCGCGCTGATGGGCCTGCTGCTGCTCGGTGATGTCCAGCGTCACCACCGAGGTGCTGGCCTGGCCCGAGCCCAGTCGGCCCGGTTCGACCCGGGTCAGCAACCAGCGTTCACCCAGCTCCGGGTGGGCAATGGCGTACCGCACCTCGCAGGCTTCACCCAGGCGCAAGGCGCGCTGCAAGCGCTCGAACTCGGGCAAGGATGCAGGCGCCACCAGCTCGCGGCGGATCGCCTGCAGCGCCGCACCTCGCGCCACCTCGCTGCCAACCACCGAAGCGTTCAGGCTGCTGTTCGGGCTGTTGGTCACACTGGGGTTCACCGTGCCGCCTGCGCCAGTCGCGATCGCCGCTGCCATCTCGGCAGCCATCACCTGGGCTCGCGCGCCCACCCGCGCGTCGGCTCTCGGGTCCAGCTTGACACCTGCGAGCTGGGCGAGGCGATCGGCGTCCTGCGCCGCGGCACTTGTCGACATCGAATGACCCGCCGGCGCCGCGGCACCGGCGCCATCGGCACCATCAGCGCGAGCTTCACCGGGTGCCGCCTGGCCGTCTGCCCTCGCCGGTGCCACCACCGCCACACCGGTGCTGGCCGCAGCGCTGAAGGTGCCGCCGCCCAGGGCAGCACCCGACACCGGCCCCGACGTGGACAAGGCGACCGGGCCGACACCATCGGCCGCCGCAGCAAAGGTGACGATGCCTACACCGGCCGACCCGACCAGCGCACCGAGCTGATGTTGTGCCAGGTCGAGCTGCTGTTCTGCGCTGCGGTCTTCGAGCACACACAAGGTGCGGCGTTGTCCGGCGCGGCCTTCGTAACGCCTGAGCATGGCGCGGACCCAGCGGTTGGCGCCGCCCGGGCCGGGCAGTTCACCGTGGCGGGTCTGCCAGTTGTTGGCAGGCAGTTGTGATCCGGCGGCGTCGTCCAGGCGCAGCAGCTCACGCACCACCGGGCGAGCGCCGCGCAACTCGACCAGCGGCGCACCCACCAGCTCGGCAAACGCCTCGTTGGACCGCAGCACCAGCCCGCTGGCGTCGAACAGGGCCAGGCCGAGCGGGCTCAGGTCGAACCAGTGATCGAGCTCGCGCGACGACCGTTCGGCCTGCTCGCGCGCCACATGTTCGGCGGTGGTCTCCTGCAGCAGCGTGAGCAGCAGGCGCCGGCCGTCGTCGGTGTGGGTGAACTGGCGCACCGCGCGGGCATGGCGCAGTTGGCCAGCCGGATCGAGGAAACGTAACTCGGCCTGGGCCGGCAGCTGCGAGCCCTCACCCTGGTGATCGAACTGGGCCCGTTCGGTGAGTGCTGCCAGCTGGCTGGTGGCGTCGAGCAGTTCGAGCGGATCACGCCCGATCAGGCTGGTGCGTGGCCGCCCACACAGCGCCTCGAAGGCCGGGTTGACGTCGAGCAGGCGAAACGCCTCGTCTTGCAAGGTGGCCGGAAACGCCGAAGCCCACAGCAGCGTGTGGACCTGACGCAGCGCGTTGTCGGCCACCGTGTGATGGGGCGCCACGCCGGGCACCGGGGTGTTGGTGGTGCTGCGTCGCGCCGCCTCGTCGAGCGGCAGCAGGATGGCGCTGTGCTGGGCATCGATGCGCCACAGCTGGGCCGGCGCCGAACTGCCGGCGGACGCTGCCGACACACCGATCGGCCCGCCCAGCGAAATGCCGGCCGGCAGATCGGCGGTCGGCGGGCTGGCCAGTGCGGCGCGCAGGCGGTCGCGTTGTGCCGGTGTGAGCAGTCGCTCCACATCCGCCAGGCCCATGCCCGGCTCGATGCGCAGGCCACGCAAGGCCGCTCGATTGGCAAACTGCAGGCGAAGGCTGGCGTCGAAGATCAGCAGCGGCTCGGCCAGCTGGTCGAGCAGACCGGGCGGGAGGTGAATGGACGACACGTGAGGCGCGGGCGTAAGGAGGCTCATGATGGACCGCGCGTGCCTGCACCAGGCCCTGCGCCGGCGCAGCAGTGTACGAGTGCCAGACAGCACGGCACCCAGCGCGACACGCAGTGGCGCAGCCGGCACGGCGCAACACCGCACCACCCAAGCCGACCCGGCCCAGCCCCGCGCGGTTCGACCTCGAGCCGCAAGACCTCAGCTCAGCTGGACGGCACCCGCCAGGGCATGCAGCAAGGCACGGTTGACTGCCCGCATGTCGAGCATGGCGGCTTCGGCAGCGTCCTGCACGGTCAGGCCGGCGCCACCTTCGAGGCTGCGCAGCAGGTGCAGCATGTGGGCGTAGGGGCCGGTGTCGTCGACCAGCGCCAGCGAGACGGCCTCGGGCACCGGCACCACCTTGATCAGCTCGCTGAAGTGCTGCTGGAACATGCGGTCGAGCAGCGAGAACACGCCGCAGATGAAGAGCTCGCCACGCACCGCCTCGTCGGCCTCGGGCATGAGTGCTTCCATCAACAGGCCACGCCGCACTGCGGCAAACATCACCGGGCGCAGGTTGGGCTCGTTGCTGGCAGTGATGAGCAGCAGCGCCAGCCAGCGCTTGAGGCGCTGGTAACCCAGCAGCATCACGGCGTGACTGAACGAATTGACCTCGACACGCAGGCCGAACAGCGGCGAGTTGATGTAGCGCAGCAGCTTGTAGGCCAGCGCCGGGTCGCGCTTGAGCGCGGTTTCGAGCTTGTCCAGCGGTTCTTCACGGTCGACCAGATTGATCAGCTGCACGGTGGTCGACAGGTCGGGGCGCGAACCCGCGCCACGCTGTGAGAACTTGGGTTTTTCGGCCACCTCGTCGATGGGCCAGCCGATCACGGCCACCGCGCCGCGTTTGAAGGCCAACTCCATCTCGGCCACCGACGACACCCCGTCCTGCATGAAACCGACCTTGCGCCTGGCGTCGTCAGGGGGTTCACCCTGACGGCGTTCGTCGGCCACGTCGACGATCGAATACTTGAAACAACTCACCAGGTCAGGCGGCAGCGGCCGAGCCGGCCGGCCGCTCAACAGCAAGGTGTTGCCGGCCGAAGCCAGGGCCAGGATGTCGGCCGAGTGCGCCGGGTCGGCTGCCATGAAATGTGGCACCTCGAGCATGATCTGCGGCTGCAGCTTCATGCCCAGCAGCGAGGCCAGCAGCGACTCGCTGCGCACCGACAGCACCACCGACGCACCGTCGGCAGGCCAGACCTCGTCGACCGCCTGCACGAACGCGGCCGCCGGCGGGTCTTCGCCCGGCACGAGCGAAAACACGGTGAGCCGTGTCGCCATGACGTTGC
Source organism: Candidatus Intricatilinea gracilis (assembly GCA_016702605.1). GTDB lineage: Bacteria > Pseudomonadota > Gammaproteobacteria > Burkholderiales > Burkholderiaceae_C > Sphaerotilus > Sphaerotilus gracilis. Next base: position 217,877 of record JADJDQ010000005.1, read on the forward strand.
GGGCGCGGTCGATGATGGGGCAATAACTCAGGGCGACCTGGCCGAGGATGTTGGTGTCCATGATGCGCCTGCGGCAAACCGATCAAGGGTTGAGGTAGTTGAACAACGAGAGCTTCTGCACCATCGAATACGACTGCAGTGCGGCCTGATAGCTGGTCTGTTTGTTGGTGAAGTCCGACACCGCCTGCACCATGTCGATGTCCTCGGCGTTCGAACGGGTCGTCTGCGCCGACAGGATGGCCGCGCTGTTGCGGCTTTCCATGCCGTCCAGGCGGTTGAGCGTCTCGCCCACACGGGCACGGGCCGACTGGAAGTTGGCCAGCACCTGGTCCATGTCGCGTACCCCCGAGTTGACCGCCTGCATCACCTGGCCATTGTTGGCCTGCGGGTTCTCGAGGCCGACCAGCACCTGGTCGATGGCGTCGAACACACTCAGATCCGGCGTCGACTGCACGATGTCGAAGGTGTCGCCGGTCACCGGCTTACCGGCCACGGCAAAACTCATTCCAGGCACACCGGTGATGGACTTGCCTTCGGTGTACGGCACGTTTTGCAGGGCATTGCCGTTGACGTCGTTCACCACAGCGCCGGTGTTGTCCGTCACGGTGTAGGTGGTGGCACCCGGCACGGCGGTGAAGGCGAGCTGATAGTCCTTGCCCTGCAGCAGCGAGGGGTCACTCACCTGGCCTTCGGCAATCCAGGCCGAGCCGGTGTTGCCTGCCGCTGCCTTCGTCTCGAACACACCGTTGCCGCGGTTGGCCTGCAGCCAGACGGCCGAACCGTCGACCGACAGCGGCAGGTTCTCGCCCGGCAATCCGTTCGAGGCCCCTCCCGTGGCGAGCGACTGCACACCCGTGGGTGTGTCGACGAACGGCGGATTGGTGGCCCCCTGGCCGCCGAACAGGTAGCCGGTGGAGCCGTCGCTCTGGTTGGCCACACTCAGCAACTGGCCGCGGATCTCGCGGATCTGCACCGCCAGGCTCTTGCGTTCGGCCGCGGTGTAGGTGCCGTTGCCGGCGGCGAGGATGGCCTCGCGCGCACTCTGGATCAGGTCGCTGGCGCTGCCGATGGCCGACTCGGACAGCGTCATCGCATTACGACTGGCGGCCAGTGCACGTTGCGCTGTCTCGCCGCGTACCTGGGCATTGAGTGCCCGTTCGGCCCGCGCGATGCCGGCCGGGTCGTCGCTGGGTTTGGCAATGCGTTTGCCGCTGGTCATCTGCTCCTGCGCCTCTTGCAGTTGCTGCTGGCGCTGCTGCAGGATGGACACGCTGGCCTGGTTGGCGTTGTTGCTCGAGACTCTCATGTCGTGGCCCTCGCTGCGGGTTCGATCGGGGTGGCGATACAGGGCGATGTCGGGCGGGCGGCGTGTGGCATGGGGCGCACGCTCAGTTGGCCATGCCGAGCACGGTGTCGAAGATCTTCTGCGCCACCTGCAGGATCTTGGCCGCGGCCTGGTAACTCTGCTGGTACTGGATGAGTTTGGCGGCTTCCTCGTCGAGATTGACGCCGGTCTCGCTGGCCAGTGCTTCCTTGGCGCGCGCCGCCACGGCGCTCGACACATCGACCGCCGAGTTGGCGCTCTGCACCCGCACCCCGACGTCGGACAGGATGTGTGAATACGCGTCCGCCAGATTGGCGCCGTCCACCACGCCCCGGTTGCCCAGCGCCACCATGGCCAGGGCATTGCCGTTGCTCGATGCCGAGTTGCTGGTAAGTGCAATGCCGAACTTGTCGCCGGCCTTGGGCACGCCGGACAAGGTGAGCTCGACACCGTTGTAGCTGATGGGTGATCCGGGCGACCAGGTGCCGCTGACCAGGGTGCCGCCGCCCAGGGTGCTGAGGGTGTATCCGCCGGTGCTGTCGGTGAAGTCCAGCTGCATCGACTGGTACGAGGCGCCGGGCGAGCCGGTCATGGCGAGCGAGGCGACGGTCGCCGTGCCCGTGTTGGCTGCACCGGCAGTGGCCACGAAGGGGTTGGCTGCCGCCAGTCCCTTGGGGCTGTCCAGCGCCAGGCTCAGGCCTTGCGCCGCGTTGGTCGACGGCTGCAACAGAAAACGATCACCGGCAGCCGGTGCAGGTGTACCGATGGTGATCCTGAAGCCATCGACCGTCTGGCCGGAGGTCACACCCAGGGTCTTGGCGCCGTCGGACAGACGCGTGAGGGTGTAGCTGCCGGCACTGGCGTCGGCGCTCAGCAGGTAGTCGCTGGCTTGCAGGGCGCGCGGGTCGGTGATGGCCAGGCTGGGCAGGGCCGACACACTGTTCTTGCCCGAGGCGATGACGTTGGGCGCCCCCACGCTGAACAGCGCCGAGCCGGGCTGGCCACTCAGGTCCTGGCCGAGCTTTTGCTGGTTGTTGACCTCGGTGGCCAGGCTGGCTGCCAGGCGGCCGAGCTGGTTGCGGGCATCCGTCAGATCCTGGTTCTGGAAGGCCATCAGCCCGGCCAGCGAGCCGCCGCCCAGCGAGGTATCCGTCAGCGGCCGGCGGGCACCCGCCACGTTGATCGACAGGCTCACCTTGGCTGGCTCGAACTCGTCGGGCGTGGCTTCGAGCTTGTAGGCACTGCTGCCGACCACCAGGCTCTGGCCGCTGCCGATGAACAGGTTGATGGCGCCGTCACGTTGCGCCGAAGACGAACTGCCGGTGCCCACGGTTTCGTCGCTCACCCGTTGTTCGACGCGGGTCACCTGCACATACTGGCTGATCTCGTCGATCACCCGGTCGCGCTGGTCGAGCAGGTCGTTGGGTGACTGGTTGGCGCCTTGTGTGGCGGCGATCTGCTGGTTCAGCCGGGCGACCTGATTGGCCAGATCGTTGACATGGGCAACGCTGGTCTGCACCTCCTCGCGCACCGAGGTCTGCAACTCCTCGAGCTGATCACTGGTGCTGCGTGTGGCCGAGGCCAGATCGTCGGCGCGGGCCAGCACGACCTGGCGCGCCGACATGTCGTCGGGGTGGCTGGCCAGATCGGACCAGGCCGCAAACAGCTGGGTGGTGGCGTAGCCCAGACCCGCGGTGCCGGTGCCGAAGGCATCCTGCATCTGCGCGAGCATGTCGGCACGCATCCGGTCGGCCGCGGCGGTAGAGCCGGTGGCCGACACCTCGCTGGTCAGGAAACGGTTGACCGCCCGGCTCACCGTGCTCACATCCACGCCACGGCCGATGAAGCCCGCACCGGTGTATTGGCCCGAGGCCGTGGTGAGTGACACCTTCTGGCGTGAATACCCATCCACGCTGGCGTTGGTGATGTTGTGGCCGGTCGTCTGCAATTGCACCTGGGCCGCACCCATGGCGCGGGAGCCGAGCGACATGAGCGTGTTGGCACTCATGGGCGGCCCCTTGCGGCAGGCGGCGACGAACGGCGGATCTCAGGCGTGCGGACCATGCCAGTCTCAGGTGGCGAGCTTTTGCAGCCGCAGCGTGGTGTTGATGACCCGACCGAGCTTGCCGGCGTAGTCGGGGTCGGTGGCGTAACCGGCGCGTTGCAGGCCCTGGGCGAAGCCCTTGGCGTCGGCGCCGGCCTCCATCACGTTGCTGTAGCGCGGGCTGGTCGAGATGAGGCGGGCATAGTCCTTGAACGAGGCCTCGGGTGTGGCGTACGAACGAAACCGCGCCTGCACCTTGTGCGCGACACCGTCGATCACCTCGGTGGTGGTGGCCACCGCGACCGGGCCCTGCCAGTCGCCCGTGGCCTTGATGCCGAAGAGGTTGTTGGCGCTGCTGCCGTCGGCGTTGCGGATCTGGCGTTTGCCCCAGCCGGTTTCGTGCGCCGCCTGAGCCAGCATGAAGTCGGCCGGGATGCCGCTGCCTTGTGAGGCGGCGTGGGCCGCAGCGCGGTGGGTCTCGAGAAAGTCCTGCGCCCGCTGGGTCGGGCTGGCACCGGCACTCGCGCCGGCCGCACCTGCCGCCGCTGCAGGCGCCGTCGCAGCGGCCGGGCGGGCCGGCGGCGGTGCAACACGTGCTGGTAAACCTCCGACCACCTTGGCGCCGCCAACCGCGTCGAAAGCCGGCGCAGCACTTGTTGCTGGCAACGACAGGCTCTTGAAGCTGAGGGCGCCCGAAGTCGCGGCGCCGGTCGGTGTGATGCCGAGCTGGCGCTCGAGCTGGCGGCTGATCGAATCGGCCAGGCCACCGGGCAGGCCGGTGAGCTGCTGCGAATACTGCTGGTCGAGCATGCCGCCGACCATCTCGGTGGCGTTGTTGTCCATCATGTCCGACTTCATCGTGGTGGCGCGCATGCTCTTCATCAGCTCCTGCATGAACAGGGCCTCGAACTGCTTGGCGGCTTCCTTGATGGCGGCCTTGGGGTCGGTCTTGGCGGCCAGGCGCAAGGCGTCCAGGCCACCGCCACTGGCGGCGAGCTTTTGCTGCGGCGCGCTGTGCACGCTGTTCAGGTGCGCCAGTGCTGCGGCCTTGCCGGCACCGATGGCGGGTGAAGTCATGTGACGGCCCTCGGTTCAGTACGTGACTCACACCCCGAAGGCGGATGAACACCCCCTACGGGCGGCCGGGCGGGGATGTTCATCAGATCACCTCGAGCTCGGCCTGCAGGGCACCTGCAGCCTTGAGGGCCTGCAGGATCGCCAGCAGATCGGCCGGTGTGGCACCGAGTGAATTGAGCGCCTTCACCACTTCGGTGAGTCTGGTGCCGGCGGGCAGTTGCAGCAGCGAGCCGGGCTCTTGCTTGAGGGCGATGTCGGTCTTTTCGGTTACGGTGGTCTGACCGCCGGAGAAGGCATTGGGCTGGCTCACCATCGGTGTGGAGCTGATGGTGACCTGCAAGTTGCCGTGCGCCACGGCACAGGCGCCCAGTGTCACGGCCTGATTCATCACGATCGACCCGGTGCGTGCGTTGACGACGATACGTGCCGCCGGGGTGGCCAGTTCGACCTCGAGGTTCTCGAGATCGGCCAGGAAGTTCACCCGTTCGTTGGGCTGGCTGGGCACCTTGAGCTGCACCACCCGCCCGTCGAGCGCCTGTGCCGTGCGTGGGCCGAAGTGGGTGTTGATGGCGTTGGCCACCGCACGGGCCGTGCCGTAGTCATCGGCATTGATGTCCAGACGCAGGCTGTCGCCTTGCGCCAGGGGAGTGGGCACGGCTCGTTCGACCGTGGCGCCCGAGGGGATACGCCCGGCCGACAGGTGATTGACCTGCACCTTCGAGCCACCGGCGGCAGCACCGGCACCGGCAATCACCAGATTGCCCTGCGCCATGGCGTAGATCTGGCTGTCGGCGCCCTTGAGCGGTGTGGCGATGAGCGTGCCGCCGCGCAGGCTCTTGGCATTGCCCAGCGACGACACGACGACATCGATCGCTTGACCCGGCTGAGCGAACGGCGGCAGCGTGGCCGTCACCATCACCGCCGCCACGTTGCGCAGCTGCATGTTGGCGCCGGCCGGCACGGTGACACCGAGCTGCTGCAGCATGGCTTGCAAGCTTTGCGCTGTGAAGGGGGTCTGCGTCGTCTGGTCGCCGGTGCCGTCCAGCCCCACGACCAGGCCATAGCCGACCAATTGGTTGCTGCGCACGCCGGCCACACTGGCCACTTCCTTGATGCGAGCGGCCTCGGCCGCGGTCGGACAGACGATGAGCAACAGCAGCGCAATCGTGGCCACCCAGATCAGGCCGCGCACCAGGCTGGCGAACACCTCGCCCAGGCCATCGACCTGTCTCGCCAACCGCACCAGCATGGTGGCGCGTGGTGTGTCAGGTACCGAAGCGGAACGCGCGTGAAGGTGGGCTTGCATGATGGGTTCCGAAGCGTCAGGGGCTCGGAACCCATTCTGGGAGTCCTCAGAACGGCGCAAGGGTCAAAAAGAAGCGCGACAGCCAGCCTATTTGCTGGGCGTCACCCTGGGCGCCGCGGCCGCGCTGCTCGATGCGCACGTTGGCGATCTGTGCCGAGGCCACGCTGTTGCCGGGCTGGATGGCGCGCGGGTCGACCTGGCCCGAGAAACGCAGCACGTCGACGTTGTGGTTGACGCCGATCTGTTTTTCACCCGCCACCAGCAGGTGGCCGTTGGGCAACACGTCGATGACCGTGGCGGTGATGGTGCCGGTGAACTCGTTGGAGTTTTCGGTGTCGCCCTTGCCGGTGAACTTGTTGGCACTGCTGCCGCCGGCGCCCAGCTTGGTGAGGGCACTGCTGGGCAACATGGGCAAGGCGGTGATCGATCCTTCGACCGCACCGGTCTTCTCGACGTTGCTGGTCGACTTGGCGGTGGCCGTCACCTTCTCGACGATCTGCACCGTGATGGTGTCGCCGGGCAGGCGGGCGCGGTGATCCTCGAACAGCGGCCGGTAGGCGTTGGCCTGGAAGATCGAACCATTGTTGACGGGCGCCACCACGGGCACCGTCGGGCGCCGGGTGGTGGGCTCGGCGATGTCCACCTTGGGTGTGGAAGGCATGATCGAAGCACAGGCTGACAGCGCCCCGAGCAGAAGCAGGCTCAGCCAGTAGTTCAGGCGGCGCATCGGCAACGTGTGGGGGCGGAACATGGCAGCCTCGATGGCGGAGGTCACAGCTGCGAGAGCTTTTGCAGCATCTGGTCGGAGGTGGAGATCGCCTTGGAGTTGAGCTCGTAGGCACGCTGGGTCTGGATCATGGTGACCAGCTCCTCGACCACGTTGACGTTGGACGTCTCGAGAAAACCCTGGGCCAGCGTGCCCAGGCCGTTGGCACCGGCAGCACCCGAGTTGGGTGTGCCGGACGCAGCGGTTTCCATGAAGATGTTCTGGCCCTTGGCCTCGAGCCCGGCCGGGTTGACAAAGCTGGCCAGCTGCAACTGGCCCACTTGCTGCGGCGCCGCCTGACCGGGCACCGTGGCCGAGATGGTGCCGTCTTCGGCAATGGTCACGGTCTGTGCATTGGCCGGCAAGGTGATGCCGGGCTGCACCGTGTAGCCGCTGTTGTTGACCAGCTGGCCGGTGGGGCTGACCTGGAAACTGCCATCGCGGGTGTAGCCCGTGGTGCCGTCGGGCATCTGGATCTGGAAAAAGCCGTTGCCCTTGATCGCCACGTCGAGTGAATTGCCCGACTGCTGCAGATTGCCCTGGCTGAACTGGCGCGAGGTGGCCACGGTGCGTACACCCAGGCCGACCTGCAGGCCGGTGGGCAACTGGCTTTGCTCGCTGGTGGCGGCGCCGCTCTGGCGCAGCGTCTGGTACATCAGGTCCTCGAACACGGCGTGTGACCGCTTGTAGCCCGTGGTGCCCACGTTGGCGAGGTTGTTGGACACGACATCCAGCTGGGTCTGCTGGGCTTCCATGCCGGTCTTGGCTATCCACAGGGCGCGCATCATGGTGGGCCTGACTTTCTATCGGGGTGTCGTTGAGTTCGAACGTCGTCGACGTGTGGTGGCAGGTCGGCGTCAGCGGGTGGACAGCAGCTGCTGGGCAGCCTGCTCGTCCTTCTCGGCGGTCTGCACCATCTTCATCTGGGCCTCGAACTGGCGCGCCGCGGCGATCATCGAGACCATGGTCTCGATGGCACTCACGTTCGAGCCTTCGAGCGCGCCACTTTGCAGCCGCGCCGCCGGGTCGCCCGGCAAATCACCTTCGGGCGCACGAAACAGGCCATCGTCACCCCGTTGCAGCGGTGCCTCGGGTGTGACTATCTTGAGCTTGCCGACCGGCTGGGGTTTGGCGTTGCCGACCTTGGCGCTGATCGTGCCGTCGGGTGCAATCTCGACTTCGGCTTGTGCCGGCACGGTGATCGGGCCACCTTCACCGATCACGGTCTGGCCACTCTTGGTGACGAGCAGACCTTCGCTGTTCACATCCAGCGCACCGGCGCGGGTGTAGGCCTCGGTGCCGTCCAGCCCCTGCACGGCCAGCCAGCTCTTGCCCTGCACGGCCACGTCGAGGTTGCGGCTGGTGCCCATCACGGGGCCGGCCTCGCCGTTGTAGCCGGTGCTGGTTTCCAGCGCGTAGACACGTGTCGAGGCACCGTCGCCGCGCACCGGCACGGCGCGAAAGGCCTGCAGCTCGGCGCGAAAGCCGGTGGTCGACACATTGGCCAGGTTGTTGGCCAGCACGTCCTGGCGCTGCATCGTCGCCTTGGCACCCGACATCGAGAGATAGATCATGCGGTCCATGGTCGGCCTTCAGTGCTGCGTGATCGACGGGTGCGGTTCGTGGCTCACTTGTCTGGACAAGTGATCAACGCAGGTTGACCAGGGTCTGCAGGATGGCGTCCTGCGTCTTGATGGTCTGGGCATTGGCCTGGTAGACACGCTGGGCGGTGATCATGTTGACCAGCTCCGAGGTGAGGTCGACGTTCGACTCCTCGAGTGCGCCCGATTGCAGCTGGCCCATCGTGCCCGACTTGGGCGCCCCCACGATCGGGTCACCCGAGGCAAACGACGAGGCCCAGGCATTGCCGCCAAGCGGCTGCAAGCCTTGCGGATTTCTGAAGGTGGCGAGTTCGACCTGGCCGGCGGCCAGTGTCTTGCCGTTCGAATACCGCGCCATGATCGTGCCGTTGGGGTCGATCGAGATGCTGTTGAGCTGGCCCGGCGCACGGCCGTCCTGCGACAGGTTGGTGATGGCGAACGAGGCGCCGTACTGGGTCGACTTGGACAGGTCGAACGTGACCGGGTCGATGGCCACACTGGTGACATTGCCGTTGGCATCGGTGGTGGCGGGGATAGACAGCGTCACCGGCCCGGCGGGTGCACTCGGCGCCGCACCGTTGGTGGGGTAGGTGATCGTCGTGCTCGGTGTGGGCGCGGCGGCTGTGCCCGAGATCGGTGCGCCGTTGGCGGTGATGTAGACGTCCCAGGTATCGGCTGCCGACTTCTGGTAATAGACGGTGAGTGGCACTTCCTGACCCTTGGCGTCGTAGGCCGTCATCGAGGTGGCACTGGTGTAGGTCTTGGGATCGTCGAAATCGATCTGCGGGCCGGTGGCCGGCGGCGTGATGACCGTGGCGCGTGAATCGAGATTCATCTCCATCGTGACATCGGCGGTGGCCTGCGGGCTGATGCCCGCCGTCGGCAGCTTGAGTTCGGTGGCTGCGCCCTGCACCACATTGCCGTTGGCGTCGGCCATGTAGCCCAGCAGCTTGTCGCCCTGGTTGTTGACGACGTAGCCGTCGCGGTCGACCTTGAACTGGCCGTTGCGGGTGTACAGCAGGCTGCCCGAGGGGTCGTGCACCTGGAAAAAGCCCGCACCGTTGATCGCCACGTCCATCGAGTTCTCGGTGGCCGTGATGGCGCCCTGGCTGAACTGCTGGGTAATGGCGGCGATCTGCGTACCCATGCCCACATCACTGCCACCCGTGGCATTGAGCATGCCGGCATACATGTCGGCAAACTCGGCGCGTGAGGCCTTGGAGCCGAAGGTGTTGGCGTTGGCAATGTTGTTGCCGATGACTTCGAGGTTCTTGCTCGAGGTGTTCAGGCCCGACAGGCCTTGCTGGAAACTCATGATGGGTCCTCTCGGGGTGGTCCAGGGGGCTCGGTGGGTCGCGGTGGAAACTAGTCGAAGGCCTTGATGTCGGCGTAGGACACGGTCTTGCCACTGCCGAGTTCGAGGCTGAGCGTGTTGCCCGAAGTGCTGACGGCGGCAACCTGATCGTGCTGCAAGGTGGTGGCAGCCACGGCCGCCGACCCCGACAACGCAGTGACCTTGAACTTGAGCGCGCCGCTGGCGTCCACGCCGGCCGGTGGTGTCCAGTCGAAGCTGTGGCGCCCGGCACTGTCTGCACCGAGATTGAGGGTGTCGATCACGCGGCCCGAGGCCGACAACACCTCGACCTTGACTGAATCGGCAGCACCAGCCAGGTCGAAGCCACCGCTGGCCTTGCCGTTGGCATCCAGCGTGAGGCTGTTGCCCTCGACCTGCACACCACGCCCGACCAGCGACGCGCCCTGCATGGCCTGCATCTGCATGAACTGCGCGGCCATGGCGTTGATCGAGGTGTTGAGCTTGTCGATGCCGGTCACGGTGTTGATCTGCGCCATCTGGCTCGTCACCTGGGCGTTGTCCATCGGCGACAGCGGATCCTGGTTCTGCATCTGTGTCACCAGCAGCTTGAGGAAACGGTCGCTGGTGGCCTGCGAGGTCGAGGCCGCGCTGCTGGCGCCGCTGCCAGTGTTCAGCTGGTTGTAGATGGCGGCACTATCGCTGGCGCTGCCGGTGGTGATGGTCATGGCTCAGTCCTTGGTAGCTCGGGCGGCGGGCTCAGCCCTGACCCATCTGCAGGGTCTTCATGAGCAGCGTCTTGGCGGTGTTCATCACCTCGACGTTGTTCTGGTAACTGCGCGAGGCCGAGATCATGTTGACCATCTCCTCGACCGCGTTGACGTTGCTGTAGGTGACGTAGCCGTCGGCATCGGCGCTCGGGTGCTTGGGATCGTGCACCCGCCGGCCGGGCGAGTTGTCCTCGACTACCTGGGCCACCTTGACACCAGCCGCGCCCACGTCGCCCATGGCGACAGTCTGGAACAGCACCTGGCGCGCCTTGAAGCTGCTGCCGTCGGGGCCGGCCACGGTGTCGGCGTTGGCCAGGTTGGACGCCACGGTGTTGAGCCGCTGGCTTTGTGCGCTGACGGCGCTGCCGGCAACGTTGAAGATCTGCAGCATCGACATGGTGGTTCAGCTCCTGTGACGGTGGCGCGTGGGCGTCACTGGCCCTTGATGGCGGCGAGCATGGTGCTCACGTTGCTGTTGATGAAACGCAGCGTGGCCTCGTACTTGACCGAGTTGTCGGCGAAGCTGGCGCGCTCGCGGTCCATGTCGACGGTGTTGCGGTCGAGATTGGTCATGGACGGCGCGGCGTAGCGCAATTGCGCCTCGGACGTGGCGCCGCGGTCGGGGCTCAGATGGCCGGCGGCGCTGGTGGCCAGGCCGGTGGGTTTGACCTCACCGGTGGCTTGACGCAGCGCGGCGGCGAAATCCATGTCACGCGCCTGGTAGCCGGGGGTGTCGGCATTGGCGATGTTGCTGGCAATCAGGCGCTGGCGTTCGGCACGCAAGGTCAGGGCCTGGGCCTGGAAATCCAGCGCGTTCGTGAGGCGGTCCAGCATGGCGTGCTCCGGTAGGCGGGTCGCCCTTGTTTGCCTGGCCGGATCACCGGTGAAGCAAACGAAGGGGCTTGGCGCCATTGTTGGCAAGCACCCCCCGAAACATAAATCGGATAAGCACCCCGCCGACCCGCCATATCGCGGCCTTGCGCCGCAGGGCCTCCACCTAGAGTTGCCGCCATGGTCAGCTTCGTCCACACCCGCCGACAGCTTGATGCGCCAGCGCCCAACTTGGTGCGGGGCGTTGTCGTCACGTCGTACCCCGCCCCCATCGAACGTAAGTCGGTGCGCAGGACGGCCCTGATCAACACGTCGTTTCTCGTGCTTCTGATCGTGATGTGCTGGGGCCTGCTGCCGCGATCGGCGTCGGCGCAGCCACAGGCAGCAGACGGCGCCGCGTCGCCCCTGCTGACACCGCAGTTCCAGCAGCAGGTGCAGGCACTCACTGCCGGCCAGATCGCCGCGCCGGCCAATGCCCGCATCGACGTCACCATCGGCTCACTCGACCCGCGTCTCAAACTGGCACCCTGCCAGCGCATCGAACCCTATCTGCCGGCCGGCGCTCGCCTGTGGGGCGCCACCCGCGTGGGCCTGCGCTGCACCGACGGGCCGGTGCGCTGGAACGTCTACCTGCCTGTGACCGTGAAGGTCTGGGCCCCGGCCCTGGTGGCCGCTGCGCCGATCGCCGCTGGCGTCGAACTCACAGGTCGCGAACTGATGCTGAGTGAGGTCGACATCGCCGCAGCACACGGTGCAACCTTCGATCAGGTGGGTGCCCTCGTGGGCCGCAAGCTGGCCACACCCCTGGCACCCGGTGCCGCCGTACGCGCCGACATGTTGCGTGTGCGCCAGTGGTTTGCCGCCGGCGACCCGGTGGTGCTGATCGCACGCGGCGACGGCTTTTCGGTCTCGGGCACCGGCCAGGCGCTAGGCCCGGGCCTGGAAGGTCAGCAGGTGCGCGTGCGCACCGAAGGTGGACGCGTCGTCGTCGGCAAGCCAGTGGGCGAGCGCCGCGTGGAGATCAAGTTGTGATCAGGTGTTTGCCCCCCCGAAGCAAGTGGCGCCCCGGGCTCAAGCCCGCACCCGCCGCGGCCGATAGCCTTGCATGGACGCCGAACTTTGCAAGCAATCGTGTGAGCGGGGCTCAAGTTTGGCGTCTGGCGGTCGAAACTTGCGCCATGGTTGGCGCAAACGTCGCGCCCCGCATCACGGCAGCAGGCCCGCGCACTCTCTTGCGCACAATGCCGCCACCGCGGGACGGCGTGGGTGGTGCCGCCGTACTGACGCCCGCAGGGGCTCGAAGGAGTGGATCATGAAGATCGGCCAAACCGGCGCAGCGCCGGCCATATCGCCAGTTGCAGGCAACAACGCGGGCAACACCGAGCCTCAGGGCACAGGCAAGGCCGGCAAGGCCGGCGCCACCGCGGCCACGAACAACACCAGCACCAGCGTCAAGTTGTCGAACACGGCCCAGGCCCTGCTCGACGGCGCCGAAGGTGGCTTCGACCAGGCCAAGGTCGACCGGGTGCGCCAGTCCATCTCGGACGGCACCTACAAGATCAATCCCGAGGCGATTGCCGACAAGCTCATCGCCAATGCTCAGGAAGTGCTCGGCAAGGTGGGCCAGCCGCGCTGAGGCGCCGCCCACCACACATGCCGCCCGAGCACCCCACACACCCGTCCGGACTCGACCGCTCATGAATCAGCACCTGCAAGACAGCCGGGTCGCCACGCCTCCCGGCCCAGCCCCGCTCGAGGACATGATGGGCCGCGTCGAGGACGAACTCGCCGCGCTGGGCGAAGCCCTCAGGCAACGCGACAGTGTGGCCATCGAGTCACACGCCGATCACCTGCATCAGGCGCTCGAACAGGCGGTCGACGGATTCAGCAAGGCTGCACGCAACGGCGCCATACCCACCCCGTTGCGCAATCGCCTCGTCAAGGCCAGCGGCCAGGTCGCCGCCCAGCGCGAGTCACTCCTTCGCGCCACCGTGGCACTCGACCGCGCCATCGACGCCCTCATGCCGCGCGACAACGCGCCGGTCTACGGTCAGCGCAGCGCGCTGGCTTCGGCCTACGGGCGCTGAGCCGGTACCGGCCCGCGGGCCGACTCGCTTTTTCGCTGAATGCGCTTGCGTCAGCCCAACAGTGCCAGGCTGGCGCGCACGATGTCGCGCACCAGGTCGGCATCGACTGGCTGACCGTACTTGAGCTTGAGATGGCGCTGGCCCTTGCCGACACCGTCGAGTTCGGGAAACTGCAGTGCGAGTTGTGCGCCGTTGAACACCTGCATGTGCGCGTGTGACTTGTGAAGCGCCAGTGCGAGCAGGTTGCGTCCACCGGCCACGAAGGTCAGGTTGCCCCACTTCACCGCTTGCTCGATCTCGGGCGCCGTTGCCAGCACCACTTGCTGAAGGCTGCGTGCGCAGGCCAGTTGGGGCTCGCTCAGGGTGTCGAAATAGGCGGCGACCAGGGCCCCTGGGCGGACAAGGTGACGCACGACGAAACTCTCTATGCGGGTAATCGGGAGGGCAATGTAGCAGCGCCTAACTGCTGCCCTCGGGGTTACCCCCACAGTCGACTGGGCGCCGGTGGCGGACCCTGCGTCACCGCAAGGTCAGGCCCGATCAGGTCTTGGGCAGCGTGACGCCGGTCTGGCCCTGGTACTTCCCGCCGCGGTCGCGGTAGCTGGTTTCACACACCTCGTCGCTCTCGAAGAACAACACCTGGGCGCAGCCTTCACCGGCATAAATCTTGGCCGGCAGCGGTGTGGTGTTGCTGAACTCGAGCGTCACGTAGCCTTCCCATTCGGGCTCGAACGGTGTGACGTTGACGATGATGCCGCAGCGCGCATAGGTGCTCTTGCCCAGGCAGATCGTCAGCACGTTGCGCGGGATACGAAAGTACTCGAGCGTGCGGGCCAGCGCAAAGCTGTTGGGCGGGATGATGCAGACATCGGCGTTGATGTCGACGAAGCTCTTGGGATCGAAGTTCTTCGGGTCCACCACCGTCGAGTAGATGTTGGTGAAGACCTTGAACTCGGGCGCGCAGCGGATGTCGTAGCCGTAGCTCGAGGTGCCGTAGCTGACGATCCGGCCGCCGTCGGCCGACTGGCGCACCTGGCCGGGTTCGAACGGTTCGATCATGCCGTGCTCCTGGGCCATGCGGCGGATCCATTTGTCGCTCTTGATGCTCATGTCGGGGTGCTGGGTCCAGGCAAAGGCGGCCGGCGACCGCGTGCGGCATTCTAGGCAGGCCGTTGCCTACCAGGCTGGCGGGTCAGTGGGCGGCAGGGTCGGTGAAAAGATCCGCCTGCCGGGCCACCTGCACGACACACGACCTGCAAGTCACCCAGCGACAGTGGACAGCCTGGTGCAAACACACGACAGTCCCGCCCTGCTTGTGCGGGGTAGACCACCCGGGCCGACGTGCACGGCGTTACAGCTAGGCGCAAGCCCCCATGGCGACGAGGGTCGGCTGATGGTCAACTGTGCGGGTAGCCAACCAGTACATCGCCATGTCCGCCCAGCGCAGACCCACTTCGACCCAACGCAGACGTGGCGCACGTTCCTTGGCCGCGGACGACGACCGCAGCCACGGTTTTGCCAACACGATCTTCGTCGTCAGCCGCACCGGCGTGCCGCGGTCACCGCTGCGCCCGGCCACCGAACTGCTGGTCGACTACGCACGTTTCCATCGCGACCGGCGCAACATCGCCAGCCACTTCGTCGGCATCCCGCTGATCGTGCTCGCGTTGGGCATCCTGCTCGGACGCCTGCAACTCGGCGGCTACAACCTGGCCTGGATGTTCTGGGGCGCCAGCGCCCTGTGGTACGTCACGCGCGGCAAACTATTGATGGGCATCGTCACCAGTGCCGTCACCGCCGGACTGATCGCGCTGGTGCAACCGCTGGCCATGACCGACGACTGGCTCGGCTGGGGTCTGGGCGGCATTGCCGCAGGCTGGCTGGTGCAACTGGCCGGCCACTACTTCGAAGGCCGCAAGCCCGGCTTCGTCGACGACCTGATCGGCCAGCTGGTGGGGCCGATGTTCCTGATCGCCGAAGCCATGATGGCCATCGGCCTCGAGCGCGAGACCCGCATCGAGATCGAACTCGGCGCCGGGTCGACGCATCTGCGCGACCTGAAAGCCGGCGGCGCCAGTTGAGCCAGGCGTCTCCAGGTCGGCAACTGGTCGTGGGCGACCATGGCGGGCCAGCCGCTCCGGTCCAGTTGCGCCAGCCCATTCACCGCGACCCGCCCGTCCACGCCAGGCCGAACGGGCGCGCCAGGCCAGACCAGCCCGATGTGCTGGTTTTCGGCGCCGGTCTGGTGGGCGGCTGGGTTGGCGCCCACCTGGCCGGTGCGGGCCTGGCCGTCACCCTGGTGGGCCGTGCCGACCGCCTGGCGCCAGTGGCCAGCAGCGGCTACACGCTGAGCGATCTGGACGGCAACAAGGTCCACGTCGACGCGAGCACCCTCAGCTTTGCGTCGCAGTTGCCGCACCACTGCGCGCCCGATCTCACGTTGCTGTGTGTCAAGAGCGGCGCCACGCGCCAGGCCGCGGCCGCACTTGCCCAGGTGCTGCCGCCGGGCAGCCTGGTGCTGAGCCTGCAGAACGGCCTGGCCAATGTCGATCAGGCGCGTCTCACGGCGCCGCAACTGCGCTGGCGCGCCGGCATGGTGTCGTACAACGTGGCCGAACTGGCGCCCGGTCGCCTGCACCGTGGCACCGGCGGCGTGTTGATGGCGCAGGCCGATCCGGCGCTCGAGCCCTGGGTCAGCCACTTCAACGGCGCCGGTGTGCCGCTGGCCCTGCACCCCGACATCACCACCGTGTTGTGGGCCAAGCTGCTCATCAACCTCAACAACCCGGTCAACGCCCTGTCGGGACTGCCCCTGCGCGCCGAGTTGCTCGATCGCGGCTACCGCCGCTGTTTTGCCGCCATGATGGACGAGGCGCTGGGTGTGCTCGATGCCGCCGCCATCCTGCCGGCACGCCTCATCGCCGTGCCCATGCATCACCTGCCGATGCTGCTGCGCCTGCCCACACCACTGTTCAGGGTGGTGGCAGCCAGGCTGCTGCGTATCGACCCGCTGGCCAGATCCAGCATGGCCAGCGACCTGGCGCGTGGCCGCCCCACCGAGATCGACGCCCTGTGCGGCGAGGTGGTGCGTCTGGCTGCCACGCTGGGGCGCGACGCACCACTCAACCGTCGCCTGGTCGAGTTGATGAGCCAGGCCAAACCACGCCAACGCAGCAGCGCCGCGCTGTTGCGCGAGTTGGGACTCTGAGCACCAGTCGTCGAGCAGCCCGCCCGAGCCGCCAAGGCCGGCCGCCCGGACACGCCATGGTGACCACGGGGACCCGATGCGGCCTGGAAGGCCAATGCCCACACGGCAGAATGCCCGCCATGCCTGCGGGCGTCGCCTGGACTTTGCCTCATGTCGGAACTCGGCCCCTCCCCGCTCATGGCGGGTGACCTCAACCTCAGCGTCGCGCAAGCCCGCGCCACCATCGCCGCCGCGCTGACACCCATCACCGGCAGCGAAAGTGTCGGCCTCACCCAGGCTTTGGGTCGTGTGCTGGCCGCCGACGTCATCTCACCTATCGCCGTGCCGGCACACGACAACTCGGCCATGGACGGATACGCCTTCGCTGGCGCCCGCCTGGTCGAGGGGGTCACCAGCCGCTTCACCCCCATCGGCACCGCCTTTGCCGGCGCGGCGTTCGCGGGTGAGGTGGGCGCCGGGCAGTGTGTGCGCATCATGACGGGTGCCGTCATGCCCGCCGGTTGTGACACCGTGGTGCCGCAGGAGTTGTGCGGCGTCGACGCGGGCAGCGGCGCCGTCTGCATCGAGCCCGGCGTCATCCGCCGCGGCGAGAACCGCCGCAAACGCGGCGAAGACCTGGCGCTGGGCGGCTGTGCCCTGCCGGCTGGCCGAGTCATCCGCCCGGTCGACCTGGGACTCATCGCCTCGCTGGGCATCACCAGCGTGACAGTCAGGCGTCGGCTGCGCGTGGCCCTGTTCAGCACCGGCAACGAGTTGCGCAGCCCCGACCAACCCCTGGACGACGGCTGCATCTACGACAGCAACCGCTACAGCCTGATGGGCGCCCTGCAGCGCCTGGGCATGGAGGTGGTCGACCTCGGCCTGGTGCGCGACGACCCCGCCGCCCTGCAGGCCACGCTCGACATCGCGGTCGCGCAGGCCGACGTGGTGCTCACCAGCGGCGGTGTGAGTGTGGGTGAGGCCGACTACACCCGCACCCTGCTCGCCAGCATGGGTGAAGTCGCGTTCTGGAAAGTCGCCATGCGCCCGGGACGCCCCTTCGCCTTCGGACCGCTGCGCGGCACCACCCCCGACACCACCAGCTGGCTCTTCGCCCTGCCCGGCAACCCGGTCGCCGCGCTCGTCACCTTCTACGTCTTTGCCCGCGACGCGCTGCTGCAACTGGCCGGCGCCACGCCCGAACCTCTGGTCGTGCTGCAGGCTCGCAGCACCGCCGCCATCCGCAAGCGCCCTGGTCGCAGCGAGTTCCAGCGTGGCCGCGTCAGCCAGGCGGCGGACGGCGCCTGGCAGGTCGAGATCACCGGCTCGCAAGGTGCCGGCATCCTGCGCAGCATGAGCGAAGCCAACTGCCTGGTCGTCCTCGGTCACGAGCAGGCCTCGGTGGCCGTCGGCGACAGGGTCGACGTCTGGCTGTTCGACGGCCTCGTCTGAGCCGGGCTGAACCTGTGCGCGTCAGCCTTCCGGCCGATCACCCCGTGGCGACCCGCCCCTGCCCGGACAACATCACCGGCCTCGTCCTCGCAGGCGGCCTGGGCCGGCGCATGGGCGGCGTCGACAAGGGCCTGCACGCCTGGCAGGGCCGCCCGCTGATCGAGCATGTGCTGCAGCGCCTGGCCCCGCAGGTCGGCCATCTCGCCATCAATGCCAATCGCAATCTGGCCGACTACGCCGCCCTGGGCCACCCGGTGCACCGAGACGCCCAGGCACCGGACGGCGGCATACCCTACGCCGGCCCCATGGCCGGCCTGCTCGCCGGCCTCGAGGCCTGCCGGACCGACTGGCTCGTCTGCGTGCCCTGCGACGCCCCGCTGCTGCCGCACGATCTGGTCGAACGCCTCGTCGCCGCCCTGGCCGAGCCACCCGCCGCGCGCCTGGCCGTCGCCGTCAGCCGCGAAAGCGACGGCAGCCTGCAACCCCAGCCGGTGTTCTGCCTGCTGCACACCAGCCTGCGCACCAGCCTCGGCGCGTGGATCACGTCCGGCCAGTCGAAGGTCATGATGTGGCTGCGTCAGGAGGGGTGTGCGCAGGCGGTATTCGAGCAAGGCGACGAGTTCTTCAACGCGAACACGCTGGGCGATCTGGCGCGTAGCAAGGTCGTCCAACGGGCGAAGTGATGCCGCTCAGGCGTCGGAATCCGGCGCTCGCGCAGGTGTAAGGGGGAAGTGGCGAGCCTTCGGCCAATCGATCATGACCTGGTCGGCCGCCGGCTTTCCTTCGCTGACCTTGCCGGCCTTTGTCGGCCTGCCCAGCGCCAGCCACCCCACCAGCGTCTCGCCCGGATCGCAGAACGCCGCGATCAACTCGGGGCGGCGCACCTTGCCGCCCGAGAGCATCTTGCCGGCATAGCCCAGGGCATGGGCCGCGTTGAGGAAGTTCGTGATGGCGCCACCCACCGCAGCCCACTGTTCGTGGGCGGGCACCAGCGGATGGCCCAGGTCGATGCGGGCCACGACCGCGATGCTGACAGGAGCGGCCAGGGCGCGCTCGAAGTCGTTGCGGGCATCGTCGGCGGATTTTCCTGCCGCCAGCGCGGCTTGTTCGAACAGCGTGGCCATGTGCTGGCGGGCATCACCACGCACGAGCTTCAAGCGCCACGGCACCAGACCGGCGTGGTCGGGGGCCCGCAGCGCCGCGCGGGCCATGAGAGTGAGTTCACCTTCGCTCGGTGCCGGTCCGCTGAGATGCCGCACGCCCAGCGACGTGCGCCCGAGCAGGCTGGCCAATGCGGGCGGCAGGTGGTCGCCGGTCAGCGGCGCGGCTGGGGCATCGCCCGTGGAGGAAATCGCACGCGCCGCAGAGGCAGGCATCACTGCGGCAGGCATCACCGCGCCGGTGACCATTGAGGCAGGCCTTGCGGCGGCAGCGGTCGCCGAGGACTTGCGGCAGGCTTCGAGGTCGTCGGTCATGTGCCCATCATGCGGTGTCGCGCCGCTCGCGGGCAGGGTGCAGACCCTTGGCGGGGTGGCGGAAGGACGTGGGAGTCGAACCCACCCGGCGGCGCATGGCACCACCCACCGGGTTTGAAGCCCGGCCGATCCACCAGGATCGTTCTCCTTCCATGTTCGGTCGATATGCTGGGCGCGCCCAGCCTGTCTAGACAAGTGGGCGGCAGCACTGCGGTCGAGTCCGAGCTCGGCGCGCGAGGATAGACGCTGATAGGCCCTGGTCTTACGCGGGGTTCTCCTCATTCAGGAACAAAGCGGTGTCGGTGCGCAGGCGGTGGCTGTCCTGCACGCGGCGCAGCAGGCCGACGCGGTCGAAGTACTCGAGGATCTGGATGGCGCGTTTGCGCCCCAGTCCGGTGGCGTCACGGAAGGTGGCCGCCTTGACCTCACCGTCGCGCTGCCCCACCTCGCGCGCCAGCTGGGCCAGGCGATGCATGGTGGCCAGCGGGTAATACAGGTCCTTGACGACGGCATGCAGCTCGCCGCGCTGCGCCAGGCGGGCCAGCACGGTGCGCAGCAAGGCTTCGGGCTCACGCGTGTCGCGCGCCAGGTCGCGTACCCAGGGTGGGTCGAAAGCGCCGTCCAGCATGAGTGGCGCCACCTTCTGGGCGATACGTTCCTCGGTGGCAGACAGGCGTACGCCGTGTTCGGGCAGATGCACCTGCGCACCCTTGACGAACACCCGCCCGGCCGACCGCAGGCCCGCGAGCAGGCCGCGCCACAGGGCATCGGGCAGACGCGGGGCGGCCAGGCGGCGCAGGCGAGCCACATCCGGGCCCAGCTCGTCTGGCGAACGTGCGTGGAAAGCGGCCAGCTGTGTCAGCACACCGGCCTCGATCTCGCCGCGGCGCTGGGCGGACAAGGCCCAGGCGGCCTGATCGTGGATCACCTCGCCGCTTGCGCTGACGCACAGCGCGTCGACAGGCAATGCGGGCAGGCCCAGCACACCCTCGGCTCGCTGCCAGGCGGCGATGTCCAGGCCGTTGGCGGCGGTGGCCAGCAGGCCGGCCAGGCGCTGGGTGATAGCGGGTTGCTGCCAGGCATCGAGCTGGGCCAGGCGTTGCGGCGTGCGGCGGTAGCGCACGGGCGCGTTGGGGTCGAGCACCCGGCCGCCGGCCAGGGTGCGGCTGGCCGAGGCGTCGCGCAGCACCACCGGGTCGCCGCGCCAGGCGCCCACCTTGTCGTGCAGCACCAGCTGCACCAGGGCGGCATGGCCGGGCGCCACGCGTTCGGCGCCGTCGGGTGACTCGAGCACCGCCACGCTGCCCATCACGTCGGCCGCGCCCAGGTGTACATGCACCTTGGTGCCGGATCGCAGCGCGTCGGCCTCGCCGGGCCAGAGCGTGAGGCGCACATCCAGCCGGTCGGTGGCCTGGGCCAGCGTAGGTGCGACCAGCCACTGGCCACGGCTCACCGCGGCCTTGTCCAGGCCCGGCAGCGCCAAGGCGCATCGTTGGCCCGGGCCGGCCTGCCGGGCCGCGCTGTTCTGGGCATGCAGGCTGCGCACCCGTTGCGCATGGCCGGCGGTGCTGTCGGGCACGAGCACAAGTTCGTCGCCCACGTCGACCGTACCCGCGTGCGAGGTGCCCGTCACCACCGTGCCCGCACCCGCCAGGGTGAAGCAGCGGTCGATGGCCAGGCGAAAGCCCGGCCTCACGTTGCCGACCTGGCTGCCGATCGGCCCGCCAGCCCCTGGCACCGCACCAGTGGTCAGCCTCGATGCGGTCGCACCGGTGGCACCCGCCAACTCGAGCTCGAAGCCCTGCCCTGTCGCCCCATCGACCTCGCGCGCCTGCTCGAACAACCAGTCGCGCAGCGCCGACACACCCTCGCCGCTGTGGGCGCAGAGCTCGAATACCGGTGCGTCGACCAGCGTGGCAGCGTCACCCAGCTCGACCAGCAGGTTCGCCACCTGCGTGCGCACCTCGGCGCGGCGCGCGGCGTCGGCGCGGTCGATCTTGGTGATGACGACCGCACCCCGACGTATGCCCAGCAGGCTGAGCACGGCCAGGTGCTCGAGCGTCTGCGGCATGACACCGTCGTCGGCCGCCACCAGCAACAAGGCCAGGGTGATGCCGCTGGCGCCGGCGAGCATGGTGTGCACCAGGCGCTCGTGGCCTGGCACATCGATGAAGCCCAGGCGTGCAGGCCCACGGCCGCCTGCGCCTTCCTCCGTTCCCCGTGGGGGCTGAGGAGCGTCGGCCGATGCCGGTGATGCGTCGCCCGGCACATCGAGAAACGCGTAACCCAGCTCGATGCTGATGCCGCGCTTCTTCTCCTCGGGCAGGCGGTCGGTGTCGACGCCGGTGAGTGCCTTCACCAGCGTGGTCTTGCCGTGGTCGATGTGGCCGGCGGTGCCGACGATCATGCGGGCTCCTGGGGATGAATCGAGGTCAGGCCAAGCGCTGACTCAGCAGATGAGCCAGCGCGGCGACGCTTCGGCAGTTGCTCAGATCGTCAGCTCTTTCGCTGCGATGGTGTAGCGGAAGTTGTCGGGCGAGAGTTCGTCGAAACGGCCGCTGGCGTTTTCGCCGTTGGGGTACATCAGGAAGGGCAGCGTGCCCTTGGCGGCACTGCCGGGCAGGGTGACGTCGTGGCCGGTGTTCCAGCCCACCCAGTTGCCTTCCCAGTTGCCGAACAGACCGGCCACCACGGGTGCGGCCACCGGGTGATTGCGGTCCTTGATCCACTCGGGCGTTTCCTGGCGCATCACCTTGAGCACATCGGCCGGGTCCATCGCCACCCAGCCGTGGCTGGCCAGGAAGACCTCGGCGCGGCAATGTTGCGCACCCTTCAGGCTGGCCGGGTTGCCGCCCAGTTCCTTGTACGGAAAGGCCGAGGGCGCCAGGCGCAAGCCGTAGACATCACGCGCCGGCACACCGGCGGCGCGGCACAGCCCCACGAAGAGTGCGTTCAGGTCGGCGCATTTGCCCGACAGGTGCCCGGTCTCGAGCATGGTCTTGATGTCACCGGTGCCGCAGCCGCGTGTCTTGGGCTCGCGGTGGGCGTTGGCCACCACCCAGTCGTACACACCACGCACCTTGTCGAGGTCGGTCTTCGCGCCACGAGTGGCCTCGGCGGCGGTCTTGTGGACGATGCCGTCCAGCGGCAGCAGTTCGGTGGGCGACAGGGCCTTCTTCAACACGGCGGCGTCTTCGCTGAAGCTGCCGGTGCGGCTCCAGTCGGTCACGCGGTTGCGCGTCTGCAGCGCGCTGGTCACAGAGAGGGTGGGCTCGAACACGTCGGCCCCGAACTGCGCATGCAGCATGGTCACGCCCGAGACCGGGTCGGTCGCGACCTTGGCCGACGTGGCGTTGCCGGTCCAGCGGGTAGTGCCCGAACGCTGGTAGTCGTTGGCGAGATTGGGCACCGGCAACCACAGCTGGGTGGCGCCTTTCACGTCGGCCACGGTGATGGTGGTGGTGACCTCGAAGCTGCGCCACGGCCCGAGTTGCGGCGCGAAGCGGCGCTGCTGCTCCTGCGCCTGGGCCAGACCGAACGGCAGCAAGGTGGACGCGACGGCGGCAGCGCCGGTGGCAAGCAGTTGGCGACGTTGGATCGAGTGAGTCATGGTGTTCTCCAGCACGTGGAAGTGAGGTGCGGTTGTCGAGGGAAAAAATCGGCGCAGGGCCGGGCGGAAAAACAGGCAGGGTGGCAGGGTGGCAGGGTGGCAGGGACGGGAGCCTCGGGCAATGACGCAGCAGGCGCCTTCACGTGAGAACCGGCGCAAGCCAGGAGCGCGCCAGCGCGCCGGCCCAGTCCACCTCGCCGATGACGCTGAAGACGGCGCGGCCGGTGCGGTCCACCACCACGGTGGTGGGAAAGATGCGGGCACCCCACGCCTTGGACGTGCCACCGTCGCGGTCGCGCACGATGGGCAGGCTCAGTGGCTGAGCCTGCAGGAAGCGGCGAAGGGCGCCGTCGGTCTCGCGGTAGTTCACACACACCACCTGCAGCTTGTGTGCCGCATGACGGCTGGCCAGCAGCTCGAGCGACGGCAGCTCGCTGAGGCAGGGTTCACACCAGCTGGCCCAGAAGTTGAGCACCACCACCTGGCCACGGGCATCGGCCAGATTCCAGGTCGGGCCGTCCCAGCCCGGCAGCGCCAGGGCTGGGGTGGGTTTGCCTTCGGGCCAGGGGCGGCGTTGGGCCGGGTCGTCGTCGGACGCCTGGGCGCGGTGGGTGGCACTCAGCAGGCCGCCTGCTGCCAGCAGGGGACCCGACGCTCCCGCCGCACCGGCGAGGAAGTGGCGTCGATCGAGGGGCAAGGTCGTCTCCGGGTCGTGAGGATGGGGTTGATGACAGGGGCAACGGCAGCCGTTCTGTGGGTGAACCTGCCGCCGTTCAGGCCAGCCGTTCGGCCAGCAGGGCGAGCTGGTCGGTCAGCAAGGCGGGCTGCTCCAGGCACCGCAAATCGAGCAGCAGGCGGTCGTCGGCAATACGCCCGATCACCGGTAGCGGCAAGCTGCGCAGGGCAGTGGCCAATTCATCGAGTGACCGGCCGGCGCCCTTCTTCTGCACCGGGGCGATGGCCAGTCCTGCCGAGGGCAGACGCTCGACCGGCAGCGAGCCCGAACCGATCTGGCCCAGCAGGTCGACCGCGCTCACCTCGAAACGCGGCGCCACGGCCTGGGCCACGGCGGGCAGCAGCTGCTCGGCCTGGGCACGGATGCTGGCCGCCGGACGGGTGAGCAGTCGCAGCGTGGGCAGATCCTGCGCCAGGCGCTCGGGGCGCAGGTACAGACGCAGCGTGGCTTCGAGTGCGGCCAGCGGCAGCTTGCTCATGCGCAGCGCACGTTTCATCGGGAACTTGCGGATCTGCCCCACCACCGCGCGGCTGCCGACGATCAGGCCGGCCTGCGGGCCACCGAGCAGCTTGTCGCCGCTGAAGGTGACGACGTCGCAGCCGGCGGCAAGTTTTTCCTGTGGCAGCGGCTCGCGTGGCAGGCCGTAGCTGGCCAGGTCGACGAGGGATCCGGCGCCCAGATCGGTCACCAGCGGCAGGCCACGCGCGTGGGCGATGGGCGCGATCACCGCCTCGTCCACACTGGCCGTGAAACCCTGCACCATGTAGTTGCTGGTGTGCACCTTCATCAGCAGCGCGGTGCGTTCGGTGATGGCGCGTTCGTAGTCGTGTGGATGGGTGCGGTTGGTGGTGCCCACCTCCACCAGCGTGGCGCCGGCACTGGCCATCACGTCGGGCATGCGAAAGGCGCCGCCGATCTCGACCAGTTCGCCGCGCGACACGATCACCTCCTTGCCGCGTGCGAGAGCCGCAATGCTGAGCAACACGGCCGCCGCGTTGTTGTTGACCACCGTGGCCGCCTCGGCGCCGGTGAGTGTGCACAGCAGCTCCTCGACGATGGTGTCGCGGTCACCGCGCCCGCCAGAGGTGATGTCGTATTCGAGGTTGTTCGGCCCGGCCATCATGGCCAGCAGCTGCTGCAGCGCAGCATCAGCCAGCAGGGCGCGGCCGAGATTGGTATGGATGACCGTGCCCGTGAGGTTGAGCACGGCGCGCATGCGTGAGGCGAGACGATGCTCGACACGGGTGACCAGCGCGGACTGAAGCGAGGCTTCGGCCACATCGGCCAGAGAGAGCTTGTTGGCCAAGGCGCGGGTGCGCAGATCATCCAGAAGCACCCTCGCCTGCCCGGCGATCAGCGTGTGGCCGTGTTCGGCCACCAGCGCAGCCACACCTGGCCAACGCAGCAGGCGGTCGACCGAAGGCAGGTGTTTGGGCTGGGCGAGACCAGGCTCGGCAGCCGGACCGGCCGCAGCGGCTGGTACGAAGGCGGGGCCAGTGGCGTCGACATGAGCCGCAGCCAAGGCGACAGCACCATGCACAGCAGGAGTGGGTTCTGACGGTGTCGCCGCGGGCTGTGAAGCTGAATCAGCGCTTCGGGCCTCGGGGCTGGCCTTGGAACCGTGCACCACGGATACCTGAGGCCTTGCCATCATGCCGCTCCAGGATCGGGCGGCGGATCGGCCCGGTCGGGTGGTTGGCTGGGTTCGGCGGTGTCGGATTCACCGAACAGCAGCATCAGGTTCACACCGTGGCGCAGCTTGCCGGTGTCGGCCACCAGCAGGTCGAGCGTGATGCTGGCCAGGTCGTCGGCGATCGGGTCGACGAAGGCATTGCGATCACTGTGCATGATCTTGAGGTAGTGGCCGCAGTCGTCGCAGGTCTCGGCCTGGATCACGGCCGAAGCGGCGCGGCTGTGGACCGGCTGGGCCTCGTCGCTCGCTTCGTCGCCGTCGGTCGGGCCGGCGTCGGCCACTTCGAGTGCGTCGTGGGTATCGAGCGAGAAGTAGGCGAGTTTCTTGGCGCTCAGGCAGTGCGGGCACTTGATGCGCACCATGTGCCATTGCAGGCTGCACAACGAGCAGTGCAGGTAACGCTGACCGAGCGACTCACCACTGCTGCGGGTGATGCTGCTGGTGGGCCGGCTGCCGCAGCAGGGGCAGGCGGTTTCGTCGTCGATACGGCCGAAGGGCTGGCCCTTGGCGCCGTGGTGGCTTTGCACCTGCAGCAGCAGGTGAGTCCAGTAGACCTGCAGGGCGGCTGCGACGATGGGCGCGCTGGCCAGATCCAGGCCGACCATCACACCGGTCAGCAGGCAATCTGCCTGGCGCTCCAGCCAGTCACTGTCAGCCTCGGCCAGCGCCTTCAGCACGGCCTGCGCCGGTGCGGGTGCCTGGGCACGCACGGCGGCGGCGATGGCCCGCAGGCTGGTCTGCCAGGCCGGGTCACGCGGCCAGTCGCTGGCTGGCAGCGGCGGCAGGCCGGCGCGGGCGGCGCGGTCGAGTGCCGAGTTGTCGGGCAAGGGCAGCGAGGGGAACTGCTGCCCGAAGGTCTGCAGTTGTTCATGCTGGGCATGCACCACACCGGCCAGAAAGAGCAGGAAGTCGCCCATGGCATGGCCAACGGCGAGCTGGCGTAGCCGCATCTCGCGTTCGGCAAACAGCGTGGCGCGTTGTGGCCAATGAAGGAAGGCCGTCTCGCCACCCGCACGGGCGGCGATCTCTTCCGACGACATGACTCTGACCGTTGCTGTGGCACCCATGGACTGCATTGTTTCTATCGATGAATGTTGAAAGACAGGGGCGCCGTCCCGGTGCGGGGAGCGGCGCCCTGGGGTGCAAGCGCGCCGAGCGCGCGTGGGACTATCGTCCGCCGGTCACTTCCTTGTGCCACAGCGGATGGTTGGCCTTGGCCCAGCCCTCGGTGACGGTGCCGCGGGTCATGGCGCGTATGGTGCCCTTGACCCAGATGGCCGCGTACACGTGCATGACGATCGAGAGCACCAGCACCACCGCTGCCACCGAGTGCAGCAACACGGCAATACGCAGCGCGACGATCGGGAAGTACGGTGCGAACCAGGGCCGCCAGAACATCAGCCCGGTGAGCAGCAGCACGGCCAGCGAACCGGCCGAGAACCAGAACACCAGCTTCTGGCCGGCGTTGTACTTGCCCACCGGCGGCATGGCGTCCTTGTTGCCCTTGAGCATCTCGCCCATCTTGGCCTGCCATTCCTTGTCGGCCGCGGTCATGATGTTCTGGCGCCAGAAGCGCAGGAACAGCCGGGCAAAGGACAGCACCATCACCACCCCGATGAAGGGATGGAGGATGCGTGTCCACGGCCCGCCGCCGAACAGGTTGGACAGGAAGAACAGGCTGGGATGGAAGAAGGCCAGGCCCGAAAGCGCAGCGAGGCAGAACAGCAGCGCCACCACCCAGTGGTTCATGCGCTCCTGATCGTTGTAGCGTTGTATGAGCTTGGCCATCACGCTTGCTCCTCGTCGGCTTTTTCTTCGATCGGACCCACCTTCATGTAGTGGAAGAAGCCAGCCACCACCGAGCCGATCATCGCGGCCACGGCCAGCGGCTTGGCAATGCCCTTCCAGACCGACACCATCGGGCTGATGCTCGGGTTGGCGGGCAGACCCACCAGCTCGGGCTTGTCGGCATGCTTGAGCACGTACATCACGTGGGTGCCACCGACACCCTCGGGGTTGTACAGGCCAGCGCCCTTGAAGCCGCGTTCCTGCAGCTCACCCGCGCGCTTCTTGCCGTAGCTGACCATGTCGTCCTTGGTACCGAAGCCGATGGCGCCGGTCGGGCAGGTCTTGACACAGGCCGGCTCGAGGCCCACACCCACGCGGTCGGAACACAAGGTGCACTTGTAGGCCTTGTTGTCCTTGGCGCTGATACGTGGCACGTCGAAGGGGCAACCCTTGATGCAGTAGCCGCAGCCGATGCAGTTGTCCGACATGAAGTCGACGATGCCGTTGGCCTGCTTGACGATGGCACCGGGTGACGGACAGGCTGCCAGGCAGCCCGGGTCCTCGCAGTGCATGCAGCCGTCCTTGCGGATCAGCCATTCGAGGTTGCCCTGTTCGGGCTCGACCTCGAAGAAACGCATCACCGTCCAGCTGCTGGCGGTCAGGTCGCTGGGGTTGTCGTACACGCCGATGTTGGTGCCGACATCGTCACGCAGGTCGTTCCAGTTCATGCACGCGACCTGGCAGGCCTTGCAGCCGATGCACTTGGACTCGTCGATGAGCTTGGCAACCTGCGGGGCGTTGGTGCGCACCTGCGGCGTGGGGCTGGTGGTGGCGGAGCGGGCCACCACGTCCTGGGATTGAAGGCTTGCCATATCAAGCCACCTTCTCGATGTTGACGAGGAACGCCTTGAACTCCGGCGTCTGCGAGTTGGCGTCGCCGACGAAGGGGGTCAGTGCATTGGCCAGGTAGCCGTTCTGCGTCACGCCCTTGAAGCCCCAGTGGATGGGGATGCCGACGTGGTGCACCTTCTTGCCGTTCACATCGAGGCCCTTCATGCGCTTGGTCACCACACAGGCGGCAACCACCTGACCCCGCTTGCTCGTCACCTTGACCCGATCACCCTGCTTGATGCCCTTTTCCCTGGCCAGGTCTTCGCCGATCTCGACGAAAGGCGCCGGCTGCACCACCGCATTGCTGCGCGAGTGCTTGGTCCAGTAGTGCATGTGCTCGGTCAGGCGATAGGTGGTGGCCGCGTAGGGGAACTCCTCCTTCTTGCCAAACGCCTCGAGGTCGCCCTTGTACACACGTGCGGCGGGATTGCTGACCGCCTTGGCGTTGTCGGGGCACATCAGGTTCACACCTACCGGCGACTCGAAGGGCTCGTAGTGCTCGGGGAACGGGCCTTCGGCCATACCCGCTGCATGCAGACGGGCCACACCCTCCGGCGTCATGATGAAGGACCCTACTCCTTGCTCGGGCGCCGCATCCGGGCGCATGTCGGGTACATCCGCACCGCCAGCCCAGCTGGAGCCGTTCCAGGCCAGGTACTTGCGGCTCGGATCCCAGGGCTTGCCGTCCTTGTCAGCGCTGGCGCGGTTGTAGAGGATGCGGCGGTTGGCCGGCCACGCATAACCCCAGTTCGGAAACACTCCAAGGCCAGTCGGATCGGAGTTGTCGCGCCGTGCCGTGAGGTTGCCCGCCTGACTCCAGCAGCCCGAATACAGCCAGTTGCCGCAACTGGTGCTGCCGTCATCGCGCAGCAGCCCGAAGCCGGCCACCTGTTCACCTGCCTTCGCAAGCACCTTGGGCGGCGCTTTCGGATCCTTCGGGTCGGGCGGACCGAGCACGTCGGCCAATGCCTTGCCCGAGATTTCGCGCAGCAGTTCGGCTGGCGAGGGCACATTCGCGTTGACATAGGGCCAGTTCAGCGCCGCCACCGGCTCGGGCAATGTGCCGCCATCCTTGGCGTACAAACCCCGGATCTTCTGGAACAACCGGGCGATGATCTCGCTGTCGACCTTGGCCTCGCCGGGAGGATCGACCGCCTTTTCCTTCCAGGTCAGCACACGACTGCTGTTGGTGAACGACCCGGTCTCTTCGGCGAAGCAGCTCGAGGGGAAGCGGAACACCTCGGTCTGGATCTTGGACGAATCGACGTCGTTGAGCGGGCCGAAGTTCTTCCAGAATTCGCTGGTTTCGGTCTCCAGCGGATCCATGATCACGAGGTACTTCAGCTTGGACAGCGCCTGCGACAACTTTTGCTTGTTGGGCACGGCCGCCAGCGGATTGAAGCCCTGGACCAGGAAGCCGTTCATCTTGCCCTGGTACATGCGCTCGAAGATGGCCAGCACGTCGTACGCACCGTCGCGCTTGGGCACCCAGTCGTAGGCGAAGTTGTTGTCCTTCGTGGCCGCGGCACCGTAGTAGGCCTTCATGAGGCTGACATGGAACTTCGGGAAGTTCTGCCAGTAGCTCATCTGATTGGGCCGCAAGGGCTTGAGGGCGCGCTTGCTCAGGTACTCGTCGAACGTCGGGTCGGCTTCGGTGGGCGCACCCATGTAGCCGGACAAGGTCTCGGAGTAGGCACACATGTCGGTGATGCCCTGCACATTGGCATGCCCGCGCAAGGCGTTCACGCCACCACCCGGACGACCCATGTTGCCCAGCAGCAGCTGGATCATGGCCATCGTGCGGATGTTCTGGCTGCCCACCGAATGCTGGGTCCAGCCGAGCGCGTACAGGATGGTCATCACCTTGTTGGGCGCCGAGGTCTCGGCCATGGCCTCGCAGATCTTGAGGAACACCTCCTTGGGTGTACCCGTGATCTTGCTGACCTGCTCCGGCGTGTAGCGGCTGTAGTGCGCCTTGAGCTGCTGGTACACCGTCAGTGGATCCTGCAGCGTCTCGTCCACCTTGACGAAACCGTCGTCACCCTTCTGGTAGCCCCAGCTGGCCTTGTTGTACGAGCGCTTGGCCTCGTCGTAGCCGCTGTAGAAACCGTTGTCGAACTTGTAGTCCGGCTTGGTCAGGAAGCTGATGTCGGTGTTGAACTTGGCGTAGTCGAGGTGGATCTTGTTGTTGCTGAGCAGGTAGTTGATCACCCCGCCCAGGAACGCGATGTCCGTACCCACGCGGATCGGCGCGTAGATGTCGGCCACCGCCGCACTGCGCGTGAACCGTGGATCGACCACGATCAACTTGGCCTTGCGTTGCTGCATGGCCTCGACAGCCCACTTGAACCCGCAGGGGTGAGCTTCGGCGGCATTGCCGCCCATGATCAGAACAAGATCGGCATTCTTGATATCGGTCCAAGAATTCGTCATCGCACCGCGACCGAAAGTCTGGCCCAGACTGGACACAGTCGGCGCGTGTCAAATGCGTGCTTGGGTATCGAGAGCGACCATCCCCAGGCCGCGAGCGACCTTGACACTGAGATAACCGGATTCGTTGGAGGCGGCCGAAGAGATCAGGAAGGCCGCAGTGTTCCAGCGATTGACCGTGATGCTCTTGCCTTCCTTCTCGACCGAGGTCACGAGATTGGCATCGCGGTCGGCCTTCATGTGCTTGGCCACCCGCGTGAGCGCGTCGTCCCACGAGATCTGCTTCCACTCGGAGCTGCCGGGCTCGCGCACCTGCGGCACCTTCACACGACTGGTCGACTGGATCATGTCCATCACGCCGGCGCCCTTGGGGCACAGGGTGCCGCGGTTCACCGGGTGGTCGGGGTCGCCCTCGACGTGGATGATGGTCGACTTGACGTTCTTCGCCTTGTCGCCCAGGGTGTACATCACCAGGCCGCAGCTCACCGAGCAATACGGGCAGGTGCTGCGGGTTTCGGTCGTCCGGGCAAGCTTGAAGTTGCGTGTCTCGGCCAAGGCGGCCGTGGGCGAGAAGCCCAACGCAACAAGGCTGGAACCTACCAGCCCCTGACTGCTTACCCGGAAGAATGCTCTCCGGTTCATGTCCATCGTGTCTGTCTCCTTGCACGGGCCCAGCACAGCAGCTCGCGCATGCACGGTTTCTACAAGGCGGTCACGCCGCACTCCGTGCGTTTATCCCTCCGACACCCGGTTGTTTCAACTAGGGTAGTTGCCAAGTTCAAGGCAGCAAAAACCCGCGACCTGAGCCGTACACGGTGGCCCTGTCGGCGCGCACATAACCCAGCAGCGTCAGGCCGGCCGCATCGGCGGTACGCACAGCCAATGCCGTGGGTGCCGAAATGGCGGCCAGCAGGCCGACACCGGCACTCGCAGTCTTGAAAACCATTTCATAACTTGCCCGGCTGGTGACGCAGATGAAGCCCTGATCGGCGCGGTGGCCACTACGTGCCAGCCAGCCGATGAGTTTGTCCAGCGCGTTGTGGCGGCCGACGTCCTCGCGCACACACAGCAACTCGCCACCTAACGCGCAGAAGGCCGCAGCATGGCTGGCTCCGGTGGCCTGCTGCAGGGCCTGGCTCGATGCCAGCTCGGCCATGCCACGCTGCAAGGCCGCGGGGGTGATATCCACCTGCGGCACCCGCGCCGGCACGGGCCGAACGGCCTCGCTCAGGTTCTCGGTGCCACACAGGCCACAACCAGTTCTCCCCGTCAGGTTGCGGCGTTTTTCCTTCAGGCGCATGAAGCAGCGCTGCGTCACACGCAGGTCGACGGTGAGGCCGGCAGCACCACCTTCGAGCGTATGCGGCGTGACCTCGACATCGAGCAGATCGGCCGCACTGTCGACGATGCCTTCGGTGAGCGAGAAGCCCAGGGCGAAGTCTTCCAGGTCGAGCGGCGACGCCAGCATCACCGCATGCGAGATACCGTTGTAGACCAGCGCCACGGGCACCTCCGCGAGCAGCGCGTCTTCTGCGGCCTCGCGCTCGGTGCCTCGACTGCGTATAACCTGCAGCCGTATCAGGCCTTCGGGTGCGGTGATCGAGTCGTTGTTCATTCCAGGGATTGTCCCATCCAGGGCGCGGCGACGCAGGTCGGCCGCCGGGCTTGCAAGGCATTGCGCCGGGCCAGCACTCCTGACCGGGCCTGGTCGTCGCATCGACTGGCATCGACGCCTCGAGGCTAGGATCGTGACTACCAAAGTTCGCGGAGTCTTCATCATGCAACGTCGCCAGTTCACCCGGCACATCGCCGCCTTGCCGCTTGCCATGCCGCTCGGTCTGGGCGCCGCTGGCCTTGCAGGCACGCTGGTCGGCTGTGCCGCCATGGAGAAGGAGAACAAGCAGCGCCAGGTCGCATCGGTGCTGAGTTTTCTCTATCCCGGCAAGGACACACCCGAGCCAGCGTCGGCCCAGGTGGCGGAGATCAAGGTGCCGTTCCGCATCGGTGTGGTCTTCGTGCCAGACGAGAAGCTGGTGGCCGACCAGCGCCTGCCCGAACCCGAACGCCAGATGCTGGCCGGCAAGGTCAGGGATGCCTTCGCCAGCTACCCCTTCGTGAGCCGCATCGAGGCTGTGCCGTCGCTCTATCTTCAGCCAGGTGGCAGCTTTGCCAACCTCGACCGGGTCGCAGCCCTGCTGAACCTGGATGTGCTGGCACTCATCTCCTACGACCTGGTGCAACACGCCGATGCCACCGGCTGGTCCTTCCTGTACTGGACCGGTGTCGGAGCCTACGTGATCGAGGGCGACAGGTACGACGTGCTCACTGCCGTCGAGTGCACGGTCTTCGATGTGAAGAGCCGGCGCCTGTTGATGCGTGCGGCGGGCACGGCAAGAGACAAGGGTGAAGCCTCACTCATCAGCTTTGGCGAGAAGGCGCGCGCGGCGCGCAGCAAGAGCCTGGGCATAGCGGTCGACCAGATGACATTGGCGCTGAAGGGCGAAGTGGCTCGCTTCCGCGAGACCGCACCCAAGGACCCGATGATCAAGCTGGTGCTGCCGCCGGGATACGACCCCAAGTCGGCAGTACCCGCACGCTGACCTGTCATACGCCGCGGTCCGGACGACCCATCCGGCCACGCGATCGAGCCGATTCAGCCGGGCGGGAGAAGTTCGTCGCGCCGCTCGAGCGCGGCCTGGCGCACCAGATCGCTCAGGCCCTCACCCGCGGCCGGGCCGTCGAGGTGGGCGTAGAGCTGACGGCGCATGCGGGGCTCCCAGAACTTGCGCACATGCTCGGCGATGCCGGCCAAGGCCTCGGCCCGGTCAGGGTAGGCGGCGTAGAAGTCACCGATGCGGTTGATCATGCGCACCAGGTTGTCCAGCACCATGCGGTGGTGGTCGGCGTGCTCGCTCACCACGCTGTCGTCGACGCCGATCATCGTGCGGCCTCCGTCCAGGCGGCCTGGCTGGCGCGCGCCAGCAGGTCGATCTGGGTGTCGTTGAAGCGGGCGTAGTCGCGCTGCCAGTCACTGAGCTGGCTGACCTTGTCGACCTGCACTGCCGTCACCTTGTACTCGGGGCAGTTGGTGGCCCAGTCCGAGCTGTCGGTGGTGATGACGTTGGCGCCCGATTCGGGGAAGTGGAAGGTCGTGTAGACCACGCCCGTCTGCATGCGCTCTGTCACCACGGCGCGCAGCACGGTCTGGCCGGCGCGGCTCTGGATGCCGACCCAGTCGCCGTCCTTGATGCCACGTTCCTCGGCATCGTGTGGGTGCAGTTCGAGCCGGTCTTCCTCGTGCCAGCGGCTGTTGTCGGTGCGGCGGGTCTGGGCACCGACGTTGTACTGGCTGAGGATGCGCCCGGTGGTGAGCAGCAGCGGGAACTTTCGCGTCACCTTCTCGTCGCTCGGCACGTACTGCGTGATCATGAAGCGGCCCTTGCCACGCACGAAGCCGCCCTGGTGCATGAGCGCGGTGCCGGCCTCGTGGGTGCTGTCGTTGCAGGGCCATTGCACGCTGCCCAGGCGGTCGAGCTTCTCGTAGCTCACGCCGGCAAAGCTCGGCGTGAGGGCGGCGATCTCGGCCATGATTTCGCTGGGGTGCACATAGTTCATCGGGTAGCCCAGCGCGTTGGACAGGCGTTGTGTCACTTCCCAGTCGGCCAGACCGGGCTGCGGCGGCATGACCTGGCGCACCCGGCTGATGCGGCGCTCGGCATTGGTGAAGGTGCCGTCCTTCTCGAGGAAGGAGCTGCCAGGCAGGAAGACGTGCGCGTACTTCGCCGTCTCGTTGACGAAGATGTCCTGCACCACAATGCATTCCATCCGGCTCAGCGCCATGGCCACATGCTGCGTGTTGGGGTCGGACTGCACGATGTCCTCACCCTCGCAGTACAGGCCCATGAAACTGCCTTCGAGCGCAGCGTCGAACATGTTGGGGATGCGCAGGCCCGGCTCGGCCGCGAGTGTGACGCCCCAGGCCGCCTCGAACTGGCTGCGCACCGTGCTGTCGCTGATGTGGCGGTAGCCCGGCAGCTCGTGCGGGAAGCTGCCCATGTCGCAGGCGCCCTGTACATTGTTCTGGCCGCGCAGCGGGTTCACGCCGACCCCTTCGCGCCCGACCATGCCGCAGGCCATGGCCAGATTGGCGATGCCCATCACCATGGTCGAGCCCTGCGCATGTTCGGTCACACCCAGGCCGTAGTAGATGGCACTGTTGACCGGGCCCGACGCGCCGGCCTGGCGCTGGCCGCTGATCGAGCCGGTGGCATACAGGCGCGCTGCCGCACGCAGCGTCTCGGCCGGCACGCCACACGCCGCACTCAGCGCCTCGGGCGAGTTCTCGGGCTTGCTGACGAAGTCGCGCCACTGCGCAAAACTCTTGTCGTCACAACGCTCGGCGATGTAGGCCGCGTCGATCAACCCTTCGGTGACGGCCACATGTGCCAGCGCGCTGATCACTGCCACGTTGGTGCCAGGGCGCAGTTGCACATGCACGTCGGCCTTGATGTGCGGTGAGCTCACCAGGTCGATGGCACGCGGGTCGATGACGATGAGCCTGGCCCCTTCGCGCAGGCGCTTCTTCATGCGCGAGCCGAACACCGGGTGCGCCTCGCTCGGGTTGGCGCCGATCACCAGGATCACATCGGCATGCTCCACCGACTTGAAGGTCTGCGTGCCGGCCGAGGTGCCGTAGGTCTGGCCCAGGCCGTAACCCGTGGGGCTGTGGCACACACGAGCACAGGTGTCGACGTTGTTGTTGCCGAAGGCCGCCCGGATGAGCTTTTGCACCAGATAGGTTTCTTCGTTGGTGCAACGGCTCGAGGTGATGCCGCCGATCGAGTCCTTGCCGTGTTTGGCCTGGATGCGGCGGAACTCGCTGGCCGCGTGGTTGAAGGCCTCGTCCCAGCTCACCTCGCGCCACGGATCGGTGATCTTCGCGCGGATCATGGGCTTGGTGATGCGGTCCTTGTGTGTCGCATACCCCCAGGCGAAGCGGCCCTTGATGCAGCTGTGGCCTTCGTTGGCCTGGCCGTCCTTCCACGGTGTCATGCGCACCACCGTGTTGCCTTTCATCTCGGCCTTGAAGGCACAACCCACGCCGCAGTAGGCGCAGGTGGTGATGACGCTGTGTTCGGGCTGACCGAGCTCGATCACGCTCTTTTCGGTGAGTGTGGCCGTCGGGCAGGCCTGCACACAGGCACCGCAGCTCACACATTCGCTGCCCATGAAGCTCTCGTCCATGCCGGGCGACACACGCGAGTCGAAGCCCCGGCCCGAGATGGTCAGCGCAAACGTGCCCTGCACCTCTTCACAGGCGCGCACGCAGCGGTTGCAGACGATGCACTTGCCCGGGTCGTAGGTGAAGTACGGGTTGGATTCGTCCTTCTTGCTGGCCGTGTGGTGGCAGCCGATGACACCGGCCACTTCGGTCTCGCCCACGCCGTAGCGGACATTGCGCAGGCCGACCACACCGGCCATGTCCTGCAGCTCACAGTCGCCGTTGGCGGCGCAGGTCAGGCAGTCGAGCGGATGATCGCTGATGTAGAGCTCCATCACGCCCTTGCGCAACTCCTGCAGCCTGGGCGTCTGGGTGTGCACCTTCATGCCGGCTTCGGCCGGCGTGGTGCAGCTGGCCGGACAACCCTTGCGGCCGTCGATCTCGACCAGGCACAGCCGGCATGAGCCGAAGGGCTCGAGGCTGTCGGTGGCGCACAGCTTGGGGATCATCACGCCGGCATCGACCGCGGCGCGCAGCAGCGAGGTGCCTGCTGCCACCGTCACCTGCTGGCCGTCGATCTCGAGCGTGACTTCCTGGTCGGAGCGACTGGCCGGAGTGCCGTAGTCGATCTCGTGGATCTTGATCACGGGGTAGTTCATCGTGGTCTCCTGGGCCGTCAAGCAGCACTGCGGCCATCGGCCGCCAGACCGAAGTCGGCCGGGTAGTGGTTCAGCGCCGACAGCACCGGGTACGGCGTCATGCCACCCATGGCGCACAGGCTGCCGGCCAGCATGGTGTCGCACAGGTCGCGCAGCAGATGCACCTGCTGTTCTCTCACCTGGGGTTGGTGGTGGTTGGCGACGATGCGGTCGATCACCTCGACCCCCCGGGTCGAACCGATGCGGCACGGCGTGCACTTGCCGCAGCTCTCGATGGCGCAGAACTCCATGGCGTAACGCGCGAGCTTGGCCAGGTCGGCCGTGTCGTCGTGCACCACCAGGCCACCGTGGCCGACCACGGCACCCACTGCCGCATAAGCCTCGTAGTCGAGCGGGATGTCCCACTGCGATTCGGGCAGATAGGTGCCCAGCGGGCCGCCCACCTGCACGGTCTTGACGGGTCGGCCGCTGGCCGTGCCACCACCGTAGTCGACCACCAGTTCGCGCAGCGTCACACCAAAAGCCAGCTCGACCAGGCCGCCGTGCCTGATGTTGCCGGCCAACTGGAAGGGCAAGGTGCCGGTGGATCGGCCTCGGCCGTAGTTCTTGTAGGCTGCAGCACCATGCGTGAGGATCCAAGGCGTGGCCGCAAACGTGAGCACGTTGTTGATGATGGTGGGTTGACCAAACAGGCCCACCAGTGCGGGGATCGGCGGCTTGGCACGCACGATGCCGCGTTTGCCTTCGATGCTTTCGAGCATGGCGGTTTCTTCGCCGCACACATACGAGCCGGCACCCATGCGGGCTTCGAGGTGAAAGGCCCGGCCGCTGCCCATCACGTTGTCGCCCAGGATGCCGGCAGCCGTGGCGCGGCGCACGGCTTCGTCGAACACCTGCACGGCCAGCGGGTATTCGCTGCGGATGTAGACGTAACCCTGCGTGGCACCGGCCGAGAGGGCGGCAATCGCCATGCCCTCGATGAGCATGTAGGGGTCACCCTCCAGAACCATACGATCGGCAAAGGTGCCCGAGTCCCCTTCGTCGGCATTGCACACGACGTATTTCTGCGGGGCCTGCGTCTGTGCCACCGTGCGCCACTTGATGCCGGCCGGAAACGCCGCACCACCGCGACCACGCAGGCCCGAGTCGAGCACGGTCTGCCACACGGCATCGGGTGTCGACTCGATGGCCTTGCGCAGGCCGCTCCAGCCGCCGTGGGCCTCGTAGTCGGCCAGCGAGAGCGGATCGGTGACACCCATGCGGGCAAAACACAGGCGCTGCTGGCGCGCCAGGTAGGGGATCTCGGCGGTCACGCCGTGGCCCAGCACGTGCGCGCCGCCCGAGAGGAAGCCAGCGTCGAACAGCCCCGGAACGTCATCCACCTCAACCGGGCCGTAGGCGACCCGGCCTCCAGCCGTTTCCACCTCGACCAGGGGCTCGAGCCAGAACAGGCCACGTGAGCTGTTGCGCACCAGCTCGATGCTGGCGCCGCGCGCCGCCGCCTGGGCCACGATCGCGTCGGCCACCTCGTCGGCACCCACGGCCAGGGCAGCGCTGTCGCGAGGCACACAAACCCTGATCGGCTTCATGCATC
>JADJDQ010000006.1 GCA_016702605.1 Candidatus Intricatilinea gracilis
GACATCGGCCGGGTGGTGAGTCCGGTCATCGTGCAAGGCCAGATCGAAGGTGGCGCGCTGCAGGGCATCGGCCAGGCGCTCAGCGAGCAGGTGGTCTACGACGACCAGGCGCAGTTGCTCACCGCGAGTTTCATGGACTACGCCATGCCGCGGGCCGACAGCTTCCTGGGGTTCAAGACCAGATTCGACACCTCGGTGCCGTGCACGACCAATCTGCTCGGTGTGAAGGGTGTGGGCGAGCTCGGCACCATCGGCGCCACGCCGGTGGTGGTGAACGCCGTCATCGACGCGCTGTCACAGGCCGGGCTCGGTACTGCCGTCGAGCGCCTGCAGATGCCGCTCACCGCTGCGCGAGTGTGGATGGCGCTGAACGGCGACACCGGCGCCAGCGCAGCAGGTGAACCAGGCACGGCTGGCGCCGAGGCGCTTGTGCCGGCGACCTTGCTCTGATTGGGCGAGTCGCCGGCAGGGCTCTGCCAGTCGAACTCGGTGTGTCAGCATCCGCGACCCGGTTCGACCCAGCCTGGCCCGACCCGACCCGGTCCGACCGGGTCCCCGGCCTGGTTTGGCCCGACCAGACCCGGTCCGATCCGACCATATTGCGGTGAAGGAGAACGCCATGCGCACGCTACGACTTGCCGACACCATCGACTTGCCGGTGCTCGGCCTTGGCACCTGGCGCATGGGCGAAGTCAGCGCCAATCGGTCCGCCGAAGTGCGCGCGATCCGCCGCGCCATCGAGATGGGTTATCGCCTG
This sequence comes from Candidatus Intricatilinea gracilis, assembly GCA_016702605.1. Lineage (GTDB taxonomy): Bacteria > Pseudomonadota > Gammaproteobacteria > Burkholderiales > Burkholderiaceae_C > Sphaerotilus > Sphaerotilus gracilis. The sequence continues at coordinate 758 of JADJDQ010000006.1, forward strand.
TTCGACACCGCCGAGATGTACGGCGAAGGTGGGGCAGAGACGGTGCTCGGCCTGGCGATGGCCGAAGCCCTCCGTGCCGGCGACGTGCGGCGCGACGAGCTCACCATTGTCAGCAAGGTCTACCCGCACAACGCCAGCCGGCAAGGCACGTCGGCCGCCTGTGACCGCAGCCGCCAGCGCCTGGCGCTGGACGTTATCGATCTCTACCTACTGCATTGGCACGACAACCACCCACCTGCCTACACGGTGTCGGCGATGCGCGAGTTGCGCAGCCGCGGTGCCATTCGCACCTGGGGCGTGAGCAACTTCGACGTGAACGACATGTTGGAGCTGGCCGGACTTCACGCCGTGCCCCGGCCACGCGCCGCTGCCGTCAATGCTGCCGGAGTCCGCACGGTAGGGGTCGCCGACGTCGGTGCCGCCGCAACTGCCGCAGCCAGCGCAGTTGCGAGTACTGCCGCCAGCACCGACGACTGCGTCTGCAACCAGGTCTACCTGTCACCGACCGAACGTGGCGCCGAATTCGCCTTGTTGCCCTGGCTGCAGCAGCACGGCCAGGTGCTGATGGCGTACAGCCCGGTCGATCAGGGTGAACTGGCGCAGTCGGCCGCTTTGCGCGACATGTCCCGGCGTCTGGGCGTGAGCCCGACCCGCCTGGGCCTGGCCTGGCTGCTCAGTCGCCCGGGGGTCTGTGTCATCCCCAAGGCGTCACAAGAGGTGCATCAGCGCGACAACCTGGCGGCGGCCGATCTGGTGCTGGGTGCAGCGGAGCTTGCCGAACTCGAGAACGCCTTCCCGGCGCCGCGACGCAAGGCGCCTCTGGCGATGATCTGAGCCACTGCTGCAACACGTCGACGATCGACGCAGTGCCAGCGCACGGTGTCGCCCACCGGCCCCTGACCGGCCAACTCGCTGCGGATCGACTTATCTCATGAAACTTGTGCCGCCACTGCCCGACATGCGCCAGCCCGAGGCGCTGCTCGCCCACGTACGCAGCGTGCTCGACTTCTACGACCCACGCGCCATCGACCCGAGTGGCGGCTGTTTCCAGTTTTTCAAGGACGACGGCACCGTCTACGACCGGCGCCGCCGCCACCTGGTGAGCAGCACGCGCTTTGTCTACTTGTGGGCCATGGCCAGCCGCCATCTGGGTGAGTCGCGATACCTGGACCATGCCCGCCATGCGCTGCGATTCGTGCGCGACGTGCATCGTCAGCCGGCAGGCAATTACCTGTGGGAGCTGGACTGGGTCGAGGGGCAGCGCCGCCACCGTCGACGACACCCAGCACTGCTACGGCCTGGCCTTTGTGCTGCTGGCCTATGCCCACGCGGTGATGGCCGGGCTGGACGAGGCGCGGCCCTGGCTGGCCGAAACCTTCGAGCGGCTCGATGCCTTGTTCTGGCAGCCCGAGTTCGGCGCCTATGCTGACGAGGCCACCGTGGCCGGCCTGGTCGCACCCTATCGTGGCCAGAACGCCAACATGCACCTGGTCGAAGCCTGTCTCGCGGCGCACGAGGCGACCGGTGAGGCGCGTTACCTCGACCGCGCCGCGACCGTGGCCGAGACCATCGTGATGCGGCTGTCGGCCCGCGCTGCGTCAGACCCCGGTGCAAGCGCGGTTGCGGGCGCCGATGCGGGCTGGATCTGGGAACACTACAACGCCGACTGGACCATCGACTGGCACTACAACGAAGGTGACGCCAGCAACCTGTTTCGGCCTTGGGGCTACCAGCCGGGGCACTTCACCGAATGGGCGCATCTGCTGCTCACGCTGGAACAACGCAGGCCGCAGCCCTGGCATCTGCCACGTGCCTGCGAATTGTTCGACGCCGCCATGAGATATGGCTGGGATGAGGTCCATGGTGGCCTGATCTACGGCTTCGGCCCCGGCGGCAAGGTCTGCTTCGCCGAGAAATACCACTGGGTGCAATGTGAAACCATCGCCGCCGCAGCGATGCTCGGCGCCCGCACCGGCGAGGCCAGCTACTGGCAGACCTATGACCGACTCTGGGCCTATGCCTGGCGCCACTGGGTGGACCATGACCACGGTGCCTGGTACCGCATCCTGGCGCCTGACAACAGCAAACTCACGGACGAGAAAAGCCCCGCCGGCAAGGTCGATTACCACACCACCGGGGCCTGCTGGCGGGCCATCGCGGCGCTGCGCTCACTCGATCGTGATCGACGTGATCCAGCGTGAGCCGGGCGTGATGTCGTCGCGCAGCGCCTTGCGGTAGGGCGGCACGTCGAGTTTGGCGGGTGGTGAGCTGATGAGGTTCAGGTCGATGGCCTGCGGCTTGCCGACCAGCCCCTGCTCGGTCAGGCGCAGCTGAAAGTACAAGCCGTTCCACAACTTGGCGCCGAACTCGTTGGGCAGCTTGAACAGGAACAGCAGTTCGTGCTCGAGCCAGGCCAGGTTCGTGGGTGTGACCATGCGTGGGTGGTTGTAGGGATACGGCACATGACAAGTTACCTCGCCACCGCCACTGAGGCACTTGAACTCCTTCATCGACAGGAAGTGGTCGGTGAAGGGTGAGTGATCCAGCGTCAGCGTGTAGCTGCTGCTGCCGTCCGGCGCGGCCATGAAGTTCACCGTGCCGATGCTGACGGGCTGTTCATCCCGAGGATGCACCTTGATGACCTTGCTGCCCGACAGATCCCAGGCCCGGGCGGGTGTCGTGATCAGGGCGATCGACAAGAAGAAGGCGGCGGCAATCGACTGGTGCTGCATGGCTCGGGGCTGGAAGGGTGACGGGACGGCGGGCGAGCGGGCGGCGCCGCACGGTGCCCCATCGTCGCCGGCGGTCGATGAGGGCGCAAGCCCTGGCAACCCCCGGCATCGTCGACGCCGGCAAACCCTTGACCGCTGCGCGGGCTTCAGGCGCTTGAACCCTGTGTTCGCCTGGGCTGAACCCGTTGGCCGCTGCGCTGACCACAATGACTCTCGGCAGTCGACACACAGTTGTTGCGCTGCCGGTTGCACACATCAGCCGATCACCACCACATCAACGACAAGGACGACGACATGAGCAAGGTTCTGGTTCTGTACTACAGCAGCTACGGTCACATCGAGACGATGGCCAAGGCCGTGGCCGAAGGTGCCGCCTCCGCTGGCGCCGAAGTGACCCTGCGCCGCGTGCCCGAAACCGTGCCACTCGAGGTGGCGAAGAGCTCGCATTTCAAGGTCGACCAGGACGCCCCGGTCGCCACCGTCGACGACCTGGTCAACTACGACGCCATCATCATCGGCACGCCCACCCGATTCGGCAACATGGCCGCGCAGATGAAGAACTTTCTCGACCAGACCGGCGGCCTGTGGTTCACCGGCAAGCTGATCGGCAAGGTGGGCTCGGTCTTCACCTCAACTGCCACGCAACACGGCGGCCAGGAAAGCACGATCCTCAGCACCCACACCGTGCTGCTGCATCACGGCATGGTGCTGGTGGGTCTGCCGTATTCGTTCCAGGGCCAGATGGCGCTGGGTGAAGTGACCGGCGGCAGCCCGTACGGCGCCACCACCATCGCGGGCGGAGATGGCTCCCGTCAACCCAGCGAGAACGAACTGGCCGGCGCCAGGTTCCAGGGTGCCCATGTGGCGCGTATCGCGGCCAAACTCGCCGCAGCCTGACCTTGCGTCCTGAGCGATCGGCCGGTCAGCCTGCCGCGCCGATCGGCAGGATCAGTCGCTCGAGCGACTGTGGCCCGTAGACACGCAGCCCGGCGATGAAATGAGCGTCGGGGGCGCTGCAGCCCGGTTCACAGTCGCGACACCACACCACGTAGGCGCGGTACACACAGTCGCCCAGCATCGGCTCGTCGACCGGTAAGCGCGGCGAGGTTGTGGCTGTCGAGGTAGCCGTGTTTGTCGAGGTGGTTGTGCCACCGTTCCTGCCCATCATCTCGCCCAGTGCGAGGGGCTCGGGGCATTGTTCGATCAGCACCGGCTCGCCGGGTTCGAGTGCGTATTCGAGCACCAGGCTCACCCCATGCGCCGACACGTCACGGATCAGATGCACCCGCTGACGCGCACTACGGGCCAGCAGTGTGATGCGCCCGAGCGGCGCGCGGTCGATGCGGTGGCGGAGTTCGTCGCGCAGCTCGCTGAAACTGCCCGGCTGGCCGACATGCCCCGAAGGTGGAAGTGGGTGATGCATCTGCACTGGCCGGCGCCGCTGTGCTATTGCGCCGTGGGGTCGTAGCGTACGCCTGCACCAGCCACCGTGCGTTCGAAGTTGCAAAGTCCTTGTTGCGAGTGCCCGACTACGGGTCGAAGAAAGCTGCCGTGTGCAGCCGACGCGGCGCCAGCGCCGCAGCAGGCGGATCAGATCATGTCGCCGCGTTTGGCATCGATCTGCCGCTGCAGGATGCGAATCATCTCGGCCGCGTCGTCCATGTTCGGGTTGACGGCCAGGGCGCGTTTGAAGAGTTCGAGGGCACGTTCCGGCTGACCCAGACGTGCGCGGATCTGCGAAGCGCCGGCCAGTGCGCCGAAGTGTTTCGGGTTGAGCTTGAAGACCTGATCACAGTCCTTCAGGGCGCGCTGGAAGTCGCCGCGCAGGTAGTGCGCCGTGGCGCGTTTGTTCCAGGCTTCGGCAAAGTCAGGCTGATTGCGCACCAGGATGCTGAAGGTGGCGATGGCTTCGACGAGGTCGCCCGCCATCATCTGCTGCACCCCCCGCTTGTATTGGGTGTCGACGGCGGCATCGCCGGTGCGGCCCCAGGCGCGCCACACGGCCTCGGCCGCGGCGGAGCGCACCAGCATGTCGTCGTCCGACAGGCGCGCCAGCAAGGCGTCGGCATCACTGGCCAGACCCACGTCGCCCAGGCGTTTCACGGCTTCGAGGCGCACCACACTCGAGGCGGCCTTCAAGTCCGACAAGGCCTGGTCACGCGCTGCCGGTTCGGCTGCCGACACCGACAGTGCCAGCGTGAGGCCCAGCGCTGAAAACACCGTCGCCACCCACCGACGCAGGCCGGCTGATTCACCGGCACCCGCCCATCCGCTGGCAATGGCACCTTGCTGGCGCCGCAGGATGGCGCCACACGGCGCGTGGTTGTTGTCAGCAAGGTCGACCGAAAAGCTGGTCACCGACTTCATGTTCACCTCCTGCTGGTCTGCCCGAACACCCTGCCGCACGGCGCGGCGCCACTGTGGCTTCAGTTTAGGGGCAGGCCTGATTTGTTGCTTGGTCCGCCCCCCCGGGCGAGGGTCGCCGGCCAGACTGCCGAGATGTGCTGGAAGGCCTGCCCTGCAAGGCTGACAGGCCCGTGTTACCGTGTCCCGATGCGGACCGTCGTGGGCCGCCGGAGTCGGACACCATGGCCCGTACACCGCTTTACAGCCGCCCCGTTCGCCCTGGTGTCGATGCCTCGATGCCAGTGCAGGCCAGCGCCAGTGCATCGGGCGCGGGCAGTGCCGAGTTGGCTGGGCTGGCCGACGCGAATGCTGCGCATGGTGTAGCGGGTGCCCTTGTGTCAGCTCGGGTGGCCGGATCGGGCGGACGTGATCGGGCGGGCTCCGGCGCAGCGGGTTCGACACCGGCACCACAGACACTCGTCGAGTCGACGGTGCCGCGGCCGGGTCGCTGGCAGACCCTCCGTCGTGCCTTGGCGCGGCCTGGCTGGTGGGTGGTGTTGCCGCTGCTCCTTCTGGTCGCCTGGTCGACCTCGACCACCTGGCAGTTGCGCCAGCGTGTGGCACCGCTGGGCATCGAGCAGATCGACCGGGCCATGCGCGACTCGATGGCGAAGACTCCCTTGCGGTCGGCTGCGGCGCTGGCCTACGGCGCTGTCATTCCCTCGGTGGTCAGGGTCGTGGGTGAACGCCATGCCCGGCCGCCCGGCGCCGAGACCCAGGCGGACAAGCCCGACAAGTCAGGCAAGGCCGGCGCCGTGCCGCACTCAGGCCCAGCCAGCCCTGGCGACAAGGCGGGGGGCAAGGCCGGTGACAAGCCTGGCGGCAAGGCGGCCAACCCACCAGCCGACGGCAAAGCTGCGCCGCACGATGGTGGCGACGACGAGGGTCGCAGCGTGGGCACCGGTGTGGTCATCGTCGACAAAGGGCTCATCCTCACCAACATGCACGTGGTGTCGGGGGTGAATCACATCAAGGTGATCTTTCACGACGGCAGCGAGTCGATCGCGTCGGTGGTAAACCTGCAACCGGAGAACGATCTGGCCGTGCTGCAGGCCCACACCATCCCGGATGACCTGCATGCCGCCACGCTGCGATCGACTGCCGACTTGTTGCCGGGTGACGAGGTGCTGGCTGTGGGTTTCCCCTTCGGCATCGGGCCGTCGGCGTCGACCGGTGTGGTGTCGGGCCTCGAGCGCGAGTTCCGTTCCAGCGAAGGCCGGCGCACCTTGTCCAACCTGATCCAGTTCGATGCCGCTGCCAACCCCGGCAACTCGGGCGGGCCGCTGGTGACGATGGATGGCCATGTGGTCGGCATCGTCACCGCCATCATGAACCCCAACGCGCAGCGCACCTTCATCGGCATCGGGTTCGCGGTGCCGATCGAAAACGCTGCCACAGCCGTCGGCCTTGCGCCGTTCTGATCGACAGAAAGTTCACCCATGGCTCAGGACACGACGACAGCTTCTACCCCGGCGCGTAGCGCCGAAGCCAGCGCGGCCTGGGGTGCCGGCGCACCCGGCGGTGGCGTGGGCGCACCGGCCAGCGCGGCGCTGATGGAACGCATCCTCTACGAAGTGAAACGCGTGGTGGTGGGTCAGGACCGGTTTCTCGAGCGGGTCATGGTCGCCCTGCTGGCGCAGGGCCATCTGCTGGTCGAAGGTGTGCCCGGGTTGGCCAAGACGCTCACGGTGCGCACGCTGGCGGCAGCGCTGAGCGGCAGTTACCGGCGCATCCAGTTCACGCCCGACCTGGTGCCATCCGATCTAGTCGGCACCCGCATCTACAACCAGAAGACCGGCGAGTTCGGCACCACGCTCGGCCCGGTGTTTGCCAATCTATTGCTGGCCGACGAGATCAACCGCGCGCCCGCCAAGGTGCAGAGCGCCCTGCTCGAGGTGATGCAGGAGCGCCAGGTCACCATCGCCGGTGAGTCGCACCGCGTGCCGTCGCCTTTCGTGGTGATGGCCACACAAAACCCGATCGAGACCGAAGGCACCTATCCGCTGCCCGAAGCGCAGCTCGATCGTTTCATGATGAAGGTGCTGGTCGACTACCCGAGCGACGCCGACGAATTCGTCATCGTCCAGCGGGTCATCGGCCCGCCTGCGCCGGTGACGGCCGTGGCCAGCATGGGCCAGCTGGCCGAACTGCAGCAGCAGTGCCGCGAGGTGTATGTCGACCCCGGCCTGATTGCCTACGCCGTCAAGCTGGTGGGCGCCACACGTCGGCCCGATCAACATGGCCTGGCCGACCTGGCGCCCTTCATCGCCTACGGCGCCAGCCCGCGCGCCAGCATCGCCATGGTCGAGGCGGGCAGGGCGCTGGCCTTCATGCGTGGGCGGCCCTATGTGTTGCCCGAGGACCTGAGCGATCTGGCCGCCGACACGCTCAGGCACCGCCTGGTGTTGTCCTACGAAGCGCTGGCCGAAGGTCTGGACGCCGACGCCGTCATCACCCGCGTGATGGCGCGTGTGCCGGCGCCCGACAAACCCATGCAGCATGCGCAGTGATGGCTGAGGCAGCCATGGCGAGCACCGACAGCCGATCTGCTGCCCATGGCGACGGCATGGTCGGTGTGCCCGCAGCGACACCAGCCAGACGGCCCGGCACCAGCGAGCAGTTGCTGCTGCGCCTGGAGTGGACCGTGCTCAAGCGCCTGGACGGCCTGCTGCAAGGCGACTACCGCAGCCTGTGGCGCGGCGCCGGGCTGGACCTGGCCGACCTGCGCGAATACCAGCACGGCGACGACGTGCGGCGCATCGACTGGGCCACCACCGCACGCCTGCAGCAGCCGCATGTGCGCCTGTACCGCGAAGACCGCGAGGTGGCCGTGTGGTTCCTGCTCGACCTGTCGGCCAGCATCGACTTCGGCTCGGGTGAACGCAGCAAGCTCGACCTGGCCGAACAGTTCACCGGCGTGCTGGCGCGGGTGATGGGTCGCCAGGGCAACCCCGTCGGCGCCGTGTTGTACCGGCCGGTGGCGGGCCAGGGCGCCAGCACCCTGACCTTGCCGCCGCGCAGCGGGCGCAACCAGGTGCTGCAACTGCTGTCCCGGCTGCGCACACAGGCCTCGAGTGTGGTGCCGGGCAATGCCGCGCCGGACAACAAGGCCAGCACGAATCGCCCCGCCCGGTCCGACGGCAAAGGCGTCACCACCCGCCAGCCGGGCATCGATGGTCAGACGCGCCTGGCCGACCTGCTGCAGGCGGCCGAGTCCATGATCCGGCGCCGATCGGTCGTCGTGGTGGTGTCGGACTTCATCAGCGAGCCGGGCTGGAGCAATGCACTTGGGCGGCTGGCGCGTCGCCACGACGTGCTGGCCGTGCGGCTCACCGACCCGCTCGACCGCGCCTTGCCCGACTTCGGCCTGCTCACCGTGCAGGACGCCGAAACCGGCGAGCAGTTGCTCGTCGACACCGCCGACCCGGCCTTCAGGCGCCGGTTTGCCGAGCAGGCCGACAAGTCCGAGGCCGAGTTGCTCGACGACTTCGGCCGCGCCGGCGTCGACACGCTGGAACTTGCCACCGACGAGGACCTGCTCGCTGCGCTGCTGCGGTTTGTGGCGCTGCGCCGCCAGGCCGGCAACCGCCACGCCAGCCTGGCCGACCGAGCGGCGGTGGCCAGGGCTGACGCCGGTTCTGCTCAGGCAAGAGCCGCCGCAGTGGCGGACACCCCTCCAATCGCCGCTGCAGCGACTTCATCGCCCGCCAGCCCATCCGCCCGCCCGCCCGCGGTGGCAGCCTGAACCCGGAGGCGCCCATGACCTTTCAATGGCCCGAACTGCTCTGGTTGCTGCTGCTGGCCCCCGCTCTGGTGGCGCTGTACCTGTGGCTGCTGGCGCGGCGCAAGAAGAGCGCTGTCACCTTGCCCAGCCTCGTGATCGTGAAACAGGCGCTGGGCCGTGGCCCCGGTTGGCGCCGCCACGTGCCGCCGATGTTGCTGCTGCTGGCGCTGTGTCTGCTGCTGCTGGCCGGTGCACGGCCCACCGCCAAGATCAGGCTGCCCTCGCAGCAGGAAACCATCATCCTGGCCATCGATGTATCGGGCAGCATGCGCGCCACCGACGTGTTGCCCAATCGACTCATTGCCGCACAGGAAGCGGCCAAGGCCTTCATTGCCGACTTGCCGCGCCAGGTCCGGGTGGGTGTGGTGAGTTTTGCCGGAACCGCCGCCGTGGTGCAAGCACCTACGCTGAGTCGTGACGACGTGAATGCCGCCATCGACCGATTTCAGCTGCAGCGTGGCACGGCCATCGGCTCGGGCATCGTGTTGTCGCTGGCGACGATCTTCCCGGACCTACCCTTCGACTTGAGCCTCATCACCGGTCAACGCGCCATGCCGCCGCCGGGCGGCGGTGACCCGGCCGCCAGTACGAAGAAGCCCGACCCGGTCGAGCCGGGCTCGTACAACTCGGCCGCCATCATCCTGCTCACCGACGGCCAACGCACCACCGGGCCTGATTCGATGGAAACCGCCAAGCTGGCCGCCGACCGCGGCGTGAAGATCTACACCGTCGGCATCGGCACCAAGGGCGGCGAGATCATCGGCTTCGAAGGCTGGAGCATGCGGGTGCGCCTGGACGAAGACACGCTCAAGGCGATCGCCAACACCACCCGCGCCGACTACTACTACGCCGGCACGGCCGAAGACCTCAAGCAGGTCTACCAGGGCCTGTCCAGCCGCCTGGTGGTCGAGACCCGCGAGACCGAGATCACCGCCTTCTTCGCCCTGGCCGGCGGGCTGTTGATGCTGCTTGGTGCCGGGTTGGGGCTGTGGTGGTACGGGCGTATCAGCTGAGCTGATTTGTCGGAGTGTCGTCGCTGCCGTGCCAGTGCCGTACGGTCATCAACCGCGTGGCCACAGGCGAGAAAAGTCGAACGACAGCTGCCGGTGATGACGGATCGACAGCAGGTAGACGGTGCTGTTCACCTCGGCGCAGGCATACAGGATGAGGTAGTCGCCGTGCAGGTACTCGCGCAGCGACTCGGGTGCGCCGCGCGGCAACACAGCGAGTTGAGCCAGGGCTTCGGCAGACTGAGGCGGATTGGCCAGATACCGCCTGCCGATGCGCGGAAAGCGGCGCAGGTTGCGGATGACCGTGTCGCGCAGTTCGTGCAGCAGGTGGTCGTAGGCCTGACTGGCGCCGGCTTCGGTGAGAAAAACCTCGATGGCGTCGAGGCGTTCCAGGAAGCTGGCGGTCAGTTCGACCTTGTACTCGTCGGCCTCATCCACGCTTCTTGGCGGCCCGGCGCTTCTGAAGCTGGGTGATGGCGCTGTCCGCGTCCTGGGTGCGGCCAGCGGCGATGTCTTCCAGGCCGCGCCTGGCGTCATCGAGCAGCAGCAGGTGGATGCGTTCGCGCTCCAGACGGTGGTAGTAGTCGAGCCGGTCGGCGTCGATCAGGGCGACGTAGCTTTCGCCGTTCTTGGTGATGATCTTCTCGGCGCCGGCCTTGGCCTGATCGGCCAACTCGGAGAGGTTGGCACGCGCCTGCGTGAACGGCACGACGTCGCTGGCGGAAAAGCCCATGGTCCACTCCCATTGAAATGACAGGATTCTGTGCAGTTTACTGCCTAGATCGTGCACCCAGATCGGGATCGACGGCAGGTCGGCTCAGCCCTCCTGTTCTTGTTCCGCACTGATGCGGCCGACACGCCACCACGCCGGCAACAAGGCTCGCACCTCGCGGCGCTGGTAGCGGTCGTCGAGCAGCACGACCACGCCGCGGTCGACGGGCGTGCGGATCACTCGCCCGGCGGCCTGCACCACCTTCTGCAGGCCGGGGTAGAGGTAGGTGTAGTTGTAGCCGGTGCCGGTGCCCATGAGCTTGTCCAGGCAAGTGCGCATCTGCTCCATCTCGGCGTTGAACTGAGGCAGGCCCAGGGTGGCGATGAAGGCGCCGTGCAGGCGTTCACCCGGCAGGTCGATGCCTTCGGCAAACGCGCCGCCCAGCACGGCCAGACCCAGCACCTGGCTTCCAGCGACGAAGCGGTGCAGGAAGGCGGCCTGATCCGCCTCGCTCATGCCTCGTTGCTGGCGCCACAGCGTGAGGTCCGGCCAACGCACCTGCAGTGCCCCAGCGGCCTGTTCGAGGTAGTCGAAGCTGCTGAAGAAGGCCAGGTAGTTGCCAGGGTGGTCGCTGCAACGCCGGCCGATCAACTCGGCGATGGGTGCGAGCGAGGCGGCGCGGTCGGGGAAACGGGTGGAGATGTCGGTGGCGATCGATACCTGCAGCTGTTCGGCGTCGAAGGGTGTGGGCACGTCCAGCCACACGGTGTTGTCCGGCAGGCCGAGCAGCGCGCGGTAGTAGTCGGGCGGCTGCAGCGTGGCCGAGAAGAGGCTCAGGCCGTGAGCTTGTTCGATGCGCGGCGCCAGAAACGGCGCCGGCAGCACGTTGCGCAGGCCCAGGCGCGGCCGGTCGGTGTTGCCGGTGAGCTCGTAGAACGAATGTGCATCGAAGCTCGCTGCCAGGCGGGTGAACTGCAGCGCGTCGAAGAAGACCGATTGCAGCGCGGCGTTGTCGGCCAGCGGGCGGGTGCGCTTGGCCAGGCTGTTCGGCCCTTCGGTCTCGGGGTCGTGTGAAGCCGACACGCCGGCCGCGTCGGTGCTGTCGCTCAGGTGGTCGAGGATGGCGGACTGCAGGCGCAGCAGGGCTTCGATCAACGTGTCGGGCGCCGCGTCCAGGCGCTGGTAGGTGCCGGTCCAGTCGGCCACCAGGTCGTCCCAGCGGCGCAGCACGGCGCTTGCCGGGCGCTTGAGCACCGTGGGCAGGCTCTTGCGCAATGCGCCCAGGCGCGAAGGCTCGAACTCGGCGCTGTACATCGAACGAGCGCGTTCGACCAGGTTGTGCGCCTCGTCCACCAGCAGCGCCACGTTCCACCCGTGTGCCTGTGCCAGTGCGTAGAGCAAGGCGCTGCTGTCGAAGTAGTGGTTGTAGTCGCCCACCACCACGTCGGACCAGCGCGTCAGCTCCTGGCCCAGGTAGTAGGGGCAGATGGTGTGGCTGGCGGCCAGGTCGCGCACGGCGCCGCGGTCCCACACCGGCAGGTCGAGCGCGGCCTGGCGGGCTGCCGGCAGGCGGTCGTAGAAGCCCTTGGCCAGCGGGCAGGATGTGCCCTGGCAGGCCAGGTCGGGGTGTTCGCAGGCCTTGTCGCGCGCCACCAGTTCGATGACACGCAGCGCCGGTGCGCCCGTGCGCAGCTGGGCCAGTGCGCCGAGTGCGAGTGAGCGGCCCGAGGTCTTGGCGGTGAGAAAGTACAACCGGTCGATGTCGGCCCGTGGCAGCGCCGTGAGCGCCGGGTAGATGGTGCCGATGGTCTTGCCGATGCCGGTGGGCGCCTGTGCCATCAGGCAGCGCGACTGCGTGCTCGCGCGGTAGACCGCCTCGGCCAGTTCACGCTGACCGCGGCGGAACGCGGGCTCCGGGAACTTCAACGCAGTCAGCTCCACATCACGCAGCGTGCGGTGTTTGGCCTCCTGCTCGGCCCAGGCCAGAAAGCCCTGGCACTGCCGCTCGAAGGCCAGCTTCAGCTCGGCGGCGCTGCAACGCCGGCTGACGATGGTCTCGCGCTGCGAGCCGATGTCCAGGTAGACCAACGCGATCTCGATGTTGTCGATCTGCTCGGCCTGGCACATCAGCCAGCCGTAGACCTCGGCCTGTGCCCAGTGCAGCGCGCGGTGGTTGTCGGGCAGGCGATCGAGGGGGCCGCGATGTGTCTTGATCTCGTCCAGGCGCCGCGCCTCGGGGTCGTAGCCGTCGGCGCGGCCACGGACATGCAGATCGCCGTAGTCGCCGCTCAGCGTGACTTCGGCGCGGTAGGCAGCGCCGCGTCGCGAGGTGACAAGCTGATGGCCTTCGATGCCTTCGAGCGCACTGGGTGCGGGCGTGAACCGCAGGTCCAGGTCGCCTCGCCGGGCGCTGAACTCGCACAACGTGCGAACGGCGACGGTGTAGGCGGGCATGGCGGGGGAGTCTAGCGAGCACCCTGGCCATCGGAGCGGGGTTCCATCGGCTCTGGTTCGGCCTGCCGGTGAGCGCCGTGCGGCGCACTGGGAGACAACCAACGCTCGACGGCTGGTGTGTGACGGCCTGTGAGACGACCCGTGTGAGACGGCCCGGGAGCCGCGACAAGCTGGCAGACTCCAGCCACGCCCCTCGCACCATGACGACGCCCTGCACCCATTCGGACCCCGAGCCGTCACCTGGCATGCCGGCCGAGGTGGGTTTCTGGCAGGCCTTTGCCTTCTGGTTGAAGCTGGGCTTCATCAGCTTCGGCGGGCCGGCCGGGCAGATCGCCATCATGCACGCCGAACTGGTCGAGCGCAGGCGCTGGATCAGCGAGAAGCGTTTCCTGCATGCACTCAACTACTGCATGGTGCTGCCGGGGCCCGAGGCGCAGCAACTGGCCACCTACATCGGCTGGTTGATGCACCGCACGTGGGGCGGCATCGTGGCGGGCGGGCTGTTCGTGTTGCCCTCGCTGTTCATCCTGATCGCCCTGTCGTGGGTCTACATCGCTTTCGGCAGCGTGCCGCTGGTGGCGGGGCTGTTCTACGGCATCAAACCGGCTGTGACCGCCATCGTGCTTCAGGCGGCGCACCGCATCGGCTCGCGGGCGTTGAAGGATCCGTGGCTCTGGGTCATTGCCGCGGCGGCCTTCGTCGCGATCTTTGCGGCCAACGTGCCGTTTCCGGTCATCGTGATCGCGGCCGCGCTGCTTGGCTTTGTTGGTGGACGGGTGGCGCCGCAGCGTTTCCGGGTGGGTGTTGGGCATGCCAGCGCGGTCAGGTCGTTCGGCCCGGCGCTGATCGATGACGACACACCGACACCGGACCACGCCCGTTTTCGCTGGCGGCGACTGGTGGTGATCGGCCTCGTGGGCGCAGCCTTGTGGCTGCTGCCCATGGCGTTGCTGGTCGGCCTGTTCGGCACATCGGGCACGCTTACACAAATGGGCTGGTTCTTCACCAAGGCGGCGTTGTTGACGTTTGGCGGCGCCTACGCCGTCTTGCCCTATGTCTACCAGGGCGCGGTGACACATTACGGCTGGCTAGGTCCGACGCAGATGATCGACGGCCTGGCGCTGGGTGAAACCACTCCCGGGCCACTCATCATGGTGGTGGCCTTCGTCGGATTCGTCGGCGGTTGGCAAAGCAGTGAACTGCGCGCGATGTTCGGCGCCGACGGCCTGTTCTTGGTCGGCGCTTTGGCGGCCACGGTGGTGACGTGGTTCACCTTCCTGCCGTCGTTCTTGTTCATCCTGGTCGGTGGACCACTGGTCGAGGCCACACACGACGACCTCAACCTGACCGCACCACTCACGGCCATCACGGCTGCTGTGGTGGGTGTCATCCTCAACCTGGCCTTGTTCTTTGGGTACCACGTGTTGTGGCCCGCCGGTCTTGATGGGCACTTCGATGTGGCCTCGTGCCTGATCGCCCTGGTGGCAGCCGTCGCGTTGGTCAGGTTCAAGCACAACGTGATTCACATGATCCTGGCCTGTGCCCTCGGCGGCCTGGCCGTTCACCTGCTGCGCTAGCTCGGCCGACCACCGGTACATTGCCAGGATGACTTCCTCGGCGCACTTCACCAGCAACATCCGGCTGCTGGAACACGTCAACCTGACCCAGCCCGACCAGCGCTTGGCGATCCTGTTCTATGTGGTCGGCCTGGGGCTCACGCGCGACCCCTACCTCATGGTCGAGCTGGACAACCTGTGGATCAACATCGGCCACACACAGATCCACCTGCCGACCCGCGCCGCGCAACGTCTGCCGGGGCGCATCCATCTGGTGTTGCCCGATCTGGCGCTGGTCGAACGGTCGCTGGCATCGGTGGCACCGCGACTGGCTGGTTCGGCTTTCGAGCTGTCCCGATGGGGTGATGTGCTGGAAGTGAGTTGCCCCTGGGGCAATCGCTTCGTGTGTTCGCAGGCGATCGAGCACCAGGGGCCGACGCTGGGCATCACCGCCGTGGAGATCGACGTGGCCGTTGGTCATGCTGCCGGCATCGCGCGTTTTTATGCCCAGGTGCTGGCCGCGCCGTCGCGGGTCGAGTTGTCGTGCCACGGGTCGCCGGTGGCCGTTGTCGAGATGGGCGGCGACCTGCCGACGTCAGGCGACGCTCGTGTGCCGCTCCATCAGCAATTGCGTTTCGTCGAGACGACCGAGTCACTGCCGACCTATGACGGTCACCATGTGCAGATCTATTTGGCCGATGCCGTCGGCCCGTATGAGCGCTGCCTGGCGCTGGGCCTGGTGACGCGGCAGGCCAGCCGCACCGACTGGCGTTTCGTGCGCATCGTCGATCCTGCCGATGGGCGCTTGCTGCATGAGCTGGAACACGAGATACGCGATCTGGCGCATCCGCTGTTCGGGCGCCCGCTGGTCAATCGCAATCCGGCGCAGCGGCTGGGCGCTTATCGGCCCGGCGAGGACGCGCTGCCAGGCTGGTGATTCAGGCGCCGGATCTGGCGCCTGATCTGGCGGCGAGCAGGGCGTCGAGCTGTTCGGCCAGTTGGCCGGCCAGCATCTCGCGCACGGTGTCGCGCACCGTATCGACCATCACCTGGGTGCTGCGTTCGATCTCGATGTTGAGCCGGTCGCCCACCCGTTTGTCACCGAAGGTGGTGAGGCGCAAGGTCTCGGGGATGAGCCAGACCTCGAACCAGCCGGCCTGACGGTCGGCCGTGGCGATGGTGAGGCTGGCGCCGTTGATGGCGATGTAGCCCTTGGCGAAGATGTAGCGCATCCACTCGGGCGCCACCGCGATCCGCAGCACGTGGTTGTTCTCGGGGCGCTGGATGTCGATCAGCTCGCCGGTGAAGTCGACATGGCCCGACAGGGGATGGCCGCCGATCTCGGCACCTTCGCGCGCTGCACGTTCCACGTTGATGCGGCTGCCGACAGTGAGGCTGCCCAGCGTGGTCAGGCTGAGCGTTTGCTGCATCACGTCGAACTCGGCACCGTGGTCGCCCAGCAGCCTGGTGGCCGTCAGGCACACGCCGTCACTCGCCACGCTCGCACCGGTCGTCAGCCCGGTCGCAAAGCCCGGTTCGAAAGCCAAGGTGAGGGTGCGCAGCCCCGGCCGGTCGACCAGTGCGGTGATGCTGGCGATACCTTGGACGATGCCGGTGAACATGCTGAAGACTCCTGAGAAATCGGTCGGGGGTGGGCGATGGGCTCACCTGGTGAGACGGCAGGTGTTGCGACGCTGCGTCGCAGCGTGTGGCTGGCGGTGTCGCTGTGGTCGTGGCCAGTCGTCTGCGCTGTGGCTCAAGTGCCCGGTGTCACAGCGGCAGCGCTGCGTTCGGTGAACTCGGCTTCGTTCCAGCCGACGCTGAGTGAGCCGTCGGGCCAGGCCACCACCGGGCGCTTGATCAGGCTGGGCTGGATGGCCATCAGCACACAGGCACTGGCGGCGTCGACCACGCTGGCGCGACCGGCGTCGTCGAGCTGACGCCAGCTCGTGCCCTTGCGGTTGAGCACAGTCTGCCAACCCTTGGCGGCGCACCAGGCCTCGAGTGCGCCATCGGGTATGCCGTGTTTGCGAAAGTCGTGGAAGGTGTAGGCGATGCCGCGGGCCTCGAACCAGGCGCGCGCCTTCTTGACGCTATCGCAATTGGGTATGCCATGGACGACCGCATGTTTATTCATGATTGCCTCGGGCATGGTGGGCGCAGGCCTCGGTGGCCTGGCTCACTGGCGCGCATTGCGTACATTGGCCGGCACGGCGGCCGGGTGGCTGCTGCGCCAGGGGTTGATGTCCAGCCCGCCGCGGCGGGTGTAACGTGCCAGCACCTGCAGGCGTGTGGGGCGGCAACGGGTCCACAGGTCCATGAAGATGCGTTCGACACATTGCTCGTGGAACTCGTTGTGCTGGCGAAAACTCACCAGATAACGCAGCAGGCCGGCCTGGTCGATGGGCGAGCCGGTGTAGTCGACCTGCACACTGCCCCAGTCGGGCTGACCGGTCACCAGGCAGTTGCTCTTGAGCAGGTTGGAGGTGAAACACTCGCTGACGATGGCTTGTGTGTGATCGGCGCTGAGCAGGTCGGGCGCCGGGGTGTAGCGGTCGCAGTCCAGATCCAGGCGGTCCAGGCTCAGGCCGTCGAGTTCGTCGAGGTGCTGGTCGACAAAGGCGTCAGGCAACACGAGTTTGACACCCACGTGGCAGCCGAAGCCGGCGCTCAGGTCACGCTGGATGGTGTCGCGCACGACGGCTGGCGACTCGTACCGGCTCATGGTGAAGCTACCCAGGTAGAGCTTGAGTGACTTGCTCTCGACGATGGCAGGTGATTCACACGGCACGATGAATTGCGCCAGCGCCACGATCGGCTTGCCGCGCGGGTTGAGCCACGACAGCTCGTAGGCGCTCCACAGGTCGGCGCCGGTGAAGGGCAGAGTCGCACCAGCAGCCAGACCGATCTCTGCGCGTTTGGGTGCGCGGTCGATCGGGAACAACAATTCGGGCGCGTACAACTCGGCGTGGCCGCTGCGCCGGCCCAACGGCGAGCCCTTGGGATCGCCGGCGAGCGTGGTCGGCAACTGGTTGGCGGGTACGAGGGTGGGGTCGAGTAGGTCGGGCATGTGCTTTGCGAATCTTAGCCGTGCTCGGCGCTGGTGTTACCCGGTGAACGCGAAGGGAAATGTCGCGCCGCGACGGTCATGATCCTGGTGGCGGCCTGTGCGGGCAGGCGCCCCAGCACAGTGGTTGGCGCCCCAAGGGAGTCACGTTATCGAACCGTTTTTAAGATGAGGGCTACGATTCTCGGGGTAATCGGTGCTGGCCTGCCGCAGGGCCAGCCCTATACTGCAAGTTCAATGCTGTGTTTGATATTTTCGGTGTGTGAGGGGTGCTGACAGTCATGGGTACGAAGCTCAAGGTGGCGGGTTGGATGGCAGTGGGCGCCGTGGCCGGTGCCTTGGCGACGATGCAGTTGCAGGCCACGGCGCGCAGCGCGATGGCGCCGTTGCCGATCGAGGACGTGCAGCAGCTGACGGCGGTGTTCGACTGGATCAAGCGCTCGTACGTGGAGCCGGTCGATGAAAAGAAGCTCATCCGCGACGCCATCGCCGGCATGGTGTCTGGCCTCGACCCGCATTCGCAGTATTTCGAGGGACAGAGTTTCAAGGAGTTTCGTGAGGGTATCAGCGGTAAATTCACCGGTGTGGGTATCCAGATCGAAATGGAAGAAGGTCTGGTCAAGGTGGTTTCACCGATCGAGGGTTCTCCGGCATTTCGCGCGGGTATCCTGACCGGCGACCTGATTACCCGCATCGACGACACGGCCGTCAAGGGCCTGACGATGGATCAGGCGGTCAAGCGCATGCGTGGGCCGAGTGGCACCAAGGTCATGCTGATGGTGTTCCGCAAGGCCGAGAACCGCAGTTTCCCGGTCACCATCCTGCGCGAGGAAATCCGGGCAAAGAGTGTGCGGTCGAAGGTGGTCGAGCCAGGATACGGTTGGATCCGGGTGTCGCAGTTCCAGGAGCCGACGCTGCGCGATTTCGTCGAACAGCTCAAGGAACTGGCGCGCCAGGAGCCGACCATGAAGGGTCTGGTGCTCGACCTGCGCAACGACCCGGGCGGCTTGCTCGACAGCGCGGTGGGTATCAGCGCCGCCTTCCTGCCGCGTGACGTGGTCGTGGTTACCACCAACGGCCAGATCGCCGAGTCCAAGAGCACGCTCAAGAGCACGCCGTATTTCTACTCGCGTGACGGCAGCGACTTGCTGGCCGGCCTGCCCGCCATCTACAAGACGGTGCCCATGGTGGTGCTGGTGAACGAGGGCTCGGCCTCGGCCAGCGAGATCGTGGCCGGTGCACTCAAGGACCACAAACGTGCCGTGATCATGGGCTCGCAGACCTTCGGCAAGGGGTCGGTGCAAAGTGAGTTCGCCCGCCTGCCCATGCCCAATACGTCGGTCAAGATCACGACAGCGCGGTATTACACGCCGTCGGGCCAGTCGATCCAGGCCAAGGGCATCGTGCCCGATGTGGCGGTGGACGAGACCGCCGAAGGCAGCCTGTTTGCGGCCCTGCGCATGCGCGAGGCCGATCTCGACCGCCACCTGTCTGCCGCGGGCGCGTCCCAGGCCAAGGATACGGCGCGCGAAAAGGCGCGTGAAGAAGCACTGCGCAAGCTCGAGGAGTCGAGCAAGGACAAGTCGACTCCCGTGCCGCGCCTGCCCGAGTTCGGCGCCGCCGAAGACTTCCCGCTGCAGCAGGCGCTCAATCGCCTGAAGGGCCGTCCGGTGGTGGTGTCCAAGACCCAGATCGAGCGCAAGGTCGAAGAGCCCAAGAGCAATTGACCAATTGAGCAAACGAACTTGACGACAGCCGAGCATCGCGTCCTGGCGCGCATGCAGGCTGGTCGGTCCGGCGTTTCGTCGCCACGGCGCTGCCGGTCTGCCTTGTTGCTGTCGGGCAAGTCTGGCTCGAACCTGTTCACTACATGAACGACGCCCAACTGCTGCGTTACAGCCGCCACATCATGCTCGATGCCATCGGCATCGAAGGCCAGCAACGGTTGCTGGACGCTCATGTGCTTGTCATCGGTGCCGGTGGGCTGGGGTCACCCGTGCTGCTCTACCTTGGCAGCGCCGGTGTGGGACACATCACCGTGGTCGATCACGACACGGTCGATGCCACCAACCTGCAGCGCCAGGTTGCACACACCGAAGCTCGGGTCGGTTTACCCAAGGTCGAGTCGGCGGCGCAGGCCATCGCTGCAATCAACCGCGATGTGTGTGTGACGACCATCCAGAAGCGTGCAGATGCTGAATTGCTTGCTGATCTGGTGGCCAAGGCCGACCTGGTGATCGATTGCTGCGACAACTATGCCACCCGTCAGGCCGTCAACGCAGCTTGTGTGCGCCATCACAAAGCGCTGGTGTCGGGCGCCGCCATCGGATTCGACGGGCAGATCTCGGTGTGGGACAGCCGCAGCGGCAACTTGCCCTGTTATGCCTGTGTCTTCGCTCCCGACGGTGTCGTACAGGAAGTGCAATGCGCCACCATGGGTGTGTTCGCGCCACTCGTGGGCATCATCGGCACCATGCAGGCCGCCGAGGCCCTGAAGCTGCTGGCCGGCTGTGGTGACACACTGGTCGGGCGCCTGCTGATGCTCGACGGCATGAACATGGAGTGGACCGAGGTGCGGGTTGCGCGCGACGCCGCCTGCCAGGTCTGCGGATCACATCACACGCCGGCCGAGCCGGCCTGACCTGGACCCCACATGGACACTCGCGTCGACGACCTGACCGCACGCAACTTTCCCACGGCGGTGGAAGACGCCGCCCGCATCGCGACCTCGAGGTATGCCGGACCCGAAAGCGCCTATCGCCTGGCTTTCACCGACTTCGACTTTCTGCTGCGCGACGAACTGCGGCCCGTGCGCATGCAGCTCGAACTGCTCAAGCCCGAACTGGTGCAGACCGAGCAGGGCATCGAGGCCACCATCGTCATCTTTGGCAGCGCACGTATCCTGGCGCCTGAAGTGGCCGCAGAGCGGCTGGCCGATGCGCGTGCCAGTGGTGATGCGGCCGCGTTGCGGCGCGCCGAGATCCAGTTCGAGATGTCCGGCTATTACGAGGAAGCCAGGCGTTTTGCCAGCATCGTGACCTCGGCTTCGGAGCGCTTGACCTCCCCCATCCATGTCGTCACCGGTGGTGGCCCGGGCGTGATGGAGGCGGGCAACCGGGGTGCCTTCGAGGCCGGTGGCAAGAGCATTGGCCTGAACATCGTGCTGCCCCACGAGCAGGCACCCAACCCGTACATCACGCCGGAGCTGTGTTTCCAGTTCCACTACTTCGCGCTGCGCAAGATGCACTTCCTGATGCGGTCCATCGCACTGGTGTGTTTTCCGGGTGGTTTCGGCACCTTGGACGAATTGTTCGAAACTCTGACCTTGATGCAGACCGGCAAGTGCCGGCGCCGCCCCATCTTGCTGTTCGGCCGCACCTTCTGGGACAAACTCATCGACATGCAGCACCTGGTCGACACGGGCATGATCAATGCCGAAGACGTGCACCTGGTTCGTTTCGTCGAAACGGCCGAAGAGGCCTGGTCCATCATCGTGTCGTCGTATGGCCTGGACGCCCAGACGTCGATCGGCCAGTTTGCCGTCGACATCTGAGTCATCGACTCTCGGCCACCGTGCCTGTGTGCGGTCGCGCCAAACAATCGGGTGAAGCGCATGACTCCGTCGACCCGCATCAGCCTGATCGGTGCACCGACCGATATCGGCGCTTCGGCCCGGGGCGCATCGATGGGTCCCGAAGCCTTGCGTGTGGCCGGGCTTGCACAGGCGCTCTCAGCCCATGGGCTCGAGGTGTTCGATCGCGGCAATCTCGTCGGGCCGAGCAACCCGTGGCTGACAGCCAGCGAGGGCTATCGCCATCTCGACCAGGTCGTGACCTGGAACCAAGCCGTGCATGATGCCGTGCTGACCGAACTCGAACTCGGCCACCTGCCCGTCATGCTGGGCGGCGACCACTGCCTGGCGATGGGGTCGATCAGCGCCGTGGCGCGTTTCTGTCGTGGCAAGGCCCGCAAACTGCGAGTGTTGTGGCTCGATGCCCATGCCGACTTCAACACCAGCGCCATCACGCCCAGCGGCAATCTGCACGGGATGCCGGTGGCCTGCCTGTGTGGGCATGGGCCGACAGCACTCACGACGCTGGCGGGTGAAGTGCCAGCAATCAGCCCGAAAAGCCTGCGCCAGATCGGCATCCGCAGCGTCGATGAAGGAGAAAAACGCCTGGTGCAGTCGCAAGGCCTCGAGGTGTACGACATGCGCTACATCGACGAGATGGGCATGCGCCACGCCATGGAACTGGCTCTGGCCACCCTCGATGCCAACACCCATCTGCATGTGAGTTTCGACGTCGACTTTCTCGACCCCGACATCGCCCCCGGTGTCGCTACGACCGTGCGCGGCGGGCCGACCTACCGCGAAGCCCAGTTGTGTATGGAGATGATTGCCGACAGTGGTCGTCTGGCCTCACTCGACGTGGTCGAACTCAACCCGGCATTCGACATCCGCAACCGCACCGCCGAGGTGGCGGTGGACCTGATCGAGTCGTTGTTCGGCAAGAGCACCCTGATGCGACAGCGCAGTTAGCGCCATGCTCGTCGGGTGGAGCGGTGACGTGGTGCCGGCCACCGGGCACTTGTCGACAGCTGGGGCAGCTTCTGCCCCTGGGCAGATCAACCGACGCGGCGTAGCCGCACGTGAGCGATCAGGCCGCCGTCGGGTGCATTGGCCAGCTCGAACTGGCCACCCATGCGTGCAATCGCCTTGTCGACGATGGCCAGGCCCAGGCCGGCACCGGTGGCATGGGTGCGCGCCGCATTGCCCCGGTAAAACGGTGTGGTCAGCTGGCTGAGCATGGCTTGTGGCACACCGGCGCCCTGATCGCGCGAGCTCACCACCACCCACTGACCCGATCTGGCGTAGGTGACCTGCACGTGGGCGATGCCGTCCTCGGATCGGCCGTAGCGTCGTGCGTTCTCGAACAGGTTGGCGAAGACACGTGACAGCTCGGTCTCGTCTGCCAACACCCGCACGTCGATCGCCACACGCGAGACGATCTGCACATGTTCGTCGCGCACCGACGAGATGACGCGGTCGACCAGCTGCGATAGCAGCACGGGCACCAGCTTGACCTCGCCCGGGCGGGCGTAGTCCATGAACTTGTCGATGATGGCGTCGAGCTGGTCGATGTCGGCCGCCATGTTGCGCCGGGCCTCTTCGTCGGCCACACTGATCTCGGTCTCGAGACGCATGCGTGCCAGCGGCGTGCGCAGGTCGTGCGAGATGCCGGCCAGCATCACGGCGCGGTCTTCCTCGATCTTGGCCAGCTCACGCGCCATGCGGTTGAAGCCACGGTTGACCTCGCGGATCTCGCGCGTGGTGGTGTCCTCATCCAGGCGTGACGAATATTCGCCTTCGCGGATGCGGCTGGCGGCAAACGACAGCTGGCGCAGCGGCCGATTGATGAGGCGGGCAATCAGCGCCGAGCCACACAAGGTGAGCAGAAACGTCAGCCCCATCACCACGAAGGTGGTCTTGCCCGTGACGGCCGACTGCACCCGGCTCGGGTCGGTCTGGAGCCAGAAGTGGTCGTTCTCGATGCGAAAACCCACCCACAGGCCAGGCGCCTTGTTGACCGAGCTGGCCACCACCGTGGTGTCGCCCAGCGTGGCACGCAGCTGGGCGCTGATGGTGCGGGTGAAACGATCGACCTCGTAAGGCTCCCACGAGTCACTCGGTTCACGCGGCTGCAGCTTGACCGACTCACGATCGGCGATGGTCTTGACCAGCGCCACGCGGTTGACCTGGTCGGTGTACTTGAGGGCTGCACGCGACAGGTTCACCAGTGTGGCGATCTGTTGTGCCGCCTGCACGCCGCGCGGCTCGAGTTCGAGATAACGCAGCGTGTAGACCCAGCCGACGATGGCCGTGCCCAGCATCAGCGACAGGAGCAGGAAGGTGCGCCAGAACAAGCTCAGCGGCAGGTGCCGCCGAACCAGTTGCGACCACACCGGCGGCCTTTGCAGGACCGGTGTACGCAGCGGCTTCGAGGAAGTAAGTGTGGCCATCGGATGACGCCTGGCAATGGATCAGACGTCCGGTTTGGGTCGCAGGAAGGCGCTGGCTAGGGGCAGGAGTCGATCAGACCAGGCTGACCGGAGCAGGCGCGGGGGTGCGCCGCTCCACCGGCTGCGGCGCTCCTGCAGTGTCAGGCCGTACCGTCCGGAACAAACACATAACCCACCCCCCAGACCGTCTGGATGTAGCGCGGTTGTGCCGGATCGGGTTCGATCATCTTGCGCAGGCGCGACACCTGCACGTCCAGGCTGCGGTCGAACGGCTCGAATTCGCGGCCACGAGCCAGTTGGGCCAGCTTGTCGCGCGACAGCGGCTGGCGCGGGTGGCGCACCAGGGCCTTGAGCATCGAGAACTCGCCGGTGGTCAGCGAGATCACTTCGCCTTCGCGCGTCAGGCGGCGCAGCGCCAGATCGAACTCGAAGGGGCCGAAGGTGACGGTCTGCGGTTCGCGCGACGGAGCACCGGGCGCTTCCATCAGCGGTCGACGGCGCAGCACGGCATGGATGCGGGCCAGCAGTTCACGCGGGTTGAACGGCTTGGGCATGTAGTCGTCGGCACCCACTTCGAGGCCGACGATGCGGTCGACGTCCTCGACCTTGGCCGTGAGCATGATGATGGGTGTGATGTCGTTGGCCGCACGCAGACGGCGGCAGATCGACAGGCCGTCTTCGCCCGGCAGCATCAGATCGAGCACGATCATGTCGACGGTTTCACGCGTCAGGATGCGGTTGAGCGCCTTGCCATCTTCGGCAAGCAGCACTTCGAAGCCTTCCTGCGTGAGATAGCGGCGAAGCAGGTCACGGATGCGGGCGTCATCGTCGACAACAACGATACGGTCGGTGCGCTGGGGATTGGTAGGGGACATGCGGCCTCCGAAATTTGTAACAGGCACGATTGTGCGGACCGAAATTCGATTTTCGGGCGATCCTGACCGCCTGTTACATTTCTTGCGATGACATGCAGAGGCCGGATCTGGCAAATCCGCCGGTATTGTGCCCCTGCCGCCTGCTGTGGGGCGCGCAGACGCAGCTAGGTGGTCCGAGGCAAGATCGCAGTTCCCGAACTGCCACGAGAACAAACCCATGACCACAAGCTGCACATTGCCAACTCTGGGCCTGATCGCCCGCCGCATCACGCTTGTCGCGGCCATCGTGATTGCGCCGACCGGCGCCTGGGCCCAGGCACCTGCCGGCACCGTCGCCGCAGCCGACGAGGTCGTGCCCGTCGTCAGCCTGATGGCCAGCGCCAGCGCCGACGTGGTGCCCGACACCTTGAGCATCACGCTGCGTGTGTTGCGCCAAGGCAGCGACTCGGCGGCAGTGCAGGCTCAGATCAAGCAGGTGCTCGACGCTGCGCTGGGTGAAGCCCGACGTGCTGCGGCCAGCCCCGCCGTCGAGGTGCACACCGGTGGTTTCAACATCAGCCCGCGTTACGGCAACAACGGCAGCATCACCGGCTGGCAGGGCCAGGCTGACCTGGTCGTCGAGGGGCGTGACAGCGCTCGCGTGGCCGCCCTGGCCGGGCGCCTGGCCGGCATGTCGGTGGTGTCGAGCCACTTCAGTGTGTCGGGTGAGCTGCGTGAGCGCCACTCGAGCGAACTGGCGGCCGAAGCCATCAAGCGCTTTCGCCGCCGCGCCGCCGAGGTGGCGCAGGGCTTCGGCTACGTCGACGCCGTGCCACGTGAGGTCAACGTGAGCCATGCCGACGGCGATTCACCACGCCCCATGCCGATGATGGCGATGGCGCGCGGTGCAGTCATGGCCGACACCGCAGCGCCACTGCCGGTGGAGGCCGGCGTCGTGCGCCTGACAGCCAGCGTGCAGGGCAGCGTCCGGCTGGTGGGTAAACGCTGAATCCGGCCCTGAGCGCCGCACCGGCCGCGCTCGGACGGCCTTGGCGATTTATTGAGCGGTCCAGCCGCCGTCGACGTTCCAGGCCACACCGCGCACGTTGTCACCCGCCGGCGAACACATGAACACGGCCAGATCGCCGAGTTGTTCGGGTGTCGTGAACTGCATCGACGGCTGCTTTTCGCCCAGCAGGCGGCGGATGGCTTCGGCGGCGTCGACACCGTCGTTCTGCGCCCGTGCATCGACCTGTTTTTGCACCAGCGGCGTGAGCACCCAGCCCGGGCAGATGGCATTGACGGTAATGCCGGTGGTGGCAGTCTCGAGTGCGCTCACCTTCGTCAAGCCGATCAGGCCATGTTTGGCCGCGACGTAGGCTGATTTCTGAGCCGAGCCGACCAGGCCATGCACCGAAGCCAGGTTGATGATGCGGCCCCAGTTGCGCGCACGCATGGCGGGCAGCGCCAGGCGGCCGGTGTGAAAGGCCGAGCTCAGGTTGATGGCCAGGATGGCGTCCCACTTCTCGACCGGAAAGTCTTCGACCGACGCCACGTGCTGCACACCGGCGTTGTTGACCACGATGTCGACGCAGCCGAACTCGGCCACGGCGTAGGCCATCATGGCCTCGATCTCGGCCGGCTTGCTCATGTCGGCGCCGTGATAGGCCACCTTCACCCCTTGCGCCGCGACCAGGGCGCGCGGGCCCTCGACATCGCCGAAACCGTTCAGCACGATATTGGCGCCTTGTGCCGCCAGCTTGATCGCGATGCCCAGACCGATGCCGCTCGTCGAGCCGGTCACCAAGGCGGTCTTGCCGCTCAACATCCTGTTCTCTGCCATCTCTGCACACTCCGTCGTGTTGGGTACGATTTCATTATCGGCGTGCCGCGCCGCGCGGGGCTGACGCCCGCTCGCTCGCACACGCTCGAACCATTCACCCGACCGGAGTCCAAGCCCTCATGACCGAACCCCAACTGCGCCGCGTGGCCTGCCTCGATCCGACTGGTCTGCATGACATGGCGTACTGGCAATGGGGCGACCCGGACAATCCGCGCGTGGTGGTGTGTGTGCACGGGCTGACACGGCAGGGGCGCGATTTCGACACCTTGGCGCGCTCGCTGTGCGACGAGTTCCGCGTCGTCTGCCCTGACGTGGTGGGGCGCGGCCAGTCCGACTGGCTGCGCGATCCCAAGGGCTACCAGCTGCCCACCTACATGGCCGACATGGTCACCTTGCTGGCCCGGCTCGATGCGACAGAGGTGAACTGGGTCGGCACCTCGATGGGCGGGCTCATCGGCATGGCGCTGGCGTCGCTGAAAGGTTCACCGCTTCGGCGCCTGGTGCTCAACGATGTCGGGCCTGAGATTGAGTTCGAAGCAGTTGCCCGTATCGCCGCCTATGTCGGTCAGCCGGCGCGATGGGACAGCCTGGAGCAAGCCGCCGCAGACTTGTGGAAGATCTCGACGGGCTTCGGCCCACACACCGACGAGCAGTGGCTCGCACTGACCCGCCCGCAGGTCATGGCCTTGCCGGATGGGGGGTACGGCCCGCACTACGACCCGGCCATCGGTGTGCCGGTGCGTGCCACCACGCCCGAGCTGCTGGCCGCCGGTCAGGCCATGTTGTGGCATGCCTATGACACCATCACCTGCTCGACGTTGTTGTTGCGTGGTGCCGATTCCGATCTGCTCAGCCCGTCCACCGCCCAGGCCATGACCCAACGCGGCCCGCGCGCCCGGCTCGTCGAGTTTGCGGGCGTGGGCCACGCGCCCACACTTCAGGCGCCCGATCAACGCGCCGTGATCGAGTCATTCTTGCGTTCAGCTGCCGCTGGCACTTGAGATGCCGTTTTGCGCCTCCATGATCGATCGGACATGACAGACTTGTTTTTCGAACTTTCGAGCGCCTCACACTCGGCTGGCGACGCGTCGCGTCCTGCCCGGCCCCCCGTGACGCTGCCGCCATGAAGACCTCGGGCCGCGACGGCCTGAACAGCGCTGCCCCTATCGTCGAGATCGCCGATGTCGTCGAAGGTGGTGCGGCGGTCTCCGCGCACGACGCGGTTGCCGAACCCGATGTGCTCAGGCGCGCGCGCGCCTTTGCCGAGCCTTTGCTGGCCGGACGATTGCTCGACACCGGTGAAGAAGGCCTGGCCCATGCCGACGGGGTGGCCGACATCTTGCAGCACATCGGCGCCGCGCCGTCGATGCGGGTGGCGGCGTATCTCGTCTATGCAGGTGACGCGCTGGCCGACCCCGAGACGGTGGTGACGCAGGCCTTCGGCCCGTCGTACGCCAGCCTGGTGACCCATACCCGCAAGCTCGTGCGGGCGCAGCGCCAGGCACGCCAAGCTCTGGCGGGAGTGACTGACAGTGAGGTGATGGCCGAACAGCTCGAGCGTGTGCGCAAGATGCTGCTGGCGTTTTCTCGCGACCTGCGCGTCGTGCTGCTGCGTCTGGCGTCGCGGCTGCAGACCATGCGCTACTTCGCCGTCAGCAAGCTGCCGTGTCCGGTCGAACTGGCCACCGAAACCCAGCGCGTGTTTGCGCCGCTGGCCAACCGCCTGGGCATCTGGCAGATCAAGTGGGAGCTCGAGGACCTGGCGTTTCGTTTCCTGCAGCCGCAGGACTACAAGCAGGTGGCACGCTGGCTCGACGAGAAACGCGTCGGGCGCGAGCTGGGCATCGAGGCGGCGCGCACCCGCCTGGCCGAGACGCTGCAACGATCGGGCATCGATGCCGACGTGTTCGGGCGGCCCAAACACATCTACAGCATCTGGAAGAAGATGCGCGGCAAGAGCCTGCCGTTCGATCGCGTGTTCGATGTGCGGGCGCTGCGTGTCCTGGTCGACGACGTGCCCGCCTGTTATGCCGCGCTGAGCCGCATCCACGAGTTGTGGCGGCCGCTATCCGACGAGTTCGACGACTACATCGCGCGGCCCAAGTCCAATGGGTATCAGTCGCTGCATACCGTGGTGCTCGACGACGAGGGTCGGCCTGTCGAGATCCAGATCCGTACCCGTGCCATGCATGACCATGCCGAAAGTGGCGTGGCAGCGCACTGGGCCTACAAGGAGGCCGGTGCCAAGGGTTATGCCGGTGTGAGTGCTGCGGGCGACTTCGAAGACCGTGTGGCCATCGCACGCCGTGCCGTGCTGCACCAGCTGCTGGCGTGGGAGCGTGATCTGGTCGACCAGAGTGTCGGGCGGGTCGGGCAGGGCACCGCAGCCGGGCAGGGGGTGTTCGAAGACCGCATCTATGTCTTCACGCCGCAGGACAGTCTGATCGAGTTACCCGCTGGTGCCACGGCCATCGACTTTGCCTATCACCTGCACACCGACGTCGGCCACCGCTGCCGCGGCGCGCGGGTCGATGGCGCCTTGTTGCCGCTCAACACACCGCTGCAAAGCGGTCAGACCGTCGAGGTCGTGTGTGCCAAGGAGGGCGGGCCGTCGCTCGACTGGCTCAACGTGCAGCTCGGCTTTCTGCACAGTCCGCGGGCACGCTCCAAGGTACGCGCCTGGTTCAATGCCCAGGCCTTGCGCCAGACCATCGCGCGAGGCCGCGAGGCGGTCGAACGCCTGCTGCAACGCGAGGGCCGCACGGCGCTCAAGCTCGACGACCTGGCCACCCAGCTGGGCTTTCGTGATGCCGATGCACTGTTCGAAGTGGTCGGCAAGGACGAATACTCGCTGCGCAACATCGAGCTGTTGCTGCGCCCGGTCGAGCCCGCCGAAGACGTCGACGTGCCGCTGCTCAAACGCTCGCGCAGTGACGGCGGCGGGCGTGGCGCCGTGCTGGTGGTGGGTGTCGAATCGCTGCTCACCCAACTGGCGCGCTGCTGCCGCCCAGCGCCACCGGATGCCATCAGCGGCTTCGTCACCCGCGGCAACGGCGTGGCCATCCACCGCGCTGATTGCGCCAACATGCGCCAGCTGATCAAGCGAGATCCCGAACGTGTGATCGCCGTGGCCTGGGGTGACAACACCGAACAACGACCCGGCCAAGGGCGACTGTTTCCGGTCGACGTGAGTGTGATGGCCAGCGACCGGCAAGGCCTGTTGCGCGACATTTCCGAGGTCTTCGCCAAGGAGAAGATGAATGTCACCGGTGTGAAGACTCAAAGTGTGCGCGGCACCGCGTGGATGATGTTCACCGTCGAGGTCGGTGACGCCGCACGCCTGTCTGGTGTGCTCACGCAGGTGTCACGAGTCCCTGGCGTCAACTCGGCCAGGCGCCGTTGAGTCCGGCCCTTGAACGTCGACCCTGGGCCTGTCGACCGAGTCCCACCCAGACTCCATCAGGCCTCGGCGGGGGCTTCCAGACGC
The DNA here is from genome assembly GCA_016702605.1 of Candidatus Intricatilinea gracilis. Taxonomy (GTDB): domain Bacteria; phylum Pseudomonadota; class Gammaproteobacteria; order Burkholderiales; family Burkholderiaceae_C; genus Sphaerotilus; species Sphaerotilus gracilis. Next base: position 30,684 of record JADJDQ010000006.1, read on the forward strand.
CAAAATCCTGTGCTAAAGTAGCGGGCTCCAGGCGCGTAGCTCAGCTGGTTAGAGCACCACCTTGACATGGTGGGGGTCGTTGGTTCGAGTCCAATCGCGCCTACCAAATCTGGTAGTGGAATCAAGCACTTGACGGCAACGTCAAGTGCTTTTTTCTTGGCTGTTCTGCACTGGCCCGTAGTGCCGGGGCGCTGGCCGCCAGGCCGCACAAAGCGTCGGATGAAGCAGCCTACAGTTGCGTGAGACTTGCTTGCCATAAGTAGTCTTCCCTTCTCGTTCATCCCCGCCCTACTGTTGGAGTTCTTCATGACCCGTACCACGCAGCGGCAACAGCCGCATTCCACTGCCAGCCGCCGTCGCCTGATGGGCGCAGGTGTCCTGGCCGCAGCGGCACTGCTCAGCCCGTTCGGTCTGGCCCAGGCGGCAGACGTCAAGGCGCCTTACCGACTGCTGGTGGGTTTTCCGGCAGGTGGTGGCTCGGATGCGATCGCGCGGCTGCTGGCCGAAAAACTCAAGGACGAACTCGGTGCGCCGGTGATCGTCGAAAACAAGCCCGGTGCTGGCGGTCAGCTTGCAGCGCAGGCGCTCAAGGTCGCACCGGCCGACGGGCACACCCTGTTCCTGTCGCACGACCACACCATCACCGTGCTGCCGATGGTGGTGAAGACGCCGGGCTACGACTCGGGCAAGGACTTCGTTCCGGTGGCTGGTTTTGCCAGTTTCGTCAACGCGCTGGCGGTGTCGGGTGGTACTCCGGCCAAGGGGTTCAACGATTACGTCGCCTGGCTGCGTGGCACGGGTGGTGGCAAGGGCACGGTGGGTATCCCGGCGCCGGCGTCGACGCCCGAGTTCCTGGTCAAGCTGATCGGCGAAAAGTACAAGCTCGATCTGGTGCCGGTGCCCTACCGTGGCAGCGCACCGATGATGGGCGACATGCTCGGTAACCAGATTGCCGCTGGTGTCGGGTCGGTGCCGGACTTCATCGAGAACCACAAGAGCGGCAAGCTGCGTGTGGTGGCAGTGCTCGGCGGCACGCGCCAGGCGGTGTTGCCCGATGTGCCCACGTTCACCGAGCTGGGACTGGCCGGTCTGGAGGACATGCCCTACTACGGCGTCTTCGCGCCCGTGGGCACACCCAAGGCCAAGATCGACGAGTTTGGCGCCGCCCTGTCCAAGGTGATCTCCCAGCGCGAGGTGCTCGACCGCCTGACCGCCATGGGTCTGGCCGTGGGCTACATGAGCTCGCAGCAGCTCGGCGCCCGTGAACAGGCCTACGCCCAGGTCTGGGCACGCATCATCAAGGCGAGCGGGTTTCAGCCTCAGTGATCGGGCAGATGGGCTGACTGGTTGATCGGCCGCCGTGCCGGATCTGCCCGGTCGGCCAGCCATCAACTTCATTGGTGCAGGGGTAAATGACCCTGCCGGCAGGGGCTTGGAACCACACCCACACAATGTGCGGGCACCAGGCTCTGGCTGTGGTTGGTGTGGCGCGGCGGTCTGGCGCTGGGAGGGAGTTCAACCTGGAAGTCGTCACGATGGACAAGCTCCCGGCGATCCTGATGGTGGACGACAACCCCACCAATCTCTACTTGCTCAAGGCGATCCTCGACCACACCGGCATCGAGCTGGTGCGGGCCAGTTCCGGCGCCGAGGCGCTGCGCCAGGTGCTGCAGCGTGACTTCGCCTTGATCTTGCTGGACGTGCAGATGCCGGGCATGGACGGCTTCGAGACCGCGGCGCAGATCCGCCAGCGCGAACGCTCGAACCGCACGCCCATCGTCTTCGTCACCGCCCATGCGCCCGACGGAGAGATGTTGCTCAGGGGCTACAAGGCCGGTGCGGTCGACTACCTGTACAAGCCGGTCGACCCGGTCGTGTTGCGTTCCAAGGTCGAGGTGTTCGTGGCGCTGTTTCGCAATGCCGAACTGCGCGCCAGGACGGCGGCCGTGGAGGCCGCGAACCGGCAGCTCATGGCCGATCTGCAGACCCAGGCCGAACTGGCCGAACAACTGGCCCACCTGACTCGCCACGACCTGCTGACCGGCCTGCCCAATCGCCTGGCAATGGAGCAGTGCCTGACCGAGGCGCTGGCCGCCGCCCAGCCACGCGGGCGCAGCGTGGCGGTGGCGACGATCCATCTGCAGGGCTACCGCAGTGTGGTCGACACACTGGGCCACCAGGCCGGAGACGCCCTGCTCAGTGAAGCGTCCTCACGGCTGCGTGGTGTCGGTCGACCGATCGACCTGATCGCCCGGCTCGACGCCGAGGAGTTCGTGCTTGTGCTCGTCGAACTGGTCGACGCGGCCGATGCGGTGACCCCCGTCGGTGCGGCGCTGGGTGCGCTGGCCGCGCCTTTTGTGGTGGCGGGGCATGAAGTCACGATCTCGGCCCGGGTGGGTATCGCTGCCTCACCACACGACGGCAAGGACCCGGCCAGTTTGCTCAGGGCTGCCAACATCGCGCTGGCGCAGGTCAAGATCGAGGCCGGCAGCGGCTATCGCTTCTGCACCCCCGAACTGGCCGCGCGCAGCCAGCGGCGGTTTGCGCTCGAGCATGGCCTGCGCCAAGCACTCGGACGCAACGAGTTCGTGCTGCACTACCAACCGCGTGTGGTGCTGCCGGACTGCGGCCTGTGTGGCTTCGAGGCCTTGTTGCGCTGGCACAGTCCCGAGCTGGGCCTGGTCGGACCCGCCGAATTCATCGCGCTGGCCGAAGACACCGGCCTCATCGTGCCGATCGGTGAATGGGTATTGCTCAGCGCCTGCCAGCAGGCACGCGACTGGCTGGCCGCTGGGCTCGAGTGCCGCATCATGGCCGTCAACGTGTCGCCGCGCCAGCTCGAGAGTGACGCGATCGTGGCCGTGGTCGCTGCGGCCCTGCACCAGGCCGGGTTGCAACCGGCGCAACTCGAGCTCGAGATCACCGAATCGTCGGCGGTGTTCCATGACGAGGACTGTCTGCGTCGGCTGCGTCAGCTCAAGGCGCTGGGGGTGAGTATCTCGATCGACGACTTCGGCACCGGTTATTCGAGCCTGAGCTTCCTGAAGAGTTTCCAGTTCGACCGCATCAAGGTCGATCAGTCGTTCATGCGTGATGTCGGCAACGACCCCACCAACCGGGCCATCGCCGCCGCGGTGCTGGCCTTGTCGCGTGACCTGGGCATACCGGTGCTGGCCGAAGGTGTCGAGACGCAGGAGCAGGTGACCTTCTTACGTGAACACTCGCCGGGCGGCAACCCGGGCTGCGAGATCCAGGGGTACCTGTTCAGCCACCCCATGCCGGCCGACGAATGCACGTCGATGCTTGGTCAGCAGCGTCGCCTGAACTGAGGTCTCTTGGCATGGCCAACACGGGCACGGTGTGGCGATGCAGCGAGACGAAAGGTGCAGCATGAACTCCGGTTTGTCGGGCCTGAACCTGGACGAGGCGCCAGGTGTCCTGATCGTCGTGTCGGGCAGCGGCGCGATCCTGGCCTGGAGCCCGGGTGCACAGGCCACCTTCGGCCACGATGTGGACGAAGTCATCGGGCGCTCGCTCGACGAGGTGATCGGTGCGCCTGGAAGCTTCGAACCCGAAGCCGCGCCGCGGCTGAGCGACTACGACGCAAGCCTGTTCAGCCATGAGGTGGTGCGCCGGCGCAAGGACGGCGCCCTCATCTACGTCAACATGGCCAGCCGCCAGCTGCCTGTCACTGCTGGTGGCCAGGCGCGGTTAGCGATCAGCCTGACCGAGGTCACCCACTTCAAGCTGCTGCGCGACTCACGCCTGCTCGCCGCGCGCTACAGCGAGCTGATCGAGCCGACGCCCGATGCCGTTGTCATCGTCAACCACACCGGACGTATCGTGCTGGTGAACCACCAGACCGAAGCCCTGTTCGGTTACGGCCGCGACGAGTTGCTGGCCGCGCAGGTCGAGATGTTGCTGCCGAAGTCGGCCCGCATGGGGCACGTGGCCCAGCGCACGGCTTACACCGCGCAGCCCCGCATCCGGCCGATGACCAACGGCTTCGAGCTGCAGGGGCTGCACAAGGACGGACGCGAGTTTCCGGTCGAGATCAGTCTGTGCCCGCTGCACAGCGAGGTGGGGCAGCTGGTGATGACGGCGGTGCGCGACATCACGCAGCGCCGCCGTGCCGAAGAGAAGTTCCGCAGCCTGCTCGAATCGGCGCCCGACGCCATGGTGATCGTCGACGCCCAGGGGCGCATCGTGCTCGTCAACAGCCAGACCGAACGGCTGTTCGGCTACGCACGCAGCGAGTTGCTGCGCCAACCGATCGAGATCCTGGTGCCCGAGCGGTACCACGAGCGCCACCCGGGGCATCGGCAGCAGTACTTCGGTGATCCGCGGGTGCGGCCCATGGGCGCCGGGCTCGAGCTGCTGGGTCGCCGCAGGGACGGCAGCGAGTTTCCGGTCGAGATCAGCCTGAGCCCGCTGCGCACCGAAGAAGGCACGCTGGTGAGCAGCTCGATACGCGACATCAGCGAGCGGCGCCGGGTCGAACGTGCGTTACACGACAAGAACCTCGAGCTCGAACGTGCCAACCAGGCCAAGGACCGATTCCTGGCCACCATGAGCCACGAGCTGCGCACACCGCTCAACGCCATCATCGGCTTCACGGGTGTGTTGCTGATGAAGCTGCCCGGGCCACTCACCACCGAGCAGGAGCACCAGCTCGGCATGGTCCAGTCCAGCGGCAAACATCTGCTGTCACTCATCAACGATCTGCTCGACCTGGCGCGCATCGAATCCGGCAAGGTCGAGCTTCAGCTGGTGCCGCTGGTGCTGCAGCCGCTGGTCGAGAGTGTGGCCGCGACCTTGCGCCTGGCAGCGCAGGACAAGGGCCTGACGCTCGAGGTCGAGATGCCGGCGGCGGACGTGACGGTCTGGACCGACCGGCGTGCCTTGCAGCAGGTGATGATCAACCTGACGAACAACGCCATCAAGTTCACCGACGAAGGCCGGGTCACATTGCTGCTCGAAGCCGGCGTGGGTGACCGGCCGGTGAGGTTCTCGGTGATCGACACAGGCCCCGGCATCCGCGAGCAGGATCAGGGCAAGTTGTTCGAGGCGTTCTCGCAGCTGTCCGCCGCCAACGGGCGCCCACGGGTCGAAGGCACGGGTCTGGGCCTGTACCTGTGCGCCCGGCTGGCCGAACTGCTGGGCGGGCGCATCGAGTTCGAGAGCCATGCAGGCCAGGGCAGCCGCTTCACCCTGGTGCTTTTGCGTCGACCCGCACAGGGGGGCGAGCCATGAGTGATCCACCCGACCCGACCCGACTGCCCAGGTCGACGCCCCGTGTGCTGGTCATCGAGGACAACCAGGCCAATGCGCTGCTGATGGACTATCTGCTGAAGTCGTACGGCTACGACACCTTGACAGCGGCAGATGGCGAGACCGGAGTAGCAATGGCCCTGCAGCAGCGGCCCGATCTGGTCTTGTGCGACATCCAGTTGCCGGGCATCGATGGCTACGAGGTGGCGCGCCAACTGCGCAGCGCTGGTGCCTTGCGAGGTGTGCAGCTGGTTGCCCTGACGGCACTGGCCATGATCGGTGACGAGGAACACATCCTGAGCCGGGGCTTCGACGGTTATGTCTCCAAGCCCATCGACCCGCAGCACTTCGTGGAGTCGATCCGGCGATATCTGCAGCACCGGGCGCAGCCGGTCGAAGCACATCCCAAGGCGCCCAGCCTGCCCACCACACGCGCCCGGCCCGACCACGTGGCCACGATTCTTGCGCTGGACGACATCCGCCCGAACCTCGAACTCAAACGTGGTCTGCTCGAACCACACGGCTACGCAGTGCTGACCGCCGACACCATGGCCCAGGCGTTGGCGCTGGCACGTGACCACCTGCCAGACCTGATCATCTCGGACGTGGGCATGAAGTTCGGTGACGGATTCGACTTCATCTCCGCGCTGAAGGCCGACCCGGCGCTGGCGGACATCCCGGTGTTGTTCCTGTCGTCGACACATTGGGACGCCCAGTCGCGCAGCCGCGGCCTGGCGCTGGGCGCCGTGCGTTACCTGCGTCGGCCGATGGACTCGCATCTGCTGCTCGGCGAGATCCGCGCGGTGCTGGCGGAAGCCAAGGCTCGCGGCCCAGCAGCGACAGGTACGTCGGGCGTTGGCGGTGAATGACTTTCATCCGTGTTGTATCAATCTTCACTTCAGGTGAATGGGTGGCCGTCCCAGCCTCCATCACTTCCTGCGAATAGACTAGTCATCGAATGAATCAAGTGGGTGACGTGTCGTCATGGAACAGCTCAAGTGTGAAGACCGGGTCTTCGAATCTGCCGCCGCACTGTTTGCCGTGCTGGCCACACCGGTGCGCCTGAAGATCATCAGCGCCGTGTGCCATGAAGAGCGAAACGTCTCCGAGCTGCTCGAACTGATCGATACGACGCAGCCCAACATGTCGCAGCACCTGGCCACGCTTTATCGCAGTGGGGTGTTGTCCAAGCGGCGTGAGGGCACACAGATCTACTACCGGCTGCAGAGTGAGCGTGTGGCGATGTTGTGCCGCGCCGTGTGTTCGCAAGTCGAGGCCGAACTCGACGGCAATGCCGAGATAGCTCACACGGATCGGCTCGTGCCCCTGGTGCATCGCTGACCCCCGCACTCGAGGGGTGCGCCTCATGCTGATATTTCGCCAACTCTTCGACCTCACGTCGTCGACCTACACCTACCTGCTGGCCGACGGCGCGAGCGGCGAGGCCGTGATCATCGACCCGGTCTTCGACAACGTGCGTCGTGATGCCGCCCTGGTGCGCGAACTCGGCCTGCGGCTGGTCGCCACGCTGGACACCCATGTTCACGCCGACCACGTCACCGGTGCCTGGTTGTTGAAACAGGCCTGCGGCAGCGACATCCTGCTGTCGCGCTTGTCTGGCGCGGCCAATGCCGATCGGCTGCTCGACCACGGCGAGTGTGTGACCTTCGGTGGTCGCCACCTCGAGGCCCGGGCCACACCGGGACATACCAATGGCTGCATGAGTTATGTGCTCGACGACCAGCGCATGGCTTTCACCGGCGACAGCCTGCTCATCCGCGGTTGTGGCCGCACCGACTTCCAGCAAGGCAGCGCCGAGCTGTTGTACCGCTCGGTGCATGAGCAGATCCTGTCCTTGCCCGCGGGTTGCCTGCTGTACCCGGGCCATGACTACCGTGGGCTCACGGTCACCAGCGTGGCTGAAGAGCGCCGCTACAACCCGCGGCTGGGCGGTGATACCAATGTCGCTGACTTCGCCGGCTACATGAAACACCTGGGCCTGCCCCATCCGCGGCTGATCGACATTGCGGTGCCGGCCAACCTGCGCTGCGGGCAGCCAGACGCCGCCTCTGAACCGCCACTGCAGTCGAGCTGGGCCACACTGACCTACAGCTTCGGCGGTGTCTGGGAGATCCAGCCGGCGACGCTCGAAGAACAGCTTGCCGCCGGTGCGGCCGGGCAGATCCAGGTCGTCGATGTGCGAGAGGCCCATGAATTCACCGACGCACTGGGGCACATCCGCGGTGCCCGCCTGCTGCCGCTGTCCGAGCTCGCGGCGCGCCAGGCCGAACTCGACCGCGGTCGCCCGGTCGTGACGGTCTGCCGCTCCGGGGCGAGGTCGGCCCAGGCCACCGTGCTGCTGCAAAAGGCCGGCTACACCGATGTGGCCAACCTCGCCGGCGGCATGTTGCGCTGGCGCGCCCAGGCTCTGCCAGTCGACGACGGGCTGGATTGAGCGACGCCCGGTCGTGACATCCACCCTGCAACTCGGGCCATTGGCCATGCCCGTGGCACCGCTGCTGCTGGCCGGCGCTGCCTGGATCGGGCTGATGCTGGGCCGGCGTGTCGGCCGCGGCGCCGGTGTCGACCCCGAGCCCGTGTTGATGCGTATGTTGCTGCTCGGCCTGCTGTTCGCCAGGCTCGGCTTTGTCTGGCAGTGGCGCGGCGTCTACTTCAGCGACCCGGTGAGCATCATCGACATCCGCGACGGTGGCTGGGAGCCCGTGGCCGGTGTGGTTGTCGCCAGCCTGTACGGGCTCAGCCAGGTGTCGCGCCAGACCTTGCTGCGCAGACCGGTGGGCACTGCCTTTGTGGCCACGCTGGCGCTGTGGATGGCCGGTCAGGCGGCCTTGCTGGCCTGGCCCGAAGCGCGCCGCGAGGGCTTGCCCGAGCTCAGTCTGGCGGCGCTCGACGGCAAGACCGTCAGGCTGGTCGATTTCGCCGGCAAACCCACAGTGATCAACCTGTGGGCGACCTGGTGTCCGCCCTGCCGACGCGAGATGCCGATGCTGCAGCAGGCCCAGAGCCGCGAGGTGGATGTGAACTTCGTGTTCGTCGATCAGGGTGAAAGCCGCGATGAAGTCGCTCGTTACCTCGCCAGCCAGGGTCTGACCCTGCACAACGTCTTGCTCGATGCACGCAAGTTGGCCGGCGCGGCCTTCGATGCATCGGCGCTACCCACCACGCTGTTCTTCGATGCCCGGGGTGAGCTGGTGTCGACCCGTGTCGGCAGCTTGTCCGAAGCCACGCTGGCTCAACGCCTGGGCGCACTTCGGGCTGTCGGCCCTGCCTTGCCAGGCGGGCAAGCTGCAACCAAATGATGCCGCGTGTGCAGTGGGTGAAAGCGCAACCAGCCTGCACACCGAGACCTTGCGCGAAGCCTACGCAGCACACGTATTGACACAACACGAGGCCCGAGTGGTCGTGAAGTTGTCACGCTGCTGTGAAACCATGGCAGGTCCAGCCCGATCGATCACCGGAATCAAACCTAGGAGCATCGCCATGTCCGACGAGTTTGACGCCCTGCTGCTTGCCACCCCCGCCGCCACCACGGCCACCGGCCCACACACCACACGAGTGGCACGACTCGTCAGCAGGCTTTACCGCGCCGCTTCGCCGACGCTGCGCTCACGCATGTTGACCTGCCTGTTGCGCCCGCTCGGCACACTCGCCACCGTGGGGGTGGCAGCCGGCGCGTTCAGTTGTTTCCTGTACCGTGAAGGGTCGATGGGTGCCCGGGCCGCGATGGGTGACGTGGCACGTTTCTCCAATGATCAGGTGATCGAACTGGCGCGTTTCGTCGAGCAGGTCAGCCCCGAGGCGCTGCACGAACTTGCCAAACTCATGGCCGACCGTTCCGCGGGCCTTGCGGCCTTCAGTGCATCGGTCGCCCTGCTGCTGATGCAGGTCTTGCGTCAAAAGGACGTCGGCTTCGTGGCGCGCGACCATCCGGCCTATGTCGCCGCTGTCCGCCTCGACACCCGCGCCACCGCCGCCGACGTGCCGGCCTGAAGCCGGCCGGGTCGAGGCAAGCCTTCGACTTCTCGCAATCCCTAGGGCCCAGTCCCGGCAATCGCTGATGCAGGTCAAACTGCAGTCTGCTATAGGCACTATCGTGCATGCTTGCGTTGCGGATGTAGGCACTAAAGTGCACCAAAACGCGTTGCCCTCAGTACAACCCAGCGAGACACCATGAGCGAAACCACGGACACCCTGATCGAGACCCCCGAGTCGGTGCGCGCCGATGCCTACGTCGAAGTGAGCTACGACGACCGCATTCCCAACAACGTCGACCTCTCCAGCGACAAGCAACTGCTGCGTGCCCTGGAATCCTGGCACCCGCAGTACCTGGACTGGTGGAAGGACATGGGCCCGGACGGCTTCCAGCAAGCCGAGGTCTACCTGCGCACCGCCGTGGGCGTGGATCCGTCGGGCTGGGCCAAGTTCGGCCACGTCAAGATGCCCGACTACCGCTGGGGCATCCTGCTGGCCCCCAAGGTCGAGGGACGCACCATTCCCTGTGGCCGCCACAAGGGTGAGCTGGCCTGGCAGGAGGTGCCGGGCGAATACCGCAGCCTGCTGCGTCGCTTGATCGTGGTGCAGGGCGACACCGAGCCGGCCTCGGTGGAGCAGCAGCGCTTTCTGGGCAAGACCGCGCCGAGCCTCTATGACATGCGCAACCTGTTCCAGGTGAACGTCGAGGAGGGCCGCCACCTGTGGGCCATGGTCTACCTGCTGGTCAAGTACTTCGGCAAGGACGGCCGCGAAGAGGCGCAAGCCCTGCTCGAGCGCCGCAGCGGCCAGCAGGACAACCCGCGCATCCTGGGCGCCTTCAACGAACGCACACCCGATTGGCTGTCGTTCTTCATGTTCACCTACTTCACCGACCGCGACGGCAAAATGCAGCTCGCCGCGCTGGCCGAGTCGGGATTCGACCCACTCAGCCGCAGCTGCCGCTTCATGTTGACCGAAGAGGCACATCATCTGTTCGTGGGTGAGACCGGTGTGGGCCGCACCATTGAGGCCACCTGCACGGCGATGAACAAGGCCGGCATCACCGACCCGTACGACGTGGCAGCCATCCGCAAGCTGGGTGTGGTCGACCTGCCGCTGCTGCAGCGCAAGGCCAACTTCCACATGAGCGTCACGCGCGACCTGTTCGGCAGCGAGATCAGCAGCAACGCCGCCGAGGCCTTCAGCTCGGGCCTGAAGGGCCGCTTCAACGAAGTCAACCTCAAGGGCGACGACCATCAGCTGCAGGACGCCTTCTACGGCGTGACGCGTGTGGTCGACGGCAAACTCGTCGACGAGCAGGTGCCGGCGCTGCGCGCCATCAACTGCCGCCTGCTGGACGACTACATCGCCGACTGCCAGGGCGGCATCGACCGCTGGAACAAGGTGATCGAGAAGGCCGGCATCAACTTCCGCCTCACGCAGCCGTACAAGGGCTTCAACCGCCGCATCGGCGAGTTTGCAGGTACACGCATCGGCCCGGACGGCAAGATCCTCAGCCAGGCCGAGTGGGACGCCGGCAAGGCCGACTGGCTGCCCAACGACGACGACATGGCCTTCATCAACTCACTCATGCAGGCCAACCATGCGCCCGGCGGCTATGCCAGCTGGATCGCCCCGCCGGCACGTGGCATCAACAACCAGAGCGGTGACTTCGAATACGTCAAGATCGCCTGAGGTCTTGCTGATTGGTTGACCCAAGCGAGCGCCGAACCAGCCGCGCGAGTTGGTTTGGCGCGGTGCTTCGGCGCCTGCTCGTGCGAGCAGCGGTGAAAATAAACTTCGGCTAAGTTGGCCAGCGCACAGACGGGCGCTTGCTGGCAGCGTATACACGAAGGTTCCATCAACCCAAGGAATCGACCCAGTGTCAAACGCCATAGCAGCCCACGCTCACCGTACCAAGCTCCACGTCCTGCGCGATCGCCTGCACCGTGCCATCCGCGACGTCAAACGTGGCAAGCCCGGTGCGGAGGCGCGCGTCATCGCCCACACCGCCAGACGCGCCGAGTACCGCGCCGCTCATCCCTGATCGAGTCAGGTCCAGTCGGCCGATGGCCTTTGTGGACGAGGCCTTTCGTGTGGCGTGAATGATCGCGCCGACTGAGCCATCTCGAAAATTGATTGACGACAGGCGTCGTCTCGACTATGTTCCGGTCTCGGATTCGCGCAAGTGCAATTGCATAGCCGAATCACCCGCCGGGCAAACTGCTCGTCACCAGCCACTCCACCCACCGCAACGCCGAGGAGGTCGCACGATGAACTGCAATACCACCCCCTTCGACGCAGACACTGTCAGTCTGTCGCGCGTGTACGCCCCGCATGGCAAGCTCATGCAACTGGCGTTTGGTCGTGTGCTGGGTTCTGACATCGTCGCGGCACTGCATCCACATCCGGGCGAGGGTCCCGGCGAGTCGTAGACAAGACGATTCGCTCCCCTCGAGCCAAGGCTCCAAGAGGCCCGGATACCGCAAGGTTCCGGGCCTCTTGTTTTGTCCGGTGTGGTGCAGGTAAGTCCAGCGGCACTGCGTCCAACTCGTTGATTTCAGGCATGCAACTGCGACTCGCTACCCGCGTGTCGGCAGGGGCAGGGCGCCGCTTTGGCGCTCGTTTCCTTCACCACCGTTCCTACAGGAACAACGGCGGAACCATTCATCATGCAATCCCAAGAATTCGAACTGATATCCAGGAAGAGACAACTCGCCAGCGCGGCCTTTGCCGTGGTCACCAGCATGAGCTGTCTGGCATTCGTGTTGGCGATCTTCGCGTCGGCATCGGGTGAACTCGACCCGGTGCTGGCCAAGATCAAGCCCACACCTGCGGCCAGCGCCGTGGCCAGCGAGCAACCCACCAAACGCTTGCGCGGCTGATGGGCTCACGCCCTGAGCCTGTCCGAGGCGCCTGTCACCCGGCCCACTGGACCAAGCAGTGGGCGGGGCGGCAGGCCCTGCGGACAGGCCTTTCAGCTGATCGGCTTCAAGACGATCAGCAGATCCTTGGCCTGCACCCGGTCGCCGGGTGCGACCAGCACGGACTCGACTTCGGCGTCGCGGTCGGCCGCCACGTGGGTCTCCATCTTCATGGCTTCGAGTGCCAGCAACGTACTGCCGGCACTGACCCGTTGCCCCGGCTTGACCGCCACACTGACGATGCCACCCGGCATGGGTGCCGCTACATGCCAGGGGTTGGTGGAGTCGGCCACCGGCCGGCCTTGTTGCGCCTTGCCCGCGTCGGGGCGCAGCACCCGCACCGTGCGTGACTGGCCGTTGAGTTCGAACTGCACCTTGAGTGCAGCGTCACCGTCGGGCGTGATGGCTTGCAAGGCCACCAGCAGCGTCTTGCCCGGGTCGATCTCGAGCGCCAGTTCCTGCTGCAGTTGTGGTCCGTAGAAGAACACCGGTGTGGGCAACACCGAGGTGTCGCCATGGGCGCGGGTGTGCGCGCAGTAGTCGCGCATCACCTTGGGGTACATGAGGTACGAGGCCAGTTCAGGCTCGCTGAGTGGCTGTTCGCACTCGGCCTCGGCCAGCACGCGCAAGGCGGCCAGGTCAGCCGGCGCCATGCGGTCGCCTGGTCGATACGGTTCGGGTGGTGTGTCACCCTCGGCGAGCTTGAGTACCTTGCGCGACAACTCCGCCGGGAAACCATCCGGCGGAAAGCCAAGTTCCCCCTTGAACAGCGACACCACCGACTCCGGAAAAGCCACCTCGCGTCCGGACTGCATCACGTCGATGGCACTCATGTCGTTGGCCACCATCATCAGCGCCATGTCGCCCACCACCTTGGATGTGGGCGTGACCTTGACGATGTCGCCGAACAGCCGGTTCACGTCGGCATAGGCCTGTCGAGACTTCGGTCCAGCGGTGCGCCAGCCCCATGGAGCGCGCCTGCTCGCGCAGATTGGTGTATTGGCCGCCGGGCATCTCGTGGCGATAGACATCGGCTGTGCCCGAGCGGATCTCGGACTCGAAGGGTGAGTAGAAGCGCCGCACACCCTCCCAGTACATCGAGGCTTCGTGCAGTGCATCTTGCGACAGGCCGGGTCGCGTTCGGTGCCCGCCAGTGCCGCGGCAATCGCCGACAGGTTGGGTTGCGAGGTCAGGCCGCTCATCGAATCGATGGCGCCGTCCACCGCGTCGCAGCCGGCCTCGACCGCGGCCAGCACCGACGCCGCCGCGGCGCCGCTGGTGTCGTGGGTGTGGAAATGCACCGGCAGCCCGGTCTCGTCCTTGATCGCCTTGACCAGCGCCGCCACGGCGCGCGGGCGGCAGATGCCGGCCATGTCCTTGATGGCCAGCACGTGTACTCCCGCAGCCTTCAACTGCTTCGCAATGCCGAGGTAGTAGTCGAGCGCGTATTTCGGACGGGTCTTGTCGAACAGGTCGGCGGTGTAGCAGATGGCGCCTTCACACAGCGCACCGGTCTCGAGCACAGCGTCGAGCGCTACACGCATGTTCTCGACCCAGTTGAGTGAATCGAAGACGCGGAACAGGTCGATGCCTTGCTCGGCGGCGTGCTGCACGAAGTGGCGCACCACGTTGTCCGGATAGTTGGTGTAGCCCACCGCATTGGAGCCACGCAGCAGCATCTGGAACAGCGTGTTGGGGATGCGGCTGCGCAGTGCGGCCAGTCGCTGCCAGGGATCCTCTTTCAAGAAGCGCAGCGCCACATCGAAGGTGGCGCCGCCCCAGCATTCCACCGAGAACAACTGCGACAACTCGCGCGCATAGAAAGGCGCAATCGGCAGCAGGTCGGCCGTGCGCATGCGGGTGGCCAGCAGCGACTGGTGGGCGTCGCGCATGGTGGTGTCGGTCAGCAGCACCTGCGGCTGGTCGAGCATCCACTGGGCGAATCTGGCCGGGCCGAGCGTCTTGAGGCGATCGCGTGTACCCGGTGCAATGGGGCTGGCGAGGTCGACCTTGGGCAGCACTGGCTTGGGAAGCGGCAGGGCGGGCAGGGTGCGGCCGGCCACCTCGGGATTGCCATTGACGGCCACTTCACCCAGAAAACGCAGCAGCTTGGTGGCGCGGTCGCGCCTCGCGGCAAAGGCCAGCAGATCCGGGGTGTTCTCGATGAAGCGGGTGGTGATCGCCCCGTCCACAAAAGCCGGATGCTGGATCAGGTTCTCGAGAAACTGCAGATTGGTTGCGACGCCGCGGATGCGGAACTCGCGCAGCGCCCGGTCCATACGCTGCGTCGTTTCCTTGGCAGTGGGCGCCCAGGCCGTCACCTTGACCAGCAGCGAGTCGTAGTACGGCGTGATCACCGCGCCGCCGTAAGCCGTGCCGGCATCCAGTCGGATGCCGAATCCCGCTGCGCTGCGATACGCCGCCAGGCGGCCGTAGTCGGGCAGGAAGCCGTTCTCGGGGTCTTCGGTCGTGACGCGGCATTGCAGTGCATGGCCGTTGAGCGGGATGTCGGCCTGCACCGGTACGCCGGTCGGGTGCAGGGCACCGTTGGCTGTTTCGCCGGGTTCGGCACCAGGCGCCTCGGGCACGCCGATGTGGCCACCTTCGGTGATGCGGATCTGCGCCTTGACGATGTCCACGCCGGTGATCATCTCGGTCACCGTGTGTTCGACCTGGATGCGCGGGTTCACCTCGATGAAGTAACAACGCCCGTCGTCGGCGTCCATCAGGAACTCGACCGTGCCGGCATGGGTGTAGCCCACCGCACGCATCAGGCGCAGGGCGCTGGCGCACAGCGCGGTGCGGCCGGCCTGGTCGAGGTAGGGCGCGGGGGCGCGTTCGACCACCTTCTGGTTGCGCCGCTGCGCGGTGCAGTCACGCTCGTGCAGATGCACCACATTGCCGTGTCGATCACCCAGGATCTGCACCTCGACGTGGCGTGCGCGGCGGATGAGTTTCTCGAAATACACCTCGTCGTTGCCGAAGGCGGCCAGCGCCTCGCGCCGTGCTGCGGCCAGGGCGCCGGGCAGTTCAGCGGCGTTTTCGATGACACGCATGCCGCGCCCGCCGCCACCCCAGCTGGCCTTGAGCATGACCGGGAATCCGATTGCCTCGGCCTGCACCAGGCACTCGGCCACGTCCAGCGGCAGCGGCGGTGTGGCCGGCATCACCGGCACACCGGCGGCCACGGCCGCATGACGCGCCGCCACCTTGTTGCCCAGCGTGCGCATCACCTCGGGCGTGGGGCCGATCCAGCGGATGCCCGCGGCGATGACCTGTTCGGCGAACTCGGGGTTCTCGGACAAGAAGCCGTAGCCCGGATGGATGGCGTCCACATCGGCCTGGCGCGCGATACGCAGGATGTCGTCGCCGTCCAGATAAGCGGCCAACGGCTTCTTGCCTTCACCGACCAGGTAACTCTCGTCGGCCTTGAAACGGTGCAGCGCCTGGCGGTCCTGTTGCGAATAGATGGCCACGGTGCGCATGCGCATCTCCGAGGCGGCTCGCATCACCCGGATGGCGATTTCCGAGCGGTTGGCGATCAGGATCGAGCGGATGGGGGTGTGGGTCATGACGGGCGCGGTGCTGGGTTCTTGCGATCGGGCGTAGGTGCGACCGCACCGAGCCGGGCGGTCCCCACGCTCGACGTGAGCAAGAAACGGTGCAGGGTGCGCCGGCCGTACCGCGCTGCCGATTCGACGGGGGCACCGCGCCAGGCGGCCCGCCGATCAGGGGCGCTCTTTGCCGGTGACCAGTTGCCCGAGGTGTCCAGCGTAGCCGCCGGGATAACGGTCCAGCGTCGGTGTCACGGTGGAACGGCCGTGATTCCAGAAGTTGGTCAGCAGCTCACGTGCCGTCTGATGCGAGGCAGAGATGCTGGCCAGCCGCAGGCGCAGCAACTCGTCGCTGCGGGACGAGGTGGTCATGCCCTGAGGGCCGACGTCGCGCACCGTCATCGACCACCCACCGAATTCGCGCTCGTGGATGGCCTCACGCAGCAGGTCGATCATGCCGTAGTGCATGGCGTCGGCCTTGATGACGGCGTAGATGCGTGACAGGCCGGGCGCCGGCCCTTCGATGTATTGCATGAAGGCGCCGTCGGAGTACAGCAGCAGGCCGGTGACGTCTTCGATCAGGTTGCGGGCCTGCGCTCGTTCAGCCAGGTGGGCGAGTTCGGCCGGCGTCAGCAGGCGTGCGGCCTTGGAGATGTAGATCAGTGCAAACAGGCGAGTGCCCGTCGGGGCGTTGGCGCGGCTGCCGGTGCTGTGGTCTTGGTCAGGCGGATTCACGGCGATGCGTCGTGGCAAGAGGGGGCTGGCAGGCCTGCGTCGCGGCAGGCATCGACCCGGACAGTGATTGATGCCACCGCCGCGAAGGGGCGTGAGCATAACGTCGAGTGATACCCCCGGTGTGATCGGGCATGAGCTGGCGCTACAGTGCGCCACCCCTGACTCGCCACCCTCGTCACCCCATGAAAACCAAAGCCGCAGTCGCCTGGAAAGCCGGTGCCCCGCTCACCATCGAGACCGTCGACCTGGACGGCCCGCGCGCTGGCGAGGTGCTGATCGAGGTGAAGGCCACCGGCATCTGCCACACCGACTACTACACACTCTCGGGCGCCGACCCCGAAGGCCTGTTCCCGGCCATCCTGGGCCACGAAGGGGCAGGAGTTGTGGTCGACGTCGGCCCGGGTGTCACCACGCTGAAGAAGGACGACCATGTCATCCCGCTCTACACGCCCGAGTGCCGCCAGTGCAAGTTCTGCCTGTCGCGCAAGACCAATCTGTGCCAGCTCATCCGCGGCACACAAGGCAAGGGCTTGATGCCCGACGCCACCTCGCGTTTCAGCCTGGACGGCAAGCCCATCCTGCACTACATGGGCACCAGCACCTTCAGCAACTACATCGTCGTGCCCGAGATCGCCGTGGCCAAGGTGCGTTCGGACGCCCCCTTCGACAAGATCTGCTACATCGGCTGTGGCGTCACCACCGGCGTGGGTGCGGTGCTGTTCACCGCCAAGGTCGAGGCGGGTGCCAACGTGGTGGTGTTCGGCCTGGGCGGCATCGGTCTCAACGTGATCCAGGGCGCCAAGATGGTAGGCGCCGACAAGATCATCGGCGTCGACCTCAACCCCGCGCGTGAAGCGATGGCGCGCAAGTTCGGCATGACGCACTTCATCAACCCGAAAGAGGTGGACAACGTGGTCGACGCCATCGTGCAGCTCACCGACGGCGGTGCCGACTACAGCTTCGAATGTGTCGGCAACACCAAGCTCATGCGCCAGGCGCTGGAGTGCACCCACAAAGGCTGGGGCCGCAGCATCATCATCGGCGTGGCCGAAGCAGGTGCCGAGATCGCCACGCGTCCCTTCCAGCTCGTCACCGGGCGCAAGTGGGAGGGCTCGGCCTTCGGCGGCGCACGTGGCCGCACCGATGTGCCCAAGATCGTCGACTGGTACATGGACGGCAAGATCAACATCGACGACCTCATCACCCACAAGCTCAAGCTCGAGGACATCAACCAGGGCTTCGACCTGATGAAGAGTGGTGAGTCGATCCGCTCGGTGGTGATGTACTGATGGCAGCGATCGAGACGCTCAGCGAACACGGCTGCTTCGGTGGTGTGCAGGGCTTTTACAAGCACCAATCCGAGGTCATTGGCTTACCGATGCGGCTGTCGGTCTATGTGCCGCCGCAGGCCAAGGCGGGCAAGCTGCCGGTGTTGTTCTACCTTGCCGGGCTGACCTGCACCGAAGAGACCTTCCCCACCAAGGCCGGCGCCCAGCAGTACGCGGCGCAGCACGGCCTGATGCTGGTCTGCCCGGACACCAGCCCGCGTGGCACCGGCATCGCCGAAGCCGATTCGTCGTGGGACTTCGGCACCGCCGCGGGCTTCTATCTCGATGCGACCGAGGCGCCCTGGGCCTCGCACTGGCGCATGGAAAGCTACATCACGAGCGAACTGCGCAGCCTGGTGTTCGAGCACTTTGCGGCCGACCCGACGCGCGTGGGCATCTTCGGCCATTCGATGGGCGGCCACGGTGCATTGACGCTGGCGCTGCGCCATCCGGCGCTGTTCCAGAGTGTGTCGGCGTTGGCGCCCATCGCTGCGCCGTCGCAGTGCCCGTGGGGTGTCAAGGCCTTCAGCGGCTACCTCGGTGCGGATCGTTCGGCCTGGGCGGCGCATGACGCCACCGAGCTGGTGAAAGCCGGCGCAAAGGCGCCGCCACTGTTGATCGACCAGGGCCTGGCCGACAAGTTTCTGGCCGAGCAATTACATCCGCATCTGTTCGAGGCGGCCTGCCTGGCGGCCGGCCAGCCGCTCACGCTGCGCCGGCACGAAGGTTATGACCACGGCTACTACTTCATCACCAGCTTCATGCGTGATCACCTCGCGCATCACGCTGCAGGCTTGGGGCTGGCACCAGCTTGATGGCCTGGACGCATGTGATCGGCACTTGATCGGCCACTTGATCAGCGTCTGAGCGTTGATGCGCCGCCGGACTAGGCCGCGCACTTAGCCGCATCCGAACCGCTCGGGCTGCGACAGCCGGTGCCCGAGTCGGACAATCAGCCGGCACCATCACCGCCGAGGACCACCATGCGCCCGACCATCGCCGACAAGCGCCGCGACTTTCGCGCCCTGCATGACAGCGGCTGCTTCGTGATCCCGAACCCCTGGGACGTGGGCAGCGCGATCTACCTGCAAAGCCTGGGCTTCAAGGCGCTGGCCACCACCAGCGCGGGTTTGGCCTGGTCGCGTGGCCGCCCGGACGCCGCCATGTCGCGCGACGAGGTGCTCGACCACTTGCGTGACGTCGTCGGCGCGACCGATCTGCCGGTCAACGCCGACTTCGAAAGTGGCTACGCACGGGATGCCGCGGGTGTGGCCGACAGTGTGGGCCTGGCGGTCGAGACCGGTGTGGCCGGCTTGTCGATCGAAGATGCCACCGGCGACGCGGCCCAGCCGCTGTTCGATATCGAGACGGCCGTGGCCCGCCTGCGGGCAGCCCGCCAGGCCATCGACAGGCGTGGTGGCGACACCTTGCTGGTGGCGCGTGCCGAATGTTTTCTGGTGGGCCGCCCGGATCTGGGCGAGACCCTGGCGCGGCTGCAGGCTTATGCCAACGCGGGTGCCGACTGCCTGTACGCGCCCGGCATCAGCAGCCGCGAGCACATCATCGCGCTGGTGGCGGGTGTGGCGCCCAAGCCGCTCAACCTGCTGGTGGGCTCGACCAGCGAACTCACACTGCGCGACATCGCCGAGCTGGGTGTGCGCCGCATCAGTGTGGGGGTGCGCTGGCACGGTCGGCCTGGGGCGGCTTCATGCAAGCGGCCCAGGTGCTGGCCGAGCAGGGGCGCTTCGATGGGTTTGCCAACGCGGCGTCGGGCCGCACGCTGGACAACTTCTTTCGCGCCGACAGGGGCCGCCGGCCCTGAGCTGACACCCGCTCGCCCCGGTCCACGCCGCCAGGCTTGACACCTCACGACATGCACGAAATCGAACTCAAGTTCCAGATCCCGCCCGAGGCTCGCGCTGCGGTGCGCAGCGGCGTCGCCACACCCGGCGCACAGACCACCCGGCTGCGCGCGTTTTATGTCGATACGCCCGAGTTGCATCTGGCCCGGGCCGGCATGGCGCTGCGCCTGCGGCAGGAGGGTGAGCGCTGGGTGCAGACCTTCAAGGCGCCTGGTGGTGATGCCTTGCGCCGTATCGAACACGAGGTGCAACTCGATGCAGCGGCCGTGGCTGCCGGCCCGCGGCTCGATCTGGCGCGTCATGCTGGCAACCCGGCCGGCGCCGCGCTGGCCGGCGCGCTGGGTGACGGTGCGGCGGCGCTGCGCGTGACCTTCGAGACCGATGTGTCGCGCTGCCACCGCGTCATGCGCCATGCCGGCGCCGACATCGAGCTGGCGCTGGACGTGGGTGTGGTGCGCGCTGGCGAGTCGGAGCTGGCACTGCGCGAGATCGAGTTCGAGCTGGTCGACGGGCCGGTGGCCGGGCTGCTGGATCTGGCGCGCCACTGGGTCGAGCAACACGGCCTGTGGCTGGATGTGCGCAGCAAGGCCGAACGTGGCCATCTGCTGGCCCACCGCATGACGGTGGCGTCGGCCACCCTGGCAAGGCCGGTGCGGGCAGCCGACACACGTGATGCCGATCTGGCGTTGCGCCGCACGGTCGAGGCCAGCCTCGATCACATCCTGCCCAACGCCGCCGCGCTGGCTGCCGGGCTGGCCAGCGACGACCACCTGACCCAGGCTCGGCTGGGTGTGGCTGCACTTCACCAGGCGTTCACCTCGCTGCCGAACCAGGGCCAGGCCCGGGCCCTGACCGGCGCACGAACCCAGGCCGATGCCGAAAAGAGCTGGATGCGCCGACTGGGCGAGTTGACCGTGCAGCTGGATAGCTCGAAGCACCAGTCCGGCGCTGCCTTGCGTTCAGCCACCGCCGGTGCCTTGTGGCTCGAGCTGTTGGGTTACGCGCTGGCCGATCAGGCGCGCTGAATCAGTCCCCGGCTCACGAGCGCTGAATCAAGCGCACCGAATCGAGTGCGCTGTATCACCCTGGTGGCGCACGATGCAGTTGCGCCCGGCGGCCTTGGCGGCGTAAAGCGCCCGGTCGGCGCGTTTGATCAGGTCGGCCACGCTGGTGACCTGGGTCTCCATGGTGGCCACACCGCCACTCACGGTGCAGCGGATGGTCACACCGTCGACCACGATCTGTTCGTACATCACCGCCAGGCGCAGCCGGTTGGCGACCGACTCGGCGGTGGTGATATCGGTGGACGGCAGCAGCACGGCAAACTCTTCACCACCGATACGTGCCGACACGTCGATCTGCCGGAAGGTACGGCCGAACAACTCGGCCAGGCGGCGCAACACGGCGTCGCCGGCAGCATGGCCATGGGCGTCGTTGATGGCCTTGAAGTGGTCGGCGTCGAACATCACCAGCGAAAGCGGCCTCGGCACCCGGTGCCAGCGCGCCATTTCGAGCTCTGCCGCATCGAAGAAGCTGCGCCGGTTGCACATGCCGGTCAGTTCGTCGCGCGCACCGGCGCGGCGCTGCTGCTCGAACGACTCGCGCTGGTCGGTGGTGTCACGCATCAGCAGTGAATAAGCCGATGCGCCTGGCGCGGCCGTGTGGGAGTCGTCCGGTCGCGTCGGTGCGGGGCCAGGCAGGCCTCGCCCCTGCAGCGGCGCGATCATCGTGCTGCCCCAGAACCGGCCGCCGTCACCGTGCAGGCGCCAGCCTTCGTCCAGGCTCCAGCCGGTGGTGTGTGCCTCATGCAGGCGGTCGACCAGGCGCTCGGCCGTGATGGCGCCCTCGGGATAAAACACCGAGTAAGGCCGACCCAGCAACTGCCCGGGCACGAAACCGAAACCGGTGTCGGTGTTGCAGTGCCAGTCGACGATGAGGCCGGTGCTGTCGAGGGTGGCGACCGCATGGTCACCGGCGCCTGTGAGTGCAGCCCTGGACCAGGCCTGGTACTGCATCAGCTCCTGCTCGTGTTTGACCTGCTGGGTGATGTCGGACAACACCGCCACCAGCTGATCCGGGCCGGTCTTTTGCAGCGTCAGCGCGAGCACCTTCATCTCGCTTCCTGCCAGTTGCTCGGCCGGGCAATCGATGTGCAGGCCGTCGCAGATCAGGCCCTGCACAGGCGCAAAGGCCTCGACCTGGCGGCGCAGCGCGGGTGCAACGTCACCCAACGCGGTGAACAGGTTGTTCAGCACCGCGCCACCTGCCAGTGGTAGCAGCAGCTTGGCCGACACGGCATTGACGATTTCGATGTTGCCGTCCAGCGTGGTCTGCATCAGGCCCACCGGTGCTGCGTTGAGCAGTTGCAGCAAGGCCTCTTCGTTCCTGCCGACAGTCGGCATCACGGCTCCCCGGCGCTCAAGGCAGGCGCAGGATGGCCACGTAGCGCAGCGCCTCGCCGGGCTCGGCCAGCAGCCTCAGCCTGACCTTGACCGGCTGCACGCGCAGCGTGAGCACGTAGTCGATCGTGACGTCGAGCGCCTCGCGGTTGGCGGCCGCGTCTTCGAAGCGTTGTGCCACCAGATAGTTGTTCATGCACTGGGCCACTACACCGAACAGGTGCAGCCCCAGCACACGTTCGGGTGACAGCCCCGCCTGGCGGCTTTCGACGCTGTTGTAGCGCCGCACGATGCCTTCCGCATCGAAGCCGATGACACCGAAGTCGAGTGCATCGAGCGCGTCGTTGTCGAGGGTGTCGAGCAGTGAGGCGAGGTGATCCCGGTCAAAGATGAGGGCAGGGTGTCGGTGGGGCATGAAGTCGGTGTCAGGTCAGTAGCAGGCTTGTACTCTAGGGGGCTGCTGGGTGTTTCGCTTGACGATAGTCAAGCGACCTCCGCGCAGCGCGACGCCAGTGCCGGCCCATGGGACGCCTGCCTCTGTCGCCCGATCGGCTACAACGTGACAGGAGCCGGGCCTGATGCGCCACCACCGGCCCCCCAGCACAGCGACACGATCAGCAAAGTGAGCCCACCGTGGACAAACACCCATCAGCCATCTGCTACCCCATCGCCGGCGTGCCCGAGCGCGGTCACACGATCGAGGTCGCGCCAGGTGTGCACTGGATTCGTATGCCGCTGCCGTTCCGGCTCGACCACATCAATCTGTGGGCGATCGACGATACCGACGGCTGGGCGCTGGTCGACACCGGCATCCGCACCGACGAGACCATGCAGACCTGGCGGATGTTGTTTGCGAACCAGCCCGACGCCCGCTCGCTCAGCCGCGTCTTCGTCACCCACATGCACCCCGACCATGTCGGCATGGCCGGCTGGTTGACGCGCAAGTTCAAGGTGCGGCTGTGGATGACGCGGCTCGAGTACCTGACCTGCCGCGTCATCGTGGGTGACACCGGCCGCGAGGCGCCGAGCGACGGCATCGATTTCTACCGCCGCGCCGGCTGGTCCGAGGCCGCGATCGAGACCTACCGGGTGCGCTTCGGCAACTTCGGCAACATGGTCCATGCGCTGCCCGACAGCTTCAGGGCGCTGCATCACGGCGAAGAGTTCCACATCGGCAAACACCTGTGGCGCGTCATCGTCGGCAGTGGTCACTCGCCCGAACACGCCTGTCTGTATTGCCCCGAGCTCGAGCTCTTCATCTCGGGCGACCAGGTGTTGCCGCGTATCTCGTCCAACGTGTCGGTGTACCCGCTGGAGCCCGACACCAATCCGATGGCCGACTGGCTCGATTCGCTGGCGCGCATCAAGCGCGAGGTGCCCGACGACGTGCTGGTGCTGCCCAGCCATAACGAATGTTTCACCGGGCTGCATGCCCGCATCGAGGCGCTGCAGGCCGACCAGCAGGCAGTGATGGCGCGGCTGCGCCTGGCGCTGAGCGAACCACGCCGCGCCGTCGACGTGTTCGAGGCGCTGTTCAAACGCAACATCGGCGAGCGTGACGTCAACCTGCTCAGCATGGCCACCGGCGAAAGCCTGGCCTGCCTGCACTGGCTGATGCAGCGCGGCGACGTGGTGTGCCGGCGCGACGACGCGGGTGTCGACTGGTATCGACTTCAGGTGGCGTGAACCAGCCAGCCTGCCGCCCGCAAGGAGCTCCCGGCAGCGCCAGCCGCCCTGGGGCCAGCGCTGGCAAAGGCTGGCCTGGAATTGCGTTAGCGTAGCGGGCATGAATACATGCGCCGAAGTCTGCGTCATGCAGATACGCCAGCTCAGCTTTGCCTACCCTGGCCAGCCTGCGCTGGTGTCCAACTGGTCGGTGAGTCTGCCGCCAGGTGTCACGCTGGTCCACGGCGATACCGGCTGTGGCAAGACCACGCTGCTGCGTTTGTTCGCGGGTGTGCAGCCTGCCAATTCGGGTGACCTGCTGCTGGCCGGCATCTGCCTGGGCGAGTCGCCGCTCGCCTATGCACGCGAGGTGTATTTCGTCGAGCCGTGGACCGAGGCCTTCGACCAGGTGAGCGCACGCGCCTACGCCGCATCGCTGCAGGCCGACGACGCACGGTTCGACTCGGCACTGTGGCAGTTGCTGGTCGACGGCTTTTCGCTGGCAGCTCACATCGACAAGCCGCTCTACATGTTGTCGACGGGATCGAAGCGCAAGGTCTGGCTGGCAGCCGGGCTGGCGTCGGGCCGGAGGTTGGTCCTGCTCGACGAACCGACCGGCGCACTCGATCTGCCGTCGACCCGGTGCCTGTGGCAGGCGCTCGATCAGGTGGTGGCGCGGGGCTGCAGTGCCGTGGTGCTGGCCAGTGCTGCGCGAGTAGACGAGGTGGCGCTGGCGTCGACCATCGACTTGCCGCTCGTCGCCTGATCGCACGAGGCAGCGGCGCCGGGCTGGTCGGCCCAGGCCCGGGCGGCACTCAGGCCGGGCGGCACTCAGGCCGGGCGGGCGATCACACGTTGCAGGTGATCAGACCCTGCGGGCGAACGGGCCCAGCATGGTGCGTTCGAGTCGGCCCAGTCCATGTTCGAAATCGCGTGAGGCCAGGATGGACCGGCTGAGGATGCCCGCACGAACGGCCGCGCCGTATTGCGCGCGTGCGGCGTCGAAAGGCCAGGCCAGCAGGTAGGTGGCGGCCTCGCGGGCAGTCTGGAGCGGGGCGACGAGATCCGATGCCTCGATGGCATACACGGCGGGCGATGGCGCCGAGCGCCGAGGTGTGGCGCGGCTGTTCAATCCGGACTCCAGTGGTTGGGCAGGCCGCCAGCGAGTGCACCTTCGTGACCGTGCATCTCGAGTTCGTGCATGCGGTGTTCGAGGTCCGGCAGGTCGGCCGATTCGGCCAGAAAAGCCTCGTCGAGCTCGGCTTGAGTCTGGACATGAGGCAACAGGGCTTGGATGAGCTCTTTCAGGGCGTTGGACATGGTGAGTCCTCTTTGTTGCTGGGTGCGAGTGTGGCACAGATTAGGGTAAACCCTGAAATCTCAAGCCCCGATAAGCCAGGGGTTTCCCGTGCAGCTATCGGCTTGTGCCGTCACTATTTCCCATGCCCATGCCCATGCCCATGCCCATGCACATGCCCATGCCCATGCCCATGCGGTGTCTGCATCCGCGTCGGGTCCGAATCGGCGCCGTGCCCGGCGGCTGTCGGGCTCACCTTGTGCTGGCTGCCACGCGCCCAAGCAGCGCGTGGCGCTGGCTTCAGTCCTTGGGTGTCACGGCCTTGACTGCCAGCCAGGTCCAGCCGCCAAGCGAGGCCAGCCCGAGCACACAGAACAGGGTGAAGACGTAGCGTGTCGCCGGGGTGGGGTTGACACGGTCCAGGGCCAGCGTGATCACCAGAAACACGACCGAGATGAGCAGCGCACCGGCCAGGTTGTTTGAGAGACGTTCGGAGTTTTTCATTGACGAGGATGCCTGCCGGCAGTTGTGGTCAGCCGAATGCCTGCACAAGTCAGGCGCTGTGGTGGAAGGTGTGGTGGCACTTGCCGACCCGACCGGGCTGTCAGTCGCCACGTCGCCTTCCAGCTGTGCAGCAGGCTAACCGCGCTGCCCAGGCCTCGCAAGCCGGTCCGGCCCTGGGTCGTCCGGCGGCCGGCCGGGTTTTGATTCAGCCCAGAGCATGGTGCCGGGTCTGTGGCGTCAGACCCGCGCGCCACATGCGCCAGCGCAATCGACCGGGTGGACTACTCGACGGTCAGGCTGTAGCGGCCCGACTTGGTGCCCAGGTTGCCGCTGTAGTAGATGACGCGCAGGTAGACCGTCATCGGCTTGTTGCCCGAGGTGTTGGCCAGTGTCACGTTGTCGACTTCGCCGGTGCCCATGCGCGAACTGGCGATCAGCTTGCCGGCACTGCTGTAGGCGTTCAGGTCGTAGTCGCTGCTGCTGTTGTTCACCAGCGTCACGTCGATGGATTGCCCCGGCGCGATGACGATGCCGTAGTAGTCGGTGTCGACCTTGCTGGCGATGCTGGCGTCGATCCTGGCGGGCGCGGCGACACGTTGGGCGATGGTGCGTTTGCCGTTGGGTTCGACCTCCTTGACCGTGCGCGCCGGGGGTGCACGCGGCGGGGTCGGTGCTGGCGCGGGTGGTGGGCTGGTGCTCGGTGGGGGCGGCGGGCTGGGCGGCGGGGCAGGCGGGATGGCATCGATGGCCGATTGCACGGCAGCCCGGGCATCGACGATGCCGGTGCCACAACCCAGGCTGCAAGGCACCGGCAGTGGCCGGGTGCTGGCCTTGATTTGAGCTTCCACCTGGTCCGGCGTCAGGGCCGGGTTGCGCGCCAGCATCAGCGCCACCACGCCCGAGACGTGGGGTGCAGCCATCGACGTACCCTGGTCATAGGCATAGACGTCGGCACCGGGTTCTCGCCTGCCGTCATTGAAGGTCGAGTAGATGCCGCCAGTGCTCGGGTCGGCCCGCATGTCGCCGCCGGGTGCCGACACATCGACGCTGTGGCCGTAGTTGGAATAGAACGCGCGGGCGCCGCCGCGGCCGACGGCGCCGACGTTGATCACGCCGTTGCAGCTGGCCGGGCTGAAGTTGCCCGCGTCCGAGCTCGCATTGCCCGCGGCCACCACCACCACACTGTTGCGGCTACGGGCGTTGTCGATCGCCAGTTGGGTGGTCAGGTCACACGAACCACTGGCCCCCAGTGACAGATTGACGACACGGGCCGGCGTCGGGTTGGCAGGTATGCCTGGCACATTTCCACCCGACGCCCAGATGATGGCGTCGGCAATGTCTGAGGTGAATCCACCGCATTTACCCAGCGCACGCACCGGCTGCACCTTCGCGCCTGGGGCGACACCTGCACCACCCAGGCCGTTGTTGGTGACCGCCGCAATGGTGCCGGCCACATGGGTGCCGTGCCAGCTGCTGTCGAGCGCCGGCATGCCGGAGCCACATTCATCGACGTCGACCCCGTCGCCCGGGTCGATCGCACTGCCATCGCGGCCTTCACCGTCATTGCCCATGGCGGCCGAGGTGATGAAGTCGTAGCCAGCCACGATGTTGGCCGCCAGGTCGGCATGCGGACGGTAGCCGGTGTCGACCACCGCCACGGTGACACCGCTGCCGATCGACAGATCCCAGGCTGCCGGCAGATTCAGCCCGCCGGCCGGTTCGCTGTAATGCCATTGCGCGGTAAACGAGGGGTCGTTGGGGACGAACTGGATCGTCATGACACGATCAGGCTCGGCGTATTCGACGTTCGGGTCGGTTTGACGTAGCTGGGCCGCCAGCCGGTGCATGTGCGCCAGGCTCAGCCGGCGCGTGAGCTTCATGATGTGTGAGCCCGAGCCGGTGCGCCGCACGTGCCTGACCCGCGCCTGCGCCGTGGTTGCCGCTGACTCGAAGCTGCCCATCGTTGTGGCATCGACCACATCGGCACGGGCGTGGCTGCGGTACTTGACGATCATGCGGTCGGTCGTCTCGCCCGACTCCCAGCGCGCCTTGCGTGGGGGCGGGTTCATGCATGCCGACAGTGCCAGCGCCAATGCCATGCTCAGCACCAGCGTCGACATGCCGGGTCGGCGCGGACGCTCGGGTCGATGGGCGCGTGAGTGCATGTTGTTGCCGGTTGGAGCCGTGTTCGTCGGCCGGATGATCGGTGCGGCGCCTGCCACGCCGCAGCTGTGTGGTCGGCAGGCGGGCCAGGGCGCTGGCAGGCCGGCGCCGGTGGCCCGCGCATGCTAGCCACCGGCGGCGACGGTCGGCTTGCGCCGACAGTGCAAATTCCTGCAAGGCTGGCGGAATTTGCTGCTGGCGGTCATTCACCACGGCGTTGGCAGTATCCGACCAACCCGCTCCACTGCCCCGCTGCCCCGCAGCCCCACTGCCTCGCTGCTGAGCCGCCGAGCCGCCGAGCCGCCGAGCCGCCGAGCCGCCGAGCCGCCGAGCCGCCGAGCCGCCGAGCCGCCGCCGGCTTGGACCACGTGGCCGTGCCCGGCCAGGCACGAACTTGTCGCTACTTGATGGTGAGCGTGTATTTGCCGGCAGTGGCACCGACACCGCCGCTGAAATACACGACGCGCAGGAAGGCGGTCATGCTCGCCGTGGTCGACGGATTCGCGACCGTGACGGTGTCGACCTGGCCAGTGCCTGCGCTCGACGTGGTGGTGCGAGCCCCGGCTTGGTTGTAGGCATACAGGTCGTAGTCCGACGTGGGGTTGGGCGCCAGCGTCGCGACGACGGACTTGCCCGCCGGAATGGTGATGCGGAAGTAGTCGGCGTCGGTGCTCGTGGTGAAGTTGCCGCTCACGGTCGCCGGCCAGCTGACGGACTGGGCCGTGGTGGTGCTGTCGTTCGGTTCGACGTCGGCCGCTGCAGGCGGCGGCGCGGGTGCCGGCGGCGGCGGTGGCGGCGGTGGCGGGGCGACACCAACTGCCGCGTTGACGGCCGCGACCGCGTCGACGATGCCGGCGCCGCAGCCTTTGGTGCAGGCCACCGGCAGGGGGCGGGCGCTGGCCTTGAGGCGTGCATCGATGTCGTCTGGCGTGAGACTGGGGTTGCGTGCCAGCATCAGTGCCACCACACCCGCCACGTGAGGCGCGGCCATCGAGGTGCCTTGGTACCAGGCATAACTGTCGGCCCCCGGCGCCTTGGTGCCGGCGTTGAGTGTTGAATACACCCCGTTGGTGGCGGCCAGGCTCTGGTCACCGCCAGGTGCCGAGACATCGACCATCGCGCCGAAGTTCGAGTAAAACGACCGGGCGCCGCTCGGACCGACCGCGCCCACCGTGATCACACCGGTGCAGCTGGCCGGTGAGAAGCCGGCCGCGTCGAGGTTCGAGTTGCCGGCCGACACCACCACCACGGTGTTGCGGCTGCGCGCACTGTTGATGGCGTTTTGCGAGGTGGTGTCGCAAGCGCCCGGGCCACCGAGCGACATGTTGATGACACGCGCCGGCGTCGCGTTGATCGGCACACCCGGCACCGCGCCACCCGAGGCCCAGATGATGGCGTCGGCAATGTCCGACGTGAACCCGCCGCATTTGCCCAGCACCCTGATCGGCTGCACCTTGGCGCCATAGGCCACACCGGCCACACCAATCCGGTTGCCCGTGACGGCGGCGATGGTGCCAGCCGTGTGGGTACCGTGCCAGCTGCTGTTTTGTGCCGTCGATCCGGTGCCGCATTCACCTGCCTTGACCCAGTCGCCGGGGTCGAGCGCGCTGGCGTCGCGGCCGTTCCTGTCGTTGGCCACCACCGACGAGGTGATGAAGTCGTAGCCCGGCACGATGTTGGCGGCCAGGTCGGCGTGTGGGCGGTAGCCGGTGTCGATCACCGCCACGGTGACGCCGGCGCCCGTGGTCTTGTCCCACGTCGGCGGCAGGTTCAGCCCGCCCGCATTGGCCTGATAGTGCCACTGGCTGGCATACGAAGGATCGTTGGGCACGACCTGGATCGTCATGATGCGATCGGGTTCGGCGTATTCGACCAGCGGGTCGGTGGCCTTGATCTCGGCCGCCAACTGGCGTGCCCGGTCCAGCGTGAGCCGCTTGTTCAGCCTAAGCACATGCGAACCCGAACCGGTGCGGCGAAAGTGCTTGACCAACACGTCGGACTTGCCCGCGGCCCGTTCGGCACTTTGAAGCGCTGCGGCATCCATCACGTCGGTGGTCGTGCGATTGCGGTACTTCACGATCAGGCGATCGGTGTCTTCGCTGACCTGCGGCTTGTTGTCCCTGTTGTCCTTGTCGTCCTTGTTGTCCCTGTCTGCGCCGCGGTGCATGGCCTGTGCCGTCATCGCGAGGGTGATGGCCAGAGCCAGTGGCGTGAGACGGCAAAGCCTGCCGAGTCGGATGAATCGTGGGTTCATGTGTTCCCTTGTCTGGTGGTGTGCGGGCGGGCGCCCGACCTGCTGGTCGATGGCGCGACGAGACCAGACCTCGGCAGACCCTGTGCAACCCGGCCACGCTGGCGCCGCCCTGTCAGCTGTGGACCGGCGCGTGCGCCAGCCCTGACAGCGCACCGGTGCCGGGTCGCGAGGAGAGTTG
Organism: Candidatus Intricatilinea gracilis; assembly: GCA_016702605.1. Lineage (GTDB taxonomy): Bacteria > Pseudomonadota > Gammaproteobacteria > Burkholderiales > Burkholderiaceae_C > Sphaerotilus > Sphaerotilus gracilis. The sequence goes on from JADJDQ010000006.1 coordinate 60,811, forward strand.
TGGGGTGCCGAGGATCGAGCGGTCGTCGATCCACTTCAGGCAGGCAGATTAATCAGCCGTAAGAGTCTGGCGGTGTGCAGCCTGCACAGACACGGGGGGTGTGCCTGCAACTATTGCCGACTTCGGCCGCCACGTGAAGCAACCTTCGGACGACTGCCGGCTTGCTGCGCCACCACGATGGCCCGGAGTGGACCAGAGCGGTTGATGTGACCTGCGGCAGGTGATCAGTGTGCGGGCGGCCGCTTGTAGAGCTTGCGCTGCAATGTGCGCCGGTGCATGTTGAGCGCGCGTGCGGTGGCCGAGATGTTGCCGTCGTTGTCGGTCAGCACACGCTGGATGTGCTCCCATTCCAGCCGGTCGACCGACAGCGGCTTGTCGGTCGCCGTCGGCTCGGGGCAGGGCAGCTTGTTGTCGAACGCCGCGAGGATGTCGTCCACGCTGGACGGTTTGGTCAGGTAGTGCAGGGCACCGAGCTTGATGGCCTGGATGGCCGTGGCGATGCTGCCGAAGCCGGTCAGCACAAGGATGCGGGTGTTTTCGTCGATGACCTTGAGGCGTTCGACCACCTTCAGGCCCGACATGTCGGGCAGGCGCAGGTCGATGATGGCGTACTCGGGGGCGAGGTCCTCGATCAGCCGCAGGGCGGTGGCGCCGTCGTGCGCCGTGTCGACTGCAAATCCACGCGCCGCGAGTGCGCGGGTCAGGACCTGGCAAAACACGCGGTCGTCGTCGGCCAGCAGCAAGCTGGGACGGTCCGCCAATGGGGCATTCATGTCCTACCTTCAGGGTTTGTTGATCACGATGGAACTCAAGGGCACTGTCAGCCTCACGCTGGCACCGCCCGCCGAAAGGTTGGCCGGGTCGAGACGGCCGCCGAGTCGCGCGAGTGTGGCGGCCGTCAGCAGCAGGCCCATGCCCAGGCCGCCATGGGCCGACTTGGTCGAGCCAATGCGTTTACCCAGCCGCTCGAGTGCTTCGGGCGTGAAACCTGGCCCGCGGTCGCGCACCTCGACGACCAGATGCTCGGGCGCCCAACTGGCATCGACATGCACCTGTTCGGCCGATGCGTGCACGGCGTTGTCGATCACGTTGGTGATGGCCTGACGCAGGGTCTCTTCGGCAATCACGAGCGGCGCCGGGCTACTGGTGTCGAGGTGCAGCTCGATAGTGGTGCCTGGATGCAGGGCGCGCGCGCGCTCGACGATGGCTACGATGAACTGGTCGAGCCGTGCACCACTCGCCGACTCTGTGCGTCGCTGGCCCGCCGAACTGGCCAGCCCACTGATGATGCGTTTGCAGGCCTGGATCCGGTCGTCGAGCAGGCGCAGGTTGTGAGCCAGGTCGGGGTCGGCGCGGTGTTCACGTTCGAGTTCACCCACCACCACGGCCATGGTCGCCAAAGGTGAACTGAGTTCATGGGCGTAACCCGCAGCGAGTGCACCGATGGCCACGACCGAGTCGTTGCGCATCTGCACGTCGCGCGCGTCGGCCAGCATGCGCTCGTGGCGCCTGATCGCCTGGCTCATGCGTGTGCCGAAAAAGGCTGCCAACGCCGCTGTCATCAGGTAGTTCACCACCATGCCGTTCTCATGCAGTTCGTACACCTCGGTCATACCGCTCGGGTGATGCAGCGGCACGTGCCAGTGGCGCAGCAGGACATAGGCCACCATGGTCGACACAGCGATCATCCAGACCCTGCCGGACGGCAACGCCGAGGTGGCGATCGCCATCGGCACCAGGAACAGCGGCGCGAACGGGTTGGTGGCCCCCCCTGTGAGGAAGAGCACGAGTGTGAACAGGGCTATGTCGAGATGAACCTGCCAGAACAACTCGGATGAACTCACGCGCGGCGAGCGCCGCACCCGGGCCCAGGTGGCGATCGCCAACAGCACTTCGGCCAGCAAGACCGACCAGAAAGCGACGTTTGGCACCGACACGCTGAAGTGGTGGGTGACCACCAGCATGGTCAATGCCTGGAAGAGTGGGGCCACGCCGCGCAGGATGGCCAGCATGCGCAGACCCTGCAGCGCCGCTTCGTCGCCGGGATCACCGCCCACGGCCTCGCTGATGCGGGCCAGCCAGGGGCGCTCGGGCATGGGCCGGGATTGCACGCAAATCACTCCACTCGAACATGCGCCGCAAGTGTCGGCGTTGTCTGCCGCAATGGAAGGTGCCGGCGTCATGACGCCGGCAGATTGCGGTGGTGGTCGACGCACAACCCTGCCGCACTCTGAAGTGTCGGTAACACGGCGGACACAGGGATTGACCGGGATCAGTTTCCGCGGGGTGTCACGCCGGGGCGTATCCGCCGTGCGACGGCCTGTCGATCAGGACCGGAACAACAGATCAGAGCCGTCGTCACGCAGCAGTTGCGACCGATGTGGTGTGAATGAGTCAGTGACGCTGTCGATATGGAACATTTTCCCGAGCAATTGAGCCGGTATCGCTTGTTGCTTATGTGAGGTTCAGCTTTCATCTGATCGGTGCCGCGTGTGACGACGTGTCGCAGATGTGACCCAAGGGTGTCTACCTAACATTACTGTGCGTTATCAATTCGGGCTTGCCTATCGATGGCGGCCAAGTAAGCCCCGCACACGAGTCGCGCGTTTAGTCGGACCTTGCCGATCGTCGGATGCCGTGATCTTGCGGGTATTGGGTTTGGTTGTTTTCTCGTCCAGGGGGGGTGACATGCGTCCCACATGCAACATTGCGCGCTCGAAGTGCGTCCGGGCTTTCGATCGAACACGCGACCGGATGATGTCGCTTGTATGGTTGGTCGCAATCCTCCTGTCGGTGTTCGCGGGGCCGGCCCATGCGGCCATCAGTTGCCAGCGCAACGTCACCGCCAATGTGGTCGCCATCGACAAACCGCTGATGTACAACCGCCTGGGCGCGGGCAATATCAACGGCACGATCTTCGCGCTCACCCGCGACGTCATCAACGTCTCGAGCCAGTTGCCGCTCACGGCAGGCGGCATACCAACCCCCGGGCAACTCGACCTGCGCCCGGACAAGCGCCATCGCCCGCTTGTGTTGCGCATACGTGAGGGTGATTGCCTCACCGTCAACCTGACGAACCTGTTCACCGCAGCGCCCAACCCGCGCCAGATCAACGTGAACGGCCAGGACGTCATCGTTACCCCGGCCGGCCAGATCCTCGGCGTTCAACTCGACGAGCAGGTGCTCGACCGGGCGGTGAGTTTTCATGTGTCCGGCATGCAACTGGTCGACAGCATCGACAGTGACGGCACCTGGGTCGGCGCCAATACAAACGACGGATTTGCCCCGGCGGGTGGTGGCACCCGCACCTACAAGCTCTATGCTGAAAAGCAGGGTGTGTTCCACGTGTCCGGTGGTGCCACCATCGGTTCCGACGAGAACCAGGGCAACAGTGCCAACGGCCTGTTCGGGCAGGTGATCGTCGAGCCGGCAGGCGCACGCATCTACCGCAGTCAGGTGCACGAGGAAGAGATGCGCCTGGTGGCAGATCTGGACCGCAACGGCAGCTTGTCTGCCAGCGAGATGACCCCCAACGGCCAGCCGAAGATCACCAACTACGAGTCTGTCTATCCGACCGGTGCGCCGTGGAATGCCGAAGGCAAGGCCGGTCTGCCTATCCTCAACATGATGAAGTGTTCGACCACCACGCAGTGTGAGATCGTGCACTCCGAGATCAATGCGGTGGTGGCAGGCCCCAATGTGGATGGCACCTTCCCGCCGAGCACCTATCCGCTCGAAAGTGTGGGCAAACGCAATCCCACGCTGCCCAACCGGCTCGAGCCCTTCCGGGACTTCGCTTCGCTGTATCACGACGAGGCTACCAACGGCCAGGCTTTTCCGGGTTTCTTCAAGCAAGACCCGGTGTTTCGTTATGTGTTGGCCGGTGTCAAGGACGGCTTCATGATCAATTACGGCAGCGGCGGCATCGGCTCCGAGATCATTGCCAATCGGCTGGGCGTGGGGCCCATGCACGACTGCCTGAGTTGTGCCTACGAGGAGTTTTTCCTCACTTCATTTGCCGTCGGCGACCCGGCACTCACGGTCGACGTACCTGCCAATCTCGGTCTCGAGAATCTGCTGCCCGGACAAGTCCCGCCGCCAGGTACTCAAGGCCCCAAGGCCAACTACGTGATTGGCGCCGAAGATCCGTCCAACGTGCATCACAGCTATGTGGGTGACTTCGTCAAGTTCCGCAATACCCACTACGGCAAGGAACAACACGTCTTCCACCTGCACAACCACCAGTGGTTGTACAACCCGAACGACGACAACTCCAATTACCTCGACGCGCAAGGTATCGGCCCGGGAGTGGGTTACACCTACGAGATCAACTTCGGGGGATCTGGAAATCGAAACAAGAGTGCCGGTGACGCCATCTTCCATTGCCACTTCTATCCTCACTTTGCCCAGGGCATGTGGTACCACTGGCGCAATAACGACACCTTCCAGGCAGGCACCATCCTCGAGGCCACGCCCACCGTGCTGGATGGCCAAGGTTTTGCCACGGCAACTGGCTATCACACCAGCGTGTGGGGCCTGGCGATTGGCAAGCCGACTGCCGGTTCACGTGCCTATCCCGACAGCGAGATCGTTGCTGGCACACCCATCCCGGCGTTGGTGCCGATGCCCGGCAGGCCCATGCCGGTGATGCCCGGTCGTGTGACGACCAAAGTCAACCCGCTGATGGCTGCCACCAATCAGGCCAAACCGGTGGGTTCGCTGTCGCATGTGATCGACCGGACCATCAACCCCGGTTACCCGTTCTGGGTGGCCGGCATGGAAGACATCGTCGGCCAGCGTCCGCCGTCGCCTTTGCTCGACATGTTGACCAAGCCGCAGGCGACCGCGCTGAAGGCGTCCGGCGACCCCTTGTGGTCCGAAATCATGCCCGAGCAAGCCGACGGTTTCGACGGCGGCCTGCCGCGCCACGCGCTCAAGGGTGTCGCGGCTGGCGGTGTTGCACATGCCGTGACGACCCGGCTCGACTTCTCCAAGGAGATCGTCAAGTCCGACGTCGCCTATTACCCTGAAGAGGGCACCGACCTGGAGAAGGTCGCCATGGCCTTCCATGCCCAACGCTGCGTGTCCTCCTACAAGCCCGACGGCACGGTTGCCGCTTGTGTGGCCGACCCGGTGAAGGGGCAGACCGGTGGTTTCATCGTCAACGGCTCCAAGCCAGTGATTGGTGCGCCGTATCACAACCCGTGTATCGACGATGCCGGTACAACGCTCAAGCCTGGTGTGGTCGGTCGATTCTTCTCGGGTGAACTGACGTCAGCTACGCAAGCAGGCCTGAATACTCGTGGCGCGAGTTTCTTCAACTCCGACAACCCACGCATCTACAAGGGCACGAACATGCAGTTCGATGCCGTGCTCAACAAGGCTGGCTACCACTACCCGCAGCAGCGCATCGTGGCACTTTGGCAAGACGTCAAGGACATCATCAACAAGTCCAAGGCGCCCGAGCCGCTGGTCATGCGCATGAACACCTTCGATTGCGCCATCTATCACCATAGCAACCTGGTGCCGAGCTACTACGAGATCGACGACTACCAGGTGCGCACGCCGACCGACATCATTGGCCAGCACATCCATCTGCCCAAGTGGGACCTCACCACCACCGACGGCGCTGCCAATGGCTGGAACTACGAGGACGGCACCAACAGTCCGGGCTCGGTACGCGAACGCATCCATGCGATTCGTGCCTTCAATGCCTGTGTCGGTGTCGAATCAGGTGACCCGCGTGATGGCACGGGCGTGTGCCCGGTGGCCAAGGAACACCCGTACTGGGGCAAGGTGGCGGGTCAACTCGGCGGGAGGTTTGCAGGTGAATGGCTCGGCGCACGTACCACCATTCAGCGCTGGTTCTCGGACCCGGTGGTCAACACCGAGGGTGTCGACCGTGGCCTGGGCATCATCTTCACCCACGACCACTACGGTCCATCGACCCATCAACAGATCGGTCTTTATTCGACCGTGCTGGTCGAGCCGGCTGGTTCACGCTGGGCTCACAACGAGACCGGCACCCAGCTGGGTTATGACCCGCTGAGCGGAGCGCCGGCACGTACCGACACCCGCCTGGATGGCTCGACATTCAGCGACGGTGGTCCGACCAGCTGGCAAGCGGCCATCATGCCGCAGGCACAGACCGGTCCGTACGCGAGCAACTCGGTCAAGGCCAATGTGTGCACCACCGCGAAGCAGGTGTCGGGTGTGGATTGCCAGAGTCCCTATCGCGAGTTCTATTTCGAGTTCAGCGACTTCCAGCATGCCTACGAGGCTGGCGTCTACATGGGTGCTGACCAACAGGGTCTGCCCCTGGCTGGTACCGGACCCGATCTGCCGCCGGTGGTCAGCAATCTGGGCAATCCGCAGTTCAACGGCCAGGTGTCGGATGCCTTCCGCTTCGCCATCAACCCGCCTGCTCGCAAGCAGATCAACCCGGTGTTCCCTGATCTGTACGCCGAGATCGCCAACACGCTCAACAACCCGCTCAACAACTTCTGTCCGGTGCGTCCGTGTCCGCAGGCGATCGACGTGCAGGATCCGGGCACGATGGTGGTGAACTACCGCGCCGAGCCGATCGCGCTGCGTGTGTACGACCCGAACAAGGCCGGCCCCGATGCTGCGCCTGGCAAGGACTGCAGCCCCGCCAATCCGGACCGTACCGGTTGTGGAGCACAAGCCGACGGCCTGGCTGGCGACCTGGCCTATGCCCTGCAGTCGCGCACCGATCGCAAGATTGCGGCCTTGAACGTCCAGCCGACTGCGGCGACCGTCATCAATGGCACGAAGTTCCCGCCGCCGCTCAACCGCGCAGGTGTCGGCGCCGGCGATCCTTTCACGCCCATGATGCGGACTTATGCGGGTGACACCGTGCGGGTGAAGATGCAGTCCGGCGGACATGAAGAAGAGCACAACGCCACCGTGCATGGCCTGAAGTGGCTACACACCGGTTCGGGCCACGGCAAATCGCCCAACTCGGGTTGGCGCAACGCGCAGCCTGCCGGCATCTCCGAGCAGTTCACGCTCAGCACGCCGGTCATGGCCGACATGAGCAACGGTCTTGGTAACGCCGATTACGCCTGGTCGATGGATTCGTCCAACGACGGTTGGTGGACAGGCATGTGGGGCATCATGCGCAACTACACCCTGCCGCGGGCCGACCTGTTCCAGTTGCCTGGCAAGAAGCCGCAGATCCCGGCCAATCTGATTGCCTTCACCCTGCCGGCGGCAGAACGGGCACAACAAGGTGGCAGCCTGTTTGGCGTCTGTCCGCGTACTGCTCCGCGCCGCAACTACGACATCACTGCCGTACTGGCGAACAAGGCCCTGGGCAATGCCTTCGGCGTGGCCATGCCCACGAGCGGTGACGTGGCCACCAACAATGTCGGTGCTCGCCTCGACCCGGCGGGCGGCACCTTGGTCTACAACCACCGCAACGCCGTCGTGACCGGCACGACCGTCGATGATGCGACTGGTGCGGTCGTGACCACGACTCGCCAGGGTCCGCTGCACGATCCGACTGCGCTCATGTACGTGCGCACATCCGACCTCGATGCCAACGGCAAGCTGCTGGCAACGGCACCTGTCGAACCACTCGTGCTGCGTGCACGCCCTGGTGAGTGCATTAACGTCACGGTGCGCAACCAGCTGCCTGCCATGGTGCCTGACCTGGCCGCCTACACCATCCTCGAGGGCATCGTGAAACGCGATCGCCTGCATGCCCAGGGGTCCACCACCTTCAACAACAACCTGATCCGCGCGTCGAGCCATGTCGGTCTGCACCCTCAACTGGTGGAGTACGACGTGACCCGCAACGACGGCAGCAACGTCGGTGTCAACCCGGTGCAGACCGTGGCCCCCGGCGGTTCACGCACCTACCAGTGGTACGCCGGTGATCTGGGTCTGGGTGCCGTGGCGCGCAACCCCTTGAGCGCGCTGATCGACATCGTCACCATCGTGCCCACGCCCATCGAGTTCGGCGGCTTCAACCTGACGCCGGCAGACAAGATCAAGCAGGCGGCCAAGTCGCTCGTCGGCACCATGGTGGTCGAACCGGCCGGTTCGACCTGGACCGAGAACACCCAGGTGTTCGACCGCCAGGACGGTGTCGGCACCCGCCTGACCCGTGCCCAGGCCACGGTGTGTCCGTCCGGTGTGGCCAACTGTGTCATGACCGCGCCAAACGCCTTCCGTGACTTCTCGCTGGTGATGACCAAGGCCATGACCCACTTCTACAAGGAGACCATGCCTGTCGAACACATCAGCGGTGAGGGGCCGCTGCCCGAGGACAGCGCCGACGCAAGCAACATGGCACTCAATTACGCTAGCGAGCCGATGTGGTTCAGGTTCGGACTGCTACCCAACGCGCCGTTCGGGCCGGCTTCGTTGCCAGGCAGCTTCGCCGCCATCCCGAATGCCCACGCTGCGTATAGCAACAGCATTACCGTCCCGGGGGCGGGTGGGCTGACAGGTGACCCGGTCACTCCTGTGCTCCTGGCCACTGCAGGCAAGCCGGCCCGGATCCATATCACCGCACCACACGGCACCAAGCGCGGATCTGTCTTTGCGCAGCATGGCCATGTGTGGCAACGTGATCCGTACATCTGCCCAGGTGAATCGCGCAACAAGCTGACCGGTGCCTGCCTCATGAAGAGTGTCGGGTCGCGCGCCTTGGGCAAGAACCCGCTGGGGTTCGCTCAGGGTGGCCAGGAAAGCTGGTCCGGCATGTCGCACTTCGATATCCTGTTGCCCAGCGCTGGTGGCGGCAACAGCGTGCCGGGTGACTACCTGTTCCGTGACGTCGGTTCGTTCGGCAGTTCGTCGGGCGTGTGGGGGCTGCTGCGGGTGCAGTGATCCACTGAGGTGAACGGGGCGCTCCTCCGGCAACTGCTGGTGGAGCGCCTTGTGTCTTGGTGCAGTCGAGTTTTGATGTGAGGCCAAGTGATGATGACCAGTTGCTGTTCGTTGCGGCGGGTGATACGGACCAGTGTGTTTGCCTGGCTGGCAGTGACGTTCGCGACCGCTGCGACAGGCGCCGAGCTACCCGCAGGTGCCGTGGTGCCAGCGGGTGCCGCGATGTCACCGCCTGCAGCGACGCTGTCCGGTGAGTCGCAGCGGCTGGTTCGGTCGGGTGTTGCCGTTGACTTCAGCCTCGTCCCGGCACAAGGTGTCAAGTCGCTGATGGAAGGTGAATTCGCCGACGTGCGATTCAGGCTGAGCGACGAAGCCAGCGGACAGGCCATCCGTGGCACGGTTCCCGGCGCATGGATGGACATGTCGCAGGTCATCCAGGCCAAGGGCGGCGCCGAACAGCGCAGTTGCAAGGACAAGATTTCGCTGTACCTCAAGGGCGCCATCGGCATCCGCCCCATGGTCGACCTGAACAGCTACTACGTGGTGCTGCTCAACAACGACGCCTCGGTCGCCATCGTCGACCCGGTGGTGAGCATGGCCGGTGCCACCAGCACTCTGGCCAGTGTGGTGCTCAAGGCGCCAGGGGCCGACTGGGTCTCTTCCGACCGCGATCGTCGGCTGTACATCTCGATGCCCCGCGTCGGCCAGGTGGCGGTGATGGACACCGAGACCTTCAAGGTCGTCGACAACATCGACGCGGGCAAGACACCGGTGCGTGTCAGCCTGCAGCCCGATGGCCGGTACCTCTGGGTCGGCAACAACACCGACGATGCAGCGACGAGTGGTGTCACCGTCATCGATACCGAGACCAGCAAGCCGGTCGGGTTCGTGGTCACCGGTGCAGGGCATCACGAGATTACCTTCACACCCGACAGTCGCCTGGCCTTCGTCACGAGTCGCCATGGTGGCACGGTGACCGTGGTCGACGTGGCTACACGCCAGTCGATCAAGAGTCTGTCGACCGGTGCGCAGCCGCTGGCTCTGGCGCATTCGGCGCTGTCGGGCTCGGTCTACGTGTCCGACGGAGTGGATGGCCACGTCGCCGTCATCGACACACGCGCCCTGGAAGTCACACGTCGCATCAAGCTCGAACCGGGGCTGGGGCCGCTGCGTGTCACGCCGGACGGGCGCTTTGCTCTGGTGCTCAATCCGCAGGAAGACCGCGTTCATGTGGTCGACACCGCGAGCAATGAGAAGGTGCAGGACGTCACCATCACCGGCCAACCGTACCAACTCAGCTTCAGCAAGACCTACGCCTATATACGCTCGCTGCACTCCGAACGTGTCAGCATGATCAACCTGGCCACGTTGGGCCGTGGGCGGCAGGTGGCGGTGCAGAACTTCTCGGCCGGTGACCAGCCGCCACGCACCAACAGTGGCATCGCGATCGCCGACACCATCGTGGCTGCTGCGGGTGAAGGCACCATCTTCGTCGTCAACCCGGCCGATGGCACGACCTACTACTACATGGAAGGCACGAACGCGCCATCCAGCAACTACCGCGTCTACGGGTCGAGCCCACGTGCCGTGACCGTGGTGGACCGCAGCCTGAAAGAGGTCGAGCCGGGTGTTTATGCAGGGCGTGTCCGGATCCCGGTGGCTGGGCGCTACGACATCGCCTTCATGCTGCAGTCGCCACAGGTGCTGCATTGTTTTACCGCGGATGTGGCGACCAATCCGCGCCTGGCCAAGGTGGTCGATCCACTGAAGATCGACTTCGAGACCACCCGGCGCGAGTTCAGCGTGGACGATGTCGCAGTCATTCGCTTTCACGTCGCCGACTCGCTGACCGGTGAGGCCCGTCCCGGGCTGGCCGGCCTGACGGCAATGTATTACCTGGCACCTGGCCGGCGTCGCGCCGAAACCGCCGTGGTCGAGGTGGGTGCGGGTGTCTACGAAGCCCGCGTGCCGCTGGCACAGGCAGGCGCCTGGTACGTTTACCTCGGAGTGCCCAGGCTCAAGATCGCCTACGGGCAGTTGCCGTATTACTCGCTGCAGGCCTTGGACAAGGTCACCAATCCGGCCCCGGTGGCGACACGTTGATGCCACAACTCATGTCTAAGCCCTCCATGACCCGATCCCCTCACCGCCCGCGCATTCTCTTGCGCCTGTCGACCGCTGTGGCCACCGTAGCCGCCGGACTTTGGCTTGCGCCAGCCTACGCCCAGCATGACCACCATGGCGCAGCCGGGCACTCGGCCCACCAGCATCACGAGATGCCGGCCACGGCAGCCGCTGGTGTGAAGCCGCAGCAGGCGCGCATCCAACTTGCCGATACCCCCCTGCTCGATCAATTGGGTCGCAAGACACGTCTGCGCAGTGATGCCATCGGTGATCGCATCGTGGTGGTTGATTTTGTCTACACCACCTGCACCACGGTCTGCCCGGTGTTGTCGGCGGTGATGGCCCAGGTGCAGGACAAACTTGCTGCCAGGCCCCAGCGGGATGTCGCCTTGCTGACGCTGACGGTCGATCCGGTGCGTGACACACCGGCGCGGCTCAAGAGTTTTGCCGCAGGCCTTGGCGCCGGTCCGAACTGGACCTGGCTCACCGGGCCCAAGCCGCAGGTCGACGAGGCCCTCAAGGCCTTCGGTGCCTACACGGCCAACTTTGCCGAACATCCACCGCTGGTGCTGGTGGGTGATGCACGCAACGGCAAATGGCTGCGCTTCTATGGATTCCCCACGCCCGATCAACTGCTCGGTGCCGTGAACGACCTCAGCGCCGCGCGTGCCCGCGCCGGTGGCCCGAGCTGATGTCTCCCATCGAGGCATCGACGCGACGCCATCGATCAGGGCCGCCCATCGATGCCACGAACTGATCGCCGGCCCATCATCGACCCGCCCAGCACACCCATGAAGTCCACCCTGATTGCCGCCGCCCTGGCCTTGATGCTGCCCTGTGTCGGCCATGCCGCCGACCCCCATGCCGGCCATCACCATGCTGCCCAGCCGGACCAACCCACGGCCGCACCTCTGGTTGCACCGCCTGGCAAACCCGGGCCCCAGGATGCTGCCACCTACTTCACCGAACTCGAACTGCAGACCCAGGACGGCCGGCCGGTGCGCTTCTACTCCGATGTGCTGCAGGGTCGCACCGTGCTGATCAATGTCATCTACGCCAGTTGCAAGGACGCCTGCCCGCTGCTCACCCAGCAGCTCAATGAGGTGCGTGCTCACCTGCCTGCCGACATGTTCGGCAAACAGGTGTTCTTCGTCTCGCTGACCTCCGACCCGGCCAATGACACACCACAGGCGCTGAAGGAATTTGCGAAGAAGCAAGGCGCCGATGTGCCGGGCTGGACCTTTCTCACCGGCCGCAAGGACCGCGTCGACCACATCCTGAAGAAGCTCGGCCAATACAGCGAGACGATCGAGGGCCACTCGACCCTGTTCATCGCTGGCAACGTGCCCGCCAAACGCTGGAGCAAGATCAGGCCCGATGCCGCCGCCGCCGCCATCGCCGAACGTCTGGTCACGCTGGTCGGCGGCCCGCCCGGCGCTTCACTTGCACCTGCCGCTGCTGCCCGTCCGTAGGCCACCAGCAGTGTTGCCCCCAAGGTTGACGCTGCGGGTGTCCCCGTGGGCCTGACACGCCTGGTGCGCCGGGTGCTGCCTGTGCTGGCATCCGGCTTGGCGCTCGTCGTCGGCCATGTTGCGGTCGGCGCCGAATTGACCGAGCTCGAACAAGCTGGCAAACGTCTGTTCATGAGCGGCGAAAGCCCCAGCGGTGCACGTCTGGATGCCCGCATCGGCATGGCCGGGCTCACACTCGCCGGCGCGGCCGTGGCCTGTGGCAACTGCCATGGTGAAGACGGCCGCGGGCGCGCCGAAAGCGGGGTGGTGCCGCCCGACATCCGCTGGTCCGAACTCGTCAAACCCTACGGCCATCATCACGACAGTGGCCGGCGCCACGGTCCGTTCGACGAACAGTCGCTGCGCCGTGCGGTGTTCGATGGTGTCGATCCGTCGGGCAATACCCTCGGCCCGGCGATGCCGCGGTACGCGATGTCGGCGCGCGATTTCAACGCCCTGGCTGCCTACCTCAAGAAGCTCGAGTTCCAGCGCGATCCGGGTGTGGGTGAACAGGTGCTGCGCATCGGCACCTTGCTGCCCGCCAGCGGCCGCCAGGCTGAACTGGCCGCCGACCTGCGTGCCCTGTGGTCCGCCTGGTTTGCACGCATCAACGAACGTGGCGGCATCCACGGCCGCCGGCTCGAACTGGTGGTCGAGACCCTGCCGGCCGACATCGACCAGGCCCGCGCCGGTGTGCGCCGCTCGCTCGAAGGTGCCGACGTGTTCGCCTTGCTGGCGCCGTTGTCGTCCGGCATCGAGACCACACTCGCCGACCTTGCCCAGGCGCAGCGGCTGCCGGTCGTCGGGCCCCTCACCTTGTATCCGGAAGATGTGCAGGCCTCCGTACCGCAGGTCTTCCACCTGTTGCCCGGCATCACCGAACTGGCGCGGGTGTTGTTGCGACAGGCGGCGACTGAAGTACCCAAGGCCGGCCCCACATTGCTGTGGTACCCCGACACGGCCCAGGGGCTCGCTACGGCCCAGGCGATCGAGGCGCAGTTGATGCGTGACGGTGCGCCCGAGCCGCTGCTGCGTCGTTTTGGCCCGAACGGTCCAACTGCCCGGCCACTGGCCGCAGATGCCGCCCAGCGCGGTGTCACCTCGGTGCTGGTGCTTGGCCCGGGTGCCGATGTTGCAGAACTGGCCGCCGCCGCCACTGAGCTGAGCTGGGCACCCAGACTGCTGGTACCTGGCCCGCTGGCCTCGCGCGAACTGCTTACCTTGCCAGCAACCTGGCGCGACCACACCCGGCTGGCCTACCCGAGCAACCCCAGCGCAGCACCACCCCAGTTGATCGCCACCGTGAGTGAGCTTGTTGCACAAGGCGCAAGCAAAGCTGCGCCATCGGGAGCTGGCGCCGCGGCGGGCAGTGCCGGGGCCACCGTGTCGGCGGCGACCGGCAAGCCGCAGCCCGGCACGTCGATGCGTCGGGACCGACCCGTCGCCCCCGCCGTGATGTCCGCTTACGCCGCCGGTTTGCTGCTGGTCGAGGCGCTCGAGCGCACCGGCCATGATCTGTCGCGCCGCAAGCTGATCGAGACACTCGAAGGCGTGCAAGGCTTCGACACCGGCCTGTTGCCACCCCTGAGCTACAACGCCGATCGACGCATCGGTTCGCTGGGCGGCTTTGTGTTCGTCGTCGCGCCAGACGGGTCAGGCCTGCGGCCCCTCGGCGGTTACCTCACGCCATGAACTCGATGTCACAGCCTGATCGCCGCTGCAGCACCGGCCCCATCTGGACGGTGCGCCGCGTGCTGCCGCCATTGCTTGCCTTGTTGCTGCTTGCCGGCGCCCCCTTGCCGGGGCCACTGGACGGGCTGGGCGGCGTGGCGCAGGCGCAGGCCATGCTGGCCGCACGTGTCAACGGCGTCGGCATCACGTTCGAACTGCTCGATCGCCAGTTCGAGGATCTGCTGCGCGAGCGCAACATCCACATCGCTCGGATGCAGAACCCGGCTCGGGCCCGCGACCTCAAGCGTGAGGCGCTGGATCGCCTGATCCGTATCGAGCTCTTGTGGCAGGAGGCGCGCCGCGTCGGTCTGGTGGCTGGCGACGACGAGGTCGACCGTGTGCTGGCCGAAACCCGCGGGCGTTTTCGCAGCCCCGACCAGTTCGACCGCCGCATCGTGCTGAGCGGCTTCAACGCGTCGACCTACCGCGAGCACACCCGCAAGTTGTTGTCGGGTGACCGATATGCACAAAGTGTGGTCGAACGCGAGGTGCGGGTCGAGGCGGCCGACGTCGAGGCCTTCTACCTCGCCAACCCCGGCCTGTTCAAACGCAAGGAACAGGTCAAGCTGCGTCAGATCCTGATCGCTGCACCCGCTGCGACCACGGCGCCGGCCAACCCCGAGGTCGACGGCGCCGGATTCACCCGCGCCCGGGCGCGCCAGCAGATCGAGGCCTTGCGCGCACGTATCCTGGCCGGTGAAGCCATTGACACCCTGGCGCGCCAGTTTTCCGACGATCCGACCCGCCAATGGGGCGGCGAGATGGATCCCTTCGGCCGAGGTGAACAAGCGCCCGAGATCGAAGCCGCCGCCTTTTCGCTGGCACCGGGCGAAGTGTCCGAGGTCATCGACAGCCCCGCTGGGCTGCGCATCCTTCAGCTCGAACAACATGTGCCGGGTGTGACGCTGACACTGGCCGAGGTCGACGAACCGGTGCGCCAGCACCTGCGCAGCACACGCGGCAAGGAAGCACTCGACCGCGAGGTGGCACGCCTGCGCACCACCGGCAAGGTGGACGTGCTGGCGCCGTTGTAGTCGGGCGGCGTCGATCAATCGTTGTTGTCTACCGGTGGATCGGGTGGGGGCAATGGCTCCGGGTCACTTTCCGCCCCGGCGTCCGTCTCAGTCTCGGGCTCAATCTCGGGTGACGCGGGTTCGGCGCCAGTTGGCGGCGGCACGGCAGGCTGACCGGGTGCCGAAGCGGCCGGTGTCGCCTGACCAGGTGTGGTGCCGGGCAACGGGCGCAACAA
Source organism: Candidatus Intricatilinea gracilis (assembly GCA_016702605.1). Lineage (GTDB taxonomy): Bacteria > Pseudomonadota > Gammaproteobacteria > Burkholderiales > Burkholderiaceae_C > Sphaerotilus > Sphaerotilus gracilis. Next base: position 76,285 of record JADJDQ010000006.1, read on the forward strand.
GCCTGGTGTCGACGGCATCGGCAGCTGCGGAAGCGGGCGCGGACGCATGGTCGAGGCACCCCGGCCCGGGCCGGACTCCGCGTTGCCGCCTTGCTCGGTTTCGTCGGCCGCGCCGGTGCTGCCCGATGCCGATGTGGAGGCGGGTGCCAGGCGCCGCACGCCCGGTGTGGCCACCGCGCTGAAGCGCCAGTCGGCGTAACTCCGTGCTCCTTCGAAATCAGCATCGGCGCGGGCGAAGTTGCCCGTCTTGATGGGCACCTGCTCCGACAGGCTGTACACACCGACGATGCGGCCGGCCTCGTTGCGGATCAGCCCCCACTCGCTGCTGCGGGTGATCGGGTCGGGGTAGATCTGGCGTAGAAAACGCCGCGGCGTCAGGCTGCGGTCGTCGCGCAGCAGGTCTTCGAGGCGCTGCGGATAGCGGTTGTCACCCAGGCCGGCCGTGCTGCCGGAGGCATCCGGGTCGGAAAGGGCGGCCATGCGGGCGTAGCTGGCGATCGCCTGGCGGATCTGGCCGCCGGCCCACAACAACTGGGTTTCGCGTTCGCGGCGCTGGGCCTGGCTCCAGACCGTGGCGGCGCCGGCCATGACGATGCCCGACAGCGCCATCGTCAGCAGCAGCGCCAGGTAACTCACGCCACGTTGGCGGCGTCGACGGGCGCCTGTCATGGCAGTCGATCGCCGCCGATCACGCGCCGTGCTCACCACTGCGCGTAGGCGCTGCCGTCGATGGCCGTGCCTGGCGATCTCGAATACACGTCGTACACATCGCGGCCCTCACGCGGGTCGTCGTGTGGGCTGTCGTAGCTGCGCAGTCCCCAGGTTTGCGCGGCGGGGGTGCTGGTGTCGGCGTGAAGCGGGTCGCGCGGCAGGCGGCGCAGGAAGTAGAGGCGCGACTTCTTCGCGCTGCGTGCGTCGACCACCCCGTCGACCAGAATGTCGAGGTTGGGCGGGTAGCCCGTCTCGTCGGCCTTCTTGACGATGCGGCCATCGTCGACCGCCCGTTTGTAGGCGTCGATGGCGCCGCGGATCTCGCGCAGCGCGGCGCGCAACTCGGTCTCCTTGCCTCGTTTGACGGTCAGCTCGGCCAGCGGCAGCGCCACCGAGGCCAGCACGGCCACGATGGCGGCGGTCACGATCAGCTCGATCAGCGTGAAGCCACGCAGCTTGTGTGGCAACGTCGCGATGGCGGCTCGGTTCATGGCGCCGATCGCAGCTCCAGCACCTGCGCACCTTCGATCGGCACCCGCCGGTTGGCGGCGTCCACCGCCACCGACTGGGTGAGCTGCAGGCTGCTGCGGCTGGCGGGTTTGAGTGCTCGCAGGCGCAGCTTGACGAAGGCGCCAGCGCCGGCCCGAGACGCTGCGCCGGTGGCGCCCAGCGTGGCATAGATCGCGCCCTGGCGCGGGTCGATACGCGGCGTGAACACGGCCCTGCCGCCGACACTGTCGAAGTAGCCGCCGTCGTCCACACCCAGCACCTCGATCTGTTCGGTGTCGTAACGCAGCTGAAGTGTGGCGCCCTTGATCGCGGCTTCGCTGCGCGCTTGCAGGGTGACGACGAACACCTCGCCGGCTTTGGCCGCGTCGGGTGTCTGCCAGCTCAAGGTCATCGGAGGGGCGGTGACTGAGCCGGCGTCCAGCGTCAAGGTGGTCGACCTGACGCCCGTGGCACCTGGCGCCGCACTGGCCGACGCTGCCGTCGTGCCGGTGATGCCGGTCATGGTGCCAGTCGTGGTGCTTCCCGCCGCCGCGTCGCCCACGGTCTCGACGAACGGCGAGCGGGTGCGCATCTGTGCCTCGGTGCCCGACCAGAATTCGCTCAGGCTGGCGTCGCCGCGTTCCACCCCCCGCACCAGCTGCGGCGTGATCAGCAGCACCAGCTCGCGGCTGCGTTGTTCGGTGCGGCGGGTGCCGAAGATGCGGTCGAGCATGGGGAACTCACCGATGAACGGCAGGCCCGAGCCGGCCTGCACGTCGTCGTCGCGGATCAGGCCCATCAGCGCCTGGGTCTCGCCGTTGCGCAGCCGCAGCGTGGTGGTGGCGTTGCGCGTGCCCACCTCGTAGGCGGTGGTGCCGGCCTTGGTCTGGGTCTGGGTGCCGAGCGACGACACGTCGAGGTTGATGTGGATGGCCACCGTGTCGTCGGCGTGGATGGTGGGTTCGGCCTCGATCTTGATGCCCACGTCGAGGTACTGAATCTGCTCGGTCGTGACCGGTGTGCTGCTGGTTCCAAGATTGGTCGTACCGACGATGGTGCTCGAGATCACCGGCACCCGGTCGCCCACATGCACCCGCGCCTTGTCGCGGTTGCGCACCCGCACACGCGGGTTGGCGAGTGTCTTGGTGTCGCCGTCGGTGCGCAGCAGCTTGAGTGCAAAGCCGGTGTCGACGTTGACGGTGCGTGTGGTGATGTCGCCGATCTGGAACAACTTGGCGCCGCCGCTGCCCGGCCCGGCGAACTGGCTCGGGTAGGTGATGCCCAGGTCGCGCACCTTGCTGCGCGACACCTCGAGGATCTCGAGTTCGAGCATCACCTCGGGGTCGGCCACGTCGTGGCTGGCGATCAGCCGTTCGGCGGCGCGGATCACGTCGGGGGTGTCACGCATCACCAGCAGGTTGACGCGTTCGTCGACGAACATGTCCTTGGTCTTGAGCATGGTGCGCAGCAGGTTGAGCGTCTGCTTGGGGTCGGCATTGCCCAGGTGGAAGGTGCGCATCACCAGCTCCTGGTGCTCGCGTTGTTTCTGCGGCGTGTTGGGGTAGACCAGCACCGTGTTGTCGGTGAGCACCTTTTTGTCGAGCTGCAGGTTCTGCAAGATGAGCTCGAGGGCGTCTTCCACCCGCACCTGGCGCACGAAGATGGTGGCCTTCAGATCCTGGCGCACCTCGCGGTCGAGCACGAAGTTGATGCCGGCGGTACGCGCCAGCGCCTCGAGCACCAGCTTGAGCTGGGCGTCGCGAAACTCGAGCGTCACAGGTTGCTGCAGGCGCGACTTGAGCACCGGCACCGCCACGGCCTTCTTGCGGTCGAGGTCGCGCAACTGGCGGTCGAGCTCACGCGCCTGGGCCTGGCCCGGGTCTTCACTCAGGATGGCCTTGACCATCAGGTCGGCGCCCAGGCTGTCACCCGCGGCCAGGCGGGCACGTGCGTCGCTTGCCAGCTGCTGATGGCGGCGCGCCGTGTCGATGCTGGCCAGCAGCGCGCGTGCCCGGCTGTTGCCGGCGTCGATGCGCTGCACCTCGCGGCAGGTGTTGGCGGCGTTGTCGTATTGACCGGCGCTGGCCTGGGCCGATGCCAGCACCAGCAGCCGGTTGATGACCTGTTCGCGCACCCGCATGTAGTGCAGCCGGCGTTCGGCGTCGGCGGGGTTGCTGGTCATCGCCGCCTCGTAACGCGCCAGCACCTGGGCATGCTGGCCGGCATCGATCAGTGCCGGCACGTCTTCGGCGGGTGGTGGGGCGGCACAGGCCGCAGCCAGCAGCGACACCCCCGCGATGAGCAGATGCCTGCCGATCCGCTGCTGAAAAACTGAGGGTCGAACGACCGGTTGTCGAACGACCGGTTGTCGAACGAGCGGCTGGAGGATGACCAGACGTGCAGGGGCGCGGTTCACGGCGGAACTCCGATGGCAAGTGTCTGCGCCTGGGCAAGCGGCAGGTAGGTGAAACGCAGCAGCAGGGGCTGGTCGGGCAACACACCGTCGACGCGGTAACGGCCATCGATCTCGTCGCCGGCGCTGGCCACGATGAGGCGTTCACCGGCCAGCAGATACCAGCGTGTGGCTCCGGCCGCTTCTTCGAGGCGGCCCATGTACTTGAAGGGCAGCGGCGGCGCCTGCGGTGGTGCGGGTGGCGGCAGCTCGACCGGCGCCGGCGGCGGTGGTGGTGGCAAGGCCGGCGCCACCCGCGTCCAGCTGCGCGGCGCAAAGGCATCCAGAGGTGCACTGGCCGGCGCCGCACGGGTGGTCAGGCGGCGGGTGTCCAGGCTCGGTGTCGACGCGGCCGCTGCCGCGGACGGGGCTGCTTGCGCAAGGGCACCACCGCCACGCACACCGACCATCATGGCGATCAGGCCACAGGTCGCCACCGTTGCCGCTGCCCGGCACAGGTCAGGCCTGGTCACAGCCGAGCTGCAGGCGATGAGACGAACATCGGTGCGGCGTGGCGTCATGACGCGGGCAGGTAGAAGCTGTAACTCAGGCGCACGTCGAGCTCGGTGTCGCCGATCTCGTTGCGCTGCACGCCGATCTGGTCGAGCGCCAGCGTCGGCAGCTCACGCAGCACCGTGCCCACGAAGCGACGCAGCACCGGGTAAGTTGCGCGCAGGTTCACGTTCATGCGGTAACGCGCCAGTTTGCTGCCCGGCGGGCTGCTGAGCTGGTAGTCGGCGTTCGACAACTCGAGGCCCAGCCTGGTGGCGATCTGGTGCACCCGCTCGAGCCCGTCCGGCAGCGGCACGCCCGGCTGAAAGTGGGCGTAAAAAGCCTCCAGCTGCGCCTGGGGTGACTGGGCAGCCGCCGCGGCGTCGGCACCACGTTGTGTGGCGGCACCACGTGTCGTCTGGGCACTCAAGGCCAGGCGCTGCTGATCGAGTGGCGCCAGCAGCAGGGTGTGTATCGCCAGGGTCAACATGATGAGCACCAGGCCCAGGGCGGCGGCAAGTTGTGGTGTGCGCCGCTCGGCCCACCAGATCAGGCGGGCGGTCATGGGTGCAACCTCGGGCCAACTGCGCTCATGGCGAGGTGCTCCAGCGTGCGGCCAGTGTGTAGTGCAGCGGGCGCTCGGGCACGTCGTCACGCACGTCGTGGTTGAGCAGGTGGACACCACTCAGCACCACGCCGTGGCCGGTCACCGGTTGCTCGAGCCGGCGCATCAACACCAGGATGGCCGGATAGTTGCGTGCCTCACCGCTGATACGAACCACACCCTTGGCCGCATCGGGCTCGATGGCCAGCAGCGCGGTGTCGCGTGTGAGGGCCGCTTCGATGGCACCGAACAACGGCTCCCAGGGCAGGGCGAGCTGGGTCAGGATCTGGCGCGCGTTGTCGAGCTCGCGGCGTGTCTCTTCGTCGATCACGGCGCCGCGTTGGGCAAGTGGTGGGGACACTGGTCGGGCTGCCGGTGTCGCTGCCGGAATGGCCGGCGACGACACCGGTGACGTTGTCGCTGTCATGGCCGCAGTCGTGACAGCCTGTGAGGCAGTCGACATGGCGGCGCTTGCGGCGGAGGTAGTGGAGGACGTTGTGGCAGAAGTTGCTGCGGCCGACCGGGCCGGATTGGCGCCGGTCGGTGCGGGCAGTTTGGCGCGCTGGCGCGCAGCGCGTTGCTGCAGTTGCGCCACGTCGTCCTGCAAGGCCGACCAGCGCAGCGTGGCCTGAACCGCCAGGCCCGCACCCACCACCAGCATCAGTGCCGCCAGCAGCACGGCGGGCAGCGGCCAGCCGCCCAGGGCCGGATGGCTGCGCGCGAGGTCGAGATCGAGCCGGCGCATCACACCGTCCCCCAGACAGCCAGTGACGCCGTGTTCGGCGGCGCGCCCGACGGTGCATCACCCGGCGCTGGTGGTGCGCCAGGCGCGGCGAGCAGTCGAATCTGGCGGCCGGGGGCGAGTTGCGGCCGGCTGGCGCCCGCCACCAGCAAGACGTCGAGGCAGGCTGGGTCGACCTGCAGCGCAGCCAGCTCCTGCTCGATCACCGGGCCGGCGTCGGCGCCGATGCGGCGGGTGCTCACGCTGAGCCATTGCCCGCCAGCCAGCAGTGCCAGGCACAGGCGGCCGGGCTCGATCAACGCCAGCGCGGACGGTTGCTCGGCGCTGGCAGCCGCCGCGGCCTGGGCCAGCACCTGGCGATGCTGGTTGAACGCGGCCATCAGCAGGCCTTGCATGGACGTCAGCCGCAGGCCGTGTTGCTCCATCAGACTTTTGAGCCCTGCGACCAGGCTGGTGTCGACGGCGCAGGCCAGCAGTGGTGCGCCGTAGCCGTCGTCGGCCAGTTGCACGGTCCAGTCGGCCACTGCCGCGCCGTGAACCTGCTCGAAACGCAGGCGCGCCAGCGTCGCCAGCTCGTTGCTGCGTGTCAGCGCCGACTGCCAGGGCAGCACGAGGTAACGCATGAAGTGGTTGGACAGGATGACGGTCACAGAGGCGCCGGCCGACATCGCCGCCGGCATGACACCGTCACTTGTGTTTGGCCCGGGCTCAGTTGTCGATTGCAGCGCCGAGTCCAGCGTTTGCAGGGCTGCCGCCCAGGGCGCTTGGCCGGCCACCGGCGTGCAGCTCAGGCTGGTCTGGTCGACGACAGATCGGTGCGGCCTGCGGCCCAGGCGCAGCAGGTCGACCCGGTCGGGCGCCAGGCCGATGAGCAGGCGCTCAGGCCACCAGCGTGACACGGTTGATCTCCTGCAATGTCGATTCGCCGCGTTTCACACAGTCCAGCGCTACCTGGCGCAGCAACCTGGTGCCGTTGCGGGTGGCGGCCTGACGCAGCAGGCGCACGGGCTCATTGCGCAGGATGAGTTCGCGCAACTCGTCATTGAGCAGCAGGATCTCGGCAATGGCGCGCCGGCCGCGATAACCCGTGCCGCGGCAGCGCCCGCAGCCGCGCCCGATGCGAAAGTGATAGCCACCCAGGTCGGCGCGCTGCAGGCCCGAGGCGGCGAGCAGCTTGTCGTCGGGGCTGTCGTCCACCGCGCAGTCGCTGCACACCTTGCGGATCAGCCGTTGCGCCACGATGCCGTTCATGGCGGTGACGAAGGTGTAGGGCTCCACACCCATGTGGGTGAACCGGCCGATCACGTCGAACACGTTGTTGGCGTGCACGGTGGTGAAGACCAGATGACCAGTGAGGGCGGCCTGCACGGCGATCTCGGCGGTCTCGGGGTCGCGGATCTCACCCACCAGGATGCGGTCCGGGTCATGGCGCAGGATGGAGCGCAGGCCGCGCGAAAACGTCAGCCCCTTCTTCTCGTTGACGGGTATCTGCAGCACACCGGGCAGCTGGTATTCGACCGGGTCCTCGATGGTGACGATCTTGTCCTGGCCGCTGTTGATCTCGCTGAGCAGCGCGTACAGCGTGGTGGTCTTGCCGCTGCCGGTGGGGCCGGTCACGAGCAACATGCCGTACGGTTCACTCGCCAGCTTGCGCATGGGTTCGATGTCGGCGGCGTCGAAGCCCAGCTGCGCCGGCGACAGACCCAGCGTTTCGGCGCTGAGGGATTGTTTGTCGAGGATACGCAGCACCGCGTCTTCGCCGTGGATGCTGGGCATGACCGACACCCGCAGGTCGATGGCGCGGCCCTTGACGCGCACCTTGAAACGCCCGTCCTGCGGCACCCGGCGCTCCGAGATGTCGAGTTCGGCCAGCACCTTGATGCGCGACAGCACCTGCTCGGCCAGCCCGGCGCCCGAGACATTGCCCACCGGCACCAGCACACCGTCGATGCGGTAACGGATGGTCAGGCCGGCGGGTGTCGTCTCGATGTGCACGTCGCTGGCCGCCGAACGTAGTGCGTCGTACAAGGTGGAGCTCACCAGCTTGACGACCGGGCTGTCGTCTTCGCTGATCGACGTGATCGACAGCGACACACCGGCGTCGTCGAGTTGGGTGTCGTTGGCCGCATCGGCGCCCAGCACACTGTCCATGGCGCGCAGCGATTCCTCATGCCGGGCCAGGTAGGCGCGGATGTCGCTGGCATGTGCCAGGTGGCATTGGTACGGCTCGGTGAAACGTTCGTCGGCCCAGGCGCGCAGCCGTGTGTCGTAGGGGTCGGCCAGCACCAGCAGCAAGGCACCGCTGGCATCACGCAGTGCCAGGCAGGGGTAGGCGCTGACCTCGGCAAAAGGCAGCACGTCGAAGGCAGCGTGGAGTGTGTGCAGGTCGCGCATCACCAGCGCAGGCAGGTGCACCGTGGCGGCCAGCCGCTGCACGAACTCGTCGGGCGGCAGGTGTGCGGCAGCTTCGAGGGCCTCGATCAGGCTCGTTGCGCTGCCGGACCGGACACGCGCGGCTGCCACCTCGTCGGCGTCGAAGGGGACGATCCGGAACCTGTCCGGTGCGTCGATCAAGGTCATGGGCAAGGAGCCAGGGACATGAGTCGCATGCTAGCGAGCGCCGATCCGGCTCGAGGATGGGTCGGGATGTGACAAATGATCGCAGGATAAGTGCGGCCGAACTTGATCGGACTCAGGTTCGAAACCCTGCGTGCCGCTGCGCAACACGATCGACTGGCCGCCCCGGGGACGACCTCGCCCGTCCACGACCCACTCTGGTCAGCGCCGGTCGCTGGTGCGGGCCCTGCGGGCTAGCGGATGCTGTCGGCCAGCTGGAAGATCGGCAGGTACAGCAACACCACGATCAGGCCGATCAGACCGCCGATCACCATCATCAGCGCGGGCTCGAATAGCCGGGTGAACCACTCGAGCCAGCGGCCGAGTTCGTCTTCGTGGAACAGCGCGATACGTTGCACCATGTGCGGCAGGCGGCCGCTGCGTTCACCCACACCCAGCAGGCGCAGCGACACGGCGGTGGTCAGCCCGTGGCGCTCGAAGGCGCGCGACACCGGCTGGCCGGCGCGGATGTCGGCCGCGGCCCGGGCCAGACCGGCGCGCAAGCTGGGCGAGAGCAGGCCACCCGACATGTCCAGCGCGCTGGGCAGGGTCACACCACTGTCGAGCAACATGCCCAGCGTGCGGTACAGCCGCGCCAGCTCGTACAGCGCCAGGTGCCGGCCGATCACCGGCATGCGCCACAGCCGCCGTACCAGCGCAGCACGCACCGGCGCCCGGCCGAGCAGGTAGGCGACGCCACCCAGCAGCGCCAGGCCCAGCGGCAGCACCAGCCAGCTGTGATCGTCCAGCACACGGGCCCAGTCGATCATCACCCGGGTCAGCCAGGGCAACTCGTTGCCGAGCTCCTCGTAGATCCGGCTGAAACGCGGCACCACGAACAGCAGCATGAAGGCCGCAACCAGCAGCCCGACGACCATCAGCACCACGGGATAGACCGAGGCCGACACGATGCGCCGGCGGATGGCGTCGATCTGCTGGCGGTAGGCCAGAAATCGCCCGATCGCCTGCGCGATGTCGCCGGTGCGCTCGCTCGCCCGCACCGTGGCCACGAACAAGGCGGCGAACACCTCGGGTTGGTGCGCCAGTGCGTCCGAGAAGCTCAGCCCGCGCTGCAGGTCGGCGTGCAGTTGCGTCAGCACCTGGGCGCCCGAGCGGCCACGTTCCTTATCGCTCAGCAGCTCAATGGCCTCGACCAGTGACAAGCCGGCATCGAGCAGCGACACCAGTTCCTGGCAGAACAACTGCAGCGAGAAGCCTGTGGTCGGTGACAGGCGCAGGCCGGCGAGCCGGGCCAGCGACGACCAGGGTGCACCACCACGCACGGCCACCACCTTGTAGCCCTGGCTGGCGGCACTCAGGCGCGCGGCGTTGCCGTCGGCGGCGTCGACGGTCAGCGGCACCACCTCACCGCTGGGGGACAGGGCCTGGACGATGTACTTCACCTGCTGGCCTTCCGCTGGTCAGATCGTGGCTGGTCTGCCTGCCGGTGCCGGGCCCGGCGCGCTCAGCCGCAGACCTCGTAGCCGTTGTCGAAGACAATGCGCCACACACCCGGCGACTCGAGCCGCCAGGTCGAATAGAAACGCGCAAACACCTTGCCCGCCGGGTTGGCGACCGGCCCGTTCGACGAAGCCAGTGCGCCGCTGGCCAACACCTCGACCAGATCGGGGCGCCACGAAAACGGCGCGCCTGGTGTCGTGTAGAACTTCTGCCAATGTGCGCCGATGGCGGCCTTGCCGCGCAGCGGGTCACCGCCGTTGAGGAACACCGCGTCGTCGGCGACGAAGCTCAGGAAGGCCTCGAAGTTGCGCTCGGCCATGGTGCGCGCGAACGCCGTCTCGGTGGCGCTGACCTGCTGGCGCAGGGTGTCGACGTCGACCTGACTGGCGGGGGCCTGCATGGCGGGTGTGGCGGCGCTGGCCGCTGTGGCAGTCAGGCCGGCCAGCCCGCTCAGGCTGGTCAGACCGGACGACAGGGCATCACGCCGGTTCACTGATCTCGGGCAGTTGCACCTTGTTGTCGGTGCTGTACTGATAGTCGCGGAACACGTGTTCGGCCGTCAGCAGCTGGTAGCTGCCGTCCTCAACGCGGCGCGAGGTGTCCTTCAGCCGCCAGGTGGTCTGGCCGCAGGTCCAGATCTCGAAGTTGCGCATGTGGGTGCACAGGCAGGTCTTGTCCTTCACCGAGATGCGTTTTTCGCCCGGATGGGCCAGCAGCTCGCGGTTGTAGGCCGTGACGTAGGCGCACTTGCCGTTGGCGTCGAGCAGGTAGCCGTAGGCCTCGCAGTTGGGGCGGATGCCGTCGCCGATACCGGGGCTGGCCTTGATCATGCGCATCGGGTAGCCGGTGGGCGAGATCTCGTTGACCTCGATGTCGTCCTCGGCGGCCTTGAAGTATTCCTGCTTGATGTCGTCGGGCAGGCCACATTCCTTGGTCACGGTGAAACGTGTGGCCACCTGCACGGCTGCGCCGCCCATCTCGAGGAAACTCACGGCGTCGCTGCCGGTGAAGATGCCGCCGGCCGGAATGACCGGAATGTTCAGCTTCTCGGCTGCCAGGTAGTTCAGGATCTCGGCCGTGATGGTGGCCAGGTCGTATTTGGCCCAGTCCATGCCGAAGCCGAGGTGACCACCGGCCAGCGGGCCTTCGACCACCACGTAGTCGGGCAATCGTCCGATGCGGCTGTTCTTTTTCAGGAACAGCTGCAGTGCACGCAGCGACGACACGATGATGCCGAGCTTGGCATCACGAAAACGTGGGTGGTCCTCGATCAATGCGAAGGAGCCCAGGTGCAGGCCGGCCGCCAGGGTGATGCCGTCGATGCCGGCGTCCAGCGCGGCGGACATGCGCACCTTGAGCGTCTCGCGCGGCGCGTTCATCGTCAGCTTTTCCATGCAGTTGATGAACACCATGCCGCTGCCGCGTTTGCGCGTCATGGTCGCCTCGACGTGCAACTTGGTCGCTTCGACCAGGTGCTCGAGGTTGAACTTGACCAGCGACTTGTCCTCGGACTCGGCGTTGTACTTGTACAGCGCCTGCTTGGCCTTGACGAACTTGGTCTTGTAGCGCCGGTCGGTGACCGTCTTGATCATCGCGTCCGAAATATGCCCCACGCCACCCAGGCGCGCCGCCTCCAGGGCCAGATCGGCAGACGAGATGTCCACACCCATGCCGCCGATCATGATGGGCACCAGCTCGTGGCGGCCCATCTGCATGCGGAAGTCATCCAAACGCTTCATAGTCAACTTTTGCTGGGCCGGCTCCGCCGACCTGTCCCCATGTTCTGGTGGCCTCGGCACCGGGGTCCGGGCGTCAAGGTCGCGGCGGGTTGGGACTGTCCCGTGCCGGCCGCGCATTTTGGCCTGTTCCGGGGCCGGTCTTGCTGACACAGGCTGACGATCTGACATCGATCACCCGTTGTCGGTTCCACGGCGACCTGTGCGGGCGCTTCGACGGCATGCTAGCTTCGCCGAAAAGCCCCTGACTCATGTGCCCAGCGGCCTGCTGCCGACGGCATCGCCCGGCCTGTCACGGACGGCGAGATTGCCGGCGGTGACCACAAGCGCCAGCGGAGCGACCGGTCGCACGCATTGCCGTCAATGCACGGTGCAGACCATGCATGGGTCGAATGATCGCACCACGTGTTGCACGGCCACCGGTGTGGCTGCGCCGGGCGACACGGGTGTGCCCACCAGCGCGGCTTCGAGGGCGCCGGGTGTGCCGGCAGCGTCGCGCGGCGAGAAGTTCCAGGTCGTCGGCGCCACGATCTGGTAGCTGGCGATGCGCCCGCCCTGCACCCGCAGCCAGTGGCCCAGGGCGCCGCGCGCCGCTTCGGTCAGGCCCACGGCGTCACCGTCGGCGGGCAGGTGGGCGTCGACACACCAGGGTTCGCCTGGATGCAGCTCGCGCAGCCAGCGTGCCATGTGGGGCAACACCACGGCGATCTCGACCACCCGCGCCAGCACTCGTGTGAGCACATTGCCGCCGGTGCGCGCCACGGCGTCGAGCAGCAGCGGATGGCCGGCCGCCAGCTGACGGGCGATGGCGCCGGCCTCGACCACCTCGCCGCCCAGGCGCGGCGCCTTGCTCCAGCTGTAGGCGCCTGGTTTGTCGGGGTCGGGTTCGGTCAGGCCGCGGCTGGGGTGACGCGGCGCGCCGGCCTCGGCCATCCAGGCGTGGCTGGCGTCTTCGGTGATCTTGCCCAGGTCGAGCGGATGCAGGCGGGCGTCGCTGGCGCGCCACAGCCCGGGCGGGGCGAGCCAGGCGCCGTCGTCCTCGGGGTAGGCGCCGTGGCACAGGTAGCGGCCCGGGCCGGTGCCCAGGTGCGCCAGATCCAGATCGCGCGCCAGACCCAGAAAGAAGCGCAGGTCGCCTTGCTGCGGTGCTTCGTCGACCCAGGCCCACAGGGCAGCCAGGCTGTCGATCTCCGCCAGGCGGGCCAGCGAGTCGCCCAGCAGCGTGGTTTCGACGAAGGACTGGAACTCGCGCACCTTGGCCAGCAGCCTCACGCGTTCACCTGCCTCGATGGCACGTGAACTGCCGCCTGGCTCGATGCTCATGGTGTGTGGCCATTTGCCGGCCAGGGTGCCCATCAGTGTCATCCAGCGCTGGCGCGCCGCGGTGGCTGCACGGGTGCGCTCGCCCGTCTGCGGGTCGTAGCGCCGCACCGCCTCGGCCCACCAGGCCCGCGCGCTGTAGGCGGGCCGGCTGAAGTCGGGCATGAAGAACAGGTAGAAGTGGGTCAGGTGGTCGGCCAGGTTCTCGGTCGCCAGCGTGATTTGGGTGGCCAGCCGACCGTTGCGCGGTGGCGTCACACCCGCCAGCGCTGCCAGCGCGTTGGCCGCCGCGACCGACTGCGTCACCGAGCAGATGCCGCAGATGCGCGGCACGATCACCAGCGCATCGCGGGGCGCCTTGCCCTGCAGGATCTGCTCGAAGCCGCGGTACATCGGCGCGTTGACGTGGGCTGCCGCGACCCGGCCATCTACCACGTCGAGCGTGACTTCGAGGTCACCCTCGACGCGGTTGAAGGGACCGACGATCTGGCGGCTCATGGCGAGGGCCTCGGGTCACGCCGCGTCGGTCGGCCTGGGCTCGTCGAATCGGCGGCCGGCATCGGGCGGTTTCCTGTCATCGCAGCCGCGTGCGTTTCACCGTCGGCGGCACGACCAGGTGATCGGCCACGGCGTTTTGCTTGACCCGCCTCGGTGTGGCCGACTTCGACAGCGACGCCAGCGCCACGAACCAGGCCTTGGGCATGTCGGTCGGCAGGCCGATCGGTATGCCCGCCACCTTGGGTGTGAGATGAAAGGCGTGGCCCGGCTCCTGGAAACCCGGCTCGGTGCACGAGATGCAGGCATACCCACCGCGGGTGCACGACCCTTCGCCGTTCCACAGCCTGGTGTTGCAGTCGGCGTGCGCCTGTGTGCCCTTGCAGCCCATGTGCTCCATCAGGCAACCCAGCTGCGCGGGAGATTCGGCGCTGGCCTTGAACTCGTAGTACTCGTTGCGGGTGCAGCCGTGGTGCACGAGCTGGTCCGAATAGAAACGCGGCCGGGCCAGGGCGTCCAGCCCGTCGGCGTTCAGTTCGCCGCTGGCCAGCAGCATGAGGGTGTCGATCACCCAGCCGGGATGGGTCGGGCAGCCGGCCACATTGATCACCGGCAGCCCACCTTTGGCGACGAAGTCGGCGCCCAGCAGGCCGCCGCGGTGGTCGTTGTCGTACTGCAGGCCACAGGCGTCGGTCGGGTTGCTGCCGGCCGCGGTGATGCCGCCCCAGGCCGCGCAACTGCCCATCGCCAGCACGTGATGCGCCACGGCCGAGAGGCGCTCGATCCAGTCCATCATCGGCCGGCCGGTGCCGGCCAGCATATGGAAACGCCCCGTGCCGTTGGGGCCACGCAGCACCGCACCTTCGATGCACAACGCGTCCAGGCGCAGCCGGCCGTCCAGGCTGGCGTCGAGGATGTCGATCAACTCGGCGCCGCTTTCGAGCGACAGCGACGGGTGCCACAGCAGGTTCACGCCCGCGTCGCGCAACTGGCCGTGGAAGTCGGCCGTGTCAGCGTTCAGCAGCGACAGGCTGCAACCGCCGCAGCCGCCTGACTGGAGCCAGAGCACGTTGAGTTTGCCGACGTCGGTTGTCGCATCGTCGAACTGCGCGTCGCGTGGCGAGCCCTTGCTGCTCGAACCCTTGGGGTCACCGTGTGCCGCCAAGTCCTTCCTGCTGTCGGTCACGCTCACTTCTCCAGCCCGAAGCGCTGCATCTTGGCTCGCAGGCCCACACGCGACAGGCCCAGTTCGGCGGCGGCCTTGGTCTTGTTCCAGCGCAGGCGCAGCAGCACCTCGCGCAGCACCATGGCCTCGATGGCGTCCAGGCGTTCCTGCAGCGTGCCGGTGCTGGGGATACCGCCAGCCGGCCGAGCGGCGCTGGCCGAGATGCCGGCCTGGCCGTGCAGCACCTTGGTCGACAAGGCCTGGGCGCCGATCAGGTCGACGTCCGACAGTGCGATGGCCCGAGCAATCTCGTTGCGCAGCTCGCGGATATTGCCCGGCCACGGGTAGCCCATCAGGCAGGCGAGGGCCTCGTCGCTCAGGCGCGCCTGCGGCCGGCCGAGTTCTGCCCCCACGTCCAGGCACAGGCGCCGCGCCACCGGCGCGATGTCGCCACTGCGCTCGCGCAAGGGCGACATGGTGAGTGTGATCCCGGCGATACGGTAGTACAGGTCTTCGCGGAAGCGCCCGGCACGCACCTCGGCCTCGAGGTCGCGGTGGGTGGCGGCGATCACGCGCACGTTGACGGGCACCGGCCGCGCCGCACCGACCGGGCGCACCTCGCGTTCCTGCAGCACCCGCAGCAATCGCACCTGGAAGGCCGGCGAGGTTTCGCCGATCTCGTCCAGGAAGACCGTGCCGCCGTCGGCGCGCTGGAACAGGCCGATGTGGTCGTCGAAGGCGCCGGTGAAGGCGCCGCGTTTGTGGCCGAAGAGTTCACTTTCGAGCAACGTGTCGGTGATGGCCGCGCAGTTCTCGACCACGAAGGCACCCGACGCGCGTGGGCTGGCGTAGTGGATGGCACGCGCCAGCAGTTCCTTGCCCGTGCCCGATTCACCCAGCACCAGCATCGCCAGGTCGTAGCGCGCGGCGCGTGCAGCCATGTCGCATACGGCGTCGAGCGGGCTGCCGACGGCACGCTCGATGCGGTCGAAACCGAACAGCTGGCGTGCCTTGTCCAGCTTCTCGACCGAGCGTTGGCGCAGCACGGCCGTGGGGCTGCGCAACTCGATGTCCAGGCGCTTGATGCTGCCCTGCAGCGCGCGTGCCTCGGCCGCGCCGCGCACCGAGGCCAGCAGGTGATCGGGCACCCAGGGCTTGAGGATGTACTGGTGGATGCCGGCCTCGTTGACGCCGGCAATGATGTCTTCGCTGTCGGTGTAGCCCGAGATGACGATACGCACCGCCTCGGGCCAGCGCTCGCGCACTTCCTTGAGGAACTGCACACCCGTCTGCCCCGGCATACGCTGGTCACACAGGATGACGGCGATCTCGTGGCGCTGCAGCAGTTCACGCGCCGCGGCGGTGTCGGTGGCGGTGAAGACGGTGAAATCCTCGTCCAGCGTGCGCCGGATGGCGTCGAGTGAACGTGACTCGTCGTCGACCACCAGCACGGCGGGCAGCGGCGCGTCGGCCAGCGTGGCTGCCGCCGTGCCGGCCAGCGTGGTGACCGGATCACTGGTCAAGTTGCCGACCGGATCGCGGGCCAGGCCGCTGGCCAGACCGCGCGTCGAGCCGCCAGTCAGGCCGCCGGCCGGATCACCAGCCAGGTCGCCAGTCGGGGCGTTGACGTTGCGGTCGCGAAAGTTCATGCGTTCATTCTCGGCACTGGCGGGGTTCGCACATCAGCAGATACGCGGCAGCTGCTCGCCGCTCAGCCAGTCGACGACACGACGGCCACCGAAGCGGGTGTCCATCTGCACGAAGTGGTGATCGTCGGCGATGACCACGCCGATGCGCGCCGCGTCGCGGCCGAGCGGGTGGTCGTGCAGTGCGGCGAGCGCCGCTTCGGCCGCGTCGGCCGCGACGATGGCGATGAATTTGCCTTCGTTGGCCACGTAAAGCGGGTCCAGCCCCAGCAGCTCGCAGGCCGCGTCGACCTGCGGCTTCACGACGATGGCGGCCTCCTGCAGCAGCAAACCCACGCCTGACTGGCGCGTGATCTCGTTCAGCGTGGTCGCCAGGCCGCCGCGGGTCGGGTCACGCAGCACATGCACCGCACCGTCGGGCAGAGCAGCGAGCAACGCGGCCACGAGCGTATGGAGTGCAGCGCTGTCGCTTTCGATCGTGGTCTCGAAGTCCAGCGATTCACGCTTGGACAACACCGCCACGCCGTGGTCACCGATGCTGCCCGACAGCAGCACCACGTCGCCCGGTCGCGCCAGCGCGCCACCGATGACCCGCCCGCGCGGCACCACACCCACACCGGTGGTGGCGATGAACACACCGTCGCCCTTGCCCTGCTCGACCACCTTGGTGTCGCCTGTCACCACCGGCACGCCGGCCTCGCGCGATGCGGCGGCCATCGATTCGACGATGCGTTTCAGGTCGGCCAGCGGGTAACCTTCCTCGATGATGAAACTCGCCGACAGGTAGAGCGGCCGTGCGCCCAGCATCGCCACGTCGTTGACCGTGCCGTGCACGGCCAGCGACCCGAGGTCGCCACCGGGAAAGAAGATCGGCGACACCACATGGCCGTCACACGCCATCACCAGCTTGCCGCCGTCATGCAGTTCAGGTGCAACGGGCAGCAGCGCGCCGTCGTTGCCCTGGGCGAGGAACTCGTTGTCGAAGGCGCGCGCGAACAACTCGCCCACCAGCTGCGCGGCAGCACGCCCACCGGCGCCGTGGGTCATGTCGACGCGGCCGGTCTTGAAGTCGATCGGGCGTTGGTAGTCCTTCTTCATGGCGCTTCTTGTCATGTGACTTGTTGGTTCATGCGCATTCGGCGCGGCGAGGGTGTGTCGGTCGGGTTCAGGCGGGCTGTTCGGCAGCCACGATCGGAATGTCCCTGAAGCGCCCGTAGCTGTAGTGCGCCGCACAGGCACCTTCGTTCGAGACCATGCACGAGCCCATGGGCGACTCGGGCGTGCAGACAGTGCCGAACAACTTGCAGTCGGCCGGGCGTTTTACGCCGCGCAGGATGGCGCCGCACTCACATTGCTTGTGGTCGGGCACGGGCGTGTAGCTCAGGCTGAAACGTTGTTCGGCGTCGAAGCGCGCGTAGGCCGGGCGGATCTTCAAGGCGCTTTGTGGCACCTCGCCCAGGCCGCGCCACTCGAAGCTGTCGCGTACCTCGAAGATCTGCGCCACCAGGGCCTGCGCGGCCTGGTTGCCGTCGCGCGTCACGGCGCGGGTGAACTCGTTTTCCACCACCGCACGACCCTCGTTGACCTGGCGCACCAGCATGGCGATGGCCTGCATCACGTCGAGCGGCTCGAAACCGGCGATCACCACCGGCTTGTTGTACGACACCGCAAACCCTTCGTAGGGCCGGCTGCCGATGACGATGCTCACATGCGCCGGACCGACAAAACCGTCCAGCGGCACGGTGCCGTACTGGCGTACCTCGGGTGATTCGAGGATGTGCGTGATGGCCGCCGGCGTGAGCACATGACAGCACAGCACGCTGAAGTTGCTCAGGCCCTGGGCTTCGGCGGCGCGGATGGCCAGCGCGGTTGGCGGTGTGGTGGTCTCGAAGCCGATGGCAAAGAACACCACCTCGCGCGTCGGGTTGGCGGCGGCGATCTTGAGCGCGTCGGTGGCCGAATAGACCATGCGAATGTCGCCGCCGCGCGCCTTGGCCTTGATGAGTGAGAGTGAATCCGACGCCGGCACCCGCATCGTGTCGCCGTAGGTGCAGACGATGACGTCACGCTCGAGCGCCAGCTTGACCGCCAGGTCGATGCGCCCGATCGGCAACACACACACGGGGCAGCCCGGCCCGTGGATCATGCGCACTTCGGGCGGCAGCAGCTCGGCAATGCCGTAGCGCGAGATGGCGTGGGTGTGGCCGCCGCAGAACTCCATGAAGGCGTAGCGCCGGCCGGGTTGAATGTCGGTGGCAATGCGCTCGGCGATACGCCGTGCGAGTTCGCCGTCGCGAAACTCGTCGATGTATTTCATGGCGCCGCTCATGGGGTGGTTGGCTCGGCCTGCTGCGCCGCGCCGAGTTCGGCAAACAGCTCGAGCGTGCGTGCGGCTTCCTCGGGGTCGATCAGGCCCAGGGCATGGCCGACATGCACGATCACGTAGTCGCCGACCTGCGCCTCGGGCACCAGGGCGATCGAGATCTCCTTGCGTACACCACCAAGATCGACAACGGCGAGTTCGCCGTCACGCAGTTCGACCACGCGGGCCGGCAGGGCTAGGCACATGAGCCGTTCTCCGTTGATGCCGCCGGGCTGGCGGTGGACGATTGTTCTTGCAGCAGCGTCAACTGCTGCTGCGCCACCCAGGCTTGTCCGAGCGCCAGCCCGGCATCGCCACAACTGACGGTGACGGGTTTCAGCACCCGCAGGCCTGCGGCTTCGATGTGACGGGTCAGGCGCTCGGTGAGCAAGCGATTGAAGAAACAACCGCCGCCAAGCAGCACATGGTCGCTGCCCACCTGGCGTGCGGCGGTGATCGCGGCGCGGGCCAGAGCATCGGCCAGGGTCAGGTGGAACAGTGCCGCGCCTTCATCGGTGTTGTCACCCAGCTCGAAAAGCCGGGCGAGCAGGGGACGCAGGTCGATGTGGACCAGGTCGGGCGGAGTACCTTCGGCCGAGCTTTCCTCGCCCGCCGCGGTTGCGCCAACTGCGACCACTGGCGCCAGTGATCCATCGAGCACTGGATCGGCGTTGCCAGCCAGCCAGCGGGTGGCGGCCTGTTCGAGCGCGATGGCGGCCTGGGCTTCGTCGTCCTGCTTCAGGCACAGGCCCAGGGCCGCAGCGGCAGCGTCGAACCAGCGACCCGTGCTGGTGGTGACGGGGCAGTTCAGCCCGCGCGCGAGCATCTGCGCCACGCCGCTGGCCTGGGCGTCGCCCACCTGCTGGCCGAAACGCGCCGCGATCTCGTCGCCACGACCCAGCGCGTGCAGCACGGCGGCGGCCATGCGCCAGGGCTCACGCGCCGCGGTGTCGCCGCCCGGCAGGTGCAAGGGCTGCAGATGACCCAGGCGGGTGCAGCTCGCGCCGTCCAGCAGCAGCAATTCGCCGCCCCAGGCCGTGCCGTCGCTGCCCAGGCCCACACCATCCAGCGCCAGACCGACGACCGGGCCGACGATCGGCTGGCCCAACTGCGCCTGTTCGGCCAGCACCACTGCCAGATGCGCATGGTGGTGCTGTACACCGATGGCCGGCACCTCGAGGTCATGGGCCAGTGACTGCGCCAGCTGGGTGCTGAAGGAGTCGGGGTGCAGATCGTGCGCCACGGCGCTCAGCTGGCCGTCGCAATACTGCAGGAAACCATCGGCCGACCCGGCCAGCGCCATGCAGGCTTGGGGCGCACCCAGATCGCCGTGCAGGGGCGACCAGACCACCGTGCCGTCGGGTTCGAGCAGGCAGGCGGCGTTCTTCAACCAGGCGCCGAGTGCGAGTACGGGGTAGCTCATGTCCGGGCGGTGTGATGTCGTGTCGAACCGGGCATGTTGCCTGCGATGTTTGTTGCAGGTCCAAGCCTGTGATCGCCGTCCATGGTTCAGCCTTGCGCCGGCTGGGCAGTCGACGTGGTGGCATGGCCGTGCGCCCGGCCGGTCAGATGCGCCTGATCGTGTGCCGTCTCACGGGCCGCGTCGATCAACCAGTCCAGCCATGCGTCCATGCCCTGGCCGCTGCGCGCCGACACCAGCAGCACCTCGATGCCCGGGTTGACTCGCTGCGCATAGGCGATGCACTTGGGGATGTCGAAGTCCAAGTAAGGCAGCAGGTCGATTTTGTTGAGCACCATCAGGCGCGCTGCGGCAAACATGTCGGGGTACTTGATGGGTTTGTCCTCACCCTCGGTCACCGACAGGATGGCCACCTTGCCCGCCTCGCCCAGGTCCCACATGGCCGGGCAGACGAGGTTGCCGACGTTCTCGATGAAGAGCAGGCGGGTGGGGTCGACGTGGTCGTGATCGGCCTCGGTGGCTAGGGCATGCGCGTGGTCGTGTGTGTCGTCGTGGCTGTGGGCCGGCACCTCGCCATGGTTGTGCCCTGCGCCGTGCGCATGACCGCGGTCGTGCGTGTGGGCATGAGCGTGGGCTGCGCCAGGCGTCGCCGGGTGCGCGTGATCCGGCGCAAGGGTGTGCGTGTGCCCATGCCCGTGCAGCGGCAGGCGTGCGAACGCTGCGGCCACCATCGGTGCGTCCAGATGGCAACCCTTGCCGGTGTTG
Organism: Candidatus Intricatilinea gracilis; assembly: GCA_016702605.1. Classification (GTDB taxonomy): domain Bacteria; phylum Pseudomonadota; class Gammaproteobacteria; order Burkholderiales; family Burkholderiaceae_C; genus Sphaerotilus; species Sphaerotilus gracilis. The sequence goes on from JADJDQ010000006.1 coordinate 96,761, forward strand.
ACCTGGATGGCCGGCGCGCCGGTGGCGCGGATGCGGTCGGCATCGTTGCTGGTCTGCTGGTCACCTTCGATGACCGCCACCTGCACGCCCGGCTCGCGCGCTCGCAGTGCATGGATGGTGGCGCACAGCAGCGTGGTCTTGCCCGAGCCGGGGCTGGACACCAGGTTGAGCGCGGTGACGCCGTGGTCGGCAAAGTGGCGGCGGTTGGCTGCCGCCACCAGGTTGTTCTCGCCCAGCACGTCGGCCTCGAGCTTGATGGCGCGCTCGGCGCTCATGCCCGGCACCGACACCCGCGCCGCGCCGGCGCCGAAGTGCAGGTCGCCCGTGGCCGGGTTGACCTGCGCCGCTTCACCCACCGCCGCACCGCTGTTGCTGCATCCACAGACCACACACATGGGGACTTCTCCGTTTTCTTGTCTAGACAGCTTGGCCAGTCGATGCTGGCGAGCCTTGGGGCGTGGCACCTGCCGTGTCCCCGGCCGCATCGCCGGCTGCGTCGCCGGGCAGGTCATCGTGCACGATCAGTTCCAGCACCTTGAGTTCATGCCCGCCGGTCGGCTGGATCTGGGCGCTGCCACACAGCGGGCAGTCGTCCAGGCGCGACTGGATGGTCACGGCCTGTGCACAGGCCATGCACCAGGCGGCGGCGGGCGGCTGGGTGATGTCGATGGTCGCACCGTCGAGCAGCGTGCCCGGCGACATGGCTTCGAGTGCAAAACGCAGTGCCGAGACCTCGACGCCGGACAACGCACCCGCCTCCAGCGCCAGGCGCGAGACACGTTTGAAACCTTCACGCGCCTGGGCCTGTTCGACCACACGCAGGATGCCACCGGCCAGACTCATCTCATGCATGGCCGCTGTCCTGTGTGGCGGTGCCGCCGTCGACCAGATCGAAGGCGACACATGGATCGAGCGCCAACGTTGCCAGCCGTGTCTGCGCCGCGTCGAAGCGAGACTCGCGCAGCGCCTGCGCCAGGGCGCCACGGGGATGAAAGTTCCATTCGGTCGGGGCCAGCACGTGATAGTCCTCCACCCGTGCAGTGTCGCGGTTGGCGGGTGCCGCTTCCAGTTGTACCCAGTGAATCAGCAAGCCCCTCGACATCTCGCACCAGGCCAGCGCCTGGCCGGGCGCCAGGGTCAGCGCGCCGATGGCGGGTGAGGCGGCGCACGGCTGCTCTTGCGCTGCGGCGAGCGACATTGCCACCACCTCGGCCAGGCGTGCACCAAGGCGGTGCCACAGGCTCATGTCCGGGGCGACGTGTGGCTGGCCACGTGTCCAGGCACCCGTCTCGGCTGGTTCACCTTGCCAGACCGGCTGCTGTGCAAAGCCGGGCTCGTGGGCCAGTTGGCCGGCCAGGTGGCGCAGGCCGGCGTCGCCTTCGGCCAGCAGGCCCAGCGTGTGGCAGGGCAGGCTGGTGGCCCGCGCGAGGTCGGCCACACCGGCGTACCAGCACGCCAGCGCATGGTCGCGGCCGGCGGCCCAGTCGGCCAGCCAGTGTTCCGGGTCGGCCTGCCAGCCCGCCAGCCAATCGGCGGGTGGCATGCCAAGCAGGTGCTGTTGCAGCCAGCGTGGCATGGCCTCGGCGGCGACCTGTCGGGAGGCGAGGGCCGACAGGTCGCTGCCGGTCGACAGTGTCCACACCGGCGCCAGACGCAGCCAGCTCGGGTCGGCAGCGACGCCTGGCACCGGCCATTGGCCGGGCAGGTCCAGGGCCAGGCGTTGCAGATGGTCGCGGGTGTTCAGCAGGGCCAGCAGGCGCGACTGGTCGGCCTGACTGGCCGAACTGGTGGTTGCATCGCCAGGTTCGGCCAGTGCAGCCAGCACGGCGCGGCGCGCCACCAGCCGGTGAGCGCCCGAGCACAACGTGAACAAGGCGCCGAGCAGGTCGGGCAGCAGCGCGGCTCGGCGGCCCTGAGTGAGTTTGCGCAGCATGCCTGCCGCCACGACCGGGCGCTCGCAGCGCACCGGCTCGGCACTGCCGGGGCGCAACTGCAGCCGGCCGGCCAGATCCGCGACGCTGCTGCTCATGGCGCGGTCGCCCCCGTTGCGGCACGGCCGAACAGCAGGGCGCGGCGTGACGGCACGATCTCGGCGGCGGCGTCGATCGTGGGCGGCGTGTCGACCTCGGGCCCCTGCTCGGGTTCTCCCGGCGACATGATCGCCGCCCAGTGGTCGGCCTCGCTGACCTGCGCCGCCTGGTCCGTGGACTCGGCCTTCGGTGCACGCAACTGCTTCAGTACCTCGAAGGCCGTCGCCACCGCGGCGCCGTGGTCGACGAACTCGAACATGGGTGAGAACAGCGAGCAGGCCTCGTAGCCGCCGAAGCCGGGCTCGTGTGCGCCGATGAAGTCGAACCGTTCATTGCCGACCACGCGGGTGCGTTTGTCGCCAACGCGCACGGTGGGCGCCGCCGGGTCCAGCGGCAGCCAGACCAGGTTCATGAACCAGGGCGTGACGAGGATGCCGACGGCGCCAGCCGGCTCCGTGGGTGCCGCCGCGCTGCCGGCCGGCTTCGCCGGGTCGGGCTGCCCGGACTGGTCGGGCTGGAAGCCGATCGCCTGCACCTGCAGCCCGTCGTGCAACAGCGCCACGCCGGCCATGCGGGTGGCGGCGATGTGCTCGAACAAGGCTTGCAGCTCGCGCACCCGTGCTGCCAGCCGGGCTTGCCGGGCAGCGTCTTGCTGCTGAGCGGCAGCGCCTACGGGCGTGCCGCCGGATGAGCCGGCCGGCAGGGTGCAGGATGATGCTGAAGTCATGGGCTTGGACAGGTGCGCAGGGGCCGGGCTTCAGCCCGCGGCCGACGCGCTGATCACCATGAACTGCTCGGCGCTGCCTTCACATTGTGGGCAGCTCCAATGCGCCGGCAGCGCGGCGAAAGGTGTGCCGGGCGCGATCTGCCAATGGTCGTCACCGTCGGCCGGGTCGTAGACCCACCAGCAGATCTTGCATTCGAGCCGGGCGTCGGCCGGCAGCCGGGCACGGTCGCCGAGGTAGCTGCCTTCGAAGCTCATGCCGCCGCCACCCAGTCCAGCACCTCGGCCAGACGTTCGGCCGAGTCTTCCAGGTCCTGCACGGCGGCGCAGGCCACCTCGGGCACGGGGCCGACTTCGAGCGTGTCCAGGATGATGATGTCCTGCGAGTTGAAGTAGGTGACGCGCCAGGTGCGTGGCAGCCGGGTGTTGACGACGCGGCAGTTGCCGTACCCGCGCGACAGGATCACCACCGAGCCGGCGCCCAGCGTGGTTTCGAGCCAGATGCTGTCGCCGCTGGTGAGTGGCAACAGGGTGAGATTGACGACATGGGCCGGTGTGCCGGGCGTCCAGCGCGCTTGTTTGTCGCGCAGTTCGGCCAGGATCGACGGTGCGTTCATCACGTCGCCGGGCAGGGCGTGCAGGTCAGGCGCGGTCCAGCCCAGGGCGTCGACCTCGGCGGCGGCGACCAGGCCTTGCGGAATGGCGCCGATCTCGATCATGTCGCGCACCACCACACCGTCCTGCAGCGCCAGCACGCGCCACACACCGGCAAAGACCGACTCCTGCACCTGCAGGCCGGTGTCGACCAGGGCGCGCACCGGGCCACCATTCGTGCCACCTGCCAGCGAGGCGGCCGGTGCACCGGCGCGTGCTGCCACTTCACCTTCACCCAACACCTGGTTGACGATGGCGCGGTCGCCGGCGTCGAGGTTACCCAGGTCGATCGGGTCGACCTCCTTGCCGGCCAGGCGATCCAGCAGCGCCTGATGCGCCGCACGCAGCACGGCCAGGGCGCCGGCATGGGCGGCCAGTTCCTCGGGCTCGGGCAGGGGCGGCGGCTGGAAGGTGGCCATGTCCTTGGGCATGTCGATGGTGACCAGGGGCTCGTCGTCCTCGTTGACCTGGCTGCCCGGGCCGAAGGCGGCCACCACGGGGATGGGGAAGGGGCGAGGGGTGTGGGTCGTCATGGTGTGGCGTGTGCTGGGTGATGGCGGGCGGGCGGCAGGACGGGGTGTGATCTGGCCGGTGTCGCGCAAGTGCTCGGTGACGTGATGCGGTGCGTGGTCGTCGGGCCGCTCGTGTTCAGTGGCAATGCGCCGCGTCGGCACCAGCACCACCCGCACTAACCAGCGGGATGCCGATGCTCGGCGCGCGGCTCACGGGCGTGTCGAGTGCACGGGCCACGGCCTGCAGGTACTCGTCCCAGTCGAGCATGCCGGCGATGGTGGCCACATAACCACCGTCGCGCACGAACACCATCGACGGCCAGCGCTGCACGCCGTAGCGTTTGGCGACGGCGTCTTCGTCGCCGCGCGCCACCACGCCGATGTCGAAGCGCTCGCGAAAGGTCTTGCGCAACTCGGGCAGCACCACGGCCACGTCGAGCGCCTCGCCAAACCGCACCGGGTCGCCGCTGAAGAACAACACGCGGTCGCCGCCCTGCAGCAGCCAGCCCTCGAGCGAGGCCAGGTCAACCAGGCTGGAACCCGGCGCAAGGCTGAGGCGTTCGACGAGGGGGTGCAGGCTCATGGTTGGTCTCCTTGGATCATGTGTGGTGCGGCAGCAGCGCCACGCGCTGCGCCGGTCAGTGCGGCCAGTTGATCGGCCGACATGGCCGAGGGCAGGGCAAAACCCGGGTCTGCGCCGGCGCCGAGCACGTCGCCGCTCAGGCCGGCTTCGAGCAGGTCCAGCGCGGCGTCGATCTCGGCGGCGCGTTCGGCGTCGAGCCTCTCGCGCGCCGCGCCCTGGAAGACCAGCAGCCAGTCGCCCGCAGCGCAGTCGCCGACCAGGCGGGTGTCGATGGTCTCGACACGGCCGCGGCCTTCCACCAGCGCCTGGCCGGACCAGGCTTCGAGCGTGCGCATGGGCAGTCCGATGCACATGGTGCTCAGCCCTCGGTGGCCAGGAAACGGTCGTCGCCGATGCGGCAGGCCAGCTCGGCCGTGGGGCGGCCGAGTTCGTAGGCGTCGATCGACAGCATGGGGGCGGTGACACCGTCGTCGCTGGCCAGCGGTGTGTCGCGGCGCTTAGGCTCGGCGCCCCAGGCGGCCAGGCGCTCGATCGCCAGGTCCAGCGCCCTGGCCATGGTCGCCTTGATGATGGGCCGCAGGCTGCCGCCGAAGTCTTCCAGCTCCTCGGGCTGGCAGCCGATCAGCAGCACCTCGTCGGGGTACTTGCCGGTGAACTGCGACAGCATCAGCACCTCCTGGAAGCCGGTCTGGTGCAGGCTCATCTTCTTGGCGCCCATGAAACGTGGCACCTCGTCGTTCTCGACCAGCTTGAGCGTGCCGGGCTCCAGGCCGTAGTCGACCGCGTCGAAGATGATGAGCTTGCGGGCCGCGTTGACCTGCGGGATGAGGTACAGGCCCTGCGTGCCGCCGTCGATCAGCTGCACATGGTCGGCAAAGGTCCAGCCGGCCTGCAGCGCCTCGACACAACGCACGCCGAACCCTTCGTCGGCCCACAACACGTTGCCGATGCCGAGCACGACGATGGTGTTGTCTTCGCCGTCTTGGATGCCCGCTTCCGCCGCGGTGTTACGGGAGGGGTTACAGCCTGATTCGGACGTGTCGTTGCTCATGTGTGCTCGCAGCGAATGGAGTGGGGCGGGGGAGAAGGAAAAGCGACGCTGGCCGGTGCTGGCTCAGCGCGGCGAAGCGGAGGTGCCGGACGCGGCGCCAGACCGCGCCATCACCTTCCAGGCCAGATAACTGTCCCAGTCGGCCTGCATGGCCAGCCAGTCGGTGGCGGGCAGGCCGAAGGCCAGGGCGCAGCGGATGGCGGTGTCGGCCGACATGGCGCGGCGGCCCTGCACCAGTTCGTTGATTCGCCGGCGTGACACACCCAGGCGCCGGGCGGCTTCGGTCTGTGTCATGGCCAGGGGTTCGAGGTAGTGACGTTCGAGGAAACGGCCCGGATGGATGGGCTGGCGGCGGCGGATGCCGGCGGGGGCTTGAAGAGGCATCCTGGCGTTCGCCACGCTCAGCCCGACCCGAGGACGGGTCGGTCCTTCGTCAGGCACATGCCCATGAGCAGTCATGGTCATGTGTCCGGACTCAGTCCTTGAACGTCCGGTAGCCCGAGATCATGGTCGAGACCATGCTCTGGCGGCCCATGATCTCTTCGCGGATGGCGGTGTACAGGTGCGTGATGACGAACAGCACCATGCCCCACATGCCGAGGTGGTGGTAGGTGTGTACGTCCTGGCTGGAGCCGAACAGCGGGATCACCCAGCTGGTGAAGAGGCGATGCGCCCAGCTGCCGTATTGCGTGCCTTCGCCGTACAGCGCAAAGCCGGTGCAGATCATGAAGACCGACAACATGAACACGCCGAAGAACATGGCAAGGCGCGCCAGCGGGTTGTGGCCCACGTACTGGTTGGGGCGCGGGCGGATGAAGGCGTACCAGGCGGCGACGGCGCCCACTTCCTTCCAGTACGCGCCGCGCAGCAGTGGCAGGTGGAACAACTCGCGCGCATGGTGGTTGCCCACAAACGCCCAGTAGATGCGCCCGAGCAGGCCGATCAGCAGCACGTAGCCTGCCGTGAAGTGGGCGAAGCGGATGTAGCCCATCACGTAGTGGTCCGAGGCCTCGCCGCCGATCGACGGCAGCGGGCTGCCGATGAAGTAGCCGGTGAGGCCCAGCACGACGATGGCCAGGGCGTTGACCCAGTGCCACAGGCGCACGGGCGCTTCGTACACATAGACCGAACCAACGCGTGGTGCCTGGGCAACCGCGGCTTCGTCGACGCCGGTGGCGGCAGCCAGCGATGAGCTGGCCGAGGTGGAGCTTGCGGACATGGTCGCGTCTCCTGGGTGGGTCAGTGGTCGGCCGGGGGGCGCGGCTGGTCGGCCTGGTCCGCGGCCTTGTCGGACCTGCGGCTGGCGCGTATCAGGCCGATGCCGGCACCGGCCACCAGCGCCGTCATCACCAGCACGCCCAGCACGTCGTGCCAGCCGAACAGGGCATGGGCCAGGCTGGCCATCAGGCCGGTGCTGTCATGGCCCGCGTGGGCCAGGGCGCTGGTCGATGCCAGCAGGGTGATCGGGGTGAGCAAGGCGATCGTGATCGCGCGGCTGCGGCTCATCGTCATGGGGATGTCTCCGTGAGTTCGTTGATCGGCGTGAGCAGCAAGCTCAGCGCACCGTGACCTGGGTGAGCTCGGCGCCATCCGGGCTCATCACGTGGGTCGAGCAGGCCAGGCAGGGGTCGAAGCTGTGCAGCGTGCGCAGGATCTCGAGCGGCTGGTCGGCCTTGGCCAGCGGCGTGTTCATCAGGCTGGCCTCGAAGGCGCCGATCTGGCCCTTGTGGTCGCGCGGGCTGCCGTTCCAGGTGGTGGGCACCACACACTGGTAGTTGTCGATCTTGCCGTCCTTGATGCGCACCCAGTGGCCCAGCGCGCCGCGTGGGGCTTCGGTGAAACCCGCGCCCTTGCATTCCTTCGGCCAGGTGGAGGGTTCCCACTTCTCGACGTTGGCGGTGGCGGTGTTGCCGGCCTTGATGTTGGCCACCAGCTGGTCGAGTTGTTTGACCTGCAGGTCGGCGCAGTAGAGCGCCTCGATGCCGCGTGCCGCCGTGCGGCCCAGCGTGGAGAAGAGTGCAGTGACCGGCACGTCGAGCTGCTTGAGCACGGCGTCGATGGTCTCCTTGATCCACGGGTACTGCTTGGGCTGCACGTAGCCGATGACCATGCGCGACAGCGGCCCCACTTCCATCGCGTGGCCACGCCAGCGCGGCGCCTTGATCCAGCTGTACTTGGCCGATTCGTCCAGCGCCTCGAACTTGGTCTTGGTGCCCTTGTGGCCGGCGCCCAGCACGAAGTTGGGCTCGGTCACGCCGTCCCAGGGGTGCAGGCCCTTGGTCTCGTCGGCGTACTTGTACCAGCTGTGGCTGACGAACTCCTGCACCTGCTCGGGGTCCTTCACGTCGACCTCGAGGATCTTGCTCAGGTCGCCGTTGATGATGGCGCCGCGCGGCAGCATCAGGCTGGCGTTGCTGTAGTCGTTGGCACGCGAGGGCAGGTCGCCGTAGCTCAGCATGCTCTTGCCTGAGAGGCCACCGCCGTGCAGCCAGTCCTTGTAGAACGAGCCGATGGCCAGCAGGTCGGGGATGTAGACCTGCTCGATGAACTCCTTGGTGCGCTCGACGATGTAGCGCACCTGGTTGAGCCGCTCCATGTTGATGGCGCCCACCGCACCCACGTTGTCCACGTTGATGGGGCAGGGCACACCACCCACCAGCCAGTTCGGGTGCGGGTTCTTGCCGCCGAAGATGGTGTGGATCTTGACGATCTCCTTCTGGAAATCGAGCGCCTCCAGGTAGTGCGCCACCGCCATCAGGTTGGCCTCGGCCGGCAGCTTGTAGGCCGGGTTGCCCCAGTAGCCGTTGGCAAACGGCCCGAGCTGGCCGGACTCGACGAACTTGCGCAGGCGCGTCTGCAGGTCGCGGAAGTAACCCGGCGACGAGTTCGGCCACGACGAGATGCTCTGCGCCAGCTCGCTGGTCTTCTTGGGGTCGGCCTTGAGCGCCGAGACCACGTCCACCCAGTCGAGCGCATGCAGGTGATAGAAGTGCACCAGATGGTCATGCACCTGCAGGTTGAGCTGCATGATGTTGCGGATGAGGTTCGCGTTGTCGGGGATCTGGATCCCCAGCGCGTCCTCCACCGCCCGCACCGAGGTGAGGGCATGGGTGCCGGTGCAGACACCGCAGATACGCTCGGTAAACGCCCAGGCATCACGCGGGTCGCGGCCCTTGAGGATGACCTCGAGCCCGCGCCACATCGTGCCGGTGCTCACCGCGTTGCGGATCACGTTCTTGTCGTCGAGGTTCACCTCGACGCGCAGATGCCCTTCGATCCGTGTCACCGGATCGACGACGACACGTTTGCCTGAGTTGTCGAGCTTGAAGCCCTGGGTTTCGTAGGCGGCCATGGTGTGTTCGCTCCTCGTCGTGCTCAGGCTTGCTGGTCGTTCTTGTTCTTGCCGGCGGCCGTGCGCTGGATCGCGCTCACGGCGGCGTGGGCGGCCACCGCGGCACCCACCGTGCCTGCGGCGTAACCACCGATCTGGTCGGCGTTGGCCTCGATGCCGAACTGGTGGATCTTGGTCAGCCGGTCGTAGAAAGAACCCTTGTCCCAGAAGCCGTCTTCACTGCAGCCGATGCAGCCGTGGCCCGAACCGATCGGGAACGAGGTGCCGCCGTTCCAGCGCGTGGTCGAGCAGGCGTTGTAGGTGGTCGGGCCTTTGCAGCCCACCTTGTAAAGGCAGTAGCCGCGCCGCGCGGCCTCGTCGTCCCATTGCTCCACAAACTGGCCGGCGTCGAAATGCGGCCGGCGATAACACTTGTCGTGGATACGCTGGCCGTAGAACATCTTGGGCCGGCCCATGCGGTCGAGCTCGGGGATCTTGTCGAAGGTGAGCATATAGGTCACCACCGCCGTCATCACCTCGGCAATCGGCGGGCAGCCCGGCACCTTGATGATGGGTTTGTCGGTGATCACCTTGTGGATCGGCACCGCATTGGTCGGGTTGGGTTTGGCCGCCTGCACACAACCCCACGAGGCACAGGCCCCCAGGCGATCACCGCCTTGGCATCGGCCGCATATTCCTTGAGCTGCTCCACAAACGGCCGCCCGCCGACGATGCAGTACATGCCGTCCTCGTTGAGCGGCGGGTTGCCCTCCACGGCCAGGATGTAGTTGCCCTTGTGTTTCTTGCGCGCCTCTTCGAGCGCAGCCTCGGCCTGATGACCACTGGCGGCCATCAGCACCTCGTTGTAGTCCAGCGAGATCATCGACAGCACCACGTCCTTGGCGAGCGGGTGCGCGCTGCGGATGAAACTCTCGCTGCAACACGTGCATTCCAGCCCGCTGATCCAGATCACCGGCGTACGCGGCTTGGTTTCCATCGCATGCGCGATACGCGGCACAAAGGCCGGGCCCAGCCCGAGCGAGGTGGCCGTCAGCGAACAGTACTTCATGAAGCTGCGGCGCGAAATGCCATGCCGGCGCATGACGTCGTAGAAGGTATCCATCGCTGCTTGTCTCCTGGTGGGCGCGGGGGTGTAGTCCAGGAAGACAGGTACAAGCGGCGTGCCTGAGTTGGCTCGCCTTCGGGTAAGTCCCGGGATGCGGCGGTAAGTGCTTGTCAGGGCGTAAGTTTTTTGACGGGAGGCAAGCCCGCGATCCGACCGGACCGGGGCGGGTGGTCAGACGGCTTGCGGTGGGACGCGGGAAGTGGAAGCAAAACTGCCGTCGACTCGCCCCCCCAACGCGCGTGACGATCCGCTTGCCTATCGCCGGAACTCGCGGCACAGTCGATCACAAGGAGGCGCTGCTTTTTTCGGCAAATGAGTGCTGTATGAACACGCTGGCAATCATTTGTAATGCGCGTAGCCATGCGGCATTCCATCGGTCGGCACCCTCTGAAACCGGGAGACAGGTCTGTCTCCCGATATAAACGTTGATCTCACAAGTAATCTGATCATCCTCGGAGGAATCATGCGATACACAGTGGCCCTATGGTTGGGCATTGCTTTGTTGGCAGGATGTGCAAATCCAGGCATCGTTAAGCTCTCGCCTGATACGTACATGCTGTCACGGGAGGCGCACGGCGGCATATTTGCAAGCACGAGTGCGTTGAAGGCGGGCGTCATCAACGATGCGAATGCCTTTGCGGAAAGTCAGGGCAAGGTTGCAATACCGCTTTCCTCGAAAGAGAAGCCTATGGGCAATGGGCCTGCTCAGTGGGCATCATTCGAGTACCAGTTCAGGGTGGTCGACAAGAACGACCCAGAAGTTCGAAGAACATCGCTCGTGCCTAGAGCAGATCTTGTTATTGAGAAGACGGAGAAGATTACGGCAGATGTAAAGACAAAGGATCAAACGGACCGACCCAAAGACGTCTATGCCGAACTCATCAAGCTAGATGATCTCCGCAAGCGGAGAATTCTGTCGGAAGCCGAGTTCGAGGCACAGAAGAAAAAGCTCTTGGAAGGCAAGTGATCGCTGTGCAAAGAGAGAGACCTGACTGGTCGCTCAAGCGGTCCTCTGGCGAACGCTAAAATTTAAACGTAGGACTATGCAGAAAACCATGCTCCAGTCACTAGACGGTCAATCCATAGATGGCTTGAAATTCTGTGGACTCGTCTATGGAATATTCGAAAATGTTCGGGCGACTCCTGAAGGGATTGAAGCGCTTCGCATGCGTCGCGGAAAGTGCAAAAAGCTTGTTGAGGAACTATTGCCAATCTGCAAGTACATACAGGGAAAGTACAGACCAGGTAGGTACATTTCCGTGACATGGATAGATGGCAACCAGACCTACGACGCCGAATTGCGCTCAGTTGGCGAATATGTCGTACACGGCTACTATCCAGCAAACTCGTTTGTCGAAGTAACGTGTATCGTACACCCGAATGAATATTTGGCACGCGAGCACATAAATGCGGGTGGTGCCGTCTTTGGACTGGACGGGCTTACGCGAACGAAAGATCGCAAGGTTAACTCAATCCCGAAAGTGCATGTCGGTGACATTTTCATAGAAAACTATGCGGATCTCGTGCTTACTGAATTGGTAAAGAACTCTGTCAAGCTCTACCCCGCTAGAACAACACTCGTAATGCAATGTAGTTTGAATCGACTATACCTCCCAAATGAATGGGCAAAACTGATTTCTTCTATCGAAGATAGATTCCGACGCACCCATTCATCGAGCTATTTTTGTATGACCCTGTATCTGAATACTCGTCATCCATATATGCGTCTCCAGCGTGCGGCCTTAAATTAAAATCCACCTTCCCGTCAAGGTGAAGACTATCATCCAGTCTGATTGGCAAGATCTTTTGGAAATTCAGAAATACTCAGTTGAAACGCATATGGTTATGAGTTCAATTTCAAATGTAAGAGCCGAGGCCGGCCTGCCCTTCACAAGAATGTTACTGCAAGTGATTGCAAGTAATTGGCATTCGGTATCGGTTAATTTCAACTTACCCACTGAAATATTATGAAATGCACTTCTTTGGCAATTAAAAAGTACATGGTCAGAATACATGCATTTGGAGGAATTCTGGTCGTTGCAGGATGTGGTTCGATATCGCCAGTCGTATCGCTCGACAAGGACACGTACATGATTGGGTCGCACGGCGTACTCGGCAATGGCAGTTCTGCAGCTGAACGTGCTAAAGCTGTTCAAGCAGCGGCCGAATTTTGTGCAAATAAGTCACTGGCCCACAAGGTCGTTAGTATAGAGTCGGTTGATCCATTTTGGGGCCGAGCTCCATCTGCCGATGTCCGTTTTCAATGCATTCCAAAATAGCCTTGTCAACAGGGGGATTTTTAAATGGGCAGAATCGGGGGTCTTGTCTTTTGCACTCAGTCCAAACAGTATGCGGACCCCCGCCGCTGGCAAGTCATAAAGCCAAACCTTCCCTCCAATTAAGTTGACGACCGGCCGCAGGATTTGTCGCCAGGAAGCTATAGGGCGAGCAGTGTCGTTGTACTTCAGTTTTGAGTCCGCCCCGTGAACTGAAGTTGGCGCGTAAGCGCCTGAAGGAGTAGCAAGATGGCTGAACTGAAATGCACCCCTGTTCCTCACGATCACAAGGAGTTTCTGGCCAAGGCCAGGTTGCGCAAGGGTTTCACTGAAGCTTATGACGACCTCCAGTTCGAATATCAGCTTGCAGGTCAGATGCTCGAAGCTCGGTCTCGTGCAGGGCTGACTCAAGATGCGGTGGCCGAGTTGATGGGCGCCACCAAGAGTGCCATTTCCAGGCTCGAATCAGCAAACAAGCACGCACCTTCGCTCGCTACGCTCAAGCGGTATGCGCAGGCAGTCGGGTGCGAGTTGCAGGTGAAGCTTGTCCCGCAGAAGTCGACCTGACGGTCAGGCGGTAATTGCTGGCGCTAGGCGCGCACCAAGATTCGACATATGTTGAGTCTGAGTGTTGCGCTCAAGGCCGCGATCCAGCATGGCGTGAGCAGCCTGAGGAGAGCCGGACGAAAAGTCGGCCAGTGGACGACTTTGCGCCTGCGAACGGCGCATGGCCAGAACCCCGGTGACGCAGCAGGCCATGTCCAATACATGGATCAAGGAGCAGCGATTGCTCAGCGTGAAAGACCTGTGGTGCAAAGCCCAGGCTATGCGGCTTGACATTCGATCCTTCGTCGAGCGAGCCAACTTGTTGAACCGCCCACTGCGGACCCGCACGGTGGGTGGTGTGGGGGCTGGGAGTTAGAAACTCCTGGCTACCCGATTAGGCGCCGTCACGCGAGCTTGTTGCATAGGGCCAGTAGTTCCTCGTGGGTCGGAGGAACATTGGAAGCTTGGCATCAATGGCTTTTGCCTCGTTCCTGACATGCGGTGGAAGATTCTCTGGATCCATATCTCTTGTGATGACGCTGACGTTGCCTTTGCCGTCTGGGACGGTGTAGCGGACGATCTCATTGGCGAGTTCGGTCGCCGCTTTGATGAAGGATGCCTGAGTCTTGCGAAGCTTTGGATGAACAAAGTAGTGAGCTTCGTCTGTCCAAGTTTCAACGACTGTATACAGCGGCGTCGTAGCTTCTTTTCTAAGGGGCAGCAAGAAGTCGTGCCCTTGGTACTGCCTGATTTGGCCGGAGTCTGCAAAGAGGGCGCGGAAGTTCTTTGTGAGTTGGCGATCATGCTCAGACAAGGCGCCGTGCGAGCGAAACCGACGGAAAAGTTCAACGCTCCCGCCGAGCAATCCAAACAACGTTGCGTAGGGTTCGTAGTTCGCGCTTGGACTGGCAATCCAGAAACCAGTAATCACGATCGCAACTACGAAGAGGACTGTCTCGATGACGACCAGGAACATTGAGGCGCCTAACGGATAGCGTTTATCTGCCGAGCACAAGCGCAGGAAGAACCCCAGGTGCCATACGAGGCAGATAAACCGTGTTGAACTGAACCATCGCGCCCCCCGTGCCGTTGCTGGTGTTGTGATCGCAAGTGCCAATGGGGACTGGATCGATCCGCGGTCTTGGTGCGATCCATTATGGTGAGGCTGGCGCGGTTGTGAAGCCCTGGCGCGGCTCTTTGTTCGGATGTGGTGGCATTGCCATGGAGTGGCCGCGGGCTGCTGCAGCGCCTGTCGCGCCTGGGCGAGTTGGGTTTGCTTGCAACCGTTGGCCGGCACGCCGTAGTGGCGGATGCGCTGCCAGCGTCTCGACGACCATGACCTACACCTATGTACCCAACGTGGGTGGCATGTGCGTGCGCGGCCCGATCGATACCATGGCGCTGGACATCCGGAGGCTGTCATGAAGCTGGATACCGACCGCATCGACGATGCCGTGCTGGCGCTGCTCTACCTCGGCCTGCATGAAGGTGATCGGGCCTGGAAGTCGTTCGACTGGGAGGCCATGGGGCGCTTGCATGCGCGTGGGTTGATTTCGGATCCCCTTGGTCGTGCGAAGTCGGTGGCCTTCACGGCCGACGGACAAGACAGGGCTGCGGCCTTGCTCGAGTCGCTGTTCGGCAAGGCAGGTTGAGCAGCCGCATCTGACGGGTCTGTGCTGGCGAACGCGGGCGGCCTGGGGTGGTCATGCGTCCGAGTCGTTCCCGCGGCGATGATGGCGGCGCAGACTGGCCGACAGGCCTTCGCAGTGACACGCGACTTTCCCCAATATCCGAGCTGGACCCCCCATGGACACCGACACCGCCACCTCCCTGCGCCAGTTGCTGGCCACCCAGCCCGTCGCTGCGCTGGCCACCTTGCACCGCGGCGAGCCGGCGGTGTCGATGGTGCCGTTCGTGCTGCCGCCGGGTGGGGCGCAGGTCATCATCCACGTGAGCGGCCTGGCCACCCACACGGCGGACATGTTGGCGCATCCGCGGGTGAGTCTGCTGTTGGTGGACGAGGCGCGGGCCGATGTGTCGGCGCAGGCGCGGGCTCGGGTGAGCTTGCAGTGTGATGCGCAGGTGTTGCCACGCGAGGGGGCGGCGTATGAGCAGGCGCGGGCGGACTATCTGGCGCGTTTCCCGGATTCGGCCGTGACGTTCGAGCTGGGCGACTTCAGGGTCGTGTTGCTGCGGCCGGTGGCGGCGCGGCTGGTGGCCGGGTTCGGGCGGGCGTATTCGCTGGTGGGTGAGCAGCTGGAGGGCTGGTTGCGGGGCTGACCCGCTCAATCCACCCCCGCCTCGCGGTACCCCTGCGGCAGCGCGGCGCCGCAATCGCTGCAGAAGCGCGCCTTGGGCGGGTGGCCTTCGCTGTGGCAGGTGCGGCAGCGGCGCGGCTGGGGGCGGCCGGGCAGGCGCTGGGCGGTGAATTCGGCGCTGACGATGCCGGTGGGCACGGCCAGGGTGCCCCAGCCGAGCAGCATCATGGTTGAGGCGATGACGCGGCCCAGGTCGGTCTTGGGGGTGATGTCGCCGAAGCCCACCGTCGTCATGGTGGTGATGGCCCAGTACACGCCGACCGGGATGCTGGTGTAGCCGTTGGCCGGGCCTTCGACCACGTACATCAGCGTGCCCATGACCAGCACCACCAGCATCACGAACGACAGGAAGACCATGATCTTGCGCCGCGACGCCACCAGCGCCTGGCTGAGCGCGCCGAACTCGGCCATGTACTCGACCAGCTTGAAGATGCGGAAGATGCGCAGCAGGCGCAGCACCCGCACGTCGGTCATGGCGTGCAGGCCGGGCACCAGCACGGCCAGGTAGGTGGGCACCACGGCCAGCAGGTCGATCAGGCCCAGGGGGCTGCGCGCATAGGTGAGCGGGCGGGTGACACAACTCAGGCGGGCCAGGTACTCGACTGTGAAGGTGATGGTGAAGAGCCACTCGAGGGTGTTGAACAACTCGGCGTGGTGGGCGTGGATGTCGGCCACGCTGTCGAGCACGACGACGATCACGCTGGTGACGATGGCGCCGATCAGCGCCAGGTCGAACCAGCGCCCGGCGCGAGTGTCGGATTCGAAGATGACGCGGTGCAGGCCCAGGCGCCAGCCCGCGGTGGGGCGCCCGTAACGTGAGCCGTAGGCGCCTGATCCAGGAGTAGGTGCAGTCATGTGAGGGATCGTAAGCCGGCGGCGCCCCGGTCGACCGCGGTTGCGACAGGCTCAATGCGTGTGTCCGATGCCGTACTCAAGGTGCTTGCATGTGGGTATGCTTTCGCATTTGCGGCCCGCTGTCTCGGGTCCGGGCTTGACTGATCGATCCGTTGCGCGGCAGTGCCGGGGGCACCCGTCATCCAGCGGATCTCGATGTCCGGTGAACGGTGCAACGGTGCCGACGATCAATAACGCGGGGGGCTTCATCGTGATGTCGTTGTTCGCCCAAACCTGGGCGCCTGGGCGCCGGGGGGTTCTGACTTTGTCGGCGCTTGCGTTGTGCACCGTGTGGCCTGCGGTGGTTGGCGCACGGGAGCAGGAGATCCGCGTCGGCGGCACCGGCTCGGCGCTGGGTACGCTGAAGCTGCTGGCGCAGGCCTACGGGGCGTCACCAGCTGGCGCGCGGCTCAACGTGTTGCCCAGCCTGGGCAGCAGCGGTGCCATCAGGGCCTTGCTGGGCGGGGCCTTGCAGATTGCGGTGAGTGCGCGTCAGCTCACACCTGCCGAGGTGGGCGCAGGTGCCGTGGCGGTGGAATGTGGCCGCACGCCGCTGGTGTTTGCCACGGCGGCGGACAACCCGGTCAACGGCATCACCACACAAGAGCTGATCGATGTGTACCTGGGCAACAAGACCAGCTGGAGCGACGGATCCAAGCTGCGCCTGGTGCTGCGCCCGAGCGGCGACTCCGACAGTGATGCCTTGCGGGCGCTGTCGCCCGCGATGCGTGAGGCGCTGGCGATCGCCGAGCAGCGCAGGGGCCAGCTGGTGGCGTCGACCGATCAGGACGCAGCCAGCAGCATCGAGTCGATACCTGGCGCCGTGGGGACATCGACGCTGGCGCTGCTGCTGTCTGAAAACCGCGACCTCAAGGCGCTGGCGCTCGACGGTGTGGTGCCTACCGCGCTGGCCGTCGCTGTCGGCGAGTATCCATTGCACCGCAGCCTGTACCTGGTGACCGGCCCGGCGACTACCGCGCTGGCCCTGGCCTTTGTCGCCTTCGTGCGATCGGCGGCAGGTGCCGAGATCCTGCACAAGACCGGGTACTGGGTGCTGTGACCACCGACACGCTGGTTCAACGACGTCACGCAGGCCGTGCGGATGCGCAGGCGTCGCGCCTGCTGGGCCTGCTGGTTCATGCGGTGGCTGGTTTCCTGGCCATCGTGTGGCCGCTGGGGTACTTTGGTGTGGGTTACAGCGCGATGGCGGCCAGCTTGCAGGCCAAGGCCGACATCAGGGCCGAGACCATCGACCAGCTGATTGCCGTGGCGCCGGAGATGTGGCGCTTCGAAGAACAGCGCCTGACCGAGTTGCTGGTTCGCCTGCCCAGCGAGGTGGAAGGTGAACACGGCCAGATCCATACCCGGCAAGGTGAGCTGGTCGCCGCCTCGAGCCAGGTGATCGCAGCGCCGGTGCTCACGCGCAGTGCGCCGCTGTATGACGCGGGCGTCGAGGTGGGCCAGGTGAGTGTGCAGCGCTCGTTGCGGCCTTTGCTGCTCGGCACGTCGATCAGTGCAGTGGGCGGCGCGGCACTGGCCATGGCGCTGCTCGTGTCGATGCGACGCCAGTTGCGACGCGAGCGCCAGCTCGCCGACGCCGTGCTCGACGAGAAAGAGCGCGCACGTGTCACGCTGCGGTCCATTGGCGAAGCCGTGATCACCACCGATCTCGAGCAACGCGTCGACTACATGAACCCGGTGGCCGAAGCCCTGACGGGGTGGCCGCTGGCCGATGCTCGTGGCAAGCCGATCTCGCAGGTCTGCCGTCTGGTCGACCTGGATCGCGTCGACGATGTGCCCACACCCATTGCCGCGGCACTGCGCGACAACAAGGTGAGCGGCTTGTCGGGTCGGGATGTGGAGCTGGTGGCGCGCGACGGTGCACGGATCGCCATCGAGGATTCGGCCGCGCCGATCCAGGACCGCAACGGTGAGGTCATCGGCGGTGTGATGGTGTTTCGCGACGTCACCACCACGCGCCACATGGCGCAGCGCATCAGCTGGGCGGCGTCGCACGATTCACTCACCGGGCTGGTGAACCGGCGCGAGTTCGAGTCACGCGTCGACGCGGCGCTGCACAGCGCACGCAACTTCGATCGTCACCATGTGTTGTGTTACCTCGACCTCGACCAGTTCAAGGTCGTCAACGACACCTGCGGCCATGCCGCCGGTGACGCGCTGCTCACACAACTGGCCCACGTACTGGCCGCTCGCCTGCGTGAGTGCGACACGCTGGCGCGCCTGGGGGGTGACGAATTCGGCGTCCTGCTCGAGGGCTGTGCACTCGAGCGTGCGCGCTTGATCGCCGCCGACCTGCTGGCCGCCGTGCGTGACCACCGCTTCCAGTGGGAGGGCAAGGCTTTTGCCGTGGGTGTGAGCATTGGTCTGGTGGCGATCAACGCCGCCACCGGCAGCCGCGCCGA
This sequence comes from Candidatus Intricatilinea gracilis, assembly GCA_016702605.1. Lineage (GTDB taxonomy): Bacteria > Pseudomonadota > Gammaproteobacteria > Burkholderiales > Burkholderiaceae_C > Sphaerotilus > Sphaerotilus gracilis. The sequence goes on from JADJDQ010000006.1 coordinate 115,229, forward strand.
CGTGTTCAGCGCGGCAGACACGGCCTGCTACACCGCCAAGGAAGATGGCCGCAACCGCATCCGCGTGTTCCAGAGTGGTGATGCCGACATGAAGCAGCGGCGCAACGACATGGGTTGGGCCGCACGGCTGAACCGTGCCATCGAGGAAGAACGCCTGGTGCTGTATTACCAGCCCTATCTGCCGCTCAGTGGTGAGCCGGGCGGGCAGCCTGGGCAAGCTGGCCAGGGCCTGCACATCGAGATCCTGCTGCGCCTGATCGACGAGACCGGCAAGCTGGTGGAGCCGGGTAGTTTTCTGCCGGCCGCCGAGCGTTACAACATCATGCCGGCGATCGACCGCTGGGTCATCAAGGCCGTGTTCGAGCGGTATCACGACCTGCAGGCGCAGCTGGGTGCGCCGCTGACCTGCGCCATCAACCTGTCGGGCACAACACTCAATTCGGGCGGCATCCTCGACTACATCCACGAACAGGCCCGCCAGTACCAGCCACCGCCGGCGTCGATCTGCTTCGAGATCACCGAGACCGCGGCCATCAACAACCTGCGCAACGCCACCTTGTTCATGCGTGACCTGAAGGCGCTGGGCTTCCGGTTCGCGCTGGACGACTTCGGCATCGGCACCAGTTCGCTGTCGTACCTGAAGTCCCTGCCGGTCGACTACCTCAAGATCGACGGCAGCTTCGTGCGCAACATGGTGACCGACCAGATCGACCATGCCATGGCGGACACCATCAACCGCGTGGGCCACATCATGGGCCTGAAGACCGTGGGTGAATACGCCGAGACGGGCGACATCATCGACGCCCTGCGCAGCCTGGGTGTCGACTTCGCCCAGGGTTACGGCGTGCAGCGGCCGCGGGCGCTGCCACTGCCGATCGCCTGAGTGCGGGACTCACCGGACGGGGCTGGGCGCAAGCTAAAGTGCGCCGCATGTCATATGAACTTCATTACTGGCCGGGCATCCAGGGCCGCGGCGAATTCGTGCGTCTGGCCCTCGAGGCCACCGGCACGCCCTATGTCGACGTGGCGCGTGGCGCCGAAGCCAAGGGCCTGGGTCTGCCGGCCCTGCAGCGCCAGTTGCAGAGCAAGACGGCGACACAACCGCCGTTTGCGCCGCCTTTCCTGAAGGACGGCGAGTTCGTCGTCGGCCAGACCGCGCTGATCCTGCAGTACCTGGCACCCACCCTCAAGCTGGTGGGGCGCAGCGAGCAGGCGCGGGTGTGGACGCAGCAGATCCAGCTGACCATCGCCGATGCCGTGACCGACGCTCACGACACCCATCACCCGGTCGGCTCCAGCCTGTTCCACGAAGACCAGAAGCCCGAGGCGCTGCGCCGCGCCACCGAGTTCTGCCGCGTGCGTCTGCCCAAGTACATGCAGTGGTTCGAGGCCATCGTCGTGCGCAATCCGGCAGGCTCGCGCCACCTGGTGGGCGGCAAACTCAGTTATGCCGATCTGTCGCTGTTCCAGTTGATCGAAGGTCTGCGGTACGCCTTTCCCAAGGCGTCGCAACGCGTCCTGGCACAAACGCCCCAGGTGATGAAGCTGCACCACCGCGTCGCCACCTTGCCCAAGGTGGCGGCCTACCTGCGCAGCGAACGCCGAATCGCGTTCAACGAGCAGGGAATCTTCAGGCAGTACCCGGAGCTCGACATCGAATAGCCGGTCGCTGTCAGCCCGGCGACTGCTGCTCTGCCACCGGCAAATCGACCACGAACACCGCGCCACCTTGCGGGTGATTGCTGGCGCTGAGCTGGCCGCCGTGTTGTTCGACGATGCCGTAGCTGATCGACAGACCCAGTCCCGTGCCTTTGCCCACTGGCTTGGTGGTGAAGAACGGGTCGAAGATGCGGCCGAGGTTGGCCTGGCTGATGCCCGCACCGTTGTCACGCAACTGCAGGCGCACCCGGCCGTTGACGAGCTCGCAGCTGATCCACAAGGTCGGCACCTCGACGCTGGCGCCAGGTTGGCTTTGCTGGCGTTGCTGGGCCGCCTCCTGCGCGGCGTCGTAGGCGTTTTGCACCAGGTTCATGATGACCTGCAGCAACTGGCCGGGGCTGCCGCGCACGGCGCAGGGCGGGCCTTTCGGTGGACCATGGGGCGGACCGTTCGCGAAGTGCACCTCGAAACCCGGCGCCGTGCCCTTGCGCACCCACAGCACGGCGCGTTCGACCACGTCGTGCAGGTCGAGCACCTCGCGGTCCTGCCGGTCGATGGCCGAGAAACGTTTCAGGCCACCGACGATGTCGGCTGTGCGTTGGGCGCCCTCGATCGTGCCTTCGATCAGGCTGGGCAGGTCGGCGCGCAGGTGGTCGATGCGCAGGCGCTGGCGTAGCCCGGCAAGTTCCGTCGGCGCGGTGTCGCCCGCGTGCACGGCGTCCAGGTAGGTCGAGAGTCGCCCGATGTAGCGCTGAAGCGCATGCACATTGCCGAGCACGAAGCTGATCGGGTTGTTGAGCTCATGCGCCACACCCGCCACCAGGCGGCCGAGTGATGCCATCTTCTCGGACTGCAGCAGCTGCGCCTGGGCGGACTTGAGGGCCTCGTGGGTCTGGCGCAGCTGCTGGTAGGCGCGCTTGATCTCGGCCATCGGCCGGCCGACGAACACGGTGCCGACGCGCCGGTTGGCCGCGTTGATGCGCGGCGTGCAGTTCACGTCCACCGGCACCGCGCGGCCCTCGGCGTCGAGCAGGTTGAGTTCGATCACTTCACTGACCCGAGCACCCGGTTCACCCGACACGGTGGCGTGTTGACCAGTGCTGCGCCGTGCATGGTGGATGACGCCGTTCAGCAGCTGCACGCTGGCCTCGTCGGCCATCAGGGCCTGCACCGGGGTGCCGCGCAGCTCGGCGTCGCTGCGGCCCACCAGCTCACATAACGCGGCGTTGGTTTCCTCGATGTGGCCTTGTTCGTCGCAGGCCACCAGCACGTCGCTCATGGCAGACAACAGGCTGAAGATGAACTGCTGGGTCTGCTCGAGTTCGACGTTCTTCTCTTCGAGCGCCACTTCGTCGCGCAGCAACTGGCTGTAGACCTCCTCCATCTTCTGGATCACGTCCATCCAGGTGGCGTCGTCGATGCCTTGCAGACGTTCACCCGGCACCGTCGCCGGGTCACTGACCGGCAGGCCGGGTGGCCAGGATGACGCAGGGGTGTGGCGTGTGGTCGACATGGCGATCATCATGCCGCAAGCGTGCTGCGGCATCGACGCCCGAGTGAAACGTGGCAGACGTCAAGCCGGCGTCGACCCGCGCGTGCGCAGCGCTATGGACGTAACCAGGCATGACGGGCGTCAACGCCGATGGGGCTATGGCGTTCAGGGAAAGCGGACGCCATCGCGTCCGACACCGGAGCCATTGCATGGACATCACCCTGAATCTGCGAGGTCTATTCGTCGCCAAGGCTGGTCGCGCACGAGCATTCATGCGCCTGGGCCTGGCTTGTTGTGCGGGGGCCGTGCTGGCCAGCGCCACTGGTTGCATCGTTGTTCCAGCGGACCGGCACGGTGGCTACGGCCGCGGTGGTGGCGGCGGCTCGGCGATATACGTCGAACCCGGCTATGCCTCGCCCGGCCCTGGGTGGATGTGGCAATCGCATCCCCGGTACGGGTACGGCTGGCGCCATCCGCACCGCGGCTGGCATCGCGGCTGGCGTTGAACAGCCGGCCGGGTCGCTGCCCGGCCTGGCTGACCTGACCAGCTCGCCGTCACGCACCCACGACCGATGAGCGATTTTTCATTGCCGGGTGTGAGCGATCGAACAGGACACGGCTTCGTGGTCTTCTTCGTCGACCGCGACCTGGCAACTCTGAGCGATCCTTCACGCCACGCGCAGGGCTGACGGCCTGTCGGCGTGGGGGCTGGCCCCACGGCGTCGACTCAACACCCGGCTCGCGCCGGATAGCCGAAGTCGCGCATGAAAGGTCCCCATGACGATCACCGAACGTATCGACGCCATCACCGGCCTCGGCCCACAGTACCGTGCCGAAGTCATCCCCGCGCCGCGCAGCTGCAAGATCGAGATCACCGCCGAGTGCAACTACAACTGCTCGTTCTGCGCCCGTTCGATGCGCGAGATGAGTGGCTCGATGGACCGGGCGATGTTCTCGCGCATCATCCGCGACCTGCGCGCCAGTGGTGTCGAGGAGCTGGGCCTGTTCTACATCGGTGAAAGTTTCACCTGCAAGTGGTTGCCCGAAGCGATCGCCGAGGCCAAGGCGGTGGGATTCCCCTATGTCTTCCTGACCACCAACGGCGCAGCCGCGCCGCCCGAGCGGGTGAAGGCCTGCATGGAAGCGGGGCTCGATTCACTCAAGTTCAGCATGAACTTCTACGACCGCGAGCAGATGGCCAAGGTGGCGGCTGCAGACCCCCGCTACTGGCAACGCGCCATCGACAACCTCAAGGCTGCGCGGCGTGTGCGCGACGAGGGCGGCTACGGCTGTCGCCTTTATGCCAGCAGCATTGCCTTCGACGGTGAGCAGGGCCGCAAGATGCAGGCCGTGGTCGACGACATCGAACCCTTCGTGGACGAACACTACTGGCTGCCGCTGTACGGCATGGGTGGTGCCAGCAAGGCGGCGGGCTGGAAGCCCCAACCCGGCAACCCCGGCCGGCTGGACAACATGCGGGAACCCTTGCCCTGCTGGGCCGTGTTCACCGAAGCCCATGTCACGGTCGATGGCCTGCTGGCGGCCTGCTGTTTCGGCAGTGGCCTGGACGGCGACCTCATCATGTCCGACCTGAAGCAGACCAGCTTCATGGACGCCTGGAACTCACCCGCCTACCAGGCCTTGCGGCGCGCCCATCTGAGCCGCGATGTGTCGGCCACCGCCTGCGCCGAATGTGCGGCAGGTTGATCCACCGGCTGGTGCAGCCGTAGCTCAGGCCACCGGCGCGGTACTGGTGGTGCCGCTGTCGACCCGCATGTCGTCGATCTTCGACCAGGCGGTGGCCTCCTGCTCGAGCAGGTAGGCCATACGTGGCAGGTCGGTCGTCCAGCTGGCCGGCCAGTGCAGCGACAACGTGTAGCCTCGCGGCTTGCCGGCCAGTTGCACCGTCAGGCCTTCGGGCGCGTCCATGCGGGGGTGGCACAACAACACGGCCAGGCGCAAGGCCAGCAGTTGCTGCAGGCGCGCTGGATCCGACCACAACTCCTGTACCTTGCCCAGTCCACCACGCTGGCCGAGCACCAGCCTGGCCAACATGCGCTGCTGGCTTTGCGAGAAGCCCGGCGCGTCGACATGACCGAGCAGGTAGGCGCTGTGGCGGTGGTGATCGTGGTGCGACACGGCCATGCCGATCTCGTGCAGGTCGGCCACCCAGCCGAGCTCGCGCACCTGTTCGAGGCTGGTCGATCCGGCCAGGCCGGCGTGCACGGCCAAAGCGGTCGATCGCACCCGGCGGGCCTGCGCCAGGTCGACGCCGAAACGCGCCTGCAGCGCCAGCACGCTGTCGTCGCGCAGGTCGTGATGGTCGGCCTGCTGCTCGGCCTGCAGACGTTCGGCCAGGTCGACGATCACACCCTGGCGCAGGGCGCCCTTGGCCGGCCTGAGCGTATCGATGCCGAACAGATCGAGCAGCGCCGCCAGGACGGCGATGCCGCCACCAACGATGGGGGCACGATCGGGTGCCAGGCTGCGCAGCACCAGCTTGTCCACCGTGCCTGCCTGCAGGCAGGCCTGCACACACCAGCGCAGACCGGCGGCGGTGATGGCGCCGTCGGTCTGGCCATGCGCAGCCAACACCTTGGATATGGCGCCGGCGGTGCCCGACGATCCCAGCGCCTGGCTCCACATCGCGGGGGTAAACAACTCGCGCGCCTCTTCGAACTCGGCCGCCGCGGCCACCTGGGCACCGGCAAAGGCCGTGGAGGTGTAGCGCCCGTCGGCAAAGTAGCGGCGTGACAGGCTCACGCTGCCCACGCCGTAACTTTCGGCGCAATTGATCTGGCGGCCCTGGCCCAGGATCATCTCGGTCGAGCGCCCGCCGATGTCGATCACCAGGCGGCGGGTGTCGGCCGGCTGAAGTGCCGCCACACCGTTGAAGGTCAGGCGCGCTTCCTCGCGCCCCGAGATCACCTCGATCGGCTGGCCCAGCGCCTGGCTCGCCGCCTGCAGGAACTCGTCACGGTTGCTCGCCTCGCGCAATGTCTGGGTGGCCACGGCCCGGATGCGGCGCGCCGGCATACCCGCCATGCGGGCGCGAAACCGCGCCAGACACGCCAGGCCACGGTCTACCGCCGGGCCCACGAGCCGGCTGTTCTCGTCCAGCCCGCCGCCCAGGCGCACGGTTTCCTTGAGGTAGTCGATGCGCCGGTAGCGGCCTGCCTGGCAGTTCGCGATCTCGAGCCTGAAGCTGTTGGAGCCCAGGTCGATGGCCGCCAGCGGGCCGGCCTCTTGCGGCGGGGCAGCGCTGTTGCGTGTGGGCGAAGTCGCGGGCGGGTCTGACGACATGGTGGATGGTGGCCTGTAGCGGCCACGAGGCGGCCTGCGCTTCATTGTCCATGCCCGCGCTGGGGTGTCAGGCTGGCCCCCGCCATCCAATGGTCACTTCATGCACAGAGTGCCCGCAGGTCGACGACCGACGCCGTCCACCCCGCCGGCGGGCGAGTCGACTACAGGTGGCCCGCCGTCGACGCGAGCGACCTGCTGGTCTCGTCGGTCCACCTGGCCAGGGCGGTTGACGGTGGTGCGGCATCGGCCGCTTCCCAGCGATGGACACTGAGCGCCGCCACGAAGGCGTCGAGCGCCGCGTCGAGGGAGTCCAGCGCGCCGGGCGGCAGCGGGCCACTCTTGGCCAGATGCTCGAGCTCGGCCGCGGCCCGCTCGGATTGTTCGGCGCCGAAGATGCTCACCATGCCCTTGATGGCATGGGCGGCTTCACGCACGGCCAGGTGATCGCCGGCGGCCTCACCGGCACGCGCCAGCGCCAGCTGTTCGGGCACGTCGTGCAGGCACATCTGACGGAGATCGTCGAACAGGGTGCGATCGTTGTCCATGGTCTGGCGTGCCTGGGCAAAGTCGGCCACCCGCCCCGGCGACACGTCAGCCGGCGGACGCTGCGGCGTTGCGTGGTGGGCGGCTTCGTCCCGCGTGGCCGTCGTGTCGATGGTCGGGCTCGGTGAGCCCGGCGCCACGGTGGGGGCGGGCTGACTCAGCCTGTCGAGCTCGAGCCACAACGCTTCGGTGTCGATGGGTTTGGGCAGGTAGGCGTCCATGCCGTGGCGCAGGCAGTCCTCGCGGGCGCCGTTCATGGCGTGCGCCGTCATCGCGATGATGGGTGTATGGCCACCACCGGCCTGTTCGAGTCCGCGGATGCGCGCGGTGGCTTCGTAGCCGTTCATCGTGGGCATGTCGACGTCCATCAGGATGGCGTCGAAGCCGCCGCCCTGCCACTGTTGCACCGCTTCGAGGCCGTTGTTGGCCACGATCACCTCGTGGCCGAGCTTGTTGAGCAGCCGCACTGCCAGCGACTGGTTCACCGCGTTGTCTTCCGCCAGCAGCAGCCTGAACCTGCGCCGGGTCTCGCGCAGCGAGTGGCGCGTGATCAGTGGGGTGCGCACCTGCGCCGGTTCGCCCAGCGCCACCATGATGGCGTCGAACAGGTCCGACTGCGAAATCGGCTTCATGAGGTAGCTGGCCACGCCCAGTTCGCGGCAACGTGCGCCGTGGCCGCGTTGACCTTCGGAGGTCAGCATCATCAAGGTGGCGCCCACCTGCGGATGGTCGCGCCGGATACGTTCGACCAGGTCGAACCCGTCGATGCCGGGCATCTGCACGTCCAGCACCGCCAGGGCATAGGGCAGGCCGGCTGCCGCCGCACGGTCGAGTTCGGCCAAGGCCTCTTCGGCAGTGGCCACGGCGGTGGGCGCCATCTGCCAGTGGCCCAGCATCTCGAGCAGCAGGCGCCGGTTGGTGGCGTTGTCGTCGACCACCAGCACAGGCAGGCCCGTGACCCGGCCGGCGCTGGCGTGGCGCCTGGGCAACTCGTCGGCCAGCGCGGGCATGGCCAGCGTGAACTCGAACACACTGCCAACGCCAGGTTCACTTTGCAGGCCGATCCTGCCGCCCATCAGGGCGACGAGTTGCGCCGAGATGGTCAGACCCAGCCCGGTGCCGCCGTAGTGCCGGGTGGTCGACGTGTCGGCCTGCGAGAACGACTCGAACACCGTGCGCAGCTTGTCGGGCGGGATGCCGATGCCGGTGTCCCGCACGCTGAACCTGAGGTGGGCCAGCGCACCGGTCGAGCCTGCCGGGCCAGCTGCCAGGTGGTCGACCCGCACCTCGACCTCGCCGGTTTCGGTGAACTTGACGGCGTTGCCCACCAGGTTGACCAGCACCTGGCGCAGCCGGCCCGGGTCGCCGGTGACTCGCTCCGGCACGTCGTGGGCCACGTGCAATATCAACTCGAGGTTCTTCTCGTGGGCCCGCACAGCCTGCGACTTCATGGTCTGGCGCAGCAGATGCTCGACCGAGAACTCGATGTGTTCGATGTCGAGCCGGCCAGCCTCGATCTTCGAGAAGTCGAGGAGGTCGTTGACGATGTGCAGCAACGCGTCGGCCGAGCTGTTGACCAGGCCGAGGAACTCGCGCTGGTCGGCGCTGAGCTCGGTATCGAGTGCCAGCCCGGTCATGCCGATGATGCCGTTGAGCGGTGTGCGGATCTCGTGGCTCATGTTGGCCAGGAAGTCGCTCTTGACCCGGTTGGCCTGCTCGGCCGCTTCCTTGGCCTGCAGGGTGGCGGCCTGTGCTTCCATGCGTATGGTGATGTCCTGGAAGGCCACCACCGTGCCGTCGGCCCGGCCATCGGCGGTGTGGATGGTCTTGGATACCAGCACGACCGGAAACAGCGTGCCGTCCCGGCGCATGAAGACCTGGTCGTCCATGTGAGCCTGGCCGCTGCTGCTGACCGCGCGGTGAATGGCGCACTGGTCACGCGGTATGAGTTGGCCGTCGGCGCTGTTGCGATGAATGGTGTCGTGCACCTTGCGGCCCACGAACTCGTCGCGTGTCCAGCCCAGCAGGCGTTCGGCCTCGGCGTTCATGTAGGTGCAGATGCCGTGTTTGTCCTGCACGTACAGGCCTTCACCGAGCGTCTCGCTGATGCGTTCGAAGAAGGCCCGTTGTGAGGCGAGTTGTTCTTCGATGAGCTTGCGGTCGGTGATGTCGGTGCGGATGGCGATGTATTGCGCCGGTTTGCCGTCGTCACCCAGCATCGGCACGATGGTGGCGTTGACCCAGAACAGCGCGCCCGAGCGGCGCCGGTTGCACATCTCGCCGTTCCACACCTTGCCGGCCGCCACCGTGTGCCACAGGTCGTCGAAGAACTCGCGCGGGTGGTAGCCGGCGTTGACGAGGGCATGGTCACGCCCGAGCAGTTCCTCGCGGCTGTAGCCGCTGATGCGGCAGAAGTGGTCGTTGGCATAGGTGATCACGCCGTTGGTGTCGGTGATGCTGACGATGGCGTGCTGGTCGAGCGCGAACTTCTGGTCATCCAGCGCGCGCCGGCTGGCCTCGCGTTCCTGCAGCAGCAGCGTGGTGCGGCTGAGCATGTCGACCACACGGCGGATCTCGATCGGTTCGTTGTCGGCCACCAGGGCCTGGGCATCGAGCTTGCCCGTGCCCAGTGCCTCGACCAGTCCACGCAATCGGTCCAGGCCGCCGAGCCAGCGTGTCAGGGGGATACGAATCAGCAGCAGGCCAGCCAGCAGGCTCGAGGCACCGATGGCTGCCGCCATGCGAGTCAGTGACCAGATCCGCTGCGCCACCGCTTCGGTGTCGAAATGCAGGCGCAAGACGCCGTAGTCGTGCCCGCCCACCGAGACGGGGCGGTTCACGTCGTCCAGGCGCAATTGCACCCAGGCGCGCAGCCGTTCCGGCGGGGCCGCATGCTGCGACGACCGGTCCGTGGCTTCGATGCGGCCACCGTTCATGTCGATGAAGGTGGCGGTCTCGAAGGCCGAGCCCTCGACACCTTTCTGCAGGATCTTGCGCGCCGTGTCGTAGTCGCCGATGACGACACTGTCCTGCACCGCCTGCGCCACCACCTCGATGAGCATGACCGAGGCGGTCTCGGTGTCCTCGATCTGGGCGATGACCTGATACCGCACGAACAGACCCAGTCCACCAACGACAAACAGCACCAGCGTGATGCTGTACAGGGCGAACACGCGGTTGGTGAGTGAGGACGGCAGCAGGCGCGCCGCGATCTTGCCGAGCACTGTCACATGGGTCCCTGGTGGTCGAGGCCGACCGTGGCTCAGTGCAAGCCTGCCGGTGCGGTCTGGTAGAAGCTGCGGTAGGCACCGTAGTCGGCACCGCTGGCTGGCACGAAGCTGGTGCTGGCCGGAAGCTTGACCAGATCGGCTGCGTTGGCCAGCACCTTTTGTCCATCCGGGTCCTTGGCCATGCCGAAGAAGGCGCGACTCACGGCCTGCAGATCCTTGTCGGGCACATTCTTCGAGGCCATCAGCGCAAGGTCGAGCAACGGCTCGGATTGCCACAACACACGCAGTTGTTTGTTCTCGCGCTTGGACCAACCCTGCGACAGCTGCGAGTGGGTGCCCGAGGCCTTGACCTTGCCGCTGGCGAGTTGTGCCAGTGAGCCGTCCGAGTTGCCGCCGAACACCACCTGCACCGGCACGTTGCGGGTCAGCAACCGGGCGTACGAGTGTTTGTAGGCGACGGTGGCCTCGGGGCCAGGGAAGCTGACCGCCTGATTGGCCAACTGTTCGACCTTCTGGATCGGTGAATCGGCCATCACCACGATCTGGCTGCGTATCGGCGGTGCATCGCGGCGGCCGAACACCTTCCAGCCCAGGTGGTCGCGCTCAGGGCTGAACAGGTGGTTCGAGAAGATGAACTCCACCTCGTTGGCCAGCACATACGCCGTCGTGTCGGCCGACGTGCGACCGATCTTGAGTTGCAGCTTCACGCCACTCTTGCTCGACACGTGGTCGACGATCGGATTCCAGTAACGCGCGGTCAGTTCGATGCCGTACTGGTTGACGGGCGAGAAGTGATAGACCCGCTCGGCCTGCGCCTGTGTGTTGGACACCAGCCCCGCCAGGCCCAATGTGAGCAGGGTGAGCAGTTTGAGATGTGATCGGCGCGGTGTGGTCATGGTGAGGTCCGGCAGGGTGATGGGTCGGGCGATGTGCAGGCAGGGGCGAACCATCCAGGTCGCAAACCGCCGGGATCTGGCGATCATTCGAGCCAGGAGTTGCATTCCTTGATCTCGTCGTCCTTGAAGCGCTGCTTGATCTCGAGTGCCTCGTCCCATTCGCCCAGCAAGGCGTCGACGCACGCGGGGTCGAAGTGGCTGCCCTTGCCGTCGATCAGCAACTGGCGGGCCCGCTCGACCGTCCACGCTGTCTTGTAGGGGCGAGCCGAGGTGAGTGCGTCGAACACGTCAGCCACGGCGACGATGCGTCCGAACAGCGGGATGGCCTCACCTTTCAGGCCTTGCGGGTAGCCACTGCCATCGAACTTCTCGTGATGTGAATGGGCGATCTGGGCGGCTGTCTGCAGCAACGGCGACGTGCCCACACTCAAGACCTGATAGCCGATGAAGGCATGGCGCCTCATGATGGCCATTTCCTCGTCATCGAGCTTGCCTGCCTTCAGCAGGATCATGTCGGGTATGGCGACCTTGCCGATGTCGTGCATGGGGGCGGCGGCCAGCAGCAAGTCCTGCTGCTCGGTCGACAGGCCCAGGCGCCGGGCGATGAGGCGCGAGTAGTGCGACATGCGCAGGATGTGTGCACCGGTCTCGGGGTCTCGGTGTTCGGCTGCCTTGGCCAGGCAGATCACCGTCTCCTGAGCCTGGGCGACGATGGCCTGGGTCTTCTTGCGTACCTCGTCGTCCAACCAGGCGTTGCGGTCCGCCAGAAAGGCAGCATGGTCGGCCACCTTCTTGTGACTCTCGCGCAAGGCCAGCATGTTCCTGGCACGGGCGAGAAACTCGACGTTGTCGACGGGCTTGGTCAGGAAGTCTGTTACACCAATCCCGAGGGCTTCATAGCGCAGCTCCTTGTCGCAGTTGGCCGTCACCATCAGCGTGGGCGTATCCGGATGGCGGACCCGGAATCGTTTCACCAGCTCGATGCCGCTGAGACCTGGCATCTGTTGGTCGACGATCAGCAGGTCCGGGTCCTTGTCCAGGCACCAGTCCAGCGCGACCAACGGGTCGGTGAAAGTCACGGGTGTGCAGCCAGGCAGCTTCTTCACCAGATGCTGCATGAACGTGACGTTCATCTGGGTGTCGTCGATGATGGCAACCTGCATCCTGCTCTCGGGTAACTGCTACCCCGGTCGGGGTTGTGATGGAGGTATCGACAGGCCTCGCGCCAACTTGAGTCACGAGGGCTGTGTCGGCGGCGCCAGGATCTGCAACACGCTGCGCACCATGGCGGCGGACAACTCCCGTTCACCCACGTACACCGTGCCTGCGCCGTCGGCTTCGAGCAGTTGGGCCTCTTCGGTGTCGTGGCTGCGGATCAGGATCCTGATGCCGGCATTGAGCGCCCGGGCCGTTTCGACCATGGGCCGTACCTGCAGCGTGTCGGGTGTGGCGATCAGGAGCACCCGAGCGTCCTTGATGTGAGCCTGGATCAACACGGCGTCTTCGGTGGCATCACCCCAGACAGCGGCATGGCCGCGCTCGCGCAGCGTCTGCACGTACTCTCGGTTGTGATCGACCACCACGAAGGGCACACCCTGCTCCTGCAGGGACTCGGCGATACGTTTGCCGACCCGCCCCCAGCCGACCAGCACGACCTGGCCGGCGAGGTACCTGGCCTCGGTTTCGGTGGGCAACTCGGCCAGTGGGTTGTCGGGCGACGTCACGCCGCGGGCAAAACGGGGATGCAGCAACAACCAACGCTGCAACCAGGCCGTGCCGGCGAACACCAGCGGATTGAGCGCAATCGAGATCAGTGCGCCGGCCAGCACCAGGCTTTGGCCCTCCCGCGACAGCAGGCCCAGCGACAGGCCCAGGCCCGCCAGGATGAACGAGAACTCGCCGATCTGTGCCAGGCTGGCCGACACCTGCAGAGCCGTGCTGGCCGAAAATCGCAGCATCAGCACCAGCCCCAGGGCCGCCAGCGACTTGCCGATGACGATCACCGCCACCGTGGCCAGCACACGCAGTGGTTGGTCGATCAGGATGCGCGGCTCGAACAACATGCCCACCGAGACAAAGAACAACACCGCAAAGGCGTCCTGCAGCGGCAAGGTCTGTTCGGCGGCGCGGTGGCTGAACTCCGACTCGCGCAGCACCATGCCGGCAAAGAAGGCGCCCAGCGCGAACGACACACCAAACAGCTGCGACGAGCCATAGGCGATGCTCACCGCCGCAGCCACCACACACAGGGTGAACAACTCGCGCGAACCGGTCTTGGTGACATGCCACAACAGCCACGGGAAGAGCCGGCGCCCGACGATCAGCATCAGCGCGATGAAGCCGCCCACCTGCGCCAGCGTGATCACCACCGTCAGCCAGACGGCACGCGCAGGGCCTTGCGGCGCCGTGCCGCCCAGCGCCGGCGCAAAGGCCGGCAGCAGCACCAGCACCAGCACCATGGCCAGGTCCTCGACCACCAGCCAGCCGATGGCGATGCGGCCGTCGGCCGAATCGACGCGGCCCTGGCCCTCGAGTGCCTTGAGCAGCACCACCGTGCTGGCCACCGACAACGAGATGCCGAACACCAGCGCTTCACCCAGCGGCCAGCCCCACAAGGTGGCCACACCTGCGCCCAGGGCGGTGGCCACCACCATCTGCACCACGGCGCCGGGCACGGCAATGCGCCGCACGGCCAGCAGGTCGTCGATCGAGAAATGCAGGCCCACGCCGAACATCAGCAGCATCACGCCGATCTCGGCCAGTTGCGCCGCCATGGCTGCATCCGCCACGAAACCCGGCGTGGCCGGCCCGATGGCAATGCCCGCCACCAGATAACCCACCAGCGCCGGCAGTCCCAGGCGCGCTGCGACAAAGCCGAACAGCAGCGCCAGGCCAAAGGCGGCGGCGAGGGTGGATATCAGGCTGAGGGTGTGCGGCATGGGCCTGGACTCGGTGTCTCGCCTGGCGCGCCAGCTGGCGAGCGGTGGCGATTCAGGGGTGGTTCGGCCCCGCGGCCAGACATGCGCTGGCGGCGGACGGTTGCCGCGGCAGGCGCAATCGCCTGCGTTGCAGCGCCGGGCCCAGGGTATCAGGACACCAATGACCGGAGCGCCTGGCCGCAATACCCCACCGTGGGGCGTAGGTCGTCAAGGCAACGGCAGCCTGGCCAGGCTGATCTTCGTGCCTTCGGGCCGCGGCTCGACATCGACGTGCACCGGCAGGAAACGCTCGATCACATCAAGGTTGGTGCTCGCGTGCTGGGTCAGCTCGGTGCAGCTGAAGCGTGCCGTGCCACCACGTGTCGATACGGCCAGTGCCAGCGGCAACATCCACTGGTCGGCCAGATGCGGGCCCAGTGCCGCGTCGCTGATCTGGTGCTGCCTCACGGCCTTGACCAGATCGTTCGCCACACGTTCGGCGCTGATGCCCTTCTCGCCGAACACCGTCGCCACCTCGGTGACGTGTTCGTGCACCAGCGTGGCCATCAACGCATTGCCCGGGCCTTCGTTCTGGCGCGCCGACACGGTCAGTAGCTGTTCGCGTGGCCAGCCGAGTTTGTCGGCCAGCACCGCCAGCTCACGCTCGGTCACCGAACGTGGCAGGGCAGGGGCCAGGCACTCGGCATAGGCCTGCAGGCGTGTGCCACGTTCGGTCAGGTCGAAGGGTGTGAGGCCATTCGCGGCAGGCTGGATGTGCGCCGACATCTCGCCGCCACCCGCGGGATAGAAGCCGTGGCGACGCAGGCTGAGCTCGATGCCCACACCGAGGCGGCGCAGCAGGGGCGCAAAGCTGCGTTCGATGAAGTGGTAGGGCGGCGCCATCGGGTTGTGTGTGCCGCCGGTCAGCGACACCCGGCTCGGGCCGTCCGCCAGCATCAGCGCCGGCAACACGGTCTGCAGCACCAGCGTGCAACTGCCAGCGCTGCCGATGTTGAAGTTGTAGTCGCCCGCACGTACGGCACCGGGCTCGAAGCACAGCGCCAGCGAGCCCGGCTCGGCGCCTTCGACCTTGCCGCCGCAGATGGCCACCGCCGCCTGCACACAGGTCAGATGCTGGCGCATCAGGCCGGGCTTGCGGCGTTTGGCGCGAATGTGATGCATGGCCAGCGGGCGACCCGTGCACATGGCCAGTGCCAGCGAGGTGCGCAGGATCTGGCCGCCACCTTCGCCGGTGGAGCCGTCGATCTCGATCGTGTTCATGTTGTTGTTCTCGTCGTCTTCTTGCTTGTGTGCAGGGCCACACAACTTCGCTCCTTCACGAAGAGCGCGGCCCTGGGGCGACTAGCCCTTCACACACACCACCTGCTTCAAGGTGTGCACCACCTCGACCAGGTCTTTCTGCGCCTGCATCACTGCGTCGATGTCCTTGTAGGCCATGGGTATCTCGTCGATCACGTCGGCGTCCTTGCGGCATTCGACACCGGCCGTGGCCTTGATCTGGTCGTCCACGGTGTAGAGCTTCTTCGCCTTGTTGCGGCTCATCACTCGGCCCGCGCCGTGGCTGCAGCTGTCGAAGCTCTCGGCATTGCCCAGCCCGCGAACGATGTAGCTGCGAGCGCCCATGCTGCCCGGGATGATGCCCAGCACACCACGCTTGGCACTCACCGCGCCCTTGCGGGTGACAAACACATCCTCGCCGAAGTGATGTTCCTTCTGCACGTAGTTGTGGTGGCAGTTCACCGCCTCGACGTGCGACTCGAAGGGCTTGGCGATCACCTTGCGCACGGTGGCGATCAGGTTGGCCATCATCACTTCGCGGTTGCGGGCCGCGAACTTCTGCGCCCAGCCCACGCCGCGCACGTAATCGCCGAAGTACTGCGCACCTTCCTCGAAGTACGCCAGGTCCTTGTCGGGCAGATTGCGCTGATGCTGCTCGGCATCCTTCTTCGCCAGCTCGATGAAGTGGGTGCCGATGGCATTGCCCACGCCGCGTGAACCGGAGTGCAGCATGAACCACACGAAGCCGTCCTGGTCCAGGCAGACCTCGATGAAGTGGTTGCCGGTGCCCAGCGTGCCCAGGTGCTTGTGGTTGTTGGTGTTCTTCAGGCGGGGTGCAGTTCACACAAGGCGTCGAACTCGTCGGCCAGCCCGGCCCAGACCTGATCGACGGTCTCGGGCGGGTTTTCCCAACTGCCCTGATCGCGACCACGGCCACGTGGTGTCGAGCCGTGTGGCACGGCGCGTTCGATCGCGCTGCGCAGGGGGCCCAGGTTGTCGGGCAGGTCGCTGGCGGTGAGTGTGGTCTTGCAGGCCATCATGCCGCAGCCGATGTCCACGCCCACCGCGGCCGGGATGATGGCCTTGAGCGTCGGGATCACCGAGCCGATGGTGGCGCCGATGCCCAGGTGCACGTCGGGCATGGCGGCGATGTGCCTGAACACGATGGGCAGGCGCGCCGCGTTGGCGAGTTGCTGCTTCGCTTCTGCCTCGACCGGCACACCGCGTGTCCACATCTTGATGGGCACGCCGCCTTCGGGGTGTTCGGTGTTGTAGTTGGTTTCCATGGTCAGTTCGCTTTGCTCTTGTGTTGTGCGTGACCTCGAAATTGCAATCGATGTGCCAGCCTCGCGGTACCTGCCGCCTGCGCGCACCAAGTCCTTGATGTGCAAGGACATTGTCTGGCTACGGCCACCGTGGCTGGCGTACCGAGTCTCTCGTGGGGTTGCTGGAAAGTAGAATAGAGGCTAGTTAAATAGCAAGATTACTATGCGCAAGAAGACCGTCATCCTCGGCTTCCTCGGCACCCAGCTCGATTCGGGTCGCGGCGCCGGGCGCTGGGAGAAGTGGCGGCCGACCGTGTCGCTGGTGCAGCACGAAGACACCATCGTCGATCGCATCGAGCTGATCCACACGCCGCAGCATGAAGCGCTGGCGCAGCTGATGAAGCTCGACATCGCCACCGTGTCGCCCGAGACCGAGGTGCGGCTTGTCTCGATGAGCCTGGTCGACCCCTGGGACTTCGGCGAGATGTACGGCGCGCTCTACGACTGGGTGCGCGCCTACCCCTTCGACCCCGACACCGAGCAGTACTGGGCGCACATCACCACCGGCACCCATGTGGCGCAGATCTGCATGTTCCTGATGGTCGAGTCGCGCTTCATCCCCGGGGTGCTGCTGCAGACGGCGCCGCCCAAGCGCCAGGGCAGCGGCAATCCGGGGAGTTTTGCGCTCATCGACCTCGACCTGTCGCGCTACGACGTGCTGGCGCAGCGCTTCGACCAGGCGCAGCGCGAGGCGCTGGACTTTCTGAAGAGCGGCATCGCCACACGCAACCCCGGCTTCAACACACTCATCGAGGAGATCGAACGTGTGGCGGTGCGGTCCAGGGCGCCCATCCTGCTCACCGGCCCCACGGGAGCCGGCAAGTCGCACCTGGCGCGGCGCATGTTCGAGCTGAAGAAGTCACGCCACCAGGTGAAGGGTCAGTTCGTCGAGGTCAACTGCGCCACGCTGCGCGGTGACGGCGCGGCGTCCGCCCTGTTCGGCCACAAGAAGGGCGCCTTCACCGGCGCCGTTGCTGATCGCCCCGGCCTGCTGCGCGGTGCCCATGAAGGTGTGCTGTTTCTCGACGAGATCGCCGAACTTGGCCCCGACGAACAAGCCATGCTGCTCAAGGCGGTGGAAGAGAAGCGCTTCCTGCCCGTCGGCAGCGACCGCGAGGTATCGAGCGATTTCCAGCTCATCGCCGGCACCAACCACGACCTGCGTGTCGACGTGGCCGAGGGCCGCTTTCGTGAAGACCTCTACGCCCGCATCAACCTGTGGTCGTACACGTTGCCCGGCCTGACGCAGCGGCCCGAAGACCTGGAACCCAACGTCGACCATCTGCTGACTCTGGCGGCAGCAGAGGTCGGCCGGGCGGTGCGTTTCAACGCAGAAGCCAAGGCGCAGTACCTGCGGTTTGCGCAGTCATCGGAGGCGGCGTGGAGCGGCAATTTCCGCGATCTGTCGGCGAGCGTCACGCGCTTGGCCACGCTGGCCGATGGTGGGCGCATCACGACGACCCAGGTCGACGCGGAGGTGCAGCGCCTACGGTGGTTGTGGCAACGCGGCACCCCGGGCCAGCCGGTCGCCTTGGCCAAGGGCCGGCTGGGCCGGACGATAGAGACCGAGCTCGACGACATCCTGCCTCAGGCGGCCCTGGCCGACCTGGACCTGTTCGACAAGCTGCAGCTCGAAGCCGTGGTGGGTGTCTGCCGGCAGTGCCGCACCTTGTCCGAGGCCGGGCGCAAGCTCTTCCACCAGTCGCGCACCCAGCGCAGCGTGGTCAACGACGCCGATCGGCTGCGCAAGTACCTGATCAAGTTCGGGCTGAGCTGGGAGATCGTGAGTGCCTGATCGAACTCGTCGATTCAGGGCGTGTTGCTCCCTCGGACGCGTCGACGCTGTCTGAGCGTGCCGGGTTGCCGGTCTGCACAGGCCCGAGTCTGCGGCATCAGCGCCACCGTGCCCTGGCCAGCAACCACACACCGCCGGCCAGCGGCAGGGCCAGCAGGGCAAAGGCGGGGCCGAGCGCGCCCAGTGCCGTACCGGTGGCGCCGAAGATCGGCGGGCCGATGACCACACCGAAGAAGGTGAAGAACAAGGTGCCTGCCGTGGCCGTGCCGGCCTGGCCAGCGGGTGCCACGCGGGCCACGGTGGCGAGGTAGACGCCGTTCCAGCCGACGGCGGTGCCGCCGTAGAGGCACAGCAGGGCGACGACCAAGGCGGCCGGGCTGGTCGGGCCGAGCAGAGGCATCAGCAGGCCGCAGGCCGTCATGCCCAGGGCCAGGCCCAGCAACATGCGGCGCGGGCCGAGCCAGCGGTCGGCCACATACCCCCAGCCGATACGCGCCACTACGCCGGCCACCTGCGAGGCGGCCAGGGCGCCGCCAGCGGCTGCGAGTGTCCAGACCAGGTCGCGGGTGAGAAAACTCACCATGTACGACGTCAGGCTCACCTGCACCATCGAGAAGACGAAGCTGCACAGCGCCACAGCGCGCAGCACCGAGTGGCTGGCCACCAGTCGTGCGGGGGCCAGCACCTGATGTGGCCGAGGCCAGGGTGCGCCGCGGTCGCGGTCGCGGTCCAGCGCCCTTGCCAGTGGCGCTGCGCTGACGGCAGCCAGCACACACAACGCCGCCGTGCCGAGCAAGGCGCCCACCGCACCACCCACCGCCACCAGCGCCGGCACCATCAGCCCGGCGATCACGCCACCCAGCGGCACACCGGTCTGCTTGATCGAGAACACCAGCGCGTAGTGCCGCGGATCGGTGGTGCGCGCCAGCATCTGGCTGCTGGCCGGCGTGATCGGCCCGTAGCCCAGGCCGATCAACACCGAGCCCAGCACCACCAGCGGCAGCAAGGGTGTGGCCAGCAGCGCGAGGCCCACCGCGCAGCTCAGCAAGCTCAGCTGGCTGGTGCGGATCGGCCCCCAGCGCCGCACGCCGAACGCGCCGATCTGCGTGGCCACCATCGCGCCCAGGTAGACCAGCGCCACGAACATGCCCACAGCCGCCGGGCCGAGATGAAGACGCTCCAGCAGCAAGGGCGCCGCCACCGTGGGCCCGATGACCGCAGCCGACGTCGACGCCTGCACGAAGGTCGTGACCGGCAACGCAGCCCGGCGTACACCGGTGCTCAACGCTGGACTGGCGAATTCTTCAGCCAAGAGTCGCTATCCCTCGCTGGTGGGTGTGGGGCAGTGCGTGCCTTGCGACCAGTTCGGCAAGCTGCCGGTCAGGCAAAGAAAAAGGGCCTGACCGAAGCCAGGCCCTTGTTCAGGTGAAAGTCTTGTGGTGGAGAGGAGGAGGATCGAACTCCCGACCTCTGCATTGCGAACGCAGCGCTCTCCCAGCTGAGCTACCCCCCCACAGACCGGCGAAAGTATATCAGCGCACTCGCCGGCTAAGCCGGTTCGCAAAGAGCACACAGGTCGGTTGGATCAGCCTGGTTTGCTGGTGCAGTCACGCCAGCCAGACTTGGGCTGGCATCGACCTGCATCCAGAATGCGGCCATGCGTGATGTGGTGATGACTGGAGGTGTGTCTGCGGCGAGGCGGTGGCCGGGTGGTGTGGCGCTCGTGGGCCTGCCTGTCTTGTGGTGGGCCGCGTGTGGGGTCGTGGCCCTGCTCGGCTGTGTGGGCATCGGTGCCTGGGGGCTGGATGGTTTGCGTTCGGCGTTCGAGGCCGATGCGCGCATCGTGCATCGCTTGCTGAGTCAACGGGCGGCGCAGCATGACGCGATCCTGGCTACCCTGAACTTGTTGCAGGGCTGGGCCACGAGTGAGGCCGCTGGCGCGTCGGTTGGTCCTGCGGTTCGTGCGACCTCTGGCACTGCGGCTGACCCGGTGCGCAGTGTGTCGCCCGGGCCGGAGCAGCGGCTGCCCGCGCTGTATCCGCAACTGTTGGCGGTGACCAGCCGTGTGCGTGATCAGGCCTGGCCGGCTGCGGATCTGCGGGCGGCTGAAGCCGAGTCGCGCAGGCTGCGCCATGCCGTGCTGGTGCGTGTGGATCTTCGCCAGGGCCGCGCCATGCTGCTGCAGGCGGGCGAGCCGGTGAGTCATGCCTTGACGATCGATCTGTCGCAACTGCTGTCTGCAGCCGACCGGCCGGCGCCTGTGGATCTGGCGTCGACGTTCGAGTTACGCCTGGCTGGCAGCGATGCGGCCTGGGTGCTTCAGCCGGGTCGTCGCTCGGACTGGGCCTGGCAGCACGAGTTGCACAAGACGCTGGCCAGCAGCAGTCAGCCCTTCGACCTGGTGGCGCGGCGCAGCCTGGGCTGGGCCGAGTTGCCGTGGCTGTGGATGGTGGCCTGGTGTCTGGCGAGTGTGGCTGGCGTGGTGGGGTTGCATGCCTGGCGCATCCAGCTGACCGCGCGCCGCCGCGCCGAAGAACTGGTGCGACTGGGCCAGGTGGCGCGCCTGAATACGCTGGGTGAACTGGCCGGCGGCATGGCGCATGAGCTGAACCAGCCGCTCACCGCCGTGCTGGCCAGCACGCAGGCGGCGCTGCGTGTGCTGGCCGACGATCCTCCCGATCTGGATCTGACCCGCCAGGCCATGGACCACGCAGTGACGCAGGCGCGCCGTGCCAGCGAGGTGCTGAGCCGGCTGCGTCGCATGGTGGAGCGCCCGGACGCCGCGCGACCTGCTCAGCCCGTGTATTTGGCCGATGCCGCGCGTGAGGTGGTCGACCTGCTGGCGCCCGAGTGTGCTGCGAGGCAGGTCAGCGTGAACGTTGTGGCGCTGCCGGACGATGCCCTGGCGTCGGCAGTCGTGGCGGCCGTCGGTGGTGGCCTGGCGACGCAGGTGGTGGCCGATCCGGTGGCCCTGCAGCAGATCATCCACAACCTGATCATGAATGCCTTGCAGGCCCTCGAGCGGGTGCCGGCGGGCGAGCGCCACATCGTGCTGCAGGTGGGGCTGCGCAACGTGGCGAGTGATGGAAACGCCCTGTCCCGGCAAGGTGTTCTTGTCGTCGTAGACAGCGGACCCGGTCTGACGCCCGAAGCCTTGCCGCGCCTGTTCGAGCCCTTCTACAGCACTCGCCCCGGTGGCCTCGGCCTGGGCCTGAGCCTGTGCGAAACCCTCGCGCTGGGCATGGGTGGTGGCCTCACCGCCGGGCACAACAAGCCGCGTGGTGCACGTTTCGAGCTGAGCCTGCCGCTGGTGGTTTCGCAGGCCACTGGGCCGGTGTCCCGGCCCGCGGCACCGAAGTCCGTGCCATCACGCTGATCCTGGAGCCCAGCCATGCCGAGTCAACAACAAGCACCGCAGTCGCCACTCATCCATCTGGTGGACGACGACGAGGCGGTGCGCCTGGGCTTGTCGATGTTGATTGGCACGGTGGGTCTGCGTGTGGCCGGCTGGCCCGATGCGCAGAGTTTCCTGCAGGGCATGGACCGCCAGGCCATCGGCGCGATCGTGCTCGATGTGCGTATGCCAGGCCTGGGCGGGCTGGCGTTGCTCGACGAGTTGCGTGCCCAGGGCATCGATCAGCCGGTGATCATGCTCACCGGTCACGGCACGGTGGAGCTGTGCCGGCGTGCGTTCAAGTCGGGTGCGGCAGAGTTTCTCGAAAAGCCGGTGAACGACGAGCAGCTGCTCGAAGCGCTACAGAACGCCGTGCGCCAGCATGTGCGGGCGCGTGAACGCGACGTGGTCGACCGCAGCGCGCGCGAGCGTTATGCGCAGCTCTCGCCGCGCGAACGCGAGGTGGTCGGGCTGATCGTCGAGGGCCTGACCAACAAGGAGATCGGCCGTGCGCTCCAGCTCTCGCCGCGCACGGTCGAGAACCACCGCGCCAGCCTGTTCGCCAAACTCGAGGCCGAGTCGCTGGCGCAGTTGATCAGGCGGTATGCGGCACTGGCTGCGACGGACTAGGTCGGGCCCAAGTCGCATCTGCCGGCGCGCTGCTCGGCGCCCACTGCGTAGTTCTACTCAGTCCTTGGCCCGCTGCGCGCGTAGCGGCACGCATGGTGATGGCGACGGGCCGTTTCTAGACTGGCGACCTGCCAGCACACAAGGCGGTCTGCGTTCCGAAGGGGACGCGACAGGCTTGGCCGAGTGCCGGTACCCACACCTCAACGGAGCACATTCCATGACCTTCACCTCAACCCGCCTCGCCACCGTCCTGACCCTCGCCGCTTGCCTGGCCTCGCCGCTGGTACATGCCCAGGCCGTGCGCAGCGAAAAGAACATCTCGCTCGAACTCGCCAACCAGATCGCCGCCGGCACCGTGGCGGCCTGCCTGGCCAACGGCTACAACGTGGCGGCCACGGTGGTTGACCGTGCCGGCACGGTGCGGGTGATCCAGCGCGCCGACAACGCCGGCCCGCACACGCTGGCGTCGAGCCAGGCCAAGGCCTACACGTCGGCGTCGGCCAAGAACTCCACACAAGCCATGATGGAAGGTGCGCAGAAGAACCCGGCGGCCGCCAACCTGGTCCATCTGCCAGGCTTCCTGCTGCTGGGTGGTGGTGTGCCGATCAAGGTGGGCAACGAGGTGATCGGCGCCGTGGGTGTGGGTGGTGCCCCCGGTGGCCATCTGGACGAACAATGTGCCCTTGCCGCCATCGACAAGGTCAAGGATCTGCTGAAGTGAGCGTGGGTGCGGCCATGACCACCAACACTTCGACAACATCTCGGACCCGGCTCGGGTTGCTGGACGGCGTGTCCGCCGGGACAGCCCGGCAGCGCGCCACGGCCGGCCTGCGCGCCTTGCTGGTGGCTTGCTGCACCGCGCTGGCAACAGGTGCGGCCACACCCGCCTGGGCACAGGTCGGCCCGAGCAGCAGCGAGGTTTCTGCCTACACCGGCCTGTTTGCCGCGGCACAAAAGGGTGATCTCGCCAAGCTGAGTCGCCTGCTGGCCGGCGGCGCGGCCGTCAATGCACGGGACAGCCATGGCCGCACACCCCTGCACGTGGCGACCTTCGCACGCCAGCGCGAGGTGATCCGCGCCCTGGCCGCTGCAGGTGCCGACCTGAGCCTGCTCGAGAACGACCGCTACGACGCCGTCACCATCGCCGCCGTGGCCGACGACGAGGAGACCTTGCGGGTGCTGCTCTCGCTGGGCGCCAGTGCCAAGCTGACCACCAGCCGCTACGACGGCACGGCGCTGATTGCCGCCGCGCACCTGGGCCACGACGGCGTGGTGCGCCAGCTCATCGCTGCCGGTGCGCCGCTCGACCACGTCAACAACCTGCACTGGACGGCGCTCATCGAAGCCATCGTGCTGGGCGACGGCGGTCGCCGTCATGTTGCGGTGTTGCGCGCCCTGGTCGATGCCGGCGCCAGCCTCACGCTGGCAGACGCCCAGGGCCGCAAGCCGCTGGACCTGGCGCAGGCGCGCGGTTACACCGAGATGGTGCGCATCCTTGGCGAGGCTGCCGCTCGGCGTGGGTGACGCGGCTTTGCGCCGGCCTGGTGTCAGTGCCTGAGCATGGTGTCGAGCGTGTCGACCACCACGGCCCAGTCGGCGTCGTCGGCCACACCTTTGGCCAGCAGATGGGACTGTGAAGCGGACCAGAACGGCGCTTCGGCCAACTTCAGGTGCCCAGGCAAGGGCGCGTGATGGCGGACAAACGACGCGATGGCAGCAGGGTCATCGGGCAGGCCCAGCTGGGCGAACAGTTGGCTCATCGAGTGGACATGGGCTTGCATGGGCGGAACCTTCTGCATCGGTCGATGCAACAACGATGGCCCAGACTACGGCAGATCGGGTCGCCACGTCGGTGCTCTGGCCATGTCCTTGCCGGCCGCAGGCTCGCCGCCTGACCTCACCTGGGCAGGTTGCTGGTCCGGGGCTGTGGCCGATAAGTCCACTGAACAACTCAGCCACACGCCGGTGATGGCCCAGAACGCCAGTGCCAGATGTACGGCAATCAAGGCAGGTGCACCCAGGTGGGCCAGGCTCCATCCGAGTGCCAGCATCAGGACCGGTGCAGCAGTGAGTTGTGCAAGTGTGCTGAACCAGCGCCGCCGAGTGGCTTGGCCCGGGTGCACCGAACGCCCCGTTCGAGCGCGCCGCGAGGCCAGTGTTGCCGGCTTGCTCGCAACGCGCGCCTCACCCGTCACTGCGCCCGCCATTTCCACGCCAATTGTCGCGGGTGATCGATCGACCAGCAGCATCGGCCCGGCCCAGGCCAGGCTCCAGGCGCAGCCGTGACAAAGCGACAAGGCCAGCAGACCAATGCCGGGGGGCAGCAAGGCCCAGCACAACACACCCGCGCCCAGGCAGGCCGCAACCACACGCGCCAGCCCACGATGTGCAGCCGCACCACCAGGCCGAGGCACCAAAGTGGCCGGCCACCAGCTGTCGAGAATTCGCCGGGCTGCCCGGGGTGTGCCGGTCCCCCGCGGGCGGTGGGTTGGCTGCAAGCCGGCGCTGATGGCGCTCAGCAGCAAGGCCGGCACCAACATGCTCGCCAGGTGCAGGCTCGACAAGGCCGGGCCGTCCGCCGTGCCGCCGCACCAAGGTGCCATGGCGGGCAGGGCAGCCATCATCGGCAGCATCAGCAGACCGGCCGATCGCAGCGGCCAGCTTGCGCCCAGTGGCTGCTTGCCGGGAGACCCGGTCGCCTGTGGCCTGCCGACTCGCCCTTGGGTGTCCGAGATGTTGCCCGCCAACGGCAACGAGCAATCGAACAAGCCGGCGCGACATGCGCCTGCACGGGCCATGTCCCGAGGCACCAGCACGCCCAGCACCAGGCTGGCCGCCAGCAGCAATGCTGCGGTGGCGACGCCCGGGTTCGCCAGGCCACCGGGCAAGAGCCAGGTCGCCGCAAGCGCCGACTCGCTGACATCATGGGCGGCCAGCGCCAGCATTGCACCCAGGCAGGCCGGCAAGACCGGCGTCGACAAGGTCGGCAGGCTCGGCGTGCCAGCGTGCCGCAGGCCACGCACGGTGTGTGAGGCCAGCACCAGCAGGGCGGCCCAGGCCGGCGCCAGGATCAGCAGCGCCCCCGTCTCGCCTTGACCCGCCCGCACCACCAGCGCCGCAGCAGCCAGGCCCAGCAGCGGCAGACCGGCTCTCAGCAGCGTGGTTGTCGGCGGCCTGAAGCGGGCCAGTTGCAGTCCTGCCGCGATGGCCAGCAACCACAGGGCAAGCGGCAACAGTCCGCCCGCCCAATGCGGCAGACGGCGCACGCCGGCCTCACCCAGGCTCAGCCAGGCCGCCAGCAAACAGGCCCAGGCGCAGACCCTGGCGACGCCTAGCTGCCTGGTGGTCCGCCGCCGCGATTCGGCCGCTGCGTGTGTCATGGTCAGGGCCGGGCCAGCATGTCCACAGCGTCGACCGGCAAGCGCAGCGAGGCAGGCCAGGACAGGCGGTGGCCGGTGCCGGCCTCGAAACGGGCAATGTCGTCGAGTGTGTCGATGGCGACCCGGTAACGTTTGTTGGACGTGGCGAATGCACTCAGCAGGTCGGCATGGTCGGCGCACCACTGCCGGCAATCGATATCGGCAGCGCCGGCCAGCATCTGCTCGCGCAGCTCGGACGAGAAGATCAGCGGATTGCCCGCCACACCGTCGACCTGTGGCACCACCATGTGGCTGCCCTCTGGGCGTTTCTTGTAGGCGCCGATCAGCTGGGTGAGGTCCTGCGCATTGACCATGGGCTGGTTGGCCGGGCTCAGCAGCACGGCGTCGAGCTTGCCGGCCAGCGCAGCCAGGCCCACACGCATGGAGGCTGCCTTGTCGCCATGCGCAGGTGGACCTTGCACCACGGTGATCGGAAAGTCCTGCAGCGCCGGCTCGATCTGTTTTGCGTGATGTCCCTGCACGACCACCACCACCTCGTCGACACCGGCGCCAGACAGGGCGATCAGCAGCCGCCGTATGAGTGCCACACCGCCCAGTTCGAGCAGGCAGGTGGGCCGCTCGCCGGGTTGGTCCCCAGTGCCCGAGGCCAGCACCACCGCGCCCACCACGAGTCGGCTGTACAGGCCGCCGCCGCCCTTGAGGATGCAGCCCATGTCAGCTAGCGCAGCAGGACTTGGGAGTGGCTGCGAAGGCCAGCGCCAGTGCGGCACGCGCTGCCTCGGCCTCGTCTGCAGTGACCGACAGTGTTGCAAGCATCGGGGTGTCCGATGTGGCCGGCGCGTTGTCGGTGCAGCAACTCTGGGCAGCGACGGCCAGGTGCGGATCCACGGCCGCGGCACTTGCACCGCCACAACAACTCGCAGGGCCCAAGGCTGCCGGCGAGGACTCTGTTGCCATTTGCGCGGGTGTTGCCCTGGGGGTGGCGGCAGTCGCCGTCACCCCTCGCCGATGCGCCACCACGGCAGCCAGCACCGACAGGGCAATCTCCTGCGGTGTGGTGGCGGGCATCGGGTAGCCGGCGGGGGCGACGATGGCGGCGGCGGCGTCTGGGTCGGCACCTGCTGCGATCAGCGATGCACGCAGCACCTCGGCCTTGCGCTTGCTCGCTACCAACGACACCTGGCATGCCTGCAGGGCCAGCGCCAGGCGCAGGCCCTGCACGTCGCGCCGGCCTTGGGTCGCAACCACCACCCAGGCGCCGGGCGCGAGCCGTGGCACGACGGCGACTGCATCGTCGTCGGCCAGCACCTGATCGGCGTCGGGCCAGTCGGCGGCGAGGGCGCCGTGTGCCACCACGGTGACGGCAAAACCCACCCGAGGCGCCAGCTGTGCCAGTGTGACGGCGACAGCAGAGGCACCAATGATGACCAGGCGTGCCGGTGGCACGATGGGGTCGACGAACAGTTCGACCGTGCCGCCCGAGTGGCAGCTCATGCCGAATTCGAGCACCTCGTCGAGCTCGCGGGGTTCGCTGCCTTCTGCTGAAGGCGCAATACGCACCAGTCGTGCTCGGCCGTCGGCCAAAGCCAGGCGCACGGCCTTTTGCACCGCCGGCTGGGTGCAGCCGCCGCCGATCCAGCCCTGGATCAGGCCGTCGCCATCGACGATGGCCTTGTCGCCCGGGCGGGCCGACGCCGGCAGCTGCACACGCAGCACACTCACCAGCGCAAAGGGCTCACCTTGCTGCTGCAGACGCTGCGCGGTGGCAAGCAGATCGAGGCTGTTCATGAATAGTCCTTGCGTGAGGGGTCACGAAATCTGCGGCACGGCGGCCGCCAGATCCTTCAGGCTGGCCAGGCGAAGGTAACGCTCGACCAGGCCCGGGCCAGGATGAGTCTGCACTGCCCGCATGGCCCGTGAGGCCGCAGGGGCGATGGTGGGGTGGAACCAGCTGATGCGTGCACCTCGGCCGGTCACGCGCGCCAGGGCGTCGGCCAACTGCGGCGGCTCGTCGGCGTCGAAGCCGTCCGACAGGATCCACACGCGCGAGCCGCGCTGCAGCTGGGCGCGCGCATGCACGTTCACGAAATCGAGCACGCTGGTGGCGATGCGGGTGCCGCCGCCAAAGCCGGCCGTCACGGCGTTGACCTTTTCCTGCACGTTCGCCGAATCACGCTGCAGCAGCGGCGTGATCTCGGCCAGGCGGGTGTGGAAGACGAAGACGCGTGCACCCGCCGGCCCGACCAGGGCGCGGGCGATGCGCAGGAAGAGCTGGGCATGGGTCTGCATCGAGCGGCTCACGTCCACCAGGATGAAGAGCTTGGGGCGCTCGCGCCGCGGCTGGCGCCAGGCCGGCGCCATCGGCAGGCCTCCGGTGCGCAGGCTGGCGCGCAGGGTGCGGCGCAAGTCCAGGCGTTTGCCATGCGGATGGTGCTGCCAGCGCCGCGTCAGGCGGCGGCGCAGGCGCACGGCGATGCGTTCGGCCAGTTGCTGCAGCTGGGCCAGATCCTGCGGCAGCCACATGGCCAGGTCGCGGTCGTGCAGGGCCTCGGTGCGGCTGGCGCCGCCCTGGGCGAGTTGCCGGCCGAGGTCATCGTCCGGCACGGTGGCACCGGCGCCCAGGGCAGCATCGGGCATGCCCTGATTCGGGCGCGGCTGGGCGGCGGCGTCGCCCATCTGCTGCTGCATGGCCTGCACAAGCTGGCGCATGTCGCGTCTGGGGCGGGTCTGGCCGCTCACCTTCACGCCGCCCTTCAATCGCTCGGGGAACCAGTAACGGTCGAACAGCTCGGGCCAGCGTTGCCAGTCGCGCCGGCCGTGGCAGGTGATGGCACGCCAGGCGGCTTCGAGCTGTCGCGCGCGGTCGACCGGCAGGGCCAGCGCGGCGCGCAGCATGGCCTGCTGCTCCATCACGCCCACGCCCAGGCCGTGTTCGCGCAGCAGCGTGGCGAAGCCGGCGATGGCCTGCACCGGGCCGGCAGGGTCAAGCACTACTCTTCTCCGCGACACCCACCACACGCCGACCTTCGATGAGCTGGCGCACGCGCACCGCGTCGAGCTGGAAGCGGTCGTCGCGTGTCTTGAGCAGGCAACCCAGCGAGACCAGCAGCGTGGGCGGATCGTCCGGCAGCGCGGCCATGCCCAGGCGGTGCAGGGCGCGGATCCAGTCCAGCGTCTCGGCGATGCCGGGGATCTTGCTCAGGTCCTCCTTGCGCAGCTTCTGGACGAAGGCGACCGCCTGTTGCACCAGCAAATCCTCCACCTCGGGCAGGGTGGCGCGCACGATGGCCATCTCGCGGGCCGGCGTGGGGTAGTCCAGCCAGTGGTAAAGGCAGCGGCGGCGCAGCGCATCGCTCAGCTCGCGCGTGCCGTTGCTGGTGAGGATGACCTGGGGCACGTGGCGCGCCTTCAGGGTGCCGAGCTCGGGCACGGTGATCTGGTAGTCGGCCAGCACTTCGAGCAGGAAGGCCTCGAAGGCCTCGTCGGCACGGTCGATCTCGTCGATCAGCAGCACGCAGGGCGCGGGGCTGGTGATGGCCTGCAGCAGCGGGCGTTCCAGCAGGTAGTCGCGCGAGAACAGGTCGGCTTCGGCCACCCGCTGGGCCTGGATCTCGTGCTGACTTTCACCCAGCCGGATGGCGAGCAGCTGGCGGCCGTAGTTCCACTCGTAGGCGGCCTGCGACAGGTCCAGCCCCTCGTGACACTGCAGACGCACGAGCTGGCGGCCATCGGCGCGCGCCAGCGCCGTGGCCAGGGCCGTCTTGCCCACGCCCGCGTCGCCCTCGATCAGCAGCGGGCGCTGCAGCTCGCCGGCCAGCCACAGCGTGGTGGCGATGGCCTCGTCGGCCAGGTAGCCGGCGAGGTAGAGCCGCTCGGCCAGCGGCTGTTGGGGGGAGGTTGTCGCGATCGTGCCGGCGGATCCACCAGCGCCTGACGTCGACGACGACGAGGACGTGTCCGGCACAGCGTCGCCCCGCATCAGCTGCGCTTGCCGAACAGGCCGCCGAACCAGCTCTTGATCAGCATCCACGCGATAGCCAGGCCGTTGAGTTCGGTCTGCGGCTGGGCTTGCGGCGCTGCGGCGCGCGGGGCTGGCGCGGGTGCAGCCGCCGGCGGCGCGGGCACGTCGGCGGGTGCACCCGCCGCGAAGACCGCAGCAGCCGGGTTTGCCGCAGCCCGCTCGGTAACAGGCTCCGGTAGGGCAGCCTCCGCGGCGGCCGGCGCAGGCGCCGGAGCAGCGTCAGGCGCAGCAGCGACAACAGCAGTGGCGGCAGGAGCTTCCGCCTCGGCCACCACCGGCACCGCCGCAGCCGCCAGGCTGAAGTTGCCGGCGAACTGGGCCAGGATCATGTCCGACACCTGCACCAGCATACGTCCGCCGAACTGGGCGAACTTGCCGTTGACGATGACGGCTGCCTCGCCCACCAGCACGGCCTGCTCGGGTGTGTCGCCGGGTTCGACGCGCGCGTTCAGGTTCATCGAGGCGGTCGAGCCGGCCTTGTCCGCGCCCTTGCCGAGCAGCTGCATGTGGCGCGCGGCCTCGTCCAGCGCCAGCAGCTCGATGTCGCCGGAAAACGCGGCCGTGGCCGGGCCGATCTTGACCTTCACCGCGCCCTTGTAGTGCGTGGCGTCGAGCTGTTCGGTGATGGACGCGCCGGGCATGCAGCCCGCCACGGCGTGCACGTCGCGCAGCACGGCCCAGGCCTGGGCCGGGCTGGCGGCCACGGGGTAACGCTTGTCGAGTTTGACTTCCATGTACTGCTTGCTTCAGTTGTCGTCGCTCAGGCGTCCAGCGCCACGCCGCTCTTCTTGAGCTGCTGCCAGACGCGGAAGGCCGTGTGCGGCATGGTCATGTCGGTCACGCCCAGGTGGGCGAAGGCGTCGACGATGGCCGAGGTGAAGGTCGGGATGGAGCCCACGTGCGGCGACTCGGCCACGCCCTTGGCGCCGATGGGGTGGTGCGGGCTGGGCGTGACGGTGAAGTCGGTCTCCCACTTCGGCGTCTCGACCGCGGTGGGCAAAAAGTAGTCCATCAGTGTGTTGCCGCTCAGGTTGCCCTGCGCGTCGAAGGGCATCTGCTGGCCCATCGCGACGGCAAAACCTTCGGTCAGGCCGCCGTGGATCTGGCCCTCGATGATCATGGGGTTGATGCGCGTGCCGCAGTCATCCAGCGCGATGAAGCGGCGGATCTTGGTCTCGCCCGTGCCGCGGTCGATGTCGACCACACACAGGTAGATGCCGAAGGGGAAGGTGAAGTTGGGCGGGTCGTAGTAGTGCACCGCCTCCAACCCCGGCTCCAGGCCCGGCGGCGGGCTGTTGTAGGCGGCCCAGGAGATGTCCTTCATGGTCTTGAAGCGGCTGTCGTCGCCTTGCACCTTGAAGCGGTCGATCTCCCAGTCCAGATCACCTTCGCCCACTTCGAGCAGATGGGCGGCGATCTTGCGCGCCTTGGCGTGGATCTTTCTGGACGCCATGGCGATGGCCGCACCGGCCACCGGCGTGGAACGCGAGCCATAGGTGCCCAGGCCGTAGGGCGCGGTGCTGGTGTCACCTTCCTCGACCTGGATCACCTCGCTCGGAATACCCAGCTCGGTGGCGATGATCTGCGCATAGGTGGTCGCATGCGCCTGGCCGGTCGAGATGGTGCCCATGCGCGCGATGGCGCTGCCGGTCGGGTGGATGCGGATCTCGCACGAGTCGAACATGCCCACACCCAGGATGTCGCACATCTTGCTGGGGCCGGCGCCCACCACCTCGGTGAAGGCGACCAGGCCAATGCCCATCAGCGTGGGGCTGTCGGGGTTGGCACGGGTGGCGGCCTGTTCGGCGCGCAGGCCGGTGTAGTCCACCTTGGCCAACACCTGGTCGAGCGCAGTCTGGTAGTCGCCCGAGTCGTACTCGAAGCCGAAGGCGCTCTTGTAGGGGAACTGTTCCTTCCTGATGAAGTTCTTCGCGCGGATCTCGGCCTTGTCGATGCCGAGTTTTTGCGCCAGCACGTCGACCATGCGCTCGATCAGGTAGACCGCCTCGGTGACGCGGAAGCTGCAGCGGTAGGCCACGCCGCCCGGCGCCTTGTTGGTGTACACGCCCTTGACGCTGCAGTGCGCCGCGGCGATGTCATACGAGCCCGAGCAGATGTGGAACATGCCGGCCGGGAACTTGGTGGGGTCGGCGCAGGCGTCGAAGGCGCCGTGGTCGGCGATGACGTTCACGCGCAGGCCCAGGATCTTGCCGTCCGGCGTGGCGGCGAGTTCGCCGTCCATGTGGTAGTCGCGGGCAAAGGCGGTGGTCGAGATGTTCTCGATGCGGTCCTCGATCCACTTCACCGGCCGGCCCAGCACGATGCTGGCGACGATGGCGCACACATACCCCGGATACACGCCGACCTTGTTGCCGAAGCCGCCGCCGATGTCCGGGCTGACGATGCGCACCTTCGATTCCGGAATGCCCGACAGCAGCGACACCACCGTGCGCACGATGTGCGGCGCCTGCGAGGTCATGTAGGTGACCAGTTCGCCGCGGATCGGGTCGAAGCTCGCCACGCAGCCGCAGGTCTCCAGCGGGCAGGGGTGCACGCGCGGGTAGTGCATGTGCTGGCTGACCGTGACCGGCGCGCTGGCGAACACCGCATCGGCGGCGGCCTTGTCGCCGGCTTCCCAGGTGAAGATGTGGTTGTGGTGCTCGCGCTTGCCGTGCGCACCTTCGGTCTTGCCGGCCAGGTCCTCGCGCAGCACGGGCGCGTCGGGCAGCAGGGCGGCATAGGGGTCGATGACGACCGGCAGCTCCTCGTACTCGACCACCACGGCCTCGACGCCGTCGGCGGCGATGTAGCGGTCCTCGGCAATGACGACGGCCACTTCCTGCATCTGGAAGTGCACCTTGCCGTCGGCCAGCACGGCGGCCACGTCGCCGGCCAGGGTGGGCATCCAGTGCAGCTTGAGCGGCTTCAGGTCCTCGGCCGTCAGCACCGCGATCACGCCGGGGATGGCCAGCGCGGCGCTCTTGTCGATGCTCTTGATGCGCGCATGCGCCAGCGGCGAGCGCACGATGTCCATGACGACCATGCCGGGCAGCTTCATGTCGTCGACATAGTTGCCCTTGCCCTGGATGAAGCGGGCGTCCTCCTTGCGCAGCCGGCTGTCGCCCATGCCCTGCAGGGCGGCGGTGCGTTCAAGCAGTTTCGGATCGGTGGGTGCGTTCATGATGGGGTGATCCTTGGTCGACTCAGGCGGCAACGGCGGTCTTGGCAGCAGATGCAGCAGCGGCATCGGCCTTGAGCTTGCGTGCCGCGTACTGGATGGCCTTGACGATGTTCTGGTAGCCCGTGCAGCGGCACAGGTTGCCGCTCATGCCGGCGCGGATCTCGTCCTCGCTCGGGTCCGGGTTGTCCTGCAAGAAGCGCTGGGCGCGCACCAGCATGCCGGGAGTGCAGAAGCCGCACTGCAGGCCGTGCTCCTTGTAGAAACCTTCCTGCACCGCGTGCAGCACGCCGCCGCTGGCCAGGCCTTCGACGGTGGTGATGCTGGAGCCTTCGCACTGCACCGCCAGATGGGTGCAGCTCTTGACCGACTGGCCGTCCAGATCGACCGTGCAGGCGCCGCAGTGGCTGGTCTCGCAGCCGATGTGGGCACCGGTGAGGTTCAACTCCTCGCGCAGGAAGTGGATCAGCAGGGTGCGTGGCTCGACCGCCTTGTCGTAGGCCTTGCCGTTGACGCTGAGTGAAAGCAATGTCTTCTTCGTCATGGTCATGTCTCCGGTTCAGCAACGCGCTGCGGCGCGGGCCAGGGCACGGCGCAGCATCTGGCCGGCCATGGCAGTCTTGTACTCACGGTCGCCGCGCAGGTCTTCCGCCGGGTCGCAGATGGCCATGGCGGCGGCGGTGGCGGCGGCGATGGTGGTTTCGCTCAAGCGTTGGCCCAGCAGCGCGGCTTCGGCAGCCGTGGCGCGCAGCGCGGTGGGCGCCACATTCGTCAGGCCGATGCGGATGTGGCTCACCACATCGCCGTCCAGGCGTATCACCACGGCCGCGGCGGCGGTGGCCCAGTCGCCGGTCTTGCGCTTGAGCTTTTCGTAGGCGTAGCCCGTCTTCGGCGCAAAGGCCGGCACCCGGATCTGCGTGAGGATCTCGTTTTCGGCCATCGCCGTCATGTAGGTGCCCAGAAAGAACTGGTCCGCTGCCACGCTGCGGGTGCCACCCGGGCCTTGCAGCACCAGCGTGGCATCCAGGGCGATCGAGATGGCCGGGTGATCGTTGCCCGGGTCGCCGTGGGCGATGTCGCCGCCGATCGTGCCGCGGTTGCGCACCTGCGGGTCGGCGATCTGCCGCGCCGCTTCGGCCAGCAGTGGCACCTTGGCCTGCAGGATGGGGTTGGCGATGAGTTCGTTCTCGACCGTCATCGCGCCGATCACGACGGTGGCGCCGTCCTCGCATACGCCGCGCAATTCGGCGATCTTGTTCAGGTCGATCAGCGCCGACGGCGCCGCGAAACGCAGCTTCATCATCGGCAGCAGGCTGTGCCCGCCGGCCAGCAGCTTGGCGTCCGGCCCCAGGCTGCCGAGCAGCGAGATGGCTTCACCCACCGAGCGGGGGGCGTGGTAATCGAACGAGGCAGGAATCATCGAGGTCTCCTTGGGCTGACGGGCGCTGCGACTGGCGCCATCAGACCATTGTGGAAAGGCAATGTGAACCAGGTGTCACCGGGGTCTTGAACGGCGTTGGGACCGGCTGCAGCGCACCGGACGCACGAAGCGCCGCCAAGCTTGAACGAACGGCAGCAGCGCTGCACGAACGGCAGGACAGCCCGCGGCGGGCGGCCGTCTGGCTAGTAACAAGGCTGTAAGCGGCTGCGGGAAAACGATGAAGGGGCTTACCCCAGCGGCATGAGCAGGTGCCGCACCGGGGGGGGGAGGCACGAGTGCTTACTTCGTTGACGCGCTGGCACCGGCCGGCACGCCCAACCTTTCGAGCAACGCCGCTGAACTGCTGCGGGACACGGCCACAGGCTCGTCCACCCCGTCGAGCAACACGGCGAGTTTTCCTTCGTCGCGTTGCAACTGGCTCACCGCGCGCAGGTTGATGACGTGGCTGCGGTGTACACGCATGAAGTGGTCGGGGTCGAGGCGCGTTTCGATGTCGCCGATGGCGAGGTTGCAGAACTGCTTGCCCTGTGCGGTGATCACGCGGGTGTAGTGGCCGTCCGAGCGCACGGCCAGGATGTCGTCGGCATCCACGAAGGCGATGCGATTGGATGCCACGGTGGGGATCTTGAGCAGGCGGCGGCGGTTGTCGGTGCGACTGGGCTGGGTTTCTTCGCTCGATGCCACCACGTCGGTGATGTCGTGAAAGACCAGCACATACCCGACCGGTTCGAGCGCCGCATTGCGGGTGCGGCTCACCTTGATCAGCAGCACCCGCTCGGGGATGTTGATGATCATGGTCATGGGCGGCGGGTTGGTCACCGGGCACCGGCCGGCAGCCTGGTCGAGCATGAACTCGACCTTGGGCTTGGAGCGTTCGGGGTGAAAACTCAGCACCATGCGGTCGAAGGGCTGCAAACGTTCGACCGGCAAGACGCGGCGTGCGTAGTCGTTCATGCCCACGACACGGCGGTCGTCGTCGAGATGGACGATGCCGACCTCGAAGCGCTCGAGCAGGTAAAGCGGTGAGGTGGCAGCGCTGAGCTGCACGCGGGGGGCGTCCATGTGGGGTCTAGTCTCCGATCACCCGGCGCGTGGACTCGCGTGCTCGCATGGTCCCATCCGCCATCGATACGCGGGGCATCGACGGCACGATTCAACCACGTCGACCAGGGCCGCGCTTGCGGCATCATCCCGCGTGCGCTGGCGTCCACCTGCTGCTTCGCATCGGTGCCGGTTGCCATCGGCGGGTGGGTGCTGGCCATCCGTCGTTTGCCCCAACCCCTACCCCGACCCACGGAGAGCTGCATGTCCTTGTCCCTGCTCGAGCAACGTGATCCCGCCTGGCTCGACCTCCAGTACAACAACCGCGCGCGGGTGGCCGACTCGGTCGACATCCTGGCGCGTTGGGCGGCCGAAGCGGCCGTCGCACGTGCCGAGATGTCGGCCGCCGGCCATGCGAGGCTCGATCTGGCCTATGGCCCGGGGCCGAGTGACCGCATCGACGTGTTCACGCCGCGTGGGCCGGCAAGTGAGGACGAGGCCGAACATTCGGACGGCGCGCCGGTGCTGGTGTTCATCCACGGTGGCTGGTGGCGCGCGCTGAGCAAGGACGATTTCAGCCACGTCGCGCCGGCCTACACCCGAGCCGGTGCCCTGGTGATGCTGCCCGAGTACGCCTTGTGCCCGGCCGTGACGATCGATCAGATCTGCCTGCAGACCACCCAGGCGCTGGCCTGGGCCTGGCGCAATGCGGCCAAGTTTGGCGGTGACCCGAGCCGCATCGTCGTGGTGGGCCATTCGGCTGGCGCCCATCTGGCGGCCATGTTGCTGTGCTGCGACTGGCGCAGCGTGGGCAAGGATCTGCCGGCCAATCTGGTGCGATCGGCCCTGGCCATCTCGGGTCTGTACGACCTGGCGCCGGTACAACACACCCCGTTCGTGCAGGTCGACCTCAACCTCACGGACGAGGCCGTGGCAAGGCTGAGCCCGGCGCGATTTGGCGCACCCAAGGGCCGGCTGATGGCCACGGTGGGCGGTGACGAGAGTGAATCGTTTCTGGCGCAAAACGATGCCATTCGCGCTGCCTGGGGCCAACGGACCGTGCCGGTGTGTGAGGCGATCACCGGCACCAACCACTTCACCGTGGTCGATGACTTCATCACCCCCGGCGGGCGCCAGTTTGGTCTGGCCTGGGAGCTGCTGGACGGGACGTCGCGCTGAGCGCCTGACCGGCGCCACTGGGCCGCATGCGCTGGATCCACCAGCCTCACGAGCCTCGGCAGAACATGTTCAGGCGGTCGGCGGCTTGCGCTGCGCCCGTGCCCGGGCCAGCGCGGCCTCGATCACGCTGCGTTTGCGCTCGATCTCGGCAGGTGTATTGGCCCGGGTGAGGTCGTCGAGGTGGGCCAGCTTGTGTTCGGCCTTGTCCGCCAGTGTGGCGTCGTGGTCGGCCTTGGCGCTGGCGCGGCGCTCGTTGCGTGCCACGTAGCGCTGGCGGGCGAGGGTGGCGTCGGCCTCGCTCCAGGCGTGCCAGCCGCTCAGGCCGGGGGTGGCCTCGATCAGGCTGATGCAGTCGACCGGGCAGGCCGGCACACACAACTCACAGCCGGTGCATTGCGGCTCGATGACCGTGTGCATGCGTTTGTGTGTGCCGATGATGCAGTCGACCGGGCAGGCCTTGATACACAGCGTGCAGCCGATGCACCAGGCTTCGTCGATCACGGCCAGCAGGCGTGGGCCGGCGCTGCCACAGCTGGGGTCGAGCGCTTGTTCGGCCTCGGTCGGCGCCCGGCCGATGGCTGCGGCCAGGCGAGTGATGCCTTCGACACCACCCGGCGGGCAGCGGTTGATGGCCGCACCGTCGGCACAGATGGCCTGGGCGTAGGCGCGGCAGTCGACGTAGCCGCAGCGGGTGCACTGCGTCTGCGGCAACAGGGCGTCGATGGCGTCGATGTTGGTCACACCGGGCAGGTCAGGCAAAAGTGAGACGGCCCGGCTGCCCGACGTGTCGGGGCAACCGGGCCGCAGCGGCTGGTCCAGGTCGGGGCGGGCTGCACCGGCAGTCCGCGCCGCGCCGTCAGGCCTTGACCGACACGAGCTTGCGTTTGGTCGCTGCGGTGCTGGCCGGGGTCTGGTGGCTGAGGATGAACTCGCGGATCTGCGGATAAACCAGGTCACGCCAGCGCCGACCCGAGAAGATGCCATAGTGACCGGCGCCTTCGACGTCGTAGTGGAACTGCCGCGTCGACGGGATGCCGGTGCACAGGTCGTGGGCGGCCCTGGTCTGGCCAGCGCCCGAGATGTCGTCGAGTTCACCTTCGACGGTGAGCAGCGCCGTGGTGCTGATGTCTTCGGGCTTGACCAGTTGGCCGTTGACGTGCCAGTTGTGGTTGACCAGCGCGAAGTCCTGGAACACGACACGGATGGTGTCGAGGTAATACTCGGCCGGCATGTCGAGCACGGCGTTGTATTCGTCGTAGAACTGGCGATGGGCGTCGACGCTGCTGTCGTCACCGCGCACCAGGTCGAGGAAGTAGTCCCAGTGTGAACTGGCGTGCCGGTCGGGATTCATCGCCACGAAACCGGTGTGCTGCAGGAAGCCCGGGTAGACGGCGCGACCGGTGCCCGGGTAGTTGCCCGGCACACGGTAGATCACGTTGTGCTGGAACCACTCGTGGCTGCGGTTCATCGCCAGGTTGTTGACGGCGGTGGGGCTGCGGCGAGCATCGATCGGGCCGCCCATCATGGTCATGGTGCGCGGCGTGAACTCGCCGTTGCTGGCCAGCAGCGAGATGGCGCCCAGCACCGGCACGGTGGGCTGGCAGACCGAGATGACGTTGACCTCGGGGCCGATGTGGCGGATGAACTCCTGCACATAGGTGACGTAGTCATCGAGGCGGAAGGCGCCGTCGCTGAGCGGCACCATGCGGGCGTCGACCCAGTCGGTGATGTAGACCTTGTGGGTCGCCAGCAGGGTGCGCACGGTGTCGCGCAGCAGGGTGGAATGGTGGCCCGACAGGGGGGCCACGATCAGCACGATGGGCTGCGTCTTCATCTGCTCGAGCAGCTTGGCGTTGTCGGCGAAACGCTTGAAACGCAGCAGGCGGCAGAACGGCTTGCTCATGGCGACCTGTTCCTGCACCGCCATCTCGACGCCGTCCACCGTCACGCCGGTGATGCCGAACTGGGGCTTCTCGTATTCCTTGGTCAGGCGGTGCAGCAGGTCGAAGCTGGCCGCCACGCGGTCCGAGCCCACACCTTGCGAAAACGGCGACAGCGGATGGCTGTAGAGCTTGGCCGTCGCGCTGGCGAATTCGGCGAACGGGCTCATCACGGCGCGTTGGGTTTCGTAGAGCTGGTAGAGCATCGTGTTTCCTGTGACCGGGGTCGCCGGATGACCATCCTGACATCGAGCGACGCTGATGGCAGGCCAGGCCCAAGTGTGGGCCCAGTGGATGGGTTCAAACGTTTATTGTGCAGTGCAACATCAAAGAAGACAAGCCAGGATTTGCTCGTATCGCCCCCCGATTCGTCCACGTTGACGCCGCGCGGCGGCGAAGCTTAGAGCTCACCAGCGGGTGATTCTGTCTCGTGGGTGACGCCCATAGCCGTACCGGGGGAGGCGCGCGCGGCACTGTGCCGCGCCGCGTGGACGAAGCATCGACCTTCAGCCTGACGAAGGGCTGGCATTGAGCCCGGTCAATATTCGACCAAGCAAGCCAGTTCGTCCTGCCAGTGCAGAAGTTCCGCCGCGTCCACCTGCAGGTGACCGAGACAGGCGTGGCCACGTTGCACCCATTCAATGCTTACCGGCAGCCCGGCCAGCTGGCCGACGATGTGTTCGGCGGCCAGTCCGGCGGCGATGAGATGGCGGATGGTGTCGTCGATGCACCGGTCGGGCAGCACCTCGGCCTCGTGGTGCAGGCGGATCGCCAGCTTGAGCTGTGGCGCCAGGCGCCAGGTGCGTGCCACCAGCGCGCCGACGATGGCGTGGTCGGTGTGGTGCGCCGCCTGTTCGGTGGCCGTCATCGGGCGGTCGCGCCGGGCGCGTGCCTCGGCCAGCGTGCCGGCGTAACCCGGCAGGCTCTTGAGCAGGATGGGCACCCCCACGTCGCAGAACAGCCCGAAGGCGTGCGCCAGATCGGTCGGCAGGCTGTAGAGCTGACGCGCGATGAAGGTGATGGCATGGGCACGCTGGGACGAGGTCTCCCAGAAGTTTTCCAGCGCCGGATGTTTGACCGGCAGCGCCCGGGCGGTCAGGAACTGCGTCAGCAATGCCGCCGTCTGGCGCAAGCCCAGCAGAGCCATCGCCTGGTCCACCCCCTGCACGCTGCTCGAACGGGCATACAGCGGGCTGTTGGCGGCACGCACCAGCGACGCTGCCATGGCGACGTCGGCGCTGGCGATGTCGTGCACCTCGGCCCAATCGGGGTCGCTCGATTTCATGGTGGCTTGCAGGCGCTGCAGCAGTGCCGGGCAGGGTGGTATGACGATGGTGCGCACGGGCCCCTCGCTGCGCGCGAGGTCGAGCTCGCTGTCGATGTCGTGGGTCTGCGTGGCAGGCATTCGTCGTTCCCCGGGGTGGCGCGTCGACTGTAGGCAGCCGGTGGCCGGACCATCACCGGAACAAGCTCGGCGAGCCACACCTTTTCGACCTGACCCGTCTGATGCGACCATGAAAAAAGGCGCCCCTTGGGGCGCCTGGTGCAACCGAACGAGCCGGGTGGCCCGTTCTTTCCGCCGATCGGCTTACTGGCTGGCGGCCGAAGCAGCCGGGGCCGCCATCGGCGCTTCGACCGGTGCGGCTGCCGGGGCGCTGGCCATCACGGCCGCAGGTGCTGCGTGGGCAGCCGCCGGCTGGGTGCTGGCTGTCATGGGCAGCAGCGGCACGATCAGCAGGGCGACGATGTTGATGATCTTGATCAGCGGGTTGACGGCGGGGCCGGCGGTGTCCTTGTACGGGTCACCCACGGTGTCGCCGGTCACGGCCGACTTGTGGGCCTCGCTGCCCTTCTTGTGCAGCACGCCGTCGCTGTCGGTGAAACCTTCCTCGATCAGCTTCTTGGCGTTGTCCCACGCGCCACCGCCAGTGCACATGCTGATGCCGACGAACAGACCGGTGACGATGGTGCCCATCAGCAGGCCACCCAGGGCGGCCGGGCCGAGCAACATGCCGACGACGATGGGGGCGACCACCGGCAGCAGCGACGGCACGACCATTTCCTTGATGGCGGCGGTGGTCAGCATGTCGACCGCGGCGCTGTAGTCGGGCTTGCGTTTGCCAGCCATGATCTGGCCGTCCTTGAACTGCTTGCGCACTTCGACCACCACCGCACCAGCGGCGCGGCCTACGGCTTCCATGGCCATGGCGCCGAAGAGGTAGGGGATCAGGCCGCCGATGAACAGGCCCACGATGACCTTGGGGTCGGACAGGTCGAACGTGAGGTGCATGCCACGGGCTTCGAGCGCGTGGGTGTAGTCGGCGAACAGCACCAGCGCGGCCAGACCGGCCGAGCCGATGGCGTAGCCCTTGGTCACGGCCTTGGTGGTGTTGCCCACGGCGTCGAGCGGGTCGGTGATGTCACGCACGCTGGCAGGCAATTCGGCCATTTCGGCGATACCACCGGCGTTGTCGGTGATGGGGCCGTAGGCGTCCAGCGCGACCACGATGCCGGCCATGCTGAGCATGGACGTGGCGGCGATGGCAATGCCGTAAAGGCCGGCCAGGCCGTAGGCGGCGTAGATGGCGGCGCAGATGAAGATCACCGGGAAGGCGGTGGAGCGCATGCTCACGCCCAGGCCCGCGATGATGTTGGTGCCGTGGCCGGTGGTCGATGCCTGGGCGATGTGTTTGACCGGGTTGAACTGGGTGCCGGTGTAGAACTCGGTGATCCAGACCATGGCGGCCGTGAGCACCAGCCCGACGATGCAGGCGCCGAACAGCGCGCCGGCGCTGGCGGTACCACCACCCACCAGCGACACCGGGTTGGGGAACATCGCGGTGGTGACGAAATAGAAGGCGATCAGCGAGAGCACGCCCGCGATGGCCAGGCCCTTGTACAGCGCGGGCATCACGTTCTTCATGCCGGGCGAGGCCTTGACGAAGGTGCAGCCGATGATGGACGCGATGATCGACACGCCGCCCAGCGCCAGCGGGTAGACCACGGCGGCCAGAGCGGCGTCGGTCACCATCAGGGCGCCCAGCGCCATGGCGGCGATCAGTGTCACGGCGTAGGTTTCGAACAGGTCGGCGGCCATGCCGGCACAGTCGCCGACGTTGTCGCCCACGTTGTCGGCAATCACCGCCGGGTTGCGCGGGTCATCCTCGGGGATGCCGGCTTCGACCTTGCCCACCAGGTCGGCACCGACGTCGGCGCCCTTGGTGAAGATGCCGCCGCCCAGTCGCGCGAAGATCGAGATCAGCGACGAGCCGAAGGCCAGACCGAGCAGCGGCTTGAGCGTTTCGCTTGCCACGTCGGTGCCGCCGCTCACGTAATAGAAGAACCCGGTCACGCCCAGCAGGCCCAGGCCGACCACCAGCATGCCGGTGATGGCGCCGCCGCGGAAGGCGACGTCCAGCGCCGGGCCGATGCCCTTGGTGGCTGCTTGCGCCGTACGCACGTTGGCGCGTACCGACACGTTCATGCCGATGAAGCCGCATGCGCCCGAGAGCACTGCGCCGATCACGAAGCCGATGGCGGTCTTCGTGCCGAGGAAGAAGAGGATCAGGACCGCCAGCACCACGCCGACGATGGCGATGGTCTTGTACTGGCGCGCCAGGTAGGCGGCAGCACCTTGCTGAATGGCGGCAGAAATTTCCTGCATGCGGGCGTTGCCCGCGTCCTGACTGAGGATCCAGCTGCGCGAGACAAAGCCGTAGATCACGGCTGCCATACCGCAGACCAGCGCAACCAGCAGCGCTGTGTTGATCGACATGAGAGATCTCCTTCCTCGAAGAGGGGATGTTGAAAAGGTAGCAAGCGTCACCGTTTCTGGTGGTGCATCCTGTTTGTGGCAGGTGCGCCCCAGCCGACTCGCAGCGGTCGGCGTGATCGCGGGCGCATGCTAGGGGATGGACAGGGTCAAGGCAACGCGGGTCGGCCCGTGTTTTCCTGCATGGTCAATGTTCGCGAGTCCACTCTTGATCTGGACCCAGGGCATGCTTCGACG
This sequence comes from Candidatus Intricatilinea gracilis, assembly GCA_016702605.1. Taxonomy (GTDB): domain Bacteria; phylum Pseudomonadota; class Gammaproteobacteria; order Burkholderiales; family Burkholderiaceae_C; genus Sphaerotilus; species Sphaerotilus gracilis. Next base: position 157,902 of record JADJDQ010000006.1, read on the forward strand.
CGGTGCATGTCGGCTTCATCCGCAAGGGATGAGCAAGACGCGAGCCATAGAATTGGTGGAACTCCCTGTTTCTGCACGACCACAAGCGAACCACACCATGAGCCTGCACAACGTGACCCCCGGCGCCAAGTCGCCCGACGAGTTCAACGTGATCATCGAGATCCCGATGAATGCCGACCCGATCAAGTACGAGGTCGACAAGGAAACCGGGGCCATGTTCGTCGACCGTTTCATGACCACGGCCATGCACTACCCGTGCAACTACGGCTACGTGCCCATGACGTTGTCGGACGATGGTGACCCGGTCGACGTGCTCGTCATCACCCCCTACGCACTGACGCCTGGCGTGGTGGTGACCTGCCGCGCCCTGGGCGTGCTCAAGATGGACGACGAAGCCGGCGGCGACGCCAAGCTGCTCGCCGTGCCGATCACCAAGGTCTGCCCGATCTACTCTCACTGGCACAACCCCGAGGACATCAACCAGATGCGCCTGAAGGCGATCCAGCACTTCTTCGAGCACTACAAGGATCTCGAAGCCGGCAAGTGGGTCAAGGTCAAGGGCTGGGAAGGTCCCGAGTCGGCCCGCCAGGAAATCGTCGACGGCGTGGCCAACTACGACAAGGCGCTCGCCGCCAAGGCCTGAGCCTGATCACGCGGGCGGTGGTCGCGCCGCCTGCCAGCGCGCAGTGGTGCAAGGCTGCACCGCTGCCTGCCACGCTCGAAGCCTCAGGCTGAGGCTGTGCCGTCAAGGCACTGACTTGAACGGGCTGTGTGCCTGCAACTCGTCCATGTACGACGCGACGCCGCTGCGCTCGCGTTCGAGAAACCGTGCCACAGCAGCGCTGAAGCCCCGGTCGGTCAGCCAGTGCGCCGACCACGTGGCCACCGGCATCAGCCCACGCGCGAGTTTGTGTTCACCCTGTGCGCCACCTTCGAAACGACGCCAGCGCTGGTTCACACACCATAGCAGCGGCTCGTGGTAACAGGCCGCGAAGTGCAGGTGCCCGACGTCCTCGGTGCAGCCCCAGTAGCGGCCCCAGGCGGTGCGGCTGTGGGCGTCTATCGCCAGCAATGAGGCAGCGACACGCTCGTTGCCTCGGCGGGCGATGAACATTAGCCACAGGTCGGGCAGGGCGGCGTGGGTCTGGTCAAAGAACTCGCGCTCGAGATACGGCGTCGAGTGATGCTCGCGGTAGGTGTTGCAGTAGCAACGGTAGAAATAGTCCCAGTCCGCCGTGTCGATCTGGCCACCACGTTTGATTTCGAAATCGACACCCGCCTTGGCCACGTAGCCACGTTCCTGGGTGATCTTCTTGCGTTTGTCGCGGGTGAGGCTGGCCAGGTAGTCGGCCCAGTCGCGATAGGGCTGCGGGGCAGGGCCGTGTGCCGTGGCCACCGTCCCGGGCGCAATGCCCGCGACAGGCTCTGCGCCCGACTCGCCTGCAGCTACGGGATCGTCGGCCACACCTTGGTCCGATGTGGTGTCGTCCGCCACGCCGCGGTTGCTCCAGTGGAACTGCACGCCCCGGCGCAGCAGCCAGCCGGCCTGTTCGGCGGCGGCGCGATCGTTGTCGTCCATGAACAGCAGATGCGCCGACGACCAGCCCTGTTCACGCGCCAGTGTCTGCATGCCTTGCAGCAGCGCCACGCGGGCGGCCTGATCACGCGCCAGCAGCCGGCTGCCGGGCACCGGAGTGAAGGGCACGGCGCTCAGCAGCTTGGGGTAGTAGTCGCGCCCGGCCTTCTGCCAGGCGTCTGCCCAGGCCCAGTCGAACACGTACTCCCCGTACGAGTGGCTCTTGAGGTACAGGGTGCAGGCCCCCACCAGGCGACCGGTCCCGGGGTCGGTCAGCAGCAGGTAGATCGGCTGCCAGCCCGTGGCTGCCACGGCCGAGCCGCTGCGCTGCAAGGCGGCTAGATACTCATGCCGCATGAAAGGTGTGGGGGCCGCACAGGCGCCCAGCAGATCGTTCCATTCCTGCGCATCGATCTGCCCGATGTCTTCCACGACCTGCAGCGCCAGCAGGGAGGCGGCGGCGCCATTACCATTCCCCGCCACGGCTCGTGCCCCCGCGCCCGGCTCCTCGGCCGCCTCACTGCCCTCCACATCGGCCCTGCTCATGTCCTCATCCTTGCCACTGTCGGTGGCGCTGCTACAGATCAATCCCATGCTCGGCGACATGGCCGGCAACGCCCGCCTGATCGCCACCGCCGCGCGTCGTGCCCATGCCGCCGGCGCTCGTCTGGCGGTGGCGCCCGAACTGGCCCTGTGTGGTTACCCACCCGAAGACCTGCTGCTGCGCCCGGCCTTTCTGCAGGCGTGTGACCAGGCGTTGGCCGACTGCGCCGCTGCGCTGTCCGACCTGCCCGAGCTGACACTGGTGCTCGGCCATCCCGCGTCGGTGCAAGGCGCCAACGCCTCGGTCGATGTTCGCACGCGTTCTCAATCCACCCAGCGCTGCCTGAACGCTGCATCCGTGTTACGCGCCGGCGAGGTGATCGGCCGGTACGCCAAACGCGAACTGCCCAACTACCAGGTGTTCGACGAGAAACGTTACTTCGTCAGCGGTCGTGAACTAGGCCTGGCGCCGCTGGTGGTGGAGGTGGATGGCCGCAAGTTCGGCCTGCTGATCTGTGAAGACGCCTGGTTCAACGAGCCGGCCGAAGCCGCCCGCACCGCTGGTGCCGAGGTGCTGCTGGTGCTCAATGCCTCACCGTTTCACCTGGGCAAACAAGAAGAGCGTGAAGCCCGCATGGCCGAACGCGCCCGCGCCGTCGGCCTGCCGCTGCTTTACGCCCATCTGGTGGGCGGGCAGGACGAGGTGGTGTTCGACGGCGCCTCGTTCGCGCTCGATGCCAGCGGCGCCGTGTGTGCACGGGCGCCCATGTTCGAGGCCTGCGAACTGATCGTCGCCGTCGACGCAGCCAGCCGCCAGCCGCAAGGTGCATGCGCCGAGCTGCCCGGCTTGGAAGCCCAGGCCTGGGGCGCTCTGGTCACCGGCGTGCGCGACTACATCACCAAGAACGGCTTCCCGGGCGCACTGATCGGCCTGTCGGGCGGCATCGACTCGGCCCTGGTGCTGGCGATTGCGGTCGACGCCCTGGGGGCCGACAAGGTCCGCACCGTGATGATGCCCAGCCCCTACACGGCCGACATCTCGTGGATCGACGCAGCCGACATGGCCCGGCGTGTCGGCGTACGTTACGACGAACTCAGCATCGTGCCGATGTTCGACGCCTTCAAGGCCACGCTGGCGGCCGATTTCGCCGGCAAGGCGGAGGACGCGACCGAAGAGAACATCCAGGCCCGTGTGCGTGGCACGCTGCTCATGGCGCTGTCCAACAAGTTCGGCGCGATCGTGCTGACCACCGGCAACAAGAGCGAGATGGCCACCGGTTACTGCACCCTCTACGGCGACATGGCGGGTGGTTTTGCCGTCATCAAGGACGTGGCCAAGACCCTCGTCTATCGCCTGGCAGCCTGGCGCAATGCCCAGGCCGTGGCGGCCGGGCTCGAGCCGCCCATCCCCGAACGCATCATCACGCGGCCACCCAGCGCCGAACTGCGCCCCGATCAGACCGATCAGGACAGCCTGCCGCCGTACGAAGTGCTCGACGACATCCTGGCGCGCTACATGGAAGAAGACCAGAGCCTGTCCGAGATCGTCGCCGCAAGTCATGCTGTGGCCGATGTGGAACGGGTCACCCGCCTCATCAAGTTCAACGAGTACAAGCGCCGCCAGGCGCCGGTGGGCATACGCATCACCCACCGCGCCTTCGGGCGCGATTGGCGTTACCCCATCACCTCGCGTTTTCGCGCCTGACGCGGTGTCGACCCGCACGGTCGGCCTTTTCTTCCTGCAAGGATCCCGATGTTCGGTTGTCGCTCCATGACTTTCACGACCCTGACCCACCCGACTCGACCGGCACGCTGGCGCGCCGGTGTGCCGTTGTTGCCGCTGCTTGCGCTCTTGTCCGCCTGTGCCCAGTTGCCGAGCGGCAGCGGCACACCTGCGTCCGCCGCGGACGCGGCGTCTGGTGCTGCATCGGGCGTTGCCGCTGGCGCCAGTGCCCCGGCACGTGGTGCCAGCGGCGTGGCGGCCGGTGCCGCGGCGCCGGTGCCTGGTCAACCGCCGGCTTTTGCCACGGTGATCAAGGACGCACAAAAGTCGGACGGCAGCTTCACGATCTGGAAGAAGGACGAGAAGGTCTGGCTCGAACTCGCCGAGAAGGACTTCGGCGCTCCCCTGTTCCTGTCGCCCAAGCTGGCGGCGGGTATCGGTGAAGGTCGGCTGCTGGGCGGCTCCATGGCCGGCGCCCTGGGCGGGGTGGCCCAGCCGCAGGTGGTCGAGTTCAGGCGGGTGTTCCACCAGGTGCAGCTGATCGCCCGCAACACGGCGTATGTGGCCAAGGACGGCACACCTGCGGCCCGAGCGGTGAAGGCAGCGTTTTCGTCCAGTCTGGTCAACAGTGTGCCGGTGGCCAGCCAGCCGCACCCCGAACGCAAGACGGTGCTGATCGACGCGTCGAGCCTGTTCGCCGGCGATCTGCTCGGCCTGGGCATGCTGCTGCAGCGCAGTTACCGCCAGAGTTATTCGTGGGATGGCCGCAACTCGGCCATGGTGCAAGCCCGAGCCAAACCCGACGTCGTGGTGTTCGAGACGCAGAACCATTTCGCCACCGGCAACATCTCGGTGGCCCAGCCGGGCAGCCCGCCGGGTGCCCCGGTGCCGGGTACACCCGACACCTTGCCCGACGTGCGCAGCATGTTCCTCACGGTGCACTACTCGCTGTCGCGCCTGCCCGAACAGGCCATGGCCGCCCGTGTGGCCGACGCCCGCATCGGCCATTTCGTCAGCCAGGTGAGCGACTTCAGCGACGACCTCGAGCGCTCCCCCAGGCGCCGCATGGTGAACCGCTGGCGCCTCGAGAAGAAGGACCCGACGGCCGATGTGTCGGAGCCGGTCAAACCCATCACCTACTGGGTCGACGCCAACGTGCCCGAGAAATACCGCGCCAGCATCACCGCCGGCATCCTCGAGTGGAACAAGGCCTTCGAGAAGATCGGCTTCAAGAACGCCATCGTCGTGCAGCAGCAGCCCGACAAGGCCGATTTCGACACCCTGGACATGGGTGTGGCCTCGGTGCGCTGGATGACCAACGCCTACCCGGGCTTCGGTGCCATCGGCCCGAGCCATGTCGACCCGCGCAGCGGCGAGATCCTCGACGCCGACATCTCGTTCGAGAGCCTGTCGTCGCGCAGCCGGCGCAGCCTGCGCACCCAGATCCTGCCGGCGCGCGGTGCCGCGGGCTGGGCGCAGCTGATGCAGGCCAGCGACTATGCCGCCGAACTCGGCACCCAGGCCGGCACGGGCAGCACCCACAGCCGGGGCGCCCACGCCGCTCATGGTGACACCTGCACCCATGCCGACGAAGCCGCCGATCAGCTGAGTTACGGCCTGGACGTGTTGGCAGCGCGCGGCGACATCGACCCAGCCGGCCCCGAGGCCGAAGCCTTCGTGCAGGCCTACATCAAGGACGTGGCCATGCACGAGGTCGGCCACACGTTGGGGCTGCGCCACAACTTTCGGGCCTCGCGTGTCTACGCCGACGCCGAGTTGTCCGACCCGACCTTTACCGCCGACCATGCGCTGTCGGGCTCGGTGATGGAATATCTGCCGATCAACCTGCCGCGCCCGGGCGAAAAGGCCACCGCGCCGTTCCAGACCACACTCGGCCCCTACGACTACTGGGCCATCGAATACGCCTACAAGCCGCTCGCCCCCGAGCAGGAGGCCGCCGAACTCGGCAAGATCGCCGCCCGCAGCGCCGAGCCCCAGCTGGCTTATGCCACCGACGAGGACAACTACCTCGGGCTGGACCCCGAATCACTGCAGTTCGATCTCGGCAACGATCCGGTGGCGTACGCGAGCAAACGTCTGGCCATCGCGCAAGACCTGCTGCGCCGCATCGAGGCCCGCAAACTCGATGCCAGCGACAACTACAGCGTGCTCAGGCGCAGCGTGTCGTACACCCTTCGTGATGTCGGCCAGGCGACCGGCATCCTGGCGCGCCAGATCGGTGGCCTGCGCACGCTGCGCGACTATCCCAACACCGGCCGCGACCCGCTGCAACCAGTGCCGGCCGCACGCCAGCGCGCTGCGCTCGATGTGCTGGCCAGTGGTGTGTTGTCGGCCAGTGGCCTGACGGTGTCGTCCGAACTGCAGCGCCGCCTGGCGCCTGATTTTCTCGAGCGCGCCGACGCCTTGGCCGAAGGCAGCGGCGCTGTTGCCACCGACTACACACCCGGCCAGATCCTGCTCGATCTGCAAAAGGCGCTGATCGGCCAGCTCATGAGTGACGGTGTGGCCGTGCGCCTGCTCGACGCCGAGTCCAAGGCCGGCGGGCCCGACGCCAGCCTGCGCCTGGGTGAGTTGTACGGACGCATCCAGCGCGAGTTGTGGTCCGAGCTGGCGGCACCTCGTGGCGACATACCCGCCATGCGGCGCGAGCTGCAGCGCGACCAGGTCAACCGCCTGGTCACCTTGTTGATCGCGCCCGGTCGGCTCCGCCGCGCCGACGCTCGCAGCCTCGTGCGCGTGCTGGCCAGCGATCTGCAAACGCGTATCGTCGTCGCCAGCAAGCGCCCCGATCTGAGTGACGAGGCGCGTGCCCACCTGCGTGACTGCGCCGAGTCGCTGCGCGAGGCTCTTTCTGCACGCTTGACCAGATCGGGCGCCTGAATCGCGCAAGCTTGTTGCGGCCGGCGCCAATCGGCCGGCCTCGGCCCTGTATTCGGGCGGATCCGGCTCGCCAGGGGGCCGCCTCGGGCCTCAGAATCAGGCCATGAATGCCATCACCCCACCCAGCCCCGGCCCGCGCGTGGCGCTGGGTTTTGCCCTCGTGCTGGGCCTGCTGCTGGCGCTGGCTGGCGTCGCCTGGTTTGCCCTGCAAGTGCCTGCTGCCCAGCTGGCACCCTACCGCGTGGCCATCGCCGGGTTGGCGTTGATGGGTGGTGTGGCGGTGGTGTCGCTTGGTCTGGCGGTGCATCACAGCCTGACGCTGGCGCTCGACACCTTGGCGGGCCTGGGCACCGCCGGCGCCGCCCCACGAGCGTCGTCCAGCCAGGCTGCCTGCCTCGACGGCAGTGCGGCAGCCGCAGCCAGGTGGGCACCCGCAGCTGCCACTTCCGGTGACGGTACACACGAGGTTGATTCGGGTGACAAGGCTCATCCGCAGGCTCACTTCCAGGCCACTCCCAGGCCCGGTCTCGACCGTGACCTCCAGCCCGACGCCAAGGCCGGCCCCACCAGCCGCCCCGCCGGTGATGAACTGGCCCGGCTGCACCAGGCCGTGGCCGCCATGCAGGATCAGTTGCGCAGCGTCGTACGCAATGTGCGTGACAGCACAGCGGCCTTGTCCGCTGCCCGTGCGGCAGGTGGTGCTGCGGTGGGCGGCGGTGGCGACGCCAACCCGGCGCGCGACCTCACCCCGGCACCGGGCCGTAGCCAGAGTGGCGGCGGCGAGCCCGTCGCCCCGGCTGGTGGCTCGGCGCTGTCGTCGTCAACTGGTGATGCCGGTGCGGCCTTGGGCACTGCCCTGCAGGCAGGTGCCGGCGACGGCGACTACACGTTGGGCCGTGCGGTCGAGGCGGCGCGGCGCGGTGGTGAGGTGGTCAGCCAGGTGGTCGGCAATCTCGAGGACATCACCAGCGCCAGCCGGCGCATCGTCGACATCGTCGGGGTGATCGACACCATCGCCTTCCAGACCAACCTGCTGGCGCTCAATGCCACGGTCGAGGCGGCACATGCTGGCGCCCAGGGTGGCAGGGCTGCCCAGGTGGCAGCCGAGGTGCGCACCCTGGCGCAACGTGCCGCCACCGCCGCACGCGAGATCAAGGCGCTCATCGGCAGTGCACTGCAGAAGGTCGAAAGCGGCGGCAAGCTGGTGCTCGAAAGTGGCCACACCATGGACGCCATCGTCACCTCGGTGCAATGTGTGACGGACATCGTCGGCCACATCGGCAAGGTGTCGGCCCAGGCCGAGGCTGCGCCGCCCGAGGTGGCCGGGCCTCGTTCGCTGGTGGTGCAGCAATCGGTGCAGCTGTCGGTGCGTCAGCTCGACGAGATGACACAACAGAACGTCGCCCTGGTGCAGAAAAGCTCCGCCACGGCGCAGACGCTGCAGGAGCAGGCCGAACGCCTGCAGAAGGTGGTGGCAGCCTTCAAGCTGCTGCAACACACGCAGGAAGCCGCCTGGACGGCGCACACCACCATTGCCGGTGCGCGGCGCAGTTCGCGCCTGAGCAACCAGCCGCAGGCGTTCGACAACAAGGCACCACCGGCCCTGGGCAAGACCGACGACGCTGGTTGAGGTGCAGGTCCGGCATGGCGGCCATTGCCTGGCCTTTGCCGCCTAGCGTGCGCGCTGGAACCAGGCGCCGGGGCAGGTTGACGCGCCGGGCTGGCGCTTCAGATCGGCGCGGTGCGTTTTTCCAGCCAGGCACGCGCCTCACCCTGCACGTGGCGGTGCAGACGAGCACGCACTTGCTGGTGATAGTGATTGAGCCACTCGCGTTCGTCGGTACGCAGCAGCGTCAGGTCGATGCAGCGGGTGTCGATGGGGCACAGGGTGAGGGTCTCGAACTCGAGGAAATCGCCAAACTCGCCGCCGCCTTGCAGCCCCTGCGCCGGCACGTTGAGCACCAGGTTCTCGATGCGCACGCCCCACTTGCCCGGGCGATAGAGGCCCGGCTCGATCGAGGTGATCATGCCCGGCCACATCGCCATGCTGGCGTCGGGCAGGGTGCGGGAGATGTTCTGCGGCCCCTCGTGCACATTCAGGAAATAACCCACGCCGTGGCCGGTGCCGTGGCCGTAGTCCAGTCCCTGCTCCCACAGCGGCGCACGCGCCATCACGTCGAGCATGGGGCCGGGGGTGCCGATCGGAAAACGCAAGCGCGACAGCGCCATCGTGCCGCGCAGCACCCGCGTGTAGTCGGCCTTTTGCGCTGCACTGGGCGTGCCGATTGGCCATACCCGCGTGATGTCGGTGGTGCCGCCCAGGTACTGCCCGCCCGAATCGATCAGCAGCAGGCCTTGGGCGCACAGGCCGGTGGTGGTGCTGATGGGCGAAAACGCGTCGGGCATGGCGCGGTAGTGCGGCAACGCGCCGTTGGCGTTGAAGCCGGCGATCGTCGAGAAACTCAAACCGACAAAACCCGGCTGGCGCGCCCGTTCGGCCGACAGGCGCTCGTCCACCGTCAGCTCGCTGATCGCCTCGCGCCCAAGCGCGGCTTCGAACCAGGCGTAAAAGGCGCACATCGCCGCGCCGTCGCGCTCCATGGTCTCGCGGACATGGTCGGCTTCGGCCTCACCCTTGCGTGCCTTGGCCAGCATGCTGGGGTTGGGTGCTTCGACCACCCGCACCCCCGGTGCCACCGCCTGGCGAAACCCCAGTGTGATGCGCCGCGGGTCGAGCTGCAGCGTCGATCCGGCGGGCAGCGCTGCCAGCGCGGCCGCCGCCTGGGGGTAGGGCGCCAGCGTCACACCGTCCCCCGCCAGGCGGGCCACAAGTGCCGCGTCGAACTTGCTGTTGTCGACGAAGAGAGTGGCCGCGTTGCCGCTCACCAGCAGGTGGGCGCAAAACACCGGGTTGTACTCGACGTCGGCACCGCGCAGATTGGTGATCCAGCACAGGTCGTCGAGTGTCGACACGAAATGGTGGGTGGCGCCATGCCGCGCCATCGCCGCGCGCACCACGTCGAGTTTGGCGCCGCGCGGCGTGGGTGCGTGCGGCGCGACGTGTTCGTACACCTTGGCCAGCGGCATGCCGGGGCGATCGGGCCAGGCCTGGTCGAGCATGTCGATATCGGTGCGTAGGGTCACACCACGGGCAGCCATGCTGTCGGCCAGGATCTTGCCCATCGCCAGGCTCAGCACGGCGGCGTCCACCGCCAGCGTCGCACCCTCGGGCAGGTTGGCGGCCAGCCAGTCGATGTGGTGGGTGCCCACACCGGTGGGAATCTTGATCAGCTCGACACCGGTTTGCGCCAGTTCACGTTCGGCTTGCACCCAGTAGCGGCTGTCGGCAAACAACACGGCACGCTCGCGCAGCACCACCAGTGTGCCCATCGAGCCGGTGAACCCCGAAAACCGCTCGCGCCCCTGCCAGCGCCCGGGCAGGTATTCCGACAGGTGCGGGTCGGCCGACGGCACCAGCACCGCGTCGATCTGCTGCCCTGCCAGCGCCAGTTGCAGTTCGGCCAGGCGCTGTTTGATGGGGTCGGTGCGGATGTCCATGCGGGGTGCTCGGTCGGTTGGGGGGGGCGTTAGGCGGGAGTCGCATTCTGACAAGACTGCGCCAGCGTGCTGCCCCAAGGAAAACCCCTCTCGGCGTCTGGCGGTTTACAAAGCAAAGTCGGGTGACTTGTTACTGCCGCCTGGAGTCGCCGCGATGACCACCTCACCGACCACACTCATCCTCGATCACGCCTGTGAGCACGCCCGCACGCGCGGTGGCGAGGTCTACCTGACCCAGCCGGTCGGCGGTGGCAAGGTGGTGGACTACAGCTGGGCCGAGGTGATCGACCAGTCGCGCCGCATGGCGGCTCATCTGCAGAGCCTGGGTTTCGAGCGTGGTGCACGTGTGGCCATCCTGTCCAAGAACTGCGCCCACTTCATCATGGCCGAGCTGGCGATCTGGCTGGGCGGCTACACGACGGTGGCGATCTTCCCGACCGAGACGGCCGAGACCGTGCGTTACGTGCTCGAGCACAGCGAGGCCAGCCTCTTGTTCGTAGGCAAGCTCGACACCTGGCCGGCGCAGGCGCCGGGTGTGCCGGCGCATCTGCCGCGCATCGCCTTGCCGCTGGCGCCCCACACGCGCGACGTCGAGGGTTACGACACCTGGGACAGTGTCATCGGGCGCACGGCGCCGCTGGCTGGCCCACCGGATCGGCGCGGCGACGAACTCGCCATGCTGATCTACACCTCGGGCTCGACCGGTCAGCCCAAGGGGGTGATGACCACCTTCGATGCCTTCAGCCGTGCTGCCGAAGGCTTTGCCGCGCACACCGCGCGCCAAAGCGGCGGGCGCGAGGACCACCGCGTGCTGTCGTACCTGCCGCTGGCGCACAGCTTCGAGCGTTCGTGCGTTGAGGGTTCGTCGCTGGTGTCGGGACGTGTGCAGGTGTTCTTCGCCGAGTCGCTCGACACCTTCATCCAGGACATCAAGCGTGCCCGGCCGACCGTGTTCATCTCGGTACCGCGTCTGTGGCTCAAGTTCCAGCAAGGTGTGTTTGCCAAGATGCCGCCGGCCAAGCTGAACCGGCTATTGGGCATCCCGCTGTTGGGCCGGCTGGTGGCGCGCAAGGTGCTGACCGGGCTGGGGCTCGAACATGTGCAGCTTGCTGCCAGCGGATCGGCACCCATTCCGCCCGAGCTCATCACCTGGTACCGCCGGCTGGGGCTGAGCATCCTCGAAGGCTACGGCATGACCGAGGACTCGTCGTATTCGTTCGCCTCCACCGTGGGCGCCAACGCGCCGGGTTATGTGGGTGTGGCGCAGGTGGGGGTCATGTACCGCATCGCCGACAACGGCGAGATCCTCATCAAGTCGCCCGGCCAGTGCATCGGCTACTACAAACAGCCCGAACTCACGCGCGAATGTTTCACCGCCGACGGCTACTTCCACACCGGCGACCTGGGCGAGATCGATGCCCGCGGCTTGCTCAAGCTCACCGGCCGCGCCAAGGAGCTGTTCAAGACGTCGAAGGGCAAGTTCGTCGCCCCGTCGCCGATCGAGAACCGACTCAACGCCCACCCCATGGTCGAGCTGTCGATGGTGTCGGGGGTGGGCCAGCCGGCGGCCTACGCCATCGTCGTGGTGGCCGAGACGCTGCGCCCGCGCCTGAGTGACCAGGCGGTACGCGCCGATGTGACCACCCAACTCACCCAGCTGCTGCACGACGTGAACCGCGAACTGCCCGAATACGAACACCTGCGCATGCTGGTGGTGGCGCGTGAGCCCTGGTCGATCGAGAACCGCTGCCTCACGCCCATCATGAAGATCCGCCGCAACAGCATCGAAACCGCCGTGGCGCCACAGATCGAGGCCTGGTATGCGGCGCAGGGCGCGGTGCTGTGGGCATGACGGGCGCCCACCCAAGTTCCAGTTCCGGCAAGGCGTCGATCACCGACTCGGCAACTGGCCCGAGCGCGGCGCCCCGCGCCGCCGCCGTCACCGGCCTGACCGGCGGTGAGCGTGTTGGCGCGGCCTTGCTGGCCCAGGGCGTGGCCACCGTCTACACCTTGTGCGGCGGGCATATCTCGCCCATCCTGAGTGCAGCCAAGGCACGCGGCATCCGTATCGTCGACGTGCGCGACGAAGTCACCGCCGTGTTTGCGGCCGACGCCGACGCACGCCTGTCGGGCCGGCCCGGCGTGGCGGCGGTCACGGCGGGGCCTGGTATCACGAACACCATCACCGCACTCAAGAACGCCCAGTTGGCGCAGTCGCCGCTGCTGCTGATCGGCGGCGCAGCACCCACCGCGCTGCAAGGCCGCGGCGCGCTGCAGGACATCGATCAGCGCCCGCTGGTCGAACCCCACGTCAAACGTTTCTTCAAGATCCGCCGCGTGGCCGACCTCGGCCCGGCCATCCACGAGGCTTTCGCCGTCGCCCAGGCGGGTGTGCCCGGCCCGGTGTTCGTCGAATGCCCGGTCGACCTGCTCTACGACCCGGCGCTCATCCGCCAGTGGTATGCCGACGCCGCAGGCAAAGGCCAGACCTTGCCCGACAAGGCCCTGCGCTGGTACCTGAACCGCCACGTGCGCAACATGCTGGCCGGCGCCGACATGCCCGACACCAATCCGGCGCCCGCACCGGTGTCCGCCCCACGCGCCAGCGATGCCAGTTTGCAGGCGGCGGTGGCAGCCCTGGCCAAGGCCGAACGCCCGCTCGCCATCATCGGCAGCCAGGCCATGGTCTGCGCCGACCAGGCCGCGGCACTCGCCCAGGCCGTCACCCGCCTGGGGGTGCCGGTCTATCTGTCGGGCATGGCGCGTGGCCTGCTCGGCCCCGATCACCCGCTGCAATTGCGCCATGCTCGCCGCAACGCGCTGCGCGAGGCCGACTGCGTCATCCTCGCCGGCGTGCCCTGCGACTTTCGCCTCGACTACGGCAAACACGTGCGCCGCAGCGCCACACTCATCGCCGCCAACCGCAGCGCCAGGGACGCCCGCCTGAACCGCCGCCCCGACGTGGCCGCCATCGGTGACGCCGGGCACTTCCTGCAGGCGCTGGCTGCCTGCGCGCCGGCTCGGCCGTCTGCCTTGCCGTCTGCCTTGCCGTTGGCCGCCGCGCGGGCCTCAACACCGTCCACCTCGGCAACTGCCGCAGCGTTGTCCTTGATTGCCGGCGCCGCTGGCAGCTCCGCTGCAGCCCCCACCTCCGCTGACATTGCCACTGCCACCGCCCCGCGCTGGTCCGCCTGGCTCACCCAGCTGCGCAGCCGCGACGCCGAACGCGAAGTCGACATCGACCGCCAGGCCCAGGCCGGCGGCGACCACGTCAACCCGATCGCCCTGCTGCGTGAGGTGGACCGCCAGGCCGGCGCCAACGCCATCTTCGTTGCCGACGGCGGCGACTTCGTCTCCACCGCCGCCTATGTGTTGCACCCGCGCGGCCCGCTCACCTGGCTCGACCCCGGCGCCTTCGGCACCCTGGGCGTGGGCGCAGGTTTTGCCCTCGGCGCCGCCCGCGCCCGCCCGGCCAGCGAGGTCTGGATCATCTTCGGCGACGGCGCCTGCGGCTGGGGCCTGACCGAGTTCGACACCTTCGTGCGCCTGGGCATGCCGGTCATCGCCATCGTCGGCAACGACGCCGGCTGGACCCAGATCGCCCGCGAACAGGTCAAGATGCTGGGCGACGACGTCGCCACCGTGCTGGCTCGCACCGACTATCACCGGGTGGCGGAAGGTTTCGGCGCTGCCGGCCTCATCGTCAAGACCGCCGCCGAGGTGGAACCGGCGTTGCGCCAGGCCCGAGAACTCGCCCACGCCGGCCGCCCCGTGCTGGTCAACGTGTGGCTCGACAAGACGGAGTTTCGCGAGGGGTCCTTGTCGATGTAAGCGGGGGCGTGGGGCTGACGCCCCAACTGGCAGACTTCGGCTTCGCCCAGGCGGGCTGCTCGAGCTCGAGCAGTGCTTGCTCACACACCACCTCTCAGCGTCTCGAAGGGTTCGATCTGATCGACATCGCTCTCACATTCGTCGCCCTGGCGGTTGCAGGCGGGCTGCTCGCCGGAGCCTGGGCGGGCTTCAGACCTCAATCCGATCCCGGACCAGGCAAGGCATTCCTGGTCTGGCTGGGGCTGGTCGTAGTTGTCTCCACCACGTTCGCCAAGTCCACGGAGGCACTGCCGTTCGCGCTCATCTGGGCGTCTGCGCTCGGCATCGTTCCCTTCTGGTGCTTCTATGTGGTGCTCAGGGCCCTCGTGAATCGAGTCCGGGCGAAACGCTGAGCCATTCGTCGTTCGAAACCATCACAGCGCGCCCTGATGACCAGGCTTTCGAAGCCGCCTGTTTGCCTGTGGATCAATCGACGAACAGCAGCGCTGGATGCTCGAGCAGCCGACGCACCTGCTGGATGTAGGCAGCAGCCACGGCGCCGTCGACGACGCGATGGTCGAACGACGACGACAAGTTCATCATCTGGCGCACCTGCACCGCACCGTCCAGCACCATGGGCCGGGCGACGATGCGGTTGACGCCGACGATGGCCACCTCGGGTCGATTGATGACTGGCGTCGACACGATGCCGCCGAGTTTGCCCAGGCTGGTGACGGTGAGCGTGGAGCCGGTCAGTTCGTCGCGGGTGGCCTTGCCGGAGCGCGCGCTCGCGGCCAGGCGTGTGATGGCGGCGGCGCAGGCCCACAGGTCGAGGGTCTGCGCCTGGCGCAGCACAGGCACCATCAGGCCAGCCTCGGTCTGTGTGGCCACGCCCAGGTGCACGGCGTCGAACTGCGTGAGCACCTCGGCCCCGTCGTCGAAACGTGCATTGACCTGCGGGTACGCGGCCACCGCGCGCACCACGGCCCGTATGACGAAGGCCAGTGGTGACAGCTCACCGCGGGTGGCGCCGTGCTGTGCATTGAGCTCGTCGCGCAGCGCGACGAGTTCGGTCACGTCGACTTCCTCGACATAGGTGTAGTGCGGGATGTGGCGCTTGGACTCCTGCATCTTGCGGGCGATGGCACGGCGCAGGCCGATGAGCTTGACCTCGCGGGTGCCGTCGGTCGCGGAGCCGCTGGTGCGTACGCCTGCGGTCAGCACTGCGTCGATGTCGGCGTGTTCGACCCGGCCGTCGGGGCCGCTGCCGCGCAGGCTCGCCAGATCGATGCCGAGGCCGCGGGCGCGTTGTTTCACGGCAGGTGAGGCGAGTGCCCTGGCCTGCTGCTGAGGGGCGACGGGAGCCGTCGCCGCCGGTGTTTCCGGCTCGTCGCCAACCAGCTGCGCGGCCACTCCCGGTGGACTGGCAGCGATCGCTGGTGCGGGCATGTTGGCTGCAGCCACCGAGTCGCCCTCGATGCGTATCAGGACGGAACCCACCGCAAACATCTGGCCGACCGGGCCCCCGAGTTCGACGACTCGGCCGGCGATCGACGAAGGGATCTCGACGGCGGCCTTGTCGGTCATCACGTCGCAAAGGATCTGGTCTTCGGCGACCTGGTCACCGGGTTTGACATGCCAGTCGACCAGTTCGACCTCGGCGATACCTTCACCCAGGTCAGGCATGGGGATGCTGTGGATGGTCATGGTTGCACCGCCTGGCCGGTCGACCGGTCGGTCGATTCGCCACCGTCGCCTTCGGTCGGTTGGTCCAACAGCTTGCCTGTCAGCTGACCCATCACCTTGTGATAGGCCTGCGCCACCCGCGCCGGGCCGGGGAAGTAGGCCCACTCGAGTGCGTGAGGGTAGGGTGTGTCGTAGCCGGTGACCCGTTCGATGGGGGCTTCGAGGTGATAGAAGCAATGCTCCTGCACCAGGGCCGTGAGTTCGGCGCCGAAGCCGCTGGTGCGGGTGGCTTCGTGCAGCACCACGCAGCGGCCGGTCTTCTTGACCGATGCCACGATGGTCGGCTGGTCCAGCGGCCACAGGGTGCGCAGGTCGATGATCTCGGCATCGATGCCGGTCTCGCGTGCCGCGGCTTCGGCCACGTAGACCATGGTGCCGTAGGCCAGCACGGTGAGGTCTTCGCCGGGGCGCACGATGTGGGCCGTGTCCAGCGCCACCGTGTAGTGCCCCTCGGGCACCTCGCTGCTCGGGTGCGTCGACCAGGGCACGACCGGCTGATCGTGATGGCCGTCGAACGGCCCGTTGTAGATGCGCTTGGGTTCCAGAAAGATGACCGGGTCGTCGCACTCGATGGCCGCGATCAGCAGGCCTTTGGCGTCGTAGGGGTTGCTCGGCATCACGGTGCGCAGGCCGCAGACATGGGTGAACAGCGCTTCGGGACTCTGGCTGTGCGTCTGCCCGCCGTAGATGCCGCCGCCGCACGGCATACGAATCACCAGCGGCGCGGTGAAGTCGCCGGCCGAGCGGTAACGCAGCCGTGCCGCCTCGGACACGATCTGGTCCGACGCCGGGTAGAAGTAGTCGGCGAACTGCACCTCCACCACGGGCCGCAGGCCGTAGGCCGCCATGCCGATGGCCGTGCCGACGATGCCACCTTCGGCAATCGGGGCGTCGAACACGCGGTGTTTGCCGTATTTGGCCTGCAGGCCCTCCGTGCAGCGGAACACGCCCCCGAAGTAGCCCACGTCCTGGCCGTACACAACGACATTGGGGTCGCGTTCGAGCATCACGTCCATGGCCGAACGCAGGGCCTGGATCATGGTCATGGTGGCCATGTCAGTGCCCCCCAGCTTCAGCTGCCTGGCGCATCTGCTCGCGCAGGTGCGCCGGCATGTCCTTGTAGACACCTTCGAACATCGTCGCCAGCGGCGGGATGTGGCCGTCCAGCACCGAGCCGTATTGCAGCGCCTGCTTGAGTGCGGCAGACATCTCGGCGTCGAGTGCCTTGGTCGTCTGCTCGTGTTCGTCGTCGGACCAGGCACCCAGGGTGATCAGGTGCTGCTTCAGGCGCTGCACCGGGTCGCCGAGGGGAAACTGCTGCCAGTCGTCGGCCGGCCGGTAGCGGCTCGGGTCGTCCGACGTCGAATGCGCCCCCGCGCGGTAGCTGACCCATTCGATGAGCGTGGGCCCCAGGTTGCGGCGCGCCCGTTCGGCCGCCCAGCGTGATGCCGAGAGCACGGCCAGGAAGTCATTGCCGTCCACCCGCAACGAAGCGATGCCGGCACCCACGCCACGCGCGGCAAAGGTCGTGCCTTCACCGCCGGCAATGGCCTGGAAGGTCGAGATTGCCCACTGGTTGTTGACCACGTTCAGGATCACCGGCGCGCGGTAGACATGGGCAAAGGTCAGTGCGTTGTGGAAGTCGGCCTCGGCGGTGGAGCCATCACCGATCCAGCCCGAGGCGATCTTGCTGCCGCCCTTGATGGCCGACGCCATCGCCCAGCCCACCGCCTGCACGAACTGCGTGGCCAGGTTGCCCGAGATCGAGAAGAAGCCGGCGCGCTTGTATGAATACATCACCGGCAGCTGCCGGCCCAGGATGGGGTCGCGCTCGTTGCTCAGTAGCTGGCACATCAGCTCGACCACGTCGATGTCGTCGCGCGACAGCAGCAGCCCTTGCTGCCGGTACGAGGGGAAACACATGTCGCCCGCTTGCAGCGCCTGGGCATGTGCCACGGCGATCGCCTCCTCGCCCAGGCACTGCATGTAGAACGAGATCTTCTTCTGCCGCTGCGCGATCAACATGCGGGCGTCGAAGGCGCGTGTGCGCAGCATGGCGCGCAGGCCGCGCCGCAGCGTTTCCACATCCACCTGCGGCGCCCAGGGGCCGACAGCACGGCCGCTGGCGTCGAGCACACGGATCAGCTTCCACGCCATCGTGCCGGTGTGTGATGGCACGATGTCCACCGCCGGCCGCGGCACCTCACCTGCCGCCGAGACGCGAAGGTACGAGAAGTCCGTCGCCTGCCCCGGCCGGCCGGTGGGCTCGGGCACATGCAGGTGCAAGGTGGGCGGTGCATCGGGCATTCGTGTGCTCCTTGGCCGCCGCTGGGCGTGCGGCCCGTGAGCGATTCTGGATGAATTCGCAGGTTCTGGGCTGTGGCCACATGACCTTCGGGTGCGGGTGCGCAAGTCGCGCCCACCAAGGCCTCAGCCTCGTGCCCTGTCCCGCCAGAACTCTGCGTCGATCAACTGCTCGGCGCCGCTGCGTTCGTTGACCATCCAGAACTGCCGGCCGTCGGTGCTCACCCGCGACACCTCTCCGGTGTGGCGCCCGGCCATGACACGCCGGCCCAGCGCGTTGGCCGGAAATTCGGGCTGCCGGGCCAGCTCCAGCAAAGGCAGGGCCTCGCGCTGGTCGCCGGCCAGGCGCAACCGCTGCACGATGGGGGCGAGCAGCGGGTTGGCGGCGTCGGTGGGTGAGAGGTAGAGCACCAGCTTGGCCTGGGCGCGGCTCAGCGCCACGTTGACCAGGCGCCCGGCCTCCTCGGT
The DNA here is from genome assembly GCA_016702605.1 of Candidatus Intricatilinea gracilis. Taxonomy (GTDB): domain Bacteria; phylum Pseudomonadota; class Gammaproteobacteria; order Burkholderiales; family Burkholderiaceae_C; genus Sphaerotilus; species Sphaerotilus gracilis. The sequence continues at coordinate 176,531 of JADJDQ010000006.1, forward strand.
CTGCAGAAAGGGTTGAGAGCCGTCGACCGGGTCGAACAACACGACCGGCGCCTCGCTGCCCTGAGCGCGGTGCACGGTGCTGACCTTCACGTCGTCCGGCACACCCAGCGCGTGCAGGCGCTGGCGGATCAGCGCGCGCTGGGCACGAAACGGCGTCAGCACGATCAGCTCGTGGGATTGCCAATCACCGCTGGCCAGCGCCGCTGCCACCGTGCCCGCGATGGCGTCGGCCGATTCGATGCGCACCGGCCCACGTGCGGCGGCCGACCAGGCGCCGTCGGTCTGCAGTTGATGGACAAACACATGCGTGTCGGCATCGACGGCACCTAGCGTTCGTCGGCGCGCGGCCTGCCAGCTGGGCGATGCCAGTGCGTCGGTGGCCACTCGCAGTGCGCCGTCGTAGAACAGCTGGCTGACCAGATCACCGATTGGTGCGGCCATGCGCGACTGCTCGTCCAGCAGCGCCACCGACGGTCCAGCCACGGGCTTTTCGGCAAACGCAGAGCGCCCCAGCCAGCGGCGCGCATCGCGGTCGCTGCTGCGCAGCACCGGCGACAGCTGCTGCGGATCACCCGCAAACAGCCGCGCCCGCCCCAGCGGCATCAGCACGAGCGCCTGCGCCAGGCTCACCTGGCTGGCCTCGTCGAAGACGATCAGGTCGAAGGGCGGCTCGTCGTCGATCGTCGCCAGTTCGCGCAGCGTGCCGAGTGTGAACGCTGCGCGGGTGGTTGTCATGCTGGCCAGGCGGCAGCTGCGCAGCACCTGCAACGACGCGGCCCGCAACTCGTCGCGCAACTTGGCCAGGCGATCGGACCAGACCTTGAGCGCAGCCGCGTCGCGCGACGAGGGTCGGGCCGCCTCGGCGCGCGCCAGCCGGCCGATCAGGTCGTGGTCGTCGGTCGGGATGAGGTGTTCGCGCCCGGCGTAGGCCGCGGCATCGAAGCGGGTGCCCAGCCGCTGCACCGCACCGCGCCACCAATCACGCCGGCCTTTGTGCAGGGCCTTGTCGACCGCGACAGTCGCCAGATCGACCGCATGGTTGGTGGTGGACAGCAGCAGCACGCGGGCGTCGGGTCGGCGGTCCAGGTACTCGGCCAGCATCACGCCGAGCAGCGTGGTCTTGCCCGTGCCCGGTGGCCCCCACAGGAAGGCGCTGCTGTGTCGCACCAGTTGCAGTGCGGCGCGTTGTGCCGGGCGCAACCAGCGAAACGGCTGGCCGGTGAGCGCCGGGCCATCGTCCAGCACCTGCGGGCGGGCCAGATCGGGTAGGGCGGCCAGGGCGCGCTCGGCCCAGGCACGGTCAGCCCAGGCATCCCTCACGGCATGCAGGAAACGTGTCGGGTACAGGCGAATCAGGAAGTCCGGCCCCGGCGGCGCGGTGCTGGCGCGGTGCAGCACCAGCTGATCGTCCTCGGGCAGCACGGCCAGCACGCTGGCGCCACCTTTCACCGGCGCGCCCCACCAGGCCGAAGCACCGTCCAGGCTGTCGTCCAGCAGCGCCTGCGCCGACGCCTGTCCCGGCCGCTGGCCGTCGGCGTACACGTACCCCGGCTCGAGCCAGACACGCCACAACTCGCCGTCGCGCTGGGTGCGCAGCACCTTGAAGTCGTAGAACTCGGGCGTGGCTGCAAGCTCGGCGTCCAGCGCCGCATGCAGGTCGACGAGGCTCAATGTCTAGTCAGGTGGTTCGACTATCAGGCCGCCGACGTATTGCGTGGCCGTCGCCTGCGCCGAAGTCCAACAGATCAATCACTTGCTGCGACCATCCTGGACCGGTGCATTGGTTGCCTCGAACGGTGTCGGTTCGTCCTTGAAGAGTGCCAGGTCTCGAATGTTCTTCTGCACGGCCACGGCTCCGAACATGCTGAGCAGGAAGGACATGGCGTAGAAGCCCTTTTCGGATCCGGCCAGACTGGCATTCCAGAGCCCGGCCGCCAGCAACGCGACCGACACGATCAGCGACACCCAGCACAGGCCGAAGTAGATGCCGGTGACGGGTATGCCTTCGAGCCGGTCGCGCACCGTCTTCTGCAAGGACACCGCCGAGGACAGGCCGTACATCAGGATGGTGAAGTAGTAGCCCTTCTCGTTGAGCTGCATGTCGGCATTCCACAGCCCCGTCAGGTACACGATCGCGCCAACCAGCATGGCGGCCCAGGACGCGCCCACGAAGGCAGCGGTGGGGCGTTGAAGTTGAGGTTTCATGGTCAGTGTGGGTCGCTGCAGCGCACGATGGTGCGGCCATGTCTTGGAGCATAACAAGTCGATTCGCGGCAGTCGCGCTGGCTGCCCGTCCTGTGTCGCGGGGCGCGGTCCCCGGCCGGTCGTGGCTTTTCGGCCTGATCCCACCGTCAGCGACAGGCCGGCAGCCGTTGGTCCGGGCCTGTGTCAGCGCCCACGGCTTGCGCTGTGTGGCAAGGGGATCCGAGGTCTGTTGCTACCAGGCTTGACCAGTGTCGTGGTGCCCGCTGCGCAGGGTGATTTGGCCGCCGGGGCCAGGCGTCACAATGTGGGGGACGGCACGTCTGCCATCGGCGGTGCAAACCCTAGACGGTATGCACTCTTACGGCACCTAGAATTTGGCCAACGATTCCATACTCGCAGGAGAACAGCGCATGCCCTCGTCCAAACGAGCCAGCCCGGAAACCGAAGGAGCAGCGCGTGGTCTTCGAGTGCTGAAGAAGTACCCCAACCGCCGGCTCTACGACACCCAGACCAGCACCTACATCACCCTGGCCGACGTCAAGCAGATGGTGTTGTCGGGCCAGGAGTTCGAGGTGCGTGACGCCAAGAGCGGCGACGAACTTACCCGCAGCATCCTGCTGCAGATCATCCTCGAGGAAGAAACCGTCGGCATGCCGATGTTCTCGACCCAGATGCTGGCGCAGATCATCCGGTTCTACGGCCACACCATGCAGGGGCTGATGGGCTCGTACCTCGAGAAGAACATGCAGTCGTTCGTCGACCTGCAAAAGCGCTTCACCGACCAGTCGGGCGGCTTGTACGACGGCAAGCAGCCGTTCAGCCCCGACGCCTGGGCGCAGTTCCTGCAGCTGCAAGCCCCTGTCATGCAAAGCATGATGGGCAATTACCTGGACCAGTCCAAGAGTCTGTTCGTGCAGATGCAGGAACAGGTGCAGGAGCAGGCCAAGTCATTCTTCCCGGTGGTGCCGGGTTTTGGCGTCACCCCCCCGGGCAACAAGCGCCAGGAGTAGCGGCCCGCAGAAGCGGCCAGGCGCCGGGGCGCAGGGCCCACCGGGTTCAGCCCTTGAACCAGGCGTCGATCACCGGCCACACATTGGCCAGGATGAGTGGATGTGCCGCCTCCACCGGGTGGATGCGGTCGCGCTGGAACCAGCGCTCGGCATCGGCCACGTCGGCCACACCCTGCAGCATGAAGGGCACGAGTTGAGTCGATTCGGCGCGTGCCACCTTGACGTACAACTCGCCGAAATCACGCATGTACTGGCCGCCGTAGTTGGGCGGCACCTGCATGCCCAGCAAGGCGACACGACAACCGGCCTTCTTGGCTGCCTTGGTGATGGCCAGCAGATTGTTCTGAGTCGCCAGCAGTGGCAGGCCACGCAGGGCGTCGTTGGCGCCGAGTTCGACGATCACGTGGGTGGGCTTGTGCTGGGCGAGCAGTGCCGGCAGACGGGTGCGGCCACCCGAGGTGGTCTCGCCGCTGATGCTGGCGTTGATGACCTCCACACCTGCATGTTCGCTGGCCAGGCGCGCCTGCATCAGGGCCACCCAGCCTGTGCCTCGGCGCAGCCCGTATTCGGCCGACAGGCTGTCGCCCAGCACGAGGATGCGTGCGCCGCGTGTGGTGGCGGCCTGGGCATGGCTGCCGCCTAGAGCGCCGGCGGTCATTGCCAGGCCGGCCAGCCCGCGGGCAGCCGACAAGATAAAGTCGCGCCGGCTTTTCACCGGCAGGGCGGATCTAGTGAACATCAGTAGTGAGTCGATCATCGAAGTGGAGCGTGTCTCCAAGCGTGTGCAGGATGCCAGCGGCACGCTGACGATACTGCATGAGATCGATTTCCGCCTCGCGGCGCGTGAGTCGGCCGCGATCGTCGGGGCTTCCGGCTCGGGCAAGAGCACCTTGCTGGCCATCGTCGCCGGGCTCGATCAACCCAGCAGCGGCCATGTGCGCCTGGCCGGCATCGACCTGTTCAGCCTGGACGAAGACGCCCGCGCTGCGCTGCGCGGCGAACGCATGGGGTTTGTGTTTCAGAGCTTCCAGCTCATGGATCACCTCACCGCGCTCGAGAACGTGATGTTGCCGCTCGAGCTGCGCGGCGAGCCACGCGCACGTGCCCTGGCGACCGACATGCTGGCGCGTGTGGGCCTGTCCGAACGCCTGCGCCACCGCCCGCGCCTGCTGTCGGGTGGTGAGCAGCAACGGGTGGCGCTGGCGCGGGCCTTCGTCATGCGCCCGCAACTGCTGCTGGCCGACGAACCCACGGGCAGCCTCGACCACGCCACCGGCGAAGCGGTGATGCAGCTGATGTTCGAGCTCAACCGCGAGGCCGGCACCACCTTGCTGCTGGTCACCCACGACCCGGCCATCGCGGCGCGTTGTGATCGGCAGATCCGCATCGAGGCCGGCTGCGTGGTGGACTGAGCCACTAACATGCCGCCATGACTGCAACCGTGTTGTTCGGCTTCCATGCCGTAGGTGTCCGGCTCAAGACCGCGCCCGCTTCGATCCGCGAGATTCACTACGACGCGAGCCGCCACGACGCGCGCATGCGCCTGTTTCTCGAGCGTGCCCAGGCTGCCAACGCGCGGCTCATCGAGTCCGATGCCGAACGCCTGGCGCGCCTGTGTGGCAGCAGCCGGCACCAGGGGGTGGTGGCGCGCGCCGAACTGATCAAGCAGACCCATTCACTCGACGACCTGCTCGACGCCATCGAGGTGCCACCCCTGCTGCTGGTGCTGGACGGTGTCACCGACCCGCACAACCTGGGCGCTTGCCTGCGCAGTGCCGACGGTGCCGGTGCTCATGCCGTGATTGCGCCCAAGGACCATGCGGTGGGCCTGAACGCCACGGTGGCCAAGGTCGCCAGCGGCGCGGCCGACACCGTGCCCTACCTGATGGTGACCAACCTGGCGCGCACCCTGGGTGAGCTCAAGGAGCGCGACATCCGTATCGTCGGCCTGTCCGACGACGCCGAACACACGCTTTATCAGGCCGACATGCGTGGCCCGACCGCGCTGGTGCTCGGTGCCGAAGGCAGTGGCCTGCGCCAGCTCACCCGCAAGACCTGCGACGAACTGGTCAGCATCCCCATGCACGGCGCGGTCGAGAGCCTCAACGTCTCGGTTGCGTCGGGCATCTGCCTGTACGAGGCCCTGCGCCAGCGCAGCAACTAAGTGCAGAGCTGCCGCACGGTACCTCGGCGCGCCCATGTCGACACGCCGACGTGTTGCAGCAGCGGCAGCCCAGCACCCTCGACAAACCGCCGATCCGGTCAACTCACCCGACGCCGCCATGACAACGACCTATTCATCCGATCCTGTGCGCCGCTGGGCGCTGTGCCTGCTGGCCGTGTCCAGCCTGATGCTGGTGGCCTGCACGCAAGAGCGCCAGAACGAGATCAAGCGTGGCATCCAGAACTGGACGGGCACGAACGGTGTGCTCGAGATCTATGCGGGTGACAAGCTGGTGCGCCGGTTCCTGAAGATCGACAAGCTGAGCACCGCCTACGGCACCGACGAACAGGTGGCCCGGCCCTACCGCTACGGCTACGGTGTGCTCGACGAGAATCTCGACAACGTCGCCAACGACAACGAGAAGCGGGTGTATTTCGAGGTCAGCGACTACAGCACACCCTACGTGTTCTTCGAGAACCCTCGCTGATCGGCAGCGTCAATCGTGTTTCACTGCATTGCGGCCGCTGTAGGGCCGCTGCGAGAACGCCAGCTTGAGGTATTTGTAGTAGGTGTATTCGGCGTTGTAGACGGCCAGGATGAAGCCATGGCCGCCGTCCAGCAGCGATAGCCGCAGGAAGTAGGTGCGGATGAAGGCCCACAGCCCATGCGCCACCGCACTGCCCAGGCTCGAGGTCTTGCCACGTTCACGCATGTCGCGGGCATGGCCGGTCGAATAACGGTCGAGTTTCTCCAGCATGTCCGCCAGATCGCGGTAGCTGTAGTGGATGAGCGGGTGCTCGAGTTTGATGGTGCTGCCGTCCACCGTCATGTGCGCATGCAGAAAGTGTGTCGTGAAGTCCGCCTTGACGCGCCGGCCCAGCCGCAAGGTGTAGTCGGGCCGCCAGCCGCCGTGCTGCATGAAACGCCCGCACAGCTCCGACACACGCGGCAGCCAGTAGCCATCGGCGTTGCCGCTGCCGATGGCCGCCACGATCTCGGCCTGCAGATCGGGCGAGATGCGTTCGTCGGCGTCAAGCGACAAGACCCAGTCGCTCGTGGCATGTGAAAAGCCGCGCCGCTGCTGTGGCCCGTAGCCCGGCCAGTCAGTAGTGATGACCCGTGCACCGGCCTCGGTGGCGCGCTGAACGGTGGCGTCACTGCTGCCCGAATCGAGCACGATCACCTCGGTCGCGAAACTGGCGCTGCGCACGCAGGCGGCGATGTTCTTCTCTTCGTTCTTGGCCGCAATCACGACACTCAAGGTGGGGCGCAGGGTCATGATGTTCAGCGTGCGTCGATGTGAGGGCGGCGATTATCCGCGTGGCCGCTGCAGCCGCTTTGGGCGCCGCCGCGCGGACGCCACCATGCATCGGCTAGCATCGTTGCCAGACACTGTCCCGGCCGCGACCCGGCCGCCACTCCATGCTGACCCCCACATGCAGACTCGCAGACATTTCATCAACACAGCGCTGAGCGTGGGCGGGCTGGGCCTGAGCGGCGCGGCGCTGGCCCAGTTTCGCGTCGAGATCTCGGGTGTCGGCGCCACCCAGGTGCCCATCACTTTGCTGCGGTACCGCGACGAAGACAAGGCGCCCGTGGCCGTGTCTGCCGTCGTGCGTGCCGATCTAGAGCGCAGCGGGCTGTTCTCGTTTGTCGACTCACCCACCACGGGGCTGGACGACACCAGTCGACCAGCCATGCCCGACTGGCGTGCGCTCAATGTCGACGCCTTGTCGGCAGGCTCGGTCACCCGCCTGGCCGACGGGCGCTTCGACGTGCGCTATCGGCTGTGGGATGTCCTCAAGGGCGCCGAGTTGTCGGCCCAGTCGATCGCCGTGCCTCGCGAGGACCTGCGCCTGGCAGCGCACCGCATCGCAGACGAGATCTACGAGAAACTCATCGGCGAACCGGGCGTTTTCTCGTCGCGTATCTCCTACGTCAGCAAGGCAGCAGGGCGTCACACCTTGTGGGTGGCCGATGCCGACGGTGAACAGGCGCAAGTGGGCGTGGCCGGGCCCGAGCCCATCATCTCGCCGGCCTGGTCGCCCGACAGCCGCGAACTGGCCTATGTGTCGTTCGAGACCAAGAAGGCCGTCGTCTACGTGCAGGACGTCCTGAGCGGCAAGCGCCGCGTGGTGGCCAACTTCCGCGGCAGCAACAGCGCGCCGGCCTGGTCACCCGATGCCAGCCAGCTGGTCGTCACCCTCACGCGTGATGGCAGCTCGCAGCTCTACACCATGGGCCGCGGCGGAGACAACCTCAGGCGCCTGACCAACAGTGGCGCCATCGACACCGAAGGGGCCTGGTCGGCCGACGGCCAGTTCATCTACTTCGTCAGCGACCGTGGCGGCGGTCCGCAGATCTACCGCATACCGGCGAGTGGCGGCAATGCCGAGCGGGTGAGCTATCAAGGCAATTACAACATCAGCCCGGCGCTCAGCGCCGACGGCCGCTACATGGCCTACATCAGCCGCACCGGCAACAGCTTTCGGCTGATGCTTCAGGAACTGGCCAGCGGAACCAGCATCGCCCTGACCGACACCAATGACGACGAAAGCCCGAGCTTCTCGCCCAACAGCCGCCTCATCATCTACGCCAGCCGGGCCGGCGGGCGCGATGTGCTCATGACCACCAACCTCACCGGGCGCATCAAGACCCGCCTGGCCATTCCACAGGCCGATGTGCGCGAGCCGGTGTGGGGCCCCAAGCTGCGTTGATGCGGCAAACGTCGCACTACGTCAACCCGCAGTGCGACGACGGGAACGACCACAGGGATTCGAGTCCAAGACCCATCCGATCCGTCGACACCGGCAGCAGCCGGCGGCGAGAGACGGAGCTTCCACCTACGGAGAAAACCAATGATCAAGATCGACATGGCGACCGGACGGGCTGCTCCATGCGGCCTCTGGCGCCGCCGCGGCGCCGCGCTGGCGAGCGCCGCCCTGGTCACGTTGCTGCTCGGGGCTTGCGCCTCGAGCACCCGGCTCGACCCGTTGCCCCCGGTCGAGAACCGCGGCGGTGCGCGGGGGCCGGCAGACGCCGCCAGTTCGGCCAGCGCCTTGCCGACGGCGCAGTCGCGCGTGGCCTCGGTCGAGCTTGGCCGCACCGGCCCGGGTGGCACGGCCAGCGACCTGTCGCCGCTGGGTGGCAGCGGCGTCAAGCCGGGTGGTGTCGGCGCCGACGCACTCGCCGGCGGCAATGGCAAGGTGATCTATTTCGACTTCAACAGTTACGTCGTGCGTGACGACTACAAGCCGGTGATCGACGCCCAGGCACGCCGCCTGGCGGCCGACCGCAGCCGCAAGCTGCTGCTCGAAGGCCACACCGACGAACGTGGTGGCAGCGAGTTCAACCTGGCTCTGGGGCAGAAGCGCGCCGAGGCCGTGTTGCGCGCCCTTGCCCTGCTGGGTGCGCAAGACAGCCAGCTCGAGGCCGTGAGTTACGGCAAGGAACGCCCGGCCGTAGGTGGCAGTGACGAAGCCGCCTGGGCCATGAATCGCCGCGTCGAACTGAGGGATCGCTGATGGACACCAACTTGTCGACAACAAACTCGCTGGCCACGGCCTCGATGGCAGGCGCCGCGGCGTGCAGGCGCGCCAGTCACGCGATGACGGGTCGTCATGGCCTGGGCCTTGGCCGTCTGGTCGCGGTGCTGGCCCTGTGTGGCGCCAGCCTGGGCGCCCAGGCCGGCCTGTTCGACGACGAAGAGGCGCGCCGCGCCATCGTCGATCTGCGTACCAAGCTCGATGCCGTCCAGTTGCAGGGCGACACCCGCAATACCGAACTGAAGCAGAACATCACCGACGCCAATGTGGCCTTGTCGGCCGAGCTGACAAGCAAGATCACGACCCAGCTGACGCAACAGATGACCGAGCAGTTCGACCAGCTGCGACGCAGCTTGCTCGAACTCAACAACCAGCTCGAGCTGATGCGTGGTGATCTGGCCAAGCTGCGTGGTCAGGACGAACTGCAGCAGCAGGGCATACGTGACCTCAGCAAGGAGGGGGCCGAACTGCAGCGCAAGAACACCGATCAGCTGGCCGCCTTCGAAGCGCGACTGCTCAGACTCGAGCCTCAAAAACTCAGCCTCGATGGCCGCGAGGTGACGGTCGAGGCCGAGGAGAAGAAGTCGTACGACGATGCCGTGGCACTGCTGCGCAACAACGACTTTGCCGGGGCCATCGCCGGTCTGACGACCTTCACGCGGCGCTACCCGGCCAGTCCCTTCGCGGCCCACGCCTCTTACTGGCTGGCCACGGCGCACTACAGCAAGGGTGATCTCAAGGACGCCATGAGTGGTTACCGCTCGGTCGTGGCCAGTTACCCCGACCACCCACGCGCCGCCGAAGCCATGCTCGCCCTGGCCAACTGCCAGGCCGAGAGCAAGGACGTCAAGGGTGCCCGCAAGACGCTCGAAGAGCTGGTCAGGACCTATCCCAATACCGAAGCCGCGGCTGCGGGCCGCGACCGCATCGCCATGTTGCGATAGGCTGTCCGCCGGTTCGATCCTCACCTCACTCACGGGCGCCGTGGGTGACGCCCCTCCAGCGCCGGCACATGCCGGCGCATCACTTTCATCACCATGCCTTCGACACCCGCCGACCTGGCCCACCTGACGAATCAATTGCTGTGGGCCGCCCTTGCGCTGGGTGCCATCTTCGGTGCGCTGGCCCAGCGCAGCCATTTCTGCACCATGGGCGCCATCGCCGACGTGGTCAACCTGGGCGACACCACACGGCTGCGCATGTGGGTGATGGCCATCGCCGTGGCCGTGATCGGCTTCAATGCCATGGTGGCCGCCGGTTGGGTCGACGCCGGCAAGTCGATCTACGGTGGGCCGCGGGTGCTCTGGGCCTCGGGCCTGGTCGGTGGGGTGATGTTCGGCTTCGGCATGGTGCTGGCCTCGGGTTGTGGCAACCGCAACCTGGTGCGCCTGGGCGGTGGCAACCTCAAGTCGCTGGTTGTGCTGCTGGTGCTGGGCCTGAGCGCCTGGGCCACGCTGCGAGGTGTGACCGGTGTGGTGCGTGTCGCCACCGTCGACCAATGGGCGCTGGTGCTGCCGGTATCGCAGGATCTGCCCAGCCTGCTTGCGCGTGCCAGTGGTGGCTCGGTGCCCCAGTTGGCGCTGGGCCTGGGCCTCGTGCTCGGTGGTGGCCTGCTGGCCTGGTCGCTCGCCAGCGCCGATGCGCGCAAGCCCGGCGTGTTGCTGGGTGGCCTGGGTAGCGGTGCGGTGGTGCTGGCGGCCTGGTGGGCGTCGGGGGTGATGGGTTATCTGCCCGAACACCCCGAGACACTGGAGCCCACCTTCCTGACCACGGCGTCACAACGCATGGAGGCCATCAGCTTCGTCGGCCCGGTGGCTGCGGGCATGGAGTGGCTGGTGTTCTTCAGCGATACCTCGCGCCACCTCAGCCTGGGCGTGGCGGCGGTCATCGGTGTGGTGGCCGGCGCCTGTGTGGTGGCGGTGGTTCGCCGCGAGTTCAGGCTCGAGTCGTTTCGTGACCCGGCCGACATGGCCCGCCATCTGGTCGGTGCCGTGTTGATGGGTGTGGGTGGTGTCACCGCGCTGGGCTGCACGGTGGGGCAGGGCATCAGTGGTGTGTCGACGCTGGGCCTGACGAGTTTCATCGCCCTGGCCGGCATCGTTCTCGGCTGCCTGGCGGGCTTGAAGTTCCTGATGTGGCAACTGGAGCGCTCGGCGTGAGCGAGCTGGCGGCTCGCCAGGCCGCAACCGCCAGCAATGTCGTTGTTGAAGACTCGGTCGCCACCCCGGCAGCAGGTGCCGCCGCACCCGGCGCCACGCGTGATGGTGATCTCGATGCCGACCTCGAACGCCGTTTCGGCGGCCTGCGCAGGCTCTGGGGCGACGCCGCCTACCAGCGTGTGCGTGCCGCACGGGTGGCCGTGGTGGGCGTTGGCGGTGTCGGCTCGTGGGCGGTGGAGGCGCTGGCCCGCTGTGGTGTGGCCGAACTGGTGCTGATCGATTTCGACCAGGTCGCCGAGTCCAACATCAACCGCCAGGTGCAGGCACTGGGCGACACCGTCGGCGCCGCCAAGGTCACGGCGCTGGCGCGGCGTATCGCCGACATTCATCCGGGCTGCCGGGTGCATGAGGTGGAGCAGTTCGTCGAAGCACCGCTCAACCCACCGGCCGACTCAGGCGTGGCGCCGCAGCCCGGCAACTGGCCGGCGGTATTGCCGATCGAGGTCGACGTGGTCATCGACGCCTGCGACCAAGGTGCCGCCAAGTTGACGCTCGCTGCGTGGAGCCTGGCCGGCCATGGCCGCCTGGTGATCGCCGGTGCGGCCGGTGGCAAGACCCGTCCGCAGGCCATCGACGTGGCCGATCTCGCCGAGGTCACCCATGACCCCTTGCTGGCCACGCTGCGCCAGCGTGTGCGCCGCCTGCTGCGCGACCAGGCCGGCGCGGCGCTGGAGGCGGGCCGGCCGCTGGCCGTACGCAAGGCCAAGGCCAAACAGGCCAAACAGGCCAACCAGGCCGACCTGCTCGGGCTGCGCTGCGTGTTCTCGCGCGAGGCCGTGGTGCGCCCCGGAACCGACGCGAGCTGCGCCCTCGACGTCGCCCCGCCCACAGCTGTGGACGACGTGTCTGCCGCCACCCCATCCGCCATGCCCGGCCCCACCGGCCTGAACTGCGCCGGCTACGGATCGAGCGTGATGGTCACCGCCAGCATGGGTCTGGCCGCCGCCGAAGAGGCGCTGCGGCTGGTGCGCGGGGCGCGGTAGCCAGGCCATCGGTGGAGCGGTCGGCCCGACCAGGCGGTGCTCGGCAGCTTGCCGGTGATGCGCTCCGGTCGGCCCGAACCAGCCGCGTCGAGGCGGTGTATCCGTCCGGCCAAGTCACCTCGCCGTCCGGCAAGCCGTTGGAGTCGAACTTCAGGAAGGCGGCGCCCAGCGGTGCGGCAGCAACTCGTCGATGCGGCTGGCCGGGTGGGTTGGCAGCCGCTCCAGCACGTCCTTGAAGTACGCGTAGGGGTCGTGCCCGTTGATGCGCGCCGAGTGCAGCAGGCTCATGACGGCCGCGGCGCGTTTGCCCGCGCGCAGGCTGCCGGCGAACAGCCAGTTCGCCCTTCCGAGTGCAATGGGCCTGATGTGGTTCTCCACCCAGTTGTTGGAGATCGGCACGTCAGCATCGTCGACGAAGCGGGTGAGTTGTGTCCAGCGATTGAGGCTGTAGTCGATCGCCTTCATCGTGGCCGATCCGGGCGGCACCAGTTGTCGCTGTGCCAACAGCCAGCGGCGGAAGACGCCCAGCACCCGCCGTGACTTGCGCTGGCGTATGCGCTTGCGCTCGTCGCCGGGCAGGTCCTCGATCTCGCGCTCGATCCTGAACAGGCACTGGTGGTACCGCAGCGCCTTGCGACCCACTTCGCTGCGGTGATTGGCCCACAGATCGTTGAACTTGCGTCTGGCGTGCGCCATGCACTGCGCCGAGGTCACACCCTTGGTCGTCGTTGCGGTGTAGCCGCTGAAGCCGTCGGTCACCAGCGTGCCCTGCCAGGCCTGGGGCGTGTCCAGCTTGAGGAACTCGCGCACGTTCTCGCCGGCGCGGGTCTCGCAGAACTCGAACACCACCGCCTGGGTCGGGTTGGCGCTGGTGGTGCAGTACGACCAGATGTAGGCCTTGTGCGTCTTGCCGTCGCGCAGGTGCTTGGGCTTGAGCATGGCCACCGGTGTTTCGTCGGCGTGCAGCACCACGTGGCGGCGCAGTTCGTCGGCCAGCGCCTGCACCAGCGGCTGCAGTTGCGCGCCGCACTCGCCCACCCACTGCGCCAGGGTCGAGCGTGCGATCAGGTGGCCAGCGCGCTCGAAGATGTGCTCCTGGCGATACAGCGGAAGGTGGTCCATGAACTTGGCCACCAGCAGGTGCGCCAGCAGGCCGGCTGTGGGAATGCCCTTGTCGATGACGTGCGCCGGCACTGGCGCCTGGATGATCTTGTCGCAGCAGCGGCATACCCACTTGCCACGCACATGGCGCTCGACGGTGAACACGCCGGGCTGGTAGTCCAGCTTCTCGGCCACATCCTCACCGATGCGCTGCATGGGCTGCCCGCAGCCGCAGGCGGTGTCCGCCGGCTCGTGTGCCACGTCGCGGCGCGGCAGGTGCGGCGGCAGCGGGGCGCGCTTGGGCGTCTTCTTCTCGGTCTTGTCCTTGTCGCCGGCGTGGCCGCGCTCTCGCTCGATCTCCTGGCCGAGTTCGGCCAGGTCGGCGTCGAGCGTCTCTTCCAGCAGGCTCTTTTGCTCGGGCGCCAGGGTGCTGGCGAAGCGCTCGCTGGTGGCGGCGAACTTCAGCCGCTTGAGCACCGCCATCTCGTGCGTGAGCTTGTCGATCAGCGCCTGCTTGAAGGCCGCCTCGCGGTCCCGCTGCGCGATCAGCTCGTCCTTGGCGCGGATCTGGGCCATCAGCGACAGCATCGCCTGCCGCGTGGGCGGGTCCAGGGCGTCCAGTTGCTGCGCGCTGATCATGGACAGCCATGGTGCCGCGCCCGAGCGTCGGGCGCATCGGCACATCCGGCAATTGCAGCCGGCCTGGTCGGCGATCTCAGATGACGCGGATGATGCCGGCCTCGCCCACGCGTTGCCACGGCAGGCCCAGCACCAGGGCATCGAACTGCGCACGGGTCAGCGACAGCGTGGTCGAGGCATCACTCGACCAGGTGAACTTTCCGATGTTCAGGCGTCGCGCGGCCAGCCACACGCCGATGCCGTCATGCACCAGCACCTTCATGCGGTTGGCGCGCCGGTTGGCGAAGAGGTAGGCGTGGTGCGGGTGGGCCTGGCCGAAGACCTGGACCACGCGCGCCAGCGCCGCCTCGGTGCCCACGCGCATGTCCAGTGGCTCGACTGCCAGCCACAGGGCGTCCACGCGGATCACTGCAGCAACCCGCGCAGCCAGGCCACGCAGCCGTTCACTGCCAAGCTGGCCAGCTCACCGTGATCGCGTGGCGCCGCGTTTGATCTCGATGCGGATATCGGGCGCCGGTTCAGCCGCAGTGGGCAGCGGTACCGACACGAATGTTGGCTTGGGCGACACCGCCACAGGCACTACCTGTGCATCGCGAGGAGACCTGCGTTGACGCTCATCGTCCGCTACCCAGCGGCGAAGGAGATTGGCGTTCACCCCGCGGCTCATCGCTACCGCCGCTATCGACACGCCGGCGTGCCTACAGGCCGCGACCGCGTCGACCTTGAACTCGTCACTGTGCCGACGTCGACGACGCCGTCCGTCGCTCACCTTCTCTTGTGTAGTGTCCACGTGTCCACCTGAAGTCTTGGTGGACACGAGGCTCCTACATCGTCAGCCGGTATTCAATGTGACTTCGCCGGACGCATACCAGGCGGTGACAATGGATCGATGACCGCGTCCCTGTCCACCTCCGGCCTGCTTGTGCCGGCCCTGCTTGTTGTGGTGATCGTGCTGCTGGTGTTGTTGTTCTTGCGCCTGCCCGGCGCGGCCGAACGGCGCCAGGACAGCGACGAGCAGTTGGCCCATGCCGCAGTGCAGACGCAGGCGGCGGCCGCGCAACTGCGGCAGGAGCTGCGCCAGGATCTGCAAGTCATGGCCCAGCGCATCGACCAGGGCCTGCGCGCCGAGGTGCAAGGCAGTGCGCGCGACAACCGCCAGGAGTTGATGCAGGGCCTGAGCCTGTTCCAGCAGCAGTTGCTGGCGCAGGCCAGCGAAGTGGCGCGTGGCCAGAACGAGCAGATCGACGCCTTTCGCATCCAGCTGGGCGCCATGCAGACCCAGTTGGCCAGCTCGTTGCAGGCGCAGGCACACACCACCAGCGACACACTGGCGCGCCAGAGCCAGGCGGGGCGCGAGGCGCTGGACGGCGCCCTGCAACGTTTCGGTCAGGTGCAGACCGAACAACTGCGCAGCCTGGGCGAGGCCAGCAACCTGAGCCAGACGGCCATGCGCGCCGCCATGGAGCAACGCCTGGCCTCACTGCAGGCCGCCGTCGAACAACGCCTGCTGGCGCTGCAGGCCGACAACGAGAAGAAGCTCGAACAGATGCGCGCCACCGTCGACGAGAAACTGCACGCCACACTCGAACAACGCCTGGGTGAGAGTTTCAAGCAGGTGGCCGAACGGCTCGAACAGGTGCACCGCGGCCTGGGCGAGATGCAGACGCTGGCGCAGGGGGTGGGTGACTTGAAGCGGGTGCTGGGCAACGTCAAGAGCCGCGGCGTGTTCGGCGAGGTGCAGCTGGCGGGCCTGCTCGACCAGGTGCTCACCATCGACCAATACGCCACCAACGTGGCCACGGTGCCGGGCAGTAATGAACGGGTCGAATTTGCCATCCGCCTGCCGGGCAAGTTGGGCAACGGTGTGGGCGGTGGTGCGGGCGGCGGCGCGGCGACCGAGGCCGGGCAGCCGGTGTGGCTGCCGATCGACGCCAAGTTTCCGCGCGAGGACTACGAACGCCTGCTCGATGCACAAGACCGCGCCGACAAGGACGGCGCCGACGCTGCCGGCAAGGCGCTCGAACAACGCATCCGCGACGAGGCCCGCACCATCGCCGCCAAATACGTGGCGCCGCCACACACCACCGATTTCGCCATGCTGTTTCTGCCCACCGAGGGCCTGTATGCCGAACTGCTGCGTCGCCCGGGGCTGAGCGACGAACTGCAGCGCAAACACCGCGTCATCCTGGCCGGGCCGACCACCTTGCTCGCCATGCTCAACAGCCTGCAGATGGGGTTTCGTACCCTGGCGCTCGAGAAACGCAGCTCCGAGGTGTGGCAGGTGCTGGGTGCCGTCAAGACCGAGTTCGCCAAGTTCGGCGACGTGCTCGAGAAGACGAAAGAAGAAACTGCAGGAAGCCAGCAACAGCATCGAAAGCGCCGAGGTGCGCAGCCGTGCCATGGCGCGGCAGTTGCGAAGTGTCGAGGCCATGGACGGCCCCAGCGCCCAGGCCCTGCTCGGCCTGGACGACGATGCTGCGGCGATCGCTGCAGGCGCCAGTGCCCACGCCGCCAGGTTGCCACTGCCAGGCGCCTGAGCCCGCGGCGCCGACTCGATGCCCATCGACGACGAGACCGCAGCCGTGACGCCGCAAGATCCGGCGCGTGCCGCAGGTCCTGGCCGCAACTCGGGCGCCGGCAAGGTGTCGGTCGGCGAACCCGCGGGTGGGCAGGCCGCAGACCCGGCGCCGCCGCGCCCGGCGTCACTGTCCAACGCCGTGTTGTTCGCCCTGGTCGCCGGGCAGGTGTGCCTGCATTCGTCCATGGCCGGACTGCGCCTGGCGCTGCCACTCATGATGCTCAGGCAAGGCGGCTGGGCCGGTTGGCCGGCAGAGGCAGCAGCCGGTGTGTTGCTCGGCCTTTTCGCGCTGGCGCCGGTAGCGCTGGCCCTGCCGGCCGGGCGGTGGGCCGATCGGCGTGGTTATCACAAGCCGGTGGCGACGGCAGTGGCCATGGGTGTCGTGGGTGGTCTGCTGGGCGGTCTGGGTGCTGCACTCAGCCCCTTGCTGGCCGACGGAGGCCCACTGCACCTGAGCTGGCTGGCCGCGCTGCAGGCGCTGCTGCTCTTGCTGGCCGCCACCCTCATCGGCACCGGCTGCAACGTCGGCCTCATCACCATGCAGCGCACCGCCGGCCGGCTGGGCCAGGGTGAACTGCCACAGGACGGGCCAAAGGACGGGCCGCGTGATGGACCACGTGTCGGACCACGTGATGTACCGCGCGATGCGTCAGGCGATGGTCCCCGTGATCACCCAGCTGATGTGCCACCCAGGCGCACGTCCGACCAGACCTCGGCCGAACTCAAACGGGTCTTCAGCTGGATCGGCCTGGCGCCCGCGTTGGGCAATGTGGGCGGCCCGCTGCTGGTGGGCCTGCTGATCGACTCGATCGGTTTTGCCTGGGCCTGCATCGCCATGTCGGTGCTGCCACTGGGCCTGGCCTGGTGGGCGCGGCGTATACCGCGTGAGTTTCCACGGTCCGAACTGCTCGGCATCACCGAGCCCGCGGTCGCGTCGGCGTCGTCACTGTCCGGCGCTGGAACACAAGCCAGCGTGCGCGACCTGCTTGCCGTGCCCGGCATCCGCCGACTGCTCGTCATCAACTGGTTTTTCTCGGCCAGCTGGGATCTGCATGGTTTTGTCGTGCCGCTGCTGGGACACGAACGCGGCATGAGTGCCTCGGCCATCGGCAGCGTGCTCGGCCTGTTTGCCGCCTCGGTTGCCACGGTGCGGGTCGTCATCCCGCTGCTGGCCCGACACGTGCACGAGCGCCAGGTCATGGTCGCCGCCATGTCGGTGGTGGCCAGCGTCTTCGTGATCTACCCGCTCGCGCACACGGCTGTGCAGATGAGTCTGTGCGCCGTGATGCTGGGCCTGGCCCTGGGGTCAGTGCAACCCATGATCATGACGGCACTGCACCAGCTGGCGCCACCCCACCGGCAAGGTGAAGCCCTGGCGCTGCGTGCCGCGGTGATCAATCTGTCCAGCTCGGTGTTGCCCATGGGTTTCGGCCTCGTCGGCGCGGCACTCGGCGCCAGCCTGTTGTTCAGGGGCATGGCCGTGCTGCTGCTGGTGCTGGGTTTGCCGCTGGTGCTGAGGTTGCGGCTGGGTGAGCGTTCGGCCGAACATGCGTGATATCTTTTGCGCCGGCTCGCCTGTCATGGGTGGCAGGTGACGCCGCAAAGCAGCCTTGGGAGGGGTGTCATGCGAATCGTTCTTCGACTGTGTGTTGTCGTTGGTCTGGTGCTGCTGCAGGCTTGCGCTTCGGCGCCACCGGCGGGCGTCGTGCCGCCGGGGTCGACGGTACCTGCTGCCACGGTGCTCGACTCCGCAACCGGCGGCGGCCGTGGTGGTGGCGTGTTCTATTTCGTCGACGAGATCGACGGCGCGCAGATCCCGTCGATTGTTGGCGCCAGTCTGCGTGCAAGTCGCGGCCTCGGTGTCCAGATGGTGATCTCCTCCCACCGGCGCCGTCTCGAAGCCGGGCCGCACAAGCTCAAGCTGGTGGGGGCTGTCGAATATGCCGCGCCTATCCAGTCCATCTTCAGCTCGAAGAAATACCGGGTCGAAGGGGTGATCGACGTGACACTGCGGACCGACGTCGACTATGTCGTGCGGGGCCAGGTCGACGCCCTGAGGCGTGAGGTGTGGCTCGAAGAGGTCGACACTGGCGCGGTCGTTGGCAGCAAGATCATCGGCAAGGTCGACGCCGCCGAGGCCGCACGGGTGCCCAAGGGCGAAGTCTTCTACACCTGCTGCAACCTGTTCTACACCGACGACTGGATCAGCGACGCCAGCTTCGTCGATCAGAACAAGATTGCCCTGGGGAGCCAGATCGTGTTTGGCGAACGTGGGCGCAACCGGGTCGAGGTCTACATCGATGGCCGCAAGATGCGGCTCGGACTCGACTACGGCCGTGGCAAGGAAGACATCGAAGCACTGATTGCCAAGGTCGGCAGCCGCGCCGATCCAGTGTCGACGTTGACGGACTTGCCACCTGACCTGCAGCAGGCAATACGCGCCGGCAAGTTGCGCCGGGGCATGACACCCGAACAGGTGAGTCGTGCGATCGGCCATCCGCGCCCGACCTGAACCCGTCGCTGACCGGCAAGCAGTGGAAGTACGAACTCTCCAATGGCGACGAATTTGCAGTGCTCTGGACCGATGACAGGCGCGTCGACGACGTGCAGGCTCAACCGTCGGTCCGGCGCCTTGTCGTTGCCGCCGAGTAACTTGCACGTAGTGCCGACTGCCATGTTCGTTGCCTCCGATCGGGCGAACTGTGTTGCGTTGGCCCCGCCATGCCACTGACCATCACCCACCTGCACGAGATACCCGCCCATCGCCAGGCAGTGGCCGAGATGATCTGGCGCGAGTTCTGGACCGACGTGCCCGGTGCCACGACGCAGGGCATGGCCGATCGGCTGGCCAAGGCGGGCCGACCCGACGCGGTGCCGCTGTGCCTGGTCGCCTTGCATGAGGGGCAACCGATCGGCGTCGTCAACCTGGTTGAGAACGACGACGACGTCCATGTCGACTGGACACCCTGGCTGGCCGGGCTGGTCGTCGCCGAGCCATGGCGTGGGCGTGGTGTCGGCTCGGCGCTGGTCGGGCGCCTGCTCGATGAAGCGCGACGCCTGGGCATCCAGCAGTTCTACCTGGGCACCGACGGCCCCGGCTTCTACACCCGACTGGGCGCGGTGCACCACCTGCAGCACAGCGCCGATTTCTGGTTCCTGCGCTTCGACCTTGCACAGGCCGGCGACAGCTCGCCTGGTGCGCGCGCATGAAAATGATCCTGACTTCGGCAACGACACCCGACGAATATGTCGAATGCCTTTCTGGATGGCAATGCGAGTTTGTACAAGCGCTGAGAAGTACCGTGCGTGCGGCAGCACCCGACCTGCAGGAACGTCTGAAGTGGGGGCATCTGGCCTATTTCTGCCACGGTCCGGTACTGATCATTCGGGCTGAACCGACGCGTGTGTTGTTCAGCTTCATGCGCGGTCAGCGGTTGCGGCACATCGAAGCACGTCTGAAGCCGGGCGGCAAATATGAACTGGCGACACTCGAACTACGCCCAGACACACCACTGGCGCAGGATATTGTTGTGCAATTGGCTGCCGAGGCCACCAGGCTCAATCAAGAGTTGGGCGACCCCACGCTCAGTGCAAAGGTGAGTACCCCCGGTACATGAGGCGACAGACTGCCCAATACCCCACGGTTTCAACCCATGAAAACAACCGCAACAACCAGAGTGCTGACTGCTACGAATATCGAAGTCTGCCGCCAGATGCTTGGTGTCTTTGGCTCGGCCTTCGAAGACGTCGATACCTACTGCGGTGCTCAGCCTGACGACGCCTACCTCGCCAATCTGTTGTCGAACGAACACTTCGTTGCCATCGCTGCGTTTGATGGAGACCGGGTCATCGGCGGACTGGCAGGCTACATACTGCCCAAGTTCGAGCAGGCGCGCAGCGAGTTCTATATCTACGACCTGGCGGTGATCGAATCTCACCGGCGGGTAGGTGTGGCCACCGCCTTGATCGACAAGCTGAAGGTACTTGCCGCCAGCCGCGGCGTGTACGTGATATTCGTTCAGGCAGATGACGGCGACGAGCCCGCCGTTGCCCTTTACACCAAGCTTGGAGTTCGCGAAGACGTGATGCACTTCGATATCGCACCCGCCAGGCCCGCCTGACCGACATTCGAATCGACATGAGCCATGGTCTGCAGGGACGATCATGTCGAGAAACTCGGTCGCCTGGCCGCTGGCCTCAACTGACCCGACGGCTGTCGGCGACCGACGTTCAGTTGCCGTCGAACCGTCCGGCATCCACCGCATCTCTCACATCACCATCGAGCGGCAGCGGCGCGCCCGTCACCCAGCCCGCCAGTATCTGGCCAGCCTGTGCAGCCGAGCTGATGCCGCGTGAGCCCAGCGCAGTGCACAAGTACAAGCCGCCCAACACATCGTGACAGCGCGGAAGCAGGCGCGGCGCGTCGAGGCGGGCCCTGCCGGTGGCGCGGGCCCGATCGACCGCTCGGGTGTCGACCGGCGGGCCGATGACGGGCAGGCGATCGGGTGTGGTCATGCGCCAGCCGACGCGTCCGCTGAGTGGCAGGTCCATCACCCAGGGCGGTGGCTCGTGGCGCCAGTCGTCGCCGAAGATGCCCAGCGCGGCGGCGCGCCTCAGGTTCAGGTGCTGGTCGCTCAGGCGCAGCGTGGGGTCCATGTCGCCGGGTTGGCTGGTGGCGCCGACGAGCAGGTGATCGGCGTCCAGGCGGATGGCGTAGCCCTGGCCGCTGATGGGTAGGCGGGGCAGGTTCAGGCTGGCGCGCTGCGCGGGGGTGAGTTGGTCGAGCGCGATGACGGTGGTCTGGCCACGAATGGGCTGCAGCGGCGGGATAGCGGCATGAATTGGGCCGTCATGATCGGTCGCCTGGGCGAGCAGTTCAGTGGCGCCTGCGGCGTTGGCCAGGACCAGGACGGGGGCAGACGCGATGGTCTGGCCCTGGGCGTCCAGCGCGTGCCAGAGCTGGTCAGGCGCTTGGCAGCGGCCCGCATCGGTGTCGCTGAGGGCGAATGAGCTGATGGATGAGCTGATGGATGAGCTGGCGGGTGCTGGTGTGGTGCGTGCGGCAGCGGGCTCGGCTGGCAGTCGCCGGATGGCGGCGACGGGCTGGTTGCCGATGAAACAGACGGCGTCGGGGCTGTCGGCGGTGTCTGCCGCCAGGGCAAGCAGGTGGCGGCACCAGGCGGCGGGCGAGAGCCAGCCGGCCGCGCCGAAGCGCCACGCACCGCCCTGCAGGGGCAGGCCGGTGGCGGCGCTGGCGGCGTCGGCATCGAGCCAGTCGACGAGCTCGGGCGGCAGGCCCAGGGTCTCGAGCTGGGCATGGGCGCGGTCGACGCTCAGGTCCGGGGTGAGGCGGATCAGGCCGTCGAGCTGGCCAGGACAGTTGCCGAGCTGTGGGCTCGTGGCCGGTTGAGCGTCGAGCGATGGGTCGACGGGAGGGGCGGTCTTGCCGGCTGGTGCCGCGCTGGCCATGCGTGTGCCGTCGATGGAGGCATTGCCTTGCAGCGCCGGGCGCGCCAGGGCAGCGGTGCGCAGCGCGGCGGCGCGGAACCAGCGCGAGTGCAGGCTGTCGGGCACGTTGAGGATGGGGTGCATCAGGCCGCCGGGGTTGCCGCTGGTGGATTGGGCCGGTTCGGGCAGGGTGTCGATGAGGGAGACGCGCCAGCCCTGGCGGGCCAGGGCCCAGGTGGCAGCACAACCGGCCAGGCCGGCGCCGATGACGACGGCTCGGCGGTCGTGCGCCTCGCCGGCGCCGCAGCGGGGCGCAAACGCGGCCGGGCGCGGTGGCGTGAAGCGCGGGGCATAGCGCGCCACGCTCATGTGCACCTTGCTGCCCAGGCCGGGGCGGCGCTCGACCGTGAAGCCGGCGCTGGCCAGTGCGTCGCGCACCGGGCGGGCGGCGCACCAGGTGGCGGCCGTGGCGCCGGGCGCGGCGAGTTTGCCCAGGCGGGTGATGAGGTGGGGCGACCACAACTCGGGGTTGTGGTCGGGCGCAAAACCGTCGAGGTAGAAGGCGTCGACCTCGGCCTGCAGGCCACGCAGCAGTTCGCCGGCGTCGCCAAACCCGAGCAGCAGCTGCACGTGGGCGCGGTCGAAGTCCAGGCTGTGGATGTCGGGCGTGAGCATGGGCCAGGCGGCGATGAGTTCGGCGGCCAGCTCGGACAGGTCGCTGCTGGCGTGCACGCGGCGCATGTCGGCCTGGGTGAGCGGGTGCTTCTCGAACGAGACGAACACCAGGCGTTCACACCGCTCGGGGTCGGCGCGCCAGGCGGCCCAGGTGGCGAGAAAGTTGTTGCCCAGGCCGAACCCGGTTTCGAGGATGACGAAACGTTGACGCCCGGCCCAGCGCGCCGGCAGATCGTTGCCGCCCAGAAAGACGTGGCGCGCCTGCGCCAGCGCGCCGTGCGGTGAGTGGTAGCGGTCGGCAAAGTCAGGCGCAGTTGGCTGGCCGTCGGTGTCGAACGCCAGCCGGGCTGGTGTGAGGGGGGCGCGCCTCATGGCGCCGGTGTCGAGGAGCTGGCTGCGTTTGCGGTGGCGCCAGTCGAGGCGGAGGCCGAACGTTGCTGCGCGATGGCATCGAGCCCCGCACACAGGCGATCTCTCGCCGGGCCCAGGCTGCGGTAGGCGACCACGGCGTCTGTCATGCTGGCCAGCGCGGCAGACAAGGCGGCGGGGTCGACACCTTCGTCGGCCAGCGCCTGGCGAAGCGGGCGGGCCTGGACCTCGATGGTGAACACGGCCTGGCCTTTGGCTTCCGGCGTGGCGGGCAGGGCGATGAAACCCTGGCGCTCGGTGCGGAATGTGGCGATGTCGATCAGCTCGGCGGCGCTGGCGCTGGCGGCGTCGGGCCAGGGGCGCTTGATGTGTCGCTCGGGGTGCTGATCCAGGCCGGGCCAGGTGGTGACGGTCCAGACGAACCGTTCCCAGCGCTGCTCGCCGCAGACCAGGGCGAGCAGATGGGCGGCAGCGGCGCGCACGTTGTCGCTGTCGGCCACCGGGGCATGGACGGTGCGGAAGTCCTGCCCGACCTTCTCGCGCGGATCCCAATGCGACGGCAGGCACACCGCCATCCACGGCAGGCTCGCGCTGGCGGCATCCACCAGGGCGAAGTCTTCGCGCAGCGCCAGGCTGACGAGGGCGGCCGCGCGTTGCCCTGCGGCCAAAGCGGACAGGACGGCCTGGGCCTGGCTGTGTGGCCTGCCGAGTTGCGCGATGCTGCCGTTGTCCAGATCGACCACCAGGCCCAGGGCGTCGGACTGCAGTCGGCCGCGGTCGGCCGTCAGGCTCAGCGCAGCGGAGCAATCGCGCCCGGCTGCCTGGCCGATGGCTCGCAGCGCTGGGCGGGCATCGACGTCGGCACTACCGACGAGGCATTGATCCGCATGACTGGCGAGTGCGGCGAGTTTGGCCTCGAACTCCGGCGAGCCCGGTGGCGCGGCGTGTACCGCTGCAGTGCCGGGTGCGACCCGACGCAGCCCGGGCTGCATGCGAAACGGTGAGGTGATGGCGGCGGGGTCGAAGGGCATGGCGGCGGATGATGCCGCAAGGCCGGCGTGATGGCCCCGCGGCGCCGCGCGGTGGTGTGAGCCAGACCAAGGCGAACTGAGACAATCCGGCGCATGACCGACACCGTTTCCCCGACCTCCACCGTTGCCGCCCCGCGCATCGGCTTCGTGTCCCTGGGCTGCCCCAAGGCGCTGACCGACAGCGAGCTCATCCTCACCCAGCTCAGCGCCGAGGGTTACAGCACCAGCAAGACCTTCGAGGGTGCCGATCTGGTGATCGTCAACACCTGCGGCTTCATTGACGACGCGGTCAGGGAGAGCCTGGACACCATCGGCGAGGCCCTGGCCGAGAACGGCAAGGTCATCGTCACCGGTTGCCTGGGCGCCAAGGGCGGTGCGGACACCGGCGCGGGCAGCGGCAACCTGGTGCGCCAGATGCACCCGTCGGTGCTGGCCGTGACGGGGCCTCACGCCACGCAGGAGGTGATGGACGCGGTGCACAAACACGTGCCCAAGCCGCACGACCCGTTCGTCGACCTGGTGCCTCCGGCCGGCATCAAGCTCACGCCCAAACACTACGCGTACCTCAAGATCAGCGAAGGCTGCAACCACCGCTGCTCGTTCTGCATCATCCCCAGCATGCGCGGCGACCTGGTGTCGCGCCCGATTGGTGACGTGTTGACCGAAGCGCAGCGCCTGTTCGAAGGCGGCGTGAAGGAGCTGCTGGTCATCAGCCAGGACACCTCGGCCTACGGCGTGGACGTCAAGTACCGCACCGGCTTCTGGGACGGCAAGCCGGTCCGGACCCGCATGCTGGACCTGGTGGCCAGGCTCGGCGAATTGGCGAAGAAACACGGCGCCTGGGTGCGGCTGCATTACGTCTACCCCTATCCGCATGTGGACGAAGTGCTGCCGCTGATGGCCGAAGGGCTGGTGTTGCCGTACCTGGACGTGCCGTTCCAGCATGCACATCCCGATGTCTTGAAGCGCATGAAACGCCCGGCCAGCGGCGAGAAGACGCTGGAGCGGCTGCTCGAATGGCGCAAGGTGTGCCCGCAGATCGTGGTGAGGTCGACCTTCATCGCCGGCTTTCCGGGCGAGACCGAGAGTGAGTTCGAGTACTTGCTCGACTTCCTGAAAGAAGCGCAGATCGACCGCGCCGGTTGTTTTGCCTATTCACCCGATGGCAGGTGCCGCGGCCAATCTGCCCATGGCGCGTTGCCGGATGCGCTGCGTGATGAGCGCACGCGCCCGCTTCATGGCCGTGGCCGAAGCGGTGTCGACGACGCGCCTGCAACGCCGGATCGGGCCAGCACATGCAGGTGCTGGTGGACCATGCGCCGGCCCTGGGGCCGCAAGGGCGGGGTGGGGCGCTCGTATGCCGATGCGCCCGAGATCGACGGCACCGTGCAGATCCTGCCGCCGACCAAGGCCTCACGCACCCTCAAGGTGGGCGAGTTTGCCAAGGCGCGCATCGTCGGCACGGCTGGGCATGACCTGGTGGGGAACCGGTGAGCGCAACGGCCGAGCCAAGGCCACCGAACTCATCCACCACCCCTACCTGCCGCCGTCCGAATGGGCCGCGACACAACCGGGGTGTTCAAGGCCTCGACGGTGTTCTTCCCGAACGTTGCCGCGCTGCGCGAGCGGCGCTGGATCGACAAGAGCGCCTACACCTACGGCCTGAAGGGCACGCCCACCACCTACGTGCTCGAAGAGCGCCTGGCCACACTCGAAGGCGCCAACCACGTGATGCTGGTGCCCAGCGGCCTGGCGGCGATCACGTTGATCGACATGGCGCTGCTCAAGAGTGGCGACGAGGTGCTGCTGCCCGACAACGTCTACGCGCCCAGCCTGAGTTTTGCCCAGCACGAGCTGGCCAACTGGGGCATCACCCATGCGCGCTACGACCAGATGTCGGTGGTGTCGCTGTCCGAGGCGCTGACACCCGCCACCAAGCTGGTGTGGCTCGAGGCGCCGGGGTCGGTCACGCTCGAGTTTCCTGATCTGCGTGGCCTCGTGCGCTGCATCCGCGAGAAGGCGCCGCAGGCCCTCATCGCGCTGGACAACACCTGGGGCTCGGGGGTGGCCTTCAAGCCCTTCGACCTGGCCCGGGTGGACGGCTCACAGGCTGGCGACCACCTGGGTGTGGACCTGAGCGCCCATGCGCTGACGAAGTACCCCTCGGGTGGCGGCGACGTAATGATGGGCTCGGTCGCCTGCCGCGACCCGGCCTTGCACCACCGCCTGGCCTGGAGCCACAGCCGGCTGGGTTTTGGTGTGGGTGTGGACGACGTGGCTGCGGTCATCAAGGGCCTGGCCACCCTGGACTTGCGTTATCACGCCCAGGACGCCGCAGCCCGCCGCATCGCCGCCTGGTGCGAAAGGCAGCCGCAGTTCAAGCGTGTACTGAGCCCGGCGCCTGCCGGGCTCGCCCGGGCCATCAACACTGGGCCGCGCACCAGCCGTGCCGGCCAGGGTTGGTGACGGTGGAGTGCGGACCCTGCAGCCCGGCGCAGGTGGATGCTTTTGTCGACGGCCTCAGGCTCTTTCGCATCGGCTGGTCGTGGGCCGGCCCCATCAGCCTGGCGGTGCCCTACGACCTGCGCCACATGCGCAGCAAGCCGCATGACTACCGCGGCATCATGGTGCGGCTGTGCATCGGCCTGGAATCGGTCGACGACCTGATCGCCGATCTGGTGCAGGCCATGCGGGTGTTCGAGGGCTGAGCCTGCCGCTCGCCGGGCGAAGTCGGCGGGTCGCAAACCTGTCGGTCGCGGCGATGAGTTCGGCCGCAATGCCGGGTTCGTAACTCGAATGGCCGGCGTCGGGCACCACGTGCAGCACGGCGCCGGGCCACACATCGACCAGGGCGTGGGCGTAACGCACCGGGCAGATCACGTCGTATCGGCCGTGGGTGATGAAGCAGGGCAGGTGGCTGATGCGTGCCACGCCTTGCAGCAACTGGCCCGGCGTGAGGAAGGCACGGTGGCGGAAGTAGTGCGCTTCGAGCCGGCCGACACCAAGAGCGACGGCGTCCTGCCGAAGGCATCCGCATCTCGGGTGTGGGCCGCAGTTGCAGGCACGAGCCTTCGTAGCGGCTCCAGGCGCGTGCTGCCGGCAGGTAGACGGCCGGGTCGTCGCTTTGCAGTCGCTTGCTGTAGGCGCCGAGCAGGTCGGCGCGTTCGGCCTCGGGCACATGGCTGGCAAAGGCTTCCCACTCGCGTGGAAAGAAGTTGCGCACGCCGTAGAGCCACCAGTCGATTTCTTCGTCGCTCACCAGCCAGATGCCGCGCAGCACCAAGCCCAAGGCGCGCGCGGGGTGTGCCTGCGTGTAGGCCAGCGCCAGGGTCGAGCCCCATGATCCGCCGAACACCAGCCAGCGGTCGATGCCCAGCAAGTGGCGCAGGCGCTCGATGTCGTCGACCAGCAACTGGGTGGTGTTGTTGCGGCATTCACCCAGCGGCGTGGACTGGCCCGAGCCGCGCTGGTCGAACAACACGATGTGGTAACGCTCGGGGTCGAAGAAACAGCGGCTGCGCGGCGCGATGCCAGCGCCGGGTCCTCCGTGCAGAAAGACCACCGGAATGCCTTGCGGATTGCCGCAGGCTTCCCAGTACAACTCGTGGATCTCGTCGACCTGCAGGCGCCCGCTGCGGTAGGGCTCGATGGGGGGATAGAACGCGTCGCTCATGGGCTCAATCCTTGGGTGCCGACGACACCTTGTGGCGCATCAGCCGGCCTTGCTCGCGTTGCCAGTCGCGGTCCTTGATGGTGTCGCGCTTGTCGTGCTGGGCCTTGCCCTTGGCGAGAGCGATGTCAGCCTTCACGTGGCGGCCCTTCCAGTGCAGGTTCAGCGGCACCAGCGTGAAGCCGCGCTGCTCGACCTTGCCAGATCCGGCGTGATCTCAGCCTTGTGCATCAAGAGCTTCTTGGTCCGGTCTGCCTCGGGCTTCACGTGGGTGGACGCACTGCGCAACGCGTTGATGCGCAGGCCAATGAGGAAGAGCTCGCCGTCCTTGATCACCACGTAGCCGTCGGTGAGTTGCACCTGACCTTCGCGGATGGCCTTGATTTCCCAGCCGTTGAGCACGATGCCGGCCTCGAAGCGTTCCTCGATGTGGTAGTTGAAAAAGGCTTTCTTGTTTTCGGCAATGCTCATGGACGGGTCACTGGGGAAGCCGGGGCGGCGTCGGGCACCGGCTGGCGGTGCTGGCGCCGCCTAGAATCGTCCCACAGTATGAAGCACGTCAAGAAGTCGATCCTGCTCTGGTACTCGCCTCGCGAGATGTACGACCTGGTGGTCGGGGTCACGGACTATCCCAAGTTCCTGCCCTGGTGCCAACGCGCCGAAGTCTCCGACCACGACGAACACGGCATGACGGCCAAGCTGTACCTGGCCTATGCCGGTGTCAAGCATGCGTTCACCACCCGCAACAAGCACATCACCAACGAGCTGGTGCACATGGAGCTGGTCGACGGGCCGTTCTCGCGGCTTGACGGTGAGTGGCGCTTCGTGCCGCTGGGCGGCATCGCCGCTGGCGGGGCCGGACGCCGGACCTCAGGCCTGCCGCATCGAGTTCGAGCTGAGCTACGAGTTCTCGAGTCGCATGCTCGAGGTGGCGGTGAGCCCGGTGTTCGACCGCATCGCCAACACCTTCGTCGATGCCTTCGTCACCCGCGCCGAGCAGGTCTACGGCGCCCGCTGAGGCGGGAGGGCGGCGGGGGGGGGGGGGGGCCGCCGGGATGTTGCCGGGGCTGACGCCGCGGTGGTGGTCCACGCCTGATCGAGGTGAACTGGCCTGGGTCTGCGCCCGGCCATGTCCAAACGCCGGCTGACGTTGCGGCTGGCAGCCTGGTGGCGCCGGCGATCAGGCCTGTGGAGCGCCTGGCAGATGCCGGCCTGCCGCCCGATGGCTGGGCTGTGGGGCGGTCGGGTCGCCCCGAGCCCGTCTCGCCCGCCGGTGACCGGATCGCTGCCGCGGGCTAAGGTCGACCGGGCGGAAGCCCGACCGCAGTTACCAGGGCCAGGGCGGACGGAGGCGCGCCGCCAGCGCCGCCAGGAAGCCGCGCGAGGGCTCGCCGCATAGGTAGCGGTGCGGCTCAACGGCAGCGCTTGGCCTGATCCCGGCGGGCGCGTTCGAGTTCGGCGGGCGCGCTGTGCGTCGTCGAGAATCTCGCGCTCGCCCTTGCGCGTTCATGCGGGCGATACGCTGGCCACCTTCCAGGATGGCGAGCTGGCTGCGGGCGCTCTTGCAGTTCTCAGCCTTGGCGGCGCCTGGCGCTCGTCTCGGTGGCCTTGCGGCTGCGGCCTGGGCGCTGTCGGCCTGGGCCTTCTTGCGCTTGGCTTCCACTCCGTATAATCTCCTTTTGCGTCTGGAGCCATCCACATGCGCCTTCTCGGCAAAGCGCTGACCTTCGACGATGTGTTGTTGGTCCCCGCCTACTCCCAGGTGCTGCCGCGAGACACCTCGCTGGCCACCCGCTTTTCCCGCAACATCGTTCTCAACCTGCCGCTCGTCTCCGCGGCGATGGACACGGTCACCGAAGCCCGCCTGGCGATCGCGATCGCGCAGGAAGGCGGCATCGGCATCGTGCACAAGAACCTCACACCCAAGGCGCAGGCGGCCGAGGTGGCGCGGGTCAAACGTTATGAATCCGGTCTGCTGAAGGACCCGATCACCATCGCCCCGGGGGCCCGGGTGCGCGATGTCATCGAACTGTCCCGCGCGCACGGCATCTCCGGTTTCCCGGTGGTGGATGAGGGCAGGGTGGTGGGCATCGTCACCGGACGTGACCTGCGCTTCGAGACCCGGCTGGACGCCCCGGTGCGCGAGATCATGACCCCGCGCGAGCGTCTGGTCACGGTCAGGGAAGGTGCCTCGCTGGCCGAGGCCAAGGCGCTGATGCATCAGCACAAGCTGGAGCGTGTCCTGGTGCTCAACGATGCCGACCAGCTGCGCGGTCTGTTCACCGTGAAGGACATCACCAAGCAGACCACCTTCCCCAACGCGGCGCGCGACGCCATGGGCAAGCTGCGTGTCGGTGCTGCGGTGGGTGTGGGTGAAGGCACCGAAGAACGCGTCGAACTGCTGGTCAAGGCCGGTGTCGATGCGCTCGTCGTCGACACCGCACACGGCCACAACGCCGGTGTGATCGAGCGGGTGCGCTGGGTCAAGCGCAACTATCCGCAGGTGGACGTGATCGGCGGCAACATCGCCACCGGCGCGGCGGCGCTGGCGCTGGTGGAGGCCGGTGCGGATGGCGTCAAGGTCGGCATCGGCCCGGGCTCGATCTGCACCACCCGCATCGTCGCCGGTGTGGGCGTGCCGCAGATCACCGCGATCGACAACGTCGCCACCGCATTGCGCGGCACCGGCGTGCCGCTGATTGCCGATGGCGGCATCCGCTATTCCGGCGACATCGCCAAGGCGATCGCTGCGGGTGCGCACTCGGTGATGATGGGCGGCATGTTCGCCGGCACCGAGGAAGCCCCGGGCGAGGTCATCCTCTACCAGGGCCGCAGCTACAAGGCCTACCGCGGCATGGGCTCGATCGGTGCGATGAAGGCCGGCTCGGCCGACCGCTACTTCCAGGAAGCCGACGAAACCAGCAACCCGAACGCCGACAAGCTGGTGCCCGAGGGCATCGAAGGCCGCGTGCCCTACAAGGGCTCGATGGTGTCGATCATCTTCCAGATGGCCGGCGGTCTGCGCGCCTCCATGGGTTACTGCGGCTGCGGCAGCATCGAGGAGATGCGCTCCAAGGCGGAGTTCGTCGAGATCACCTCGGCCGGCATCCGCGAGAGCCATGTGCACGACGTTCAGATCACTAAGGAAGCGCCGAACTACCGCATGGAATGATGCTGGCGCCCGGCTTGCGAACTGCCAGCGCCCTGCCTGAGCGCGCCGGGCGGGGCCTCTTTTGACCGCCGACCCCGTCACGCAGGCCCGCCCGTTGCAGCCTCCGGCACCGGCGCCGCGCAGGGCCGCACCGCGGCCATGCCCTTCATCATGCTGACGGTGCTGATCGACATGGTGTCGATCGGACTGATCATCCCGGTGCTGCCGCCGCTGGTGGGCAGCTTCACCGGCTCGCAGGCGGACCACGCCTTCTGGTACGGGGTGGTCACCTTCGCCTTCGGCTTTGCCAACTTCTTCGGCTCGCCCATCCTGGGCGCCTTGTCCGATCGCTACGGCCGCCGTCCCGTGCTGCTGGTGGGTTTCTCGGGCCTGGCGCTGAGCTTCTTCGTGACGGCGATTGCCCAGTCGATCTGGGTGCTGGTGGTGGTTCGCCTGTTCAGCGGCGCCATGCAGTCCAACGCCGCGGTGGCCAACGCCTATGTGGCCGACATCACCGAGCCCGACCAGCGCGCCAAACGTTTCGGCATGCTCGGCGCCATGTTCGGCCTGGGCTTCATCCTCGGCCCGGTGATGGGTGGCCTGCTCGGCGCACACGACCTGCGCCTGCCCTTCTTCGCGGCCGGAGCGCTGGCGGTGTGCAACTGGTTCTACGGCCTGTTCGTGCTGCCCGAATCACTGCCGCCCGAGCGCCGCCATGCGGTCGACTGGAAGGGCGTCAATCCCGTCTCGGCGCTCAAGCGATTGAGCGAGCTCGAGGGTGTCGGCCTGCTGGTGGTGGTGATCGGCCTGAGCTCACTGGCGCAGATGGTGTTGCACACGAGCTGGGTGCTGTACACCACCTTCAAGTTCGGCTGGGGCCCCGCAGAAAACGGCTGGTCGCTGTTCGCCGTGGGGGTGATGGGTGTGATCGTGCAGGGCGGCCTCATCCGTGTGGCGCTCAAGCGCTGGCCGGCCGAACGTATCGCCGTGATGGGGCTGATCTCGTCGTCGATCTGTTATGCGCTCTGGGGCCTGTCGAGCGAGGGCTGGATGATGTACGCCGTGGTCGTGCTCAACGTCTTCGGCTTCATGGCCAATACCGCGGTGCAAAGCCTGGTATCCAATGCCGCCGACGACAGCACGCAAGGCAAGACCATGGGCAGCGTCGCCTCGCTCACCAGCCTGATGGCCGTGCTGGCGCCGGTGCTGGGCGCGGCCTTGCTGGGCATCGTGTCGCACCTGCCGCGTGGCGACTGGCGCATCGGTGCGCCGTTTTTCCTGTGTGCCGCCTTGCAGATGGTGTCGACCATGTTCGCGTTGATGCATTTCAGGCGTCAGCGCAGTGCCGATGCCGCGGCCGCTGCGGCACCAGCTCAGGCCTGATCGTCTTGCTGGTGCAGCGCTCGGGCGCTCGACCACGTTCTTCTTTCAACGTCAACGCGCCGTCTCCGCACCGCGGGTCGCGCCAGTGCAGCCTTCCATGACGCAACACGACAAGGTCCTCATCCTCGATTTCGGCTCGCAGGTCACGCAGCTCATCGCGCGGCGTGTACGC
>JADJDQ010000007.1 GCA_016702605.1 Candidatus Intricatilinea gracilis
AAGGCGCCCGAGATCATCGTGCGCAACGAAAAGCGCATGCTGCAAGAGGCGGTCAGACTCGCTGCTCGACAACGGTCGTCGCGGCAAGGCCATGACGGTGCGAACAAGCGTGGCCTCAAGTCGCTGGCCGACATGATCAAGGGCAAGAGCGGTCGTTTTCCGCCAGAACCTGCTGGGCAAACGTGTCGACTACTCGGGCCGTTCGGTCATCGTGGTCGGCCCCACGCTCAAGCTGCACCAGTGCGGCCTGCCCAAGCTGATGGCCATCGAGCTGTTCAAGCCCTTCATCTTCAGCCGCCTCGAGGCGATGGGCATTGCGTCCACCATCAAGCAGGCCAAGAAGGAAGTCGAATCGGGCACGCCGGTGGTGTGGGACATCCTCGAAGAAGTCATCAAGGAACACCCTGTCCTGCTCAACCGCGCACCGACGCTGCACCGCCTGGGCATCCAGGCCTTCGAGCCGGTGCTGATCGAAGGCAAAGGCCATCCAGCTGCATCCGCTGGTCTGCGGCCCGCCTTCAACGCCGACTTCGACGGCGACCAGATGGCCGTGCACATCCGCTGTCCATCGAGGCGCAGATGGAAGCGCGCGCCCTGATGCTGGCGTCGAACAACGTGTTGTTCCCGGCCTCCGGTGAACCGTCGATCGTGCCCTCGCAGGACGTGGTGCTGGGTCTGTACTACGCCACCCGCGAGCGCACCAACGGCAAGAGGGCGAAGGCCTGATCTTCTCGGACGTGGTCGAGGTGCAGCGCGCCCTCGACAACAAGGTCGTCGAGCTGACCGCCAAGATCGCCGTGCGCCTGACCGAATACGTCAAGGACGACGCCGGCAACTGGCAAGCCGTCACCAAGCTCACCGACACCACGGTGGGCCGTGCCCTGCTCAGCGAGATCCTGCCCAAGGGCCTGCCGTTCACCAACATGAACAAGGCGCTCAAGAAGAAGGAAATCTCGCGCCTGATCAACACGGCCTTCCGCAAGTGCGGCCTGAAGGACACGGTGATCTTTGCCGACAAGCTGCTGCAGTCGGGCTTCCGCCTGGCCACCCGCGCCGGCATCTCGATCGCCATCGACGACATGCTGGTGCCCAAGGAAAAGGCCGGTCTGATCGACCGCGCCGAGACCGAGGTCAAGGAGATCGAGCAGCAGTACGTGTCGGGTCTGGTGACCTCGGGCGAGCGCTACAACAAGGTGGTGGACATCTGGGGCAAGGCCGGTGACGAAATCGGCAAGCGCATGATGGAGCACCTCAAGACCGAGAAGGTGATCGACCGCCACGGCAAGCTCGTGGACCAGGAGTCGTTCAACTCGATCTACATGATGGCCGACTCGGGTGCGCGCGGTTCTGCTGCGCAGATCCGCCAGCTGGCCGGCATGCGCGGCCTGATGGCCAAGCCTGACGGCTCGATCATCGAGACGCCGATCACGGCGAACTTCCGCGAAGGCCTCAACGTTCTGCAGTGCTTCATCTCCACCACGGCGCCCGCAAGGCCTGGCGGACACGGCGTTGAAGACCGCGAACTCGGGCTACCTGACGCGCCGCCTGGTCGACGTGACGCAGGATCTGGTCGTCATCGAAGACGACTGCGGCACCGACTACGGCATCAACATGCGTGCCCTGGTCGAAGGTGGTGAAGTCATCGAAAGCCTGCGCGACCGCATCCTCGGTCGTGTGCCGGCCGCCGATGTGCAGCACCCCGAAACCGGCCAGGTGCTGATCTTCGCGGGCCACATGCTCGACGAAGACGCCATGGACATCCTCGAAGCCGCTGGCGTCGACGAAGTCAAGGTGCGCACGCCGTTGACCTGCACCACGCGTTACGGCCTGTGCGCCAAGTGCTACGGCCGCGACCTGGGCCGTGGCGGCCTGAT
The DNA here is from genome assembly GCA_016702605.1 of Candidatus Intricatilinea gracilis. Classification (GTDB taxonomy): domain Bacteria; phylum Pseudomonadota; class Gammaproteobacteria; order Burkholderiales; family Burkholderiaceae_C; genus Sphaerotilus; species Sphaerotilus gracilis. The sequence goes on from JADJDQ010000007.1 coordinate 1,875, forward strand.
CAACGTCGGCGAAGCGGTGGGTGTGATCGCCGCGCAGTCGATCGGCGAGCCGGGCACGCAGCTGACCATGCGTACGTTCCACATCGGTGGCGCGGCTTCGCGTGCGGCGGTTGCCTCAGCGTCGACGCCAAGAGTGAAGGCCTGATCGGCTTCAATGCCACGATGCGTTACGTGACCAACGGCAAGGGCGAACTGGTGGTGATCTCGCGTTCCGGCGAAATCATCATCTCGGACGTCCATGGCCGTGAGCGCGAGCGTCACAAGGTGCCGTACGGCGCCATCCTGAACGTCAAGGCCGACCAGGCCATCAAGGCTGGTGTGGTGCTGGGCAACTGGGATCCGCTGACCCGACCCATCATCACCGAGTTCGCCGGGCGCGTGCGTTTCGAGAACGTCGAGGAAGGTGTCACCGTCGCCAAGCAGGTGGATGAAGTTACCGGCCTGTCGACCTTGGTCGTGATCGACCCCAAGCGTCGTGGCTCGATCAAGGTCGTGCGTCCGCAGGTCAAGCTGCTCGATTCGTCGGGTAGCGAGATCAAGATCCCCGGCACCGACCATGCCGTGACCATCGGCTTCCAGGTCGGTGCGCTGATCCAGGTGCGCGACGGCCAGGACGTGAGCCCCGGCGAAGTGCTGGCGCGTATCCCGGTCGAAGGCCAGAAGACACGCGACATCACCGGCGGTCTGCCGCGTGTGGCCGAACTCTTCGAAGCCCGCACCCCCAAGGACAAGGGCCTGCTGGCCGAGATGACCGGCACCGTGTCGTTCGGCAAGGAGACCAAGGGCAAGGCGCGCCTGCAGATCACCGATCCCGAGGGCAAGATCTACGAAGAGTTGATCCCCAAGGAAAAGAACGTGCTGGTGCACGAAGGCCAGGTGGTCAACAAGGGTGAACTGGTGGTCGACGGCGCCGCGGATCCGCAGGACATCCTGCGCCTGCTGGGCATCGAGGAACTGGCGCGCTACATCGTCGACGAGGTGCAGGACGTCTACCGTCTGCAGGGCGTGAAGATCAACGACAAACACATCGAGGTGATCGTTCGCCAGATGCTGCGTCGTGTGCAGATCGTCAACTCGGGCGAGACACACTACATCGCCGGTGAACAGGTCGAGCGCGCCGCGCTGTTCGACACCAACGACCGCATGCAGGCGCAGGGCAAGATCCCCGCGACGTATGCCGACGTGCTGCTGGGCATCACCAAGGCCTCGCTGTCGACCGACTCGTTCATCTCGGCGGCTTCCTTCCAGGAAACCACCCGCGTGCTCACCGAGGCTGCCATCATGGGCAAGCGCGACGAACTGCGTGGCCTGAAGGAAAACGTCATCGTCGGCCGCCTGATCCCGGCCGGTACCGGTCTGGCGTACCACAAGGCACGCAAGGCCAAGGACGAGATGGACGAGACCGAACGTCGCCTCATCGCCATGCAGGAAGCGCAGGACGCGCTGGCTGCCGTCGATGCCGGCGTGATGCCGGGCACCAACGAAGACTGATCGCGACCGCTGCTGCGGGGCCCATGTGCCCCGCACCAACGACAAGGCCCGCCAAGTGCGGGCCTTTTTTCTGGGCTGAGCGATGTGAGTATGCGTCCGGCGAAGTCACATTGAATACCGGCTGACGATGTAGGAGCCTCGTGTCCCCAGGCTTCAGGTGGGCCGTGGACCCAAGAGAAGGTGGGACGGCGGCGTCGTCGACGTCGGCACAGCGCGGTTCAAGGCCGACGCGGTCGCGGCGGGGGGGGGGGGGGGAGGGGAGGGGGGGGGGGGTGCGGGGGGGGGGGGGGGGGGCGGGGGGGGGGGGGGGGCGCGGGGGGGGGGGGGGGGGGGCGCAGTGGGGGGGGGGCGGCTGGGGGGGGGGGGGGGGGGCGCGCCTGCGGAAGGTTCCTGGTCGGTGATGCCTCGACCACGCTGCTGACCCGTGCGCAGTTCGATGCCTGGTGCTGGGCCTGCCGTGGCAACGCGTGGGCGGGCCGGCATCATCCGCGTCATCGAGATCGCGCCAGGCCGGCTGCAATTGGGGGGTGCGCCCGCGCTCGGGGGCACCGGCTGTCCGATCAGCGCGCAGCAACTGGACGCCTGCGCCCACGCGGCGGGGATGCTGTCGCTGATGGCCCAGATCGGCCAGGGCCGATCGGGGGGGCGGCCTTCAAGGCGATCGACAAGCTCACGCACGGATGGCGGTGCTCAAGCGGCTGAAGTTCGCCGCCCCAGCAGGCTTCGCCAGCACCCTGGCCCGAGCAAAAGCCTGCTGGAAGGACGCTCGACGCCACCTGGGAACTCGGCGGAGATCGGGCGGCCACGCCGGCGACAGGCAAGACCGAGAGAAGACCCAAGCGCCCGCTGCCGCCGCACCTGCCGCGCGGCGGGCACACGGCCGGCGGACACCGCCTGCGGCTGCGGGCAGCCGCCGCATCGGTGAGGATGTGGCCGAGAAGCTGGACTACCAGCCCGGCGTGTTCACCGTCGAGCGCCATGTGCGTGGCAAGTGGGTATGCCGCTGCTGCGACAAGATCATCCAGGCGCCAGTGCCGGCGCGTCATGCAAGGGCATTCCCACAGCCGGCCTGCTGGCGCACCTGCGGTGGCCAAGTTCATGGACCACCTGCCGCTGTATCGCCAGGCATCTTCGGCGCGCTGGCTGATCGCACGCCTGGCGCAGTGGGTGGGCGAGTGCGGCGCGCAACTGCAGCCGCTGGTGCAGGCGCTGGCCGCGAACGCGCCACGTGGTGCTGCGCCGACGAAACACCGGTGGCCATGCTCAAGCCAAGCACCTGGCGACGGCAAGCGCAGGCTACATCTGGTCGACGCGCACCCAGGCGGTGGTGTTCGAGTTCTGGGACCCGCGCCGGCGAGAACGTGCGCGAGTTCTCTCGACCCCCAAGGCCTGGCAGGGCACGCTGGTGCCGACGGCTTCAGCGGCTACACCGCAACGACGACCAAGGGTGTGACCTCGGCGCAGTGCATGGCGCGCCAGACGCAAGTTCAACGATCTGTGGGCCAATCACCGCAGCGAAGTGGGTCGCAAGGCGCTGCGGCCACCAGTGCCTGTTCAGGATCGAGCGCGGATCAGGACCTGCCCGGCGACGAGCGCAAGCGCATACGCCAGCGCAAGTCACGGCGGGTGCTGGGCGTCTTCCGCCGCTGGCTGTTGGCACAGCGACAACTGGTGCCGCCCGGATCGGCCACGATGAAGGCGATCGACTACAGCCTCAATCGCTGGACACAACTCACCCGCTTCGTCGACGATGCTGACGTGCCGATCTCCAACAACTGGGTGGAGCACATCAGGACCATTGCACTCGGAAGGGCGAACTGGCTGTTCGCCGGCAGCCTGCGCGCGGGCAAACGCGCCGCGGCCGTCATGAGCCTGCTGCACTCGGCGCGCATCAACGGGCACGACCCCTACGCGTACTTCAAGGACGTGCTGGAGCGGCTGCCAACCCACCCGGCCAGCCGCATCGACGAGTTGCTGCCGCACCGCTGGGCGCCGCCTTCCTGAAGTTCGACTCCAACGGCTTGCCGGACGGCGAGGTGACTTGGCCGGACGGATACCGATGTGACGCTACACCCGGCTCGCCGCCGGGCCGGGACTCGTCAGGCGCGTGCCGACTCGGCGCGCAGCGCGGGCAGCAGGGCGCTCATGTTGACGCGGGCGTGGCGCAGGTCGATGGGTTCGACGATGCCTTCACGGCGCAGGATGGACACGAGGCGGCTGGCGGTCTCGAAGGTCATGTCGAGCATGGCACCCATCTCGAGGCGGGTGGGCCACCACACCAGGCTGTCGCCCACGCTGTATTCACTCAGCTTGAGCAGCAGGCGCAGCATGCGGTGCCGCGCTGGGCCGCGGGTGATCTCGGTGAGCCATTCGTCGGCGTCGTCGAGTGTGCGTTGCCAGCGCTTCATCAGGTCGTGCATCAACTCGGGATGCTTGTGCGTGAGGTCGTCGATCAGCACACGCGGCATGCGGCAGACCTCGACATCGGTGCAGGCCACGGCATCGGCCGCGTAGGTCTGGTCGAGTGCGGCTTCGAGACCGATCACATCGGCTCTGCCTGCCAGACGCAGGATGCGCCGCTCGCCGGCTTCACTGCTGCGTTCGATACGCACCACGCCCGACTTGACCGTGTAGAGCGCCTTGCCGCTGGCCTGGGCACTGAACAAGGTCTCGCCGGCCGACAGGCGCAGATCGGCAATGTGGGTGTGGATCTCGGCCAGCGCGTCGTCGTCGAGCACGCCGAACAGGCCGAACTGCCTGACCCCGCAGCGCCGACAGGTTTCGGCTTGAGAATTGCCATGAAACGTGGCGTCCGTGCCGGTCAACATGCCTGGACGGATCGGGATCACCATGTGTGGATCCGACATCACGCCGGGAGGACTTGCGGTTTTGCTCATACACAGCTTCTGACACACGGCACAACGAGCCTGGAAACAGAGCTTCGCACTGGAGGCCGTGAGCCGCAGTATGACCTCGAACCTGACGCGCAACCCTTCCGGCCTTGCCTTTCACCGGACAAGGCGATCTGGGTCAGATTGCACACAACTATCGTTCGCCGCAGGGCCTGGAGAGAAGCCTCTGGCATGGGGCAAGCATCGATGCCGCTGGCTATCATCGTTCGATCTTCAGCTGCGATCGGGCAGCGGTGTGCCTGTGTGATCGGTAGTTAATGTCAGACCCCAGCTCGGCCGATCCGGCCCTCCCGGCCTATTCGGCCCATTCGTTCCAACCAGGCAGACCGGCTCCAGGGCCGGCGGCCACGTCACTCAGCGTGCGTGGCGCGCGCACCCACAACCTGAAGAATATCGACCTCGACCTGCCAAAGAACGCGCTGGTGGTCATCACCGGCCTGTCGGGCTCGGGCAAGTCGAGTCTGGCCTTCGACACGCTCTATGCCGAAGGCCAGCGGCGCTACGTGGAAAGCCTGTCGGCCTACGCGCGCCAGTTCCTGCAGTTGATGGACAAGCCTGACGTCGACACCATCGACGGCCTGTCGCCCGCCATTGCCATCGAGCAGAAGGCCACCTCGCACAACCCGCGCTCGACCGTGGGCACCGTCACCGAGATTCACGACTACCTGCGCCTGCTCTACGCCCGTGCCGGCACGCCGCACTGCCCCGACCACGGCCTGGCGCTCGACGCGCTGAGTGTGGGCCAGATGGTCGACGCCGTGCTGGCCTGGCCCGAGGGCAGCCGGCTGCTGGTGCTGGCGCCGGTGGCGCGTGAACGCAAGGGCGAATACGCGGAGCTGTTCACCCGCATGCAGGCGCAGGGATACGTACGTTTCAGGGTCGACGGCGTGATCGTCGAGGCGACCGACCTGCCGGGCCTCAAGAAGGCCGAGAAACATGACGTCGACGTCGTCATCGACCGCCTCAAGGTGCGGCCCGACGTGCGCCAGCGCCTGGCCGAAAGTTTCGAGCAGGCGCTGCGTATCGCCGACGGCCGCGCCATCGCCCTGGCGCTGGACGACGAGGACGACGCGGGCAAGCCGCGCGAGCACCTCTTCTCCAGCAAGTTCGCCTGCCCGGTGTGCAGCTACGCGCTGGCCGAACTCGAATCGCGCCTGTTCTCGTTCAACTCACCGATGGGCGCCTGCCCCACGTGTGACGGCCTGGGCCAGGTGACTCGCATCGATCCGCAGCGAGTGGTCGCGCACCCCGAGCTGGGCATGGCCGACGGCGCCATCAAGGGCTGGGACCGCCGCAATCCTTACAGCTTCTCGGCGGTGGAGAGTGTGGCGCGCCACTACAAGTTCGACGTCAACACACCGTTCGGCCAGCTCAGTCCGGCGCAGCAGCATGTGCTGCTGTTCGGCTCGGGGGAGCAGAACATCGCCTTCGTCTACGAAAACGAAGGCGACGATGGCCGCAAGCGCAGCGTGAAACGCTCACATCCCTTCGAGGGCATCATCACCAGCTTCGAGCGCCGCCTGCGCGAGACCGAATCGGTGGCGGTGCGCGAGGAGCTCTCGCGTTACCAGAACGCTCGCCCCTGCCCGGACTGCGCTGGTGCAAGGCTGAGGCGCGAGGCGCGCCACGTCTTTCTGCCCCATGCCGGGCCGCTGCAGGGGGCGGCGTCGCCACACCCAGCAGGTGCGGTGGGCGCCGACACCACAGCGCCGCCAGGGTCGGCAGTCACGTCCTCACCCGGGCAGCCCATCTACGCCATCGCCCACGCCAGCCTGGGCCAGGCGCGGGACTACTTCGACGCCTTGCAGTTCAGCGGCGCCAAGGCCGGCATCGCCGACAAGGTGGTGCGCGAGATCCGTGCCCGCCTGGGGTTTCTGGTCGACGTGGGCCTGAGTTACCTGAGCCTGGAACGCGGGGCCGACACCCTGTCCGGCGGCGAAGCCCAGCGCATCCGCCTGGCCAGCCAGATCGGCTCGGGCCTGACGGGCGTGATGTACGTGCTCGACGAGCCCAGCATCGGCCTGCACCAGCGAGACAACGAACGGCTCATCGGCACGCTGCGCCATCTGCGCGACCTGGGCAACACGGTGATCGTGGTCGAACACGACGAGGACATGATCCGTGCGGCCGACCATGTCGTCGACATGGGCCCGGGCGCCGGCATCCACGGCGGCCAGGTCATGGCTCAAGGCTCCCCGGCCGAAGTGGCGGCCAACGAAGCCTCACTCACCGGCCGTTACCTCGGCCATCACCTGGGCATCCATCTGCCCAAGGCGCGCCAGGCCTGGCGCAAGCCGGCGGGTGACAAGCCAACCTGCCTGCGCATCGTCAACGCCCGCGGCAACAACCTGCGTGGTGTGACGGCCGAGATACCGATCGGCCTGTTCACCTGCGTGACCGGCGTGTCGGGCTCGGGCAAGAGCACGCTGGTGAACGACACACTCTACGCCGCCGTGGCGCGCCACCTGTACCAGAGCCATGACGAACCCGCGCCGCACGACGAGCTGACCGGCCTGGCCGCCATCGACAAGGCCATCAACGTCGACCAGAGCCCCATCGGGCGCACACCGCGCAGCAATCCGGCCACCTACACAGGGCTGTTCGCGCCCATCCGTGAGCTGTTTGCCGAAGTGCCGGCGGCGCGTGAACGCGGCTACAGCTCGGGGCGTTTCAGCTTCAACGTGTCGGCCGCCAACGGGGGAGGGCGCTGCGAGGCCTGCCAGGGCGACGGGGTCATCAAGGTCGAGATGCACTTCCTGCCCGACGTCTACGTCGTGTGCGACACCTGCGCCGGCAAACGCTACAACCGCGAGACGCTGGACGTGCTCTACAAGGGCCACAACATCTCGCAGGTGCTCGACCTGACGGTGGAGGATGCCTATAAGCTGTTCAATGCCGTGCCAACGATCGCCCGCAAGCTGCAGACGCTGCTCGACGTCGGTCTGGGCTACGTGAAGCTGGGGCAGAGCGCCACCACGCTGTCGGGCGGCGAGGCCCAGCGTGTCAAGCTGGCGCTCGAGCTCAGCAAACGCGACACCGGCAACACGCTCTACATCCTCGACGAACCTACCACCGGGCTGCATTTCCAGGACATCGAGATGCTGCTGCGTGTGCTGCACCAGCTGCGCGACGCCGGCAACACGGTGGTGGTGATCGAGCACAACCTCGACGTCATCAAGACCGCCGACTGGCTGATCGACATGGGCCCGGACGGCGGCTCGGGTGGCGGGCGCCTGCTGGTGGCCGGCACACCCGAGACGGTGGCTGCGTGTGAGGCCAGCGTGACCGGGCGCTTCCTGAAGCCCATGCTCGGCGCCCAAAAGAAAAGCCGCAGACCTGCTGCGGCTTAGATGCCCCGGCTCGGTGCCGGGGGCAGGGCGCGCAGCCCCTCGTTACCGAGGTGCTGCCGCCTGGCGTGGGATCACAGGCGTTCGAAGATCGCCGCGATGCCCTGACCGCCGCCGATGCACATGGTCACCAGGGCGTACTTGCCGCCGGTGCGGTGCAGTTCGTAGACGGCCTTGGTGGCCAGGAAGGCGCCCGAACAACCGATCGGGTGACCCAGGGCGATGGCGCCGCCGTTGGGGTTGACCTTGCTGAGGTCCAGATCCAGACCACGCGCCACGGCGATGGCTTGTGCGGCGAAGGCTTCGTTGCTTTCGATCACGTCCATCTGCGACAGCGTCAGGCCGGCCTTCTTGAGTGCGAGCTTGGTGGCCGGGATCGGGCCTTCACCCATCACGTCGTTGGGCACACCGGCGACGGCGTAACCGGCCAGGCGGGCCATCGGCTTGTGGCCGGCGGTCGCGGCCACGGTGGCGTCGGCCAGCACGAAGAAGGCGGCGCCGTCGTTGATGCCCGAGGCGTTGCCGGCGGTGACGCTGCCGTCCTTCTTGAACGCCGGCTTCATCTTGGCCAGCGCTTCCATGGTGGTGTTGGCCTTGACGTGTTCGTCGGTGTCGAAGGTGACCTCGCCCTTGCGGGTCTGCTTCACGATCGGAACGATCTGGCTCTTGAAGCGGCCTTCGGCGATGGCGGCAGCGGCCTTGCGGTGCGACTCGACCGCCAGCTGATCCTGCTCTTCGCGGGTGATGCCCCACTTGGTGACCAGGTTCTCGGCCGTGATGCCCATGTGGCCGACGCCGAACGGGTCGGTGAGTGTGGCGACCATGGTGTCGATGAGCTTGGTGTCACCCATACGAGCGCCGGTGCGCATCGCGGGCGACAGGTAACCGCCGCGGCTCATCACTTCGACACCACCGCCCACACCGTAGTCGGCGTCACCCAGCAGGATGTTCTGCGCCGTCGTGACGATGCCCTGCAGGCCCGACGAACACAGGCGGTTCACGGCCATGGCGACCGAATCCATCGGCAGGCCGGCCTGGATCGACGCGACACGCGCCACGTAGGCGATAGCGGCTCTCGGTCGGGATGGTGTTGCCCACGGTCACGTAGTTGATCTGCTGGGGGTCGACGCCGGAGCGGCTGACCGCTTCCTTCATCACGGTACCGGCCAGCTCTGCCGGCTCGATGTCGGCCAGCGAACCACCGAAAGTACCGATGGCGGAACGGGCAATGCCCAGAACGACGACGTCACGCTTGCTCATCTCAGTCTCCTGCAGGGGGGGTATGAATTCAGAAGGCCTGAACCATACGCGATACAAGCTACAGGTGGCTGACGCAGCGCGACATTCCTCACGCCGTGTCGGGTCAGGCAAGCGGGCGCCGGCCCGGGCCACGCGCGCAGAATGTGCGGCTGGCTTGTGGTCCCCAAGCCGGTGATCACCCGCCTAGAAAGTTTCATGAAGAGTGCCCTGTTCGTCGACTTCGACAATGTGTATTCGGGCCTGCGCAAGCTCGACCCCTCGTATGCCGACCGGTTTGCGCGCCAGCCGCTGCGCTGGGTCGAGTGGTTGCTCAACGACCTGGCACCACCCGAACATGCGCCCGAAGGTGCGCGCCGGCGCCTTCTGGTGCGCCGCTGTTACCTCAACCCGCAGGTCTATCAGCGTTACCGCCCGGCCTTCAGCCATGCTGGCTTCGAGATCGTCGATTGCCCCTCGATGACGAGTGAAGGCAAGACCAGCACCGACATCCACATGGTGCTCGACATGGTCGACCTGCTGCAGCACCAGGTGCACTACGACGAGTTCATCGTTTTCTCGGCCGACGCCGACTTCACCCCCGTGCTGCGCAAGCTGCGCCGCTGGGACCGCCGCACCACCGTGCTGGCGATCGGCTTTCCGTCGGCCGCCTATCGCGCCTCGGCCGACCTGCTGATCGACCCCGACCTGTTCCTGCGCGACGGCCTGGGTCTGCGCGAAAACGACGAAGGTGGCTTGTCGCCCGGGCCGGACGACACCCTGTCGATCACGCCCGGCCTGCCGTCGATCACACCGGGTAGCTGGTCTGCTGCGGGGCTGGCTGCTGTCTCGGCGAGCGCCTACACCAGCGGCGGGCTGGCGTCGGGTGACTCGGGCACCGGGCACCAGCCGATGGCCGCGCCCCGTCTGGTGAACGGCGGCAACTCACCCTTGCCCGATGTCGACACGCTGGTGGCCCGCATCCGCGCCGAGGCGGCGCGTTCGGAACTGCCGGTCCCGTGCGCCCGCCTGGCGTCACGCCTGATGGGTGAGTTCCCCGGCCTGTCGCCCGACTGGCTGGGGCAAGGCGGTTTTCGGCGTTTTCTCGAATCGTTGCCACTCGACCCGCTGGCGCTGGACTGGAGCGGCTCGGGCGGCTACCTGTTCGACCCGGAACGCCACACCGTGCGCCATCCGGTGGCCGCCCGGTCGCTCATCGACGCGGCCGCCTGGGGTGTGGATGCTCCCACCCTGGCCTTGATCCGCTCGGTGCACGATGCCACCGGTGTGCCGCTGCTGGCGCCGCGCGACTTTCGCGCCTTGTTCGATGCCATCGTGGCCGACGTGGCCGAGCATCCCTTCCAGCTCAACGAGACCGGCAAGAGTGTGCGCGACCGCTGCCGCGACGCCGGCCGCGACATCAGCCGTGAAAGTGTCAACTGGGTGCTGCGTGGCCTGCTGCTGTGTGGCCACGAGTTCGGCCAGGGCCAGGACGACGTGCCCACCCTGTCGTACCGCCTCGTCGGCAACCTCATCAACCTGTGCCGCCGCGAACAGGTGGTGATGGACGAAGGCGCCCCCGGCGTGTTGCAGCGCTGGATGAGCGGGAAGATGGGCGAGTAGGCGCGCGAAGTCGTCGAACAGGCGAGGTCACAGCAGGCGCGCTCAGCCCTGCGACTCGTCGCCCAGGCTGTCCAGGTCCGCCAGATCCCTGGCCCTGCCGGTGGCGTGCTTGCGGGCCGACGTGTCCAGGCCTTGCCGGCGCTGAGTTCACCTGCGTCAGGTCGCCTTCGAACCCAGCATCTCGACTGCCAGCGCCTCGGCCACTTCGATGCCATCGACACCGGCCGACATGATGCCGCCGGCGTAGCCCGCACCTTCACCGGCCGGGTACAGGCCGCGGGTGTTGAGGCTCTGGTAGTCCTTGCCGCGGTTGATGCGCAGCGGTGACGAGGTGCGTGTCTCCACACCCGTCAGCACCGCATCGGCCATGGCGAAGCCGCGGATCTGGCGCTCGAAGGCGGGCAGGGCCTCGCGGATGGCGTCGAGCACGTAGCGTGGCAGGCTTTCGCGGCCGGGTTCACTCAGGTCGGTGAGGTTCACGCCGGGGGTGTACGAGGGCATGACGCTGCCGAAATCCTGGCCGCGGCGCGGCTTGCGTTTGTTGGCGATGAAGTCGCCCACCAGCTGGCCCGGCGCAAGGTACCCGCCACCGCCCAGTTCGTAGGCGCGTGACTCCCACTGGCGCTGGAAGGCCATGCCGTCGAGCGGGCTGACCGGGCCGGAGCGGTCACCTTGGCGGCCGTCCTGGCGGTAGTCCTCGGGGCTGATGCCGACGACGATGCCGGCGTTGGCATTGCGTTCGTTGCGCGAATACTGGCTCATGCCGTTGGTGACGACGCGGTCGAGTTCCGACGTGGCCGCGACCACCGTGCCGCCCGGGCACATGCAAAAGCTGTAGACGCTGCGCCCGTTGCCGGCGTGGTGCACCAGCTTGTAGTCCGCCGCGCCCAGGATGGGGTGGCCGGCACTCGGGCCGAAGCGCGCCTTGTCGATCACACTTTGCGGGTGTTCGATGCGGTAGCCGATGCTGAAGGGTTTGGCCTCCATCGCCACGCCGCGTCCGTGCAGCGTGGTGAAGGTGTCACGGGCGCTGTGGCCCAGGGCCAGCACGACATGATCGGCGCGGATCTGTTCGCCCGAGGCGAGCTGCACGCCGCGCACATGCCGCGTCACGCCGTCGCCAGGTGCGGACTTGTCACTGCGTCGCTGCTCGACCAGCAGGTCGACCACCTGCTGCTGGAAGCGGATCTCGCCGCCAAGCGCCTCGATGTCGGCGCGCATCTTCTCGATCATGCTTACCAGCCTGAACGTGCCGATGTGCGGCTTGCTGACAAACAGGATCTCGTCCGGCGCGCCGGCCTTGACGAACTCGGTGAGCACCTTGCGCGTCAGGTGGCGCGGGTCGCTGATCTGGCTCCAGAGTTTGCCGTCGCTGAAGGTGCCGGCGCCACCTTCGCCGAACTGCACGTTCGATTCGGGTGTGAGCACACCCTGACGCCACAGGCCCCAGGTGTCCTTGGTGCGTTCACGCACGACCTTGCCACGCTCCAGCACGATGGGTTTCAAACCCATCTGCGCCAGGATCAGCGCGGCAAAGAGGCCGCAGGGGCCGAAACCGATCACCAGCGGGCGCAGCCGTTCGCCCGAGCTGTAGAAGTCAGCCGGCGCGTGCCCCATGAACTTGTAGCGTGTGTCCGGGCTGGCCTTGATGTGCGGATCGGCGGCGTGGCGCGCCAGCAACTCGGCATCACTCAGGCCCTCGGCCAGCGTGCAGTCCAGCGTGTAGATCAGCTGGATCGCGCTCTTCTTGCGCGCGTCGTAGGCGCGTTTGAAGACGCTGAATCTCGCCAGATCGGCGTCGCGCGCCAGGCCCAGGCGCACCACGATGGCGGCGCGCAAGGCGTCGTCGGCATGGGTGAGCGGCAGGCGCAGGTCGGTGAGGCGGATCATGGGCGGGGCGCAACAACGAGGCTTAGAAATGACTAGACGGCCTGGTGGCCGTCTATTTCAGAGGGACAAGGGGCTCGGCGTACTTGCGCCAGCTCCCCACGGTCGCCCAGCGGGCGACCGGTAAATCAGGCTCAAACAGTCCTCAGGACTGTTTGTGTCCTGATTTACCCACCCTTCTTCGCGCGCTTGCCGGGGTTCTTCTTGCTGCGGGTGTGAGTACCACGCTCGAGGCTGACTTTCTGGCCGCGCGGCGCGGTGAAGGAGACACCCTTGGGGGCGGCGGGACGGGGGGTGGCCTTGGCTGCGGCCTCGGTGATGATCTTGTTGCCCATGGTGGCTCCGGAGACAGGTGAGAGAAAAAATCGATCGAAATTCGAGGCAGGGATTAGGCCACAAGTCCGGCCCGGTGCTTGACGGCTGCGCGCGACAGGCGCGGCAGGGTGGGCGGTCAGCCGTCCGGCGCGGGCCATCCCGATGCACCGGGCAGTGCCGCGCCGCCAGGACGTGGCTGAGGATTACATGCTGCGCCGGTACTGCCCACCCACCTCGAACAACGCGTTGGTGATCTGACCGAGCGAGCAGCAGCGCACCGCGTCCATCAGCACCTCGAAGACGTTGCCGTTCTCGATCACGGCCTGCTGCAGCCTGGCCAGCATGGGACCGGACTGCGCGGCGTGGCGGCGGTGGAAGTCGTTCAGGCGGCTGAGCTGGCTGGCCTTTTCGTCATCGGTCGAGCGCGCCAGTTCGATGGACTGCGGCACCAGGTCGCCGTGCGGGTTGCGGAAGGTGTTGACGCCGATGATGGGGTACTCGCCGGTGTGTTTCTGCATCTCGTAGTGCATCGACTCTTCCTGGATCTTGCTGCGCTGGTAGCCGGTTTCCATCGCGCCGAGCACGCCGCCGCGGTCGGCGATCTTCTCGAACTCGCTCAGCACGGCTTCCTCGACCAGCTCGGTGAGCTCGTCGATGACGAAGGCGCCCTGGTTCGGGTTCTCGTTCTTGGCCAGGCCCCACTCGCGGTTGATGATCATCTGGATCGCCATGGCGCGGCGCACGCTCTCTTCGGTCGGCGTGGTGATGGCTTCGTCGAAGGCGTTGGTGTGCAACGAGTTGCAGTTGTCGTACACCGCGATCAGCGCCTGCAGCGTGGTGCGGATGTCGTTGAACTGGATCTCCTGCGCGTGCAGGCTGCGGCCACTGGTCTGGATGTGGTACTTGAGCTTCTGGCTGCGTTCGTTGGCGCCGTATTTGTCCTTCATCGCGACGGCCCAGATGCGGCGCGCCACCCGGCCCAGCACCGTGTATTCGGGGTCCATGCCGTTGCTGAAGAAGAACGACAGGTTCGGCGCGAAATCATCGATGTGCATGCCGCGCGCCAGATACGCCTCCACGAAGGTGAAGCCGTTGCTGAGCGTGAAGGCGAGCTGACTGATCGGGTTGGCGCCCGCTTCGGCGATGTGATACCCGCTGATGCTCACCGAGTAGAAGTTGCGCACGTCGTTGTGCACGAAGAACTGGGCGATGTCGCCCATCACCTTCAGGCTGAACTCGGTGCTGAAAATGCAGGTGTTCTGGCCTTGATCTTCTTTCAGGATGTCGGCCTGCACCGTGCCGCGCACGTTGGCCAGCACCCAGCACTTGATCTTGGCGGCTTCGTCATCCGTCGGCTCGCGGCCGTTGTCGGCGCGGAACTTGTCAATCTGCTGGTCGACGGCGGTGTTCATGAACATGGCCAGGATGCTCGGCGCCGGGCCGTTGATCGTCATGCTCACCGAGGTGGTCGGGCTGCACAGATCGAAGCCCGAATACAGCACCTTCAGGTCGTCGAGTGTGGCGATGCTGACACCCGAGTTGCCGACCTTGCCGTAGATGTCCGGCCGCGGATCGGGGTCGGCGCCGTACAGCGTGACCGAGTCGAAGGCGGTCGACAGCCGCTTGGCCGGCAGGCCTTCACTCACCAGCTTGAAGCGGCGATTGGTGCGAAAGGCGTCGCCCTCGCCGGCGAACATGCGGGTCGGGTCCTCACCCTCGCGCTTGAAGGCGAACACACCAGCCGTGTAGGGGTAGCTGCCCGGCACGTTCTCGAGCATCAGCCACTTGAGCAGCTCGCCGTGGTCCTCGTAGGTCGGCAGCGCAACCTTGCGGATCTTGTTGCCGCTGAGTGTGGTGTGGACGAGGTTGGTGCGGATCTCCTTGTCGCGGATCTTCACCACGTATTCGTCGCCGGCGTAGGCCTTTTGCATCTCGGGCCACATGGCCAGCAGCTTGGCGGCGGCCGGGTCGAGCGCGGCTTCGCGCTGCTCGGCCAGGTCGGTGACGGCGTCGAAGGCGCGATGTTTCTCGGCATTGGCCAGCTTGAGCATGCGCGCGCTGGCGCGCAGTTGCTGCGCTTCGCGGGCGATGTGGGCCTGCTTGACGACACGCGACTTGTAGCCACGCACGGTGTCGCTGATCTCGGCCAGGTAACGGCTGCGTGAGGCCGGCACCACCGGGGTCTGATGCGTCGAGTGGCGCGTGGTGACCAACGGCAGGCGGCCATCGGTCAGCGCCAGGCCGAGGCCGGCGAGGCGTGGCTTGAGCGCCTGGTACAGCGCGGTGACACCGTCGTCGTTGAAACGACTGGCCATGGTGCCGAACACCGGCATGGCGTCGGGCATCACGGTGAAGGCTTCGCGATTGCGCTGCACCTGCTTGGCCACGTCGCGCAGCGCGTCGGCGGCGCCCTTGCGGTCGAACTTGTTGATGGCGACGAACTCGGCGAAGTCGAGCATGTCGATCTTCTCGAGCTGGCTGGCGGCGCCGAACTCGGGTGTCATCACGTACATGGGTACATCGACCAGCGGCACGATGGCGGCGTCGCCCTGGCCGATGCCCGAGGTCTCCACGATGATGAGGTCGAAGCCGGCCACCTTGGCGGCGGCCAGCACGTCGGGCAGCGCGGCGCTGATCTCCGAGCCGGTGTCTCGTGTGGCGAGCGAGCGCATGTAGACGCGTGCGCCCTTGCTCCACGGGCCAGTGGCGTTCATGCGGATGCGGTCGCCCAGCAGCGCGCCGCCGCTCTTGCGGCGCGAGGGGTCGATGCTGATGACGGCGATACGCAGCGCGTCGTCCTGGTCCAGGCGGATGCGGCGGATCAGTTCGTCGGTGAGGCTGGACTTGCCGGCGCCGCCGGTGCCGGTGATGCCGAGCACGGGCGTCGTGCTCGCTTTGGCGGCGTCGCGCACCAACTCGACCAGACCGGCGTCGGCCTTGCCGTTTTCGAGGGCGGTGATCAGTTGCGCCAACGAGCGCCAGGCAGCTTCGCTGTGGCCCTGCACGGCGGCCAGCGCGGAGGGGGCGTGTGGCGACAAGTCCTCGTCGCAACGCATCATCATCTCGCCGATCATGCCGGCCAGGCCCATGCGCTGGCCGTCCTCGGGGCTGAAGATGCGAACGCCGACGGCGTCGAGCTCGCGGATCTCGCTGGGCACGATGACACCGCCGCCGCCGCCGAACACCTTGATGTGGGCACCGCCGCGTGCTGCCAGCAACTCGACCATGTACTTGAAATATTCGACGTGGCCGCCCTGGTACGAACTGACGGCGATGCCCTGCGCATCCTCTTGCAGCGCCGCAGTGACCACTTCGTCGACCGAGCGGTTGTGGCCCAGGTGGATGACCTCGGCGCCCATGCCCTGCAGGATGCGCCGCATGATGTTGATGGCGGCGTCATGGCCGTCGAACAGGCTGGCGGCGGTGACGAAACGCACCTTGTTCGTGGGGCGGTAGGCGGCCAGGGCCTGGTAGTCGGCGCGAAGCTCGGTCATGGGGGCGGTCTCCGTTGGGCGGGCAGCGTGCGCTGCGCTGTGGGGGTGTCGGGTTGGGCGGACGAAAACTGGCGCGCAGGCCGAGGGCGGGCGCGGCCGCTGATTCTAGGTTGACGTTTACGTAAACGTAAATCAGATCGGCCCTGTGCGTGCTTGGCATGAACCCTGCTAAATCAACTGCGAGGTCTGTCTGTGAGGCCTCTCTCTAGGTGGGACATTGTTGGACAACGGCGTCCGTCCGAAGCTGCTTTTCGGCAGTCTCTGACGCGACGCCGTCTTTTTGTCTAGAGTCCGTCGGCTCGACTTGCAAAAGCCTGCAACGTCCGACACATTCACTCACAATACGCCCCCTGCGCAGTCACGCGCCTGCAATTCGCATGCGGCATCAACTGGCATCCGGATATTGGTGAGTTCATGTACATACCTTGCAGAACACTGGCGGGAGAGGCCGAACTGGCGCACGCGCGCCGGAATCTCTCGCGAGCGCAACGCAGCATGCTGGTGCTGGTCGACGGTGAAAGTTCGCTCGACAAACTGCTGCAGGACGCCGCCTTCGACGGACTGGGCGCTCATCACCTGACTGACCTGATCGAACGTGGGCTGGCTGCGCTGCAACCCACCGAGGCTCTGGCGCGGTGGGATGCGGTGCCGGTCGACGCTTACACGTCTCGTACGCCACTCGAGCGCCATCTGGCCAGGCGCCAGCTTGCATCTCAACGCGCCATGCGAGTGCACACGATGCGTTTGCGGGCACCCGATGTGTGCGGCTCACCACGTCGCGTCAGCGCGACCAGGGCTCCCGTCGACCACCAACCTGCCGCTCGGCGTGACGTTCAGTCGGCCCTGCCCGACCGCAAGCTCGACGAGGCCCGCCAACTTGTCACTCTGGCGCTGCAGCGTGTCGCCCCCCTGCGCGGCGTCCTGACCCTGGTTCGGGTGCACCGTGCCCGCGACCGGCAGGCGCTGCGTGCCTTGTTGCCGGCGGTGCGCCGCAGCCTGTCGGGGCAGACCGGCTGGGCGCCGCTGTGGCCGCTGATGCGCCGGGTCGAACAGCTGCTTGCCGCGTAGTGACTCGTCTGCACCTCCCCGGGCCGCGACTTGTTTCGTTCGTCACCCGGGGGGGGTGGCAGCCCATTCGGGGGCGGCATGGCGCTTCCTTGTGAGCCAGGTCAGCGTCGTGTATCCCCTGCCCTGGAGACACCTTCGTTTCGGCTAACCTCGCGCTGCCGCTCCGGTGCGTGCAGCGGGTCGGCCCGCTGGCCGGCGGGGTGGCGTACCAGACGCCCATGAAAGCACCCAAAGTCCCACATCGTTTGTGCCCGCTGTTGCACATCGGCATCCTGTCCGCCGGGACAAACACTCACTGCCCGCCGCACCTCGGCGTGGTGGCTGACGTCCAGGCTGGGAGGTTGCCATGCTGACGGTCGTGAACCCGAATGTGGTCGACATCGTCGCCACCGCGGCCGCATCGTCGGGTGGCGTGCTCGTCATCGATGTCGGCAACACGCGGCTCAAGTGGGCGCTGTACGACCGGATCGACGTATCGGCCCGGCTGCTGGCGCATGGTGCCGTCTTTCTCGAGACCATCGACGAACTTGCCGACAACGCCTGGGCCGCCCTGGCGCCGCCGTCACGTGTCTACGGGTGTGTGGTGGCCGGTGAAGCGGTGCGCCGTCGGGTCGACGAACAACTCGAGTTGTGGGACATCGAACCCATCTGGCTCAGCTCGCCTGCCCGGGGCGGCGGTGTCGTCAATGGTTACGAGCACCCGATGCGGCTCGGTGCCGACCGCTGGATGGCGCTGGTCGGCGCGCGTCAGCGTGTGCTGGCCCTGCCACGGCCACGGCCTGCGCTGGTGGTGATGGTCGGCACGGCGGTGACCGTCGACGCCATGGACACACAGGGCAACTTCCTCGGTGGTTTCATCCTGCCCGGCTTTGGCCTCATGCTCAAGGCGCTCGAGATGGGCACGGCCGGCCTCAAGGTGCCGACCGGCGAGGTGCGCGAGTTTCCGTCCAACACCAGCGACGCCTTGATGAGCGGTGGTGCGTTCGGCATCGCTGGTGCCATCGAGCGGATGCTGCGCCATCTGACGCAGCGTTGTGGCGAGCCGCCCGAACTGTTCATGACAGGCGGCGCCGCCGTCAAGCTCGCGCCGATCACGGCCCTGCCGTTCGAGGTGATCGACAGCCTGATCTTCGAAGGTCTGCTGGCCGAGGCTGCCGAGCGCGAACTGCTCAGGCTCTGAAGCGGGCAACCGGCGTCAGAAGATGCCGCCGCCTGCGCGCAGCAGGATGTCGCTGGGGTCGCTGGCGCCCAGGGTGTGCTGAGCACGTGGCTGCATCTGCAGCCAGCTCAACATCTGTTCGGCGTCGAGGGGCGGGCTGATGCCCATGCCCTGCATGACGTCGCAGCCCAGGTTGCCCAGGAAACGCCGCTGCGCAGCGGTTTCGACACCTTCGGCCACCACGACCAGGTCCAGGCTGTGGCCGAGCTGAACGATGGCGCTGACGATGGCGCCCGAATGACGCCCACCTGGCAGCTCGACCACAAACGAGCGGTCGATCTTGAGTTTGTCGACCGGCAGGTTCTTGAGGTGGCCGAGTGACGAATAGCCGGTGCCGAAGTCGTCGATCGATACACGCACACCGAGTGCGCGCAGTTCGGCCAGGCGTTGGCACACGGCGGGCAGGTCGTCGACCAGCATGCGTTCGGTGAGTTCGAATTCGAGCCAGCCCCGCGGCAGGCCACTTTCGGTCAGCACCGTGGCCACCGTGTCGACGAAGTCGTGGGCCCGAAACTGCAGTGTCGACAGGTTGACCGCCACCGACAACGCCGCCGTGCCAGCCACCTCGTACCACTGGCGCGCCGCCTGGGCGGCCGCACGCAGCACCCAGGCGCCGATGGGCAACATCAGCCGGTGTTGTTCGGCCAGCTCGATGAACTCGTCGGGCGCCAGCAGGCCGCGCTGCGGGTGGCGCCAGCGGATCAACGCCTCGGCGCCCACCGTCTGGCCGCTGTTGTCGACCTGGGGCTGGTAGACGAGGGTGAACTCTTCTTGCTCGATGGCCGATGCCAGCTGGCTTTCGAGCAACAGTTCGGCATAGGCCGAGTCGGCGTGTTCAGGCTCGTAGAAGGCGTAACCTGCACTGCCACTGGCCTTGGCACGGTGCATGGCGGTGTCGGCGTGGCGGATCAAGGCGTCGGGTGTGTCGCCGTCCTTCGGGAAGACGGCAATGCCGATCGAGGCGGTCACGCTGACCGAGCCACCTTCGATGTCGAGCGGCGCCGCCACCGCAGCCTGGATCTTGGCCGCAACGTTGGGCAGGTCGATGCGGTCACGCCCACCCGGCAGCAGCACCATGAATTCGTCACCGCCGAAACGTGCCACCTTGTCGGTGCTGCGCAGGTTCTCGCTGATGCGCCGAGCCACGGTCTTGAGGCGGGCGTCGCCTGCACTGTGGCCGAGGCTGTCGTTGACGCGCCGAAACGCGTCGAGATCGATGAACATCAGCGCCAGGTCGGTCTTGGCGGTGCGAGCCCGCACCATCATCTGTTCGAGCTGCGACATGAAGGACTGCCGGTTCGGTAGCCCCGTCAAGGCGTCGTGATGAGCCAGGAAGTGCAGGCGCTCCTGCGCCGCATGGCGCTCGCGCACGTCACGCAGCACGGCCAGACGCATCGGCACGCCGTCCTGCAGCACATGGCGGGTGATGAATTCGACGGCGATACGTTTGCCCTCGCGCGGTTGCACGGTGGTCTCGATGCGGCGCTCGTCGTCACTGGCCAGGATCCGAGTCAGGCGCTGGCGCTGGTCGCTGGTCACCAGATCGATCAGGTCACGACCCTGCAGATCGTGCAGCGTGTATCCCAGCAGGTCGCAAAACGCCGGGTTGGCGTCGGCGATCACCCCATCACGGTGAAACACGATGCCTTCGACGCCGGCTTGCAGGAAACGCGCGAGGCGCTCCTCGGTTTCCGCCACCGTGCGTTCGGTTTCGCGAAAACGGGTCACGTCGTTCATGGTGACGATCAGGCCCACCAGGGCACCGCTCGAGTCCAGGTGCGGCGCCAGGCTGACGTCGAGATTGATGGCCGCTTCGACGTCCGTCGTGGCGTGCCCGCCGCGGGCGCCGTGAGTTGCCGTCAGCTGGCCGGGCAGCCATTGGTCGTAACTGCTGGCCTGACGTGTGCGTACCACCTGTTCGATTGCTGGCTGGGCCAGGCGAGCCGCGTCGGGGCCGACGACATCGGCCATGGTCCGGCCGAGCACGGCGTTTTCGTCCAGGCCATGAGCGCGTGCGTAACCGCGATTGGCGTACAGGCAACGCAGGTCGACCGGGTCGTAGTAGGCCACCAGCATCGCCGTGCAATTGGCCATGCTGCGCAACTGGTCGGCCTGGGCGCGCGCCGACAACTCGGCATGCCGGGCCAGTGTGACGTCGTGCAGCACTGCGATGCAGTAGGTGCCCGACTGCCGCCAGCGCAGCGAGGCGGAATACCAGCGCTGCACCGGTGCATTCGCTCCACCCGACGCCATGGTGTTGGCGACCTGGCTGCCTTGTGAGGCGGCCCCCACCCATCCGAGTGGCGCCACCGCGGCACGCCGGTCGGCCAGTGCAGCAAACAACAGGGCGCGTGACTCGACGGTCCACAGCTGCAGCCACTGCGACTGGTGTGCACCGGTGGTCACCCCGCTGCTACGCGCGAGCTGGCCAAAACTGCGATTGCATCTGAGCAGTCGACCGTCGTTGCCCAGGGCCAGGATCGGCACGCCGAGCTGGTCCCAGTCGGGGCGGAACTCGGTGTCGGTCGTCGCCAGTGTGCCGGGGTCGGTGCCCGCGCCGTCGGCCCGCAGATCGTCCGGACCACTGGCGAGGTCGGACACGCCCGGCAGACCGGACTTGGCGGAGTGGCGATTGGGCTGGGCTTGCATGAGTGACCGAGTCTCCCCTATACCTTTCCCCTGTAACAGGGGCGTCGTTCGATTACGCCACTTTTAACACCCCTTGTCTGCGGGGGTGTCACCGATCGTGCAGCTGGCGCGGGTACATCAGCTGACTCAGCCGAGGTGATCGACGATTGGCCACCGGGTGAAGCCCGGGCGTGCCCGGCCGACACAGGCCTCGGCGCGTTGCGCTCAGAGGATGAAACGCGACAGATCCTCGTTGCCGGCCAGTCCGCCAAGTTGACGGTCCACATCCGCCGCACCGATGGTGATGGTCTGGCCCGAACGGTTGGGTGCGCTGAACGAGATCTCGTCGAGCAGGCGTTCGAGCACGGTCGACAGGCGTCGGGCGCCGATGTTCTCGGTGCGTTCGTTGACGCCGTGGGCGATCTCGGCGATGCGTTTGATGGCCTCGGGCTCGAACTCGAGCGTGACGCCTTCGGTGGCAAGCAGTGCCTGGTACTGGCGCACCAGGCTGGCGTGGGTGCTCGTGAGAATGGCTTCGAAATCGGCCACCGACAACGAGCTGAGCTCGACACGAATCGGGAAACGCCCCTGCAACTCGGGGATCAGGTCACTCGGTCGCGCCAGATGGAACGCGCCCGAGGCGATGAAGAGGATGTGATCGGTCTTGACCGTTCCGTATTTGGTGGTGACGGTGGTGCCTTCGACCAGCGGCAGCAGATCGCGCTGCACACCCTGGCGCGACACGTCGGCGCCCTGCGCATCGCTGCGCGACGCCACCTTGTCGATCTCGTCGATGAAGACGATGCCGTTCTGCTCGGCGTGTTGCAGGGCGCGGCTGCGGATCTCGTCTTCGTTGACGAGCTTGGCAGCTTCTTCGTCGACCAGTTGCTTGAGCGCGTCATCGATGCGCAGCTTGCGTGTCTTGCGAGCCCCCTGGTTGGCCTGGGCGAACATGCCGCGCAACTGCTCGGCCATCTCCTCCATGCCCGGCGGCGCCATGATGTCGAACTGGCCGCGCGGTTGCGTCAGTTCGAGTTCGATCTCGCGTTCATTCAACTGACCCTCGCGCAGGCGTTTGCGCAGGGTCTGGCGGGTGGCACTGTCGGGTGTGGGAGTGGCACTGGCCTCGTTGCCGAACCCGAAGCCAGCCACTGCCGTACCGCGGGCTGGCGGCACCAGCACGTCGAGGATGCGTTCTTCGGCGGCGTCTTCGGCGCGGGTGCGCATCAGGCGCATCTGGCGTTCACGTTCTTGCTTGACGGCGCTGTCGACCAGGTCGCGGATGATGGTGTCGACGTCCTTGCCGACATAGCCGACCTCGGTGAACTTGGTGGCCTCGATCTTGATGAACGGCGCGTCGGCCAGCCGCGCCAGGCGCCGGGCGATCTCGGTCTTGCCCACACCGGTGGGCCCGATCATGAGGATGTTCTTGGGGGTGATCTCGCCGCGCAGCTTCTCGTCCACCTGCTGGCGCCGCCACCGGTTGCGCAAGGCGATGGCCACGGCACGTTTGGCATCCTGCTGGCCGATGATGTGGCGATCCAGCTCTGAGACGATTTCCTGGGGGGTCATGTTCATGTCAGCCCAGGACTTCCACGGTGTGGTTCTGGTTGGTGTAGATACACAGGTCACCGGCGATGCCCAGCGACTTGCGCACCACTTGTTCGGGACTTAGCTCGGTGTGTTCGATGAGGGCGCGCGCGGCGGCCTGGGCGTAGGGACCACCGGAGCCGATGGCGACGATGCCGAACTCGGGTTCGAGCACATCACCGTTGCCGGTGATGACCAGCGACGAGGTCGTGTCGGCCACCGCCAGCATGGCTTCGAGGCGGCGCAACACACGGTCGGTGCGCCAGTCGCGCGTCAGTTCGACGGCGGCGCGTACCAGGTTGCCCTGGTGTTTCTCGAGCTTGGACTCAAAGCGCTCGAACAGCGTGAAGGCATCGGCCGTGGCACCGGCAAAACCGGCCAATACCTGCTCCTTGTACAAGCGGCGTACCTTGCGTGCGCTGGCCTTGACGACGATATTGCCCAGCGTCACCTGCCCATCGCCCCCCATGGCGACGCTGGTGCCGCGACGCACACTCAGGATGGTGGTGCCGTGATAGGACTCCATGGCGGTGCAGTCGTGAAAGGCGTGAGGAGCGTGAAAAGGCAAGGCGCCGGCAGTCGAACCGTGCCCACGGGCACGTCCGCCGGCTTCAGATGTTGCGTACCGTGACGCGTGCGTGTTCGTTGATGCCCATGGCACCACAGAACAACGCGACCAGCCGGTGGGCATCCTCGAACACCACGCTGCGGTTTTCGCTACGTCGCGCCAGCACCCAGTTGAGCAGGTCACCGGCGGCAATGAAGTCCATACGAATCAAACGGGCGCACGACACCTTGACGACGTTGCGATCGCCGATCGCGGCTTCGAGACCCTTGAGCACCGCACTGATGTCACCCAGCAGCTGTCCGCTCAGTTCCAGTTCGGCGACGGCATGGGCTTCGGGCTCGTCGTCGATCTCGGATTCGGCATAACTGTTGGACTCGACACCCAGGCTGGGTGCAATCGTCACGCCGGTGTTGCCGGTGATACGCAGGGTGCAGCGCGCCGATTCCCACGACGGTGGCGACACCTCGTAGGTCATGCAGTAATCGATCGCGGTCTGGTCGAATTCGACCGGCTGATTGGCCAGCCGCATGGCCTCCAGGCGCAACAGCCAGAACGCGGGATCGGCGTCCTTGGTGCCGGTGGGTGCCATTTCGCCCAGCAGGGCGATCAATCGTTCGCCGCCCAGCCAGCGCATCTCGATGGCTTCGTCCGCCCAGTCCTGCAGCAGACGGGTCAGGGCGGTGCAGGCCTCGGCATCGATGCGGCGCATCGGGCGCCAGTCGAGCACCCAGGGCAGCGGCATCTGCAGCAACTGGCCACGCAACTGGGCGACGTTTTCGACTTCCATCACGTCGGGCGCCACCCAGCCGACCGCACTGTCGCGCCGGCTGGTGCCAGCGGCGCGGCGCGGCTTGTCATTGGCTGCGGCTTCGGCCACCAGCTTGGGCAGCGAGAACCATTGCGGCGCCGACCAGCCGAAACGCTGGGCATAGTCCATCGCCAGCGCTTCGAACTTGGACTGCTGGCCGATGGCGCGGTACAGATCGAACAGCGCGAACCAGGTGTCCGAGTGTTGTGCTCGTGCGCCGCCATTGCCGATCAGGCCGCGCAAGGCGCGTTCACACTGGTCGAAATCGGCGTTCGCGAAGGCGATGACCGCCTCGTCGAGTTCAGGGTCATGCGCCAGTTCGGTGACTTCGACCGTGTAGTCGCTGTTCTCGCCGCCGCCGCCGTTCAGTTGAGACAACACCGACAGGCGCGGCTTGTTCACGCTGGACGGCCCGAGAGTCGACGTGGCGCTGGGCAGGCTGGGCTCGTAGTCCGACATGTCGAGCGGCGCCGTCGGCTTGAAGGCGTCGGCCGACACCTGCACATGCGACGCCTGCGCCGACGTGGCGCCGAAGAACGACTCACTCATGGCCGGGCCGGTGGCACGCACCACCGCCGCGCCGCGGCGCGGTGCACCGAGTGATTCACCCACCATCTGCTGTTCGATGGCGTCGATCTTTTCCTTCACTCCCGCGTCGGCGCGTGCACCGTCGGGGTTGCGTACCTCGGAATCGTCCAGATGCGACAGGCCCTCGAGCCCGGCCAGCCCGTCACCGGTCAGCCCCTCGCGGCGGATCTTGCGCAGCATGTCGAACTCGCGCTTGCGCACGAAGTCGTTGCGACGCTTGCGCTCGATCATCGCCTTGAGCTCTGATCGTGCGTAATCGTTTTCCTGCGCTTCGCGCTGGGCGTTGCTCAAGTCGGACCAATCAGTGGTCGGGTTGGCGACGAATCGCACCACCTTGCGAAAGAAACTCTCGTTGTCTTTCGGAGTGGGCTCCTTGGCGTCTGACATGGTGGAGCGTTAGGGTCGGCAACCGGAAAATCAGTCGCCGAAGAGTTTCTGCTTGAGTTCGCGGCGCTGCTGCGCCTCCAGCGTCAGTGTAGCGGTGGGCCTGGCCAGAAGGCGGCGCAGACCGATCGGCTCACCAGTTTCGTCACAGTAGCCGTAGTCGCCGGACTCGATGCGCGCCAGCGACTGCGAGATCTTCTTGAGCAGCTTGCGCTCGCGGTCGCGGGTGCGCAGTTCGAGTGCGTGTTCTTCTTCGAGTGTGGCGCGGTCGGCCGGATCCGGCACGATCGACGTGTCCTCGCGCAGGTGTTCGGTGGTTTCGCCGGCGTTCGACAGCAAGTCGTTCTTGAGGATTTCGAGCTGACCACGGAAGTAGTCGAGCTGCTTCTCGTTCATGTACTCCGCCTCTGGCATGGCCAGCAGCTCGGCCTGGGTCAGCTCGCGACCTGTCTTCGATTTCCAGGCATTGGCGAGTTTGGCGTCCGGCTTGCCATCTAGCTTGGCGTTGGCGCGGGGAGTTTCGGTCTGGGACATGGGCGACTCGCGATGGCTGGGGTGTATCGGTCTTCGGGAGCGGTGGGGGTCGCTGAAACGGCTCAGGCGGACGCGCTGTCGCTCGAAAAGTGGCAGACCGAGCACGTCCTCGCGCTCTGGCCCCCCCCTTGAAGGCGCGCGGATTGTAGCGATCTCGCCCAGCGCTGTTTCAGCATGTTTTTGGCCGGCTTGTCACGAGATATGTCAGCTGTGGCGCCCGTCACACCAGGCACTGGCGCAGGCCGTCTTCGAGCACTTCGCGGGGCAGATCGATGCCGATGAAGACCATCTTGCTGTTGGGTTTCTCGCTGCCCCACTTCGGCCCCAGGTCGCTGCCCATGAGCTGGTGCACGCCCTGGAAGATCACCTTGCGATCGGTGCCCTTGAGTGCCAGCACGCCCTTGTAACGCAGCATGCGCGGGCCGTAGACCTGCACCACCGAGCCCAGGAAGTCTTCCAGCCTGGCCGGGTCGAAGGCCTTGTTCGACTTGAAGACGAAACTCTTCACGTCGTCGTCATGATGATGGTGGTGTGGGTGGTCGCAGTGTTCACCGTGTTCATGGTCGTGATCGTGATGATCATGGGCGTGGGCGCCGGCCGCCTCGGCCAGAAACTCGGGGTCGATCTCGAGCTTGGCGTTGAGGTTGAACCCGCGCAGGTCGAACACCTGGGCGATCGGCACCTCGCCGAAATGCACCTTGCTTTGCGGCGCGCGCGGGTTCATGTGTTTGAGCCGATGTGTCAGCGCCGCCAGGCTGGCCTCGTCGACCAGTTCGGTCTTGCTCAGGAAGATCTGGTCGGCAAAACCGATCTGGCGGCGCGCCTCCTGGCGGGTGTCGAGTTGCTGGTCGGCGTGTTTGGCGTCAACCAGCGTGAGCACCGAGTCGAGCAGGTAACTTTCGGCAATTTCGTCGTCCATGAAGAAGGTCTGCGCCACCGGGCCGGGATCTGCCAGGCCGGTGGTCTCGATCACGACGCGGTCGAAGCTGATCTCGCCCTTGCGGCGTTTGTCTGCCAGATCGGACAAGGTCGAGCGCAGGTCCTCGCGGATGGTGCAACACACACAACCGTTGTTGAGCTGGATGATCTGCTCCTGGGTGTCGTTCACCAGGATCTCGTTGTCGATGTTTTCTTCGCCGAATTCGTTCTCGATGACGGCGATCTTCTGGCCATGCGCCTCGGTGAGCACACGTTTGAGCAGCGTGGTCTTGCCGCTGCCGAGAAAGCCGGTGAGGATCGTGGCAGGAATCAGGCCGTTGGACATGGTGGACGGCGGCAGGGCCGCTCGGTGGACTCGCGTGGTCGGGCGCGCGAGTCGGTGGATCGGTAGGCGGTGACGCCGTGTGGTGGCGAGCGCAGGCGCGATTCTCCATCTTGGGGCAGATCCTTGCGAGTCAAGAGCGGCGCGGCGTCGACACAACGTCTGGGGGGCTCGTGGCGGCGCCGGGCTTGCCTTCGGGTATTCTTGAAACATATCCACTTGCGGCTTTGCCCGTGTCTGACCCCTCAGTCCGGATCGCGTCCGGCTCGCACCAGCGAGCGGACGCCACCCAGTGATCGCCGCGGCCTGTTCGAACGGCTCGTCGAATTTCTCTCCCCCGGCCCCGACTCGCGCGACGAGTTGATGGAAACGCTGGCCGACGCCGAGCAGCGCGAGCTGATCGAGCCTCAGTCACGCTTGATGCTCGAGGGGGTGCTGCGCATGGCCGACCAGACGGCCGGCGACATCATGGTGGCCGGCCCGCGCATGGACCTGCTCGACATTGCCGAGCCCTACGACGAGATGCTGGCCAGCATGATCGAGACGGGGCATTCGCGTTTTCCGGTGTTCGATGGTGAGCGCGAGAACATCATCGGCATCCTGCACGCCAAGGACCTGCTCAAGCTGCAGCGTGCCCCCGAACTAAACCTTCGCACGCTGCTGCGTCCGCCGGTGTTCGTGCCCGAGTCGAAAAACCTCAACGAGTTGCTGCGCGACTTCCGCGTCAACCGCAACCACATCGCCATCGTCATCGACGAGTTCGGCAAGGTGGCCGGCCTGCTGACCATCGAGGACGTGCTCGAACAGATCGTCGGCGAGATCGAAGACGAATTCGACGACCGCAGCGACGAAACCGGCATCTACACCCTGGCCGACGGCGGCCAGCGCGTGGCCGGTGACGCCACCATCGACGCGGTCAACACCAATTTCGGCACCAACCTGCCGATCGACGCCTTCGACACCATCGGTGGATTGCTCGCCCACGAACTCGGTCGGGTGCCGCGGCGCGGCGAGTCGGTCGACATCGGTGGCCTGCGTTTTGTCGTCATGCTGGCGCGCAGCGGCGCGGTGCGCTGGTTCAAGGTGACACGCGTGCCCGAACCCGCGCCGCCGGCTTGAACCCGGATCACGGCGGCGGCAGCACCCCGCCCGACGTTCAGCCGACGGAGACGGCGCCAGCAGCAGCGCCGACCACCTCGCCCATGCGCAGACCCTGGTTGCCGCTGGTGGTCGCCGCGTTGGCCGGCTTGGCCCATGCCTGGTCGATAGCGCCGTGGCCCTTGCCTGCCCTGCAATTGCTGGCGTTGGTGGCGCTGGTGGTGGCCTTGCGCGGCGCATCGGTGCGACAGGCGGCGCTGGCCGGCTGGTTGTTCGGCGCGAACTGGCTCGGCGTCAGTGTCTGGTGGCTCTACATCAGCATGCATCGATACGGCGAGATGCCGGCCCTGCTGGCCGGTGCCGCGGTGGTGGCGCTGGCGCTGTTTCTCGGCAGTTTCACGGCAGCGGCCTGTGCCGCCTGGGCGCGCTGGTCCGGCCGCGGCGCGATGTGGCGCGACGTCGTGTTGTTTGCTGCACTCTGGTTGTTTACCGAATTGCTGCGGGCGCAGTGGCTGACCGGATTCCCCTGGGCAGCGTCGGGTTATGCCCACGTCGATGGCCTGCTCGGCGTGTTGGCGCCGTGGCTCGGTGTTTACGGCATGGGAGCGATCGGCGCTGCACTGGCCGGTGGTCTGGGCCTGTGGCTGGCGCGCCGTCTCGACCAGCGCCGCAGTGTTGCCCTGGCGGCCCTGGTGACGCTGGTGGTTGCCGCACTTGTGCAGGGGTGGGCGCCGCGCGGTCCTGACTTCACCACACGAGCCGGCCAGCTGACCGTGACCCTTCTGCAGGGCAATGTGGCGCAAAACGAGAAGTTCGACCCCGCGCTGCTGCCTGCCAGCCTGGCCTGGCACGACCAGGCCTTGCGTGCGGCCACCACCGACCTGGTGCTGGCGCCCGAAACCGCCGTGCCGCTGCTGCCGCAGGATCTGCCCTTTGGCTACTGGGACGGCCTGCGCAGCCACTTCGAGCAGGGTCGCAGCGCGGCGTTGTTCGGTGTGCCATTGGGCGAGGCCCGTGGTGGCTACACCAACTCCGCCGTTGGCATGGCGGCCGGGGCGCCGACCTACCGCTACGACAAACATCACCTCGTGCCCTTCGGTGAGTTCATCCCGCTGGGCTTTCGCTGGTTCGTCGACCTCATGAACATGCCGCTGGGCGACTTCAACCGCGGCGCGCTGGTGGCGCCGTCGTTTGTGGTGCGAGGCCTCAAGGTGGCGCCCAACATCTGTTACGAAGACCTGTTCGGCGAAGAACTCGCCGCACGGTTCGTCGACAGCCGTCAGGCGCCGCACCTGTTGGCCAACCTCAGCAACATCGGCTGGTTCGGCGAAAGTTTTGCCGTCCAGCAGCACCTGCAGATCTCTCGGTTGCGCACGCTCGAACTGCAGCGGCCCATGCTGCGCGCCACCAACACCGGCGCCACCGTGGTGATCGACCACCGAGGCGTCGTCACCCACACTTTGCCGCCGCATCGCCAGGGTGTGCTGGTCGGTCTGGTCGAGGGGCGCAACGGCGTGACACCTTACGCGGCGTGGGCCGGCCGGCTGGGTTTGTGGCCGCTGTGGATCCTGGTGGCCCTGACCGTTGTGGTGAGTGTGATGCCGCCGCGCCGTCGCGGCCTCGAGCGGCCTTGAGCGGGCCTGATCGTTCTCAGCCCAGCATGTGTCACTCGGTTTCGCTGCCGTGAAGCGGGCATTTTCTTGCGCTAGAGTGCGGGCCAGGTCGCGCTGCGCTGGGCGCGCCACCGTGTCCATCGCAATTCACTGAGGAAACCACCACCATGCTTCGTCTGACTTCTGCCGCCTTGATGGCACTTGCACTGGCCGCTTGTTCGAGCACCCCGCCCCCTGCCGCGCCTGCACCGGCACCCGCGCCCGCCCCGGTCGCTGCACCGGTTGCCGTGGCGCCCGCGCCTGCCCCCGCTCCGGCGCCTGCGCCGGTGGTCGAAGCCGCCAAGCCGCAACCCGCGCCCATCGTCGCACCTCAACCGGTCGCCCTGGCTCCGCACCTCGACCCGAACAGCGCCCTCATGCGCGCCAGAAGTGTGTACTTCGACTTCGACCGCGACACGCTGCGCGACGACGCCCGCCCGGTCGTCGAGACCCACGGCAAATACATGGCCGGTGCTGCTGAGCTGAAGGCCGTGGTCGAAGGTAACGCCGACGAACGTGGCAGCAGCGAATACAACCTGGCGCTGGGCCAGCGCCGTGCCGAAGTGGTGGTCAAGGCGCTCAAGGTGATGGGCGCCAAGGACGGCCAGCTCGAGGCCATCAGTTATGGCAAGGAACGCCCGGTCGCCATGGGCCACGACGAAGCCGCCTGGGCGCAGAACCGCCGCGCCGACATCCGCTACAAGTGATCTCGACGCGGCTCAGCGGCCGGTCGCCTCATGGCGCACCGGCTGGCTGAAGCACACCGCGCCTGCGCCGGCCCGTTTGGGCCGGTTTTGTTTTTCCCGAGGACGATTCCATGGCTGTACTTACCCTGGCCGACGCTTGTCTGGCCTTTGGCCATGTGGCCCTGCTCGACCATGCCGCACTGGCACTCGAGCCGGGGGAACGGGTCGGCCTGATCGGCCGAAACGGCACAGGCAAGTCGTCGCTGCTCAAGATCCTGGCCGGCATCGATCTGGTCGACGACGGCACGCTGCAGGTGCAGCAAGGCCTGCGTCGCTGTTATCTGCCTCAGGAGCCGCTCTTTGCGCCCGGCCTCACCGTGTTCGACGCCGTGAGTGAAGGCGTGGCCGAGGTGCGCGACCTGCGCGCGCGTTACGAGGCGCACGACGCCAGCGAAGACCTCGACGCGCTGCAGACGCGCATCGAGGCCTTGTCGGGCTGGACCTGGGAGCAACGTGTCGACGCCACGCTCGAACGTCTGGGCCTGAACCCCGAGACCAAGGTCGATGCCTTGTCGGGCGGATTGAAGAAACGTGTCGCGCTGGCGCAGGCCCTCGTGGCAGCGCCCGACCTGCTGCTGCTGGACGAGCCGACCAACCATCTGGACCTGGACGCCATCCTGTGGCTGCAGGATCTGCTCATCAACTTTGCCGGCACACTCATGGTGATCACCCATGACCGGGCCTTTCTGGACGCGGTGTCGACCCGCATCATCGAACTCGACCGCGGCCAGATCCGCAGCTACCCGGGCAACTACGCCGCCTTCGAAGCCAGCAAGGTCTACGAGCTGCAGAACGAGGCGCTGGCCAACGCCCGCGCCGACAAGCTGCTGGCGCAGGAGGAGATCTGGATCAGGAAGGGCGTGGAAGCGCGCCGCACGCGCAGCGTGGCGCGGATCGGCCGGCTCGAACAACTGCGCGCAACGCGGCTGCGCGGCGCGACCTGGTGGGCAAGGTGCGTATCGAGGCCGATACCGGCGCGGCTGGCGGCAAGCTGGTGGCCGAACTGGACGGTGTGAACAAGTCCTTTGGTGACAAGGTCATCGTGCGCAACTTCAGCGCCACCATCCTGCGGGGTGACAAGGTCGGCCTGATCGGCCCCAACGGCGCCGGCAAGACCACGCTGCTCAAGCTCATCCTCGGTGAACTGGTGCCCGACTCGGGCAAGGCGCGCCTGGGCACCAACCTGCAGGTAGCGTATTTCGACCAGATGCGCGCTGCGCTCGACCTCGAACGCACGCTGGCAGACACCATCAGCCCGGGCAGCGAATGGATCGAAATCGCCGGCGCGCGCAAACACGTGATGAGTTACCTGAGCGACTTTCTCTTCTCACCGGCGCGCGCCAATTCGCCGGTCAAGAGCCTGTCGGGTGGTGAGCGCAATCGCCTGCTGCTGGCGCGTTTGCTGGCGCGCCCGGCCAATGTGCTGGTGCTCGACGAGCCGACTAACGATCTGGACATCGAGACGCTCGAGTTGCTCGAAGTGCTGCTGCAGGACTACCCGGGCACCGTCTTCCTGGTCAGCCATGACCGGCGCTTCCTGGACGCCGTGGTCACCAGCACGCTGGTGAGTGAAGGGGCAGGCAGCTGGCGCGAATACGAAGGTGGCGTCGAGGACTGGCTGACCCAGTCGCGCCGAGCTGCGAGCCTCAAGTCGGCGGCGGCGTCGAGCGCCGGGGCGGGCGCAAGCACTGGCGGATCTGCGGCGAGTTCATCTGCTGCCAGCACAAGCGGCGTGTCGGCAGCCACATCGTCCGGCGCGGCACCGAACCTCGCGGCGCGCGCCGGCGCTCCGTCTGCCAGCACCACGGCGGCCACCAGTGCGGCGGTCACGCCGAGTTCGGCCACGGCCAAACGCAAGCTGAGTTTTCGCGAACAACGCGAACTCGACGAGTTGCCAGGCCGGATCGAAAGACTCGAAGCCGAGCAAAAGCTGCTGGGCGCCGAACTGGCCGGCACCGAGCTCTACACCCGTACGCCGGAACGTATCGCCAGCGTGCAGACGCGTTACGAAGCCATCGAGATGGAACTGCTCGAACTGCTCGAACGCTGGGAAGTGCTCGGCGCGCGCTGACGCTGCTGGTGCCGCGGGCCGGTTATCGCCAGGCGGCGGCCTGGTCGGCCGCGTCTGCCGATGGTCAGCCCGACGCGAGCAGGATCTTCAGATCCGCCGCAATCTCGGCCGGCGTGGCCGCGTGACGGACGTACAGGCGGATGCGACCGCTCGTGTCGAACACGTACGACGCCGCCGTGTGGTCCACCGTGTAGCTCTCGGGCGTCTTGCCCGGCGCCTTGCGGTAGAACACCTTGAACTCCTTGGCGGCGGCCGCGATCTGCTCGGGGCTGCCACGCAGGCCGATCCAGTTCGGGTCGAAGGCGCCCACATAGGCCTTGAGCAAGGCGGCGGTGTCGCGGTCGGGGTCAACCGTGACGAAGATGGCCTGCAGCTTGTCGCCATCCTTGCCGAGCAGTTGTTTCACTTCCTGCAGGTGGGTGAGTGTGGTCGGGCACACGTCGGGGCATTGCGTGTAGCCGAAGAACACCACGGCCAGCTTGCCCTTGAACTCGCTCAGGTTGCGTTGTTTGCCGTCGGCGTCGGGCAGATCGAGTGTGCGGGCGTAGTCGGCGCCGGTGATGTCGACCGACTTGAACGGCGGGTGTTCGGGCTTGCTGTCGCAGCCCGCCAACATCAGGGCGGGGGCAAGACACAGCGCCAGGGCAGCGCCGGCCAGGGCGCGGCGGCGGAACTTGGGCAGACGGACAAGCGGGAAAGTCACAACCAGGGCCTCAGGTAATGGTCCACCAGCAAGGCGGCGAACAGCAGCGAGAGTTGCAGGATGGAGTACCGGAAGGTCTTGCGCGCCAGCGCCTCGCTGTAACTGCGCCAGAGCTGCCAGGCCAGCTGGATGAACCGGGCCCCCAGCAACACGGCGCAGGCCAGATAGAGCCAGCCACTCATGCCCTGCACGAAAGGCAGCAGTGTCGCGGCGAACAGGACAAAGGTGTAGAGCAGGATCTGCAAGCGCGTGAATTCATTGCCGTGCGTCACAGGCAACATCGGCAATCCGGCGCGTGCGTAGTCTTCGGCGCGGTACAGCGCCAGTGCCCAGAAGTGCGGCGGCGTCCAAAGAAAGATGATCATGCACAGGATCATCGACTCGGCGCCCACGTCACCCGTCATCGCCGCCCAGCCCAGCACCGGCGGCATGGCGCCCGAGGCGCCGCCGATCACGATGTTCTGTGGCGTCAGGGGCTTGAGCACCACCGTGTAGACGATGGCGTAGCCGACAAACGTGGCCAGCGTCAGCCACATGGTGATCGGGTTGACCCAGACGTACAGCACCACGCCGCCGGCGCCGCACAGGATGGCCGAAAACAGCAGCGCCTGGTTGCGGCTGAGTTCACCACGCGCCGTGGGCCGCCACGAGGTGCGCTTCATGCGCGAGTCGATGTGCTGCTCGATCAGGCAGTTGAAGGCTGCTGCAGCGCTGGCCACCAGCCAGATGCCGGCCGAGGCGAGCAGGGCGGTGAACACGTCGCTCCACAGCGGCCTGCCGGGCACGGCCAGCAACATGCCGATGAGCGCGCAGAACACGATCAGCTGCACCACACGTGGCTTGGCCAGCGTCATGTACTGGCGCCAGACCGGTCGGCCACTGCTGACTGGCAGCTGTGGCAAGGCCGAGGGGGTGGAATCGGTTGGGTTGGACATGGCAACAGGGGCCGCGACACCGGGCAGCGTACCCGAACTGTTCAGCGCTGCGGGGCGCGACAAGGGTGTGGACATGGCGGTGGTCGATCGGTGACGGGTCGGTGAAGAGTTGGTTCAAGCCCGGCGGCAAGAATGGGACGGCGTACGGGTGAGCAGGGCCGCCAGCAGCGCCAGCAGTGCGGCCGCGCCGCCGGTGTGCAGCAAGGCGGCCAGCAACGGCCAGCTGAGCACGACGTTCGACACACCCGTCACCACCTGCGCCACCAGCAAGGTCAGCACGCCTAGCCAGCCGCGACGCTGCCAGGGCGTGACCTTGGCGCCGCGCAGCCGCCAGGCCACCAGGGCGGCCGCGATCACCAGCACCAGCGCGCCCACTCGATGACCGAGGTGGATGGCCGTGAGTGCGCTGCTCGCCAGCAGGCTGCCATCGGCGTGACGGCCCAGGTCGCGCAGCACGGTGTAGCCGGCGGCGAAATCGGCCTCGGGCCACCAGCTGCCGTGGCAGGTGGGAAAGTCGCTGCAGGCCAACACGGCATAGTTGGTGCTCACCCAGCCGCCGAGCGTGATCTGCGCCAGCAGCAGCAACAGCAGGCCGATCAGCAGGGCCCGCTGGCTCGGGCGCCAGTCATGGCGGCCTTGCGGCCGGACCTGTCGTGTGTCTGCCCCAGCCAGGGCCGTGGCCCCGTCGCACGACGGTGCGGGGGCGGTTGTTGCCGGGGGGGATACCGTGTCACTCGCCAACATGCCGCGCCGCGCCAGCACGGCCAGCAGGGCCAGCAGGCCGACACCACCCAGCAGGTGCAGCGTGACGATGGCCGGGTAAAGCTTCATCGTCACCGTGAGGGCGCCGAACGCACCTTGCACACAGACCCAGACAAAACACAGGGTGGCCCAGCCGGGTGATGTGGGCGCTGGCGCTGGCGCTGCAGCGCGGGCCGGGCCCGTGCCTGGCTGGAGCTTGCCCGGCGCGCCGCCACGGCCGGCCCGCCAGTGTGCCCACCAGGCGGCCACCATGATGGCGGTGATCAATGCACCCACGGCGGTGGCCAGGTACCGGTGCACCATCTCGATCCAGGCCTTGGATTGCGTGACCGGCCCGCTGGGCAAGGCGGCCTCGGCGGCCTCGATCTCGGGGTGGGCACCCAGCGGGCTGGCGCTGGCATAACAGCCCGGCCAATCGGGGCAACCCAGGCCCGAGTCGCTCAGACGTGTGTAGGCGCCAAACACCACCAGGTCGAAGGTGAGGAACAAGGTCAGCAGCGTGAGCGACTGCAGCGGTGCGCGGCGCACACCCGGGCCGCCGCTGCGCCGCCGACGCCAGGTGTCGAGCGCCAGCAGCAACACGGCGAGCACGGCGCCGATGGCGGCAATGGTGGCGCCGGGGCTCAGGTCCACCGGAGCGGTCACGCTCATGGCGGTCAACGCCCCGCCTTGTCCCACGAGGACGACGCGCGCAGCAGGCGTTCGAGGTCAC
Source organism: Candidatus Intricatilinea gracilis (assembly GCA_016702605.1). Lineage (GTDB taxonomy): Bacteria > Pseudomonadota > Gammaproteobacteria > Burkholderiales > Burkholderiaceae_C > Sphaerotilus > Sphaerotilus gracilis. Next base: position 37,507 of record JADJDQ010000007.1, read on the forward strand.
GCTTGACGCGGCTGGGCTCGAACCTGGCCGGGAACCGCATCATCCAGTTGCCCATCGGGTCGACCAGATAGAGCTGCTGCTCCAGTGCATGGCCTGTGTCGGGTTGCAGCCAGTTGGCCAGGGCGTCGCGCTGCACATGCAGCACCGTGGCCTTGGCCAGGGCAGGCAACAAGGCCGGGCGCACCGGTGTGTCACCGGTGACGAGCCAGACGCGGTCGACACGTTCCATCTCCTTGCCCAGCGTTTCGCGCAGCTGGCGCTGGGTGTAGAGCAACTGCTCACACTGCGCATCACAGTTGCCGTCACCCACCACGACGAGTAGCCACTGGCCCCGCAAGGCCTGTGGATCGACCGCCTGACCCTGCTCGGTGCGCAGCGCCAGGGCGCTGGCCGGGGGCAGGGGTTTGGGTGTGACCAGCGTGCCGTAGTTGCTGCGCCCCTGCGGGCGCACCACGTAGTAGGTGAAATACGAGGCCACCACCGGCGCCGAGCAGATGAGCAGCAGCAGGATCATCTTGATGCGCCCGCTGCGGCGGGTGGCGTCGTCGATCACCTGGGCGGGCAGGTCGTGCACTGTCAGGCTGAGCGATTCGCCGGGCTCATGGCGTGCTGAATCGGAGGCGGATGATTTGGAACCAGACATAGAGGATGACGATCAGGGCGCAGAGCGCGAACCACTGGGTGGCGTAGCCGTAGTGTTTGTCGATGTCGACCGCCGGCTTGGGCCAGTCGCGCCGCAACTCGGGTGCAGTGTCGACTGGCAGCGCCGCCGCACTCGCTTGCGCGGTGTGGTCGGCACCGGCGGTGCTGCGGTCGACCGGCGTGTCGACCGAGGTATCGGTGCCACGGTCGGCAGCTTGTTCCACATCGGGGTCGAGTTGCACGATCAGCAGGGGCAACACGGTCAGCCCCACGCTGCGACCGTATTCGACCACGTCGAGGTTCTGTCGGATGTGGCCGGAGTCGCCGCCGCTGCCCAGGCTGAAGGTGCGGGCCGGCGCCCGGCTGATGCGGCCGGTGAAGTGGACCACACCCTTGGCTTCGGGTGGTGATGGCACGCGGCTGCGGTCTCGTGCGTCACGTGGCCACCAGCCACGTTGCACCATTGCCACGCGGCCATCACTCAGGCGCAGCGGGGTGTAGAGGTAGAAGCCCGGCCGGCCGTCCATCTGGCGGTTGTCGAGCAAGACGCTGGCTTCGTTGATCCAGCGGCCGCTGAGCTCGATGCGTCGGTCGAGGTGTGCCGCCAGTTGTTGCTCGACCTGCTGCCTGGCAGCTTGCTCGAGCGGGGCTGCACCGGCGCCTTGTGCCTCCACAACCGGTGCCGGTCCGGCGAGTTGCATGGCCGTGATCGGCGCCAGGGCGACACGGGTTTCGAGCGCACTGGCCAGGGCGATCTTCTGCCTGGCCCGGTCGAGCTGCCACAGCCCGAGTGCTGCCATCGCGCAGGCCGCCAGCAGGGCCGCCACCGCAATCATCCAGCGTGAGCGTATACCCGCAGTCACGGCCGCATCTCTGCCGGTCCGAGCGTGACGAGGATGCAATACAGTGGCGGCATCATGAAATTCATCGTCGTGTCGGGCCTGGTTCTGGTGGTGATCGCCTTGGCGAGTGCCGGTGTGTTCATGCTCAAGCGACCGGGTGGTCAACCCGCCGACAAGGGCTCCGCCGATGGCCGCATGGCCAAGGCACTGGCCGTTCGGGTCGGACTGTCGGTGGCCTTGTTCTTGTTCGTGTTGTTCGCCGCGATGATGGGCTGGATCCGGCCCGGTGGCCTGCCGCTGATGCGTTGACGCCAGCCTTTGCGGCGTCAGCGACGCTGCCATCGACCGCGATGACAAGAGCGGACAAATGACAAGAGCGCCTTCGGGCGCTCTTGTCGTTCAGCGGTGGCCAGGTGCCGCGGACCCGCCGCGGCGCGCTGGTTCAGAGCCAGTAGACGATGAGGTACAGGCCCAGCCACACCACGTCGACGAAGTGCCAGTACCAGGCTGCACCTTCGAAGCCGAAGTGGCGCTCGGGGCTGAAGTGGCCCTTTTGCAGCCGCAGGGTGATGAACAGCAGCATCAGCATGCCCACGAAGACGTGGAAGCCGTGGAAGCCCGTCAGCATGAAGAAGGTCGAGCCGTAGACACCCGAGGTCAGCTTGAGGTTGAGCTCGTTGTAGGCGTGGGCATATTCGTAGCCTTGCAGACCCAGGAAGGAGATGCCCAGCAGCACGGTAAACCACATCCAGCCGACAGCCTTGGCGCGTTGCCCGGCGATGAGGGCGTGGTGGGCGATGGTCAGTGTCACACCCGAGCTGAGCAGGATGGCGGTGTTGATCGTGGGGATGGGCCACGGGCCCATGGTGGTGAAGGGTTCGACCAGGCCGCTGGGCGCACCCGTCATGCCGACGCCGCTGCTGGGCCAGATGGCCTTGAAATCGGGCCACAACAAGGCGTTCTCGAGGCTGCCCAGGCTCGGTACCGACTGGGCGCGGGCCCAGTACAGGGCGCCGAAGAAGGCCGCGAAGAACATCACCTCCGAGAAGATGAACCAGCTCATGCTCCAGCGGAACGACACGTCGATGCGGTCGCTGTACAGGCCGCCTTCACTTTCACCGGCGGCTTCGCCGAACCACTGGCGCAGCACGACTGCCACCCACAACAGGCCGAACAGCAGCGAATACGCGCCCCAGCCGTGGCCGTTGACCCACTGGCTGGCGCCCAGCACGACGAAGAGCAGGCCCAGGGCCATCATCGCCGGGTGGCGTGACGGTGCGGGTACGTAGTAGTAGGGCGTTGCGCCTTGGGGGCTAGCGGACATCTTTGGGGTCTCCTGCAGGAACTTGGTCGAAACGTGAGAACTGGTCTTGGTGGGCGAAGGCTGCCGGTGCGTGCCGCCGTCAGCTGGCTGCGACGCCGCTGCCCACGACCCAGTGGATCAAGGTGATGAGGGCGATCACGAACAACACCGCGGCCAATACGCCAGCGACGATGACGTGCACCGGGTTGAGCTTGCCGACGTCGTTGGCGTAGTCGGCGCCGCGCCGGATGCCGAAGAACGACCAGGCCACGGCGCGAGCGGTCTGGAAGGAACGAGCCCTTGCGTTGTGCCGCAGCGGCCAGGTCGGATCGTGCGGCCGTCCTGGGCTCGGGCCTGGCAGCCTTGCCTGGCGGGATGGGTGTCTTGGCGGACATGGTGCCGGTCTGTGTCGACTGACTGGTTCAGCTGCGACGTGCGGCGGCTGCCTGCGGCACGGCCTGATCGGCGCGTGCCTGCGGCGCGGCCGGCACCTTGCCGCCGACCTCGAAGAAGGTGTAGGACAAGGTGATGGTGGTCACGTCCTTGGGCAGCTTGGGGTCGATCACGAAGGTCACCGGCCAGTGCCTGGCTTCACCCGGCTGCAGCGTGTATTCGTTGAAGCAGAAACACTCGAGCTTGTTGAAGTGGGCCCCTGCGCTCATGGGGGCATAACTGGCGATGGCCTGGGCACGCATGACACGGCCCTGCACGTTCTTGAAGTCGTACATCACCGTGGTGACGGCGCCCGGATGCACCTGCACCGACCCCTGCGCCGGCTTGAACTGCCACGGCCCGCGCGCATTGGCGTCGAACTCGACCGTGATCAGGCGGCTGGTGTCGACCTGGCTGTTCTTGCGCACCTCGTCCACGTCCTGCCGTTTGCCTTCGCGTTCGGTCAGGGTCAGCACGTTGATGCCCAGGGCTTCACACGCGGCCTTGTAGATCGGCACCAGCGCGTAGCCGAAGCCGAACATCAAGGTCGCCACCACCACCAGCTTGCCCAGCATGGTGGTGTTGTCGTGCCGCAGCATGCGGGCCAGCGCGGCGGGTGAAGGTGAAGTGGTCGACATCGGCGGGCAGAGGATCGGAACGCGGCGCGGCGGGCCAGGCTGCAGCGGGCTCAGCGCCCGAGCAGCACCACCTTGGCGACGAATCCGACGAAGAAGACCACGGCCACGCTGGCCAGGATCAGCCCGAGCTTGACGTTGGCGCGTTTGTCGTTCGAGGTCACGGTGGGCTCGCTCATGGGGTCGGGCTCAGGGCACGATGCGGCTGGCGCTCGCGTCGAGGTTGGGCGGGGTCTCGAAGGTGTGGAAGGGCGCCGGCGACGGCACTTCCCACTCGAGGCCTTCGGCACCGTCCCAAGGCTTTTGCGGCGCCTTCTCGCCCTTGCCCATCATCATGGGCAGCGCGACGGCAAAGAAGAAGTACACCTGCAGCAGACCGAAGGCGAAGGCGCCGACCGAGGCGATTGCGTTGAAGTCGGTGAACTGCATCGGGTAGTCGGCATAACGACGCGGCATGCCGGCCAGACCCAGGAAGTGCATCGGGAAGAACGTGACGTTGAAGGCGATCAGCGAGCCCCAGAAGTGGATCTTGCCGCGCGTCTCGGAGTACATGACGCCGGTCCACTTGGGGCCCCAGTAGTACACGCCCGAGAACATGGCGAAGAGTGAGCCGGCCACCAGCACGTAGTGGAAGTGCGCCACCACGTAGTAGGTGTCCTGCAGCTGGATGTCGATCGGCGCCATCGACAGGATCAGGCCGGTGAAGCCGCCCATCGAGAACACGAAGATGAAACCCACGGCCCAGAGCATGGGTGTCTCGAAGGTCATCGAGCCGCGCCACATGGTGGCGATCCAGTTGAACACCTTCACGCCGGTGGGCACCGAGATCAGCATCGTGGCGTACATGAAGAACAGCTGGCCGGTGAGCGGCATGCCGGTCGTGTACATGTGGTGCGCCCACACGATGAACGACAGGATGGCGATCGACGAGGTGGCATACACCATCGACGAATAACCGAACAGCTTCTTGCGTGCGAAGGCCGGCACCACATGGCTGACGATGCCGAAGGCCGGCAGGATCATGATGTAGACCTCGGGGTGACCGAAGAACCAGAAGATGTGCTGGTACATGATCGGATCACCGCCACCGGCGGGATTGAAGAAGCTGGTGCCGAAGTGGCGATCCGTCAGCGTCATGGTGATGGCGCCGGCCAGCACGGGCATCACGGCGATCAGCAGGTAGGCGGTGATCAGCCAGGTCCAGCAGAACATCGGCATCTTCATCAGCGTCATGCGCGGGGCGCGCATGTTGAGGATGGTGACGATGATGTTGATCGAACCCATGATCGACGAGGCGCCCAGGATGTGCATCGCGAAGATGCCGGCGTCCATCGACGGGCCCATCTGCAGCGTCAGCGGCGCGTAGAGCGTCCAGCCCGCGGCGGGTGCGCCGCCGGGCATGAAGAAACTCGTCACCAGCATGATGGCGGCCGGGATCATCAGCCAGAAGCTGAAGTTGTTCATGCGTGCAAAGGCCATGTCCGCCGCACCGATCTGCAGCGGGATCATCCAGTTCGCGAAGCCCACGAAGGCCGGCATGATGGCGCCGAACACCATGATGAGGCCATGCATGGTGGTGAACTGGTTGAACAGCTCGGGGTTCACGAACTGCAGGCCGGGCTGGAACAACTCGGCGCGGATCAGCAGTGCCAACACGCCACCGATCATCAGCATCGTGAAGGCGAACAGCAGGTACAGCGTGCCGATGTCCTTGTGGTTGGTGGCGAAGACCCAGCGACGCCAGCCGTGCGGCGCGCCGTGATGGTCATCGTGGTCGTGGGCGTGGTCGTTGCCGTGTGCGTGACCGCCGGGATGGAGAACTGCGCTCATAGATGGATTCCTCTCGTCTCGGCCTGATTACTTGCGGGCCGCGACCACGTCGGCCGGCTGCACGATCTGACCAGTCTTGTTCGACCAGTTGTTCTTGGTGTAGGTGATGACGGCGGCGAGTTCGGTGTCCGACAACGTCTTCCACGCCGGCATCGCGCCGTTGTTCTGGCCGTTCAGCAGCACCGCGATCTGTTTGCCCTTCTCGGCGTCGAGCACCACGGCCGAGCCGTCGAGCGGCTTGATCGGGCCGGCGCCCTTGCCGTTGGGCTGATGGCAGGCCTGGCAGTTGGCTGCGTAGACCTTGGCGCCACGGGCGACCAGTTCGTCCAGCGCCCAGACCTTGGCCGGATCGTCGGCCCGTGCGGCCATCTTCTTGCGTTCACCGTCGACCCACTGGCTGTAGTCGTCGGCGCTCAGCACCTTGACGACGATGGGCATGTAGGCGTGTTCCTTGCCGCACAGTTCGACGCATTGACCGTAGTAGGTGCCGACCTTGTCGGCGCGGAACCAGGTGTCACGCACGAAGCCGGGCAGGGCGTCTTGCTTGATGCCGAAATCGGGCACCGTGAACGAGTGGATCACGTCATCGGCGGTGGTGATGATGCGCACCTTCTTGCCCACCGGCACGACCAGCGGGTTGTCCACCTTGCGCAGGTAGTCGTCGCCTTCGGGCTTGCCGGCATCCGACATGGCCCGATGCACGTTGTCGATCGTCGACAGGAAGGCAATGCCTTCACCTTCACCCTTGAGGTAGTCGTAACCCCACTTCCACTGGTAGCCGGTGGCCTTGATGGTGACGTCGGCGTTGGTCGTGTCCTTTTGCGCCACGACGGTCTTGGTTGCCAGTGCACCCATCACCACGACGATGATGAACGGCACGATGGTCCAGGCGATCTCGACCGCCACACTCTCGTGGAAGTTGGCCGCCTTGTGGCCTACCGAGCGACGGTGCTTGATGATCGAATAGAACATCGCGCCGAACACGACGACGAAGATCACGCTGCAGATCACCAGCAGCAGGTAGTGCAGGCCCTGGATGTCGCTGGCCATCTTGGTGGCGCCGCCAGGCAGGTCGAGCTGGTTGACCTTGGGGCCGCCAGGCAGGTCGTTGACCGCCATGGCGGCCGTGGTGGTCAGGGCCGCCGCTGCTGCCAGGCCGAACCGGCTGGCGCGTTGTCTCAGGGCATGCATCGTTTTCATCGCGCTCACTTTCTCACTTCCAGTTCATGGCTACTTGTCGCAGGGCGGGCCACCCTGCTCAGGTGCAGCGTTCTTCCAGGGCAGCCGGTAGGCTCGCGTCGTGGTGCCGTCACGCAGGTCGCCGCGGGGACGATGCCTGCCAGGTCGGCAAACCACTGATGGCCCGGGCGGAATCACCCGGGTCCGACCGCTTCCAGATATCTCTTACGGCTCTCTTGCTGCGCTGCCGTGCCGGGTCGGCGCGGCGTTTCGACATTGCCTTGCATCAAGGCATGGCAGTTCGATACGTCGAAATCCGATCAGGTCTTGATCGAGATCATGGGGCACATGTCGGCTCAAAGCGACGCGGATTTTATGCGCGCCGTGGAGCCCGGCAACCAAATTGATCCAGGTCTAGGGCTAGCACCGAGTCAGGGTGTGGTGCCGCGGCTGCGTTTGGCGGTCATCTCACGCATTGCCTGCAGAGAAATTTCGGTGCTCGCCTTGACAGGAGCCCGCGCAACAGCACGGATTGCGTGGCCATAGATGATCTCGAAGCCCAGTCTGACGCGGCCATCAGGCCCACGCAGCTGGTCGTCGATCGCATGTTCGAGGCTTGTCCGCCAGCGCGGCGTGCGAAGTCCAGCCGTCCTGGACGGCGCGGTGTTGCTGCCCAGGCTGCGCAATTCGGCCAGCATGGCGGCCGGGTTGTCCCAGGTGAGGGTGATCATTTCCATGTCCATCACCGGATCACCAAAGCCGGCGCTGACGAGTGCATCGCCCAGGTCGTGCATGTCGATGAAGGTGCTGGCCGGCACACCCCAGCCCTGGCGCTGGTAGAGGCGGCGCAGGCCGGCCAGTGTGTCCGGCCCCAGGCACGAGAACATCAGCATGCCCTCGACCTGCAGTGCAGCGTGCCAGGCGGCCAGCAGAGGTCGCAGATCGGCGCACCAGTGCAGCATCATGTTCGACCACAGCAGTTCACCCGGTGAAATCGGCTGGTCGTCGGCCAGGGCTTCGACGCCGTCACTGCGCGTGAACGATCGCCACCATGGCCGGGCAGCAGGCCCTGGTGCCGCGGCCGACACGGCGGCGGGTTCCACCGCCACATGACGCGCCTTGGGGTAGTGTCGGACGAGATCGTCCTTGCCGGCGCCGGCGTGGCTCCACCAGTCGATCACTCGTGTCGGGGCAAGCTTGAGCAGATCGAGTCGAGCCGCCATACGAGTGGCTACTTCGCGGTGCAGCCACGGTGCGTCGGCCTTGGCCTGCCGATGCTGCACACGCCGCAGCGCCGGCAGGTCCAGCCGTGTCGGCGTCATCATGGTGGCAGCAGGTGTGTCGGCGGGTTCGGTGGCGCTCATCGGCGGGTGGGTGCGGGGGAGCGCGGCAGTATATTGAGCATGGCCCGTCGGCCTGCGGCGGCGCGGTGATTGGCCCGCCGTGGCATTGGCCTGGGTCGTTGGGGTCCGGGCCGAAATTGTGAAGGTGCGGCAGCTTCGCGCCGCGCCTTCCCCTTCCTCTGGACCGACCAGCCCGCGAGATTGCTGTCGACATGCCGGTACCGTGCGATGACTGAACCGACCCACCGCGCCTTGCGCAGCGCCTGGTCCACGGCCTGGAGCTCGTGGCGGTCAACCCCGGCTGTGGCGTCACTTGCCGATGGCCTGGCCGAAGCGCTCGGCGGCAGCCTGTGCACGGTGTGCAGGCGTTGGCAGGGCCGCGCCATCTGTGCCGACTGCCTGGCACGTTTTGGTGCCCCCCGCCTGCGGTGTGCTCGATGTGCCATCGGGCTGCCGTCGGCGTGGGCGGGGTTCGAGAGCAAGCTGTCGTCGCCCACGCCAGTGCCAGTGCCAGTGCCAGTGCCAGTGCCAGTGCCAGTGCCAGTGCCAGTGCCAGTGCCAGCGCCAGCGCCATCCAGGGTGAATCGCCCGCTGCTGTGTGGCGCCTGTGTGCTCCTGCCCCCGCCCCAGGTGGCGGCCGTGGCGGCGTTCGACTATGTCTATCCGTGGGCCGGCTTGCTCGGGCGGTTCAAGTTTCAGGGTGGTGTCGACCTGGCCGGCCCGCTGGCGCGAGCCTTGGCTGGGGCGATCGAGCGAGCGCCCGGGCTGCCTGCGGTCGACCTGGTGTTGCCGGTGCCGCTGGCCGCCGAGCGGCTGCGCGAGCGTGGCTACAACCAGGCCTGGGAGCTGGCGCGGCATGTGGCACGTCGCCGTGGCCTGCGCGCCGATGCCACGCTGATCGAGCGGGTGCGCAATACGGCGCATCAGCTGGCGCTGCCACGTGCCGAGCGTGCTGCCAATGTGCATGCGGCCTTTGTGCTCGGCCCGCGTGGCCAGGCTCGAGTCGCCGGGCGACGGGTGGTGCTCGTCGACGACGTGATGACCACCGGCGCCACCCTGGCCGAAGCCGCCCGGGTGCTGCTGCGCGGCGGGGCGGCCGAGGTGCAGTGCTGGGTGGTGGCGCGCACGCCGCTGGACGACGAAGCCACCACGGGCCACACGGCACACGGCTGAACCGGCGGCTTCTCGGTTCCAATCGAGTGCTCTCCCGGGATCCCACCCCGGGCGCCGACCCAGGCGCACCCCTCACCGCCGACTCACACCATGTTTCGTATCGTCCTCGTCCACCCCGAGATACCGCCCAACACAGGCAACATCATCCGGCTGGCGGCCAACACCGGGTGTGAGCTGCACCTGATCGAGCCGCTGGGGTTCGACATGGACGACCGCCTGCTGCGCCGCGCCGGGTTGGACTATCACGAATACGCGCCGGTGCAGCGTCACGCCAGCTGGGCAGCTTTCGTCCAGGCGCTGCAGCCGGATGGGCTGCAGCTCTACGGCTTCACCACCAAGGGATCTCGGCCGTTCGACGAGGTGACCTGGCGCCCGGGCGACTGGCTGGTGTTCGGTTGCGAGACGCGTGGCCTGCCGGACGAGGTGCGTGATGCCCTGGCGCCCGATCGACGGGTCCGCTTGCCCATGCGCGCCGGCCAGCGCAGCCTCAACCTGAGCAATGCCGTGGCCGTGGCGGTGTTCGAGGCCTGGCGCCAGAACGGCTACGCAGGCGGGGGCTGAGCGAGGTCGACCGGTGGGTCGATCAGCCGGTCTGTTCGGCCCGCGCCTCGCGTCCCATCAGTCGCACCAGCGCATCACGCGGTGTGCTGCGGCCTTCGAGCACGTCGACCACGGCGGCGCTGATGGGCATGTCCACCCCCAGGCTCTGGGCACGTTGCCACACGGTGTGGGCGCTGTAGACACCTTCGGCCACATGGCCCAGGGTGTGCAGGATGTCGGCCAGACTGCGCCCTTCGGCCAGCAGCAGGCCGACGCGCCGGTTGCGCGACAGGTCACCGGTGGCGGTGAGCACCAGGTCGCCCAGGCCCGACAGGCCCATGAAGGTCTCGACCTGTGCACCGAGCGCCGCGCCGAGCCGGCTCATCTCGGCCAGGCCGCGGGTGATCAGGGCCGCGCGGGCATTCAGCCCCAGGCCCATGCCGTCGGCGATGCCGGTGGCGATGGCCAGCACGTTCTTGACCGCGCCACCCACTTCCACACCCACCGGATCGGTCGACGAATACACCCGCAGGCTGGCGCCGTGAAAGGCCTGCACGGCCAGATCGGCCACGTCGCTGTGCTGGCTGGCGCAGACCAGCGCGGTGGGTTGGCCACGCGCCACTTCGAGTGCAAAACTAGGGCCGGACAACACGCCGCAGCGCAGGCCTGGCGCCACCTCGCGGGCGATCTCGTGGCCGAGCCGGCCACTGCCCGCCTCGAAACCCTTGCTCAGCCACACCGCCGCCGCGCCCTGGCCAGACAGCCGCGTCAGCATCTCGCGCAGCCCGGCCATGGGCGTGGCGATGACGATCAGTCCGGCTTCTCTTTCACCTGGCGCTGCCACGTGCGCCAGCGCGGCGCCGAGGTCGGTGCTGCAGGCCAGTTCGCCCGGCAACTCCACCTCGGGCAGATAACGGCTGTTGCGCCGGCTGCTGGTGATGTCGTTGATCTGGGCGGCGTCGCGCCCCCAGAGCAGGGTGGGGAAACGGCTGGCCGACTGCGCGGCCAGGGCCGTGCCCCAGGCTCCGGCGCCGAGCACGCTGATGCGCATGGTCTTGTGTGGGGTTGATGGGCTGCACCGGGTCGGGTCGACCGGCGCCGCCAGAGTCGCGAGAGGCGCTGGCCAGCGTCAGGCCCGGGGCCTGGCGCCAACGCCCGCGGGGTCAGGCATTCATCGTGGCGCCGTTGGCTTGTTCGAGCTGGGCTTGTTGCTGCGCTTCGAACATGGCCTGGAAGTTCACCTCGGCCAGATGCACCGGCGGGAAGCCCGCGCGGGTGATCACGTCCGACACGATGGCACGCAGGTACGGGTACACGATGCCCGGGCAGGCGATGCCCAGGATGGGCTGGATCTGGTCTTCCGCCAGGTTGCGGATCTCGAAGATGCCGGCCTGTTTGGCTTCGATCAGGAACAAGGTGCGTTCACCCAGCTTGGTCGTGACTGTTGCCGTGACGCTGACTTCGTAGATGCCTTCGGTGATGCCACCGATCTCGACGCCCAGGTTGATGTCGACCTGAGGTTGGCCTTGCTCGACCAGGATCTGCGGTGAATTCGGCTGCTCCAGCGACAAGTCCTTGAGGTAGACGCGCTGGATCTGGAAGACGGGATCTTGCTGCTCGGCCATGTTGAGCGCCTCGGGGTGTGGAGTGTTGGAATAAAAATGCCCGCGCTTCGGCGCGGGCGCGACGGATTATCACCTGCGGCGCCGGGGCGCCGCCCGCCGCTACGCTTGCCCCGGGGCTGCCTCCTTCGTGATCACGGCCACGGTTTCGGGGGCAAGCAACGTGCCGGCGCGCAGGCCGCGCCAGGTCGCCAAAGTGAGTGCGAGGATCACCAGGCTCGTGAGCGCCAGCACGGCGGGCCCCAGCACCTTGAGCAGGCCACCGTTGGCCGCCAGCGTGAGTGTCAATCCCGACAGCGCCGCCAGCGGGAACGACATGCTCCAGTGCGCCAGCCCGAACGGCGCAGCGGCCACACGCCGCAACAGCCGGCCGACCCACAGCAGCGTGAACACCGCGATGCCCCAGCACATCCAGCCCAGCAGCACCGGCGCGCCGAGCTGCATGGCCGACAGGCCGATCACTGCCGGCGGCGCCACCAGCACGAAGCTGGCGGGCAACATGCGTTCGGGCCACAGGCCGACATTGGCCACCCGCACCAGCAGCAGCGCAGTGACCAGCGGCCACAGGAACAGGCCGATGCCGAACTGCGCCGCAGCAAAGTCGCCGTGTCCCAGGCTCACACCAGCCAGCGGCGCCAGCACATTGCCCACCGCCGGCACGATGAGCAGCGGCGTGACACCCGGCCATTGCAGTCCACCGGCCTGATGGCCCAGCCACACGCGGCCGAGCACCCACAGCGTCACCACCAGCTGCAGTGTGCAGCCGGCCCACCACAAGGTCTCGGACCAGAGTTCGGGTCCCCCCAGCGCCACCGCCAAGCTGGCCAGCAGGATGAGGGCGGCCGGAAAAGTGGCGACAAAGCCGTAGCGCACCGGATGGGTCAGATCGGCCTGCACCGCCTCGGGGTAGCGTTGCAACCGCATCACGCTGGCGCCGGCCAGCAGCAGGAAACCCAGCGTCGCCACCGCGCCGGCCACCAGCGCCAGGGCGCCAGCCATGTCGCCCATCAGCGGGCCGGCACGCAACCAGGCCAGAGCCAGGCCGGCCCAGCCCATGACGGCCGAAAACCAGCCGGGCGAAAGATGTTTGAGAGGCGTCTTCTGGTTCGACATGGCGGTGCTGTGGCGGCGGTGTCAGCGCCGCCGGGAGGCGACGGTGACTGATGAACAGGGCAATGATCCGACCCGCCGTGATGGTGGCCCTGGCCAGGTGGTGGTGTCGCAGGTGCGGTTCGGTGCGGTCGCAGTGTGATGTCAGGGCAGGTTGTAGCACCGTCGAGAACGGTGCTGCGATCGAAGCAGGGCGGCCTGACGTCAGACTGAACCTTGGATGCACTTCATCTTGGTGTTTCCACCGACATGGCCCTGGCGGGCCTGAGCTAATATATCTGTAATTGCTTATATTGTGTTTGTCAGGTCGCAACCCCGCGCCAGATGCTCGATCGGCCCTCTGGCTGATTGGTGCACCTTGCAGGGTCCGCCCTGATCTACCCCAGACAGGAGGCCCACGTGTGGTCCAAGACTGAAGTGCCTGGTGACGCCATGGCACATCCGAGCGGGCGCTTGCGCAAGGCGCCCGAGAACTTCATCGACCCGGCAGGTGTACGCGAGGTCTTTGTCGAGGCTGGCCGCGGCAGGCGCGATTTCGTGCGCAAGGCCTTTGCGGCTGCTTTGGGCGGAGCCGCCGCCGCTGGTGCGATGGCGCAGGGCAACCCGGTGCCGGCCGAAGGGGGAGACCCCAATATCCTCGAATTGCCCGAACACAGCAAGGGCCTGGGCCAGCCGGTGGCGACCGAGGGTTATGGCAAGCCCTCGAAGTTCGAGGGCAATGTGCAGCGCCGCCCGAGCCCGGGTCTAACGCAGACCGCGCAGTCCTCGGTGAGCTTTGCGCCGCTTCAGAGCCTGTTCGGCATCGTCACGCCCAGCGGGCTGCATTTCGAGCGTCATCACCAGGGCTGGTGGGATGTCGATCCCAGCAAGCACCGCCTGATGATCAACGGCAGCGACGACAAGATGGTCAAGACGCCCAAGGTCTTCACCATGGACGAGATCATGCGTCTGCCTTCTGTGTCGCGTTTCCACTTCATCGAATGTGGCGCCAACAGCGGCATGGAATGGGGCAACGTGGCCGTGCCGACAGTGCAGTACACGCACGGCATGATCAGTTGCAGCGAGTTCACCGGTGTGCCGCTCAAGATATTGCTCGACCTGTGCGGCGTCGACTACAGGCGTGGTCGTTACGTGCTGGCCGAAGGGGCCGACGGTTCGTCGATGACCCGCACCGTGCCGATGGAGCTGATCGAGTCGGGCGAGGTGTTCGTGGCCTACGGCCAGAACGGCGAGATGCTGCGGCCCGAGAACGGCTACCCGCTGCGCCTGGTCGTGCCGGGTGTGCAGGGTGTGAGCTGGGTGAAATACCTGCGTCGCATCGAGGTGGGTGACCAGCCCTACGGCACCAAGGACGAGGCGGTGCACTACATCGATCTCATGCCGGACGGTCAGCACCGCCAGTACAGCAGCATTCAAGAGTGCAAGAGTGTGGTCACCACGCCCTCGGGCGGCCAGGTGCTGCTCGACCAGGGCTTCTACAACATCAGCGGCCTGGCCTGGTCGGGCCGCGGCAAGGTGAAGAAGGTCGACGTGTCGGTCGACGGCGGTCGCAATTGGCGCTCCGCGCGGCTGGAAGGGCCGGTGATGAGCAAGTCGCTCACGCGCTTCAACATCGACTGGGTCTGGAATGGCAAGCCGGCGCTGATCCAGAGTCGCGCCAGCGACGACACCGGTTATGTGCAGCCCAGCTACAAACAACTTCGTGCGGTGCGGGGTACGCGCTCGATCTATCACAACAACTCGATCCAGTCGTGGCTGGTGCAGGAAAGTGGCGAGGTGAAGAATGTCCAGCTTTCGTGAGCTCAGCCTGCGCGCTGTCGCTCTGAGTGCCCTGCTGCTGGGCATGGGTGCACAGGCTGCCGATCCTGCCGCCGACGCCGCAGCGAAGTACGGCAGCATCGGCCGCGCCGCCACCACCAAGGAGATGGCCGCCTGGGATATCGATGTGCGCCCCGACTTCAAGGGCCTGCCCAAGGGCAAGGGCAGCGTCGCCCAGGGCCAGGATCTGTGGGAAGCGCGTTGTGCCTCGTGCCACGGCATCTTCGGCGAGGCCAACGAGGTGTTCTCGCCGCTGGTGGGTGGCACCACGGCGGACGACGTCAAGACTGGCCATGTCGCGCGTCTCAACGACCGCGGCTTTCCGGGGCGTACCACGCTGATGAAGGTGTCCAGCGTTTCCACGCTGTTCGACTACATCAACCGGGCCATGCCCTGGAACGCGCCCAAGTCGCTCAAGACCGACGAGGTCTACGCCGTGCTGGCCTATCTGCTCAACATGGGCGGCATCCTGCCGGACGACTTCGTGTTGTCCGACCAGACGATGGCGCAGGCGCAGGCGCGTATGCCCAACCGCAACGGCATGACGCTGGACCACGGCCTGTGGCCGGGCAAGTCGCTCAAGACCAGCGGCAAACCCGACGTGAAGGCCGTGGCCTGCATGAGCAACTGCGAGGCCGAACCCAAGGTGGCCTCCTTCCTGCCCGACTTCGCACGCAACAACCACGGCAACCTGGCGGAGCAAAACCGTATGGTGGGCCCGCAGCACGGCGTGGATACCACCCGACCCGCGGGAACTGTGGCGGTGGTTGTGGCCGCGCCCACTGCCGTGGCCAAGTCTGCGGCGCCCGCCGCTGCCGACGTGTCCGGCGCGGCTGCTGCCCAGGCACTGCTAAAGAAAAACGCCTGTATCGCGTGTCATGCCTTGGATGGCAAACTCGTCGGGCCCGCTTTTCGCGACGTGGCCCGCAAGTACGGTGACCGGGCTGATGCCTCGAGCTACCTGACCGGCAAGATCCGGTCTGGTGGTGCGGGTGTGTGGGGTGCGATCCCCATGCCGCCACAGACCCTGCCCGAAGCCGAAGCTGCCCAGATTGCCGCCTGGCTGGCGGCAGGCGCAAAGAAGTGATGTTTGCGTCCCTCCGCCGCCAGCCTCTGGCTGAGCCCTCGATAACCTGATCCGACACCAAGACCCTAGGAGTTCCTGAGATGCAAAACAGACGCGAGATGCTTGCCCGCAGCGCGGGTATGGCCGGCCTGCTGGCCGGACTGGGCCTGCTGCCCCAAGCGGCCCAGGCTGCCTGGTCGCAAGCGGCCTTCGAAGCCAAGACCCTGGCCGAGGCCATGAAGGCACTGGGCAGTGCCGCCCCGGTGGAAAGCAAGGATGTCATGCTGACTGGCCCGGACATCGCCGAAAACGGCGCCGTCGTGCCGGTCGGTGCGTCGTCGTCGCTGCCGGGTGTGAAACGCCTGCTCGTGATGGTGGAAAAGAACCCCAGCATCCTGGTTGCTGCCTTCGACGTGACCGACTCGGTCGAGGCCAACTTCTCCACCCGCGTGAAGATGGGCCAGTCGTCGAACGTCTACGCCGTGGCCATCATGGCCGATGGCAAGGCGCTTTTCGCCGTCAAGGAAATCAAGGTCACGCTGGGTGGATGTGGCGGTTGAGACCGCATCCAGCCGTATCACATCGATCGAATTTCTAGGAGCCCAACATGGCAGACCCGATGCGCATTCGCGCCCAAGCCGCAGGTGACAAGACCACCGTGCGTGTGCTCATGAGCCACGAGATGGAAACCGGCCAGCGCAAGGACAGCGCCGGCAAGGTGATCCCCGCCTGGTTCATCCAGGAGGTGAGTGCCACCCACAACGGCAAACCCGTCATGAGCGCCCAGTGGGGACCGGCGGTGTCCAAGAACCCGTTCATGCAGTTCACCCTCAAGGGCGCCAAGGCGGGTGACAAGGTCGCCATCACCTGGGTCGACAACAAGGGTGACAAGCGCACCGACGAGGCCACGGTGTCCTGACACCGCGGTCGGGCTTGGTATTTCGCCGGCGCCACACCTGCTGACGGCCGGCGGTCGATACCGCGAATGCTCGCGCGCCACTCGGGCGAAGCACCAAGTGTGTTTGGCCACCTGGCAGGCAAGATCACGGACTCACCGCACGACACGAGGACAACTCCCATGACCCACATCCGCCGGCTCCCGCCGCCGTTGTTTGCACTGGTGCTGGCCGCGTTTGCGTCCGCGCCGGCGCTGGCCCAGAAATCCGCCTCCGAAGGCATTGCCGAATACCGCGCCATGCTGGCGGACGGCAACCCGGCCGAATTGTTCGAAGCCAAGGGTGAAGATCTCTGGAAACAAAAACGCGGCCCCAAGGGCGCCACGCTCGAACAGTGCGACCTGGGCAAGGGCCCTGGTGTGGTCAAGGGCGTCTTTGTCGAATTGCCGCGCTACTTTGCCGACACCGGCAAGGTGCAGGATCTCGAGACCCGCCTTGTCAGCTGCATGGCAATGTTGCAGGGTTTCGACGCCGCCGAGATCGCCAAGACACCGTTCGGCAAAGGTGAGCAGGCCAACCTCACCGCGCTGGCGACCTGGATTGCGGGTGAATCGCGTGGTCTTCGCTTCAAGCTCTCGCAGGCGCATGCCGAAGAAAAGCGCATGGTCGAGATAGGCAAGCGTGCCTTCTTCTACCGCGGCGGCACGCATGACTTCTCGTGCGCCAGTTGCCACGGCGATGACGGCAAACGTATCCGACTGCAGGACTTGCCCAACCTCACGAAGAACCCCGGCGACGGAATCGGATTTGCAGCCTGGCCGGCCTACCGCGTCAGCAACGGTCAGATGTGGAGCATGCAGCTGCGCCTGAACGACTGTTTCCGGCAGCAGCGTTTTCCGTATCCGGGCTTCGGCTCCGAAGTGACCATCGCCTTGTCCAGCTACATGGGTGTCAACGCCCAGGGTGCTGCATCGGTGGCACCAGCCATCAAGCGCTGAAGCGAGGGCACCCCACATGACAACCACCACCACATTCAAGACCACTCTGTTGCTGGGCGCCTGCGCGATGCTCGCCAGTGCCTGCAGCACCGGACCCAGCGTTGCCGATCTGGACCGTCAGGCCAAGGAGGTGATGCGCGCGGGTTTTCGTGATCAGGGCATCGCCAAGATCGACCGCCTGAACCAGGATGCGGCCAACGAGGCTTGCTCGGCCGCGCTGGGTGCGGCCTTGCCCGAGGCGAAGGCCAAAGCCATTGAGGCAGCCAACCTGACCACCGTGAAGCCGCCGACCGACGGCGTGTATCTGGGCGACTACAAGAAGGGTGAAAAGCTGGCACAAAACGGTCGTGGCATGACCTGGACCGACAAGAGCACCGACACCAGCGCCAACGGTGGCAACTGCTACAACTGCCATCAAATCAGCAAGACCGAGATCAGCTACGGCACTATCGGCCCGAGCCTGGTCAACTATGGCAAGGTGCGAGGTGTAAGTGATCCCGCCAGCCCGGCTGCCAAGGCCATGGTCGAATACACCTGGGGCAAGCTGTACAACGCCCGCGCCTACAACGCCTGCTCGCACATGCCGCGCTTTGGCCACCTCAAGTTGCTCGACGAAGCGCAGCTCAAGGACTTGATGGCCCTGCTGCTCGACCCCAAGTCGCCGGTCAACCAGTAGTCTGTCTGCATCGGTCCGCCGCGCCATGGCGGACCGAGCGCGTCAATTCTTTCGTTAGTCCACCGCCTGCCCCCTGCCCGAGCCCCGCGGCTGCCTGTCGGCAGACAGGCGCAGCATCGGCGGTGGCCCCACTTTTATATAAGCATCGGCTGATCCATGAACCTGAGCAAGCGCGAATTCCTTCAGATCCTGGGTGCGGCTTCGGTCGCCGGTCTGGCGCTGAGTCGTCACACCCAGGCCGATGCAGCCACAGCCCAGCAAGGTCTGTATGACTTGCCGCGTTTCGGCAACGTGAGCTTCCTGCACATGACCGACTGTCACGCGCAGTTGCAGCCGATCTATTTCCGCGAACCCAGCGTGAATCTGGGCATCGCCGCCATGCAGGGCCAGTTGCCGCACCTGGTGGGCGACCATCTGCTGAAGAAGGCAGGGGTGGCGCCAGGCAGTGCGCTGGCGCATGCCTACAGCTTCGTCGATTTCGAGGCGGCCGCGCGGCGCTGGGGCAAGGTTGGCGGATTCGCCCATCTGGCCACGCTGGTCAAGCAGATGAAGGCCAGCCGCCCCGGCTCGTTGCTGCTCGACGGTGGTGACACGTGGCAGGGCTCGGCCACGTCGCTGTGGACCAACGCGCAGGACATGGTGGACGCCTGCAAGCTGCTGGGCGTGGACGTGATGACCGGCCACTGGGAGTTCACCTACGGCATGGAGCGGGTGAAGGAGATCGTCGAGAAGGACTTCAAGGGCAAGGTCGATTTCGTCGCCCAGAACGTCAAGACCAACGACTTCGGCGACCCGGTGTTCGAGCCCTACGTCATCAAGCAGATGAACGGTGTGCCGTGCGCCATCATCGGCCAGGCGTTTCCGTACACACCCATCGCCAACCCGCGCTACATGGTGGCCGACTGGGGCTTCGGCATCCAGGACGAGAACATGCAGAAGATGGTCGACGAAGCCCGCGGCAAGGGTGCGCAGGTGGTCGTCGTCATCAGCCACAACGGCATGGACGTGGACCTCAAGATGGCGAGCCGGGTGCGCGGCATCGACGCCATCTTCGGCGGCCACACGCACGACGGGGTGCCGGTGGCCATCCCGGTGAAGAACGCCGGTGGCACGACGCTGGTCACCAACGCCGGCAGCAACGGCAAGTTCCTGGGGGTGATGGACTTCGAGGTGAAGGGTGGCAAGGTCGTCGACTTCCGCTACAAGCTGCTGCCCATCTTTGCCAACGCGCTGCCGGCCGACCCGGCCATGCAGGCGCTGATCACCAAGATCCGCGCGCCCTACGAGACCAAGCTGGCCGAGAAACTCGCCGTCACCGACGGCCTGCTGTACCGCCGCGGCAACTTCAACGGCAGCTGGGATCAGCTGATCTGTGATGCGTTGATGGACGTGCAGGGGGCCGAGATCGCCTTCTCGCCGGGCTTTCGCTGGGGCACCAGCCTGCTGCCGGGCGACGTGATCACGCGCGAACTGATGATGGACCAGCTGGCCATCACCTACCCCTATGCCACCGTCACCGAGATGAGCGGCGAGATGCTCAAGACCGTGCTCGAGGACGTGGCCGACAACCTGTTCAACCCCGACCCGTACTACCAGCAGGGCGGCGACATGGTGCGGGTGGGTGGCCTCAGTTACGCCATGAGCCCGCTCGAGAAGATGGGCGGTCGCATCACCGACATGCGCCTGCGCGGCAAACCCGTCGAGGCAAGCAAGATGTACAAGGTGGCCGGCTGGGCACCAGTGTCCGAAGAGGCGTCCAAGGCAGGCAACAAGCCAGTCTGGGATGTCGTCGAGACCTGGTTCAAGGCGCAGGGCGGACGTGTCAAGCCGCGCCAGCTGAACCAGCCGCGCCTGATCGGCGTGGATGGCAACCCCGGACTGATGGCCGGTTGATCGCCTGCCGATAGCCGTCTGATCGTCGGCACCTGGCTTCCAGGCGCGGGGCCGTGACGACCGCACCACACGAGCGGGGCATACGGTGCATCATCCGTACCCGCCGACCACACAACCGAGAGGAGATCCGCATGACGACACGACGCACCCTGGGCACCTTGACGCTTGGCCTGGCCCTGGGCCTGGCCAGCCTGGCCGCCGAGGCGCAAGACAAGGTGGTCTATCACATCGCCGACGCGGCGACCCAGGCTCTGGGAGGCCTGCGCAACGTGAAGAACCATCTGGACACCGACCCGACCGCACAGATCACCGTGGTGAGCCATGCGCAAGGTGTCGACTTCCTGATGACCGACGCCAAGGACCGCAACGGCAATCCCTACGAGATCGCCGTTCAGCAATTGGTCGGTCGCGGCGTGAAGTTCGAGGTCTGCGAGATCACGCTCAAGAACCGTGGCCTCAAGAAGGACCAGTTCATCACCGAGGCGGGTTTCACCCCCTCGGGTGTGGTGCGGCTGGCCAAGTTGCAGGGTCAGGGATTCGCCTACATCCGGCCCTGAACCCTGTCGCTGGATCAGGGCGGCGCGTAACCGTTGGCCGCTGAGTCGACGAGCGGGGCTTCCTGACCAGGCTGACCCATCTGGCGAGGGCGACCGACCTGGCCACTGGGTGGGTCGACCGCAGCGGCACGCTCGTCGTTGCGGCGATCCATCAGCCAATCGGTCGCGATGGCTGCGGCCCACATGCCCGACAACGTCACATAGGCCGTCACGGTGAAGATGGCCGCGCCCGATACACCTGCGCCTACCGCGCAACCACCGGCCAACATCCCGCCGAAACCCATGAACACGGCGCCGACGATGTAGCGCCGCATGGCCTGGCCGCCCTGGAAACCTTCGAGCTTCCACTCGCGCCATAACAGTGACGAGATGAGTGCGCCGGTGAATACCCCGGGCACCAGGCCGAGGTCGAACTTGAGCGGTTGACCTGGTGGCGACAACACCAGCATCAAGGTGTCTGCCGCCGGGCCGGTGAATGACAAACTCTGGATGGCGATCACGCTGTCGAACGCCGTGCGGCTCAGGGCATACGTGGCCAGCCACGCGATGGCGACGGTGACCCCCACACCGATGGCGCCGAACCAGCCCCAGAACCGCACGTGCTGACGCCGGGTCCAGATCAGTGCCGCGATCAGCCACACGGCAGCAAAGGCAAAACCTGCCGGCCGCCCCAGGCCACTCAGCACGAGCAGGTCCCGCGAAGCGCCGCCATCGACGGTCCACCAGCTCGACACGGTGTTGCGCAGCGGCGAGAGCAGGCCGCTGAGCGCCGACTGCGCCGTGACGGCAAACACCAGGCCCGACAGCAGGGCGCGCAGATTGCCCTGCGCCGCGAGCACCAGCATGCGACTGGAGCAGCCGCGTGCCAGCACCATGCCGGCACCGAACAGGGCGCCTCCGATGGCCGCGCCCGACAAGCTGCCGCGGCTGGCGATCTGGCGCGACTCGCTTACATCCAGCCAGCCCAAGGCGATGAAGCCCTGGGTCAGCAACAAGGCGGTCGAGAAGGTGAATAGCCAGACGGTGAGCTTGCCCTCGTGGCTGCCACGGGCGAACTCGATGACGGCCGAGCGCAGACAAAACCGCGAGCGATGCGCGAAGAAACCGAACAATAGGCCGATGACCGCGCCGCTGGCGGTCACCGTGGGCATTTCGCCCAACGTTTGCATCAAGGCGTCGAGGCTCATCGAGGTTCCGGGGCACCCCGAGGGCGCCATGATTCAGCACATGCTGATATTTGAATCATGGCGCAGCAACCCCAGTCTGGCTTGATCTGCGACAGGTATGCACGGAGTGCCCGATGAGTCTTGGGCCTTCGCCTACCCGGCGGTGCAAGCTGCCGCCAGGCCCTGGCGGGCCTGGGGCAGTTGCCGCTTCATGGCATCAAGCCAGCATGTCGGCCCAGATGTTCTTCGCCCAGCCCTCGGCGTACGAGGCTTCGAGGTCGGACCGCACGTCGGACACACCACCCGAGCCACCGATGGTGAAGTAGCTCTTCTTCGGTGTTTCGTACTCGTGCACGCTGGCCACGTGGATCACGTGTTTGTCGTCGACGTAGCTCATGCACACATTGGTCAGCATCGGGTGCGGGTTGACCTCCATGCCCTGCAGTTCGGCGACGATGGCCGCTGCCGTGACCTTGGCGTGTGAATTGGCCATGTGGCCCGACTTGGGCATACCCTGGGCGACCTGGATCGAGTCACCAATGACGTGGATGCCCTTGGCTGCCGTCGACTCGAAGTTCAGGAAGTTCACATGGCACCAGCGCCCGTTGGCGTTGGCCAGGCCCGTCTTGACGGCCAGCGCACCGGCGCGCATCACCGGCAATACGTTGAGCACATCGGCCTTCACGTCGTCCTGCACCTCGAACTTGACCGTACGGGTCTTGCTGTCCACGCCCGTGGCCTTGTGCTGCGGGCGGTATTCGATCATGTTGCCGTAGATCTCTTTCCAGGCCTTCTTGAACAGCGGACCCTTGGACGTGACGTCCGGGTTGCCGTCCAGGATCAGCACCTTGGACCTGGGCTTGGCGCGCTTGAAGTAGGCCGCCACCACGCTGGCGCGTTCGTACGGGCCGGGCGGGCAGCGGTAGGGGGCCTCGGGGATGGCGATGGCGAACGTGCCG
Source organism: Candidatus Intricatilinea gracilis (assembly GCA_016702605.1). Taxonomy (GTDB): domain Bacteria; phylum Pseudomonadota; class Gammaproteobacteria; order Burkholderiales; family Burkholderiaceae_C; genus Sphaerotilus; species Sphaerotilus gracilis. Next base: position 60,187 of record JADJDQ010000007.1, read on the forward strand.
CCGTCGCGCATGGCTTCGAGTTGCTGGCGCAGCGCCACGGTCTCGGGGCCGGCCTTCCAGGCGTGCAGGATCTGGCCATCGTCATGGGCCTGCTTCAGCCCGGCGATGTTGTCCCACATGAAGTCGATGCCGGGCGAGAGCACGAGTTTGTCGTAACTCACCGTGGTGCCGCTGGCCAGGGTGGCGGTCTTCTTGACGGCGTCGACGCTGGCCACCATGTCGCGCACGACACGCACACCATGGCGACTGGCCAGCTTGTCGTAGCCGATGGTGATGTCGGCCAGCGTGCGTGCGCCGCTCAGCACCAGGTTCGACACCGGGCACGACACGAAGGCCGCGTTGGGTTCGACCAGCATCACGTCGATGCGGTAGTCGGACAGCAGACGGATGTACTTGGACACCGTCGCGCCACCGTAACCACCACCCACCACCAGCACCTTGGCCTTGGACGGATCGCTGCCGCCGAATGAGGCGCAACCGGCCAGGCCGAGCGTACCGCCAGCGATCAGGCCTTGAAGAACTTGTCTGCGTTGCATGGTGTGCCTCCTTACTTCTGCGCCGCGAAATACTTCGCCAGCGTCTCGAGTTGTTCGAGCGAATAACCCTTGGTGATCTGATGCATGATCGTTGCCGGCCGTTGGCCTGAGCGGAACGCCATCAGCTGCGTCAGGATGTAGTCCTGCGGCAAGCCTGCCAGATGCACGAGCGGCTGACCTTGTACCGCCCGGCCATCGGTGCCGTGGCAATGGGCGCAGGTGGATGCCAGTGCACGTGTCCGCAGACGATCTTCCTGTTCGCCGGCCTGGCTCAGGGTCGGGCTCAGCAGCGCTGCCAGCGCCATGGCGCTGGCGACACGCGCAAGGCGGCCGGGTGGACGGTGTGTCATCGGGTTCTCCTCGGATGGATAGGTGGTCGCGGCGTTGTTGGTGGCCCGCGCATGAATGGTGGCACGGCGCCCGGATGGCACGACGGACGGGATGCCTTTCGTGCCGCGCTGGCCAGTTGCCTCAGCCTCTGTTGCGATGTGATCGCGCGAGCGCCCGGTGCGGACCTCAGGGCTTGCCCCGACGTCCGCCTACGGGCGCTCAGGCGTATAGTGTCTCGAATATCATTGAATGCTGATTTAGCGTTATCCCTGTGTCCACACTCACTTTTAGATTTGTGCTTGTGTTCGCGCTGGCTCTGACAGCGCCGCTGCTCGGCGCTCAGTCGACCGCGCCCGCCACCATGCCGATGCAGTCGGTACAGGTGGCCGATGGCGTCTGGTTCGTGCAGGGCGAGTCGGCCATGGGGTCGGCCGCCAACCAGAACTTCATCAGCAATGCGGCCTTCGTCGTCGCCGACGGTGGCGTGCTGGTGATCGACTCGCTCGGCTCACCGCCCTTGGCCGAGCGCCTTCTGGCCGAGATCCGCCACCGCACCCCGCTGCCCATCCGCTACGTGGTGGCGACGCACTATCACGCCGACCACATCTACGGCCTGCAGGTCTTCAAGGCCGCGGGGGCCCAGATCGTGGCTCATGCCGGCGCCCACGAATACCTTCAGAGCGAGACCGCGCAGCTGCGCCTGCAGGCCAGCCGCGAAGAGCTGTTTCCCTGGGTGGACGAACACACACGCCTGGTCACGCCCGACATCTGGGTGCAAGGCGACCAGGACCTGACGCTGACCATCGGCGCCACGCGGTTCGTGCTGCACCACGTCGGCCCCTCGCACACCGATGAGGACCTGGTCGTGCACATGCCCGGACGCGGCGTCTTGTTCGCGGGCGACCTGGTGTTCCGAGGTCGTATCCCCTACGTGGGCAAAGCGGACAGCCGGGCCTGGATCCGCGCCCTTGACCGGGTGCTCGAACTGCGTCCACGCCTGATGGTGACCGGCCATGGCCCCGTCTCGACCGATCCGGTCGCTGACCTGCGTCTCACCCGCGACTACCTTACCCACCTGCGCCAGACCATGGGTGCGGCCGCACGTGACCTCGAGCCCTTCGACGAGGCCTACGCCCGCACCGACTGGGCGCGCTTTGCGGGTCTGCCTTTGTTCCAGGCGGTGAACCGCATGAATGCCTACAACACCTATCTGCTGATGGAAGGTGAGAGGCCATGAGCCGCCCCGATTGGTTGGCGACACGAACGCTGCAACCATCATCTGCGCCCGGCCACGAGCGGCGTGTCTCACTGCCCGCTGCCGATGACGCGGCCGCAGTCCCGGCGCCTGTCCCGGTGCATGTGTCTGTCGATTCTCGGCGCCGCCGGTTCGGTCAGGTCGCTGTGGCCGGGCTGGGTGGCCTGGCCATGGCCGGTGGGGGTCTGCTGAGCCTCGGCGCCAGCACACCGGTGCGTGCCGCCGCCGCGGTCGGTGACCTGGTGCGCTGGCCCGAGACGGTCACCCTGCTCGACGGCAGCACCCTGGCCGCCGAACGTTTGCGTCATCAGGCCGTGCTGGTCGTGTTCTTCTCCACCACCTGCCCGTTCTGCACCCGCCACAACCCGCATGTGCAGAAGTTGATGGCCGCCTCGGCGGGCCTGCCCCTGCGGGTGATCGGCGCGGCGCAGGACAAGAGCGCCGACGCCGTGCGCGCCTATGTGCAACGCCACGGTTACAGCTTCGACGTGACCATGGATGCCCGTGCTCTGCACGAGGCGCTGTCGCCGCGCAAGGTGATCCCGCTGACCTGCGTGGTCGACCGCGGCGGGCGCCTGCGCGAGGTCATCCCCGGCGAGATGTTCGAGGACGATGTGCTCGAACTCGCCAAGTGGGCGCGTGCCTGAAGCCCCGCGCCTGAGCCGGGCCTGAGCCGAAAACCCGCTGCTACACTGCGGCGCATCATGTTCATCTCACGCAAGCGCAACAGCCTGCCCGGGTCCTACGACCGGGGAGCCTGGCCCTGGCGTCGCTAGACGACCTCACATCCGCGCCTGAGTCCTCGACCAGTGCGGATGGCCCCCGCGAGGGCTTGCTCCGACAGGCCTGACCACATCGCGCTCCGGGTCGATCGTCCCCCGTTTTCCTGATCCCCAACGCCGCCTTGCCGGGCCGGACACTGTCCACGTGCCCCGTCACGACAAGGTGTTGCACGCACCGGCACTGTAGTGGCCGGATGGATCGGGTTCACGGTCGATGCTGATCCGGGCGCCCCGAAGGAGCTCCAGAGATGATCACCGAACTCGAATTCCAGAGCCTGGCCCGCGAAGGCTACAACCGCATCCCGCTGGTCAGCGAAGCCTTTGCCGACCTCGAAACCCCGCTGTCGCTGTATCTCAAACTGGCCGGCGGCCGGCGCTACAGCTTCTTGCTCGAATCCGTCGTTGGCGGTGAGCGTTTCGGGCGGTACTCCTTCATCGGTCTGCCAGCGCGCACCTTTCTGCGCTGCACGCAGGGGCTGACCGAGATCGTCACCGACGGCGAGGTGGTCGAGACACATCTGGGCAATCCGCTCGATTTCATCGAGGCCTACCAGCAGCGTTTCAAGGTGGCTCTGCGCCCCGGCATGCCGCGTTTTTGCGGCGGCCTGGCGGGCTACTTCGGCTACGAGACGGTGCGCTACATCGAGAAGAAGCTGGCCGCCGGCAAGCTGCCCGGCGGCATCGGCACGCCCGACATCATGCTGCTGCAGACCGAGGAACTGGCGGTCATCGACAACCTGTCGGGGCGGCTGTACCTCATCGTCTATGCCGACCCGAGCCAGGGCGAGGCGTATTTCAAGGCCAAGAAACGCCTGGCCGAACTGGGCGACCAGCTGCGCTACAGCGTGACCGCGCCGCAGGTGAAACGTGGCGCCTCGTACGCCATCGAGCGTGAATACGCCAAGGCCGACTTCGAGGCCGCGGTCGAGAAGGCCAAGGGTTATATCGCCGCGGGCGACTGCATGCAGATCGTCATCGGCCAGCGCCTGAAGAAGCGCTACACCGAAAGCCCGCTGTCGCTGTACCGGGCGCTGCGCTCGCTGAATCCCAGCCCCTACATGTATTACTACGACATGGGCGAGTTCCAGATCGTCGGTGCGTCGCCGGAGATCCTGGTGCGCAACGAGATGCGCGAGGTGGATGGCAAGCAGACCAAGATCATCACCATCCGCCCGATCGCCGGCACCAAGCCGCGCGGCGCCACGCCGGAGCGCGACGCAGCGCTCGAGAAAGAGCTGCTCGCCGACCCCAAGGAACGCGCCGAACACCTGATGCTGATCGACCTGGCGCGCAACGACATCGGCCGTATCGCCCAGACCGGCACGGTGAAGGTGACCGAGGCCTTCGGCATCGAGCGTTACTCGCATGTGATGCACATCGTGAGCAATGTCGAGGGCGTGTTGAAGGAAGGCCTGTCCAGCCTGGACGTCTTGCGCGCCAGCTTCCCGGCCGGCACCTTGAGTGGTGCGCCCAAGATCCACGCCATGGAGCTGATCGACCAGCTCGAGATCAGCGAACGCGGCATCTACGGCGGTGCTTGCGGCTACCTGAGTTTTGCCGGCGACATGGACGTGGCGATTGCCATCCGCACCGGCATCGTCAAGGACCAGACCTTGTATGTCCAAGCGGGGGCAGGCGTGGTGGCCGACTCGGTGCCCGAGCTCGAATGGGCCGAGACCGAAGCCAAGGCGCGCGCCGTATTGCGCGCGGCCGAGCTGGTCGAACAAGGCTTCTGAGCGAAGGAGAACGAGATGCTGCTGCTGATCGACAACTACGACTCCTTCACCTTCAACCTGGTGCAGTACTTCGCCGAACTCGGCGAAGACGTGCGGGTGGTCCGCAACGACGAGATCACGCTGGGCGAGATCGAGGCGCTGGCGCCGGCCAAGCTGGTGCTGTCGCCCGGGCCGTGTTCACCCGCCGAGGCCGGCATTTGTGTGCCGGCGATCCGCCACTTTGCCGGCAAGTTGCCGATCCTGGGTGTGTGCCTGGGCCACCAGAGCATCGGTGCAGCGCTGGGTGGCGACATCGTTCGCGCCAAGACGCAGATGCACGGCAAGTCCAGCACCATCACGACCGACCGGTCGGGTGTGTTCGCCGACCTGCCCGAGCAGTTCAGCGTGGTGCGTTACCACTCGCTGGTGATCAAGCGCGAGACGCTGCCGGCCGACCTGCTCGTCACCGCCACCAGCGAAGACGGCGAGATCATGGGCGTGCGGCATCGCGACTTGCCCATCGAAGGTGTGCAGTTCCACCCCGAGTCCATCCTCTCGGAGCATGGGCATGGCATGCTGCGCAACTTTCTTCAGCGAGGCGGGCGGCCATGAGTCGGGCGAGATCGACAACTGCTGCGACGACCCTGCGACAACATAGGCGACAACCGCAATGACCTCTGCATCGACGACAACGGTAGCCACTGCACCGAACGCCGCCGCGCCGGCCTATGCAGCGGGTAGCTCCGCCGCCGCCGCCGCAGCAGCGCCCAGCCACCCGGACGGCATCGTCGACCTGCGCAGCGACACGGTCACGCGCCCGACTGCCGCGATGCGCGCCGCCATGGCCGCAGCCGAGGTGGGCGACGACGTGTTCGGCGACGACCCGACCATCAACGCGTTGCAGCAACGCATCGCCGCTGATCTGGGCTTCGAGGCGGCGCTGTTCATGAGCAGCGGCACACAAAGCAATCTGTGCGCGCTGCTGGCGCATTGCGGGCGTGGCGATGAATACATCGTCGGCCAGCTGGCCCACACCTATCGATATGAAGGCGGCGGCGCTGCTGTTGTTGGTGGCATCCAGCCGCAGCCGCTGACGCAGCAGCCCGATGGCACGCTGTTGCTGGCCGACATCGAGGCGGCCATCAAGCCCGACGACGCACATTTCGCGCGCACTCGGCTGCTGGCGCTGGAGAACACGTGGAACGGCCGTGTGCTACCGCCAGCCTACGTGGAGGCGGCCACCTCGCTGGCCAAATCTCGAGGACTTGCCAGGCATTTGGACGGCGCTCGCCTGTTCAACGCCGCTGTCGCCAGCAAGGTGCCGGCGCGCGAACTGACGAAACACTTCGACAGCGTGTCGGTCTGCTTCAGCAAGGGCCTGGGCGCGCCGGTGGGTTCGGCGCTATGTGGCAGCAAGGAGCTCATCTACCGCGCCCACCGCGCCCGCAAGATGCTGGGTGGTGGCCTGCGTCAGGCCGGCATCCTGGCGGCGGCGGCGACGTATGCGCTGGACCACCATGTCGATCGCTTGGCCGATGACCACGCCCTGGCGCGACGCCTGGCCGACGGGCTGCAGGGCTTGCCTGGCATCAGCGTGAAGCAGCCCGACACCAACATCGTCTTCGTCGAGCTCACACAGGCCGAGCCAGGTGAAGGGGCCGCCTTGTTGGCCTTCCTGCGCGCCCAGGGTGTGCTGGCCACCGGGCTGGTTGGCCTGCGTTTTGTCACCCACCTGGACGTGAACGCCGCGGGCATCGACCGCGCCATCGCGGCGCTGCGCTCCTACGTGCCACGCTCCGCTACTACCCGCTGAGCGTTTGCTCGCACCGTTTGATCGCCGCTTTTGACCACCTCATCCCCCACACCGACCCAAGGGCCTGCCATGACCATCGGAAACACCGAAGCACTGCAGCGTGTCGTCGAACACCGCGAGATCTTCCACGACGAGATGCTGAGCCTGATGCGCCGCATCATGAGTGGCGAGATGTCGCCGGTGATGATCGCGGCCTTCGCCGTGGGTCTGCGCGTCAAGAAGGAAACCATCGGCGAGATCGCCGCGGCCGCGCAGGTGATGCGCGAGTTCTCCACCCCCGTGCAGGTGGCAGACAAGCGCCACCTCGTCGACCTGTGTGGCACGGGTGGTGATGCGGCGCACAGCTTCAACATCTCGACCGCAGCCATGTTCGTGGCAGCCGCAGCCGGTGCACGTGTGGCCAAACACGGCGGGCGCAGTGTGTCGTCCAGCTCCGGTAGTGCCGATGTGCTCGAAGCGCTGGGTGCGCGTATCGACCTCAAGCCCGAACAGGTGGCCGCCACGCTGGAAGGCTGCGGCATCGGCTTCATGTTTGCGCCCAACCATCATGCGTCGATGAAACACGCCGCGCCGGTGCGCAAGGAACTGGGCATCCGCACCTTGTTCAACATCCTCGGCCCGCTCACCAACCCGGCCGGTGCACCCAACCAGCTGATGGGTGTGTTCCACCCCGACCTGGTGGGCATCCAGGTGCGGGTACTGCAGCGCCTGGGCTCGCAGCATGTGCTGATCGTGCACGGCATGAACGGCATGGACGAGATCTCGCTCTCGGGCGAGACCCAGGTGGGTGAACTGCGCGATGGCCAGATCCGCGAATACACCATCCACCCGGCCGACTTCGGCATGCCGGTGTACGACTCGCGTGCCTTCCGCGTGGCCAACCGCGACGAATCGGTCGCCTGCATCCGCCGCGCCCTGGCGGATGAAGAAGGCCCCGTGCGCGACGTGGTGCTGCTCAACGCCGGCGCCGCCATCTATGCCGCCGATCTGGTGGGCTCGATCGCCGACGGGGTGGCCAAGGCCCGCGAGGCCGTCAGCAGCGGCGCGGCCGCGGCCAAGGTCGAAGAGTTCGTGGCCGCGACGCAGACTGCTGCCACGCCCACCTGAGCGCTGGTAGGTAAAAGACAAGAGACGCCACCATGAGCGACATCCTTCAACGCATCGTGGCCACCAAGGTCGACGAGGTCGCCGCAGCTGTGAAGCAGCGCGGCCGCGCCTCGCTGCGCGACGAGGCGGAACTTCTGGCCAGGACCGCGGCACCCTCCGGTGAAGATCGCCGCGACTTCGTCGCCGCGATGCGCGCCAAGATCGCCGCCGGCCAGGCCGCGGTGATTGCCGAAGTCAAGAAGGCCAGCCCGAGCAAGGGTGTGCTGCGCGACAACTTCCAGCCCGCCGAGATCGCGGCCAGCTACGAGCGTGGCGGCGCGGCCTGCCTGAGTGTGTTGACCGATGCGCCGTACTTCCAGGGCAGCACCGCCTATCTGCAGCAGGCGCGCGCGGCGTGCCGACTGCCGGTGATCCGCAAGGACTTCATCGTCGACCCCTACCAGGTGGACGACGCGCGCGTGATGGGCGCCGATTGCATCCTGCTCATCGCCGCGTGCCTGAGCGATGCGCAGATGGCTGAGCTCGAAGCACAGGCCCATGCCCTGGGCCTGGCCGTGCTGGTCGAGGTGCACGACGGCGACGAGCTGCAGCGCGCGTTGCGCGTGACACACACGCCGCTGGTGGGCATCAACAACCGCAACCTGCGCACCTTCGAAGTCACGCTCGACACGACGCTGGGTCTGCTGGACGAGGTGCCGGCAGATCGCCTGCTCGTCACCGAGTCGGGCATCCTCGGTCGCACCGATGTGCTGCGTATGCGCGCCGCCAACGTGCACGCCTTCCTGGTCGGTGAGGCCTTCATGCGGGCGCCCGATCCGGGTGTCGCGCTGGCCGAGTTGTTTGCCTGAGGTGGGTGGCGATCTCTTTGCCACGCCGGGCGCGCAGCTTGGCAGCTCGAGTGAGCTGCCATGTGAGACGTCGAACGACGAGCGGAACATGGCAGCCAGCGATGTACCCCGCGAAGCACCAGGCGACGCAATGAGCGGCCCGCTGGCGGCGCAGTTCGACGCCGTGCCGGCTGGCGGCTGGCGAGTCGTCACCGATGCCTTTGTCCGCAGTGCAGCCGGGCAGTTGCTGTGCGCCCAGGTCGATGCGCGGCTGGCAGCCGGCGCAGTCGTCTATCCGCCCGAACCGCTGCGAGCGCTGAGCCTGACGCCGCTGGATGAGGTGCGTGTCGTCATCCTCGGCCAGGATCCGTACCACGGCCCGGGCGAGGCGGAAGGCCTGGCGTTTTCGGTGCAGCGCGGCGTGAAGATCCCGCCCAGCCTGCGCAACATCCACCTGGAGTTGTCGACCGACGTGGGCCTGCTCAGGCCGGCGCACGGCAGCCTGCTGGACTGGGCCAAGGCCGGCGTGCTGCTGCTCAACACCAGTCTCACCGTCGAGCAGGACCGACCTGCCAGCCATGCCAAGCTGGGCTGGCAGGTGTTGACCGACGCACTCGTTGCCGCCGTCGCGCAGCGTGAGCAACCCTGCGTCTTCATGCTCTGGGGCGCCCATGCGCAGGCCAAGGCTGCCAGCATCGAAGCCCTTGGTGGCGGCCGCCACGGCCTGATCCTTTCCAATCACCCCTCACCGCTGGCGGCTCGCCGCCCGCCCGTGCCTTTCCTGGGCAGCCGGCCTTTCAGCCGCACTCAGGGCTGGCTGGCCGAACGTGGTCTACCTTCTGTCGATTGGAATCTTTCCCCATGACCACCCGAGACAAGCCGGCCGGCAGCGGCGGACGTTCCACACGCGCCGGCGCAAGTGGCCGCTCAGGCGCCGCCCGCACGACCGGGCCGCTCGAAGTGGCGACGGCGAAGCACGATCGCAAGAAGAAGGCGGCAGCAGTTGCCGCGGGGCCGAAGGTGGCGGCAGGTTCACAGTCGGCGACCCGCAAGCCGGCAGGCAAGGCTGGCGCGGGCAAGTCCACAGCTGGACCTTCCGCTGCACACGAGGCAAGCGGCGCCAATTCAGCAGCAGTCGGCAAACCCGCTGGTAGCAAGGCAGTGGCGGGCCCTCCTGTGACTGGCAAGCCCGGCGGTGGCAAGTCAACCGGCAGCAAGTCCACCAGCGGCAGGCCCAATGCAGGCGCGCCCTTGCCACCGGCCGTGGTGCCCAACGAGGTGCGCCTGATCGGCGGACAGTGGAAACGCAGCAAGCTGCCGGTGGCCGACCGGCCAGGCCTGCGGCCGACACCCGACCGGGTGCGCGAGACACTGTTCAACTGGCTGGGCCAGGACCTGGCCGGCTGGCGGGTGCTCGACGCCTTTGCCGGCACGGGTGCGCTGGGTTTCGAGGCCGCGTCGCGCGGCGCCACGCAGGTGGTGCTGCTCGAGAACGACGGGGCGCTGATCAAGAGCCTGAATGCCAGCCGCCTGAAGCTGGCGGCCACACAGTTGTCGATCTACCGAGGCGAGGCGCTGGTTTGGATGCGCACCAGCCCGGCGCAGTTCGACCTGTTGTTGCTCGACCCGCCGTTCGAGGCCAACCTGTTCGATCAGGCGCTGACGGCAGCCAGGCCGCGGCTGGCGCCGGGCGGGATGATCTATCTGGAGAGTGACCGTGAGGTGAGCGCCGAGATCCTGACCACGCTGGGGCTCGAGGTGTGGCGCAGCGGTCGGGCCGGGCGGGTGTTTTTCCATCTGCTGCGAGCGGTCGAGCTTGTGGCGGCCAAGGCAGTGGGCGCTGCGCCTGCGCCGGCTGCCCCAGAAGGTGCAACACCTGCGAACTGACACCGGGCTGATGCTCGTGCGACACCGGCGCGAAGACGTGATCGCAGGCCTTTGACCTGATCCCGGACAAGAACCGCTGGTTACACTGCCGAATCGCCGAGCCCGAGTCGACCTAGAGCTGCCTGTGAAGCCCCAGACCCAAGACCTGACCGCTATTTACCCCGGCACGTTCGACCCCATGACGCTGGGGCACGAAGACCTCATGCGCCGCGCCGCCAAACTTTTCAGCCGACTCATCGTGGCAGTGGCGGCGGGCCATCACAAGCGCACCTTGTTCAATGTCGACGAGCGGCTCGAGATCGCACGCGAGATCGCGGCACCGTATGCCAACGTCGAGGTGTTTGCGTTTCGTGGCCTGCTGCGCAACTTCGTCGTCGACAACGGCGGCCAGGTGGTGGTGCGTGGGCTGCGCGCGGTGAGTGACTTCGAATACGAGTTCCAGATGGCGGGCATGAACCGCCAGCTCATGCCCGAGGTCGAGACCCTGTTCTTGACGCCGAGCGACCAGTACCAGTTCGTGAGTGGCACCTTCGTGCGCGAGATCGCGGTGCTGGGCGGCGACGTCAGCAAGTTCGTTGCACCGTCGGTGTTGCGCCGTCTGCACGAGCGGGTGGCCCAGCCCTCGGTCGGCGCGGCGTGATTGCCGGCGCGGGTCGAAGGAGCGCAACGTGGCGCTGATCATCACCGACGAATGCATCAACTGTGATGTCTGCGAGCCCGAGTGCCCCAACCAGGCCATCTACCTGGGTGAACACATCTACGAGATCGACCCGAACCGCTGCACCGAATGTGTCGGCCACTTCGACACGCCGCAATGTGTGCAGGTCTGCCCGGTGTCGTGTATCCCGATCAATCCGCAGCGTGTCGAGACCCGCGAGCAGTTGCAGGCCAAATACGAGGCCTTGATGGCAGAGGCTGTCGCCAAGGTCTGAGGTCGCTCAGCTGTCGGCGGGCTTGCCGTCGGCAGCTTGGAGTGTGGCGGTTGTGACCGCGGCGGGACTCTGGCGCTTGGCCGGATCGGCGTCCGGGTTCTTCGGCCGTGGCGGCTTGGCGTGAATCTGGGCGATGGCCTTGGCCATGTCGCCGGTGAGCATGGGTTCGATGCAGGTCAGCGAGCGTTCGATGCACGACTCGATCGCCTCGCGGTCGGCACCCGGCGGCTTGCGCAGCACATGGTTCACCACCTCGGCACGGTCACCCGGATGGCCCACCCCCAGGCGCAGGCGCCAGAAGTCGGCCGAGCCGAGCTGGGCCTGGATGTCCTTCAAGCCGTTGTGGCCGGCATGGCTCCCGCCTTGCTTGATCTTCATCTGGCCGGGGTCGAGGTCGAGTTCGTCGTGTACGACCAGGATTTCGTCGGGTGCGATCTTGAAGAAGCGCGCCAGCGGCGCCACCGCCTTGCCCGACAGGTTCATGTAGGTCTGCGGCGCGATCAGCCAGACCGGACCACTGGCACCAGGGGCGTTGTTCACACGCGCCACCAGGCCGTGATAGTTGCGGTCGCTGAGCAGGCGTGCGCCCCATTTGGCTGCCAGCGCATCAAGCCACCAGAAGCCCGCGTTGTGGCGCGTGCCGGCGTATTCGGTGCCCGGGTTGCCCAGGCCGACGAAGAGACGGATCATCGGTCGGGTCCAGCGTTGGGAGTGTTCATCGGGGCGCAAGCATAACGGCGCCTCCAAATGAAAAGGCCCCGCGGGGCGGGGCCGTTCTGGTGGGCCGCAGTGCCTGTCGATACAAGCGCTACATGGCCCGGCCGATTGCTCGGCTTACTTCTTCTTGCCGGCCTTCTTGGCAGGCGCAGCAGGTGCCGCCACTGGCTCGGCGACCACTTCGACCTCTTGCGCCACCACGGCGGCGATCACCGGGTTCTTGCGGCCGTGCAACACGACCTTGATGCCGGCGTCGAGCTTGAGGTCGTTGACGTGCAGCGACTGGCCCTTGGCCAGGCCACCGAGGTCGACAGTCAGGAACTCGGGCAGCTTCTCGGCCAGGCACTCGATCTCGAGTTCGGTGGCGACGTGCGAGATCAGGCAGTTGTCGAACTTGACGGCCTGCGAATCGGCTTCGTTGATGAAGTGCAGCGGCACCTTCTTGCTGATGCGGGTGGTGGCGTCGACACGCTGGAAGTCGACGTGTTGCACCAGTTGTTTCCAGGCGTGCATCTGCACGTCGCGCAACAGCACCTTCTCGACCTTGCCAGCCATTTCCATCTCGAGGATGGACGAATGGAAGGCTTCCTTCTTGAGGGCGTGGTACAGCGCGTTGTGATCGAGTTCGATCATGGCGGCTTCGCCGGCACCGTAGACGATGCCAGGCACCTTGCCGGAAATGCGCAGGCGGCGGCTCGCTCCGGTCCCCTGCAGCTCCCGTGGGTAGGCTGTGAATTTCATGTGTGACTCCAAGAGATTTGAAGGCGCCCGCGACCAGGCGCCTCGGTAGAAGTGGTCAAACGACCACCTGGGGGATCAGCCGCCGAGTGATGAGGCCCGGTGACTTGCACTGGTCAGGCCGGCACACAGGTGCTTGGCCCGACCGATGTCTGGGGTGTTCAGAAGTTGTTGTTCTGCTCCGAGAACAGCGAGGTGACCGACTCACCATCCGAGATACGACGGATCGTCTCGGCAAACAGGAAAGCCACCGACAACTGGCGGATGTTCTTGCAGCCCAGCGCGAGAGGGCCGAGCGGGATCGTGTTGGTGATCACCACCTCGTCGAGCTGCGAGCCGCGGATGCGGTCGATCGCCGGGCCCGAGAACACCGGGTGGGTGCAGTAGGCGAACACACTCTTGGCGCCGCGCTCCTTGAGCACCTCGGCCGCCTTCACCAGTGTGCCGGCGGTGTCGATCATGTCGTCCATGATCACGCAGTTGCGGCGATCGATGTCACCGATCACATGCATCACTTCGGAGACATTGGCCTTGGGGCGGCGCTTGTCGATGATGGCCAGATCACAACCGAGTTGTTTGGCCAGGGCACGTGCACGCACAACACCACCCACGTCGGGCGACACCACGACGAGTTCGTCGTAACGCTTGCTCTTGAGGTCGGACAGCAGCACCGGGCTGGCGTAGATGTTGTCGACCGGGATGTCGAAGAAGCCCTGGATCTGGTCGGCGTGCAGGTCCATGGTCAGCAGGCGGTTGACGCCGGCCGCTTCGAGCATGTTGGCCACCACCTTGGCGCTGATGGGCACGCGGATCGAACGCGGCCGACGGTCTTGTCGGGCGTAGCCGAAATAGGGGATCACCGCGGTGATACGCCCTGCCGAGGCACGCTTCAACGCGTCGACCAGGAGCAGCAGCTCCCAAGATGTTCTAGTTGGTGGGGGTGCAGGTCGGCTGCACCACGAACACGTCGCGGGCGCGGACGTTTTGCTGGATCTCGATGGTGACTTCACCATCAGAGAAACGACCGACCGAAGCGCGACCGAGGTCGATGCGCAGGTCGGTGGCGATCTCCTGCGCCAGGGCCGGATTCGCGTTACCAGTGAACAGTACGGTGTCGGCGAGCATGCTGCATCCTCGAGGCTGGCGCAGCCTCAAAAAGAACAAGCGCCTGTCGCAATGCGGCCAGGCGCCTGATCAGGTTTGGCAGGGGAGGAAGGACTCGAACCCTCGCATGTCGGAATCAAAATCCGATGCCTTGACCAACTTGGCGACTCCCCTACACAGGAGGCTTGCGCCCCCGGAACACTGGTCCTGCTTCAGTCTGCCGCCCAGCCCTGGAGGGGATGAACCGCGAGCCCGTCGCATTGCCTCATCGTCCAGCCTGCAGGCACCGTCGCCAAGAGGCGCTGCATGGTGTCGGACAACTCGGCATCGGGCATCAGCCCGACTTCTGCAAACACCGCGCTGCCTGAACCACTCATGCGGCTGGCGCGAAACGCGACCGCGAGCATATCGAGTGCGTCTTGAACTTGCGAGCTATGGCTTGTGGCACAAGGCTGCAAATCGTTGCGGCCGAAGCCGCCGGGGTCTGCAAGAAAGCTCGCAACTATAGCTGGCGGCGTGTTGCGCTGCAAGAGGGGACTGGAGAAGATGATGTTCGTCGGTATCGCCACCGGGGGCTTGAGTACCACATAACGCGCTGGTGCCAGCTCGATCGGCGTGATCTGCTCACCGATGCCTTCGACCCATGCGTTGTGTCCGGCGATGAAGAAAGGCACGTCGGCACCGAGCTGCAGTGCCAGTGCCGCAAGTCGTGCGCGTGGCCAGTTCAGCCCCCACAACCGGTTCAAGCCCAGCAAGGTGGTGGCCGCATCCGAGCTGCCGCCACCCAGCCCGGCGCCCCAGGGCACCTGCTTGTCCAGCGTGATGTGTACACCCTGCCGTGTGCCCGAGGCCTGTTGCAGCAGGCGCGCGGCACGCACCGACAGGTCGTCCGCCGGCAGGCCCAGGTCGACTACGTCGCTGCGGCTGATGACGCCGGTGCCGCGCAGTTCGAGATGCAGGGTGTCGCACCAGTCGATCAATCTGAACACCGACTGGAGCAGGTGATACCCATCGGCGCGCCGGCCGGTCACGTGCAGGAAGAGATTGAGCTTGGCCGGAGCCGCCAGGTCGTAGAGCGCGCGCACAGATGGGGCTGAAGTGGTCGTTGATGGAAGTGATGGAGGCGGTGAACGCGATGGCGATCGCTACTTGGAGGCTTTGCGACGTTGGCGCCCCGGCGTTTCAGTCTGCGTCGAGCCGCACGTTCACGGTGATCACGGGCTGGGGCGAGATACGCCTGGCCAGGATGATGCCGTCGCCGAGTCGGCCCAGGTGAACTTCCCAGCCGAGCTGGATGTGGCCGACCTCGCTACCCAGCGGCGTGGCGGGTGCGCCGTCCCAGGCTCGGCCCTTGAGCCAGGCGAGCAGAGCAACCAGTGGCACGGGCTGGCCGAACGCATCTTCGGCCAGGTCGTCGAGTGCGTCGTACCGGCGTCGGCCGTCGGTGGTGACGAGTTCGACGTCGCCTGGCCGCCACGCGGCTCGTGCCATCTGGGTGCCCAGGGGTGAGCTGAGTTCGAGCAGCCCGACACGGGCGTCGCCGCGCAGGTCGAAGCTGGCCGACATCGATCTGGACGAATCACCGTCGACACGCACCGCGATGCGCCCGCTGCTGTGGCGTGTGAGTGGTGCGACGTCGGTACGAGCCTGCAGCCCGGCGCAGCCCGCCACAACAAGCGTCAGCGCTGCCATCGACAGCCGCACCACCCGGCGCCGTCCATCTGTGCCAGGTGGGCGACGTGGCGTCGCCACGGTCAAAGTGCAACCTTGAGCCTGGCCAGTGTCTCTTGCAGCACGTCGTTGGTGGCGTCGCGCTCGCGACCGACCCGCCAGACGCTGCGTGCTTCGTCCTGTTTGCCGGCGGCCCACAAGACTTCACCCAGATGTGCCGCGATTTCGGTGTCCGGCCGCGACTTGAAGGCTGCACGCAGCAGGCGCAGGGCCTCGTCGGTACGACCGAGCTTGAACTCGACCCAGCCCAGGCTGTCGGTGATGAAGGGGTCTTCCGGTGCCAGCGCCAGCGCACGGGCGATGAGTTCGCGTGCTTCAGGCAGCCGTATGCCGCGATCGGCCAAGCTGTATCCCAGCGCGTTGTAGGCGTGTTGCTGATCGGGCTTGATCGTCATCACCCGACGCAGCAAACCCTCCATCTCGTCGTAACGAGTGAGTTTTTCGGCCAGCAGGGCCTGTTCGTAGAGCAGGTCGGCGTCGTCTTCGAGTTTGTCGTTGGCCAGCGTGAGGACGGCGTGGGCGCCCTTCCAGTCGCGCGCTTCACGCAGCAACTGGGCCTGTCCCAACGCCTTGGCGCGCACTTCGTCCTTGCTGCGTTCGGGCAGGTTGCGCAGCAGGGCCATGCCTTCTTCGAGCTTGCCCTGACGAGCCAGCAGCGACGCGCGGCGCAGCGCCACTGCCGGAGTGCCCTGGGCATCACCGAGTTTTTCGAGCCAGGTCTGTGCGCCGGCGAAATCCTTCTGTTGCTCGGCCGCCTGGGCGAGCATCAGGTAGGCCTGCACCAGATCCTGCGGGGTGCCCGAGGTCTCGTCCACATCATCGGACCCGGCGTCGGCCGACGAGTCGACCGGTGCGCTGGCGCCTCCGTGGGCCGACGCCGGCGATTTGTCCGACTGCCGGATGTCGATGTAGCGCAGCAGCGCTGCTTCGGCGCCCTTGGGGTTGGTGAGTTCGATCTGCAAGGCACCTTGCAGCAGCCAGGCGTCAGCCACCTTCGGGTCGCTGGTGGTGATGTCCTGTGCCAGCAGCAGGGCGTCCTGGTAACGCTGCGAGGCCGTCAGTCGGCGTGCATAGGCCAGTTGCACCACCGGCGCGGCCTTGCCCTTGGCCTTGAGGTAGGTCTTGACCAGTGCCTCGGCCTCGGGCAACTTGCCCATGATCTCGAGTGCCACCAGCGCTGGGCCTTCGGCGCTGGCGTCGGCTTGCTGGGCGCTGCGGGCGAGCTCGAGGGCCTTGCCACTTTCACCCGCAACCAGCCAGATGCGTGAGCTGGCCACCATGGCCGACACCTTGGTTGTGCGGTCTTCGCGCCAGGGTTTGAGCACATCGATCAACACTTTGGCCGTGGCCGAGGTGGATTCGGCGCCTGCGCTGCGATTGAGCAGCCTGGGCACACTGGCGATGGCGCCGTTGCGTTCGCCCGCAGGGCTCAGTTCGATGAAGGCGCGTAGCGGCTCGGCGGCATCGGCCGGGCGGCCCAGGGCCAACGCGATCTGAGCCTGCAGTTCGGTCGGCTGGCGCGATTTCGGCCAGGCCTGGCGCCAGGCCTTGGTGGCGGCCAGTGCCTGCTCACCGGCGCGTGCGCCGATGGCGATGTCGACGGCGCGTTTGTACAGGCTCTCGTGACGGTTGCGTTTGGCGGCCTCCATCACGATCTGGTACGCGGCACCAGGCTGGTCGCGGCGCAGTTCGAGCTCGCTGATCATGAGCTGGAAGAACAACTCACCGTCGAGTGCCGAGTTGACGGGGGCGGACGCCGCAGGCGCGGGTGCGACCACGGCGCTGGCAGCTCGGGCCACCGGAGTGACGCAAGCCGCTGTGATCAGCAGACCACAGAGCAGGGCAGGGGACGGGCGCAACGGCATGGTGGGAACTCCTCGCAACGATTCTAGGTGGCGCCCTGGTATCCACAGGGCGAGCCTGCCTCGACGCGTGAACGCTGCTGCGGGTCGGCTTCCATAATCCTCGAATGCCCGAGCTGCCAGAAGTCGAAGTCACACGCGCCAGCCTCGCACCCAGGATCACTGGCGCTCGCATTCTTGCCGCTCGCCTGGGCAAACCGCTGCGCTGGCCGCTGGGCGTCGATCCGCAGATGCTGCGCGGGCAGCGGCTGGGTTTGCCGGCGCGGCGTGGCAAATACCTCTGGCTTCCCCTGGTGGACGCGGTTGTGCCTGACCGACTGCCGCCTTCAAGCGCCGACCTGGCCGCGCTCGACGTCACAACGTCCGGCCTGCTGGTTCATCTGGGCATGTCGGGCTCGCTGCGTTTTGGTAGTGACCTGGGCCTGCCGGGCTCCCATGATCATTTCGAGCTCGACACCGACCGGGGCAGCCTGCGTCTCACCGATCCGCGCCGATTTGGCGCCGTCGTGTGGTCGCCGGGGCTGCACCTGGCGCCGGCGAGCCGCCTGCTGGCCAATCTGGGCGTCGAACCACTCGACGCGGCCTTCAGCGCCAGCGTGCTGCATGAGGGGCTGAAAGGCCGCAGCGTGTCGATCAAGCAAGCGCTGCTGGCGGGTGACGTGGTGGTGGGTGTGGGCAACATTTATTGCTCTGAAGCCTTGTTCGAGGCCGGCATCGACCCGCGCACCCCTGCTCGGCGTATCGGCCGACCGCGCTGTGAGCGCCTGGTGCTGGCGATCCAGTCGACGTTGCGCCGGGCGTTGGCCGCGGGCGGGTCGACGCTGCGGGATTTCCGTGACACACACGGCATGGGCGGCGAATTCCAGCTGCAGGCGCGGGTCTATGGGCGCGGCGGTGAGCCTTGCCTGATCTGTGCCCAACCTGTCCGGCGGGTGGTGCAGGGTCAACGTGCCACCTATTTCTGTGGCCATTGCCAGCGGCCCTGACCCCCTCGGCAAGTCAAGGCCATGCTTTAGCCCCCGAGAGTCGATCCGTCCGACTTTCGGGCAAACGTGCCCGAAATCTCCGCGTTGACGCCCGCCTGAGTGCAGCGACGCGGCAGCTTGCATGCGATACCATGAAATCCGACTTCACTTGCGCGCGGGACGTGCCATGTCCGAGCCCATAGCCCCACCCATACACGAACCATTTGTCCGCAGTCTCGACGCGCTCGGGCGCTGGCGTTCTGATCTCGACGATCGTTTGCGCGATCTGTTCAGGTTCATGACCGACCACCGCCTGACCGATGAAGGTGCGGGTGAACTGGTCGACAACCTGCGTCACCGGCTCGCGGGCGAAAAGCTCGTGCTGGCTTTTGTCGCAGAGTTTTCGCGCGGCAAATCCGAGTTGATCAACGCGATCTTCTTTGCCGATGCCGGCCGGCGCATCATGCCGGCCACACCCGGACGCACCACGATGTGCCCGGTCGAGCTGGCCTGGGACGACGACGAACCCATCGGTCTGGCCTTGCTGCCGATTGAAACCCGGCTAGAAGGTGCCTCGCTGGGAGAACTGCGCAAGCAGCCGCGCGCCTGGACACGCCAGGCCGTTACCGTAGGTGACCACGAGTCCTTCGCATCCGCACTCACCGCGGTGATGGACACCCGCCGCGCCACCATCGACGAAGCACGTGCGCTTGGTTTCTGGAGCGACGAACAACCCGGCGACAACCCGCCGATCGAGGACGACGGCCGGGTCGACGTGCCCAGATGGCGCCACGCCCTGATCAACGTGCCCCACCCGCTGCTCAAGCGTGGTCTGGTGGTGATCGACACCCCGGGGCTCAACGCCATCGGCGCAGAACCCGAACTCACCGTCGGCCTGTTGCCCACCGCCCATGTGGCGGTGTTCGTGCTGGGCGCCGACACCGGTGTCACCAAGTCCGACCTCGAGATCTGGCGCGACCACCTGGCGGCGCAGGCGCTCACGCGCTACGTCGTGCTCAACAAGATCGACGCCCTGGTCGACCCGCTGTCGTCGCACGAGCAGACCGAAGCGCAGATCAAGTCGCAATGTGGCCAGGTGGCGCGTACGCTCGATCTGCCGCTCGAACGCATCTTTCCGCTGTCGGCGCGCCAGGCGCTCGAAGCCCGAGTCTCGGGCAATGCCGAACTGCTCGAAACCAGCCGATTGCTGGCACTCGAACACGCGCTGGCCGAGCAGTTGCTGCCGCAGCGTCGGGCGGTGTTCGAGCAGCTGGCGCTACTCGCGCTGGGCAACGTCGAACACCACACCCGGCGTATGGTCACCGACCTGCGCCGCCAGGTGGCCGAGCAGACACTCGAACTGCGTGGTCTGCGTGGCAAGAACTCGAGCAAGGTGCAGTTGCTGCTGCAACGTGTGGCCAGCGAGACGGCCGAGTTCGAGCAATGCACCACTCAGCTGCAGGCGCTGCGCACGGTACATACACGTGCTCTGAAGGATGCACTCATGTGTGTGGCCGGCGAGCCGCTGCGCACCCATGTCGACGCCATGATCGGCGCTATCCGCGACTCGCTGCTCAAGCTCAATGCGCGCAAGTCGTTCAATCAGCTGTTCCTGGCGCTGCGCCAGATGCTCGACGAAGCCCAGCGCCGCAGCAGCGAGATGCGCGAGATGCTCTCGGCCAGCTACACGCGGCTGAACACCGAGTTCGGCTTCAGCCTCGTGCCGGCACCGCCGCCAGAGCTGCTGCGTTTCCGCGACGACCTGGCGCTCATCGAACGCAACTACACCCAGTACCTGGGCATCAGCCAGGCGATGCGTCTGGCGCAGGCGCGGTTTCTCGAACAGTTCCGCCGCATGTTGATGTCGCGTCTACGCGTGGTGTTCGAAAACGCCAGCAGCGAAATCGAACTCTGGAATCGCGCCGCGTCGGCTCAGATCGATGCGCAGTTGCGCGACCGTCGACGCGCCTTCAAGCGCAGGCGCGATTCGCTCGAACGTATCCAGGCTGCGGCCGGTGAACTCGAAACCCGTTTGTCAGAACTCGACGCGACCGATCAACGCATCGACGCCACCGAGGCCGAACTGATGTCGCTGTGTGAAGCGGTACGCCGCGCCGCCCGGCGCAAGGAACTCGGCTCCGACAGTGCCCACGACGCTGGCGACGATGCGCCGGCAGCCAGCCAGTCAGATCTGGTGGTGACGCCGCTGTCGAGTTTTGCGCCGGTGACCTTCGATCCCCTGCCGCCGCTGCCTGACCTCGACCTGATGCTCGATTTCGACACGCCCGATGACGACGCACATGTCGGTGACAGCGAACCTGGCATCGACACCGCCGCCCTCGGTCAGGCGGCAGCCACCTCGGCGGCACCGGCTGATGCCGACAAGTCCGAAGCCATGGTGATCGAACTGCTGACGCCTGCCAGTGCTGGCGACGACGCCGTGTCCAGTTTCCCGATGCCGCTCGCGATGGCGGCCCGGGCTTGAGCGGAGCACTGTCGCCGCGCCACCCTCCTGAGCTGACCTCGGACCTCATAGCTCCGGCGCTGATCGCCTGGCAGCGCGAATCGGGCCGCAGCCACCTGCCGTGGCAAGCCACACGCGACCCCTACCGAGTCTGGTTGTCCGAGGTGATGCTGCAGCAGACCCAGGTCACCACGGTGCTGGGTTATTACGAGCGTTTCCTCGCGCGTTTTCCAGACGTCTCTGCCCTGGGCGTGGCAGCGCTCGACGAGGTGCTGGCGCTCTGGAGCGGGCTGGGCTACTACAGCCGGGCCCGCAACATGCATCTGTGTGCTCAGGCGGTGATCGCGCGGCACGGCGGCACCTTTCCGTGCAGTGCAGCGCAGCTCGAAACCCTGCCCGGCATCGGTCGTTCCACCGCGGCGGCCATTGCATCGTTCTGTTTCGGCGAGCGTGTCGCCATCCTCGACGGCAACGTCAAACGTGTGCTCGGTCGGGTGCTGGCCTTTGGTGATGATCTGGCCAGCAGCGCCGCCGAACGCAAGCTCTGGACGCAGGCGCAGGCCCTGCTGCCCGAAGACAGCGCCGACATGCCCGCCTACACCCAGGGTCTGATGGATCTGGGAGCGACCCTGTGCCTGCAACGTGCACCGGCCTGCCCTCGCTGCCCGCTGAGTCAGGTGTGCCGCGCCCTCGCCGAAGGGGCACCCCTTGCTTACCCGGTCAAGACACGCAAGACCAAACGCAGCCAGCGGGAGAACTGGTGGTTGTGGCTGAAGGCCGGCGACGCCGTCTGGCTCGAACAACGTCCGACACCGGGAGTCTGGGCAGGTCTTTGGACTCTGCCGCTGTTCGACGATTCGCAGTCGCTGCTGGCCGCGGTCGACCAACTGCCGAACGACTCGGAATCGCCGGCGTTTTCAGGTGAATCGACGAGACTGCTTGTCGCCGAATCCGATCCGGCGCGACGCAGCGCGCCCGAACTCGAACCACTGGCCGACGTGAAACACGTCCTGACGCACTTCGACTGGTTGCTTCATCCGCGCCGCCTGCGACTTCCCGACTCGGCTGTTGCCGCGCCCGCGCCCGGTGGCCGGATCGGACGCTGGGTGCGCCGTGCCGACCTGGTGGATGTGGGGCTGCCTGCGCCGCTACGCAAGTTGCTCGATACCAGCGCGGGATGACTGCCAACGAGGGCGTGACCCGATGCGTCGCCGTTCAGGCTGCCACGATGCCCTTGCGGCGCAGGAAGTCGGCCACCAGGCGCAGCCGCGCCGCGGCGTCGGGCAACAGCATCAGCTTGAGTTTGGTCTGCGCCGGGATGGGCAGGATCTCGCACCAGCGGTTGGCCACCCAGCCGGCGTCGTCGAAGACGAGCGGCTCGCGAAATGGCAGCCGCTCCTGCGCGGCCAGATTGGTGCAGGCCAGGCGCAGGGCGTCGACGGCGTCGGCGCAATCGGCAGGTGGTGGCTCAGTGCTGTCGTCCGGCAGCAGCTTGGCGTCGACTCGCCAGAGTCCGTTGTTGTCTTCGCGTGGCTGGCCGGCAAATTCGAACCGTGCGCCGCCCAGGCAGCTCACCTGCAGCAGACCGACCTGCGGGCTGTCGAAGTCGACGAGGCTGGCGAGGCAACCCTGCTGCGAAAACGTCACCTTGGCGCCGCTCCGGCGCACCTCGTCGCCCTGGCCCAGGGTAACGACGCCGAAGCTGGCGCCGCTGCGCAGGCAATCGGTCATCAGGTCGAGGTAACGCGCCTCGAAGATGCGCAGTGGCAACAAGCCGCCCGGGAACACCACCGTGCCGAGCGGGAACAGCGGCAGATCGTCGATCTGCGCCGGTGTGGCGGTCGCGTTCGTGCTCACGATCTGGTCCGATGTGTCTCGTGTGCCGTGCCGATGTGTTGCGCGCCAAGGCGTGCGCGTCGAACCGCGCGGCTCATGCGCCGGCGCTTTCGCGCGCTTCGAGCTCGCGGTGCCGCACCAGCACCGGCACCCGGGCGCGAAAACGTTCTGCCAACTGTTCGGCGCTGTAGACCGAGCGGTGTTGCCCGCCGGTGCAACCCACCGCCACGGTGAGATAGCTGCGCTGGTCCTGCTCGTAGGCCGGCAACCAGCGGGTCAGGAAGGCCTCGATCTGGCCCAGCATCTCGCCCACCTCGGGCTGGCGATTCAGAAACTCGATCACGCCCGCGTCGCGCCCGGTCAGCGCCCGCAGCTCACGTTCATAGTGCGGATTGGGCAACACGCGCAAGTCGTAGACGATGTCGGCATCACGCGGCACGCCGTGCCTGAAGGCGAAGGACTCGAACACCAGCGTCAGCGAGGTCTGCGCCGCACCAGCCAGCTGGCGGATCCAGGCGCGCAGCTGCACCGGGCGCAGCTCGGAGGTGTCGATCACGGTCGAGGCTTCACGCAACTCGGCCAGCATCTCGCGTTCACGCTCGATCGCCTCGACCAGCCGTGAGCGGCCGCTGCCGTGGTCACCCACAGCCGACAAGGGGTGGCGGCGGCGTGTCTCGGAGAATCGCCGCACCAGCGTGGCGGTGCGGGCATCCAGAAAGATCGACAGCACTCGCGTGCCGTCGCGCCGCAGATCCTGGATCAGCGGCAACAACTTGGGCAGCGAACTCGAGCTGCGCACGTCGGCCGCCACCGCCACCAGGGGTGTGCCCTGAGCGCTCTCGAGCCGAACGAACTCGGGCAGCAGATCGGGCGGCAGGTTGTCGACGCAGAAGTAGCCGGCGTCCTCGAGCGCATTGAGCGCCACCGATTTGCCCGAGCCAGAGATGCCCGAGATCAGCACCAGGGGCGCTGCTGCATTGTTTGCCCCTGCGGGCGGGGGAGCTGTGTCGTCGTCGGGCCGTTCCATGGTGCTGCTTTCTGGTCGGTCAGGCGTTGTGCGCACTGTCGGGTGTGAGTTCGTCGGCTGGCGCCGGGGGCAGGTCGAGGCTGGCCTGTGTGGCCGCTGTCGATGGCACGTTGGGTGGCGCGGTGGGGCGGCGCTGGCGAGCCGCCGACGAGGGCTGCGCCCCCTCACCCGCTGACTTGCTGCCGGTGCGGATCGCCGCAGGTGCTGGCGCGCCGCGGCGTGCATCGTCCAGCAGCTCTTGTGCATGTGCCAGACCCACGGCCGAATGTTGCGCGCCGCCCAGCATGCGTGCCAATTCGGCGACACGCGCCTGGCCATCGACGGCTTGCAGTGCGCTGATCACGCCGCCACCATTGCCGGCGCTCGCCTTGCTGACCACCACGTGGCGGTCGGCGCAAGCCGCCACCTGGGCCAGGTGGGTGACGGCCAGCACCTGGCGCGCCGCACCCAGGCGCTGCATCAGCCGTCCGACCGTGTACGCCACGGCGCCGCCGATGCCGGCGTCGACCTCGTCGAAGATCAGCGTGCCGGCCTGTGCGGCGGCGATGGCTTCGGCTGGATCGTCGGACATGGCACCTGCGCCATCCGGCGCGCTTGCCGGCACCGGCCTCGTGGCGTCGGGCGCACTGGTCGTCACGGCAATCGCCAGGGCGATACGCGAGAGTTCACCGCCTGACGCCACCTTGGCCAGCGCGCGCGGCGTGGTACCGGCATGGCCGGCCACACGTAACTCGATCTGTTCGAGTCCGTGCGCCTGCGGTTCGTCCAACGGCAGCAGCGCCACCTCGAACTGGCCGCCGGCCATGCCCAGTTCCTGCATCGCAGCCGTCACCACACCGGACAGGCGCGGCGCGGCGCGCTGGCGCTGTGCCGAGGCTTGCTGTGCCAGCGCCAGCCAGCGCTTGCGCGTGGCTTCTGCGGCAGCGAGCAGGGCGTCCAGATCGGTGGCGGCATCCAGCGCCCGCAACTGTTCGCGCCACTGCAACAGCAGCGCCGGCAGTTCGGCCGGCTGACGGCGGAAGCGCCGCGCCAGGCCGACCCAGCTGCTCAGACGTTCGTCGAGTTCACCCAGCCGTTCGGGGTCGAGCTCGGTGCGGCGCAGCGCGGCGCTCAGGCTGTGGGCGGCGTCGCTCAGTTGCGCCTGGGCGGTAAGCAACACGGCGTAGGCGTCGGCCAGCGCCGGGTCGAAATCGGCCACGCCTTGCAGTGCCTGTGCAGCTTCTGCCGCCAGGCTGGTGGCGCTGGGTTCGGCGTCGGCGAGGGCCTGCTGGGCGCGCTGTACCGCGTCGATGATGGACTGGGCATGCGCCAGGCGCTGATGTTCGGCGTTGAGTTCGTCCCACTCGTGGTCGGCCGGGCCGAGCTTGTCGAGCTCGGCGAGTTGCCAGGCCAGGCGTTCACGCTCCTGCTCGATGTCGGCGCTGCGTGAGCGGGCGGCGTCGAGTTCGGCCAGGGCGGCGCGCCACTGGGACCAGGCAGCCGTCATCGGTCTGGTGTCCAGGCCGGCGTAGTCGTCCAGCAGTTGGCGCACCGCAGCCGGTCGTGTCAGGCCTTGCCAGGCGTGCTGGCCGTGGATGTCGACCAGCGCTTCGGCCAGCACCTTGAGCTGCGCCGCAGTGGCCGGGCTGCCGTTGATCCAGGCGCGGCTCTTGCCTTGCGCATCGAGCGTGCGGCGCAGCAGCAGCACGGGCTCGGCGGCGTCCAGGCCGTCGTCGTAGCCAGCCTCGGTCAGCCAGGCCAGCACGGGCGCAGCGTCGAACTCGGCGCTCACCTCCGTGCGCGGCGCGCCTTCACGCACCAGGCCGGCGTCGGCACGCCCGCCCAGCACCAGCTGCAGGGCGTCGATCAGGATGGACTTGCCCGCACCGGTCTCGCCTGTGAGTACACAAAAGCCGGCACCGAACTCGAGGTCGAGTTCGCGGACGATGACGAAATCGCGCAGGGCGAGGCGGCGCAGCATGGCGGGTGAGGGTCAGTCGATGTCACCGACGCGCGTGAAGCCGGCGCTGCCGTCGTCTTCGTCGTCGTCGTTGTTGCTGGCGTGGGTCTCGGGCAGGCCTTCGTTCCAGTGCAGCTTGTGGCGCAGCGTGGCGTAGTAGCTCCAACCGCGCGGGTGCAGGAAGCGCACCCGGTGCTTGGAGCGCCGCACGCTGATGCGGTCGCCCGGGATCAGGCTGGCGATCGACTGCATGTCGAAGTTGGCGCTGGGCTCGCGCCCGGTCACGATCGAGATGTTGAGCGTACCGTGGTCGGGCACGACGATCGACCGATTCGACAACATGTGCGGCGCGATCGGCACCAGCACCCAACCGGGGATGCCCGGATGCAGCAGCGGCCCGCCGGCCGACAAGGCATAGGCCGTGGAGCCGGTGGGTGTGGACAGGATCAGCCCGTCGGCACGGAAGTTGGCGACGAACTGCTTGTCGACCTCGACACGCAACTCGACCATGCCTGCCGTGCTGCTGCGCACCACCACGTCGTTCATGGCAAAGGCAGCAAAGATCACACGCCCGTCGCGCAGCACCTGGCCTTCGATGATGGCGCGTTGCTCTTCTTCGTAGTCGCCGGCCAGCATGTCGGTCAGCACCGAGAACATGTCGGACACCGGGATGTCGGTGATGAAGCCGAGCCTGCCCTGGTTGACGCCCACCACCGGCACGCCGTGTTGCGCGAGCTGGCGTGCGATGCCCAGCATGGTGCCGTCGCCGCCCACCACGATGGCCAGATCACACTGGGTGCCGATTTCGTCGACGCTCAGTGACGGGTAGTCGGCCAACCCGGTGTTGAGCCAGGTCTCGGCTTCGATCGATACCTCGAGGCCGCGGCGCGTCAACATGTGCGCGATCTCCTCGAGCATCGGCCGCATGCCGCGGGCCTGGTATTTGCCTACGAGCGCGGCATGGCAAAAGCGGCTTTGCATCGATAAATTACACCACAGCACCTGTCGGGTGCCGGACCCGACCCACGCCTGGATCGGTGCACGGGATCGGGTGCTTGTCTACCCGTCGAAGGGCATCTTTCGGATCTGAGCCAGGCCTGGGCATCTGGCCGGCCTCCCCACCTTGAATTGCGCGAAAAACCGCCCACCTACAATCACACACATGCTGGACGACCGCGCCAAGCTGCTGCTCAAGACCCTGGTCGAACGCTACATCGCCGACGGCCAGCCAGTTGGATCACGCACGCTATCCAAGACCTCAGGGCTAGAGCTCTCGGCCGCGACCATCCGCAACGTGATGGCCGACCTCGAAGAGCTCGGCCTCATCGCCAGCCCGCACACCTCGGCCGGGCGTATCCCCACCGCCAAGGGTTACCGCGTCTTCGTCGACACGATGATCACGGCGCGCCATTTCAGCTTCGACGGTAGCGACCCCCAGCCGGGCGACCTGCTGCTCGACCATCTGCAGCCGCTGCGCGATCAGCTGCAGCCGGATCAGCCGCAACGTGTGATTGCCCATGCAGCGCACCTGTTGTCGAGCCTGTCCAACTTCGTGGGTGTGATCACCGCGCCGCGCAAGACGAGTGTGTTCAGGCACATGGAGTTCCTGCGCCTGGGCGAGCGGCGCGTGTTGCTCATCCTGGTCGCACCCGACGGCGACGTGCAGAACCGCGTGCTCTACACCGCGCAGGACTACACCCAGAGTGAACTCGTCGAGGCCACCAACTACCTCAACGCGCACTACGCCGGCCTCACGCTCGAAGCCGTGCGCGAACGCCTGCTCGGCGAAGTCGACGCGCTGCGCGACGAGATTGCCGCACTCATGCAGGCCGCCGTGCAACTCGGCAGCGAGGCCGCGTTGCAGTCCGAACAGGTGGTGGTGTCGGGTGAACGCAAGCTGCTCGAGGTGCGCGACTTCGGCAGCGACATGACCTCGCTGCGCAAGATGTTCGACCTGTTCGAACAGAAGACCCAGCTCATGCGCCTGCTCGACGGCTCGACCCGCGCCGAAGGTGTGCGCATCTACATCGGCGGCGAAAGTGGCGTCGTGCCGATCGAGGAGCTGTCGGTCGTGTCGTCGCCCTACGAGGTCGACGGCCAGGTGGTCGGCACCTTGGCCGTCATCGGCCCGACTCGTATGCCCTACGACCGCATGATCCAGATCGTCGACATCACCTCGCGCCTGGTCAGCAATGCACTGAGCCAGCGCCAGAGCTGAACCCCAGACCTCGTCGCTTGGGACGACCGCAAGACTGATCACGTGCAGGCGGCTGGTCACGCCGCCGCACCCAATGCGCAGCGCTCAGCTCGACTGCGTCTGCGCCAGTTGATCGTCGAAGGCACTCGACACCAGCGCCGGGCGGCCGACGATGAGCGGGTCCACCGAGCCGATCGCTGCGAGGTTCTTGTTGCTGTACGGCACGCGGTGCAACACATAACGCATGGCGTTCAGGCGTGCGCGCTTCTTGCAGTCCGACTTGATCACCGTCCACGGTGCATCCGACGTGTCGGTGTGCAGGAACATGGCCTCCTTGGCGCGTGTGTAGTCGTCCCACTTGTCCAGCGAGGCCAGGTCCACCGGACTCAGTTTCCACTGCTTGAGCGGGTGCAGCTTGCGTTCCTTGAAGCGCCGACGCTGCTCGGCCTTGCTCACCGAGAACCAGAACTTGTACAGGTGCACGCCCGAGCGCACCAGCTGGCGCTCGAACTCGGGGCACTGGCGCAGGAACTCGTCGTACTCGCGCGCCTTGCAAAAACCCATCACCCGTTCGACGCCGGCGCGGTTGTACCAGCTGCGGTCGAACATCACGATCTCGCCGCGTGTGGGCAGGTGCTGCACATAACGCTGGAAGTACCACTGGCCTCGCTCCACCTCGCTCGGTTTCTCGAGCGCCACCACCCGTGCGCCGCGTGGGTTGAGGTGCTCCATCAGCCGCTTGATCGTGCCGCCCTTGCCGGCGGCGTCGCGGCCCTCGAACAGGATCACCACCCGCGCACCGGTCTCCTTCACCCATGCCTGCAGCTTGAGCAGCTCCACCTGC
This sequence comes from Candidatus Intricatilinea gracilis, assembly GCA_016702605.1. Classification (GTDB taxonomy): domain Bacteria; phylum Pseudomonadota; class Gammaproteobacteria; order Burkholderiales; family Burkholderiaceae_C; genus Sphaerotilus; species Sphaerotilus gracilis. The sequence continues at coordinate 88,795 of JADJDQ010000007.1, forward strand.
AGCCGGTATTTCTGCTGCTCGTAGCTGCGCCGCGACAGCAGGTTCTTGTACGGGTAGCCCCCCTCGCGCCAGCCTGGCGCCAGCATCAGGTCGGCCTCGGGGCTGCGCTCGCTGGCCGGCACACGCTGGGTGATGAGCTTGCGCAGCGCACGCAACTCGTCGGGTGAGGCGCCTTCGAGCAGCGGCGCCACGTCGGACAACAAACGCGCCGGTGCCGCCGCGTCACCTTCGGGCGCCGCCAACACGTCGGACAAGGCCAGCGACCGCACGACTTCGGTACGCTCCACAGCTCGCTCGACCCTGTCGGCCTCGATCGCCGCCGGCTGCAGCGACGCCGGTGTGTCCCCGGCGGCGACTCGGCGGGTGCGGGCAACGCCGCTGCGCGCAGGCGCTCGCGTCGATTTGGGAGTGGCCGTGGCCGCGGGCGTTGCTGTGGTGGTGTCCTTGGCCATGGGGTGTCTCGTCGGATCGATGAAGGGAATGTGGCTATCGTCGGCCTGCGGCCGCGCCGCCATCCTGATGAATGTCAATCCAGTCGGCATCATGACGGCCCGAGAGGTGGGCGTCCGAACCCTTCCCACACGCGAGCGCACCCGCGCAAGCTCAAGCACCCCGCCCGACTGCCTACAATCATCGCGCCTGTCCATCCGGGGGCCGTTAGCTCAGTTGGTTAGAGCAGAGGACTCATAATCCTTTGGTCGTTGGTTCAAGTCCAACACGGCCTACCACCCCGAAGCCCCGTCAATCCAGGCTATTACGCCAGTTGGGGGGGCTACGTCGAGCGGCGTTTGCTGGTCGCCCGATGTGACGGAGCGGCCTTGCCGTGTTGGACGTGGCCGTCCTCGTGCCCGTGTCGGGACGACGCCTGTTTAAGGTCACCCGGTCGGCAGGTGACCATCCGATATCCCGCAGCAGACCGGGGCGCCTTTCGAGTGCCTCGCGCGTCGGAGTCATCCGCGCCTCGGATGGAAGAATCATCGGCTTGCCATGCAGTGAGAGCAGGCCAGCGAAGTCGGGCACTCGCGCGCCGAGCATCGGACTCCCATGCCACGTGAAGTCGGGGCCGGGTTGATCAGGTTCTTGTCCAGTGCCCAATGCCCAGTGCACCGAGCCCCGTGAAGGTTGGGGCTGGGGGCTTGCCTGTCGCGGGTGCCGTCGTCTCCCGCCGGGCTGCACGGATGGGTATGCGCCGCCTCGACCTTAGTCTCACCGCTCGCCAGCAGGGTGCGTACTCCCGCGGCGGCGCGGCAGTTGTCGTACAACTGCGTCGTGCGCAGCGGCAAGCGAACATGGACAGGGACCGTGTCCCGTTTTGTTGTGGCGGCGTTGCGAGCCCGATCGCGGTGCGCGGCAGGAAGGCGATACCTCATCGCGACACTCGCAACAAGGTGGATGGAGCAAACGGCTCCGGCGATGCAAACTCGTGTCGGCAAGCTTTCGTCGTTGAGTTCAGGAGTCCGCCATGCCTGCTGTGCCTGTCAAGCTGTTCCTGAGCTACGGTCGTGCCGATGCGTCGGCGCTGGCGGACAGGCTGGCGCGGGACCTGGCACAGCACGGGGTACCAGGGCGCGGACACTATCTGCCGTGGGTCGACCGCGCTGCCCTTGTAGGCGGGCGGGCATGGTCCGATCAACTGGCGGTCGCGCTGGACGATGCCGATGTGGTGTTGGCCTTGCTGTCGCCGCATTCGGTGCGCAGCCTTGCCGATGGGCAGGCCGGCGACGACAGCGTGTGTCTGGACGAGATTGCTTACGCGCGCTTCCAGGCGCGCAAGCCCATCGTGCCGGTCCTGGTCGCACCGTGTGCCGCACCGTTCGAGATCTACCGGCTGCAGCAGGTAGATTTCAGGCGATGGGACGACGAGGCGGCGTATGCAGCCTCGTTTGCCAGCTTGTTGGACTCGATCGGCGCGGCGCTGGACGGCAAGCCCCTTTACCGTCATTGGCAGGATCGTCTGCAGCCCTGGGACTTCGGCCGGCTGCTGGCTGCGCGCCGCCAGGGGTTCGTCGGGCGCGACTGGTTGTTCCAGGCACTTGCGACGCGGCTGGCCGGTCCCGCTGCGTCCGCGGTGTTGGTTACTGGCGGACCGGGTTTCGGCAAGTCGGCTTTCATCGCCGAATACCTGCACCGCAACCCTGAAGGTCGGGTGCTGGCCTATCACTGCTGCCAGGCCGACACACGCGAGACGCTGAACGCGGGGCGCTTCGTGCGCAGTGTCGCGGCCATGATCGCGAGCCGCCATCCGCGCTACGAGGCCCTGCTCGATCAGGCGCCTTACCGCGATTTGCTGACCGAGAAGTCGAGCGGTGCCGACCCCGGCAGCGCATTCGAGGAGGCGGTGTTGGCCGCGCTCGAACAGGTGGGGCCGCCGCAGGCCGGGCGCTGGACGCTGGTAGTGGACGCACTCGATGAGGCGTCCGAGGCTGCGGCAACTGGTGCCAACGGCATCGTGCAGTTGCTGGCCGAGCGCATCGGCCGTTTTCCCGACTGGCTGACGCTGGTGGCGACGACTCGCCCCGAGCGTCGGGTGCTCGACCTGTTTGCCGGTGTTCAGTCCGTGATCATCGATCCGGGCGACCCCGCCAACCTGGCGGACCTGCGCCGTCATGTAGCCGAGCGTCTCGCCCGGGCACCACTGGACGATCTGGTGCGCCGCAGCCGGCACACGCCACAGTGGATCGCAGCCACGATCGGCGACGCCGCGCAAGGCAACTTTCTTTACGCCGAGCAGGTGTTGCTGGCCATGCAGGACCAGTTGCTGCATCCGGACGAACTGGACGCCCAGGCCCTGCCGCCGGGTCTGACGCGGCAGTACCGGCTGTTCTTCGGGCGTCGCTACACCAGCGACGCGGCCTGGGCCGCCGTGCGTCCACTGTTTGCGGTGTTCGTGGCGGCGCAGGCCCCCCTGGGCGACGCCGAGCTGGTGGCGGCCACCGGGCTGGACGCGCGCACCGCCCTGCCGCGGCAGCTGCGCGACATGGGTGCCTACGTCACTCACACACGTGGGGCCAAGCCGCGCCATGCACTGTTCCACCGGTCGCTGCTCGAGTGGTTGACCGGGCCCGACGAGTTGGGCGGGCGCTTCGCGATCGACCCGGCCGAGGGCCATGTTCTGCTGGCCGACGGTCTGTTCAACTGCTTCGGGCAGGACCGCCTGTCGTTGTCGGACTACCTGCTGTCGCACCTGGCCACGCACCTGGCGGCAGCGGCGCGTGGTGATCCCGCGAGCCGCGCCGAACGACAGCGTGCGCTGGCCGACTTCGTGCTCGAACCAATGGTGCAGCAGCAGCGACTGGGTGACCCGTTCGGCGCTCTGGCCTCGCTGAGGTTGGCGTTGCAGACCGTGGCCGAAGGGCCGCCTTTGGAATCGGCAGCACCGGCAATCCGGCTGGCACTGGGACTCGAGACCTTCAGGCGCGAGCGCCTGGACGCGTCCCGGGTGTTCGACCTGGCAGCTGCAGGCCATTTGGCCCAGGCCGAACGCGAGCTGCAGCTGTACGACGCCGATGAACCCTGGCGCCACGCGGCGCACCTGACGATGGCCTGGCTGGCGCTGGGCCATGACCGCGCCGGCGCCGAGGAGGCGCGCAAGGGCTGGTGCACACACACCGTGCTGGACGAACGGGTGGCGGCTGACTTCGAGCAACGTGCGGCCGTCTACCCGCCCCTGCCACCCCAGGCGGACGTGCACGCGGTGAACCAGATCCTGCAACAGGTGGGCGGCGGCCTGGGCGAAGGTCTGAACCCGTCGATGTTGTGGGACCAGGCCGCGCCGCCCGTTCCGGGCCAGGGACGGGGCGTCGAAGGCACACGTTACCTGGCCGAGTTCCAGGCACCCGTCATGGTGGCTTTCGCACGCGACGAACCGGTTCCGGGCAATGACAAGCTGCGCGAGTACGTGGCACTCAACGCGGCCAACGCCTACCGCGTCTACCGCAACGGCACGCTGTGGGAGATCCTGTTGGCTGTGGTGCGCCATCCGGATCCGCGCTGGGTTTGCCAGTGGGCGCGCCTCCTGATTGCGTCCGCCCTGTCGGCGCGCGGCTGGGAGTTTGGTGATGCCTCGCCCATCGTTGCCAGCGCGCTGCGGGCCAGGGCACACGGTGAGCGCGGCCCCTTCGATGCGGCGTTGCACACGGTCCGCGACCAGGCCAGATTACTGGCGAACGAGCGCGGGCGCGGGGATTCCTGGGGCGCTTGGCGGCGCAGGCTGGCTGCACATGCGCAGGCTCGATGCCGGCTGTGGGGCGAAGAGGTATCGGCGCTGCTCGACGAGGCACTCGCCTTGCCGCCAGGTTATGCCGGCTTCCAGGCGCCGGTCAGCCTCGACCTCGCTGCCACGCTGGCTGCCTGCGGACTGCCGGACCGCGTGCCGCGCGTGCTGGACGAAGCCGAACGCGCCGGACACAACGTCCAGGATCTGGTGTTCTGCGCCCGCACGACCAGCCGGGTGCATGCGTTGCGGCGCCGCTGGCAGCAAGATGGCGGCACCGCGGCGCTGTCGATCGTGCAGGCGGCGCAGCGCCTGGCCGCTGATCCGGGGGCGCCGGAGTTCGCCGCCCTGCACGTGGTGGGCGAGCCCTACCGGTATCGTCAAGTGGTCAACCCCACCAGCCGGCTGCCCGGTTGGCTGCTGCAGGCACGCAACCTGATCGAACTGCGGCGCGCCTACCAGTGGGCTACGCCCGACTGGCGGAGCGCCAATGCGGACATCGCCGCCGACGACACACCGCTGCCCGATGGCCACGTGGTGCGTGTGCCCGACCCGCGCTTCGCCCCGCATCTGGCCGCCTGGCTCGCCCAGTTCGTGCTGGCAGCGACCGGCCTGACGCCCCAGGAGCGCACGGCCACCATCCTGCCTCTGCTGCCGCTGGCCGTGCCCGACCGCACCGAACTCGACGCCGTGATCGCCGCGCTGCTGCTGGCCTGGGCACCGTTGGACGCAGCGAGCCTGGACGACGTGGAAGCCGGCCTGGCGCGTTATGCACTGCCCGCCATGGCGACGGTGGCCGGGCCCGAGCCTGTTGCCTGAGGCACCCTGCGGTCGTGAGCACGGGTGAGGTGTGGCCGGCACATCGAGAGCGCCCAAGATCAGCCGGCCGCGCGGCGACCTGCGTCTCACGGCGCGCAGATTGCCCGTACCGCCCTGGCTGCGAACTCCGCTGCCTGACGCTGCAGGATCTCGGCCTGCGCGCCTCGAGTGTCTTCACCGGCATAACTGTCGTCGCGGTTGATCTGGTCGGCCAGGGCCACACCGCGAGGACCCGTCAGCCCGAGCACGCTGCTGACCGACACCTCGTGCAGTCCCACGGCCGGGTTGAAGCGGCTCTGGGTGCTGACAGTGCCGCGCACCGTGTAGGTGGCCGTGCCCGAGCCCCCGACCTCGAAGCCGGCCTCGCGCAGATAGGCCGACACCGCCGTGGCGAGCGAAGGCTGCAGCGCTGCCTGACCTCCCGAGCCAACGCGCCAGGGTTCGTCCACCTGTACCCGCACCCTGGCCTGGCGCCGCTCGGACGGACAGGGCATGCCGGTCATCGCCTGCCGGGCAGTGGCGATGCGACCTTCGCCACTGCGTCGATCGAGTTCGGCCTCGGCGGCCGAAAACGAGAAACCACCGGTTGCACGTGTGACCGTCGGCTGGGTACCCGGCGGCGCGGCCGTGGTGCGCGAGCCGGCAGAAGCTGCATCGGTCACAGCCGTCAGACGTGTGCGTGCCTCCTGCGCATGGGCACCTTGCGGGTACTTGTCCAGATAGGCGCGGTAGGCCGAGGTGGTGCCGGTGTCGACCAGGATGGCCCACAACTCCTGCTCGCTCAGCCTGGCCTGGCTGTTGCCGTTGCTGGAGGCGGTACCCGCATCGGCGCCGCTGCCTGGCGCGAACGAGAAGCTGCCTTCCAGCGAGGTGCTCTCCCAGGGAATCTGTCGGCCGCTGGATGCCTGCTTCACCGCCACGCGGGTGCGCTTGAAGACCTCTTCGATGGGCAGACCGGGTGTGGCCATCTGGCGCAGCAAATGGCTGGTGTACAGGCCGTTGCTGCCGCGGCCGTCCTCGGCGGTGGCGCCCGGCGCGGTGGCAAAGGCGATGAGTGAGCCCGACGGCGCGTCCATCTGGGCCAGGCCGCCGCCGCCAACAGACCGGCTGCCGGCCGCGAAGGGGTTGTTGCGGCAGGCGTCGAGGATGACGATGTTGAGCGGGTTGCGTGCACCCTCCATCTTCTCGATGACCAGGCCGATGTCGACTGCCTTGTAGGGCAGTTCGTCCTCGCGTTCGATGCGGGCGTCCACCGGCACGAGGTAGTTGCGCCCCTTCACCTGCACGCCATGGCCGGCGTAATAGAACAGGCCCACGCCGCCCTTCAGCGCATCGCCGAAGCTGCGCACGGCCTCGAACATCTGCTGCTGGGTGGCGTCCTGCAGACGAATGACGCGAAAGCCCAGCTTCTCGAGGGCATCGCTCATGGCCCGGGCATCGTTGGATGGGTTGGCCAGTGGCGCCGTTCGGTAGGCGCCGTTGCCGATCACCAGCGCCACACGCTGAGGCGGCTCCGCCGTGGCCGCCTGCGCCGGCAGCGTGATGGCCGGCAGCAGGGCCATGAGCGCCCAGACCAGGAGGGCGATCCACCGCGTCTGGCGGTCGGGACGACTCATTTGTTCTTGGCGTCGATCTCGGCCACACACTTTTGCACCAGGTACTGCACCATGGTGTCGAGTGTGGCGAGATCACCCGAGCCACTGCGCACGCCCAGGAAGCTGCTGGACTTGCGCCCGGTGAGCATCTTTTCCTCGTAGTAACCGGTGGCTACCTGTTCGGTGGTGGCGGCGTCGATGATCTTGAAACGCATGCCGATCAGCCAGGCCTTGGCCTCTTCGGCCGTGCGGGTGGACCTGGCGGTGGTCGAGCCGACCTGGGCGGCCTTGCTGCCGCCGGCCACGATGTCCATGATGCGGCCGACTGCCGCGCCGTCGAAGCCCGAGCTGGCTTCGGTCACCGGTTCGGCCTTGAGCACGTCGAACTTGACGATCCAGCGCGTCGACTGCAACTGGCCTTTCTCGAACAGGCGTTTGGCCTGGTCGGCATTGCCCAGCGCGAAAGCGGTCTGCATCTCGCCCACCATCGAGCCCAGTGCGCTGCGCTCGAGCACGGTGAAGTTGGCGCGGCCCAGTTCGAGTTCGCCGAAGTCGGCGATGTTGTTGGTCGACGGCCTAAAGCTCGGGTGTGCACTCTTGATCTCGCCCGGCAACACGATGACCCGGGGCCCGCGTTTGGCGGCGTTGACGTATTCACCCGGCCGGTAGGTGGAACTGTCGGCCCGCGCGGCGGCGTCTTGTTGCGCCCCGCTGGACGGTTTGCTGCCACCGAACACCCCGCTGCCCTGGCCGCCCGAGGCCAGGCAGCCAGCCAGCAGCAGGGCCGTGCCCAGCGGCGCAATCCATCCGGCGGCCCGGTGGACAAGGTGGCGCAGCGGCTGCGCCGGTACGAGGTCGAAGTGCTTCATGTCGGCAGTTCCAGGGTCTGAGGGTCGATGATGCGCGGCTGCCTTGCGTCCCGAACGGCGATGTGGGATTGCCCGTCGGGTGGTGCGGTCGGCAGGGGCAGCCTAGTCAGCCGCGCCACTCATCATGTTGACCCGTGTCACCCAGGTGAACTGTCGAAAGTCAGGTGGCTTGCCACGAGTCGACCGGCAATACCCCATGGCGCACCTGCGGGGCGACTTCCTGGGCAACCCTTGCCGCAGCTCCAACCCTGTGTTTGCCCATGGCCGAACTGCCTGCCGACTGTCTAGACTGGCAGTCCTGCAGGCCGAGGTCTGCAGCGTCGACGCCCGTTTGAATCCACCGAGACCCAGGAGACTCCCATGTGCCCCGCCCCCGAATCACATCAGCCCGTTGCCGTCATCACCGGCGGCGCCCGGGGCATCGGCCTGGCCGTGGCGCAGTGGTTCCTGGCGCATGACTACCGCGTGGCGCTGTGGGACATCGATGCCGAGACGCTCAATGCCACCGCTGATCACCTGACCCATGTCGAGCGTGTGCTCGCCGTGCATTGCGACGTGTCGCAGCCCGACGAGGTCGAGGTCGCCACCGAACGCACCGTGGCCGAGTTCGGCCGCATCGATGCACTCGTCAACAACGCCGGCGTCGCGGTCTTCAAGCCCATCGGCCAGACCACATTCGATGAATGGCAATACGTGCTGGGCACCAACCTCAACGGCCCCTTCCTGTGCACCCAGGCCGTGGTGCCGCACATGCTGGCCGTCGGTGGCGGCGCGGTGGTCAACATCGCGTCCATCTCGGGCCTGCGCGCCAGCACGCTGCGGGTGGCCTACGGCACCAGCAAGGCCGCACTCATCCACCTCACCAAACAACAGGCGACCGAACTGGGGACGGTGGGCATTCGTGTCAACGCCGTGGCGCCCGGCCCGGTCGAGACCGAGATGGCCAAGCTGGTGCACGACAGCGCCATCCGCAACGACTACTTCGCCACCATCCCGCTCGAGCGTTACGGCACCACCGAAGAGATCGCCAATGCGGTGGGCTTTTTGTGCAGCCCGGCGGCCAGCTACATCAACGGCCAGGTGCTGGCGGTGGACGGTGGTTTCGATGCTGCCGGTGTCGGCCTGCCGACCCTGCGCAAGCGCCTGGCACCGGGTGCCGCGTCGTCACTGCTGTCCGAGTTGTCGGACGCTGCCTCGGCCGCCGACTGAGTCACGCCGGGCAGCCGCCGCCGCCGCGCCGCGCCGCCATGCGCCACATCCAGCATCCCGGCCCGGCTGACGCCGCGGTCGATGTGGTCGACGTCCGGCTGTTGGCGCTGCAGATCGAGCTGCAGCCCGGCCTGTCGCTCATCGATGCATTGAGCCAGGCCCTGGGCGATCAAGGGGTACAAAGCGCCGTGCTCAAGCTCGCCGGCCTGCACCTGGACCCGTTCGCCTACGTCATGCCCGCGCTGTCGCGCCGACCCGACTACGCGGTGTATTTCAGCGACCGTTACGACGCCCCTGGCGCCGTGTGCATCGAAGAAGCCACCGTCACCTACGGCCTCGACAGCGGCCGCCCCTGGTTGCATTGCCATGCCGACTGGGTCGACGATCAGAGCCGGCGTTTCTGTGGCCACGTGCTGCCGGGCGATGCCATCGTCAAGAGAGCTGACCAATCGATGGACGCGTGGGTACTCGTCGGAGCAGCCTTCGAGGTCGTGCCCGATGCCGAGACTCGCTTTACCCTGTTCAAGCCTCGGCCGACCCGAACAACCGATCAGGCAGGAGTGATCGCAGAGTCGGGTGCCGGCCGGCAAGGCGCCTTTCGCGCTGCGCTGGCGCTGCGCCTGCCGCCCAATGTCGACGTTTGCACCGCACTCGAAACTGTCTGCCGTGAGCGGGGCATCCGCTCGGCCACCGTGCGCGGCGGCGTTGGCAGCACGGTCGGCGTGGCCTTCGACGATGGCCGTGACGTGGAGGCCTTCGTCACCGAAACACTGGTGCGGCAGGGTCGCGTCACGACCGATGTGAACGGCGACCTTCGCGCCGACATCGATGTGACGCTGATCGACTACCTCGGCGGGCGGCATCAGGGCCGCCTGGCGCGTGGACGGAACCCGGTGCTGGTCACGTTCGAACTTGTGCTGGATCCGGACTGACGCAGCGCCGGTCGCCGCGCCGCTGCCCGGTGGACTACTGCAGGGGTCGGCTGGCGCCGGGCCGATCGGCCCGTTTCGTCACCGCCTACAACACCGGCGTCGCGGCGGGTGTTCCGCGGCGAGGCATCACGAGGCATCGACCGGGCTGATCTCGCCGCGTTCGAGCAGCAGCGCCCGCACGTCCTTCTTGGTGATCTTGCCGTAGCCCGACTTGGGCAACGAGTCCCAGAAGAAGAACTGGCGCGGCCAGCGGTAACGCGCGAGCTTGCCGTCGATGTAGGCCAGCAGTTCGTCAGCACTCACCTCGGGCGTTTGTCCCGCGCGGCGCACCACCACGGCCACACCCACCTCGCCCCAGTGGCGATCGGGCACACCCAGCACGGCCACTTCGGCCACGCCGGGGTGGGTGAGCAGCAGCTCCTCACACTCCCGTGGGTAGACGTTGCTGCCACCCGAGATGTACATGTCCGACTCACGGTCGGTGATGTAGAGCAGGCCACGTGCATCGAGCCGGCCCAGATCGCCGGTGTGGAACCAGCCGCCGCGCAGCGCCTTGGCCGTGGCCTCGGCATTGCCGTGGTAGCCGGCGAACACTGCCGGGCCACGCACGCAGATCTCGCCCACTTCGCCGGTCGGCAGGTGCTGCAGGTCGGTGCCGAGGATGGCCACCTCCATGCCGGTGCGCGGGCGGCCACACGAGCCGATGTTGGCGTTGGGGTCGTTGTCGTCGGCGCTGTGCATGTGCGTCGGCAGCACGGTGATGTTGCCCGTCACCTCGCCCAGGCCGAAGTACTGCACCAGCACGGGACCGAGCTTTTGCAGCGCCAGGCGCTGGTCGGCGCGGTACATGGGCGCGCCGGCGTAGATGACGTAGCGCAGGCTGCTGTGATCGCAGGTGTCGACGGCCGGGTGCTCAACCAGCACCTTCACGATGGTCGGCACGGTGAAGAGGTTGGTGACGCGATGCCGCTCGACCAATTGCCACACCAGGTCGGCGTCCATCTTCTCGCTCGGCAGCAGCACGGTGGCCGCACCACGCGCCACGTTCATGAGTGCATGCACACCTGCGCCGTGTGAGAGCGGCGCCACGGCGATCGATACGTCGGTCTCGCGCGTACCTGGGATCAGGTCGGCCAGGTGGTTGGTCACCACGAAGCCCATCTGCCCATGCGTGAGGATGCCCGCCTTGGGTTTGCCGGTGGTGCCCGAGGTGTAGAAGAACCACAGCGGGTCGTCCCAGTCGACGGTGGCTTCGAACGGTTCGGCGCCGCGGTGTTGCTCGATCAGCGCCTCGTACATCAGCGCACCGTCGGGTGGCACGTCGCCTTGCGGCGGGCCGATCCAGATCACGTGCTCGAGCGCGGGCGACGCGGCTTGCACCGCCTCGGCGTGGCCGGCAAACACCGTCTCGACCAGCATGGCCCTGGCGCCACTCGACTGCCCCAGGTACGCCACCTCGTCGGGTGTGAGGCGGAAGTTGGTCGGCACCCACACACAACCCATGCGCCAGGCCGCCCAGCCCGCCTCGAACATCGCCAGGTTGTTGCGCGATTGCTGCAGGATGCGGTCGCCGTGTGTCAGCCCGAGTGCACGCCAGGCGGCGACGAGGGCGTCGACACGTTGGTCGATCTCGGCCCAGGTCCAGCGTTGTTCGCCCTGGATCAGGCCCACCCGGTCCGGAAACTGCCGCGCCGTCTGCCGCAGCAACTGCGCCAGGTTGCAGACCTGCGCTGGGTTCATGCGCCGGCTCCCGAACGACGATCGACGCGGCCGTCGGTGCTTTCGAGAATGCTCAGGTAGTTGGCCACCGCCGCGCCGCCCATGTTGAACACGGCGCCGCGTGCGGCCGAGCCGATCTGCATGTCACCTGCGCTGCCGCTCAGTTGCATGGCGGCCATCACGTGTTGCGACACGCCGGTGGCGCCGATGGGGTGGCCACGCGACTTGAGGCCGCCCGAGGGGTTGACGGGCAGGCGGCCGTCCTTGCGCGACACACCGTCGAGGATGACCCGTGCGCCCTGGCCGTGGTCGGCCAGTCCCATGGCTTCGTATTCGAGTAATTCGGCCACGGTGAAACAGTCGTGGGTCTCGACGAAGTCCAGGTCGGCGAGTGCGCAGTTGGCGTCGGCCAGGCCACGTTGCCAGGCCATGGCGGCGCCGACGAACTTCGTCGGATCGCGCCGGTTCAGCGGCAGGAAGTCGTTGACCTGTGTGTGTGAACGCCAGCGCACGGCCGGTTGTGCGGCGCCCGAGGTCGGCTCGTTGGTGATCACCAGCGCGGCAGCGCCGTCGGACACCAGTGAGCAGTCGGAGCGCTTGAGCGGCCCGGCCACGAAGGGGTTCTTGTCCGAGGGATTCCTGCAGAAATCGAATCCCAGGTCGCGCCGCATGTGCGCGTAGGGGTTGTTCACGCCGTTGGCGTGGTTCTTGGCCGCGATGCTGGCCAGCGCGTCACTCTGGTCGCCGAACCGTTCGAAGTAGGCGCTGGCGATGTTGCCGAACACACCGGCAAAACCACCGGGCGTGTTGCCCTCTTCCTTCACGTACGAGGCCTTCAGCAGGATCTCGCCGATCTGCGCGTTGGGCAGGGTGTTCATCTTCTCGAGGCCCACCACCAGCACCCGGCGCATACGACCGGCGGCCAGGGCGTCGAGCGCTCCCCAGATGGCGGCCGAGCCGGTCGCACAGGCGTTTTCCAGTCGCACCGCCGGCACGTGACGCAGTTCGGGCACGGCCAGCGCAGCCAACGCGCCGCTGAAGTCTTGCCGCACGAAGCCACCGTTGAAGTGCCCGACAAACACGCCGTCGATGTCGGCAGGTGTCAACCCGGCGCTGGCAATCGCCGGGCCGGCCACCTCGCGAAACAGTTGCTCGGTATCGAGTGCGTCGAGTTTGCCGAACGGCGTGTGTGCCCAACCGACGATGTGGGGGGTGGTGGCCATGGGTTTGTCTCCTGCGCGGCGGTCTACTATGTGAACCCGCTGGGGCAGGTGCAAGGCGCCGGCCCGGGTTCATGGGTCGATCATGCTAGGGCGTCTCGCTGGGCCGCCACGGGTCGTCGATCCGCCACAGGGCAAAAATGGGTTCACCATGTGGACCAGAGGTTCAGGGTTTATGCGCAGTGATGTGGCCGATGCCGTGCCGCCCGCGCGCAGCGAGGTGGCGGGCGCGCAGACCTTGCGCCGGGGTCTGGCGGTGCTGCGCCTGCTCACCCGCGTCGGCCCGGGCGGGCTGCGGGTGGGCGAGGTCGGCCGGCGCCTGGGCCTCAACAAGTCGACCGCCATCCGCCTGACGCGCACGCTGGTCGACGAAGGGTTTGTGCTGCACGACCAGGTGTCGGGCGCCTATCGGCTAGGGCCCGAAGCCTTTGCCGTCGGCCTGGCGGCCGAGCCGAGTTACGAACTGCAGCGCCTGGCGGCGCCGCTGATGCGTGCGCTGGCGCTGGAGTCGGGTGACACGGTGTTCTTCACCGTGCTGCACGGGGTGCAGAGCATCTGCCTGTCACGCACCGAGGGGGACTTTCCGATCCGCAACCAGCTGGTCAAGGCGGGCGACCGCTGGCCGCTGGGGGTGGGGGCAGGCAGCTGCGCCATGCTGGCGGCGCTGTCGGATGCAGCGATTGCAGACATCCTGGCGCGCAACGCCAAGGAGCGCCTGGCGCACTACCCTCGCTGCACCGACGCGGCCATCCTGCACCTGGTGCACGAGACACGACGGCAAGGTTATTGCCTCAACCCCGGCCTGGTGCTCGAAACCAGCTGGGCCATCGGGGTGCCGGTCTACGACGTCGATGGCCGGCCGGTGGCCTCACTCAGCCTGGCCGCGATCGAGGCTCGTCTCGGCCCGGCGCGCCTGGCGGCGCTGGCCAATCGGCTGATGACGGTGAGTCAGGAACTGCGTGAACTGCAAGGCGTGCAGTGCAGCCAGCCCTGATTGGTTTCTCATTGCCTGGCCAGCGTAGCACTGGCTTCGGCGGCGCTGCCGGGCATTGGGGCCGAGGCCGAAGCCGAGGCGGCTTCGGGCGCTGAAGCCGCCGAATCCGAATAACTGATGCCGCGGGCTTCACCGCTGATGTCGACGTCGCCGCCGCGTGAAATGGCGAATATGAGGACGGCTGCGAAGGCGACGAAACCGAAGATGAGTTTTTGCATGATGCTGGCTTTGCAAAGTGGTTGGAGGTGAAAGATCAGGGTTTGCACTCATCATGTGAAGCCGGTGCTTACGGCGTTCTTGCGCACTGCAGCAATTGCCGGTTCGCCCCGCAATGTGTGTGTGGCTATGCACGAGCGGCTGTTGCATGACGCTGCTCTCACCCTGCAAACGCGGGGTCGTCAGCATGCGGTCCACCGGCGGCTGTGACGCGCTAGATTGGCGTTTGTCCCGGACGTATCGCGGTCTTTCACCTCAGCTCCATCCTTGTGCCATGTCGATCAAACCGTCCTCACCTTGCCCCTGTGGTCGCCCGCTGCGCTACGAGGCGTGTTGTGGCCGCTGGCACGCCGGTGATGCCGCTGCGCCGGACGCCGAATCACTCATGCGCTCGCGCTACAGCGCCTATGTGCTGGGTCTGGACGTCTATCTGCTCGCCACCTGGCATGCCAGCACACGGCCGGCCACCCTCGACTCCCATCAGCCCGGGCTGAAGTGGCTGGGCCTGCAGGTGCGGCGCGCCTGGCTGGTGAACCCTGCGCTGGCGTACGTCGAGTTCGTGGCGCGGTCGCGGCTCGTCTTCAAGGGACAGCGGCTGCACGAGACGAGCCGGTTCGTCTTCGAGGACGGGCGCTGGTGGTACGTCGACGGTGAATTCGCGCCAGGTGGCGAGCACTAAGATCGCCGCCCCGGTGGTCGAGCCCCGACTCGCCACTTGCCATACGTGATACGCCAGGAGAAGCAGGTTGACCATCTACCGTCTGGGTGACGATGCCCCCGAAGTGCCCGCTACCGCCTATGTGGCTGCCGAGGCCGTGTTGATCGGCAAGGTGCGCCTGGGTGAACACGCCAGCGTGTGGGCCGGCGCGGTGATACGCGGTGACAACGAACTCATCACCATCGGCAACGCCAGCAATGTGCAGGAAGGCGCCGTGCTGCACACCGACCCGGGTTGCCCGCTGGTGGTGGGCGACAACGTCACCATCGGCCACCAGGCCATGCTGCACGGCTGCACCATCGGTGAAGGCTCACTCATCGGCATCCAGGCGGTGGTGCTCAACCGCGCCGTGATCGGGCGCCAGTGCCTCGTCGGCGCCGGTGCGGTGGTGACCGAGGGCAAGGTGTTCCCCGATCGTTCACTCATCCTCGGCGCACCGGCCAAGGTGGTACGCCCACTGACCGACGACGACCTCGCCCGGCTGGCTTTCAGCGCCGACAACTATGCCCGCCGCGGTGCCCGCTACCGCGATTCACTGGTCGTCGTCGGCTGACCACGCGAGCAGGATTGAACCAGTGATCTGCGGATAATCACCGCTCTTGCGTTGCCCCGCGTCTGGCATGTCTGCCAGGGCCGGATTGAACGGAGCGTGAGTATGGCCATGGCTTCGGGTGTCGATCGAATTGCGCTGACCGAGGTCTACGACCTCATCAAGGTGGGCGATCCCCTGCCGTTTCGTGTGCTCGATGCGGCGGGACGCATGTTGCTCGGCCAGGGGCAGCGGCTGCTGGACGACGGACAGCTCGCCATGTTGCTCGAACGTGGCGCCTGGGTCGAGAAGGCGCAGGCCCAGGCGGCGCGTCTCGAGCGATCCAAGCTCAGCGGGGCGATGGTGCCGTCCACCTACCACCACCGCACCCTGTTCGACACCTGGGAGCAGCGCGTCTGGCAACTCGACGCGCTGCTGCGCAAGGTGCAACGTCACGAGAAGGTGGCGGCCGAACTCGGCGTGTTTGCCAATGAGCAGCTGCAGCTGATCGACCGCGACGCCGATGTCGCACTTTTCATGGCGGTGCGGCAGGACGACCGCCGGTTTGCGCTGTATGCGCTGACACACGGCATCCACTCGGCCACGGTGGCCGTGCTGGCCGGCAGACAGCTTGGCTGGTCGGCCGGGCAACTGGCCTGTGTCGCGCGGACGGCCCTCACCATGAACGTGTCGAGCGGTAAACTGCAGGCCGTGCTGGCCTAACAACGCACGGCCCCCACAGTCAAGCAGATGGAGCAGATCCGCAGCCACACCCTGCGGTCGGTGCAGCTGCTGCGCGACGCCGGAGTGAGCGACGACGACTGGCTGGCCACCGTGATGGACCACCACGAACGGCGCAACGGCAAGGGCTACCCGAGGGGGCTGACCGAGGTCGCCGATCTGGCCACCGTGTTGCGCGCCGCCGATGTCTACATGGCCAAGATCAGCCCGCGTGCGCAGCGCCCCGCGCTGGCGCCCAAGGCGGCGGCACGCCAGTTGTTCGAGGAAGAAGCCGGCGGGCCGGTGGCCTCGGCGCTGATCAAGCCGCTGGGCGTCTACCCGCCGGGTGATCTGGTCAAGCTGCGCAACGGCGAGGTGGCGGTGGTGATCCGCCGCGGTGCCACCGCAGCCGCGCCGCTGGTGGCGGCCATCACCAACCGCCTGGGCAAACCCACCGTGGCCACTACGCAGCGCGATTCGGCGCAGGCCGAGTTCGCCATCGACAGCGCCGTGCCCGATCACGGCGCCTTTGGCCGCATCCTGCCCGAGCGTGTCTACGGGCTGCTCGAATCCTGAAGCCGGCCGAGTCGACGCGTCAGATGGCCGACCGAGCTAGCGCCGTCGCGCAGGCCGGGCGGCGCCGCCCGGCGCCCGCGCCTCACCACTTGGGCGGCAAGGGCCTGAGCAAGGCGAGACCGGAGGCCTGGTGGGCGATGTAGCCGCCGCGCTCGAGGTCTTTCATGAGCCGCGTCACCATGCCGCGCGAGCAGCCCAGGCGAAACCCCATCTCCTCGTGGGTGACACGTTCGCGCATCAGCAGCAGGCCGTCGTCGGTCTTGACAGCGCTGCCTTCAAGGTAGGACTTGAGGCGGCCGTAGACGTCGTCCAGCGCCAGCTGACGCGCCGTGGCGGTGGCCAGGCGGGCGCGGCGTATGACCAGCGCCAGCAGCTCGAAGGCGAACTCGGGGTACTGCGCCACGTGGGCCAGCAAGGTCTGGCGCGTCACCACGGCACAGGCGGTGGATTCGAGCGTGATCACACTGGCCGACCGTTTGCCGCCGTCCAGGCTCATCTCACCTACATAGTCACCTGGCCCCGAGATGCCGAAGGTGATCTCGCGATCGTTGCTGCCCCGCGAGAACGCCCGCACCCGGCCCGACAACACGACGTACAAGGTGTCGCCCACGTCACCCTCCTGGATCAGGATGGTGTCCTTGCGGTAGTAGTGCGGCTCGACCCGGGCGATCAGGGCGCGCAGGGCGGGTGACAGGGCCAGGCTGTCGAGGTCGGCAGGCTCGGACTGGCTGTGGTGGTTCGGGTAACGGGCCGGCGGCATGAGTTGCAGCTTAGGCCATCCGTGGCGAGGCGGCAACGCATAGGCATCACCGCCACCCTGCAGCTCGGGTCGGTGTTGGGCCGTCGCACGGCGGGTCTGTTGCGCGGCAACCCTCATGGTGCGCTCGCCGATCAGTGGGTGGCGTCGCCGAACGACAGACACACGATGGGTGGCAGGGTCGACACCTGCCGCACCAGTTCGCGCAGGCTGCCAGTCTGTGTCTTGGCTCGGATGGCGGTGAGTTGTGTGCGCACCGTCGATACCGCCACACAGTTGCGCGCCGCGATCCGGGCCGGCGGATCACCCTGACACAAGGCTTCGAGCACCTGCGTCTCGGTCGGGGTGAGCCCGAAGGTGCGAGCAAAGAAGGCGATGCTGATCGGCGCACACACCTGGCGGCGCCCGAACAGCAGCAACGCCTGACCGCCGTTCGGGTCGACCACGGTGGTGTCGCTGTTCAGCGGCACCACGGCGATGCAGTGACGCATGCCCGTGCCCAGGCGCACCAGGCTGCGACGCGACAGCGTCGCCGCGTCGCGCACCGCACTCAGCAGTTCGGCTGTCTCGAGTGGTGTGCCGGCGATCAGGCGGTCACCCACTGCCAGGCCGGTGAGCCCCGCGCTGGTGTGTTCACTGCGCGCCGTGCGATTGATCAGGGCCACCTCACCCTGCGCATCGACGATCACCACGCCGTAGTCGAGTTCGTCGAGCACCCGGCGCATCAGGCCCGTCAGTGCCGACTCGGGCGACATGCGGCCCGCGCCGCGGTGAGGGGTGGCGCCATGATTGCCCACCTGAGCGGCAAACGGGGCGGCGATATGGTTGGCGCCCGCCGCGCCGACATGGGCGGCCAGGCCAGCCGGCGAGGGATGGGTGGTGATCGCGCCCAGGCCGTTGGCACTCACGTGGCCAGGGCTGACAGTAAACAGTGAACTGATCATGAAGCGTCCTCGATGGTTTGAGTTCTTGGTACGCAGCTTTCGCTTGCGGACCACCAGCGTAAACAGGACGCCTCGCGGCAGGTGATGCGAGATTCACCGGCCGAGTGTGCGAAATTAACAATCCGGCCAGGGTGGGCGGCAGACAGGGGCAGCCGGTCCGGACGCCTCGACACCATGCGCGGCATCACATCGGCTCGGGATGTGGCAGTCAGTGCAGAGCAGGGAGGCGGACGGCGAGCCCAATGAAGCCGCGGCGAGTCTGCCGCGTGGTGCGCCCGGCTGGAATCGAACCAGCACCACTGCCTTCGGAGAGCAGTACTCTATCCATTGAGCTACGGGCGCAGCGGGCGCGATTGTAGTGCCCGGCGCAGGGGCTTCCGGGCCGCTGTGGAGTGGGTGTCGACAGGCAAGGTGGCGAGCCGGGCGGGCGGCTTGTGCGCGGGTGATCGGCCTGGTCGGCCGGCTACCATGGCCGCGTTGCCTGCCTTGTGGCGGTGGGCCGATCTCGAACCTGCACATGCCGACCGATCTCGAACTGCTGCCGACGTCCGGCCGCCCGGAACAACTGCTGATCCTGCTGCACGGTGTGGGCGCCAGCCCTGCGGCCATGGCACCACTGGCTCAGTTGCTGCGCTTGCAGTTTGCGCAGTCTGCGGTGCTGGTGCCGGCGGGCTTCGATCCGTTCGACATGGGCCGGCCCGGACGGCAGTGGTTTTCGCTGCAAGGGCTGAACGAGGACAACCGCCTGGCGCGGGTGACGGCCATGCTGCCGCGCCTGATTGCCTGGGTGCACGCCGCCCAGCAGCGTCTGCAGGTGGGCCCGGCGGCGACGGCGCTGGTGGGGTTTTCGCAGGGCAGCATCGTCGCGCTCGAGGCGGTGTCGGCCGAGGACGGTCTGGCCGGTCGGGTGCTGGCGTTTTCGGGGCGTTATGCCCGCCTGCCCGACCGGGCGCCGGCCTACACCACCATCCACCTGCTGCACGGCGGGCTGGACCAGGTGATGCCGGCCGACCATGCACGCGAGGCACTCCACCACCTGGGCGCGCTGCAGGGTGATGCCACGCTCGACATCGCCGAGGAAGTGGGCCACGAATTGCACCCGGCGCTGGTCGAGTGCGCCCTGCGCCGCCTGACCAGCCACATACCGTTGCGAACATGGAGGGCGGCGATGGGTGGCTTGCCGCAGGCGGCTGCAATGGATGGCGCGCCAGAACGGGCCAACGGCACGTCCGGCCAAACACACGAGACGGGCGACGAGGACGACTCGCGGGGTTGAGTCCGGCGTCGGCTGCCGATCAGGCCGTGCGTGGCGCCGCGGCCGTGCTGGTGGTGCTTGCCGCAGTGCTTGCCGCTTCGGCGGCGCCGGTGCTCAGGCGCTCAGCGTGGCCGAGCGGTAGCAGTCTGCGGCGCGGTCGGTGTCGCCTTCTTCTTCGGCGATGGCGGCCAGGGCCTTCCAGGCATCGCGGCGCAGGTCGGGTTCGGCGCTGGTCATTCGTGCCACACCTTCGAGCAGACGACGGGCGCGGCCCCACAACTGGCGTTGCGCCAAAGCTCGGCCGACGGCGTAGGCCACGGCGGCGTCCTGCGGCAAGGCAGTGAGGGCCGCTTCGAGCAGCGGCAGCCAGTCGGCCGGCAGGCCGTTCAGGGCCTGCACCAGCGCGCGGGCCACGGCTTCACGTTCACGCTCACCCAGGCGGGCCAGGGCTTCCCACTGCGGGCGCAGCCAGGCGCGGGCGTCGCCGGGGGCGTCGAGTGCAGCGGCGCGTTCGGCGGCGTGGGCGCACACATAGGGATTGCGGCGCTCGCTGGCTTCGAGCTGCAGCCAGATCTTGCGCAACTGGTCGATGTCGCGTGCGCCGCCCAGCGCCTCGACGGCCAGCGAGCGCAGCAGGCCGTCGGCCGCCAGCGCCGGGATGCCGCCGTGGTTGGCCAGCAGGCGCGCCGAACGTAACGCTTCGAGTGGCTGACGCGCCAGCCGCGCAGCCTGCAGGCGCAGGCGCAGGGCCAGCGTGCGGCGCGTCACACCGGCCGGCAGCGCCAGCAGTTGTTCGAGTGCGCGGCCGCCCTGACGGTCGTCGATGGCCCACTCGGCGGCTAGCAGTGCGGCGCCTTCACCCACTGCACCGCCCGAGGTCTGGCCGGCCAGCCAGGTCGAGACTTCGGCCAGCTGGGCGTCACGCCTGGTCTTGTCCTGCAAGCGGTGCAGGCTGTTGGCGGCCAGCAGGTGCAGCAGGGCAGCGAACTGGGCGTCACTGGCCAGGCTCTGGCTGCGCGCCTGGATGTCGAGTGCGCGTTGCGCCGCCTTGTGCGAGCGGCTGTATCGCCCGGCAAACAAGAAGATCAGCGCGTCGCGCAGTGCCTGCTGCGCCGCCTGCTCGCGCCGGCTTTCACGCCACAGACGTGCGCGCTCGGGCATGTCGAGCAGCGAGGTGATGGCGCGGGTGATGCCCTGCACCACCAGCGCTGCGCCAATGACGATGAGCACGAACAGGTTGAGCGACAGATCGACACGCCAGGGCGGCAGGAAGATCGACACCAGCGCATCGTTGGCACCCAGCGTCGATGCGCTGAGCACCGCCACCACGAACAGCAGAAACAGCCAGACAACCCACCGCATGCCGGGCCTTCAGCGGGTAGCCAGCGCTGCGATGGCCGCCAGCGTCTCGTCCGGCCGTGGCAGCACGGCCTGGCGGCTCTGGGCCTGCACCTGACGCAGCAGTTCGAGGGCGACCTGGGTGCGCCGTGCACTGTTGTCGAAGTAGGTCTGCAGCGCCGTGATGACGGCCTGCACGTCGGTCTGTGCGGTCTCGGACTGGCGCGACAGCAGCGCCAGACGGGCATTGAGCAGGCGCAGCTTGACGTTCTCGCGCAGAAAGTAGGCCTGCTCGGGTGCCAGCAGCATGGCTTCGGGGGCATCGATGCGGCGCACCCGCACGAGGTCACGCACGCTGTGCCACACCTTGGTCAGCGGTGCACTGGCCTCGTCCAGCCAGAGCCGCCACAGGATGGCCGGTGTGCTGGCGGACGCGGGTGCACTGGCGGGCGTCGGTTTGCCGCCTCCCTGCGCGGGTGGTGAGGTGGCCGGTGTACTGCGCGCCACGGCGTAGGCATTGTTTTGTAGCGGCAGATCGTCGAGCAGGCGCACAGCCTCGTCGAACTTGAGGAGCAACGAGCCGATCTCGGGCGCACTCACGGCGCGCAGCCGGTCGATGTCGCGCGCCAACGCACGGCGCACACCCTGCAGGCGCGGCTGGTTGATGCGGCTCAGGCGTTCGTCGGCACCGCGCAGCGCCGCCACCAGGGGTTCGGCGCTGCCGGTGATGGCGCTTTGCTGCACAGCGACCCGGATCGATGCGTCGATGTCGGCCACGGCGTTTTCGTCGCGAGAGCGCGAAAGTGCCTGGATCAGGTCTTCGAGCTGACTGCGCTGCAGCGCCACTTCGGCCAGCCGGGCTTCGAGCAGGGCGAGTTTGGCGGTGGCCTCGCGCACGTCGTCCTGCGACTGTTTGGCCACCAGCCGCGCTTCGTCGGCATGTTCGGCATTGACCTGCACACGCCGCACCAGTTCGCGTTCGAGGCTGTTGCTTTGCTCTCGGTTGGTCCAGCCCAGCCAGACTCCGGCCAAGGCAACCAGGCCGACCAGACCGATCAGCACCAATGCCGGCAGCACCCAGGCGGTAGGAAGGCTGGTCATCGCGCCTGCTGCGCCGGGTGCAGGGCTGGAGCCGGCGTTGCCCGGCCGCGTGGTGTCGGCAGCGCCAGCGTCGTCGGCAGGCTCCGCAGGCGCCTGGATGTCGGTTCGGGCGGGTCCCGTCGCGGTTGGATTCGTGGATGCTTCGTTCACGTGTGGTCGCGAGGGTTCGTGCTATCGCTCACGGTCATTCTATCGACGCGGGCCAGCCCTGTTGCAGTGCGGCGTACACCACGGCGGGGTGCGGTGCGCAGCTGGCGACATGACCCAGGCCCAGGCTGCGTGCACTGGCGGCAATACGCGGGTGCGTGGTGATGGCGCCCATGGCGCCCAGCACGGCCGCCGAGTCGGGCAAGGTGGCGGCTAAACGCTGCGCCAGATGGCTGATGGCCTGCGAGCTGCTGAATAGCCAGACATACGCGCCGGGCCGGGCCAGGATGTGCGTCAGCCGGGCCGATTCGTAGTCGCTCCAGGCCGGGCCGAGCTGTCGGTAGGCGCACAACATCCGCACCTGTGCACCGGCGGCGCCCAGGGTGCCGGCCAGCCAGTCGCGCCCACCGTCACCACGCACCACCAGTACCTTGGCGCCTTGCCAGTCGAGGCCGGACAAGGCGTCGCGCCACAAGGCTTCGGCGTCGAAACTGGTGGCATCGGCATGTGGCGCCGCGATGGCCTGCGCCGGCACGCCGTGCTGGCGCAGTGCCGCCACCGTGCCAGGGCCAGTGGCGCCAGCGAGCACGGATGTTGGGGGCGGATCGCCAGTCGTACCAACAGTGCCGGCCGGCCAGCTCAGGCCACTCGGACGCAGTGCAAAGAACTGGGCCACCGCGTTGGGGCTGACGAACATCACCAGGCGCTGTTCGGCCAAGGTGGCCCAGGCCTGGCGGATGGTGTCGGCGGATTCTTCAGCGGCCGCAATTCGCAGCAGCGGCAGGGTGATGGCCGAGGCACCGAGCGCCTGCAGCTGGTGCACCCAGTCGAGCGCCTGAGCCTCGGGGCGGGTGACGACCAGGCTGGGCAGGCGCGTGGTCAAGCGCGGCTCTCAGGCCACCGGCTCCAGCGCCGCCAGCAGCGTGTCGCCGCCCTGGCTGCGCAACACCTCGGCCACGGCCGAACCCATGGCCTCGGCGGCTTCGGCGTTGGCAGGTTGGCCACTCACGCCGGCGCGGATCAATGCCTGGCTCGGGTCGGTCGGGTGGCCGAGCAGGGCGTCGAGCTGCAGCGTGTCACCTTGCCAGTGGGCATACGCTGCCAGCGGCATGCTGCAGCTGCCGCCCAGGGCACGTGACACGGCCCGTTCAGCATGCACTGCCAGCCAGGTGGGGCGGTCGGTCAGGCTGGCGAGTGCTGCGAGCAGATCGGTCTGGTCGGCGCGGATCTCGATGCCCAGCGCACCTTGTCCTGCGGCCGGCAACATGTCGGTCGGTTCGATGAAGGCGCGGATACGTTCACTCAGGCCCAGGCGCTTGAGGCCGGCGGCCGCCAGCACGATGGCGTCGTACTGGCCTTCGTCGAGCTTGCGCAGACGGGTGTCGAGGTTGCCGCGCAGTGGCTCGATGCGCAGATCGGGCCGCAGCGCCATCAGCTGCACCACGCGACGCAGGCTCGAGGTGCCGACCTTGGCGCCTTGCGGCAGGTCGGTCAACTTCGCGTAGTGGGGCGAGACCCAGGCGTCGCGCGGGTCTTCGCGTTCGAGCACGCAGGCCAGCACAAACCCCTCGGGCAGCACCATGGGCACGTCCTTGAGTGAATGCACGGCGATCTGGGCGCGGCCGTCTTCGAGCGCGTTTTCCAGCTCCTTGACGAACAGGCCCTTGCCACCGACCTTGGACAAGGCGCGGTCGAGGATCTGGTCGCCGCGCGTCGTCATGCCGAGCAGTTCGACCTGCCAGCCCAGGCGCTGGCCGAGCAGGTCTCGCATGTGTTCGGCCTGCCACAGGGCCAGGCGGCTCTCGCGGGTGGCGATGGTGTAGCGGGCGGGCGAATTGGTGGATGAGGGCGTTGAGCTCATGGCGTGATTGTCAATGAAGTCTGACGCTTGTTCGGCGCGTCGCGTGACGACGGGCCGGTCTCCTGGACGCACCCGGGTGCCTGCCGATGGCCTTCGGGGCCGGCTTGGGCGGCGCAGGACTTCACGCCGATGGCCCCGAACTTGCTGAGCCAGTCCTTGACGCCCGCCTGTATCCGCAGACCGGCGCCATCATGATGTAATTGAGTTACCAGTTTCACGGACCAGAGGTTTCAATGGCGCGTCCTTCCCAGCCCTCCCGTTCCAGCCCCGCGACGACGGCTCGCACCGCTCGCCAGGCTGGTGCTGCCGCCGCCCCGTCCCGGGCCGTGAGCCAGCCAGCGCACAAGGCCATCGCCAAGGCCGCGGTGGCCGCCAAGAAGGTGGCCGACGACGTGGCCGCCAAGGACCGCCCGCTGATGGACGACATTCGCTGGCTCGGCCGTATCCTGGGCGAAGTGATCCGCGAGCAGGAGGGCAAGGATGCCTACGAGCTCATCGAACGGGTGCGCCAGCTCTCGGTGGGTTACCGCCTCAAGCAGGACGCCGGCGCCGGCAAGGCGCTGGATCGCCTGCTCAAGAACCTGTCGGTCGACCAGACGGTGAGTGTGATCCGCGCGTTCAGTTACTTCAGCCACCTGGCCAACATCGCCGAAGACCGCCACCACGTGCGCCGCCGCGAGGTGCACGAGCAGCAAGGCCATCTGCAGGAAGGCTCGCTGGCGCTGTGTTTCGAACGACTGGCCGACGCCGACATCCGCGCCGCCGACATTGCCGCGGCGCTGTCCAAGGCCTACATCTCGCCGGTGCTCACCGCCCACCCGACCGAGGTGCAGCGCAAGAGCATCCTCGACGCCGAACGCGCCATCGCCGTGTTGATCGGCGCCCGCGACGGCCTGCACACCCAGGCGCAGCGTGACGACAACGAGGCGCTGCTGCGCGCCCGTGTCACCCAGCTGTGGCAGACGCGCATGCTGCGTTACACCAAGCTCACTGTGGCCGACGAGATCGACAACGCGCTGAGCTACTACGAGTCGACCTTCCTGCAGCAGATCCCGCGCATGTACCGCGCGGTTGAGGCGGCGCTGCCGGGGCACGACATCGCGAGTTTCTTTCGTATGGGCAACTGGATCGGCGGCGACCGCGACGGCAACCCCAACGTGACCGCGCCGACGCTACGCCAGTCGCTGGAACGCCAGAGCGAGACTGTGCTGCGCTTCTACCTGCGCGAGGTGCATGCACTGGGCGCCGAGTTGTCGATGTCGCAGCTGCTGGCACCGGTCACGCGAGACATGCTGGCGCTGGCCGATGCCTCGCCCGACCAGAACCCGCACCGTGAGGACGAGCCTTATCGCCGCGCCCTGATCGGTGTCTACGCCCGTCTGGCAGCCACGTTGCACGAGTTGACCGGCACCGAGGCGCTGCGCCACGCCGTGCCGCCGCAGAACGCCTATCCGGACGCCGAGACCTTTCTGGCCGACCTGCAAGTGGTCGAGGCCTCACTCAGGCATCACCACGCCGGTGCGCTCATCGCGCCGCGCCTGGCGCCGCTGATGCGTGCGCTGCGTGTCTTCGGCTTCCACCTCGCCACGGTCGACCTGCGCCAGAGCTCGGACAAACACGAGGCCGTGGTTGCTGAACTACTGGCCAATGCCGGCGTGTGCGCCGACTACAGCGCGCTGGACGAGCTGGCCAAATGCAGCCTGTTGCTCGAACAACTCGATCACGCCCGGCCCTTGCGTGTGATGGGCGCCGAGTACAGCGAACTGGCGCAAAGCGAAATCGCCATCTTCGAAGCCGCGCGTGTGATGCGGGCACGCTACGGCAAGGAAGCCATCCGCCACTACATCATCTCGCACACCGAAGACGTGAGTGATCTGCTGGAAGTGCTGCTGCTGCAAAAGGAAGTCGGCCTGCTGCGTGGCCCGCAAGGCGGCGCATTGTGTGCCGGCGCAGTGGCCGACCTGATCGTCTCGCCGCTGTTCGAGACCATTGCCGACCTGCGCAATGCCGCGCCCATCATGAAGGCCTACTACGAGCTGCCGGGCATCAAGGACATGATCGTGCGCTCGGGCGGCGAGCAGGACGTGATGCTGGGTTACTCGGACAGCAACAAGGACGGCGGCTTCTTCACCAGCAACTGGGAGCTCTACGCCGCCGAGCTGGCGCTGGTCGAGCTGTTCGGCAAACAAGGCGGGTGACGGCATTCGCCTGCGTCTGTTCCACGGCCGCGGAGGCACGGTGGGCCGTGGCGGCGGCCCGAGTTATCAGGCCATCCTGGCCCAGCCACCCGGCACGGTGCAGGGGCAGATCCGCCTGACCGAGCAGGGCGAAGTCATCGCCTCGAAGTACGCGCATCCCGAGATCGGCCTGCGCAACCTCGAGACCCTGGTGGCCGCCACGCTCGAAGCCACGCTGCTGCACCCCACACAAAGTGCGCCGCCGGCCTTCCTGAACGCGGCGGCGGCCATCTCGCAGGCCAGCTTCAACGCGTATCGCAAGCTGGTCTACGAGACCGATGGGTTCACCGACTACTTCTTCTCGGCCACACCCATCCGCGAGATCGCCGAACTCAACATCGGCTCGCGTCCGTCATCGCGCAAGGCGACACGCGCCATCGAGGACCTGCGCGCCATCCCCTGGTCGTTCAGCTGGGGCCAGTGCCGCGTGGCGCTGCCGGGATGGTGTGGGTTTGGTTCGGCGATTGCGGCGTTTCTCGATGGTTCGGCTCTGCCCGACGTTGCCGACGCAGCGAGCGCCAAGGGCCCGGTGCGCAAGGCGAAGTCGAAGCAGGCGACACAGGCTACGACGGCGACAGAGGCGAAGCTGACGAAGGCAGGCAAGGCCGCCACGGCCGTCACCTCCGCCGCTACCGCCGCAGCCGCTGCGAAGAAGTCCACCTCGGCGAAAGCCAGCGTGCCGGTCGCCGATGCCGGTTGCGCCCAGCGCCTGGCGCTGCTGCAGACCATGTACAAGCAGTGGCCGTTCTTTCGCACCCTGCTGGCCAACCTCGACATGGTGCTGGCCAAGACCGACCTGGCCATCGCCGCGCGGTATGTCGAACTGGTCGAAGACCCGAAACTCGGCAAGCGGATCTACGCCGCCATCCAGGCCGAATGGACCGCCACGCAAGGCGCACTCGAAGCCATCACGCAGGAGCCCAGCCGCCTGGCATCCAACCCCAGCCTGGCCCGCTCGATCGAACACCGCCTGCCCTACCTCGACCCGCTCAACCACCTGCAGGTCGAGCTGATGCGCCGTTACCGCAACCGCGTGCCCGGCGCGCCGGTCGATGCGGCGACCGAGCGGCTGCAGCGCGGCATCCACATCAGCATCAACGGTGTGGCGGCGGGGCTGAGGAACACCGGCTGAGGCGGTGGCAACTGCCGACGGCGAGTTCGTGTCACGCCACCCAGTCGTCCAGCTTCAATCCCTGGATGCGCTGGAACTCCCTGGTGTTGTGGGTGACGAGCACGGCCTCTTCGGCCAGTGCATGGCAGGCGATCCAGAGGTCGTTGGCGCCGATCGGTGTGCCGGCCCGCTTGAGTCGGTCAACCTGCTCGGCATAGTGACGGCAGATCTTTGGCCCGCGCGGGTAGACCACCGGGATCTGCAAAGCCAGCGCATCCAGACGCACGAGCACCTCAGCCTTGCGCGAACTGCGCTCGGCGCCCAGCAGCAGTTCGGCCCAACTGACGAAGGACATGCCAAGTTCGTCCTGCGGCGCCAAGGCATCGACCCGCTCGGCCAGGCCGGGTGGACGCTGCTTCATCAGGTAGATCAGGATGTTGGTGTCGAGGAGATGAATCACAGCGCCTCGCGCTCCTGCACTGGCAGTGGGTCGTCGCGAGCAGCTTCGAGCGCGGCGATGAAGTCGTCATCGAAACCTTGCAGCGCATCGACCAGAGCCCGGCCACGGGCCGGTCGCACCGGCCGGATCACGAGGTCGCCGTCTGCGTTTCGAAAGATCTGCACCGTGTCGGCGTCGAGCTTGAGGTCAGCCGGGATCCGCACGGCCTGGCTGTTGCCATTGCGAAAGATGCGGGTGGTGATGCCGGGCATCTCGCCTCCTGTGTGTACATCGATGGTCAAATGTACATCCGTTGTCGCCGAATGGCCACTGTCAGCACCGGCAAGAATGTCACCCTGCGCGCCTGCCCCAATCGGCCGCACAACTTCCACGACCAGATGACCTCGTCCCACCCCATCCTCAACATCAGCAGCTACCGCTTCGTCGACCTGGCGGATGCCACCGAACTGCGTGGCCCACTGCATGGCCAGGCGCAGGCCTGCCAGCTCAAGGGCACGGTATTGCTGGCCCAGGAGGGCATCAACTTCTTCATGGCGGGCAGCGCCGAGGGCATCACCCAGTTTCTCGACTGGCTGCGCCACGACCCGCGTTTTGCCGGGCTGGAGGTCAAGCAGAGCTGGAGCGCCACCACGCCGTTCAAACGCCTGAAGGTCAAGGTCAAGCGCGAGATCATTCGTATGAATCACCCGACCATCCGGCCCGCTGCCGAACGTGCGCCTAGCGTGTCGCCTCAGCAGCTGGCCGCCTGGCTGGCGCAAGGCCATGACGACGCCGGGCGCCCGGTGGTGACGCTCGACACGCGCAACGCCTTCGAGGTCGACGCCGGTACCTTCGACGGCACGATCGACTGGCGTATCGCCAAGTTCAGCGAGTTCCCCGCTGCGGTCGACGCCCATCTGGCCGACCTGCAGGGCAAGACCGTGGTGAGTTTCTGCACCGGCGGCATCCGCTGCGAGAAGGCCGCGATATACCTGCAGGAAGCCGGCCTCGATTCGGTCTACCAGCTCGAAGGCGGCATCCTCAAGTACTTCGAATTGACTAACGGCGCGCCGCATTGGCGCGGCGGGTGTTTCGTTTTCGACGAACGCGAAGTGCTGGGGGCGGCGCTCGAGCCGGCCAGGGCCTGAGCGGCCTCATCAAATCCTGAACACACTCATCGACTGGCGCAGCGAACGCGCCTGTTCTTCGAGGCTGCCGGCGGCGGCGGACGACTCTTCCACCAGTGCAGCGTTCTGCTGAGTCGTGTGGTCGAGGTCGACCACCGCCAGGCGGGCCTGGTCGATGCCGCTCGACTGCTCCTGCGCCGCGCTGGCAATCTCTTCGATGATGCGGCTGACACGTTGCACGCTCTGCACGATGTCCTGCATCGAGCTGCCGGCCTTTGCTGCCAGCGTGCTTCCGGCATTGACGCGGTTGACCGATTCGTCGATCAGCGCCTTGATCTCCTTGGCCGCCAGCGCCGAACGCTGGGCCAGTGTGCGCACCTCACCCGCCACCACGGCAAAACCGCGGCCCTGCTCGCCGGCCCGGGCCGATTCGACCGCGGCGTTGAGCGCCAGGATGTTGGTCTGGAAGGCGATGCCTTCGATCACACCCACGATGTCGGCGATACGCCGCGAGCTGTCGTTGATGGTGCCCATGGTGACGACGACCTGGTCGACCACCGCGCTGCCTTGTGAGGCCGACGTGCAGGCCGACGCCGCCAGCTGATTGGCCTGGCGCGCCGAGGCCGATGTGTTGGCCACCGTGCTGCTGAGCTGCTCCATGGCCGACGCGGTCTGCTGGATGCTGGCTGCGGCCTGTTCGGTGCGTTGCGAGAGATCGAGGCTGCCACTGGCGATCTCGGACGAGGCCGTGCCGATGTGGTCGATCGAGCCACGCACGTCACCGACGATGGTGCGCAGCGACGCCACCATGGCATCGAGCTCGGCCAGCAGGCTGTGTGGCAACGCACCTTGTTCGAGCTTGATGGTCAGGTCACCCGTGGCCACCTTGTGCATGGCCCCGACGGCTTGCGACGGCTCGCCGCCGATCTGGCGCAACACGCTGCGTCGCACCGACCAGGCGGTGCCGCCCAGCACCGCCAGCAGCAGCGTCACGAAGGCCAGGTTCTTGTATAGCGCCGCGCGGATACTGGCCTGCACGTCGTCCATGTACAGGCCCGAGCCGACCATCCAGTTCCAGTCCTTCACCACCGTCACGTATTGCAGCTTGGGTGCGGGCGTGGTGGCGCCGGGGCGCGGAAACTCGGTGGGCACGAAGGCCTTGCCGTCGGCGCTTTTCTTGGCGGCGCTGGTCATGGCCTGGATCACGTCCTGGCCCGAGGTGTCCCTGACCTTGCCGATCATGTTCTGGCCCGCCCATTCGGGCTTGGACGGCAGCATCACGCTCACGCCGTCGAGCGTCCAGATGTAGAAGTAGTCGGTGCCGGTGTCGCCGTAGCGTGCGGCGCGCAACGCCTCCTTGGCCGCGGTTTGTGCATCGGCCTCGGGCATGGTCTTGGCTAAGGCCTTCTGGTGAAAGGCCTCGACGATGCTGTGTGCCGACTGCACCGCGGCCACCAGTTCGCGCTGACGGCCCTCGATGATCTGCTGGCGCAACTGCCAGAACGACAGGCTGGCCAGCACGATGGCGCCCAGGACGGCCACCCCCACCAGCAGGGCGATCTTGTTCCTGAAAGAGCTGAAAGTGTTCATGCCGACGGTACTCCCGTGGCCCGTCGGCAGTCGACCGAAGACTTGTCGCGCGGCCTGGGCACAGGCTGCACAGTCTGCGGTGACATGGCGTGCGTCGAAGACCCGAATTGCGCCGGCTATTTGAGCCAGTTACGCACCCGGGTCAGGGCAGCGCCGCCATGTGATCACCCCAGGTTTTCGCCGAACACGGTGTCGCTTTGTGCGTAGGCGCTGCTCAGGAACAGGCGCAGCACGACGCCCGAGCCTTCCTGCTCCCAGAGTCGGCCCTTGATCAGGAACTGCCGCCCGCCGATGCGCAACACGTCGCCAGTGGCGGGTGGCACATGGTGATGGGCCCAGAAGCTGGGCACCTCGACCTTGGAGCGCCTGATCCAGGCCTGGTCGTCGGGGGAAAAAGCCAGGGTGATCGTCAGTGCGGGTTGTTCCATCGATGGGGTCCGGTCGAGTCGGTGTGGGTCGTAGCCGAATGCTCATGGTATCGACTCTGTTGCCAGTACCGGCATCGCGGACTTGCCTGTGTCGATGCTCCCGATCCGGCGCATATGTCTGGGCTTGTGCTGGCAAGTATTGAAATCGCAACAACAGGTCATCAGTCGGATGGTGTGGGTTCCCAACTATGCACGGTTTTTAATTTTGGGGGGGTGCCGTCGAATGACGGCGTGCCACCGCCATCGCGCCCGAATGCTCTGGAATGTGACGAAGTGACGCTCGAATGGCCTGTGCAGCGCGCCGGATGGCTAATTCTGTTCAGGTCAATTTGGTTAATTAACATTGCATAAGCTTGACCGAGGTTAAGCTTGGGCAATATGCTTCGTCCCATGCACTCGGCCGGCAGGTTTGGTTCGATGTGTGTGCCTTCTCGCGGATATCTCCCCGATCCACCTTTCACGCGGCCCCATTTACGGAGGCGGAGCACTGCCTGTGCGCCCGAATATCATGACCAAGAAGCATCAACGATTCAACCACCTGTTTCGCTCCGCGATCGCTGTCGCCATACTGCCGCTGTTATTGTCGGCCTGTGGTGGCGGCGACAATTCGGCGGCGCCAGCCGGCCCTGTCGACACGACGTCGCCTCAGGCTCAGCTCGGCGCAAGAATATTCTCGGATACCTCGTTGTCGGCGTCTGGCACACAGTCGTGCGCGAGTTGCCACGCCGATTCGAGTGGTGGTGCCCAGGACAATGCGCTGGCAGCCCAGCTTGGCGGGCCGCTGGGGAATCTGCAGGGTGGGCGTTCCTCGCCTTCGGCGCGTTATCTCGACCTGAATTCGTCGTTCTTCATCGACTCCGAAGGCACGCCGACCGGCGGTTTCTTCTGGGACGGCCGCGCTGCCAGCCTCGAAGAGCAGGCCGGCGGCCCCTTCCTGAATCCGGTCGAGATGGCCATGCCCAACAAGGCGGCTGTGGTTCTGCGGCTGAGTCTGGCGGGTTACGCCGACGAATTCAGGAAGGTTTACGGCAGTACTGTCTTCAACGATGTCGATGCCGCGTATACAAAGATGACGCAGGCCATTGCGGCGTTCGAGCGCGAGAACTCGAAGTTTCACGGCTACAACAGCAAATACGACGCCTTTCTCGCCGGCAAGGCTGTCCTGAGCACGGCCGAGCAGCGTGGCCTGGCATTGTTCGAAGATCCCGCCAAGGGTAATTGTGCAGGTTGCCACCCGTCGTCCGTGCAAGCCGATGGCAAACCTCCGCTGTTCACCGATTTCACTTACGACAATCTGGGTGTGCCGCGTAACACCGAGTTGCAGGCAAATGCCGATCCGGCCCATTTCGACCTCGGCTTGTGCGCCAGTCCGAATCCCCTGGCAAATGGTGTGGCCGAGTTCTGCGGTGCTTTCAAGGTGCCCTCGCTGCGTAATGTCGCGAGTCGCAAGGCGTATTTCCACAATGGAAAGTTCAAGACCCTGAAGGAAGTTGTGACCTTCTATGTGCAACGCGATACCAATCCCGAGAAGTGGTATCCGACCAAGGCCGACGGCAGTATCGACAAGTTCGATGACCTGTCGGCTATCTACAAGGCCAACGTCAATACCGGTGAAGCGCCTTACAACCGCACGGTCGGCGACGCTCCGGCACTGACGGATGCCGAAGTCGATGATGTGGTCGCTTTCCTGCGCACGCTGAGCGACGGTTACGTTGCCCCTTGACGTCGCGCGACTTGTGTTGAGCGGCAGCGTCGCGTCGCGTATCCCGACTGCCGAAGGGCGGACCCGACCAAGCCGCGACGCGTGCGGGCCGTTCCGGTTTCACCCGCAGGCTCGCTGCCGACCACCTCGCGCCGTGCACACACCACCGGCAGATGGGCGTCTGCCAGCCTGTGCAAGGGTCGGGCGCCCGGTGTGACGGCGGATGTGGTGGTCAGGCCTCATCCGCCTGTGCCCGGTCGGTACGCGAGCCGAACCGCAGCGCCGAACGCTGGCGCGCCTTCTCGGCCTCGATCTCGCGACTGCGGGGTTCGGCGCTGGTCACCATCGAGGCGATCAAGCGCCGGGCCGTGGCGGCCACCTCGTCGACGGCCCGATCGAACGCGGCCTCGTTGGCCTTGGACGGCACGGCAAAACCGCTGAGCTTGCGCACGAACTGCAGTGAGGCGTCGCGGATCTCGAGTTCGGTGGCCGGCGGTTCGAAGTTGAACAGCGTGCGGATGTTGCGGCACATGGATGAGCTCCGTGGGCGGTTGACGGACAGCCGGCGCTGCTGTCTTGCGGTGGCGCACCACCGGGGCAGACTTGCCGCCGGCCGATCAGGAGGAGGCCGGCGGATCGGGCGAGTGGCGCGGGGCGGTGTCGTTCAGCACCGCCAGCAGTTCGGAATGGAACTCGCGCCGGTACAGCACCCAGATCACCCCGGCCGTGCCCAGCACCATGGCCAGCGGCGAGACGAACCACAGCGCGGCGGCAAAACTCATGTAGACCGCACGCAGGCCGTCGTTGAAGGTTTCGGCAGCCAGGCCCATGACCCGGCCGGCGCGGTCGGCAAAGTTCTGGCGCAAGGCCTCGTCGTCGGCAAAACGCTCGTGCGAGGGGGCGGCACCGATGAGCAGGGCGCCGAACGTGTACTGGCGCATCGACCAGGTGAACCTGAAGAAGGCGTGCACGAAGATGCCCGCCAGCACGATCAGCTTGAGGTCGAAGACCAGCGCCGACGTGCGTGCGGCGAAGGGGATCTCGTGCACCAGGTCGGCGGCCTTCTCGCTGGCGCCCAGCGCCGCGACCAGGCCGCCGATGATGAAGATGGTGGTCGAGGCGAAGAAACTCGGGCTGGTGCTGAGGTTTTGCAGCACCACGCCGTCGACCACCCGCACCTCGCGCAGGGCGGCCTGCAGCATCCAGTCGTGGCGGATGCGGTTGGTCGTGCCCAGCACCGACTGCCGGCCCGCCGCACCCAGGCGGGCGAAGTGCACATAGCCGATCCAGCCGGCGAACATGGCCAGCAGCGCCAGCCAGTCGACCAGCGGAAGAACACTCAGCGCACGCAGCAGGAAGTCCATGCGGCGACTGTAGCGCCGGCAGGTTTCCGGGCGACCCGGCCGAGCGGCTGCGGCGTGGCGCGGGGCGGCATTCAGGCGTCGTGTGCAGCCTGTGATGTGCCGCGCCGACGCCTGTGCCCGCGCCCGCGCCGAGTTGTCAGGGCGCCAGGTCGAACACCAGCACCTGGGCGTTCTTGCCGGCGCTGATGGTCACCAGCGACTCACCGTCCATGGCCAGCGCGTCGCCGGTGTGCAGGGCGTGCCCGTTGACCGTGGCCTCGCCCGTGGCGATGTGGACGTAGGCCTTGCGGCCCGGCGTGACGGCCAGTTCGGCGCACTCGGCGCGGCCTGGGCCGTTGTCGTTGCTGTCGAAAAGTCCGATGTACAGCCGGGCGTCGGCGTTGAGGGCGATCGCGTCACCCGCCTCGGCCTCGGCCACCGGCGCACACACCAGGCGCAGCTTGCCGCGCTGCTGGGCCGGGTCGAAGGTGCGCTGGTCGTAGCCCGGCGGCACACCCAGGCGATCGGGCAGGATCCAGATCTGCAGGAAGTGGGTGGTGGCGTCGGCCGCATGGTTGAACTCGCTGTGCAGCACGCCGCGCCCGGCGCTCATGCGCTGCACTTCACCCGGGCGGATGGTCTCGCCGTTGCCCATGTTGTCGCGGTGTGCAAGTTCACCTTCGAGCACGACGCTGATGATCTCCATGTCGCGGTGGCCATGGGTGCCGAAACCCTTGCCGGGCGCCACCTGGTCGTCGTTGATGACACGCAGATTGCCCCAGCCCATACGCGCCGGGTCGTGGAAATCGGCGAACGAGAAGCTGTGCTGGCTCTTGAGCCAGCCATGGTTGGCGTAACCGCGTTGGCAGGACTTGCGTAGCTCGATCATGGTGGGGGTCTCCGTTGTGTATCCACTGTAGAGGCGGGGCGGGCGGGCAGGGCTGTGGCGGCTTGATGGCATCATTCAAGTGCCCTGAACCACACGCCCTCGCAGCCGCGGCGGCGCCGCTCGTCACGCCCATGTCCGAACGCCCGACCGATCGCCGCCTGGCCCTCACGCCCGAGGCGCTGCAGATGATGGACACGATCGCCCGCACCGGCAGTTTTGCCGCCGCGGCACGCGAGCTCGGCAAGGTGCCGTCGGCGCTGACCTACAACGTGCGCCAGCTCGAGGAGGCGCTCGACGCCCTGCTGTTCGACCGCAGCTCGCGCCAGGCCCAGCTCACCGCGGCGGGTGAGGAACTGCTGCGCGAAGGCCGCCGGCTGCTGCAGCAGATCGACGCCGTCGCCAACCGCGTGCAGCGTGTCGCCACCGGCTGGGAGACGCAGCTGGGCATCGCAGTCGACAACATCATTGCACCGGCCGCCATCTTCGACCTCATCGGCGCGTTCTACGAGTTGCGCCTGCCCGCACCCAGCCGCACCGAAGGTGCGACCGCCGCCACCCAGTCGACCGAATCCACTGCGCCGCCCACCCGCCTGAGCCTGCGCAGCGAGGTGCTCGCCGGCACCTGGGAGGCACTCGTCACCGGCCAGGTCGACCTGGCCATCGGTGTGATGGCGCCGGCCAACCCGGTGGACGACATCGTCTGTGCGCCACTGGGCGAGATGGAGATGCTGCTCGCCGTGGCGCCGCATCACCCGCTGGCGAACGAACCCGAGCCCATCCCGTCGACGGTGCTGGCGCGCCACCGCGTGGTGGCCATCGCCGACACCGCCCAGCGCATGCAGGCGCGCACCTATGGCGTGCTGGCGGGGCAGGATGTGCTGACCGTGCCCTCGCTGGTGGCCAAGCTCGAAGCGCAGATCCGCGGCCTGGGCATGGGCCGCCTGCCCGAGCCGCTGCTGCGCCGCCAGGTCGAGGCCGGCCGCCTGGTGGTGAAACGCAGTGAAGAAGCACCCTCGCAGATCGTGCTGCATTACGCCTGGCGCCGCACTGCCGCCCACGGCAAGGCACTCGCCTGGTGGCTCGACCAGCTGGCCAGCCCGACGACCCGGCGTGCGCTGCTCGAACAACACGCCGGCCTGATCTTCTGATCGTGGCCGAGTTCGGGCTTGCCAGCGAGTTGTCCCGAAGCTCGTCCGGCGGGACCGGCACGGGGAGGCCGCGTGGGCCCTACGTCGGACGCTTCGCGCCGTCGCCCACCGGCCTGTTGCACGCCGGTTCGCTGGTGGCCGCGCTGGGCTCGTGGCTCGATGCCCGTGCGCACGCCGGGCGCTGGCTGGTGCGCATCGAGGATGTCGATACGCCGCGTTGCCAGCCAGGCGCAGATCTCGAGATCCTGCGCCAGCTCGCCGTCTGCGGCCTGGTGCCGGACGAGCCGCCGTCGTGGCAGTCGCAACGTGGCGCGATCTACGCTGCCGCACTCGACGACCTGCTCGCGCGTGGCCTGGCCTATGCCTGCACCTGCACCCGCAGCCAGATCGCCGCGGCCCTGGCGGCCAGTGGCCGGCCGTATCGGCCGCATGGCGAGCTTGTCTACCCGGGCACCTGCCGGCCGGCGACACCAACACCGATCACCACGCCGGCAGTCCACCTGTCGACTGCGCCGGGAGTGACCGGGGATGGCCATCCGATGTCAGGTGCCGTCGGGTCGACCGTGGCAGTGGGCACCGTGACTGACGCTTCGACGCAAGTCGTCGCACCGTCAGCCCCACGCCATGCCGTACGCCTGCGCGTCGAGCCCGGTGCGGTCAGCCACATTGGCTGGACCGATCGCCGTCTCGGCCCGCAGCAGCAGGACGTCAGCGCCGACGTCGGCGACTTCGTGCTGCGCCGCGCCGACGGCCTGTGGGCCTACCAGCTCGCCGTGGTGGTGGACGACGCAGCCCAAGGTGTCACCCACATCGTGCGCGGTGCCGATCTGGCCGACAACACGGCGCGCCAGATCCTGCTGCAACGTCAGCTCGGCCTGGCCACGCCGAGCTACCTGCACCTGGCGCTGGTGCTGGCCGCCGACGGCCACAAGCTCAGCAAGCAGAACGGCGCCACGCCGCTGGATCTTGCCGATCCGCTGGCAGCGCTGCAGGCCGCGGCCAGGGCGCTGGGCCTGCCCAATGCCGCGCCGGGCGCCAGCTTGACAGATGTGTTGGCCGGCTGGACGGCAGCCTGGACGACGTGCTGGCCGATGGTCACCAAGATGCCCGGCCCGGTGGCCACCTCGACCCCCGCCTCACCAGACACCTGACCACACGCAGGGTGAGCACCGGCCGCTGGCCTGCAGCGCTGGCATGATGGCGGCCGTTTTCCACCGACCAACCGTCACCCACAGGACGCCACATGACCACCACCCCCTCGGGCCTGCAGTACGAAGACATCACCGCCGGCTCCGGCGCCGAAGCCCAGTCCGGCGCCCACGTGACGGTGCACTACACCGGCTGGCTGCACGATGCGAAGGCCGCCAACCAGCGCGGCAGCAAGTTCGATTCGAGCAAGGACCGCGGCGACCCCTTCGTCTTCGAACTCGATGCCGGCAACGTCATCCAGGGCTGGGACGAAGGTGTGCAGGGCATGAAGGTGGGCGGCACCCGTGTGCTGACGATCCCGTCGGAGCTGGGTTACGGCGCGCGTGGCGCCGGTGGCGTGATCCCGCCCAATGCCACCCTGGTGTTCGAGGTCGACCTGCTCGCCGTGGCCGCTGCGCCCACCCTCGCGTTCGACGACATCGTGGTCGGCAGCGGCCCCGAGGCCAAGGCCGGCCAGCGCGTGACGGTGCACTACACCGGCTGGTTGTTCGACGCCAGCGCCGCCGGCAACCGCGGCCGCAAGTTCGATTCGAGCAAGGACCGCCGTGACCCCTTCAAGTTCGCCCTCGGCGCCGGTCAGGTCATCCAGGGCTGGGACAAGGGTGTGCAAGGCATGAAGGTCGGCGGCACCCGCGTGCTCACCATCCCGCCCGAACTCGGCTACGGCGCGCGCGGGGCAGGTGGTGTGATACCGCCCAACGCCACGCTGGTGTTCGAGGTCGAACTGCTCGGCGTCTGAGGCATGCGGGTCGTGCTGCGCCGGGCGCCAAGCTCCAGGGTCACCTTCGCCGGGACCACACAGCGATGAACATCATCATCATCGGCGCGGGACGCGTTGGCGAGAGTGTTGCGGAGAGCCTGGCTTCGGAGCAGAACGACATCACGGTGATCGACACCGACCGGCATCGTCTGGCCTCGTTGCAGAACCGGATGGAGTTGCGCGGGGTGGTCGGCAACGGCATCGAGCCTTCGGTGCTGAAGGAGGCAGGTGCGGAGGATGCCGACATGCTGATCTCGTGTGCATCGCTCGACGAGACGAACCTGGTGGCGTGCAAGATCGCCCATGCCCTGTTCAACATCCAGACCCGCATCGCGCGGGTGCGCAGTGCCGAGTTCGCCGATCGCAGCCCGCTCATGGGTCTGCAGGGTTTCGCGGTCGACGAAGTCATCTGCCCCGAAGAGAGTCTGACCACCTACATCCGCAAGCTCATCGAATATCCGGAGGCCCTGCAGGTACTCGAGTTCTCGCAGCAGCGCGTGAGCCTGATCGGCGTGCGGGCGGTCGAAGGTGGTGCGATGGTGCGGCGCTCCATCTCGGAGTTGCCGCAGGTGGCCTCCGATCTGCCGATGCGTATCGTCGGCATCTATCGACCCGACAACCTCGGCACGGATCGGCAGGTGCTGTGCGACGGCGACACCCGCATCGAGGCCGGTGACGAGGTCTTCGTGGTTGCTGCCAACGAGCACATCCGGCGAGTGCTCGATGCCTTGCGCCGCCGCGACGAACCGGTGCGCCGCGTGATGATCGCTGGTGGCGGCCGGGTCGGCCTGCGCCTGGCCCGCCACATTTCGCGCGATTGCGAGGTGAAGATCATCGAGGCGAACCCGGCTCGCTGCGAGTACCTGTCGACGCAATTGACCAGTGACACGCTCGTCCTGCAGGGCGACACCACCGATGAGGACCTGCTCGAAGACGAGAACGTACGCGAGACCGACCTCTTCCTCGCGCTGACCAACGAGGACGAAGACAACATCATGGCCTGCCTGCTGGCCAAGCGCATGGGGGCGCGCCGGGTGCTGGCGCTCATCAATCGGCGGGCCTACGCGGATCTGGTGCAAGGTCAAGGGACCCAGATCGACATCGCCATCTCGCCCTCGCAGGCCGTCATCGGCGAGCTTCTCGCCCATGTGCGGCGCGGCGATGTTGCTGCCGTCCACAGCCTGCGCCGGGGTGCGGCCGAAGTGCTCGAAGCGGTGGCGCGAGGCGACCGCAAGAGCTCCCGTGTGGTCGGTCGGCGCATCGACGAACTGCCACTTCCCGCAGGCACCCAGATCGGAGCCATCGTCCGAGATGTGCACGTGCCAGGTGATGAGGCCATCGCCAAGGAGGTCATCATTCCTCACCACGACACGGTGATCCAGGCTGACGATCACGTTGTCGTCTTCGTGCCGCGCAAGCGCCTGGTGCGACAGGTCGAGAAACTCTTTCAGGTCGGCGCGAGTTTCTTCGGATGAACGAACGCCTGGTTGTGGTCGCGCTGGTCGGGCGCGTCGTGGTGCTGTTCTCGCTGTTGATGTGCGTGCCGCTGGGTTTCGCGGTCTGGCATGAGGATCCGGCGCAGATCGCCTTTGTCCAGTCGATCGCCTTCAGCGTGGCCCTGGGGTTGGCGATGACGCTGCCCATGAGGCGCCACAGGCGGGAATTGCAGTTGCGCGACGGTTTCATTCTCGTCGTGCTCACCTGGGTCGTGCTGCCGGCGATCGGCTCGCTGCCACTGTGGCTCGCGATCGAGGGTTTGTCCTTCACCGACGCGTACTTCGAAGCCATGTCGGGCTTCACGACCACCGGGGCGACCGTGCTGGTCCGTCTGGATGCCTTGCCCGTGTCGATCAACGTGTGGCGTTGTTTCATGTCCTTCATCGGAGGCCTGGGCATCGTGGTGCTTGCGGTGGCCATCCTTCCCCTGCTCGGGGTCGGTGGCACACAGATGTTCAAGGCCGAGTCGGCCGGCCCGATGAAGGACACCAAACTCACGCCACGTATAGCCGAGACCGCGCGCGGACTGTGGGGTGTGTATTTCGGGGCCGCACTGATGTGTGTGCTGGTCTTCCGGATGGCAGGCATGAGCTGGGACGACGCGTTCATGCACATGTGCACTACCGTGAGTGCGGGAGGGTTTTCGCCTTATGACGCCAGTTTTGCGCACTGGAATTCGCCACTGATCGAAGCCGCGGCGATCGTCTTCATGCTCGCGGCCGGTGTGAGCTGGGCGCTCTACTTCGTGGCATTGCGACAACGCTCGCTGAACGCGTTGTGGTCCAGCATTGAACTGCGTGCCTACCTGCTCGTCGTGCTGGCGACGGTTGTGGTCGTGACGATCTATCTTGACGTGAACGAGGTGTACCCGGATCTCGTCACGTCCTTGCGGCAAGCTGCCTTCCACGTGGTGTCGATCGCCACCACGACCGGGTTTGCCAATACCGACTACGGCCAGTGGCCTGCCTTCGTGCCGTGGTTGATGCTGCTGGTGGGATGTTTCGCCACCTGTGCCGGATCGACCGGCGGCGGCGTCAAGATGGTCCGCATGCTGCTGTTGCTCAAGCAGTCGCGCCGTGAACTGGTCCGTATCGCGCACCCCAACGTCGTCAACCCGGTCGTGCTGGCGGGGGCGCTGGTGCCGCCGCGGGTGATGCAAAGCGTGATCGCCTTCATGATGATGTACGGCGCCACCCTGGTGAGCCTGACCATGCTGCTGCTGTTCAGCGGGCTCGACGTGGTGACCGCATTCACCGCGCTCGTCGCCTGCCTGAACAACATCGGACCTGGGCTGGGCACGGTCGGCCCTGCGGGCAACTTCCAGGCGCTCAGCGACTTCCAGACCTGGGTCTGCACGGCGGCGATGTTGCTCGGTCGACTCGAACTGTTGTCGGTGCTGGTCCTGTTCACGCCGCAGTTCTGGCGCCGCTGAGCCGTCGCTTCGATCGCCCTTAGCCGCGGCGGGGTGGCAAGGGGAGGGGTTGGTCTGCGGGATGGTTCGTGCACCCCGACCCCGCCGGCCCGGGGCGTCGCTGTGTCCGAGTCGCTCAGCCCAGCGGTTCGAACAGCAGGCCGCACATGCTGGCCGAGTACTGAGGCAGCCCGACGGCCAGCACCTCGGGCGCAGCACCGATGAGTTGCCAGCGCGACTGTTCCTCGCGCATGCGGTCACTGTCTTGCACTCGGGCGCAATGGGAACGCAGCGCGGCGATGTGACGGGCGTCTTCAGCGCATACCGGGCGCTGTTCCATCAGTGCGAAAAGGCGTTCGATCAGCTTGCGGGCTGGCAGCCACTGGTGGTTGAACGGATCCCACAGCGACGCACTCAGGCCATCGCGACAGGCGAGGAAACGGCTCGCCCGATCGGCGCTTTCGGGGTGTGGCGTCTCGGCCAGGCGCAACGCGCCGTCCATGGCCAGCGCCGCACAGGCGCGCGCGAATGCCGCCAGGGCCACTGCCTTGTCGACCGACAGCGGCGTGTCGAACACACGTACCTCGACGGTACCGAACTCGGGTTTGGGTCGCACATCCCAGTAGATGTCCTTCAACGAGAAGGCGAGCTGCGTCGAAAACAGCTCCTCCACCAACTCCTCGAACTCGGGCCAGCTTGCCGTCCGAGGCATGGGTCCGCCGTGCGGATACACCAGCGACTCGAGTGGCCGCGAGGCACAAAACCCGGTGTCGTGCAACTGCAGGAATGGCGAAGCCGCCGACATGGCGATGAACACTGGCACGAGTGCTTGCAGCACGGCCCCCAGTCGGAGCGCAGCGTCGCCATCGGGAACGCCGATGTGGACATGCATGCCGTAGGTCGAGAAGCGTTTTGGCAGGAAGCCGAATCGCCCCTCCAGTTCCTGCGCACGCGGTGTCGGCGACAGGATCCGGTCGTTCCAGAACTGGGTCAGTTGTGTGCCGCCGCCGCGTATGTCCAGGTGCAACGGGATGGCGGCATCACGCAGCAGTTGCACCAGCATGCGCACCTCGTCGGCCATGTCGTTGGCCTGCACATGCACGCCGGAGTTGATCTCCATGGTCGAGAGGGTTGCTTCGAGTGCAAAGTGGCCTGCCTGTTTGCCGCTCTGCAGCACGGGCCATAGCGCCATGCTCGATGGCGACAACATGCCGGTTCGGGTGTCGACGATCTGAAGTTCGAGTTCCAGCCCGAAGGTCAGCGGGGTCGAGGGCTTGAAGATCAGGCTCATGTGTTCTTTCGCATGCGAACCGCGGTGAGAAAGTCTCGCAACAGGGGGGCGTCATCGAACAGGGCGACAGTTCCGTGCGAGTGGAATTCGGGGTGCCATTGCACCCCGGCCACGTAACTGTCGCCGCGGTACCGAATGGCCTCGATCACGCCGTCGGCCGGACTGCGCGCTTCTGCCGTGAAGTCGCTGGCAAGGCGTTTGATGCCCTGATGGTGGATGCTGTTGACCCGGGCGGTCGTTCGACCGGGGTAGAGTTCCGCCAGGCGGGTGCCGGGCAGGATCTCGAGGTCATGGTGGTTGTGCTCGTAGTGCGCTGTGTCGACGTGCTTGAGGACCTCGCCGGGATTTTGGGTCAGCAGGTCCTGCCACAGCGAGCCGCCATACGTGACGTTGAGCAACTGCAGGCCTCGGCAGATGCCGAACACGGGCTTCTTCGCACGTACGAACGCCTGGACCAGTTCCATTTCGTAGCGGTCGCGCGTGGGGTCTCCTTCCCACTCGGGCCTGATGGGTGTCTCGCTGT
This sequence comes from Candidatus Intricatilinea gracilis, assembly GCA_016702605.1. Taxonomy (GTDB): domain Bacteria; phylum Pseudomonadota; class Gammaproteobacteria; order Burkholderiales; family Burkholderiaceae_C; genus Sphaerotilus; species Sphaerotilus gracilis. The sequence goes on from JADJDQ010000007.1 coordinate 131,232, forward strand.
ACGAGTGCGGCGCCACATCGTTGCCGCCCTGTAGCACCAGGCCGTCGAGTGCGTCCACGTAGTGACCCAGATTGAGGTCTTCGCGCTTCATTGGGCTGGCTGAATCGACCGCAGGGATCATCACCGGCAAGGCGCCGCCCCGCATCAGCCAGTGCGCGACCGATTGTTCGAGGTAATGGAGTGTCCGCGTCCACACCCCGCCGAGGTCGAGCACGGGCAGTTCCGGGTAGTAGATGCGGGCAGATACGCCGATGAGCAGCGTAGGGCTTTGAAATGGCATTTTGCGGACCCCCTTTACATCAATGCGCCCGAAACCTCAGCAAGTACGTCTGAAGGCCCTCGGCGACGACAGGGCCTATCTTGCTGTGCAAGAACGTGGGACGCCGCGCGAGCGTACTCGCAAGTTCATGCGGCTGGTGGCCGGGCGCACCTGATCGCGTCGACGCCATGTCGTCGGATCAACCCCGTGACCATGCAAACAGGGGCAGATCGTGCTCTAGCGCCACGGCGGTGAGTTGCACGGCGCTTCGGCTGGCGCACCAGGCGCGGCTGGCTTCGATCTGGCCGGCGGCGTCGAGTTCGGGGCGGATGCCGGTGCAGGCCTGCCAGGCTTCCAGGAAGTGCGGCTCCAGGGCCGCGATGGCCACCATGCCGTCGGCGCAGGGCATGACCTGGTAGCCGGGGTGCAGGCCGCCGAGCAGGGCGCCTGGCGCAGTCAGTCGGTAGCGACGTGGCAGGGCGGCGAAGCGGGCAGCTTCGGCCAGGGCCACGGTGGTGTGCAGAGCCGCACCTGCCTGGCCGTTGCCACGCAGCAGCAGGCCTTGCAAGGTGGCCTCGACGGCCATGAGTGAACCGGCCATGTCGGCCCACAGGGTGGGCGGCAGGGCGCCGTCGATGAGGCCGGCTTCGGCCTGGTAGGTGAGGTCGTGGCCGGGCAACTCGTCGTCGGGCGCGTATTCACCGACGATGGCCACCCAGACCAGGCGGGGCCAGTCGCGCGCGATACGGTCGCTGTCCAGCCCCAGGCGCGCCAGGGCCGAGGGGCGCGACGAGGTGAGCAACACGTCGGCGCGGCCGAGTTCGCGCGCCAGTTCGTTGCGGCCACTTTCGCGTTTGAGGTCGATGGCGTGCACCGTCATGCCACGGTGCAGGTGGGCATAAAAGGCCGGCGCGTACAGCGACATCGGGTCGCCGCTGGGGGGTTCGACCTTGACACAGGCCGCACCCATGGCGGCCAGGCGCATCAGCGCGGCCGGGCCGGGCAGATTGGGGGCCAGGCTCACCACGCGCACACCGCGCAGGGCTTGCGGCGGGTGGGGGGCGCGGTGGGGAGTTGCGCTCGTCATGGCACTCAACCGCAAGAGCGGCCGCCGCTCACGTCAATGACGGCGCCGGTGGAATAACTCGCCGCGTCCGACAGCAGCCAGGCCGCAGCTTCGGCCACCTCCTGCGCAGTGCCGGGACGCTGCACCGGAATGGTGGCGGCCAGTTGGCGGGCTCGGCCGGGCTGGCCGCCGCTGGCATGAATCTCGGTGTCGATGATGCCGGGGCGCACACCATTGACACGGACACCTTCGGTGGCCAGTTCTCGCGCCAGTCCGTAGGTGAAGGTATCGATGGCGCCTTTGCTGGCGGCGTAGTCCACGTATTGGCCCGCGCCACCCAGGCGGGCTGCCACCGACGAAATGTTTACCACGGCGCCGCCGCGCCCGCGGTTGCTGCCCGGCGCGGCGCGACGGGTGCTCATGCGCAGCACCGCCTGACGCGTGGCGTAGAAGGTGCCGAACACGTTGATGGCGAACATGCGCTGCAGGCGTTCACCGGTCATGTCCTCGACTCGGCACGCCTTGTCGACCACACCGGCGTTGTTGATCAGCCCGGCCAGCACGCTGTGGCGACCCAGGCCGGCGTCGAGGATCTCGAACATGGCGATCACCGCCGCCTCGTCGGCCACGTCGGCTTGTACCGCCACGGCATGGCGGCCCAGCGCCTGCACTTGTTCGACCACCGACTGCGCCGCAGCGCCGTCCTGGGTGTAGTTCACCGCCACATCCCAGCCCTGGCGGGCACAGACCAGCGCACAGGCCGCGCCGATGCCCCGGCTGCCGCCGGTGATGAGGACGTAGCGTTTCTCGGGCATGGCCATCGTTGCGAACCGTTCGGTGTGGGGGTGGACAAACTGGCTGAGTGGTGCGAGGCACGACACAGGTGCACGCGCCGCGGCGCGCAGTGTCGCGCAAAGCCGGCGCATCCCGGTGTCACTGCACGCAAGCGGTGGATCAGGCTGATGACCCCCGGGCTGAGGCTGGCAATCGCCCTGGCCTCAATGGCCGACGAGTGGAATGGAATCTTGCGCTCATGCTTGGGCACTGGGACGGCGTGACGCCGGCCTTGGTGTGACCCCCGGTGCTGCGCCTCGGACTCGGGTTGGACGAATCCGGCCGCTCAGGCGCCAAACCTGTTGGGCTCCTTGCCCTGCTGGCACAGCCAGATGACAAGCACGATCCAGCCGACCAAGGGGATGAAACCGACCAGTTGCCACCAGCCGCTGCGGTCGGTGTCGTGCAGGCGCCTGGCAGTGACGGCGAAATAAGGCAGCAGCGTGGCCACGTTGAAGGCGGCGGCTAGTTTTGGGTTGACGATGCTCAGCGCCATCAGGGCGATGATGATGAACAGCGCCCACCACCAGAACTCGGCTCGTGTTGCCCGGCCGCTGAAGGTGGCGTATTTGCGAAAGCAGATCTGGATGGCGTCGCCGAAATTCACGGTGATCCCTGTGGCTATGGCCGAGCCCGCACTGGCTGTGGCTGTGTGCCCATCGTACGACAGCGGCGGCGGGTCAATCCCCCAGCTTGATTCGCACCACCGGCCGTTCGGGTTTGCGCCGTGCCACCTCGGTGAACCCGGCTGCGTCGAACATGCGTTTCGGGCCGAACCACAGGTCGTCGGGATGGGTCGGGCCGGTCGTGTCGACCGGGTAGGCTTCGAGCAGGGTGGCGCCTTGCTGCGCGGCCCAGGGCACGGCGGCATCGAGCAGGGCGCGGGCAATGCCCTGGCCGCGGTGTTCGGCCGGCACGACAAAACAGATGACCGACCACACCGGCAACTTGTCGACCGGCTTCATCACGGATGACCGCGCCAGCTTGGCGTAGTGCTCGCGCGGGCCGACCGCCAGCCAGCCGACCGGTGTGCCGCGTCGGCCGTCCGGGGCGCCGTCGCTGTTGCCGCCGGGGGCGCCCGGGTCGACGCGGTAGGCGATCAGGCCGGGCGGCGGGCCGGCGTCGACCACAGCCTTGAACTGCGCCTTGTTGACGTCGGCATGGCGTTGCCCTGGCGCCGCCTGCACCGGGCCGCTGCGCCGGTAACACATGCACCAGCAGCCGCGTGCCACCGAGCAGCCACGGGCGTTGAAGACGGCCTCGAGATCCGGCCAGCGGTCGGGCGTGAGCGGGTGGATGGTGAGTTGCATGAGAGGTCTGGTCCTTCGTGGTGGCCGGCGCAACGCGGTGCCTCGGCTGTGGCATCGACTGCATCTGGCGCCCTGCCGGACGGCAAGACGGGAGGGTGGCGCGCCCCCGTCACGCTACGACGAAGCCGGCCGGTCTGGTCGACACCATTGGGGCAGGGCTTACCCGCGGCTACAGTGCGGTGATGTCGGCGGCATTTGCCGAACCTTCCAGCCAGGCGCAGCGTCCAGACGCCGCGGGCCGGGAGCCCACCAGACCAGTTCTTGCGAGGTTGCTGCACCATGATGTCCACGAACACGAACTTTTCCGCTCGTCGCCGCCCCCGCGCCGGCCTGGCCCTGTTGGCTGCGCTGGCGCTGACGGCACTTGCCGGGCTGGGTGGCTGCGCCACCGAGTCGTCGCGCACCATCACCGTGGCCAAGGTCGAGGCGGCCGCCACGCCCTATACCGGCGTGCGCCTGCCGATGTCGGTGGGCAAGTTCGACAACCGCTCCAGCTTTGCCCGCGGCATCTTCTCGGACGGCGTCGATCGCCTGGGATCACAAGCCAAGACCACACTGCTCGCCCACCTGCAGCAGTCGCAGCGCTTTGCCGTGCTCGACCGCGACAACCTGCAGGAGGCCGCACAGGAGGCCAAGCTGCAGGCCCGCACGCAGAAGATCCGCGGCGCCGATTTCGTCGTCACCGGCGACATCTCGGAGTTCGGCCGCAAGGATGTGGGCGACCAGCAGCTGTTCGGCATCCTGGGCCGCGGCAAGACGCAGATCGCCTATGCCAAGGTCACACTCAACATCGTCGACGCGGTGACGTCCGAGATCGTCTACTCGGCACGTGGTGCGGGTGAATACGAGTTGTCCAACCGCGAGGTCATCGGCTTCGGTGGCACGGCGGGCTACGACGCCACACTCAACGGCAAGGTGCTCGACCTGGCCATCCGCGAGGCGGTCAACAACCTGGTCGCCGGTCTGGACGGTGGCCAGTGGGGCGCCGGGGCCGAGGGCGCCAAGCCGTGAGGGCTGGTGTGAGCCCGTGGCGTCGGTCTGCCACCTGGTTGCTGGGTGCTGCCGTGGTGGCACCCCTCGCTGCCTGTGTGCAGGCGCCCAAACCGCTGTACCACTGGGAGGGTTACCAGCGCGGCGTCTACGAGTTCCTGAAAGGTGACGGCATCGGCGCCGACGAGCAACTGACCCAGATGCTGGCGCAGGCCGACAAGGCGCGCGGACGTGATGCCGCGCTGCCGCCGGGTTTTCGTGCCCACCTGGGCCTGCTGCAGCTGCAATCCGGCCGGGTCGACGAGGCGCGCGACAGCTTCATCGCCGAAAAGACGGCGTTTCCCGAGGCCAGTCACTACATGGACTTCCTGCTCGCCAAGATGGGGGCCGGCAAGTCATGACACTGCACCGTTTGCTTCAACAGTGGCTGCCCGCGGGCCGGTCACGGCGGGTGATGGTGGGCGCCCTGGGTCTGGTGCTGCTGCTCGGCGGTTGTGCCTCCCCGCCACCGGCGTATGACTACTCGGCGTTTCGCGTCAGCAAGCCGGCCTCGCTGCTGGTGCTTGCGCCTTTGAACGACACGCCGGACATCAAGGCCACGCCGGGTGTGCTGGCCACCGCCACGTTGCCGTTGGCCGAAGCGGGTTATTACGTGCTGCCGGTGACGCTGGTGGACGAAACCTTCCGCCAGAACGGCCTGACCACGCCGAACGACATCCACGAGGTGTCGATCGCCAAGCTGCGCGAGATCTTCGGCGCTGACGCTGCGGTCTACCTGCGGGTGCGTCAGTACGGTACGAGCTACCGCGTGCTGGGCAGCGAAACCCGCGTGACGGTGGACGCCCGCATCGTCGACCTGCGCAGCGGCCAGATGGTGTGGGCCGGCAGCGCCACCGCCTCGTCGCAGGAAAACCAGAACAACAACCAGGGCGTGCTCGGCCTGCTGGTGACGGCGCTGGTGCATCAGGTGATCGGCAACCTGTCGGACGCCAGCTTCGACTACGCCGCCATTGCCAACCAGCGCCTGCTCGGCAGCCCGCGCGCCAACGGCGTGCTGGCCGGGCCACGTTCGCCGCGTTACGGGCAGGACTGAAGGGTCACGGCCGCGGCTTGCGCCGCGCTGGCACGTTGCCGGACGCCCGTGGCGGCAGGCCGGTGTGCTGGGTCAGGAGCTGGCCCGGCCGCGGGGAGCCGGGGGTGCCGCGATCCGCGCTTGAACCCGTGCGGTTGACCGCTGCCTTTGCGCCCGGAACCCCTGCTGCCGGCGCCTTTGTGCCGGGTGGCCGCGTCGAATTGCTGCGTTTGGCGCTCTGGTAGCCGCCGTCGGTCATCGGCTGCCAGGTCGGGATGAGGTGATGTTTGCCGTTGCCGATCAGGTCGCTGCGGCCCATGGCCTTGAGTGCGTCGCGCAGCAGCGGCCAGTTGTTGGCGTCGTGGTAACGCAGGAAGGCCTTGTGCAGGCGCCGGCGCTTCTCGCCACGCACGATGTCGACCTTCTCGGCCCGGCTCTCGTCGCGGCTGACGCCCCTGAGCGGATTCATGCCCGAGTGGTACATGGCCGTCGCTGTCGCCATCGGGCTGGGGTAGAAGGTCTGCACCTGGTCGGCGCGAAAGCCATTGCTCTTGAGCCAGATCGCCAGGTTCATCATGTCCTCGTCGCTGGTGCCCGGATGGGCGGCGATGAAGTAGGGGATGAGGAACTGCTTCTTGCCCGCCTCGGCACTGAACTTGTCGAACAGCTGCTTGAAGCGGTCGTAGGTGCCGATGCCCGGCTTCATCATCTTGGACAGCGGCCCGCCCTCGGTGTGCTCGGGCGCGATCTTGAGGTAGCCGCCCACGTGGTGCGTCACCAGCTCCTTGATGTATTCGGGTGACTGCACCGCCAGGTCGTAACGCAGGCCCGAGCCGATGAGGATCTTCTTGACGCCGGTGAGTGCCCGCGCGCGCCGGTACATCTTGATGAGCGGGCCGTGGTCGGTGTTGAGGTTGGGGCAGATGCCGGGGTAGACGCAGCTGGGCTTGCGGCAGGCGGCCTCGATCTCGCGGCTCTTGCAGCCGATGCGGTACATGTTGGCCGTGGGGCCGCCCAGGTCGCTGATGACGCCGGTGAAACCTTTCACCTTGTCGCGGATGGCTTCGATCTCCTGGATGACCGAGTCCTCCGAGCGGCTCTGGATGATGCGGCCCTCGTGTTCGGTGATCGAGCAGAAGGTGCAGCCACCGAAGCAGCCCCGCATGATGTTGACGCTGAAACGAATCATCTCCCACGCGGGAATCTTGGTCTCGCCGTCGTGGCTGCCGCTGGCATCGGCATAACTCGGGTGCGGGCTGCGTGCATAGGGCAGGTCGAACACATGGTCCATTTCGCTGGTGGCGAGCGGGATGGGCGGCGGGTTGATCCAGACGTCGCGCGCCGTGGCGCCATCGCCGTGGCGCTGCACCAGTGCCCGCGCGTTGCCGGGATTGGTCTCGAGGTGCAGCACACGGCTGGCGTGGGCGTAGAGCACCGGGTCGGACTTGACCTGTTCGTAACTCGGCAGACGGATCACCGAGCGCTCGCGCGGTGGCAGCTTGACGCGGCCGCTAGCCTTGAGCGAAGGCACGAAGGTGATGGGTTTGATCTCGATGCCTGCCGGCTCAGCGGCTGAGCCTGCGGCTGCCACGCCATCGCCCGCCGAGGCATCGTCCTTCGAACAGGTCGCGCCTTGCGAGGCGGCCGCCTCGGCCGTCGTCAGATAGGGGTTGATGTGCTCGTCGATGCGCCCGGGCAGGTCAACCTCGGACGAGTCGATCTCGAACCAGCCCTGCGCGTCCGGGTCGTCCGAGCGGCGCACGAAGGCTGTGCCGCGCACATCGGTGATGCGCCGCACCGGCTCGCCGGCGGCCAGGCGATGCGCGATCTCGATGATGGCGCGTTCGGCATTGCCGTACAGCAGCAGGTCGCACTTGGCGTCGACCACCATCGAGCGGCGCACCTTGTCCTGCCAGTAGTCGTAGTGGGCGATGCGGCGCAGCGATGCCTCGATGCCGCCCATCACGATGGGCACCTCGGGAAACGCTTCCTTGCAGCGCTGTGCGTACACCAGCGCGGCACGGTCCGGCCGTTTGCCGCCCACGTTGCCGGGTGTGTAGGCGTCGTCGCTGCGGATCTTGCGATCAGCCGTGTAGCGGTTGATCATCGAATCCATGTTGCCGGCCGTCACGCCCCAGAACAGGTTCGGTGCGCCCAGCGCCTTGAAGGGTTCGGCGCTCTGCCAGTCCGGCTGGGCAATGATGCCGACCCTAAACCCCTGCGCTTCGAGCGTGCGTCCGATCACCGCCATGCCGAAGCTGGGGTGATCCACATAGGCGTCGCCCGTCACCACGATGATGTCGCAGCTGTCCCAGCCGAGCTGGTCCATCTCGGATCGGCTCATGGGCAGGAAAGGCGCCGGCCCGAACCGTTTGGCCCAGAACGGGCGATAGGCGGTCAGCGCCTTGACGGGGCGAGGCGGGGCAATCACGGCAGTGGAAGACATCGGGTGGGGGCGCTGAAAGCGTCTGAGAGAAGCGCGGCGCCAGGGACGGGTGGCGTCGCGGCGTAGAAAGAAGCTGGCGCGCGGTGCGGGTGACACGTGCGACGCAGGGCGGGCATTGTCCCAGCAGTGGTCGATCGGGGCGGGTGGCGGGCTTTGTCCCGGTCGGCTCGAGGCTCTGAGCGCAGCCTGCCCGAGGCTGGCGTCACAGCAGCAGCTTGGCGCCCTGCAGCGCCGAGGCCGCCTTGTCGAAGGTCCAGAGTGGCTGTCGACCCGCCTGCCAGGCCAGCGCAGCATGGATGCAGTCCGAGAAGTCAGCGCTCGAATTCTCGAACTCGCTCAGCGCCCACTCCAGCGCGCCTTCGGCCTCGAATTCGAGTTCCAGCGTCTGCAGCAGTGCCGCAAAGGTCTGCAGCAGGGCCGGCTTGCCCAGCTTGAAGCGCGATCGCAGCACCCACTCGAGTTCGAGCGCCACCGACACCGGCACGTGCAGCGCTTCGCCCGTGTCCTTGGCTTGCTGGATCAGCCGGGTCGCGGCGGCCGACTGCATGGGGTCGTCCTGCAGCAGGAAGCGCAGGATGACGTTCGTGTCGAGTGCCGCTGCCATCAGGCTTTCCGTCGTCGTCCGGGCCCGCGCTTCAGCGCCAGGCGTTCATGTCTTCGACGGGCACCACCTTGCCGTCGGGCGAGCTCAGGGTGCCGGCCAGATCGAGCAAGGACTTCGTCTTGGCGCGCACGAGCAAGGAGCCGTTGGGCATGACGTGCCACACCAGCCGGGTGCCCGGTCCGGCGCCGATCTGATCGCGCACCTGGCGCGGCACGGTGGTCTGGCCCTTGGCGGTGATGGTGGATTCGGTCATGGTGGTCTCCTTACCTTTCGTCGAATCGTAAGGCGCGGCGTCGATCTGGACAAGCCCCTGCTCGTCGCCCCAGCCGCACCCCACGGCCCAACGGCTACAGTCCAGCGCCGCGCCCATCCGGATGCCATCACTCTTTGCCACTGCCATGCTCGCCTACCGTCACGCCTTTCACGCCGGCAACCATGCCGATGTGCTCAAGCACCTGGTCCTCATCCAGGTGCTCAAGTACATGACGAGCAAGGACAAGCCGCTGCGTGTCATCGACACCCACGCGGGTGCCGGCGGCTACCTGCTGGCCTCACCCGAAGCGACCAAGAAGGGTGAATACCTGCAGGGCGTGAAACGGGTGTGGGATGCGCCCGCCGCCAAGCTGCCGCCAGCGGTCATCGACTACCTCAAGCACGTACGCGCCAGCAACCCGGTGACGCCGGGCGAAGAAAACCCGACGCACCACCTGGCGCATTACCCCGGCTCGCCGCAGATCGAGCGGCGCCTGCTGCGCGCGCACGACGAACTGCGCCTGTACGAGCTGCACCCCACCGACCACCGCCTGCTTGCCCAGCAGGTCGAGGACGACAAGCAGGTCATCCTCTACAAGTCCGACGGTTTCGAGAGCCTGCGCAGCCAGCTGCCGCCGCCGAGCCGGCGCGCCCTGGTGCTGATGGACCCGTCGTACGAGATCGTGAGTGACTACGCCAAGGTCGTCGGCGCCCTGCGCGAAGGGCTCGAACGCATGGCGACCACCGTCTTCATCGTCTGGTACCCGCAGGTCAGCCGCCGCGAAGCCGCCGAACTGCCGCGCCGCCTCAAGGCTTTGTCACCCAAGGGCTGGCTCAACGTGCGCCTGACGGTGCAGCAGCCCGACACCCAGGGCTTCGGCCTGGTCGGCAGCGGCTGTTTCATCATCAACCCGCCGTACACCCTGGCCCCGGCGCTGCGCGCCGCCATGCCCTGGCTGACCAGCACGCTGGCGCAATACGACGGCGCCAGCCATGCGGTGGAAGAGCGGCCGAGCTGAGGCTGGCCGCTGCGGGCTCACGCCAGATCCAGCGCCTCGTCCAGCACCTCGACCCAGTGTTTCACCGGCGTCGGGGTGCCGGTCTGCAGGTGCTGGATACAGCCGATGTTGCCCGAGACGATGACGTCGGCCTGGATGGGGGCCAGCACGCCGAGCTTGCGGTCGCGCAGCTGGTACGAGATTTCGGGCTGCAGCACCGAGTAGGTGCCGGCCGAGCCGCAGCACAAGTGGCTGTCGCTGCCGGCGATCTCGATCTCGAAGCCGAGTTCGCGCAGGGCAGCCTCGACGCCGCCGCGCAGCTGTTGGCCGTGTTGCAGCGTGCAGGGCGGGTGATAGGCCAGGCGCGGGCGTCGGGCGGCGTGTTTGCCGGCGCCGTCGAGGCGGGCCTTCAGCTGCGGCAGCAGGCTGGGCAGCAGCTCGGAGATGTCCTTCGACAACTCGCTGATGCGTTTGGCCTTGTCGGCATAGGCCGGGTCGTGCGCCAGCGCGTGGCCGTAGTCCTTGACCATCACGCCGCAGCCCGAGGCGTTGAAGACGATGGCTTCCACCTTGGCCTGGCCCCCCAGGCCGGCCACCTGCGGCCACCAGGCGTCGATGTTCTGGCGCATGTGGGCCTGGGCGCCGAGGTGGTCACTCAGGTGTTCACGCAGCGCCCCGCAGCAGCCGGCCGATTCGGCCACCAGGGTCTGCACACCGGCGGCGTCGAGCACACGTGCGGTGGCGCTGTTGATGTTGGGCGCCAGGCTGGGTTGCACACAGCCCATCAGCATCAGCACCTTGCGCGCGTGGGTGCGGCGTGGCCACAGGCGGGCACGTTGGGCCGAGGCCCCACCGGCTGCGGCCGGCACCTTGTTGCGCAGGGCGGCGGGCAGCAAGCCGCGCACCGCCTGGCCCAGCTTGATTGCGGGCGAGAAGGCGCTCGAGGTGAGGCCTTCCTTGAGTGTCCAGCGCACCGTGCGTTCGGCTGCCGGGCGCTCGACCTTGGCGTCCACCACGCGCCGGCCGATGTCGATCAGGTGGCCGTATTGCACACCCGACGGGCAGGTCGATTCACAGTTGCGACAGGTCAGGCAGCGGTCGAGGTGCAACTGGGTCGAACGTGTGGGCTTGGCGCCTTCCATCACCTGCTTGATGAGGTAGATGCGGCCCCGCGGGCCGTCGAGCTCGTCGCCCAGCAGCTGGTAGGTCGGACAGGTGGCGGTACAGAAGCCGCAGTGCACACACTTGCGCAGGATGGCTTCGGCCTCCTGGCCATCGCGGGTGCCCTGGTATTCGGGCGCGAGCTTGGTTTGCATGGGGCTGGTCTCGTCGTGTTGTCGATGTAGATGGTCGAAGGATTCAGATCAGCCAGGCCAGCAGCGGCAGCAGCAGCGCAGCCAGCACCACCTGCACACCCAGCGCCAGGCCGGCGTAGGCGCCCGCACCCGGGTGCACGTGCATGGCGCGTGCTGCGCCGATGCCGTGTGAAGCGGTGCCCAGCGCAAAGCCGCGCACCTCGGGCGAGGTGACACGCAGCGCATCGAACAGGTACTTGGCACTCACGGCGCCCACCAGGCCGGTGAGCACGGCAAACACCGCCGCCAGCGCCGGGATGCCGCCGAGTTGTTCGGCAATGCCCATGGCCACCGGCGCGGTCACCGACTTGGGGGCGAGTGAGCGCAGCACCGGCCCGGGCAAGCCGAGCAGCCAGCCGATCGCCACCGCACTGCCGCCCGCCGCAGCGCCGCCGGCCAGGGCCGCCCCGGTGATGGCCAACGCGCGCCGCCTGATCTCGCCGCGGCGTTGCCAGAGTGGCCAGGCCAGCGCCACCACGGCCGGCCCGAGCAGGAAGTGGATGAACTGTGCGCCCGAGAAGTAGGTCGGGTAGGGTGTGCCACTCATCGTCAGCAGCAGCGCCAGCAGGGCCACGGTCCAGAGCACCGGGTTGGCCCAGGGGGCGTGATGGCAACGGGCGTAGAACGCCTGGGCGATCAGGTAGGCGACGAGGGTGGCAGTCAACCCGAACAGCGGTGTGGCCGACAGGTACACCCAGAGCTCGACGAAGTTCTGCATGGCTCAGGCCGCCTCACCGGGGGGAGTGGTCTGTGCAGTCGGCGCAGTCGGTGTGGCCTGCCCACGCGGCAGCAGGGCGCGAAACACCAGCGCCGCAACGATCAGCCCGATCCAGGTGGACAACACCAGCGCCAGGCTGATACGCAGGCCGTGTTGCGCGAGCAGGCCCAGGTGAGTCATCACACCCACACCCACCGGCACGAACAGCAGCGACAGATGCGCCAGCAGAAGATCGGCCGCCGCCCCCACCGAGGCGCGGATGGGCTCGACACGCAGCGCCACCAGCATGATCAGCAGGCCCAGCACCGGGCCCGGCAGGCCCAGATGCGCCAGGCGCGCCAATGCCTCGCCGATCGACTGTGCGACCAGCAGCCAGGTCAGGCCCTTGAGTGCGTCCATGGGGTGGGCTGCTCACAACCCAGGGTGCACCTTGGGTGAATACAGCCGCCCTGGGTTGAAGATGCCGTCCGGGTCGAACGACTGCTTCAGGCCCTGGTGGATGCGCGCGATGGGTGATGTGAGCGGCGCAAACACGCCGGCCGACTTGTCGCGGCTATCGAACAGCGTGGCGTGGCCGCCCAGTGCGGCGGCGGCGGCGCGTAGTGCGGCGGCCGGCTGTCGGCTCACCAGCCAGCGCTGGGCGCCGCCCCATTCGATGAGCTGGTCGCCCGGGCGTTCACCCGGCAGGCTGAGCGGCGTGGCTGTCTGCGGCAGGCCCAGACGCCAGAGCGTGGCGCCATCTGCCACGGCGGCTCGCGCGCGCACGAAGTAGTCGTCGTGCTGATCACGCAGGCCGCGCCAGAAGCTGGCGGCGCTGGCCTCGTCGACCACACTGCCGCCCAGGCGGATGCGTGCGGCCTGCACCGCGGCCACGGCGCCACTCAGGCGCAGCAGCAGGTTGCCGTCCCACCAGGCGCTGGCGACGATGGGCAGCGGCTGGCCGCCCCAGCGGTTGAGGGCGCCGAGTGCATCGGCCTGGCCCATCTCGAAGCGCAGCGTGGCCGTGGCCGGCGCGATCGGCAGCACCTTGAGTGACACCTCGAGGATGACACCCAGCGTGCCGAGTGAGCCAGCCAGCAGGCGCGACACGTCGTAGCCCGCCACGTTCTTCATCACCTGGCCACCAAAACTCAGCACCTCGGCCTTGCCGTTGAGGATGGTGACGCCCAGCACGTAGTCGCGCACCGAGCCCACCGCGGCGCGGCTCGGCCCGGCCAGGCCGGCAGCCACCATGCCACCCACCGTGGCGGCCGAGGCGAGCGGGCCGTCGACGTTGCTGCCGAAATGTGGCGGCTCGAACGGCAGGCACTGGCCCTGCTCGGCCAGCAAGGCTTCGAGCGTGGCGAGCGACGTGCCGCAGCGTGCACTCACCACCAGCTCGGTTGGTTCGTAGGTGGAGACACCGGCCAGCGCGCGGGTGTCGAGCAGTTCACCGGCCTCGGCTTCGCCGTAGAAGGCCTTGCTGCCGCCGCCGCGCACATTGAGCTTGCCCTTGCTGGCGCGGGCACCTTGCACACGGTCGATCAGCGCCAGCAGCGCCGTGTCGGTGGGGGGGATGGTCGTGGTCGTCATACGCGTCTCGTCAGAAGCTGTGAATGAGCCGGTGGCGTCCGAGCGGGCGTCGTCTGGCGGGCCGAGCTGGCGTGGAAGGGTCACTCACGGCGTGTCAGAACCGGGGCAGATCGGCGAAGGGCAGCAGGCCACGCTTGACGTGCATCTTTCCGTATTCGGCGCAGCGGTGCAGCGTGGGGATGACCTTGCCCGGATTGAGCAGCTCCACCGGGTCGAAGGCACGTTTCACGCCGCGCATCTGCTCGTGTTCGGCCGGCGAGAACTGCACACACATCGAGCTGAGTTTCTCGATGCCCACGCCGTGTTCACCCGTCACCGTGCCACCCAGCATCACGCTGGTCTCGAGGATGTCGGCGCCGAACAACTCGCAGCGGCGCAGCTGATCCGGGTCGGCAGCATCGAACAGGATCAGCGGGTGCAGATTGCCGTCGCCGGCATGGAAGACGTTGGCGCAGCGCAGGCCGTATTTCTGCTCCATCTCGGCGATGGCCAGCAAGATGTCGGCCAGGCGCTTGCGCGGGATGGTCGAGTCCATGCACATGTAGTCGGGGCTGATGCGCCCGCTGGCCGGGAAGGCGTTCTTGCGCCCGCTCCAGAACCGCAGGCGCTGCGCCTCACTCTCGCTCACCTCGATGGCCGTGGCGCCGCAGCGGCGCAGCACCTCGACCATACGGCCGATTTCCTCTTCGACCTCTTCGGGTGTGCCGTCGCTTTCACACAGCAGGATGGCGGCGGCGTTCAGGTCGTAGCCGGCGTGCACGAAGTCCTCGACCGCGGCGGTCATGGGCTTGTCCATCATCTCGAGGCCGGCCGGGATGATGCCGGCAGCGATCACGCTGGCCACCGCGTCGCCGGCCTTTCGCATGTCGTCGAAGCTGGCCATGATGCAGCGCGCCAGCAGCGGCTTGGGCACCAGCTTGACGAGCACCTCGGTGACGACGGCCAGCATGCCTTCGCTGCCGACCATCAGGCTCAGCAGGTCCAGGCCGGGGCAGTCGAGTGCGCCCGAGCCGAACTCGACCAGCTCACCCTCGATGGTGTAGCCGCGCACCATCAGCACGTTGTGCAGCGTCAGGCCGTACTTGAGGCAATGCACGCCGCCCGAGTTCTCGGCCACGTTGCCGCCGATGGTGCAGGCGATCTGGCTGGATGGGTCGGGCGCGTAGTACAGGCCGTGCCTGGCGACGGCTTCGCTGATCGCCAGGTTGCGCACGCCGCATTGCACAAGCGCCGTGCGCGCGGCGGTGTCGACCTTCATGATCTTGTTGAACTTGGCCAGGCTGAGCGTTACACCCAGCTCGTGCGGCAACGCGCCGCCCGACAGGCCCGTGCCGGCGCCACGCGCCACCACCGGTACCGTCAGTTGATGGCAGGCGCGCAGCAGCGCAGCCACCTGCGCACTGGTTTCGGGCAGCGCCACCACCAGCGGCTGCTGGCGGTAGGCGGTGAGGCCGTCACATTCGTACGGCACCGTGTCTTCGCGCCGCCAGAGCAGGGCGTGCGGCGGCAGCAGATGGGTCAGGGCGGCGACCACCTCGGCCCGCCGGTGCTGGCGCTCGGTGGCCGTCGTTGCGCCCACCGCAGTGGCTTGCGGGGTGGCGGCTGTATTCATGTCGGTCTCCTCGAACCCTATTGCTTGCGAGCTTTCAGCGTATCACCAACGCAGTGAACAGCCGCTGTCACGCCGGTGAGGCCCGACGTGCGGGCCGATCGGTGCGGGCTCGTGCGGTGTGGGCAGGGCGGACCACGCGCGACGCCGCCCGCGGCCCGGCGAGTGCCGAATGTAGGGGTGGGCCGACCCGGGCGCGTGAAACTTGGCGACCCCGCACGTGAGGCTTTTTCAGCCTGCTGATGTCGTCTGCCAGTGGCGACCTGCGCGTGGCTCGGCAACCGCAGGCGTCACGCGCACTTCAAGGGGCAGCCTGGCCAGCGGATCTGCCGCGCAACGGCCGCCATGCGGACTCAACCGGGGATGTCGGGCTCCACCAGCTGCGCCAGTTGCACCAGCGACTCCTGCCAGCCGAGGTAACACATCTCCACCGGGATGACGGCCGGGATGCCGGCCTGCACCACACTCAGCTCGGTGCCGCACGACACCGGCTTCAAGGTCACGGTCACCTCCATCTCGCCGGGCAGGTTGGGGTCGTCGAACTTGTCGACATAACGCAGCAGGGTGGGGGGCACCAGTTCCAGATACCGGCCGCCGAACGAGTGGCCGTTGCCGCTGCCGAAGTTGGTGAACGACATGCGAAAGCCGCCGCCCACTCGCGCATCCATTTCGTGCACGGTGCAGGTGAAGCCATACGGCGGCAGCCACTTGGCCAGGGCCGGGCCATCCAGAAAGGCCTTGTAGATCTTCTCGGGCGGGCAACGCAACACGCGGTGCAGGCGAACGGTTCCGGTGGTCATGGTGGGGCCTTTGGCAATGGACGTTGGGCCGTCGGACTCTACGTCGGCATGACGCCCGGCGCGGCAATGCGGGCATCACACGTCCTCATCCGGACTTGTGGTTTCGATGCGAGCGCAGGGGCAATCTGGCGGCCGGCCCCGCACAATGGATGCTTGGACACGGGAGTCTGACCATGAGCGACCTTGTGATGGAACTTGCCGAGCGTGGGCGCACCCTCGACCCCAAGGATCGAGAGCGCCTGGTCGACCTGCTGCTCGACTCACTCGAAGAAGCGCCGGACCCGTCGGTCGAAGAGGCCTGGCGACTCGAGATTCGCCGACGGGTCGCCGCCTACGAACGAGGCGAATCCACCCTCTTCGACGCCGACGAGGTGATGGCCGAAGCCAGGCTGCTCGCCCGGTGAAAAGGCTTCGTTTCGATGCCGCAGCACGGCTCGAACTGATGCACGAGATCCAGTACTACGGCGCTACCCGACCCGGCACCGGCATCAAGTTCCAGGCGGCGATGCAGGTTGCGCTGGACCGCATCGAGCGCCATCCCGTCTCGGGGCGGCCCGACGAAGCCGACTGCCGCAGGATGCGCATCAAGGGATTTCCTTTCTCGGTCGTGTACCGCGAAGAGTCGAGCGAAATCATCATCTACGCGGTCCGACCCGACGCCCGGGAGCCCGGGTACTGGATCGACCGAATTCGGCGACGATGAAATCGGCGCGCGACGCGGATCAAGAGGCTGAGATTCAGGTAACTTGCTGCTGGCACACTGTCGCCAAATCCAAACCATGAATCAAGTAAGAATCTGTTCCACCATCTTTCTGGGGATCATGGTGTTGTGCGGCGGTGCCGTAGGCGCCGATCGCTTGAATCGTTTGAAAACAACATACGGTAGCTCCGATCGAGTATGTGTCGAAGTCGGACGAATGATCGCGAAGATGCCGGCAGCCGATTTCTGGGACGGCGGATGGCCGCGGTCGTTTGGAGGACACAAGTGGATCGAGGACGTATGGCCGGCCATTGGGACTACCGGCGAGCATTTCGACATCCGCTTCAAGTATTCCTATGGTGATCTTTTCAAACAAGGTGGACATGGTTCCGGTTGAATTGCACTTGTGGCCCTGGGAAGGGAGAACTTACCTGCTCTTGAAGGAGCACAATTTCGCAAAACCCCGCGAACGGCACGTCAATGGATTTGCTGTCGCCAGCCTCGCAAAGGCCGAGATATCCGGAAAGGACCGGACAATACATCCTACTTTGGTGTGTAGATTCACCTTGCAGTGATGGCAAGTTGCGCAATAGGGTGCTGAAAACAAGCAGCAGGCACGACCCGGTCAAGCCAGCGCCTGCCTCAGCCAGTCGACGAAGGCGGCACATTCCCAGCGCTCCAGCGTGCCGGGTTTCCAGCACAGGAAGTGGTGGTTGGGCGAGGCCACCTGGCGCGGCGACAGGCGCACCAGGCGGCCGCTGTCGAGCCAGTCACGGCCGAGTTTCAGGCGCATGAGCGTGACACCGAAGCCGGCCGCGGCGGCGTCGCACATCAGGCCGACGTCGTTGAACTGGGCACCTTCGCGCGGCTCGGGCAGGGCCAGGCCGACGGCCTTGAACCAGGTGCTCCAGGGCTCCAGCGGGCTGCGGATGATGCGGGCGCGTGACACGTCGGCGAGTTTGTCGAACTCGCCGAAGGGGCCGAACTCGTGCAGGTAGTCGGGGCTGGCGCAGGGGCAGACCTCGTCGCTGAGGATGCGCACCTGCTCCACCCCGGTGTAGGGGCCGGTGCCGAAACGCACCTCGATGTCGGCCTCTTCGGCCTTGACGTCGAGCAGCGGGATGGCCACCTGCAGCGTCAGCTCGATCTCGGGGTAGGCGTGGCGGAACATGGCCAGGCGCGGCAGCAGGATCTGGCGCGAGAAGGTGGGTGTCACCGCCAGCCGCAGCTTGGCTGTGCCCAGGGCGGGTGCGCTGCCAGGCATCTGCTGCAGCGCCTGCAGGCCCTGGCGCACATGGCCGAGGTAGGCGGCGCCGTCGGCCGTGAGGCTGAAGTCGCTGCGGGCGAACAGGCGCACACCGAGCTGGGTTTCGAGCTGGCGCATGCGGTGGCTCACCGCGCTGGGCGTGACGCTCAGTTCCTCGGCCGCCAGCGTGACGCTGCGCAGCCGCGCCAGTGCCTCGAAGCTGAGCAGGCAGTGGATCGGCGGGATACGGGGTGCGGCCATCACTGCCTTTCTCATGCGGGTGGCGTCGATGCGGATGTGCCGGTGCCTGCCCATGTCATGGCGCGGGCTGCGGGGGACGCGAGTCGGATCGTGC
This sequence comes from Candidatus Intricatilinea gracilis, assembly GCA_016702605.1. Lineage (GTDB taxonomy): Bacteria > Pseudomonadota > Gammaproteobacteria > Burkholderiales > Burkholderiaceae_C > Sphaerotilus > Sphaerotilus gracilis. Next base: position 149,418 of record JADJDQ010000007.1, read on the forward strand.
GCGTTGCGGAGCTGCGCGTCCCGGTCAGGCGGGTGTGGTGCGCAGCACGGTCAACACGCCGGTGTAGCCGTAGAGGTGGTGGCGCGCGATCTCGCCGCCGGCAAAGAAGCCGATCAGCGGCACGTCGCCCAGGGCGTGTTGAACGATCTTGAGTTCGGCCGACGGTGAACCGAAGTGTGGACCGCCGCGGCCGGCGCAGCTGACGTAGATCGCTGCGGCGACCTGGTCCTCGGGGCGTTGCGGCGCCGGGGCGAGGTCGCCGGACGTTGCGGCCGGGCTGGCTGCGGCCGCTGCATCGGCTGGTGTTGCCGCGGGCTTGCCGGCGCTGCTGGCCTGGTTGCGCGTCGCTGCGTCGCCGCCGCTGTCTGCACCGGACGATGTGTCCGCGGTGGCGGCTGAACCGGCCGACGTGGACGAGATCGGCGAGTCGTGGTCGTCGACGCGTCCGGCGCTGCCCGGGTCACCCAGGTTCCCCAGACCACCAAGCGCCACACGCCAGTCGGGCAGGCCGGCGGCCGACAGGTCGAGCAGGGTGCCGGTGTCGTCGGCGGCGGGGCTGAGTTCCTCGCGGATCTCGCTGCAGATCCGCATCAGGTCGCGCCGCGCGGCTTCGGTGTCGCGCTGGCAGAAGGCAAGCTGCTGGCCGGGTTCGACCAGTTCGGCGATCGCCACGCCGCGGCGTGTCGGGTCCAGGCCCAACACATGGCGCACCCGCGTGTCGGTGCCGAACTGGCCACGCCGGGCCAGCATGTCGTGGCCGGCGTCTGCAATGCCGGCCAGTGTGGTGCGCAACTTGCCCATGGCCTGGCGCGGCTGGCCGAGGTCGAGCGCCAGGTCTTCGACCAGGCAGTCGAGGGCGGGGCGGCCATCGAGTTCGAGCACCAGATTGCGCTCGCTGCGTGTGATGCGACGGGTCGGCCCGACCGGTGCACAACCTTGCGTGACCCGCGACACCAGGCCGACCTCGTGGGTGAACGCCACGCCGCTGACACCGCCTTGATACACCGCGTCGGCAATGGTGACGGTGCGCCCGCGCGACGACGCCAGGCCGCCGAAGAGGTAACCGCTGTCGGTGCGTCCGGCCAGTTCGGTGAGCAGGTCGGGCAGGTCGGCGGCGTGGCCGTCGGCATGCACCAGCGCAGCCCAGGCGGCCGATTGCGAGGCCGGCACGAGACCAGGCCAGCCGCCGGGTTTGGGCAGGGGTTGTTCACCCGAGAAGATGCGGAACTGCTCGTGGGGCAACTTGCCCAGCAGCAGCGCCAGCGCCGGCTGGTCGAAGTATTCGACGCCGTTCGCCGCGATGCCCACACCCACACTGCCGACCCACGATGCCTGCGGCCAGCGTTGCTGCAACTCGGCCAGCAGGGCCTCGGCCGCGTCGGCATAGTGATCGGTGAAATAGACCAGGCCAAGTGTGGGCTCATGCGCCTCAGCGGGATCGGTGGGCGATTGCTCGCGCTGCGCCGCCAAGCCGGCGTCGATCTGCGCTGCCGACAGGGCCAGCGCCATGCGCCAGTCCGGGTGGGTGGCGTGGCCGAGCAGGAAGGGCGACATGGCGCGGCGCTCGTTGCTCAATCGTCGGACTGGCCAGGGCTGCGGCGAGGTGTCGCCTTGCCGGTGCCGGCCGATTTGCCGGCGGCCTTGACGGCAGGTTTGGCGCCCGGCTTGTTGTCCGCCTTGATTGCAGCCTTTTTGGCCGCCGCCTTGGTGGCCGGCTTGGATGCTGGTTTTGGCGTGGGGGCGGCCTTGGCTCGGGTTCTGCCGGTGCCGCCTGATCCCACCGCCTTGCTGGTCGTGGCGGCGGGTTTGGCTGGTGCCACAACACTGCCGGCGGCCATCTGCTGCACCTGCTGCACCACCTGGCTGGCCTGAGCCGCCACCTGGCCGACGGCGTTGCTGACCGCCTGGTTGGCGGCCTCGGCTGCGGCCTGGCCGGCCTGCGCCACTTCGGCGGCCTGCGCGGTGGCCTGGGCCGTGGCAGTCTGCACCGCATCGGCCATGCTGGCCGCCATGGGTGCGGCCTCGTTGGCAGCCTGCACGGCGTTGGCGGCGAGCTGGGTGAACTGCTGGGTCAGCGAGTTCCACCACTGCATGGCGTCGACCATGCCGGCTGCCGCCTGGGCCGTGACCTGGGCCGCCGCTTCGTTGGCTGCCTCGGTGGCCGCAGCGGCTGCCGCGCCGCCGTCGTCATGCCCATTGCCGGTTGCCGTGCTGGCCGACGAACTGGCGAAGCTGGACGACGCCGGCTCGGGCATGCGCACCTTGAGCGATTCCTGCAAGTCGGTGAGGCTCAGGTTCATGCCCTTGATGGTCGACAGCGTCATCTTCTGCACTTCGAGCGCCTGGATGGTGGCGCCGAGCATGCGGCTGTTCTGGTCGAGCCAGAACTGCACGGTGCGCAACTCGTCGATCTTGCGTTCGAGTTCGGCCGGGTCGAGCGACGGCGCGATCCACTGGCCGATGTTGGGCAGGGTCGACCCGGCGCTTTTCATCAGCCCTTGCAGGAAGTCGAAGCCGGGGACAAATTTGCCGAAGTCGGTGTTGGTGGACGTGCTCATCTTGTCTTCCTCGTGGTGGTCTGTGGTGGCTGCCATCGTCGCCTGTGGCGCGGGCCAGCGTCGTCAAGTCTGTGGTTGATCGATCAGATTGTGCGCTTGCGGGTGCTGCCGCGCCGGGCCTTGGCGGGTGCCACCGTCGGGCTGGCGGGTGATGCCTCGGCGCTGTTCTCGGCGTCAGGTGCGGCATCAGGTGAGACATCACCTGCAACGGCAAACGCGGCATTGCCCGGCGCATCGATCTCGGCGTTGACGCCAGTGTCGGCAGATGCTGCACCAGGCACCATGGCGCTCGCCCGAGGCATGGCACGTGGACTGCTGCCACCTGAAGCGCCTGGCGTTGGTTCAGCTGCTGTCCACCCGGCAAGACCCAGGCTGATGCGGTCGAACAGGCTCAGGCCATCGCGGCCGACGATGTCCAGCTCGACGCTGTCGGCCAGCGCCCGCGCGTCGGTGTCGATCAGCGACTCGGCGGCTTGTGGCGGCGCCTCGTCGAGCCAGTCGCAGCCGAACACGGCGCCGGCGCGCACGCGGCGATGGCGCGCCGCCCAGGCCAGCAACTGGCCGTGGTGCCAGCGCTGGTGTTTGCCCGGCACGTCGCTGGCCTGGCTCTGGCGTTTCTTGCTGGCGCGGCTCAGCCATTGCAACTGCAGCGGCAGATCCAGCCGTCCACCCGACCAGGCACCACTGGCTTCGTCGGGTGTCACAAGCACGGGGGCCCAGTGCGGCGCGAGCTGGGCGTCGACATCGGCGCGCGCCCGGTTGCCTGGGGCGGCGTCGACATCACTCAGACTCCAGCGGCTGTACAGGCCCAGCAGCCGGATGGCTTCGAGCGCCTGGGCCGGGCTGGCGCCCATGGCCAGCTCGCCGGTGAAGACCGCCACGCCGGCGGCCACGCGCGCCACGCGACGCCCGTCAGGCAGGTCGAGTTCGCCGCGCGGACGACCCATGTCGTCGCCCGCGCCGGCCTGCAGCATGGGCTGTTTGGCGGTGTCGGCCGGGTCGGCGTCGAGGGTTTGCCAGGCCCAGCTGGCGGCGCGTGGCAGTGGCGCCAGGCACAAGGCCGGGTCGAAGGCAAAGGCGTGGCGCGATTTGCCGTGATTGAGTGTGAGGTAGAGGTCGTGCAGTTGCGGCGCGACGAAGTTCCAGTCGTCCAGCAACTGCTGCAGCCGGGTGGCCTGGGTGTTCGCAAACGCGGCGGTGCTCAGGTCGCGAGAGACGACGACCAGATGGCCGTCGCGGCTGCCGTCCTGATAAGTGGCGAGTTTCATGGGGGGATCCGGTGGCGCGGCATTGTAGATTTCGCCCCATGGCCGACACCCCCCTCACCACCCGCCGCCATGCGGCGCCGTGGCGCGTGTTGTTGCCGTTTACGCTGGCAGTGCTGCTGTTGCATTGGTGGTTGCTGGGCGGGTTGGCGCAGGCCCGGGTCGACAAGCCGGCGACCGGGCCGGGTGATGATGCGGCGCCGGTGGTGGTGCGGCTTACGCAAGTGGCGGCTGACGCGCTGCCGCGCCCGCGCAGCCTGGCAGTCACCACCAGGCCTGCGCCTGAGGTGGCGACCCTCCCGGGCAAAGCGGCGATGTCCGCCGCACAACCAGCGCCGACCAGGGTCAGGTCACCGACCCTGGCCTCGACATCGTCACCAACGCCAACGCCAACGACGGCTACATCCACGTCTACGTCTACGTCTACGTCTACGGCCAAGACGACGCAAACGACGACGGTGTTGTCGACGGCATCGACGTCATCGACGACGACCATCGCTGTGCTGCCGGCGCTTGCCGCTGGTGATGCCGGCCACATCCGTCCCGGCACACCGGTCGATCAGCCCCAGGCGCACGCGGCTACACGCGCCCAGGCGACCGCGACACACGTGCCGCGCCCCGCCGAGGTGAGCGCCGCCCCAGCGCCCACCGGCGAAACAGGCCCGGACGACCCGGCTGGCGCCGATGGCGCGGCCGACGTCGCCCGGCTGGCGCTCGCGGTACCTCGCCCGACAGGGCGCAGCGGTGGATCGACCGTGTCGCCAGCCGCACCGGTGCGTGCAGCCGTGTCACCACCACCGCCGCCGACGTCGCCGCCGCCCAGCGCCGAGTTGGTCTACCGCGTGCGCAGCGGCGCCCTGGCTGGCGAGGGCAAGCTGGTGTGGCGCATGGCGGCGGGCAGCTACACCTTGTCGCTGGACGCACGCCTGCCGGTGATCGGCACGATCTTCAGCGAACGCAGCGCCGGTGGTTTCGATGCCCACGGGCTGGCGCCGCAGCGTTACACCGAACGGCGCCTGCGCCGCAGCGAACGTGCGCTCACGATGACACGCGACGGCCCCGGCGCCGGCACGCTGAGTTTTTCGGCCAGCACGGCCCGACTGGTGCTGCCGCCCGGCACACAAGACCGCGTGAGCTGGCTGGTGCAGTTGTCGGCCTTGTTCGCTGCTGCCGCACCGGGCGGGCCGGCGGCGGGCAGCGCATCGGCCGGGGCCGACGGCGTGATGCGCAGTGGTGCCACCTTGCCCGTGGCCAGTGTGAATGGCGACCTGAGCCAGTGGCAGTTCAAGCCCGGCGCGTCCGACGGTGGCCTGCTGCACCTCGAACGCCGGTCGGCCAACCCCTATGACACCGTGGCCGAGGTCTGGCTCGATCCGGCGCGGCGTTACTGGCCCGTGCGAGTGCGCCTGAGTGAAGCCGGTGGCGACGCGCTCGAACTGGTGCTCAAACATTGGCGTGAATGAGGCGCACCGGCGCATGTTTTCTACTTCGAGAAAAGCACCCGAATCCCGCGCCATGGCGCGGCGGCGCTTCAGTTGCAACCCCGTGGCGCCGATGACACACACATCAGCACCCAGATCGACGCTTGCAGCCGGTGGAACAGTCCCCAGCTGATAGCGCAAGGGGTGAGCCCCAAGGAGCACATCATGGAAATGCTTTACAACTCGGACAACTACGCGGTGGTTCACTTCGAACTGGCTGGTGAACACGTGCCCGCACGGCCGGCCCTGCAGGGCCTGACGCGCGGCGGCTACGAGATCGTCGACAAGGCCAGCAAACGCGAGATCTACCTCGACGGCGCCATGGCCGAACACTTCAAGCGTGGTGTCGAAGACCTGATCGAGTCCGAGCCGAGTGAAGAGGACATCGACAGTTTCCTCTCCGGCTACGCCGTGCTGGCGCAGCAACCGGTGGTGCTGCACTGACGCTGCCCGCTCGCCGCGACGCATGCCCCGAGCCTGCGCCGTCCGGCGACCCGACCCGACACAACCGGCCTGTTCAGGCCGGTTTCGTTTTGTCTGCGGCCTGTGTTGTTCGGGTCGACTGCTGCGCTGCGGGCTCGAGCCTGTTTTCTCCTGGCTGCAGCCGGCCTGTGGCGCGGCTTTTTACAATCGGGCCATGACTGCCACCCTCGCACCGGCCAGCACCCTGGCTTCGACGCCCGCCCAATCCGCGGCCGCGCCCTACACCCGTGGCCAGGCGCTGCCGGCGCTGCTGGCCAGCCGCATCGCCATCCTGGACGGCGCGATGGGCACCATGATCCAGCGTTACCCGCTGACCGAGGCCGACTTTCGCGGCACGCACCTGGCCGATCACCCCACCGATCTCAAGGGCAACAACGACCTGCTGGTGCTGACACGCCCGGACGTGATCGCCGAGATCCACGCCCAGTACCTGGCGGCCGGCTCGGACATCATCGAGACCAACACCTTCGGCGCGACGAGCATCGCCCAGGGTGACTATGGCCTGGACCATCTGGCTTACGAGATGAACGTGGCGGCAGCGAAGATCGCTCGCGCAGCCTGCGACGCCGCCTCTACACCCGACAAACCCCGTTTCGTCGCCGGCGCCCTGGGCCCGACGCCGCGCACCGCCAGCATCAGCCCCGATGTGAACGACCCGGGCGCCCGCAACGTGAGCTTCGACGAGTTGCGCGCGGCCTACTACGAGCAAGCCCAGGGCCTGCTCGACGGTGGCTGCGACCTGTTTCTGGTCGAGACCATCTTCGACACACTCAATGCCAAGGCTGCGATCTTCGCCCTCGACGAACTGATGGAAGCCACCGGCGAGCGCCTGCCGGTGATCGTGTCGGGCACCGTCACCGACGCCTCGGGCCGCATCCTCAGCGGCCAGACCGTGGCGGCCTTCTGGCACAGCGTGCGCCACGCCAAACCCATCGCCATCGGCCTGAACTGCGCCCTGGGTGCCACGCTGATGCGGCCCTACATCGAGGAGTTGTCGCGCATCGCCGGCGACACCTTCGTGTCCTGCTACCCCAACGCCGGCCTGCCCAACCCGATGAGCGACACCGGCTTCGACGAGACGCCCGACGTCACCGGCAACCTGATGGAAGAGTTCGCCAAGGCGGGCTTCCTCAATATCGCCGGTGGCTGCTGCGGCACCACGCCGGCACACATCGCTGCCATCGCGCAGCGTGTCGGGCGCTACCAGCCGCGTTGCCGGCACGGCGTGGGTTTCAGCGAGTTGCTGGCGGCTTGAACCTCGTCCGATCTGATCGATTGACCCTGTCGCCGTCGCGACACGGCTTGACCCGCCGTTAAACTCCGGGTCTTCCCGAGGAGCGTTGCGACCGTTGCACTCACGTCTTGAGTGATCCACACGGCCAGGCTCGGGGCGGTGGCCGTCAGGCCGCCTGTCAACCACGCTCACCCCAGCCCGAGCCGGGCCTTGCGGGTGGGCCGCAAGTCTCTGGCGTCGGGTGTTGATGACCGTGATCGACGACGCCATGACCAGCCGCACTTCCTCTGCCTCCGATCTGCCTTCCGGCGCCGACCGGCCTGCCGCCGCTGCGCCGCAGCCCATGCGCCTGTCGGGCCTCGAGCCGGTCGAGATCGGTTCCACATCGCTGTTCGTCAACATCGGCGAACGCACCAACGTGACGGGCTCCAAGGCCTTTGCCCGCATGATTCTCGAAGGTCGTTTCGAGGACGCGCTGAGTGTGGCGCGCCAGCAGGTCGAGAACGGCGCCCAGGTCATCGACATCAACATGGACGAGGCCATGCTGGACAGCCAGGCGGCGATGGTGCGTTTCCTGCACTTGATCGCCGGCGAGCCCGAGATCGCCAAGGTGCCGATCATGATCGACTCCTCCAAGTGGAGCGTGATCGAGGCGGGTCTCAAGTGCATGCAGGGCAAGGGCATAGTCAACTCGATCTCGCTGAAAGAAGGCGAGGCAGAGTTCAAGCGCCAGGCGAAGCTCGTCAAGCGTTACGGCGCCGCCGCGGTGGTGATGGCCTTCGACGAACAGGGCCAGGCCGACACCTACCAGCGCAAGACCGAGATCTGCGCGCGGGCCTATCGCATCCTGGTGGACGAGGTGGGTTTTGCGGCCGAGGACATCATCTTCGACCCCAACATCTTCGCCATTGCCACCGGCATCGAGGAACACGACAACTACGCCGTGGACTTCATCAACGCCACCCGCTGGATCAAGGCCAATCTGCCCGGCGCCAAGGTGAGTGGTGGTGTGAGCAACGTGAGCTTCAGCTTTCGTGGCAACGAGCCGGTGCGTGAGGCCATCCACACGGTCTTCCTGTACCACGCCATCAAGGCCGGCATGGACATGGGCATCGTCAACGCCGGCATGGTGGGGGTGTACGACGACCTCGAGCCGACGCTGCGTGAGCGGGTCGAGGACGTGGTGCTGAATCGCACGCCGGTCTACAAGCCCGGCGAGGCGCAGCTATCACCCGGCGAGCGCCTGATCGAGGTGGCCGAATCGGCCAAGGGCGCGGCCAAGGACGAGACCACGCGGCTGGCCTGGCGCGGCACGGCAGATCATCCGGTGACAGTAGCTCAGCGCCTGAGCCATGCCCTGGTGCACGGCATCACCGACTTCATCTCTGTCGACACCGAAGAAGCCTGGCGCGCCACCCTAGCCACCGGCGGGCGCCCGCTGCACGTGATCGAAGGCCCGCTCATGGCTGGCATGAACATCGTGGGTGACCTGTTCGGCCAGGGCAAGATGTTCCTGCCGCAGGTGGTCAAGTCGGCCCGCGTCATGAAGCAGGCCGTGGCGCATCTGCTGCCCTACATCGAGGCCGAGAAGAAGGCCACCGCCGACGCGGGTGGTGACGTCAAACCCAAGGGCAAGATCGTCATCGCCACAGTGAAGGGCGACGTGCACGACATCGGCAAGAACATCGTCACCGTCGTGCTCCAGTGCAACAACTTCGAAGTGGTGAACATGGGCGTGATGGTGCCGTGCCAGGACATCCTGGCCAAGGCACGGGTCGAAGGCGCGGACATCATTGGCCTCTCAGGCCTCATCACGCCGAGCCTCGAGGAGATGCAGCACGTGGCGGCCGAGATGCAGCGCGACGAGTACTTCCGCAGCAAGAAGACACCGCTGTTGATCGGTGGCGCCACCTGCAGCCGCGTACACACGGCAGTGAAGATTGCGCCGCACTATGAAGGGCCGGTGGTGTACGTGCCCGATGCCTCGCGAAGCGTGGGGGTGTGTTCGGACCTGCTGAGCGACGAGCGTGCGACGCGCTACATCGCCGAACTCGAAGCCGACTACGCCAAGGTGCGCGAGCAACACGCCAACAAGAAGGCCACGCCGCTCGTCACGCTGGCGCAGGCGCGTGCCAACAAACATGCCATCGATTGGGCGGCCTACACACCACCCGCACCACGCTTCATCGGCCGGCGCGTCTTCCGCAACCAGGACCTGAGCGAACTGGCGCAGTGCATCGACTGGTCGCCCTTCTTCCAGACCTGGGACCTGGCCGGCCCCTACCCCGAGATCCTGCGCGACGAGGTGGTCGGCGCCGAAGCCACCCGCGTCTTCAGCGACGCCAAGCGCTTGCTGCAACGTGCCATCGAAGGCCGCTGGCTGCAGGCCAATGGTGTGATCTCGCTGCTGCCGGCCAACACGGTCGACGACGACGTGATCGAGGTCTACGCCGACGAGAGCCGCAGCCAGGTGCTGCTGCGCTGGCAGCCGCTGCGTCTGCAAAGTGAACGGCCGGTGATCGACGGCGTGAAGCGCCCGAACCGCTCGCTTGCCGACTTCATCGCGCCCAAGTCCGGCCCGGGCGCAAAGCCCGACTACATCGGCCTGTTTGCCGTCACCGCCGGTCTGAACATCGAGAAGAAGGAGCGCCAGTTCGTCGCCGACCATGACGACTACAGCGCCATCATGCTCAAGGCGCTGGCCGATCGCTTGGCCGAAGCGTTTGCCGAACACCTGCATCAACGGGTGCGCACCGAGCTGTGGGCTTATGCGCCGGACGAGGCCTTGTCGACCGAACAGTTGATCAAGGAAGCCTATCGCGGCATACGGCCGGCGCCGGGCTACCCGGCCTGCCCGGACCACGGCGTCAAACGCGCCATGTTCGAGGTTCTGAATGCCCAGGACATCGGCATGGCGCTTACCGACAGCCTGGCCATGACACCGGCAGCAAGTGTGAGTGGTTTCTATCTCGCGCACCCCGAGGCGCGATATTTCAACGTCGGCAAGATCGGCGGCGATCAACTCGACGACTATGCGCGCCGCTTCGGCCTCGACGGCGCACAGGCCACACGCGCCCTGGCTTCGGTCGTCTAGGGCACACCTCGGCTGACGCCGGGGGGGGCGATGTCGTGTCGGGTTGTCGCCCTGGGTCGGTGGGTGCGCTGTGCCAGGACTCGAGGCGAGACAAGCCCTCGCGCCATGTGGTCAGGCCTGACGATGCAGCGCGGGTGGTAAGGTTCTGCCCCCATGACCACTTCGCCTGCCTTGACTGACTCGCCTATCCGCATCGCCGTCTGCCGAGTCGCCATCGCAGCGCTGCTGCTGGCGGGCTGTGCTTTGGCCCTGTCGGCTCGAGCCGCCTCGCCGATCAAGTCCGCTGCGGCCGATGCCTTGACGAAACCACCGGTGATGGTCGAGATGCCCAGTGCCTTGCCAGACAAGACGCGGTTGCGTGGCGCCTGGTTGAGCGCCACAACGGGCACGGCCAGTGCACTGGCCAAGCGGCGACCGGCGGTCGTGCTGCTGCACGGATGCGGCGGTGCCTTCGACAGCCAGGGCAAGATCTTCACACGCACCTTGCGCTACGCCGGCTTGCTCAACAACGAAGGTTGGCACGTGCTGGTGCTCGATTCCTACGGGCCACGTGGTGAGCGATCGGTGTGCAAGCTGCGCCCTGGGCATCGCCGCATCACGCAGTTGCAGCGCCGCCGCGATGTGTTTGGCGCGCTGGTGTGGCTGTCCGGCCGGGCCGATGTCGACCCTGAACGGCTCGCCTTGCTGGGCTGGTCCAACGGCGGCAGCACGGTGCTGGCCAGCACCAATGGCCAACATGCCGAAGTGACCGAGTCGGCCCGCAAGCCGCGTGCGGCCGTGGCGTTCTACCCCGGTTGTGAGGCCGAGCTACGGCGCGGTTATGCAGCCAACACGTCCTTGCTGCTGATGCTGGGAGAAGACGACGACTGGACACCGTCACAGGCTTGTGTCGAGCTGGCGCAGTCCGACACCAGCCACATCAGCTACAAGCTTTATCCCGGCGCACATCACGGCTTCGACAGCCGGGCGCCGCTGCGCCTGCGTCGCGATGTGCCCAATCGCCTGCGCCCGGGCGAAGGGGTGCATGTGGGTGGTCAGCCCGACGCGCGGCGCGATTCGGTGAAGACGGTCATCAGCTTTCTGCGCGAACGTCTCGCCTCTTGAGGGACGCGGCCATCGTCGGTCCAGCCGGGCACCAGCCTCGCACGAGGTGACGCCGGGCAATGCAGTTCGGCGGTGTGTTAACGCACCTTGCCGGCCAGCCACCTCACCCTAGACTGCCGCGACCCGGTCTCACACCCGGGTGTTTGTTCGGTAGACCAGGGAGGCACCATGAACCCGCTGGCACACCTGTCGCGCAGGCCGCCGGGCACGGCCCACACCGATGCCGTCGCCGATGCCGTCACCAATGTCGAGGCCGATGCCATGGCCATGGCCAGTACGGGCGCCGACCACGACGCCCAGTCTGTGGCCGACATGGTGAGCGCCACTCGTCAGCTGCTGGCTGCCTGGGATCTGGCGGCAACTCACCTGAGTGGAGGTCGATCCGATTTGTGCGCAGCTGGCCCGTTCGCGCCAGATCGGTCTTTGCCCGACCCGTCCACATCCGCCCGACCCCGGCCTGCCGAGTCGATGTCGGCCAGCTGCTTGGCGCCGATCGAGGCCACCGTGATGGTGACGATGCTCTCGGGGTTCCAGATCCGGCAAGGCGCCGGGGCAAGCGTCGAGCTGCCCAAGGGCAAGACACGTACCTTGCTCAAGCTGTTGCTGCTGCAACGACATCGCCCACTCGGGCGGGCTCGTTTGTGCAACCTGTTGTGGCCCGACAGTGATGCGGCCAGTGCACGCAACAGCTTGAACGTGATGCTGCATCGTTTGCGGCAACTGTTGCCGCCAGGTGCCTGCGTACGTTTCACCGCGGAAGGTTATCGGCTGGTCGTTGCAGGTGAGGTCTGGCTCGATGTCGAGCATTTCGTGCTGCACGCACAGACCGCCAGGCAACATGAAGAACGCGGAGATGGTGCCGGTGCCATGGCCCACTACGCCGCTGCACTTGACCTCTACGGTGTCGATCTGGTCGACGACGACGATGCCGGTCCGGCGCTGGCGCCCGACACGCAGGCGCTACGCGCGCAGCTCAATCAGGTGCTCGAACGCCTGGCGATCCTGCATGAGCAGGCTGGTGACTGGCACGCCTGTCTGCAGGTGGCGCTGCGCCACCTGAGCCTGGACGAATGCAACGAGGCCGCCCACCGGCGTCTGATGCGTTGTTATGCCGGCCTGGGCCAGATCCAGCTGGCCGAGCGGCAGTACGGTGCGTGTGTACGTTTGCTGCGTGAGCAACTCGGGTTGTCGCCCGACGCCGAAACCACCAGGCTGTATCGGCGCATCGCCGGTCGAGAAATCGATCGAGAAAGTGATTGAGCAGGCGGTCGAGACGTCGACCGGCGTGGTGGCCGGTCAATGCATCACGGGGCGGTCGGGTGTGTCTTGTTCGACGGCGCTGTCGATGGTCGACATCGAGCCGCCCTGATGGCGCACCGATGTATCACCTCGGTGGATGAAGGTGATGCCTTCGGGGCCGTCTTCGATGCAGCGATGGCAGATCGGGCAGCTGAATCGCACGGTGCGGCGATCGGCGATCAACTCGGCCGTCATGACGTGAATCTCGGTCGGGCCCATGGTGTGTACTCCGGCGACGAACGTTGAAGCGGGCAACAAGAGAAACACCCGCCGTGGCATGTACCCGGCCTGGCAGCCGGGCACACCGCCGCAGCGGGTGCACAGGGCGGTTGGTGCCGCACTCAGGCCGGAAAGCGGAACATCACCGGCGGCTGGTTGTCCGAGCAGCCCGAGTGGACTGTGGGCGCGCCGCCGTTGAGGTGCTGCAGCACCACCACGATGTTGTAGCAGCCCGATACAGGCTGCCCGCCGAACAGCTGCTCCTCGCCCAGCAACGGGTTCGGATTGACCTGAACGGTGGCCGTGTAGTTGAGTGCGTTCATCACGCCGGGCACGGCGAGCGGCTGGCCGATCTGCATCTCCTGGCCGGGGCCGATGCTTTCGGCATAGGCACGCAGGCGGAACGAATCGCCCGGGCCGATCAGGCTGGCCAGGGCGGCCGGCACCTGCCAGGCCACGTTGATGTTGAACGGTGCGCCAGCGCGCAACACGTCGGGCGCATTCGGGCTGTTGTCCACCACGCTGTGGGTGATGTTGCTGGTCAGGCCGGTGATACCCCATTCGATGCTCATGACTCTCTCCTAAAGGCGTTGGGTTGAAGGCCCCGTGGCAGATGGATCGACTCCGCGGTGGCGTCGTCTGCTGCGGGAACAGGGGGTTCCCTGTGAGAGTCAGTGTCTTGGCGGCGCGTTAATCACCGCTGTGCCAGTGCTGTGTCGGCACTTACGCTGGACTTATCGAAGCCGAAGCCGAAGCCGAAGCCGAAGCCGAAGCCGATGCCGATGCCGATGCCGATGCCGATGCCGACGAACGACGAACGACGAACGACGAACGACGAACGACGAACGACGGCGTGTGTGCCCGTCGCGTCAGGCTGCCCGTCGATTCAGGTCAGGACCAGGTTGTCGCGGTGGATCAACTCGGGCTCGTTGGCATAACCGAGCAGGCCTTCGATCTGCGACGACGGCTTGCGCGCGATGAGGCGCGCTTCGCTGGCTGCGTAGTTGGCCAGTCCACGAGCGATCTCGCTGCCGTTGCTGCTGCGCACGGCGATCACGTCACCCCGCACGAACTCGCCCTGCACCTCGACCACGCCGATGGGCAGCAAGCTCTTGCCTTCGTCTCGCACCTTGAGCACCGCGCCGTCGTCCACCGTCACCGAGCCCCTGAGTTGCAGGTGGTCGGCCATCCACTGCTTGCGGGCTGCCACCTTGGGCGTGGTCGCCACCAGCAGCGTGCCGATGGATTCGCCGGCCACCAGGCGCAGCAGCGCGTCGGGCTCGCGGCCCCAGGCGATCACGGTGCTGGCACCACTGCCAGCAGCACGTTTGGCCGCCAGGATCTTGGTGATCATGCCGCCCTTGCCGATACTCGATCCTGCGCCGCCGGCCATCTGCTCGAGTTCGGGGGTACCGGCCACGGCTTCGTGGATGAACACGGCGTGAGGGTCCTTGCGCGGGTCGGCCGAATACAGGCCCTTCTGGTCGGTGAGGATGATGAGTGCGTCGGCATCGACCAGATTGGCCACCAACGCACCGAGTGTGTCGTTGTCACCCACCTTGATCTCGTCGGTGACGACGGTGTCGTTCTCGTTGATCACCGGCACCACGCCGAGTTCGAGCAACGTCAGCAGCGTCGAGCGGGCGTTGAGGTAACGCTCGCGGTCCGCCAGGTCGGCGTGGGTGAGCAACACCTGCGCGCTGCCCATGCCCTGGGCGCGCAGGCTGGTTTCGTAGATCTGCGCCAGGCCCATCTGGCCCACGGCGGCAGCGGCCTGCAGTTCGTGCAACTCCTTCGGTCGCGTGGCCCAGCCCAGGCGCTTCATGCCTTCGGCGATGGCGCCGGACGACACCATCACCACCTCGCGGCCCTGCTTGACCAGCGCGGCCAACTGCACACACCAGGCGTCGATGGCGGCGGCGTCCAGGCCGCGGCCTTCGTTGGTCACCAGGCTCGAGCCGACCTTGACGACGATGCGGCGGGCACTTTTCAGGACTTCACTCATGGTCGGGCACGGGTGGCGGGCAGACGAAAGGAGTGCGGCAGGACGCGGCGCTCAGCGAAAGCGCGGGTCGTCGCTGGGTGGTGCGGTGGCCGGCTCGGGGGCTTCGACGAAACGCACGTCGGGTTCCACCACCGGCGGTGAGTTGATCGCCGCCACGTGTTCGTAGATGGCGCGGATGAGCGGCTCGCAGCCTTCACGCGTGAGCGCCGAGATCTCGAACACCGGGCCCTTCCAGCGCATGCGCTTGACGAAATCCTTCACCAGCGCGGGGCGTTGT
Organism: Candidatus Intricatilinea gracilis; assembly: GCA_016702605.1. GTDB lineage: Bacteria > Pseudomonadota > Gammaproteobacteria > Burkholderiales > Burkholderiaceae_C > Sphaerotilus > Sphaerotilus gracilis. The sequence continues at coordinate 164,437 of JADJDQ010000007.1, forward strand.
TCGACCGGCACCATGTCGAGCTTGTTGAGCACCAGCCAACGCGGCTTGTCGTACAGCGCCTGATCGTACTTCTTGAGCTCCTTGATGATGGCCTTGGCCTGCGCCACCGGATCGACGGCATCGTCGAACGGTGCCATGTCGACCATGTGCAGCAGCACGCGGGTGCGCTGCAGGTGGCGCAGGAAGTAGTGGCCCAGGCCCGCGCCTTCGGACGCACCTTCGATCAGTCCCGGCACGTCGGCCACCACGAAGCTCTGGCTCGGCCCGACCCGCACCACACCCAGGTTGGGATGCAGCGTGGTGAAGGGGTAGTCGGCGATCTTGGGGCGGGCGTTGGAGATGGCCGCGATCAGTGTGGACTTGCCAGCGTTGGGCATGCCCAGCAGGCCGGCATCGGCCAGCACACGCAGTTCCATGCGGATGTTCTTGGCCTCACCCGGCCAGCCGGGTGTCTTCTGTCGCGGTGCGCGGTTCGTGCTGGTCTTGTAGTGCAGGTTGCCGAAGCCACCGTCGCCACCCTTGGCCAGCATGACGCGCTCGCCGTGCGTGAGCAGTTCGCAGATCTGCTCACCGGTCTCGATGTCGGTGATGATGGTGCCCACCGGCACACGCAGCACGATGTCTTCGGCTGCAGCGCCGAACTGGTCCGAGCCCCGACCGGCTTCGCCGTTGCGGGCAAAGTGCTTGCGCGTATAGCGGTAGTCGACCAGCGTGTTGATGTTCAGGTCGGCCTCGGCGAACACATGGCCGCCGCGCCCGCCGTTGCCGCCGTCCGGCCCGCCGAAGGGGATGAACTTCTCGCGCCGAAAGCTCGCGCAGCCCGCGCCGCCGTTGCCGGCCGAGATGTCGATGGTGACTTCGTCGACGAATTTCATCGCATTACTCCTGGGGGGCGGCGCGTGGTGAACGCGGAGCCGGGTGGCGCCGGCACAAGCCGGGCGCCCAAAGCAAAAAGCCCCGGCATGCCGGGGCTTGTCCGCACCGTGGGTGCCAGCCGGATCAGGCCGGCGTGACGATCACGGTCTTGCGGTTCTGCGAACCCTTGACGGCAAAAGAGATCTTGCCATCGACGAGTGCAAACAGCGTGTGGTCGCGACCCATGCCGACATTGGTGCCAGCGTGGAAACGGGTGCCACGCTGGCGCACGATGATCGAGCCTGCGCTCACCAGTTCACCGCCGTAGGCCTTGACGCCCAGCATCTTGGGTTGGGAATCGCGGCCGTTCCGGGTGGAACCGCCGCCTTTTTTCTGTGCCATGTTTCAGCTCCTGTCTTGCCTGGATGGGGTTACGCCGACACCGCGCCGATTTCCAGCTCGGTGTAGTTCTGGCGATGGCCCTGGCGCTTCTGGTAATGCTTGCGACGGCGCATCTTGAAGATGCGCACCTTGTCGTGCCTGCCATGCGCCACCACCGTGGCCTTCACGCTGGCGCCTTCGACCAAGGGTGTTCCCAACTTGATGTCCGCACCGCTACCGATGGCGAGCACCTCGTTGAGCACGATCTCTTGGCCGACGTCCGCAGCAATCTGTTCTACCTTGATCTTCTCGCCGGCAACAACCTTGTATTGTTTGCCACCGGTTTTTATGACCGCGTACATATCAGCCCTTTCAGTTCCTGTGTCTGTCCTTGCCCGGCTCGCAGCTTGCCCCGATCAGAGATCAATGGGCGGGCCGTTCCCAGGCGAAGCCCGCGATTCTAGCAGAGGTCGGACGCAACGGCGAGTGATGATCGATGTCGCCGATGTCATCGCTACCCGGTAGCCACGTTGTGCCGAGCCAACGGCGTCGCCCCCGCGCCACGTCCGGGCCAGTTGATCGAGCTCGGGTCGTGATGAGGCGGGATCACCACGCTGGTTTCTATAATCGCCCGCTAACCGGAAATCCTGCACGTGAGCCTAGCCGCAACCGCCACCCCGACCCCGTCGACCACCACTCAGCTCATGGCTGCGGAGATGGCCCAGGTGGATCAGGTCATCCATCGCAGGCTTGCCTCCGAGGTGGTGCTGATCAACCAGATCTCGCACTACATCGTCAGTGCTGGCGGCAAACGCATCCGGCCCTTGCTTGTGCTGCTGTTTTCCAATGCACTGGGCTTCAAGGGCCCCGAGCGCTTCGAACTGGCGGCCATCGTCGAGTTCATCCATACGGCCACGCTGCTGCACGACGATGTCGTCGACGAGTCGGCGCTCAGGCGTGGTCGTGCCACGGCCAATGCCTTGTTCGGCAACTCGGCCAGCGTGCTGGTGGGCGACTTCCTGTACTCGCGCTCGTTCCAGATGATGGTGTCGATCAATCGCCTGCGTGTGCTCGACGTGCTGGCCGATGCCACCAACGTCATCGCCGAAGGCGAGGTCCTGCAACTCATGAACATGCACGACCCCGACATCAGTGTCGACGACTATCTGCGTGTCATCCGCTACAAGACCGCCAAGCTGTTCGAAGCCAGCGCCAGGCTCGGTGCCGTCATCGCCGATGCCGGCCCGGCCATCGAGGAAGCCGCTGCCAGTTATGGCCGATCACTCGGCACAGCCTTTCAGCTGGTCGACGACCTGCTCGATTACGAAGGCGCTACCGAGAAGCTCGGCAAGAACGTCGGCGACGATCTGCGCGAAGGCAAGCCGACCTTGCCGCTGCTCATCGCCATGCAGCGTGGCACGACCGAACAGTCCGACCTGATCCGTCATGCCATCGAACATGGCGAGGTCGAGAAACTCGCCGAGATCGTCGAAATCGTGCGAGCCACCGGTGCCATTGCCGCCACACGCGAGGCGGCCCGTGAAGAGACCCGCAAGGCAGAAGCACAGCTTCAGCTGATGGCACCTTCCATTTACCGCGAGGCCCTGCTAAACTTGTGCGTTCAGGCTGTTGACCGCAGCTTCTGAAACATCGGGGTGTAGCTTAGCCTGGTAGAGCGCTACGTTCGGGACGTAGAGGCCGGAGGTTCGAATCCTCTCACCCCGACCAGGATTTCCTTGCAGCGGCGAGGACCAACAAAGCCCCACATGCTGGGGCTTTGTTGTTTCCGGGCTCGTTCACGGCCCGTGATTGACGCGGCGATCCGACCTGCATTGCTGCATGTGATGACCTGTCGCGCCAGGTGCTTAGCGTGCAGGCTGTATCGCCGCAAGCATGTCCGCGAGCTCGGGCATCAAGGCGCCGGGCTCGGCCTTGTGCAGTGCGCCTTGCAGCGTCGTGAGCACAGCCGCAGCGATGTCGCGTGCCGCGCCGCCGTCTGCTGCCATCGTGTTGTAGTAGCCCAGGTCCTTGGCGGCATTGGCGATCGAGAAGCGCAGACCTGTCGGGTCCTTGTCGAGCAGCCAGGGCTTCATGCGTTCGAGCGCGATGCCTCCCGCGCCGCCCTTGGCCAGCACGTCGACGAACACCTCGGGTGCCACACCATGCTGGCCGGCACAGGCCGCCGCCTCACACAGCAGGCTGACCATGCCCAGCGACACGTAGTTGTGCAGCAACTTCATGCTGTGCCCCGCACCTACGGGGCCGGCGTGAAATATGTTCTCGGCAAAACAACGCAGCAGTGGACGACATTGGTCCAGCACGTCGAGGTCACCGCCCACCAGCAGGTTCAGGCGACCTTCGGCGGCCTCCTTGGGTGTGCGGGTCATGGGTGTATCCAGAAACCGGCTGCCCGCGGCCTGCACGGCCTGCGCCATACGCAACGTCGACGACGGGATGGCCGTCGAGCAGTCGATCACCACACTGCCGGGCCGCAGGCCTTCAAGCACGCCGCCCGGGCCGGTGAGCACGGTCTCGACCTGCGGCGAGCCGGTCAGCACCAGGATGACGATGTCCGACCGCGCGGCCAGTTCCGCAGCGCTGTGCACCACGCTCGCGCCCGCCGCCACCAGCGTCTCGAGCGGCTGGTTGCCTTCATGGGCGAGCATGCAGAGCCTGTGGCCATGCTTGACGATGTTGCCCGCTATGCCGTGGCCCATGAGGCCGATGCCGACCATGCCGACGTTGAAGGTCATGTGGATCTCCATGAGGTTGAGCTTGTGCTGCCGGGCCGGTGGGGGCGGGCCTGGGTGGCCGAACTGCAAGGTCACTAGTGTTGCCTGTTCGGGGGCAGTGCGGATGCGAGCAATCACCCGATGCGGCCCGGCCACAATCGCCGCGGGTCCGCCGTGTTGCGGTCCCTCGCTCGTCACTTGTCAACAAGCGCAGCAAGCGCTCACCCTGGAGGCTCTCCCGCATGTTTTCCCACATCATGATCGGCACCAACAATCTCGACCGGGCCAAGGCGTTCTACGACGCGTTGCTCGGCACCCTGGGTGTGCCGGTCGGCGCGGTCGACCGCCACCGCGTCTTCTGGCGCACGCCCACGGGGGTGTTCTCGGTGACGCTGCCGATCAACGGTGAGCCGGCCACGGTCGGCAACGGCAGTACCTTTGGATTTCTTTGCCAGTCGAGCGAACAGGTCGATGCCTGGCACGCTGCCGGTGTGGCCCATGGCGGCACGAGCTGCGAAGACCCGCCTGGCCTGCGTGAGGGGGCCAGCGGCCGCCTCTACCTGGCCTATTTGCGTGACCCGGACGGCAACAAGATCTGCGGCCTGTACCGCCTGCCGCGCGCCTGAGCTGCCACCGGACCCGCTGCCCGCGCCGGGTCCGCCCGGCATAAGCGCCAGCACATCGCCACAATCGCGCACCACCATTGGACACCTCGGCCGCGAGCGCATCCCATGACGCATCTCTTCGCCCCCTGGCAACTCGGCGATCTGCCGCTACCCAACCGCATCGTCATCGCGCCCATGTGCCAGTACTCGGCGGTGGACGGCTCGGCCAGCGACTGGCACCTCATGCACCTGGGCCAGCTCGCCATCTCGGGCGCGGGGCTGCTCATCCTCGAGGCCACGGCGGTGTCGGCCGAAGGCCGCATCACGCCGGGCTGCCTGGGCCTGTATTCGGATGCCAACGAGGCCGCGCTGGCGCGGGTGCTCGCCGCCGTGCGGTCCAGTTCGGCCATGCCGCTGGCGATGCAGATCTCACACGCCGGGCGCAAGGCGTCGAGCCAGGTGCCGTGGGAAGGCGGCCAGCAGATCGCGCCCGATGCGCCGACCGGCTGGCAGGCCCGGGCGCCGTCGGCCTTGCCACATGGCGCCTGCGAAGTGCCGCCCACCGCGCTCGACGCCGCCGGCCTGGCCCAGGTGCGCGACGACTTCGTCGCCACCGCGCGGCGCGCCGTGCGCCTGGGCATCCAGGGCATCGAGCTGCATGGCGCACACGGCTACCTGCTGCACCAGTTCCTGTCGCCGCTGAGCAATCGACGCACCGACGCCTACGGCGGCTCGCTGGCCAACCGCATGCGGTTCGTGCTCGAGGTGTTCGACGCCGTGCGTGCTGCAGTGCCGGCCAGCGTGCCGGTGTGGCTACGCCTGTCGGCCACCGACTGGGTCGACGGTGGCTGGGATCTGCCGTCCACCATCACGCTCGGCCATGAACTGAAGGCGCGCGGCTGCGCGGCGCTGCACATCAGCAGCGGCGGGGTGTCACCCCTGCAGAAGATTGCGCTCGGGCCGGGCTACCAGGTGTTTCTGGCCGAGGCGGTCAAGGCCGCGGTGGGCCTGCCGACCATCGCCGTTGGTCTGATCACCGATGCCGAACAGGCTGAAGCCATCGTCGCCACCGGCCAGGCCGACGCCGTCGCCATCGCCCGCGCCATGCTCTACAACCCGCGCTGGCCCTGGCATGCCGCCGCCAGGCTGGGCGCCCAGGTCACGGTGCCTGCGCAGTACTGGCGCTGCCAGCCGCGCGAGCTGAAGGACCTGTTGACCGGCGCCAGCTTCGGCCAGCGCTGAAGGCATGCTGGCACCTGCTGCGCAACCCGATCTTTCGCCTTCAGTCGTCCTTGCTCAATGCGCCGCGTCCGCCACCGCGCTCGAGCCGGGCGCCGCACGCCCCGGCCGGTGCGTGAACCAGATCGTGCCGATCAGCAGCAGGAAGCAATACGCCGACGCCAGGAAGATGTCGTCCGCCGCGCGCGTGTAGGCCTGCTGGTCGATCAGGCGTTCGATGGTGGCCAGCGCCTGCGTGGCGTCGAGGCCACTGGCCTGAAGGCTGGCCAGCGTCTGCGCCAGCGGTGAACCCGGCCGGTCGAGTGTTTCTGCCAGATGGGCGTGATGCATCACGGCGCGGTGTTCCCACAGCGTGGTGGTGATCGAGGTGCCCATGGCGCCGGCGCTGATACGCACGAAGTTCGACAGCCCCGCCGCTGCGGCGATGCGTTCGGGCGGCAGACCACTCATCGTGATGGTGGTGAGCGGGATGAAGAAGAACGCCATCGCCGCACCCTGCGCCAGCGTGGGCACCATGATGTGGATGAAGTCGGTCTGCGTGGTGAACTGCGAGCGCGCATAGAGCACGCCGGCAAAACCGACGAAGGCGCAACTGGCCATCACGCGTGGATCCCAGCTCGCCACCTTGCGGCCCACCAGCGGTGTCAGCAGGATGGCGAACACCCCCACCGGCGCCAGCGCGAAGCCGGCCGAGGTAGCGGTGTAACCCATCCACTGCTGCAGCCATAGCGGCAGCAGCACCACGTTGCCGAAGAACAGGCCGTAGGCGATCGACAGCGAGATGGCACCGAAGGCGAAGTTGCGCTGCTTGAACAGGCGCAGGTCGACCACCGGATGCTCGTCGGTCAGCTCCCAGGCGATGAAGACGGCAAACGCCACCACGGCGGTCACCGCCAGCGTGACGATGGTCTGCGAGCTGAACCAGTCCAGCTCCTTGCCCTTGTCGAGCATCAGCTGCAGGCAGCCCACCCACAACACCAGCAGCACCAGGCCGATGCGGTCGATCGGCAACTTGCGCACCGGTGTCTCGCGTTTGTGATAGATCGCCCAGGTCACCGCTGCCGCGCCCAGGCCGACGGGGATGTTGATGTAGAAGATCCACGGCCAGTGGATGTGGTCGGTGATCCAGCCGCCCAGCAGCGGCCCGGCAACAGGCGCCACCAGCGTCGTCACACCCCATAACGCCAGAGCCAGCCCGGCCTTTTCGCGCGGGTAACTGGCCAGCAGCAGCGTCTGTGACAGCGGGATCATCGGCCCGGCCACCAGGCCCTGCAGCACCCGAAACGCCACCAGCCATTCGAGGCTGGGCGCCAGGCCGCACAGCCACGAGGTCAGCACGAACAGCAGCACACTCGTGGTGAACAGCCGCACCGCCCCCAGGCGCTGCGTCAGCCAGCCGGTAAGCGGCACGCTGATGGCGTTGGCCACGCCGAAACTCGTGATCACCCAGGTGCCCTGGCTCAGGCTGGCGCCCAGGTCACCCGCAATCGCCGGTATCGACACATTGGCGATCGACGAATCGAGCACGTTCATGAAGGTCGCGAGCGACAGCGACAAGGTGCCCAGCAGCAGGGCAGGGCCATGCAGCGGCGGCGGTGGCACCCAGGGTGTGGGTGCCGCCTCAGCGTGACGTGTCATCGGCCAGAGCCAGTGTCTGGCCGGCGGCGTCGGGTTCGACTTGCCTCACCAGCGGCATCGCTGGTTGCGGGCTGGCCGGCCTGAACGGTGCCGCCGGTTTGCCGATGCGCCCCAGGTTGGCCGAGATGATGCGTTGCACGTGCATGTCGGCCTGGCGCAGCTGGGTGTCGTACAGGTCGGTCTGCGCCAGCGGCTGGGCGCGCGGCGCGTCGGCCAGCAGCTTGCCGTCCTGCTTGCTCACGTCCACCGTCACGTGCATCGACAGGCCCACCCGCAGCGGATGGGCGATCAGCTCGCGGGCGTCGAGCTGGATGCGCACCGGCACCCGCTGCACCACCTTGATCCAGTTGCCGGTGGCGTTTTGCGCCGGCAGCAGCGCAAAGGCCGCGCCGGTGCCCGAACCCAGGCCGATTACCTTGCCGCGGAACTCGACGCTGTCGCCGTACACGTCGGCACGCACCACGGCCGGCTGGCCGATGCGCAGGCGCCCGAGCTGAACTTCCTTGAAGTTGGCGTCGACCCAGGCGTCGCGCAGCGCCACCAGGCCCAGCAGCGGCGCGCCGGGCGCCACACGCTGGCCGAGTTGCACCGAGCGGCGCACCACGTGGGCGTCGATGGGGGCCAGCACCTCGTTGCGCTTGAGCGCCAGCCAGGCCTCGCGCACCTTGGCCGCGGCCGAACGCACCTGCGGATGCTGCGCCACGCTGCTGCCTTCGGTCAGGTTCTGGCTGGCCATGAACTGCTCGCGCGCGGTCTGCACAGCAGCCGCGGCTGCGGCCAGTGCACTCTTCGCCGTCGCCAGCTGGGCACGTGCATGCTCGGCCTCCTCACGGCCCACCGCACCGCTGGCTACCAGCGGCTCGCGGCGGTTCAGATCGTCGGTGGCACGTGCCACCTCGGCCTGCGCACGCGCCAGTTCGGCGTCGCGCTGGCCCACCTGCGACTTGAGCGCCGAGTTGCCGGTGTACAGCTGGCGCACCTCGCGCACGGTCTGTGCCAGCCGGGCCTCGGCCTGTTCGAGCACGATGCGGGCGTCGGCCGGGTCGAGCTTGACCAGGGTCTGGCCGGCCTTGACGTAGTCGTTGTCGTCCACCGCCACCGCCACCACGGTGCCGCCGTTGATGGCGCTGATCTGCACCACGTTGGCCTGCACGTAGGCGTTGTCCGTCGCCTCGGTCTGGCCATGCAGCCAGCCCCACAGCCACCAGCCGATGGCGCCGATGGCCACCAGCACCGCGATGCCCAGCAACGCACTGCGCCGACGCGAGCCCGAGTCGCCGCTGCCGGATGGCAACCCGGCCGATGACCCTGCCGCGGCAGAGGCTGGTGACGATGCCTGTGACGCCGCCTGTGAAGACGCGTGTGCCGGCGCCGGTGATGGCGCCGGTGTCGGCGACACCCCCGCGGCCGCAGCGTCGCTGGTGCCGGCTGGTCGATCCTGATCTTGACTCATGAGGTGGTCGAACCCTGTTCAATCCTGGCGCACGGCGGCGCCGGTGGGGGTGGCCCAGGTGGCGGTCGACACGGGGCGTGTGCCGGCCCTGGCCGACGGAGTGGCGGCCGGTGCCGACTCGCTGGCCTGCCAGCCGCCGCCGAGCGCGTGCATCAGCTGCACCTGGGCGTCCAGCGCGCGGCCGCGCAATTCGATGGCGGCGCGTTCCTGTGCCAGGCGCAGGTCGTCGGTGGCCAGCACCTGCAGGAAACCGCTCAGCCCTGCGTCGTACCGTGTGCGGGCGATGCGCCAGGCCTCGTTCGCCTGCGCCAGTGCGTCGGCCTGCTGGGTGATCTGGCTGGCCAGTGAGCTGCGCAGCGCCAGCGCATCGGCGGCGGCATGGGCGGCGTCGATCACCGCGCTGTTGTAGGCGGCCACCGCAGCGTCGTATTCGGCTGCCCGGCTGCCGAGCTGGGCGTTCAGACCGGGTGTGTCGAAGAGGGGCAGACGCAGCGCCGGGCCGGCGCCGTAGCTGCGGCTGCCGATGTCGACGAGGTTGTCCAGACCCAGCGCACTCAGGCCGGCAAACACGTTGAGGTTGAGGTCGGGGTAGAAGCGCCCGCGCGCCACGGTCACACCTTGTGCGGCGGCTTCGACACGCTCCCGCGCCGCAGCCAGGTCGGCACGCCGGCCCAGCAGGTCGGCGCCGACAACAGCCGATGTCGCGTGGGTTGATGGTGCGGCGGCCAGCGTCAGCTCGCCCAGTGTCGGCGCCAGCGCTGCAAGTGCCTGCGGCGCCTGGGCGCACAGCGCTGCCAGCTGATGGCGCAGCAGCGTCTGGCGTTCCATCACGGCCAGTATCTGGCCGCGGGCGTCGGCCACTCGGGCGTTCGACAGCGCCAGCTCACCCTGGGTGTCCAGGCCGGCCTGGACACGTTCCTGCGTCAGGCGGGCGATGGTCTCGCGCTGGGTCAGGGCCTGGCGGGCGTTGTCCGCCGCGCTGCCGGCCTGCGCCAGGGCGATGTAGGCGCGTGCCACTTCGGCTGCGAGCAGGGTGCGGGCGGCGGCCATGTCGGCACGGGCCGCCCGTTCGCCGCCCAGTGCCTGCGCCAGTGCAGCGCCGTGGCGACCCCAGAAGTCGAGTTCCCAGCTGGCGCCCAGCATCACGTTGGCATTGGTCTGCCAGGTGCCGGCGATGGGCGGCGGCACCAGCCCGTGCGCCGTGTAGCGCTGCAAGGTGGCGTCTGCCGTCAGGCCGACCTGCACTTCACCGGCGTTGCCGGCCAGCCGGCTCTGGACTCGCGCCTGGTCCAGCCGCGCTGCTGCGATCTGCAGGCGCGGCTGTTCGGCCAGCGCCAGGTCGACCAGCGCGTCGAGGCGGGTATCACCCAGCTCGTGCCACCAGGTGCCGGCCACCACCTCGGTCGGCGCACTGGCTGCCAGGCCCACGGCGGCGGGCGCGACCAGGGCCCGCGGCTCGGGCAGCCTGGCGGGTTGGGCACAGGCGACCAGCAGGCCGGCAAGTGCCGACAGGGCAGCCAGGGTGAGAACTTGCATCTTGTTGGTGTGGGCGCCGGGGATCCGGGCAAACCATGAGTTTCGCAGTTTGCAGCTTGGTGATGGAAACCGGTCGAAGACACCCCGCCGCATCGCTGCCTACACTGCGCCGGCCGCGGTTATCCATTCAATCCTGGCGCCTTGCGCGTCACACACCCATCCATGTCCTCCAGCACGACCAGCGCCGTTTCATCTGCTTCAGGCGCCTCACAACCGGGTCGCGCCGGCCAGCCGCCCAAGGCGCCGATCGGGTCACTCTCGGGGCTCAAGCCCTTCGTGTTGCCCTACCGCGGGCGCATCGCGCTGGCGCTGATCTTCCTGGTGATGGCCGCACTCACCACCCTGGCCATGCCGCTGGCGCTGCGCAGCCTGATCGACGGCGGCATCGTCTCGGCCGACCCCGGTGATCGCGTGATGGCGCTGCGCGAGCACTTTCTGGCGCTGTTCGGTGTGGGCGTGGCGCTGGGCTTGTTTTCGGCGCTGCGTTTCTACTTCGTCACCTGGCTGGGTGAACGTATCACCGCCGACTTGCGCAGCGCCGTCTACGCCCATGTGCTGCGCCAGAGCCCGCAGTTCTACGAGACCACCGCCACCGGCGAAGTGTTGTCGCGCCTGACGACCGACACCACGCTGGTGCAGACCGTCGTCGGCTCCAGCCTGTCGCTGGGCCTGCGCAACAGCGTCATGGGCATCGGCGCCATCATCATGCTCATCCTCACCAACCCCTGGGTGATGGCGCAGGTGATGGGCATCCTGGTGCTGGTGGTGGCGCCGTCGATCTACTTCGGCCGGCGGGTGCGCAAGCTCTCGCGCGCCAGCCAGGACCGCATCGCCGACACCAGCGCCATTGCCGCCGAGGTGCTCAACGCCATCCCGGTGGTGCAGGGCCATGTGCAGGAAAAACGCGAAGCTCGCCGTTACCGCGACGCCGCCGAAGCCGCCTTCGACGTGGCGCGCAAACGCACGGCAGTCCGTGCTGCGCTGGTGGCCTTCATCATCAGCGCCACCATGGGTGCGCTGCTCTGGGGCCTGTACCAGGGCACGCAGGCCGTGCTGGCCGGTGAAGTGAGTGCCGGCCATCTGGGCCAGACGGTGGTCTACGTGATCTTGCTGGTCGGTTCGGTGGCTGTGCTCAGCGAGGTGTGGGGCGACCTGCTGCGCGCCGCCGGTGCGACCGAACGGCTGATGGAGCTGCTCGCCAGCGTGTCACCCGTGGCCGAGCCTGCCAACCCGCAGCCCTTGCCGCCGGCCCGGCCCGGCCAGGGCTCGGCGCTGGCTTTCGACAATGTCGTCTTCCACTACCCCTCGCGCCCGCGCGCCGCAGCGCTGCACGGCTTCAGCCTGGCCGTGCGGCCGGGTGAGACGGTGGCGATCGTCGGCCCCAGCGGCGCCGGCAAGAGCACGGTGTTCCAGCTGCTGCTGCGCTTTTATGACGCCCAGTCCGGCCGCATCAGCCTGGACGGTGTGCCCATCACCGACGTGGCCCTGGCCGACCTGCGTGGCCACATCGGCCTGGTGCCGCAAGACAGCACGGTGTTCTCGACCAGCGCACTCGAAAACATCCGCTACGCCCGCCCCGACGCGAGTGAGGCCGAGGTCATCGCCGCCGCCAAGGCCGCCCACGCCCACGACTTCATCATGGCGCTGCCCGAGGGCTACGCGAGTTTTCTGGGCGAACGCGGCGTGCGCCTGTCGGGCGGCCAGCGCCAGCGCATCGCCATCGCCCGCGCGATGCTCAAGAACCCGCCCATCCTGCTGCTCGACGAAGCCACCAGCGCGCTGGACGCCGAAAGTGAACGCATGGTGCAGGCAGCCCTTGAAGCCGCCATGCGTGACCGCACTACCCTCGTCATCGCCCACCGCCTGGCCACGGTGCAGAAGGCCGACCGCATCATCGTGCTCGACGCCGGCCACATCGTCGAACAAGGCAGCCACACCGAACTGCTGGCCCAAGGTGGCCTGTACGCCAAACTCGCGGCCATGCAGTTCAATCTCGAAGTGGAAGCGCCGGCCTGATCCGGCCGCCAGGTTGACGAGAACGCGGGCTTGGTGACAGCCCACCAGGCGCCCTAGACTTTCGCCCCTGCGTCGATTTGGCCCCGCACCGCACCGATCTGGCCAGACCCGCCCCCGCGCCGTGCCGAGTCGACTCGTGTTGCCCAGATGATCTGACCCGACCCGACTGACCCGGCCAGCGCCGACCCGCCCTTCAAGACCCCAGCCCCAAGCAAGCGCCGCCATGAAACAGTATCTCGACCTCGTCCGCGCCGTGCTCGACCAGGGCAGCTGGCAAGACAACCGCACGGGTGTACGCACCATCAGCGCCCCCGGCCTGGCCATGCGTTTCGATCTGCGGCAGGGTTTTCCGGCCGTCACCACCAAGAAACTGGCGTTCAAGAGCGCCATCGGTGAGCTGGTAGGTTTTCTGCGCGGCAGCCGCAACGCGGCGGAGTTCCGCGCCCTGGGCAGCAAGGTGTGGGATGCCAACGCCAACGACAACGTCGGCTGGCTCGCCAACCCGTTTCGTGAAGGTCAGGACGACCTCGGCCCGGTCTACGGTGCCCAATGGCGCGCCTGGCCCGCCTACAAGTTGCTGCAGCAAGACAAACCGGCCCAGATCGACGCCGCCCTGGGTTATGGCTACACCGAAATCGCCCGCTTCGACGACGACCAGGGCCGCCCCAGCGTGTTGCTCTACAAGGCCGTCGACCAGCTGCGTCGCTGCCTGGACACCATCATCGAACGCCCCAGCGACCGCCGCATCCTGTTCCACGGCTGGAACTGGGCCCAACTCGATGAAATGGCCCTGCCGCCCTGCCACCTGCTGTATCAGTTTCTGCCCAACCCGACGACCAGAGAAATATCCCTGGCCCTTTACATCCGTAGCAACGACCTCGGCCTGGGCGCCCCGTTCAACCTCGCCGAAGGCGCCGCCCTGCTGCACCTGGTCGGCCGCCTGACGGGGTATACGCCGCGCTGGTTCAGTTATTTCATCGGCGACGCGCATATCTACGAAAACCACCTGCCCATGCTGCAGGAACAACTCCGCCGCGAACCCCGCCGCCTGCCCCTATTGCAGATCGACGACCGTGTGCCCGACTTCGCCCGCACCGGCAGTTATGCACCCGAGTGGCTCGAGAAAATCGAACCGGGTGATTTCAGCCTGATCGATTATTTTCCGCACGCAGCGCTGACAGCGCCGATGGCGGTGTAGCCAGGGGTACGGCCGGGAGATTGAATATGACTGGTGCCGTCAACTCGAAGGCCGAATTCCCCCACGTTTCGAGGCACTGCGTGTGGCTGCTGGTAGGCAACGAAGAACTTGCCATGTCCTTTGTCGATTTTCCGTGGTTCAAGAAGGCGACGATGGAACAACTCACCAACGTCGAGAGGGCGTCGCCGGATCACCTGTACTGGCCCGATCTCGATGTAGATTTGCCCGTCGAATCGTTTCGAAATCCGGTAGCGTTTCCGCATGGTTCGTGGTCGTAGGAAAAGAATACATACTCGACTTGAGTTGGACGGCCCTTTGGCTTCTCTTTTAACAGGGGGTGAATTGTGGAACTCGATAGAGACACAGCCGAAAGTGAATTATATGTCTCAGCGATAAGAAAGGCACTTGTAGACGGAAATGCGGCTGTTATGGTTGGTGCGGGATTTAGTCGAAACGCTGAAGGGGGGGCTGCGCTTGCTACCTGGCGAATGCTGGCAGAACAATTGGCTCAGGCATTGCATGTGGGTTCTGACCAAGTCGATTTCCCAGCAACAAGTGTTGTCACCTTGGCGGAACAGTATTCACGAGTATTTTCAACCGCGGGCTTGGAAGCATTTCTCAAGCGGATGGTGCCCGACGATCGTGTTGCTCCTGGCGAAGCTCACTTTTCCTTGCTTCGATTGAGATGGGCAGAGATATTTACTACAAACTATGATACCTTGATCGAGCGTGCTGCAGAGCGCATTTTTGACAAAGCTCACTTTACAGTGTGCTGCCGGGAAGACATACCGCAGTCAAAGATTCTCGGGCGAAGACGAATTGTAAAGCTTCATGGTTCGTTCCCGTCTCGTCGACCATTCATATTCACCGAAGAGGATTACCGGACATATCCGGAGAGATTTGCTCCCTTTGTAAATCTGGTGCGCCAATCGCTTCTCGAGAACGTCTTCTGTCTTTTTGGCTTCTCTGGGGACGATCCAAACTTTTTGCATTGGATTGGCTGGGTACGTGATGTCCTAGATCGACACGCACTTCCGATCTACCTCTTTCTCGATAGATCCCCTTCACTCGGGCAACGCAAGCTCCTCGAAGCGAGGGGAGTAATTCCAGTGGTACTTCCTACTGCTGCTAGCGGCGATCCAAAAGATTTCTCAGGGCGTTACCTTGAGTTATTTCGACTTCTCGATGAGCCACGCCAAGAGTCCATCATGGAGTGGCCGAAGTTTGCTTGGAAGGATGGTGCTTATACCTATGACGATGATCAATCAGCTAATTTCGAAAGCTTGAAACTTCAGTTGCCTCGGCTCGCCAGCAAGCGATCAAGTTACCCTGGATGGATTGTCGCACCGCGGAAGGTGCGACGGACATTTGCGATGCACGTGCGACAACAGCCCCACTGGTCGAATGCACGATGGCTGGTTGACAGACTCTCTGGCGAGGGGGATGCGAGTGTCATTGGCATCCTCGGACTTTATGTTTGGCAGCAAGTAGTCCTTCGCCCACTTGAGGATGCATTGGCGTTGATTGCCATTCGGGTAATTCGGCAGTATGCAGATTTTCGAATCGAGACCCTGCGAAGTACTGAGCTTGGCTTTTTGTCGAGCATTAATATAATCGATCAAGCTGCCTTCCAGAGAGAGTGGACGAGGCTCGGGTTTTCAGTTGCACGATGGGCAAGGCAGTCGCTACGAGAGGTTGAGTTCCGGGAACTTGTCGCCTTACTCCGAAGGTATGCACCATCTGATGGCAAGTTGGAAGACTCGATTCGATACGAAGAAATCTTGCTTCAAATGTACCGGGGCGAGCGGGGCGAGGCGAAGGCTGCACTTCAGGCATGGCGGATAAAGTCTGCCGATCCCTATATGCTTGTGCGTAAATCAGGGCTATCCGCTGAACTCGGATTAGGCGAAAATGCACTGAGTGTGTGCAAGGAAGCAATACAGATTCTAAGAGATAGCCAAAGATTGCTTCCGGGTGATCCGCTGCTGGAATCTGAAGAAGCTTGGGCCTGTGTAATTGCAGACAGGGTTCAGACTGGAATGCAGTATCTCGCGTGGCCCTATGTTCGCGGGTACGCCAATGATCGGGAGATTGAAGGTCTAGACAATCGGTTGGAGATGCTGGCAACTAAAGGATACGCGGCAATTCGAGAACTGGAGGAGGTGTCTTCTGCACTGAATGCAGAGGCGCAGCCCGCCTTTGCGGTTAAGTATCGGTTTAGTGGCTTTGACCTGGGCAGGATTGAAACTTCTCAACGGTTTGGCGTTACCTCTGAATTGCAATCAAAGATCGAGGCAGCGTTTGAGTGGCTTGAGATTATAGACAGGGTGGCATTGCCATTTCGTATGGCAACGGTCAGTTTCTTTGTCGACTCATGTGTGCAAGCCGCATGGTGGGCTCAATATCATGACTCGAGCGATCGCGTAATTAGTGTCGTTATTCGAGCAATGTCAGTGGACGTGCTTAAAGCGAAAGACGAGTCATATCCACCGCATAGAACAGGATGGTTCTCTCGATATCAGGTAGCAGCAATCTCGAACGAACTCGCACATGATCTTTGCGGTCGATTTTTCAGGCAAATTGAATTCAGCTTAACTTCTGATCTGCAAATTGGATTTGTCCGTAGTCCATTAGAGTTCTATTGCGAGCTATTTTCACGACTGGTGGTTCGAGTTGAGGATTCGTTCGCTGTCCTAAATTGGGGGCGACGCATTGTTGAAATTCATAGCAGCAGCGTCTTACGAAATTCGCCTCGCATATGGGAGGTCTTTGCATCCACCCTTGGCCGTTGTGTTGAGGCGCTCCCGCACGATCTTCAGTTGCAACTTCTTCGCGATATCGCCGGATTGCCGCTGGCTCCTCCATCTGACCCTAACGGAGTTCACAAACATTCGTGGATTCGCCCGTTCGAACTCCTACGAGGATGGCGAAATTTGTCGGAGGAGGCTGCGGTCGATCCGGTGTGGCGGTCGCTGGTGGCTAAGGCCATGAGCGATCTTGCCGTCCCGAAGGCAGATAGATCAGTCGAACGTTGGGTGCGGGTTATCTGGCTTGAGTCGATTGGTGTATTGACGAACGACGATAAAGTGGCTTTAGGTCAACTTATTTGGAGTGAAGAGGAAGGCTGGCCTCAGATTCCAGAATTTGATTTCGGGATTGCGTTTCATTTTCCTTTGGCAGTTCCGCCTACTGTACGGGATGAACGCTTTGTATGTTGGCTTAGGTCCTTGGACGCAAGCTTCGCGGCAGGGCGTTCATTCGGCGTAGTGAATTTGCTCCGTACTGGACGTAGTTGGACTGTTCCTATGGACGATATCTTCGGAAGGGCTTGGCTAGTTGGTGCTAAACGTGGCCTACTTTCCTCTGATGATATAGTCTATTTTGCAAATATTCTTACAGAGTGGTGGGCCAAAGAAGGTAAGCATATTTACACAGATGCTCCGCAGGTAAATGGACTGATGGCGGCTTTGGCTACGCGTTCCGATCTCGTCGATCAAGTGATTGCCGCTTCAATAGTTCAGTCGGCAAAGCACCCGGATCGATTAAATATTAGAATTATCCGGTCCGCGATCCTGCCAATAAGTGAATTGCTTTTGGTGTCCGGGATGCCGTTGTACCGAGTTGCAATTTTGACCGAGGAGTCGACTAATAAACCCTCGTTTGAATTATTGCGACGCTGGTTTGCGGGTGCCTTCTTGTCGGATGACGATTCTGAAGTTGTTCGTGCTTCAAAGTTGATTCACTGGATGATTGAAGAGAAAAAATTGTCGTCTGAATCGCAGTTTCCGGTGCTCCTTGCGATAATTGTCTCAACACTTCATGCACGGCGAATGCCAAGTTTGCCATGGGCGCTTGGAATTATGACGGCAATCGTTCGTAGATCGCCGGAGGTCCTTAATGATGAACAGTTGAGCAATGTTGAAGTGGCACTGTTCTTACTATGTGAAGAGATTCATTATCATGGCCGACGCGAAGGTTCTGGTATCGCGGATGACGCAATTCCTGTTCTAAGATTTAGATGCGCCGAGTTGGCGTCAGCGTTATCGGATGCCAACTTGTTGGTTGACGCATCAAAGAAGGTGATCGATGAAGCTGCGACTGACCCTTTACCTGAACTGCGATTTGGTCGGTATCGTTGGGACGGGAAAAATTCATAATGCTGGAAGATAATTGTGAGCCAGCAGACATGCAGTGGGCACTTGACGCGCCAGGTTGGCGCGAACACGAGATTGCGGCTTCTGACAAGCGGCGTGCGCTTAGAGTCGCCGTTCCTCTCTCGTGCCGGATATCTCTCGGAGCCCTCACTCTTCGCTAAACCGGGGGGCTGAATCGTCGGTTATGTACGGTCGCCGGGCGCCCTGGGTGCACATGGTCATGCCGTGCATAGGCAGCAATGGGGTGCTCGTGTATGCTGAATCTGCACAATGTGAAGTCCCTGGTGGTCGATCGGTGAATTGATCGGCTGACTGCCGTGCCGTCGTGTCCGGGTGGACTGCGGCGGGTCTCTGGCAGGGCCAAATGGCCATGGGTGCAGGATGGAGAAACGGCATGAAGGCGTTCAGGGAATGCAGGTACAGCATCTTCGTCAGCTATGCGCACGAAGACGACAAGGCCGAAAACGGCTGGGTCGAGAAGTTTGCCGACGTGCTGAAGTCCAAGCTTCAGAACCGGGTCGGTCGGCTGGGTGTGCCTCGGGTGCAGGACATGCACCTGAGTGGTCGTAACGGCCCGGTGATCGGGTCGTTGCCCGAGGATCTGAAGGCCAATGTGGCCGACTCTTATGCCATGGTCATCGTGGTGCATAACCGCTATGTCTTGTCGGAATGGTGCCTGAAAGAGCTCGAATATTTTCGCGAGACGTTTGGTGAGGATGGTTTGCGTGGGCGCCTTTACATCATCGCCATGTCCAAGGGCGCCATCGAGGATGTGGTGGCCCGGCCCGATTGGCGGCGCCTGACCTTGCCCGAGCAGACCTGGGTTCAGTTCTACCGCGACGAAGAGCCCGATCACCCGGTGCGGGTGAGGATGGATAACAACGAGTTTTCCGAGCGGTTCGAAACCCAGCTCGGCAAGGTGCTCGCCACCTTGGTGGAATCGGTCAAGAACGATGCGACCAAATCTCCGGCAAAGCTGGCGCCGCCCAGTTTGCTGATTTCGGTGCCGAAGGCGGATGTGACCTCGCAGGCTCAACGCAGCAGCGGCAAGGTATTGATCGGTGTGGCGTCGCCCGAGCTGGCCGACGACACCACGCAGTTTGCCGGCCAGTTGCAGGCGCGTGGTCTGGCGGTCGAGTTGTTGGGGCCGGAGGCGCTCGAAGGTGAATTCGAGCAGTTCGATGCGGCTGATGCCTTGATATTGCCGTTCGCCAAGGGGGGCACCCACGTCAAGCCTTTTCGGTTTTCGCCGGGGGGGCATCTGGTGGCGCAGCGTGATGCCTGGCTGGGCAAGGACAAACCGGCTGGCGCCTTGTATTGGCTCGACTTGCGAGCAGTATGTGGTGATCTGCCCGCTGGCAAGGGGCACGACGATCTAGTGGCCCAGATTGCCGACCAGGCCCTCACGCCCGACCGATTGCTGGCACGTCTGGCGCCGCCGCCGGTCATGACCGCGACGGGCAGGGGCCAGCCCGTCGACAACGATCGAATTCATATCTACATCGAGAGTAATCAGCACGATGTGGATTTATGGGAAGACCTCGGCAGACGCATGACCAAGAAGTGGGACGAACTCGTGGTGAAGGCGGGGGACTCGTCGCTGCCGCGGCTCAGCCTGTTTCCACGGGGTTTGTCGCTGCAGCGCCTCGAGAAAGAGCAGTTCGACGATGCCGACGGCATCGTGCTGCTGTGGGGCAAGAAACCCGAGGATTCGCTGCTGGCGCAGATCCGCAAGGTCGACGACCGGTTACCCCGCCCCGATCCACCGCCGGGCATCGTGGCTTACCTCATGCCGCAGCAGCCGGTGCCCGAGTACACCCCACTCGAAGCCAAGTACTGGAAAGTGCTGCAATTCCAGAATGCCGACAACGAAACCATCGACATCGTGCCGACCGAAGGTGACCGGCTGCAGAAGTTCTTGAAAGCCATACTCGACCGGTCGATCCAGCGGCGCAGCAAGGGTGAATCGCGTGTATCGGGGGTGATTCAATGAGTGGCGTGGTGGAGCCGGGCGGGTCGACGCCGACACCCCCGTCGACGCCGAACGCCGCGTCATCGTCCACCCGTATCCCGCGTGCACCGTATCCCGGGCTGCGGCCCTTTCTGCCCTACGAAGAGATCCTGCTGTTCGGCCGCGAGCGCCAGGTGCGCGAGGTGATCGACAAACTGCAGGACACCCAGTTCGTGGCGGTGATCGGTGGCTCGGGTTCGGGCAAGTCGTCGCTGGTGCTGGCGGGGGTGGTGCCCGAACTGCGCAGTTTCGGTATTCCGGGTGCGGGTGATTTCTGGGTGCCGATGATCTGCACACCTGGCACCAATGCGTCGCGCGCCGATGACGAACAACGCCTGAACACCCCCATCACCCGGCTGGCGCGCAAGTTCGCGGCCTTGTTGCGTTCGCGCGGTTCACCAGCCGACGACGACGCCCGGCTGGTCGAGATTGCCGCGCGGCTGCGCGAGGAGCTGGGTTTTGCGCATCTGGTCGATCTGTATACCGACGAACTGGCAGCGCCGCCCGGGCCGGATCCGAAGGACGCCCGGTTTCTCTTCGTGATCGACCAGTTCGAGGAGTTGTTTCACCCGACCACGCGCCAAAGCAAGGACGCCAATCTGCTGGTCGAACGGGTCATCGATCATTTCTTCAGCCCCCATCCGCGCTGCTACATCGTGCTCACGATGCGCAGTGAACATCTGAACGATTGCGCCGGTTTTCTCGAATTGCCCGACGCCATCAACAAGTCGTCGTATCTGGTTCGCCGCCTCGACGAGGACGAGTTGAAGGACGCCATCGTCAAACCGCCGCGCCGTTTGCTGCGGCTCATGAAACTGGCCGACGAAGGCACGGCGCGGCTGCCGCTGGACGTGGAATTCGATGCCGGCGTGATTGCCCGACTGGTGCGTGATACCCGCCGCATCAGCGACGACCCCGACCACCTGCCGCTGCTGCAGCATGCCCTGGCACGCACCTGGCAAGCCGCCATCAAACGGGTGGCCGACCAACTCGATCTGCCCGGCCTGCTGACCGTCGACGACCTGGCCGTGGCCGCGGGTGGTGTCGCCGGGGGAGGTGAGGTGCACGCGAGCACGTCGCTGGCCGAAAGTGTCAACGTGCTGCGTGCCAGTGTCGAACACTGGGCCGAGGCGGCCTATCAGCGCCACGACGACCAAGGCAAGGCGCACCTCGACCTGCTGATGCCGCGTCTGGGTGTGCGTGATCCGAATACCGGCATGTATTCGCAGCAGCGTGCCCAGGTGCTTGAATGCGCCGGCCTGCTCGGGCCGGGCAAAACCCCGCACGACCTGAAGAAACTGGTGGCCAACGGGTTTCTCGGCGAGGTCAACTATCTGTACTGGGACGACGACGACCCGCGCCGCATCACGCTCAAGGTGTCGCACGAATCCCTGATCCGCGGCTGGGCCCGGCTGCGCGGCACGATCGACGCCCAGGCCGAACGATTCGACGAATTCGTCGGTGTGCTGCGCAAGTGCGACAAATGGAGCCGGACGCAGCGCGACGACAGCCAACTGCTGGTCGACAGTGAACTGCAGCGTTTCGATCAGGAGCAACTCGACGAGTTGCTGGCCGATGCGGCGCAGCGTCAGGCCTGGTTCGGGCGGTTGGGCGCCAGTGCGGCTCATGAGGGATTGAACAAGCAGGACGGCGCGGTCGACGGGTTTGTGCGCCTGTCCCGGTCGCGTGTGCAGCGATCCAAGGACCTCGAGCGCCGGCGCAAGATCAACCGCAAGTTCCTGTCGATCGGCAGTTTGTTGTTGTTGCCGCCGGCGATCTATTTCGGGCTGATCCAGGGGCCGCTGTATGCACGCACCGAACTGCTGATGGCCAGCAGTGTCAAGGCGACCCGTTATGTGCCTGAACGGCAACCCGGCGTGGGTTCGCAGGAAACCACCCTGAAGATATTGCTCGAGGCTGCAGCCAATGTGCAGCAGGCCCGCGAAGGCACTGCGAGCTGGGCCCAACGCGTCAACCGCAAGCTGCTCGACGCACTCGCCGACGTGCCCTTTTTCAGCGGCCGGGCCACCATGTTCAACCAGGCGGCGGCGATGTCCGATTCGGCCGTCAACACCAGGCTGCGGCGTGTGTTGACCTCGGCGGTCTGGCGCAGTTCGTGGCCCGACCCGGTGCCCCCCGACCAGACGATGGACGCGGCCACCAGCGAGCGGGGCATCGACTGTGGCTACGAACGCCGGGGTCGTTTGCTGACCTGGGCCGCCGGCGCCAGCTACAGCCGGTCGATCTTTCTGCCCAGACCAGATGGCATGGCGATTGCGCCCGAAGTCAAGCTATACACAGCCATCGGCGGCCAGGCACCCACCGGGTGTGAACTGACCCAGATCCTCAGGCTGGACACCGGATTCGACGCACTCAAGAACCCCGGATTGGTCTTCGATGCACAGCTGCGCTTCTTCTGGGCGGTCGACGACCAGATCAACGACGTGGCCACGGCGACCCTGTTCGAGATCGACTCCGAGTTGCTCGACAGGTCCGGCCTGCGGCGCTCGCGCATCGTCAAGCGGGTGCAGTTGTCCGACGCCCGCGATATCGGCGCGCTGAAAGACGCCATCGCCCTGTCGGGCTGGAGCGGCTCTCCGTCGGGTGCCGTGTTGCCCACCATGCGCACCAGTGGCGGCCGTGCCATCAAGGTGGGTGATCAGGCCTGGCGCACGGTGGATGCCAGTGCGCAGTTCGTGCAGGGCAAATTGCCCTTCAGGGCCTTGAAGGTGGCCGAGGCGGGGTCGGCCTGTGCGAGGCTCGGCGACGTACTCGGCAAACGCCTTGCTCGGGGTGAGCAGGTCACGGTGCATGTGGACGAGCAGGATCGGGCGCATTGTTTCGTGATGTTCATGCGCGCCGAAGAGGCCGATTTTCTGGCCTCGGTCGGTGTCGAGGTGTACGCCGTGCCGTCGCAGCGTGAGCTGGACGAGGGACAACCGGCGTCCAACCTCGCCGCCATCGAGCGGTTCACACGTGTTCCGCGACAGGGCGGTGGTTCGTCGGGCATCGAATGGAGCGTGGGCACCGACGCCTATGCCGGCTGGCTCAAGACGACGTTCAGGGGCTTCACCGGCAACGACGTATCCGCCACCGCGCCCTGGAGCACCTGTGCCTTGTACCGGCTGGGCAGCGAGGTGCTGAAGCAACAGGCGCAGAGCGGCGTGTGTGAAGGCAAATAGGGTGCGGTGCTGACCTAAGATCGCGGGCACGGACAATTCGGGGGCAAGACGACATGGCAACGGTGCGCGACGGCAACAAGGGCGTTCTGGTGGTGGTCGATGTTCAGGTCGGTGTGGTGCGTGATGCCTGGCAGGTGCCACGTGTCGTCGCCAACGTGGCCCGCCTGGTCGATCGAGCACGGGCCGAGGGGGTGCCGGTCGTGTGGGTGCAACATGCCGACGAGACCCTGCAACTGGGCAGCGCCGACTGGCAGTGGGTGACCGAACTGGTGCCCGCGTACGGCGAGCCGGTGATCCACAAACGCTTCAATTCGGCCTTCGAGCAGACCTCGTTCGAGCAGGAGCTGGCGCGTGTCGGCGCCACCCACGTCACACTGGCCGGGGCGTCGAGCAACTGGTGCATTCGCGCCACGGCCTACGCTGCACTCGAACGGGGCTACGACCTGACGCTGGTGGGTGATGGCCACACCACCGAAACCATGGTGCTGGACGACGGCAGTCGGGTCGAGGCAGCCAGCGTGATCCAGGACCTCAACCTCACGATGACCTGGCTGGCCTACCCCGGGCGTGTCAACGGCTGTGCCAATGCCGACCAGATCGAGTTCGAGGTGCCCGGCGCCGGCAAGCAGCGCTAGATTCCTGGCCCCTTCCATGCACATCGAGCGCGACGACATCACCCGCCCGCAGGTGCTGGCGCTGCTGCAGGAGCATCTGGACAACATGCACGAGTTGTCGCCGCCCGAACAGGTGTTCGCACTCGACGTGTCCAGGCTGAAGGTGCCCGACATCGATTTCTGGACCGTCTGGGACGGTGGCGACCTGCTCGGCTGCGGCGCACTCAAGCAGTTGACGTCGACGCAGGGCGAAATCAAGTCGATGCGCACACCCGCCGCGAGTCGGCGTCGTGGCGCCGGTCGGGCGATGTTGACCCACATCGTTGCCGTTGCACGCGCGCGTGGCTACGACAGGCTCAACCTCGAGACCGGCACTCACCCGGCCTTTGGTGCCGCCCACGCCTTGTATGCCAGCGCGGGGTTTGTCTTCTGCGGGCCCTTCGGCAGCTACTGCGAGGACCCGCACAGCGTATTCATGTCGCTGCAGCTGTAGGGCAGCCACACGGCAGGAGCTGTGCTGCTCGGCTCAGAGCTTGCTCAGCGACGCCACCTCGTCGTCCAGCTCGAGCCAGATGCGTTGTTGTTGCCACGCCTGTCGCCAGGCTGGCAACTGGTCGGCGGGCATCGGCCGGGCAATGCCGTAACCCTGCACCTGGCGACACCCCATGCGGCGCAACACGGCGCCGTGTTCGAGGGTTTCGACCCCTTCGGCGATGACCTGGCGGTGAAACACGTTGGCCAGCTCGATCACACCCTTGACGATGCCCAGGTCCTCGGCATTGCCGAGCATGTTGCGCACGAAACTCTGATCGATCTTGAGCGTGTGCACCGGCAGCTTGCGCAGGTAGGTGAGCGACGAATAGCCGGTGCCGAAGTCGTCGAGCGAGAAGGCCACACCCAGCGCCGTGCAGCGATGCAGGATGTCGACGGCCTGCTCCATGTCCTCGATGGCCGCGGTCTCGAGCATCTCGAGTTCGAGGTGCGCCGGATCCACCGCCGAATGCAGCGACAGTGCCAGCGCCAGGCGCTCGCAGAAGTCGGGCTTGAGCAGGTGGTTGGCGCTGATGTTGACACTCACCTTGATCGTCAGGCCCTGCCGTGCCCAGGCGGCGATCTGGTTCAGCGCGGTATCGAGCACCCATTCACCCAGCGGTTTCTCGAGCTCGCTGCCACTCACGTGGTGCAAAAAGGCGCCCGGCGCCAGAAGCCCACGTTCGGGGTGTTGCCAGCGGATCAGCGCCTCGGCGCCGGTCACCTCGCCGCTCACCAGATCGACCTTGGGCTGATAGTGCAGCACGAACTCGCTGCGATCCATCGCCAGGCGCAGTTCCGTCAGCTGGTCGCGGCGCAACTGCGTGCGCCGGTCGATGTCCAGGTCGAACAGCTGGTAGCGGTTCTTGCCCACCTGTTTGGCCAGGTACATGGCCTGATCGGCGTGGCGCAACAGGGTGTCGGGGTCGGCGTCGTCGGCCGGGTACAGGCTGACGCCGATGCTGGCCGTACTGCGCAGCAGGTGGCCGTCGACCTGCACCGGCTGGCGCAGCGCCTGCAGCACACGGTCGAGGATGTGGGTGCAGTCGTCGACCGTGCCCAGGTCGTTGAGCAGCAGCACGAACTCGTCACCGCCCATACGCGCCAGGGTGTCCTGTGCACGCAAGGTCGACTTGAGCTGGTCGGCGATGCCGATCAGCACCTGGTCACCCACCGCGTGGCCGTAGGTGTCGTTGATGGACTTGAAGGCGTCCAGATCCAGCAGGCACACGGCGCTGAGTTTGCCGCTGCGCCGCGCGCGCAGCAGCGACTGCTGCAGCCGGTCGGTCAGCAGTCGGCGATTGGGAAGGCTGGTGAGTGCATCGAAGTTGGCCACCCGGTCGAGTTCGGCCTGGTGTGCCTTGAGCTGGGTGATGTCGGCGAACACACTCACGTAATGCAACACACTGTTTTTCTCGTCGCGCACCACCGAGATCGACTGCAGCGTGGCGTACAACTCGCCGTCCTTGCGACGGTTCCAGATCTCGCCCTGCCAGAAGTCGTGCTTGTTGAGCGAGGCCCACATCTCGGCGTAAAACGGTTTGTCGTGCCGGCCCGACGCCAGCAGCCGCGGGTTGCGGCCCGCGACCTCGGGCTCGGCATAACCGGTGATACGTGTGAACGCCGGATTGACCTTGCTGAAGTTGCCCGCCGGGTCGGTGACGGCGATGCCTTCGTAGCTGTTTTCGAACACGATGCTGGCCTCGCGTTTGGCCAGTTCGAACTGCTTGCGTTCGGTGATGTCGGTGCCCAGCACGAAGTAGCCCGCCACCGCGCCATGGTCATCGAACTTGGGCACGTAACTGATGGCCTGCCACACTCCCTCGAACGGCTGCCAGTCGTAACCCTGCGGCTGGCCTTGCAGCACCTTCACGACGAGTGGCCCGGCAATGGCGTAACGCTGTGCACCCAGCACCTCGCGCACCGTGTGCCCGGTGATGTCGGCCTGGTCGGGCGCAAAACGTTGCTGGTAACGCGCGTTGACGTAGACGTAACGCTGCGCGGCGTCGACATAGGCGATCAGCGCCGGCACGCTGTCGATCATGCTGCGCAGGTGAGTCTGGCTGTCGTGCAGCTGCGCCGTGCGTTCGGCTACCCGCTGTTCGAGCAGCCGGTTCTGCTCGGTGATCGATGCCTCGACCAGGCGATTGCCTTCTTCGGACGCTGCCAGCTGGCGCCGGATCAGCACATAGGCGCCGGCCAGCAGCGCCAGCAAGCTGAGCGATGCCGCCGCGCCGGCTGCCACCATGCCCTGGCGTGCACTGCTTTCGTAGGCGTCCTGCGCCTGCAGGCGGCGTTGCTGCTCTTCTTCCATGTCGCGCAGCAGGTTGTAGGTGCGATTGCGTGTCTGCGCCAGCGGGGCCGTGGCGACAAACGCATCGGCCGCAGCCTGGCCCTGGTTTCGGCGCAAGGTCTCGACCTGCCGGCTGATGGCGAGCCGTGTGTCGATGACCCGGCGCAGCTCGGCCCAGTGGGCGCTTTGCACCCGGTCGCCGCCGATGCGGCCCTTCAGGCTGTGCATCAGCTCTTCGCGCGCCCGCATGGCCACGTCGCGTTCGGCCAGGCGCGCCACATCTCCACTGATACGAAATGTCTGGGTGCTCAGCTCGACCTCGACAGTGTGGGTGCGCACCCGCAGCAGGTCGTTGAGCAGTTGGTGTGACAGGCCGACTCGTTGTGTGGCCTGTGAGGCATCACGCGCCATCAGCCAAGTCAGTGCCGTCAAGGCGGTCACCACGAGCGCGGCCATGGCAAAGGCGGCCAATATCCTGGCTTCGAATCCGGACTTCTGCTTCACGGGGCCACCGAGTCCTTTGTACCCAGCCGATCACGGTGTCGGTCGACGTGTCGATCACCGAGCCGATCCTTGTCACGAGTGCTCCGCTGCGGCATGTCGGCGGTCTCGAATCCTGACGCGGCATGTTAAGTCGACGAGGTGCAACCGACTCGCCCCCCGGCCATGCGGGCGTCATGCGGCGCCACATACCTCGCGCTGCGGGCAACTTTGCGCCTCGTCGGCCGACTCGACCTGCAAGGTGCTGTGGTCGATGCCGAAGTGCTCGCGCAGTTCGGCACGCGCCTGGGTGAGCAGGCTGCTGTCGGCGCCGCTGCTGCCGGTGCTGTGGCCACTGGGGGCTGCGGCACGCACCAGGTGGGCGGTGAGTGCGTTTTCGGAGCTGGCCAGCGCCCACACATGCAGGTCATGCACGCCGGCCACGCCGGGAATACCTTCGAGGCAACGCCGCACGGCGGTCAGGTCGATGCTGGCCGGCACACCGTCGACCATCAGATGCAGGCTGGCGGTGAGCAGCGACCAGGTTGCCGCGATGATGATCAGCGTGATCGCCAGGCTGGTCAGGGCATCCAGCCACCACCAGCCCAGCCACAAGGTGAGCCCACCCGACACCACCACACCCAGCGACACCAGCGCGTCGCCTGCCATGTGCAGGAAGGCGCCGCGCAGATTGAGGTCACCGCCGTCTCGTGCGAACAACCAGGCCGTGACGCCGTTGATGACCACACCCGCCGCGGCCACGGCCATCACCAGGTCCGGCCGACCAACAAGCTGGGCCGCCGAGGCGCCCGCCGCCAGACGAGTGGCGGCCTCCCAGGCCAGGCCACCCATGGCCAGCAGCAGCACCACGGCGTTGATCAGGCTGGCCAGGATGGAGGCACGTCGCAGGCCGTAGCTGCGCCGCACGTCGGCCTGGCGACGCGCCAGCGCCATGCCCACCCAGGCGACGATCAGCCCGGCCACATCACCCAGGTTGTGACCGGCGTCGGCCAGCAGCGCCAGCGAGTTGGCCCACCAGCCCACACCCGCCTCCAGGCCGACAAAACCGAGGTTGAGCGCGATGGCCCAGACAAACACCCGCCCCTGGGCACCCGCCGCGAGCAGGGTGTGATCGTGGCTGTGGCCGTGGTCGTGGTCGTCGTCGTTGTGACCAGCTTGTGCCGACTCGTCGTGATGGTGATCGTGCGGGTAACCGTGCTGGGTTTTCATGCTGGATGCCTGTCACTGCACTTGCTTGAGGCTCGGGCCGGATCGCGTGTCTGCGGCCGGCAGTACCTCCAGACCTCCTTCTCACTCGGCGCGCAGCACCACAAAGCCGTGGGTGGCGTCGCGACCGAGCTGGGCGACCAGGCCGAACTCCCAGTCGAGGTAGGCCTGCATCGCCTCGCGCGGTGCGTCCGTGCCTTCGTAGGGGCGACGGTAACGGTCGATGCGCGGGCTGGCGAGCTTGTGTTCGCCGCTGCGGGTGGGCAGGCCGGCCGCCACCCAGGCGGCGTTGCCGCCGTCGAGCAGCAACACTGGGCGGCCGCTCAGCGCTGCCACCTCGGGCAGGGCCTGGCGCGCGGCCTTGCCGTCGTTGCAGGTCAGCACGATGGGGCGCGGTGCACCGTCACCCTGGGCATGCACGATGGCCAGCGCCGCCGCGAGTTGGGATCGCAGCACCCACCAGGCACCGGCGATATGGCGCGCCACGTGTTGCGCGCTGGTCGCGAGGTTGATCAGTTCGACCTCGCCGCGCGACAGCGCTGCCGCCAGTTCGGTCGGTGTGATGGTGCGGGCCTCGGGCGCCGGCACGGCGGGCGGCCAGGCCGACCGATCGGTGTAGAGCTCGGCCGGCACATCGCACAACCAGGCCACGTCCCAGCCCATCTGCGCTAGCCAGTGCGCCGTCATGGGCGCACGCACGCCGTCGCTCGGCACACCGTCCACACTCGGGCCATCGACCAGCATGATGCAGGCGCCGCGCACCGGCGCGTTCACGTCGGTCTCCTGCACCAGCTGGCCACCTTCGGCGCTGCCGAAGCCGGGCAGGTGGCCGGCGGCGTATTCGTCGGGCGTGCGTACGTCGTAGCGGTAGACGGTGCGGCCCGGCTGGTCGAGCTGGTTCCAGGCCTCGGCGCTCAGTCGCCGGGCACCGGCGCGGTCGGCCAGGCGCTGCGCCTTGGCGCGGGCCTCGGCCAGCGCAGCGGCATCGAGCAGAGGGCCAGGTCCGGCGTGGGCGCCGCCACTGCCTGAGGTGCCCGCCTCAGTCGCGGCGCTCACTGCAACCGGCGTGATCGCTGCGCCGCGAGTCGCTACCGCGCCGTACGCCGCATCACTGAACCGGCGCAGCTGGCCACGGTCGAGTGCATGGCCGGCGAGTGTCCAGCCGATGGTGCCGTTGCGCAGGGCGGCCACGGGGTTGGGGATGCCGAAGTTCACCAGCGACTGCGTGCCGATGATGCTGCGTGTGCGCCCCGCGCAGTTGACGATCACCCGGGTGGCCGGATCGGGAGCCAGCGCCCGCACCCGCAGCGCCAGTTCGGCGCCCGGCACACTGATGCCGGTCGGGATGCTCATGGTGCGGTATTCGTCGTAGCGGCGGGCGTCGAGCACCACCACGTCGGCCTGGGCGTCGAGCAGCGCCTTGACCTCGTCGGCCGACAGCGACGGTGTGTGGCGCACACCTTCCACCAGTTCACCGAAGGCCTTGCTTGGCACGTTCACATCTCGAAAGATCTCGCCTCCGCTGCGTTTCCAGCCGTCCAGCCCGCCGTCGAGCAGCGAGACGTTGGTGTAACCCAAGGCGATCAGCCGCCGCGCCGCTGGTTCGGCCAGGCCTTCACCGTCGTCCATCACGACGATGGGCACCTCGCGGCGCGGCAGCCGCCACGGGGCGTCCAGCTCGAGGCGCGACAGCGCAAGCTGGGCCGCGAACAGCGGATGCTGCTGCGCGAACGGGTCTTCCTCGCGCACGTCGACGAGGGCGATCTCGCGCCCGGCCTTGAGTTCGGCGCGCACCGTTTCGCTGGACGTGACGGGCAGTGCGCGGTGTTGTTGTGGCACTGCGCCGCTCATGCCGCAGCTCCGTCCTTGGACCTGTCCCACAGATTGGGCACCCAGGCATTGCTGTAGCCCGAGATGAACAGCTTGCGCCCCCCCTCGGGCGGAAACACCGAGCGCCGCACCGCGCCGATGTTGGCGCCGTACACATGGATGCTGATCGAGGTCGCATCGGTGTAGGCGTTGCTCACCTTGTGCACGTCGCCGATGCTGGGTGACACAGCCTCCACCTGGCCGGGCAGCAGCCGCACCACCTCACCTTCGGGCCGTGCGATGCCGTCCGCGCCCAGCACATAGGGCTGCGCCACTTCCTCGCCACGCAACATGCCGATCAGGCCCCACACGGTGTGGTCGTGCACGGGGGTGTGTTGGCCCGGCCCCCACACGAAACTCACCACGCTGAAACGCTCGAGAGCATCGGCATGCAGCAGGTACTGGCGATAGAACTGCGGATGTGGCTCGGCCAGTTCGGGCGGCAGCCAGTCGTCGCGTGCCACGAGGGCTTCGAGCAGCGGCCTGGCGCGGGCCAGCAGGGCGGCTTCGTCCAGACCCAGGCCGATCAGGTCGGTGAGGGCGACGACGAAGTCGCGCAGGGGTGTGGCTGATGCGGCGGCGTTGGTCATGGGTCAGTCTCCTCGGGCGGTCGGCAGGCTCGCATTCTGCGGCGGGTGCCGGTACATCCGCCAGAATCGCGCCCAATCAACCGGGACCCCACTCATGAGCAGTTATGTCGAAGGTGCACTCGTCAAGGACGAACGGATCGTCCACCTCGGCCACACCAGCCTGTGGTCGATCTGGCACCTCATTGGCCTGGGTGTGGTGCTCACACCGGTCGCCATCGGGCTGGTCTTCCTGATCATGGCCTGGGTGCGCTACAAGACCACCGAGATCGGTGTCACCACCAAACGTGTCATCGTCAAACACGGCTTCATCAGCCGCAAGACGGTGGAGATCAACATCGGCAAGGTCGAGAGCATCCAGGTCGACCAGTCACTTTTGGGTCGTATGCTCGACTACGGCACCTTGCTCATCAGCGGCACCGGCACCGTGCACGCCCCACTCACCGGCATCGCTCAGCCGATGGAGTTCCGCAAGGCCTTCATCGAGGCGCAGGACGTGGCGAGGCGTGGCGGCTGACGCGTGACCCGATCTGATCTGCTGGTGCTGCTGCGTCAAGGCTGGTGTAGCCACCCGATGGCACGGCCCGATCAGTCGGCCTTTCGGCTCAGCGGCAAGTCCACCATGATGGCTTGACCGGGCGCCGTGCAGCCGGTGTCGCAGCATTTGCCGGGCTGGCGGTTCTTGGTGATGGCGCGAGAGTTGTCGCCGTTGGGGGCACCGTCGGTGGGGGCGAGCACCCCTCGGTCGAGCAGGCGTTCGACCAGCGCCACCTTGTCACCCACCGGGTACTGGCGCCAGATCTCCTGCTTCATGGCCGCTGGTGAACCACCGCCGTGCAGGCTGATGAGCGAATACCAGCCGCCCTGGTAGCTGGCGGTGAGGTCTTCGATGAAACGGGCCACCTCGATGCGCTTGTCGTAGGGCACGGCCGGGTTGGCGCGCAGCACCTCGGCCAGCGTGGCGGCTGTCGCCGGGTTGTGGTCTTCGTCCGGGCCGGGCAGGGCGACGATCAGGCCGCCCGACACCTCGTGTGCGAGGCGGTGCATGTCGTAGATCTGTGTGGCCAGCAGCAGCTTGCCGATGTTCGAGAACACCGGCTCGGGCATGAAGTTGCCGGCCAGTTCATCGCGTGTGCCGTACACACTGGCCGCCACGCCGCAGGCGTAGAAACCTTCGGTGATCTTGATGAGTTCGACCATCGGGTCGCGCAGGCTGGCCGTGTCGCCGGGGTTCAGGCCGTTGGCTTCACACATCAAGGCGCCGGCGCCGATCAGCAGGTCGCCAAAGCCCGCACGTGCACCGATGCAGCTGTGGCGGTGATGGGTGGCGTAGCTGTAGGTCAACACGTGGCTGTGTTCCCAGGCGCCTTCGAAGAACACACGGTCCCACGGCACAAAGACCTTGTCGAACACACACACGGCCGTGCTCTGGCCGTATTTGCGCGAAAACAGCGGCGCGCCGTGTTCGACCTTGTCGCCCGGGCGACCGGCCGGGCGCGAGATGAGGGTGAGGCCCGGCGCGTCGATCGGCACGGCGCAACACACGGCGAAGTCGGCATCGGCCTGCCCCATCTGGCGGCTCGGCATGACGAGCAACTCATGCATGTAGGGCGCGCCGGTGACGATGGCCTTGGTGCCGGCGATGACGATGCCTTTCGAGTTGCGCTCGACCACGTGCACATAGGTGTCGGGGTTGGCCTGCTGGTGCGGGCGTTTGCTGCGGTCACCCTTGGCGTCGGTCATGGCGATGCCCAGCGACAGGTCACCGTCCTGCACATGCGCCAGGTAGTCGGCAAATCGGGCGCGGTGTTCGGTGCTGCCGGTGGCGTCGTCGAGGCGAGCACTCACCTGCGCCAGTGCATTGAGGGCATCGTGCGCCAGATACCGCTGGGCACAGCCGGTCTCCTGGCACAGGATGCGCACGGCTTCGAGCTTGTTGAGCAGATCGCCAGCACTCTCGTTGATGTGCAGCATGCGGTTCACGGTGATGCCGCGTGCTGTATTGCTGGCCAGCATCAGCGGCGCCTTGGCTGCATCGAGCGCGAAGTCGTAACTCACACCCAGCGCGTTGATGCCGGGTCGCAGGCTGGGGGCATCGGCCACCGAGTCGATGAGTTGGCCGTCCACGTAGACGACCGGCTTGTAGCGGCGCAGCGATTCACGGTAATCGGCCGAACTCATCAGCCGGGCGGGCAGGGCGGGCGTGGACGGCTGGCCGGTGGCGGCAACGGTGTCGGGCAGGGCAGCGTTCATGCGCGGGGCTTTCGGGCAAGGTCGAATGGACAGCCGACGCATCGGGCCAGCGGCGTGTCGGTTTCAGGGCAAGTGGCGGGTGCCGGGCGGGCAAGGCCTGGGCATGACAAGATACCCGCGATCACATGTCCCGACTGTCACCACCGCCACAGGGTTTCACCCACCATGCCCCTCATTGCCACCATGCCTACCGCGCTGGTGCTGGTCGACTACCAGCAGCGCCTGTTGCCTGCCATTCATCAGGCCGAGTCGGTGATGACGCAGGCTACCTTGCTGGCCGATGTCGGCCGGGTGCTGGGCTGGCCGGTCATCGGCACCGAGCAGAACCCGCGTGGCCTGGGGCCGAATGCCGAGGCCATCAGCTCGCGCTGCGACGTCGTCATGGCCAAGACCCACTTCGACGCCTGTGCCGACGGCCTGGTCGAACTGATCCAGCAGCGTGGACGGCTGGTGCAGGCGACGGGTGCTGTCGATCCTGCGGCGGCCATACCCGACCAGGGTGCAGCGTCGAACCCTGCCCTCATCCGCGAGGTGGTGATCGCCGGTTGTGAAGCCCATGTCTGCCTCATGCAGACCAGCCTGGGCCTGATCGATGCGGGTTTCAAGGTGTGGGTGGTGGCGCCGGCGTGTGGCTCACGCACCGCCGCCAATCACGCGCTGGGCATGGCGCGGCTGCAGCAGGCTGGCGCCACGCTGGTGAGTGTGGAGATGGTGGCCTTCGAGGCCATCCGCTCGTGTGGGCACGAACGTTTCAAGGCCGTGCTCGCGCTGCTGAAGGCGGCGGGCTGAGCGCAGTGTGCCGCCACTGACCACTGCGGGGTAAGGCAGGCAGGTGACGCGCGCCGACGTGTGGCCGGCTGGCGTCGTCGGTCGGTTCAGCGCCGCAAGAACTCCGCCACTGCCTTCAAGGCCACGCCCGGTGCCGCCGGGTTGTCTTCTTCCTGCGGCAGGTGGCCCACACCGGGCAGGCGCAGCAGGGTGACGTCGGGCACGGCCTTGACGTAGTCGGCCGAGTTGCTGATGGGGATCATCTGGTCCTGCTCACCCCACAGCAGCAGGGTGGGTGCCCGGATGCGCGACAGCACGGGCCGCGGGTCGACCAGCACGGTCTGGCCCATACGCGCCAGCAGCGCATCGCGGCTGCCGGGGGCGCGCATCAGCTCGAAGTAGCGGGTCGTCAGTTCGTTGCTTAGCGCCAGGCCCGGGTCGGCATAGGCCGGCTCCAGGCTCATCTTCAATAGCGGGCGCGGCAGCACCCAGCGCATGAGCTTGAAGCTGGCCGGCACCTCGGGCGCCTGGCCGTAAGCGAAGCCCGGGCTGGCGAACCCGTCGGGCGACAACAGCACCAGCTTGTCGACGCGGTCGGCATGTGCCGCAGCAAACTGCCAGGCCAGCCGCCCGCCGATGGAATGGCCGGCCACACTGGCGCGTGGCACACCCAGCTGATCCATCAGCGCCAGCAGCAACTGCATGCTGCGGGTGTCGGTGTAGGCGCCGCTCGGGTCGGGCGGGCTCAGGCCCGATCCGGGCAGGTCGAAGCGGATGACGCGGTGATCGACCTGCAGCACCTCGGCCCAGGCCTGCCAGGTGTGCAAGCTGGCGCCGAAGCCGTGCAGCATCACGATGGCCGGTGCGTCGCGCGGGCCGCTGTCGCGTACATGCAGACGTACCGGTTGTGTCATTGCGGTCGTCGTCGCCTTGGCTGCGGCGTCGGCTGCCTGCGCCGGTGCCACCTTGCCCGGGAGTGCGAGTTCGACCATGTCGCCCGGTGCGCGCAGGTATCGGGCTTCGAGCGTGGCGCGGTCGAGGTCGGGCGTCCACAACCACCAGGCCAGCAGCAGGGCAAGCAGCGTCATGGGTGCGACGATCCGGATGAGTTGAGTGGAGTTCAAGGCCGGGTCGATTCTGGCTGCAGATCGGGTGGGGGCGCGGCGCTGGGGGTAGACCCGCGGGTCGGTGCGACCTCAGGCCACAATGCCGGCGCATGAACTCAGGCACTGTCGATCGACCCCAGACCACCGGCGAAGAAGTCGCCAACGCCATCAGCCACGGTGTGGCGTTTGTGCTGGCCATCGCCGGCCTGCCATTGCTGGTGGTGCAGGCGGTGCAAAAGGGCAAGGCTGCCGACGTGGTGGCGGCCAGCCTGTTTGCCGGCACCATGATCGTGCTCTACGGCGTGTCCACGCTGTACCACGCCTTGGGCCAGGGCCGCGCCAAGGTGTGGCTGAACCGGCTCGACCACGCCGCCATCTACCTGTTCATCGCCGGCAGCTACATGCCCTTCCTGCTGGGCGTGCTCAATGGCGCGTGGGGCTGGTCGCTGTTCGGCGTGGTGTGGGCCGCGGCGCTGCTGGGTGTGGGCGCCAAGTTGTTCGACAGGCTCAAACACCCGCTGTGGTCCACCGGTCTGTACGTGGCCATGGGTTGGGTGGCGGTGATTGCCGTGGTGCCGCTGTTCGAACGGATGTCCACCGCCGGCCTGGTGTGGCTGGTGGCGGGTGGCCTGTGTTACACGGCCGGTGCGGTGGTCTTCTTGTTCGACCACCGCGTGCGTTACGCGCACTTCGTGTGGCACCTGTTCGTCATGGCCGGCAGCAGCTGCCATTTCTTCGCGGTGTTCTGGCATGCGCGTGCGGCCGTGGCGCCCGCCGGCTGACGGCTGCCGCACCAGGCGGGCGGTGCCGCGTCATCCGGGCGCGCCGCCGCGGGTGATCATCGGTTGCGGTAGATCGCCGTCTCGAAGTCGACAAACCCCGGGTACGCCGCCACGTCCTGGAACGGCATGATCTGCGCCGACCAGTAGCCACCGATGCCACTCTTGCGGTCGATCCAGTAGTACTGGTTGCCCAGGCCTGCCCACATCAGCGATCCGGCGGGGCGCCCGGTGCTGGTGGTCTCCTCGTTGCGCTGGAAGGTGTAGGCCCAGGTCTTCTTGATGCCCGGGTCGAATTCACCCGAGTTCGACAGCGACGGGATCGACGTCGTCCAGCCGCCACTCGTCACACCGGCGGGCAGACCGTTCTTGCACATCGCCTCGACCGTGGCGGCCTTCAGCACCCGGCCGTGCGGGCCGTCGCCGTCGTTGAGCATCATGCGGATGAACTTCATGTAATCCCCCACCGTGGCGTACAGGCCGTGGCCACCCATGTCCATCTCGGGTGGTTGCGGCAACACCAGGTCGGGCAGGGGGGTGACCTTGCCGTCCTGGGCGCGGTCGTGCAGGCAGGCCCGGCGGGCGCGCATCGATTCACTCATCGTGAAGGCCGTGTCCTTCATGCCCAGCGGGCCGAAGACCCGTTCGGCCAGCACGGCACCCAGGCGTTGGCCACGTTGCTGCTCGATGACCCGGCCGAGCCAGTCGATGTTGACGCCGTAGGTCCAGCGTTCACCCGGGTCGTGCAGCAGCACGGTGCGGATCGAGGCAAAGCTGCTCGACACCACCGTCGGTATGGCCTTGGTGTTGCGGTACCTGAGGTCGTCGGCACTGAAGAACTCGTAACACAGGCCCGAGGTGTGCAGCATCAGGTCGTTGATGGTGATCGCGCGTTTCGGTGGCCGTGTCACCGGCTCGCCGGCGGAGTCGAAGCCGATCAGCACCTGCAGTTCGGCAATCTCGGGCACGTATCTGCTCACCGGGTCGTTCAGGTGGATGAGCCCTTCTTCCACCAGCTGCATGGCCGCCGTGCCGGTGATGGCCTTGCTGGTCGAGAAGATCGCCATCACCGTGTCCAGCGTCATCGGTTGATGGTTGCCGAGTTCACGCACACCCGCGCAACCTTCGTAGAAGTTCTTCTTCTTGTCGGTCGCCATGGCCACCACGCCGGGGGCGCCGCCAGCCCTGCCGGTGGTGCTGTAGGTGAGGATGGTGTCGGCCGCTTTCTTGAGCTTGGAATTCATCGTGTCTCTCCTGTGTGGTGGGTGGAGCAAGACGGTCGACCCGAACGAATCGGCCGGGGGGCAATCATGCGACTGCGGCCCCACCGGTTGCACCACATCCCCATGAGCTGGCGCGGGTCTTGGCCCGGCGCATGGCCAGGGTCGTGGCCCGCGACACGACCCATGACCCGACCCGTGAGCTGACCAGTGAGCTGACCCGGTGGTGCCCGGGCCTCAGGCGCCTGCCGGTTCAGGCGGGCGTTGCGCCAGCCAGTCGGTGATGAGAGTCTCGTAGCCCGCAGCCACGCGCAGCAATTCGGCGTCGCCGCGCGGTTTGCCGATCAGCTGAAGCCCCGCCGGCCAGCGCCCGTTGGCATGAAAGCCCGCCGGCACACTCATGCCCGGCAGGCCGGCAAAGGTGGCGTACAGCGTCACCTCCATCCAGCGGTGATAGGTGTCCATGGTGCGCCCGGCGATCTGCTGCGGCCAGCGTTCGGCGATGGCAAACGGCCACACCTGGGTCACCGGCAGCGCCAGCACGTCGTAGTGCTCGAACAGCCCGAGCAGGCAGGCGTGATACGCCGTGCGCACCTCGCTGGCTCTCATGAAGTCCATGTAGCCCAGGCCTTGCGCCTGGTCGTGTTCCCACAAGGCTTCGGGCTTGATGACGTCGCGTGCACCCGGCCGCCCGAGCAGCGCCGCCACCCGCGGGCCGACCAGCGCGCGGCGCCACACCAGCCAGGCCTGCCACAGGCGATCGAGGTTGAACGTCAGCGTGGCGGGCTCCACCACGGCGCCTGCGCCGGCCATACGTGCCAAACCGTTGGTGCAGGCCTGCAGCAAGCCGTCTTCCATCGCCAGATGGCCGCCCAGGTCACCCAGCCAGGCCACACGCAGGCCACGCAGAGGTGACGAGGCACCGGCTCCCGGCTGGTAGCCGGACGACCCGTTGCCGGCCGAGTTGTCGCCTGCAGCCACATCACCCAAGGCCCCGGCTCCGGCCGCGAACGGCAGGCCGTCGAGTGTGCCCTCCAGCGACAGCGGAACGCGTGCATCGTGCCCGGCTTGCACCGCCAGCAGCCGTGCCAGGTCGACCACACTGCGCGCCATCGGCCCCTCGGTGGCGAGCTGGCTGACCCACACATCGGCGGCGGGCCAATACGGCACCCGGCCCTGGCTGGGCCGCAGGCCGAAGATGTTGGCCCAGGCTGCAGGGTTGCGCAGCGAGCCCATGAAGTCCGAGCCATCCGCCACCGGCAGCAGCCGCTGCGCCAGCGCCACCGCCGCGCCGCCGCTCGAGCCACCTGCACTCACACGTGCGTCCCAGGCGTTGGGCGTGGCGCCGAACAGGTCGTTGAAGGTGTGGGAGCCCAGGCCGAACTCGGGCATGTTGGTCTTGCCGACGATGATGGCGCCGGCGGCCTTCATGCGTGCCGTCATCACGCTGTCCTGCGTGGCCACGGCGCCTTTCAGCAGCGTGCAGCCGTAGGTGGTGGGGAAACCTTGCGCATGCCCCGTGTCCTTGATCGCCTGCGGCAAGCCGTGCATCCAGCCGCGGCTCGCACCACGCGCCAGCTCGGCGTCTCGTTCATCGGCCTGGGCCAGCAAGCTGTCGTCGTCCGCCAGGTTGACGATGGCGTTGAGCGCCGGGTTGAGCCGGTGGATGCGCGCCAGATAGGCCAACATCACCTCGCGGCACGACAACTCGCGGGCATGGATGGCCCGCGAGAGTGCATCGGCGTTCAGGTCGGTCATGCCATCGGTCATTGCCGTGGAGATGGCAACGGCATTGACGCCGTTCATGGCTGGCCTTCAAGTGTGGTGTCGATGCGTGCGCGCAATGCCACCGGCAACTTGCGCCAGGGCAGATCGGCCGGGTCGGCAGCCATCGGCCCGGCCGCCTTGGCGACCAGAACGTGGGAGGCGATCGGCGCAAAGTCGGCGCGGAAGTGGTTGGAGCTTTTCACCACGATGATCTTCATCACTTCGGGCACGACGCCTTGCAGGCGCAGCATCTCGCGGTCGAGCAGCTGGGCCTTGGCGCTCATCACCACCACCTGCAAGCCATCCTGTTCCAGACAGGCGCAGGCACCGAGCTCGGCCACATGGCCGGTCATCATGGGGCCCTTCAGCAGGCAGCGGCCGTCGCTGATCGACACCACACGCCACGGCCCCGCCACCGGCGCATCACTCGGCTGGCCGGTGAAGGTGGGCACCGCGCTGCCGATGGTGATGTCGAGCCACGCACCTGCCCCGGCTTCATGCGCCTGTGCCGCCGCAGCCGGATCGTGCAGCAGGCCCACCACCACCTGCCCCGGCCAGCGCCGCCCGGCACCTTGCGCCAGCAGCTCGTGGATCAGGCCGGTGGTGTTGCTGTCGCCTCCGGCACCGGGGTTGTCCTGTGTGTCGGCAATCACCACCGGCCGGTTGGCATCCCCACACAGGCTCAGTGCCTGAGTCACTGCGGCTTGTGCGGGCAGGATGTCCAGCGCCCATGGCGCCGGTTGGCAGGCCAGGGCATGCAGCGCCTCGGCGGCGGCCCGTGCGGCATCTGCCGTGGCGCCGCTGCACCAGATGCGCGGCGCCGCCTCGGCAATGTCCGCCGCCGGAAACGCCATGCAGAAGTTCGAACTCGTGCCCAGCTGTGCGTCGATCTCGGCCAGCCGCGAGAAGATGTGCTGAGCCGGTGCCCGCATCGTCGACTGCGAGGCGATCGGAATCAGAAACGGCAGCGCCAGCGCGTGCCACGGCGCGCGGCTGCCGCGCTTCAGCCGCTCGGCCAGCAGCTGCGCCGCGCGTGCGCCGGTGGCCTCCATGTCCACATGCGGATAGGTGCGGTACGCCACCATCACATCGGCCAGCGCCAGCATGGCATCACTCACGTTGGCATGCAGATCCAGGCTCACGGCGATGGGCAGATCCGGGCCCACCACGGCACGCAGGCGGCGCAGCAACTCACCCTCACAGTCGTCGCAGTGTTCGGCCACGGCCGCGCCGTGCAGGTCGAGGTAGATGGCATCCAGCCCACCGTGCGCCGGGTCAGCCAGCGCCGCCTGCGCATCACTCACGATCTCGCCCGCAATACGCTCGAAGGCTGCTTCGGTCACCTGCGCCGAAGGTGACGCCCCAGCCCACACCGAAGGCAGCAGCGCCCAGCCCGGTTGCTGCGCCGCCGCCGCGGTCATGAAACCACTCAAGGGCGCACCCACCCCGGCCATGAAACGCAGCATCGCCGCACCGCGCCGATACGCCGGAAACGCATCGCCCCGGTTGAACGCCGCCCAGTCCGCCGTCGACGGGGCAAAGGTATTGGTTTCGTGCTGAAAACCGGCAACGAGGATGCGCAGGGTCATGCGCCCATCATGCCGCGAGTGAGGGCCAGGCAGGTCTGGGTCATGCACCGATAGCTGAAACCCGCGTGTCGACCGCCTACGCCAAGTCGATCGCAATCTTCACCAGTCTGACCACCTGGTCGACCTCGGCGTCGGAGTTGAACCGCAGTTCGATGTACTGTGAATGGGCGAGCAGTTGGTGGTGCAGAGCGAAATGGCAGGATGCCACTCGAACTTTTGCGTCATGCCTGAAGCAACAGGTAAACAATCGCCCCAAGCAAACCAGTGGCGACGATTGCCGCGCCCATGGCGATGCGGGTCAGCCGCACGCTGTTCAACTCGATCTTGTTCACCAGCTGGGTATTTTGCTCGGCCAGTGCCTTGATCAACTCGGCCGAAGCGCCCATCTGTTCTTCGAGCCGAACAATGTGCTCCTCCATCGCCACCAGCCGCTGCCTCAACACCTCCGGGTCGGACGGCGCCGCACCCACAACCACCTTGGCACCCACCTCGGGTGCAGTGCCAGCCTTCTTGCGCGCGATTAGGTTCCACAACTTCGCCGCCCCATCCGCCAACTTGGGTGCGTTGTCCACCACCTGGCCCCAGGGGATATTGGACAGGACGGTAAAGATTGCGCCGGCGGCCATGTGGTTCTCCTGAGAGGGGTGTTCGGGGATTATGGCGGAGAAATTCCGTGGCGCGTCTATTCGCAATATTCTTTCCGGGGCTTCTTCGCGTTGATCAGGTTTCGAAGTTCAATTCTCTGCTGTGCAACTATTTTGCGGTGTATCTGTGGGAAGTCTCATCTATGCTGCGCAGAAGTGAGTCCACTGATTCTTCCATTCGTGCCCACTGCGTCCGCATTTCGTTCTCCATGGCGAGGTTATCACTTTCGATATCGAATTCGCGTCGTATTTCTATCATTAAGATCATGGTCTTCATTCCAATTGCTTTCGTCGAAGGAAGTAACTCTTTGAGAAATTGGAGATGAAGTGACGTTGCTTGATCCAATGCCTCATTTTGCTCAGCGGCATGCCGTTCCGCCTGGCCGCGGTAAAGATCGAATGATTGTCCCAG
Source organism: Candidatus Intricatilinea gracilis (assembly GCA_016702605.1). Taxonomy (GTDB): domain Bacteria; phylum Pseudomonadota; class Gammaproteobacteria; order Burkholderiales; family Burkholderiaceae_C; genus Sphaerotilus; species Sphaerotilus gracilis. Next base: position 205,576 of record JADJDQ010000007.1, read on the forward strand.
CCTAGCGAATTTCTCCGGATCGGGGCTTCCGGACTCATTCAGTGCAGTCATTGCAGCGAGTATTCGTTTGATCTCTGTTTGTGCTTCTTCGTATAACTGCTTTGATAACTGAGCTGAAAGTTTTGCGCGCTGTATTGGTCTTGCAAGCGCCATCACTCGGAACAGCAATTGCCCATAGGAACTAACTAGCTGACTGGTTTGAAGTGCGGTTTCCGTGTTGGCCACCATCTGCAATTTTGCCGCGGCCGAAAAGAATCCTTCCAATGGGGTGATTGCGTCTGATTTCGATAGGTCCGCGTTTGGTAGTGCGGCAAGGCAGGCATTGGCCTTTACGGATTCTTCGGCAACTGCGAGGTACACATCCCTTCTGAGTTCGGCGCGCCTTTGTTTTGCTTTCTCTTGGGACTCGTGATCAAGTTGTATCCTTAGGCGCGTCGTACTGCTTCGGTTGGCCAGCAGCACTCCTCCAAGTGTCAGCACAGATGCAATTACCCCTGACCAAATAACATCAGGGACACCTGTGAGAAGTGCGTGAATTGTCATTTGCATTCCGCCTCCTGAATGAGTGGGTAAATTGGGTGCTTTGACCGGGTTTGTGGAAGGAGAGGGCCCCAATTGAGATGCCGCATGAAGAAGAATCCAGCCCGGTAAAGGCGTGGCAACTGAACTTTCCGTGCCAAAGTTCAGGCATGACGTTGGCGGGTTGGATTGAATAAACTGCTCACCGCGTCAGTTGGAAACATTGCCAACTCTCATCCACACCAGGCTCAACACAAAACTGAAGCCAAAGAATAGTGTCATTATGCTGAGGATGTCTCCACCTTTTGCGCAGGCAACGATCTCACGTAGCGGTCTGCGTGACTTGCCATAAACCTTCTTCGAGATCAGTGTGCAAATGAAAACTGCAACCAATGAAATCAATCCGCGATACGGCACCGATTCGAGCGAGTTCATGCGGCAGGTACCATGCGGTTAGAGTCATTTTGCAATCTTGAAATGCAGGACGTCACCGATCGAACGTGCGCCGGGCGCGTAGGCAGCCATTGCCGCACCTACGGCGCACAAGAACAATGCAGTCATTCCAAAAGGGAGTATGGTTCGCCGTACAGCAGTGCCTAGCCAGTGCTTGCTATCGATGCCGCGTAGACGACGGTAAAGTGTGTATGACAAAGCGCCGTCGAACAGCAGTTCGGCGAATAGCGATGGCGCCAAGTACACGATATAGAGCGATGCAAATGCGAGGCCTACCGTCACCAATATGGCCATGAGTGGTGTGGCGAATTCATCTGCGTCGGATACTGCGTTTGCCACGTCGCTGAATTCTTTGACTGGTGGTGCTGCAGCGATGTCGGCGTGCCCGGCATCGAACGATGCCGATGCGCCACCACCGCCAAAATCGCCGCCACCGCCGCTGATCAAATTTGGTGCCGACCCAATATTACCAGGAGACGGCATTGAGCCGGCAATATCCGCCAAGTCTGCATAATCTTCTGCCTTGCTTCGCAGCCATAACCACAGCAGAAACAGGAAGAAGAGATAGGCAATACCCAGCGCGAGAGGGTAACGAAGCGCCATGCTCTCGATGCCGGTGCGTAGGAGTAAAAAGGAAGACAACAGGCCGAAACCACCTGTAAGCCCGACGATGAGGCCCATCTGAATGCGAGGGAATGCCTGGCTTTCGATTTGACGGCGAAGCCGGTGAACAACATGCGTACGAGTCGGATTAAATTGACGTTGCACCTGATCTGATCTGCCGGGCATGGCGGCAACTCCCTGATGTTGACTTTGCCTCGTTGCGAACGCAGGCGCAATGAACCTGAGACGGGTGTCGACGATATGCACTGCTACGCTTCACTTTGAAGGATGGTATCTTCTTTCGGGAGCCTCTTCCAACTCTCGGTGCCTCCTCCGTGCTAGCCAAAGCATGATGACGATCGTGACCCCGCTGCCTCCAGCAACGACAGCAATAAATATGGCGAGCCCTGCGACGCTGCTGATGAAGGGCGCTGCCGACGTGAGAATGAGCCCAGCAAGAAATGCCACCATGGCGAGAATGACCCGTCCGAACCGTCTTGACGATGCACACGCGAGCAAAACTCCGCCACAGGCAATGGTGAACCATCCAAGCAAGTACGCCCATGCATCCCCTACTGGATAGGGATATTTCATGCCCCGATAGTTCGGAGAGCGGGTTGTCTCGCCAAGGAGTACTGTCCCAGTTGCTTGCGAATCGAGAAGGGCGTCAGCGAGTTTCCAACTGGCGATCGCGAGAATCGACAAACCAAGAACAATGACAGCGATGCGCGTTCTAGACAATGCGAATATCCAGAAATAGGAAAAGGCCAGTGGATCCCGAAGGAGGTCCGATTGGCCGATGTGGGAGTTTTGGCAAAAGGCAAGACCTGGTACCGGGGCTCTAGTTAAAGAGCAATGCACGGCCACTGCCCCTGTTTGCGCTACGGACAGAGCTTGCACGTACCTTCATGATGTTCCGAACATGGCGCTCAGCCTACCCAACAGCGAGCGGTCCAACCCCTTCGATCGAACCGCAGCCTTAGCGTGAATACGCACGTCGCGTACAAGCGCGGTCCAATCTGAATCGCTGATGCCAACTGCGAGTTCGTCCCTGAGTCCCTTGTAGTGAGCGGCGTATTTCTCAAACTCCATCAGGCACTGCCCCGCATCTTTCGAGGATTCGAGAGCAATTGCATGCGAGCGCAATAAGTCAGAAGTCTTGGATGCATCGGGGGGAAGCGCGTCCGCGTGACTCCGAAGGCACGTCACCAGCGCGAGTTCCTGGGGTGAAGGACTGGGCATAGTCTGAGGGGGAAGCCCTTGTAGTTCGGTAAGCGGACCTGCCAGCATAGCTGGCGCAGGTTGACCAAAGGGTTGGGCGTCATTGGTCGAAATACCATTGCAGAAACTGCTCGGCTGTCTCGGGCTCTGCCATCTCTAGCACTGCCTCAGCAATAGCGTGCTGTCCTTGGGCTGCGGCCGTGGCAGACAAGGCACAAGCAACAACACCGCGCTCACGCTGACTGGCGAGAGCCAGCGCCGCCAGCGACGGAAGGCGCGCAAGGGAACTGAAATAAGCCTCCGAAAGGTCTTCAGGAACCTCGACTTCTCCTTTAGCCCTGCAGATTTCTATCCATGCGGGGAATTGGAGGAATGACGAGTCGGCTTGGGCTGGCGCGATTGCCAGCGCGGCAACGACGTGTGGAACAGCGGCGAACGATGCGGAGTAAACGTCTCCCTGGTGAGCGAGTGCGCTCCAGAGGCTGAACCACGGCTCGGCAGTACCATCCGATGAAGGAAGCGAGTTCAATTGAGCGAGCAGCACGGGTGTGTCCACCGCGCTGCCGTATGCGTGTTGCAGTTCTGACCACCGCTCACTCGTCAAACTCAGCACAACGTTTCCTTATGATGCCCAACGTCTATATCGGGCGCAGTTCTGCTGCGTATTCAGCCAGCCTGCTTTCCGGGAAATCACCCTCTGACGCATGCAAGTCGTTGAGCCGATACAAGTTCGTGAATTTCAAGGTGCTTCTCATGCTGCGTATGGCGCCGACATATGGCGCTGGCCTCCCTTGGCCTGACTTTGCCGGTTCGGGCATGGTTGCGCAAGTGGCTCGTGGGTGGTGGATGGGTGCGTCGACAACGGTGCCGGGCAGCGGCAGGCGAGGTTGGCCGTGCGGCGGGTCGATTCGATGGCCGTGAGCGGGTGTCCGCTGCGATTGACCTTTGTCACCCGGATGTCGGTGCGGAAACTGGCCAACTACGGGCTGGCCTTGGGTGGCGGCGGTGAGAGGGGCGGTGTACGTGTTTGCCGATTTCTTCACTGCGGGCCGGGGCGGGGCAGTCAGCCGGCGGGGTTGGGCCTCATAGACTGCCGCGGCGGTGGGCGCTAGGGTCTGCCCGGGCCGGTGGAGCGGCCACGATTGCAGTGAACAAGTTCGGGAGGGACGAGGCATGGCGAGCAAGTTCGAGATCACGGCGGCGGACGGCAGCAAGGTGGCGGTGCTGCAGGCTCAGGCGGGGGATACGGCGCAGGGGCTGGCTGAGCAGCTGGCGTTGCCCAAGTCGGACGCGGCGGACGCGGTGGATGCGGTGGTGGTGCTGGCGGGTGGCGCTGCCGAGCTGGATGAGCGGCGCAACGCGCGGCTGACGCAGTTGTTCGGGCGCGGGTTGTTGCGGGCGCTGGGTGAGTTCAAGGGTTTGTGTGTGCTGCGCGGCGCCGACGACCGGGTGGCCGAGCTGGTGGGCGCTTGTGCGCGCGACGCCTTGCGCAAGCCGCTGTTGCTGGGTGTGGCGCCGGCCGGTCAGCTGGATGTGAAGGCCCAGCCGCCCAAGCCGGCGCTGGTGCCTGCGCTGAGCCATCTGTTTGTGGCCGAGGGGGCGCACTGGGGTGACGAGCGGCGCGCCACGATCGAGCTGATGCATGCCTTGACCGGTGGGCGCCACGCCATGTTGTTGCTGGTGGGTGGGGTGCCGGCCGATCTGGGCGAGGTGTTGCAGGCGGTGCGGCGGCGCTGGCCGATCGTGGTGATCAAGGGCAGTGGTGGCGCGGCGGACGCGCTGGTGGAGCACCACGAGGCCAAGGGGGCTGATCTGGACGACCCGCTGGTGGCCGAGATCCTGGCCGATGGCAATCTGACGGTGGTGGATCTGGACGACAAGATCGCCGTGGCGGTGGAGGTGTTGACGCGTGAGGTGGAGCGCGCCTGCGGTGGCCTGAGCGTGTTGCGCCAGGTGTGGCAACGTTTTGCTGCGATCGACGAAGCGGCGATCCGACAGCAGCGGGTGTTCATGCTGAACCAGACGGCCATTCTGGTGGTGGGGGTGGCGGCGGTGGTGCTGGCTGCAATCCAGACACTGGCCGGTGGGGCGGGCATGACCCCCAACGATGCGGCGGCACTGGCCAGCGCGGCGGCGGCTGCGTCGGCCAGTACCGCGGGGCAGGGCACGGGTGCCTGGGCGACGTTTCTGGCCCACCCGCTGCGAGGCACGCTGAGCTTGTTGCTTGTCGTGGTGCCCATCTTCCTGTCGATCCTGGTGGCTGGGGTCAACCGCTTCAGTTACGGCAAACGCTGGGTGCTGCTGCGTGCTGCGGCCGAGGGCATCAAACGCGAGATCTATCTCTATCGCCTGCATTCGCAGGGCTATGCATCGAACGACAAGCGCGAGAAACAGCTCAAGATGGCGGTCGAGGATGTGACCCGTCGGCTGGCGCGTACCGAGGTCAACACACTGGCGCTGCCACCGTACCAGGGGCCGATACCGCCGAAGAACTCGACCGCCGAGAACGACGACGGCATGAGCCTGCTCAGCACCGACCAGTACGTGCGCCTGCGTCTTCAGAACCAGCTGTCGTTCTACAGGCGCAAGTCCGTGGGGCTCGAGACCACCATGAAGCGTACGCAATACGCGGTGTTGGTGGTGGGTGGTTTCGGCACCCTGTTCGGCGCGTTGGGCGACACGTGGGTGATCTGGATCGCGTCGACCACCACGGTGGCCAGTGCGCTGGCGAGTTACCTCACCTTCAAGCAGGTCGAAACCACGCTGATGAGCTTCAACCAGACGGCGACCGACCTCGAGAACATCGAGGCCTGGTGGCTGTCGCTGGATCCCGAAGAACAGAAGGACGCTCAACACATCGAGCACCTGGGCAAGTTCACCGAACGTATCCTCGAGACCGAGGTGGGCGGCTGGTCGCAACGTATGTCGGATGCCCTCGAGAAACTGCGCGAGGCCAGCACACGCGAAGGTGGCGCCGGCACCACATCGACCGAGCGCAACGTGCTGACCAAGACCGACACCGTCGAGGTTTCCACCCGGACCACCAGCGAGACCGAACTGCTGGCCGAAGTGACCTTGGTCGACCCGTTGCCAGCCGCACTTCCCGACGCAGGGGGCGGCGGCGACGGCGGCGATCAAGGCGAGAGCCGCGGCGAAGTCAGCCGCGACGCCGGTGAGATTGGCAGCGAGAAGACCGATACCAGCGGCCAGAGCCGCGAGAGCGGCGAAGGCGACGCTGCCAACCCTGCCACGCCACGCTGAGCTGTCCTTACTTGCGTTTGGCCCGGTTCGGCAGCGCCGCTACCGATGTGGGTGTCACGGCGCCTCCGAGCGGTTGTGACGGTGCCGGCGGCTTCTTGGGCTTCTTCGCTTCCTTGTTGCCGTTCTGGCCCTTGGACATGGTGTTTCCTTGGTGATGTGCAGGTGTCGGATGGCGTCGCCGGCTTCGGCCTGACGTTGCCGCTGTGCCCATGCTGGTTGGCACGACCGGGGCAGTCTGTGCGCCTGCACACGCTGATGGGTTGACCGAGTGGCGTGGGGCGTGGGGCGTGCGCCGGGCAAATCCGACGCGTCGATGCCGTGGGCCTGGCGTGGGATTTCGCCTACGCCACGTCGCGTGATCGGCCGCTGCCGCCGGGCATTGTCGGCAGCCATGCTGTGAGTCAGCCGATGGCAGGCGGTTGCTGCGCCACGGCTGTTCAACCTGCTGGAGATCGACCGTGCTCTACACCCTTGTCGTGGTTTTGCTTGTCTTGTGGCTGGCCGGTCTGGTGACTTCGTTCACCGCGGGTGGTCTGTTGCACATCCTGCTGGTGGTGGCCATCGTCGTCCTGATCTTCCAGCTCATCTCAGGGCGCCGGGTGGGTTGACGGGTGGGCGTCTAGGGGTAAGCACCGGGTAAGCAATACTGCACCGCAGGGCCTGCGCGGGACTCTAGACTCGGCCGGCTTACACAAATTGACAGTCGTTCGAGTGAGTGCCGACCGGGCCTGCCGCGGCATGCTGCCGGTCACCGTCGCGCCACCCATCATCTGCCCTGCCACCCTGCATGAGTGACGACAACATCCTCGAGACACGCGCACTGACCAAGGAGTTCAAGGGCTTTGTTGCGGTCAACAAGGTCGACCTCAAGGTCAGGCGCGGCAGCATCCATGCCTTGATCGGCCCCAACGGCGCGGGCAAGACGACCTGCTTCAACCTGCTGACCAAGTTCCTGACGCCGACCTCGGGCACGATTACCTTCGACGGCATCGACATCACGGCCGAGAGTTCGGCCCACATCGCCCGGCGCGGTGTGATCCGCTCGTTCCAGATCTCGTCGGTGTTTCCGCACCTCACCGTGCTCGAGAACGTGCGGGTGGCGCTGCAGCGCGAGTTGCACAACTCCTTCCACTTCTGGAAGAGCGACCGCACGCTCGACGGCCTCAACGCGCGGGCGATGGCGCTGCTGCGCGAGGTGGATCTGGCGCAGTTCGCCGCACTCACGGCGGTGGAGCTGAGCTACGGCCGCAAACGGGCGCTCGAGATTGCCACCACGCTGGCCATGAACCCCAAGCTCATGCTGCTGGACGAACCCACGCAGGGCATGGGTCTCGAAGACGTCGACCGCATCCGCCAGCTCATCAAGAAGGTAGCGGCCGACCGCACCGTGCTGATGGTGGAGCACAACATGAGTGTGGTCGCCAGCATCGCCGACACCATCACCGTGCTGCAGCGTGGCGCCACGCTGGCCGAAGGGCCGTACGAACAGGTGAGCAAGAACCCGGCGGTGATCGAGGCCTACATGGGCAGCGCGCAGACCGAGCTGGTGGGGGCGCATTGATGACGGCCCCCAAGCTCACTGCGTTCGCGTCCCCCCGAGGGGGAGTTTTGTCATGAGCAAGCGCTTCCTCGAGATCACCGATCTGCACGGCTGGTACGGCGAAAGCCATGTGCTGCACGGCGTGAACCTGCATGTGGACGAAGGTGAAGTGGTCACCTTGCTGGGCCGCAACGGCGCCGGGCGCACGAGCACGCTGCGCGCCATCATGGGCCTGATCGGCAGCCGCAAGGGCAGCATCAAGGTGATGGGCCAGGAGACCATCGACATGCCCACCCATCGCATCGCGCGCCTGGGCCTGGGTTATTGCCCCGAAGAACGCGGCATCTTCTCGAGCCTGTCGGCCGAAGAGAACCTGATGTTGCCGCCCACCCTCGGTGCTGGTGGCATGAGTGTGGACGACATCTACGCCATGTTCCCCAACCTGCAAGAGCGTGCAGGCAGCCAGGGCTCGCGGCTGTCGGGGGGTGAACAGCAGATGCTGGCGGTGGCGCGCATCCTGCGCACCGGTGCTCGCCTGCTGCTGCTCGACGAGATCAGCGAGGGGCTGGCCCCCGTCATCGTTCAAAAACTTGCCGAGATGGTGACCATGCTGCGCAAGCGCGGCTACACCATCATCATGGTGGAGCAGAACTTCAGGTTCGCCGCGCCGCTGGCGGACCGTTTCCTCGTCATGGAACATGGCGAGGTCATCCAGCAATTCACCCAGGCCGAACTGCCCGCGCGTATGGAGCGCCTGCACGAGTACCTGGGCGTGTGACCACGTTCCCCGACCCGACCCCAGCTGTTCCGAAGAAGGAGACTGTTATGACATTGACCAAGCTTTCCACCGCCTGCACCCTGGCCCTGGCCTCGTTGTTCGGCCTGAGCGCACCTGCCCAGGCGCAAATCTCGGGTGACACGATCAAGATCGGCATCATCACCGACATGTCGGGGCTTTACTCCGATCTCGATGGCCCGGCCGGCGTGGAAGCCATCAAGATGGCTGTCGCCGACATGGGCGGCGCCATCAACGGCAAGAAGATCGAGGTGCTGTCGGCCGACCACCTGAACAAGGCTGACGTCGCCGCCGGCAAGGCGCGCGAATGGTTCGACACCCAGGGCCTGGACATGCTCATCGGCGGCACCAATTCAGGTACCGCGCTGGCCATGTCCAAGGTCGCGGCCGAGAAGAAGAAGCCCTTCCTCGTGGTTGGCGCGGCAACGTCGGCGCTCACCAACGACCAATGCACGCCCTACACCATCCACTGGGCCTACGACACCGTCGCGCTGGCCAAGGGCACGGGCAATGCGGTCGTCAAGGCGGGAGGCAAGAGTTGGTACTTCCTGCAAGCCGACTACGCCTTCGGCGCGGCACTGCAGGCCGACACCGCCGCAGTTGTCAAGAATGCCGGCGGCAACATCGTCGGCACCGTCAAACACCCGCTGTCGGCGAGTGACTTCTCGTCCTTCTTGCTGCAGGCACAAAGCAGCAAGGCGCAGATCCTGGGCCTGGCCAATGCCGGTGGCGACACCATCAACGCCATCAAGGCCGCCAACGAGTTCGGCGTCACCAAGACGATGAAGCTGGCCGGCCTGCTCATCTTCATCAACGACATCCACTCGCTCGGGCTGGCCACCACCCAGGGCATGTACCTGACGGACAGCTGGTACTGGAACAAGGACGCCGAGGCGCGCGCCTGGAGCCGCAAGTTCTTCGAGAAGATCAAGCGGATGCCGTCGTCGCTTCAGGCGGGCGACTACTCGGCGGCACTGAACTACCTGCGTGCCGTCAAGACGGTGGGCAGCGACGACGGCGACAAGGTGCTGGCGCAACTCAGGAAGACACCCATCAACGACGTCTTCGCCAAGGGTGGTTTTGTGCGCGCCGACGGCCGCATGGTGCACGACATGTACCTGATGCAGGTGAAGTCGCCCGACAAGTCGGCCGAACCCTGGGACTACTACAACGTCGTCGAGACCATCAAGGGTGAGGCCGCCTGGACCAGCAAGGCCGACACCAAGTGCGCGGCCTGGAAGTAGTTTGACCCCGAGGCACGGCGTTAACGCCGTGCCTGCGTCCCAGCCCTGAAGCACACACGATGGAAATCTTCGGCATCCCCTTGCAGGCCTTTCTGGGCCAGCTGCTGCTGGGCCTGGTGAACGGCTCGTTCTACGCCATGCTCAGCCTGGGCCTGGCGGTGATCTTCGGGCTGCTGGGCATCGTCAACTTTGCCCACGGCGCGCTGTACATGATGGGCGCCTACGTGGCCTGGCTGGGCATGGACAAGTTCGGCATCAACTTCTGGTGGTCGATGCTCACGGCGCCGTTGATCGTGGGTGCGCTCGGTGTGGTGGTCGAACGCACGCTGCTCAAGCGGCTGTACAAGATCGACCCGATCTACGGCCTGCTGCTCACCTTCGGCCTGGCGCTGATTGCCGAAGGGGTCTTTCGCGACCAGTTCGGTGTGTCGGGCCAGCAGTACCAGGTGCCCGACCTGCTGCGTGGTGCCACCAACCTGGGCTTCATGGTGCTGCCCAACTACCGCGCTTTCGTCGTGTTCGCCTCACTCGTGATCTGCCTGGCCACCTGGTGGATCATCGAACGCACACGCCTGGGCAGCTACCTGCGTGCCGGCACCGAGAACCCGGCGCTGGTGCAGGCCTTCGGTGTCAACGTGCCGATGATGGTGATGCTCACCTACGGCGCGGGCGCAGGCCTGGCCGCCATGGCGGGTGTGCTGGCCGCGCCGGTCATCCAGATCACGCCGCTGATGGGCAGCAACCTCATCATCGTGGTGTTTGCAGTGGTGGTGATCGGCGGCATGGGCTCGATCCTGGGCTCCATCCTCACCGGCCTGGCGCTGGGCATCATCGAAGGGCTCACCAAGGTTTTCTATCCCGAGGCGTCGAGCATCGTCGTGTTCGTCATCATGGCCATCGTGCTGATGGTTCGCCCCGCCGGCCTGTTCGGCAAGGAGAAATGATGAGCGCAGACCGCATGACCCCCGACCTGTCGGCCAGCAGCCGCGCCGCGCCGCAGAGCGCCGAATCGACCGACCTGATCCACAACCCGCTCACCGCCGAGCTGAACGACGCACTCACCGCCAGTGCCCCCGGCGCCGCCGTGCTGGCGCGCAAGGCGCGTATCGCCTGGATGATCGGCCTGGCCGTGCTGCTGGCCGCACCCTTCATCGGCCTGTACCCCGTCTTCATGATGAAGGCGCTGTGTTACGCCATCTTCGCCTGCGCCTTCAACCTGCTGCTGGGTTTTACCGGGCTGTTGTCGTTCGGCCATGCGGCGTTTCTGGGTGCTGCCGCCTACTTCACCGGCTGGCTGATCAGGTCGGCCGGTTTCTCGCCCGAGCTGGGTGTGCTGGCAGGCACCGGCGGTGCGGCACTCATCGGCCTGCTGGTGGGGTTGATCGCCATCCGCCGCCAGGGCATCTACTTCGCCATGGTCACGCTGGCGATGGCGCAGATGGTGTATTTCGTCTGGCTGCAAGCACCCTTCACCGGCGGTGAAGACGGCCTGCAAGGGGTGCCACGTGGTGACCTGTTCGGCTTCATCTCGCTGCAAAGCGACGTGACCCTGTACTACGTCGTGCTGGCGGTGTTCGTCGCCGTGTTCGTGGGCATCATCCGTATCGTGCATTCACCCTACGGCCAGGTGCTCAAGGCCATCCGCGAGAACGAGGCCCGCGCCATCTCGCTGGGCTACGACGTCGACCGCTACAAGTTGCTGGCGTTTGTGCTCTCGACCGCGCTGGCCGGTCTGGCTGGCTCGCTCAAGACGCTGATCCTGGGCTTTGCCACCTTGTCCGACGCCCATTGGTCGTTGTCGGGTGAGGTGGTGCTGATGACCTTGCTCGGCGGCATGGGCACGTTTGCCGGCCCGGTGATCGGCGCCTTCACCATCATCGGTCTGCAGGATTACCTGGCCGATCAGGTCGGCGCGTGGGTGACGGTGATCATCGGCGCCATCTTCGTGGTGTGTGTGATCGGTTTCCGGCGCGGCTTCATCGGTGAACTGGTCGAGTGGGAGCGCCGCCGCCAGCAGGCCAGGAAGCCATGACCAACCCATCGTTTTCTCCGTCGCCGCAGGAGCAACTGCGCAATTTCTGGAACCAGCGTTTCGCGCCCGATGTGTATGCCTACGGCACGGCGCCGAACGACTTTCTGGCGCAGCAGGCCGATCGCCTGCAGGGTTTGCCCGCCGGCGCGCCAGTGTTGTGCCTGGCCGATGGTGAAGGGCGCAACGGTGTGTGGCTGGCCGGGCAGGGGTTCGCCGTGACGTCGGTCGACCTGTCCGACGCCGGCCTGGCCAAGGCCCAGGCGCTTGCGGCGCAGCGTGGTGTGTCGATCACGACCGTGCACGCCGACGTGACGAGCTTCGAACTCGCCCCGGCACACTGGGCTGCCATCGTCTGCATCTTTCTGCACCTGCCGTCGCAGCAACGGCGCAGCTTGCACCGGCGCTGCGCGGCAGCGTTGCAACCGGGCGGCCTGTTCATCCACGAGGCCTACAGTCCCGGCCAACTGGCCCTGGGCACCGGCGGGCCGAAGGACGCCGACATGTTGCCGACGCTGGCCGACCTGACGCAGGACTTTGCCGATCTGGACAGCGTCGATGGCTTGACGACCGAGCACCAGTTTGCCGGCGTGCGCCCGGTCATCGAAGGTGCCCTGCACAGCGGCAACGGCGAGGTGGTGCAACTGGTGCTGCGTCGCACCAGCGCCTGAGCCGCCCGATCCGCGGCAGCCCCGACGGCCTGCCCAACGACTGGCCTCACAACCAGTCGGACCGCGGGCCACAAGACGGGGCCGACAACCGGTCAGGCCGCTGCCACCTCGAAGTGCGACATCATGCACATGTCCTCATGTTCGAGCAGATGGCAGTGGTAGGCATATTGACCCGAATATCCCGGCGGGAAATACACCACCAGTTCGATGATCTGGTTCGACGGAATCAGCACCGTGTCCTGCCGCGCCACCCCATCGATATCGGGCGCACGGCTATCGGCCAGCACGAAGGTGCCGGTTGTCGGGTCGAGATCCCAGCGCCGTGTCACCACACCGTTGACGAGGTGGATATGAAACGGGTGCATGTCCGGCAGATTCTCGTTGGCGACCAGTGGCTGGGTATTGCCGATGTTGGCCACATACCAGCGCTCATACGTGCCGGGTTTGCAGCTGATGGTCGCGCTGTGCAGATCTGGATAACGTTTGGCGGCGGTCACATCGAGATTGACCTCGCTCGCAAAGAAACTCCGGCGCGACAGTTTGTAGCCCTGTGGTGCCGCCGGGCCGCCGGCCACCGGCGCCGCACCGGTGGCCAGGTCGACGGCGAATGGAATCTGCCAGTCGGTGCCGGCCGCGCCCATCTCGAATATCTGCACATCACCGAAGCCGGAAATGCCGTTGACGGCGTCGGTGGCGGCGTGGCCTTCGGTATTGCTCACCAGCAACACCATGCGGTTGGGGCCGAAGACGGCATTGGGCATGGGGTTGAAACGGTTGCCGTCCCAGATGAAGTCGTCGTCGCTGGCAGCGTTGGCCAACACTGCGTCGATGGCTGCCGTGGTCGGCGACAAGACGGTGCCGGCCTGGCCGGCGACGGGCCGCGACACGGCCTCGAGGGTCAGTCGCATGACGTCGGTGACGGGGCCGTCGAGTGCCGCATACAAGCCGGCGTCCGCTGCGCTGTAGTTGGTGCTGGTCGGCGCCAGCACCGAATCGGTGAAGGTGGTGTAGATCGCCTCGGGTGTCGTGTCGTTGGTCGACAAGGTGGCCAGCAGGTTCAGGTTCACCCAGCGCAGGGCGTTCACGTTGACCGGCAAGGTCGACAGATCGACCAGCAGGTCGCGCCGCTGGCCCGGGGCAATCACGATCACGTCACTCGCGCCCAGCGGCACCGACCGGGCCAGCAGGCCACCGTCGGCGCCGATGACCCGCACACACTGGTTGTGCCAGACCTGGCCGGCCCTGGCCTCGATGGCCGCCGGGTTGCACAGCGCCAGCGCATAGGTGCGGGCATTCGAGGCATTGAGCAGGCGCACCCGCCAGGTGCGCCGGCCGATTGACGCCACAGTGCTGGGGTGTCCGTTGACGAACAGGCTGGTGCCGAGAAACTCTGGCCGCGTCAGCGGATCGGTGGTCGGCATGCCGGCGGCATAGTCGACGTTGATGCCGTCGCTGGCCAGGATGCGGTCCTGGATGACGAGCGGAAACTCCATGTCGGCGCCGCCGATCAGGCCGAGCACGGCGTCGTCGGCCGCGTCGCGGATGAAATACAGCCCGGCCAGCCCGGCATACACATGGCGGCCGGTGTGGTCGAGTGCATGGTCGTGGTACCACAACATGGCGCTGCGCTGCTGGTTGGGGTAGGTGTAGGTCTGGCTGGTCGGGAAACCGTAGGGATTGCCGGCAAAACCGATCGGTGCGAGTGGCCAGCCGTCCGAGCTACCCTGTACCCGTGCGCCGTGCAAGTGGGTCACCAGCGACACCTCGGACTGGGTCTGCACGTTGCCGCAGATGTCTTGCGTCAGCGGGCTGTTGACCGGTGGCGTCGACAGTTTGCCCGGGCGCGTTGCCGCTTCACCCACCGTGTTGGTCCAGACGATGGTGCAGGCACTGTCACGCCGCACATTGATGATGGGCCCGAGGTGATTGGGCAGCACGGTGCCGGAGGCCGTGCCCTGCGGCACATACACCCAGGCGTTGTCGGTGGCAGGTGTGCGGCCCGGTACCCATTGCACACGACGTTGCTGTACCGATAGATTGAGCGTGCCCGGGTTATCTACCCGCGACAGTCCGGCAAACGGTGTGTTGGTGTCGTTCGAGCCGTCCGAGATACAGGCCGTGAGTGTCACGCCGACACTGCCGGCCACCATCGGCACGGCTGCGCTGGCGCACCAGCCGAGAAATCTGCGGCGACCCAGCGCAACAGTTTGACTGGCCGAACTCTGGGTATCTGATGGCTGCGACATGGTGGGTCCTGGGTGTTATAGATATATCGGAGGGAGCCTGTGTGGTTACCACGAGATATCCACGCGCAGGCGGTCGGCGCGACGCTCGAATGGCGTCGCGAATCTGTTTATTGAGAAGCCGTGGCTGGCCCGATGAGTGGCCGAGTTGGCAGCCACAACCGTGCGACAGCACTGCCCGGCTTTTGGCCGGTCAGGGTTTCGAGATACCGAGTCGTTGGTTGTGGCTGACCCGTGGTCGATCGGGTACAAGCCGGTGACTAGTCTAGCGGCGCGATCTTGTCAAAAGTCAAGGACGAGACCCGCGCGCCAGCGTCGGCGCCTTTTCGGCTTATCGTGGGGAAATAAAACACAGTCGGGCGGGCGACTTGTTGTTCAGTTGAAACGAAATTTGGTCGACTAATCGTCGATTATTACGGCTAGTTAATTTGCTGGCGTTCGCACGCCTCAGGGCCGCCGGTTCGGCGCCTTGCCGGTTGCGTCGGGTGTGATCGACGAACTCGGCGAGGTGTTCGGCGGGCTGCCTGCCGGATTGGCGCTAGGCGACAGGGCCGGCGCGGGCAGCATCGGGGCCACCGGTGTGATACCCGGCACACGGGCATCGTCGGACGTGAGCGTGAGCAGGATGTCGGCATACCAGGCGCAGTTCAGGCCCAGGGTTTCGTCCAGGCGCAGGTCGCGCGTGCCCATGTCCATGCCGGCCGAATGCACGCCCAGCAGTTTCCAGGGCAGGGCCATGCCGCAATCCGCGGGCATACGCATCACCACTGGCGCACCGCTGGTGCCGCGGTGGGTTCGCGCGTCGGTCAGGAAGTAACCCTGGCCCTGGAAACGCAGGCCGAACGACGAAGCGATGACCGCCTGGCGCACCACCGGCAGGTGATGCAGCGTGTCATGAAAGCCCAGCGGAAACCCCACCACCAGCAACGAGCTGCCCACTTCCACCTCCTGCAGCGAGCGCTGCAGATGCTCGGTGGTGAAACATTGCAGCAGCACCGTGTCGGGCAGGGCGCTGCGGTCGATCTCGATCAGCGCCACGTCGATCTCGCCGCCTGCGTCGCTGCCCTGGCGCCAGCGGCTCTTGCCGTCCTGGTAGAGGTAGATGGCCAGCGTGATCGTGCGCGTCAGGTTGTCGGCATCGGTGTGCAGCTCGATCTCGATGCGGTTGGGCGTGTGTTTGCTCGGCGTGTCGATGAAGACATGGCGGCTCGTCACCAGGTACAGCCGCCCGTCACGCTCGAAGAAGAAGCCGGTCGCCCCGGTCAGGGGCACGCTGTTGTCGAAGGTCGAGATGCGGGTGGTGGTGAGCAGCAGCGGTTCGATCATGCAAGCCTTGTGGGTGAGTCGACGCGGCCGGTTCAGGCCGGCGTGGCCATGCGCAGTCTTCGCTCCTGCTCCTCGAAGCGGGCGTCCTCGATCTCGCGCATCACGCTGCTCAGGTCCACCTCGCCCTGGCGGCGTTCGTAACGACCGGTGAGCTCCACGTCGGTGTGCAGCTCGCCGCGCTCATAGAGCGTCCAGATCTCGGGGCCGTAGTCGGTGGCCAGCAGCTCGGGGGCATAACGGCTGAAGTAGCCGCGCAAGTTGGCCACGTCACGCAGCAACATGCGTGCCGCATGGTTGTTGCCGGCCGCGTCCACCGCCTGCGGCAGGTCGATGATGACCGGGCCGTCGTCGGCCAGCAGGATGTTGAACTCCGACAGGTCGCCGTGCACCACGCCCGCACACAACATGCGCACCACTTCGCGCAGCAGCGTGGCGTGATGGGTGCGTGCATCGCCAGCGCTGAAGGCCACGTCGTTCAGGCGGGGTGCGGCATCGCCGTCCGCATTGGTGACCAGCTCCATCAGCAGCACACCCTCAAAGAAGTTGTACGGCGTGGGCACACGCACGCCCGCATTGGCCAGGCGGTACAGGGCGTCGACCTCGGCGCTCTGCCAGGCTGCCTCTTGCGCCTGACGGCCGAACTTGGTGCCCTTGGCCATGGCGCGCGCCTGGCGGGTGTTCTTGACCTTGCGGTTCTCGGTGTAGTCCACCGCCTGGCGGAAGCTGCGGTGCGTGGCCTCCTTGTAGACCTTGGCGCAGCGCGTCTCGTCGCCACAACGCACCACGAAGACCATGGCCTCCTTGCCACTCATGAGCTGACGCACCACGGTGTCGATCAGGCCCTCGTCGATCAGGGTCTGCAGGCGGGGGGGTGCTTTCATCGAGCGCATTCTGCGCCCCGGGGCTGCAGCGGCGCGAATCGCGCCTCAGGAGTGGTCCTTCTTCGGGCTTCGCCAGGTGGGCAACAAGTCCACACTCTCCCCGACGGTGCCTGATCCTGCTGGCTCGACGCGACGCTCGTGCGCCAACCTGGCTCGACGCCACAGCCGCCGACAAGGACACCCGACGTGGCCAGACCTGCCGATGTTTCCCCCGCCGCCCGCGCCACCAGCCCTGTGAAGTCGCTGGGGCGCTTCCGCCTGTTGCGTGGCCTGGGTGAAGGTGCGCAGGCCACCGTCTGGCTGGCGCACGACCCGCGACTGGACCGCGAGGTGGCGCTCAAGCTGCTGCGCCCGGACACCGACACGGTGAGCCTGGACGAATGGCTGCACGAGGCACGCGCCGTGAGCCGGCTGACGCACCCCAACATCGTGCCGGTGTTCGAGGCCGACAACATCGACGGCCAGTGTTATCTGGTGTTCGAGTTCGTTCCGGGCCACACCCTGGCCGACCTGATGCGTGGCAACAAGCGCCTGCCGGCGCGCGAGGCGGTCGAACTGGCGCTGGGTGTGCTGGCCGGGCTGCAGGCGGCACACGCCGCCGGTGTGGTGCACCGCGACCTCAAACCTTCGAACATCCTGATCGACGCCAGCGGCCGCCCGCGGGTGATGGACTTCGGCATCGCCGCACGACTGGCCGACGCGGCACAGCCGCAGCTCATCGTCGGCACCCCTGGCTACATCTCGCCAGAGGCGGCGCGTGGTGAGCCGCCCAGTGCCGCGATGGACGTGTTTGCCGCGTCCATCCTGCTGGCCGAGATGCTGGCGGGTCAACGCCTGAACTTCGACACCGACCCTTGGCGCGCGGTGAAACGTGTGATCGAGACCGATCTGCAGCTGCCCACCGAACTGGGCACCGATGTCGATGACACCCTGCGCGCCATCGTCAAGCGCGGCCTGGCGCGCAATGCGTCCGAACGCTGGCCCACGGCGCAGGCCCTGCACGACGCATTGCTGCATTGGCTGCACCCGGCCGACACGCAGGTGGCGCCGGTGAAGGACGGCGCCGCGCTCGAGTTCCTGTTGCGGCGCATGCGCAGCAAGAGCGACTTTCCGGCCATGTCCGACGCGGTGGGGCGCATCCAGAAGCTGACCTATTCCGAGAACGCCAGCCTGGCGGGCCTGAGCAACGAGATCCTCAAGGACGTGGCGCTCACCCAGAAGCTGCTGCGCCTGGTCAACACCGTGCACTACAAACATGCCGGCGGCGGCAACATCACGACGGTGTCGCGCGCCGTGGCGCTGGTGGGGTTTGCCGGCATCCGCAACATGGCGCTGTCGCTCATCCTGCTCGAGCACATGGAGAACAAGACCCATGCGCAGCAGCTGCGGGTGGAGTTCTTGCGCTCGCTGATGGCGGCCAACCTGGCGCGCGAGTTGTGCCTGAACCCGCGTGACGACGAAGAGTCTTTCCTGTGCGCCATGTTCCACAACCTCGGCCGCACGCTGACGGAGTTCTACTTCCCCGAAGAAGCGCAGCAGATCCGGCGCATCACCCGTGTCGAACACAAGAGCCACGGCCACGGCGTGACGGCCACGCCGCTGAGCGCAGCCAATGCGTCGGCCCAGGTGCTGGGCATGAGCTTCGAGCAACTCGGCCTGGGTGTTGCGCGCCAATGGGGCCTGCCCCGGGCCTTGCAGCAAAGCATGCATCACGTGGAGGGTGAGCCGCCGGCCCATCCGCCCGAGCAAGCCATCGAGCGCCAGCGCTGGCTGGCCCATGCCGCCAATGCCGTGGCCGACGAGATCCTGCACACCGACCCGGCCGAGGTGCACGGCCATGTGCGTGCCATCGCCCAGCGTTACGCCCACGCCCTGGGCGTCAAGCCCGGCGCCTTCGACGCGGCCGCCACCGAGGCGCGCCAGGAGCTGTCGAAGATGGCGCGAGCCATGAACATCAACCTGCCCAGGAACTCGCCCGGTCAACGCTTGTTGTCACCGGTCGAACCGGCGCTTGACGACTCGCTCACCCCCACCCAGTTGCAGGCCACCCAGGTGATGGCTACAGCCGATCAGGCGACCGCCAAGCTCGATCGCCACGAGGCCAGCGGCGCAAACAGCGGCGACACAAGCAACGAAGCCACCCGCAAGATCAGCCGCGAGACCACCCGCGAGGCCCAGCGCGAGGCCGCTGACGCCCTCCTGCACGACGAAGCGGTGCAGGTGCTCACCTCGGGCATCGAGGACATCACCAATCAGCTGGTCGACAACTTCAAGCTCAACGAAGTGTTGCGCATGGTGCTCGAGACCTTGTATCGCGGCCTGCACCTGCGCCGCATCGTGTTCTGCCTGCGTGAACCCAAGCTCGATAGCCTGACCGGCCGCTTCGGCCTGGGCGACGACATCGAACCCGCCAAGGGCCTGGTCGCCGCCTTCAAGATCCCGCTGCACACGGCCGCGAGCACCAGCGTCGACCTCTTCGCCGCTGTCTGCCAACGAGGCGTCGACACCCTGATCGCCGACGCCACCGACCACAAGATTGCCGAACGCCTGCCCGACTGGTACCGCGCCAAGGTGCACGCCCCCACCTTCTTGCTGCTGCCGCTGGCCATGAAAGGCGCGACCTTCGCGCTCATCTATGCCGACAAGGCGCGCGCCAACTCGATCGAACTGAGCGAGCGCGAACTCTCGCTGCTGCGCACCCTGCGCAACCAGGCGGTGATGGCGTTCAAGCAGACGGCGTGAGGCTGGCGCTGCGCCCCGCCGAGTTTTGGTGGTCGGGGCGCTGGCCACACAGGACGCCAGTGCCGAAACGCGCTCGTCAGAGCGCCGCTTCCTTCTTGAGCCCGAGGATGGCAGACCCGACGGCGGTCGATGCTGTCATGAAAGAACTGCCGGACTCGAGCATCTTCTCTGCAGCAGCGAAGGCCTTCTGGTTGACGCTGCGAGCCACGGCACCTGCCTCGCGATGGAAGGCGGCGTGTTTGCTCACGCAGTCGCGGTACGAGCCCAGCGTGCCAAAGCGGGTCTTGGCCTCGCCGTGCAACCACTTGCCCAGGGGGCAGCAGTTGTCGGCGGTGATGGTCGCTGCATCCAGCGCTTCTTTCTTCATGATGGCCAGGCGCAATTTCGACTTCCACTCGGAGTGGGCTTGGCTGGCGGCATTGAGGTCCATGGGTTTCCTTTCGGCGAAGTTTGTGGCCATGGTAGGCAACCCGCCCGCCAGTCATTGGCGCGAGATGGATGCTTGCGCGGGGTCTGATTAGTCGATCGTTCCTGACATGAGGCAAATTCGCCGGGATCGACGAGGACTTGCGCATGGTGCTCGACATCCTCACCGCGTCCTGCACATCCGGTGCGGGCGCGGCAAGTCCACCATATGCACGACAACGCGGGCCCGGCCCTGGCTTGTCGACGAATTTGCTACCCATGACCTGACCGACATCAGGCAAAGTCCTGGCGCCCGGGACCTGCCGCACATCAATGTTGCAGGCGGGTCGGGCGCATGTTTCGAGATGGGTCACGCGACGGGCTAGCGCCACGCCGTTGACCATGACCCTCCCACGTCAAGGAGACTTTCCATGGATACGTTGAACCTCAACGACAGCGGCCCCGACGTCGTCAAGCTGCAGCAAGCGCTGGCCACACGTGGCTTCCCGCCCGGCACCATCGACGGCACCTTCGGCGCAGGCACCGAAGCCGCGCTCATCGGCTTCCAGAAAAGCGCCAACCTCTTGCCGGACGGCAAGGCTGGTCCGCGCACACTGACCGCGCTGGGCCTGGTCGACAACGCGGATCTGCCCACCGCGATCCCCCATGTCACCGTCCAGGTGGTGAGCAAGATGTTTCCCGCCACACCCCTGGGCAACATCAAGCGCCACTTGCCGACGGTCGTCGATGCCCTGGTCGGGCGTCACCTGTCGGACAAGTCCATGGTGCTGATGGCCCTGGCCACGATCCGGGCCGAGACCGAAGGCTTCGTGCCGATCGACGAAGGCCTGTCGCGCTTCAACACCTCGCCCGGCGGACATGCCTTCGACCTCTACGACATGCGCACCGACATCGGCAATCGCGGCACACCGGACGGTGAACGCTACAAGGGCCGCGGCTTCATCCAGCTCACCGGTCGTGCCAACTACCGCCGCTACGGCCCCAAGCTGAGCCAACCCTTCGACCTCGAAGCCAACCCCGACCGAGCCAACGATCCCGCCGTCGCAGCCGAGTTGCTCGCGCTGTTCATCGGTGACAAGGAACGCCAGATCAAGCAGGCGCTCAACGAAGGCGACCTGCGCCACGCCCGGCGCCTCGTCAACGGCGGCAGTCACGGGCTCGATCAGTTCACCGCTGCGTTCAAGGCGGGAGACGCGCTGATACCGGACGCTTGACCGGGAGCAACTGGAGCACGTCTGGCCCTGTCTCCTGACGACCACCTGCCCGGCTGGGCATGTACTTGCATACAGCACGAGAGGACCTTGGGCTGGATCAACTGTGTCCGTCGGCAGCGCTTGTCGCCTAGCTATGGTGTGTCTAGAGTCTGCGCCACGCTATATCTAGTGCCACAGCCGAAAACTCTCATGACCCAGCCGACCCTCGACCGCGAGCTTTTCCCCGATCCCACGCCCGTGGCGGTGATCAAGCGAGAGGGCGGCACGGTCGCTTTCGACCTGGGCAAGATCGTGGCGGCGCTGGTCAAGGCGGGGGCGGCGACGGGGGAATATGACGCCGAGCGGGCACACGTGCTGGCCGAAACCGTCGGGGCGCGGCTGCGCTGGCGGGTGACCAGCGTCGAGCAGATCCAGGACGAAGCCGAGCGGGTGCTCAACGAGGCTGGCTTCTTTGCCACCACGCGCGCCTACATCGTCTACCGCGAGCAGCACCGCATCATGCGGCGCGACCGAGCGGTGGCGGTGGACGTGGAGCGGTCGGTCAACGAATACCTGGGCAAGCAGGACTGGCGCGTCAATGCCAATGCCAACCAGGGCTACTCGCTGGGCGGGCTGATCCTCAACGTGTCGGGCAAGGTGATCGCCAACTACTGGCTCGAGCATGTCTACCCGCCCGAGGTGGGGCTGGCGCACCGCGAGGCCGAGATCCACATCCATGACCTGGACATGTTGTCGGGCTACTGCGCCGGCTGGTCGCTGCGCACGTTGCTGCACGAAGGCCTGAACGGTGTGCCGGGCAAGGTGGAGGCCAAGCCGCCCA
Source organism: Candidatus Intricatilinea gracilis (assembly GCA_016702605.1). Taxonomy (GTDB): domain Bacteria; phylum Pseudomonadota; class Gammaproteobacteria; order Burkholderiales; family Burkholderiaceae_C; genus Sphaerotilus; species Sphaerotilus gracilis. The sequence continues at coordinate 227,565 of JADJDQ010000007.1, forward strand.
AACATCTGTCGAGCGCGGTGGGGCAGATCGTCAACTTCCTGGGCACGCTGCAGAACGAATGGGCTGGCGCGCAGGCCTTCTCGTCGTTCGACACCTATCTGGCGCCCTTCATCCGCAAGGACGCGATGACGTACACCCAGGTGCGCCAGTGCCTGCAGGAACTGATCTACAACCTCAACGTGCCGTCGCGCTGGGGCACACAAACGCCGTTCACCAATCTCACCTTCGACTGGACCTGCCCGGCCGATCTGCGCGAACAGGTGCCGGTGATCGGCGGCGTCGAGATGCCCTTCATGTACGGCGAGCTGCAGGCCGAGATGGACCTGATCAACCAGGCCTACATCGACGTGATGATGGAAGGCGACGCCAAGGGCCGCGCGTTCACCTTCCCCATCCCCACCTACAACATCACCAAGGATTTCGACTGGGAGCACCCGAACACCGAACGCCTGTTCGAGATGACGGCCAAGTACGGGCTGCCGTACTTCCAGAACTTCCTCAACAGCGATCTCGAGCCGCACATGGTGCGCTCGATGTGCTGCCGCCTGCAGCTCGATCTGCGCGAGTTGCTCAAGCGTGGCAACGGCCTGTTCGGTTCGGCCGAACAAACCGGTTCGGTGGGTGTGGTGACGATCAACTGCGCGCGCCTGGGCTACCTGCACGCCGGTGACGAAGCCGCGCTGCTGGCGCATACCGACCGCCTGGTCGACCTGGCGCGCACCAGCCTGGAGATCAAGCGCAAGACCATCCAGGGCCACATCGACAACGGCCTGTTCCCCTACACCAAGCGTTACCTGGGCACGCTGCGCAACCACTTCTCGACGCTGGGCGTGAACGGCATCAACGAGATGATCCGCAACTTCAGCGGCGACACCGAGAACATCACCACGCCGGCCGGCGAGGCGATGGCCGTGCGCTACCTCGACCACCTGCGCGAGCACATGGTCACGCTGCAGGAAGCCACCGGGCATCTCTACAACCTCGAAGCCACACCCGCCGAAGGCACGACCTACCGCTTCGCCAAGGAAGACAAGAATCGTTTCCCCGCCATCCTGCAGGCCGGCACACGCGAGCAGCCCTACTACACCAACTCGTCGCAGTTGCCGGTGGGTTTCACGGCCGACCCCTTCGAGGCCTTGCAGCGCCAGGAGCATCTGCAGCGCAAGTACACCGGCGGCACGGTGCTGCACCTGTACCTGGGTGAACGGGTGTCGTCGGCGCGCGCCTGTCGCGACCTGGTCAAGCGCGCGTTGACGCGGTTCCGCCTGCCCTACATCACCGTCACGCCGACCTTCTCGATCTGCCCGACCCACGGTTACCTCGCCGGCGAACACGCCTTCTGCCCCAGGTGTGACGACGAAGCGCTGGCGCGCAAGGCCAAGGCCAAGGCCGAGGCGCGGCTGCAGGCGCTGGTGGCGCAGCAACCATCGCAGTGAGCGCCAGGCGCAGTCAGCACAACCAATCAATCCTTTCGGACACTGGATCACCCCATGAGCCACAGCCTGACCCCCCTGATCCACCCACAACTCGAGACCCATGAACGCCAGCGCTGCGAGGTCTGGACACGTGTGATGGGTTACCACCGACCGATGGCGTCGTTCAACATCGGCAAACAAGGTGAGTTCAACGAGCGTCGCTACTTCGACGAACCCGGCCGTGCGGCGGTCTGCGTCGACGTGGCTGCGGCATGTGCCGACCAGGAGGCCATCTGCGTCTGAGCCTGCTGCGCCGCCCAACCTCCGACGAGGCGCCCGGCACAACCGAGACGCCGGCACTCGAAGTCGGCGGTTTCGTGCCCTTCAGCAGTACCGACTGGCCCGGCAAACTCGCCGCGGTGGTCTTCGTGCAAGGCTGCCCCTGGCGCTGCGCCTATTGCCACAACACCAGCCTGCAGCCCAAACGCCGTGGTGACGGCATGGCCTGGGGTGAAGTGGTCGAGGTGCTGGGGCGCCGTGTCGGTCTGCTCGACGCGGTGGTATTCAGCGGCGGCGAACCCACACTCGACGCCGGCCTGCCGGCGGCCATCTCCACCGTGCGTGCGATGGGTTTCCAGGTCGGCCTGCATACCGCTGGGCTCGACCCGGCGCGCCTGAAGGCGCTGCTGCCGCTGGTCGACTGGGTCGGCCTCGATGTGAAGACGAGTTTTACCGACTATGCCGAGGTGACCGGTGTGGCACGCAGCGGCACGGCCGCCAAACGCTCGCTCGCGCATGTGCTGGCCAGTGGCGTGGCATACGAGGTGCGCACCACCTATCACCCGGCTTTGCTGGGAGATGCGGCGTTGATCGACCTGGCGCGTGGCCTCGAGGCTGCCGGCGCACGCGACTGGGTGCTGCAGCAGTGGCACGAGCAGGACGAAGCCGCCAACGAGTCACGTGCCGCCCATGCTGCAGCAGGTGATGCGCCGGTGCCTTTGCTGGCCGCGACCTGGCGCTGGCCACCTGCTGCGTTGCTCGACACCTTGCGCGAAGTCGGGCCGGCGCTGAGCCTGCGCTGAGTTGTGTTGCCGGGGGTGATGCGGGGCGGCGCGCCGTGCCGCCGCACCGGGTCGTGGTTGTCGACCAGGCCAAGTTGCTCAATTGCGGGGACGCCCGCCGGGTCAGCGGTCCTGGCGGTGCTGGGCCGAGAAGAAGTCGAGCATCGCCGCACTGGCGTCGGGCCCGCTGGCGTCGCTGTACGAGCCGGCCGTGCTGCCACCCGACCAGGCGTGGCCGGAACCGTGGATCACCCAGTGTTCGGCCTGCACCTGGCCGCGGCCATTGCGCCAGATGCGGCGCGTGTAGTTGCGGCCCTGCACCAGGTCGCGTTCGGTGTGTGGCTCGCTGCCGATGGCCAGTGAGGCCATCAGGCGATCACCGTTGAGGGGATGCACGGTGTTGTCCTGGTCGCCGTGGATGACGATGGTGGGCGCCGCTGCGGCGGTGCCGTCACCAGCATCGCCTCGGTCGCCGTTGCTCTGCGCCGGCAAGGCACCCTGGTGCATGGCCACCAGGGCAGAATTGAGGTCACTCGCCGCACCGGCGCGCAGGCCCGAATGCACACCGACGGCGCTGAAGAGCTCGGGGTAGGCGGCGGCAACATTGGCCGCCATGGCGCCACCGGCCGACAAGCCGGCCACAAAGACACGCCGGGCATCGACGCCGTAACGGTGCAGCACCGCACGCACCATGCCGGCGATCGACTCGGGTTCACCTGTGCCACGTTGCTGATGCGCCGGCACGAACCAGTTCCAGCAGCGCGACGCGTTGGCGTCGTGGCCCTGCGCCGGGTACAACACGAACCAGCCGCGCCGGCGCGCCAGGTCGTTCATGCGAGTGCCGGCGGCAAAGTCGTCGGGGTTCTGGCTGCAGCCGTGCAGCATCACCAGCAGCGGCAGCAGCTCGCGGGTGCCGACTAGCGCCTGCGGCGGCACGAAAAGTTTGTAAGCCCGCGTGCCGCTGGCATCGACATGGCTGAGTGCGAGGAACTCGCCCTGACTCAGCAGCGTGTCGGTGGCCTGGGTGCCGTGGTGGCCTGCAGCGCCATGGTCGGACACCTCACGAGCCTGCACCTCGATCACGTCGGATCGATCGGCAGCCTGTGTGGCTGGGTGTGATGCGGGGGGTGTGGCGGCGGGTGCCCCGAAGTGTCCACCCCTGGGTTGGTCGCCCTGGCCGTGCATGAAGACGGTCTGCCCGACCTGCGCCTTCACACTCACGAGTGCGGCCTTGACTGCTGCGGTCGCGCCGCTCAGGTCGCCCGCCTGGGTGAGCCGGGTGGCCTGGGCCATCAGCCGGGCAAATTCATGATTCGTCGACACGGGGATCTTGTTCGAGTGATTGCGCATGATCTCACGCACACCTTGCGCAAGCACATGCACATCACTTGCCCGGCAACAAGAGCTGCCAGGGGCTTACCCGGCGACTACACCTGCCGAACCAGCCCCTGCCCAGAATTTCGGGCATGGACGATTTCACTTCCCCCTGCCCGAGTCTTGCTGTTGCGGCGACCGCTGCGCCCGATCGACAACGCCGCATGCTGATGTTCGCCCTGGCCACCAGCGGCCTGGTGGGTGCGTGTGGCGGCGGCGGATCGACTCCCACCGACCCGACCAGCGGATCGCCCGGACCTTTGCCCAGCCCGACACCAACTCCAACACCGCGGCCATCACCGACGCCAACGCCTACCCCGACACCAACTCCGACACCAACCCCCACGCCCACACCTACCCCCAGTCCGACGCCGACACCTACTCCGACGCCGAGCCCGACGTCGAACTTCAGCGTCGCCTCCCTCGGCGCAGGCGCATCACTCAACGGCGCACGAGCCTTTCCGGCCAGCAACGCGTGGAACACCGACATCTCTGGCGAAGCGGTCGACCCGGCGTCGGACGCACTCATCGCCAGCATCGGCACGGGCACCGGCCTGCATGCCGACTTCGGCGCCGGCCTGTACAACGGCGGGCCGATCGGCATCCCCTACATCGTGGTGGCGGGCACACAGGCCAAGGTGGCCATCAACTTCACCGCCTACGGCGACGAAAGTGACCCCGGCCCCTACCCCGTGCCGGCCAGCGCGCCGATCGAAGGTGGCGCAGCCAGCACCGGCGACCGCCATGTGCTGGTGATCGACCGCGACAACGACCGGCTCTATGAGTTGGCCGTGGCGCGCCCCAATGCCAACGGCAGCTGGAACGCCGATTGCGGCGCCGTGTTCGACCTGGCCAGCAACACCGTGCGCCCCGGCGGACAACCCGGCTGGACCAGCGCCGATGCAGCCGGCCTGCCCATCTTCCCCGGCCTGGCCCGCTACGAAGAGGCCGCACTAGGCCCCGGTGGCATCCAGCATGCGCTGCGCTTCACCGTGTCCACCACCCGGCGCGCCTATGTGCCACCGGCCACGCATTGGGCCAGCAGCAACACCAGCGCCAACGTGCCACCCATGGGCATGCGGGTGCGGCTCAAGGCGAGCTACGTGATTCCGGCCGGTTTCTCCAAAGAGACCCGCGCCATCCTGCAGGCCATGAAGACCTACGGCCTGATCCTGGCCGACAACGGCAGCAACTGGTTCATCAGCGGCGCCCCCGACGAGCGGTGGAACAACAGCGCGCTGAGCAGTGAACTCTCGCTGGTCAAGGGCAGCAACTTCGAGGTGGTCAGGATGTCGGGGCTGGTGACGTAACAGCACCACGCACCACACGTCGATCCAGGCGGCGGAGCGGTCTATCGACAGCGGTGGTGCCACGCCACCAACAGGCCGCGCTGGCGGCGTCTTCGGCCTGTCGCCGCTGTAGACACAATATGAATCGTGCGCTGGCCTGCCTATGTCCGGAGTAATGGCGAGGTATTGATCGAGTATGTGTGGGGTATGGGTTAGGTATCTGTAAGGTATCTCCGGGGTTGTCGATCCCGGTTGCGTCATTTGTCGGGTTTGATGCGCTTACTGCCTTTCTCTGACGCTGCCCTGACAATAACTCGTGTCGCCCGCGGTGGCTTCGACATACCCTCTGGCGCCGGTGCCTAACTTCGGCGGCCGGGCGATGAGTTCCGCCCGAAAAGCCGCAATGACCACATGTTTTGACATCGATCAATAGCTATTCTGTGGGGGTCTGGGCGGATCGGTATCGACTTTTCTGGAATTCGGTTACTTTCGAGCAAGCTATTTCTCGAACCAGAGGACAACCGTGACCACTAATGTGAATCCCCCTGCCGGCGCGGCCGAGCAGCCCTGCGCGGGTTGCCAGATGCCGCCTGCATCCGCAGATCCTGCCAAGGCTGTCACACCGCCGCCGTCGCGCCGCAACTTTCTGCGCTCGGGTGGCATGCTGAGTGTGTCGTCGCTGATGGGCACGGCTGCGTTGATGGCGCCGACCGGCGAGGCGAAAGCGGCCACCGAATGGGCCGAACACTTCCAGAAGAACTATCGCCTGATGACGCAGGAGGAAAAGGCAGAGGCGCGTGTCCGGCTCGAGAGAAGATATTCCGACGAATACAGCAAGAAGGTTGCCGTGGATACTACCGAGGCTCAGCCCGGTGTACTCATGGGTTATGCCCTCAATATCCGAAAATGTATCGGCTGCCGCCGCTGCGTGAAAGCCTGTGTGGCCGAAAACAACCAGTCGCGTGGTTCGCGGCCGGGTGAACGGATCGAATGGATCCAGGTGCTGCGGATGGAACGTGGTGAATTCGCCAAGGACAAGATGAACCAGGGCTACCCTGAAGGATTGGGTATCCAGGTGGGCGGCAATGCCTATAGCCCGGCCGGCCAGGTGCTCGAAGGTCAATACTTCTACGAGCCCAAGGCGGTGCCCGAGAAGGATGCCAACTACATGCCGATCGCCTGCATGCAGTGTGAGAAGCCGCCTTGCGTCAAGGTCTGCCCGGTACGCACCACCTACCGCGAGGCCGACGGCCCGGTGGTGATCGACTACAACTGGTGCATCGGCTGCAAGATGTGCATGAATGCCTGCCCCTACTGGGCACGCCGCTTCAACCTCACCACGCCGGTGTTGCCCAAGGAGGAGATGAACCCGGTGACGCACTACCTGGGCAACCGCCCGCGCATGCGCGGCGTCGTCGAGAAGTGCCACTGGTGTCTGCAGCGCACCCGTCACGGTCGTTACCCGGCCTGTGTCGAGGTCTGCCCGGTCGGCGCACGCAAGTTCGGCAACCTGCTCGACCCGGAAAGTGAAGTGAGCAAGGTCCTCGAGCGCAAGAACGTGTTCCGGCTCAAGGCCGAACTCAACACCTTCCCCAAATTCTTCTATTTCTACGATTGAGGAGCCGGGCTGTGTTCACCCGATTTGTTCTGGATTACACGCGCTACGTGCTCAAGGGCGGCACGAAGTTCTATGCGTGGATGGGCCTGCTGGCGCTGCTCATCGTGGGCATGCTCTATGTGTACTTTCTTCAAAACACCGAGGGCCTGATCGTCACCGGTCTGACCAGCCAGATCCACGATGGCCTGTACCTGGCCAACCTGGTGTTTCTGGTCGGCGTGGCGGCGGGCGCTGTCACCATCGTCTTTCCGGCCTATGTGTATCACCATGAGGGCATGCACAAGGTGACCGTGCTGGGCGAGATGCTGGCCATCTCCGCCGTGATCATGGTGATGATGTTCGTCTTCGCCCATATGGGGCGGCCCGAGCGCTTGTGGCACATGATCCCGCCGTTCGGCATCTACAGCTTCTCGTCCATGCTCGGCTGGGACGTGATGGTGCTCAATGGCTACCTGATCCTCAACGCCGTCGTCGGCTTCTGGTACCTGTACTCGAAGTACACGGGCAAGCCGGTGAACAAGAAGATCTTCATGCCGCTGGTGTACATCTCGATCGTGTGGGCGCTGTCGATCCACACCGTCACGGCCTTCCTGCTGGCCACCAACCCGTCTCGTCCGATGTGGTTCCACAGCATGATGCCGATCCGGTTCATCGCGACCGCCTTTGCGGCCGGTCCCGCATTGATCATCATCGCCTTCCTCATCATCCGCAAGAACACCAAGTTCTGGATCGACGACAGCGCCATCAAGCTGCTGGCCACCATCGTCACCTGGTGCCTGGGCATCGCGATCTTCCTCACGCTGTCCGAGGTGGTGATCGAACTGTATGCGCGCACCGAACATGCCAACGGCCTGTACTACCTCATGTTCGGCCTGCATGGCCTGACGGCGCTGGTGCCCTGGTTCTGGAGTTCGGTGGCGCTGATGCTGGTGTCCTTCGTGCTGTTGCTGATGCCGTCCTTCCGCAACAACATGTCCAGGCTGCCCATCGTCTGTGCCATGGCCTTTGCCGGCATCTGGATCGAAAAGGGCATGGGCCTGGTGGTCCCGGGCTTCATCCCGACGCCCATCGGCGAAGTCACCGAGTACTACCCGACCTTCGTGGAGTGGCTGATGACGCTCGGCATCTGGGCCTTCGGGTTCTTCATCCTGACCATCCTGCTCAAGGGCGCCATCGGCATCCTGGTGGGTGACATCAAGTTCGGCGCCCCCACGGCCGTCGCGGCGAAGTGAGGTGACGACCATGAAGCGAATTGCCATTCCCGCCATCGTCGTGGCCCTGCTGTCCGGCGTGTTGATGACGGTGCTTGCCCAGAACACCACGAAGGGTGCCGAAGCCGCCGCGCCGGCCGCGGCCGCCGCGTCCGCCGCTGCCGAGCCTCCTGCAGAAGTGATCTGTTTCGAAAGCCGCAAGGGCGCCACCGAGGTGACCCAGCGCGAACTCAAACCCGGCTGGCCCAACGTCAAGTGTTCACCCAAGACCGGCGCCGCGCTGTGGTACGGCGACCCGTACGACGGCACCGTGCCTATGGGCAAGATGCCGCTGATGGAGGGCATCCCCGAGGGCAACGCGGTGGTCAAGCCGCGCACAGCCAAGCTCAACCTGTACCCGATGTGCGGCGTGGCCTGCCACAACGGCGTGGGCCCCACGTTCAGCCCGCCGACCTTGCCCAAGGACAAGAAGCCCACCGCCACCCCGACGATGGCGGCGATGGTTCCGGACCTGGCCAACCTGCAGCACGGCCGAGGCCGCGTCTGGTGTCTCGATTGCCACCACACGACCAAGCGCAACATGCTGGTCGACCACTTCGGTGATCCGATCAGCATGGACCAGCCGCAGCTGTTGTGCGGCAAGTGCCATGGCGACAAGCTGCGCGACTGGCGCGACGGCATCCACGGCAAACGCATCGGTGACTTCACCAGCACGGGCAAGAAGCGCTGGTTCACCTGCACCGAATGCCACAACCCGCACAATGTGCAGGACGGTGAGCGCAACAAGGGCTTCATCCAGCTCGAGCCCGAATCGCCGCCGCAATTGCCCAAGGGCTTCACGGATGCCAAGTTCGAACTGACGCATCCGATACCGCAGCACTGATGAGTGATCCAAACGAGCAAGCCGAGCCCGATCCAAGCCCGGATGAAAAGCCCGACCAGCAGCCCGAACGGGGCGATCCCACCTGGGTCGCCCCGGCACTGACCCTGGATGACAAGACCCGCAACGTCGGCAAGACGCAGGTCTTCTTCGGGCCGCCGCTGGCCAAACTCACCGAAGGGCAGAAGAACACCCTGCTGATCAGCGGCAAGCTCAACCGCACGGCCGAGCGTTACCTCGAACTGCTGCGGTACCACGGCCTCGAGCTCAGCGAGCCCGAGCGCCAGTGCCTGGCGCATATCTGCCACATCGGCTTCATGTCGCCGCTCGAGATACGCGAGTTGCCCATGGAGGTCGAACTCACACGTTTCGAGTGTGAGGGTCTGGACAAGCCGGCATTGGCGGCCAAACTCAAGGCCGCGAATTTTGCCGATCTGGTGGCTGTTGTCGAATCACTGGGGTTTTGAGTGGAATCACATTGCGGACAAGACGACGATCAATTGCCGACCATGCGCGCCGCCTGGGAGGCGCAGTTCGGCACCGGCCATGAGCTCATCGATGCGCAGCACCAGGGCCTGCTGACCCAGTGCAATCTGCTGGCCGACCTGTGCGACCAGGCCAATGCCTGCAGCTGTTCGGGTGCCCATGCCGAAGCAGGCGCACGCGCCTTCGACCAGGCCTACGAACAGCTCAAGGTACTGGCGCGTGTGCATTTCGAGGCCGAGGCCGCGCTGCTGGCCGACGCCGGCTATCCCGAGCTCGAAGACCACCAGTTCGAGTGCGACGAGTTCGACTACCTCGGCGCCGAGATCGTCACGGCCGAGAACTTCTCTCGTGTCGAGTTGCAGCGGTTTCTGACGCTCTGGTGTGTCGGCCACGTTTCGGTGGCCGCAGCCCAGCACGGCAGCTACCTGGCCGGTTGCGACGCCGCGCCGGCCTGATCGGGCATCGACACCCGCTTGACCGCGTTGACGAAGCGCGACAGCGTGGGTGACAACACACCGGGCTCGATGCGGATGTCGAGCAGCTGAAAGCGCCCGCGTGTGGCGTGCGCCTTGGCCAGTGCGGCCACCAGCTCGGCCGTGGTGTTCACCACATGGCCGTCGCCCCCCATGCCGGCGGCCATGGAGGCAAAGTCCCAGCGCGCCAGGTCGTTGAACTTCGCGTTGGGCTCGAAGGCACGCAGCATCTCCCAGCTGGCGTTGTTGAGCACCAGCACGATGGGGTCGCAGCCGCACTGCGCCGCGTTGCCCAGCTCCCAGCCGGTCATCTGGAAGGCACCGTCGCCCACCATCACGATGGGGCGTTGGCCGGTCGCCACCTGCACGCCGATGCCGGCCGGCACGCCGTAACCCATGGTGGCGTAATAACCCGGTGCCACCAGGGTGGTCTGGTCGATGTCCATGGCGGTGAACAGGCAATCGCCGATGTCGCTGGCCAGCGGCATGGGGCCATGCTGGCGAAACAGCGCGTTGACGGCGGCCGCGATGTCGTGGGGCTGCACGGCCGAGTGGTCGCCGCCGTGCGCGGTGACTGCCGCGCTGGCGTCACCGGCCGATGAACCGGCCGATGTGCCGGCCGCGGAGCTGGCCGTGTCGCTGGCCGAACTGCTGCCCGCGGCGTGGCGGGCGGCTGGAGCTGCGGCGGACCGGTCGACCGGTGCGACACGTTCCAGCAGCGCGTCGATGAGGGCCGCGATCGGCAGCTCGTGATAGACATGGTGGCCCATGTGCACGTTGCCGTCATACACCTGGATCGTGCTGCGCATGTCGATACGTTTGGCCGACACGGCAAAGTTGGTGTCGGACACGATCACACCCATCAGCAGCAGGCCGTCGGACTGCTCGACCAGTTCACTCACCGCCTGGTCGCCGGCCAGGCCGATGTAGGTGCCGGCCAGTTGCACGTCGGCCTGGGCCAGCAGGCCACGGCCCATGAAACTCGTCACCACCGGGATGGCCAGGCGACGCGCCAGCTCGGCGATGCGCGCCTCGAGCGCGTAACGCCGCACCTCGACACCCACCATCAACACCGGCCGGGCGGCGGACTTCAACCGGGCCAGCAACTCGTCGGCACAGGCCGCCAGGCGTTGCTCGTCGGGCGCGACCTGTTGGGTGGCAGGCACCGTGCCGCAGGGCTTGCCCGGCATGTCGCGCGGTATCTCGAGGTAGACCGGGCGCGAGCGCGTCAGCGCGGCGTCGAGCACCCGCGCGATCTGCTCGGGCGCCTTGGCCGCGTCATCCAGTCGGGCGCGGTCGACGGTGAGTTCTTCGTACAAGCGCCACTGCGAGTCGAGTGTCTTGACCTGATGGTGCAGCAAGAGGCCGCTGCTGGCCTCGTGTGCCGCCGGCGCACCCGACAGCACCACCAGCGGCACCCGTTCGGCATAGGCCCCGGCCACGGTGTTGACCAGGTTGAAGGCGCCGGCGCCGTAGGTGACCGCCGCGACCCCCAGTCCACCACGCGCACGTGCCGCCGCGTCGGCCGCGAAACCCACGCCGGGCTCGTGCGACAGCGTCACCAGCGGCAGCAGTGCGCAGCGTTCGATCTCGCGAAACAGCGGCAGCGCGAAGTCGCCGGGGATGCCGAAGATCTCGGTTGCGCCTCGGGCTTTCAGTGCCTGCAGCAGGCTCTCGGTGAGGTTCATGGTCACGCTCCTGGGTGATGGCGCTCCCGGCGCCGGGCGACGCGGATGCTAGCCCTGGCAGGCCAGGCCGGATGTGTCATTGCTTCGGCGAGCCCGCTACGATGTGCCGCGACCCGCAGCAGACAGTCTGCCGCCAGCGAATGTCCAGCCCACCCGACCATGCACATCGCCATCCTCACCTTCGACGGCTACAACGAGCTCGACTCGTTCATTGCCCTGGGCATCCTCAACCGCGTCAAGAAGCCGGGCTGGCGGGTCTCGATCGCCAGTCCGACTGCACAAGTCAGGTCGATGAACGGTGTGGTCGTGCAGGCTCAGGTCGACCTTCATGAAGCCAGCGCTGCCGATGTCGTGCTGGTCGGCAGTGGCATGGCCACCCGCGAGGTGGTGGCTGATGTCGACCTGATGGCGCAGCTGCAACTGGACCCGGCGCGCCAGCTGCTGGGTGCGCAGTGCTCGGGCACCCTGGTGCTGGCCAGGCTCGGGCTGCTGGGCGACCTGCCGGCCTGCACCGACCTGCTCACCAGGCCCTGGGTCGAAGCCGCCGGCGTGGCCGTGCTGAACCAGCCCTTCGTCGCCCGCGGCAATGTGGCGACTGCAGGTGGCTGCCTGGCCTCGCAGTACCTGGCCGCCTGGGTCATTGCCCGTGTCGAAGGGGTGGACGCCGCACGCAGCGCCATGCACTACGTGGCGCCGGTGGGCGAGAAGGATGACTACGTCGAGCGGGCGATGCGCAACATCACGCCGCATCTGCCGGTGTCGACCATGTGCGGCTGAGTCAACCGGCGGCAACCACTACCCGGCCTGCACACAGGCGGCGCCGTCGACCGCGGCCGAGCCCGAGCGTTCGGCGCATCGCTCAGCGCAGCGCCCAGCCGCCGCTCACCGGAAACACCTGGCCGACGAAGCAGGCGGCGGCGTCGCTGCACAGGTAGGCGGCGAACAGGGCGTCTTCTTCGGCGCTGACCAGGCGGCCCAGTGGCACGTCGCGTTTCAGGCGCTCCTGGAAGCGCGGGTTGGCCTGCACCTCGGGGCCGTAGTAGGTCGGGTTGGCGACGAAGTTCTGCGCGATGGCGTTGAGCTGTATGCCCTGCGGCGCCAGTTCCAGCCCCACCGACTGCACATAGGCCAGTTGGGCACCACGGGCCGCGCTGTAGCTGCCGGTGCGTTTTTGGCCCCGCAGCGCGGCGGCGCTGCCCATCAGCAGGATGCGCCCCTGGCCTCGCGCCACCATCTGTGGCAGCACGGCGGCCACCAGGCGCGGCATGGGGTCGACCAGATGGGCGAACACCTCGCGCCACTCGGCGTCATCGATGTCGCCTGCCGGTGTGGCGGGTGCGGGCAGTGCCAGGTGCACCAGCAGCACGTCGATGTGGCCGGCCTCGGACACAATGCGGGCGGGCAGGGCCGGGTCGTCGGCCAGTGCCCGGGTATCGGCGATCACATCGGCGCCCAGGCGGCCGAATACCTCGGTCAGCGCCGGGCCCATGAAGTCGTTTGCCTGCGTGAGCAGCACACGCTTGCCGTCGAGTCGGGTGGAGGTCATGGGCGCAGTATGTCAGGCAGGCCTGCCACTGTGCCACGTCGGCCGAGGCTGCCGATCTGCTGATTGACCGATGCCAGCCAGCGTGCCCTGGCGCACGGTGAGCCCGGCTTCAATGCCTGAGGATCGGTCCACTCCTCATCATCTGGCGACTTGATCCAGGCCCAATTCGCCGGGCATACGACACGATCGGCTGGCGCGAATACGCAGACACTGATGGTGAGGAACAAGCCAGGGGGTCGATCCCGACACCCGGCAGACCTCCAGTCATCCGGAAGCGTTTCATGCAAGTCCTGTTGAACACCGACCCGCAACTCGATGGCCGTCACAAGATGGCCGAGCATCTCGACACCATCGTCCAGGAAGCCCTGGGCCGATTCGACGAACAGATCACCCGTGTCGAGGCCCATCTGGCCGAAGTGGGTGACCATGCGTCCGCCACTCCCGGCGACATCACCTGCACACTCGAAGCCCGTCTGGTGGGCCTGACGCCTGTGGTAGTCAAGGACCATGCCTCCACAGCACACCAGGCCATGCACAACGCCGTGGGCAAGCTCAAACGCGCCGTTGGCACCGTGCTGGCCAAACACGACACGAGACTAGACAACAAACGAGGCGCCACACGGGTGGGTGCCGCGGCCGCCGACAGCGTGGTCGACACCGAGTGATGAACCGTATCCTCCGGCCTTAGAGCCGGTCGACAGGCTGTCCATCAGTGGCAGCCGGCCCCCTCTGCGGGGCCTGGCGGCGCGCCGATCCACTCGGGTCGGCGCGCCGCAACACTTTCAGGTGGTGCTGGCCGCCGGCCTTTGGCCAGGCCTTTGACCCTTGACCCCCTGGTTGCGCCAGTGCCGTGCGGATCCTGCCACGTGATCCCGCCAGGTGGTCCAGCGCACAGACTGTGGCGCGCGGGTCGGCGATGGTGCGGTTCATGCCCAAGGAGCCGCCCATGCCGACGTCCGTTGCCAACCGCCTGGTCACCGTCCTGGCTGCGTGTGTCACGGCGCTGGCCATCGCAACACTGGTGGCCGCCTGGGCCTACCCGGGCGGGTCAACTGTGATGGGTGCGCCGACACCGGTCAGCCACGCGCCTTCGACCGGTGTCCCGCAGGCCTTGCCGGGCAGCACGACGAGTGGATTGCAGCAACAGATGGCCATCATGCAGGGCATCCACAAGCGGGTGGTCCAGGCTGCCGACGCCGACGCCCGCCGCGCCCTGATGCCCGAACACCTGATCGCCATGCAGGCCGGCATGGCCATGCTCAACGCCCTGCCGGTGGAGGACGGTGGCGACGAATCACTCGAGCCGGTCGCCCGGCCGATGTTCGTCGACCTGCCCGCCACGTCGTCGATCGCGCCGATGCAGCTGGAGCTGCAGTTCATGCAGTTGCTGATCCAGATGATGATCGACCGCCTGCCGCCACCTTG
>JADJDQ010000008.1 GCA_016702605.1 Candidatus Intricatilinea gracilis
AGTTCCGGCCACACGCGGCAGACCGCCGGTGATGTCGCGGTCTTCTGGCTCTCGACCGGGATACGCGCCAGCACTTCGCCGGGCTCACGTCCTGGCCGTCGCGCACCTGGATCAGCGCACCGACCTGGAAGCCGATGGTCCCGGCATGGTCGGTGCCGGGATCTTTGATCTCGCTGCCCGACAAATCGAGCAGCTTGACCTGCGGACGCACCACCTTGGCGGCACCGCGGCGCTTCGGGTCGATCACGACCAAGGTCGACAGGCCGGTCACTTCGTCCACCTGCTTGGCGACGGTGACACCTTCCTCGACGTTCTCGAAACGCACGCGCCCGGCGAACTCGGTGATGATGGGTCGGGTCAGCGGATCCCAGTTGCCCAGCACCACACCAGCCTTGATGGCTGGTCGGCCTTGACGTTCAGGATGGCGCCGTACGGCACACCTTGTGACGCTCGCGCTCACGGGCCGCGGACGTCCGAGATGATGATTTCGCCGGAACGCGAGATCACCACCAGTTCGCCCTTGCCGTTGGTCACGTAACGCATCGTGGCATTGAAGCCGATCAGGCCTTCACTCTTGGCGTCGACGCTGGAGGCAACCGCCGCACGCGAAGCCGCACCACCGATGTGGAACGTACGCATGGTCAGCTGCGTGCCCGGCTCGCCGATCGACTGCGCGGCGATCACGCCCACCGCTTCGCCGACGTTCACCAGGCCGCCACGACCCAGGTCACGGCCGTACGCGGCGCACAGGCCGTAACGCGTGGTGCGGGTCAACGGCGTGCGCACCTTGACTTCGTCGACGCCAGCGGCTTCGAGGATGTCCATGGCGTCTTCGTCGAGCATGTGGCCCGCGAAGATCAGCACCTGGCCGGTTTCGGGGTGCTGCACATCGGCGGCCGGGCACGACCGAGGATGCGGTCGCGCAGGCTTTCGATGACTTCACCACCTTCGACCAGGGGCGCATGTTGATGCCGTAGTCGGTGCCGCAGTCGTCTTCGATGACGACCAGATCCTGCGTCACGTCGACCAGGCGGCGCGTCAGGTAGCCCGAGTTCGCGGTCTTCAACGCCGTGTCCGCCAGGCCCTTGCGGGCGCCGTGGGTGGAGATGAAGTACTGCAGAACGTTGAGGCCTTCGCGGAAGTTCGCCGTGATCGGCGTCTCGATGATCGAGCCGTCAGGCTTGGCCATCAGGCCGCGCATGCCGGCCAGCTGGCGGATCTGCGCAGCAGAACCGCGCGCACCCGAGTCGGCCATCATGGCAGATCGAGTTGAACGACTCCTGGTCCACGAGCTTGCCGTGGCGGTCGATCACCTTCTCGGTCTTGAGGTGCTCCATCATGCGCTTGCCGATTTCGTCACCGGCCTTGCCCCAGATGTCCACCACCTTGTTGTAGCGCTCCGCCGAGGTCACCAGACCCGACACGTACTGCTGCTCGATCTCCTCTGACCTCGGTCTCGGCGCGGTCGATCGACCGGCCTTTTTCCTTGGGCACCAGCATGTCGTCGATGGCGATCGAGATGCCGGCGCGCGGGTGGCCAGGCGGAAGCCCGACTGCAGCAGCTTGTCGGCAAAGATCACCGTGTCCTTCAGGCCGCACTTGCGGAAGGCCGTCGTGATCAGGCGCGAGATTTCACGCTTCTTCTTGAGCGCCTTGTTCATGTTGGTGAACGGCAGGCCCTTGGGCGGGATCTCGCTGAGCAGGGCACGGCCCACCGTGGTGTCGGTGAGCTTGGTGACGGCTTGCCAGTTGCCGGCGTCGTCCTTGACGTATTCGGTCAGGCGCACGGCGATCTTGGCGGTCAGCTCGACGACCTTGTTGTCGAGGGCGCGCTGCACCTCGACCACGTCCGAGAAGATCAGGCCTTCGCCCTTGCCGTTGGTGCGCTCGCGGGTGGCGTAGTACAGACCCAGCACCACGTCCTGCGAGGGCACGATCGACGGTTCACCCGAGGCCGGGAACAACACGTTGTTCGACGCCAGCATCAGGGCGCGCGCTTCCATCTGCGCCTCGATGGACAGCGGGATGTGCACGGCCATCTGGTCGCCGTCGAAGTCGGCGTTGAAGGCGGCGCAGACCAGCGGATGCAGCTGGATGGCCTTGCCTTCGATCAGCACCGGCTCGAAGGCCTGGATGCCCAGGCGGTGCAGCGTCGGTGCGCGGTTGAGCAGGACAGGGTGTTCCTTGATGACTTCTTCGAGGATGTCCCACACCACCGGCGTGCCGATTCGACTTCCTTCTTGGCCTGCTTGATGGTGGACGCAATGCCCATCGCCTCGAGGCGGCTGAAGATGAAGGGCTTGAACAGCTCGATGGCCATCAGCTTGGGCAGGCCGCACTGATGCAGCTTGAGCGTCGGGCCGACCACGATGACCGAACGGCCCGAGTAGTCGACACGTTTGCCCAGCAAGTTCTGGCGGAAACGACCGCTCTTGCCCTTGATCATGTCGGCCAGCGACTTGAGGGCACGTTTGTTCGCACCCGTCATGGCCTTGCCGCGACGACCGTTGTCGAGCAGCGAGTCGACCGCTTCCTGCAGCATGCGCTTTTCGTTGCGCACGATGATCTCGGGCGCCTTCAGCTCCAGCAAGCGTGCAAGACGGTTGTTGCGGTTGATGACGCGGCGGTACAGGTCGTTGAGGTCGCTGGTCGCAAAGCGGCCACCGTCCAGCGGCACCAGCGGACGCAGATCGGGCGGCAGCACGGGCAGCACGTCCATCACCATCCAGCTGGGCTTGATGCCGCTCTTCTTGAAGGCTTCCATCACCTTGAGGCGCTTGGAATTCTTCTTGACCTTGAGCTCGGAGCCGGTCATGTCACCACGCAGGCGCTCGATCTCGACGTCCAGGTCCATCTCGGCGAGCAGCTGCTGCACACCTTCGGCACCCATCAGCGCCACGAACTCGTCGCCGAACTCGCGCTTCTTGGTGTCGTAGTCGTCCTCGGTCATGATGCTGAACTTCTTCAGCGGCGTCATGCCCGGATCGACCACCACGTAGGCTTCGAAATACAGCACACGTTCGATGTCGCGCAGCGTCATGTCGAGCACGAGGCCCAGGCGACTGGGGAGCGACTTCAGGAACCAGATGTGCGCGCACGGTGCGGCCAGGTCGATGTGACCCATGCGATCACGGCGAACCTTGGTCTGCGTGACTTCGACGCCGCACTTCTCGCAGATCACGCCACGATGCTTGAGGCGCTTGTACTTGCCGCACAGGCACTCGTAGTCCTTGATGGGACCAAAGATCTTGGCGCAGAACAGGCCGTCGCGTTCGGGCTTGAAGGTGCGGTAGTTGATGGTCTCGGGCTTCTTCACTTCACCGAATGACCACGAACGGATCTTCTCCGGGCTGGCCAGCCCGATCTTGATCGCGTCGAAATGTTCATCGGGGGTGAACTGCTTGAAAAGGTCGAGTAGTCCCTTCATGCATCTTCTCCTTAGTTACGCTCGAGCTCGATGTCGATACCGAGCGAGCGAATTTCCTTGACCAGAACGTTGAACGACTCGGGCATGCCCGCTTCGATCGAGTGTTCACCCTTGACGATGTTCTCGTAGACCTTGGTGCGCCCGTTCACGTCGTCGGACTTCACCGTCAGCATTTCCTGCAGCACGTAGGCAGCGCCGTAGGCCTCGAGGGCCCACACTTCCATTTCACCGAAGCGCTGGCCGCCGAACTGCGCCTTGCCGCCCAGCGGCTGCTGGGTGACGAGCGAGTACGGGCCGGTGGAGCGGGCGTGCATCTTGTCGTCGACCAGGTGGTGCAGCTTGAGCACGTGCATGTAGCCCACGGTCACCGGACGCTCGAACTGCTCGCCGGTGCGGCCGTCGCACAGCCAGGCCTGGGTACGCGTAGGCGTGAGGCCCTTGCGTGCGGCGATGTCGTCCGGATAGGCCAGCTTGAGCATGGCGCGGATCTCTTCTTCCTTCGCGCCGTCGAACACCGGCGTCGCGAACGGCACACCCTTGCTCAGGTTGGCGGCCATCTCGACCACCTCGTCGTCGCTCAGGTCCTCGATCCGCTCCTTCGTGCCGCCGCTCTGGTTGTAGAGCTCGTCGAAGAACTTGCGCAGCTCGGCCACGCGGGCTTCACCTTGCAGCATGTCGCCGATGCGCTGGCCGATGCCCTTGCCGGCCCAGCCCAGATGCACTTCGAGCACCTGCCCGACGTTCATCCGCGAGGGCACGCCCAGCGGGTTGAGCACGATGTCGGCGGGGGTGCCGTCGGCCATGTAGGGCATGTCTTCGACCGAAACGATCTTGGACACCACCCCCTTGTTGCCGTGGCGGCCGGCCATCTTGTCGCCAGGCTGCAGGCGGCGCTTGACGGCCAGGTAGACCTTGACCATCTTCAGCACGCCCGCGGGCAGCTCGTCGCCCTGGGTGAGCTTCTTGCGCTTTTCCTCGAACATCAGGTCGAAGCTATGGCGCGTCTGCTCCAGCGAGTTCTTGATGCTCTCGAGCTGGTTGGCCACTTCGTCGTCGGCCGGACGGATGTCGAACCAGTGGTACTTCTCGACGGCCGTGAGGTAGGCCTTGTCGATGACCGTGCCCTTGGCGATCTTCTGCGGGCCGCCGTTGGCGACCTTGCCGGTCAGCAGCTTCTCGATCCGGTCGAAGGCGTCGGCCTCGACGATACGCAGCTGGTCGTTCAGGTCGAGGCGGAAGCGCTTGAGCTCGTCGTCGATGATCTGCTGGGCGCGTTTGTCGCGCACGATGCCCTCGCGGGTGAACACCTGCACGTCGATCACGGTACCCATGGTGCCCTGGTCGACCCGCAGCGAGGTGTCCTTCACGTCGCTGGCCTTCTCGCCGAAGATGGCGCGCAGCAGCTTTTCTTCAGGCGTCAGCGTGGTTTCACCCTTGGGCGTGACCTTGCCGACCAGCACGTCGCCGGGGCTCACTTCGGCGCCGATGTAGACGATGCCCGACTCGTCCAGACGCGAGAGTTGCTGCTCGCTCAGGTTCGGGATGTCGCGTGTGATGTCCTCGGGCCCGAGCTTGGTGTCGCGCGCCATGACCACGAGCTCTTCGATATGGATCGAGGTGTAGCGGTCTTCGGCGACGACACGTTCGCTGATCAGGATCGAGTCTTCGAAGTTGTAGCCGTTCCAGGGCATGAACGCGACCAGCATGTTCTGGCCCAGTGCCAGTTCGCCCAGGTCGGTCGACGCACCGTCGGCGATCACGTCGCCGGCTTCCACATGGTGGCCGCGGCTGACGATGGGACGCTGATGGATGTTGGTGTTCTGGTTGGAACGGTGGTACTTGATCAGGTTGTAGATGTCGACGCCAACTTCACCGGCGATCGTCTCGGCATCGTTCACGCGGATCACGACACGGTTGGTGTCGACGTAGTCCACGATGCCGCCGCGGCGGGCGGTCACCACGGTGCCCGAGTCGACCGCAGCGACACGTTCGATGCCGGTGCCGACCATGGCCTTTTCGGGACGCAGCACAGGCACGGCCTGACGCTGCATGTTGGCACCCATGAGCGCGCGGTTCGCATCGTCGTGCTCGAGGAAGGGCACGAGTGATGCGGCCACCGACACGATCTGCGTCGGCGCCACGTCCATGTACTGGATACGTTCAGGCTGAGTCAGCACCGATTCACCGGCTTCACGGGCCGAGACCAGTTCGTCGGTGAGGGTGCCTTCCTCGTTCAGCGTGGCGTTGGCCTGCGCGATGACGTATTTGCCTTCCTCGATGGCGGACAGGTAGTCGATCTGCGTCGTGACCTTGGAGTCGACCACGCGGCGATACGGCGTCTCGAGGAAACCGTAGTCGTTCAGGCGGGCAAACAGGGCCAGAGAGTTGATCAGGCCGATGTTCGGGCCTTCAGGCGTTTCGATCGGGCAGACACGGCCGTAATGGGTCGGGTGCACGTCGCGCACTTCGAAGCCGGCGCGTTCGCGTGTCAGACCACCCGGGCCCAGGGCCGAGACGCGACGCTTGTGCGTGATCTCGGACAGCGGGTTGGTCTGGTCCATGAACTGCGACAGCTGCGAGGCACCGAAGAACTCCTTGAGCGCCGCGCTGATCGGCTTGGAGTTGATCAGGTCATGCGGCATCAGGGCTTCGGTCTCGGCCTGGCCGAGGCGTTCCTTGACGGCCTTCTCGATACGCGCCAGACCCGAGCGGTACTGGTTTTCGGCCAGTTCGCCGACACAACGCACACGACGATTGCCGAGGTGGTCGATGTCGTCGACTTCGCCGTTGCCGTTGCGCAGGTCGACGAGGATCTTGACGACGTCCATCAAGTCTTCGTTGCCCAGCGTCATCGCGCCTTCGGAGCTCGGACGCCCGACGCGGGCATTGAACTTCATGCGGCCCACGCGCGACAGGTCGTACGTGTCCTCGCTGTAGAACAGGCGGTTGAACAGGGCCTCGACCGCGTCTTCGGTCGGCGGCTCGCCGGGGCGCATCATGCGGTAGATGGCCACACGGGCGGCGAGCTGGTCGGCGGTTTCATCGGCGGCCAGCGTCTGACTGATGTAGGCGCCCTGGTTCAGCTCGTTGGTGAAGAGGCACTGCAGCTCCTTCACGCCCGAGGTGCGCAGCTTCTTGAGCAGCGTGTCGGTGAGTTCGTCGTTGGCCTTGGCCACGATCTCGCCGGTGTCGGCGTCGACCATGTTGCGCGCCACGATGCGGCCGAGCAGGAAGTCCTCAGGCACGCTGACGAACTGCGTGGCGGTGGTTTCGAGCTGGCGGATGTGCCGCGCGGTGATGCGCTTGTCCTTTTCGACAATGACGTTGCCGTTCTTGTCGGTGATGTCGAAACGTGCCACTTCGCCCTTGATGCGATCGGCCACGAATTCCATCTGCGCGCCGCTGTCCATCAGGCGGAAGCTGTCGAACTTGAAGAAGTTCGCCAGGATCTGCTCGGGGTTCAGGCCGATGGCCTTGAGCAGGATGGTGACCGGCATCTTGCGGCGACGGTCGACACGAAAGAACAGGATGTCCTTGGCGTCGAACTCGAAGTCGAGCCACGAACCGCGGTACGGAATGATCCGCGCGCTGAACAGCAGCTTGCCCGAGCTGTGCGTCTTGCCCTTGTCGTGTTCGAAGAACACGCCCGGGCTGCGGTGCAGCTGGCTGACGATGACACGTTCGGTGCCGTTGACGATGAAGGAGCCGTAGTCGGTCATCAGGGGCACTTCGCCCATGTAGACCTCCTGCTCCTTGACTTCCTTGACCACCTTGTTGTGCGAGGTCGAGGCTTCGCGGTCATAGATGATCATCTGCAGGCGCGCCCGAACGGCGGCCGCATAGGTCAGACCACGCTGCTGGCATTCGCGCGTGTCGAATGCCGGTTTGGCCATGTTGAATTCGAGAAACTTCATCTCGACATACCCGTTGTGCGAAACAATCGGGAACGCCGAAATGAAGGCTGCCTGCAACCCCTCGGGCTTGCGCTTGGCGGGTGGCACATCCTTTTGCAGGAAGGCAACGTAACTGTCCTTCTGCATGGTCAGGAGGTAGGGAACGTTCAGGACGCTCTCGCGCTTGCCGAAGCTCTTGCGAATACGCTTGCGCTCGGTGTAGCTGTAGGGGGTAGCTTTCGCCATCTATCACTCCGTGTCGAAGCGCGCAGCCCGGCCCTGGCTGCACGGTTTTCGACCGATACATGGACGACTGGCACCAGGCTCACGTCAGCCCGCATGGGGGCGACGGCCTGAAGCTTGGTGGCTGGCCACTACCAGCCGCTGGCGGACAACCGGGGCCTTGCACCCCAGTCCGACCAAACTCGTTCTCTGCAGTCGGTTCAGAGAACACTTGGAAATCAACCGTGCATCATCGCAGGCAATTGACTTCCAGGTGCACTCCAGGGCTTGCAGGCCCTGAAACGCGAAAGGCTGGCAGCCCTTGTCGGACCGCCAGCCTGCCGCAAAGGCGTGTTTACTTGAGCACAGCCTTGGCGCCAGCTTCTTCCAGCTTCTTCTTGCCGGCTTCGGCATCGGCCTTGGAGATGCCTTCCTTGACGGGCTTCGGAGCACCGTCGACCAGGTCCTTGGCTTCCTTGAGGCCCAGACCGGTCAGTTCGCGAACCGCCTTGATGACGCTGACCTTGTTGGCACCGATTTCGCTGAGCATCAGCGTGAACTCGGTCTGCTCTTCGACCGCAGCGGCGGCGGCACCACCACCACCGGCGGCGGGAGCAGCCATGGCGGCAGCCGAGACGCCGAACTTGGTTTCGATGGCCTTGACCAGGTCGTTGAGTTCCATGACGGACATGCTGTCCAGCGCGGTCAGAAATGCGTCTTTATCGAATGACATGTTGAATTCCTAGGAGATTGTGTGGGGTAGAGAAGCAGCAGGGCAGGTGATGCGCCGGATCAGGCGGCCACTTCGGCAGCGGCTTCAGCCGGTGCTTCGGCGGGGCCGGCCTTTTGTTCGGCAACGGCGGCGATAGCGCGCGCGAAGCCGGAGATCGGCGACTGCATCAGACCCAGCAACTGGGCCAGCAGCACTTCCTTGCTGGGGATGGACGCCAGCGACTTGACGCCATTGGCATCGAGTGCCTTGCCGGCGTACGAGCCGCCCTTGATGACCAGCTTGTCGTTGGTCTTGGCAAAGTCGGCGATGACCTTGGCGGCGGCCACGGCATCTTCCGAGAAGCTGTAGATCAGCGGGCCAGCCATGTGCTCACCAGCCGACTCGAACGGGGTACCGGCGACGGCACGACGCGCCAGGGTGTTCTTCAGCACGTGAAGATACACACCCTTGGCACGCGCATCGACGCGCAGCTTGTTCAGGTCGGAGACGGTGAGTCCACGGTACTCGGCCAGGGCGAGCGTCTGCGAACGGGCCACCTGGGCCGTCACTTCCGCCACCACCGCTGCCTTTTCGGTGCGATTGAGACTCAAGGTTCACTCCTTTGAAACGTGCCATCGGCCAAAGCCTGGGCACACCGGTAATCAGCGACCTTGCCGTTCAAGACCCCGGGCTCACGAGGAGCCCATCCTGTCGGGCGGGACCGCCATCTGCGCTGGCCACCAGTCTCCCGAAGGAGCCGGGCGTTTAAGCCGCTTGTCGCTTGTCGCGGCGTGCAGCACCAGCGGTCTTGGATGACCCACCCTCCCCGAGAGGCTGATGGCCCACCAATGCTTCGAGGGTGCGCAACGCGCGCACCTTCAATCAACTTCAGCTTGCTGCCGCGCCGGCCGTGATGCTGGCGACGTCGACACGCACGCCCACACCCATGGTCGACGACACCGCCACCTTGCGCAGGTAGACACCCTTGCTGGTCGCAGGCTTGGCCTTGCTCAGCGCGTCGAGCAGGGCTTGCAGATTGCCCTTGAGCTTGTCGGCGTCGAACGAACGGCGACCCAGGGTGCCGTGGATGATGCCGGCCTTGTCGACGCGGAACTGCACCTGACCAGCCTTGGCGTTGCGCACAGCCTGGGCGACGTCCGGGGTGACCGTGCCGACCTTGGGGTTAGGCATCAAGCCGCGCGGACCGAGGATCTGGCCCAGTTGACCGACCACACGCATCGTGTCCGGCGAGGCGATGACCACGTCGAAGTTGATGTTGCCGGCCTTGACCTCGGCGGCCAGGTCGTCCATGCCGACCACGTCCGCGCCAGCGGCACGGGCTTCGTCAGCCTTGGCGCCTTGGGCGAACACGGCCACACGCTTGGTCTTGCCGGTGCCGTTGGGCATCACGACAGCGCCGCGCACAACCTGATCCGACTTCTTGGCATCGATGCCAAGTTGCACGGCCACGTCGATGGACTCATCGAACTTGGCCACAGCGTATTGCTTGACGAGGGTGATGGCTTCTTCGATCGAGTAGAGCTTGGTCGATTCGATCTTGCCGACTTGCGTCTTCTGGCGCTTGGTGAGCTTGGTCATGTTCAGACTCCTTCCACAACCACGCCCATCGAGCGGGCAGAACCGGCGATGGTGCGCACGGCGGCGTCGAGATCGGCCGCGGTGAGATCCTTCATCTTGGTCTTGGCGATTTCCTCGACCTGGGCGCGCGTCAGCTTGGCGACCTTGTCGACGTGCGGACGCGGCGAGCCCTTGTCGAGCTTGGCGGCCTTCTTGATCAGCACGGTCGCCGGCGGCGTCTTGATGATGAAGGTGAACGACTTGTCGGCAAACGCGGTGATCACCACCGGCAGCATCAGGCCCGGCTCGACACCTTGGGTCTGGGCGTTGAACGCCTTGCAGAACTCCATGATGTTGAGGCCGCGCTGACCCAGCGCGGGGCCGATGGGGGGCGAAGGATTGGCCTTGCCCGCCGGAATCTGCAGCTTGACGTAGCCAACGATTTTCTTTGCCATGTCTGGCTCCTCGAGTTCAAACGCTCACCGAAGTGAGCTCCTCGTCTGTCGGGCCCGCGGCAACAACCGTTGCCGTCCTGGAAGTTGCGTCGACTCCGGGCCACCCAAGTCGGACGCAGCGCGCCGGCAGCGCCGACGCTTCGAAATTCAAGCCATCAGACCTTTTCGACCTGGTGGAAATCGAGCTCGACCGGCGTGGCACGACCGAAGATCGTGACCGACACGCGCATCTTGCTCTTGTCGTAGTTGACTTCTTCGATGGAGCCGTTGAAGTCGGTGAACGGGCCTTCCTTGACACGCACGACCTCGCCCACTTCCCATTCGACCTTGGGGCGCGGCTTGTCGGTGCCTTCCTGCATCTGGTTGACGATCTTCATGACCTCGTCTTCCGAGATCGGCGTCGGGCGATTCTTGGCGCCACCAACAAAGCCAGTGACCTTGCTGGTGTTCTTCACCAGGTGCCAGCTGTCGTCGTCCATCGACATCTCGACCAGCACATAGCCAGGAAAGAAGCGGCGCTCGGTGACGGCCTTCTTGCCGTTCTTCATCTCGACCACTTCTTCGGTCGGCACCAGGATGCGGCCGAACTTGTCACCCATGCCGGAGCGGTCGATACGCTCGCGCAGGTTGCGCTCGACCGCCTTTTCCATGCCGGAGTAGGCATGCACCACATACCAGCGCATGGCGGCAGCAGCAGGGGCACCTGAGTGAAGTTCGCTTGTCATGTTGGTCTTTGCTCGCTCAGTGCTTCCAGCCCAGGATCAGGTCGTACAGCAGCCACTCGAGCGTCTTGTCAGTGAGCCACAGAAACAAGGCCATGGCGACGACAAAGGCGAACACGTAGCCCGTCATCTGGATGGCTTCCTTGCGAGTCGGCCACACGACCTTGCGCAATTCACGAATCGACTCGCGGCCATAACCAATCAGCGCCTTGCCGGGCTCGGCGCTGAAGAAGGCAATGGCGGCAGCCACCAACAGCGCCAGCAACGCAGCCCATTGCAAGTACGGGCCCTGTTTGGCCAAGGCATAAAAAGCCGCCAGACCCGCCAGCAGCAGTCCAACCGCAACGGCGAGCTTGACTTTGTCGGCGCCGGTGGCGACGGTTTCTACGGGTTGCGTGGTCATGACTCTCAGTGGATGTGCGCCCCACAGGGGCAGCTTCAACAGCAGCAAAGCCCGCGGAACGCCTCGAGGCGCTCTGCGGGCCAAATGTCAGGCCGAGTTCTAACCGCGCGTCAGCACAGAGAGCTGGCAGGGGCAGTAGGAATCGAACCTACAACCTTCGGTTTTGGAGACCGACGCTCTGCCAATTGAGCTATACCCCTACGGCCTGAAAAAACAGATCACTCGATGATCTTGGCAACCACGCCGGCGCCGACGGTACGCCCGCCTTCACGGATGGCGAAGCGCAGGCCTTCTTCCATGGCAATCGGGGCGATCAGCTTGACGGTGATCGACACGTTGTCGCCTGGCATGACCATTTCCTTGTCCTTGGGCAGCTCGATGGCGCCGGTGACGTCGGTCGTGCGGAAGTAGAACTGCGGGCGGTAGTTGTTGAAGAACGGCGTATGACGGCCGCCTTCTTCCTTGCTCAGCACGTAGATCTCGCCGGTGAAGTGGGTGTGCGGCTTGATCGAACCGGGCTTGCACAGCACCTGGCCGCGCTGCACGTCTTCACGCTTGGTGCCGCGCAGCAGGATGCCGACGTTGTCGCCAGCCATGCCCTGGTCGAGCAGCTTGCGGAACATCTCGACGCCGGTGCAGGTGGTGAGCTGCGTGGCGCTGATGCCCACGATCTCGATGCCTTCGCCGACCTTGATGATGCCGCGTTCGACACGACCGGTCACGACGGTGCCACGACCCGAGATCGAGAACACGTCTTCCACCGGCATCAGGAAGGCGCCGTCCACGGCGCGCTTGGGCAGGGGGATGTAGGTGTCCAGCGCTTCGGCCAGCTTGAAGATGGCCTGTTCGCCCAGCGGGCCCTTGTCGCCTTCGAGGGCGAGCTTGGCGCTGCCGTGGACGATGGGGGTGTCGTCACCAGGGAAGTCGTACTTGCTGAGCAGTTCGCGCACTTCCATTTCGACGAGCTCGAGCAGTTCGGCGTCGTCGACCATGTCGCACTTGTTCAGGAACACGATGATGTACGGCACACCGACCTGACGGGCCAGCAGGATGTGCTCGCGGGTCTGGGGCATGGGGCCGTCGGCAGCCGACACGACGAGCACGGCGCCGTCCATCTGGGCCGCACCGGTGATCATGTTCTTGATGTAGTCGGCGTGACCCGGGCAGTCCACGTGAGCGTAGTGGCGGTTGGCCGTTTCGTACTCGACGTGGGCGGTGTTGATCGTGATGCCGCGGGCCTTTTCTTCGGGCGCTGCGTCAATCTGGTCGTAAGCCTTGGCTTCGCCGCCGAACTTGAGCGACAGCACGGTCGTGATCGCCGCGGTCAGCGTGGTCTTGCCGTGGTCCACGTGGCCGATGGTGCCCACGTTGACGTGCGGCTTGGTACGTTCGAATTTGCCTTTTGCCATGATTCGCGCTCCTGAGTGCGACCTAGGTGTGACGAAGAAATCTTGGTGCCCATGGCGCGGATCGAACGCGCGACCTCTCCCTTACCAAGGGAGTGCTCTACCACTGAGCCACATGGGCGTCACCACTGGCTTGGGCGCCTTGCTGCACCCAAGCCGCTGATGACATGTCATTCAACATGCCTCGCTCCAACTTCAGCCGGCAACCTTGGAGCGGGAGACGGGAATCGAACCCGCACCATCAGCTTGGAAGGCTGAGGTTCTACCATTGAACTACTCCCGCCCTCCAGATCATTGCACGTCAAACCCGGCGGCCGAAGCCACCGACATGACGCCTGCTTGTTTGGTGGAGAGGGCTGGATTCGAACCAGCGTAGGCGTAAGCCAACAGATTTACAGTCTGCCCCCTTTAGCCACTCGGGCACCTCTCCGGGCGAGCCCGTGACTTTAACATGGTCACGGCGCTCTTTCAAGTAGCGTCTATGCTCAAGCGGCGTCTCCACCCTCCACAACGGCAGACGCATCAGGACGATCGACCAATTCGACAAAGGCCATGGGCGCGTTGTCGCCGACGCGGAAGCCCATCTTCAGGATGCGCGTGTAGCCGCCAGGACGGGTATTGAACCTCGGACCTAGCACATCGAACAGCTTGACGACCGAGTCACGATCACGCAGGCGATCGAAGGCCAGGCGGCGATTGGCCACCGTCGGCACCTTGGCCAGCGTGATCAGCGGCTCGACGACGCGACGCAGTTCCTTGGCCTTGGGCAGCGTGGTCTTGATCGCTTCGTGAGCGATCAGGGAATTGCACATGTTGCGCAACATCGCCAGGCGATGCGACGACGTGCGGTTGAGTTTGCGGAGTCCATTTCCGTGGCGCATGGTGCTTTCCTTTCGTTTCTATTGCCTGTGGCCGTATCAGGTACCACAGGTTGCACCGGGCCTTGTGGCCCGAGTGGGTCGAGTTGGCCTCGTCCCACCGATACGACAGACCTAGCTGTTTGCGCCGCCGGGCCTGCCTGAAGTGTCACGACATCAACGCTTGTCGAGACCTTGGGGCGGCCAGTTTTCCAACCGGGCACCCAAGGTCAGACCGCGCGAAGCGAGCACTTCCTTGATTTCGTTGAGCGACTTGCGGCCCAGATTCGGCGTCTTGAGCAATTCGGTCTCTGTACGCTGGATCAGGTCGCCGATGTAATAGATGTTCTCGGCCTTCAGGCAGTTGGCGGAACGAACCGTCAACTCGAGCTCGTCGACCGGGCGAAGCAGGATCGGGTCGAAGTTCTGGGCGCGCGGTGCAGGCTGGTCGAAGGCAGCCAGCTCCGACCCTTCGAGCTGTGCGAACACGGCAAGTTGTTCGACCAGGATCTTGGCCGAACCACGAATCGCCTCTTCGGGAGAGATCGCGCCATTGGTCTCGATCTCCATCACCAGCTTGTCGAGGTCGGTACGCTGTTCGACGCGCGCGCTTTCGACGGTGTAGCTGACACGCTTGACCGGGGAGAACGACGCATCGAGAACGATGCGACCGATCGACTTGGTCGGCTCGTCGCCATAACGACGCATCGTACCGGGCACATAGCCGCGGCCCTTCTCGACCTTGACCTGCATGTCCAGCTTGCCGCCCTGGGCGAGGTGGGCCACGATGTGGTCAGGGTTGATGATCTCGACGTCATGCGGCGTCTGGATGTCACCAGCGCGCACCGGGCCTTCACCCTCCTTGCGCAGCACCAGGGTCACTTCGTCACGGTTGTGCAGCCGGAACACCACACCCTTGAGGTTGAGCATGATGTGGACGACGTCCTCCTGGACACCGTCGACCGTCGAGTACTCGTGCAGCACACCGGCGATCGTCACTTCCGTGGGCGCATAACCGACCATCGAAGAGAGCAGGACACGGCGCAAGGCATTGCCCAACGTGTGACCGTAGCCGCGCTCGAAAGGCTCGAGCGTCACCTTGGCGCGGTAGCCGCCCAGGGGTTCGACGTTGATGGCTTTCGGCTTCAGCAGATTTGTTTGCATTGAATGTTCCTGTCAATACCCTCGGCTCGTCACACCGATAAGGCTGATGGACCACCGGAAAATCAGCAGGATCCTTGTGCCCGGCGTGCAAGGACCCTCGCGCCAGGCGAACCCGGCGCGCATGTGCATCGACTTAGCGCGAATACAACTCGACGATGAGCGATTCGTTGATGTCGGCGCCGAACTCGTCGCGGTCAGGCGACTTCTTGAACGTGCCTTCCAGTTTGGTGCCGTCAACCTGCACCCAAGCCGGCATGCCGACCTGTTCGGCAAGCTTCACCGCATCGATGATGCGCAGTTGCTTCTTGGCCTTTTCACGCACGGCCACCACGTCACCAGCCTTGACCAGGTACGAGGCGATATTCACCACGCCGCCATTGACGGTGATGGACTTGTGCGACACCAGCTGACGCGCCTCGGCACGCGTGGAGCCAAAGCCCATGCGGTAGACGACGTTGTCCAGGCGCGATTCGAGCAACAGCAGCAGGTTGGCGCCGGTGTTGCCTTGACGGCGTTCGGCCTCGGCGAAATAGCGGCGGAACTGACGCTCCAGCACGCCATACATGCGCTTGACCTTCTGCTTTTCGCGCAGTTGCAGGCCGAAGTCGGAGGTACGCGAACCCGAGGTGCGGCCATGCTGGCCCGGCTTGGTTTCGAACTTCGCCTTGTCGCTGATCGAGCGACGGGCGCTCTTCAGGAAGAGATCGGTGCCTTCACGGCGGGCCAGTTTGGCCTTGGGTCCGAGGTAACGTGCCACGAGTTTTCCTTTGCAATCTGACGCCAACTCAACCCATTGAGTCGACGCGAGTCTGGCGAGTGTTGTTCGATGCGCTCAGACGGTGGGCTTGTGAAGCGGTTGCTTCAACGAACGCGCCGGCGTTTGCAATCTGCAATCGCCGGCGAAAACCCGCCATTGTAACCAATGGCGGGGGACAGGTCAGAATGACAACTCAGATGCGACGACGCTTCTGCGGCCGGCAACCGTTGTGCGGCACGGGCGTCACGTCCGAGATCAGGTTGATGCGAATGCCCAGCGAAGCCAGGGCGCGCACCGACGATTCACGGCCCGGGCCGGGGCCCTTGATACGCACGTCCAGGTTCTTGATGCCCTGTTCCTGCGCGGCGCGGCCGGCGACTTCGGCGGCCACCTGGGCTGCAAAGGGTGTCGACTTGCGTGAACCCTTGAAGCCCTGACCACCACTCGAGGCCCACGACAAGGCGTTGCCTTGGCGATCGGTGATGGTGATGATGGTGTTGTTGAACGACGCATGCACGTGAGCAACGCCATCCGCAATGTTCTTGCGGATCTTCTTGCTGACGCGACGGGCGGCGTTATTGACGGGTGCTTTTGCCATGATGTATGCCTTCCAGCGACAGCCTTACTTCTTCAGCGCAGCAGCGCCCTTTTTCGGACCCTTGCGGGTTCGGGCGTTGGTGCGGGTACGTTGACCGCGCACCGGCAGGCCGCGACGATGACGGAAACCGCGGTAGCAACCCAGGTCCATCAGACGCTTGATGTTGATCGAGATCTCGCGACGCAGGTCGCCCTCGATCGTGATCCGGCCCACTTCTTCGCGGATCTTCTCGAGATCGCTGTCAGTGAGGTCCTTGACCTTCTTGTTCAAGGCGATGCCGCAAGCAACACAGATCTTCTGCGCGGTCGTGCGACCGATGCCGTAGATGGACGTCAGTCCGATCTCTGCGTGCTTGTGCGGCGGAATATTGATACCAGCAATACGTGCCATGTTCGTCCTCTAAACGGTTGCAGCGGATACGGTGGGCGCGAGCCTCAACCCTGGCGCTGCTTGTGGCGTGGGTCTGTGCAGATAACACGAACCACGCCCTTGCGGCGAATGATTTTGCAATTGCGGCAGATCTTCTTGACGGATGCCGAGACTTTCATGGTCTTCTCCTGCTAGGTCGGCTTGCGCCGAAAAAAATGACTGCAAACGCGACCGAGTCTATTTGGCGCGGAAAACGATGCGAGCACGGCTCAGATCGTAGGGGGTCAGTTCAACGGTGACCTTGTCACCAGGCAGGATGCGGATGTAGTGCATACGCATCTTCCCGGAGATATGGCCCAGCACGACATGACCGTTCTCCAGCTTGACACGGAAGGTGGCATTTGGAAGATTTTCCACCACCTCACCCTGCATCTGAATGACGTCGTCTTTCGACATGCTCGTTGCCCCGTGACCCTCGATCTGCTCAGCTCGCCTTGAAACTGGCCTTCTTCAACAGCGTTTCATACTGTTGAGACATCACATAAGACTGCACCTGAGCCCAGAAGTCCATCGTCACGACAACAATGATCAACAGCGATGTGCCGCCGAAATAGAACGGCACGTTGTACTTGAGGACAAGAAACTCGGGCAGCAAACACACTGCAGTGATGTAGATGGCGCCACCAAGCGTCAACCGGGCCAGGATCTTGTCTATGTGTCGAGCGGTCTGGTCACCAGGGCGTATGCCAGGAATGAACGCACCACTCTTCTTGAGGTTGTCTGCCGTCTCACGGCTGTTGAACACCAGCGCTGTGTAGAAGAAGCAGAAGAACACGATCATGGCTGCGTAGAGCATCACGTAGATCGGCTGCCCCGGCGACATGGCGGCCGAGATGTCCTTCAGCCAGCGCATCCCTTCGCCCGTAGCAAACCAGCCCACCACGGTAGCCGGCAACAGGATGATCGACGACGCGAAGATCGGCGGGATCACGCCCGACATGTTGATCTTGAGCGGCAGGTGCGACGACTGGCCGCCGTAGACCTTGTTGCCAACCTGCCGCTTGGCGTAGTTGACCAGGATCTTGCGCTGACCTCGCTCGACGAACACCACCACATAGGTCACCAGTACCACGATCGCGACGATGAAGATCGCCACCAGGGCACTCATCGCGCCGGTGCTCACCAGATTGAGCAAACCACCGATGGCGCTGGGCAGACCTGCCGCGATACCCGCAAAGATGATGATCGAGATGCCGTTGCCCAAGCCGCGCTCGGTGATCTGTTCACCCAACCACATCAGGAACATCGTGCCGGCGGTCAGACTCACCACGGCGGTGCCGCGAAACGCGAAACCGGGATCGATCACCAGGCCGGCAGAACCTTCGAGTGCGAGCGAAATACCGAGCGACTGGAACAACGCAAGACCCAGTGTGCCGTAACGCGTGTACTGGGTGATCTTGCGCCGACCCGACTCACCTTCCTTCTTCAGGGCCTCGAGCGACGGCAGCACATACGTCATCAGCTGCATGATGATCGATGCAGAGATGTAGGGCATGATGCCCAGTGCGAATACCGTGAAGCGCGACAACGCGCCACCCGAGAACATGTTGAACAGGTTCAGTATTCCGCCCTGCTGACCCTTGAACAGCTGAGCCAGCTGTTCGGGGTTGATGCCGGGCACGGGAATATGTGCGCCGACGCGATACACCACCAGGGCGAGCAGCAAGAACACCAGTCGACGACGCAGGTCACCGAACTTGCCGCTCTTGGCCAATTGATTCGCGTTGCTTGCCACGGTAGGTTTGTCTAGGCTTGTGTCGGTTTGAAATCAGTGGTCGGACGTGACTGCTCAGGCAGCCAGCGAACCACCAGCAGCTTCGATGACCTGACGTGCACCCGCTGTTGCGCCAATGCCCTTGAGCACCACCGCGAGCGTGAGTTCGCCGGTCTTCACGACCTTGACGTTGCGCACCAGCTGACCAACCAGGCCAGCCTGCTTGAGCACGAGCACGTCGACTTCGTTGACGCCCAGCTTTTGCAGTTGGCCCAGCGTCACTTCGCCGTTGAACTGCAATTGATGCGACTTGAAACCACGCTTGGGAAGGCGACGCTGCAGCGGCATCTGACCGCCTTCGAAGCCAACCTTGTGGTAGCCGCCAGCACGGGACTTCTGGCCCTTGTGGCCGCGACCCGCGGTCTTGCCCAGGCCTGAGCCGATGCCGCGACCGACACGCCGCTTGGCATGTTTGGCGCCGCCAGCGGGCTTGATGGAATTGAGTTGCATGTTCGTCGTCCTGCTGCCGTGAATGCTCAGAGCACTTTCACGAGGTAGGCAATCTTGTTGATCATGCCGCGCACCGCTGGGGTGTCCTCGAGCACGGCTTCGCTATTGAGGCGGCGCAGTCCCAGACCGACCACGGTGGCGCGATGTGATGTGCGCGTACCGATCGGGCTGCGAACGAGCTTGACCTTGACCGTTTTCTTGTCCGTCATGGCTGACCTTCGCGCGCTCAGTTGAAGATTTCTTCGACCGTCTTGCCGCGTTTGGCGGCAATGTCGGACGCAGTCACGGCACGGGTCAACGCATCGAACGTTGCACGCACCATGTTGTACGGGTTGCTCGAGCCCAGGCTCTTGGCGACCACGTCGGTCACGCCCAGCACTTCGAACACCGCGCGCATCGGGCCGCCGGCGATGATGCCGGTACCGGCAGGCGCCGGAGCCAGCAGCACCTTCGCTGCGCCGTGTTCGCCACGGATGTTGTGATGCAGCGTGCCGTTGCGCAGCGGCACCTTGACCAGGTTGCGACGCGCCTGCTCCATGGCCTTCTGCACGGCCACCGGCACTTCACGCGCCTTGCCCTTGCCCATGCCGACGCGGCCATCGCCGTCACCAACCACGGTCAGCGCTGCAAACGCCATGATCCGGCCGCCCTTGACCACCTTGGTCACGCGGTTCACCTGGATCATCTTCTCGCGCATCCCGTCGTCGCGACCTTCGTCGGCGATCTTGGGTTGAAACTTTGCCATTTCGTATCCTTAGCTGTTCGACCGGGGCGGCTTAGAACTGCAGACCGGCTTCACGCGCGGCTTCTGCCAGGGCCTTGACACGGCCGTGGTAGGCAAAACCGGCGCGATCGAACGCCACCGATTCCACACCTGCTGCCTTGGCGCGTTCGGCAATACGCTTGCCGATCAACGTTGCGGCGTCCACATTGCCACCCTTGCCGTTGCCACCGAGTTGCTCGCGAACTTCCTTCTCGGCGGTCGAGGCCGAAGCCAGAACCTTGCTGCCGTCGCCGGAAATCACGTTGGCATAGATATGAAGGTTGGAGCGGAAAACCGTCAGACGAGCCTTGCCCTGCAGCGCGATGCGCACACGGGTTTGGCGCGAACGGCGCAGACGTTGTTCTTTCTTGGTCAACATGCTGCTGCTCCTTACTTCTTCTTGGTCTCTTTGAGAGAGACCTTTTCAGTGCTGTAGCGAATGCCCTTGCCCTTGTAAGGCTCGGGCGGACGGAAAGCACGGACCTCGGCGGCGATCTGGCCAACGACCTGACGGTCGGAGCCCTTGATCACGATTTCGGTCTGCGTCGGCGTTTCCACCTTGATACCTGCCGGCATGTCCTTCACCACGGGGTGAGAGAAACCGATCTGCAGATTCAGCTTGGCGCCCTGGGCCTGCGCCCGAAAACCCACGCCGACCAACGTGAGCTTCTTTTCAAAGCCCTTGCTGACGCCGTTGATCATGTTGGCCACCAGAGCACGCATGGTGCCCGACATCGCATTGGCCTCGGTCGAATCGTCGACCGGAGCAAACGACAACGTGCCGGCGTCCTGGCTCAGCGCGACCAGGCGATGCGCCGGACGCACCAAAGTGCCAAGGCTGCCTTTGACGCTGATCTGCTCGCCACTCAGTGCGACCTC
The DNA here is from genome assembly GCA_016702605.1 of Candidatus Intricatilinea gracilis. GTDB lineage: Bacteria > Pseudomonadota > Gammaproteobacteria > Burkholderiales > Burkholderiaceae_C > Sphaerotilus > Sphaerotilus gracilis. The sequence continues at coordinate 20,490 of JADJDQ010000008.1, forward strand.
GACCCCTTGCGGGATCGAGACCGGCATTTTTCCTACGCGGGACATGTGTGCTCCCTCCTTAGGCGACGTAGCAGAGCACTTCGCCACCGATACCGGCGGCGCGGGCCTTGCGATCCGTCATGACACCCTTGGGCGTCGTAACGATTGCCACACCCAGGCCATTCATGACCTGCGGAATATCGTGGCGCCCCTTGTACACGCGCAGTCCAGGGCGACTGACACGCTCGATGCGTTCAATCACCGGACGGCCGGCGTAGTACTTGAGGGAAATTTCGAGTTCTGACTTGCCGGACGTGGCCTTGACGGCATAACCGTCGATGTAGCCTTCGTCTTGCAGCACCTGCGCAATCGCAGCCTTCAACTTTGAAGACGGCATCGCCACGCTGGTCTTCTCGACCATCTGCGCGTTACGGATGCGTGTCAGCATGTCGGCGATCGGATCACTCATGCTCATGGGTTTTCTCCTGTTCGTGCCCTAAGGCCGCTGATTACCAGCTTGCCTTGACGACACCCGGGATGTCGCCACGGAAGGCCAACTCACGGATCTTGGTGCGGCCGAGGCCGAACTTGCGGAAGGTGCCACGAGGACGCCCGGTAATTGCGCAGCGGTTGCGCAGCCGCGTCGGATTTGCGTTGCGCGGCAATTGCTGCAGCGCCAGGCGAGCCTGGTAACGCTCTTCTTCCGACTTGCTTTGATCAGCGATCATTGCCTTCAGTTCGGCGAACTTCTTCGCGTACTTGGCAACGAGCTTTTCGCGCTTTTCTTCGCGCTGAATGAGAGAGAGTTTTGCCACGGCCGACCTCAGTTCTTGAACGGGAAACGGAAGGCCGTCAGGAGCGCCTTGCATTCGTCGTCGGTTTGCGCCGATGTCGTGATACTGATGTTCATCCCGCGCAGAGCATCGATCTTGTCGTACTCGATTTCCGGGAAGATGATCTGCTCCTTGACACCGACGTTGTAGTTTCCACGACCATCGAAGGCCCGACCGGAGATACCCCGGAAGTCACGCACACGCGGCAAAGCCACGGTCACAAAGCGATCGAGAAACTCATACATGCGCAAGCCACGCAGGGTGACCATGCAGCCGATAGGCACGCTGTCGCGGATCTTGAAACCGGCAATCGCCTTGCGAGACATCGTGACCACGGGCTTTTGGCCGGCAATCTTGGTGAGGTCGCCGACAGCGTGGTCCATCACCTTCTTGTCCGAAACCGCCTCGCTCACACCCATGTTGAGCGTGATCTTCTCGAGACGCGGCACCTGCATCACCGACGTGTAGCCGAACTGCTGCATCAGCGCAGGAACAATCTTGTCCCTGTAGATCGCCTGCAGACGGGCTGGTTGTTGTTGAGCCATGTCGAACCCCGCCTCAAGCCTTGATTTCGTCGCCACTGGACTTGAAGACGCGCACGCGCTTGCCGTCAGCCAGGAGCTTGATACCGACCCGATCCGCCTTGCCGCTGCCGGCATTGAAGATCGCGACGTTCGATTGATGTATCGGCATGGTCTTGTCGACGATGCCACCTTGCGTGCCCTTGAGCGGATTCGGACGCACGTGTTTCTTGACGATGTTGACACCCTCGACAACGAGGAAATCTTCGTCGACACGCTGCGCGATCGTGCCGCGCTTGCCCTTGTCGCGCCCGGTCAGCACGACCACTTCGTCGCCCTTGCGTAGCTTGTTCATGACCTGTCCTTCGAGCTCGGCTTAAATCACTTCAGGAGCGAGCGACACGATCTTCATGAAGCGCTCGGTACGCAGTTCACGCGTCACCGGGCCGAAGATACGCGTGCCGATCGGCTCTAGCTTGGCATTGAGCAGCACGGCGGCATTGCCGTCGAACTTCACCAGCGAGCCATCCTGACGACGCACGCCCTTGGCGGTACGAACCACCACGGCGCTGTAGACCTCGCCCTTCTTGACGCGGCCACGCGGTGCAGCTTCTTTGATGCTGACCTTGATGACATCACCGATGCCGGCGTAACGACGCTTGGAGCCGCCGAGCACCTTGATGCACATGACGGACTTCGCACCCGTGTTGTCCGCGACGTCGAGCCGCGATTGCATTTGGATCATGTGTTTCCCCAACTTGTCCCGCCAGCTCGACATTGCGGACGAGCAAGCACGGTCAGTCTTGGGCCCGTTATCCCTGTGCACTACCGTAAAGGCCAGCACACAAGCATCTTGGGGCGGATCCGGAAGATGAGGCCTTCAGACTGAAGACCGAGCACCTACCGGCAGAGCCTGCGATTATGCACCAATCGTGTCGAGGGCGTCAACGGCTGCTGGCGCCTTCGTGTGTTGCCTGTGTGCGCGCCAGCCCACAGGTCGTCAGTCGTAGGTTTCGGCGTCGGGGTTGGTGGCTTCGAGTTCATAGCTCGCTGCCAGCATCGCCAGGCGCCCGATCACGCCGTACATATAGAAGCGGTTGGGCGCGCTGGCGCCCGGTTTTTCGCCCGGGCGCGGCAGATGATGGCTCTCTGCGAATGCCAGTGGCACGAACTTGGCACCCGGGGAGTTGAGGTTCTCGTCGATGCCACGTTCGGCATGGACGCGGTAAAAGCCCCCCACCACGTAGCGATCCATCATGTACACCACCGGCTCGGCCACCGCGTCGTGCATACGTTCGTAGGTGGGCACACCCTCCTGGATCAGGACTTCGGTGACGTCCTGGCCGTCCTTCACCACGCTCATCTTGTTGCGGGTGCGGTGGGTCAGCTCGTCCAGTTCCTTGGCATCGCGCACCGTCATGATGCCCATGCCGTAGGTCCCGTTGTCGGCCTTGACCACGGCAAACGGTTTTTCGTTGATGCCGTACTCCTTGTACTTGCGGCGCACCTTGCCGAGCAAGGCATCGACGTTCGTTTTCACGCAGTCGAGCCCGGCACCTTCGGCGAAGTCGACCTTGCCGCAGTGGCTGTGGATCGGGTTGATCAGCCACGAGTCCATGCCCAGCAGCTTGGCGAACTTCTTCGCCACCTCTTCGTACGACTTGAAGTGATGTGTCTTGCGCCTGACCGCCCAGCCGGCGTGCAACGGCGGCAACACATACTGCTCATGCAGACCTTCGAGCACCTTGGGGATACCGGCCGACAGGTCGTTGTTGAGCAAGATGGTGCAGGGATCGAAATCCTTCAGCCCGAGCCGACGCTTGGTGCGGATCAGGGGCTCGACCGTCAGGGTCTGGCCATCGGGCAACTCGAAACTGGTTGGCGCCGTGATGTCCGGATCGAGCGTGCCCAGCCGCACGTTCAGGCCAGCCAGCGAGAAGATCTGCTTGAGCCGTGCCACATTGGCCAGGTAGAAGGAGTTGCGTGTGTGTCCTTCGGGCACCAGCAGCAGGTTCTTGGCCTCGGGGCAGATCTTCTCGATCGCCGCCATTGCCGCCTGCACCGCCAGCGGCAACATCTCGCGTGTCAGGTTGTTCCAGCCACCGGGATAGAGGTTGGTATCGACGGGTGCCAGCTTGAAGCCCGCATTGCGCAGATCCACCGACGTGTAGAACGGCGGGGTGTGCTCCATCCATTCGAGCCTGAACCAGCGTTCGATCGCCGGCATCGATTCGAGGATGCGCGCCTCGAGTTCGTTGATCGGGCCGGTGAGTGCGGTGACGAGGTGAGGAACCATGAATGTGCTCGGGGTGGACAAAGGCGTCGCCGTGAGTGTGCCAAACACCCGGGCCGACTGAACGCATCACATGCGGGGCGCGTCGACGGATCGCAAGGCGCGGCGGCACAAAAGCCACACATACAAAAAGGGCCCGCGATTGCGGGCCCTCGGGCTTTGTGTCCACCGTCGGACACGCCCCGAGGGGCGCATCCGGCAGTTACCGGCGTCAGGCGTGGTACGCCGTTTCGCCGTGCGAAGCGATGTCCAGACCTTCGCGCTCTTCTTCTTCCGTCACGCGCAGACCGATGACCATGTCGACGATCTTGAACGAGACGAACGCGACGACAGCCGACCACACCACGGTCAGACCCACGGCCTTGGCCTGGATGATGAGCTGGTCGAACATGCCGTTGCTGCCGACCGTAACGGTAACCCAGTCGGTCACGAGGCCCGGGCCGCCCAGCGCCTGGTTGTTGAAGATGCCGGTCAGCAGGGCACCGATGATGCCGCCCACGCCGTGCACTCCGAAGACGTCCAGCGAGTCGTCCGCACCCAGCATGCGCTTGAGGCCGTTGACACCCCACAGGCAGGCGAAGCCGGCGATGAAGCCGATCACCAGACCACCGACGATGCCGACGTTGCCGGCTGCCGGCGTGATCGCCACCAGACCAGCCACTGCGCCGGACGCAGCGCCCAGCATCGAGGCCTTGCCCTTCATCAGCGCTTCACCGATACACCAGGCCAGCACGGCAGCAGCCGTGGCGGAGAAGGTGTTGATGAAGGCCAGCGCGGCGCTGTTGCCAGCTTCGAGCGCCGAACCGGCGTTGAAGCCGAACCAGCCCACCCACAGCAGCGAGGCACCGACCATGGTCAGCGTCAGCGAATGCGGCGTGAAGGCTTCCTTGCCGTAACCGACGCGCTTGCCGATCATGATGGCGCCGACCAGACCGGCCACGGCGGCGTTGATGTGCACCACCGTGCCGCCGGCGAAGTCCAGCGCACCCCATTGCCACAGCAGACCGGCCTTGGCGTTCATCGCATCGACCACCTCCGCACCGGTGTAAGCGTCCGGGCCCATCCAGTACCAGACCATGTGGGCGATCGGCGCATAGCTGAAAGTGAACCACAGTGTCATGAACAGCAGCACGGCGCTGAACTTGATGCGTTCGGCAAAGGCGCCGACGATCAGGCCGCAGGTGATGGCCGCAAAGGTAGCCTGAAACACCACGAACACGATCTCGGGGATGTAGACACCCTTGCTGAACGTGGCCGCCATGGCGAACTCACCCTTGGCCGGATCGAACACACCGTTCAGGAAAAGGCGGTCGAATCCGCCGACGAACGAGTTGCCCTCGGTGAACGCCAGGCTGTAGCCGTAGATCATCCACAACACGGTGATGAGCGAGAAGGTCACGAAGACCTGCATCAGCACCGACAGCATGTTCTTCGAGCGCACCAGGCCGCCGTAGAAAAGCGCCAGGCCGGGGATCGACATCATGATCACGAGCAGCGTCGAGACCAGCATCCAGGAGACGTCGCCCTTGTCGGCGACAGGAGGAGCAGCAGCCACAGCCGCCGAGGCGGCTTCGCTGGCGGCTTCGGCCGCAGGTGCAGCGGCGGCCGAAGCGGCAGCTACGGGCTCGGAAGCAGCCTGAGCCAGCGCGACATCGGCCAGGCCGAGCATCGTGATCCCCAGCGCGAGGGAGACGAGGAGTTTCTTCAACATGGTTGTCTCTTTTTGAGGGTGGGGATCAGAGCGCGTCCTTGCCGGTTTCACCGGTACGGATGCGCAGGACCTGTTCGAGCGGGGTGATGAAGATCTTGCCGTCGCCGATCTTGCCGGTGCGGGCAGACCCTTCGATGGCTTCGATGACGCGGTCGACGACCGAGTCGTCCACGGCCGCTTCGATCTTCACCTTGGGCAGGAAGTCGACGACGTATTCAGCGCCGCGATAGAGCTCGGTATGGCCCTTCTGACGCCCGAAGCCCTTGACTTCGGTCACTGTGATGCCCTGGACGCCGATGCCGCTGAGTGCCTCGCGGACCTCGTCGAGCTTGAACGGTTTGATGATGGCGGTGACCATTTTCATGGCGGTCTCCGTAAAGGTTGATGAAACGAATCAGAAGGCGAACTTGGCGCCGAGCACCACGGCAGCCTTGCCGAGGTCCTTGTCGGTGGGCGCGTAGTAATAGGCCGGCAGGCCGCCGATCTTCTTGGCGTCGGTGCCGACGAGGGCGCCGGTCACCGTGAGACCCTTGACCACTTCCTTGCCCACGGTGAGTGAGTAGTCGAGGTACGAGAAGTCACCGTTCTTGGCCACCGACTGATAGCCCAGGTGCGGCGTGATCGACAGGCCGGCGAGTTCATACGTCGCGCTGGCTTCGAGGTAGCCGCTGTTCTTGCTGTTGCCGGTGCCGAACAGCGTCGTCACGCTGTGCGAATACTTGACCGTGCCGGGGCCGAAGCTCAAGGCGCCGTAGATCTCGGTGGTGTTCGCGTTCTTGGCGCCAGGGATGTCGCCGTACTTGTTGCCCGGGTACAGATAGACCAGAGCGCCGACGTCGTAGGCCAGATCCTTGGTGACCTGACCCTTGTAGCCGCCGTAGAGGTCCAGCTCGAGACCGCCCTTGGCTTCGACGCCGTTGACCGATTCGGCATCCTTGATCCACTTGATCGTCGATGCCCAGGCGCCGACGTAGAAGGCGCCCTTGGTGAAGTCCACGCCACCCTGCACGGCCGGCTTGAGGCGGGTCTGCGAGATGCCGCGATAACGGTAGTCGGTGACGACGCCGGCGTTGAAGCTGACGCCGTCGTCGGCCATCGCCATGGTCGGCGCCAGCGCGGCGACTGCCAGGGCCAAGCCGGCCAGGCTGAGGATCTTTTTCATGGGAACTCCTGGGTAATGGAAATCTGGAACTACCCAAGGCCTTCTGCAGCTTCCATGCCATGCGTGACAAACAGTGACCATCTTGATGCCACTCTTGTCCAGCGCCCTCGGGTGGCGCACAAATGTGGCCACCAGGCGGCTGGCGCACCAGTCGCACCGGCCATTTGTGCACCATATGCGTGCATACCCTCTTTGGTGGGACGTCAGGATTCGTGACGCGCTGCGCAGAATCGGGACCACCCCCTTCAGACAGGCGCCAGGCGCAAGCCGGCCGCACCACGATGTCGCTCGCTCTTGTTCACAGCCGTGCCCTGGTCGGGCTGGCCGCCCCCGAAGTCACCGTCGAGGTTCAACTGGCCAATGGCCTGCCCAGCTTCACGCTGGTCGGTCTGGCCGAGACCGAGGTCAAGGAGTCACGCGAACGTGTGCGCGCTGCCCTGCAGCAAAGCGGGCTGGGGTTTCCGCACAACAAACGCATCACGGTGAACCTGGCGCCGGCCGATCTGCCCAAGGAGGGCGGCCGTTACGACCTGCCGATTGCGCTGGGCATCCTGGCGGCCAGCGGGCAGATCGACGGCCCGGTGCTCGAGCACTACGAATTTGCCGGCGAGTTGTCGCTGGCCGGTGAGTTGCGCCCAGTGCGTGGCGCGCTGGCCATGGCGGTGGCATTGCGCCGGCGCAGTGCCCGGGTCGACGTCGAACGTGAGCTTGTGTTGCCTGCCGCCAACGCCGCCGAGGCCGCGCGTGTGCCCGAGCTGAAAGCGCGCAGCGCCCGCCACTTGCTCGATGTGGTGCAGGCGCTGCAGGCCCGCACCTTGGCCGAGACCCATGGTTGTGCCGCGCCCGAGGCCGTCGACGACTTCTTGCCGCGCGCCCAGGCCGACGCCCATCGCACCGAAGCGGCCCAGCTCGATCTGGCCGACGTGCGTGGCCAGACCAGCGCGAAACGAGCACTCGAAGTGGCTGCGGCGGGCGGCCACAGCATCTTGCTGGTTGGCCCGCCGGGCACCGGCAAATCGATGCTGGCGCAGCGATTCGCCAGCCTGCTGCCGGGGCTGGGCGAAGAAGAAGCGCTCGAATCAGCGGCCGTGCTCAGCCTGGCCGGCAAGTTCGACAACACACGTTGGGCGCGGCGTGTCACCCGGGCGCCGCACCACAGTGCATCGGCCGTGGCGATGGTGGGGGGCGGCAGCCCGCCGCGGCCGGGCGAGATCTCGCTGGCGCACCACGGCATCCTGTTCCTGGACGAATTGCCCGAGTTCCCCCGCCTGGCGCTCGAGGCGCTGCGCGAGCCGCTCGAAAGTGGCCGGGTGACGATCTCGCGTGCGGCGCGGCATGCCGAGTTCCCGGCACGGTTTCAGCTCATCGCCGCCATGAACCCCTGTCCGTGTGGCCATCTGGGTGACCGCAGCCGGCCCTGCCGCTGCACGGGTGAAGCGGTGAGCCGCTACCAGGCGCGTTTGTCGGGCCCGCTGCTCGACCGCATCGACCTGCGTGTCGAGGTCTTGTCGGTCACACCGCAGGAACTGGCTGCCGCGCCACAAGGCGCGAGCAGCGCCGAGGTGGCGTCCCGGGTGGCAAGTGCCCGGCAACGTCAGCACGACCGCCAGGGCAAACTCAACGCCGAACTGGTGGCGGCTGAACTAGACCAGCAATGCAAGCCGAGTGACGCCGCGTCGGCCTTCATGCAGAACGCTTCGGCGCGACTGGGCTGGTCCAGCCGCAGTTATCACCGGGTGCTCAGGGTGGCGCGCAGCATCGCCGACCTGGCAGGCAGCGACGCGATCGACACCTTGCACGTGGCCGAAGCCATCCAGCTGCGCCGTGCCTTGCCGGGCACGTGAAGCGCCGTCGTCGACCCTCACGCCCCCAGGGCGGCTGATGCCGGCAGCTGCTGCGCCGCTGGTGCAGGGGGGTCAGTGCGACCAGGGGCAGGCTGCAGCGGGTCGGGTCGGCCTTGGCCGAATCGACGTCAGCCTTGGCGCGGCAAGGGCTGAAGGGTCTGACCTTCGACCCGCACACGTTGGCCCACGCTGGGCGGCTGGGCCTGATCGACGGTCTGCACGGAACCGTCCTCCATCTTCAGCGTGACGCGGTAGTGCGTCACCGACCTGGCGCGCTTCTCGACCTCGTTGCCCGCCAGACCACCACCGATGGCGCCGAGCACCGTCATGGCGGTGCGGCCGTCCCCCTTGCCGACCTGGCTGCCCAGGGCTCCGCCCACCACGCCACCGGCCACGGCACCCAGGCCGCTGCCTTCACCCTTTTGGGTGACGGCCTGCACCGACTCCACGGTGCCGCACTGACGACAGACCGGCGCCTGCGCGGCGGTCTGCGGACGTGCCGGGGCTTGCCTTTGTGCCACCGGGGCGGAGTTCTTTGGCTGCTGGGTCGGCTTGGCAGCGCTATTCGTCATGCCTTGCTCGGGGGCATCACCATCGGCCGACGCGCTGTGCCAGGCCACGGCGGCGGCGGCCGTCACACCCACCACCAGCGCACCAGCGGCCAGCATCCAGGGTTTGGTGCTGCTCGCGCCGCCGCCTGCCGTGCCGGCATCGGCGACGACACCGACACACTCGATCGGAAACGGGGTCAACATCGCGGGGTGACCCATCAGGGGCGCCATCGGGTTCATCTTGATCATGTCTTGCTCCTCGGGGACTGCTGGGGGCTGCCGAGACACTCCCATCGGGTGTGTCTGCAGCTTGTCAGGGACGCATTGCAACCGCCCGAGCCAGACCACAGTCGCGACAACCCACTCAGCCGTAACAAGTGGTGAGCTGACGGCCCCGATGTTGCACTGCGACACAAAGCAGCCGCTTCAGCGTTGCCGTTCACCTGCGGCGACCCGGCGCCAAGGTGGCGGCGCAATCACACCGCGGCGCCAGCCCTGTCAGGCGCGTCGCGCACAACAACCAAGCCGGCGCCAGTTGACACTTGCGCAGCTCCTGCCAGGCAGCAACGTCCGGGTGCCTGGCCTGTGACAATGTGCGGCCATGACCCCATCCGCAGTCCCCCCCACAGCAGCCGGCCGCACCGACCTTGCCGCCCTGCCCGAGCCGACCTTCTTCGCCAAGTTCTGCCGGCGCGACGAACTGGCCGAACGCATTGCCGCCCTGCCCGGCCCGATCGTCTTCACCAACGGTGTGTTCGACCTGCTGCACCGCGGCCACGTCTGTTACCTGGCGCAGGCCCGGTCGCTCGGCGCCAGCCTGGTGCTGGGGCTCAACAGTGACGCCTCGGCGCGTTTGCTCGGCAAAGGCCCGGATCGCCCGCTCAACGCCGAGGCCGACCGCGCCTGTGTGCTGGCGGCGCTGGAAAGCATCAGCCTGGTGACGCTGTTCGATGAGGCCACGCCGTGCCGCCTGATCGAGCTGGTGCGCCCGCACATCTACGTCAAGGGTGGCGACTACGACATCGAGGCTCTCGAAGAAACCCGTCTGGTGCGCAGTTGGGGTGGCCAGGCCCAGGCGCTGCCCTTCGTCGACGGCTTCTCGACCACGGCGCTGGTTCGTCGCATCCGCGCCTGAGGCCTACCGTGAGCTTGCGCCTGTATGTCGACGTCGAGCCTGGACTGCAGTCCGACCAGCCACTCGAGTTGCCCCCTGCGGCGGCACGCCACGTCCAGGTGATGCGCCTGCAGCCCGGCAGTGAGCTGACCTTGTTCGACGGTCGCGGTGGTGAATGGTCGGCTCGCGTCAGCAAGATGGGTCGCAGCGACGTGCACGTGGTGGTGGGCGAGTTCCGCGCCGTCGAGCGAGAACTGGCTCGTCAGGTCACCCTGGCCGTGGGCATGCCGGCCAACGAACGGTTCGACTGGCTGATCGAGAAGGCCACCGAACTCGGCGCCGCGGCCATCCAGCCCCTGATGACCGAACGCTCGGTGCTGCGGGTCTCGGGTGAACGCGCCGAGAAGAAACGTGCGCACTGGCAGGCCATCGCTGCCGCTGCGGCAGAACAATGCGGGCGCAATCGGGTGACACAGATCCACCCGGCACAGGACTTGTCGACCTGGATAAACACGGCAATACCTGCGCCCGGTGGCTCGGCCTATGTGCTGAGCCTGGCACCGACTGCTGGTGGCATGAAGACGGCCTTTTCCGAGACTCCGAGCGGCTCCTTGCTGGTGCTCAGCGGGCCGGAAGGTGGCCTCAGCGCGGCAGAAGAACAACTGGCCCTGGACCGCGGCTTTGCACCGCTGGGCCTGGGTGCGCGGGTGTTGCGGGCCGAGACGGCACCGCTGCTGGTACTGGCTGGACTGGCCGCACTGAGCTGTTGACGCCCGGACCGCCTGCTCGCCCGAGTTTTTTTCTGCAAACGCGCAACAAGCCGGCCTGGTCGCTTGCGCTGCCGCAAACCAACACGGCGAGCCAAGTGCGCGGAATTCCTCGCTGTCGCGCGCTTAGCGCGCGCAGGCATTCGATCATGCAAAACGTGCATGTAACCGCAATGTAATCGCGAGGGGGCGACTCCTACACTGGTCGACCGCATCCCGAAAGCGCCCCTGGGCGGGCGCTTCCGAGATGCTTTTTAACCTCGGAGACTTGTCGATGAACCATCCTTCCATGGCCGGCCTGCAGATCAGCGCCCCGTCCTACGTCAAGAACGCCCGCCTGCTGGCATGGGTTGCTGAAATCGCTGCACTCACCCAGCCCGACCAGATCCACTGGTGCGACGGCAGCCAGGAAGAGTACGACGCACTGTGCCAGCGCCTGGTGGCCGCCGGCACCTTCAAGCCGCTGAACCCGGCCAAGCGCCCGGGTAGTTTCCTGGCCTGCTCCGACCCCAGTGACGTGGCCCGCGTCGAAGATCGCACCTTCATCTGCAGCGACAAGAAGGAGGACGCCGGCCCCACCAACAACTGGACCGCCCCGGCCGAGATGCGCGTCCTGCTGCAGACCGGTGACAACGCGCTGTTCAAGGGTGCCATGCGCGGCCGCACCATGTATGTGGTGCCGTTCAGCATGGGCCCGCTGGGTTCGCCCATCGCCCACATCGGCATCGAGCTGTCGGACAGCCCCTACGTGGCCGTCAACATGCGCATCATGACGCGCATGGGCAAGGCCGTGTACGACGTGCTGGGCGTGGATGGCCAGTTCGTGCCCTGCGTGCATACCGTGGGCGCGCCGCTCGAAGCCGGTCAGAAGGACGTGACCTGGCCCTGCAACAAGACCAAGTACATCGTCCACTACCCCGCCACACGCGAGATCTGGTCCTACGGTTCGGGCTACGGCGGCAACGCGCTGCTGGGCAAGAAGTGCTTCGCGCTGCGCATCGCCTCGAACATGGGTCGCGACCAGGGCTGGCTGGCCGAACACATGTTGATCTTGGGCGTGACTTCGCCAGAAGGCAAGAAGAGCCACGTCGCCGCCGCCTTCCCCAGCGCCTGTGGCAAGACCAACTTCGCCATGCTGATCCCGCCGGCCGCCCTGGGCGACTGGAAGGTCACCACCATCGGCGACGACATCGCCTGGATCAAGCCGGTGGACGGCCAGCTGCGCGCCATCAACCCCGAGGCCGGCTACTTCGGCGTCGCACCCGGCACCAACTTCAAGACCAACCCGAACTGCATGGCCAGCCTGCACAAGGACGTGATCTTCACCAATGTCGCCCTCACCGACGACGGCGATGTCTGGTGGGAAGGCATGACCGACGAGTTGCCCAGCCACCTGATCGACTGGCAAGGCAAGGACTGGACGCCCGAGACTGCCAAGGGTGCCGACGGCAAGCTGCGCCCCGCCGCCCACCCGAATGCCCGCTTCACCGTGGCAGCCACCAACAACCCGGCGCTCGACCCCGAGTGGGACAACCCGGCCGGTGTGGCGATCGACGCCTTCATCTTCGGTGGCCGCCGCTCCACCACCGTGCCGCTGGCGACCGAAGCACGCAGCTGGGTCGAAGGTGTCTACATGGCCGCGACCATGGGCTCCGAGACCACCGCTGCCGCCGCCGGCCAGATGGGTGTGGTGCGCCGGGACCCCTTTGCCATGCTGCCGTTCACCGGCTACAACATGAGCGACTACTTCCAGCACTGGCTCAACATGGGCGCCAAGCTGCAGGCCGAAGGCGCCAGACTGCCGGCGATCTACTGCGTCAACTGGTTCCGCAAGGGCGCCGACGGCAAGTTCGTCTGGCCCGGCTACGGCGACAACGCCCGCGTCATGCAGTGGATGCTCGGCCGTATCGAAGGCAAGGCCGGTGGTGCCGAGAATATCTTCGGCGTCAGCCCGACCTACGGCGACCTCAACTGGGCCGGCCTGGACTTCAGCCAGGCACAGTTCGACAGCGTCATCGGCATCGACCACGCCGCGTGGCAGCAGGAACTCAAGCTGCACGACGAACTGTTCACCCAACTGGCCTACCACCTGCCGGCCGAACTGGTCGCCACCAAGCAGGCTCTCGAACAGCGCCTGGCGGCATAAAGCAAACCGGAAGTCACGACTCGCACACCACTTGCGAGTCAGCGCCTGACCAAGCCCGCCAAGTGCGGGCTTTTTCTTGCACGCCTCTTGGTGCAACTGGGCCGAGTGGCACGACCTCGTGTCACCGCAGGGCCCGGCGTAGGGCCATCATCTGAACGAAAAAAAGGCGAGAGCTGCTTGCGCGACTCTCGCCAAAGAGGCTTCTCAATGAGGTGGGAGGGTGCCTGCACATGGGCCGCACGTGGGCCTGCACCGACCCCGAGCCGTCCCCCGCGGGCCGACTCGAAGTGCGCGATCCGAGCGGGCGGTCCACGGGCCACCAGTCGAACCGGACGCCTTGATCGCGGCGCAGTCTCGCTCCGGGCCAGGGGAAGCCTCGAACGACTGAACGCTGCATCCATCGACGCCAGCAATACAGGAGGTGGCGCCGCGTCGGCACCCGTGCACAAGGGGCAGGACAGGCCGTGGGCAGCCATGCGCCCGAGCGGCTTGCCGCCGCGTGACCCTTGATTGCCATCGGGGCTGGCTTCAACGATCGTGCCCGCATCGGCCACCATGCCGCGCACGCTGCACACACCGGGCGGCAAGCCGCCCTCGACCGGCATGGGCAGGTGGGTCATGCCCAGCAGCAGCACGTGGCCGCTCGCCAGCCACGTGGCCAGGCGACGACTCCAACGACTGATGCTCGGGCGTGTCATGAGGAAGAAGGTGAATCCGGAATTCGGTCGGGCCTGCAGAGGTCGACCAATGAGTGGCCGCCCCTGTTGGCGGGGTGATCGGACCATGCCGATCGGTGCAAAGCTTCTTGAGTGTCCTGGCCGGGGGAGTCAGATCACCCGGTGACGGCGACTGGCGCGCCGGTGGTGCTGGGCTGCCAGGGGTTGGAGCGACCCTGGCTGCGGCGGTCGGTACCGCTCGCGAGAACCCAACTCAGCGCACCTAGGTGCGGCTCAGCGAGGTGGTGCGCGCGCCTGCTGGCGCAGTGCTTCGAGAGGCAAGCAGGTGGGCTCGACACTCTCGGCCGACGGCAGGTCGACCGAAGCTCGCGCCACAACAGGTGTTGCAGGCGGCGGAGCCATGTAAGTGGCCAGACTGCACAGCGCACACGACGTATGGCTGTGCGACCCATGAGCGCCAGGGTGTGCGCCAGACTGCGCAACGTCTGTGTCGGCAGGAGCCGACATGGCCGAGCGACACACCTCGTCGACACCCCCTTGAGCCGAGGCCAACTGCCAAGCCATCACCGGCGCAACAAAGGTGGCGCCCATGGCAAGCACCAGCACCACCAGCAAGAGGCGGGCTGTGTCGACCAGTGAGGAGCGCGAAACCATGCCTCGATTGTGCGGATTCAGCGGCGACGCGCGGCCTCGATGATCAGCACACTGCCGTTGGCGTGAGGTCCTGCACAACGAAAACCGTGTGTCGGCCCGGAAGTGGGCTGCAAGCCACACGCCAACTCACCGCAGCCGGCGTCGGGCGCCGGCGCGGCCAGGTGTCAGGCGGCGAGTTCGCGCCTCATCGCGTCGATCACGGCGCGGTAGTCGGCCTGACCGAAGATGGCGCTGCCGGCCACGAAGGTGTCGGCGCCGGCATCGGCCACGCGGCGGATGTTGTCGACCTTGATGCCGCCGTCCACCTCCAGGCGGATGTCGCGCCCGGTGGCGTCGATCAACTTGCGGGCCTGTTCGATCTTGCGCAGCGCGCTGTCGATGAAGCTCTGGCCACCAAAGCCCGGGTTGACGCTCATGATCAGGATGAGGTCGACGCGGTCGATCACGTACTCCAGCGCATCCAGGCTGCTCGCCGGGTTGAAGGCCAGGCCCGCCTGACAACCCGCGCCCTTGATGAGCTGCAGCGTGCGGTCCACATGGGCGCTGGCCTCGGGGTGAAAACTCACCAGATCCGCACCCGCCTTGGCGAAGGCCACCGCCAGGTCATCCACCGGCTGCACCATCAGGTGCACGTCGATGGGTGCGGGCTGGCCGTTCTTCATGCTGTGTTTCTTCAGCGCCTGGCACACCATCGGCCCGAAGGTGAGGTTGGGCACGTAATGGTTGTCCATCACGTCGAAGTGGATCCAGTCCGCGCCCGCGGCCAGCACGTCTTTCACCTCCTCACCCAGGCGGGCAAAGTCGGCGGAGAGGATCGAAGGTGCGATGCGGAAGGTGGTGGACATGGCGGCAGGCGTGCAGGACGGGAAGAACAAAGGATGTGACCGGCAGCGCGGCTGGCGCGAAGGCGGATCACATCAAGCAAGGCGGAGTTCGGGACAGGCGCCGACAGGAGCGCGGCTGCAGCGACGGATGTGAGCATCACATTCGACGCACTGGATGCAAGGCGCCCGAGGTGCAACGGGGGGCGATTCTAGGCAGCGCCGCCGCGTCAGCGGCCTTCGAAACGTGGCGCACGCCGTTCGCGCCAGGCGGCCAGGCCTTCACGCAGATCGGCACTGGTGGCGCATTGGGTCTCGCGTTCGCGCACCCGGGCGTCGACCCAGTCGCCACGCACGAACTCATTGAGCGCCTGTTTCATGCCGCGCAGCGCCAGTGGTGCACCGGCGGCCAGGGCGTCGAGGTAGCGCTGCAGCAGCTCGGGCAGGTCGTCGGCATCGGCCACATCGTCGAGATAACCGATGCGCAGCAACTCATCGGCCGGCACTGCCTCGGCCAGCAGGAACAGGCGCTTGGCGGCGCCCAGCCCGAGCCTGCTGGTATAACGCACGAGGCCGCTGGGGTAGTAGTGCAGGCCCAGGCGCGCGGCCGGCATGCGCAACTCCAGTGTCGAGACACCCAGGCGGAAATCGCACGCCAGCGCAAGATCGGTGGCGCCACCATAGACGCTGCCGTTGAGCAGGCAGATGGTCGGCAGCGGCAGGCGCTCCAGCAGGTCGACGGTCTGCTCGAACAGCTGCGGCCCGGCCGGTGCGTCGGTGGGCGCGGCGTCGAGTTCACCAATGTGATAGCCGGCGCAAAAGGCCCGGCCGGTGGCGGTGATCACCACGGCGTGCAACTCGGGGTGCGCGGCCAGTTGCGTCAGGTAGCCATGCAGCACCAGCAGGTCGGCTCGGTGCAGCCGGTTGAGGTGCTGCGGCCGGTTCAGCGTGATGGTGGCCGTACCGCTTTCGATGTGCAGCAGCGGCGCGCCAAGCGCCTCGTCAGGCAGGAGAGCTTCGGCGCCGGCAGGCGCGGCATTGGGCAAGGTCGACATCGGGCAATTGTCGACCCGGCCGTCGATCTGCGGCTGACAGGCGGATCGACATCCGACTTGCACCGGTAGTCACGGCTTGCCCGACTTCAGCTTTCGGCGTAAGCCAGCTGCGGCGCCACGCCCCGCGTGGCGCCACCAGCCGATCGGGCGGATCCGACCGATCAGGCCGGCACCGACGGCAGACCCGACAGCGCCATCGCCAGCTCGGCTTCGTCGTAGTTCTGGTCGGTGAGTTTGCCGGCGAAGTAGTCGCTGTAGGCCGCCATGTCGAAGTGGCCGTGGCCACACAGGTTGAACAGGATGGTCTCGGCCTTGCCTTCGCGCTTGCAGCGCAGGGCTTCCTCGATCGCACCCTTGACGGCGTGGTTGGCCTCGGGCGCAGGCACGATGCCTTCGGCGCGCGCGAAGGTCACGCCGGCGTCGAAACACTGGGTCTGGTGATAGGCGGTGGCCTCGATCAGCCCCAGCTCCTTGAGGTGCGAGACCATCGGCGCCATGCCGTGGTAACGCAGGCCACCGGCGTGGAAGCCCGGCGGCGTGAAGGTGCTGCCCAGCGTGTGCATCTTGGTCAGCGGCGTCAGATGCGCCGTGTCGCCGAAGTCGTACGCATACTTGCCGCGCGTGAGCGAGGGGCAGGCCGCCGGCTCCACCGCCACGATGCGGCGCTTGCGCCCGCCGCGCAGCTGCAGGCCCAGGAAGGGAAAGGCGATGCCGGCGAAGTTGGAGCCGCCGCCCGTGCAGCCCACCACCACGTCCGGATCGTCACCCGCCATCTCGAGCTGCAGGATGGCCTCTTCACCAATGATGGTCTGGTGCAGCAGCACATGGTTCAGCACCGAGCCCAGGGCGTACTTGGTGTCGTCGCGCTGGGCCGCCAGTTCGACCGCTTCGCTGATCGCGATGCCCAGGCTGCCCGGGTGATCGGCGCGCTGGGCCAGGATGGCGCGGCCCGAGTTGGTCAGCTCGGACGGTGATGCCACGCAGGTGGCGCCGTACGTTTCCATCACTGCGCGACGATACGGCTTCTGGTTGTACGACACGCGCACCTGGAAGATCTGCACCTCGATGCCGAACAACGCGCCGGCAAAGGCCAGCGAGGTGCCCCACTGGCCCGCGCCGGTTTCGGTCGTGAGCTTGCGGATGCCGGCTTCGCGGTTGAAGAAGGCCTGCGGAATCGCGGTGTTGGGCTTGTGTGACCCAGCCGGGCTGACACCTTCGTATTTGTAGTAGATCTTGGCCGGCGTGCCCAGCGCCTGCTCCAGGCGGCGGGCGCGGTACAACGGCGCGGGGCGCCACTGCTTGAAGATCTGCCGCACCGGCTCGGGAATGTCGATGTACCGCTCCTGGCTGACCTCCTGCATGATCAGTTCCATCGGGAACAACGGCGCCAGATCGTCCGGCCCCACCGGCTGCAGGGTGCCGGGGTGCAGCACGGCCGGCAGCGGCACCGGCAGATCGGCCTGAAGGTTGTACCAGGCCTTGGGCATCTGGTCTTCGGACAAGAGGAATTTGACTTGGTCGCTCATCGAGGCTCCTGCTGTGTTCGTGGTTGCGCGGCAGGTGGCGCGTGCCGCAAGCCGGCGATGCTAGGGCCGCCCTCGAGGCCAGCGCCTCAGGGCTAACGCTGGGAGTCGACCTGCGTCAGTGCTGCGGCACGGCGCAGTTGGGTACACGCGCCGGGTGATCCGCCACCTCCCGCCGGTAGGCCACCACGTGGTCAAGCTCCAGGCGGATGCCGATACGTTCACCGATGGCGTGGTTGTGATGCGACGGCACCAGCGACAACACCTGTTTGCCGCTGTCGAGCTCGAGTGTGTACAGGAACTCGGCGCCGCGAAACGCCTTGTGCAATACACGCGCCGTCACGGCGCTGGCATCGTCGTGCGCCACGTCGTCGGGGCGCAGCAACACGTCGACCGTGCAGCCCGAGCCACACAGGTCGCCATGTTCGGTGCAGCGGATCGGCTGGTCGCTCTCGACCACACCCAGCTCCATGGCCACGTGCAGGCCGTCGGTCACCACACCCGGCAGAAACGCGCCCTGGCCGACAAAATCGGCCACGAAACGGTTCACCGGCTGGTGGTAGAGCTGGTAGGCGCTGGCCCATTGCTGGATACCACCCGTGGCCATCACGCCGATCTCGTCGGCGATGGCAAAAGCCTCGTGCTGGTCGTGGGTGACCAGCAGCGCCGTCGTGCCCGCCGCCTTGAGCAGGCTGCGCAACTCGCCGCCCAGGCGTTCGCGCAACTCGACGTCCAGGCTCGAGAACGGCTCGTCCAGCAGCAGCAGCGCCGGATTGGGCGCCAGCGCCCGCGCCAGTGCGACACGTTGCTGCTGGCCACCCGACAACTCGTGCGGAAACCGTTTGGCCGCATGCGCCAGCCCGACGCGTTCGAGCATCTGCGCCACCCGTGTGTCGGCATCACTCACGCCGCGCAGGCCGAAGGCGACGTTGGCTGCCACACTCAGGTGCGGAAACAAGGCATGGTCCTGGAACACCATGCCGATGCGGCGTTGCTCGGGCGGCAGATGCACCCCCTTGCCGCTGACGAGTTCGCCGTTCAGGCGGATCTCGCCACCGGTCACCGGCTCGAAACCGGCGATCGCGCGCAACACGCTGGTCTTGCCACACCCCGAGGGGCCGAGCAGGCAGCCGATGCTGCCGGCTTCGAGTGTGAGGCTGAGCTGGTCGACCACGGTCTTGCGACCATAGGCCAGGCGGATGGACTGAACGGCAAGCCAGGGCGGAGTCATGCGGGCGATGATAATGATTCGCATCGCTGTCGCCCCCCTGCTCCGTGCTGCCCGTGTTTCTTCAGTGCCCGCCAACTTGACGTCCGCCGCCACCACCTTGTCCCCTGCGGCTCGTTCCGATCACCGCACCCGGCGCCTGCCCTGGCTGATGATCGCGGCGCTGCTCACCGCCGCGCTGGTGGTGGCACCACTGCTGTCCATAGCCACCAGCGTGTTTGCGCCGGGCACCGGCGCGACGTGGTCGCACCTGGCCAGCACGGTGCTGCCGGACTACATCGTCACCACCTTGTACCTGTGTCTGGGTGTGGGCATCGGTGTGGCGGCGCTGGGTGTGGGGTCGGCCTGGCTGGTGACGCGGCACGAGTTTCCGGGCCGATCGACCTTCGAATGGGCGCTGGTGTTGCCGCTGGCCATGCCGGCCTACGTGATGGCCTACACCTACACCGACCTGCTGCAATACGTCGGCCCGGTGCAGACCACCTTGCGCGAGGCCTTCGGCTGGAAACGCGCCGACTACTGGTTCCCCGACGTACGCAGCACCGGTGGTGCGGTGCTGATGTTCTCGCTGGTGCTCTACCCCTACGTCTACATGCTGGCGCGCACGGCCTTCATCGAACGTGCCGGCGGCATGATCGAGGTGGGCCGATCACTCGGCTTGTCACCGTTTGCGGCCTTCGTGCGCCTGTCGCTGCCGTTGGCGCGACCGGCCATTGCCGGTGGTGTGGCGCTGGCACTGATGGAAACGCTGGCCGACTACGGCACGGTGAGTTACTTCGCCGTGCAGACCTTCACCACGGGCATCTACCGCGCCTGGTTCTCGCTGGGTGACCGCAACGCGGCGGCACAACTGGCGCTGACGCTGCTGGGTTTCGTGATCGCCGTGCTGGTGTTCGAGCGGCTGAGCCGAGGGGGATCGAAGTTTCACGACACCACCTTGCGCCGGCGTGGTGTCACCCGGCTGCATCTGCGCGGCTGGCGCGCCGCCCTGGCCGTGGCCGCCGGGCTGGCGCCGCTGGTCACCGGTTTTGTGGTGCCCGCCCTGGTGCTGGGCCGGCTGGCCTGGCAGCAGGACGAGGCCGACCTCGGCACACAGTTCCTCGCCCTGGCGCGCAACAGTGTGGTGGTGGCCGGCAGCACCGCCGTGCTGGCCGTGGCGCTGGCGCTGCTGCTGGCCTATGCGGCGCGAGTGCACAAGGGTGGCGCCACGCGCTGGGCGCACCGCGTGGCGGGGCTGGGATATGCGCTGCCCGGCTCGGTGATCGCGGTGGGTGTGCTGATCCCGGTGACCCAACTCGACCACCTGCTCTCGGCACTGATCGAACAACTGCTCGGCATCCAGACCGGCCTGCTGTTCACCGGCAGCCTGGCCGCACTGATCTACGCCTGCCTGGTGCGTTACCTCACCGCGGCGCTGCAGGCGGTCGACTCCGGCCTGGCGCGTATCACACCCAACATGGAAAACGCGGCCCGCAGCCTGGGCCTGAACAGCACGCAGACCCTCGTGCGGGTGCATCTGCCGCTGCTGCGTTCGAGTGCACTCACCGCCGGGCTGCTGGTCTTCATCGACGTGATGAAAGAGCTGCCCGCCACGCTGGTGATGCGCCCCTTCAACTTCAACACCCTGGCCACGCAGGCCTACACACTGGCGGCCGACGAACGCCTGGCCGAGGCCGCGGCCCCTGCACTGGCCATCGTCGCCGTCGGCCTGCTGCCCATGCTCGTCATCTGCCGCAGCATCGCGCGCGAGCGGCAGTAGGCGCGACATCAGACGACATCAGACGACAGCAGACGACCGCAGGCCGCAGCAGGTGCCGCAGCGGCGCGAGGCCGCGGCAGCTACGGTCAAGCCGCCTGGGTCGGCGCTGGCGTGCGGATGAGGTGGTCGAAGGCGCTCAGCGCTGCCTTGGCGCCTTCGCCGGCAGCAATGATGATCTGCTTGTAGGGCACGGTCGTCACGTCGCCGGCGGCGAACACGCCATGGGCGCTGGTGGCGCACTTGGCGTCGATGATGATCTCGCCGAAGCGGCTCAACTCCACCGGGCTGCCGCGCAGGAACTCGGTGTTGGGCACCAGGCCGATCTGCACGAACACGCCCGCCAGGGCAGGCGCGTGTTCCTCACCCGTCACCCGGTCCTTCCACTTCAAGCCGGTCATTTTCTGGCCGTCACCGGTCACCTCGGTGGTCAGCGCGTTGACGTGGATGCTCACGTTGGGCAGCGACTCGAGCTTGTCCACCAGCACCTGGTCGGCCTTCAGCTGGTCGGCGAACTCGAGCAGCGTCACACTCTTGACGATGCCGGCCAGGTCGATAGCCGCCTCGACGCCCGAGTTGCCACCGCCGATCACCGCCACGTCCTTGCCCTTGAAGAGCGGGCCGTCGCAGTGCGGGCAGTAGGCCACGCCCTTGGTCTTGTAAGTGTCCTCGCCCGGCACGTTCATGTTGCGCCAGCGCGCGCCGGTGGCCAGGATGATGGTGCGGCTCTTGAGCTCCGCACCGTTGTCCAGCGTGAGCGTGGCATAGGCGCCAGGCGCGCTGGCCGGGGTCAGCTGCTTGACGCGTTGCAGTGTCATCACGTCCACGTCATAGGCCTTCACATGGGCCTCCAGCGCGGCAGCGAACTTGGGGCCCTGGGTTTCGAGCACCGAGATGAAGTTCTCGATGCCCATGGTGTCCATGGTCTGGCCGCCAAAACGTTCGGCCACGATGCCGGTGCGGATGCCCTTGCGTGCGGCGTACACCGCAGCAGCCGCGCCGGCCGGGCCGCCACCGACGATGAGCACGTCGAAGGGCGCCTTCTCGCTCAAGCGAGCGGCTTCGCGGCGGGCGGCGCCGGTGTCGATCTTGGCCAGGATCTCGCCCAGCTCGATGCGGCCGCTGGAGAAGTCGGCGCCATTGAGCTCGGTCTTGGGCACGGCCATGATCTGGCGCTCTTCCACTTCCTTCTGGAACAGGCCGCCGTCGATCGCCACGTGGCGGATGCGCGGGTTGAGCACGGCCATCATGTTCAGCGCCTGCACCACGTCCGGGCAGTTGTGGCAGGTCAGGCTCATCCAGGTGGTGAAGTCGTAGTCACCGTCCAGGGCCTTGATCTGCTCGACGACTTCGGGCTCGATCTTGGGCGGGTGACCGCCAGCCCACAGCAGCGCCAGCAGCAGCGAGGTGAACTCGTGGCCCATCGGCAAGGCGGCGAAGTGCACGCCCATGTCGGCGCCGACGCGGGTGATCTGGAAGCTGGGACGGCGCACGTAGTTGCCGTCGAAGCGGGCGCTGATCTTGTCCGGCGCGATGGCGGCAATCTCGGTGACGAGTTCGCGGATGTCGGCCGCGCCGGGGCTGTCGTCCAGGCTGGCGATCAGCTCGATAGGCTGGGTGATGCGTTCGAAATACGAGGCCAATTGGCCTTGGGTGGCGGCGTCCAACATGTGGCGTTCCTTTCGCGGCGGAGATTCAGGCGTGGGCATTCCGGCCCTGTTGAAAATCTCCGGCGATGGCGCCTGGTGGGCGCTGGGCGGGAACTTTCAACCGGGCCCGAGGCGGGCAGGAGTTGAGGCGGCCGCCCTCGCGTGGAGGGCAGCACCGTCATGCAGGAGCATGACGTCTTGATCTGCCGCTGCAGCGGCGGCAGATCACGGATCGATCAGATCGAGGCGATCAGATCTTGCCGACGAGGTCGATGCTCGGCGCCAGGGTCTTGGCGCCTTCCTTCCACTTGGCCGGGCAGACCTGGCCGGGGTGGGCAGCGGTGTACTGGGCAGCCTTGAGCTTGCGCAGGGTTTCGGACACGTCACGGGCGATCTCGTTCGAATGAACTTCCATCGTCTTGATCACGCCGTCGGGGTTGATCACGAAGGTGCCGCGCAGCGCCAGGCCTTCTTCGGGGATGTGCACGCCGAAGGCATTGGTCAGTGCATGGGTCGGGTCACCCACCAGCGGGAACTTGGCCTTGCCCACGGCCGGCGAGGTTTCGTGCCACACCTTGTGCGAGAAATGGGTGTCGGTGGTGACGATGTAGACCTCGGCGCCAGCGGCCTGGAAGGCGGCGTAGTTGTCGGCGGCGTCCTCGATCTCGGTCGGGCAGTTGAAGGTGAAGGCTGCCGGCATGAAGATCAGTACCGACCACTTGCCCTTGAGGCTTTCTTCGGTGACGGTGATGAACTTGCCGTTGTGGAAGGCTTGGGTCTTGAAGGGCTGGACGGAGGTGTTGATCAATGACATCTGGAGTTCCTTGGCTGGGTTGAGAAGAGTCGACAGGGCAAATACTATCAGCCAGTAGATGGTGTTTGCATTTGACTATGCAATCGCAGCGATTGCCCCTGACTATGACAGGGTAAAACTGCGGCATCACCGAGCTGGTCTCCAAATGTCAAGGGCCGATGACCACCTGTGGTCACCGGCCCTGACCGCCGTCAGCTCGCCGAGGCGAACCGGCGGGCCATCGGTCAACTGCGTCGCAGGGCTTATTTCCAGCCGGCGCGGTCGTACACCTTCTGGGCCAGGGCGGCGTTGCGTGCCAGTTCACCCACCGGCAGGGTGTCGGGCTTGAAACGGCCGAGTGAATCGAGCTCCTTGTTGACCACCGCGGCGCTGGCCACCACCGGCCATTCGTTGTTGCCGTCGGCGAAGTAGCCCTGCGCCTGGTCGCTGGCCAGGTATTCGAGAAACTTGACGGCCGCCTCCTTGTGCGGCGCGTGTTTCAGCACCCCGGCGCCCGAGATGTTGATGTGTGTGCCCCAGGTCTTCTGGTTGGGCCAGACGATGCCCACGGCCTTCATGGCCGCCACATCGTCGGCCTTGGTGGATCGCATCAGACGCACCAGGTAGTAGGTGTTGGAGATGGTCACGCCACATTCACCAGCAGCCACGGCCCTGATCTGATCGGTGTCACCCCCCTTGGGAGAACGCGCGAAATTGGCGACCAGGCCACGCACCCAGCTTTCGGCCTTGGCCTCACCGTCGTGGGCGATGACCGCCGCACCGAGCGACAGGTTGTACGGGTGGGAACCCGAACGCACACAGACCTGGCCCTTGAGCGCCGGCGCCGCCAGGTCTTCGTAGTTCTGCACCTGCTCGGCCTTGAGGGCTGACTTGTTGTAGACGATCACGCGGGCGCGGGTCGAAAACGAGAACCAGGTGGGTGTACGCAACGAGGCCGGCACTCGGCTGTCGAGCAACTTGGATTGCACCGGCTGGAACAGGCCCAGGCTGTCGGCCACTTCGAGGCGGGCAGCGTCGACGGTGATGAGGATGTCCGCCGGGCTCCTGGCCCCCTCGTTGCGCAGTCGTTCGACGAGTTCGTCTTCCTTGCCGTCCAGCCGATTGACCTTGATGCCGGTGGCCTTGGTGAAGTTGGCGTAGAGCGCCTCGTCGGTCTGGTAGTGGCGCGCCGAGTAGATGTTGAGCTCGGCAGTCTGGGCCTGGGCCAGCAGTGGCACCAAGGCGGCAACAGCTGCCAGGGTTCGGACACAGCGCGACAAGGCGGGCCGACTGGAAAGAACGGGAGTGGAAAGGCGTGTCATCGGTAACCTCGGTAGGGTGGCAACTGAGTCAAATCATAACAAGAATCGTTCTCATTACCGTTGACGGACATCAACACCTACTGGCTCTGCCGACACCGGCCGGGTCCGCGGCCATGCCGCCGCAAGACCGGTGGCAACACATGAATCGACACCGTGGCAGTTCTGGATGTCAGGCCGGGTCGACGACAAGCAGGCCGCGCTTTTCGATGAACGCCACCACCTCGTCCAGGCCGCTGCGCGTCTTGAGGTTCGTCATCACGTAGGCCCGGTTGGGGCGCATGCGCCGGGTGTCGGCCTCCATCACGGCGAGGTCGGCGCCGACGTGGGGCGCCAGGTCGGTCTTGTTGATGACGAAGAGGTCACTCTTGGTGATGCCGGGGCCACCCTTGCGCGGGATCTTCTCGCCTGCCGCGACGTCGATCACGTAGATCGTCAGGTCGCTCAGTTCGGGGCTGAAGGTGGCCGCCAGGTTGTCGCCGCCCGACTCGATGAAGACGATGTCGGCGTTGGGAAACTTCTCGAGCATGCGGTCGACCGCTTCGAGGTTGATCGACGCGTCCTCGCGGATCGCCGTGTGCGGGCAGCCGCCCGTCTCGACACCCATGATGCGTTCGGGCTCGAGCGCGCCGGCCACGGTGAGCAGGCGCTGGTCTTCCTTGGTGTAGATGTCGTTGGTGACGACGACCAGATCCCAGCGCTCGCGCATGGTCTTGCAGAGCATCTCGACCAGCGTCGTCTTGCCGGACCCCACCGGACCGCCCACACCCACCCGCAGAGGAGGCAGTTTGCGGGTGCGGCCGGCGATATGGTGCAAGGCGGTCATGATGAGTTCAGTCGGTCGGTGAAGTGTGGATCGGCGGCGGGGGCGCGTGGTCGGGGCAGGCACTCTGCGCCGCGCCTCATGTGATGGCGCGGGGCAAGCCGCAATTCATCATAGGGCCAGCCCGGTGGCACGAGCAGAGCCAGAATCGTGCCCCCTCAAGATCCGCCACCACGAGGAAAACACTGAATGGATCAAGTCGACTGTGTCGTGATCGGGGCCGGCGTGGTCGGTCTGGCGGTGGCGCGTGCGCTGGCGCAGGGCGGGCACGAGGTGGTGATCGTCGAGGCGGAAGCAGCCGTCGGCACCGGCGTGTCGTCACGCAACAGCGAGGTCATCCACGCCGGGCTGTACTACGAGCCGGGATCACTCAAGTCGCGCCTGTGTGTGTGGGGCAACCGCTTGATGTACCGGTACTGTGCCGAGCGCCATGTGCCGCACCAACGCTGCGGCAAGCTGGTGCTGGCGCCCGACGCAGTTGCCGCCGGCAAGCTCGCCGCCTTCGCCGAACGTGCCCGCGCCCAGGGCGTGGGCGACCTGCGCCAGCTCAGCGCCGCCGAGGTGCACGAGATGGAGCCGGCGCTGCGTTGCCACTCGGCACTGTTGTCGCCGTCCAGCGGCATCGTCGACAGCCATGGCCTGATGACCGCGCTGCTAGCCGACGCCGAAGCCGCCGGCGCCCTGCTCGCCGTGGCCAGCCCACTGCTGGCGGCCAGCAAGGTGGCGGGGGGCTGGCAGATCCGCTGCGGCAGCGCCGACGACCAGATCGAGTTGCAGGCACGCTGGCTCGTCAACTGCGCCGGCCTGCAGGCGCAGGCGGTTGCGACACACATGTCAGGCTTCGACACGGCGGCGATACCGCAGCGCCATCTGGCGCGTGGCCACTATTTCAGCCTGGCCGGACGTGCACCGTTCAAGCGTCTGATCTACCCGATGCCGGTGGACGGCGGCCTGGGTGTGCACCTCACGCTCGACCTGGGCGGTCAGGCGCGTTTCGGCCCCGACGTGCAATGGCTGAACGATCAGGGCGCAGATGAACCACTCGACTACCGTGTCGATCCGCGCCGCGGCGACGTGTTCTACGAAGCAGTGCGCAGCTACTGGCCGGGCCTGCCGGAGGGTGCACTGATCCCGGCCTACAGCGGCATCCGGCCCAAGCTGAGCGGCCCGGGCGAGGCGGCGCGAGACTTCGTCATTGCCGGGCCGCAGCAACATGGATGTGACGGGGTGGTGCAGCTCTTCGGCATCGAGTCGCCGGGGCTCACGGCCTCATTGGCCATCGCAGAAGTGGTCGCCACGATGGTGGGTTGCGGTGCGGGCCAAGATGCCGACGTAGACGGTTCATTGCAAACATCCGCATGCTGATCACCAGTGCATCCAAATCGCGTGGCCGCAGGCGCTGCGCCCTGCACCACCGGCTCAGCAACTTCACGTGTGAAAGTTGGGCCGTCTAAAACGGCCATTCTTCAGGCTATACTTTTGGCCGTTGGCGCTTTAGCTCAGCCGGTTAGAGCGACGGAATCATAATCCGCAGGTCCGGGGTTCGAATCCCTGAAGCGCCACCAGACAACCCCTTCATCCGCCCGACAGCCCTGTGCTTCGGGCGTTTGTTTTTCCGGCCCAGGCCTCCAGCCCGGGCACGCAGCCACTGGATCCACACCATGTACCGCTGTGTCTTGACCTTCGCCGCGGGCGCCCTGCTTGCGGTCAGCGCGCATGCGCAACTTGCGGTGCAGCGCGGCTTTCCGGCCCAGGCGCTGCGTGGCACCTTCGCCATCGTCGCCGCGCCCGAGGTGGTGCTCAACGGCCAGCCAGCGCGGCTCGCGCCCGGCGCCCGGGTGCGCGACACCAACAACCTCATCGTGCAAAGCAGCGCGCTCGGCAACACCAGGCTGGTGGTGAACTACACCCGTGACCTGGACGGCCTGGTGCGCGAGGTCTGGCTGCTGCGCCCCGAAGAGGCCGCGCGTCCCTGGCCGACCACGCCACAGGAAGCCGCATCGCTGGTGTTCGACCCTGCAGCGCAGACCTGGGCACGACCATGAGCGACACCACCACCACCGGCAAGAAGGTCTACCTGCGCACCTTCGGCTGCCAGATGAACGAATACGACTCGGACAAGATGTCCGACGTGATGAACGCCGCCGAGGGCTACACACTCACCGACGACCCCGAGCAGGCCGACCTCATCCTGTTCAACACCTGCTCGGTGCGCGAAAAGGCGCAGGAGAAGGTCTTCAGCGACCTGGGCCGCGTCAAGCATCTCAAGGCCAAGGGCGTGATGATCGGTGTGGGTGGTTGTGTGGCCAGCCAGGAAGGTGCGGCCATCATCGAGCGCGCGCCGTATGTCGACGTCGTCTTCGGCCCGCAGACCCTGCACCGCCTGCCGCAACTGCTGGAGCGCCGCCGCACGCTGGGACGCCCGCAGGTCGACATCAGCTTCCCCGAGATCGAGAAGTTCGATCACCTGCCGCCGGCCCGGGTGGACGGCGCCAGCGCGTTCGTCTCGATCATGGAAGGCTGCAGCAAGTATTGCTCGTACTGCGTCGTGCCCTACACCCGCGGTGAAGAGTTCAGCCGCCCCTTCGAGGAAGTGCTAACCGAGGTGGCGGTGCTCGCCGACCAAGGCGTCAAGGAAGTGACGCTGCTGGGCCAGAACGTCAACGCCTACCGCGGCAGGATGGGCGACAAGGTCTCGAACCTGACGAGTGCCGTCGAGATCGCCGACTTCGCGATGTTGCTCGAGTACGTGGCCGAGATCCCCGGCATCCAGCGCATTCGTTACACCACCAGCCATCCCAACGAGTTCAGCCAGCGCCTGATCGACGTCTACGCCCGGGTGCCCAAGCTCGTGAACCACCTGCACCTGCCGGTGCAACACGGCAGCGACCGCATCCTGGCCGCCATGAAACGCGGCTACACCACACTCGAATACAAGAGCACGATCCGCAAGCTGCGCGCGGTGCGGCCGGACATCAGCCTGTCGACCGACTTCATCGTCGGTTTTCCCGGCGAGACCGACGACG
Source organism: Candidatus Intricatilinea gracilis (assembly GCA_016702605.1). GTDB lineage: Bacteria > Pseudomonadota > Gammaproteobacteria > Burkholderiales > Burkholderiaceae_C > Sphaerotilus > Sphaerotilus gracilis. Next base: position 48,735 of record JADJDQ010000008.1, read on the forward strand.
ACCATGCCCGCACCATGAAGCTGATCGCCGACGTTGGCTTCGACGCGAGCTTCAGCTTCGTCTTCAGCCCGCGCCCCGGCACCCCCGCCGCCGCGCTGCACGACGACACGGCGCAAGAGGTCAAGCTCGCGCGCCTGCAGCAACTGCAAGCCACACTCGAAGACAACGTGCGGCACATCAGCACCAGCCGCGTCGGCACGCGCCAGACCATCCTGGTCGAAGGCCCGTCGCGCAAATCCACCGTCGAAGTACCCGAACTGATGGGCCGCACCGAGTGCAACCGCATCGTCAACTTCGACGGCGGGCCGAACGCCGGCGCGCCTCGTCGGTCAGATGATCGACGTGACCATCACCGCCGCACTGCCACATTCGCTGCGCGCCGAGGTGGTGGTGGGTTGACAGGAACAGCGCGGGTCGACGGCTGGGCCGTGCACAGGCTGGCCGCGTCGCGCAGTCGCTAGGCCAGCCCCTCGACACCTTGCCGGACGAAGCCGACTTCACCATCCCGCCAGGTGGCGCGCCGGACGCGGCCCGGCGTCGGGCTTGGTCAGTATTTTTCGGCCACGGTGAACGACACAGCCGCAGCGCGCGGCGCCTTGGTGCCATCGACACTCACACTCTTCTGGCTGGCGCTGATGTCCAGACTGAAGATGCCCCAACTGGCACCGATCGACGTGAGTGACAGGCGGCTGCCGACCATGTTGCGGCGCACGCCCAGGCGCACGCTGGGCATGATGTAGTTGAGCAGGGTCGCAAAGTCGCCCTGGTAACGATCGGCGTTGTAGGCCACGGCCAGGGTGCCGAAGCGCTGCTGCTCACCGACGAAGTCGGGCGTGGCATTGGTGGCCATGCTGCTTTGCATCAGCCAGCGTTTGTTGGCGCTGAACACCAAGGCTTCGAGCACCATGTGTGGTTTGAGCGCCACGGAGTCGAGCGGGCTGATCGCACCGTCGAGCACCAGTTTGGCCATGGCGTCTCGGTTCGCGTCGACGGTCGGGTCGGGGTAACGCAGCTTGGGGCTGCCGATGTTGTACAGCGTGGCGCCGATCTGATAGTGCTCGTCACCCCACATCACCCCCAGGTCCATGGCGCTGGCGTTGGCGTAGTTGCGGTTGCTGCGGTCACCCAGGCGGATGTCGCTGGTGTTGCCGGCGGCGTCGACGAAGGTGACGACCTGGCGCTCCAGGCGGGCGCGGTAGTTGTTGAGGCGCACGCCGATGTCGAGCCGGCCACCCTCTGCCGTGCTGCGGGCGGCGTCGGGCAACCAGTGGGTGATGTCGGCACCGTAGGTCAGGCTCAGGTGGGTGACCCGGGCAAGCTTGACATCGAATGCCGACGCCGTGGTCACGGCAAACCGGGGGTTGGCGACGGTCGGGTTGATCAGCACCGCATCCGAGCGACGGAACCTGCCGGAGCCTTGCAGCTGCACGCTGGCTGACACGGCGAAGGCGCCGCCAATGCTGTCGGCGCGGATCACCAGCGGCGACATCAGGCTGGCGCGGCCTTGCGAACTGAGCCGCGCGCCGGCTTCGAGCTTGGGCAGATGCACGGCATTCAGGCGCGCCAGGGCTTCTTCGGCCGCAACCTGGGTGCCGACCACTTTGGCCGAGTCGATGTCGGCACGCACCTGGTCGGTGACGGCCTCGAGGTCGTCGATCGTGCCCATCTCGTAACGAGCGCCGAGATCGACCATGCCGAAGCGCAGATGCTCGTCCGGCGCCACCAGACGCGTGGCGTTGGCCGGGTTGAACGCCACCGAGCCCAGGTTGGCGCGGTTGTAGACCGGCCCCATCGTCAGCCCCGAACCCGACGCCATCAGCGATTGATTGGCCAGCGCCGGCCAGGCAGCGGCCACCATCAGCACCAGCGCAGTGGCGCGCAGCACCGGCGCAGGGCCATGTCCCCCCGGCCTCGTAGACGACGGCTCCGGCAAGTTCGCGAACCGAGCCAGATTGCCGGCATGAGCCCGTTGCGCGGTGATCTCGAAGCTGTTCATGGTGCGCTCCACGCCCTGGTTTGCAGAGCGCTTCCTGCTCGGCCCGGCACTGCGCTTTCGGGCAGGTCTTGAAGCCAGCCTTCCGTTCTCGACAGGCCAGGCGCGGGCTGTAGGCCTTGCTGCCTGTCGAACCCACCGAACCGGGGTGTCGGGCGGCACAAGTTCACGCCGCGAGGCCAACCCTGGCGCCAGGCCGATAGAGTGTTGCCATGCCCACCCCCCTGAACCTGCCCGGCCTCGCCGTCTTCGAACGTGGTTGGTTGTCGTCCAACAACGTGCTGCTGCATGACGACGACGGCGCCACACTCATCGACAGCGGCCACACCCGCCACGCCGACCAGACGGTGGCCCTGCTGCGCCAGGCGCTGCAAGGCCGGCCGCTGAGTCGGCTCGTCAACACCCACCTGCACTCGGATCACTGCGGCGGCAACGCTGCCGTGCAGGCCACCTGGTCACCTCAGACGCAGATCCCGCCCGGCCTGGCCGATGCCGCCCGGCACTGGGACAAGGTGGCGTTGGGCTACCAGCCCACCGGCCAGATGTGCCCACGGTTTGCCGTGCACGGCGTCGTGTTGCCCGGCGACGTCATCAGCCAGGGCGGCCATCACTTCGAGGCACTTGCCGCGCCTGGCCACGACCCACATGCGCTGCTGCTGTTCGACGCCGCGTCGGGTGTGCTGATCTCGGGTGATGCCTTGTGGCAGGACGGCTTCGGCGTCGTCTTTCCCGAACTCGACGGTGAGGCCGGCTTCGACGACGTGGCAGCCACACTCGACCTGATCGAGCGCCTGCCGGTGCGCCACGTCGTGCCCGGCCATGGTGCGGTGTTCGACGACGTGGCCGAGGCACTGCAACGCGCCCGCCATCGCCTGGACGGCTTGCGGCGCGACCCGGCGCGTCACGCCCGTCACGGCGCCAAGGTGCTGATCAAGTACCACCTGATGGAGTTGGGTGAGCAGCAGTTCGGCGACCTGCGGAGCTGGCTGGCGGCGACACCCCTGCTGGGCAGTTGCCAGCAACGCACCGGCCAGGTCGGCACACAACTGGATTTCGGTCTGCGGCTGCTGGACGAACTGCTTGGCGGCGGCGCACTGACGCGCGACGGCGACACGGTGCGCGACGCCTGAGCGGGGCACGCAACACCGCCGTCACCTCCCGACCAGATCAGCGCAGACGCCGCAAGCTCCACCAGAGTGTGGCGGCGCAGGCCAGCACCATGACGAGGTAGGTGGACATGCGGCCGTCGCGGCCTTCGACCACCATGCCGACGACCAGGGCGGCCGCACAAGCCAGGCTGGCGCGCACGGCCAACTTGAGCCAGGTCAAGCCCTGAAGCTCACTTCGCCAGAACACTTTGGCCAGCGCAGCGGCCAGCGAGCCGACAACCCACGCGGGCGCGAAAAAGTTGAGCAGGTGCCAGAGCGCGCCTAGGATGTCCATGGTGAGAAACCGCGTGGGGCAGAAACGTCGAGAGACACAATCGCCGACCTTGGCGACCAGCCATCCTGCCTGCGACAGCGTGAGCAATCTTACAATTCAGCCATGACAGTGTTTGCCTTGAGTCTGAACCATCACTCGGCGCCGGTCGATCTGCGCGGCCGTTTTGCGTTCACGCTCGAGCAGATTCCGCCGACGCTGCTGGGGCTGCGCGGCGCCTTGTCGCGCGTCGAACCCGAGGTCGCGCTGATCTCCACCTGCAATCGCACCGAGCTGTATGTGGCCGCCCAGGGCCACCGGGCCAACGGCATGGTGAATCCGGCGCTCGACTGGCTGGCACGCCACGGCGGCGTCAGCACCGACCAGCTGCTGGCGCACACCCATGTGCTCGAACATCAGCAGGCGGCGCGCCATGCGTTCAGGGTGGCGTCGGGGCTCGACTCGATGGTGCTGGGTGAGCCGCAGATCCTGGGCCAGATGAAACAGGCGGTACGTGAGGCCGATGCCGCCGGCACGTTGGGCACGACGCTGCATCAACTTTTCCAGCGCTCGTTTTCGGTCGCCAAAGAGGTGCGCACCTCGACCGAGATCGGTTCACATTCGATCAGCATGGCTGCCGCGGCCGTGCGCCTGGCCGGCCAGTTGTTCGAGGACCTGAAGAAGATCCGCATCCTGTTCGTGGGTGCGGGCGAGATGATCGAACTGGCCGCGACCCACTTTGCCGCCAAGGCGCCGCGCCACATCGCCATCGCCAACCGCACGCTCGAGCGCGGCGAAAAACTCGCCAGCCATTTCGGCGCTGAGGCGATGCGGCTGTCCGATCTGCCCAGCCGCCTGCACGAGTTCGACGCCGTCATCTCGTGCACCGCCAGCACACTGCCGCTGATCGGGCTGGGCGCCGTCGAGCGGGCACTCAAGGCGCGCAAGCGCCGGCCCATGTTCATGGTCGATCTGGCCGTGCCACGCGACATCGAACCCGAAGTCGGCCAGCTCGACGACGTGTACCTCTACACCGTCGACGACCTGTCGGCCCTGGTGCAGACCGCCGGCGAAAAGCGCCAGGCGGCCGTGTCGCAGGCCGAAGCCATCATCGACGCTGGCGTGCAGAACTTCGTGCACTGGCTCGAACAACGCGCCGCCGTGCCGCTGATCCAGGCGCTGCAGACGCAGGCCGACACCTGGCGGCAAGGTGAACTCATCCGTGCGCGCAAGCTGCTGGCCAAGGGTGGCTCGGTCGAGGAGGCACTCGACGCGCTGGCGCGTGGCCTCACCCAGAAGATGCTGCACGGCGCCCTGGCCGAGCTGCACAACGCTGACCTGGCCCAACGGGCGCAGATGTCCGACGCCGTGTCGCGCCTGTTCCTGCGCGGTGATCTGCGGGTCGATCGCGGCGCCGGCCGTGGCCAGAGCCCGGCGGCGGGCCACAAGTCAAAGGCCGCCCCGGCACCCATCGCCGACCAGATCGACCCCGCTGCCGACGGCTTGTCGCCCGACGCCGAACGCCGTCGCGCCTAGCGGCGCTCGCCGCGTTCAGCTTGTGCTGCGGGCGCCCAGCGCCAGTTGGCGCCTGTCGCGCGACAGCAGCACCATCGACCAGCCTGCCTTCGGCCCTGCCGGCTCGCACCGGACCTCGCGCCCCACTCCCCAGCCATTGACTTCGCGAGCGCCCGACGCTCGACTCGCCGCCCCATGAGCCCATTTCTACGCAGCCAGCTTGCCCGCCAGGACCTGCGTCTGGCCGAGATCGACGCCGCCCTGGCCGATCCACGTGTGGCGGCCGACATCAAGCGCCTGCGCAGCCTGACGCGCGAACATGCACGTGTCGGTGCGCTGGTCGAGCGCTGGCAACGTTTCGAACAGCGCGAGCGCGACCGTGTCGAGGCACGCGCCATGCTCGATGACGCAGGTGGCGCCGATGGTGACGACGAACTCGGCGCCTACGCGCGCGACGAAATCAGCCGCGCCGACGCCGACATCGCCGCACTCGAAGCCGAACTGCAGGCCGCCTTGCTGCCGCGAGACGCCGACGACGACCGCAACGCCTTCATCGAGATCCGCGCCGGCACCGGCGGCGACGAATCGGCGCTGTTCGCCGGCGACCTGCTGCGCATGTACCTGCGCCATGCCGAGCGCCAGGGCTGGCAGACCGAGATCCTGTCGGCCAGCGACAGCGACCTGGGCGGCTACAAGGAAGTGGTGCTGCGTGTGGCCGGCGACGCCGTGTACGAGGCGCTCAAGTTCGAGTCCGGCGGCCACCGCGTGCAACGTGTGCCGGCCACCGAGACACAGGGCCGCATCCACACCAGCGCCTGCACGGTGGCGGTGCTGCCCGAGCCGGACGAAGCCGAGGAGGTGCAGGTCAACCCGGCCGACCTGCGCATCGACACCTACCGTGCTAGCGGCGCGGGCGGGCAGCACATCAACAAGACCGATTCGGCGGTGCGCATCACCCACATCCCGACCGGCATCGTGGCCGAGTGCCAGGACGACCGCTCGCAGCACCGCAACAAGGCCAAGGCCATGCAGGTGCTGGTGGCACGTATCCGCGACCGCGAGCACAGCGCCAAGGCGGCGCAGGAAGCTGCCACCCGCAAGAGCCTGATCGGCACAGGCGATCGCTCCGACCGCATCCGCACATACAACTTTCCTCAGGGTCGCCTGACCGACCACCGCATCAACCTGACGCTGTACAAGCTCGGCGCAGTGATGGAAGGTGACCTCGGCGACGTGACAGCAGCGCTCAAGGCGGCCAGCGCGGCGCAGGCACTGGCTGAACTCGAGCTCACCAGCGGCGCATGAACTGCGGCGTATGAACAGCGACGGCGACCAGGTCGACAGCGGCAGCGCCGCATCCGGCGCGACTGCAGCGCCAGCCACCATCGATGCGGCCACGGCCCTCGGCCAGGCCCGGCGCCTCGGCCTGCCGCGCCTGGACGCCCTGTGCCTGCTCGAAGCACTGAGCAACAAACCTCGCGCCTGGCTGATCGCGCATGACGATGTCGACCTCGGCCCGGGCACCGCGACTCGCTGGACCGACCTGCTGAAGCGCCGCCTGGCCGGCGAGCCGCTGGCCTATCTGGTCGGCGGGCGCGAGTTCCACGGCCTGTGGCTGGACGTCAACCCGGCCGTGCTCGACCCGCGGCCCGACACCGAGACGCTGGTCGACTGGGCGATCGAGATCCTCGGGCAAGACGTCAAGACAACACCTCACGTGCTCGACCTGGGCACCGGCAGCGGCGCCATCGCCCTGGCGATCAAGAACGCGACGCCAACGGCCGACGTCACCGCCGTCGATCTGAGCCCGGACGCCCTGGCGACGGCCAGGAACAGCGGCGAACGGCTCGGCCTGCCGGTGCGCTGGTTGCTCGGCGACTGGTGGCAAGCACTCGACCCGTTGACCCGCGAAGGTGCGGCGACCCGGCGTTTCGACCTGATCGTGAGCAACCCGCCCTACATCGCCGAACACGACCCCCACCTGCCCGCGCTGCACCATGAGCCCACACAGGCGCTGGTGTCGGGCTTCGACGGGCTGGACGCCTTGCGGGTGTTGGTTGCACAGGCGGGTGACTGGCTGCAATGCGGCGCCTGGCTGCTGCTCGAACATGGCCACGATCAGGCTGCGGCAGTCGCCGAGTTGTTCGGCACCCCCCCCGTTTGCGGGGGTCACTGGGTCGACGTCACCCACCGGCTCGACCTTCCAGGACACGTCAGATGCACAGGCGCACGCTGGTTGACCGCCAAACCGGCCTCGTGACCGCACGAAACCGGCCTCGCCGACCCTACCAATTGTCAATCGCCAGCGCGATCCGATGCGACTTGTGACGTTTCTCACGCCGCGGACGCAACTCTGGCGGGGTGTTGTCCAAAACCACTCCACCCGAAGAGGAAGGACACGTCCGGGGTGTCGGCGTAGCATTTGCGTCAGGTTGAAATTGTCCGGTTGGTGGAGGTCACGATGAACAATATGAACAAGGTCTCGGCAATCCTGCGCATATGTGGCGCGGTCGTGTTGTTCGTCGCTGGACAAGCGTCTGCCGCCGACTCACAACAACCCGGCCTGCGCATAGACGATCAGGCCAACACACATGGCAAGCCGACACTTGGTGACCGTGTGCAGAGTTTCTGGAGCGGCCTGAGCGATCAGCTGTTGCCCGGCGTCTGGTCGACCCGACTCGACAGTCCGCCCAACCGGCTGTCCAACTCCGGCTGGCTGCCCGACTCCACGCTGATCGATGGCCTGAACCTGCAGCGCGCCGCGCTGGGCAACATCTACTTCAGTCGTTTCGCTGGCTTGCGCGCCACGGGTGGTGTGCTCGGGCTGTCACGGTCCACGGCAGGACGTGTGCTGGCCCCTGGCGGAGTGAACCTGCCACTCAACATCGACCGGCCGGGTTCCCTCACTGGTTTCGAGGGACCGGCGCAAGCCCTGCCCTACCTGGGCCTGGGCTACAGCAGCCGCTGGCTGACCGGCCCGACGTCGGCGACGTCGACCTGGGGCGTGAGTGCCGACCTCGGCCTGATGGCCGCCAGCCCACGCTCCGCCGTGCGGCTGGGTCAACAAGGGCTGGACGACACCCTCAGGGAACTGCGCCTGGCGCCCATGGTCCAGTTCGGTGTGTCCTACACCTACTGAAGCTGCCCGCGCTGCTCTCGTCACCCACGCCACACACATCGGCCTGGACAACGATTGCGGCGAGCGTCGCGACGCATGCCCCGGGCAGCCACATGCCCGATGTTCGGCGTGGCTCGCCAAGGGCGGATAAGCTTGCGGGTTGTGTATCACCCTCGCGGCGCGACTGCCGCGAATCCATTACCCGTGCAGCCATGACTACTACTCACCAACAGATCGACGACCTGGTCAAGAACAATCGTGTCGTGCTCTTCATGAAGGGCAACGCGCAGTTTCCGCAATGCGGCTTCTCCGGCCGCGCCATCCAGGTGCTCAAGGCTTGTGGCGTCACCGAACTCAAGACGGTCAACGTGCTCGAGAACGAGGACATCCGTCAGGGCATCAAGGAATACGCCAACTGGCCGACCATCCCCCAGCTCTACATCAAGGGTGAATTCGTCGGCGGCTCGGACATCATGATGGAGATGTACCAGAGCGGTGAGCTGCAACAGCTGATCAACGCCTGATGTCGCCGCGGCCGGGGCGCGCGCCATGACGCGGCGCCTCATCGTCGGCATCAGTGGGGCGTCGGGCGCGGCTTACGCGGTCGGTCTGCTGAAGCGGGCCCGCGCGTTGGGCGTCGAGACCCATGTGGTGGCCACACCGGCCGGCTTGCTCAACGTGCACCACGAACTGGGCATGGACCGCAAGGCGCTCGAGGCCCTGGCCGATCACGCCCATTCACCCGGTGACGTGGGCGCCTGCATTGCCAGCGGCAGTTTCACCAGCCAGGCGATGGTGGTGGCGCCTTGTTCGATGAAGTCGCTGGCTGCCATCGCCCATGGCTACGGCGACAACCTGCTCACCCGCGCCGCCGACGTCACGCTCAAGGAACGCCGCCGCCTGGTGCTGCTGGTGCGCGAGACGCCGTTCAACCTGGCCCATCTGCGCAACATGACGGCAGTGACCGAGATGGGCGGCGTGATCTTCCCGCCGCTGCCGGCCTTCTACCTGCGCCCCACCAGCATCGACGACCTGGTGGGCGACACCGTCGAGCGGGTGCTGGTGCTGGCAGGCATCAGCGAAGCGCAGCCTCGCGAGTGGCAGGGACTGTGACCGACGCGGAAGGGCTCTCGGTCCAGCGCTTGCGCGCCCCCAGCACCATGTCCGGATAGGCCGACTGACCACGGCTGCCGTTGTACCGGCCCAGCGCCATGAACAGATTGCCCTGCTCGCGGTCGAGGTAGTGGCGCAGGATCACGCAGCCAAAACGCAGATTGGTCTGCAGGTGAAACATGCGGCCCACGTCCTCGTCGGACAAGGTCGGCGTGAACACCGGCGCAGGCTTGGCCGATGATCGGCGCGACGGCGGCGTCCACGGCGTGGCATTGGGCACATCGCCCGGCCAGATCGGTGTGGCCGGCGACGCCACGGTGTCACCGGCACGCGGTGCCAGCAGGCGCAGCCAGAACGGCATCACCTGCATGTAGCCACGGGCGCCCACACTCGAGATCGCGTATTTGCGAAAGCCGCTTTCGACTTCGATCAGCGCCAGCACCAGCGACGCATCCAGCCCGGCGCGTTTGCTTTCGTACCAGACGGTCTCGAGAAACTCGCGCCTGACGTTGAAGTCGGGTTTGCGCTTCTTGAGCCGCTCACTCATGGCACCTAGCCAGCGCAGATAGGCCAGCCGGCCGTCGAACTCGTCGAACTCGATGCGTGGCGGGCCGCTGTCGCTCACTGCTGCGGCCAGCGCCGTGCGCACCGAGTCGGCCAGTGGTTCCTCGATCTGTCGGCCGGCCCGCACGGCAGGTGCCACCAGCGTCAAGGCCAGCGCGATCAGCCCCGCTGTGACGCCGGACACGATGCGCCTGGCCATGGTGTCAAACCGCGAGGCGGCCTTTGACGTAGGCGGCCACCTCGGCCGCTGCCACGGCGGTGGCGGCAGCGTCTCGGCGGCCCTGGTATTCGACCTTGCCGTCCTTCAGGCCGCGGTCGGAGATCACCACGCGGTGCGGCACGCCGATCAGTTCCCAATCCGCGAACATGGCGCCGGGGCGTTCACCGCGGTCGTCGAGCAACACGTCGATGCCAGCGGCGAGCAACTCGTCGTGCAGTGCCCCTGCGGCCTGTTGCACCACCGGTGATCGGTCCATGCCGATCGGGCAGATGACGACGCTGAACGGCGCCAATGCGTCCGGCCAGACGATGCCGCGCGCATCGTGGTTCTGCTCGATGGCCGCGCCGAGGATGCGTGTCACACCGATACCGTAACAGCCCATTTCCATGAACTGCGGCTTGCCGGTCTCGTCCAGATAGGTGGCGTTCATCGCCTTGCTGTATTTGGTGCCGAGGAAGAACACATGGCCCACCTCGATGCCACGCTGGATGGCGAGCACACCCTGGCCGTCGGGTGACGGGTCGCCCGCCACGACGTTGCGGATATCGGCCACCAGATCGGGCTCGGGCAGGTCGCGGCCCCAGTTCACACCCGTGAGGTGGAAGTCGGGCTCGTTGGCGCCGCAGACGAAGTCGGCCATGTTGGCCACGGTGCGGTCGGCCACCAACTTGACCGGCTTCTTCAAACCGATGGGGCCGAGGTAGCCTGGCTTGCAGCCGAAGTGGTCCTCGATCTCGCTCACGGTGGCGAAACGGAAGCCGCCCTTGAGACCTTCGACCTTGCCGACCTTGACCTCGTTCATGTCATGGTCGCCGCGCACCAGCAGCAGCCAGACAGTCGACTTGACGATGTCACCGGCCTCGTTGAGCTCGTCGGTGGCCAGAACCAGTGACTTCACCGTCTGCGCCAGCGGCAGGCCGAGCAACTGGGCCACATCGGCGCAAGTGCTCTTGCCGGGCGTGGGCGTTTTGGTCAGCACCTGCGCGGCGGCACCACGGGTGGGCGTCAGGGCGACGGCCTCGGCCAGTTCGATGTTGGCGGCGAAGTCGCTGGTCGGGCAGTAGACGATGGCGTCTTCGCCGGTCTCGGCGATAACCTGGAACTCGTGCGACAGGTCGCCGCCGATGGCGCCAGTGTCGGCCGCCACGGCGCGGTATTGCAGGCCGAAGCGGTCGAAGATCCGCTTGTAGGCCGCGAACATGACGTCGTAGCTCTTGGCCGCACCAGCCGCATCCCGGTCGAAGGAGTAGGCGTCCTTCATCGTGAACTCGCGCCCGCGCATGATGCCGAAGCGCGGCCGGCGCTCGTCGCGGAACTTGGTCTGGATGTGATAGAAATTCTTCGGCAGCTGCTTGTAACTGCGCAGCTCCTGGCGGGCGATGTCGGTCACCACCTCTTCGCTGGTGGGCTGGATGATGAAGTTGCGGTCGTGCCTATCCTTCACCCGCATCAGCTCGGGGCCCATCTTGTCGAAGCGGCCGGTCTCCTGCCACAGCTCGGCAGGCTGCACCACCGGCATCAACAGCTCGACGGCGCCGGCGCGGTTCATCTCCTCGCGGATGATGGCCTCCACCTTGCGGATCACCCGCAGGCCCATGGGCATGTAGTTGTAGATGCCGGCGCCCAGGCGCTTGATCATGCCCGCGCGCATCATGAGCTTGTGGCTCATCACTTCAGCGTCGGCAGGCGCTTCCTTCAGGGTCGAGATGAAGAACTGGCTGGCTTTCATGTTTTGCAGGTTCGGGCACCAGCGCCAGGGCGCCCGCCTGCGCCAGCCGGGTCAGGCCGCGAACAGGACAGAATCTTCAGGACTTACGCGGGGTTGCGCCGCGTTGGGCCGGTGCAATAATGAATTCAACTGAAGTATTGGGGTTTGATTATGCTCGACCGTGACGGCTTTCGGCCCAACGTCGGCATCATCCTGCTCAACCAGCGGAATCAGGTTTTTTGGGGCAAACGCATTCGCACCCATTCCTGGCAGTTTCCGCAGGGCGGCATCAAATATGGTGAGTCGCCCGAGCAGGCCATGTTGCGTGAGCTACACGAGGAGGTCGGCCTCCTGCCGGACCATGTCCGCATCATCGCGCGCACGCGCGACTGGCTGCGCTATGAGGTGCCCGACCACTTCATCCGCAAGGAAGCACGCGGCCACTACCGCGGGCAAAAGCAGATCTGGTTCCTGCTGCAGCTGATGGGTCGCGACAGCGACATGAACCTGCGCGCCACCGACCACCCCGAATTCGACGCCTGGCGCTGGAACGAATACTGGGTGCCACTGGACGTGGTGATCGAGTTCAAGCGCGACGTCTACCAGATGGCGCTGAGCGAACTGGCTCGCTACCTGCCTCGCCCTGCCCACCACAACCGCTACCTGCGCGCCGGCATGCGCCCGCATGGTCGCGACGATCATCACGAAGGTCATCACGACGCTCATCGCGACGACTCGCACGATGCTCATCGCGACCACGTCGATCATGCCGACCTCGCCGAACACAGCCGCACGCCCGCCATCGCGCCAGAACCCGCACCGACCGGTGTTGCGGTCGATCGCGGCGACACACGGTCGGCCAACCAGTCCGACTTCCTGCCCTTGCACGAAAGCGCGGGCGGGTCCACCTCGATGCCGGAAAGCACCGTGGCGGCCGTCGTGCCAGTCAACACCGTCAAGACCGGCCCGTCGGCCGAGCTGCTGATCGAGTTGCCGCCGTCGCCGACCTCGGCCCTGGCCAGCTCGCCGAACTGGCCACCCACGGGCACCACTGCCGCTTCCAAGTTGTGACCCGGGCGTCTCGGCCAACAACGAGCCGAGGCGTCACTGCCGACCGATCAGTCGAGCACCACACCGCCAACCTCACGGGGTGGTCAGCTGCTGCGGCGCCAGTCCATCAACACCAGACCCAGCACGACGCCGACCAGGCCCAGCAACAGCCGGGCGCCCAGCGGCTCATCCAGCAGCAGGCCCGCACAGACGGTGCCGAACACCGGCGACAGGAAGACGAAAGCCTGCACCTTGGTGGCTGGATAAGTCATCAAGAGCCAGAACCAGACCAGGTAACTCGCGAAGGTGACGATCACACCCTGGTAGAACAACGAGCCCAGCGCCAAGGCGCTCCAGTGGCTGGGCCAGCTCTGACCGGCCACCACCGTGGCCAGCGGCGCCAGCAGAGCAGCCACCACCAGCTGGTAGGCCAGCGTCTTTTCGGGCGGCGCGGTGCGCAGCGCCGTGGTGCGGATCACCACCGTCGTGAGCCCCCACAAGGTGGCGCCGATCAGCACCAGGGCATCACCGAGAAGTTGGTCGTGACCTGCAGCCGTGTGGTCCGGGTGCGCGAAACCCTCCCAGAACGCCTGAGCGATCGCGCCGAAGGCCAGCACCATGCCGGCCAGTTGCGGCCAGCGCAGCCGCTCGCTCGGCGTGAGCCAGGCCAGCAGGATCGCCACGATGAAGGGGGAGGTATTGATGAACACCACCGACCTTGCCGCCGTGGTGTATTTGAGGCCCATGAAGATACAGGCGAACTCCACCGCAAACAGGACACCGGCCAGCAGGCCGGGGCCGAAGGTACCGTCGCGCAGCGAGAACGACACGCCGCGCCAGCGCATCCAGAGCAGCACCAACAGCGCGGCCGAACCGCTGCGCACACTCAGCTGCACCAGCGCAGGCACCTCGGGCATCGCCGCCTTGATCGCCACCTGGTTGAGCCCCCACAAGAAGCAGCAAGCCACCAGACTCAGCACCGCCAGTCCGTCGAGATGGGTGTGGCGCTGCGGTGCCGCAGCGCCTGGTCGAGATGGCTGGATGGTGCTCATGGGGCGGCGATGCTAACCGTCGCCGTCACGGGTGCTGCGCACGTGCGCGACACGCGACGAGACGCACCCAGCACGGCACCAGTGACCTGCGCCGTGTGTCGCCCGAGGCTGTCGCCCCGGCATGAATTAGTGTGAAGCAAGCCGATAGGCCGGATTCTGTGCGGCGCCGCACCCCGAAAGATGCCGCGCCGTGACCGTCATTCCTCTGGGCCGGGGGTCACCCACCCGGCTCGGTGCCTACCCGCCAGCTCAGCGAGCCGCTTCGATGCTGGCCTATTTGGTGTTGCTGCGCGTAGAGATTGCCCGTTTCACCTCCGACGGGCGGTGCCCGTCGGAGGTGCTGCTCGGTTCGGGCTTGCGCCCGAGCCATCGCGGCTTGCGCCGCGCTGGCCGCCCGCTTGCGCGGTCGCCTTGCAGACCACCCAATGGGTCGCCTGTCGGAACTCGTCTCTGTTGCTCTGATCCTCGCCTCACGGCGGAGAGGTATTACCTCCTACGCTGCTCTGTGCAGTCCGGACCTTCCTCCAGTGCCACCTTTCGGATCCGGCACCAGCGGCGGTCTTGGCCTGCTTCACGGCCGGCATTGTCACATGCCGATTGGCGTGGTTCTGCGCCCCCCCGCGGTGGGCAGACCCGCCCGCAAGCAAGCCGGGCCGCAGGGAACTGCCGGGCGCTGTCAATCGAGTTCGCGCACCACCCGCAGTCCCTTGGATGTGGAGTTGCCGGGGGCAATGCCGCCTCGGAACGCCGATCGCGAGTAGGCTGGGTTGTCGTACCAACTGCCGCCGCGCAACATGTGACGATCGTCTGAACAGTCCTTCACCCAGGGTTTGCCGTCCTTGGGTGCACGTTTGTAGTTGTCGTGCGGGCAGTCGATCACCCACTCGAGTACGTTGCCGTGCACGTCGTACAGGCCCCAGGCATTGGGCGCCAGACTGCCTACCGGCAAGGTCTGGTCGCGGCCCTTGCCCTTGACGCTGCCGTTGTAGGTGAAGTTGGCGGCGTAATTGGTGTTGCTCGGATCGAGCTTGTTGCCGTAGGTGAACGCCGTGGTGGTGCCGGCGCGTGCGGCGTATTCCCACTCGGCTTCGCTGGGCAGGCGGTAACGTTTGCCGGTCTTCTTGCTCAGCCACTGGGTGAACTGCTCGCCGTCCTCGTAGTCGACGTTGATCACCGGGCGTTTGCCGCGGCCCCACTTGTTGTCGTCCGCCTCGGTGCTGCAAGCCTTGGCGGCGACACAGGCGTCGTATTGCTCGAAC
The DNA here is from genome assembly GCA_016702605.1 of Candidatus Intricatilinea gracilis. Classification (GTDB taxonomy): domain Bacteria; phylum Pseudomonadota; class Gammaproteobacteria; order Burkholderiales; family Burkholderiaceae_C; genus Sphaerotilus; species Sphaerotilus gracilis. The sequence goes on from JADJDQ010000008.1 coordinate 63,746, forward strand.
GTCACCTCGTAGGCACCGATCGCAAACCTGCGCAGCGTCACCTTGTGCTGCGGACCTTCGTCGTCGCGGCGGTCGAGTTCACTGGCGGGCGACCCCATCATGAAACTTCCGGCCGGCACCACCACCAGCCAGGGGCAGACGTCGCTGTCGCAATCGCGAAAGCGCTGGCCGGCCGCGGGTGCGCCCGATGCCGGCTTGGCTGCCGGTGCGGTGGCCTTGGCCGGGGGTTTGGCGGGGATCGACTGAGCCGGCGCAGACGCGGCAGACACTGCCAGCCCCGCACAAACAACTACCGCCCTCCAAGCGACCGGGCGAGGGGGCACACCGGTGGCGACCGGCGCGTATGTTCGGACGGGGTGTGTGTACACAAGTGACATGGCGAGTTCGACTCCAGCTGAAATGGCAATAAGTTCGGAGCGGATTTGACGCGATCCCGGCGCCACATGTTCACCGCGGTCGCGTCACGCCGCGTGAGATCTCACCGGCTCACGAGTCCACGCCGCAGCGCTTGGTGCAGGTGCGGAGCCGGTGGGGCGCGGTGAACCCATGCACGCGTCCGTCCCGCAACGCCAGGTCCTGCGCACCGACGGTTCTTTCTGCGCGGCGTAGCATCGCGGCATGTGTGGCCAGCGCCGTGACTCCCAGCCCAGCGACCATCGACCGTCGATGTGTGACGGCTGCGCACCTGTGGTCCCCCCAGACACGGCCACCCGCCACACCACGAGCCGACACTCACGCCGGCACCTTGCCCGGCTGCTGGCTCTGACTTCTCTCGCCTTGGCCGGTTGCGGCGGTGGCATCGTCATCGGGCTGGGCGGCGGTTTCGACGACTTTCCGCCCGACGTGAGCCTGGTGATCAATGTCGACCAGGCCTTTGCCGGCGAGGTGCTGCGTCTGTCGGCCGCCGCCAGCGACGACTACGGCGTCGACACGGTCGAGTTCTACCGCATCGAACCCAGCGGCAGCCGCACGTTCCTGGGCGCCGACGGCCGTGCACCCTGGACGCTGGACACCGTGATGCCCGACGTCATCACCAGCAGCGGCAGCACCTTCGCGCGTTATGTCGCCCGCGCCGTCGACGGTGCCGGCCAGATCGGCGACAGCACCATCGTCGCCGTGCAGCAGTTGCGCTGAGCCGTTGCCTCAGGCAGCGCGCGGCGCCAGGTAGACCGGCGCAATCTCGGTCGAACTGCGCTGGCCCACGTCGGCCAGATGCGCCGCCAGCCATTTCACGGCGGCAGCACGCCCGAGTTCGAACAACTCGTGCAACAGGCGCGCGTCGGTATTGAGCTTGCTGCTCGCGTCGTACGGCGCCAGCCCCTCTTCGTCGGCCACCCGGTGCAGGTGCAGGTTCTTGTAGTGGTCCAGTTCGAGCTTGCCCTGGTCGATGAGTTTTTGCACGAAGGCGATGGCACGCATCTCGGCCACCAGGCTGGCGTTGAAAGTGATCTCGTTCACGCGATCGGCGATGTCGGTCACCGACGTCGGCACACCCGGGCGCACCAGCGGGTTGATCTGCACCAGCAGTACGTCCGACGTGGCCGTCTCGTAGATCAGCGGCCACAGCGCCGGGTTGCCGGCAAAACCACCGTCCCAATAGGCTTCGTCGACACCGTCACCACGGTCGATCATCACCGACTGGAACACCTGCGGCAGGCAGGCCGACGCCAGCAGTGCGTCCAGGCTCAGCGATTCGCCGCTGAACACCCGCGGCTGCCCGGTGCTCACCGCTGTGGCCGTGACGAACACCTTGAGCGGCCCGCCGCGCAGCAGCGCCAGGTCGACGTGTTTCTCGAGCACCGTGCGCAGCGGGTTCAGGTTGAGCGGGTTGAACTGATAGGGGCTCAGGCTTTTCCAGAACGCGTCCCACAGGCCGCAGAGCGGCCACGAGTCGAGGTTGAACAGCGAGGTGGGCCACATCGGCGCGGTGGCGCCAGGCAACGCGAACGGCGAAGCTCCTGGCCAGGCAAATGCCTGCACACCTACCGGCGACGCCACGCCGCCAGCCGCGCCCGTCGTCGCCACCGCCGTGCCAGCTGGCATGCCGAACAGTTGCGTCCCGCCGATGCCCGCCAACCCCTTGTGTCCTCCCAGGCAACCCGGCGAGCCACCGATTTCGCTCCAGAACGCCCGCAGCGCCGCCCGCGCCCCGTCGCGCCCGCCACGCGCATACCCCGTGGCCAGCACCGCCGCGTTCATCGCCCCGGCGCTGGTGCCCGACACACCGTCGAACGCCAGCCGTCCATCCTCGAGCAGCGCATCCAGCACGCCCCACGTGAACGCGCCGTGTGAACCGCCGCCTTGCAGCGCCAGATCGATGGCCGGCTGCGAGCCCGCAGCGTCAGCAGCGCCATCAGCGCCGGCGGACGCGATCGTCACGGCTCGCTTGCGCGCGCCCTTGGGGGCGGAGGTGGACGTCGACGAAGCGGATCTGGTGGCCATGAGTTTCCCTGTGTTGCTGGGGCCGCATCAGGCGCGAGCGGCGCCGCGCCCCTGCGGCCACGACATCGACACTCGGTCAGCATCACCCCGAACCGGCCATCTTGCCATTGCAGGCCTACGCGAATGTTGCATTGCACAATCTTTCAGTTCGAGGCGAGGATTTGTGCTCTTGCACGCGGCCGCACGACTCGACTCGGGCCGAACTGCTTGCTGTCGGCAGCACGACCCCAGGTCGAACCACAGGTCAGTCCCGCAACGGCAATCTGAGCCGCCCCGGGCCGCCAGGATCACAGCGCACGGGCCACACGCAACCCCTCGACGTCGATCGTGAGTGAGCCGTCGGCGCGAAAAGCAGAGCGGGCAGTTTGCGGGTCGAAGGTCCAGGCGCCGCCGCGCTGCACATGGCCAACGGAGGTCGCCGCCGATGTCCAAACCGACCCGTCGGTCGGTGCGTCGACATAGCTGTCGTGAAAGGCGTCCTCGACCCACTCGCTGACATTGCCATGCATGTCATGCAATTGCCAGGCATTGGCCGACAGGCTGCCGACGGGCAACGTCTTGCTGCGGTATTCACCTTCGGAACTGCCGTTGTAGGTGAAGTGCCCGTCGAAGTTGACTTGTGTGGTACTGATCTGCTTGCCAAAGGCGAAGGGCGTGGTCGACCCGGCCCGAGCGGCGTACTCCCATTCGGCTTCGCTCAGCAGGCGATAGCTCTTGCCGGTCTTGCTGCTCAGCCAGCGCACGTAGGCCTGTGCTTCGTGCCACTTGACGTTGATCACCGGGCGCTTGCCGCGCCCCCAACCGGCGTCGAAGGGCTTGGGCGGGCAACCACCGGCGTGCATGCAAGCGTCCCACTGCTCGAACGTGACTTCGAATTGCCCCGCAGCAAAGGCAGCGACCCGCACCCTGTGCTGCGGACCTTCGTTTTCCCGGCGCCCCGGCTCACTTTCAGGCGAACCCATGAGGAAGCTGCCCGCCGGCAGCACGACCATCCAGGGGCAGACATCCGAATCGCAGTCGCGAAATCGGGTGAAAGGCGCCATGGGTGCCGCAGGTTCTGGCGCCAGGCGGGCGGCGGGTGCGCTCTGGAGCCCCTGCTGCACGGTTGCATTGATCGATATCGGGCGTCCGATCGCCACCGAGGCCGCGCGTGCGGGCGATGGCGCGCCGGTGGGTGTACTTGCGGGCGCAGTGTTGGCCACGACCACGGACGCCCCCACCCGGACGGTGGATGCAACCGTGGCCGCAGCAGGGCCGACCGCTGAGGAGCTCGGTTGACCCGCCATCACGCCGGGTGGCGCCGGCGGGTCCGGCTTCCACCAGCCGTTGTGCCACGCCTGGTAGCCGAGCACCACGACGACCACCGCGCCGCTGGCGACCTTGGACGCGGCCGATTGCCACCACGATTCGGGCTGAGGCACAGCAGGTGCGGGTGCGGGCTCGGCGGCAAACGCGGCGCCGTCGTCCGTCTCGTCGGCCGTCTTGGGCGTGGCGTCGACGGTCTTGGGCCGCGAGCGCGGCTGTCTTGGCGCAGGCTTGTTCGCGCTCGCAGTCTCGGGCGGCGCGGCTTCCTGCAGCAGAGCGGGCGCCGCAGGTCGAGGGTCAGGTTCAGGTTCGGCCACGTGTGGAGCCGGATGCCGTGGCGGCGGCTGCACCGGCGCTGAGGTGATGGCAATGGCAGGCTGCGCCGTTGCCGGCAGCCGCGACTCGGCCAGGGTTGCCGGCAGCGTCGCTGCGCCAGCCGTTCGTTTCAGGCTGCCGACGAGCCGGCCCATGTCGCCGTCGAAGCGCTTGAAGTCCAGTTCCAAGGCCTGGCGCCGCAGCAAAGCGTGCAGGTCAGCGGGCAGATCGACGGTGCGCGGCATCAGCGCGCCATTGATCAGCACCGGCACGACACGCACGCCTCGCGCCAGCGCAGTGCGCAGCTCGATGCGCACGAAGTCGTTCTCGTCGTCGATGCGGCGGCCGCCGCGGCCGTCGGGCAGGTCGAGCCAGTGTGGGCCGATCAGCGCCAGCAGCACCTGGCAGTCCTGCAGCTGCCGCTCGAGCTGCTCGACGAAGTCGACACCGTAGTCCAGCCCTTCGAGGTCGATGAACACGCGCTCGTGGCCGAACTCGCCGCGCAGCCGCTCGTAGACGGCGCGAGCTTCGGCCAGGGTGTCCTGGCGGCGGTAGCTGATGAAGATGCCGGGCATCGTGCGTGGGCGCTCGCGTGGCAATGGGCTGCGGGTGGCCGCGCCGTTGACCCCTCCCCGACGCTGGGTTTCATTCTAGGGAGACGGGGTGCCGGGTGTGTCAGGGGAACAACGCGGAGGGCCACACGCCAGCGCGCTGAATCGTGGTGCGGCTCACGCGGCCAGTGCCCGCACGTGACCCAGCTGGGCGTAGTCCAGGATCTTTCGGTCACGGGTGACGAGCGTGGCACCTTCGGCACGGGCAGCGGCCACCAGCATGCGATCGGCTGGATCGGGGTGGAACTCGCCCGGCAGGGCGCACGAGTCGAGCAGCACCGCCGGGTCACTGAGGGGCAGCAGGCGGATCCCGGGCGGGCTGAGTGCCTGCTGTACCCATGTCTGGATCGGCATGGACAAGTTGATGCGCTGCCTGGCATGCAGCAGCCCGATCTCCCAGACCGAAACGATCGACACCAGCAGTTCGCGCCGAGCACCGGCGGCGTCGATGGCTGCCAACACGGGCGGCGCCAGCATGCCCGGTTGGCCGGTGACCAGCCAGATCCAGACATGGGTGTCGAGCAGCAGGTGCTGCGTATGGGCCGACGAGGGCATGGCTGTCAGCATGGCAGGCGCTGCGCTGGCTAGGACATGCTCGGTGCAGCTCAGGCGCCCGCGGGCGGCTGCGCGGCCAGCAGTACCGTGGGCCCGGACAAGCCCCAGGGATCATCCTGGGGCGACAGTGCCTGGTCCGCCTCCCACGCGGGACCGGGCACATCGACGATGTCACCGACGATCACGGCGGTGCCACGCATGCAGCCGAACAGGCTGGGCGGCTCCGCATCCGGCTCGGGCGGCACCAGCCGCGCCACCACCTTGCCGCGCTTGGTGATGGTGATGGGCTGACCGGTGGCGGCCACCTCGTCCATCAACTTGAGGCAGCGGGCCTTGAAATCGGCGGCGGTGATGTCCATGGGCGCCTCTATGGTCACGAGGTAGTGACCATGAATGTACTGCGACTGGCGCGCCGGCGCCAAGGCCCCTCGGAGACACGTCACCACAGTCGGCCGGCGGCGGGTGTATGGCGCGGCTGTACTTCATCGATCGGCATTTGCCGCTCGGACAGGCTGATTTCCCTGCCAACGCCGCCAAGCCCTTGATTTCGCTGGAGATATTGCCGGCACCGGGGTATTGGCACGCTCGATGCAATACCTCAGGCAAGAACAAACGAGGTGGCCCAAATGATCAACAAGACCAAGATCCTGATCGTCGATGACGAACCGGTGGTCAGGCTGGCTTACTCACGCATCCTGGCCAGTGACCACAGTCTGGTGGAAGCAGTCAGCAACGGTGTGGATGCGCTCGAGCGGCTGGCCGAACAGGCCTTCGATGTCGTGTTGCTCGACCTGCGCATGCCCGGCATGGACGGCATGGCGGTGCTGCAGGCGATCAAGCAGAACTGGCCGGATGTCGAGGTGATCATCATCACCGGCTACGCCGGCATCGACACGGTCAAGCAGTCGGTGGCGCTGGGTGCCTTCGACTACCTGGCCAAGCCGGTCGGGCCGGACGACGTGATGAACGTGACCAACAGCGCGCTGCGTCACAAGGGCTGGGCGCTGCGCCGCCTTGCCGGCCCGCAGGCGCGCCCCGAATGCCGCTGCCAGGCCTGAGCAGCCCCCCCCCAATTCAATCAGCCGATCGAACCAACGATCTTCAATCCGGCCGACGGTCACTCACCCGACGCCTTTCACGAATCTCAACAGGAGTGAATCATGAGTGCCTTGCGCAATGTGTTGGTGGTGGACGATGACCCGGTCGTGAGCAAGAGCTTCAACCGTGTCCTGACTGCCAAGGGTTACACCGTCATCCATGCCCAGAACGGCGCCCAGGCGCTGGAGCAACTGCGCCAGATCGACGTCGACCTGGTGGTGACCGACATCCGCATGCCTGGCATGGACGGGCTGGAACTGGCCGAGGCCGTCAAGGCCCGCAAGCCCTGGACGCCAGTGGTGATCGTCACCGGCTACGGCACCGAGGCCGACGAGGCGCGCGCCAAGGCGGCGGGGGTGTCGGTCTTCCTGCACAAGCCGGTGTCACCCGAGTTGATGCAAGGAGCGGCGGACGAGGCGATGCGGGCGCCGGCGCCTGTCGCGCGGGTGGCCGAGGTGGTCGCAGCGCCCCTGGCGGCAACACCCGAGGTCGCACCGGCAGCTGGCAAGGCTCGGGCCATCGGCCGCAAGGTCTGGCACGTGGCGCTGTTCTTTGCTGCGCCATTCATCGGCCTGCTCTATGCCGTGATGATGCCGGTCGTCGGGCTGGGCACGCTGGCCTGGCTGGGCGGCAAGGCCATGCTCGAGAACGGCACCTTCAAGCGCATGAGCGGCGCCATGGGTTTTGCCGCCAAGGGTGCAGCCGCACCGTTCGTCGGCCTGGCGTTTGCCGTGTTTTTCCCCATCATCGGCCTGGGCGCTCTGGCCTGGATGGGCAGCAAGGCGCTGTTCACGCGCGCTCACGCCGAATAAGCCAGCCTGCCTGAATTGGCGCGCGCCGCGCCGCGCATCGATCTCCCCCGCCGCCCGGTCAGGTCACCTGCCCGGGCGGCGGCCTTTTGGGCGTTGCCACTCAGGTCACGAACGATCGATCGGCGCCTGGAGATCCGCTTGTCGCCAGCGCCACGCCCCCCCGGTGAAGGCATACGAGCCCCTGTATAAAGTTTCGATCACTCGCCCGATCGTGTATGTCGTTGATTCTTCTGAATATTCCTGAAAAGCAGGGTGCCGGGTGTATGGCGGCGATGTACTTCGGGTTTATCGGCTGATCCAGCCGAGCCACCGAAAGCCCTGCAGATCAGCGCAAGTTATTGATTTCATTGACATTACTCCAGACGCCGAGATCCTGGCACGGTCGATGCAGATGTCAGGTCAAGACCCCCCGATTCACTACTGGAGAAAATCATGGTTGCGATGCGTAAGGTGCTGGTTGTCGATGACGACCCCGTGGTTGGCAAGAGTTTCAACCGTGTTCTGACCGCCAAGGGCTACGCGGTGATCACCGCTCACAACGCCGCCGAAGCGCTCGAACAGATGCGCACCGCCGACGTCGACCTGCTCATCACCGACATTCGTATGCCGGGCATGAGCGGCCTCGAACTGGCCGAAGCCGTCAAGGCGCGCAAGCCCTGGACGCCCATCATGATCGTGACCGGCTACGGCACCGAGGCCGACGAAGCCCGTGCCCGCGCCGCCGGTGTGACGAGCTTCCAGCACAAGCCGATGTCGCCCGAGATGATCGAAGGCTGCACGGCCGAAGCGATCGCGGCGCCGCGCCAGAGTGCCCCGGCCAAGTTGGCAACCGAAGCCGCCCCGGAACAAGCAGTCGAAGCCGACAAGAGCAGCAGCCGCATCCGCAACGTGGCGCTCTTCGCCGCCGCACCCTTCATCGGCCTGGCCTACGCGCTCTTCCTGCCGGTGGTCGGACTGGTGGCGCTGGCCTGGTTCGGTGCCAACCGGTTGGTGACGACTGACGAAGGCCGCGCCAACCTGAAGTTCGCCGCCATGCTGCTTGCCGCGCCGCTGATCGGTCTGGCCTTTGCAGTGTTCGCACCGCTCGCCGGTCTGGCTACCCTGACCTGGTTCGCGGTCAAGGCCCTGGCCGCCCGGCCTGCGGTGCGCTTCGTCGCCATGACGCTGGCCGCCCCCTTCATCGGCCTGGCCTTCTTCGTGGTCGCCCCGGTCGCCGGCTTCGTCGCCCTGCTCTGGACCGCCGGTCAAGCCTTGACGAATGGCAAGCAAGCCGCCTGAGGTAACAATCTTAAGAAACCGCCTGACCTGCGACAAATCAAGTTCAGACGCCACTTGCTAGCATCCCTCGCGTCGCCACCGAAAGGTTTCAGGCCTTCGGTGGCGATGCCCTGTAGGACGGATGCATCGGAAACGTGATGAGAACAAGATACCTCCCCGGCCGTTTGGTGCCATGGGCCTCGAACCCGGGTTTCGTGATCTCGGCGCTGATCTTCCTGGCTTTGCTGATATTGACCCCACGCCAGGTCTTGGCCGCTGACGACGAGTTTTCAGACGAAAGCCTGGCCTGCCTGAAGTGCCACGACAAGCCAGATCTCGTCAAGAAACTCGAAGACGGCAAGACCTTGTCGCTGCACGTGTCGGGCACCGACTACCAGGCCTCGATGCACAAGAAGCAGGATTGCACCGACTGCCACTCCGACCTCGACGACAAGACCCTAAGTTCAAGCAGTACGACGACGGCATCCACGCCGCCCTCATCAAGGCTGGCAACGACAAGGCGCCGCTGTGCGCCAGTTGCCACAACGCACACACCCAGGCGTCGGTCAAACTGCTGGCGCCGATCGAACAGACACCCTGCGCGAATTGCCACGACAAGATCTTCGAGGCCTATCGCGCCGACGTACACGGCCTGGAACGTGTCGCCAAGGGCAAGAAGGCGCCGATCTGCGCCGATTGCCACCAGGCGCATGACGTGACCGCGGCCTCGCTCGGCGACGGCATCAAGGACAGCTGCCTCGGTTGCCACAAGGACGCCGTCGTCAAACACAAGGACTGGTTGCCCAACACCGGGCTGCACTTCGAAGCCATCTCGTGTGTGGCCTGCCATGCACCCGATGCCGACCGGCGTGTGAACCTGCGACTGGTCGACGGCAATACCAACAAGCAGCTGCGCGAGAAGTCCGGCGTGCCGCAGTTCGCCCTGCGCGCCTCGGGTGCCGACAGTGCCAATCTGGGTCTGGACGAACGCGCCCTCATGAGCCTGCTGACCCAGTTCGGCCAGGACGGCGGCGCCGGCGGCAAGGTGATGGTGCGCGGCCGGCTCGAGGTCAAGTCGGGCGTGCAGGCGCACCAGCTCAGCGAGAAGGAAAAGGCCCTCAAGGACTGCGACACCTGCCACAAGGCCGGCGCCGAGCCCTTCCAGAGTGTGTCGATCACCATTGCCGGCGCCGACGGTCGGCCACTGCGCCACGCGGTGCAAAAGGACGTGCTGAGCTCACTCACCGCGCTCGAATCGGTGCGCGGCTTCTACGCCATCGGAAGCACCCGCATCAAGTTGCTCGACTGGCTGCTGCTGCTCGCGGTGACCGGCAGCATCGCCGGTGCACTCGGACACATGACGGTCAAGCGCCTGTTCAAGGGCACACGCGAGCGCCGTGCGGCCGAAGAGGCCCAGGCCCGTGCCGCCGCGGCGGCTCAGGCGCCAGCCACCGGCAACGACAGCGCCAGCAGCAACGAGGTGAAGTGAGCATGCAAAAGATCTACATCAACCCGCTTCCGGTACGCATCTGGCACTGGATCAACGCCGTCGGCTTCGTACTGCTCATCGTCACCGGCCTGCAACTGCGATACGTCGGGCAACTGGGCCTGATGTCGTTCCAGGCCGCCGTGCAGTGGCACAACTGGATCGGCTTCGTGGTGATCGCCAACTTCTTCATCTGGCTGGGCTTTCACCTGTTCACCGACAAGATCAAGGTCTACCACCCCGAGCTGAGCCCCAAGAAGTATTACCAGCAGACCTTCAAGCAGATGCAGTTCTACGGCTACGGCATCTTCCGCGGCGAACCCAACCCGCACCACGCCGACGCGTACCGCAAGTTCAACCCGCTGCAAAGCATGATGTACCAGATCGTCATGATGATCCTGGTGCCGGTGCAGTGCATCACCGGTGTGCTGCTGTGGGACGTGACCCGCTTCGCCCCGGCGGTCGAGATGCTCGGCGGCGTGCGGGTGGTCGACACCGTGCACGTGCTGATCTTCATCTTCTTCAGCAGCTTCATCTTCATCCACGTTTACCTGTCGAGCCTGGGGCATACCCCCTCGGCGCACTTCAAGGCCATGTGGACGGGCTACGAAGAGGTCGAGGACAGCCACGAGGCTGGCGCTCAAACCACCGGCAAGGCCTGATCCGGCAGGCCTGCTCGCGAGGCAGGCACGAGACAACGGGGCGCCACGCGCCCCGTTTGTTCTCGGGTGGATCGATCAGGCCGCCGTGCTCACGTCGGGGCGACCTCGTCGCCAGGCTCGTCGGACTCGGCGCCGTCGGCTCCGGTATCGCGCACGCGGATGCCGTATTTCTTCATGAGCGCCTGGAAGTTGGTGCGCTGCATGCCGGTCTCTTCGGCGCTGCGGGTCACGTTGGAGCCGTTGCGCTTGAGCGTTTCGAGGATGAACTGGCGTTCGATGTCCTCGACCGACTTCTCGCGGGCGATCTTCTTGGCCAGCTTGAGGTCTTCGCTGGTACGTGGCACGTCGACGCCGGCAGGTGCTGCCATCTCGACGATGCTGCTCAGGTTGCTCTGGCGGATGACGTTGTCCGACGCCAGGATGACGGCGCGCTGCATCACGTTTTCGAGCTCGCGCACATTGCCGGGCCAGTCGTAGTGGGTGAGCACACTCATGGCGCCGTCCGAGATCTCGGCCATCGGCTTGCCCAGTTCGCCGCAGACACGTTTGAGGAAGTGAAAGGCCAGCGCCGGGATGTCCTCGCGCCGCTCACGCAGCGGCGGCGCATGGATCGGGAAGACGTTGACGCGGTAGTACAGGTCTTCGCGGAAGTGGCCCTCGGCCACCATGGCCTTCAAGTCCTTGTTGGTGGCGGCCACCAGGCGCACGTTGGTGGTCTGCACCGCCGTGGCGCCAACCGGGCGGAACTCGCGCTGCTGGATCACCCGCAGCAGCTTGGCCTGGGTGGTGAGCGGTATGTTGCCGAACTCGTCGAGAAACAGCGTGCCCTCGTTGGCGATCTCGAACATACCGCGCTTGGTGGCCACCGCGCCGGTGAAGGCGCCCTTGACGTGGCCGAACAGTTCACTCTCGAGCAGGTTCTCGCTCAGCGTGTTGCAGTCGACGGTGACGAAGGGGTGGTCCTTGCGCAGGCTGTTGAAGTGCACGGCGCGCGCGATCATCTCCTTGCCGGTGCCACTTTCGCCGGTCACCAGCACCGTGCTGTTGGTCGGGGCACATTTGGCGATGAGGCGAAACACCGCCTGCATGGCCGGGCCCGCGCCCACGATGTTCTCGAAGTGATACCGCGCGTTCGACGCACTCTCGGCCGGGTCACTTTCACTCAGCAGACGGCGGTGCTCGAGCGCCCGCTGCACCACGCGCTGCAGTTCTTCGGGGTCGAAGGGTTTGGGCAGGTAGTCGAAGGCGCCGAGTTTCATGGCCTTGACTGCCGTGGTGATCTGCGACAGGCCCGTCACCATGATCACGTCGATGTCGGGGTGGCGTTCCTTCACCTGCTGCAGCACTTCGAGCCCGTCCATCTTGGGCATCATGATGTCGAGCACGACGAGGTCGTAGGGCTGCTGCTCGATCAGGCGCAGTGCCTCGGCGCCACTTTGCGCCGCGTCGACCTTGCAGGCGGCACCGTCGAAACCACCGCTGGCCGGTGTGGCGGCCGCGATGATGCGCTTGCAGCTACGGATGACGATGTCTTCGTCGTCGACGATCAGGATCCTGACACTCATGGCTGGGCAATGGTGGCCGTGGCGGCCGCGGCGGCACTGGGGGTGGATGATTCGTGATGCCCATCGGCCAGCGGCGGCTGGGTCGGCAGCAGCACATGGAAGGTGGTGCCTTCACCGACCGCGCTGTCGACCTTGATCTGGCCGCCGTGCGACTTGACGATGCCGTAACTCACCGACAGGCCCAGGCCCGTGCCCTTGCCCACCTCCTTGGAGGTGAAGAAGGGGTCGAAGATGCGCTGCATATTGGCCTCGGGTATGCCACAACCGGTGTCGGAGATGGTGAATTCGACCATGGGTGGCGTGTCGGCAAACGCCGGGTCGGCGCCGTGATCGACCATGCGAGTGTGCACGGTGACGCGCCCGGCCCCCTCGATCGCCTGGGTGGCGTTGACCAGGATGTTGAGCACCACCTGCTTGATCAGGTCCGGGTCGCACCACACCTGTGGCAAGTTGGGGTCGAAATCGGTGGTGATCTCCACGTCCTGCAAGGTGGCGGGCCGGTCGACAAAACGCACCACGTCGCCGATCAGGGCATTGAGGTCGATGTGCGCCTGGCTCGGCACCTTCTCGCGTGCGAAGTCGAGCAGCCGGCGGATGATGCTGGCGCAGCGGCGTGTTTCACTGATGACGAGGTCGAGGTCTTCGGCGTCGTCGCTGCCGTCGGGCGCCTTCTTGCGCAGCAGCGAGGTGAAGGTCAACACGCCGGTAAGCGGGTTGTTCAGCTCATGGGCAATGCCCGAGGCCAGCAGGCCGATGGAGGCCAGTTTTTCGCCCTGCGCCACCTCGGCCTGGGCGGCACGCAAGGCGGCGGTACGCTCCTCGACCTTTTGTTCGAGCGTTTCGACCAGGTCGTGCAACTCGTGCATCGAACCGCGCAGCGCCGTGCCCATGTGGTTGAACGAGGTAGCCACGTGGCCGAACTCGTCGTCGCTGCGCACCGGAATGCGGTGCTCGAGCTCACCGTCGGCGATCCGTTTGGCGCCGCCGTCCAGATCACGCAAGGGCACGTAGATCAGCCTCTGCAGCAACAAGCCTACCCCCACCGCGACCACTAGAACGATCAAGGCCGACACACCGTAGATGAACAAGGCATGGCGTTCGAGAATCCTGTCCATGTGGTCGAGTGAATAGGCGATGTCGACGACACCCAGCACCTTCTGGCTGGCCGGGTGCTCGTGGCACTTGGCGCTGCTGCAGGTCGGCTCGTTGCGGATCGGCTCCATGGCGGCCAACAAGCGACGGCCGTCGCTGCCCTGGGTGATGCGCCAACGTTTGTCGTCGCTCACGTGTTCGAGCGGCTGCTTGGTCTTGTGGCAGGCGACGCAGGGTTCTTCCTGCTGCTCGATCGAATAGCCCGTCTCGGAGCGTTTGTTCGAGTGGATGATGGTGCCGTCTGCGGTCAGCACCCGCACCCGTTCGATGCCGGCCTGGCGGCCGATGTCCTCGATGATCTTTTCGGCGATCTCGCGCTGGTTGATCATCATCGCGTAGCGTGTGCTCTTGACGATGAGCTCGGCCACCTGGGTCACATGGCGCGAGATCTCGGCCTGCAGATGGTCCTGCTGATGTTTGACGATGAGCCAAGGCAGCAGCGCCATCACCGGCAGCAATGCCAGGACGAGATAGAGGCTGACCTTGCGTTTGAGTTGATTGCGAAACATCGAGCTGCGCCGACCTGCGGGCTGACGCCGACCTGGTCGATGCGACTGTAGGCGCCCAACCTCGTCGCCAGACATGGCACAGGTCAAGACAAGACCACATCGCCCCGGCGACAACACCGTCGGGGCCGTGTGCACCCGAGGCGCCGCGCTCAGTCCTGCGCCAGCACTTTCAGGATCGCCTCGCCGTAGGCGTCGAGCTTCTTGGCGCCGACACCGCTGATCTCGGCCAGATCGGCCAGACTTCCGGGCTGGCGCGCAGCCATTTCGGCGAGTGTGGCGTCGTGGAAGATGACGTAAGCCGGAAAACCATGTTCGCGCGCCACCTCGGCGCGCCAGGCACGCAGCGCCAGGTAACGCGCCTCGCCAGCCACGCCCAGTTCGATCGGCGCTGCCGCGGCCTTGCCGGTCTTGCCCGCGGCGACCTTGGCACCGCTCTTGAGCCGGCTGCGGCTGCGCGCCGAGCCGGTCGACTTGCCTTCGGCCGGCTTGCGCAGCAGCACACCCAGTTCGCCCTTGAGCACGGCGCGCGCGCTGTCGGTCAGCGCCAGGGTGTTGTATTCACCTTCGGCCATCACGTGGCCCTGGGCCACCAGCTGACGCAACACGGCGCGCCAGTGCGCCTCGTCCAGATCAGTGCCGCAGCCGAAGGTCGACAGGCTGGCGTGGCCGTACTGCGTCACCTTGTCGGTCACCTTGCCGCGCAACACGTCGATCAGATGGCCGGCGCCGAAGCTGCGTGCACCGTGGTTCTGCAGGCCGTGCTGGGTGAAGCGGTAAATGCAGCTCAGCAGCTTGCGCGCCGGTTCGGTGGCGTCCCACAAGGCGGGCGGGTTCAGGCAGTTGTCGCACAGGTTCTGCGGCGGCGTGCACGGGGCGCCAGCCTCGCCGAAGTAGGCCAGCAGGCGAACGCGGCGGCAATCGGCCGCCTCGGCCAGGCCGAGCAGTGCGTCGAGCTTGCCGCGCTGCACCCGCTTGAACTCGTCGCCGGCCGGGCTCTCGTCGATCATGCGGCGCTGGTTCACCACGTCGGCCAGGCCGTAGGCCATCCAGGCGTCGGCGTCCTGGCCGTCGCGCCCACCGCGGCCGGTCTCCTGGTAATAGGCCTCGATGTTCTTGGGCAGATCCAGGTGCGCGACGAAACGTACGTCGGGTTTGTCGATGCCCATGCCGAAGGCGACGGTGGCGACCATCACCAGGCCTTCCTCGCGCAAGAACCTGTCCTGATGGCGGCGGCGCTGCTCGGCCTCCAGCCCGGCGTGATAGGCCAGCGCCGGGATGCCTTCGCCGCTCAGCCAGGCCGCCGTCTCGTCCACCTTCTTGCGGCTCTGGCAATAGACGATGCCGGCGTCACCCTCATGCTCGTCGCGCAAAAAGCGCAGCAACTGGGCGCGCGGGTTGTCCTTTTCGACCACCGCGTACTTGATGTTGGGCCGGTCGAAGCTCGAGATGAAGACACGTGCATCTTGCAGCTGCAGCCGTCCGATGATGTCGGCGCGGGTGTGGTCGTCGGCCGTGGCGGTGAGTGCCACACGCGGCACGCCGGGAAACTGCTCGTGCAGCAGGCCGAGCTGCAGGTAGTCCTCGCGGAAGTCGTGGCCCCACTGGCTGACGCAGTGCGCCTCGTCGATGGCGAACAAGCTCAGCAGCCCGCGTTCATGCAGCGAGGTGAGCATGGCCAGGAAGCGTGCGTTGGTCACCCGCTCGGGCGCGGCGTAGAGCAGCACCAGCCGGCCCGACATCAGCTCGCGTTCGACGCGTTGCGCCTCGTCACTCGTCAGGCTCGAATTGAGAAAGGCGGCGTGCACACCGGCTTCTTCGAGCGCGCCGACCTGGTCGTGCATCAGCGCGATGAGCGGGCTGACGACCAGCGCCACCCCCTGCTGGCGGCGATGGCGCAGGATGGCCGGCACCTGGTAACACAGGCTCTTGCCACCACCGGTCGGCATGAGCACCAGGGCGTCACCACCGCCGGAGACATGCTCGACGATGCCCTCCTGCGCGCCGCGAAAGGCGCCGTAGCCGAACACCTCGGACAGGATGCCACGCGCCTGCACGACCAGCTCGGGCGCGAAGGATGAGTGATGCGGCGCGGGAGCCTGGGCCAATGTGGTCATGAAGGCGTGATGGTAACGACCGGGGTCTACAGTAGCCGCTGATGACGGGCGCAAGGCGCCCGCAGGGACTTCCAGCCCGCTGCAGTGGACTACGCCATGGCCGGTGTGTGCAGATCCGGCGCGGCGTGGCACCCTCTTTCGGGTGATCTCGCCAGCGCACAGATCACGGCCTTGCACCCGGGGCCATGCGGCACAATTCCTCACCAATTCGCCCCCGTGCCCGCACGCCGTCACCCGGTTGTCGCGCCACACCTTCCACACGCCATCTGCCCTGCGGGGTACCAGAGGTAAGCCATGGCCTCCGTCAACAAAGTCATCCTGATCGGCAACCTCGGACGCGACCCCGAGGTGCGTTACACGCCCAACGGCGCGGCCATCTGCAATGTGTCGATCGCCACCACGCGCAACTGGAAGAGCAAGGACAGCGGCGAGCGCCAGGAAGAAACCGAATGGCACCGCGTTGTCTTCTACGACCGCCTGGCCGAGATAGCCGGTGAGTACCTCAAGAAGGGCCGGCCGGTCTACGTCGAAGGCCGCCTCAAGACCCGCAAGTGGCAGGACAAGGAAGGCAAGGACAATTACACCACCGAGGTGATCGCCGACCAGATGCAGCTGCTCGGCGGACGCGAAGGTGGCGGCGGAGGTGGTGAGGCCGAGGAAGGTGGCGGCTACAGCGGCGGCGGCGCGCGCAGCGGTGGCGGCGGGTCGTCCTACGGCGCCGGGCGCGAGAGCCGCGGCGAACCCGAGGCCCGCCCGCCTCGTCCGGCGCCGCAGCGTCCGGCTCCGGCGCCCAAGGCGGCGACCGGCTTCGATGACATGGACGACGACATCCCGTTCTAACGCGCTCAAGGCCCGGCCCTGCCTGCGTAGGAAAAACCAGGGCGTCCCGGTGTTTCCTCGACAGGAGCGGCGCCCGTGTCGCGCTGGCGTCATCACGGCACGACACGAGTCACGAGCCAGATCAAACCTGCGCAGCTTGTCGCCAGGCATGTGCTGAATTTGCGTAAGCACGGATGCTGCGCTGCACCAATAATCTAGGGAAAACCCTAGACTACGGTGATGGACAACTCGCACCTGATAGACAACCAGCTCCAGCCACCTGCCCCACCCAAACCCGGGCGTGGTGCTGGCGGGCGGGCCTGGCATTGGGACTGGGTGCCCATCCGGGGGCTCAAGGAACGTCACCGCGACCGCATCACCCGGCATCTGCTGGCCTTGTCGGAGCGTGACCGCTACCTGCGTTTCGGCTACCCGGCCAGCGACGAACGGATCGAACACTATGTGCGCGACCTCGACTTCGGTCGCGACGAGATCTTCGGCATCTTCAATCGCCGCCTCGACCTGGTCGCCATGGTGCACCTGGCGTATGCCGAAGGTGAATTACTCACCGGCGTGAGTGGTGACCACCAACCCATGGCCGAATTTGCCGTGAGTGTGGGCCGGTCGGCGCGTGGGCGCGGCTACGGCGGGCGCCTGTTTGCCCATGCCGAGATCCACGCGCGCAACCGCCATGTCGATCGCCTGTTCATCCACGCACTGAGCGAAAACACGCCCATGTTGCGTATCGCCAAACGTGCCGGCGCCACCGTCGTGCGTGATGGCGGCGAGTCCGAAGCCTGGCTGCAACTGCCGCGCGACACCTTCGCCAGCCACGTGGAAGAGTTGATCTCGTCCCACGCGGCCGAGATCAACTACGGCCTCAAACGCCAGGGCCGGCGGCTCGACCGCCTGTTCAACCTGGTGGCTGCCGTGCGCAAACGCATGTCGGCGCTGCGCAAGGCCTCGTCGCCGTCACAGGACGGCTTCAGCCACCGGGACTGATTTGCCGCTGGTCGGCTGCTGTGCCGACCGGTACGGTGGCAACCATCGAATTGTTGTTCACTGGCAACAATCAGGCCGATAGGAGCTGTCCAAGCGGTCAATTCCGGTTCGATCCCACAGTCCGACGCGCGCCAGGCTGCAATTGCCGGGCCGGCTTTGGCACACAAATCGTTACAGTGTGGCCTACGCTCAGGCCAGGCCCACACATGTCGTGTGAGCCGTATCGGTCGGCACGCCCGACGGGCGCTGTGAGCACCTCGTTGTTTCGCACCGCCCCATGTCGAGCTCCGTCTGGATTGTTGTCGCCGCCGCCATCACCGGCCTGCTGTGCCTGGCCTTCACCCTGGTCTGGCGCAGCGGCGCGGACTCGCGTGACTCGAAAGACCTGCCCGACGACTGGCCGCTCACCCAGCGCCCGCTGTTCACGCTGGCGGAACGTGAGCTCTACCACCGCCTGCAGGCCGCGCTGCCGCAACGTGTCATCCTGGCCAAGATGCCGCTGGTACGGTTCTGCCAACCGCTGCACAGCAAGGAGCTGAGTTACTGGTTCAACCTGCTCGGCCCGCTGCACGTGAGTTTTGTGGTCTGCAACGATCAGGGCCGGGTGCTGGCGGCGGTGGACATCGAACGCGATCAGCGCCCCGCCTCGCGCCGCGCCGCCAACATCAAACAAGCCGTGCTCGCCACCTGCCGCGTGCGCTACCTGAAGTGTTCGGAAGACCAGCTCGCCAGCACCAGCGAGCTGCAGTTGCTGGTGCCTTCGACCATCGACACCCCCCGCGCCGGCCCCGCCAGCAGCGTGCGTGACGGCAAGGCCACGTTGGCGCACGCGGTGCGTGCCCGCCGCGGCGAGCAAGATGTGCGCTGGTACGAGTCGGGCTTCAACCAGGATTCGTTCTTCGCACCCGATAGCCGCATGGATGGCCTGCGCGACGGCGACCGGCGCGAGCCGGCACGCGAAGAGCGCGACCACACGGCCAGCTCCCGCGGTGGTCGCAGCCGGTCGCAGCGCTTCTTCGAGGCCGAGCCCGACGACATGCGTCCCGACCCCGGCGACAGCCGCTTTGGTGCCAGCCAGCCGCCCACGCCGATCAAGCGCCCGACCTTCGTCTTCGACGAACAACAACTCGCCTACCGGCGCCGCTGAGACCAGCGCCGCGCGGCAATTGCCCGGCTGGCCCGGCCGGCCCGGCCGAGACCCGAGCAGGCCGACCCAGCCGAACCAGGCATGGTGCATCGCATACGATGCACCATGACCACGACCCCCGCAGCCACGACGCGCCCCTACGAGGGACTCACCCCGCACGTGGTGCTCGACGCGCTGGATGCCACCGGGCTGCGCGGCGACGGCCGCATCCTGCAGCTCAACTCCTACGAGAACCGGGTGTTTCAGGTGGCACTCGAAGACGGCCGCAGCGTGGTCGCCAAGTTCTATCGCGACGGGCGCTGGAGCGATGCACAAATCGGCGAGGAACACAGCTTTGCGCTCGAACTGGCGCAGGCCGAAGTGCCGGCGGTTGCGCCACTGACACTGGTGGCCGATGCCTCGATCGATCCGGCGCCGCGACTGGTCGGTGAGCCGCCCACGCTGGCCCTGTGGCAAGGCTGGCGCTACTCGGCCAGCCCGCGCTGCGGCGGGCGTTCACCCGAACTCGAAGACACCCAGACGCTCGAATGGCTCGGCCGTTTCCTGGCCCGCCTGCATCTGGTCGGCCAACGCCGGCCGTTTGTGCACCGCGTGTCGCTGGACGGCAGCGCCGCGGCGCGCGCCTCGGTCGACTGGCTCAGCGAGGCGGGTGATATGCCGCCCTCGGCGATCGACCAGTGGCGCGACGCCGCACACCGGGCACTCGACGGCGTCGATCAGGCCTTCAAGACCCACGGCCAGCTGACCCTGCTGCGCCTGCACGGCGATTGCCACGTCGGCAACGTGTTGTGGACGCCCGCCGGACCCCACTTCGTCGACCTGGACGACGCCGTCAACGGCCCGGCCGTGCAGGACCTGTGGATGCTGCTCGGCGGCGAACGCCACGAGATGCAGGCGCAGCTCGGCGCTTTGCTCGACGGCTACGACACCATGCGCGATTTCGACCGCCGCGAACTGGCGCTGATCGAGCCGCTGCGCACCCTGCGCATCATTCAGCACAGCGCCTGGATCGCCCGGCGCTGGGCCGACCCAGCCTTTCCGATCGCGTTTCCGTCGTTCGAGAGCCCGTCGTACTGGGCCCAGCAGACCACACTGCTGCGCGAGCAGATCGAGGCGATGAAGGCTGATCCACTGGTGGCTTGAAGGTCGGGGCGGCGATCTCCCAGAGCTGCCCTGGGCCTCGGTCGGCAAACGCCGACAACCCGCCGAAAGCGACAACGCCGGGTCGTACCCGGCGCCACCTCTAGTCTTGCAGACCTGGCCGACCAGCATCGGTGTGATGCCAGTCGGGTCAGACCCGTCCTCAGCCGAGGATCAAGGCCTGGATGCGCCGCACATGCGCCGCCGGGTCTTCCAGCTGGCCACCTTCGGCCAGCATGGCGTTGTCGAACAGCACCTGGGCCAGGTCGTCGAACTGCGCCGCACCTTCGGGCAGGGCGGCGAGTTTCTTCACCAGCGCGTGGTCGGCGTTCACTTCCAGCACCGGCAGGCTGGACGGGGCGCTCTGGCCTGCCTGCTTGAGCAGGCGGGCCAAATGGCCACTCATGTCGCCTTCCTCGGACACCAGGCAGGCAGGTGAATCGACCAGGCGGGTGGTGGCACGCACGTCCTTGGCGCGAGCGGCCAGCGCGGTCTTGATGCGGTCGAGCGTGGGCTTGAAGCTCTCGGCGGCGGCTTCGGCCTGCTTCTTCTCGTCCTCGTCCTGCAGCTTGCCCAGGTCGACCGAGCCCTTGGCCACACTTTGCAGCTGCTTGCCGTCGAACTCGTACAGGTGGCCGAGCATCCACTCGTCGACCCGGTCGGTGAACAGCAGCACCTCGATGCCCTTCTTCTTGAAGATCTCGAGCTGCGGGCTGTTCTTGGCAGCGGCCAGGGTGTCGGCGGTGATGTAGTAGATGACCTCCTGGCCGTCCTTCATGCGGCTCACGTAATCCGTGAAGCTCACCCCTTCGTCG
This sequence comes from Candidatus Intricatilinea gracilis, assembly GCA_016702605.1. Classification (GTDB taxonomy): domain Bacteria; phylum Pseudomonadota; class Gammaproteobacteria; order Burkholderiales; family Burkholderiaceae_C; genus Sphaerotilus; species Sphaerotilus gracilis. The sequence continues at coordinate 84,552 of JADJDQ010000008.1, forward strand.
GCATGGGTCGAGGCAAATCGCAGCAGCTTGGCCAGGCGCTCCTGGTTGGCGTGGTCTTCACCGACGCCTTCCTTGAGCACCGAGCCGAACTCCTTGTAGAAGGCGGCGTATTTGGCCTTGTCGTCGGCGGCGCTGGTCTCGTCGGTGCTGTCGGCCAGGCTCTCGAGCATGCTCAGCACACGTTTGGTCGAGCCTTCGCGGATCGCCTTGACGTCGCGGCTTTCCTGCAGCAGCTCGCGGCTCACGTTGAGCGGCAGGTCGGCCGAGTCGATCACACCCTTCACGAAGCGCAGGTAGACCGGCATCAGCGCCTCGGCGTCGTCCATGATGAAGACACGTTTGACGTAGAGCTTCACCCCGCCGCGTTTGTCGCGGTTCCACATGTCCATCGGCGCCTTGGCCGGGATGTAGAGCAGCTGCGTGTATTCGCTGCGGCCCTCGACGCGGTTGTGCGTGTAGGCCAGCGGCGGCGTCTGGTCGTAGGTGAGCTGCTCGTAGAAGGCCTTGTATTCGGCGTCGGTCACCTCGCTCTTGCTGCGGCTCCACAGCGCCGCCGCCTTGTTGACCGTCTCCCACTCGTCGGTGATGACGTTCTCGCCCTTGTCCTTGTCCCACTCTTCCTTGCGCATCAGGATGGGCAGCGAGATGTGGTCCGAGTACTTGCTGATGGTCGACTTGATCTTCCAGCGGCTCAGCCACTCGTCTTCTTCCTCGCGCAGGTGCAGGATGACGTCGGTGCCGCGGGTTTCGCGGGTGATGGTCTCGACCTCGAAGTCGCCCGTGCCTTCGCTGCTCCAGCGCACGCCTTCGGTGATCGGCAGGCCGGCGCGGCGCGATTCGACCGTGATGCGGTCGGCCACGATGTAGCCCGAGTAGAACCCCACGCCGAACTGGCCGATCAGGTTGGCGTCCTTGGCTTTCTCACCTTCGAGCTTGGCCATGAACTCCTTGGTGCCGCTCTTGGCGATAGTGCCCAGGTGTTCGATCGCCTCGGCGCTCGACAGGCCGATGCCGTTGTCGCTGATGACGATGCGCCGGGCCGCCTTGTCGTAGCTGATGCGCACTTCCAGATTCGGCGCATCCTCGAACAGCGCGGCATTGTTGAGCGCCTCGAACCGCAGCTTGTCGCAGGCATCCGACGCGTTCGAGATCAGCTCGCGCAGGAAGATTTCCTTGTTCGAATAGAGCGAATGCGTAACAAGGTGCAGCAGCTGCTTCACCTCGGCCTGGAAGGACAGGGTTTGTTTTTCCATGGGTCGGCTCGGGTTTCTGAAGTAAGTTGGGAAACGGCCGGACGGTGGCAATCATGCCGGCTGACGCAGCCATCGTGCGGCCGCTGCGGTGGATTTCAAGAGTCGAGGCACAAAAACCAGGGCGCGACCGCCGCCGACCAGGTGCGTCGGCGCCGGACACCGGCACCGACCGGGCGCCCTGCGGCCACGTGATTGCCAGCCCAGCCCGGATCGGGGATCATCGCGCCAGACTCGGCCATACTTGAGGGGAGTCAGGCGCACGCACAAATCTCGTGCACGCCACCCCGCAACGCTTGCCACCGCCCGCAGCCCAACCGATACCGCCCCAGCCCGTGGTTGATTCAGTCGCCGAAGCCGCCGTACCAAACACCCTGACCGGTGTCGCACGTATTCTTGTCCACTCAGGCAAGTTGCAGCAGCGCGCCGCCGAAGAGGTCAGCCGGCTGGCGCGCGACCAGCGCCGCAACTTCGTCGCTGCGGCGGTCGGCGCCGGTGCACTCAGCGCCAGCGAGATGGCGCACACACTTTCGGTGGCGTTGTCGGTGCCGCTGCTCGACCTCGACGCCGTCGACCCCACTCGCCTGCCGCAAAACCTGGTCGATGCCCGTACCCTGGCGCAGTACCAGGTGCTGGTGCTGGGCAAACGTGGCAACCGCATCTTCATCGGCGGCTCGGATCCGACCGACCAGGAGGCGGTGGACCGCATCAAGTTCGCCACCCAGCTCACGCCCGAGTGGGTGATCGTCGAGCAGGACAAACTTGGCCGCATCCTCGAAGGCAAGAGCACCAGTGCCACTGAGGCGCTCGAGAACATCGTCGCCGGCGACTTCGATTTCGACGTCGAAGAACAGGACCCGAACGCCAAGCAGGACGAAGAGGTCACGGCCGACGTCGAAGACGCACCGGTCGTGCGCTTCCTGCAGAAGATGCTGATCGACGCCATCAACATGCGCGCGTCTGACCTGCACTTCGAGCCCTACGAGCAGACCTACCGGGTGCGCTTCCGGGTCGACGGTGAATTACGCGAGATCACCCAGCCACCGGTGGCGATCAAGGACAAGCTCGCCTCGCGCATCAAGGTGATCAGCCGCCTCGATATCGCCGAGAAACGTGTGCCGCAGGACGGCCGCATGAAGCTCAAGTTCGGCGCCAAGGCGATCGACTTCCGCGTCTCCACCTTGCCCACCTTGTTCGGCGAGAAGATCGTGATCCGGATCCTCGACCCGTCGTCGGCCAAGCTGGGCATCGAGGCCCTGGGCTACGAGCGCGAAGAGAAAGACCGCCTGATGTCGGCCATCAAGCGGCCCTACGGCATGATCCTGGTGACCGGCCCGACCGGCTCGGGCAAGACGGTGTCGCTGTACACCTGCCTGAACATCCTCAACCAGCCGGGCGTGAACATCGCCACCGTCGAGGATCCGGCCGAAATCAACCTGCCGGGCATCAACCAGGTCAACGTCAACGAAAAGGCCGGGCTCGACTTCGCAGTGGCGCTGCGCGCCTTCCTGCGCCAGGACCCGGACATCATCATGGTCGGCGAAATCCGCGACATGCAGACCGCCGACATCGCCATCAAGGCCGCCCAGACCGGCCACCTGGTGTTGTCTACGCTGCACACCAACGACGCACCAACCACGCTGACACGCCTGCTCAACATGGGTGTGCCACCGTTCAACATCGCCGCCAGCGTCATCCTGGTGACGGCCCAGCGGCTGGCGCGCAAGTTGTGCGAAAACTGCAAGAAGCCGGCCGACTATCCGCGCGAGGCCCTGCTGCGGGCGGGTTTTCGCGGCGACGAGGTCGACGGCAGCTGGAAGCCGTACAAGGCCGTGGGTTGCTCGACCTGCAACAACGGTTATCGCGGCCGTATCGGCATCTACCAGGCCATGCCCATCACCGAGGCGATGCAGCGCATCATCCTGGCCGAGGGCACGGCCATGGACATCGCGGATCAGGCACAGAAGGACGGCGTGCGCGACCTGCGCCTCTCGGGCCTGGTGAAGGTGCGCAACGGGCAAACTACCCTGGAAGAAGTGATCGCCGTCACCAATCAGTGACGGCTCATCACTTGCAGGGTCAACGTATCGAGGGCGGAGCAAGATGGCCACAGCCAGCACGGCAGCGGCAAGACAACAGATCAAGGACTTTGTCTTCGAATGGGAAGGGCGTGACCGCAACGGCAAGATCGTGCGCGGCGAGCTGCGCGCCGGCGGCGAAGCCATGGTCAACGCCACGTTGCGCCGCCAGGGCATCATGGTGTCCAAGGTGCGCAAGCGCCGCACCAGCGCCGGTCGTTCGATCAAGCAAAAGGAGATCGCACTCTTCACGCGCCAGCTGGCCACCATGCTCAAGGCGGGTGTGCCGCTGCTGCAGTCGTTCGAGATCGTTGCGCGCGGCAGCAACAACCCGCGCCTGACCCGTCTGCTCACCGATATCCGCAACGACGTCGAGACCGGCACCAGCCTGTCGTCGGCGTTTCGCAAACACCCGCTGCAGTTCGACTCGCTGTACTGCAACCTGATCGAGGCCGGTGAAGCCGCCGGTATTCTCGAAACCCTGCTCGAACGCCTGGCCAGCTACCAGGAAAAGACGCTCGAGATCAAGGCCAAGGTGCGCTCTGCGCTGGTCTACCCCACCTCGGTGTTGATCGTCGCCTTCGTGGTGGTGTCGATCATCATGTTGTGGGTCATCCCGGCCTTCAAGGACATCTTCAAGAACTTCGGCGCCGACCTGCCACTGCCCACGCTGATGGTGATCTCGATGTCCGAGACCTTCGTCCAGTACTGGTGGGCGATTTTCGGCATCCTCATCGGCGGCAGCTACATGTTCATGCAGACCTGGAAACGCTCAGAGCGTATGCAGATGGGCATGGACCGGCTGGTGCTCAAGCTGCCGATCTTTGGCGAGCTGCTTCACAAGGCCTCGGTGGCGCGCTGGTCGCGCACCTTGTCGACCATGTTCGCGGCCGGTGTGCCGCTGGTCGAAGCGCTCGATTCGGTGGGTGGTGCGTCGGGCAACCGCGTCTTCCAGGTCGCCACCGAACAGATCCAGCGCAGTGTCGCCACCGGCGCGGCGCTCACCACGTCGATGCAGACCACCGGCATCTTCCCGAACATGGTGCTGCAGATGAGCGCCATCGGCGAAGAATCCGGCTCACTCGACGCCATGCTGGGCAAGGTGGCCGACTTCTACGAAGCCGAGGTCGACGAGGCGGTCAAATCGCTGTCGAGCCTGATGGAACCCATCATCATCGTGTTCCTCGGCACCTTGATCGGCGGCATCGTGGTCTCGATGTACCTGCCCATCTTCAAGCTCGGCCAGGTGGTGTGACGCTGCCGTCGATGCCGGATGGCGCGCTGACGCTGCTGCTCTCGCCGATCGGGCTGGCCCTGATCGGCCTGTGCATCGGCAGCTTTCTCAACGTGGTGGTGCACCGGCTGCCCATCATGCTCGAGCGCAACTGGCGCGCCGAAAGCGCCGAGTTGCTGGGCCTGGATGCCGCGGCGAGCACCGACGCTGCTGCCAGTGCGTCCGCACCGGCCGGTGCCCCCGCCCGTGCCGGCAGTGATGCCGCTGCCGCCAGCGAGCAGGCGAACCTCAGCCTGTGGTCACCTGGCTCGCGCTGCCCGCAGTGTGGACATGTGCTGCGCTGGTACGAGAACATCCCGCTGCTGAGCTGGCTCGTGCTGCGAGCCAGGTGTTCGGCCTGCAAGACACCGATTTCGGCGCGTTACCCGCTGGTCGAAGCCGGCTGCGCGGTGCTGTTTGCCGCCATCGGCGTGCGGGTGGGCGCCCAGCCTGCCGCCTTGTTGTGGTGCGGTTTTGCCGCCGCCCTGCTGGTGCTGGCGCTGATCGACTGGGACACCACGCTGCTGCCCGACAACATCAACCAACCGCTGCTCTGGGCCGGCCTGATCGCCGCCGCACTGGGCTGGACGCCATTGCCACTGTCCGCCGCACTCTGGGGCGCCGTCGCGGGTTACCTCAGCCTGTTCCTGGTGACCTGGTTCTACAAACTCGCCACCGGCAAGGTCGGCATGGGCAACGGCGACTTCAAGCTGCTCGCCGCGCTGGGCGCCTGGCTGGGTGCGACCATGATCCTGCCCATCGTGCTGGGTGCATCGGTGCTGGGCGCCATCATCGGCATCGCCATGAAGATCAGCGGCAACCTGCGCGAAGGCCGCTACGTACCCTTCGGCCCCTTTCTGGCTGGCGCCGGGCTGGTCTGCCTGATGGCCGGGCAGGACCGCGTGATGGGCTGGCTCGGCTGGTACTGATGTGGGCGCCGTGCGCATCGGCCTGACCGGCGGCATCGGCAGCGGCAAGAGCACCGTGGCCGCCCTGTGGGCCGAACTCGGCGCCGTGATCATCGACACCGACGCCATCGCGCACAGCCTCACCGCGCCCGACGGCAAGGCCATCGCGCCCATCACCGCCGAATTTGGCGCCGCCATGATCGACGCCCGCGGCGCCCTCGACCGCGCCCGCATGCGCGAACTGGTGTTCGCCGACCCCTCGGCCCGCGCCCGGCTCGAAGCCATCATCCACCCGCTCATCCGCGTCGAGACCGAACGCCAGGCCGCCGCCGCGCCACCCGGCGCCGTGCGCCTCTTCGACGTGCCGCTGTTGGTCGAGTCGGGCAAGTGGCGCGAACGCGTCGACCACGTGCTGGTGGTCGATTGCGACGAGGCCACCCAGATCGAACGTGTCGTCGCCCGCAACGGCTGGGCGCCCGAGGCCGTGCAGCGCGTCATCGCCCAGCAGGCCAGCCGCGAGCAGCGCCGCGCGGTTGCCGACGCTGTCGTCGTCAACCAGAGCAAGACCATCGACGAGTTGCGCGCCGAAGTCGCCGCACTCTGGCTGCGCTGGGTCGGCGGTGCACCGCCCCCCGCGCCGCTGTGAACACCACCACAGCATCACCAAAAGGCCACCTCGGCGCCACGACAGCACCACCTCCACAGCGCCGCCGCACCCCTGTGAAACAATCCCGCCCGCCAGGGCACGCGGTGGTCCCTGGCCGCCGGAGTGCAGAGCCTTGATCGTCGTCTACGAATACCCTTTCCACGAGAGCATCCGCACCATGCTGCGGCTCGAACAACTGTTCGGCCGCCTCGACCTGTTGCGTGGGCGCGACCACGCCGTCGACCACCACTACGCCCTGGCCACCCTCTTCGAGATCATGGACGTGGCAGCCCGTGCCGACCTCAAGAGCGACCTGCTGCTCGACCTGGACCGCCAGCGCACCCAGCTCGCCGCCTACCGCGGCAACCCGTCCATCTCCGAGGCCGTACTCGACGCCGCCATCAGCAGCATCAACACCGCCTGGCAGGCCCTCAATGCCCTGCCCGGCAAGGTCGGCCAAAGCCTCACCACCAACGAAGGCCTGATGAGCATCCGCAGCCGTATCAGCATCCCCGGCGGCACCTGCTCGTTCGACCTGCCCGGCTACCACGCCTGGCAACAAGGCCCCACAGCACAACGCAAGGCCGACCTCGAACGCTGGATCGCCGGCTTCACCCCGCTGTGGGACGCCCTGCGCGTCAGCCTGGGCCTGCTGCGCGAAGCCGGCTCGCCCCAGACAGTCACCACCCGCAACGGCCAGCACCAGCAGACCCTGGGCGGCGGCCGCAGCTACCAGCTGCTGCGCGTGGCCATCGACGACAGCGCCGGCCTCGTCCCCGAAATCAGCGGCAACCGCCTGCTCGTCGCCATCCGCCTGATGCGCCCCGACGCCGACGGCCGCCTGCGCCCCGCCGGCGAAGACAGCTCGCTCGACCTGACCCTGTGCGCCTGACCGGCAACCGGCGCCCAGCAGTCAGCCAGACCGACACCGCCCCGCTCCACCCCGCAGCAGCACCCCTCATCATGGCCAGCGCCGACACCCCCGCCTCAGCCGCCGCCGCAATCCCGCCGCGCCGCCCCGCCCCCGAAGTCGACTGCCCCGCCTGCGGCACCAAGACCCGCTTCGAACCCGCCAACCCCTACCGCCCCTTCTGCAGCCAACGCTGCCAGGCCCACGACTTCGGCGCCTGGGCGAGCGAGAACTACCGCGTCGCCGTGGTTGCGCCGCCAGATCCGGATCAGCCGCCTAGGGCGGGGGACTGAAGGCGGGAAACCTCTCAAGAGATTTCTAGCCTGTGTGATCGTGGCAAGTGGAAGGTCGGACCGATGGATATGCCGCCCAGGCCCAACCCTGAACTGATCGACAACGACGACCCCGAAGCCGACGAGGCGTGGTTCGCCAAGGCGCGCCCCGCCAAGGAAATGCTTGCCGACATGATGGGCGACGCCGCATCCAAAGAAATGCTTAAATTAAAACATGGCAGGCCACCATCAACAGCGCCGAAGGAACACGTGAATATCCGGTTGGATGCCGACATCGTCCAATCCTTCAAACTCACCGGCGATGGCTGGCAAACCCGACTGAACAATGCACTGCGGGAATGGTTAAGCGCGCATCCAATGTGACAGCGCAGTTCACAAGCTAGCGCAGGAAAGGTCGAATACTTCGAGGATTAGGCGTCATCGATGCAGCCTCGCTACGAAGGGCACCTCGGCGTCAAGGAGGGCCGATAGAAGCAGCCCAGTCTCTTGAAACATGTAGTTGACGTTCTTGTCCGCTGACATCAACCCATCAAAGTATGTTCCATAGGCGACCAACATCATGTCGACAAAGTCATTGCGCAGTTTCTCTGGGCTCAGTTCACTGAAACCGCCTTGTGAGTACCTTCTAAGACCTAGAAGATATGTAGCGAACGCAACCCGGAACATGAAGGTGTTTGGGAGCTCCTCAAACGTTGGACGTTCGCGGACTAACGGGGAATCTCGAAAGATCAAACTTGCTATCTCGAATACAGTCCGAATCAACTTGTCGGTCACTTCAGGCGTGTACGCTTCTTTGGTGCGAAGTACGGCGC
>JADJDQ010000009.1 GCA_016702605.1 Candidatus Intricatilinea gracilis
CGTAGGCCAACTCGGCGGCGACACCCAGCGGCTGGGCCCCTTCTCACTCACCTCGATCAGGCTGCTGCGCTGGAAGTCGTACACGCCAGCGGCGAGGAGAAAGCGCGCGGTGCCGGAAGTCGGCGGCGATGGTTCGGGCCGGCGCAGTAGTCGCCGAGCTGTCACTGGTGAAGGCGCCCAGGAAGATCGCCCCGGCGTGTCGCCGCGCGGCTCCCAGCGGTGGGCGTCGCGCAGGCTGATTTCGAGGTGCTCCGGCGCGAGGCGGTTGCTGATGGCGCAGGCCTCTTCTAGGTCCTTCGTCAGGATCAAGGCGCCGCGACCCTCCAGTGCGCGGATGACATCGCGGCGCGGCATGCCGTCGAGCAGGCGGTCGATGGCGGACCTGACCGATGCAGCCGGCATCCGGGCGAAGGCAGGATGCTTTGGGCCAGCTCGTCGTGCTCGGCCTGGCTGAACAGGTCCATCGCCACCCAGTCCGGCGGCGTCGTGCCGTCCGCCAGACACCAGGATTTCCGAAAGGGCCGGCGATCATGTCGATGCCCACCTGGCCAAAGACGCGGCGCTTGGCGCTGGCCACGATAGGCATTGCCCGGGCCAGTGATCTTGTCCACCCTGCGGCACGGTCGCGGTGCCGTAAGCCAGCGCGCCACGGCCTGCGCGCCGCCGATGGTGAAGGCGCGGGTGACGCCGGCGCCATAGGCGGCGGCCAGCACCAGCGGATTTTTTTCGCCCTTGGGCGTGGGCACCACCATGATGATCTCGCCCACACCGGCCACATGGGCCGGAATGGCGTTCATCAGCACCGAGGACGGATAGGCCGCCTTGCCGCCGGGCACGTAGATGCCCACGCGGTCCAGCGGCGTGACCTCCTGGCCCAGCAGGTGCCGTCCTCGTCGCGGTAGTTCCAGCTCGGGCCGCAGGCCTACGGCTGGCGCTCGTGGTAGGCACGCACCCGCTTCGCCGCCGCCTCCAGCGCGCTGCGCTGCGCCGGGGTGATGGCGTCGAAGGCCGCCTTCAGTTCCTCGCGGGTCAACTCCAGCGCGGCCATCGAGTCGGCAGCCACACCGTCGAAGCGCTGGGTGTACTCCAGCACCGCGGCGTCGCCCCGGGCCTGGACGTCGGCCAGGATGTTTGCCACCCGGCTACTCGAGCATGGTCCGTCGCGGCCGACCAGTGCAGCACGCGCTGGAACTCAGCTCAGAAATCGGCAGCCGGGGTAGCAAGGTGGCGGATCTGCGATCGGCGGTCATGGTGTCAGTGCGGGAAGGAATCGGTCTTTAGCCACGGCCGAACCGATCGCGTCGATCAGCGGGCGCAGGCGGTCAGCTTGAGCTTCAGCGCGGCCTGGTTCACCACCAGGCGCGAGGAGATATCCATGAAGGGTTCGACCTCGCGCAGCCGGTTGGCCAGCAGGGTCTTCCCGGTGGACACCAGGTCGACGATGGCGTCGGCCAGCCCGCACAGCGGGGCCAGCTCCATCGAGCCGTAGAGCTTGATCAGGTCGACGTGCACGCCCTTGTCGGCGAAGTGCTGACGCGCGATGGCGGTGTACTTGGTGGCCACGCGGATGCGCGAGCCCTGCTTGACGGCGCCCACGTAGTCGAAATCCTCGCGTGTGGCCACGCTCATGCGGCAGCGTGCGATCTTCAGGTCCAGCGGCTGGTACAGGCCCTCGCCGCCATGCTCGAGCAACACGTCCTTGCCCGCCACGCCCAGATCGGCGCCGCCGTACTGCACGTAGGTCGGCACGTCGGTGGCGCGCACCAGCACCACCTGGATGCCGGGCTGGTTGGTGGCCAGGATGAGCTTGCGCGTCTTCTCCGGGTCGTCGGTCACCTCGATGCCGGCGGCGGCCAGCAGCGGCAGGGTTTCCTCGAAGATGCGGCCCTTCGACAGGGCCATCGTGATCATGTCGGCGCTCACTTGATCCTCTCGATGTCCGCGCCCAGGGCGCGCAGCTTCACCTCCATGCGGTCATAGCCGCGGTCGAGGTGGTAGATGCGGTCCACGCGGGTTTCGCCCTCGGCCACCAGGCCGGCGATCACCAGGCTGGCGGAGGCGCGCAGGTCGGTGGCCATCACGGTGGCGCCGGACAGCTTGGGGATGCCCTCGACGATGGCGGTGTGGCCGTCCACGGCGATGTGCGCACCCAGGCGCACCAGCTCGTTGACGTGCATGTAGCGGTTCTCGAAGATCGTCTCGGTCACACGCGAGACGCCTTCGGCGATGCAGTTCACCGTCATGAACTGGGCCTGCATGTCGGTCGGGAAGGCCGGGTACTCGCTGGTGCGAAAGCTCACCGCCTTCGGGCGGCCCTCGGCGCGCACGCGGATCCAGTCGGCGCCGCATTCCAGCTGGACACCCGCCTCGCGCAGCTTGTCCAGCACGGTGTCGAGGTGGTCGGCGCGCGTGCGGCGCAGCGTCACATCACCGCCCGCGGCGGCCACGGCGCAGAGGAAGGTGCCGCACTCGATGCGGTCCGGGATGATCGGGTGCGCCACGGCCGGCGCATGCAGCGCCTCGACACCCTGGATGCGCAGCCGGCCGGTGCCCAGGCCGTCGATGCGCGCCCCATCGCGTTGAGCAGCACCGCCGAGGTCGGTGACCTCAGGCTCCTGCGCGGCGTTCTCCAGGATGGTCTCACCGTCCGGCCAGCGTCGCGGCCATCAGCAGGTTCTCGGGTGCCGGTGACGGTGACCATGTCGGTCGTGATCTTGGCCGCGCAAGCGCTCCGGGCGCGCGCCCTTCCCTGATGGGGCCTTGGCCACGATGTAGCCATGCTCGACGACGATGTTCGCACCCATGGCCTGCAGGCCCTTGATATGCTGGTCCACCGGCCGTGCGCCGATCGCGCAGCCGCCGGGCAGCGACGCGCGCCTCGCCAAAGCGCGCCAGCAGCGGGCCCAGCACCAGGATCGACGCACGCATCGTCTTGACCAGGTCGTAGGGCGCCTCGCGGGTGACGAGCTGGCCGGCATCGATGGTGACTTCGTCGTCACTCGCAGTGCTGCGCTCGGCCGTGGCACCCAGGTGGCGCAGCACCTTCAGCGTGGTCGAGACGTCCTGCAGCTTCGGCACGTTGGCGAAGGTGACCGGCTCGGCACAGAGCAGCGCCGCGCACAGTTCAGGCAGCGCGGCGTTCTTGGCCCCGGAGATGGTGATCTCGCCGGCCGGCCGCTGGCGCCGCGGATGAGGAGTTTGTCCATGAAAGGCCTTCAGGGCACCGGCACGGGCGTGCAGGCGCCAGGCCGGACGAGCCCGTCCTCAATGGTGGGGGGTTGATGCCGGCCGCTGCCGCACCGTGCTGCACCGGCTCGGCCCGCCACTCGGCGGGTGTGAGCGTCTTCATCGACAGCGCGTGGATCTCGGCGCGCATGCGCTCGCCCAGCACGGCGTAGACCTGCTGGTGGCGCTTGATGCGGCCGTGGCCCTCGAAGGCACTGCGCCAGACGATAGGTGGCAAAGAAATGCCGTCCGTCGCCCTCGACTTCGAGGGTGTTCACAGGAAAGGCCCGCGGCAATCAGCGCACGGACTTGGTCGGGAGTAGGATCGGCCATGATGGCGTGAATTGTACCGGTGGGCAGACCCTGGCCGCAGCGCACAGCCGTCAGCCGTCGAGCGCCAGGGCGGCGTTGGACAACCGCTGGTCCAGCGTCAGCAACGACGCCCCTGCCACCCTGGCGGTCGCCAGCACGATGGCGTCAGGCAGTTTCAACCCGGTCAATCGGCGCAAGCGGATGGTTTCGGCCTCGACCGTTTCGCTCAGCAACAGGACGCCGCAGGAGCCCAGGAACCGTCGGGTCGCCAGTTCCTCGGCTTCGGTCAGACCGCCGAAACCGAGCAGCTCGATGCGCGTGATCTGGCTGACCGCGGCGCGCCGAGCACCAAGCGAGCCCCTTCGACCAACCGCACAGCGGCGTCGTGCCCCTTGAGCAGGCCGATGACGACGTTGGTGTCGAGCAGGTGGTCAATCCCACTCACTGCGCAGCCCCTCCTGGATCGCCACCGGGTCGCCTTGCCAGTGGGGCGAATCTCGCAGGGCGCCGACGAAGGAGCGCCATTCGGCTGGTGCGGCGACCTTGGCGCCCGCAGCCTCGTACGACGCTGGCAGCCAGACGATCACCACGCGTTCGTCCTCCCGAAACCTGAACCGGCTCCAGCGGGACGATCTGTCCGCCGCGACAGACAGCTTCAATGGCAGGATGCATGGCACTACCCCGGGCGACCAACATGTCGGAGGTGTGCTCAAGTCCTGTTGCGCCTGGATCAAAACGCCCGGGCGCCCCGCTCACGACCGCAGCTTGTCCCGCTAGCCAGCAACCGCAGCGTGATGGCCGACACCACCACCAGGCTGCCGCCCACCACCGCCAGGCTGATCCAGGGCGACACGTCGCTGACGCCGAAGAAGCCGTGGCGGAAACCATCGATCATGTAGAAGAACGGGTTCAGGTGGCTGGCCTTCTGCCAGAAGGCTGGCAGCGAGTGGATCGAATAGAACACGCCCGCCAGGAAGGTCATGGGCATGACGATGAAGTTCTGGAACGCCGCCATCTGGTCGAACTTCTCCGCCCAGAGCCCGGCGATCAGCCCCAGCGAGCCCATCAGCGCGGCGCCCAGCACCGCGAACACCAGTGCCCAGAGCGGCTGCGCCATGCCAGGTGGGGCGAACCACATGGTGACGGCCAGCACCCCGGCGCCCACCACCAGCCCGCGCGTGACCGAGGCGCCCACGTAGGCCACGAACCAGGCCCAGTGCGACAGCGGCGCCACCAGCAGGAACACCAGGTTGCCGGTGATCTTGCTCTGGATCAGGCTGGACGAGGTGTTGGCGAAGGCGTTCTGCAGCACGCTCATCATCACCAGCCCGGGGATCAGGAAGCGGGTGTAGCCGATCTGGTCGTAGACCTTGACGTGGTCCTCCAGCACATGGCCGAAGATCAGCAGGTAGAGCACCGCGGTGAGCACGGGGGCACCCACGGTCTGGAAGCTCACCTTCCAGAAGCGCAACACCTCCTTGTGGTACAGGGTACGGGCACCGGCGAGCATCACGCCACCTCCACGGCCGCAGCAGCGGCACCGGGCACGGTGGACACCGACCGCCCCTGCATGATGTCCAGGAAGACGTCTTCCAGGTCGGCGCGGCCGATCTCCAGGTCTTCCACGCGCACGCCGGCACTGCGCAACCGGGCCAGAAGCGCCTCGACGTGCCCGGCGTCCTGCGCCTTGATCTGCGCGATGCGCCCGTCACCGGGCCTGGGCGGCCAGGTCGGCCGGCAGCGCATCGTCGGTCTTGAAGCGCAGCATCGTGCTGGCGGTGCCGGCCAGCAGCGCCGAGGTGCGCTCCAGCGCCACCACCCGGCCCTGCTTGAGGCATCGCGATGCGCCCGCACAGCGCCTCGGCCTCCTCCAGGTAATGGGTGGTCAGCAGCACGGTGTGGCCCTCCTTGTTCAGCCGGGCGATGAAGGACCACAGCGTCTGACGCAGCTCCACGTCCACGCCGGCGGTGGGCTCGTCCAGCACGATCACCGGCGGGCGGTGCACCAGCGCCTGCGCCACCAGCACACCGGCGCTTCATGCCGCCCGAGAGCTGGCGCATGTTGGCGCCGGCCTTGTCGGCCAGACCCAGGCCGGCGAGCAGCTCGTCGATCCAGGCGTCGTTGCCCTGGACGCCGAAGTAGCCGCTCTGGATGCGCAGCGACTCGCGCACCGAGAAGAAGGGGTCGAACACCAGCTCCTGCGGCACGATGCCCAGCGCCTTGCGGGCCGCCGCGTAGTCGGCCACCACGTCATGCCCCATCACGGTGACGCGGCCCTCGGTGGCGCGCGCCAGGCCGGCGAGGATGCTGATCAGCGTCGTCTTGCCGGCGCCATTGAGCCCAGCAGGCCGAAGAACTCGCCCGGCTGGATGTCGAAACTGACGTCGGTCAGTGCCTGGAAGGTACCGCGCGCGCCGCGGTAGGTCTTGCTGACGCGCTGAAAATGGATGGCCGGGTTCATCGGGGCCGGATTGTAGGGAGCGGGCGGCCGCCAGCGCATCCATGGGACATCCCTGCAGCGGGCCGCCCGCTGAAAACCCGCAGCGCGGCCATCACCATCACCATCACCATCTCTTTTCTCTCCCTGCAGCGGGCCGCCCGCTGAAAACCCGCAGCGCGGGCACGCCGCTGCGATGCTAGATTCCCCACGATGAGTCACGCCGCTGCCGCCAACGACCGGACCGCCAGCCCCACTGCCGTCGGCTCCACGCGCAAGCCGCCACGCCGCACGGCCGAGCGCATCCTCGACCACACGCTGGAGCTGTTCAACCGCCACGGCGAGCCCAACGTGTCGACCACGCTGATCTCGGCCGAACTGGAGCATCAGCCCCGGCAACCCGTACTACCACTACCCGGCCAAGGAGGCGCTGGTCAACGCGCTGGTCGAGCGCTACGAACGCGCCCTGCAGGAAGCACTGACGGCCGCCGGCCCGGCCGACGACGCCGAAGGCGCCTGGCTGCTGGTGCCGCGGCTGTTCCGCCTGTGCTGGGACTACCGCTTCCTGTTCCGCGACCTCAACGACCTGCTGACCCGCAACCGCCAGCTCGAAACCCGCTGCCAGGTCGCCCTGACCCAGCAGACCGCCGCGGTGCGCCAGCGTGTGGTGCGCCTGTGTGCGGTGGACGGCACGGCGCTGAACGACGAGGAAGCCGACGCCCTGGCGACCTCCATGGTGGTGGTGCTCACCTACTGGCTCAGCTTCGAGTACGTGCGCGACCCGCGCAACGCACTGGAGCCCGAAAACGCCGAAGCAGCGATGCGCCGGGCGCCCGCCAGTGCAGGCCCTGATCTGGCCCTACCTCAGCGCCGACCTGCGCCAGCGCCTGCGGCCGACACTGAGCGAGCCCGAACTGCTGCGGGGAACCTGGCGGTGCGGGGATGAAGTCCGGCCCCCCAGCCTCGCTCGCATGAGTAGCACTCAAGTGCTACATTAACCTCCTCGACAGGAGGCCCCATGTCCGCCACCACCACCATC
Source organism: Candidatus Intricatilinea gracilis (assembly GCA_016702605.1). Taxonomy (GTDB): domain Bacteria; phylum Pseudomonadota; class Gammaproteobacteria; order Burkholderiales; family Burkholderiaceae_C; genus Sphaerotilus; species Sphaerotilus gracilis. The sequence continues at coordinate 7,015 of JADJDQ010000009.1, forward strand.
CGCCTGAACGACGACCTCGGGCCCGGGTCACAGCCGCGGCTGAACGCCTGGGCACCACCGCCCACAACTTCATCCTCGAAGCAGTGGCGGAGAAGGCCGAGCAGGAAGAACGCCGCGCCGAGTTCCAAGCTGTGGCCCGGGATCGGCTGGCGCAGGTGGAGCAGACGGGTGAGACCGTGCCATGGGCCGACATGCGCGAGTGGCTGGAGCGCCGTGCAGCCGGGGATGCCCCGCCCCGCCCTCAGCCGAAGCGCCACGCCGACTGACCCTGACCCCATGACCGCGATCGACTTCGCGCCCGAGGTCGCCGATGACTTCGAGCGCATCCTCGACCATCTGGTCACCCACGGCGTGAACGATGCCGCCGGGCGGATCCAGGACATCGTGGCGGCCATTGACGTGCTGCAGCGCAACCCTGCATCGGCCGCCCGATCGGCCGGCCTCAACCGAGTTGCGCGAACTGGTGATCGGCCGGCGCTCGCGTGGCTATGTGGCGCTCTATGCCTACGATGCGCCAGTACGTTGCCTGGCTGCTCACCCGGCGCGCGCCGGGGGCGACAGCGTGGAGTCGCTGGCCTCCACCCTGGTGGACTCGCAGGTGGACCTCAACCCGCATCAGGTGGAGGCCGCCCTCTTTGCCTGCAGCAATCCGCTGTCGCGCGGCGTCGTCCTGGCCGACGAGGTCGGGCTCGGCAAGACCATCGAGGCTGGGCTCGTCATCTCGCAGCGCTGGGCCGAGCGTCGGCGCCACATCCTGATCATCGTGCCCGCCAACCTGCGCAAGCAGTGGCATCAGGAGCTGCAGGACAAGTTCAGCCTGCAGGGTGTTCTGCTGGAGGCCAAGAGCTACAACGCCCTGAAAAGGTCTCAAGGCGGCAAGCAGGACCACAGCAGTCCGTTCCAAGGCGCGTCAGGCCCGGTCATCTGCTCTTACCAGTTCGCGAAATCCAAGGCCGAGGACATCAAGGCCGTCGATTGGGATCTGGTCGTGCTGGACGAAGCCCACCGCCTGCGCAACGTCTACAAGACCAGCAACGTCATCGCCAAGACGCTGAAGGAGGCCCTGGCCCACGTCCACTCCAAGGTGCTGCTCACCGCGACGCCACTGCAGAACTCGCTGCTGGAGCTGTACGGGCTGGTCAGCATGATCGACGACCGCGTGTTCGGCGACCTCGACAGCTTCCGCTCGCAGTTCACGGCGCAGCCGCGCGAACAGGCCTTCGTCGCGCTGCGCACCCGCCTGGCGCCGGTGTGCAAACGCACGCTGCGCCGCCAGGTGCAGCAGTACGTGCCCTACACCGCCCGCCGCGCCCTGGTGGAGGAGTTCACCCCGTCCACCGAAGAGCGCGAGCTGTCCAGCCTGGTGGCCGACTACCTGCGCCGCCCCAACCTGAAGGCCCTGCCGGACGGGCAGCGCCAGCTGATTTCCCTCGTGCTCTGGAAGCTGCTGGCCTCGTCCACCCATGCCATCGCGGGCGCACTGGACACCATGGCCAACCGACTGGAGGGAGAGCTCGCGGCTTCTCCAAACGTGCCGGATCTGGCGGAAGTTCTTGACGACGACTACGAGGCGCTCGACGAGACGGAAGAAGAGCGCGCGGAAGAACGGGACGAACAGGATGAGCGTGGCGAGCGCGGATCGGCAAGCCCCTCTTCCACGGCCAGCCAGCGTGATGCCGTCGCCCAGGAAATCGCCGAGCTGCGCCACTTCAAGGCGCTGGCCAGCCAGATCCGCGAAAACGCCAAGGGCAGCGCCCTCCTGACCGCCCTGGACAGGGCCTTTGCCGAGCTGGCGCGGCTGGGCGCCGCCCGCAAGGCCATCATCTTCACCGAGTCCAAGCGCACGCAGGCCTACCTGCTGACGCTGCTGGAGGGCACGGCCTACGGCGACGGCATCGTGCTCTTCAACGGGACCAACAGCGACGACCGCGCGCAGGCCGCCTACAAGGACTGGATGAAGCGCCACGCTGGCACCGACCGCATCAGCGGCTCCAAGACCGCCGACACCCGCGCCGCGCTGGTGGAGCACTTCAAGGAACGCGGCACGGTGATGATCGCCACCGAGGCCGGTGCCGAGGGCATCAACCTGCAGTTCTGCTCGCTGGTCATCAACTACGACCTGCCCTGGAACCCGCAGCGCATCGAGCAGCGCATCGGCCGCTGCCACCGCTATGGCCAGAAGTTCGACGTGGTGGTGGTCAACTTCGTCGACCGCAGCAACGAGGCCGACGCGCGGGTCTATGAGCTGCTGGCGGAGAAGTTCCAGCTCTTCGAGGGCGTCTTCGGCGCCAGCGACGAGGTGCTGGGCGCCATCGGCTCCGGTGTGGACTTCGAGCGGCGCATTGCCGAGATCTACCAGAACTGCCGGGAGCCGCAGGCCATCCAGGCCAGCTTCGAGCAGCTGCAGCTCGACCTCTCCGGCGAGATCAACGAGGCCATGGTCCGCACACGCCGGATCCTGCTGGAGAACTTCGACGAAGAAGTGCAGGACAAGCTGCGCGTGCGCGCGCAGGACAGCCGTGCCGCCCGCGGCAAGTACGAGCGCCTGCTGATGGACCTGACCGAGGCGGAGCTGGCCGGCTGCGCCGGCTTCGACGAGCAGGGCTTCGTGCTCCACCGCAGCCCGGAGGCCGCGCCCGCCGGGGTCGAGCTGGGCCGCTACGAACTCCCCCGCCGCTCCGGCGATGCCCACCTCTACCGGATCGGCCACCCCCTGGCCCGCTGGATCGCCCAGCAGGCCCAAGGCCGCACCCTGGGCCCTGCGCGGCTGGTGTTCGACTACGACGCCCATGGCACGCAGGTCAGCACACTCAAGGCCTACCGGGGCCAGACCGGTTGGTTGACCCTGAAACTCGTGTCGGTCGAAGCCCTGGGCGAACAGGAACAGCACCTGGTCGCCGCCGCCTGCACCTCGGCTGGCCAGGTGTTGGCGGAAGACGACCCGGCCAAGCTGCTGTGCCTGCCCGCCCAAGAACTCACACACGCACAGCCGGCCGGCCTCTTCAGCGCGCCCGACGAGGCCCTCAGCGCCGATGTGGACGCCCGCAAACGGGCCCTGCTGCAGGGCATCAACCTGCGCAACCTGGGCTACTTCGACCAGGAAGTGCGCAAGCTGGACGCCTGGGCGGATGACCTGAAGCTCGGGCTGGAGCAGGACATCAAGGCCATCGACGCCGAGATCAAGGACCTGCGCCGCACAGCGGCCACTGCACCGACACTCGAAGACAAACTGACCCACCAACGCCGCCAGCGCGAACTCGAAGGCCGGCGCAGTAGGCTGCGCCGCGAGCTGTTCGCCCGCCAGGACGAGGTCGAGGCCCAGCGCAACGGCCTGATCGAGCAGCTGGAGGTTCAGCTGCGGCAGCAGGTGCATGAGCAGACGCTGTTCACCATCGAATGGGAGTTGACATGACAGGCTGGCTGCGCCTGCGCAGCACGATCGAGTTCCTCGGCGAGTGGGAGCCGCTCCACAACCCGGACTCCAAACCCCTCGAATTCGAGGGGTTTAAGACTCAAGCGAGGCCCAACGGCTTCTCACTTTCGCCCAATGCGTTGCCCGGCACGAAACGCAAGGAATTGGAATGACCCACAAACAAAAACTAGAACTCACCTGGATCGGCAAGGAAAAGCGCCCCAAGCTGGAGCCGCGCATTCTGCTGGAAGACCCGTCGAAGTCTTATCACGCCAGGCATCGGGTTTCCGACAGCGACCTCTTCGACAACCGCCTGATCTTTGGCGACAACCTGCTGGCGCTGAAGGCGTTGGAGCAGGAGTTTTCAGGCAAGGTGAAGTGCGTTTTCATCGACCCGCCGTATAACACCGGCAGCGCTTTCACGCACTTACGACGACGGTCTGGAGCACTCGATCTGGCTCAGGCTGATGCGCGATCGCCTGGAAATCATCCGTCGGCTGATGTCAGACGAGGCTTCGCTCTGGATCACCATTGATGACAATGAAGTTCACTATCTTAAGGTCATTTGTGATGAGGTCTTTGGGCGCAGTAATTTTCTTTGTGACATCATGGGAGAAGAGGTATTCCCCGCCTCCTGACACCAAGGTTTTGGATATGTCCACGATCACATACTCGTTTACCGAAAGAGAGCGCAAGCTTTGAGAAATCTTCTCCACTGACAGAAGATCAATCTGGGCGATAAAAATCCGGACAACGACCCTCGCGGCCCTTGGAAGGCGATGGACTATACGTGTCGCTACAGTGCTGACGAACGTCCTAATTTGGATACCCAATCTACCAACCAAATACAGGCGAAGAAGTTTTGGCCGGAAACGCACCCGCGTATGGGCAATGTCGCGCGAAGTACACGAGAAGAACGCGCGTGAGGGCCGGATATGGTGGGGCACTAAAGGAACCAATAGCGTCCCTGCACTGAAAAACTTCTTCTCTGAGATCAATCAGGGAATGATGCCGATGTCACTTTGGAAGCACACCTTGGCTGGACACAACCAAGACGCCGCAAAGGAGATGCTGGCTCTTTACGGGCATGACGTTTTTTCAACGCCAAAGCCAGAAAGGCTACTCCAGACTGCTTTGCATGTGGCGACTCAACAGGGTGATTTGGTACTGGATTCCTTCGCCGGGTCCGGCACTACCGGCGCAGTAGCGCACAAGATGGGCCGGCGGTGGATCATGGTGGAGCTGGGTGAGCATTGCCACACATACATTATCCCGCGGCTGCAGAAAGTCATCGACGGCGAAGACAAGGGCGGCATCACCGACAGCGTGAACTGGCAAGGCGGCGGGGGTTTTCGGTATTACAGGCTCGCGCCCAGCCTGATCGTCAACGACCGCTGGGGCAACCCCGTCATCAACCCGGAATACAACGCCGCGCAGCTGGCCGAAGCGTTGGCCAAGCTGGAGGGGTTCAGCTATGCGCCGTCCGAGACGCAGTGGTGGCAGCACGGCCATTCGAGCGAGCGGGATTTCATTTACGTCACCACGCAGAACCTCTCGGCCGAGCAACTGCAGGCGCTGTCGGATGAAGTCGGCAGCGACCAGAGCCTGCTGGTCTGCTGTGCGGCCTTCCACGGCATCACGGCCGCGCAGGCCGCCACACGCTGGCCGAACCTGACGCTGAAGAAGATTCCGAAGATGGTGCTGGCCCGCTGCGAGTGGGGCCATGACGACTACAGCCTGAATGTGGCCAACCTGCCCCTGGCCGCGCCTTCGGCGCCATCTGGGTCGTCTGCATCGTCTGCGCCGGTGGCCGATGCCGCCTTGGCCGCGGGGAAGAAGGGAGCCCGGCGCGACAGACTCACCGTGGATCTGTTTGGTGATTCGACCGGGGAGGACAGGCCATGAGCGAGAAGACAGCCGCCGCCCACCACGAGAACCCGGGCAGCGCAGTACCCGCCGGTTACGCCGCCTGGCTGGCGGACATCAAAGCCCGTGTGCAGTCGGCGCGCAGCCGTGCGGCACTGGCCGCGAACGCCGAACTGGTGGCCCTGTACTGGCACATCGGCAACGACATCCTGCAGCGCCAGCAGACCGCCAGCTGGGGAGACAAGGTGTTGCAGCGGCTGGCCAACGACCTGCGGGCGGCCTTCCCGGAGATGAAGGGCTTCTCGCTCGCCAACCTCAAGTTCATGCGTGCCTTCGCCCAGGCCTGGCCCGATGCACCGATTGGGCAACAGGCTGTTAGCCAATTGCCCTGGGGCCACAACGTGATGCTGCTGACCAAGCTGAAGGACCCGGCGCAGCGCCTGCGATATGCCGAACTGGCCATCGCCGGAGGCTGGTCGCGCAGCACGCTGGAAGCCAACATCCGCGACAGGCTGCTGGAGCGGCAGGGCCGGGCCGTCACCAACTTTGCGGCGCGTTTGCCGTCGACGCATTCGGAGCTGGCGCACGAGACCCTCAGGACCCGTATCTCTTCGACTTTCTGGGGCTGAGCAACACGGCACAGGAACGCGCCATCGAGACCGGCCTGGTGCAGCACATCACCCGCTTTCTGCTGGAGCTGGGCAGCGGCTTCGCCTTTCTGGGCCAGCAGGTGCGGCTGGAGGTCGAAGGCGATGAGTTTTTCATCGACCTGCTCTTCTATCACACGCGCCTGAAATGCCATGTGGTGGTCGAGTTGAAGGCAACAGCCTTCAAACCGGAGCATGCCGGCCAGTTGAATTTCTACCTGACCGCCGTGGACCGGCAGATCAAGGCGCCGGACGACCGCCCCACCATCGGCCTGCTGCTGTGCAAGACGCAGAAACGCACCGTGGTGGAGTACGCCTTGTCGGGCATCGACAAGCCCATGGGGGTGGCCGAATACCAGCTGGTGCGGGACCTGCCCGAATCGCTGCTGGCCAGCCTGCCGACGGTGGAGGCGCTGGAGAGCGAACTAGACTCGATGGAGATCGGTGCATCAGACGCGCCAACCGGTACAGACAAGCTGTTCGAGGGCAAGCGATGACCACAAGTCAAATTCCAGGCTCGCGCTGGTGGAAGGTGGATTTCCATACCCACACGCCCGCATCCAGCGACTACGACGCCCAGGAACGAGCCACTGTTTCCGAGCGGGACTGGCTGCTGGCCTACATGCGCGCGGGTATGGACGCCGTGGCAGTGACCGACCACAACTGCAGCGACTGGATCGAACGCTTGCAGCAGACCTTGCAGACCCTGGCGGCTGAAAGCCCGCGGGCTGACGGCTACCGGGAGCTTGTGCTGTTCCCGGGCATCGAGATCACGACACATGACGACGTGCATCTGCTGGCCGTCTTCGCGCCAGGCACCCCGAAGGCCACGTTGGACGGCCTGCTGCAAGGGCGCCTGCAATGGATCGACCCCGCCAAGCCGACGGCCGAGCGCATGTGCACGGCCAGCAGCACGGACGTGATCGACGCCGTCCACGCCCAGGGCGGCCTGGTGCTGGCCGCGCATGTGGAGCAACTCAAGGGCATCTGCCATGGCGTGGTGGATGCCGCTGGCAAGTTCCAGACGTCATTCAAACGCTCGCTGGCATCGGTGCTGCGCAAGGTGGATGGCCTGGAGGTGCAAGACCGGGCCGCGCTCAGCTACGGGCATGTGGCCGACCAGATCAAATCCTTCGCCCAGGTGGTGGGATCGGACTACCCCATCGGCTGGCCAACGCAGGCCGCCGTTTCACCTGGCTGAAAGTGACCCGGCTGGACTTTGACGGGCTCAAGCTGGCCCTGCACGATCCTGAGCAGGCGATTCGACGCTCTGATGACGAGTGGCGAACCCCAGCGCCAGCCCGCATGGCGCATCGAGAGCATCGACATCGACCATCTGGCCCTGCACCGCACGCAGCCCCCGCTGAGCCTTCGTTTCAGCCCGTGGTATTCGGCCTTGATCGGCGGCCGGGGCAGCGGCAAATCCACCATCGTGGAAGCCTTGCGCCTGGCGCTGGGGCGCGACGTGGACCTCAAGGAGTTTGAGGGCAGCGAGAGCCACAAGTCCTTCGAAAACTTCCACAAGAAGTACGAGTCACGCGACAAGCCGGGGGTCATGCTGGACGACACGGCGCTGACCGCAGTGGTGGTCAAGAACGATGGCGTCAGCGCGGGCGCTACCGCTATCGGTGGGCTTGGGCGGGCAAGGCGCTGCAAGTGGCGCAATGGAACGGCCACGATTGGGAGCCCACTGGCCTGGACGCGGCGCAGGCGCGCGAGCGCTTTCCGGCCAGCATCTTCAGCCAGAAGCAGATTTTCAGCCTGGCCCAGCGCCCACGGGCTTTGCTGACCTACCTGGATAAATCGCCTGCCGTGGGCAAGACGGCGTGGGATGCTGAATTCGAGGCCAGCAAGAAGGCCTTTCTCAGTGCGCGGGCCAGGGTGCGCGACCTGGAGTCGGTACTGCGCACCCGCGCGCCACTGGCGACGGAACTGAAGGAGCTGGAGCGCAAGGCGCTGGTGTTCGCGCAGTCGGACTACGCCGACCGGCTGCGCAGCTATCAGTACGAGAAGCAGCAGTTGCAGCGGCTGACGGACTTCACCAACGGCGTGCGGCAGGAGGTTGCAACGCTGCAAGAAAGCCTGGCCGATGAGGGGCGGTTCAAGGACTGGGAGCTGAGTGCATGGCAGGCAGTCCGCGCCGACGAACAAGACATCCGCGACCGTGCGCAGGGCCTGGGCAAGGCCCTCTCGGCTGCTTATCAGGTGATGCGCGATCAGGCTGCGGCCATGAAGCGGGCGGTGAGCGATTTTTCTGATGCTGTGAAGGCCAGCCCATGGCAGGCCCAAAACACGCTGGCGGAAGCGAACTACAAGGCCTTGGTGGCAGAGATGCGCGCCCAAGGCGTGGAAGGCCCCCAGCAGGCGGCCACGGTGTTGCAGCGCAAAGAGGCGGTCGAGAAGGAATTGGCGGTGCTTGTGCAGAAGGCCGCAGAGCTGCACAAGGCGCGATCTGCATGCAAATTGGCCTACGCACGGCTGATCCATGTTCGCAAGCGTCTGACCCGAAAGCGGCAGGCGTTCGTCGATCAGGTGATTCGAGGGGCGGGGATCACCAACCTGCGCATCGGGCTGCAGCCGTTGGGTGATGTGGAGGGCGGGCGTGATCGGTTCCGGCAGCTTTTGCAGTTGCAGGGCGGCACCTTCGTGAGCGACATCTGGAGCGAGGCCGATCAACACGGTGTCTGTACGGGCCTGCTCGCCGGGCTGGCTCATGGTCAGGCTCTGGCCCCGCTGCCCAAGCGGCTTTACCTGCTCAAGGCCGAGCTGGAAGACGGTACCGAGCGCGCGCTGCTCGGGCTGCATGGCAAATTGAACACTGCGCTGGACAAGCTCGACGCGCAGGCCTGGGATGCCCTGTGGACATGGTTTCCGGCGGACAAGGTGCTCATCGAGCACCGGGATCGGCCCCTGGGCACCTGGCGCAATCTGGAGTTGGCGTCAGCCGGTCAGAAGACGGCCGCCATCCTCTCTTTCCTGCTGGCTCACGGAGATGAACCGCTGGTGCTCGACCAGCCCGAAGACGATCTCGACAACGCACTGATCTACGAGCTGGTGGTGCGGCAACTGCGGGACAACAAGTCGCGCAGGCAACTGATCGTCGTCACGCACAACGCCAACATCGTCGTCAACGGCGATGCCGAGCTGGTGCAGCCGATGGAAGTGCGCGGGGGACAGATCGAAACGGCGGGCGGTGGCGGCCTGCAGGAGCGCCATGTGCGTGAACGCATCTGCGACATCATGGAAGGCGGCCGGGAAGCCTTCGAGCAGCGCTACAAGCGCATCCTGAAAGACCTGGAGTGATGGCGGTGAGCGAAAATTGGTTGAAGAATGGCTGCGGCGCATCCGCCTCGGTGAAGACTCCACCCTGGAGTTGAAGCGCGTGGTGATGCGCGGGCCACAGAAGGTGGCCGAGCCGCACCCCGGATGGCGTGTCGGACGAATTGGCGGCGTTGGCCAACGCGGCGGGTGGCACTTTGGTTCTGGGTGTTGACGACAAGACGCGCGACATCGTTGGCATCGACATCGAGGCGATGGATGCGGTGGAAGCCTGGGTGACCGCCATTTGTCACGACAGGGTGGTGCCCGCGCTCGATGTCGTCACTCACCATCGCGAGTGGCCGGACGCGACGGGGCCCTGCGGCCAGTCATTCTGGTGGATGTGCCCGCAGCCTGGGTCCCGCAAAGAGCGCCAATGGCTACTTCAAGCGCGTGGGCCACGCCAAGCGCGAGATGCAGCCGGACGCGCTGGCTCGCCTGTTCCAGCAACGAAGCCAGGCACGATTGATCCGCTTCGAGGAGCAGGCCGTTCCCGGCACTTCGCCTGGCGATCTCGATCCATTGCTGATTCGCGCGTTCTTGCGTGACGGGGAAGGCGAGCCCGAGGTGCAGTTGAGGCGGCTGCACCTGCTCGCGGACGACGCGGGCAAGCCCGCACTCAGTGTGGCGGGCGTGCTGCTGGGGACGGTCAAGCCAGTGCGCTGGCTGCCTGCGGCCTACATCCAGGCGGTGGCCTATCGCGGCACGCTGAACGACCCTGCTGAGCAACAGGATGCCAAGGATTTTGATGGCCCCCTCCAGCAGCAGATCTGGGATGCCTTCGAGTTCGTCAAACGCCACATGCAGGTACCTGCCGCCAAGGAACTGGGGCGCTCCGAACACCCGCAGTACAGCCTGCGTGCGGTGTTTGAGGCCATCGTCAATGCGGTGGCGCACCGCGACTACTCCATCGCCAACAACCGCATCCGCCTGCATATGTTTGCGGATCGCCTGGAACTCCACTCCCCCGGAGCCTTGCCCAACTCGCTGACCATCGATGCCATGCCCAGCGTGTCGATTCCTCGCAACGAGATCATCGCCAGCTTGTTTGCCCGCTACTTTCCCGTCCGGGAAGGAGGCTTGGGGCGGGAGTTCTTGATGGACAAGCGTGGCGCTGGGGTCGATATCGTCTTGCGGGAGAGCGAAGCGCTGGCGGGCAAGCGGCCGGTGTACGAGAACCTGGCCGACGTGGACCTGCGACTCACGGTGTTTGCCGCATCCGTGCCTGACCAAGAACAAGAAAATGGGCACGCCGAATGAATGCGCGCGTGCAGAACCACATCACCGGGCGCCTGTCGCTGCGGGCGCCGCAGGCGGAGTCGCTGGCCAGGCTGGTGCGCGCGCTGGCCGCAGCGCCGGAGCTGCTCGGCCACGAGCAGGACGTGCCGGCCCTGCTCGCCACGCTGAAGGCCGAGTTCCCGACGCTGCAGGACTTCGAGCGGGAGTTCCCATCCCTGTGCTTCGCGCTGGCCACCGGCGTGGGCAAGACGCGGCTGATGGGCGCGTTCGTCGCCTACCTGCACCTGGCGCACGGCATCAACAACTTCTTCGTGCTGGCGCCCAACCTGACGATCTACAACAAGCTGATCGCCGACTTCACCCGCAACACGCCAAAGTACGTGTTCAAGGGCATCGCCGAGTTTGCGCAGCAGTCGCCCTTGATCATCACGGGCGACAACTACGACCAGACCGGCGCCGTGGTGCAGGACCAGACGGCTGGCTTTGCTCACGATGTCCGCATCAACATCTTCAACATCTCCAAGATCAATTCCGAGGTGCGCGGCGGCAAGGAGCCGCGCATCAAGCGGATGCGGGAGGTGCTGGGCGACAGCTACTTCAACCACCTGGCGAACCTGCCGGACCTGGTGCTGCTGATGGATGAGTCGCACCGCTACCGCGCGCTGGCGGGCATGCGGGCGATCAACGAACTGAAGCCCCTGTTCGGCCTGGAAGTCACTGCCACGCCCTTCGTGGAATCCACGCGCGGACCGGTGCCGTTCAAGAACGTGGTGATGGACTACCCGCTGGCGAATGCCATGGCAGACGGCTTCGTCAAGGAGCCCGCTGCCGTGACCCAGCGCAACTTCTCCGCTGCGGCGCACTCGCCCGAGGAAGTCGAGAAGATCAAGCTGGAAGACGGTGTTCGCCTGCACGAAACCACCAAGGTCGAGCTGCTCACCTACGCCCGCGAGAACGGCGTCAAGGTGGTGAAGCCCTTCATGCTGGTGATCGCGCGGGACACCACCCACGCCTCGGACCTGAAGAAGCTGGTCGAATCGACGGCCTTCTACGAGGGGCGCTACGCGAACAAGGTGATCCAGGTGGACTCCAGCCGCAGCGGTGCGGAGGAGGAGGAGATGATCACCCGGCTCCTGGCCGTGGAGAGCGTGGACGAGCCCACCGAGATCGTCATCCACGTCAACATGCTCAAGGAGGGCTGGGACGTCACCAACCTCTACACCATCGTGCCGCTGCGGGCGGCCAACGCACGCACGCTGATCGAGCAGTCGATCGGCCGCGGCCTGCGGCTGCCCTACGGCAAGCGCACGGGGGTGGCGGCGGTGGACCGCCTGAACATCGTTGCGCACGACCGGTTCCAGGACATCATCGACGAGGCCAACCGGGGCGATTCCCCCATCCGCCTGCAGCAGGTGATCCTGGAAGCCCCGAGTGCCGACGACAGGAAGGTCAGCGTCCAGGTCGGCTCCGGGGCGATGACGCGCCTGGGCCTCACCGCGGCGCCGACCCTTGCACCGGCGTCGACGCAGGCCATTGCACCGACCCCCACCGACCCCGGTGCAGCAGCGGCACCACAGACGCCCCAACCCGGCGCCCGCCGTCTTCACCACTGCAGGCGAACGACAAGCGGCGCTGGTGGTGATGGAGGTGATCGGCAAGTACGAAGTCAAGCGCGAGCTCGTGCCCACCAGCCAGGCGCTGCTCACACCTGCGGTGCAATCGGCCATCCTGGCGGAAGTGAGCGAACGACTGAAGCCTGCCCAGGGGGACCTGCTGGCAGGCGCAGACGGGGCCGCCCCCGCGCTGGATCTGGCCACGGTGGTGAGCAAGACCACCGCGGTGGTGGTTCAGCAGACCATCGACATTCCGCGGATCTCCGTCGTCCCCACCGGCGAGGTCACAACCGGCTACCACCCGTTCAAGCTCGGCACGCTGCCCAACTTCCAGCCCGGCCAGCGTGAAATCCTCGGTCAGGAGCTGCGCACGAACCAGCAGTTCACGATGAGCCGGGAGTCCGGCATCCGGGAAAACCGCTTCGAGGACTACCTCGTCAAGAAGCTGATCGACTACGACGACATCGACTACTTCACCCAGGCCGATCTGCTGTACGACCTGGCCGGCCAGGCCGTGGCGCACTACCAGGCGCAGAACTATGCCGAGGCCGAACTGCACGAGATCTTCGACACCTATGGCGGCGAGCTGGCCCGGCTCATCCGGGCCGAGATGCTGGCCCACTTCTGGGAAGAGGCCAGCGGCTACGAGGTTCAGGTCAGTCGGGGCTTCACGGCACTGAAGGCCTGCAACTTCACCGTGGCGGCAGGTCAGCCGGTCCAGAACCACCGCGCCACCGTCACCGAGCCGGGCAGGATCAAGCAGATGCTGTTCGGTGGCTTCGAGCGCTGCCTCTACCCGCTGCAGAAGTTCGACTCGGACACCGAGCGGCGCTTTGCGGTCCTCCTCGAACGCGACGCGCTGAAGTGGTTCAAGCCCGCCAAGGGGCAGTTCCAGATCTACTACAAGCTGGGCAGCGAACAGCCGGAGTACATCCCCGACTTCGTCGCGGAGACCGACGCCTGGATCCTGATGGTCGAAACCAAGGCCCGGGTGGACACCGACACACACGAAGTGCAGGCCAAGGCCGCTGCAGCGGCACGCTGGTGCCGACATGCCTCGGACCACGCCGCATCGGTCGGCGGCAAACCCTGGCGCTACCTGCTGACGCCGCACGACGAAGTGGTGGAGTCGCAGCGACTGCTCGACTTCCTGCGGTTCGAGGTCAGGGACCTGTCGCAGACCGCGCTACCCGCTGGCGTCTGACTGAGGCGTCAACCCCTTCGGCCGATCAGGCCTTCAGGTACTCCATCTTCCCCCCCAGCCAGCGCGACACATGCGCCCGGGCCGCGGCGGGGTGTTTGTCCAGCAGTTCGGGCGCTGCAGCGCGGGCGCGCTGCAGCAGCGGGGCGTCCTCGGCCAGGTCGGCGAAGCGCAGCAGGGCGTCGCCGCTCTGGCGTGAGCCCATGAACTCGCCGGGGCCGCGGATCTCCAGGTCGCGGCGGGCGATCTCAAAGCCGTCGGTGGTCTCGACCATCGCCTTCAGCCGGGCCTTGCCGGTGGGCGACAGCGGGCCGGTGTAGAGCAGCACGCACACGCTCGCCACCGCGCCGCGGCCCACCCGGCCGCGCAGCTGGTGCAGCTGGGACAGGCCGAAGCGCTCGGCATGCTCGATCACCATCAGGCTGGCATTGGGCACGTCCACGCCCACCTCGATCACCGTGGTGGCCACCAGCACCGCCATGTCGCCGCTGGCGAACAGCGACATCACGGCGGCCTTTTCCGCCGCCGGCATGCGGCCGTGGATGAGGCCGACCATGCGGCCGGGCAGCGCGGCCGTCAGGTGCTGGTGGGTTTCGGTGGCGTTCTGCAGGTCGAGGTTCTCGCTCTCCTCCACCAGCGGGCAGACCCAGTAGACCTGCCGGGCCTGGCCTTCCACCTCGTCGCGGATGCGGGCGATCACGTCCTCGCGCCGGTTGTCGGCGAAGACCTTGGTGACCACCGGGCTGCGACCTGGCGGGAGTTCATCGAGCGTGGACACGTCCAGGTCGGCGAAGTAGGTCATCGCCAGCGTGCGCGGGATCGGCGTGGCGCTCATCATCAGCAGGTGCGGCTCCAGCGTGCCCGGGCGACCGTTGTGGCCATCGGGGCCGTCCTGCCCATTCGCACCGTCCGGATCACCGGCCAGCTTGCGGCGCAGCTCCAGCCGCTGCGCCACGCCGAAGCGGTGCTGCTCGTCGACGATGGCCAGGCCCAGTTTCGCGAAGTGCACGTCGTCCTGGATCAACGCGTGGGTGCCCACCACCAGCGCGGCCTCGCCGCTGGCCACACGCTCGACCATCCGGCGGCGCTCCTTCCCTGCGGCTGCCGGTCAGCCAGATGCCCTGGCCGCGCTCGGCCAGCAGCGGGTCCAGCCACTGCACCAGCTTGCGGAAGTGCTGCTCGGCCAGGATCTCGGTGGGCGCCATCAGCGCGCACTGCCAGCCCGCGTCGATGGCCACCGCGGCGGCCAGCGCGGCCACCACCGTCTTGCCGGAGCCGACGTCGCCCTGCAGCAGGCGGTGCATCGGCTGCTCGCGGCCCAGGTCGGCAGCGATCTCCTCGGCCACACGGCGCTGCGCCCCGGTGAGCTGGAAGGGCAGCACTGCAAGAAGCCGCTCGTGCAGGCCCCCCACCGCCGCCCGCAGTGCCGGCGCGCGCAGCTTGCGGCGCTCGCGCTGCGCCTGCAGCTGGGCGATCTGCTGGGCCAGCAGCTCCTCGAACTTCAGGCGCTGCCAGGCCGGGTGGCTGTGGTCCTCCAGCGCGGCCAGGCTGGCCGAGGGCGGCGGGTGGTGCAGGAAGTGCAACGCGTCGCGCAGGTTCGGCAGGCCGGTCGGGCGATGCGCGCCGGCAGCAGTTCATCCAGCGGCGCACGCGACAGGCCCGAGGCCACCGCCTTGCGCAGGTAGGCCTGCGGCAGCTGGGCGCTGGCGGGGTAGACCGGCGTCAGGGAGGCAGCCAACGGCGTGGCGGCGTCCACCGACTTGAAGGTGGGGTGCACCATCTCCGGGCCGAAGAAGCCGCCGCGCAGCTCGCCGCGCACCCGCACGCGGGCGCCCGCAGCCAGGGTCTTCTGGTGCGAGGGATAGAAGTTCACGAAGCGCAGCACCAGCTCGGCACGGCGCCGGCCGGGTGCGGCGCTGGCCCCACCTCCAGCGATTCGGCCAGGTGGACGATGAACTGCCGGCGCGGGCGCAACTCCACCTTGGCCTCGCGCACGACGCCCTCGACCTGCACGGTGTCGCCGGGGCGGGCCTCGGCGATCGGCGTGAGCTTCGTCTCGTCCTCGTAGCGCAGCGGCAGGTGCAGCGCCAGGTCGATGTCGCGCAGCAGGCCGAGCTTTTCCATCGCCCGCTGGGGCATTTGGCGGGACCTTGGCCGGCGCTTTGTCGGCCGCCCTGGCCGCGGGGGCGACCTCCGTCAAACCGTCCGGAGCGGAACTGGGCATGTTGCGACGACGGGGCTCAGCGCGAGCGCGGCGCGATGTGGCTGCGCAGCCAGGCGGCGAAGGCGCTTTCCTCGAGCTCGCCCGCTGCCACGCGCCATCACCGCCACCGTGGCATCGGCCTGACTGGCCGAGACGCCAGCCATTGAGCGCCAAACACAGACCGGCCGCCAGGAAAGCAGCACGCTTGTTGCCGTCCACGAAGGGATGGTTCCTCGCCAGCCCAAAGGCATAGGCGGCCGCGAGATCGGCCAGATCCGGCTCGCCGTACTGGGCGAGGTTCCTGGGCCGCGCCAGAGCCGAGTCCAGCAGCCCTCCATCGCGCAAACCGGCTGCACCGCCATGCAACGCCAGCTGCTCATCGTGACAGCAGCAGCAGCACGCGCTTCGTCGACCCAGCGCCAGCTTTGGTTCCGCTGCCGTCATGGCAACCCTCCACCGCATCACTTGGCCAGGCGCGGAAGGCAGTGCGCGGCACGCGCGCATGAACTCGCGACCGAGCTCCAGCTGCTCCTCGAAGGCCGGGTCCTGCCGTGTGACGCGAAAGCCGTCCGGGCTGTCGGTGAGGTACACCGCATCGCCCTTCTCCAGCTTCAGCCGCGCCAGCACCTCCTTGGGCAGGATGACACCGACCGAATTGCCGATCTGGGTGAGCTTCAAGGTATGCATGGCGGGCTCCGGGATGACGGGAGGTGTCCAGGACGGACGTTATAACATTCGTTATATTCTGCACCCTCCCTCCCCTGCCCTGCAAGCCGCCCGCCGTGTCGTCATCGCCCGCTTCCTCTCCCGATCCCTCCACCGACCGCGACTGGACGGTCGCCGACTTCGACTTCGAGTTGCCGACCGGGCTGATCGCTCGGGCGCCGGCCGCCAGGCGCAGCGCCTCGTCTGCTCGATGCCGGGCCGGCGGGCAACGAGGCCGCGCCAGTGGACCCGCATCTTCCGCGAGTTGCCGAGCCTGCTCGAACCCGGCGACCTGCTGGTGTTCAACGACACCGGGTGATCCCGCGCCCGGGTCTACGGCGACAAGGACAGCGGAGGTGCGGTGGAGGCGCTGGTCGAGCGGGTGCTGCCTGCTGCCGGAGGCCTGCCGCATCCCCGAGGTCTCTGGGCCCGTTTGCGCGCCAACCGTCGCCCCGCGCCGGGCAGGTGGTGCACTTCCCATAACGATGGCGGCGGAATCCTTCCGCGCCGAGGCGCTGGGCCGCTGCGGGCCGGAGAACGGGGCTGTTCCACCTGCGCTTCCCGGGTGACGCCTTCGCGCTGCTGGAGCGCTTTGGCCATGTGCCGCTGCCGCCCTACATCACCCACGCCGACACCGCCGAGGACGCGCGGCGCTACCAGACCGTGTTCGCCCGCCACCCCGGCGCAGTGGCGGCGCCGACCGCACAACGCTGCACTTCGACCAGGCGCTGCTGGCCGCGCTCGACGCCCGCGGCGTGCGGCACGCCGCCGTGACGCTGCATGTGGGCGCCGGCACCTTCCAGCCGGTGCGCGCCGAGCGGCTGGAAGACCACCACATGCACAGCGAGTGGTTCGAGGTGCCCCCCGCCACCGTCGCGGCCATCAAGGCGACCCGCGCCGCCGGTGGCCGCGTGGTGGCGGCTCGGCTCCACCAGCCTGCGCGCGCTGGAATCAGCCGGGCGGGCTGCCGCGCAAGCCGGCCTGGATGCCACCGCCTCCCGCTGCTGGCCGGTGCGCGCGAGGACGACATCTTCATCACCCCGGCTTCCCTTTCCGCGTCGTGGACCGGCTGGTCACCAACTTCCACTTGCCCAGGGAGCACGCTGACATTGATGCTGGTGACGCCTTCACGGGCTACGAGCGCATCCGCCGCTCTACGACCACGCCATCGCCCAGCACTACCGCTTCTTCAGCTACGGGACGCCATGCTGCTGACGCGTGCACCCACTGGCCGACTGCTCAGTGCGCAACAGCGACCGGGCCAGGCTGGCACTGGAGGCATTGCTCAGTGAGAAAAATCCGGGAACTTGATGTTTCTCACCCCCAGCGCACGCGGCCCTACCTTCGGGTTATCTCCTCTTGCACAACCCTTGGGGCCCGTCCCTGACCTCTCCTCTGAAGATGCCCATCCTGGCGTTGACCGCCCTGCTTGCGTCGGCCCCGGCGCTGGCCGCCGACAAGGCACGCGACGACGCGATGCTCAAGCTGGCCACCACCAGCGGCTGCATGACCTGCCACCACATCGAACCAGGCAGCAAGGGCCCCGAAGGCCTGCCGCCGATCGGCCCGGCCTGGAAGGACGTTGCCACCAAGTACAAGGGCGACAAGACCGCCCTGTCCAAGCTCACCCAGACCGTGCTGAAGGGATCGAACCCCTACGACAGCCACTGGAAGGGCAAGGCCTCCGGCCTGGCGATGCCACAACGCCGTGGCGATCAAAGAAGCCGACGCCAAAAAAGCTGGTCGGCTGGATCCACACATCGGGCAAGTGAGTCACCGC
>JADJDQ010000010.1 GCA_016702605.1 Candidatus Intricatilinea gracilis
GGCGAGGTCTTCGTCACCGACGACGGCGCCGGAGACCAGACCTGGACCTGGGCCACTACGAGCGCTTCATCACGACCAGGATGAAGCGCAGCAACAACTTCACCAGCGGCCAGATCTACAAGACGGTGCTGGAGAAGGAGCGCCGCGGCGATTACCTCGGCAAGACGGTGCAGGTGATCCCGCACGTCACCAACGAGATCCAGGCCTGGCCGCCGTCAGGCGCCGGCGCCGCCCGACAGCACCCCGGAGCCGGTGGACGTGGCGATCTGCGAGATTGGCGGCACGGTGGGTGATATCGAGTCGCTGCCCTTCCTGTAGGCCGTGCGGCAGATGGCGCTCAAGCTCGGCCCCAACAACGCCGCCTTCGTGCACCTGACCTACGTGCCCTGGATCGCGGCGGCCGGCGAGCTCAAGACCAAGCCGACCCAGCACACGGTGCCAGAAGATGCGCGAGATCGGCATCTAGCCCCGATGCTGCTCACGTGCCGACCGCCCCATCCCGACGAGGAGCGCGAGAAGATCTGCCTGTTCACCAACGTGGCCCTGCACGGCGTGATCTCGGTGTGGGATGCCGACTCGATCTACAAGGTGCCGCGCATGCTGCACGAGCAGGGCCTGGACGAGCTGGTCTGCATGAAGCTGCAGCTGTTCACCAAGCCGGCCAACCTCAAGCGCTGGGACCGGCTGGTGCCAGTGAGGGAGTGAACCCGAAGGGCGAGGTGACCATCGCGATGGCGGGCAAGTACACCGAGCTGAGCGACAGCTACAAGTCGCTCAACGAGGCGCTGCGCCACGCCGGCATCCACCACCACGTCAAGGTCAACATCGAGTACGTCGACTCCGAGACGCTCACGCCCGAGACGGTCGGGCAGCTGGCGAAGTTCGACGCCATCCTGGTGCCTGGCGGCTTCCGGCAAGCGCGGCATCGAGGGCAAGATCCTGGCGGCGCAGTACGCCCGCGAGCAGCGCATCCCCTACCTGGGTCTGCCTGGGCATGCAGGTGCCTACATCGAGTACGCCCGCCACATGGCTGGGCTGGAAGGTGCCAACTCCACCGAGTTCGAGCCCCAGGGCCCGCACCCGGTGATCGCGCTGATCGACGATGGCAGACGCCGATGGCTCGATCCAGAAAGCGCGACGCCAACTCCGACCTCGGCGGCACGATGCGCCTGGGTGCGCAGAGCTCGGACGTCAAGCCCGGCACGATCGCGCACGGCATCTACGGCGATGTGGTCACCGAGCGCCACCGCCACCGCTACGAGGCCAACGAGAAGTACCTGGAGCGCCTGCAGCGCTCCGGCCTGGTGATCTCGGCGATCACTCAGCGCGAGAAGCTCACCGAGATGATCGAGCTGCCGCGCGAGGTGCACCCCTGGTTCGTCGGCGTGCAGTTCCACCCTGAGTTCAAGTCCACCCCCTGGGACGGTCACCCGCTGTTCATCGGGTACATCGACGCGGCGTTGAAGCATCAGGCCGCAACGCAAGCCGCAGCCAAGGCAGCCGTATGAAACTTTGCAGCTTCGAGGTCGGCCTGGACCGGCCCTTTTTCCTGATCGCCGGCACCTGCTCGATCGAGGGGCTGCAGATGTCCCTCGACGTCGCCGGCCAGCTCCAGGAAGTCTGCACCGCGCTGGGCATCCCGTTGATCACAAGGGGCTCCTTCGACAAGGCCAACCGCTCCTCGGGCAGCAGCCAGCGCGGCGTGGGCATCGACGCGGGCCTGAAGATCCTCGACGAGGTGCGCCGCCAGACCGGCCTGCCCGTCATCACCGACGTGCACGACGAGGCCCAGGTCGCCGACGTCGCCAGCGTGGTGGACGTGCTGCAGACGCCCGGCTTCCTGTGCCGCCGACCGATTTCATCGCGCGGTGGCGATGTCGGGCCGTCCGGTGAACATCAAGAAGGGCCAGTTCCTCGCCCTGGGACACGAAGAACGTCATCGACAAGGCCCGCGCTGCCGCGAAGGAGGCCGGCCTGTCGGAGGACCGCTTCCTGGCCTGAGAGCGCGGCTGAGCTTTGGCTACAACAACCCGGTGGCCGACACGCTGACCAGCCCTGGCCGAGATGCGCAAGTCCGGCGCGCCGGTGGTGTTCGACGTGACCCACTCAGTGCAAAAGCCCGGCGGCCTGGGCAACGTGAGCCGGCGGTGCCCGCGAGATGGTGCCGGTGCTGGCCCGTGCCGCGTGGCCGCGGGCGTGGCCGGACGTTCATGGAAACCCACCCGAGCCAGACAAGGCCTGGTCCGACGGGCCCAACGCGGTGCCGCTCAAGCACATGCGTGCGCTGCTGGAGCAGCTGGTGGCGCTGGACCGTGTCGTCAAGCAGCAACCGCTGCTGAGAATCACTTTCATGCTGACTCGGCCGGCTGCAACTTTGCACGGCCGATCGGCACGCCGACGCAGCGGTCACGCGCACCCCGGCGTCTTTGCGGCACCATGCGCGCAGTGAATTTTTGACACAACAGGAGTCCCCCAAGATGAGCGCCATCGTCGACATCGTCGGCCGCGAAGTTCTCGACAGCCGCGGCAATCCCACCGTCGAAGTCGATGTGACGCTTAGCGATGGATCGTTTGGTCGCGCGGGCGTTCCCAGCGGCGCCAGCACCGGCGGCTCACGAAGCCTGGGAAATGCGCGACAAGGACAAGGCCGTTTACTGCGGCAAGGGCGTCCCTCAAGGCCGTCGACAACGTGAACAAGGTCCTGGCGAAAGAGCTGGTTGGCTGGGAAGCTGTCGATCAGATCGGCATTGATCAGCGAATGATCGAGCTGGACGGGACCGCGAATAAGGGCAACCTGGGCGCGAACGCGATCCTGGGCGTGTCGCTGGCGGTGGCCAAGGCGGCCGCCTCCTACACGCAGCAACCGCTGTACCGCTACCTCGGCGGCCCCGGCGCCAATCTGCTGCCGGCCCCCATGATGAACATCGTCAATGGCGGCGCTCATGCCGACAATTCGGTCGATGTGCAAGAATTCATGGTCATGCCGCTCGGTTTTCAGCGCTTGCGCGACGCCCTGCGTTGCGGCTGCGAGATCTTCCATAAGCTGAAGGAAGTGCTGAAGGGACAGAAGCTGAACACAGCGGTCGGCGACGAGGGCGGATTCGCCCCTGATCTGCCCAGCAACCGCGCGGCGCTCGACCTGATCGTCGAAGCCATCAGCAAAGCGGGTTACAAGCCGGGCGAGCAGGTCTTCATCGCGCTCGACGTGGCGGCCACCGAGTTCTTTGATTCGAATACCAAGAAGTACTCGATCGACGGCAAGCAGCTGGACTCGGCTGCCATGGTGGACTTCCTGGCCGACTGGGTCGCCAACTACCCGATCTGCTCGATCGAAGACGGCTGCTCAGAGGACGACTGGGCAGGCTGGAAGCTGCTGACCGACCGCCTGGGCGACCGCGTCCAGCTGGTGGGCGACGACCTGTTCGTGACCAACACCGAGCGATTGCAGCGCGGCATCACGGACGGGATCGCGAACAGCATCCTAATCAAGGTCAACCAGATTGGCACGTTGACCGAGACGATCGCCGCCATCCAACTGGCCCATCGCAATGGCTACACCAGCATTTCGAGCCATCGCAGCGGCGAGACCGAGGATTCGACCATTGCCGACCTCGCGGTGGGCTTCGGCGCCGGCCAGATCAAGACCGGTTCGCTAGCCGCAGCGACCGCATGGCGAAGTACAACCAGCTCCTGCGCATCGAAGAAGACCTGGGCGACGTGGCGGTGTACCCGGGCCGCGCGGCCTTCTACAACCTGCGCTGATCGGGCGCCAACGAGTCCAACGACTCCAACGACCCATGCGCGGCGTCACCCTCGTCCTGGTTGCCCTGCTCGGCTATGTGCATGCCGAGCTGTGGTTCGGTCGCTCGGGGGTGCCGCGCGTGCTGGAGCTGCGCGCGCAGGTGGCCGAGCAGCAGGCGCTCAACGAGCAGGCCCGGGTGCGCAACGACCGCCTGCAGGCGGAAGTGACCGACCTGCAGACCGGGCGCGAGATCATCGAAGAAAAGGCCCGTGCCGAGCGCGGCATGGTCCGGCCGAACGAGCTGCTGGTGCAGTACACGCACGCGCGCTGAGGTGCGGCAGGCGGCGGGTCCGGCCGGGCGGACCGCCAGCGGTTCACTCGCCCGGTCAGGCCGGCTCGTGCGACCGGTGCGCCAGCAGCGCGTTGAACTGCGGGGCCGGCACCGGGCGCGAGAAGAGGTAGCCCTGGCCGTAGTCGCAGACCGCCGCTTGCAGCAGGGCGCGCTGCGCCTCGGTCTCGACGCCCTCGGCCACCACCTTCAGGGAAGCTTGTGCGCCATCATCACGATGCCTTCGCAGAGCGCCAGGTCCGGCGACGCGGGCTTCAGGTTGCTCACAAAGGAGCGGTCGATCTTGATGTAGTCGATGTCCAGCCGGTTCAGGTAGGCCAGCGACGAGTAGCCGGTGCCGAAGTCGTCCAGCGCCACCTGCACCCCCGCATCCCGAAAGCGCAGCAGCTGCCGCGTCACCTCCGGGCCGGCCTTCATCAGCAGGCCCTCGGTGATCTCCACGACGACGCAGGAACCGTCCACGCCCAGCGAGCGCAGGTGGTGCAGCCACGCCGAGAGGGCCAACCGGCCGTTCTCGAACTGCAGCGGCGAGACGTTGATGCTGACCTGGAAGTCAGGCGCTCCCGGCGCCAGCCAGCCGCCTGGCGGGCCGCCTCATGGAAGACCCAGTCACCGATCTCATGGATCATCCCGGTGGATTCGGCCACCGGGATGAATTCGGCCGGGCTGATGAACCCCCGTTCCGGGTGCTTCCAGCGTAGCAGGGCCTCGGCCTTGTGCGCCTCGCCGCTGGCCAGGTCGACGATCGGCTGGTAGTACAGCTGCAGCTGCTGGTGGGACAGGGCGGCCCGCAGGTCGGTGATCAGGTGCATGCGCTCCTGGGCTGCCACCTGCATGGCCGGGGCGAAGTACTGCCCGCAGTTGCGCCCCTCGCGCTTGGCAGCGTACATCGCCTGGTCGACGTTGCGCAGCAGGTCTTCGGTCGATGAAGCGTCGTTCGGGTAGAAGGTGACGCGCCCACGCTGCCCGTCACGTAGACCAGGTCCGAGCCGAGGCGGAAGGGCTGCGATACGGTCTTGAGCACGTCGTGCACCACCCGGGTGACCGAGGTGGGGTCAGCCACGTCGCCCAGCAGGATCATGAATTCGTCGCCGCCCAGGCGCGCCACCGTGTCGACTTCACGCACGCACAGGCGCAGCCGCTGCGCCGCCTCCTGCAGCAGCACGTCGCCCCAGGCGGTATCGAGCGAGTCGTTGACTTCCTTGAACTGGTCGAGGTCGAGCATCAGCAGCGCGGCGGGGTGGCCGCTGCGGTCGCTGACCATCTCGCGCTGCAGCCGGTCGAGGAACATGTGCCGGTTCGGCAGCCCGGTGAGGGCGTCGTAGTTGGCCTGCTGCCAGATCAGGTCCTGGGCGCTCTTCTTGTCGGTGACGTCGGCAACGCTGCCCACCATCCGGACGGGCCGGCCGTTGGCGTCGCGCTCGACCACCCGTCCCCGGTCGAGCACCCAGATCATGCTGCCGTCCTTGCGGCGCATGCGGTGCTCATGCTGGTAGTCCCGGATCCCCTCCAGGC
This sequence comes from Candidatus Intricatilinea gracilis, assembly GCA_016702605.1. Lineage (GTDB taxonomy): Bacteria > Pseudomonadota > Gammaproteobacteria > Burkholderiales > Burkholderiaceae_C > Sphaerotilus > Sphaerotilus gracilis. The sequence goes on from JADJDQ010000010.1 coordinate 5,607, forward strand.
AATCGCCCAGGGCCTGGTTGATCTCGTCGGCGTCTTCTTCGAGCAGGCATGCAGGAAGTCGGCCAGCGTGCCGCTCAACTCGTCGGCCTCGTAGCCGAAAGAGGTCGCACCAGCGCTGGCCGAGCGTGAGCCGGCCGCTGCCCAGGTGCCAGTCCCAGACGGCATCACCGGTGGCTTCCATCGCGTGCCGCAGGCGCCGCTCCTTTCTCCTCCACGCGCAGCTGGGCTTCGCGCAGGTCGGTGATGTCGTGGGCGATCACGAGGATGCGCGGGCGGCCGTCCGGCCCGGCGAAGGGCTTCTTGATCGACTTGAAGTAGCTCGTTCGTCCGGTCCTGGCGTCGCGCGACTCCTCGTAGACGATCTCCGTCTCGCCGCGGGCCATGATGTCCTGCACGTTCTGGCGGAAGGCCTCGGCCATCTCGGGCGGGCAGCCGAAGTCGCCATCGTGCTTGCCGACCATCGCCTCCGGCGTGCTGCCGTAGAAGCGGGCCACCGGTGCGTTGGTCAGCAGGAAGTTGCCGTCCTGGTCCTTCAGGATGATGAGGTCCGGACTCTCGTCGAGCACCGTGCGCAGCAGGGCGGACTGTTCCTGCAGATCCGCCTCGACCTGCTGCAGCCGCTCGGCGAGGCGGTCAACCCGTGCCCATGCCGAGGCCTCGTCGCCGTTGGACGAGCTCGCCGCGGTGTCGATGCACTGGCGCAGGGCCTGCAGGCTCAGGGAGGCGGTGGTCTCGTTCATGGTCGGGTGGGCGCGGGGGGCGCGGGGGGCGCGGGGGGCGCAGTGAAACAGCTTTCCGCTGTATCGGTGCGCTTTCTTGCAGATCGAGGGCCGCCGGCCGGCGCTTTGCGTGACGAATTTCCCTGGCTCCCTCGCGCACTGCACGGCCTGCCGTGGCGGGCGCTGCCCGGGTAAGTCCTGGGTCAGGAAGGTCTTGCGGTTTTCCGATTTTCAGTCCGACAATAGGACTGAATGGCCAAGTAACGGCTCCATCGTTCTCACCGCCTTGCCGCCATGTCCCTGCCCCGCCTGTCCCAGCAAGCCATCGTCAGCGCCCTGTTCGTGCTGCTCTTCACCGGGCTGGCCGTGGCGCTGCCGGGCTTTCGCCAGGTCGACAACCTGCTCACGCTGGTGCAGAACGTGTCCATCCTGGGCATACTCGGCCTGGGCATGGCGGTGATCGTGATCGGCCGCGGGGTGGACCTGTCGATGATCGCGGCGCTGTGCATCCCGCCCGCGCTGCTGCTGCAGTTGGTGGGGGATGGACACGGCATCGCCTTCTCGTTGGCCGCAGCCATCGCACTCACGGTGGCCTTCGGTGCGCTCCACGGCTGGCTGATCGCCTACGCCGAGGTGCCGGCGCTGTTCGTCACGCTGGCCAGCGGGCTTTTCCTGGCCGGGCTGGGGCAGGCCTTCTTCTTCCAGCTGGAAACCGTGCAGTGGCCGCAGGCCTTGGATGTGATCGCCTCGGTGGGGCGCGGGCGCCTGCTGGGCGTGCCGGCCTCGGTCTGGATGCTGGGCGTCAACGTGCTGCTGATGGCTGCGTACCTGCGCTGGTTCACGCTCGGCGCCTATGTACGCGATGGGCGACAACCCGCAGGGCGCACGCACCGCCGGCATCCCGACGCGGCCGATGCTGGTGCTGCAGTACCTGTCCTCGGCGCTGATTGCCGCCCTTGCCGGGCTGGTGCTGGCGGCTTCGCTGGGCAGCCTGTCCACCCGCATCTTCAACTCGACGCTGATCTACGACGTGATCCTGGTGGTGGTGCTGGGCGGTATCGGCCTGTCCGGCGGGCGTGGCGGCGTGGGCAACGTGCTGATCGGCACCCTGCTGATCGGCACCCTGCTCAACGGCCTGACGATCCTGGACGTGGGCTACTCGGTGCAGAACCTGGTCAAGGGCCTGGTGCTGCTGGCCGCGATCGTGATCGACACGCTGCTCAACCCGCGCAACGAAGAGACCGCCCAGCAGGGCGACATATGACCACCCCCTGCGCGCTTCGCGCGCACCCTCAAGGGGGCACCGCCGACGGCCCGGCAAAGCCGGATCCGTGGCGGTTGCTGGATCCCGCACCCCTGTCACGCGCGCACTGGCGCCATCCATGAGGAGACCTGTGATGATGAAGACCTCTCTGGCGCTGTGCGCCGCCCTGCTGACCTCCGGCGCCGCCTTCGCCCAGGGCAAGGGCCTGGACGAGCCCATCCGCGGCGGCTACAAGAAGGCGCTGACGGGCAGGACCGTCGCCTTCCTGCCCGGCGCGATGGCGATGGACCTGGCGCAGGGCTGGCTCCGTGGTCTGAAGACCGAGCTGGAGCCGCAGGGCATCAAGGTGGTCGTGCGCGACCCCAACTTCAACACCCAGGCCGGCGCCCAGGCCTTCACCCAGCTGATCGCCGACAAGCCGGACGTCATCGTGGTGCACAACCCGGACGTCAGCACCTACGCCAAGCTGATCGCCCAGGCCGAGAAGGCCGGCATCCTGATCGTGCAGATCAACATGGCCTCGGTGACGCAGAGCAGCGCCTACGTCGGCACCGACTGGGTGGACATGGGCGAGGTGCAGGCCGAGGCCGTCGTCAAGGCCTGCCAGGGCAAGTCCGGCAAGGTGGCGATCGTTCAGGGCAGCTTCACGGCGGCCGCCAGCGCCTACACCGTCAAGGGCATCGAGAACGTCTTCGCCAAGAACCCGGGCATCAAGATCGTCTCCAACCAGTCCGCCGACTGGCAGGCCGACAAGGCCAAGGCCATCACGCAGACGGTGCTCAAGCAGCACCCGGACCTGTGCGGGATCATCGGCTTCTGGGACGCGATGGACCAGGGCACCGCCGCGGCGGTCAAGGAAGCGGGCCTGACCGGCAAGGTCTTCGTGGCCACCTCCGGCGGCGGCGAGACCCGCGCCACCTGCGACATGGTGAAGTCCGGCGCCTACGACCTGAACGTGTCCTACAACGTGCCCAACCAGAGTGCCAACCTGGCCTCCACCATCAAGTACCTGCTGTCTGCCGGCGTGAAGCCGGGCCAGCTCAAGGGCCAGATGTACACCACGCTGACCCCGGTGACCAAGGCCAACGCCGGCACCGAAGGCACCTGCTGGACGCTGGGCAAGTAGGGGGGACAGCCGGGGGTGGGCGAACAGGCGAAGCGGACGCCAGGCGACACCCTGACCCGGTTGCGCTACCGCTGGTGGCCCGACCACCTGATCGGCGAGGTCCTCGCCAAGCCGTGGATGGAAACCGCCATCCCGGTGGGGGTGCTGGTTGCGGTGGCGTTCACGCTGTCCGGGCTGATCCCCGGTTTCCTGTCCGAGGCGCAACTCGCCAGCACCGCGCGGCAGGCCGGCGAGCTGGGCTTCCTGGTGCTGGGGCTGGCGCTGGTGATGATCGGCGGCGGGGTGGACCTGTCCATCGGTTCCATCTTCGCGCTCACCAACTTCGTCGCGCTGCTGTGCCTGCACGAGCTGCAGTGGCCGGTGGCGCCGGCCATCGCCGCCACCGTGCTCACCGGCGTGGCGCTGGGTGCGGTCAACGGCCTGCTGATCGGCTACCTGCGGCTGCGCGCCTTCCTGACCACGCTGATCACGCTGATCGTCTTCCGCGCCGTCTACGAGCTGGTCAACGCCGACCACGCCACCGCGATCGCCGGCCACCTGCCGGACTCGCCGGCCTGGGACTTCCTCGGCAGCGGCCTGTTCCTCCGCGTGCCGGCGGTGGTCTGGGTGTTCACCGGGGCGGCGCTGGCTGGCCACGTCTTCCTCACCCGGCTGCGCCAGGGCTGGCACGTGATGGCCATCGGCGGCTCGCGCCGCGCGGCGCACAACGCCGGCATCGCGGTGCGCCGCACCGTGGCCTGGACCTACGTCGCCTCCGGCGGACTGACCGCGCTGGGCTCGCTGTTCTTCGCCTCCCGGCTGGCGTCGGTGGGCGGCGACATCGGCCAGGGCCTGGAGGTCACGGTGCTGACCGCCGCGGTGCTGGGCGGCATCGGCCTGGGGGGCGGGCGCGGCTCGGTCACCCAGGCGGTGGTCGGCCTGCTGATCGTGCTGCTGATCACCAACGGGCTGACCACGCTGTCGCCTTCGGGCGGCGTCAACCGCATGGTGCTGGCGATGATCCTGATCGGCGCGGCAGTCATCGACATCCGCTGGGTCAAGAACCGCCACCGCATCGTCAGCCGCGTCTATGTCAGCCCGGACTTCCTGGAGCTGCCTCCCGCGCCCTCCTGTGCGCCTTCTTCGGCAACAGAACCTGGCACGGTCTGGGCCATGAACGACAAGCTGCGCAGCGTCGAGGTGATCGGCCTGGGCCAGGTCGAGGGGCCGGAGGACGTGATCCTCGACGAGGACGACCACCTCTACAGCGGCTCGCGCCACGGCGACATCCTGCGCTTCCTGGCGCCCGACTACCAGCGTCGAGAGATCTTCGCCCACATCGGCGGCCAGCCGCTGGGCATGGCCTTCGACCGCCAGGGCAACCTCAACGTCTGCGTCGGCGGCATGGGCCTGTACCAGGTGACGCCGCAGCGCGAGGTGCGCAAGCTCACCGACGAAACGAACCGCTCCTGGCACTCGGTCAACGACGACAGCCGCCTGCGCCTGGCCGACGACCTGGACATCGCCGCGGACGGGCGCATCTTCTTCTCCGAGGCCACGCGCCGCTACGAGATGAGCGAGTACGCGGTGGACGCGCTGGAGTCGCGCAAGAGCGGACGCATCATCTGCTACGACCCGCGCGACGGCAGCACCCGCACCGTCATCGACCACCTGCTCTTCCCCAACGGCATCAGCATGCTGCCCGATGGCGAGAGCTTCCTCTCTGCGCAGACCTCGGCCGCCAGCGTGTCGCGCTGTGGGTTCGAGGGGCCGAAGAAGGGCCGGATCCAGCCCGTCCTGACCGGCCTGCCCGGTTACCCGGACAACATCAACCTGGCCAGCGACGGCCACTTCTGGCTCGCGCTGGTGGGCATGCGCGGCCCGGCGCTGGACCTGGCGATGCGCATGCCGGCCTTCCGGCGCCGCATGACGCAACGCCTGCCCTTCGACGAGTGGGTGTTCCCCAACATCAACAACGGCTGCGTGCTGAAGTTCAACCTGCAGGGTGAGGTGCTGGAAACGCTCTGGGACCCCAGCGGCGTCAACCACCCGCTGATCACCTCGATGCGCGAGCACAAGGGCTGGCTCTACCTCGGCGGCCTGTCCAGCAACCGCATCGGCCGCTACCGCCTGCCGGTCGATGGTTCCCGGCCGGACCTCGCCAACTTCGTTCATTACGCCCACCGCTGGGGTGCCGGCTTCTCCCGCGGGGCGGCAGCGAACCCGGTCGCATGATGGAACTCTTCACCCCCCTGACTCGCCCCCTGGCCGCCTGGCGTGACCGCCTGCTCGGCCGCGGCGACGCCGCCTGCACCGTGCCCATCCTGGACGGCGTGCTGCAGCCCAACCAGCGGCTGGAGACGGCCACCGTGGCCTGGGCGGCACCGGCCGGCTCGCTGGAGCTGCGCGACCTGGTCAGTGACGGGCCAGGAGGTCGGCAGCTCTGGCTGGCCGACGGCCCGCGCCTGCTGATGCTCACCCCCCTGCCCGGCGGCAGCCTCATGGCCGACGAGCAGCTCGTCGCCACCGGCCCGATCACCGCACTGTGCGCCCTGCCGGAGCGCCTGGGCGGCGGCGTGGCCTTCGCCGTGGCCGGCCGCGAGGTGCAGGTCCTCGGCGGACGCCACCACGGCCGGCGCTGGACCGGCCTGGCCGGGCGGGACTTCGTCGGCGTCAACGGCCTGGCCGCGGGCGGCGACGCGCTGATCGCCACCGACGCCAGCGCGACGCACGGGCCCGACGACTGGCAGCGTGACCTGATGACGCTGGGCGCGAGCGGCCGCGTCGGCCGACTCGGCTTGAGTGACGACGGCGACCACGTGCTGGCCGACGGCCTGCAGCACCCCTTCGGCGCGGTGGCGCACGGCAGCGCGCTGTGGGTCAGCGAAAGCTGGCGCCACCGCGTGGTGGCACTGGGTGCCGGCGACCGGCCCAGCCCGGTGCTGGACCAGCTGCCCGGCTACCCCTCGCGGCTGGCGCCGGCGGCCGGCGGCGGCTTCTGGCTCACCGTCTTTGCCGGGCGCACGCAGCTGGTGGAGTTTGTGCTGCGCGAGCCCGAGTTCCGCCAGCGCATGATCACCTCGATGCCGCCGGAGCTCTGGATCGCCCCGCAGCTGCGGCCCTCGCGCAGCTTCCTGGAGCCGCTGCAGGGCGGCGCCATCAAGCAGATGGGCGTGCTCAAGCCCTGGGCGCCGCCGCGCTCCTACGGCCTGGTGATCCGCCTCGGTGCCGCCGGCCGGCCGCTGGCCTCGCTGCACAGCCGCGTGGACGGCCAGCACCACGGCGTGGTCGCCGCGGCCGAATGCGCCGGCGCCCTGTATGTGCTCAGCCGCGGCGCCGGTCGCGTGCTGCGGCTCGATCTGTCGGATCTGTCTTCGGAGACCGGTGCATGAACGCCCCAGGCGAGGCCCTCACCCCCCGCCCCTCTCCCAAGATGGGCGAGGGGAGCCAGTCACCCTCCGCCCGGAGCCCCTCCCCCCTCGTGGGGGAGGGGTTGGGGAGAGGGGGCTCCCGCTCCATCGGCGACGCGTTGATCCGCCTCGAAGGCGCCACCGTGCGCTACGGCGGCACCCCGGCGGTGGACGGCGTGAATTTCGACCTGCGCGCTGGCGAGGTGCACGCCCTGCTGGGCGAGAACGGCGCCGGCAAGTCCACGCTCACCAAGTCGATGGCCGGCGTGGTGCGCCTGAACGAGGGCCGCATCCTGCTCGACGGCCAGCCGGTGGCGCCCGCCTCCCCGCGCGAGGCGCTGGCACTCGGCGTGGCGATGGTGTTCCAGGAGACCAGCCTGGTGCCCACGATGACCGTGGCGCAGAACCTCTTTCTCGGCCAGGAGTCGGCCTACAACCGGCCGCGCGGCGTCAACATCGCGGCGCAGCAGTTCCTGCAGTCGCTGAACTTCGACGTCGATCCCGGCACCGTGGTCGCCATGCTCGGCGCCGCCAAGCGCCAGATGGTCGAGATCGCCCGCGCCGTGCTGCACAAAGCGCGCGTGCTGATCTTCGACGAGCCCACGGCGACGCTCACGCCCGAGGAAAAGCAGCACTTCTTCGCGCTGGTGGCCCAGCTCAAGGCCCGCGGCGTGGCGGTGATCTTCATCTCCCACGCGCTGGAGGAGGCGCTGGCGATTGCCGACCGCATCACCGTGCTGCGCGACGCCAGGCACGTGCTCACCGCCCCGGCGGCCGAGCTGGACCGCGCCGCCATCGTGAAGGCCATGGTCGGGCGCGACCTGAGCCAGACCTTCCACGGCCAGCGCAAGGCCCGCGTGCGGGCGCCCGGGCGGCGCGTGCTCTCGGTGCAGAACCTGCGCATGGCCGGGGTGGTGAAGAACACCTCGTTCTCCGTCTTCGCCGGCCAGGTCACCGGCGTGTTCGGGCTGGTGGGCGCCGGGCGCACCGAGACCTTCAAGGTCGTGGCCGGGCTGCTCCAGCGCGACTTCATGCACGGCGGCCAGGTCCTGCTGGGCGACCGCCCGGTGCGCTACCGCGTGCCCGCGCAGGCGGTGGCCGACGGTATCGCCTACATCACCGAGGACCGCAAGCTCGAAGGCTTCTTCGAGACCATGTCCATCGCCCGCAACATCCACCTCGGCCTGCTCGCCAAGCTGCGCGCACGCCGCCCGTTGGTGCACCGCAGCGAGCAGCGCCGCCTGGGCGAGCACTGGGTGCAGCAGCTGGGCATCCGCGCGGTGTCGGCCAACGCGAAGGTGATCGAGCTGTCCGGCGGCAACCAGCAGAAGGTGGTGATCGCCAAGTCGCTGGTGCAGTCGCCCGAGCTGATCATCTTCGACGAACCCACCCGCGGCGTGGACGTTGGCGCCATCGCCGAAATCCACCAGCTCATCAACCGCCTGGCCGACGAGGGCAAGGCCGTGGTGGTGATCTCCTCCTACCTGCCCGAGGTGCTGGCCCTGTCCGACCGCGTGCTGGTGGCCCGCCAGGGCAAGGTGGTGGAAGAGTTCTCCGCGCTGGACGCCAGCGAAGAAAGGATCATGTACGCGGCGATCCACTGACGACACAGAGGATCAGTCGCGCCGCGTGCAGAGGAACCACTGACGGGGGTCGGTGGACCAGGGAGGCGGCGGGAGGCGGTGCGGAAGACGTGGGGTCATCGGCCGCCTCCTGCGCCGATGTCGATTCGGCCCCATCGTTCCATCACCCCGCGCCTTCAGAGCCGCAGGTCAGTGCGGATTCACATTCAGATAGTCGCCCGGAGTCAGGATCTGAAGCCCGTGGCTCGGCCCGAAGTGGTCGGCGAGCACCAGCAGATCTTTGTCGCCTGTCACCAGCGTCTGCGCTTCACCGTTGAGCGCCGTGCGGCAGCCTGTCGTCTTGGGGTCGCGGCAGACCTGGATGCGGTGCGTGATGGGGATGATGCGCACCACACCCGCCCCTTCGGCCAGGGCCTTGTCCACCGCACGCCCGGCCGTCCCCTGGGGCAGCAGCAGGCGGCTGACCAGGGTGTTGGTGTCCAGCACCAGACGGCGCTCAGCCACTCGCATGGTCAGGATGCCAACCGCCGTCAGTCCGCGCCGGCTTCGAGCAGGCGACTCAGCGTGTCCTCATCCATGCCGGCCTGAGCCGCTTGGGCACCCACGCGATCGCAGAACCGCTGGAACTCGCTCACGTTCAGACGCGTCAGCCGCTCGTACTCGGCCATGGACAGCACCACGGCCACGTC
>JADJDQ010000011.1 GCA_016702605.1 Candidatus Intricatilinea gracilis
AGCAGCACCGGCGGGCGGTTGATCGAGCAGATGAAGTTGCCGCTGGGCATCGTCGCCACTGAACTCGACAACGGCGCGCCCATCCTGTTCCAGCGCGGCGACACCGGGCTGGCGGTGCGGGCGTCGAGCGCCGTGCCGGCGGTGTTTCAGCCGGTCAGCATTGCCGGGCGTGAATACGTCGACGGGGGGCTGGTCTCACCGGTGCCGGTGCGTTTTGCGCGCCAGATGGGCGCCGACTTCGTGATTGCGGTCGACATCTCGTCACCGCCCGACGGCAATGCCACCGGCGACGCCATGCGCATGTTGCTGCAGACCTTTGCCATCATGGGCCGCAGCATCAATGGCTTCGAACTGAAGGACGCCGACCTGGTGCTGCGGCCCCGGCTCGACGGAGTGTCGAGTGCCGACTTCACCGCCAGGCGTCGCGCCATTGCTGCAGGCCGCGATGTCGCGCTGGCGCAACTGGCTGATCTCAGGGCCAGGATCGCGGCGCGTTCACACTGACGTTCAGCGCGGACTGCCGAACGGCTCACCCTGCAGCTTGCTGCCGGCCTTGAGGCCACGGCGCTCGAACCAGCCCACATTCATCTCGAGCGCAAAACGCACCGCCTTGGCCGGACAATGCGAGGTTTCGTCCTGCGGCTTCATGTCGACAATGTTGACGATGCTTCCGTCGTCGGCCAGAAAGGCGATCGACAAGGGGATGAAGGTGTTGCGCATCCAGAAACAATGCATGTCGGCGCGCTCGAAGATGAACAACATGCCGTCGTTGGTGCCCATCTGCCGGCGGTTCATGAGGCCGATCTGGCGCTGGTCCGGCCGCGCTGCCACCTCGGCGCGGATGTTGTACATGCCGGCACCGATGCGTATCGTCGGCAGGCTTTGCGGCACTTGCTGGGCGGCCACCGGCGCCGCCATCGCGCCGAACACCACACCCAGCGCCAGCAAGCTGGCCCGGCGCCATGTCGATACGCGGCGACTCAGGCCCGAGACCTTCTGTTCAAAATTGATGTGGATCATGTTGAGGGGTGTAGTCGCCCGAAAGAATAGCGCATGCCAGTTTCCACCCTGACGCCGCGCGTGCCGTCGATGTTGCACCCTGTCGCGCCGGTTGGTGCTCGGTGTGAGTCGGCATGTGCCGCCGGCAGCACGGCCACAGCCGCGGCGGTACCCGCCGGCAAGACACGTGACCTGCGACCGCCGCCAGGGCCTGACACCCGGCCATGAGCACGCACCTGAATGCGCCCGGGGTGAGTTTGAGCGCCACCCAGGTGGCCGCACTCGACGAGCCACGTGCCGTCGACGCCATCACGCAGTGGGACGACACCACCGACGGCACACGCATCGGCCACAGTCGCCTGCTCATCTCGGGCATGCATTGCGCCGCCTGCAGCGGATTGATCGAAACCGCGCTGCTTGGCGTGGACGGTGTGCGCAGCGCCGAAGTGAGCGGCGCCACCGAACGCGCCATGGTGAGCTGGGACGCCGGGCGTACACGAATGTCGGCACTGGTCGAGGCGGTGCGCCGCGCCGGCTACGGCGCCTATCCGGACACGGGTGCACAAGCGCTCAACCAGGCGCGGCTCGAATCTCGCCAAGCCGTGTGGCGGCTGTTCGTGGCCGGCATCTGCATGATGCAGGTGATGATGTATGCCACGCCGGCCTACGTGGCAGACCCGGGCGAGATGTCGCCCGACATGTTGATGCTGCTGCGCTGGGCCAGCTGGGTGCTGAGCATCCCGGTGCTGGTATTTGCCGCCGGGCCGTATTTCAAGTCAGCCTGGAATGCACTGCGCCAGCGCCGCATCGGCATGGACGTGCCGGTGTCGCTGGGCATCCTGGTGACCTTCATCGCCGGCAGCCAGAGCACCTTCAGCGGCCAGGGCGACGTCTACTTCGATTCACTGACCATGTTCGTGGCCGTGCTGCTGGGCGCACGGCTGCTCGAAACCCGTGCGCGCCGGCGCGCCGCGCAAGCACTCGACGCGCTGATGCGCCGACTGCCCGACACGGTGGAACGAGTCGGCGCCGACGGCCGCACCGAACTGGTGAGCCCGTCGGCCCTGTTGATCGGTGACCAGGTGAGGGTACAGGTGGGCCAGGCTTTCGCTGCCGACGGTGTGGTGCTCGAAGGCCAGACCCAGGTCGACGAGGCGGCACTCACCGGTGAATCGACGCCGGTCGAACGCGGCGTGGGTGACCCGGTCTCGGCCGGTTGCCTGAACCTGGGCGCCCCCACACTGATGCGGGTCGACCAGCTCGGCGCACAGACACGATACCAACGCATCGTCGCACTGGTGGAGCGTGCGCTCACGGAACGACCGGCCTTCGTGCTGGCGACCGACCGGCTGGCCGGGCCGTTCTTGTGGGCCGTCGTCGTGCTGGCTGGCGGCGCCTGGCTGGCCTGGCAATGGATCGACCCGGCGCGGGCCATCTGGGTGGCGGTGTCGGTGCTGATCGTCACCTGCCCCTGCGCCTTGTCGATCGGCGCGCCCGTGGCGCTGATCGCCGCAGCCGGCCAGTTGGCGCGGCGCGGCGTGCTGGTGCAAAAACTCGACGCCCTCGAAGCCCTCACCCGCGTCGACACGGTGGTGTTCGACAAGACCGGCACCCTCACCGAAGACCGGCTGGTACCCGCCGACGTGGTGAGGCTGGGTGGGCCCGCCAACGACGACCTGCTGACATTGGCCGCCAGCCTGGGTGAACATTCGCGCCACCCCTTGGCCCGGGCACTGGCGCAAGCCCGTGGCAACACAGGTGATGCATCCGTCACTTCGGCCAACGGCACCAACAACACCACCACCGCTGCACTGCCGCTGTGGCTGGAGGTGACCGAACAGGCCGGCGCCGGGCTGCAGGCACGCCTGAATCCACCCGTCGGTGATGCCGATCGTGACGCCGGCATGGGGTCAACCTGGCGCCTGGGCAGCGCCGCTTGGTGCGGCGTGGCGGCCGAGGCGGAGTCAGGCCACCTGGCGGCGCGCCCGGCGGTCTGGCTGGCGCGCCTGGAAGGCACACCACCTGGCAAGCGCAGGCGCGCTTCGAGTTCGACGAAGTGCTGCGCCCTGACGCCGCCGCTGCGGTGCACACGTTGCAACAACGTGGCCTGAAGGTGCAGGTGTTGTCGGGTGATCAACCCGCCAGCGTCAGTGCCTTGTTGTCCCGGCTGTTGCCCGGACACGACAAGCGACAGGTCACACAGCCGGACACCAGCGCCAGCGGCCCGTCCCTGGTCGCAGCCGACGCCGTCACCTGGCGCGCGTTGTGTACCCCACAGGACAAACTCGACGAACTCGAGGCGCTGCAGAAGGCTGGCCGGCATGTGCTGATGGTGGGTGACGGCATCAACGACGCGCCGGTGCTGGCGCGCGCCGACGTGTCGGTCGCCATGGGCAGTGCCGCCGCACTGGCGCAGGCGCGCGCCGATGTCGTGGTCTTGTCGAACCGCATCCAGGACATCGCCGATCTGCACCGCGGCGCCGCCCGCTGCATGGGCATCGTCAGGCAGAACCTGAGCTGGTCGGTGGCCTACAACATCGCCTGTGTGCCGCTGGCCCTGGCGGGCTGGCTGCCCCCCTGGGCCGCCGGGCTGGGCATGGCCGCCAGTTCGCTGCTGGTGGTGCTCAATGCCTTGCGCCTGACCCGCTGGCAAGACGATGGAGCGCCCACCACGCAGCCCCTGACCGTGCCCTCACCCGGCTTGGCCACAGCCGCTTCATCCACCGAACACAGCGCGTCCACCCGGTCCGATGTGACGCCAGCCCCCCTTACGCAGCGCTAAAGCCTGCGCCCATCGACCACCGGACCCCGCCCTCATGGACATCCTCTTTCTGCTCGTGCCGCTGTCGGTGGTGCTGGTGTTCGCCATCATGGCGATGTTTGCCTGGGCCCTGCGAAGCGGCCAGTTCGACGACATCGAACGTGAAGGACAACGCATCCTGCTCACCGAAGCCTTGCCCCAACCTGACAACAGATCGGTCAACGTTGCACCCGGACACGATGTCCAACGAGTTGATGCCGATCAATTAGGCCGGTGAGTGACCGGCCAAGAATCCCGCCCGACTGAGTAATGAGAGTTGCATAAGGAGCACACCTATGGCTATTTCGGCTTCCAATAGTTCGCAGGCGGCACCCCCCGTCTACAGCGACACCGTCGTGCGCGGCTTCGCGCTCTTCGCTGTCCTGTGGGGCGTGGTGGGGATGCTCGTGGGCGTCATCATCGCGGCCCAGCTTGCCTGGCCCGAGCTCAATTTCGGCCTGCCCTGGATCAGCTACGGGCGTCTGCGTCCGCTGCATACCAACGCCGTGATCTTCGCCTTCGGTGGTTGCGTCCTGTTCGCCACCAGCTACCACGTGGTGCAACGCACCTGCCAGACGCGCCTGTTCGCTCCTGGTCTGGCCATGTTCACCTTGGTGGGCTGGCAAGTGGTGATCGTGCTGGCCGCCCTGTCGCTGCCGCTGGGTTTCACCACCGGCAAGGAATACGCCGAGCTCGAATGGCCGATCGACATCCTGATCGCCGTGATCTGGGTCTGTTACGCCATCGTCTTCTTCGGCACGGTGGGCACACGCAAGGTGCGCCACATCTACGTGGCCAACTGGTTCTTCGGCGCCTTCATCATCGCCGTGGCCCTGCTGCACATCGTCAACAGCGCCGAGATCCCGGTCAGCCTGACCAAGAGCTACTCGGCCTATGCCGGTGTGCAAGACGCCATGGTGCAGTGGTGGTACGGCCATAACGCGGTGGGCTTCTTCCTGACCGCAGGCTTCCTGGGCATGATGTATTACTACATCCCCAAGCAAGCTGGCCGCCCGGTGTACAGCTATCGCCTGTCCATCGTGCACTTCTGGGCCCTGATCTTCACGTACATGTGGGCCGGCCCGCACCACCTGCACTACACCGCGCTGCCCGACTGGGCGCAAAGCATCGGCATGGTGTTCTCGCTGGTGCTGCTGGCCCCGAGCTGGGGCGGCATGATCAACGGCATCATGACCCTGTCGGGCGCCTGGCACAAACTGCGTGACGACCCCATCCTGAAGTTCCTGATCGTCTCGCTGTCGTTCTACGGCATGTCGACCTTCGAAGGTCCGATGATGTCCATCAAGACCGTCAACGCCCTGTCCCACTACACCGACTGGACCGTCGGTCACGTGCACAGCGGTGCGCTGGGCTGGGTCGGCCTGATCTCGATGGGTGCGCTGTATCACCTGATTCCCAAGCTGTTCGGCCGCGAGAAGATGTACAGCGTGCGCGCCATCGAGACGCACTTCTGGATCGCGACGATCGGCATCGTGCTGTACATCGCCGCAATGTGGATTGCCGGTGTGATGCAGGGCCTGATGTGGCGCGCGGTCAACCCCGACGGCACGCTGGTCTACAGCTTCGTCGAAAGCGTGAAGGCGACTTATCCCTTCTACGTCATCCGTCTGATGGGTGGCCTGCTCTACCTGAGCGGCATGCTCATCATGGCCTGGAACGTGGTGAAGACGGTGCAGGCTGGCAAGCCCGAAGCCGTGCGCATCCCGCTCGTCACCGCCCACGCCTGAGCCAGGAGCACACAACATGGCAAATCCCAACCAAGCAGTTGGCGGTCACGAGCGCATCGAGACCAGCAACTTCCTGATGATCGTTCTGATCCTGGTCGCCATCCTCTTCGGTGGCCTGGTCGAAATCGTTCCGCTGTTCTTCCAGCGCTCGACCACCCAGCCGGTGGAAGGCCTCAAGCCCTACACCGCGCTGCAACTGGCCGGTCGTGACGTCTACATCCGCGAGGGCTGCTACAACTGCCACTCGCAGATGATCCGTCCGTTCCGCGCCGAGACGCTGCGTTACGGACCCTATTCGACCGCCGGCGAATACGTCTACGACCATCCGTTCCAGTGGGGCAGCAAGCGCACCGGACCTGACCTGCAACGTGTAGGCGGCAAATACAGCGACGAATGGCACCGCATCCACATGAACAACCCGCGCGATCTGGTGCCCGAGTCGAACATGCCGGCCTACCCGTGGCTGGCCCCAAAGGCCAACCTCGACCCCGCCGATGTAGCGCCCAAGATGCGCGCCCTGCGTGTGGTCGGCGTGCCCTACACGGACGACGAGATCGCCAAGGCAGCTGAGGCGGTCAAGGGCAAGAACGAACTCGACGCCGTGATCGACTATCTGCAGGTGCTCGGCACCGCACGCAAGTAAGGACGGGTCACCATGGAATTCGATCTCAACCTGCTGCGCAGCGCGGTCACCGTGCTGTCCTTCGCCCTGTTCGTCGGCATCATGACCTGGACCTTCCAGCGCAAGCACCGCGAGGCCTTCGACGAGGCCGCCGGTCTGCCCTTCATGGACGATTCCCTGACCTCTGCCCAAGGAGGCAAGCATGAGTGATTTCATCTCCAACGGCTGGGCGCTGTACGTCGCCGGCATCACGATCGTCAGCCTGGTCTTCTGCCTGGTGCTGCTGGTCATCGCCAGCCGCCGCAAGGTGATGGCCAGCGACAACAGCACCGGTCACATCTGGGACGAGGACCTGCGTGAACTCAACAACCCGCTGCCGCGCTGGTGGATGGGCCTGTTCGTGATCACCGTGATCTTCGCCGGGCTGTATCTGGCGCTCTACCCGGGCCTGGGCAGCAACGAAGGCACGCTCAAGTGGAGCAGCGGTGGCCAGTACAAGGTGGAGCAGGAACGTGCACTCACGGCGATGGCGCCTGTGTATGCCCGCTTCGCCTCGATGCCGGTCGAGGCGCTGGCTGCCGACACCCAGGCCATGGGTGTGGGCGAACGGCTGTTCGTCAACAACTGCGCCGGTTGCCACGGCTCGGACGCTCGCGGCAGCAAGAGCTTCCCGAACCTGACCGACTCCGACTGGCTCGGGGGTGATGGCGGCCTGGACTACATCGTCACGACCGTCACTGCCGGTCGCCAGGGCATGATGCCCCCGATGGCTGCCGCGGTGGGCACACCCGAGGATGTCAAGAACGTGGCGAACTACGTGTTGAGCCTGTCGGGCAGTGCACACAACGACATCGCTGCGCAACTCGGCAAGGGCAAGTTCGCTGTCTGCGCAGCCTGCCATGGCCCCGAGGGCAAGGGCAACCCGCAACTCGGCGCGCCCAACCTGACCGACAAGATCTGGCTGCACGGCTGGGGTGAAGACGCGGTGACCTCGATGGTCAATGTCGGCAAGACCAACGTCATGCCGGCCTTCGGCACTCGCCTGTCGCCCGAACAGGTGCGCGTGCTCGGCGCCTACGTTTGGAGCCTGTCGAACCGGTCGGCCACCAAGACCGCACAAGGCGACGCGCCCAAGTAAGCCAAGCAAAATCGCTCCGAGTCGCACCAGCCGGGGGCGCCCAACCCCCGGCTGGTGTTTTTTCGGGCCACCACAAGCATGAATCAACCTTCCCCCGCCACGCCAGCTCAGTCACTTGCAGGATCTGCAGAGTCTGACGTGCGCGAGGCCAAACCGCCGGCACCGGCAGGTGAACTGGTCGGTCTGTACGAGAAGACCAAGCGCATCCACCCCCGCGCCGTGAGCGGCGTGTTCGCCAAGTGGCGCTGGGGACTGGTGTGGCTCACGCAGATCATCTTCTACGGCCTGCCCTGGCTGATGTGGAACGACCGCCAAGCGGTGCTGTTCGAGCTGGCCTCGAGGCGCTTCTACATCTTCGGTCTGGTGCTGCACCCGCAGGACTTCATTTACCTGACCGGCCTGCTGATCATCGCGGCCTACGCACTGTTTCTTTTCACCGCTGTGGCGGGGCGCTTGTGGTGTGGATATGCCTGCCCACAGACGGTGTACACCGAGATCTTCCTGTGGATCGAGCATCGCTTCGAAGGCGACCGCATGCAGCGCATCAAGCTCGATGCCGGGGCATGGACAGCCCGCAAATGGCTGCGCAAGAGCGGCACCCAGGTGAGCTGGGTCCTGCTCTCGCTCTGGACCGGTCTGAGCTTCGTCGGCTACTTCACACCGATACGCACACTGACCGCCGAAGCCCTCACGCTCGGGTTCGGCCCCTGGGAATGGTTCTGGGTGCTGTTCTACGGCTTTGCCACCTACGGCAACGCCGGCTACATGCGCGAGCAGGTCTGCAAGTACATGTGCCCGTACGCGCGTTTCCAGAGCGCGATGTTCGACAAGGACACACTCGTCATCAGCTACGACACCGAGCGCGGCGAACCACGCGGCACACGCGGGCGCAAGATCGACTACAAGGCCGCCGGCCTGGGTGAATGCATCGATTGCGGCTTGTGTGTGCAAGTCTGTCCCACCGGCATCGACATCCGCAAGGGCCTGCAGTACGAATGCATCGGCTGCGCCGCCTGCATCGACGTCTGCGACGGCGTGATGGACAAGATGAACTACCCGCGTGGCCTGGTGCGTTACGCCACTCAGAACGGTCTGGCCTCGCATTGGGGCAAGGCACAACTGATGCGACGCGCCTTGCGTCCGCGGGTGCTGATCTACACCGCCATCCTGGTGCTCATCGTCGGCGCGCTGGCTGTCAGCCTGTGGCTGCGATCACCGTTCCGCGTCGACGTGGTGCGTGACCGGGCAGCGTTGGCACGTGTGGTCGACGACGGCGAAATCGAGAACGTGTACCGCCTGCAGGTGATGAACACGACCGAAGGCAGGCAGCGCTACCGAGTGGCGGTGACCGGCCTGGCAGGTGTGCGGCTGGGCGGCGCCAGCGAGTTCACGCTCGAGTCTGCCGAAGCCCGCTGGATAGGCGTCGAAGTCAGGCTAGCCCCAGGCCCAGCACAAGCGGCCGGCGCTGGTGTGCACCCGATCGAATTCGACGTCGAACGACTGGCCGGTGACGGTCAAGGCGGCGCAATGGTGCGCGAGAAGTCCACGTTCGTCATTCCACGCTAGGCTCACGCCAGAATCCCGGCACCACTTGCACGAACCAGGTGCCAGGCGCCCAATGCCCTACCCTTTCACAGGAGCCAAGATGTCCGACTCGAATACGCAGACCGCCGCCGCCAGCCCAATCTGGTATCGCGTACCCATGGTGTGGCTTGTCGTCGGCGGGCCAGCCATCGTCGTGCTGGCCAGCTTTGTAACGCTCTACCTGGCCATCGCCAATCCCGACCCGGTGTTGCCGACCACGCCGGTGGTGGCCATCGAAGGCGACAAGGCGACCAAGAATGCGCAGGCCACCGCCCAGGCGCCGGCGATGGTGGGAAGAAACCATGCGGCAACCGGTGTGCGTTGAACTTCGGCAAATCCACGGCAGCAACGACAACCGCAATTGGGCGACCCCGTGTCCAACCAGACCCACGACAAGGTGACACCCGCACCTTCGCAAGATCACTTCGATATCGGTGCCGACTATGACAGCGAGGTCCGGGCGCAACCGCTATCTAGCTTTGGTCAGCGTGTGGTGGCCATCATCTGGCCAGCCTTCTTGATGGCCGGCGTGATCGAGATGTTGGTATTTGCGTTCGCCGACCCGGCCGACCTGCACTGGCTTGGGGGGGCACCGGTGACGATCTCGCGCTCGGCGGTCTACACACTCGCCTTCTTTGCGTTCTGGGTCATCCTGTCGACCGCCGGGGCCATAACCCAATTGCTGCTGCAGGAACCCGGCGACGTGAACGAGCAGGTTCGGCAGCGTCCACACTGGCCGTGATCGAGCGCCGCAATCGGCGACTCACCTTGCATCACGCTGCGTTGCCGCAGCAATAGTCGTCGCTCGAGTCCGCTGGGGCAACCCACCGCAGACAGCCCCCCTGGCCCGAGCCTCAGCAGTTGACGCTACTGACCAGACGCTGCAGGGCACCCAGGTCGAGGATGCGGATATCACGCTGCTTCACCTCGAGCAGGCCATCGTCCTGAAACTTCGAGAAGGTGCGGCTTACCGTTTCGAGCTTCAGGCCGAGATAGCTGCCGATCTCTTCGCGCGTCATTCGCAACACGAGGGCCGAGGCAGAGAAGCCACGGGCCTGCAGCCGCTGTGTCAGGTTGAGCACAAACGCAGCCAGTCGCTCCTCGGCGCGCATGCTGCCCAGCAGCAGCATCACGCCGTGGTCGCGCACGATCTCGCGGCTCATGATCTTGTGGAACTGGTGCTGCAGCAGGGTGAACTCGCGCGACAGCGATTCGAGCTGGTTGTAAGGAATCATGCAGACCTGCGAGTCTTCGAGCGCTACGGCATCGCAGGTGTGCTGATCGGTACCGATGCCGTCCAACCCGATGAGCTCACCGGCCATCTGGAATCCGGTGACCTGCTCGCGCCCATCGGCCGCAGACACGATGGTCTTGAAGAACCCCGTGCGCACGGCGTAGAGCGCGCCAAACGGCTCACCGGCATGAAACAAGGCCTCGCCACGCTTGACGCTGCGGCGTGTGCTGACCATGGTGTCCAGGGCGCTCAACTGCTCGGACGTGAGGCCGACCGGAAGACAGAGTTCGCGTAAGTTGCATGACGAGCATGCAACCTTGAGCGCATCGATGCGAAAGGGGGCTTCTGACATGGAGTTCATTATCGATGCGCGGCAGGTACCGAATGGATTGACGTAGGGACTTGACGAAAAACAGTGTGCATGGGACGCACAACAGGTGACTCGGATTCTTTGTAGGGCACACGATGCCACACTTGAGGCAGATCAAGTTGAACACAGGCACAACAGGCACAGTGACGACCATGGACATTGCTACACCCGCCGGGCAGAACACCAACCGAGCCTCTGCCGTCATCCCAATCTGCGAAATCGACTGTGCCGCCAATCCTGGCAGTTCGGCCGGTACACAAGGTCAATCACCGCCTGTGTCTGAAGTGGTGGCCGGTGAGGCAGGCATCCTGTCGGTCGACCTGTTGCGCCGCATGGACGTTCCAGGCCCGCGCTACACCTCGTATCCTACGGCAGACCGATTCGTCGATGCCTTCGACGCTCAGGCCTACCTTCAAGCACTCGACCAACGCAGCGTCGGCGCAGGGTCCGGTCAGCCCCTGTCGGTGTACGTTCACGTCCCGTTCTGCGAGTCGATCTGCTACTACTGCGGCTGCAACAAGGTGGTCACCCGAGATCACAGCAAGGCCGAGCCGTATCTGACTGCTCTCGAACACGAACTGGCCCTGGTGGCGGCAGCGATGGGCCCCCGCCAGGCCGTGTCGCAACTGCACTTCGGAGGCGGCACACCGACCTATCTCACCGACGCGCAGCTCGGCCGACTGATGGACAAGCTCGGCAGCACGTTCAAGCTGGCTGACGGTGGCGAGTTCTCGATCGAGATCGACCCACGCACTGTCACCGACGAACGCCTGCACAACCTGGCTCGCATGGGCTTCAACCGGGTCAGCTTCGGCGTTCAGGACTTCGACCCCGATGTCCAGGAAGCGGTACACCGAGAGCAGCCATTCGAACAGGTCGAAGCACTCATGAAGAGCGCTCGCGCCTGCGGCTTCCTGTCGATCAACGTCGACCTGATCTACGGCCTGCCGCGCCAGACCCCCGAGAGTTTCGCCCGCACCATCAGCCAGGTAGCGGCCCTGCGCCCCGACCGCATCGCCATGTATGGCTACGCTCATCTGCCGCAACGTTTCAAGCCGCAACGCCGCATCAACGATGCCGAACTGCCGACGGGCGGACAGCGCATCGAGATGTTGTCAGGCGCGATCTCGGGTTTCCTCGGCCATGGCTACCACTACATCGGCATGGACCACTTCGCCCTGCCGGACGACCCGCTCGCCATCGCCAAGCGCCAGGGTCGCCTGCACCGCAACTTTCAAGGTTACAGCACCCACCCCGACTGCGACCTCATCGCGCTGGGTGTGTCGGCCATCGGCCGCGTCGGGGCGGTATACAGCCAGAACGCCAAGACACTCGACGACTACTACGACGCACTCAACCGCAATCAATTGCCTGTCGTGCGTGGACTTGCGCTGACACGCGACGACGTGTTGCGCCGCGCAGTCATCATGTCGGTGATGTGCCATGGCAGCCTCAACTACGAGTCGATCGAACTGGCACACCTGATCGACTTCAAGAGGTACTTCGCCAACGAACTGGCCGGCCTCGATCGCCTGATCGACGATGGGCTGGTCGTGCGCAATCCGGACGGCTTCGACGTGACCCCCCGCGGGTGGTACTTCGTACGTGCCGTTGCCAGCCTGTTCGACCGCCACCTGCAGGCCGACAAGACGCGCGAGCGTTTCTCGAAGGTGATCTGAGCCGACCTTCGACTTCGACATGACAGGCACCCTGCTGCTGACCGCTGCCCTCATGGGCGCGGCCGCGACGCCGCATTGCGCCGCCATGTGTGCGGGCGCGTGCAAACTCACGGCGCAACGCTGCACTGGTGACGACCGCGCGACAGGCAGGTGGAGTGTGCTGCTTGGTCGCCTCGCGGGCTACGCGGTGGGTGGCGGACTTGCCGCCACCGTCGGCGGCGGCATCAGCTGGTTGGCCGACATCCAGCCCTGGACCAAGCCCATCTGGTTGATGCTCCAGCTGGCGGTGCTTCTGCTCGGTCTCAATCTGCTGGTACGAGGTCGACTGCCGCTGGCGCTCGAGACCTGGCTGGCCAACGGCGCCCGCAGACAGCAGTCCCCCAGCGCCACGCAGACCATTCGATGGCACGGACACGCGAAAGCTTCGGCCACGGGTGCCTTGTGGCTTGCCGTGCCCTGCGGGGTGCTGCATGCAGCCCTGGTGATCGCGGCACTGGCGTCCGATCCGATCGAGGGGGCCGCCGTGATGGCCCTGTTCGGCCTGACCAGCATGCCCGGCCTGCTGGCCGGCAACTGGTTGTGGGGCAAGGTTTGGCGCACCAAGACGATCGCAGCCGCAACGCCTGCCAGCACCGCGAATTCCTCGAGCTTGACCAACAACATCGCCGCAGGTTGGTCGCTACGCCTGGCTGGTGCAGGCATCGTCTCGATGAGCGCCTGGACAGTCGCCATGGCGGTCTGGGCACCGCTGCAGGCGGCCTGGTGCGCGTGATCGCGCAATCTTTCCAGACTTCACCATCTAATCACGCACGTTGGTCCGAATGTGGGACACGGTAACGGCAACGATCCTGCGCCCCAATCTTGCGTCGAAGCCGCCGGAACAAGTCGAAGGAAAGCCGATTCACGAGGTGACCCGCTTCGGCGCAGTTTCGTGCTGGCGATTGACCCTGGCAACTAGCGCCCGCTGCAGATCGGCAGCGTCATTCAGATAATCCCCGGAAACGTCGTGCACCGAGTCCATTTCGCGCCTCGCACACACCTGGCGCGCGCTTGGGCCAGGACCAGCCTTTTGTGGACCGCAAGTGCCTGCATACGGCACCCAGCCAGCACGCCCACGTACCAAAGCGCCTGCCAGTGCCCGCTCAAAAGCAAAGGCGAGGCATCTGCCTCGCCTTTTCGTACCTGCCAAGGTATTTGCAGTCAGGCCGCGGCCGACATGGGTGGCTGAGCCGCGCTGCGCGCGCCAGCATCCAGCGCAGAGATATTCTGGGCGAGACGACCTTTAGGCCCATCGACCAGATCGAAACTCACGCGCGAGCCCTGCTTGAGGGTACGAAAACCCTCCATCTGTATGGCAGAGAAATGTGCGAACACATCTTCTCCACCTTCTTCTGGTTCAATGAAGCCAAACCCTTTGACGTCGTTGAACCATTTCACGGTTCCTTGAGCCATCTCACTCCTCCGGAAATCCCGAATGTTTGAGACGATTTTTCAGCGCCGGCTCAGCGACTGTCAACTATGCATACCCGCATGGCGACGAGCCAGCAACATGCGAACAAACCCGCATCGCCATCGGCCGAACAGGCCTCGACGGGCGTGCGCAGGCCGTCCTCGCCGGAGTCCTGCGCGGCCTTGACTGCGTCGATAGAATGGCCCCATGTCCACTGATCAGCCCGGCCTGCCCCCCACGACGCCCGTACCCCCCGCCGACGGCGAAGGTTCGGTCGTGGCGGAGCGCCAGGCAGCGCGGGTCAAGCCGCCGCCGGTCTATCAGGTGGTCATGTTGAACGACGACTTCACCCCCATGGAGTTCGTCGTGATGGTGTTACAGGAGTACTTCCACCGCGACATCGAGACTGCCACCCAGATCATGCTGAAGATTCATCATGAAGGCCGTGGCATCTGCGGTGTCTACACGCATGACGTGGCGGCAACCAAGGTCGAGATCGTTCAGGCAGCGGCGCGCAGGTCGGGTCATCCCCTGCAGTGCATTATGGAGATCGCATGATTGCGCAAGAGTTGGAAGTCAGCCTGCACATGGCGTTCGTCGAAGCCAGGCAGCAGCGCCACGAGTTCATCACGGTCGAGCACCTGCTGCTCGCCTTGCTGGACAACCCCTCGGCCTCCGAGGTGCTCAAGGCCTGTGCCGCCAACATCGAGGACCTGCGCAAGAGCTTGACGCAGTTCATCAAGGAAAACACGCCCACGGTAGGCGGCACCGATGACGTGGACACCCAGCCGACGCTGGGCTTCCAGCGCGTCATCCAGCGCGCCATCATGCACGTGCAGTCCACCGGCAACGGCAAGAAGGAAGTCACCGGCTCGAACGTGCTGGTGGCCATCTTCGGCGAGAAGGATTCTCACGCCGTGTACTACCTGCACCAGCAGGGCGTGACACGTTTGGACGTGGTGAACTTCATCGCCCACGGCAGCCGCAAGTCCGACCCGCCCGAGCCGACCAAGTCGAACGAATCGAACTCACCCGAGGCCGAGAAGGAAGAAGGCGAAGGCAAGGGCTCGCCGCTCGACCAGTACACGCACAACCTCAACGTCGCCGCGCGCGAAGGTCGCATCGACCCGCTGATCGGCCGCGAGCATGAGGTCGAGCGAGTGGTGCAGATCCTGTGCCGCCGGCGCAAGAACAACCCGCTGCTGGTCGGCGAGGCTGGCGTGGGCAAGACGGCGATCGCCGAAGGCCTGGCCTGGCGCATCACGCAGGGCGACGTGCCCGACATCCTGGCCGACGCGGTGGTCTATTCGCTGGACATGGGCGCGTTGCTGGCCGGCACCAAGTACCGCGGCGATTTCGAGCAGCGCCTCAAGAGCGTGCTCAAGCAGTTGCGTGAACTGACCAACGCGATCATGTTCATCGACGAGATCCACACACTGATCGGTGCAGGCGCAGCCTCGGGCGGCACACTCGACGCCAGCAACCTGCTCAAGCCGGCGCTCAGCTCGGGCCAGATCAAGTGCATCGGCGCGACGACGTTCACCGAGTACCGCGGCATCTTCGAAAAAGACGCAGCGCTGTCGCGGCGCTTCCAGAAGGTCGACGTGGTCGAGCCTTCGGTCAAGCAGACCATCGAGATCCTGAAGGGCCTCAAGTCGCGCTTCGAAGAGCACCACAGCGTCAAATACGCACTGGGCGCGCTGCAGGCTGCGGCTGAGCTGTCGGCCAAGTACATCAGCGACCGGCACCTGCCCGACAAGGCGATCGACGTGATCGACGAGGCCGGCGCGGCACAACGCGTGCTGCCCAAGAACAAGCAGAAGAAAACCATCACCCGGGCAGAGGTCGAGGACATCGTCGCCAAGATCGCGCGTATTCCGCCGGCCAGCGTGTCGAGCGACGACCGCTCGAAGCTGCGCACACTCGACCGCGACCTCAAGAGTGTGGTGTTCGGACAGGACGCCGCCATCGAGGCGCTGTCGGGCGCCATCAAGATGGCGCGCTCGGGCCTGGGCAAGCCAGACAAGCCGATCGGTGCCTTCCTTTTCAGCGGCCCGACCGGCGTGGGCAAGACCGAGGTCGCCAAACAGCTCGGCTACATCCTGGGGATCGACCTGATCCGCTTCGACATGTCGGAGTACATGGAGCGGCACGCGGTCAGCCGCCTGATCGGCGCACCTCCGGGCTACGTCGGCTTCGACCAGGGCGGGCTGATGACCGAGGCCATCACCAAGAAACCGCACTGCGTGTTGTTGCTCGACGAAATCGAGAAGGCACACCCGGATGTCTTCAACGTGTTGCTGCAGGTGATGGACCACGGCACGCTGACCGACAACAACGGGCGCAAGGCCGATTTCCGTAACGTCATCATCGTGATGACGACCAATGCGGGGGCCGAGACCATGAACCGCGCCACCATCGGTTTCACCACGGCGCGCGAGAGCGGCGACGAGATGGCCGACATCAAGCGCATGTTCACGCCCGAGTTCCGCAATCGGCTGGATGCCATCGTCAACTTCAAGGCGCTGGACGAAGACATCATCCTGCGGGTGGTCGACAAGTTCCTGTTGCAGCTCGAAAGCCAGCTCGCCGAGAAGAAGGTCGAGGTCACTTTCACCGACGCGCTGCGCAAACACCTGGGCAAGAAGGGCTTCGATCCGCTCATGGGCGCACGGCCGATGCAGCGCCTGATCCAGGACACGATCCGGCGCGCCCTGGCCGACGAACTGCTGTTCGGCCGCCTGATCGACGGGGGCCGGCTCACTGTCGACGTAGACGGCGAGGGCGAGGTGACCCTCGACATCGACCCTCGCAAGAGCGACAAACCCAAGGCCGAGCCCGCGACCGCCTGACTCACCTACAATGCACCTCGACGGGCCTCCCCGCATGGTGGCGCAGCCAACCGGGTCAGGTCGGGAACGAAGCAGCCCTAACTGTTAGCTGCCAGTGCCGGGGTTCAGGCTCGTCACCCTTCTTCAACGAACACGCCTGCGGGCGTGTTCGCATTTGTGGGTCGTGCCGATCGGCTCGTTCATCCGATCACGATGTGCCGCGCGGCTTGGCACGAAGGTGATTGCCCAGGCGTTGCCGCGCACCAGCAATCGCCTCGTGTAACGACTCGAGTGTTGTGCCCAGCGCCCGCGAGTAGCGACTGGCCACCAGCGACAAAGCCCGGCCCTGCGACGCCGCCGGCATCGACATCACCAAGACGCATTCATGGGCGCAACTGGCTACCAGGCGCAACCAGCCGGCAATGTTCTCGGGTGTGTGAACCGCCGTGTCGCGCGAAAGCGGCTGCATCATCTCGCGGATGCGATCGTCCAGGCCCCAGTGGTGCGCCACGGCATGCGCCAGGGCGTCCAGGCTCACTCCGATCACGGCCATCGCAGCACCTGTTTCGGTGAGCCCCGGCACCATGCGACGTTCGTCGTCCGGATCCGGCGTCGGCATCATGAGTTGGTCGATCTGGCCGGCTTCATCGGCAAAGTGATACAGCAACAGCAGGCGCCCGAGATGCTGCATCTGGGCCACGAGCAGCGCAGCCTCGCCGTCGAGGCCGGCGGGGGCGAGCAGTTCGGCCAGATGGCCAGCAAGAAATGCCTGACGCATGCCACGCTCCAGCGCGGTCGCAGCCGCCGCATCGAGCGGGCCGGGCCAGGCTCGCAACGAACTGGCGGCCCGCCTCACTCCGGTGGTGCCCAGCAGCTCGATAGCACGCCGCACCGTCGTGACCACCTGACCGGCATGGCCGGACAATTCGGCCGTGTTGACGGCACGAAGCAACTCGAACGACAACGCCGGATCCTCGAGGATCACGTCGGTGAGATCGTCGATGCGCTGGGTGTCCATACGGGCGACCTGAACCACACGTTGCGCCAGGCCAGGCCGGGCAGGCAGGTGGCCAACCGCGTGCAGTTTCTCGACCAGCAAGGCCAGGGCCCCACCCTTGGCATCGGCCTCGACCTTGCACCAGCCGTCGAGCGCCCTTTGCAGGCTTCTCGCGCTGAGGTAGCGGCGACGCACATGCCGATCGGTCGAGCGATTGACGATGGCCCGCAAGGCCTCTGGCACGGGCGTCGGCAATGTCCAGGGCAGGCGGACGATCTCGCGGCCGATGCGCCGGATGGCCGACGGCAGATCGGGTTCGTCGAGTGCCGGCACCCGTGCGACGAGCTGATGCAGCAACAGGCCAACTGCCAACACGTCCTGCCCCCCCGCAGCACGTTGTTGCTGCAAGGTGGCAATTTCCGTCTGATCGACGGGCTCCACGATGTCGGGCCAGGCGGCACCGAGGCCCCACAACCTGGCGCGGCCCAGCCGGTCGACAACAACGTTATGCAGCCCGATGTCCCCATGAGCCAGGCCGGCATCATGGGCAAAGGCCAGGCCGTCGAGCAAATCGGTGACCCAACGCGCCACGTCGAGCAGGCTGGGCATGGGTTGATCCGCCAGCCACATGGTCAACGGCCGGGCGCCCTGCGGGCACTCACACGCGAGAAACGGCCAGCCTTCGTGTTCGCCGAATTCGATCGGCGCAATCAGCCTGGGATGGTCGAGCCTGGCCGCACGCCTGACCGCATCGACCCAGGCCGAGACCATGGAGGGCCCCGGCGACGATGTGCGCGGCAGCATCAGCATGACCGCTGCGCCAGTACGGATGTCCTGCGCCTGCCAGGCCATGGTCGAACTGCTGCGCCCGATGAGTTCACGCAAGGTGAAACGCCCTACCCGCTTGGCGCCCGAAGCCAAGGGCATCGGCCGCGATGGAGGGCCGGAATTGCGCGGCAACGGCGAGGTGACGGCAGGCATGTGCGGAACGACACCCGATGAGTGAGCAGATGGTGTCATTTGACCCCGCAGCGGCTGCCGACAAGTCCGAAACAGCGCGAATTTAACGGGGCGTTTCCACTGGCGGCGTGGTGCGAGCCTTCGTGACAGAATCGCAGCCATCGACGCAGGCAGTGCTGTGTGTCGAATCCCCACCTCGTTTTCCTCTCGCACCTGTCAGGTGGCGAGCCCGCCCCCTTCGGAATCAAGCCATGAGCAGCGATCTCATCAAACACATCTCAGACAGTTCCTTCGATGGCGACGTGCTGAAGTCGGAAACCCCCGTGCTGGTCGACTACTGGGCCGAATGGTGCGGCCCGTGCAAGATGATTGCACCCATCCTCGACGAAGTTGCCTCGGCCTATGAAGGCCGCGTCCAGATCGCCAAGATGAACGTCGACGAAAACCGCGAAGTGCCCGCCAAGTTCGGCATCCGCGGCATCCCCACGCTGATGCTGTTCAAGTCGGGTCAACTGGCCGCCACCAAGGTCGGCGCCGTGTCGAAGTCGCAGTTGACGAGCTTCATCGACGCCAACCTATAATCATCTCCAGCAGTCGGGCCCACGGCTCGGCCGCTACCGAACGCCACTGCGCGCAGCTGCCTGACGGCTGACACCAGACCGATCATTGCGCGCAGCTTCGGCCCCTCCCCCTCCCCGATGATTTCGAGTGCGCGAGCGCAGCCCCAGGGTGCGTCCTCGTTGGCGCTCAAGGTGAGCTCAGGGGCCGGTCTGCCTCGGCGCATGCGCGCGACGCACTGCGCCTGATTTGCGGGTACGCCTGAATGCACCTTTCCGAACTCAAGGCCCTCCATATTTCCGCCCTCGTCCAGATGGCGGACGCACTGGAGATCGAGAACACCGCTCGCATGCGCAAGCAAGAGCTGATGTTCGCCATCATGAAGAAGCGCGCCAAGGGTGGCGAGCAGGTCTTCGGTGATGGCGTGCTCGAAGTGCTGCCCGATGGCTTCGGCTTCCTGCGTTCGATCGAGGCCAGCTACATGGCCAGCACCGACGACATCTACCTGTCGCCCAGCCAGATCCGGCGCTTCAACCTGCACACAGGCGACTTGATCGAAGGTGAAGTGAGGGTGCCCAAGGACGGCGAGCGTTACTTCGCGCTCGTGAAGGTCGATCACGTCAACGGTCTCACGCCGGAAGAGACCAAGAACAAGATCATGTTCGAGAACTTGACGCCACTGTTCCCCAAGGAACAGTTCAAGCTCGAACGCGAGAACATCCGCAGCGACGAAAACATCACCAGCCGCATCATCGACCTGGTGGCGCCCATCGGCAAAGGCCAGCGCGCCCTGCTCGTCTCGCAGCCCAAGAGCGGCAAGACGATCATGATGCAGCACCTGGCGCACGCGATCATCGCCAACTATCCCGACGTGCACCTGATCGTCCTGCTGGTCGACGAGCGTCCCGAAGAAGTGACCGAGATGCAGCGCACGGTGCGCGGCGAAGTGATCAGTTCCACCTTCGACGAACCCGCCGCGCGCCATGTGCAGGTGGCCGAGATGGTGATCGAACGCGCCAAGCGCCTGGTCGAACTGAAGAAGGATGTGGTCATCCTTCTCGACTCGATCACCCGACTGGCGCGCGCCTACAACACCGTGGTGCCCTCTTCCGGCAAGGTGCTGACCGGCGGTGTCGACGCCAATGCGCTGCAGCGCCCCAAGCGTTTCTTCGGCGCGGCGCGCAACATCGAGGAAGGTGGGTCGCTCACCATCATCGGCACCGCGCTGATCGACACCGGCAGCCGTATGGACGAGGTGATCTACGAAGAGTTCAAGGGCACCGGCAACTGCGAGATCTATCTCGACCGCCGCATGTCCGAAAAACGCGTCTACCCGGCCATCCAGCTCAACAAGAGCGGCACCCGGCGCGAAGAGCTGCTGCTCAAGCCCGAGATCTTGCAAAAGACCTGGATCCTGCGCAAGCTGCTCTACAACATGGACGAGATCGAGGCGATGGAGTTCATCCTCGACAAGATGAAGGCCAGCAAGACCAACATCGACTTCTTCGACATGATGCGTCGCGGCGGCTGAACACCCTCGTCCGCACCCTATAATCTGCGGTTTTCTTTTCGGCAAGTGCAGTGCAAAGGGCGCTGTGGCTGCCGGCTCAACAGCTCAAGGTATCCCATGAAAGACGGCATTCACCCCAACTACCGCGACGTCTGCTTCGTCGATCTGTCCAACGGCTTCAAGTTCGTGACCCGTTCATGCGCTTCGAGCAAGGAAATGATCAAGCTCGAAGACGGGCGTGAAGTGCCGCTGTTCAAGCTGGAAACCACCAGCGAATCGCATCCCTTCTACACCGGTACACAAAAGAGCATCGACAGCCTGGGCGGCCGCGTCGAGAAGTTCCGCAACAAGTTCGCCCGCGTCGGCACGCCCGCCAAGAAGTGACCGGCCATGGGACGGGCCAGCAGTTGATCCGTCCTTTGCGCATGCAGAACAAAAGGCAGCCCGGGCTGCCTTTTTTCATGTGAATTCACCCAACCCCGCCCTCGTCTCGCAGCGCGCCGTGCAGCGCCTGCCGCGCCTGGCCCTGCTGCTGTTGTGTGCGGCCTATGTGCTGCCCGGCATCTTCGGCCGCGACGCCTGGAAAAACGCCGACATCATCGCGGTGGGCTACATGCGCAGCCTGGCCCAGGGCGACGCCTCGTGGTTCAGCCCGAGCATCGCCGGCCTGGTGACGGACAACGGTCTGCTGCCCTACTGGATCGGCGCGCTGAGCATGCAGGCGTTGCCCTGGCTCGACCCGAGCGTCGCCGCACGTCTGCCGTTCGCCCTGCTGCTGTCGGCCCTGCTGGCGCTGTTGTGGTACGCCGCCTATCACCTGGCGCGCACCGAAGCGGCACAGCCGCTGGCGTTCGCCTTCGGTGGCGAAGCACAGCCCACCGACTACGCCCGCGCCATTGCCGATGCCGCGTTGCTGGCGCTGATCGCCACTCTCGGCCTGCTGCAACTGGGACACGAAACCACGCCCGAGTTGGCCCAGCTTGCAGCCTGCACGCTGTATCTCTACGCGCTGGCGGTCAGTCCGTTTCGTGCCACCAAGGCGCGAATCGCCACCCTGGTCGCCCTGCCCGTGCTGGCCGCCAGTGGTGCGGCCAGTACAGCCGTCTTGCTGGGCATCGCCGGTATGGTGGTCTGCCTGAGGTCGAGCTTCGACGGCGCACGCAATCTGGCGCGCTGGATCGGCGCCTCGGCACTGCTTTCCTTGCTGGTAGCCACTGGGCTGGACGCCTGGGCCTGGCGCGTCGATCGGCCCGAAAAGGCCCTCGGCCTCGTGCGCCTGCTGATCTGGTTCCCCTGGCCGACACTGCCGCTGGCGGCGTGGACGGTCTGGCGCTGGCGCCAGCATCTGCTGCATCGGCATCTGTCGCTCCCGCTCGTCAGTGCTGGCGTGGCATTGGTCGTGAGCCTGAGCATGGGCGGCTCGGACCGTGCCCTCATGCTGGCCCTGCCCGGCCTGGCCGTGCTGGCCGCCTTTGCCCTGCCCACCTTGCAGCGCAGCGTGAGTGCGGCGATCGACTGGTTCTCGGTGTTCTTCTTCAGCCTGTGTGCACTCTCGATCTGGGTCATCTACCTGGCGATGCAGACTGGCACGCCGCCCAAGATCGCCGCCAATGTGGCGCGCCTGGCGCCGGGCTTTGTGGCCCGTTTCAGCCTGTTCGAGCTGATCGCAGCGGCGCTGGGCACCATCGCGTGGCTTTGGTTGGTGCGCTGGCGCACAGGGCGCCATCGCCATCCGCTGTGGAAAAGCATGGTGCTGCCCGCCGCCGGTGTGGCGCTCAACTGGCTGTTGCTGATGAGCTTGTGGCTGCCGCTGCTCGATTACGCGCGCAGCTACCGGCCACTCATCGAACGCCTGTCGAACCAGTTGCCCGCCAGGGTGTGTGTGCTGGCCCCGCAACTCAGCCGCAGCCAGCTGGCCGCACTGGAGGTCATGGGCCAGTGGCGCGTCGAACGACAAGACAGCAAGCGCTGCGACTGGCAGGTGGCCAGCGTGCCGCTGGGCAGGGAGCCGCTCGCCTTGCCTGGCTGGAGACTCGTCGTGCGCGAACGGCGCCCCGCCGACCGCGAAGAAACCCTGGTGGTCTACCGTCGGCTTTAGATCGGACCGCAGCAGTCGCCACTGCTGGAGTGCAGGCCCGCACTGTTCGTGTCATCCATCGATCCGTCGCTCTGCTGTTGCGCGCCAAGCGGCATTCCGGTCCAGAACTACTGATGTACCGATGTCCTGGCTCGCAGCGTCCGGGCCAGACGCCATTCGAAGTGCAGCCTTACACCGCTGCACCCAGTTCCGCCGAATGTTCGTGCCGCACCCGCGCCGCCGGTAGCACCATGGCGAAGGTCGAGCCCCGGCCCAGTTCGCTGCGGATCTGCAGTTCACCGCCGTGGCGCTGCACCACGTGTTTGACGATTGCCAGTCCCAGCCCGGTGCCGCCGGTGGCGCGCGAGCGGCTGCCGTCGACACGGTAGAACCGTTCGGTCAATCGGGGCAGATGTTCGGGCGCGATGCCGATGCCGCTATCGCGCACCTCGACCTGCAGGCGTCCGTCGTGGCGCGTGCGCACGGCAAAGTCGATCTGACCCTGCTCGGGGGTGTAACGCACCGCATTGCTTATCAGGTTGGCCATCGCCGAACGCAACTCACTCGTGTTGCCGGCCAGTTCGATGCCGGTCGACTCGCCGTTCCAGCTGATCTGGTGGCGACCACGTGACAGGCCTTCAGCCTCGACCCGGACCTGCCCGACCAGTTCGGCCAGATCGATCCAGCGGTCCGGCGGCGGCGGCGCACTGCCTTCGATCCGCGCCAGTGTGAGCAGGTCGTCCACCAGCGACTGCATACGCTGCGACTGCTGGCGCATCAGCCCGATGACGCGGGCTCGTTCGGCCTCGCTCAGCGGCAGATCGGCCAGCGTGTCGACAAAACCGACCAGCACGGTGAGGGGCGTGCGGATCTCGTGCGACACATTGGCGACGAAGTTGCGCCGCATCTCGTCGTTGCGCTGGCTGTCGGTCACGTCCTGCGACAACACCAGGCGCAGCCCATTGGCATAGGTCACCGCCAGCACCGACAGGTTCAAGTTGCGCGCCGGTGACGGCATGACGACCGGCTCGCGTGGCTCGGCGTCGGCCGTGTCGCGAGCCGACGGTGTCAGGCTGGCCAGGTGTGCCACGAACCCGGGCGCCCGCACGAGGTTGGTGACCCGCTGGCCCAGGTCACGTTGCGGATCGAGCGCGAAATGCCCCGCCGCCACCCGACTGCACCACAGGATATGGTCGTTGGCGTCGAGCAGCAACACGCCGTTGGGTAACGCCTCGATGGCCGACAGGAACTGCGCCAGGCGCTGCCCTTCATGCTCGACACGCCGCTCGCGTTCACGCAGCGCACCCTCGAAGCGGTACCCCAGCTCGCGCCAGAAGCCCGATAAACGCGGCAGATCGGGCGCGTGATGCTCCGCCTTGGCCAGCCGCAGCCAGGCCTCCAGCCGTGCGATGCCCAGCACGTCGCGCACAGCCTGGATCGACAGACCGGCCACGCCACCACACCAGGCGCCGAGCAGCGGCGTACCCAGGCGCTGGCCGATCACATAACCAAGCAAGGCGCCCACGGTCGCTTCGAGTACATGGCGCACCAGACGGGCAAAAGCAGCGGACATCGATGAGGTCAGTGGATCAAGGGTTGAAACGCCTGCCGGGGCCCGACGAGACCGACGGCACAAGTGACAACACCTTGACCAGGATCCAGTCGAGGCCCCGGTCGAGGCATCCGGCCGACGATCGGGCGGGCATGCGGGCGGTCAATCCAGCACATCGAGACGTTCGTCAGTCGCCGGCCCCGACTGCTGCACCAGCTGCCAGCCGGTAACCAGCGCCGCGCACCGTCTCGATCAGGGCACCACACTGCGCAGGCGCCAGCGCCTCGCGCAGGCGCTTGACGTGGACGTCCACCGTGCGCTCCTCGATGTAGACATGGTCACCCCAGACCCGGTCGAGCAACTGGCTGCGGCTGTGCACCCGCTCGGGGTGCGCCATCAGGAAGTGCAGCAGGCGGAATTCGGTCGGCCCGAGCTTGAGCTCGAAGTTCGCCGCGTGTCACCCGGTGAGTGGCCGGATCGAGCCGAAGGCCGGCGATCTCGATCGCCGCATCCAGTGCCTCGGGCGACTTGCGTCGCAGCACCGCCCGGATACGCGCCTGCAACTCGTTGGTCGAGAAAGGTTTGGTGAGGTAGTCGTCGGCCCCGGCGTCCAGACCAGCGATCTTGTCCGGCTCTTCGGCGCGTGCCGTGAGCATGATGATGGGCATGGCCTTGGTGCGCGCCGCACCGCGCCAGCGCCTCGCCAGCGTCAAGCCGCTCTGGTCGGGCAACATCCAGTCGAGCAGCACCAGATCGGGCAACTCGGCGTCCAGCGCTGCCTGCGCCGCCACGGCGTCACCCGCCAGCACCACCTCGTGGCCAGCGTGACGCAGGTTCATCGCAATGAGCTCGGCGATCGCCGGCTCGTCTTCCACCACCAGGATGCGTCCCATGATGCTTGTGCCGCGCCTCGTCAGCTCACCACCGACTCGACCTTGCCGAGCGGGTTGTGGCGCACGTCGGTGCCCTTGACGATGTAGATCACCTGCTCGGCCAGGTTCTTGGCATGGTCGCCGACGCGCTCGATCGCCTTGGCCACAAACACGATGTCGATGCTCAGACTGATCGTGCGCGGGTCTTCCATCATGAAGGTGATGAGCTTGCGCATCAGGCCGTCGAACTCCTGGTCGATGGCGTTGTCCTCGCGGATCACCTGCAGCGCGAGTTGGGCATCGAGGCGGGCAAAGGCGTCGAGCGAACGGCGCAGCGACGCGGTGGCCAGGCTGGCCTCGAAGGCCAGATCGGCCAGCGGCAGACGCGACGGCACCAGCATGCCGGTGCTGACGATCTTCTGCACCGTACGCGCGATACGGGCCGCTTCATCGCCGACACGTTCGAGGTTGCCGATGGTCTTGGACACGGCGATCAGCAGGCGCAGGTCGCGGGCCGTGGGCTGGCGCCGCGCAATGATGCTCGAGAGGTCGCGGTCGATCTCGACTTCCATGCGGTTGACGCGCTCTTCGGCCACCGTGACCTCGTCGGCATAGTCGGCATTGAGTTGGGTGAGCGCCTCGACGGCGCGCACGACCTGCGACTCCACCAGTCCGCCCATTTCGAGCACACGGGTGGAGATGGCGCTGAGTTCGCTGTCGAACTGGCTGGAGAGGTGTTTGTCGGTCATGGTGCGTCCTTGATCAACCGAACCTGCCGGTGATGTAGTCCTCGGTCTCTTTCTTCTGCGGCTTCATGAACAGCTGTTCGGTGGGCCCGAACTCGATCAGGTCGCCCAGGTACATGTAGGCGGTGTAGTCGCTGCTGCGGGCGGCTTGCTGCATGTTGTGCGTCACGATGACCACGGTGTAGTCACCCTTGAGCTCATCGATCAGCTCCTCGATCTTGCCGGTCGAGATCGGGTCCAGCGCCGAGCAGGGTTCGTCCAGCAGCAGCACCTCGGGCTTGATGGCGATGCCGCGTGCGATACACAGCCGCTGCTGCTGACCACCTGAGAGGCCCGAGCCACTCTGGTCGAGCTTGTCCTTGACCTCGTTCCACAGCGCTGCCTTCTTGAGCGCCCATTCGACCCGTTCGTCCATGTCGGCGCGGCTGAGCTGCTCGAACAGCTTCACACCAAAGGCGATGTTGTCGTAGATCGACATCGGAAACGGCGTGGGCTTCTGGAACACCATGCCGACCTTGGCGCGCAGCAGCGCCACGTCGAGCTGCTTGTGCAGGATGTTGGTCTCGTCCAGCAGGATCTGGCCCTCGGCGCGCTGCTCGGGGTACAGCTCGAACATGCGGTTGAAGGTGCGCAGCAGCGTGGACTTGCCGCAACCCGACGGGCCGATGAAGGCGGTGACCTTCTTCTCGGGAATCTCGAGGTTGATGCCCTTCAAGGCGCGGAACTCGCCGTAGTAGAAGTTCAGGTCACGCACCGACAGCTTGATGCGCTCGCCGGCTGAGTTTGTCCTGGTGTCCATGATGAGGTGGTTCTCTCTCGGGGGTCAGTGTTTGTTGCGCAAGAAGGTGCGCGCCAGGATGTTCAGAGCCAGCACACCCACGGTGATCAGGAAGACCCCCGCCCAGGCGAGTTTTTGCCAGTTCTCGTACGGGCTCATGGCGAACTTGAAGATCGTCACCGGCAAGCTGGCCATGGGTTCACCCAGGTTGCTGGTCCAGAACTGGTTGGACAGCGCGGTGAACAGCAGCGGCGCCGTCTCGCCCGAGATACGTGCGATGGCCAGCAACACACCGGTCAGCACACCGGCACGCGCCGACTTGAGCGTGATGGTGAGGATGAGCTTCCACTTGGGTGTGCCCAGCGCATAAGCAGCCTCGCGCAGCGCGTTGGGCACCAGCAGCAGCATGTTCTCGGTCTGGCGGATCACCACCGGGATGACCAGCAGCGCCAGCGCCAGCACACCTGCAAAACCCGAGAAACTCTTGACCCGCGCCACCCACAGCGCATAGATGAACAGGCCGATGACGATGGACGGGGCTGAGAGCAAGATGTCGTTGATGAACCGTGTGGCGCTGCCCAGCCAGGTGCTGCGGCCGTATTCGGCCAGATAGATGCCGGCCATGATGCCCACGGGTGTGCCGATCAGGGTGGCCAGACCCACCATCAACAGCGAGCCGAAGATAGCGTTGGCCAGGCCACCCACCTCGGCTTGCGGCGGCGGCGTCATCTCGGTGAAGAGAGCCAGGTTCATGCCGCCCAGGCCCAGGCGCACGGTCTCGATCAGGATCCAGATCAGCCACACCAGGCCGAAGGCCATGGCGGCCATCGACAGGATGAGCGCGACCTGGTTGACGCGTTTCCTGCTGTGGTGCAGCGCAAGCCGGGCCGGCGCGATGCCGATCAGGTTGGACGATGCGTTGCTCGAGCTGGACGATGAGGCAGCGGTGTTCATGTGCGACCTTCACCCTTCTTGAGTTGCGCCAGCATGAGCTTGGAAAAACTCAGCACGACGAAGGTGATGAAGAACAGCACCAGCCCGAGGTAGATGAGCGAGGCCTGGTGCAGGCCTTCGCCGGCTTCGGCAAACTCGTTGGCCAGCGCCGAGGTGATGGAGTTGGCCGCCTCGAACACCGACACCGAGTTGAGCTGGTTCATGTTGCCGATGACGAAGGTGACCGCCATGGTCTCGCCAAGGGCCCGGCCGAGACCCAGCATGATGCCGCCGATGACACCGGTCTTGGTGAAGGGCAGCACCACCTTGGAGACCACCTCCCAGGTGGTCGAGCCCAGCGCGTAGGCCGATTCACGCAGCATGGGCGGGGTGACTTCGAAGACGTCGCGCATCACCGCCGCGATGAACGGGATGATCATGATGGCCAGGATGATGCCGGCCGACAGGATGCCGATGCCCACCGGCGGGCCAGCCACCAGCGCGCCGAGGATGGGCACGCCGGCAAAGAGGGATTGCAGCGGGGCTTGCACATAGGTGGCCAGGATGGGGCCGAACACGAGCAGGCCCCACATGCCGTAGACGATGGAGGGCACAGCCGCCAGCAGTTCGACGGCGATGCCCAGCGGGCGCTTGAGCCAGGCGGGCGACAACTCGGTCAGGAACAGCGCGATGCCGAACGAGACGGGCACGGCGATGGCCAGCGCGATGAACGAGGTCATCAGCGTGCCGTAGATCATCACCAGGCCGCCGAACTTCTCCTGCACCGGGTCCCACTCGCTGCGCCACAGAAAGCTCAGGCCGTATTCGCGCAGCGCCGGCATGGCACCTACCACCAGTGAGCCGATGATGCCCGCCAGCAGCGCCAGGGTGATGACGGCCGAGGCGCGTGCGGCCCAGGCGAACAAGGTGTCGGCCAGGTTGCTGCGCCGGCTGCTGGCGGGCAGGGGGGCGGGGCTGCGGGCCACGCGGGTGGCACTGTCGTTCGGGCCCAGCGGGTCCGACGACGACACAGGCAGTGTGGCGGCCATGTTGTTCTTTGCTCAGGTAGGTGGGGCCGATGCCGTGGCCACGCCCGCGTTCAGGGTGAGGCTGCGGGTGTGACGCCGGGCCGGGTGGTCCGGCGTCGCAGGGGGAGGCGGTTTACTTGAACGCGACGGGCTTGCCGCTGGTGTCCTTGACGTCACCCCAGAGCTTGCGGATCTGGGTCTTGAGCACGTCGGGCAGCGGCACGTAGTCGAGGTCGGCGGCCATGGTGTCGCCGCTGCTGTAGGCCCAGTCGAAGAACTTCAGGCTGCCGGTGGCCTGGCTGGGTTTGTCCTGGGCCTTGTGCATGAGGATGAAGGTGGCGCCGGTGAGTGGCCAGGCATCCTTGCCGGGCTGTTCGGTCAGCACCTGGTAGTAGCTCTTGCTCCAGTCGGCGCCGGCGGCGGCGGCCTTGAAGTTGGTGTCGTCGGGAGAGACGTAGTGGCCGGCGGCGTTCTTGAGCTGCACGTAGCTCATCTTGTTTTGCTTGGCGTAGGCGTATTCGACGTAGCCGATCGAATTGGGCAGACGGTTGACGAAGGCCGAGACACCTTCGTTGCCCTTGCCGCCGGCACCGGTGGGCCAGTTCAGCGACGCACCTTCACCGACCTTGGCCTTCCACTCGGCGTTCACCTTGGACAGGTAGTTGGTGAAGATGAAGCTGGTGCCCGAGCCGTCGGCGCGGCGCACCACGGCGATGGCGGCGTCGGGCAGCGGCACGCCGGGGTTCAGGGCGGTGACGGCCGCGTCGTTCCACTTGGTGATCTTGCCCAGGTAGATGTCACCCAGTACGGCGCCGGTGAGCTTGATCTGGCCCGGGGTGATGCCCTTGATGTTGACAACGGGTACCACACCACCGATGACGGTGGGGAACTGCAGCAGGCCTTGCTTGGCCAGCTCTTCGTCCTTGAGCGGCATGTCCGAGGCACCGAAGTCCACCGTCTTGGCCGTGATCTGCTTGATGCCCGCACCCGATCCCACCGACTGGTAGTT
Source organism: Candidatus Intricatilinea gracilis (assembly GCA_016702605.1). Classification (GTDB taxonomy): domain Bacteria; phylum Pseudomonadota; class Gammaproteobacteria; order Burkholderiales; family Burkholderiaceae_C; genus Sphaerotilus; species Sphaerotilus gracilis. The sequence continues at coordinate 29,476 of JADJDQ010000011.1, forward strand.
GACCTTCGCTCCCGTGGCCTTGTGGAAGGCATCCGCCCACTTGGCATAGATCGGGGCGGGGAAGCTGGCGCCGGCGCCGGTGACACCTTGAGCTTGGGCGGTAGTGACCGCAGCCAGGCCGAAGCTGGCAGCGCTGACCAGCAGCAGGGTCTTGATCGTGTGGGTGATGCGGGTCTGGCAGGTGGTCATCGGGTTCCTGGTCACTGTTGCTGAAGTGCCGCCATGCTAGGGATGGTTTGTGACACTTTGATGGCAACCCGTCAACCCGGAACCCGAGGTGGTGGCGCTGCGGCCCACCACTTGACCGCGCCGAGCCCGCCTTCGATCGGCGGTTGGCGGCCAGGTGGTGTGGCTCAGCCGCGCACGGAGGCGGCGAGCCGCTCGGCACACTGGCGCGCCTGATCGGCGTCACGAGCCTCGACCATCACACGCAGCAGGGGCTCGGTGCCCGAGGCGCGGATCAGGATGCGGCCGTCGCGCCCGAGTTCGGCATTGACCCGCTCTTGTTCTGCCGCCAGAGCGACATTGTTCTTCCAGTCCATGCCAGGCTGGAAACGCACGTTGATCAGTGTCTGTGGAAACAGCGTGACTCCGTCGAGCAGTTCGCTCAGCGACTTGCCGCAGCGCTGCTGGGCCTGCAGCACCTGCAGCGCGCTGATGATGCCGTCGCCGGTGGTGTGGCGGTCCAGTGCCAGCAGGTGGCCCGAGCCTTCTCCTCCGAGCTGCCAGCCGCGTTTTTGCAGGTCTTCGAGGATGTAGCGGTCGCCCACCTTGGCCCGCACGAAACCGATGCCCCGGTCGAGCAGGGCCTGTTCCACCGCCATGTTGGTCATGAGAGTGCCAACAGCGCCTGGCACGGCCTCTCCCTGGGCCACACGGTCGGCGACCATCACGTAGAGCAATTCGTCGCCGTTAAACAAACGCCCGACGCGGTCGACGATCTGAAGCCGGTCGGCATCACCGTCCAGGGCCACACCGTAGTCGGCGCCGTGCTCACGCACGGCAGCCACCAACGCCGCCGGCGAGGTGGCGCCGAAACCGTCGTTGATGTTGAAGCCGTCGGGCGCACACCCGATACGAATGACATCGGCGCCAAGCTCGTGAAACACCGCCGGCGCCACCTGGTAGGCCGCGCCATGCGCGGCGTCGACGACGATCTTCAGGCCCTTGAGCGACAGCTCGTTCGAAAACGTCGACTTGCAGAACTCGATGTAGCGCCCGGCAGCGTCTTCGAGCCGCCGGGTGCGCCCGACCTGCTGGCTGGGCGCCCATTGCGGCGGGGCGGCGATGCCGGCCTCGACTTCCTGCTCCCACGCATCGGGCAACTTTTCACCGCGTGCCGAGAAGAACTTGATGCCATTGTCGGCGTACGGGTTGTGCGAGGCACTGATCACCACACCCAGGCTCAGGCGCAGCGCACGGGTCAGGTAGGCCACACCCGGCGTCGGCAGCGGACCGGTGAGCATGACGTCGACACCGGCGGAGTTGAGTCCGGCTTCGAGCGCGGATTCGAGCATGTAGCCCGAAATGCGTGTGTCCTTGCCGATCAGCACCTGCGGGCGCTCGTGGGTGCCACGCAGCACCCGGCCCACGGCGTGGCCAAGGCGCAGGACGAAATCAGCCGTGATCGGCGCTTCGCCGACCGTGCCGCGGATGCCATCGGTGCCGAAAAACTGTCTGGTCATGATGCGTCTGTGGGTGGACAGCGGCGTCGAGATTCCGCCGCTCGGGTTGGAATTTGAAGAACGATTGTGCGCCGCCACAACTGGGATGGGCACCCATTCAGGTGCACGTGCAGGCCCCGGCTCACGGCACAAGCGCACACCCGGCGGACTCCATACGAGCCGTAACAAGCCATGCTCATCTGCCCCCCGTGACCGACTTTCAGGCAATCGGGAGCGCCGGCAGATGGCCGGGCCGTTCGCTCGCCGCAGCGCCTGGCAATCCGGCAGCGGCCCAGACCTCGAGTGCATCGGCCGTTGCCGCCACGTCGTGCACCCGCACGATACGCGCGCCGAACTGCACGGCCGCCAGCGCCGCCGCAACACTGCCGACCAAACGTTCTCCCACCGGGCGACCGGTGATCACACCGATCGACGATTTGCGCGACCAGCCCGCCAGCACGTCATAACCCAGCGCCAGCAGTGCACGCTGACCGGCCAGCAGTGCAAAGTTGTGCGCCACCGTCTTGCCGAAGCCGATGCCCGGGTCGAGTGTGATGCGGTTCGCTGCCACACCACGCGCACGCAGCAGCCCGGCACGCTGGTCAAGAAAGGCTGCCACCTCGGCCACCACGTCGGCATAGACCGGATCGACCTGCATCGAGCGCGGTTCGCCACGCATGTGCATCAGACACACGCCGCAGTTCGGGTGCGACGCCACCAGTTCAACTGCACCGGGAGCCTGCAGGGACTGGATGTCGTTGACGATGTCCACCCCCAGATCGAGCGCGGCGCGCATCACCTCGGTCTTGCAGGTGTCGATACTCACCGGAACACCCAGCGCAAGTGCGGCGCGCAACACCGGCAACACACGTGCCAGTTCGGCGTCGACATCGACCGATGCTGCGCCCGGGCGGCTCGACTCACCACCGATGTCGAGCATGTCGGCACCTTCGGCGATGAGTCGCTCGCAATGCGCCAACGCGGCACTCACGTCGCACCCGCCGTCCGAAAACGAATCGGGCGTGACATTGACGATACCCATCACCTGCACACGGCTCAAGTCGATCCGGTGACGGCTGGTCTGCCACACACGCTCGGGCGGGGCCGCGGATGTGGTGTCGGGTGGCGCGATGGCGGACATGGGGCAGGTCCGAAAATGAAAAGGCCCTCATTGTGAGGGCCTTCTTGACCACCAGCACCGGGCAGAGCCGGTGTACGCAAGCCGCGTGTGCGACCTGCCTTACGGGTGCTCGATCAGTGGATCAGCGCTGGGCGATAGGCTTGACGTCGCGCGCGGTGGCGCCGACGAAGAGCTGGCGCGGGCGGCCGATCTTGTACTCGGGGTCGGCAATCATCTCGTTGAGCTGGGCGATCCAGCCCACGGTGCGGGCAAGCGCGAAGATGGCGGTGAACAGGCTCACCGGGATGCCAATGGCGCGTTGCACGATGCCCGAGTAGAAGTCGACGTTCGGGTAGAGCTTGCGCGAGACGAAGTAATCGTCTTCGAGGGCGATCTTCTCGAGCGACATGGCCAGCTTGAACAGCGGGTCGTCGTGCAGGCCCAGCGCGTCGAGCACCTCGTGGCAGGTCTCGCGCATGAGCTTGGCGCGCGGGTCGTAGTTCTTGTAGACGCGGTGACCAAAACCCATCAGCTTGACGCCGGAGTTCTTGTCCTTGACCTTCTCCATGAACTCGCCGACCTTGGCCACGCCACCCATCTTCTGGATGTCTTCGAGCATGTTCAGGCAGGCTTCGTTGGCACCGCCGTGGGCGGGGCCCCACAGGCAGGCCACGCCAGCAGCGATGGCTGCGAACGGGTTGGTGCCCGACGAGCCGCACAGGCGCACGGTCGAGGTGGAAGCGTTTTGCTCGTGGTCGGCGTGCAGGATGAAGATGCGGTCGAGCGCACGTTCGATGACCGGGTTCACCACGTAGTCTTCGCACGGCGTGGCGAACATCATGTGCATGAAGTTGCCGGCGTACGAGAGCTTGTTCTTCGGGTACATGTAGGGCTGGCCCGACGCGTACTTGTAGGCCATCGCGACCAGCGTGGGCATCTTGGCGATCAGGCGGATCGCGGCGATGTCGCGGTGCTGCGGATTGTTGATGTCCGTGCTGTCGTGATAGAAGGCCGACAGGGCACCGACCAGACCGGTCATCACGGCCATCGGATGCGCATCACGACGGAAGCCACGCAGGAAGAACTGCATCTGCTCGTTGACCATCGTATGGTTGGTCACACGAGCGGTGAAGTCCTTCTTCTGGTCCGCATTGGGCAGCTCACCGTACAGCAGCAGGTGGCAGGTTTCGAGGAAGTCGCAGTTCACCGCCAGCTGCTCGATCGGGTAGCCGCGGTACAGCAGTTCGCCCTTGTCACCGTCGATGTAGGTGATGGTGGAGTTGCACGACGCGGTGCTCAGGAAGCCCGGGTCGTAGGTGAACTTGCCGGTCTGCGCGTACAGCTTGCGGATATCGATGACATCCGGGCCGACGCTGCCCTTGTAGATGGGCAGATCCATGTTGGGGCTGCCGTCCGAAAAGGAGAGCGTGGCCTTCACGTCTGAGGGAGTCATCATGGCGGTTTCCTCGGGTGTCAAATCAAAACGGCAAAAACATCAGGGCACATCAAAACACGACAGGCGACGAAGGCGGTTCACGCATCAACGCCAGCAAGGCATGCACGTCGGGGCGATCGAGATCCGCCTCAGGCGACTTGCGTGCCAGCATCAGATCGAGCAGGTCGTTGTCGGCCAGCTCCATCAGCGCAGTAAGTGTGTCCGCCTGCTGCATGGTCAGGCTGGCCTCGTGGCGCTGAAAGAAACGCTCGATGAACAAGTCGTTTTCTAACAGGCCACGTCTGCATCGCCACTTGAGCTTGCTCAAGGTACGGGCATCGACAAGAGTGTCCATCAAGCGACTTTCGAGGGGCTGACCAGAGCGCACCGTGACCAGGCAAATGCGCCGTCCCCCAAGGGTGAGCGGCGCCCTTGCGCTGCACTCAAACGGCGCGACGAACCATCAATTCCTTGATCTTGCCGATGGCCTTGGTCGGGTTCAGACCCTTGGGGCAGACATCGACGCAATTCATGATGGTGTGGCAACGGAACAGGCGGTACGGATCCTCGAGGTTGTCGAGGCGACCGGCGGTGTCCTGGTCGCGGCTGTCGGCGATGAAGCGGTAGGCCTGCAGCAGACCAGCCGGGCCGACGAACTTGTCCGGGTTCCACCAGAAGCTCGGGCAGCTGGTCGAGCAGCTTGCGCACAGGATGCATTCGTACAGGCCGTTGAGCTCGTCGCGCTCTTCAGGCGACTGCAGACGCTCCTTCTCGGGCGGCGTGGCCTCGTTGACCAGATACGGCTTGATCGAGTCGTACTGCTTGAAGAACTGCGTCATGTCGACGATCAGGTCGCGGATCACCGGCAGGCCGGGCAGCGGCTTGAGCACGATGACACCGGGCAGATCACGCATATTGGTCAGGCAGGCCAGACCGTTCTTGCCGTTGATGTTCATCGCGTCCGAGCCACACACACCTTCGCGGCAGCTGCGGCGAAAGCTCAGCGTCGGATCGACTGCCTTGAGCTTGATGAGTGCGTCGAGCAGCATGCGCTCGTGGCCGTCGAGTTCGACCTCGAGCGACTGCATGTAGGGCTTGGCGTCCTTGTCGGGATCGTAGCGATAGATCTGGAAGGTGCGGATTGCCATGGGATGTTCCTCGCTGCGATCAGAAAGTGCGGACCTTGGGCGGAACCGAATCCACCGTCAGCGGCTTGAGGTTGACCGGCTTGTACGACAGCGTGTTGCTGGCGCTGTCCCACAGGGTGTGCTTGAGCCAGTCGCGGTCGTTGCGGCCGAGCGGGAACTCGGCGTCGTCGGCGCCGCGTTCGTAGTCGTTCACTGTGTGCGCACCGCGGCACTCGGTGCGAGCCGCCGCCGACGTCATGGTGGCCTGCGCGGCCTCCATGAGGTTGTCGACTTCGAGCGCCTCGATACGTGCGGTGTTGAAGACCTTGGACTTGTCCTGGAGCGTGATCGCCGCGACACGCTCGCGCATGGCGTTGATCTTGACCACACCTTCGTTCATCGACACCTGGGTGCGGAACACGCCGGCGTGTTGCTGCATGGTGGAGCGGATGTCGCCGGCCACGTTCTGCGCGTATTCGCCGCTGCCGCTGCCGTCCAGGCGGGCCAGGCGGGCCAGCGAGAAGTCGGCCGCGTCCTTGGGCAGGTCCTTGTGCGACTTGGGTTCGCGCGCCAGCGCGTCGACGATGTGGTTGCCGGCTGCACGGCCGAACACCAGCAGGTCGAGCAGCGAGTTGGTGCCCAGGCGGTTGGCGCCGTGCACCGACACACACGAGCATTCACCCACGGCGTACAGGCCGTTGACCACGCTCTTGTAGTCGTCGCCCTTGGGCACGACCACCTGACCGTTGATGTTGGTCGGGATGCCACCCATCTGGTAGTGGATGGTCGGCACGACCGGAATCGCTTCCTTGGTGATGTCGACGTTGGCGAAGTTGTGGCCGATCTCGAACACCGACGGCAGACGCTTCAAGATGGTGTCGCCACCCAGGTGCGTCATGTCGAGGTTGATGTAGTCCTTGTTCGGACCACAACCACGGCCTTCCTTGATCTCCTGGTCCATGCAACGCGAGACGAAGTCGCGCGGCGCCAGGTCCTTGAGCGTCGGCGCGTAACGCTCCATGAAACGTTCGCCGTTGACGTTGCGCAGGATCGCGCCCTCACCGCGGCAGCCTTCGGTCAGCAGCACGCCGGCGTTGTGCACACCGGTGGGGTGGAACTGCCAGAACTCCATGTCCTGCAGCGGGATGCTCGCGCGTGCCGCCATGCCCAGGCCGTCACCGGTGTTGATGAAGGCGTTGGTGCTGGCCGCGAAGATGCGACCGGCGCCGCCGGTGGCAAACAGCGTGGTCTTGGCTTCGAGGATGTAGACCTCGCCGGTCTCCATCTCGAGCGCGGTGACGCCGAGCACATCACCCGAGCTGTCGCGGATCAGGTCCAGCGCCATCCATTCGACGAAGAACTGGGTGCGCGCCTTCACGTTTTGCTGATACAGCGTGTGCAGCATGGCGTGGCCGGTACGGTCGGCCGCGGCGCAGGCGCGCTGCACCGGCTTTTCACCGTAGTTGGCGGTGTGGCCGCCGAAGGGGCGCTGGTAGATGGTGCCGTCGGCATTGCGGTCGAAGGGCATGCCGAAGTGTTCGAGCTCGTACACCACCTTGCCGGCTTCGCGGCACATGAACTCGATGGCGTCCTGGTCGCCCAGCCAGTCCGAGCCCTTGATGGTGTCGTAGAAGTGGTAGTGCCAGTTGTCCTCGCTCATGTTGCCCAGCGAGGCACCGATGCCGCCCTGCGCCGCCACGGTGTGTGAACGGGTCGGGAAGACCTTGGACAAGACCGCGACCTTGAGGCCAGCGTTCGCCAGTTGCAGCGAGGCACGCATGCCCGAACCACCCGCACCGACGATGACCACGTCGAACTTGCGACGTGCAACAGAAGTAGCCACATTCATTTTCACAGTCTCCACAGAACTTGGATCGCCCAGCCGGCACAGCCGACCAGCCACACGAGGGTGAAGACATGCAGCGCCAGGCGCACACCCACGGGTTTGATGTAGTCCATCCAGATGTCGCGCATGCCGATCCAGGCATGCCAGGACAGCGCCAGCAACACGACGAAGGTTGCGCTCTTCATCCACTGCGACGAGAAGATCGCCGCCCAGCGGTCGTAGCCGAGCGGGCCACCGAACAACACCTGCGCCAGCAGCACCAGGGTGAACAACGCCATCAGCACGGCAGTGATGCGTTGCACCAGCCAGTCGCGCAAACCGTATTGCGCACCGGTGACGATGCGCTTGGAACCGTAGTTTTGAGCCATATCGAGTTCTCTGGGGAAAGTTGGATCCGGATCCGGACGACCGGTCAGAACAGGCCGAACAGCTTGGCGCCGAGCAGCAGCGTGAGCGGCACGCTGATCGCTACGGTCGCAATCGCCGAACTATGGCCGTGTTGCTTGGTCACGCTGTGGGTGGCGTCCATCCACAGGTGACGCAGGCCGGCGATGAGGTGATGCAGATAGGCCCAGATCAGTGCCAGGCCTACCAGCTTGACCAACACGCCGGGCAGGCCCAGGCCGCCGTCGAAGGCCGCCGTGAAGACCCCGAACGAGATCTCGGTGCTCAGGCTGTTGTCGAGCAGCCAGACGATGAAGGGCAGCAGCAGGAACATCAGCAGGCCGCTGACGCGGTGCAGGATCGACACGATGCCCGCCAGCGGCAGGCGATACGAGGCCAGATCGGTGATGTTGATGTTGCGAAAGACGGGGCGTTGCGTGCTCGTGGTACTCGTGTCGGCCATGGTGCGCTTTCTTGTGATCGCCAAAGGCGTGTGGTCGCGGTGTAACCGCCGGAGTTTATTGCAATGCACCACGGCTTTGACCGCATGCGGACGGCGTTGTGGAGAACCACAGCGAGGTCAGTTTCAGCTCAGTTCGTTGCGGTAGTGGTGACGACTCGTGCAATACAGGCCACGGCGAAGCTCGACCGGTTTGTCGCCGTAGGTGTAGGAGGTGCGCTCGACGCTGAGCAGCGGCGCACCCGGCGCCACGCCGAGCACCTCGGCCTGCGAGGCATCGGCCGCGATGGCGCGGATTCTTTCTTCGGCTCGGATCATGCGCACACCGAACTCGGTTTCGAACAGGCCGTACAGCGGTCCGCGGCATTCTTCGAGTCGCTCCTGCGTGAGCCCCTTGAACAACACGCCGGGCAGCCAGATGTCGTCGTAGACCACCACCTGGTCGGCAGTCGACAGCGTACGCCGGATCTCCACCGCACTGTCGCCACCACGCAGGTCGAGCGCCCTGGCCACATCGACCGGAGCACGCAGGCGACGACACTCGAGGATGCGCCGAGCCAGCGGCTGCACCGCACCCGTGTCGTCGGGCTGCAGGCGCAGGAAGCGGTACTGCACCTTCTCTTCGCTGTGGGTGGCCACGAACGTGCCCTTGCCTTGGCGGCGCATGAGCAGGTTCTCGGCAGCCAGCTCGTCGATGGCCTTGCGCACCGTGCCCTGGCTGACACGAAAACGCGCTGCCAGTTCGAGCTCGCTCGGTATGGCCTCGCCGGGGCGCCACTCGCCGTCCTGCAGGCTGCGTGTGAGCAAGGCCTTGATCTGTTGATAGAGCGGACTGAACGCAGGCGCTTGCTCGACCGGCACATCGGACGACGAAGGCGACGACGCTGCGGCCGAAGCGGCAGCGGACACAGGCAGAGGCGACGACGCGGGCGGCGACATGGCCGACATTGCAGCACAAGCGCCACCTCACTGGCAACGCTTTTCACCATGTCTTCTATAAGACATAAGATTATTGACAGCCCCCGGGGGAACCCCTAGACTCGTCGGCGCCTTTTTGAACACCCACCCCCGAGGAGCACTCCCATGAGCAAGAAACCCGTACGCGTCGCAGTCACCGGTGCCGCAGGCCAGATCGGTTACGCCCTGCTGTTCCGCATCGCCTCGGGCGAAATGCTGGGCAAGGATCAACCCGTCATCCTGCAACTGCTCGAAGTGCCGGTCGAGAAGGCCCAGGAAGCGCTCAAGGGCGTGATGATGGAACTCGACGATTGCGCCTTCCCGCTGCTGGCCGGCATGGAAGCGCACAGCGACCCGATGACCGCCTTCAAGGACACCGACTACGCCCTGCTCGTCGGCGCCCGCCCGCGCGGCCCCGGCATGGAGCGCGCCGACCTGCTGGCCGCCAACGCCCAGATCTTTACGGCCCAGGGCAAGGCGCTGAACACCGTGGCCAGCCGCAACGTCAAGGTACTGGTGGTCGGCAACCCGGCCAATACCAACGCCTACATCGCCATGAAGTCGGCGCCGGATCTGCCGGCCAAGAACTTCACCGCCATGCTGCGCCTGGACCACAACCGCGCCGCCAGCCAGATCGCCGCCAAGACCGGCAAGCCGGTGGCCGCCATCCAGAAGCTGGCCGTGTGGGGCAACCACTCGCCCACCATGTACGCCGACTACCGCTTTGCCACCATCGACGGCGTGTCGGTGCAAGAAACCATCAACGACCAGGTCTGGAACAAGGACGTGTTCCTGCCCACCGTCGGCAAGCGTGGCGCGGCCATCATTGCCGCACGTGGCGTGTCGTCGGCCGCCTCGGCCGCCAACGCCGCCATCGACCACATGCACGACTGGGCCCTGGGCACCAACGGCGCCTGGGTCACCATGGGTGTGCCGAGCAAGGGTGAATACGGCATCCCGGCCGAAACCATGTTCGGTTACCCCGTCACCTGCGAAGGCGGCGAATACAAGATCGTCGAAGGCCTGCCGATCGATGCCTTCTCGCAAGAGTGCATCAACAAGACCCTTGCCGAACTCGAAGGCGAGAAGGACGGCGTCAAGCACCTGCTCTGACCACGGCCACCACCGCAAGCACTGATGTGGCTTGCGGTTCAGAATGAGGGCCCGTCGGCAACGACCGGCCCTTTTTTCTTGCTGCCGCCGTGCCCTCGACCGAGAACCGCCATGAACCGCCCTGTTGTCCACCCCAAGGTCGCCCTGTTCGATGCAGGCGAAGCCACGTCGTTGCTGCCGGTGTGTGACCACTATTGCGGAGTCGAGGCACGCATGGCCAAGAGCCTCGAACTGCAGCGCGAACTCGGCCCGGTCTTCGACGTCACACTCGACGCCGAAGATGGCGCGCCGGTGGGCGGCGAGATCGATCACTGCCTGCTCATCGCCGAGTTCGTCAACTCGGCCGCCAACCAGTTCGGCCGCGTCGGTGCACGGGTGCAGACGGTCGACCACCCGCAGTTCGAGACCATGGTCGACCTGCTCGTGGCCCGCGCCGGCCAACGTCTGGCCTACCTGATGTTGCCCAAGCCGATGAGCCTGGCCGACGTGCAACGCGGCATCGCGGCCATCGACGCCGCCGCGGCGCGCCACGGCATCACGCGGCAGATCCCGGTGCACACGCTGATCGAAACCCACGGCGCCCTGCGCGATGTGTTTGCCATCGCGGCGCTGCCGCGCATCGAGTCACTCTCGTTCGGCTTGATGGACTTCGTCTCGGGCCACCGCGGTGCCATTCCGCAGACGGCCATGGGCGCCAAGGGCCAGTTCGAGCATCCGCTGGTGGTACGCGCCAAACTCGAGATCGCCGCCGCCTGCCACACGGCCGGCAAGACGCCGTCACACTGCGTCGTCACCGAATTCAAGAACCGCAAGGCGCTCGAGGAAGCCGCCACGCGCGCATGCCGCCAGTTCGGCTACACGCGCATGTGGAGCATCCACCCGGACCAGATCCGGCCCATCGTCGATGCCTTCGCCCCCAGTTCGGCCGAGGTCGACCTGGCCATCGAGATCGTGCAAGCCGCCCAGTCGGCCGACTGGGCACCGATCCGGCACAGCCACAACGGCCAGGACCAGTTGCACGACCGCGCCAGCTACCGCTACTTCTGGCATGTGCTCGAACGCGCCAACCGCACCTCGTTCGCGCACGGGTCACAGTTGCCCGCCGAGGTGCGCGCGGCCTATTTCGCCGACACCGTCGCCTGACGCCGCCGCCGCTGCCAGCACCTTGTCAGCGAGTCACTCGACACTAGTCAGGTCTTATATAAGACATATAATTCAGGGGTTACCCGGAGCCATCGGAACGTGACCGGCGTCACAAACCACACTGACCGATCGGCACCGAAGCCCCTGGCACAGTGCCCCCACTGGATCCGTCAACGCCCTTTCCCTGCCCCCGATTTCCCAGCCCCACACACCGGAGCCCCTTCATGCTGCAAGCCTACCGTCAACATGTGGCCGAACGCGCCGCGCTCGGCATTCCCCCGCTGCCGCTGACCGCCCAGCAAACCGCCGAGTTGATCGAGCTGATCAAGGCGCCGCCGGCGGGTGAAGACGCCTTTCTGCTCGACCTGATCACGCACCGCGTGCCGCCCGGCGTGGACGATGCCGCCAAGGTCAAGGCCAGCTTCCTGGCCGCCGTGGCGCATGGCGAAGTCAAGGTCGCACTCATCAGCAAGGCCAAGGCGACCGAACTGCTCGGCACCATGGTCGGTGGCTACAACGTGCATCCGCTCATCGAACTGCTCGATGACGCCGAAGTCGCCGCCGTGTCGGCCGAAGGTCTGAAGAAGACCCTGCTGATGTTCGACTTCTTCAACGACGTGGCCGAAAAAGCCAAGGCCGGCAATGCCAAGGCCAAGGAAGTGATCCAGAGCTGGGCCGACGCCGAGTGGTTCACCAGCCGCCCCGAAGTGGCCAAGAAGATCACTGTCAGCGTCTTCAAGGTGCCCGGCGAAACCAACACCGACGACCTGTCGCCCGCCCCCGACGCCTGGAGCCGCCCGGACATCCCGCTGCACTACCTGGCAATGCTGAAGAACACCCGCCCGGACGCAGCCTTCCGCCCCGAGGAAGACGGCAAGCGCGGCCCGATGCAGTTCATCGAAGACCTGAAGGCCAAGGGCCATCTGGTGGCCTATGTGGGCGACGTGGTCGGCACCGGCTCGAGCCGCAAGAGCGCCACCAACTCCATCATCTGGGGCTTTGGTGAAGACATCCCCTTCGTGCCGAACAAGCGCTTCGGCGGCGTCACCCTAGGCGGCAAGATCGCCCCGATCTTCTTCAACACACAAGAAGACTCCGGCGCGCTGCCGATCGAAGTCGACGTGACCAGCCTCGAGATGGGTGACGTCATCGACGTGTTGCCCTACGACGGCAAGATCGTCAAGAACGGCGCCACCGTTGCCGAGTTCCAGCTCAAGAGCGACGTGTTGTTCGACGAGGTGCGTGCCGGCGGCCGCATCAACCTGATCATCGGCCGCAGCCTCACGGCCAAGGCCCGCGAGTTCCTGGGTCTGGCGGCGTCGACCACCTTCCGCCTGCCCACCGCGCCCATCACCACCACCGCTGGCTTCACGCTGGCGCAGAAGATGGTCGGTCGCGCGGTCGGCCTGCCGGTGGTCAACGGCGTGCAGCAGGGCGTGCGCCCGGGCACGTATTGCGAACCCAAGATGACGACGGTCGGCAGCCAGGACACCACTGGCCCGATGACGCGTGACGAACTGAAGGATCTGGCCTGCCTGGGCTTCAGCGCCGACCTGGTGATGCAGAGCTTCTGCCACACCGCGGCCTACCCCAAGCCGGTCGACGTCAAGACGCACCGCGAACTGCCTGCCTTCATCAGCAGCCGAGGCGGCGTGGCCCTGCGCCCGGGCGACGGCGTGATCCACAGCTGGCTCAACCGTCTGCTGCTGCCCGACACCGTCGGCACCGGCGGCGACAGCCACACACGTTTCCCGATCGGCATCAGCTTCCCGGCCGGTTCGGGCCTGGTCGCCTTCGGTGCAGCCACCGGCGTGATGCCGCTCGACATGCCCGAGTCGGTGCTGGTGCGCTTCAAGGGCCAGATGCAGCCCGGCATCACGCTGCGCGATCTGGTGCATGCGATCCCGCTGTACGCCATCCGCGCCGGTCTGTTGACCGTGGCCAAGGCCGGCAAGATCAACGCCTTCTCGGGCCGTATCCTCGAAATCGAAGGTCTGCCCGATCTGAAGGTCGAACAGGCGTTCGAGCTGAGCGACGCCTCGGCTGAACGGTCGGCCGCCGGCTGCACCGTCAAGCTCAACCCCGAGCCGATCAAGGAATACCTCACCAGCAACATCGTGCTGATGAAGAACATGATCGCCGACGGCTACGCCGACAAGCGCACGCTCGAGCGCCGCATCCAGGCCGTCGAAGCCTGGCTGGCCAAGCCCGAACTGCTCGAAGCCGACAAGGACGCCGAATACGCCGCCGTCATCGAGATCGACCTGGCCGACCTGAAGGAGCCGGTGCTGTGCTGCCCGAACGATCCGGACGACGCCAAGCTGCTCAGCGACGTGGCCGGCGTGAAGATCGACGAGGTCTTCATCGGCTCGTGCATGACCAACATCGGCCACTTCCGCGCCGCCAGCAAGCTGCTCGAAGGCAAGCGCGATATTCCCGTCAAGCTGTGGATCGCCCCGCCGACCAAGATGGACGCACACCAGCTCAGCGACGAAGGCCATTACGGCGTGTTCGGCGCCGCCGGTGCCCGCACCGAAATGCCCGGCTGCAGCCTGTGCATGGGCAACCAGGCCCAGGTGCGCGAAGGCGCCACGGTGGTCAGCACCAGCACCCGCAACTTCCCGAACCGTCTGGGCAAGAACACCAACGTCTACCTGGCATCGGCCGAACTCGCCGCCATCGCCAGCAAGATCGGCCGCATCCCGACGGTGGCCGAGTACCAGGCCGACATGGGCGTGATCAACAAGGACGGCAGCAAGATCTACAAGTACCTCAACTTCGACCAGATCGCCCAATACGCGGATGTGGCGAAGGGTGTGACGGCTTGATGCTGCACTGAATCACGGCGGTCGGTGACCGCGTGAACGACAAGGCCCGCCAGGTCATACCTGCGGGCCTTGTTTTTTCGTGGCCTTCGAATGACAGGAACATGGGTCGCAGCGTGTGCAGATGACGTTGCATGCTGGGGCTGTGCTCACTGCGCCTCCGCCATCCGCCAGAACGTCGCGAACCGTGGCAATCCTCTGGACGTGAGGCCGCGGTAGCGGTAGACGACGATGCTGCCGATGGCGGGTGGATGGTCGCGCAGTTCGTCGGTGAGGCCCGAGCCGATGGCGAAGGTGCGACCGTCCTCACTGCTCACCTGCAGGGCACCGAGCCGGCCGGTGTGGCGGCCTTTGCCGGGCAGGTGGGCGATGACAACGGCTTCGGCGTCGAGTTGTGGCTTCAGCTTGAGCAGCACCTCGCTGCGGCCGGTCACATACGGCGCGTCGGCCTCATGCAGCATCAGGCCTTCGCCGCCGGCGGCGATCACCTCGGCCAGCCAGCGTTGCAATTCGGCCGGGCCGGACAAACGACGTTGCTCGGTGACCTGCACATGGCGCAGCGCCGGGTCGTTGGTGACTTGGGCGAGCAGACCGACACGCCGGGCGAAGCCGCCGCTGGTGCCCGGCAGTTCGAACAGCTTGTACGAGACCGCGCGCCACAGCGGATCGTCGGCCGATTGCTCCTGGCGCAGCAGGCCCGAGACGGCATTGAAACGGCCACGTGCCAGCCACAACTCACCGTCCAGCGGATGGTGTGGCAGCCGCTCGGTGAACCAGGCGGGTGCCCGGATGGCAGCACCGCGGCGAAAGAGCAGGCGCTCGCCCGTCCAGTAGGCCCGCACGCCGTCGAGCTTTTCACTCACCAGATAACGTGCCACGTCGACTTGCGGGCCGGCCACCTTGGCTAGCAGCAGCGGTGGCGGCACCGGGTCGGCCGCGGTGCTGGAGGCGGCTTGTGCGTCCTTGCCGGCGAGCAGGCCGATCACAGGAGCGACCGATGGCGCGAGCATCGGCGCGATCACAGGTGCGATCGCCGATGCAATAGCCGGCACGACCGGGCGAGTGCTGATCTGCAGCAACTGGCCGAGGTTCAGCGCAAGCCAGCGCCGCCGCGTGATGGATGAAGTCATCGTCGCCTCCGCGTGGTCAGAATCATGCCGGACTGACCTGGCTCGCCTCGTCGAGGCGGCCCGGCCAGGCGGCACCATCAGGCAACGGTAGGTCGATGCCTCGCGGGCGTCTGTCCCTCCGAAGGGTGCGACGATGTCACGCGGCGCCGGAGCAGGCAGGCTACTTCGGCAGCGACAGCAGCCGCGCCAGGCTGCCACGTTTGCGCAGCAGTGGCTCGAAGATGCTCAGGTGCACCACACTGGCCAGGGCGCCGAACAGTGCCACCACCACACCGAGCGCGGCGCTGCGGGTGGCGCCGGCCGGGTCGAGCCACTTGAGCATGGGTGACACGACCAGGCCACCCAGCGCCGCCACTGCCGCCAGACTCAGGCTGCTGACCGACAGGTCGAGTGGGTAGCTGTAGATCTGCCCCCAGTGCTGCACCAGCCAGTAGAGCAGCCCGGCCCCCGCCAGCCCGGCGATGCCGAGGCCGCCGTAACGCAGCCCGTCGACCAGCAGCCAGACGCGGCCGAACATGACGGCGCCGGTGCGGCACTGGCGCGCCAGGTCGGCGCGGCGTTCACCACCCTGCCCTGCCGGCAGCTGCATCAGCTCGAGGAGTGGCACAAAGGCCCAGGCCGGATTGCCGTCGGCGCCCATCGCCATGGGGGCGTCGATGTCGTAACTGCCCCAGCGGCCGGGCTGGCCGCTGCGCTGGTACGCGGCGTCGAGTGCGCCGAGTTGATGGCGGGTGAGCAGGTAGCCGCTGGCCATGAGCGCATAAGCCTCGACTTCGGTGAAGCTGTCCAGATCGGTGCGCATCTGGGCCAGCAGGCGCTGGATCTCGCGGTCCACGCCGTAGGGTGTGCAGCCGCTCGGTGCCAGGTCCGACGCCGGGTCGGTGCAACCCTTGGGTGCGATGGGGGCCGACGCAAGATCCTGCTTCAGGTGAATGAAGAACAGGCCGTGCAATGCGCCGTTGTCGGCCTGGCTACGCGCTTCGGCGTATTGGGCTTCGCGCACGCGGTCCTGCAGGATGGCGTCGGACCTGAAGAAGGTGCCCAGGCTGCCGTTGGCTGGTGCGGGTTGGCTCTCGAGCTGGCCGGAGGCGTCGCTGCAGAAGATGAAGTCACACTCGTCGTTGTAGAGCGCCCCCATGCCCTGGTTGTCGTGCACACCGCCGTCGACCAGACGGACGGTGCGGTCGGGGTAGAGGTTGTCGAGTGGCAAGGGCTCGAACAAGGCCGGCACACACGACGACGCCGCCACCGCATGGGCCAGCGCAAACGCCTGCAGGTCGGGCGCCAGGGTCGGGTCGTCGTAATAGACGCGGCGGTAACGTTCACCGACGTCGATCTCGTCGCCGGTCAGCCCGGGTGGCTCACCCATCCAGCGCGCCGTGAAGTGCCAGTTATGCCCCGTGTTGAGCGAGGTGGTGTTGAGCATCAGGTTGGGCACCTTGGCGCGGCGCAGCCAGTTGCCGCTGGCCGGCTTGAAGTCGGGGCCTGCCGCCAGCCCCGCGTCACCGGACGGGGACGCGGCCGGGCTGATGCACAGCTGGCGCATCTGGCGCATCTCGGTGCCGCGCAGGTCGTCGTCGACCTGGGCGTAGAAGTACCGGGCGTACAACTCGCCGATGCGTTTGCTGCGGCTGTAGTCCGAGCTGAACACCATGCGCAGGTTGGCGATCGGGTCGACCAGGGCCTGCACCCGCAGGTTGTGCGACACGCCCGCCAGGGTGGCGCTGGCCACCCGTTGCACCAGGGCGATGTAGTCGTTGCGTGTGATGGCCTCGTCGGGTTTGGTCTGCAGCAACTGGCGCAGCTCGAGGTAGTAGTGAGCGCCGACTATGCTGCCACCCGACACGGTCGACAGGGTCTCGACGCTGCGCAACACGTCGCATTCGGCCAGCCGTGCCAGCACCCCCAGATGGAACAAGGCGGCGCGAAACCCACCACCCGACAGAGCCAGGCCGACCTTGCCGCGCCAGTTCTCGCTCACCGCCAGTGTCTGCTGGCCCAGCACCCGGGCGATCGCCACCCAGGCCGGGTGCTGCGGCTCACCCGGCGCACCACTGGCTGGCGGCAAACGATGCAGCCGGGCGATGCTGGCCAACTGGCGCGCCGACGACTGCAACATCCACGGCGCAGGGCTGGCAGCGCGGGCCCGGTCGAGCAGCTCGCCGGCGCGGGCGTAGTCACCCAGCCCGAAAGCCACCTCGGCCAGTGACGCCAAGCCCCAGTAACTGTCGGCCTGACCAGCCGCTGCCAGCCTGGCCGGCAGGTCGACGCGCAACGCCTGGCGCCAGGCCAGCGCCTCGGCGCGCAAGGCATCCGCCCGGTCGGTGGGGCGCCCGGCCTGGGTGGCACTGCAGAACTCGCGAAACGCCAGCAGGTCCAGCACATAGGCGGCCATCACGCCGCCCCAACCCAGGTCGTGCTCGGGGTCGCGCTGCCAGGCCAGACGGTAGAAATCGAGCGCGCTGTACAGGTGGTCGAGCTGACCAGTGGCCTCCCACAGCCGTTTGTAGATGGCGCCGGCCTGACCCAGGGTTTCCTTGTCCTTGCACGTCGGGCCGCGCAGGCCGATCGACTCGAGGATGGTGAGTGCCCCTTTGTACCGGTCGCCGGCGTGCAGGTAGTTGTCCTTGTAGGTGCACAAGGCGTGGGCCTGGGCCAGGCGGACACGTTCGGCCTGCGGCGTGGCGGCGGGCAGGACCGGGCGCACCTTGCCCAGCAACTCGCGCGCGATGCCGAACTCGCCGGCTCGCTGCAGCTTGTCGACCAGCGCCAGCAGGTCGACCACCATGGGCGGGCGGACTCGGCCGGCAACGTCTGCCTCCTGGCGCAGTCGGGTGATGTCGTCCTGGTTCATGGCGATCTCCTCGAGGCCACAAGTGTCACCTCGACCAGGGCAGGTGCAACAGCGACGAAAGGCACCCAGTGCCAGCACGGTCGCCCGGCGACAGCCACCGTGCGAGCCGGCCTGGGCCTGGCGGACCCGCGTGGGCCGACGGCGCAAGTTCGCCCGGTGCAGCAGGTTCGCCGGGCGCCGACTAGCATCCGCGCCGAACGACAAGCAACACAACGTCATCACCACGCTCACCTCGACCCCAACGACCATGAACATCCTGCTCTGCGGCGACACCGGTTTCATCGGCCGGCACATCGCCCTGGCCCTGCGCAAGGCCGGCCATCAGGTCACGGGCCTGCGCTCACCACGCACCGACGGGCGCGCGCCGCTCGATTACGCCCAGGCCACCAGCGCCGCAGTCTGGCGCCCGTGGCTCGAGGGCATCGATGCCGTCGTGAACGCCGTGGGTGTATTGCGCGACAGCAAGCGCCGCCCCATGCAGGCCATCCACACCGACGCGCCGCTGGCGCTGTTCGACGCCTGTGTGGCGGCCGGAGTGCGCCGTGTCATCCAGGTGTCGGCGCTGGGCGTGGATCGCCTGCCGCAGCAATACGCGCGCACCAAACTCGCGGCCGAGCGTGGTCTGCTGGCGCACCAGGCGCTGGACAAGCTCGACGCCGCGATCCTGCGCCCGAGCGTGGTGTTCGGGCGCGGCGGCGCGGGCAGCGAGATGTTCATGCGCCTGGCCCAGTTGCCGCTGCTGGTGATGCCGGGGGTGGCGCTGCGCGCACGTATCCAGCCGGTGGCAGTGAGTGATCTGGCCGACGCCGTGGTGGCACTGGTGGGGCCACAACTGGCCTGGCGCGGCGTGATGGACTGCGTCGGCACCCGCGCCTTGACGCTGGGCGAATTCATCGACGCGCTGCGCAAGCAACAGGGTCGCGGCGCGGCACGCCAGTGTGGCCTGCCCGACTGGTGGTCGCGCGCCATGGCGAGTGCGGGTGATCAGGTATCGGCATCGCCCTGGAGCAGCGATACCCTGGCCATGCTGCAGGTCGACAACGTCGGCGCCGTGGCGCCCTTCGCGCGCCTGCTCGGACGCCCCCCCTGCGACCCCGACGACATGGTGGAACGCGCCTGGCGTTGATCCAGCACTTGCCGGCGACACAAGGCGTGCATTTCTGGCGAGACAATGGCCCTACCCAACCCCGGGGCGCCGCACCTGTCGATCAGGCCCGGCCACCTGGCCCAATCAAAGCGCACGAGGAGAACGCGATGCCCAAAGGTGTACAACGCAACAACAAGGAAGCCAAGAAAACCAAGAAGGACTCGTCGCCTTCCAAACCCCTGTCGCCCGGCGCGGTGATGCCCACCGTCGTCACCCAGGTGATGGAACGCGGCAAGAAGGCCAAGCTGAAGTAAGCGTCCCCGGGCCGACGACATCCGTCATCCGCCGCCCGAGGGGGTGAGGCAACCAGCGGCGGCCCGGCGTCGACTCGAGAGCACGTCACTCGCCGCCAGCTGCGGCGCGCTTGGCCAAACCCCGGCGGCAGGGCAATGTCGCCCCGATCGGTTACCTTCGGGTGATGACTTCGCCAAAGACGCCAACCGCGCCAACCGCAGCGGTCTCCTGGACCACCCAAGACAACACTCACCTTCGCCCGCCTGCCGCCTGGCTGCTGGCGCTGCGCCAACTCAGGCGCGACTTTCGCGCCGGTGAACTGCGCCTGTTGCTGCTGGCGGTAGCGCTGGCCGTGGGTGCGCTGAGTGCGGTGGGCTTTTTCGCCGACCGCCTGCAGGCCGGTCTGCAACGCGACGCCGGCGCCTTGCTCGGTGGTGACGCCGTGGTGGCGAGTGACCAGCCGCTGCCGCCCGAGTTTGCCCAGACCGCCCGCCAGATGGGGCTGACGGTGGTGACCACCGCAAGTTTCCCGAGCATGGCGCGCGCCGACGAGGCCCAAGGCGGCGCGGCACGGCTGGCAGCCGTCAAGGCCGTGAGTGACGGGTATCCGCTGCGCGGCAAGCTGAAGGTCGGCGCGGCGGCGCCGGCCGGTCAGGCACCGACGCCTGGCGCCAAGCCGACCGATGCGGCCGCGACAGCCGGCGCAATGGCATTGGACGCACCTGGATCGGGCCCGAACGGACCGGCTGCAAATGAATCGGGCGCGAGCAGGGGCCAGGTGACATCGGCCGGCACGGCCAGCGAGTCGGTGGGTTTTGGCCCGGCGCGTGGTGACGTCTGGCTGGACCCCGCGTTGCTGGACGCCCTGGGTGTGGCGCCGGGCCAGTTCATCCACCTCGGTGATGCGCGCCTGCGGGTGGCCCGCATGCTGATCAACGAGCCGGACCGGGGCGCAAGCTTCGTCAACTTTGCGCCGCGTGTCTTGCTCAACGCCGCCGATCTGCCGGCGACCGGCCTGATCCAGCCGGCCAGCCGGGTCACCTGGCGACTGGCGCTGGTGGCGCCGCCCGCAACGCTGGGGCGCAGCAACAAGGCTCCGGTGGCGGCCTACATCGCCTGGGCGCAGGAGCGGCTCGACACCTTGCACCTGCGCGGCGTTCGCGTCGAGACACTCGACCCAGGGCCGGCCCGAAATGCGCCAGACGCTGGACCGCGCCGGCCAGTTCCTGCACCTGGTGGCCGTGTTGGCCGCGCTGCTGGCTGCCGTGGCGGTGGGCATCGCGGCGCGCAGTTTTGCGCAGCGCCACCTCGACACCTGCGCCATGTTGCGTGTGCTGGGCTTGCCGCAGCGCCGCATCGCACTGGCGTATTCACTCGAGTTCGGCCTGGTGGGTGTGATTGCCAGTGGTGTGGGCATCTTGCTGGGGCTGGTCGTGCAGCAGGTGTTCGTCGTGCTTCTGGGTGGCTTGCTGGATGCCAGCCTGCCGCCGCCCGGCCTGGCGCCTGCCGGGTTCGGCCTGGCCGTGGGCCTGACGCTGCTGGTCGCCTTTGGCCTGCCGCCCATCCTGCAACTGGCACAGGTGCCGCCGCTGCGGGTGATCAGGCGCGACCTGGGTGCCACACGCGCCGCGTCGCTGAGTGTGCTGCTGGCGGGCATCGCCGGATTTGCCGCCTTGCTGGTGGTGGCCGCCGCCGACCTGAAGCTGGGCGCCATCACGGTGGGCGGCTTCGGTGTCGCCTGGGGTGTGTTCGCCGCGGCGGCCTGGGGTGCGGTCATGTTGCTGCGCCGCCTGGTGCCCGATGCCGGCGCGCCGCGTTGGCTGCTGCTGGCCACCCGCCAACTGGCGGCACGGCCGGGTTTTGCGGTGCTGCAGGTGAGTGCATTGGCGCTGGGGCTGCTGGCGCTCATCTTGCTGGTGCTGCTGCGCACCGACCTGGTCGACAGCTGGCGCAATGCCACGCCGCCGGATACGCCCGATCGATTTGTCATCAACATCCAGCCCGATCAAGCCGACGAGTTCATGGCTGAATTGGGCAGCGCCGGTGTGACACGTTTCGACTGGTACCCGATGATCCGCGGCCGTTTGCTGGCGGTGAACGGCCGCGAGGTGAAGGTCGACGACTACACCGACGATCGTGCACGCCGGCTCGTCGACCGCGAGTTCAACATCAGCCACGGCGCCCAGCCGCCCGAACACAACACGGTGGTGGCGGGCCGCTGGATCGCCGAAGAAACCGACGGCCTGTCGGTCGAGGAAGGCCTGGCCAAGACGCTGGGCCTGCGGCTCGGAGACAAGTTGCGCTTCGACGTGGCGGGCAGCCAGGTCGAGGCCGGCATCACCAGCCTGCGCAAGGTGGACTGGGCGTCGATGCGGGTCAACTTCTTCGTCATGCTGCCACGCGCCAAGCTGCCGGAGTTGGCGGCCACTTACATCGCCGCCTACCGGGCGCCGGCACGCGCTGTCGGCCAGCCCAGCTTCGACAACGAGATGGCGCGGCGTTTTCCGAACATCACCTCGGTGGATGTGTCGGCGCAGATCCAGCAGATCCGCCAGGTACTCGACCAGGTGATCGCCGCGGTCGAGTTCCTGTTCGTCTTCACACTCGCAGCGGGGCTTTTGGTGTTGTTCGCGGCGGTGAGTGCCACACGCGAGAGCCGCTCGCGCGAGTTCGCACTCATGCGCGCCATGGGAGCGGGCAGCCGATTGCTGGCGCAGGTGCAACGCACCGAGTTGCTCGGCGTGGGTGTGCTGGCCGGCTCGCTGGCTGCCGGTGTATCCCTGGTGATTGCCTGGGCGCTGGCGCACTACGTCTTCGAGTTCAGTTGGCGACCCTCACCCTGGGTGCCGCTGGCCGGCGCCTTGACCGGCGGCCTGCTCGCCCTGGCAGCCGGATGGTTCAGCCTTCGTGGCGTCTTGCGCAGTCCGGTGGCAGCCACGCTCAGGCGCGCCACCGCCGAATGACAACGGCACTGCGCAACTTGATGTCGATCAACACAAATCAGGCGGATACCCAGGCGCAAAACATCGAGATGACGCTTCCGATATTCGCGCACTGAGACTCCAGGGTATGGCTTCGTACCCCATCCGGATCCCCGAGTAATGGTTGACCCGGCTGGCGGTGACAAGGACCGCAGTTCTGCAGATCAATATCGATCTGCACGCCGAAATACCCGGGCGACAGTCGCCCTGGGTCAAGGACAAATCGCACAGTATCGAATGGGAATTTCACCCATTGGCAGCGCCTGAATCCAGATCAATCGGCCCACGTCGGCACTGCGCCACGCCATGCGGCCCGGCACCTGGGGCAACAGGTGAGACGAGGACGAACCGCCCTACCCGGCGTGGCGATAGCTGCGGCCTCAACTCCTGTCACATGAGAAAAGTCATCTTCCATCTCGCGTGACGTCGCCCAGTGGAACGAAGCGCTTCGGCAGGGACACGGCCCGGACCCGTCCCGCCGCGAGCCTGTCGGCAAATTCATGGCAAGTCATGACAGCCATCTCCACTTGTTTCGCGTGCCGACTCCCCTGCCTCCCGAGTCGACGCCAGGTCGCTCCAGTTGACTCACCCTCTCGCGGTCGGACGGCAAATGGCCTCGGCCCGGACGCGCCCTTAAGACAAGCGAAGCCTGCGAGTCGCACGCTGCTTACGTAGCACTCATACAACGAAACATATGCTTACTTGGTTTGTGTGCTGTATTCACGCCCCCGAAGTTCTTGGCACGATCCGACTTTTGTCGAACCGCCACGACAGCTCATGTGGGACTGTTTTCCATTTCACCAAGTCGTCACGTGATGCGGGTCACGCCCTCGCTTGTCGGTGCTTAGCCAGGCTTAAGCTAGATTAATTCACCTTACGTCGCCGCGTTGACGTGGCTACCGCGAGGGTGTCTGAAGCCCTCGGGAGACAGTTTGCAGATCAAAAACTGGGGCTTGTTGAGCCTTCCGCCTTAACGTATCTTTGCGTTAACTCAGCTTAGTTCGCAAACCGGACGCATAAGCGAGGCAGCAGAAATGTTGCCCAGGGATCGCTGCGCCTGATTTTTCGAAATGACTGAACGGCCAGGTGACCGGCTGAAAAGCAGGCTCCACACCGACAAGTGATAGCAAACGAGAGGACTCAATATGTCGACCACACACGATACGGCGCATCCAGAGCGTCAAGACGTGGCCGCGCAAACCAGCGGACCCGTCACAGATAACTCAGCGGGAACACCCGCGGCGAGCAATAAGTCTCGCAAGTGGGTGAAACGTGGTGCCTATATGGCGGCCGCCCTGGGCGCCACCGGCATCTCGCTGGCGGTGACCGCCACCGTCACGGGAGACGTGTTCCGCGACCCGCCGGCCGTTGACCCGTCACGCTTGGTCCCCTTCCAGGCAACGACGATTGCCAACGACGAACTCAAGACGCTGCTGCCGACCAACGAGGGCGCGTTCGAGAACAACTCCGGCCCCGGCAACCACAATGACACCCGTGTGGACACGTCGATCCCGCTGGCCATGCAGACCGGCAACAAGATCCCGACCGGCGGCAAGCCCAGCCCCTTGTTCGGTGCCGAGTCGTTCACCTTCAACATGCTGATCTTCGAAGAGTTCGGCCCCGAGAAGATGGATCCGTCAGTGGTAGCAGGCACCAGTCCGCTGCCTGCGCCGGCACTGGGCGCAGCACCTGAGCAAGACCCGGTGAGCGTGGCGCGCAGCGCGCCGGATGGCAAGGCGCTCGAAGCCTTCCTCGACCAGGCTGGTCTGGCTCCGTTTCCGACGCACTTCTCGAACACGGTCGACAAGAACCCGTGGCGCCCCGAGATCAAGTCGTTCCTGAACCGTTCGGTCGACGACTCGCCCGCCGAAGGCCGCCCGCCCGGAGAAGGCTGGTCGCATCAGCGCTGGAACGAGATGTACCCGCAAGCGTTCTTCAAGACCGCTCAGGCCGGCGCTCGCGTCAACAACGGTTTCCGCGACAAGAAGCAGATGCATGGCTGGCAGGCCGGCACCGAGTTCGGACCCGGCGGCCTGTACCACCGCGCCGCCCATCTGACCGGCTTCCCTGGTGGCACGAACAACGGCATCCCCGTGTTCTTCCATCCCAAGTTCCCGGTGCAGAACCACAACTCGGTGTGGACCTTCGACGGCACGATGCCCCCGAAGCTGCTGATGGTGCGCTACGGCGAACCGATCCTGATGCGCCACTACAACGCGCTGCCCATCGACCCGTCGGCCAACAAGGGCTTCGGCCTGCACACCATCTCCACCCACATGCACAACGGCCACAACCCGGCCGAAAGTGACGGTGTGGCGAGCGCCTTCTTCTTCCCTGGCCAGTTCTACGACTACCGTTGGCCCATCCAGCTTGCCGGCTACGACACCATCAACACGGGCGCGAAGGATCCCAAGGCGGCCTATCCTTGCACTGAAGGCGAACAGCTCTGGGTCAACGACACCAACGACGACGCCAAGCGCCTGAAGACCTGTGACGTCAGCAAGGACCTCACCAATCCGGTGGGCAAGAAGGCTGGCACGATCAAGATCCGCGGTGACTACCGCGAGACGATGAGCACGCAGTGGTTCCACGATCACATGCTCGATTACACGGCGCAGAACGTGTACAAGGGCAACGCCGTGATGATGAACTACTACAGCGCCATCGACCGCGGCAACGAAGCGATTAACGACGGTGTGAACCTGCGTTTCCCGAGCGGCTCGGCACTGCCCTGGGGCAATCGCGACTACGACATCAACCTTGTGATCGCCGACAAGGCCTGGGACAAGGACGGCCAGTTGTGGTTCAACGTGTTCAACAAGGACGGTTTCCTGGGTGACCGCCTGTTGACGAACTTCGTGTACCACCCCTACCTGGATGTGCGTGCCCGCAGCTATCGTTTCCGCATCCTGAACGGTTCGGTCTCGCGTTACCTGTCGATCGCGCTGGTCAAGCAGCGCGCCGACAACAAGGGTGAACTCAAGGGCCCGACCGCCAACGTGTCCTTCGATCGCATCCCGTTCCACATGATTGCCAACGACGGCAACATCATGGAGCACGCTGTCGCCTTCGACGGCCTGGCCGACCTGGACAACAACAAGGACAAGCTCGAGCACAAGGGCACCCTGCCCCAACAGGCCATTGCCGAGCGTTACGACATCATCGTGAACTTCGCCAAACACGGCATCGTTCCGGGTGACAAGCTGTACTTCGTCAATGTGCAGGAGCACAAGGATCCGATCATCACGTCCAAGCGCATTCCGCTGGCCGACGTGTTGTCGGGCAAGTACAAGGCTGGCACCACCAAGGACAACGACGGTGACGGCGTGGCCGACCGCTGGGTCGACGGTGACCCGGCCATCGGCAAGTTCATGGAACTGCGTGTGCAAGCCTACGCTGGTGTCGACAAGTCGATGGACCCGTCGCTGTACACCGCCGGCAAGCTGAAGATGGTGCCGCTCAAGCTCGACCGCACCAAGCTGGCTGATGATGCCAAGCTGCGCAAGGGCGTTCACCGCACCTTCACCTTCGGCCACAGCGGTGGTACTGACGAGCAGCCCTGGACGGTCAAGACCGACGGTGATGGTGGCTACAACGCCGACATGCGCCGCATCTCGGCTGCCCCGACCCTGTCCACCGGCCCGACCGATGGCGGCACGACCCAGAAGGAAGCTCCGTACGAAGTCTGGTCGCTCAAGCTGCAAGGCGGTTGGGACCATCCGGTGCACATCCACTTCGAAGAAGGCATCATCCTGCGCCGTGGCGGCAAGGTGCCCCCGGCCTGGGAAACCTGGGCTCGCAAGGACATCTACCGCATCGGACCGGACAAGCAAGCCACTGACAGCGTCGAAGTCGCCGTGCAGTTCCGCGAGTTCGCCGGCACCTACGTCGAACACTGCCACGCGACCCAGCACGAAGACAACGCCATGCTGATCCGCTTCGACGTGCAGCGTCCCGGCCAGACCCTCGCCATGCCCGCCCCGATCCCGACCTGGGACGGCGTGCACTACACCTCGGTCGCGGCTCTGCCGAGCTACAAGACCGGTGATGCCAAGGGCCCGAGCTACAAGTTCGGCAAGTAAAGTCGTCCCCACGGCGGGAGGCCTGACCAGGTCTCCCGACAGCTGAAACAACGAGGCGACGCGCAAGCGCCGCCTCGTTCGCCTTGCAGCACTGTGACCTTGTTACCCAACGAGAAACACCCATGAACACGACGCGCCTGACCTCGATGCTGCGCACCAAGCGGCTCCCTCTGATTGGCGGCACTCTCGTGCTGCTGGCGGCCATCCTGGGCCTGTGGCTCAAGCCCGGCACCGCAGCACCGACCGGGGCACCCGCACAAGCCGCATTGAAGGGCACCGGCGACGAGACCTGGGGGGCAAACTACTTCCCCAACGTCAAACTCACTGACCAGGACGGCAAGCAGCACCGCTTTTTCGATGATCTGCTCAAGGGCAAGGTGGTGTCGATCAACTTCGTGTTCACCAGTTGCGCGTCGAGCTGCAGCCTGGAAACCGCCCGCCTGGCCGAGGTGCGGCAATTGCTTGGCGACCGTGTCGGCAAGGATGTGTTCTTCTATTCGATCAGCATCGATCCACTGACCGACACGCCGGCCGAGCTCAAGAAATACGCCGCCAAGTTCGGCGCCGACTTGCCGGGCTGGCGATTCCTGACCGGCAAGGAAGCCGACATCACGTTGATCCGGCGCAAGCTGGGCATGTACGATGACAACGAGACCGACGCCAAGAACCTGACCGACCATGTGTTGCACACGATGCTGGGCAACCAGGCAACCGGCCGCTGGATGAAGGGCTCGCCCTACGAAAACCCTGCCATCACGGCAAGTCAGCTGGGCAGTTGGCTGCACAACTACAAATACGCGGCTCCGAAGGAAACAAGCTT
This sequence comes from Candidatus Intricatilinea gracilis, assembly GCA_016702605.1. GTDB lineage: Bacteria > Pseudomonadota > Gammaproteobacteria > Burkholderiales > Burkholderiaceae_C > Sphaerotilus > Sphaerotilus gracilis. The sequence goes on from JADJDQ010000011.1 coordinate 56,798, forward strand.
CGAAAACGCTCCCACCTACGTGCGCAACATGTCGGACGGAGAGAAGCTCTACCGCCACCGCTGCGCCTCGTGCCACACCATCGACGGCAACCGCACGGTGGCGCGGCGCATCGGACCTGACCTCGAAAACGTCAGCAAACGCCGCCAGCAAGAGTGGCTCACGCGATGGCTCAAGGAGCCTGACCGCATGTTGGCCGAAAAGGATCCAACCGCAATGGCCATGTACAACCAGTACAACAAGCTGGCCATGCCGAACTTGAGGCTGGACGACAAGGACATCGCGAACCTGCTCGCCTTCATCAACGAAGAAAGCGCCCTGCCTATCGACGCACGGCGCGTTGCGGTGCAGTAACCCTCATCCAACTCACCATCGCAGCCCGGCCGGTTCTTTCCGGCCGGGCTTTTTTGCGCCGCTCACGACGCAAAAGGCAAAGCAGGCATGGGTTGCTTTTCCACAACCAGGATTCCAAATCGCCCCGCAGGCGACCAACTTTACATTAATTCGTGTTATGCCTCGATGAAAGCCGTTCGCATTATCGCGAACCAGGCTAAATGGAATTGCGTCCCAGCATTGAACTCTGTCCTGTGAAGTGAGTCACGATCACACACTCGCAAGCTCATCTCATCGTAAGCTTTGCGCCTTCAGTCCGCTTATCTCTCGCAAGCGATTCCTCTGAATAGCGGGAGCTCATCGGCAGCGGAACTGCTCAAGGCCAGGCTGGAAGGCTGTAGCCCCTCCTGGCGGCCCTTGTCGGGTGACGTGGGTTCTCGTATCTTCGCGTTAAGCCATCTTAGTTTTTGATTCCCACTCATAAGCGAGGCAACAGCCATGTTGTCCAGGGAACGCTTTGCCGGAATTTTTCGACTAGGACGCGCGCAGGGCGACTTGGCAAGAGAGAAGCCGCCACAACGAAAACATCAGCATCCGAGAGGTCTCAAAATGTCGACTAGCCACGACGAGGCGACTGGAACCAGTCCAGGCAGCGTTTCAGAAAATGCAGCACTTGCCCAGAAAACCAGATTGAACGGGCACTCCTTGCTCGCCAGCTCTTCCAACAAACCCAAACGCTGGGCCAGACGCGGAGCATATATGGCGGCCGCATTGGGTGCGACCGGCATTTCGCTGGCAGTTACCGCCACGGTAACCGGCGACGTCTTTCGAGATCCGCCACCGGTAGACGAGTCGCACCTGACACCGTTCAGCACGACCATCATCGCCAACGATGCACTCAAACTGCAGCTACCTACCAACGAAGGGTCGTTCGAAAACAGCAGCGGCCAGGGGTCGCATTTCGACACCCGTGTCGACTCTCGTCGATTCCCTTGGCGCAGCAAACTGGCAACAACATCCCGACCGGAAGCAAGCCCAGCCCGCTCAAATTCAATGGCAAGGAAGCCACATCGTTCAGCTTCAATATGCTGATTTTCGAGGAATTCGGCCCCGAGAAACTCGATCCATCCGTGGTTGCCGGAACCAATCCTCTGCCGACACCCAGTATGGGCGCCGCGCCAGAACAGGATCCGACAAGTGTTGCTCGCAGCGCTCCGAACGGCCTGGATCTGGAAAACTTCCTGGGTCAGGCAGGCATTGCTCCGTTCCCGACCAATTTCTCGAATACCCTGGACAAGAATCCCTGGGCGCCCGAGATCAAGAGTTTCCTGGGGCGCAGCGTTGCCACCTCCCCTGCCGAAGGCCGTCCGCCCGGAGAAGGCTGGTCACACCAGCGCTGGAACGAGTTCTACCCGCAGGTTTACTTCAAGACCGCCCAGGCCGGCGCACGTGTCAACAACGGCTTCCGAAACGCCAAGCAGATGCATGGATACGCCAAGGGTGAATTCGGCCCCGGCGGTCTTTATCACAACACGACCCACCTGCCCGGCTTCCCCGATGGCACGACTGCCGGCATTCCCGTCTTCTTCCACCCCAATCTGCCTGTGCAGAACCACAACTCGGTGTGGACCTTCGACGGCACGATGCCGCCGAAGTTGCTGATGGTGCGTTACGGTCAACCGATCTTGATGCGCCACTACAACGCGCTGCCGATCGATCCGGCGGCCAACAAGGGTTTTGGTCTGCACACCATCACCACCCACATGCACAACGGCCACAACCCGGCCGAAAGCGATGGCGTGGCCAGTGCCTTCTTCTTCCCAGGGCAGTTCTACGACTACCGCTGGCCAATCCAACTGGCGGGTTACGACAGCGTCAATACCGGCGCCACCGATGCCAGGGCTGCCTTCCCCTGCGTCAAGGATGAGACGCTTTACGTCAACGACTCGGTGACGAGCAACGGCTCGCCGAGCAGTTCGTACAAGACCTGCGTGGTTGGCCCGGACGGCGTCAACGGCACGATCAAGATCCGCGGCGACTGGCGCGAGACGATGTCCACCCAGTGGTTCCACGATCACATGCTCGATTACACGGCGCAGAACGTGCCTGAAAACGCCGCGTGATGATGAACTACTACAGCGCCATCGACC
>JADJDQ010000012.1 GCA_016702605.1 Candidatus Intricatilinea gracilis
GCGACGCCACCTTGACAGTGCTGCAGGGCGCGGGGAGGATGCCCGCGCGGCGCTGGCGTGGGAGCGCAGCGAGGCGGGCGGATTCAGTCGCTCAAGCTGGCTGCCAGCGATGGGGCAGCAGCTCGTCGATGCGTGATGCCGGGTGGCTGTGGATGCGCGCGAGCACGTCGCGCAGGTAGGCCCAGGGATCGATCTGGTTGAGCTTGGCCGACTGCACCAAGCTCATCACCACGGCGGCGCGTTCACCTGCGAGTTCGCTGCCCACGAACAGCCAGTTCTTGGCCCCGAGCTTCCAGGGCTTGATCTGCTGCTCGATGGGGTTGTTGTCGATGGGAATGGCCCCATCGCTCAGGTGCCGCGTCAGCGCGTCCCAGCAGTTCAGGCTGTAGTCGATGGCCTGGGCAATGCTGCCGCCGTGCACGCGGGTGCGTTCGAGCCGCAGCCAGGTATGCAGCTCGTTCCACAGAGGCCGGCTGAGCCGCTCGCGCCCGGCCAGGCGGTCTTCGGGTGTGGCCTGGGCCAGCAGGCGCTCGACGTGGTAGATCCGTGCCCAGCGCTGCATGGCCTCGGTGGCCACGGCGCTGGCACCGGTGCGCGCCTGGCTGAGCTCCTCGAACTTGCGTCGCGCATGGGCCGCGCAGCCCGCGGCCTGACGGCCCGGCTGGGTGCGGGCATCGAGCACCGGGTCGTAGCCCGCGTACTGGTCACACACCAGCGTGCCGCGCCAGGCCGGCTCGGCGTACGGCGGGCCTTTGCCGCCGAGGAAGGCCAGTGGGTGCTGGGAACCCCTGCCGCTGCAGAAGTCGTAGACCACGCCAGGCGGGCCGCCATCGAGCGTGCTGCGCGCGTACGCCCAGACGTAGGCCTTCTTGGTCTTGCCGCGCCCCGGGTCGAGCAACGGCACCGGCGTTTCGTCGGCGTGCAGCACCGGCGCACTGAGCACGAAGCGTTTGAGCGCCTCGTACAGCGGGGTCAGTGCCGCACCGCCCGCGCCGGCCCAACTCGCCAGGCTCGAGCGCGGCGTGTGCACGCCGGATCGGGCGTTGATGTCTTCCTGCCGGTAGTACGGCAGGTGATCGGCAAAGCGGCTGATCAGCGTGTGGGCGACCAGGCCGCTGGCCGGGATGCCGCCATCGATCACCTCGGGTTCGACCGGCTCCTGCACCAACTGCTGGCAGCACCGGCAGGCCCACTTGCCGTAGATGTGGCGGTGCACAAAGAACTGCGCCGGAACGATGTCCAGCTTCTCGCTGATGTCCTCGCCCACGCGCTGCATCGGCTGGCCGCAGTGGGCGTTCGGGCAGGTGGTGTCGGCCGGCTCGTGGTGGTGCTCGACGCGCTGCAGGTGCTCGGGCAGCTTCTCGCGACGCGGGCGGCGCGCGGCGTCCTTGGGCACCACGGGCGCCTGCGGCAGTTGGGCCTGCAGCGCCGCCAGTTGCGCCTGCAGGCTGGCTTCGTCCTCGGCCAGGGTCTCGGCAAACAGCGCGCGCTGCTGCGCCGTCATGGCCTCGGTCTTGGCGCCGAACTTCCAGCGCTTCAGGCGCGCGAGCTCCAGCTGGATCTTCTCCAGCTTCGCATCGCGCCAGACGATCTCGCGGTCCCGGCGTTCGATCTCGCGTCCTTGCGTCGGATCGCCTCGTCCCGGCGCTCGATGCCTTGGTACAGCTGCGCGATCAGCGCCGCCACTTCTGCAGGCAGTGGCTGCTCGCAGATGGCGGATCGCTCGGGCACGCTTTGCATGGGCGCCATGGTGCGCCACCAGCCGCAGCATGACCATTGGCGCAAGCACCGTTGCCAGCAGCAGTGTCACCACCTCCATCATCCTCACGGTCTCAGGCACGGCTGATCACCTCCAGCTCGGGCAGGCGCTGCCAGGGCAGGCCGATCACCAGGGCCTCGAACTGCGCCGGCGTGAGTTGCAGGGCCGGCGCCTGGGCAGAGCTCGCGTTCACCCAGGCGAAGCGCCCCGTGTGCAGTCGCCGCACCGCACACCACACCCCGAAGCCGTCGTGCACCAGCAGCTTCACCCGCGTGGCGTGCGCGTTGGCAAACAGGTAGCCGTGGTGCGCCTGCGCCCGCCCCAGGGTGTTGACCACCACCGCCAGCAGTCGCTCGGCGCCCGCGCGCATGTCCTGTGGCCGCGTGCACAGCCACAGCGCATCGATGCGGATCATCGCCTGCCCCATCACTTCAGCACCGCCGCGCCGAGCTCGCCCAGCCAGGCCGCGCAGTCGATCGCCCGCGCCGCCGGCCATTGGACCTGAACACTCACATCGCCTCGGCTGAGCCTCACCTGGATCGCCTCGGCCGCCGGTACCTCGCCGGGCGTCGTGCCGCCCCCGCGCTCCACACTCGGGCTCGTACCCGTGCGCAGCCCTGCCAGCTCAACAGGTACGAACTGCAGTGTCCCCGCGGCTTCCTGCACTGCCTCGCCACCGGCTGCACGCGTCAACCCTGCGCAGCGCTTGAGCCCTTGCCCATTGAGCCATCTGCGAACCACGCTTGCGTCCACACCGTTGGCCTGCGCTACGGCCGCCACCGACGCTCCCGCGGCCTTGCACTGCTCCAATACCGCCGCCTTGAACTGCGCGCCGTGTACCCTTCTCGTCCGACGTTCTCTCTTGGTTTGCATAGCTGTCCACCAAATTCACGTGGACGCCATGTTCTCGTCGCTCTGGCCTGTCGAACAGATGGGATGGCTGCTCACAGTGGGGGGCGGTCTTGGTCGAAGTCGCCAGACACGATTCCTCGTAGGCTTCGATGTCGACCTGTCGGGAGGGGAGGCCGCAGGCGTGCGAAAGACTCTTGGGACCGATGCCGCCGCTGCGCACGTTCGGGGGTTGCGCTCGCTGTCGGTGAAGCCCCGGGGGCGGGCGAGCTGGCTTGATTGAAGCGCACCATTTGTCTCCTTCAACGAGTTCGCAGGAGGTCCATGAGGCCTTTCCGCGGCCGTCGCCCCAAGGTAATTGTGGAGGGTCGGCCTCCCCTGGGGAGTGGTTCAGTCCGTAGCTGGTGCTGCGGCCACCCGCGTCCGATTTGCGCAGGACGCCACGGGCCAGCGAATCCGTGATGTCGCGCAGCGCGGTGTCCGGCGAGCATTTGGCGTTCGCCGCCCACTTGCTGCTGGTGAGCTTGCCCTCGAAGCCATCAAGTAGCCGATTGACCAGCTTCACTTGTCGCTCGTTCAGCGGCGCAGAACCCGGTGCAGCCCAGCGCTGCCAGAACCGCGTCTTAGCCAGCACGGCGTCCAGCGTGTGCTGTGCCTGATCGACGGCGCGGTGCAGGGTTTCGAGAAACCAGGCAGCCACTCCGGTGACATCGAGCGATTGCTTCTGCGTGCGTTCCAGGATGTCGTACGTAGGCCTTGCGCTCCCGCTGATCTGCGCCGACAGGCTGTAGAAGCGCTGGGGCCGCCATCGGCGCGGGCCAGGAACAGGTCGCCGACGGCGCGTGCGATGCGGACGTTGCCATCGTCAAACGGATGAAGAGTGACGAACCACCAGGTGCGCCAGCCCCGCCTTGATCAGCGGTGCTTCGGTCGATTCGCTGTTGGCCCAGGTCAGGAAGCGGCGGGTCTCGGATTCCAGGGCGTCGGCCGGCGGTGCTTCGAAATGCACGCGTTGGCGCCCCACCGGTCCGGAGACCACCTGCATCGGACCGGTGGCATCGTCACGCCAGCCGCCTACCTTGATCCGGACACGCCTGAATAGCCGGTGGGGAACAAGGCGGCGTGCCATCCGAACAACAAGCGATCCCCGGGTGACCGGAGCCTTGCTGTTGGCGGTGGCGTCGAGCACCATCTCGACCACGCCCTCGACGTGACGGTCTACCGCGGCCAGGGCGCCGATGTCGACGCCAAGACGGCGGGCGATGGACGAGCGCACGGACTCGACGTCGAGCTGCTCGCCCTCGATCTCGCTGGTCTTGATGACGTCCTCGGTCAACACCGACAGGCTGGCCTGGTCGCGCAGGGCCATGCCGACGTCGGCCAGCCGGCCCATCAACAGACCCTGGGCGCGGCTGACGTTGGCCAAGGGCTGGGCCAGGGTAGCCAGGTCAACGCCAGCACCAGTCGCTGGCCTGCCAGATGTAGGTGTAATCGCCGCTGTTCATGCGGAGATTATGAGTCGTATTCTCCGCAAGTGCAGTTATTCGCCGCACGTTGTGCGGCGATAGAGCAGCCTTTTCGCCGCACCGTTACCTGTGCGGACGCGGGTTCGATTCCGCGAATGGGAATTGAACTGATCGCATTCTCGGCAGAGTTGCGCTGCCGACATTGGCCGCCAGTCCGGCAATGAACCCGCTTGAACGTCCGCGCCCTGGAGGGGGATTTCGCTTGTTTCCGCAGGGGTTCGCGCCAGCCCGCAGGGTTTGCATTGCGTACATTCAACCCGGTTTGGGACCGGGTACCATCCCACCACCAAATCGACGCCAAGTCCCTGACCGGACTTGGCGTTTTTCTTTGCGTCCCGGATTGGCGGCAGACGCTTTTTGAGCGGCCATTACACGATGGACGTCCTCATGCCAGCCTAGAATTGCAAAAAATGCAATCACATGTGGCAGGCGGGATCATGGCAGGCGGGCGGAGACAACCCAGGCGGTCACTCGATGTTGGCGAAGCGGGCCGCAACGGGGACGGCTGGCCGGGTGGTGAATCACCGAGGCGGCGCTGGCTGCGGCAGGCCTGGTCAACGGGCTGCGGGCTGGCACTGGCAGGTTGTGCGCTGACCGACCACGTACCCGGCACCTCAAGCGCTGGTGCAGGCCCGGCCTCAGGCGCCCCCCTGCCTGCGGCACCAGGGCGTGAGTCGGCCGATCCGGCCGCGGATGCGCAGCTGGCGCCGCACCAGTTCTCGCTGGACCTCGGTTTCGTGCAGGACGGTGACCTGCACGCCTACGTCCAGCGGGTGGGGCGCACCCTGCAGGCGGGCGCCCATTCGCCAGCGCAGCCCTGCACGGTGCGGGTGGTGAATGCGCATCATGTGAACAGCTACAGCTTCCCCGGCGGCAGCATTGGCCTCACACGCGGCTGGCTGGTGATGCTGCGCGATGAGTCCGAACTGGCCGCGGTGCTGGCGCACCAGTTGGGCCACCTGGGCAGCCGGCAGGTTGCGCAGGCCCTGCCGCGCAACGAATGGCGCCCGCGCCTGCTCGCCAGCACCTTGTCGGTGAGCCAGGACTCGGCCTGGACTCCCGTGATCGGCCCGGCCGATCCGCTGGGCGACAGCCCACTGCTGTGCGATTTCACCCTGGATCAGGAGATCGCGGCGGATGCACTGGCCATGCGCTACCTGGCACGCGCGGGCTACCCGCCACAGGCCTGGCCGCGCCTGCTGGACCGGCTGGCCGAACGAGCCCGGACCCAGCCGGGGCTGCTGGCAACGCTCAACCGGCACCACCCGCTGGACGATGCGCGCCGCCGGCGAGCCCACGAGAGCGCCACCGCGCTGCAGGATGCCACGACGCGCCGGCGTGCCGACCCAGCACTCTGGGCGGCACGGCTGGCCTGGCTGCGGCGACAGGTCCCGGCGATCGAGGCCTGCCAGCTCGGCGAGCTGGCGATGCTGGGCCAGGATCCCGGCACGGCAGCGATGCACTTCGAGCAGGCCCTGCGGGTTGCCAGCGACGACTACGCCACCCGGGTGCGGTTGGCGCAGTGCCTTCAGGTGCAGGGTCACAGCCGGGAGGCCCAGCTGCATGCCCAGGTGGCGCGGGAGCTGCATCCTGGCGAGGCCCAGGCCCACCGCTTGGTCGCCACGCTGCAACTCAGCCTGCGCGACGCGGCCAAGGCCTGGCTGGCTCTGGAACAATACGATCGGTTGCTGCCGGGCGACCCGGGCGTGATCTTCCTCCAGGGGGTGGCACTGGAAGCGCTCGGGCGCACCCGGCATGCGGCTGAACACTACCGGACCTACCTGCGCCTCACCCACGAAGGGCAGGCCGCCCAGTACGCCCTGTCCCGCCTCAAGGCCCTCGGATACCCACCCTGACCATGTCCACGCTGCCCGACCGCCCCCCCCGCCCGATGTGGCAGATCGTCCTGGGGCTGTTGGCCAGGGTGCTGCTCCTGGTCGCTGCCGCATTCCTGCTGTCCTGGCTGATACCGCCCTCACGCGAAGGTGCCAGTGCCGCCACCGAGCAGTTGCCCTGGCAGATCCAGTCGCGCCCGGACGGCGGCACCCAGGTCTTTGGGCTTCGGCTGGGCGGCGCGACTCCCAGCCGGCTGGAGGAGGCCCAGGCCCTGTGGCCGCAGGAGGTGATGAAGGTGGCCCTGCTGAGCAGCCGCGCGGGTCACCTGGCGCTGGAGGCCTATCTCGAATCCGTGCGCGTCGGTGGCCTGCAGGGCAAGCTGGTGCTGGCCGCCCAGGCCGACCCCGCCCACCTGGCGGCCTGGGCGCAGCGCAGCCTGCGCAGCGAGAGTTGCCCAGCGGCGCCCGGCAGGCCGGCCTGCGCGCCGAGGACCTCGCCGAGGCCCGGCGCAGCGTGCTGGCCGGGGTGGTCTTCCTGCCGGCCACCCGCCTGGACGAGGCGACGGTGCAGCAGCGCTTCGGCACGCCCGCGCAGCGGCTGGCGACGGCCGATGGGGCGGTGCACCTGCTCTACCCGGACCGGGGCCTGGCGATCACCCTGGCCACCGAGGGCCGCGAGCGGCCCGTGCTGCAGTACGTGGCCCCCGCCGACTTCCAGCAGCGGCTGCGCGCGCCCCTGGACGCTGCCGCATCGGCCCCGCCTGCCGCCAGCGCCTCCTGACGCGTACCGCGCAGCCACCCGCCCGACGCGCTCGACGTACCCGCGGGCGCAGGCCGCGGCCGTGACAGCCGTCACCACCTGCGCTGCGCCTGTCATGGAGGCTGCCGCACAATGCGCGCCTTCCCTCACCCCCTTTGTCACACAAGGAGCACACACGATGGCGATGGACGTGATCGACTACGAGATCAAGGGCGCCGAGATGCAGTTCGTCGAGCTGGAGCTCGACCCGGGCGAGGCCGCCGTGGGCGAGGCCGGCTCGATGATGTTCATGGACGGCGGCATCGGCATGGACACCGTCTTTGGTGACGGTTCGCAGCAGACGGGCGGCTTCTTCGGCAAGCTGCTGGGCGCTGGCAAGCGGCTGATCACCGGCGAGTCGCTGTTCACCACCGTCTACACCAACCACGGCAGCGGCAAGCAGCGCGTCGGTTTTGCGGCACCCTACCCCGGCAAGATCCTGCCGATGGACCTGCGCAAGCTCGGCGGCCTGCTGATCTGCCAGAAGGACGCCTTCCTCTGCGCCGCGCGCGGTGTGAGCCTGGGCATCCACTTTCAGCAGAAGCTGTCGGTGGGCTTCTTCGGCGGCGAGGGCTTCATCATGCAGAAGCTCGAAGGCGACGGTCTCGCCTTCGTGCACGCCGGCGGCACCGTGATGCGCCGCGACCTGCAGCCCGGCCAGGTGCTGCTGATCGACACCGGCTGCGTCGTCGCCTACACGCCGAACGTCAACTTCGAGATCCAGTACGTCGGCAAGATCAAGACCGCGCTGTTCGGCGGCGAAGGCCTGTTCCTGGCCAAGATGACCGGCCCCGGCACGCTGTGGCTGCAAAGCCTGCCGTTCTCCCGCCTGGCCAGCCGCATCTTCGCGGCCGCGCCGCAGGCCGGCGGCGGCGGCCGTGAGGAAGGCTCGCTGCTCAGCGGCGTGGCCGCGGGCGGCCTGCTGGGCAGCGTGTTCGGCGGCGGCGACGACGACTGACGCACACCGGCATCACCGCAAAAAGGGGACGGCATGCCGTCCCTTTTTTGCTGCGCCGCCGTCGGGTGCGGTCTTGCGCTGCGTTGGACCGAGTTGCGTCAGCGCACCACCAGCACCGGCACGCTGCTGTGCGTCAGCACCTTCTGCGTTTCACTGCCCAGCAGCAGCGCGGCCACGCCGCGCCGGCCATGCGAGGCCATCACGATCAGGTCGGCATCCTGCTGCTTGCCGAAGTCGAGGATGGCCTCCCAGGGGTGCAGCGCCTCCACCGAGGCCGCCGTGCAGGCCACACCGGCGGCAGCTGCGGCGGCCTTGACGGCATCAAGGTGCTTGTTGGCAATGCGCTCCTGCGAGTCGAAGAACTCCTGCGGCGGGATGGGCTGCATCTCGGAGATCGCGCTGTACGGGAAGGGCTCCTTCACCGCCAGGGCACCCAACTGGGCCCCGAAGGCTTTGCACAGGTTGATGGCAGTCTCCACGGCCTTGGCCGTGATGTCGGAACCGTCGGTGGGAACGAGGATGCGTTGGTACATGGAGGCCTCCGAAGTGGTGGGAGCAGAGCCATCATGCGCCGGCCCGGCCGGGCAGTCTTGATACCCATCAAGGCCGATGCATGCCGGCGACGCGTGTGCACGGCGCCTTGTGGGCGGACAAGCGGGACTTGCGGGCCGACCCGCGTCCGCCGCGTCCGCTGCCGCCACGCCACGCCAGCATCGGCGCAGGGCTCAGCCGCGTGCGACCGGGCGGACCGGGTCACGGCACCACTCGCTCCACGAGCCCGCGTAGACGAGGTTGCTGGTGAAGGGCCGGTTCAGCGCCCCGGGGATGTGGCCGGCCACGGGGTCCAGCGGCTCGACGTCGCCGCGGTAGCGCTCGGGGCTGCGCGCATCGACCAGGGTGACGGCACCGAGGCCGCGCTGCAGTTCGTCGGCCGTGATCGTCGCCAGGGCTGGCTGCGCGGCCGGCGGATAGGGCTCGGCGGCAGCGCTCGGCCGGCACCTCACCGGCCTCCAGGGCGCCGCCCGCATCCACCCAGGCGGGCAGGCCGCCATCGAGCACCGCCACCGACTGGTGACCGAGCCAGCGCAGCAGCCACCAGGCCCGCGTTGCGTACATGCCGCCGCTGGCGTCGTACACCACCACCGGCGTGGCCGGCGTGATGCCGAAGGCCGCGACGGTGCGCGCCAGGCCTGCGGCATCGGCAGCGGGTGGCGCCCGCCACACAGTGCCGGCGCCGGCGGCATGGCACTGAGGTCACGCTCCAGGTGGACATAGAGCGCCCCGGGCAGGTGGGCCTGCCGGTAGGCTGACTCGCCCGCCGCGGGCTGCGTGAGGTCAAAACGTGCATCCAGCAGGCAGACGCGGCCGACGCGGTCAAGCAGCGGCTGCAGTTCGGCCACGCTGATCAGGGGGCTGGGCAGGGTCGCGTTCACGGCAACAGTCACGGCAAGGCTCATCGGTACAGGGTCGGAAGGATCAGGGTTCGATGTCGGGCGGCAGGGTTTCGGCCGGGCGCACGCGCGCCTGGTTGCCCTGGCGCAGGCTGGCCGCGGCGATGCCGGCCGCGACGATCAGCAGGGTGCCGCCCAGCGCGACCAGGTGCACCGGCTCCCCAAACAGCAACACGCCGTAGACGAAGGCAAAGGCGATGCCCAGGTACTGCAGGCTGGCGTTGACCAGCGGCCGGCCGGTGGCGTAGGCGCGCGTCATCATGAGCTGCGCCGTCGCCAGGCCGCCCACCGCCAGCAGCAGTGCCGCACCGCGCCAGGGTGTGGTGTGCAGGCCGCCGGTGAACTGCGACAGCACCGCCCCGGCCACCAGCCCGCCCAGCGAGAAATAAAAGACCACCCGGCTTTCGGGCTCGCCCACCCGGCCCAGCGCGGTGACCTGCAGGTAGGCCATCGCCGACAGCACGCCCGACAGCAGCCCGAGCAGGCCGTGCCAGAGCTGCTGCGCCTCGATGGTCGGGCGCAGCACCATCGCCACGCCGGCGAAGCCGGCCAGCACCGAGGCCATCAGCCGGCCGTCGATGCGCGATCCCCCGGCCAGGATGCCCCCGCCGATCAGGAACAGCGCCATCCACACCGACGACATGTAGTTCAGCGTCATCGCCGTGGGCAGCGGCAGGCCCGCGATCGCATAGAACCACAGCGACAGGGCCGACACGCCGACGATGGCGCGCCACAGGTGCATGCCCGGCACGCGGGTGCGCAGCGTCTCGCCGCGCGCATGTGCCAGCACGGCCAGCACCAGCACGCCGACCAGGCCGCGGTACATCACGATCTCGCCGCTGCCGTAGTGGGCCGAGGCCAGCTTGACGCACACCCCCATGGTGGCGAACAGGAACGCGGCCGCCACCATCAGCGCGCTGGCGGAGGTGAGCGCGGCCCGCCGCCCGGACCCGCACCCCGCCGACGGGACAGGGCCGGGGGACGGGTCAGGCGAGGTCATTCAGGCGCGTGCTCGCCCATGCGGCGGCGGTACCACTCGTGGAAGTGCTGCATGCCGTCCTCCATCGGGCTCTGATACGGCCCGACCTCGTTGTCGCCACGCGCCAGCAGGGCCTTGCGGCCGGCATCCATGCGCTCGCCGATCTCGTCGTCCTCAATGCAGGTCTCCATGTAGGCGGCCTGCTGGGCCTCGATGTAGTCACGCTCGCAGGCGGCGATCTCCTCGGGGTAGTAGAACTCCACCGTGTTGAGCGTCTTCTCCGGGCCGATCGGGTAGACGGTCGACACCGTCAGCACGTTCGGGTACCACTCGACCATCACGTTCGGGTAGTAGGTCAGCCAGATCGCGCCGTGCCGCGGCACCACCCCGTTCTGGAAGCGCGCCACCTGCTCGTGCCAGCGGCGGTAGACCTCGGAGCCGGGCCGGCCCAGCGCCTTGCCGATGCCCTGGGCCACGCCCACGGTCTGCACCGAGAACTCGCGGCCCATCTCCCAGCGCAGGTCGTCGCAGGTGACGAAGTTGCCCAGGCCGGGGTGGAACGGGCCGACGTGATAGTCCTCCAGGTAGACCTCGATGAAGGTCTTCCAGTTGTAGTGGCACTCGTGCTGATGACACGGTCGAAGACGTAGCCCTCGAAGCTCAGGTCCGCACGCGGGCCCATGCCGGCCAGGTCGGCCTCGATGTCGCGGCCGTTGTCCTCGAAGACCAACCCGTTCCAGCTGCGCACCGGGTAGTTGCGCAGGTTCAGGCAGGGGTCCTCGACGGAAGGCGGTGCCCCCAGCAGCTTGCCGTGCAGGTCGTAGGTCCAGCGGTGCAGCGGGCACACCACCGAGCCACCCGAGTTGCCGCGGCCCTTGAGGATCACGGCCTGGCGGTGGCGGCAGACGTTGGAGACCAGTTCCACCCCGTTGGCGGTGCGCACCAGCGCGCGGCCCTCGCCTTCGTGGGCCAGTGCGTGGTAATCGCCGACCTGGGGGACCATCAGCTCGTGCCCCAGGTAGCGCGGACCGGACTGGAAGATGAGTCGCGCCTCCTGGTCGAAGAGCTGCGGGTCGAAATAGCTCGACACCGGCAGTTGAGTGCGACTTCTTTGCAGCGCGGTCTGCGCAAGGCTCAGGTCGGACATGATCCCCAGGATCTCCAAAAATGCATGTCGAACCACCACCCGGATCGGCCCGGGCCTGGGCGGAAGGGAAACCGTGTGCAACCGCAGGTTGCGGATCGAACGTGGCAGCTCACCCGATCACACGGTTGGGCCGGGGTGGGCGGTTGCCCAAGGCGAACTGCGGATTGTAGCCGGCGTCTTCCTGCGGGCCCGGGGGCGTGCAGTCTGACGCGCCGATGCGGCTGCGCGACGAAGACACTTCGCCCGGCCGGGCAAGCCGGTCGGGTCCGGCCGTTCCCGACGCCTACAATCGAAAGTTTATCCCCCGCCCATGTCGAAGCGCGCGCCCTCCCCTTCCTCACCCGCCCCGATGGCCGAGCCCGCCAGCTACGAGGCTGCCCTGGCCGAACTGGACCGCCTGGTCCAGGCGATGGAAAGCGCCCAGCTGCCGCTCGACCAGTTGCTGGACAGCTACCGGCGCGGCGCCGAGCTGCTGGGCTGGTGCCGCGGCCGCCTCGACGCGGTGGAGCAGCAGGTCAAGGTGCTGGAGAGTGGTCAGCTCCAGGCCTGGAGCGACGCGGCATGAGCAGGCTGATGCCCCGGTGGCCCGCATCGCCGCGCCCTTCGCAAGGAATCCCGTCATGACACGATTGGCATTCGATGCCTGGGCTGGCGAGCAATCTCGCGCCCGCGTCGAGGCCCAGCTCGACACACTCGTACCTGGCCGACGCCCCGGCCGGCCTGGGCGATGCGATGCGCTATGGCGTGCTCGACGGCGGCAAACGCCTGCGCCCGCTGCTGGTGCTCTCGCCGCCGCCCAGGCGGTACAGGGTGAATGTGCGATCGCCCTGCGCGCGGCCTGCGCGGTCGAGCTGATCCACGCCTACTCGCTGATCCACGACGACATGCCCTGCATGGACAACGACGTGCTGCGCCGCGGCAAGCCGACGGTGCATGTGCAGTACGGCGAGGCCCGCGCGATGCTGGCCGGCGACGCGATGCAGGCCCTGGCCTTCGAGGTGCTGACGCCGTCCGACACCCCTGCCGACGACCTGGCCGCCCTCGCGCTGCAGGCCCGTCAGGTGGTCGACGACATCCTCGACGTCACCCAGGCCTCCGACGTGCTCGGCAAGACCGCCGGCAAGGACGCCGACCAGAACAAGCCCACCTACGTCTCCTGCTCTGGCCTGGAGGGCGCCCGCACCCGCGCCGCGGAACTGCACGGGCGCGCGCGCGCCGCACTGGAAGCCAGCGGCGTCCCCGACCAGCGCTGGCTGGCGATGCTGACCGACCGTGTGGTCGACCGCGAATCCTGAGCCACGCACCGCCCTGACGCCGGCCCGTGCGCCGCCTCCCGATGGAACCCCTCCTGCGATGAACACCTCCTCCGCCCACCCGCTGCTCTCCCGCATCGACAGCCCGGCCGACGTGCGGCGGCTCTCGCGCGCGCGGAGCTCAAGCAGCTGGCCGTCGAGCTGCGCGAGTTCCTGCTGCAGAGCGTGTCGCGCACCGGCGGCCACCTGTCGTCCAACCTCGGCACGGTGGAGCTGACTGTCGCGCTGCACCACGTCTTCCACACCCCCGAGGACCGGCTGGTGGGACGTGGGTCACCAGACCTACCCGCACAAGATCCTCACCGGCCGGCGCGACCGCATGCACACGCTGCGCCAACTGGAGGGCTTGTCGGGCTTCCCGCGCCGGGCCGAGAGTGAGTACGACACCTTCGGCACCGGGCACTCGTCCACCCTCGATCTCCGCCGCGCTCGGCATGGCGATGGCCGCCCAGCTCAGCGGGCGAGAAGCGCCGTGCCGTGGCCATCATCGGCGACGGTGCGATGACCGCCGGCATGGCCTTCGAGGCACTGAACAACGCCGGCATGCCGCACGCCGGCAAGGTGCCCAACCTGCTGGTGATCCTGAACGACAACGACATGTCGATCAGCCCGCCGGTGGGCGCGCTCAACAAGTACCTGGCCCGGCTGATGAGCGGCAAGTTCTACGCCGCCGCCCGCGAGGGCGCCAAGAACGTGCTGAAGAACGCGCCGCCGCTGTTCGAGCTGGCGCGCCGCTTCGAGGAACATGCCAAGGGCATGGTCGTGCCCGGCACGATCTTCGAGGAGCTGGGCTTCAACTACGTCGGCCCGATCGACGGCCACGACCTTGATGCGCTGATCCCGACGCTGGAGAACCTGCGCGACAAGTCCGGCGCGCAGTTCCTGCACGTGGTCACCCGCAAGGGCTACGGCTACAAGCTGGCCGAGGCCGACCCGATCTCCTACCACGGCCCCGGCAAGTTCGACCCCCGCATCGGCCTGGTCAAGCCCGCCACGCCGCCCAAGCCCACCTTCACGCAGGTCTTCGGCCAGTGGCTGTGCGACATGGCCGAGGCCGACCCGAAGCTGGTCGGCATCACCCCGGCCATGCGTGAAGGCTCGGGCATGGTGGAGTTCCACCGACGCTTCCCGGACCGCTACCACGACGTGGGCATCGCCGAGCAGCACGCGGTCACCTTCGCCGCCGGCCTGGCCTGCGAGGGCCCCTGCCGGTGGTGGCGATCTACTCCACCTTCCTGCAGCGCGCCTACGACCAGCTGATCCACGACGTGGCGCTGCAGAATCTGCCGGTGGTGTTCGCCCTGGACCGCGCCGGCCTGGTCGGTGCCGATGGGGCCACCCATGCGGGCGCCTACGACATCGCCTACCTGCGCTGCATCCCGAACGTCGCGCTGATCGCCCCGGCCGACGAGCCGGAGCTGCGCCGCGCCCTGACCAGCGCCCACCACCACGGCTCGCCGGTGGCGGTGCGCTACCCACGCGGCAGCGGCGCCGGCCTGGCGGTCGGCAGCGAGCTGGACGAGCTGCCCTGGGGCCAGGGCGAGGTCCGCCGCGACACCGCCGCCGCACC
Source organism: Candidatus Intricatilinea gracilis (assembly GCA_016702605.1). Classification (GTDB taxonomy): domain Bacteria; phylum Pseudomonadota; class Gammaproteobacteria; order Burkholderiales; family Burkholderiaceae_C; genus Sphaerotilus; species Sphaerotilus gracilis. The sequence goes on from JADJDQ010000012.1 coordinate 14,187, forward strand.
CGGCAGCGGCCGGCGCATCGCCATCCTGGCCTTCGGCAGTCTGCTCTACCCGGCACTCGAAGCCGCCGAGCGCTGGACGCCAGCGTGGCCAACATGCGCTTCATCAAGCCGCTCGACACAGCCCTGGTCGAGCGCCTGGGCCGCAGCCACGACGCGCTGGTGACGGTGGAGGAAGGCTGCCTGGCGGGCGGCGCCGGCTCGGCCGTGCTGGAGGCCCTGCAGGCAGCGGGCATCAAGGTGCCCGTGCTCAACCTGGGGCTGCCCGACCGCTACATCGAGCACGGCGACCCGGCGCTGCTGCTGGCGCAGTGCGGGCTGGATGCCACGGGCATCGAGGCCTCGATGCGCCAGCGCTTTGCCGGCATCCTCGGCAGCGGCCACCTGCGCCCGGTCGTGAACGGCTGATCGACTGAACGGCCGGTCGACCGATCGACTGGTCAACTGGTCAACGGCTGCGCGCAGCGGGCTGACCCGCCCGATCGGCGGCTACCTGCGCAGGTCGCGCACCCGCTTCCCCCGGTCAGTGGGGCCGGCGCACCAGGAAGCGCTGCACCGAGCGGCACACCACCGTCGGCGCCGCGCTCTTGGCCACCAGCAGGTCGGCGTCGATGTCGGCCTGGAGCAGCTGGGCCACCTGCTCCGGGCGGTCCAGCAACACCACCACGGGCGTGTCGACTATGCAAGGCGCAGACCCTGCGTGACCCGCGACAACCGCGGCAGCCCGCACCAGGCCAGATCGACGAAGACCATGTCGGCCGTGCACGCCTGCGCCAGGGCGATGTCCTCGCGCGCGCCGTCAACCTCGGCGTCGGCGTCGGCGGAACGGGGATCCAGCCGCGCCGGCAGCCGCGTGGCCCGCTGCATCGTCACCTCGCCCCCCAGGCTGGACAGGGTGGCACGCAGGCCGGCGAGGAGGGGCAGGTGGTCGCTCAAGAGGACGGCTTGCATGGCAGGTGGTGGGTCGTGTGGTGGACGCAGGGATGCTAGTGACATCCGGACACAACCGGACTCCCCCCAAAGGGGGAAGCCCGCCTCCGCCACGCGGCCGCCCCGGCCTTGAACCAGTTCAAGGACGCCCGGCCCCACGAGGCCGACGATGTGGCCATGAACATGCTGGATGACCGCTCACGCCTGCGCCCCGCCGCGGACGCCGCGCCCCAGGCCCCTGGTTTCCTGTGAGCCTGGTCGGCGCCGGGCCCGGCGACCCGGAACTGCTCACCCTCAAGGCCGCCCGCCTGCTCGGCAGCGCCCGGTTGCTGCTCACGACCACCTGGTCTCGCGCGAGGTGCTGCGGCTGGTGCCCGACGATGCCGACCTGATCTACGTCGGCAAGGCAGGCTGGGCAGCACACGCTGGGGCAGGAGGCGATCGTCGAGCTGATGCTGCGGCTGGCGCGCAGCGGCCGCAGCCTGGTGCGGCTCAGGGGGCGACCCGTACATCTTCGGCGGGCGGGTGAAGCGCTCGCACTGGCCGCAGCGGGCATCCCCTTCGAGGTCGTGCCCGGCATCAGCGCGGCGCAGGGCGCCGCAGCGGCCGCCGGCATCCCGCTGACGCACCGCGACCACGCCACCGCGGTGACCTACGTGACCGGCCATGGCCGCGCCGACCGCTGCCACGCCCCGGCCCCCGGCGATGACCCGGACGCCCCGGACGTGGACTGGGCCGCCCTGGCCCGCCCGCACCAGACGCTGGTGATCTACATGGGCCTGGGCCGGCTGCCGCAGATCAGCGCCCAGCTGATCGCCCATGGCATGCCGATGGACACGCCGGCCGCCTTGGTCGAACGCGCCTCGCTGCCCGACCAGCGCTGCGTCGTCGGCAGCCTGCGTGACCTGCCGGCCCTGGCCGTGGCCGAGGGCGTCAAGGCCCCGGCGCTGATCCTGGTGGGCACGGTGGTCGGCTTGCAGGCGCAGCTCCATCCGGCCCGCGCGGCGGTCCTGTGCGGCACAGCCACCGCGGGTACCACCGTGACCTTCACCGAGCCGCGCGCCCGCTGAACCACCACCGCTTGGCTGGATCGGCATCCTGGCACCCGGCCCGGTTGCTGGGGGTGCACCGCACCGCCTGTTGTTCGCGCTGGTGCCCTGGCCCGGGTGAGCACCGCCCTGTGGTGGGCGGCGGTCTCGGTGCCGACCGTGCTCGACCACGCCCCGCCCTGGTCCGTCGCCCCGGCGGGCGCCCACGCGCGGTTGCTGGCGCTGGGCTCCATGCCGGCCGTCATCGCCCATCCTGTTCACCGCCAGACCGAAGTGACTGCCAGGCGAAGCGGTCTCGCTGGGCCTGATCGCCGTTGCGCGGATGGTTCATCCAGGCCGATTGCTGGCCGCCGCGGCGCGAACGCCCGGATCCTTGAACCGCTTCAAGGAAAAGGACATCCCTCATCCCTAGCCTACGCGAACCACGATCCGAGGAGGCCTTCATGAGCCAAAGTCAGAGCGGGTTCACCAAGCAAATGGCCCGCAACATTTTCTACGGCGGCACAGTGTTCTTCGCACTGCTGTTCGTAGCCCTGGTGTTTCACACCGAACAGCAGATCCCCCAGCGATCCAATGCGCAAGCGATCACCCCCGCGGTGGTGGCCGGCAAGAAGATATGGGAGACCCGCAACTGCATCGGCTGCCACACGCTGCTGGGCGAGGGGGCGTACTTCGCACCCGAGCTGGGCAACGTCTACAAGCGCCGCGGCGGTGACTTCATCAAGGCCGGATGAAGGCCCAGCCCATGGGCGCGCCGCATCGCCGCCAGATGCCGCAGTTCAACCTCGATGAGCAGCAGCTCAGCGACCTGGTTCGAGATTCTCGGTGGACCGGCGAGATCAACACTGAAAAGTGGGCTCCCAATATCGAAGGTTGAGCGAGGAGAACTCAGATGACAACCACCGTGCTCAAGTACAAGAGCCAATCCGTCGCGAAGCTGTATTTCATCGCGGCGCTGGCACTGTTCGCCGGCCAGATCCTGTTCGGACGCTCGGCCTGCAATACCTGATCGGGGACTTGCTGTTCCCGTACATCCCCTTCAACCAAGCCCGCATGGTTCACACGAACCTGCTGATCGTCTGGCTGCTGTTCGGCTTCGTGGGCTCGGCCTACTACACCATCTCTGAGGAGGCCGAGACCGAGCTGCACAGCCCGAAACTGGCGATTGCGCTGTTCTGGATCTTCCTGGTGGCCGGCGCCCTGACCGTCGTCGGCTACCTGGCGGTGCCCTACGCGAAGCTCGCCGAGCTGACCGGCAACGACCTGCTCATGACCATGGGACGCGAGTTCCTGGAGCAGCCGCTGCCCACCAAGCTGGGCATCGTCGTGGTGGCGCTGGCCTTCCTCTACAACATCTCGATGACCGTGCTCAAGGGCCGCAAGACCAGCATCTCGCTGGTGCTGCTGCTCGGCCTGTGGGGTCTGGCGGTGATGTTCCTGTTCAGCTTCGTCAACCCGCACAACCTCGTGCGCGACAAAATCAACTGGTGGTTCGTCGTTCACCCCTGGGTGGAAGGCGTGTGGGAACTGATCCTCGGCGCCCCGTTGGCCTTCGTCCTGGTGAAGACCACCGGTGTGGACCGCGAGGTCATCGACAAGTGGCTCTACGTGATCATCGCCTTCGCGCTGATGACGGGCATCCTGGGCACCGGCCACCACTTCTACTTCATCGGCCTGCCGGGCTACTGGCAGTGGATCGGCATCTTCTCGGCGCTGGAGCCCATTCCCTTCTTCATGATGACGGTCTTCGCCTTCAACATGGTGCAGCGTCGCCGCCGTGAACACCCGAACCAGGCCGCCGTGCTCTGGGCGGTGGGCACCTCGGTGATGGGCTTCCTGGGCGCTGGCCTGTGGGGCTTCATCCACACCCTGTCGCCGGTGAACTACTACACCCACGGCACGCAGATCACCGCGGCGCACGGCCACCTGGCCTTCTACGGCGCCTACGTGCTCGTCGTCATCACGATGATCAGCTATGCCATGCCCACCCTGCGCGGCCGCCTGTCGGCCCCGAAGACGGCGCAGAGCTACGAGATGTGGTCCTTCTGGATCATGACCATCGGCATGAGCGTGATGGTGCTGGCTCCTGACCGGCGCGGGCATCCTGCAGGTCTGGCTGCAGCGCCTGCCGGAGACCGGTGCGATGGGCTTCATGGCCACGCAGGACCAACTGGCCTTCTACTGGCTGCGTCTGGCCGGTGGCGTGGGCTTCCTGATCGGCCTGATCGTCTACCTGTGCAGTTTCTTCGTCGGCTCCAACGAGCCTGACGTGGCTGAAGTGGGCACCGGTGCGACGGCCCGCGCTGTCCCGGCCCGCCGCCTGATCCGCGCCCGAGCCAAGCAGGACAATCGGGCCATGATGGAGTTCACCAGCGCCCGCCACGTGGCCGACACGGTCGCGGCGCTGCCTGCCGTGTCCATGGCGATCCCGTTCTACGCCGAGCAGGGCGGCGAGGCGGCGCTCTTCGAGCACGCCCACCGCCAGCGCCTGCCGGTGCTGATCAAAGGGCCTACCGGTTGCGGCAAGACCCGCTTCGTCGAACACATGGCGGCGCGCCTGGGCCGGCCGCTCATCACCGTGAGCTGCCACGACGACCTGAGCGCGGCCGACCTGGTCGGCCGCCACCTGATCGGCGATGGCAACACGGTGTGGAACGACGGCCCGCTCACCCGCGCGGTGCGCTCGGGCGCCATCTGCTATCTGGACGAGGTGGTGGAAGCGCGCAAGGACACCACCGTGGTGCTGCACCCGCTGGCCGACGACCGGCGCGTGCTGCCGATCGAGCGCACCGGCGAACTGCTCGCCGCTGCGCCCGGGTTCATGCTGGTGGTCTCCTACAACCCGGGCTACCAGAACCTGCTCAAGAGCCTCAAGCCCAGCACACGCCAGCGCTTCATCGCGCTGAACTTCGGCTACCCGGCCCCGGCGGTGGAACGCACCATCGTCGAGACCGAGGCTGGCGTGGCCACCCCGGTCGCGCAGCAGCTCGTGCAACTCGCCGAGTCGCTGCGCCGCCTGACCGACCACGACCTCGAAGAAACCGTCAGCACCCGCCTGCTGGTGATGGCCGCCCGGCTCGTCGCCTCGGGCGTGGCGCTGCCCACCGCCTGCCGCGCCGCCATCGTCGACGCGCTGACGGACGACGCGGACACCGCCGCTGCACTGGCCGAAGTGGTCAGTGCCGTCGTGGGCGAGTGACGCCCCGGATCGAGCCCGGCTCGATCCGCCCCATTCCATCGGGTCGCATGCACGCGAACTGCCCATGCGTACCCCACCGTTTTGCGCGACGGCGACTTCCTTGGCTGCTCCTGTCTCCTCCTCCTTGCCCCTGCAGCGTCGCCGTCGCCTCTTTCAAGCGGGCTTCTTCGCCCTGTTCCTCGTCGCACCCGCCCTGGACCTGCTGCGCTTCGACCTGAACGACGCGCAACTGCGGGTTCCTCGGCCAGCGCTGGTCACTGGGCATCGACGCCTTCCGTGCCGGGCAGGTCAGCGCCAACCGAGGCCGCACTCTCGATCCTGCTGCGCGCCTTCCTGCCCGCGCTTCTGCTGATCGCCGCCTTCCTCGGCGTGGCCTGGCGCTACGGGCGCCTCTACTGCGGCTGGCTGTGCCCGCACTTCTCGATCGTCGAGGCGCTCAACCAGACCCTGCACCGCGCCAGCGCCAAGTACAGCCTGTGGGACCGCCGGCGCACCCCGCGCCGACCGCGCGCCGCAGCGCCGCTGGTGGCCACTGTTCTTCCTCGGCTGCGTCGCCTTCGGCTTCCTCTGGAGCATCACGCTGCTGAGCTACCTGCTGCCGCCGGCCGAACTCTGGGGCCGGCTGCTCAGCGGCACGTCCACGCCCAACCAGGCGCGCTTCCTGGCCATCGGCACCGCCGTCTTCACGCTCGAATTCGCGCTGGCCCGGCACCTGTTCTGCCGCTTCAGCTGCGCCGTGGGCCTGTTCCAGAGCCTGGTGTGGATGGCCAACCCCAAGGGCATGGTCGTCGCCTTCCAGCGCAGCAAGGCGCGCGACTGCCGCAGCTGCAGCACGCCGGTGTTCCCCGAAGGCTCCGCCTGCGATGGCGGCTGCCCGATGCGGCTGAACGCCCGCAACATCAAACGCATGATGTTCTCCTGCGTGCAGTGCGGCCAGTGCCTGAGCACCTGTGAGACCTCCCAGTCCGCCCACCAGCGCGAGCCGCTGCTGACCTGGCAGATCGGCGCCGACGCGGTGGCCGAGACGCTGCGCCAGCGCAACGCGGAACGCCAGGACGAGCGCCGGGCCGAGCTCGCCGCCAGCCGCGCGGCGTCACGGCCCCAGCCCCAACGAGGTGTCCTGATGGAAGAGTGGGTCGGCCAGCAATGGCATCGTTTCATCACCCGCGCCGCGGACCGCCACCACGCCGCCGCCGCGGTGGTCCTGCCCGACATGGAGCGCGCCATCGGCATGCTCTTCCGGGCCGGCGGCGGTGCCGGTGCGGTGCGAGTGTCCACCGCCGCTGCCCAGCGCATCGGCGCGCCCGCCGGCCTGCTGCAGCGCATTGCCGGCAGCGGCACCCACGCCGAGCTGCCCGGCTGGAGCCCGAGACGCTGGCGCTGCCGGCGCGCATCGCCGTCTTCCCGCAGGCCGAGCTCAACCGCGCGCTCTACCTCTGGCTGGCCGCGCTGGCGGCCAGCGGGTCCGATCACACCGGTTTCGCTGGCAACGACAACGACGATGGCGATGGCTTCGACACGCCCGCCACCGGCTGGATCGGCAGCAACCTGCGCGCCACCCGCCGCGCGCTGCAGCGCTTTCCCGGCCTGCGCGAGCGCCATGCCCGCCTCGTCGAGGCCCAGCGCCCTGCGCCCCTGACCTGCAGCGCCTGCGCGGCGCGGCGCTGGAGGCCGAGCACAGCGTGCAGGCCGTGCTGCACCAGGACCCGCTGGCGCCCCTGCCGGCGCTCGACGCCGCCACCGCCCGGCTGCGCCCCGGCGACGTCGCCCCCGTGTGGCTCTGGCTCGAATCCGCCCCGGCTGCGGCGCCGAGCATCAACGGCACCCGCAGCCCCACCGAGGCCGGAGGACGCCGCCGGCCAGCAGGCCGCCACCCAGTCCGATCGCAAGCGCCGCCACGCCGAGGAGGTCAGGACGAGCGCAACAATGCCGCTGATGATGTTCTTCCGCGCCGAGTCGATCCCCAGCTGGGGCGAGTTCATCAAGGTCAACCGCGCCAGCGACGAAGACGAGAACCCCGACGCGCTGGCCGCCGCCGACGACATGGAAGTGATCGCCGTGGCACCGGACGGCGAGCGCGCCGCCTCGCGCGTCAAGTTCGACCTCGACCTGCCCAGCGCCGCGGCGGATGACAGCCCGCTCGCCCCGGCATCCGCCTGCCCGAATGGGACTGGAAGCGCGGCCGGCTCCAGCCCGAGCACTGCAGCGTGCAGTGCCTGATCGCGCCCGGGCGCCCCTTCACGCCCACGCCTGCGCGCGCGCCACCGCCCGCCGCGTGCGCCGCCGCCTGGAGGTGCTGCGTGGCCCCCGCCCCGCGCGCCCAGCCCGACGGCGAGGAGATCGACCTCGACGCCTGGGTGCGCCACCAGGTCGAAGGCGGCAGCGGCGCGCCGCGCAGCGCCCGGCCAGTCTGCACCCGCCGCCTGGCGCAGCGAGCGCAGCCTCGCCACCCTGCTGCTGGCCGACCTGTCGCCGTCCACCGACGCCTACGTCTGGAAACGGCGGCGGCCACGCCCCGCGCAGCTCGGCGGCCAGCAAGCCTGGAAACTGGGCAGCCGGCTCGACGCCGATCAGGCCGCCGCTGCCGCCGCCCCCGAGCAGCGCGTCATCGACATCATCCGCGAGGCGCTCTACGTCTTCGGCGAGGCCCTGCACGCCGGCGGCGACCCCTTCGAGATGCTCGGCTTCAGCTCGGTGCGGCGCCAGAACGTGCGCATCCAGCACCTCAAGGGCTTCGACGACCCCTGGAACGAGCCGGCGCGCGCCCGCGTCGGCGCCATCAAGCCGGGCTACTACACCCGCATGGGCGCCGCGCTGCGCTACGCCACCCTGCGCCTGGCCGAGCGCCCCGAGCGCCAGCGCCTGCTGCTCATCCTCACCGACGGCAAGCCCAACGACTTGGACGTCTACGAAGGCCGCTACGGCCTGGAAGACACCCGCCACGCCGTGCAGTCCGCCCGCGAGGCCGGGCTGACGCCGTTTTGCGTCACCATCGACGAGGCCGCCAACGACTACCTGCCCATGCTCTTCGGCCAGCAGGGCTACGCCCTGGTGCACCGCCCGCAGGACCTGGTGCACCGGCTGGCGCAGGTGTATGCGGGGCTGACGAGGTAGGCCGGCGGCCGGCGCAGCCCCTCAGCGGTCGGTGCCAGCCAACACGAAGCCGGCCCAGTCGCGCGTGCCGGCCCCAGCCTGGCGCACCGCCAGCTTGGCGGTCTGCGGGGCCTTGATGGCGACGCACCACCGGCCAGCTCGCTATGAAGCGCCCCATCAGTGCCACGGTGGCCTGGCTCGGGACGGGCCACAGCGAGGTCACAGGTCGACTGGGCGCCGGCCTCCTCGGCGGCCCGCCGCAGGCTGGTCAGGCCCTCGTGCACATCAATGGTGCCGTTACCCGTGTCGCAGGCCGACAGCACGACCAGCCGGGTACCCCTGCAGGTTCATGGCGGCCAGGTCACTGCCGGTCAGCAACATCCCAGCCCCTCCCCGTCAGCACCAGGCCCGCCAACTGACCCGGCAGGACCACCCGGACGCGCTGGCTCGCGGTGGCATCGGCCTCGGGCGCCGGGCTCAGCAGCACCCCGTGGCTGGCCACATGCAGGACGGCGGGGTGCAACCGCCTCCCGCAGCCGCTGGGGCGTGGCCTGGGCGCCGGTCAGCAGCCGGGCCTCGATGCCCATGCCCTGCAGCACCCGGCTGACCTGCTCGCCTTCCGCCCGCGTCTCGGGCAGCGGCTGGAACACCATGTCGCGCAGTGCCTGCCCCGTGGCGCTGCGCATCGCCAGCACGTTGGCTGTCGAGGCGGCGCCGCCACGGGAGGGTAGTGGGGGTCCGCCACCACCAGGGCCGGTGCGCGCGAAAGAGGCACCGGCTCCCCGGCGTCAGCCAGCTGTGCCAGCGACGTCACATAGCGGATCGCATGCTGGTCGAGCGCAGCGTCGCCGCGCCCTGGGAATCGGGCAGCGCCTCGAAGGGGCAACAAGCCCAGCAGGCCATCGGGATCGACGATCCAGCGAGGTGCCGCACGCACCTCGGCCGGCAGATCGGCTAGCAGCAGCTGCGCCAGCGTGGTACCAGCCTGCCGGGCAGCAGGCCCGTCCACCTGGGAACGCCAGCGCGTCACCATGCGGTTCAGCGCCGCCACGGCGCCCACATTGCGCAGGCTCACGCCCTGGGCCGTCACCGTATAGCGCCAGTAGCGCGGCACCGTCACCGCCTCGCCAGGCCGGGGCGGCTGCTGTACGGCAACGAAGCCGATCAGCGCCTCATCCGGGCGCAGCCGCGCCTGGATGCGTGCCAGCATTGGCTCGCCATCGCCGATCACCTCCGTCAGGCCACCACGCGCCAGCGCCGGCATCGCGGGTTTGAGCGCTGCGAACTGGGCGTTCTTCCAGTCGGACCAAGCCCGCACCCCCTCCTCACCCTCGGTGGGCAGCGAATCGATTTGTGCCTCCAGCGCCGCCAGATCGGCACGGGCGCGCCGCACCGCCCGCTCATCCACCTGGGCCAGCAGGTGCCGCCGGCGCTGGATGTACCGACCCAGCAGCCCTTGGACGAGGTGATCGCACCCACAGCCTGGCGGAGCTGCTCAGGCTGCGCCGATTGCGCGGCCACCAGGACGGCGCTGGCCGCCATCCAGCGGCGCTGCATCATCCCCTCCAGCAAGCCGTCTGTCCCGGCGGATTGCGCAGCGAACGCCACCAACCGCTGGCGATTCCAGTGGAGCGCAAGGCGCATCGACTCCGCAGCTTCGGGCAACGCCCCCACCGCCTGCAGCGCCAGGGCCATCCGCCAGGTGGCCACCTCCACCTCGATGGCCTTGAATGCCCGCAAGCCCTCCGGCTCCTTCTCCGCCCTTTCCAGCCACTGGCGCATGTCGCGCTGCCACAGCCGCAGCACCCGGTCGGCGTTGCCCTTGCGCGCCATTACTTCGGCCAGCAGGACCGGCGCGGCATCCGTCTGCGGCAGGCGGTAGGCCAGGCGGGCCTCCACCTCCTCGCTGAAGTCACCTTCCAGCCACAGGCGCTGGTTCATCGCGCGGGCGGCTCCTCGTGCCATCTGCATCCCGTTGCGCAAGGCACCCAGCGCCCTCACGGCATCGGCCGACGACCCACTCGATGTGACATCAGCAAGCATGACCGCCTGTTCCAGCACGCGCTCCGCTTCATCCAGGTCGCCGTGGGCGGCCAGCAGGCGCCCCAGTCGCGGCAACGCGAACCTCAGACGCACGTCGCGCAAAGTCGGCGGTAGCACCTGCGCCTCCGTGACCGCGACGCGGTAGTACTGCAGCGCCGAGTCGAATTCCCCTTTCTCCTCGTACTCCTGCGCCATATCGGAGGCGCTGGGCGCAGAACCACGCAGGACGCTGCTGAACATCAAGGGGGAAAACTGCGCCGAAGCAGGCAGCGTGACCAGGCAGCCCACCGCCACCGCGATCAACGGAGCCAGTGGTCGGCAACGACGGATCGGAGTCAAGAGATCAAACATGGAGGCAACTCCAGTCAGGTTGAAGAAATGCGCGGGCTGGAAGAAAAATGAGCGTCCGCGCCTGAGATTCCCTCCGGCAATCCGACTCACCATCGTCGCAGCGCCTTTCGGCAGGCGTTGGCGAGGTGCTGGTTCGTGAGCGGCACGCTCAGGGAATGATTCATCCCAGTTCTTCAATACGGTCAGAAATTTTCTGCCTCCGCTCGCTTTCCCTTTCAGCTTCTACGGCGGTTTGGGTCTTGGCCTTGCGCATCAAATCGTCACGGACGTAGCTCACATTCATGCCGAAACTCATGTGCGGAGAATTGATGGCGATCTCCGCGTCCTGCGTCTTGAATCCTGACGTACTTATCGCCCACGAAGGGGATTGCTTGGCAGAGGCCTTTGTATGTTGCCCGACAGCGCATTGAGAACGGACTCGAATCGATGATTGGACATTTCCATGAAGACCGCCGCCAGCCGGTTGTCCCCATCGAAGACACAGGTCACCCCATTCAGCCCCTCGATACCGTAGGAATCCCCGTCGGTTGTGAACATGGGGCCCGAGGAATACCGGTTGAGCCCGCCACTGTTGATCTTGGAACGCCCGGACAGGGCGGACTCGACTTGATTAGGACTTACGCAGGGTCACTTCAGCCAGCGCAATGATTCGCCATTTCGACTCAATAAGTCAGATGGGTGCCATGCGAATGGTTGGTGACCGAAGTTCCTTCTTGAGGAATTCCGGAGGAGGATTCCCTTCTTCAGGCTGTAGATGTTTGTCTTCAGCGCTTTGGCCGTCTCGCAGAGGTGGACCCAGGCCAATATTGCGCAGGCGATGTGATTCTTCTGTGACCGGGCCATTCTGCACTGACATTTTCGATGCAAGAACCTGCTTGATCTCCCTGTGGTACTGCTCAATCTTCCAGCGCACGGGCACATCTCATGCGTATCGTCCGTCGAATCTTGAGATAGGTCGTTTGTCACAACCCAGTCCGTGCGATTGGTATCAACCACAACCCGGAACAGTTTCAGCTTGATGTCACTGGGAAACTTGAACAGTTTGACCTGTCTGCCATGCACATGTTCTTGGGCACTCCACTGCAGCGTACTGACCGCCTTGCACTGGGCTCTGTTGTCGTCAACCTGGACTGCTCTTGAGCGGGCAGTAGAAGTGCTTGCCCGCCCGGTGGATGTCTTCATCAGATCCATGGTGGCGTACCAGGAGTCCAGCAAACGGTGCGAAAGGGCAGTTCTTCTTTGGGCCGCCATGGCGTTATCGAACATCTCCTGGACATGATCCAGCTTGGACTTGGTGTTCGTCAGGCGCATAGATGCGCCAGTCGATGATCCAGTAGTGGCCGGTCTTGATGTTCACGTACAGGCAGTTGACCACCCCAATGCCCTTGATCAGGCCGTGGGCGTTGCCGCTGTACTGTTTGCGCACCAACTCGATTTTGTGCGAGTGGTTGGTTGTCCAGAACGCTGTCATCGAAAACCAGGCAGGCATCGTCGTCAAATTCGATGTTTCGTCGGGCGAGATTCCAGACATCAGCCGGGCTGATGTTGGCATCCTGCAAGTAGCGATTTATGGCATCGTGAGAAAACCTCTGATGGTGATCCGCAAAATAGGTCTGCGTGTAGTTGATTTGTGTGGATATCAGAAATTGGCAGTAGTCTCGGCTCGTGGGTTTCATGGGTAAATTTATTATCACATATGCCACAAAAAATCCACGTCAGCACTAATAAATAATCTAGTTTGATTTAAACGTTTGCGTAAGTCCTATTGATCAATAGTCGAAACCCCGATCTCAAAACCGAGGACCGGGGTACCTGCCTGCGCAGTGCCGGCAATGGCGGCGACAGAAATGGCAAGTGCATGAAGGAACTTCATCACGGATTCTCCTGATCAAGGGATGAATGGATGGGTTGGCTGACGGTTGGATTCACTGATCGCAGCCATGGCAATGACCGCCTGTCCCTGTGTGGGGACAGTATCACTGCGCCCCCGACGGGCAGGGTAGCCTTCGTCCGGGCGGGGATTGCCAGGAAATATTTCGGATATCGCGATCGATGGGGTGACCCAGATCGATGCGCCGAGCACGAACGTCCGTCGTGTCATCGAAGTACTCCTGGTTTCCTGCCCGATGGGCCTTGTTCAATTGATTTCACTTATCGACTCCCGCTGAAGGGCCTTGAGCGCGGCTAGGAGTAACTCTTTGCCACGGCGATGTAACCACTGTGCGGTTTCTGGCGTGGCGGTGCATTCCCCTTGCGACGAACGCCGCCAGGCGGCGACGAATGCCCGGTTGGCATCCAGCGCTGCCATGGGGCGTTCAGCGCCGGTGGCGGGCGCTCGTCGCAAACCGGGCGACCGCGGGAGGGCGGCTCGGAACACTGGCTGCACCCCTTCGATGAAGCCACCCGCAGCAGCAACGCGGGCCGCTCCCCCGGAGGACCGGCACCGCAGTGCCAGCCACCCACCCGTCACCCCCCGTCCATCCAGTGAGGTCCCCCATGAGCCGCTTCCTCTGCGCCCCACCCTGCTTGCCCTGGCCGCCGCGACCCTGCTCGCGGCCTGCGGCGGTGGCAGCGATGCCGTTCCTCCGCCGACGCGAGCGCCGGCACGCCTCAAGCAGGTCGAAGTGCCGCCGCCGACGGAGGCCGACTCGACCTGGGACATGGAGGCGCTTGACCCCGCCCGGCTGGGCGGCAGCGAGGAGCGCAGCCGCCTGGCCGCGCTCGATCCTTCGCTCGGGCCGGACGAGGTGCGCTACATCGTCACGCTCAACCCCGCCGCCGTGGCCGAGGCGGGCGCCCGCAGCCGCGCTCTGCTGAGCGCGGCCAGCGGCACTGCGGCATCGGAACTCAGCACCGCGGCCGTCACGACGGCTGCGGTGCGCAGCCTGGGCAGCACGGCGCTGCTGGGCGTCAACGCCAGGATCCAGGCGCAGTACTCCCACGCCCTGCAGGGCTTCACCGCCGCCGTGGCACGCACCGAAGCGGCCAGTCTGCTGAAGCAGCTGCGCGACAACCCAGCGGTGCAGGCAGTGGAGCTTGACCGCCTGGTGCAGGTCGGCGACGAGGAGTCCACGACGCCGGCAACCGCTGCCGGAACCGGCATGCCCCAGGCGGACCTGGCCGCGCTGGCGACGACGACACGGCTGCTCGGCGGCACGCTCTGGGGCCTGGATCGCATCGACCAGCGCAAGCTGCCCCTCGACCAGCGCTATTCGGCGCCGCAGACCGGCAGCGGCGTGAACCTCTATGTGCTCGACACCGGCATCCGTGCCCATGACGAATTCGGCAGCCGCCTGCAGGCGGGCGCGGACTTCGTCGGCGATGGCAACGGACCGGTCGACTGCCACGGGCACGGCACCCACGTGGCGGGCACCGCAGCGGGCAGCCGCTACGGCGTAGCCCCGGGCGCCACGCTGTGGCCGGTGCGCGTGCTGGGCTGCGCGGGCGGCGGCAGCCTGTCCGGCGTGATCGCCGGGCTTGACTGGGTGCGTGCCCACGGCAAGCGCCCCGCCGTGGTGAACATGAGCCTGGGAGGCGATAAATCGGACGCGCTGGATGCCGCCGTGCAGCGGCTCACCGCCGCCGGGATCACCGTGGTGGTCGCCGCCGGCAACGAGAACCGCGACGCCTGCCGGGTGTCACCGGCACGCACCCCGTCGGCCATCACCGTGGGCGCCACCCAGCCCGACGACCATCGCTCCTCGTTCTCCAACCACGGCAAGTGCGTGGACCTGTTTGCGCCGGGCGTTGCCATCCTGTCGGCCGCCATCACGGGGCCGAGTGCCACGACCTACAAGTCCGGCACCTCCATGGCCACGCCCCACGTGGCCGGCGCAGCCGCCCTGCTGCTGCAGGCCAGCCCCGCCCTCGCGCCCGCCCAGGTTGCCGCCCAGCTGGGCAGCCAGGCCACGGCCAATGCGCTGAACGCCGCCACGCTCGGCAGCCACTCGCCGAACCGCCTGCTCTTCGCCGGCGAGTCGGCCAGCGGAACCACCCCGGTGGGCCGTGCCGTGCACGTGACGGCAATTGCGACCAGCGCCCGCCTGACGACCACCAGGCACTGGAGCAGCAGCGCCACCATCGCGGTCGCCGACGCGCAGGCCCAGCCCGTCGCCGGCGTGCGCGTCACGGTATCGGCCTCCGACCGCCGCTCGCTGCTGACCTGCACCACCACGGCCGCCGGCCAGTACCGTCAACGCCGTCAGCCTGGCCCGGGCCACGCTGCCCAGCCTGACTTATGCCGTCACCGAATTGACCGGCAACGGCATCACCTACGCCACCGATGCGAACGCGGTCAGCAGCGCCACCGTGGCCCTGCCGGTGCAGGAGGTGTTCGTCGGTGCCCTGGCTGATCGCAGCCAGCGCCTGTCCGCCGCGCTGTGGCGCCCGCGGGCAGAAATCACCGTCTTCAACCAGGTCGGCGCGCCGGCCAAGGGGGTCAACGTGGCGGCGCTGCATCCTGCCTCGGGCCGCAGGATCAACTGCATCACCTCGACCAGCGGCACCTGCACGCTGACCGCAAACCCCCTCTCAAGCTCCACCGCATTCTCCCTGGTGATCCAGGCTGTAAGCGATGGCGTGTCGACCTACCGCAAGGACCTGGATCGGGTGCGCGCCGTGACGCTCGCCGTGCCGGCCCGTTGCGGCCCACACCGAAAGGCAAACCGCACGCAAGTGCCGACAGGGCGGCGGCGATCGACTCAAGTCGATCTGCTGCCGGCCGATCTGCTGGCACAAGCAGTCAAGCGGGCGCAGTGGCCAAGTCGCCAGGCCCCACCGCCGAAGTCCATGTCAAGGAGTTTCCTGATGTTCCATCGTTCCCTGAGGAACGCTGCGTGCGTCTGCCTGTTGCTGTGCGCCACCGCCCAGGCAAAGGCTCAATCGGTCGAAGTTCTGTACGGCGCCATGTTGGGCGGGACCTGCGAACCGGCAAGGCTGGCACTCCAGCAACGCGCAGACGACGGCGAGCCCCGCCCAGCGTGAACTTGCACGGGCACACCTCAATGGCACCTGTGTACCCAAAGACCTGCGCGAAGCGCTGATAGGGTTCCGCCGCGCTGCGTTGCGCGGCGACGCTGAAGCACAGTACCAGTTCGGTCGCATGCTCGAGTCCGGGCTTGGCATCCACCAGAACGAAGTGCAGGCGGCCGAGTGGCAACGCCGGGCAGCGGCCCAGGGACACACGGGGGCCCAAACCCGCCTGGGAGTCATGTACTCGAATGGGAGGGGCGTTCCCAAGCACGCAGGCGCAGCCGCCCACTGGACGCGTCTGGCCGCAGAACGGGGAGATGCCCCTGCCCAGCGCAATCTGGGGATGTACCTCATGGACGACCGTGTCGGTGCAACGGATCCAGCCCAGGGGGTCACATGGATCAGGAAGGCGGCTGAACAGGGTTTCGCGCCCGCCCAGTCGCTGCGGGGCTGGATGCTTCAGGTGGGGCACGGCGTCAGTCGAGACGAAGCGCAAGCCGTCGCATGGCTGCGCAAGGCGGCCGACCAAGGGGACGCCGACGCACAGAAGGCTCTGGACGAAATCCGCACCGCCGCCATGGCACGCAGCGGGGCGACCGTCCCGGACAGGTGAACGGCGAGGCGACCCTGGCAGATCACCTCCCGGACGATCCCCGATCGGATGTCAGCCTTGCCCTCACGCTGACTGCACCTGCGTGCCGCGCTCATCCACACCCACTGAGGACATCCATGACCACCGCCCTCATCTGCGACGACGAACCCCTGATGCGCGCCAACCTGCGCGAGCACCTGCAGATCCTCTGGCCCGAGTTGGAGGTGGTGGCCGAGGCGCAGGACGGCCCCGAGGCGCTGCGCCAGATCGAGGCGCGGCAGCCGGACCTGTCCTTCCTCGACATCCAGATGCCTGGGCTCACTGGCTTGCAGGTGGCGCAGCTGGCCGGCGAGCGCACACAGGTCGTGTTCGTCACCGCATTCGACCGCTACGCGCTGCAGGCCTTCGAGCTCGGTATGCGATGGACTACGTGCTCAAAGCCGGTGGACCCGGTGCGCCTGGGCAAGGTGGTGACGCGCCTGAAGATGCAGGCGCAGCCGCGAGCACCCGCAGGACGACCCGACGGTCCAGCGGCTGGAGGCC
>JADJDQ010000013.1 GCA_016702605.1 Candidatus Intricatilinea gracilis
GCATCGCCGCCGGTACCATCGTCTTCATTCCCCCAGCTCCTGGTGATCGATGGTAGCGCTCTGGCTTCGTCCCGGATGCCCCGCCATCATTCTCAAGGGGTCCCCAAAACAGGGTGACCCATAAGCCTTCGGCCTTCCCCACCTGCTCTTTCTCCACGCTCTTCTGCTGCGCGCTGGACTCGGTCCGGCGATGGTGCGTGAACTCAACGCCTCGGCCCCGCTGGTCAACGACGGGTCATTCTTGCCAAACTTGGGACTGCCCGCGGATGAGGTGTCGATCATCAGACGGCGGCAGAGGTCGCTCGTTAGTGCCTGGTCCCAGGTCTCCCGGATCCCGACCGCAACATCGGGGGCCTGACAGATACCAGGCCCGCATCGAGGCCTACCAGGAGATCGTGCGTCTCGGGCGAGCTGGGACCCCGCGGTCGACCCGCCTCGCGACGATGGGCGCCAGGCCGAACAATCAACGCTCCTCGGACGCCCACTTATCCCGGAGGACCCCGGGCACAAGCGCGACATCGGCTGCCCGGGGATGGGTCGGCGATGTCTGAAGAGCTCGCCGCGCCATCATCCGCCCGATCTCGCACCTACCGGGGTCGCCCGGGTCGGGATGCTGGAAGGACGGCGGCTTGGCCAGGTTGCCGCCGGCGAGGCTCTCCAGGTCGGTCCGCATCGCTCGCGCTGGACCCACCGGCCGGCTGGCCCGGTCGTTCCTGGTCACCGCCGAGATCAAGGACGTCGTTTCGTCGACCGCCGCATCCACGACCTGCCCTACGCCGCGATCACTGACCAAGCGTGGGACCATCACGAAGTACCTCACGATCCGCATCCGCGCGAGGGGCCTCCGGGGCCCCGCGCCGGGCCAAAGGCCCGCGGACTTCCGGGCGCGAGGCATCCACCGCACGTCCGGACCGCCAAGGCGGCGCTTGCTGATCGGCCCTGAGCGGCACAAGTCTGTCCCCGCTTCTACGTACTCCGGGCCTCGGTCTCCCGGCTCTCTAGAAGTCAGCTACCTCAAGGAACGCGGCAACCCTGATGGAGGACAGACCAGACCGCCGAGGGATCGGCTCCGGCCTCCAGCTCGTGGCGTCGGGGAAGCCCCGATGGCTGACTCAGTCGCCGCCAGCTTAGCGACAACCTCTCCGCCGCCTTCGCCGCGCTCACCATCATGGACAGATCCAGAAGGTCGATGTCGCTCTGGTGCAAACGCTCTCTCATGGCCTGGCAAAGGACATCCGGACGATCTCCCGGTACGGCTACTGGCGCATCGGCTTTCTGCTGAAACAAGGACCGCCGCAACCTCGGACCGGGGCTCATCGACTGGAACTCGAGGCGGGCGCAGATCGCGACGTCACATCCATGGACCGGTAGGACTCGACCGGATCGCCGCTGGCGCAATCGAGTGGCGGGCCCAGGCCCGGGCCGATACTTTGGACGAACTCAAACATGCGCTCGGACGGCGCTCGCGGTGAGCCCTGTTCAACCTCGCGATCTCCTGCGTCGTCCCGGGCGCTACGTCGACAAATGGCTTCCCGGCGGGCGCGGACGTCGGGGCAAGGCGACCGCTTTGTCTACGCCCGGCGCGTTCTGCCGCTGGAATCTTCTGGGCTCGAGAGGACCTCACATAGGGTTTGCCAACGCCCCACTACGCGGCAGGATGCAGTATTACGCCCAGGTCAGATCGACGCTGGGACGTTTCGTCCGAGCCACCGGTGGCGGCGCCTTCAGCACGAGTCGGCCTGTCATGCATTCATCGCGCGCAGTACCGGACAAACAACTCGCGCGAGCCGCTCCGAAGTACGAACGGATCTCCAGAAGAAAGTCGACTAGGAGGATCGAGGGCTACCTCATCCCGTCCGGGCTCGGCGGGACTTACGCCGGTTACAAAGGGGATCTTCAAGCGCTGATACGACTCCGGGACCGTGACCCTGCCGACGTCGGTCGCCTACAGGCTGCAGGATAACACCGAGTCGGGCCAGCAGACGTAGCGACGACCCGGTCATGTCAATGCTTCATGGACCAGCTTCTTGGGTGCATCGTCAGCTCAGGGAAATCAGCAGGCAAACCGGACCCTTTATGCGCTCCTTCAAGGGGCGCGCCTGCGACCGGCGACACTGCAAAGCTCTTCCACCCCGATCATGGGCCGTCGTCGCATCGGCATAACGGAACATCGTCGGGCCGTCGTCCGAGGCTACAACTTCCGAGCCTCACGCGACCCTGGCTCGTCATCCTGATGGTCGGGGCAGATTGACTCTTCTATTCTCCGGCCGCATGGTGACCGGACGCAGCGGTGTTTACCAACCGCTCTCGCAGCTCCAGGCCACGCTCAGCGCGGCGGATGCGGCGGACGTGCTCCCGTTCGCTCCGGCGGGGACCGTCTCCGGCTCGCCCATCGGGGGCATCGTCGGATCGCTGTCTCGACTCCCGGTCTCCATCCCCATCACCGGGTTTGAGGTGGAGGATCGACAACCAGGACGTCATCATCGAGGACGAAAGGTTGGCCCAGCGGCATGACCGACATATCCCCGGGATAAGATCTCCGGCTCTTCCGACGTCCGCATCGGCGCGACCAAGTGCGCATCCTCGGACACCGAAAGAACTCGGGCTTTACGACCAGGGCGGTCAGCATCGTCATCAACACTTGGCCGGGCCGCATCACCACACCATCTCTATACCGCAGATCGGGGTGACCTTCGAAACTCTCCAGGAAGTTTCCGGACGGTTTCGGACTCCGTCACCTGATATCCCTTTCGCGCGCTATGGCTCCGGCTCCGGCCTGGACAAAATTTCGATCGTGTTCACCTGAGAAAAGGGACGAGGAATAAACTCTCTGATTCACCTGGAAACAAAGGCCCCGGCGGCATGGTTCGAGCCCGCGTTCGGCGGCAACCGTCTCGCCGGGGCGTCAGGCGCATCGAGGTGGGATCGGGCCGATGTCAGCGGCCGGGCCAACGCAAAAGGCTGGTTTATCGGCGGCGGGCTTCAAAGGCGTAACACCAACCTCAGCGTCTGGCGCGCAAAGTATCGCGACTCATTGATCAGAGCCAGGGTGACCGGCGTGCGCGGGTGTCGACGTGGAAGGACGCCAGACAAGGAGGTCACAAGAATATCGACAAACCGAAGGCTGGTGGCCTTCGTGGGCGCATCCGGAACGACCGGCGTGGATGCGCTTCCTGGATAGGATCTTCAGGGCCATCACCGGACCAGTCGGTGCTTGCCAAGGGCGTAAGCGCGACGACGACAGCCGTCGAGCCCTCGCCGCCGAGAGATCGCGGATAAGCAAGATAGTTGCTCGCAGTGCGGTCGGACAGAGCAAGAAGTGCCGGAGATGGAGGAGGCAGAGCGGCAGCACATCCGCAACTGCCTTCGCACGTCCTCGCCTTCCGCCAGTTTCGAGCGCTGCCCATGGTCGCAGATGGGCCCGCCCGAGGAGCTCTGCCTGTCCTGGTGGACGTCGTGGCGCACCAGCGGCGCGCTCCCCTACGAAGGCGCCGCATCCGAGCAGCCGGCCTACGTGCTCGAAGCGATCGAGCTCTGCGAGCGAGGTCCTGACCACAAGCGGAGCGCATGCCGAAGCCAAAGAAGCCGGGGGTGCCGCATGAGCGCGACCGTTGAAAAAAAGGTCGCTCTCACCATCGAGATGAAGACGGCCGGCGGTCAGCAGATCGGCCAACTCACGGTCAACTTGAAGGGCCTCGACGACGCAAGCAAGAGGGCGGCATCGAGCGGAGAGAAGACCAGCATTACGCTCAAGAAGATCTCAAAAGGATTCGGGGAGATCATCAAGATCGGCGCATTGGCTACCGGAGCCGTTACGGCTGTTGCGGCCGCTGTTGCTGGGGTTTCGGTGCATCTCGCGTCGCAGAGCGGAGCAGCGCAGCAAACTGCGCTTGCTTTCGGACAACTAGACAAGTCGCTCATGGCAGCAGCGGATCAGTCCGGCGCGCTCAAGCGCGGGCTCGATGTTGTCGATGGTGCCGCCAAAAACCTGACGAAGTACTTCGGCAGTGATGAAGGCAAGAAGGCGATCAACGGCTTTTTCCAGGTCATAGTCTTCGGCGCAGGCCTCGCGATCGAGAAGATGGCTGACTTGACCAAGGCTGTCCGGCACCCGGTCGACTTCATGGAGAAGCACCTCTCGAAGTGGGGGAACTTCTTCGGCATGAACTCGAAGTTTGTCGAGCAGATCAAGGAGGGCGACTGGTTCGACAAGCTTGTGTCGAATGCGCGCGAGGTTGGGACGGCCCTGAAGGAGTCGGTGCTTGCCGGTAAATCAATTGTGCCTCCGACATTCGATGACCCCAAACTTCGCGCCGAACGGGAAGCCGCAGCGATGGCCGCAAAGGAGCGGGAGATCGCGCGCTACATCGAACTGGCGACGAAGGCGACCACGCAAGAGCAGGCGCTCAACGCATCAACGCTGGCTTGGTTCGCGCTCAACGAGCAGAAGAAGATGAAGATCACCGGCGAAACGGCATCGGCCGCCATCGCCAGGCAAGAGGCTATCGCCGACAAGATCCGCGCCGTCAATGAGCTTGAGACCCAGCTCCAGAACAAGTTCCAAGCCAAGTACATCTCCGATCTAGGCGCGCGCGCGGACGCCCAGGCGGACTTCGCGGAGAAGCTCCGAGGCCTGCGCCAGTCGCAAGCCGAGTATCAGGCAGAACTTGAGGACAAAAAGAAGAGCAAGACGACCGGATCTGGAGCTCCGACGTCGTTTCTGACGGACATGATGAAGGCCAAAGAAGCCGAGACATTCATGGGCCCGAAGACAGAGGAGCAGATGGCGAAGGACGAGTCTCTCATGAAGAATCATGCGGACAACGTCATGGATCTAGCAAAGCGCATCGGAGCCGGAATCGGATCTCTTATGAGCCAGACAATCACTGGGATCGTAGACGGGAGCATGACCCGCGCTACAGGCAATGGGCAACATGCTCGGCGGAATCATCAGCATGATCGGGCAGATCCTTATCGAGATGGGCACCGCAGCGCTTGTGGTTGCCGCCATCAGCGCGATCATGGGCAATCCAGGTGCAGGTGCCGCCGCTGCTGCTGGACTAGCGGCGATGGCTGTCGGCGGTCTCATGCTTGCGGCCGGAACCGGCGTGACTATGGCCATAGGTGCCGCAGACGGCGGACTTGTCATGGGCGGATCCCCAAACTTCGATTCGGTTCCTGCTCTTCTTATGCGCGGCGAGTACGTGATCCCAGCAGAACAAGTGCGCCAAAACGTGGCCGCCGGGCGCGCGCCAGACGACTCAGGCTCAAGCCGCGGCGTAGGCGCTGGCGCTGGCGTCACCATCAGCGTGACCCAGCAGAGCTTCGTCCCAGGCACCAAGGCGGACTTCAATCGCCAGGTCCGTGACGCCGTCCTCCCGTCCATCCGCCAGCTCGCCCGGCAAGGGCTCTTGGTGCTGAAATGACCTGGAGCGCAGTCGCCAGCCTAGCGCTTGAGACAAGCACGCGTGCACTCGATCGCCCACTGCTGGTGGGCTCGCACGTCTACGATCCGTCCGTCATGCTGCCGCTCTGGTCCAACGCGACCGGTGTCATCACCGACCCTGACATCAGCGGCGAGCCGGCGTACTACGCCGTCGACCGAGCGAAGTTTCGCCAGACGAACCCCGACGACAGCACCACCGATTTTTGGCTGGTCTACGCGTTCAACGGAGACTTCGACACCTTCGCCATCCTCAACGGGTCGCTCCACCTGGTCACCGGCCTGACGATGGACATCGAGATCGCCGACGACGGTGCGTTCACGACGAACTTCGCCACCATCGCAACCGGCGTCACCTTCACCGGCAGCGAGTACATGGGCTTTATGAACTATGTGCGCTCGGGCTCAGGCTACGTGCGCTTCCACTTCAGCGCACCCAGCGGATTCACGCCGTACCTGGGCGAGGCCTGGCTTGGTCGTCGTCGCCAGCTCGTTTCGGCTCCGGCCCAAGGCCACGACATCAACGCGCGCGCATCGACCGTGGCCACCTCAGACAACGGCTCGACCCAGACCGTGCGAGCGCTCGCAACCGGCCGGCGCGTCCCCGACGTGCTCATCCACACCAACGACCGAGACAGCACGCTGGCGGACACGGACACGCTGCGCTCCTTCTGGTCGGACACGCGAAACGGCGCGCTCCCTTTCCTTTGGTGTCCGCTTCCGGCGAGCGCTCAAGACACGGTCTATCTGCTGCGCCACACCAACAAGGCGCTGGACCTCGCCAAGATCGGGCCCGTCGGCGGCTTCGACTTCAGCCAACAGTGGATTGAGCAGCCTCCTTTTGTGGGGGTGGTGTAATGGCCTGGGCGCACGCCGAGCTCACGGTCACGGAGACGACGCGGCTCGCCGCGGACCTCCCCATGATCGCCGTGAACAACCAGGCTGCGTCCTACAACACGCCTGCAGTCTGGCGCACGTCTGGGAGCTGGGCATCAGGCTCAAGCGCGACCTACACCAACGTGATCTCCTACGCCACGAGCCGTCTCTGGGACGGGCTTGCGGACCCGCGCTCGAGGGGCAACGGCATCGGCGGCGGGACGCTGACATACCTGCTCCTCGACCTCGCAAACGTCACCTTCGACACCATCGCGCTCATCTCGCACGACTTCGACGCGGCAGGCACGACGGCGGTCGCTGTCCAGATCGCGGATGACAACGCGTTCACCTCGAACCTCCAGACGATCGCCCAGTGGTCATCTGCCCCATGGCTCGGGGGCAACACGCGGCGCCTGGTCGACGTGACCCTTGGGGGCGGGCTTCATGTCGGGGTCGTCGTCGGCGCGCGCTACAGCAACGTTCGGTGGATGAGGGTCCAATTCACGACCACTTCGGAGCCCAGCATCGGTGAGTTCTTCCTCGGCCAGCGCTTCACGCTCCCGCATCGGCCCGAGTTCTCGGACGAGATCGTGTTGGACGGAGAGACCGACACTGCGGAGTCCGAGGCGGGTCTCATCCACGGCGTCGAGCGCTGGGCAGGCCGCCTGAACGTGGCACCAAGCTTTGTCCCCGACTCACAGACCTACGAGGACATTTTCCGCGACGCCTTCGAGGGCATGGCCTACGGGACGGCTCCGTTCCTCTACCTGCCGAACCCAAACACCAACGTGCGCGCGGCCTATCTGTGCCGCACCGAGCCGGCCATGGGCGTCATCCCGACCGGGCCATACGCGCGGGCGGTGAAGCTGCCGCTGGTCGAGCAAGCCCCCTTCGTCGCGAGGGAGACCTAGCATGCCGCGCACAGTATCCGCCGAGCTCTCCGCCAGCCTCGCGCGAGACGGCGTAGACATCCGTCACTTGGTCGGCTTCAGCCCCGGCGCGTCCGAGCTGCTGGTGATCGACGGCGCCGATTCACAGTTCGGCCTGTCGAACAGCGTCATCAGCGTCAAGCCGACCACGACCGAGCTCGACGCCTTCGAGGGAACGTCCTCGTCCGGCGGCGTCTCGATCCGCATGAAGGCGGACGGGGTTGCGCGCGCGATCATCGTCAATTTCCCCCTGAAAAACAAGGCCGTTCGCGTCGCGCTTGGGACCACGGAGATCGTGACCGGAGACTTCTCCACCATCTGGCGCGGGTACGTGGACGATTGGTCCGTGGAGGCGAGCGGCGAGATCACCCTCGAATGCAAGGATGCGCTCGCCTATCTTCGAGACACAGAGGTCACCGCTGGTGTCATCGGCGTGCATCCGCTCGAGGCCATCCGCCTCATCCTCGAGGAGCACGTCCCAGACGATCTCTGGTCGTCCACTACGTTCGACTTTAGGAACCTCCCGAGCGACATCACCCATTGGAACTTGTCGCGCTACGAGGCCCAGCGGCCACACATCGCCGAGCCCGATGGCTTCAACTGGAGCGGCTCGTGGGACGGCCGATTCCGACACAACTATCTCGGGGAGCTCGAGGGCTTCAGCGGCTCGCTGGCGTTCGAGCCTCGGCCAGCGTGGGACCTGGTCCAAGACCTGCTGGTGTTGCTCAACGGTGTGATCTACCTCGACGACGACGGGCGCTTGGCATTCCGCCGTCGCACCACCACGACCACGATCGATCGCTACTTCGCCGCCGAGGACTTCTTTGACTGGAGCCAGCCAGAGACCGTGGCGAACTTGGCGAACCGCATCGACGTCAAGGTCTCGATCCAGAGCGGGTCCGAGGGCTCAGACCAAGCCTTCGCTTCCGGCAAAGAGCTTGCGACCGATCGAATCGTGCGCGGAGATGACGCCGATAGTCAGGCCGACTTCGCCTACTATGGCAGCGGGCTCGACCGCGTCCTCGCCGCTACGCTCGGCAATGACTGGCTGCGGATGGCCTCGCAGCTCGCCGCCGGGTACTCGAGCGCAGCGACCACGATCGACGTCAAGAGCGCATCGCTCCTCGGCTTCACAGGCGCGCGCTATCGGCGCGGTTTCCGTGGGCCTGCGGCGGGCGGAACCGAGGGCGGCTTCCCCACCAGCGCTGTGTCGGTGACCTCGAACGTCGCGACCGCGACATGCGTCGGCCACTGGTACGAGACGGGAGACTACATCTCGACCACCGGCCTGAGCGTGAACGTCTCGAGTGCAAGCCCGGTGGCGCTGACCGTCGTCGACGCGGATCACGTCAGCTTCGCTCTGGTCACCGCCGACACGCCCGGGATGGCCGATGGCGTTGGCGTGCTGGTGCCAGAGCAGGTCCCGATGGACACGCTCACCGGTGGTCGCGAGGCCTACTTCCTGATCGCCTGGGGTGACGCAGACAACCAATTCGAGATCGTGCGTGCGACGGCTGGTGTGCCGACTCCTTCGACCTACGTGCAGCGCGACCACCGCGGCCAGACGTCGAGCACGATCAACCAATACAGCCATCCAGCGAGCTACCGCTACACCATCGCTCGAGGCGAGCAGGGCACGATCGCGCGGACCATCCCGAACTTTTCCATCGTCTGGGACATCACGATCCCGATCGCGAACCGCGATGAGCGACTCCACCGCTTCTCCAGAGGCGCGCCAAAGGTCGCGTTCAAGGCGCACGTGGCCCGCGGATTCGACCTCCAAGTCGGAGACATCATCGCGCACACCCAGCCCATGTTCGTCATGGAAGGCATCGACGGAGCCACGGTCAACACCGGCTTTGAGCTCACGTCGGTGAGCCTGGACGAGAGCGAGTCGCCGCCGTGCGTGGCGCTCGAGGCCGTCTGGAAGTTCAACACCACGCTGCCGGCGGTCACCATCGTCCCGACCATCACCGCCCAACCCATCGCCCCGGTGATGCGCTTCGTCGGCGAGAAGAGATCGATCTACTTCGACAGCTATAGCCCGCGCTTCTTGCGGGTGGCTTACAACTCGAGCCTGAGCACATCGGCGCTCGCGAACTATTCGATTTCCTTCTGGCTCAACCCCGTGGCGGCGCTCGCGACCATGAGCGACACGGCGCAGATGTGCCCGATCGGTCGATGGGAGAACGGGCAACGGGTCTTCAAGGTCGTCTTCCTCTCGTCGGGCCAGATGCGGGTCTACATCGCGAACCACATCTCGACGGACACGGGATCGAACTATGTCGCAACCACGACCGTCGCGGTGAACCCAAACACCTGGCACCACTTCCTCATCGACTACGGGTCGAGCTCGGTGACGATCTACCGAGACGGCGTCGCGATGACGACGAGCACCGTCGGCACGATTCCCGGCACGCTCACGGCAGGCACATCCCGCCTCGAGATCGGGGCCAACGGCGAGGCGGCGAACATCTGCCGTGGCGTCTTCATGGCTCACCCCGCGATCTTCTATGGCTCGGTCGACGCCGGCCAGCGCGAGATCTTCGTGGCCAACGCGGCGAACGGCGTGCCAGGTACGCCTGGTGAGCCAGGGCAGATCGACGGCATGAACAAGATCCGGTCGTGGTGGACCTTCGCCACGCACCTTCAAGACGTCATCGACGGCAACGCCTTGGCTGCGGCGGGAAGCGGCTCAACAGATCCACGATTCGATACGCGGTATCCGCCGCTGTAAGGAGCAACATGGCAAACGCAGTCTACCCAACCTACAGAAATATCCTCGGCACGACGGGCCAGCCGAACCTGACGAGCGCTGACATCCGGGCGATCTTGGTCGACACCGGGACCTATACCTACTCGGCGGCGCACGACTTCCTCGACGACGTCGCGGGCGGCGCGCGCATCGCCGTGTCGAGCACGCTCGGATCGCCGACCTTCGCATCGGTCGCGACCGGCGTCTTCGATGCGGCCGACGTGACCTTCACGGCGGTCTCTGGCTCGTCGGTCGAAGCGATCATCCTGTACGTCCACACCGGGGTGGAGGCCACGAGCCGGCTCCTCGCGTACATCGACACGGGCGTGACCGGCCTGCCCTTCACGCCGAGCGGTGGCGACGTCACCATCCAGTGGCCCGCGGGCGGGATCTTCATCCTATGAGCGCCACGATCAGACTCGGCACGCACGCCAGTCAGCTCGAGAGGTGGCTCGGGGAAGAAGAGGTCGCGCGCGTCTCCGATGCGATGAAGGGTTGGTACGGTCCACCGATCGCGCTCGGTGGTGTGCCAGGGAAGGTCTTCGCTTACGGCGGCGGGGACTTCCGAGGGCGCATCGAGACCGGGGTTGAGGCCACGGCCAAGGGCGTCTTTCGCACGATGGCCCGCAAGGCGCGTCGCGCGGTTCACCGCCTCGGGCGTGGTGATGTCGTCGGCGCCGGATTCGCGTCGATGGACGAGATCATCGCGGCGGTGACGTCGGGGTCCAATCGATTCTTGAAGTGGCAGAAGGGTGGCTTCACAGGCGTCGCGGCGGTGACCACGTCGCTCTGGGGCGGAGCCGGCGATCCTCCCGCAGGCGCGAACGCGAGCAACGCCCCCGGCGGTGATGCGCCTACGGATGCGACTACCGGCGCGATCCCGTTCGTGAATCCAGGCGGCGGCGATACGCTCCACATCCTCAAGGTCGACTGCCTGGCTACGCTCGGCGCTACGGCGCTGATCTATGACCGTCTATTCCAGGTCAACAAGACGATGAACTCGACGGCAACCGAAGCCGTGACCGGCGTGCCTTCGCGTTATACCAGCACCACGTCAACAGACATGGACTATGCCGGCGGGAACTTCCTCTTTGTCGAGGTTGGCGGCACCGCGCTCGCCGCAACCGCGCACAACTGGACGGTCTGCCAGTACACCGACCAAGACGGCAACGCGACGCAGACGATGCCGTCGCTGACGGGGAACAGCGGCGCGATCGTGCGTCGTCTCGACCACCCGACCGGGCAGTGGTACGCGCCGCTCGCCGCCGGAGACACTGGCTTGACTGCGCTGACGCAGATGCAGTGCAGCGCTGCCGTCGCGACCGGAGTCGTGAATTTCGTCATCGGCCATCCGCTGATCTGGTGCCCTTGCCCGATCGCCAACCTTGTGTGCACCGTCGACGGGGTGAACACGGCGATCTCGCTCGTGCGTATCTTCGACGACGCTTGCCTGGCGCTCCTCGACGTCAACAAAACCAACACGACCTTGACCAACTTTATGGTCAACGTCCACGCGGCGCATAGCTAGTCATGGGTTGGCGCGAGTACAAAAGCGGCTGGGTGAATTCATCCCCTGGCCTTCGGAGATGGGGGCCGTCTCCGCGTGGCTCGCAGTACGTCGGCACGCTCGTGTCTGCGGTCCCGGCTGCGGTCACGCTCGTGCCAGGCACGCTCGACCAGTCGGCCGCCGTCGTCACCGGCGCTGCTGAGCGGCTGACGGTCATCGGCACGGCGGCACTCGACCAGGCCGCATCGGTGGTGACCGGGGCGACCGAGCGCCTGACCATCATCGGGACCGCGGCGATCGCGGCCTCAAGTGCGATCGTCACCGGGGCCACCATCTCGGACATGGCTACGCTGGCCGTAGGCTCGGCTATCGATGTCGGTGCATCGGTCGTCTCCGGGGCGAGCGAGCGGCTCACCATCGTGTCGACCGGAGCTGTCGACGCTGGTGCGACCGTCGTGTCTGGAGCGGCGCAGTCCTCGCGCTTCACCGCTACCTCGGCTGTCGATGTCTCGGCGGTGGTGGTCACTGGCGGTATCGTCACGGACGTTTTCTCGCTGGTCGTCGGCGGAGCGATCGACGCATCGGCCTCGGTGGTAGCCGGAGCGGTGGTCGACTCATCGAACAACGTCAGCCTGATCGTGGCCTCGGCCATCGACGTGGCTGCCTACGTCGTCGGCGCTCGAGTCATGGTCCTGCGGGACTTTGGGGCGACGGGCTTCGAGCGGGTCCGCCTGTTGTCGACGTCCGATGAAGTCGAGCTCGAGGGCTCAGCGGACCGGGTCGCTCTTCTTTCTACCGACGACGACATCGCATTGGAGGCGGCATGATTTACGAGGGAGTGGTAGGGCATCAGTTCTCCGCCACGTTCACGCTGGATGGTGCGGTGCTGGATTTGACCGGCGCCACGATCCTGCTGCGCCTGATGCTCCCGGACGAGACCACGTCCGACAAGACGGCGGCGACGACGATGACCGCCGGCCAGGCCGCGTATAGCACGGCGGCGCCGGACCTCACTCCGGCGGGGCGGTGGCAGAGGCAGTGGATCGTGACGACCGCAGGAGGCTCCGTGTACTACTCACCGATCGTGCCTTTCCTTGTGGCGGAGCATCTGTAATGCCGAGCGTCCAGATACACCCGAAGGAGCGCGAACGCCTCGACTCTTGCTCGGAGCGTTTTCGGCCGCTGGCCTGGAGGCTCTACCGCGAGATCAACGCGATGTGCGCGACCGAGAATTGCGCTCCGCTCGTAGTCTATGGCTTCCGCTCCGCCTCGGAGCAGCTCGCGATCTGGGCGCATGGGCGCGAACTCATCGGCCCAGGCGTAGACATCATGCACTCTTCCTCGTGGCGCCTCACGGCAGACCCGAGCGACAAGATCTTGACTCGAGCCTTTCCCGGCCAGTCGGCGCACAACAGCGGCGACGCCGTGGACATCGCGCTCGTGGAAGGCGTCGGGACCACGAGGCATTGGATCATCGACCCAGGCGTGCCCGGAGATCGGTGGCATCGGATTGTCGGCGCTGCCGCAAAAAGGCTAGGTTTGAAATGGGGCGGCGAGTTCAGCTTCTTCGACGGTGCGCACGTGCAGCACCCAGAATGGACTCTCAGCCTAAGGAACGGGTGACATATGGTGCTCGCGAAAGTCAGGATCCGAGAAGGGCTAGTGGCGGACATTTCCGAGCGACCCCGTCTCAGGATCGTGCTCGGAGAAACGGAGAGGGTACGAATCGTGGACAAGGATGACCAGGTGGAGATCGAGGCGCCAGACGGCCAGCGGTACGTCGTGTCGGCCCAGGCGCTCGTCACGATCTGGTGCCTCAAGTGTCGAGAGCCGACCTTTGTCAAGTACAACACCCGGCGCTGCGGATACTGCGGCGAGACCGATGAGGCTTTCGTGCGCCCGCTTTGGGATGGCGAGCCGACACCCTCCCTCGTGAGGTCAAAATGAGCCAGGATCTGCCACCCATCCGCGCCGGAGACCTGGTCACGCCAGAGCTCGCTCGGAGCCTTCGCCGTCAGCGAGAGCTTCGCCCGAAGCTCCGGATGTGGGGCAAGGGCCTGCTGATGGCCGTCATCAGCGGCAGCGCCAACGGCTTCACCGCGGGCTTGTCGGCCATCGTGATCGCGCCGGACACTTTCAACGGCGGGAATGGCCTCGGGTCCACGGTCAAGCTCATCATCGCAGCCGGCGTCATGGGTGCGGCCACCGGCCTATTCGGCTACCTCAAGCAGAGCCCCCTCCCCCCGAGCGAGGAAGAGATGGCGCGCCTCTCGCTTCCGCCGGAGGCCCGGTGAGCCGCTGGGACGTCGGCGCCGCGATCGCCCTGGTGGCGGTCGGCGTGCTGTCGGTGGTCCTGCTGTGGCGCCGGATGCTCGGCGACCGGCCCGGGGCCCTCGCCGCCGCAGGTGCCATCGTTGCTGCCGTGGCTGCGGCGATCTGGTCCTACGTGGTGGGCCAGCGCCGCCGGGTCGATGAGGCCGAGGCCAAGGCCGAGGAAGCCGCCGAGCGGGCCAGGGTCGAGACGGTCCGGGCCGACGTGGCAGCCATCGAGAGCGCCGAGACCAAGGACCTGACCGCGATCCAGGTCGACACGGCGCGAGACGTCACGAGGATCGAGATCGAGGGCGAGCACGCCAAAGCCACCGGCCCCGCGGCGGGAGAGCTTGAGGCCATCCTTGCCGCCTACAAGAAGGAGCATCCCGATGGCTAAGCCCCCCACCATCTATCCCGTCTCCGCCGACCTCTCCGCGCTCCTCGGGGCCGCCGTGGACGTGGACACGGCGTGGGCTGAGCCGCTCGATTTAGAGGCCTCGAAAATCCTAAATCGGCCTGTTTCGGACACTTGCAATACACTCCTCGAGGGAATCTGGTCCAGGTGGGTGACCGGATGATCCTCGCGCTTCTCCTCGCCGCCCAGGTGGTGACCTCGACCTCGGCCAAGCCGAAGCTCACGACGCTGCTGGAACACGCTCTCTGGAGCGCCTACGTCACCGAGCGCACCGGCAGGCGGGCTGCCGAGCGCGAGCTGGCAGGGACCCGCCTGGAGCTCGTGGCGCGGTCTAGGAGGGTGGAGCGCCTCGAGACCCTGACCGCCTCCATCGCCGCCGGCCGTCTGCTCTGCCCGGCATGCCCGGCGGTCGACTGCCCCATGATGACCCCGATCGGGGCGCTGGTCTGCGGCGGGATCTCGGTCGCGGTCGGCGCCGCTGGCGTGGCGGGCGGGCGCTCGAGCTGCGGCATCAACCTCTTGAATGTAGGCGTGCCATGACCCAAGCCTTCGTCGTCCAGACCGAGCTCGGCCACCTCTCCGCGGCCATCAGCGGCGGGGCCACGACCATCGTCCTGGGCGGCGGCGAAGGCGCCAGCTTCGACACCGACCTTCCCTACGACATCATGATCGGCGGAGACGGAGGCGAGACTGTCTCGCTCACCGCGATCGCCACCGACACCCTCACGGTCTCCGCCACCGCCAGCGCCTGGCCCGAGGGCACCGCGGTCTTCATGATCGCCACGCTCTCCCAGCCGCGGACGTCCGGGCAGATCGCGCTGGTCTCGGATATTGCGACATCTGGAGGCGGAGACGTCTCTGGCCCCGGTCCGACGGTGGTGGATCGCTCGATCCTAGCTGGAGCGGAACGGGTGGCTACACGCTCCGCGCAACGCGGCGCCGCTGATCGCCGGCGACTCTCGGATCACGACTTGACCGACCCAACCGGCGCCCAGGACGCCGCCACCAGCGTATGTCGATGCAAACGACGGCGTGGCTGG
>JADJDQ010000014.1 GCA_016702605.1 Candidatus Intricatilinea gracilis
CGCCAAGAACGGGATCAAGGCCGGCGACAAGCTGTACTTCGTCAATCTGCAGGAACACAAGGCGCCTGAGATCACCTCCAAGCGTATCCCGCTTGCCGATGTCTTGTCAGGCAAGTACGTCGCCGCCACCACCAAGGACGACGATGGTGACGGCGTGGCCGACCGCTGGATCGGTGGTGACCCGGCCATCGGCAAGTTCATGGAACTGCGTGTCCATGCTTACGCCGGTGTCGACAAGTCCATGGACCCGTCGCTGTACACCGTCGGCAAGCTCAAGATGATCCCGCTCAAGCTCGACCGCAACCTGCTGAGCGACGACGCCAAGGTGCGCAACGCCGTGCACCGCAGCTTCACCTTCGGCCACAGTGGTGGCACCGACGAGCAACCCTGGACAGTCAAGACCGACACGAGCGTTGGCTACAACGCCGACACCCGTCGCATCTCGGCTGCTCCCACGCTGGCCACTGGCCCGACCCTGGGCGGCAGCACACAGAAGGAAGCACCGTACGAAGTCTGGAAACTCAACCTCGGTGGCGGCTGGGACCATCCGGTGCACATCCACTTCGAGGAAGGCATCATCCTGCGCCGCGGCGGCAAGGCACCACCGGCCTGGGAGGTTGGCGCCCGCAAGGACGTCTACCGCGTCGGCCCGGATATCCAGGCCACCGACAGCATCGAAGTGGCTCTGCAATTCCGTGAGTTCGCAGGCACCTTCGTCGAACACTGCCATGCAACGCAACACGAAGACAACGCCATGCTGATCCGCTGGGATCTGCAACGCCCCGGCCAGACCCTGGCGATGCCCGCCCCGATCCCGACCTGGGACGGCGTGCACTACACGCAGAGCGTGGCACTGCCGACCTACAAGACCGGTGACGGCAAAGGCCCGACCTACAAGTTCGGCAGGTAGACCTGCCGGCCTGGCGATGACTTTCTCAAGTCATTGCCAACCTGAATACGAGGCGGCCTGCAAGGCTGC
This sequence comes from Candidatus Intricatilinea gracilis, assembly GCA_016702605.1. Taxonomy (GTDB): domain Bacteria; phylum Pseudomonadota; class Gammaproteobacteria; order Burkholderiales; family Burkholderiaceae_C; genus Sphaerotilus; species Sphaerotilus gracilis. The sequence goes on from JADJDQ010000014.1 coordinate 980, forward strand.
CTCGTTGTACTTGAAGTCTGGATACACACATGAACCCGCTCGCCATCAAGAATCTGGTCCGCAGCACCCGGCTGCCGCTGATCGGTGGTGTGCTGATCACGCTGGTGGCAGCACTCGCATTTGGACTGACCGTCGGCAATGCCGCCACGCCCGCGCCGAAGGCGCCGGTCGCCCTCAAGGGCACGGGTGACGAAGCCTGGGGGGCCAACTATTTCCCCAATGTCGAGCTCACTGATCAGGACGGCAAGCAGCACCGCTTCTTCGACGACCTCATCAAGGGCAAGGTCGTCTCGATCAACCTGATCTTCACCAGTTGCTCGTCCAGCTGCGGTCTCGAGACCGCGCGGCTCATGGAGGTACAGACATACCTCGGCGACCGGCTGGGCAAGGACGTGCACTTCTACTCCATCAGTATCGATCCGCTCAACGACACGCCCAAGGAGCTGAAGTCCTACGCGGCCAAGTTCGGTGCCGACCTGCCTGGCTGGCGATTCCTGACCGGCAAGCCCGAGGACATCACGCTGATCCGCCAGAAACTCGGCATGTACGACGATGCGCTGACCGTCGACAAGAACCAGAGCGACCATGTCCTGCACACCATGCTGGGCAATCAGGCCACCGGTCGCTGGATGAAGGGCTCACCCTACGAAAACCCCGAGTTCACGGCCAATCAGCTCGGTAGTTGGTTGCACAACTACAAGTACGCGGCGCCCAAGGAAACAAGCTTCGAGAATGCGCCCACCTATGTTCGCAACATGTCGGATGGCGAGAAACTCTTCCGCCACCGTTGCGCGTCGTGTCACACCATCGACGGCAATCGATACGCCGCTGCCCAACGGATCGGCCCGGATCTCGAGCATGTCGGCAAGCGACGTCAGAGCCAATGGCTCGAGCGCTGGCTCAAGGAGCCCGATCGAATGCTGGCCGAGAAGGATCCCACCGCCGTGGCCATGTTCAACCAGTACAGAAAGCTGGCCATGCCCAATCTGCGACTGGATGCCAAGGACATCACCGACCTGCTCGAGTTCATTGCAGAGGAAAGTGCCCTGCCGCTCGACGCAAGACGCGTCGCCGTTCAATAGGCGGCACGAAAATGACTGGAATACAACAGCACTCACATGCGACGTGGCCACGTGTGGATTTGTCCCGTGCCCTATGTTGCGTCCTCCATGGGGATCTCGCAGTGGTGCCCGACTTTGATCCAGCACAAGTCCGAGCCACGGCCCGAACTGCTCAAATGGGTCCGTCGAGCAATACCCTGAGCACCGGCCAACAGGTCCATGGCCGCCCCCTCCCGAGCTGATGCATCTGCAGATTGGACCACAACGATGAAACCATGAACCCGGCGGCCCTGGTCGAGTGACGTGGTTTCGATGCCCGGCTATCTCCGGACATATTCAAAGACTGCCCCGCCGGGGCAGTTTTTTTCGCCCTGCAATCGTGTGAACCAGAACCCCAGGGAGCACGCACCCAGCACTTGCGTGGTCGCCCGGTATTTCACATCGCTTCGTCGAGCAGACTCATTTCGCCGCTGCTGAGCAGGCGTTCGATATCCATCAGTATCAACATGCGCTCGCCTACATTGGCGATACCCTGAATGAACCGAATATCGACCACGGCACTCATGTCAGGCGCAGGCTGAATGGTATTGGTCGCAAGCTGCATCACGTCCGACACCGAGTCGACCACGGCACCGACGACACGCCCCTTGATATTGAGAACGATCACCACCGTCAAGGCATTGAGGTCGGCCTCGACACATCCCAGTTTGATGCGCAAATCGATGATGGGGACAATCACGCCGCGCAAATTGACGACCCCTTTCAAGAAAGGCGGCGAGTTGGCGATCCGTGTCGGCACTTCGTAGGACCGGATCTCCTGAACCTTCAGGATATCGATGCCGTATTCCTCTGCGCCAAGCCGGAAGGTGAGGTATTCGCTACCGACCGACTGGGCCTCTGGCCGCGGCTTGCGGCTGCTGGCACCAAAGTCCGAGCGGGTGCGTTCGTGTTGAGCAATGGTGGCAGTCATGGGAACTCTCGATCAGTGTTGAGTTGGATCCGGGTAGCAGGCAAAGGGCGGCGTTCGACGATCTGGTTCAGAACGAGGTCCAGTCACCTTCGCCGCCTGAGTTGGAAGCTTTTCCCGATGCGGTCCGGGACGCGTCATCAGCGCGTGTCGGTGCCGGAATTGCTGGTGATGCGGTCGGCGCACCGGGCGCAGTCGCCTTCCTGGTCGCACCGCTGGCGCGCTGAAGCACGACCTGTGTCGCGGCTGCAGCTTGGCTGCTGGCCTGGCGCGCGGCCACCTGATGGCGTCCAAGGGTGTCGACGGTTCGGAAGGCCGCCACCAGTTCGGCCAGACGGGCCGCTTGTTCGCGCAAGGATTCAGCGGCGGCAGCACTTTCTTCCACCAGTGCGGCGTTCTGCTGAGTCATCTGGTCGAGCTGCGTCACGGCCGTGTTCACTTGCGCGAGTTCACCACTCTGTTCGGACGACGCCGCGGTGATTTCTCCGATGATGTCCGACACCCGCTGCACGCTGGCCACGATCTCGCTCATGGTCGAGCCGGCGTCCTGCACCAGGCGGCTGCCACTTTCGATCTTGTCGACGCTGGCGCCGATCAGGCTCTTGATCTCGCGCGCCGCATTGGCGCTGCGCTGGGCCAGATTGCGCACCTCGCCGGCCACCACCGCAAAACCACGGCCTTGTTCGCCCGCCCGTGCGGCTTCGACCGCCGCATTGAGCGCCAGGATGTTGGTCTGGAACGCGATGCCGTCGATGGTGCCGATGATCTCGGCGATCTTGCGGCTCTGGCTGGTGATCTCGTCCATGTTCTGCACGACCTGGGTCACCACCTCGCCGCCACGCTGGGCAGCCTGCGCAGCCGAGTTGGCCAGCTGGTTGGCAGTGCGCGCCGAGTCGGCTGTCTGACGCACCGTGCCGGTGAGTTGCTCCATCGAGCTGGCAGTCTGCTGCAGGCTGCCGGCCGTCTGCTCGGTGCGGCCCGACAGATCCTGATTGCCGCTGGCGATCTGCGTGCTCGCGGTCGAGATCGACTCGGTCGTCTGACGGATGTTGCCCACCATGCCGCGCAAGGACTCCTGCATGTCGCTCACCGCGCGCAGCAGGTCGGTGCATTCGTCGTTGCCATGAGTCTTCACCTCGCCGGTGAGGTCACCGGCAGCGATGGCCTGAGCCAAGGCGCGGGCTTGTTCCACCGGCTCGACGATGCTGCTCGAATTGATCAATGTCAGCGGCGTCACCAGCACGACCACCAACAGCAGGCTGGCGGCGAACAGCAACACGGCCTGGTCGCCAGCGGCAGTGACCGCCTGTTCATCGATGGCAGCTTCCTCGTGCAAGGCCTGCTCGAGTTTGGCAAGCTGTTGCTCGGCTTGGTGGACATGTTCCTTGGCCGGCCCCATGAGGTGGTTGATGGCCGTGGCGTTGTCGTATGCGCCACCCATGATCTGCGGCAGCAGCGCCTCGAATCTGGTTCGGTAGGCACCGACCGAGGCGAGCAACTCACGCACCAGCAAGTTGTCGACGTCCTCTTCACCTTCGAGCAGTGTCTTGGCCTCTTTCTCGAAGGCCACATACGAGGCTTGCCAGGACTTGGCATACGCCGCCTGCTGGTCGGGCTTCTCGTAATTGATGATGAGATCCTTCTCGTAGCGCCGGAGGTTGCCCATCTCGGCGGCAAGGCGCACCAGATGTTCGACCTCGGTGAACGAGTGGTGCATGAACGCATCGGTATGGAGGCGGGCCTGGTGCATGCCCATCAGCCCCACGGCGCCAACCAAACCGAGCAGGCCCAGCACCATGACGATGGCGGCAATCATGCGGCGTCGGATCGTGAAGCCGCGCAGGAGGTCTTGAATCGTGGACATGGCGTTTACTCGGCTGACGGCTTGACGATGAGACGGTGGGCGCGACGTGTGGTCGGACCTGTGGACGACGGCATACCTGCAGGCCCGCTTCTAGTGCCGCGATCGGCGCACCAGCGAGCCGGTATCCAGGATCAGAGCCACCGCCCGTCACCCATGATGGTGGCGCCCGACACATCGGTCACCTTGCGGTAGTTGGCCTCGAGGTTCTTCACCACCACCTGCTGCTGGCCGAGCAGTTCGTCGACCAGCAGGGCGACGCGGCCACCTTCGGCCTCGACCACCACCATGATGTTGGCGACCCGCTCGAAGTCGAAGCGCGGCACATCGAACACGCGTTCGAGCTCGATCACCGGCATGTATTCGTCGCGCACCTGCACCACCCGGCCACTGCCGCCGATGGTCTTGATCGTCGTGTCGGTGACCTGGAAACTCTCGACCACCGAGGCCAGCGGCAGGATGTAGACCTCGTCGCCCACACCCACACTCATGCCGTCCATGATGGCCAGGGTAAGCGGCAGGCGCACCTTCACGCTCATGCCGTAGCCCTCGGCCGAGTCGATCTCGACCGAGCCCTTGAGCGCCGTGATGTTGCGCTTGACCACGTCCATGCCGACACCGCGGCCCGACACGTCGGTCACCACGTCGGCGGTCGAGAAACCGGGCTCGAAGATCAGTCCCCAGACCTCCTGATCGGTCAGGCTGTCGGGTGCATGCATGCCGCGTTCACGCGCCTTGGCCAGCAACTTGGGCCGAGACAGGCCCTTGCCGTCGTCGCGCACCTCGATGACGACCGAGCCGCCCTGGTGGGACGCCGACAGGCTGATCGTGCCGGTCTCGGGTTTGCCCCGGGCCAGGCGATCTTGCGGTAGTTCGACCCCGTGGTCACACGAGTTGCGTACCAGGTGCGTGAGCGGATCGGTGATCTTCTCGATCAGGCCCTTGTCGAGTTCCGTCGCTTCGCCGTGGGTGACCAGATCGACCTTCTTGCCGAGTTTGCCGGCCAGGTCACGCAACATGCGCGGGAAACGGCTGAACACCGTGGACATCGGAATCATGCGGATCGACATCACCGCTTCCTGCAGATCGCGGGTGTTGCGGTCCAGGTCGTTGAGGCCGGCCACCAGTTGCTGGAACAGCACCGGGTCGATGTCACGGCTGTTCTGCGCCAGCATGGCCTGGGTGATCACCAGTTCACCCACGAGGTTGATGAGCTGGTCGACCTTCTCGACCGACACGCGCAGCGTCTGGGCGTCCAGCGACGCGGTGGCAGGTTTGTCGGCGCGTGCCGCCGGCTTGGCGCCACCACCTGCGGGTGGTGGGTTGTCGCGCATGGGTGCAGCGGCTGGCGGCTGTGCGGCGTCGGACGTCGCCCCGGCAGCAGCGGCATCTGCGGCATGGGCGTGGTTCGACACTGAACCCGGTGCGCCTGGCGCGTCGTCGAAGAAGCCGTAGCCCGGATCGATCTCGGGCACCTGCGCCGCGGCCGCGGGCTCCTGCGGCCATTCGGATTCGTCGGGAACGCCCGGACTGCCGGCATGGAAACCATAACCCGGCCCGAACGGCAGCAACTGCACCTGTTCGCGCGAGACATGGAAGGTGAACAGGTCCAGCAGGTCGGCATCCGAACTGAGCGTCGTGACCTTGAAGCGGCGCATGCCGTCCACGGCCTGGCCCATGTCGAGGGGTTCGATCTGGCCGAGGTCGGTGATTTCCTTGAACAGGTCGACCAGGTTGTCGGCCAACGCCGTGTCAGTCAGCGGGCCGACCCGAAGCTCGAGCAGCCGCTCGCTCGCTGCACCGGCCTGCACGGCAGCTGGCTTGGCAGCAGCAGGCGCAGCGCTGGGGTGAGCAGGCGCTGGCACAGGCTGGCTGGGCGCCAGTTCACCACTGGCAAGCGCCCGGATGTGGCTGAGCAGTTCAGCGGTATCGACCAGGTCGCCACCCGAGCCCTGATGCCGACCGAGTTGGGCGCGCAAGGCGTCGCCGGAAGCCAGCAACACGTCGACCATGCGAGCGGTAGGCATCAGTTCGTGCCGGCGCAGCTTGTCGAGCAGCGTCTCCATCTCGTGTGTCAGCTCGGCCACATCGTTGAAGCCGAAGGTGGCTGCACCGCCCTTGATCGAGTGGGCACAGCGGAAGATCGCGTTGAGCGACTCGTCGTCGGCCGCTGCCACGTCGAGCTCGATGAGCAACTGCTCCATACGCTGCAGGTTCTCGCCGGCCTCTTCGAAGAAGACCTGATAGAACTGGCTGAGGTCGATGCCTGCGCCGCCGGATGCGTTGTCTGAAGTCATTTCTGCCATGGTGTTTCCCCTAGCGCCAGGTCGGTCGTCGTGCATCAGCGCGAAGGTCGTCCGGGTCTGGAATGTCTGGGCCGGGCCGCTGGGCGTCGGCGTGGCGGTGTCAGCGAATCACCTTCTTGATCACTTCGATCAGCTTGGTAGGGTCGAAAGGCTTCACGAGCCAGCCGGTGGCGCCGGCCGAACGACCGGCCTGCTTCATCTGGTCGCTCGATTCGGTGGTCAGGATGAGGATGGGTGTGGCCTTGAACTGCGGCGATTCACGCAGCTTCTTGGTCAGGCCGATGCCGTCCATGCGCGGCATGTTCTGGTCGGTGAGGACCAGGTCGAAGCTGCGGCTGCCCGCCTTCTCCCAGGCGTCCTGCCCGTCGACCGCCTCGACCACGCTGTAGCCTGCGCTCTTGAGCGTGAACGAGACCATCTGACGCATGGATGCCGAGTCGTCGACAGCGAGGATTGATTGCATGGCGCTCTCCGAGAGATTTCGAGTGATAGTCGGTTGATCGTGTCTGGAATCGGGACGTGTGGCAGGGCTCAGAACAGCTCCACCGAGCCGGCGTCCATCTCGTCCTGGGTGACCGGGTTGGGCCGCTGCGGCGCTTGTTCGACCACAGCTTCACCGTCCGGATCGGGGCCCATGGCGTCGCGCGCCAACTGGTCGACACAGCAGCGCAGGCGCTGGTTGGTGTGGTGGATGAGTTGTGACGCCATGTCCTGGAACTGCAGCGCGGTCACCGCGCCGGCCATGCTCTGCATGGCGTCGTGCAGCGCCGAGGTATCGAGATTGGGGAATGCCGCACCCTGGTGCAGCAAGGTGCCGAGCTTCTGGTTGGCGCCGTAGAAGTGCGTCATGAGCGACTCGCTGGCATCGCTCAGCAGGCGCTCCAGCCGGTCCAGGTCGTTGGTGGCCATGAGCAGATGGTCCTGGAGCTCGGCGGCAAGCAGCAGGGACAACATTTCCGACGACTCGACTGGCGCAGGCATTTCCGTCGCCAGGGCTTCTAAACTCTGCATTGCGGCTCCAGACGCTTGGGGCGGGATTTCATGGTGTGTCGCGGTCTTTTCGGGTGTGACACGGCGGACTTGAGCGAGGGTTGCGAGTCCGGTCACTTCGAGCCCATGCTCGGAGCGCGCCGCAGGTCATCCGATGAGCGAATTCTTTGCGCCACGGCGCCAGCCATAGGCCCGATGACGCGGTGAAAGCCGGCCCAGTTCCCGACTTGCTGCCAGCAGCCTCACTCACCCACGGCTTTGCGCCGGTCCTTGCGTCAGTCCCTGCGTTACGCTGAGGCCACGATGTCGACCACCCCACCCAATTCATCGATGCCTGCCTCGGTTGGCGCGTCGCCACGCAAGCAGGCGCCGCGCAAGCTGCACATCCTGCATCTCGAAGATGTCGAACTCGACCACGAGTTGGTGGTGGCTCACTTGCGCCGCGGCGGCGTGGATCCGCAGATACGCCGGGTCGACACCGAGAGTGATTTCGTCACTGCCCTCGATCAGACCTGGGACGCCGTGTTGTCCGACTACAACCTGCCGGGCTTCTCGGGCCTGGTGGCGCTGGACCTGCTGCGCGCACGCGACGCGGTGCTGCCGTTCATCCTGGTGTCGGGCGAAATCGGCGAGGACACGGCCGTGGCGGCCATGCGCAACGGCGCGTCCGACTACCTGCTCAAGAGCAACCTGGCGCGCCTGGTGCCCGCCTTGCTGCACGCGGTGGAAGCCGGCGAAAGCCGGCGCGCCCGTGCCGCCGCCGACGACGAACTGGCGCGCTCGCGCACCCGGCTCTCGGAACTCGCCCAGCACCTGCAGACGTCGATCGAGATGGAGCGCGCAGCCATCGCACGCGAGATCCACGACGACGTGGGCGGCTCACTCACCGCCGTCAAGTTCGACCTGGCCTGGATCGCCCGCAACGCCAGCGAACCGGCCATGGCCGAGCGGGCGCGCCAGGCACTCGAAAGCGTCAAACATGCCGTCGACGCCAGCCAGCGCATCATGCACAACCTGCGCCCAGCCATCCTCGAGCAGGGCCTGATCGCAGCGCTGCAGTGGATGGCGCAGCGCTTCGAGAAACGCACCAACATCGTCACGCTGTTCCGGACCAGCCACGAGCAACTCAACCTGCCGACCGGCGTGCCGCTGGTGGCCTACCGCACGGCGCAGGAAGCACTCACCAACATCAGCAAACATGCCGGTGCGACGCGAGTGCGCGTCGACCTGACGGTGGCTGGTGGTGTGTTGTCACTCGAGATCAGCGACAACGGCCGAGGCCTGTCGCCACAGGATCTGGCCAAGGCGCGCAGCTTCGGCATCCGCGGCCTGCACGAGCGCGCCGGCACGGTCGGCGGCTGGGTCGACCTGAGCAGCACGGCCAGCGGCACCACACTCATCCTGTCGATTCCGCTCGAAGACGACCCGACCGGGCTGAAGCCCGACAGCTGCGCCGAACCTGCGGCAAGTCCGGCGCCACCAGGCAACGGCGTACACGACCCGTCGCGCTGGGGCGAGTTGTGACCAGCGATCGTCGCGCCCAGCATGGCAGTGCGGCGGCCCGCCCCGGTCGGGCCAGGCAGCAGAGCCCCGCGACTGGTTTGGCGCAGAGCCCTGGCGCTGTGGCAGGATCACGACCATCACTTCGGGAGCATCGATGACTCGCATCGTCTTGTGCGACGACCATGCACTGATACGCCGCGGCATCCGCGACACCCTCACCGAACAGCCCGATCTGGACGTGGTCGGCGAAGCCGGCGACTACGGCGAACTGCGCGCCCTGCTGCGCCAGCAGCCCTGCGACGTGCTGGTGCTCGACATCAACCTGCCCGGCCGCAGTGGCCTGGACGTGCTGCACGCCCTCAAGGAAGAAGGCTCACCCATCAAGGTGCTGATCGTCTCGATGTATCCCGAGGATCAATACGCCTTGCGCGCCCTGCGCGCCGGCGCCTACGGCTACGTCAACAAGGGCGGCGACGCGGCGCAGATCGTCGCGGCAGTGCGCACCGTGGCGCAGGGCCGCAAATACGTGACACCCGAAATGGCGCAGATGCTGGTCGAGAACCTCACCGCGCCGGTCAGCGAGGCGGCGCACGAGAAGTTGTCGGACCGCGAACTGCAGACCCTCGTGCTCATCGCTTCGGGCAAACGCCTGGCCGACATCGCCGAAGCCCTGACGCTCAGCCCCAAGACGGTCAGCGTCTACCGCGCCCGGGTGCTCGAAAAGCTGGGCCTGACCAACAACAGCGAGATGACGGTCTACGCCATTCGCAACGGCTTGGTCTAGCCGCCGCTCAGATCCGCACCGGGATGCCGCGCGCAGCCATCACCGCCTTGGCTTCGGCCACGGTGTGTTCGCCGTAGTGGAAGATGCTGGCGGCCAGCACTGCGTCGGCGCCGCCGAGCTGGATGCCGTCGGCCAGGTGGCCGAGGTTGCCGACGCCGCCCGAGGCGATCACCGGCACGGCCACGGCGTCGGCTACGGCGCGGGTGAGTTCGAGGTCGAAGCCGATGCGCGTGCCGTCGCGGTCCATGCTGGTCAGCAGGATCTCGCCGGCGCCGTGCTCGGCCATCTGGCGTGCCCAGGCCACCGCGTCCATGTGCACGTTCTTGCGCCCGCCGTGGGTGTAGACGTCCCAGCCCGGGCCTTTGGCCGCCAGGTCGTCGCCGACACGACGCTTGGCGTCGATGGCCACCACGATGCACTGGGCGCCGTATTTGTCGCTGGCGTCGCGGATGACCTGCGGGTTGGCCACCGCCGCCGAGTTGAAGCTGACCTTGTCGGCACCGGCATTGAGCAGGCGGCGCACGTCTTCGACCGTGCGCACCCCACCGCCGACGGTGAGCGGAATGAAGACCTGCGAAGCCACGGCCTCGATGATGTGCAGGATCAGGTCGCGACCATCGCTGGTGGCGGTGATGTCGAGAAAGGTGAGCTCGTCGGCGCCCTGCTCGTTGTAGCGCGCGGCAATCTCGACCGGATCGCCGGCGTCACGCAATTCGACGAAGTTGACGCCCTTGACGACCCGTCCACCCGTCACATCCAGGCAGGGAATGATGCGTTTGGCCAGCATCAGATGGCCAGCCGGTCGACACCGGCCAGTTCGTCGGCACGGCGCTGCCCAGCCGCGAAGTCAAGGTCGCCGGTGTAGATCGAGCGGCCGCAGATGACGCCGTCGACACCTTCGGTCTGGATGGCGCACAAGCGCTCGATGTCGGCGATGTTGCTCAGCCCGCCCGAGGCGATGACCGGAATGGTGAGCGCCTGCGCCAGCTTGACGGTGGCCTCGATGTTGATGCCGCTGAGCATGCCGTCGCGGCCGATGTCGGTGTAGATCACCCCCTCGACACCGTAGTCCTCGAACTTCTTGGCCAGGTCGACTACCTCGTGGCCGGTGAGTTTGCTCCAGCCGTCGGTCGCGACCTTGCCGTCCTTGGCGTCCAGGCCCACGATGATGTGGCCGCCGAAGGCCGTGCAGGCATCGCGCAGAAAGCCCGGGTTCTTGACCGCCGCCGTGCCGATGATGACGTAGCTGATGCCGTCGTCCAGATACCGCTCGATGGTGTCGAGGTCGCGGATACCGCCGCCCAGTTGCACCGGGATGCTGTCGCCCACTTCCTTGAGGATGGCCTTGACCGCGCCCTCGTTGACCGGCTTGCCCGCAAAGGCGCCGTTGAGGTCGACCAGATGCAGGCGGCGTGCGCCGGCATCGAGCCAGCGCCGGGCCATGGCGGCGGGGTTGTCGCCGAAGGTGGTCGAGTCGTCCATGTCGCCTTGCTTGAGGCGCACGCACTTGCCGTCCTTGAGGTCGATGGCGGGGATCAGCAACATGATGGCTGTTCGAGATTGGGGAGAGGTGAAAGGCTGTCCGGTGCGCCCGTTCAGGGCCGCCAGGACAGGAAGTTGCGGTACAGCGCCAGGCCCTGATCCGCGCTTTTCTCGGGGTGAAACTGGGTCGCGAAAATATTATCCCGGGCCACGGCCGAGGTGAACCACGCGCCGTACTCTGTTTGACCCACGCTGTGGGCCGGGTCCGACGGATCGGCATAAAAGCTGTGCACGAAATAGAACCACGCGCCATCGGCCACGCCGGCAAACACCGGGTGCACCGCGCCGCTGGCCGAGCGGCGTTGAAGCACGCGGTTCCAGCCCATCTGCGGCACCTTGTAGCGGCTGCCGTCGGGCTGGATCTGGCCGGCCAGCTCGAAATGCCGCACATGGCCGGCGATCAGGCCCAGACCCGGCGTGTCCTGCTCGTCGGAATGGTCGAGCAGCATCTGCATGCCCACACACACACCCATCAGCGGCTTGCTGGCCGCTGCTTCGAGCACGGCTTCCTTGAGGCCCGAGTCGTGCAGCTCGCGCATGCAGTCGCGCATGGCGCCCTGGCCGGGCAACACGACACGTTCGGCAGCGCGCACCTCGTCGGGCCTGGAGGTGACGATCACGTCCACGCCCGAGCCCACGGCCACATGCATCACCGCCTGCGACACCGAGCGCAGGTTGCCCATGCCGTAGTCGACCACCGCCACAGTGCGTGCCATGTCAGAGGCTCCCCTTCGTGGAAGGGATGACTCCCGCGCTGCGCGGATCGGGCGTCAACGCCATACGCAGCGCACGACCGAAGGCCTTGAAGATGGTCTCGGCCTGATGGTGGGCGTTGCGGCCCTTGAGGTTGTCGATGTGCAGGCTCACCAGCGCATGGTTGACGAAGCCCTGGAAAAACTCGAACACGAGTTGCGTATCCAGATCACCGATGTTGCCGGCGGTGAATTCGCAGTCCATCACCAGGCCGGGCCGGCCGGAGAAATCGACGACGACACGCGACAGGGCTTCGTCGAGTGGCACATAACTGTGGCCGTAACGCGTGATGCCGCGCTTGTCGCCGATGGCCTGCGCCACCGCCATGCCCAGCGTGATGCCCACGTCTTCCACCGTGTGGTGACCGTCGATGTGCAGGTCGCCTTCGGCGTGGATATCGAGATCGATCAGGCCGTGGCGCGCCACCTGGTCGAGCATGTGGTCGAAGAAACCGATGCCGGTGGCGAGTTTGGACTGGCCGGTGCCGTCCAGATCGAGCGCCACACGGACCTTGGTTTCCTTGGTGTCGCGCTGCACCTCGGCGCGGCGGGTGGCGGTGTTCAATGGGGCGGCGGACATCACAGGCTCGTTTCCAGGGACGCGCGAAGCGCATCGATCATGAGGGTGTTTTCTTCTGGCGTGCCGACCGTGAGGCGCAGGCAGTTGGCCAGCAACGGGTGCAGGCCTGCAACATGTTTGATCAAGACGCCGCGCTGTTTCATGCCTTCGAAGGCGGCTTTCGAATCGGGCACCCGCACCAGGATCATATTGGCCTCGCTCGGCCAGGCGGTCACGCCGGCGATGTTGGCCAGCGCGTGCTGCAGGCGATCGCGCTCGCTGCGCAGCAAGGCCGCCTGGCGGGCGTATTCGTCGGCGTGTTCGAGCGCGAACAGTGCCGCCTCGGCATTCAACACACTCACGTTGTAGGGCGGGCGCAGCTTGTCGACTTCACCCACCAGCGCCGACGGGCCGACCATGTAGCCCAGGCGCACACCGGCCAGGCCGAACTTGCTGAGCGTGCGCATCACGAGCACATGGTCATGCTGGCCAGCGCGCGCCATCCAGCTGCGCGACGAGAAGGGTTGATAGGCCTCGTCGAACACCACCAGTCCACGTTGCTCACCCACGGCGGCGACGATACGTTCGATCACAGCGTCGTCGAACAGGTTGGCCGTGGGGTTGTTCGGGTAGGCGATGTAGGTGATGGCCGGCTGGTGTTCGGCAATCGCGGCCAGCATCGCCGACTCATCGAGCTCGAAGTCGGGCGTGAGCGGCACACCGACGAACTCCAGCCCCTGCAGCTGTGCCGACATGGCGTACATCACGAAGCCAGGCACCGGCGCCAGCACCTTGGCGCCCGGCACATCGCAGGCCATCGACAGCAGTGAGATGAGTTCGTCCGAGCCGTTGCCGAGCATCAGGCTGCAGCCGGCTGGCAGATCGACGTAGTTCGCCAGCGCGGCCTTGAGGTCGTCGACCCGCGAGCCGGGGTAACGGTTGATGGCGACCCGGGCCAGGCGTTCGCCGAGCGCCGCCTGCAGCTCGGGTGGCAGATGGAAGGGGTTCTCCATCGCGTCGAGCTTCACATAGCCCGCACTCGGCTGCACCGCGTAGGCATGCATGCCCTGCACATCCGAGCGCAGGGTGCGCGCGAGGCGTGGAGCAAGTGCGGCGGCGGGAGCGGAGGTCATTGCAGGCTTTCGAGTCAAGAGGCGTTGAAGGATGGAAATGAACGAGGCGGCGGCAGACGGCGGTGGAAAACCCGGGGGCTCAAGCCACCGGGCCAGGTGCATCCAGCACCTCGGGGCCGACCAGGAACGGGTTGAGCACCTGCACGCTGTCCAGGTGCTGGGCGTGCTGCAGGTCTTCAGTCAGCACGAAGCGGCAGCCCTGTTCAATGGCGGCGGCCACCATCAAGGCATCCCAGTAGCTCAAGGAATAACGATCCTGCAGCGCCCAGGCCAGGTCGACCGTGTCGTCTTCGACCAGCCAGGGTGTCCAGGCACGGTATTCGCGCACCACGCTGCGCTGCTCGTCGGCCGTCAGGGTGGGCGCCAGGCGCAGCAGGTTGGCGTAGAACTCGTGCATCACCTGGCTGGAGATACGCCCGATCTGGCGCTCCCAGCACGCCCGCAACCATGCCTCAGCCCTGGCCTGCTTGTCCGCGCGACGTGGATCGCGCGAGTACAGCAAGACATTGGTATCAACGAAAACGGTCGAGGCGCTCGGCATAGATCTCATCGCGCGTCAGGTAATCGCCCTGAAGCGGTAGGGGCCTGAACTTGAGCGCCTCGTTCATGGCGCGGCTGTAGGCGTCGGTGCGGCGCATCTTCTCGGCCAGCATCTCGCCGATCAGGCGCGACACGCTGGTGTTGCGCCGCGCGGCCTCCAGCCTCGCCCACTCGGCGACGCTGTCTTCCATGGTGACGGTGACGTTTTTCATGTCAGCAACCAAGTGATCCAGAGATCACACGAAGTTCGTGTCGCACGATTCTCGTGTTGCACGAAGTTCGCGTCAATCCAGCATCCACCCGGCATCTCGTATCTTGTGGCGCTCAGCGCTTCAGGCGCATCTCGGCCGCCTGTGCATGCGCCTGCAGGCCTTCGCCGTAGGCGAGTTCGGCGGCGATCAGGCCCAGGGTCTGCGCGCCGGCTTCACTCACCTCGATCAGGCTGGAGCGCTTCTGGAAGTCGTACACACCCAGCGGCGAACTGAAACGCGCCGTGCCGGCCGTGGGCAACACATGGTTCGGCCCGGCGCAATAGTCGCCCAGGCTTTCGCTCGTGTAGGCACCCAGAAAGATCGCGCCGGCATGTTTGAGCAGCGGCTCCCAGCGGTGTGGCTCGGCCGAGCTGACTTCGAGGTGTTCGGGCGCGACGCGGTTGCTGATGGCGCAGGCTTCTTCCATCGAACGCGTCTGGATCAGCGCACCGCGGCCTTCCAGGCTGGCGCGGATGACGCCCTTGCGCGGCATGGCGTCGATCAGGCGATCGATCTCGACACGTACACGGTCGATGTAGGCCGCGTCGGGGCACAGCAGGATGCTTTGGGCCAGCTCGTCGTGTTCGGCCTGGCTGAACAGGTCCATGGCCACCCAGTCCGGCCGGGTCGTGCCATCGGCCAGCACCAGGATCTCGCTCGGGCCGGCAATCATGTCGATGCCGACTTGGCCGAAGACGCGTCGTTTCGCACTGGCCACATAGGCATTGCCCGGGCCGGTGACCTTGTCGACGGCCGGCACCGTCGCCGTGCCATATGCCAGCGCACCTACGGCCTGGGCACCGCCAATGGTGAAGGTTCGGGTCACACCGGCTACGTGCGCGGCGGCCAGCACCAAGGCATTGCGCTCGCCCTTGGGGGTCGGCACGACCATGATGATTTCGCCGACTCCAGCCACGTGCGCGGGGATTGCATTCATCAATACGCTCGACGGATAGGTCGCCTTGCCGCCGGGCACGTAGATGCCCACGCGGTCGAGTGGCGTCACCTTCTGGCCCAGCAGGCTGCCGTCGGCGTCGCGGTAGCTCCAACTGCGGCCACAGGCCTCCAGCTGACGCTCGTGATAACTGCGCACCCGCGCTGCGGCGGCCTGCAAGGCCGCGCGTTGTGCCGGCGTGATGGCTTCGAAAGCCGCGGCGAGTTCGGCCTTGGTGATTTCCAGTTCGGCCACGCCGCTCGCTGTCACACCATCGAAACGAGCCGTGTACTCGAGCACCGCCGCGTCGCCGCGCCTTTGCACATCAGCCAGGATGTCTGCCACCCGCTGCTCGATGGCCGCATCGGTGTCGGCCGACCAGCTGCGCAGGCGCGCGAATCGTTCTTCGAAATCGGCAAACGCCGTGTTCAGGACGGGGATGTTGACGGTGGCCATGGCAGGTCGACTGGTAGCGGACTGAAGCGATCAGGTCGTCGACGCCTGCGCCGCAACGGCGCGGGCAAACGCATCGATCAGCTCGCGCAGCTTGGCGCTCTTGAGCTTGAGCGCCGCCTGGTTCACCACCAGGCGCGAGCTGATCTGCATGAAGGGCTCAACCTCGCGCAATCGGTTGGCGGCCAGTGTCTTGCCGGTCGACACCAGGTCGACGATGGCGTCTGCCAGGCCGGTGAGTGGCGCCAGCTCCATCGAGCCGTAGAGCTTGATGAGGTCGACGTGGACACCCTTGTCGGCAAAGTGCTGGCGAGCGATCTCGGTGTATTTGGTGGCCACCCGAATACGCGAGCCCTGGCGCACGGCGCCGTCGTAGTCGAAGTCGTCGCGCACCGCCACACTCATGCGACAGGTGGCGATCTGCAGATCGAGCGGCTGGAACAAGCCTTCGCCGCCGTGTTCGATGAGCACATCGCGCCCCGCCACGCCGAGGTCGGCGCCGCCGTACTGCACGTAGGTGGGCACGTCGGTGGCGCGCACCAGCACCACCCGCACGTCGTCGCGGTTGGTCGGCAGGATGAGCTTGCGCGTCTTCTCGGGGTCTTCGGTCACGGCGATGCCGGCCGCCGCCAGCAGCGGCAGCGTTTCTTCGAAGATGCGGCCCTTCGAGAGGGCGAGGGTGATGGTCATGGCGGGGGGTGGTGCGTGCGGCGCAGGGCAATGGGTCGGCGCGGGGTCATCGGTGTCCCGGCGCGGGCCGATCGGCGCGTGATCGGCGAGGCAGCCTACTTGATACGTTCGATGTCGGCGCCGAGCTTGGCGAGTTTGGCTTCCATGCGGTCGTAGCCACGGTCCAGGTGATAGATGCGCTCGACACGTGTCTCGCCATCGGCCACCAGGCCGGCGATCACCAGGCTGGCCGAGGCGCGCAGATCGGTGGCCATCACCGTAGCGCCCGACAGGCTGGCAATGCCTTCGACAATGGCCGTGTGCCCGTCCACAGCGATGTGTGCACCCAGGCGCACCAGCTCGTTGACGTGCATGAAGCGGTTCTCGAAGATCGTCTCGGTCACGCGCGAGGTGCCTTGCGCGATGCAGTCGAGCACCATGAACTGCGCCTGCATGTCGGTCGGGAAGGCCGGGTACTCGCTGGTCCTGAAGCTCACCCCGCGCGGGCGGCCGTCGGCGCGAATGTGGATGGAGTCCGCGCCCAGTTCGATTTGTGCACCGGCCTCGCGCAGCTTGTCGATCACCACGTCCAGATGGTCGGCGCGGGTGCCGCGCAGCGTCACGTCCCCACCCGCGGCCAACACAGCGCACAGGAAGGTGCCGGTCTCGATACGGTCCGGGATCACGCGATGAGGCACGGCTGGCGCATGCAGCGTCGCCACCCCCTGCACCTTGACGCGGCTGGTGCCATGGCCTTCGATGCGCGCACCCATGGCGATCAGCAACTCGGCCAGGTCGACCACCTCGGGCTCCTGCGCGGCGTTTTCCAGCACCGTCTCACCCTCGGCCAGTGCCGCAGCCATGAGCAGGTTCTCGGTGCCGGTCACCGTGATCATGTCGGTGGTGATACGTGCACCACGCAGGCGCGGGCGGCCGTCGGCACCGATCGGCGCCTTGGCGACGATGTAGCCATGTTCCACCGTGATCTCGGCGCCCATGGCCTGCAGGCCCTTGATGTGCTGGTCCACCGGGCGCGAGCCGATGGCGCAACCACCCGGCAGCGACACACGCGCCTGGCCGCAACGCGCCAACAGCGGGCCCAGCACGAGGATGGACGCCCGCATGGTCTTCACCAGCTCGTAGGGCGCCACCGGCTGGGTGATGTCGGTGGCATCGAGTGTGAGTTCACCGGTGTCCAGGCTGGCGTCGTCGATCACCACCCCCATGTTGCGCAGCAGCTTGAGTGTGGTCGCCACGTCCTGCAGCTTCGGGATGTTGGCCAGCTTCACCGGCTCGGCCACCAGCAGGGTCGCGCACAACTCGGGCAGGGCAGCGTTCTTGGCGCCGGAGATGGCGATCTCGCCCTGGAGGCGGCGCCCGCCGCGGATCAGCAGTTTGTCCATGAGGTCGGCTCGGAAACGGTGAGATGCAAAGGGCACAAGGCTCGCGTCGCGCGAGCGGGGCAGGTCGTGACGGTGCTTGGCGAAAAACGGGTGCAGCAGGCCGCTGGTCAGACCGACGGTGGGCGGCGCCCGACCGACGTCGTGACGACGTTCAGGCGCTGGCCTTCGGCTCGGCGGCCCACTCGGCGGGGGTGAGTGTCTTCATCGACAGCGCATGGATCTCTTCGCGCATGCGATCACCCAGCACGGCGTAGACCGCCTGGTGTCGGCGCACCCGCGGCAGGCCGTCGAAACGCGCCGAGACGATGGTGGCGAAGAAATGTCGGCCGTCGCCCTCGACCAGCAGATGCTCGCAAGGCAAGCCGGCTGCGATGAGGGTTTGCACGTGTTGAGGTGTGGGTTCGGCCATGGTGCCGCGATTGTAGGCGGGTGATCGGGGTGACTTGCCAACTGCGGAAAAGGTCACGGCATGCCAGTCACCAGCGCCAGGGCCGAGGGCGCCGGATCACTCGCCGGAGTGCAATGCCGCGACCGAGGCCAGACGTTCATCCAGCGTCAACAGGCTGGCACCAAGCGCCGTGGCGCTGGCCAACACGATTGCATCCGGAAGCTCGAGGCGACCGGTTCGGCGCAGACGGATGGCTTCGGCCTCCACCCCGTCGTCGATAGACTGAACATGGCAGGCGCCAAGAAAGGCGCTGACCGCACTAGCCTCCTCGGCCGTCAATGCCGGGAAGCCAAGCAGTTGCATACGTGTGATCTGGCTGACCGCCGCCCTTTGCAGCACCAGGCCCGAGCGCTGCACCAGGTCAATTGCGGCGGGATGACCCTTCAGCAGGCCGATGACCACATTGGTATCGAGCAGCCAGTCAATCCCATTCATGGCGCATTGCCTGCTGGATCTGCGCCGGGTCATCAGCCCAGTTGGGCGACTCCTTCAGCACACCGGCAAATGTCGACCAGTCCTTGGCCTGCACGGAGTCACTGTCGTTGGCCGGCGCATTCGACAGTCGCACGATGAGCAGACGTTCGTTTTCGCGAAAGTCCACGGCCTCGAGCGGAACGATCTGGCCGTCACGGCAGACGGCATCGACGGCTTGGTGCACGGCTTGGGCTCCTTGCGCCACTCACTGGCGGCGCGCCACCCGAGTGTCGCGCAGCGGCGATGCGCATGCCAGCGTGCACCAATCACGGCCCACCCGGTTGGGGTACGACGAAAGTCAGGCGCCCCAGGTCGACGCCGATCCGCCTCAATGCCTGAGCTTGTACCCGCTCGCCAGCAGGCGCAGCGCGATGGCGGCCACCACCACGCAGGCGCTGCCCACCACCGCCAGGCTCAGCCAGGGCGAGACGTCGCCGGTGCCGAAGAAGCCGTGGCGAAACCCGTCGATCATGTAGAAGAACGGGTTCAGGTGGCTGGCCGCCTGCCACATGGCCGGCAGGCTGTGGATCGAATAAAACACGCCGGCCAGAAAGGTCATGGGCATGACGATGAAGTTCTGGAACGCTGCCATCTGGTCGAACTTGTCGGCCCACAGGCCGGCGATCAGGCCCAGGCTGCCCATCAATGCCGCACCGAGCACGACGAACACGATGGCCCAGAGCGGCTGCACCAGGCTGAGCGGCGCAAACCACATGGTCACCAGCATCACACCGCTGCCGACCACCAGGCCACGCACGATCGACGCCCCGACATAGGCCACGAACCAGGCGTAGTGCGACAGCGGCGTGACCAGCAGGAACACCAGGTTGCCGGTGATCTTGCTCTGCACCAGACTCGAGCTGGTGTTGGCAAAGGCGTTCTGCAGCACGCTCATCATCACCAGGCCGGGGATGAGAAAACTCGTGTAGCCGACGTTGTCGAACACCTGCACATGGTCTTCGAGCACGTGGCCGAAGATCATGAGGTACAGCACCGCCGTGAGCACGGGGGCGCCGATGGTCTGGAAGCTCACCTTCCAGAAACGCAGGATTTCCTTGTAGAACAGGGTGCGCGCGCCGGTGAAGATCATGCGGTCGCCTCCGGATCCAGCGACAGCAGACTGGATGGCGGCCGGTCGGCCTGCTGCATGATCTCGAGGAACACGTCTTCCAGGTCGGCGCGGCCGATCTCGAGGTCTTCGACCTTGACACCCGCCGCTCGCAACACCGCCAGCGCGGCCTCCACCTCGCCAGCGTTCTGCACCTTCACCTGGGCGACGCGACCGGTGACCCGCGCCAGCGGCAGCAGTTGCGGCGGCAGCGCCTGGTCGGTCTTGAACCGCAGCATGGTCGACGCCCGCCCCGCCAGCAGCGCCGAGGTGCGGTCCAGCGCCACCACGCGGCCCTGCTTGAGCATGGCCAGGCGGCCACACAGGGCCTCGGCTTCTTCGAGGTAATGGGTGGTCAGCAGCACGGTGTGGCCTTCGCGGTTGAGCTTGGCAATGAACTGCCACAGCGTCTGGCGCAGTTCCACGTCGACACCGGCGGTCGGTTCGTCGAGCACGATCACCGGCGGGCGGTGCACCAGCGCCTGGGCCACCAGCACGCGGCGTTTCATGCCGCCGCTGAGCTGGCGCATGTTGGCGCCGGCCTTGTCCGACAAACCCAGGCTGTGCAGCAACTCGTCGATCCAGGCATCGTTGTTCTTGACGCCGAAGTAGCCGCTCTGGATACGCAACGTTTCGCGCACGCTGAAGAACGGGTCGAACACCAGTTCCTGCGGCACGATGCCCAGCGAGCGGCGCGCCGAAGCGTAGTCGTTCACCACGTCGTGGCCCAGCACACTCACGCGCCCTTCGGTGGCTCGCGCCAGGCCGGCCAGCACGCTGATGAGTGTCGTCTTGCCCGCGCCGTTGGGGCCGAGCAGGCCGAAGAACTCGCCCTGCGCAATGTCGAAGCTGACGTTGTCGAGTGCGCGCAACTCACCACGCGAGCCCCGGTAGGTCTTGCCCACGCCGCGAAAGCTGATCGCCGGCGTTTCGCCTGGCGCATCCGACGGCCAACTCGCCGGCATGGTGGTGAGTTCGGCGGCGTCGGTGATCGTGGGTGTGAGCATGGGGGCGCGATTGTAGGGAGCCGGCGAACGGCCACTTGCTGATAACCCGCTCACAGCGGCGCGCACCACACTGCTAGATTTTGTGTGCACCAGCGTCGGCCGTGGTTCGGGCTTGCGCACCAAATCGGCAACCGCACCTCGCCATGTCCATCATGTCCGACTCAGCCCGCGACAGTGCCCGCGACGACCGCCGCAAGCCGCCCAGACGCACCGCCGAACGTATCCTGGCCGCTGCACTCGACCTGTTCAACCGGCGCGGCGAGCCCAACGTCTCGACCACGCTGATCTCGGCCGAACTCAACATCAGCCCGGGCAATCTGTACTACCACTACCCTGCCAAGGAAGAACTCGTCAACGCCTTGATGGGGCGTTACGAAACGGCGCTGCACCAGTTGCTGGGTGATGCCGGTGGCCCGGCCATCGACGACAGCAGCGCCTGGACGGATACATCGCCCGACACCCAGCCCGGCATGCTCGGCAACGAGTCGGCTGACCCCTCAGCCGCGGCGCCCGGCTCCCCCCCAACGCTGCCTGGCTTGCCCGCCGAGCCGGTGTATGCCCCGGCGCCGGACTGGCAGTTGCTGCCCGCGCTGCTGCAGCTGGCGTGGCGCTACCGCTTCCTGTTTCGCGATCTCAATGACCTGCTGGCGCGCAATCGCCAGCTCGAGATGCGCTGCCAGGATGCACTGGCGCGCCAGCAGGCGGCAGTACGCGAGCGGGTCGAGCGCCTGTGCCGCACACAGGCCGGTGCCCCGGCGCTGGACGCCACCGCCACCGACGCCCTGGCCACCTCCATCGTGCTGCTCATCACCTACTGGCTCAGCTTCGAATACGTGCGTGACCCACGCCGCGCCCTGGAGCCCGACAGCGAAGCGGCAGTGCTCGAACGCGGCAGGTGTCATGTGATGGCGCTGATCGCCCCCTACGTTTAGCTGGGGCAAGGCCTCAGGCCGCAGCCGCCGCCCTGCTCGAGTGACGACAGCGGCCGCCACACGAGCGACAACCTGCTCGACCGATCAAGCCTTGAGGTAATCGATCTTGCCGCCCAGCCAGCGCTGGATCTGCTGCTGCGCCGCCTCGGGGTGGCGATCGAGCAGGCGTGGCGCCACCTCGCGGGCATGGTCGAGCAGGATGTTGTCGTGCGCCAGATCGGCAAAACGCAGCAACGCGTCACCACTCTGGCGTGCGCCCATGAACTCGCCCGGGCCGCGGATCTCGAGGTCGCGCCGGGCAATCTCGAAACCATCCGTCGTCTCGGCCATGGCCTTGAGGCGATCCCGCCCGGTCTGGCTCAGCGGCCCGCTGTAGAGCAGCACACACACACTGGCCACCGCGCCGCGCCCGACCCGCCCGCGCAACTGGTGCAACTGCGCCAGGCCGAAACGTTCGGCATGGTCGATCACCATCACGCTGGCGTTGGGCACGTCCACGCCCACCTCGATCACCGTGGTGGCCACCAGCACCTTGATCTGACCGCCCGAAAACAAGGCCATCACGGCGGCCTTTTCGGCCGGCGGCATCCGCCCGTGCAGCAGGCCGACCAGCGTGCCGGGCAAGGCGGCGCCAAGTTGCTGATGCGTCTCGGTGGCGTTCTGCAGATCGAGCGCCTCGCTCTCTTCGATCAGCGGCACAACCCAGTAGACCTGGCAACCCTTGGCCACCTCGTCGCGCACCCGGGCGATCACCTGCCCACGTTTGTCGGCCGAGAACACCTTGGTCACGATGGGTGTGCGCCCGGGCGGCAACTCGTCGATGGTCGACACATCGAGGTCGGCAAAGTAGGTCATCGCCAGCGTGCGCGGGATGGGCGTGGCGCTCATCATCAACAGATGTGGTTCGAGCTTCTGCATCGCCAGCTTGCGGCGCAATTCGAGCCGCTGCGCCACACCAAAACGATGCTGCTCGTCGATGACAGCCAGGCCCAGGCGCTCGAATACCACGTCGCCCTGGATCACGGCATGGGTGCCCACCACCAGCCGCGCCTCGCCGCTGGCCACCTTGTCGACCATGGCGGTGCGCGCCTTGCCCTTGCGGCTGCCGGTGAGCCAGGCCACGTCGATCTCGAGCGGCGTGAGCCACTGCAGCAGCTTGCGAAAGTGCTGCTCGGCGAGTATTTCGGTCGGTGCCATCAGCGCACATTGCCAGCCGGCGTCGATGGCCACCGCCGCAGCAAGAGCCGCCACCACCGTCTTGCCCGAACCCACGTCGCCTTGCAGCAGCCTGTTCATGGGCTGCGGGCGCGCCAGATCGGCAGCAATTTCGGCGCTGACGCGCTGCTGTGCACCAGTCAGCGCAAAGGGCAACGCGGCCAGCAGCTTGGCAGCCAGACCATCCGGCGCAGCCCGCAACATCGGCGCACGCAGCCTGGCGCGCTCACGTTGCGCCTGCAGTTGCGAGAGCTGCTGCGCCAGCAACTCCTCGAACTTGATGCGTTGCCAGGCCGGATGTTCGCGCTCCTGCAAGGTGTGCATGGCCACACCGGCGGGCGGATGGTGCAGCACGTGCAGGGCCTCGCGCAGCGAGGGCAGCTGCGGCGGCAGAAAGTCGAGCGGCAGGATCTCGTCCAGCCGCGCCCGCGCCAGCCCAGCCGCCACGGCCTTGCGCAGGTAGGCCTGCGGCAGCTGCGCACTCGTCGGATAGACAGGAGTGAGTTCGTGCGACAGCGGCGCGCCCTGCGTCACCGTCTTGAACACCGGGTGCACGATCTCGCGGCCGAAGAACCCGGCGCGCAATTCACCACGCACCCGCAGCCGCGCGCCGGTGGCGAAGGTCTTCTGGTGCGAGGGGTAGAAGTTGACGAAGCGCAGCACCAGCTCGGTTCGCCCGAGCAAACCGTCCGGCCCGGCCTCGGTGAGCCGCACGATGAACTGGCGGCGTGGCCGCAGCTCGATGCGGGCATCACGCACCACCCCCTCGACATGCACCGTGTCGCCGTCGTGCGCGCCGGCCAGCGGCGTCAGATGGGTCTCGTCCTCGTAACGCAGCGGCAGGTGCAGCGCCAGGTCGATGTCGCGCACCAGGCCGAGCTTGTCCATCGCCTTTTGCGGGGCGCTGCGCTGGGCGGCGGCCTTCGGCGGCGTCGTTTGGGGCGCAGCCGCTGAGGCGAGCGGCAGGTCGGCTGCCGTATCACCTCGCTCAGGGCGGGGCACGACGCACGCTGTTCTGCCGCAACCAGTCGGCGAATGCAGCCTCTTCCAGGTCGCCCGCAGCGAGGCTGAGCATGGTCAAGATGCAGGACGCATCGTCCGCCAGCAACTGAAAGCCATTCAGCACCAAGAAGAGCTCCACCGCCACGAAGGCCGTGCGCTTGTTCCCGTCGACAAACGGGTGGTTGCGCGCCAGCCCGTAGCCGTAGGCGGCCGCCAGGTCGGCGACATCCGGCTGACCGTAGAGCGCCAGGTTCTTGGGCCGCGCCATTGCGGACTCGAACAGGCCGGTATCACGTTCGCCCCCGGCGCCGCCGTGCTCGGCCAGTTGCTCGTCGTGAACCGCGCGCAACACGTCGGTGTCCAGCCACTCCCAGGTCTGGTTGGCAGCATCCATGACTCGCCCTCCGATCTGCGCGTCGGTTTACTTGGCCAACTCGTGCAACACGGCGCGGCGCTGCTTCATGATGTCGCGTGCCGCATTCATCTGCGACTCGAACTCGGGGTCGTGGCGAGTCAGGCGAACGCCGTCCGGGCTTTCGGTCAGGAAGACCGTATCACCCTTCTCCAGCTTGAGCCGCGCCAGCACCTCCTTGGGCAGGATGACGCCAACCGAGTTGCCGATCTGGGTGAGCTTGAGGCTGTGCATCGCTGGCTCCACGTTATAACGTTTGTTATATTTTGCGCCCTCTTCTTCGCCAACCGCAAGCCCTGCCGTGACGCCGCCCGAGCCTTCGAACCCTGCCCCACCGCACGACTACACACTGGCGGATTTCGATTTCGAGCTGCCGCCCGAGTTGATCGCCCAGCATCCGCTGGCCGAACGCAGCGCCTCGCGGCTGCTCGACGGGCGCGCCGCACAACCGGTCGACCGGACCTTCCGCGACTTGCCCGGCCTGCTGCGCGCCGGTGATCTGCTGGTGTTCAACGACACCCGTGTGATCAAGGCGCGGCTGTACGGACGCAAGGCCAGCGGTGGCGCGGTCGAGGCCCTCATTGAAAGGGTGCTGCCAGCGCATGACGGCCGGCACGAAGCCTGGGCGCACCTGCGCGCCAGCAAATCGCCGCGCGCCGGACAGGTGGTGAATTTCGGCGCCGAGGGGCAGGCCGCCTTCGCCGCCGACGTGCTGGGCCGCTGCGGGCCAGACAACGCCTTGTTCCACCTGCGTTTTCAGTCGGACGTGCTGACGCTGCTGGAGCGCCACGGCCACGTGCCGCTGCCGCCCTACATCACCCATGCCGACAGCGCCGACGACGAGCGCCGCTACCAGACGGTGTTTGCGCGCGCTCCCGGTGCGGTGGCCGCGCCCACCGCCGCGCTGCACTTCGATGCCGCGGTGCTGGCTGGGCTGGCCGAGCGCGGCATTGCGACGGCCAGCGTGACACTGCACGTGGGCGCAGGCACCTTTCAGCCGGTCAAGGTCGAACGTATTGCCGACCACCAGATGCACAACGAATGGTTCGAGGTGCCGCAAGCCACCGCCGATGCGATTGCCACCACCCGAGCACGTGGCGGTCGCGTGGTG
This sequence comes from Candidatus Intricatilinea gracilis, assembly GCA_016702605.1. Classification (GTDB taxonomy): domain Bacteria; phylum Pseudomonadota; class Gammaproteobacteria; order Burkholderiales; family Burkholderiaceae_C; genus Sphaerotilus; species Sphaerotilus gracilis. Next base: position 26,397 of record JADJDQ010000014.1, read on the forward strand.
GCGGTTGGCACGACCACCCTGCGCGCGCTCGAATCGGCGGCACAGGCGGCCGCGCCGGGCGAAGTGCCGGCGGTGGGTGCTCGCGACACGCGCATCTTCATCACGCCGGGTTTCGAGTTCCGCGTCGTCGACCTGCTCGTCACCAACTTTCACCTGCCCAAGAGCAGCCTGCTGATGCTGGTGAGCGCCTTCATCGGGCACGCCCGGATGCAGGCGTTGTACGCCCACGCCATCGAGCAGGGCTATCGATTCTTCAGTTATGGCGACGCCATGCTGCTCCAGCGCGAAGCAGGGTTGCTGCAACGCAGCACAGCGTCTGCTCCAGCGCGGCAATAAGCCTCTGCGGTTTGACATTGCGCAAGTCAAAGCCCGCCTGCGCCACTACCTTGTCGCCATTGCCACTGCTTTTGGAGCACTCATGCCCCGCTTTTCGACGTCCCGCCCGGCCACCCGCCTGTCCATCGCCTTGATCGGTCTGCTCGCCTCGGCCGCCGCCCTGGCAGCGCCGCAGGACGACAAGATGATGCGTCTGGCCAATTTCAGCGGCTGCCTGATCTGCCACCACATCGACAGCGGCGCCAAGGGTCCGGACGGCCTGGCACCCATCGGCCCGGCCTGGCGTGACGTGGCGGCCAAGTACCGCGCCGACAAGGGCGCCGCCGATCGTCTGACACAAACCGTGCTCAAGGGCTCCAACCCCTACGAGAGCCACTGGAAGGGTCAGGCCTCGGGTCTGGCCATGCCGCCCAATGCCGTGGCGATCAAGGAAGCCGACGCCAAGGACCTGGTGCGCTGGATCCTGCAACTGCAGGCCAAATAAACCGCCGGCCCCTGGCGGGCCCGAAGCCGCACAATCCCGCCCGCCAGGGGCGGCATTCGACCGGATCACCCCGAACCTTCGCGTGAGGGTGTCGGGGCAGGCCGGCAGCCGGCCCGGCGGGTCGGCACATCGCGGACCCTGTGCAGCACTTCGCACGGCCCGATCCGCTTGACCGCCACTTCTCGCTCCCACCGCCTCGTCACCTGGCTCGCGCCCCTGCTGGCGATGCTGGTCGTGGCTGGCGCGTTGTTCATCGGTGCCAGCCCGAGCCTGGCGCACCACGGCGTGAGTGCGGCTGCGGCGGGTGCGCCGATCATCCACATCGAGCAGGCCGGTTTCGCACTGGACCAGGCAGGTCCACCTGTGCAGGTGGCGCTGCCCGACACCTGGGCACAACGCGGTCTGACCACCAACGGCCATGCCAGTTATCACCTGACGGTGACGCTGGATCACGTGGCACCGGTGGTCTGGGCCCTGCGGTTGGACCGGCTGAGCAACCGCCACAGCCTGCGTGTCAACGGCCAGCTCGTGAGTGGTGCGGTCGAGCGGCCCGAGGGCACACCGGCCGGCAAGCCGTCGCATCTGGCCAGGCCCGTACCGACCTGGGTCGAGTTGTCGCCGCAGTTGCTGCACCCCGGCGTGAACCACATCGACGTCACGGTCGAACATGGCATCCGCGGTGGCCTGTCGTCCGTGTGGCTCGGCCCGGCCGAAGCCCTGATCGACGACTATGCCAGCGCCGAATATTTCACCGCCGGCCTGCCGCGCCTGCTCAACGCCGCCGGACTGGCGCTCGCTGGCATGCTGCTGCTGCTGTGGTGGCGTCGGCGCAGCGAGCGTCTGCTGGGCGGCATGGGTGGGCTGCTCGGCCTGGCCTGCCTGCGCAACCTGAGTTATTTCGCGGCCGATTCCAACACCTTCGACCACCCGGTGGGCGACTGGCTGTATCACGTCATGCAGGTGTTCACCGCCGTAGGCGTAGCCCGTGTGGCGCTGCTGCTGGCGCGGCGCGACCGGCCTGCGTACACCCGGCCGATCTGGGCGATCGGCGCTGCACTGATCCTGCTGGGTGTGCCGGCCGCAAGCCAGGGGTGGTTCCAGGCCCTGCGCACCTGGAGCTACCCGGTGCTGCTGCTGATGGTGCTGCCCACCCTGGCGCTGGCGATCTGCGCCTTGCGCAGACAAACCGGCCAGCCACGCAACGCACTCATCGCCGGATTGACCGTGCTCACCGTGGCCTCGGGCCACGACTACCTGTGCTGGCGCGGCGTGACCTCGGTGATGGACTTCTACTGGATGCCCTATGCGGCGCCGCTGGCACTGCTGGCCACGGCGAGCAACATGATCCACCGGCTCGTGTCGGCGCTGCGCGATGTCGAACAACTCAACACCAGCCTAGAGCGACGTGTGGCGACCCGCACGCGCGATCTCGAACTGGCCAACCAGGCCAAGTCGCGTTTCATCGCCGCAGCCAGCCACGACCTGCGCCAGCCGGCGGTGGCGATCGGCCTGCTGGTGGGTGTGTTGCGCGAACAGGTGCAGGGCCAGGTGCAACGCGCCATGATCGACCGCGTCGACGACGCCGTGGCGTCGATGGAAGGCCTGCTGGCCGGGCTGCTCGACCTGTCGCGGCTGGAGGCCGGCATCGTGCAGCCGCGCCTGTCGGACTTTGCGCTGCAGCCGCTGTTCGACGCCATCGCTGCCCACGAGAGTGTGGCCGCGCGCCGCAAGGGCCTGAGCCTGCGCCTGCACCCCACCCACCTGACCGTGAGCAGCGACCGCGTGTTGCTCGAACAGATCCTGCGCAACCTGGTCAGCAATGCCCTGCGTTTCACCGACCGCGGTGGCGTGCTGGTGGCGGCGCGGCGCCGCGGTGACCAGGTCCACCTGCAGGTATGGGACACCGGCCGCGGCGTGCCCGGCGAGAGCCAGGGCATGATCTTCGAGGAGTTCGTGCAACTGCAATCGCCCGGCGGTGGGCTGGGGCTGGGGCTGTCGATCGTGCAACGCACCGCCGCCTTGCTGGGTCACCCCTTGAGTCTGCGGTCGACGCCTGGTCGCGGATCGTGTTTTTCCGTGAGCCTGCCGTGCGCCCCGGGACTGGCGCCGGTGGCCCACGCGGGGACCGCCGGCAGCGGTGCGCTGGCAGGCAGGCACTTCGCCCTGATCGACGACGACGACAGCGTGCGCCACGCCATGATCGACCGGCTGGAGCAATGGGGCGCCCGGGTGATCGCGTTCGACAGTCTGGCGGCGTTGCGCGACTGGCTGCCCAGCCGACCTGGCAGCGCAACTGCGCGGCCAGCCCTCGCGGCCTCAGGTCCGGACGCGCCACCCGCGGTTGAAGCCGCAACGGCGCAGGCCGCCCTCGACATGCTGATCACCGATCAGCGCCTGCCGGACGGCAGCGGCCTGGCGGCGCTGGAGTTGTTGCGCCAGCACTGGCCCGCCCTGCCCGCGCTGGTGGTCACCGGCAACACCTCGGCCGCCGATCTGGCCCTGCTGGCCGACAGTGGTGTACCGGTGCTGCACAAGCCGTTTCGCGCCGGCGCCTTGCTCGACGTCATCGACGCTGCCCTCGATCCGCCGGCTGACACGTCGGCTGATGCGCCGGTCTGAGTGACGTGCCCGGCATCGCTGGTGCGACGTCCGGCTGGGAGAACGGCGCACGAGCTCGCGCGCCATGCGCCACCCGGCTCGGGTGGATCAGGCCGGTTGCGGCCAGTGCCGGGCGCTGCCGCCGTACAGGCCGAGCTGGGCGGCGTGCACCATGGCTTCGGCACGGCCGCCCACGTTGAGCTTGCGAAAGATCGCGATGGTGTGGGACTTCACGGTCGACTCGGCCAGGTCGAGCTCACGACCAATGGCCTTGTTCGACAGGCCTTCGAGCAGCAGGCGCAAGACATCCGCCTGACGTGGTGCCAGGCCGAGCTGGCTTGCCAGCGACTGAGCCGCTTCGCGTGGCACGGTCACCAGGCGTGGTTCACCGCCGGGCGGCTGCGCGGCGCCCGCGCCTGACCTGCCACGCGCCGGCCCATCGGCTTGGTGGCCAGGCGGCGGGCCACCGATGAGCTCACCCGCCGGGTCGACCGCGCCCACCTGCAGCAGATCGGCCGGCAGGTAGACGTGGCCCTGCAACACCATGTGCAAGGCCGTCTCGATCACGCCGCCACGCGCCGTCTTGGGGATGAAACCACTCGCACCGGCGCGGATTGCGGCCACCATGGTGTCGTGACGGGTGTCGGCCGACAGCACCACCACGGTGGCGCGCGGTGCAACTCGGCGCACACGCGTCAGGCTGGCCAGGCCCTGGCTGTCACGCAGGCTGAGGTCGAGCAGCACTAGCTCGATGGCGGGATGTTCGGCCAGGCAGATGCAGGCCTCGCCCAGACTGGAAGCCTCCAGCAGCTGGAGCTGCTCGAAACGCTGGCGCATCAGCAGTGCCAGACCTTCGCGCAAGAGGGCGTGATCGTCGACCAGGAGAACTAACATAAGGCCGATCTTAAGTACCGAAACGTACCGAGGTGCTGACTCGGCCTGCCCGCCCCCTGTAAACCAGTGGTTTCGGACCCGGCTGTCAGAAATTGCCTTGGCTGCGGACCGATCGTTGCAGCGCGGAGACAATGTCCGCATGCTGAACTTCGAACTCCTGGGCACCGAGGGCCATGCCCGCCGTGGCCGTCTCACGCTCAACCACGGCGTGGTCGAGACCCCCATCTTCATGCCGGTGGGCACCTATGGCACGGTCAAGGGGGTGATGCCGCGCGACCTCGAGGCCATGGGCGCGCAGATCATCCTGGGCAACACCTTTCATCTGTGGATGCGACCGGGCCAGGACGTGATGGCGCAGTTCGGCGGCCTGCACGGCTTCGAGCGCTGGCAAAGACCCATCCTCACCGACAGCGGCGGCTTCCAGGTCTGGTCGCTGGGTGACATGCGCAAGATCAGCGAGGAAGGTGTCAGGTTCGCCAGCCCGGTGAACGGCGACAAGCTCTTCCTCACGCCCGAGGTGAGCATGCAGATCCAGACCGTGCTCAACAGCGACATCGTCATGCAGTTCGACGAGTGCACGCCGTACTGGCAGGGTGAAAAGGGTGTAGGCCACATCACCACCGAAAAGGAAGCGCGTGTGTCGATGGAACTCAGCCTGCGCTGGGCCCGGCGCAGCCAGGCCGAGTTCACGCGGCTGGCCAACCCCAACGCACTGTTCGGCATCGTGCAGGGCGGCATGTACGAAAACCTGCGGCAAGAATCGCTCGACGCGCTGGTCGAACTCGACCTGCCCGGCTACGCCATCGGCGGCGTGAGTGTGGGTGAACCCAAGGACGAGATGCTGCGCATCATGGCGCGCACCCCGCACCGCCTGCCAGCACACAAGCCGCGCTACCTGATGGGTGTGGGCACCCCCGAAGATCTGGTCGACGGCGTGGCCCTGGGCGTCGACATGTTCGACTGCGTCATGCCCACCCGCAACGCCCGCAACGGCCACCTGTTCACCCGCTTCGGCGACCTCAAGATCCGCAACGCCCGCCACAAGAGCGACGCCGGCCCGATCGACCCGACCTGCACCTGCTACTGCTGCACCGGCCAGGCGCCCGGGGCAACAGCGCAAGCAGCAGCAATGTCAGCGGCACCGACTGCAGCAACACCGGCCGCCCCAGCCGATGCGAACAGCGCCAGCAGTCTGGCCGGCGCCGGCGGCTTCAGCCGCGCCTACCTGCACCACCTGGACCGCTGCGGCGAGATGCTCGGCCCCATGCTGGCCACCATCCACAACCTGCACTACTACCTCAACCTCATGCGTGAGGTGCGCGAGGCACTGGACGCCGGACGTTTCGAGGCCTGGCGCGCGCAGTTCAAGGCCGACCGGGCACGCGGCGTGTGACATGTCCACCAGCGTGCCCCGCGACCTGAGCGACTGGAACCTGCTGCGTTCGTTCGTCGCCGTGGTCGACACCGGCACACTCACCGGCGCGGGCGAGCGGTTGGGCAGCACCCAGCCCAGCGTGGGGCGGCACATCCGAGCCCTCGAAAAGGCGCTCGGCGAAACCTTGTTCGTGCGTCTGCCCGGGCGCCTCACACCCACCGCGCAGGGCCTGGCGCTGTACGAGGTGGCAGCCCGCATGCGCGACGCCGCACGAGAGATCACCCAGGGCCTGGACGGCACTGGAGAGGCCAACCCGGACGCTGGCGCCGCGCCGGTCAGCGGCACCGTGCGCATCACCACCGGCGAGGTGCTGGGCGTGAAGGTCTTGCCCGCCTTGCTGGCACCGCTGCTGCACCGGCACCCGCAGCTCGAACTCGAACTGGTGGTGTCCAACACCACCGAGAACCTGCGCCGGCGCGAGGCCGACATTGCCGTGCGGTTCTATCGCCCGACGCAGGACGACGTGATCACCAGCCACCTTGGCCAGGTCGAGATCGGCCTGTACGTGCGGCGCGACCGGCTCGCCGGGCACGCACCGCTAGCCACGCTGGACGATGCGATGCGCCTGGCCGACCAGTTGCCCCCCATCGGCTACGACCAGGTGCCGGTGGACCTGGCCGGCCTGCTGCGCGGGCCGCCGCCGAGCCGGCCGCTGCAGTTCCGCCTGCGCACCGACGCCATCCTGGCGCAGCACGCCGCTGTCGAAGCTGGCCTGGGTGTGGGCAACCACTGGGTCGGCCTGGCGCGTCAGCAGCCCGAACTGGTGCGGGTGCTCGCCGACCAGGTGGCCGTCAAGCTCGACGTCTGGCTATGCGCGCACGACGAACTGCGCCGCAGCCGCCGCATGCGGCTCGTGTGGGATCACGTCGCCGCCATGCTGCCGCCCTGGCTGGCGCAACATGCCGACTCAGGCGTGGCTGCGTCGGGCTGAGATCGGCCAGGGCAAACAAGGCGTCGAGACGGCAAGACCTGCACCTTCTGACGCACAGGGTCAGGCCGACGCTGCGGCGCCCGGCGCCAGCAGCGCCGCCAGCCCCCGGCGCGGCGTGGCCGGGGCGGAGCCCACGCCGTAACCGACGCGCGCCAGCATCTGCAGCGGCGAACGCTGCGGGTCCAGGCCCAGCAGGTGATGGATCTCGGCGTAGGGGCCGCTCACTTCGGCGAACTCCTGCAGCGCCTGCGACAGCGGCTGCATGTCCACCCCCAGCGAGGTTGCGGCCAGGTGCAGACGCACGTAGGCACGGCCGGCCGCAAGCTGGGCGCGCCGGCCAGCATCACGGCTGGCGATCCAGACATAGCCGCTGCCGGTGTCGAAGTCGGCCCAGCGGTCCATCACCTGGCGCCACACGGCGTCACCCGGCACCGGCACCTGGTGGCGGTCGAACAGGCCCACGGCGGACAGCAGGCGCGGCATCAGGCCGTTGATGGCGATGCCGTCGCGGTAGCGCGTGATCTCGTCCGGCCCGATGCGAAACAGCCGCGCCGATTCGAGGTAGGTGCGTGGTGTGGCCATCTCGGCCTCGTAGGCCTGGCGGGCCAGCCTGGAGACCAACTGGCGCGTCGGCGCATCCAGCACCAACCCACCGCTCAGGTCGGCGGAGCCGGCCAACACGGCACGCAAGGCCTGCGCGTGGTCGGGTGCCAGGCCGCGCGCGGCGTCGTAGCGGCCCTTGTGTGTGTGGCGGCGATGGATCTGCGCAAACAAGGGGTCACGCGCCAGCTGGGCATCGGCCTGCAGCACGATGCGGGCGACCGGACGGGCATCGAGCGCCTGGGCCGACGGTTCACCCGCAGGAAATGCGACTACCTCGGCGCGGTAGCCCCGCTCGGCCGCCGCGATGACCAGCAGTTCGAGAAACGCGCCGTGACCGATCAGGATCTGCCGGCCGTGCGGATCGGTCTCGGGCAGCAGGCGCTGCAGATCGCAGCCGAGGGTGATCTCACCCGGGCGGCTGAGGTCGGCGATCCACGGCTGGCGGTTGTGCGGATTGGGTGAGAGCAACGCATGGGCCAGGGCAAATCGGCGCACATCACCCTGGTCGTCCACCGGTTGCCGCCAGGCGGCCACCGCGGCCTCCGGATAACCCGAAGCGCAGCCGGCCAGTAGCGACGTCGAACTGGCAGCAGCCATCACCACGCCGCCGCCGGTCAGGCGCATGAAGCGGCGCCGGGCGGGCGCGGCCAGATCGGCCTCAGGCGTGCTCGCGGCGGTGGCTGGCGCCGACAGGCGATCAGACATGGCGGCGGGGTTCGTGGGCAGGTGGCTGTTCATGGCAGTGCTCGGCAAGTGGTTGGCATGGCGCCACTGTCGGCCACACCTGCCCGGCGCACCACGCCCGCCGCTGCACGCCAGCCATGCAACGCTGTATGGCGCGGTGGTTAGCATGGCCGCCATGGCAGAACGCCCACCCCCGCCGCCCGAAGCCTCCGCGTCCGCCGCGCCCGATCCGGCGACTGCGCAACTGGATGGCGGTGGTGAGCCCGCCGCCTCCAGGCCCGCACCCGGGCGCGAGTCCGCAGCCGCGGCGCGTCGCGGTTTGCTGCGCCGACTGCTCACGCCCCTGCGCACCGCCCTGGGCCTGCTGCTGGCGCTCGTCATCCTGTTCGAAGAATGGGGCTGGGCGCCGCTGCAACGCGCCATGGCCTGGATCGGCGCCCTGCCGGTGCTGCGCCAGATCGAACGCTGGATCGCCAGCCTGCCGCCCTACGGCGCGCTGGCGCTGTTCGTGTTGCCGTCGCTGGCGCTGCTGCCGATCAAGCTGCTGGCGCTGTGGCTCATCGGCCAGGGCCATGCCGGGTTAGGTCTCAGCGTGATCGTTGCCGCCAAGCTGGCCGGCACGGCCATCCTGGCGCGGCTGTTCGCGCTCACCCAGCCAGCGCTGATGCGACTGCCCTGGTTCGCCCGGATCTACACACGCTGGGTGGCGTTCAAGAATGAGCTGATCACCCGGGTGCGGGCTTCGGCCGGTTGGAAGTTGGCCCACGCCTGGGCTGAACAGGCCCGTGCACTGGCTCGCAGTCTGTCCCAGGCGGGCGCCCGGATCTGGCGCAACTGGCAAGGCGAGTGACACCAGGCGGCTCGACAGACTACCCATCCCCCATGGCAGAACCCCTCAAGAACCAGTTCGGCGCCTCGGTGCCCACCACCATCGCGGCGATGCTGCAGACCGTGTCGAGCGATTTCGACCGAGACGCCTTTCTGGCCGACGTGTTGCAGGGCTATGACGCACTCGAACTGATGCCTCGCGCCTGGCACATCGCCCACGCGCTGCAACGTCACCTGCCTGCCGACTACGAAGCCGCACTGGCGCTGCTGATGCGCTCGGTGGCTGTGCCGGCCGAACACAAGGTCGGGTCGGGCATGACGAGTTTTCTCTTCTTGCCGCACTGCTGCTTCGTCGCGCACTACGGGCTGGATCACTTCGAGGCGTCGATGGCAGCGCAGCACGAACTCACGCAGCGTTTCACCGCCGAGTTCAGCATCCGCCCTTTCCTCGAACGGCACCAGCAAGCCACGCTGGCGCGGCTGGCCGAGTGGGCCCACGACCCCAGCTCCACGTGCGCCGCCTGGTGGTGAAGGCACCCGCCCGCGCCTGCCTGGGCGCCGCGGTTGCGCGACTTCCAGCGCGACCCCAGCCCGTACTTGCGCTGCTCGAACTGCTCAAGGACGACCCCGAGCTCTACGTGCGCCGCTCGGTGGCCAACAACCTCAACGACATCGGCAAGGACCATCCCGAGCTGCTGACCGCCACCGCGCGCCGCTGGCTGAACGGTGAGCCCGGCCGGCCCGCCAGCGACGAGCGCCGCTGGATCGTGCAACACGCGCTGCGTTCGGCCGTGAAACGCGGCGAGGCCGGTGCGCTGCAGGCGCTGGGTTTCGGCACGGCGGCCAAGGTCGGGTCACCAATGTCGACATCTCACCGCAGCGAGCAGCGATCGGCGGCAAGCTCACGATCGCCCTGGACCTCATCAACACTACCGCCCAGGCGCAGACGATCTGCGTGGATCTGCGTGTGCACTTCATCAAGGCCAACGGCGCGCCCAGCGCCAAGGTCTTCAAGCTGAAGAACGTCGACCTCGCGCCGCACGCCACCCAGCGCCTGGGCAAGACCATCTCGCTGGCCGAGATGACCACCCGCAAGCATTACCCCGGCGCCCACCTCGTCGAGCTGGTGCTCAACGGGCAGGTGCAGCGGCTGGGGGAGTTCGAGTTGGTGGCTGCTTGAGCTGCCCGGCACCGGACACAAGCCCTGGATGGCTTGAAAACACCTGGGGCCAGGTCACAACGGCAACTCGTCACCCGGTAGCGGCGCCTGGTCCGGGCTGAGCGACAACCAGTCGTCGAACGCCTTCAGGTCGCCGCGGGCCTGACGTTCGGCGAAGTAGCTCTGCGTCTTGAGGGCCGACACCTTCTCGGCAATCGCCGCGACGAAGAACTGGTTCATCGACACCTGCTCTTCGGCGGCGACCAGGCGGGCGTAGTCCATCAGGGACTCAGGCAGGCGAAGGGCGTAGTTGGCCATCACGGTTTCTCCTATGCGTGGGCTGGTCGCTCGAGCAACCCCGCCACACGCCCCTGCAGCAGCTCGGGCGTCACCTCGGCGGGCGCCAGTGCCGGCCCCACGTTCAAGCCCACGCGCGAGAACAGCCCGCGGCGTAAGGGTTTCACCATGGCCTGGCCCCCTTCGATGCACGAGAAGGTCGAGCCCCAGAGGTTGTTCAGCGCCACCGGCAGCACCGGTGCCGGGCAACGTTCGAGGATCTTCATGATGCCGCCCTTGAAGGGCTGCAACTGGCCGTCGCGGGTGATGCCACCTTCGGGGAAGATACCGAGCAGATCACCTTCTTCGAGCACCTTGGCGGCTTCGGCGATGGCGCGTTCGTAGACCACCGGGTCATCCTTCTGCGGCGCGATCGGGATGGCCTTGCCGAGCTTGAACAACCAGCCGAGCACGGGCGTGGCGAAGATGCGATGGTCCATCACGAAGCGGATCGGCCGCGGGCTGGCGGCCATCAGCACGATGGCGTCGACATAACTCACGTGGTTGCAGGCGATGACGGCCGCACCCTCGATCGGCAGATGGTGTTCGCCCTTGATGCGCAGGCGGTACACCGTGTGGGTGGCCATGAAGGCGATGAAACGCAGCAGGTATTCGGGCACCAGCAGGAAGATGTAGCCCGCCACCAGCACATTGGCCAGGCCGGTGAACAAGAACACCTGGGTGACGGTGAAGCCGGCCGACA
>JADJDQ010000015.1 GCA_016702605.1 Candidatus Intricatilinea gracilis
TGAGCACCGCGCGTCACCTTGTCATCATGGCCGCCGGCACGGGCGGCCACATCATTCCGGGTCTGGCCGTGGCGCGCGAGATGCAGCTGCGCGGCTGGAGCGTGAGCTGGCTCGGCACCCGCCACGGCATGGAGAACAAACTTGTGCCGGCGGCCGGTATCACGCTCGACCACATCGCCTTTGCCGGCCTGCGTGGCAAGGGCGGGCTGGGTGTGATCCGCGGCGCCTGGCAGTTGGTCGTCTCGCTGTTCGGCAGCCTGGCGATCCTGCGCCGTCGCGGCGCTACGGCCGTGCTGGGCATGGGCGGGTATGTCTGTCTGCCCGGTGGCTGGATGGCTGCGCTGCTGCGCAAGCCGCTGCTGCTGGTCAATGCCGACGCCGGCATCCTGCTGTCCAACCGCGTGTTGATGCGCTGGGCGCGGCGTATCGCCTTCGGCTTCGATGGCGAGGCGGCACGCGACACGCCGCGCGCCTTGGTGACGGGCAACCCGGTGCGCAGCGAGATCGAGACCTTGCCCGAACCGGCCGAACGCTACGCCGGCCGCCAGGGCCGCCTGCGTGTGCTGGTGGTCGGTGGCAGCCTGGGAGCGCAGGTGCTCAACAAGACGCTGCCGGCCGCCATGGCCGAACTCGACGCCGAGCTTCGCCCCCACCTGGTCCATCAGACCGGCGCGGTGCAGGCGGCATCAGTGGCGGCCGACTACGACCAACGTGGCATCCAGGCCGAGGTGCGGCCTTTCATCGACGACATGGCCAGTGAACTGGCCGCCTGCGATCTGGTGATCTGCCGCGCCGGTGCCGTCACGGTGAGCGAGTTGTGCGCCGCGGGTGTGCCGGCCGTGCTGGTGCCGCTGATCGTCAGCACCACCGGCCATCAACGTGACAACGCGGCCTGGATGGCCAGCCACCAGGCCGCCATCCACCTGCCGCAAAGTGAACTCAGCGCTGACCGTCTGGCTGCCTTGCTCGGCACGCTGGATCGTGATGCCCTGCAAGCCATGGCCGAACGCGCACGCCGCCTGGCCCGGCCCCATGCAGCACAACGGGTCGCCGACGAGATCGAACTCGCGGTGACCGCGGGGGAAAGAACATGAATCAAGCCAACGAAGCCTGCCTCGGCTGTTCGGGGAGCTGCGCATGAATCACACGGTGAAACACATCCACGTCGTCGCGCCATTCGAAGCCGGCGACGTGCAACCGTGCCCTGCAGGGGAGCGCGCATGAAACACGCAGTCAAGCGCATTCACTTCGTCGGTGTGGGCGGCGCCGGCATGAGCGGCATCGCCGAGATCCTGCACAACCTGGGCTACCGCGTGTCGGGGTCGGACCAGGCCAGTGGTGCGGTCACACAGCGCCTGGCCGATCTGGGCATCGAGGTGTTCCAGGGCCATCAGGCCGAGCACATCGAGGGCGCGCAGGTGGTGGTCACGTCCACTGCGGTGAAGGGTGACAACCCCGAGGTGATCGCCGCGCGGGCGCGCCACATTCCGGTCGTGCCGCGCGCCGTGATGCTGGCCGAACTGATGCGCCTGAAGAGTGGCATCGCCATCGCCGGCACACACGGCAAGACCACCACCACCTCGCTGGTGACCAGTGTGCTGGCCGAAGCGGGTGTGGACCCGACCTTCGTGATCGGCGGCAAGCTCAACAGCGCCGGCGCCAACTCGCGCCTGGGGTCGGGCGACTACATCGTGGTCGAGGCCGACGAGTCGGACGCCTCGTTCCTGCAGCTCACCCCGATGCTGAGCGTCGTGACCAACATCGACGCCGACCACATGGAAACCTACGGGCACGACCTGTCGCGCCTGAAGACGGCGTTCATCGAGTTCCTGCACAAGATGCCGTTCTACGGCGCAGCGGTGTTGTGTGTCGACGACCCGGGTGTGCGGTCGATCATGCCCATGATCTCGCGCCCGGTCATTGCCTACGGCCTGAGTGAAGAGGCTCAGGTGCGTGCGGTGGATGTGTTGGCGCTGCCCGGCGGCCAGATGCGTTTCACCTGCCAGCGCCAGAACTTTGGCGATGAGGGCACGGCGATGCCCGATCTGGCCATCACCCTGAACCTGCCGGGCATGCACAACGTGCTCAACGCACTGGCCGCCATTGCCGTGGCGACCGAACTCGAACTGCCCGACGAACCCATCGTGCGGGCCCTGGCCGCCTTCGGGGGGGTGGGTCGGCGCTTTCAGCGTTACGGCGAACTGCCGGTGTCTGCGGCTCAGGGCGGCGGCAGCTACACCCTCATCGACGACTACGGCCACCATCCGGTCGAGATGGCGGCAGTGCTCTCGGCCGCGCGTGGTGCCTTCCCCGGCCAACGCATCGTGCTGGCCTTCCAGCCACATCGCTACACCCGCACGCGGGACTGCTTCGAGGACTTCGTCAAGGTGCTCGGCAGCGCCGACACCGTGTTGCTCACCGAGGTCTACGCCGCAGGCGAGTCACCCATCGTCGCGGCCGACGGCCGCAGCCTGGCCCGGGCGCTACGTGTGGCCGGCAAGGTCGACCCGGTGTTCGTCGACGACGTGGCCGAACTGCCTGGTGCCATCGGCGACCACGCACGCGGCGGCGACGTGGTGATCGTGATGGGCGCCGGCTCGATCGGCGCCGTTCCTGGCCAGGTGGTCGAACGCGCCGCCGCTGCATCCGCCATTCCAGGGAGCGCCATATGACCACGCCCGATCACCTGCTCGTGCACGCCGCCATGAACATCACCCTGCCCGACCCGGCCAGCCTGGGAAAGGTGGCGGTGCTGATGGGTGGCAATTCGGCCGAACGGCAGATCTCGCTGCTCTCCGGCAACGGTGTGCTGGGGGCGCTGCAGTCACAGGGTGTCGATGCCGTGGCGTTCGACCCGAGTGAACGTGGCCTGCATGAATTGAAGAGCCTGGGCGTGCAGCGATGTTTTGTGGCGCTGCATGGCCGCCACGGCGAAGACGGCACGCTGCAAGGTGCACTCGAACTCCTCGGCATCCCCTACACCGGCTCGGGGGTGATGGCCTCGGCCATCGCCATGGACAAGGTGATGACCAAACGTGTCTGGCTCGCCGAAGGCCTACCCACGCCGCGTTTTGTGCACCTGTCGCCCAGCCAGCAGGCGCGCGAACGTGTGCGCCTGGTGCCCGACGACCTGGGGCTGCCACTCATCGTGAAACCGCCGCGTGAAGGTTCGTCCATCGGCGTGACGAAGGTGGCGGGTTATTCGCAGATGCAAGCCGCGGTCGAACTCTCGGCGCGCTACGACCCGGATGTGCTGTGCGAAGAGTTCATCGCCGGTGACGAGGTCACCTGCCCTGTGCTTGGGGAAGGCGACAACGCCATCGCCCTGCCGGTGGTACGTATCGTGCCGCCCGAGGCCGGCTACGACTATCAGAACAAGTACTTCACCGATGCGGTGAACTACCTCTGCCCGAGCGGCCTGCCGGCCGATGAGGAAGCAGCCATCCAGGCCGTTGTGCTGGCCGCCTACCGAGCGCTCGGTTGCCGCGGCTGGGGCCGCGCCGACCTGATGTTGCGCGCCAGCGACCGCAAGCCCTATCTGCTCGAGATGAACACGTCGCCCGGCATGACGGGCCATTCCCTCGTGCCCATCTCGGCACGTGCCGCCGGCCTGAGCTACGAACACCTGTGCCTGCATCTGCTGGCCGGGGCCCGGCTCGACAGCGACAGGACCACACCGACCCCTCCGGCCTGATCACACACAACTCATCGATCGCAGAACAACCTTCGCTCGACGACCCATTCGATCGACCTCACGCACACCGATAAACCTTCGCCCGCCCTTCAAATGAACGCCGCCACCACACTCGAGTCACCGAACGCCGCCCGTGCGTCGGTGCGCGCGCGTGCCAGTGTGGCGGCGGGCTCGGCGTCCACCTCGGCACCACCGCCGTGGGAAGAGTCGTGGCCGCCGGACGATGGGTTGCCGGTCGGTCGGCAGGCGCGGCCGGACCCCGTGGTGGCGGCATCGACAACGACCAAGGCTGCCGGCGCCACGATCCCCCGCGCAGCCGGCGACTCGGCGCGCTCCGCAGCGCCTGGCGAGCCACGTGCACCGCGGCCGGCCAGGACAAAGCCACGAGCGCCGGCCACGGCATCGCCAGCGGCTGCGGCCTCGGCGCCCGGGGCGCCAACCGGCTCTGCATCCAGCACCACATCCAGCACGACATCCGGCCCGGCGCTGCAGCGTCCTCGTGTCGATGCAACAGCCGATGGCGGCACTGCCCAGGCCTTCGATCTGCGCCTCATGCGGCTGGCCTCACGGGCGCTGGTGTTGCTGGCTGCCGTGGCGCTGCTGGCCTGGGGCCTGGTGTGGCTGGCGCGTGGCCCGTGGTTTGCCTTCAAACGCCTCACGGTGCAGGGTGAACTCATGCACAACAGCGTGGCGTCGTTGCGCAACCAGGTGCTGGGGCAGTTGCAGGGCGGCTACTTCACGCTCGACCTGCAGTCGGCCCGTGCCGCGTTCGAGACTGCACCATGGGTGCGCCAGGCGCAAGTGCGCAGGGTCTGGCCGGATCAACTGGTGGTACGCCTCGAAGAACATCAGCCACGCGCCGTGTGGGAGCAACTGGACGGCGAAGACCAACTCGTCAACACGCTGGGTGAAGTGTTCGACGGCAATGCCGCCGACCTGGACGATTCCCTGGCCAACAGTCTGCCGGTGCTGCGTGGGCCGAACGGCAGCGCACCCCAGATGCTGGCCATGCATACACGGCTGGCGCCGCTGTTCACACCACTGGGCGCCGAGTTGAGGCATCTGGAGATGAGTGAACGTGGCTCGTGGCGCGCCACCCTGGCCAGCGGCGCCGTGCTCGAACTCGGGCGCGGTGAACCGGCCGAGGTGGAGCAACGCACCCATCGTTTCGTGGCGAGTGTGGCCGAGGTGAGCAACCGGCTGGGCCGCCGTGCGGTCGAGTCGGCCGACCTGCGCCACACCGAAGGTTATGCACTCAAGCTCGTCGGCATGGGCACACGCGAGGTGGCCAAACGTGGCGCCGCGCCGGTCAAGACCCCATGACACCACTGACCCCACATCGCCGCTGCACCGACCGGTACCGCACAGACATGACCCAGTACACACCCAAGAATCGCAAAGAAGACTCGTGATGGCCAAGGAATACAAGGATCTCGTCGTTGGCCTGGACATCGGCACTGCCAAGGTGATGGCCGTGGTGGCCGAAGTACTGCCCGGCGGCGAGCTGCGCCTGGCCGGCCTGGGTGTGGCACCGGCGCACGGGCTCAAGCGTGGTGTGGTGGTCAACATCGACGCCACGGTGCAGAGCATCCAGCAGGCCTTGAAAGAGGCCGAGATGATGGCCGACTGCAAGATCACACGGGTCTACACCGGCATCACCGGCAGCCACATCCGTGGCCAGAACAGCACCGGCATGGTGATCGTGCGCGACAAGGAAGTGACGCCGGTCGACGTGGCGCGGGTGGTCGAGACCGCCAAGGCCATCAACATCCCCAACGACCAGCGCCTGCTGCTGGTCGAGCCGCAGGAGTTCGTGATCGACGGCCATGAGGTGAAGGAGCCGATCGGCATGAGCGGCGGGCGCCTCGAGGTGAAGGTGCACATCGTGACCGGTGCGCAGAGTGCGGCCGAGAACATCGTCAAGTGTGTGCGGCGTTGCGGGCTCGAAGTGGATCAGCTGGTGCTGAACCCGAGTGCCAGCAGCCACGCGGTGCTCACCACCGACGAAAAGGACCTGGGCGTGGCATTGGTCGACATCGGCGCCGGCACCACCGATGTGGCCATCTTCACCGACGGCGCGATCCGCCACACCGCGGTGATCCCGATCGCCGGTGACCTGATCACCAGCGACATCGCCATGGCGCTGCGCACGCCGACCAAGGATGCCGAGGAGATCAAGGTCGAACACGGCGTGGCCAAGCAGTTGCTGGCCGACCCGAGCGAGCAGATCGAGGTGCCTGGCCTGGGTGACCGCGCGCCGCGCCTGCTCAGCCGCCAGGCGCTGGCCGGCGTGATCGAGCCGCGGGTGGAGGAGATCTTCTCGCTGGTGCACCAGGTCATCCGCGAAAGCGGCTACGAAGAGTTGCTGTCCAGTGGCATCGTCATCACCGGCGGCACGGCCGTCATGCCGGGCATGGTCGAGCTGGGCGAGGACATCTTCCTGAAGCCCGTGCGCAAGGGCCTGCCGCTGTACCACGGCGCGCTGTACGACATGGTCGCCAGCCCGCGTTCGGCCACCGCCATGGGCCTGCTCGAAGAAGCCCGGCTGGCGCGTGCGCGCGGCATCAAGGCCGCGCAGCAGGCCGGCTCGATGGGCAGCCTGATGGGCCGGGCGCGCGACTGGTTCCTGAAGAACTTTTGACGAGGGAGGCAGTGTGAACAACAACATCGACACCACCAGCAAAACCACCACCACCACGGCGCACAGCGGCGTGTCGCATCACGCCCGATCGGAGCGCGCCTGGCCACCGTGGCATCAGAGCCACCAGGACTGGCCCTGGCGCCCCAGGGTCGCACCGCCACCCGACGGCCGACCACCACGAGACACAGGCAGACGATCGAGGCCACCCGAGGCCATAGACATTTTCAGTACACCAGACAGAGCAACGGCAGAGCGGAACAGGAGAGCGGTATGACCATCGAAATGATCGAGGAATTCAATCAGGGCACACAGATCAAGGTGATCGGTGTGGGTGGCGGCGGCGGCAACGCGGTCGATCACATGATCGGCCAGGGTGTGCAGGGCGTGGAGTTCATCTGCGCCAACACCGACGCGCAGGCGCTCAACCGCTCGAGCGCGGACCAGCTGCTGCAGCTCGGCCACACCGGCCTGGGCGCCGGCTCGCGCCCCGACGCCGGCAAGGCCGCGGCCGAAGAGGCGCAGGACCGCATCCGTATGGCGCTGGAGGGGGCGCACATGGTCTTCATCACCGCCGGCATGGGCGGCGGCACCGGCACCGGCGCCGCACCGGTGATCGCCCGCCTGGCCAAGGAGATGGGCATCCTGACGGTGGGCGTGGTGACCAAGCCCTTCGAGTTCGAAGGCGCGCGCCGCATGAAGCAGGCCGATGCCGGCCTGGCCGAGCTGGAGGCCAACGTCGACAGCCTGATCGTGGTGCTCAACGAGAAGCTGCTCGAAGTGCTGGGCGACGACATCTCGCAGGAAGAAGCCTTCTCGCAAGCCAACGACGTGCTCAAGAACGCCGTGGGCGGCATCGCCGACATCATCCACATCGACGCGTCGATCAACGTCGACTTCGAAGACGTCAAGACCGTGATGAGCGAGCCCGGCAAGGCCATGATGGGCACGGCCACCGCCAGCGGCCCCGACCGCGCGACCAAGGCAGCCGAAGCAGCAGTGGCCTGCCCGCTGCTCGAAGGCATCGACCTCTCAGGCGCCCGTGGCGTGCTGGTGCTGATCGCTGCGAGCAAGCAGACCTTCCGCCTGGCAGAAAGCCGCAATGCGATGAACACCATCCGTCGCTACGCGGCCGACGATGCCCACGTGATCTTCGGCGCGGCCTATGACGAACACCTGGGCGACGCCCTGCGTGTCACCGTCATCGCCACCGGCCTGGCATCGAGCACCCGTCGCAACCAGACGCCCATCAGCGTCGTGCAGACCGTGCAACGCACCGGCACCGACAACATCCCCGTGCTGACCACGGCGCTCAATTCACCCATGCCGCAAGGCCATCAGGCCGGCGCCACCCTGGGCCCGAACAGCCAGGCCGGCATGGGCGGCATGGGCCAGCAACCGGGTCAATACGCCAACCCGGTCGTCACCCCGCAACAGCAGGTCGGCATCAACCAGGAATACGTCGTGCCCAGCGTCTGGCGCAACAACCGCACCCAGGCGGCTGCCAAGGTCGACGCCCTGGCCAACAACGGCATGGACGAGATCGAGATCCCGGCTTTCTTGCGCAAGCAGGCGGATTGAGGCCTGGTCCGGACCGACCTCGGCCTGCGCGCGACACAGCGCGCAGGCCGTCCTCCCGGCCTTTGACCGGAAGTCCCGGACTGCTCTACCGGGAACCCGCAAAGGCCGTCTGATCGACCAGGCTCTTGTCGATCAGGTCGCGCAGTTCACTACCTGCAAGCCAAGGTGCTCCTGGAATGCATCGAAATCACGGTCGCTGTGGAGCAGGCGCAGGCCGTCGGTGATACATCGGGTCGCAATCATCACGTCGATGGTTCCACGTACGGTGACGCCGACGCTGCGCAGCTTGCGGAAATTACCTGCGGCCTGAACGGCCATGTCATGGCCGCCGAGTGTCAACTGCTCGAGTTGCCCAAGCATTCGACGGGCTTCATTGAAGGCGCTGTCATTCCTGAATCCTTGCAGAACCTCCGCGAGGATCAAGTCACCGACCACGATGATCTCGACATCGAGATTCCTGTCGAGCCACTCGGCTTGTGCGGTCGACTGGTTGCGAAAGAAGTCGATCCAGACGCTCGAATCGACCAGGATCACTTGTCGCGCCTCATGGCATCGAGGTCGCCTTCCCATTCGATCTTTCCGCGCAGCTTTCGCAACTCGGTCTGCTGCTTCAAGCGCAGCAGCGTGCGCAGGCCTTCCTCGACCACTTCGCGTTTGGTCTTGATGCCGGTCGCCTTCAGCGTCGCCTCCATCAATTTGTCGTCGATCTCGATGTTGGTGCGCATATGTGTACCCTCTGAGTAGCTGCTACACATCTTATCGCCAGGAGGCAGTAGCGTCGCCACGCCAGCGCCGCGCAAGCCCTTCGGGGACAATCGCTCACATCATGATCAAGCAACGCACCCTGAAGTCGCTGACCCGTGCCGTGGGCGTGGGCCTGCACAGCGGGCAACGTGTCGAACTGACGCTGCGGCCGGCGGCGCCCGACACTGGCATCGTCTTTCGGCGCATCGACCTGCCGGTGCCGGTGGACATCCCGGTGCGCGCTGACACGGTGTGCGACACCCGCATGGCGTCGACCATCTCGCCCGGTGGTGACCCGGGCGCGCCCAAGGTGCAGACGGTCGAGCACATCCTGTCGGCCTGCGCCGGCCTCGGCCTCGACAACCTCTACATCGACATCACGGCCGACGAGGTGCCCATCCTCGACGGCTCGGCCGCCAGCTTCGTGTTCCTGCTGCAGAGCGCGGGCATCGAGCAGCAGAACGCGCCGAAGAAGTTCCTGCGCGTCAAGAAACCCATCGAGGTGCGGGTGGGTGAGGGTGACCGCCTGATGTGGGCCAAGCTCACGCCGTACAACGGCTTTCGGCTCAACTTCGAGATCGAGTTCAACCACCCCGCCGTGGACGCCACCGGTCAGCGCGTCAGCTTCGACATGGGCTCGGGGCGCTACAAGGCCGACATCGCACGCGCCCGCACCTTCGGCTTCACCAAGGACGTCGAGATGATGCGGTCGCGCGGCCTCACGCTGGGCGGCAGCATGGACAACGCCATCGTGGTGGACGACTACCGCGTGCTCAATGCCGAGGGCCTGCGCTACGACGACGAGTTCGTCAAACACAAGATCCTCGATGCCATCGGTGACCTGTACGTCGCCGGCCACCCCATGCTGGCCGACTACAGCGCCTACAAGAGCGGCCACGCGCTCAACAACAAGCTGCTGGTGGCGCTGCTGGCCGACGAGTCCGCCTGGGAACTGGTGAGCTTCGCCGACGAGCAACTCGCACCCCGCGGCTTTGCCGAACTGGCGCCGGCCTGGTGATCAGGCCCGACCGTCTCGGCGAATCCGAGCCCCACCGACCGCCATGCTGATCTTTCGCCTCATCGTGCTGCTGTTGCTGGTGGCCGCCGTGTTGTGCTTCGCCATGTTCATCGGCACCAAGGACCGCCGCTGGCTCACGCGCACCCAACTCATCGTGCGCTGGACTGTGATCGCTGGCCTGGGGTTCTTCGCGATCTTCCTGCTCGGGCGGTTGTAGATTTGCACAGGTTGTTCTGGCGCGATCGACTGGCAGATATGCTTTGACCAGGCAACCTTGCGGAGTCTCCCCATGCCCCTACCCGTCGAAGACCTCGAAGCACAGGCACTGAGTCTGCCGCTCGATGAGCGAGCCCGGCTCGTCGAGCGCCTGATCGCCAGCTTTGAACCGCGTTCGAAGGCACAGGAGGCCTGGCTGCAATTGGCGGCCTCGCGGCAAGAAGATGTGCGCTCGGGCAAGACGGCCCTGGTCCCAGGTGATGAGGCCCTGGCACGTGTGCGAGCCCGGCTGGCGTGAGCTACTGGATCCACCCGGATGCCGAAGCCGAACTTGGCGACGCAGCGATCTATTACGCCGAACACGTCAACCGTCGCATTGCAGAGGCCTTTCTGGCGGAGTTCGAGCGTGTCCGCGACCTGCTGCTCGAAAACCAGCACCGTGGGCCGCATGGCGACCTGGGCCTGCGGGTCTACCACTTCAATCGATTCCCTTACTCGGTCATTTACGGCGTGGATGTCGACCGCGGGCCGCAGATCTACGCGATCACGCATCAAAGCCGTGATCCGCTCTACTGGACGCCGTGGATCTGACTCGGCAGCCGATCGATCAAGCGAGCTCAGTAAGTCCGCCCACCCCGGTACTGCGCATGTTTGCGCCGCGCCAGTGGTGAGGCCAGGGCCAGCGCGGCGAATGACCTGCCTGCATGGGCATGGGCAATGGCCAGTCCCAGCGCATCACTGGCGTCCTGATTGGGGGCCGAGGGCAGGGTCAGCAGGCGTTTGACCATCTCCTGCACCTGCGCCTTGGTGGCGTGGCCGTGGCCGACGATGGCCTTCTTCATCTGCAGGGCGGTGTATTCGGTCACCGTCAGGCCGGTGGTCACCAGGGCGGCGAGAGCTGCGCCGCGCGCCTGGCCGAGCATCAGCGTGCTTTGCGGGTTGACGTTGACGAAGACGATCTCGACCGAGGCGCAATCGGGCTTGTAGGTCTCGACCACCTCGCGCACACCCTCGAAGATGATCTTGATGCGCGCCGGCAGGTCACCCAGGTCGACCTCGTTGGTCTTGATCGTGCCGCTGGCCACGTACTGCACCACCTGGCCCTCGGCGTCGACCACCCCGAAGCCAGTGGTCGCCAGGCCGGGGTCGATGCCGAGGATGCGCATCTGTCAGGCTCTCAATGCCTGAAATGCCGCACGCCCGAGAACACCATGGCGATGCCACGTTCGTCCGCGGCAGCAATCACCTCGCCGTCGCGCATCGAGCCACCCGGCTGGATGACGCAGGTGGCGCCAGCGTCGACCACCACGTCCAGGCCGTCGCGGAACGGGAAGAACGCGTCGCTCGCGACCGCGCTGCCGGCCAGCGTGAGCCCGGCGTGGCCGGCCTTGATGCTGGCGATACGTGCCGAGTCGAGCCGGCTCATCTGGCCTGCCCCCACACCCACTGTCATGCCGCCCTTGCAGAAGACGATGGCGTTGCTCTTGACGAACTTGCCGATCTTCCAGGCGAACATCAGGTCGTCGATCTGCTCGGGCGTCGGCACCACCTTGGTGACGACCTTCAGGTCCGAGCGCTGCAGCACATGGTTGTCGGCGCTCTGGATCAGCAGGCCCGAGCCGACACGTTTGATGTCCTGCGCGTTCTGGCCGCGGCCCCAGGCGCTGGCGGCGTTGCGGTCCACACCGTCGAGCGAGATCTTCAGCACGCGGGTGTTGGCCTTGGCGGCAAACACGGCGAGTGCTTCGTCGGTGTAGGCCGGGGCGATCAGCACCTCGACGAACTGCTTGGACACCTTGTCGGCCGCCGCCTTGTCCACCACCACGTTGAAGGCAATGATGCCGCCAAAGGCCGAGGTCGGGTCGGTCTGGAAGGCCTTGGCGTAACTCTCGGCCGCATCCGCGCCCACCGCCACGCCGCAGGGGTTGGCGTGTTTGACGATCACGCAGGCGGGCGTGTCGAAGCTCTTCACACACTCCCACGCGGCGTCGGCGTCGGCGATGTTGTTGTAGCTCAGCTCCTTGCCCTGCAACTGCTGGGCGCTCACCAGCGAGCCGGGCGCCGGGTGCAGGTCGCGGTAGAAGGCGGCGGCCTGGTGCGGGTTCTCGCCGTAGCGCAGATCCTGCAGCTTGACGAAACGGGCATTGCTCTGCGCCGGAAACTCGACGCGCGCAGGTGCCTCACCGGCCGGGGTGGCAGCGCCGTCGGTGAGCGACGACAGGTAGTCGCTGATCGCTGCGTCGTAGTTGCTGATGCGGTTGAAGGCGGCCACCGACAGGGCGAACTTGGTGGCGCGGCTCACGCTGCCGCCGTTCTGCAGCTCACTCAGCACCTGGGCGTACTGACCGGCGTCGGTCAGCACGGCAACGTCCTTCCAGTTCTTGGCGGCGCTGCGCACCATGGCCGGGCCACCGATGTCGATGTTCTCGATCGCGTCCTCGAGCGAGCAACCCGGCTTGGCGACGGTGGCTTCGAAGGGGTAGAGGTTCACCACCAGCAGGTCGATGGTGGTGATGTTGTGGGCTGCCAGCGCGGCCATGTGTTCGGGCAGGTCACGCCGCGCCAGCAGGCCACCGTGGATGGTGGGGTGCAGGGTCTTGACGCGGCCGTCGAGCATCTCGGGGAAGCCCGTGTGGTCGGCCACCTCGGTGACGGCCAGCCCGGCGTCGGCCAGCAGCCTGGCGGTGCCGCCGGTCGACAGCAGCTTGACACCCAGCGCGGCCAGGGCACGGGCGAAGTCGACAACACCGGTCTTGTCGGAGACGGAAAGCAGGGCGGTAGTCATGGCAGTGGGCGCGGGTGCACCGCGCGGTTCAGGAGTCGAAGAATTCAGACGATGGGCAGGCGGCCGATGGCACCGGGGCGCGCCTCAGGTCGGATCCGGTCGGCGCGCGTGGTTCGGGTCGGGCAGTGGAGGGGCGACGTCACGGCGGGTGGTTCAGGCCAGTCGTGTGGCCGAGTCCCGGCACCGCTGCGGCGCACGCAGTATCCCAGCGGCCTCAGTCGGTGAGCTTGTGCTCCAGCAGCTTGCGCCGCAGGGTGTTGCGGTTGATGCCCAGCCACTCGGCGGCGCGGCTCTGGTTGCCTTCGGCCTTGGCCATCACCACTTCGAGCAGGGGCAGCTCCACAGCGGCCAGCACCATGGCGTAGACCGAATGGGGCTCGGTGCCACGCAGGTCGCTGAAATAGGTGGCGAGGGCCTCGCGCACGCAGTGGTCGATCAAACTGGACTTGTCGTCGCTCATAGAGCAGCGGCGGCCTCGCGGGCCTCGCGGGTGAGGCGCGCTGGCAGACGCTCATGCGTCTGGGCGAGCAGGTCGAAATAGCCGCTCACCGCGCCGAGCTGGTCGGCGCCAGCGTCGATGCGATTCATGCGGGCCCGGAAGGCATCTGCACCGGGCAAGCCGTGCACATACCAGCCGATGTGTTTGCGTGCGCTGCGCACGCCGGCGCGCTCGCCGTAGAGATCATGGTGCTCGTGCAGATGGTCGACCAGCCAGTTGCGCACCTGCAGTGTGGCGGGTGACGGCGCAATTTCGCCGGTGGCGAGTTCATGGGCGATCTCGCTGAAGATCCAGGGCCGACCCTGCGCGGCCCGGCCGATCATGATGGCGTCGGCGCCGGTGGCGGCCAGCACCTGGCGGACCTTGTCGGCGCTGTCGATGTCGCCGTTGGCGCACACCGGGATGCGCAGCGCGGCCTTCACCGCGGCGATGGTGTCGTATTCGGCCTGGCCGGCGTAACCCTGCTCGCGCGTTCGGCCGTGCACCGTCACCATGGCCACACCGGCGGCCTCGGCGCTGCGGGCGATACGCACGGCGTTTCGTTCGGCCTGGCACCAGCCGGTGCGCATCTTCAAGGTGACCGGCACGCCGTGCGGGCTGCTGGCTTCGACGACGGCGGCCACGATGCGCTGCGCCAGATCCTCGTCCTGCATCAGCGCCGAACCGGCCCAGGCGTTGCACACCTTCTTGGCCGGGCAACCCATGTTGATGTCGATGATCTGGGCGCCGCGTTCGATGTTGTACGCCGCCGCCTCGGCCATCATGCCCGGCTCGGTGCCGGCGATCTGCACGGCGATGGGTGAGACCTCGCCGGTGTGGTCGAGGCGCCGGCTGGTCTTGAGGCTGTCGCGCAGATCGGGCCGCGAAGTCACCATCTCGCTCACCGCGTAACCGGCGCCCAGGCGCTTGCACAGGCTGCGAAAAGGCCGATCCGTCACCCCCGCCATGGGGGCAACGAACAAGGCGTTCGGCAGCTGGAAGGCGCCGATGCGCGGACCCGAAATGGTAAAAGTTGGCAACTTGTATGCTGAAAAATATGGCAGCAGTATAGCCAGCACCCTGGCCGAGACTGTGTCCGTGAACACCGCCACAGTTGGCTCGGCCCCACGTTTGGGCGCCGCACGTCCCCCCAAGAGTGGAGGTATGGCCTGCCCGCCGCGGGCCCGATCCGGCGAATCACCAGCTGCCTGGCGGGTGCACGCCACAATGCGCCGCGATGGAAATCTGGCTCAGTCAACAACTTTCGGCACTGCTTGCCCTGCTGGCCTTGCCGGAAGTGGGCCTGAGTGCGGTGGCGGTGATCGCCTTTGTCTCGGCCACATTGCTGCCGCTGGGCTCCGAGCCGGCCGTGTATGCGCTCGTCAAGGTCGACCCGACGATGTTCTGGCCCGCCGTTGTGGTCGCCACGCTGGCCAACACGGCGGGCGGCGTGGTCAGCTGGTGGATGGGGTACGGCGCCGAACGCGCCTACGAAAAGGTCACCCACAAGACCGCCGAATTACGCGCGCTGGTGCTGCTGCAGCGCCTGGGCGCCAAGGCCTGCCTGCTCGCCTGGTTGCCGGTGGTGGGCGACCCCTTGTGCGCCGTGGCCGGCTGGCTCAGGTTGCCGTTCTGGCCCTGTGTGGTCTACATGGCGATCGGCAAGTTCGGGCGCTACGTGATCATGACGGCCGGGCTGCTCTGGGTGTTTCCGGGCAGCTGGGCGGGGCTGACCTGAGGCCCAGAGAGGGGGCGGGCGCGCTGCTGGTGTCGGCAGTGCCTTGCCTTGCACATTCATACCCACAAACGTTGCGGAGATCGTCTTGAGTTCAGTCAACCCATCACCCAGCCAGACCGGCCACTTGCCCGACACCTCGGGCAGCCACTCGGGCGACGCCGTGCTACCGACACCACACCAGCCCCTGGCCGGTGACACCTCGACCCCGGCCTATGCCGAGCTGGTGGACCGGTTCATTCGCCACTATCACTTCAAGCACCTGGGCGACATCTGCAGCTGGGACCGCTCGGCCATGATGCCGCCCAAAGGCAACGAGGCCCGAGCCGCCGCGCTGGCAGAACTCGACCAGTTGCTGCACGGCCTGCTCACCGACCCGGCCCTGCAGCCGCTGCTGGCTGGCGCCGCCGCCGAGCCGCTGAACGACCTGCAACGCGCCAACCTGCGCGAGATGCGCCGCGCCTGGCTGACCAGCAACGCCCTGCCCACCGAGCTGGTGCAGCGCCGCAGCCTGGCCACCGCGCGATGTGAACACGCCTGGCGCAGCCAGCGCCCCGCCAACGACTGGGCCGGCTACGCCACCAACCTGCGCCCGGTGCTCGACCTGGTGCGTGAAGAGTCGCGCCTGTACGGTCAGGCGCTCGGCATCCATCCCTACGACGCGTTGATGGACCTGTACGAGCCCGGCCTGACCCGAGCCGCCGTCGACCGTGTCTTCGACCCGCTGCGCCACTGGCTGCCGCCCCTCATCCAGCAGGTGCTGGCGCGCCAGGCCGAACACGACGCCGCCCAACCCCTGCTGCGCCCGGTCGGCCCGTTTGCCGTCGACCGCCAGCGTGAACTGAGCCTGGCCGTGATGCGCAAGCTCGGCTTCGACTTCGACGCGGGCCGGCTCGATGTGAGTGCCCACCCGTTTTCGGGCGGTGTGCCCGAAGACGTGCGTATCACCACGCGTTACCGCGACGACGACCTGCTGCCCAGCCTGATGGGCACCATCCACGAAACCGGCCACGCCCGTTACGAGCAGAACCTGCCGCGCGCCTGGCTGGGTCAGCCGGTCGGCAGCTCGCGCTCGATGGGCATCCACGAAAGCCAGAGCCTCTCGTTCGAGATGCAACTCGGCTGCCACCCCGGCTTCGTCCAGGGCCTGGCGCCATTGGTCGCCCAGTTTTTTGGTGACCAGCCGGCCTTTGCGCCCGCCAACCTGGCGCGCCTGCTCACCCGCGTGGCGCCCGGCAAGATCCGCGTCGACGCCGACGAGGTCACCTACCCCGCCCACGTGCTGCTGCGGTACGACATCGAACGCGCCCTCATCGTCGGCGACGCCGAAGTCGACGACATCCCCGCCCTGTGGGACGAGAAGATGGCCGCGCTGCTGGGCGTCGACACCCGCAGCGACTACCGCAACGGCCCCATGCAGGACGTGCACTGGTCCGGCGGCGCCTTCGGTTATTTCCCCTGCTACACCCTGGGCGCCATGTACGCCGCGCAGTGGTTTGCCACGCTCAGGCGTGAATGCCCGACCCTGGACGAACGTATTGCCGCCGGTGATCTGAAGCCGGTGTTCGACTGGTTGAACCGCAACATCTGGCAGCAGGCCTCACGCTGGAGCAGCGCCGAACTGGCCGTGCGCGCCAGCGGCAGCGAACTGGATGTGGCGCATTACCGCGCGCATCTTGAGCGGCGGTATCTGGGGTGAGGCTGGGCCGCCTTGATCGAGCTACGTATGTCCATCCTTGGCAAGGCGGCGCGCAATTAACAGAATGCAGATCGGCACACCGCAACTGACGGCGAACTAATAACTGGGCACGCGTACAGTCAACGATCGGGGAAGGTCAAAGTGCGACAAGAAAATGACCCATTTGGAAGCAAATCAGTTGCTTCCGAACTCGCCTGTGATGCTCGGCGTGAGGCTCGAGCCACAGCAGGAGTAAGGATAGGTACCGAATCTCGCAACCTCCAAAGATTCTGCCGCGTGCTCCCAGGCCCTTCCGCTCTTCCGTTCGCTGGGCCGGTGTCGCATTTGCAATCTTGCTTGCGACTAGCTACCTGGCATTGGTTTCCTGCGGAAGGCTCGCATGCCTACCAAAAACTCCGAGCTTTGCACGCGAGGTCATTGCTTGGATAATTTTTTCGGGTTTCCCGTGGGTTGCGCTTTTCAGGCGCTACTGAAATAGTCGGACATTGCTCTAATAGTTGCAAGCCGGGGCCTACTGGGGGAATATTTCGTCTGGCGCTGGTCTTTCAATAAGAGGTGAGTTGCTCGTTTCTTGCCTGGAGGCGCGTGAAGTGCTTAGGATACAGGAGATTCTTTGGCTTTTCCAGTTGCCGCCTGCCGCAGCGGCATTGAAAGAGCAAGTCGCCCATCTTCAGGCCGGGATTGGCCAAGTCCTGGTACTGAGTGGTTCTGTTCGCTTTGCATTGGATCTTTCTGGTTAAATCGCTTTTATACCAGTCTCGCAGGCAATGGCCGGCCATCGGTCCCTCGAACGGTTTGTCACCGTAGCTAATGAGTGGAACTGTGTTGGCCATTTCATTGATCCCGCTGGGTATCTGCGAATTTTCGCCGCCGGCACCGCCCGAACAAAGAATCTCCGTGCAATCGATTTGCCTGACATCACTTACCTCATGGTTTGCGTCTGCGTCCAGAAGCAGTGCCGGGTTAGCGGCACTTCGCTGCAACGCTCTGCGCCTTCTCCCATCGTTCGATTTTGACATGTGGTTATCCGCTACCTTGGCAGTCTTTCATAGTTGCCGACTTTGAGGAGACTGGGTTGGTTCGGGTGCGCTAGGTATCGCCGTACCCTGGCTGAGGATGTTGCCCAGATCGCAAGTTCCCAAACGCCGTCTTGCGGCTGGAATTAGTTCACGCCCTAATTGATAAAGCGAAGCGCGGCGCGAATCGCGCTTAGGCCGGTAAACGTCCCCCATCAACCAATCGCCAGCTATCAAAATGAGCAAACAATCTGTTCAGGCGCTGCTCCGCCTCATCCCGCCAGCTGCCAGGTAAACGGAATTCGGTTTCGGGATCTTCGAGAGGCCGTCCAACCTGCTTGGTATAGGCTGCTGAAGACGTTTGCATGGCCGACCCGCCGCAATAGTCAAGTACTACGGCATCCTGCTCTCGCGCCGAAGAAGGTCCAGTTCGCCAGGGTGAGCCTGAAGGCGCCCACTACCTGACCCTCGAACTTGGTATCAGGCAATTCAAAGATCTGGCCACACCTTTGGTTTTCTCGCCAGGTGCGGGCAAGCGGGCCATATCAAGTTGCTGTCGCTCGCTCATGTGGTCCCCTAGTCAAAAACTAGGCTGAATATCTGCCACGTACTCTGATGGCTGGTGACAGGCGGATTCATGACGTTTCACTTCGCCAGCTCGACCACTCGTTGCAACACCCGCAGCGGCGCTTGCCAACTCGTGTCCTGGTTGTATTGGCCGGCGGTGACCACGACGACCAGATCCAGGTCGGACACGAGAAAGATGCGTTGGCCGCCGTTGCCGAAGGCGGCGATGTAGGGGTGGCGCGCCTGGTCGGCGTCGACGGTGCCGCGCCACCACAAGCGGGCGTAACGCAGCCGGCCGGCGGGCAGGCGGTCTCGTGTCATCTGGACGATCCAGTCGGCTGAGACCAGCTGGCGGCCGTTCCAGCGGCCGCGGTCGAGCACCAGGCGGCCGATCCGGGCCATGTCGCGAGGGCGCAGGCGCAGGCCGCCGTAAGGAGTGACACGGCCGGTGCGGTCGCGCCGCCATTCGGTGCGGCGAATGTCGAGTGGCTTGAACAACACCTCGTCGGCGTAACGTTCGAGCGGCTTGTGAGTGGCGCGGGCGATCACTTCGCCGAGCAGGGCGACGCCGCCGCCGTTGTAGTTGAAGACCGAGCCGGGCTCGTCCGCCAGGTCGCGGTCGAGCACGTAGCGGTCGGGGTCGAGGGTGAAACGCATGCGGGTTTCGCTGTTGCCGGGGCGCAGGTAGCTGCCGGATTCGTCCCACGCCAGGCCGGACGACATGCCCAGCAGGTGAGCCAGCGTGATGCGCGCCTTGGCTGTGGCTGCGAGGTCGGCGTGTTCGGGGAAGTGATCGAGCACCGGCATGTCGATGCTGGCGATCCGGCCCTGGTCCAGCGCGATGCCGGTGAGTAGTGCCACCACACTCTTGGTGACCGAGCGCACGTCGTGCAGGTCGTGCGGGGTGAAGCTGGCGCTGCGGCCCCACAGGGATGCATTGGGGTGGTCGGTGCCGTCGAAGTAGGCCTCGGCCTGCAGCAGGCCGTGCTGCTCGACGACGACGCCGTGCAGATTGACGTCGGGCGTGGCCAGGCGCAGCACAGCGGCGCACAGGGCATCGACGTCGATGGTGGTGTCTGCCGCCGCGGTGGCAAGGCGCGCACCGTCGTCGATGGGTGTCGGTTTGCCGCAGCTGGATGCGGCCCAGCCGGGCTGGGTCAGCAGCATCAGCAACACCATCACCAGCACGCACCAGCCCGGCCGGGCCGCGCTACGGGCGGTCGTGTTCACGGATGGAGCGCGCCCCGCCTCAGGGCAGGCGGTCGAGTTTGGTCAGCACGAAATATCCGTCGACCTTGTCGGCCTCGAAGCGCACCTTGTCACCCACCTTGTAACGCTCGGCCCAGCTCGGGTCGGCCAGGCGGAAGGTCATGCTCATGGCGGGCATGTCGAGGTTCTTGATTGGGCCGTGGCGCAGCGTGATGCGGTGCTGCACCTTGTCGACCTTGGTGACTTCGCCGTCGACCGGTTGAGCACGGGCCACACCTGCCAGGCCGGCGGTGGCCAGGGCGATCAGCAGGACA
Source organism: Candidatus Intricatilinea gracilis (assembly GCA_016702605.1). Classification (GTDB taxonomy): domain Bacteria; phylum Pseudomonadota; class Gammaproteobacteria; order Burkholderiales; family Burkholderiaceae_C; genus Sphaerotilus; species Sphaerotilus gracilis. Next base: position 19,695 of record JADJDQ010000015.1, read on the forward strand.
AGGGCGCGAGAGGTGAGTCTGTTCATGATGGTCCGGGTAGGGGCGCCACGGCGTAGCTGGTCATGCGGGACAACTTTGTGCATGAGGCGTGGAGGGATTGTGCACAAGCTGTGAATTCACGCTGCCCAAGTGGCCCCAGGGTTGTGGACAAGCGGTGCGTGAGTCTGTTCGCAAACTGGTGAACCGTTCGTGAACGACGCGCCGCGTCTGTCCACAACCCTGTGGATGGCTTGTGCAGCAGCAGTGGGTGGCCGGTGCACAAGGGTTGTCCCTAGAATCCGCCAGCCCTGGCCGCCGCAGTTCGTTACACCGAGCCCGCGCACCAGCCCACCTGCCCCCGCGACCCCGCCCGCCCCCCGCCCCCATACGCCCCCATACGCATCAGCACGCATCGACACGCCATGAGCCACCACACCGCCCCCGTCGACCTGAGCCACATCACCCCGCGCGAGCAGGCCGAGATCCTGGCGCAGGCGCTGCCCTACATCCGCAAGTTCCACGGCAAGACCCTGGTCATCAAATACGGCGGCAACGCCATGACCGACCCGGAACTGCAGGCCGACTTTGCCGAAGACGTGGTGCTGCTCAAGCTGGTGGGCATGAACCCGGTGGTGGTGCATGGCGGTGGCCCGCAGATCGACCAGGCGCTGAACCGCCTGGGCAAGAAGGGCACCTTCATCCAGGGCATGCGTGTCACCGACGCCGAGACCATGGAAGTCGTCGAATGGGTGCTGGCCGGTGAGGTTCAGCAAGACATCGTCGGCCTCATCAACGCTGCCGGCGGCAAGGCCGTGGGCCTGACCGGGCGCGACGGCGGCCTGATCCGCGCCAAGAAGCTCAAGCTGCTCGACAAGGACGACCCGAGCAAGGAACACGACGTCGGCCAGGTCGGCGACATCGAGTCCATCGACCCCAGCGTGGTGAAGGCACTGCAGGACGACGCCTTCATCCCGGTCGTCAGCCCGATCGGTTTTGGTGAACACAACGAGAGCTACAACATCAACGCCGACCTGGTGGCCGCCAAACTCGCCACCGTGCTCAAGGCCGAAAAACTCGTGATGTTGACCAACATCCGCGGCGTGCTCGACAAGGCCGGCGAACTGCTCACCGAACTCACCCCGCGCCAGATCGACGATCTGATCGCCGACGGCACCATCAGCGGCGGCATGTTGCCCAAACTCGCCGGCGCCATCGACGCCGCCAAGAGCGGCGTCAACGCCGTGCACGTGGTCGATGGCCGAGTGCCGCACGCCATGCTGCTCGAGATCCTGACCGACCAGGCCTACGGGACGATGATCAGGTCGCATTGAGCGGGCGGTTCAGGCACCTGTCCGCAGGTCGCCGCACCGGTCACGTGCCGGGTTGGCCCGCTACCATCGACAGGTCGCCACCTGTTTGCGTGGACTGCCATGTCCGTCCCCCTGCCCGCCGCTCGTTTCAGCCGTGCCGACTACTTCGAGTGGGAGGCGCTGCAGGTCGACAAGAACGAATACCTGGCCGGCGAGGTGTTCGCCATGGTCGGGGCGCGGCAAGCACATGTGCTGGTGGCGGGTGCCCTGTTCGCCCGATTTCGCGAGCACCTGCGTGGCACCCGTTGCCGGGCTTATGGCGCCGACATGAAACTCGAGGTGGTCGCGGCCGACGCCGTGTTCTACCCCGACGTGATGGTGAGCTGCGACGAGGCAGATCGCCAGCGTGACCTGGCGCTGCAGGCGCCCAAACTCATCGTCGAGGTGTTGTCGGATTCCACTGCCGCCTACGACCGCGGCGCCAAGTTCGCCGCCTACCGCAAGCTCGACTCATTGCACGAATATCTGCTGGTCGACATCGACGCCCGCCGGCTCGAACTGTTCCGCCGCGAACCGGTCGGCTGGGTGTTGCACGAGCCGGCGGGTGCCAACAATCCCGTGGGCGCCGATGCAACCGGCGCCCCGGCCGAGCCCGCGACTGTCGTGTTGCACCTGGCCAGCATCGGGCTCGACCTCACCGGCGCCGACGCCTTCGGCGACCTGCAGGAATGAGGCGCGCCCGAACGCAGGCCCCGCGCAGCCACCACGCAGACACCGTCTGGCTCTTCGACCTCGACAACACCCTGCACGACGCGGGCGCCTACGTCTTCGGTGCGCTCAACGTGTCGATGAGTGCCTACGTGGCCCAGGCTGTGGGTGTCGACAAGGCCCGGGCGGACGAACTGCGACGGCATTACTGGCGCTTGTACGGCGCCACGTTGCTGGGCCTGATGCGCCACCACGGCGTGAAGCCGGCGCACTTTCTGCACGAGACGCATCATCTGCCGGGGCTGGAGGCCAGCCTGAGCGCGCATGCGCACGACGTGGCAGCGCTGCGCCGCCTGCCCGGGCGCAAGGTCATCGTCACCAACGCGCCGCTGGCGTATGCGCGGCGGGTGCTGGTCGGCCTGGGGCTGCTGGGCCTGTTCGACGGCGTGATCTCGATCGAGCAGATGACCATGTTCGGCCACCTGCGTCCCAAGCCCGATGCCCGCATGTTGCGGGCGCTGGCGGTCAAGCTGAAGGTGCCGCCCCGCCGCTGCGTGCTGGTGGAAGACACACTGGTGCATCAAAAGGCCGCCCGGCGCGTCGGCATGGCCACGGTGTGGATGCAGCGCTGGACGCGCCAACACGCATGGGCCGGAAGTTGGCGTTTACCTACATCGCAAGCCCAGTTACGTGTCTGCCAGAATCCGGCGCTTGCAGGCCCTGTGCTCGCTGCGCCTCACGTCTGCCACGCCGCCGCGCCACTCGCCCGATTCACCACCTTGCCGCTGACCTCGCC
>JADJDQ010000016.1 GCA_016702605.1 Candidatus Intricatilinea gracilis
CACGGCCTCCTCCAGCGCGCGGCGCCAGGCGGGCAGCGGGGCGGGGACGGGCAGATCGGCGTCGCCTTCGGCTTGGGCCCCAAATCCCCCCCTACCCCCCTTTTGCAAAGGGGGGCTGGAAGCCTGCGCGCCGGGGGTGTTCTCCCCCCCCTTCGACGAAGGGGGGCCGGGGGGGATTTGCTCCAGCTCCATCGGCACGGTCAAGGTGTCGGCGTCGTCAATCACGGGTATCCTCCTGTTCGCCCTGTTGAAGGGATTGAGAAATCAAGGTGTCGGTGTTCGGGTCGCGCAGGGCGACGCCGCAGCGCTGGACCACGGGGGCCAGCGGCCCCAGGTCGCGGGCCAGGCGCCAGGCGTTGAGCTCGGCGCGGGCATGGGCGCGGGCCAGCACGCCGCAGCGCTCCATGGCGCGGATGTAGGCGCGCAGGTTGTGCGCGGCGTTGCGCTCGCTGCCGTCGGCCACGGTGTGCAGGAGGTCCAGCAGGCTGAAGCTGGCGCGCTCCCTCATCACCCACCAGGCACGCACGCGCAGGGGGCGCCGGCGGTCGTGGGGGCCGAGGTGGCAGCCATGGGCGGTGCGGCTCATCACGGCAGCTCCCACTCCAGTGCCAGGCTCGCCACACTGGCGCCCTGCTTGGGGTGCCACTGCGGGATGGTGATCAGCCGCAGGGCCGCGCGATCGCCCACGCGCAGGCGCAGGCTGGGCGCCAGCAGCGGCACCACCGGAGCCATGGGGTAGCCGGTGACGCCGGCGGCCGTGAAGGCGACGGACACGGCGCGGCGCTCGTCCGTGCTCCAGGTCCAGCCGGCGTAGGCGCCCCAGCGCGCCAGGGAGTTGCGCAGCACGCCCAGGGTGGGGCCGCCGTGTTCGTCGCCCAGGCGCAGGTAGGCGCCGGGGGTCACCCACTCGTAGCGGCCGCCCTCCGGCCGGCCCCGGTCGTGCCAGGTCAGGGTGTGTGCGCCCAGGGTGACCGGCTGGGCGACCGGCTGGGCATGCGCCGGCGCCGGGCTGCAGGTCATCAGCAGGCAGGCCAGCATGACCAGCAGAACGGCGGTGAGGCGGTTCTCGGACGGGGCTCTCACAGGGCGCCCCCCTTCTTGCTGCGCCCCAGGGCGGACAGGCCGGCGCGGTAGTCGTCACAGAGCACCACGCCCTTCAGGTCGGGGCCGCTCACGCCGGCCTTGCCCAGCCGCTGGGCAGTGATTTCCACGCGGCTGATGGCGTTGAGGACCGAGCGCATGCGCCCGCCGGTGTCGGCGTGGATGCGCAGCGCCAGGTCGGGCGAGATGGCCACGTCCGCCAGCTCTGCGCACACGCGGGCCACGTCATCGGCGTCCGCCGGGGTCAGCTCCACGCGGCAGGCCATGCGCGAGCTGAGCTGCTCGTGCAGGCCCAGCTTCCACAGGTCCTTCTCCATCATCACCAGGCCGAAGCCGGTGCCGCTCTTGTCCGTGATGCCGCGCAGCCGCTCCAGGCAGGCAGCCCCGTCAGCCAGGGCGAACTGCGCCTCGTCCAGCAGCACGGGCACCTGGTCGCGCGTCAGCCGCTCGCCGATGGCGTCGTCCAGGTAACGCGACATCGGCAGGCCCAGCCGGTCGGCAATGGCCTCCAGCATCCGGCCCGGCGTCATGCCCTGCACGCAGGTCACGAACACGGCGCCAACGGTGGAGCCCCAGTGCAACAGGTTGGTGGTCTTGCCGTCACCGGGGCGCCCGGTGATGACCATGCCCGCGCTCTCGCGCGCACCGCGCTGCTCCAGCGTCTGCACGCCGGTCTGCAGGCGGGCGTAGTTCTTGGTCTTGACGAAGTGGTAACGCACAGCTCTTTGCTCCTGGTGGTTGATGGGTCGATGAGGCGGGGAAAGTGGCTGCCGGGGCGCCTCAGCCGGCGGCAGCGCGGTCAAAACTCGGGTCGGCGGGCGGCGGCTGCTGGGGTGCCGCGGCGGCGGCCTTGGCGGCATCCGCGGCAGCCACGTCGGCGTGCCACTTGGCCATCTGGGCGGCCATGTCGGCCGCACGTCGTGCCTCGGCCTCGTCGATCTCGCGCATGACCCGGGCGATGACCTCCGGGTCCTCATGCGGCGCCAGCGGCCGGCGCAGCGGCGGCAGGTTCACGGCGCGCCCGGTGGGGGTCGGCGCATCGGCACGCAGCTCGGGCAGCGGGCCGGGCAGCGGATCAGGCAGCGCACGGGCCTGCACCTCCACCACGTCGGCCGCAGCCGGCAGCCCGATGGACTGCGACCACATGCCGGCCAGGGCGGCGCCGGTGGGGGCGTGCTCCAGCACCAAGGGGGCCATCTCGCGCTCGATCTGCTCGATCTGCTGCTCGCGGTGGCGGATGCGGGCCTGGGCGCGCTTGAGGTCAGCGTTCTCCACCGTCGTGGTGGCACGGGGGAACTTGGCGCTCTGCAGCTCGGCCACGCCGATCAGGCGGCCCTCCAGGTCCTTCACCCACACCTGGTGAGCGTCCATCTCGTTGGGCACCACCAGCACCTCAGTGCCTTCGATGTGGGCCAGCGCCGGGCAGCTGTAGCGCTGCTGGTCATGCAGGGTGACGGCGCCGCGGTACACCTTCTTGCGGCGGTGCTCGCGGAACAGGTCGGTCATCTGGGCCTCGGTCAGGTGGTGCAGCTCCTGGCCGGCGGCGCGCATGTCGCGCAGCGCCTCTTCCAGCGCCTCCGCGGGTGTCATGTGGCGCTGCCGACCGGTCGCCGCGTCACGCACGCGCGGCAGGCCCCGGTGCGGGCGTTCGTTCCACTTCTGCACCAGGCCCTGCAGCCACTGGCGGGCATGGGCCTCGCTGGCGAAGACCAGGCCGCGCCCCAGGCGCTCCAACTGGCCGCGCAGCTGGGCCGGGCGGGCGCGCTCTTCGTCGGAGGCGCCTACCGTGGCGGCGCGCTCGCCGGCCTTCTCCAGCTGGTCGAGCAACCGGCGCACGCGCACGAAAGTCTTCTCGTCGTGCCGGTCGGGGTTCATGTAGCTGGCCAGCACGCGGGACTCCCGGTCAAGCCAGGTGTTGAAGTTCTCCGCAATGCCGTTGGCCTGGCTGTTGCCCACCTCCTGCGGGTGGACGACGGTGACACCCAGGCGGTCAGCCAGCGCCTGCAGGTCTTCGCCGTCGTCGTCACCCTTGACGCGGGCCTTGCTGAAGCCGCTGACCTGGCGGTTCTTCACGCTGCCGGTGCTGTCGGTCTGCCAGATGGCGGGCACGCCACCCACGCGGATGCACTCGCGCAGGCCGGCCAGGATGACGTCGCGGCTCTCGCTGTAGCCGATACCAAAGGGCGTGACGTAGCGCGTGCGGGTGCAGTGGAAGTGCCAGACCTCCAGCGTTTCCCATTTGCCGTCCTTCTCACGCGGCACCAGGAAGTGGGTGTTCCACCCGTCGGCATGCACCTCGAAGAAGGCCGGGTACTGCGACCAGTCGCGCGCCACGTAGTGCGTGCGGCTGCGCAACGCGCTGCCGGTGTGCCGGCCCTGCAGGGCCTTCAGCGTGGAGTAGCGCTCGAAGAAGCGGCGGATCTGGTCATAGCTCGGCGGGCGCGGCCCCAGGGCCGGCTGCCAGCGCTGTTCGATCTGCTCATGCACCCAGCGCAGAGACGGCTTCTGGCCGCGGGCGAAGTACTGGGTGGCCAGGGGGTGCCACAGCTTGGTTTCTTCGTCGGGCCGCGCCGACGGCTTGGGCAGCAGCGCGGCGACGCCGCCCTCGTCCCACTTGTCCAGCCAGCGGCTGAGGCCCTGGGGTGACGGCAGGCCATCGTCATCGGCGGCGCGCCGACCGCGGGCGTCTCGCATCAGACGCAGTTGCGCCACCAGTGCCTGAGTCAGTTCACCTTGACGTGCCTGCGCCAGCAGCGTCAGGCAGGCACCGCGTCGGCTCAGGCCGGCGCCGATCAGCCCCTGGAGTGCACGAGCGACAGCCGTTCGCGCGGCCTGGACGTGGCGGTCGTGAGCGGTACTGCGGGCGTCGGCGTCGGCGCCGCAGAGGGTGAGGTCTCCGTCCGGCCGAGCGCCGTGTTCATCAGCAGCGCCACCATGTCGAATCCCTCGTCCGTCACCCGCACCTTCACCCAGCCGGGCCGGGAATCCGCCGTGACGCGCGCCAGGCCCAGGTGCATCAGCAGCGTGTCGAGCGCGTGCTCGGTCGAGCCCGCATTGCTGGGCTGCGGTCCGTTGACCAGCAGGAACAACCGCGCCAGGTGATGCATGGACAGAGCGAGCAGCTTCTCCGGAAGGGTTTTCCAGAGATTGCTCGACGGCGCTTCGGACGGGGTTTCCATGGGGTATCTCCAGGGTTTGCGGGGTTTCAGGGAAAAGCTCGCGCAGGAATTGCGAGCGGAGGTGGTTTTGGGTTTCCGGGGGAGGCTCTTAAGGGTGTACTCAAACCCCTTGCCTGTCTCTTTGGGGTGAGATTCGGCCAAATTTTTTTGGAGGGACTTGCGGGTGCCGTACTCGGTCTTCGGCATGCCTGGCAGCCCCACCAGTTCTTGCGGCGTGTACCAGGTCTTCACGGCTTGTCCCCCTGCAGGTCGGCGGGGCGACGCTGCTCGGCGAGGGTGGCGACCAGGTCGCTGAGGATGGCGCGAGTGATGCCGCCGTGCGGTACGCGACGCTTCATCTGGCCCGGCCGACCCCAGGCGGACACCACATGCAAGGTCAGGTTGCGGCAGTAGCCGTGAGAGCGAGCCCAGGCCGACAGGCTGCGCCAGCCCAGCAGGGCCAAACGCCCGCGCAACACCGTCGGGTCGCCCAGGTCGGCGACCTCTGTGCGCACACATTGGGGCGAGTTACGATTAGGCATGTCCAAACAATATCACCCCTAGGGGTGAGCTTCAAGACTCTTTGGCGGTTGCTTTTCTCATGACCCCCCATCTAAGGGGGAATTCGTGAATTTGTTCCACCCACGCATGGCGAATCAAGTACTTAGCTCCGGAAATAGCGGCCCCGACGCTCCAGGTGATCGGGTTGCTTTTCCGTCCGGGGAAAAGCAACTCGCCAACCGGCTCTTGGAGGCAATGGGTGACGAAAGCCAGGTCGGGTTCGCTCGCAAGGCCGGGGTGAGTGGATCGACGTTCAGGAAGTACCTGGAAGGCGCGATGCCAAGTGCTGATCGCCTGGTGGCCATGGCTGATGTAGCTGGCGTGACAGTGGAGTGGCTCGCTGCAGGGAGAGGGCCCAAGCTGCGGCGCGACCTGGTCGCCGCATTGCGGGCAGCCGAGCAAGGAGCACCTGCAGGTGAGGCTCCAGCGATCGACCTGGCTCTGCTGCGCACCGCAATTCAGGCCGTCGAAGAAGGCCTGCTCGACGCCGATGTGGAGATGCCGCCGGACAAGAAGGCTGAGGTCTTCGTCTACGCCTACGAGCTGATCGGCCAGATGGGGGCCACCGAGCAGGCGCGAGCGCTGCTCGCCCGGCTGGTCAAGTTGGCCCGCTGAGCGCCGATGTCCCAGGGCCATCAACCTCCAGGGACAACATGGGCCACACAGACCCCGCAGCAGCCATCCGCAAGCTCGTCGCCGACAACGCCACGCCCCGGCGCGTCACAACCAGGCCAGCGCCCGAGCCCAGTAACGCGGCGCCGGTCATCCTGGTCTTCGGCGGCCACAACGTGATCGCCCCGGCGGCCCCACCAGCGGCCCGCAAGCCCCGTCGCAGAGCCTGACCCAGAGCCGGCGCGGTTTCTCCCGATGCCCGCCGGTCATTTCTCAATCTGGGCGCGTTTTTGTCTCAAAGCGAGCGCTAAACCGCCCATTCCAACGGCGCCACCATCAGGCGATCCCGTGGGCGGTTTTCTTCAATCGCATCAATGGGTTGCGCTCGCCATGCCCCGGCTCACCGAGGGTGTGCCCATGCGTCAAACTGAGCGCCTCCCCACTCAGGTCGATCTGCATCGTGGCGTTGATGGCGATCAGGTTGTGGTTCCGCCCCGCCAGCCAGGGGTCGTTGGTGATGTCCGAGGGGTGCAGCTCCACCGCCGGGTTGCGGTGCATGAAGTCGTAGAGCTTGCGCGAACCCAGCGCGAAGGTGGCCATCACCTTGCCGCGGTTGACGTTCTTGACCCGGTTGGTGACCGCACCGGACTCGATCAGCGTCAGGATGCCGTCGCCCAGCATTTCGGTGTGGATGCCCAGGTCCTGCTTGTGGGTCAGCTGCATCACCACCGCATCCGGAATGCCGCCGTAGCCGATCTGCAGCGTGGCCCTGTCCGGAATCATGTCGGCCACGTACTTGCCGATGGCCTCCTGCACCGGGCCGATCTTCGGCAGGCCCACCTCCGCCACCGGCGCCTCACGCTCCACCAGCGCCGTCACCTGCGACAGGTGCACGGCAGGCGCCGTTGGTGAAAGGCACGTTCGGGTTGACCTCCAGCACCACCACCCGCGCCCGGGAAATGGCCGCCAGGGTGTAGTCCGCCGCCAGCCCGAGCGAGAAGTAGCCGTGCCCGTCCATCGGCGAGGCGCTGGCAAACACCACATCCGCCGGCTTCAGCCCGCGGCGGATCAGCTCCGGCATCTCCGAGAAGTTGGACGCCGAGTAGTCGATCCAACCCGCCTGCCCGCCGCCGCGGGTGGCCGGCCCGAAGAAGTAGGCCACGTGGCGCACATGCTCTGCGGTCGCGGGATAAAGTAGCCATAACGGCCGATCGGCAGAATCTGCGACACCTTCACATCCCGAAACCGCCGCCGCTGCTCCGACAGCGCCGTCAACAGCCCGGGCGGCTCCGCGGCCGCGGTAGGCACCACGATCGTGTCCCCATCGCGCACCAGGCCGATGGCCTCTTCGGCCTGGGTCGGCGTTTGCCTGCGGGTCAGCTGAAAGTTCATGGGTCAGACTCGCGGGACCGGTTCACGTCGAAGAATCCGCAGCGCCAGACCACAGCGCCTGCGGAGCAGAGCCTGCAGTTTGCATCGGGTAAACCCTTGGTCGTATCGTGTAAGACAGGGGGTCCCTTTGGGGACCCGCCCTGTTCAATGCACGAGGGAGGCGCACAACGCCACAACGACACCTCACCCGATCGCCCAGCGCCCGTCGATGGCGTAGCCCAGATGGCAGATCGGCTCGCCTGTCGTTTCGACCGAGGCTTCACCCTGAATCTCCGCCGCCCAGGTGCCGAGCCATTGGGCGGCAGTGAGCCCGGCCGAAAAAAGCGTCTGCGTGGCCGCAAGCCGCCGCAGCAGACCGCCCTCTCCCCAACAGATCGCACCAAACAGCGGGCCCAGCCCCGGTCGAGCCCCAGCTCCGCACAACGGCGATCGAGCACCCGCATCTTGAGCTCGGCCAGCGTTTCACCCGGCTGGCCGGTTTCGGCTCAGGTACGCCAGCCGGAAGGGCTGCGTGGGGCAGGCCTCCAGCAGCAGGCCCTGGTTGCCGCTGGAGCAGCAGCGAGCCCGGCGCTCTCCGGCTCGACACACCCGCAGGAAGTCCAGCAGGCTTTGCTGGAATCTGGCGGCCGCTGGTACCGCCAAGCAGCCTGAAAGCTGTAGGGAAGCTCGCCCTCCGGGTAGCGCTCACAGCCATTCACCACCGGCGGCAGGGTCCATTCGCGGGCCGCGCACGAAGCGGTGCAACGCATCCAGGCTCTGCGCCAGCGAGCTGCAACCTCTCGGTCGGGCACTTCGCCCAGGAGCCGCGGGGCAGGGGAATTTGGAGGGTTCATGATGGAAGATCCCATGTCCTGACGGTGCCGACAAAACCGATGGCCCGGGCGCCGCCTTCCGGCTTGGCATCCTGCCTGCCTGCAGCTCGAACAACCACTGCGCCAGATCGAACGGCTGCCCCAGCGCCACGGAACGTCGGGCCACATTGGCAAAGTCGCCGGGTGTGAGCTGATCCAGCCGGTCGAGCCAAGCCGCCAGGTCTGCGCTCAGCGGCGCCAGCACCCCGTCCACGCCGGCCGACACCGCGAGCATCCGCAGGCGCTGCTCGGAGCTCAGCGGGCGAAACTGGCAGGCGGAACACGAAGCGCCGCATCAGTGCGCTGTCCAGCGACCGGCCGCGGTTGGTGGCGCAGATCAGCAGGCCGGGTAGGTCTCCATGCGGCGCAGGAATTCCCAGCACCGCTGCGTCCGCCCGATGGGTGTCCACCTCGCGTGCGCCGAGCAGGGCATCGGCCTCATCGATCAGCAGTACTGCCCTGCGCGTCGCAGCCCTCGAACATCTGCGCACCCTTCCCTCCGATTCGCCATACCACTTGCTGTGCAGGTCAGCGGGCCGTGCGCACCACCAATCTACGGCCCATTCACCGGCGAGCTGATGCGCCAGCTCGGTCTTGCCGCTGCCCGGCGGCCGCTGAACAGCAGGTTCGTCGCACCCAGGCCGGCCAGCCGCGCCAGCAACTTGCCGCAGCGCCACCGGCCCGGCCTGGTTCAGCAGGGTTGATCGAAGCGCACGCCCGCCTTCGCGGCAGCGCCTACAGGCCGGTCTCACCCAGCACCCTCAGCTGTTGGGTCAGCGCCAGCCGCACGGTTGCGTCCGCCCGGCGCCCTGCTTGCCGGCCAGCCGCGCCACCGTGGCAGCACCAGCCAACAGGCCTCGGGCTGAGCGCGCGGCTGTTCCGCCGCCTGCTCAACCAGCGCCACCGAACAGCCCACGGGTGCCAGGTGCCGCTCGGCGATCGTGCGCCGCACCCGCCAGCGGCGTGGTCGGAACTCCCACACAGCGTGAACCGGCGCAGGTAGGCCGGGTCCATGCGGCTCACCGGTTGCTGATCCAGATCACCGGCCGCGGGTTGTGCTCCAGCAGGTGGTTCAACCAGCCTGGCTGGGCGGGTTGCCCAGCAGCGCGGCCAGCGTGCGGCCGCGGGGCGGGTGGGCGTGGCTGAACACATCCTCGGCTTCATCCAGCAACAGGAGCGACTCGCCTGCCGGTGCAAAACGCCGGCACAGCGGCGCAGGCTGGCCAGCCGGTCCAACCGCTGGGCCGGCTGTCGTCCGCATCGGCCCAGGCCACCCGGAAAGCCGGGCAGGCCCAGCTCCCGCAGCAGCTCGCGTGAAACAAGGTCTCAGCCTTTGCCGGAGGCGACGTGCAGCAGCACATTCACACCGGCGTCACGCCTCGGCCACGGTGCTGCGCAGCAGCGGCAACCGCTGTCGACCGCGCCCTCAATCCGTGTGGGCCATTCGCAGGGCCGCAGCGGCTTCAGCATGGGCACCGGCACCAGCAGGCGCGTCGCCATCTCGGCGGCATCTTCAGCAAGGGCGTCAGCAACCAGGCGCCGGCCGAGTGCCGACAAC
>JADJDQ010000017.1 GCA_016702605.1 Candidatus Intricatilinea gracilis
ATCGCCTCGATGCCGGGCACCACCTGGGGCTGCAGGCGCTTGTCGGCGATCTCCAGCGCCACGCGGGCGAGCAGCTCCAGCGAGCGCCTGCCACCACCACCTTGGCGGCCTGGCCCGCCAGCGGCGAGGCCAGCGCGCCCGCCACCGCGCCAACGCCCCAGGCACCGACCTTGCGCACCACCGTCAGCAGGCCGGAGAGGAAGACGTCCAGGCTGTCGGACAGCAGCGCGGTGCCGCGCGCCGGGGCGGCCACGCGCACGTAGCGCTCCACCCGCAGGCGCTTGTCGCGCAGCCGCACGGCCAGGACGCGCAGCCTGGCCTGCCTCGTCGGCATGGGCCTCGCGGCGCTGGGCGCGCTGGGGGTCGCGCTGCTCGGCCTCGCACTCGTCGGGCCGCGGGCTGCGGCGGTAGGCCGCCACCAGCGCGTCGAAGCCAGCACCGTCGGCGGCGGCATCGGTGGCCAGGCAGAGCAGGTCGCCCACCAGCCCGCCACGCGAGTGCGTCACCAGGCAGATCCGGGCACCCGCGGGCAGCACGTCGACCAGCGCCAGCGCGTTGTCGATCGGGCTCTCGGAGAAGGTGCGGTGCTCGTAGCCGAAGATCCGGCCTCGAACTGGCGCTGCAGCAGCGGCCAGCTGGCGCCGCCGGTGAGCTCGCCAGCTGCCGCCCAGCGTGCGAGCCGGTGCCGTGGATGAACACCAGCGCCGCCTGGCCCTGCGCCAGCGCGCCAGGCGCGGGTCCTGGTCACTGCGGCAGCGCGTGGCCGCATCCAGCGGCCCGCCGTTCCAGGATAGAGCCCCGGCTCGCCGGCCAGCCGCTCCTCGATGGCCGCCATCAGCGCCTGGGCGCCGCGGGTGGAGGAGGCCCGCCACCGCCAGGTCCTCCACCCGCTCGCCCAGCAGGTCGGAGGCCTTCTCCAGGGCCAGGTCGGTGATGGCGTCACGCTCCAGCACGAGGTGGCAGACCTGCTTCCAGACCCAGTCGCCCAGCCCGCGGCTGGTGGCGTCCCGGGCACCGAGCGAGGCGAAGTCGATGCTGCCGTCCGCACGGATGAGCTCCGGGCGGGAGCGCTGCAGCTGCTCGGCCAGCGCATCGGCGCGCATGAACACGGTGCTGCCGTCCGGGCCTTCCAGGGCCAGCAGGCGCTGGTCGGGTGGGAGCGATTCGGTCGAAGCGGGGGTTTCACCCCGGCTCGGGGCCGCCAGCACCCAGCGTTTGACCACCCGCAGCGACGGCACCAGCGACTCGACGCCGCCGCTTTCACCGCCGCCGCCGCCAGCCCCACGCCGCCGGGCCCGCGTCAGCAGGGCGGGAACGCCGGCCGCGCTGCTGGGAGGCCACCGGCAGGCACAGCGATGGCAACGGGCCGCGCCCCCGGGTTCGGGTTCCGGGTCAGGTGGGCGGGGGGCGTGGGGGGGCGGGTGGTTGGGCAGGCATCGCGGCTCTCGGCAGGGGCCCGTCGCAGGCAGGTCACGAGGACCGCCGCCAGCCGTGGTCGACCCTGGCCGCGCGCCCTCCATCCCGCCCATCGGGACAATCATCTTGCCCCTGGCAATCCACACCGCGGCCAACCCAGGTCGGATCGGTGGTGACCAATTGAAACAAGGCCGCGCCGGAGTGCCATCGGCCTTGCCCGGCAAGCGGTTGCTTCAGCGCCGCCAGAACGTCGGCGTGAACAGCACCAGCACCGACAGCAGCTCCAGCCGGCCCAGCAGCATCGCGAAGGTGCAGACCCAGGTCTGGAAGTCGGTGAGACCCTGGAAATTGCCCGAGGGGCCGACCTGCCCGAGACCGGGACCGGTGTTGTTGATGCAGGCGATCGCCGCCGTGGAGGCGGTGATCAGGTCCAGCCCGGAGAACAGCAGCGCCATCGTGACGATCACCATCACGCTGCCGTAGATCAGCATGAAGGCCAGCACCGAGGCCAGCACCTGGTTGGGCACTACGGCGCCGCCCAGCGTCACCGGGACCACCGCACGCGGGTGCACGATGTGTGTCAACTCCCGTTGCGCCTGCTTGTGCAGCAGCAGCGAGCGGATCAGCTTGATGCCCCCGCCGGTGGAACCCGCACAGGTGGCGAAGCTGCACAGGAACAGCATCGTCACCGGGGCGAAGATCGGCCACTGCGCATAGTCCACCGTCGCAAACCGGTGGTGGTGGCGATCGAGACCACGTTGAAGGCCGCGTGCCGCAGCGACTCGCCAAAGGCCGGATACACGCCGTGCCAGGCCAGGAAGGCCGCCACCAGCAGCACCGCGCCGAGCATCAGCGGGAAGTACACCCGCGCCCCCAGGTCCCGCCAGAGCACCAGCAGAGACCGCTTTCCACACCAGGAAGTACAGCGAGAAGTTCACGCCCGCCAGCAGCATGAAGAAGACCGCCACCGCCTCGATCAGCGGCGAGTTGAAGGCGCCGAAGCTGGCGTCGTAGGCCGCAAAACCGCCCAGCCCCATCGTGCTGCACATGTGCATGAAGGCGTCCGCCCAGCCCATGCCGGCCCAGCGGTAGGCCAGGAAGCAGGCGGTGGCGATGGTGAAGTACACCACCCACAGCCCGCGCGCCGTCTCGGCGATGCGCGGCGTCAGCTTCTGATCCTTCATCGGGCCGGCCGATTCCGACTTGAACAGCTGCGTGGCGCCCACGCCCATCAGCGGCAGGATCGCCACCACCAGCACGATGATGCCCATGCCGCCCACCAGCACCATGAAGCAGCGCCAGACGTTGACCGACAGCGGCAGCTTCTCCAGCCCGGTCAGCACCGTGGCGCCGGTGGTGGTGAGGCCGCTCATGGTCTCGAAGTAGGCGTCGGTGATGCTGAGGTCGGGCAGCGCCAGCAGCAGCGGCAGCGTGGCGAAGGCCGGCAGCACCAGCCAGGTCAGCGTCACCAGCAGGAAGCCGTCGCGCGGCTGCAGCTCACGGCGGAAGCGCCGCGTGGCCAGGCTCATCAGCACGCCCGCACCGAAGGTGATCAGCGTGGCGGTGATGAAGGCATCCTCGCCGCGGTCGTGGTCGAACCACGCGAAGCCCAGCGGCACCAGCATCAGCAGCGCAAACAGCGCGACCATGCGGCCGATCATCGCGATGACGGGAAGCAGGCCCATGGTGTGCGCTCCCCGCGGTCAGAACAGGAAGGTCGCGCTGACCTGGAAGAGCTTCTCCACCTGGCGCACCATCGACTTGTTGGGCACGAAGACGATCACGTGGTCCTGCGTCTCCACCACCGTGTCGTGGTGCGGCACGATGACGCGCCGGTGCCCGGCGTTGTCGTCCACGCTGCGCACGATCGCGCCGATCTTGGCGCCGCTGGGCAGGCCGATCTCCTCGATGCGCCGCCCCACCACCTTGCAGGTCTTGCGGTCGCCGCGCACGATCAGCTCCAGCACCTCGGCGGCCCCGCGACGCAGGCTGTGCACCGCCTCCACGTCGCCACGGCGCTCTGCGTAGGCCAGCAGCTCGCCGATCACCGCCTGCGAGGGAGATGGCGATGTCGATCTGCGTGCCCTGCACCAGGTCGGCGTAGGCCTGTCGGTTGATCAGCGCCAGCACGCGGCGCGCACCCATGCGCCAGGCCAGCAGGCAGGCCATGATGTTGTCCTCCTCGTCGTCCGTGAGGGCGGCGAAGAGGTCCATGTCCTGCACGTTCTCGTCGCCCAGCAGGTCCTCGTCGGTGGCGTCGCCCTGCAGGACCAGCACGTCGTTGGGCAGCTGGGTGGCCAGGTACTGGCAGCGCGCCGGGTTCTGCTCGACCATCTTGAGCTGGTAGCTGGCGTGGGTCTGGCGGGCCAGGCGCAGCGCCACCTTGCCGCCCCCGGCGATCATGACCCACTTGACCGGCCGGTCCATCCGGCGCAGGCCGCTGAGCACCGCACGGATGTGCTCGGTGGCCGCCAGCACGAAGACCTCGTCACCCGGCTCGATGCGGGTGCTGCCGCTGAGCTCGTTCAGCGCCGCGTCCTGCCGGTAGATCGCCACGATGCGCATCTGGGCGTGCGGCACCAGCTTGGGGATCTCCGCAAGGGCATGCGCCACCAGCGGCCCGCCCTGCACGGCGCGCACCGCCACCATGCTGACCCTCCCGTCGGCAAACTCCAGCACCTGCAGTGCCTCGGGGTACTCGATGAGCTTGCGCACGTAGGCCGTCACCGACTGCTCGGGGCAGATCACCTGGTCCACCGAGAAACCGCTGTCCTTGTTCAGCAACGGCGAGTCCTGCTCGAACTCCGGCGAACGGATGCGCGCAATGGTGGTCGGCACGTTGAAGACGTCGTGCGCGATCTTGCAGGCGACCAGGTTGGTTTCGTCGGCCGGGGCGCAGGCGATCAGCATGTCCGCATCCTCGATGCCCGCCTCGCGCAGCACCGAGGCTGGATGCCGTTGCCGATCACCCCGCGCAGGTCCAGCCGGTCCTGGAGCGCCCCGAGGCGCTGCGGGTCGGTATCGACCACCGTGATGTCGTTGCGTTCCGACACCAGGCTCTCTGCCACGCTTTCTCCGACGCGCCCGGCACCCAGGATGACGATTTTCATGAATTCATTATCGAAGCGCCCCCTGCGCTGGCCAGCAATCCGGTCGGCCGGGCGGGCGGCGATGCCGCACCGCAACGCCGCCTGCGCCACGGTGACGCCCCGGCCGCGGAGTTGTCAGTTTTGATTCAGGTTATGAGTGGATGCTGCGCTGCACCATGAACGCGCTGACCCCCAAGCTCAAGCTCGGCCTCGACGATCTGCTGGCGGATCTCTGGTACGCCCGTCGCAGCGGCGATCTGGGCCGTCTTGCGTTGGTGACGTATTACGAGGTGCGCCGTTGGGCCAAGCTGGCAGGTGACCCGACTTGGTGGAACACTCCTCGGTGTTGCTCATGGGCCACCTTCATCCCGACCGGGACAGCTTCCTGGCCGATGCCGACCGGCTCATCAGCGAGCTGGAAGCGCTGCGCGAAGAAGTGACGCAGGCTGCGCCGCTCACGCACTGAGCGCGGGCACCCGACACCGCTCAGCCCGCCGGTCCGTCACCCAGTCACCCCGTCACCCGCCGCCGCATCGCGCGTGACAGCGCCCGGGCCTTCTGCCCCAGCGTGAAGCTCTCGAAGTTGCTCTTGACCACGCCCTCGGTGAAGGCGGTGCGGCGGCTGTAGTCGATCGCCACGTCCACGATCACCGGCTGACCAGCGGCGGCCGCGGTGTTGGCTGCGGCGATCTGGGCGGCCAGGTCGGCGTTGCTGGCGATGCGCAGGTACTGTGCACCCACCGCCTGCGCCACGCCCGCCAGCATCACCGGTGCCAGCACCGTGCAGGTCTTGCGGTTGTAGGGAATTTCCTGGGCCTGGGCGATCTGCGACAGCTCGCCGTCGTTGAAGACGTAGTAGACGACGCCCAGGCCGTACTGCGCCGCGGTGGCGATCTCCATGCAGGTCATGCGAAAGCACCCGTCGCCGACGATGCAGTTGACCGGCACCGTCGGCCGCGCCAGCCGGGCGCCGATGGCGGCGGGCACCGAGTAGCCCATCGCGTTGAAGTCGGTCGGCACGATCGCGCTGCGCGCGCCCAGGATCGGGAACAGCTCGGCCGTGAGGGTAGGTGTGGTTGCCGTCGTCCACCACCGTGACCGCCTCGGGCGGGTTGGCGGCGCGCAGCGCGTCAAAGAAGCGCGCCGGGTTGACGCGGCCCTGCGCCTCGGGTTTGGCGGCGTGGTCGTACCAGGACTGGCGGTAGGCGGCCTTGTCGGCGGCGATGCGGCCCTGCAGCGCGGTGTCCGTCGCCCCGCCGCGGGCCGACCGGCGCAGCGCGGCGCGCAGCTGGGGCAGGGCGATCGTGGCGTCGGCGGCGATGCCCACGCGCGCCGGGTAGTTGGCGCCGAGCACCGCGGGGTTGATGTCGATGTGCACCAGGTCGGCCGGCACCGGCATGCCGTAGCTGCCGGTAGCGATCTCCGCAAAGCGGGTGCCCACCGCGAGCAGCGCGTCGCAGCCCTCGAAGGCGTTGCGCGAGGCCGGCACCGCGTGCGGGCCGACGCTGAAGCCGGTGTGCAGCGGATGCGAGGCCGGGAAGACCGAGAAGCCCTGCAGCGTGGTGGCCACCGGCGCCTGCAGGTGTTCGGCGATCGCGGTGACATCGGCCAGCGCGTCGCGCCCCCAGCCGACGAACAGGCCGGGCCGCCTGGCCTGCGCCAGCAGCGCGGCCGCGGCGTCGATCGCGCCCTCGTCCAGCTCGGGGGGCTCCGGCGGCGGCAGGCGCGTGGGCAGCTCGCCCACCTCCTCGACGAACATCAGCAGGTTGGCCGGCAGCTCGATGAACACCGGCCCGGGCTCGCCGGTGGTGGTGCAGGCGTGGGCGGCGAAGAGCGTGGGCACGATGTCGCGCCGCTCCTTCACATGCCAGGTGGCCTTGGTGATGCCCTTCATGAAGGCATGCAGGTCCAGCTGGTGCAGCTGGTAGCGCCACGGGATGTCCGTGCGCACACCGCCGCAGATCACCAGCATCGGCACGCCGTCCAGGAAGGCCTCGGCGATGCCGCTGGCCGCGTGCGTCAGCCCCGCGCCGGGCGACCACCAGCGTGCCCACGCTGTCGCCCAGGCGCGAGAAGGCATCGGCCATGAAGGCGCCCCCGCCCTCGTGGCTGACCAGCAGCGGGGTGATCGTCTCGGAGTTGTTCAGCTCGTCGTACAGCTCGGTGTTCTGCACCCCCGGGATGCCGAAGGTGTAGCGGATGCCGAGTTGCTCCAGGGCATGTCGGGCCAGCCAGGCGCCGCTCTTCTTCATGGGAATCTCCGTGTCCCCTGAGGGGTTTGGGTGGGGCAGGGGCGTTCACAGGCCGTCAGCCCGCCCCGATCGATGCCGCCGCTGCACGGGCGGTCAGGATGCAGCCGGGCAGGAAGTCGGCGCTCTCGGCGGCCATCTGCCGCACCAGGCGGTGGTTGCCCAGCAGCGTCTCCGTCAGGAAGGCCAGCATCTGCCGGTCGCGGATACGCGGGTTGTGCTCGGCGCCGGAGATGGCGAATTCCTTCGCGGCGATGCGCCAGTTCAGCAACTGCCAGGTCCAGGGCCGCGGCAGATCGGCGACGCGCTGGCAGAGGTCGTGCGTGTCGAAGCCGGTCACCAGCGGCTGCGGCCCGATGCGCCGCCCGGCGGCGTGGCCAGTGCTCGTCCTCGCCAAGTTCGCCAAAGCGGATCCAGCCGGCCAGCGCCCGCTCGGGCGTGTCACGGTCCACCAGCGTCACACGCCGGCCGGCACGCAGCAACTCGGCGGCCGTGATCATGCCCGGCCAGCCACCACCGATGACCAGCACATCCGACGCGAGCGGGGGGTTTGCAGAACTCATGATGCGCAGATACTCCCGGGACCACCGGCCCTGCGGGGCATGTTGCGCGCCGGGGGCGGCCCTGTCTGTCGGGTGGCCGACGAACCAGGGAAGATCCGGGGGCCCGCTCCACACCCGCTCCACACCCGCTCTACGCCCGCTCGACACCCGACCCCCGCCAGACTGCTGCCCGATGTCCGCCCACGCCCTGTCCACGCCCGCCGCAGACGCCCGGCCATCGCTCCTGCCGCGCCTCCTGCAGGGCCGCTGGTTCGCCAGCCTGGGTGCCACCCAGCGCCAGCAGCTGCTCGCTGCCGCCCGGGTACTGCAGCTGCCGGCCGGCGCGGCCCTGTTCCTGCGCGGCGAGGCCAACTGCGGCCTGTACTGCGTGCTCGACGGTGCCGTGCGCGTGGGCGCCGTCAGCCCCGCGGTGGACCGCAACGTGATGCTCGCGCTGCTGGAGCCGCCGGAGTGGTTCGGCGAGATCGCCTTCTTCGACGGCGGCCCGCGCACGCACGACGCCCATGCCCGCGGGCCGACCACCCTGCTGTACCTGCCGCGCGCCGCGTTGGAGCGCCTGCTCGCCGACGACCCGCTGTGGTGGCAGGCCCTGGGCCGCCTGCTGGCCGAGAAGGTGCGCGCCCTCTTCATCGGCATCGAAGAGCTCACCGCACTGCCGGCACCCGCGCGCGTCGCCCGCCGCCTGCTGGCGATGGCGCAGGGCCACGGCATGCGCCAGCCGAACGCAGCGCAGCGCACCCTCGCCATCAACCAGGAGCAGCTCGGCGCGATGCTGTCGCTGACCCGCCAGACCGTCAGCGAGGTGCTCGGAGACTTCGAGGCCCGTGGCTGGGTGAAGCGCCGCTACGGTGCGATCGAGCTGCTGGATGCGCCGGCGCTGGCCGCTGCGGGGGCCGCTGCGGGGGCCGGGGTGGGGGCCGGAGGGGCGAGCGGGCCCGTCGTCCCCTGAGCCCCGGCGCCACACCGGGACCCGAGAGCGCTGCACAGTCTGCGGGTTTTCGATAGGCTCCCGTGCTTCGCCCGCCAACTGCCGCCAACCGGCACCCGTCGTGACCCCAGCCAGCGCCACCGCCTCGCCCTCCTGCTGCTCTGGGTCACCCCGGTCATCTGGTCGTCCAACTACGTCATCGCCCGCGCCGCCAAGGGCGTGGTGCTGCCATGTGCTGGCGCTGGGCCGCTGGAGCCTGGCGCTGCTGATCCTGCTGCCCTGGGTCGGGCGTGAACTCTGGCAACGGCGCGGTCAGGTGCGCGCCGAATGGCGGCAGAGCCTGGCGCTCGGCGCGGCGGGCATGTGGATCTGCGGCGCCATCGTCTACCTGGGCGGGCAGAGCACCACCGCCACCAACATCGGCCTGATCTACGCCGCCGCGCCCGTGGGCATCGCCATCGCCAGCCGGCAGCTGATGCACGAGCACGCCAGCGGCTGGCAGCAGCTGGGCATGGGCCTGGCGCTGCTGGGGGTCGTCTTCGTGGTGATCAAGGGCGACTGGCACAACCTGCTGGCCGTGCGCTTCACCCCCGGCGACGGCTGGATCCTGCTGTGCATGCTCTCCTGGGTGGCCTACTCGGTGCTGCAGCAGCACTGGCGCAGCGCGCTGCCCGCGCAGCCCCGGCTGGCCTGCATCATGGTCGGCGGCGTGGTGGTGCTGCTGCCCTTCACGCTGCTGGAGGCCTGGCTGGTCCCGCCGCTCCCGCTCACCGCCCACGCGCTGACCCTGATCGTGGCCGCCGCCATCCTGCCCGGCCTGCTCTCCTACGTCGCCTACGCCTTCCTGATCCGCGAACTCGGCGCCACCCGCTCCTCCCTGCTGCTCTACCTCGGCCCTGTCTACGGCTCGCTCAACGCCTGGTGGCTGCTCGGCGAGGTGCCGCAGTGGTACCACCTGGCGGGCGCGACGCTGATCCTGCCGAGCATCTGGCTGGCGTCGCGGCGGGGGTGAGCGGGAAGCATTGCAACAGTGTTCGTTCATGCGGCATGATCAATGCCCACGTTTGAAGGGACGTTCGTCATGCTCAAGGAAGTCGGTGCCAGTGGACAGATTTCGCTGGGCAAACGTTTGGCGGGGCAGCTGTTCGAGGTGGTCCATCACCCTGATGGTCGCGTGGAACTGCTGCCCATGCGCCGTGCCGGCGCGGGTAGCCGCCGCCGTCGATGATGTCGGCGATTGGCGCCCCCCGGGCGGATATGCCAGTGCCAGCCGATGGGCCCTTGACAACCGCGACGCCCTCGAGGTCTACGCCCGCGACATCGAGGCGGAGGGGACCGCGGCGCAGCAGCTCCAACGCTACCTGGATTCGGGGGCGACCGATGGTCCCATTGAGGGCTGATACATGGCCCGATTCGACCTGTTCGCCAACACCGATCCGCGCGCTTCTCACGGGTTGTACCTGGACGTTCAGAGTGATTTGGTGCAGACGCCGACCCGCTGGTGCGTTCCGATGCGGCGCTGGCGATCGGATCGGCCACTGCTGCGCGGTGCTCAGCAACTGATCCAAGTCGATGAGGACGACTGGGTACTGGACACGCCCAACATCCTGGCCGTTCCGGCCATGTTGCTGCGACATCAGGTCGGCCGCCTGTCTCCCGATGATCACCTGCGCGTCGAGGCCTCGCTGGACTTCATGTTGCGTGGGTATTGAGCCCGGCGTTCACCAGGGCGGGACACGCCTGCCGTCCCGGCCTCACCCCAACGCCCTCCCAATCAAAATCTTCTGCACATCACTCGTGCCCTCGTAGATCTGGCAGACCCGCACGTCGCGGTAGATGCGCTCGACCGGGAAGTCGCTGACGTAGCCGTAGCCGCCGAAGGTCTGGATGGCGGTGGAGCAGACTTTTTCGGCCATCTCGCTGGCGAAGAGTTTGGCCATGGCCGCTTCCTTCAGGCAGGGCAGGCCGGCGTCCTTCAGGGTGGCGGCGTGCCAGGTGAGCTGGCGGGCGGCTTCGATCTGCATCGCGGCTTCGGCGAGGCGGAACTGCACGGCCTGGTGGTTGAAGATGGGTTGACCGAAGGCGATGCGGTCCTTGCTGTATTCCAGCGCGGCGTCGAAGGCCGCGCGCGCCATGCCGATGGCCTGGCTGGCGATGCCGATGCGCCCACCTTCCAGGCCCGACAGCGCGATCTTCAGGCCCTGCCCTTCGTCGCCCAGCCGGTAACGCGCCGGGATGCGGCAGTCCTCGAAGAGGATCTGCGCGGTGTCCGAGCTGTGCTGGCCCATCTTGTCTTCGAGGCGGGCGACGACGTAGCCGGGCGTCTTGGTGGGCACCAGGAAGGCGCTGATGCCCTTCTTGCCGGCGGCACGGTCGGTCACGGCCATGACGATGGCCACGTCGCCGTGCTTGCCGCTGGTGATGAACTGCTTGACGCCGTTGAGCACGTAGTCGTCACCGTCGCGCACGGCCAGGGTCCTGAGCCCGCCGGCCTCGAGCCCACGTGCGGTTCGGTGAGGCAGAAGGCGCCGAGCATGTCGCCGCGCGCCAGGGTTTCCAGGAATTCCTGCTTCTGCGCCTCGTTGGCGAAGGCCATCAGGATCGAGCAGACGGGGCAGTTGTTGACGCTCACCGGGGTGGAGGTGCCGCCGTCGCCCGCGGCGACTTCTTCCAGGATGATGGACAGCGCCAGGTAAGGTCCAGCCCCGCGCCGTCGTACTCCGCCGGCACCGCGACGCCGTAGCAGCCCAGGCCCGCCAGGGGCCCTTGAGCTCATCGGCGGGGAAGTGGTGCTCCTTGTCCCAGCGCGCGGCGTGCGGCGCGATGTGGTCCTGCACATAGGCGCGCACGGCGTCCTGCACGGCACGGTGGTCTTCACTGAGCAGCATGGTGGGGTCTCCTGCGGAAACGGGTCAAAGGCGTCGGGCGGCACACGGCATCTGGCATCTGGCATCTCACCAGGGGATGGGCGTGCCGTCGTGATCGAGCAAGCTGCCGTGCTGGGCTGCGGTCAGCCCGGCGATGGTGCTGCGCAGCATCCGGGCGCCTGGTCGCCACCGGCAGGTCTGGCCTCGGGGCCGCCCATGTCGGTGCGCACCCAGCGGGGTGCAGGGCCACGCACAGGGCACGGTCGATGAGCGCCAGCGAGAGGTCCTTGAGCACCGAGTTCAGCGCGGCCTTGGAGGCGCGGTAGAGCCAGCCGCTGTTGGCGGTGCGCGAGGCGATCGAGCCCATGCGCGAGGACATCACCGCCAGCCGGGCCTGGGGCGCCAGCGCGTCCAGCAGCTGGGGCACGACGCGCATCGGGCCGAGCACGTTGGTGTGCATGACCTGGTCGAACTCGGTGTCGGTGGGCGTGTCCAGCGTGCGCAGCTTGGGGCCGTAGACGCCGGCGTTGATCACGACGGTGCTGAAGTGGCTGCCGTCCACCTGCCAGGCCAGGCCAGCGACGCTGGCCGCGGAGGTGACGTCCAGCTTCAGCGCCCGGGCGCCCAGCTCGCGCAGGCGCTGCAGGCCGGCATCGTCACGCGCGGTGGCGGTGACCAGGGCACCGTCGGCCAGGTACCGGCGCGTCAGCTCCAGGCCGAGGCCGCGCGAGGCACCGACGATGAGGACATGGGA
>JADJDQ010000018.1 GCA_016702605.1 Candidatus Intricatilinea gracilis
CCGCGGCGATCAGCGCCACCGGGGCGCCGAGCGAGAGGGCGCAGGGGCAGGTGACGATCAGCACCGACACGGCGATCCACAGCGCCCGGGACGGATTGATCCATGTGACCAGACCGCATATGCGGCCAGGCCAGCCAGCACCACCAGGAGGAAGGGCCCGGCGATGCGATCGGCGCTGAGCATGAAGCCGGGTCGCTGCGTCAGGGCCCGCTCGACCAGGGAGACGATGCGCTGGTAGCGCGTCTGCGCCCCCAGTTGGGTGACCCGCACCTGCACGGGCGAGCCCAGGTTGAGGCTGCCTGCGGCCACCTCCTGACCGGGCCCGCGCTCGACCGGGCGCGATTCTCCGGTCAGCACGGCCTCGTCGACCTGCGTGCTGCCCTGCTCGATCACCCCGTCGGCCGCAAAGGCCTGCCCGACGTGGACCCGGATGCGGTCACCAATGCCCAGCTCCCCCGGCGTGACCCACTCGGCCTGGCCACTGGCGTCCCGAGCCGCTCCACCGCGTCGAGCAGGCGCCGCATCCAGCGTCCAGCGACTGTGCGGCACGCTGGCGTGCCCGGCTTTCCAGCCAGCGGGCCGCCAGCAGGAAGCTGACGAACATCGTCATCGAGTCGAAATAGACCTCGGCGCCAAAGGGACCGTCCGAACCGAAGGTGGCCGCCGAACTGGCCACGAAGGTGACCACGATGCCCAGCGTCACCGGGACGTCCATGCCGATGCGCCGCTCCGCAGCGAGCGCCAGGCGCCATGCAGGAAGGGGCCGGCCGCGAAGAGCAGCACCGGGATGCTCAGGCACCCAGCTGGCCCAGCGCGGCAGCTTTGCGCCATGTCGGCACTGAGGTCGCCCGCCCTCCGGCCATGTAGGCCGGGGTGGCGTACATCATCACCTGGTCGTGCAGAAGGCCGCCACGAAGAAGCCGCCACACCGCCTGACGCGACTCGTGGGGCCGCCCCCGCCACGGCATGCCGGTGTCCGGGGAAGGCGCCGTAGCCGGCGCCGCACGGCGGCAATCAACACCGACATCCGGGTGCGTGCAGGATCCCAGGTCACCACGGCCCGTTGAGCAGCGCCGTTCACCTCGGCGATGCGGACCTCGACGTGTCCGAGGGCCTCCTCGATCAGCCCCGCGCAGGCCGCGCAGTGCAACCCGCTGAGCAGCAGGCGCGACTGGCCGAGGCGCTCGCCCTGCGTGCCCTCGATCCACTGCGTGTGGGCCGCCAACGAGCGATCGTCATCCACCGCGACCACCTGCGTGGGCGACAGCGCCCGCACGGCTTGCGGTGGTGCTCGCAACTCAGGAGGAGGGTCGGTGGAGGACGGCAGACTCATGGATGGACCCGGAAATCGACCGCCACGCCCGCGGGTCAGGGCAGAACGGCACCCCTGATCGGTGGCGCACCCACCGACAAGACAGGCACTGACGGCGGGTACCCCCGTCACTGTGCGCGCTATTCTTCTCGGGACTCGGAAACCCAGAATGATACCCATCAAGTCTCACATGGACGCCCATCATGTTGCCATGCGGCATCATCCGGGGTCGCCTGACCAGGGTGATTCACGGCCCGGCCGCCGTCTATCCGCGCTTGCTTTGATCAAACGGCTTGCGGGCGCCTTGGTTTTGGTGGGTATGGGGGCTGTGGCGCAGACCCAGGAGGCCCCCCAGCGGTTGCCCGTCACGCGGCTGACGGCCGGCATGCACCTGATCACCGCCGAGGTGGCCGGCAGCCCCGAGGAGCGCGCCATCGGCCTGATGCACCGCCCCAGCATGCCGGCCAACCACGGCATGCTGTTCGTCTTCGAGCAGCCTGGGGTGCACTGCTTCTGGATGAAGAACACGCTGCTGCCGCTGTCCATCGCCTTCCTGGCCGATGACGGCAGCATTGTCAACATCGCGGACATGCCGCCTCGCAGCGAGGCGTCCCATTGCCCCACCAAGCCGGTGCGCCTGGCGCTGGAGATGAACCAGGGCTGGTTTGCCAAGCGCGGCCTCAAGGCGGGCAGCCGCATTGGCGGCGAGGCCTTCTCGCCGCGCTGAGTGTCTTCATATTCCAATGTGACATAAGCATTCTATTTATATGTAGTTTACTTATAAGAGACGGATCCCTAGAGTGGCGACCTTCGTTGCCATCTCCGGACATCGCCTCAACATGACCTGGTTCCCCTTCGACTGGACTGCCACGCTGGCCGGCTTCGGCATCGGCCTGATCGTTGGCATCACCGGCGTCGGTGGCGGCTCGTTGATGACGCCGCTGCTGATCTCGGTGTTCCATCTCGAGAAGGCAGTGGCCATCGGCACCGACCTCTGGTTCGCCGGGCTGACCAAGGTCTCCGGCTCGGTGGCGCACCACCGTCACGGTCACGTCGACTACAGGATCACCGCGCTGCTGCTGGCCGGCAGCATCCCGGCGTCGATCGGGACCACGGCGTGGATGCACATGGTCGGCATGAGCAAGAAGGCCGACAGCGCGCTGAGCTTCGCGCTGGGGATCGCGCTGGTGCTGACCGCTGTCACGATCGTGTTGCGGCCGATGTGGCACCGCGTCGGCTTCTGGCTGGAGCGCTGGATCACCGACGCGGTGCGACCCTGGCTGACGGTGGCCTGCGGCGTCGCACTCGGCGTGATGGTGTCGCTCGAGCTCCATCGGTGCCAGCGCCCTGGTGCCACCCTGATCCTGCTGATGTACCCGCGCCTGCCGATCGCCCCGGCTGGTGGGCTCCGACATCGCCCGCGCGGTGCCGCTGACCCTGGTGGCGGGCGTCGCCCCGCCACGCTGGGCAACGCTCGAGTGGCTGCTGCTGATCGGCTGCTCGTCGGCTCGGTCCCCGCGATCTGGCTGGAGTGCACGGCTGACCAGCTGTTGCCCGACTCTGGACCCGGCTGGCGCTGTCCACCTCGCTGCTCCTGGCGGCCAAGAAGGTGCTGCTGCTGGCCTGATGCCGGCCTTGCCCGGTACCCATCGGCACCCGCTGGCCCAACCGAACGAAAGCCGCCGTGCTGCCCCGGCAGCGCCGCCTGTGACTTCCTGACCCTGACGACATGTACCGCTACACCGATTTTGATCGCCAGTTCGTCCACGCCCCGGGCGGCCCAGTTCACGACCAGCTGGAACCACCTTGCCGGCACGCTCACCGACGACGAGTTCCGCCCGCTGCGCCTGCAAAACGGCTGGTACATCCAGCGCCACGCGCCGATGCTGCGTGTCGCGGTGCCCTACGGCGCCATCTCCAGTGCGCAGGTGCGCAACCTTGCGGCGATCGCCCGCGAATTTGACCGCGGCTTCGCCCACTTCACCACGCGGCAGAACGTCCAGTACAACTGGATTCCCCTGGTCAAGTCCGCCGACGTGATGGAGCCTGGCGGCGGCCAACCAGCATGGCATCCAGACCAGCGGCAACTGCATCCGCAACATCACCACCGACGCGCTGGCCGGCATCGCGCCCGACGAAGACGTCGACCCCCGCCCCTACGCCGAGATCCTGCGCCAGTTGAGCACGCTGCACCCGGAGTTCGCGTTCCTGCCGCGCAAGTTCAAGATCGCGATTTCCGGCGCCCGGGAGGACCGCGCCGCCATCGCCTGGCACGACATCGGACTGGAACTGAAGCGCAGCGCCGCTGGCGAGGTGGGCTTTCGCGTGCTGGTGGGCGGCGGCATGGGCCGCACGCCGATCGTCGCCAGCGAGATCGCGGCCTTCGTGCCCTGGCCGCAGATCCTCGTCTACATTGAGGCCATCGTGCGGGTCTACAACCGCTTCGGGCGCCGCGACAACCTCTACAAGGCGCGCATCAAGATCCTCGTCAAGGCCGAGGGGCAAAAGTTCTTCGACGCGGTGAACGCCGAGTTCAACAAGATCCTGAGCCACGACGTCGGGGCGCGTCCCAGTTGATCCCGCAGGCCGAACTGGACCGCGTGGGCCGCCTGCTTCGTGCGCCCGGCCGAGGTGCAGCCGCGTGCCGACGTTGCGGTGGCGGCCGACGCCGCCGTTCGCCTATCGTCGCTGGGTCGAGCGCAACGTGCACGCCCACCAGGTGGCCGGTTACCGGGCCGTGACCCTGTCGGTCAAGCGGGCCGGCCAGGCGCCCGGTGACGCCACCGACGCCCAGCTCGACGCCGCGGCCGATCTGGCCGACCGCTTCAGCCTCGGCGAGCTGCGCGTCACCCACGACCAGAACCTGCTGCTGCCCTGGGTGAAGAGCGACGACCTGCCGGTGCTGTACGCCGCTGTCAAGGCCGCCGGCTACGCCACGCCGAACATCGGCCTGATCACCGACATGATCGCCTGCCCGGGCGGTGACTTCTGTGCGCTGGCCAACGCCCGCTCCATCCCGGTGGCCGCCGAGTTGACCGAGCGCCTGGCCGACCTCGACGAGGTCTTCGACCTGGGCGAGATCGACCTGCACATCAGCGGCTGCATCAACTCCTGTGGCCACCACCACAGCGGCCACATCGGCATCCTCGGCGTCGACAAGGACGGCACCGAGTGGTACCAGGTGACCCTGGGTGGCTCGGACGGCAGCCACCACGCGCCGGTGGCGGTGCCGGGCAAGGTGATCGGGCCGGCCTTCGCCGCCAGCGAGATCGCCGATGCCGTGGAGGCCATCCTCGACACCTACCGCGCGCAGCGCCAGGCGGGCGAGAAGTTCATCGACGCGCTGCGCCGCCTGGGGCTGGAGCCCTTCAAGGCCGCGGCCAACGCCTGCCGCACCACCACCGCCCGCGAGAGCACCGAGGCCGTTGCGGCCTGAGGGCCGTCGAATTGCTTGGTCAAAAGACAAGACCTGACCCCATGAAATTCATCGATACCCATCACGACGCCTGGCACACCGCCGGCGGGGAAGACGGCCCGATCCCGCATCCTGCGCCGAAGGCGGGCCTGCTGCTGACGCTGGAGCAGTGGCATGCCGTGCGCGACACCTGGCCCGCCGGGCTGCGCACGGGCCTGCTGCTGGCCAACACGGCCGACGTCGAGACGCTCGAGGCCGACCTGCCGCGCCTGGCCCTGATCGCGCTGCAGTTCCCCAAGTGGGTGGACGGCCGGGCCTACAGCCAGGCCCAATGCTGCGTGCCCGCCTGGGCTTCACGGGCGAGATCCGCGCGGTGGGCGACGTGCTGGTGGACATGCTGCCGCCGCTGGAGCGCACCGGCTTCGATGCCGTGGCGCTGCGCCGCGACCAGTCGGTGGATGCCGCCGAGCGAGCCCTGGGCTTCTTTGCCGGGCACTACCAGCGCGACGCCGTCGAGCGCCGCCCGCTGTTTGCCCGCCCGGCGGGCGAGGCCGTCCGTGCGGCCGAGTTCCTGCAGGAAGGAGCCTCGATATGAGCGCCAAGACGGGAGCGATCGCGCTGTACGCCCGCGCCAGCACCGGTTTCGAGGCCCGCCTGGCGGCCACGCTGCAGATCCTGCGCGACGCCGCGGCGGCCCACCCGGGCAGCATCGTGCTGGCCACCAGCCTGGGCGCTGAAGACCAGGTGCTGACCGACCTGATCGTGCGCCACCGCCTGCCAATCGCCATCGGCACGCTGGAGACGGGCGCGTTGCACGAGCAGACGGCCACGCTGATCGGGCGCACCGAGGCGCACTACGCCGGCGTCGCCGACGGTGGCCTGGAGATCGAGGTCTACCGCCCGCAGGCCGAGGCCGTGGTGGAGTTCGTGCAGCGCAACGGCGAGAAGGCGATGTACCAAAGCATCGATCTGCGCAAGGCCTGCTGCGGCATCCGCAAGCTGGAGCCGCTGGCGCGATTGCTGGCGGGCCGCACGGCCTGGGTGACCGGCCTGCGCCGCGAGCAGAGCGACGCGCGTGGCGTGGTGGCCGCCTCGGTACCGACGACCAGGGCCGCAGCAAGGTCAACGCGCTGGTGGACTGGACCTGGGCCGATGTGTGGCACTACATCGCCACGAACGACGTGCCGCACAACCCGCTGCATGACGAGTTCATGCCCAGCATCGGCTGCGCGCCCTGCACCCGCGCCATCGCGGTGGGCGAGCCCTTCCGCGCCGGACGCTGGTGGTGGGAGGACGAGAAGGCCAAGGAATGTGGCCTGCACGTCACCCAGGGCGCGGCGAGCGCCGAAGTCTCCGCCCTGCCCTCGCGCTGAGCCCACCGAGTCAACCACCGCCATGAACGCCCCCATGTCCCTGACGAACCTGCTCCCCGCCCTGCCGGAGGTGGACCACCGCCACCTCGACGCGCTGGAAGAGGAAGCCATCTTCATCCTGCGCGAGGTCGCTGGCGCCTTCGAGCGTCCCGGCCTGCTGTTCTCCAGCGGCAAGGACTCCTGCGTCGTGCTGCACCTGGCCGAGAAGGCCTTCAAGCGCAAGGTGAGCGCACCCGGCGAGCGCCCGCGCTTCACCGGCAAGCTGCCCTTCCCGCTGGTGCACGTCGACACGGGCCACAACTTCCCGGAGGTGATCCGGTTCCGCGACGAGCGGGTCGCCGAGATGGGCGAGCGCCTGATCGTCGGCCACCTGGAGGACTCGATCCGCAACGGCACGATCCGCCTGGCGCACCCGCTGGAGTCGCGCAACGGGCACCAGACCGTGACGCTGCTGGAGACCATCGAGGAGCACCGCTTCGACTGCATGATCGGTGGCGCCCGCCGCGACGAGGAGAAGGCACGCGCCAAGGAGCGCATCTTCAGCCACCGCGACGCCTTCGGCCAGTGGCAGCCAGGAGCAGCGCCCCGAGCTGTGGACGCTGTTCAACACCCGCATCAAGCCGGGCGAGCACTTCCGCGCCTTCCCGATCAGCAACTGGACCGAGCTGGACGTGTGGCTGTACATCGCCCGCGAGGCCATCCCGCTGCCCAACATCCGCTACACCCACCGGCGCGAGGTCTACCGCCGCAAGGGGCCTGCTGGTGCCGGTGACCGAGGTGACGCCACCGGACGCCAGCGACGTGATCGAGACGGTGGATGTGCGCTTTCGCACCGTCGGCGACATGACCTGCACCTGCCCGGTGGAGAGCCTGGCCTCGACCACGGCCGACATCGTGGCCGAGACGCTGCAGGTCACCGTCAGCGAGCGCGGTGCCACCCGCATGGACGACCGCACCTCCGAGGCGTCGATGGAACGCCGGAAAAAGGAAGGCTATTTCTGACGCCCGGAGAGCCCCTCCCCCCTCGTGGGGGAGGGGTTGGGGTGGGGGCCGTGCAAAGGAGCCGGCCCTCACCCCCGGCCCCTCTCCCAAGATGGGAGAGGGGAGTCAGCCCCTTCCCTTCGGCCCGTTCTGTTCCGTCTTCTCAAGATCGACCCTGCCATGACCATTGAACACCTCGACGCCGGCGAAGAGCTGGCCCACAAGCGCTGCGTTTCCTGACCGCCGGCAGCGTGGACGACGGCAAGAGCACGCTGATCGGGCGCCTGCTGTTCGACAGCCGCGGCATCCTGGCCGACAAGCTCGATGCGCTGGAGAAGACGCGCCGCGGGCGCCCTGATCGACCTGTCGCTGCTCACCGACGGCCTGGGGCCGAGCGTGAGCAGGGCATCACCATCGACGTGGCCTACCAGTACTTCGCGACCAGGAAGCGCAAGTTCATCATCGCCGACGCGCCGGGCCACGAGCAGTACACCCGCAACATGGTGACGGCTGCCGCCGGCAGCGATGCCGCGGTGGTGCTGGTCGACATCACCAAGCTGGACGTTGCCGCCGCCGAGGGTGTCGCTGCTGCCGCAGACGCGCCGCCACAGCCTGCTGGCGCGCCTGCTGCGGGTGCCGAGCATCGTGTTCGCCGTGAACAAGCTCGACGCCATCGAGCAGGGCACCCAGGCGGCCTTCGAGAATGTCGCCCGGGCGCTGCAGAAGTTCGCCGAAGAGGCCGGCATCGTGGTCAAGGGGATCGTGCCAGTGTCGGCGCTGCGTGGCGACAACGTGGCCACCCCCTCGGCCAACTGGGACTGGTACAGCGGCCCGACGCTGCTGCAGATCCTGGAAACCCTGCCCGCCACCGACGAGGCCCACGACGGCCACCTGCTGGTGCCGGTGCAGTACGTCGCCCGCGACGAAGGGGAAGGCACGGGCCACCAGCACCGCGTGATGTGGGGCCGCATCGCCCACGGGAGCGTGAAGGCGGGCGACACGGTGCAGATCTTCCCGAGCGGCGAGACCGCCATCGTCGCCGCCGTGCGCCACGCCGGCAGCGAGGTGGACGGCTGCACCGCCGGCCAGTCCGCCGGCATCGTGCTGGACCGGCAGGTGGACGTCTCGCGTGGCGACTGGATTTTCACCCCGGGCTCCGCATCGACGAAGCAGGAGTTCCAGGTCACCCTGGCCTGGCTGGACACCGAGCCGGCCGTGGTGGGCCGAAAGTACTGGCTGCGCCACGGCAACCGCTGGGTGCAGGCGCGCATCACCAGCATCGACCACCGGCTGGACATCCACACGCTCGACGAGGTGTGATGCGCACCAGCTCGGCGTCAACGAGATCGGCCAGGTGCAGCTGCAGACCCAGCAGCCCCTGCCGGTGGAGGACTACGCGGCCAACCGCGTGGCCGGCGCGCTGATCGTGGTCGACCCGACCACCAACCGCACCAGTGGCGCGCTGCTGGTCGGCCATGCCGCCAGCGCCGCAGCGCAGCGCGCGGCCTGACCCGGCCCGCCGGACCTGCCCGGATGGGGTCACCCACGTGAAATCGAGTCCGGAGCGGGCATGATCGCGGCATGGCCAAAGTGATCTTCATCGGCGCCGGTCCGGGCGCCAGCGACCTCATGACCGTGCGCGGCGCACGGCGCCTCGCCCAGGCGGGTGTCGTGCTGTTCGACGCGTTGACCGACCCCGCGCTGCGCGAGCTGGCGCCGCAGGCCGAGTGGATCGACGTCGGCAAGCGCGGCTACGCCCATGCCATGGCGCAGGAGCGCATCAACGCGCTGCTGGTGGAGCATGGCCTGCGCCAGGACATCACCACGGTGGTGCGCCTCAAGGGCGGGGACGCCAGCCTGTTCGGCCGGCTGGAGGAGGAGCTGCAGGCGCTCGATGCTGCGGGCATCGACTGCGAGGTGGTGCCCGGCGTCACCGCGGCCATCGCTGCCGCGGCCGGCACCCGGCGCCCGCTGACGCGCCGCGGCGTGGGCCGCAGCGTGAGCTTTGCCACCGCGATGACCCGCACCGGCGACGTGCATGCCTGCCGCAGCGCCGACACCGAGGTGTTCTACATGGCTGGCCAGAAGCTGGCCGTGCTGGCCGAGCAGCTGCAACAGGCCGGCTGGTCGGCGCAGACCCCCGTGCTGGCGGTGTCCTGTGCCGGCACCGCCGACGAGCGCGCCAGCGAGCACAGCGTCGCCAGCCTGCCCGATGCGGGCGAGCGCCACGCCGGCCGCCCCACGGTGGTGATCGTCGGCGCGGGTGCCCTGCCGGTGCGCCCGGAGGATGCCGGCGGTGGCGGCCCGCTGTCGCCCGCGTGATCAGGATCATGCCGAGTCGAGCGTCAAACTGGGCCCATTGCCCCCAGGGCCATGGGAGTCGCGTCAGGCGCCACCGTAAAATCCAATGTTTTGTCCGCTGCGCTGGTTGATCTGTCCAGCCCTGTCCGGTCTTTCCCGTGATGGCTGAATGCCGAACTGGCCCCCAAGTGGCCCAGCATCACCAAGCGCAAGGCGGCGCTGCCCGATGCGGACCAATGGAAGGACCGCACCGACAAGCTCGGCGAGCTCAAGCGCTGAGCCGCCGCGCCGGCCGCAACGGGCCGGCGATACCGCCTGGGTGGCCGAGATGACCGTGCAAGCGCAAGCGCAAGAGGGCGCCTGGATCGACACCGACGCCGTCGTCATCGGCGCCGGGCCCGTGGGGCTGTGGCAGGTCTTCGAGTGTGGCCTGCTCGGCCTGCACTGCCACGTCGTGGATGTGCTGGGCGAGGCGGGCGGCCAGTGCGTCGAGCTCTACGCCGACAAGCCGATCTACGACATCCCCGGCCTGCCGGCCACCACCGGCCGCGAGCTGGCCGCACGGCTGCGTCAGCAGATCGAACCCTTCGCGCCCCATTGGCACCTCGGCGAGCAGGTCACCGGCCTGTCGTCGATGGCCGATGGCCGCTTCGAGTTGCACACCAACGCGAGCGCGAGCACTGGCACTGACACTGGCACCGCCCTGCGCTGCCACAGCGTGTTCATCGCGGCGGGCGTCGGCGCCTTCCTGCCGCGCCGGCTGCCCCTGGAGGGCCTGCGGGTGCACGAGGGCCGCAGTGTCTTCCACCACACCCTGCCCGAGGTCGAAGCCGCAGGCCGCGAGGTGGTGGTCGCGGGTGGCGAGGACGCCGCCCTGCGCCAGCTGCTGGCCCTGGCCGCCAGCGCGACGCCCCCGTCGGGCCTGACGCTGCTGCACCGGCGCGACAAGTTCGATGCCGCCGATCCGGCCCTGGTCGCTGCACTGTCCGAGCTGCGTGCGGCGGGCCGGGTGCAGGTCGTGGCCGGCCAGCCGGTGGACGTGGTGCTTGACGCGGGTGAGCTGTGCGGGCTGCGCATCGCCCCGCCCGAGGGCACCGAGTTCACCCTGCCGCTGCAGCGCCTGGCCGTGTGCCTCGGCCTGAGCCCGCGCCTGGGGCCGGGGGCCGACTGGGGGCTGGCGATGGCGCGCAAGCAGCTGGTGGTGGACACCGCCCGCTTCGAGACCTCGGTGCCGGGCATCCACGCCGTGGGGGACGTGGTGACCTACCCGGGCAAACGCAAACTGCTGCTCAGCGGCTTCCACGAGGCCACCCTGGCCGCCTTTGCCGCAGCAGAGCGCCGCCGTGGTGCGCCGGTGGTGCTGGAATACACCACCAGCAGCCGGCACCTGCAGCAACGGCTGGGCGTGCTGCAGGCCTGATCCTGTCCTGATTGCAAACTTCCGACACAAAGCGGTCATAATGCCGCCCGACGCGCGGCGCATGCCACGCGTCATCCGCTAGGGGTGCTGGCTTCGGCTGGCTGAGAAAGTCCCTTTGAACCTGATTGAGGTAATCCTCGCGCAGGGAAGCATCTGTCGAGACGACGCCAGCCCGCCCTCCGGGCCTGGCGCGGTTTGCGGACCGCCGACCTGCCATCGATCTGGAAACACGATGGCACATCCACCCTCCCACCTGTCTGCTGCGTTCCCGCCCGTCCAGGGCTGGCCCCGTCACACCCGCGCGCTGGCCGCGGCCGCGGCCCTGCTGGGTGCCGGCTCGGTTGCCCATGCGCAGAGCGCGTCCGGCGACTCGACCCGCCTCGGCACGGTCACGATCACCGGTCGCGGCCCCGTCGCATCGGTTGCGGGTTTTGGCAGCCAGCCGCTGGCCACCACGCCCATCAGCGCCACGGTCATCGGCGCTGACGAGCTGCGCAGCCACGGCATCGACCGCCTCGCCGAGGTCACCACGCTCGACGCGGCGATCGGCGACGCCTACAACACCACCGGCTACTGGGACTACCTGAGCGTGCGCGGCTTCGTGCTCGACAACCGCTTCAACTACCGCCGCGACGGCCTGCCCATCAACGCCGAGACCAGCCTGCACCTGGGCAACAAGGCCGCCGTCGAAATCCTCAAGGGCGCCAGCGGCATGCAGGCCGGCACCAGCGCACCCGGCGGCCTGGCCAACCTCGTCGTCAAGCGGCCTGACCGCGACCTCACCAGCGTCGGCGCCGGTTGGCAACAGGGCGGCACCTACGGCGCCAACCTCGACCTCTCCCGCCGGCTCGGCGAGGCCAGGGAGGCCGGCCTGCGCCTGAACGTCGCGGCCGAACGCCTGAACACCGCCACCGAGAACACCCGCGGCCAACGCCACCTCGTCGCCCTCGCAGGTGACTGGCGCCTGGGCGGCGGCGCCCTGCTCGAAGCCGAGTTCGAGCACAGCCGCCAGCGCCAGCCCAGCGTGCCCGGCTTCTCGATGCAGGGCAACACCGTGCCCAGCCCCGCCGACCCGCGCATCAACCTCAACAACCAGGACTGGTCGCAGCCCGTGGTCCTGCAGGGCGACACCGTCTCGCTGCGCTGGACCCAGCCGCTGGCCGGCAGCTGGAAGTTCATCGCCCACGGCATGAGCCAGCGGCTGAAGAACGACGACCGCATCGCCTTTCCCTATGGCTGCACCGACAGCATCGGCAACTGGTACGGCGACCGCTACTGCCCCGATGGCACGGCCGATCTGTACGACTTCCGCAGCGACAACGAGCGTCGCCGCAGCGATGCGCTCGATCTGGGTGCGCAGGGCCAGTTCGATCTCGGCCCCACCCGGCACCAGTTCGCGGGGGGCGTGCTCTTCACCCACTACGTCCAGCGCATGCAGATGCAGGCCTACAACTGGGCCGGCACCGTCAAGGTCGACGGCAGCGATGACGTGCCCGCCAGCCCGGCGTTGACCGACCAGAACACCCACCGCGACGAGCGCAGCACCGAGTTCTACCTGCGCGACGCCATCCGCTTCAGCCCCGACTGGCAACTCTGGGCCGGCCTGCGCCACAGCCGCCTGCACCGAGAGAGCATGCGCACCGACGGCAGCCGCGCGAGCAGCTACGGCGAACAGGTCACCTCGCCCTGGCTCGCCCTGAGCTGGGAGTGGGCGGCCCAGCACATCGCCTATGCCAGCTGGGGCCGCGGCATGGAGTCCGAGGTGGTGCCCAGCCGCTCCCACTACAGCAACCGCGGCGAGGTCCTGCTCTCGCGCAGCCGGCAGATCGAGGTCGGCCTGAAGGG
>JADJDQ010000019.1 GCA_016702605.1 Candidatus Intricatilinea gracilis
GGCGGCCTCCAGCCGGCGGGTGTCGGCAGCCGTCGGGTCGGCGGCGTCATTGCCAACACCAGCGGCCTCGGCAAACGCTGCCGCGGCAACGTCGGCCGGCGCGGCACCTGGTTGTAACGCCGCCGGGTCGGCGCTCGGCGTGCCCTCGGGCTTGAGGTCACCCTCCTGGTAGCCGTACTCGCGCACCCAGTAGGCGTTGGTGAACCGGGCCCCGGCGTCGTAGTTGCTCTTGTCGCGCGCGGCCTGGGTCACGTCGCGCGACTCCTGATCCCACATCTCGAACACCGGCGGCTCCGCGCCAGGCCAGTTCACCTCGCACGTCCAGCGGATCAGCTCGTTGATGGCTTCGCACACGATCTCGGCGTCACCGTCGCGCAGGTCGTCGGCCACTTCCTGGCCGGCGTGCGCGCTGGCCTTGTTGGCGGTGGCTTCCACGGTCTGGTTGGTGCCGGTCAGCACGATGCTGATCTCGCCGCGGCAGTACATGACCAGGCGCTCGTAGAGGTCGGCACTGGCGGCCTTGCCGGCCATCTCCACCAGCTCGGCGCTGCCGTCGTCGGGCAGCACGGCCACGCCGTCCTGCACCAGTTGCGTCAGGGCGTCCAGCACCTCGCCGCGCTCCTTGTCGCTGGCGCCGCGGGGCAGCTTGCCACCGCGAAGGCCGAGCCGAACTTCTCCGCGAAGGTCAACCAGAAGCGCAGGCCGCCGCGCTTGAAGGTGGTGGGCCAGAAGCACAGCGCCAGGTCGGCCTGGCCGTAGGGGTTCTGGTAGGTCGGGTCCTGGCGCGGCAGGAGGAACTTGCGCGCCGGCAGCGCCTCGCCCTCGAAGGGCTGGCGGCGCGTGCGCATGCGCAGCTGGTTGTCGGTGTCGAAGCAGAACCACTCCGGCGGCTTGGCTGCCGCGCCCGCCCGGCGGTGATCAGGCCCGCGCTGCGCACCCAGGTCACCTCCATGGGCTGGTAGCCGTACAACCCGGCCTCCTGCGCCTGGCTGATGATGCGCTCCAAGCGGCAGCGCGTCAAACACCTCCTGCACTGCCTTGTGCACCCGTGCGGCTGCCTTGCCGCGCTGCACGGCCCACTCCATCGCCCGCAGCGCCGCCTTGCGCCGCCGGATGCACGCGCCCACGTGCGGGTCGCGCGCGATGGCGCGGTAGGTGGAGATGTCCTTGCCCTGTTCCTTGAGGATGGGGTCGGGGTTGGGCAACAAGCTGCCGATGACGCTGAAATCCAGCGCCAGGGCACGGGTGGCGATGCTGGGGCCGATCAGGCGGGTGGGCATGGAGTTGCCCATGTTGTCGTTGCTCATGAGCCGTAGCCTCGGAAGTCGATGCGGTTGCGCGTGCGCCCGGGGGCCGGGCGGCTGGCGACAGCCACGCTGGCCAGGCCCGAGGTGGCGGCCATCCACAGCATGTGCAGGGCGTCCGGCCCGTCGTCGTGGTCCGCCTTCGGGAAGTGGCGCAGCTGGTCGATCAGCGTCACCTGGCTGGGGTGCAGGCGGATGAGGCCGTTCTTGACATGCGGCTGCAGCGTCTCGATGCGCAGCAGCTTGTCCGCAATGGGCTGCACCGCGCGCGCCGGCACCGGGACCCCCGCGGCGGCGCTGCGCTTGACCAGCTCCGAGCGGAGGAACTCCTGGAACTGCACCGTCTCCACCGCCCACAGCACGCAGCGGTATTCGTGCTGCAGGGCGATCACGTCGCTGATGATGCGGTCGGGCAAGCGCTTGCGGATGCCGGCCTCCACCACGTCGAGCACACCCGTCTCGCGGTTCAGACCGCCCACCAGCAGCGCGGAGGGGTCGCGCCCCGCGCCGGCCTTGCCCAGCGAGGGGTCGCAGGCACCGTAGAAGATCCACTCGCGCAGGCGGTTGACCCAGAAGGTGATGATCCCGGCAAAGGGCGCGGCGTCGCCGGCCACCGGGTCGTTCTGGTACTCGCTGTCAAAGGTGCCGTGCCCGTCGCGGGCGCGGATCTTCATCAACGCCAGCACCGGCCGGGCCTGCCAGCTGACCACGGCGCCGGCCTCCATCTCGGCCTGGTGCTCGCGCCAGAAGGTGTCGGCGGCGTCCTCGCCCTCGTTGCGCAGCGTCTCTTCCCAGCGGTCCCAGAGGTCCATGCGGTCGGGCCACTGCAGCAGCGCCTTGAAGCGCGCGCTGCGCCACATCTTGTTGGCCAGCGTGCGGCTGAGCACCGAGTCGTAGTGCAGGATGGTGCCGATGTAGACCACGTCGAACTTGGCCACCGCGCCGCCCAGGGGCAGCACCGTCTTGGTCAGCCAGCTCTGCAGCTTGTCGCGCTGCTCGGGGTTGCGCACCTGCTCGTCGTTCTCGATATCGTCCAGCACGCACAGATCGGGCCGGTGCGGGCCGTGGCGCAGACCGCGCAGCTTCTTGCCGGAGCCGGCGACCTGCACCTTGGCATCGCTGCGGGTGATGATCGTCGCCGCCTGCCAGACGCGCCCCTGGCCGCAGGCCTCCGGATAGTCCATGGCCAGGCGCGGGTTGAACTCCAGCTCGGCCTTGATGGCCTCCAGCATCGGGTAGGCCTGGTCGATCGAGTCCATGACGATCACCGGGTAGCGCTTGCGCCCGGTGACCAGGCACCACAGCACGAACAGCTGCGACACCAGGGTGCTCTTGGCCTCGCCGCGCGGCGCGGCGATCGCGTCCGTCTCGCTCTTGGGGCTGGTGACGATCTCCACCAGGCGGGCAAACAGGTAGCGGTGCAGCTCGCTCTTGTGCGGGCTGCGGATGTAGTGCGGGAAGTAGGTGTTGACGAAGGTGTCGAAGTCCGCGCTCGCCGAGCGGCGCCGCGCAGCGCAGGCCAGCGGGTCCGGGTTGAAGCCGGACACCTGCGCCTCGATGCGCTGGCGCAGCTGCGCCGCAAAGGCCGCCAGGTCATCGGCGGCTTGCTTGCGGGTGAGGCGGGTGTCGCGGGTGTCGCGAACCATGTGGAGGATCTCCTCGAAATGGTCAGCGCTCGCCGCGGCTGTAGGCTTCCATCGCCCCTCCAGCGCCGCCTCGGCCGCGCCGGGCGACAGGCGCACCAGCAGCTCGACGTAACCCTTGACCGCGCCGTTCTCGATGGCCAGGCGGTCACTCTCGGGCATCAGGCGGCGCGCGGCAGCCTGGGCCTTGCTCAGGGCGTCGGAGACCGCAGCGATGGCCTTGGTCTGCTCGACCGGGTCGGGGTCGGTGGCGCTGGAGAGCTGCTCCATCACCGCCTCGCAGCGCAGGATCATGGCGGCCGCCACCCGCCCCATGGCCGCATCAAAGCCGCCACCGGCCACGATCAAGCTGGCGCGCTGGAACTTGTCCCAGTCGTCGCCTTCCTCAGCCGCGGCGGCCTTCCACCGCCGGGCGGTGCCCAGCGGCACGCCGGCCTTGTCGGCCGCCTGCTCGATGGGCAGGCCGCCGATGTAGGCGCTGCGCACGGCCATGCGGGCCTCGGGCGGGTGGGCCATGGCTCAGGCCCCCGGCCAGGGCGCATTGCCCAGCGCCACGTCGCGGCCGCGCTCGGTGGGCAAGGCGGCGTCGTCGAGCTTGCGCACCAGGCCCTGCTCGGCCAGCCAGGTCAGGTCGCCGCGCACCAGGTCGGCGCTGACGGCGATGCCATGCACCATGCTCATCTCGCGCACCAGGTCGCGCACGGACTGCGGGGAGCCGGCGCCGAAGACGATGGACGTCAGCAGGCTGCGGCGGCGGTTGTCGGGGGTGCTCAGCATCGGGGCCTCACAGGGTCTTCATCATCTGGCTCAAGAGCAGCCGCATGTTGGTGTTGATCTGCTCCAGCTGACCGGACATCTCGCCTGACAAGCGCTCCACCTGCTGCCGGGTGGCGTTGAGCTGGTCGTAGATCGAGCCCAAGTCCTCGTGCTTCGGCGCTCTCGGCCTCTGCGTCCAGCCGCTCAATGCGCAGCGCATGCTCAACGGCCCGCCTGTCAAAGCGGCTGTCCATCTCGGCCAGGTCGGCTTCCAGCTTGCGGCCCAGCTCGTCGAGCTTGGCGGCCGCGGCCTTGTTGCGGTTGGTGGCCATCACGGCCAGCGTGAGGACGAAGTTGCTGGCGGCGATGCCGGCAACAATGATTTCGTAGAGGCTCACCGCGTTACTCCGCCTGCACGGACCACACCGCGCCCCAGGTCGAGTAACGCGGCTGCAGATCAAACAGAATGCGGCGGGGGTAGCCGAGGTTTTCGGGGCAGTGCCCCGGGGCGCGCCTGGCGCGGCCGCAGGCGGCGTCGATGTGCGTGCGCAGCGGGCCGGCGGCCAGGCGTGACTCGGCCTGCCAGTGGCCCAGGCCGCCGTTGTAGCTGCGCAGGGTGGCCCACAGGCGATCAGACGGATTGCCGGCGGCGGCAAGGCGATCCCACAGCCAGCGGTCATAGCCCACCAGCGCACGCAAGGCCCAGCGGGGGTTGGCGGGCCGGCAGTCTGTGGCGCTCAGGCGATGCAGATCACACCACCAGCGGGCAGTCGCGGGCATGAACTGCGCCATGCCCTGCGCGCCCACGCGGCTGACGGCATCGGCGCGCCAGCCGCTCTCCTGGTGCACCTGCGCAGCCAGGGCCGGCACGGGGGCATCCAGCCCCCACTGCGCATGCGCCTGGCGGGTCAGCTCGGCGCGCCAGCGGGTGGCAGCGGGCGAGGGCGCAAATCCCCCCCGCCCCCCTTTTGCAAAGGGGGCGGGGGGAGATTTCTCGGCCGCCCCGGCCGGCACCATCACCAGCAGCGCGGCAAGTGCGACTGCGATCAGCAGCACCACGCCCAGCACCGCCAGAACTGCGCGGCGCACCGTCAAGCCCCCAGGCCCATGGCCAGCATGGCGGCGGCCACGACGACGGCACGGCGGAGCATCGCAGCAGCAAAGGCTGCAGCCAGCTCCGGCTGCACCAACGTGCGCTCCAGCA
This sequence comes from Candidatus Intricatilinea gracilis, assembly GCA_016702605.1. Lineage (GTDB taxonomy): Bacteria > Pseudomonadota > Gammaproteobacteria > Burkholderiales > Burkholderiaceae_C > Sphaerotilus > Sphaerotilus gracilis. Next base: position 4,908 of record JADJDQ010000019.1, read on the forward strand.
GCTCATCGGGCCTGCCGTAGGGGAACAGGGAGCGGTCGAGCCAGTAGCCCACCACCGCAGCCAGAGTGACAAGGCTCAACTTGTAGACGCTGACGGCCAACTGCTGCGGCGCGAGCGCCCAGACAGCCGCCAACAGCACCGCGGTGATGAGCACCCACCCCCACAGCCGCAGCCCCGGCCCGCGCGCCGGAGGGGAGAAGGCGGGTTCGGTCGGGTAGAAGGAGGAATCCATGGCCGCATGGTCGCCTCACGCGCGCGCGCGTGTGAGGGTGTGGGGGCACGGCGGGCGGGGGCGGCCGATCGCACGAACAGCGCCAGGGCCTGCGGGCTGCTGCGGATGCGGCAGGAATGTCCGTGGGCTACCATCCGGCCATGGTCACTCAAGGCAAGCAAGCCGCCGTCACAGACCTCATGCTGGGGGTGAGCTTGGCCTATGCCAGCCTGTGCCAGGCGCTCATCGAATCCGGGGCGGTGAAGGGCGACGCCCTGCTGGCGCGCCTGGTGGAGGCGGCCGACTGGAGCCGGTCCATGGGGCACCCGCTGACGGCACAGTGGCTGGAAGAGATGCAGGCTGCCGTGAATTTGCCTCTCACCACCGGCGGCGCGGGACATGAAGATGGTTGATCCTACCCCCCTGTTTCCGAGCCTGCAGTCCGTCGGAGACGGCAGCAGCGGCCCGCCCGACCCACCGGATGACGACATGCAAGCACGTGTAGCCAAGCTGGAATCCCTCGCTGAGAAGACCGGCGAACGGCTCAACGCCATCGAGCGCGACCTGGCGGTGATCAAGTCGAACTACGCCACCAAGGCGGATCTGGCCGAGGGCAACAACCGCATCATCATGTGGGTGGTGGGCGCCATCTTCCTGGCGCAGCTGCTGCCCGCGGTGCTGAAGAGGATCGGCCTGTAGACCTCCACCCTCCCCACAAGCAGCAAACCCCGCCAAGGCGGGGTTTGCTGCTTGTGGACGGGAGCGCGGTCAGCGCAACAGCCGCTCGGGCCGCAGGTCCGGCTGGCCGCATAGGGCTGCGGCCTGGTTGGCACGGTCCAGCGCGGCATTCATCTCTCGCTCGGCCGCGGCGGCTTGGTCCAGCTGCTCGCTGATGGTCTGCAGACTCAATGGCTCGCCCGGGCGCTCGCTCAGGCGATGCAGCAGAACGCTCAGGTTGTTGAGTAGGGCCATGCGGCGCAGGGCCGCGTCCTTGGCCTGCGCGGTGTAGGCGGTGTGTTCGCCCAGGGCTTGGTAGTTGGTGGTCATTTCGATGGATCCTCTCTTGAGTGCCGGGGCGCCCAGTAGCTGGCGAGCGCCCGCACAGACAGCCTGCGCGGGAGGCTCTTGCGCAGCCCCTCCAACACCGCCGACCAGCCCCGACGGCCCCAATCCTGGCCGTCTGCTGTCGCGCGATACACGTCCACGCGACCAGTGCGATACAGCTCGATGCGGTGCTCGACGGGCTCACCGCCGTCGTAGTCGATCACGATGATCACCCGCCGCAGCAGCGGCAGCTCAGGCACCGCCTCCCGCTCCGGCCGGGCCATGCGGGCAGCCTCCTGGCCGCGCTGCATTG
>JADJDQ010000020.1 GCA_016702605.1 Candidatus Intricatilinea gracilis
TCGTCGTAGGTCACCCGCTCGACCCGGAAGCGGCCGTAGACAAAGGGTCCGTCCGCGCGGTGCCAGACCGCATCGCCGCGCCCGGGCACGCGCCGGCCGCCTTCGGCGCTGCGGAACTCGCTCAGCGGCGTGGTCCAGGGCATCCGGTCGACGCGGTCGTTGGCCTTCACGTCGCCGCGGTCCTCGGGGCGGAAGTCGACCAGCCAGCCCTCGGCGTCGAAGGTCAGCTCGGCGCTCACCGTGTGCGGCCCGTTCGCGGGGAACACCACCCGCGCGTGCTGCGCATTGGAGGCCTCCCAGCGCATCGCCGGCCCCAGCAGCGCGGAGGGTGCGTAGGCGCACAGGTCGTTGAGCAGCGTCACCGTCTCCGGTGCGCGACAGCAGCGGCCGGCAAGTCCGCCACATCCACCCCGGCCAGGCACCTGCATCGTGGCGTCGTGCCCGCGGTGGTAGTCGTGCAGCACCTGCACAGCGCAGGCCCGCCATGCAGGGGTGAACATGTGGAACAGGCGCCGCGGCGGATCGAGCACATCCACCTGGTGCGCCGGGCCGCGCATGCCGGGCTGGTCAGCGCCGAGTACAGCGTCGCGTCGAAGGTCACATGCACCGCGCGCACGGGCGGGCGGCCGACCACGCCGGCATGGCGCAGCCAGCGCTGCACCGGCTCGGGCGGCCAGCCGGGCGAGGTCCGCCTCGGTGACCGGCGCCGCGGCGGCGGCAGCGCGGGCAGCGCGGTCAGGCGCTGCCGGAACACCTCGCCGAGGTCCGCCCCCGGTCGGTTCGACACCCAAAGAGCCGCCAATCCAGCCAGCACCAGCAGGCCGGCAACCACCCACAGGACGACGCGCATCGACTGCCTCCAACGGACATCCGGTCCAGGCGGTCAGTCTGGCACCGGGTGCGCGAAGGCGGGTTGATGGGTCAGCAAGTCCACCCGCAGCCGACCGCACGGCAATCCACCCGCTGCCGGTCACCGAGTGATCAGGATCGCCCGGAAGTCGTTCACGTTGGTCAACGTCGGGCCAGTGACGAGGCTGTCGCCCAGGGCTTCGAAGAAGGTGTGCGCGTCGTTGCGGTCCAGCGCATCGGCGGCGCGGTGGCCCAGCGCTTCGGCGCGCGCCAGGGTGTCCGGCCCGGCCAGGGCTCCGGCGATCGGCTCGATGCCGTCCACGCCATCGGTGTCAGCCGCCAGCGCGTGGATGTGGGGGTCGCCCTGCAGCGCCAGGGTCAGGGCGAGCAGGAACTCGACGTTGCGCCCGCCGCGGCCGCTGCCGCGCACCTGCACCGTCGATTCGCCACCGAGAGCAGCACGCAGGGCGGCGTGAAGGGCTGGGCGCGGCGGGCCACCTGCTGGGCGATGGCGGCGAGGGTGCGGCCCATCGAGCGGGCCTCGCCCTCCAGCGCGTCGCCCAGGATGTGCACCGCCAGCCCGGCGCGCCGGCCGACCTCCGCCGCGGCCTCCAGCGCCTGCTGCGGGGTGGCGATCCAGTGCGTCTCGATGGCCGGCAGGCGCGGGTCGCCGGGCTTGTGGGATTCGGCGATCGTCGCTTCCTCCAGCAGGCGCAGCACGGCCGGCGGCGCGTCGATGCGGCAGCGCCGCAGGATGGCCAGTGCGTCGGCGCAGGTGGTCGGGTCGGGCACGGTGGGGCCGGAGGCGATGTCCACCGCGGCGTCACCCGGCACGTCTGAGATGACCAGGTTGACCACCCGGGCCGGCGCGCAGGCGGCAGCCAGGCGCCCACCCTTGATGGCCGAGAGGTGGCGGCGCACGGTGTTGATCTCGCCGATGGTCGCACCGCTGGCCAGCAGGGCGCGGGCGAGGGACTGCTTGTCGGCCAGGGTGATGCCGGGCAGTGGCAGGGCCAGCAAGGCCGAGCCGCCGCCGGAGAGCAGATGGATCACCAGGTCGCCTCGATGCGGTCGCAGGGTAGAGCGTGGCCGTAGCGGGTCACGACCAGGCCCGCAGCGGCGCTGGCCAGTGCCGCTCAGGCACTGCGCCATCGACGCCGCGGCCTTGCCGGCACCAATGACCACGGTGCGTCCGCGGGGCACCGGCGGCAGGTGGCGCGGCAGGCTGTGCGCCGGCTGGGCCGCCTGCAGCGCGGCGTCGAACATCGCGCGCAGCAGGTCGCGGGCCGCAGGGGCTTCCATCGTCTGCGTCACTCGATGACGACCTTGGCCTGCTTGACCAGGCGGGCGTACTTCTCGCTATCGTCACGGATCTGGCGGGCCATCTGCTCGGGCGTGTTGCCGATGGGCTCGGCGCCGATCTCGTCCATGCGCTTCTTGAACTCGGGCGAGCGGATGATCTTGACCATCTCGGTGGCAAGCCGGGCCTGCACGTCCTGGGCGTGGCCACCGGCGCGAGCACCGAACCAGGTGCCGAGGTCGAAGCCTGCCAGCCCGGCCTCGGCCAGGGTGGGCACCTCCGGCAGGGCCGAGGAGCGCTTGCCGGTGGTCACCGCAGCGCGCGCAGCTTGCCGGCTGCTGATGTGCTGCAGCACCGGGGTGATGGTGTCGAAGGACATCGTCACCTGCCCGCCCAGCAGGTCGGTGGTGAGCGGGCCGCTGCCCTTTATGCGGGATGTGCAGCAGGTTGGCGCCGATCATGTTCTCGAACTGGGTGCCGATCAGGTGCTGCGCGGTGCCGTTGCCGTTGGAGCCATAGCTCAGCTCGGGCTTGGCGGTCTTGGCCAGCGCCGCCAGTTCGGCCACCGTCCTGGCCGGCGAGGCCGCGCTGACCACCAGCACGTTGGGCACCAGTGCGATGGTGGTCAGCGGCGCAAAGTCCTTCTGCAGGTCGTAGGGCAGCTTCTTGTAGACCGCGGGGGCGATGGTGTGATGCACGGCGCCGACCAGCAGGGTGTGGCCGTCCGCCCTGGACTTGGCGACCAGGTCCGCCCCAGCGTCGCGCCCGCGCCGGGCTTGTTCTCGACGATCACCGTCTGGCCGAGCGCCGGGCCGAGCTTCTCGGCCAGCGAGCGCGCCAGCACGTCGGTGGTGCCGCCGGCCGGGAAGGGCACGATCAGCGTGACGGGCTTGGTCGGGAAGGTCTCGGCCGCGGCCATGCCGGGCAGGACCGCCAGCGCGGCAGCGCCGGCCAGCAGGCCACGGCGGGTGGAGGACATCGAAGGGATGTAGGTCATGACGGTCTCCGGGTCGGGCGATCTGGGGTCGCGTTCAGGTGAGCACCTCAGCGGCTCTCTGTGCGGCGAGGTGCCGGCACACGGCCTCGGTCACCTGCACCGTGGTGGCGCTGCCGCCCAGGTCGCGGGTGTGCAGCGCGGGCGTGGCAGTGACGGTCTCGATGGCCGCCATCAGCCGCTGCGCCGCAGCGTGCTCGCCCAGGTGCTCCAGCAGCATCACGCAGCTCCAGAAGGTGCCCACGGGGTTGGCCAGGCCCTGGCCCATGATGTCGAAGGCCGAGCCGTGGATGGGCTCGAACATGCTCGGGTAGCGGCGCTGCGGGTCGAGGTTGCCCGTGGGGGCAATGCCCAGGCTGCCGGCGAGTGCAGCGGCCGGGTCGCTGAGGATGTCCGCATGCAGGTTGGTGGCGACGATGGTGTCCAGCGTGGCCGGCCGGTTGACCATGCGCGCGGTCATGGCGTCCACCAGCTCCTTGTCCCACTTCACGTCCGGAAGTCGGCGGCCACCTCGGCGGCGATCTGGTCCCACATCACCATCGCGTGGCGCTGGGCGTTGCTCTTGGTGACCACCGTCAGCAGCTTGCGCGGGCGGCTCCGGGCCAGCTCGAAGGCGAAGCGGATGATGCGCTCCACACCCACGCGGGTCATGATCGACACGTCGGTGGCCGCCTCGATCGGGTGGCCCTGGTGAACCCGGCCGCCGACGCCCGAGTATTCGCCCTCGGAGTTCTCGCGCACGATGACCCAGTTCAGATCTTCGGTCCGGCAGCGCTTGAGCGGCCCGTCGATGCCCGGCAGGATGCGCGTCGGGCGCACGTTGGCGTATTGATCGAAGCCCTGGCAGATCTTCAGGCGCAGGCCCCACAGCGTGATGTGGTCGGGGATGTGCGGGTCGCCGGCCGAGCCGAACAGGATGGCGTCCTTGCCCTTGAGGGCCTCCAGCCCGTCGGCCGGCATCATCTCGCCGTGCTCGCGGTACCAGTCACCGCCCCAGTCGAAGGACTCGAACTCGACGGCAAAGCCGCCATCGGCCGCGGCCAGCGCCTGCAGCACCTGCCGGCCGGCGGGCACCACTTCCTTGCCGATCCCGTCTCCGGGAATGGCTGCGATGGCGTAGGTCTTCATGTCGGTTCTCCTGTCGGTGGCGATGTCCGCACTTTAAGAAACCGGGGCTTGCCGGATCCGGAGTCGAAAGTGAAAGCATCGTCAACCCCAGGTGAACGATGAGGACGTGATGACCCAGCCCGCTTCGCAAAGCCCACTGCACAGCGCCGACCTGGCCTTCCTGGTCACGCCTGGCGGGCAGCGGCAGCCTGAGCGCCGCGGCGCGCGCGAGCTGGGCCTGTCCAAGGCGGCGGTGAGCAAGCGCCTGGGACTGATCGATCACGCAGTGGCGTGGCGCTGGTCAATCGCACCACGCGGCGCATGAGCCTGACGCCCGAGGGCGAGGCGGTGGTGGAGCGCGCCCGGCACATCCTGGGCGAGATCGAGGAGCTGGATGCGCTGCTGCGCCGCGCCAAGGCGCTGCCGCAGGGGCTGCTGCGCGTGAACGCCACGCTCGGCTTCGGGCGCAGCCAGGTGGCGCCAGTGATCTCGCGCTTCGTGCGCGCCCACCCGGAGGTGGACGTGCAGGTGCAGCTCTCGGTCAACCCGCCACCGCTGACGGACGACGCCTTCGACGTCTGCATCCGCTTCGGCGCGCCGCCCGACGCCCGGGTGATCGCCCGCCGGCTGGCCGCCAACCGCCGCCTGCTCTGCGCCGCGCCGGCCTACCTGGCGCGCTGCGGCACGCCACAAAGACGCCACAGGAGCTGGTGGGCCACGCCTGCATCGGCATCCGCCAGGGCGACGAGGCCTACGGCACCTGGCGCCTGTCGACCGGCCGGGGAGCGCGCCAGCGCAGCGAAACGGTGAAGACGCGCGGCAACCTGGCCACCAACGACGGCGAGATCGCCGTGGCCTGGGCGCTGGAGGGGCATGGCATCCTGATGCGCGCCGAGTGGGACATCGCCCGCCACCTGGCCAGCGGCCGGCTGGTACCGGTGCTGCCGCAGTGGGAAACGCCCGAGGCGGACATCTACGCCGTCTGGCCGCAGCGGCTGCAGCTGTCCACGCGGGTGCGGGCCTTCGTCGACTTCATCGCTGAGTCCTTCGGTGCGCCGCAACCGGCGCCGGAGGCCCCCCCTGCGTCAGAACACGCCTAGCCGCAGCCCGGCGGCCATGGCCGCGCCCAGGTCCTGGCAGCGCTGCAGGTCATCCGGCTCGATGTGCTTGGGCGCCAGGATCTGCTCGGGCGTCTGCGCCCGGGTGCAGACGATCAGCGGTCGGCCACCTGCGCCAGCCGCCAGCCGGTGGCAATGCGTGCGATCTGCCGCGCCGCGTCCTGCCCGTCGCTGCCGGCGCAGACCAGGCTGGCGTAGGGCCGGCCGGCCACGTGGTCGAGCACGGGGTAGTAGCTGCGGTCGAAGAAGTCCTTCATCAGACCGCCCATCGCGGCAAGGCATTCGGGCGTGGCGAAGAGGTAGCCATCGGCCGCCAGCACGTCGCCCGGGCCGGCTTCGCGGGC
>JADJDQ010000021.1 GCA_016702605.1 Candidatus Intricatilinea gracilis
AACGGCGACAAGGCCATGTACGACAGCCTGGCGTTGCGCAAGGGCTGCTGCGGACTGCGCAAGCTCGAGCCGCTGGGTCGTATGTTGGCCAGCCGCACCGCCTGGATCACCGGCCTGCGCCGCGAGCAGAGCAACAACCGCGGCGGCATGACGATGCTCGAAGCCGACGACGCCGGCCGCGCCAAGCTCAATGCCCTGATCGACTGGAGCTGGGCCGACGTGTGGCACTACATCCAGAGCAACAACGTGCCCTACAACCCGCTGCACGACGAGTTCATGCCCAGCATCGGCTGTGCGCCGTGCACCCGCGCCATCGCCGTGGGGGAGGACTTCCGCGCCGGCAGATGGTGGTGGGAGGACGAAGCGGCCAAGGAATGTGGCCTGCACGTGCATCAGGAGCCCGCCCACGACGCCGCCGTATCGGCTCTGCCCGCATCGAACAAGACCCAAGGAGTTTCCGCATGAACGCCGCCACCCATGCCGCGAACCTGTTGCCTGACGTCGACCAGCGCCACCTCGATGCACTGGAAGAAGAAGCCATCTTCATCCTGCGTGAAGTGGCCGGTGCCTTCGAGCGCCCCGGCCTGCTGTTTTCGAGCGGCAAGGATTCTTGTGTCGTGCTGCACCTGGCCGAGAAGGCCTTCAAGCGCAAGCTGAGCGCGCCGGGCGAGCGCCCGCGTTTTGCCGGCAAGCTGCCGTTTCCGCTGGTGCACGTGGACACGGGGCACAACTTTCCGGAAGTCATCCAGTTCCGGGACAAACGTGTCAGGGAAATGGGCGAACGCCTGATCGTCGGCCACCTCGACGACTCGATCAAGGCCGGCACGATCCGCCTGGCGCACCCGCTGGAATCGCGCAACGGCCACCAGACCGTGACGCTGCTCGAGACCATCGAGGAGCATCACTTCGACTGCATGATTGGTGGCGCCCGGCGCGACGAGGAGAAGGCGCGGGCCAAGGAGCGCATCTTCAGCCACCGCGACAGCTTCGGCCAGTGGCAGCCCAAGGAGCAGCGGCCCGAGTTGTGGAACCTGTTCAACACGCGCATCAAGCCGGGCGAACACTTCCGCGCCTTCCCCATCAGCAACTGGACCGAACTCGACGTGTGGCTCTACATCGCCCGCGAGAACATCCCGCTGCCCGACATCTACTACACGCACAAGCGCGAGATCTATCGCCGCAAGGGCCTGCTGGTGCCGGTGACCGAGGTGACACCGCCGGATGCGAGCGACCTGATCGAGACCATCGACGTACGTTTTCGCACCGTGGGTGACATGACCTGCACCTGCCCGGTGGAAAGCCTGGCCAGCAGCACTGCCGACATCGTGGCCGAGACGCTGCAGGTGACGGTGAGTGAACGCGGCGCTACACGCATGGACGATCGGACCTCGGAAGCGTCCATGGAGCGTCGCAAGAAGGAAGGGTATTTCTGATGAGCACTGAACACATCAACGCCGGCGAAGAACTCGCCCACAAGGCTCTGCGCTTCCTCACTGCAGGCAGCGTGGACGACGGCAAGAGCACACTCATCGGGCGCCTGCTGTTCGACAGCCGCGGCATCCTGGCCGACAAGCTCGACGCGCTGGAAAAACGCGCTGCCGGTGCGCCGATCGACCTGTCGCTGCTGACCGACGGCCTCGAGGCCGAACGCGAGCAGGGCATCACCATCGATGTGGCCTACCAGTACTTCGCCACCAAGACGCGCAAGTTCATCATTGCCGACGCCCCGGGCCACGAGCAGTACACCCGCAACATGGTGACGGCTGCGGCCGGCAGTGATGCCGCCGTGGTGCTGGTCGACATCACCAAGCTCGACACGAGTGTGGCCGAGGTGGTGCTGCTTCCGCAGACGCGCCGTCACAGCCTGCTGGCGCGTCTGCTGCGGGTGCCGAGCATCGTGTTTGCGGTGAACAAGCTCGACGCCGTCGACGCGCGCAGCGAGGCGGCCTTCAAGGCCGTGTCTGCCGCGCTGACCAAATTCGCAGCCGAGGCCGGCATCACCGTCAAGGGCATCGTTCCTGTGTCGGCGCTACGCGGCGATAACGTCGCCACACCGTCGGCCAACTGGGACTGGTACACCGGCCCGACGCTTCTGCAGATCCTGGAAACCCTGCCCGTCACCGACGAGGCACACGACGGCAACCTGCTGGTGCCGGTGCAATACGTGGCGCGCGACGAGGGCCATGGCACGGGCCACCAGCACCGCGTGATGTGGGGGCGTATCGCTCACGGCGCGGTGAAGGCTGGCGACACGGTGCAGATCTTCCCGAGTGGCGAGACGGCCATCGTGGCCAGCGTGCGCCACGCCGGCAGCGACGTGGACGGCTGCGAGGCGGGCCAGTCGGCCGGCATCGTGCTGGACCGCCAGGTGGATGTGTCGCGCGGTGACTGGATCTTCACGCCCGGCAGCGCACCCACGACCCAGGCCTTCAGCGCCACGCTGGCCTGGCTGGACGTCGAGCCGGCGGTGCTGGGCCGCAAATACTGGCTGCGCCATGGCAACCGCTGGGTGCAGGCACGCATCACCGCCATCGACCACCGGCTGGACATCAACTCGCTCGACGAGGTGGATGCGCATCAGCTCGGCGTCAACGAGATCGGCCGTGTGTTGATCCAGACCCAGCAGGCGCTACCGGTGGAGGCTTACTCCGCCAATCGCGTTGGTGGCGCGCTGATCGTGGTCGACCCCACCACCAACCGCACCAGCGGTGCCTTGCTCGTGAACGCCGCGTTTGCGGCGTGAAGCCGGCCACAATCGCCCCATCATGGGTCGAGTCGTTTTCATCGGTGCCGGGCCAGGTGTGGCCGATCTCATCACGGTGCGTGGTGCAGCACGCCTACGCGAGGCCGAGGTTGTGTTGTTCGACGCCCTGGCCGACCCGGCACTGCGTGATCTGGCGCCGAGTGCCGAATGGATCGACGTCGGCAAACGCGGCTTCGTCCACGCCACCCAGCAAGCGCAGATCAACGCGCTGCTGCTCGACAAGGCGCTCAGCCATGGCTGTGTGGTGCGCCTGAAGGGCGGCGACCCCAGCCTGTTCGGTCGGCTCGAAGAAGAACTCGTCACCCTGCGCGCTGCCGGCATCCCCTGCGAGGTGGTGCCGGGTGTGACGGCCGCACTCGCCGCCGCCGCCGCCACACAACGCCCGCTGACGCGCCGGGGCACGGGCCGCAGCGTGAGTTTTGCCACCGCGATGACCGTGGCCGGCGAACTGCGCAGCAGCCTGAGCGCCGACACCGAGGTGTTCTACATGGCCGGGCGACAGCTTGGCGAACTCGCCACCCGCCTGCTGGGCGCCGGCTGGACGGCGGACACACCGGTGCTGGTGGTGTCGCGGGCGGGCTGGCCGGATCAACTCGACAGCAGCCACGTGCTGGGCCAACTCGGCGCCGCGTCGGCCCTGCATGCCGGCCGGCCGGCGGTGGTGACCGTGGGCGCCGGGGCTGCGGCCTTGCCCGCTCAGGCGTCCGATGTGGGCGCAGACCGTGGCGCCGATGCCCGTGCGGCGGCCGGCCTTGAGTTGGCTCAATTTCCCGCACCAGCGCGGCCGTCTTAAAATCGCGCGTTTTCCTCGGCTCGGCGGGTTTGCTCGCGGCCGGGGCGCCCGCTCCCACATTCCAACTCCATCTAGCGCCTCATGACTCACGTCGTCACCGAATCGTGCATCCGCTGCAAATACACCGACTGTGTCGACGTGTGCCCGGTCGATTGCTTCCGCGAAGGCCCCAACTTCCTGGCCATCGACCCGGATGAATGCATCGACTGCGCCGTGTGCATTCCCGAATGCCCGGTCAACGCCATCCTGCCCGAGGAGGATGTGCCGCAAAACCAGATGCACTTCATCAAGCTCAACATCGAGCTGGCCGCCAAGTGGCCGAGCATCACCAAACGCAAACCGGCGCTGCCCGATGCCGACGCCTGGAAAGACGTCAAGGACAAGCTCAAGGAACTCAAGCGCTGAGCGGCGCGCCGCGTGGCTGCCAGGCCGCCGCGCTGATGTTGTCAACGATTACTACACCCCCGCGCCCTCAGTGGCGCGATCTGCCATGGATGCGCACGTGAACGCCGAAATCAGCCAGACTGCCAACTCTCATGACGGCCCGATCGAAACCGACGCCGTCATCGTCGGCGCCGGCCCGGTTGGCCTGTTCCAAGTCTTCGAACTCGGCCTGCTCGAGATCAAGGCCCACATCATCGACTCACTCGCCTACCCGGGCGGCCAGTGCATCGAGCTCTACCCCGACAAGCCGATCTACGACATCCCGGCTGTGCCCATGTGCACCGGCAAGGAACTGACCGACAACCTGCTCAAGCAGATCGAGCCGTTCGGCGCCACCTTCCACCTCGGCCAGGAAGTGACCGAGGTCGCCAAGCAGGACGACGGTCGTTTCCACGTGGCCACGGCCAAGGGCACACGTTTCCTGACCAAGACCGTGTTCATCGCCGGGGGGGTGGGCTCGTTCCAGCCGCGCCTGCTGCGCGTCGAGGGCATCGACAAATACGATGGCACCCAGTTGCACTACCGGGTGCGCAACCCTGAGCAGTTCGCCGGCAAGAACCTGGTGATCGTGGGCGGTGGTGATTCGGCCCTCGACTGGGCGCTCAACTTTGTCAACGACGGCCCGAACAAGGCCGAAAGTGTGATCCTGATCCACCGCCGCGACGGCTTCCGCGCCGCGCCGGCGAGTGTGGCCAAGATGCGCGAGTTGTGCGACGCCTACGAGATGCAGTTCATGGTCGGCCAGGTGACCGACATCGACGAGAAGGACGGCAAGCTCAGCGCCATCAAGGTGACCGGCGGCGATGGTGTCACGCGCGTGGTGCCGCTGGACATGTTGCTGGTGTTCTTCGGCCTGTCGCCCAAGCTCGGCCCCATCGCCGACTGGGGCCTGGGCATCGAGCGCAAGCAACTCGTGGTCGACACCGAGAAGTTCGAGACCACCGTGCCGGGGATCTTCGCCGTGGGTGACATCAACACCTACCCGGGCAAGAAGAAGCTCATCCTGTCGGGCTTCCACGAAGCAGCGCTGGCGGCCTTCGGTGCCAGCCCCTACATCTTCCCGGAAAAGCGCGTGCTGCTGCAGTACACCACCACCAGCCCCAAGCTGCACAAGGTGCTGGGCGTCGAGACGCCGGTGTTCGACTAAGCACTCGGCTTTCGCCCTGTCCGCAAAGGCCCTTCGGGGCCTTTTGTCTTGCGGGGCGTCCATCGACCGCAGACCGTCGACAGAGTGCGAGTCGTCCGTGGGGCAACCCGCATCACCGTGCAACTGGTCACGGTTGCATAATCCCGCCCGCTGGCTCGACGACATCTGTCGCGAGCCGCCACTTCGCTAGGGGTGTTGCAGTGCCGAGAGGTGCTGCGACTGAGAAAGTCCCTTTGAACCTGATTGAGGTAATCCTCGCGCAGGGAAGCAGATCAGATCGTCCGGGCCTGAGTGCCCCCGCTCCGTCTTGCCGACCTGCCATCGACAACACGGAGTCATCGATGGCATTCACCCGTTTCCCTATCGCTCCTCGCTTGCCTTCGCAAGCGTCGGCCCGCCCTTGCTCGAGTCGCTGCACGGGGGGGCGACGCAGTCCGCTCGTCCTGGCTGCAGCCTTGTGTTGCGCTGGTCTGGCACAGGCACAGCCCGTCGCCAACCCGGCGACCAGCGCGTCGCAACTGCCCAGCGTTACCATCACGGGCCGTGTGCCACAGGCCGCTGGTGTGGGCGGCTTTGGTGACGAACCGGCGGCACGTACGCCGCAGTCCGCCGTGGTGATCAATGCAGCGGCCATGGCCGACGCTGGCGCCACGCAGATCTCGCAGCTCAGCCGCTTCGATGCCAGCGTCAGCGACGCCTACAACGCCGAGGGTTACTGGAGCTTTCTCACCATCCGCGGCTACGTGGCCGACAACCAGTACAACTACCGCCGTGACGGTCTGCCCATCAACGCCGAAACCGCGCTGCCGCTGGGCAACAAGCAACGCGTCGAAGTGCTCAAGGGCACGAGTGGTATCCAGGCCGGCACCAGCTCACCCGGTGGCCTGGTGAACCTGGTGGTCAAGCGCCCCGACGTGATCCTGCGCAGCGCCAGCATCGGCCTGCGCCAGGGCGGCGGCACCAGCGTGTCGGTCGATGTGTCGGAGCGATTCGGCCCGCAGGCCAGCCTGGGCTTGAGAGTCAACGCGCTCAGCGAAGAGTTGAAGCCACAGACCCGCAGCGCCGACGGCGAGCGCCGCTTGCTGGCGGTGGCTGCGGACTGGCGCATCGCGGCGCAGACCCTGGTCGAAGCCGAGGTCGAAGTCAGCCATCAGTCGCAACCCAGCGTGCCGGGCTTCAGCATGCTGGGCAACGTCGTGCCCGATGCGCGCACCATCGACCCACGCATCAACCTCAACAACCAGCCCTGGTCGCTGCCGGTGGTGCTGGATGGCCAGACCGCTTCTTTGCGCATGACCCAGGGACTGAGCAATGGCTGGAGCCTGGTGGCTCATGCTGCGAGCCAGCAGCTGAAAAGCGATGACCGCATTGCCTTCCCTTCCGGTTGCAGTGCCGAGAACAACTTCACCCGCTACTGCAGCGATGGCAGCTTCGACTTCTACGACTTCCGCAGCGAAGGTGAGCGCCGTCGCACCGATGCGCTCGACGTGTCGCTCAAGGGCGCAGTGTCGACCGGTGCCTTATCGCATGAGGTGGTTGCAGGTGTGTTGAAGAGCCATCACCGCGCGCGCTTCAACGACCAGACATTCAGGTTCGCGGGTGTCGGGCAGATCGACGGCAGCGTCGTCGTGCCGGCTGCCGCCGCCACCAACGACGGCAACACCAACCGCAATGAACGCAGCACCGAGTTCTACCTGCGCGACAAGGTCGAACTGGCGACCGGATCGAGCCTGTGGTTCGGCCTGCGCCACAGCCGCATCACACGCGAGACCTCGCGCACCGAACGCGATGAGACCACCAGCTACAGCCAGAGTTTCAACACGCCCTGGCTGGCGTTGAGTCACGAGTTCGCGCCTCAGCAACTTGTCTATGCAAGCTGGGGCGAAGGCATCGAGTCGCGCGTTGTGCCCAACCGCGCGCAGTACGTCGACGCTGGTCAGGCGCTGGCGCCGGTCAAGAGCCGCCAGGCCGAGATCGGCCTGAAAGGACGGGGCGACATGCTGGCCTGGTCGGCCACGGCCTTCACCATCCGCAACCCTCAGGTCACGACCACGGGTGCATGTGATCCGACCATCGGCACCCCCAACTGCATCGTCGGCATCGACGGCACCGAACGCCACCGTGGCCTCGAACTGACGGCCGACACCAATGCCGGCGCATGGTCCACCCATGCCAGCGCCATGTTGCTGCAGGCGCGTCGCGTGGGCAGCAGCGATCCCAGCCTGAATCGCCTGCGCCCGACCAACGTGCCGGCCCGCGCGCTGCGCCTTGACAGCACCTACAACGTCGAGACACTGCCCGGCCTGCAACTGCAGGCAGCCCTCGTGCACGAAGGCAATCGCATCGTGCTGCCGGACAACAGCGCGCAGATACCCGCATGGACACGCATCGATCTGGCTTCTCGCTACACCCAGACCATCGCCGCAGGCAAGCTGACCTGGCGATTCGCCCTCGACAACGCCACCAATCGGCGCGCCTGGCATGAGTCGCCCTACCAGTTCAGCCACGCTTATCTGTTCCCCATGGCACCACGCACCTGGCGCTTGAGCCTGCAGGCCGACCTCTGACCGGTGCGTGGCAAGTAGGACGCACCGCACGTTTTGGCCATTGCAGCCAGCACCTATTCCTGTCTATAATCTTGGTCTCCGTTCCCCGATAGCTCAGTTGGTAGAGCGCCGGACTGTTAATCCGTAGGTCCCTGGTTCGAGCCCAGGTCGGGGAGCCAAGAACATGGTTCCGAATCGAGCACTCTGGTCACAAGCCTGAGTGCTTTTTTCTTGCCCGTTCGTGACGCGACGCGCCTGCGTGCAGGATTCGGTCGGCTGCTTGGCCGGTTGATCCTGGGTACGACGTGCATCTATTGCGCGTGGTGTGGTGCTTGTGCACGTTGGACGCGCATTCATGGCGTGTACGCGGCCACTTGCACGCGGCACTACGATGCAAGCATGTGCAATCAATATGCCCCACCTGGACCGGAAAGGGTCGCTGCCTACTTCCGCGTGGCGGCACCGTCCGACACCTATCGCCCCGGCATCGGCCCCTGGGGACGCGGGCCGTTCATCCGTCGGGTCGCTGATCGGCGCGAGGCGGTGGTCGGCCAATGGGCACTCATCGGCGACAACGCCCGCGAGGCCAGGTCGAGTGCACGCATCATGACCAACAACGCGCGCTCGGAAACCGTCGCGAGCAAGCCCACCTTCCGCGGTCCGTGGCAACGCGGCCAACGGTGCCTGATACCGGCCGACACCTTTCTCGAACCCAACTGGGAACTTGGCAAGAACGTCTGGTGGCGCTTTGCGCGAGCCGATGGTGAGCCCTGGGGCCTGGCCGGCCTGTGGAACCGCTGGACCGACCCGGCCAGCGGTGAACTGGTCGAGAGTTACACCATGCTCACGCTCAATGCCGACGCCCATCCACTGATGAGCCGCATGCACAAGCCCGACCCCAAACTGCCCGACGACCAGCAGGACAAACGCAGCGTGATCGCCATCGAGCCGGGTGACTTCGATACCTGGCTGGCTGGCGACATCGGCCAGGCGCGCGCCCTCATGCAGTTGACGCCGGTGGAGTTGTTTGCGGCGGCGCCGCAGGGCTGATCAGCCGCACCCACCAAGACTGCAGTTCGACCCGCGAGGCCTTGCGCCCGCTCAGTTCTTCGAGGCCCACCAGCACCAGCTCGCTGCCGCGCCAGCGGGCGATGCGCACCTGGTCGAGTGGTGGCAACTGGTAGCTGATCTGGTCGGGGCCGAGCAGTGCGGCCACCGGCACTGCCGAGCCGCTCCAGGGGTCGGCGCGCTTGAAGATCGTCAGGTCGCCGCGCCTGGGCGGCGTGGCCATGATTTCGTCGCGCGCCAGCCGTTTGCCGGCGCGGCGCAGGGGGCGCACATCAGCCAGCATGGGCTGGCCTGCCCGTGTCGGGGATGCCCAGGCGCAGCCATTCGACGACGGCACTTTCGGGCTCCATGCCCTGCCAGCGCGGCTGGGCCCACAACTCGGCGGCCACCTCGTCGCGTTGCTCGCGCGCTAGGCGTGGCCACTGCGCATGAAGTCGTGCTGAGCAGCGCAGCCGCCATTCGATCGCTTCCATCAGGTCACCTTGGGTGATTGCAGGCCGCTTGGGTCCGGGTCGATGACTGTACATTCATACAGTACCCGACGCCAGAACCAGGCCTGTGGGGCGATGGCGACACGCCGTCTGGCACCATACTCGTCAGTCGCCCGGCATCCGCCCCGACACCATCCACATTGCATGAATCCGAGCCCATCACCTGACACGCCCGAATCGGTTGCGCCCAAGGGCGCCACTGCGCGACTTTTCCTGGCCCTGTGGCCCAGCCCCGAGGCCCGCACCGCCGCATCGCGCTGGCAGGCGGCGCAGGCCTGGCCAGCTGACGCGCAAACGGTCGTGCCGTCCAACGTGCACGTGACCTTGCCGTTCATAGGCGCGGTGGCGTTGTCGCGTGTGCAGGTGCTGGCGGCGGCCTGCACGGTGACATTCAGGGCCTTTGACCTCGTGCTCGATCGGTTGGAGGTGTGGCACCACGGCACCGTGGTGCTGTTGCCGAGCACATTGCCCGATGCCCTGGTCGACCTGCACGAGCGCCTGACCACCACCGTGCGCGCCCAAGGCATCGAGCTCGACACACGCGAGTTCCGTCCACATCTGACGCTGGCGCGCCACTGCGCCGGTCTTGTGCCGGCCGATCCGGACCTGGCGCCGGTGCAGTGGCGGGTCAACCGCTACGTGCTGGCCGTCTCGGCCGGCGGCCAGTACAACGTGGTGCAGAGTTATCCGGCGAGTTGAGTTCGCCTGGGTCGGCATTGCTCGCCGCCGCGGCTCGCGGGTTGACCACGTTGCACCGTTGGCAGCTCGACGCCTGGCAGGCCGCTGGTCTGCCAGGCCGACCGCCCGGCGGCGCGGACATCCGAAGCCCGGCACACTGTGGTCATGACTCCCTTCGGCTTCGACAACAGCTTCGTCCGCGACCTGCCGGGCGCCTATGTGGCCTGGCGGCCCGCCCCGGTGCCCGCACCACACCTGCTCTTTCTCAACGAGCCGCTGGCGCAGGAACTGCGGCTGGATCTGGCATCGCTGCATGGCGCCCAGGGTGCGGCGCTGTTTGCCGGCAACACCCTGCCGGCAGATGCCGAACCCATCGCGCAGGCCTACGCCGGACACCAGTTCGGCGGTTTCTCGCCGCGCCTGGGTGATGGCCGTGCGCTCTTGCTGGGTGAACTGATCGACCGGGACGGACGGCGCCGCGACATTGCCTACAAGGGCTCGGGGCGCACGCCGTTCTCGCGGGGTGGTGACGGCAAGGCGGCTGTCGGGCCGATGCTGCGCGAGGCGCTGATCGGCGAAGCCATGCACGCGCTGGGCATACCCACCACGCGTGCGCTGGCCGTGGCTGCCACTGGCGAGCAGATCCGGCGCGACGGCCCCTTGCCCGGCGCCGTGCTCACACGTGTGGCGGCCAGTCACCTGCGTGTGGGCACCTTCCAGTTCTTTCTGGCGCAAGGTGATGTCGACCAGCTGCGCCAGCTGGCCGACTACACCATCAAGCGCCACGACCCCGGGCTGGCCGACTCGCCCGAGCCCTACCTTGGCCTGCTGCGTGCGGTGGCCGAGCGTCAGGCCAGGCTCATCGCGCAGTGGGTCAACGTGGGTTTCATCCACGGCGTGATGAACACCGACAACATGACGATCTCGGGCGAGACCATCGACTACGGCCCCTGTGCCTTCATGGAAGCCTACGATCCCGACACGGTGTTCAGCAGCATCGACCACGGCGGGCGTTATGCCTATGCCAACCAGCCACTCATCGCGCGCTGGAACCTGGCCCGCCTGGCCGAGACGCTGCTGCCGCTGATGGCCGACTCGCAGGACGACGCGGCCGTGCAACAAGCCGTGGCCCGAGCGGTGGAAGTGCTCGACGCCTTCCCAGCCCAGTACGCCGCGGCCCTGCTGAGCGGCCAACGCGCCAAGCTCGGCCTGCGGGACCCAGGCCTGGCCACGCGCACCACCACACTCGTGATGTCGGGCGAGATGTCGGATGCAGCGTCTGCCGCCGACTCGTCAGCCGCCTCGCTGGCTACTTCGTCAGCAACCTCAGCAGACGACGAGACCGACACCACCCTCATCGCCGACTGGTTATCACTGCTGCACACCCAGGTGGTGGACTACACGCTGGCCTGGCGCCATCTGGCCGCGGCAGCCGCGGGTGACAGCGAGCCACTGCGCGACCTGTTTGCCGATCGCGCCACGCTCGACGCCTGGTTGGTGCGCTGGCGCGAGCGATGTGCGCGTGACGATCTGGCCGGTGGCCCCGGCAACGAGTTGCGTGCTGCGCAGATGCGCCGCGTCAACCCCTGGGTGATACCGCGCAACCACCGGGTCGAGTTGGCCTTGAGCGCCGCGACCGAGGGTGATCTGGTGCCCTTCGAGCAATTGCTCGCCGCGCTGCGCCGGCCCTTCGACGACACGCCGGATCTTGCGCCCTATGGCGTGCCTGCGCCGGCCAGCGAGACGGCGGGCTATCAGACCTTCTGCGGCACCTGAGGCCCCACCCGAGGCGGCGGATCAGTCCCTGTTGCGGCGCTCGCCTCGGCCACCGTCGCGCCCCTCACCTCGACCTCCGTCGCGCCCTTCACCTCGCCCGCCACCTTCACCCTTGTCATCGGCGCTGCGGTGGCAGCGCACGCAGTTGTCGAAGTTGACGATGCCTTCTTCCTCGTGTTCGGCGCGGATGTTGGCGGGGGTGTGTTCGTGGCAGCCGTAGCAGCTATAGCGCTGGTAGTTGTTGCCGGTGTGGCAGGTCACACACGAGGCGTTGTGGTCGCGGTCCAGCACGAAATATTTGGCATGGTCGAAGGTGGCGGGTGTCCACGCCTTGGACGTGTGGCATGACCCGCAGTTGCCCACGATCTGGCGGTGCAGCGTGTCGTTTGGCGCCTTGTGGCAACTGCCGCAGCTGTTCCGGTCGGCCGGGGTCAACAACGCATGGTCGAAGCTGGCAGGTGTCCAGCCCTGGGTCTTGTGGCATTGCACACAGGCCTGGTCGAAGCGGCGGTGCAGGTCGTTGGCGGGTGCGGCGTGGCAGCTTTCGCAGACTTCGCGGGTGCTCACCTTCAGCAGATCATGCGAAAACGGCTTGCGGCTTCGGTGTGTCAGCTTGGGGCCGGCATGGTCGGTGTGGCAGGCCACGCAGTCCTGCTCGATCAGTTCCTGGTGAAACGAGGTCTTGACCGGCGCGCGGGCCAGGCGCTTGTTGTTGTCTGTGGCGTTGGTCGTGGTCACCTGGCCCGCGCCAGGCATCTCCATGCCACTGCCGGGGGCCTTGGGGTTCGTGTTGTCCACCGCGAGCTTGGCCAACGCGCCGCCGGCAGATGCCGCGGCCTTGACGATGGGCGCGCCCTTGCTGGTGCGCAGGCCGATGTCGGCCACCACATGGCAGCTGACGCAGCGATCCGAGGCCGCGCCACGCAGCGGCGCGTGGCAGGCAAAACAGTCGGTCGCCAGCTCGGCATGGCCGGCCACCAGGGCGCCCGGGCTCACCATCAGGTGCGGGTAGATGAAGGCCAGTGCCACCAGCACCACCAGATTGGCCGATATGACGATCCACAACCAGCGGCTTTTCATTTCCAGCCCCAGAACAGAAACACGGCGACGATGTGCGCCAGGGCCAGCACGGCAAACGCCAGCGTGATCGGGAAGTGCACCGAGCGCCACTGCTTGACGGCGTCGAAGGTCAGGCCGTCCCAGTAGGTGCGCTCCTCCAGTTCAGCCGGTGACAGGCCCTGCTGGCGCATGTGTGATCGGGCCTCGTCGAGCCGGCGGCGCGAGCGGTCGAGCAAGTACTTGCCGGTCAGGCCGCTGCCCACGTTGACCAGCATGGCCGCCACCGCCAGCCAGCCCAGGATGGCGTTGAAGTGGATGCCCGCGTGCACCAGCACCAGCAGCGAACCGGCCCAGGCCATCCACTCGTGCAGGCGCAGCAACTGCACCGGCTTGCCTGAGGTGATCAGCTTGCGCTTGCGCGCCGAGTAGGCCAACGAGGCCAGGATGAGCAGCGTGCCGGGGATGCCGAGCCAGCGCCCGATCCACACCGCGTTGAGCAGGTGCAGCGCCGCGTCCGACAACACGGTGACTGCGGCGAGTGCAAACAAGGCGCCGTAGAAGGGCAGGACTTCGCGGCTGAAGAGACGGGCTTTCATGACCTCAGGCCTCCAGCACGATGGGCGAGGTGGGCTTGCCCACACACAGCAGGCAATGACCTGGGGCGATGTCGTGATCGGGCGGGTCGGCGTACACCACCGTGCCCGACACGAGCCGGGTCTGGCAGGCGCCGCAGCCGCCGGATCGGCAGCCTGATTCCACCGCCAGCCCATGGCGCTCGGCAAAGTCGAGCAGATTGCCCTCCTGCCCATCCCAGTTCAGTGTGCGGCCACTGCGCTCGAAGCGCACCTCGACCGGTGCAGCGACCGTGTCGTCCTGCTGTCCCGCCTGGTCGGCTTGATTGGCCTGATCGGCTTGGCCGGGCGAACTGGCAGGATTCACCGACGCGGGGCCGAAGGCCTCGTAGTGCAGATCGCTGTCCTGCACGCCCCAGTCGCGCAGGGCGGGCACCAGGCTTTGCATCATCGGCGCCGGGCCGCAGATGTAGAACTGATGCCGGCCGTGTGGCAAGGTGCGGCGCAGCAGGTCGATGTCGATGCGGCCCACATGGTGGTAGTCGCGCTGCGGCTGATCGCCCGGCTCCGGGCGGCTGTAGACCACATGCAGGGTCAGGGCAGGGTGCAGCGATGCCAGCGCCGCCAGCGCTATCTTGAAGGCATGGTCGCTGCCGCCGCGCACCCCGTAGTACAGGTGCACCCGTCGCCCGGGCTGTGCCGCCAGGCACCAGCGCAGCATGCTCATCATCGGCGTGATGCCGATGCCACCGGCCACCAGCACCGCAGGCACCATCGACGACGTGTCGATGTGAAAGTGCCCCGACGGTGCCTTGAGCCTGAGCACGTCACCCTCAAACACGCGATCGTGGAAGTGGCTGGACGACAGCCCCGGCGGCAGATCCGCCCGGTCGGCCGGCGCAGGCACCCGCTTGATCGTGACGCGATAGGCCGACGCGTCCGGCGCGTCCGACAAGGAGTAGCACCGCGTGATGCGCCGGGTCGTCGAGGTGACGGCGGCGGTGGCGGCTGTGGTGACTGTGTTGGCGCCTTCGGAGGCAGCGCTCGACGCACCGGCGGATGCAGTGGCAGTTGCGCTCGAGGCACCGGCCGCTTCAGGCCCATCGGGCACATCCAGCGAGAACGTCAGGAACTGCCCGGGCTTGAACGGTTCGAGTGGCGCGCCGTCGACCGGCACCAGGTGGAACGAACACTGCGACTGCGCCGCGTCCTCCATCACCCGACGAGCCACGGTGAACTCGCGCCAGCCCGCCCAGGCGCCCTGGCCCTTGGGTTCGGCCACGGGCGGCATGACAGGCGCACGCAAGACGCCGCCGTTGCTGCGTCGGCGCCAGAGCGCCAGGCCGCCCCCCACCAGCAGTTGCAGGGTGATGGCGGCGCAGATCCAGGCCAGGAGTTGGGGGGCGGTCACGTCGATGATCTCTGGCATTGAAGATGGTGGAAAAACACGCACCACCGAGTCGTGGTGCCGGTTCGTTCCGGCAGGCAAGTCGCCGGGTTCTCGACCGGCTTGCTGGTCATCGTGTGCGCGTGTTCTTATCGCAGGCTGAGCGGCGACGCGAGCTTGATGTGAACCCAGATCTGGGCTGCCCGGGCGCAAGCCGTCCCCCAGCTTTAAGACTCGGCTCATGTGGCGGACCTAGCGTGGCGCAAGGTGCCCTGTCGGGGCGCCGCGATAGTCCCGAAACAGATGCACTGCGCATCGAGGCTCGCCATGGTCACGCCCGAACTGTCCGATGCCACCGGCTCGACCGGCCTGAGCAACGCCGAGGCGGCCCGTCGCTTGGCCGAGCAGGGGCCCAACGAGCTGCCTGCCTCGCAGCGCCGCGGCGCGATCGACCTGCTGCGCGACATCGTCAGCGAGCCGATGTTCCTGCTGCTGGTGGCCTGCGGCGTGATCTACCTGCTGCTGGGCGACCTGCACGATGCGCTGATGTTGCTGGGCTTCGTCATCGTGGTGATGGCCATCACCTTCGTGCAGGAGCGGCGCAGCGAACGGTCGCTCGATGCCCTGCGCGATCTGTCGAGCCCGCGTGCGCTGGTGCTGCGTGAGGGGCAGCCGCGCCGCATTGCCGGGCGTGACCTGGTGGTCGGCGACCTGGTGCTGCTGGCCGAGGGTGACCGCGTGCCCGCCGACATGACGCTGCTGGAGGCCGCCAACCTGGCGGTGGACGAGTCACTGCTCACCGGTGAATCGGCGCCTGTGCTCAAGCAGGCTGGTAAGCCGACCGCACTGGCGCAAGCTGGGCCGGCCGACGCCGACGATCCGTCACACGCGCTGGCTGGCACGTTGGTGACCAGCGGCACCGGCACCGGCCGGGTCACCGCCACTGGCGTGCGCAGTGCGCTCGGGCGCATCGGCCACAGCCTGCAGGGCATGGCGGCGCAGACCACACCGATCCAGCAGGAGACGCGGCAGATCGTGAAGCGCATCGCCGTGGTGGGCCTGGTGCTGGCCACCGTCGTTGGCCTGGCCTACTGGGCGGTGCTGGGCAACTGGCTGCAGGGGCTGCTGGCCGGCCTGACGCTGGCCATGGCCATCCTGCCCGAAGAACTGCCGGTGGTGCTGACGCTGTTCCTCGGCCTGGGCGCCTGGCGCCTGGCGCGCGAGCAGGTGCTGGCCCGCAGCATCCCAGCGGTCGAACTGCTGGGCGCCACGACCGTGCTGTGTGTCGACAAGACCGGCACACTCACGGCCAACCGCATGGTGCTGCGGCGGGTGTGGACGCCGGGGGCCGAGCATGACGAACGACCCGGCGCGCCGCCCCTGGCCGAGGACCTGCACGCCACACTCGAATACGCCGTGCTGGCCTGCCACCGCCGGGCTTATGACCCGATGGAGTCGGCCATCATCGACGCCGGGCAGCGCCTGCTGGCTGGCACCGAACACCTGCACGCCGACTGGACCCTGGTCGACGACTACCCGCTCTCGACCGAGATGCTGGCCATGTCGCGGGTCTGGCAGTCGCCCGACCACAACGAACGGCTGATCGCCGCCAAGGGCGCGCCGGAGGCCATCGTCGACCTGTGCCATCTGGACCCAGTCCACCGCGCGGCCGTGGCGGCTCAGGTGGCCCTGCTGGCCGATCAGGGCCTGCGTGTGCTGGGTGTGGCGCAGGCGGGTTTCGCCGCGTCGGGGCTGCCGGACAACCAGCACGATTTCGACTTTCGTTTCCTCGGGCTGATCGGGCTGGAAGACCCGGTGCGCGACGATGTGCCCGCCGCCATCGCCGAATGCCGGGCCGCCGGCATCCGTGTCGTGATGATGACCGGCGACCATCCGGCCACCGCCTTGTCGGTGGCGCGCCAGGCCGGCCTGCCGGTCGAAGCCGGCGTGATCTCGGGCAGCGAGCTGGCGCAACTGGGTGACACCGACCTGCAGCAACGCCTGGCCACGGCCAGTGTGTTCTGCCGGGTGCAGCCCGAGCAGAAGCTGCGCCTGGTGAATGCCTACCGCGCGCGCGGCGACATCGTCGCCATGACGGGTGACGGCGTGAACGACGGCCCGGCGCTCAAGGCGGCCCACATCGGCGTGGCCATGGGCGCACGCGGCTCCGAGGTGGCGCGCGAGGCCGCAGCGCTGGTGCTGTTGAACGACGACTTTGCCTCCATCGTCACCGCGGTGCGTTATGGCCGGCGCGTGTTTGCCAACCTGCGCAAGGCCATCGTGTTCGTGGTGGCCGTGCATGTGCCCATCGTCGGGTTGTCGGTGGCGCCGCTGCTGTTCGGCTGGCCGATGTTGCTGATGCCGGTGCACATCCTGTTCCTGCAGCTCATCATCGACCCGGCCTGTTCGGTGGTGTTCGAGGCCGAGGCGCTCGAGGCCGGTGCCATGACGCAGCCACCGCGCCAGGCCAGCGCCCGCCTGTTCGCTGCCGACGTGTTGTGGCGCGGGCTGTGGCAGGGCCTGGGCTTGCTGCTCATCCTGCTTGCAAGTTATGTGCTGGCGCGCCACGTCAGCGGGTCGGACGACGTGGCGCGGGCCCTGTGTTTCAGCGAACTGGTGCTGGCCAACCTGGCGCTCATCCACGTCAACCGGCGCTGGCTGCCTGCCACCTGGCACGGTAAGAAGGCCCCGTCCAATCGGGCCTTCGTGTGGGTCGGCCTGGTCACGGTGCTGGTGCTCGCTCTGGTGCTGGGCTGGCCGGCAGTTGGTGAGTTGTTCGCCTTCGGGCAACCGCCGCCGGCCATGCTGGCTGCGGCTGCCGCCGCCGTGGCCCTGGCCTGGGGCTGGTTCGAAACGGTCAAGTGGTGGATGGTGAGGCGCGGCGCCTGAGCCCGGCGGCGTCGGTCTGGCCACCTGGCCGCAGCGGTCGAACACGCAGGCCGATGGTCGACCCGTGCAGCCATCACCATGAAACCTTCGCTGACATCAGGCCATACGCTGCGCCGCACAATCGCGCCCCCTCGGCGCCCGCAGGGTGTCGCCAACCATGTCAGGAGCAGTACCAGATGAAGAACCGATCGATGATGACCGTGGCGGCCGTTGTGCTCGTCACCAGTTTGACCACAGGTTGCGCCAATATGGGTGAGCGCGAGAAGGGCACGGCCGCAGGCGCCGGCATCGGTGCAGTGGGCGGCGCGGTGCTGAGTTCGGCCACCGGCGGCAAGGCTGGCACCGGTGCGGTGGTGGGTGGTGCACTGGGTGCGGTGGTGGGCAACATCTGGTCCAAGCGCCAGGAAGATCGCCGTGTCGCGCTCGAGCAGGCCACCAAGGGCACCGGCGTCGACGTCAGCCGCACGGCCGACGACCGGCTGAAGGTCAACATCCCGAGTGATGTCTCGTTCGACTTCGGAAGTGCATCCATCCGCCCGGCCATGCGCACCGTGCTCGACCCCTTCGCCGCCAGCCTGTTGGGTGACGCCAACGCCAACACACGTGTCGAGATCGTGGGCCACACCGACAGCACCGGCTCCGAATCCGTCAACAGCGCCTTGTCGGTCGAACGTGCCCACAGCGTGCGCGACTATCTGCTGTCCCAGGGCGTGCCTGCACCGCGGGTGACCACCTTGGGCAAGGGGGAGCGCGAGCCGGTGGCTGACAACGCCAGCGAGTCCGGTCGGGCCCGCAACCGCCGTGTCGAGATCTTTCTGCGCGAATCGGCCGGTTGATCTGCCCGCCTGCCGTCCGACCCGGATGGGTCAGTTGACGGTGGGCGCCCAGTCGGCGCTGGGTGAACGACCTTGCCGGGCGTCGCTCCAGCGCGTGCAGAAACACGCGCGGGCACACACCTCGTCCAGGATGGTGGTGGTGGTCACCCCGGTCTGCTGCGCCAGTGCCTGGGCAAAACGTTCGAACGCGTCGACGTGTTCGTCGGACAAAGGTTGACCGGCCGGCGGTTCGGCCAGCAACACGACGCAGGGCGCGAGGGATTCGCGCCAGTCGTCGGCCATACGCCCGGACAAGGCATCCGGGCCACGCGCCAGATGGTGGTCGAGCGCCGCACCCGAATCGAAGCCGAGGGCTTGCGCCACTGCGTCGTAGGCGGCGGCTTCGTCGCCATGGCTCACCCGTGCCACACGCCGGGCCGCCATCTTCACCTTGGCCTGCAGCAATCGACCGAGGTCGCCGGGGCAACTGCTGGCCGCGTTGACGACAAAGGCCAGACCCAGCGACAGCGCCAATACGTCGAACGACTCGGCAGTGAGTTGTGTCATCTCGATGTCAAGGGTGAATGTGGAGGTGGACGGGCGCCGCTGCGTCGCCTGTGGTGGACGCCGGCCGCTGCGCGCAACGCGTTACAGAGTCTAGCCAGCGGCAGGTGAAATCTGAAAAAAACGCGAAGATTGTGTGAGCTCGCCGCCACGGTCGCCAGGTCTGCATGACTGCGACGGTCAAGCTCGTCTGGCCTGGCAAGGCAGGTCGACATGACCTTGTGCATGGTGTGGATGTGTGACCAGATTTGACAGAACGCACATTCCTGAAACTGCAGATCCTAGAATTCGGCAATGTTGCCAACTCTGTCGATCGGGCGTTTCGTGACCTGGTTCTCCCTGGTTGCCCTGCTGCTCGGCACCATGGTGGTGACTTATGCATTGGCCCCGGCGAAGGAGTTTCCGTCGCCTGACGACGACCTGTGCATCGTGCCGGCCCCGACCGAGTCCGACCCGATGGCGACACATGCCGGCCACGATGCCGCCTCACATCAGGGGCACCATTCGGTGCCGGCCGATCAGTCCGGCCAGTCCGGTCGATCTGCGCACTGGCACGACTCGATGACGGACCACTGCCTGCACTGCCAGTTCCGTGCTGGTCGTGGTGGGCCGGTCGCTCACACCCATGTGGCTGCCGGCCTCTGGCTGCCCGACATCGGTCTGCCCGCAGCCTTGTTCCTGGCGTCGGCCGAGCCGACGACCACACGCGCCATGCCTCGACAGGCGGGCGTTCGACTCGACTGATGCGAGATCCCGCAAGTGCATGGCCTGGCAGCTGTTGCATCCGGCCCCAGGTGGCGGCTCAGGCTCCTGCCGTGCTCACAAATGCTCTTGCGATTCGAGCAGAGTTCCAGACAATCGCCGCTCGCACATTTCACCCCCCACCAACAAGCAAGGAGAGAAACATGGAAAGACGCGAACTGATGCAAGGCGCCGGACTGATGGCGCTGGCCGGATTGGCCACACAGGCGCTGGCACAGGCGACCGATCCGCATGCGCATCACCATCATGGCA
Organism: Candidatus Intricatilinea gracilis; assembly: GCA_016702605.1. Classification (GTDB taxonomy): domain Bacteria; phylum Pseudomonadota; class Gammaproteobacteria; order Burkholderiales; family Burkholderiaceae_C; genus Sphaerotilus; species Sphaerotilus gracilis. The sequence goes on from JADJDQ010000021.1 coordinate 20,008, forward strand.
GTGACGGCAAGGTGTCGGCACTGACCACGTCGGCGGCAGACTGCCTCAGCAAGGGTGAGACCTGCCTGGCGCATTGCCACATCCTGATGGGTGAAGGCGACAAGGCCATGGCCGGTTGCGCCAAGTCGGTCAACCAGATGCTGGCCATTTGTGCTGCCCTGCACAAGGTGTCGGCTCAGGGCGGCAGTCAGCTCAAGGCGATGGCGCGTGTGGCGGCCAATACCTGCGAAGAGTGCGAAAAAGAGTGCCGCAAGCACGAGAAGAAACACCCCGAGTGCAAGGCCTGCGCCGACTCGTGCGCCGATTGCCTGAAGCAGTGCAAGGCCGTGATCTGACCGTCAAGCAAGACGTCGGCAACGCGGCCCGGCCTTGACCGATCAGTGCGTTGCCTCCTGTGCGTGGCTCACGGCCGCGCCTGGCTGTCGGGGGATCTTGCGGATCGCCCCGACACCTCAGTGTCGATGTGCCGCGTGAGCGCCGTGGGTATCCGCAGCAACTGACCCGGCCCCCGGCAGGGGCGCAACGAGCCCATGCGTCGAGTGGTCGTGTGCCGGCGCCGTGGTGCGCGGTTGTTGTACCCACACATCCACGTCGCGTTCACCAGCCTTCTCGAAGCGTAGCGTGAGGGTGAACTTGTCTCCCACCACGAGCGGCTTGCGCAGCCCCAGCAGCATGAGGTGCACACCTTCACCCCCGTGGCGCAGTTGCAGCTTGGCGCCAGGCGGCAAGTCCAGGGCGTCGAGGGCACGCATGCGCATCACACCGTCGGTCATGTCGCTGCGGTGAATCTCGACGCTGTCGGCCAGCGCGGTGCGGGCACCGAGCAGACGGTCGGGCGCCTTGCCAGTGTTCTCGATGGTCCGGAAGTAGACCCCGCCGACTCGCGCGGCGGGTGGGGTCGGTGTGGCGTACGGGTGCTCGATCTTCAAGCCGCCGGCCTTGACACCGTGTGCCTGCACTGGGGTGACCGTCAGCAGCAGGCTGCCGCCAGCCAGGGCCGCGAGAGTGGGCAGCAATACGTACAGCGCCGTGTCGCGCAGTGCACGCTTCAGGCCTTGTCGCAGGGTCGGGGGGGCGAGATGGAACTGCATGGCGAGGATTCCTTTCTTCTGGGATCGGGGTCGATCGGTCGATCGGTCGATGAGGAGGGGGTGTCTTGGGGGCGCCCGGGCCTGCCCGGCCGGCTCAATCGTTGCGCCAGGCCAGCCGGCCTGTCGCGGACTGATGCCATGGTGCAGCAAGTTCGACAGGTTCGTGAGACGTGATGTCGACGATCTGGCGTTCGACCTGCATCGACGACTGGCTGACAGACAACTTCTGTGGGGTGACCGCTTGCTCGGTGCTGCCCGAGTGCATGCGGCTGTGCGGGGACGTGCGGCTGACCGGCTGGTCAGCCAGGCTGTGGCCGATGACGATGACCATGGCGCAGATCACCACGCTGGTGGCGCCCAGGGCGACTGCCAGCAGCTTGAACATGCGGCGATCCTCGGCCAGGTCCTGGTTGGTACGACGGGGGCTGGACATGAATGACAACTCTCCTGCAAGGGCCTGCACACCGGTTACCACAAGATGATGACGTGGTCGACCTGCGCGGGGCAGGTCATGGCGTGGGCCGACAACGATCGTCGCTGGACGCGCAGTTTGTGCGCAACCGCCGCGACGGCGACATGGTGTCAGGTGAGCAGGGGTGGCGCGCGCGTCTGCGCCCGGCGCCAGACGTATTTGCTGGGCGGCGCCTGAAGGAAGGCCGCGGGTGGCTCGACCCCGCCGAGCGGCAGCACCATGGCAGGCACCGCGGCCGGCGCCAGCGCCATGGCATCGACGGCGATGCGGCAAGCCGCGCAGTGGTCGGGGTGGCTTGTCCCACCTGGCGCCTGCGGTGCAGAGCCATCCGATTCGTGCACCGCGCCGGTCGCGCCGGAAACGCTGCACAGGTCGGCCCAGATGCTGGAGTCGGCCCTCGCGGTCAAGGCGTGTGTGATCGTCGGCAACAGCACCAATGTCAGCATCGCCAGCACGGCGAGCCAGCAGCTGAGGCGCAGTTGGGTGGACTTGAAACTGATCACCGGTCAAGTGTAGGCAGGGCAAGCACGTTGGACACCGGGTTGGGGCCCGGGACATCGCGGCAGGCAGCCCTCTCTGTGGCCGGGTGAGGAATGTTTCGCAATCGGAAGATCGAACTGTCTCTCTGGCGCTGCGGTGTGGTTTCCGTTCGGCAGGCCGCCCCGCAGGGATGGCGACCGCTGCGCCAAGGTGCAGGGCCTGTCATCCAGCACCCGGTCGACCAGCGCCTGGTTGTGCCCAGGCAAATGCGAGGCCACAGGCCGCCAGCGTCCACACGATCACCGCCCCCGACGGCAGGTCCAGCAGGGCGGACAGCGCCAGCCCGAGGGCATACGATGCAGCGCCCAGCAGGTAGGCGACTGCCTGTCGATGCCGACCTCTGTAGGCCCGCATCGCCAGGGCCGGGATGATGAGACTGGAAAACACCAGGTACACGCCCACGAGCTGCACCGAGGCCGTTACCGCCAGCGCGAAGGCGCCGTAAAAGCCGAAGCGCCCGAGGCGCGCCAGCCATCCGAACCACAGCGCCGCAAGCAGCACAGCCGACACCGCACCGAGCCAGATCAATTGGGTGGTGTTGACCCACAGGATCTGGCCGACCAGCAGCTCCTTGAGATGTTCGCCGCCGTGCGGGTTGCCCGACAGCAGCAGGATGCCCGCACACGCCGCCAGGATGAACATGACGCCGATGAGCGCCTCCTGCTGCTCGGGTGCCTTGCGTTCGGTCCAGGTCAGCAGCAGGGCGCCGAGCAGGGCGGCGCAGACGGCGGCCACCTGCACGGCCACGCCGCCCTCGGGCAGGCCGGCCGCATCGGCCGCGATCACGCCCAGTCCGGCGATCTGGGCGATGGCCAGGTCGATGAAGACGATGCCGCGGTCCAGCACCTGCATGCCCAGCGGCACATGGGTGGCCAGCACGAGCAGGCCGGCGACTAGCGCCGGCCCGAGCAGCGTCCAGTCGAGCGCGGCTGCATTCATCGGCTGGTCGGGGTAGCCGCCAGCAGGCGGGCCAGGGTGTCGTCGAACAGGCCGAACAGGTCTTTTGACCCGTCGCTGCCACCCACGGTGAACGGGATCTTCACTGCCGTCACGCCGGCGTTGCGGCTCAGCCAGTCGGATGGGCGGGGGTCCTGGTAGGCCGCATACAGCACCATGCGGGCAGGGCTGGACTTGACGGTGGCCAGCACCTTCTGCAGATGCGACACGGTGGGCTCCACGCCGGGGCGCGGCTCGAGCACCGCGACTTCCTTCAGCCCCAGCCAGTCGTAGAGGTAGACAAAGGCCTTGTGCTGCGACACCACGGACTGCCCCTTGAGCGGTGCAGCCTGTGTGGCCCAGCGGCTCATGGCCTGTCGCCAGCGGTTCATGAAGTCGGCCTGAGCCCGCGCATAGTCGGCTGCGTGGGCTGGGTCGATCTGCCGCAGGCGTGCACCCAGTGCCTGCGCAACCAGGGCGATGTTGCGTGGGTCGGTCTGGATGTGTGGGTTGCCGGCGGCATGGACATCACCTTGCGAGCGGTCGAGCACGGTCGGCACGTCGAGCCTGGTCACGACGTCGGCGGCAGCAAAGTTGCCCGGCTGGCCGGCCTGGACCTTGGCGTTGCCCGACTGCTGCAGCAGCACAGGCAGCCAGCCGATCTCCAGTTCGGCCCCGGTGCAGACCACCAGGTCGGCATTGCGGGCGCGGGCGATCAGGCTGGGCTTGGCCTGGATCTGATGCGGGTCCTGCAAGGCGCTGGTGGCGACCGAGACGTCGACATGCCTGCCGCCCAGCTCTTGCGCCAGTGCGCCCCACTCGGGCTCGCAGGCCAGCACACGCAGGGCGGCGTGTGCTGGCACCGCCAGCAAGAGCGACGCGGCCATGGCGGCCAGCGTGGCCACCAGCAGGCGGCCAGGAAAACGGATCGTGCTACCGGTCATGGTGAAGCCCTCGCCGGTTCAGTAGCTGTGCGCGCCGTGGGCACCCAGACTCATCTGGTACTGCAGGAACAGCTGGCGATCGACCACACCCTCGCGCGACCGGTCCTGCGCCAGTTGCAGGCGCACGCGCGAGAACTCGCTGGCGTTGAAGTCGACCAGAAGTGAGGTCTTGCGCGGGTTGTAGCCGCTGCTGGCAGCCAGCACGGCGGTGTTGGCGCCGGCTTGTGGTGTGCCGGCGTCGAGCCGCTCGGTGCGCAGTCCCACCCGCCAACCGGGCATGAACTGCCACACACCCTGCACGTACCAGCCGCTCTGCACGGCGCGGTAGGCGTCTGTGGTCGCGGCGCCGTCGACATCAGCCGTCAGGTCGCCGCGGCGTTCGCTGCGCAGCCATTCACCCTGCAACTTGAAGCCGTTGCGGGTGGCGTTGCCGCTCGGCGCCCATTTCCAGACGGCGTCGGCCACCCAGACCCTGGTGCGGCCGGTGTAGCTGTTGGTGATGGCCTGACCCGACGATCCGACAGCGTCCAGCTGTTGGTCGTCCGCCCTGGCGTTCAGCACCGACAAGCCGGCGCGCCAGCTGTGGCTGTCGCCGATGTCGTCGCCGGTGTGGGCAGTGATCGCCACCGCACCGGCGCCATTGCGCGCGTTGTCGCCGCCGGGAAAGCTGCGGCCACGCCCCAGTTCCAGACCGAATTCGACGAAACGGTCGGTCGGTGCCAGCCAGCGCAACTGCACGCCGTCTTCGCCGTACTGGGTGCCGAGCAAGGCCTGATAGGCCAGCGGGTTGTCGACGAAATCCCAGGCATGGGCGTGTTGCTCGTTCAGATAACCCACGCCCGAGAAGTAACGCCCGGCCTTCAGGCTCAGGCCCTGGCCCAGCGCGGTCGTCTGCACATAAGCCTCTTCGACCGAGACGGCGTCGTCGCCGTGCAAGGCGATGTGGGCGGCACCGCGTGTCCACGGGTCGATGCTGGCGGACAGGCCCAGCTCGGATTCGGCCAGGCTGAAGCCCCGGTCGCCGTGCCCGACCTCGGCGCCGACCGGCAGTTGAAAGCCGCTGATGGCAAAACTTTCCGGGTCCTGCGAGGTGCGTGTGTAGCCACCCGACAGGATGAGCGAGATCGCCGGGTTGAAGGCATTGGCCCCGGCCGCCGGGGCGGCACTTGTCTTGGGTGCAGTCGTGGCGCGGGCTGGCAGCGCGACGGCCGCGTCGGCCCTGGCTTCGGCCGCCTGCAGACGCAACTCCAGCGCCTTGATGCGAGCGTCGTAGCTGGCGGGGGATGGCTGGCCATCACTCGTCGATGGGGCCGGGTCGGCGGCCAGGACACTCAATGGCGCGGCCAGGACGAGCGTGATGCTCGTGCGGATGAAATGGGACATGACATGCTCTCGTTGCAGCGACACCACCCCGCGGACGATGCAGGCGTGCGGGTTTGCGTCCCACCCTGGCTCGCAGGGTGTCGGGCTGGCGGTCGCTGATCTGACTGAAAGGAAGCAACCCGCCTGCCCGTGATCATGGGCAGGTGGTTCGCATCGTGGGCGCCGGCAGGCGCAGTCAGCGAGAGGGCGGTGGCGGTGCCCGGCTCGAGTAAGCCGTGAGTGTGGGGGCCAGCCACACGCTGGTCGGCGCATCGACCGGGGTCGATTGCGCGCCGGTGTGCAGCACCAGCGTCGGCCTATCGGCCGCGGGTGCACTGCCACCGAGCGAGGCAGCCGTCAGGCACAGGTCGCAATGTTCGGCCGAATGCACGGCCGTGCGATCGTCGTCCTGGACGGATTCATCCGACAGGGCATGACTTGCGCCATGCCACGCCGCCACCGACTGCGCCACAGGCAGCAGCAAGGCCAGCCAGATCAGCCAGGACAGGCTGATGCGACGGGGTGAACGCAGGTGGCGGGTAAACATGTGACGAGGCAATCTTACTTCCTGCTCGTGTGCGGACCTGCCGGGTGCATGACGAGACGCGGCGAAGGCCCGGTCAGCTCGTTCGGGCCCGTGTCCGCAGGATCTGCCGCCCGTCGCGCATGAAACCGGTGAACATGTCGCGCATCATTGCCGTGGCTTCGGGCGGCGCGTTGGTCGGCGTGCCAGCGTTCAGCGGTGGCTGCGGTGCGTATTCCGCCAGCAGTTGCACGCTTTGGGCGTAGAGGCGGTCGCGCAGGATCTCGACCAGCGTCAGGCCCAGGTCCAGGCCGGCGCTCACACCGGCGCCGGTCAGGCGGTTGCGGTCGCGCACCACCCGGGCATCGACCGGCGTGGCGCCGGCCTCGGCCAGCAGGTCTCGCGCCACCCAGTGGCTGGTGGCACGGTAGCCCTTGAGCAGCCCGGCAGCACCCAGCACCAGCGAGCCGGTGCACACGCTGGTGACCCAGCGCGCCCGCGATCCGCGGTCGGCCACGAAAGCGAGCAGGGCGTCGTCGCGCATGGCAGCCAGGGTGCCTTCGCCGCCGCCGGGCACGAACAGCACGTCCAGGTCCTTCGGGCAATCGGCCAGCGTGACGCTGGGCACCAGGACCAGGCCGGTGTCGCTGGTCACGGGCGCCAGGCTGGCGGACACGTGGTGCACCTTGGCGCCCATCAGGCTGGCGAACATGTAGTGCGGGCCGACGTAGTCCAGCGCGGTGAAGCCCGGGTAGAGCAACATGCCGATCTGTTCCTTGCCGGTCCAGTGCGCGGGCATGCCGTTCATGTCGTGTGATTCGGGCATGGCGTCGGCGGCAGCTGGCCGGGCGGGCTCGGCCGCCTGGACCAGCCAGGGTGAAGCCGCCAGGGCTGCGGCGGCAGCGTGCAGAAAATCGCGACGGTTGTTGTCCATGGAGTCTCCTGGGGATGGATAGACGAGAGACGGGACGGGCGGCACCCGAGGTGCCGCCCGTCCCGGGGCACCGGATCAGAACGCGTAGTTGGCGCTGAGTTGCAGCGTGCGTGGCCGCGCCGGGATGACCTGGCCACCGCTGAAGTAGGCCGACGGCACGAAGTACTTCTTGTCGGCCAGGTTGTCGATGCGCAGGGCGTAGCGGCCGGCCCCGGCCTTGTAGCCCAGCTGGGCATCCCACAACGTGGCCGACGGGGTGAAGAAGGTGTTGAGCGTGTCACCGGCCAGGCGGCCGTGGTTTGTCAGACCCAGGCCGGCACTCAGGCCGGCCGCCGGGCCCTGCAGCCATTCGTAGCGCCCGGCAATCCGTGCGCTGCGCTCTGGCACATTGAACAGCACCTTGCCGACGTTTGCGGTGGTGGTGTCCTCCTCGGTGCGGGCCTTCATGCGGGTGACCTGGGCCAGCCAGGCGAGCGCGGGGCTGGCCTGCCAGCGCAGATCTGCCTCGACGCCGCGCGAGCGCTGCAAGCCGGTCTGGCGCGACTTGCCGGGGTTGGCCGGGTCGCCCACGGCGACGTTCTCGCGCGCCAGGTCGAACCAGGCCAGCGAGCCGCTCAGTCCGCCGACGTCCTTGAGGCGCAGGCCGATTTCCTTTTGCAGCGACGTCTCGGGCTTGGGCGGTGTGCTGAAGATGTTGCCCACCGGCACTTTCACGCCGTGCGAGACGCCCGCAAAGGTCGAGAGATGGGCCGTCCAGTCGTAGACCGCACCGAAGCGCGGCGTGAACTTGCGGTTCTCGGTGACGTTGTTCTGGCCGAAGACCGGGCTGACGTTGACATCGGTGATCTTGATGTCCGATTGCCGCAGGCTGACCAGCAGGTGCAAACCGTCGAGGTCCATCTGGTCCTGGGCGTAGATAGTCCGCGAGTGGTAGGTGTTTTGCTGGTCCGGCGGGTTCGGCGCGGTCGGTTCGACCCAGGCGGCGTAACTCGCGCTGGGCAGGTTGTAGGCCGCCAGGTCGAGGTTGCCGAAGAAGTTGGGGAAGGCCATGTAGGCGTCGTCGCGTGTGCGTTCCCAGTCCACGCCGACCTGCGCCGTGTGTTGTGCGGTTCCGGTGCCGAAACGTGCCGTCAACGCAGGCGACACCGTGGTCGTGCTGAACTGATCCCACAGGCGGGTGCCGCAGGCGGCGTTGCCGGCCACACCTGCCGAGGCCCAGCCGAAACAGCCGAAGGGATGGGTGGCATTGACCAGCCACATGCCGCGCTGGTCGAGTTCGACGTTCTGGCGTGACAGCAGCAACTGCCCACTCCATACGTCGTTGAACTGCTGGGTCCATTGCAGGTTGACACCCCGCGACTCGAGCGTGTTGTCGGGCTGGCCCTGCGACACGATGAAGTGGCTGCGCGGCACCGTCACCTGGCTGGAGTCGAGCGTGCCGGTGAGCGGCAGGCCGCTGTAGTCCAGGCCCTTGGTGTCCTGCGACCGCAGGCGAAGCACGACGCGGGTGCGGCCATCGGGCCGCCAGCTCAGCGACGGCGCCCAGACGCTATGGCGCTGGGTCAGGCCCTCGGTCTCGTAGCCGGTACGACCGACCTCACCGATGAGACGCATCGCCCAGCCCTCGCCCAGGGGCTGGTTGAAGTCGAGGTTGATGGCGCGCTCGTCGAAGCTGCCCAGCCGTACACCCACCTCGCGCACCGCGCGCAGCGGATCGGCCGCGCGGGTGCTCAGCACGATGGTGCCACCGGTGCTGGCGTAGGTGCCCTGACCCTGAGCAGCGCCAAACAGAGCGCCGGCAGGGCCCTTGACGACGTCGATCTGCTCGGCCGCGATCAGGCTCTCGAAGCCTGCGAAGTAGCCCGGCATGGCCACACCGTCGACCACCGTCGAGGCATTGAAACCACGCACCTTGAAGTTGACGTTCCAGGCATCGCGGCTGTCGATCGAGTTGACGTTGCTCGCGTTGCGCAGCGCGTCGCTCAGCGTGGAGACGCCTTGATCCTGCAGCAGGTTGCGGTTGAGGGTGACGATGGACTGCGGGATGTTCTCTGGCGGCGTGTCGGTGCGGCTGCCGGCGCTGGTGCTGGCGGCGCGGTAACGCTCGCGCTGGCCGGTGATTTCCACGCGTGGCAGGCTCGGCGAGCCATCACCACTCGAGGCCGAGGTGCTCGAAGTCGCTTGATTCGCAGCAGCGACACCTGAAGCGGCTTGGGCCTGCGCGCCACTGGCGAACACGCCGAGTGCTGCCAATGCGACTGCGCTCAGTCGCATCTGGGCACTGGCGTTCGCAAGAGTAGAGGACGAGGACGTGTTGTGGTGGGTGAGTTGGGGTTTTGCGTTCATGTCGAGGTCGGAGTTGGCCCGGTCCGCGGCGGCGCAGGGGTGCGGCCGCGCGGTCGACGGGAGAAACGATGGGGACGCCTCGGCAGCTGCGCATGCCCGATTCGGGCGCGGCAAGGCCGAGGGCTAGATGTCGGCGAGGCGTGACGACACGCCATGTCGTGGTGGACGTGGGGTTCTGCGATCACCGACCGGTGTCGCAGTTGTCCAGCCGTGATGCGACTGGAAAGCTCAGCGCGCAGCACAAGCTGCGACGCTCGAGACCACGTCAGACCAAGGGTGGTGCGCGCGGCTGGGCGCCGTGGCGGGCAGGCCGCTTGGCTGGAGCCGCAAACGTCGATCGAATGCGCGCGTGCGAGGTGGGACGCAGCGTTGCCAGACCGCGGTCGGCGTTGGGCAACGCGAAGTTGCCCAGCACACATTGCGGGCAGAGCTGGCAGTCCGGCCCCATGTGGGCGAGGTAGCCTGTCGGATCACCAGCTTGGTCGACGCCTGCCGACGTCGCATGCGACACACCGTCGACGCTGGCGACACACACCTGATCCCAGCCGAGTGCCGGGTTTTGGTCTGGTACCGCGGTTGCGCGAGCCAGAGGCAACAGTGCGAACACCAGCAGCCATAACGCAGCCATCCGGCCCAAGGGCCGGGTGACGCTGCGCAATTGGTGAAGGACAGTGCTGCTCACGGGGAGTTGAGTCTAGATTCCGCAACACAGCTGCTGCAGCTTTTTGCAAACCAAGCAGTGGTGGCAGCGCTTGGTCGGTTGCACCACACGGACTCGATTTGCACGCGGCATGGTGAAGAGATGGTCCGTGGCCCGGGAGTCACACGTTTGTCTTCGACTGAAGTCGTCTGGATCGAGGTCGCCGGCGCGCATCGCAGCGGTACCGAAATGCGCGGGCGCGGACCGCTCAGCGCAGCTCGCTCAGATCCCGGTCGCTGGGTGTTCCGGACACGAAGCGCGGCGCTGTGCGGCCATCGGTGGGAGCCGAACCCAGCAAGGCGACGTAGGGCGTCTGGCCAAACCAGGCCGGGTTGACGGCGTGTCGCAGGCGGGCGGCCTGGCCGTCGACGGCGAACAGGCGGTCGGCCTGGCGGTAGTGTGGCTCGCTGGCCAGTGCGTCGGGTTCGTCGCGCCCGTCGAGCACCACCACGTCCAGGCGCGGCACCGGGCGGCCGGCGCGGCGTTCGTCGCGCTGGTGGCGGGTCAGGCGCTCGATGGCCTGCGGGCAATGGGCGCAGTCGGTCGAGGTGAACACCACCAGCGCCGGGCCGGGTTCACGTAGCACCGCGGCCCAGCGCTGCGCGTCCAAGCCCCGCACCACCGGCGGCGCTGGCGCCGCCGTCGCCATGGCCGCCACTGCGGGCGCAGCCGTTGGCGCGACTGTCGAGGTCACTGCAGAGGTCGCATTCGATGCCGCCGCGCCCCGTGCCGAACTGGTGCTCGTGCGGCTGGGTTGCGCGGCATGGTCCTTGGCTGGTTCGGCCGCCTGAGCCACGGTGGACAGGGTGACCACCACCAGCACGACCAGGCTGAACGCCGCGCCACGGTGGACCTTGCACTCCCGTGCCGGCACTGCGAGCCGTGTTGTCCAACGCCGTGTCGCCCGTGCGGCGCGGCTGCGGCCGTCGATCTCGATGCTTGCGGTGGCCATGTCAGGGCTCCAGGTTGAAGGCCGAGAGGCCGTCTTCGGTGCGCCAGACGGCGACCATGCGTCCACCCGCTGCGGCCAGGCGTGGATGATCGTTGTCCCGGGTGGAGCTGGCCAATTCGCGCAGCTCGAAGCTGGCGCCGTCGTCCCTGGACAACCAGGCGCGCAGGTGGTGTTTCTCGCCGTCGAAGCTGCGCCACACCACCGCGACGTGGGGGCCCTGGCTGACCACGTCGGCATGTTCGGCCGCCGCGTCGGGCAGTCGTCGAGCGGTGCCTTGTGGCCGGCCGGCTGCGTCGAGGCGGCCGTAGCGTACGCCGGGCTGGCCGGCGCGTTCACCGAACCAGACAGCGTGATACCCGCCACCCGTGGCCGCCGGTGTCAGACCCGGGCCGTGGTGCGGGCAGACGTCGAGTTTCCAGCCGTCCTGGCTGGCTCGCACCGGTTCGGTGATGGTGTCGAACCGCTGGAAAGCGTGGTCGCGTTCACCGTCGAACACATGGCGCCACAAGGCGGCCAGGTGGCCGTCGGGTGTGGGCGCCAGGGCGATGCGGCAACACTCACAACTGTGGTCGGCCACCTTCAGGTCGGGGCCGAAGCTGGCGCCACCGTCACGCGATTCGTTGCGGTAGATGGCAGCGCCCACGTAGGCGTCACGCCGCCCGCCGCTGGCGGCGCGGGCGGCTTCGGCGTCGCGTTTGTCGATCCACACCGTGTGCAACACACCCTGGGCGTCGAAGCCCACCGATTGAAAGCGGTGGGTGATGATCTGGCGGTCGGCGTGCACGGTGAACGGTGCACCGAAGCTGGCGCCGCCGTCACCCGAATGCACCATGCGGATCTCGCCCGTGTAGGGCCTGGCCAGCGGCTTGGTCCACGCCAGTACAACCTGGCCGCCCGGGCCGAAGCTGATGCTGGGCCGGCTGTCACCTTCGGCAGCGATGGTGTCGCCCAGTGTGTCGACCACTTGAGGCGTGCTCCAGTGGTGCCCTGCATCGGTGCTGCGGCGCAGCCAGAGTTGGCGTCCCTGATCGACACCCACCACCCACAAGTTGCCGTCCGGCGCGAAGCTGGTGTTGACGGCCAATGTTGCGCGCGCCGGTTTCTTGCCCGCCATGCCGCCGGCCTTGTGATGAGCGGCATGGGGGTCGGCAAGCCCAGCGCCGCTGGCGCCGGCCGGTGTGCTGGCTGCCGCGGCGGGCACGACAGGTAGCGCTGACGAACTCGTCGCCCCGGCACTGGTCTGTGACCAGGCCGCCACGGCCAGCAGCAGGGCGGGTGTGGCGAACAAGCGGGGCAGGTGTCGGCGCATGGTGGCTTCGATCATCGCGGATCCTCCAGAAATCTCGAGAGGTCGACCCGCCGTGGGGGGCGGGTCGGCGTCACGTGCAGAGTCGATGAGCACAGTCGCCGAGCAGAACTGACGACTCGAGCTGCCACCTCGATCTGACGCATCGACGGTCAGAACTCGCTGCGCAAGGTGGCGACCACGGTGCGCGGCAGGCCCATCGAGCGCGCCGACAGGTTGTTGGCGCTGCCGTCGCTGTAGACACGGTCACCCGCGTTGGCCACCGCCAGGCTGAGGTGCAGGTTCTTGCGCAAGCTGTAGGCCGCGTTGAGATTCAACACGGTGAAGCCGCCCTGGCGCACGGATTGGCGGATGTTGAGCCACATGCCCTGCGTGTACCGCAGCTGTGCGCCCAGACGCAGTTCGGGTGTGGCCTGGGCGCTCAGGCCGGCCATCCACACACCACGCGGCACGGCCGGCAGCTGGGTGTGCACCGGGTCGCCGGTGGTCGTGCGGGTGTAGATGGCGCGGGTCCAGGTGTAGCCGGCGTCGGCGCTCAGGCCGGGTGCCAGCCGGGTGTTGCCGGCCAGCTCCAGGCCCTGGGTGCGGCCGTCCTGGCCGTTGCTGTTGAGGTTCACGGTGGCCGGGCAGTTGGAGCCCGCCGTGTTGAAGGCCGCGCTGCCACACACCGCCAGCACCTCGGCCGGTGCGACGCCCACGTTGGCGATCTGGAACGACGCGATCATGTCCTTGACCTGGTAGCTGAACAGCGTGGCAGCCAGGTGTGAACTGGCGCCGCGCCAGTCCAGGCCCACTTCGCCGCCGCTCATCGTTTCGGGCTTGAGGTTCGGGTTGGCGATGGTGATCGACGTCGAGCTCGAGAACGAGCGGTACATGTTGTTGAGCCCCGGCGCGCGGAACGAGCGGTACACCGCGGCGCGGCCACTCAGCTCGTCGGTCAAGGCATACCGCAGCGCCAGGCTGGGGTTGAAGCTGGTCTTGCTGCTGTCGTCGACCGCGCCGCCGGTGGTGGTGCCGGTCGACGCCTTGGTCAGGCGGCTGATGCCGTCGGTGTTGCGCCAGCTGTCGTAGCGCGCACTCAGCGTCACCTCCAGGGCGTCGCTCGGCTGCGCCTTGAGCTGGCCGAAGACGGCCGCAAAACGCTGCCGGCCCTGGCCGTAGACCTGACGGTTGAGCGCCGAGTTGGCGATGCTCGGGCCGTTCGGCGCGTTGTAGACCTCGGCCGCGTCCTGGCCCGAGATGGCGCGGTAGTCCACACCCACCTGGGCGTTGGTGAACAGGCCCTTGAGGGTGGTCGACCAATAGGTCGAGCCGCCGAGTTCGCGGTAGGTGTTGCGGTCGTGCTGGGCAAAGTAGTCGACCACCGTGGCCGTGGGCGCCGTGGTGTTGCAGGTCGTGCCGTTGGCCTGAAGGTAGCAGCCCGCGCCGTTGTACTTGTCGAAGGCCACGTACTGGCTCCAGGCGTTGACCTGCACGAGGCTGCGCGCGTCCAGGTTTTTCGTCAGGCCGGCGGCAAAGTCGGGGCTGGTCTGACGGTTCATGCCGTAGGTGTAGCCGTTGATGGTTTCGTCCTGCTGGTGGATGCCGGCGCGTGCGTAGGCGTTCAGGTCGGCGCTGGGGCTCCAGTAGCTGGTGAGCGAGAGGTTGTAGATCGAGTCCGCCGACGCGCCGCGGCCCGGAAAGCTGGCCTGGCTTTCCTTGGGTGCGGTGTTGTAGCCGTCGGTCTTCAGGGTGTCGGCGCTCAGCCTGAAGCTCAAGCTGTCGCTGGCCTGCAGGTTCTTGCTCACCGCCGCAGCCACCGTGCCGAGATTGCCCAGGCTCAGGCTGGCGCTGCCGCCGTCACCCTTGGCCTTGCGTGTCACCACATTGACGACACCCAGCACGGCCATGTTGCCCCACAGGCTGGAGTTGCCGCCGCGGATGATCTCGATGCGTTCGATGGCCGACAGCGGCAGCTTGAACCACTGGATGGTCGAGTAGAACGGGTCGTGGATGGGCACACCGTCCAGCAGCATCAGCACCTTGCTGTTGGTCGCGCCGCGGATCTTCATTTGGTGGCCGGTCGGGTCCGACGAATAGAACGGTGTGCCACCCAGGTTGACGCCGGGGATGTCGCGCAGCAGCTGGTCGAGCGTCAGGGCGGCCGAGCCTTCGATCTGCTCGCGGCTCACCACGGTGGTGTGCAGCGGCATGTCCTCGACCTTGGTCTGCGAGCGGCTGGTGGTGATGACGACCCGTTCGAGCGCCGCGCCGGAGGGCGCCGCTGCCACCTGCGTGGTGGTGGCTGCGATGCCGCTGTCCTGGGCCTGTACGGCGCCTGCGAACAGGCTGAGAGTTGCCAGCGCCACACTGCTCAGACCGACGTGTGTGGACAGGCGGGCAGATGTGGAACGTTGGGCGAGAGGCAGGACCGGGCTTGCACAGCGGTCCAGACGTTGGTTCAGGCGGCTGACGGGTTGGTTTGTTTTCATGTCTGAGCTCGATGTGGGGCTGGTTCACGCTGGCGCAGCAGGGGCGCACACGTCGTGAACCGATGGCAGGTGGTGGGCACAACGGCACCGCTGCCAGTTGGGGGCATGGCGGGGCCGACGGGAGCAGACGGCCCGGGCTGATCGGGACGCCGCAGGTCAGGTGCTGTAGGTGCGAGGCGTGAACCCCGCGTGCGTGCAGCGCAGCTTGGGCAATCGCCTGACCTCGCGCCTGGCGCTGCTGGTTGCGACTACTGCGCAGTGCTGCTGAAAGTCGCAGCAGGCTCGGTCGGCTTGCGGTCAATGCCGCGCAAGACGTGAACCTGGCTCAGGCCTGGGGTGGTGCGCGTGGCTGAGCGCTGTGGCGGGCAAGCCGAGTGGCAGGGCCTGCCAAGGTGGTCAGATGGCGCCCGTGTGGCCCTGCGCGCGGCGAGGTCGGGTCCACATCGGTAGTCGGCAGGGCCAGACTGCCCAGCACACACTGCGGGCAGAGCTGGCAGTCCGGGCCCATGTGAGTGAGATCGCCCGACACGTCGCCGGCGGGGCCGACGCTGCCCGCCATGACATGAGGTGTGCCGTCGATGCTGGCGACGCACACCTGATCCCAGTTCGTCGCCAGGTTGGCGGCTGGCGACCAGGCTGCCTGGGCCAGGGGCAGCAAGGCAAACAGCAGCATCCACAACACAGCCAGCCGACCCAGGGGCCGGCTTGTGCTGCGCAAATGGTGAAAGACGCTGCTGCTCACGATTCGGAAATTCTAAATTTCAGCTTCAGCTTGTCGCAGCTTGCTTCTGGACAAGTGGTGACGGCTGGATGTGCTCCGGTTGCACTGCACGAAGTGGTGGTGCGAAGTTGTGGTGGTCCTGCCGCTGCAGCGCACCGTTCGTCGTGTGGCAACAACGGCACATACCCATCAGGCCGCGCAGGGCTTCAGATCACCCCGACCAGAAAGCCCACCCCCGCGGCGGCAATCGCGCCACCCGCCACCCGCACGGCGACTCGCCCCGCCGGCCATTTGACGAGAAGTCCGAAGGCTATGCCCGACAGGTGCAGCAGGCCCGTGGCGACCACGAAGCCGGCGCTGAAAGCCAAAGCGTTGGCCGCCTGCGGCAGCTCGGTGCCGTGGGCATGGCCGTGAAAGATGGCGAAGGCGCCGACGATGACCGCGGCGATCCACAAGGCAGGCCGTGCGGCCAGCGCAATCATGGCGCCCAGCACGATGGCCGACAGCGCGATGCCTTCTTCAACGCCGGGCAGCGGCACACCGGCCACGCCGAGGGCGCCACCGAAGGCCATCACCGTGGGAAACACGACCGGCAGCAGCCAGATGGCCGGCGCACCCAGGAAAGCGCCCCACAGGCCCACTGCGATCATGGCGATCACGTGGTCCCAGCCCAGCACCGGGTGCAGGAAACCGCTCCAGAAGCCGCCGGCCAGTGTCTCGGCGCCGGCATGGGCGTGGGCGCCGCCGCAGGCGAACAACATCAGCAGTGCGGCGATGGTGGTGGCGGCAAGTTGGCGGGGCAGGGGACACATCGGCCGGTTCCAGGCTGGGCAAATCGGGCGGCGCAGTGTAAGCAGCCGCCGTGCCGTCACCGCCGCCGACACTGCCGGTGACGGTTGGCATGCGGCTGAGCCGCAACAACCGCCACTTCGCGACGGCCGCACCGTTGTGCGACTTGCCGTGTGCCGACTCACATGCCCTGGATGGCGATCAGGTGCCCCGTCGACGCGGCCTGGCGCAGGCCGACCAGCGCCTGGTACTCGGCCGAGTAATAGAAGGCTTCGAGCGCCGCCATGTCGGGAAACTCGAGGATCACCTGGCGCTGTGGATCAGCCGCCCCTTCGAGCACCTTGACCGCTCCGCCGCGCACCAGATATCGCCCGCCGAAGGCGGCGATGACGGCTGGCACGCGGGCGCGGTACACCTCGTAGGCGGTCGGGTCGGTGATCTCGACATTGGCGTAGATGTAGGCGGCCATGTGGTGTGCTCCTGGGTGATTGTTTCGTCGGCTTGGTCAGCCCGGGGCGCGGGCGTAACTCACCGTGAGCATCTCCCACTGGTGGCCTTCGGGCTCGTTCCAGTAGACCATGCGCCCGCCGTAGTCGGTGTTGATGCGCCCGTTCATGGGGCCGCGCACGTCGCTGCGGTAGTCGATGCCGGCGGCTTCGATGCGCGCCAGGATGGCGTCGAAGTCCTGCTCGGTGACCCGAAAGCAGCAGTGGTAGACCTCGAAGGGATCGGTGGTCTCGACGAAGTCGAGTGTCAGCCCGGCGTTCACGTACACCGGCGAAAACGGCCCGAGGCCGGTCTCGGCCCAGGGCACACCGAGCAACTCGGCCAGTTGCCTGGCCGACGCCACCTTGTTGCGCGACGGCACGATGAAGTGGTCGAGTTCGATGGCCATGGTGGATCTCCGGTTCACGGGCATGTCTCCTGCCATTCTGTGGCGCCGCACCAGCCGTGTGGCGGGGTGTCGACCTTGTTTTTGCACCCCGCCGGCCAGCGCGCCCGCAGGCATCGCAGAGTGGCGCTCGGCAGGTCCCTGGCTATTGGTCCCAACGGGCAGGTCGCTGGTTCAGAATGCCGGCTCCAGTTCCATTGCGCTGCGGAGGCCTGTCATGTCGACCACCCTCAAAGTTTCGCCCGTCGTGGCTGGTTGCTGGCGCATGGCCGAATGGGGCTGGTCGGCGCTGGAGACGGCGCGCTGGATCGGGCAGGCCATCGAGCGTGGTGTCACCAGCTTCGACCATGCCGAGGTCTACGGCGGCTACCAGTGCGAGGCCTTGTTCGGTGCTGCGCTGGCGCTGGCGCCGGAGCTGCGCCCTCACATGCAGCTGGTCAGCAAATGTGGCATCCAGCTGGTGCATTCGTCACGCCCGGGTCATCGGCTCAAGGCCTACGACACCTCGGCCGCACACATCGCCGCCAGCGTCGACAACAGCCTGCGGGCGCTGGGCACCGATCACCTCGACCTGCTGCTCATCCATCGGCCCGACGCCCTGCTCGACGCCGCCGAGGTGGCGGCCACCTTCGGGCGGCTGCGCACGGCGGGCAAGGTGCGGGCGTTCGGTGTCTCGAACTTCACGCCCACGCAGTTCGACCTGCTCAACACCCATGTGCAGCTGGTGACCAACCAGATCGAGCTGAACCCCTTGCAACGGGCGCCGCTGCACGACGGCACCCTCGACCAGCTGCAGCAACATGGCCTGGTGCCGATGATCTGGTCGCCGCTGGCCGGTGGTCGCCTGCTGAAGGGTGACGACGACGACGCCCGGCGTGTGCAGGGTGTGCTTGACCGCCTGGCCCAGGCTCACGGCGTGAGCCCGGCCACGTTGGCCTACGCCTGGCTGCGCCGCCATCCGACCCGGCCGGTGCTGGTGACCGGCAGCCGGCGTCTCGAGGCGCTCGACGACGCCCTGGCCGGCCTGAAGCTCGATCTGGATCGCCAGACCTGGTACGAGATCTGGCAAGCCGGTGCCGGGCACGAAGTGGCCTGATGCCGGCGGCCGCTCGGGCTGCTGGCAAGACCCGGCGCAACGCGCGGCCGGGCGCCGGCTGAGCACGCTCAACTGGCGCCGTGTTGGTGCCGCGGCACCCGGGCTCAGCCCGATGGCCGGGTGTCACACGGCGCCCGCAGAATGGGCCGACATGCCGCTGCCGCCCCGGTGCACGGCCCCGTGATCATGTTCAGGAGACCGCATGGCGGCCATCGTTCTGCAGCAGCTGGTGAAACGGTACGGTAGCGGCGCCAAGGCGCAGCAGGTGCTGCACGGCGTCGACGCCGAGATCGCCGACGGCGAGTTCGTCGTCATCGTCGGCCCGTCGGGCTGTGGCAAGAGCACGCTGCTGCGCATGGTGGCCGGGCTCGAGGAGGTGAGCGGCGGGCAGATCCACATCGGCGACCGGGTGGTGAACGACCTGGAACCGAGCGAGCGCGACATCGCCATGGTGTTCCAGAACTACGCGCTGTACCCGCACATGAGCGTGTACGACAACATGGCCTACGGGCTCAAGATCGCCGGGATCGACAAGGCCGCGATCCGCGTGCGCGTCGAGAAGGCCGCCGGCATCCTCGAACTTGGCGCACTGCTCGAACGCAAGCCGCGCGAGCTGTCGGGCGGGCAGCGCCAGCGGGTGGCGATGGGCCGGGCCATCGTGCGCCAGCCGCAGGTGTTCTTGTTCGACGAGCCGCTGTCCAACCTGGACGCCAAGCTGCGCGCCCAGACCCGCATCGAGATCCGCAAGTTACACGCCGAGCTGGGTGTGACCTCACTCTTCGTCACGCACGATCAGGTCGAGGCCATGACCCTGGCCGAACGCATGATGGTGATGAACGCCGGGCGCATGGAGCAGTTCGGCACACCGGCCGAGGTGTATGCGCGGCCGGCCTCGACCTTTGTCGCCAGTTTCATCGGCTCACCCCCCATGAACCTGCTGGCCGGCCGGGCCGAAGGGGCGCGGTTCCGGGTCGGTGCGCTGGCACTCGGCCTGTCGGAGCCGGCGCCCAACCCGGGTGAACTGACGCTGGGCGTGCGGCCCGAACACCTCAGCCTGGTGGCCACCGATGCCGACCTGCTCAGCATGAACGCGGCCTGGCCGGCACGCATCGAGCTGATCGAGATGCTGGGCGCCGAGCGGCTCGTCTACTGCCGCCTGACCGACGGCAGCGGCAACGTCGGTGTCAACGGTGCGGTCGTTGGCAACGGCTCCGCCAAGCCACCCTCCACAGCCAAGAGCCCAGGCGTGGTGGCCGCGGCCAGCAATCTGGTGACCGTGCGTGTCGACGCCCTGCTGCCGCTGCCCGCACCCGGCGCGCTGGTGCGCCTGTTGCCCGGCGCGGGTCAGCTGCACTGGTTCGACACGGTGAGTGGCCAACGTGTCGTCAGCACCCACAGGCCGACCCGACCGGGGGCCTTGTCATGAAGGCATCACTCGCCGGGCCCGACGTCTGGCCCTGGCCGCGCTGGCTGGCGCACCGGGGTGCCGGCAAGCTGGCGCCCGAAAACACGCTGGCGGCGTTCCGGCTCGGGGCATCGCACGGTTTCAGGGCCTTCGAATGCGACGTGAAACTCAGTGCCGACGGCCAGCCGTTTCTGCTGCACGACGCCACACTCGACCGCACCAGCAACGCCCAGGGCACCGCCGGTGAAAGGTGCTGGAGCGATCTGGCGCAGCTCGACGCCGGCAGCTGGCACAGCAGCGCCTACGCCGGCGAACCGCTGCCCCACCTCGCGGACATCGCCCGGTTCTGCCTGCACAACGGCTACGTGCTCAACCTCGAGATCAAGCCCACACCGGGCGACGCCGACCGCACTGGCCGTGTGGTGGCGCAGGCCGTGCGGGCGCTGTGGGGCGCCGACGTGGCCGCCGGGCGCAGCACCTGGCCGCTGCTCAGCAGCTTCGAGCCGGCGGCGCTGGACGCCGCGCGCCTGGCCGCGCCCGAGTTGCCACGTGCCTTGCTGGCCGACACGCTGTGGACCGAGGCCATCGCGCCCGGTCAACTCTCGGCCCAGACCCTCGACGCCGCTGCGACCGTGGCAGACGCCGGCCCGGCCGATCGGCCCGCCGGTTCTGCACAGACCGAACAGCCGCCCGGTGCTCGCCTGCTCACCTGGCTGGCCGTGGCGCAGGGCGTGGGTTGTGTGGCTTGTGTGCTCGAGCACGAGCTGGTCGACGCGGCGTTGATCCGCCGCCTGCACGGCCTGGGCTTGCGCGCCATGGTCTACACCGTCAACGACCCGGTGCGTGCCGCCGAGCTGTTGTCCTGGGGTCTGGACGGTGTGATCACCGACGCGGTCGACGTGATGACGCCGACAGGCCAAAGCGCCCGTGTCACCGCAGCGCTGCCCCGGGTGGGCTGACCCCCTGAGGGGACGGACGACGAATGTCGTCGGCCCGAGGGCGCCGTCAAGTCACCACGGGCATCGCCCCCGGCGCGGCTTCGGCGCCGAGCTGGGCGTCATGGTCGTCGTGTTGCGGCAGCTCTGACACGCGGCGCAACGCCGAAAAACGCCAGGCCAGCGCCACACCCGTCGACAACGTGATGCCACCAAACGCCAGGCCGGCGTTCAGGCCGACGTGTTCACCCAGCCAGCCGCCGAGCATGGCGCCGGGTGCGGCCGGGATGAGGATGAGCCAGCGCATGGTCGTCGTCATGCGTCCGAGCAGCGGGCTCGGTGTCACTGCCTGGCGCAGTGCAATGAAGTTCACGAAGATCCAGGTCGCCCCGACGCTGAACCCCAGCAGCATGGCCACGAAGGCCGCCACTGCGAGTGTGGGCCCCACCCGCTCGGGCGACATCACCACCGCCAGCAGCCAACCCGCACCCGTCAGCGCCTGGCCCAGCAACATCGCAGGCCCCGGGCCCAGACGACGGCTCACCGCGCTGCCACTCAGGCTGCCCAGCACCGAACCCACCCCCACGGCCACATAACTCAGGCCCACACCCTGCTCACTCAGGCCCAGGCTGCGTGTGGCGTACAGGATCTGCACCACCACCGCGCTGTGATAACAGAACTGCCACAACCCGGCCAGCAAGGCCAGCTGCACCAGCAGGGGGTGACCCAGCACGAAACGCAGGCCCGCCGCCAGCTCGGCGCCAAACCCCCGCACCTCGCGCTGCCACTGCAGCCGGCGCAGGCGGCGGTGGCGCTCGTGCGGCGAGCTGCCTGACTGCGCTCCGTCGGGCGCCGTGTCGGCAGCGATGTGCGAATTCGCTGCACTCGATGAGTCGAAAGACGCGGGTGCCTCAGGTCTACCCGGCCCGTCCGTTCTGCCGGATGAGACCGGCGCAGTCGACGTGTCAGACCAACTTGTTGCCCCTCGCGCCCGCCGGCCAGGCTCGGGCAGGCGTTCGACCAGCGTCACACCCCGCAGCACCAGCGCCGAGGCCAGCAGCATCACGGCGTCCACCAGCAATGCCAACGGCGCCCCCACCGTCTTGATCAGCAGCCCGGCCAGCCCCGGCCCGGCCACCTCGGCACCCGACGAGGCCAAGGCGTTGCGCGCAAACGCCTCCACCAGCCGGTCGCGCCCCACCACCTGCGTCAGCACGATCTGCGCGGCACTGCCCGCCACGGTGGCAGCCGTGCCGATCACGAAGGCCACCGCATACAACCAACCCATGCCCAGCCAGTTCCGGCCGCCGATCCACCAGACCAGCGGCACACTCAGCACCGCCACACACATCAGCAGTTCGCCGGCCAGATAGACCGGCAGCTTGGCCACCCGGTCCAGCCACACCCCGGCAGGCAGCGAGAACAACACGAAGGGCAAGGTTTCCATCGCCGTGAGCCAGCCCATCTGCGTGGGTGTGGCCGCCAGCAGCACCGCCGCCGTGAGCGGCAGCGCCAGCATCGTCACCTGCCCACCCAGCGAGCTGACCAGCACCGACACCCAGATGCGCAGATACGCCGGCTGGCGCAGCAGATCGTCGGCGGGCAACACCTCGCGCCACCTTGCCGCCAGCCCGCGACGTGCCGCAGCGCCGCCCTCCACCGCCGTGCCCCGGCCCCCTGATTCGTTTTGTTCTGGCATGAGGGCGCGAATCTAGCAATCTCGAGCCAAGGCGGCCAGCGGGTCAGCCCGGGGGAGGCCGAAACAGCCGCAGTTGGTCGAACGCTGCGCTGTGTCGTCTCGAGGGTTCCGCGCCAGTGGCCTGCCGTTCGGGCGCGGGCAGGGTGGGCTGATCTGATGCGAGGCGACGCACCTGGCCGCGAAATCACCCGCGTTCAAGGCTCATTTCGTGAATTGATGCGGCGGCGCGGCTGGCAGGATGTTGTCATCACGAGGCGGGTCGATCGCCCCGCTCCCGGGCGCCTTGCGGCTGCTTCGTGACATCCAAGAGGGACTATCGTGAATACCAAGGACTTGAAGATCTCGACCCGGCTGGTGCTGGGGTTTTCCGCGCTGGGCGCCTTGCTGGTGTTGATCGGCGCCATTGCCTTGATCAACGTCGGGTCGATCGGCAAGGAGTTCGACCTGGTCATGGAGGATCGCTACGTCAAGATCAACCACGCCACGATCATCAAGAACGAAGTGAACGACGCCGCGCGGGCTTTGCGCAATGTCTTCTTGCTGACGGATGCGGCCGAGCTGAAGCAGCAGTTCGATGAGTTGGATGCCTCGCGCAAGATCATCGGCGACCACCTGGCCAGGCTGGAGCAGTCGGTCACCGACGAGCAGGGCAAGGCCTTGCTGGCCAAGGTGGTGGCTGCGCGTGCGGTCTATCTGCAGACGCGCGAGAAGTTGTTCGAGCAGTTCAAGTCGGGTCAGGTGGATGCCGCGAAGGCGACGCTGAACAAAGACAACCGCGCGGCCCAACTGAGCTACATGGCGACGCTGGATGACCTGATCAAGCGTCAGGAGGTATTGATGCAGCAGGCGGGTGTCGAGGTCGAGGCGTCGATTTCGGCCACGCGGTTCGAGGTGATCGGGGCCTTGCTGGTGTCGTTCGTGGTGGGCAGCCTGATGGCCCTGTGGATCGTGCGGTCGACGACCGGGCCGCTCAACCTGGGTGTGCAGGTGGCGCGTGGGGTGTCCGAGGGTGATCTGGCGCAGCAGTTCGAATCGGGTGGGCAGAGCGAGACCGGTCAGTTGCTGACCGCCTTGCACGACATGAAGGATCGCCTGGCCGGCATCGTGGGTGGTGTTCGTTCGGGCGCCGAAGGGGTGGCGACGGCGGCGGCGCAGATCGCCCAGGGCAACAACGACCTGAGTTCACGCACCGAGCAGCAGGCCAGCGCGCTGGAAGAAACGGCGGCGTCGATGGAAGAGTTGTCGAGCACGGTCAAGCTCAACGCCGAGAACGCGCGCCAGGCCAATCAGCTGGCGCTGGGGGCGTCGGGCGTGGCCACCAAGGGCGGCGAGGTGGTGGCCCAGGTGGTCGACACGATGAAGGGCATCAATGTCAGCTCGAAGAAGATTGCCGACATCATCGGTGTGATCGACGGTATCGCCTTCCAGACCAACATCCTGGCGCTCAACGCCGCAGTGGAAGCAGCGCGGGCGGGTGAACAGGGCCGCGGTTTTGCCGTGGTGGCCGGCGAGGTGCGCAGTCTGGCGCAGCGCAGCGCCGATGCGGCCAAGGAGATCAAGACTCTCATCACCGACAGCGTCGAGCGGGTGGAGCAGGGCAGCTCGCTGGTCGACCAGGCGGGGCGCACCATGGAAGAGGTGGTGGGCGCGATCAAACGCGTGAGCGATATCGTGGCCGAGATCAGCGCTGCCAGCGCCGAGCAGAGTTCGGGTGTGGCGCAGATCGAGCAGGCGGTGACGCAGATGGATCAGGCCACGCAGCAAAACGCCGCCCTGGTGGAAGAAAGTGCTGCCGCGGCCGAGAGCCTGCGCCATCAGGCTCAGCAACTGGTGGACGCGGTAGCGGTGTTCAAGATCGCCGGGTCGGCGGGCCCTGTGGCCGCGCCGGCCGCCGCGGCACACGGCGGCGTCGAGCGGCGTGGCCCGGATCGCGCCACCAATGTTGCGCGGCCGACTTTCGGCGCAGCCGCGCCTGCCAAGTCCGGCCCAGCCAGGGCCGCTGCGGCACCGGTCCGGGTTGCGGCAGCGGCCACGCCGGTCGAAACGGCGCCCGCCCGCACCGGCACCGACGACTGGGAAAGCTTCTGAGCAACCCGGGGCCGGGCGGCGCTCGGCCCGGTACCTGCGGGATCACGTGACCCTGAGGCGCCCCGGCACCTGCTCGAGACGACCCCGCCGGCCGCTTCGCCGTCTTGACTCAGGCCCGCTTGGTCGGGCCTGCTGCGTTTTTCACGTCGGTCGCACTTTTTGCGTTGCCGGCGTGACGTCGTGCATCGAGTCCCCCCACGAATAGACGAGCTTTGCACTTCGGCACGGGCTGGACATGGACTATCTTCCATGCGGCTCGCGGGGCGGGCTGGATGCGGCCCGGGGCCGTGAGGAGCAGGGCAGATGGCCCGGATCGGATTGGAGAAGGATTGCCAGTGGTGCACGCCGGCCCTGCTGGTGGCGGTGGTGCTGGTCGGTTGGTTCGGGTTCGTGCACGGCCCGGCGCGGCCGGATCAGCTGCGGCTGCGGGCCGAACAGTCGGTCGAACGTGAACTGGCCGCCGCAGGTTTCCCCTGGGCACGGCTGCAAAGCCGCGGCGACACGGCGGTGCTGGTCGGCGAAGCGCCCAGTGACGAAGCTCGCCAGGCGGCAGCGGCCGCAGCCGATGTGTTGCTGTCGCGTTTCACGGGCTGGCCGGGTGTGTATGCCCAGGTCGACAAGCAGGTGCAGCTTGCCGCTGTGACTGATGCCGATCGGCAGGCGCTGGGCGCCGCACGGCGAGCCGTGGCCCGCACCGATGAGCCGCTCGATCTGCCGGCCACCTCGGCCGGGCCGGCAAGCGCCGCGTCATCGGCGAACCCGTCGGCCTCCGCCACGGCTGCCGCTTCAGGCAGTTCTGCAGCCATTTCTGGAGCCACCCTGGCGGCTGGCGCAGAAACGTCGCCAGATGCGGCACGAGCCGCCACGTCTGCAAGCGCAGCCGCAGTGGCGACGCGCGCGTCGGCCACGCAGGTGGCGGCACTTGCTCCTGCCACGGCGTTGACCGGCGCTGCGACCGCTGGCACAAGCAATGGGGCTGCGCCGGGTGCGGGCGCCGCAGTGCGGCCCGACCCGGCCTGCCAGCGCGAACTGGCGCAGGTGCAGCGGAGTTCGCCGCTGCGTTTCAAGGCCGGGGCGGCGTCACTCGATGTGGGGCAGGAGGACAACGTCATGGCGCTGGCCAGGCTGCTCAAGCGTTGCAGCCTTGGGCGTGTGCTGGTGCATGGTCTGCGCGAGGCGCCGGGCCAGGTGGCGCCACAACCGCCGGGTGACGGTGCCAATGCCGAGGCTGGCAACGGGCCGGCGCCGATGGGCAGCTTGTTGCTGGCGCAGCGCCGTGCCCAGGCGCTGCGTGCCGAACTCGTCGCCTACGGTATTGCGCCGTCGCGCCTGCAACTCGGCGCTGGTGCACGCGAGGTGCTGGGTGACACGCCGGCACGTGTCGAACTCACCCTGGCGCCGGCAGATCGGCCATGATGGGGCGGCCAGGCTTCGATCGAACGGCATCGGCCGGCAGATGCATGCCGGCCCCTGAGGGCAACTGCCTGGACATGTCTGCGGAGGTTTTATGTACCTGATGAGTCAGTTGTGGGTCTATCTGGCGTTTGCCTGTGTGCTCGGCATCCTGATCGGCATGAGTGCCCGCAAGCTCTACCGCGTGGTGCGGCTGCAGCACACCCTCGAGGCGGTCGAGTTCAGGCACACCGAACAGATGGCCGGCATCAGCGCCGAACACGAGGCCGCCTTGGCATCGCTCGAGGAGCTGCGCCATCAGCTCAACCGCAGCCTCGAGCAGGGTGGTCAGGGCGCGTCGGGTGATCTGCAGACGCGCATCGACCTGCGCGAGCAGCAGCTCAAGGAGCTCGGGAACCAGTTGCGCCGTGTCAACCAGGAACTGGTGCGCACCGAAGCTGCTCGCCAGCAGGTGGCGCTGGAGCGCAAGAAGGCCGGCGACGAGATCGAGACGCTGCGCTCGCAGGTGGTGGCGAGCCGGGCGCGCCTGGCCCAGGCCGTCAGCGCCCACGAACAGGAGAAGGCGGCGCTGGTGCGCCAGCTGGTGGCGCTGATGCCGGCGGCCGGCATGTCCAACCAGGGCAAGGGTGCACCGATCGGCCTGCCCACCGGGCTGATGAATGGTGCGACCGGTGCTGCTGCGCCGGCCAGCCCGGTGCCGGCCAGTGGCGGCACCTTCAGTGCAGCCGCATCACTGGCCGACTCGCCGCTCGGCGCGACTGCCGCGCCGCGGCGCCCGGCTGGGTCGAGCGACGCGCCGGCGCCGGTGGCGGCTTCGGCCACAGCTCAGGCCGCCTCCGACGCTGCGGCGCCGGCGATCGCCACCGCATCTGCAGCCACAGCCACACCCGCAGTGGCTGCGTCGGCAGCAGGTGACGCCGACATGCAGGCCGCCGTGCAGGCCGGCATCGCCGCAGCCATGGCAGCCCTGGATCCGGCGCGTGAATTGCCACAGCCCGGCGCCTGACTCTTGCGTCGCCGGGCCGATGTGACGGCCCAGGCGCCGGCCAAGCGGCGCGGCGCAACCCGGCTTCAGCTGCGGTAGTCGGCGTTGATGCTGACGTAGTCGTGTGACAGGTCGCAGGTCCACACCGTCGTGGTGGCCGGGCCGCGGTGCAGGTGCACCCGCACGTGGATCTCGCTTTGTTTCATCACGCGCTGGCCGTCGGCCTCCTGGTAGGCGGCGTGGCGACCACCTTGCGTGACGACGTGCACCTCGTCGAGCCACAGGTCGATGAGTGACTGGTCGAGGTCGGTGATGCCGGCGTACCCGACGGCGGCCAGGATGCGCCCCAGGTTGGGGTCGCTGGCAAAAAACGCGGTCTTGACCAGGGGTGAATGGGCGATGGCGTAGGCGGCCTGGCGACATTCGTCTTCGCTGCGCCCGCCGTCGATCTGCACGGTGATGAACTTGGTGGCGCCTTCACCGTCGCGCACGATGGCTTGTGCCAGTTCGACCGACACGGCGGTGACGGCTTCACTCAGCGCCAGCCCGGCCGGACTGTCGAGCCGGTCGATGCAGGGGTTGCCGGCCTGGTGGGTGGCGATCAGCATGAAGCTGTCGTTGGTCGACGTGTCGCCGTCGATGGTGATGCGGTTGAAGCTGGCGTCGGCCGCCTGCTTGACCAGGGTCTGCAGCAGCGCCGGGGCGATCACAGCGTCGGTGGCGACGTAACCGAGCATCGTCGCCATGTTCGGGCGGATCATGCCGGCGCCCTTGCTGATGCCGGTGACGTGCACGGCCTTGCCATCGATGACGATGCGGCGTGACGCGGCCTTGGGCAGCGTGTCGGTCGTCATGATGCCGGTGGCGGCGTCGCCCCAGGCGTCGGCGCGGGCGGCAGCCAGCGCGGCGGGCAGGCCGGCAATGATGCGGTCACTCGGCAGGGTTTCCATGATCACGCCGGTCGAGTAGGGCAGGATTTGCTCCGGCCGCACCCCCAGCGTGTCGGCCAGCGCGGCACATACGGCGCTGGCGCGTGCCAGGCCGTCGGCACCCGTGCCGGCGTTGGCATTGCCGGTGTTGATGACCAGGGCACGAATGTCTTGCCCGCCCGCGGCTGCCAGGTGTTGGCGGCAGAGCTGCACCGGTGCAGCGCAGAAGCGGTTGCTGGTGAACACGCCGGCCACACTGCTGCCAGGTGTCAGCTGAAACAAGGTGAGGTCGCGCCGGTTGGCCTTGCGCACGCCCGCCATGGCCACACCGATGGTGACCCCGGCCACGGGGAAGAGTGATGCGGGATCGGGAGCTTGCAGGTTCACGGGCATGGTGGTGGCCTCGACAGGATGGGGTTGGCGCCGCGAACAGCAACGCGGCGCGCGATTGTAGGAAGCGTGTGGCCTCGTCTGGCACGGTGGTGCCTGGCGCGACGTGATGACCAGCGCAAACCCCGGACCGGGGCACGAGTCGTTGCGCCGAAGGTGCGATACGCGGGTGATCTGGCACTGTTGATGCTGCGCCGCACAATCTGAGTGCACAACTTGGCACAATCGCGCACTTGTGCCGCGGGTCCCTGCGGCTCGTGGCGGCACCGCGGCAGTCCCCTAGCAGGCAGCCGATCCGTCCGTCATCCGATCACCGTAACCCGAGGGGTTTGTTCCATGCGCCGTGTCGTGTTCAACCAGAAAGGTGGCGTCGGCAAATCCACCATCACCAGCAATCTGGCGGCCATCAGTGCTTCGCAGGGACTGAGCACGCTGCTCGTCGATCTGGATGCCCAGGGCAACTCGACGCGCTACCTGCTCGGGCGCGACCTGACCGACGACGAGACCGGTGCAGCGGGATTCTTCGACCAGACGCTTCGGTTCACCGTGCACGTCAAGTCGGCGGCAGAGTTCACCATCGCCACACCGTTCGAGAACCTGCGCCTGATGCCGAGTTCGCCGCTGCTCGACGAATTGCACGGCAAGCTCGAGTCGCGCTACAAGATCTACAAGCTGCGTGACGCGCTGGCCGATCTGGCCGACCAGTACGACCACATCTACATCGACACCCCGCCGGCGCTCAACTTCTACACGCGCTCGGCGCTGATCGCCGCCCAGGGCTGCCTGATCCCGTTCGACTGCGACGACTTCTCGCGCCGGGCGCTGTACACCCTGCTGGCGAACGTGGCCGAGATCCAGGCCGACCACAACCGCGACCTGCAGGTCGAAGGCATCGTCGTCAACCAGTTTCAGCCGCGCGCCAACCTGCCGGCCAAGCTGGTGGCCGAGCTGATTGCCGAGGGACTGCCGGTGCTGCAGCCCTACCTCAGCTCGTCGGTGAAGATCAAGGAATCGCATGAACGTGCGCTGCCGATGATCCACCTCGATCCGCGCCACAAGCTCACGCAGGAGTTCGTCGCTCTGCACGACGCGTTGGGCTGATTCGACGCCGGCCAGCGCTGGCCGGCCCGACTGGCGCCGCGCCGGCCTGGTCTGCGGCCCGTTGCGCAGGCCGCATCCAGGCGACGGCTGGCGCAGTTTTTACAATGTCCCGTGGGCCTGCGTGGCCGGAGATGATCCGGCGCGTCGTACCGCGCATCCGACTCACCTTCAGACCAGGCCGCTGTCGCCCATGTTCAGTTTTTTCCGCAAGAAGACGGCGCCGGCCGCCGCACCGGCAGCGCCTGCAGCAGCAACGGTCGATTCGACCTCGGTCGCCG
Organism: Candidatus Intricatilinea gracilis; assembly: GCA_016702605.1. Taxonomy (GTDB): domain Bacteria; phylum Pseudomonadota; class Gammaproteobacteria; order Burkholderiales; family Burkholderiaceae_C; genus Sphaerotilus; species Sphaerotilus gracilis. Next base: position 49,306 of record JADJDQ010000021.1, read on the forward strand.
ATGAAGTCGGTGCGTCGCCTGCGGCTGTTGTCGCCACCGAAGCGGTGGTGCATCCGGTCGAACGCCCGCAGGCGCCTCGGTCGAGCTGGCTAGGCCGGCTCAAGGCTGGCCTGAAACGCACCGGTTCGAACCTGGCCCAGGTCTTCACCGGCACCCGTATCGACGACGAGTTGTACGAGGAGCTCGAGGCCGCACTGCTGATGGCCGACACCGGCGTGGCGGCGACCGAGTTCCTGCTCGCCGACCTCAAGCGCCGCGTCAAGGACACCCAGGCCACCGATCCGGCCAAGGTCAAGGCCTTGCTGGCCGATGCCTTGGCCGAGTTGCTCGAGCCGCTCGAAGCCGAACTCACCATCGGCCGCGTTGCCACACCGACCGTGATGATGGTGGCGGGTGTGAACGGCGCGGGCAAGACCACCAGCATCGGCAAACTCACGCGCCATCTGGCGGGTGGCGGCGCCAAGGTGTTGCTGGCAGCGGCCGATACCTTTCGCGCCGCGGCGCGAGAGCAGCTGGCAGTGTGGGCCGACCGTAACCAGGTCGAGATCGTCAGCCAGGCGGGCGGCGACCCGGCGGCGGTGTGTTTCGACGCCGTGAGCGCCGGCAAGGCGCGTGGGTGCGACGTGGTGATCGCCGACACCGCCGGGCGGCTGGCGACGCAAGCTCACCTGATGGAAGAGCTGCGCAAGATCCGCCGCAGTGTGGGCCGCGCCATGGACGGCGCGCCGCACGAGGTGCTGCTGGTGGTCGACGGCAACACCGGCCAGAACGCGCTGGCGCAGGTCAAGGCGTTCGATGCCGTGTTGGGCCTGACGGGCCTGATCGTCACCAAACTCGACGGCACGGCCAAGGGGGGGGTGTTGGCCGCCATCGCCCTGTGGGGGCGCGAGCGAGTCGCGGCGGGTGGCGCAGTCGTGCCGGTCTACTTCATCGGCGTGGGTGAGGCACTCGAAGACCTCGAGACTTTCGACGCCCGCGAGTTCGCCCAGGCCCTGCTGAACTGAGCCGGCCGGCTTGTTGCGACCGAGCGCCGCTGGGCCGGTCGCTCGAGCCGGCCCGCGCCGAGACGGGTGTCGGGTCCGTGTCACCGATAGTCAGTGCTGGCGCCGACTGCTTGCCCGTCGACGGCCGCAGGGCGCCTGACCAGGTGCCGAGTGCGTGGGCCAGGACGTCGGCCGCGCCGGTCCGGCTGGCGGCGTCGGGTGCATCGGCATCACTGAGTGCCGAGGTGGCCGAAATCGTCTGGTTGTGTCGGGTGCCTGCCGCCGCACTGATGACGGCATGGGCGGCGCGCGCCGCGTAGCCGGCGCGGGCGATGGCGGCCAGCCAGCCGTCGAGTGATTGCGCCGGCAAGGCTGTGCCGGCGGCGGACTCGTCGGCCGTTGCACCATGGGCGCGGGTGTCGGGCTGGCTGGCGTCGGCCAGATCGGCACGCGCTTCGGCGCGCAGGGCCGGGGTGACGGACCAGTTGCCCTGGGCGTCGAGCAAGGCACAAGGCAGGTGCCAGAGTTGTGCCACTTCGCCCAGCAGGTGGCCGGGTTCACTGATCACGGCCAGGGCGCCACGCAGCAGGCTGAACTGATCGGGCAACGAAGCCACCTGGCAGCTCAGCAAGGTGGCCGATGCGAGCTGGCGGCGGTAACGGGCGTCGTCGCGCGACAGCGCCTCGTCGACGACGAAGAGTTTGTCGGCCAGTTCCCCCGCCTCGGCTTGCCAGGCGCGCAAGGCCGCTTCGGTCGTGGCGTCGACCAGCCACAGCAGCTTGGGCGCACCGCCGCAGGCAAGCAGGGCTTCGATACGCGCCGCGTTGTCTGCAGCGCTGACGGACAGTGAGCCTGACAGCGACATGCCGACAGCGGCATACGGCGTGCCCTGCACCTCGCTCGACCAGTCCGGGCCAAGGTAGATCGAGAGATTGTTGCGCAGGCAGGCACCGGTGGGTGTGGTGACGGCCGGTTCGATGGCGGCACACAGGTCCGCGAGCAACGAGCCGGCAACCACATGAACCTCGCTCCGGGCTTCGGACGCGAGGCCGTCGGCCAGTTGCGCAGGTTCACCCGGCGACACGCAGGCGAAACGGTGCTGCGCCATGGCGTCGATGAGGCGGTGGTTGGGTTGCAACTGGTGGCTGCCGTCGCCGGTTTCAAGCGTCGCCACGGGCACGCCGCGTTTGTAGGCCAGCAGGGCGCAGGCGAGCAGGGCATCACTGTGGCCGGCCACCAGCAGGCCGCAGGGTTCGACCTCGTTCATCACCTGGCCGAAACCTTCGAAAAGCAGTGGGGCGGTCTGCTCGAGATGACCACGTGGCACGCCCAGGTGAAACGACAGTGCAGGACGTGGCAGCACCCGTTCCATGTCATCCCAGGGCCAGACGTCCTGCCAGGTGCCGGGGTTGACCAGGACCAGTGCCAGGTCACTGTCACCGCTGACCTGGTTGGCCAGCGAGCGGCCCACGGCGGCAAGTTTCAGCGCTGTGGCAGCATCGTCTGTCAACATGATCAACGCGCCACGCAGCGACAACGGTGCATGGTTGTCGATACGCACGATCTCGCTCGCGCCCCGGAGCACAGGCAGATTCGCACGCGCGGCAGTTTCGGCTTGCGGCGATGGGTCGATAGCTGTCTCGTCAGGCGCCGCGGCGTCGCCGTCACCCGCCAGGTCGAGCTCCAGGCTGGCCAGCAAGGCGTTGGTCGACGCCACATCTTCTGCCACGGCGGCGGCAGTCGAGTCGAGCAGCGGGGAGTCGTCTGGTGGCGAGTCTGGTTGCGGCGAGTCGACCAGTGCGGCAGCGCCGGGCTGCGTGGACACCTGCACCACGGGCGCGGCTGCCATGTCGGCATGCGGCGGGGCGTCGGTCGAGCTGGCGGCGGGCGCAGGGTCTGCCGGTGGCATGACCGGCACGGCGACTGTGACTGGTTGTGGCTCGGCCACCTGAGCTGCCGAACCGGTGGGCTCGATGATCTTCTCTGGCCGCGGCAACACGACGGCCGGGTCGCTGCCCACTTCGCCGATCTCGTTGCGCAACTCGCGCGCCGTGGTTTCGACGAGCAGGGTGTCGATCGACTCGCGAGTCTCGAGGAAGGCAGCCAGCATGACACGATTGGCCAGCCGGTTGATGCGGCGTGGCACACCACCACTCCAGCGATACAACTCGTCGAAGGCGGCGCCGCTGAACGACGGCCGACCGTTCCAGCCCACACGTTGCAGACGGTGCTGGATGTAGGCGCGGGTCTCGTCGGCATCGAGTGGACCGAGGTGGCACGAGGCGCTGACACGCTGGCGCAGCTGCTCCATCGTCGGCATCTCGAGGATGCGCCGCAACTCGGGCTGACCGACCAGAAAACTCTGCAGCAGCGAGTGGTTGCCCAGCTGGAAGTTGGACAACATGCGCAGCTCTTCGACTGCGCCGGGGTTGAGGTTCTGCGCCTCGTCGACGATCAGCAGTGCACGCCTGCCCTGCGCCGCCAGCGTGGTGAGAAAGGCCTCGAGTGTGGCGATCGTGTACGCCTTCGAATTGCCATGCGACGGGATGCCGAAGGCGGTGATGATGGCCTGCAGCAGGTCGCCCGAGTCGAGCTGGGTCGACACGATCTGCGCCGCCACCACCTGCTTGCGATCGAGTTCGTCGAGCAGCGTGCGCACCAGGGTGGTCTTGCCGGCACCGATGTCACCCGTGACGATGATGAAACCTTCACCCTGCGACACGCCATAGCGCAAGTAGGCCAGGGCGTGTCCGTGGCCGCGGCTGTTGAAGTAGAAGGCCGGGTCCGGGTTGAGCTGAAAGGGCGGGCTGCTCAGCCCATAAAACGCTTCGTACATGGTGTGGACCTCTCGAGGTAGCGCCGGACCGCCGCCGCGCTTGCCTGTCGCAGTGTGTCGGCAAGCAATGCAGTTGGAGGGTCTGTAGCGCTCAGAAGCGGTGCAGGGCTCCTGCAAAGATGGCGGTTTCGTTCGCGTCGCCGAACAAAGTGGACTTGACGAGCACACGGCGTGCCCCGCCGCTCACCACCGTGTCCGGGGCGATGCGGTGGCTCGCGCTCAGGCGCAGGCTGTTGTCGGTGCTGTCTTGCCCCAGGTTGACGCCTTCACCCTTGGTCTGGGCATGGGCCAGCGTCAGGTCGGCGCTGGTCTGGGTGGACAACCTGCGGTTCAGCCCGAGGCTCCAGCCATTCTGGCGCGCGTCTCCCGACAGGCCGCCGAGCGGCAGCTCACCCGGCAGGTCCTGCGTGTGTTGCGCATAGATGCGCAGGCTGAGCACATGACGGCTGCCCAGCAGACCCAGCGACAGCGAAGCGTTGCTGCGTATCTCGGCGCGGTCGGAGACGATCTGCACAGGGCTGGCGACCGTGGCCGCGAGGCCGCGTCGGGTGATGATGTCCTGCACCGCTGCGGAGCGCAGTGCCGGGTCGGTGATTCGGCTTGCCAGCAGGCTGTCGAGCAAGGTGGCCACCGATCCACCCGCACCGATCGTGCCGATGGTGCTGGCATAGGTGCCAAGTTCGCGCCCGCCGTCCAGGCGCAAGCTCAGGCCGGGGTTGCGGTGGCTGGCCGACAGGTTCCAGCCCAGCCCGTAGAAATGTTTCTCGACGCTGGTGTCCAGGCGTGTGCGATCACTGGGCAGCCAGCGCAGACCAGCGCCGACGATCTTGTCCGACTTGTTGTTCGGACCGTACGCCACCTGATCCTGGCCACCCCGCAGGTTGACCGCGAACTGCGGATCGACGGCGTAAGTCGCCACGCCGCGCAGCACGTCGTGTTGCAGCACTGGGTCGGACAGGCCTTGGGTGCGACTGTCGAGCCGGCTGGCTTCGATGCGCCAGCCCAGCGGCACCGGCCGGGATTCGTACCAGGCTTCGTGTTTCTGCAGCGTGCTTCGGGTGCTCACGCCGTCACTGGACTGGCTCAGCCAGGTATTGGCGCTGCGGGCAAAGACGCGGGCATTGGGCCCCAGTTCATGGTCGAGCGTGGGGCTGAACGACAGGAGGTAGGTGTCCTGCAGATTGGCAGTGGACGTCGTGCTGCTCGAGCCGCGAAGCGGGCTGGCCTGCTCCGAGGTGCCGGACACCCGGGTGTCGATGGACAACCAGCGATCGATGATCTGCGTCGTGAGTGAGAGGTCGGTGCGCGGAAGCAGCCGGTCGCTGCCGCGGTTTTGCAGGTTGACCACCGCGGTCAGGCCGACCTGGCCGTCGATCTTCCAGCCTGCGCCGCGGCCGAGCACACGCAAGCTCGGCGCCACGCTGATCACCAGGTCGGACACGGCGACGGGCGTCATGTTGACGTTGTTCGTCGCGGTGGCATCGGCCGTCACCGACGCCTCGAGGTGCAGTGCATTGCGCGGTGGGGTGGCGGTGTCGAGCCCCTGCGCCTGAGCCGATGCCATGCCGGCGAGAAAACCAGCGATAGCCGTCAGTCGAGGCCCTGGCCAGCCAGCTGTGCCTCTAGTTGCAAAGGCGGAGTGTCCGCTGCGCAGGGCGGATCGGCCAGTGGCGGTTGCCGGAGTCGAGATGTCTGAGGTCGGCACGTCCTCAGGCTGCGTAGTAGTAGCCATAAGCCTCGCTGCTGCGTTGACTCGACTTGTTGAGCACCGACAAGACGACGGGGCAGCGTTCAACTGCAGCGTAGGCCTGGGCGGCTTGTTCGCGGGTCGTCGAGTCTGCCGCCACCACCATCACGACCTGACCGACACGCGAGGCGAGTACGCGTGATTCGGTGGTTGGGATGACTGGCGGCGCGTCGAACACGATGATGCGGTCGGAGTACTTGGAGGCGAGTTCGTCGAGCAACTTCTCCATCGCCGTGCTGGCGAGCAGTTCAGTCGAACGCAGGCTGGCAGTGCCTGCCGGCAGGATGGTGAGTTTGGGCACGTTGGTGCGCAACATCACGTCTGCCAGTTCGACCTTGGGGTCGGCCAGCACATCCATCAGGCCCGGGGCGGCGTCGATACCGAGCCGGTTCAGCACCGAGGGTCGCAGCACGTCGGCGTCGACCAGCAGCACCGAATGGTCGACCTCCATGGCGATGCTCATGGCCAGATTCACGGCGACAAAGGTCTTGCCCTCTCCAAACAGAGCACTGACAACCTGGATCAGGTTGGCACGGTGCACGCGTTCGGCACCTTCGCCGCGTGCATTGGCCAGCAACGGTCGCTTGACGATGCGCATCTGCTCGGCCAACGCGGTGCGGTTCTGCCCTGGCACCAGGTAACCACTGACGCCCAGTTTCTCGAGGTCGAGCTTGACTTCGCGGGAGCGCCTTGCCGGCGCCGCCGGCGCAACTACCGTAGCGGCGGGCACGGAGGCCTCGCGCTGCAGCGTCGCGCCGATGTCATGCACGGTGGCCAGTGATGCCTGAGCGGCCTGTGTGCCCGCATTGATTGCCGATTGCAGCGCCGGGTCAGGCACCGCAGGCGGCGTGGTGACAGGCAAGACGTGGGCTTGTCGCGCCACCGGTGTGAGGTGCGGCGCCACCGTGTTCATCGGATGAGGCGTTTGCGCCACGCCTGAGGGGACGACCACTCCGGCTCGTTTCAGTTCTTCCAGCCGCCGCGCGGCCTGCTCGATGATGCTCATTTGCAGACAACTCCGATTCATCAGCCTGCGCTGTGCAGGATGACCCAGCCCATCCAGGCCGCGTGCACGATCAGATAGGCGCCGAGCGCGAGCAGGACTCGCTGGCGGTCCTGGTTCACGACCGCCATACGAGCCGGGTCGCTGACCAGGCCCAGACTGCCCAGCACCGGGCGTCGGGTGAATTCACGCAGTTCGCGCTCGCTGGCAAACGTCGGATTCATCATGCTGCGCAGGTACGCCGCACCCGCACCGGCCAGCAAGGCGGCCACCATGACGGCCAGCGCCATCAGTCGTTTGCTGGGAAACACCGGGTTGGGCATCACTCGGGGAGGCTCGATCAACCGGAAATCGGCCAATGACCCGTTCTGATCGATCTTGACGCCCAGCGATGCAGCTTCGCGCCGCGCAACGAGCTGCTCGTAGTTCTTGCGGATGATGTCGTAATCACGATTGAGCTGTGAAAGCTCGGCTTCCGCCTGGGGCGCCTTGGTCGCCTGGGCTCGGATTTCTTCGATCCGCCGCTGCTGTGCATCGATCTGCCCCTGCAGCGACGATACCTTGGCCTCTGCCTCAGCGAGTGCGATGCGCAGGCGCTGGTAGATGGGGCTGGTCGGCGCCATCTGGGCCTTGGGGCCCGTGCCAGCGGCGCTGGTGGCGCGTGGCCTGGTTTCGTTCTCGTGGCGGCGCTGAGCTTCGAGTTGGCCGATGTTGCGTTTGGTCGCGATGACGTCCGGGTGTTGGTCGGTGTAACGGCGCAGCAGTTCGTCGAGCTGGCGCCGAGCTGCGTCGATGCGGCCGTCGAGTTCCGGTGTGGCCGACAACTGCGGAGCCACCGCTGTCGGTTCGACCGGCAACGAAGGCGACTCTTGTGACAACTCGTGCTTGAGCGAGTCGCGCGAACGTTCGGCGGCACGTGCCTCGACACGCAGGCGTGCGACGTCGTCGGTCAGCGAGGTGATGCGACCGAAGTAGTCCTGGTTGGCGGTGCCGCTGCCGGCCACGCCCATGTTGCGCAGCTTGAAGTCCTTCAGGCGCGTCTCGGCTTCGGTGAGCTTGCCTTCGTACGACTTGATCTGTTCGTCGATGAAGCGGCTGGCGTCCTTCGAGCCCTGAAGTTTGGTGTCGGCACCGGAGTCGATGAACATCGCCACCAGGCCTTCGACGACTCGGTGAGCACGCCGCGGATCGCTGTCACGGTAGCTGATTGCGTAGAGATTGTTGCCCGAGGTCTGTTCGACCTTGATCGACTTGGCCAGATCGTCGGCGATCTGGTCGACGCTGCCGTGCTGGCCCTCGAGCAGCCCGACCTTCGGGTCGTTGACCAGGCGTTCGGCATTCGGGCGTGACACCAGTGTGCGACCGAGCATGCGAACCTGCTGGTCGATGTCGGGCTGATAGGCCAGCCCGGCCATGAGGGGTTTCAGCACCGTCTGGGTGTCCACGTACACCCGTGCCCGAGCCTCGTACCGTTCGGGGGTGAAGTTCACCACCACCGCTCCCGCCAGTGCCACGATCCACGCGACGATGATCGCCAGCCAGCGATGGCGCCAGATGCCTCGCAGCGTGGTCAACATGTGCTGGGTGAAGTCATTCATGCCTGGATCTACCTGTCATCACGTGCAAGAGCGCTGCACTCAGGCGCAACGTCGGAATCTGCCCGGGCGGCTGATCCGCCCACGCCAATGCAAGCCCCGACGTATCGGATAGTGGAGCTGTCGGGTCAGTCTGGTCCTGCTCAGAACCAGCTTTGCGGCACGATGACGATGTCACCGGGCTTGACGTCGACGTTGGCTGAAATGTCGCCACGCTTGAGCAGGTCCTTGAGGCGCACGCTGTACTGCTTGCCGTTTTCGGAGCCGCGCACCAGCACGGCGCCATTGCCGTCGGCGAAATCGGTGAGTCCGCCGGCCTGCACCATGACATCGAGGATGGTCATGTTTTGCCTGAAAGGCACGGCCTGAGGCTTGGCCGCCTCACCAACGATGCGGATCTGATCGCCAAAATTACCCTGGAAGCCGCTCACCAGGACAGTGACGACCGGGTCACGGATCACGCGCGACAGCAATTGCTCGATCTCGCGCGACAGGTCCGCGGGATTCTTGCCGGCAGCCTGGATGTCCTCGACCAGCGGGGTCGACACACGCCCGTCGGGTCGCACAGTGAACGACCCGGACAATTCAGGATTGCGCCAGACCACGACATTGAGCGTATCAAGCGGGCCGATCTTGTAGCGGTGATTGACCGTTTCGGCCTTGACCGGCGCCGGCGGATAGACGCCGACAGTACTGCATGCCGCCAACGACAGAGCGAAAAGTGCTGCGACCACTCTGCCTGCGCGGTGGGTCAGTGTGGTGGAAACGCGGTGCTGACTAGCCATCATGTGCTTTCCTTCGAGTGCGGTGGACATCGACGCTCGGTCGCGGCAACTGTCAACCAGAATGCTAACTTGTTGCAAGCGCACAACCTAGCGCTGCGCGAGTACCGAGGATTGGGTTGTGCGGTTTGTACGCGCCGTACACACGCCGGCAGAGAGAGGAAAGATGCATCTGCAACTACAAAACGAAGCGGCGGGCCCTAGAGCCCGCCGCTTTTGGCGCAGTTGCCTTGCAACTGTGTGCCGTCCTGATTGCGACGAAATGACGATCCGGGGAGGCCTTAGTGTGCGCCTTCGCGAAACAACACAACGCTGACGGTCTCGATCAGAACCATCAGATCCAGCAGAAGCGAGTTGTTCTTGACGTAGTACAGGTCGAACTGATGCTTTCGACGTGCGTCATCGAGAGATGCACCGTAGGCGTAGCGCACCTGTGCCCATCCAGTCAGACCCGGCTTGACGGTGTGGCGCAGGTCGTAGTAAGGGATCTGTTCACGCAGCTGTGCGACGAAGCTCGGACGCTCGGGCCTCGGGCCGACCATGCTCATCTCGCCGCCGAGCACGCTCAGCAGTTGCGGCAGTTCGTCGATGCGGGTCTTGCGGATGAAGGCGCCCACGCGCGTGATGCGGCTGTCGTTCTTGCTGGCCCAGCGAGCCACGCCGTCTTTTTCGGCGTCGGTGCGCATGCTCCGGAACTTGATGCACATGAAGCCACGACCGCGCAGGCCGACACGTTCTTGCTGGTAGAAGATCGGGCCCGGGCCTTCGAGCTTGATGGCAAGCGCGGTGAGCAGCATGATCGGCGACGCCAGCAGCAGCAGCGTGCCCGACGAGACGATGTCGAAGGCGCGCTTGGAGATCTCGCGCACACGGCCCTGGACGAACCCATTGCCGTAGACCAGCCAGCTGGCCTTGAGACTGTCGAGCGGCACCTCGGCCTTGGCGTGTTCGTAGAAACCAGCCAAATCCATGATGGGAATGCCGCTGATGCGGCAATTCAGCAGCTCTGCCATCGGAACACCGCCACCGCGCTGCTCGCGCACCGCAACGATGATTTCGTTGACGCGGTGCTCGCGCACCAGTTCGAGCATGTCGGCGCCCATCTTGAAGACCGGGACTTGTGCGGTTGCGGGCGAGGCCACGGTGCCTTCGGCGGTGGGAAAGAAGCCCACCACGTCGTAGCCGGCCCACTGGCCACCCGAACGCAGATCGGTCCACACCTGCTTGGCATCGGCGCCCGTGCCGACGATCAGCACGCGGCGTGTGCCCACAACCTGGCGCACGCACCACGCTACGCCGCGGTAGAGCACCAGGCCGGCCATCACGTACAGGAGCGACCAAACGACCAGTTGGCTCGGCGTGCCGTCGTAGCCGGTCTCCTTGGTGATCAGATAGGTGAGGTAGCCTGCCAAAGCCGAGGCACCGCCCACTCGTAACACGACATGACTGATGGCCAGGTTGCGGTGCCTGTACAGGCCGACGAACGAGTACAGAAGGGCCATGGCCAATGCGAAGCTGGCGGCAGGAAGCAGCACGCCCACACTCACGAGTTCTTGCATCACGGCGCGGGCGCCATGTTCCTCGCACAGTGTTGCCGCTGCCGCCAGGACCGCTGCAAAACACATCAATCCGTCCGTCATGAGTTCCGCGAAATTGGTCGCGGACGGACGTGAAGGAAATACTCGGAACATGGATGGATATCCCTTATTGATTGAAATGAGCCGAATGCTGGTGTTCTGCGGAACCGCCGCTGAGTTTTTGCAGTCTGCGCGATCTCGTTTTTTCACTTTGCAGGCGGAGAACTTTCTCCATCCGGCAAATTGTCAGGCAGCACATTCGGGTTGACACCCTGTAGTCGCGGGACTGCTACAACTCGAAGGGTCGGACAGAGAGATATGTCTCAATCCCGGCGTTGTTTACAGGCCAACCGCCAATTGGTTTCGGTAACACCGGCGGCGACTCAACCCCATCACCTTCGATGGGGCCGGGCCAAGTGTGGATAGTTCACGGCGCGTCGTCTGGCGCCTGAACTCTCGTGCCCAGGCGACGTAGCGCCGAGACAGGCATAGTCCCCCTCGGGGCCCCCCATCCGGGATTGGCCGAGGATAGCTTTGAACATTAACTCTGGTTCAGCATTTGAGCCCGACGTGGAGTGCGACGACTCCCGCCGACATATTGTGGACGGCAATATGCGAAAACCCGCAATCCTTCATGATTGCTTTCAGGGCGTCCTGGTCCGGGTGCATACGGATCGACTCGGCCAGATAGCGGTAACTCTCCGAGTCACCTGCCAGGAGTTTTCCAAGACGCGGCAGGATGTTGAACGAATACCAGTCGTAGGCCTTCGCGAGTGGTTTGGCGACACGCGAGAACTCGAGCACGAGAAGTTTTCCACCTGGTTTGATAACGCGCAGGAATTCACGCAATGCGCGCTCCTTGTGGGTCATGTTGCGCAGACCAAACGCCACGGTCACGATATCGAAGCAGTTGTCGGGAAAAGGCAATTGTTCGCCGTCACACAACACGCTGGGCATGATGATGCCCTCGTCGACGAGACGATCCCGCCCGACACGCAGCATCGCTTCGTTGATGTCGGTGTGCACGACACAGCCGGTCGGACCCACACGCCTGGCAAACGCTCGCGTGAGGTCGCCAGTGCCGGCCGCGATGTCCAGCACCCGATGACCTGGCTGCACGCCCGACACGGCGATGGTGTAGGCCTTCCAGACCCGGTGCAGACCCATCGACATGGCGTCGTTCATGACGTCGTACTTGCGGGCTACCGAGTCGAAGACGCCGCGTACCAGTTCGGCCTTTTGTTGTTCGTCGACGGTCTTGAAGCCGAAGTGGGTGTCGCTCATCGAGTGCTCGTGCTGAAGTTGTGATGGTGTGGACAGCAGATCGCCTGGCCACACGCAGGTCTCGGGTCTTTCACCAGAATGGGAGCAAGCTGGCCGGCCGCTCAATGCGACGCGCAGGCGTGGCCGCCGGCTGCGATCATGGGGGCGTCGCGGTCGACGCCCGCAGCTTCGAGACGCGCCAGGTAGTCGCTCCAGTGGCGATCCTGGTCGCGGCCCAGGTCATAGAGCTGGGACCAGGTGTAGATGCCCGTCTCATGACCGTCGCTGAACACCGGCTTGATGCCGTAGGCGCCCACCGGCTCCACCGAGTCGATCGATACCTCGCGTTTGCCGGTCTGCAGCACCTCCTGGCCGGGGCCGTGGCCACGCACCTCGGCAGACGGTGAATAGACGCGAAGCAGTTCGAAGGGCAGCCGAAAGCTGCTGCCATCGTCGAAGCTGACTTCGAGGACACGTGATTGCTGGTGGACGGTCAAGGCGGTCGGAGCGGGGCTGGACATGATGGTCGGTGCCGGTGGACAAGGTGGTAGCGCGGTGCCGCGCCAAGGCAAGGAGTTTAAGCAGCCCAGACGAGCCCGGCCGCCCGATGGGCATGGGCATCGCCCTCATCCAGGAATGCCTGCCGTTGGCCGAAAGACGCAAGTTGACTGACTGCGGCAAGGTGCGCGGCCCGAGCCGCTCGCCATGCCCGACCACCCCACGTCAGACCAGCACACGTTCGATGCCGCCCGAGTTCGCCTTGGCGATGTAGTCGGTCATCCAGTCGGGCCCGAGGATTTTGTTGGCCATCTCGATGACGACATAGTCGGCCTCCAGCAGACCGCCCGCCAGGTCGTCGCCGTAACGCGTCAGGCCCTGCAGGCAGCTCGGGCACGAGGTGAGGATCTTCACCGGCCCGCCAGTCGCCGCCTCGGCGCCTTCCCGGCCCGCAGCGTCGCTGGTCATCATCTTGCGCAGTGCGGCTTCGTCGGCACGAAGCACCTCTTCCTTGCGGAATCGGATCTGCGTCGAGATGTCGGGCCGGTTCACGCCCAGCGTGCCCGATTCGCCGCAGCAGCGTTTGCTCTCGATGACGTTGGGGCCGATCAGCGCCTTGACCGTCTTCATCGGCTCTTGCAGCTTCATCGGGCTGTGGCAGGGGTCATGGAACAGGTAGCCACCGGCTTGCTCGGCGCTGAGCCTGATGCCCTTTTCCAGCAGGTATTCGTGGATGTCGACGATGCGGCAGCCCGGAAAGATCTCCTCGAACTTGTAGCCCTGCAGCTGGTCGTAGCAGGTGCCGCAACTCACCACCACGGTCTTGATGTCCAGATAGTTCAGCGTGTTGGCCACGCGGTGGAACAACACCCGGTTGTCGGTGATGATCTTCTCGGCCTTGTCGGCCAGGCCTGAGCCGCGCTGCGGATAACCGCAGCACAGGTAGCCCGGTGGCAGCACCGTCTGCACACCGGCGTGCCAGAGCATGGCCTGGGTGGCCAGGCCGACCTGGCTGAACAGGCGCTCGGAGCCACAGCCCGGAAAGTAGAACACCGCCTCGGTGTCCGACGTCGTGCTCACCGGGTCGCGGATGATGGGCACGTAGTCCTTGTCCTCGATGTCCAGCAGCGCGCGTGCCGTGCGTTTGGGCAGTCCGCCCGGCATCTTCTTGTTGATGAAGTGGATCACCTGCTCCTTGATCGGGGCGGTGCCGGTCGTTGCCGGTGGGGCACTGGTCTGCTTGCGCACCAACTTCTTGAACAGCGTGTTCGCCAGGCGCTGCGCCTTGAACGCCACACCCACCATGCCGGCACGCATGAACTTGATGGTCTGCGGGTTGGTCGCGTTCAGAAAGCTCATGGCCAACGCACCACCGGGCCTGAAGCTCTTTTGCCCCATCTTGCGCAGCAGGTTGCGCATGGCCATCGACACATCGCCGAAGTCGATCTTCACCGGGCAGGGGCTCAGGCACTTGTGGCACACCGTGCAGTGGTCGGCCACGTCCTCGAACTCTTCCCAGTGTTTGATGCTCACGCCGCGGCGCGTCTGCTCCTCGTACAAGAAGGCCTCGATCAGCAGCGAGGTGGCGAGGATCTTGTTGCGCGGGCTGTACAGCAGGTTGGCGCGTGGCACATGCGTGGCACACACCGGCTTGCACTTGCCACAGCGCAGGCAGTCCTTGATGCTGTCGGCAATGGCACCGATGTCGCTCTGCTGCATGATGAGCGACTCATGCCCCATCAGCCCGAAGCTGGGCGTGTAGGCGTCGCTCAGGTCGGCATGCAGGGCATCGGCGCCGAGCAGCGCGGTGCGGTCGCTCTGGCGCAGCAGCTTGCCCTTGTTGAAGCGGCCCTCGGGGTCGACACGCGCCTTGTAGGCAGCAAAGTCGGCCATCTCGGCGTCGCTCAGGAACTCCAGCTTGGTGATGCCGATGCCGTGTTCACCAGAGATCACGCCGTCCAGGCTGCGTGCCAGCGCCATGATGCGCGCCACGGCCTCGTGCGCCGTCTGCAGCATCTCGTAGTTGTCGCTGTTGACGGGGATATTGGTGTGCACATTGCCGTCACCGGCATGCATGTGCAGGGCCACCCAGACACGCCCACGCAGTACCTCCTTGTGGATGCGCTGGCATTCGGCCAGCAACGGCGCGAACGACGAACCGCTGAACAGCGCCTGCAAGGGCCGAAGGATCTGCAGCTTCCACGAGGCGCGCAGGCTGTAGTCCTGCAAATGCTCGAAGAACGTGCGGGCCTCACCACCCGAGAGTTTCCCATCGATGCCGGCCTGCACCACGTCGAGCCCGACCAGCCAGCCTTGCCACAACGCGCGTACTTCACCGAGCAGGCTCAGTGCCTGAGCCACCCGGTCTTCGAGCAACTCGGCACTGGGAATGTCGTTGGCGTCGTCGGTCTTACCCAGGGGCAGGGCGCCCGCCTTGAACAGCTCGGTCAGTCGATCGACCAGCGCCAGCTTGTTGCGCAGGCTCAGCTCGACGTTGATGCGCTCGATGCCCAGGGTGTATTCACCCATGCGCTCGAGCGGAATCACCACGTCCTCGTTCACCTTGAACGCGTTGGTGTGTTTGCTGATCGCTGCGGTGCGCTTGCGGTCGAGCCAGAACTTCTTGCGCGCGTCGGCGCTCACCGCCACGAAACCTTCGCCGCTGCGGCCGTTGGCCAGGCGGATGACTTCGCTGGTGGCACGCGCCACGGCGTCCTCGTCGTCACCGACGATGTCACCCACCAGCACCATCTTGGGCAGGCCGCCGCGTTTGCTCTTGGTGGCGTAACCCACGGCCTTGAGGTAGCGGTCGTCCAGGTGCTCCAGCCCAGCCAGCAGCACGGGTGAAGGCGCGCCGGCCTCGATGGCCGCGCCGTTGCTGCCCTTGGACAACGAGAACATGTAGTCCTTGATGTCGACGATCGATGGCACGCAGTCGCGCGGGTTGCCGAAGAACTCGAGGCACACCGTGCGCACGTGCTTGGGCATGCGGTGCACGACCCAGCGCGCGCTGGTGATGAGGCCGTCGCAGCCTTCCTTCTGGATGCCGGGCAGGCCGGCGAGGAACTTGTCGGTGACGTCCTTGCCCAGGCCTTCCTTGCGAAACACGCGCCCGGGAATGCTCAGCGTCTCGCTGCGCTCGAGAATCTTGCCGGTGGCGTCGAAATAGCGCAGCTCGAAGCTGGCCGATTCGACGTCGTGGATCTTGCCCAGGTTGTGGTTCAGGCGCGTGACTTCGAGCCACTTGGCCTCGGGGGTCACCATGCGCCAGCTCGCCAGGTTGTCCAGCGCCGTGCCCCACAGCACCGCCTTCTTGCCGCCGGCATTCATGGCGACATTGCCGCCCACGCAGCTGGCCTCGGCCGAGGTCGGGTCGACTGCAAACACGTAGCCGCCTCGTTCGGCCGCATCGGCCACACGTTGTGTCACCACGCCGGCGCCGGTCCAGATCGTGGCCACCTTGTGGGGCACACCCGGCAGGTCGACCATCTCGACCTCGGTCATCTGCTCGAGTTTCTCGGTGTTGATGACCGCGCTCTTCCAGGTCAGCGGAATGGCGCCGCCCGTGTAGCCGGTGCCGCCGCCACGCGGGATGATGGTCAGGCCCAGTTCGACACAACCCGCCACCAGCGCGGCCATCTCTGCCTCGGTGTCGGGCGTGAGCACAACGAAGGGGTACTCGACACGCCAGTCGGTCGCGTCGGTCACATGTGACACGCGGCTCAGGCCATCGAACTTGATGTTGTCCTTGCCCGTGTGGCGGCCCAGCACCTTGCGGGTGCGGGCGCGCAGGTCGTAGACGGTGCGAAAACGCGCCGAAAAGGACTCGACCGCCGTGCTCGCCGCCGTCACCAGTTCACCCACCGCAGCGTCGCGTTCACCGTCTTCGCTGGGTGTGCGGCGTTTGCCGATTTCGCCCAGGCGGTGATGCAATGCGTCCACCAGCAACTGGCGCCGCTTGGGGTTGTCGATCAGATCGTCTTCCAGGTACGGATTGCGCTGCACCACCCAGATGTCGCCCAGTACCTCGTACAACATGCGGGCCGAGCGGCCGGTGCGGCGCTCGCTGCGCAGGCGTTCCAACAGGTTCCACGACCTGGCGCCGAGCAGGCGCAATACGATCTCGCGGTCCGAGAACGAGGTGTAGTTGTAGGGGATCTCGCGCAGGCGCGGCGCGGCGGGCTCTGCTGTCATGGCGCCGGCTCGGGCGGCGGCAGAGAGCTGGTTCAGGGCGATCGGTGCATTCATTTCGGGTGGCGCGGCGAGTTGGCAACGCAAGAAAGCTGCGCTGGAAAAGGGCACGCAAAGGGCACGCGCGACAGGGCCGGCAATGCTAACGCAGGGGGTTAGCCCGGATGGACGGCAAGCTCTTGCTCGATCCATTCCAAACGGCCTGGCTCGCCATGATGTGAAACCCCGATGGCCGCGGCGCTCGAGGTGTGCAAAAAACGCCGGGTCGACACGAGCTTGTCATGTGGGCTGGCCAAAGTGGTCCGGCCCGCGCCGGCAGCACCTGCCAGGCGCTCAGCCCGGCGCCTACCCAGCCTGCCGTCCCCCACACCTTCGGAGCCACAACAATGATCCCCACTCCCCAACTGCCCACTCGCCGCCTTGTCCTGGCTGGCACCAGCCTGCTGCTTGCACTGGCAGCCCTGCCGGCCCAGGCCCAGACCGAGATCCAGTGGTGGCACTCGATGACGGGTGGCCTGAATGACTGGGTCGTCGATCTGGCCAACGGCTACAACGCCAGCCAGAAGGACTTCAAGATCGTTCCGACCTACAAGGGGCAATACGACGAGTCGATGACCGCTGCGATCGCCGCCTTCCGCGCCGGCAACGCGCCGGATGTGCTCCAGGTGTTCGAGGTCGGTACCGCGACCATGATGGCCAGCAAGGGGGCCATCGTGCCCGTGGGCAAGGTGCTGTCCGATGCGGGCTACAAGTTCGATCCCCAGGCCTACATCCCTGCCGTGGTAGGTTATTACACGGCCCCGAGCGGACAGATGCTGAGTTTTCCGCTGAACAGCTCGACCACGGTGCTGAACTACAACAAAGAGGCGTTCCGAAAGGCGGGCCTCGATCCGAACACTCCGCCCAAGACCTGGCCTGAACTGGCGCTCGCCGCCGCCAAACTCAAGGCGTCGGGCGTGAGTTGCCCGTTCACGACCAGCTGGCAGGGCTGGACTCAGCTCGAGAGCTTCAGCACCTGGCACAACACACTGTATGCGTCGGAGAACAACGGTTTCGGTGGCACCGGAGCGCGCCTGCTGGCCAACAGCCCACTGCATCTGCGCCATATCGAGAATCTGGCCAACATGGCCAAGCAAGGCCTGTTCGTCTATCGCGGCCGCAACAATCTTGGCGATGCCGCCTTCTATTCGGGCGAATGCGCGATGGCGACTGCGTCGTCGTCGACCTACGCCAGCATCAAGAAGAACGCCAAGTTCGACTTCGGCATCGCGCCGCTGCCCTACTACGCCGACGTGCCCGGCACGCCGCAGAACACCGTCATCGGTGGCGCGTCGTTGTGGGTGATGTCGGGCAAGCCGGCCGAGCACTACAAGGGTGTGGCCGCCTTCTTCAACTACCTGACCAACCCCGAGGTCCAGGCCAAGAGCCACCAACGGACCGGCTACCTGCCGATCACGCTGGCTGCCCTGTCGCTGACCGAGAAGTCGGGCTTTTACAAGCAGAACCCGGGCACCGACACGGCCGTCAACCAGATGATCCGCAAGACCACCGACGAGTCGCGGGGAGTTCGCCTGGGCAACATGCTGCAGATCCGCACGATCGTCGACGAGGAACTCGAGCAGGTCTGGGCCGGCAAGAAGAGCGCGAAGGAGGCGCTTGACGACATCGTGAAGCGTGGCAACGAGCAACTCGAGCGCTTCGAACGCGCCAACAAGGGCTGACACGTTTGGCCATCGAGAAGCGGGTCCGGTTCAAGAGCAGGTGGCTGCCCTGGGTGCTGATCGCACCCCAGATGGCTGTCGTGCTGGTGTTCTTCTTCTGGCCGGCCGGTCAGGCACTGGTGCAAAGTGTGCTGCAAGAGGATGCCTTCGGCAGCAGTTCCGAGTTCGTCGGTCTCGAGAACTTCGAGCGCCTGTGGAACGACGCCAGCTATCTGGCGTCGTTCAAGACCACGGCCATCTTCTCGACGCTGGTGGCCGGGCTGGGCCTGTCGATCTCGATGCTTCTTGCGGTGATGGCCGACCGGGTGATGCGTGGTGCCCGGCTCTACAAGACACTGCTCATCTGGCCCTATGCGGTGGCGCCTGCGGTAGCCGGCGTGTTGTGGCTGTTCATGTTCGCGCCGTCGGTAGGCATCGTCAGCTACGCGCTGCGCGGCGCCGGTGTCGACTGGAACCACCTGCTCAACAGCAGTCACGCCATGACCCTGATCGTGATGGCGGCGGTGTGGAAGCAAATATCCTACAACTTCCTGTTCTTTCTTGCCGGGCTGCAGTCGATTCCCAAGAGTCTGATCGAGGCCGCGGCGATCGATGGCGCCGGGCCCTGGCGGCGTTTCTGGACGGTGCAGGTGCCGCTGCTCACGCCGACCACGTTTTTCCTGCTCGTGATCAACATCGTCTATGCCTTCTTCGACACCTTCGCGATCGTCGATGCGGCCACCTCCGGCGGGCCTGGCAAGGACACCGCGATCCTTGTCTACAAGGTGTACTTCGACGGCTTCAAGGCGCTGGACCTTGGAGGCTCTGCTGCGCAAAGCGTGGTGCTGATGCTGATCGTCATTGCGTTGACGGTGGTGCAGTTCCGCTACGTCGAGAAACGTGTCAACTACTGAAGCAGCAGCCCAAACGATGATCGAGAACCGTCCCCTGGCCACGACGCTGTCGCACCTGGTGCTGGTGCTGGGCGTGTTGATCGTGGCCTTCCCGGTCTACATCGCCTTTGTTGCCAGCACACAAACTGCCGAGGCGATCGTGCAGAACGTGCCCATGTCGTTGCTTCCCGGTGATCAGCTGATCCCCAACTACACACGCGCCCTGATGGGTAGCAATACCCAGGGCGGCGGCAATCCGCCGGTGGCACCGATGATGGCGGTCAGCTTGATCACGGCACTGGTGATCGCTGTCGGCAAGATCGCCATCTCGCTGCTGTCTGCGTTTGCTGTCGTCTACTTCCGTTTCCCGGGCCGCAGCCTGGTGTTCTGGATGATCTTCGTCACGCTGATGCTGCCAGTCGAGGTGCGTATCCTGCCGACCTACAAGGTGGTCTCGGACTTGCACATGCTCAATAGCTACGCGGGCTTGACGATTCCGCTGATCGCCTCGGCGACCGCGACCTTCCTGTTCCGTCAGTTCTTCCTGACCGTGCCGGATGAACTGGTCGAGGCCGCTCGCATCGACGGCGCCGGGCCGATGCGATTCTTCAAGGACGTGCTGCTGCCGCTGTCCACCACCAGCATCGCGGCGCTGTTCGTCATCCAGTTCATCTACGGCTGGAACCAGTATCTGTGGCCGCTGCTGGTGACCACCAGCGAGGACATGTACCCGGTGGTCGTGGGCATCAAGCGCATGATCACCGGCGGCGATGCCGCCACCGAATGGAATGTGGTGATGGCCACCGCCATGCTGGCCATGATCCCGCCCGCCGTGGTGGTGATGGCCATGCAACGCTGGTTCGTCAAGGGCCTGGTCGACGCCGAGAAGTGAGGCCGCGCGCAGGCCGCGCGACTCGCCGCCGTGTTCACCGCCCGATTTGACACGCTACTCGCTGCTCATGTGCATCCAGTTGAGCTTGCGGCGCGGCAGCAGGTAGTCGATCTGCTCGACGTTGCAGTCCTGCACGCGCAGTGAGCGATCGATCTTCACGTCGGCCTGATGGCCCAGGTCGACGATGATGGCGTGGCGGCGCGGCACGCCGGCTTCGAAGATCAGCACCTGCGGCCGCAAGGGGTTCTCGGTCGACGCCGAGGCCACCACCACGCCGGTGTGAGCATCGCTGAGTTGCACCAGCGAACCGGGCGGATACACCCCCATGGCGCGCACAAAGAGCTGCAGCAGCGTGACGTCGAAGGCCGCCCTCTCGTGGGACCACATGCTGGCCAGCGCCTCCGAAGGCGACAGCGCACGGCGCGGGTCGGTCGGGTTGGTGAGGTTGTCGAAGCGGTTGGCAATGGCCACGATACGTGCCGCCAGTGGTGTGTGTTTGGCCGTCAGGCCCGACGGATAACCGCGCCCGTCGGCCCGTTCATGGTGATGCATGATGGCCTCGAGCACCGGGCGCGACAGGCAACCTGTCTGGTCCGCCGCGTCATGCCCGAGCCGGCAATGCGTCTGGTAGATCAGCTCCTCGAACTTGCTGCGTTCGGGTTTGCGCAGCAGCGAGATATCGAGTGTGGTCTTGCCGATGTCGTGCAGCAACGCACCGATGCCCAACTCCTTGAGCGCCGACTCGGGCAGGCGCGCCTGCTTGCCCAGCAGCAGCGCCAGGGTCATGACCGACAGTGCGTGGGCGTTGTGGTTGTCGGTGTGGCCCTTCTCGGCAATCAGCGCGATGGCGCTGTCGACGTCGCGCATCAACACCGCGGCGGACTGGGCACTCACCTCGGTGATCTGGCGAACACTTTCCTTGGGGTTGCGGTCGAAGCCCTTGATGGCTGCGCCCACTTCCTTGGCTGCGTTCGAGAAGTGCGCCTGGGCCACGTCGAGCCGTGCGCGCATGGCATGCACCGCGGCCGTCCTGGCCTGCTTGTCGGCGGTCTGGCGGGCCACCTGCGCGGCGGCCTCGGCGAGCCGGCGCTGTTCTTCGGGTGATGGCGGCACCACCACGGCAGGCAGCGCCAGCGGCGAGCGGCTCGACCGGCTCGGGTCACAGTACAGCTGCGGCAACTGCAGCGCCTCGATCTGGCGGATCTGCTCGGCTGTAGAGATGACGAACGAGTTGAGCATGAATGGGTGATCCATCCAGCCCACCGGCAACCGCACATGAACACCGGGCTGCAACTGGCTGGCCTGCACAACGATCTCGCCGTCTCGCTGCGAGCCGGGCTTGTCGCCGTCGCGGGTCGATTCACGCTGAGGTGCCATGACCCGTCATTGTGCCCATGCCCATGTCGCGAGATGCCTTTGCCGTGCAGTTGCGGACTCGCTGATGCCGGGGTGTGAGCCGGCCATGGTCATGTCGGCGTCACCTCGGTGCCGTGGCCGCGACCTGCTGAGCATTGGCGCCGTAACTCTTGAAGGCTTCGAGCACACGGTCCATCTCGTCGTCGGGCAGGATCACCGGCGTGCCGGTGGCAAGCGCCAGCAGGTATTGTTGGGCCAGTTGCTCGACTTCGATGGCCAGGGCAAAGGCGCTGGCCAGGTCGGTGCCCACGGTGATCAGGCCGTGGTTGGCGAGCAGGCAGGCGCGCCGGCCCTGCAGGGCAGCCAGGGCGTTGTGCGACAAGGCCTCGGTGCCATAGGTTGCATACGGCGCGCAGCGGATGTTGCGCCCGCCCGCCATGGCCACCATGTAGTGGAAGGCCGGCAACTCGCGCCGCTGCACCGCCAGTGCCGTGGCATGTGTCGGGTGGGCGTGCACGATGGCGCCGACCTCGGGCCGTGCAATGTAGATATCGCGGTGAAAACGCCACTCGGACGACGGCTTGAGTGGCCCGCTCCAACTGCCGTCGTCCAGCCGCATAAGGGGCAGGTCCGGCACAGCCATGCTGCCGTAGTCGACGCCGCTGGGCGTGATGAGCAGGCCCTCGGCATCGTCCGATCTCCAGCGTACGCTGAGGTTGCCCGAGGTACCTTGCGACAGTCCGGCCGGTGCGAAGCGCTTTGCGTGCTCGACGATGGCCTGGCGCAAGGTGGCTTCGTCGGCTGGGATGTGGGTGGTGGTCATCGTGGCTCCTTGCCGAGCGGTGTATGGCACCGGGTGGCCGACTGCGGACTTGGGCGACGCATGTTGCCGTTTTGGCACGTGGGCCGACTCTATCGACGTTGTGATCGGCAGGGTAGGCGCGCGGACATGTGGCACACCCTGCGCCCACTGCTTGTGTCTCGTCACGCGCTGAATTCTCGATCGCTTGCCCGAAGACTGGATGCCGGTCCAGCCGCGTGATGTCACCGCGCCGTGGTCGCCAAACCCTGGTCGGACCGTGGTTCAGCCGCGGCTGGCTCGGCGCAGCGACTCGCGCACCACCACCGCCTCGGCGGCGTCGAGTGCGCCGTGGTCACCGGCCCACGAAGCACATTGCAGTTCGAGCTGGCGCAACGCCCCTTCGGGTCGCAGTCGGGTGTTTTGCCAGACCAGCAGCTCCACGGCGCAAGCCCGCAGGTGGTCGCGTGCGAACTCCTCGCACTCCTTCTTGGACACGGCCAGTTCGGGCATGGTCATCTCGGTGGTGACGGTTGAGGGCGAAGGCGCATGAAACCGCATCTGCCAAGGCCGCGATGCAGGCTTGCAGCCGAGGTCATCGATGAACAGTGTGACGCCAGAGCGGCTGCACCAACGGTCGAGAAGCACCAGCTTTCGGGCGTTTCAAGCGTCTGGTTTCAATGGGTGTCCGGACACCTGAGGCCAGCCGAGCGGCATCAAGCAGGTGACGTCCGGCCTCGCGTCGTCGACATGTGTCGCCACGGTGCCCCAAAACAAAAACGCCCGATGGTGATCGGGCGTTTTTGCGACTGTTGTCTTGGTGGCCTGGGGCGGAATCGAACCACCGACACGCGGATTTTCAATCCGCTGCTCTACCAACTGAGCTACCAGGCCTTGTGCGAGGAGCGGGACTATACCATCGAAAAACAGGTCCCTGGAAGTGGGTGCAAGTGACTCGAAGAGTTCACTTGCTTCGGCCTGGATTGCCAGGGGTCAGATGCCGTTGCGTTTGTTGCGACTGAGGTCGACGCCCAGCTGCTTGAGCTTGCGGTACAGGTGAGTGCGTTCGAGCCCGGTACGTTCGGCCACTCGGGTCATGCTGCCGTTCTCGCGTGCGAGGTGGAACTCGAAGTAGGCCTTCTCGAAGGCATCGCGTGCCTCACGCAAGGGGCGGTCCAGTCCGAAACTTTGTTCGGCTCGCGGCTGGCCACCGACATTCATCGCGTCGATGAGCGGCGCCGGGGTGGGGCTGGGGCTGATCGGCTCGAAGCTGCCGTAGTCGCGGTCGATGCGTGGCGGCGGCACCTGCGGCAATGGAGGCAGGCTGGCCGGCACGGCCGGCGGCCGCGGTGCTGGTTTGGCCAGGCCCTGCTCGACCGCCCGCAGCAGCTTTTGCAGCGTGATGGGTTTTTCGAGGAAGGCCTGAGCGCCGAACTTGGTGGCTTCGACGGCGGTATCGATGGTGCCGTGGCCTGACATCATGATCACCGGCATGTTGAGCTGGCCGCTGGCGCTCCACTCCTTGAGCAAGGTGATGCCGTCGACATCGGGCATCCAGATATCGAGCAAGACCAGGTCGGGTCGCAGTCGATCTCTGGCGGCGCGGGCGTGGCTGGCGTTTTCGGCCAGCTCCACGGTATGGCCCTCATCACTCAGGATTTCCTGCAGGAGGGCACGGATGCCCATTTCATCGTCGACGACAAGGATGGTGGCCATGTATGGTTCAGACTGCGCTCACGGTGGGGGGCGGCACGCCGCGTGACGACGACCTGTCGGCAGCGGGCTCGGCTCGGGGCACCCAGCGGGAAAATGATATCGAAACTTGCGCACCGCTCCGCTGATCTGCGTTCGAGTTTGCGGCAGCCGAGGCGGGCATATCTTGCAGATTGCGCACTTGCACGCGTGCGCCGTGCTCCTCGACGATTTTCTTGACCACCGCCAAGCCCAGCCCGGTGCCCCGGGTTTTGGTGGTGACATAAGGTTCGAAGGCGCGTTGCAGCACCTTGTCCGAGAAGCCCGGGCCGTTGTCGGTGACCCGCAGGCGCACAGCCGCCGCACCATGGTCGTCGTTCTTCAGCAACTGGGTCTGCACCGTCACCAGACCGTTGTCACGTTCGGCGGTCGCGTCCAGTGCGTTTTGCACCAGGTTGTGGATGACCTGACGCAACTGGCTGGCATCACCTTCGATGCGTGGCAGCTCGGTGTCGAGTTCGCAGCGCAGCCGGTCGGCCTCCTGGGCGCTGGCGTACAAGGTGAGTACTTCGCCGATCAGGCTGTTCAGGTCGAGCGGTTCGAGCTTGGCCGAGGGCAGGCGCGAGTAGTCGCGGAACTCGTTGACCAGCTGCTTCATCGCCTGCACCTGGTTGACGATGGTGGCCACCGACCTGGCCAGCATCTGCTGGTCGGCACCTTCGAGCTTGGCGGTGAGTTTGTGTTGCAGGCGTTCGGCCGAGAGCTGGATGGGTGTGAGCGGGTTCTTGATCTCGTGTGCCAGGCGCCGGGCCACTTCGGCCCAGGCCACGCTGCGTTGGGCCGACACGATGTCGCTGATGTCGTCGATCACCATCAGTCGTTTGTCGGCCGGCAGCGCGGCACCGCGCACCAGCAGCGTGAGGCTGGCATGGTCGGGTTCGCTGAGCAGTTCGAACGAGTCCTGCCAGCGTTCGGGTTCACCGTAGCTGTTGGCCTCGGCCTGGATGCGGCGTTGCTCGATCTGTTCGGCAAAACCGGCCAGTGCCGGTATGTTGGACAAAGGCTGACCCAACCAGTCGTACAGCGGCGCACGCAGGATGCGTGTGGCACCGGGGTTGACGCTGTCGATGCGGCCTTGGGCGTCGAACACGATCACACCGGCAGTGAGGTTGTCCAGGATGGTCTGCAGTTCGGCCTTGGCATGTTCGGCTGCACCCAGGCTGTGCTGCGCCAGGCCACGTGCGTCGGCGAGCTGCTGGGTCATGTCGGCGAACGACTTGGTCAGGCCGCCGAGTTCGTCGCGCGAGGCAAAGATCTCGGTCGGGCGCAGATCGCCGCGTGCCACCTGGCGCACACCGTCGGCCAGTACCACCAGCGGCCTTGCCAGCTGCTGTCCCAGTGCCGCGGCCAGCAGGAACGCAATGAACACGGCCAGGATCAGGGTCAGGGTGAGTGTGCCCACGTACATGCGCCGCAGCCCCTCGCGCCCCAGCGCACGCTGCTGGTATTCGCCGTAGGCCGCCTGCACCGCCAGCGCGTTGGCGGCCAGTTCGGGGGGGATGAGCTGGATCACCTGCAAGAACAGCTCGTCGTTGCCCAGGCTGATGCTGGCCGACGGTATCCACGCCAGCGCCCGGATACGCGCGCGCACCGGCCGGGCACGGTTGCTGCCGTCGTCGTCGAGCCCTTCGAGCAGGGCCACCACGTGCGCCGCACGCGCCTGGCGCATCATGGCCGTGGTCGGGCGTTCGGCCGGCACAGGGGCGTCGAAGCTGCCGGTGTTGCTGCCTGCCGAGGCCAGGGTCTGGCCGTTGGGGGCCAGCAAGGTCACGCTCTGGGCCGAGAGTTGCTCGCGCAGGCGTTCGAGCGCGAGCACCTGCAGGCGCTCGGGTGAATCGGTCGAGCGATCTGCCGCCACCCTGACCTTGCCGGCCAGCTCGTTGACCAGGATCTGAAGTGTGCCGCGGCCCAGGTTGAGGCCGGCTTCCAGTGCACCTTCGACCTTCACGTCGAACCAGCTTTCGATGCTGCGCGACACGAACTGGTAGGACACGCCGTAGATCAGCGCCCCCGGCAACACACCCACCAGCGCGAAGATGGCGGCCAGTTTCAGCAACAGCCGGCTGCCGAACTTGCCGCGCCTGGTGCGCACCACCAGGCGCGCCACAGCCAGCAAGATCACCAGACCCAGTGCCGTGGCCACACCGATGTTGACCCACAGCAGCCACACGTAGTGGCGCTCGTACAACGCTCGGTTGTTGGTGGTGATGGTGAGCAGGAACACCAGCACCAGCGCCGCGGCGGCGATGGCGCAGCCGGCGATCAGCAGCGTCAGGCTGACCGAGCGGCGACTCATCATGGCGTCGACCTCGAGCCGCTGGCGCCTGCTTGTGGCGGGATGGTGTTCACTCGCGGCGCGGCGCTGGTTCGGGGGGAAGGACGAAGCTGTGGTCGACCTGCAGGTTCCACTCGGGCTGCGAGCCGATGCCGATCTGCATGGGCCGCGGCAGTTGGGAGGCGTCGAGCCGGTAGCTGAACTCGATGTAGTAGTGGGCGTCGTCGTCCGGCGCCAGCGGGTCGGCGATGCGCCAGCGGCTGGCGCGCTGCAGCGAACGCAGGGCGTCGTTCAGGCTGGTGAAACTCTGCGACAGGCCGCCCTGGCTGACCCGGTAGCTGAACGTGAGCGCCTGGTAACTCAGCCGCCAGCTGCGTGTCACCTGGCCGACCCGCTGGTCGCGCCAGTACCAGCGCCCGCGCAACAGGCGCGCGTCGGCGACGAAATGCAGCGCCACACCTTTTTGCAGTGCGTCGAGCACGGGCGCGGGCAGGTCGAAGCGCGTCTCGAAGTTCAGCAGCACACCCTGATCGGCGCGTTCTGCGGTCAGGCGGGTGAGTTCGAGGGCCACTGCCGGGCGCGCGCCCAGCCCGAACAACAGGGCCAGGACGACGGCGAACCAGGGCAGCAGCAGGGCGGGGGTCTTGGATCGCACGGTCCGGTGGCGGGCGGCGGTCGCGGTTGGCAACCGGGTTTCACAAACGTTTGTCTAGCCGGGCGTAGAAAAAACCATCACCCGGATCGGCATCATTGTCCGCGAGCGGCAGCACATGCCCCGGCGCGGGGCGCGAGATCGCGTCCGTGGTGCGTTGCAAAAACGCTTCAAGCTGCTGCTGACCTTCAGCTGAAAAAATCGAGCAGGTGGCGTAGACCAGCCGGCCGCCGGGCGCCAGCAATGGCCACAAGGCATCGAGCAGGCGGGCCTGCGTGGCGGCAAGTGCGCTGATGTCGCTGGCGCGGCGCAGCCAGCGGATGTCCGGATGGCGCCGCACGATGCCCGAGGCGCTGCACGGTGCGTCGAGCAAGATGGCGTCGAACGGGCGGCCGTCCCACCAGTCGGCGGGCCGACCGGCGTCGCCCTGCTGCAGCCGCGCGCGCAGGCCCAACCGATCCAGCGTGGCGCGTGCCAGGTCGAGGCGACGTGCGTCGCTGTCGATGGCCAGCACATCGAGATCGGCCAGTTCGAGCAGATGCGCTGTCTTGCCACCTGGTGCGGCGCAGGCGTCGAGCACGTGGGCGCCGGGCTCGAGTGCATCGGCGCCGTGGCCCAGCAACAGTGGCGCCGCGAGTTGGGCGTTGCTGTCCTGCACCGAGACGCGGCCGGTGTCGAAGCCCGGCAGGGCAGACACCGGCACGGCGCGGGCGAGCACCAGGGCAAACGCGAGCGGGGTGAACTCGTCGCCAGTGCCGGGCGCAGGTGGCCAGCGCAGCGCGAGGGGCCGGGCCACGATGCCCACCTCTGCCAGTTCGGCGAGGTAGTCCGCCACGGTGGTCTGACGGCTGTTGACTCGCAGCACCATGGGGGCTTGCTGATTGGCGCTGGCCAGCAGCGCTTGCCAGTGCAACGGCCAGTCGCGCCGCAGCGCGGTGATCCACCAACGTGGGTGCTGGTGGCGCACCACCAGGTCGTCGTGTGTCCAGGCGTCGACCAGCGCGTCGCGCTCACGCAGGAAGCGCCGCAATACCCCATTGATGAAACGCGTGGCGTGTTCACTTTCGCGCCGAGCCGCGGTGACGGCCTGGTCGACGACGGTGTGCGCCTCGTACGGCGCACCCGCACCGGGCCAGAGCAAGGCCAGTGCGACCAGCAGCAGCCCTTCGATGGCCGGGGCCGGCTGACGCGGCACCAGCGCCAAACGTGCTGCTTCGGCGCCGCCCAGCCAGCGCAGGGCGTGGAAAGCCAGTGCCTGGCTGCCGGGCCGAGCGTCGGGCGGCAGGTCGGCGATCAGGTCGTTGAGTGAATGGCCGGCGCGTACACCCATCACGCAATGTGCGGCATGGCCGAGCAGGCGTTCGAGCGGCAGGGCCAGACGCGGCGCGCCCTGGCCGGCGTGGCCGGCAGCGCCCGAGTCGCCAGGTTGGGCCTGATCGTGGGTCGCGGGGTGAGGCCTGTGACTGCTGGTCGATGCCGTGCGGGATGCGCCGGCCCGTGTAGCGCCGCTGGAGGAGGAGTGCTGTTTCACGCCCGCAGTCTAGAGCCCGCGCCGGGACGTGGTGGAGGGACGGGCTCGGTGTCGGGGCCGCGGCCGCGGCTGGGACTGGGACTGGTGCCGGAGCCGGAGCCGGAGCCGGAGCCGGAGTTGGAGCAGTCCGGAGGTCAGGCAGGACAGGCAGGCATGGCCGGGCCGGGCCGGGCCGGGCCGGGCCGGGACTTTGGGCTCAGAACACCGCGGGCGCCTGCGGGTGTTCGACGAACATACGTGCCAGTTCGGGGGGCAGCGGGGCGTCGATCATGCGGCAGGCCAATCTCAGGGCGTGCAGGCCGGCCATGTCGGGCACGCCGGGCGGCGGCGCAGATGCGGGCATGGACGGTGTTGCCGCCGTGGTCGACGCACCTCCAGCCTCGTCGCTGCTGTGCATCGGCGTGGTGGCACCTGCGGCTCCTGGCGCTGATGGCGCCGCTGAGGCAATTGCGGATGGGGCTGCAGGTATCGCTGCCGAAGTGCCCGAGGCCACCGGCGTGGCCGGGCGCCGCCGCGCCAGGGCGAAGGCATAGGCGACCCAGGTGCGCGCCAGGATCGGGCGCTGCATCCACGACAAGGCCTGCACCTCGGCCAGTGCGTGCACCAGCTGGTCGCTGTCGGGGGGGCGGCAGGCCGGCACGTCGTCACCCCACAACTCGCGCAAGACGCTGCGGTGCCAGGTGACCCCCAGGCTGCCGACCTTGGACTGCGGGTCGACCACGGGCACCATACGCGCCAGGTAGGCGGTCAGGCGGCTGGTGCCCAGGCGCGCGATTTCTGGCAGGGCGTTGGCGCCCGGGCGGTCGTTGCGTTCGGCCGCCCAGCGGGATTCGAGATCGGCCGGCGCCGTGGCCGGGCTGGCTTCGGCACCGATGCCGGGTTCACCGTCGGCCAGGCACTGGCGCATGTACAGCCAGCGCAGGCGGTCGAGCGGGCCGACCCTGCCGTCGGCACACATCAGCCGGCGCGCCGCGCGCAGCAGGGCGACACGTTCGGACTGCGGCGCACGTTTGCTGTCGTTGAGCACACGTTCGAAGGCCGATGGCTGAGCCGCCGGGCTCAGGCAACGCACCAGCGACAGGGCTGTGTCGGCCAGCATGACACCCTGGCATTCCTCGCCCCAGGCCTGTTCCTCGCGCGGGCTGTCGGGCGTGAGCAGCAGCGCCAGCATCACGGCACGGCGTTCGCCCGGGCCTTGCATGCGGTCGAGCTGGGTCCACGCCTGCAGCTCGGCGTCACTGGCGGCCAAAGCCAGCGCGGGTTCACCCAGCACGGGTGACATGGCGCCCGGCGCTGCCGCGTTGTGATCGGCTTCCAGCGTGGCAGGTGGTGACATGGGGGCCTCTCTGAAACAGCACAGCTGGCCGGTCGTGGTGTCAGGTGCGCGTTGCGGTGCACCAGGTTCGCGCGCAAGTGTCGGTCATCGGCGCTTGTCGGTCACGCCGCGTGGCACGCTGGGCAGCAGTGCAGCCGGCGCAAACCGGAACAAGGCGGCGACCAGGGCGGTCGGGATCAGCCGCACCGCGTCGTTGTAGTCACTCGCTGCCATGTTGTAGGTCATACGAGCGAACTCGGTCTGCGCCAGCACATCGTCTAGCCGCCCGAGCTGGGTGACCACGGGGTGCAGATGTTCGGGGTCGGAGTGGGTGTCGGCGTAACCGACGTGTTCGCGCAGTGCGGCACACAGCTCGGCCAGCGCCAGGCCGAAGGCATGGTCACTGATGCCGAACCGGGCCATCTGGTCATGCCCGACCGGTCGGGCCTTGGCCGCATCGAGTGCGGCCGCGGCCTCCTGTTCGGCCTGGGTGGCGGCCTCGATCTGGGGCGAATCGGGGGGCAGCACCTCGAGCGACAAGGTCAACACGGCGGCAACTACCTGAGTGCGCTCATGCGCCTGATGGGCGAAGGCGCCGAAGGCGGTGCTGATGGTGTTGCGCATCCTCACCAGGCGGTTGTAGGCGCCCAGCATCCACAGGCCCAGCACGACAAGTGCGGTCAACGTTGCGATCTTGTAGTTCAAGCCGCACCCTCGCCGCTGTGGCGCAGCCAGCTGGCGTGTCCCGACTTGCGCAGCAGGCACGCCGGGCAGCTGCCGCAACCACGGCCCCAGCTGTGCAGCGGCTCGCGTTCACCCAGATAACAGGTGTGGGTCAGGTCGACGATCAGCCGGTTCAGCGCCGCGCCGCCCAGCGCGTGGCTGAGCGCCCAGGTCTGCGCCTTGGTCAGGAACATCAGCGGTGTCTCGAGTGTGAGCGGCGTGGCCAGCCCCAGCGACAGCGCCACCTGCATGGCCTTGAGGGTGTTGTCGCGGCAATCGGGATAGCCCGAGTAGTCGGTCTCACACATGCCGCCCACCAGCACACTCGCTGCGCGCCGGTAGGCCAGCGCCGCGGCCACCGTCAGGAACAGCAGGTTGCGCCCCGGCACGAAGGTGTTGGGCAGGCCGTTGTCGTCCATCTGGATGGCGCGCTCTTCGGTCAGTGCGCTATTGCCGAGCTGGCCGACGATGCCCAGATCGAGCAGGTGATCGTCGCCCAGGCGTGCGGCCCAGTCAGGGTTGAGCCCCGCCATGGCCTGGCGGATGGGCTCGCGGCAGCCCAGTTCGACACGGTGGCGCTGGCCGTAGTCGAAACCGACGGTCTCGACATGGGCGTAACGATCGAGTGCCCAGGCCAGGCAGGCGGTGGAGTCCTGCCCGCCCGAAAACAGCACCAGGGCGTGGCGGCTGTCGTGGGCGGGGTGGGTGGCAGCGGCTGTCATGGGTGTCGATCGGGCGCAGTCGCCGCGTCGGTTGCACCGGCAGGTGTGGACATGGCTGCGCCGGCGGTCAGGCGAGTCAAAGGTGTCACTGCCGCACTTCGCCTTGGCCGAGCACCACGTATTTCAGCGACGTCAGGCCTTCCAGCCCGACCGGCCCGCGAGCGTGGAACTTGTCGGTGCTGATGCCGATCTCGGCGCCCAGGCCGTATTCGAAGCCGTCGGCAAACCGGGTGCTGGCATTGACCATGACGCTGGCCGAATCGACCTCGCGCAGGAAACGCATCGCCGACGGATGGTCGGTGGTGAGGATGGCGTCGGTGTGGTGCGAGCCGTAACGATTGATGTGGGCGATGGCCTCGTCCAGGCTGGCCACCACCTTGATGCTGATGATGGGCGCCAGGTATTCCTCCGACCAGTCGGCTTCGCTCGCGTCGCCGATCTGGGCGCCGGACACGCCGGCGAGGACGGCCTTGGCGGCGGGGTCGCAGCGCATCTCCACACCCTTGGCGGCAAACACCGCGCCGATGGCCGGCAGAAACGCTGCGGCCTGATCGGCATGCACCAGTAGCGACTCGGTCGCATTGCACGGGCTGTACTTCTGCGTCTTGGCGTTGTCGGTGACCTTGAGCGCCAGTTCCAGGTCGACACGTGCGTCGACATAGGTGTGGCAGTTGCCGTCCAGGTGTTTGATGACCGGCACCCGCGCCTCGGCCGAGATGCGTTCGATGAGCGACTTGCCGCCGCGCGGAATGATCACGTCGACCGATTCGGGCATGGTGATGAGCCGGCCCACCGCGGCGCGATCGGTCGTCTCGACCAGTTGCACCGCCGCCTCGGGCAGGCCGGCGCCAAGCAGGGCGCGCTGCACCAGTTTCCACAACGCCAGGTTCGACTGCAGCGCCTCCGAGCCGCCGCGCAGGATGCAGGCGTTGCCACTCTTGATGGCGAGCGACGCCGCCTCGATCGTCACGTTGGGCCGGCTCTCGTAGATCATGCCGAACACGCCCAGCGGCACCCGCATCTGCCCCACGCTGATGCCGCTCGGGCGCCTGCGCAGGTGCACGATCTCGCCGATCGGGTCGGGCATGCCGGCCAGTTGTTCGCAGCCTTCGGCCACGGTAGTGATGGTCTTGGCGTCGAGTTTCAGGCGATCCAGCATCGGCCCGGCCAGGCCGGCGATACGCGCGGCGACCAGGTCGAGTTCGTTGGCCGATTGCAGCGCGGCAGCCTCAGTGCGCAGCAGTTCGGCCAGACCGATCAGCGCGTCGTTGCGCTCGGCCGTGGACGCAGCGGCCATACGCGTCGAAGCGGCGCGGGCCAATGCGCCGAGATGGGCCATGTAGGCGGGAATGTCGTGCACAGTCATGGCCACGATTGTCGCAGCGGCTCGCCGCGACGTCAGCCTTCGAAACCCTTCGGGTTGCGGCTCTGCCAGCGCCACGAGTCGGCGCACATGGCGTCGAGGTCACGCTTGGCCGACCAGCCGAGCAGGCTGCGCGCCAGGGCAGGGTCGGCGTAACAAGAGGCCACGTCGCCGGGGCGGCGCGGCACGATGCGGTAGGGCACGGGTTTGCCGCTGGCACGCTCGAAGGCCTTGACCACGTCGATCACGCTGTAGCCCTGGCCGGTACCGAGATTGACGGTGAGCGAGTCACCACCACCCAGCAGGCGGGCCAGCGCCGCGACATGGCCTTCGGCCAGGTCCATCACGTGGATGTAGTCGCGCACGCCGGTGCCGTCGGGGGTGTCGTAGTCGCCACCGTAGACCGCCAGTTCGGCGCGTTTGCCCACGGCCACCTGGGCGACGTAGGGCATCAGGTTGTTGGGCACACCGCGCGGGTCTTCACCGATGTCGCCGCTCGGGTGCGCGCCGACCGGGTTGAAATAGCGCAGGTAGGCGATGCGCCAGCGCTTGTCGCAGCGTTCGAGTTCACGCAGCAGTTGTTCGCCCAGCAGCTTGGTCAGGCCGTAGGGGTTGGTGGCCGACAGGGCGCAGTGTTCGTCGATCGGCAGGCGCTCGGGTGATCCGTACACCGTGGCCGACGAACTGAACACCAGCTTGAATACACCCGCGTCGGCCATCGCCTGGCCCACACTGATCAGCCCGCCCAGGTTGTTGCGGAAATATTCGAGCGGCTTCTCGGCCGATTCGCCCACCGCCTTGTGTGCCGCGAAGTGCACCACCGCGTCGACCTTGTGGGCCTCGATCACGGACTTGATGGCGGCGCCGTCGTTGACGTCGGCCTGCACGAAACGAGGTGCCTCACCCAGCAAGGCGGCCAGGCGATCGAGCACCTTGGGTGAGCTGTTGGCGAAGTTGTCCACGCCGACCACCTGGTGGCCGGCGGCGCGCAGCGCCAGCCAGGTGTGTGAAGCGATATAGCCGGCGGCGCCGGTGAGCAGGATGGTCGACATCTGGAATCCTTGCGAAAGAGGGCTGCCCGCAGCTGAGGCGAGAGCCGGTGATTCTGTCAAAGCGGGTGCGGCCGCCTGCTGCCGACTATCCGGCAAACCCCGGGCAAACGTGAACAGCCACCTACAATGAAACGATGTTGAAAGACTTCTCCGCATTGCCGACGCCGCCGGCCCTGAGCGGCTTGCTGCAAGCCCTGGGCAACGAAACGCTGGCGCGCATCACCCTGCTGATCAATCACGTGATTGCGTCCGAGCCTGCGGCCATGGCCCGGCTGGCCACCCAGGCCGACAAGTCGGTGCGCGTCGAGTGGCGCGCCTGGCCCGACTTCCTGCCCGGTGGGC
The DNA here is from genome assembly GCA_016702605.1 of Candidatus Intricatilinea gracilis. Taxonomy (GTDB): domain Bacteria; phylum Pseudomonadota; class Gammaproteobacteria; order Burkholderiales; family Burkholderiaceae_C; genus Sphaerotilus; species Sphaerotilus gracilis. Next base: position 83,148 of record JADJDQ010000021.1, read on the forward strand.
TGGCCGCACGTTTGCCGCTGCCCACGCCTGCGACCTGGCGCATCAGCCGCGCTGGCCTGCTCGATCTCGACCTTACTCCCGCGGTCGACATCGGCTCGGCGGATGACGTCGACACAGCCACGACTACCGATGTCGGCGGTGAACCCGGCCTGATCGTCACACTCGACCCGGCCGACCTGGGCCGCTGGCTGCTCGCTGCCGCAGGTGGCCGCCCGCCGATGGAAATTCGCGGTGACGCGGCGCTGGCTGCCGAGGTCGGCTGGCTGGCCGAGAACCTGCGCTGGGACATCGAGGACGACCTGGCTCGCATCGTCGGTGAACTGCCAGCTCATCAGTTGGCCAAGGCCGCACGATGGATGGTCGACGCGGCGCGGCGCCTGGCCGCCACCGGCATGGGTGTGGCGCGCAGCACGGCCGACGGCCTGGCCAGCCTGCGCCCCAATCGCTCTGGCGGGCAGTGAGCTCGGTCCGCGTTTGCCAGGTCTGTGTCTGCCGGGCCTGTGTCCGCCAGGTATATCGCCGGGTAATTGCCTGCCGGTTGCCCGGCACGACGGCACACGCACCATCCGGCCTGAGTTTGCATGACCAATAGCCTGCGCCTGTTGCGCATCATCTGGGTGCTGTGGCGCCACGGCGTGCTGCGCCTGATGTTCGAACAGCTGCGCCTGCCGCCGCTGTTGCTGCTGTTTAAGCATGTGGCTGGGCCGCATCGCCACGAGACCTCGCGTGGCGCCCGGTTGCGCACGGCGCTCGAAGAACTCGGCCCCATCTTCGTCAAGTTCGGCCAGGTGTTGTCGACCCGCCGCGACCTGCTCGCGCCCGATCTGGCCGACGAACTCGCCCTGCTGCAGGACCGTGTGCCGCCGTTCCCCAACGCTCTGGCACGGGTGATGATCGAGCGCACGCTGAAGGCGCCGATCGAGGAGGTGTTCGAGCAGTTCGACGCCGAGCCGATCGCCAGTGCATCCATCGCGCAGGTCTATTTCGCCCGCCTCAAGCCCCAGCACCACGGCGGTCGCGAGGTGGCGGTCAGGTACTGCGCCCCGGCATGGCCGAGGTGCTCGAGGCCGACCTGGGCTTGCTGCGCATCGGCGCGCGTTGGCTGGAGCGCATCAGCGCCGACGGCCGCCGTCTGCGCCCGCGCGAGGTGGTGGCCGAGTTCGACAAATACCTGCACGACGAACTCGACCTGCTGCGCGAGGCTGCCAACTCGACTCAGCTGCGCCGCAACATGGGCGGTCTCGAACTGCTCATGATCCCCGAGATGCTCTGGGAGTTCAGCAGCGCCGAGGTGCTGGTGATGGAGCGGATGCACGGTGTGCCGATCAGCCAGATCGAGCGGCTGCGCGAGGCTGGCGTCGACATGGGCAAGCTGGCGCGCGACGGGGTGACGATCTTCTTCACCCAGGTGTTTCGCGACGGTTTCTTCCACGCCGACATGCACCCGGGCAACATCCAGGTGAGCTTGGCGCAGGCCACCTTCGGGCGATACATCGCGCTGGATTTCGGCATCGTCGGCACACTCGATGCCCGCGACAAGGAATATCTGGCGCAGAACTTCCTGGCCTTCTTCCGTCGTGACTACCGCCGGGTCGCCGAGTTGCACGTCGAGTCGGGCTGGGTGCCGCCCGACACCCGAGTCGACGAACTCGAAGGCGCCGTGCGTACGGTGTGTGAGCCGCACTTCGACCGCCCGCTCAAGGACATCTCGCTGGGCCAGGTGCTGATGCGGCTGTTCCAGACCTCGCGCCGTTTCAATGTCGAGATCCAGCCCCAGCTCGTGCTGCTGCAAAAGACGCTGCTCAACATCGAAGGCCTGGGTCGCCAGCTCGACCCCGAGCTCGACCTCTGGAAAACCGCCAAGCCGTTTCTCGAGCGCTGGATGAACGAGCAGATCGGCTGGCGCGCCTTGATCAACACCTTCAAGGATGAGGCGCCGCACTACGCCCACATGATCCCGCAGCTGCCGCGCCTGCTGCACGACGCACTCAAGCAGCAAGCCTATCCGGCCCACCCGCGTCACACCCAGGACGAGTTGCTGCGAGCCCTGCTGCGCGAGCAGCGCCGCACCAACCTGATGTTGCAGGGACTGGTCTGGGCTGTGGGCGGATTTGTGATCGGTGCCGCACTCGTCAAGATGATCGGCTGGTGGCTGGTGCACGGCTGAGCAACTTGCGGCTGGCGCGAAGCTTGCCTCGATAATCACAGCGTTGCAGCGTCGACCGCCAAGCTCCGGCGGTCGACGCGCTTGTTTTTGGTGTTGTCGCCTGCATCTTGGCGGCCTGCCTGCCGGGCGATGGTGGGTCACCCCGGCTTTTATAATTTGTCGATTGAATCAAGGTCTACCCCATGCCGATTTATGCCTATCGCTGCAGCAGTTGTGGCCATGCCAAGGACGTGTTGCGCAAGATCTCGGATCCGCCGCTGAGTATTTGCCCCGAGTGCGGCGCCGACACCTTCACCAAGCAGGTGACGGCGGCCGGTTTCCAGCTCAAGGGATCGGGCTGGTACGTGACCGACTTCAAGGGCGGCAACGGCGCTGGCAAGACGGCACCGGCGGTGGCCGGTGCAGGCGGCGATTCGGCCAGTGGCGACAAGCCGGCAGCCGACAAACCTGCGGCCGACAAGGGCGGCGCAGACAAGGCTGGCAGCGACAAGTCCGGTGGTGGTTCGACGCCGGCCGCGGGGGCGAGCAGTGGGTCGTCGTCGTCGACCTCGCCGGCTTCGTCCGGCAGCTGATGTGGCGGCTCGCGAGCCTGCCATCGATCGATCTTGAAGTTGAGGCCTGCCCGGTTGCCCGGGCGGCGGTCGAAAGAATGAAGTGAAAAAGTATCTCGTTGCCGGACTGCTGGTCTGGTTGCCCGTGAGCATCACCGTGTGGGTGTTGTCGTGGGTGCTGGGCGTCCTCGACTCGGTGTTCCGCAGTGTCATCGGTGGCCTGGGCGCTGTGTTGCCGGCCAGTGCACAAGGGCTGCTCTCCACCCTCAAGGACATACCTGGCCTGGGCGTGGTGCTGCTGCTGGTGGCGCTGCTGCTCACCGGCGTGTTTGTGGCCAATTTCGTCGGCCAGTGGTGGATCAGGCAGTGGGACATGCTGCTGTCGCGCATTCCCATCGTCAAGTCGATCTACAACTCGGTCAAGCAGGTCTCGGACACCTTGTTCTCGAGCAATGGCCAGGCATTTCGAGAAGCCGTGCTGGTGCAATACCCGCGCGCCGGCAGCTGGACGATTGCCTTCGTCACCGGCCGGCCCACCGGCGAGGTGGGTGAACATCTGCCTGCCGATAGCCTGAGCCTGTACGTGCCGACCACGCCGAACCCGACCTCGGGTTTCCTGCTCATGGTGCCTGCCGGTGAAGTGGTGAGGCTCGACATGAGTGTCGACGAGGCGCTCAAATACATCAAGCCGAAATTGACCGGGCCCGCCGCCTGGCTCGCGGTGGGTCCTGAAGGCTTGCAAGACAGCCTGCCCAGCGCTTCCTGACCTCGACCGCGGGCGCCGTGTGGTGCCTGCCGGCCCGCTCGCACCTCCTTCCGCTCCTGAAAGAACAATCCCATGCGTACCACCTATGCCGGCCTCGTGAGCGAGGCCCTGCTCGGCCAGACCGTCACCCTGATGGGCTGGGCCCACCGTCGCCGCGACCACGGCGGCGTCATCTTCATCGACCTGCGTGACCGTGAAGGCCTGGTCCAGATCGTCTGCGACCCGGACCGTGCCGAGATGTTCAAGACGGCCGAGATCGTGCGCAACGAGTTCTGCCTCAAGATCGTCGGCAAGGTGCGCGCGCGCCCCGAAGGCACGACCAACGCCAACCTCGTGAGCGGCAAGGTCGAGGTGCTGTGCCATGAGCTCGAAGTGCTCAACGCCTCCGTCACGCCGCCCTTCCAGCTCGACGACGAAAACCTCAGCGAGACCACGCGCCTCACGCACCGCGTGCTCGACCTGCGCCGCCCGCAGATGCAGAAGAACCTCATGCTGCGTTACCGCGTGGCCATGGAGGTGCGCAAGTTTCTCGACGCGAACGGCTTCATCGACATCGAGACGCCCATGCTCACCAAGAGCACGCCCGAAGGCGCGCGCGACTACCTCGTGCCCAGCCGTGTGCACGACGGCCATTTCTTCGCGCTGCCGCAAAGCCCTCAGCTGTTCAAGCAGCTGCTGATGGTGGCGGGCTTCGATCGTTACTACCAGATCACCAAGTGTTTCCGCGACGAGGACCTGCGCGCCGATCGCCAGCCCGAGTTCACGCAGATCGATATCGAGACCAGCTTCCTGACCGAAGAAGAGATCCGCGGCATGTTCGAAGGCATGATCCGCGAGGTGTTCCGCAAGACGATCGGCGTCGATCTGCCCGGCTACCCGGTCATGACCTACGCCGACGCCATGTACAAGTACGGCTCCGACAAGCCCGACCTGCGCATCAAGCTGCAGTTCACCGAACTGACCGACGTGATGAAGGACGTCGACTTCAAGGTCTTCTCCACGCCCGCGCAGAGCAAGGGCGGGCGAGTGGTGGCCCTGCGCGTGCCAGGCGGCGCCGAGATGAGCCGCGGCGAGATCGACGGCTACACCGAGTTCGTCAAGATCTACGGCGCCAAGGGCCTGGCGTGGATCAAGGTCAACGACGTGGCCAAGGGCCGCGAAGGCATGCAAAGCCCGGTCGTCAAGAACCTGCACGACACCGCACTCGCCGAGATCATCGCCCGCACGGGCGTGTGCAATGGCGACCTGATCTTCTTCGGCGCCGACAAGGCCAAGGTCGTCAACGACGCCATCGGCGCGCTACGCCTGAAGGTGGGCCACAGCGAGTTCGGCAAGAAGAACGGCCTGTTCGAGGACAAGTGGGCGCCGCTGTGGGTGGTCGACTTCCCGATGTTCGAACACGACGACGAGGAAGACCGCTGGAACGCCGTGCACCACCCGTTCACCGCGCCCAAGGACGGCCACGAGAACCTCATGGACACCGACCCGGGCGCCTGCATCGCCAAGGCCTACGACATGGTCCTGAACGGCTGGGAACTCGGCGGTGGCTCGGTGCGTATCCACAAGGCCGACGTGCAGAGCAAGGTGTTCACGGCCCTGAAGATCAGCAAGGAAGACGCCCAGGTCAAGTTCGGCTTCCTGCTCGACGCCCTGCAATACGGCGCCCCGCCACACGGCGGTCTGGCTTTCGGTCTGGACCGCATCGTCACCATGATGACCCGCGCCGAATCGATCCGCGACGTCATTGCCTTCCCCAAGACCCAGCGCGCCCAGTGCCTGCTCACCGGCGCCCCCAGCCTGGTCGACGAGAAGCAGTTGCGTGAACTGCACATCAGGCTGCGCAACACGGCGCAGGCTTGATCGGTCAGTGAGCTGATGGCTGCAAGGCGTCAGCGGAGATAACAAAGGGCGCGGCGTGGACCGCGCCTTTTTTCTGGCTGATCGGATAACCACCCAGCGAGTGGTTGCTTGCTGCACCCCGGCATGGACCTGGCGCAGCCGCTCCTCAGCCCTGCACCTCCGGCCACGCCGTGTGAAACGCCTGGCCAGCCGGGCGATCGACACGTTCGTAGGTATGCGCGCCGAAGAAATCGCGCTGGGCCTGCAGCAGGTTGGCGGGGCCGCGGGCGGTGCGGTAGGCGTCGTAGTAGGCCAGTGCGGCGGACATGGCGGGCACGGCGACACCGGCGCGCACAGCCGTGGCGATGGCCTCGCGCCAGGCCGATTGGGTGCGGGCCAGGGCCTGCACGAATCCCGGCGCCAGCAGCAGGTTGGCGGGCGGGTTGTCGCTGGCGTAGGCCTCGGTGATGCGGTTCAGGAACTGCGCGCGGATGATGCAGCCGCCGCGCCAGATGCTGGCGATGGCGCCGAGGTCGAGCTCCCAGCCGCGGCGTTCGGAGGTCGTGCGCAGCAGGTCGAAGCCCTGCGCGTAACTCACGATCTTGCTGGCGTACAAGGCGTCGTGCAGCTGATCGACCCAGCGGTCGGCTGGCGCGTCGATGCGGCCTGTCGGGCCCGCGAGCTGGCTGCTGGCTGCCATACGCGCGGCCTTCATCGACGACAACACCCGTGCGTCGACGGCGGCCCCCATCGCGCTGACCACCACGGCGCTCTCGGCCGCGTTGACGAGGGTCCATTGCCCGGTGCCTTTTTGACCCGCCCGGTCCTGGATGACGTCGACGATGGGCGCGCCGGTGTCGGGGTCGCGCTGGGTCAGGATGCGGGCGGTGATGTCGATCAGGTAGCTGCGCAGGTCGCCGGTGTTCCAGTGTGCAAAGGTGCGGGCCATCACATCCGTGTCCATGCCGGCGGCGGACATGAGCGCATAGGTCTCGCCGATCAGCTGCATGTCGGCGTATTCGATGCCGTTGTGCACCATCTTCACGTAGTGGCCGGCGCCGCCCGGGCCGATGTGCACCACGCAAGGCTGGCCTTCGGCCTGGGCGGCGATGGCCTCGAAGATCGGGCGCAGGTCGGCCCAGGTGGATGCCGGGCCGCCGGGCATGATGGCGGGGCCCTTGCGGGCGCCTTCTTCACCGCCCGACACGCCGGCGCCGACAAAACGCAGGCCGTGCGTGGCCAAATGCGCGGCGCGTCGCTCGGTGTCCTTGAACAGGCTGTTGCCACCGTCGATGACGATGTCGTCGGCGTCGAGCAGCGGCAGCAACTGGCTGATGACTTCGTCGACCGGCGCACCGGCATTGACCATCAGCCAGATCTTGCGTGGCCTGGCCAGGCTGGCCACCAGCGCCTGGATCGAGTCACAACCGGTGATGCGCCCCTCTGGCTGGCTGGCCGCGCTGCGGGTCACCGCTTCGGGTGACTGGTCCCACACACTGACAGAAAAACCACGCGAGTCGATGTTGAGCGCCAGGTTGCGCCCCATGACACCCAGGCCGATCAGGCCGATGTCCCTGCCCTTGTTCATGCGGTGCTCCGCAGCCTTGGAGCCGCCATTCTGGCGGCTGCGCGCGCCCTGCCGTCAGCGCCGGGTTCAGGCTTGTCGCGGCGGCGCAAACATCTCCTCCATTGCCCGGCGGGTCCGGTAGGCGTCGGTCGTGGTGTCGATGGCCACATCGTCCCAGCTCAGGCTCTGGCCCTGGCGCACCGGGCGGATCAGCTTGACCTGGTGCGCCAACCCCAGCGGCAGGCCGCCCATCGCGTGGCTGGTGGCGGCGGGCAGCAGCTTGCCCCAGACGCAGTAGCCACCTTCACCGTCGAGCATCTCGCCGGGCAACAGGTCGCGTTTGGCCGTGGCCACCACGTCGGCGTTCCAGCCCAGCGCCACGCCGGTGGGTTCGTCGCGCAGCGCCACACTGGCCACACTCACGCCGACTTCCAGGCCGATCAGGTGCCAGCGCTTGTACAGGGTGAAGTAGCGCCCGCTCGGGTCGGTGTGGGCCTTGTACTCCTCGAAGCAGTTCTTGATGTAGTCGGTCTCGGCCTCGACCGTGACCCACACGCCCATGCGGATGTCGTAGGGGATGACACGGCCGTCGGTCTCGAGACTGGAGATCACCTCGACCATGCCCTTGCGTTCGAGCACGCCGCCTTCGCTGATCGGGCGGGTGACGTAGGGGATGTCTTCCACACTCGCCGGGGGATACAGCAGGCCGTTGCTGGGTACCCCCAGGCCGGTGGCGTTGCTCACCGCCGTGCTTTCGATGCTGGGCTTGGAGCCGTCGAGGAAGCTGTTGAACATCTTGGGGTTGAGGCCACCGCGCCGGGCCTGCTCCTCGTTCAGGCCCCAGTGTTGCCAGACCGTGTCGGGCGTGGACTGCGCGTAGTGCGGCAGCCACTTGTGGCCACGCCCGGCCGCCACCACCGGGAATCCGCAGGTACGCGCCCAGTCGACCAGATCGCAGATGAGCGCCGGCTGGTCGCCGAAGGCGAGTGAATACACCACGCCGGCTTCGGCCGCACGACGTGCCAGCAGCGGGCCGCAGAAGGCGTCGGCCTCCACCGTCACGTTGACCACGTGTTTGTGCTGAGCGAAGGCGAGCAGGCAGTGTTCGACCGCGGCGATGGGGTTGCCAGTGCATTCGACGATCACGTCGATGGCCGGGTGGCCGACCAGGGCGCGCCAGTCGTCGCTCACGTGGGTGCTGCCGTACTTCAGCGCCTCATCCAGTGAACGGGCCAGGCTGCGTTCGGTCTCCCAGCCCACGCGAGCCAGGTTGGTTTGTGCGGCAGCGGGTGAGAGGTCGGCGATGCCGACCAGATGCACACCCGGTGTGCGCGGAATCTGCGCCAGGTACATGGAGCCGAACTTGCCGGCGCCGATCAGGCCGATACGGACGGGTTTGCCCTGGGCGGCGCGTTCCTGGAGTTTGCGGTGAAGATTCATGGTGGGGCCTCGGGTACTTCGTGGCGGGGCGGCGGGCGCCCCGGCGGGGTCGGGTGCGGGGGGTGTGTGTGGACGCTGGTCCGGGCGACTGGTCGGTTCAGGCCGCGCGCAACTGGCTAGTGTGGGGCCGCGAGACCGGCGTGGAGTGGTCCACCACTTCCAGCGAGGTCTCGAGCGCACTGGCCGGCATGCCCTCGCCCCAGGGCAGATCGACCGGGTAGTTCTGCGTGAGGCAGTCGTCCGGCAGGCAGTCGATGGGCGTGAAGTCGCGGTGCGCAATGTATTCGGGCCGTTTGTGGCGCCGGATGTGATTGCTCACCGCACACAGGCTCAGGTAGACGCTGACGCGGTTGAAGGGACTCAGATTGCTGGTCGACGCATGCACCAGGCACGAGTGGAACAGGATCATCGAGCCCGCCGGGCCCACCGGCGAGACGATGCCGGCCGGCACATGGCGGCCCTGCGCGTCGTAACTGCCGGCGCCGCCGGCGCGCTCCACCAACTGGCGGATGAGGTCGTTGTCCACCGTCCAGAGCGGGTAGCTGGTGGTGGTGAGGTCGTGCCTGGCGTCGATCACGCCCCGCTTGTGGCTGCCGGGGATGAACATCAGCGGGCCGTTGTAGGGGTTCACATCGTCCAGAAAGATCGCCACGTTCATGGCGCGTTCGGTGGGCATGAGGTCGTCGTTCTTCCAGGTGCCGTAGTCCTGGTGCCATTGCCACACGTCACCCTCGAAGGCCATCTTGCCGTTGATCTTGAACTGGTGCATGTAGAGCTCTTCGCCGAACAGGTCCATCACTGGCTGCACCATGCGCGGATGGCGCGCCAGGCGGGCAAACGGTTCACTCACCAGATGCGCGGCGAAGTTGGTGCGCACGGCGTCCGAGCCCTTCTCGCGCACGTTGTAGGCCTCGCGCCGGCTGTAGAGCTCGGGCACCGCAGCATGCAGGCTGCTCATTTCCGCACCGCTGAAGAGTGCGGGGAAGAACAGATAGCCCTCGCGGTCGAACTGTTCGCGTTGTTGTGCGGTGAGATGCATGGTGGCCTGGCCGTGACGGTGGGTGGATGGGGCGCCCCGGCACAGCCTGAATGGCGCGCAGGACATCAACGTGCAGCCTACGACGCTGGCGCGATGTGGCCAACAGTGTCTTCCTGGGGCTGCGCACGCTTGCCGGTCTCACGAGGCACGTCGGCACCCAGTCGCTATGCTTGGCGCCATGACAACTGCCCGCCCCTACAAGAGACCGGTGTCGGTGCTGGTGGTGATCCACACCCCGGCGCTCGAGGTGTTGCTGCTCGAACGTGCCGATCATCCCGGCTTCTGGCAAAGCGTGACCGGTTCGCAGGACGCCGAAGACGACAGCCTGCTCGTCACCGCCTGCCGCGAGGTGGCCGAAGAGACTGGCATCCAGGTCGGGCCGCGCTTCGTGGGGGGGCTGCCGATCGAGCAACTGCGCGACTGGCAATTCAGCAACATCTACGAGATCTACCCGGTCTGGCGCCACCGCTACGCGCCCGGCGTGACCCACAACACCGAACACGTGTTCGGCCTCACGGTGAGCGCGGGCACCCCGGTGCAACTGGCGCCTCGCGAACATCTGGCCCTGTGCTGGCTGCCCTGGCGCGAGGCGGCCGACCGGTGTTTCTCGCCGTCCAATGCCGAGGCCATCCTGCAACTGCCGCGGCTGGCCGGGCAAATCCCATCCTGACGATGGCCGTGTTGCGCCACGGCCCTGCCCGAACCTTGACGATTTCGCATGACCATGAACTTGCTCATTCCGCCCGACGCCAGCGCAGCACAGACGCAAGCTCTGGAAGAGCCCCTTGTCTTGCCGGCACCACCCGCGGCACTGGCGGTGCAAGAGGCGGCGGTGCGCCACCGGCTGCGAGTGGCGACGTACAACATCCACAAGGGCGTGCGCGGCGTGGGGCCGCAGCGCCGGCTGGAGATCCACAACCTGGGCCTGGGTGTGCAGGCCTTCGACGCCGATCTGGTGTTCTTGCAGGAGGTGCGGCTGTTTCACCACCGCGACGCACGCCACTTCGACCGCACCTGGTTCGGCTGGCCACGCGAGGGCCAGGCCGATTTTCTGGCGCCCGAGGGTTACGGCGCCGCCTACCGCAGCAACGCCGTCACGCGCGATGGTGAACACGGCAATGCCTTGTTGTCGCGCTGGCCGATCGGAGACGTGGGGCATCACGACGTGTCCGACCACCGCTTCGAGCAGCGTGGCCTGCTGCATGTGCCGGTGTTGTGGCAGGGTGTGACCCTGCATGCCATCGTGGCGCATTTCGGCCTGATGCATTCGAGCCGAAAACGCCAGGCCGAACGCCTGGCCGCCTACATCGCCCATCACATTCCGGCCGGCGCACCGACCATCGTGGCGGGTGACTTCAACGACTGGGGTGAACGGCTCGACCCCCTGATGGCCTCGGCCGGGCTGCAGCGTGCGGGCGTCGGGCGCAACGTGCCGCGCACCTTTCCGTCGCGGCTGCCGCTGTTCTCGCTCGATCGTTTCTACACCCGCGGCTTGCACTGCCGCGGCCTCGAGGTGCCACGCGGGCCGGCCTGGGTGCGTATGTCCGATCACCTGCCGCTGCTGGCGGAGCTGGAGCTGACGTGACCGACCGGGTGGCCCGCGCCGCTGCCTTGCAGTCGGCCACGTCCACGTCCCGACCCGACGGCGCGGCCACAAGTTCCGCCGCCTCCGCCGGTGACACCGGCGGCAACAGCACCGCCGCCGACGCCACCACGCCGCACTGGTCCTGGTACTTTCTGCCCCGGCCACATGAAAGCGGCGCCAACCAGATCACCCTGCTGCGGGGCGGTGCCGAGTTGTTTGCCGCCATGTGTGAGGCCATCGCCGCCGCACGCCACGAGGTGTGGGTGGCCACCTACATCTTCCACACCGACAACGCCGGCCTGTCTCTGGTGGCCGCCTTGTGCGCCGCAGCCCGGCGCGGCGTGGCAGTGCACGTGGTGATCGACGGCTTCGGCTCCATCCACAGCGTGGACCTGCTCTCCAGCCTGCTGCAGCCGGCCGGTGTGCAGCTTACGGTGTTCCGCCCGCTCCGGCGCCTGGCGCATTGGCTCAACCCCAGCCAGCTCAGACGCCAGCACATGAAGCTGTGCGGCGTCGACTGGCACACCGGCTTCGTCGGCGGCATCAACCTGATCGACGACCACGTCGACCTGCGCCACGGCAGCAGTGACCAGCCGCGGCTCGACTATGCCGCGCGGGTGCGGGGCCCGGCCGCCCGCGCCGTCGGGCAGGCGGCACGCGCCGTGTGGTCACGCGCCTTCGTGGGCGGGCAGTGGCGCGCCGAGGTGAGCCGCCTGCTGCAAGGCAACGCGGCGGATGAAACGGCCGAGCCAGGCGCGGCGCAACCTACCGCGCGACCCGCCGGGCCGCCCGAGGGACGACCTGCTGGGCCATCTGTCGGCGGACCCGACGCCGAGACCACCGCCGCGCACACGACAGGGTTTTCGCGCCAGCGCCTGGCCTGGCTGCGCCGCCAGGTGCGCCAGTTGCGCAAGGTGCTGGGCCGCGGCAAGCGCCGCGACGCCGACCCGATGCGACCAATGCGCGCCACCTTCATCGTGCGCGACAACCTGCGCCAGCGCCGCAGCATCGAACGCGCCTACGTCGAGGCTATCCGCGCCTCGCGCGAGCGCATCGTGCTGGTGTGCCCGTACTTCTACCCCGGCGGCGAGTTCCGCCGCGCCCTGTGTGACGCGGCCCGGCGCGGCGTGTCGGTGCGCCTGCTGCTGCAGGGCAAACTCGACTACCGCCTGGCCGGCCTGGCCGCCCGGGCCTTGTACGACGAACTGCTCAGCGCCGGTGTCGAGATCTTCGAATACATGCCCGCCTTCCTGCATGCCAAGGTCGCCGTCGTCGACGACAACTGGGCCACCGTGGGCAGCTCCAACATCGATCCACTGTCGTTGCTACTCAACCTCGAGGCCAACCTGATCGTGCGCGACCCGAGCTTTTGCGCCGAGCTCGCCCGCCTGATCGAAGCCGACATCACCCTCTCGCTGCGGGTAGCCGAACCCGCCGCACGCGGCCACGGCTGGCGCGGCTGGGCCGGCCTGGCCAGCCGCGCCCTGGTGGCCTGGGTGGCGCACGTCTACCTGCGCGTGGCGGGGGTGACGGGGAGGTACTGAGGCACTTCACCGCACCGCACGGCGCCGCACCTCACATCACCGCACCGAGTTGCCAGGGCACGAACTCGTTCTGGCCGTAACCATGGGCTTCACTCTTGGTGACGCGGCCCGAGGCGGTGTCGAGCATCAACCTGAAGATGCGTTCGCCAGCTTCGTCCACCGTTTCGCTGCCGTCGACGATGGTGCCGCAGTTGATGTCCATGTCGTCTTGCTGGCGTTGCCACAGGGCCGTGTTGGTGGCGAGTTTGAGTGAGGGTGACGGGGCGCAGCCGTAGGCCGAGCCGCGGCCGGTGGTGAAGCAGATGAGGTTGGCGCCGCCGGCCACCTGGCCGGTGGCCGAGACGGGGTCGTAGCCCGGGGTGTCCATGTAGACGAAACCCTTGGCCGTCACGGTCTGGGCAAATTCATAGACGGCTTCGAGCCGCGTCGTGCCACTCTTGGCGATGGCGCCGAGGGATTTCTCGAGGATGGTGGTCAGGCCGCCGGCCTTGTTGCCGGCCGAGGGGTTGTTGTCCATGCGCATGTTGTTGCGCGCGGTGTAGGCCTCCCACCACTGGATGCGGGCGATCAGGCGCTCGGCCACCTCGGCGCTGGCGGCGCGGCTGGTCAGCAGGTGTTCGCCGCCGTAGATCTCGGGTGTTTCGCTGAGTATGGCGCTGCCGCCGTGGCGCACCAGGCGGTCCACCGCGGCGCCGAGGGCCGGGTTGGCGCTGATGCCCGAGTAGCCGTCCGAGCCGCCACATTGCAGGCCCACCAACAGGTGGCTGGCTGGCACGGCCTGGCGAACCACGCGGTTGGCGTCGGTCAGCAGGCCTTTGATGACCTCGACACCACGCGCCACCGTCCTGGCCGTGCCACCGCTGTCCTGGATGTTGAAGGTGACCAGGCGCACCCCCTCGGCCAGGCCTTCCTGCGCGATCAGGCCCTGGATCTGGTTGGTCTCGCAACCCAGGCCCACCACCAGCACGGCGGCGAAGTTGGCGTGGCGTGCGTAGCCGCCCAGGGTGCGGCGCAGCACCTGCAGTTCTTCGCCAGCGCTGTCGGTGGCGCAGCCCATGCCGTGGGTGAGTGCGACCACGCCGTCGACGTTGGGATAGTCGGCCAGCGCCTCGGGGTGCACATCTCGGCGGAAGTGGTCGGCAATGGCTCGCGCCGCCGTGGCCGAGCAGTTCACCGAGGTCAACACGCCGATGTAGTTGCGCGTGGCCACACGACCATCGGCCCGCACGATGCCCATGAAGGTGGCGGGTTCTGCCACATAGGCCGTGGGCAAGGCCGTCGAACCGGGCGCATGGGCCCGCGTGAAATCGCTGAACACCAGGTTGTGTGTATGCACATGCTGGCCGGGCAGGATGGCTTGTGTCGCCGTGCCGATGATCTGCCCATAACGCCGCACCGGCGCGCCGGCCGCCACGGCCCGCACCGCCACCTTGTGCCCCGGTGGCACCAGGCCACCGACCGTGACACCCTCACCTGCGAGCAGCGTGCCACCCAGCAGCTGGCGCCGCGCGATGACCACGTCGTCGTCGGGATGAATGCGGATGAAGGCCGGTGCGTCCATGGTCGATCTCGCTCAGCCGTCTATGAGATCAGGGTTCCAGGCGTGGACGGTCTGGTTCTGCTCGCCCAGCCCCTGCACGCTCAGCCGGATGGTGTCGCCCGGCTTCAGGTAGATCGGTGTCGGCTTGTGACCCATGCCCACACCCGGTGGCGTGCCGGTGGTGATGAGGTCGCCGGGGTAGAGCGTCATGAAGCGGCTGATGTAGCTCACTAGATGAGCCACGCCGAAGATCATGGTGCGGGTGCTGCCGGTCTGGGTGCGTTTGCCGTTGATGTCCAGCCACATGTCGAGCTGTTGTGGATCGGGCACTTCGTCGGCGGTAACAAGATACGGGCCGATCGGGCCGAAGGTATCGCAGCCCTTGCCCTTGTCCCAGGTGCCGCCGCGTTCGATCTGGTACTCGCGCTCGGACACATCGTTGACCACGCAGTAGCCCGCCACATGCGACAGCGCGTCGGCTTCGCTGACATACCGCGCCTTGCTGCCGATGACGACACCAAGCTCGACCTCCCAGTCACTCTTGAGCGAGCCCTGTGGCAGCACCACCGGGTCGTTGGGGCCGACGATGCAGCTTGTCGGCTTGGTGAACAGCACCGGCTCCTTGGGCACCGGCAGGCCGGATTCGGCCGCATGGTCGGCGTAGTTGAGGCCTACACACAGGAACTTGCCGATGCCGGTCCACGGCGGCGCGATGCGGCCGGGGTTGTCGATCACCGGCAGCGGCGTCAGGTCGACGGCGGCCAATCTGGCCAGACCGGTGGGCGTGAGCATGGCGCTGGTGATGTCGGTCACCAGGCGAGACAGATCGCGCACGCGACCCTGGTCATCCAGCAGCGCCGGCTTTTCCTGCCCCTTCGGGCCGTAACGCATGATCTTCATCGAGAGTCCTTCAACTTTTCAAATGAACAAGACAGTGTGAATCAAGTGTGGGTACAGACCAGGTACAAGGATGTTTCGCGGATGTGAAGCCAGCCTCAGTTCGACCATCCACCGTCGATGACCTGGGCGGTGCCGGTGGTGAAGGCCGATTCGTCGCTGCCGAGATAGACCGCCAGCGCGGCGATTTCGTCGGTGCTGCCGACCCGGCCCATGGGCTGTCGCGCCACGAAGGCGGCCTGCACCTGGGCCACGGTCTGGCCACTGGCCTGGGCTTGAGCCGAGATGCGGTCGCGCAATGAGGGGGATTCGACCGTGCCCGGGCAGATGGCGTTGCAGCGTATGCCCTTGGTGACGAAATCAGCCGCCACCGACTTGGTCAGGCCGATCACCGCCGCCTTGGTCGCGCCATAGACAAAACGATTCGGCGCCCCCTTGATGCTGCCGGCCACCGAGGCCACGTTGATGATCGAGCCCTTGCCCGCCGCCAGCATGGCCGGCAAAAAGGCCTTGATCATGCGGTACTGCGACCGCACGTTGAGGTCGAAGGCGAAGGCCCATTCGTCTTCGGTGCAATCGAGCACCGTGCCCGCATGCACGAACCCGGCGCCATTGAACAGGATGTCGACCCGCCCGGCGGCCGCAGCGGCAGCCTGGATGGCGGCGGCGTCGGTCACGTCCAGGCACTGCACGGCGCAGCCACACTCGGCCTGCAGGCTGGCGAGTGCCTCGGTGTTCACGTCGGTGGCGATCACCGTGGCGCCCTGACGCACGAAGGCCAGCGCAGTGGCACGGCCGATACCCTGGCCGGCGGCGGTGAGATAGGCGGTCTTGCCTGCTAGGCGTGCGGTCATGGTCGGATCTCTTCGGTGGTCTGGTGAGGGATGAAGTGCAGCAATTCAGGCAGCAGTGAGCACATGGTGGGCCCTGGCGCGGCGCGCGATCTCGTCCCAGCGCCAGGTGATGCCCAGGCCGGGTGTGTCGGGGGCCACGGCAAATCCGCCTTCGATGGCCAGCCGGCTGTCCGCAATGGCATCGAGCTGGGGGATGTATTCGACCCAGGCCGCTGCCGGTGTGGCCGCACACAGCGAGACCTGCAGCTCCATCAGGAAGTGCGGCGCCACTGCCAGGTTGAAACACTCGGCCATGTGCGCCACCTTGAGCCAGGGCGTGATACCGCCCACCCGCGCCACGTCGACCTGGATGATCGATGCCGCACCGCCCTGGATATAGGCCGCGAACTGCGATGGTGAATAGAGTGATTCACCCACGGCGATGGGCACCTCGCTGGCCGCGGCCAGGCGCTGGTGGCCGATCAGGTCGTCGGCCGGCAATGGCTCCTCGAACCAGGCGACGCCGAGTTCGGCATAACGCGGCGCACGGCGCAGCGCCTCGCCGAGCGTGAAACACTGGTTGGCGTCGACCATGAGTTCGAAGCCGTCACCCACTGCATCACGCACGGCCCTCAGCCGCGCCACGTCGTCGCTCACATGTGGCTTGCCGACCTTGAGCTTGGCGCCCTTGAAGCCGGCGGCTTGAGCGGCGAGGGTCTCGCTCACCAGCGTGTCGACCGGCAGGTGCAGCCAGCCACCTTCGGTTGTATAGACAGGTACTCGCGATCGGGCTCCGCCCGCGGCGACCCAGAGCGGCTGGCCGTCACGCCTGCAGCGCCAGTCCCACAGCGCCGTGTCGACAGCCGCCAGCGCCAGGCTGGTGACGGCGCCCACGCTGGTGGCATGGGTGGCGAACAGCAGATCGTGCCAGATGGCCTCGATGTGTGCCGGATCACGCCCCAGCAGGCGCGGTGCCAGGTGGTCACGCAGCAGTGCCAGCACCGACGATCCGCCGGTGCCGATGGTGTAGCTGTAGCCCGCACCACAACTGCCGTCGTCGCAGTTGATGCGCACGAACGGTGTTTCCTGTGTGACGAAGCTCTGTATCGCGTCGCTGCGCGGCACCGGCGGCGGCAGATCCACCTGCCACAGCTCGACCTTGGTGATGACGCTCATGCGCAGCCCTACATGCCCATGGTTCTTGGCAGCCACAGGCCGATCGCCGGCACATAGGTAAGCACGATCAAGCTGATCAACAGCGGCACCAACCAGGGCAGGATGGCCATGGTCGTGCGCTCGAGGCTGAGTTTGGCCACGCGGGCCAGCACGAACAGCACCATGCCCATGGGTGGATGCAGCAGGCCGATCATGAGGTTGAGCACCATCACCAGTCCGAAGTGCACCGGGTCGACACCCAGCTGGCGCGCAATCGGCAGCAGCAGCGGCACGAGGATGGTGATGGCCGCAGTGGGTTCGAGAAAACACCCCACGAACAACATCAAGACATTGGCCAGGAGCAGGAAGACCCACGCCTCTTGCGTGAAACCCAGCACCCACTGGGCCAGGGCCGCCGTCACACCGGTGGCCGTGAGCATCCAGCCGAAGATCGATGCAGCGGCGACGATGAACATCACCGTCGCCGTGGTCTCCACCGTATCCAGGCAGACCTTGACGAACATCTTCCAACTCAGTGTGCGGTACCAGGCCAGACCCAGCACCATGGCCCAGGCACAGGCGGCGATGGCGCCTTCGGTAGGCGTGAACAGGCCGGTCGTCATGCCGCCGATCAACAATACCGGCGTCATGATGGGCAGAACGGCCTGGAACCCGAAAAACTTGTCGGCCGAAAACAGGGCCACCAGCGCCAGTGCCACGGTGAGTTGTGGCTGGGTGCCGGCCTTGGTGATCAGGGCCCACACCGCAAGCGGCCAGACGACGACCACGAGCGTCTCGGCCAGCGCCTTGATGACACGCGGCCACTCGAACCGGATGTCGCCGCCCCAGTTGTTCTTGTGTGCGAACCAGGCCACCGTCACCATCATCAGCAAGCACATCAGCACCCCAGGCAGGATGCCCGCCAGGAACAACGCCCCCACCGACACGTTGGCCATCATCGCGTAGATGACGAAGGGCAGCGAGGGCGGAATGATGGGCCCGAGTGTGGCCGACGCGGCCGTCACACCCACGGCGAATTCGGTGTCGTAGCCATGGTCCTTCATGGCCTTGATCTCGATGGTGCCCAGGCCGGCGGCGTCGGCGATGGCTGTGCCACTCATGCCGGCAAAGATCACCGAGCCCACCACGTTGACATGGCCCAGACCGCCCTTGAGCCAACCCACCAGTGCCAGCGCGAAGTTGTAGATGCGATTGGTGATGCCGGCGTTGTTCATCAGGTTGCCGGCCAGGATGAAGAAGGGCACGGCCAGCAGCGGGAAGCTGTCGATGCCGCCGATCATGCGGTGCACCACCGCAAAACCCGGCATGTCGCCGCTGACCAGGATGTAGATCAGCGACGATCCCGCCATGGCGATGGCCACCGGCAGGCCACTGCCCATCAGGAAGAGAAAGAGGAGCTTGAGCATGTGGGGGCGCTATCAGCGGTCGTCCATCGTGGATTCGGGCCGCTCCAGCACGCTGTAGCCGCGCCGCAGGTGCACACGCAGCACCCACACCGAACGCAGCGCCATCATCGCGAAGCCGAACAGGCACACGCCGTAGACGATGTTCATGGGCAGGTCGACGATGGTCATCTGGTAGCTGTCCATCTTCTTCATCATCTGCAGCGTGAACCACGACATCGCGCCGAAGAAGGCCAGCCGCACGACATCCACCAGCAGCGACAGGCCACGCCCCACGGCGTGTGGCAGGTATCGATACAACAGGTCGACCTGGATGTGGTTGTTCTTGGCCACACCGATGGCTGCCCCCACGAACACTGTGCCGATGAGCAGGTAACGCGCGATCTCTTCGGTCCAGGCGGCCGAGTTGTTGAGCGCGTAGCGGGTGAAGAACTGGTAGAACACCGTGGCACCCAGTGCCCAGAACAGCGCCAGCGCCGCCCAGGCCTCGGGTGTCGTGCCCGACAGATCGACCTCCTCGTCGACGGCGTGGAACTCACCGTCGTCACCCATCACCTTGGGCAGGTCATCCAGATCCATGATGGGGCGTGCGCTGTCTTACTTGATGGCGACGATGCGGTCGTAGTCCTTCTTGTCGTAGCCCAGCGATTCCACCGGCTTGGCCTTGAGCACGGCGTCGACAAAACTCTGGCGATTGACGGCGTGCACACCCAGGCCCTTCTTCCTGAACTCGTCGACGAGTTCGGCTTCGCGCTTCTTGATCATGGCCGAAGCCCGTGCCGCGGCTTCGAGCGCCACGTCGGTGAAGATCTTCTTGTCGCCGTCGCTCAGCTTGTTCCACACATGGGGCGCCACCTGGGTGGTCAGGCCATCGACGATGTGGCCGGTCAGCATGATGTGTTTCTGCACCTCGAAGAACTTCTTGGCCTCGATGGTGGTGAGCGGGTTCTCCTGGGCGTCGACCGTGCCGTTCTGCAGCGCCAGGTAGACCTCGGCAAAGGCGATCGGTGTGGGGTTGGCACCGCAGGACTCGGGTGTGGCGCGGTAGGCCGGCACGTCGGGCACACGGATCTTGATGCCCTTCATGCCGGCGCAATCGGTGAACTGCTTCTGCGACGTGGTGTGGCGTGCGCCGTAGTAGGTGTACGACAGGATCTGGATGCCGGTCTTGGTGCGGAAGCCGTCGATGATCTCCTTGAACACCGCACTCTTGCTGTAGGCCAGCAGGTGTTCACCGTCGCGGAAGATGAAGGGGTAGTAGGCGATGCCGATGCGCGGATAACTGCGCGCCGCAAACGACGGCCCCGAGATGATCATGTCGACCGTGCCGAGCTGCAGGCCCTGGTTGATGTCGGTCTCCTTGCCCAGCGACGACGCCGGGAAGACCTGGATCTCGAACTTGCCGCCGGTGCGCTTCTTGATTTCTTCGGCGGCCCACACCGACTCGGTGTGATACGGCTCGCTGGTCTCGTAGACATGCGCCCATTTCAGCTTGGTCTGCGCCAGCACGGGGCCGGCCACCAGCAGCGCTGCGGCTGCCAGCACGGTGCTCATCAAGGTCTTGGTCGGTGTCATCGGGTGTCTCCTCGTCGCAAAGTCGATCGGTTGTCGAATTCGTCAGGTCATCAGACAACTATCGTACGGGGCGACGAGGCCTGCCCTGGCGCTGGAAAACCCTTGCGCGGGCTTACGCCAAGCGGGCAGGGTGTGTGTGCGGGCTGGGCGGGCCGCGGATCGGGCGACGTTAGCCGGCGCCGCGCCGGCACAAGGCCAGGCAACACAGCAGCCCGGCCACGGCACCCGTCAGATGGGCCCGTGGCACCACGGCCATCGCCCAGCCGGGGGGATGGGTCAGGGCGCCGGGTGAGCCGGGCACGGCCCACCATTCGAGTGCCAGCTTGATGGCCAGGCCAGCGAGCACGGCCGCGGCGATGATGGTTTCACCCCGGTGGCCACGCAGCAACACAGCGCAGGCGGCCACGGACACACCGGCGTGCAACACGCCGGACATGCCGCCGTACAGCGCCAGACCGGGCTGCCCGGCCAGCGCCAGATGGGTGAGTGGCCAGGCCAGCAACCAGGCCCAGGCGGCGCGGCGCGGCAGGTCGGCCACCCAGCCCAGCGTCATCACCACCACACATCCGGCCAGGTTGGCGCCCAGGTGCATGGTGTTCAGATGAGCCCAGGCAGCACTCCACCAGCGCCACGGTTCACTCCAGGGTGTTGCGGCACTCCAGCCCAGCACCTGCAGGGCCAGCCGGTGCTGGGGCCAGAGCATCAGGCTGGGCAGTGCCAGCCACAGGCCGACGATGACCCAGGCGGCACGGCCGCCCAGGGCAAGAGGCCGAAGATCAGCCAAAGACGCTGTGCCAGAGCGCCACCACGGCGTCGCGCTCGGGCGCCAGGGGGCCGAGGTCGGCTGCATCACGCGTGGTGGTGGATTCGTCGAGCCTGGCACGGTGCTGGGCGCGGCGCATCTCGCGGTAGGCGTCGGCCGCCCCCTGGCCCACACCGGGCGGCAGCAGGCCGGCAGCTTCGGCCCGTTGCAGCAGGGCGATGTTGCCGGCGTCCTGCTGCAGTTCGGGCCGGGCGGCGCTGTGGGCCAGCACGAGGAACTGCACCGCGAACTCGACGTCGATCATGCCGCCGGGGCTGTGCTTGAGGTCGAAGCGCCCGGGCCGCGGTGTGTTGGCCTGGCGCATGCGGTCGCGCATCTCGATCACCTGGGCGCGCAGCGCCGCAACGTCGCGTGTGGCGGTGAGCACGCCGCGGCGCACCGCCTCGACACGCTGCGCCAGTGTGGCCAGGCCGGCGCACCAGCGCGCCCGGGTGATCGCCTGGTGTTCCCAGGTCCAGGCCGTGTTGCTGCCGCGGCCCTGCTGGTAACGCTCGAAGGCGTCGATCGACGTGACGAGCAGGCCCGAATTGCCGTTCGGCCGCAAGGCGGTGTCGATCTCGTAGAGCGCGCCGGCGGGTGTGCGCAGCGACAACCAGGTGATGAGCTTGCGGGCAAACGCGGCGTAGACCTCGGGCGCACGGTCGTCTTCGTCGTCGTAGAGGAACACGATGTCGAGGTCGCTGCCGTAGCCCAGCTCCTTGCCACCGAGCTTGCCATAGGCCACCACACAAAAGCGTGCCTCGTCGCGGTGTCGCGAGCGCAGGTGCTGCCAGGCCCAGCGCAGGCACACATCGAGCGTGGCGTCGGCCAGCGCCGACAGGTCGTCGGCCACCTGTTCGACCTCGATCTGGCCCTCGACGTCACGCACCAGGATACGAAAGGTCTCGGCCTGATGGGCACGCCGCAGCGTGTCGAGCAGCAGCTCTTCGTCGAGCTGACCCGAACGCATCCAGGCCTGGTGGCGCTCCTCGAGGTCACGAATGAAGGAACGCGGGTCGAACCGTTCGAGCCTGAGCCGTGTGTCGGCCAGTTCGTCGATCACGCCGGGGTGGCGCATCAGGTAACTCATGGGCCAGCGCGCCAGGCCGAGCAGCTTGAGCAAACGCCCCAGCACCTCGGTGCGTTCGGCCAGCAGGGCCAGATAACTGTCGCGCCGCAGCAGCGGCTCGACCCAGTCGATGAAGCGCAGCAGCGCGGTTTCGCCGAGTGTGCCGTCGGCCGTCGACCCATGCGGATGCGCCGCAGCCTGAGGCGCCGTTGCATCGAGCGCGCCGAGCTGCGACTCGAACGCCCTGCCGGCGGCAAACGCCGCGCCACCATCGGCGGTGATGGTGATGGCGCGTTTCACCAGCCGCGCCAGACGCAGACGGGCGTCGTCACGCAGCATGGTGACGCGTGGTTGCGCCATCAGCTGTTGCAGGCGGCTCACCACGGCCGGGCTCAGGCCTTCGTTCTGTGCCAGGGTTTCGAGCGACAGCGGCGTACCGCCGCAGCTCTTGCCCTTGCAATTGCCACGCGGCGCCTCGCGGCCGTCGTGCAGCAACGAGTCGAACTCGGTGGCGACGAACTCGCGGTGTTCACACAGACGATCGAGCAGCGCGCAGGTGTCTGGTGTACATGGCATGCCCATGGCCGCGGCGATCCAGCTCAGATCGGCATCGGCCGTCGGCAGCTGGTGGGTCTGCTGGTCGTCGAGGTACTGGATGCGATGCTCGACCCGGCGCAAAAAGGTGTAGGCCTCGCCCAGCCGGCGCGCCGTATCGACGCCGAGCATGCCGGCCGCCGTGAGCCGCTGCAGCGCCTTGAGCGTGGGGCGGGTGCGGATCTCGGGGAATTGGCCGCCGCGCACCACCTGCAGCAGCTGCACGATGAACTCGATCTCGCGGATGCCGCCACGCGACAGCTTCACGTCGTTGGCACGCTCTGGCCGGCCGGCGGCGCGGCGATTGGCTTCGTCGCGGATCTTCTGGTGCAGGGTGCGCAGCCCCTCGAACACACCGTAGTCGAGGTAGCGCCGGTAGACGAAGGGTTCGACCACGTCACCCAGCGCCTTGGCCCGGCCCGACACCACGGCGGCACGCGGCGCCACCACGCGGCTCTTGAGCCAGGCAAACCGCTCCCACTCACGGCCCTGGACGAGGAAGTACTCCTCGAGCATGGCCAGGCTCACCACTGGCGGGCCCGAGTTGCCGTTGGGCCGCAGCGCCAGGTCCATGCGAAAGACGAAGCCGTCTTCGGTGTTGTCGTCGATCAGCACGCGCAGCCCGCGCGCCACCAGCGAGAAGTACTCGTGCGCGCTGATCACGCCCGCACCGTCGGCGCGACCCAGCGTCTGGCCCTCGGCCTCGTAGACGTAGATCAGGTCGATGTCGGACGACACGTTGAGCTCGCGCGACCCGAGCTTGCCCATGCCGATGATCCACAAATCGATCGGCCCGCCTTGCTCGTCCACCGGCTCGCCGTGGCGGGCCGACACGTCGGCACGAGCCTGCGCCAGTGCGTGTTCGAGCGTGACCTCGGCCAGCGCCGTCATGGCCTGGGTGACCAGTTCGACCGACGCACGTTGCTCGACATCGAGCACCACCAGGCGCTCCATCACCAGCTGGCGTGTCACCCGCAAGGCACTGCCCAGCGCGCGCCCGCGCGCCAGCAAGGCGGCGATGCAGGCCTGGATGTGGTCGTGCATCGGCGCGCCGGGCGGCAGCAGCTCGAGTTCGCGGGCGCAGACGCGCCGCACTCGTTGCACGAGCCGCGAATGGCTGGCCTGGGCCGAGATCTGGCACGGGCCTGCGGCTTCGGAAAGGTCGACGACGGGTTTGCTCACAAGGGGCTCACTGTGGGCCTTTCGAGGCACCACCCGCCAGCTGGGCGCATAAGGTTCCCGGCCTGGCGTTGACGTTGGAATGGTTCAGGGCTGCTGCGCGGCGGCCGGAGTTTCGTCGATGTGACGGGCGCGAGACTACCTCGCATCTCGAGGGGCTGCAGGGCGCGGGAGAATAAGTGCACTCGCGTTGATGCCGCTGCGGCGTCCGCCTCAACTTCAGGGCCCAGCCATGAAACTCGCCGCCGTCCAGATGGTGTCCACCCCCGACCTGGCCACCAACCTCGCCAGCGCCGCTCGCCTGGTCGGCCAGGCGGCGGCCCGCGGCGCCGAACTGGTGGTGCTGCCCGAATACTTCTGCCTGATGGGCCAGCGCGACGGCGACAAGCTCGCCATCGCCGAAACGCCCGGCGACGGGCCGATCCAGCAGGCCCTGGCCGACCTGGCGCGTGAACATGGCATCTGGCTGATCGGCGGCACCCTGCCGCTGCGCGTGGCCGGCGACCCAGCCCACGCCACCAACACCTGCCTGGTGTTCGATCCGCAAGGCCGCCAGGCTGCGCGCTACGACAAGGTGCACCTGTTTCGCTACGACGACGGCGAACGCCGCTACGACGAAGCCGCCACCCTCGTCGCCGGTGACCGGCCGGTGGCGCTGGACACCTGCTCACGCGCTGGCGTGGCACGCCGCGTCGGCCTGTCGATCTGCTATGACCTGCGTTTCCCCGAGCTCTACCGCAGCCTGATGGACCCGCCCTGCGACCTGCTCGTCGTGCCCGCCGCCTTCACCTACCCGACAGGCGAGGCCCACTGGGAACTGCTGCTGCGCGCCCGCGCCGTCGAGAACCAGTGTTATGTGCTGGCGAGCGCCCAGGGCGGCCACCACCTCAACGGCCGGCGCACCTGGGGCCACAGCCTGCTGATCGACCCCTGGGGCCGCGTGCTCGACCAATTGGCCGAAGGTGAAGGTGTGGTCTGCGGCGATATCGACGATGCGGTGCTGACGCAGGTTCGCACGCAGCTACCGGCGTTGCAGCATCGGCGGCTGTGAGCGCTGCGTGAAAAGGCGTGAAGCAGCAGGCTGATTCATGCCGTTTCAGCGCCACCCGAACATCATGTGCCGCGCCACCGCCTTCTTCACCGGCGTGGCCAGTTGCAGCAGGCCGATGCCGGCGCCGCGCAGGGTCGACAGGCCGGGCGCCGTCCAGGTGAAGCTGCGGGCGAGGAAATCGGTGCCGGCGATCAGGCTCCAGCGGTCCGGTGCACGTTCGAGGTCGAGCTCACGCAGCGACTTGACCGGGTCTTCACCGGGGCGCAAGCGTGCCAGGCGGTCGACCAGCACCGCGGCGTCGCGCAGGCCCAGGTTCAGGCCCTGGCCGGCCACCGGGTGCAGCGTCTGCGCGGCGTTGCCGATACGCACGCTGCGCCCTTGCACCAACGTACGTTCGGCGTTGAGGCCCAGCGCAAATCCCTTGAGCGGCGACACGCTGACGATGCGGCCGATACGCGGCGAGAACACACTTTGCAGCACGGCGCAGCGTTGTTCGGCGCCCAGTTCGCGTGCGGCCACCTCCTTGCTGGCCAGGCACCACACCAGCGCCATGCGCTGGCGCCCGGGCACGGTGGAGGCCAGTGGCGGCAGTGGCAGCAGGGCCGCCGGGCCGTTGGGCGTGAAGCGCTCGAAAGCCACACCGGGCTCGCCCCCTTCGGTCTCGACCGTGCCGATCCAGGCGGTCTGGCCGTAGTCGCGGCTCACGGCCTTGCGTGCCTGGTCGGCGAACACACCACCTTCGGCGACGACAACCAGGTCGTGCAGGTCGTCGGGCACATCACCACCCATCACGACGCGGGCTTGCGCGGCTTGCCAGGGCGCGTCGATGTGCTGCACCTTGCAGCCCAGGCGCGACCGCAATCGAGTCGGTTGCGCAGCACTGGCCGCCAGCCACCCGGCACGTAATGGCGCGACGATGGCACCGTAGGTGGCGACGGCGCCGAGCTGGCGCTCACCCAGGTCGCCGGCCCGCATGACGAGTTCGGGTTCGGCGTTCTGGCTGGGGCTGGCGTCAAACGTCTCACCGGCGCGTTGCGCAGGGCGGGCACCTGCCGCAGCGACATTCGGCCAGGCGGTGCCCGACAGCAGCGCGCCCAGGCGCGGCGCCAGCAGTCCCAGCAAGGCAGGCTGCTGCTGCGACACATGCACCGTGCGGATGGCAGCGGCATGAGTCTCGATCTGCGGCCACACGCCCAGGCGCTGCAGCACCTGCACGCTGCCTTGCGACAGCGCCAGCGTGCGTGGATCGCCGGACACATCGACTGCGGCCGGTGCCGCGTCGTACACCGTGATCTGCGCCTGGGGCAAACGCCGCGAGGCCTGCAGCGCCAGCGCCAGGCCCACCGGTCCGGCGCCGATCACGGCGATACGAAGAGTCTTGTCGGCGGACGGGGACGATGTCATCGGTTACCTCGAAGGGAACGAAAAGTGGCGCTCTCGACGCCGCGGTGATTGTTGACGATGCAACGACGACGGCCGGGCTGCGCCTTGAACTCAACCGCAAGCCCTTGATCACGGTAAACGCTGCAACGCGGCGTTGGCTCAGATCGACGCCGGGTCCACGTCGACCGCCCAGCGCAGCACCCGTTGGTGGCCGGTGTTGCAGGCGCCGAGCTGGCTGCACCACTGGCGCAGGAACTGCTGCAGCCAGGCGCGCCGCGGTGACTCGATGAGCATCTGCGCACGTTCCACATTGGCGACTCGGCGCAGCGCGGCGGGCACCGGCGGGTAGATCAGCACGTCGGTGCCCAGACCTTGAGCCACCTGGTTGGCCAGCTCGGAAGCGGCGTCCAGAAACGCCATGGCCTGGTCGGCGTCGCGTGCCTCGGCGCGCAGCAGCGCCAGGTGGCTGAACGGCGGCAGGCCGGCGCCCTGGCGCTCGGTGATCTGGCTGGCGGCAAACGCGGCGTAGTCGTGCGCCTTGATGGCGGCATAGATCGGATGCGTGGGGTACCAGGTCGGCAGCCAGACCTCGCTGTGTGCGGCGCGGGTGGCGTCGCGCCCGGCCCGTCCGCCCGCCTGCATGAGCAGGGCGAACAGGCGCTCAGGCGCACGGAAGTCGGCCGAGAACAGCGCCGAGTCGGCGTTGAGCACGGCCACCAGGGTGACGCGCCTGAAGTCATGCCCCTTGGCCAGCATCTGCGTGCCCACGAGCAGGTCGACTTCGCCGGCATGGGCAGCCGCGAGCTGAGTCACCAGGCTGCCCGAGGCACGTGTGGTGTCGGCGTCGATACGACCGATGCGTGCGCCGGGCAGCAGGCCGGTGAGTTGCTCCTCGATGCGTTCGGTGCCACGGCCCATGGGCTGGATGTCCGGGTCGCCGCATTGCGGGCAGGCGCGTGGCACGGCCTCGGCAAAGCCGCAGTGGTGGCAGCGCAGGCTGCGGTCACTCTTGTGGAAGACGCGCCAGGCGCTGCAGGCGCTGCAGGCACTTTTCCAGCCGCAGCTGGTGCAGTGCAGCACCGGCGCATAACCCCGGCGGTTGAGCAGCACCAGGCTTTGTTCACCGGCATCGAGGCGCGCCTTCAGGGCGTCGACCAGCGGCGGCGGCAGCAGGCTGTCGTGCATCTGCTTCTTGCCCAGGCGGTCGCGCAAGGCGGCCAGGTCGAGCAGGCGCACGCTGGGCAAGGCACCGGCGCCGATGCGCGTCGGCATGGCGAGCAGGCGGTAACGCGCCGGAGCACCTTCGAAACCAGCCGGGTCGGCGTTGCACCAGGATTCGAGCGACGGTGTGGCCGACCCCAGGATGACCGGTAATCCTTCGAGCCGGCCGCGGTAGACCGCCAGGTCGCGCGCCGAATAACGCGCACCTTCCTGTTGTTTGTACGAGGGGTCGTGTTCCTCGTCGACCACGATCAGGCCCAGGCGCGGTAGCGAGGCGAACACGGCCATGCGGGTGCCGAGTACCAAGTCGGCCTGGCCCAGATGCGCGGCCAACCAGTTCTGCAGCCGCTGCGCCGGTGTCAGGCCGCTGTGCAGCGCCACGACACGACGGTTGGGGAAACGCGCCTGCAGACGCTCCTCGAGCTGCGGCGTGAGGTTGATCTCGGGCACCAGCACCAGCGCCTGGCGACCGCTGGCCAGCACCTGCTCGGCCAGGCGCAGGTAGACCTCGGTCTTGCCGCTGCCGGTGACACCGTGCAGCAGTGTGGTGCGGGGTGCCGCCTGGGGTGACATATGGGCCGGCTTCTCGGCAGGCACTTGGGTGACCCCATCGGTCGACAGGTCACCCGCACAGGCGCGAAGTTCGTCCTGCAGCACCTGCAGCACCGCGGCTTGCTCGGGGCTCAGCGTCGGCTGGACGACACAGGCGTCAGCGGTGCTCGTGTCGTTGGCCTTCGACAACCGGGTCGCCTCATTCTTGTGCAGGCGCGTGAGGCGGCGCTGCAATTGGGCGCCGTCGATCTGGCGCAACTCGGGCGGCAACACGGCCAGCGCCAGTTCGCCGAGTTCGCGCTGGTAGTAGCCGGCAGCGAAGTCGAGCAGCCGGCGCCAGCTGTGCGACAGCGGCGGCAGGGCTTCGAGCACTTCGGCGATCGGCCGCAGCGCCATGGCGGCCGCACCATCGGCGGGCGCCTTTGCGGCGGCAGCGTTCATGGCGGCGTCGGCGGCGAATTCGCGTGCTTCAACTTGCGCCTGTGCGGCGCGAGGGTTTTCCATGTACGGCACCGAGACAGTCTCGCGGCTGGCCCAGACCAGTCCGGTGACGGTGCGCCGGCCAAGGGGCACCCGCACCAGGCATCCGGCAGGCAGCGGATCGGGCGAGCTGTAACTCAGGCAGGCACCGATCTCGACATGACGCGGCAGCGGCACCAGCACATCCAGCACCCACGGGCCACCCCCGATTTGCGGGGTCGAAGTGGATACATTGCCCATCAACTTATCCCTACAAGTTCGTGTGGATTCGCGGTTGTTTGCCGAAGTTGTTGATTCACAAGGCCTTTTCGAACAAGTCCACAATTTCTGTGGATAACTCTGTGGGCAATCTGCGCAAGGCACGCGCAAACGCTTGTCAGCACTGGCTTCGAGGTAGGTTGCGCAGCCCGAAGGCACCTCCGGGCGTTTTGCAAATCAAGCACTTAGCACAATATGAAGGCAACAAGCTTGTTCAATAGAGCTGCGAAAACGTCGCAACGCCCCTGATGCCGACTTGGGGATAACTGAAGTCCAACGAGGCCGCGCGACGTGAATGTTGCACGCTATCGAGGCATGAACTTGTCCGGCCCGCAGACATGGGGGCCAGGAACTTGACGGGTAACAAGACGTTTGCCCGTGACACCAGAGGTCACGAGTCGTTTGACACGCACGGCGATGGGCAGGCACGCCGGTCACCACGACGCGGCGTGTGGGCCGCGGTCAGGCGCGTGCCAACAGCTTGCGCGAATGGGCGTGCACCGTCTCGACCAGCACCGACACCGCTTCGGGCGGCGTGTACTGGCTGATGCCGTGGCCAAGGTTGAAGACGTGGCCGGGGTGCGGGCCGTAGCTGTCGAGCACGGCCATGGTTTCGGCCCGGATGGCCTCGGGGGTGCCGAACAACACGTTCGGGTCGAGGTTGCCCTGCAGCGCCACCTTGTGGCCGACGGCGCGGCGCGCGCGGTCGAGGTTGACGGTCCAGTCCAGGCCGACGGCGTCGACCGGCTGGGCGGCGATCTCGTCCAGCCACAGGCCACCACCCTTGGTGAACACAATGCGCGGGATGTTGACGCCCTCGTGCTCGCGCACCAGACCGTCGAGCACACGGCGTGTGTAGGCCAGGCTGAAGCGCTGGAAGGCGCCGTCGGCCAGCACTCCGCCCCAACTGTCGAAAATCATCACGGCCTGGGCACCGGCGGCGATCTGGGCGTTGAGGTAGGCCGACACCGAATCTGCGGTGACAGCCAGGATGCGGTGCATCAGGTCGGGACGCGAGTACATCAGCGACTTGACCAGGCGGTAGTCGTCGCTGCCGCCACCTTCGACCATGTAGCAGGCCAGTGTCCAGGGGCTGCCGGTGAAGCCGATCAGCGGCACACGACCGTTCAACGCCTTGCGGATGGACGTGACGGCGTCGAATACATATTGAAGCTTGGCCATGTCCGGCACTTCGAGTGCGGCAACCGCAGCTTCGTCGCGCACGACCTTGGCGAACTTGGGGCCTTCACCGGCGGCAAAACTCAGGCCCAGGCCCATGGCATCGGGCACGGTGAGGATGTCGGAAAACAGGATGGCCGCGTCGAGCGGATAACGATCGAGAGGCTGCAGCGTGACCTCTGTGGCCAGATCGGGATGGGTGGCCAGGCCCATGAAACTGCCGGCCCGCGCACGGGTGGCGCAGTACTCGGGCAGATAACGCCCGGCCTGGCGCATCAGCCAGACGGGGGTGTAGTCGGTGGGCTCGCGGCGCAGGGCGCGCAGGAAGGTGTCGTTTTGAGGGGAGCGTACATGCGCCCATTCTAGGCAAGCCGCCCAGGCGACCCGTCGCCACCGTGACGCGATGCACACTTTTCATGACATGACTCGTGTCGCGCCGCCCTGTCGGGTGGCGCGGGCTCGCAGCGTCAACCGTGCAGGCGACTGTGCCTGGGCACACAGGCGAGCAGGAATTCCATCTGGTCGACCAGGATGCGCCGTCCACGCAGGATCATGTCCTCGTGCAGGTTCGGGATGTAGGGCAGGTACATCAACTCGAGCCCGACCTCATGCAACATGCGGTTGCCCTTGCGGCCATTGCAGCCACGGCAGGCGGTGATGCAGTTCATCCAGCTGTCCAGGCCGCCGCGCGACGTGGGCACGATGTGTTCACGGGTGAGCAAGTCGCTGGGCAGGCAGGCGCCGCAGTAGGCGCACACCTGGCGATCACGCGCGAACAACTTGAGGTTGGAGATGGCCGGCACCTGGCGCCAGGCCCGGCTCGGCACCGAGCCACGCACCGCGATGATGGGGTGCACCTCGATCCGCGACTGTTTGCCGCTGACCCGCTGAATGCCGCCGCGCAGCACCGTGCAGGGCACCCCGAGCGTCCAGGCCACGGCCTCGCTCGCGTAAAGAATCGCCGCTTCTTTCGTCGTGATCCAGGCTTGCGGCCGGCCTGACACATCTAGCTGCAGCACGTCCATCTAACGCTCCTGGCCCCTAGCATAGACCAAGCCAGGTTCCATTTACAAAGGCGACCGTAGCTGTCGCCAAATTCAGACTCGCCTCGGCGCAGGAGGCCAGCACGTTCCAGGCTTTTGCCGGCACGATGCCAGCACACCGTGACAACTTGATGGCCGGAACTCACCAAGCCCACACGCCAGCACCAGGCGACCCGGATTGCTCACCATTGAGCGTTGTCAACAGGCCGTGAGGCGAAATTTTTGTAACGCCGAGCCTGGGGGCTTGCATTCGGCAAGTCCTCGAAGAAAATAGCACGATCGTTCGTTCTATTGTTCTGTCTCAACTCGCCCCCCGTCGCACCGACCTGCCCGATCTGCCGTGAGCACATCCACCCTGGCCATCCGTCCGCCCCGCAGCAACAGTCGTAGCGCCCAGAAGGGTCAGCAGACACGTGCCGCCATCCTCGACGCCGCGCTCGCACTGGCAGCCCAGGTGGGGCTCGAAGGGCTGTCGATCGGCGCCTTGGCCGATGTCACCGGCATGAGCAAGTCGGGAGTGTTTGCCCATTTCGGGTCACGCGAGGAGTTGCAGATCTCGGTGATCCGCGAGTACCACAGCCGCTTCGAGGAAGAGATTTTCTTCCCGGCCATGCGCGAATCACGTGGTTTGCCGCGTCTGTGCGCCTTGTTCCAGCTGTGGATCAAGCGGGTCACCATCGAGCTCGACTCGGGCTGCATCTACATCAGCGGCGCCGTCGAGTTCGACGACCGCCCCGGCCCCGTGCGCGACGCGCTGGTCGACATGGTGCGCGCCTGGCAGTTGGCGCTCGAACGCGCCATCCGCCTGGCCATCGATGAAGGCCACCTGCTGGCGGGCACCGACCCGCTGCAACTGCTGTTCGAGATCCACGGCCTGATCCTGGCGCTGCACCACGATGCCCGTTTCCTGCGCAGCCCCGGCGCCATCAACCGTGCCTGCACGGCGTTCGACCGCCTGCTGGCGCGCAACGTGAACCCGGGGATCTCCCTGCCGACGTCGGCCCCGCAAGGCGCCGCAGCCCACGGGCTGAATGGCGCCCCTGGCTGACCGACCGCACGTTCTGCTTGACTGTTCATGGCGTCGCAATGGCGCCCAGCGTTTCCCGATCACTTGCTGCCCACCCGTCCACACCCCGCGTGGTCGACCTCAACAGACCTGCCCCAGGAGACTTACATGCCCACCTACAACCCGCCCCTGCGTGACATGCATTTCGTGCTGCACGAAGTCCTCGACGTCAGCAGCACCCTGGCCGAACTCCCGCGGCACGCCGACATCGACGCCGACACCATCAACGCCGTGCTGGAAGAAGGCGGCAAGTTCGCCGCCGGCGTGGTCTTCCCGCTCAACCAGGCCGGGGACACCGAAGGTTGTGTGCTCGACAAGACCACGCATGAGGTCAAGACCGCCACCGGTTTCAAGCAGGCTTATGCGCAATATGTCGAAGGCGGCTGGCCCTCGCTGAGCTGCGACCCCGAGTACGGCGGCCAGGGCCTGCCCTATGTGGTGAACCAGTGTTTCTACGAGATGCTCAACAGCGCCAACCAGGCCTGGACGATGTACCCCGGCCTGAGCCACGGCGCCTATGAGGCCCTGCATGCCCACGGCACACCCGAGCAGAAGGCCACCTACCTGCCCAAGCTCACCAGCGGCGAGTGGACCGGCACCATGTGCCTGACCGAGCCGCATTGCGGCACCGACCTGGGCCTGCTGCGCAGCAAGGCCGAGCCGCAAGCCGACGGCACCTACAAGATCAGCGGCGCCAAGATCTTCATCTCGGCCGGTGAACACGACATGGCCGCCAACATCATCCACCTGGTACTGGCACGCCTGCCGGGTGCACCGATCGGCAGCAAGGGCATCTCGCTGTTCGTCGTGCCCAAGTTCAACGTCAATGCTGACGGCAGCCTGGGCAGCCGCAACGGCATCTTCTGCGCCGGCCTCGAACACAAGATGGGCATCCACGGCAACGCCACCGCGCAGCTGGTGCTCGAAGACGCAGTCGGCACGCTGGTGGGTGAGCCCAACAAGGGCCTGGCCGCCATGTTCGTGATGATGAACGCCGCCCGCCTGGGTGTGGGCATGCAAAGCCTGGGTCTGACCGAAGTGGCCTACCAGAACGCCGTGGCCTATGCCAAGGACCGCATCCAGATGCGCGCCCTGTCGGGCCCCAAGGCGCCGGACAAGGCCGCCGACCCCATCATCGTGCACCCCGACGTGCGCAAGATGCTGCTCACCGCCCGCGCCTATGCAGAAGGTGGCCGGGCCTTGTGCATGCACACCGCCATGCTGCTGGACCAGGAGGTGTCGCACCCCGACGCCGAAGTGGTGCGCGCCGCGGCCGACGAAGTGGCGCTGCTCACGCCCATCATCAAGGCTTTTCTCACCGACAACGGCTGGATTGCCACATCGCACTGCATGCAGGTCTACGGTGGCCACGGCTACATCAAGGAATGGGGCATGGAGCAATACGTGCGCGACGCGCGCATCAACATGATCTATGAAGGCACCAACACCATCCAGTCGCTCGATCTGCTGGGCCGCAAGGTGCTGGGCGACAACGGCAAGAAACTCAAGGCCTTCGGCAAGCGCATCCAGGCCTTCGTGGAAGAACACGGCATCCGCGAGGACATGCAGGAATTCGTCAACCCGCTGGCCGACCTGGGCGACAAGGTGACCAAGCTCACCACCGAGCTGGGCATGAAGGCCTTCGGCAACCCCGACGAGGTGGGCGCCGCCGCGGTCGACTACCTGCGCGTGGTCGGCCACCTGGTGTTCGCCTACTTCTGGGCGCGCATGGCGCTGGTTGCGCTGGACAAACAAGCCGCCGCCGCAGCCAGCGGTGACACCTTCTACACCGCCAAGTTGCACACGGCGCGTTTCTACTTCGCCAAGCTGCTGCCCGAAACCGCCAGCCTGATCCGCACCGCCCGCAGCGGCCTGACGCCGCTGATGGCGATGGACGAAGCGCTGTTCTGAGCAGGTATGTAGGAGCCAGCCGAGCAACCCCGACGCAAGCTCGGGCTGCTCGCGACGGTTCCCCCCGCCTGCTTGTGCGTTGACCGATAGACCGTTCCCTTCGAGGAGACAGACATGTACAGAACGATTGCAGCAGCCGTCCTGCTGGCCGCCGCCAGCCTGGCCCAGGCCCAGATCACCCCCACCGGCTTGTGGAAGACCATCGACGACGATGGCAAGACCGAAAAGTCCCTCGTGCGCATCGTCGACACGGCGGGCGTACTCTCGGGCAAGGTCGAGAAGATCTTCGACGCGGCCAAGCAGGACGCCAAGTGTGAGGAGTGCAGCGACGCTCGCAAGGGTCAACCGGTGCTCGGCCTGACCATCATCCAGGGCGTCAAGGCCAATGCCGGCGAAGCCGGCCTGTGGGACGGCGGCGAGATCCTCGACCCCAACAACGGCAAGACCTACAAGGTGCGCATGAAGCCGGTCGACGGCGGCAAGACGCTCGAAGTGCGTGGCTACATCGGCATGCCGCTGCTGGGCCGTACCCAGACCTGGCAACGCGTCGAATGACGACGACACAAGGAGATCCCATGAACCGATTCAATGTCCGCAAGGTCGCCGTACTCGGCGCCGGCGTGATGGGCGCGCAGATCGCCGCCCACCTCGTCAACGTGCGTGTGCCCGTGGTGCTGTTCGACCTGCCAGCCAAGGATGACGGCAAGGGCGGCAGCAAGAGCGCCATCGCCGAAAAGGCCATCGCCCATCTGGCCAAGATAAAGCCCGCGCCGCTGGGCCTGAGTGAGGAGGCGGTGCGCATCCAGCCCGCCAACTACGACGACCACCTGGGCCTGCTGAGTGAGTGCGACCTCGTGATCGAGGCCATCGCCGAACGGATGGACTGGAAGCTGGACCTGTACCGCAAGATCGCACCGCACGTGGCGCCCGGAGCCATCGTCGCGTCCAACACCTCGGGCCTGTCGATCACCAAACTCAGCGAGGCGCTGCCCGAGTCGATCAAGCCGCGTTTCTGCGGCATCCATTTCTTCAACCCGCCGAGGTATATGTACCTGGTGGAGTTGATCTCCACCCCGACGACGCAGGCCGGCGTGCTCGATCAGCTGGAAACCTTCGTCACCACCAGCCTGGGCAAGGGCGTGGTGCGCGCCAAGGACACGCCCAACTTCATCGCCAACCGGGTGGGCATTGCCGGCATGCTGGCCACGATCCACGAAGCCGAGAAATTCGGGCTCACCTACGACGTGGTCGACGACCTCACCGGCAAGAAGCTCGGCCGCGCCAGCAGCGGCACCTTCCGTACGGCCGACGTGGTGGGCCTGGACACCATGGCCCACGTCATCAAGACGCTGCAGGACAACCTCGGCCCCGAGCAGGGCAACGATCCGTTCTACGGCAGCTTTGGCACGCCGCCCGTGCTGGCACGGCTGATCGAACAAGGCTCGTGGGGCCAGAAGAGCGGCGCCGGTTTCTTCAAGAAGGACGGCAAGGCCATCCTGCGCCTGGACCCGACCAAGTTCAGCTACGTGCCTTCGGGCGCCAAGGCCGACCCACTCGTCGACCGCATCCTCAAGCGCCCGGCGGCCGAGCGCCTCAAGCTGCTGCGTGAGTCGACCAACCCGCAGGCCCAGTTCCTGTGGGCCATCCTGCGCGACGCCTTCCACTATGCCGCGGTGCATCTGGAAGCCATTGCCGACACCGCACGCGACGTCGACTTTGCCATGCGCTGGGGCTTCGGCACCAGACAAGGCCCCTTCGAGTTGTGGCAGGAAGCCGGTTGGGCAACGGTGGCCGGCTGGGTGCAGGCCGACATCGACGCCGGCAAGACGCTGTGCGCCGCCCCGCTGCCTGCCTGGGTGACGAGTGGTCCGGTGGCCGAAGCCGGCGGTGTACACACCGCGGCAGGTTCGTGGTCGCCGGCGCAGCAGACCTTTGTGCCGCGCAGTGATCTGGCCGTCTACCAGCGCCAGCATTTCCCCGAAGCCGTGCTGGGCAGCGGTGCGGTGGATGCCCTGAAGAGTGGCACCGAGGTCTGGAAGAACGACGAGATCCGCCTGTGGACGCCCGACGGCCAGGTGCTGGTGGCCAGCATCACCGCCAAGCTGCACCTCATCAGCCCGAACGTGACGGCCGGCCTGCTCAAGGCCGTCGACCTGGCCGAGGCGGGCTACCAGGGCCTGGTGATCTGGTCGCCGGACGATGTGTTCTCGGCCGGCGCCAATCTCGAATCACTCATGCCGGTGTTCATGAAGCTGGGCGCCAAGGGCATCGCGCCCGAGGAAAAGAAGCTGCAGGACCTGATGCTGCGTGTGCGGTATGCCGGCGTGCCGGTCGTGGCCGCCGTGCGCGGCCTGGCCCTGGGCGGCGGCTGTGAGCTGGCGGTGCACAGCGCGCGCCGGGTCGTGGCGATGGAAAGCTACGTCGGCCTGGTGGAAGTGGGCGTCGGCCTCATCCCCGGCGGCGGCGGCCTGACCTACATCGCCCGCCGCGCCGCTGAGGCTGCGGCCGCTGCCCCAGGCACCGACCTGCTGGCCTTCCTGAAGGAAGGCTTCACCGCAGCCGCGATGGCCAAGGTCGGCACCAGCGCGCTGGAAAGCCGCAAGCTCGGCTACTTGCTCGACAGTGACGTGATCGTGCCGAACAAGGACGAACTGCTGCACGTGGCGCTCACGCAAGTGAAGGCGCTGGCAGAGACCGGTTACCGCGCACCGCCCAAGGCGATGTTCCAGGTCGCGGGCCGCAACGGCATTGCCACCATCAAGTCCAGCCTGGTCGGCATGCGCGACGGCGGCTTCATCAGCGCGCACGACTTCCACATCGCCGGCCTGATCGCCGACGTGGTCTGCGGCGGCGAGGTCGACGCCGGTTCGGTCGTCAGCGAGGAC
Organism: Candidatus Intricatilinea gracilis; assembly: GCA_016702605.1. Lineage (GTDB taxonomy): Bacteria > Pseudomonadota > Gammaproteobacteria > Burkholderiales > Burkholderiaceae_C > Sphaerotilus > Sphaerotilus gracilis. The sequence continues at coordinate 119,743 of JADJDQ010000021.1, forward strand.
TACCTCATGACACTCGAGCGCAAGCACTTCTGCGCCTTGCTCGAACACCCCAAGACACAAGAGCGGATCATGGGGATGCTTTCGACGGGCAAGCCCGTGCGCAACTGAGCCCGACGGCAAGCAAGGAACACATCATCATGACGAAGCAAGTTCAAGACGCCTACATCGTCGCCGCCAGCCGTACGCCGATCGGCAAGTCGCATCGCGGCTACTTCCGCAACACCCGACCGGACGACCTGCTGGTCGCGGCCATACGCGGCGCGCTGGCCCAGGTGCCGAATCTCGACCCCAAGTCGATCGAAGACGCCATCATCGGCTGCGCCATGCCCGAAGGTGAGCAGGGCCTGAACGTGGCGCGCATCGGTGCGCTGCTGGCCGGGCTGCCCAACTCGGTGGGTGGTATTACCGTCAACCGCTTCTGCGCCTCGGGCCTGTCGGCGGTGCAGATGGCGGCCGACCGCATCCGTGTGGGTGAGGCCGACGTGATGATTGCCGGCGGCTGCGAGAGCATGAGCCTGGTGCCCATGAGCGGCAACAAGCCCAGCTTCAACCCCGCCATCTTCGAGCGCGACGAGAACATCGGCATCGCCTACGGCATGGGGCTGACGGCCGAGAAGGTGGCGCAGCAGTGGAAGGTCAGCCGCGCCGACCAGGATGCGTTTGCGCTGGCCTCGCATCAGAAGGCGCTGGCGGCTCAGGCGGCGGGTGACTTCACTGCCGAGATCACGCCGTTCGAGGTGGTCGACCGCCGTCCGAACCTGGCGACCGGTGAAGTGATCGAAAAGCGCCGCATCGTCAGTCTGGACGAAGGCGCTCGCCCCGACACCAGCCTGGAAGGTCTGGGCAAGTTGAAGGCGGTGTTCGCCGCCAAGGGCTCGGTCACCGCGGGCAACAGTTCGCAGACCAGCGATGGAGCGGGTGCACTCATCCTGGCCAGCGAGGCGGCCGTCAAACGTTTCGACCTGAAGCCGCTGGCGCGTTTCGTCAGCTTTGCCTCGCGCGGCGTGCCGCCCGAGATCATGGGCATCGGCCCGATCGAGGCCATCCCGGCAGCACTCAAGAACGCCGGCCTGACGCAGGACCAGATCGACTGGATCGAGCTGAACGAGGCCTTCGCGGCCCAGGCGCTGGCCGTCATCAATACCTGCGGGCTGGACCCGACCAAGGTCAATCGTATGGGCGGTGCCATTGCGCTGGGCCATCCGCTGGGTGCCACCGGCGCCATCCGCGCCGCCACGGTGGTGCATGCGCTGCAGCGCCACAACCTGAAGTACGGCATGTTGACCATGTGTGTCGGCACCGGCCAGGGCGCGGCGGGCATCTTCGAGCGCGTCTGACCCCGGGGCGGCGGCGCGATGTCGATCGCGCGCCCCGGCTTGCGCCGGCGCAAGCCGGCCCGATAGCGACTTACCCTAGGCCAGGCCGACTCGGGCGCAGCTGGCGTCGGCACGTCATCAATCTTTTGTATCCTTCGCGCCCGCGGACCTGTCGATCCCGGCCAACGCGCCTGATACCGGTTCGAGGAGTTTTCATGAGCATCAAGACTGCGGTCCTGAATGGTGTCGCCACCATCGAGATCGCCCGCCCCGAGAAGAAGAACGCGCTGACCATGGTGATGTACCAGGCCATGGCAGACGCCTTGATCGCCGCCCGTGGCGACGCCTCGGTGCGTTCTGTGCTGATCAGCGGTCAGCCCGGCATCTTCACGTCGGGCAACGACCTGGAAGACTTCATGAAGCGCCCGCCGCAGGGCGCCGAGTCGCCGGTCTTTCGCTTCATGCAGGCGCTGCGGGATTGCGACAAGCCGGTCATCGCCGCCGTCACCGGCGCGGCCATCGGCATCGGCACCACGATGCTGCTGCACTGCGACTTCGTCTACGTGAGCGACGAAGCCCGTCTGGCCATGCCTTTCGTCGGCCTGGGGCTCGTGCCCGAATTTGCCTCCAGCCTGCTCGTGCCGCGCCTGATGGGCCACGTCAAGGCGGCCGAAAAACTGCTGCTCGGCGACCCGTTCACCGGTGCCGACGCGGTCGACTGCGGCATCGCCAATGCCGTGTTGCCGGCCGGCGAGGTGTTGCCCCATGCACGTCGAGTGGCCGAACGTTTCAATGCCCTGGCGCCCGACGCCGTGCGCGCCAGCAAACGGCTCATGCGCGCCGGCAATGACACGGCGGTGCGCGCCGCCATCGCAGCCGAAGGCGAGGTATTTGCTTTGCAGTTGCGCAGCCCTGAAGCGCGTGAGGCCTTTCAGGCCTTCTTCGAGAAGCGCAAGCCCGATTTCAATCGCCTGACCGAGGTTCCTCCCGCGTCGTGACCCTGCCGCCCGCCCCTCCAGAAGATCCCGTCGCCCCCGCCAGCTTCCTGCATTTCCTGGGGCGCGGCTTGTTGTCGCCCATGTTGATGGTGCAGGCGGCGCGGGTGAAACGCGACATCCCGCGCCTGCCCGAGCCGCCTGGCGACCGCCTCGGCGTGGTCGGTGAAGGGGAGGTGGGGCTGCGTATCCTGGTGGTGGGCGACTCGTCGGCTGCTGGTGTGGGCGCGGCCTCTCAGGACGAGGCGCTGGGCAAACAACTCGCGATCGAACTTTCCAAGAGCGGGCGCGGCGCGGTGGGCTGGCAGGTGGTGGCGCGCAGCGGCATCGGCGCGCAGGCCACGCTGGCGCTGATGGCGTCGGTCAAGCTGCTGCCGGCCGATGTGCTGGTGACCGTGCTGGGCGTCAACGACGTGATGGAGCGCACCAACCCGGGCGAGTGGCTGCGTGGTCTCGATGCCATCCACAACCATGCACGCTGGCGTGCGGGCGTGCACCATACCGTGCACTGCGCACCGCCACGCGTCGACATGATGCCGGTCTTCCCGCAGCCGTTGCGCTGGGTCCTGGGTGGTGCGGCAGCGCGGCTCGACACCGCCCTCAAGGCACGCCTGCGTGGGGCGCGCCGGCGCACGCGATTTGCGCTGCCATTCGACCCACGCGTCGAAAAGCCGGCCGACTGGCTGGCGGCCGACGGTTTCCACCCCAACGCGCTGCTCTACCGGCGCTGGGCCGAAGCCCTGGCCACCCACATCGACGTCGACCTGGCGCACATGCCCGAGGCCAACGCCGTGCGGCCGAGCGGTTTTTCGGGCTTCGATACCCTGCGCTGAGCCTCGCTGCCTCGCAATCTCCACCGGCTGACAGGCGCAACAGCGTCGCCACCGCCAGCCACAATTCGCCACCCGAACAGCCCTGCAGACGAACCCATGTTCACTCCTGTCGCCTTGCGCATCCCTCACCCCGGCTCCACGGCGCATGGCGCGGCCCGCCTGTTCACCGTGCTGGCGCTGGCGTGGGGGGCTTCACATCTGGCAGTCTTGCCTGCCCTGGCCCAGACGCCGGCGGCCAACCCGGCGCCGGCAGGCGAGGCCCTCGAGCTCGAGTTCTGGAAGTCGGTCGACCGCATCGGCACGCCGCGCGCCTACCGCATCTACCTGGACAAGTATCCGAACGGCCTGTTTGCACCACTGGCACGCGAGGCCATCTTGCGTGCAGGTTCGCCCGTGGCGCCCGCCGCTGCACCCACCCAGGTCGCGCCACAGACGATCACGACGCCGGCGACCCCTGCCGCGGCGGGCGCAGCGATCACTGCGCCCGCGGCGCCGGTGGCTGCACGTGCGAAGTTGCCGCTCACCTACTTCAAGGATCAGGCCACCAGCGGTGCCGTGACCTTCGGTATCGGTGATCGCTTCAACGGGCCGGGCCCGGTCCGGGTGGGCTGGGGCAAGTCCAACAAGCAAGTGCCGCTACCTTCGGGCGAGTGGGTCGCCCTGGCCGCCACCGACCACGACGAGCGCAATGTGACAGGCATGGCCCCCACGGTCAGTGTCAGCCGCAGCTATGCCGCCAATGCCATGGTGGCGGGCAGCCTCAAGCTCACGACGGTGGCTCTGGGCAAATTCGACGGCAACCAGCTCGCCGCGCTCATCCTGGTCATGCTCAACCGCACGCCCCTGGTGGCACAGATGACGTCGCCGGAAGGCGAGGCCTGCGAGGGCGGCAAGGACGCGCGACTGTTCGAGTTCAAGGAAGGCGCCTTCTACCGGCGCACCTGTGGTCTGGCCCTGGCGGTCGACAACCCGCTGTCCGACACGGCTCGGGTCGGGCCGGCCGGCCTGCTGGCCGACGTCAATGCCAGCCTGAGCCGCATGGGCGCCAGCGTCAAGGGCCCTGGCGTCGTCACTACCTTGATGTTCTCGGGGGCCACCGACGGCTGGATGAGGCTGCAGCGGATCGACTTCCCGGCCGTCTACCCGGAGCTCGAATCCGTCTTGCCCCGACAGCTGGAAGCAGCTGGCAAGTCACCGCCGAACGACGGGCATCCGAGCGCGGTGTATCTGCGCCAGTTGCGCAGTTGGCTGGACGGTTACGTCACCAAGGCCTACACCGGCTGGCGTCGTGACCTCGAAGAGAATGACCTGGAGCCCGGCACGCCCGCACGCAGTTCGCCTGCGCTGCCCGACTTCAGTCCGAAGTTCTAGGCCAGCCGGAGAGCCCGCCCGGCCCCTGGTCTCAGGGCAGTGCCAGTGCTGTCGAAAGTTGGCGCGGCCGGCCCTGCAGGTCGATCGCCACATAGGTCAGGCGCGCCTCGGTCACCTTGACCTGTTCGGGGGCATCCGGCTTGCGATCGGCCCAGACCTCGACGTGCACGGTGATCGAGGTCTTGCCGACTCGTTCGACGCTGGCGTAGAAACTCACCAGGTCGCCCACCGACACCGGCTGCTTGAAGACGAACTCATTCACCGCCACGGTGGCAATACGACCGCGCGCCACACGCGCCGGCAAGACGGCGCCGGCAATGTCGACCTGCCCCATGATCCAGCCGCCGAAGATGTCGCCGTTGCCGTTGGCGTCGGCCGGCATGGGCATCACGCGCAACACCAGTTGCTTGTCGGGACCGAGGCCGGGTGGCACCGGCAGCGCGGCGATTGTGTTCTGATGACTCATATCGTCCCGATTCTTCCACGATGCGCCATCACGCACTTCCCGCCCCGGAAAACACACCCCTCGAAGGTGCACCCAAGCCACGCAGCGACTGGGCCACTGTGCGCCGTATCGTTCCGTTCTTCGTGCGATATCGCTGGCGCATGGCGGCGGCGCTGCTGTTTCTGGTGGCGGCCAAGGTGGCCAACGTCGGTGTGCCGCTGCTGCTCAAGCAACTGGTCGACGACTTGTCGTTGCCCCACGGAGACCCCCGCGCCTTGCTGATCGTGCCACTCGGCCTGCTGCTGGCGTATGCCGGACTGCGGCTGTCGACCACCATCTTCACCGAGTTGCGCGAGCTGGTCTTTGCCAAGGCCACCCACGGCGCGGCACGCGAGATTGCGCTGTCGACGTTTCGACATCTGCATGCGCTCAGCCTGCGTTTCCACCTCGAGCGCCAGACCGGTGGCATGACACGCGACATCGAACGCGGCACCCGCGCACTGCAGTCGCTGGTGAGTTATTCGCTCTACACCATCGTGCCCACGCTGGTCGAGCTCACCATGGTGCTGGCCTTCCTGGGCTGGAAGTTCGACATGGGCTATGTGTGGATCACGCTGGGCGCACTCAGCACCTACGCTGCTTTCACCATCACGCTCACCGAGTGGCGCACCAAGTTTCGCCGCACCATGAACGAGCTGGATTCGAAGGCACACACACGTGCCGTCGACGCCTTGCTCAACTACGAGACGGTGAAGTACTTCAACAACGAGGACTACGAGTCGCGTCGTTATGACGAAGGCCTGGATGCCTTCCGCCGTGCCCAGCTCACCTCGCAGCGCACGCTGTCGCTGCTCAACACTGGTCAGCAGCTCATCATCGCCAGCAGCCTGGTGGCGATGTTGTGGCGCGCCACCCAGGGGGTCGTCGACCAGCGGCTCACGCTGGGTGACTTCGTCATGATCAACGCGCTGCTGATCCAGCTGTACATCCCGCTCAACTTTCTGGGTGTGCTGTACCGCGAGGTCAAACAAAGCATTGCCGACCTCGAGAAGATGTTCGCCATGCTCGAGCGTGAACGCGAGGTGGCCGATGCACCGGGTGCGCCAGCCTTGCAAGCTGCTGATGGGACGGTGAGTTTCGAGGACGTGCGTTTCAGCTACGACGCCGGCAAGGGCGGGCGCGAGGTGCTGCACGGTGTGAGTTTCACCATCCCCGGCGGACGCAAGGTGGCGGTGGTGGGTGCCTCGGGCTCGGGCAAGAGCACCTTGGCGCGGCTGCTCTACCGCTTCTACGACGTGAGTTCGGGGCGTATCACCATCGACGGCCAGGACATCCGCCATGTCACGCAAGACAGCCTGCGCCGCACCATCGGCATCGTGCCGCAGGACACCGTGCTGTTCAACGACACGGTGGGCTACAACATCGGCTACGGCCGCACCGGCGCGAGCCAGATCGAGATCGAGGCGGCGGCACGAGCGGCACACATCCACGACTTCATCATGGCCCAGCCCAAGGGTTACGGCACCATGGTGGGGGAACGCGGTCTCAAGCTCTCGGGTGGCGAGAAACAACGTGTGGCAATCGCCCGCACGCTGCTGAAGAACCCGCCCATCCTGATCTTCGACGAGGCCACGTCTGCCCTCGATTCGGCCAACGAACGTGCCATCCAGGCCGAGTTGTCGAGTGCCGCGGCGGGCAAGACGGCACTCGTCATTGCCCATCGCCTGTCGACCATCGTCGATGCCCACGAGATCCTCGTGATGCAGTCCGGCGAGATCGTCGAGCGGGGTTCGCACCAAGACCTGATGGCCCTGGGCGGCAGCTATGCTCGGATGTGGCGGCTTCAGAACGAGGCCCGCGCCCCGGCGAGTGCCGACGAACCGGGCCGCACCGCCGAACCGGAGAACGCCCCGCATCATGGAAACGCGTTGGCTTGAAGACTTTGTCAGCCTGGCCGAGACCCGCAGCTTCTCGCGCTCGGCCCAGCTGCGCCATGTGACTCAACCAGCCTTCTCGCGCCGGATCCAGGCGCTCGAAGCCTGGGCTGGTGTCGAACTGGTCGATCGCTCGTCGTATCCCACCCGCCTCACACCCGCCGGGCAGACCGTGCTGGCGCAAGCGCTCGAGATCATCGGCAACCTGCAGGCCACCCGCAACCTGCTGCGCGGGCATCAGAACCAGACGCAGGACATGGTCGAGTTCGCCGTGCCACACAGCCTGGCGTTCACCTTCTTCCCGCACTGGGTGATGGACCTGCGCCAGCGTTTCGGTGCGTTCAAGAGTCGGCTGGTGGGCCTGAACGTACACGACGCTGTGATGCAGCTCACCGAAGGCAGTTGCGACCTGCTGATCGTCTACCACCACGCCACCCAGCCGCTGCAGCTCAACCCCGAACGGTACGAGATGATCAGCCTGGGCAGCGAAATCCTCGCGCCGTATGCCAAGGCCGACGGTGACGGTCGGCCACTGTTCAGCCTGCCCGGGCGATCACATGAACGGGTGCCATTTCTGGCCTACTCGTCGGGCGCCTACCTGGGGCGGCTGGTCGACCTGCTGCTCAAGCAAGCGGGCGAGCCGCTTTACCTCGACCCGATCTACGAGACCGACATGGCCGACGGCCTCAAGGCCATGGCGCTCGAAGGCCACGGCCTGGCGTTTCTGCCCGGCAGCTCGGTCAAACACGAGGTGCGTGCACGCCGCCTCATCCCGGCCGGATCGGCGCTGGCCGGCAAGCCGATGGAAGTGGCGATCGAGATCCGCCTGTACCGCGAACGCCCCGAACTGGCGCGCCATCCCAAGCCTGCGGCGCTGGCGCTGTGGGAGTTCTTGCGTGCGCAGGCCACGGCGCCGGCTGGCCACCACGCCTGACACGCAGCGCCTTGTGCACAGGGCGTCGGACGCAGCTCAGGCGGCACGCCCCTTGCTCAGGCTCATGCGGCGAGCCACCGCAGCACCAAGTCGGCGCAATGGCACCGACCTCGGCTACGGCTGTCTCAGGTGTGCGTCAACCGCCGGCGACTAGGTAGATTCCATGAGCTGGCGTCTGCCTAGAATGGCCCACGCTCACAACCCGATACATGGAGTCCTCATGAAGAAGTCTTTGCTCGTGATTGCCGCAATGCTGGCCATGACTGGTGTCCAGGCCCAGTCCGACACACTCAAGAAGATCAAGGACAGCGGCAGCGCCACCATGGGTGTGCGTGAGTCGTCCGGTGCCTTGTCGTTCACCCTGGGTGACGGCAAATACGCGGGCTTCCACGTCGAGTTGTGCCAGCGTGCCCTGGCCGACATCCAGAAGCAGCTCGGTCTGGCCAAGCTCGACATCAAGTACCAGGCGGTGACCTCGCAGAACCGCATCCCGCTGGTGCAGAACGGCACGGTCGATATCGAATGTGGTTCGACCACCAACAACGCCGCACGCCAGAAGGATGTGTCGTTCGCCGTCACCACCTACGTCGAAGAAGTGCGCATCGCCGTCAAGGCAGCCTCGGGCATCACCTCGATCGCCCAGCTCAACGATCGCAGTCTGGCCACCACCACGGGCACCACGTCGGTCCAGTTGCTGCGCAAGCATGAAAGGGCCGCCGGCGTGAACTTCAAGGAAGTGTTCGGCAAGGACCACGCCGACAGCTTCCTGCTGCTCGAGTCGGGCCGCGCCGACGCCTTCGTGATGGACGGTCAGATCCTGGCCGGCAACATCGCCAAGAGCAAGGCACCGGCCGATTACAAGATCGTCGGTGAAGTGCTGGCGGTCGAACCCATCGCCATCATGGTGCGCAAGGACGACCCGGCATTCAAGAAGGCAGTGGACGACAGCTTCAAGGCCATGATGAAGTCGGGCGAAATGGCCAAGATCTACGACAAGTGGTTCATGCAGCCGATCCCGCCGACCAACACGAAGGTCGGTCTGCCCACGTCCGAGGCCACCAAGGCCGCCTGGGCCAACCCCAACGACAAGCCGGCCGAAGACTACGCCAAGAAATAAGGGCGCCCCCAGGCCGACGACGTACGTCGTCCTCCCCCCCTGAGGGGGTGAGTCGACTTGGGGCGACCCGGCGTTGACTCGAGAGCGTCCACCAGGTTCATCGACCGGCAGCAGGAGCACACGCGTGGCGAGTTGGGATTGGCAGGTCTTCTGCAAGAACACGGTCGACGGTGAGGTGGTGCCCCGCTGCTTCGGCAGCGGCGGCGACATCACCTACCTCGACTGGATGTTGTCGGCGTGGGGCTGGACGCTGTCGGTCGCCGTGCTGGCGCTCATCGTGGCGCTGGCACTGGGGTCACTCATGGGCATCCTGCGCACGGTGCCCAGCAAGCGGCTGGTGCTGCTGGGCAATGCCTGGGTCGAGCTGTTTCGCAACATTCCGCTGCTGGTGCAGTTGTTCCTCTGGTACCACGTGTTGCCGGCCATCGTGCCGGTGCTCAAGGAAGTACCCAGCTTCGTGCTGGTGGTGCTGGCGCTGGGTTTCTTCACCTCGGCGCGTATTGCCGAGCAGGTGCGCGCCGGCATCCAGAGCCTGCCAACCGGCCAGCGTTATGCCGGCCTGGCGATGGGGCTGACGCTGGCCCAGACCTATCGTTATGTGCTGCTGCCGGTGGCCTACCGGGTGATCATTCCGCCGCTCACCAGCGAGAGCATGAACATCATCAAGAACTCGTCGGTGGCGTTTGCCGTGAGCATTGCCGAGCTGACGATGTTCGCCATGCAGGCGCAGGAAGAAACCTCGCGCGGCGTCGAGATCTATCTGGCGGTGACGGGGCTGTACTTCGCCTCGGCCTTCATCATCAACCGCATCGCCTTGTTCGTCGAGCACCGCGTGGCGGTGCCCGGCCTGCACGGCGCCCGCTGAAGCGAAGGCCACCCCATGCTCGCACTCGACTTCAGCTTCATCGACGCCCAGGTCGTCTCCGGCTACATCGTCAAGGGCCTGATCTTCTCGTTCGAACTCACGGCCGTCGCCATGATCGGCGGCATTGCACTGGGCACGCTGCTGGCGCTGATGCGCCTGTCTGGCAAACAGGCGTTGGTGATTCCGGCGGCAGCCTACGTCAACACCATGCGCAGCATTCCGCTGGTGATGGTGATCCTGTGGTTCTTCCTGCTCATCCCGCTGCTCATCGGTCGGCCGCTGGGCGCCGAGATCTCCGCCATCGTCACCTTCACCTTGTTCGAGGCGGCGTATTACTCCGAGATCATGCGTGCCGGCATCCAGAGTGTGTCGCGTGGCCAGGTGCAGGCCGGTTATGCGATGGGCATGACGTATGCGCAGACCATGCAGCTCATCGTGCTGCCGCAGGCGTTTCGCAACATGCTGCCGGTGCTGCTGACGCAGACCATCATCCTGTTCCAGGACACCTCGCTGGTCTACGCCATCGGCGCGTATGACCTGCTCAAGGGTTTCGAGGTGGCAGGCAAGAACTTCAACCGTCCGATCGAGACCTACCTGATCGCCACGGTGGTGTATTTCGTCATCTGCTTCTCGCTGTCGATGGCTGTGCGGCGCTTGCAGGCGCGCATTGCCATCATTCGATAAGACCGGGCCTTGTTGCCGACCGCCGACCCGGACCGGTCGATCGGCGACACACGCTCACCACTACAGCCAACTCTCGCAGGCCACACCACGTGATCACCATCAAGAACGTCTCCAAGTGGTACGGCAACTTCCAGGTGCTGACCGATTGCTCCACCCAGATCGACAAGGGCGAGGTCGTGGTGGTCTGCGGCCCGTCGGGCTCGGGCAAGAGCACGCTGATCAAGACGGTCAATGCGCTCGAGCCGATCCAGCAGGGCGACATCATCGTCAATGGCCAGAGTGTGATGGCGCAGGGCACCGATCTGCCCAAGCTGCGCAGCCGAGTGGGCATGGTGTTCCAGCACTTCGAGCTGTTTCCACACCTGAGCGTGACCGAGAACCTCACACTCGCACAGATCAAGGTGCTCGGACGCAACAAGGACGAAGCCCTCACCCGCGGGCTGAAGATGCTCGACCGCGTCGGCCTGATGGCGCACAAGGACAAGTTCCCCGGACAACTCTCGGGTGGTCAGCAGCAACGTGTGGCGATCGCCCGGGCGCTGAGCATGGACCCGGTGGTGATGTTGTTCGACGAACCCACCTCGGCGCTCGACCCCGAAATGGTGGGCGAAGTGCTCGACGTGATGGTCACCCTCGCCCAAGAGGGCATGACCATGATGGTGGTGACCCACGAGATGGGTTTTGCCCGCAAGGTGAGCCACCGCGTGATCTTCATGGACGCCGGCAAGGTGGTCGAGGATTGCGCCAAGGACGAGTTCTTCGGCAACATCGAGGCACGTTCACCGCGGGCGCGCGAGTTCCTGAGCAAGATCCTGCAGCACTGAGCTTGTGCTGACCACACAGGCCGAGTGGCCTGCGTGATGACAGCAACAGCGGCCCGCAGCAGGCAGCGTCAGAAGTAGAAATTGACGCCCACCCCCACATGATTGCCGTTGTAGCGGATGGTCTGGCTGGTGTATTTCTCGGCCACGACACGGCCGTAGAGCGAGTAGTTGGGCGCGAAGAAATATTCGAGCTCACCCACCGCACCCGTCGATGCGGTGAAGTCGGCGTTGAGCCCGGCCGCAGCACCGGAACTGCGTGTGCGGGCACCGGTGGCCTGGCGTACCCCCAGCCCCAGACGCAGACGCTGACTGACCTGGAACAGACCCGTCAACTCGACCGGGAAACGCTCGAAACGAAAGCTGCCGTTGCGTGCCGTCGAACCGCTGACGTGGTACCCCAATGTGCCACGCAGGCTGAACACCTCGCCGATGCGCCAATGCACACCGGCCCTGAGTTCGAACAACTCGCCGGCATTGACCGTGTCGCTGCTGCCGTCGGTGAAGTCGAAGGTCGCAATCTCGTCGCCACCACCGGTCAGTCCGATGGCTGCATAGGGGCGCATGTCCACCGGCGCGTAACCGGGGGTCTGCGCAGCGGCGGCGCCTGCAAGCAACACACCGAGCGTAGCCACAGGCAACCCTCGCACGAACATCCATCGATTCATCATGTGGTCTCAAGTCGACTTGGTTGACGCGTCGATACTTACGCGTATTCACCCGCCTGTCCAGCCTGCCAGATCAGCCTGGCGGCTGACCCGCACAATTGTCTGCTCATTCAACCTGCTCGATGCCGGCACCACCGGCAGCGCCACATGCCCATCCCTGCCGCAGTTCGCCAACCTCGAGATTCGTTGGTCATCACCCGTCCGGACGACTGGCACCTGCACCTGCGAGACGGCGCCGCTCTGGCTGCCGTGTTGCCACACACGGCGCGCCAGTTCGCTCGCGCCGTCGTCATGCCCAACCTCAAGCCACCGGTGACCACCACCGCACTGGCGCTGGCGTATCGCGACCGCATTCTGGGCGCCTTGCCGGATGAGCTGCGCGGGCGCTTCGAGCCGCTCATGACGCTGTACCTCACCGACAACACGCCGCCCGACGAGATCAAACGTGCGCGTGAGGCCGGCATCCGGGCGCTCAAGCTCTACCCGGCCGGTGCCACCACCAACAGCGACGCGGGTGTGACCGACATCCGCCGCGTCCACGCCACACTCGACGCCATGCAGCGCGAAGGCTTGCTGCTGCTGGTGCACGGCGAGGTCACCACCCCCGAGGTCGACGTGTTCGACCGCGAGGCGGTCTTCATCGAAGAGGTGTTCGAGCCGCTGCGCGCCGACTTCCCGGCACTGCGCATCGTGTTCGAACACATCACTACCCGCGAGGCAGTCGAATATGTCGCCACCAGCGGCCCGCTGGTGGGCGCCACCATCACCGCCCACCACCTGCTGCACAACCGCAACGCCTTGTTCCAGGGCGGCCTGCGCCCGCACATGTATTGCCTGCCGGTGCTCAAGGGCGAAAGTCATCGCCAGGCGCTGGTGAGTGCCGCAACCTCGGGTAGCAGCAAGTTCTTTCTGGGCACCGACAGTGCGCCGCACGCGGCGCACCTGAAGGAACACGCCGCAGCCTGCGCCGGGTGCTACACGGCGCTGTCGGCCATCGAGTTGTATGCGCAGGCCTTCGACAACGCTGGCGCCCTGGACAAACTCGAAGGGTTCGCCAGCCATCACGGCGCCGATTTCTACGGCTTGGCGCGCAACACCGGGCAGGTCACGCTGAAACGCCAGCCCTGGCAACTGCCTGAAGCCCTGGCCTTCGGCGACGCCGAACTCAAGCCCCTGGGCGCAGGCGAGACACTGGCCTGGCGGCTGCAGGGCTGATCCGCCCGCCCGGTGGGGCGCCCCGCGTGATGCAGCGCCATCACCATCTGCAAGGCCCTGGCCTCTTGAAGTGGCAGCGGTCGACCTAATATCCGGCGCATTCCATCCACGCGCCACGTGCGCCCCTTGCCATGAAACGTGTCCTGCTGTTCGTGCTTACCAATCTGGGCGTGATGCTGGTGCTCGGCATCGCCTCCAGCGTGCTCGGGCTCAACAACTTTGCGCGTGGCAGCGGTCTGCAGATGGGCACGCTGTTCGGCTTCGCCCTGCTGATGGGTTTTGGCGGCGCCACCATTTCGCTGCTCATCAGCAAACCCATGGCCAAGTGGAGCACCGGTGCCACCGTCATCAACGACTCGGCCGACCCGACACATCGCTGGATCGTCGAGACCGTGCGCCGCCACAGCAGCACCGCGGGCCTGCAGATGCCCGAAGTGGCCATCTACGACGGTGAACCCAATGCCTTCGCTACCGGCGCATTCAAGAACTCGGCGCTGGTGGCTGTGTCGTCCGGCCTGCTGATGAGCATGGACCGCGAGGAGGTCGACGCCGTCATCGGCCACGAGGTGGCCCACATCGCCAACGGCGACATGGTGACGATGACCCTCATCCAGGGCGTGATGAACACCTTCGTGGTCTTCCTGTCGCGTGTGATCGGCTACTTCGTCGACCGTGTCGTGCTCAAGAACGACCGCGACGGCCCGGGCATCGGCTACATCGTCACCACCATCGTGCTCGACCTGCTGCTCGGCGCCGTGGCCGCCATGATCGTGGCCTGGTTCTCGCGCCAGCGCGAGTTCCGCGCCGACGCCGGCTCGGCCCAGTTGCTTGGCGACAAGCGCCCCATGATGCGCGCCCTGGCCCGCCTGGGCGGCCTGGATCCCGGCGAACTGCCCAAGAGTGTGGCGGCGATGGGCATCAGCAGCCGCGCCGGTGGTTTCATGTCGCTGTTCGCCAGCCATCCGCCAATGGAAGAACGCATCGCCGCACTGCAAAAGCTGCGCTGATCGGGCAAACCAGATCACCTTGCGAGCGCCCCGTTGGACCATGGCCATGGGGTGAGAGTCGGGATGACCTTGCGCCGACTCGATCCGTTCGTGGTGTCTCGATTCGTGCGGACTTCAACCAGCGCCGGTAGCGCTGCCTCGCTTTCGTTCCATCTGGCCTTCGACTAGGCAAGCAACCGTGCGGTGACCTCCAGTTGCCTGTTCCGGGGCCCGCACGCGCAGATTCCCGCTCCGGTCTGATCGTGGCTCAGCTTGGCCGCGGTCGACGCGCTGCCCGACACTCGTCACTTCTTTCTGTTACCTTGCGCCCCGAAACGGAGCGGCAACTGGACATGGGCATGAGCAGATGGATCGAACGAGTGAATGCATTGGCGCCGGAGCGCCTGGTCGGCATGCGCCGTGGCCTCGAGAAAGAGAGCCTGCGCGCCTTGCCGACCGGTGGGCTGGCGCTGACGCCGCATCCGCTGGCGCTGGGTTCGGCGCTGACGCATCCACACATCACCACCGACTACTGCGAGTCGCAACTCGAGCTCATCACCGGCGTACACGGCGACGTGGAGAGCTGCCTGGACGAATTGACCAAGGTGCACCAGTTCGTCTACCGCTCCATCGGTGAAGAGCGCCTGTGGGTGTCGAGCATGCCCTGCGGTCTGCCCACCGACGAGGCGATACCGATCGGGCGGTACGGTTCGTCCAACCTGGGCCGCTCCAAGACGGTGTATCGCATGGGCCTGGGTCACCGTTACGGCCGGCGGATGCAGACAATTTCTGGCATCCACTACAACTGGTCGCTGCCGGGGCTGAACAGCGCCGACTACTTCAGCCTGATCCGCAATTTCAGGCGCCACGGCTTCGTGCTGCTGTTCTTGTTCGGCGCCTCTCCTGCACTGTGCGAGAACTTCGTGGCCGGGCGCGACCATCCGCTGGACCGCCTGGGCGACACCACGCTGTATCTGCCGCACGCCACCTCGCTGCGCATGGGCAAGCTGGGGTACCAGAGCGACGCGCAGTCCACGCTGGCGGTGAGTTACAACAGCCTCGAGAGTTATGCGGCGTCGCTGCATGACGCCATGACGCGGCCCTATCCCGCCTACGAGGCGCTGGGCCTGCGTGGCCCGGGGGGCGACTACCACCAACTGGCTACCAGCCTGCTGCAGCTCGAGAACGAGTTCTACGGCACGATCCGGCCCAAACGTGTCATCCATCAGGGTGAACGCCCGCTGCATGCGTTGCGCGAACGCGGTGTGGAATACGTCGAGGTGCGTTGCATGGACCTCGACCCGTTCCTGCCGCTGGGCATCGATGCACCCACCATGCGGTTCATCGATGTGTTCCTGCTCTATTGCCTGCTGGCCGAGAGCCCCGACGACACACCGGCCGAAATCACCGAACTGGCGCACAACCAGGACCGGGTCGCCATGCGTGGCCGCGAGCCGGGCCTGGAGCTCGAACGTGGCGGGCGTAACCTGACCCTCGTCGAGTGGGCCGAAGAGATCCTGGCCGCCTGTGCGCCCATCGCCGCAGCAGTCGACCTGGCCCAGGGTGGGTCGGCGTATGTCGACGCCTGGCGTATCGCCAGTGATCGCCTGGCCCTACCGGCCAGTCTGCCGTCGGCGCGTGTGATCAGCGAGATCACCGATCGGTTCGACCGTTCTTACATACGGTTCGTGCGCAGCCGTGCGGCGCAGACCCGCGAGGATTTTCTGGCACTGCCTTACCCGCCCGAATTGCATGCCCACATGCTCAGCCAGGTGCAGGACTCGATCGCGGCACAGGCGCGCCTGGAGGCCGCCGACACCATGCCGTTCGAGATCTATCGGCAAGAGTATTTGTCGACACGCCGGCTGGGCGTCTGACCTGGCGCTGCGTGGGTGAGACCGGCTACCGCCTCAGATTGAACGCCGCGTCCGGGCAGACCGTCAGCCCGGCCGGTTCTTGCATTTGCACATCGGTATGGCCTCCCCGCTCAGGGTTGGTGGTGGCGCCCATGGTGTGGGCAAGAGGTTGGGTCTAGAGTGATCGCTGGCCGGTCTGGTGCAGGCCTGGGAGATCCGCGATGAAGATGCTCTTGACGCTGCTGCTCGTGTTGCCTGTCGCGCTGTCGGGCGCTGGGTGCGCCACACAGGCGCCGCCTCGATTGCACCGGTCGAACTGTTGGCCGATGCGTCGTTCGGGCTACCGTCGATGAAGGTCGACGCCGACGCGGTATTTGCGCTCAGCGAGGCGATGGAGCAATACCTGCGCGTCGACATTGCCGCCGAGTTGCGCCGATCGGGCCCACGCGACGGCCTCATCAAGGCGCTCTACACCAAGGGTGATCTCAGGCTGGCCTACGACACCGCGCTCACCCGCAACGCGGCCGAAGCCTTCGACGCGCGGGCAGGCAACTGCCTGTCACTGGTCATCATGACAGCGGCCTTTGCCAAACGCCTGGGCTTGCCGCTGACTTATCAGACCGTGTCGACCGACGAGGTCTGGACGCGCAGCGCGGACCTCTACCTCGCCAACGGCCACATCAATGTGACGCTGGCGCGCCGGCTGACCGACCGCACGATGCAGGCCGATGCCAGTGCGCTGGTCACGATCGACTTCCTGCCGCAACAAGCACTCGAGGGCCAACGTGCCCGCGTGATCGACGAGACCACCGTGCTGGGCATGTACATGAACAACCGCGCCGCCGAGGTGATGGCGCTAGGCCGTCTGGACGACGCCTATGCCTGGGCGCGCGAGGCAGTGCTGCGGGCTCCCGACTTCATGAGTGCCTACAACACGCTGGCCGTGATCTACCGGCGCAGCGGCCTGATGTCCCAGGCCGAAGCCGTGTTCGACCATGTGCTGACCAGGCAGCCCGACAACACCGTGGCGCTGGCCAACCTCACCAGGCTGCTCGAGCAACAGGGTCGGCGCACCGAGGCTTCGGCCTATGCAGCGCGGCTGGCGCGGCTCGAACCATCTCCGCCGTTCCATCACTACCAGTTGGGCCGTGAAGCCATGCAGCGCGGTGACCACGCTGGCGCCCGGGCGCACCTTGCGCGCCAGGTCGAGATCACGCCCGACGACCCGGAGTGCCACTTCTGGCTGGCCCTGGCCGTCTACGCGGCAGGTGATGTGGCTGCCGCGCGGCAACACCTGACGCAGGCGGTGCAGACCAGCACCACCCGTCGCGACCACGATCTCTACGCCGCCAAACTCGACCTCATCCGTGCCCTCGGCAACGAGTGAGGGGTCGGCGAACTCAGTCCGTCTATCACGACCCCGAGGTGGGGCCGTGGCGACGGGCCGATGTCAGAGTTCTTCCTTGAACGTCGGCGTGGGCTTGAAACGCACAGACTTCGAGGCCTTGATCTTCAGCGGCTCACCGGTGCTCGGGTTGCGGCCCTTGCGTGCAGCGCGTTTGCTCACCTTGAAAGTGCCCAGGCCCGCCACGGTGGCCGTGCCGGTCTTGCGGATCTGCGCCTTGATCGTGTCGATCACGAAGTCGAGCATCGCGGCCGAACGGGTCTTGGGCAACTCGAACTGGGCTGCGATCAACTCGACGAATTCGGCCTTGTTGGCCGCGCCCTTCATCGCGGGCTTCTTGGCGCCGGACTTCTTGGCCGGGGCCTTGGGCGCAGCGGGCGACTTGATGGGCGGCTTCTTGGTAGTGCCAGTCTTCGCGGCGGCCTTGGTGGCGGGCTTGGCTGCGGGCTTGGTGGGCGCAGTAGTCGGGGTGGTTGTCTTCGTGGCCATATGGTTGTCGCTTGATATGGCCCGCATGAGTGCCCCGGGCCAGGCGGGCGCGCGGATGATAGCGACCGTAACGACGTTGTCACGCAACATGGCTCAATTCGCGAAGTGGTCCGTCTGGACGGGGCGTTTGCCAGGTGCCCGGCGTGCGAGCGCGACCACGGTTCGTGCGGTGGTCCACACCAGAAATCTCTGTCGTCGCCATCGAGGGCTTGGATCCCCCTTTTTGCTTTGCTAGAATCTTGGTCTGTCGTCGCCGGTGTAGCTCAGTTGGTAGAGCAGCTCATTCGTAATGAGAAGGTCGCAAGTTCGATTCCTGCCATCGGCACCATAGATATCAAGCACAAGGCCCCGTCCAAAAGACGGGGCCTTGTTGTTTCAGCGGCGCCTGCAAGCCTTTTGTGCGCCGGGCTGACGGGGTAGCGTCGCGGGCGTGTGGCTTAGACTTCGCCCCGGCCCGACGCGCCGATGTCGACATCGCGCAATTCACCACGAGGTCACCCGCCATGCCAGCTTCAGCACCCAAGCCGCCCATCGTTCTTGTTCACGGCGCCTGGGGCGGCGCGTGGATCTGGCGGCGTGTGCTGGCGCCCCTTCGGGCTGCGAGGCACGAGGTGTTTGCGGTCACGCTCACCGGCGACGGTGAACGAGCGCATCTGCGCCATCCGGGCATCAAGCTCGCCACCCATGTCGACGACGTGGTGGCGCTGGTCGATGCCGAAGAACTGACCGACATCGTGCTGGTGGGCCACAGCTACGGTGGCATGGTGATCACGGGGGCGGCTGACCGCCTGCTGTCGCGCAGCCGCGCGGCGCTGCGCCACTTGGTGTACGTGGACGCCATGGTGCCTCTGCCCGGCGAAGGCTGGGGCGAGACCCACACGCCCGACCTGGTGGCGGCACGCACGGCGGCGGCGCTGGCCAACGGGCATGCGCTACCGCCACCCGATCCGGCCGACTTCGGCATTGGCGGTGCCGACCGCGACTGGCTGCTGCGCCGCCAGGTGCCGCATCCCTTCGGGCCGTATCGCGATCCGCTGCCTTTCGACGGTGACCGTTGGGCGGCGGTGCCGCGCAGCTTCATCGACTGCACGGCGCCGGCTTATCCGACCATAGCCACCATGCGCGAGCGGGTGCGGCGCCTGCCGGGTTTCGACGTGATCGAGATGGCCACCGGACATTGCCCGATGGTGACCGAGCCGGTGGCTTTGGTCGGCCATCTGCTCGCCTTGGCGCGCGGCTGAGCCTCGCCTCGGCCGCCGGGCAGGGCGGCCTTGGTCGATCGGATGGCGTCTGAGCGAGGCCTACTTGCGCCGGCCGTGTTTGGCGCCGCGTGGCTTGGCCTCGGGGGCGGGTGCGGCTGCGGCCTTGGTGTCGGCGATGTCGAGCAGGCCCTTGCCCGAGATGCCGGCAAACAGCGCGGCGGCGCGCATCTTGATCTCGAGCAACTCGCTGGCAGTGACCGAATATTGGCCGGTCACCTTGTTGACGTCGACGCGGAACTCGACGTCCTTGCCCTGGTGGGTCAGGATGCCGCAGCTGAACTCGTAGTCGTCACTCTCCCACGGCGGGCCTTCGGCCTCGGCGTCGTAGTCGATGTATTCGACGCGGCGAATCTCGCCGCTGGCCAGATCGAGCAGGCCGGTCGCGGCGATCACCTCGTCGGTGAGTTCGTCCGAAATGGCGATGGGTACCTTCAAATCCACGGCATGCGCCTCGCGTGTTCCAAAACCGGCGATTCTGCATGCGTCGCCGGCCCGCACCGGCCAAGATGTTGTGTGCCGCCCGACGCGTCACCTGCTGCGGGCCCCACCGGTGCACCACTCAGCCGCGTTTGTCCTGCAGACGTTCACGCGCCTCACGGTGGCGCGACTTCCACTGCGCCACCTCGGCCTTGCGTTCGAGCGCACTCTTGGTGTCGCGCCTGGCCTCGCGCTGCAGCTTGTGGAAGTTGTGCAGGCGCTCGGCGCTGACACCGGCACGTACGGCGCAACCGGGCTCGGCCTCGTGGCGGCAATCGCGAAACCGGCATGACAAGGCCAGGCGCGCCACGTCGTCGAACACGGCACCCAGGTGCTCGGCGTCACCGTCCAGGCGCAGCGTGCGCAGGCCCGGTGTGTCGATGATGCAGGCACCCGTGGGCGTGAGGTGCAAGGAACGCGCCGTGGTGGTGTGGCGACCGCGGCTGTCGTCCTCACGGTTGGCGCCCGTCGATTGGCGCTGGCTGCCCAGCAAGGCGTTGGTGAGTGTGCTCTTGCCCGCGCCGCTCGACCCCAGCATGACCAGGGTGGGGCTGGTGCCGTCGGCATCGCGGCTCAACCAGGGGCCGAGTTGGGTGGTGAGCAACTCGGCGGCGTCGGGCCGGGTGGCGTCCAGGCTGATGGCAGGCAGGTCGGGCAAGGTGGCGCGTAGGTCGGCCAGCCGGGCGGCGGGGTCGGCGCACAGGTCGGCCTTGGTCAACACCACCACAGCAGCCACACCGGCCAGGCGCACCAGCACGGCATAACGCTCGAGACGGCGCAGGTTGTAGTCGTGGTCCAGACCCATCACCAAAAGTGCAGTGTCGACATTGCTCACGATCACCGCGCGGGCGACCTTGTCGCGGCCTTCCTGATGCAGGCGCCGCGCCAACTGGTTGAAGGGCACCAGGCGGCGCTGCGCCCAGCAGCCGCCGAAATCGTCGCGGCCTACCTGCACCCAGTCGCCGACGGCGATGGTGTCGCCGATGTCGGTCAGATCGGCGCGCAGGCTGGGCAACTGACGCGCTGGCCAGAGGGTGACACCATCGTGCAGCGTCAGGCTGGCGCGTTGCACCTCGCACACACGCATGAGCGTGCTGTCGGTGTCGAGAAGTTCGATGGACGGGAGTTGCTGGATCAACGAGGGCTTGAGGCCGATGCCGCGCAGGCGGGCCACGACGTTCACGTTCGGGTCGGACATGATGGAACTGTTTCAGGCAAGACGACAGACAGGGTCGACCCGCCGCGGGCTGCGTACAGGCGCAACAGCACGTTGCGCCGCATGAGCGGGCGGGTCGGGGTGGGGGGTGTCTGTCGGCCGCGACCTGAGGTCACGGCGCTTGCCGGGTCACGTCACACACGTGGCAGCTGTGTGGCTGCCGGGCTGTGGTGCAGCCCTGTCGTCAGCCCGGGCGGGCTGGGGTGTGAGGTGTGGCGTGGCAACCAAGGCGCCAGCTGCGCTCAGATCGCCGAGGCCGACAGAAGGCGGGTGTGGGCTTCGTCCATGGGGGGCCTCCTGTAGTACCAAGTTGGAAGAGTCAGCAATGTGCTCCAGGGGCGCCAGGCCGTCAACCCAGGAACTCACCCTGCTGTCGTCCAAGTTAATCAATCGTTTGATGTTTTGGCTAGACTCGCCGCCCATGCCCCAACGCTCCACCCCCGCGGCCCCCGCAGCCGCCCTGGCCGACAACGCCCGCGTCGCCACCCGCAGCGACGGCGAAGCCAGTCGCGAGCGCCTGCTGCGCGCCGGCCTGCGCCTGTTTGCGCAGCAGGGGTTCGCCCCCACCTCGACCCGTGAACTGGCGCAGGCGGCGGGTGTGAACATCGCCGCCATCAGTTATTACTTTGGCGACAAGGCGGGGCTGTACCGCGCCGTGTTCTTCGAGCCGCTGGGTGACCCTGCCGCCGACATCGCCGCCTATGCCGGCGCCGACCTGTCGATCGGTGATGCGCTGCGAGGCTTTTACCGCGCCATGCTCGAACCCCTCGCGCAAGGTGAGGACATGCGGCTGTGCGTGAAGCTGCGCATGCGCGAGATGATCGAACCCACCGGCCTGTGGGATCAGGAGATCGCCCTGGGCATCCGCCCCATGCACGAGGCCTTGCTGGCCGTGTTGTGCCGCCATCTCGGCCTGGCCGAGCCCGACGACGAGGTGCAGCGCCTCGCGGTGTGCCTCACCGGCCTGGCCGTGCACCTGCACGTGGGCCGCGACGTGATCGACGCCGTGGCGCCGCAACTCAACCGCAGCGCCGACTCGGCCGCCGCCTGGGCCGATTGCCTGCAGCGCCAGGGTCTGGCCATGGTCGACCACGAGTCGAGGCGCCGGTCGGCCTTGGCCGCCCCATGCCCGGTCGGTACGGCACGAGCGGCTGTTTGACATGCCTCGCGTTGCGCCGCAAGCGTCGCCGCTCACCTCGCCATCTGGCCTGCCGCCCCTGCTGCCGCCCCTGCTGTCGCATCTCGCAGTTAGCGCCCGTGTCGATCGAAGGCTGCGCCGTTCGTCGCGCAGGCTGCATCGCCCCCGTCCAGTTTTTTCGTTTGTCAGAAGTTCGAACCACCATGCCGACCGCCGTCCTCCAGCCCTTGCCCCAGAGCCTTTCCCTGGCCAGCCCCAGGCACGCCTGGCGATTCAGTTCTCGGCCCGTCTTGCAGCCTGAGCAGCAATCGCTGCGCCGGGTTCATCCAGCCTGGTCACTGAGCCTGCTGCTGCTCGCCGCTGTGCTGGCGCTGCCTGCCTCGGCGGCGCCGAGTGCCGCGTCCGCACCCCCCGGTGCGTCGGCGCCGGCCAAGGCTGCCCTCACGGTCACCGTGGTGTCGCCCAGCAGCGCACAGGTGGCGGCCACACTCGCGGCCAACGGCAACATCGCCGCGTGGCAAGAGGCCATCATCGGCAGCGAGGCCAACGGCCTGCGCCTGGCCGAGGTCAAGGTCGAGATCGGCCAGCAGGTCAAACGTGGCCAGCTGCTGGCTGTGTTTGCCGCCGACACCCTCAAGGCCGAGCTGGCGCAGACCCAGGCCGCGCTGGCCGAGGCCGAAGCCACGCTGGCTGAAGCCGCCGGCAATGCCGCACGCGCCCGTGCACTGCGCGACAGCGGCGTCATGACCATCCAGCAGGTGCAGCAAAGCCTCACCGCCGAAACCACGGCCAAGGCGCGTGTCGCGGCGCAGAAGGCCCAGCTCGAGGTGCAGCAGTTGCGCTTGGCGCAGACCCAGGTGCTGTCGCCCGACGACGGCCTGATCAGTGCACGCTTGGCCACGGTGGGCTCGGTGGTCGGCGCTGGCCAGGAGCTGTTTCGCCTGATCCGCGGTGGCCGGCTCGAGTGGCGCGCTGAGGTGCCGGCGGCCGACCTGGCCCGAGTGCGCCCAGGTCAACGCACGACGCTCACCACGCCATCGGGCCGCACGGTGCCCGGCATCGTGCGCCAGATTGCCCCCACGGTCGACGCCAACACACGCAACGGCCTGGTCTACGTCGACCTGCGTCCGGGGCCGGACAGCGACGCCCGCGCCGGCATGTTCGCGCGTGGTGAGTTCGCCTTCGACAAGCGTCAGGTGGCGACCTTGCCGTCGTCCGCCGTGTTGCTGCGTGACGGTTTCGAGGTGGTGATGAAGGTGGGTGCCGACTCGCGGGTGGCGCAGACCAAGGTCAAGGTGCTGTCGCGCGACGGTGACCGGGTCGCACTCGAAGGCCTGGGCGCCGACGTGCGTGTGGTCGAACGCGGCGCCGCCTTCCTGAGTGACGGCGACACGGTGCGGGTGGTCAAGCCATGAACGTCTCCGCCTGGTCGATCCGCCATCCGATCCCGGCCATCATGTTGTTCGTCCTGCTCACGCTGGGCGGGCTGATGAGTTTCCGGGCCATGAAGATCCAGCAGTTCCCTGACCTGGAACTGCCCACGGTGTCGGTCACGGCGTCACTGCCGGGCGCATCCCCCTCGCAGCTCGAGACCGAGGTGGCGCGCAAGATCGAGAACTCGATGGCGACGCTGCAGGGCCTCAAGCACCTGTACACCAAGGTGCAGGACGGCACGGCCACCATCACCGCCGAGTTCCGCCTCGAAAAGCCTACACAAGAGGCGGTCGACGACGTGCGCGATGCCGTGAGCCGCGTGCGTGCCGATCTGCCGGCCGACCTGCGCGACCCGCAGGTGAGCAAACTCAACCTGTCGGGCGCACCCATCCTGACCTACACCGTGGCGGCGCCGCGTATGGACGCCGAGACGCTGAGCTGGTTCGTCGACAACGAGGTGACCAAGGCGCTGCTCAGCATCAACGGCGTGGGTTCGGTGGCACGGGTGGGTGGTGTGACACGCGAGGTGCGGGTGTCGCTCGACCCGGCGCGCCTGCTGGCCTTGCGCGCCAGTGCGGCGGACGTGAGCCGCCAGTTGCGCGCGGTGCAGCAGGAATCGTCGGCTGGCCGGGCCGATCTGGGCGGAGGTGAACAGACCGTGCGCACCATTGCCACGGTCAAGTCGGCCGACGAGCTGGCGCAGATGGACATCCCGCTGTCCGACGGCCGCCGCGTGCGCCTGGCGCAAATCGCCACCGTCACCGACACGGTGGCCGAACAACGCAGCGCTGCCTTGCTGAACGGCGCGCCGGTGGTGGGTTTCGAGATCACCCGCAGCCGCGGTGCCGGCGAGGTCGAGGTCGACCAGGGTGTCACCCGGGTGCTCGACGAGCTGCGTCAGGCGCACCCCGATCTGACCTTCGCCCAGGCCTTCAACATGGTCGACCCGGTGGTCGAGAACTACGACGGCTCGCTGCTGCTGCTGTACGAAGGCGCCATCCTCGCGGTGATCGTGGTGTGGTTGTTCCTGCGTGAATGGCGCGCCACGCTGGTGGCAGCCACGGCCTTGCCGCTGTCGGTGATCCCGGCCTTCATCGGCATGTGGGCGCTGGGGTTCTCGATCAATGTGGTGACGCTGCTGAGCCTGTCGCTGGTGGTGGGCATCCTGGTCGACGATGCCATCGTCGAGATCGAGAACATCGTGCGCCACCTCAAGATGGGCAAGAGCCCGTACCAGGCGGCGATGGAAGCGGCCGACGAGATCGGGCTGGCGGTCATCGCCACGACCTTCACGCTCATCGCGGTGTTCTTGCCCACCGCCTTCATGGCAGGCATCCCAGGCAAGTTCTTCAAGCAGTTCGGCTGGACCGCGGCGCTCGCCGTGTTTGCCTCGCTGGTGGTGGCCCGTGTGCTCACACCCATGATGGCGGCCTACATGCTCAAGCCCATCGTGGTGGGTGAGGGGGATCAGGACGGCTTCGTGATGCGCAACTATCTGCGCGCCGCGGCCTGGTGCACCAGTCATCGCAAGACCACCATGGCAGCTGCGGCGGCGTTTTTTGTCGGATCGATCTCGCTGGTGCCGCTGCTGCCCACCGGCTTCATCCCGGCCGACGACTTCGGCCAGAGCCAGGTCAGCATCGAGCTGCCGCCGGGCAGCACGTTCAAGGACACCTTTGCCGCAGCCGAACAGGCCCGCGCGCTGGTCACCACCAACACCCATGTGAAGCAGGTGTACACCGCCATCGGTGGGGGTGCCTCGGGCAGCGACCCGTTTGCGGGCGGTGGTGCGGCCGAGGTACGCAAGGCCACGCTCACCCTCACGCTGACGGCAAGGCCCGACCGCCCCGGTGTACGCAAGCAGAAGATCGAACAGGATCTGCGCGAGCTGATGAAGCAGTTGCCCGGTGCCCGCGTCAAGGTTGGCCTGGGCGGTTCGGGTGAAGCCTATGTGCTGGTGCTGTCGGGCGACGACGGGGTGGCGCTGGCCGAAGCCGCGCGGGCAGTGGAGCGTGATCTGCGCACCATCCCCAACCTGGGCAACATCGCATCGACTGCCAGCCTGGTGCGGCCCGAGCTGGTCGTGCGGCCCGACTTTGCGCGCGCCGCCGATGCCGGTGTCACCACCGCTGCCATCGCCGACACGCTGCGTATCGCCACAGCCGGCGACTACGACGCCGCGCTGCCCAAGCTCAACCTGGCGCAGCGCCAGGTGCCGATGGTGGTGCGCCTGCCCGACAGCGCACGGCAGGATCTGGCCCTGCTCGGCCAGTTGCCGGTGCCAGGCAAGAACGGGCCGGTCATGTTGTCCAACGTGGCCACCATCGCGCTCGAAAGTGGCCCGGCGCAGATCGACCGTTACGACCGCCAGCGCAACATCAACTTCGAGATCGAACTCAACAGCCAGCCGCTGGGTGACATCGTGGCCGCGGTCGAGAAGCTGCCCAGCCTGCAGCAACTGCCGCCCGGCGTGCGCCAGGCCACGCTGGGTGATGCCGAGGTGATGGGTGAGTTGTTCGAGAGCTTCGGCCTGGCCATGCTGACCGGCGTGCTGTGCATCTACATCGTGCTGGTGCTGCTGTTCAAGGGCTTCATGCAGCCGGCCACCATCCTGGCCGCGCTGCCGCTGTCGCTGGGTGGTGCCTTCGTGGCCTTGCTGATCACCAAGAGTGCGTTCTCGATGCCCAGCCTGATCGGCCTGATCATGTTGATGGGCATCGCCACCAAGAACTCGATCCTGCTGGTCGACTACGCCATCATTGCCCGCCAGGCCGGTTTGAACCGCATCGATGCCCTGATCGACGCCTGCCACAAACGCGCCCGCCCCATCGTGATGACCACCATCGCCATGGGCGCCGGCATGATGCCCATCGCGCTGGGCTGGGGAGCCGACCCGAGCTTCCGACAGCCCATGGCGGTGGCCGTGATCGGCGGGCTGATCACCTCGACGTTCCTGAGCCTGCTGGTCATCCCGGTGGTGTTCACCTATGTGGATGATCTGGTGCAGCTCAGCCTGCGGGGGGTGCGTCGTTTTCGGCCGACGCCTGTGGCGCCGAACCCCGTGTGAGTCTTGCGCAACAACAAGCTTCGAGGTGAATTGCTCATCAGCGCCGGGTGTCATGCCCGGTGCCGTCGGGCCGGGCCGGCCTGTCCATAGAATCCGCCGCTTCATGCGTCGCCTCATCGCTGTCCTCTTGCTGGCTCTTGTGTCGTTGCAGTCCTCCTGGGCTGTGGCCGCGGCCTATTGCGGGCACGAAACCAGCCGTGATGCCGCCCACTTCGGGCATCACGTCGACGTGCACGTCACCGTTCCAGGTGACGGCCAAGGTGATGGTCGAGGCCATGGGCATGAGCGCGGTGTTCGGCATGCCGATGGGCAAGCCGATGCCTACCCGCTCGGAGCCGCGCTCGATGCCGCCGAACACGGCGACACCGACGATGTCGGCGCCCCGGGTGGTGGCCATTGCCACGACTGCCATGCCAGCCCCATCGGGGTGATCCTGCCGCTGGCGCAGACCGGCGTGTACCTGTCCAGCAGCGCCGTCGCTGCGCCGCTTATGCAGCGCCTGCCGACGCCGCCCAGCCAGCCGCTCGAACGCCCCGACTGGCAATCCCTCGCCTGAACGGCGAGGCGGGCTCCTCGGGCAGCCCAAGATCACCACCACCTGTTGCTGCTCACGTCGGTCGACGTGGCACATGCGCTTGTCGCGACGACGGGTTGGTCGACCCCTCGCCGGTTTTCCTCCCCCACCGTGGATGACCACCGGAGAACCGGATGCTTCGAAGTTTTCGAGCAAGGCTGCTGCCTTGCGCCTTGGCGGCCTGCGCCGTCGCATCGGCCTTTGCCCAGGACAGCGGAGCTGCAGCAGCTTCCGCACCTGTCGCCGCTGCCACAGCTGAGCCGGCGGCGTCGACGCCTGGCCTGTCGCTCAGGCAAGCCTTCGAGCAGGCCTGGTCGCGCCAGCCCGAGCTGGTGTCGCTGTCTGCCAGGCGTGAAGCGGCCGAGGCCGGCCGGCGCGCCGCGGCGAGTTGGAGCGCCGAGCCTGCTTCGATCGAGTTGAACGGCACGAGTGACCAGCCGCTGGGCTCGGGGCTCGGCCGGCGTGATATCGAGGCTGCTGTCACCGTGCCGCTGTGGCTGCCCGGCGAGCGTCAGCGCTCGGGTCGATTGGCCGAGGCTGAATCCGGGGCGCTGGACGCCCGGCTGCAGGCCGCCAGGCTGAAGCTGGCTGCTGTCGTGCGCAACGCCTGGTGGGCGGCGCAGCGTGCGGCGGTGCAGGTCGACCTGGCGCGGGATCGATTGCTCCACACCCGTCAGCTGGCAGCCGACGTGGCTCGGCGATTCACCGCTGGTGACCTGTCTCGTGCCGACCAGGTGTCGGCCGACGCTGCCGTGGCCCAGGCTGAATCGACGCTGGCCGAAGCCACTGCCGATCAGCTGGGTGCCCGTTCAGCCTTGGTTGCCCTGCTGGGTGACGGCGTGTCGGCGTCGCCAGGTAACGGCGGTGCGAGAACCATTCGACAGGCCGGGTCGACGAACACCCAGGCATCTGGGCAGATGGATGGGCAGACGCCGGACCGCAGTGCCGGGTCCGAGTCGACAGCCCAGCGGGCAGTCCAGCCGCGGGTCGAGCCGGTAGTCGAACCCATGCCTGACGTGCCCGCCGACATGACCGGCACCGTCCGCAGCCACCCGGCGCTGGCCGAGTTGCTGGCGCGGGCCGAGGTGGGGCGCCTGGCGGCCGAGCTGGCTGCCGTGCAGACCCGCTCGAACCCCGAACTGCGCCTGGCCACGACACGCGAGCGGGGGCAGGCCGGTGAGGCTTACCGGCAAAGTGTCTCGGTGGGGGTGCGCCTGCCGTTTGGTGCGAGCCCACGCGCCGATGCCCGGGCCGCCGCCGCCCGGGCCGAGATGCTGGAGGCCGACAGCCTGGTCGCGATCGAACGTGCGCGCCTGGCCGGGGAGATCGACGCGGCGCGCACACGCGTCGACGCCAGCCGGCAGCAGCTTGACGCCGCCCAGCGCCGCGCCCGGCTGACCGGCGACCTGCGCGGTTTTGTCGACAAGGCTTTCAGGCTCGGTGAATCCGACCTGCCCAGCCGCCTGCGTGTCGAAGCCGAGGCGGCCGAGGCCGAGCGGCTCTTGGCGCGCGCTCGTGTCGACCTGGCGGCTGCCGTCTCCACCCTGCGGCAGGCCCTGGGCCTGCTGCCCGAATGAAGCGAAGGATGACTCATCCCATGGACCATTTCGAACTCTCCACCAAAGCCGCACGCACCGCGCTCGCCGCGCTGCTGCTGGTGTGCCTCACCCCCGGCGTCTTTGCTGCCGACGACCATGGCCACGACCACGGCGCCGAACCTGCCGCTGCGGCCGGGCCAGCGCTGCCACGTTTCGATGCCAGCTCCGAAACGTTCGAACTGGTCGGTGTGCTCGACGGCAAACGGCTGACGCTGTACCTCGATCACACCGGCGACAACAGCCCCGTCAAGGACGCCAGGCTCGAACTCGAACTCGCCGGCACAACAATCAAAGTCGAACCCCACGGCGACGGTGAGTTCGAAGCACTGCTCGCTTCCGAGCCCATGACCGGTGTGCTGACCGTCACCGCCACCGTGCTGGCCGGCAACGAATCCGACCTGCTCGCCGGTGAACTCGACATCCATGACGACCATGAGGCCGGGCACGTCGAGCCGGCGGCTGGTGGCTTGGCTGGGTTGATCCCCAAGGCCGGGCCGATCGGGGCTGCGGTTGTCGGTCTGCTGGTGCTGGCGGCTTTCGGCCTGCATCGCTTGCGCCTGCAGCGCCGTGGAGGTGCAGCATGAAGGCCCGGTGCATGACGACGTCGCTCGCGCTGCTGTTGGTGCTGGCCGCCACACTTGGCGCGCCCGCCCTGGCCGGTGATGGCCACGACCATGGTGATGCCCCGCCAGCGGCCAACAGCAACGGCCCCAAGCGGCTGGCCGATGGCAGCGTGTTTCTGCCCAAGCCGGCGCAGCGCCAGCTCAGCGTGCGCACCCTGGTGACCGAAGAGGCTGACCTGGCGCGTTCGGTGGAACTGAACGGCAAGGTGTTGGTGGACCCCAACGCGGGCGGCATGGTGCAGCCGCTCAACGCCGGGCGCATCGAAGCCGGGCCGCGTGGCCTGCCCGAGCCCGGCCAGACGATACGCAAGGGTGAGGTGCTGGCCTATGTGGTGAGCTCGACCGCACCGATCGAACGCTCCAACCAGGCGGCACAACTGGCCGAGTGGCGAGCGGCCCGGCAACTGGCCGACAAACGTGTGGCGCGGCTCAAGGAGCTGGCCGACACCGTGCCGCGCAAGGAGGTCGAGGCGGCCGAGAGTGAAGCGGCCAGCCTGGCCGAACGTCTGTCGGCCGTGGGTGCCGGCCCGGCCACACGTGAGGCGCTGGTCGCCCCGGTGTCGGGTGTGATCGCGTCGGCCCACGTGGTGGCCGGCCAGGTGGTCGACGCCCGCGAACTGTTGTTCGAGATCATCGACCCGAGCCGCCTGCGCATCGAGGCACTGGCCTTCGACCCCGCCCTGGCGGCCAACGTCGGCAGTGCCAGCCTGGTGGTGGGTGAACAACGTATACCGCTCGAGTTTGTCGGCGCCGCGCGCAGTCTGCGTGAACAGGCCTTGCCGCTGGGCTTTCGTGCCCGTGGTGGGGCGCTGAGCAGCCTGGCCGTCGGCCAGCCGGTGCGGGTGTTCGTGCAGACGAAAGACAAGGTCAAGGGCATCGCCGTGCCGGTCGCCTCGTTGATGAAGAACCCGGCCAACCAGACGGTGGTGTGGGTCAAGACTGCGCCCGAACGGTTCGAGCCCCGTGCCATCACGACCGAGGCGCTGGACGGCGCCACCGTCGCCGTCACTTCGGGCCTGAAGGCCGGTGACCGTGTCGTCACGCAAGGCGCTGCCTTGATCAACCAGGTGCGCTGAGATGACACGACCCCAAGCTCATTTCATTCGCTGCCCCCGCGGGGCGCATCAATGCCTTCGGGCGGCCGGGCGGCATTGACATGTTCAAGTGGCTACTCGACCACAGCCTGACGAACCGGCTGCTGGTGATCATCACCAGCGTCGTGCTGATGGCATACGGCGCCTGGACGCTGTCGCACACCCCGGTGGATGTGTTCCCGGATCTCAACAAACCCACCGTCACGATCATGACCGAGGCCGGCGGCATGGCCGCCGAGGAGGTGGAGCAACTCATCACCTTCCCGCTCGAGACGACCATGAACGGCTTGCCCGGCGTGGAGAGCGTGCGCTCGACCTCGTCGGCCGGTTTGTCATTTCTGTACGTCACCTTCGACTGGAGCACCGACATCTTCCGCGCCCGCCAGCTGGTGTCCGAGCGGCTGTCGTCGATGGAGGAAGGTCTCGCCGCCGGTGTGGTGCCCCGCATGGGGCCGATCAGTTCGGTGATGGGCGAGATCATGCAGATCGCGATTCCGGTCGATCCGGCCAGGATCAGCCCGATGGCCGTGCGTGAATATGCCGACTGGGTGTTGCGGCCGCGGTTGTTGTCGGTGGCGGGCGTCGCACAGGTCATCCCGATCGGTGGTGAGGTGCGGCAGTTCCAGGTGCAGCCCGACACCGCCCGTATGGCGCAACTGGGCATCACGCACGATCAGCTGGCGGGTGCACTGGAGGGGTTTTCGTCCAACACCTCGGGTGGATTCCTCGAGCTGAACGGCCGCGAATACCTGATCCGCCACCTGGGCCGCACGTCGCGGCTGGACGACCTGAAGAACCTGGCCGTGGCGTATGTCGGTGGTGCAAAGAACGGCCAGCCGATCCTGCTGCACCAGATCGCCGAGGTCACCTTCGCGGCGGCACTCAAGCGGGGTGACGCGGGATTCGAGGGCAAACCAGCCGTCATCCTGGGCATCCAGAAACAACCCACTGCCGACACCATCACACTCACCCGGTCCATCGAAGATGCGCTGGTGGGGCTGAAGGCTTCACTGCCCGCCGGCATGGAGGCACCCCGTGTCACCTTCCGCCAGGCCAGCTTCATCGAGGCCTCGATCAACACGCTGCAGGGCAAACTCATCGGCGCGTCGATCTTCGTGGCGGTGATCCTGTTCTTCTTTCTGGGCACCTTGCGGCCCACGGTGATTGCACTCACGGCCATCCCGGTGTCGATCTTCATCACCGCGCTGGTCTTCAGGTACTTCGGCCTGTCGATCAACACCATGACTCTGGGAGGCCTGGCCATCGCCATCGGCGGGCTGGTCGACGACGCGGTGGTGGGTGTCGAGAACGTGTTGCGGCGGCTGAAGGCCGACCGCGCCAACCATCCGAATAGTCGGCTGCATCCGATCGAAGTGGTTGCCCACGCCACGATGGAGGTGCGGTCGGCCATCCTGTACGCCACGGTCATCATCGTGCTGGTCTTCATCCCGCTGTTCGCCTTGCCGGGGCTCGAGGGCAAGTTGTTCGTGCCGCTTGGCATTGCCTTCATCGTGTCGACGCTCGCATCACTGATCGTGTCGGTGACGGTCACACCCGTGCTCAGCTTCTACCTGCTGCCGCGCATGAAGAACCTCGACCACAGCGACACCAAGGTGCTGGCCTGGCTGAAGTCGCGTTACCGCCGCAGTCTGCAGGCTGTGCTGGCGCGCCCGCGCGCGGCCATTGCGGCAGCGGGTGTGGCGGTGCTGGTGGCCGCGGTGGCTGTGCCGTTTTTCCCGACGACGTTTCTGCCGCCGTTCAACGAAGGCACCTTGCTCGTCGGCCTGCGTCTGAACCCGGGCGTGACCTTGTCGGAATCGTCGGCACTGGCGCGCCAGGCCGAGGTGCTGGTCAAGCAGGTGCCCGAAGTCACCCACGTGGGGCGCCGCAGTGGCCGGGCCGAACAGGATGAACACGCCGAAGGTGTACACGTCAGTGAACTCGACGTGGGCCTCAAGGCTACGGCTGAACTGACACGCTCCATGGATGAGATCAAGGCCGACATCCGCGCCCGCCTCGTCAACCTGCCGGCGGCACTCGAGATCGGCCAGCCGATCTCGCACCGCATCGACCACATGTTGTCGGGTGTGCGCTCGCAGATCGCCATCAAGATCTTCGGTGAAGACCTCGATGCCCTGCGTGGCCAGGCCGATGTGTTGCGCGCCCGGCTGGCCAGCATCCCGGGCATCGCCGACCTGCAGATCGAAAAGCAGGTGCTGGCGCCGCAGATCAAGGTGCGGGTCGACTATGCGGCAGCCGCGCAATACGGCGTGCCGGCGCCGCGTGTGCTGGCCACACTGCAGGCGCTGGTCGAGGGTGAGAAGGTGACCCAGATCGTCGAAGGTGGCCGGCGTTTTGCGCTGGTGCTGCGGCTGCCCGAGTCGGCGCGGTCGATCGACGGCCTGGGCCACATCCTGATCGAGACACCGAGCGGCCACATCCCCTTGTCGCGCATCGCCACCATCGAAGACGGTGACGGCCCCAACCAGATCAGCCGCGACGACGGCAAACGCCGCATCGTGTTGTCGGCCAATGCCTCGGGGCGTGCCTTGTCCGAGATCGTGGCCGACATCCGCCGGGTCGTGGCCGAGACCAAGCTGCCCGAGGGTTATTTCATCACCCTGGGTGGCCAGTTCCAGGCGCAGGAAGAAGCCTCGCGGCTGGTCGGCCTGTTGTCGCTGGTGTCGCTGGTGCTGATGTTCGTGGTGCTGTACAGCCGCTACAAGTCGGCCGTGTTGTCGGCGCTGATCATGGTGAACATCCCGTTGGCGCTGGTGGGTGCGGTGATCGGCCTGTGGCTGTCGGGCCAGCCGCTGAGTGTGGCGGCGCTGGTGGGTTTCATCACGCTGGCCGGCATCTCGGTGCGCAACGGCATCCTCAAGGTCAGCCACTACATCAACCTGATGCGTTTCGAGGGTGAAAGCTTCGACCTGAAGATGATCACGCGTGGCTCACTCGAACGCCTCAGCCCGGTGCTGATGACGGCACTGGTCACCGCCTTCGCACTGGCCCCGCTGCTGTTCGAGGCCGAGCGGCCCGGCACCGAAGTGCTGCACCCGGTGGCCGTGGTGATCTTCTCGGGCCTCATCAGTTCGACCTTGCTCGACACCTTTCTCACCCCCGCCCTGTTCTGGCTGTTCGGGCGCCAGCCAGCCGAACAGCTGATGAGTGACAAGGACGCCGAAGCCTTGTGACCTTGCCCCAGTCCCTCGATCCCGCGATTCCTCGATTCCCAGCTCCCTGAACCCCTTGCTCCACCCCGAAAGGACCCTCTCATGAAGACCCGTCAACTGTTCGCCTGTGTCGCCCTGACCCTGGCCGGCTCGGCCTTCGCCGCTGGTGACGCCCACAACCATACGCACGAACACAAGCCGCTGCACGGTGGCATCGTGGTCGAGGCCAGCGACATCGATTTCGAACTCGTCGCCCGGGCCGACGTGATCACCCTCTACGTGCGTGACCACGGCAAACCCGCGGCCACACTAGGTGCGACGGGCAAGCTGACGCTGCTCAGCGGCGCCGACAAGGCCGAAGCCGTACTCGCGCCCGCGGGCGACAACAAGCTCGAAGCCAAGGGCAGCTTCAAGGTGGCCCCGGGAACCAAGCTGGTGGCCACGGTCACGCTGGCTGGCAAGAAGGCCGTGAACGTGCGATTCGCCATCAAGTGATGGTCGTCACCGGCAGCCTGCGGGTGACACGGGCATCAGGACGGCGTTGACGCGCCGGCAGCAAGCTGGCGCAGCTTGGCTCGCAACCTGCGTCGTCCGCCCACGACCTGCCGGCCTGCTCGGCAGCGTGGACGGTCTCAGGCCGAACGCCGGCGCCGCCACAGCAGCACGGTGGCCAGCGTCAGGCCCATCACCACGAACGAGATGATGGTGGTCACCGTGCCCAGCGCATAGATCACCGGCGTGGTGACGGTGGTGGTCAGGCCCTGCAGTTCGAGCGGTAGGGTGTTGAGATCACCCATGGCCTGGGATGAACGCGCGATCTCGTCCCAGCTGAGCGTGA
Organism: Candidatus Intricatilinea gracilis; assembly: GCA_016702605.1. GTDB lineage: Bacteria > Pseudomonadota > Gammaproteobacteria > Burkholderiales > Burkholderiaceae_C > Sphaerotilus > Sphaerotilus gracilis. The sequence continues at coordinate 154,171 of JADJDQ010000021.1, forward strand.
AGCCGAACATGCCGATGCCCACCAGGCTCGGGCCGATGAGCGGCAGCACCACATGTCGCAGTGTCTGCCAGGGTGTGGCGCCGAGGTCGCGTGCGGCTTCTTCATACGCCGCGTTGAAGCGATTGAACACGGCGAACATGATGAGCAGGCCGAAGGGCAGCGTCCAGGTGAGTTGTGCGCCCAGGCCCGAGGTGTAGGTGCCGAGCAGCGAGGTGTAGGTCTCGGCGACCGCAGGCATGTTCACGTCGAGCCAGGCCTTGAGCCCGGTGTCGAGCAGGCGGAACATCAGGCCGATGCCCAGCGACACGATGATGGACGGCATGATGAGGCTGGCCACCACGACGTAGAACAACACGCTGCCGCCGGGCAGCTTCTTGCGAAACGCCAGGCCGGCGAGCAACGACATCGTGACGGTGAACAACATCACGACGCTGCCCAGCGCGAGTGAACGGCGAAACGCGCCGCCGATGTCGACCGTGCCGATGCCTTGCCACAACTCCTCGAACCAGTGCAACGACACACCGCGCAGCGGAAAGGTCAGGCCGCCCTCGGGGCCTTGAAAGCTCAGAACGAAGATGGCAAACATCGGGCCGTAGAGAAACAGCACGAAGGCGGTGAAGAAGGCAGCGAGCAGCCAGAAGCTGGCTGGGCGGGCAGTGCGTTTGCGGGTGATGGTCATGGCAGGCGCACAGGCATCGTGGCCACGTTGGCGTCCTGACGGCGGCGTGGCGCGCAGCGGTTTGCGGCGCGTGCTCCGGTCTGCGTGTGTTGCCGGGCCAGCCGGTGGCGACAGGCTGTCATCACAGCTCCTTGCGCAGATCGACCAGCCGCATCAGCGCCACGATCATCAGCAGCACCACGGCCAGCAACACCACGGCGTTGGCGGCGGCGGCGGGGAATTGCAGCACTCCTGCTTGCGTCTGGATGACCTTGCCGACCGAGGCGATCTGCTGGCCACCCATCACACCGACGGTGACGAAGTCGCCCATCACCAGCGCGACGACGAAGATCGAGCCGATCACGATGCCGGTCTTGCACAGCGGCAGCACCACGTGCAGCACGGTCTGCCAGGGCTTGGCGCCGGCGTCGCGTGCGGCCTCGATGAGTGAACGATCGATGCGCATCATCGAGTTGAAGATGGGCACGATCATGAACATGGTGTACAGGTGCACAAAGGCCAGCACCACCGAGAAACGCGAGAACAACAACCACTCGACCGGCTGGTCGACCAGGCCCGCACCCACCAGGGCGTTGTTGACCAGGCCGTTGCGGCCGAGCAGGGGGATCCACGAGATCATGCGGATCACGTTGCTGGTCCAGAACGGCACGGTGCAGACGATGAACAGCACCGTCTGCATGAGTGTGGACTTGACGTGAAAGGCCAGGAAGTAGGCGACCGTAAAGCCCAGCACCAGCGTGATCGCCCAGGTCAGCAGGCTCAGTTCGAGCGTCGACACATAGGTGCGCAGCATCACGCAGGCATCGTCGGGCTGCCCGCAGTTGCCGACGATGTCGCGGTAACTCTGCAGCGTGAACGCCGGGATGAGTTCGTAATCGGTCGCCTGCCAGAAGCTCACCATCACGATGAGCCCCAGCGGGACGATGAAGAACACGAAGAAGACCGCCGTCAATGGCGCAGCTTGCAGCCAGGCGAACAGTGAGCGGCGGGTTGTTGTCATGTAGTCAAGCGGCAGACCGCGGGGTAGGCAGATTGCGTAGCGAGCGGGTCGAGCTTGGTGCGAGGAGCGCAGCCGTACTTCCGTACGGCGAGCACCGCAGTGCCGAGATCGGCCCGCGCAGTAGCAAGATGCCTATGCCGCGACGAATTCGTTCCACTTTTGGACCATGTAGACGTTCTCGTCCATGATCGCGTTCCAGCAGGCGATGCCGCCCATGCGAGCCTCGTAGCTGCCGCCGTCGCGGATGCTGCCGGCCTTGGCCAGCAGGTCGCCGTTGGGGCTCTTGATGTCCTGGCTGGCGGCCTTGCCTTCCATCCAGTAGGCCCACTCGTAGCCTTCCATCTTGGCCTTGGCGGTGTCGAGCACGGCGCTGTAGTAGCCCTGGCGGTTCAGGTAGGCACCGGCCCAGCCGTCGAGGAACCAGTTGATGAATTCGTAGGCTGCATCGGCCTTCTTGCCCGTCACGGTCTTGGGTACACCAAAGCCGGCGGCCCAGGCGCGATAACCTTCCTTGAGCGGCTGGAAGGTGCAGGCAATGCCCTTGGTGCGCACAGCCGTCACGGCCGGCGACCACATCGACTGGATCACCACTTCGCCCGATGCCATCAGGTTGACGCTTTCGTTGAAGTCCTTCCACAGGCTGCGGAACTGGCCCGCCTTCTTGGCTTCGATCAGCGTCTTGATGGTGAGGTCGATCTCGGCCTTGGTCATGTTGCCCTTGTCGGGGTACTTGTAGATGCCCATAGCTTCCACCACCATGGCCGCGTCCATGATGCCGATCGACGGGATGTTCAGGATGGCGGCCTTGCCCTTGAACTCGGGGTTGAGCAATTCCTTCCAGCTGTCGATCGGACGCTTGATCAGGTCGGGGCGGATGCCCAGCGTGTCGGCGTTGTAGACGGTGGGGATCAGCGTCATGAAACGCGTCGGATCCTTGGCAAAGGTCTTGGAGTCGGCCTTCTCGAGGTACATCACCTTCTTGGGCGCCGTGCCCTGGTCGCCGACCTTCTTGCCGGCCACTTCACCCTTGGTGAAGAGTGTGGTGATCTTGTCGGCGTTCTTGATGCGCTTGGTGTCGATGCCCAGCAGGTTGCCGGTCGGGATGATCTTCTTGAGCGAGAAGTACTCGGTGTCGATCAGGTCGAAGCTGTTGGGCGCGGTGACGGCGCGCTTGGTCACGTCGTCGGTGGTCACGGCCACGTACTGGATCTTGATGCCGGTGTCGGCCTCGAACTTCTCGGCAATCGCCTTGTCCTGGTTCACCGCGGTGCCCAGGTAACGCAGCACGAGTTTTTCCTGCGCGTGCACGAAGGGGAAACCCATGATGCCGGTGGTGGCCACACCGGCCGCACCAGCCGTCTTGAGAAAGCCGCGGCGCCCGGCTTCGGGCGCATCGCTGGCCGCGGGCGTCGCGGCGGTGGTGGTGTCGAGAGACTTGTCGGCGGGTTGGTCGATGTTCATCGGCTGGCTCCTGGTGAATGGTGGTAAACGAGTGGGGCGGAACTGCGTAGGGGACTGGGCGGAAGGTGGCTAGGTGCTGAATCGAAGACGGGTGAGGGCGATAGCCGGTGCGGGTGGGTGTCAGCCTGGCGTCGACCCGGAGCGGATGCTGGCTGTCGGTGTGGGCGGGCTGGGTCGCGGCCTGAGTTGCCTGTGTGGCGCTCAGGCGGCGAGTGCGTGGGCGTCCTCGGCCCACCAGCGCATGGCCACGCGTTGGCCGGGTTCGAAGGGCGCGGCGTAGAAGGCAGCATCGGGCAGCACAGCCACCCAGCGGCCGGGGTTGTCGGCCTCGGGGTCGCCGTCCTCGGTGGTGTCGCTCGCCGAGTTGCTGGCGCTGTCGGCCACCAGATGCACCTGCACACTCGAGCCCTGGTATTCGATGGCGGCCACGTTCACGGCTATCTCGCCAACATTGGGCGGTGCCAGCGTGATGCGGTCGCTGCGTACGGCCACCTTGCCGGCGGGGGTCTCGATGATGTTGTGTGATCCGATGAAACGCGCCACGAACTCGGTGCGCGGCTGCTCGAACACCTCGCGCGCGCTGCCCTGCTGTTCGATGCGGCCGTGGTTCATCACCACCACCAGATCGGCCAGCGCCATGGCTTCTTCCTGCGAGTGGGTGACGTGCACGAAGGTCATGCCCAGGTCGCGGTGCCAGCGCTGCAGTTCGGCGCGCATCTTGACGCGCAGGAAGGGGTCGAGCGCCGAGAGCGGCTCGTCGAGCAGCAGCACGCTGGGCCGCATCATCAGCGCCCGCGCCAGCGCCACACGTTGCTGCTGACCGCCCGACAGGGCTGCGGGCAGGCGCTTGGCGTAAGGCTCCATGGCGACCAGGTGCAGCAGTTCCATCGCGCGGGCTTCGCGTTCGGCCTTGGCCTGGCCCTTCATGCGGGCGCTGAAGGCGACGTTGTCGAGCACGTTGAGGTGCGGGAAGAGTGCGTAGCTCTGGAACATCATGGCCGTGCCCCGTTCGGCCGGCGACAGATGCGTGATCTCGCGCCCGCCCAGCAGCACGTTGCCGTCGGTCGGTTCCTCGTGGCCGGCGATCATGCGCAGCGTCGAGGTCTTGCCACAACCCGAGGGGCCGAGCAGACAGCAGTAGGCGCCGCTGGCAATCTGCAGGTCGATGCCCGCCACGGCGACCGAGTCGCCGCCGTAGTGCTTGACGAGGCCGATGAGTTCGAGGGTGCTGGATGCCATGTGGGGTTCGTTCTACGCAAGCCATGTGCCATCGTTCACGGTTGGCGCGGGCAGGGCGGGCGCGTGATTTGCACGTCAGCCCGCCTGTGCCCACGACTGTGCACAAGATTGCGCACCGCCGCGAGCGCGGAGAATTGCACCAATTTGACGCGTGCTGCACCATGAAAACGCTGATTTCCACTGGCGCCGTCCGCCTGCCCAGGTGCGGTGCGCTGGCCAGCGGCCACCCGGAGACCCCATGAAGATCCTCGTCATCAATCCCAACACCAGCACGGCCATGACCGCCGGCATTGCCGCCGCCGCCCGCGCCGTGGCCGCGCCGGGCACCGAGATCGTTGCGACGCAGCCCAGCTTCGGCCCGCTGTCGATCGAGGGTCAGTACGAGGAGGCATTCGCTGCCGCCGGCGTGGCCGAACAGGTGCGCCTGCATGCGTCGTTGCCCGGCCAGGTGCAGGGCGTGGTGCTGGCGTGTTTCGGCGACCCGGGCCTGGACGCTGCGCGCGAGGCCACCACCGCCCCGGTGCTCGGCGTGGCCGAGGCGGCGTTTCATGCCGCCTCGATGCTGGCCACCGGTTTTTCGGTCGTCACCACCATGAAGCGCACCTGCATCATTGCCGAGCATCTGGTGCATCGCTACGGCTTCGAGCGGCGCTGCCGCGGCATCCACGGCACCGACATCCCGGTGCTGGCGCTGGAAGACGGCGGCGCCGGCTGTGTCGACCAGATCGAGGCCGCAGCGCGCGAGGCGCTGGCGCGCGACCGCAGCGGTGCCATCGTGCTGGGCTGCGCCGGCATGGCCGGCCTGTGCGCCACGTTGCAGCAGCGCCTGGGTGTGCCGGTGGTCGACGGCGTGGCCGTTGCGGTGAAGTTTGCCGAAGCGCTGGCCGCGCTGGGCCTGGGCACCAGCAAGCTTGGCGACTATGCAGCGCCGCTGCCCAAGACCTTTGTCGGCTGGGCCGCGCCGCTGGGCTGGGCCGCACCGCGCTGACGAGCAGGCAGAATCCGCCGCGTCGCGGTGGTAGCCGCATGTCCAGTTGCGGGCTGTCGACCCGCCTGAGTAATGGCCAGACCCTCGCGCAAGAAACTCGAAGCAGCCCCGTCACCCGACAGTACGCTCGGCGCCGCGCCGGCTGCGGCCGTGCCCGCGGGTGCCGACCATCAGCGCCTGCAGATGGCCGACGTGGCGCGCCTGGCGGGTGTGTCGGTGGCCACCGTGTCGCGCGCACTCAACGGCAGCACCGAGGTGAGCCTGGCCACTCGCGAGCGCATCGGTGAACTGGCGCGCTCGCTCAACTACTCGATCAATGTCAGCGCCAAGAACCTGCGCCTGGGCCACAACCGCACGGTGGCGGTGGTGATCCCGTTCGATGCCAGGTCGCGCCAGCATGTGTCCGACCCCTTCTTCCTGGCCATGCTGGGCAGCCTGGCGGATGCACTCACCGAACGTGGCTACGACATGCTGGTGTCGCGTGTCGACGCCGAGAACCTCGAGGCCGCCGCGCAGGCCTACGACACCGGCATGGCGATCGGCGTCATCCTGATCGGCCAGTGGCGCCACCACGACCATCTCAACCGCCTGGCCGCACGCCGTGTGCCTATCGTGGTGTGGGGTGCGCAACTGCCGCAGCAGCTTTATTGCAGCGTCGGTGGCGACAACCTGGCCGGTGGCCTGGCTGCCACGCGGCATCTGGTCGAACAGGGCTGCAAACGCATCGTCTTCATGGGTGACCCCGAACTGCCCGAGGTGGCGCTGCGTTACCAGGGCTACCTGCAGGCGCTGGCTCAGGCTGGGCTGACAGCCGATGCGGCACTGCAACTGGCCGTGCCCTTCGATGCGAACCAGGCCCGGGCGGCCATTACCCGCCTGGTCGAAGCCGGCGCCGAATTCGATGCCGTGTTTGCCTGCAGCGACGTGTTGGCCATGGTCTCGGTGCAGACCTTGAGGGCGCTGGGCCACAGCGTGCCGGCGCAGGTGGCCGTGGTGGGCTACGACGACGTCGAATGGGCCAGCCATGCCGACCCGCCGCTCACCACGGTGCGCCAGCCCATCGCCGCCGCAGGCATCGAGATCGTCGACGCCTTGCTCGAAACCTTGGGTGGCAAACAGGTGCCCGCGCGCACCCTGGCGGTCGAACTGATCGTGCGGGCCAGTACACGGGCCTGACGTCGTTCCACCTCCTGCCTGGGCATGCGCCCAGCCAGAACCTCGGCAGCGTCGAACGCAACGCCCGGCAGCACTGCGGATGTCCGCCGGATGGTGCAGCGCAAGATTCTCAATCGTTTGCGCTTTCTGTGCGTTTCTGGTGCCGAACCGGATCTCGATGCATGCCGGCTGCCGTTTGTGGATTGGGGTTTTCTCCAACGATTTCAGCAGATGTTGCCGAGTGACTCTCAGGGTAAATCCTGCCATGTGCAAACTACGCAATCGATTGCGTTAATGACATCAACTCACTAGAGTTCACCCTGTCGTCGCTGTTGCCTTGCTCGGCGCGACCTGCCCGCCGCCATCCCCTCGAGCACGGGCCGCACCAACAACTCCGGAGACCTCGATGAGTCTGAACTTCGTCCCCCACCGCATCGCCTTGGCTGCGGCCCTGGCTGCCCTGCAGATCGGTGCCGCCCATGCGCAGGCTGCCGCGCCTGCAGCCGCCGCGGCGTCCGCACCCGCCGCCGAAGGCGCTGCGGCGCCCGCCAACGACAGCCTCAACCTCGACAAGGTCGTGGTCACGGGCACGTCGCGCGGCACGTCGAAGATGAAGTCCAGTGTGGCCATCAGCACCCTGGGTGGCGAAGCGATCACCGACTCCAACGCCGCCAGCGCGGCCGAAGTGCTGCGCCAGATCCCCGGGATCCGCAGTGAATCGAGCGGCGGCGAAAGCAACGCCAACGTCGGCGTGCGCGGCATCCCGATCTCGGCCGGTGGTGCGCGCTACATCCAGTTCCAGGAAGACGGCCTGCCGGTGCTGCAGTTCGGTGATATCGCTTTCGCCACACCCGACACCTGGCTGCGCGCCGACCAGGGTATCGACCGGCTGGAAGTGGTGCGCGGCGGCTCGGCCTCGACACTGGCCACCGGCGCGCCCGGCGGACTGATCAACTTCATCAGCAAGACCGGCCAGGACGAGGGCGGATTCATCGCGCTGACCAAGGGACTGAACTTCGACCAGACGCGTGAAGACTTCGGCTACGCGGGCCGGGTGAGCGACAAGACGCGCTTCTTCGTCGGCGGCTTCTACCGCACCGGCGACGGCGGCCGCGAAGGTGCCGCCGGCACCGAAAACGGTGGCCAGGTCCGCGCCAACATCACCCACAACGTGGGTGACGGCTTCGTGCGTTTCAGCCTCAAGCACCTGGACGACCACACGCCCACCTTCATGCCCACCCCGGTGCGTTACGTGAACGGCGAGATCCAGGAGATCCCCGGCCTCGACCCGCGCCGCACCGCGTTCTACAACGCCGGCTGGCCGACCGACAGCACGCTGCTGGCCAACAACACGCGTGCCTTGTCCAACATCCGCGATGGTCTGTCGGCCAAGAGCGACGTGCTCGGCGCCGAATTCGATCTCGACGCAGGCAACGGCTACCGCATCCAGAACAAGTTCCGCTGGTCCAAGAACAGCGGGCGCTTCATCGGCATCTTCCCTGGCACCGATGTGGCTGCCGCAGCACCCGGTACCACCATCGCCACTGGCGCCGGTGCGGGCCAGGCCTACACCGGCGACGCCTTCCAGGCCGTGGTGTTCAACACCTCGGTCGACGACGCCAGCCTGGTGGCCGACGACCTGCGTGTGGCCAAGACCTTTGCCCTGGGCGGTGGCCGGCTCACCGGCACGGCTGGTCTGTACACCTCGATGCAAAAGCTCGACATCACCTGGAACTTCAATCAGTACTGGTTGTCGGCGGTCGAGAGCGGCGCGCAGCTGCTCAACGTGCCGGGTGCCGGCAATACCAACGGCGCCCCGGGCTTCGGCGGCTGCTGCAGCAACTTCCAGCAGTCGACCTACAAGACCAACGCGCCCTACGCGCTGGTGGCCTGGGAAAGCGGTCCGTTCAATCTGGATGCCAGCCTGCGCCGCGACAACAACACCGCGACCGGCGCGTATTACCAGTCCAACGCCGGCACGTCGTACGACCTGACCAAGCCCAACGTCATCGACTATGCCTTCGGCCGCACCTCGTATTCGCTGGGCGGCAACATGCGCCTGTCACCCGACCTGTCGGTGTTCACGCGCTACAGCGACGGTGCATCGTACATGGCCGATCGCATCACCTTCTTCAACAACCCGGGCCTGGTCAACGGTACGGCGCCGCTGGTGCCGTTCAACGAAGTCAAGCAACTCGAAGGTGGCACCAAGTGGCGCTCGGGCGGCCTGAGTGTGTTCGCCACCTTGTTCTTTGTCACCACCACCGAGACCAACGTCGACGTGACGACCACACCGATCAAGGTCACCACCCGCACCTTCAAGTCCAACGGTCTGGAGCTCGAGGCGGCCTATCGCACCGGCAGTTTCGGCCTGAGTGGCGGCGCCACCTTCACCAACGCCAAGGTCGATGCGTCGACCAACGCGGCCGAAGTCGGCAGCACGCCGCAGCGTCAGGCCAAGGTGGTCTATCAGCTGTCGCCGAGCTACTCGATGGGTGACCTGAACCTGGGTGCGACCATCGTCGGCACCACGGCTTCGAAGGACAGCGGCACCGGAGGCAGCCGTGTCACGCTGCCCGGCTTTGCGTCGGTCAACGCCTTCGTGAACTACCAGTTCTCGCCGGCCATGACGCTGGCCTTGGGTGTCAACAACCTGTTCGACACCATCGGCTACACCGAATCCAACGACGGCCGCGCTGCCGCTCGTTCGATCAACGGTCGTACCGCCAAGGCGACGCTGAAGTACGCCTTCTGATCGACGCGGCGTTCAGCCGCTTGCCTGGCCAACTGGCCAGGTCCGCCTGCGTGGCCCGGGCCCACCTTGCCTGGGCCGTCGCAGTGCGGCCATCTCGAACTGTCGTCCTAACCCTTATTGCCGCGCACCTCTGGCAGAACCATGCCATTCGGTGGCGGTGTCTTGCCCGCCTTCGACTGGCGGATCGCCTGTCCCTCGACTACCCACGGAGCTCCCCATGATTCGCCAACTCGCGCGCGGTCTGTATCGGCTGTTGACCGCCACCACCCTCGGCCTCGTGCTGGCGCATGGCGCAGTGGCGCAAGCCCCCGCTTCCGCCCCGGCCGAGGCTTCGGTTGCCGCCCCGGCCCCCGTCACCCCTTCAGCCAAACCCGCCACCACCAAGGTCGACAACCCCTACGGCATCGGCGCCTTGTGGGAAGGCTCGGACGCCGTCGCCAAGGGTGTGCTGCTGATCATGGCCATCATGAGCATGGGCTCGTGGTACATCATCGTCACCAAGGTGCTCGAGCAGTCGCGCATCAACAAGCAAGGCCGCGAGGCGCAGCAGAAGTTCTGGGCTGCGGGCAATGTCGGCCAGGGCGTGGACACACTGGCCGAGGCCAGCCCCTACCGCTTCATCGCCCGTGCCGGCCTGGATGCCTCGGGCAAACACGAAGGTCTGCTGGGCCACATCGCGCTGACCGACTGGGTGACCATGAGCATCCAGCGCAGCACCGAGCGTGTGCAGTCGCGGCTGCAGGATGGCCTGGCCTTCCTGGCCACCGTCGGTTCGACGGCTCCCTTCGTCGGGCTGTTCGGCACGGTGTGGGGCATCTATCACGCGCTCACCGCCATCGGTGTGGCTGGCCAGGCCTCGATCGACAAGGTCGCCGGCCCGGTGGGTGAAGCGCTCATCATGACCGCCATCGGCCTGGCCGTGGCCGTGCCGGCGGTGCTGGGCTACAACTGGCTGGTGCGCCGCAACAAGTCGGCCATGGACGACGTGCGTGCCTTCGGCGCCGACCTGCACGCCGTGCTGCTGTCGCAAGGCATCGCCCAGGGTGCACGCTGAGCCCGCGCAGAACCTCCCCCTGAACGGAGCCTGCCATGGCCATGAACATCGGTTCGTCCGGTGAAGAAGACGAGGTGGTCTCGACCATCAACACCACGCCGCTGGTCGACGTGATGCTGGTGCTGCTGATCATCTTCCTCATCACCATCCCGGCGGTGAACTACTCGATTGCAATCAACCTGCCCAAGGAACGCAACGAGGTGCGCGAGACCAAGCCCGAGAACATCGTGCTCAGTGTCGACACCAGCGGCCAGCTCTACTGGTACGACGCCAAGGTGGCCGGCACCCAGGCGCTGGTGGACAAGCTCAAGAAGGTGGCGGTGATGAACCCGCAGCCCGAGGTGCACATCCGCGGCGACATGACGGCCAACTACGACTCGGTGGGCAAGATCATCTACGCCTGCCAGCGTGCCGGCATCGCCAAGGTCGGGTTCATCACCGAACCCCCGCCGCGCGGCTGAGCCGCGCGCACCCGAACAAGGAGCCCCCATGGCCATGACCATGCCCAGCAGCGCTGGCAGCGACGAACCCATCATGGACATCAACACCACGCCGCTGATCGACGTGATGCTGGTGCTCCTGGTGATGCTCATCATCACCATCCCGATCCAGCTGCACAGCGTCAACCTCAACATGCCGGTCGGGGCGCCGCCGCCCAGCGACACCAAGCCCGAGGTGGTGAAGATCGACATCGACGAGACGAGCCGCGTCTATTGGCAAGGTGTGGTGCTCAGCAGCCGCGCCGAGCTGGAAGACAAGATGCGCGCCGCGGCCGACCAGGCGGTGCAGCCCGAGATCCATGTGCGACCCAACCGGCTTGCCAAATACAACACCTTCGCCGAGGTGATGGTCAGTGCCAACAAGATCGGTCTGGCCAAGCTGGGCGTGATCGGCTCCGAGCAGTTCATCGGACAGCAGTGAGGACGCCGACATGAACGCCTCTGTGTCGAACAGCCCCTACGAGTACGCCGGCGCCGGACAACGCCGCTACACCGGCATCATCGTGGTGGTGCTGCTGCATGTACTCATCGTCTACGGTCTGGTCTCGGGCCTGGCGCGCAAGGCGGTGGAGATCATCAAGAAGCCGATCGAGATGAAGATCATGGAGGAGGTCAAGCTGCCGCCGCCTCCACCCCCACCACCGCCGCCCAAGATCGAGAAGATCAAGGACGTACCGCCGCCGCCCGAAGTCGCACCACCACCACCCTATGTGCCGCCGCCCGAGGTACAGGTGATACCACCGCCGGTGGCCGCGCCGGTGATCCAGGCCGTCGCGCAGGAGCCCCCGCCTAAACCGGTGGAGATCAAGCCGCCACCGCCGCCAGCCCCGCCTGCGCCGCCCGCGCCGCCACCCCCGGCACCGCCGCCACCGGTGAAGGCCGAGATCGGCCTGGCTTGCCCGGGCTACAAGGAGATCCTGGCCAACAGCCTGGCCGGCCAGTTCGATCGTTTCGGCGTGACCGGTGTGGTCAAGGTGATGATCAAGATCCAGGGCCGGCAGATCGTCGACGTGACGCCGCAGTCCGGGCCGCGCGAGTACTACCGCGCGGTGCAGGGTGCGGTGAAACGCATGAACTGCGCAACCACCGGCGCGACCGAACTGCTGGTGCCGCTCGAGGTGTCGTTCAGGGAAGAATGAGTTCCCTGAGCGGCGCATCCGACACATCTGCCGCCAACCCACTCGCGGCCTATCAGACATCTTGCCCACGTGCCTTCATCGGTGCAGCGTGCGCAATTCAACATCAATCGAGACAAGGTCACACCGTCATGGAAACACGTCAATCGACCCAGGCAGTTGTTCAACACGCCGTCACGAGTTCGACAGCCCGGCCAGTGCGACATGGCGTACGGACTGCCCGGCCGCCTGTCCGTGCACGCCTGACGACCTGTGTCGGCGCGTTGGCGCTGCTGGCTGGTGCGGCGCAGGCCCAGACGCGTGTGAGCATGTGGGTGCACGCCGGTGCCGGCCCCGAGGCGCAGGCCTATGTTGCAGCCATCGATGCCTTCAACAAACGCAGCAAGGCGGTGCAGGTCGACCTGGTGAAGCTGCCCGAAGGCAGCTACGGCGACCAGGTCAATGCCGCGGCGCTGGCGCACAAGCTGCCGTGCATCCTCGATTTCGACGGCCCCAACGTCTACAACTACGCCTGGTCGAAGAAGATCGTCGCACTCGACGACTTCCCCGAGATTGCCGCACTCAAGGCCGACATGCTGCCGTCGCTGCAGCGTCAGGGTACGTACAACGGCAAGCTCTACAGCGTCGGGCAGTTCGACTCCGGCCTGGCGTTGTGGGGACACCGCGGCACACTCACCAAGGCGGGCATCCGCATCCCGACCCGGGCGGCCGACGCCTGGACGCTGGCCGAATTCGAGGGCGCGCTCAAGAAACTCAAGGCCGCGGGTGTGGCTGCGCCGCTGGACATGAAGTTCAACTACGGCATCGGCGAGTGGTTCACCTACGGCTTCTCGCCCATCGTGCAGAGCCTGGGTGGTGACCTGATCGACCGCAGCAACTACCAGAGCGCGCAGGGCCGCATCAACGGCCCCGAGGCGGTGAAGGCCCTGGGCCTGATTCAAGGCTGGGTCAAGGCCGGCTACGTCAACGCCGCGAGCAAGGACGACGGTGATTTCGTCAAGGGCAAGGCGGCGTTGTCCTACGTGGGCCACTGGACCTACGGCGACTACAAGAAGGCGCTGGGCGACGAACTGGTGCTCATCCCGATGCCGAAGTTCGGCGCCAAGGCGGTGACGGGTGCGGGCTCGTGGAACTTCGGCATCTCGAGCGACTGCAAGGACCCCAAGGCCTCGGCCCAGGTGCTGGCGCACCTGATGTCGCCCGCCGAGATCGCCCGCGTCACCGAGGTCAACGGCGCCGTGCCGGGCACCCGCGCTGCGCTGGCGCAAAGCCGCAACTACGGCGCCAAGGGGCCGCTGGCCATCTATGCCGAACAACTCACCGACGGCACGGCGCTGGTACGGCCGCAGACGCCCGCCTACCCCAGCATCACCACCGCGTTCGCCGAGGCGGTGAACAACATCGTGGCCGGTGCCGACCCGAAGAAGGAACTCGACAAGGCGGCCAAGAAGATCGACCAGAACATCGAGGACAACAAGGGCTACCGCGTCAAGTGAGCACCTCGGCAACCAGCGGCGCAAGCACCGGCTCCACGTCCTGCAGGAGATGAGCGTGACCCCACCATCCAGGCGTTCGCGCCGCAACCCCGCCACGCCGTGGCTGTTTGCGGCGCCCGGGCTCGGCCTGCTGCTGATCTTTCTGGTGCTGCCGTTCGTGCTGGCCTTCGTGTTGTCGTTCACCGACCAGCGCCTGATCGGCAACGACGACCTGGGCACCGACTTCGTCGGCCTGCGCAACTACCGGCGCTTGTTCGACGACGACAGCTTCTGGGCCGCGCTGCGCAACAACACGCTGTTCGTGGCGGTGGTGGCGCCGTTGCAATCGGCACTGGCGCTGGGCCTGGCCTTGCTGGTGAACCAGCCGCTCAAGGGCAGCCGGATCTTTCGCACCATCTACTTCATGCCGGTGGCCACGACCATGGCGGTGGTGGCGGTGATCTGGTCGCTGCTCTACAGCCCCGACGCGGGTGTCATCAATCGTCTGGTCAACCTGCTGAGTCTGGGCCAGATCGGTCCGCAGGACTGGCTGCGCGACCCGAGCCTGGTGATGCCGGCGGTGATGGTGCTGTCGATCTGGCAAGGCGTGGGTTTCCAGATGCTGGTCTTCCTTGCTGGCCTGCAGGCCATCCCGACCGACCTGTACGAGGCGGCGCGGCTGGACGGCGCCACGCCGCGCCAGCTCTTCACCCGCATCACGCTGCCCATGCTGAAGAACACCAGCATCTTCGTGGTCGTCACGACCACCATCTACGCCTTCCAGCTCTACACGCAGGTGCAGATCATCGCCAGCAGTGGCGCTGCGGCGCCGGTCGACAGCTTCCGCACCCTGGTCATGTTCATGGTGCACGAGGGCTTTCGCAACGGCAAGATCGGCTACGCGTCGGCCATCTCGGTGGTCTTCTTCGTGCTGGTGCTGGCCATCTCGCTGCTGCAGCGTGGCCTGCTGCGCGAGGAAAGGGTGGTCACATGAACACGCAACGACCAGCCGCCTCGGCGTCTCGCAACGCGGCGCGTGCACGTGCCATGCAATACCTGGCGCAAGGCCTGCTGGTGCTGTTCTTCCTGTTCCCGCTGGCCTTCATGTTCGTGTCGGCGTTCAAGGGCGACGAACTGCAGTTGCTGCGCGACATGGGCAGCCTGTGGGCCTTCGTGCCTGCAGGCGACATCTCGTGGCAGAACTTCCGCGACGTGTTCGACCGCACCAGCTTCGGCCTGGCCTTCTTCAACTCGCTGCTCACCGTCAGCCTCACGGTGGTGCTGGGCATCCTCGTGAACAGCATGCTGGCGTATGCGCTGGCGCGCTTTCGTTTCCGCGGCCGCGACCTGCTGCTGGCGCTGATCGTGGCGCTCATCATCATCCCCTTCGAGGCGGTGGCCGTGCCGCTGCTGCTGCTGGTCAACGAATTGCCCTGGTTCGACAGCTCGGGCTGGCTCGACAGTTACCGCGTGCAGGTCATCCCCTTCATCGGCCATGCCTTCTCGGTCTACCTGTTCTACCAGTTCTTCATCGAGCTGCCCAAGGACCTCGAAGAAGCCGCGCTGATGGACGGTGCCGGCCACTGGCGCATCTACTGGAGCATCGTGCTGCCGCTCTCGAAGCCGGTGATCGCCACCGTGGCGGTGCTGCAGTTCCTGGCCCGCTGGGGCGACCTGCTGTGGCCCGTGATGGTGGTGCGCGGCGACCGCTACGCCACGTTGCCGCTGGCCATGCAGACCTTCTTCGGCCAGTTCCCGCGTCAGTGGGGCGATGTGATGGCGTTTGCCACCATGGCCACGCTGCCCACGCTGCTGATCTTCATCGTCTTCCAGCGCTGGTTCGTGCAAAGCGCGGTGTCGAGCGGCGTCAAGGGATGAGCCTCTCACAGCCGCCTGTGGCGCGCAGCGTGCTGGCCGCCTCGACTTCATCTTGCCCGTCGCTTCGGTGGTGTGGCCTTCGTGACCTTCAAGGAATCTCATGGCCAGCGTGACGCTCAACGCCATCCGCAAGACCTACGACAACGGCGTGGAGGTGATCCGCGGTGTCGACCTGCAAGTGTGTGACGGCGAGTTCATGGTCTTCGTCGGCCCGTCGGGCTGCGGCAAGTCCACCATGATGCGCATGATCGCCGGGCTGGAAGACATCAGCGCCGGCGAACTTCGCATTGGTGAGCGCCTGGCCAACGACGTGCCACCGGCCGACCGCGGCGTGGCCATGGTGTTCCAGAGCTACGCGTTGTACCCGCACATGACGGTGGCGCAGAACATGGGCTTCTCGCTCGACCTGGCCGGCCTGTCCAAGGCCGAGATTGCCGCGCAGGTGGGCCGGGTGGCCGAGATCCTGCAGATCACGCATCTGCTGGACCGCAAGCCCAAGGCCTTGTCGGGCGGGCAGCGCCAGCGCGTGGCGATCGGTCGCGCCATCGTGCGCAACCCCGAGGTCTTCCTGTTCGACGAGCCGCTGTCCAACCTCGACGCCAGCCTGCGGGTGCAGATGCGTGTGGAGCTGACCAAGCTGCACCGCCAGCTCGGCGCCACCATGATCTACGTGACGCACGACCAGGTCGAGGCCATGACCATGGGTGACCGCATCGCCGTGTTCAACGCCGGCGTGATCGAACAGGTCGGCACGCCGCTGGAGCTCTACCGCGAGCCGGCCAATGTGTTCGTTGCCCAGTTCATGGGCAGCCCGCGCATGAACCTGATGGGTGCTGCGGCCAGCGTTGGCGACACCGAGGTTGCGTTGCGTCTGACCGCGCAGCCCCAGGCTGCCCCGACGCTGCGCCCGCTTGCTGGCTGTGCGCTCGACGCCGCCGCGCTGGCGCGCGTGGCGCAGGTCGGCGTGCGGCCCGAGAGCCTGCGGGTGGTGGCCGACAGCGATGCCGAAGCGGTCAACGGTGGCTGGCCGGTGCGCATCGACGTGACCGAACACCTGGGCGACAGCGTGCTCCTGCACGCCCGCTTTGCCGGCACAGCCGTTGCGGCCGAACCCTTGTGCCTCAAGCTGCCGGCCGCGCAGGCCGAGCACTGGCGGCCCGACGACGCCGTGCGTGTGCTGGCCGAGCCGGGTGCCTTGCACCTGTTCGACGGCCAGGGTCGCCGGCTTGGCGCGTTGTGACGCGGGCGCCCGCACGTCAGTCATCCACATCATGAAGAACCAAGTCCAACTCATCACCTACGTCGACCGGCTGGGCGGCGGCGGCCTGCCCGAACTCGATGCCTTGCTGCGTGGTGGTGCCGAGCCGGGGCCGCTCGCCGGCCTGTTCGGCGGCGTGCACCTGCTGCCCTTCTTTCACCCCATCGACGGCTCGGACGCCGGCTTCGACCCGATCGACCACACCCTGGTCGACCCGCGCCTGGGCGACTGGTCACACATCCGCGCGCTGGCCGACCATACCGAGGTGATGGGCGACGTGATCGTCAACCACATGTCGAGTGATTCGCCGCAGTTCCGCGACTACGCGGCGCGTGGCTCGGCGTCGCCGTACGACGGCTTGTTCCTCACGCACGGCGCGGTGTTTCCGCAAGGGGCGAGCGAGGCAGAGCTGCTGGCCATCTACCGGCCGCGCCCGGGGCTGCCGTTCACCGTCACCACGCTGGGCAATGGCGAGAAGCGTTTGTTGTGGACCACCTTCACGCCGCAGCAGGTCGACATCGATGTGCAGCATCCGCAGGGCCAGGCCTATCTGGACAACATCCTGAGCACCTTTGCCGCCAACGGCATTCGTATGGTGCGGCTGGACGCGGTGGGTTACGCGATCAAGAAGGCCGGTGCCTCGTGTTTCATGATGCCCGAGACCTTCGCCTTCATCGACGAGTTCGCCGCCAAGGCCCGGGCGCTGGGCATCGAGGTGCTGGTCGAGATCCACTCGTACTACCGGCGCCAGATCGAGATCGCCGCACGGGTCGACTGGGTGTATGACTTCGCCCTGCCGCCGCTGGTGCTGCACGCGCTGTTCTTCGGCACCGCCGAGCCGCTGAGGGCCTGGATCGCCCAGCGCCCCAACAACGCGCTGACGGTGCTCGACACCCACGACGGCATCGGCATCATCGACATCGGCGCCGATGCCAGCGACCGTGTGAACCGGCCCGGCCTGGTGCCCGACGCCGAGCTCGACCAGCTGGTCGAGATGATCCACCAGCGCTCACAAGGCCAGAGCCGTCAGGCCACCGGTGCGGCTGCCTCCAACCTCGACCTGTACCAGGTCAACTGCACCTTCTACGACGCGCTGGGGCGCGACGACAGGGCCTACCTGATCGCCCGCGCCATCCAGTTCTTCTTGCCTGGTGTGCCGCAGGTCTATTACGTCGGCCTGCTGGCCGGGCACAACGACATGGCGCTGCTCGAGCGCAGCAAGGTCGGGCGCGACATCAACCGCCATCACTACACATCAGGCGAGATGGCTGCCGAGTTGCAGCGCCCGGTGGTGCAGCAGCTTCTGGCGCTGATCCGCCTGCGCAACTCGCACCCGGCGTTCAACGGCAGTTTCGAATCGCTGCCCTGTGCGTCTCACGAACTCAGACTGAAGTGGACTCGGGATGACGCCAGTATCGAGCTGGCGGTGAACCTGAAAACTCTGGACCAGAGCATCAGCACCTGCGCCGCGGGTGCCGACGCCGTGGTGGAGCTGTCGACCGACAGCGTGTAGTCGCCAGATCGGTGCGGCCACACTGGCTCTGCACCGGTACTGGCCGACGTCGACGCGTCGGCAGGGCGCGTGCGGACTGAGTCGCAGCTGGATCGACACCTGCACTGTCGACTTCACGGTCGCACGGGCTTGCGCGACACTGGCGCCTCGCCTTGTCCACCACGCCATGTCCAACGCGCCTTTGCTCCCCGTTGCCGACCGCGTCGTGACCTTGCCCGAGGTCGCGGCGCTCTCGCCTTGCCGGTCCGCTTCACCCGATCCGACCGGTCTGGCCGGCATCGGTTGGCGCCATCCGCATTACCGCGAGTTGCTCGATCGTCGCCCGCCGCTGGGTTTCATCGAGGTGCACAGCGAGAACTTCTTTGCCGACGGGGGTGCGGCGCGTGAGCTGCTGCGCCAGGCGCGGCAGCACTATGCGCTCAGCCTGCACGGTGTGGGGCTGTCGCTGGGGTCGGTGGGGCCGCTGGACGACTGGCATCTCGATCGACTGGCCCGCCTGGTCGACGAGTTCGAGCCCTGGCTGGTGAGTGACCATGCCTCGTTCTCGCGCGGCGTGCCACGGGGGGCAGCGGCGGTGGTGCACAGCAACGATCTGCTGCCGCTGCCTTTCGATGCCGCTGCGCTGAATACCCTGGTCGACCATGTGGATCAGGTGCAGACGCGCCTGGGGCGTCGCATCGCCGTGGAGAACGTGTCGGCCTACCTGGGCCTGTCGGCATGGGCCGATCCGCCCGA
The DNA here is from genome assembly GCA_016702605.1 of Candidatus Intricatilinea gracilis. GTDB lineage: Bacteria > Pseudomonadota > Gammaproteobacteria > Burkholderiales > Burkholderiaceae_C > Sphaerotilus > Sphaerotilus gracilis. The sequence continues at coordinate 172,997 of JADJDQ010000021.1, forward strand.
GGTGGAGGCCGACTTTCTGCGCGAACTGGCCGAGCGCAGCGGCTGCCTGCTGCTGGTGGATGTGAACAACATCGTCGTGAATGCCCTCAACGCGCAACGCCGTGGCGCGCCCATCGATGTGGTGCGCCACTGTGTGGCCTGGCTGGCCTGCCTGCCGCCGCCACTGGTGGCCGAGATCCATCTTGCCGGCCACGACGCCAGCGGTGACATCGTCATCGACCATCACGGCGCACCGGTCACCGACGAGGTCTGGCAGGTCTATGACGCTGCCATCACACGTTTCGGCGCCGTGCCCACGCTGATCGAGTGGGACAACCATCTGCCGGGCTTCGATGTGTTGCTGGCCGAAGCAACAAGTGCCACGGCAGCTTGCCATCAGGCCATGCAGACGACCCACCCGACGGGCGTGAAGGCTGTGTGGCATCTGCCTTCGATGGCGATCTCGCCTGTGCCTGTGTCGCGCCCCGACACGGCCGTGGATCTCGACACCTTGCGGTGCACCCAGGCCGATCTGCTGGCGGCCTTGCCGGTGGTCGGCCCGGCCACCGATGCCGGCCTGGCGGTGTACCGCCACAACACTCGCGGCATTGCGGCGCGGGCGCTTGGTGCGGCATATCCAGTGGTGCGTGACCTGGTCGGCGAACACGAGTTCGATGCCCTGGCCGTGGCGCACTGGCACGACGAACCACCGCGCCGCGGTGATCTGTCCGCCTGGGGTGATGGGTTGGCGGACTGGCTGAGCACCAGCCCGGCGGTGGCGGCTGCGCCCTATCTGCCGGAGATGGCGCGGCTGGAGTGGGCGTTGCACCGCGCCGAACTCGTGGCAGACCAGCCGGTCGACCCTGGGGCGGATCGTGAGGTCGACGCGGCGGGCCCGCAGGTTGCGGCCGGGCCGGCCTCGTCCCTGTTGCTGCTGGGCGAGGTCGACCCCGATCTGCTGACACTGCTGCTGGCGCCGGGCACGACGCTGATGTCGTTCGACTGGCCGGTGGCGGCGATCTGGCGGGCGCACCGAGAACACGACGACGCGCTGGCGCCGCCTGCCAGCCAGATGGCGCAAGTCGACGCGCCGCCCACAAACCGCTCGCGCCGGCTCGGCGACATCGCCGCCGACTGGTTGCGATGCGAGCAACCCGCCAGCTCGGTGCTGGTGTGGCGGCCTCGCTGGCGTGCCCAGCTGCGCGAGGTCGACAGTGCCGCCGAGGCTGCGCTGCTGCGCGCCTTGCTGAGCGGCACCAGCCTGGCCCGGGCGCTGGACGAAGCGGCGGGACTGGACTTCGGCGCCTGGCTGGTGCAGGCGCTGCAAATCGGGCTGGTGCAGGGCGCCGTACGCCGCTGATGGCGCTGATCGCTCTGACGGCGCTTACGGGGCTGGCCTGGATGACGAGGCTGACGGGGGTGGGTGACCTTGCGTCTCGCGGCGCAGCCTGCTGACGCCCAAGGCGCCGCGACGGTGGCAGGCGCGGGCCACTGACGGGTCGAACTGGCCGGCCTGCGCGCACCTGTTCGAGGCTTTGTGTCCAGGACGCACGGTCCACACTGACTTGCCACACGGTCCAAGCCAGTGAGCTGCGTCGATGCAAGCAGCAAGCTGGCCGAACAGAGCGTTTCTCGTCGTCTGCAGTCCCAGCCCGATCCACCCCGTTCCTCACGGAGAGTTGCCCATGAACCTGCGCATGCTGCCCGCCATCGTTGTTGCCGTTGCCCTGTCGAGCACGGCCGTCATCTGTCATGCCGCGGGCAATGCCATGCAAGCCGAGGCCACGGCCATGGTCAAGAAAGGCCTGGCCTACCTGAAAGCCAATGGCAAGGACAAGGCCTACGCCGAGATCACCAACAAGCAGGGCCAGTTCGTCGACCGCGACCTCTACCTGGTGGTCTACGGTCTTGACGGTGTGGTGCGCGCGCACGGCGCCAACGAGAGGATGGTGGGCAAGAACCTCATCGACCTCAAGGACGTGGACGGCAAGGCCTTCGTCAAGGAGCGTGTCGACCTGGCCCAGAGCAAGGGCAGTTTCTGGCAGGACTACAAGTTCACCAACCCGGTGACCCGCAAGATCGAGCCCAAGGCCATGTACTGCGAACGTGTCGACGACGCGGTGTTGTGTGGCGGCATCTACAAGTGAGTCGGCGATGGGCGTCGACGCCGGGCCGGCCGCGCGCCTCGAGTGGCGGGTGAGCCCCGACCTGAACACCCCTCGGGAGATCGCATGAAGCTGCGCATGAAGTTGATGATGGCCCCGGCGCTGGCCGGCCTGATGATGATCGTCACCCTGGCCGCCGCCTTGTGGGTGCTGGGGGCTTACCGGGAGCGCAGCGAGCAGGGCCACGCCGCGGCCGTGTCGGCCTACACCAAGGTGGCGCAGGAGCAGCAGGTGCTGGGTGACCTGCAGGCCGGGCTGTACCGCACCATGACCATCGTCGGGTCGATGGACGATGCAGCGGTCCAGGCCTACCGCGCCCACATCAAACGTACGCTCGGTGACGTGGCCGGGCGCGCCCGCGCTGCAGCCCAGGCAGGTGGTGAGGCGACAGCTGCCTACGAGCAACTGGCGGTGGCGGCGCAGAAGTGCCTCGAGGCGTCCGACGCTGCGGTGGACCTGGCCACGGTCGACCCCAACACCGGCGTGGCGGCGCTGCAGAACGCCGACTTGCAGTTCAAGGCACTCCACACCGTGCTGAGCGGGCTGAACGATCGTGCCCACAAGACCAACGAGGCGCAAGCCGCCGACCTGGGCGCGCGGGCGCAGCGTGATGCGCTGCTGTTGGCGCTGCTCGGTGTGCTGGCCGCGCTGTCGACCACGGCGTTTGCCTGGGGTGTGCAGCGGCGCATCCTGGCCGATCTGCAACGTGGCGCCCAGGCGGCCGAACAGGTGGCGGCAGGGCGGCTCGACCTGATGCCTAGCAGCAACTCGGGCGACGAGGTGGGTGACCTGGTTCGCTCGCTGGCCAGCATGGTCGATCAACTGCGCAGCACGGTCTACAGCGTGCAGCAGGTGAGTGAGACGATCGGTGTGGCGTCGAGCGAGATCGCCAGCGGCAACCAGGACCTGAGTCAGCGCACCGAACACACGGCGAGCAATCTGCAGCAGACCGCCAGTTCGATGGAGCAGCTCAGTGGCACGGTGAAACACAGCGCCGAATCGGCCGCCACCGCCAAACAACTCGCCAACTCGGCGGCGCAGGTGGCCGAGCGCGGTGGCCAGGTGGTGGCCCAGGTCGTGTCGACCATGGACGACATCAACACCAGCTCGAAGAAGATTGCCGACATCATCGGTGTGATCGACGGCATCGCCTTCCAGACCAACATCCTGGCGCTCAACGCCGCCGTGGAAGCGGCTCGGGCCGGCGAACAAGGGCGCGGTTTCGCCGTGGTGGCCGGTGAGGTGAGGTCACTGGCGCGCCGCTCGGCCGATGCGGCCAAGGAAATCAAGTCACTCATCGGCAGCAGCGTCGACCGTGTCGAGGCCGGAGCCAGGCTGGTGCAGGATGCCGGCACCACCATGGGTGAGATCGTCGCCTCGGTGCGCCGCGTGAGTGACGTGATCGGCGAGATCACCGCCTCGGCGCAGGAGCAGAGCCAGGGCCTGGGGCAGGTCAACGCCGCCGTCAACGAACTCGACCGCATGACACAACAGAACGCCGCGCTGGTGGAGCAAAGTGCAGCTGCGGCCGAAAGCCTCAAGCAACAGGCCGGCGTGCTGGCGCTGGCGATCTCGACCTTCAAGCTGGGCGATTCGGTGGTGCGGGCCAGGTAGCTGCCAGCGCTGGCACCGCCGGTGGCATCGATGTCGGCAACGGCAACGCCGCTGGACGCCCGCTGACTCAGCGGGCGTGGCGCGCCGGGTCCTGGCCGAAGTACTCGGCCAGCAGGTGATAGACCTCACCGTGGTGTTCGCGCAGGCCCTGCGGTGCGACGAAGAACGCTTCGGCGGCGACCGGGAAGAACTCTTCCAGGCCGTTCGCCGCGTAGGGGTCGAGCCAGGTGTCGACACCGGCTTCGAGCGCCTGGCATAGCGCGTGATGGTGATTGCTCATCACCTCGATCCAGTGGTCGCGGGTGGCGCGGTCGGGCAGCGGCGGTACACCGTCGACGTTGCCGCTGGCCATGTCGAGCACATGCACGAACTCGTGGATCACGACGTTGTAGCCGCAGGCAGCGCTGTCGGCAGCCTCGGCCACGTCGGGCCACGACAACATGATCGGCCCGCCGGGCATGGCTTCGCCAGACAAGACTTCGCTGCCTTCATGGCTGATGCCGTGTTCGTCGGTCCAGGCGCGTTGGGCAACCACCTGGTCGGGCTGCACCACGATGCCGACAAAACCGTCGTACCACCCCAGCCCGAGCTTGAGCACCGGCAGGCAGGCCTGGGCGGCGATGGCCAGTGCCATGGCGTCGTCCAGCACCAGTCCACCGGCGGCGTGAAACTGCTTGCGCGCCAGGAACAAGGTGGCCAGTTCGCGCAGCGCCAGCAGGTCGGCCAGCGGGCGATGTTTCAGGAAGGGGTAGGCCGCCAGTGTGGCGAGCCACAGGTCATCCGGAATGGCGCGGTGCTCGAGCACGTGTGCGTCACGACGGCGGCGCCACCAGTCGAACATGGCTCAGGCCTCGGGTGACATGCCGGACGGCCTGCCGGACGACGAGCCGGGTGAGCTGTCGGACGCCAAGTCGAGCAACACCGCAGGCGAGCGGCGCGGCGGCAGCCGAGCGAATCCGCTGTTGTCCAGCCTGAGCACCTCGGCTCGCGCCGGGGTGGTGTGGTCGAGATCCCAGTCCGACAACACCAGGCGTTGCCAGACCTGGCCATCGGTCTGCTCCAGCACATGGCGACCGGGTCGATGGGTGTGGCCGTGCACCAGCGTGTGGGTGCCCGTTGCGCGCAGGCTGGCCAGTGCGGCGGGGTGATCGACGTCGGCGTACGGTGGCGCGTCGCAGTGCTGATCGTCGCCGCCGCCATCGTGGCAACTCGGGCGGCCGTGTTGCGCCTGCTGACGAGCGGTGCTGGCCTGGCGCATCTGGCGTGCGATCGACAGACGTTCGGCCAGCGGCTTGGCGAGGAAGGCCTGCCGCCAGGTGTCGCCGCGCACCTGGGCGCGAAACTGCTGGTATTCGACGTCGGCAAGGCACAACTCGTCTCCGTGGCTGAGCAGCACCTGCTGGCCGCAGAGTGTGAAGCGGGTCGGGTCCGCCAGCGGATGCAGGTGACAGGCTGCCGCCCAGTCCGCGCCGACGAGGAAGTCGCGGTTGCCCACCATGAACCCGATCCAGCGGGTGGCAGCGATGGCGGCCAGGTCGGCCGAGAACGATCGTTCGAAGTCGGCGTCTGCCGGCGCGCGTGTTCGGTCGAGCGGCAGCGCCATGTCGTCGCCGACCCAGGCTTCGAAGATGTCACCGAGCAGCATGATGGCATCGGCATCGCTGTGGCGCAGGTGCTCGAGCAGGGCCTCGGCGGTGCGTGGCAACTCGGCGCACAGGTGCAGATCGGCGATGAACTCGACGCTGCGCCAGCGGGCCGCGTCGAGTGTCATCACGCCTGCAGGTCGATCAATCGACGACAACAGCGCGTTCGATCACCACCGGTTCGACCGGCACGTCGTTGTGGCCGGCCTTGTTGCCGGTCTTGACCTTCTCGATCTGGTCGACGACGTCGGTGCCGGCCACCACCTTGCCGAACACGGCATAGCCCCAGCCCTGCGGTGTCTTGCTGGCGTGGTTGAGGAAGTTGTTGTCGGTGACGTTGATGAAGAACTGCGCCGTGGCCGAATCCGGAACGTTGGTGCGCGCCATCGCCAGCGTGTACTTGTTGTTCCTGAGGCCGTTGTCGGCTTCGTTCTTGATGGCCGCGAGGGTGGATTTCTGCTTCATGCCGGCGTCGAAGCCCCCGCCTTGCAGCATGAAACCCTTGATGACGCGGTGGAAGATCGTGCCGTCGTAGTGGCCCGCCTTCACATAGGCCAGGAAGTTGGCCGCCGAGACGGGCGCCTTGACGTCGTCGAGCTCGATGCGGATCAGGCCCGCCGAGGTGTGCAATTCGATCTGAGGTGCAGCCATGTCATTTCTCCAGGGTGGCTTTGTTGATGACGACCGGTTCCACCGGCACGTTGGCGTAGGCGCCCTTGTTGCTGGTCGGCACGCTCTTGATCTTGTCGATCACGTCCATGCCCGACACGACCTTGCCGAACACGGCGTAACCATTGCCGTCCCGCGAGTTGGCCTTGTCGAGAAAGGCGTTGTCCTTGACGTTGACGAAGAACTGCGCCGTGGCCGAATCGGGCACGCTGGTGCGCGCCATCGCAACCGTGCCGCGCTGGTTGACCAGGCCGTTGCCGCTTTCGAGCGGGATGGGTGGGCGGGTAGGCTTTTCGTGCAAGGCGGGGCCGAAGCCGCCGCCCTGGATCATGAAGTTGTTGATGACGCGGTGGAAGACCGTGCCGTCGTAGTGGCCGTCCTTGACGTACTGGACGAAGTTCGCCACCGTCTTGGGCGCCTTGGCGGCGTCGAGTTCGATGACGATGTCACCCATCGAGGTGGCCAGCTTGACCTTTTGCTGCGCCAGGGCGGCGCTTGCGGCGCACAGGCTCAGGGCCACCAGGGCGGTGGCACGTATCCATTTCATTCGATCACTCCTTCTGAATAAAGCTTCCAGTGGCCTTGCTCGTGGTTCCAGTACTGGCGGTGTGTCACGCCTTGGCGTGCGCCCTTGATGTACTCGGTGAAGGTGACGACCGCCCGATCACCTTCGTCCTGCCACGACAGGACCGAGACCTCACGCAGTTCGCGTTCGCGGGGTCCGCCGCTGGTGAGTTCGTGTTCGATGGCGCGACGTGACTCGGCCGGTGTGACGTCGCGCAGCCGGTAGCTGGCGCTGTGGTACGACAGCGCGCGGGGCACGTCGGCATGTGACCGTGCCAGGCGCCAGCTCTCGAGCACACCGAGCAGTTCGCGCCGCTGCGTGGCCAGTGCTTGCGGCGCCACCCAGTCGAGATGGCGCGCGATCACCACGGGTGTGTGTTGTGGCGCAAGTTCGCGCCACAGGCGACGCAGATCGTCGTTGGCCAGCACGATGCAGCCGTTGGTCGAGTCCGGCGGCCTGCTGAACTGGCTCGGTGGTGTGCCGTGCAGCCAGATGTCGGCGCCGGTGCGGCCGTGCCGGCGGTCATGTTCGTTGGGATAGTTGAGCGGCAGGGCGCCGACGCCGTAGAAATCGTCGAGGTCACGGGCGTCGAGCCGCCCGCTGATGAAATACACACCCAGCGGCGTACGCAGGTCACCCTCGCGGCGTTTGCCCACACCTTGCCTGCCGGTGGCGATGTAGTGGCTGCTCACCAGCACCAGACCACTGGCGCGGTTTTCGAGCAGGTACAGGCGCGAATGGGTTGCGTCGACCGCAATCGCGTGGCGTGTGGTCGACGCCAGCTGCACAAAAGCACTCGGCACCGTCCCTGTGGGCGGCGACGCGCGCAGGGCCTGCAGGCGCTTGACGGCCTCGTGCTGCAGTTGCGACAGCGGCGCACTGGCCGATGGCCCCAACGTGGCCGAGCCAGTGCCGAAGCCGTCGAGCGACGCACCTTGCGACAACAGCAGGTCACCGTAGACCAGCTGCGCGAGCTGGAAGTTGGGGCTGTCGTTCACCAGTGATTCGGCATGGGCCAGCGCGTCGTGCGACTCGGCCGCACCGATCAGGCGGTAGATCTCGATCAGGCGCGCCTCGGGCGACTGCGGCAGCATGGTCACCGGTGCGCTGTTGCCGCTGTCGTCCTTGGATTCGGCACGCCCGGTGGCGGCACGTGTCTGCAGGGCCGCCATGGCCAGCACCACCAGCATCGCCACCAGCAGGCTGACGCTGGCGATACGCCCGATGTTGGGCGACAGCACCGAGCCTGCCGCACTGCCGCTGGCGGGTACGGCCCCCACCGGCCCGGGCAGCGGCTCGGCCCGGCTGCCAAAGCTCCACCAGGCGGCGCGCACGGCTGGTGGTCGCACGGCTTCGACCGGCTGGCTGTCTGCGGCGCTGGTGCGTGGCGGCACGTCCGCCGCATTGGCCGCGCTGAGCAGGAAGCCCCGCTCGAAACGCTGGGAATCACCGCCTGGCGCCACGTCTGGCGCCACCTTTGGCGAGACGTTGCCCGTGCTGCCCGGTGGGGGGGTGATGTCGCCGATCATGGCGTAGCGCTTGTGTGGATCGATGGCCGGGGCCGGTTGTTGCAGGGCCTGTGCATAGGCCTGGGCAGCGAGTTGAGCGTAGAGCTGGCGCAGGTTGTCGTACGCCATCGCATGGTGAGCGCTGGTTCGCAGGGCACGTTCGAGGGTCTGACGAGCCAGGGCCATTTGTCCGGTGCGCACGTACATGACAGCCAGATTGTTGTGCGCTTCCACGAGCTGTGGGTAATCAGCTGCAAGCCGGGCGAAACAGTCGATGGCTTGTGCATCGCGACCCTGCTCGGCAAGCTCGTTGCCGAGCTGGAGTCGCAATGCAGCGTCGCGGCCGACGGCGGGTGGGCCGGCGTCGGCTGCAAGCTGCTGCTCGACCGGGCCGATCGGCTTGTTCCCGGTGCCGTGATCGGGGGTGTGGTCAGCGGCGGGTTGGGCAGTGGGTTGTGCCGCGCTGGCGGGGCTGGCGGCCACCGGCGCCACCTGTTTGGCAACTCGGTGCGCCTGGCCGTCGTGTGATCGCACTGCCGGCAGCAGCAACCAGGCCAGCGACGTGATCGCCAGCGCCAGCGCGCCCACCATGAGCAGTTGGCCGAGCCAGTGACGCACCAGTTGCATGTTCGGCAGGCCGCGACCCAACCAGGCACGCCGCATGTTGCCGGTCGAGCCTGGCAACAATGCAGCTTGACCCGGACGTTTGTCGAGCGTGCGGGGCTGCGGCTTGGCGGTTGAACGCAAGGGCAGGGACATCGAAGGGAGGGCTGTGCGGCGGCAGGACAACGAAGGCGTCGACGAAGGATCGGACGCGCCCGGCAGCGCCGAGGGTGCGGGTCGGCGGCAAGGGTCGACCGCTATACTCATTTCATTGTAGACGAGGCAGGATATTGAACTGCCCGGGTCCCCGAGCCCTGGTGAGCCTTGGTCATTTCTCCATGATGTGGTGCAGTCGCCGAGCCGATACGCGCCACCTACCCGCCTCTTTCCCCTAGATGACTTTGCGCATTCACAACAGCCTGACGCGTCGGGTCGAGGACTTCGTGCCACTCGAACCCGGTCAGGTCCGCATGTATGTCTGCGGCATGACGATTTATGACCTCTGTCATGTCGGCCATGCCCGCATGATGATGGCCTTCGACGTGGTGTATCGCTGGCTGCGCGCAAGCGGTTACTCGGTGACCTATGTCCGCAACATCACCGACATCGAGGACAAGATCATCAAGCGTGCGCTCGAGCGCGGCATCAGCATCCGCGCCCTGACCGACGAGATGATTGCCGCCATGCGTGCCGACATCGGTGCGCTGGGCATCGTGCCCCCCACCCACGAGCCGCGCGCCACCGACTACGTGCCACACATGCTCGACCTGATCGGTCGCCTCGAGCAGCGCGGCCTGGCCTATCGTGCCGAAGGTGGCGACGTGAATTTCGCGGTGCGCCGCTTCGAGGGCTACGGCAAGTTGTCGGGCAAGTCGCTCGACCAACTGCGCGCCGGAGAACGTGTCGCCGTGAGTGACGGCAAGGACGACCCGCTCGACTTCGTGCTCTGGAAGGCAGCCAAGCCGGACGAACCCGCCGACGCCGTGTTTGCCAGCACCTACGGCCCTGGCCGGCCCGGTTGGCATATCGAGTGTTCGGCCATGAGCTGCGCCGTGCTGGGCGAGACCTTCGACATCCACGGCGGCGGGTTCGACCTGCAGTTCCCGCATCACGAGAACGAAATTGCCCAAAGCGAAGGTGCGACCGGCCAACCCTTCGTGCGTTACTGGCTGCACAACGGGTTTCTCAACGTCGACAACGAGAAGATGTCCAAGTCGTTGGGCAACTTCTTCACCATCCGCGACGTGCTGAAAAGCTACGACGGCGAGACGGTGCGCTTCTTCATGCTTCGGGTGCATTACCGCAGCCCGTTCAACTTCAGCGACGCGGGTCTGGACGACGCCCGCAACTCGCTTCGCCGCCTGTACACCGCACTCGATGCCGTGGCATCGCCCGCCGGTGAGGTGGCAGTCGATTGGTCGCAGCCCGCCGCTGCACGGTTCAAGGCGGCGATGGACGACGACTTCAACACGCCGCTGGCCGTGGCCGTGTTGTTCGAACTGGCCGGCGACATCCATCGTCTCGATGCCTCGGCGCTCGACGATCGTTTGCGGGTGGCGGGTCAGCTCAGGTCGCTGGGCGCGGTGCTCGGGTTGCTGCAGCAAGCGCCGCGCGAGTTTCTGCAAGCACCACTGGCGTCGGCCACCGAGCCCACAGGCCTGGGCGGCGCCGCCATCGACGCCTTGATCGCCGCACGCGCGGCAGCCAAGGCTGCGCGCAACTATGCCGAGGCCGACCGTATCCGTGGCGAACTGACGGCGCAAGGCATCGTGCTCAAGGACAGCGCGCAAGGCACGACCTGGGTGCGTGCATGACGGGCAAGAACAACCCGGTGCCCGGCCTGGTGGCGCCGCCTGTCTTGCTGGTGACGCCAGCGTATTGGGACGAGGCGTGCAAACACCTGACCAAACGCGACCGGGTGCTCAAGAAGCTCATCCCGAGGTTCGGCGAGGCACGCCTGCAAAGCCGTGGTGATGCGTTCACCACGCTGGCGCGGTCCATCGTCGGGCAGCAGATCTCGGTCAAGGCTGCGCAGTCGGTCTGGCTGCGCTTCATGGCGTTGTTCGACAACAACCTGCACAGCCTGGTGCCCGGTTCGGTGCTGGCGCTCGAGATCGAGGCCATGCGCGGTGCCGGACTGTCGGCCCGCAAGGTCGAGTACCTGCGCGACCTGGCGAAACATTTCGCCGACGCTGCGGTGCACGAGGCAGCCTGGTCGGACATGGACGACGAGGCCATCATCGACGAACTCGTCGCCATCCGCGGCATCGGCCGCTGGACAGCCGAGATGTTCCTGATCTTCCACCTGATGCGCCCCAACGTGATGCCGCTCGACGACGTCGGCCTCATCAAGGGCATCAGCCTGAACTACTTCAGCGGCGAGCCGGTGTCGCGTGCCGAGGCTCGCGAGGTCGGAGAAGCCTGGTCGCCGTACCGCTCGGTGGCCACCTGGTACCTCTGGCGCAGTCTCGACCCGCTGCCGGTCGAGTATTAGACTGAGCGCCCTCAGGCCCAACCCTCAACCGGATCCAGCCCAAATGAGCAAACGACACTTTCTCGACTTCGAGACGCCGCTGGCCGAACTCGAAACCAAGATCGAGGAATTGCGCTACGTTCAAAACGAGTCGTCGGTCGATATCTCCGAAGAGATCGACCGCCTCTCGAAGAAGAGCATGCAGCTGGCCAAGGACATCTACTCGCACCTGACCCCGTGGCAGGTGACGCAGATCGCCCGCCATCCACAGCGCCCCTACACGCTCGACTACGTCAACGACATCTTCACCGACTTCCAGGAGCTGCACGGTGATCGCTCGTATGCGGACGACCTGTCGATCGTCGGCGGCCTTGCGCGTTTCAATGGCCAGGCCTGCATGGTGCTGGGCCACCAGAAGGGCCGCGACACCAAGGAGCGCGCCGCGCGCAACTTCGGCATGGCGCGCCCCGAGGGTTACCGCAAGGCGCTGCGCCTGATGAAGCTGGCCGAGAAGTTCGGCCTGCCGGTGTTCACCTTCGTCGACACACCCGGCGCCTACCCTGGCATCGGCGCCGAGGAGCGCGGGCAGTCCGAAGCCATCGGCCGCAACATCTTCGAGATGGCGCAGCTCGAGGTGCCCATCATCGCCACCATCATCGGCGAAGGTGGCTCGGGCGGTGCCCTGGCCATCAGCGTGGGCGACCAGATGCTGATGCTGCAGTATTCGATCTACTCGGTGATCTCGCCCGAAGGCTGCGCCTCGATCCTGTGGAAGACGGCCGAACGCGCTAGCGACGCGGCCGAAGCCCTGGGCATCACCGCGCATCGCCTCAAGGCGTTGGGCCTGGTCGACAAGATCGTCAGCGAGCCGGTGGGCGGCGCGCACCGCGACTACAAGCAGATGTCGGCCTACCTCAAGCGCACGCTCAACGACGCGCTGCGGCAGGTCGCCGACCTGAAACCCAAGGACCTGCTGAACCAGCGCTACGAGCGCCTGCGCCAGTACGGACGCGTCAACGACACACGCGGCTGAACACGCTGCCGCTGATGCGGCAATCGAGCCAAGCAAGGTGCTGACAGAAGCGGCCAGCACGCCCGTTGGCGCCGAAAGGCGCGCCTTGGCTGTCGCGTACAGCGGCGGTCGTGATTCCACAGCCTTGCTGCATGCCACCTTGGTGGTGGCTGATCGGCTGGGTCTGCGGGTCGTGGCGCTGCATGTTCACCATGGCCTGAGCGCACACGCCGACGAATGGCTGGATCATTGCGAGACGCAATGTGAGTCTTGGGCGGCGAGTGGTGCACCCGTCGAATTGCGCAGTCGCCGCGTCACGGTCGACCCGGCCGGTTCTGGTGTCGAAGCTGCAGCACGCCATGCACGTTATGCGGCCCTGGCTCAGATGGCACGCGAGGCTGGATGTGATCTGGTGCTACTGGCGCATCACCGCGACGATCAGGCCGAGACCGTTCTGCTGCAGGCCCTGCGCGGCGCCGGCATGGCGGGTCTGGCGGCAATGCCCGGATCGATCGAGCGTGATGGCCTGAACTGGGCTCGCCCGTGGCTGAACCGGCCACGCACCGAGATCGACAGGTATGTCGCCCAGCATGGTCTGGCCCACATCGACGACGACAGCAACAGTGATTCGAAGTACGCCCGCAACCGCCTGCGCCATGACGTGTGGCCGACATTTGGGGCGGCGTTCCCGCAGGCTTCACAAGCACTGACCTCGGTGGCGGCGCATGCCCAGGAGGCGGTCGCCTGTCTTGCGGATCTGGCGGTGGTCGACCTGCACGCGCTGCGTCGTGAAGGTGGTTTGAATCGATCGGCATTGCTGGTGCTGCCAGTGCATCGGCGCGCCAATGCCCTGCGCCACTGGTTGGCCGAGACCTCGGGCGCGCCAGTGCCTGCCAGCCTCTTGCATCGCCTGCTTGCCGAACTCGGTGGTGATCGTCCCGCGCGTTGGCCGCTGGATGCAGACCGCGAAGTGCGGCTGTACCGTGATGTGATCAGCATCGATCGTGTCGCGATGAAGTCAGACACCGAGCCAGTCATCACATCGGTCGGTGAGTCGGCCGATACGACTTCGGCGCTTGATGTGTGTGTCACGGCGCCGGGGCGTTTTCACATCGGTGCCTGGCCCGGGCTGTTGAGTGTCGAATCAGTCGATGCTGATGCGCGAGGCGTTGTCCCGCTGGCCAGCCTGGGGCGCCTGCAGGCTCGGCCGCGCCAGGGGGGCGAGCAGTTCCAGCGTGCGGCCAATACGCCGCCTCGCGCACTCAAGAAGCAGTACCAGGCGGCCGGTGTGCCGCCCTGGCTGCGTGACGGGCCGTTGCTGTGGTGTGACGGTCATTTGCTGTTTGTGCCGGGACTTGGTGTCGATGCTCGTTGGCATGCGGTCCATGACTCGGCGACTGGTGTCCCCTGCTGCAGCCTGCGCTGGATCACAAGCGATGGCAGCACCGACGGGCGTCTGCACGCGCACGACTGACGTCGTGCGCTGCCCGAGGGGGTGTCCACCCCGGGTGTACCGGGCTTGGCTTACGAGGACGTCGAAGACTTACCCGCGCCTCCGGCGTGGTGGCGACGCCAATTCGCCCCAGTTAAACTAGCGGGCTTTTCGGGCACCCGGGCGTCGTCCCACCCACCTCCAATTCGCCCCAACCTTGCGCGCAGCCTGCTGCGCCGATGACCATGGCACTGATCGTCCACAAATATGGCGGCACGTCGATGGGCTCGACCGAGCGCATCCGCAATGTCGCCAAACGCGTCGCCAAATGGGCTCGCGCCGGCCACCAGATGGTGGTTGTTCCGTCGGCCATGAGCGGCGAGACCAATCGCCTGCTCGGCCTGGCCAAGGATCTCGCCCCCGCGACCCAGACGCCGGCCAGCCTGCGCGAACTCGACGCCATTGCCTGCACGGGCGAGCAGGTGTCGGTCGGTCTGCTGGCGCTGGCGCTGCAGTCCGAGGGTATGGAAGCCGTGAGTTATTCGGGCTGGCAGGTGCCGGTCAAGACCAACAGCGCCTACACCAAGGCTCGTATCGAAAGCATCGACGACGCCCGCGTGCGCGCCGATCTGGCGGCGGGCAAGGTGGTGGTGATCACGGGCTTTCAGGGTGTGGACGGTGACAACAACATCACCACACTCGGTCGTGGTGGGTCGGATACCTCGGCCGTGGCCGTGGCCGCAGCCATGAAGGCCGCCGAGTGCCTGATCTACACGGACGTGGACGGCGTCTACACCACCGACCCGCGCATCGTGCCCGAGGCCAAGCGTCTGTCGACCATCAGCTTCGAAGAGATGCTCGAGATGGCCAGCCTGGGCTCCAAGGTGCTGCAGATCCGCTCGGTCGAATTCGCCGGCAAGTACCGCGTGCCATTGCGTGTGTTGTCGAGTTTCACCAACTGGGACATCCCCATCGAGGACGAGGCCAAGTCCGGCACCCTGATCACCTTCGAGGAAGACGAAAAGATGGAACGAGCACTTGTTTCCGGCATCGCGTTCAATCGCGACGAAGCCAAGATCACCGTGGTTGGTGTGCCCGACAAGCCGGGCATCGCGTACCAGATCCTGGGCCCCGTGGCCGACGCCAACATCGATGTCGACGTGATCCTGCAGAACGTCTCGCATGCAGGCAGGACCGACTTCTCGTTCACCGTGAATCGCAACGACTACACCCGCACCGTCGAACTCCTGAAGACCAAGGTCGTGCCGGCGCTGGGTGCTGCGGACGTTGTGGGTGACACACGCATCTGCAAGGTGTCGATCGTTGGCATCGGCATGCGTTCACACGTGGGTGTGGCCAGCAAGATGTTCCGCTGCCTGAGCGAAGAAGGCATCAACATCCAGATGATCACGACCAGCGAGATCAAGACCTCGGTGGTGATCGACGAGAAGTACATGGAACTCGCGGTGCGTGCGCTGCACCGTGCGTTCGAACTGGATCAGCCCGCGCAGGTCTGATGTCGTGTTGACGCCATGGGCCGCGGCGATGTGCTGCGGCGGCGGGGCGATGTCGATGTCGAACGAGATATCGAAGTCGCACCCGGCCTGTTTGAACAGGTCGTATTCATGGCTACAATGCGCGCTGTCCGGAGACGTGACCGAGTGGCCGAAGGTGCTCCCCTGCTAAGGGAGTATGTGCGCTAAAACGTGCATCGAGGGTTCGAATCCCTCCGTCTCCTCCAAGACAGCCGACGACGCTAGCCCTTGACGCCTTGGTGTTGCCAGGCTCAGGGGCTTTGTTTTTTCAGGCCGGCGTTTATCGCGCGGCCGACCTGCAACGCATGCCCCGTGCATGCGTTGCACTGGACGAGGTGCCCATGACCGCTCGCACGCTCTACGACAAGCTCTGGGATGAGCATGTCGTGCATACCGAAGAAGACGGCACAGCGCTGCTGTACATCGATCGCCACCTGGTGCACGAAGTGACCAGCCCGCAGGCGTTCGAAGGTCTCGATGTGGCGGGCCGCAAGGTCTGGCGCCTGAGTGCCAATCTGGCGGTGAGCGATCACAACGTCCCCACCACCGATCGCAGCGCGGGCATAGCCGACCCGATCTCGAAACTGCAGGTCGACACACTCGACGCCAACTGCGACCGCTTCGGCATCACCCAGTTCAAGATGAACGATCGCCGCCAGGGCATCGTGCATGTCATCGGCCCGGAGCAGGGCGCCACGCTGCCCGGCATGACCGTCGTCTGCGGCGACAGCCACACCTCGACCCATGGTGCCTTCGGTGCGCTGGCCCACGGTATCGGCACGAGCGAAGTCGAACACGTGCTGGCCACACAGACGTTGCTGGCCAAGAAGGCGAAGAACCTGCTGGTCAAGGTTGAAGGCCAGTTGCCGCGTGGTTGTGGCGCCAAGGACATCGTGCTGGCCATCATCGGCAAGATCGGCACGGCCGGTGGCACGGGCTACACCATCGAGTTCGCTGGTGCAGCCATCCGCGCCCTGTCGATGGAAGGCCGCATGACGGTGTGCAACATGGCCATCGAGGCCGGCGCACGTGCCGGTCTGGTGGGTGTGGATGACACGACGATCAACTATGTGAAGGGACGCCCCTTCACACCCAAGGGCGTCGAGTTCGATCTGGCGGCCACCTACTGGCGCACGCTGCACAGTGACCCGGGCGCGCATTTCGACGCCGTGGTCGAACTCGACGTGAGCGACCTGCGTCCGCAGGTCACCTGGGGCACCTCGCCCGAGATGGTGCTGGCCGTGGACGACCGCGTGCCCGACCCCGAGCGCGAGCGCGACCCGGTGCGCCGCGACGCCATCGAACGTGCGCTGGCCTACATGGCGCTCGACCCCAACAAGCTCATCTCGGATATCCGCATCGACAAGGTCTTCATCGGCTCGTGTACGAACAGCCGCATCGAGGACATGCGCGAAGCCGCGGCGGTGGTGCGCCACATCGGTGGTCGCCTGGCCGCCAACGTCAAGCTCGCGATGGTGGTGCCTGGCTCCGGCCTGGTGAAGGAACAGGCCGAGCGGGAAGGTCTGGATGTGATCTTCAAGGCGGCAGGCTTCGAGTGGCGTGAGCCAGGTTGCTCGATGTGCCTGGCCATGAACGCCGACCGGCTCGAGCCGGGCGAACGGTGTGCCTCCACCAGCAACCGCAACTTCGAAGGTCGCCAGGGCGCCGGTGGGCGAACCCACCTGGTGAGCCCCGCGATGGCCGCGGCCGCGGCGATGCAAGGGCATTTTGTCGACGTGCGCCGCATCGCCTGAGGGCGAGCGACTTCATCGACTTTGCCCATCACCGCATCGCACCGACCGTAGCGCCCAGATCGAGACATCAGCATGCAAGCACTCACCCTGCACACCGGCCTGGTTGCCCCCATGGACCGGGACAACGTCGATACCGACGCGATCATTCCCAAGCAGTTTCTCAAGTCGATCAAGCGCACCGGCTTCGGTCAGAACCTGTTCGATGCCTGGCGATTTCTCGATGCCGGCGAGCCGGGTCAGGATCCGGCCACGCGGCGCAGCAACCCTGATTTCGTGCTCAACCAGTCGCGTTATCGCGGTGCCTCGGTGCTGCTGGCGCGCAGCAATTTCGGCTGTGGATCGAGCCGTGAACATGCGCCCTGGGCGCTCGAGCAATATGGGTTTCGCTGCCTGATCGCGCCGAGTTTTGCCGACATCTTCTTCAACAACTGCTTCAAGAACGGCATCCTGCCGATCGTGCTGCCGGCTTCAGCCGTGGCGCAGTTGTTCGACGAGGTGTATGCCTTTGTCGGCTACCAGCTCACGGTGGACGTGCCGCGCCAGGTGGTCGTCAAGCCCGACGGTGCCGAACTGCCCTTCGACATCGAGCCGTTTCGCAAGTACTGCCTGGTCAACGGTTTCGACGACATCGCCCTGACGCTGCGTCACGCCGACAATATCCGCGCCTACGAAGCCGAGCGGCTGGCCACCAAGCCCTGGCTCGGTCAACGTCTGGCAGGCTGACTTTTCTCTGGTAACCGACCCCATGACGCACAAGATCGCAGTCCTTCCCGGTGACGGCATCGGCCCCGAAATCGTTGCCGAAGCCGTCGCGGTGCTGCACGCACTCGACCTCGACATCGCGCTGCAGACCGCGCCTGTCGGTGGTGCGGCCTATGAAGCCAGCGGCCATCCGCTGCCCGAAGCCACCTTGAATCTGGCGCGTGAATCCGACGCCATCCTGTTCGGCGCCGTGGGCGACTGGAAATACGACACGCTCGAGCGTTCGTTGCGCCCCGAGCAGGCGATCCTGGGTCTGCGCAAGCAACTCGGGCTGTTCGCCAATTTCCGCCCGGCGATCTGCTACGAGCAACTCACGCATGCCTCCAGTCTCAAGCCCGAACTGGTGGCGGGGCTGGATATCCTGATCATCCGTGAGCTTACCGGCGACATCTATTTCGGCCAGCCGCGCGGCCGGCGCAGCGCGCCCGATGGCCAGTTTGCAGGTGCCGAAGAAGCCTTCGACACGATGCGATATTCCCGCCCGGAAATCGAACGCATCGCGCACGTGGCGTTTCAGGCGGCGCGCCTGCGCAGCAAGAAGGTCACCAGCGTCGACAAGGCCAACGTGCTCGAAACCTTCCAGTTCTGGAAGGATGTGGTCACCGAGGTGCACGGCCAATACCCCGACGTCGAACTCGAACACATGTACGTCGACAATGCCGCGATGCAACTGGTGCGCGCGCCCAAGAAATTCGATGTGGTGGTCACCGGCAACATGTTCGGTGACATCCTGTCGGACGAGGCATCGATGTTGACCGGTTCGATCGGCATGTTGCCGTCGGCGTCACTCAACGACCGCAATCAAGGCCTGTACGAGCCCAGCCACGGCAGCGCCCCGGACATCGCCGGAAAAGGTGTGGCCAATCCGCTGGCGACCATTTTGTCGGCGGCCATGATGCTGAAGTTTTCTCTGCGCGAGACCCGCGCGGCCGAGCGTATCGAGGCGGCGGTCAGCCAGGTCCTGACGGACGGTTTGCGCACCGCCGATATCTGGTCCGAAGGCAATCGCCGTGTCGGCACACGCGAGATGGGCCAGGCCGTGATCGACGCCTTGCGGGGTGACGCGGGATCCGGCAAAACCATTTTGACCACGAGCTGATTCAGCTCCGGTTCGTCTCGCCCCACCCCCGGAACCAGGCGAACGAGCCGGGGGGACAGAAGATTTCCTTTCACCATCTTCAACAAGGGGCACAGACATGAAACTCACAGGACTGGTTGGTTGGCGCGGCATGGTTGGTTCCGTGCTGATGGACCGCATGCAGGCGCAGGGCGATTTCGACCTGATCGAGCCGGTGTTCTTCAGCACCAGCAACGCTGGTGGCGCGGCACCGGCGCAGGCGCGTAATGAGACCAAGCTGCTCGACGCCTTCGATATCGAGGCGCTCAAGCGCTGCGAGATCATCATCACCGCGCAAGGTGGTGATTACACGACCGAGGTCTATCCGAAATTGCGTGCGGCCGGCTGGCGCGGCCACTGGATCGACGCAGCCTCGACCCTGCGCATGAAAGACGACGCCGTCATCATTCTCGACCCCGTCAATATGCCGGTGATCCACCGCTCGCTGGCGGCCGGCGGGCGCGACTGGATCGGCGGAAACTGCACCGTCAGCTGCATGCTCATGGGTGTGGGGGCGCTGTACAAGGCCGGTCTCGTCGAGTGGATGAGCACACAAACTTACCAGGCGGCATCGGGTGGTGGTGCGCAGCACATGCGTGAATTGCTCACCCAGTTCGGCACCCTGAATGCCGAGGTGCGTGACCTGCTGGCAGATCCGAAAAGTGCGATTCTGGATATCGATCGCCGCGTGATCGAGTGCCAGCGCGGCCTGAGTGCAACCGAAACGGCCAATTTCGGCGTGCCGCTGGCGGGTTCACTGATTCCCTGGATCGACAAGGATCTGGGCAACGGCGTGTCGCGCGAAGAGTGGAAGGGAATGGCCGAGACCAACAAGATATTGGGGCAGGGCGAAGCCTTCGGCAGCACTGCCGTGCCGGTCGACGGTTTTTGTGTGCGGGTCGGCGCCATGCGTTGCCACAGCCAGGCGCTGACTTTCAAGTTGCGCCGCGATGTGCCATTGGCCGACCTCGAGGCCCTCATCGCTGCCGATAACGAATGGGTGAAGGTGGTGCCCAATACCCGCGATGCCAGCATGCGTGAACTGACACCCGTGGCCGTCACCGGTACCCTTTCGATACCTGTCGGGCGGCTGCGCAAGCTGGCCATGGGGCCCGAATATCTGGGCGCGTTCACAATTGGTGACCAATTGTTGTGGGGTGCCGCCGAGCCCCTGCGGCGCATGTTGCGCATCCTTTTGGAGGCCTGATTTGGCGCCTTGATCGTCGTTGTCGACCGACAACGACGATCATTCGAGGCACGAATATGGCCGCCGTGCCGAACATCAGGCAGTGCATGAGCTTGTCTTTGTATCTCGTTGATGTTATTGTGTTTTCATATTTGCCGGGTGGCGGTCACCCGGGTCAACTCAAACGGTATGTCGCGGTCCGGTGGTCGGGACATCGTGGGAGACGCCTTGAAAACCGATATGAAACGCACCGGCCTTTGGGCTTTGAAAGATGTGGCGGCAGTGGCTGCAGTGTCGGCAGCCTTGCTGACCGCGCAGCCTGCGCTCGCGCTCAGCCTGGGCCGGCTTTCCGTGCAATCGTCGCTCGGAGAATCGCTACGGGCTGAAATCGATGTGACATCGCTCACACCCGAGGAGGCTGCGAATCTGCGTGTGCGAGTAGCTCCACCCGATTCGTACCGTGTAGCGGGCATCGACTACAACCCGGTACTGCCTGTGACGCAGGTGGTGCTCGAACGTCGTCCGGACGGTACGGCTTTCCTGCGTATCACCAGCGACAAATCGGTGCAGGAGCCGTTCGTCGACCTCATCCTCGAGTTGTCCTGGGCGACCGGCCGGCTTTTGCGTGAATACACGCTGCTTTTCGATCCTCCGTCGGGTCGTCAGGCAGCGACACCGCCGCCTGAAGCGTCCACCGCACCTGTTGCAGCCGCGCCTGCCGTAGCGGCCACACCGTTGTCGCCCCCCGGTCAGACTGCCTCCGGCAACGGCAACGGCGCTGCCCCCGCCGTTGCCGAACCGCCCGTCGCGCCCAAGGTGGCGCCCCGTGCCAGCACGCGTGCCGCTGCGCCGGTTGCACCAGTCGACGTGCCCGCCGCCGAGAAGCCTGCAGCTCGTACCGGCCCCGATAAGCCGACCACCGATGCCCGTCGAGACTATGTGGTCAAGCCGGGTGACACGCTGGGAAGGATTGCCGCAGGTCAGATGCAGCAGGGTGTTTCGCTCGACCAGATGTTGGTCAGCATGTTCCGTGGCAACGCCAGTGCCTTCGTCGACAACAACATGAACCGCCTGCGTGCCGGGGCTGTGCTTGCCGTGCCGTCGGCCGAGCAGGCCGGTGCCGTCGACGTGGCCGAGGCGCGCAAGCTCATCCAGGCTCAAAGTGCGGACTTCAACGCCTATCGCCAGCGTCTGGCGGGTGCAGTTCCTGCGGCCCAGGACAGCGCGGACACCACGCGCCGCTCGGGTGGCAAGGTCCAGGCCGAGGTGCAGGATCGCAAGCCTGGTGGTGCTGCCGCGGCAGATCAACTCAAGCTGGACAAGGCGAACAAAGACGCCGCAGCTGCTGCCCAGCTCGAAGACAAGATCGCCAAGGAGCGTGCACGCAAGGAGTCCGCGGCACGCATGGGTGAGCTCAACCGCAACGTCAGCGAACTCAAGGCCCTTCAGCCTGCATCGGCAGCCACCAAGGGTGCGCCGGTCATTGCCTCCGCCAGTTCATCTGGCTTGAGCATCGGTGTGCCGAGTTCGGCGTCGGCGCCGACCACCGGTGCCGCCCCGGCCGTCGTGTCGGTGCCGTCTGTGGCTCCGGTGGCGGCCGTGGCGGCAGCCTCTGCAGCCAGTGCCGTTGCTGATGTGGCCAGTGCTCCGGCCGGCGCCATTGCCCAGGTGCAGCCGGCTTCCGAGCCGCTCAGCGTGCCGCGCGCGGCTTCGGCTCCTCCGGCCATGCCTGTGCCCGAAGAGCCATCGCTGATAGATACACTGGCCGACAACCCCCTGGTGCTGCCGGGTGCGGGTCTGCTGCTCGCCGTGTTGGCTGGCCTGGGCTGGTATCGCCTGCGCGGCAAGAACAAGAACGAGGAGGGTGTCACCTCCTTCCTCGAAAGCCGGCTGCAGCCGGACTCGTTCTTCGGTGCCAGCGGTGGTCAGCGCATCGATACACGTGACGCCTCGGGCGCTCCGTCGTCGATGAGTTATTCGCTCAGCCAGATCGACGCCATCGGTGATGTCGATCCGGTGGCCGAGGCCGACGTCTACCTCGCCTACGGTCGCGATCTGCAGGCCGAAGAGATCCTCAAGGAGGCGATGCGCGCCAACCCGGACCGGCTGGCGATCCGCACCAAGCTGCTCGAGGTGTATGCCAAACGGCGCGACACCAAGGGATTCGAGTTGCTGGCCGGCGAGCTTTACGGTCTGACCGGTGGTCAGGGCGAGGAGTGGACCAAGACGCAGGAACTGGGCCGTTCGATCGATCCGGACAACATGCTCTACGAGCCGGGCGGTGCACCACACAGCCCGACCGGCAGTGGCAGCCTCGAGCCGCTGGGTGCGAGCACCATGCCGCAGTCGATCGTGCCGTCGCCGTCGCGTTACGAAAGCCCCGAGCCCGACCTGTCACTCGACGACCCGGTACCCAGCGGATCGAGCGCGTCGGTCGACCTGGACATCTCGGTGCCCGCCGCGATGGAAGACGCCCATGTCGGCGAACCTTCGGGTTTTGGTCGCCCCTCGACGGGGTCGGGCCGGCTCGATTCGTCGATGAGCAACAGCGTCGATTTCGACACCAGCGATCTGCCCACGGCCGCGCCTAACTCGGCGCCGGCGCAGCAGGTCGACCTGGGTGGCATATCGCTCGATCTCGACGCCTTGCCCAGCACCGGCCACGGCCACTTCTCGCAGCCGTCGGCACCGCTCGATCTACCGCCCATCGATGATGACGGCGCTGATCCGCTGGCCCGCAAGATCGAACTGGCCGAAGAGTTCCGCCAGATCGGCGACACCGGAAGGTGCCCGCGATCTGCTGCAGGAAGTGGTCGAACGTGCCGAAGGTGCGCTGCAGGCCAAGGCCCGCAGCATGCTTGAACAGCTGTCCTGATCCGTCCCGGCAAGTACCAGACTTCGCCTTTCTGCCTCGGCCCGTCGATCGACTTGCGCAAGCTGGCGCAGGTGAACGACGGGCCGAGGCTTTTGTAGTTCTCCTCTTGCGACGGCCGGGCAACCGGCGGTCGACTTCGATGCCCCGCATTGCCCTCGGACTGAGTTATCGCGGCGGCGCCTATCAGGGCTGGCAGAGCCAGCCTGGCGGCAAGACGGTGCAGGACCACCTCGAATCCGCGCTGGCCAGGTTCGCCGACGAGCCCATCCGCACCCTGTGCGCCGGGCGCACCGATGCCGGCGTACACGCCGTCAACCAGGTGGTGCACTTCGACACCACACGCGAGCGCGAAGATTTCTCGTGGGTGCGTGGCACCAACCGCTTCTTGCCCATGGATGTGGCGGTGCAGTGGTGTGTGCCGGTGATTGATCACTTCCACGCGCGCAATTCGGCCCGTGCACGCCGGTATGTTTATGTGTTGCGGGTTTCGGCAGCGCGCCCGGCGATCGACCACGGTCTCGTCGGCTGGACCTTCCGGCCGCTGGCGATCGAACCCATGCGCGAGGCCGCCGCGCTGCTGATCGGCGAACACGACTTCAGCGCCTTTCGCGCTGCCGCCTGCCAGGCACTCAGCCCGGTCAAACATCTGCGCGAGATCACCATCACGCCGCTCGGGTCGCAGGGCCAGTACCTGCGTTTCGAGTTCGAGGCGGTCGCCTTCTTGCACCACATGGTGCGCAATCTGATGGGCAGTCTGATGGCGGTGGGCAGCGGCACTCGTGAGCCCGGATGGATTGGCGAGGTGCTGCGTTCACGCGACCGCAGCCTGGCCGCGCCGACCTTCACGCCAGACGGCCTGTACTTTCTGGGCCCGCGCTACGATGCCGAGCATGGCCTGCCGACCAGCAGTCCAGCGGCCGAGTGGTTGCCGGGCGGTGTCTGATTCGCAAGACACCAAGCCGCGGACCGAACGCTCGGCCCGAACTTGCGGACCCTGTACTCCGAACCTGTTCGTCGGCCATATCCGGTGCCCACCTTCAGTTTCACTCACGTCCAACTCGAGTCCGACGCCCCCATGCCCCTGCGTACCCGCATCAAGATCTGTGGCCTGACCCGCGAGTCCGACGTGGCCGCTGCCGTCGAGGCCGGTGCCGACGCCATCGGCTTCGTCTTCTACGATCGAAGCCCGCGCCATGTCACCCTGGATCGCGCCGTCTCACTCGTGCGCGAGTTGCCGCCCTTCGTCACGCCTGTGGGCTTGTTCGTCAACGCATCAATGGCTGACATTGCTGCGGCCTGCGCCGCCATCCCCGACCTGCTGCTGCAGTTCCATGGCGACGAGGACGTGGCTGCCTGCGAAGCCCCGCACCGGCCCTACCTGCGCGCCGCCCGCATCGGCCCTGGTTTCGATTTGTTAAACTTTGCCGCGCTGTACAGCAGCGCCCAGGCCATCTTGCTCGACGCGTTCGTCGAGGGTTATGGCGGTGGTGGAAAGGTTTTCGATTGGTCTGTCATTCCTCCAAACGTCCCCCGTCCGGTCGTTTTGTCTGGTGGGTTGAATCCTGCAAACGTGATCGATGGGATCACACGTGTGCGGCCATCGGCCGTTGACGTGAGTTCGGGCGTCGAAGCCGCCAAGGGCATCAAGGACGCACAACTCATCCGTCGTTTCTGCGCCGCCGTGCGCGAGGCCGACCAACTCCTCGCAGCCTCTCCAGCCTGATCTGCCAGGCGACCGCAAAGGTCAGCCAGGTCGGGCCAGCCGGCGGCCCTTTCCATCGATTTCAGCCGAAAGGCCAGACCATGTCTCTTTATCAGCAGCCCGATGCCAGCGGGCACTTCGGCGTCTACGGCGGCAGCTTTGTTGCCGAAACGTTGTCACACGCACTCGACGAGTTGCGCAACGCCTACGAGCACTACAGCAAGGATCCCGCGTTCATCGCCGAGTTCAAGCGCGAATTGAAGCACTTCGTCGGCCGCCCCAGCCCGATCTACCACGCCGACCGGATGAGCCGAGAGATGGGCGGCGCGCAGATCTACCTCAAGCGCGAAGACCTCAACCACACCGGCGCACACAAGGTCAACAACACCATCGGCCAGGCGCTGCTGGCCAAACGGATGGGCAAGCCGCGGGTCATCGCAGAAACCGGTGCCGGACAACACGGCGTGGCCACGGCGACGATCTGCGCGCGTTACGGCATGGAATGTGTCGTCTACATGGGCAGCGAGGACGTCAAGCGCCAGAGCCCCAACGTCTACCGCATGCACCTGCTCGGCGCCAAGGTCGTGCCGGTCGAGTCGGGCAGCAAGACACTCAAGGACGCGCTCAACGAAGCCATGCGTGACTGGGTCACCAACGTCGAGAACACCTTCTACATCATCGGCACGGTGGCGGGACCACATCCATACCCGGCCATGGTGCGTGACTTCCAGAGCGTGATCGGCGAAGAGTGCCTCACGCAGATGCCCGAGCAGATCGCGTCCCTGGGCGGACCTGCTGGCCGGCAGCCCGACGCGGTGATCGCCTGTGTGGGCGGCGGCAGCAATGCCATGGGCATCTTCTACCCTTACATCGACCATGCCGGCACACGTCTCATCGGTGTCGAGGCAGCCGGCCTGGGGCTGGACAGTGGCAAACATGCGGCATCACTCAGCGCCGGCTCACCCGGCGTGTTGCATGGCAACCGCACCTACCTGCTGCAGGACGAGAACGGCCAGATCATCGAGACCCATTCGATCTCGGCCGGTCTGGACTACCCCGGCGTCGGCCCCGAGCATGCATACCTGAAGGACATCGGCCGCGCCGAGTACGTCGGCATCACCGACGACGAAGCGCTCAAGGCCTTCCACTATTTGTGCCGCACCGAAGGCATCATCCCGGCGCTCGAATCGAGCCATGCCGTGGCCTACGCGATGAAGCTGGCCAAAACCATGCGGCCCGACCAGCACATCCTGGTCAATCTTTCGGGGCGTGGCGACAAGGACATCGGCACCGTCGCCGACCTGAGCGGCGCTGATTTCTACTGCCGGCCCTCGTGCCGCGGGGAGTCGGTCAAGGGTGGCGGCAGCACGGTCAGCCTGCCGGCCTCGACCCAGGGAGTTGCACGATGAGCCGCATTGCCGCCACCTTCAAGGCGCTGGCCGCCCAGGGCCGCAAGGCGCTGATTCCCTACGTCACCGCCGGTGATCCGTTTGCCGATGTCACCGTCGACCTGATGCTGGCCATGGCCCAGGCCGGCGCCGACGTCATCGAGCTCGGGGTGCCGTTTTCCGACCCCATGGCTGACGGCCCGGTGATTCAGCATGCCAGCGAACGTGCGCTTGCCCGAGGCATCGGCCTGAAACACGTGCTGGCCATGGTGCGGGAGTTCCGCAAGTCCAACGGCGACACGCCCGTGGTGCTGATGGGCTACGCCAACCCGGTCGAGCGTTACGGCAGCGAACGGTTCGTGGTCGACGCCGCCGAAGCGGGTGTGGATGGTGTGTTGATCGTCGACTATCCGCCCGAGGAATGTGTCGAGTTTGCCGCCAGCCTGGCGCGCCACGGCTTGGACCTGATCTTCCTGCTCGCACCCACGTCGACCGAGGCACGTATGCAAGCCGTGGGACGCATCGCCAAGGGCTACGTCTATTACGTGTCGCTCAAGGGGGTGACGGGTGCCGGCAACCTCGACACCGACGCCGTGGCACGTATGGTGCCGCGCATCCGCGGGCACGTGAACGTGCCGGTCGGCGTCGGTTTCGGTATCCGCGATGCTGAAACAGCGGTTGCGGTAGCCCGTTCGTCAGACGCTGTCGTGATTGGTTCCCGTATCATCCAGTTGATCGAGTCCGAGCCGCGCGAGCGGGTCGCCCAGGTCGCCGCCGGTTTCATCGGCGAGATTCGCGCCGCACTCGACGGCGCCGATTACTCCGCATCATTGCCACCACCAGGAGTTTCCGCATGAGTTGGCTCGACAAGCTGCTGCCGCCCAAGATCCAGCAGACCGACCCGAGCGAGCGTCGCTCGGTGCCGGAAGGTTTGTGGGTCAAGTGCCCGTCGTGCGAGACGGTGCTCTACAACACCGACCTCGAGCGCAACCTCAATGTCTGCCCCAAGTGCAGCCATCACCACCGCATCGGTGCGCGCGCCCGCATCGACTCCTTCCTCGACCCGGAAGGACGTTACGAGATCGGTCACGAGGTGCTGCCGGTCGATGCGCTCAAGTTCAAGGACAGCCGCAAGTACCCCGAGCGGCTCAAGGAAGCACTCGAAAGCACCGGCGAGACCGACGCCCTGGTCGTGATGGCCGGCGCCGTGATGAGCATTCCGCTCATCACCGCCTGTTTCGAGTTCGACTTCATGGGCGGCTCGATGGGTTCGGTGGTGGGTGAACGTTTCGCCCGTGGTGTCGAAGCCGCCGTGGAACAAAAGCTGCCCTTTGTGTGTTTCACCGCCACCGGCGGTGCACGTATGCAGGAAGGTCTGCTCAGCCTGATGCAGATGGCCAAGACCAACGCTGCACTCACCCGCCTGGCCAAGGCGCGCCTGCCCTACATCAGCGTGTTGACCGACCCGACCATGGGTGGTGTGTCGGCCAGCTTCGCCTTCGTGGGTGACGTGGTGATTGCCGAACCCAAGGCACTGATCGGTTTTGCCGGCCCGCGCGTGATCGAGAATACCGTGCGCGAGAAACTGCCCGAAGGTTTCCAGCGCTCCGAGTTCCTGATCGAGAAGGGTGCGCTCGACATGATCGTCGACCGTCGCGAACTGCGCTCCACCGTGGCACGTTGCCTGGCCATGCTGCAGCGCCAGAGCGCCGACGCGGTGGCCTGATCGGTACCGCCAGTGTGGCCGACCCGCTGGCCGGGCGGCCCGACTGCCGAGGGCGTCCAAGCGGACGCCCTTGTTTTTTGTCCACCAACAACTTCGCATGAATCCCTTGCCGCAAGCGGACTGGAGCCTGGCCGACTGGTTGGCGCATGGCGAACGCCAGCACGTCAAGTCCATCGACCTCGGGCTCGAACGTGTCGCCCAGGTGCGCGACGCGCTCGGACTGCGCATGCACGCGCCTGTGTTCACCGTGGCCGGCACCAATGGCAAGGGCTCGACCTGCGCCATGCTCGAAGCCATCTTGCTGCAGGCGGGCTACCGCGTGGCGGTCTACACCAGCCCGCACCTGGTGCAGTTCGAGGAGCGCCTGCGCATCAACGGCAACGCGGTCAAGGGCGAACAGTTGCTGCCTCATTTCGCTGCGGTCGAGGCGGCGCGCGGCAGCGTCGGGCTGACGTATTTCGAATTCACCACGCTGGCCATCCTGCGCTGCATCGCGGCGCAAACCTTGGACGCAGTGATCCTCGAAGTGGGGCTGGGCGGGCGGCTCGACGCCGTCAATGTGATCGACACCGACTGTGCCATCGTCACCGCCATCGACATCGATCACACCGATTTCCTGGGCTACACCCGCGAGTCGATCGGCCACGAGAAGGCCGGAATTCTGCGCACCGGCCGGCCGGCCATCATCGGTGACCCGGTGCCACCCGCCAGCGTGGTCGACCACGCACGCGAGATCGGCGCCGAGCTCTGGTGCTTCGGCAAGGATTTCAACTACGCAGGTGACCGCCTGCAGTGGTCCTGGAGCGGCCGGGGCCGGCGCCACAACTCGCTGGGTTACCCGGCGCTGCGTGGTGCCAACCAGCTCATCAACGCTTCGGGTGTGCTGGCTGCGCTGGAGGCCATGCGGCCACTACTGCCGGTCACGGCGCAGGCGGTGCGCAACGGTCTGGCGATGGTGGAACTGCCGGGGCGGTTCCAGGTTGTGCCAGGCCAGCCCACGTTGGTGCTGGACGTGGCGCATAACCCGCACGCCGCTGCGGCGCTGTCGCACAACCTGGACCAGATGGCCTATTTCCCGCGCACCCACGCGGTCTTCGGCGCCATGGCCGACAAGGACCTGCCGGCGCTGGTGGCGCCGTTGCTGCCGCTGGTCGACCACTGGTACTGCTGTGATCTGCCGACTGCCCGCGCCGCCAGCGGCGAGGCGCTGGCCACACTGCTGCGCGGGCTGACTGTTCCTGGCGCAAGGCCTCGTTCGGGCCTTGGTGCGGCGGGCGCCGACGTGGCCACGCCGACAGGGCCGACCGGCACGTTGGCGCGTCGCCCGGCGGGCCTGCCGCCGGTCACCGTCGAGGCCTGCGCCGGCCCGGTTGCTGCGCTGCACAAGGCGCTGGCTGGCGCTGACCCGGCTGATAGAATTTTGGTGTTCGGCTCGTTCTACACCGTGGGCGGTGTGCTGCAACAAGGACTTTCCCCGCCTGGGTGCGGCGCACCTCGGTTGACGGGCTGATCGGCACACTGCAAAGCCGCTCAAACCCCAGGTGACACCGCCGACCGACACGCCGCAGCCATCCAGGTCTGATCCTCCCCACGGGCCCACACCGACCATCTCGCCCCGGCGACCGACTTCGACATGGGTCTGTTCAACTTCTTCAAACGCTCGCAGGGCCAACGGCCCGAACAGGCTGTGCCGCTGTCCGAAGATGGCATGGCGCAGATCCGCCTGCGCGCGCGCCGGCGGCTGCTGGGTGCCGTCGTGCTGGTGCTGGCTGCGGTGCTCGGCCTGCCGCTGATCCTGGAAACCCAGCCTCGCCCGGTCGCCAAGGACATCGCCATCGACGTGCGCCGTGATGGCGCATCGGGTGCCGCTACCGAAAGCCCGCTGGCTGGCGTGCGGCCGCTGGTCGACGCCGGCGGCAACACATCAGCCGCCGCCGAGTCAGCCGCGCCCGTCGTGGCCATGGCCCCGGCCATGCCCAAGTCGCCGGCGCTCGTGGTGCCGGTACCTCAGGCACCCGCCGCCCGGCCGGTGCAGCCTGCGGACAACCAGCCAGTGGCGCCTGCACGGGTTGCTGCACCGGCGCCTGTTGCCTCGAGCCGTGGGGCAGCAGTCGCGCCGGTCGTACCGGCACCAGTCCGCAACAGCGCGGCGGCGCCTGTTGCGCCGGCCCGACCGGCGACACCGAAGCCGGTCGCAACGCCCAGACCCACACCTCGCCCCGACGACAGTGCGCGCGCCAAGGCGGCACTCGAGGCCAAACCGGTCGTGCCGGCCGGCAACCGGTTTGTCGTTCAGGTGGGTGCGTTCGAACATGCGGCAGCGGCGCGTGAAACGCGCGGCAAGGTCGAGAAACTCGGCTTCAAGGCCTACGAGCAGGAGGTCGACGCCGCCGGCGCACGGCGCATCCGCGTCCGCCTGGGGCCTTATGCCAGCCGTGAAGAGGCCGAACGTATGCTGCAAAAGCTTCGTGCCAGTGGCATGAGCGCCAGCGTCATGCCGCTGTGAGACCGGCGTGGGCATGACAGTGTCGACCTGGATCGACTGGGGTTTTCTCGCCGTGCTCGTCGCCTCGGTGCTGGTGGGCGCCGTGCGTGGCTTGGTGTACGAGGTGTTGGCGCTGCTGGGCTGGCTGGTGGCCTGGCTGGTGGCGCGCACCTGGGGTGTCGACCTGGCGCAGATGCTGCACCTGGGCTCGCCGGGCTCGGCGCTGCAGCACGGCGCCGGTTATGTGCTGGCGTTTGTGGGTGCCTTGCTGGCCTGGCGGCTGCTGGGCTGGGCAGTGCGCCAGTTGTTGCATGCTTCACCTCTGGCGCCGGTCGACCGGCTGCTTGGCGCGGCGTTCGGCTTGTTGCGCGGGCTGGTCATGTTGCTGGTGCTGGTCGGCCTGGTCGACCTGACGCCGTTGGGGCGTATGGCGGCCTGGGGCGCCTCGGTCGGTGTCGGCCAGGTGCGGATGTTGCTGGACGTGATCGGCCCGGTCTTGCCGGGCGACCCGAACAAGCCGCCTCGGGCATGATGCGGGGCGGACGGCGGCTCGCGCCGGCTCGCGCCTGGTTGGTTGTAAGCGCGCTTCGGTGCCGCGCAATTGGAGTTGTGGGATGTGTGGCATCGTCGGGGTGATCGCAGGATCGCCGGTAAACCAGTTGATCTATGACGCCTTGCTGCTGCTGCAGCACCGGGGCCAGGATGCCGCAGGCATCGTGACTGCCAATGGCACCAAGTTCTTCATGCACAAGGCGCGCGGCATGGTGCGCGACGTTTTTCGCACCCGCAACATGCGGGCGCTGCCGGGCAATGTGGGACTGGGTCAGGTGCGTTACCCGACGGCCGGCAATGCCTACAGCGAAGAAGAGGCGCAGCCCTTCTACGTCAACGCGCCGTTTGGTGTGGTGCTGGTGCACAACGGCAACATCACCAACGCCCAGGCACTGAGGCAGGAGTTGTTCGGCCTGGACCGGCGCCATCTCAACACCGACAGTGACACCGAGGTGCTGATCAACGTGTTGGCGCACGAGCTCGAACTGGCCGCGCGCGACATGCCACTCACCTCGGCCGAGGTATTCAAGGCGATCGCCGCCGTGCACCGGCGTGTCAAGGGGTCGTACGCCGTGGTGGCGCTCATCGCAGGTTATGGCCTGGTGGCGTTTCGCGACCCGTTCGGCATCCGGCCGCTATGCCTGGGGCAGCAGGCCACCGCGCACGGCAACGACTGGATGGTGGCGAGTGAATCGGTGGCGCTGGAAGGCAACGGTTTTCGCATGGTGCGCGACGTGGCACCCGGCGAGGCCATCTTCATCGATGTGGCCGGCCGCCTGCATGCCCAGCAATGTGCCGCCGAGCCTCAGTTGCACCCCTGCATCTTCGAATACGTCTACCTGGCACGGCCCGATTCGGTGATCGACGGCATCTCGGTCTACCACGCCCGTCTCAATATGGGTGAAACGCTGGCGCAGCGCGTCATCAACCTGCTGGCGCCGTCGGAGATCGATGTGGTCATCCCCATCCCGGAATCGAGCCGGCCGTCGGCCATGCAACTGGCTCAGAAGCTCGGCAAACCGTACCGCGAGGGCTTCGTCAAGAACCGCTACGTGGGCCGCACCTTCATCATGCCCGGCCAGGCGGTGCGCAAGAAGAGCGTGCGCCAGAAGCTCAACGCCATGGCGATGGAGTTCAAGGGCCGCAACGTGTTGCTGGTGGACGACTCGATCGTGCGTGGCACCACGTCCAAGGAGATCGTGCAGATGGCGCGCGAGGCCGGTGCCAACAAGGTGTACATGGCCTCGGCTGCGCCGCCGGTGCGTTACCCCAACGTCTACGGCATCGACATGCCGACCAGCGAAGAGCTGATCGCCCACGACCGCACCATGGAAGAGATCCGCGAATACATCGGCTGTGATGCCTTGATCTATCAGGACGTCGATGCCATGAAACGCGCCATCTCGTCGCTCAACCCGACGATCCACGGCTTCGAGGCCTCGTGTTTCGACGGCGTCTACATCACCGGTGATGTCAGCGTGGCCGACTTCCAGGCCATGCGTACTCAACGCGCCAATCAGCCCGACGAAGAAGACAGTGACGCTCGTGGTCGACTGGCGCTGCAGGGCGCCGGCGCCCAGTAGGCCATGAGCTGGGCCCAGGCCTACGCACCGGCTGACGCCGTCCAGACACGACACGATCAACAATGACCTCGACCATCGATTCCAAGCGCTTGCCGCGCACCGATCTGCCGCCCGACGTGCGCCGCGACACCCTGGCCGTGCGCGAAGGCCTGCCGGCCACCGCCTGGGGCGAAAACTCCGAGGCCTTGTTCCTCACCAGCAGCTTCGTGCACCCCGATGCGGCCACCGCCGCGGCACGCTTCGCCAACGAGGAAGAAGCCTTCGTCTACAGCCGCTTCTCGAACCCCACCGTCATGATGATGGAGCGCCGGCTCGCGGCACTCGAGGGAACGACCGGATGTATCGCCACCTCGAGTGGCATGTCGGCCATCCTCATCACCATCATGTCGCTGCTCAAGGCGGGTGACCACGTGGTGTGTTCACAAGGTGTGTTCGGCTCGACCATCAAGCTGTTCCAGGACTTCGCCAAGTTCGGCATCCAGACCAGCTTCGTCTCGCAGACCGACCCGGCCGAGTGGCAGGCGGCCATGTTGCCCAACACCAAGCTGCTGTTTGCCGAGACACCCAACAACCCGCTCACCGAGGTGTGCGACATCGCCGCACTCGCCGAGATCGCCCACGCCGGCGGCGCGCTGCTGCTGGTCGACAACTGCTTTTGTTCACCCGCGCTGCAGCAGCCGGTGAAATTCGGCGCCGACCTGGTGATGCATTCGGGCACCAAGTTCCTCGATGGCCAGGGCCGCGTCGTGGCCGGTGCGTTATGTGGGCCAGCCGAGCTGATCGACGCCAAGTTCGTGCCGACCATGCGCAGCGCCGGCATGACGTTGTCACCCTTCAACGCCTGGGTCGTGCTCAAGGGCATGGAGACGCTCTCCATTCGCCTGCAGGCGCAAAGTGCGCGGGCGCTCGAGATTGCGCGCTGGCTCGAAGCCCAGCCTGCTGTCGATCGGGTGTATTACCCCGGCCTCGAATCCCATCCGCAACACGCGCTGGCGATGAAGCAGCAGTCGGGACTGGGTGGCGCGGTGGTGTCCTTCGTGGTCAAGGGTGAACGGGCGGGCGCCTGGGCGGTGTCGGACGCCACGCGCATCTGTTCGGTCACGTCCAACCTGGGTGACACCAAGACCACCATCACCCATCCATCGACCACCTCGCACGGCCGCCTCAGCGAGGCGCACCGCCAGGCCGCCGGCATCACGCAAGGTATGTTGCGCCTGGCCGTGGGGCTGGAAGACGTCGAAGACCTCAAGGCCGATCTGGCGCGTGGCCTCGCGGGTCTGGGCGCCTGACCAAACGTTTGCCGATCGGCCACCAGGCCACCGTCACCTGATCCAAACCGCGGCCGACTTCGACGTCGGCCGCTGCACTTGAAGCGTAAAGAACGACCCATGAGACCTCCCATCCGCACCCGCATCGCCCCGTCACCGACGGGCTTCCTGCACCTGGGCACGGCGCGCACGGCGCTGTATTCGTGGGCCTACGCGCGCCATTTCGGCGGCGAGTTCGTGCTGCGCATCGAGGACACCGATGTGGCGCGTTCGACGCAGGACTCGGTCGACCAGATCCTGGCCTCGATGCGCTGGCTCGGTCTGGACTACGACGAAGGTCCGGTCTACCAGATGCATCGGCTGGCGCGTTACGGCGCTGTCGTCGACCAGCTCATCGCCGCAGGCAAGGCCTACCGCTGCTACTGCTCGCCCCAAGACCTCGAAGCCATGAAGGCTGCCCAGGAAGCCCGCGGCGAGAAGCGCCGATACGACGGCACCTGGCGCCCCGCTGCGGGCAAGGTACTGCCACCGGTGCCGCAGGGTGTGGAACCGGTGATCCGCTTCTGCAATCCGCCCGACGGCGACGTGACCTGGGACGACCTGGTCAAGGGCCCGATCACCATCAACAACCGCGAGATCGACGATCTCATCATCATGCGGGCCGACGGTGTGCCGACCTACAACTTCGCCGTGGTGGTCGACGACTGGGACATGACGATCAGCCATGTCTTTCGCGGTGACGAACACATCAACAACACACCCTGGCAGATCAACATCTTCAACGCGCTGGGTGCGCCGCTGCCGCGGTTCGGCCACCTGCCCATCATCCTGGGCGACGATGGGCAGAAGCTCTCCAAGCGCCGCGGTGCGGTGAGTGTCACGGCCTATGAAGAGAGCGGCTTCCTGCCCGAGGCCATGCTCAACTACCTGGCGCGCCTGGGGTGGAGCCATGGTGACGACGAACTCTTCTCGCGCGAGCAACTGATCAACTGGTTCGACGGCGGCCACCTGTCGCGCAGCCCCGCGCAGTGGGATCCGGCCAAGCTGGCCTGGGTGAACGCCCACTACATCAAGGCGGCCGAGCCCGCCCGTCTGGCGCAGCTGGTGCTGCCACAGCTGGCGCGACTTGGCATCACGGCCGAGGCCGACACCGCCCTGGCGCAGCGTTGTGCGCTGCTCAAGGACCGCTGCGCCACGCTGGTGGAACTGGCCGACTGGCTGCGTATGTATTACCAGCCGGTGCAGCCCAGCGAAGCCGACCGCGCACTCCATCTGACCGAGACCATCAAGCCCGCCATCGCGGCGCTGGCGGCGCGTCTGGCCGAGTGTGAATGGGCCGCGCCAGCCATCAACCAGGCCATCAAGGCCACGGTGGCCGAGTACCAGATCAAGATGCCGCAACTCGCCATTCCCCTGCGTGTGCTGGTGTGCGGACGGGCCCAGACACCGTCGGTCGACGCGGTGCTGGCGTCCTTCAATCGTCGAAGTGTTCTGGACCGCTTGCAAACCTCATGAATTCTGGTCTATACTCTTGCTCTCGCTTGAACGACAGCTTGCAGACAAACGAAACAAAGCCTCGGCTTTGTAGGGGTGTCAGGATTCACGGAAGGTTTGATTAAGCACCACAAGTGCCGCGTCAAAACTACTTTGGGGGTATAGCTCAGCTGGGAGAGCGCTTGCATGGCATGCAAGAGGTCAGCGGTTCGATCCCGCTTACCTCCACCATCCTCAAGCAATATGTTGTTCGAGACGGCGAAGAATATGACCCCTTCGTCTAGAGGCCTAGGACACGACCCTTTCACGGTCGTTACAGGGGTTCGAATCCCCTAGGGGTCGCCAAGTTTGGCAGAGCTTGCGCAAATGGTGAAAACCATGAGTATGAATCTGCTGGTCTTAGGAGTGGTAGTTCAGTTGGTTAGAATACCGGCCTGTCACGCCGGGGGTCGCGGGTTCGAGCCCCGTCCACTCCGCCAACCATTCAAGAAACCGCTGCAAAGTAATTTGCAGCGGTTTTTTCTTGTTTGTCTCACGCACGGCGCGGCGCCCATACTCCCGTCGCCAGGGCGGTTCCGAGCAAGATGATGGCGCAGCCCAGCAACATCGCCAGGGAGATGGCCTCACCCAGCACCAGCCAGCCCCAGAACGCCGCGAAGGCCGGCACTAGGTAGGTGACGCTCATGGCATAGGTGGGCCCGACGCGCGAAATCAGCCTGAAATACAGGATGTAGGCCACGCCGGTGCACAGCAGCGCCAGCGCCAGCGCCGCCGCCCACGGCGTGGCGCCAGGGTTGTGCGCCGGCCAGTGGCCGGCCGCGGGCAGTGCCAGCAGCAAGGCCGACCCGAGCTGGCTGCCGGTGGCCAGCGCCATGGGCGCCACGCCGGCCAGATGACGGCGCGTGAAGTTGGCCGAAAAGCCGTACATCAGTGCGGCGGCCAGACAGGCGGCGATGGGCGCTAGAAAGGCGAACACATCCAGCGCCGGGCTGGCCGGGTCCGACGCAGTGCCGGTCCAGTGGGCGCTGATCAGCTCGGTGAGGTGGGCATGGTCCCAGGCCAGCCACAACACGCCCAGAAACCCGATGGCCAGACCGATCACGCGGGGGCGTGCGAGCCGGTCCCCAAGCCACAGGGCCGCGATCGCCGCGCCCCACAGCGGCGTGGTGGCGTTGAAGATGGCTGACAGCCCGGCGTTGAGCGACTGCGCCGCGTAGGCAAAACAGATGAAGGGCAGGGCCGAATTGGTCAGCCCGACCAGTGCGATCGGCCCGGCCTTGGCCCTCAGCGCCGGCCATTCGCCACGCATGAGCAGCAGCGGCAGCAGCAGCAGGCTGGCGCCGGCCACACGCAGGAAGGACAGCGCCATGGCGCCGAACTCCGCCGCACCCAGGCGCATGAACAGAAACGACGCGCCCCAGATCGCTGCCAGACAACCCAGCTCGACATGATCCATCGCGCGCGGCTTCAAGCGGCGCTCCGTGGTGCTCCAGCCCGTGCCGGCGCGATGGGCATCGACGTCAGGTCGAGTGCAATCTGTGCCGTCGTCTTGCCTGTCGCGGCAAGCCCGGCCTGGCCCAGCGCCACACCTTCCAGCGTCAGCAGTGCCCGTTTGCGATCGAGTCCGCCGGCGTAACCAGTCAGGTCGCCGTTCCCACCCACCACGCGGTGGCAGGGCACGATCACCGAGACCGGATTGCGCCCGACGGCCGCGCCCACGGCCCGTACCGCGGCGGCCTTGCCGATGTGTGCGGCGACGCGGCCGTAGGTCGACGTGGCGCCGCAGCCGATCGCCAGCAGTTGGCGCCAGACCGCCTGCTGGAACGGCGTGCCGCGCAAGTCCAGCGCCAGCTCGAACTGCTTGCGTTCGCCGCGCCAGTACTCCTCCAGTTGCGCCATGGCCGGCGCCAGCATGGGGTGTGACGGCGCCTCGGGCAGATCGAAACGTTCGGGCCACCCGCCGTCAGAGGCAGTCGCTTCGTCGGCAGATGTGGGCGCCAGCGGATGGTGTGCCTGCCCATCGAACCACAAGCCGGCCAGGCCACGGTCACTCGCCACCAGCAAGGCTGCGCCGAGCGGGGTGTCGATATGCGCCTGGGCGCTCAGGCCAGCCCAGCGGCCTTGGGGAGCAGCAGTCGAAGTGCTCATGATGATTGCTCCATCAGGGATGTGTCGTGGCGCCAGGTGGGCGATTCGTGGCCGGCGTTTCGAGCTGATGCCACAGCTTCATCAGCGCATAGGCGCGCCAGGGTCGCCAGGCCAGTGAGCGCTGCAGCGCCGCAGCGGCGTCGCGTGGTCCGCCCGGGCCTTCGAGCGCCATCAACACCCCCAGGTCGCTGGCGGCAAACGCGTCCGGCCAGGCCAGGGCACGCAGGGCGATCAGCTGGGCGCTCCATTCGCCGATGCCGGGCAGGGCGCGCAAGGCGTCCAGGGTGGCCGGCACGTCGGCACTGGCGTCGAGCAGCAGGCCGTCACACACCGCCTGGGCCAGCGCCTGCAGCGCCCGCACACGTTGGCGCACGATGCCGAGTTGGCCGATCCGGTCCGGGCTGGCCTGTGCCATGGCTGCGGCGGTTGGAAACAGATGACTCACCTCGGCCCACGGTGTGTCGACCGGCTCGCCCAGCGCCAGCACCAGGCGGCCCGTGATGGTGCGCGCCGCCGCCACGCTGATCTGCTGGCCCAGCACCACCCGCACCGCTGCCTCGAAGCCTCCGCTGGTGCCAAACGCGCCCGGGATACGCACGCCGGGGTGATGGTCGCCCGGCACGGTGGCCAACATGTCGGCGATGGCGGCCGGGTCGCCGTCCAGATCCAGCGCCTGGCGCAAGGCCAGACGCACCGCGCCCAGAGCCGGCGCCAGGCTGGGCGCCAGAGCCACCGTCACTTCGTTGCGGCTGTCGTCCCAGGTCAGTTCGACCCAGCCGGCGAGCTGCTGGCCCTGGTGCCACACGGCCAGGCTGCGGCGCAGACAGGCGGCAGCGATCGACGCATCCGCTGGCCTGTGCACCACTTCGAGCCCGGGCACGGCGCGGCGCTGGAAGAAGTTCGCCACACCTGCCGCGTCATACGGCGGGCGATAGGGCAGTCGCAGCGTCAAGGCGCTGGCGCGCAGTTGCTCGCGACGGGCGATGAGCGCTGGGTCGACACTTGCAGCACCGGCACCGGCACCGGCACCGGCACCGGCACCGGCACCGGCTCCTGCTCCTGCTCCTGCGGGACGGCGCCGTTTCTTGTTCTCAGCACCGGCGCCAACTGGCTTTGCCACGCCGTCGGTCGGCAGGGTCGTCGAGGCAGAGGGCGTGGCCGGATCCGAATTCGAGTTCGTGATGATGTGGTCCTGATCTTTCGTGCCGCGGCGCAGTGCGCCGGGTGTCAGGCGGTAGTGCTCGGCAAACGCCGCCTGAAAACGCCGCAGGCTGGCGTAGCCGCTGGCCAGCGCCACCTCGGTGATCGGCAAGGCCGTGTCGGTGAGCAGTTGTTTGGCCAGCAGCAGTCGCTGAGTCGTGAGCCAGGCCAGCGGTGTCACGCCGTGCGCGGCCAAGAAGACCCGGCGCAGATGCCGGTCTGTCACGCCGAGTTGGCTGGCCAGGTCGGTCAGCGCCAACTGGCGTCCGTCAGCCACGGCGCGCTGCAGCAGCAACGCGGCGCGTTGCGCCAGCGCCTGCGGGGTGTCGATCATGGCCAGGCCGGGCGCCAATTCGGGGCGGCAACGCAGGCAAGGCCTGAAGCCTTCACGTTCGGCCAGCGCGGCACTCGCATAAAAGCGGCAGTTCTCCTGGCGCGGCGCCCGCACCCGGCAGACCGGCCGGCAGTAGATACCGGTGCTGGTCACACCCACGTACAAGCGGCCGTCGAAACGTGCGTCGCGGGTCAGCAGCGCGCGATACCAGGCCTGCTGCAGCGGCGTGTCGGCGACGTCGGCCGGCACGGCGCCAGGTGTGGTGGGGGTCGACGGTGATGGCAGCGGGTTCACGAAGTCATCATAGGTGTCGGCCACTTTGCCGCTGGCCGTTTCCGGACCTGTGCATCGCTGCTCATCTGGCCGCCGGTGGCCGACGAGACGACGCCCGAACGAAGGGCGGGGAGGGAAATCCCGCTCCCTACAATGCCGCGCCATCGGTTCATCGATCAGGGAAAGCGAACAAGCTCATGCAAGTCATTTCATCGGCCTTCAAGGCCTACGACATCCGCGGCATCGTCGGCCAGGCGCTGACCGTCGAATTTGCCGAACACCTCGGCCGCGCCTTCGGCAGCGAAGTGCTGGCCGCCGGCGACAGCGCCGTGGTCGTCGGCCGCGACGGCCGTGTCTCGGGCCCCGAGCTGGTCGACGGCCTCAAGCGTGGCCTGGCCGCCGTGGGTGTCGACGTGGTCGACATCGGCGCCGTCACCACGCCGATGGTCTATTACGTCGCCGCCACACGTGGTGTACACGGCTGCCGCAGCGGCATCCAGGTCACCGGCAGCCACAACCCCAAGGACTACAACGGTTTCAAGATGGTGCTGGCCGGTGTGGCCATCCATGGTGAAGCGATCCAGGCGCTGCGCCGTCGCATGGAGACAGAAAGCTACGCCGTGCCGCTGCGCGCCGGCCGCGTCGGCGCCATGGACATCGTGCCAGAATACAGCCACCGCATCACCAGCGACTGCAAGCTGGCGCGGCCGATGAAGATCGTCGTCGACTCGGGCAACGGCATCCCTGGCGCCACCTCGCCGGCCATCCTGCGGGCGCTGGGGTGTGAGGTGATCGACATCTACAGCCGCGTCGACGGCGATTTTCCGAACCATCACCCTGATCCGTCCAAGCTCGAGAACCTGGCCGACCTGATCAAGATCGTGCACGCCACCGACGCCGAACTCGGTCTGGCCTTCGACGGCGACGGCGACCGCCTGGGCGTGGTCACACGCCAGGGCGAGGTGATCTTTCCGGACCGCCAGATGCTTCTGTTCGCGCGCGACATCCTGGCGCGCCAGCCCGGCGCCACCATCATCTACGACGTCAAGTGTTCACAACGCCTGTCGGCCGGCATCCGCGACGCTGGCGGCGTGCCCATGATGTGGAAGACCGGCCATTCGCTGGTCAAGGCCAAGCTGCGCGAGACCGGCGCGCCCATCGCCGGCGAGATGAGCGGCCACATCTTTTTTGGTGAACGCTGGTACGGCTTCGACGACGCCATGTACACCGCGGGGCGCCTGCTTGAGATCCTGTCGCGCAGTGCCGACCCGAGCGCCGTGTTGTCGGCGCTGCCGACGAGTTTTGCCACGCCCGAGCTCAACGTCGCCGTGCCCGGCGGCAACCAGCACGAGATCGTCGACCAGCTGCTGGCGCGGGTGAACTTCCCCGGCGCCGAGATCGGCACCATCGACGGCCTGCGCGCCGACTACCCCGACGGCTTCGGCCTGATCCGCGCCAGCAACACCACGCCCGTGCTGGTGCTGCGTTTCGAAGGCCACACCGAGGCGGCGTTACACCGCATCCAGGCCGACTTCATGGCCGCGCTGCGCGAGGTGATGCCCGGCGCCGAAGTTCAGCAGGCGGCGCATTGAAGCTGCCGGTCGTGCACCTTGGCCGGCTTGCGCAAGTGCTTGTGTCAAGCCCGGCCCCACCCGTCGCCGGATGATCGCCGGGTGATCTCGGTCCTCATCGTCAAACTCTCGTCGCTGGGCGACGTGATCCACGCCTTGCCCGTGGTGGCCGACATCCAGGCTGCCTGGCCCGGCGCACGCGTCGACTGGGTGGTTGAGCCCGGTTTTGCACCGTTGGTGCGGCGTGTGCACGGCATCGGCACGGTGATCGAGTGTGCTCAGCGGCGCTGGCGCAAACGCTGGTGGACGGCCGAGGTGCGCGCCGAGAAACGCGCGTTTCGCGCCGCCCTGCGTTGCCAGTCCTACGACGCCGTGCTCGACCTGCAGGGACTGACCAAATCGGCCCTGGTGGCGCGCCAGGCCCGCAAGACCGAGACCGGTCAACACATCGCCATGGGCAACCGTACCGACGGTTCCGGGTGGGAGGCCCCCACACGCTGGCTGGCCGACCGCGCCATCACACTCGACCCTGCGGTGCACGTGGTCGACCGCGGCCGCCTCTTTGCCGCCAAGGCGCTGGACTACGAACTGGTCGGCGCGCCGCGTTACGGCTTGTCGCCTCATCCGGCGGACTTGGCCGATCTGCCCGCGTTGCCTCGAACCCGGCAAACGCCGCCGGCCGGGCCATCAGATCGACACGCCGATGCGCACGGCCTGCCCGCCGCCGGCCCCGGCCTGCCCGCCGCACCCGGACCGATCGAAACCTCGACGCGCCCCACGGTCGTGTTCATCCACGGCACCTCGCGCGACGACAAGTTGTGGCCTGAGGCCGACTGGATCGCGCTCGGCCAGCGCCTCGTCGCCGCCGGCTGGTGTATCGCCCTGCCGCAAGGCAGCGACGCCGAAGGCGACCGCGCGCGCCGTCTGGCACAGGCCTGGGGCGAGGGCAACGCCGTCGTCTGGCCACGTATGGCGCTCGACGCCCTTTTCGACCACATGGCGCAAGCCCAGGCCGCCATCGGTGTCGACAGCGGCCTGTCGCACCTGGCCGTGGCGCTCGATCTGGCGCATGTGCAGCTCTACAACTTCCCCACTGCCTGGCGCACCGGCCCGCAGGCGCGCCACAGCCCGGCCGGTGTGGCGGCACATCTGCTGTCGGTGGGTGGTGATCACGTGCCTTCACTCGACGAGGTCTGGCATGCCTGGCAACAGGTGGCCACGGCGCGGGGGCTGGTGTCTTGAACAAGCGTGGACCTCGGCGCCTTGTTGGCGCGCCCACGCCGGGCGACAAGGTCGGCACCACTGGCAACGCGGCGACGGGTTCATCGATGGCCACAGCCTCGACCGCGAGCACGCCGTCGCCTCTGTCAGCCCCCGGCGGTCGACCGGGCGACCTTGTTCGTGCCGAGGCGCCGCGCGCGATGCCATCCGCCGCGCGCGCAGCATGGGCCCTGGCCGCCTGGGGCCTGGCGCTGCGCCTGCTCACCCCCGTGTTGCTGCTGCGCCTGTTGTGGCGGGCACGGCGCGAGCCGATGTACGGCGACCACATTGCAGAACGCCTCGGCCTGGGTGAACCGGTGGCGCCCGGCGCGGTGTGGATCCACGCCGTGTCGCTGGGTGAAACCCGTGCCGCCGAGCCACTCATCGCCGCCTTGCGCGAGCTGCGCCCCGGCCTGCGCCTGCTGCTCACCCACGGCACCGCCACCGGTCGTGAGGCCGGCCTGCCGCTGCTGCGTGCGGGTGATGCCCAACGCTGGTTGCCCTTCGACCTGCCCGGCGCCACGGCGCGTTTCCTGCGCCGCCATCGCCCGGCCGTGGGTGTGTTGATGGAGACCGAAGTCTGGCCCCAACTGCAGGCCGCCGCGGCCCGTGCTGCTGTGCCCATGGTGCTGGCCAATGCGCGCCTGAGCGACAAGAGCCTGCGCCAGAGCCTGCGTTTCGACGCCCTGCTGCGCCCGGCCGCCGCCCGCATGACGCGTGTGCTGGCGCAGACCGAAGCCGACGCCGCACGCCTGCGGCTGGCGGGCGCGGGGGAGGGAGCCGGCTTGGGTGCGAGCTCGAGAGCAGCGCTGACCTCGGGCGCCGAACCTCGAGCCAGCGGTCACATCACATCGGTCGTCAGTGTCGTCGGCAACCTCAAGTTCGACCTCATCCCCGAACCCACGCTGCTCGACCTGGGCCGGCGCTGGCGCACGGCCGTGGCACCGGGTCGCCCGGTGCTGCTGGCCGCCAGCTGGCGCGAGGGTGAAGACGAACCACTGCTCGCCGCCTGGGCCGCCCGCCTGCGCCTGCATGCCCAGGCGCAGGACGCCAGCTGTGCGCCGCTGCTGGTGCTGGTGCCGCGTCATCCGCAACGTTTCGACCAGGTCGCCAGCCTGGTCGAATCGGCCGGGCTGACCTTGTCGCGCCGCAGTGCCTGGTCTCGCGCCGGCGCCCGGGCCGCTGCCGAACCGGGCGCGGGTGGTGTCGAGCACGGCGTGGGGGCGTCAGCCGCGTCAGCCAGCGTGGTGAGTGATGTGTTGCCGCCGCCCGGTGCGGCGTCGGTCGACGTCTGGCTCGGTGATTCGATGCGCGAGATGCCCGCCTGGTACGCCCTGGCCGACGCCGCACTGCTCGGCGGCAGCTTCGCCCGCCTGGGTGGGCAAAACCTCATCGAGGCGGCAGCTTGCGGCTGCCCGGTGCTGATGGGCCCGCACACCTTCAATTTTGCCGCTGCGGCCGAACTGGCGATCGACGCTGGCGCGGCACAACGCGCCGACGACCTGGATCAGGCACTCGGCCTGGCGCAACAACTGTTTTGTCATGCCGACGACCTGGCGCAACGCCGCGCCGCCGCGCTGGCCTTTGCCGGCGCTCACCAGGGTGCTGCCCGGCGCATCGCCGCCGCAGTGCTGGATTGCCTGCCGGCGTAGGCCGACGCGACTGGCGCCGCTGCCGCCAGGCCGGTGCGGCACGGTCGGTCGGTTGGTTGGTCAGCGCCCCTGGGGCAACCTTGAATTGATCTCGCCGTCCGGGCTGACGTATCGTGTACACGTCATGCCCCGCATCGTTGTTGCCCCGCATCTGCGCCACCACGTCGACTTCCCCAGCCAGCAGGTGGCTGGTCGCACGGTGGGTGAAGCCCTGCATGCCGCGTTTGCCATCGCGCCGCGCCTGCGTGGTTATGTGCTCGACGACCAGGGCCGGCTGCGCCAACACGTGTTCGTGTTCGTCGACGGCCGGCGTGTACGCGACCGCGACACCCTGGCCGACCCGGTTGGCGACAACAACGAGGTGCAACTTTTCCAGGCCCTGACCGGCGGTTGAGCGGGTGTTGTCGATCACGAGCCGGCTTGATCGTCGTGCACCAGTGC
Source organism: Candidatus Intricatilinea gracilis (assembly GCA_016702605.1). Taxonomy (GTDB): domain Bacteria; phylum Pseudomonadota; class Gammaproteobacteria; order Burkholderiales; family Burkholderiaceae_C; genus Sphaerotilus; species Sphaerotilus gracilis. Next base: position 216,966 of record JADJDQ010000021.1, read on the forward strand.
AGCCGATGGGTGCCAGCAACACCCTCGGCCCGCCGTGAATGCCCTCCATCCCGACCAGGAGACGACACCCATGCAACCCACCCTCTGGATCGCCACCCGCAAGGGTCTGTTCTCGGCCCGCCCCGTTGCTGGCGGCAGCAGCACCTGGAAACTCGACGACCACATCAGCTTCCTCGGCGAACCCGTCAGCGCCGTGCTGGTCGACAAACGCCCGCTCGCCCGCGGCGAACCCGCCGCCCTGTACGCCGCACTTCGCCTCGGCCACTTCGGCTGCAAGCTGCATGTGTCGCGCGACGACGGCGCCAGCTGGACCGAACTGCCCGCACCGGTCTACCCGCCCAAACCGGCAGACGCCCGCCAGCCCAACGGTGAACCAGATCCCAACAGCTGGACCCTCGACACCATCTGGACCCTCGAGACCGGCGGCCCCGACCAGCCCGGCCGCCTGTGGGCCGGCACCGTGCCCGGCGGCCTGTTCAAGAGCGACGACGCCGGGCTGAGCTGGCAACTCGTCGAGTCCCTCTGGAACACCCCCGAACGCCCGCAATGGTTCGGCGGCGGCTACGACCAGCCGGGCGTCCACAGCGTGTGTGTCGACCCGCGCGACTCACGCGCCCTGCTCATCGCCGTGTCGTGCGGCGGCGTGTGGCGCAGCGACGACGACGGCGCCAGCTGGCGCCTCACCGGCGAAGGCCAACGCGCCGACTTCCTTCCCCCCGACCAGGCCGGCAACCTCGTCAACCAGGACCCCCACCGCGTGGTGCGCTGCCCCGACCGCCCGGACCGCCTGTGGATGCAGCACCACTGCGGCATCTTCCGCAGCGACGACGGCGGCGACCACTGGGTGCCCATCGACAACGCCGCCCCCTCGGGCTTCGGCTTTGCCGTCGCCGTCCACCCGCAGCACCCCGACACCGCCTGGTTCGTGCCCGCCATCAAGGACCAGATCCGTGTGCCCGTCGACGCCCGCCTCGTCGTCACCCGCACCCGCAGCGCCGGCGCCGAGTTCGAACCCCTCGCCACCGGCCTGCCCACCCCCAGCTGGGACCTCATCTACCGCCACGCCCTCGACATCTCCCTCGACGGCAGTACCCTCGCCATGGCCTCCACCACCGGCAGCGCCTGGATCACCCAAGACGGCGGCGAACACTGGCACACGCTGTCGGCCCACCTGCCACCAGTGGCGGCGGTGCGCCTGGCCTGAGCCAGACCAAGGGGTGGCGTGGCAAGCACGCCATCTCGCGTCAGGGCGGATTGCCGGAATCGGCAAAAGGCGGTTGAATCAGGGCAAACACCGCTGGCCGGCCACCTGTACCCAGCGCGGGATTTGCCGGCAGTTTTGACAGGTGGTCAACCGTACGTCGAAAAGGGAGAAAGTCATGGCCAATCAATCACTTGGATGGACAACCAGGGCGCCCGTTCGGGCTCGGGTGATCTTTTAGCGCGCGGCTTCTGGCGCGCTTCATAACAAAGGTAGGGATTGTCATGTTGCATCGTCTCTTCCCCGTATTTCTATTAAGTTTCAGTATCTCACTTCCGGTCATCGCTGAAACTGAATGCGATGGATCAACGGCGCGTGGCTCGATTGCGTGCACCAAACCAACAGAGGAGCTTATTCGAGACCAACTTAAGGAGCAGTTGTCGACAATCAAAATGCTCATGCAGTCTGAAGGCTCGTTTGTTAGTCACGCTCAATACTTGAAGCTGTTTAATGATTCGCAGGTGGCCTGGGTCAATTACATGGAGTCTCATTGTCGGCTCCAGGGAGTCTCGAAGAGTGGCCCGAATACTTGGTCTAGCTATTGGGCGCAACAATGCGAACTTCAAGCAATCGATCAACGGATACAGGAGTTGGGGAAGCTTGAGAAGATATTGCGAATGGAAGAGGAATGAGCGTTCCAGTATGGAAATACATCATCTCTAACATCTTGGTCAAGCTTACCGCCGAGAAGTTGCGCTTCTCTTTTTCCTCCGCCCCTTGAGTCCCGGCGGCCGGTTACCTCAAACGTTGGCACCCCAAAGAAGCCGTACCCGAGTATGACGTACAACATGGCCCTACTGAAGATACTTCCCGAGGAAGGTGCCGAGGACTTCTTGAATGGGTCGCTATACATGAATACCGCAACGTACTTCGGTCGAATTGACCGCACCGACGAAGTGCGATTCGATCCACATGATGGGGTACATGAAGCAATTCAAGCCGCAAGAGTTGAAATCATGGGAGGTAACGGAGAGTGGCTAGACCTGGGCGGCGTAAACAACCCTATAACAGTTCGCAATTATGCTTCGGAAAGGCTGAATGTTCTTTGTCTCTATATGATTTCGGATCGAGACTGCGATGCGTTTGACAGCAGGAATTTGTCCTTTGGTGACAAGGCAATTCTCATTAACAATGTGCCGCATTTCTTTGAGCGTCTACGCGCCGCCGCAGCAAGTGATGGCAAGAAGATTGGTGCCGGTCCAATTGAGTACATGGACAAAGCGACTCATAGCGGACGAATGGGTCCGTTTCGAAAGTTTCACATTCACTCCTACCAAAACGAGTACAGGATAGTCGTAGACGGTGGAACCGGTAGTGCATGCCGGCTTGAAGTAGGCGACCTACGAGATATATCCGCCGTGATTGCAAGTTCAGGCATCCCGCAACTTTGGGCAGCAATGAGGAGAAGGGGGGCTCTGAAGAAAGTCGCACTAAGTGATTGATTCACCGCAAGAATTTTTCGAGGGTGCGCGACTTTCATCGAGACGTGTTGGCCGCAGTCCGACCACATCGCGGCCCAAATGCCTTGCCGGCGTCAGCTGCTCTGTTCCAACGTTCGGTCATGTCACTGTTCACCAAACTGCTCGTTCTATTCGCTGCATCGCTGTTTGCCGTCGTAGCGCTGCGATTGGCTGCTCTCGGGAATTGGCAAGGGGCAGTGTTTCTATCTTCCTTGCGGCGTTTGTGGCATTCATTGGTGCAGCCGGATGGTTTCACCGGAAGTTTCCACCTCCCGAAATGCCTGCTGGAGAATCTCAAGACTTATGGTCACAAGTCAGAAGGTTTTACGTCGCGTACCCTGGGTGGCCAGGCAAGATCGTCAGGTTCGGTTTGCCACTTCTATTCTTGGCCTCTATCCTTCCTAGGTTCATACAACTTTTGAGATCATTAGATGTCCTGTAAAGCGCCAAACTGTAAGCCTGGGTACCAGGTCTTGGTTCGCGATGTGCAGGATAAACACGTTCTTGGCGAGTGCGATGCACGGCAGCATCATGGGGTCCGCCTGCCCTGCGGTGGAGTAGGTCGCAATGGGCGAGGTCAAATGAATACCGAGGAGTTTCGTCGTGACGCGTGTACGAGTCGAAAGTTTCACCATCTCGCTGGATGGGTATGGGGCCGGGCCGGATCAGGGTCTCGATCAGCCGTTGGGGGTGGGTGGCACCGATCTGCATCAGTGGGCGATGCCGACGCGCACCTTTCAGCGGGCGGTGTTCGGGGCGGACGGTGGCACCACGGGGATCGACGAAGAATTTGCCGCCAGGGGCTTCACGAATATCGGGGCATGGATACTCGGAAGAAACATGTTCGGGCCGATTCGTGGCCCTTGGCCCGATCTGGCCTGGCAGGGGTGGTGGGGTGACAACCCGCCGTACCATGTGCAGGTATTTGTCCTGACTCACCATGCACGCCCTTCGCTGCAGATGGCGGGTGGCACGACCTTTCATTTCGTCACCGGTGGCATCACCGAAGCGCTGGACAGGGCACGCGAGGCGGCGGGTGGTTTGGACGTGCGTATCGGGGGTGGTGCCGACACCATACGGCAGTATCTGCGTGCTGGTCTGATCGATGAAATGCACCTGGCCATCGCGCCCGTGTTGCTGGGCAGTGGCGCGCATCTGTTCGAAGGTGTCGATTTGCGTGCCCTCGGTTATCGGTGTGTGCAGACGGCTGCGTCGGACAAGGCCACACATGTCGTGCTGAGGCGCCAGCCTTAGGGCTTTGGCGGTGGTTTGGGCCTGACCGGGTAAACTCAGGTCGAGTGGCGTGTATTCAATCAGATCGTCGAGGCCCCATTCAAAATGACTGACTCCGGCATGTTTCCAATCGAAGGTGGTTGCGACTGCAAGGCGGTTCGATATCGCATGACGTCGGCACCGCTGTTTGTGCATTGCTGTCACTGCAGGTGGTGCCAGCGTGAATCGGGCTCGGCGTTTGCGCTCAATGCAATGATCGAAGTCGATCGTGTCGTCAACCTGGGTATCGAACCCGAATTGGTGCACGCCCCGTCGGACAGTGGCCTGGGTCAGAAAATTGCCCGGTGTCCCCACTGCAAGGTGGCCGTCTGGAGCCATTACGCCGGTTCGGGCCCGATCACGAAGTTCGTTCGTGTCGGCTCGTTCGATGATCCCGATCTATTGTCGCCTGACGTTCATATCTTCACTGCGTCGAAGCAGCCGTGGGTCATTCTGCCGAAAGATGTACCCGCCTTCGCGGAGTATTACGACCGGGAGGCGATCTGGCCCAAGCAGAGCCTGGACCGTCGTGAAGCACTGTTCCGTTAACTCGTCGCCCGGACAATTCTCGAAATGCCCAGGCACGAGAAGACCGATCTTTCGATCGTTGCGGCATTTCGGGCACGGGTAAACTCGCTGGCGGGCAAGGCGGTAGTGTTCGACCCAACGATCGGGGTGCCAACGACATGATTCAGGTCGGTGAATTTCTACTGCGGCCTTATGACGGATCGGATGCGAGTGCGATGAGTGCAGGGGTGCGCGAATCCACCGAGACAGTTGGAAGGTGGATGTCCTGGGCCAGGGCCGATTTCTCTGACGACGATGCACTGCTCTGGTTCGAGCACTGCAATCAAGCCCGTGCCACCGGCGAGGCACATGAATTCGGCATCTTCGCGCGCGATGGAGGTTTCGTCGGCGGTTGCGGTCTGAACCAGTTCTCGCAGCAGAACAAGTTCTGCAATCTTGGCTATTGGGTACGGCAGTCGCAGCAGCGCAAGGGAGTGGCGGTTGCCGTCACTTGCGCGCTGCGTGACCTGGCCTGGTCGTCGTTGACTCTCTGGCGTGTCGAGATCGTGGTGGCCACCGGCAATACGCCAAGCCTGGGCGTCGCACGCAAGGCGGGGGCGAGTTACGAATGCCTTGCCCGGAATCGACTGCAGGTGCATGGCAAACCCACGGATGCACATGTCTTTTCGTTTGCGCGCGATCATTCCGAGGTCTTGTGATCGAAGCGACCAAATCGGCCAAGAAAAAGCGCAGCGGGGGATTTCTTCGTTGCCGTCTGGATCGACTCGGTGAACAGGCAGAGGGTTGAAGCTAAAAGGTGGAAAGCAGATGTACAAGACTATCCTGAACTTCTGGTTCGAAGAACTCACCCCCGCGCAGTGGTGGCGTGTCGACACTGAACTCGACGGTGTGATCCGCCAGAGATTTGGCGATCTCCACCGCGCGGCCAGTGCCGGTGAACTGTTCGAGTGGCGCGTTTTGCCTGAAGGGCGCCTGGCCGAGGTGATCGTGCTCGATCAGTTCTCGCGCAATATGTACCGCGGCACGCCCTTGGCTTTTGCCTGCGACCCGACGGCGCTGGTACTGGCACAAGAGGCCGTTCGTGTCGGCGCAGATCTGGCGCTCGAGCCGCGGCATAGGGCGTTTTTGTACATGCCCTACATGCACAGTGAATCAGCCGCCATTCACCGTGTAGCCGAGCGGCTGTTTGCCACGCAGGCGCCTGAGGAAAACCACAAGGCAGAACTCCAGCACAAGGCCATCATCGACCGGTTCGGGCGCTACCCGCATCGAAACAAGATACTTGGTCGCGAGTCGACCGCAGACGAAGTTGCCTTCTTGCAGTTGCCGGGGTCGAGTTTCTGATCGGTGGCGCGGCAGCCATGAGCATTCTTCGCCTGTGTGTACCCTGGCTGGTGATTCTCTTGCTGGCATTTGCCAACGGCGCCTTGCGCGAGTTGTTGCTGCTGCCGTGGCTGGGTTACCCGTGGGCGCTGCTGCTCAGCGGTTTGCTGCTTGGCGCTTGTGTCGTGCTGGTCACCTGGTTTTCACTTGCAGCCATGAAACTCGAAAACGCGGCGCAGGCATTTGCCGCCGGCGTAGTCTGGCTGGCGTTGACCCTGGTTTTCGAGTTCACCTTCGGGCGCCTTGTGCAAGGCAAGTCGTGGGGCGAGTTGCTCGGCGCCTATACGTTTGCGCGAGGCAATCTCTGGCCACTTGTGCTGCTGGTCATCCTGCTCAGCCCGCTGGCAGTTCATCGACTTCGAGCTGCCGGTGCTTGAACGACGCAGAGGTCAGAGACCTGGCGTGTGAGGATCGTCAGCCACTGAGTCAGCTACCTCGCCACCTGTAAGATCAGGGCGCTTCTGGAGACGGACCATGCCCGACATCGTTGCGGAACTCGCTGAGCGAGGCCGGCTGCTCGACCCGGCAGATCGCTCGCGCCTGGTGGAACTGCTGCTCGACTCGCTGCACGAGCCGACACCGTCCGAGATCGAGTCGGCGTGGGACGCCGAGATTGTTCGGCGTGTGGCGGCTTACAAGCGCGGCGAGGTCGAGACCTTTGCTGCAGAAGACGTGTTCGCAGAAGCGCGTCGCATCGCGCCTTGAAGGCGGTTCGCTTTACCAGGGAAGCCCGGGCCGAGTTGCTTGGGCAAACCGTCTACTACGAAGAGATCGAGCAAGGCCTCGGGGCCAGGTTTCGGTCCGAGGTCGAAGCCGCGGCGCAACGCGCGGCAGCCTATCCACTACATGGCAAGCCGGCTGCCGGTGGCACGCGACGAAGGCTGGTGGCTGGCTTTCCGTTCGCCGTGATTTACACCGAAGAAGACTACGGTGTGCTGATTCACGCAATCGCTGACGGCCGACGTCTGCCGGAGTATTGGCTGAGCCGCCTGACGCGTCGGTGATGACGGCGCAGCCGATGCGCCGGCTCTACCGGCGCACGTCGTCGCTGGTTCAGCGCACCAGCAGCTTGTTGACCTCGTCGACGTCGTCGGCGCTCAGCACTCCGGCTGCCTGGCGCAGCCTGAGGCCGTTGACCATCACGTCGTAGCGGGCCTTGGCCAGGTCGCGCTGGGTGGAAAAGAGCTGGGTCTGGGCGTTGAGCACGTCGAGGTTGACGCGCACACCCACCTTGTAGCCGAGCTGGGTGGCTTCGAGGGCGAGTTTGCTGGACGACTCGGCGGCTTCGAGGGCCTTGACCCCCGCCTGGCCGGACTGCACGCCGAACCAGATCTGGCGCGTTTGCTGGGCCACGGCGCGGCGGGCGAAGTCGAGGTCGTTGCGCGACTTCACTTCGAGGGCGATGGTTTCCTTCAGGCGGTTCTCGACGGCGCCGCCGGTGTAGAGCGGCATCGAGAACTGCAGGCCGATGGACGCGGTGCGGGTCAGGCCGTCGCTGCCGCCACTGGCGGTCACGGCGCTGCCGGACGCGTAGTTGCCGCCCAACCGGCCAACGGCGTCGAGGGTGGGGGAGCTGGCGGCACGTGATTTTTCGGATTCGAGCCGGGCGATCTCGAGCGCCAGGCGGGCCTTGCGCACACTCGGGCCTTCGTCGCTGCGGCTGACCCAGGTGTCGGGGGTGTCGGGCGCCAGGTTGGGCAGATTCACGGGCAGCTGCAGGCCGCGCGGCACGGCGCCGGTCTGGCCGACCACCTGGTCGAGCACGATGCGTTTGCTGCGCAGGTCGTTGTCGGCGGCGATTTCTTGTGCGGTGGCCAGGTCGAAGCGGGCCTGGGCTTCACGGGTGTCGGTGATGGTGGCGGTGCCGACTTCGAAGTTGCGTTTGGCCGACGCCAGTTGTTCGGCGATGGCCTTCTTGTTGGCGCTGGCGGCGGTCAGGGCGTCTTGCGCGCCGAGCACGTCGAAATACGCCTGCGCCACCCGCACGATGAGGTCTTGTTCGACCAGTGCCAGGTCGGCCTGCGCGACTTCGTAGCCGCGGGTGGCCTGGTCGACGATCGCGCCGGTGCTGCGGTTGTAGAGCGGGTATTTGCCGGTGAGATTGACACCCAGGTTGGTGGCGTTCTTGGGCCCGACCTGGGGTGGATCGGTGTTGGTGAACGACGCTTCGCCGCCCAGCGCTGCGCTGGGGTTGCGGCCGGCTTCGGCCTGCTGGATGCGGTAACGCGCCGCGTCGGCCGAGGCCTTGGCGCCCTGGAAGCTGGCGTCGTAGCCGCGTGCCGCGTCGACCAGGGCCTTGAGGCTTTGTGCATGAGCCTGCTGGCTCAGCGCACCAAGGGCCAGCAGGGCGGCGACGGTGATGGCGCGCAGGGGCAGGGGCTTGGGCAACGGCAATGTCATGGCAATCCTCTAGGGCCTGGTTCGGGGAAACGATCGATCAGAACTTGAACTGGCTGGTTTCGCCAAAGCCGTCCAGCCGTGCGGTGACGGTGTCGAACAGTTCGGTGGTGTCGAAGGTGGCTTCGCCGGTGCGGGTGATACGCACGGCGCGCATCACGGGTTCTTCACCGACGATGCCGACGAGCCGGCCGCCCACCTTGAGCTGGTTGAGCAGGTTTTGCGGCACTGCGGCGACCGAGCCCGACAGCACGATCAGGTCCCACGGTGCGCGGGTGGGTTCACCACGCACACCGTCGCCCTGGCGCACCTCGGCATTGACGACGTTGGCGTAGCGCAGGTTGTCGCGCGCCTGCGCGGCCAGTTCGGGGCGGATCTCGAGGCTCAGCACCTGCTGGGCGCGGTGCGCCAGCAAGGCGGCCATGTAGCCCGAACCGGCGCCGATCTCGAGCACCTTCTCGTGGCGCATGGGGGCGGCTTCCTGCAGCAGGCGGGCTTCGATGCGCGGCGCCAGCATGTGTTGTCCGCCGGGCAGCGGCACTTCGAAGTCGGCAAACGCCAGGGTGCGGTGCTGGGTGGGCACGAAGTCCTCGCGCTTGACGATGGCCAGCAGGTCGAGCACCGAGGCGTCGAGCACGTTCCAGGGGCGGATCTGCTGCTCGATCATGTTGAAGCGGGCTTGTTCAGGATTCATGGCTGTGTGCTCGAGGCTGGTCGTGGCGGCGCACGGTCGGGTGCGCGAGGGGCAGAAGAGGGCGGGTGAAACGAAAGGCCGCGCATTTTAGGAGGGCAGACCTTGCGCGACCTTGTCGTGCGACAGTTCGGCGCCCGGCGTGGATGGGCCGGCGGAACCGCGGTGCAGGAGGCGTCTGGCCCAGGCCGAAAGGTCATCGAGGTAGCAGTAGACCACCGGCACCACGACCAGGGTCAGCAAAGAAGAGGTGATCACGCCCCCGATCACGGCCTGACCCATCGGGGCACGTTGTTCTGCGCCTTCGGACAAGGCCAGCGCCAGCGGCAACATGCCGAAGATCATCGCCAGCGTCGTCATCAGGATGGGCCTCAGCCGCACCTTGGCGGCCAGCAGCAGGGCGGCGTCGCGCGCCAGCGGCACGGGCGGCTCACCATGCTGGCCGCCCACCTCCCCCGCGCGTGCCCGTATCGCGAAGTCGATCAGCAGGATGGCGTTCTTGGTCACCAGCCCCATCAGCATGACGATGCCGATGATCGAGAACAGGTTGAGTGTGGAGCCGAACAAGGCCAGCGCGCCGACCACGCCGATCAGCGTGAGCGGCAGCGAACTCATCAGCGCCAGCGGCTGGATGAAGCTGCGGAACTGCGAGGCCAGGATCATGTAGATGAACACCACACCCAGCATCAACGCAGAGACGGCGTAGCCGAAGCTTTCGGCCATGTCCTTGGTCGAGCCACCGAAGCGCCAGCGCATGCCGGGTGGCAGCGGATCGGCTTCGAGCAGCGTGCGGATGTCGGCCGACACCTCGCCCAGCGACCGGCCGGCCACGTTGGCGGTGATCTCGACCTCGCGTGCCAGGTCGCGCCGGTTGATCTGGTTGGCGGTGGTCGAGGCGCGCAGCTCGGCCACCTGCGACAGGCGCACCAGCCGCGGGCTGCCGTCGGCCTGGGTGCCGGCCAGCAGGGTCAGGCCGGCCAGATCGGTGGGTGTGTCGCGCGCCTCGGGCGCCAGGCGCACCTTCACGTCGACGTTGAGGTCGTCGCTGGCGCGCCAGTTGCCCACCGTCTGGCCTGCCACCAGGCTGCGCAGACTGGCCGTGACCGCCCCCACCGACAAGCCCAGGTCGGCGGCGGCGTCGCGTTTCACGTCGACCGCGAGTGTGGGTGCGTCGGGCTTGGCGCTGGTGTCCAGGTCGACCAGGCCGGGGATGTTGCGCAGCCGTTCGATCACCGCACGCGTCTGGCGCTGCAACTCACCCAGGTCGCTGCCTTGCAGCGAGATCTGCAGCGGCTTTTGCCCGCCGACGGCGTCGAGGATGCCCACATGCGTGACGGTGATGCCGGGCACCCGCGCCAGCCGTTCGCGCAGCGGGCCGGCGAGCTGGTCCTGGTTGAGCACCCGGTCCTTGCGGTCCACCAGGCGGATGTAGATCTGCGCATAGATCTTGCCCTGGGCCTGGCCGGTGTTGATGGTGGCCAGCGTGTACCTCACCTCGGGGCGCTCGCGGATGATGGCGTCGACCTGGCGCACCTTGGCTTCGGTCACTTCGATCGACGAACCGACCGGGGTGTAGAAATTGACGAAGGTTTCCGAGTAGTCGGCCTTGGGCACGAACTCGGTGCCGATCACCTTGAGCATCAAGACGGCGCCGACCAGGCTCGCCGCGGCGATGCCCAGCGTGGCGAGCTTGTGCCGCAGCGCCCACATCAACACATGCTGGTAGACCCAGCCCAGGCCGTGCTGCAGGCGATCGACCGCGTGGGTGAGCCGGCCGAACGTGTGCCCGTAGATGCCGCGTGGCACGAAGGGCTGGCCTTCGGCGTGGATGGCCGGGTCGTGCCAGACCGAGCTCAGCATGGGGTCGAGCGTGAAACTCACGAACATCGAGATCAGCACCGCCGCCACGATGGTGATGCCGAACTCGTGGAAGAACTTGCCGATGATGCCGCTCATGAAGCCGATGGGCGCAAACACCGCCACGATGCTCAGCGTGGTGGCCAGCACGGCCAGGCCGATCTCGGCCGTGCCGTCGAGTGCCGCGGCGCGTGCACCCTTGCCCATCTGCACATGGCGCACGATGTTTTCGCGCACGACGATGGCGTCGTCGATCAGCAGGCCCACACAAAGGCTCAGAGCCATCAGCGTGATCATGTTGATCGAGAAGCCGAAGGCGTCCATCACCGCGAAGGTGCCGATCAACGCGATCGGCAGCGTCAGGCCGGTGATGATGGTCGAGCGCCAGCTGTTGAGGAACAGGAAGACGATGGCCACCGTGAGCGCCGCGCCCTCGAACAGCGTCTGGCGCACATTGGTCACCGCCACCCGCACCGGGCGGCCGTTGTCGCGCACCACGTCGAGGGTCATGCCGGTGGGCAGTTCGCCGCGGGCCCTGAGTTCGGCCACCGTGCGGACCAGGCCATCGATCACCGCCAGCGTGTTTTCGCCCTGCGCCTTCTGTACGTCGAGCACCAGGGTGCGCTGGCCGTTGTACAGGGCCAATGACTCGACTTCTTCCGGCCCGTCGACCACCCGGGCCACCTGCGACAGCCGCACCAGGCTGGCGCCGCGTTTGGCCACCACCAGCTGACCGAACTGTTCGGGCCGGGCGATGCGGCCCTTGATCTGCACCACCTGCTCACGTTCGCGCGACTTGAGCGCGCCGGCCGGCAGTTCCTGGTTCTCGGTGCGCACTGCGGCGGCCACCTGGTCGGCGCTCACACCGTAGGCTTCCAGCGCCGCCGGGTCGAGGTAGATGTTGATCTCGCGTTTGGTGGCGCCCACCATCGTCACCGAGCCGACGCCGCGCACGTTCTCGAGCCGCTTGCGCAGCACCAGGTCGGCCCAGGTCGACAACTCGACGGCGCTCTTGCTGCCGTCGGGTGACGACAGCGCCACCGTCCAGACCGGTCGGCTCGACGGGTCGAAACGCTGCACCTTGGGCTCTTTCACGTCGTCACGCAGGCTGGGGCGCAGGATGGCGAGTTTCTCGCGCACGTCGTCGGCCGCCTTGCGGCCATCGATTTCGAGGTTGAACTGCACGATGATCAGCGCGGTGCCAGCGAAGCTGCGCGAGTTCATCTGGCTGATGCCGGCGATCGAGTTGAGTGCCTCCTCGACCTTGCGTGTCACCTCGGTCTCGACGATCTCGGCCGAGGCGCCGGGGTAGTCGACACTCACCACCACGGTGGGAAATTCGACATTCGGAAACTGGTCGACCTTGAGCCGCTGGTACGAAAACGCCCCCATCACCACCAGCGCCAGCATGAGCATGGTCGCCAACACCGGGTTGGCGATCGAGATACGCGTGAACCACATGGGCGGGCGATCGGGTGTGTTGACCGGGGGTGTCGTTCAGCGCGCCGCGCTGGGCCCACCGGCCGGGCCGGCCAGCGGCACGACAGCGGCAGGTGTCGGCAGCCGCGCGGGTGTACCGCTGGGCACGGTGCCCACGGCGCCGCTCAGCACCCGCGCACCAACGTTCACACCCGAGCGGATCTCGACCCACTCGTCGTTCGACCCCGGCGAGTTGCCACGTTCACCCAGCACCACGGTGCGGCGCACCAGCGTGCCCGCCTCGAACATCAGCACATAAGGCTTCGACTCGTCGACATGGACGGCGCTGACGGGCAGCGCCGGCAGGTTCGAGCGGCCGAGTTCGACCGAGCCACGGGCGAACAGGCCGCTGCGCAGCGCACGTGCCTGGGCGGGGGTGGGCTGCAGTGCCAGGTAGACCAGCACGGCACGGGTGCCGGCCTGGGTGACCGGGTTGATGCGGGCGATGCGTGCGGCCACCGGCTCACTCACACCTTCCACCTCGAGCCGGGCGGTGGCGCCAAGGCGCAGTGCACCGGCGTCTTGTGGGGCGAGTGCGGCTTCGAGTTCGATGCGGCTCAGGTCGACGATCTCGATCACCCGGGCGTCGACGGGCAGGCGTTCACCCGGCTGGGCCAGCCGCTGCGCCACCTGGCCGGTGATGGGTGAGATCAGGCGGGTGTCGCCCACGGCCTTGCGCGCAATGTCGGCCCCCGATTGCGCGACCTGCAGGTTGGCGCGCGCGCCGTTGTGACTGGCCACCGAGTTGTCGAGTGCCGTGGCCGAGATGTAGCCCTGGCCGACCAAGGCGCGGTTGTTGTCGAGCTGGCGATGAGCCAGGTCGACCTGGGCCTGCGCGGCTTCGACGTTGTGTTCGGCTTGTCTGAGGCGCAGTTCGGCGTCGCTGGCGTCGATGCGCCCGAGCAACTGGCCGGCGGCGACACGGTCACCTTCACGCGGCAGCAGTTCGAGCAACTCACCCGCCACCTTGGCCTTGAGCACGGCGCTGTTGACGGCTTTGAGGCTGCCAGAGATGGTCACCCCCCGGCTCAGTGGCCTCGGCGCCAGGGTCAGCAGGTCGTCGGCGGCGAGTTCGAGTGCAGCGCTGCTGCGTGACTGGGCGGCAGCGCCGGGCTGGCTGGCGGACGGCCCGGTGGCCGAACTGCTTGCCGAACTGGTTGGGGAAATGCTGGCCGACACACTGGCTGCGTCCGTCGCTGTGGCACTGCGGCTGGCCAGCAGGCTGCGGCCGCCGACGCCCGCCAGCACAAGCAACACGACCAGGCCGGCGACCAGCCCCAGGCGTCGGCCCGTCATGGCGCCGTCGCCCCGCAGCAACCGGCGCCGGCTGGCGCCATGGCCGAAGCCGGGCCCTGCATGCCGATGAGCAGCAGGTCGATGTGTTGTTCGATGAAGCCACGTGCATCGAGCAGCGACGGCACGGGCATACACACGCCGAGTGAGTGTTTGTGCAGGCACAGCATGATCATGGGCAGCACGATGGAGTGCACCGCCCCTTCGACGTCGACGGGGCGGAACTCGCCGCTCGTGATGCCGCGCTTGATCACCTCACCGATGATCTGACCACCCGGCAAGACCACCTCGTGCTGGTAGAACTCGGCGATCTCGGGGAAGTTGCGCACCTCGGTGATGATGAGTTTGAAGACACCCGAGGCCGGGCTGTCGAACACCCGAGTCCACCACTGCACCATCAGCTCACGCAGGGCCTGGCCGGCGCTGCCCTGATGCGCCCGGGCATCGGCCGCGCCCTGGGCGATCTCGCTCGACAGGTACTGGCGGATGACCGCCTTGAGCAGTTCTTCCTTGCTGGCGTAGTAGAGGTAGAGCGTGCCTTTCGAGACACCGGCGCGTTGCGCCACTTCCTCGATGCGGGTGCTGGCGAAACCCTTCTCGACGAACAGTTCGAGTGCCGCACCGATCAACTCGAGCGGCCGTTCGGCCTTGCGGCGCTGATGTGAAGCGGCGTGCACCTCGGGGCGCGGGGCGGCAGGGTCGGCAACGTGGGGCGGCAGGACGGCGGGGGCTGAGGACATGGTGCTTGCGCGTTCGGAGGGGGGCGGCCGTTGGGGCCACACGCCGCATTGTGCGCAAATAAATGACTAACCGGTCAGTAATGTACCGAGGCAGACTGAGTCAGGTCAAGCCTCCAGCCCGACCCGCCAGGTGGCCGGCCCCTCAGCAAGCCTGCGACTCGGTGAACTGAGGTTTGCCGGTGAAGTGGAAGTCGATCGTCTCCACGCGTGATCGGTAGGCCGCGCCGTTGGCGAAATCGATGTCGATCTCTAGGTCACCACTCAGCCGGCACGGCACATCCACCCCCACCAGGCGTGAGCCGCCGCGGCTGATGTGGGCCGAGCGAATACGGCCGAGGCAGTCGCGCAGCCCGTTCGCTTCGGCGCCGCCGAGGGTGGCCACCAGGTGGCGCACGTGGCCGTACAGGGGGCTGATCGGCTGCGTCGGCCCGGTCTGGTCGTCGGGCCGTTGCGGTGAGGTTCTGAGTTCGATCGCCGCGGCGGTGAACACGATGTCGACCTGGGTGCCGACCTGGCGCAGTGCCAGCACCTCGGAGTCGGCCCAGATCAGTCGTTGCGGCCGACCCGGGTCGTGCGCCGATTGGGGCATGGTGGTGGCTTTGTGCTGGTGCCGCGCCGTTCAGCGGCCGTAGGTGGCGGTGAACGACGCCTTGCCCAGCAGGCCCGGGCCGATGCCCTTGTTGAGCACGAAGCTGTAGAGCGCCGGGCTGCCTGTCTTGGGGATGCCGGCGGCGGCGGTGAGTTTGTCCACGCCCAGTGCGTAGAGCGTGAAGACGTAGCGGTGTGGCTTGTCGCCGGTGGGCGGGCAGGGGCCGCCGTAGTTGCCGTTGACGCCCGTCGCGCCGGTGTCCATGAAATCGGTATTGCCGCCGTACGCACCTGCCGGCAGGCTGGCCGGGTTGTTGCCGACCCCTTGTGCCAGGCTGGTGGTGCTGGCCGGCATGTCGTACACCGCCCAGTGCCAGAAACCGGCGCCGGTGGGTGCGTCCGGGTCGTGGACCTGCAGCGCCAGCGACTTGGTGCCGGCCGGCACGCCGCTCCACACCAGGGCGGGCGACACGTTCTCGCCGGTGCAGCCAAAAGCCTTGAGCACGAACTTGTTGCCGAAGCTGCCGCTCGCCAGGTCGGGGCTGGACAAGGTGAAGCCGCCGGCAGGTGCCATGGCGGTGCTGGCGCAGCCGCCGAGCGCCAGGGCCGAGGCTGCCAGCGCGGCGGCAAGAAGCAGGTGTCGTGGTCGGGTCATGGTGGTCTTCCTGGGTGTGTGTCACATGGGTGGACGTGGGCGTCGCACCCTCCAACGCAACAGGTGGCTTCGGCCACCCGCAACGAGTGTCCGCGTCGGTCACCGGCGCGGCAAGCCACGTTTGTCCTCATGCATCGGGGTGGACTGAACCGCGTGCCGGCCAGCCTTGGCATGATGGCGGGCCGCCGGCCCGGCTCGACCTGGGCGCGCTGGCATCTTTGCCTCACATCTGACCCAGCCCCGGAGACCCGGTCCATGCCCAAGTCCACCACCGTTTTCACACCCAGCCCTGCCGTGTGCGAGTTCGATCAATGCCAGGCCGAGTTGGCCGCCGCGCCGCTGCAGCGCCGCCGCGTGTTGGCCGGCGCCGGCTGGCTGGCGCTGGGTGGCACGGGTCTGGCCGTACTCGGCAGCGGTTGCGCCGGCATGCCGGGCGGGCTGAGCAACTTCGAGATCACGCGCGACCAGATCAGCAAGGCGCTGGCCGGGCAGTTTCCGGTGCAGCGCCGGATGATGGACATCTTCGACGTCTCGCTGTCGCTGCCGCGGCTCACACTCAACACCGAAAAGAACCGCCTGGACACCGAGTTCGACGTCGCCGCGGTCGAGACCTTGTTCACCCGAAAGGTGTTTCGCGGCGCGCTGGGCTTCGGCAGTGGTGTGCGCTACGAGCCGGTCGACCACAGCGTGCGCCTGGCCAATGTGGGCCTGAACCGGTTCGCCGTCCCCGGGGTGCCCGAGCAGGTGGCGACCAGCCTGCAACAGGTGGCGCGGGTGGTGGCCGAAACCCTGCTCGAAAGCCTGTCGGTCTACCGCATGCCGCAAGGTGTGGCGCGGCTCATCGACACCCTGGGCACGGCGCCGAGTGAACTCAAGGTGACGAGCACCGGCGTGGCGGTGGCGTTCAAGCAGCTCAGCGCCTGACGCCAACACGGCGTTGAAGGCTGGCGCGCCGATATCGTTCGCCTAAGCAGCGATGGGCCGTGCTTGCCCCCCCCCCGACCCGGCATCGATCGCTTCGGCGTCACCCGCGCCGGGTGGCCACCAGCGACTTCACGTCGGGCGCCTTGGTGCGCGGGCGGTTCGGCTCCACGGCGGTGAGTGGGTTCACCTCGACCAGGCTGGCGCGGCAACGCAGCGTCAGGTCCTGGTAGACCAGGGTGCCTTCGAGTTTCCAGGCGATCTCGTCGTCGGTGAGTGGTCGCACCACCTTGGCCGGCAGGCCGGCGATGAGTGAACGTGCCGGCAGCTTCACACCCGCCCGCACGAAGGCGCAGGCCGCCACGATGCTTTGTTCGCCGATCTCGGCTTCGTCCATCACCACGGCGTTCATGCCGACCAGGGCGTCGCGTTTGACGACGCAGCCGTGCAACACGGCGCCGTGGCCGATGTGGCCGTTCACCTCGACCCGTGTCTCTCCACCCGGAAAACCGTGCATCACGCAGGTGTCCTGCACATTGGCGCCGGCCTCGATGACGATGCGGCCGAAGTCGCCGCGCAGGCTGGCACACGGCCCGACATAGGCGCCAGCACCGACGATCACGTCGCCGATCAACACGGCGCTCGGGTGCACGTAGGCGCTCGGGTCGACGACGGGAATGACGCCGTCGATGGCGTAACAGGGCATGGGTGGTCTCCTGGTGCTGGGTTTGGTCCGACGTCGCAAAGTTGGCTGCGCGCCGACCTAGGGTAAGTATGGGCGAATGGCGTCTTGCTCTGGCTCAAGGTCGAGGCTAATATTTACTTACCGGTCGGTCAAGTAATTCAACAGGTGCCCATGTCCGAAGAACTCGTTCTCGTCTCGCAGGAAGGCGCCGTGCGCACACTCACGCTGCACCGGCCCAAGGCACTCAACAGCTTCACCACGGCCATGCACAGCCAGTTGCTGGCAGCACTCGAAGCCGCCGCAGCCGACCACGCCGTGCGTTGTGTGGTGATCACCGGCGCCGGCCGGGGCTTTTGTGCCGGGCAGGACCTGAGTGACCCGGCCATCGCACCGCGCCGCGCCGCCAGCGGCAAGCTGGCCGCGCCGCATGACCAGCCCGACATCGGCGACCTGATCGAGGTGTGTTATCGCCCGCTCGCCAACCGCATCCACACCATGCCGATCCCGGTGGTGGCGGCCGTCAACGGTGTGGCCGCCGGCGCCGGTGCCAACCTGGCGTTGGGCTGCGACATCGTCATCGCAGCCAAGGGCGCCAGCTTCATCCAGGCCTTCAGCAAGATCGGCCTGATCCCCGATTGCGGCGGCTCGTGGTTGCTGCCGCGTCTGCTGGGTCGTCCGCGTGCACTGGCGCTGGCTATGTTGGGCGACAAGCTGCCGGCCGAACAGGCACTGGCCTGGGGCCTGATCTGGCAGGTGGTCGACGACGCCGAGCTGCCCGCCGCCGCGCAGGCCCTGGCGCAGCGCCTGGCGGCTCTGCCGGTGCAGGCACTGGCTGCCACCCGGGCGGCGCTGGATGCCGGCGCCAACTCGAGCCTGGACGACGCCCTGGCCAACGAGGCGCGCCTGCAGGCCCGCCTGGGCCGCTCGTCCGATTACGTCGAAGGCGTGAGCGCCTTCTTCGACAAACGCGCCGCCAGCTTCACCGGGCGTTGAACGTCCGCCGCTTCCACCGATCACTGCAACGCCACACCGCCACACCGCATGACCCACCCGGCCGCCAAGTCCACCGAACAAGCCCAGCACATTGCCGAGGTTGTACGCGCCGGCATGTATGCCAACGACCGCGCCATCCATGCGCTGGGCATCGCCATCACCAGCATCGGCCCAGGCACCGCCACGGTGACGATGACGGTGCGCGCCGACATGCTCAATGGTTTTGCCATCATCCATGGTGGTCTGGTGGCCACGCTGGCCGACACCGCGTTTGCCTACGCCTGCAATGCCTACAACGAGATGACCGTGGCCTCGGGTTTCTCGATGGACCTGATGGCGCCGGCGCATGAGGGCGACGTGCTCACCGCCGTGGCCGCCGAGGTGCAACTGGCCGGGCGCACCGGCGTGTACGACGTGACGGTGCACAAGCAGGACGGCACGCTGGTCGGTGTGTTCCGTGGTCGGTCGTACCGCATGAAGGGTCGCAAGACCGTGCCGCATCTGACCACCTGATCTGACAGCCCGATCCGGTCGCGGCTGGATGCTGCTGCGTCGTCGATCCACCTCACTCCATTTCGCCGGAGACTTCCCATGACCGTCAAGCGCCCCGCGCCTGGTGACCTCGAAGCCATCGAAACCGCCAGCCGCGACGAGCTGCAGGCGCTGCAGTTGCAACGCCTGAAGTGGACGCTGCAGCATGCCTACGACAACGTGCCGCACTACAAGCAGGCCTTCGACGCCAAGGGTGTCCATCCCTCGGACCTGAAGACGCTGGCCGACCTGGCGAAGTTTCCGTTCAGCACCAAGGCCACGCTGCGCGACAACTATCCGTTCGGGCTGTTCGCCGTGCCGCGCGAGCAGGTGCTGCGTGTGCATGCCTCTTCGGGCACCACCGGCAAACCCACGGTGGTGGGCTATACGAAGCAGGACATCGACAACTGGGCCGATCTGGCAGCGCGCTCGATCCGCGCCGCCGGCGGCCGGCCCGGCGACATGGTGCATGTGGCTTACGGCTACGGCTTGTTCACCGGCGGCCTGGGCGCGCACTACGGGGCAGAGCGCCTGGGCTGCACGGTGGTACCGATGAGCGGCGGCCAGACCGAGAAGCAGGTGCAGCTGATCACCGACTTCAAGCCCGACATCATCATGGTCACACCCAGCTACATGCAGGTGATCGTCGAGGAGATGCGCCGCCAGGGGCTGGACCCGGTGAAGAGTTCACTCAAGGTCGGCATCTTCGGTGCAGAGCCGTGGACCGAAGCCATGCGCCGCGACATCGAGGCCAGCGCCGGCATCGACGCGGTCGACATCTACGGCCTGAGCGAAGTGATGGGCCCGGGTGTGGCGAGTGAATGTGTCGAGAGCAAGGACGGCCCGGTGATCTGGGAAGACCACTTCTACGCCGAGATCATCGACCCCGAGACCGGCGAGGTGCTGCCCTACGACGAGAGCAAGGGCACGCAGGAAGGAGAACTCGTCTTCACCACCCTGACCAAGGAAGCGCTGCCCATCATCCGTTACCGCACACGTGACCTGACGCGCCTGCTGCCACCCACCTCGCGCAGCATGCGGCGCATGGGCAAGATCGTCGGGCGCAACGACGACATGCTGATCATCCGCGGCGTCAACATGTTCCCGACCCAGCTCGAAGAGATCGTGCTGGCGCAGGGTCAGCTGGCCGGGCAGTACCAGATCGTCGTCACCCGCGACGGCCCGATGGATCAGATCGAGCTGCGCTGTGAACGCCTGCCCGGCGTGACCGACATGAACGTGCCCGAGGTGGCGCACTGGGTGCAGCACCGCATCAAGACCATGGTCGGCATCAATGCCAAGGTGGTGATCGGCGAGCCCGATTCGATCGAACGCACACTCGTGGGCAAGGCCCGCCGGGTCGTCGACAAGCGACCAAAGACCCAGTGACCCAGCGTTTCCTGGGCGGGCTGCGCGTGGTCGTACTGCCAGACCTGCGTCGCTGATCCACCGGCTACGCCTCACGCTGCAGTGCAGCTCTCAGTTGAAGCATCAAGAAGGACCCGCCATGTACACCCAGTCGATGGACACGATGGCACGCGAAGGTGGCGACAACGCCCCGCGCGTGCTGGAAGACGCTGCGCTGCAGGCGCGTTTCGACGAACGTATCGACGCCGGCGGCTTCATCGAAGCCAAGGACTGGATGCCGCAGGACTACCGCAAGACACTCATCCGCCAGATCAGCCAGCACGCCCACAGCGAGATCGTCGGCATGCTGCCCGAAGGCAACTGGGTGACACGTGCGCCCACACTCAAGCGCAAGTCCATCCTGCTAGCCAAGATCCAGGACGAAGGTGGCCACGGCCTGTACCTCTACGCCGCGGCCGAAACACTCGGGGTGTCGCGCGACGAGTTGCTGGATGCGCTGCACAGCGGCAAGGCCAAATACAGCTCGATCTTCAACTACCCCACACTCAATTGGGCGGATGTGGGTGTGATCGGCTGGCTGGTCGACGGCGCGGCCATCATGAACCAGGTGCCGCTGTGCCGCTGCTCGTATGCACCGTATGCACGCGCCATGATCCGTGTCTGCCGCGAAGAGAGCTTCCACCAGCGCCAGGGTTACGACGCCCTGCTGGCCATGATGGAGCAGGGCACCGACGCACAACGCGCCATGGTGCAGGACGCCATCAACCGCTGGTGGTGGCCCTGCCTGATGATGTTCGGCCCGCACGACGCCGACAGCACCCACAGCGCACAAAGCATGCGCTGGGGCATCAAACGTATCAGCAACGACGACCTGCGCCAGAAGTTCGTCGATGCCACGGTGCAGCAGGCCCAGGTGCTGGGGGTGACCATGCCCGACCCCGATCTGCGCTGGAACGAGGAGCGCCAGCACTGGGACTTCGGCAAGATCGACTGGGACGAGTTCTGGCGCGTGGTGGGCGGCGACGGTGCCTGCAACCGCGAACGCCTGGCCATGCGTGTCAAGGCCTGGGACGACGGTGCCTGGGTGCGCGAAGCCGCCACCGCGCATGCTGCCAAACAGGCCGCCAGACTGGCCGCCGCTCAGGCTGCCCAGCACCACGACACCGAACAACTTCAGGCGGCTTGAGGCCGCCCGCACGAGCAAACACCCCATGAGCAACGAGCAACCAGCCCCCGCCGCGGCACCCGCGGCCCCCACCCCGCCGCGCAACGAATGGCCGCTGTGGGAAGTCTTCGTGCGCAGCAAGGCCGGCCTGGACCACAAGCACTGCGGCAGTCTGCATGCCAGTGATGCGCAGATGGCTGTGCACATGGCCCGTGAGGTCTACACCCGCCGCCAGGAAGGCACCAGCGTGTGGGTGGTGCGTTCGGACCAGATCATTGCCAGCGATCCGGGCGACAAGGACATGTTGTTCGACCCGGCCGAGGACAAGGTCTACCGTCACCCCAGCTTCTACCAGCTGCCGGGTGCCGTGGACCACATGTGAGGCGGGTGCCGCGATGACTGCTTCCATCACCCTCAGCCCCGCCGCCGACGTGCCCGGCCTGCGTTACCTGCTGCGCATCGGCGACATCTGCCTCATCCACGCCCAGCGTCTGGGCGAATGGTGTGGCCATGCGCCGGTGCTCGAAGAAGACCTGGCGCTCACCAACCTGTCGCTCGACCTGATCGGCCAGGCGCGTGCCATCTTCACCCGTGCCGGCACGCTCGAAGGCCAGGGCCGTGACGAAGACCAGTACGCCTTCCTGCGTGACGAATGTGACTACCTCAACCCGACGCTGGCCGAGTTGCCGATGCGCCGTGGTGGCGCCGACTTTGCCGACACGCAGGCGCGCAACCTGGTGCTGGCCACGTTGATGAAGCTGCTGTGGACGCGCCTGACGAGCTCCAGCGACGCCGGCCTGGCCGGCATCGCCGCCAAGTCGCTCAAGGAAGCGCGTTATCACCAGCAGCATGCGGCCGACTGGGTCAAACGCCTGGGCGACGGCACGGCCGAATCGGCCCGGCGCATGCAGGCGGCGATCGATCGCCTGTGGCCCTACGTGCCCGAGTTGTTCGAGAGCGACGCCGTCGAGGACGCCGCGGCCGCCTCGGGCCTGGGCCCGCGTCTGGCCGAACTGCAGGCCGACTGGCAGGCCGAGATGGCCGCCGTGTTTGCCGACGCCGGTCTCACCATGCCCAAGGCCGGTGCAGTGCGCTTTGGCGGCAAACGCGGCGTGCACAGCGAACACATGGGTTTTCTTCTGGCCGAGATGCAGTACCTGCAACGTGCCTATCCCGGGGGCGCCTGGTGAGCTGTGTCTTGCCCGAGGCCGATGAGCGCCCGCGTCTCGAGCGCTCGGCGACCCTGGCCGGCGTGGACGCCGCCCGGGTCGCCCAACTCGACGAGGTGATGGCTGCCGCCGCGGCGCTCGATCCGGTCGCGACGGCCAGACATGCCGAGGCTGCCGCCGCGGCGGCCCAGCGAGCCGCCAGGACCTTGCCGGAGTTCGTGCGCACCGACCTCGAACAACGTGCCTGGGCCGTGCTCGGCCGGGTCATGGACCCCGAAGTGCCGGTGGTATCGCTCATCGACCTGGGCATCGTCCGCGAGCTGAGCGAGCTGCCTGTCCCGGTGAGCGACCGACCGGCTGCGCCCCAGGGGCAGGGCGTGCACGTGGTGCTCACGCCCACCTATTCGGGCTGCCCGGCCACCGAGCTGATCGAGACCCTGGTACACGAGGCGATGGCCCGGGCCGGCATCACGCGGGTCTCGATCGAGCGGCGTCTGGCGCCGGCGTGGAGCAGTGCCTGGATCAGCCCCGGCGGGCGCGCCGCGCTGCGCGACTACGGCATCGTGCCGCCGGTGCACGACAGCATCGTCGGCATGGCTAGCCGAGGTGCCTGTGGTGGATCGTCGGCCAGTGCGGGCAGTGTGGTGCTGCACTTCGTGCCGCGTGAGCAATTCGCGCCTCTCGATTGCCCGCGCTGCGACAGCCGTAACACCGAACGCATCTCGGCCTTCGGCTCCACCGCGTGCAAGGCGCTGTACCGCTGCCGCGCCTGCCGCGAGCCCTTCGAATATTTCAAGCCGATCTGAGCCAGCCTGCCGGGACAACCATTCATGACCAGCCTGCACTTCCATCCCCTGCGCGTGGCCTCGGTGTCGCCCGACACGGACGAGTCCGTCGTCGTCACCTTCGACGTGCCGTCCGACTTGCGTGACACCTTCGCCTATCGCCCCGGCCAGTACCTCACGCTGCGAGCCGACGTGGGGGGCGAGGACCTGCGCCGCTCGTATTCGATCTGTTCGGGCCTGCATGACGGCGCGCTGCGTGTGGGTGTGCGCAAGGTGGCGGGCGGGCGCTTCTCGGGCTGGGTGAACGACGAGTTGCAGGCCGGCGCCGAACTGCAGGTGTTTCCTCCGCAGGGCCATTTCGTGCTGCCGGTGTGCCCCGACGCCGCGCCGGCGGCGGCCAATGACGGTGCCGCGGTCCGGCCCGGCCGGCATGTGCTCGGCATTGCCGCGGGCAGTGGCATCACGCCTATCCTGGCCATCATGAAGACGGTGCTGGCCGACGAGCCACACAGTCGCTTCACGCTGATCTACGGCAACCGAAACCAGAAGTCGACGATGTTCAAGGAGGAGATCGAAGACCTCAAGAACAGCTACCTCACGCGTCTGGCCATCCACCCGGTGTTCTCGCGCGAGCAGATCGACGCGCCGCTTAATGCGGGCCGGCTCGACACCGACAAGCTGGCGCTGTTTCTCGCCGCGCTGGTGGACGTGAACGATGTCGACCAGGCCTTCGTGTGTGGCCCGCTGGGCGTGATCGATGCGGCCGAGGCCGCGCTCACCGGCGCCGGCCTGCCCGCTGATCGCCTGCACATCGAACGTTTCGGCGCGCCCGATGCCAGTGCCGCGCAGCAACACGCCGTGTTGCCAGGTGATGCGCCGCAGTCGGTGGTGACGGTGGTTCGCGACGGCCTGTCGCGCCAGATCGATTTCCACACCGGTGTGCCCAGCCTGCTCGACGCCATGGCCGCTGCCGGCCTCGAAGCACCCTTCTCGTGCAAGAGTGGTGTGTGCTCGACCTGTCGCGCCAAGGTGACCTCCGGCCAGGTGCGTATGGACCGCAACTTCGCACTCGACAAGGACGAAGTCGCCGCGGGTTATGTGCTGTGCTGCCAGGCCCATCCGCTCACCGAGCGGGTCACGGTCACCTTCGACGAACGCTGAGCATGCCCGTTTGCCTGCCGCACCCGCCGATGTCTTGCTGAACCATGGCCCGTCCACGTTCCAGCGGCTACGGCGACCAGCGCGAGCTCATCCTTGCGCAGGCGGCGGACCTGTTTGCCCGCCAGGGTTATGCCGGCACCTCGATGAACGAGGTGGCCGCGGCCTGTGGTGTGAGC
Source organism: Candidatus Intricatilinea gracilis (assembly GCA_016702605.1). Lineage (GTDB taxonomy): Bacteria > Pseudomonadota > Gammaproteobacteria > Burkholderiales > Burkholderiaceae_C > Sphaerotilus > Sphaerotilus gracilis. The sequence continues at coordinate 241,524 of JADJDQ010000021.1, forward strand.
AAGCCGGCGCTGTACCACTATGTGCGCGACAAACACGAACTGCTGGCGCTGATCTGCGAAGAACACATCGCCCGCCTGCGTGAGTTGGTGCAGGTGGTGGCGACCCAGGCCCAGGCCGAGGCGCTCGATGCCCGCAGCCATCTGCACCGGCTTATCCTCGCCTTCGTCGAGGCCTACGCCGATGCCCAGCACGAACACCGCGTGTTGACCGAAGACGAACGCCACCTCGGCTCGGCCGAACGTGAGCGAGTGTTGACCGGCCAGCGCGAGGTGGTGGCCGCCTTTGCCCGGCTGGTGTCGGCGCAGCGCCCCGATGCACTGGCGGGTGACCTGGCCAAACCCCTCACCATGCTGCTGTTTGGCATGATCAACTGGATGTTCACCTGGCTGCGCCCGGGTGGACGCCTCAGCCACGCCGACATGGCGCCGCTGGTGGCCGAACTTTTCATCGGCGGCCTGGCCGCCTTGCCCAGCGCGCAACTTTCCCCCAACGACAACCCCCGGAGACCTCAGACATGAAGCTGCAACCCTTGCGTTCCCTGATCACCGCCGCCGTGCTGGCTGCCTGCAGCGCCACCGCGCTGGCCGACATCACCGTCGGCGTCACCGTGTCGGCCACCGGGCCGGCGGCGTCACTCGGCATCCCCGAGAAGAACACCGTGGCGCTGATGCCCACCAGCATCGCCGGCCAGAAGATCAACTACATCGTGCTCGACGATGCCAGCGATACCACCAAGGCCGTGGCCAACGCGCGCAAGCTGATCGCCGAGGACAAGGTCGACGTCATCCTGGGTTCGACCACCACGCCCAACTCGCTGGCCATGATCGACGCCGTGTCCGAGGCGCAGACGCCCATGATCTCGATGGCCGCTTCGGCGCGCATCGTCGAGCCCATGGACGACAAGCGCAAGTGGGTCTTCAAGACGCCGCAGAACGACATCATGATGTCGCTGGCCATTGCCACCCACATGGCCAATGCAGGCGTCAAACGAGTGGCCTTCATCGGTTTTGCCGATGCCTACGGCGAAGGCTGGTTCAACGAGTTCACCAAGGCCACGGCCCTCAAGCGCATCGAGATCGTGGCCAGCGAACGGTATGCCCGCACCGACACCTCGGTGACCGGCCAGATCCTCAAGCTGCAGGCCACCAACCCGGATGCCGTGCTCATCGCCGGCTCGGGCACGCCGGCCGCCTTGCCGCAAAAGACGCTCAAGGAGCGCGGCTACGCCGGCAAGATCTACCAGACCCACGGTGTGGCCAACAACGACTTCCTGCGTGTGGGTGGCAAGGATGTCGAAGGCACCTTCCTGCCCGCCGGCCCGGTGCTGGTGGCCGCGCAGTTGCCCGACAACCACCCGGTGCGCAAGTCGGCGCTGGCTTACATCCAGAAGTACGAAGCCGCGCACGGCGCCGGCAGCGTCAGCACCTTCGGCGCCCATGCATGGGATGCCGGCGTGATGATGACCGCCGCTGTGCCCGTGGCGCTCAAGAAGGCCCAGCCTGGCACGCCGGCCTTCCGCGCCGCATTGCGTGACGCGCTCGAGAACCTCAAGGACGTGCCCGGCGCCCACGGCATCTTCAGCACCACACCGCAAGATCACCTGGGCCTGGACCAGCGTGGTCGTGTGATGGTCAAGATCGAGAACGGCACCTGGAAGTACCAGCCCTGATGCGCCGCCCCTGAGCTGAGCTCACCGTGACGGGCCGGCCCTGCGCCGGCCCGCTCCATTTCTCCATTTCATTCTGCCCAGACAAGCGCCCCGGCGCCTACGCCATGCAACAACTCCAGAGCTTCATCGCCGGCCGCTGGCTGGGCCACACCCCGGCGCAGACACTCGCCAGCGCCATCAACGGGCGCGGCGTGGCCCTCACCCATGCCGAGGCGATCGACTTCGCCGAGGCCACGTACCACGCCCGCAGCGTGGGTGTGCCGGCGCTGCTTGCGCTGGACTTCCAGGCCCGTGCCGCGCGGCTGAAGAAACTCGCCGCCTACCTGGTCGAGCACAAGGAGGAGCTGTACGCCCTGTCCGCCCACACCGGCGCCACCCGGGCCGACTCGTGGGTCGACATCGAAGGTGGCACTGGCACCTTGTTCGCCTATGCCAGCGCAGGCGCCAACGAACTGCCCAGCGGCAATGTGCTGCACGAAGGCCCGGCGCTGCAACTGGGCAAGACCGGCAGGTTTGCGGGCACCCACATCCTGGTGCCGCGTGGCGGGCTGGTGGTGCACATCAACGCGTTCAACTTCCCGGTCTGGGGCCTGCTCGAGAAGTTCGCGCCCAGCTTCCTGGCCGGCCTGCCCTGCATCGCCAAGCCGGCCACCGCCACCAGTTACCTGACCGAAGCCCTGGTGCGCCTGATGGACGCCAGCGGCCTGCTGCCGGCCGGCAGCCTGCAGCTGGTGATCGGCTCCACCGGTGACCTGCTGGATCGCCTGGACGGCCAGGACATGGTCACGTTCACCGGCAGCGCCGACACCGCTGCCAAGCTCAAGTCACACGGCAACATCATCCGCAACGGCATTCCCTTCAACGCCGAGGCCGATTCGCTCAACTGCGCCATCCTGGCGCCCGACGTCGGCCCGGACGACGCCGAGTTCGACCTGTACGTGAAGGAGCTGGTGCGCGAGATGACGGTCAAGGCCGGCCAGAAATGCACTGCCATCCGCCGCGCCATCGTGCCGCGCCAGCATCTGGGTGCCTTGGCCGAGAAGCTGCAAGCACGCCTTGCCACGCTCAAGGTGGGCGACCCGTCCGTCGAGGGTGTGAGGATGGGCGCTCTGGCATCGCGCGACCAACTGGTCGACGTGAGTGAGCGGGTCGCGCAGCTCAGTGTGGGCAACGAGGTGGTGTTCGGCGCCGGCAACGGCTTCGCGCCGATCGGCGATGGTGTGGGTGACGGCGCCTTCCACGCACCCACGCTGCTCCTGTGCCGCGACCCGCTGAACAGCAGCACGGTGCATGACCTGGAAGCCTTCGGCCCGGTCAGCACGCTCATGCCCTACGACGACCTCGACGAGGCGCTGGCCCTGGCTGCCCGCGGCAAGGGCAGCCTGGTCGGCACGCTGGTGACGAAGAGCCCGTCCATCGCCGCCAAAGCCATCCCGGTGGCCGCACGCCACCACGGCCGCCTGCACATCCTCGACGCCGAATCGGCCCCCGAATCCACCGGCCACGGCTCACCACTGCCCCAGCTCAAACACGGCGGCCCGGGCCGCGCGGGTGGCGGCGAAGAACTCGGCGGCATCCGCGCCGTGCACCACATGCTGCAGCGCTGCGCCGTGCAGGGTTCACCGACGATGCTGGCGGCCGTCACGGGCGAATACGTGCGCGGCGCCAAGGTCAACGAGGGTGAGGTGCACCCCTTCCGCAAGTACTTCGAGGATCTGCAGGTGGGCGACAGCCTGCTCACCCATCGCCGCACGGTGGGTGAGGCCGACATCGTCGCCTTCGGCGGTATCTCGGGCGACTACTTCTACATGCACTTCGACGAGATCGCCGCCAAGGACAGCCCCTTCGGCAAACGCATCGCGCATGGCTACTTCGTGCTCAGCGCCGCGGCGGGCCTGTTCGTCAGCCCCGCGCCCGGCCCCGTGCTGGCCAACTACGGCCTCGAGACGCTGCGTTTCATCAAGCCCGTGGGTATCGGCGACACCATCCAGGCCCGCCTGACCTGCAAACGCAAGATCGACAAACCCACCAAAGCCGGCGTCGCCCCGCAAGGTGTGGTCGGCTGGGACGTGCAGGTCACCAACCAGTTGGGTGAACTGGTGGCGAGTTACGAGATCTTGACGTTGGTGGCGAAGAAGGGCTGAGCCACCAGCGATTGCCACGACGCGGGGCACTGTGAATGAGCAACGCCCTGGGGTGCCAGGGCGTGATCTCATTCGGCAGGGAGTTGCCGTCAACGCAACCTGTCCGGCAATTCGATCTGCACGTTCAGCACATCCAGGCTGTCCTGGTGGCTCATCTCGATCTTGATGTCGTTGACATCGATCTTGACGTATTTGGAAATCACCGCGATCAGTTCGCGTTGCAGTTGCGGCAGAAAGTCGATGCTGGGCGCGTTCTGGCCGTTGCGCTCGTGCGCGAGTATCAGCTGCAGGCGCTCCTTGGCGATATTGGCGGTCGGCTTTTTCTCGCCGAATAGCGAGCGCAGGAATCCGGGTGTGGCCATGTCGACTCCTCAGCTGATGGCGCCGATCATGCGCTTGAAGAAACCTGGTTTGACGGCTTCGGTGAAACGCATGGGTTTGTCGTTGCCGAGAAACCGCTGCACCACGTCGAGATAAGCCTCGGCGACGTCGGTCTTGGCCATGTGGATGACCGGCAAACCCTGGTTGGAGGCCTGCAACACCATGTCGGATTCGGGTATCACGCCGATCAGGTTGGTACGCAAGATTTCCTGGATGTCGTCCAGCGTCAGCATGTGGCCACCCTGCACCCGGCTCGGGTTATACCGGGTGATCAGCAGCAGTTCCTTGACAGGCTCAGCACCTTCGATGGCGCGTTTGGTCTTGCTGGCCAGCATGCCCAATATGCGGTCGGAGTCGCGCACCGACGACACCTCGGGGTTGGCGACCACGATGGCGGCGTCGGCGAAATACATCGCCATGATGGCGCCGTTTTCGATGCCCGCCGGTGAGTCACACACGATGTAGTCGAAATCCATCGCGGCCAGTTCGTCCAGCACGCGGCCCACACCTTCGCGGGTGAGGGCTTCCTTGTCCTTGGTTTGTGACGCGGCCAGGATGTAGAGCTTGTCGCAGTTCTTGTCCTTGATGAGCGCCTGATTGATATTGGCCTCGTTGTTGATCACGTTCACCAGGTCGTAGACGACGCGGCGTTCACAACCCATGATGAGGTCGAGGTTGCGCAGTCCGACGTCGAAATCGATGACCACCGTCTTGTGTCCGGCCAGTGCCAGGCCAGCGGCAAAACTTGCGCTGGTGGTGGTCTTGCCGACACCTCCCTTGCCCGAGGTGATGACAACGATCTTGCTCATGGACGGGTCCTTTCAAACTGCTCAAACGGTACAGGCTGCTTCATGCCTGGCTGCGGGGACTATTCAAACCTTCAGGGGTTCGACGATGAGGCGTTCACCGTCGAGGCGAACCTGTGCCGGTTTGCCCTGTATCTCTTTGGCCAGCGGGATATCGGTCGTGTTGTAGATACCGGCGATCGCATACAGATCGGGCTCCATACACGAGGTAAATATACGGGCACTGGTATTGCCGCGGGCGCCGGCAATGGCCCGTCCGCGCAACGGGCCATACACGTGGACATGGCCGTCCGCCAGCACCTCGGCGCCGTGGCTGACCACGCCACAAACAATCAGGTCACCACCCTGGGCATACACACGTTGACCCGAGCGCAGGGGTTTGGTGACCACCATGGTGGGGGCGGTGCGGGTGGCCAAGGCCTCGCGTACGGCCTGGTCGACGGCCAGGCGTTGTGCTGTTTCGAACTGCTCGATCTGCTCAGGTGTAGGCCCTGCCGGCTGGGTTGCCGGCACGGGGAGGACACGTTTGTCTGCCACCGGGCGTTTGGCGGCATAACCGATGTCGGACAGATCGGCGAGGCCAAGTTGTTGGGCCCGATCGAGCAAGCCGCCCTGTGCACCGACGATGGCTACAGGCTGCAGTTGGTACTGCCGAGCCATGTCGATCAATTCTTCGAGTCGAAGGTCGGGAACCGCGGTGTCGACGCCGGAGACGTCGAACAACAAGGGGGTGGCCGTGAGGGGTGTGTCGCCAAAACGTTGGTGCAGTTCGGTCCTCAGCACAGCAACGTCGGTCGTCTTGAGCACCAGCGCCAGGCCTTCGATCGACGCACTCTTGATCACGAAGGCTTCGGACCCTGAAGCTCTTCTGCGGCGGTCGGTTCGTTCGGTGGCCGAGGTCATTCAGGCGTATGAATTGTCGTGGACGAACAGGCAGTTTACCACGATGGTTTTGTCAATCTACGCAAGGCAATCCCGATGTGATTTCAAATGTGTCGGCGCGTGTTGCCTATATTCTGTCTCAGTGTGTTTGCGCTGTTCGGGATGATATTGACTGCCTGTCGGTCCCGCGATTGCGGGTATGGGTTGGTCGGCATTTGAAAATCGAAGTCGAACGCCCCGATATGCGCCAGGTCGTCAATTCCAGGCGCTGTTCGACGTGTCGAGCCGCAATACACCGTCGGCCTGGGTGAAATGGAGTTTGCCCAGGACATCCATGCCCAGCAGCGGGCTGCTCAGACGCGGCAACACGGTGACGCGCAGGTTCTTCAGGCTTACCCCACCGTCGAGTTCGATGTGGGCGCGGGCGATCTGGCCCGATACCACCCCCCCTGCCGTGTCCGAACGGGTGCTGCCTATCGTCTCGAGGCCGGCTTCACGTGCCAGCGCCAGGGGCAGTGTGGTGCCGGTGGCGCCGGTGTCGAGCAGGAAGTCGACCGCCACACCGTTGACGCGACCCGGCCAGTGGAAGTGGCCGTCGGCTGCACGTCGCAGTTCGATGACCCCGCCCTGGGCGCTGAACTGGCTGCGCCGTTCGCGGTCCTGCATCCATTGCACGGCCAGAAATACGACCAGACCAAGCAGCAGCCAGACCGTGGCGAGTTTGAGTGAGCGGGGCAGTTCCTGCATCGGGCGGTGACGACGTGTGTGGAGCCGTGTGGCGGTGTGGATGAACCGGTCGGTGGCTTGCCTGGCCGCCTCAGCTGGCCGCGCCCGCCTGGGCCTGCATCAGCGTCTGCAGACACACATCCCTCACGCCGTAGAAATCCTTGATCTCGTCGACCTGCTTCATCACCGCTTCGGCGTGGCCGGGCTGGTCGTGTGTGCGTTTCACGGCCAGGATCATCTTGTTCTTGCTGGTGTGTTCGAGTGCAATGAACTCGAAGACCTGGGTGTCGTAGCCGGCCGCGTCGAGCAGCAGCGCGCGCAGGCTGTCGGTCACCATCTCGGCCTGCTGGCCCAGGTGGATGCCGTGTTGCAGCATGGGGCGCAGCAGTGGCGGGCTCTTCATCTGCGGGCGCAGTTGTTTGTGGCAGCAGGGTGAACAGACGATGAGCTGGGCGCCTGCGCGCAGACCCAGGTGGATGGCGTGGTCGGTGGCGGTGTCGCAGGCGTGCAGGGCGATCATCACGTCGACTGGCGCGGGCTCATAGGTGCGCACGTCGCCGGCGTTGAAGCTCAGGCCTTCAAGACCGTTGCGCTGCGCGCTGGCGCTGCACAGCTCGACCAGGCCGGTGCGCAGTTCCACGCCCGTCACGTCGGCCTGTTTGCCCTGCGCCGTGAGCCAGGCGTGCACGGCAAAGGTGAGGTAACCCTTGCCGCTGCCGAAGTCGAGCACGCTCACGTGCCGCTGGTCGGCCAGGCTGGAGCGGTTGATGGCTGCGCCGATCACCTCGATGAAACGGTTGATCTGTTTCCACTTGCGCGCCATCGCCGGCACCAGCACGGCGTGTCGGTCGGTGCCCGGTGTGGCCAGACCCAGGTCGACCCAGCACGGCAGATCCAGGCTCAGCTCGCGGCGTTTGGTGCGGTTGTGCGCGGTGTCGGGTTGGTCCAGGGCCATCACCTCGGCGACCGGTTCGACGATCGGCTCGGCATCGGCGCCCGGCAGGTCGCCCGCGTCGGCTGGTGCAGCGCTGCCAGCCGGCTTCGTGCCTGGCTTGTCAGCGCCTGCCGGCCTGACAGCGAGTTTGTCGGTGCCGGCCGGTGCACCGACCTTTGAGACGATGAGCTTGCTCTTGTCGCGCCCGCCCTTGAGCTTGTGCCTGAACTCGGCCTGCTGCAGCGTGGTGGCGGTGTTGCGCCATTCCATGTGCGCCGTCTCGAAACCGTGATCGCCCAGCAGGTCGGCAATTTGCTGGAGGCCTTCGAGTGGTGCGTGGTTCTTGGTGGTGTCGCGGGTGTCGTAGCGCCACACGAACTGCAACGTGGCGGCGCCGCGCAGCACGATGGGCCGCACCAGCAGGCGTTGCAAGGTGAGGCCGGCTTCGGGCTGGGTGCCGACGTAGGCCGCCAAGCTGAGCTTGACGAGGCTGGCGTCGTCCAGCGCCTGGCTCAGCAGCTGCAGAAAACGCTCGCGCGCCGGCACGGCGTCCTTGGGCGCTGCAGGGGGGGCGGGCGGGTTGTCGATCAGCTCGGTGAACATGGCGGCGGTGGTGAGGTGGAGGCCGTCGTTGTGCACTGCGCAGCAAGGCGGGTGGGCATTGTCGGTGCAGTGGCGCGTGGTGCGCCGGCCGCTGGTCGCTGCGGGTTTGCGGGTGCAGCCCCTGCGCCTGGCCCTGCCTACACTGGCCCGACGAGGAGGGCTCCGACGACGGGGCTGACGACAGGACATGGCCACACTTCCCCCACGATCCGGCAGACGAGTCAGCAGGCGTTTCATCCTGGGCAGTGTGGCCGCCGCCGGCGGCGCGCTGGTGCTGGGCTGGGGCCTCATGCCACCGCGCCAGCGCCTGGTGCCCGACGCCGGTCTGGCTGCGGCCAACGGGCCGGTGCCCGGCAGCGGCGCGGCCGCCCAGGCACTTGCGCTTAACGGCTGGGTGCGCATCAGCAGCGACAACCACGTCACCATCCTGCTGGCACGGGCCGAGATGGGCCAGGGCGTGAGCACGGCGCTGGCCATGCTGCTGGCCGACGAACTCGACGCCGACTGGGCCAGCGTGACCACCGAAGCCGCACCGATCGACCCGATCTACAACAACCTCGCCACATTGGTCGACGGCCTGCCGTTCGACCCGGATTCGACGGGCATCGTCAAACGGGTGGCCGGCTGGACCACGGCCAAGCTGATGCGCGAATTCGGCATCAACATGACGGGCGGTTCGTCCACCATCAAGGACTTGTGGGGGCCCATGCGCCAGGCCGGGGCCAGTGCCCGGGCCATGTTGATGTCTGCGGCGGCTGCACGTTGGTCGGCGCCGCTGTCGGCGCTGCGCACCGAGGCCGGGCGCGTGATCCACAGCGACGGGCGCAGCGCGAGTTACGGCGAACTGGTCGACGCCGCCGCCAAACTGCCGGTGCCGAGTGACGTGCCGCTCAAGACACCAGCCCAGTGGCGCTTGCTCGGCCAGCCGCTGCCGCGGCGCGATTCGGCCGCCAAGAGTGACGGCAGCGCCGTGTTCGGCATCGACGTCCGCCTGCCCGGCATGGCCTGGGCCAGTGTGGTGATGAGCCCGCAACTGGGCGGCAGTCTGCTCGGCTTCGACGCCGACAAGGTGCTGAAGGATCAGCCCGGCGCCATCAAGGTGCTGGCCGTGGGGGCACCCGGCAGCCCCGGCGCCCGCCACGGTGCACCCGCAGGTGTGGCGGTGATCGCGGACAACTCCTGGCGCGCCATGCTGGCGCTGCGTATGGCGCAGTCGACCGGGGCCATCCGCTGGCGTGCGCCGGATGCGGTGGTGAATTCCGCCGGCGGCGTCGCGTCCGCTGCGTCGTTGACCGGGCCGGCTGCTGCGCCGGCCACCGTGCACCAGGCACTGGCCGCCGCCATCGCCGGGCCGCTGGACGAGCAACCTGGTTTTACCTTCAAGAGCGTTGGCGATGTCAAGGCAGCCATGACCGGTGCTGCCCGGCGTATCACCGCCAGCTACGAGGCGCCGTACCTGGCACACGCCACACTCGAGCCGCCCAACTGCACGGTGCGGGTCGATGTGGACGGCGCCGGCACACCCACCGGCGCCGAGGTCTGGGTGTCGACCCAGGTGCCCGATCTGGCGCGCAGCGCGGCCGCCCAGGTGCTGGGGCTGAAGGCCGAGCAGGTCCGCGTGAACTCGCTGCTCATCGGTGGTGGTTTCGGCCGCCGGCTCGAGGTGGACTTCATCACCCAGGCCACCGAGATTGCGCGGGGGCTGCCGGGCCGGCCGGTTCAGACGGTCTGGTCCCGTGAGCAGGACATTGGCCACGACTTCTACCGCCCTGCCTGTGTGGCGCGCTACGAGGCCGGCCTCGATGCCCAGGGCCGACTGGTGGCGTGGCACGCAGTCAGTGCCAGCCAGGCCATCGTGCATCAGGTATTGAACCGCCACTGGGGGCTGGCGGGCGGCGGGCCGGACAAGACCACGGCCGAGGGGGCGTTCGATCAGGCCTACGAATTTGCTGCCGCGCGTGCCGCCCATGTGGTGGTCGATCTGCCGGTGCCGGTGGGCTTCTGGCGCTCGGTCGGGCATTCACACCAGGCGTTTTTTCAGGAGAGTTTTGTCGACGAGGTGGCACACGCCGCCGGTGTCGACCCGCTGGCCTGGCGCGTGCAACTGCTGGCGCGCCATCCGCGTGAACTGGCCGTGCTGAAACGTTGCGCCAATCTGGCCGGCTGGGGCACGCCGCTGGCCCCGGCTGCCGACGGCGCACCGGTGGCGCGTGGACTGGCACTGCACCGCAGCTTTGGCAGCGTGGTGGCCGAGGTGGTCGAGGCCTCACTCGCGCCGCCCGGCTCGGGCGCACAGCGCATCCGGGTCCACCGGGTCGTGTGTGTGATCGACTGCGGCGCGGTGGTCAACCCGGCCATCGTGCGCCAGCAGCTCGAAAGCAGTGTGGTGTTCGGCCTGAGTGCTGCGCTGTACGGCGAGATCACCCTGGCCGACGGCCGGGTGCAGCAGAGCAACTTCCACGACTACCCGGTGCTGCGCCTGAACGAGTGCCCACACATCGAGACCGACATCATCAGCAGCAGCGCCCACCCCGAAGGTGTCGGCGAACCCGGCGTGCCGCCACTGGCGCCGGCGCTGGCCAATGCGGTGTTCGCGCTCACCGGCCAGCGCCTGCGCAGCCTGCCGCTGCGGCTCGCCTGAGGCAACCGGGATGAGGCGGCCGCAAGGTTATGCGGCCGCCGGGTAATGCGGCGCTGCCGACCTGGCCGTGCCACCCGCGGCTCGACCGCCTCGCGCTTAGCCCCGACTTCACCCTGGCGTGAACCCGGACGGTGCAGGCGAGTCCAATCTTCGACGCCGACCACGGCGCAAGGAGACCGAGATGTTTGCCTGGAACTGGAATGGTGAAAGCCGCGGGTCCGGATCGTCGTTGCCGGGCCGTCGACCGGCCGACTCGGGCCACCGCCGATGGCATTGGGTGCTGTTGATGTTGCTCGCGCTGCTGGCCTGGGCGCTGCCCGGGCCGGCCCATGCTCAGGCGTCGGCTCAGGTGACTGGTGAGGCGCCCGGCCCGGCGGCTGGCGCCGTCGCGGTGGGCCAGGCCACGTCACCGGTGTTGTCGGTGACGTTTGTCGAGCCCCAGCGTTACACCGATGCCGGCGACACACTCGGCGGTAGAGCAGACCCCGAGCTGCTGGCGCTGCTGAAGCGTCAGCTCGAGACATCCGCCGCGCGATGTCTGCCTGCCGGCCAGATGCTGGCGATCCGCGTGCTGGATGTCGACCTGGCCGGTGATGTCGACCTGGCGTGGTGGCGTTTCGGCGACCGGGTCCGGGTGCTGCGCGAGCGGGCCCGGCCACGTGTCGAGCTGGCCTACACACTCACCCAGGGCGGCGTGCCCGGCGCCGAGGTGCGGGAGCAGATCGTCGACAGCAACTTCCTCATGCACCTGGGCCGGGCACGCTATGACAACGCCCGGCTGCCACATGAACGCGCCATGCTGGCGCGTTGGTTCGAGGCACGTTTCTGCGCCGCTGCGGCGGACGCCGTGTATTGAGCGACGCTGGCCGGTGGCGCCGGCCAGCACTGTGGCGCGCCAGGCGCGGAGGCTGGCTCAGGCGATCGCCAGGCGCAGGCCGGGCAGGCAGGTCCAGGCCGTTCAAACGGGTCGACCAGGTCTGGCCGGCGCGTACCGGCAAGGCACGCGTCAAGGTGCCGGTGCTGACGAGTTCACCGGCTTGCAGGGCAGGGGCGGCCGGGTCCGCGCCGAGCAACTCGACCAGGTGGCGCAGGGCAAACAACGGGCCGTCCAGCACATGGCTGGCCTGGCCGCGGTCGACCACCACGTCGTCACACAACAACTCGATCTCGAAACCCGCCAGGGCCTGCTGCCAGCGTGACCGCGCCGCCGTATCACTCGGCAGTTCGACGCGTGGCCCCAGCCAGAGAGCGCCGTGCAGGCCGAAGGCGGCCACGGTGTCGGCTGCGGCGAACTTCCAGCCCGGGTAGATCGACTGCACCAGCTCGAAACCGTGGGCGACCCAGGCGATGCAGCCCAGCAGCTCGTCGGCAGTCATGCCGGCCTGAGGCGCCTGGCCCAGGCCGAAGACGATCTCAGGCTCGATGCATAGTTCACGCAGATGGGTCACGTCGAACTGCGCTGCCGCTTCGTGCCGCTGGTCGCGCAGCAGGTGCAGCGTGCTGTTGTAGACCGTCCCCCAGATGGGCGCCCACACGTCGTATTCGGCCCAGATCTGGCGGTTGGTGAAACCAATCTTGCGGCCCACCGGCACCTCGCCGCGCAGGTGCCGGCGCTTGCGCACCTCGTCGGCCACGCCGTAGGCGTCGGCCAGTGTCAGCCCGCCCGGGCGGCTGCTGTACGGGTCGATCTGGCGGCGCTGTGCCGCAGCCGACATCAATTCGTCGGTGATCACCTGCAACTTTGCGTTGTTGGCGGGGATGGCCTGGCCGGCGGTGGTGTAGCGCTGGCCGGTTGAGTCGAGCAGGTCGGCTGTGTTGCGCTGGCCGGTGCTTGTGTCGGGCGGGTCTGCGGGGTTGCTGGGCGGCACGAAAAACTCCTGCGGCGAGTGGGGCGCGGCAACTATCGCAGCGTTCGGCACGCCTGCCGAGCGGGTGAGGGCGCAACCTTCGCGAGCGTTTGCAACGACTGCTTGCACCTCGACCCGCACGAATACACAAGGCCCTGTTGCAGCGGTGTGTGGCCCGCCGGTTCAGGGGGTGCCGCTGCTCGGTGGTGATCCGGATACTGAAAAAACGCGCTGTGCAGCTGGCCTCATCAACCTGGCTCGCCATCGGTGCAGCCACCAGTCCACCCGCCCGCCTGTCGATCCTCACCTTCGCCACTGTCTCATGAACGCGCCGCTCAAACTCTCGCTGCTTTCACTTGCCGTCGCCTGCCTCGTGTCCTGTGGTGGTGGTGGTGAATCGGGCGGCAAACCCTTCGACGAAGACGCGGCCTTGCGGGTGGTGGCCGACGCCGCACAGGCGGCGAGCGCGTCCAGCACCCCACCGGTCGAGGCGGCGACCGACCCGTCGCTGGCGCTGATCGACCAGGCTGCACGGGCCGGGCAGACGGGGGATGGCAGCGGCGCCACCGGGTCCGCGCCGACGACCGGTGGTGGTGCACAACCAGCCGCGCCGGGCGCGAACTGGTCGGCGGCGACATCACCAGGCGCAACTGGCGCGCCCGCGCCGGCCACAAGCCCGGCCACTAGCCCGGCCACTAGCCCGGCCACAAACGCTGCGACCTACGCGGGCACAAGCCCCTCCACACTCCCGGTGACCACCGCGCAGCAATCGACGACAGAACCTGTGCAGACCACGGCGCCAGCAACATCGCTCGCCCCAGTGCTGGTTGCCACGAACCGCACGACACCGGCCACCACGCCAGAGATGGTGTTCAGCACGCCGGCCCGGCCATCTGAGTCGACCACGACCACGACGACGACAGCGGCCCAGCTCGACCCACTGAGGTCGCGGCCCGAACCGCCGCTGGCCGATTGCGGCCTTGGCGACTCGGCCGAGCTGGTGCTGCGCCGTATCAACGAGATCCGTGCCCGCGGCGCCAGCTGCGGCGCTAGAGGTGAGTTCGCGCCGGCCGCGGCACTGGCGTGGAACAGCAAGCTCTACGCTGCCGCCGCCGGACATTCCACCGACATGGCGGTGAACAACTACTTCGCCCACCTCAGCCCGGCCGGCCAGGCGGTGCGTGACCGGGTCGTCGACCTGGGTTACGCCTACCAACTCGTGGCCGAAAACATCGCCGCCGGTCAGCCCAGCCTGGACCAGGTGCTGGCCGCCTGGCTGGCCAGTGAAGGTCACTGCGCCAACCTCATGCAGCCGGCTGTGCGCGACGTGGCGCTGGCCTGCGCCAGCGAACAAGGCGCCGCCTACCCGACCTACTGGACGCTCAACGTCGCGGCCAGCCGCTGAAGGCGGCGCGCCGATCGCTGCCCGCTCAGCGTCTTGGCTGGGGCGATCCGCGAGCCAGGCGCCTGACTTCGGACGACGCCAAGCGCAGCGCGACGGTCAGCTGGCGTCGCCCGCCTTCTGGCGGCAGTGATCCGGGCGCCGCGTAGCGCAGGCGTTCGAGGGTGTCGAGGGCACGCGCCAACGCGTCGGCGCCCTGGCCCCAGCGCACGGTGGCGGCCTGGGCGGCATGGCGCGGCGTTGCTTGCGGTGGCAGCTCGATGCCGGCGCTGGTGAGTGCCTGCTTCAGTCGCGTCCATCCGGCCAGCCAGGCGTCGCGGCGCGGGCGGGCGACGCTGCGCCGGCCGTCCCAGTCAGCCCAGATGGCACCGGCCAGTCCCAGCGAGGCCAGGCCGATGAGCAGGGCGCGCGCCAGGGCGTAGGCGTCGACGTCCTGCCAGCCGAGCTGGCGCAGCAGCTCGAGTTGGCGCTGGCGGCCGTGGTCGAGCACCCATTGGTTCCAGCGGTGGTCGGCGGCGCTCCAGAGCTGGCGCAACTGGGCGAGTTGTGCGACCAGGCCCGGGTCGATCCGCCCGAGGGCCCCCACCATCAGGCCGGGCGGCGGGCGCAGGCGCAGGTTGCGGCGCACCCGTTCGGGCGCCACGGCGGCCGTGGGGTCGACACGCACCCACTCGCCGTCGCGCCAGTATTCGGCCCAGGCGTAGGCGTCGCTCTGGCGCACTTCGAGCACACCGTCGATGGTGTTGATGTGGCCGCCCTGGTAGCCGGTGACGATGCGCGCCGGCACCCCCAGGCTGCGCAGCACCACCACCAGCGCCACGGCGTAGTGTTCACAAAAGCCCTGCTTGCGGTCGAGCCAGAAGTCGTCGAGCGCGTCCACCCCCGGCGGCACCGGGCCGGGCGCCAAGGTGTAGTCGTAACCACCGTTGCGGATGTGAGCCAGCACCGCCACCGCATACCCATCGGCCGCCAGTCCGCCTGGGCTGCGGGCGGGTGGTGTGGCTGGCGCCCCGCTGTTGTCGATGGATGTACCGGCCGACGCCGACACCTGCACCTGGCCGATGCGGCCCTGCGCCCAGGCGCGGGTGCGGGGGTAGGCGCCGTCGGGCAGGGCCAGGGCCTCGTTCGGCGAGCCGCTGCGGGGCTCGCGGATGGTGTGGTTGATCCAGGCGCGGCCACGCAGGCGCTGGCGCTCGTTGATCGGGCGAGCACTCACCCACTGCAGATCGGTGAGCTGGCGCAGTGGCGGTGTCGTCGGGTTGACCGCCGTCGCTGCGGCGCCGGCCGGATCGCCCGTGGCGTCGGCAGCGGCGCTGCGTGGGGCCTCGGCCGTGAGTTCGAGCAGCGGCACACTGGTGACACGCAGCGGCTCGAAGGTGATCTCGTAGTCGACCGGCGCTCCGCCCACACCGAGCTGCGGCGCCAGGCTGTGCGGCAACTGGTTGACGAGCCCGCCGGCCTGGCCAGCCAGCCAGCGCGGGCGCAGCGGGTCGGCGCTGGCGTCGATGCGGCTGAGCACCGGGCCACGAAAGTAGATCTGCTCGTTGGGCGGCGCCTGGCCGGCACCAAAACTCACCCGCAGTGCCACGGCGTCGTCACTCGCCAGCTCGGCCACACTGCCGAGTTCGAGCTGATCCGACAGCCCCGTGCGCCCGGCCACCTCACCCGGCACACCCCACAGCGGCGCCATGCGCGGGAACAACACGAACAGCAAGGCGACCAGCGGCGCGCCGACCAGCGCATGGCCAGCCACCACCTTCAGCGCCGCCAGCAGCGGCGGCCGCCCCGCCGGCATCTGCGCCAGCACCAGCGCGGTGAGCAGGCCGGTGACGGCCACCACCATGCCCAGCGCCGTGGCGAGTGACTGCGAGTACAGGAAGTTCGCCAGCACCAGAAACAGCCCGAGCCCGAAGACCACGGCAAAGTCGCGCCGCGCCTGCAGCTCCAGCGTCTTGAGTCCAGCCAGCGCGACCAACATGGCCACCCCAGCGTCCTTGCCCAGCAGGCTGCGAAAACTCTGCAGCGCCAGTGCCACCAGCATGATGAGCAACAACACGCGCAGCCAGGCCGGCGGCAGGCGCGCGGCGCGCCAGGCCAGCAAACCGCGCCAGGCCAGCGCGATGAGCGCAAACGCTGCGCACCAGGTCGGCACCCGGCCGAGTTGCGGCAGCAGCGTCCAGGCCAGCACGACCAACAAGAACAGCGTGTCGCGTGCTTCGCGGGTGATCGGCTTCATGGCTCGACTGCCTGTGATGTCGCCGCCGGGTCGACGTGGTGTGTCTTGCCTGTCGCCCGGTCATCTGCCTGACCTTCTGCCTCGCCCTCCGAGCGACCGTCCATCAGGACGTGGCGGAGGTCGACCTGCGCCAGCGCATCCAGGCAGGCGCGCCGGTGTGCAGCACCGCTGTTGCGCGCCAGCACGCGCCCGGGCAACCGCAGCGTCCAGGCCAGCTCGGCGCGGTCGGCCGCCAGCACCCAGGCGGTCAGGCGCGACAGGCGGGCTTCGCCGTCGGTGCTCATTCCAGTCCGACCTGCCGGTGTGACGGATGCAGGCGGTGAGAGGGCAGCGGTTGCCTGGCTCCTGCCCAGGCCTGCGGTTGGCGAAGAAGCGTCCTTCCAATCGAAATCCAGGCTGGCCTTGGGTGCGGCGGCCGAGCCGGTGCGACTGACCAGCGCCGGGGTGGCGCCGCTGGCAATCGAGCTGGCAGATTTCTTCCACAACACTTCGCGCGGGCTGTCACCGACGCGGTAGGGGCGGGCCGAGTCGGCGTCCAGCGGGTTGGTGCTGAGTTGTGCGGCGGGGCTGTCGAGTGGGTGGGGTGTGCTCGCGTCACGTGCGCGCAGTGGCCAAGGTGGTGTCGGCGTCTCGGGCGCTGGCCAGACCAGCACACGGGCGGCCGGGCGCCACACGGTCCACGCGCGAAACAGGCCGAAGGGGAAGCGGGTTTCGAGCTGCAGGCGAGGCAGCTCATGCCAGCCGCGCTGCGGGCAGGGCAGGGCGAGGTGCACAAGCGTGGCCGGCGGTTCTCCGGCGGAGGCAGCGCCGAACTGGCCGAGCCGGCCGAACAGGCCGGACGACGCAGTGGCTGCCACGTCGAGCCAGGTCCAGGCGGCGGTGTCTGGCAGGGGTGTGGACAAGGCGGTGGGTTGAGCGCCGGGCAGGGTGCCGGGCGTCGGTGATGACGGCGCGGCCCTTGACCGCCAGATCGCCCACCATGGGGCGGACGGCTGAGCCGGCGCGACCTGCAGGTCCAACCGGATACCGATGCCGAATCGCGCGCCGCGGCCCCCACGTTCTGCCATCAGGCTGACCACCAGATCGGCGTTGTGCCCGGCGTGCACCGGCTCGGGCGCCACCAGTTGCAGGCGCAGGCCTCGCAGCGTGGCGTGGCAGCTGTGCATCGACACGAGGGCCACACCGGCCAGCACGAAACACAGCAGGTAGCCCAGGTTGAGCTGGTAGTTGATGGCGCCCACCAGCAGCATGAGCACCAGCAGCGCCCACGACCAGCCGCCGCGGGTGGGCAGGATGTAGACGTTGCGCTGTGTCAGCAGCAGGCTGTCGGCGGGCGGATGGCGGGCGTCCCACCAGGCGCGGATGCGGGCGAAACGCAGGCCATTCACACCAGCCCCACCGCCTGGATCATGGCGTCGAGCTGGGCCTTGCGGCTGGCGCTGGCCACCCCCTGCACGGCCCCGACCGGCGTCAGGCGATGCGCCAGGGTGGCGGCGGCCACGGCCTGCACGTCGTCGGGGCTGGCGTAGTCGCGCCCGGCGAGCAGGGCGTGGGCACGGGTGGCACGCAGCAGGCTCAGGCCGGCGCGTGGCGACAGGCCGGTGGTGAACCAGCGGCCGTTGCGGCTGGCGGCGATGAGGGCCTGCACGTAGTCCAGCAGCGCAGGCGCCACGTGCACCTTGGTCGCCTGGGATTGCGCGGCCTGCAACTCGGCTGCACTCATCACCGCGCCCAGGCTGCGCAGCAGGGTGCGACGGTCGGCGCCGGCGAGCAACTCACGTTCGGCAGCGGCGTCGGGATAACCCAGCGTCAGGCACATCAGGAAACGGTCGAGCTGGCTCTCGGGCAACGCATGGGTGCCGATCTGCTCGAGCGGGTTCTGCGTGGCGATGACGAAGAACGGCGCCGGCAGCGGGCGTGTGAGGCCATCGATGCTGATCTGCTGCTCTTCCATCGCCTCGAGCAGGGCGCTTTGTGTGCGCGGGCCGGCGCGGTTGATCTCGTCGGCCAGCAGCACCTGCGTGAACACCGGACCTGGGTGAAAGACGAAACCCTCGCTGGCGCGCTCGTAAATACTGACGCCGATCAAGTCGCTGGGCATCAGATCCGACGTGAATTGAACCCGGGCGTACGCGAGCCCGAGCGACACCGCCAGGGCATGGGCCAGGGTGGTCTTGCCGACACCGGGCAGGTCTTCGATCAGCAGGTGGCCACCGGCCAGCAGGCAGGTGAGGCAGGCATCGATCTCGCGGGCCTTGCCAACCACGACCGTGCTAATCTGGCTCGACACGTGGCCCAGCCGGCGCGTGAGCGCCGTCAGTTCAGGATTGCTCATGCGCCGAACATAACCTAAAGAGCTCGCACACCGCACCGACCGCCGGCCACTCCCGAGTGGCCACGACGCTCGCCCGCAGACAGCGCCCAGCAAGCGGGCGCGGCGAGACTGGCCCGACACGTCGAGACAACACAAGACGGACTTGCGTCCGCCCCGAGACCATGACCACCGCCTACTACACCCACAACGACTGCCGCCTGCACGACATGGGCGCCGGCCACCCCGAATGTCCGCAGCGCCTGGATGCGATCGAGGACCACCTGCTCGCCACCGGCCTGGACATCGCCCTGGACCGCCGTGACGCACCGCTGGCCCAGATCAGCGACCTGAGGCTGGCACACAGCGAGCACTACATCCTCGAACTCGACGAGGTGCTCACGCACCTGGCCGACACCAACGACCGGCACTACTTCGACCCCGACACGGTCGGTTGCCCGGCTACCCGCCAGGCCATGCTGCGTGCCGCCGGTACGGCCATCGCCGCCACCGACGCGGTGATCGACGGCAGTGCCCGCAACGCCTTTTGCGCCATCCGGCCGCCGGGTCACCACTGCACCCGCGAGCAGACGATGGGGTTTTGCTTCATCAACAACATCGCCGTGGCGGCGCGCCATGCGCTGGACGTGCGTGGCCTCGAACGTGTGGCCATCATCGATTTCGACGTGCACCACGGCAACGGCACCGAAGACATCATCGCCGGCGACGAGCGGGTGCTGATGGCCAGCTTCTTCCAGGATCAGCTCTACCCCTTCAGCGGCGGTGTGCCGCTGGGCGAGAACATGATCAACGTGGCGGTGCCGGCCTACACGCGTGGCCCGGCGATCCGCGAGCTGATCGAGGCCAACTGGCTGCCTCGGCTGGACGCGTTCAAGCCGCAGATGATCTTCATCTCGGCCGGTTTCGACGCGCACCGCGAAGACGACCTGGGCCAGCTCGGCCTGGTCGAAGCCGACTACGCCTGGATCACCCAGCTTCTGGTCGACGTGGCCGATCGACACTGCGGCGGCAAGATCGTGTCGTGCCTCGAAGGTGGTTATTCCCTCTCGGCACTGGCGCGCAGCGTGGCGGCCCATTTGCGGGTGCTGGCAGGGCTGTAAAGCCACCGCAACGCCGGGGACTCAGGGTAAGCCGCGGGTGACCGGGCCGGGCTGCGAGGTCGCAACGAAGCTGACCTCGACGCTGTAGATCGACTTGACGGGGTGTCCGTCCAACTCGCCCGGTTCGAAGGTGGCGCCCAGAAAGGCTTCGCTCGCAGCGCGCTCGAGCCCATACGGCAGCCCTGCGTCACGCACTCGCAGGCGCCGAACCTTGCCCTCCTCGTCGACAAACAGCAGCAGCACGGCCTGGTAGTCGCCCAGGGGTGTGCCTTCGGGGTAGTTGATCTCGATCGGGCCTGTCGGGCGTGCAGGTTTCGTCAAGACACTGCGCGGCAGGTACTGGTCGGTGTCCGCGGCGTAGGCCGACCCCGTGCTGGCAGCTGCCGTGGCGGGCTGAACCGACGGCAACGTGGGGTTGGTGCCCGGGCTTGTGGTCGGCGAGACGCGATGTGGTTCGGGCGCCGGCTCCAGCGTGGAGGATGGTTCGGCGACGAGCGCTGCGCCGTTGTCGGCCCGGGTGCCGACGGGCTCGGCTGCGGGCACTGCGCCGAGCACAACGTCGACTGGCTTGTGTCGCCAGGGTGCTGCGCTGCCGCTGGGTGCCGAGGCTGCGGCACCGGGAAGATGTGCGAGTTGTGCAAGTGCGGCCAGATGCAGCGCCGCCACCGCCACCACACACAAGGACAGGTGAATGCGCCGCGCCGATCGACCGCCGGCCTTGGCCACGGACGGGCGCCGGCGAGACAGCGGGCGGGTGGGCCGGGCACCCGCCACCGATGCCGCCGACCTGTCGATCAGTCCTGCAATTCGCGCCATGACGTGCGCTTGGTGACGAAGGCGTTGCCGGGCGGGTTGGGGTTCTTGGGGGGCGGATCACCCAGACCCTCGGTGGTGGTCACCAGACCCTGCACGCCGGACACGGTGTCGACCCGGCCCAGGCCGACGATCATGGTGCCGTAGTAGGTCACCTGCGTGATCGTTCCGGCCAGCACGTTGAACTCATAGAGCCACGACTCGCCGCCTGCGCTGCACGGGTCGCCGTTCGGCACGGTGGATGCAAAACCGATGATGCCGGCTGCCAGCGGTGTGCCGTCCAGATAGACACGTTCGCGATCGGAGCGGGTCGGGCTGTCGAGGTCGACGAACCAGCCGTTCTGCGCCGACCAGTCGATCGGCGCCGAGCTGGTGAGCTTGCGGTCAGCGTCCAGGTTGCGCTGCACCAGTCTGGCCGTGGACAGATGCATGTCGCCTACGCCGCTGGCCAGCAAGGCGTCCTTGACGGTGTAGATGGTCTGGCGCGTGGCATCGACCAGATCGTTGCTGCCCAGGTAGCGTCCCGTGCCGAACGAGACCAGCGGTACGCGGTTGCCACTGGTGTCGGTCACCTCGCTCAGCACCGGCTTGGAGGTGATCGGCTGAACGACGCCGCTTGCGGTCGTGGCCCGGCCGAGCAGCGTGGCTTCGACACCGGTGGGAGGCACCAGATCGTCCGGGTCGAAACGCCACATGTTGCCCAGCATGTCGCCGCCGTAAAAGCGCAGCGTGGTGTTGTTGGTATCGCGTTCGACCCAGGCGTTGATGCGTCCTAGGTTGCTGGGTGTGGCCGTACCGCCGACACCCGTGGACAGCGTGGCCACCTCGGCACCGGTGATGGCGTTGCGGATGTACAGGCGGCCGATGCCGTCACCGGGCGACACGTTGTTGTAGCCCGAACTGAAGGCCACCACCCAGGTGTTGTTCTTGTTCTTGGTGATCACCGGGTTGCCCAGGGTCATGCCCAGGTTGTCGTCGGTGAATTCCCAGAGCAGCGCCGGCGCCGTCGGGTCGGTGATGTCGAGCGCGAAATACGAACGCCCGCCCGCGCCCAGGCCGCTGACCAGGATGGTGCGCCAGTTGGTGCCGTCGAAGACATCACCGACGTTGGCCGTGGCATCGACGTAGTAGCGGTGGTTGTTGTCGTAGTCGCTGTCGGCCAGGCGCCAGAGGTCGGGGATCACGGCGGTGGGCACGAAGGCCCAGAGTTCTTCACCGGCGGTGGCATCGGTCGATTCGGCCACCTTGAACGCATGCAACATGCCGTCGTTGGCACCGACGTAGACCACCTTGGTCCGGCTGGCCTTGGCCGTCACGAACGCGGCGTAGCCGGCATCGGTGTACTTGAAGCCGGGCTTGGCCACGTACACGGGCGACGAATGCACGATGTCGCCCAGGCGGTTGGACCTGGCGCGCCAGATCTGGTCGACGGCGTCCGGGTCGTTGCGCAGCAAGGTCTTGTCGCCGTTGATGAAGTTCACCAGGTTGGTGCCGCTGTTGGCCTTGGCCAGCTGGGCGGTGCCGTTGGTGGTGTCGGCGACCATCTCCGCACACTGGGTCAGCTTGTCGGTCGTGCGGGTGCAGCGGTCGTCGAAGTGGGCCTTTTGCGCAGCACTGAGGTTGGTGTAGTTGAAGTCGGCGAGTGTGCCGCCGCTGTTGAACACGATCTTGCGTGGCCGGGTGCCTAGGTCACGCGTATCGAGCTTGGCCTGTACCGAGAACACCGGTGTATCGGCTGGCGCATTGGGCCGGTCGACCGTGTTGGGCTGGATCAGGTCGCCGGTGTTGGTGAACCTGAACTTGAAGGCCCTCAGATCACCGTTCCACGTGGGTGCACTCACGTAGCGGGTCAGGAACAACCAGTCGTCCGACGCGGACGGTGTCAGTGTGCTCGAAGCAGCTGCTGCCGCCGTGCCACGTGCCGCACCCACGTCCTTGAGTGTGGCGGCCAGTGCGTTGGACAGCGCTGTTGCGTTGCCGGCCGAGAAGTACTGGCCACGCCCATTGACGGCGGCGTGCCACAGGTCGTCGACGTGGGTGGCGTCGAAGGCGCCGTCGGTCACGGTTCCGGTGGGGACCGGCCAGGTCTTGGTGCCGGCCACCAGTGCACCGTAGTCACCCGTGGGGTCGCCGACCAGATAGTTCGGGTCGTAGGCCAACGATCCGCGCACACCCATGCCGATGGTGTACGTGGTCATGTGTTGCCAGGTGGCGGTGTCGCGTCCGGCAGGGGGCACGTGATTGGCGACGTCCGGTCGCAGATCGGTCTTGTAGTAGTACTCGGCGATGTCGGCCAGGCTGTTGGAGTCGCCCTGGGTTGTCGCGGTGGTGACTACCGGTGTGCCGGACAGCGGCGTGCTGCTGGTTGTCACTGCAGGCAGGGTAACGGCTGGCCTGGCGGTAGGACCGGTGGTCCTATCCTCGTCGGAGTGATAGGCGAATGGTGCCACCCGCGGCGGGTTCTGGTTGATGGCTTTGTCGGAGACGTCGTCGAGTTGGTCGCCGCTGACGCAGGTATTGCTCGAGTCTGTCGATGTGGTGGTCCAGGTGGTAGCGACCACCGCTGGTGCGCTGTTGTTGCTGACCCTTGTCCGCGTGGTTGTGGTCGGTGTGGTCGACGTCGTGGTGGTGCCGTCGCGATTGACGGTCGTGGTCGTCGTCGAGGTTGTCACGTCCTCGATCAGCGAGGTCACCACGGTGCTTGTCCGAGCGCCACGCTGCTGGTTTTCGACGACGTTATAACGCCGATTGTTGGTGCCGCAAGATCCCCTTGGCAGGAACGTAACGAGATACTCGGTCCGGGTCACTGTAGAGTCACTCGTACGGCTCGTGTCGGTGCGCACACGGTCCACCGTGCCGATGGTGGTGGTGGTGGTGACGGTGGTCGAGGCGCCGTCCCGCATCGGTCGGGCCTCGTCACCGTCCTGCTGCCCGACCCGGGTCGAGCCGTCCAACTTGAAGCCGTTGCGGTAGGCCGACGACAAGGTGCCAGAGTTGTTGTTGAAGTTGTTCCAGTAGCCATCGGTCGACAAGATGGAGTAGTTGCGCTGGCACTGGTACTTCTCGACGCTGCTTACGTTGGTGACCGGATTGGTGTACGAGTACTCGGCTGGGTCATAGGTCTGGCCGGAGATCGCTTTGCCGTAATAGCTGCCAACCTTGGACAGAGCACCACGCAGTGGTGTACCGCTGCCCGGGTCGACCGAATAGAGCTTGCTGAAGAAGTTGGTTCGCTGGGTCGTGTTGAAGTCGCTGACGTCGAGGAACTTGCTGCCCGAGATCGAGGTGTCACTGATCGCGGTGAAGCCCACGCGGTAACTGGGATCCAGCTTGGCAAACGAGCGCCCGGCGGCCGAACGCATCAGCAGATAACGTTTGCGGTAGTACGAATACCAGTTGGCGTACTTCTGCTGCAGGCCTTCGGTAGCTGCTCTCCTGGTGCCGAACACGTTAGATCCGGGCGTGCTGCCGATGTTGCTGA
Source organism: Candidatus Intricatilinea gracilis (assembly GCA_016702605.1). GTDB lineage: Bacteria > Pseudomonadota > Gammaproteobacteria > Burkholderiales > Burkholderiaceae_C > Sphaerotilus > Sphaerotilus gracilis. The sequence continues at coordinate 265,522 of JADJDQ010000021.1, forward strand.
AGCACTCTCGGGTGAAGTCGCTCGTGATCAGATTGCCGTTGGCCTGGTAGCGCCAGTCAAGGGGGGGTTGGCTGCCCGTGTAGACGTAGTAGGTGTCGCGCGTGCTCAGGTCGACCGTGCCTGACCCCGAGTCGTAGCCGTCACTCAGCGCCGCGTTGAAGTTGGCGTTCGGATAGAACGTGCCGTCAGCCTTGATGGGCAGCGGGTAGTCTTCGGTTGGATCGAACGCCACGCCATTGCATTGCGCGGCCTGGCAGGCGTAGATGCCGGTGCTGCAGGTGTCCGATCGGGTCTCGATGTCGTCGGGCATGAAGTCCCAGTTCATCGACCCCGAATCGTCGAGGATGAACATCACGTTGGGTTTGGCCGTGATGGTGGCGGTGCCCAGCGGAACGTTGGCGATGTCGGTGATGTCTGCGCGGGCGGGGCGGGCAGTGAACACACCGATTCCCAGCAAGAACGTGGCTGCGCCTGCCAGCGCCAGGTGGTGTAGCCGGCGCAGGGTGATGGCCGGCGCGGTGCTCGGCGGTGTCGGGTTGCTGCGGGTGTTCATGTACTGCTCCTGACGGTTGGGTGCGCGGTGGGCCTGTGGGGCTCGGGGCTCAGAAGTGCACCAGCGTTTCGGTGTAGGTCACCGTCTTGCGGCCACCCTGGGCACGCACGATGACGCGGAAGTACTGCGAGGGGGTGAGCGTGGACAGACGTCCGCCGCCGCCGCTGCGGATCTCGTCGCGTTCGGTGCTGCCGGCTTCGGTGTCCTTGAGGGGGCGGGCACAACTCACGGTCAGGGGATCACCAGCGCCTGAACACAGCCGCATGATCACGTAGCGTGCCGTCACGCCGTTCGCCAGGCCGGGCACTGCGCCGTTTTGTGCGTCGGCCGCCTGGGACGGCACACAGCCGCCGGTGAAGGTGCCGGCAGCATAGGCGGCGCAGGTGGTGTTGCCGGTCCAGTCGATCACTGCACGAGCGGCGTTGCTGCTGTTGCCAGTGGCGTCGAGCGACTGCACATTGCTGGCACGGTACCAACCGGCGGCATTGTCGGTGTGCAACGTATTGCCGCTCAGGCGCCCCGCCAGCCAGCCGACGGCCTGGCGCGATGCCTCGTCGGCGGCCAGGGCGGTGTCTTGCTTGAAGCTCAGGTTGCCCAGGATGGTCGAACCGGTGTCGACCGACCGGATCAGCGCCACCGCAGCCAGCGACAGGGCAGCCAGCGTGATGAGCGAAAACACCAGCGAGATGCCGCCCTGGTGGCGCGCCGACGCATGGGCTGCAATCGCCAGTGACCGGCGCGGGGCGTTGTGCTGGGTCGTCGATGGCCACTTGCACAGGGTGATGAGCGTGCGATTCATGGTGCGTGCTCCTTCACGACTGCCAGATCATGTTGCGCAGCGGCACCACGGTCTCGTAGATCTTGTAGCGGTAGTGTTTCCAGTCGGCGTTGCCGTCGATCTTGAGCGTCACCGGGTCGACTCCGTTGGGCCGCCAGGTGGGTTGCACGGCGGTGACTTCGGACTTTTCGTACTGCTGGCTGCGCGCCACCAGGGCCAGCCGCACCGCGACCACACGCGACCAGCCGTTGATGGTGTTGCCGGCACTGTCGAGGATGTCGAGCGCCGGGTCAGCGGCGTTCCAGGCGGTGACCTGGGTGGGGTCGGTGCCCAGCGCCTTGCCGTACACAGCCTGCAGGTCGATGATGCCCGCGTAGAGATCCTGCGATGCGGCTGTCCCGTTGGTGGCGTTGAAGTTGCGCACCGCCAGCCCGATGGTGTTGACGCTATAGCTGCGGTAGACGAAGTCGGCTGGCCGGCCGAGGTTGACCAGGTAGGCGTTGGCACCGGCTGGTCCGGGCCCGTCGAGTGCCAGGGGGAACAAGGGTGTGGCGCCGTCGCCGTTCCAGACGCCGCTCGAGGTGGCATCGGCCACATGGCCCAGGCGCGGACCGACCCGCAGGCCACCAACCGGTGCCACGCCCTCATACAGCGGCGTGCCGTCGGCCACCGTGCCGAGTGGATTGGCGGTGTCCTCGGTCTCATTGCCGGCGGCGTCGCGCAGCAGCGGATTCATGCCGTTCATGTTGAGGCTGAACAGTGTGCAGCTCGGGGCAATCGTGGTGTCCGCCGGAACGTGCACGGCCATCATCAGGTCACCTTGCGAGTTGCCCAGATTGACGGCGCTGCGCAGCACGAAGGCGGTGGCGGCGGGCACGTGGACCGTGGCAGCACCGGCCGGCGGGACCACAGCGATCGGCACCGCGAAGTTGCCTTGCCCGCTGAAGGCGACACGCACGGTGTCCGGTGCGCTGTTTGCGCCGTCGTCGATGATGACGGGCGCGATACGCGGTGGCGCTTCGGTGGCGACGGTGCTGCCGAGCATGGCGCGTATGGCGCAGCCGGCTGCTGGCATGAAAGGCACGGTGGTGGTACCCACCGTGTTGCCCACGGCGCTGAGGCCGCTGGTGATGCCGTAGCCACCCATCTGCACGTCGCGCTGCACGGTCTGCATGGCCAGTGCGCCGTTGACCTGCGCATCCGAGCCCGTGGTGGTGCTGCGTTTCTGGCCTTCGTAGAACATGGCGACCTGGGCGATCACCAGCACGGCCAACATGCCGATGACCATGCCGACCATCAGTTCGATGAGGGTGGCGCCGTGTTGTCCGCACCCTGCATGAACGGGCCGGGCTGTCGACTTGTCGTGTGGTCGCAGCTGTATTGCATTAAGGGGCAGGTGGTGTGCCATGGCCGGCTCGGTGAGAGGCATCGGTGGGGGATGTCGGTGCGTGAAGTGGCGTGCGGTTCGGTACGAGGCACGTGCCGGGTCAGAGCCCGTTGGCATTGATGGACGTGCCTGTCCTGAAACTGTGCTGGGGCTCGTTGGGCACTTGCCAGGTGATGGTGAGTGTGAGTGCGCCCGTGGTGGTGTTCACCGCTGCCGACGCGGCGCCGCCCGGCAGCGCAGCGGCGAGCCGGTCCTGCCAGGCCTTGCAGGTGGGGTAACCGGCACAGGAGGCATCGTCGTACGAGCCGAGATTGCGGGCGTCCGACCAGACCGTGCCGATCAGGTCGTTGGCCAGATAGGCCGCGTCGGCGCGGTACTTGGCGCTGCTCTGGGCGCGTGTCATCGACACCTGCAGCCCCAGCAGGCCCAGGGTGGCGAGCGAGAAGATCAGGATGGCGATGAGGGCTTCGATGAGGGCAAAGCCGCTCGATGCGGCGCGGCGCACCGGCGTGGGCCGCTGGTGGCGGCGTGGGACGGGGTGGGGGGCTGCCATGTCGAACTCCGGGACGAGGCTGGACGGGTGTGTACGGGGTGTAGTTCGGCGCTGGTTGTGGCCTGGCCGGCTTGTCAGCACCTGCGCGGGTCGGTGGTGCTGGTCACGGCCGGGTCGCACATACGCACCGTGCCACCGCTGCCGACCACGATGTTGAGCTTGCGGGTGTCGCTGCCGGTGGTGTTGTCGACCACGATGCACTGCAGGCGGCCGCCGGCCCATGGAGAAGCGACGATCCGGCCGAAGCCATTGAAGGCTATGCCTGTCGGTACAGGCGGGGTGGGTTCTGCTCCGCAGGGGTCGGTACCGCTGGGCTCTTTGACGCTCACCGTCACATTCGGTGAACCTTCACCCGTCGAATTGCGGGCGACGATCCTGGGGTCGAGTGTGTCGCTGATGTCGACGTCGCACTTGCCCTCGGGGTTGTCCATGCTGGCGATCCACGAGCCCGAACTGGCCGACAGCCTGCAACTGCCGTCGAGTTGGCCTGCGCTGTTGCTGCTGGCCAGGCTGAAGGTGACGATCTCGTTGCGCTTGACGGCTTCGGCGCGGGTCTTGAGCAGACCGTTCTGGATCGACTCGGCGGCGTTGCGGATCTCGGTGTTGCGCATCCAGCTGCCGATGCTGGGCAAGACCGACAGCAGCAGCAGGCCAAGAATGGTCAACGTCACCAGCACCTCGATCAGCGAGATGCCGCGCTGCCCTGGCGGTGTCGACAGGCTGTGGTGGCGCAGGCGGTTGGGCGTATCCATGATGCCTGTCAGCACTCGCTGCCCTTGACCAGCCAGCAGGTCTTGCCGGTCACGGCGGTGCCCTTGTAGCTGGTGGTCGTCTTGTCGTTGCCCTGGTTGACTGTGTACACGTGGCCGTTGGACAAGGTGTCGCCCACACCCGTGGCCGTCAGCGTGTAGGCCTGACCGTTACCCGTCAGCGCGCAGCCGTAGGTGAAGTACTTCGTGCCCGCTGGCGCCGCAGTGATCGCCGAGGTGCCGCTGGCGTCCGCACAGGCCGTGGTGCCGTAGTTGCGGTTGTCCTGGTAGTACTGCTCGAGCTGGACCCGGTAGTTGGCCAGGTAGGTGAAGGCTTCGGGCAGCTGGCCGCGGCGCAGGTAGTCGTTGTACGAGGGCAGGGCTACGGCGGCCAGGATGCCGACGATGGCCACCACGATCATCAGTTCGATGAGGGTGAAGCCGCGTTCGGCCAGTGGCGGGCGTTGGTCGGGCAGATGGGCCATGGGTGGTCTCTAGGCAGCTGATGATTTGCCCGAAATGGTAGAGCCGGTGACGACCGGCGGTCACCACCGGTGTTGCCGCTGGTCGGCCGGCGCGCGCCGCTTGTCGGGAAGTTGTCGCCGGTTGTTGCTGACGCTGCGCCGGTCACGAGCCCATGGCCGGTCGGCGCAGCACATGCCCGGCTGCGCTGGCGACGATAATCCGTCGATTCGTCGAATCCACCACTTTCAGACAGGCACAGACACAGGCCATGGCCCAATACGTTTACACGATGAACCGCGTCGGCAAGATCGTGCCGCCCAAGCGGCAGATCCTGAAGGACGTCTCGCTGTCGTTCTTCCCCGGCGCCAAGATCGGCGTGCTGGGCATCAACGGCTCGGGCAAGTCCACGCTGCTCAAGATCATGGCCGGGCTGGACAAGGACATCGAAGGCGAGGCCTACGCCATGCCGGGCCTGAACATCGGCTACTTGCCGCAGGAGCCGCAGATGGAGCCGAACCAGACCGTGCGCGACGCGGTCGAGCAGGGCATCGGCGGTGTGCTGGCGGCCAAGAAGCGGCTCGATGAGGTGTACGCGGCCTATGCCGAAGAGAACGCCGATTTCGATGCCCTGGCCACCGAGCAGGCGCACCTCGAGGCAGTGATCGCCGCCGCCGGCAGCGAAAACACTGACCTGCAGCTCGAGATTGCCGCCGACGCCCTGCGCCTGCCGCCCTGGGATGCCGTGATCGGCAACCTGTCGGGCGGCGAGAAGCGCCGCGTGGCGCTGTGCCGCCTGCTGCTGTCCAAACCCGACATGCTGCTGCTCGACGAGCCGACCAACCACCTGGACGCCGAGTCGGTGGATTGGCTCGAGCAGTTCCTGAGCCGCTTCGGTGGCACGGTGGTGGCGATCACCCATGATCGCTACTTCCTGGACAACGCGGCCGAGTGGATTCTCGAACTCGACCGCGGCCGCGGCATTCCGTACAAGGGCAACTACAGCACTTGGCTGGAGCAGAAGGAAGAACGCCTCGAGCAGGAGCAGAAGACTGAAGACGCGCGCACCAAGGCCATGAAGCAGGAGCTGGAGTGGGTGCGCAAGAACGCCAAGGGCCGCCAGGCCAAGAGCAAGGCGCGCCTGGCGCGTTTCGAGGAGCTGAGCGACGTCGAGTACCAGAAGCGCAACGAGACCAACGAGATCTTCATCCCGGTGGCCGAGCGTCTGGGCAACGAGGTGATCGAGTTCACCGGCGTGAGCAAGAGTTTTGGCGACCGGGTGCTGATCGACAACCTGAGCTTCAAGGTGCCGGCGGGTGCCATCGTGGGCATCATCGGCCCCAATGGCGCGGGCAAGTCGACGCTGTTTCGCATGATCCAGGGCATCGAGAAGCCCGATGCTGGCGAGGTCAAGGTCGGCAAGACGGCGCAGCTGGCCTTTGTCGACCAGAGCCGCGAAAGCCTGGCCAACGACAAGACGGTGTGGCAGGACGTCTCGGGCGGGCTGGACAACATCATCGTCGGCAAGTTCGTGATGCCCAGCCGGGCCTACATCGGGCGCTTCAACTTCAAGGGCAACGACCAGCAAAAGCTCGTGGGCAGCCTGTCGGGCGGTGAACGTGGCCGCCTGCACCTGGCCAAGACACTGGCGCAGGGCGGCAACGTGCTGATGCTGGACGAACCGTCGAACGATCTGGACGTCGAGACGCTGCGTGCGCTCGAGGACGCGTTGCTCGAATTTGCCGGCTCGGTGATGGTGATCAGCCACGACCGCTGGTTCCTGGACCGCATCGCCACCCACATCCTGGCCTGCGAGGGCGACTCGCAGTGGGTCTTCTACAACGGCAACTACCAGGAGTACGAGGCTGACAAGAAGAAGCGCCTGGGCGACGAAGGTGCACGGCCCAAACGTGTGCGCTACAAGGCCTTGCGCTGATGCCGTTTGTCAGGGCCTTGTGCAAGTCTGTTGTGGTGCCGTGTTGCTGCGCTGCGGCATCCGGGCGCCCTTGGCACTCTGGTGAGTGCCGATGCGATGCAGGCAAATCGGTTAAATTGAGATCACGCGTACTCGACGCAGTCACGTCGTCGCCACGGAGCCGTCCATGAAGCAGATCACCGCCATCATCAAACCGTTCAAACTTGAGGAAGTGCGTGAAGCGCTGGCCGAAGTGGGCGTCACAGGCCTGACCGTCACCGAGGTCAAGGGCTTCGGTCGCCAGAAGGGCCACACCGAGCTGTACCGCGGCGCCGAATACGTGGTCGACTTTCTGCCCAAGGTGAAGGTCGAGGTCGTGGTCAAGACCGACGACGTTGACCGCTGCCTCGAAGCCATCGTCAAGGCCGCCAAGACCGGCAAGATCGGCGACGGCAAGATCTTCGTCACGCCGGTCGAGCAGGTGATCCGCATCCGCACCGGTGAGACCGACGAAGCTGCGGTCTGAGCGACACGCGCATGCACGTCACGGGGCCTGCGGGCCCCGTTGTTGTTGGCGGGCGGCTCAGATGTGACCGTAGTCGCTGGTCGTGCCCGGTCGGGTCGCTGCCGCCAGCCGGTCGAGCAGGCGCTCGATGTTGTCGTCGACGATCAGCAGGTCGTGCTGGCCCTGGTCGATGAAACCGCTGGCCAGCACCTGGCGCATGAAGCTCAGTAGGCCGTCGTAGTAACCGCCCACATTGAGCAGCGCCACGGGTTTGGCGTGGTAACCCAGGTGTTGCCAGGTCCACACCTCGAACAGTTCCTCGAGGGTGCCGATGCCGCCCGGCAGGGCGACGAAGGCGTCGGCCAGTTCGGCCATGCGTTGCTTGCGCGTATGCATGCTGTCGACCACTTCGAGGCGGGTGAGGCCCGGGTGGCCGACTTCGCGGCGCATCAGCCCGTCGGGGATGATGCCGGTCACATCGGCGCCGGCCGCCAGGGCCGCATCGGCGACGGTGCCCATCAGGCCGACCTTGCCGCCGCCGTACACCATGGCCCAGCCACGTTTGCCGATGGCGTGACCCAGCGCGGCCGCCGCGTCGCCGTAGCTCGGCAGGTTGCCCATGCGGGAGCCGCAGTAGATGCACAGGGCGTAGGCGCGCGAGTTGTTCGGGGTGTTCATGTGAAGAATCTCTGCCAGATGATGGAGAGCCAGACGGCGGCAGTCATGATCAATGAGAGCAACACAGCCGCGCTGCCGTAGTCCTTGGCCCGGCCGGCGAGTTCGCTGGGCTCGAGCGAGATTCGGTCGACCGCCGCCTCGACCGCGGAGTTGAGCAGTTCGACGATCAGCACCAGCCACACGCTGCCGGCCAGCAGCAGCACGTCATGCCAGTCGCGTGCGATCCAGAAGGCCAGTGGCAGGGCTGCGACGAACAGCCAGGCTTCCTGGCGAAAAGCGCTTTCGGTGCGATAGGCGCTGAGCAGGCCCTGCCACGAGTAGCCGGTGGCCCGCCAGATGCGGTCCAGGCCGGTGCGGCCCTTGTACGGGTTGGTGTGTTGATCTGGTTGCATCGGCGGTGCGGGCATCGTGGACTCCATTGTCCGCGCCCGATGCAGCGTCACTGCTTGCGCGGATTGGGCGCAAAGGCCAGTCGGGTACCACACAACTGATCGCGCAGAAACTGCCGTCCAGGCAGGCACAAGGCCAGCGACCCGTACACCAGCATGCCCAGGGCCATGGCGCCGTAGAGCTGGCGAGCGTCATGCCAGCCCATGGCGGCGGCCAGTGCCAGGGCCGGCAGGAACCACATCCAAGCCAGCAGGAAACGTGCGCAGGCCCGCCAGGGAGTGAGCGCAGCGCCGGCTCGGGTGACTACCCGAACCTGCCAGGACCTGGCGGCGATGGTCTGCCCCCCGTGCGACCAAAAGCCGATGAAATAGGCGGCAAGCACCAGGAAGAGAAAGGCCTGCAGCCCGTGGCGGTATTGAAGCGCGTGGCGCTGGTCGGCGAGCGGAGAGAAGATCAGGCCGCTGATCATCAACACGCCGAACAGGATGACGCCTTCGTACACCATGGCGGCGAAGCGACGCCACAGGCCTGCATTGGCCAGGGTCTGGCTGTTGTTGCGCTCTGCCGCGGCGCTTGCGGCCAGCCCGCTCACTGCGAAGCGCGACGTGCTTCGGCCGGTGCGCCCTGGGCGCCGCGTTGTGGCAGCAGCGTGGCGGCGTCGACCAGATCGGGCGTGGCGGCAATCTTGCCTTGTCCGGGTTGCTGATGCGCCGGCGGTGTGGGCTTTTGCGTGATCGGCCGTGTACTGGCCCCAGCGGCGGCTTGCACTGTGCCGGGCGCCACCGAACGTGTCGGCTTGGCCTGGACGGCAGGCGACACGAGGTTGGTCTTGGGTTGTGCCGCATCGATCGGGTGTTTGCGGCTCGGGGCCGCCGCTGCAGCGCTGGCTGCTGCAGGCGCCGGCCTGCTGCTGGCCTTGGTCGCAAGATGGCGTCGTTCGTCCTCGGGAAGGGCCTGATAGGCTTCCCACAGGGCTTGTCGTTCGGAGGCGGGCAGTTGTTTCGACTCTTCGTAGCGCTGGCGGGCTGCGATTCGCTGGTCGGCCGTCATGCCGGCCCATTCGACCATCCGCTCGCTCAGGCGCCGTTGCTGGTCTGCCGGCATCTTGGGGTAGCGGGCCGCGATGTCGCGCCACTTCTGCTTGCGTGCGGCGTCGAGCGACGGCCACATCTTGTTCAATGGCTTGAGCACACGTTGTTCGGCCGGGGTCAGGTTGGACCAGGCCGGTTCGGCTTCCACCTTGGCCTGCGCCATGGCCACACCAGCCAGCAGACACATCAGCAGCCCCAACAGCAGGCGCCACGCCGCAAGCACGCAAGGCCGGGCTTCGATCGGCTCGCGTGTCGAGCCCAGCGTCATGGTGTTGCTCAAACGAACCGGCGCCCGTGTCGGGCGCCAGCTGGTGGTGAATGCTCCTGTCGCCGTCATTGCGTCGCAGTCGTCCCCGGGTTGCTGAGATATTCGACGAAGCCAGGGTCGGTATAGGCCGACGGTGGCAGATCGTCCGAGAGTATGGCTGCGTCGAGTTCGGCGGTGGCATCGATTTGCTCTAGGCGTTGCCACTCATGGACGAACAACAAACCTGCCAGTAACACCACCAGCGGCGCCAATGCACCGAGCCTGACCCACCAGGACTCGGCGCCTCGGCCCGAGAGCGTGGCGGTGCCGCCTTGATGGCGCAAGGCGACGGGGGTCTGGGCAGCAGCCAGGCGCTTGGCATGTCGGGCACGGGAGACGGCGGTCTCGCGAGCCACGCGCAATCTTTCTCCGATATCGTGAGGAACTTCCTGGCTGCCCTGATGCAGACGCGCGGCAACGCGCACACCGAAACGTGCCTCCAGGGCGGTCATTTCGCAGGGCAGGGCCTGCCGACGGTTGATCGAGTGGTTCACAGCGAAATTCCCCTGGCGCTCAGGGCTTTGGCCAATGCATGCACAGCGCGCGAGCAGTGTGTCTTGACGCTGCCTTCCGAGCACCCCATGGCGATGGCGGTTTCGGCAACATCCAGTTCCTCCCAGTAACGCATGAGGAAGGCTTCGCGTTGACGCGGCGGCAGATTGCCGACTTCGGCTTCGATGACCTGCAGTGTCTGTGAACGTGACACTGTGTTTTCGCTGCTTTCGGTTCCCGCCCTGGCATCCTGCGATTCGAGGGCCTCGAGCAGGTCGAAGTCACCGTCGTCGCCACTGCCTTCGAAATCCGAGAAATTGTGCAGAACCGCATTGCGCACCTTCTGATGCCGGAACCAATCCATTGTCGCGTTCGACAGGATGCGCTGGAACAGCATGGGCCATTCAGCCACCGGACGGTCGGCATACCGCTCTGCCAAGCGGATCATGGCATCTTGCACGATGTCCAGCGCGGCGTCGTCGTCCCGCACGGCGTAGACCGTACGCTTGAAGGCGCGCTTTTCGACGCTACGCAGAAAGTCGGTCAGGTCCTGGTCACTGGACAATGGGGCAAAGGCGCTGTGGCGCCTGGTGGATTTCGGGCGGGCGCGATTATGTCACCCGCACTTTTCGAACCTCGAGGCAAGTGTGCAGTGCAACGCCGTGCCCGCCGACAGTGCGATACTACCGGGCTTGCATTACTAGCTATCGGCCTGATTCGAACGCCCGACCCCGGGCGTTTCGTCTTTGACCCCCAGGCCCTGAATCCGCCCCACAAGGGTGAGCACACCGTGACGCGGCAGTGCGCGAAGAAGGGCACCGATCGATTTTCGTCAGAGAAAACCCGAAAGGTTCACCACCATGGACATGTCTGCAGCAGAACACAAACGCGCCGCATCGGCGCAGGCCGCCCGCGAATCCCAAACGAACGCTCCCGAGCTGAACGGCTCGGACATCCTCGTACGTTGCCTACAGGCCGAGAACGTCAAGTACATCTGGGGCTACCCCGGTGGCTCGGTCCTCTACATCTACGACGCGCTGTACAAGCAAGAGACCATCCAGCACGTGCTGGTGCGTCATGAACAGGCGGCGGTGCACGCCGCCGACGGTTACGCGCGCGCCACAGGTGACGTCGGTGTGGCACTGGTCACCTCCGGCCCGGGTGTGACGAATGCCGTGACGGGCATCGCCACCGCCTACATGGATTCGATCCCCATGGTTGTCATCACCGGACAGGTGCCGACACCCGCGATCGGCCTGGACGCCTTCCAGGAATGTGACACCGTGGGCATCACCCGCCCGGTCGTGAAGCACAACTTCCTCGTCAAGGACGTGCGCGACCTGGCGGTCACGCTGAAGAAGGCCTTCCACATCGCACGCACCGGCCGCCCCGGCCCGGTGGTGGTCGACATCCCCAAGGACGTGTCGCTCAACAAGACCAGCTTCGTCTATCCCGAGACGGTGGAGATGCGCTCGTACAACCCGGTCAAGAAGGGCCACGGCGGGCAGATCCGCAAGGCCGTGCAGTTGCTGCTGCAGGCCAAGCGCCCGTACATCTACACCGGCGGCGGCGTGATCCTGGGCAATGCCTCGGCCGAACTGCGCGAGCTGGTCGACCTGCTGGGTTACCCCTGCACCAACACGCTGATGGGCCTGGGCGCCATGCCGGCCACCGACCCGCGCTTCCTGGGCATGCTGGGCATGCACGGCACCTACGAAGCCAACATGACGATGCAGAACTGCGACGTCCTGCTGGCGGTGGGCGCACGTTTCGACGACCGTGTCATCGGCAACCCGAAACACTTCGCATCGGTCGAGCGCAAGATCATTCACATCGACATCGATCCCTCGTCGATCTCCAAACGCGTGAAGGTCGACATCCCGATCGTGGGTGACGTGAAGGACGTGCTGCAGGAGCTGATCTCGCAGATCCGCGACAACCAGCAGCGCGCCGACCCTGGCGCCATCAACGCCTGGTGGGCTCAGGTCAATGACTGGCGCAAGCAGGACTGCCTGAAGTACAAGCCGTCGACCGAGCTGATCAAGCCGCAGTCGGTGGTCGAGAAGTTGTGGGAACTGACCCGCGGCACCGATTGCTACATCACGTCCGACGTGGGCCAGCACCAGATGTGGGCAGCGCAGTACTACCGCTTCGACGAGCCGCGCCGCTGGATCAACTCGGGCGGCCTGGGCACCATGGGTGTGGGCCTGCCCTACGCCATGGGCATCAAGCTGGCCAAGCCCGACGCGGACGTGTTCTGCATCACCGGCGAAGGCTCGATCCAGATGTGCATCCAGGAGCTCTCGACCTGCCAGCAGTACAACACGCCGGTCAAGATCATCTCGCTGAACAACCGCTACCTCGGCATGGTGCGGCAGTGGCAGGAGCTGGACTACAGCAAGCGTTACTCGCACAGCTACATGGAAGCGCTGCCCGACTTCGTCAAGCTCGCCGAGGCCTATGGCCACGTCGGCTTGAAGATCGAACGCCCGTCGGATGTGGAGCCCGCGCTCAAGGAACTCATCCGCCTGAAGGACCGCACCGTCTTTCTGGACGTGCGTACCGATCAGACCGAAAACGTCTGGCCCATGGTCAAGGCCGGCAAGGGCATCTCCGAGATGCTGCTGGGTAGCGAAGAACTCTGATCCGCACGGTGCCGGGCAAGGTTGGTGGCGTTACCGCGCCGCCGGCAGGCGTCAGGCATTGGTCGGCAGGGCGTGACCCCGCACATTTCAACTTCGACGAACTGCATACAAGGTGCGCGCCAGGCCGGTGGTTACCGCCGCCGACCGGAGCGTGTGCCAGGAGCACCTCATGAAACACATCATTGCCCTCTTGCTCGAGAACGAGCCGGGCGCACTTTCGCGCGTCGTGGCGCTGTTTTCGGCGCGTGGCTACAACATCGAGAGCCTCACCGTTGCGCCGACCGAAGACGCGTCGTTGTCGCGCATGACCATCACGACCACCGGTTCGGACGATGTGATCGAGCAGATCACCAAACACCTGAACCGGCTGATCGAGGTGGTGAAAGTGGTCGACCTGACCGAGGGCCACTTCACCGCACGTGAACTCATGCTGATCAAGCTGCGCGCCGTGGGCAAGGAGCGCGAGGAGATCAAGCGCATGGCCGACATCTTCCGCGGTCGCATCATCGACGTCACCGACAAGACCTACACGATCGAACTGACCGGAGATTCCGGCAAGCTCGACGCCTTCATCGAGGCCGTGGACCGCGCGGCCATCCTCGAAACCGTACGCACCGGTACCAGCGGGATCGGTCGCGGCGAGCGCATCCTGCGTGTTTGAAACCCCCGCCAGTCATTACGACGACACCATTTAGACGACATTGGAGAACGACATGAAGGTTTACTACGACAAGGATGCGGATCTGTCCCTCATCAAGGGCAAGAACGTCACCATCATCGGCTACGGCTCACAAGGCCATGCCCACGCCCAGAACCTGAACGACAGCGGCGTCAAGGTCACCGTCGGCCTGCGCCGTGGTGGCGCTTCGTGGCTCAAGGCCGAACGCGCCGGCCTCAAGGTCGCCGAGATCGCCGATGCCGTGAAGAGCGCCGACGTGGTCATGATCCTGTTGCCCGACGAGCAGATTGCCGCCGTGTACAACGCCGAAGTCGGCCCCAACCTCAAGGCCGGTGCCTCGCTGGCTTTCGCCCACGGCTTCAACGTGCATTACGGCCAGGTCGTGCCGCGCGACGACATCGACGTGTGGATGGTCGCCCCCAAGGCGCCCGGCCACACGGTGCGCAACACCTACACGCAAGGCGGCGGTGTGCCCCACCTGATCGCCGTGCACGCCGACAAGACCGGCAAGGCGCGTGACCTGGCACTGAGCTATGCGGCGGCCAACGGCGGCGGCAAGGCCGGCATCATCGAGACCAACTTCCGCGAAGAGACCGAGACCGACCTGTTCGGTGAACAGGCTGTGTTGTGTGGCGGCACCGTCGAGCTGATCAAGGCGGGTTTCGAGACCCTGGTGGAAGCCGGCTACGCGCCCGAGATGGCCTACTTCGAGTGTCTGCACGAGTTGAAGCTGATCGTCGACCTGATCTATGAAGGCGGCATCGCCAACATGAACTACTCGATCAGCAACAACGCCGAATACGGCGAGTACGTGACCGGCCCGCGCATCGTCACCGAAGACACCAAGAACGCCATGCGTCAGTGCCTGAAGGACATCCAGACCGGTGAATACGCCAAGAGCTTCATCCTCGAGAACAAGGCCAACGCACCGACGCTGCTGTCGCGCCGTCGCCTGACGGCCGAGCACGACATCGAGGTCGTGGGCGAGAAGCTGCGCGCCATGATGCCCTGGATCAAGGCCAACAAGCTGGTCGACAAGAGCCGCAACTGATCGCCACGACCCGACACGTCGCGCTATCCTGCCGCAGATGAACGAAGACCTCAGGCCCCATGAGGACGACGAACCAATCGTCGTCCGGCCACGCCGCAAGGGCATCTACGTGTTGCCCAACGCGATCACCTTGTCGGCGCTGTTCTCGGGCTTCTACGGCATCGTGATGGCGATGAACGGGCGCTTCGAGGTGTCCGTGGTCGCCATCCTGTGTGCGGCGGTGCTCGACAGTCTGGACGGCCGTGTGGCCCGCATGACGAACTCGCAAAGCGCGTTCGGCGAGCAGATGGACAGCCTGTGCGACATGGTGAGTTTCGGCGCCGCGCCGGCACTCATCATCTACATCTGGGGCCTCAAGGATCTGGGCAAGGCGGGCTGGATACCGGCCTTCGTCTACATCTCGGGTGCGGCACTGCGGCTGGCGCGGTTCAACGTCAACATCGGTGTGGTCGACAAGCGCTTCTTTCAGGGCTTGCCGAGCCCGGCCGCAGCGGCCCTGGTGATGGGGCTGATCTGGGTGATGGACGACGCGGGCCTCAAGGGCGCGACCAAGATCGACTGGCTGGCCTGGAGCGCCTTTGGCGTGACCCTGTTTGCCGGCCTGTCGATGGTGACGAATGCCCCGTTCTACAGCTTCAAGGTCGTGGGTGGCCGACGCACCGTGCCATTCGTGGTGATCGTGGCCATCGCCTTGGGCATCGCACTTATCAGCCTGGACCCACCGCGCGTTTTGTTTGCGATCTTCTGTGCCTATGGCTTGTCGGGCTATGTGATCTACGCATGGCGCAAGACCAAGGGCCGGCCGACGAGCGTGATCGCCATGTCGACCGATGACCCGGACGAACAGGGCCTGCACCGCTGAGCCCTGCTCGGCGGGCATGTCTGCTTGTAGGGGTCGATCTGCCCAAGGCAGCACGAGTCGCGTGGTATATTGAACCCATGGCTTTCATCCGCGCCCTTCTACCGCTGCTTCTTCTAGGAGTGCCACGGGCGCGCTGATCAGCTGTATCCACGTTTTCTCGATCAACGGCCCGCCTTGCGCAACGCAGCGGGCCGTTGTCATTTCGGGGCCGCGTTGCTGAATCTTCGGAGACTTACATGAGCGACAAGCTGATCATTTTCGACACCACCTTGCGTGACGGCGAGCAATCACCCGGCGCCTCGATGACACGCGACGAGAAGCTGCGTATTGCCCGTCAGCTCGAGCGCCTGAAGGTCGATGTGATCGAGGCTGGCTTTGCGGCGTCCAGCAATGGTGATTTCGAGGCGGTCAAGGCGATTGCCGCGGCCATCAAGGATTCGACCGTGTGTTCGCTGGCGCGCGCCAACGACCGCGACATCGCACGTGCGGCCGAGGCCCTGCAAGGTGCGAAGTCGGCGCGTATCCACACCTTCATTGCCACCAGTGCGCTGCACATGGAGAAGAAGCTGCGCATGACGCCCGATCAGGTGCATGAACAAGCCCGGCTGGCGGTGCGTTTTGCGCGCAACCTGTGTGGCGACGTCGAGTTTTCGCCCGAAGACGGCTATCGATCGGACATCGATTTTCTCTGTCGCGTGCTCGAAACCGTGATCGACGAAGGTGCGACCACGCTCAACATCCCCGACACCGTCGGATATGCCATCCCCGAGTTGTACGGTGAGTTCATCAAGACGCTGCGCGAGCGTGTGCCCAATTCGGACAAGGCGATCTGGTCCGTGCATTGCCACAACGACCTGGGCATGGCGGTGGCCAATTCACTGGCGGGTGTGAAGCTCGGCGGTGCACGTCAGATCGAATGCACCATCAACGGCCTGGGTGAACGCGCTGGCAACTGTTCGCTCGAAGAAGTGGTGATGGCTGTGCGCACGCGGCGTGACTACTTCGGGCTCGAACTCGGCATCGATGCCACCCAGATCGTGCCGGCCTCGCGTCTGGTCAGCCACACCACTGGTTTCCTGGTTCAGCCCAACAAGGCCGTGGTGGGAGCCAACGCCTTCGCGCATGCTTCGGGCATCCATCAGGACGGCGTGCTCAAGGCGCGCGACACCTACGAGATCATGCGTGCCGAAGACGTGGGTTGGAGCGCCAACAAGATCGTGCTGGGCAAACTCTCGGGCCGCAACGCCTTCAAGCAGCGGGTGCAGGACCTGGGCATCGCGCTCGAATCAGAGGCCGATATCAATGGTGCCTTCCTGAAGTTCAAGGATCTGGCCGACCGCAAGAGCGAGATCTTCGACGAGGACATCCTCGCCTTGTTCAGCGCCGATGCGGCCGGGCAGGAGAGTGAGCACTATCGCCTTCTAGCCTTGTCACAGCAGTCCGAAATGGGCGAGCGCCCCCAGGCCAAGGTGGCCTTTGCCGCCGGCGCCGTCGAGCATCACGCCGAGGCGCAGGGCAACGGGCCGGTCGACGCGAGCATCAAGGCGATCGAGTCCAAGATCGAAAGCGGCGCCGAATTGTTGTTGTATTCGGTCAATGCCATCACCTCGGGGTCGACAGAATCTCAAGGTGAAGTGACGGTCAGGCTGCAACTCGGCGGCCGTGTCGTCAACGGCGTGGGTGCCGACCCCGACATCGTCGTGGCTTCTGCCAAGGCGTATCTCGCGGCGCTTAACAAGTTGCACAGCAAAGCTGAGCGGGTGGCCGCCCAAGGTTGATCGAGATCATGCACCCCCGTCTTCGGGGGGTGCAGGGCGGATCTGAAAAAATGCGTGAAATCAAGGCCTTGCTGCATATTTTCAGATCCCATAGACTCGCCCCAGCCTTGTGACTGACTGTGTCCTAGGCGTAATCAAGGTTTCCGAACGGTGGGGCGTTTCCAGTGCGGCAGTATTTGCAAATGAGTGTGTGGGTTCGCCGATGTGTAGGTCTGGCGGTGCTCGCTTTTGCGCCACTGGGCTTCGCCCACGCTCAAGACGCGGAAAAAGCCGAAGAACCCGGCACCGTCACGACAGAGGTGGTCGTGCCAGTACTGACGATGGAGTCACTGACGCAAGGAGTTGCTGCGCCGGCGTCTGCGCCTGCTTATGAAGCCCCCGCGTCGCATATCGAAATGCCCGCGGCTGCCAGTCGACCGGTGGTGTTGCCAGCCCGACGCAACCCTGGTGAGGTGCGCAACGTGTCGTTCGGGCGCATCGAAGGCCTACACGAGACGCGCGACGCGCTTGCTCTCAAGTCCAGTGTTGCCCTGGTGCTCGACCAGGACACCTCCGAGGTGTTGTTCAGCAAGAACACCCAGGCGGTCTTGCCGATCGCCTCACTGACCAAGCTGATGACCGGCCTGATCGTGGTCGAAGCGGGCTTGCCACTGGACGAAGTGATAGAAATTTCCGCGGATGACGTCGACACCGAAAAGTTCAGTCGTTCGTATCTGCGTGTGGGCACGCGCCTCACCCGCGGCGAGATGCTTCATCTGGCGCTGATGTCATCCGAGAACCGCGCCGCACATGCGCTGGGGCGCTACTACCCCGGCGGACTCGACGCCTTTGTCGACGCCATGAATCGCAAAGCGCAGGCGCTGGGCATGAAGGACACGAGTTACGTCGAGCCGACCGGCTTGTCGAGCCGCAACCAGTCCACCGCGCCCGACCTGGCTCGTCTGGTCCAGGCGGCCTCTGGCCATGCCCTGATTCGCGATCTGTCGACGTCTCCGGAGTCGCGTTTCGCCGTCGGTCGTCGCACCTTGCAGTTCCGCAACACTAATGGCTTGGTGCGCAACCCCTCGTGGGAAATCGGCCTGCAGAAGACTGGCTACATCGTCGAAGCCGGGCGCTGCCTGGTGATGCAGGCCAGCATGGCCGGACGCAAGCTGATCATGGTTTTCCTCGACTCGACCGGGAAGAACTCGCGGCTCGGTGATGCGGAGCGGGTGCGTCACTGGATCGAACACGATGGGCAACTGCCTCACGCGGTGGCGCCGAGATCGTCGTCCGTGCGCAAACCGGCGTCGGGTGCCAGCAAGTCGTCGCGCAAGCGTCGCGCGCCCCGCTCTTGATCAAGCTGCCGCGCCGGCTCGACTCGTGCGAGCCGAGCACTTTGCAGGCAGGGGCGATTTGGATCTCGGCATGAGGGGCGGTCAACCTCCTCGATCGACGCCACTCCAACCCAGTGCTGCCGAAATCTGGCTGGCTGTCTCCCGCAGCCGTTCGCTCCAGCTGTCTTCCAGCCGATCGGCGGGCGCAGAGATCGACAAGCCGGCGATCAGTCGGCCCTGATCGTCATGGATGCCAGCCGCCATACAGCGCACACCAAGCTCGAGTTCCTCGTTGTCGCGTGCGATTTCGGCCTGGCGCACGCGCGCCAACTCACGCTCGAGCTGGGCGATGTCAGTGATGCTATTGCGCGTATGACCGGCCAGTCCGGTGCGTGTGGCGTAGGCGCGCACCCGAGTCGGGTCGTCGTTGGCAAGGAAGAGTTTGCCCACCGAGGTCAGGTGCAGCGGCGCACGTCCACCGACGGCTCGCACCACCTGCATGCCCGAGCGTTCGCTGTAGGTGCGCTCGATGTAGACGATCTCGTCGCCCTGCCGCATCGACAGGTTGACCGGCTGATGGGTGAGTTTGTGCAGTTCGCGCATGGGCGCCAACGCGGCGTCGCGCACGTCCAGCCTGGCCTTGACCAGGTTGCCCAGTTCGAGCAAGCGCATGCCGAGCCGGTAACTGCCCGCCTCCGGTCGGTCGACGTAACGACCGCAGGTCAGGTCGTTGAGGATGCGGTGCGCCGTCGAGGGATGCAGCCCCGTCTGCTCGCTGATGTGCTTGAGCGACACGGGGTCCTGGTGTGATGCCAGCAGGTCGATCAAGGCGAACATGCGTTCGATGACCTGGATCGTGGGCGTGGTGTTTTCTTTTTTGGCCATGGTGTCCGGGGCAAGGCGTGGGAGCCATTTTTGCATGGCGAAACCGAATGTGCTTGCCTCGAACACGACTTGTGCGTTTCATCGGTGGATGGCGCTGCTGTTGCTGGTGCTTGCCGTGGTCGAGGTAAAGGCTCAACCTGCGGTTTCGGGCGCCGTGTCGGCGAGTTCGGCGGCCGCGGCGGCGTCGGGCACACCGGCGATGCCAGCGGCGTCTTCTGCACCGCGCTGGCAGCAGGTGCCACGGGTCTTCGGCCGCATCACCGCCAAGGCGATGGGCCTGGTCATCAATGTCGACGACCCGTATTCCGTCGCCATTGGCGAGCACTACATCCAGGCGCGTCAGATACCGCCTGACAACGTGCTGCGGATCTCCTTGCCGCGTCAGCCGCAGCTGTCGACCGGTGATCTGGCGCGCTTGCGTGAGCAGATCGCAGCGCGTTTCGACGCCCGTGTGCAGGCACTCGCACTGGCCTGGGTCGAGCCCTATGCAGTGGCCTGCCAATCCATCACGGCGGCGGTCACGCTGGGTCTGGATGCCAGTCTGTGCAGCAACACCTGCGGCAAGGCCAGCAACTCGCCCCTGTTCAACTCGGCCAGTTCGACGCCGTTTCGCGATCATGGCCTGCGCCCGTCGATGTTGCTGGCGGCTACCGATGTCACGCAGGCCCTGGCCCTCATCGACCGTGGTGTGGCGGCCGACCGCAGCCTGGGCTGGCTGGGCAGTCCGCCGGCGCATGTCTGGTACATGTCGACCAGCGACAGTGCACGAAACGTGCGCTCGGCGCTGTTTCCGCCGCCCGGTCCCATCGCCCGGCCAGCGCTGCAAGTGCATGTCGAAGCGGCAGACCAGTTGCACGACAAGTCGGGCATCGTGCTGTTGCAGACCGGCCTGGCGCGGCTGTGGCCCCTGGATAGCCTTCAATTCGTGCCCGGTGCCCTGGCCGACCACCTCACCTCCTTCGGTGGGGCGCTGACGGATGCACACGGCCAGAGCAGCGTCTTGGCCTGGATCGCTGCCGGTGCCACGGCGTCGTACGGCACGGTGAGCGAGCCCTGCAATCACCTGCAGAAGTTTCCGCATCCCCAACTGCTGCTGCTGCACTACGCGCAGGGCGCCAGTGCGGTCGAGGCTTACTGGAAGAGCGTGGCCTGGCCGGCGCAAGGGGTGTTCATCGGCGAGCCACTCGCTGCACCCTTCGCCCGCTGAACGCTGCAGCGTCGTCCTGACCGGCGGCCAGTGATCGGCCTGCACCGATCGGCCGATCGTGTGTGTACCGGCGCGAAGGCAAAGGCCACGTCAGCGTGCCGACAGTTGTTGCGCACCACAATCCGCGGCCCCAACGCACTGCCTTGCGCAACGTCGGGACGGGAGATCTGGAGACGGCGTCCGCGGCCGTGCTGGTGGCACTTGGTGGTAACGATCAGCGCGGTGCTACAGTGCCGGCCCTGAAGAGATCCGCCCGTCCCTTTGCTGTGTGAAAGCAGCGAGTCGGGTCGCAATCCGCCTATCGGTGCAGCCGGGACGCGGACGGTTTATCAACCCATCGAAGCCCTGCAGACCGGGGCGAAAGGTGAGCGAAGATGATGCAAGAGTACAGGACGAACTCGTACCTGTTCGGGGGCAACGCGCCCTACGTCGAGGAGATGTACGAAGCCTACCTCGACAACCCCGGCTCGGTGCCGGACAACTGGCGCAGCTATTTCGACGCGCTGCAAAACGTGCCAGCCACCGATGGTGGTGACGGGCGTGATGTGGCCCACGCGCCGGTGGTCGAGTCCTTCGCTCAACGTGCCAAGTCCAATGCCTTCGCGTTGAAGGCCAGTTCGGCCGATCTGGCCGTGGCACGCAAGCAGGTGCACGTCCAGTCGCTCATCGCCGCTTACCGCAACGTCGGCCAGCGCTGGGCCGATCTCGATCCGCTCAAGCGTGCCGAGCGCCCCAAGATTCCTGAACTCGAGCCGGCGTTCTACGACCTGAGCGAGTCCGACATGGACATCACGTTCAGCGCCGCGAACACCTATTTCGGCAAAGAGAACATGAGTCTGCGGGAGATCCTGCAGGCGCTGCGTGAAACCTACTGCAGCACCATCGGCGCAGAGTTCATGCACATCACCGACCAGACACAAAAGCGCTGGTGGCTGCAAAAGCTCGAGAGCATCCGCTCCAAGGTGCACCTGAGTGTCGAGCAGAAAAAACATGTGCTCGATCGACTCACGGCCGCCGAAGGTCTCGAGCGTTTCCTGCACACCAAATACGTCGGTCAAAAGCGCTTCTCGCTCGAAGGCGGCGAAAGCTTCATCGCTGCGATGGACGAACTCGTCCAGCGCGCCGGCGAGAAAGGCGTGCAGGAAATCGTCATCGGCATGGCCCACCGCGGCCGCCTGAACGTGCTGGTGAACACCCTGGGCAAGATGCCCGCGGACCTGTTCGCCGAGTTCGACCACACCGCGCCCGAAGACCTGCCAGCCGGCGACGTGAAGTATCACCAGGGCTTCAGCTCAGACATCTCCACGCCTGGCGGTGCCGTTCACCTGAGTCTGGCGTTCAACCCGTCGCACCTCGAGATCGTCAACCCGGTGGTCGAAGGCTCGGTGCGTGCGCGCATGGACCGTCGCGGCGACAAGCTCGGTGCCCAGGTGCTGCCGGTGCTGGTGCACGGCGACTCGGCCTTCGGTGGCCAGGGCGTCAACCAGGAAACGCTGGCGCTGTCCGAGACGCGTGGTTATTCGACCGGCGGCACGGTGCACCTGATCATCAACAACCAGATCGGCTTCACCACCAGCGACCCGCGCGATCTGCGCTCCACGCTGTATTGCACCGACATCGTCAAGATGATCGAGGCGCCGGTGCTGCACGTGAACGGCGACGATCCGGAGGCCGTGGTGCTGGCCACCCAGTTGGCGTTGGAGTTCCGTCTGACCTTCCAGAAGGATGTCGTCATCGACATCATCTGTTTCCGCAAGCTGGGCCACAACGAACAGGACACGCCTGCGCTGACCCAGCCGCTGATGTACAAGAAGATCGGTGCCCACCCTGGCACCCGCAAGCTCTACGCCGACAAGCTGGCTGCGCAGGGTCTGGGCGACACGCTTGGCGACGACATGGTCAAGGCCTACCGGTCGGCCATGGACGAAGGCCGCCACACCGTCGATCCGGTGATCAGCAACTTCAAGAGCAAATACGCGGTCGACTGGGTGCCCTTCCTGGGCAAGAAGTGGACCGACTCCGCCGACACCGCGATCCCGCTCACCGAGTGGAAACGCCTGGCCGAACGTTTGACCACCATCCCGGCGAGCGTCAACCCGCACCCGCTGGTCAAGAAGGTCTTCGACGACCGCGCCGCCATGGGCCGCGGCGAAGTCAACATCGACTGGGGCATGGGTGAACACATGGCCTTTGCCTCGCTGGTGGCTGCCGGCTACCCGGTGCGCCTGTCGGGCGAGGACTGCGGCCGCGGCACCTTCACGCACCGCCACTCGGTGATCCATGACCAGAAGCGCGAGAAGTGGGACGAAGGTACCTACATCCCGCTGCAGCACGTCGCCGACAACCAGGCGCCTTTCACCGTCATCGACTCCATCCTGTCGGAAGAGGCGGTGCTGGGTTTCGAATACGGCTACGCCTCGGCCGAGCCCAACACGCTGACCATCTGGGAAGCCCAATTCGGCGACTTCGCCAACGGTGCTCAGGTCGTGATCGACCAGTTCATCGCCTCGGGCGAAGTGAAGTGGGGCCGCGTCAATGGCCTGGTGCTGATGCTGCCGCACGGCTACGAAGGCCAGGGCCCCGAGCACAGCTCGGCTCGTCTCGAGCGCTTCATGCAGCTGGCCGCCGACACCAACATGCAGATCGTGCAGCCGACCACGGCCAGCCAGATCTTCCATGTGCTGCGCCGCCAGATGGTGCGCCAGTTCCGCAAGCCGCTGGTCATCATGACCCCCAAGTCGCTGCTGCGCAACAAGGACGCCACCTCGACGCTGGTCGACTTCACCAAGGGCGATTTCCGCACGGTCATCCCCGAGCTGAACGACACCGTCGACGCCGCCAAGGTCAAGCGTGTCATCGCCTGTTCGGGCAAGGTCTACTACGACCTGGTCAAGAAGCGCGAAGAGAAGAAGGCCATGGACGTGGCCATCGTGCGCGTCGAGCAGCTCTATCCCTTCCCGCACAAGGCGTTTGCTGCCGAGCTCAAGAAGTATCCGAACGCCAGCGACATCGTCTGGTGCCAGGACGAGCCGCAGAACCAGGGTGCGTGGTTCTTCGTGAACCACTACATCCACGAGAACATGCTCGATGGGCAGAAGCTCGGTTACGCCGGTCGTCCGGCCTCGGCCTCGCCGGCGGTGGGTTATGCCCACCTGCACCAGGAGCAGCAAAAGGCGCTGCTCGATCAGGCCTTCGGCAAGATCAAGGGCTTCGTCCTGACGAAGTGATGTCACGCAGGGCAGGGGTGGGCGCAGCGCGCCGCTCCTGCTGCGCGGTGCGCCCGGCCCAGCCGGTGCATGCACGCGCTGCACCCAACAGCGAACAAGAGAATCAAGATGGCTATCGTTGAAGTCAAAGTCCCCCAGTTGTCCGAGTCGGTCGCCGAAGCTACCCTGCTGACCTGGAAGAAGAAGCCCGGCGACGCCGTGGCGATCGATGAGATCCTGATCGAGATCGAGACCGACAAGGTCGTGCTCGAAGTGCCCGCGCCGTCCGCCGGCGTGCTGGCCGGACTGGTCGAGGCCGACGGTGCCACCGTCGCCAGCGAACAGGTCATCGCCCGCATCGACACCGACGGCAAGGCCGGCGCCGTGGCTGCGCCAGCCGCCGTTGCTGCCGCCCCGGCTGCGGCTGCCGCCGCCGCCCCGGCTGGTGCCAACAAGGGTGACGTGGCCATGCCCGCCGCAGCCAAGCTGCTGGCCGACAACAACATGTCGGTCGGCAATGTGGCCGGCACCGGCAAGGACGGGCGTGTCACCAAGGGCGATGTGCTCGCCGCTGTGTCTGCCAAGCCGGCTGCTGCTGCTGCACCCGCCGTCAAGGCACCGGTGGCCGCCGCGGTCGCCAAACCGCTGCCGTCGGTTGCTGCACCGACCATGCAGAGCCTGGGCGAGCGCCCCGAGCAACGTGTGCCGATGAGCCGCCTGCGTGCCCGTGTGGCCGAACGCCTGCTGCAGTCGCAAGCCACCAACGCCATCCTCACCACGTTCAACGAAGTGAACATGGCGCCGGTGATGGAGATGCGCAAGAAGTTCCAGGACAAGTTCGAGAAGGAACATGGCGTCAAGCTGGGCTTCATGAGCTTCTTCGTCAAGGCCGCCGTGGCGGCGCTGAAGAAGTACCCGGTCATCAACGCCAGCGTCGACGGCAACGACATCGTCTACCACGGCTACTTCGACATCGGCATCGCGGTCGGTTCGCCGCGTGGCCTGGTCGTGCCGATCATCCGCAACGCCGACCAGATGAGTTTTGCCGACATCGAGAAGAAGATCGCCGAGTTCGGCCAGAAGGCCAAGGAAGGCAAGATCTCGATCGATGACCTGACCGGCGGCACCTTCTCGATCAGCAACGGCGGCACCTTCGGCTCCATGCTGTCCACGCCCATCATCAACCCGCCGCAGTCGGCCATCCTGGGCGTGCATGCCACCAAGGACCGCGCCGTGGTCGAGAACGGTCAGGTCGTGGTGCGCCCCATCAACTACCTGGCCATGAGCTACGACCACCGCATCATCGACGGTCGCGAAGCCGTGCTCGGCCTGGTCACGATGAAGGAAGCGCTGGAAGACCCCGCGCGCCTCCTGTTCGACATTTGAGGCGGCGCATCATCCTGCTGCACGCCCCGATCTCGACCTTGCGCTGCTCGCCGTACGGGTGTACGGCTGCGCTGCTCAAGCCAAGCTCGGGCCGTTCGCGACGGACGCTGCAACCACCTCAACCTTCGATCGGGGCCTAGTCCACAGAGGAATGATCATGAGCCTTGCCGACGAACTCCAGCGCCTTGAACAACTGCATCAGCGCGGTGCGCTGAGCGACGACGAGTTCGCTCGTGCCAAGGCCCGGCTCCTGACCTTGCCGGTCACGACACAGCCGGTAGCTGGCATCAGCCAGTTCCGGCGTTCGCGCAGCGACCGCTGGATCGCCGGCGTCTGCGGCGGGCTGGCGCGCCTCACCGATACCGAATCGTGGATCTGGCGCCTGGCCGTCACCTTGCTGGTGCTGGTCGGCGGCACGGGTTTCCTGATCTATCTGCTGCTCTGGGTCTTCGTGCCGGTCGAGGGTGAATGACCTTGTCGCCGTGCTGACCTGACCTGCTTCAACCGAACCTCACACACCATGTCCAAACAATTCGATGTCGTTGTCATCGGCGGCGGCCCCGGCGGCTACATCGCTGCCATCCGTGCGGCGCAACTGGGTTTCAACGTCGCCTGCATCGACGAGTGGAAGAACGACAAGGGCGGCCCCGCCCCCGGCGGCACCTGCACCAACGTCGGCTGCATCCCGTCCAAGGCGCTGCTGCAGTCGAGTGAACACTACGACCACGCCAGCCACCACTTTGCCGAACACGGCATCGGCCTGTCGAACCTGAGCATCGACGTGGCCAAGATGGTGGGCCGCAAGAACACGGTGGTCAAGCAGAACAACGACGGCATCCTGTTCCTGCTGAAGAAGAACAAGGTCAGCTTCTTCCACGGCCGTGGCTCGTTCGCCAAGGCAGTCGAAGGTGGCTACGAGATCAACGTTGCCGGCGCGGCCGCCGAAGTGATCACCGCCAAGCAGGTCATCCTGGCCACCGGCTCGAACGCCCGTGCACTGCCGGGTGCCGCATTCGACGAAGACAAGGTGTTGTCCAACGACGGCGCCCTGCGCATCGGCGCTGTGCCCGCCAAGCTGGGTGTGATCGGCTCGGGCGTCATCGGCCTGGAGATGGGTTCGGTCTGGCGCCGTCTGGGCGCCGACGTGACCATTCTCGAAGCACTGCCCAACTTCCTCGGCGCGGCCGACGAAGGGGTGGCCAAGGAAGCCCTCAAGGCCTTCACCAAGCAGGGCCTGAAGTTCCAGTTCGGCGTGGCCATCAGCAAGGTCGACACCTCGGGTGACGGCGTGGTCGTGACCTACACCGACGCCAAGGGCGCCGAGCAGCAGCTTGCGGTCGACAAACTCATCGTCTCGATCGGCCGGGTGCCCAACACCATCGGCCTGAACCCCGAAGCCGTGGGCCTGAAGCTCGACGATCGTGGCGCCATCGTGGTCGACGCCGACTGCAAGACCAACCTGCCCGGCGTGTGGGCGGTGGGTGACGTGGTGCGCGGCCCGATGCTGGCGCACAAGGCCGAGGAAGAAGGTGTGGCGGTGGCCGAACGTATGGCCGGCCAGCATGGTCACGTCAACTTCGCGACCATCCCCTGGGTCATCTACACCAGCCCCGAGATCGCCTGGGTCGGCCGCACCGAACAGCAACTCAAGGCCGATGGCGTGGCCTTCAAGGCGGGTCAGTTCCCCTTCATGGCCAATGGCCGGGCGCGGGCGCTGGGCGACACGACGGGCTTCGTCAAGTTCCTGGCCGATGCCACGACGGACGAGATCCTGGGCGTGCATATCGTCGGCCCGATGGCCTCGGAGCTGATCTCCGAAGCCGTGGTGGCGATGGAGTTCAAGGCTTCGGCCGAAGACATCGCACGCATCTGCCACGCTCACCCGAGCTTGAGCGAAGCCACCAAGGAAGCCGCGCTGGCGGTGGACAAACGCACGCTCAACTTCTGATCGGACCGATCAGGCGATTGAAAGTGGCTCATCCTGCCGTTGCGACGATGCAGGTCTGAACCCGGACAGGGGCGGCGCGAGTCGCCCCTTGTCACGTCCGCAGGTCAATACATTCAGCGTTGAGCTGCCACCGCCAAGGCGCCTGCGAGCTACGCCAGGGCGTTCCGAGCAGCCATCCAGTACTCAGGGACTCAGCAGCAGCATGACCAGCGTCACCGAGCTCTATCACCAGACACTCGTCGAGCGCGGCTACCAGGCCGACCCGGCGCAACTGCGCGCCGTTGCTGCCTTGCAGCGCTGCCAGGACGAATGGATGGCCTACAAGGCCCGGCGCAGCAACGCCATCACCAAGGCGCTGGTGCGGCCGCCCTTGCCACGCGGCGTGTACATGTACGGCGGGGTGGGGCGTGGCAAGAGCTTCCTGATGGATGCGTTCTTCCAGGCCGTGCCGCTGCAGCGCAAGACACGGCTGCACTTTCATGAGTTCATGCGTGAGGTGCACCGCGAGCTGCAGGATCTGAAGGGTGTGGTGAACCCGCTCGACGAACTCGGCAAACGCATCGCGCGGCGCTTCCGGCTCATCTGCTTCGACGAATTCCACGTGGCCGACGTGACCGACGCGATGATCCTGCACCACTTGCTCGACGCGCTGTACCGCAACCGTGTCTCGATCATCACCACCAGCAACTTCAGGCCCGACGATCTGTACCCGAACGGCCTGCACCGCGACCGCATCCTGCCGGCCATCGCGCTGCTGAAGGACAAGCTCGAAGTCATCAACGTCGACAACGGCACCGACTACCGGCGCCGCACGCTCGAACAGGTCGAGCTCTATCACCAGCCGCTGGATGCGCAGGCCGATGTGGCGTTGACGAAGGCTTTCGAGGGCCTGGCCGAGGTACACGACGAAGACCCGGCACTGCGCATCGAGGCGCGCGTCATCCGGGCCCGGCGCAAGGCCGGCGGTGTCGTGTGGTTCGACTTCAAGGAACTGTGCGGCGGCCCGCGTTCGCAGAACGACTACCTCGAGCTGGCCACGCAGTTCCACACACTCATCCTGTCCAACGTGCCGCTCATGCCCCCACGGCTGGCGTCGGAAGCACGCCGTTTCACCTGGCTGGTCGACGTGCTCTACGACCGGCGCGTCAAGCTCATCATGTCGGCCGCCGGGCCGGCCGAGCAGCTTTACACCGAAGGCCCACTGGCGCACGAGTTTCCGCGCACTGTGTCGCGACTGGCCGAGATGCAGTCAGCAGAATTTCTGGCACTCGAGCGCCGCGAGGTCGACACCTCGCTGACCTGACCGGACAAGAAAAAGCCCCGGCACGGCGGGGCTTTCCGGCAGTCGGGCGCTGAACTAGTCGAGCGCTTCGACCTTGATCAGTGCCAACGACAGGTTGTCGCCGCCGCCCTTGGCGCGTTGCCGGGCCTTGGAGATCAGCATCTTGCTGGCATCACGTGGCTTGAGCGCGTAGACGATGGTGCCGAGCTCGCGCGGTGTGTAGTAGTGCCACAGGCCGTCGCTGCACAACATGAGGGAATCACCCACCTGCAACTCCTCGATCGACTGCAACGTGAGTGGCGGGTCTTCCTCGGCGCCCAGACAGCCAATGAGCAGGTGTGACTGCGGATGCGTGTCGGCCTCGTCCTCGCGGATCGTGCCTTCCTCGACCATACGTTGCACCAGTGAATGGTCGAGCGTGCGGCGCACCATCTCCGAGCCGCGGAAGTGATAGAAGCGTGAATCGCCCGCATGCATCACGTCGCAGCGGCGCGACGGGCTGATCAGGCAGGCGACGATGGTGCTGTGCGGCTCCTGCTCGGCCGTGATGGCGGTGAGCTTGATCATCAGGTGCGATTCGAGGATCAGGCTGCGCAGCAAGGCGGCCGGGTCGTCGCGCTCGGGCACGTAACGCTCGAACAGCTGCTTGGCGATCAGCAGCACCTGGTCGGACGCCTTGCGTCCGCCGCTCTTGCCGCCCATGCCGTCAGCCAGCACCGCCAGCAGGCAGCCGGGCACCCGCGAGTGGGCAAACACCTCGACCTGATCCTGCTGATACAGCCGGTCGCCACGGTCTATGCCGGTGGCGGCGGATAGACGGTAGCCAAGCGAAGGTGAGTTCATGGTCAAAAACTATAATCGCTCGGCGTTGTTCAGCCTGTTGACGATGCACGAGGATGGACAACAACCTGCATTCTCCCCAGCGCCGTCTCATCGAACTGCGCATGGCCCACGCCGATCTGGACGACCTGATCGACCGAGTGGCTCACGAACCCGACCTCGACGAGTTGGCCTTGCGCCGTCTCAAGAAGCGGCGTTTGCTGCTGCGTGACCAGATCTCGCAGATCGAACGTTGCCTCGAACCGCCCGAACCGGCGTGAACTAGCTTGTCGCAATCCGCATGAGCCGACCTGAATGAGTGACCACGAAGCGCTGCGCGCCGAAGTGGCTGCAGCCTTCGGGCCAGGCGGCGAGCTGTCCCAGGCCGACCCCGCCTACCTCGAGCGCTCCGGCCAGACACGTATGGCCGACGCCGTCACCCAGGCCCTGGGCAACCGCGACGTGCTGGTGGTCGAAGCCGGCACCGGGGTGGGCAAGACCTACGCCTACCTGGTGCCGGTGCTGCTGAGCGGTCTGCGCACCCTGGTCAGCACAGCCACCAAGAGCCTGCAGGACCAGCTTCATGGCCGCGACCTGCCGCGCCTGACCCGCGCGCTGGGTCTGCCGGCGCGCCTGGCGTTGCTCAAGGGCCGTGCCGCCTACCTGTGCCAGCACCGCCTCGACCAGGCGCGCCAGCAGGCCCAGTTGCCCGATCGGGCAGCCGTGCGCACGTTGGCGCGTATCGAGAAATGGTCGGTGGCCACACTCACCGGTGACCTGGCCGAAGTGGATGCGCTCGACGAACGTTCACCCGTCATCCCGCTGGTGACGTCGACACGTGAGAACTGCCTGGGCTCGGACTGCCCCAAGTTCCGAAGCTGCCATGTGATGCACGCGCGCCGCGAAGCCATGGCGGCCGACGTGGTGGTGGTCAACCATCACCTCTACTTTGCCGATCTGGCGTTGCGTGACAGCGGTGTGGCCGAGCTGCTGCCGAGTGTCGACGCGGTGATCTTCGACGAGGCACATCAATTGTCCGAAGCCGGCGTGCAGTTTCTGGGCAGCCATGTCGGCACGGCCCAGCTGGTCGACCTGTCGCGTGACCTGCTGGCCGCCGGTCTGGCCCATGCGCGCGGCCTCAGGCCCTGGAACGAGTTCGCCGCAGCCATCGAGTTCAGCGCGCGCGACCTGCGTCTGGTCTGCGCTGGCCCGCTGCGCGGTACTGCCAAGCTGCGCTGGGAAGAACGCGCCGAGTTGCCCGCCTTTGCGCCAGCGCTGCAGGCCGCCGCGCTGGCTTGCGCCGCAGCGGCCGATGCCTTGGCCGACGTGCTGGGTGCTGCGCCCGACCTGCCCAAGCTGCAGGAGCGTGCGCTGACCATGGCCGCCAAGCTGCAGGCCTTCGAGCTGCCGGTCGAGCCCGAACGTGTGCGCTGGATCGACCTGAGCGCCCATCAGGCGCGACTGGCCGGAAGCACCACTCGACATCCGCGAAGCCATGCGCGAGCAGGGTCGAGCGCAGGCACGTGCCTGGATCTTCACCTCGGCCACGTTGGGTGACGACGAGCACCTCAGCTGGTTCACGCGCAGCGCAGGCCTGGAAGAAGCCCACACGCTGCGCGTCGACAGCCCGTTCGACTACGCCGGCAACGCCCGCCTGTATGTGCCGGCGAGGTTTCCCAAACCCAACGAGTCGGCGCATCTGCCGGCCGTGGCAGCGTTGGCGGCGCGCTGTGCGCTGGCGCTGGGCGGGCGCATGTTCGTACTCACCACAACGATACGTGCGCTGCAGACCGTGGCCGAGATGATGAAGGAGCTGCTGGCCGCCGACCTCGACGGTCCCGAGGTGCAGCTGCTGGTGCAGGGCACGATGCCCAAACGCGCCTTGCTCGACCGTTTCGTTCAGGCCCGGCGCGCCGTGCTGGTGGGCTCACACAGCTTCTGGGAAGGCATCGACGTACCCGGGGACGCGCTTCAGTGTGTGCTGATCGACAAGCTGCCGTTTCCGCCGCCTGGCGACCCGCTGGTCCAGGCGCGCACCCGCAGCCTGGAAGCCATGGGTGGCGATGCGTTCAACGATTACTTTGTCGCCGAGGCCGCCATCTCGCTCAAGCAGGGCGCCGGGCGCCTGATCCGCAGCGAAAGTGACCGCGGCCTGCTGATCGTGTGTGACATGCGCATGGTCACCATGGGCTACGGTGCCCGTTTGCGCGCTGCGCTGCCGCCGATGACAGCAGTGACGACCGAAGCCGACGCGCTGGCCTGGCTGGCCGAACTTGCTGCTACGCACCAAGGCGCCAAGCCGGACGGCCAGCCTGCTGTGTCCGACTGGTAGAGCGTACGGCGGGTTCGTACCGCTCAGTTGACCAGTGATGCCAGGACAAGGCTCGCGGCAGACAGGGCGGGGTTGCCCTGCATCTGGTGGACCGGATCCGTGCAGCACATGTCCCCGCCAACGCAGCAACAGCAGCGATGGAGCCTATCAGTACAAGCGCCAGAATTCCTTGGCGGCGCGGCCGTAGCCTGCCTTCAGCCAGGCGCTCTGCGGGTAGTTCTGCTCGAGCACGCGGTTGGTGTCGTCGCGCAGCTGGGTCAGGCCGAGGCGGTCGTAGCTGGCCGCCATCACGGCGAGGGCTTCTTCGACGGCTTGCACGTCGCGGTAGTCCTGCACCGCTTGCTGGGCCCGGTTGGCCGCAGCGATGAAGGCGCCGCGCTGGAAGTAGTACCTCGCCACGTGCACCTCGTACGAGGCCAGCGAATTGACGATGTAGATCATGCGCTGGCGGGCATCGGGCGCGTAGCGCGACTCCGGGAAACGTTCGACCACCTGCTTGAACGACTGATAGGCGTCGCGCGAGGCCTGCTGGTCGCGTTCGGACAAGTCCAGGCTGGTGAGTTTTCCGAACAGGCCGAGGTCGTCGTTGAAGTTCACCACGCCCTGCAGGTAATAGGCATAGTCGGCCGCCGGGCTGGTCGGGTGCAGCTTCAGGAACCGTTCGATCGTCGACAGCGCCTGCGCGGCTTCCTGCTGGCGATACAGCAGGTAGGCGCGCTCGAGTTGTGCCTGTTGCGCCAGCAAGGTGCCGGCCGCCACCCCTTCGAGCCGCTCGAAGAGTTTGGCTGCGCGGTCGTAGGCGCCGGCGGCAGCCTCCTCGCGGGCCTCTTCGTACAATTTGGCCGCGGTCTTGTCGCGGTCGATGTCCTTGGCGTCGCTTGCACACCCCACCAGGGCCACTGCCACCATCAGCCCGGCGAGCCAGGCCCAGGGCCGCGAGCCACGCGGCGCGCAGCGAACAGGCGTCGAGATGTTGTTGTCAGGCTGGGTCGATTGCTGCGAGAGCATCATGGTCATGGCGTGAAGGTCTGCATCACCTTGCCGCCTGCTCGCTGTGCCGAACCGGGCACCCAGGGCGGCCGGGCTGAGCCAGGGCCTGTATCAAGGAACACTGATTATATGAATCGACCTTCTCCGTCCCAGTCACACACTGGGAGCGGGTTTGCCCTTGCGCTGGATGACGCACCTGCCGCAGCCGAAGCCGACGACGAACTCGCGCTCGACAACTCCTGCGGTGCAGGCGATGTGGCAGCCGTGGAGACACGGACTGCACGTGTTGCCGTCGAGGCCCACGGCGAACGTCTCGACAAGTGGCTGGTGCGGCTGGCGCCCGAGTTCTCGCGCAGTCATCTGCAGCAGCTTGTTGCCGACGGATTGGTGCAGCTGAACGGCCAGGTCAACACCGCCCAGGCGCGTCGGCTGGCGGCTGGCAACGAGGTGAGTGTCGAGCTGCGGCCCACCGCCAGTACTGCGGCGTTCAGGCCCGAGGCCATGGCGCTCACCGTGGTGTACGAGGACGAGGTGATGCTGGTGATCGACAAGCCGGTGGGATTGGTCGTCCACCCGGCGCCGGGCAACTGGTCGGGCACATTGCTCAACGGCCTGCTGGCGCGTGACCCGCGCGCTGCCACCTTGCCGCGCGCCGGCATCGTGCATCGGCTCGACAAGGACACCAGCGGCCTGATGGTGGTAGCCCGCACGCTCGAAGCCCACACTGCGCTAGTGCGTGCCATCGCCGCGCGGGAGGTACGCCGCGAGTACCTGGCGCTGGTGCACGGCACGCTGGCGTCGGGGCTGTTCAGCATCGAGAGGCCGATCGGGCGTGATCCGCAGTCACGCATTCGTATGGCTGTCGTGGCAAGCGGCAAGCCGGCGCGCACCGATGTCGAACTGCTGGCCACGTGTGATCGCATCAGCGCCGTGAAGTGCAAGCTGCATACCGGGCGCACCCATCAGATCCGTGTGCACCTGGCGTCGCTCGGTTTCCCGTTAGTGGGTGATGCGGTGTACGGCGGCAGGCCAGCACTCGGCCTGACGCGCCAGGCCTTGCACGCCGCCCGTCTGGGCCTGGCGCATCCACAAGACGGACGTGCCATGAGCTTCGAAGCGGCGCTGCCAGACGACCTGGCGCAGGCCTGGCAACAAGTCGGCGCCGCACAACAGATGCCCTGAGCCCGAAGCTGTCATGTGAGCCAGTCACGGCAGCGTCGTGGCTGTCGCTACAATGAGGCTCAAAGACACCGCCCCCGAGCCCGTGCAGAGTGACGGTGCAAGGACGCACCGGGGCGGCGTAGAAGGTGGCGCAAGCCGCATCGGAGTCAGTGGCACCTGCCGCCCTGCACATCCGCGGCGGCCCTGGCCACGGCCAACGCGCAAAGTGCGCGTCGCCATCGACCCCAAGACCAAGATCGAATCCAAGCCGCCCGGCGGCAGTTGCACAGTGGCAACTGCATCGTCCGCGGCGATGTGCTGGCAAGTCCAGCGCACTGACCCCGAGCTCACCAGGCAGCCTAGCCGCGCCTGGCCTACGAAACACGCATGAAGACCTGGGATGCCAAGCGCGTCCTCGAAGCAGCGCTGATCTGTGCCGACCAGCCCATGGCGCTGCGCGAGATGCGCACCTTGTTTGCCGATGAACTGTCGGCCGACACGTTGCGCACGTTGCTCGACGAATTGAAGCGCGACTGGGTCGACCGGGGCGTCGAGCTGGTGCGTGTCGCACATGGCTGGCGCTTCCAGACCCGTCCCGAAATGCGGCCGTATCTCGATCGGCTGCATCCCGAAAAGCCGCCGCGCTACACCCGCGCGGCGCTCGAAACCCTGGCCATCGTGGCCTACCGTCAACCCGTGACCCGGGGCGACATCGAAGACATCCGCGGCGTGACCGTGAGCAGCAACATCGTCAAACAACTCGAAGAACGTGGCTGGATCGACGCCATCGGCTACCGCGACGCGCCAGGCCGACCAGCGTTGTATGCCACTACGCGTCAGTTTCTCGACGACCTCGGCCTGGCCAGTCTCGACCAGTTGCCTTCGCTCGACGCCGTCTTGCCGTCGGCCGTGGGGGAACCTGGCCTGCCGCGCCAGGCGTCGTTGCTCGACGACGCCTTGCTCGACGCACCGACCGACACCTCGAACGATGCGTCGAACCTTGCCCCGAACGACGCTGTTGCTGCCGCACTCACCGATGCCATCGGCAGCCTGATCCAGGCCAGCGGCGCCGAACCCCTCATCGACTCTTCCCCGGTGCTCACCCCCGACCCGTACCTTTCGAGCCCGGACGCCGAACTCGCGGCGCCGAACGATTCCCGAGACAACCACGCATCCGCCGACCCGATCGGCCAGAGGCCCAGCGCATGAATTCAGACAACAAGGCCCCAGCGGGCACCGAGGCAACCGTCGCCACCACCCTGGCCACGGCCGCAGACTTGGCCGCTGCTGCGCCCTCTGCGGGTGCAGGCGATATCTCGTCCACGGCAGGCAGCACCGAGCCGCCTGCGGGCGAACCGGTCAAGCGCCGCCGCGCCAGCAAGGCCGCGGCCGACGCCGAGACCTCAGGCGAACCGGCCGCCCCCGCAGTGCGCCGCACGCGCAAGACGGCGGCGTCGGGTCTGGTCGATCCCGGCGCGGCGGCAGACGCCGATCCGGCCGCTGCCGAACGAGCCGCCATCGCCGCTGCCCTGCGTGAACAAGCCGCGGCAAACGCAGCCGCCCGCCCGCCGCGCAAGTCGACACGCAAAAAGGCCGACGTGGCGCCAGCACCCGAGGTGGTGGCTGCGCCCGCCGACATGTCGCCGGTGTCCGCCCAGGTGGCTGAACCCGCTGCCCCGTTGCCTGCCCCGACCTTCGCGCCGATGGAGGTGTCCATCGCGACACCGATGAATGCACCGGCCGCAACGCCGAAAGAGGCACCGGTCGCCATGCAAACGGATGCGCCAACAAGTGCGCCGTCGGCCGGGTTCGCGCAGGTCGATGCCTCGGTGCTGGCCGCGGTGGTGATGTCCGACGCTTCATCCGTCGTGCAGCAGCCTGCAGCCGTCGATCGTGGTGGTGAGGCATCGGCCGTGGTGACAGCACCGGCAGTCGTCGATGACGCCTCGGCATGGCGAGCAGCCGCTGTCGCCGCCGAAGCGACACCTGCTGCCGCCACGGTCGACACCCACGGCGGCGCGACAACATCGAGCCCGGCCGGCGCCGTAGCCCCGGGTGGCGACGACGGTCAGCGCCCCGAAGGGTCGCGCCGTCAGCGCGACCGGGCTCGCCGGCGCGAGCGCAACTTCGAGGGCGACGGCCCCAACGCCGCTGCGGCTGCCGGCCAGGGCGGTGTCGAGGGTTCGGGCGACGGCGGCGTGGGTGGCCCGGCCGGCGTGTTCGTCGTGGCGCCACCCGAGCCTTCGGTGCTCGATCAGGTCGATGTGGCCGATCGTTTTGCCGACGTGTTGTCGGGCAACTATGACGTCGACGAGGTGCCGGCGGGTGATGCCGTCGAAGCCGTCGACCCCGGCAAACGTGTGCTGCGCCCCGAACCCGAGGCGCCCAAGCTGCACAAGGTGCTGGCGCAGGCCGGCATCGGCTCGCGCCGCGACATGGAAGAACTCATCGCCGATGGCCGTGTCACGGTCAACAACGAGGTGGCGCACCTGGGCATGCGCATCACCTACGGCGACCAGATCAAGGTCGGCGGCAAGCCGGTCAAGTACCGCATCGCCCCGCCGGTGGCGCGGGTGCTGGCGTACCACAAGCCGGTGGGCGAAGTGGTGACTCACCACGACCCGGAAGGCCGCCCGACGGTGTTCCGACAGCTGCCGCGTCTGCCGCAGGGCAAGTGGCTGTCGGTGGGGCGCCTGGACATCAATACCGAAGGCCTGCTGCTGTTCACCAACTCGGGTGACCTGGCGCATCAGCTCATGCACCCCAAGTTCGGCGTCGACCGCGAATACGCCGTGCGTGTGCTCGGCACGCTGAGCGACGAGGCGCGTGCGCGCCTGCTCGACGGTGTCGAGATCGAAGGTCAGAAGGCTGCCTTCAAGTCGATCGACAACGGCGCCGGTGAAGGCGCCAACCACTGGTACCGCGTAGTCATCGGCGAAGGCCGCAACCGCGAGGTGCGCAAGTTGTTCGACAGCGTCGGCCTGGGCGTGAGCCGCCTCATCCGCATTCGTTACGGCCAGATGGTGCTGCCGCGTGGCCTCAAGCGCGGCGTGTGGGTCGAACTGGGCGACCAGGACGTCAACCAGATCCGCCAGCTCGTCGGTTTGGGTGGTGGTCAGCGTGATGGGCAACGAGACGGACCACGTGATGGCCCGCG
Organism: Candidatus Intricatilinea gracilis; assembly: GCA_016702605.1. GTDB lineage: Bacteria > Pseudomonadota > Gammaproteobacteria > Burkholderiales > Burkholderiaceae_C > Sphaerotilus > Sphaerotilus gracilis. Next base: position 302,086 of record JADJDQ010000021.1, read on the forward strand.
CGACGGCCAACGTGATGGCCAGCGCGGTGATGGTCCTCGCCAGCAGCGTGACGACGGCCCGCGCCAGCAGCGCGACGACGGCGGCGGCAAACAACGTGGCAACAAGCCCGGCCAGCAAGGTCAGGGCCAGCAGCAACGTTTCCAGGGTGGCCCGCAAGGTGGCCATCAGCAAGGCTACGGCGGTGGACCACAAGGTGGCCCGCGTGGCGGCCAAAGTCAGGGTGGCCAGGGTCAGCAGCGCCCGCAGCAAGGGCAGGGCGGCGGTGGCAATTGGGGCCAGGGTGCTGACGGCCAGCGTGGACCCAAGCCGGGCCGCAAGGGCCCGCCGCAGGGTGGCGGCGGTGGTGGTGGCAACTGGGGCAACGACCGGCCGCAGCAGCAGGACCGGTTCGAGCGACGCGACGACGCCAATGGCAATGTGGCCGCCAACCCGCGTCCGCCAGCCGATGCACGTGACGACGACAACTTCGACGACGACCGTCCGCTGCGTATCCCGAACCCGCTCGAGCAGACCTTCGACCGGCGTTTTGCCACCGGCTCCAAACGTATCACCTCGGGCTTCGGGCGCCCCAGCGACCAGGCGCCGGACAACGGTCCGCGTGGTGGCCCCAAACAACCCGACCCGATGCAGACCTCGGTGGGTTACATCGGCGCCGACGCGTATTTCACCCGTCCGGGTGGTGGCAACAAGAATCGCGGCGGCCGCCGGCGCTGATCCTTCTTCGCCACGAGAGTCCCGCGTGCCATTGGCGCGTGGGGCCATCGGCGGCCCGCGCCTCTAGAATGGCGGGCTTTGCCCGACCCACCGGGTCGAACTTCTTTTTTTCTCGCAGGACTGAACATCATGGCCATCGAACGCACCCTCTCCATCATCAAGCCCGACGCCGTTGCCAAGAACGTGATCGGCCAGATCGTCGCCCGTTTCGAAGGCGCCGGCCTGAAGATCGCCGCTGCCAAGCTGGTGCAGCTGTCGCAAGCCGAAGCCGAGCAGTTCTACGCCGTGCACAAGGCCCGTCCCTTCTTCGGCGACCTGGTCAAGTTCATGGTCTCGGGCCCGGTCTTCGTGCAAGTGCTCGAAGGCGAAAACGCCATCCTGAAGAACCGCGAGCTGATGGGCGCCACCGACCCGAAGAAGGCCGAGAAGGGCACCATCCGCGCCGACTTCGCCGACAGCATCGACGCCAACGCCGTGCACGGCTCTGACGCGGCAGAAACCGCCGCCGTCGAGATCGCCTTCTTCTTCCCCGCGCTGAACGTCTACGCCCGCTGAGAGGGCACGAATGAACCTGCTGCGCAACCCGATCTCACGCCTGCGTTGCTCGCCGTACGGGAGTACGGCTGCGCTACTCGACGCAAGCTCGGGCTGCTCGCGACGGTTCCTTCGTACTTTCTACGCTGCGGACCCGGGCTGGTGGCTGCAACGCTGATCAGCGCCGTCCTTCCCGAGACCCGCCGTGTCCCTCACCAATCTGCTCGACTTCGATCTCGACGCCCTGGCGGCGTATTGCGAGCAGCTGGGCGAGAAGCGATTTCGTGCCGTGCAGCTGTTTCGCTGGATCCACCAGCGCGGCGCGGGCGACTTCACGCAGATGAGTGACCTGGCCAAGTCACTGCGCGGCAAGCTCGCCGCCGTGGCCGAGGTCAGGCCGCTCGAGGTGATCTCCGAGCACCGCTCGAGCGACGGCACGGTCAAGTGGCTGTTCGACGTCGGCAACGGTGACGCGGTCGAGACCGTCTTCATCCCCGAGGACGACCGCGGCACGCTGTGTGTGTCGTCGCAGGCTGGCTGCGCAGTGGGCTGCCGCTTCTGCTCCACCGGCCACCAGGGGTTTTCGCGCAACCTGAGCACGGGCGAGATCCTCGCCCAGCTCTGGCATGCCGAGCACAGCCTGCGCGTTCGCGCCGCGGTGCGGCCCGGCATCAGCCCCGCGAATGGTCAAACTGAGCGAGTCATCAGCAACGTCGTGATGATGGGCATGGGCGAGCCGCTGCAGAACTACGCCGCCCTGGTGCCGGCGCTGCGTGTGATGCTCGACGACCATGGCTACGGCCTGTCGCGCCGGCGGGTCACGGTCTCGACCTCGGGTGTCGTGCCCATGATCGAACGCCTGCAGGCCGACCTGCCGGTGGCGCTGGCCGTGTCGCTGCACGCACCGAGCGACACGCTGCGCGACGAACTCGTGCCGCTCAACCGCAAGTACCCGTTGTCCGAGCTGTTGCGGGCCTGCCAGGCCTATCTGGCCGCCGCGCCGCGTGACTTCATTACCTTCGAATATTGCATGCTCGACGGTGTGAACGACAGCGACGGCCAGGCGCGTGCGCTGCTGTCGCTGGTCGGCCCCAATGGCCCGGTCGGCAGGCTGCCGTGCAAGTTCAACCTGATTCCGTTCAACCCCTTCCCGGCGTCGGGGTTGCTGCGTTCGCCGCCCGAGCGGGTGCAGGCGTTTGCCCGCATCCTGAGTGACGGCGGTGTCGTCACCACCGTGCGCAAGACACGCGGCGATGACATCGACGCGGCCTGCGGCCAACTGGCCGGCGAGGTGCAGGACCGCACCCGCGTGGGTGAACGCCTGGCGCACCGACTCGCGCCAGCTGCCGTGGTGCAGCCGCCCCGGTCGCGGCGTGTGACGCCGCCCGAGCAAGCGGCAGGTGATCAGTCGCCCGGCCTGGCTGGGCTGGGCTCCTGACGTCGGGCTGGCGCACGCCATGTCCGGCGGTGCATGAAGTGGCTGTCGTGTTCCGGCCCAACCCTGGCCCGTCGGCCGAGATGAAACAGATTTGCAACGAGAATGGTGCGCATGAAGTTGGTCTTGTCCCGATGCCTGAACCTGCGCGCGCCTGGTCGCGGTGGAACTCTGTGTGTGCTGGCCGGTGCATGGTTGCTGCTCGTGTCGATGACGGGTTGTGTCTCCGAGACGCTGGTCGTCGATTCGTCCGGCCAGACCACCACCACCACCACGAGCCCCGATCAATGCCGTGAACAGCAATGCCTCCAGGCAGCTGGTCGTCAATGGCAACACCGGCGACACCTCGCCGCGCCCCGACCTGGTGACCGCCTCGGACGAGAGTGACGCGTCCAAACGCTCGCGTATCCGGCTCGAGCTGGCGACCGCCTACTTCGCGCAGGGCCAGGCGTCCACCGCGCTGGACGAGGTCAAACGTGCCCTGGTAGCCAACCCCTCCAGCGTGCCGGCCTACAACCTGCGCGGCCTTATCTACGCCAGCATGGGTGAACAGGTGCTGGCCGACGACAGTTTCCGGCGCGCCCTGGCGCTTCAGCCACTCGACCCCGACGTGTTGCATAACCACGCCTGGTACCTGTGCAACCAGAAGCGTTACGCCGAGGCACGCACCGAGTTCAATACCGCTCTGGCCCAGCCGCAGTACCGCGACCGCGCCAAGACCTCACTTGCGCTGGGGGTGTGCGAGGCGCGCAGCGGTGATTTCGAGGCGGCCGAGAAGTCGCTGCTGCGCAGCTTCGAGCTCGACGCCGGCAACCCGGCCACGGCAGTGAACCTGTCCGAAGTGCTGTTGCGCCGTGGAGACCTCGACCGTGCACGTTTTTACGTGCAGCGTGTCAATGCCGTGCCTGAATACGCTAACGCCGAGACCCTCTGGCTGGCGGCCCGCATCGAACACCGGCGTGGCAACACCGAAGGGGTCGACGAGTTCGGGGCGCAGTTGAAGGCCAGGTACCCTGGCTCGCGCCAGACAGTTGCATTTGAGCAAGGCAAGTTCAATGAGTGAACGTTTACCCGACGAGGCCTCGGCCGGCGACGCCCGCGCCAGTGCTGGCGCCATGCTGCGCAAGTTGCGCGAAGAGCGTGGTGTCGAACTCGACCTGCTGGCCTCGGCGCTCAAGGTGCCCAGCCGCAAGCTCGAATTGCTCGAGTCCGACGCCCATGAGGCGCTGCCCGGCATGGCTTTCGTGCGTGGCCTCGCGCTGGCGGTGTGCCGGCATCTCGACGTCGACGCCCAGCCCGTGCTTGCGCTGCTGCCTACGACCGGCACGGTGCACGGTGAACTCGAACATGTGACGCGTGGCCTGGCGGCGCCGTTTCGTGAATCGGGTGGTTCCAGCGAAGGCCGGCGCGGCTGGGCCATGCTGCTGCGGGTGCCGGTGGTGCTGCCGGCCGCCTTGCTTGTCGCCGCCTTGTTGTTCTGGTTCGCACCCCAGCTCATGGTGTGGGGCGGCGAACTGTTCGACCAGTTCGCCGCCACACGGCAAAGCGGCGCGCCGGTGGCCGGTGCGTCGGCCAACACGTCGCTCAGCGACACCGGTGCCGACGGTGGGGCGGTGCGCACGGCACCGGCCGATGCCTCGGCGTCGGGTGTGGCTGCGGCCGAAGCTGCGCTGCCAGCCAGTGCCGTGGTCGAGACGGTGTTTTCGGCGCCGGTCGAAGACCCCTCGGCCTCGGTGGCCGCACGCCCGGCAGCGGCCGGATCGCTGGTGCTGCGCACCACCTCGGCGTCGTGGGTCGAGGTCACCGACGCGGTCAACAAGGTGCTGTTGGCGCGCATGCTCACGCCGGGTGAAACCGTCGGCCTGGACGGTGTCTTGCCCATGCATGCCAAGATCGGCAACGCCGCCGGCACCGAAGTCACCTTCAGGGGCCAACGGGTCGACCTCGCGCCGGTGACGCGCGAGAACGTGGCCCGCCTCGAACTCAAGTGAGCCGTCAGTGATGAGCGCAGACCAGGCCGGGCAGTCCGCCAGCCCCATCCCCCTCGGTGTCCCGGCCGCAAGGCGCAGCCTGCAGGCGCAGGTGCGCTGGGGCGAGCGCGTCGTCACCGTCGGCGGCGACGCGCCGGTGCGTGTGCAGTCGATGACCAACACCGACACGGTGGATGTGATCGGCACGGCCATCCAGGTCAAGGAGCTGGCCATCGCCGGTTCCGAGCTGGTGCGCATCACCGTCAACACACCCGAAGCCGCCGAGGCGGTGCCGCACATCCGCGAGCAGCTCGACCGCATGGGCGTCGACGTGCCACTCATCGGCGACTTCCACTACAACGGCCACCGCCTGCTGACCGAGTTTCCGGCCATGGCGGCGGCGCTGAGCAAGTACCGCATCAACCCGGGCAACGTTGGCAAGGGTGACAAGCGCGACCGCCAGTTCGGCCAGATGATCGAGGCCGCGCTGCGCCACGACAAGCCGGTGCGCATCGGGGTCAACTGGGGCAGCCTGGATCAGGACTTGCTGGCCCAGCTGATGGACGAAAACGCCCGGCGTGCCACGCCCTGGGACGCGCGCCAGGTGATGTACGAGGCGCTCATCACCTCGGCGCTCGATTCGGCCGCCTATGCTGTCGAGCTGGGCATGAACCCGGCGCAGGTGCTGATCAGCTGCAAGGTCAGCGGCGTGCAGGACCTGATCGCCGTGTACCGCGAGCTGGCGCAGCGCTGCAGCTACCCGTTGCACCTGGGCCTGACCGAAGCCGGCATGGCGACCAAGGGCACGGTGGCCTCGGCCGCGGCGCTGGCCGTGCTGCTGCAGCAGGGCATCGGCGACACCATTCGTGTGAGCCTGACGCCGCAGCCGGGTGAGTCGCGCACCCAGGAGGTGGTGATCGCACTCGAGATCCTGCAGGCGCTGGGCCTGCGCACCTTCGTGCCCAGCGTCACCGCCTGCCCGGGCTGCGGCCGCACCACCAGCACCACCTTCCAGGAACTGGCCAAGCAGATCGACGACTTCCTGCGTGCGCAGATGCCGGTGTGGCGCGCCAAGTACCCCGGCGTCGAGACCATGAAACTCGCCGTGATGGGCTGCATCGTCAACGGCCCGGGTGAAAGCAAACATGCCGACATCGGCATCAGTCTGCCGGGCACAGGTGAGGCGCCGGCCGCGCCGGTGTTCATCGACGGTGAAAAGGCCCTGACGCTGCGCGGCGCCGGCATTGCCGACGAGTTCCAGACCATCGTCGAGCAATACATCGAACGCCGCTGGGGCAGCGTCACCGCTGCGCATTGACGCTCGCCTGATCCCACCAGGCGCAATTGGCCACACTGGCCGGAATGCGCCGATTGCCTCGCCCGTGCCCGCTAGGCCGGGCCGGGCGCACCCCACAACCTGTCGCCCCGCCAAGCGGGGCCAACCCGCAACATCGGGCCGGGTGTCATGGCGTCTGCCGACACCGCCCGCCCACACAGATCGATTCGATCCACATCCCATGGCTGACATCCTCAAGGCCGTCAAAGGCATGAACGACATCCTGCCGGCCAGTGTGCCGCGCAAGGACAAGCTGCCCGATTCCGCGCTGTGGCGCTGGTTCGAGCGCACGGTCGACAGCGTGCTGGCACGCCACGGCTACCACTACCTGCTCACACCCGTGGTCGAGCCCACGTCGCTGTTCGTGCGCGGCATCGGCGAGGCCACCGACATCGTCGAAAAGGAGATGTACTCCTGGACCGACGCGATGAACGGCGACGCGCTCACGCTGCGCCCCGAGATCACGGCGGGCATCGTGCGGTCGATGGTCGAGCACAACGCGCTGTACAACGGCCCGTTGCGGGTGTGGTCGATCGGCCCGGTGTTTCGCCACGAGCGCCCGCAAAAAGGGCGCTACCGCCAGTTCTTCCAGCTCGACGTCGAGGCCCTGGGTTACGCCGGGCCGGACGTGGATGCCGAACTCATCCTGATGGTGCGGCGCTTGTGGGAAGAACTCGGCCTGGTGGTCGGCCAGCATGTGCGCCTGGAACTCAACAGCCTGGGCCAGCCGGTCGAACGGGCGGCGCATCGTGCGGCGCTGGTGACGTATTTCGAGGCCCATGCCGAGCAGTTGGACGAAGACTCGCGTCGGCGCCTGACGACCAATCCGCTGCGCATCCTGGACAGCAAGAATCCGGCGATGCAGGCCCTGGTCGAAGCCGCGCCCAAACTCGCCGAACACCTCGGCGCCGAGTCGCGCGCCCATCTGGACGCGGTGTGTGCCGTGCTCGATGCCGCCGGTCTGCCCTACAAGATCAATCCGCGGCTGGTGCGTGGGCTGGACTACTACAACCTCACCGTCTTCGAGTGGGTCACCGACCAGCTCGGCTCGCAGGGCACGGTGTGTGGCGGCGGGCGTTACGACGGCCTGTTCGAGCAACTCGGCGGCAAGCCCACACCGGCGATCGGGTTCGGCCTGGGCATCGAACGCCTGCTGCTGCTGCTGCAGGAGCTGGCCATCCCGGTGCCGGGTGCCGCACCCGACGCCTACGCCGTGATCGGCGAGGGTGTGCCGCTGCCGCCGGTGCTGGTGGCGCTGGACGCGCTGCGCGCAGCCGGTGTGTCGGTGCAGATGAACGCCGCCGGCAAGGATGGCCCGGGCAGCATGAAGTCGCAGTTCAAGAAGGCTGACGCCAGCGGCGCCCGGTTTGCGCTGGTGTTCGGCGCCAGCGAACTGGCCGCCGGCCAGGTCGTGCTCAAGTCGCTGCGCGACGGCGCAGGAGCCCAGACGCTGCGCGATCTGGCCACAGTGCCCGCCTGGGCCGCCGACTTGCTCCCCGCATAATCGCGCTCTTTGCGCCAGACCCACCAGAACACGACCCCATGGCTACCAACCTCGACCTCGAAGAACAGGAACAGCTCGACGACCTCAAGCATTTCTGGAGCAAGTACGGCAACCTGATCACCTGGACCCTCGTGCTGTGCATGGCCGGCTATGCCGCCTGGAACGGCTGGAACTGGTATCAGCGCGAGCAAAGCGCCAAGGCTGCCGGCATGTACGAGGAACTCGATCGTGCCGCCATTGCCGGTGATGCCGACAAGGCCGGGCGCATCTTTGCCGACCTGCGTGACCGCTACGGTTCGGCCGCCTTTGCCGGCCAGGGTGGTCTGCTGGCTGCCAAGGTGCAGTTCGACAAGGGCCAGCTGCCGGCAGCGCAGCAAAGCCTGACCTGGGTGGCCGAACACGCCAGCGAAGACGAATACCGCGCCATCGCCCGTCTGCGCCTGGCTGCCCTGCTGCTGGACGAAAAGAAATACGACGACGCACTCAAGCAACTGTCCGGAAGCTTCCCCGCCTCCTTCGAAGGTCTGGCGGCCGATCGGCGTGGCGACGTGCTGCACGCCCAGGGCAAGGACGCCGATGCGATCGCCGCCTATCAGCAGTCGTACAAGGCGCTCGACGCCGTCGACGACTATCGCCGCCTGGTCGATGCCAAGCTCACGTCGCTGGGTGCTGCGCCGGTGGCGCCAGTCGACGCTGCTGCTGCCGGAGCCTCCAAGTGAGCCAGGTCGTGCTGACCGCCACGGCGCCGCTGCGCCGCCCGGTCGTGCGTCAGGTGGCCCGGGCCCTGTGCGGCTGGGCGCTGGTTGCTCTGGCCGCGTGTTCGGGCGACAAGCCGCCGCCGACGCCGCTCGAGGCGGTGACACCACGCATTGCCGGCAAGCAGGTCTGGAACGTCTCGGTCGGAGCACCGATGCGGTCTGGTTCGGTGGTGATCACGCGTACGCCGCAGGGTGAACGGTTTGTGATCGCCGCGCAGGACGGCAGCATCAGTGTCGTCGACCCGGCGGGCGGCGAGCTGCGCGAGCGTTTCGATGCCGGCGCCAAGCTCTCGGCCGGTGTCGGCAGCGACGGTCGTTACGTTGCCGTGGTGACGCAGGACAACGAGCTGATCACGCTGGAAGCCGGCAAACAACGCTGGCGCGTCCGCCTGGGCTCGCGTGTGGTGAGTGCACCGCTAGTGGCGGGTGAGCGCGTCTTCGTGCAAGGTGTCGACCGTGTGGTCGAGGCCTTCGACGTGCTCGATGGCCGCAAGCTCTGGTCGCTGGCGCGTCCGGGTGAACCGCTGGCGCTGGCGCAGCGCGGTGTCATGCAGGTCTACAAGGACACCTTGCTGGTGGGTGTGGGGCCGCGTCTGGTCGGTGTCGACCCGCTGCTGGGCACCGTGCGCAGCGAGACCGTGCTGGCCGCGCCACGTGGCACCAACGAGGTCGAACGCCTGGCCGATCTGGTCGGGCCGGCGGCGCGGGTGGGTGACGCGGTGTGTGCACGTGCCTTCCAGGCCACCGTGGCCTGTGTCAACGCCGAACGCAACAGCCTGCTGTGGCAGCGCAACGTGGGTGGCTACGAAGGTGTGGCGGCCGACGCCGATTACCTGTTTGCCGGTGATGCCAGCGACCGCGTCTCGGCCTGGAAACGCGCCAGTGGCGACCCGGTCTGGACCATGGAAAAGTTGCGTTACCGCGGCCTGAGTTCGCCGGTGGTGGCGGGTACGACGGTGGTTTTCGGGGACAGCGAAGGCTATCTGCACTTCTTGTCGCGCGACAAGGGTGAAACCATGTTGCGCCTGCCCACCGATGGCAGCGCCATCGTCGCGCCGCTGGTGCGATCGGGGCAGACGCTGCTGGCAGTCACCGCCAAGGGCAACGCCTACGCCTTCCGTCCCGAATAGATCCATCTGCCCTCGATCGTCGATCGACTCGGCGGCGCACTTGCGGGTGCGCCGTCTTGCCTTTGACGACACAACGTTGACGATATTCACAACGCGCCGGCCATGGCCGCGCGCAGCCCAGGTGCCCCGATGAAACCCGTGATCGCCCTGGTCGGCCGGCCCAATGTCGGCAAGTCGACCCTCTTCAACCGCCTGACCGGCAGCCGCGACGCCATCGTCGCCGACTTTGCCGGGCTCACGCGCGACCGCCACTACGGCGATGGCAAGGTGGCCGGTCACGAGTTCATCGTCATCGACACCGGTGGCTTCGAGCCCGACTCGACCAGCGGCATCTACAAGGAGATGGCCAAGCAGACCCGACAGGCGGTGGCCGAGGCGGATGCGGTGATCTTCGTGGTCGACGTGCGCGACGGCCTGTCGGCGCAGGACCACGACATCGCCAAGTACCTGCGCGCCGCCAACAAACGTGTGCTGCTGGCGGCCAACAAGGCCGAGGGCATGAAACACGCGCCGCAACTGGCCGAGTTTCACGAGCTCGGCATCGGCGAGCCCTACGCGATCTCGTCGGCCCATGGCCAGGGTGTGCGCGACATCATCGAGATGGCGCTCGAAGGCCTGGTGCCGGTCGACGACGACGATGCTGAGGCCGACGAATTCGACAGCGTCGAGCCCGGCAAGGCTGAACTCGACGCTGCTGCGCAGCAGGGCCCCGGTGCATTGGCCGACGCGCTGTATGCCGACCCGAGCCGTCCGATCCGCCTGGCCGTGGCCGGCAGGCCCAACGTCGGCAAATCCACCCTCATCAACACCTGGCTGGGCGAGGAGCGCCTGGTGGCCTTCGATCTGCCGGGCACGACTCGCGATGCCATCAGCGTGCCCTTCGAGCGCAACGGCCAGATGTTCGAGCTGATCGACACGGCCGGCCTGCGCCGCAAGGGCAAGGTGTTCGAGGCGATCGAGAAGTTCTCGGTGGTCAAGACGCTGCAGGCGATCTCGGACGCCAACGTGGTGCTGCTGCTGATCGACGCGGTCGAAGGGGTCTCGGACCAGGATGCCCACATCGCGGGCTACATCCTCGACTCGGGCCGCGCGGTGGTGCTGGCCGTCAACAAGTGGGACGCCATCGACAGCCACCAGCGCGAGATGCTCGAGCGTCAGATCGAGCTGCGCCTGCCCTTCCTGAGCTTTGCGCCCACGCTGCACATCTCGGCCAAGAAGCGCCAGGGCCTGGGTCCGCTGTGGAAGGCCATCGGTGATGCCTGGGCCTCGGCCACCCGCAAGATGTCCACGCCGGTGCTGACCCGCCTGTTGCTCGAGGCGGTCGAGTTCCAGCAGCCGCGCCGCGCTGGTGCCTTCAGGCCCAAGTTGCGTTATGCGCACCAGGGCGGGCGCAACCCGCCACTCATCGTGATCCACGGCAGCGGTGTCGAACATGTCACCGAGGTCTACAAGCGCTTTCTCGAAGGGCGTTTTCGCGAACACTTCAAGCTCAGCGGCACACCTCTGCGCATCGAGCTGCGGGCATCGAGCAACCCATTTGCCGGGCAAAGAGGCCGATGACATCATCTGGTTCATCGCCTGGGTGGTCTGCCGAAGCCCTGTGAAACAGTGGGTTCGGTGGCCCGGCGAACCAGACGTATCGAGCGCCTGTGTTAACGTGCAGGCTTGTTTAATTCTTCCAACACGGAGCATATCGTGAGCAATAAAGGGCAACTGCTACAAGACCCCTTTCTCAATATCCTGCGCAAGGAGCATGTACCGGTCTCGATTTACCTCGTGAACGGCATCAAGCTTCAAGGGCATATTGAGTCTTTCGACCAGTATGTGGTCCTGCTGCGCAATACGGTTACCCAGATGGTCTACAAGCACGCGATTTCCACCGTCGTGCCGGGCCGTCCGGTGAACTTCCATCCCAACGACGCCGCCGACGTCACCTGAAGCGCAACGCACGCCGTACTTGACTCAGATCTTGACTGCACCGCATGCGCAGACCACGCCCCGAGCAGTGCTTGTGGGCGTGGATTTTGGCCATGGATCTTCCTTCGACGCCACCCTCGATGAACTGGCCTTGTTGGCCGAATCGGCTGGCGACGAACCCGTTGCCCGACTGATCGCACGGCGCAAGGCACCCGACGCGGCGCTTTTTGTGGGCTCGGGCAAGGCCGACGAGATCCGTGACCTGGTGCAGGCCGAAGGGGCGCATTGCGTCATCTTCGATCAGGCCCTGGGGCCTGCGCAGCAGCGCAACCTCGAACGCCACCTCGGTGTCGAAGTGATCGATCGCACCGGGCTGATTCTCGAAATCTTCGGTGCACGAGCGCGTAGTCACGAGGGCAAGCTGCAGGTTGAACTGGCGCGATTGCAATACCTGTCGACGCGACTCGTGCGGCGCTGGTCGCACCTCGAGCGCCAGAAGGGCGGCTTCGGACTGCGTGGTGGCCCGGGTGAGACCCAGATCGAACTCGACCGCCGCATGATCGACGTACGCATCAAGGGCGTGAAGGAGCGACTGGTGCGATTGAAGCGCCAGCGCGGCACACAACGCAAGGCACGCGAGCGCAGCGGCACGTTTCGCGTCTCGCTGGTGGGTTACACCAATGCCGGCAAGAGCACGCTGTTCAATGCACTGGTGAAGGCGCAGACCTACGCGGCCGACCAGTTATTCGCCACACTCGACACCACAACGCGCCAGATGTACCTCGAAGCCGCCGGGCGCAGTGTCTCGCTGTCCGACACGGTGGGGTTCATCCGCGATCTGCCACATACGCTGGTCGATGCTTTTGCAGCCACACTGCAGGAGGCCGCCGAGGCCGATCTTTTGCTGCATGTGGTGGACGCGGCCAGCCCAACCTGGCTCGACCAGGTGCACGAAGTGCAGCGCGTGCTGCAGGAGATCGGTGCAGGCGATGTGCAGCAGGTGCTGGTCTTCAACAAGCTCGATGCCATCGAGGTCGAGCGCCGGCCACGCCGTGACGACGATTTCTTCGAGATCGAGCCGGGTCGGAACTTGCCGCGCATCCATGTGAGCGCTCGTGACGGCACCGGTCTGGATACCTTGCGGCGGGTCATCGCCGACGTTGCCAGGCCAGTACTCGAAGTCCCTCCGGATAGGGGGTTCGAGCCTGGTGATCCGCGCGGCACCTTCGTGACGGAGGATCCGTCCGACCTTCATGACGCAGCATGAGTTGAAAGCCTCGTCGCCGACCTCATCTGCCACCTTTCACCCTTTTACCCGACACCACGTCAAGTCAACATGTCCAACTACGCTGACCCACGTCCGCCGTCCCGGCCGACCCAGCTCGCCGCGGCACTGGCGCGTCTGGTCGCAGGCACCGTCGAGACCTTGCGCTGGCGCTTCGGTTCTGCGCGTCGACTCGCCGTGCCGGGCGCACTGGCCAGCGGCCGCAACGACGGGCCGCCGGACCTCGACGAACTCTGGCGCGACTTCAATCAGAAACTTGGTAGCCTGCTCGGCGGCAAGCCGGGGCAACCCCGCAACGCCGGTTCCGGCGGTGGCGGTGAACCCCCGGTCGGACTCAAGGGCGCCGGCATCGGTGGCGGCCTGATCGCCGGACTGGTGGCGCTGATCTGGCTGGGCAGCGGCTTCTTCATCGTGCAGGAAGGCCAGCAGGCGGTCGTGATGACCTTCGGCAAGTTCACCCGCACGGTCGACGCCGGCATCCAGTTCCGCTGGCCGTATCCGTTTCAGTCGCACGAGACGGTGAGCGTGACGCAGACTCGTTCGACCGACGTCGGCCGCAACAGCGTGGTGCAGGCGACCGGGCTGCGTGATTCATCGATGATCACGCAGGACGAGAACATCGTCGACATCCGTTTCACCGTGCAGTGGCGCCTGAAGCAGGCCAAGGATTACCTCTTCGAGAACCGCAATGTCGACGACGCGGTGATGCAGGCGGCCGAAACCGCGGTGCGCGAGATCGTCGGTCGCAACAAGATGGACTCGGTGCTCTATGAACAGCGCGATGCCCTGGCCACCGATCTGGTGAAGTCGGTGCAGGCCCAACTCGATCGCCTCAAGGCCGGCATCCTCGTAGTCAATGTCAACGTGCAGAGCGTGCAAGCGCCCGAGCAGGTGCAGGCCGCGTTCGACGATGCCTTCAAGGCTGGCGCCGACCGCGAGCGCCTCAAGAACGAAGGCCAGGCCTATGCCAACGACGTCGTACCCAAGGCACGCGGCACGGCGGCTCGGCTCATCGAAGAGGCAGAAGGCTACCGCGCCCGCGTGGTGGCGCAGGCCGAAGGTGATGCCGAACGTTTCCGTAGCGTGTTGACCGAGTATCAAAAGGCGCCCGCCGTCACGCGCGATCGCCTCTACATCGACACCATGAACCAGATCTACAGCAGCGTCACCAAGATCATGGTCGACTCGCGCAGTGGCAACAACCTGCTCTATCTGCCGCTCGACAAACTCATGCAGCAGGGCTCGCCAGCGGTTCCCGGCGCCCCCGCGGCGGCTACACCCGACCCTGCGTCCAACACAAGTGGTGCTTCGTCGGCCGAATCGCGATCACGCGATGGTCAGCGAAGCCGTGAACGCGATACGCGTTGAGGAGGCGTCTAACATGAACCGCATAGGCATCATCCTCGTCAGTGCCCTGTTCGTCGTCATGACGGGCATGTCCACCCTTTTCGTGGTCGACCAGCGCAACTTCGCCGTGGTCTACGCCCTGGGCGAGATCAAGGAAGTGATCACCGAACCCGGGCTGAAGTTCAAGCTGCCTCCGCCGCTGCAGAACGTGGTCATGATCGACCGACGCACTCAGACGTTGGACAGCCCCGAGACCCGCCCGATCTACACCGCCGAAAAGCAAAGCCTGGTGATCGACTGGCTGGTGAAGTGGCGCGTCGTCGAGCCACGACAGTTCATCCGCAACACCGGTGTCGATCTGCGCAACGCCGAGGCGCGCCTGTCGCCCATCGTGCAGGCGGCGCTCAACGAAGAAGTCACCAAACGCAGTGTGCGTGCAGTGCTCTCGAGCGAGCGTGAAGGGGTGATGCAGGGTGTCATCAAACGCTTGACCGATGACGCGAAGAACTTCGGCATCGAGATCGTCGACGTGCGCATCAAACGTGTCGACTTTGCCGCCAGCATCACCGAGTCGATCTACCGGCGCATGGAGTCCGAGCGCAAACGTGTGGCCAACGAATTGCGCTCGAACGGTTCGGCCGACAGCGAGAAGATCCGCGCCGATGCCGATCGGCAACGCGAAGTGATCCTGGCAGAAGCCTATCGCGACGCTCAGAAGCGCAAGGGTGAAGGTGATGCCAAGGCCTCGGCGCTGTACGCCGAATCGTTCGGGCGTGACCCGAATTTCGCGCAGTTCTATCGCAGCCTCGAGGCCTACCGGTCGAGCTTTCGCAGCAAGAGCGACGTGATCGTGGTCGACCCGGGCAGCGACTTCTTCAAGGCCATGCGTGGCGCCGGCTCTGGTGCCGGTCCTGCCGCTCCGCGCAAGTGACGCGTCGACAGGTTTGACGGCGCATGGATGGATTTTCCTTCGAGACCATGCTGCAGGCCGTGGCGCTGGTGCTGGTGCTCGAAGGCCTGATGCCCTTCATCAGCCCCGTGCGCTGGCGCCAGGTGTTCGAACAGGTGCTGCGGTTGTCCGACGGCCAGATCAGGTTTCTCGGCCTGGCCAGCATCCTGTCGGGCCTGGTGCTTATCCTGATGTTCCAGTGACGGTGCATCGAACGTAGCGGCATGCCCGGGCCAGTGTGCCCGGTGTGGCGCCGCCAAGACCGCAGACCCGCTCGGGGCCGGCTACGCACAAACGTCGTTTCTACCTCATCCGCCCCGGCCTGCAAGCCTGGTGTGGGGTGCCTCGGTAGAATCCCGCTTTTATCCAGATCCCCCTTCATGACCTCTGCCTGGCTCCTGCCCGAGCACCTGGCTGACGTGCTGCCGCACCAGGCCCGGCGCATCGAGGAACTGCGTCGCAGTCTGCTCGACGTGGCGCGCTCGTATGGCTACGAGCTGGTGATGCCACCGCTGCTCGAACACCTCGAATCGCTGCTCTCGGGAACGGGCAGCGAGCTCGACCTGCGCACCTTCAAGCTGGTCGATCAGCTCAGCGGTCGCACCCTGGGTGTACGCGCCGACATCACGCCGCAGGTGGCGCGTATCGACGCCCACCTTCTCAATCGTGCCGGTGTCACGAGGCTTTGTTATTGCGGCCCGGTGCTGCACACACGCCCGGCCGGCCCGGTATCAACGCGTGAGCCGCTGCAGTTTGGTGCCGAGATCTACGGCCACGCCGGGCTGGAAGCCGACCTCGAGATCGGTCACCTGGCGATCGACAGCCTCAAACGTGCAGGCATCTCCGATCTGGTCATGGATCTGGCCGACGCGCGTGTGCTGCGTGGCCTGCTCGACGGCGTGGTGTTGCCTGCAGCCAGATTGCAGGCACTACACAGCGCCCTGTCCGCCAAGGATCCAGGTGCACTGAACGACGCCACAACCGGCCTGGCTGAGCCCCTGCGCCTGGCCCTGATCAGCCTGCTCGACCTCTACGGCGGCGTCGAGGTGCTGGAGCGTGCCCGCACTGCCTTGCCCAGGCACACGTTGATCGATGCGGCGCTGGCCGACCTGCGCTGGCTGGTCGACCATCTGGCTGCCCAACATGCCGGCGTCACCTTCAGCATCGACCTGGCGGACCTGTCGGGCTATGCGTACTACAGCGGCGCCAAGTTCGCGCTGTACACGTCGGGCAGTGTGTCGACCCTGCTGCGCGGCGGGCGATACGACGATGTGGGGGCTGTCTTTGGCCGCAGCCGCAGCGCCGTTGGTTTCAGTCTCGATCTGAAGCCAGTGGCAGAACTGTCGGGCCACGAGGGTCGCCGTACCGCGATCAAGGCGCCCTGGGGTGAACAGGCCGGCCTGCTCGCTGCCGTGCGGGCCTTGCGCGAGCAGGGCAACACGGTGGTGTGTATGTTGCCCGGACATGAACACGAGACAGATGAGTTCGACTGCGACCGCGAGCTGATCGCGGTCGCCGACCGCTGGGTGGTGCGCGCGCTGTGAGCGCGTAGCGACGCACCCGATTGCTACACAACGGATCTCTCAGATGAATACAGCGAATGTCGCGGCAGCCTCGGGGCGTGGCCGCAATGTGGTGGTGGTGGGCACACAGTGGGGCGACGAAGGCAAGGGCAAGGTGGTCGACTGGTTGACCGACGATGCTGCTGCCGTGGTGCGTTTCCAGGGCGGTCACAACGCTGGTCACACGCTTGTGATCAACGGCAAGAAGACGGCGCTGCAGCTGATCCCCTCGGGCATCATGCGACCGGGTGTGGCCTGTTTCATCGGCAATGGTGTGGTGGTCGACCCGACGCATCTGCTGTCCGAGATCGAGCGGCTCGAAGCCATCGGTGTCGAGGTG
The DNA here is from genome assembly GCA_016702605.1 of Candidatus Intricatilinea gracilis. Lineage (GTDB taxonomy): Bacteria > Pseudomonadota > Gammaproteobacteria > Burkholderiales > Burkholderiaceae_C > Sphaerotilus > Sphaerotilus gracilis. Next base: position 318,868 of record JADJDQ010000021.1, read on the forward strand.
CGCTCGCGCCTGTTCCTGAGTGAATCGTGCCCGCTCATCCTGCCGTTTCACGTCGAGGTCGACCGCGCCCGCGAGGCGCTGCGTGAATCGAGCGGCGTCGGCAAGATCGGCACCACCGGCAAAGGCATCGGCCCGGCCTATGAAGACAAGGTCGCCCGCCGCGCCCTGCGTGTGCAGGACCTCAAACACCCGGATCGTTTCGCCACCAAGCTGCGCGAACTGCTCGCCGTGCACAACCATGCACTGACCGGCTACCTCAAGGGCACACCGCTCGAGTTCCAGCCGATCTTCGACCAGGCCATGAAGATGGCCGAGCAGATCAAGCCCTTGATGGCCGACGTGGGTGTGCGCATCGATGCACTCAACCAGGCCGGCGGCAGCATCCTGTTCGAAGGTGCCCAAGGCACGCTGCTCGACATCGACCACGGCACCTATCCGTATGTCACGTCGAGCAACTGCGTGGCCGGCAATGCCGCGGCTGGCGCGGGTGTGGGGCCGGACCGGCTGCACTACATCCTGGGCATCACCAAGGCTTACACCACGCGTGTCGGATCGGGGCCGTTCCCCACCGAGCTCGACATCCTGGCCGAAGGCACGGTCGGCCATCACCTGTCGGTGGTGGGGCAAGAGCGCGGCACCGTCACAGGCCGGGCGCGTCGCTGCGGCTGGCTCGATGCGGCGGCACTCAAGCGCTCGATGTTGATCAACGGCATCTCGGGCCTTTGCATCACCAAGCTCGACGTGCTCGACGGCCTGAAGGAGATCAACATCGGCGTGGGGTACCGCCTGCGTGGTGAGTTGATCGACATCCTGCCGCTCGATGCCGACGACATCGTGTTGTGTGAGCCGGTCTACGAGACGTTTGCAGGCTGGAGTGATTCGAGTGTGGGTGTCACCAGCTGGGATGCCCTGCCGCTCAATGCGCGTCGATACCTCGAACGGGTACAGCAGATCATCGGCGTGCCGATAGCCATGGTGTCCACCGGCCCGGACCGCGACCACACGATCTTGTTGCGCCATCCGTACAAGGCCTGAGTTGCGCGCGAGCCGACGCCCATCAACACTGCCTTTGCGGCGCTACAGGAGCTTTATTCATGCTGACCGACGACGGCAAACATCTCTACGTGTCCTGGGACGAGTACCACCTGCTGACCGAACGGTTGGCGATCAAGGTGCACAACTCGGGCTGGCAGTTCGACCAGATCCTGTGTCTGGCGCGTGGCGGCATGCGCCCTGGCGACGTGTTATCGCGGGTGTTCGACAAGCCGCTGGCCATCATGGCCACCAGTTCATACCGCGCCGATGCGGGCACCATCCAGGGCCGGCTCGACATGGCCAAATACATCACTTTGCCCAAGGGCGAACTGGCCGGCCGTGTGTTGCTGGTCGACGATCTGGCCGACTCGGGCGTAACGCTGCGTGCTGTGGTGGAGCGTTTGCGTGGCACACCGGCCATCAGCGAGTTGCGCTCGGCCGTGATCTGGATGAAGGGCGTGTCGAGCTACACGCCCGACTACTTCGTCGAGATGTTGCCCACCAGCCCGTGGATCCATCAGCCCTTCGAAGAGTACGACTCGCTGCGGCCCGAAGGACTGGCGCGCAAGCTCTCGGTCTGAGTTCGACTGCTCGACGCGCGACTGATCGCGCAGTCGACCCGGCCATCGAGCGTGTTGCCGTCGACACAGCGGGTAGCCTTGCCCGCACCATGAGTCTTCCAATAGGCTTCGACTCGACGGTCTTTGCAGGGTCTGCGAAAAGGCGAGCGCACAAAGCAAAAAGCCAGCGTATGCTGGCTTGTGCTTTTTGCCCGAAGGCTTTGCCTGTCGGCAAATCTGTTGGTGCCCAGGAGAGGACTCGAACCTCCACGCCTCTCAGCGCTAGTACCTGAAACTAGTGCGTCTACCAATTCCGCCACCTGGGCTTTCAGGCTCGGCTTCAACAACCGAGACCGAAAGTATAGATTGAAAAGATTGCTCCATGCAAGTACCCCAAGCCGCAAAGGCAAGTTTGATGAGTGAAGTCGAAGGTGTGGTCAACGGCCACCGTGATGGCCATGGCTTCATCGTTCGCGACGACGGTCAACCCGACGTCTATCTCGCCCCGCAGGAGATGCGCGCCGTGCTGCACCAGGACCGCGTCAAGGCACGCGTCATCCGTTATGACCGCAAGGGTCGGCCCGAAGCCCGTGTGCTCGAGATCGTGTCGCGCAGAAAGGCCAACATCATCGGGCGTTTGCTCAACGAGAACGGCGCCTGGATCGTGGCGCCCGAAGACAAGCGCTATGGGCAGGACATCCTGATCCCCAAGAACGGCATTGCCAAGGCCGAGGCTGGTCAGGTGGTGGCGGTCGAGTTGACCGAGACACCGTCCTTGTATAGCCAACCGGTGGGCCGTGTCGTCGAGGTGCTCGGCGAGATCGACGACCCCGGTATGGAGATCGAGATCGCCGTGCGCAAGTACGAGGTGCCGCACACCTTCTCGCCGCAGACGCTGGCACAGACCGGCAAGCTGCCAGATCAGTTGCGTGCGGTCGATTGCAAGCAGCGTGTCGACCTCACCGACGTGGCGCTCGTCACCATCGACGGTGAAGACGCCCGCGACTTCGACGACGCGGTGTATTGCGAGCCGGCCAAGGTGGGCAAGACCAAAGGCTGGCGCCTGATCGTGGCGATTGCCGATGTGAGCCATTACGTCAAGCCTGGCGACCCGCTGGATGCCGATGCGTATGAACGCGCCACGTCGGTCTACTTTCCGCGCCGGGTCATCCCGATGCTGCCCGAGAAGTTGTCCAATGGGCTTTGTTCGCTCAACCCCGATCAGGACCGGCTGAGCATGGTGTGCGACATGCTCGTGAACGCCGCGGGTGAGGTCGAGGCCTACCAGTTCTATCCGGCTGTCATCAACTCGCATGCCCGGTTCACCTACACCGAGGTGGCGGCCATCCTGGCCAACACGCGTGGTCCCGAAGCTGTCAGACGCGGTGAACTCGTTGACCATCTGGTGCATCTGCACGAGGTCTACCGGGCGCTGCTCAAGCAGCGGTCGCTGCGCGGCGCCATCGACTTCGAGACCACCGAGACGCAGATCGTTTGCGACGAGCAGGGGCGCATCGAACGTATCGTGCCGCGCACCCGCACCGAGGCGCATCGCCTGATCGAGGAAGCCATGCTGGCCGCCAATGTCTGTGCGGCCGACTTCATCGAACAGGGCAAACACTCGTCGCTCTTTCGGGTGCATGAAGGCCCCACGCCCGAGAAACGTGTGACGCTGCAGAACTATCTGCGCGCCATGGGACTGGGGCTCAGCGTCAGCGACGACCCGAAGCCGGCCGAGTTCCAGGCCATCGCACGCCAGACCGCCGAACGGCCCGATGCGGCGCAGATCCACACCATGCTGCTGCGGTCGATGCAGCAGGCCATCTACACCCCCAGCAACTCGGGCCACTTCGGCTTGGCCTATCCGGCCTACACCCACTTCACCAGCCCGATCCGGCGCTACCCCGACCTGCTGGTGCACCGTGTGATCAAGGCCTTGCTGGCCGAGCGACGTTACTCGCTGCAGTTGCCGGCCGGCGTGACAAGTGCCCTGGACAACAAACCGGCGGGCTATCTGCGCCGACCAGCCAAGGGCGCTGCCGCGGCCGCAGCCGGGCCGGCCAGTGCCAGCAGCAAGACGGCAGGGCAGGCGCGCAGTGGTGGCGCCGCCAAGGGATCGGAGGCCTGGGAGATTGCCGGCGCCCATTGCAGCGCCAACGAGCGCCGAGCCGACGAAGCCAGCCGTGACGTCGAGGCCTGGCTCAAGTGCCGCTTCATGCGTGAACGTCTGGGCGAAGAGTATTCGGGCACGGTCAACGCAGTGACCAGCTTCGGCCTGTTCGTCGTGCTCGACGAGTTGTATGTCGAAGGCCTCATCCACATCACCGAACTCGGCGGCGAGTACTACCGCTACGACGAGGTGCGCCAGGAGTTGCGCGGTGAACGCACGGGTGTGCGTTACGCCGTGGGGGCGAGGCTGAGGGTGCAGGTCAGCCGCGTCGACCTGGATGGGCGGCGCATCGACTTTCGCCTCGTGCGTGAAGGCGACAGCGCCACGCCGCAACGTTCGGCGCGCGAGCGCAGCGCGGCGGCGGCCAGCAGTGCCGAAAACGACCTCGCTGCCGTCAAGGACGCCGACCGGGTTGCGCGCCGCGCCGCCCGCCAGGCCAGCGCGCCGGCCAAGGGCAAGGGCATGGGTCGCGCCTCCAAGTCCGCCAAGTCGACCCGCCCAGGCTCTGCCGGCAAGTCCGACAAGGGGGGCGCACAGTCGCCCGGCACCACGCGGCCGGCACAGGGCGACGCTTCGGCAGTGCTGGACAGGGCGGCCGGCGGACGCGGCAAGGGCGGTGCCGTCAAGCCGGGCCGCAGCTCACGCAAGAGCCGGGTCGTCACGCGCTGAAGGCGAGCGCACCGGTCAGAACAAGCCGCTGCGCAGGCCGGATCCCAGGGCAAGCACAAGCTCGCCGGCCGGCAGGGCCAGTCCGGCCGGGCTGGCCAGTTCGGCTGCGCGGCCGTGGCTCCACACGGCATAGGTACAAGCAGACAGGGCATCCGATGCCCAGGCTGATGCCTCTGGCTGCGCCTCGGCCGTTCGACCCGCCTGGCTCCACCAGCCACCCAGCCATCCCGCCAGCACGTCGCCACTGCCGGGCGTAGACAGCGCTGCACTGCCGCTGGGGTTGATGCCTGGCGTCAGACCAGGCGCCATCACCACGCTGCCCGAGCCCTTGAGCACGACAGCGCAGCCGAAACGATCGACCAGTGCGCGGGCGGCGGCCAGCCGGTTGGCCTGCACGTCGGCGGCGCTGCTGCCGAGCAACCTGGCGGCTTCGAGCGGGTGGGGCGTGATCACCGTGGCCACTCCGCGCGCCGAACGGTGCCGCACGGCTTGCTGCAGTTCGACGCTTGCCGCGATGGCATTCAGCGCGTCGGCATCCAGTACCAGGCGATGGCTGTGCTCGATGAGGCCCGGCAGCCTTGCCGCGATCGACGTGCCGCCGCCACAACCTGCCACCACCGTGGCGGCGGACAGTTCGCGCGCGCTCGGGCTGGCTGGCATCGGATCGGCCGGGGCATGGCTGTCGTCATCAACGTCAGCGCCAGGGTCAGAGCCGGAGCCGGCCTGCGTCGACGGGGGCGAGGTCGAGGGTCGCATCATCAGTTCCGGCGCCTGCGTATCGAGGCTCGGCGCATCAGAGCCCTGGGCTTGCAGAAAGACGCGACCCGCGCCGGCGTGCAGTGCCGCACGGGCCGCCAATGCCACCGCGCCGATCATTCCCGTGGCGCCGCCCACCACCCACACGTCGCCGAAGCTGCCCTTGTTCGACGCGTGATTGCGGGTCGATGGCCGCGCCGGCCCCAGTGTCAGGCCGGCCTGGGGAGCCAGGCCAGGGTCGGCCACCCCGAGGTCGTCGAACCAGATCTCGCCAGCCTGGTCACGACCCTGTGCCATCCACAGGCCTGGCGCAAGGCTCAGCAGCGCCAGCGTCCAGCGCGCCTTCACACACGGCGAGCCAGCCTTGCTGTCCAGCCAGCCGGTGTCGGACGGCAGGCCAGAAGGCAGGTCGACGGCCAGCACATCGAGCGCCAGGTGGTTGAGATAAGCGATCACCTGCGCGATTTCACCGGTCACCGCGCGGCTCAGGCCTCGGCCGAGCAGGGCGTCGATCACCAGATCGTCCGGGCCGAAGTCACCGGCCGTGGACCAGGCCGAGTCGCCCGCCGGGCGGATGACGACCCCGCCCTGCCGGGCGCGTGCCAGGGCGGTGCCTGCGTCGACGGGCAGACGAGCGTCGTCGCCGTGCGTCACCACCGTCACGCGGTAGCCGATCTGATGCAGTTGCAACGCGGCCTCGTAGCCATCACCACCGTTGTTGCCCGGCCCGGCCAGCACCAGCACCTGGCGGGCATGAGGCTTGACCGCACGCGCCAGCGCAGCCACGGCGGCTCCGGCGCGCTGCATCAATGTGTAGGCGGGCAGGGCGGCCAGCGCGCGGGTCTCGACGGCACGTGCTGTGGCCGAGTCGTACAGGCCGAGCGGCCGGGCCCCGGTCGCCGCCGTGCCATGCGGGCCGTTCGCCAGGATGCGCCAGGGCGTGCCTGGGCGGGCGGGTGTGGTCCTGCGGGTCGAGGTCGGGTTCATGGCCTGGCCGCCCAGCGTTCGGGCGTGGTCACCCACACCCCGTGTGGCAGGGCCTTGCGGGCGAGCTTGAGCAGGGCGCGGTCGCGTGTCAGCAGCAACTGGGCGCCTTGCGTGATGGCCAGATCGACGAAGACCTGGTCATCCGGATCACTGCAGCGCGGCGTCAGGCGCGGCCAGCCTGGCGGGCTGGGCGTGTGGTCGTGCTCGACCAGCCGGGCATGGGCCTGGATCAAGTGGTCGACTCGTGCGCGGTCGGTCACCCGGGCCTTCAGCGGTTCGCGTCCGAGCACATGGTCGAACTCGCCGAGCATGGCCGCGCAGGTGATCCAGCGCAGCCGGCCCTCGGCCAGCGCGCGTCGCAGCGGATCCAGGCGCGGGTCATCGAAGACCAGCCAGTCGAACAGCACATTGGTGTCGATGACGGCGGTCGTGACGTGGGCCTGGGTGCCGGCCCTGGCATCGCCCGAGGTGACGGCCTGTGTGCCGCCCTGGATCCCTGGTCCGGACGATGTGTGCGGTGGCTCGTCTGTCGAAGGCACCGAGGCGATGCCGGCCGCCGCCGCGCTGAACGGGTCGCCGCCGCCGAGCGCCGTCTCAAGCATTCGCCTGCGCCAGTGCGGTTTCGACAGCAAGCGCGCAGTCGAGCAGCTCGTCATCGGCACCGTTGCCGGCCCAGAGCATCAGGCCCACCGGCAGATCGCCTGGCGCCTGGCAGGGCAGGCTGATGGCGCAGCCGTCGAACAGGTTCACCACCGACGGGTTGCGCAGCAGCAGGGCGTTAACACGAAAGAACTCGTCGTCGCTGGCGACCAGATCGGCGATGGCCGGCGCCTCGATCGGCACGGTGGGGCTCAGCACGACGTCGAAGCTTTGCAGCCGAGCCTGCACGCGAGTGATCCAGTCGCGCCGCGCCAGGTGCAGGGCGGCCAGCGTGACGGCGTCGATGGCCTCGCCGCGACGGATGCGGGTCACGACCCGCGGGTCGTACTCGGCCGCATGCTTGGCCAGCCGAGCGTAGTGGCCAGCCAGGCTTCGGCCGCCGTGATGCCACCGTTGGCGGTCAGCGCTGGCAGCTCGGCGAGTTCGGGCAGATCGATGTCGGTGATGGTCAGCCCGTTTCGGCGCAGTTGCTCGAGTGCGGCCTCCCAGCTGGCACGCACGCTGGCGTCGAGCTGATCCTGGAACAGCGGCTTGACGACGGCGGCACGGCGCTGCTGCAAGGGTTTGCGGGTCAGCACCACGCGGCGATCGGCCAGCACCTCGTGCAGCAGCACGGCGTCGCGCACGCTCAGCGTGATGGCGCCCACCGTGTCCAGGCTGGGCGCCAGGGCGATGCTGCCGTCGGCAGGTGTGAGCCTCTGGCTGCACTTGTAGCCGACCAGGCCGTGCAACGCGGCGGGGATACGCAGCGAGCCGCCGGTGTCGCTGCCTAGCGTCGCCCAGGCTGCGCCACAGGCCACCGATGCGGCGCCGCCCGAGGTCGATCCGCCGGGGATACGCCCGGGACGACCCAGCACCGCCAGCGCGGGGTTGGCCGGTGTGCCCTGGTGCGGGTTGATGCCCACGCCCGAGAACGCGAATTCGCTCATCTGCGTGCGACCAGTGAACACGGCGCCGGCTCGCCGCAGCCGCGCCACCGCGACGGCGTCAGCCGTGGCGACCGGCGTGCCGGCCAGCACGGACGAGCCTGCGGTCGTCACCTCGCCGGATACGTCGTACAAGTCCTTGATGCTGATGGGTGCACCGAGCAACGCCGCGGTTGGCGGGACCGCGTTCTCGCCCGCCTGCGCCGCCGCATCGAGCGCCTGATCGGCGGCCAGCGCCGCAGCACGTGCGCCGTCGCCTTGCAGCAGGCAGTAAGCCTGTGCGCAAGCCGGTGTGGCGGCCTGGTCCAGGGCCTGGGCGACGACGTCGGTGGCGCGGCGCTGGCCGAGGCGCAAGGACGAGAGCAGTTCGGTAAGGTCGAAAGCGGGCATCTGGCTGGGCTATACTCTTTGGGTTTTTCCGGGCGCGATTTTGCGTGGGTACATGCTACTCGCTGCCCTGCTCGAGCAAGTCGACCTGCGGCACACGGTGTGTGCGGCGGCGGCTGGAAAGACAAGTCGCGAATCCGGCTGCCAAAAGGTGTCGACCGTCTGGCCCGTTCATCGTTGTTCCTCGTGAACCGGTGCGGGCGAAGTGGCCGATTCAAGCCGGATTCCAGATCCAACCTTTGGAGTTCTCATGTCCTTCTCCATGCGCGAAATGCTGGAAGCCGGCGTCCACTTCGGACACCAGACCCGCTTCTGGAATCCCAAGATGGCCCCGTACATCTTCGGCCATCGCAACAAGATCCACATCATCAACCTCGAAAAGACGGTTCCGCTTTTCGAGGAAGCCACCAAGTTCGTGCGCCAGCTCGCCGCCCGCAAAGGCACCGTGCTGTTCGTCGGCACCAAGCGTCAGGCGCGCGAAGTCGTGGCTGCCGAAGCTGGCCGTGCCGGCATGCCCTATGTCGACCAGCGTTGGCTCGGCGGCATGTTGACCAACTTCAAGACGGTCAAGGGTTCGCTCAAGAAGCTCAAGGACATGCAGGTCCAGGTCGAAGCCGGCCTCGAAGCGATGAGCAAGAAGGAAGGCCTGATGTTCCAGCGCGAGCTCACCAAGCTCGAGAAGGACATCGGCGGCATCCAGGACATGGCCGTGCTGCCTGACGCGCTGTTCGTCATCGACGTCGGTTATCACAAGATCGCCATTGCCGAAGCCCAGAAGCTCGGCATTCCCATCATCGGCGTGGTCGACACCAACCACAACCCGATCGGCATCGACTACGTCATCCCCGGTAACGACGACTCGGCCAAGGCCGTGGCGCTGTATGCCCGTGTGATGGCCGACGCCGTGCTCGACGGCAAGGCCAACGCCATCAACGAGGTGGTCGAGGCGGTGCAATCGTCCGACGAGTTCGTCGAGGTCAACGAAGGCGCCTGAGCGCACCTGCGTCGCTGATCAAGGGGCTGGCGACAGCCCTTTTTTTTCAGGATCTCCCACGAGGGGGTCCGCCCGATTTCCGTCCGGCGGTCATGATGCCGCCAGTCACTCAGGAGTAATCACATGGCCACTATTTCCGCCAGCATGGTCGCCGCGCTGCGTGCCAAGACCGACGCCCCGATGATGGAGTGCAAGAAGGCACTCACCGAGGCCGACGGCAACATGGACAAGGCCGAGGAACTCTTGCGCGTCAAGCTCGGCAGCAAGGCCGGCAAGGCCGCGTCGCGCATCACGGCCGAAGGCATCATCGCCGCCGCCGTGTCGGGTTCGACCGGCGCACTCATCGAAGTCAACTGCGAGACCGACTTCGTCTCCAAGAACGACGCCTTCGTCGCCTTCGTCAACGCCTGTGCCAAGTTGGTGGCCGAACACAACCCGGCCGACGTGGCCGCGCTGTCGGCCCTGCCGCTGGCACAGGAAGACTTTGGCCCGACCGTCGAAGACGTGCGCAAGGGCCTGATCGGCAAGATCGGCGAGAACATGGCGATCCGCCGCTTCAAGCGTTACTCCGGTGGTGGCGAACTGGCCCACTACCTGCACGGCGTGCGTATCGGCGTGCTGGTCGAATACACCGGTGATGCCACGGCTGCCAAGGACACGGCAATGCACATCGCCGCCATGAAGCCCGTCTCGCTCACCTCGGCCGATGTGTCGCCCGAGTTGATCGAGAAGGAGCGCGCCGTGGCCGCCGGCAAGGCCGCCGAAGATGCCAAGGTCGCCGAAGCTGCCGGCAAGCCCGCGCAGTCGGCCGAAATCGTTGCCAAGCGTATCGAAGGTTCGGTGCAGAAGTTCCTGAAGGAAGTCTCGCTGCTCGACCAGGTCTTCGTGAAGGCTGCCGATGGCAAACAGACCGTGGGCGCGCATCTCAAGGCCGTCGGCACGACCGTGAAGGGTTTCACCCTGTACATCGTGGGTGAAGGCATCGAGAAGCGTCAGGACGACTTTGCCGCTGAAGTGGCCGCCCAGGTCGCTGCAGCCAAGGGTCAATAAGCACTGCCCGAGAGTCGGCGCGGGCCACCGCCTGCAAGATCCCCAGGTCACAGGCCTGACGGGGTTGGCACCGTTGGCCATCGCCTACACTCGACCTTCGTTGCACTGACCGAGGAACCACCACGTGCCGGCCTACAAGCGCATCCTGCTGAAACTCTCTGGTGAAGCCCTCATGGGCGACGATGCCTACGGCATCAACCGCGCAACCATCGTGCGCATGGTGCGCGAAATCCAGGAGATCACCCAGACAGGCTGTGAGGTCGCCGTGGTGATCGGTGGTGGCAACATCTTTCGCGGCGTGGCCGGTGGTGCCGTGGGCATGGACCGAGCCACGGCCGACTACATGGGCATGCTGGCCACCGTGATGAACGCGCTGGCCCTGGGCGACACCATGCGGCAAGAGGGCATGACTGCCCGTGTCATGTCGGCCATCAGCATCGATCAGGTGGTCGAACCCTACGTACGCCCCAAGGCGCTGCAATACCTCGAAGAGGGCAAGGTCGTGATCTTTGCCGGTGGCACCGGCAACCCCTTCTTCACCACCGACACGGCCGCCGCGCTGCGTGGTGCCGAGATGGGTGCTCAGATCATGCTCAAGGCCACCAAGGTCGACGGCGTTTACACCGCCGACCCCAAGAAAGACCCGACTGCCACGCGTTACGCCCAGGTGAGCTTCGACGAGGCCATCATGCGCAACCTGCAGGTGCTCGACGCCACAGCCTTTGCGCTGTGTCGCGACCAGAAGCTGCCCATCAAGGTGTTCAGCATCTTCAAGGCCGGCGCACTCAAGCGTGTGGTCATGGGTGAGGACGAAGGCACGCTGGTGCATGTCTGACGTCCATGTTTGCATGAGTGGTTGGTCCACCGCAGAACAAGATCAGGTCTTGCACCAAGTCCAGCATCGGGCCGCGCCTGCGGCCGTGCCGAATAGGAAACATCAGGCATGAGCATCGCCGACATCAAGAAGACCGCCGAGGCCAAGATGGCCAAGTCGGTCGAAGCGTTCAAGCACGAACTCACCAAGATCCGCACCGGCCGCGCCCACCCGGGCATCCTCGACCAGGTGCATGTCGACTATTACGGCTCGCTGTTGCCGATCGGCCAGGTCGCCAATGTGACCCTGGTCGACGCACGCACGATCAGTGTCCAGCCCTGGGAAAAGGGCATGGGCGCCAAGATCGAGAAGGCCATCCGCGAGTCCGACCTCGGCCTCAACCCGGCCAGCATGGGCGACCTCATCCGTGTGCCCATGCCTGCACTCACCGAAGAGCGCCGCCGCGAACTGACCAAGGTCGTGCGCAACGCTGGTGAAGACGCGCGTATCGCCGTGCGCAACTTGCGCCGCGACGCCAACGAACACGCCAAGAAGATGCTCAAGGACAAGCTGATTGGCGAAGACGACGAACGCCGCAGCCTGGACGAAGTGCAAAAGCTCACCGACCGCGTCATCTCCGAGATCGACAAGCTGGTGCACGGCAAGGAAGCCGAGATCATGGCGGTCTGACCTTGGACGCCACTCGCCGCGTCCAGTCCTGCCACGTGGTTCACCTTGCGGCCTGAGCCTTGTTCGACCATCTTCTGCGCCGCACCGTGACCACCAAGCCTGAGGCCGTGAACGCCCCGCCGCGTCATGTGGCCATCGTCATGGACGGCAACGGCCGCTGGGCCAACAAACGCCTGATGCCTCGGGTGTTCGGCCACAAGTTCGGGGTCGACGCACTGGTGCGCATCATCGATGCCTGTGGTGAACGCGGCATCGAATACCTCACCGTCTTTGCCTTCTCGTCCGAGAACTGGCGCCGCCCACCCGACGAGGTGTCGGGCCTGCTCAATCTGGTCTTCGTCGCGGTATCGAAGTACCTCACGCGCATGGCCGAAAAAGGCGTGCGCATCCGCATCATCGGTGACCGGGCCTCGGTGTCCGATCAGGTGCGCGCCGCCTGGGACCTGGCCGAATCACGCACCGCACACAACCGCGGCATCACCGTCACGGTGGCCTTCAACTACGGCGGGCGCTGGGACATCGTGCAGGCGGTGAAACGTGCGGTGGCCGCCGGCCTCACGGCCGACCAGATCGACGAACAACGCCTGGCAAGTTTCATGTCGCTGGCGGGTGCGCCCGAGCTCGACTTCTTCATCCGCACTGGCGGGGAAGAGCGTATCTCCAACTTCCTGCTCTGGCAGGTGGCCTACGCCGAGCTGTATTTCACCGACTGCCTGTGGCCCGATTTCGACGAACGTGCACTCGACGTGGCGCTGGCCGACTATGCCCGGCGAGACCGGCGTTTTGGTGGTGTCAAGACCGACGTGCCCGGCGCGGCCGCCGTCCAGCTGGCAGCTTCGGCCGCAGGCGCCACACCGGTGCCGCCCGGCCTGGCGCCGGTGCTGCATCTGCAGCCGGCTGGTGAGCTGACCGTGACCACGGCGACGGCCGACGACGATCTCGGACCCTCGCCCGGCCTGCGCGCCTGAGCCCATGCTCAAGCAACGCATCATCACTGCGCTGGCGCTGCTGGCGGTCCTGCTGCCGGCCCTGTTTGTCCAGGTGGCCTGGCCCTTCATCGCCTTGTCGGTGCTGATGATCGGCGCGGCGGGTTGGGAGTGGGCGCGCCTGAACGGCCAACTGGGCAGTGGTGCACTGGTTGCCGGCGTGGCGCTGGGTGCGGCGGCAGCGGCCACCGCGCTGGCTGGAGGCGTGGGGCACGCGCCTGGCCTGGTGTGGAACGCCGCGACGCTGGTCTGGGTGCTGGGTGGCGCCTGGGTGCTGCGAGCCGGTGTGACGGGCTGGCCCAGGCTCGACCGCAGCCTGCGCCTGCTGCTGGGCCTGGTGTTGTTGTGGCTGGCCTGGCTGGCGATCGCGCAGGCTCGGGTGGTCGGCGTGAACTTTCTCCTGTCGCTGCTGTGCCTGGTGTGGATGGCCGACATTGCCGCCTACTTTGCCGGCAGGGCTTTCGGGCGGCGCAAACTGGCGCCTGCCATCAGCCCCGGCAAGAGCTGGGAAGGTGTGGTCGGCGGCATGGTCGGGGTGTTGGCCCTGTCGGTGTTCTGGCTCTGGTTCGATCACGCCGCGCCGGTCGACAGCGTCAGCCTGTACGGCCTGTTGCTGCAGCGTGGTGGTGTGGTGTCGCTGGTGCTGGGTGTGATGTTCCTCGCCGCCATGAGTGTGGTGGGCGACTTGTTCGAATCGCTGGTCAAACGTGCCGCAGGTGCCAAGGACAGCAGCCAGCTGCTGCCCGGCCACGGTGGTGTGCTCGACCGTATCGACGCCTTGCTGCCGGTCTGCCCGCTGGCGCTGGGCCTGCTGAGCTGAAGGTTTTGGCGATGGTGCAGCAAAACATCTGTGTGCTCGGTTCGACCGGGTCGATCGGCGCCAACACGCTCGACGTGATGGCGCGTCACCCCGAGCGTTACCGGGCCTTTGCGCTCAGTGCCCACAGCCGCGTCGATGCCTTGCTGGCGCAGTGCCTGGCGCATGCGCCGCGTTACGCCGTGTTGCCCGACGACGAAGCCGCCACTCGCCTGCGTGCCGGATTGCGTGAGGCCGGCAGCCGCACCGAGGTGCTGGTCGGTGCGGCCGCGCTCGACCAGGTGGCGGCTCATCCCGAGGTCGACGCCGTGATGGCGGCCATCGTCGGCGCCGCCGGTCTGGGCCCGTGCCTGGCGGCGGCTCGTGCCGGCAAACGCCTGCTGCTGGCGAACAAGGAAGCCATCGTGCTCGGCGGCGCCTTGTTCATGCGTGCAGTGCGCGACGGTGGCGCTACGCTGCTGCCGATCGACAGCGAACATTCGGCCATCTTCCAGTGCCTGCCACACGACCGTTCGACCTGGCCGGCCACCATCGACCACATCATCCTCACCGCCTCGGGCGGTCCGTTTCGTCAGCGCGACCCGGCCACACTGGCCAGCGTCACGCCCGATCAGGCCTGTGCCCATCCCAATTGGGTGATGGGTCGCAAGATCTCGGTCGACTCGGCCACCATGATGAACAAGGCGCTCGAGGTCATCGAGGCGCGCTGGTTGTTCGACCAGCAACCCGAGCAGATCCGGGTGTTGATCCACCCACAAAGCATCGTTCATTCGATGGTGGTATGCCGCGACAACTCGGTGCTGGCACAACTCGGCACACCCGACATGCGTGTGCCCATCGCCTTCGGCCTGGCTTTTCCGGAACGCATCGCCTGCGGCGCTGCCCGGCTGGATCTGACCAACACGCCGGCGCTGAGCTTCGAGCCGGCCGACGCGGCGCGTTTTCCAGGTCTGCAACTGGCATGGCAAGCCCTGGCTGCGCGTGACGGCAGCACTGCCGTGCTCAACGCGGCCAACGAGGTGGCGGTGGCGCGTTTCCTGGCTGGCCGGTTGCGTTTCGACCAGATACCGGCCGTCAACGCCGCCACACTCGAGACCTGCGACGTGCCCGAAGGGGCCGCAGACAGTGTGGCCGGACTACTCGACCTCGACACCCGGGCGCGGCGCGTCGCCGACAGCCACGCGCAGGGCCTGAAGGCTTGAACCACAGCGCGGGCATCCGCTCGCATTTGTGCTTCCCGTGGTGCCTGCATCCGGCGTTGCATCCCGACAAGGCAGAATCCGCCGCGTTCGAGCACCTCACCATCTTTCGAGACCCCTCCACATCATGACCACCTTGATTGCCTTTGTGCTCACGCTGGGCGTGCTCATCGTTGCGCACGAATGGGGGCACTACCGTGTCGCCAGGGCCTGCGGGGTGAAGGTGCTGCGTTTCTCGATCGGCCTGGGACGTCCGATCTGGCGGCGCCAGTCAGGCGAGACCGAATGGGTCATCGGCCTGCTGCCCCTGGGTGGCTACGTCAAGATGCTGGACGAGCGTGAAGGTCCGGTGCCACCGCACGACCGTGCCCGGGCCTTCAACAACATCGCGCTCAGCCGCCGCGCTGCCATCGTGGCCGCCGGCCCGGCTGCCAACCTGCTGCTGGCCGTGGCCCTGTACGCGGTGTCGTTCTGGATCGGCACCGACGAGCCGCGCGCCTTGCTCGCCACACCCCCTGCCGCCAGCCTGGCCGAACGCGCTGGCGTGCAAGCAGGCGACCTGGTGCACCGCGTGCTGGTGCTCGACGCCGATGCCGGTTCAGCCAGTTCGGGCGACAGCTACGAGGTGGCTTCGTTGGGTGACCTGCGCTGGCAACTCACCCGCGCGGCGCTGGCCGGCCGCGATGTCGTCATGACGGTGAGTCGTGGCGCCAGGCCGCCTGCCGGACACGTCGATGGCGCCACCGGTGACACGCCGAGCGTGGCGAGTGAGCCTGCCGCCACCCATGACCTGCGGCTTGCGCTGTCCTCACTGGGTGCGTCGGACCCGGACCCGGCGCTCATGAAACGTGTCGGAATCGGCGCGCCGTTCTCGGAGCCGGTGCTGGGCAAGATCGTCTCCGGTGGCCCAGCCGAGAAGGCTGGCCTGCAAAAGGGTGACGTGGTGCTGAACATCGACGGTCGGGTGCCGGCCGATGCGGCAGCCTTGCGCGCCATGATCCGCGCCTCGGTGGTCGGCACTGCCGACCCGATACCTCAGGCCTGGCGTGTGTCGCGTGCCGGCAAGGACATCGACATCGCCGTGACGCCAGCGCGCGTGCTCGACCAGGGGGGCGCGATCGGCCGTATCGAAGCGGCCATCGGTGGCCCCGTACGCATGGATCTGGTACGCCTGGGGCCCTGGGAAGGTTTGACGCGCGGCGTGCAGCGCACCATCGAGACCAGCGTGCTGTCGGTCAAGATGTTTGGCCGCATGTTGATCGGTGAGGCTTCGCTGCGCAACCTGAGCGGCCCGCTCACCATCGCCGACTATGCCGGCCAGTCGGCTCACCTCGGCCTGGCGTATTACCTCGGCTTCCTGGCCCTGGTCAGCATCAGCCTGGGTGTGCTCAACCTGCTGCCGCTACCGATGCTCGATGGTGGGCATCTCCTCTACTATCTGATCGAGGCTGTCAGCGGCAGGCCGTTGCCCGACGCCTGGATTGAATGGCTGCAACGTGGCGGCCTGGTCTTCATCGTGGCGATGATGTCGCTCGCCCTCTTCAACGACGTGGCCCGGCTTGCCGGCCTGCAATGACCGCATGCCCTTGAACACCTCACGCTACGGCCTGTTTCGTCCCCATCCGGTAGTCATCGCCGTGGCCCTGGCCGCCACGCTCGGCGCCGGTGCGGCGCAGGCCATCGAACCTTTCGTACTCAGCGACATCCGCATCGAAGGCCTGCAACGCACCGAGGCCGGCACCGTCTTCGCCTCGCTGCCTTTTCGGGTCGGTGACACCTACAGCGACGAAAAAGGTGTGGCGGCGCTGCGTGCCTTGTTTGCCACCGGGTTGTTCAAGGACGTGCGCATCGAGATCGAAGGCCGCGTCGCGGTGGTTGTCGTCGAGGAGCGTTCACTCATCAACAGCGTCGACTTCACCGGCACTCACGAGTTCGACCGCGACACCCTGATCAAGGCGCTCAAGGACATCGGCATCGGCGAGGGCCAGCCCTTCGACCGCGCCCTGGCCGACCGTGCCGAGCAGGAGTTGAAGCGCCAGTACCTGACACGCAGCCTGTACGGCGCCGAGGTGGTGACCACCATCACGCCGATCGAACGCAACCGTGTCAACGTCACCTTTGCCGTGACCGAAGGCAGCGTGGCCAAGATCGGCTCGATCCGCATCACCGGCAACCAGGCCTTCAGCGAAAGCACCTTGCTCGACCAGTTCGACCTGAGCGACGGCGGGCTGATGAGCTGGTACACCAAGAACGATCGCTACTCGCGCACCAAGCTCAATGCCGACCTCGAGGTGCTGCGGTCGTACTACCTCAACCGCGGCTACCTCGAGTTCGGCGTCGAGTCGACGCAGGTGGCGATCTCGCCCGACAAGCAGGAGATCTCGATCGCCATCACCGTGCGCGAGGGCCAGCGTTATGTCGTGACCGGAGTGGCGCTGAGCGGCGAGTTCCTGGGCAAGGAAGACGAGTTCCGCACACTCGTCACGGTCAAACCCGGTGAGGCCTACCGCGCCGAAGACGTGGCCAACACGGTGCGCCTGTTCAACGAACGGTTCGGCCTGTTTGGTTATGCCTTCGCCCGGGTCGAATCGATACCACAGATCGACCGCAACACCGGGCGGGTCACGCTGGTGCTCAACGCCGACCCGGGCAAACGGGTCTACGTGCGGCGCATCAGCATCTCGGGCAACTCGCGCACCCGCGACGAGGTCATCCGGCGCGAGTTCCGTCAGCTCGAATCGGCCTGGTACGACGGACAACGCATCAAGCTGTCGCGCGACCGGGTCGACCGGCTCGGCTACTTCAGCGATGTCGACGTCGAGACCAACGAGGTGCCGGGTTCGGCCGATCAGGTCGACCTGACCTTCTCGCTCAAGGAAAAGGCCACCGGCAGCCTGCTGGTGGGCGTGAACTTCTCGAGCGCCGACAAGTTGTCGTTCACCGCCTCGATCAAGCAGGACAACGTCTTCGGCACCGGCAACTACCTGGGCATCGAGCTCAATACCAGCCGATCGGGTCGCACCCTGGTGTTGTCGACGGTCGACCCGTATTTCACCGACGACGGTATCTCGCGTTCGCTCGACCTGTATTACAAGACCCAAAAGCCCATCAATAGCCAGGGCGAGGAGTACGAGCTGGTGACGCCGGGTGCCTCGGTCCGTTTCGGTGTGCCGTTCTCCGAATACGACACGGTGTTCTTCGGCGTCGGTGTCGAACGCACCGAGATCAAGTCGACCACGGCGCTGCCGGAGAACTTCTTTCGTTACCGCGAACTTTTCGGCGACAAGTCGACCTCATACCCACTCACCGTGGGTTGGCAGCGCGACGGCCGCGACAGCGCCCTGGTGCCCAACAACGGCCGGTACACCCGCTTCAATCTCGAATGGGGCATTGCAGGCGATACCCGTTACCTGCGCAGCAACTGGCAGTTGCAGCAGTACATCCCGATCACCAAACGCACCACGCTGGGCCTGAATGGCGAACTGGGTTACGGTGTAGGGCTGCAGGGTCGCCCGTACCCGATCTTCAAGAATTTCTACGGCGGTGGCCTGGGCACGGTGCGAGCGTTCGATCAGAACTCGCTCGGCCCGGTCGACGTGACCGGCGCCTACATCGGAGGCAACCGCCGGCTCAACCTCAACGCCGAGTACTACGTACCTTTCCCCGGCACGGGCAACGACCGCACGCTGCGCCTGTTCGGTTACGCGGATGCCGGCAACGTCTGGCGCGAAGGTGAACCCATGACGCTCGACAGCCTGCGCGCTTCGGTCGGTATCGGCATGTCATGGATCTCGCCGGTAGGCCCGCTCAAGCTCAGCTGGGGCTCGCCGGTGCGCAAGTTTTCGACGGATAGAATCCAACGCTTCCAGTTCCAGATCGGCACTGCATTTTGAATACCATGAAGTCTGTTCTTGTCACGCTGACCTCCGCGCTCGCCCTGGCGCTTGTCGCCCCTGTGGCGCAGGCGCAGGAGCTGAAAATCGGCTACGTCAACTCGGACCGCGTCTTGCGCGACGCCGCACCGGCCAAGGCGGCGCAGGCCAAGCTCGAAGCCGAATTCGGAAAACGCGAGAAGGATCTCAACGACGCGGCCAACAAGGTCAAGACAGCGGCAGACAAACTCGACAAGGACGCGCCCACGCTGTCCGAAACCGAGCGGGGCCGCCGCCAGCGCGAACTGGTCGAGCAAGACCGCGACATCCAGCGCAAGCGCCGCGAGTTCCAGGAAGACCTGAATCAGCGCAAGAACGAAGAACTCGCCGCCGTGGTCGAACGCGCCAACAAGGTGATCAAGCAGATCTACGAGCAGGAGAAATACGACCTCGTGCTGCAGGACGCGGTGTTTGCCTCGACCCGGGTCGACATCACCGACAAGATCATCAGGCTGCTCAACGCCCAAGCCGGCAGCAAGTGATCGTCATGGCGCGCCACTCGGGCGCATGCGTTCGAGGGTGCGCCGATGAACGCTGACGCCATGCCGGCGGCAGCCTCGGCCGCGTTGCCCCGCGCGAGCGTTTCCAGCTTTCCCACCGTCGCCGAGTTGCAGTCGGCGCTCGGTGGCGAGCTGCTGGGCCGCGCCGACCTGACCATCGAACGCATCGCACCGCTGGAAAGCGCCGATGCAGCGTCCATCGGGTTTGTCGCCAACGTGCGTTACCGCAGTGCGCTGGCCGCCAGCCCGGCCGCTTGTGTCATCGTCGGCCCGGCGCTGCGCGACGACGTGCTCGGCCGCGTGTCGGCCATCGTCACCCCCGACCCCTACCTCTACTTCGCCCGCCTCACACAGTGGTGGGCTGCACGCACCGCCACGCCGCGCGCCACTGGTGTACACGCCAGCGCCGTGGTGGCTGAGGATGTGAGCCTGGCACCCGATGCCAGCGTCGGCCCGATGGCCGTGATCGAGCCCGGCGCGGTGATCGGCGCCGGTGCCGTCATCGGTGCGCAATGTTTCGTCGGCGCCGGAGTGGTGATCGGTGCCGGCACACGCCTCGCACCACGCGTCACGCTGATGCACGGCACACGTCTGGGCGCGCGCTGCATCGTGCACAGCGGTGTGGTGATCGGTGCCGACGGCTTCGGCTTTGCACCCACCCAAGGCCGCTGGGAAAAGATCGAACAACTCGGTGGCGTGAGGGTGGGTGACGACGTCGAGATCGGCGCCAACACCTGCATCGACCGCGGCGCACTCGACGACACCGTGATCGGCCATGGTGTGAAGCTCGACAACCTCATCCAGGTCGGCCACAACGTGCACATCGGCGACCACAGCGCCATGGCGGGTTGTGTCGGCATCGCCGGCAGTGCACACATCGGCCAGGGTTGCACGGTGGGCGGCGGTGCCATCGTGCTGGGCCATCTCGAACTGGCCGACGGCGTCCACATCTCGGCTGCCAGCGTCGTGATGCGCTCGATCCGCCAGCCCGGTCAGTACAGCGGCGTGTTTCCGCTCGATGACAATGCCTCGTGGGAAAAGAACGCCGCCACCCTGCGCCAGCTGCACACGCTGCGCGACCGCATCCGTGCCCTAGAAAAGAAGTGAAGAGTCGACCATGACCGTTCCCGCGCTAGACATCCACAAGATCCTCAAGAAGCTGCCGCATCGTTACCCCATCCTGCTGGTGGACCGGGTGCTCGAGATCGAGAAGGACAAGCGCATCAAGGCGCTCAAGAACGTCAGCATCAACGAGCCGTTCTTCATGGGCCACTTTCCGCATCGTCCGGTGATGCCGGGCGTGCTGATGCTCGAAGCACTGGCGCAGACCGCCGCGTTGCTGTCGTTCGAGTCGTCGGGTGAAGACCTGGACGACAACACGGTGGTGTATTTCGTCGGCATCGACGGTGCACGTTTCAAGCGGGTGGTCGAGCCGGGCGACCAGCTCATCCTCGAAGCAGCCATCGACCGCGCCCGCGGCGGCATCTTCAAGTACAAGGTGCGCGCCAGCGTCGACGGTGAAACCGCCGTCGAGGCCGAGCTCATGTGCACCATGCGCAAGATCACCTGAGGTCGACCCAGGTCCATGGCGCAGATCCATTCCACCGCAATCGTCGACCCGGCGGCCGAGCTTGACCCGACGGTGCAGGTCGGGCCCTACGCGGTCATCGGGCCGCAGGTGCGTATCGGCGCCGGCACGAAGATCGGCGCGCATTGCGTGATCGAGGGGCGCACCACCATCGGTGTCGACAACCACTTCTTCCAGTTCAGCTCGATCGGTGCGATGCCGCAGGACATGGCGCACAAGGGCGAGGTCACCGAACTGGTGATCGGCGACCGCAACACCGTGCGCGAGTTCTGTACCTTCAACACCGGCACGTTCAAGGAAGACGGCGTCACGCGTGTCGGCAGCGACAACTGGATCATGGCCTACGTGCACCTGGCCCACGACGTGCGCCTGGGCAACCACTGCGTGCTGGCCAACAACGCCACCCTGGCGGGCCATGTACACGTGGGTGACTGGGCCACCATCGGCGGGCTGAGCGGCATCCATCAGTTCTGTCACGTCGGCGCCCACGCCATGATCGGCTTCCAGGGCCATGTGGCGCAGGATGTGCCGCCCTACATGACGGTGGATGGCAACCCGCTGGCCGTGCGCGCCGTCAACATCACCGGCCTGCGCCGGCGTGGCTACAGCAACGACCGTATCGGTGTGATCCGTCAGCTGCACAAGCTGCTGTACCGCGATTCACTCACGCTCGAACAGGCCGTCGCAGCAATGACCACGCTGCGCGCCGAGCCGGCCATGGCGGGCGGTGAGAGTGACGCCGACATCGGCTTGATGCTCGACTTCATCACCTCGGCCACCCGCGGCCTGGTGCGCTGAACCGGCGCTCGTCGCCGCGCCGCGCACCCGCTGACTTCCCGGTCCACCGCATGAACAGCGCCGCCGCCCAGCCCACTGGCGGCGCGTCGCCAGTTGCGTCGTCTGCGGCGTCGCCACCAGGCACTGCACCAACACCCGAGTCCGACTTGCTGGCGGTAACGGCAGCCGTCGGTCAACGAACCGGGCCGCGCCTGGCCATGGTGGCCGGTGAAGCGTCGGGTGACCTGCTCGCCACGCTGCTGCTCGGCGGCCTCAAGGCACGCTGGCCGGGGCTGACGGCGCAAGGCATCGGCGGCCCGAAGATGATCAGCCTGGGCTTTGACGCCTGGTGGCCGCAGGACCGCCTGGCTGTCTTCGGGTATGTCGACGCGCTGCGCCATTACCGCGAGATCTCGGGCATCCGCACTCAGCTGGCCGAACGCCTGCTGACGAACAAGCCCGAGCTCTTCATCGGTGTCGATGCACCCGACTTCAACCTCGGCCTCGAAGAACGCCTCAAATCCGCCGGTGTGCCGACGGTGCATTTCGTCAGCCCGTCGATCTGGGCCTGGCGCGGCGGGCGGCTGGACAAGATCCGCCGCTCGGCTGATCACGTCTTGTGCCTGTTCCCGTTCGAGCCGGCGATCTACGAAAAGGCCGGCATCGCCGCCACCTACGTGGGCCATCCGCTGGCCGACCACATCCCGCTCGACGTGCCCCGCGCCGCAGCGCGCGCGCAGCTGGGCCTGGCCGATGACGTCAGTGTCATCGCCTTGCTGCCGGGCAGCCGGCGCAGCGAGATCAATTACATTGCCGCGCCGCTGCTGCAGGCTGCCGCGCTGCTGGCGCGTGAACGGCCGGCGCTGCGTTTCGTTCTGCCGGTAGCGCCGGGCCTGCGCGCCTTGCTCGATCCGCTGATCGCGGCACACGCGCCAGGTCTGCCGCTGACCTTGCTCGACGGCCAGTCACACACCGCCCTGGCCGCCTGCGACCTGACGCTTATCGCCAGCGGCACGGCAACGCTCGAAGCGGCGCTGTTCAAGCGCCCGATGGTGATCGTCTACAAGCTCAGCCCCATCAGCTGGTGGCTGATGAAACGCCTGTCGTACCAGCCCTGGGTGGGGCTGCCCAACATCCTGCTCAACCGCATGAATCACAACGACGGTGAACTGCGAGTCATCGCCAAGGGTGAACGACGCACGCCTGGCGGCACGGGTGGTGACTTCATCGTGCCCGAGCTGATCCAGGACGCCGCCACACCCGCCGCCATCGCCGACCAGGCACGTGCCTGGCTGGACGATTCCGCCCGATGCCTTCGTGTGAGTGCCCGCTTCGCCGACCTGCACCAGCGCCTGCGCCAGAACACCGCGCAACGCGCCAGCGACGCCATCGCCTTGCTGCTGGGGCGTTGAGATGACGCCGCCGCGATCGCCTGCCAAACAATCGCCGCAGCAGATGGCGCTCGGCTTCGAACGTATCGGCCTGGTGGCCGGTGTCGACGAAGCCGGCCGTGGCCCACTGGCCGGGCCGGTGGTGGCGGCGGCCGTCATCCTCGACGAGCTGCAACCCATCGCCGGGCTGGACGACTCCAAGAAGCTCAGCCCGAAACGCCGCGAGGCCTTGTACGAGCAGATCCGTGGCCGCGCGCTGGCCTGCTGCATCGCGCAGGCGAGTGTGGAAGAGATCGACCGCCTCAACATCCTGCACGCCACCCTGCTGGCCATGAAACGTGCGGTCGAGGGCCTGCGCCTGAAACCCGCGCGCGTGCTGGTCGACGGCAACCGCGTGCCGGTGCTGCGTATCCCGGCCGAAGCCATCGTGGGGGGTGATGCCAAGGTGCAGGCCATCAGCGCCGCATCCATCCTGGCCAAGGTGTACCGCGATCGCCTCTGCCTGCAACTGCACGAGGCCTGGCCGCATTACGCCTTCGACGTGCACAAGGGTTACCCGACGGCCATGCATCTGGCGGCACTGGCGCAGCACGGCCCGTGCCCCGAACATCGGCGCAGTTACGCGCCGGTGCGGCTGGCCGAACTGGGCGTCTTGCCCGGCAGCGCGCGGGCCTTGCGCACCGCTCTCGAACACGTCGACCCACCCGTCGACCATCCCGCGCCATGAAGGAACCCCGTCTCGTCAGCTCGCGCAGCCATGTGCTGGTCAAGCAGTTGCACCGGCAGGCCAACGACCCCGGCGCCTACCGCAAGCTAGGCAGCGTCTGGCTCGAAGGTGACCACTTGTGCAAGGCGCTGCTGGCGCGGGGTGGTGTGCCGCAACTCGCGGTGATCGCCGAAAGCGCCTGGCAACAGCAGGTGGACCTGCGTGCGCTGGCGCTGCAGGCGCACGAGGTGGTGATGCTCGACGATCACCTGCTCGGCGAGGTGAGTTCACTCGAGACGCCCGCACGTATCGGATTTCTGATGGCGCTGCCCGAGGTAGTGGCCTCGCCGGTCGCCACGCTCGACACCGTCGTGCTCGACCGTCTGCAGGATCCGGGCAACGTCGGCACCGTGTTGCGCAGCGCCGCGGCGCTGGGTGTGAAACAGGTGCTGGCGCTCAAGGGCAGCGCGGCGCTGTGGTCGCCCAAGGTGTTGCGTGCCGGCATGGGCGCGCACTTTGCGCTGAACCTGCACGAGGGTGTGGCGCCCGAGGTGCTGGATGACCTCGTGTCGCGCGGCCTGGCCCTGGTGGCCACCAGCTCGCACACCCGCGACGAACTGCACCGCGTCACCCTGCCGTCACCTTGTGCCTGGTTGCTGGGCCATGAAGGGCAGGGCGTGGATGCAGCGCTGCTGGCGCGCTGCAATCTCAGCGTGCGCATCCCGCAGCCGGGTGGTGAGGAGTCGCTCAACGTGGCGGCCGCCGCCGCGATCTGTTTTTACGAGACGGCTCGTCAGCGCCTGATGGCGTCCGGTGCCGCTGGGTCGTCCGTGTCATGAGCCCCGCCCGCAGCTGTTGTTTGCCGCTAGGCGAAACAGGCCACAAGACCGAGGGCGCATCCGGGCAGGCCGCCCGTCCGCCCTCAGGCGCTTCGTCCTGCTTGGCGGCCCGGCCAGCAAACACCCAGGGGTATCAGTGACGAATCACGAGTCAGCGCAACCGGGCGCTGCGCCGGCGCCTGCCGAGCCGTCACGTGTGGCCGCGCCGCGCATCGACTGGCTCGACGATTTCGAGCGCCAGCTGCTGCACCTGCTGGCGCTGGGCGCTGTGCCTCGGCCGCGCAGCTGGCTGCAGCAACTGGCGTCGGCCTTTGACTTGCGCAACCGCGCGGGCCGCCGTGCCAGCCCTGACGAAGTGCGCGAGGCACTCGCCACCTTGTCGGCCACCGGGTGGATCGCCGAGTCGACGCTGCGCCAGCAGACCTACTTGCAGATCGCCCCGGCGCGTTGGGCAGCGGTTTACGGCGACCTGCTCGACAGCCATCCGCCGCAGGCGCTGCGCGAAGTCTTGTGGGCCGAGAACAGTCGTGTGCCGGACTACGGCCAGGGCATCCGGCCGAGCCGTTTCACCAATCCCGACTCGGCCATCGCGAATGTGCGTCTGGAGCTGTACGCCGGTGCCGACCCGGCGCTGATCGCGCGCCTGCGCCGTTCGGTCGGCTGGGATCCGGACTGGGAGTCGATCTGGCAGCGCGCCTTGTTCGACGTGGTCGAGCCAACGCTGTTCCCCCGCCTGCATGCCGACGTCCAGGCCCAGGTGCTGTCGGCCGACCTGGCGCAGCTGTGCCTGCGCTGGCAGCCGTCCACGGGCTTCGACGCCGCTACGTTGCTCACGACCACGCTGCAGTGGCTGGAGGCCTACAGCGAGACGGAGGCCAGCCAGCCGGTGCAGGGTGATGACGCGTCGGACGATGACGCGCCCGATCAGGCCATGCTGCTGATCAGCCTGCTGGCCGAGGCGCTGCTGCTGTGTGGCCGACCGGTCGAGCTCGAAGCCTGCCTGGACGCCCTGCGCCGCGAAGGTGGCGGGCTTGCCCTGCAGGCGCGCCTGCTGGAAGCGGTCGATGCTGGCTACGCCGGCCGCTGGACCGAAGCCCAGCAGGGCTTCGACGCCGTGCTGCCCGATCTGCGCAAGCTCACCGGCCAGAAGAAGGGCCTGCTGGTGCCACTGCTGGCCACGCCCTATGTGTTGTCGCTGCTGGCGCAAGGAGGGGTGGCGCGGCTGCAGCAGGCGCTCAAGTTCTGTCTGACCGAAAGCGGTAAACGCAGCGCCGACACCGACACACCCTGGGGCGTGATGGCGCTGGCCATCCAGATGCGTCTGGGCGACGTGCCGCGCGACCCCAAGCTGCTGCGGCCAGTGAGCCGTGCGCCACATGCCTATCCGCTGGACTGGTGGGTCTGGCTCATGCGCGCCTGGCTGCTCGAACGCGACGATGCCGAGCAGCCTGCGCTGCAACTGCGCCCGGTCGATGAGCTGGCCTACGCCGCGCTGCGCGAGGCCCTGAGCAACGCGGGCCTGCTGCGTCCGCTGGCCCAACTGGACGCGGCACATGCCGTGTTGCACCAGAAGGCGCCAGACATCCCGTTCTTCGTGCCGCCGCCGCAGGACGGCTGGCAGCTCGCCCTGGCTGCGCTGGCCGCTATCGGCAGTGGCGAGATCGATGCACCCGCCGCCGCCACGGCCAAGAGTGAGTCCCGCCTGTGGTGGGTGCTCGACATCGACGACCAGGGTGTTGCCCGCTCCCTCGAACCCTGGGAACAAAAACTCGGCGTGCGCGGTTGGGGCCGGCCCAAGGAAGTGCCGCTGTCGCGCCTGGCCAAGGCCGACGGCCTGGCGCCGGCAGACGCCGCCGTGGCGCGTTGCATCCGCCTGGTGCCGGCAGAACGCCAGCACCGCATCGACCTGGCCGCCGCGTTGCAGGCGCTGGTCGGCCATGCTCGGCTGGCTTTTGTCGACGCGCCGGAACTGGCCGTGACTCTGGTCGAAGCCACGCCCGAGCTGGAGGTGGTCGAACACGGCGACGACCTGCTGGTGCGGCTCAATCCGCCGCCAGTGGTCGACGACCCGGCCGAGGCCCTGGCGCAGGACAGCGGCCCCTACGCCTACTACCGCCCACAGCCCTCCGCAGCCGAACTCAAGGAGCGCGAGGCGCTGCGCAGCCTGCGGGTCTTGCGCGACGAGCCACAACGCGCGCGCCTGCTGCGCTACAGCCCGGCGCAGAAACGTGTGGCCAAGCTGGTCGGCCTGGGGCTGACGGTGCCGCGCGCTGCTGCCGGCCAGCTGCAGAAAGTGCTCGCTGGCCTGGGTTCACATTTCCAGATCCAGGGCGACGAGCTGCAGGCCAGCCGCGAGGTGCCGACCGACCCGCGCCTGCGCGCCGAACTCACGCCCGACACCTCGCTGGGCCTGGGCGGCCTGATGTTGCGCCTGGTCGTGGCGCCGCTGGGGGCTGAGGGGCCGCGGCTGGCGCCGGGCGCCGGGCGGCCACGCCTGATCGCCACCGTGGCCGGCGAGACGCTGGGCGCACAACGCGATCTGGCCGCCGAGCTCAGCCACCTGGACACGGTGATCGAGGCCTGCCCCATGCTCGGCGCCTTGCCACCGGCGCGTCACCCCGGGCAGATCGTGCCGGCGTTGTGGACCATCGAATCACCCGACGCGGCGTTGGCGCTGGTCGAACGCCTGCACAGCCTGAACGCGGTGATGGCGCTGGACTGGCCCAAGGGCAAGGCCATCCGTGTCGAATCGGCCGGCATTGCGCAGCTGACGGTGCAGGTGCACTCGGGCACCGAATGGCTGGCGCTCGACGGTGGTGTGAACGTCGACGAACAACTCGTCACCACACTCAGCAAGCTGCTGGACTGGGCCTCGGCGAGCAAGAGCCGCTTCATGCCGCTGGGTGAGGGGCGTTACCTGGTCTTGACGGAAGAACTACGCGCGCGCCTGGACGATCTGGCCGCCGTGGGTGAAGCACCTCGCGCAGGTGCGAAGACCAAGGCGGGTGACGACGAGCTGGGTGTGGGCAACCCGGGCGAAGGCCGCTGGGGCGGGACTGGTGCGCTGCGTCTGCCGGCCGTGGCGGCAGGTTGGTTGTCGGCCACGCTGGACGGCGCGGCGCTGTCCACCGACGGCGCCTACCGCGACCGCGTCGAGACGCTGGTGCGCGCACAACACTGGCAGCCGCGCCTGCCCGGCACGCTGCAAGCCGAACTGCGGCCGTATCAGCTGGAAGGTTATCAATGGGCCATGCGCCTGGCCGAAGCCGGACTTGGCGCTGTGCTGGCCGACGACATGGGCCTGGGCAAGACGCTGCAGGCCATCGCCGTGATGCTCGAACGCGCGGCCGGCGGCGCCGCGCTGGTGGTGGCGCCCACCTCGCTGATCGGCAACTGGGCGGCCGAGCTGCGGCGTTTTGCGCCGTCACTCGAAGTCCACGTATTTGCCGAAGGTGACCGCGACGCCTTGATCGAGCAGGCGGGTGCGGCCGAGGTGGTGCTCATCAGCTACCAGCTGCAATTGCTGCACAGCGAGGCGCTCACCGCGCGGCGCTGGCACACCCTTGTGCTCGACGAAGCGCAGGCGATCAAGAACGCCGCGGCCAAACGCAGCCAGGCGGCCTTCGAGCTGCAGGCCGACTTCAGGCTGGCGCTGTCGGGCACACCCATCGAGAACCGGCTGGCCGAGCTGTGGGCCATCATGCGGGTGTGCAACCCGGGGCTGCTGGGCACCCCGGCGCAGTTCAACGCACGTTTTGCCGGGCCGATCGAACGGGATCGCCAGACCGGGCCGCGCCGCACGCTGCGCCGGCTCATCGCGCCCTTCGTGCTGCGTCGAACCAAGGCCCAGGTGCTCGACGACCTGCCGCCGCGCACCGAACTGCTGCTGCGGGTGCAGGGCAATGAGACCGAGTTGGCGCACTATGAAGCGCTGCGCCGCCAGGCGGTGGTGGAGGCACACGAGGCCTTGTCGGGCGCGGTGAGTGCACAGGCGCACTTCAACATCCTGGCCCAGCTGACCAAGCTCAGGCGTGCGGCGTGTGATCCGCGCCTGGTCACGCCTGACCTGAAACAACCCGGCGCCAAGGTCACGGCCTTTGCCGAACTGGCTGCCGAACTCGTCGCCAACGGCCACAAGGCGCTGGTGTTCAGCCAGTTCGTCGACTTCCTGACGCTGTTGCGCGAGCCACTCGACGCGGCCGGCATCGCGTATCAATACCTCGACGGCAGCACGCCTGGGCCGGAGCGCAGCCGGCGCGTTGCGGCTTTCCAGGCGGGCGAGGGCGAACTGTTTCTCATCAGCCTGAAGGCCGGTGGCTTCGGCCTGAACCTCACCGTGGCCGACTACGTGGTGATCGCCGATCCCTGGTGGAATCCGGCCGCTGAAGATCAGGCCAGCGGGCGCGCCCACCGCATCGGCCAGTTGCGCCCGGTGACGGTCTACCGGCTGGTCAACACCGGCACGCTGGAAGAACGCATCGTCGCCCTGCACGAGAGCAAGCGCGAACTGGCCGACAGCGTGCTCGAAGCGGACGGCGACGCCGAGGCTCTGGGCCCGCTCAAGGCCGACGAGTTGATGGCGTTGATGTTGCCGCCTCGCATGAAGGCCGATGGCGTTTCATGAGCGACCTCGGGCGACTCGAGCAGGCGTGAGATCGGGTTACGCACCAGGCGTACTCGAGCCTGTTCAGTAGATCAGCCGATCCGGCCGGATGTCGCGCAGGATGGTCGTCGCGATCTCCTCGATCGACTTGTGCGTGGACGACAACCAGGCGATGCCGTCACGTTTCATCAGGCGTTCGGCCTCGTTGACCTCGTAGCGGCAGTTTTCGAGTGAGGCGTATTTGCTGCCAGGGCGGCGTTCGTTGCGGATCTGCGAGAGGCGGTCCGGGTCGATCGTCAGGCCGAAGCATTTGCGCTTGAAAGGCAGCAGCATCGAGGGCAGGGCGTTGCGGTCGAAGTCCTCCGGAATGAGTGGATAGTTCGCCGCCTTCACGCCGTGCTGCATCGCGAGATACAGCGAGGTGGGTGTCTTGCCGCTGCGGCTCACACCCACCAGGATCACGTCGGCCTGTTCGAGGTTGCGCGCCGACTGACCGTCGTCATGGGCCAGCGAGAAGTTGATGGCCTCGATGCGGTCGTGGTATTCCTGGCTCTTGGCCACTTCGGTGAAACGCCCGACGCGGTGGTTGCTCTTGACGCCGAACTCGGCTTCGAGCGGCTCGACGAAAGTGTTGAACATGTCGAGCACCAGGGCCTGGGCGCGCTCGCGCACGAACGAACGCACGTGCTCGTTGACCAGGGTGATGAAGACGATGGGGCGACGGCCTTCGGAGACCGCGCAACCGTTGATCTCGTGCACCACCTGCTGGGCCTTCTCGAGGGTGTCGATGAAGGGTCGGCGCACGTGCCGCGGCTTGGCGCCGAACTGCGCCAGGATCGAATTGCCGAAGGTTTCGGCGGTGATGCCGGTGCCATCGGAGACAAAGAACACGGTGCGATTGGGCATGGCGAAGCTCCGGCGAAAACTGTGCGGAGCATGATAGGGGCAACCCGTAGAATGGTTTTCATTACGCCAGCAGCCATGATTCGCCCGATGTCACCTCGCCACGAAACAGACCTACAAGGCCTGGTGACGTCACAGTGCGCGCACGGCCATGCGGCCCAAGGTTTCTTACATCATGGAGCTTTGTCATGTCCGCGCTTTTTGCTGCGACCGCCCTGGTCGTACCGTTTGAGAATCTGAGGATGGACGACGTCGAGTCGGTAGGCGGTAAAAACGCCTCGCTCGGCGAAATGATCAGCCAGCTGGCCGCCTCGGGCGTGCGGGTGCCGACCGGTTTTGCGACCACGGCCCATGCCTTCCGGGTGTTTCTGGACGCAGCCGGCCTCACCGCGAAGATCAACGCGCGTCTGGATGCACTCGACACCGACGACGTGCGTGAACTCGCCCGTGCGGGTGCCGAAATCCGTGGCTGGGTCGAGGCCGCGCCGTTTCCGGCCGACTTCGAAGCCGGCATCCGCGCCGAGTTCGCCACACTGACCGAGGGCAACCCCGGCGCGTCGTTCGCCGTGCGTTCATCGGCCACCGCCGAAGACCTGCCCGACGCCTCGTTCGCCGGACAGCAGGAGAGTTTTCTCAACGTGGTGGGCATCGAGGCGGTGCTGCACAAGATCAAGGAAGTGTTCGCCTCGCTCTACAACGACCGCGCGATCAGCTACCGCGTGCACAAGGGTTTCGCCCATGCCGACGTGGCCTTGTCGGCGGGTGTGCAGCGCATGGTGCGCTCGGATCTGGGTGCTGCCGGCGTGATGTTCACCATCGACACCGAGTCGGGTTTCGAGGACGTGGTCTTCATCACCTCGAGTTACGGCCTGGGTGAAACCGTGGTGCAGGGCGCCGTCAACCCGGACGAGTTCTATGTGCACAAGCCGGCGCTGAAGGCGGGCAAGTTGCCCATCATCCGGCGCAACCTGGGCTCCAAGCTGATTCGTATGGAGTTCGCTTCGGCCGAAGAGAAGGCCGCGTCGGGCAAGCTGGTCAAGACCACCGACACGCCGCCCGAGCTGCGCAACCGTTACTCGCTGAGCGACGCGGACGTGATCGAGCTGGCGCGTTTCGCCCTCATCATCGAAAGCCACTACGGCCGCCCGATGGACATCGAATGGGGCAAGGACGGAGGCGACAACCAGCTCTACATCCTGCAGGCCCGGCCCGAGACGGTGAAAAGCCAGGCGGCCAATCAGGTGGAACATCGCTACAAGTTGAAGGGCCAGGGCGCCGTGCTGGCCGAAGGCCGTGCCATCGGCCAGAAGATCGGTACCGGCCCGGTGCGCCTGGTGCACAGCATCACCGAGATGGACCGTGTGCAACCCGGCGACGTGCTGGTCACCGACATGACCGACCCGAACTGGGAGCCGGTGATGAAACGCGCCAGCGCCATCGTCACCAACCGCGGCGGGCGCACCTGCCACGCGGCCATCATCGCGCGTGAACTCGGCATCCCGGCCGTGGTGGGTTGTGGTGATGCCACCGAGGTGCTGAGTGACGGCCAACTCGTCACCGTGGCCTGCTCGGAAGGCGACACCGGCTACATCTACGACGGTCTGCTCGAGACCGAGGTGAGTGAGGTCGAACGCGGCGAGCTGCCGTATTCGCCGGTCAAGATCATGATGAACGTCGGCAATCCGCAGCTGGCATTCAATTTTGCGCAGATGCCCAATTCGGGCGTTGGCCTGGCCCGGCTCGAGTTCATCATCAACAACAACATCGGGGTGCACCCGAAGGCCATCCTCGACTATCCGAACATCGACCAGGACCTCAAGAAGGCGGTCGAATCGGTGGCGCGAGGCCATGCCAGCCCGCGTGCCTTCTACATCGACAAGCTGGTCGAAGGCATCGCCACCATCGGCGCGGCCTTCTGGCCCAAGCCGGTGATCGTTCGGCTGTCGGACTTCAAGAGCAACGAATACAAGAAGCTCATCGGTGGCTCACGGTATGAGCCCGACGAAGAGAACCCCATGCTGGGTTTCCGCGGCGCGGCGCGCTACGTGAGCGACGAGTTCGGCGAGGCCTTCGCGATGGAATGTGCCGCGCTCAAGCGTGTGCGCAACGAGATGGGCCTGACCAACGTCGAGATCATGGTGCCCTTCGTGCGCACGCTCAAACAGGGCGAGAAGGTCGTCAAGATGCTGGCCGACCGTGGCCTCAAACGTGCGGCCGATGGCGGCACCGACGGGCTGCGCGTGATCATGATGTGCGAAATCCCGAGCAATGCCATCCTGGCCGACCAGTTCCTGGCCTACTTCGACGGCATGTCGATCGGCTCGAACGATCTCACCCAACTCACCCTAGGCCTGGACCGCGACTCGGGCCTCGAAGTGCTGGCCGCCGATTTCGACGAGCGCGACCCGGCGGTAAAGGCCTTGATCAGCCGCGCCATCGCCGCATGCCGTGCCCACGGCAAATACATCGGCATCTGCGGCCAGGGCCCCAGCGATCATCCCGATTTCGCGCAATGGCTGGCTCAGGAGGGCATCGTGTCGATCTCGCTCAACCCGGACTCGGTGATCGATACCTGGAAGCTGCTGGCGCAGCGGTGATCATGCCCGGCCTCGGCGAGCGCTCGGGTGGTGGTTGTCGCCGTGCCCTGGCGCTGCCGGGCCGCAGGGTGCCGTGCTGGATTTGTTCAGAAGTTTCCAGGCTCACCCTAATGGCGCGATGGGCGCGTGCTGCCCAGAATCGCCTGGCTGGCAATCTCCAGCGGCCGGGGAGTGGGCATGGTCACAGCGCGAGAGTTGTTGAACGGGTTTGGTGTCAACCGGTCCGGCGGCGTGCCGGCCCGGTTGCCGATGGCGGGCAAGCTGCTTGCCTCGAGTGCTGAGGTGGACCGACATCAGGCGCGGCTGAGTTATTGGCGCAACATCAGGCGTGTCAGTGTCATTCTCCTGGCGGCCTGGCTGGTTGTGACATTGGCGCTGCCCTGGTTTGCGACTGAGCTGAATTTCTATCACATCGGTCGGTTCCCGCTTGGTTTCTGGCTGAGTTCACAAGGTGCGGTTGGCATCTATGTGGTGCTGATCGTCGTGTATATCTGGGCCGTCGAAATGATCGAGGACGCATGGCACGACGCCAATGACGCAGCGGCAGACGCCGCGGCCTCGGCAGACGGCCAAAGCGGTTCCTCGTCCGCCGCTGCTGGACGTCGGCGCAGAACCGACTGAGCGATCCGGCCAGACCAGGCGCTGTCGATGCCCCGTCAATTCCAGGTGCTCCCGGCGTCGCCACGCCACACTGAGGTCACGACACGTACGTTCAATCGTGTACTGCACAAGCGTTATGCCGTCTACATCCTGGCGGTGGTGGCCTTCATCGGCTTGCTGACGCTGCTCGAACAAAGAGGCTGGCCACGCAGCTGGATCGGCGGCATCTTCTTGATCGCCACGGTGCTGGTGTATGCGGCCATCGGCCTGATGACACGCACGACCGACCCGTCGGAGTACTACGTCGCCGGGCGCCGCGTGCCGGCCATGTACAACGGCATGGCCACGGCGGCCGACTGGATGTCGGCGGCGTCGTTCATCGGTACCGCTGGCGTGTTGTACCTGCAGGGGTATGCCGGTCTGGCCTACATCCTGGGCTGGACGGGGGGCTACTGCCTGGTGGCCTTCCTGCTCGTGCCCTACCTGCGTCGGCTCGGGCATTTCACGCTGCCCGACTTTCTGGGCGAACGTTACGGCGGCCTGTTGCCACGCCTGATCGGTGTGTTCGCGGCCGTGGTGGTGTCGTTTGTGTACGTGGTGGTGCAGATCTACGGCGTGGGGCTGATCACCTCACACCTCACCGGCTTCAGTTTCGAGATCGGCATCTTCGTTGGCCTGGGTGGTGTTCTGGTGTGTTCGTTTCTGGGTGGCATGCGAGCCGTGACCTGGACGCAGGTTGCGCAATACATCGTGCTCATCATTGCCTACCTGACGCCAGTGGTCTGGCTCTCGGTCAACCAGACCGGCAGCCCGTTTGCCTTGCTCACCTACGGCCAGCAGCTCGAGCAGGTCACCACACGCGAGCAGCAGCTTCGTGTCGACCCGGTCGAACAGGCGGTGGCTCACCAGCTCGCGGTGCGGGCGGCCGACGCCAAACGCAAACTCGCCGATGTGTCGCAAGCGATGGTCGACGACACCGAAACCATGCGTGCCCAGCTGCGTGCCCTGCGCGCGGCCGAGGCATCACCCGGCCTGGTGCAGCAGGCCGAGCGACGACTGGCCACACGCCCGCAGACCGAGGCCGATGCACGAGCTGCCTACACCCGCGAGAACCAGCGCGCCGAGTTGCTCGCCAAACCCCTGGCCGGACTGCCGCCTCAGGTGCAACCCTTCGTGCCTGGCCGCGCCGATGGCACACCTGCCGAGCAGCAGGCCTATGAGCTGGCACGGCGCAACTTTCTCGCGCTGGCCTTGTGTCTCAT
The DNA here is from genome assembly GCA_016702605.1 of Candidatus Intricatilinea gracilis. GTDB lineage: Bacteria > Pseudomonadota > Gammaproteobacteria > Burkholderiales > Burkholderiaceae_C > Sphaerotilus > Sphaerotilus gracilis. The sequence continues at coordinate 353,266 of JADJDQ010000021.1, forward strand.
GCTGGGCACCGCAGCCATGCCGCATGTGCTGACCCGCTTCAATACCACCCCCTCGGTGCGTGAGGCGCGACGCTCGGTGGCCTGGTCGTTGGCGTTCATCTCGCTGCTCTACCTGGCCGCACCGGCGCTGGCGGTGATGGTGAAGTGGGAAGTGCTCAACCACCTGATCGGCACACCTTTCGACCAGTTGCCCAGCTGGATCAAACGCTGGTCCAAGCTCGACCCCGGGCTGGTGTCGGTGTTCGACTTCAACGGCGACGGCATCCTGCAACTGGCCGAGCTGCACCTGGGCGGCGACGTCATCGTGCTGGCCGCTCCCGAGATCGGCGGCTTGCCGGTGGTGGTGACATCACTGGTGGCCGCAGGTGGCTTGGCTGCTGCCCTGTCGACAGCCGACGGTCTGCTGCTGACCATCTCCAACGCGCTGGCTCACGATCTGTATTACCGCGTCATCAACCCGACCGCACCGGCCATGCGGCGGGTGATGTTGTCCAAGTTCCTGGTGCTGGTGGTCGCGCTGGCGGCGGCCTTTGTCGCGCAGCTGCGCCTCACCGATATCCTGCAATTCGTGTCGGCGGCGTTTTCGATGGCGGCCTCGGTGCTGTTTCCGGCGCTGGTGCTGGGCATCTTCTGGCGCCGGGCCACACGTTGGGGCGCCACCACCGGCATGCTGGTCGGCATGGGTGTGTGTGTCTACTACATGGTGACGACCCACCCGGCGCTGCGCGGCTGGTTCGGTGTGACCCGTCCGCTGGCCGACTGCCTGTGGTGGGGCATCGAACCCATGGCTGCCGCCGTGTTTGCCGTGCCCGCCGGCTGTGTGGCGCTGGTGCTGGCCAGCCTGGCCGGGCCGGCCAGCACGCCGGCAGAACAGGCGGTGGTCGACCGCCTGAGGTTCCCCTCGCCCGACGAAGCCTGACCACTCGGGCTGTGCCGCGTGGCGCCGCCGTGCTGCCGCCAAGGAGCGGCAGCACGAGCACGATGACGTGATCTCCCGTCATGCCGCCATGGCCTGGCTCGACTGGGTCGTTGCCGGCTATACTCGCGGGCTTTCCCCCACCTTGCCGCACTGCTGACCGACGCATCGGTGCGGCTTCCATTCTCGGAATCCACAAGGAGTATTCATGCGTCATTACGAAATCGTGCTGCTGGTCCATCCCGACCAGAGCGAACAGGTTCCGGCCATGCTGGAACGTTACAAGGGCCTGGTCACGGCCGCCGGTGGCAAGATCCACCGCGTCGAAGACTGGGGTCGCCTGCAGATGGCCTACGCCATCAACAAGCTGGCCAAGGCGCACTACCTGTGCGTGAACATCGAGTGCGACAACCCCACGTTGATCGAACTCGAAACGGGCTTCCGCTTCAACGACGCCGTGCTGCGTCACCTGACCGTCAAGCGCGACAAGGCCGACACCGGCCCGTCGCCCATGATGCGTCGCGTCGAGAAGGAAGAAGCCCGCAAGTCGCAACAGGAGCCGGCCAACGCCTGATGAGCCTCGCACGTGACACGCCTGCCGGCGAGCGGCGAGACGGAGCACCCCAGCGGTGAACCAACTCGTGCTCAGCGCCAGGATCGTGCAACGTGATGCTCTGCGCTACACACCCGCGGGCTTGCCGGTCGTCGACCTGCGTCTGGCCCACGAGTCCGAGCGCTTTCAGGAAGGACAGACGCGAAAACTCTCTCTCGAAGTCACGGCCTGCGCCCTGGGCGAACTGGCCCGGGACCTGGTGAATACCGCGCTCGGTACTGCGGGCAATTTCACGGGTTTCTTGGTCAAGCACCGCAACGGCCGCGGCGTGATGTTGCAGATCGAGAGTTTCAGCGCCTTGCCGCCCGACCCCACACCACCCAATTAGGACGAATACATCATGGCACCCCCCCGTTCCAGGTTTTCCAAGGACCGCAAGACCAAGCGCAACCAGCAGTCGCTGCTGTTCAAGCGCAAGCGCTTCTGCCGCTTCACAGTCGCCGGCGTCAAACAGATCGACTACAAAGATCTGGACGTGCTGCGTGACTTCGTCGGCGAAAACGGCAAGATCACTCCGGCGCGCCTGACCGGCACCCGTGCCATCTTCCAGCGCCAACTCACGACCGCCATCAAGCGTGCGCGTTTCCTGGCCATGCTGCCCTACAGCGACCAGCACAAGGTCTGAGGAGCCCGACATGCAAATCATCCTGCTCGAAAAGATCGCGAACCTGGGCAACCTGGGCGAAGTCGTCAAGGTGCGTGACGGTTATGCGCGCAACTTCCTGATCCCCAAGGGTGCCGCTCGCCGTGCCACCGACAAGGCGATCAAGGAATTCGAAGCCAAGCGTGCTGAGCTTGAAAAGATCCAGGCTGGCAAGCTCGGCGCTGCCCAGTCCCTGGGCGAGAAGCTCGCCGGCAAGGTCGTCAAGATCGCGCAGAAGGCTGGCGTCGACGGCCGTCTGTTCGGCTCGGTGACCAATGCCGACGTGGCCGAAGCCATCAAGGCCATGGGTCATGACGTCATCAAGGCCCAGGTGCGTATGCCTGCCGGCCCGATCAAACATGTGGGTGAACAGGACGTCTCGATCGCTCTGCATACCGACGTGGTGATCGAAGTGCGTGTGGCGGTTGTCGCCGCCGTCGACTGATCGACCACAACTGACCTTGCACCCCGCTCGGGGTGCACTGCAGCAGACCAAAGCCGGCGCGAGCCGGCTTTGTCGTTTTGGGTCGCACCTCGGGCGCCGATCTGAGTGTCGACCTCGACGAGAGTGGCACCTGCAGTCACTGTCCCCATGTCGTCCCCTGGATATCCACAGCGCTGTGCACAAGCGATTCGGGCTTGGCCGCCTATGATTTCCCCATGGCAGCAATCCTCAATCCTGGCTTTTCGGCACCCCAGACCGGCGACGACGAGGTGGCGCGCCTGCGTATCCCGCCACATTCGGTGGAGGCCGAACAAAGTGTGCTCGGCGGCCTGCTGCTCGACAACAGCGCCTGGGACCGGGCCGGTGACCTGCTGACCGAGAGTGACTTCTACCGCTTCGAACACCGGATGATCTTCTCGGCCATCTCGGGCCTGGTGGGCAACAACAAGCCGGCCGACGTGATCACTGTCTACGAGCAGTTGCAAAGCCTGGGCAAGGCCGAGGAAGTGGGCGGGCTGGCCTACCTCAACGCCATGGCGCAAAGTGTGCCGAGTGCGGCCAACATGCGGCGCTACGCCGAGATCGTGCGTGAGCGCGCCATCTTGCGCAAGCTCGTCGCGGCGAGCGACGAGATTGCCACGGCGGCGTTCAATCCGCAGGGCCGTGCGGTGCCGCAGATACTCGACGAGGCCGAAAGCAAGATTTTCCGCATCGGCGAAGAAGGATCCCGCACCAAGCAGGGCTTCCATTCGATGGACAACCTGGTCGTGCAACTGATCGACCGGGTGCATGAGTTGTCGGAAAACGGCGCGGGCGACGTCACCGGTGTGCCCAGTGGTTTTGTCGATCTCGACAAGATGACGGCGGGTTTCCAGGGCGGCGACCTCATCATCCTGGCCGCACGCCCGTCGATGGGCAAGACGGCGTTTGCGCTCAATATCGGTGAACACGTCGCCGTGCGCGAAGGCTTGCCGGTGTGCGTGTTCTCGATGGAAATGGGCGCGGCGCAACTGGCCTTGCGGATGGTGGGTTCACTGGGTCGTATCGATCAGCAGAACCTGCGCACCGGCAAGTTGCGTGACGAGGAATGGGGCCGGTTGTCGGAAGCGGTCGACCAGTTGCGCAACGTCAGCCTGTTCATCGACGAAACCCCGGCGCTGACCCCTGCCGAACTGCGCGCCAGGTCACGGCGCCAGGCACGCCAGTGCGGCAAGCTCGGCATGATCATCGTCGACTACCTGCAGCTCATGAGTGGTTCGGGTGGCAGTGCCGGCGAAAACCGCGCCACCGAAATCAGCGAGATCTCGCGGGGCCTGAAGGCCCTGGCCAAGGAGCTGCAATGCCCGGTGATTGCGCTGTCGCAGCTCAACCGCAGTGTCGAGACCCGCACCGACAAACGCCCCATGATGAGTGACTTGCGCGAGTCGGGTGCCATCGAGCAGGATGCCGACGTCATCATGTTCATCTACCGCGATGACTACTACAACAAGGAGTCGAAGGAGCCGGGCGTGGCCGAGATCATCATCGGCAAGCAGCGTAACGGCCCGGTCGGCACGGTGCGCCTGGCGTTCATGAAGCCGCTGACCAAGTTCGAAAATCTGGCACCCGGCAGTTACGGTGGTGGCTCTGAATATTGATCACTACCTGCCGCAGCGAGTTTCTCTGCACCGGTAGTCAAGGCATGAAAAAGGGGCCCCTCAGAGGGCCCCTTGTGTTGTCAGCTCGGGGCATGGGCCCCGACGTACTGTTTCAGTCGCGCTCGCCGCCGAAGATGCCGAGCAGTGCCAGCAGGTTCTGGAAGATGTTGTACACGTCCAGATAGATGGCCAGCGTGGCGCTGATGTAGTTGGTCTCGCCGCCGTCGATGATGCGCTTGATGTCGACCAGCAGGAAGGCCGAGAAAATGCCGATCGCCAGCACCGACAGGGTGATCATCATGGCGCTCGACTGCACGAACATGTTGATGACCATCGCCACCAGCAGCAGGATCACACCGACGAACAAGAACTTGTTCAGGTTCGACAGGTCGCGCTTGATCACGCTGGCCAGGCTAGCCATCGCGACGAAGACACCTGCCGTGCCGCCGAAGGCCATCATGATGAGTGAACTGCCGTTGCTGAACCCGAGCACCATGGCCAGCATGCGCGACAACATCAGGCCCATGAAGAAGGTGAAGCCCAGCAGCACGACGACGCCGGTCGAACTTTCCTTGGTTTTCTCGATGGCGTACATGAAGCCGAAGGCACCCGCGAGAAACAGGATCAACGACAGGCCGTTGCCCATCATGGCCATGATGCCGGTGCTCACACCCACCCAGGCGCCCAGCACGGTCGGGATCATCGAGAGTGCCAGCAGCCAGTAGGTGTTGCGCAGCACGCGCTGGCGCGAGTCTGCGAGCGCCCCCGCAGAAGGGTAGGCGTTGTAGATTTGCGAGCCGTTGTTCATTGGATCTCCTGGGTTGACAGACTGATGTCTCTGACTGTTGCCGCGAATTCTAGTTCCCCTGTTTCTTTACAGAGGATCAGGGTCGACCCTGCGAAGACGCCGCAAGGTGTTGTGCGGGTCGGGCGCCTGTTCGTCTGTAGATGTGGCACCTGGCCTGGGTTTCAAGGGTGGGGCCTGTCACGTCGCCTGGGTGCGAGTCGTCAGTTGGGTACCTGATAAGGTTGAGGTTCGACGAACTGTGCCTGAATCGGGCTTCCAAAATGCAAAGCAAGAAATTCCTGACCCTGGACGACGTGAAACGTATCGCCGCTGCCGCCGAGGCCGAGGCCTTGCACAACCAGTGGGCCGTGTCGATCGCCATCGTCGACGACGGCGGCCACCTGTTGTGGTTGCAGCGACTCGACGGCGCGGCGCCGATCTCGTCGCACATCGGCCCGGCCAAGGCACGCACGGCAGCACTCGGCCGGCGTGAGTCCAAGGTCTATGAAGAAGTGATCAACCAGGGGCGCTACTCCTTCTTGAGTGCACCCTCACTCGAAGGCATGCTCGAAGGTGGTGTGCCCATCATGGTGGACGGCCAGTGTGTGGGCGCCGTAGGGGTGAGTGGCGTGAAGTCGCCCGAAGATGCCCAGATCGCCCGCGCGGGCATCGCCGCACTCTGAGTCGGCACGCACCAAAGGGCTGGCGTGTGCACCTTGCCGGTGTTTGCTGCCCCGCCAAGGGTCGTGATGGGGCAGCCGAGGGTCGAGGGAAAACCCATGGCCGGCTATAATCTCGCGGTTTGCCCTTTCAACATTGCCGCCTAGCGATCTCGCTGTTTATCCCTACCGGATACGGTTCTGCCACCCCGTCGCCACACGCGCCGGGACCAGTGCGCAGCAGAGCTGGGTGTGCATCACTTCGGAGTTCCCGTGCTGCCCGTTCTGCCTCCCGCCATACTCGCACTCGCAGATGGCACGGTCTTTGTGGGCACGTCCATCGGCGCGCCCGGCCACACGGTGGGTGAGGTGGTGTTCAACACCGCCCTCACCGGTTACCAAGAGATCCTCACCGACCCGAGCTACTGCCGTCAGATCGTGACGCTGACGTATCCGCACGTCGGCAGCTATGGTGTCAACGAGCAGGACACCGAGGCCACGCAGGTCCACGCCGCTGGTCTGATCATCAAGGACTTGCCTCTTCGTTCGTCGAACTTCCGCCAGACGGCTACGCTGCCCGAGTACCTGCTGCGCGAAGGCACCGTGGCGATCGCCGACATCGACACCCGCCGCCTGACCCGGCTGCTGCGCACCTCGGGCGCCCAGAACGGCGCCATCGTCGCCTTTGCGCCTGGCACCGAGATCAACTCGTCGATGAAGGCCGAAGCGGTGGCGCTGGCCCGTTCGGCGCCGAACATGGCCGGTCTCGATCTGGCCCAGGTCGTGAGCCGCACCGCGCCGCAGACCTGGACCGAAACCGAGTGGCGCCTGGCCGGCGCCGATGGCCAGCCCGGCTTCGGTCAGCAGACCGCTCCGCAGTTCCATGTGGTGGCCTACGACTTCGGCGTCAAGAACAACATCCTGCGCATGCTGGCCGAACGCGGCTGCAAGGTCACCGTGGTGCCGGCACAGACGTCGGCCGCCGACGTGCTGGCCTACTCGCCTGACGGCATCTTCCTGAGCAACGGCCCCGGCGACCCCGAGCCCTGCGACTACGCCATCGCCGCCACGCGCGAACTGATCGAGACCGGCATCCCGACCTTCGGCATCTGCCTGGGCCACCAGATCCTGGCGCTGGCATCGGGTGCGAAGACCTTCAAGATGAAGTTCGGCCACCACGGCGCCAATCATCCGGTCAAGGATCTCGACACCGGCCGTGTCTCGATCACCAGCCAGAACCACGGTTTCGCAGTGGATGCCGCAACCTTGCCGGCCAATCTGCGCCCCACACATGTGAGCCTGTTCGACGGCACGTTGCAGGGCCTGGCTCGCACCGACAGGCCGGCGTTCTGTTTCCAGGGTCACCCCGAAGCCTCACCCGGCCCGCACGACATCGCCTACCTGTTCGACCGCTTCACCGACCTGATGAGGGCGCGCTGAGGTGGGCGCTGTGTTCGGCATCACCGACCTGTGGACCTACCTGGCCGCGGTGGTGTTCATCATCCTGCTGCCCGGGCCGAATTCGCTCTACGTGCTGTCTGTGGCGGCCCAGCGCGGCGTGCGCGCCGGCTACACCGCAGCCACCGGCGTGTTCATCGGCGACACGGTGCTCATGACCGTGGCAGCCCTGGGCGGCGCGTCGTTGCTCAAGTCCAGCCCGCAGGTATTTCTGGTGGTCAAGATCGCCGGGGCAATCTACCTGGGCTGGATGGGGCTGCAATTGCTGGCCGGTGCCCTGGCCGCCTGGCGCGGGCCTGCAGAGGGTTCGCCGGTGGCTGCGCCGCCCGCCGACGCCACCCAACCGCTGCGCAAGGCGCTGGTGATCAGCCTGCTCAACCCGAAGGCCATCCTGTTCTTCGTGTCCTTCTTCATCCAGTTCGTCGATCCGGCCTATGCCCATCCGGGCCTGAGCTTCCTGATCCTGGGCGCCATTGGTCAGACCGCGAGCTTTCTCTACCTGTCGACGCTGATCTTCATGGGCGCCCGCCTGGCTGCCGCCTTCCGTGCCCGCCGCCGCCTGAGTGGCGCGGCCAGTGCCGGCGTCGGCGCCCTCTTCGTCGGCTTCGGGGCCAAGCTGGCCTCGGCAACGCTGTGATCACACCATGCCAAAACGTACAGACCTGAAAAGCATCCTCATCATCGGCGCGGGCCCGATCATCATCGGCCAGGCCTGCGAGTTCGACTACTCCGGCGCCCAGGCCTGCAAGGCGCTGCGCGAAGAGGGCTACAAGGTCATCCTGGTCAACAGCAACCCTGCGACCATCATGACCGACCCGGCCACGGCCGACGTCACCTACATCGAACCCATCACCTGGCAGGTGGTCGAGAAGATCATCGCCAAGGAGCGACCGGACGCGATCCTGCCGACCATGGGTGGCCAGACCGCGCTGAACTGCGCGCTCGAACTGCATAAACACGGCGTGCTCGACAAGTACAAGGTCGAGATGATCGGCGCCAACGAACACGCCATCGAGAAGGCCGAAGACCGTCTGAAGTTCAAGGACGCGATGACGTCCATCGGCCTGGGCTCGGCCAAGTCGGGCATTGCCCACTCGCTGGAAGAAGCCTGGGCGGTGCAGAAGGCTATCCAGGCCGACATCGGCGGCGCTGGGTTCCCCATGGTGATCCGCCCGAGCTTCACGCTCGGCGGCACGGGGGGCGGCATTGCCTACAACCCCGAAGAGTTCGAGGAGATCTGCAAGCGCGGCATCGACCTCTCGCCCACCAGCGAACTGCTCATCGAGGAATCGCTGATCGGCTGGAAGGAATACGAGATGGAGGTTGTGCGCGACAAGGCGGACAACTGCATCATCGTGTGCTCGATCGAGAACCTCGACCCGATGGGCATTCATACCGGCGACTCGATCACCGTGGCCCCGGCGCAGACGCTCACCGACCGCGAGTACCAGTTGCTGCGCAACGCCTCGATCGCCATCCTGCGCGAGATCGGCGTCGACACCGGCGGGTCGAACGTTCAGTTCTCGATCAACCCCCAGGACGGCCGTATGGTCGTGATCGAGATGAACCCGCGCGTGTCGCGTTCATCGGCGCTGGCGTCCAAGGCGACGGGCTTCCCGATCGCCAAGATCGCCGCCAAGCTGGCGGTGGGCTACACGCTCGACGAACTCAAGAACGACATCACCGGTGGCGCCACGCCGGCCTCGTTCGAACCCTCGATCGACTACGTCGTCACCAAGATCCCGCGCTTCGCGTTCGAGAAGTTCCCAGCCGCCGACCCGCACCTCACGACGCAGATGAAGTCGGTCGGCGAAGTGATGGCCATGGGCCGCACTTTCCAGGAAAGCCTGCAAAAGGCGCTGCGTGGCCTGGAGACCGGCATCGATGGCCTGACGGAACGGTCGACCGACCGCGACGAGATCATCGAGGAGATCGGCGAAGCCGGCCCCGAGCGCATCCTGTTTGTGGCAGACGCCTTCCGCATCGGCCTGACGCTGGACGAGATCTTCGAAGAGACCGCGATCGACCCCTGGTTCCTGGCGCAGATCGAGCAGATCGTCGCCACCGAAGCCCAGCTCAAGGGCCGCACGGTGGCCAGTCTCTCGGCCGCCGAACTGCGTTACCTGAAGAAGAAGGGTTTCTCGGATCGCCGCCTGGGCAAGCTGATGCACAGCAACCAGCACGATGTGCGCCGTGCCCGCCACGCCTTGGGTGTGCGCCCGGTCTACAAACGCGTCGACACCTGCGCGGCCGAGTTCGCGACGCAGACCGCCTACCTCTACTCGTGTTACGAAAACGACGACGGCGAATGTGAAGCCGCGCCGACCACCAACAAGAAGATCATGGTGCTGGGTGGTGGCCCCAACCGCATCGGCCAGGGCATCGAGTTCGACTACTGCTGCGTCCATGCTGCCCTCGCCATGCGTGAGGACGGCTACGAGACCATCATGGTCAACTGCAACCCCGAGACCGTGTCGACCGACTACGACACCAGCGACCGGCTCTACTTCGAGCCGGTGACGCTCGAAGACGTGCTCGAGATCGTGGCCAAGGAGCAGCCGGTCGGTGTGATCGTGCAGTACGGCGGCCAGACGCCGCTCAAGCTCGCGCTCGACCTGGAAGCCAACGGCGTGCCCATCATCGGCACCTCGCCCGACAGCATCGACATCGCAGAAGACCGCGAACGTTTCCAGCAGTTGCTGCACACGCTGGGCCTGCGCCAGCCGCCCAACCGCACGGCGCGCACCGAAGACGCCGCCATCGCGCTGGCCAACGAGATCGGCTACCCGCTCGTGGTGCGCCCGAGTTATGTGCTGGGTGGCCGCGCGATGGAAATCGTGCACGGCGACAAGGACCTCGAGCGCTACATGCGCGAGGCTGTGCGCGTGAGCGAGAAATCGCCCGTGCTGTTCGACCGGTTCCTGGATGACGCCGTCGAGGTCGATGTGGATTGCATCGCAGACGCTGGCGGCGCCGTGATGATCGGCGCCATCATGGAACACATCGAGCAGGCGGGCGTGCACTCGGGTGACTCGGCCTGTTCGCTGCCGCCCTACACACTCAGCCAGGTGCTGCAGGATGAGTTGCGCCGCCAGACCGCACAAATGGCTCGCGCCCTCAAGGTGGTCGGCCTGATGAACGTGCAGTTCGCCATCCAGGGCGACGTCACTGGCGGGCTCGACGCCTGCACCGTCTATGTGCTCGAGGTCAACCCGCGCGCCTCGCGTACCGTGCCGTATGTGTCCAAGGCCACCGGCCAGTCGCTGGCCAAGATTGCTGCACGCTGCATGGCCGGTCAGCTGCTGGCGGACCAGAAGGGCGACGACGGCAAGGCGCCCCATGAGGTGGTCCCGCCGTATTTCAGCGTCAAGGAAGCCGTCTTCCCGTTCAACAAGTTCCCTGGCGTCGACCCGATTCTTGGCCCCGAGATGCGTTCCACCGGCGAGGTGATGGGCGTGGGCAGCACCTTCGGTGAGGCGATGCTCAAGAGCCAGCTCGGCGCTGGCTCACGCCTGCCGACCAAGGGCACGGTGGTGATCTCGGTGAAGAACAGCGACAAGGCGCGCGCCGTCGATGTGGCGCGTGATCTGCACACACTGGGTTTCGTGGTTGCTGCCACCAAGGGCACGGCGGCGGCCATTGCCGAGGCAGGTGTGCCGGTCAAGGTGGTCAACAAGGTCAAGGACGGCCGGCCCCACATCGCCGACATGATCAAGACCGGCGACATCCAGCTGGTCTTCATCACGGTGGACGAAACCCGCACGGCGATTGCCGACTCGCGCCACATCCGCACCGCGGCGCTGGCCAACCGTGTCACCTACTACACCACCATGGCCGGCTGCGAGGCTGCCACCGAGGCGCTCAAGCACCAGGAGGGTCTGTCGGTGCGTTCGCTGCAGGAACTACACGCCGAGCTGCAATAATCCGCCTCAGGTAGAGGCCGCCAGGCCGCCGCCCGACCCGCCCAACGCGGGGTGAGGCAGCGGCCAATTTTTTTGGCCCGCGCCCGGGTTCGACCCGCAACTGCGCTGCCCGCGTACCGGCGCCATGCACCACGAGGTGCACCGGCGCGTTTTCCACGACCTATACGAGTCGGCCGTCCGGCCGGCTCCCAGCATCGAGACAAGATGGCCACCATCCCCCTCACCAAACGCGGCTTCGACCTGCTCAAGGAAGAACTGCAGCGGCTCAAACATGTCGAACGGCCGGCCGTTGTCATTGCCATCGCCGAGGCACGCGCCCAGGGCGACCTTTCCGAGAACGCCGAATACGAAGCCGCGAAGGACAAGCAGGGCTTCATCGAGGGTCGCATCCTCGAAGTCGAAAGCAAGCTTGCCCAGGCCCAGGTGATCGACCCGTCGCGGCTCGACGCTGGCGGCAAGGTGGTCTTTGGTGCCACCGTCGATCTGGAAGAGGAAGAAAGCGGCCAGTCCGTGACCTACCAGATCGTCGGCGAGGACGAGGCCGACCTCAAGCACGGTCGTATATCGATCGGCTCGCCGATAGCCCGCGCCCTCATCGGCAAGGAAGCCGGCGATACGGCCGAGGTGCGTGCGCCGGGCGGCCTCAAGCGTTATGACGTGGTCGAGGTGCGGTACACGTGATCACGCGCACCCGATTGCGCGCGACCGCGGGCTGCCTGCGGGCGCATGTCGACCTGGTTGCCCGGTGATGGCTGCGCCAACGTCATTCCTGACCCGCGTGTCCGGGTTGCTCGCTGGTGTCTGGCTGGGTGGGCTGGTGACGCTGGGTGCCGTGGTGGCGCCGATGGCGTTTGCCCAGCTCGAACGCACGCAGGCCGGGCGCTTGGCCGGCGCGTGTTTCAGGGTCGAGGCTCACGTGGCACTGGCGCTGGCGATTGCGCTGTTCGTGATCGAGCGGCATGTGACGCGCGAGCGTGCCCGTAGCGTGGGCGGCTCGATGTGGTCGGCCAACATGCTGCTGGCGCTGGGCGCGTTGTTCTGCACCATTGCCGGCTACTTTGCGCTGCAACCCATGATGGAAGCGGCGCGCACCGGTGTCCCGGGCGCCTTGGGTTTTGGCCTGCTGCACGGCGTCTCGAGCGTGTTTTTTGCGCTCAAGGGTGTGCTGGTGGCGGTGCTGCTGTGGCGCGTGCTGGGGCGCACGTCCTGTTGAACGGCGAAACCAGGCGCCTCGGCGCCTGTTGCGGGTTGGACTCAGGTCGACTGCGAACGCTTCTTGGTGCTGACCGGACGCGTCTTGGAGCGTTTGACGATACCGCCGGCGGTGACACGCTGATTGCCCAGCACGGTAAGTTTCTTCACCTGGGCGCGCTGCGAGCCACTCTTGGAGAACTTGAGGATCTTCACCACGCGCGGGCGCAGGTGGGTGTTCTCTGCAGGCGCCGCGACCACTTCGGCCTTGGGCATGGGGCGCCACAAGACCAGCAACTTGCCGATGTGCTGGATGGGCGCGGCGTCGAGTTGGTCGGCCAGCGAGGCCAGCCACTCCTCGCGCACCTTGCGGTCGTCGTTGAAGACCCGGATCTTGATCAGGCCATGGGCCTTGAGCGCGGCATCGGTCTCGGCGCGCACGGCGTCGGTGAGGCCGTCACCGCCGATCATGACCACGGGTTCGAGGTGGTGCGCGGCGGCGCGGTGTTCCTTGCGCTGGGCAGGGCTGAGTTGTATGGCAGACATCCTTCTATTATCGACGCCAGATGAAAATCAACACGAAAAGCAAGAAGGTCAACAAGGCGTGGCTCAATGACCATGTCAACGACACCTATGTGAAGCTGGCCCACAAGGAGGGCTACCGGGCCCGCGCGGCCTACAAGCTCAAGGAGATCGACGAGACCTGTGGGCTGATCAGGCCCGGTCAGGTCGTGGTCGATCTGGGTGCCGTGCCCGGTGCCTGGAGCCAGTACATTCGCCGCCGTTTCGCGCCACGCGGCGCCGGTGTGGGTGGTGCCGCGGCGGGCGAACTCGACGGCAGCATCATTGCCCTGGACCTGCTGCCGCTCGAACCCATCGAAGGTGTGCAGTTCATCCAGGGTGATTTCCGCGAAGACGAAGTGCTCGCGGCGCTGGTGCAGATGCTGGACGGGCGCGGTGTCGATGTCGTGCTTTCAGACATGGCGCCCAATCTCTCGGGCATCGAATCAACCGATGCCGCACGGATCAGCCATCTGGTCGAACTGGCGATCGATTTCGCCCTGAGTCACCTCAAGGCGCAAGGTGCACTGGTGTGCAAGGTGTTCCACGGCAGCGGTTACAGCGACCTGGTGAACCTGTTCAAGAGCAGTTTCCGGGTGGTCAAGGCGATCAAGCCCAAGGCCTCACGCGACAAGTCTTCGGAAACCTTTCTCGTCGGCCTGGGTCCCAAGCTGGTGCCAGGTCGGGTTGCACCTGCGCCAGGCGAAGGCCTCGACGGGGGTGACGCGTGACCTTGTACCTGGGGATAAGCGAGTCGACCTGTGCGGTGCAGGGCATATCTGTCCGGTCTGCGGGGGTTGACTCCTCTAGAATGTGCCCCACTTACCGCGTTGATGCGTCGGCGCGCGCGCATCGTTCTCCTGGGCTGACCCTGCATCCACGCAGATCGGCTTCTCGGGTGACACGGAATTCTTAGAAGGAGCCGCGGTGAATAATCAATGGTTCTCGAAAGTTGCTGTCTGGCTGGTGATTGCCCTCGTGCTGTTCACGGTCTTCAAGCAGTTCGACCGCTCGACAGCACCTGGTAGCCAGATCGGCTACTCCGAGTTCCTCGAGGAGGTGCGAGCCAAACGTATCCGCGAGGTGGTGCTGCAGGAGAACCCTGGTGGCGCCGACATCGAGGCGCTCACCACCGACGACAAGAAGATCCGCACCACCGCGACCTATCTTGATCGTGGCCTGGTCGGTGATCTCATCAACAACGGCGTCAAGTTCAAGGTCAAGCCGCGTGAGGAGCAGTCGCTCATCACCAGCCTGCTGATCTCGTGGGGCCCGATGGTGCTGCTGATCGGCGTGTGGGTGTACTTCATGCGCCAGATGCAGGGCGGCGGCAAGGGTGGGGCATTCAGCTTCGGCAAGAGCCGTGCGCGCATGCTCGACGAGAGCAACAACACCGTCACCTTCGCCGACGTCGCGGGTTGCGATGAAGCCAAGGAAGAGGTCAAGGAACTCGTCGACTTCCTGAAGGACCCACAGAAGTTCCAGAAGCTTGGCGGGCGCATTCCGCGCGGCGTGTTGATGGTCGGCCCTCCGGGTACCGGCAAGACGCTGCTGGCCAAGTCGATTGCCGGTGAAGCCAAGGTGCCGTTCTTCTCGATCTCGGGCTCCGACTTCGTCGAGATGTTCGTCGGTGTCGGCGCAGCCCGTGTGCGCGACATGTTCGAGCAGGCCAAGAAGAACTCACCCTGCATCATCTTCATCGACGAAATCGACGCCGTCGGCCGCCACCGTGGCGCCGGCCTCGGTGGTGGCAACGACGAACGCGAGCAGACCCTCAACCAGATGCTGGTCGAGATGGATGGTTTCGAAACCAACCTCGGCGTTATCGTGGTGGCCGCGACCAACCGTCCGGACATCCTCGACCCGGCGCTGCTGCGCCCCGGCCGTTTCGACCGCCAGGTCTACGTCACGCTGCCCGACGTGCGTGGCCGCGAGCAGATTCTCACCGTGCACATGCGCAAGGTGCCGATCGGCCAGGACATCCGCGCCGACATCCTGGCGCGTGGCACGCCTGGTTTCTCGGGTGCCGATCTGGCCAACCTGGTCAATGAAGCTGCCCTGTTCGCCGCGCGTCGTAATGGCCGGGTGGTCGAGATGGGCGACTTCGAGAAGGCCAAGGACAAGATCATGATGGGCCCAGAGCGCAAGTCCATGATCATGCCCGAGGAAGAACGCCGCAATACCGCGTACCACGAAGCCGGTCATGCGCTGGTGGCTCGTCTGCTGCCCAAGACCGACCCGGTCCACAAGGTCACCATCATCCCGCGTGGCCGTGCCCTGGGCGTGACCATGCAGTTGCCCGAAGGTGACCGCTACAGCCTGGACAAGGAGCGCATGCTCAGCACCATCAGCGTGTTGTTCGGCGGCCGCATTGCCGAAGAAGTGTTCATGAACCAGATGACCACCGGCGCCAGCAACGATTTCGAACGTGCCACCTCGATAGCCCGCGACATGGTCACCCGTTACGGCATGACCGACGAACTCGGCCCGATGGTCTACGCCGAGAACGAAGGCGAAGTCTTCCTCGGTCGCTCGATCACCAAGCAGGTGAACGTGTCAGAAGAGACGATGCAGAAGGTCGACAAGGAGATCCGCAAGATCATCGACGACCGCTACGTCGTGGCGCGTCGCCTGATCGAGGATCACCAGGACAAGATGCACGCCATGGCCAAGGCCTTGCTCGAGTGGGAAACCATCGACGCCGAGCAGATCGAGGACATCATGGAAGGCCGTCCCCCGCGGCTGCCCAAGGATGGCTCCTCGTCGTCCTCGCGCAGCGGTGGCGGTGGTTCCAGCACTCCCCCGGTCAGCTCCGGCGGCGCAGCAGCCACGGTCTGATCTCGACTGCTGTCACCGGGCGCGAGGCGCCCGAATGACGCGTACGGCGTGTTGCCCGGAAGGCCGGCAACACGCCGTTTCCCGTTCTGGCCGACAGTCGTGTTGTTGGCCCTGTTCCGATCGCCCGTCTGTAACCATGCTGTTCGTCCACGCAGGTCGATTTCCTGTTCTGATCGCTCCGGTGGACTTGCCGCTCGACGGCCTGTAGTCCCGTCACTTTGTGTCCTCCAAGCCATGACCATCACTTCAGCTTCGGCTCCTGATCGCCCGCGCCTCGTTGCAGATGTCGGCGGCACCAACGCCCGTTTCGGTTGGCAACAGCAGGCAGGTGGCGAGATCGTCGACGTGTCGACATTGCCTTGCGCCGACTACGCCAGCCTGTCCGATGCCATCGTCGCCTACCTTGCCAAAGTAGGTCGCAACACACCGCCGGATTGCGCCATCGCCATCGCCAACCCGGTGACGGGCGACGAGGTGCGCATGACCAACCACCACTGGGCCTTCTCGATCTCGGCGCTCAAGGCGCAGTGTGGATTCGAGCGCCTGCGTGTGCTCAACGACTTCACCGCGTTGGCGCTGGCCCTGCCGCATCTGCCGGCAGACGAGTTGCGCCAGGTGGGTGGCGGTGCGCCGGTGGCCGGCACACCCATCGCACTGATCGGCCCGGGCACGGGGCTGGGTGTGTCGGGCCTGGTGCCCGACGGTCGCGGCGGCTGGATTGCCCTCGAAGGTGAAGGCGGCCACGCCACCCTGGGTGGACGCACCGAACGCGAGACCGCGGTGCTGCGCCAGATCGACGCCTTGTATGGCCATGCTTCGGGTGAACGCGCCGTGTCGGGCCAGGGCCTGATCGACGTCTACGAAGCCCTGCTCGAGATCGACTCGCCCGGCGCCTCCGTGCCCGCGATGTCAGCCGCCCAGATCGTTCATGGCGCACTCGACGAACGCAATGCGGCCTGTCTGGAGGCCGTCGACCTGTTCTGCGCCTTCCTGGGCACGGCGGCCGGCAACCTGGCGCTCACGCTTGGTGCACGCGCCGGCGTCTACATCGGCGGCGGCATCGTGCCACGCCTGGGTGACGCCTTTGCGCAGTCGCCGTTTCGCAGCCGCTTCGAAGCCAAGGGGCGGTTCGAGGGCTACCTGGCCGCCATCCCGGTCTATGTGATTCATGCGAAGCAGTCGCCCGCATTGCTCGGTGCGGCCAGCGCCCTGGGCACCTGAGCGCCACCCGCCCCGGCCAAGCCGCGCAAGTGCCCGCATGCTCGCCAGCCCCTGCAGCCGCCTGCGCTCGTGTATGAGCTGCGCCCGACCTTTGACTCACCGCGAGCACGCCCCATGATCTGCGACACCATCCTCGACCAGTTGCGCAGCGGCGCCCACGGGGATCCCTTCGCGGTGCTCGGCCTGCATCCGGGCGACGACGGCACCCGCTGGCTGCGCTGCTTCCTGCCCGGTGCAGCCCAGGTGGATGTGCTGGCGGCCGATGGCACGACACCTGTCTGCGCCCTGATCGCGCGGCGCGACGACGGATTCTTCGAAGTCCAAATGCCCGCAGCCGCCAGCGCCGACTACCGCCTGGCGGTGCGCTGGCACGACGGCCACCGGTCGGTCATCGACGACCCCTACCGCTTCCCGCCCGTGCTGGGCGAGATGGACGTGTGGCTGATGGGGGAGGGCACCCACCTGCGACCCTACGAAGTGCTCGGCGCCACCGAACGCGAGATGCTCGGGGTGCCTGGCACCAGCTTTGCCGTGTGGGCGCCCAACGCCTCGCGCGTCAGTGTGGTCGGCGACTTCAACCACTGGGACGGCCGGCGCCACCCCATGCGCCTGCGCCGCGAATGTGGCGTGTGGGAGATCTTCCTGCCCGGCGTGATGGCCGGCACCCGCTACAAGTACGAGATCCGCAGCCGCGGCGGCCACCTGCTGCCGCAAAAGGCCGACCCCTACGCGCTGCAAAGCGAGATGCGCCCGGCCACGGCCAGCGTCGTGGCGCGTATGCCGGGCGCCATCGCGCCCAGCGAGCAGCGCAAACAAGCCAACGCGCTGGATGCACCGGTCAGCATCTACGAAGTGCACCTCAGCTCCTGGCGACGCAAGCCTGAGGACGGCAACCGCTGGCTCAACTGGGACGAACTGGCCGACACCCTGGTGCCCTACACCCGCGATGGGCTTCACCCACCTCGAACTGCTGCCCGTGTCGGAGCATCCCTTCGACGGCTCCTGGGGCTACCAGCCGGTGGGCATGTATGCGCCGACGTCCCGTTTTGGCGATCCCACAGCCTTTCGTCGCTTCGTCGATCGTTGCCACAGCGAAGGCATCGGCCTCATCCTGGACTGGGTGCCGGCGCACTTTCCGAGCGACGCCCATGGCCTGGCCAACTTCGACGGCACCCACCTGTACGAATACGCCGACCCCCGCGAAGGGTTCCACCAGGACTGGAACACCCTCATCTACAACTTCGGCCGCACCGAGGTGCGCAACTTCCTGGTCGGCAACGCGTTGTACTGGCTCGAACGTTACGGTGTGGACGGCCTGCGGGTCGACGCCGTGGCCTCGATGCTCTACCGCGACTACAGCCGCAAGGCCGGTGAATGGGTGCCCAACCACCGGGGCGGGCGCGAGAACCTCGAAGCCATCTCGTTCCTGCAGCGCATGAACGAGGTCGTGGGTGTGGAGCGTGGCCAGGCCATCACCCTGGCCGAAGAGTCGACCGCCTTTCCGGCCGTGTCGCGCCCGGTGTTTGCCGGCGGCCTGGGCTTTCACTACAAGTGGAACATGGGCTGGATGCACGACACGCTGCAGTACATGGCACGTGACCCGGTGCACCGCAAGCACCACCACGGCGAGATGACCTTCTCGCTGGTCTATGCCTTCAACGAGAACTTCGTGCTGCCCATCTCGCACGACGAGGTGGTGCACGGCAAGGGCTCGCTGCTGGGCAAGATGCCGGGCGACCGCTGGCAACGATTTGCCAATCTGCGCGCCTACCTGGGTTTCATGTGGGGCCACCCGGGCAAGAAACTGCTGTTCATGGGCTGCGAGTTTGCGCAAGAGCGCGAGTGGAACCACGAACACAGCCTGGACTGGCACCTGCTGGGCGACCCGTCACACGCCGGTGTGCAGCGCTTGCTCAAGGACTTGAACCACCTGTACCAGCACACCCCGGCGCTGTACCAGCGCGACTTCGACGCCAGGGGCTTCGAGTGGATCGACCACAACGATGCCGATCGTTCGGTGCTGAGCTTCATCCGGCGTGGCCACGACGGCAATGCGCTGGCGGTGGTGGTGAGCAACTTCACCCCGTCGCTGCAGGCCGACTACCGCATCGGTGTGCCGCATGCCGGCGTCTACCAAGAGCGGGTCAACACCGATTCGAGTCACTACGGCGGCAGCAACGTCGGCACCGCCTACGGCGCCCTCACCGCCGAGGCCGTGCCCTGGCACGGCAAGCCGTTTTCGCTGCGCTTCACGCTGCCGCCGCTGGCCAGCGTGATCTTCACCTGGCAGGCCGGTTGATACCCGCCCGGCACACGAACTGCGCACTCTTTGCTTGCGAGTCTTCGAGGATCCAACATGCGTTTCCCCGCCGCAGCGGCATCTTGCTGCACCCCACGTCCTTGCCCGGCCCGCATGGCTCGGGCGACTTCGGCCCTCGGCGTACCACTTCGTCGACTGGCTGGTGGCTGGTGGCCAGAAGCTCTGGCAGATCCTGCCGCTGGTCAACATCGGCCTGGGCGACTCGCCCTACATGAGCAGTTCGGCCTTTGCCGGCAATGTGCTCATGATCGACCTGGCCGAGTTGCACACGCGCGGCTGGTTGTCCGCCGACGACCTGGTGCCCGAGCCCGGCCTGAGCGACACGGCGGTCAACTTTTGCGGCCATGGTGCCGTACCGCATGGTGCGGCTCGAACGCGCCGCGCGCCGGTTCGCCCTGAGTGCAACCCGGCAAGAACGCGCCGAACTGGCGGCCTTTGCGCCGAACACACCAGCTGGCTGGACAACTACGCCTTGTTCATGGCGATCTCGGAGCACCACGACCAACGCTCCTGGACCGACTGGGCGCCAGCACTGGCCACACGTCAGCCCGCCGCGCTGGCCGCGGCCGCCAAGCAGCACGGCGAACGTATCCAGTTCTGGATCTTTTGCCAGTGGTGCTTCTTCAGGCAGTGGGCACGCCTGCGGGCCTATGCCAACCAGCGCGGCGTGCAGATCGTGGGCGACGCGCCCATCTTCATCGCCCACAACAGCGCCGAATGCTGGGCCCGGCCCGAACTGTTCGAGCTCGACACCGCCGGCCAGCCCACCGTGGTGGCCGGGGTGCCGCCCGACGCGTTCAGCGCCACCGGCCAGCGCTGGGGCAATCCGCTGTACCGCTGGTCGGCCCATGCCAGCGAAGGTTACGCCTGGTGGATCGAGCGGGTGCGGCGCATCTTCGAGCTGGTCGACATCGTGCGCATCGACCACTTCCGCGGCTTTGCCGGCTACTGGGAGATCCCGGCCAGCGAGCCCACCGCGATGAACGGGCGCTGGGTGCCCGGCCCCGGCCCGGCGCTGTTCAAGGCCATCGCCGGTGCACTCGGCCCGCTGCCCATCATTGCCGAAGACCTGGGGGTGATCACGCCCGACGTCGACGCGCTGCGCACCGAGTTCGATTTTCCGGGCATGCGTATCCTGCAGTTCGCCTGGGGCGAGCAGTTGGCCGCCGAGAGCCGCTTCCTGCCGCACAACCACACGCACGACTCGGTCGTCTACACCGGCAGCCACGACAACAACACCACGCTGGGCTGGTGGGCCGATGCGTCCGAAGACGAACGCAACCACCTGCGTGAATACCTCGCCTGCGACGGCCGCGCCGTCAACTGGGACCTGATCCGCGCCGCCAGCGCCAGCGTGGCCGACACGGCGGTGCACCCCATGCAGGACGTGATAAACCTGGGCGCCGAGCACCGCATGAATTTCCCCGGCACCGCCGCGGGCAACTGGGGCTGGCGCTACACCTGGGCCATGATGGCGCCCGACACCGCGGATCGCCTGCGGCGATACGGGCAGTTGTATGGGCGGCTTTGAGCCATAGACCAAGGATGAACGGCCACGAGGCCGTCCCTCCTATAGGTCGATCGACCGTGGCTCAGGCCTTGATCAAACCCTTCAGCAACCGCCCCATCTCGCTGGGGTTGCGCGTGATGGTGAAGCCACACTCTTCCATGATGGCCAGCTTGGCATCGGCCGTGTCGGCGCCGCCGCTGATGAGCGCACCGGCGTGGCCCATACGTTTGCCTGCGGGTGCCGTCACACCGGCGATGAAGCCCACGATCGGTTTCTTCATGTTCGCCTTGCACCACATCGCGGCTTCGGCTTCGTCCGGGCCGCCGATCTCGCCGATCATGATGACGGCGTCGGTGTCCGGGTCGTCGTTGAACGCCCGCATGATGTCGATGTGCTTCAAGCCGTTGATCGGGTCGCCACCGATGCCGACTGCCGAGCTTTGGCCCAGGCCGATCTCGGTCAGTTGCGCCACGGCTTCATAGGTCAGCGTGCCCGAGCGGCTCACGACGCCGATGCGGCCCTTCCTGTGGATGTGGCCCGGCATGATGCCGATCTTGATTTCCTCGGGCGTGATCAGGCCGGGGCAGTTCGGGCCCAGCAGCAAGGTCTTCTTGCCGCCAGCGGCTTCCTTGGCCTTCATCTTGTTGCGCACCATCAGCATGTCGCGCACCGGGATGCCTTCGGTGATGCAGATGGCCATGTCCAGGTCGGCTTCGACGGCTTCCCAGATGGCTGCGGGCCAGCCTGCCGGCGGCACATAGATGACGCTCACGGTGGCGCCTTGGGCCTGGGCGCCTTCCTTGACGCTGGCGTAGATCGGCACACCTTCGAAGCTCTCGCCGGCCTTCTTGGGGTTCACGCCGGCGACGAAGCAGTTCGCGCCGTTGGCATAACCGATGCAGCCACGCGTGTGGAACTGGCCGGTCTTGCCCGTGATGCCCTGCGTGATGACGCGGGTGTCCTTGTTGATCAGGATGCTCATGTTCGTGTTCCTTGGGCTTACTTGACCGCGTTGACGATGGCCGTGGCCGCTTCGGCCATGGTGTCGGCAGCGATGATGGGCAGGCCCGATTCGGCCAGCATCTTCTTGCCCAGGTCCTCGTTGGTGCCCTTCATGCGCACCACCAGCGGCACGCTGAGGTTGACCGCCTTGCACGCGGTGATGACACCTTCTGCGATGGTGTCGCACTTCATGATGCCGCCGAAGATGTTGACCAGGATGCCTTTGACTTCCTTGTTGGCCAGCATGATCTTGAAGGCTTCGGTCACCTTCTCGGCGGTAGCGCCACCGCCCACGTCCAGGAAGTTGGCCGGTTCACCACCGAACAGCTTGATGGTGTCCATGGTGGCCATGGCCAGGCCGGCGCCGTTGACCAGGCAGCCGATGTTGCCGTCCAGGCTGATGTAGGCCAGGTCGAACTTGCTGGCTTCGACTTCGGCCGGGTCTTCTTCGTCCAGGTCGCGGTAGGCCACGATCTCGGGGTGACGGAACAGCGCGTTGGCGTCGAAGTTGAACTTGGCGTCCAGCGCGATGAGCTTGCCGTTGCTGTCGCAGTTGAGCGGGTTGATCTCGACCAGCGAGGCGTCCGTCTCCATGTAGCAGCGGTACAGGTTCTGGAACAGCGTGACCGCTTGAGCGATCGACACGTCGGCCAGGCCGATGGCGCGGGCGATCTTCTCGGCTTGGGCAGCACCCAGTCCGGTGAGCGGGTCGATCAGGTCGGTGATGATCTTCTCGGGGGTGGAGTGGGCCACTTCCTCGATGTCCATGCCACCTTCGGATGAGGCGATGAAGGCGACCTTCTGGCTCTGGCGGTCGGTGACGAGGGAGACGTAGTACTCCTTCTTGATGTCGGCACCTTCTTCGACGTACAGGCGGCGCACCTTCTGGCCTTCCGGGCCGGTCTGGTGGGTGATGAGCTGCATGCCCAGGATCTGGCCGGCCAGGGTCTCGACGTCGGCCTTGCTGCGAGCGAGCTTGACGCCGCCGCCCTTGCCGCGCCCACCGGCGTGGATCTGGGCCTTGACCACCCAGACGGCACCGCCGAGCTTGTCGGCAGCTTCCAGCGCTTCACGCACCGTGAACGCCGCATGGCCGCGCGGCACGGGTACGTCGAACTTGCGCAGGATTTCCTTGCCTTGGTATTCGTGGATCTTCATGGGCTCCTCGGGGGGATGGGTGGTCAGGCTTGCGGGCGGCACTCTGCCGCTTCAAGCTGACCGCAGGCTGAGCAGCATGCTGTTCATCTGCGGCGGGTCTGGCCGGGGTAAAAGAAAGGGTGGGGCGAAAACCACGGGCGCACCCTCGACATGAGGGTCACCCGTCACGGGACGGGGAATGGTCAAGGCGCGGCGGCGGCCTCCAGACCGTTGTCGAAGTGCGCGCGCATGAGCACACGTGCACTTTCGGGCTCACGATGCGAGATGGCATCCATGATGGCGCGGTGTTCGGCGAGCGATTCGGCCAGCCGCCCTTGCCTGAACAACGAGTGATGGCGGTTGAGTTTCATCACCTTGCGCAGGTCGGTCACGATCTGCGATCGCCAGCGGTTGCCGTCGATCGCCAGCACGAGGTAGTGGAACTGTTCGTTGGTGGCGAAGAACGCTTCGCGCTGGTCGACCTGCGATTCGAGCTGCTCGTGCAAGGCGCGCAGGCTGGCCAGTTCGGCCGGCGTGGCCTTGCGCGCCACCTCGGCGGCGGCGTCGCTCTCCAGCAAGGCCAGCAGGTGGTAGATCTGGCTGACGTCGTCGGTCGACATCTCGGTGACGTAGGCGCCGCGGCGCACCTTCATCGTCACCAGGCCTTCGACCGCCAGCACCTTGAGCGCCTCGCGCAGCGGCGTGCGGCTGATGCCGTAGTCGGCGGCGAGTTTTTGTTCGTCGATCCAGCTGCCGGGTTCGAGCTGACGATTGAAGATCTGCTCGCGCAGCCGCTCGGCCACGTCCTGGTACAGCGCTCGCGGAGCGAGGGCGCTGTCGGCTGACGGGGGCAGGGCGGTGGCCATGGAAATCACGGGTAGAAACTTGTAAGGGATCGGGTCGAAAGTCGGTCTGGTGCTGACCGTTGCAGGCCATCGGTTGCAGCTGAAAGTGCCGGTCAGTGGGGCGAAGTCAGACCGGCGTCAAACTTGAATTCATAATTATGCATCATGTATCATGCGCCGCAAGCCCAGCCGTGATGCCCGCGGCACACCCATGGCGTGTGACGACAGTGGCGCCCGCCGCGCACCCGACACGCCGACCTCAGGACACACCATGACCGAATCCGCCAAGCCCGTCGCTGCCCAGCCCGAGTTCCAGACCGCCAGCCTCGACCAGTGGGCCAAGGCCGCCGCCAAGTCGGCACCCGGTGGCGACGTTGCGGCGTTGAACTGGGTCACGCCCGAAGGCATCACCGTCAAGCCGCTCTACACCGCGGCCGACACGGCCAACCTGGCGTACGCGGACACGCTGCCGGGCTTCGAGCCCTTTCTGCGCGGCCCGCAGGCCACCATGTATGCAGTACGGCCCTGGACGATTCGCCAGTACGCGGGCTTCTCGACCGCCGAGGAGTCGAACGCCTTCTACCGCAAGGCGCTCGCCGCCGGCGGCCAGGGTGTGAGCGTGGCCTTCGACCTGGCCACCCACCGCGGCTACGACAGCGACCATCCGCGCGTGACGGGTGACGTGGGCAAGGCGGGGGTGGCGATCGATTCGGTCGAGGACATGAAGATCCTGTTCAACGAGATCCCGCTCGACAAGGTGAGCGTGAGCATGACCATGAACGGCGCCGTGTTGCCGGTGCTGGCGGGTTATGTCGTGGCGGCGGAAGAGCAGGGCGTGTCGCAGGACAAGCTCAGCGGCACCATCCAGAACGACATCCTCAAGGAGTTCATGGTCCGCAACACCTACATCTACCCGCCCGAGCCGTCGATGAAGATCATCGGCGACATCATCGAGTACACGGCCAAGAACATGCCGAAGTTCAACTCGATCTCGATCAGCGGCTACCACATGCAGGAAGCCGGCGCCAACCAGGCGCTCGAGCTGGCCTTCACCCTGGCCGACGGCAAGGAATACGTGAAGACCGCCGTCGCCAAGGGCATGGATGTGGACGACTTCGCCGGGCGCCTTTCGTTCTTCTGGGCCATCGGGATGAACTTCTATCTCGAGATCGCCAAGATGCGCGCGGCCCGTCTGCTGTGGACCCGCATCATGAAGGCCACCGGTGCCAAGAAGCCCAAGAGCCTGATGCTGCGCACCCATTGCCAGACGTCGGGCTGGAGCCTGACCGAGCAGGACCCGTACAACAACGTGGTGCGCACCGCCATCGAGGCCATGGCCGCGGTGTTCGGCGGCACCCAAAGCCTGCACACCAACGCCTTCGACGAAGCCATCGCGCTGCCCACCGACACCAGCGCGCGTATCGCCCGCAACACCCAGCTGATCATCCAGGAAGAGACCCACATCACCAGCGTGGTCGACCCCTGGGCTGGCAGCTACATGATGGAAAAACTCACCCAGGACATGGCCGACACGGCCTGGGCCATCATCGAGGAAGTGGAAGCCATGGGTGGCATGACCAAGGCCGTCGACAGCGGCTGGGCCAAGCTCAAGATCGAGGCGAGTGCGGCAGAGAAACAAGCCCGCATCGACAGTGGCAAGGACGTGATCGTCGGTGTCAACAAGTACACGCTCAAGAACCAGGACGCGGTCGAGATCCGCGAGGTCGACAACGTGGCGGTGCGCCTGTCGCAGATCGAGCGCCTGAACAACATCAAGGCCAGTCGCGACGGTGCCAAGGTGGCTGCAGCCATCGCTGCCTTGACCGCCGCTGCGCAAAGCGGCCAAGGCAATCTGCTCGACCTGAGCATCCAGGCCATGCGCCTGCGCGCCACGGTGGGCGAGGTGAGTGATGCACTCGAAGTGGCCTTCGGCCGCCACCGCGCCGACATCCAGAAGGTGACCGGTGTCTACGCCGCCGCCTACGACTCGGCCGAGGGCTGGGAAAAGCTGCAGACCGAAATAGCAGCATTCGCCGACCAGCAGGGTCGCCGCCCGCGCGTGATGATCGCCAAGCTCGGCCAGGACGGCCACGACCGCGGCGCCAAGGTGGTGGCCACGGCTTACGCCGACCTGGGCTTCGACGTCGACATGGGCCCGCTGTTCCAGACCCCCGAGGAATGCGCCCGCCAGGCCATCGAGAACGATGTGCACGCCGTGGGTGTGAGCACACTCGCTGCGGGCCACAAGACGCTGGTGCCGGCCATCATCAAGGCACTCAAGGACCAGGGCGCAGACGACATCATCGTGTTTGTCGGCGGCGTGATTCCGCAGCAGGACTACGGCTACCTCTATGACGCCGGTGTGAAGGGCATCTTCGGCCCGGGCACACCCATCCCGGCGTCGGCCAAGACCGTGCTCGAGCAGATCCAGGCCCAGGTGCAGAAGGCCGTCGCGTGACCCTGCCGCCGGCGTCAGCTGGTTTTGCCCTGCTAGCCGCACGGCCGAGTGACTTCGAGTCGCTGCTTGCCTTGCGCCTGCGGGCCATGCGCGACAGCCTGGAGCGCATCGGCCGTTACGACGAGCGGCGCGCGCGCGAGCGCCTGGCGGAAACCTTCGACCCGGCGTTGACACAGCACATCGTGGTGGACGGCGAACGGGTCGGCTTCATGGTGCTGACGATCACCTTGCACAGCATGCGGCTGAATCATTTCTACATCGACCCCACACACCAGCGCCGCGGCATCGGCCATCAGGTGATGGTGTGGATCTGTGCCGAGGCCGACCGGAAGCAACTGCCGGTGGAGCTGATGGCCCTCAAGCACAGCCGCGCCAACCGTTTCTACCTGCGCCATGGCTTCGCCGCGGTGGGTGAAGGCGAGTGGGACATCGACTACGTGCGCGAGCCGTTGTGGCCCAGCGTGCGCGCTGTGCGCAACATGTGGCGGGCTTTCCAGGCGCGTGACTGGTCGGCGGCCCGGCGCCTGATGCGTGACGACATGGCGTCCGTCTGGTGGACCAGCGGCGAACGTTTCGAGACTGCCGACGCCTTCATCCAGGCTCAGGCGCTGTATCCCGAAGGCTGGACCATCCGCCTGATCGAATGTGAGCGGCTGGAAGACGGCCGTGTCATGTCGCTGGTGCGGGTCGACCATGCGCCGCAGGTGTTCTACGCCACCTCGTTCTTCAAGGTCGACGACGGCCTGATCATCGGCATCGACGAATACTGGGCCACGGCCGAAGCGCCGCCTGCCTGGCGCACGCCCGAAGCCAATGCCGGCCTGGTGCGTTTCGATGCCATGGACGACCCGCGGGCGGTGCCACCATGACCTTGCCGACCGCCGATCAGGCCCTGGTCGACGCCGTGCTCGGCAGCCCCGGCCCGGCGCAGCGCCGCGCCATGGCCAAGGCCATCACCTTGCTCGAATCGACCCGCAGCGATCACCGTGACCGCGCCGATGCGCTGCTCACCGAGTTGTTGGCGCACACCGGCGCGTCGTTCCGCCTGGGCATCTCGGGCGTGCCGGGTGTGGGCAAGAGCACCTTCATCGAAGTGCTGGGCCTGTACCTCATCGAGCGTGGCCACCGCGTGGCGGTACTGGCGGTCGACCCATCGTCGAGTGTGTCGGGCGGATCCATCCTCGGCGACAAGACCCGCATGGAGCGACTCTCGGTCAATGAGCGCGCCTACATCCGCCCCAGCCCATCGAGCGGAACCCTGGGCGGTGTGGCCGAGAAGACGCGTGAGTCGATGCTGGTGTGTGAAGCTGCTGGCTACGACGTGGTGATCGTCGAGACCGTCGGTGTCGGTCAGAGCGAAACCGCCGTGGCCGGCATGACCGACATGTACACGCTGCTGCAACTGCCCAATGCCGGCGACGACCTGCAGGCCATCAAGAAGGGTGTGATGGAGCTGGCCGACCTGGTGGTGATCAACAAGGCCGACATCGATGCCAACGCTGCCACCCGTGCGCAGGCGCAGATTGCCTCATCGTTGCGCTTGCTGGGCATGCACCACCGCGCCGACCATGTGGCGCACGACCAGACCCAGTGGCATGCCGAAGTCATGCAGCTCAGCGCGATCGAGTCGATGAAGGGCCGCTCCCGAGTCGACTCGACCCCCTCGGGGGGCGGCGGCGGCGATCAGCCGTCGCCTCGGGGCGCCATGCACGCCGACGGCATCGACCGCTTCTGGAACGCTGTCACTCGCTTTCGCGATCTGCAGGCCAGCGGCGGGCGTTTTGCGCAGCGACGCAGCCAGCAGTCGCTCAACTGGATGTGGGATCACATCCATGCCGAGCTGCGCCATCGTTTCTCGCATCACCCTGCGGTGCAGCAAGTATTGGCCGAGACCAGCCGCCATGTGGCGGCCGGGCTGGTGCCAGCATCAGCGGCGGCGCGCAGCCTGCTGGCGCGTTTTGCCACGGCGGCCTGAACTCACGACGCCTCGAGCGCACAACGCCCTGACCGCATCGACCTCTTTCGTTTTCAGCCTCTCAGTCCAACGATTTCCCCGACCGCTCCACAACCCGGAGACTCCCCATGCACGACATCATTGAACAGCTCGAGAAGAAACGCGCCGCCGCCCGGCTCGGTGGTGGCCAGAAGCGCATCGACTCGCATCATTCCAAGGGCAAACTCACCGCGCGTGAGCGCCTGGACCTGCTGTTCGACGACGGCACCTTCGAAGAGTGGGACATGTTCGTCGAGCACCGCTGCGTCGACTTCGGCATGGCCGACAACAAGATCCCGGGCGACGGTGTGGTCACCGGCTACGGCATGATCAACGGCCGCCTGGCCTTTGCCTTCAGCCAGGACTTCACCGTCTTCGGCGGCGCGCTGAGCGAAGCCCATGCCGAGAAGATCTGCAAGGTCATGGACCAGGCCATGAAGGTCGGTGCGCCGGTGATCGGCCTGAACGACTCGGGCGGTGCGCGCATCCAGGAAGGCGTGGCCTCACTCGGCGGTTATGCCGACGTGTTCCAGCGCAACGTGATGGCCAGCGGCGTGATCCCGCAGATCAGCATGATCATGGGCCCCTGCGCCGGTGGTGCGGTGTATTCACCGTCGATGACCGACTTCATCTTCATGGTCAAGGACACGAGCTACATGTTCGTCACCGGCCCCGACGTGGTGAAGACCGTGACGCACGAGGACGTGACGGCCGAGGAACTCGGCGGCGCCACCACACACACCACCAAGAGTGGCGTGGCCGACCTGGCTTTCGAGAACGACATCGAAGCCATCCAGATGCTGCGGCGCTTCTTCAACTACCTGCCGCTCAACAACCGCGAGAAGCCGCCGGTGCGTTACGCCGGCGACCCGGCCAACCGCCTGGATCACTCGCTCGACACCCTGGTGCCCGAGAACCCCAACAAGCCGTACGACATCAAGGAGTTGATCGTCAAGACGGTGGACGACGGCGACTTCTTCGAGCTGCAGCCCGACTACGCCGCCAACATCGTGATCGGCATGGCGCGCATGGAAGGCCAGACCGTGGGCATCGTGGCCAACAACCCGCTGGTGCTGGCCGGTTGCCTGGACATCAAGAGCTCGATCAAGGCGGCGCGTTTCGTGCGCTTCTGCGATGCGTTCAACATCCCCGTGATCACCTTCGTCGACGTGCCCGGCTTCATGCCCGGCACCAGCCAGGAGTACGGCGGCATCATCAAGCACGGCGCCAAGCTGCTGTACGCCTACGCCGAATGCACGGTGCCCAAGGTGACCGTGATCACCCGCAAGGCCTACGGCGGCGCGTACGACGTGATGAGCTCCAAGCACCTGCGCGGCGACGTCAACTTTGCCTGGCCCAACGCCGAGATCGCCGTGATGGGCGCCAAGGGCGCGGTGGAGATCATCTTCCGCGAGGACAAGGGTGACCCGGCCAAACTGGCCGCCAAGGAAGCCGAATACAAGGCCCGTTTCGCCAACCCCTTCGTGGCCGGCGCACGTGGCTTCATCGATGACGTGATCCAGCCGCACGAGACCCGCAAGCGCATCTGCCGCAGCCTCGTGATGCTCAAGGACAAGAAGCTCGACAACCCCTGGCGCAAGCACGGGAACATCCCTCTGTGAGCGAGCTAGGAGCAAAGAACATGTTTACCAAGATCCTGATCGCGAACCGCGGCGAAATCGCCTGCCGCGTCATCAAGACCGCCCAGAAGATGGGCATCCAGACGGTGGCCGTCTACTCCGAGGCCGACAAGGACGCCCGTCACGTCGAACTTGCCGACGAGGCCGTGCTGCTCGGCCCGGCGCCCAGCCGCGAGAGTTATCTCGTGGTCGACAAGATCATCGCGGCGTGCAAGGCCACCGGCGCGCAGGCCGTGCATCCGGGCTACGGCTTCCTGTCCGAGAACGAAGCCTTCTCGCGCCGGCTCGAGGAAGAAGGCATCACCTTCATCGGCCCCAAGCACTACAGCATTGCGGCCATGGGCGACAAGATCGCCTCGAAGAAGCTGGCCAACCAGGCCAAGGTCAACACCATCCCGGGCTACAACGACGCCATCGACACGCCCGAGCAGGCAGTCGAGATCGCCAAGGGCATCGGCTACCCGGTGATGATCAAGGCCAGCGCCGGCGGTGGTGGCAAGGGCCTGCGCGTGGCCTTCAACGACAAGGAGGCCTTCGAGGGCTTCAGCTCGTGCCGCAACGAGGCCCGCAACAGCTTCGGCGACGACCGCGTCTTCATCGAGAAATACGTCGAGGAGCCGCACCACATCGAGATCCAGATCATTGCCGACTCGTTCGGCAACACGGTCTACCTCAACGAACGTGAATGCTCGATCCAGCGTCGCCACCAGAAGGTGATCGAGGAAGCGCCCAGCCCCTTCATCAGCGATGCCACCCGCAAGGCCATGGGTGAGCAGGCCGTGGCGCTGGCCAAGGCGGTGAAGTACCAGAGCGCCGGCACGGTGGAGTTCGTGGTCGGCAAGAACCAGGACTTCTACTTCCTCGAGATGAACACCCGCCTGCAGGTGGAGCACCCGGTGACCGAGTGCATCACCGGGCTGGACCTGGTCGAGCAGATGATTCGTGTGGCCGCGGGCGAGAAGCTGTCCTTCGGCCAGGCCGACGTCAAGCGCGAGGGTTGGGCCATCGAGTGCCGCATCAACGCCGAGGATCCGTTCCGCAACTTCCTGCCCTCCACCGGCCGGCTGGTGCGTTATCAGCCGCCGGCCACGGCGCTGGAGCAGTCGGTGCAGACGCTGCAAGGCGCCGCGTACGCCGAGGGCAGCTTCGGCGGCGTGCGTGTCGACACCGGCGTCTACGAAGGCGGCGAGATCCCGATGTTCTACGACTCGATGATCGGCAAGCTCATCGTGCACGGCCGCGACCGCACCGACGCCATCGCCAGGATGCGCGAGGCGCTCAATGCCTTCGTCATTCGCGGCATCAGCAGCAACATCCCTTTCCAGTCGGCGTTGCTGGCGCATCCGGAGTTCGTGGGCGGCATCTACAACACCGGCTTCATCGCCAAGAACTACCCCACGGGTTTCCGCGCCGAAGACGTGCCACACGACGACCCGGACTTCCTGGTCGCACTGGCCGCCACCGTGCACCGCCGCTTCCTGGAGCGTGCCGCCGGCATCAGCGGCCAGTTGCCCGGCCACGGCGTGCAGATCGCCAGCCAGTTCGTTGTCGTCGTCAAGGGCGACGAAGGCCAGCACCGTCACGTGCCGGTCAGCATCAAGGTGACCGATGTGCTGGTGGTCACGCTCGACGGCAACCGCACCTACGAGATCGCCAAGGACTGGCACTTCGGCGCCATCCGCGCGGCGGGTGTGTGCAACGGCGCGCCCTTCGTGGCCCAGGTCGAACGCAAGGGTGTGTGGATCACCGTGGCGCACAACGGTCTGCGCATCCAGGCCCAGGTGCTCAGCCCGCGCGGCGCCGAACTGGCCCGCCTGATGCCCTACAAGGCGCCGCCGGATACCAGCAAGTTCCTGCTCTCGCCCATGCCCGGCCTGTTGGCCGATGTGGTCGTCAAGGTTGGCCAGACCGTGCAGGCCGGCGAACGCCTGGCGGTGATCGAGGCGATGAAGATGGAAAACATCCTCAGCGCGGCGCAGGACGGCGTGGTCAAGGCGGTGCTTGCCGCAAAGGGCGAGAGCTTGTCCGTCGACCAGCCCATCCTCGAATTCGAGTGAACCAGGAACCGGGTGCAGACTTGGCGGGCGCCCGTGCTACGAAACTTCGCAGTGCTACGATCATCAAAGCGTTTTACGATGGAGTTTTGTATGACGAGTGTGGCCATTTCCCCCAAGTTCCAGATCGTCATTCCGAAGGCCGTCCGGGAGGCACTCAAGCTGCGCCCCGGGCAGCGTGTCGAGGTCAGCCTGGACGGTGCTGGGCGCGTGCTTGTCGAACCTGAACTGGACATCCGCAGCGCACGTGGGTTCCTCAAACCGATCGCTGGCGTGGACGTGACCGACATCGCCAGCGACCCGGAAGGCCCTGGCTGGCCCGGCGGCGTCGATCCGCTGCCGGACGCGCCCTGGGTCAAGCTCGACGCCGGGAACGAGTCCCAGTGATCGTCGTCGACTCCTGCGGTTGGTTGTCCTACTTCACCGACGACGCCAACGCAGCGTTTTTCGCCCAGGTCATCGAGGATCCCAAGCAGGTGCTCGTGCCGGGCGTCGTGGTCTACGAGGTCTGCCGCAGGCTCCACCACCTCTACGGCGCCGAGAGCGAAGCCCGGGGCTACGCCTACATGTCGCTCGCCCAGTTCGCCCCCTGCGACCGGGACATCTTCAGGCAGGCGGCCCGTGCCGCCGCCGAACACAAGCTGGCGATGGCCGACGCCATCATCTGGCAGACCGCACAGACCCACGGTGCGGCGCTCTACACCCAGGACGGTGACCTGCAAGGCCTGCCCGGGGTGGTCTACCGACCCAAACCATCATCATGAGCAAACCCTTCAAGATCCTCGGCATCCAGCAGATCGCCATCGGCGGCCCCGACAAGGCCAAGCTGCGCAACCTGTGGGTCGACATCTTCGGCCTCACCGTCAAGAGCACCTTCGTGAGTGAACGCGAGAACGTCGACGAAGACATCTGCGCACTCGGCCAGGGCGCGGCAGCCGTCGAAGTCGACCTGATGCAGCCGCTCGACATCGACAAGAAACCGGCGGTGCACGCCACCCCGCTCAACCACGTGGGCCTGTGGGTCGACGACCTGCCCAAGGCCGTGGAGTGGATGAGCGCCAACGGCGTACGTTTCGCCCCCGGCGGTATCCGCAAGGGCGCGGCGGGCTACGACATCACCTTCATCCACCCCAAGTCGAACGACGAGTTCCCCATCGGCGGTGAAGGGGTGTTGATCGAGCTGGTGCAGGCGCCGGTTGAGGTGATCAAGGCGCTTAGCTGAGTACGCCCAGCTGAGTCCGCCTTGCGGGCCGCCCGGTGTCTACTGGACGCTGCGCGGCCCGCAGTCATTTCCGGGTGGAGAGGCGGGTCACCAATTTCGGGGACATCTCCCGAGTTTCCTTTCTCGGCGAGATGACGACATGCCAGAATCGATGTGTACCCCGGAGGTGTATGGCATGCGCACCAACATCGAACTCGATGACGACCTGATCGACGAGGCCCGGCGCCTGTCCGGCCTGGCATCCAAACGCGAGACCGTCGACGCAGCCCTGCGCGAGTTCGTGGCCCGCCGCCAGCAGCAACTCATCCTCGACCTGGCCGGTCAGTCGCTGATTGATCCCGACTACGACGTCCGCGCCGTGCGCGAGGCGATGAGCACGACCGGTGATGCTGGTTGACACCACCGTCTGGATCGATCTGCTGCGCGGTCGGACGACACCGGCCGTGGCGCGCCTAAAGTCGCTGCTCGCGCGTGGCGAGGCGCAGATTGCCCCCGTCATCGTCCAGGAACTGCTGCAAGGCGCGACCGACGCGCGCAGCCTGGACACGCTCAGCCAGCGCTTCACCGCATTGCCGATGCTCGAACCGCGCGCCGGTGGCATGACTCACGCCGACGCGGGGCGCCTGTATGCCCGTTGCCGCTGGGCCGGCATCACCATCCGCAGCCCGCACGACTGCCTGATTGCTCAGACGGCCATCGAGCGGGGCGTGGGCTTGTTGCATGACGATCGGGATTTCGAATTCATCTCGGGCGTCGAACCGCTGTTCGTTCAAAGCCGGCGATGAACTGATCGACATGGCGTGACCACCAAAGTCACCTTTTGTGCGTCAACACCAACTGCAGAATTGCAAGAACAAAACATATCCAGGGTGCATGGCGATGGTCGACACAGGATCTGCACAGGACGGTTCACCTTTGCGGCCGGCGGTCGTGCCGGCCCATCGCAATATCGCATTGGCTCTGCGCAAGGCCTTGGACAAGGTTGATGGCGCAACTGGCATGGCCCAGCACCGTGTCGTCAGCTGCTGGGGCGGTGCGATAGGTGAGGCTTTCTCGCGCGACAGCATCCTTCGTGTCGCCGAATCCGAAGCGCCGCTAGATGCCCTGTGGCAGATCGCTGAGCTCATCCGCGGGTTGCGATTCCCGAAGCCGAGTGGCCTGAGTGAGCAGGACCGCCTGGTCCGTGATCTATTGCTGGCGGTGGCGCTGGCGGTGTCTGACCGCTTCGTGGCCACAAACTGCCCGGTACCGCAGGGCGCGGGTGCTCACGTGGTGCCGATGAACGAATTGCTGGCCGCATCGGTTGTGGCGGCTCACTGGTTCGACCGCCCGCTCACGATACAGCACGATGGTGCCGGGCGCGGTCCCCAACCTGTCAGCGTGATAGACGATCACCCGCCCCTGGAGTTCGGCACCGAGGCCGGCAGTGCCCAGGGTGTCATGCGTCAGGAACTGCAGGCTCTGCTGGCACGCTACTTCCAGCAAGGTGAAGGGCAGGCACAGGCCAGTGCCGCGAACCTGGCGGCCGGTCTCCGCCAGTTGCGACGCATCCATGGCATCGCGCCCATGGTCGCCATCCGCCACGGCGACCAGTGCCATGCCCTGGCCGCAGCCGGCGAACGCCAAGCCTTTACCGTGTCCTTCGACCTGCCTGTGTTCGAGTACGGCAGCACGGAACGGCCCGCCGACGTGCAGGCCCTCGAAGACGACCTGATGCTGCACCTGCAGAACTCCCTGCAAAACCTTTTCCTGAGCCATGTGGAGGATGCCATCGTGACCACCCGAACCAAGGTCTTCGTCAGCTACGCCCATGAAGACGAGACCTGGCGCGACACCCTGCGTATGGTGCTCAGGCCTCAGGAGCGCAAGGGCCTGCTTGAGGTCTGGGACGATAAGCGCATCCGCACCGGCGACGATTGGCACAAGTCCATTGACGAGGCGCTGACGACCTGCCGCATCGCCGTACTGCTGGTCTCGATGCCCTTCCTTGCCTCCGACTTTATCGCCGACGAGGAACTATCCCAGATCTTCGGCCGCCACGCCGCCGATGGCCTGTGGATCTATCCCATCCTCATCGGGCCCTGCGACTGGGTGGCGGAAGACCTGCTGGCCAGCAAGCAGATGAAGCTCTGCGATGGCGACGCCTTCAGCCTGGCGCCCGTGCCGATTCAGCAGCGTCATCTGGCGGAAGTCGCCAAGGAAATCCGCGAGCGCCTGGCTGCGTGACACTTTGCCCCCCTTCCGGACCAGCCCATGAGCCTTCTCACCGCCCAAGCCCTCGCCGCCCGCTTTCGCGCCATCGTGCCTACCTGGGTGCAGCGGCTGGAAAAGACCGACCAACTTGCCGAGTCCTTCCACCAGTGGTCGGCGCGCGAGCGCGATGCCCTGGCCCTCGCCGCCGCAGCCAACCGGCCCCTGCTGGTGCGGGGCGAACCTGGCACCGGCAAGACCCAGCTGGCTCGTGCTGCCGCCGCCCACCTGGGTTGGGATCTGGAAGCCGTCACCATCCATGCCCGCTACGAACCCCAGGACCTGCAGTGGCGGTTCGATGCGGTCAAGCGCCTGGCCGATGCCAGCGCCAGTGCGGCCAATGCCGAACGACTTCACCAGCACGAGCATGACTACTGGGAGCCCGGCCCGCTCTGGAAGGCCTATGGCTGGGACACCGCTCGCCAATACGGCTGTTGCCGGCCGGCGCCAGGTCAGGCTGCGCGCGCGCCTCAGGGCTTCGTGGTGCTTATCGACGAGATCGACAAGGCAGACGCAGACCTGCCCAATGCCCTGCTGGAAGTCCTCGGCCAGCGCAGCTTCACCATCGCCGGCCTGAACCTGCCGGTGGGCGGCCCCGACAGGCAACAGCCCCTCATCCTGATCACCACCAACGAAGAACGCGAACTGCCGTCCGCCTTCCTGCGCCGCTGCATCGTGCTCAACCTCGATGCCGGCTCGGAAGGCTACGAGGCCTGGCTGCAGCAACGCGGCCAGGCCCACTTCGGCGCCATTGATGCGCACGGCGTGCACCGGTCGGCGCGTTTGGAAGCGGCAGTGATGCAGGTCGCCGCGAGGCAATTGATGAGCGACCGCAGGGCCTGCGAGGGCGCCGGCCTGCCGCCGCCCGGTGCGGCCGAGTTCCTCGACCTGCTGCAGGCCGTGCACGAAATGGCGCCGGGTGACGACCAGGCTCAGCTAGGCCTGCTGGACGAGCTCAGCGCCTATGCCTACCTCAAGCATGGCGCCGTGCCCGGCGTGCCTGCGCTCAATCAGAGCCGCAAGCCGCAGCCGGTATCGCCCGATGGGAAGCCTGCAGGCGCTCAAGCCGCCGTGTGACCGTGGGCGCGACCGATCGTCATGCCCACACCGCGATCGGGCGCGCCACGCTGCTGCGCGCCCTGCGGGATGCACGCGAGCTGACATCCAGCTGCGCCGTGGTCGACGTGGCCATGCTGGAGCACAGCTGGGCCGGCCTCTTGGGCTTTCATCGGGATCTGTCGCGCACCGAGTCCACCTCGAGCGATGACACCGGGCTTGATGTGGATGAGGCTGCGCCCCTGCGGCCGCCCGCCCACCGGGAGCAGGCTGCACCTGTAAGCCCTCGAAAGCCATTGAGTGCGAGCTTCTTCGTCATCACCCATTTCGATGCGCCGTTCCCCGGCGAGAAGGCAACCGCGGACGAGGGCGATGCCGCGCGGCCGCAGGTCGAACCCTTGCGCCCGCAGGACTGCCAGCCGCGCAGCCGGCAGACGCCGCCACACCAGTCACTCGTGCCCATGACCCGACTCTGGCCGGCGGTCCGGCGGTCTATGTCCAGCGCCTGGTCCGGCCGGCTCGACGTGCTCCGCCTCGTGCGCGCCCTCGCTGCCGCGCGACCACCCAGGCGCGTGCCGCGCCAGCGTGTCAGCGGTATTGCTGGCACGGTGCAGGTCTGGTGGGACGTGGCAGATCACCTCACGCCCTACCGCCAGGACTACCTGGACCTGCTGGGCCGCGTGCACCGTCTCGTCGGCGACAGCGGCCTGCAGGTACTAGAGATCGATGCCCTGCCCACCCAGGCCTTGAGTGAACTCGTGCCGCAGCGCACCCCTGGATCAGGCCGCGGGGGCGTCGCGTGGGTGCCGGTCGAATCGCCAGGTGCGGTGACGGCGCGTCATCAAGCTGCCATCGGCACGGCCCTGCTACCCCCGCCAGGCAGCACCGTCGTCGTCCTAGGCGATGC
Source organism: Candidatus Intricatilinea gracilis (assembly GCA_016702605.1). Lineage (GTDB taxonomy): Bacteria > Pseudomonadota > Gammaproteobacteria > Burkholderiales > Burkholderiaceae_C > Sphaerotilus > Sphaerotilus gracilis. The sequence continues at coordinate 390,552 of JADJDQ010000021.1, forward strand.
CGGCAACCTGGCGGCCGATCCAGGTGCTGCCCAGGTGTGGTCCGCCTGGTTGCGTGAATTGGCTGCACGGCGCTGCCAGGTGGTGCTCTGGGTGCCCTGCGGGCCGGCCTGGATCGATCCTGCGCACACCCGCCTGGCGCAGGTGCATGCGCTGGTCACCGGTGCGGCCCTGCGCGCGCCGCTCATGCCCCTGCCCGATCGCACGCCAAGCGCCCGCGCAGCGCTGGCCGAGCGCCGCACTACCGTGCGGGATCGCTTGCTGACGCGTGCCGCCCTCAGCATCCATCTCGCCCCGCCGCTGCTGCGCGCGCTGCGCGTCGGAGATGCCTTGCTCGCTGCCGAGCCTGCAGCCGAGGCGCTGGCCTGGGGTGCGGGCGAACGGGTCCACCGCAGCCAGGTATCCCGTGCGCTGCGTCCTGAATGGGTCGGTGAATACCGAGAGCACTTCGCGCGACTTCTGCCAGAGCAGCAAGTTCAAGTCCTCGATGCCATGCTGGCCGCCCACGCCAGCCTCGGCCGCTCCACCGAAACCACCGAGGTGCTCATCTGGCAGGCCCATGCGGCACGAAAGGCGGTGGAGGCCGAACACACCGCCGTCGACACCGCACAAGGCTGGGCGCAGGCTTGGACGCAGCGCATCGAGATCGAGGCCGCCGCCGGCACCCTGCCCGACACCGCCCGCGCCTTCGCGGCCGACCTGTTGGCCCGCACTGCAGCCGACGAACGCTTCATCGCCAGCCAACGCCACTGGACCAGCCGCCTGTGGGCGCTCAGCCAGGCGACGCAGGTGCCGAAGGGCCTGGAGCTGACAGATGTGCAGGCCGCGCGCCAGGCACTGGATCTCAGCCGACGCACGGTGCCCAATGCAGACCGGTTTCGCCTGGCCACCCGCCGCGATCAGCTCCTGCTGGTGCATGACTCGCCGGAGTTCCTGGTTGATGTCCGTGTTCTCACCGAGCCGATCCGCTTCGAAACCTTGCTGTTCGTCACTGCGGATGGCGGTCGTCGTGTGCTGCGCGAACCCGGCCCTGTCACGCGACTCGCCACGCTCGGCAATCCCGGCCAGACGCTGCAACTCGCGATCGATGACATCGAACTGGAACTGGCCGAAGCCCTGTGCCCTGCTTGGGCAGACGAGTGGGGCGAAGACCAGCGCGGTCACTTCGCCTGGCTGAGCTTGGGCGCGGCTCGACAGTGCCTGCGTTACATCCCGCCGGGTCGTTTTCGCATGGGTTCACCCGACGGCATCGGCCATGTTGACGAACGCCCACAGCACGTGGTGTTGCTCACCGATGGCTACTGGCTCGCCGACACCCCCTGCACCCAGGCCCTCTGGCAGGCCGTCATGGGCGACAACCCGAGTGAGTTCAAGGACGGCCCCGACGCCGCCGAGCGCCCGGTAGAAAGAGTCAGCTATGACCACGTGCAGACCTTCCTGCAACGCCTGCGCAAACTGTTGCCCCAAGGCTGTGAACCCACCCTGCCGACCGAGGCGCAATGGGAATACGCGGCCCGCGCCGGCACCAGCGCAGCGTACTGGTGGGGCGACGAGTTCGACGAAACCAAAGCGAATACTGACGTCAATGATGAGAGGGATGTGGACGGGTCCAAGGGCGCGACAACTCCGGTCGGGCGTTGCACGCCCAACCCCTGGGGCCTGCACGACGTGCACGGCAACGTGTGGGAGTGGTGCTCGGACGACATACGCGCCTACGCATCTGAACCGGTTCGCCATCCCCGCGGGGATGGCGAATCCTACCTGCGCGCAGTGCGCGGCGGGTCGTGGTTCAACGACTCCGGCAGCGCCCGCTCGGCCTATCGTGGCAGGGGGCACCGCACCAACGCGGACCAGAACCGGGGCTTCCGTTTGGCCCTAAGGCCTTCAGCACCAGTACCAGTACCAGTACCAGGGGCCGGAGGCCCAGGGCAGAGAAGTGACCCCAACGGCATCGCCGCTCAACTGGTGGGGGAATTGGTGGCAAGTAGCGGGCAATCGGACTATCTGTCGTATGCCGAAATGGTCCTGGCAAGGAGTGAAGGTGAATCTCTTCAAGATACAACCGCACAAACGGCAGCAACCAAAGAGCCACGTGCGAAACCCAGCTTCGCGGGAAATTCACGCGTCCCGCCGCTTTCAACCAGCAGGACGAAACACAGCTTGAACCCCAACCTAGGACGACGCAAAACAATGGGTCGCCGATGAGCTTGCCCGAGCAAGACCGCTGGCGCGCCCCTGTGGGTGACTGGCCACCCGCCTGGGCCTCGGCCTGGGGCAGTGATCGATTCGGTCTGTGGGCCGATCTGACCATTGGCGCGGCCACCCAGCGCATGCGATGGATCGAACCCAGCGGGCCGGAAGGGTTCGCGATGGGTGAAGGCGACGCGCGTCGCCAGGTGGCCGTCGAAGCAGGCTTCTGGCTGGCCGATACGCCTTGCACCCAGGCCTTCTGGGTGGCAGTTTCGTCTTCAACTTTTGAGTCGGATCCCGCCATCAATCCCAGCATGTTTCAGCAGGGGGAGGAAGCTGCGCAGTTGCCCGTGGAGCAGGTGAGCTGGGACGACGTACTCGCCTGGTTGGTCAAGCTGGTTCATCAGAATCCGACCACCGTCGGGCTGGTGGAACTGCCGACCGAAGTGCAATGGGAATACGCCGCCCGCGCCGGCACGCGCACCGCCTACTGGTGGGGCGACGAGTTCGACGAGAGCAAGGCCAATACCAATGTCGACGGTGACAGGGATTTGAAAGGCTCGAAGGGCGCCACCACGCCCGTGAAGCGCTATCCGCCCAACCCCTGGGGCCTGTACGACGTGCACGGCAACGTCTGGGAATGGTGTGACGACGCCTGGCGCGATCGTCTGGACGGGGAGGGCGGCGAAGCCGACCCCTCCCGGCGCGCCGTGCGCGGCGGGTCGTGGCTCGGCGGCCCCGGCCGCGCCCGCTCGGCCTATCGCTTCAGGTGGCTCCGCGGCCGCGCGAACCGGTACCTGGGCTTCCGTTTGTCCCTGAGGTCTCCAGCACCAGGGCCGCAGGCCCCAGGGGCGCGGTAGCGCCAGGCTGTTGGTTCGGGCCGGATGGCCCGGGCCCCAGGGCTGTTGGGGCCGGCGTCGGAGCGCCGGACCCGCAGCAGCCGGCGGGCCGGCTGCGTTGTTGGCCGCGGATGCAGTCGATCGCCGTGCAACCAACCCCAACCTCGCCGGTATAAGCAAGGGTCAGCACCACCGAACGCTCCCTTGTCCTCCCCCTTCACCCCGCACGCCACACCACCGGCCACATCGCCGGTGTCGACCGCGCCGTCGGTTGCCAGTGACGCCACCCGCGCCGACGACCTGCCCCTGGTGCACCGTGCTGCCCAGGGCGACCGCGCCGCCTTCACCATGCTGGTGCGGCGCCATCAGCGCGGCCTGTTCGGCTTCCTCGGTCGCATGGGCATCACGCAGGCGCAGGCACAGGATCTGGCGCAGGAGTGTTTTCTGCGGGTGTGGCGGCACTTGGGCGAGTTCGATCCGCGGCGGGCGGCGTTCTCGACCTGGCTGTACACCATCGCGCGGCGGCTGGCGCTGAACTGGCTGGACCGGGCGGAGCACACGCTGCGGGCGCAGCCAGGTGGCGGAGCTGGCGGGGGAACGGCCGGGCCGCTGGGCGACGAGGCGGCCGACCCGGTCGACACCGCGGCGCACGAGCCGGCGCCGGGGAGCTGGGGCGACGACCCCTTGCAGCAACTCGAACAGCAGCGCGAGCGGGCCTGGCTGCTGGCCGGCATGCGGCGGCTGCCGCTGGCCGACCGCAGCCTGCTGGCGCTGGCCTATGTGCACGACATGAGCCTGGCGCAGATCGCGCAGATCGAGGGTGTGAGCGAGCCTGCGGCCAAGGCGCGGCTGCACCGAGCGCGCGGGCGGTTGCGCGAGATGCTGGTGGCGCTGGACGGTGATGCCCAAGCGCGTTGCCCTTTGAATGGAGAACCGACATGAAGCAGCCCCCACCCCATCTGCCCGCCTTCGAGGGCGAACACCTGGACGAGTTGGACGCCCGGCTGGCCGAGCCCTGGCTCGAGGTGCCTGCGAATTTCGAGCAGCAGCTGCTGGCTGCGATGGACGCCGCGCCAGCCGCCGAGCGCCCGCGTCATGTGGACACCTGGGCACGCTGGGTGTTGCTCGCTGCCGGCTTGGCCGGGCTGGGCGAGTGCCTGAGTTTTCTGGCCGGCCTGTGGCTGGCCACGGCGGCTGCGCTGTGATGAATGAACCGATGGCCTTGTGATGGAGAGATCACCATGAATCTGCCCCTGACGATGAACGAGTCGGATCTGCCTGGCCTGCCGCGCCCGCCGGCAGGAACTGGCGCTGCCGAGTCGCGCCGGTCCGCCTGGGTGGCGGCGCTCAAGTCGCTGGTGTTGCCCGGCCTGGGCCAGTGGCACAACGGCGAGCTGGACAAGGCGGCCTGGTTGCTGAGCGGTTTTGCGCTGTGCAGCGTGCCGGGTGTGGCCGTGGTGGCGTTGTGGTTGCCCAGCGCGGCGATGTTGCCGGCGCTGCTGCTGTTGCTGATGGCGACCTTGACGCTCTGGCTGGGTGGTGTGGTCGACGCCTGGCGTGTCGCCCGCCGCGCGCGTGATGCTGCCGCGTGGCCGGGGCCGGGCACGTCGATCGGCACCGGGGCGCGAGTGCTGTGGCGCCAGCCGGGCATCACGCTGCTGATCCTGCTGCTGTGTGACGGGGTGGCGCTGCCGCTGCTCACGCAGGCGGTGCGCCAGCATGCGGTGGCGAGTTTTCGTATTCCGTCGGCCAGCATGGCGCCGACGTTATGGCCGGGCGACATCGTGTTCGTCGACCGGCGTTATGCCTGCATCGGGTGTGCGGCGCCGGTGCGGCGCGGCGACGTGGCGGTGTTTGCCTATCCGGACGACCGCACGGTGTATTACGTCAAACGCGTGATCGGCCTGCCGGGTGACCTGGTACGGGTGGCCGGCGCGCAGGTGTGGGTCAATGGCGAGCCGGTGCCGGCTGTGGATGCGCCGATGCCGCCGGCCGAGGCGTTGGCCAGGGCCGTCACACCGCCGGGGGCGCGTGCGCCGGCAGCCGATCTGCCCGAGTCCACCGTGGCGCCCGGCCATGTCTTCGTGCTCGGTGACGACCGCGCACGCAGCACCGACTCGCGCCAGTTCGGCGGTGTGCCGCTCGCCGATGTGGTGGGGCGCGTGCGCCAGGTCTGGTGGTCGCACGGGCCCGACGGTGTACGCTGGGACAGACTGGGCCGGGTGGTGCGGTGATGGCTGCGCGGTGCAACAACGACGGGGAGGCCGAGATGACGAGTGGCGGGTTGGTGACACGAGCAAGCCGGTGGATGGCCCCAGCGACGCTTGCGCTGATGGTGGGCCTGCTGGCCGCGTGTTCGTCGCCACCTCCGCCGGCCGAGCCGGTGGCGCTGGGCGACTGGCCGGGTGTGCAGCGCCAGCTGCAGGTTTTCATCGACCACGAGATGCGTGCCGCCAAGGTCACCGGGCTGAGCATCGCCTTGGTCAATGACCAGCAGGTGCTGTGGCAACACGGCGCCGGCTGGGCCGATCAGGCGGGTGGTGTGGCAGCGGGGCCGGACACGCTGTACCGCATGGGGTCGATCACCAAGCTGTTCTCCGACAGCGCGGCCATGCAACTGGTGGCCCAGGGCCAGCTGGATCTGGATGCGCCGGTGCAGCGGGTGCTGCCGGAGTTCAAGTTGTCCAACCGCTGGCCCGATGCACCTGCCATCACCGTGCGTCAGCTGATGACACATCACGCCGGTCTGCCGCGTGATCGGCTGGGCGGCATGTGGGGTAGCTCGGTGGGTGACTTCCGCGACATCACCGGGGCACTGGCCGACGAGGCGGCCGAGGCACCGGCGGGCGCGGTGTTCGATTACTCCAATGTGGGCCTGACGCTGCTGGGTGTGGTGGTCGAACGGGCTGGCGGTGAACCTTTCGAGGCCCAGGTGCAGCGCCGTCTGTTGACCCCGCTGGGCATGGACGGCGCCACGCTGGTGACGGCCGTGCCCGACAGCCCGCACATGGCCCGCGCCTATCAGGCCGGTGAGGCGAAGCAGGAGCCGGCCTTGCGCGACGTGCCGGCCGGCGGGTTGGTGGCGAGCGTGCGCGACATGGCGCGGTTCGTCTCGATGCAGTTCGCGCAGGGCCGCAATGCGCAAGGTGACGTCGTGCTGCCGCAGCCGCAGTGGGCCGAGATGTTGACCGTGCAGAACAAGGGGGTGGTGCTCGACGCCGGTTTCGAGCTGGGCCTGGGCTGGATGTTCACCACCTTCGGGGCCGACACGGTGCACGGCGGCGGACCGGTGGCGCATCACGCCGGCGCCACCTTCTATCACCGTGCCCAGCTGATGATGTTGCCGGAGCAGCGCCTGGGGGTAGTGGTGGCAGCCAACGACGCGGCCGCCGGGCCGGTGGTGAGCCGCATCGCCCAACGTGCGCTGGCATTGATGCTCGAGGCGCAGACCGGTCGACGCCAGGTGCCTGCCGTGCCTGGCTTCACACCGGCCGCGGCCCCGTGGACGGCCGCGCAACGCCAGGCCTGTGTGGGCGACTACATCACCCCGGCCGGTGTGGTGGCCATCCAGGCCGAGGGTGATGCACTCACGGCACAACTCGATGGCCGCACCCTGCGCCTGCTCGAAGGTGCCGACGGCCGGATCGGCCTGCAATATCGCCTGGGCGGCATCCTGACGATATCGCTCGGTGTGCTCGAGCAGATCGGCGTCGAATGCACGGTGCTGGGCGGCGTCGACGTGCTGGTGGCGCATCTGGACGGCCAGACGCTGCGGGTCGGCGCGCGCCTGCCACCGGCGTTGCCGCTGCCTACCACTGCGCAGGCGCTCACCGGCACCTACGAGCCCGTGCTGGCGCCGGGTGAGGCGGCCACCATCGACCGTGTGGTGGTGCAGGTCAGGCAGGGCCGGCTGTGGGCCACCGCGACGACGGTGCCAGCGTTCGGCCACCAGTCCATGAGCCTGCCCTTGCATCTGGTGTCCGACACCGAGGCCAGGTTTCCGGGCCCGCTGGGTGATGATGGCGTGGTCATGCGCTTGCGGACTGGTGCGCCGGGTGCCCTCGCCGTGCGGTTTGCCGGCGCCGACTGGGTCCGCGTGGCCGGCCCGCCCTGAGCTGAATTCGCGGCCAACCCCACATCTGACAGCCGCCAGTCAGCCGCGTGATTTTGAATTATGAATTCAGTCCCACGAACCGCCCAGGAGACGACCAATGACGAACTACGCAGACTTCCACCGCCGCTCGATCGACGACCGCGAGGGCTTCTGGGCCGAAGAGGCCAAGCTCATCCACTGGAACAAGCAGCCCACCCAGGTCTGCGACTACAGCAACCCGCCGTTCGCCAAGTGGTTCGTGGGTGGTGAAACCAACCTCTGCTACAACGCCGTCGACCGCCACCTGGCCGATCGTGCCGACCAGAACGCGCTGATCTTCGTCTCGACCGAAACCGGCACCGAAAAGATCTACAGCTTTGCCGAGCTGCATGCCGAAGTGCAGCGCATGGCCGCCATCCTGGCAGCTCAGGGTGTCGTCAAGGGCGACCGGGTGTTGATCTACATGCCCATGATCCCCGAGGCCGCGTTTGCCATGCTGGCCTGCGTGCGTATCGGCGCCATCCACTCGGTGGTGTTCGGCGGTTTCGCCAGCCACTCGCTGGCCAGCCGCATCGACGATTCGCAACCCAAGGTCATCGTCAGTGCCGACGCCGGCATGCGCGGCGGCAAGGTCGTGCCCTACAAGCATCTGCTCGACGAAGCCATCACCCTGGCTGGCAACAAGCCCGCCAAGGTGCTGATGGTCGACCGTGGCCTGGCACCGTTTGCCAAGACCGAAGGCCGCGACATCGACTACGCCACGCTGCGCACCGAGCACATGGACACCGTCGTGCCCTGCACCTGGGTCGAGTCGACCCACCCGAGCTACACGCTCTATACCAGCGGCACCACCGGCAAGCCCAAGGGTGTGCAGCGCGACACGGCGGGATACACCGTGGCGCTGGCCGCCTCGATGAAGCACATCTACATGGGCAAGCCGGGCGAGACCTACTTCAGCACCAGCGACATCGGCTGGGTGGTGGGCCACAGCTACATCATCTACGGCCCGCTGATCAACGGCATGGCCACCATCATGTACGAAGGCCTGCCGATCCGCCCGGACGCCGGCATCTGGTGGAGCCTGGTCGAGAAGTACAAGGTCACCGTGATGTTCAGCGCCCCCACCGCGGTGCGCGTGCTCAAGAAGCAGGACCCGGCCTACCTCACCAAGTACGACCTCAGCAGCCTCAAGGCGCTGTTCCTGGCCGGTGAACCGCTCGATGAACCCACGGCCAAGTGGATCTCCGAAGCGCTGGGCCGCCCCATCGTCGACAACTACTGGCAGACCGAAACCGGCTGGCCCATCATGGCCATCTGCAACGGCGTCGAAGAAGCGCCCAGCAAGTTCGGCTCACCCGGAAAGGCGGTGTACGGCTACGACGTCAAGCTCATCGACGAAGCCACCGGCAAGGAAATCACCGAGCCCGACCAGAAGGGTGTCGTGGTCGTCGAAGGCCCGCTGCCCCCGGGCTGCCTGCAGACCGTGTGGGGTGACGACAAACGTTTCGTCAGCACCTACTGGACCAGCATCCCCGACCGCATGGTCTACAGCACCTTCGACTGGGGCGTGAAGGACAAGGACGGCTACTTCTACATCCTGGGCCGCACGGATGACGTCATCAACGTCGCCGGCCACCGCCTGGGCACCCGCGAGATCGAGGAGAGCATCAGCAGCCACCCGGCCGTGGCCGAAGTGGCCGTGGTCGGTGTGGCCGACCAGCTCAAGGGCCAGGTCGCCATGGCCTTTGCCGTGGTCAAGGACCCGAGCCGCATCGCCGACCCGAACGACATGCTCAAGCTCGAAGGCGAGATCATGAAGGTCGTCGACGACCAGCTCGGCGCCGTGGCCCGCCCGTCACGCGTGCGCTTCGTCACCACGCTGCCCAAGACCCGCTCGGGCAAGGTGCTGCGCCGCGCCATCCAGGCCGTGGCCGAAGGCCGCGACGCCGGTGACCTGACGACCATGGAAGACCCGGTCGCGCTGGCGCAGATCAAGGATCTGATCGCGGCGAAGTAAGCCGAAATCAACCTACACCTCGGGTTGTCGCGAGCGACACCCGGAGAGAAACGCTCCACCCTCGGGTGGAGTTTTTTTTCATCCCTGTCGGGTTGCGCGCATTGCGCACGCATGACCCAGACGCATAGACTTGCCCGCACGTTGGCGTACCCGCCGATGTATGTGTCCGTTGAGTATGACAGGGGTGGACAATGGATTTCACGCACATGGCGCACCGGGTGCAGGTGCTTTGTTTTGTCGTCGTCGCAGGTGTATTGCAAAGCCTGCCGGGATTGGCGTTGGCTGATTTTCCTGCTCGACTGAGTACAATCGATGTAGGCGCACGTGTCGACCAAATCAGGAGCAGTGCAGACGGAAGTCGCGTCGTGCTATTGGTGCAGGCGAACAAGTTGCGTCCTGCGGGAATCCAACTGCTCGATCTTTCGAATCCGCGTTCGCCGAAAATGCGAGCATTCATGCCCATTGCTGCCAGCAATGTCGAAGTTTCGTCGGATGGCCGGCGCGCCTTGGTTTATTCAGGACGAGAAGCTAAGTTCAAGGATGCCAATCCGTTTGTGATAACTGAACTTGATTTTGCCGATCCGGATCGTCCAAAGGAATTCAGGCGCCGCGAGTTGATGGCAACCCAGGTAGTGCTTGCCCCAGATGCGAGTGCGTATACGGTGGTTTCGCAACTCGCACGTGATCCAGAGCGCTGGGGTACTACGGTAACATGGCTGGACGGAAGTCGATTGCCTGTCAAATTAAAGATTGATGATCATCCAAAACTAGTGAGAAATGTTTCGGTGGGCGCGAGGTATATCTTGTATGGTAATTATTCAGGCGCGTTCGTGGTGGTCAACACGACCGCTACCCCTTCAGTTGAATATCAACAGTCGTATAGCCCTGGTCGTGACCTCGGTTGTGGTCCATATATCGATGGCAGCGGACACACACTGGTCCCTGATCCATTCGCTTCCCGGTTTTCGGTCTATGCCTTTCGGGCGGCTTTGCCCCGCGTTGCAATGATTGATCACGCTGGCGGGCCAGCCTTCTGTACTGATTTGCAGAGCCTTGACGGTGACTGGATCTATTTTGTCGACACGGCGAATCGCCTCTATCGTCTGGATCCTCATGATACGGTTCGGTCTGCCGTTGCGTTTGTTCGCCACCTGCCAATTGAACTCGGGTCGACGCGTGTTGCAGGTGAGTTGTTGTTTGCCGCTATCTCGCCTTCGTCTTCGACGTTGGGTATTTTCAGCCTGACGTCGACTGAGCCTGTTGTCTTGGACTGGACGGCGCTCGAACGCGCTCACCGTCAGGTCATGGAGGCTTACACCAAGGATATTCGCAACCCCGCGCGGCGGTTCTCTGCCGAGTACCATTCCCCACTGCTTTTGCAGGAGGCTGGGATGGGGCTAGCGGTCGATGCGCCTCTGCTTGGCTTTTCGCCCCGCAAAGTCGCCGCAATGCTCAACGACTTTGGGTTCCTGCTGAGCAAACAAGCGAATTCGGAAGGCCTTGCTGAACGAGTCTTGCGCAGGAGCCTTGAACTAGATCCAAGCCGCGCACTGGCAATGCTCAACTTGGCAGACTTGTTGGCTTCAACTCTCCCGCATGAAACTGACTTCGCTGTCAAACATCGGCGAGCACAAGAAGCCGAGGCGCTTTATGGCAGTTATATGGCGCTGACCGGAGGAAAGTCAACCAAACGACTAGAGGCGTTCATGAAGGCAGCGCCTGCTCGTAACAAGGCAGACAACATTTGTGATGCTATTGCCGACTACACCCGTGCCGGCATTCTTCACGAGTTGATGACAGAAAAGGCAGTTGGCATCAAGGCCGGCGATCGCAAGGTCGATTTGAAATTCGGCTACGAAGGAACCGCAACCGTACCCTATATGTATGCCTTCGACGCGCTGGATGATTCTGATTTGACGGATTTTGATTCGATTCTGGGTGAGCGCCGGTTCTGGGGTGGCGACAAGCTGGCCTTAGTGGTCTATCGTGACTCCTACCATGTGCTGCACTACCGTGACTTGTCCCATCCAGTGGAGTCAATCGCATTGGATGACGGGCACAGTTGCAGTTTCGATACCAGTGTTCGCGAGGTGATCGGGCCTCGATCGATCGATCCAGAATTGTGCGCAGCCTTGCAGGCCGACAGCCAGATCAATTCAATTGCTTTCGATCCGGCACGGCCGGTAGATCGCGAGTCTATCAGGCGCCGTTACGTCGAAACCGGTTCCGACGGCGTTGCCGATATTGATTTCCAGAACAATCAGGAACCTATTCCGCTTGTGTCGCTTGCCATTAGGAGTGGCGGTGGCCGTGGCTGCGATGCGGATGTTTACGATGTGCTCGATAGTTCTGAGCGTCATGCACGACTGGCATCCGGGCCTATGCATCATGCGATCATGCAATTGCAAGGGCTCGATCCAGATGAACGAAAATTCGTGCCACCGTGCGGAAACTCGGTTCGACTATTCAAGTACGGGGGACGGATGCATTTTGAGTCCAAACCCCGCGTATGGCCCCCAGAAGATTCTGCAACTGAATATCATCGAGTCACTCGATTCGAGAATGGAAAGGTTCGCGAGGTGTGTGACTTCAAGTTTGAATCGCAGGTTGTGGCAAGGTAGGTGATTGGTTCGCCCGGCAAGGCGTTGGTGCTGCGCCGCGCCATCCAGGCCGTGGCCGAAGGCCGCGACGCCGGTGACCTGACGACCATGGAAGACCCGGTCGCGCTGGCGCAGATCAAGGATCTGATCGGCACCAAATAAGCCGCCGCCGACAGGCTTGTGAACGACAAAGGCCACCGCGAGGTGGCCTTTGTTTTTGTGCGGCGCGGCGGGCCGGCGCCGTCAATCCACCTGCACGACCTTGACCCAGCCGTCGCCGTAGCTTTCGATCACGCGGGCGGTCTGGCCGGCGCGCAGCACACCGATGGTCTTGCCGCCCGACTTGGGTTCGGCGCGCAGGTTGCCGGCAGCGGGCATGCGGAAGTCCTTGTTGGTGGCCAGCTTGGCGGCTATCGGCGCCCAGACCCAGCCGCCGTTGGCGGCCACCGTGAGGGTCACGGTGTCGCCGGGGCTGAGCTTGGTGCCGGCCGGCGGAGCCATCGACACGACGGTGCCCGTCGTGGCGTCGGGCTTCCAGCTGCGTTCGATCTTGACTGCATAGCGGGCCTCCTTCAGCAGCTTCTCGGCATCGGCGGATGGGCGTTTGACGACGTCGGGCAGGGCGGGCTTGGCGCCAACGACTTCCAGGATCACCGGTTTGGCCTTGAAGTGCGCCAGCCCACCCGCTGGCACCATGCCGACCACCGTGCCTTCGGGCTTGGCGCTGGCTACCTCCTTGACCTCGATGGTGGTAAAGCCGCGTTCGGTCAGCAGCTTTTTTGCGCTGGTGATGGGCTGGTCGACGACGCTGGGCACGTCGCGCATGCCCGAGACGACCAGGGTCACCTCGCCGGCCGGTGTCTTCAGGCCCGCGCCCGGTTCGGTGCGGATGACCTTGGGAAAACGCAGCTCGGTGTGTTCTTCCTCGATCACCTTCACCTTGAGGCCGGCCGCCTCGAGGGTCTTGACCGCATCGCGGCGGCTGGTGTCGGCCACGGCGGGCACCAGGGCGTCGGGGTTGAGCACGACGGGGGCCGGGCTGGGGTCGGGCGTGGGGGTGACCGTGGGCGTAGGCGCTGGTGGCGGCGCAGGCTCGGCATCGGGCTTGCCGATGTTGTAACCCACGACACCCAGCAGCACGGCCGCCAGCGCCCCGGCGCCGATCATGATGCCGGTGCGTGAGCCGCCGCTCGCCGCAGCGCTTGGGGTCGCCACCTGTGCGGGCGCATGGGTCGCGACGGGTGGGGCGGCATGGGTGGCGGGCGGTGCTGCCGGCTTTTGCGCTGGGCCTGCAGCGGGCCGTGCGGGTGTGTCGCCCAGAGGCCGTTTGTCCAGCACCGCGCGCAGGTCGGTGGCCAGCTTGTCGATGTGTTGTTCGAAAGGTGGATTGATGGCGTCGAGCCAGTGGAGCGAGGCCACGTAGTACTCGAAGGCCGGGCTCATCTCGGACGCCTCGATGCGCACCGGCATGATGGTGATGCCGTTGCTGACCGCCCGTTCGACCTCGCGCCGCACCTGCTTGGAGGCGTCCGCATGGGCGCTGTAGATCAGCACCATCACCTGTGAAGCCTCGATGGCCTGAACGATCGAGTCGGCATATTCGGAGCCTGCGGGCACGTCACGCGGCGCGATCCAGCAGCGGATGCCCTGGGATTCGAGGCGGTTGCAGATGGCGTCGGCCTGGAGCTTGTCCAGCGTCGAATAACTGATCAGTACGTCGTGAGCCAAGTGTTCCTCCATCGCGCTGGATGCACCTGGTCTGCCGTGCCACGCGGATGAGCGGCGTTCGAGTCGGTACCAGGCCGAACCACCACAAATCCCTGATTGGTTGACCGAAACTGATACTAGCTTGGTGACCGCTGCCTTGGTCTAGGTGCCTTCCGGCACTGTCGTGTCCTGGCTGCGCAATTCGCGGCCTGCTGCCGCCAGCTGGTGAGCGGGTGATCAGCGGCCGCAGAGTCGTCAGCTGCGGTCCCGGGTGTCTTCGCGGTCGTAGTAGTCGACCGGTTCGTCGGCCCGCAACATGGTGCGCAGCGTGCGGGCGCCGCGCGGGCCACTCACGGCCATGAGCTTGCGTGAGTCGGGGTACTCGCACACTTCCAGCTCGACGACGTTGGACAAGGCGAGGTAGCGCAGGTCCGACGGCCCGGTGTTGATGATCTGGTGCGCCACCTCGGGCCCGCCGCTGGGGCAGGCGATCACGTCGTGGGCACGCAGCGGGTAACGCTGATCACCGAAGCGCAACTCACCCGTGCCTTCGAGGATGAGGAACATCTCCTCCTCGCCGTGGTGGTTGTGGAAGGGGCACTGGGCCTTGCCTGGTGGCAATACGGTGAGGTTGTAGCCCAGCTTCCTGGCGCCGATGTGGTCGCTGATCTGGCCCCGCCTCGAGGTGTAGCAACCGTTGTCCTCGATATCGTCGAACTCGACCTGGTCGAGATTCATCAGTGGTTTCATGGCTGAGTGTTCCGGGCTTGACGAGAAGCGCGTGATTTCAGCACGTCGATCAAGTCCCGTGCCCCGCTGGGCGAGGCTGTTTCGGCAGGACACCTGCTGCCCAGCGCGTGCTCAGGCGCGCGGCGCGGCGGACTTGCCAGTGCCTGCCGGCTTCTTGCGGCGCAGCAGCGCCCACAGTGCACCCGCGCCAGCCAGGCTGAGAACGACGGCCAGTGCCGCCTTGTTGTTGGCGACGATGGCGGGCAACCAGCTCGAGCTGCCACCCGCCTGCGCCGGCACACCGGTCACGATGGCCGAGACGCCGTGGCCGGCCTGGCGGTCGCCCGAGGGGTCGGCGTCGGCGTAGCGTTTGCCTGCGTCGAACTCGAGTGCGTCGAGCAGGGCCGTGGCGTTGGGGCCGTGGCGCTGCAGCTGATCCAGGCGGGTCACCATGGTCATGGCGAAATAACCGTTGCGTCCGAGTGCGTAGGTGTCGAGCGAGACACTCTCGATCGAATCGACCACCCCTTTGGCGCGTGTCGTGACACCGTAGGCCAGGCGGTGCCTGCCGGGGTCGTAGACCGGCCGGGCGGCCCAGCCCACCACCTCGATGGCTGGTTCGCCGCGTCTGACCCGTTCGGCATTGCCGGTGTCCGAGCTGGCGCGGTAACCGGCCAGCAGGTCGTCGAGGTTCCACCTGCGCGCGTCGACGTCCGGCACGTAGCCTGCGGGCACGAAACGCAAGGTCATGATCCAGCCTTCACCACCGCTGGGAAAGATGATGCCCTGCAGGCCGGCGTCCTGGCCCGAGGTGCCCATGGCGTCGAGCACCTTGGCTGCCAGCGGCATGGCCACGAAGCCACGCGCCGCCGGCAGATGCAGCACCCCCTGGCCAGCCAGTGGCAGGTCGGCCGGGCCCGCCACCGCCGTGCGCTGCGCCTGGTCGAAGATCTGGATACGTTCATCGTTGGTGACGGCCGCCGCGCTGAGTGGCAACAGCCCGGCACCCACGATCAGCAGGCCTGCGGCCCAGGTGGTCGAACTCGAGATGAAGGAGGAGAGGGCGGCCAAGTTGCTACCTGAATGCTGCGGGGGTGATCGGCTGTCGAGTGACCGGGAGTCGGCGCCTTGACTCGAAGTGACACGCCAAGCCGTGGCGGCGGGATTGTGGCAGCGGGTCGGCGGACGTCCGGCCGGTCGAGACGGAGCCATCTGCAAGACCACACACCCGCCGACACCTTGTTCACCTGCCGGATGAGCCAGCCGGATCGGCGCGCGCCGGGTTCGCCAGGCAGCAGACATCGGCACAGCGGCGGTGCTAGTCTCTCGCGGCTCCACCGCGCAGCCACCACGGCCACGTCAGCGCGCCGGATCAGCCCATTCAGCGACCAGCATCACTGTGACTAGCACCACCATGTTCAACGCCATCCTTCTGGAAAAGACCGACGCCGGCTTTCGCGCCGGCCTGACTGCCCTGGACCCGTCGCGCCTGCCGCTGGGCGACGTGACCATTGCGGTCGACTATTCGACGATCAACTACAAGGACGCGCTGGCGCTCACCAACAAGAGCCCGGTCGTGCGCAACTGGCCCATGGTGCCGGGCATCGACGGCGCCGGCACGATCGTGCAGAGCAGCAACACTGCCTGGCAGGTGGGTGACCGTGTCGTGCACAACGGCTGGGGTGTGGGTGAGACCCACTGGGGTTGCCTGGCCGAACAGGCCCGCCTCAGTGGCGACTGGCTGGTGCGTCTGCCCGACACCTTCAGCACCCGCCAGGCGGCGGCCATCGGCACGGCCGGCTACACCGCCATGTTGTGTGTGCTGGCTCTCGAAGACCACGGCCTGCTGCCCGGCGCCGGCGAGGTGCTGGTGACCGGCGCCACCGGCGGTGTCGGCAGTGTGGCCGTGGCCCTGCTGGCGCGGCTGGGCCACAAGGTGGTGGCCGCCACCGGCAAGGCCAGCGAGGCCGACTACCTAACCACCCTCGGCGCAGCCGGCGTGATCGACCGCGCCGAACTCGGCTCACCCGGCAAACCGTTGCAGAAGGAACGCTGGGCCGGCGTGGTCGACGCCCTGGGCAGCCACACCCTGGCCAATGCCCTGGCGCAGACACGTTACGGTGGCGTGGTGGCGGCCTGTGGTCTGGCACAAGGCATGGACCTGCCGGCCAGCGTGGCGCCTTTCATCCTGCGCAACGTGACCCTGGCCGGTGTGGACAGTGTGATGACTCCGCGTGCCAAGCGCCAGCGCGCCTGGAATCGCCTGGCCGCCGATCTCGACCCGGCCCTGCTCGAAGGCATGATCGACGAGATCCCCCTCGGTGACGCCGTGTTCACACGGGCTGCGGCGCTCATGGCTGGCAGCTTCCGTGGCCGCACGGTGGTCAAGATCAGCTGACCGGTGCGCCGCGGCAAGCCGGCGCGGCGATAGCTTCGGGCAGGGTGTGGGCATAGCGCATGCCCACTGGTCCTGGCCGGCGCCTGTGGGTACCCTGCGTCGGCCCGTGTGAGTGTCGTCACTCCTCACGGACCGTGCCCACCGAAGCTTTGCACAGGAGAGAGACATGTCTTTGAAAGGATCCCGGACCGAGCAGAACCTGAAGGATGCCTTCGCAGGCGAATCACAGGCCAACCGGCGTTACCTGTACTTTGCCAACAAGGCCGACATCGAGGGGCAGAACGACGTGGCGGCGTTGTTCAGGTCCACGGCCGAAGGGGAAACCGGCCATGCGCATGGTCACCTCGAGTTTCTCGAAACCGTGGGTGACCCGGCCACCGGGTTGCCAATCGGGTCGAGCCGCCAGAACCTGAAAGCCGCCGTCGCCGGTGAAACCCACGAGTACACCGACATGTACCCGGGCATGGCCAGAACGGCGCGAAGTGAAGGTTTCGACGAAATCGCCAACTGGTTCGAAACCCTGGCCAAGGCCGAACGCTCACACGCCAACCGGTATCAGAAAGCGCTCGACGTATTGGCCGACTGACGGCGCTGTGTCCCGGCGGCACTGCCGCCTTCTGGCCCTGGAGGTGTCGTGCCACCGGGGCCGGTTGTCCTGCGACTTCGGATGCACCCACCATGAGCAAGAGCGAAGGCAATCTGCAGGCACCGACCCGCCATGCACTGGATTGGCAAAACCCCGAGTTCTACGACGAAGCCCGGTGTGAAGCCGAACTCGAACGCATCTTCGATATCTGCCACGGCTGCCGGCGGTGTGTGAGCCTGTGCCAGTCGTTTCCGACACTGTTCGATCTGGTCGACGCCACGGCCGACGGCGAGGTACACGGCGTGGCCAAGGCCGATTACGCCAAGGTCGTCGAGCAGTGTTATCTGTGCGACCTGTGTTACATGACCAAATGCCCGTATGTGCCCCCGCATGCGTGGAATCTGGATTTTCCGCACACCATGTTGCGCGCCAAGGCAATCAGGTTTCGCCAGGGCAAGGTCAAGGCGGCCGAGAGGTTGCTTGCGTCGACCGATATTCACGGCAGTTTTGCCGGCATACCTGTCGTGGTGCAGGTGATCAATGCGGTCAACAGGACCCGGCCGGCACGTGTCGCGATGGAGAAAGTGCTGGGCGTCGATCGTGCGGCCTGGCTGCCCGACCTTGCCGCGCAACGTTTCAGGTGGTCGGCCGCTACCAGTGCAGCGGTGCAGGTAGTGGCCGGCCAACGGACACCCGGCAAGGTCGCCATATTCGCGACCTGTTTTGTCAACTACAACGAGCCGGGTATCGGTCACGACCTGCTGGCGCTGCTGGCACACAATAATATCCCGTATGTGGTGGTCGACAAGGAACAGTGCTGCGGCATGCCCAGGCTCGAACTCGGTGATCTGCAAGGTGTGGCCTCGAGCAAGGCGGTCAATATCCCGGTGCTGGCACGTTATGCTCGCGAGGGTTATGCCATCCTGGCCGCCGTGCCGTCGTGCACCTTGATGTTCAAGCAGGAGATACCGCTGATGTATCCGGGCGACGCCGACGTGGCGCTGGTGCGTGACGCCATGTGGGATCCCTTCGAATACCTCGTGGCGCGTCACAAGGACGGTCTGCTCGAGACCGATTTCCAGCGCGACCTGGGTCGCGTGAGTTACCACATTCCCTGCCACGGCCGGGTACAGAACATCGGCAAGAAGACCAAGGAGATGTTCGAGTTGATCGGCCAGAAAGTGACGCTCGAACTCACCACGGTGGAGCGTTGTTCAGGCCACGCCGGCACCTACGGTGTCAAGAAGGCGTACCACGCGGTGGCCATGAAAATCGGCCAACCGGTTTTCAAGGCCATGGGCAAACCAGGGCCGGATGGCCAGGGCCCCGACTGGATCAGTTCGGATTGCCCGCTCGGGGGGCACCACATTGCCCAGGGTATACAGGCGGCTGGCCTGCCTGCCGCCCGGCTGGCCCACCCGATCTCGCTGGTGCGCCATGCCTATGGTTTGGCATGACCAACAGCGCCACCGTTCACGGGCAATGACTTGAAGCACCCTGCGAAAGCCTCGGCATGACCACGATTACCCGCGACAGCCTGCTTACACTCGAAGCCTATGCGCGGCTGCGCAAACAAATGCAAGCCGAGATCATCGTGCACCGCAAATTACGCAGCGTGCAGCTGGGGGAACATCTCAATATCCAGTTCGAGGACGAAAAGACCATCCGGTACCAGATCCAGGAGATGTTGCGGATCGAGAAGATCTTCGAGGATGACGGCATCGTGAGCGAGATCGAGACCTATGCTCCGCTGCTGCCCGACGGCGAAAACTGGAAAGCCACGATGTTGCTCGAATACCCCGAGGTGAATGAACGCCGGCGCGAACTGGCGCGCCTGATCGGTGTCGAAGATCGAGTTTTTGTCGATGTCGAGGGTTACCCACGCGTGTACGCCATCGCCGACGAAGATCTGCCACGCGAAAATGCCGACAAGACGTCGGCCGTGCATTTTCTGCGGTTTCAGCTCGATGCCTCGGCACGCGCCGCGATACGTGCCGGCGCAGCCGTCAAACTGGGTTGTGACCATATCAATTACCCGGCCCATGTGACCATTGCGGCCGATACCCTGGCCAGTCTGGCGGGGATCTGGACTGATATCCGCACCTCCCCGCCACGCTTGCCCGCCACGCTGCGGCAGGTTCGATGTAGGGCGGGCGCCTGGCCATCTGCGGGCAGCGGATGGCGGGCAGCGGGTGGCACTGTGTGACGTTGGGAAATCCCCCGTTCGGGTGGACAAACGTGGGGCGCAAACCACCGAAGCCGGGGGGGTGGCGCCCTATCATCAAGTCATCACCAGCCCCATGCAGATGGCAGTGGCCGCGAAAGTGGTCGACTGAGTTTCGATGACCGAGATGTCGCCCGCCCTGTCCCTTCCCTTGATCAACGCCTTGCTGGTCCTGCTCGATGCCCGTGGTGTGCTGGTGGCGGTGAAGGATGCAGCTGGTCGGTATCTGTACGCCAACAGCCGCTACGCCGCTTTCGTGGGCCGTGCCGCCGATGACCTGATCGGCCACAGCGATCTCGACCTGATGCCACAAGCCGACGCCGCGGCCCTGCGCGCTGCCGATCAGCGGGCCCTGACGGCCAGTGCACCCAGCGACGACGAACACCGCTTCGAACGTGTCGACGGCAAACACGAGTTTCATGCCTCTCGGCTGGCGATCGACATCGGCCCCGGCCCGGCCAGCGGGCTGATCTGCCTGTGGTGGGACGAAACCACCTCACGCCACGACCATGCCCGCACGGTCGAGCAGTTGCAGCTGGCGCTTGCGCAAATCGAGCGCCAGCAGGGTGTGATGGACAAGCTCGCTGCCCAGAAGGCCGCGCCCACCGCGCCGTCGACCGAACTGTTTCGCAGTGAACACTTCGAGGAACACGCCCGGCGCGAACTCGACCTGTCGAGCCGTGAGCACCGCGAGTTCGCCGTGGTGCTGATGACCCTCGACCGCGCGGCCCAACTCGATGCACGTTTCGGCGCCGGTGCCGTCAAACGGGTGATGGACGCGGTGGGCCAGATCCTGCGCACCAACACGCGGGCGATGGACGTGATCACGCGGGTGGGTGCCGACCGGTATGCCATCTTGCTGTCGGGCGTGGGCTTGGCGACGGCGCACACGCGTATGGAACAGATGCGCCGCCAATGCGCCACCCACATCGTGGTGCACGACAGCCATCCGCTGGGGTTCGAGGTGTCGGTCGGCATCGCGAGTTTTCCGCACACGGCGGACAAGCTCGAGGCGTTGAGCCAGGCCGCCGAAACGGCGCTGCTCGAAGCGGCCAGGCGCGGTGGCAACCGGGTGGCGCTGGCGCCAATTCCCCTGGGGCCGCGGCCGGGTGTTGCCATCGCCTGAGCGCGCCAGGGGCCGATTGGAAGCGACCTGAGCGACTGCCGACGCAGCGGCAACTCGCTGGCCGCGCCTGGATCGAAGGATCCGCCGGACCACATCCGCGCCAGGTGGGGCGCGGAAGTTGCGTCTGCCAGGGCATGACAACGATCAATCCCTGATGTCGACCCAGCTGCGCCTGGCCGTCATCACCATGGTGGCGCAGATCCCCGATCTGGCCCAGCCCGAAGACTGGGACGAGGCGGTGCGCCTGCGCGACACGTCCGAACTGTTCGGCTGACAGCGATCCAGCCAGCCGCAACATGGTCGATACACGCACGCCGGCATCCGAATCCAGTGCGTCGCGTCCCTGTTGGTGCCTGTGTCTTGGCCATCACGAGCAGATCGGGGCCAGGGCACTCATCTCGATCGATTGCTTGAATATGCGCGTTGCACAGCCTGGAAGCGCTGTGGGCGCATCCCGCAGATCAGGGGGCACGACGCAGGCATGTATTGATCGGGGGCATCGCCTGTCGCGGGCAAGCTCGACCGTTACCCATGCTCACCTGCCGGACAGGCACACTGGCAACCCATGGGCAACAGCAATCGACACATCATGAGCATCGCGCCGTATTTGCGTGAGATCGGGCGCGGCAAGGACGGCTCACGGGCACTCGGGCGCGAGCAGGCCTGCGACCTGATGCGCCAGATCCTGAACGGTGATGTCAGCGACGTGCAGCTCGGCGGCTTTGCGCTGGCCATGCGCATCAAGGGTGAAACGGCGGCGGAACTGGCGGGTTTCATGGACGCGGTGCTGCCGCTCAATCTGCCCATGCCGGCGGCCGACCGTGTGGTGCTGCTGCCGTCGTACAACGGCGCACGCAAGCTGCCCAACCTCACGCCGCTGCTGGCCATGCTGCTGGCGTTCAAGGGTGTGCCGGTGCTGGTGCACGGCATGTCGAAGGACGACAACCGCGTGACCAGCGACGAGGTGTTCAGGCAACTCGATCTGCTGCCTTGTGTGGATGCGGCAGGCCTGGCGGCGCGCTGGATGGTGGGAGCACCGGCCTTCATGACACTGGCTCACCTCAACCCACCGCTGCACATGCTGCTGACGTTGCGCGAGCAACTCGGGCTGCGCAACCCTGGGCACACGCTGGCCAAGATCTTGCCGGTGTTGCCCGGCGCGCTGCGGGTGGTGAACCACACCCATCCCGAATACGGCGAAAGCCTGGCCGATTACCTCGACCTCGACCGTGCCAGCGCACTGCTGCTACGTGGCACCGAAGGGGAACCGGTGGCCGATGCACGCCGCACACCACGCATGGCGGTGTGGCTGGACGGTGTGCGCCGCCCGGACCTGGGCTGTGAAGCCGCCACCGGCTCGCTCGCCCACTTGCCCGATCTGCCGGCGGCCGATGCCAGCAGCACGGCGAGGTACATCGAGATGGTGCTGGCCGGGCGTTTGCCGGTGCCCGCGCCGATTGCACGCCAGGTGCAACTGATCGTGGCGCTGCGCGAGCTGATGGCGGTGAACAGCCGCTGAGTTCAGAACGCCCGGCTGAGCATGTAGGCCGCCAGGCCGTAGAGCATGAAGGCGAAGAAACGCTTGAGTTTGGCCACGTCCATGGTGTGGGCCGTGCGTGCGCCGAACGGTGCGGTCAACACGCTGGCGCTGGCCACCACGGCCAGGCCCGGCAACCATAGATAACCCAGGCTGCCGACCGGGCCGCCTTGCACGTCCCAGCCGCTGAATACGTAGCCCACCGTATTGGCCAACGCGATCGGGAAGCCCAGCGCCGCACTGGTGCCCACCGCATTGCGGATGGGCACGTTGCACCAGGTCATGAAGGGCACCGAGATGAAGGCGCCGCCCGCACCGACCAGGCCCGAGATCAGGCCGATGGCACCGCCCGCGCCCAGGCTGCCCGCCGTGCCGGGCATCTGCCGGCTGGCGGCGGGTTTGCGATCCAGCAGCATCTGCGTGGCCGAGAAGCCGACGAAGAGTGCGAAGAACAGCGCCAGCGCCGTGCCCTTGACGATGGCGAAGATGCCGGCGCCGGCAATCAGCCCGCCAGCGACGATGCCGGGTGCCAGCGTGCGTACCAGATCCCAGCGCACGGCGCCGCGGCCATGGTGCGCGCGTACGCTGGACATCGAGGTGAACAGGATGGTGGCCATCGACGTGGCGATGGCCATCTTCACCGCCAGCGCGTTGGGCACGCCGCGCATGGTCAGGATGATGGTCATGAACGGCACCTGCATCATGCCGCCACCTACACCGAGCAGGCCGGCCAGGAAACCAGTGATGGTGCCCAGCAGCAGCAGTTCGGCAATCAGCGAAGGAGACATCGGCAGGTCCGTGTTGGTGATATGAGCCGGCCAGTGTCGCCCATGACAGTGGTGTGGACTGTCATCCCGGAGTCACAGCAGCTGCGTGCCGCGACGATGCTGTGCGCGGTGTGCAACGGCAGTCGGCAGCGATGGTGTGCGTGGTCACCCTCGTTGCCATTGGCTACGCATCGGGGCCCTCTCGAGCGTTCAGCGCATTGGGCCATCCAGCGCCGCGAGCACGGCTTGCCATTGCGCTGCGGTCACCGGCGTGATGGACAGGCGGTTGCCTGGCTTGAGCACCAGCAGGTCGGCAAGTTCTGGGCGCTCGCGCATCTCGGCCAGGCCCAGCAGGCGGGTCTTGCGCACGAGTGTCACGTCCACATGTAGCCAGCGCGGCGCGTCTGCCTTGGACTTGGCATCGAAGTAGGGGCTGGTCGGGTCGAACTGGGTGGCGTCGACATAGGCTGCACTCGCCACCTGCGCCAGGCCGGCGATGCCTGGTTCGGGGCAGGACGAGTGATAGAACAACACGCCGTCGCCGATACGCATGGCATCGCGCATGAAGTTGCGTGCCTGGTAGTTGCGTACGCCAGTCCAGGGCACAGTCTGGCGCGGCAAGGCCGCCAAGGTGTCGATCGAGCATTCGGCTGGCTCACTCTTCATGAGCCAGTGGCGCGGCGCTTCGGTGGTGGCGTGGTCGTTGTTCATGGCAGACGATGGTCGGCACTGCAATGAAAAGACCCGGTCGAGCCAGCCCGACCGGGTCTTGTAAAGGTGTCCACCGCGCACCGAAGGCCGCATTCCTGAACCCAGGGGATTCAGGTGGGCCGGTTCAGCAGGACTTCGGGTTCATCTGACGCGAGACGATCACGCCCATCCTGCAATGTTTCCAGCCCGGGCTCATAAAGAGCATCGGTTCAAGGAACTAAAAACCTCCGCGAACACAGTGGACGAATCCATTCTATGCACGCTCGCTGGCGTGTGGGCAATGTTTGTCTGGCAAGCCGTCACAGGGTGTGCGCCGCTGTCGGCGCCGTGTCGCGCGGCGGTGTCAGAGCAGGCGGCCGTCGTCGCCCAGGGCGGCGTCCAGGCGTTCGAGCAGCCGTGCCAGATCGGGCATGACCGCGAGGTCGTCGCCGTTACGCCGGTCGAGCACCGGTGCGACGGGTTCGGCCACGACCGGCGGCTTGTTCGACGCATTGGCCAGTTCGTAGGCCAGGTTGAGCGCTGCGAGCACGGCGATACGTTCCCTTGCCTTGACCTTGCCGGCGTCGCGGATGGTGCACATCTCGCGGTCGACACTGCCGACGGCTTCGAGCAACAAGGTCTCTCGACCGGGCGGGCAGGCCAGGATGTAGCTCTGGCCCATGATGGTGACCTCGAGCTGCTTCATGCCGGGTTCCTTTGATTGCCGCTGTTGTTGTTGTCGTCGACGGGCAGACGTTCGATCAAGGCGTCGATGCGGCCACGTGCGGCCGTCAATCTGGCGCGCAGATGGTCGCGTTCGGCAACCACGGCGCCGAGTTGTTGCTCGAGCAGGGCATTGGTGCGCTTGAGTTCTTCGTGACGAAGCAGCAGGCGTTCGATGCGATCGACCAGATCTTCCAGGGTGGGCATGGGGGTGGGGCGGGCCTGAGGCGGCGAGGCGAGCAGGGCGCCCCGGCGTGTGTGTCCGACGGCCGGCATTGTAGTGGGCGACCTCGGGCCAACCCGGGTCGAAGGCGGTCCGACATCACCCACTTCGGGCGTGCAGGTGGCTCGGCGTTTGTCTACCGGTTGCCTGCTGTGACCTTGGTTTCGAACGAGCAGCAGTCCGACACCTGGCAGCGCCAGCACTGTGGCTTGCGGGCGATACACACATAACGCCCGTGCAGGATCAACCAGTGGTGAGCCTCGACCCGGAATGGCTTGGGTACGACTCGTTCGAGCCCTCGTTCGACCTCCAGCGGTGTCTTGCCCGGCGCCAGGCCGGTGCGGTTGGCGACCCGAAACACGTGGGTGTCGACCGCACACGTGGGCTCGCCGAACGCGACGTTGAGCACCACATTGGCTGTCTTGCGGCCCACACCCGGCAGGGCTTCGAGCGCCGCACGGTCACGCGGCACCTTGCCCGCGTGCTGCTCGATCACCTGTGCGCACGTGGCCACCACATGGCGAGCCTTGTTGCGGTACAGGCCGATGGTGCGTATCGCCTCGGCTACGCCGGCTTCACCCAGCGCCAGCATGCGCGAGGGTGTATTGGCCACGGCAAACAGGCGTCGCGTCGCCTTGTTGACTCCGACGTCGGTCGCCTGGGCCGACAGCAGCACCGCGATCAGCAATTCGAAGACCGAGCTGTAGTCGAGTTCCGATACGGGGTGTGGATTGGCGGCCTGCAGCGTCGTGAATAGCTGCTGGATTCGGTCTGGGCTCATGATGTTTTCGAGTCTGCTGACGGATCGATGCGGGCGAATTCCTGATGGCAAGTGCGCAGTTTCGATCGACCCCGGGAGTTGGGGGGTGACGCAATGGTGATGTGCGAAAACCTGTTGTTTTGAGGCCGCCCTGATGTTTCTACTGATCGGACAGCTTGGTTTCAGACTGTCACAATTGATCGAAATTCATATGACAACTTCGCCCAGAAAGTTCTAGATCATGAGCTTGGTTTTGTCATTTACAGGTGCCCTGCAAACAAGGCGGCCTCTTTATTCGCAGCAGCGGGCTATGACTGAATCTGCTGGTCCAACCTTATCGACACGGTGGCAGGCAATCGGCTTGAATCATCCTGATCCGGCCAACTGATGCTGAATCTTCAAATCTGACATGTCGCCATGATGATCAGATTCGCCACTGAACCGCGCTCGATCGATATCGATCTGTTTGCCTGTGCGCTGTTATTCGGTGGAGGCGTCGGCATGTCCGGTGCGCTGGTGTCCGCCGAACTGGCTCTGCAGCCCTGGTTGCTGTTTCGCACCGAATCGATGTGTGGGCTGATGTTGCTGGTCGGTCTGGGCCTGCTGATGCGGCTCGATTGGGCCCGGCGTTTCGCCGCCGGTGCCTTGCTGTATGCCGTCTACGCCCAGTGCACACGCCGGTGGATGCAGTCCGATCTGGTACAGGCGTGGTTGTCGTGTGTGCAGGGTTACCCGTTGCGTGAGCCGGTGTGGGCGGGTGATCTGCCGGCGCTGGACGGCGTGACGGCCCTGTGGTCGCTGCTGGTCTGTGCCGTGCTGCTCTGGCTGACACGCCGCTTGCTCAGTTCACGCCTTCGGCTCGAGTTCGCTCAGGCCGCTGCGCTGGCTGCCCCCGCGTCCTCGCGCCGCAGACCTCGGCTCCACTGACCGTCGGGCGTCGACCTGGCCGAAGCAGGCTCAGTCGGATGGTGCCTCGAGGTGGTACGACACGGCGCGTTGCACCTCGTTCTTCGAGCCCAGGATCACGCTGACACGCTCGTGCAGCTTGGCAGGTGTGATGTCCATGATGCGCTGGCTGCCGTTGCTGGCCGCACCGCCAGCCTGTTCGATCAGGAAGGCCATCGGGTTGGCCTCGTACATCAAACGCAGCTTGCCGGGCTTGTCGGGTTCGCGCTTGTCCCAGGGGTAGAGGAAGACACCGCCGCGGGTCATGATGCGGTGCACGTCGGCCACCATGCTGGCCACCCAGCGCATGTTGAAGTCCTTGCCGCGCGGGCCTTCCTTGCCCGCCAGGCATTCGTCGATGTAGCGCGTCACCGGTGCCGCCCAGTGGCGCTGATTGGACATGTTGATGGCGAATTCCCTGGTGTCCTCGGGGATCCGCAAGTCCTCTTGCGTGAGCACGAAGCTGCCCTGCTCGCGGTCCAGGGTGAACACCATGACACCTTCACCCAGCGTCAACACCAGTGTGGTCTGCGGGCCGTAGACACAGTAGCCCGCAGCAGCCTGCTGCTTGCCGGGCTGCAGGAAGTCTTCCTCGCTCACGCCGCGCTGGTTGTTGACCTTGCGCAGCACCGAGAAAATGGTGCCGATCGACACGTTCACGTCGATGTTCGAGCTGCCGTCGAGCGGATCGAACAGCAGCAGGTATTCGCCCTGCGGGTAACGATTGGGCACGACGTGGATGGTGTCCATCTCCTCGCTGGCCATGGCCGCCAGGTGGCCGCCCCATTCGTTGGCCTCGATCAGCACCTCGTTGCTGATGATGTCGAGCTTCTTCTGCACCTCACCCTGCACGTTTTCGCTGCTGGCCGAGCCCAGCACCTCACCCAGGGCGCCCTTGTTGACGCTGATGGCGATGCGCTTGCAGGCACGGGCGACAACCTCGATGAGCAGTCGCAGTTCGGCCGTGATGCGGCCGTGCCTGCGCTGCTGTTCGACCAGGTACTGGGTCAGACTGATGCGTTTGCTCATGGGCAGTGATCCTTGCCGGTGTGGCACTGGGGAAGAGGCCGTAACTCTGCCCTATTCGGCCAGCGCGCGGCTGACGATTTCGCGCACATCCGGCGACAGGTCGTTCTTGGCGTCGACTCGCGCCAATGCTTCACGCGCGGCGCTGCGGTAGGGCTCGGCCAGGTTGCGCCAACGGTCCAGTCCACGCGCAGTGCGGGCCGCCAGTTGCGGGTTGAAGGCGTCGATCTCGACCACCTTGTCGGCCCAGAACACGTAGCCGGCAGCGTCGAGCCGGTGCAGCGCCGCCGGGTTCTGGTGGATCAACGTGGCCAGCAGGCTGCGCGCGCGGTTCGGGTTGCGCAGCGTGAAGTCGGGGTGCATGGTCAGAGCCTTGATACGCCCAAACACCCGTCCGCCCGACTCCGGCGCGGCGGCTTGCAGAGCGAACCACTTGTCGATGACCAGCGCCTCGCCGGCAAACTGCTCGCGAAAGCGCTGCAGCGCCGGCTCGGCCAGGTCGGCATGGGCAAATACCAGGGCTTGCAGCGCACCGAGCCTATCGGTCATGTTGGTGGCGTCCTTGCAGCGCTGGTAGGCGCGGCCGGGCCAGACCGGGTCACCGCTGCGCGTGCCTTCCAGCACCAGATGGCCCAGCGCCAGGTTGGCCAGGGCGCGCCGGCCGCTCGACACCGCGTCGGGGTTGTAGCCACCGGTGTCGGCGTTTTCTTCGTAGGTCAGGCGCCATTCGTCGCGCAGCGCGTGGGCCAGCTGGCTGCGCAGTGCTTCGCGCACGGTGTGGATGCGCTGCGGGTCGACCACTTCGAGCTGTTCGGCCACGTAGCCCTCAGCCGGCAGCGTCAGCACCAGTTCCTTGAACGCGGCGTCCAGATGCGGGTCGCGCAGGACGCTTCGCATCGCGTCCACGTAGGGCTCGTCGAGCGCAACCACATCCTCGCCCTGGATGCTCGTGATCAGGCGCACCAGCGCCAGGCGCTGCGCCGCTTCCCAGCGGTTGAAGGGGTCGTGGTCGTGGCGCAGCAGGGTGAACAGCTCGGCTTCGCTGGCCGGCCATTGCAGGATCACCGGCGCCGAGAAGCCGCGCAGCAGCGAGGGCACGGGCGGCTGCTCGATGTCGACGAAGACGAAGTCCTGGCTCGTGTGTTCGAGCACCAGCACACGGTCGGTGCCGGCCGGCGCGCTTTCACCGTCGAGCTGCAAGGGCAGCGCCACACCGTCGGCGCTGATCAGGCCCATCGCCACCGGGATCACGAAAGGTGCCTTGTCGACCTGGCCAATGCTGGCCGGGCAGCTCTGGGCGAGCGTCAGGGTGTAGCGACGGGCGTCGGCGTCGTACACGCCGTGTGCCGTCAGCCGTGGTGTGCCGGCCTGGGCGTACCAGCGCTTGAAGCTGGCGAGCCGGTCAGCAAGCGCGTGGCCGGGGTTGGCGTCGGCAATGGCGGCGGCGAAGTCGTCGCAGGTCACGGCCTGGCCGTCGTGGCGCGCGAAGTACAGTGTCATGCCACGTGCGAATCCCTCGCGGCCTACGAGTGTGGCCATCATGCGCATCACCTCGGCGCCTTTTTCGTACACCGTCATGGTGTAGAAGTTGTCGATAGCCTGATAGGCGTCGGGGCGCACCGGGTGCGCCATCGGGCCCGCATCCTCGGGGAACTGGAAGCTGCGCAGGTGGCGCACGTCCTCGATACGTTTCACCGCCCGCGCGCTGGCGCCGCCAGCCATGTCCTGGCTGAACTCCTGGTCACGGTAGACGGTGAGGCCTTCCTTCAGGCTGAGCTGGAACCAGTCGCGGCAGGTGACGCGATTGCCGGTCCAGTTATGGAAATACTCGTGCGCCACCACACGTTCGATGTTGGCGAAGTCGATGTCGGTCGCGGTGGCCGGGCTGGCCAGCACGAACTTCGTGTTGAAGATGTTCAGGCCCTTGTTCTCCATCGCGCCCATGTTGAAGTCGCTCACCGCGACGATCATGAAACGCTCCAGATCCAGGCTCAGGCCGAAACGTGCTTCGTCCCACACCACCGAGGCGATGAGTGAGTTCATCGCGTGTTCGGTCTTGTCCAGATCGCCGGCACGCACGTAGACCTGCAGCAGGTGGTCCTTGCCCAGGCGCGAGCGCACGCGTTGTTCGCGGCACACCAGGTCGGCCGCCACCAGCGCGAACAGGTAGCAGGGCTTGGGATGCGGGTCGCTCCACACGGCGTAGTGACGGCCGTGGTCCAGGTCACCCTGATCGACCAGGTTGCCGTTGGACAGCAGCACCGGGTAGGCGCTCTTGTCGGCGCGCAGCGTCACCTTGAAGACCGCCATCACGTCCGGGCGATCCAGGAAGTAGGTGATGCGCCTGAAGCCCTGCGCCTCGCACTGCGTGAACAGCCCGCCACCCGAGGTGTACAGGCCGCTCAGTTCGGTGTTCTTCTCGGGGCTGCAGGTGTTGCGGATCTCGAGGTGGAAGGTCTCGCTCGGCAGGTTCTCGAGCACCAGCTGGCCGGCGTCGATGCGAAACGAGATGCTCGCGCCGTTGACCAGCACACGGGTGAGCGTGATGTCTTCGCCGTCCAGGCGCAGCGGCGCGCCGGGCTGGTCGGCATTGGGCTCGACCGACATCCGGCTGATCACCAGCGTCTTGAGCGGTTCGAGCTCGAAGGTGAGGTCGACGTCGCGGATCCAGTGGCTCGGTGCGGTGTAGTCCTGGCGCAGGACCATCGCGGCATTGCCTTCACGCATCATGGTTGTCTTTCTCGGTGTTCTCGTATCTGCAGGGATAACAGCGCCGGGCGGGTGGAGCCAGGCTCGGCGTGTCGAGGTATCGGGTGGTCGGCGCCGGGGTGGTCAGGCGGATCGTTGTGTGGAAGAACCCACGGCCAGCGTGGGCAGGCTGTAGCCGACGAAGTTGTGCATCACCGTCACCACGTTGTCGTATTCGGCAAAGGCTTCGGCCGCCAGGGTGGTGGTCAGTGCCACGGCGGACATGCCGGCGCGGCGCGCGGCCTCGATGCCCAGCGGTGCGTCTTCGAAGACCAGGCAGGCCTCGGCCGGCACACCGAGGCGGCGCGCGGCTTCGGCAAAGATGTCGGGGTGCGGCTTGCCACGCAACGTCTCGCCCGGCGCGCCACCGAACTTGAGCTCGCTCGGGCTGGTGACCGTGTCGACCAGGTCACCAAGGCCGAAACGCTCGAAGGCCACCGCGATGTTCTCGTGAGGCGATGCGGTGCACACCGCCAGCTTGTAGCCCTGCGCTCGCGCCGCCAGACAGAACTCTGCGGCACCGGCGATCAGGCCAAGCTCGGTGGCCGCCATCTCACGGTAGAGCTCTTCCTTGCGAAACGCCAGCCGGTGCAACTCGTCGGTCGGTCGACCCGCAAACAGATCACTCAGGATCTCGAAGTTGGTGCGCCCTGCGGTGGCGGCAAAGAAGCCGGCCTCGTCGAACGGCAGGCCCTGCTCGGCAAACCACAGCTGCCACGAACGTTCGTGCAGCGGCATGCTGTCGATGAGCGTGCCGTCCAGGTCGAACAGCAAGGCCCGAACCTGGGCTGGCGCTGCTGTGGCTGCCGTGACGAGCCGATCAACCATCACAGGCCGGCCTTGAGGCTGGCTTCGATGAAGGCGTCGAGGTCACCGTCGAGCACCTTCTGCGTCGCAGAAATTTCGACGTTGGTGCGCAGGTCCTTGATGCGGCTGTTGTCCAGCACGTAGCTGCGGATCTGGTGGCCCCAGCCGACGTCGGTCTTGGTGTCTTCGAGCTTTTGTTGCTCTTCCTGGCGCTTGCGCATCTCGTGGTCGTACAGGCGGCTGCGCAGGCGCTTCCATGCCACGTCGCGGTTGCTGTGCTGGCTGCGCCCGTCCTGGCATTGCACGACGATGCCGGTCGGGATGTGGGTCAGGCGCACCGCCGAGTCGGTCTTGTTGATGTGCTGGCCGCCCGCGCCCGAGGCGCGGAAGGTGTCGACGCGCACGTCCGACGGGTTGATGTCGATCTCGATCGAGTCGTCCACCTCGGGGTAGACGAACAACGAGGCAAACGAGGTGTGCCGGCCGCCCGAGCTGTCGAACGGGCTCTTGCGCACCAGGCGGTGCACGCCGGTTTCGGTGCGCAGATGGCCGAAGGCGTAGTCACCCTCGACCTTGATCGTGGCGCTCTTGATGCCGGCCGTGTCACCTTCGGTCTCGTCTTCGAGTGTGGCCTTGAAGCCCTTGCGCTCGCAGTACTTGAGGTACTGGCGCAGCAACATGCTGGCCCAGTCGCAGGCCTCGGTGCCACCGGCACCGGCCTGGATGTCGACGAAGCAGTTCAGCGGATCGGCCGGATTGCTGAACATGCGGCGGAACTCGAGCTTCTCGACGATGTCGCGCAGCGCCTGGGCGTCGCCCTCGATGGCGGTGAGTGAGTCGAAGTCGTCTTCGGCCTTGGTCATCTCGAACAATTCGAGGTTGTCGTCGAGCTGTGTGCGCAGGTGGTCGATGGTGCCGACCACGTCTTCGAGCGACTTCTTCTCGCGCCCGAGTTCCTGCGCGCGTTTCGGGTCGTTCCAGACCGCCGGGTTCTCGAGCGCGGCGTTGACTTCGGTCAGGCGCTTGGATTTGTCTTCGTAGTCAAAGATACCCCCTGAGCGCTTCGGTGCGCTCGCTGAGGTCGGCCAGGCCGTTGCCGATGGCGTTGATGCGTTCGATGTCCATGATCGCGGGGTCTCGGTCGGTAAGGGATGCGGGCAGTCCGCAGGATTCGGGGCGTTCCGGGCGATGCCGGTGGGCGGGCGTTCACCCGGCGTGACGCCGTGAAGGCGGCGGCCCGAGGGCGGCCAGCCAGTGATTTTCACACGCCGGGGCCATTCCGGTCGGCCGTCTGGCGCCGCGAAGGGTGTTGATGCTCCAGCGCTGAGTGCGGCCGCTCGGCTCGTGCGAGGTGCCGGCAAGCTTGTGCAAGGCGATGGCGTCGGCCGCCACACCGCCGCAGCGTCAGCCTCCGGCTGCCAGGAATCGCGCGATGTGTGTCGCCAGCGCGGCCGGCTGGTCGTGGTGCAGCATGTGGGCGCAGTCGCTCAGCAGCTGGCGTTCGACCTGCTTGACGACGGCCAGCCTGGCCTCGAAGTCCTCGCGCGGGTACCGGTTGCCCCACCACTTGGCGACGTCGGTGTTCTCACCCTCGACCCAGAGCACCGGCGCCGAGATCTCGCGCCAGCAGGCCAGCACTTCCTCGACGCGGTACAGCACCGGGTTGCTGCGCTTGTGCGCCGGGTCACCCTGGATGTGCCAGCGCCCGTCGGCCGCCGGCGCCGCCCACCAGGGCGCCAGCCAGGCAGCCTTGTCGGGCGACAGGCGCGGGTTGTTCTTGCGCAGGCGCTCGGCCACAGCGGCGACGCTCGGGTAGTCGCGCATCTCGGCGGTGGTCTTGAGTTCGTCCAGCCAGGTGCGATAACGCTTGGGCGCCTGCTCGGGCCGGGTCTGGGGCATGCCGAACCCCTCGAGGTTGATCAGCTTGCGCACGCGCTCCGGGCGCACGCCGGCGTAGATCATGGCGACATTGCCGCCCATGCTGTGGCCGAGCAGGTCGACCGGCTGGCCGGGCAGCAGGGCGTCGAGCAGGGCGTCGAGGTCACCCAGGTAGTCGGCAAACCAGTAGCCATCGGTGGCCGGCCCGGTGCTGGCACCAAAGCCGCGCCAGTCGGGCGCGATGATGCAGGCCGGCGCCGCACCCAGGCGGTCGAGCTCGTCGACCATGAACTGGAACGACGCCGCCACGTCCATCCAGCCGTGCAGCAGCACGAGCGCCGGCGCATCCGGGCGCACCTGCGCCAGGTCGCCCCAGCACAGCAGATGGTAGTGATGCTGGCGCAGCGGCAGGTGAAGGCTGTGGGCGTGCCGGCGCGGCAGGTAGGGCGCCTCGGGCGCGGCTGCCGCGCCTGAGCCGGTGCTGTCGTGTGGGTTGGGCTCGGTCATGCGGTCGACTGTAACGATCGGGCGGCCCGGTGGCCGTCATCCTGGCGACGCCCCTGCCGGGCTGGCGGGCCGGTCGCCCTGGGCGGCGACGAACCACCTCGGTGCGCACAGGCGGTGTCCGCATGCCGACCAGGCTTCCGACGGGCCGACCCTGCAAGAATGGATTGCATGACGCACCCCTCCGACGCTTCCACCCACCTGATCCGCCCAGCCGAGCCACGCGACGTGCCGGCCATCGTCGGCCTGATCACCGCCCTGGCCGATTACGAACAGCTCACCCACCTGCTCGAGGTCACGGTCGACAAGCTCGAACCCCACCTGTTCGGCGACCGGCCCGCAGCCCAGTGCCTGGTGGCCGAGGTGCTGGTGGCCGCCGAAGCACCGGCGCGCGACGTCACACCGGCCGGCACATCGGCCGGCACGATCGCCGGCTTCGCGCTGTACTTCAGCAACTACTCGACCTTCCTGGCCAAGCCCGGCATCTATCTCGAGGACCTGTTCGTGCTGCCGGCCTACCGCGGCACCGGCCTGGGACGCGCTCTGCTGGCACGGCTGGCCGAGATTGCGGTCGAGCGTGGCTGCGGCCGGCTCGAATGGAGCGTGCTGGACTGGAACCAGCCAGCCATCGACTTCTATCAGGGCCTGGGTGCGCGGGTCATGCCCGAGTGGCGCATCTGCCGCGTCACCGGCGAAGCGCTGCGGGGCTTCGGCCGCTGAGGTGTCACGCCGTCGGCGGATCCTGGAACCCGCCCGACCGGTAGGTCAGCACCAGGGTGTCGCGCCAGCCGGGCTGGGGTGTCGCCTGGGGCGGGTTCGAGCGGCTGGATGGGTGTGCTTTCGTGGATGACCCGTTCGTCGTCGAGCAGTAGCACGCTCCAGGGTTCGGCCAGTGTGAAACGCAGGCCGTAGGGGCCGGCGGCATCGAACACCCGGGTTTCGCCGCCGACGATGTGGTGGCGCCCCACCATGACAACGGCGACGAAGTCCACGCCGTCGCGGTGTGCACCTTCGGGTGTGGGCCGGCCCACCCCACCGGCGGTGGTGATGCGAAACGGGTGAGCCTCGATGTACCAGCGCCCGTCGGTCGGTGGCCGCACCTGTGCGAACAGCCGGCCGACCTGTACCACCAGGGCGCGCCAGGCGGGTGAGTTGCTCATGCGTTCGTCCACCGGCGCAAACCAGCGCAGCATGCCGCCGTGCAGGGCGTTGTAGGTGGTGGGTTGCCAGTGGGCGCGCGGCGGCGCCAACAGCAGGGCGTCGGCCGCGCCGGCGGGCAGGTCCAGGCGCTGCACCAGGCTGGCGTGGCGGCGCTGGCGGTAACGGCCGCCGTCCTTGAGGTGGGCGTCGGGCGGCAGGTCGTCCCACAGCGGGGTCAGGGCGGCGAGTTCGGCGCTGGTGATGGCGACATCACTGGCGGTCGGTTCGGCAGCGGTGGTCGCCCGGGCGCCGGCGGAGAGGCGGGCCAGGCCGGCGTGATGGAGCAGGGCCAGCCCCTGCCGGCCGAGATGCTGCACGCAGCTGTCCAAATCGGTGCAGGCAAGTGAATCGAGGTGCGGGTTCATTCGATGGGCGGGCGTGGTGCGCCGTCGTTTCTGGGTTGGTCGAGGCTGGCTTGCGCCGCACGCCGATGTTAGTCACCACTTTGGCCGAGAAAAAACCGCGAAATTCGCCGCAACTGCTGCGACCTTGACGCCGAGGCCCCCTGTAGGCTGTGTCAACCCGCTTGCCTTCGGTCAAGATGGTCAACAGGTGGCTTGGTTGTTGCTCTAAGGGTCGACACGGGTTGACGCAGGCGATGTCCATGACTTCACCGACCGTCGACCGTGTCACAGCCACCATCCTGGTACCGCTTCTGGAAGTGCCCGTATGACCACCATCGCCACCTTGTCCGCCTTGTGCGACCGACTTGTCGGCCGCCCGGCGAATGCCCCGCCCAGGCGACGTGCCTGGATGGTCTTGTCCCTGGGGCTGGCTGCACTGGTGGTGGCCGTGCCGGTGTACAGCGAAGACATCCTGAGTGTGCTGGCGCGGTCACACGCGAGTCGAATCGAGTCGCTGACCTCGCGTCAGGCCCACGATGAACGTGCCGCCGTGCTGCAACGCGACTTCGACCGCCTGCTCGATCGCCTGCCGCAGCGTCCGCGTGATGTGAGCCTGCTGGTGGTGGAAGGCCCCGTCATCGCCGAGACCCTGGCTGGTCGGGTGGTGGTGGTGCACGCCGGCCTGGCCGACGCCAACGAGGGTGAACGCCTGTTCGTGATGGCGCACGAACTTGGCCATGTTGCGATGGGCCACTGGTCCGAACTCGCCGGCGTCTATCACAAACACATCCCCGGCGAGGTCAACCAGCGTGACACCGACGCCGTGGCCTCGGTCCTGGGCCGCGAGGCGTCGCGTCTGGTGCATGGCCATGAATTCGCCGCCGATGCCTTTGCCTGGCGCACCATCAGAGGCCTGGGCTACGGCATGGACAACGCTGCCGCTGTGCTGCACATGATGCCCAACATGGGCGATACACCCTCCCACCCGGCGTCGCGCAAACGCCTGGCGGCGCTGCGCTTGATCGGCAATGACGAAACCCGCAGCGCCGTGGCTGAAACGGGCAACTGACCTGTGGGGTGAGCGGCCTGCGGCTGCCCGCGCCCGGGTTCGATCGGGTGACGCGGCAGTGGCGCGACCGCTGGGCCGGTTGATCCAGCCGTGATCCCGGGCGCAAGGACATTCGGCAACTTCGGATGAACTCCGGGTGAGGCCCGGTGCGGGCCGGCACGGCAAGTGCGTAAGCTCCGCCCATGACATCCAACGCCAACAACGGCGCGTCGCACGACGCCTACACCAGTCTCTACAACCAATTCCGCTGGCACGTGCCGGCCGAGTTCAATGTCGCCGACGCCTGCTGTGGACGCTGGGCGCGTGAACGACCCGAGGCGCTGGCCATCCACTGCGAGCACGAAAACGGTGCAGCCTCGCGCCACAGCTACGGCGAGTTGCAGCGCACCGCCAACCGGTTGTCGAACCTGCTCGTCAGCCTGGGTGTACAGCGCGGCGAACGGGTGGCGGTGGTGATGCCGCAGCGATTCGAGACGGCCGTGGCGCACATGGCGATCTTCCAGCTCGGCGCCGTGGCCATGCCCTTGTCGATGTTGTTCGGGCCGGACGCGCTCGAATATCGCCTGAACGACAGCGCGGCCCGCGTGGCCATCGTCGACGAATCGGCCATCACGGCCTTGCTCGAGGCGCGCGGCAACTGCCCCGGCCTGAGCCACGTGATTGCCGTGGCCGGCGCGGCAGGGCAGGGCGACCTGGACTGGACGGCCGCCATCGGCCAGCAGGACGCCAGTTTCACCACACGCGTCACCAAGGCCGACGACGCCGCGCTGCTGATCTACACCAGCGGCACCACCGGCCCACCCAAGGGCGCGCTGATTCCGCACCGGGCACTGATCGGCAACCTCACCGGCTTCGTGTGCAGCCAGAACTGGTTCGACGGCGACGACACGGTGTTCTGGAGTCCGGCCGACTGGGCCTGGACGGGTGGCTTGATGGATGCGCTGTTGCCCACGTTGTACTTCGGCCGCCAGATCCTGGCGTATCACGGCCGGTTTGCGCCCGACAAGGCCCTGGTGCTGATGGCGCAGTACCGCGTGACCCATGCCTTCATCTTTCCGACCGCACTCAAGGCCATGATGAAGGCCGTGCCCGAGCCGCGGCGTCATCACCATTTGTCGCTCAGGTCGGTGATGAGTGCGGGTGAGGCGGTCGGCGACGCCGTGTTTGCCTGGTGCCGCAGCGAGCTCGGGGTCACCGTCAACGAGATGTTCGGCCAGACCGAGGTGAACTACATCGTCGGCAACTGCACCAGTTACCTCGACGCCTACGGCCAGCGCCACCCCGCCTGGCCGGCACGCCCGGGCAGCATGGGCCGGCCTTACCCGGGCCACCGCGTGGCGGTGCTCGACGACGAGGGCGTCGAGTGCCCGCGCGGCACACCCGGCGATGTGGCGGTGCATCGCCTGGACGTGCACGGCCATCCCGACCCGGTGTTCTTTCTTGGCTATTGGCAAGGCGAAGCGGCCACTCGCGCCAAATTCACCGGCGACCCCGCCGACAGCTGGTGCCGCACGGGCGACATGGCTGTCATGGACGCCGATGGCTACCTCTGGTACCAGGGCCGCGGCGACGACATGTTCAAGGCCGCGGGCTACCGCATCGGCCCGAGCGAGATCGAGAACTGCCTGGTCAAACACGTGGCCGTGGCCAACGCCGCCGTGGTGCCCAAGCCAGACGCCGAACGTGGCGCCGTGGTCAAGGCCTACGTGGTGCTGGCCGCCGGATATGTGGGGGACGCCGACCTCGTCGAAGCCCTGCAGGCGCATGTGCGTGGCCGTCTGGCGCCGTACGAATATCCCAAGGAGATCGAGTTCATCGACGCCTTGCCGATGACGACCACCGGCAAGGTGCAGCGGCGTGTGCTCAGACTACGCGAGGCCGAACTGGCAGCGGCGGCCGGTCAGACCCCGCCCTGACCCGTGCCGACGGCGGTGCGAGAGGCTCGCCCGGCAACGGTACCGAGCCTGGGGGGAGTGCAGTGCTGCGTCAGTCGAACACGAGGCCTGGCAGGAAGAGACTGATCTGCGGGATGTAGGTGACCAGCATCAGGAACACGACAAGGATCATGAGCCAGGGCAGCGCGGCGCGGGTGACTTGCACGATGCTCATTCCAGTGATGCCACTCGTGACGAAGAGGTTCAGACCGACCGGTGGCGTGATCATGCCGATCTCCATGTTCACCACCATGATGATGCCCAGGTGGATCGGGTCGATGCCCAGTTGCACGGCGATCGGAAAGAAGATCGGCCCGAGGATCAGGATGATGCCGGTGGGCTCCATGAAGTTGCCGGCTACGAGCAGGATGATGTTGACCACCATCAGGAACATCCAGGGCTCCATGCCTGCCGCCAGGATGTATTCGGCAATCGTCTGCGGGATTCGTTCGGTGGTGAGCACGTGCGCGAACAACAGCGCATTGGCGACGATGAACATGAGCATCACCGTGGTCTTGCCTGCATCCATCAACACGTGTGGCAGGTTGCGCAGGCTGATGTCCCGGTAGATCACCAAGGCAACGAAGGTGGCATACACCGCCGCGACGGCTGCCGCCTCGGTGGGTGTGAAGATGCCGCCGTAGATGCCGCCCATGATGATGACCAGCAGTGCAAGCCCCCACACCGAGTCCTTGAACGCCACCATGACCTCGCGACTTGTCGCCCGCTCGGTACGGGTCAACGTGAGCTTGCCGGCACGCCACCATACCGCCACAGCCAGCATGAGCGCCAGCAGCAGGCCGGGTACGACACCGGCCATGAACATGCGTCCGACTGACATCTCTGTTACGGCGGTGTACACCACCATCACAATCGACGGCGGGATCAGGATGCCAAGCGTGCCGGCGTTGCAGATCATGCCGGCTGCGAACTCCTGGGGATAGCCGCTCCTGACCATGCCGGCGATGACGATCGAACCGATCGCCACAACTGTGGCCGGGCTGGAGCCGGACACTGCGGCGAACAGCGTGCAGGCCAGCACGCTGGCGATTGCCAGGCCGCCACGCAGATGCCCGACCGCCGCAATCGCGAACCTCACCATGCGTTTGGCGACGCCGCCGGTGCTCATCATGGCGCCGGCCAGGATGAAGAACGGGATCGACAGCAGCGTGTAGTGCTCGCTGGTTTCGTACAGCTTGATCGACAGACTGGCGAGTGAATCGCCCGAGAAGAAGATGATCGTGAGCAGGCTCGACAGACCGAGCGAGATGGCCACCGGCATGCCCAGGGCCATGAACAGGAACAAGGTTCCGAACAGTGCAAAGGTACTCATGACGCGGCCTCTTCGCTGCGCAGTTTCATGGCTTCGGCTGCTTCGTCGCCCAGGTGCAGACTGTCGGAGCGGCCTGTGACCAGCGCCCACAGTACCTGCGTGAAGCGCAAGGCCAGCAGCAGGTAGCCCAGCGGCAGGATCGATCGAACCATCCACAGCGGGATGGGCAGATCCTCGAGTTCTATGCCGACCAGTCTCATCTTGCTGACGTACACGTACGAACCGTAGATCACGATGCCCGCATAGACGAGGCACAGCAGCACGACGACGATCGACACGGAGCGCCGCAGACCCGAGGGCAGCAGCTTGACCAACGCGTCGATGCCGATGTGCGCCCCGACACGTACACCGTAGGAGATGCCCACGAAGATCATCAGGGCGAAGAACACGGTCGTGAGTTCGAGAGCCCAGCTGTAGCCCGAGTTGAAGACGTAGCGCATGACAACCTGCGTAAACGTCAGCAGCGTCATCGATGCAAGCATCACCGTGACGATCTACTCCTCGAGACGATCAAGAATCTTCATTTTTTGTCCTCAGGCCAAGCAGTTCGCTGCCAGCACGGTCGGTCGACCGGCTGCAAAACCAGGAGGGCCGCAAGTGGCAGCCCTGACGCACGAAAGGCCAGCACCTCGACTGGCCTTCCTGTTGGTTCGTCCGGCCGTCCGGCCGTCAGGGTGCGTTGGACTTGACGGCCGCGTCGATCACGTCCTTGCCGATCTCGCCCTCGAACTTCTTCCAGACCGGCTTCATGGCGGCGCGCCACAGGGCGATCTCGGCCTTGGTCATCGGCAGCACTGCGGCCTTCTTGTCGTCGATGACCTTCTGGCGGAAGGTGGCTGCCTCGTCGAAGGCCACCTTGTTGCCGTACTTGATCGATTCGACCATCGCCTTGTTCAGCCCGTCGCGGATGTCTGCCGGAAGCGCAGCCCACCAGCCGGCATTGGTGATGACCATGTAGTCGAGCACGCCGTGGTCGGACTCCATGATGTACTTCTGCACCTCGTGAAACTTCTTGGTGTAGGTGTTGGACCACGGGTTCTCGGTGCCGTCGACCACACCGGTCTGCAGCGCCTGGTAGACCTCGGCGAAGGCCAGCTTCTGCGGGTTGGCTCCCACGGCCTTGAACTGCGTCTCGAGCACGTCCGAGCTCTGGATGCGGAACTTCAGCCCTTTGGCGTCGTCAGGTGTGCGCAGCGGCTTGTTGGCCGACAACTGCTTCATGCCGTTGTGCAGATAGCCCAGGCCCTTGATGCCCTTCTTGGTCATCGAGTTGAGCAAGTCTTGTCCGACGGCTCCATCCTGAAAGCGGTCCACTGTTTGGATGTTGTCGAACAGGAAAGGCAGGTCGAAGACCTGCAACTTGGGCGTGTACTTGGCGAACTTGGCCAGCGAGGGCGCAATGATCTGCACATCACCCAGCAACAGCGCCTCCATCTCCTTGCCGTCGCCAAACAACTGGCTGTTCGGGAATACCTGAACCTCGACTTTGCCGGGGAGCATCTTCTCGGCCAGTTCCTTGAATTTCAAGGCAGCCTGTCCCTTGGGGGTGGAGTCGGCCACGACGTGGCTGTACTTGACGACGAGGGGGGCGGCGAAGGCCGTGGCATGAGTGAAAACGAGCACGGCCGAAGCCGCCAACAATCGAAGGTACATGAAGGTCTCCTGCTGTCCAGAGGCGTTTGGGTTCGATAGGCGAGAAATTCTTATTCATCGAACCCCTGGGCGCAATGTGGAAACTACGCGTCTCGGTCGGTGTCAGGGCGTCATCGAACGAGGCACGGCTGGGCGTGTCTCGACATGCCAGGAATCCTGTGCGACGGTTGGCTAGAACGCCCGGCCCAGCGACAGATAGGCCTGGGTACCTGCAGGTTCATCCAGGCCCCGTGCCACACCCAGGCGCAGTTGCAGGCCCAGGGTGTAGAGCAGCTTCACCTCGCCGATGAGTTCGGCGCCCACACCCTTGTAGTAGCTGGCGGGTTTGTTGCCGGTGTCCCAGGCGCCGCCGATGTCGGTGAACAGGTTGAGCGACAGGCGGTTGATGCCCACGGGTGGCACCATGGTGTGGCGATCCAGGTCAGCCAGCGGCATGCGCCATTCGATGGTGCTGGCGCGGGCATTGGCGCCTTGTAGTGCGGCCTCGTTGCCCTCGTAGCCGCGCAGGGCGATGTCGCGGCGGTTGAGCATCAGGCCGAGTTGCAGTTGCGGGTCGGTGGCGCCGCCGAGCTGGAAACGTTCGGTGCGGCCGTGCGCGCGCACCTCGGTGTGGCGCAGTGCGAGTACGCCGCTGCCGATGCCAAGGTAGCCGCGCAGGTCCAGGCGCAGCACATTGCCGTCCAGATCGGTGCTGCCGCTGCGGGCGAAGGGCTTGTAGGTCTCGAACAGCAAGGTGCTGTGCTGGCCGCGGTTGGCGCCTTCGCTGCGCCAGTTGGCACCGCGGGTATCGATGTCGAGCAAGGCGGCGGCGATCTTCTCGTCGCGCAGGCGTCTGGTGCCCGCTGGTGCGGTAAGGGTGTCGACCAGTTGCACACGTTCGACCCGGTCGAGCGCAGCGCCCAGGCCGAAGGCGATGCGCCGATCCAGCTTGACCCAGGGCAGCAGGCCCAGCCACTGCACCTGGGTGCCGCGGTCGTAGGCGGTGGTGGTTTCCTTGCCCTTGTCGCCCACCCAGGCACGTGGTGTGACGGTGCGGGTCAGCGCCAGCAGCTGCGAGTTGTTCCACAGGTATTCGAGGCTGCCCAACGCCTCGCCCTGGCTGGTCTCCCAGGCCAGGGTGGCAGCGTAATGGTGCACGGCCAGGGCATCCGATCCGAAGGTGCTGGCGCCGTAGTAACTCAGGCCGCGGTCGTTGGTGGCCACCACCGGAA
This sequence comes from Candidatus Intricatilinea gracilis, assembly GCA_016702605.1. Taxonomy (GTDB): domain Bacteria; phylum Pseudomonadota; class Gammaproteobacteria; order Burkholderiales; family Burkholderiaceae_C; genus Sphaerotilus; species Sphaerotilus gracilis. Next base: position 432,411 of record JADJDQ010000021.1, read on the forward strand.
GCCACGAACGGGGCGCCAGGCTGCGTAGCGCCCAGTAGGTGCTCGCCGGCCCGAGGCTGTTGCTGCCGGCGGGGCTCGCTGCTGGCGCATTCGTCGTCGTGGTGCCAACTTGCCGTGTTGTGCTGGCCTGATCGGCAAACAAGGTGGCCGCAGCCGCTGAGTCGGCGCTGCTGGGCACCCAGGCGGTCTGCAACACACGGGTGGACGTCAACTTGCGCAGTTCGATGCCACCCGGCGCCAGCACGGCCAGTGTGAGGCTGCCGTCGGCGCTGCTGCCGGCCTGGGCCTGCACAGCGCTGTAGCTGTGGGTGAGACGCTGCAGCTGAGCGCTGGCTGCAGCGGCCGCGCCGCTGGCGCCGGGCACCAGGCGCCAGACGTTGTGGACACCGTCGCGCGCGGCGATGAACTCGAGCCCCGCGGCGGTGTGGCGCAGGCTGTGCACCGGTGCATCGAGCCGCGCGATCAGGCGCGGGGCTGCCGCGCTGCTGCCAGGCGCTGCACCCAGGTCGAACTGCATCAGGCGCCAGTCACCCGCGGCCCGAGCCACGACGGTGACCATCAAGCCATCGGGTGATGCGGCCAGGTCGATCAGGTCGACGTCGGCCGACGGGGTGTAGATCGTGCGTTGCTGCTTGCCACTGGCGTCGAGCAGGATCAGCCGGGTGCGCCCGGCGTCCTGCTGCAGGGCAGCGATCTGGTTGCCGGCACTCACGCCGCGGCGCAGGCGCTGGCACGAGGTGAGCTGGTGCAGCGAGCCGTCGGCGTCCAGGCGGAACAGGTCGTAGACCAGGTCATACGAGTTGCACAGGTCGGGCTGGGCGACGATGACCTGGCCGCTGGCCGAGGCATCGACGCGGGCATAGGGGCGCAGGCGAGTCAGCACCTGCTGGCGGCCGTCGGACTCGATACGGATCAGCCGGTTGGGGCCCAGGCCGTCGTCGACCACCGCCAGCACGGCGCCGCCGGGCAGGCTGGCCAGGCCACCCACGTCGAGCAGCGGGCCGGGGCGCACGGCGCGGATGTCGATGCGGCTGCCGGCAACTTCGGCTTGTGTGGTGAGTGTTGCGCTGCGTTGGTCGACCTGGCGGGTCAGGTCGGCGAGGAACTCGAGCCACAACTCGTCCATCGTCTTGCCGGTGAGCTCGCGCGGAAGGGAGTGGAAGCGCGGCACGATGTTGCCGCTGTAGCGCTCGACGAGTTGCTGCGGCGCCGTCACGCCGTAACGACGTTGCATGAAGTCGAAGAAGTAGCTGCCGTACAGGTAGTTCTTGGACAGCGGCAGGGCGCGGCCATCGGCATTGATCTCCCTGAGCGACAGGAAGCCACGTTCACGTTCGGTGCGCAGCCAGGCCTCGAACAAGGGCCCGTGCAATCGGCCCTTGCCGGTGGCGGCGTCCCCTTCATGCAGCACGGCCAGGCCTTCCATCATCCACAGCGGTTCGAACAGGTTGGGAAAGAACCAGGGCACCCGCCCGAAGATCATCTGCAGCACCTTGGGTGCACCGCGCACCTTGTCCAGGTGCACGATGTGCACGAACTCGTGGGTGATGAGCAGCTCGAGCCAGGCGCTGTTGTCCAGCAGTTCACCACTGTCGGGCGGCGCCAGGTACAGCGTCATGGCGTTGTAGGGCAGGGGTGTCGAGTGGCCGTTGGACAGGTCGAACTCGCTGCTCACCACCACCTCGGTACGGCCCCGTGGCTCCCATTGCAGCGAGCTGGTGATGCGCGGGTAGACCTTCTCGGCGATGCGAGCCACGGCCTCGGCCTGGGTGCGTTCCTCGGCACGGTAGTGCACCCGAAAGTGCGGCGTCTCGGCGCTGCGCCAGCTGGCGAACGGGTCGGCGCCTTGGGCATGTGCACCGCCGGGTGCGAGCAGCAAGGTCAGCAGCACCAGGACGCTCACCATCGCCAGTGCGTTCGACATGTTCAGCACGTTGCGCCAGGCACGCACCAGGTGCTGCCCTGGTCGGCCGCGCCAGCTGGCAAGTGCCGGGTCGACAACGGCGCGGTGGCAGGTGCTTGCTCTCATGAGTCCCTCGAGGATGTGGTGGGCCCGCGGCCCTGTCTGTGCCGGGTCGCGGCTGGTGGCCACAAGCGTACACGCAAGGTGTTTCGGGCTCGTCACGCGGCGCGTCAATGCGGCTCGGGTTCGGGCACGCGGCGCCACTGCGCCAGCAGCATGGCGGCCAGCATCAAGGCGCCGCCCAGCATGCCGCGCCCGCCCAGCTGTTCACCCAGGATCCAGGCGCCACACAGCGCGGAAAACAGGCCTTCGCTGCTGTAGATGATGGCGGCGTGGGAGGCCTTGGCCGTCTTTTGCGCCACCACCTGCAGCGTGTACGCCACACCCACCGACAAGGCGCCGCCGTAGATGATGGCCGGCGAGGCGCGCCACAGGCCGTCCAGCGTGATCGGCTCCTGCCACCAGGCGACCGCCAGCGACAACACGGCACACACCAGGTATTGCACGATGGCCAGCCGCAGCGGGTCGTGGCGGCGCGCCAGCACCCCCACCAGCACCACGTGCAGCGCCCAGATCACCGCACTGACGAGCTGCAGCCAGTCGCCCGGCGCTACGGCGAAGTCGGACTTGACGCTGAGCAAGTACAGACCGACAGCCGCCAGCGCCACGGCTGCCCACAAACTCGTCTGCATGCGCTGGCCCATGCCCAGCAGCATGAAGGGCACGATCACCACATACAGCCCGGTGATGAAGCCGGCATTACTCACCGTGGTGCCCAGCAAGCCCACCTGTTGTGCATTGACACCGGCAAACAGCACCAGCCCCAGGCCGAGCCCGGCCAGCCACAGGCTCACACCACCCGCGCTGTGGAGGGTGGCGGGGCGCGGCTGGCCCAGCCAGGCGGGCCGCCTGGACCACAGCGGCAACACCAGCAGGGCACCCAGCAAGAACCTCGCGCCGGTGTACATGAAGGGGCCCACACCATCCATGCCCAGCTGCTGGGCAACGAAGGTCGAGCCCCAGATCATGGCGGCGGCCAGCATCAGCAGATCGGTGAGCCAGGCCGGCCGTGAGCGGGCGGCGGATGACACTGGCGCGAGAATGTCGCCGGCTTGGGCGGGCTGCGAGCTGATGGTCAAGCGGGGAACTCCGGGGGTGTAGTTGCCCGCAGCCGCGGGCAAAGCAGCCGAAGATAGCGCACCTCTGCGCATGCCACCGGCACGCTTCCTGCGAGCCGTCTCACGAACAACGAAGGAGTTCCCTACATGAAATTGCTCGACACCTGCTCTGCCTGGCTTGCCGCCGCGGTCGCCGTCACCCTCGTCACCGCCGGCGTGGCCCAGGCCCGTCCGATCGAAGCGATCAAGAAGGACGGCAAGATCATCATTGCCACCGAAGGCCAGTTCGCGCCGTTCAACTTCTTCGAGGGCGCCAAACTCACCGGCTTCGAAGTCGAGGTGGCCGAAGCCGTGGCCGCCAAGATGGGCCTGAAGGTCGAGTGGAAGTCGCTCAGCTTCGACGCCTTGCTCACCGGCCTGCAACAAGACCGCTGGGACATGGTGATCGCGTCACACGGCATCACCGAAGAACGCGCCAAGGCCGTCACCTTCACCGAGCCGCACTACTGCTCGGGTGGTGTGATCATCGCCAAGACCGTGTTCAAGTCGGGGGCCGACCTGACCGGCAAGGTGATCGCGGTGCAGACCGGCACCACCTACATGGAAAACGTCAAGAAGGTGTCGGCCGTCAAGGAGGTGAAGAACTTCCCGCAGGACACCGACGCCCGCGCCGCGCTGGTGAGTGGTCGTGTCGACGCCTGGGTGACCGACCGTTTCGTCGGCATGAGCTCGCTGGCCGCCAACCCCAAGTCCGGCCTCAAGATGGGCGGCTTCCTGTTCATCGAACGTATCGCCTCGGCCGTGTCCAAGGGCAACACCGGCCTGGCCGGCGAGATCAACAAGGCGCTGGCGGCCACCATGGCCGACGGCAGCTACGCCAAGATCTCCAACAAGTACTTCAAGGAAGACATCCGCTGCAAGTGACGTAGCAACCTAGCGCAGCGAGTTTCGTTTCTTGGCTTCCCTGTTGTCCCTCTGGCCGACCACCTGGTCGCGCCAGCAGAAAAGCAGCGCGACGATGATCACCGCATCGATCGCGCTGCTGCTCATCCTGTGGCTCATCAGCATTCCGCTGGCGATGGCGCCCGAGCCCATCGGCAACAACGCCGAGTTGTTTGCCCGGGGCACGCGGGTGACCGTGCAGCTGACGCTGGTGGCGGGTGTGGTGGGGGTGGTGCTCGGTGTCGTTGCTGCGCTGGGCAAGGTGTCGCGATTTGCGGTGCTGCGCTGGGTGGCGGGCGTCTACATCTGGGTCATGCGGGGCACACCGCTGCTGGTGCAGGTGTTGTTCGTGTACTTCGCGCTGCCCGAGATCAGCCCCTGGCTGCGTTTCGACGAGTTCAGCGCCGCAGCGGTGGCGTTGGCGCTCAACGTGGGCGCCTACAACGCCGAGGCCATCCGTGCCGGCCTGCTGGCCGTGCCCAAGGGCCAGATGGAGGCGGCGCGCTCACTGGGTCTGTCGCGCTGGCACACCTTCATCGACATCACGTTTCCGCAGGCCTTCAAGATCGCGCTGCCGCCGCTGGTCAACAACATCGTGGCATTGCTCAAGGATTCGTCGCTGGCCTTCACCATCGGCGTGGTCGAACTCACCAACGCCGGCTCGCAGGTCAAGAGTACCTCGTTCCAGGCCGTGCCGGTGTTCATTGCGACAGCCATCATCTACCTGCTGCTCACGACGGTGATGACGCAGATCTCGGATGCGGTCGAGCGGCGCTTCGACATCGAAGGCAAGCTGCAGTGAGGGTGCCCCCAATCTCGCCGTGCTCGCTACCCCCCGAGGGGGCCGCCAGGGCGACCGCGCCCTTCATCACGGTCGAGAAGGTCAACAAACACTTCGGCCCGCACCATGTGCTGCGCGACGTGAGCACCACGTTCAACGCGGGCGAGGTGGCGGTGATCATCGGCGCCTCGGGCTCGGGCAAGAGCACGCTGCTGCGTATGCTCAACCGGCTCGAGAAACACGACAGCGGCCGCATCGTGGTCGACGGCATCGAGGTCAGTGACGACGCCAAACAGCTCGACGCGCTGCGCGCCGAGGTCGGCATGGTGTTCCAGCAATTCAACCTGTTTCCGCATCTCACGGTGCTCGAGAACGTGGCCCTGGCGCCGCGCCGTGTGCGTGGCCTGACGCGCGCCGAGGCCGAAGCACGCGCCCACGAACTGCTCGAACGTGTCGGTCTGAAGGCGCACACCCACAAACATCCGTTCCAGCTCTCGGGTGGACAGCAGCAACGAATCGCCATTGCGCGCAGCCTGGCGATGCGGCCCAAGGTGCTGCTGTTCGACGAACCCACGTCCGCACTCGACCCCGAGATGGTCAAGGAAGTGCTCGACGTGATGAAACAACTCGCCACCACCGGCATGACCATGCTGGTCGTGACCCACGAGATGGGCTTCGCGCGCGAAGTGGCCGACCGGGTGATCTTCATCGACCACGGCCAGGTGGCGGCCGACGCACCACCCGAGCAGTTCTTCGGCGCGCAGGACAACGAACGTATCCGTGCCTTCATCGGCCAGGTGACGCGGTGAACCACCTGGCCCCGACACGGCTGGCGCCCTGCTGTCAGGCGCCTGTGGCGGCAACGGCCTGCACACGATGCGGCGTGTGGCAGCGGTCGCCGGCCACTCTGGATAGTCCTTGAACGCGCCGCTTGCACTTGTTGGCCTCATCGTCCTGATCGCCACGGCCGGTGCCGCCCAAGGCCAGACCACCAGCAAGGACGACGAGATCAGGCAACTGCGCGAGCGCCTCGAACAGGTCGAGGGCAAGCTCGCCAAGGCAGAGGGTGGCGGCGACAGCCGCAGCGGATTTCGATTGCCGGGCCTCGCGACCGCGCTGCGACTCTACGGTTATGCCGAGGCGCATGTCATCCACGACGTGGGTGCCAGCGGGCCGAACGATCTGTTCACCGACCTCAGCATGCAGCCGCTGGACAAGGACCAGCCACAGCGCGGCAAGACGCGCTTCACGGCCGAGAGCTCGCGCCTGGGCTTCGAGACCTCGACACCGACCGGGCTGGGTGTCTTCCTGACCCAGGTCGAGGCCGATTTCTATTCGTACGGCGCCGGCAACCGCAACCGGCTGCGCCTGCGTCATGCCTACGGCGAGGTCGCTGGATTCCTGATCGGCCAGACCTGGTCCACCTTCATGGATCTGGACGACCTGCCTGAGACGGTCGACTTCAACGGCCCGATCGGCGCGCCGTTCTCGCGCCGCACCCAGGTCCGCTACAGCTTCGGTGACCCACAGGCCGCCAGGTTCACCGTAGCACTCGAAGACCCGACCGATCAGTACGGTGGTGGCAGCAGCAACGAGAAGCTGCCGCAGATCGTGCTGCGGCTCGATAAACGTTTCGACGGGGGTGCCGTCAACCTGCGCCTGCTCGAACACGAGAAACGTTCGTTCAGCCAGACGCGGCGTGGCATGGGGGTGGGCGTCGGCGCCAACGTCCAGGTCAGCAAGCAGCACCTGCTGATGGTGCAATACGCGCAGGTGACTGGCGACGTCGACCAGCTCTACGGCTCGAACGGTTACGCCATCGACGCCGCGACCGGCGCCATCACCTTCGACAAGAACCGCGGTCTGGTGGCAGGTTGGGCCTACCAGCCCAACGATCACCTGCGCACGGGGCTGGCGCTGGGCGTCAACCGTGGCAAGACGTCGACGTCACACCCGATCGACAAGACGGGCCTGGACAACCAGCGCCTGACCCAGATCCACGCGAGTGCAATCTATTCGCCGCTCAAGAACATCGAACTGGGTGCTGAACTGATCGTGGGCCGCAAGGTCGACTTCGCCGGTGACACCGGCAAGATGCAACGGGTCGACGTGATGGTTCGTTACTCGTTCTGACGGCCTGATCGGTCGACCGGCCATGCCCAGTCGTGGTGCCTGGTGCCGGTCCGGGACCCGCAGTTGCGGCACACTCCTGGCCTGAGCCGGTCGGTGATCTTGCCAACCGCGACTGCCTGAATGCTGGAATCCAGATGAACCACCACATCGAGCTGCAAGCTGTCCGCCTGGGGCGCAGTGCCCTGCGTGTATCCCCCATCTGCCTGGGCACGATGACCTTTGGTGAGCAGGTGGGTGAGGTGGCGGCCCATGCCATCCTCGACCATGCACTCGAAGCCGGCGTGAGTTTCATCGACACCGCTGAGATGTATTCGGTGCCGGCGCGGGCCGAGACCTTTGGGGCCACCGAAACCATCATCGGCAACTGGTTCGCCAGCCGGCCGGGCACACGCCAGCGGGTGGTGCTGGCCACCAAGGTGGCCGGGCCGTCGCGGGGCATGGACTGGATCCGCCACGGCGCCGCCGACCTGACACCCGGCGACATCATTGCAGCGTGCGACGCCAGCCTGAAGCGCCTGCGCACCGACCACATCGACCTGTACCAGATCCACTGGCCCAACCGCAATGTGCCGGCCTTCGGCGCAATCTACTTCGACCCCAAACGCGACGGCGACAACAGCAGCATCCACGTGCAGCTCGAGGCGCTGACCAGCCTGGTGCGCGCCGGCAAGATCCTCGAGATCGGCTTGTCCAACGAAACGCCCTACGGTGTGGCCGAGTTCCTGCGCCTGGCCGATCAGCATGGCCTGCCGCGTATCGCCAGCGTGCAGAACCCGTATTGCCTGGTCAACCGCTCATACGAAAACGGTCTGGACGAGCTGATGTACCGCCAGCAGGTGAGCCTGCTGGCGTATTCACCGCTGGGTTTCGGCTTGCTCACCGGCAAATACGACGCGCTGGGCTTCGACGACCCGGCCAAGCCCGGCCGGCTGGCGATGTTCGACAGCATGAAGAAGCAGCGCTGGGCCCGCCCCGAGTCGCTGGCTGCCGCGCGGCGCTACAACGCGCTGGCGCGTGAGCATGGGCTCACACCCACTGCGATGGCCTTGGCCTTTTGCTTCACGCAGTGGCGCGTGGCCAGCACCATCGTCGGTGTGACCAGCGTGGCCCAGCTCGACGAACAACTCGCCGCCTGGGGCACGACCTTGTCGCCCGAGTTGCTCAAGGCCATCGACGCCATTCGTTGGCAACAGCGCGATCCCGCTCAGTGAACGGCATCAGCGCGATGCACTGGTTTCGGCCACGGGTGCAGGCGCGGCGCCAGGCTGTCGACCACGGCTGACCAACCTCATCACGAACAAGCTGCAACGATGGCGCGCAAGACGGCTCATGTGAGCGAGACCCCGGCCACACAATGGCTGCGCGGCCAGGGTGTGGAGTACACCGAACATGTCTATGACTACGTCGATCGCGGCGGCACGGCCGAGTCGTCGAAACAACTGGGTGTGGACGAACATGCCGTCGTCAAGACCCTGGTGATGCAGGACCAGGACGCCAGGCCGTTGGTCGTGCTGATGCACGGCGACCGCCAGGTGAGCCTGAAGAACCTGGCCCGCTGCATCGCTGCCAAGAAGGTCGAACCCTGCAAGCCCGAGGTGGCGCAGCGCCACAGCGGCTACATGGTGGGCGGCACGTCACCCTTCGGCTTCAAGCGCCCCGGCACGCCGATCTATGTCGAAGAAGGTGTGCTGGCGCTGCCGCGCATCTACATCAATGGCGGGCGGCGTGGGTATCTGGTCGGTGTCGACCCAGCGGTGTTGACCGCTGTGCTCGGTGCGGTGGTGGTGCAGGCGATCGACCCGGCGTCGGCCTGAAGCGGCGGCGGCTGCCGTCCGGTCGACGCACCTGCTCGGGAGGTCTCGGTTGTTTGTCGGCCCCCGGCCCCGCTGAGCGTCCCGGCCGCGGCGCAGGCGGGTTGCCCCGCTGGCCCGGCGCGACAGGGCGGACCTACACTGGCCGCGATTTCAACGCAGCACTCTTCGCGCATGTCCACATCGGTTTCCCTTCTCGCCACCCTGGGTGCAGCGCTGCTGGCCTATCTGATCGGCTCCCTGTCGTTTGCCGTCATCATCAGCCGCGCCATGGGTCTGAACGATCCGCGCAGCTACGGCTCGGGCAACCCGGGTGCCACCAACGTGCTGCGTTCGGGCAACAAGAAGGCGGCGGTGCTGACGCTGCTGTTCGATCTGCTCAAGGGCCTGCTGCCGGTGGCGGCACTGCAGCTGTGGGGCGACAAGCTCGGCATCGAGGAAGGTGGCATCGCGCTGGCTGGCCTGTGCGCCTTTCTGGGCCACCTCTGGCCGGTGTTCTTCAAGTTCAAGGGTGGCAAGGGTGTGGCCACCGCAGCCGGTGTGCTGCTGGCGCTGCAGCCCTGGCTGGGCCTGGCAACGCTGGGCACCTGGATCATCATCGCGGTGTTCTTCAGGTACTCGTCGCTGGCCGCGCTGGTGTCGGCTGCGTTTGCACCGTTCTATCACGCGCTCATCTGGGGCTTCAGTGGCGTCACACTGGCCATCGCGGTGATGAGCCTGCTGCTGATCTGGCGTCACTCGGCCAACATCGGCAAGTTGATCGCCGGCACCGAAGGCAAGCTGGGGCAGAAGGCTGCGCCGGCAGCTGCCGCGACTGTGTCTGGCCGCGGCCACGGGCAACCTCAAGGCCACGTGCAGCACCACGGCCAAAGCCATCACCACGGCCCTGCGCACGACCAAGGTCGGCGCGGCAAGTAGCACTGAGCTGGCGCCTGCCACTCGGTCCGCGTGTGATTGCCGGGCGGTTGATTGGCGGCTTGCGATCCAAACCGGGCATCGAACCGCCGAGATTGGCGGCCGCTGAGCCGACCTTCGCGAATCCAGCCGTGACCGTGGGAAAGGCGCGCCGAGCCGCTGCATGAACTACAGCTGGTATCACCGACGAGCGCGTCACCCAGCGTTAGAGCGTCGAACGTAAGGCCGACGGTACTTTCAGCGTGCGTCAATTCGTGGCAAGGCGCGACCATCCTCATGGGCGAGAAGTGGCGGGCCGGTGCCAGACCAGATCCACCAAACCTGCGTGACGGAGCCGCTCCTGTTCCCCAAGAGGAGAGAGTGAGGCGTTGTTGACATTGGTGCAGTCCTCGGTTGAGCGCGATTCGAGCTTCGCGCGCACAGGTGCTGCCACGGGCGCTGTTGGTCAGCGCTGATCGCGGAACATCCCGGCGCGGCTGGTGTTGGGCTACGCCCGCTTCGACGATCCGCCGCCCGCCTTCCACGCCGTATTCGAGGCCTACCTGGGTCGCCGCTGGGTGATGTTCGACGCCACCCACATGTCGCCGGTCGACGACGTGGTGCGCGTGGCCACCGGCCGAGACGCAAAGGACGTGGCGTTTGCCACCATCTACGGCCCGGCCACCATGCTGTCAATGGCGCCGTTGATTCGCACGCATGACAGCAACCTGACCTGATCGGGCCGGCGCAAGCTGATCCAGTCACTGTGCATCAAATGCACACCGCCTTCAGTGGGCGGCCGTTCCAATGCGGCGAAGGTCCAGGCCAATTGCGGGGGTTGGTCAACAGCACATCGGGCCTATCGAGGGCCCTGTGCCCGCGTTTCGATTTCAATGCGCTGGCGTTCTTCTTCCTGCAAGCGCTGGCGCTCCAGTTCTTCCTGGCGCTGGCGCTCCTGTTCCTCCAGGCGCAGGCGCTCGGCCTCGCCCAAGGCATCATTGCCCTGAGCTGGGTGATTCACACTGTCCTCGGGCGTGCCGGCGTCGCCGGACCCACGCACTCCGGCCAGGGGACTGCGAGTCAGCGTTTCGAGGCGAGCCAGCAACTGCTCAACCTGGTTCTCGCTCACTGGATCAACCAGTGTGGCTGCAAGCAGATTGGTGTAGTTGCCGGCATTGGCCTTTGCACCTGGGGCGGCGTAGAGGTATTCACCAAAGCAGCGGGTGCCGTTCACGCTGTTGCGTGTGGCCCCTTCGATGAACGGCTGGATGGTTTCAAAATTTCGCGATCCGGCTTCAATCTCCGGATGCAGGTAAGCGCCGTCGTAGGCCCAAGCGGACAGCAGCGCATTGTCCGGACCCATGGTGAAGACCACGTCGTTAAGCTGCACGTTATCCATCACCCGGCCTTCCCGCAGATCTCGCAGGATCTGGTGCGCTCCTTCGGCGGTCTGCGCACGCGCAAGCCGCTCCCGGGCCACGCTGGCGTTGTTTTCGACAAAGGTCAGTTGCTGCAACACCTGCCGCGAGTCCGCCACGCTGCCGGAGAAGTGGTAGTCGTTGGCATCGCCGTTGTCGAACATGGCCTCCAGGATCTCGCGTGCCTGGCCCAAGGTGGTGCGGAAACGTCGTTCGTCATCGTATTTGGGCATCGCGGCTCCCTGCTGCGGCTCGGTTAGATCGGCGCCTGGGCGTACGGGCAGTCGCAGACATGGGTGACGCTGATGCCACTCGTGCTTCGCGTCCAGGCCTCGGTGTCGGCGCTCGTCACCGCCATGAACGCCAGGGTGCAGGTGACCGTCATCTTCAACCTGAAGCGCTGACCCATCTGCCGGGGCAGGCGCCACAACTCCAGCACAACGGGCTGGAAGGTGGTGGTGGCCAGCGTGGCGGGGTAATCCAGGTCGTAGTAGTACGTGGGGAAACCGCCAGGGTGGCCAACGCTGTCGCGCATGGCCATCAGGATGGCGCTGCCCGGTGGCTTGCTGGGCAGGTCGCTCGTATTGGTCATGGTGACATCGGTCACTTCGAAAGAGTGCGATTCCGACCATGAGACCGAGCCCGCCACACCCGCCATCGGCGCATCACCCATGAAGCCCAGATTGCCGCTGATTGATTGACTCAGCGAGGATGTATAGCTCTCGACGCCGGACTTGGTTTCGGGCTTGGACTGCACCAGCACGGCGTCCAGCATTTCATGGCCGGCGTCGTCGAGCAGCGACGTCTCGATCTTGTAGCTTTGGACATACCAGCCCTTGCTGTGGCTGTCATCGACCGTCCAGATCTTGTCAGGGCTGAACATGCATTGGTGGGATACGAAAAAGTGGTATTCGGGCTGGCCGGTGGTGACGCCATAGGGGCGTGACGCCACTGGCTGAATCTCGGTGTCCACCTGGATGCCGACACGGCGATGCGAAGTTGAATCGCCCGGCAATCCACTGTCGTAGTCCAGCACGGCCCTGAACGTAGGCACGCTGAAGTTGGGTGCGCTGGTGAACTTAGACTGCACATCGGCCATGCTGGAACTCCGGAAGCGTTGAGGGGTGCGCGGTGCTAGTTGCTTGTCGGTCGACAGCCAAGGCAAGGATCGTCATGGCGCGACCCGGCACCCTTGCATGCTGTGCTCCTGCACTCTCGGTACCATAGGTGTCTTCCCCTTTTTTCGCCATGGGCCTGCTGCAGGCTGCGCCAGCGCTGCAAGAGGCAAGCTGGTGGGCGGCCCGGCGGCGCGTCATCCGTGCTGCGTATCCGTCCGGCCAAGTCACCTCGCCGTCCGGCAAGCCGTTGGAGTCGAACTTCAGGAAGGCGGCGCCCAGCGGTGCGGCAGCAACTCGTCGATGCGGCTGGCCGGGTGGGTTGGCAGCCGCTCCAGCACGTCCTTGAAGTACGCGTAGGGGTCGTGCCCGTTGATGCGCGCCGAGTGCAGCAGGCTCATGACGGCCGCGGCGCGTTTGCCCGCGCGCAGGCTGCCGGCGAACAGCCAGTTCGCCCTTCCGAGTGCAATGGGCCTGATGTGGTTCTCCACCCAGTTGTTGGAGATCGGCACGTCAGCATCGTCGACGAAGCGGGTGAGTTGTGTCCAGCGATTGAGGCTGTAGTCGATCGCCTTCATCGTGGCCGATCCGGGCGGCACCAATTGCCGCTGCGCCAGCAGCCATCGGCGGAAGACGCCCAGCACCCGCCGTGACTTGCGCTGGCGTATGCGCTTGCGCTCGTCGCCGGGCAGGTCCTCGATCTCGCGCTCCCGATCCTGAACAGGCACTGGTGGTACCGCAGCGCCTTGCGACCCACTTCGCTGCGGTGATTGGCCCACAGATCGTTGAACTTGCGTCTGGCGTGCGCCATGCACTGCGCCGAGGTCACACCCTTGGTCGTCGTTGCGGTGTAGCCGCTGAAGCCGTCGGTCACCAGCGTGCCCTGCCAGGCCTTGGGGGTGTCGAGCTTGAGGAACTCGCGCACGTTCTCGCCGGCGCGGGTCTCGCAGAACTCGAACACCACCGCCTGGGTCGGGTTGGCGCTGGTGGTGCAGTACGACCAGATGTAGGCCTTGTGCGTCTTGCCGTCGCGTAGGTGCTTGGGGCCCGAGGATGGCCACCGGTGTTTCGTCGGCGTGCAGCACCACGTGGCGGCGCAGTTCGTCGGCCAGCGCCTGCACCAGCGGCTGCAGTTGCGCGCCGCACTCGCCCACCCACTGCGCCAGGGTCGAGCGTGCGATCAGGTGGCCAGCGCGCTCGAAGATGTGCTCCTGGCGATACAGCGGCAGGTGGTCCATGAACTTGGCCACCAGCAGGTGCGCCAGCAGGCCGGCTGTGGGAATGCCCTTGTCGATGACGTGCGCCGGCACTGGCGCCTGGATGATCTTGTCGCAGCAGCGGCATACCCACTTGCCACGCACATGGCGCTCGACGGTGAACACGCCGGGCTGGTAGTCCAGCTTCGGCCACATCCTCACCGATGCGCTGCATGGGCTGCCCGCAGCCGCAGGCGGTGTCCGCCGGCTCGTGCGCCCCGTCGCGGCGCGGCAGGTGCGGCGGCAGCGGCGTGCGCTTAGGCGTCTTCTTGTCGGTCTTGTCCTTGTCGCCGGCGTGGCCGCGCTCTCGCTCGATCTCCTGGCCGAGTTCGGCCAGGTCGGCGTCGAGCGTCTCTTCCAGCAGGCTCTTTTGCTCGGGCGCCAGGGTGCTGGCGAAGCGCTCGCTGGTGGCGGCGAACTTCAGCCGCTTGAGCACCGCCATCTCGTGCGTGAGCTTGTCGATCAGCGCTTGCTTGAAGGCCGCCTCGCGGTCGCGCTGCGCGATCAGCTCGTCCTTGGCGCGGATCTGGGCCATCAGCGACAGCATCGCCTGCCGCGTGGGCGGGTCCAGGGCGTCCAGTTGCTGCGCGCTGATCATGGACAGCCATGGTGCCGCGCCCGAGCGTCGGGCGCATCGGCACATCCGGCAATTGCAGCCGGCCTGGTCGGCGATCTCAGATGACGCGGATGATGCCGGCCTCGCCCACGCGTTGCCACGGCAGGCCCAGCACCAGGGCATCGAACTGCGCACGGGTCAGCGACAGCGTGGTCGAGGCATCACTCGACCAGGTGAACTTTCCGATGTTCAGGCGTCGCGCGGCCAGCCACGCCGATGCCGTCATGCACCAGCACCTTCATGCGGTTGGCGCGCCGGTTGGCAAAGAGGTAGGCGTGGTGCGGGTGGGCCTGGCCTGAAGACCTCGACCACGCGCGCCAGCGCCGCCTCGGTGCCCACGCGCATGTCCAGTGGCTCGACTGCCAGCCACAGGGCGTCCACGCGGATCACTGCAGCAACCCGCGCAGCCAGGCCACGCAGCCGTTCACTGCCAAAGCTGGCCAGCTCACCGTGATCAGCGTGGCGCCGCGTTTGATCTCGATGCGGATATCGGGCGCCGGTTCAGCCACAGTGGGCAGCGGTACCGACACGAATGTTGGCTTGGGCGACACCGCCACAGGCACTACCTGTGCATCGCGAGGAGACCTGCGTTGACGCTCATCGTCCGCTACCCAGCGGCGAAGGAGATTGGCGTTCACCCCGCGGCTCATCGCTACCGCCGCTATCGACACGCCGGCGTGCCTACAGGCCGCGACCGCGTCGGCCTTGAACTCGTCGCTGTGCCGACGTCGACGACGCCGTCCGTCGCTCACCTTCTCTTGTGTAGTGTCCACGTGTCCACCTGAAGTCTTGGTGGACACGAGGCTCCTACATCGTCAGCCGGTATTCAATGTGACTTCGCCGGACGCATACCGTGCTGCTACGGCGGTAGCATTCGAAACCCGCATCACCGATAGACGCACCGATCGGCCCACCGGTCCGAGCCCAAACGAACCACCGGGTTGACGACCCAGACGCACCATCGCGTGCGACCCACAGCAAACCACCCAAGAAGACATCAGGATGAACCTGCGCCGCCTAGTCTGGGTTGCGTCGGCCATTGCCGCCACTGTGGCCCAAGCCCCAGTCGCCCAACGCTGTAGATGCCCTGTGCAAAACCGCTTCCGCTTCCGCTTGCCGCGCCGAAGCCGAGTTGCTGCGCGTCGAGCCGGCGCGCGGCGCCACCAGGTTCTGGCCCAGGCGCGGGACTGGGGATAGTGTTTTCAAGCGCCCTCGTTCCTTCCCCGTGGCACTCTGAACGCGGCGTCCGAGGGGGTGCCCCGGCCTGCAGACCCAGGTGAGATAGGATTTTATCGATCGCTAGCAGCTCCAGGATCGCCGCAAAAATCTTCAGCTCGCCGCCGCAGTTCGGGCAGTGCTCCAGGTCGATCTCGACCACGCGCTTGAGTAAGCGGACCAACATCACCAACTGAATCGCCTTAGACCGGTCGTCCGCCAGTACCCGCTTCTGGCCGCTCGCCGCCCCCCCCGCTTTGACGCACGCGCAATCGAACTCGCTGCAGGCTCAGCCCAGCCCCAGTGCCGCCAGATCACCTCGCCCGGCGCGGATCACCACCGGCTCGTCGCCGGTGAGGTCGATCACGCTGGTGGGCTGCATCGGGCAGGCACCGGCGTCGACGACGGCCTGCACGAGTTTCTCGTAGCGCGCGCGGATCTGTGCCGGGTCGTTCATGGGCTCGGTCTCGCCGGCGGCGATGAGGGTGGTGCTGGCCAGGGGCTGGCCGAACATGGCGAGCAGTTCCTGCGTCACCTTGTTGTCGGGCACACGCAGGCCGACGGTGCGGCGCGACGGGTGTGACAACCGGCGCGGCACCTCCCGTGTGGCATCGAGGATGAAGGTGTACGGCCCCGGCGTGGCGCTCTTGATCAGGCGGTACTGGCGGTTGTCGACCCGTGCGTACGAAGCCAGTTCACTCAGGTCGCGGCACAGCAGCGTGAGGTGATGTTTGTCGTCCACACCGCGGATGCGGCGCAGTGCCTCGGCCGCGTTCTTGTCGTCGAGCTGGCAGACCAGGGCGTAGCTCGAGTCGGTCGGGATGGCCGCTATGCCACCACTGGCCAGGATGTCGGCCGCCTGCTTGAGCAGACGCGGCTGCGGGTTGATCGGGTGGACTTCGAAGTATTGGGCCATGGTGCCGGCGATTGTCGTCTGCCCTGTCCACGGTCAAGCAAGCCGGGCAAGCCCCAGGCCACGCCTGGTTCATGTTGGCGCAAGCACTTGCGAGGTAGTTGGGCTGGCGCGGCAGGCCCGGCGAGTGTTCGACGGCGTACCGTTCGGGTTCGCCGGCTTGCCCGGCGTCATCAGTCAGGCAGCGACGATGCGTGAGCTGAGTGCTTGCCACACCGGTGTCAGGCCACGCGGCAGGTCGGACAGTCGGCCCAGATCGATGCGGCTTTCACCCGGCGAGTGGAAGTCGCTGCCACGCGAGGCGCACAGGCCGAACTCGATCGCCATCGCGGCGTATTTGACGTAGTCGGCCTGCGTGTGGCTGCCGGTCACCACCTCGACCCCCGCTCCGCCGTGTTGCTTGAACTCGCTGAACAGCGCGTATTCGGCGTTGGGTCCGAACTTGTAGCGCCCCGGGTGGGCAATCACCGCCATGCCACCGGCAGCGCGGATCCACTTCACCGTTTCACCCAGGCCGGCCCAGCGATGCGGCACGAAGCCGGGTTTACCGGTGGTGAGAAAACGCCGGAACACTTCGTTGGTGTCGTTGCAGGCACCCACCTCGACCAGGTACCGCGCGAAGTGGGTGCGCGAGATCAGGTCCGGGTTGCCGACGTATTTGAGCGCGCCTTCGAAGGTGCCCTTGATGCCGACCTTGTCCTCGAGGTCTTGCGCCATGTCGCGGGCACGGCGCTCGCGCCCAGAACGCGTGTGCGCCAGACCGGCGATCAGGTCGGGGTGATCGATGTCGAAACCCAGGCCGACGATGTGCACCGTCTCGCCCGCAAAACTCACCGAAACCTCGGTGCCGGCCAGCCAGGCCATGCCGTGCGACGAGGCGGCGTCACGTGCCTCGGCCAGCCCGCCCACCTCGTCGTGGTCGGTCAGCGCCCACAACTCGACACCGTTGCCCGCCGCCCGGGCCGCCAGCGTGGCGGGGCTGAGCGTGCCGTCCGACACCGTCGAATGGCAGTGCAGATCGGCGTTGAGGTTGACCGCCAGACCGGGCATGCCGGCTTCGTTGGCGGCCTCGAGCAGCGTGGGGTTGGCAGGGTCGGCGAGGTGGGCGTCGTTCAGTTGGGCATTCACGGCTTCATTGTAGGGAGCGGTGCAATTGCCCGCCGGCGCCACGCCATCGCGGCGCCGGCAGTGGTCGGCGCTCGCCCGCTCAGGCGATCTGCAGCGTGCGCACCGCGCTGGTCGACGCGCCATTGGTGTTGCGCACCCGTGTCCTGAGCTTGATGGTCTGCCCGGCAGCAAACGGGCCGATGCTGTTGCCGCTGGGGTCGGCGGGCACCGCATGGGCGAAATCGGCGGTGTCCACACCGTCCACCTGCCATTCGACCGTGCTGTCGGCCTTGGCATCGATGCTGCCAGGCTCGTAGGCCACCAGCAGATGCAGGTTGTCGCCGCCACCCTGCAGCACCGACTTCACGCTCAGCGTGCCCGGCAGATTGGGTGCCCCGGTGTCGATCTGCACCAGCGCCCGCGCCAGCGCCGCGTCGCTGCGGGCTTCGGCCTTCAGCCGTGCGTAGAAGCGCTTGTTCAGCCGGTCCAGCGAGGCCGCCGCTTCGCGCAGCGCAGCACGGCTCTGGTTGATGCGCGCCGAGCGGTCGTGCAGCGCCTGCTCGAGCGCCACTTGTGCATCGAGCGCGGCACTCAGCTCGGCCTGACCCTTGCCGGCGCAGGCCACCGCGGCCCGCGGTGGCGCTTGCGTCGTCAGATACCCGTCGATCGTCGACAACGCAATCGTCAGCTTGCGGCCCCGCGCCAGCACCGCTTCGGTCGAGCGCGCCTTGATGGCATACACGGGCGTCAGCAGATCCTGCAGGGCGCTCTCGGCCGACACCTCGTCGTCCAGCTCGGCCTCGGCCGCCTTGGGCAGCGCCACCACCATCGTCTGCAGCCCCAGCAGGCCCAGCTGCTCGGCATTGGCGGCCCGGTCATATTCCTGCAGCGCCCGGTCACGCTGTTGCGCCAGCACCTCGAGCGCTGCACTTTGCGCGGTCAGCGCCGCGACATCCACGCCACCTACCGACAGCGTCGGTGCAAAGGTCTTGATCACTGCCACAGTCTGTGCGCTGCGGTTCTGGACGGTCTGAAAATGCTCCATGACAACTCCCTCGCGCGAGATCCACTCGCTTGCGCTCCGCCGGATATCCGACAGCCCCGGCCTATTCCTTGGCCGCCTACCCTTTGGTGCCGGGCCAGTCTAGGGAGCCGCCCCAAGTTGGAAGATCCTGCTCAGGGCTCGGTCTCTGATCTGCCTCAGAGTCCACCAGCAAACACCCAGCGAACCGTGTCGAATGTCACGAAACAAGCGCAGTTCACACCCCCGGGCACTGAAGTCACGGCCCGCCAGGCCACGTCAGCGTGACCAAAAACCAAGGCAGCGGCCCTGCCACGACAGGCAACGTGGCAAACCTCGGTGCCAGCGCTTCATTCATCGATGCCAACCCCCCTGGCCATGAGAGGTGGCACCCCCGACCATCAGCTGCGCGCCGGCGCCAATCCCGTACAGCCTGCGCCACGACAGGTACGGCAGCTCGTGCGTTCAGCGCAACGGGTCATTCGACTCTGGCAGCACCCCCATCCATCCCGCACGGCGCAACGTGACAACAGGCCCGCAGTTCGCCCACAAGAAGCCGCAAGTCCACCAGACTGTGCCCGCCTTGCAACCTACGAACTCGACGCGCCGGCAGTCGTGGCCGGTATGCCAAACAGCAAGTGCCGCTGCGCAAACAAGAGCTTCGACAGCGCAAACCTGAGGTCCGGCAACGCAAACACGCAGTCCGGCAGCACGAAGGCGATGTCCGGCTGCGCGAAAGCGGTGGTCGACAACGCAACCGACGAGCCCGGCAGCCCAACAGACAAGTGCGGCAGCCCATCTGCCTGGGCCGGCAGCCCAAACTGCGCAGCCCCGCCGTGCCGCCATCGACGACGAATGCGCAACGTGCAGGCAATGAAGCGCCACGAGCGACCGCAGTGGCTCAGCCGGCCAGTGCCGCAGCGTCACCGGTGAGTACACCAACGCCAAAGGCCGATGCCGCCGGGCGATGCGCCAGGGCGCGCGCGCAGCGAGCCGGTGCGCAACCTTCACCTGCGAGCGCGGCAGCGCAACCATCCACATCTGGGTCGCGCGCGCCTGTCACCGCTGGCCGTGCGATCAGGCCTGCGGTCTGCTGACCACCTTGTCCTCGACCCGCCGTGGCTGCCGCTTCAACGGTCTTCGCCCGACGCGGTTGAGCGCCGGTCCGCGACCGGCGCACTTCTCGGCGCGTGACCCGTTCCTCTTTCGAAACTTCAGTTGTCGATCTGCCTCCAGCAACGACTGACTGCCCTGCTGCGGGTGCAGTCGATCGGTGGCGGGCGCCGAACTCCCGGTCCGCGGTCCATTGCGGTCATTAAACACCAAGCCCACAATTCACGTACGCGGCCGCGGAACAAGCTTGTGCGACCGCATTCGCCAGTTGCAGCTTACTGAACTGGTACGACAGCCAGCTCTAATGTTCCATCCCCATCCAAGCCTGTTTCCAGAGGCACCAGGCGGGCATTGACCGCATTGACGGCGCCGGCTGGAACGCGAATCCGCAAGACCACGCCATCTCCCTCCCGCGCTATCGTCACCTCGGCCTGCAGGCTGCGCAGTTCTGCAGCCAGCGCTTGCGCAGATTCCGTCGGCCGTTCTACCAACCAGCGCGGACCACTCGAAGGCTGACCGGTGATGCCCCGCACGGTGGCCTCAGGGCTCCTGTCAACCGTTTGCATGACAGTAACGAGCCCCACACCAAGCAAGATTGCAGCTGCCCACCCCCACCAGCGCGAGAGCCATGGCCCGTTGGCTGAATCTTCGGCACGCGCGCTCCCGGTGCGTTCCGTGCCATTCGACGCCCCCCACTTTTCTGATGCCGATTGGGCAAGCGACCTAGCTTCGACGTTGCGCCAGGATGCCACCACTTCGTCCTTTGAGTTCGAGTCAAGGGCATCGCGAATGCGGGCACCCTCCGAGTGATCTGCACCATGGCCGCGTCGTCCCGCAAGGCCATCAAACCACGCCTCGGTGGCAATGGCATCCGCGTCGTCGGCTGGGCGCTCATTCTTCATGGCAGTGCCCGATGTACGCCTTGAACTTTGACTTGCATTGAGAGAGGTACTCCGTGGCGGCGTGAGTAGACCGACCGAGGAACTCCGCCAACTCTTCGCGGGTAAGTTCCTCGACGATCGCCAAAAAGATAACCTGGGCCCGTTCCGGATGGTCCTTGCTGAATGCTTCGAAACCTCGTCGGACGCAATCTCTGCAATCGATGAGATGCGGATCCTGGTGAATGGTCAGGGCATCGACATCGACCGGCTCGCCGTCGTGCATGGCCGGGTCGATGGCCGGCTTGCGGCGATGCTCGAGCAGGAGGTTCTGCGCGATGGTCCACAGCCAAGTCGACATCTTGCTGCTACCTCGGAATTGGCCCAGACCCCGCAACGCTCGCGCGAACGCCTCCTGCGTCAGATCCTCGGAAGCCGCGTCACCCACGCCACTTCGACGGTAGTAGGCTTTGACCTTCCTCGCATGCGTCCCATAGAGCGCCTCGAGTGCGGCTGTACGGGCTTCGAGTGACTCCTCGCGGATGGGACCAATCGCACTCGCAGGCAGGCGCTCGCCCCTGAGATCGGGTGATGTTGCTGCATCCAATGAAGTGCCCTCGGCCATGCCAGGAAACTGCTGAGTGAATTCGAACCCGTTGGAAAGGGCCAATGCAGTGTAGTCACCGTTTCGATACGCCCATGCCAGCTCGATCACCTGCGGGCCGCGGCTGGCGTGCGCGCGTGCGCAGAAAGGCGACGCGTTTGGGCGCGCCCTGGCGTGTAGTCGTGTTCGTGCTGTGGGTGCTGGCCTCGCCGTTGGCCTGGGCCGAAAGACATGCGCTTCTGATCGCCGTTAACCGCGTCGAGGCGCTGCCGGAACGGCTGCGGCTCAGGGGGCCCGCCAACGATGTCGGGTTGATGCACCGCACCTTGCTCGAACTCGGTGTACCTGCCGCACACATCACCGTACTGGCGCAACGTTCGCCCCTGGCCGCCGCCGCCCCCACGCATGCCGAGGTGCAGCGGGCCATGCAGCGCATCGGGCGTACCGTCGGCGCCGGCGACACGGTGGTCCTTCACCTGGCCGGCCACGGCGTGCAGGTCCCCCAGGCGCTGCCGCTGCGGGCGGGTGCTGCGTCCGAGCCCGACGGCCTCGACGAGGTCTTCCTGCTGCAGGACAGCGGCCCCTGGGATGCGGCCACGGGCCAACTGCCGCGCGCGCTGCGCGACGACGACATCGGCGCCTGGATCGACGCCCTCGTCGACCGGGGCGCACGTGTCTTCGCCGTTTTCGACAGCTGCCACGCCGCCGGCATGGCGCGCGAGCCGTCACCGTATGCGCGCTGGCGATCGGTTGCTGCGGCGGAACTGGGTGTTCCGACACATCCCGCAGCGGGCCGGCCCGCGCCAGGCCAAGTTCTCGCGTACCACCCTGCACGCACCGACGGCCGGGTGCTGGCCTATGCGGCGCGTGGCCATGAACTGGCGGCCGAGGAGTGGTTGCCCAAGGGCGGCAGCCTTGCCAGCGCACGCGTGCACGGCGTGTTCAGCTGGGAGATGGCCGGCGCCTTGTCAGCCGGCGCGCGCAACGCAACCGATCTGGCCACGGCCCTGCGCACGCGCTACAGAACGGCGCAGCGCGTGCGCCCGACCCCACTGATCACCGGCGACGGGCCACTCTTCGCGAACTGATCCTGGGCCGCGTCAGCGATGGCGCCACGCCGACAGTTCCTGAGATTCCGCACACTCCCGCATCACATCACTTCAAAGGCTGTATCGAGCCGGAGGAGTGATGCTGGTGAAGCACGTGAGGTCTGCGATCGATTTGCCCGACCGCGCAAGGGGGGACGAAGCAGACCCGTGGACGCCGCTGGGTGAATTCATGCTGCGCCGCAATTCGGAGCTCGGGCTCAGCGTATCCGCGGTCGCACAACGGGTTGGCATGTCGCGCGCCACTTGGTACCGCATCGCCCGCGGCGAAGTGGCCTCTCCCGGTGTTCGTGTCCTTCGCGGGCTGTCGCGTGTCTACCGAGTGCCGGCCGCCGAACTGCTCGCGCTAGCGGGCACATCGGGAATGCCGCGGCCGGGGCCGACGACACAAGCGACGGCACCCACACAGGAGCCGGGAGACGCACTCTGGCGTTGCCGGCACCAGCACCAAGTTCAAACGGGCTCCTGGGTCGACGTCTACTTGGCGCTTTTAAACCTCTCGGACAGCGCGTGGCTGGGAGCCGAGGTGCGCACCATCCATGACAGGTGGCTCGCATTCGACGACTCGAGCGATGCGCAAGAACTTGCCTGCGGTAATGCCAACGGCCCAACATCCGGCCGCACTGCGCTTCCGCCGACCGGTCCGGGCGATTGGGCTGTGGCCCACCTGAGGCTGCGCGCACCGCAAGTCGCCGGGCGATTTGCACTATGTCTCGTCCTGCACACAGCGCCGGCGCAGCCGCCCGTGGGTACCACCGTAGCTCTGTTCCTTGAGGCGAAGTGACGATGCAACTGATACGGACATCAAATGCAGTCAACCCACTCCGCCCACCGAATCGCAGTGGTACTAATTCACGAACAAAAACGACCTGTCCCGAATCTGGTACAGGTGGCCCCATACCCTTCGCGGTACCCAATGGCCAGCCGAACATACAGATTCAACATGACCACTACCCACCGATTCAATGAGTCAAATTCGGTATCCAAGGGTAAGTTCCGCGGAAACGAGTGGGCGGCTCTTTGTGGAACGCCTAGCCATAGAAACTGAGGTTCAAGGAAGATCCGATGTCATGCCATCTTGAAATCATCCCCGTCTGAAAATCAATGAGCGGGGCACCCCGTTTGAAGTCCTCACGAAACTCTGAAAGGCAAACATGCACTATTTTGTGCGCCAGGCATTCGCTGTCAAACCCATCACATCGTTCTTTTTAGTAATACAACTGCTAGGCAGTGGAGTGGCACTAGCACAGTCAGGCCCATTGAGTATCGAAGAGAAAATTCAGGATACCGGCCAAGGAGTTGGCCGCTTTCGAGGTGGAGTTTACGGCTCTCTTGGATGGGGTCACGGCACGCGGATCTCTACTCCCAACGGCGGAAGTACCGGCCCTTCCGGACTGCACGTGGAAGCTGGAGTCTATGGTCTTTTCAACCCGATTCGTGATTTCGCAGATATCGAAACTGGACTCAGCCTCACCGGGATGACATCCAGCTCAACTCAGTCCAATAATGGCGCGGTTTCGAACAAGACGGGTTATATTGCAGGTCAGATATATGCGGGACCGGTATTCAGGCTCGGCCAATCCGGTAGTGCATTGGCCGTTGGGATGCAAGCTTTAGTCGGCACCAAAATCGTAAAGAACGGCGAAGACACCTTCGTGAAGCAATATCCACCCAAAATGAAACCAAAGCCAGGGCTCTACGTTGAGTACCAGTATCAACGCGGTCTTGACAATGCGATCTATTTCAGTCGTCTGACCGTTACAAAGTATGAGGTCACCTTCCAAGGTGCACCTGCATCCGTCAATGATCAAGGAAAAGGCAACACCTTGCTAACCCTACAGTTTGGTATCAAGAACTGAGTGAAAGATGCGCACGGACAGAAGTACATACAGGGAGATCATCGGCGCCTTAGGTCGACTGACACTCGCATTAGCCGTTTGTGGCTCATCGGCGACGCCGGTTGCCGCGCAGCTTTCTGAGTGTCGCGTCGACTTCTCGCGCTCAGGAGCCCAGGGAGGCGACCTCTACGTCAATGACAAAAACGAGGCATATGTCGTTGCGCGCTTCGCCGATTCACGGTTCGACAATACGTCCGAAGTCTTCCGCTTGCGCAACTGCAAGTCGATTGCCGATGGTGTTACAGCCAAATCAAATTTTGAGCAGACATTCCGCAATGGCGGTTTCAAAGAGTACGCGCTAACCTTTAAGCGTAGCAAGAGTCTCGTCAACTCAATCTACGGCCAAGTCAACGTTACCCTTTCCGCAGCGGGTATCGAGGCCCGCGTGAACACTGTGACGCCTGAGCGTCTCGCCGGTTTGCGGGCCTTGATGAGTCTCGTCACATTGCAACAAGCAGTGCCAGCCTCGGCATTGGAGGTTATAGCCAACGACCCGCAACTGGAATTGCTGGAATCTTCCGAGTTTGCCGGAGTACAGCCAAATGCCATGCGGGGCGATGTGCTCGGGCGTAAGTATCTTAGCCTGCCAGACGAATACAAGCATCTGGCAGGCAGTCAGGTTCACCGGGTAATCAACGACTACTACCCAAGCCGACTGACCGATGCCGTACGGACGAGACTGCCGAACGATCAAGCACTTGCCGAAACACTCGATGCTGGCTTCGCACAGCGCATGGCAATGTTGCCTCGCACATCAGGGGAGGCTGCGATCAACTCAGGGTTTGCCGTGGTGGATAAAGTCCGGCATCACTCTCCTGTCGTTGTAAAACTTTACCTCTCGGCTTTGGCCGAGAGGGCTTCATTCGACACGCTGGCGTCGGGTCTCCGCAATGTAAGCGCAGCGGAAAGCTTCAAATACGACTCACCTGTCCGCCGTGAGGTTGGCGCATTACTGGATGCGTCATATCTAAGGCATCTCGAATCAAGGGCAAATTCGATTGCGGTGGCATCGTCTGGCTACGACCGCCTCAAAGAATTGGGTTTCAGCTCGGCTGTGATACGCAATCGCTGGACGGAATTGGTGGCAGAGCGCGGCAACTTCGATGACATCATTCATCTAGCCCATGCAGCAAAGACGGATTCGAAATTTTCGAGCGAAGAAATTGGACGTGTGGCAGCGATCGCAGATGCAGCGGTAGTCAAACAGGTGGATAGTTCGCAGAACCGCATGGCGGCAATCGCATCGGCATATTTACGACTGCTGGCTGCAGGATACGGCTCGACCAAGGTTCGACATCTCTACATGGAAACAGCCATTGCAATGGCTGATTTCGATGCGGCGCTCAAGCTGCATCACCACATATCGGCTGA
Organism: Candidatus Intricatilinea gracilis; assembly: GCA_016702605.1. Lineage (GTDB taxonomy): Bacteria > Pseudomonadota > Gammaproteobacteria > Burkholderiales > Burkholderiaceae_C > Sphaerotilus > Sphaerotilus gracilis. The sequence goes on from JADJDQ010000021.1 coordinate 457,684, forward strand.
CGCCGAATTCCGAAGCGAACCCGGTGCGATCGGTCGCGCGAGAGAACTCGTCGCGCGAAGGTATACAGAAGCGGTGACTGCAGCCAGCGATGCGCAGTCCGCTGCTGTTGCCCGCGACGGCCTTATCAAACTTGATAACGCGGGCTTGAAGACGGCGACGGCGGTCAATTTGTGCGAGGCAACGATTCTTCAAAGAGGAAAGTTTCAAGACGCCGTCGACGTCTTTCGAGCGACCCATGACTGGACACTGGTCGATCGTTTACAGGCGCTGGCAAAACAGTCGAATGAATTGGCGGCGCTCGAGGCCGTTGCCGTCCAGGTGGTGTCGAGTCCCGCGGTATTGCTGGAAGCAGACTTCAAATTCGACCGGAACAGCCCGCAACAGACCGAACAAGAGCACTTGGGACTTCTCGCACAATATACTTTGAACGTCGATCGGCGCTTCAGTGGCAGTGTTACGCTGAAAAACAGGAAGAGCTCGCCGCTAGCACTCAGATATGGAACATACCGTGTCGAAGTAGTACTGACGCTAACTCTCAACACAATGTTCGAGCGACAGAGCCATTGGAAAGGAAATGCCGACACCACCGACAGCAAGTCGTGGGAGAAGCGCCTGAAGATTATCGTCAGCCCCGATGGCAAGGGCGGGATGTCGGGAGATGCACAGGTTGACTGGGGATCAATGAAAGTTGTTTCGTTCAAGCGCGGAAGTCAAGGTGGCTTTGATTTAGAGGCTGTCCGCGACGTCCCAGTTGCTCAAATTTCAGTTCATCAAATCGAGGTCTTCAATCCATGAATCGACCACATGCAGGACTGTCATTGATAGCGACGATTGCGATCATGGCAATTTCGCCAGAGCCGGCTGATGCGGTGGCGTTTGCTGAATTGATTAAGGCGCCTGTTCCTCCAGCGCAGGAGTACCAAGATAGCTACGGTTGGTCTCAGATCGCCGAGGCTGGAAGAAATGTCCTGGAATCTGTTGAAAATCGTAGTCGACGACGATCTAGCGGAGGTTCCATAGGAAGTGGCACATCAGCAACGTCTAGTGGAGGCAGGACTTGGGTCTGCCAAATCCAGTGCCGAGGGCCCTTGGGCAAGCTTGGATCTCGCCCTCGACTTCCAAGTGTGGGGAACACCGACTCGGATGCAAGGAATAATGTGGAGGCCGCAGCGAATAAGCTTTGCATTCCGGAGCCTGGTATCTCATGGGCAGAAGTAGTTCGTTGCGAGTAGGGCGTCAAACTCCAAACCCTGAAAGCTTCTGCGATCAATTGGAGCCGCATTCAACAGACATCGGTAGAACGTTTCAAGCGACCGACCAAGGTGTGGAGCATTTTGGCGTTTCAACTTCAATGATGAACAGTGAGGGCCGTCTATCCAGACGAGCAATAGGCGAACAATTCCTTATTATAAATGCATCAGAAAATGCTTCTTGAAATTTCGTAGAGGACAATCAATGTGTCACATTAAATGCACAAACGCCATTCTCCAATTAGCGCAATTTTTCAGGCTGTTTGTCGTAATTGGGGGGGGCAGCATTCTCTCCTCTTGCGGCGGCGGAAGTGGATCGTCAACAGATCAGGCGACTTCGCCCTCGTTCGCAAGCACTCCGAACGCCAATTTACGAACATACGATGTGAATGGATACTTGGTAAAAGAAGGCATCACCTATGTAAGAGGAGAGCTCATCGTTTCACTCAAGACGCCAGCGGACTTAGGGCCATTCCAGACATTCCTAAATAGCAAAGGATATCAATTCGTCTTCATTGCAGACCAAGACAGCCTTGAGGTCACGGTTCAAACAAATACCGTCAACTTTTACGATCTAATATCGGCAGAGACCCAGATAAAGGCTCAGCCCGGCGTCAGACGAACTAGGCTAAACATTAGCTACAGTCTAAACAGCATTGAACCAGCAGTCGACGCAGTTTGGAAAGATACAGATAGCGCCCGAACTTGGAATTTCTCATCAATCAAATGGCAGCAGGCATTGGCGGCAATGCCTGCACTAAGCGACATCCCAACCATTGAGATTGGCGTCGTGGACGCTAGTTATGTATTCTCTCACCCCGACCTAATTATAAATCACATACAGACGGGTTATCCACGGACCAACCTAGCCTCCGTTGATCACGGCACACATGTCCTTGGAATTATTGGCGCCTCGTGGAACGCAGACGGTTTGGCTGGAGTCTCGCCAAAGTTAAATCTAAATGCCGCCGTGATGAATCTCGACGAAAAGACTTTCGGAAGCTATGAAGCTCGACTGACATCCAAGGGCGTCAGAGTCATCAATTTCTCTCTTGGCGACAAACACATTGTTGAGTCTGTGCCATATAAAACCATTCCGCAGTGCGACGAATGGACAGAGACGGTTGAAAAAGCCGTTGTAAAGGTCAATACCGACCAATTAGCCGGGGTGATGGAGTTTATCGACAAATTTCCTGCTCAGGGTCAGCAGAAGCCGCTTCTCGTTCAAGGCGCGGGTAACGATGGCAATTGTCACTGGGGGCAGAAAGCGGATGATTCGTCCTCCGCAACTGGAGAATTCATATACTCAGAGTACAACAGCGTCTTCTCGGGCTTCTGGGACAAACCCGAGAGAACGCCGGAGAATGAAGCACTCTTGGCGAATATTCAGGATTACATTCTACTGGTAGGCGCTTACTATGTTTCCAGCGATGGAAATAGACATGTGTCCGAGTATTCTAGTAAGCTTCGACCAAATGCGCGAGCCCATGATCACATAATATATGCGCCTGGTGGGTCGGTGCTGCACAATTCGCTGGTATGGTCTACGGTCAGTCATGCATCCGGGGACTACAAAGGTCTCCAAGGCACATCTATGGCAGCACCCCACGTGACCGGGGTTGCTGCCTTGATTCTACAGGCCAACAGCAACTTGAGTGCGTCCGAGTTGAAAAATATCATTCTATCGACCGCCGACAATATCGATGGATCGCCTTGGCAAGAAGGAGATGGTTTTAAATTCCTCAACGCCGAAGCCGGCGTCAAAGAAGCAATCCGCCGAAAGGCTGAAGCCAACTGCGGAACGATCAGCGCGCCAGTCAGTACTCCCGTCTCGCTTGCTTCGATCACGGCAGGTCGCCCCTACAACTACACAGTAGCAACAACTTCCAGTCCAAAGAATAACAAGTCCTTTGGTACATATCTCTGGACGTCCTCGCAAGGATTTACGGGTACCGCATTCTTGGCACCAGACATGGCGATCACATTGCCAAACCCAACGACTCCGCCTGAAGTCGCAACCATTTATGTGACACCAGTTCTGGACGACGGAACCGTGTGCAGCAGTGCAACGACGCACTCCACAGTTTTAGTAGTAGCTGCACCCACTCCCGCTGTCGGCCTGATCGGCAAGTACACATTCGATGATTGCACGGCTTCAGACAGTAGCGGTCTCGGTCGAAATGGGTTATTGACCGGAACTGTTTGCGTCCCTGGTCGCCACGGTAGTGCACTCGAATTCAGGAACCCCAGCAACAATGTTTTTGGCGGAAGCCACTGGGTGGAATTTCCACCGCATACAACCAATGCAGTCACCTTCAGCGCTTGGGTAAATTGGGCGGGTAGTACAAACGGTATCCTCACGGAAACAAGTGCGATTTGGTCGCTTGGAACGCACCCCACGGACTCATTTATGAGCATATGGGTGACCGAAGGGCTTGCAACTATTTGGACCGATAACTATACGCAGAATCCCTATCGAATGACGCCTGGTACATGGACGATGCTTACCATCACGTCGGATGGCACGTCCGAGTCCCTCTACATGGATGGCGTGCTGCTCAGTACTTATAGTCATGTGGCCGCAGCAGGCTTTGTCGGCAAGGTTTCTTACCTGTCGCGTCACTTCTGGGCTGGTGGCTCCCACGCTGCGCGCTTTAGGGGAGTGATGGATGATGTATTTGTCTATGACCGAGCACTTACGCCTAGCGAGATCCAAAGCCTATATATGGCAACCAAGTGAGTACGACGGAGCGCCAACTTGAGTTGTTGACGCTCACCGTCGTGTCGCTTCAGCACACCCTGCTATACGCTGCAGTTCGGAAGCGCCGGGTCGATCACGCTTCGGTACGAAGCCGGCAACATGACGGGCAGCACGGTGACGGTATGGATCGACAGGACCGCCGGCTGCTACAAGACCTCGGCCACGGCAGGCAGTTGAGATACCCATGACAAGACAGCGCGACTGCTTTGTTCGCTGAATCGCTAGCCGGCGGCTCGGCCAGCATACTGCCACGACCATTCCTCATCCCCTGATCGACTCCTCATTGCCCAGCTGGCGCGGCGTTGCCACTCTTGCCCCACCACACGAACGCGGCCCAGTAATAGGGATGCGCATACCCGCCAGATGGATGACGCGCAAGCCAGCGTCTCTGGGCCTCGGTCAACCAGCGGGATTCCGGTTCCCGCGGGCTGGCCCGACGCTCGCCGGGTTGGCCTATGACCATCCACGGGCGGTAGAACTCCCGCATGAACGACGCGGTCGACCCGTCTTCGATCGGCCATAGGCTGGCCAGCACGTTCCGCGCGCCGGCCTGGCGGAGCACACCGGCGAGGCCACTGAGTTCGCGTCCCTGCTGCGAGGTGTCGCCAACTGCGCTGTCGCAGGCGGACAGGAGTGCCAGATGCACCTGTCCCCATGGCATCTGGGCCAGCCGTGCCAGGGAAAGCCGATCGCCATCGCCCAGGAGCAGGTAGGACGACTCCTCTTCGGCAGCGGCGAGATAGAAGTGCGAGGCGATGTGGACGACCTGCGGCGCTGCGGCCAGGGTTTTGGACAGCGTCCCGGCGGTGAAGTCTGCGTCGCGCAGCACGCGCACGCGCGCGAGTGAATTGCGCGGCTGGCGGCCGAGCTCGGCGATCGTCGCCAGTTCAGCGTCGACGCCCGGCAGCGCTGCATGTAACGCGTCGGGCGCGGCGCGGCCGAACGCGGCCAGCTGCAACGAGCCCGTCGCTTCCTGATCCCGCGGGAACGGGGCGGCCCCCGGGCCGGCGTCCACGGCGACAGGCGTCTGCCTTGCCAGGACGCTCGTGACGCCTCGTGTGCGGCCGTGGGATGCCAGGCGGCCGACAAGGGGCGAGCGAGCATCAGGGGCGGCTGACGTCGCAATATCGGCGTCGGGCAACCCCTCTCTCGACGCCATTCGAGACACCTCGCGTGCCTTCGCGAGGCGTGCGCCAGCGCCGATGCCATCGTCCATAACGATGCCGAAGCGCTGTACCAGGTAGCTGCGCCCGTCGTGCAGTGCGGCCATGGGCAGGTAGCGCAGCGATCCATCCAAGCCCACGTGCAACTGCCTGATGCCGGCAAGCCTCGAACGGACCGGGTCGATCATCAGCGCATGGAACTCGCGCGCGCCGGTGAGGGCGTCCACGTCGGGGTTGGTCAATGCGTTGCGCCACGCGTGGACGCGGCGATGGAGGTCCGTGCGCGTGATCGGCACGCTATGCCGATGCAGGCTGCGGGCCGTGGTGACGAGGATGTCAAGCCGCTCATCACGGACGAAGTACTGCAAGCGCGCGTGATCGCGCGGCAGGTCGCCGGCCGCGGGCCCTCGTGTCGAGGTCGGGGCGAGACAGTCGGTCGCAGGAAGCTGAAGCGCGGGGGGACGGCAAGGCGCTTTGCCCCCTGACGCATGCTCGGCTCGCGAGATGGCTTCCAGCAGCGTGTGCAGTTCACCCTGCGTCCGGTCCAGCACGACTTCGCTGGCAGGGTCGTCCAGCCAGCCGACCGATTGGGTTTCCAGTGGCGCCGGTTTGGCGCGGGCATCGGCCAATGTCTGTTCCTTGCGCATGCGATCGACGAGGGGTTGGAGCGCACGTTCGAACTGGCGCTCCTGTCCCGTCAGGGCCAGGGTGTCCGCCCGCGCCAGCGCCGCCCGTGCGCGCGAGCGTCGGGTGAAGTCGTGCAGTTCCTCTTCGCGCAACACGCGCAGGGCGTCGCGCGCCTCGAGAAAACGCCCCTCGTCGATGAGCAGACCGATGAACTCGCGCAGGTCGGCCTCGTGATCGGCCAGTGTCGCGCGGTGCATGTCGTCGTCCGCCGCGGCCCGGCTGCGCTGGCGCAGCGCCTGCAGGTCGTTTGCACCCCGCTTGAACCACCAGATGGCCGCGTCAGGCTGGCGTGGTGCCAGGCGCCGCCCCAGGGCGAAGGCGCTTTGCACGCCCACGCTCAGGTCGCGACCGCTCAGGCTGCGCGTGACGGCACGTTCGAGCAAAGCGCGCGATCGTGGTGGCTCGCGGTCGCCGAGCGACCACGACGCGGCGATGTCCACCAGGGCACGAGAAGGCTGCAGCGGCTGAAGCCGGGCCTGGGCGTGGCGGGCCAGGAAGTCCCGTGCCCAGTCCAGCAGTTCGGCGTCGCGGCTGCGGTAGGCCAGCTTGGCCAGGTCGAAGGCGGGGGCACCGGTGCCGCCGTCGGCCGGGGTGTTGCGTTCGAGCTCGCGGCGCAGTTCCTCTGGTGCGCCTGGCGCTCCGCGATGCAGGCGCGCCTCGGCCCGCATCAGGTGCGCCACTGCGACCTCGACCCGATCGTTGGGCAGGGTCGATAGCTGCGAGTGCCTCTCAGCTGCGTCCGCATGGGCTTCGGCCTGTTCGTGGTCACCCAAGGAGTTGGCAATGCCGGCGAGGTGATAGTTCATGCGCATCAGGTTGCCGTGCGGCAGGGGCTCCTGCTGGAGCATCCAATCACGCAACGCGATGAACTCGTCGCGCGCTTCCAGCCACATGCCGTTGTCTTCCAGGCACGGGGCGCGCTCGCCGGCGATAGCCATCTGGAGTGCCTTGTCGCCCGGATGGTGCTGCGCCACCAAGGTACTGGCCTCATTCATCAGCGCCAGGGCATCGGCACTGCGATCCGCCGACCGGTAGGCAAAGGAAACCGCCCGCATCAAGAACAGTGCGACTCGGTGCCATCGGCCGTGGTGCTCGCTAGTCCAGGCAAGGAAGGCCTGCGTCCTTGGCAACAGTGCGTGGTGACCGTACAGGCCGTTGGCCCACCGGTCCAGTTCTTCCTGTGCGGTCAGGTTCGTTCCCACTGCAACGTCGGCGAACAGGGACTCGATAGTCTGCTGTTCTTCGCGGTCGGCCTCGTCACCCAGGCCGAGGTCATGCATGAGCCACCATTTGCCGTGCAGAAACTGCAGCCGTGCACCTGTGCGCCGCTCCACCCCCGGTGGCACGTGGGCAAAGTGATCGAGGCCCACCGCGGCCATTTCTGTCACGTCTCGAGCCGTGACGACATACCCTCGACTCTGCATAGCCCGAGCTTGGCAACGAAGCTCCGTGCTGTACCAACTGACGCTCGTGTGGGTCCATGCGCGGCGCGCAATTGGCGCCGTGCGCTCGAGCGTGCGCAGGCAACCCGCCCAATCGGCGGGCGCGAAGAACTGGTGCGCGTCCCCGACCGACTTGAACAGCACTTCCACTTCATACTGGGCCAACTGACCCCAGCAAACACTTTGCATCGACAGCACCATTGCACCGGGTGCCAACGCCCTGAGCACTTGGGTCAACCGTCTCGCCATGGTCGTCGCCGTCCGGTGAGCGTCAATGTTATAGATGCCACTCCAGCGTAACCCTGAGCATTCGGCCCTTTGGATCTTCGTCAGTCGGCGGGAAGATGCCGCCCCCATTGAGCCATGCTGCCATCGGAATCGGATACCGAGCGCGGAAGACGTTTCGGAGATGGGCTGACACCGTCACGTCACCCAGACCACTGTAGGTCAGGGCATAGTCCCATCGAAGATGGCTCGCAATGCGGCATTCGTTGACCGTAAAGCCACCACCCTCACACCCTTCAGGTGTGTAGGTAGGGTCGTAGAAGTCACCTCGCAGGGACGTGCCACTCGTTCCGACAGCGCTGAGCGTGTGGGCCCAGGCACCCGGCTTGACGGTGATCGAGGTCGTACCGCGCAATCGGGGGTGCCCGAAGCGCCCAGCCAGGTTGTCACCCCAGCCAGCGCGCACATCACTCCAGTTTCGAAAGCGAGTGAGATACGAGGCGTCGAGGTGCCACTCGATTGGTCCAAAAGGGCTGGGTGCTTGGACGGAGGCAGTCAGATCGACACCTTGGGCCTCGGTCCGCGACAAGTTTTGGAAGCGACCGACTGTCGACACCAGTGCTCCTGTCGTCACGCCGTATGAAGCCCGCTCCTCAAGACTGAAGGTTCGGTCCTGGTCAAGGGTGGCACGGTTGACCGTACCCGGCGGTTGACCGCCTTCGGAGGCAAGCAGCTCCCGCGGATTTTCGATGCCGATCTCATTGCGACGAAGAATGGCCCACGCATCCAGCGACACCGTCCAGCCTCTTGATGGGGATGCAACGATTCCCAACGATCGACTCAGCGCAGTTTCCGGCTGGAGGTTTGGGTTCTCGCGCACGATCGTTGCAACACCGGCCGAACACTCGTTGTTGAGCACCGAGTCAGCGCGAGCCTGCAGCAGCACAACTTGCGGATCGCTGGCGGGCAGCCCTGCTGCAGCTGCCGTTAATTCCCGAGCAAGCGCTTGCGCTTGAGGGCAACGCAAGACGTCCGCGATGCCGGGCTCAAATGAAAACTTGGTGCTTTGCGCGCTCTCGGTGAGGTTTGGCGCGCGGAATCCGGTCTCCATTGCGCCGCGCATCATCCATTGCGGGCTAGGCTGCCAACGTATCGCAAGTTTGGGCGAGAGCCTCGAGGCAAATCCGCTGTACTTGTCCAGGCGGGTTGCCGCGCTAACTCTCAAGGCGGACGCGATCGGTGCCTCGATTTCGACAAAGCCTGCCGCAGCCGTTCGAGACGCGTCAGACGCCACCAACCCCATGCCAACGATATCGCCGCTTGCCAAGTTCTCACTTGGCCTCAGCGATGACCTTTCGTGCCGCAGCTCCGCACCTGCAGCCATGGATAGTTTGCCGGCAGGCAACTGGATCAGGTCGCCACTGGTCTTGACGTCGACGAACCGCTGCCTGACCTCGCCCTCATAGCCGTATTGAGGAAAGAGCCTGTCGATCACCGCTGCCGAATTGATCTGCCCTATTTGATATGCGCGGTTGAAAAAATCGGGATCGACCTGCCCTGGGTCGCTGTTGCCAATCACTTCGCGAAAGCCGCTCGCGCTGAAGGCGCCGCGTTCGTCATCGCGAGTCCTGCCACCGCTTTGCCCCGCAACAAGCTCCCAGTCAAAATCGCGCCAGCGAGCAGAGACACCGCCCAGCATCCGATACTGCACCGTCGTGGCAAGAATCTCACTTGGCCCGTCGACAAAGCGATATCGGAACTCCGCATCATCTTGGCCCGTCGAATTCAATGGATGCGACGCGGGCAATCCGCGGTACACAAAGACCTGAGACTCGTTTGTCTGAGAATTACCCCAAATCTGGTTCGGAAGCGATATCCCATAAGGCTGCTGCGCTAGGCTATGGCGCGTCTGAGTACGCCCGAATAAGGTTTCACCGAAAAGCCGGTACCCGCCGGCCAAGGGCTGGTGCCCGCTGACCAGTACATTGAACCGTTCGGCCGCAGGGACAACTTCGAATCGCGAGTAGCGGTCATATCGACACAGCCCACCAACGATGTTTTCCGGCGCACAACCAGCGACCGCACCCGTCGGCAGTACATTGCCAGGCCAGCTATAGGTGGAAGGCGAACCAAATGACGCAGATGCATCACGAGTAGTCGGGTTGACGTACTGGAGAACTTGGCTCCATGCCAGCGCCTGTCGCTGAAAGAACTCAGCGCTCATCATCAAGTGCGGATCGTTCGCAGAGCCCCCCCCGAATCCGGCTGTGAGCCCTGCCGAGCTGTTTCTGAACTGTCCACTGGTCAGCGAGCGTTGGTGGCTCAGCTGCCCGTGTATACCCTGGAAATCGGAACGGGTGACGATATTGATCACGCCGGCGATGGCGTCGGAACCGTACATCGCTGCGCCACCAATCTTCAGCACTTCAATGCGCTCGATGGCCTCGAGCGGCAGGGCGTCGATGTTGGCAAAGACCACCGAGTAATCGGGCAGAGGATAAGGTGACAAACGCCTAGAGTTGAGCAACACCAAAGTTGCCTGCCTGCCCATATCCCGCAGCGCCGCGCCGCTTGCGCCCGGGGCAAAAGAGCCACTGCCATTGATGTCGGTGTTCCCCCCGGAGGCACTCGCAGCCAACCCGTTCAGAACGTCACTCAGATGACTGGCACCAGAACGCAGGATGTCCTCGCGCGTGACCACCTGCACAGGCGTAGAAGGTTCGCCCTGCACCCCACGGATGCGAGTCCCAGTGATTTCGACGTTTGCTAGTCGCTCCTGAGCAAGCGATTGGCCGATCCAGCCGGCGACGCACACGGCGGCAATTGCTACCTCCCGACAGTTCTTCAATTTAGCTCCCACAGCTAGAAGATTTTATGCAGCGCTAGACCACACGTCCCCGCGTGACGCGGCGGACGGCCCCGCACCTAGTTCCTGCGCATGCCGACTGTTGTGCGCAAGACGCGGCCTGGCTCGTTCGACATCCTATCGTCTCGAAGCCGCGCAACAGTTTCCGGCTCGGGTCAAGACCGCGGGGCGAACCGTCGGGTGGCGGCGCGTCGATCTCGATCGCTGGAGCGCAAGCCGCCCAAGTGCAGCGCATTGGAACTGCTCCTGTTGAGACGGGCGAAAAGGCGTGGTGAGCAAACACCGACATGCCGCCCGTCACCATGCCGTCAAACAGCCGGGCTGGTTCGAGCCGTAGCACCGCGGGGCGTAGACCTAGAAGTCAGGTTCAAAACGTGATCAATTCCGCAAGCTTTGTTGGAGAACTTGTAACCCAAGCCTGACGCCGCGTCCGCCCTCGCATCTCCTGTTCTATCCGCGCGGTTCAGCGACCCCTGCGTGGACATCCCAGGAAGGGCGCTTTTCGCGCGCATCCGCTGATGAGCAAATGCCCAAGCGCTTAGCGCAAGAGGCCACATCTCGGCCATGGATAGAGCTGCAAACCCAACCGCCGATCGATGACTGGCCGTAAGGCGTGAACGATCGGATCAATAGAACCTCAAGCGGAGTCTCATGAACAAGTTACAAGTCTCGGCGCTCGCGGCAATCGCGACGTCCATCCTGGTCGCCTGCGGCGGCGGCAAGTCGTCCAGCGATTCGACAAGCAATACCTCCGGGCCGGTCAAGCTGACCGGTGTGGTCTCCACCGGCAGCCCGACGGTGAACCCGCTGACTACGACCAACAAGGTCACGGCCAAGTGCCTAAACGGCAGCGGCGGCACCACCCAGAGTGTCGTCAACGTGCTGGCGGACGGCAGCTACGAAGTCACCCTGGCCGACAGCAGCCTACCCTGTGTGCTGCAGGTCGACACACCTCAGAAGATGGCCTCGCTGGCCCAGGGCACCGGCCCCGGAACTGCAGTAGCCAACATCACCCCGGTTACGACCCTGGTGGTGGCCAAGGTCGCCGGCAAGGACCCGGTGCAGTTCTTCGCCGAGTTCGGCTCTGGCACTGCTGCGGTGATCACCAGCGAGAACGTGAACGCGGCCATAACCATCGTGCGCGACGTCGTGGCCAAGGCCGGTGTGAGCCTCACCGGCGTGGTGAATGTCTTCACAGACACGGTCGACAAGAACGCCAGCCTGGCCAGCGCAGCCGACTCCTACGACCTGGCCGTGGCCAAGCTGGCCGACACGATACGCAGCGCAGGCATCACGCTCGAGACCGTCTCGCTCGATGTCTCGACCTTGTCGTCCAGCAGCAGTGGCAGCAACGCCGTGGCGGCCACATCGAGCGGTGTGGCATCACTGCCAGCCGATCGCCTGCTCAAGCCGGCGGCGCCTACCTGTCCGGCGCTGCGCAGCGGCGACTACGTTTCCATCGACCTTGCGCCCGATACGACGGTGGCGACGGGCGCGGCCCCGGTCGACAGCATCGCCTACTTCACGGTTGACGCCGCTACCACGCCGATCCAGGTATTCGACGTCGGTGGATCGATCACTGCTGGAACCCTTGACCCGGTGAGTGGCGACCCCTGCCGCTTCATTTCAACAAATGGCAACCGCGAGTTCGTGATCGCGCAAAGCGGCGTGTTGGTCGGGAGATTCACTCAGGACGGTGGCCTTACCTATAGAGCGGCCATTGGCATTCCCAGGCAGACCCTGACGCTGGCTGACCTCGCCGGCACTTGGAACGTGCTCAGCTACCACCGCAATGGCGGAACGTCGGGTACACCTTTCAGCCCCAATTCCGGCACGGCCGACGTCGATGCGCTAGGAACGGTCTCCAATTCGCAGTGTTTCGATGACCCGATCTTCCCGGCAACGGGAATTGTCTGCACACCTGGGACAGGAGCGAACCCGACGATCACTCCAAACGCCGATGGTGGCTTCGACGTAGCAGATCCGCCACCCCCCTGCCGGCAATAGTCAGATCGGCCGCATGTTCGGCTTCCGCGCCGGTGGTGGTGAACAGATGACCGTGCTGATCTACGGCGACGGCGGCTTCCATATCTTCAGCCGTAAGCGCATTCTTACGCTGCCAGTCGTGGGTGCGGTGAGCACCTTCTGGAATGTGAACATCAACTCGTCCGGGCTGTCGCCGACGACATCTGCCACGCTGGGTCTGCCGGCCACCGGCTTCCCGGTCAGCACCAACACGGTGATGAGCGCCAGCGGCAGCAACTTCACGCGCGACCAGTCAAGCGTCGGCGCCAGCCCGACCAACCGCCACACCGAATCCCTGCGGATCAACTGGCCGCGTAGTGGCTACACGTACCGCAACGAAGGCCTGAACGTGGCGACGCAATCCACCCCTCCGGGCACCACCAGCTACAGCGAGTTTGTGAACCTGAACCTGCGCGGCATGGGCCTCAATGCTGTGGTCGTCAACAAGCTCTCGACCACCCCGACCGGCACACCCGGCTTCACTTTCTCGGTGAACAAGTGAACCTGCATCCCGTGCTGGACGACCCGGACGATGGTTCGTCAATCGTCCAGCCGGGTCGTCCGATCTAGCGGCGATGAACCGGCTCGGTCTCGCCCTTTCTGCCGCCTTTGTTGCCCCGTCATCCCATGCCTATCCAGATCAACTCTTCGCTGACTCGCCTCGCCGTGAGCGGCGTCATCCTGCTGGCCGTGTGCACACAGGCTGCCCAGGCCCAGACGACCACCGACATAGCACCACCGGATGAACGCGGGTACTCCTACTTTCTGGGCATCGCCCAGCAAGCGGTCACCTACCGCGAGGACAGCCGCAGCCAGCCGGTCAAGAGTGAAGCACGCAGCCGCAGCCCCCTGCTCATCACCGGCGCCCTGTTTGCCCTGGCGCCCGATACCCTGGTCTCGCTGCACAGCGAAACCACCTTCTTTCCGGGCCGAAGCACCGAACGCTGGACCGCCATCGGCACAAGCCTGGGCGGTGTGACACTGACCGATCCGCTGGTGCAAAGCAACGGCTTCTCGCTCTCGCAATCCACCAACCAGCTCGCCGTGCATCAGCGTGTGCACAAGGACTTCTTCGCCACCGGCGGGTTCAACTTCCACACCCAGTCGTTCAAGCGCTACAGCTTTGTCGCCGGGCCGGACAACGCAGTGACCCTGCCGGCCGGCACGACGGTGGAGGAGTCGACCTCGGAGCTGCTGCTCAACCTGGGCGTGGAGCTCGAGTCGGAGTCGGTGCGCAGCGCCAGCCGGCACTACAGCTTGCGCGCCAGCGTGGGCTTGCCACTGTGGCGTCGCACCATGAACACCGAGGCACCCGACGTACGTTTCACCGGTGCCAAGGGCTACGACCTGGAAGTCGAAGGTCGTTACAGCTGGGCCGTGCTGCACAGCCTGCAGGTCGGCATCTGGAGCAAATACGCGATCGCTCGCCGCTCGGCCGAGTCGCAGTCGCTGGCTGGCCATGTCTACGAGCTGCCCAGCAACCGCAGCACCAGCACGGCTCTGGGCGTGGACGTGCTCTGGAAGTACTGAGCGCCCCCCGGTGTTGACGCCGACCGAGTTTTGACCAGCCGGGGGTGCCGACGATTTCTTGGACTACCTGGCGGTAGTTCATACATTTACACGAGGACCGGATTCGAGCCGTACGACTCTACGTCACTTGATGGGACGCTGCCGCCGAGGGCTGGCCGCAGCCTGACCTTGCAGCACTTGCCACAATGCAGCAACAGCAGTTACCGCCAGCCGTTCACGTCGACTTGAAGGGCGAGCGCAAGACGCTGCAAGTGGCACTTTTGATTGGAGGCTGATGCATTTCCAACTCTCGTGACGGCGATTCGATCGAGAACAATCAGACCGCTGCTTGCGGTTGCACGATGGGGGCCCACCTGGCCGACGTGATCCTCCCGGATTCGCGGGTACTGACCGTGCAGCTGCCTGCGCATGTCCCCGCCGGGGCAGTGCAAGTGCTGGTGCTGTTTGACGATCGTGTGTCCAACCCGCAAGGATGATCGCCATGACCCTCGACCTCACTCCCCTCGAGCGCGCCCTGGCCGCTTTGCAGCGCGGCCTGACGCGCTGGTTGGCCGAGCCGTCCGACGAAGAGTTGCGCGACGCCTGCATCCGGCGCTTCGAGTTCACTTTCGAGCTGTGCTGGAAGATGCTCAAGCGTCGGCTGGAGATGGATCTGCCCAACGCCGCCGAAGTCGATGGCATGAGCTACCGCGCCCTGATGCGGGCCGGTGCCGAGCAGGGCCTCGTGGCCGACGTGGCGCCGTGGTGGGTCTACCGCGACAAGCGCAACATCACCTCGCAAACTTACGATGCCGTCAAGGCGGCCGAGGCGGCCGAGGCGGCTGCTGTGCTGCCGGCTTTTGCGCGCGATGCCGCCGCGCTGCTGGCCGCCCTGCGGCAGCGTGGTCAGCAGAACGACGGAGTTCAGGATGACTGAGCGTGCGGTGCCGGCCACTCCACCTGCTGCGCCGCCAGCGCTGCATGTCGGCGCCGCCGAACTGGGCGTGCTGCCGGCCTTGCTGGTGCGGCATCTGCCAGGCCTGAGCCTGTGGGCCTATGGCTCGCGGGTAGCGGGCTGGCGGGGCAGCCGAGGCCTCGAGCCTCACTCCGACCTGGATCTGGCGGTGCCTGGGCAACTGTCCGATCTGGTGCTGGCCACGTTGCGCGCCGATCTGGAAGACAGCGATCTGCCGTGGCGGGTCGATCTGACGTCGTTCGACGCCTTGCCGCGTGCCATGTGCGAGCTGACTGTTTGCCACGGCCGTCTGCTGCCGGCACGAGCCGTGTCGGTGCCGGCGGTGGTCGTCCGCGTGGCAGAGGGTGGGTGAAGGCTCAGGGTCCGGCCGGCAAGGGGCCGAACTCGGCCCGGCAGGTGCAGCCAGCCGTCGAGCAGGCGGGCCAGTTTGGCCACGTCGCCTCTGCTCCAGAGTTCGAGCTGGTGGTGAGTTGAACAGGCACTTCCGGAGCCGACGGGTTGGCCGGGTGGGTCACCCAGACACACGGGTACGACTGCAGCGGCAATCTCACGGCGTCGCCAGCCAGTCCGCCACTTTCAGGCCGCTGACGCGTTCGAACTCGCGCACGTTGTGTGTCACCAGCGTCAGCCCGCGCGAACGGGCGTGTGCGGCGATGAATAGATCGTTGCTGCCGATGGGTGTACCCGCTCGCTCGAGCGCGGCACGGATGTCGGCATAGTGTTCGTCGGCCGGCTCATCGAAGGGCAGCACTTCCAGCGCCTCCAGCAGTTGCTCCACGCGCTGTGTCAGCGCCGCCGAGCCTTTGCGCCGCGCACCGAAGCGCAGTTCGCAGGCCACCACGATGCTGGTGCATACGTTGTCTGGCGCTTCATTGGCCAGCCGCCGTGCCAGCAGGCCGTCCGGCTTGCGCATCAACTCGGATAGTGCATTGGTGTCCAGCATCCAGCCAGACTCGGCCATCAGAGGTCGTCCCGTTGCTGCAGTGGCAGGTCTTCCACTTCGGGCATGTCTTCCTCCAGCGGTGTCCACGACGCCAGCAGGTTCAGCAGCCGGTTCTTTCGAAGCGGCGTGAGGATGAGTCGGTCACCTTCCTTGCGAATCAGCACTTCGGTGCCTTCCAGTTCGAACTCGCGCGGGATGCGCACCGCCTGGTTGCGGCCATTGCGAAACAGCGAGGCATGGCGCTCGGTCACGGCAGGCTTCTGGGGCTGACTTGGCATAGGCTCAAGCATAGGCCGGTGGGTGATGCCGGGTCAAGCCGAGGTCTGCGCCGGCGGTAGTCGTCCGCGGGGCAGACGGTGGGTGAACGCTCAGGTGCCAGCCGGCAAGGGCCGAACGCGGCGCGGCAGGTGCAGCCAGCCGTCGAACATGCGGGTGAAACTGCGATGCATCGTATGGCAATCGAGCCCAACTGCCTGGCGATTGCTGCTCGTCTTGGGCAGACGTCAGGCAATCACACCAATGCGTGCACGGGAGTTCACGGTGACCCTGACGCATACAGTCCGTCGGAGCTTGCCGGGCGAGATGCCCGGACCGGGGCAATTTTGTATTGCAGTGTTGCATCCGAGCCGAACGCAATCTGGCGATGCAATTCCGCCGACCGCCGCCCTTCGGCCAGCAAGCTCTGCGGGTTCAATGCTGGCAGGTCCACACACCCGAGGTGATCCCAGCATGTCTGCCATCTTTTCGTTCGGCGAGCGCCTTGAAGGTTATGCCGTACCGGTGCTCAACGAACGTGCCGTGCGCGCTGGCGCCGGCATCGTCTTTTTCTTCGCCATCGTGTCGTTCATGAACGCCTGGCTGATCGGCAATTTCCAGCCGACACGGGTGTTCGTCGTCGCGCGCGCGGTTGCCCCTGCGGCCGTGCCGGCCCCGGCCACGCCTGCGGTGGATGCGGCCGAAGCCGAGCGCTGCAAGGTGCCCGATTTCGCCAAGGCCATGGGCCATGAGGAAAAGTGGAAGCTCCACAACAACTGCAAGTGAGAACCCCTGCCATGACATTCCTGACCCTTTCGGGCCGCCGCCGTTGGCTGGCCTGTCTCGCGGCCACCGGTGCGTCGCTGCTGGTGGCCCATGCTGCCCACGCTGCGCAACCCGTTGTCGAGATCATTGCCTTCGCCCACCCGCCCGTGCAATCCGCGCTCGAGCCCGCCGCGGATGTCGAAGCGATCCTGAAGCCGCGCCTGAAGTGACGAGACCATGGGGGAATTCATGAACCACATCAGGGCCTTGGTGCCGGCAGTCTGGCCCCGCCGCACTGGTTTTCTCGTGACATGCCTTGTCTGGCTCACGTTGTCCGCGACGGCCAAGGCACAGGAAGTGCGCTTCGAGCGCGTCGCCGAAGGCATCTACTCGCACATCGGCGACCTCGGCGGCCGCACAACGGCGAACCAAGGGCTGAACGCCAACATCGGCCTCGTGGTGACGCCTGGCGGTGCGGTGCTGATCGATAGTGGCGCTACGGCCCGTGGCGCCCAACGTATCCACGAGGCAGTGCGAAAGCTCACATCGCAACCGCTGAAGTGGGTCATCAACACCGGCGGCCAGGACCACCGCTGGCTGGGCAACGGCTACTTCAAGGCCCAGGGCGCCCAGTTGATCGCCCACGCGAAGGGCGAACCCGACCTGCGCAACCGCGGCAACGACCATGTGGATGCGCTGCGCGTGGTGCTGGGCCAGGGCGTGGACGGTACCGTACCGACGCTGCCGGACCGCTGGATCTCGGGCACCGACGACAGCCTGGACCTGGGTGGCGTGACCTTCGAGTTCAGGCATCGCGGCGGCGCACACACACCCGGCGACATGCTCGTGTGGCTGCCGCAATCGCGAGTGCTGTTCAGCGGTGACGTGGTCTATGTCGACCGCCTGCTGGGCGTGATCCCGGTGAGTCAGACCAAACCATGGCTTGCCACCTTTGCCGAGATCGAGCGTCTCGCGCCAACGCGCATCGTGCCGGGCCACGGCCGCGTGAGTGATCTGGCGACCGCGCAGGCCGACACCCGTGACTACCTGATGGCGCTGCGCACGCACATGAAGAAAGCAGTTGACGACGGCCAGGACATCAGTGCGGCGGCCAAGGCCTTCGACGGACGGCCGTGGCTGCGCCTGGTGAATGCGATCGATCTGATGCCGGGCAACGCCAGTCGCACCTATCTCGAACTCGAGCGGGAGTAGCGCATGGTCATGCTGTCCGGAACGAAGTTCTCCTGGAGAACCCCATGCGTCTTGCCATCGCACAAGGCCTGCGCAAGACCTACCGCGCCGGCGATGTCGAGTTGCATGCCATCGAGGATGCCGATGTCGTCATCGAGCCTGCGTCGTTCGTCGCCTTCGTCGGCCCCTTGCGCAGCCCCAACAGCACCCTGCTCGACATGATCGGCCGCGTCGACTACCGGGCCTGCGGCTGTTCACCGCGGCCGTGCTGCTGCACCTCGCCGAATCTCATGGACATGTGCATGAGCACGAGCCCTGGCAGGTTTCGGTCAGCTTGTCATCTCACCATCGGGCGCGTGCTCGAACCAGCGCAGCAGCATCTGGTACAGGGCTGTCGGGTCGACCGGCTTGCTCACGAAATCGTTCATGCCGGCGGCCCGGCACTGAGCCTTGTCCTCGGCGAAGGCGTTCGCGGTCATCGCGACGATCGGCAGTGCGGCCAGGTCTTGGCGTTGGCGGATCGCGCGGCTGGCACCCAGGCCGTCCAGCCGGGGCATCTGCATGTCCATCAGCACGAGCCTGTACTCGTGCTGCAGCGCCATCTCCACTGCAGCTTTGCCATCCGGGGCCAGGTCGACGACCAGCCCCACGTCTTCCAGGATGGCCTGCGCCACCTCGGCATTGACGGGGTTGTCTTCCGCAAGCAGCACGCGGGCACCCCGATGTCTCCCCCGCAGCGCCGCCGCGGCATCGCTGGCCGGTCCTGGCGGGTTTGCGCTGGCAGCCGATGCGCCACGACCAAAACGTGCCGTGAACCAGAAGGTGCTGCCGGCGCCGGGGACGCTGGTGGCGCCGGCCTCGCCGCCCATCAACAAGGCCAGCCGGCGCGTGATGGCCAGGCCCAGTCCCGTTCCGCCGGCGCGTCGCGTCGTGGACGGGTCGGCCTGCTCGAAGGCTGCGAACAGCCGCGGCATCACCTCGGCGTCGACGCCGATGCCGGTGTCCTGCACCTCGAAGCGCAGCATCACGCTGGATTCGTCTTGCTCGACCAGCCGCACACGGACGACGACGCTGCCTTGCTCGGTGAACTTGATGGCATTGTTGGCGTAGTTCAGCAGCGCCTGCTGCAGCCGCGTGGGGTCACCGACGAGGTCGCGCGGCATCTCGTCCACCTCGCTCAGCAGGCGCAGCGACTTCAGTTCGGCACGCTCGCCCAGCATCGACAGCACGTTGGCGACGGTGGACTCGACGCGCAAGGGCACCGCTTCCAGCATCATCTTTCCGGCCTCGACCTTGGACAGGTCGAGGATGTCATTGAGGATCTCCAGCAGGTGCTTGGCGGAAGATTCGAGCTTGAACAGTCGATCGGTCTGCCTGGCACTGAGTCCCTCGCGTCGGATCAGGTGCGCCATGCCGATCATTGCATTCAGCGGTGTCCGGATCTCGTGGCTCATGTTCGCCAGAAAGGCTGTCTTTGCAAGGCTGGCCGCCTCTGCCCGCTGGCTCGCGTCGGCCAGCTGGCGGGTGCGTCGCTCGACGGTGTCTTCCAGTTGCTGGCGGTGCGCGCTGAGTGCCTGCTGGGCCTGGTGCCGCGCGGCCTCGCGGTCGAAGTTGTCGAGTGCAAAACTGACGTTGGCCGCCAGGTCCACGAGCAGCCATCTCGTCTCTTCGTCGAAGGCCTGCGCCTCGCCGGCGCAGATCGTCAGCACCCCTACCACCGCCCCGGCGCGCCGAACGGGCAGCGAGGCCGACGCCCGAAAGTCGACATGTGGCGCTTGCTCTTGCCAGTGGCACGTCAGTGGGTCCGACGGGAAGTCCTGGCACCACACCGGCTCGCCGGTTCGCATGGCCATGCCGGCCTGACCGAGGCTCTGCGCGTCGCTACTGACCAGGCTCAGTTCGCGCGGGAAGTCGGCAGGCGCACCAGCCTGTGCCTGCACGGCCAGGACGCCGGCCTCGTCGAGCAGGCTGACGCAGGCCAGCCGCATGCCTGCGGCTTCGATGATGGCGCGGCAGATGGCATCGAACAGCGCCGTCTGCGTCCCGCAGCGCGCCACCGCGGCATTGCACTGCGACAGGCACAGGTAGATGCGGGCCTGCCGCGTTGCACGTGCGCGGGCCGCGATGCGCTCGGTGATGTCGCGCGCGATCGTCGCCGCGCCGACGATGCGGCCTTCGGCATCGCGTATCGGCCACACCGCCACCCATACGTCGAGGCGGTGCCCGTCGCGGTGCAGGCGCTGGGTCTCCAAGTGCGGCACCGCCTCGCCGCGGGCCATGTGCTCGAGGATGTCGCGTTCCTCGTCCGCACGCTCCGGCGGGATGATGGCGTCGGTGGAACTGCCCACGGCCTCGGACGCGGTGTAGCCGAACAGGCGCTCAGCGCCCCGGTTCCAGCTGGTGACGGTGCCCTGCAGCGTCTTGCCGATGATCGCGTCCTCGGACGAATCGACGAGGGACTTGTAGCGGTTCAGAATCTCCTCGGCGCGACGTCGTTCGGTCACGTCCAGCGCCACGCCGTCCCAGAAGGTCGACCCATCGGCATGCCGCTGCGGATGCGAGCGCACGTCGAGCCAGCAGACCCGGCCGCCTGGTAGATCGAAGCGCAAGGTCGCACCAAAGTCGCTCAGGGTGGCGGCGCTGCGTGCCTCGTCGGCGGCGTAACGGGCGCGTGCCTCGGGTGCCAGCATGGCGAACAGTGGCTCCGCATCGGCCACCACGTCGGCAGCCTCGAGCCCGACGGTGCCTTCGATGCCGCCGCTGACATGCTCGAACCGGCCGCGGCCATCGACCACCTTGTAGCGGTAGATGAATCCAGCTGGAAGGTTGTCGCCCATCGAACGGAGCTGCTGCTCGCTGGACTGCAGGCGGATGGCGTTGGCGCCGAGTTCCCATTCGATCCGCTGCGAGTTCATGCTGATCAGGGTCAGCGTGATCAGCTGCACCGAGAGGATCTGCGCCAGCGCATAGACGCTGCCCAAGCCCTTGATCGTCTCGAACGCCGTGCTGACGTTTGCCAGCTCCTGGGCAGCGCGCCCGAAAGTGATCAAGGCGAACAGCAGCAGCCACAGCGCCAGCAGCACATCGTTGGAGCCGAAGTGGGGTGGACGCCGACGCAGTGTGACCGTGACGGTCGCCAGGCTGAGTGCGCCCGAAAAGAGGCAATAGACGACGATGCGGGCGGCCAGTTGGCCCGCGTCCAGGCTGAGGTAGGCGAAGGGCAGCACAAACAGCAGTCCGACCCCGGCTTCCAGCCATGCGCCGATGCGTATGCCGCGGAACTCCAGCATGCCGCGCAGCAGCAGCAGGTGGCCACACAGCAGGGCGACGTTGCGTGCCACGCGCACTGCCCAAGTCGACGGCAATACGTCTGGAATGAGCATGGCAGCGCCCAGCGCCAGGCAGGCGATACCGACGGTCCAGGAGCCGAAACCGGGGTAGGTCTTGCGCGTGCGAAGTACCACCGCCATGACCCCGGCCGCGGCCGAAGACAAAAGCGCGTTGGTGGTCAGCAGTGTGGTGGCATCGATCATTGGCAGGAGGGCCGCAGGGGACGAGCGTGCCCGGTCGGGGCGATCACAGTGGAGCAGATTTGACGGGCCGCACCAAGGGTCGGCGAGATCTCAGGCGCCCGTCGGCAAAGTCCTGACGTTGCCAGGCAGGTGCAGCCAGCCGTCGAGCAGGCGGGCCAGCGTGGTCACGTCGCCGCTGCTCCAGAGTTCGAGCTGGGTGGCCGCGGGAACAGGCGCCGCGCAGGGCGATGTGTCGGCCGTGCAGGCTGCCGGCGTCGAGGTGCGGCACGAACTGCCCTGTTTGGCGCACGAGGTGCCGGATCCGGCGGCGGCTCTGGTGTTGGCGATCTGGCGAGCCAGATCGAGGGTGCGCCGGGCGACGGCGTCGGCGGTGTCGATCAGGGTGACATCCGGCCCCAGTTCGGCAGCGATGTGGTGCGCCACGAAGGGGTAGTGGGTGCAGCCGAGCACAACGGTGTCGACGCCTTGCTCGCGCAGCGGTGCGCAGCAATCGGCGATCAGCTCGCGCAGCGGCGCGGCGTCGAGGTCACCACCTTCGATGGCCGCCGCCAGGCCAGGGCAGGGCTGCAGTGCCAGTTCGACATGCGCGGCATGGGCCTGGGCCAGCAGGCGGAACTTGTCGCTGGCCAGCGTACGTTCGGTGGCCATCACACCGATGCGACCGTTGCGGGTGAGTGCCGCGGCCGGCTTGACACCCGGTTCGACACCGACGATGGGCCAGTGCGGATGGGTCTCGCGCAGCGCCTTGGCCGCCACCGCCGTGGCGGTGTTGCAGGCGATGACGAGGATGTCGGCGCCCTGCGCCCCCATCAGGAAGTCGGCCACGACGATGCTGCGCGCCAGTACGGCCTCGTGGCTCTTCTCGCCGTAGGGCGCGTGTCCCGAGTCGGCCACATAAAGCAGCTGCGACACCGGCAGCGGCCGGCCCTGTGCCGCTTCGGCGTCGAGTGCACGCCCGATCGCGCGCAGCACCGACAGCCCGCCCAGGCCCGAGTCGAAGATGCCGATGCGCATGCGTCGCAGCTAGAAGGTGCCGCGCAGGTCCATGGGTGCCTTCTCAGCCGGCCATGCCCTGGTGGCGCAGCAGGGCGTCGATGCTGGGCTCGCGGCCGCGGAAGGCCTTGAAGTTGTCGATCGCTGCGCGGGCGCCGCCGGCTTCGAGGATCTGCTCGCGGTAGCGCCGGCCGGTGGCCGGGTTGAGCACACCTTCTTCCTCGAAGGCGCTCCAGGCGTCGGCGCTCAGCACCTCGGCCCACTTGTAGCTGTAGTAGCCGGCCGAATAACCGCCCGCAAAGATGTGCGAGAAGCTGGTCTGGAAACGATTGAACGCCGGCACCGGCACCACACCCACCTCGGCGCGCACCTCGTCGAGCACGGCCTGCACACGGGTGGCGCTGTCGGTTTCGGCATGCACGCGCATGTCGAACAAGGCGAACTCGACCTGGCGCAGTGTCTGCAGCCCGCTCTGGAAGTTCTTGGCCGCGGTCATCTTGTCGAACAGTTCGCGCGGCAGCGGCGCACCGGTGTCGACGTGGGCCGTCATGTGGGTGAGCACCTCCCACTCCCAGCAGAAGTTCTCCATGAACTGGCTGGGCAGCTCGACGGCGTCCCACTCGACGCCGCTGATGCCCGACACGCCGAGTTCGTCCACCTGCGTCAGCATGTGGTGCAGGCCGTGGCCGAACTCGTGGAACAGCGTCTGCACTTCGTCGTGGGTGAGCAGGGCCGGCTGGCCAGGGGCCGGCGGGCTGAAGTTGCACACCAGGTGCGCCACGGGTGTCTGCAGCTGTTTGGTATCCGGGCGCTGCCAGCGGCTGCGCGCATCGTCCATCCAGGCGCCCGGGCGTTTGCCTTGCCGTGCGTAGGGGTCCAGAAAGAACTGGCCGATCAGCTGCGGCGGCAGCCCGGAACCACGCGAGCGTTCGATCTCGAAGAAACGCACCGACTCGTGCCACACCTCGGCCTGGCCCGGGCGGATGCTCACCTCGAACAGCGTCTCGATGATGCGGAACAGCCCAGCCAGCACGGTGGGTTCGGTGAAGTAGCGCTTCACCTCCTGGTCGCTGAAGGCGTAGCGCGCTTCCTTGAGCTTCTCGCTCACGAAGGGCAGGTCCCACGACTGCAGATCGTGCAGGCCCAGCTCGCTGGCGGCGAACTCGCGCAACTCGGCCAGGTCGCGCTCGGCATACGGTCTGGCACGGCGTGCCAGGTCACGCAGGAAGGCCGTCACCTCGGCCGGGTTCTTGGCCATCTTGGGCACCAGCGACACCTCGGCGGCGTTGGCGTAACCGAGCAGGCCGGCCTCCTCCTGGCGCAGTTGCAGCAGCTCGGTGATGACGGCGCTGTTGTCGCGCTCGGGCGGGCCGAACTCGCTGGCACGTGTCACATAGGCGCGGTAGAGCTGCTCGCGCACGGCGCGGTTGCTGGCGTATTGCATCACCGGCAGATAGACCGGCATATGCAGGCTCAGGCGGTGAGCCTGGGCCGGGTCGACGCTACCTTCGGTGGCCGGTTTGGCCTGTGCTGCCGCCGCGGTGGCGGCCTTGACGTCGTCGGGCACACCGTCGAGGTCGGCGCTGCTCACGTAGAGCGCAAAGCCGTCGGTGGCGTCTAGCACGTGCTCCGAGAACTGTTGTGACAGGGCGGCGCGGCGCTCCTGGATGGCGGTGTAGCGGTCCCTGGCGGCGCCCTGCAGTTCGGCGCCCGACAGCACGAAGTCGCGCAGGCTGTGCGCCAGCACCTGCTTGCGCGGCGCACTCAGCGGCGCGTGGCCAGCGGCGATGGCCTTGTAGCGTGCGTACAGGCGCTCGTCCGCACCCTGGCGGGTGTAGAACTCGGTCACCTTGGGCAACATCGCGTTGAAGGCAGCGCGTAGTTCGGGCGTGTCGGCCACACTCTTGAGGTGATTCACGGCGCCCCAGGCGCGGCCCAGCCGCTCGGTGGCCACACCGAGCACGAGGGACACGTGGTCGTAATCGGCGGGGGTGTCGGGGCTGACGGCAGTGTCGAGCGCTGCGTCGGCTTGGGTCAGCAGTTGTTCGATGGCGGGCACCACGTGATCGGGCTTGATGGCGCCGAATCTGGGCAGCCCGGTGTGGTCGAGCAAGGGGTTGGGACTGGTCATGTATTCATCCTCCTGAGGTCGATGGCGTTCAGCTCGGCGGCCACACGATGGTGCCTGTCGAGAGGGCGTCAGGCCGGCAACAAGCGCTCTGCCGCTTCGAGCGTATTGACCAGCAACATTGTGATCGTCATGGGCCCGACCCCGCCGGGCACCGGGGTGATCCAGCCGGCGACCGTGCTCACACCGGCGTAGTCGACGTCACCACACAACTTGCCTTCGTCGTTGCGGTTCATGCCCACGTCGATCACCACGGCGCCGGGCTTGACCATGTCGGCCGTCAGCACATTGCGTTTGCCCACCGCGGCCACCACGATGTCGGCCTGGCGCGTAAACACACCCAGGTCGGCCGTGCCGCTGTGGCACACGGTGACGGTGGCGTTGGCGGCCAGCAGCATCATGGCCATCGGTTTGCCGACGATGTTGCTGCGCCCGATCACCACGGCGTGTTTGCCGCGTAGGTTGGCCATGCCGATGCTTTCGAGCATCTTCATGCAGCCGTAGGGTGTGCAGGCCTTGAAGCCCACCTCACCGACCATCAGGGCACCGGCGCTGGCGATGTGGAAGCCGTCGACATCCTTGGCCGGCGAGATCGCCTCGATCACCTTGTGATCGTCGATGTGTCTGGGCAGCGGCAACTGCACCAGGATGCCGTGGATGGCTGGGTCGGCATTGAGTGCGGCGATGCGGTCGAGCAGCGCGGCCTCGCTCAGGTCGGCGTCGTATCTTTCGAGCACCGAATGCAGGCCGGCGTCGGCGCAGGCCTTGACCTTGTTGCGCACGTAGACCTGGCTGGCCGGGTTCTCGCCCACCAGAATCACGGCCAGGCCGGGGGTGATGCCGCGAGCCGTGAGGCTTGCGGCGCGGGTCGCCACGTCGGCGCGCACCTGGCGCGAAAGGGCGTTGCCATCGATGATCTGCGCGGTCATGGGTTCTTGTTCCTGCAATGAAAAAAGCCGCTGGTGAGCGGCCTTGTTCGTGGGGGTCGGTACGCGCCCGGGCCTGATGGGCTGGCGGGCAGGGCGACGCGACTGGTTCGGGTGATGGTCCTGGATGGGCCTTGCAGCCTCAGGCCTTGGCTTGTGCGCCCAGGGCGATCTTGAGCAGATCGGCCACGGTGTTGGCGTTGAGCTTTTCCATGATGTTGGCGCGGTGCGCCTCCACCGTCTTGATGCTGATGCCCAGGTCGTCGGCGATCTGCTTGTTCAGGCGCCCGGCGACGATACGTTCGAGCACCTGCGCTTCACGCGTGGTCAGGCGAGACAACAGCGCGTCGCGGCTGGCCTGTTCCTGATAGTGCGAGAAGGCCACGCGTGCGCGGTCGAGCATACGTTCGACCAGGGCGACGAGTTCGTCTTCCTTGAACGGCTTTTCGATGAAGTCTTCGGCGCCCTTCTTCATCGTCGTGACCGCCATCGGCACGTCGCCGTGGCCGGTGATGAAGACGATGGGCAGGGGGCTCTTGCGTTCGAGCAACCGATCTTGCAGATCGAGGCCGCTCATGCCATCCATGCGGATGTCGGCGATCAGGCAGGCCACTTCGCGAGGATCGAAGCGCGAGAGGAAGGCCTCGGCCGAGTCGAAACACTTGACCCGGTAGTCCTTGCCCTCGAGCAGCCATTGCAGAGAATCCCGCACGGCCTCGTCATCGTCGACGATGTAGACCGTACCTTTTTTGGGGATGAGACTCATGTGTGTTGTGCTTGCTTGAGAGGTTCCATCCCTGACGAGACGGGCAGGATGACCGTGAACCGGCAGCCTATCTTGTGCTCGGCATTGTAGAGGTTCTCTGCCTTGATCCTGCCCTGGTGCGACTCGACGATGGAGCGGCATAGCGACAGTCCGATGCCCAGGCCATCGGCCTTGGTCGAAAAGAAGGCTTCGTACAGGCGCGAGATCACTTCGTCCTTGATGCCGGGGCCCGAGTCGGTGACGCTGAACTCGATCATGCCGCCCTGTTCGGCGTCGTACTTGGGCGCCACACGCAGCTCGATGCGCCGGCGTGAAGGCGGCAGCCGAGCGTTGTCGATGGCCTCGGCGGCGTTCTTGAGCAGGTTCATCAGCACCTGTTCGATCAGGATGGGGTCGACCTGCAGCATGGGCAGGTGCTGCGCCACATAACTGTGGATGGCCACGTTGCGCCGGCGCAGCTCGATGCCGGCAAGTTCGACCGCGTCTTCGACGATGTCGCCTGCCTTGGCGGCCTGGCGCTGCGGCTCGCTCTTTTTCACGAAGTTGCGGATGCGGTGGATGATCTGGCCGGCGCGGTGCGCCTGGCGCGCCGTCTTGTCGAGTGCGGCGATCAGGTCGGCCTCGACGATGTTGCCATTCTTGAGCCGCGAGATCATGCCGTTGCAGTAGTTGCTGATGGCGGTGAGCGGCTGGTTCAGCTCGTGAGCCACCGACGAGGCCATCTCGCCCATGGTCACCAGGCGGCTGGTCACCTGGGCACGTTCGACCTGCTGGGCGACTTGTTCCTCGATGCGCCGGCGCGAGGTGATGTCGGTGGCGATCAGCATCTGCGCCAGCCGGCCGTCGGTCCATTGCAGGTAGCGTGCACGCACGTCGAACCACTTGCCCAGGCTCTCGACCTCGATCTCGCGCGAGTCGGGGCCGGCGTCGGTGAGTTCGCTGGCCGGCAGGCCCGACAGGCCGTCGACCGGGTCGTCACCGTCGGGCCGTACATGCATGCTGGCCGGCAGCCCGGCCAGGCGTGAATGCCACACCGGGTCGGCGCCGAACCACAGGCGGTAGCTGCGGTTGGCGAACAGCAGTTCACCTTGCTGAACCGACAGCACCGAGACGGCGGCGTCCAGCCCCTCGAGCACGGTGGTGAACCGTTCGTGCGCGGCGCTGAGCTGGTCGCGCACACGCTTGGCTTCGGTGATGTTGGTCATCGAGGTCATCCAGCCGGTCTGCTGGCCACGTGCGTCGATGAGCGGCGACACATACATGCGCGCGTCGAACTGCGTGCCGTCCTTGCGCTGGATGCGCACCTCGAAGCCGCCCGGCGGGCTGCGCCCGGCCAGTTCCTGCTGCAGCAGGCGGGCGTTTTCTTCCATGCGATCCGGCGGCCAGTTGGGGAAGGGTGGCAGCCGGCCGATGAGTTCGGCCTCGGAGAACCCCGTCATCGCACAAAAGGCCGGGTTGACGTAGGTGATGCGGCCCTCGAGATCCATGGCGCGCATGCCGGTGAGCATGGAGTTTTCCATCGCCCGGCGGAAGTTGGTCTCCTGCACCAGCGCACCCTGGATCTGGCTGCGCCGGCGCATGTGGCGCCAGGTGCCCAGCAGCATCCACACCGTGAGCACCGACAGCGCCGCCACCATCCAGAACAAGGTGTTGCCGATCAGGCCCAGCGAGGTGCGGTAGCCCTCGCCGCGCAGCGTGAGGCCATGGCCGACCGGCGCGAAGGGCACGCCGTAGACCAGCGCAGAGGCGCTGCGACGTGGCAGGGCATCCATGGTCGAGGCGAGCGACATGCCGGTGGTGTCGACCAGGCTCATCACATGGCGTTTGGCCACGTCGGCGGGCACGAAATAGCGTAGCAACGCTTCGAGTGAGTAGTCCACCGCCAGAGTGCCGACGAAGCTGCCGCGTTCTATCAGCGGCACATGCATCCGGATCACGAAGAATCCGTCGGCCCGCCGTGTGGGTTCGGAGTAGGCCGGCTGGCGCAGGTCGCGTGCATCACCGAAAGCGTTGTCGAGGGTGAGTTTCTCGGCCGGCGGGCGGGTCAGCACCTGCGCCGGTTTTCTGCCGGCGGCTGGGGGTTTGCTCACGAGGGGGGGCTCGGCGGCGTCGAGTGACTCGTGTCGCGCCATCAAGGCGCCGTTGGCGCCGTACCAGCTCAGCCCCACCACCTCGGGGCGGGTGTGCAGGATGGTGCTGGCCTGGGCACGCACGCTGTTGCGGTCGATGCCACGTGCGGCCAGCTCACGCGCGCCGCGGGTGAACAGCTCCTGGTTGTCCACCAGGCGCAGGCGGATCTGCTGCTGAACGATCTCGGCGTCCCGTTTGACCGACTCGACTTCGCGTTCGACCTCTTCGTTGCGCAGGTACCAGAACGCGGCAATGATCGCCGCCAGAAACAGCAGTACCGACGCCAGCGGCGCCAGAGTGGCGACGCGATCCTGACGTGAAGGTGAGAGCCGGCGCCAGCGCATGGCGACCAGGCGGCGCAGGCGGGCCAGGAGTGGAGACACGAGAAACATCGCCCGGATTATGGGTGGCGCACCTCACACCCCAAGTGACCGACCGTCCTGGAGGTGGCAGGGTAAAACCCGTGTGTTTCATATAGTGGAAACGCTATGCACTATTTGGAATTAATTTCGCTTTGTGCGAGACTTCGCGCCGAGCCGGGAAACGCGTGAGCACCCCCTCGGCAGACAGACCCCGGCGATGCTGTTTCCGCCGGGCACCCGTTTCGACTTGGCGGCCGCAAACCCACAGGCCATCGCCGACCCGGCTCGCATCGAACGACGCCAGGCTCACCCGGCCGCCACCGCCCACAGGAGAAGACAGACATGTCCGCAATGCCCGACACCAGCCGCCCGAGTGGCAACCCGGCGCCCAAAGATGCCGACCACCAGGAAACCCGCGAGTGGCTCGACGCCCTGTCGGCCGTGATCGGCACCGAGGGGGGCGAGCGCGCCCACTTCCTGCTCGAACAACTCATCGACCATGCCCGCCAGGCCGGCATCGACGTGCCGTTCTCGGCCAACACGGCCTACCTGAACACCATCCCGACCGACCAGGAAGCGCGTTGCCCCGGCAACATCGAGATCGAGGAGCGCCTGCGCGCCTACATGCGCTGGAACGCCATGGCCATGGTGGTCAAGGCCAACCGCCACAACCCCGACGACGGTGGTGACCTGGGCGGCCACATCGGCTCGTTCGCCTCGCTGGCGCACATGTTCGGCGCCGGTTTCAATCACTTCTGGCATGCCGAGAGTGAAAACCATGGTGGCGACTGCATCTACATCCAGGGCCATGTGGCGCCGGGTGTCTATGCCCGTGCCTACATGGAAGGCCGGCTCACCGAAGAGCAGTTGCTCAACTTCCGGCAAGAGGTGGACGGCAAGGGCCTGTCCAGCTACCCGCACCCCAAACTCATGCCCGAGTTCTGGCAGTTCCCGACCGTGTCGATGGGCCTGGGCCCCTTGATGGCGATCTACCAGGCGCGCTTTCTAAAGTATCTGCATGCCCGCGGTATTGCAAACACCGAAAACCGCAAGGTCTGGGTGTTCTGCGGCGACGGCGAGATGGACGAACCCGAATCACTCGGCGCCATCGGCCTGGCAGCACGTGAAGGCCTGGACAACCTCATCTTCGTCATCAACTGCAACCTGCAGCGCCTGGATGGCCCGGTGCGCGGCAACGGCAAGATCGTGCAAGAACTGGAAGGCGAGTTCCGCGGCGCGGGCTGGAACGTCATCAAGCTGCTCTGGGGCTCGGGCTGGGATCCGCTGCTGGCGCGCGACAAGACCGGCGCACTGCGCAAGGTCATGACCGAGACGCTGGACGGCGACTACCAGGCCTTCAAGGCCAACGACGGCGCCTTCGTGCGCAAACATTTCTTCGGCCGCGACCCGCGGGCGCTCGAACTGGTCGCCCACATGAGCGACGACGACATCTGGAACTTGAAGCGCGGCGGCCACGACCCGCAGAAGGTCTACGCCGCGTACGACCGCGCCGTGAACCACAAGGGCCAGCCGACGGTGCTGCTGATCAAGACCGTCAAGGGTTTCGGCATGGGCAAGGCCGGTGAAGGCAAGAACACCGTGCACCAGACCAAGAAGCTGACGGACGACGACATCCGCTACATCCGCGACCGGTTCAACATCCCCATCCCCGACAGCGAACTGGCCGCGATCCCGTTCTACAAGCCGGCCGACGACACACCCGAGATGCGTTACCTGCACGAGCGCCGCAAGGCCCTCGGTGGTTACCTGCCGCACCGCCGCACCAAGGCCGACGAACACTTCACCGTGCCCTCGCTCGACACCTTCAAGTCGGTGCTCGAAGCCACGGCCGAAGGCCGCGAGATCAGCACCACCCAGGCCTACGTGCGCTTTCTGACTCAGCTGCTGCGTGACCAGGCCATCGGCCCGCGCGTGGTGCCCATCCTGGTCGACGAAGCCCGCACCTTCGGCATGGAAGGCCTGTTCCGCCAGATCGGCATCTACAACCCGCTGGGTCAGCAGTACACGCCGGTCGACAAGGACCAGGTCATGTATTACCGCGAGGACAAGGCCGGCCAGATCCTGCAGGAAGGCATCAACGAAGCCGGCGGCATGAGCAGCTGGATCGCGGCGGCCACGAGCTACAGCACGAGCAACCGCATCATGGTGCCGTTCTACGTGTACTACTCGATGTTCGGCTTCCAGCGTATCGGCGACCTGGCCTGGGCGGCGGGTGACATGCAGGCACGCGGCTTCCTGCTGGGTGGCACCAGTGGTCGCACCACACTGAACGGCGAAGGCCTGCAGCACGAGGACGGCCACAGCCACATCCTGGCCGGCACGATCCCCAACTGCATCAGCTACGACCCGACGTTTGCCCACGAGGTCGGCGTGATCATGCAGCATGGCTTGAAGCGCATGGTCGAGAAGCAGGAAAACGTCTTCTATTACCTGACCCTGCTGAACGAGAACTACCCGATGCCCGGCCTGAAGCCCGGCACCGAAGACCAGATCATCAAGGGCATGTACCTGCTGGAAGCCGGCGCCGGCGCCAAGGGGGCGCCACTGGTCAACCTGCTGGGCTCGGGCACCATCCTGCGTGAATCGCAGGCCGCCCGCACCCTGCTGGCCGCGGACTGGGGCGTGAGCGCCAACGTGTGGAGCTGCCCGAGCTTCAACGAACTGGCCCGCGACGGCCAGGCAGCCGAACGCCAGAACCTGCTCGACCCGACCGCCTCGGTCGTGCCCTTCGTGACGCAGCAACTCGCGCCGCACACCGGCCCGGTGATCGCCTCGACCGACTACATGAAGAACTACGCCGAGCAGATCCGCGCCTTCATTCCCAAGGGCCAGGCCTACAAGGTGCTGGGCACCGACGGCTTCGGCCGCAGCGACTTCCGCAGCAAGCTGCGCGAGCACTTCGAGATCAACCGCCACTTCATCGTCGTCGCCGCGCTGCGTGCGCTGGCCGATGACGGCAAGGTGCCGGTCGCCAAGGTGGCCGAGGCGATCAAGAAGTACGGCATCAACGCCAGCAAGATCAACCCGCTGTACGCCTGAGCCGAGACGGAGACAAGAACATGGCAATGATTGAAGTGAAAGTCCCCGACATCGGCGACTTCAAGGACGTGGCCATCATCGAACTGCTGGTCAAGCCCGGCGACACGGTGACAGCCGAGCAAAGCCTCATCACGGTGGAGAGCGACAAGGCGTCGATGGAGATTCCGTCGAGCCACGCCGGCGTGGTCAAGGAACTCAAGGTTGCGCTGGGTGACAAGGTCAATGAAGGCACGCTGTTGCTGGTGCTCGAGGCGGCGGGGGCGGCTGCCCCCTCTCCCCAGCCCTCTCCCATGAAGGGAGAGGGGGCCAGCCCCGCGCCGGCCGCCGCTGCTCTTCCTCCCTCTCCCCCCGCGGGAGAGGGCCGGGGAGAGGGGGCGCCAGCCACCGGCCCCATCCAGGTGGTCGTGCCCGACATCGGCGACTTCAAGGATGTGGCCGTCATCGAGCTGATGGTCAAGGTGGGCGACACGGTCAAGGCCGAGCAGAGCCTGATCACCGTCGAGAGCGACAAGGCCTCGATGGAGATCCCGAGCTCACACGCCGGTGTGGTCAAGGAAGTCAAGGTCGCCATCGGTGACAAGGTCAACCAGGGCACGTTGCTGGTGGTGCTGGAAGGTGCGGGCGGTGCGTCACCCTCTCCCCAGCCCTCTCTCATGAAGGGAGAGGGGGCCAGCCCCGCGCCGGCCGCCGCCGCTGCTCTTCCTCCCTCTCCCCCCGTGGGTGAGGGCCGGGGAGAGGGGGGCGCGGCCGCCCACAACCCCACCGCTACCCCTGCACGTGGCCTGCCACACGCCAGCCCCAGCATCCGCAAGTTCGCCCGCGAACTCGGCGTGCCGCTCGATGAGCTCAAGGGCTCCGGCCCCAAGGGCCGTATCACGCAGGACGACATCCAGAACTTCGTCAAGGGCGTGATGGGTGGTGCCGTGCAGACGGCGGCCCAGAAGGCCAAGGCCCCGGCGCCGGCCGCTGCGGCCGGCAGTGGCGAGGCCTTCCCCGGCCTTCTGGCCTGGCCCAAGGTCGACTTCGCCAAGTTCGGCCCGGTCGAGCGCAAGGACCTCAGCCGCATCAAGAAGATCAGCGGCGCCAACCTGCATCGCAATTGGGTGATCATTCCGCACGTCACCAACCATGACGACGCGGACATCACCGACCTCGAAGCCTTCCGCGTGGCGACGAACAAGGAAAACGAGAAGAGTGGTGTGAAGGTCACCATGCTGGCCTTCATGATCAAGGCGGCCGTTGCAGCGCTGAAGAAGTTCCCCGAGTTCAACGCATCACTCGACGGCGACACCCTGGTGCTGAAGAACTACTTCCACATCGGTTTTGCGGCCGACACGCCGAACGGCTTGATGGTGCCGGTCATCAAGGACGCCGACAAGAAAGGCATCTTCCAGATCAGCACCGAGATGGGTGAACTGGCCAAGAAGGCGCGCGACGGCAAGCTCGGCCCGGCCGAGATGACGGGCGGCTGCTTCAGCATCAGCTCGCTGGGCGGCATCGGTGGGCGCTACTTCACGCCCATCATCAATGCGCCCGAAGTGGCCATCATGGGTGTGTGCAAGAGCGCCATCGAGCCCAAGTGGGATGGCAAGACCTTCCAGCCGCGCCTGATGTTGCCGCTCAGCCTGAGCTGGGACCACCGCGTCATCGACGGTGCCGCCGCCGCACGCTTCAACGTGTATTTCGCGTCCCTGCTGGCGGACTTCCGCCGCATCGCACTCTGATCGGGAGCTGAGGAATGGCAACGATCGAAGTGCAAGTGCCGGACATCGGCGACTTCAAGGACGTGGGCGTCATCGAGATCCTGGTGAAACCAGGTGACACGGTGAAGGCCGAGCAGAGCCTCATCACGGTGGAAAGTGACAAGGCCTCGATGGAAATCCCGTCGAGCCACGCCGGCGTGGTCAAGGAAATCAAGGTCGCGATGGGCGACAAGGTCAACCAGGGCACGGTGATCCTTGCGCTGGATGCGGCTGGCGCCGCCGCAGCGCCGGCCCCGGCCGCTGCTGCACCGGCACCTGCGGCCGCTGCACCTGCACCGGCTGCGGCGCCCGCTGTGGCCGCCGGCCCGGCCGGCAGCTACACCGGCGCAGCCGATGTCGAGTGCGACCTGCTCGTGCTCGGCGCCGGCCCCGGTGGTTATTCAGCCGCCTTCCGCGCGGCGGACCTGGGCCTGAAGGTCGTCATCGTCGAGCGTTACTCCACGCTCGGCGGCGTGTGCCTGAACGTGGGCTGCATTCCTTCCAAGGCGCTGCTGCACGTGGCCGCGGTGATGGACGAGGTCAGCCACATGGCGGCCCTGGGCGTCGACTTCGGTGCGCCCAAGGTCGACATCGACAAGCTGCGTGGCCACAAGGAAAAGGTCATAGCCAAGCTCACCGGCGGCCTGGCCGCCATGGGCAAGATGCGCAAGGTCACCACCGTCCGCGGCGTCGGCCAGTTCATCGACCCGTACCACGTCGAGGTCGAGGAGACCAGCGGCACCGGCACCGACCGCAGCGGCGCCAAGAAGGTGGTGCGCTTCAAGCACGCCATCATCGCGGCCGGTTCGCAGTCGGTGAAGCTGCCGTTCTTTCCGCAGGACGACCGCATCGTCGACAGCACCGGCGCCCTGAACCTCAAGGCCGTGCCCAAGAAGATGCTCATCGTCGGCGGCGGCATCATCGGCCTGGAGATGGGCACGGTCTACAGCACGCTGGGTGCGCGCCTGGACGTGGTCGAAATGCTCGACGGCCTGATGCAGGGCGCCGATCGCGACCTGGTCAAGATCTGGCAGAAGATGAACGCGCACCGCTTCGACAACATCATGTTGAAGACCAAGACGGTGGGCGCCACCGCCACGCCCGAAGGCATCAAGGTGCAGTTCGAGACCGCCGACGGCGCCAAGAGCGAGGCCACCTACGACCTGGTGCTGCAGGCCGTGGGCCGCACACCCAACGGCAAGATGATCGCGGCCGACAAGGCGGGCGTGGCCGTGACCGACCGCGGCTTCATCAACGTCGACATCCAGATGCGCACCAACGTGCCACACATCTTCGCCATCGGCGACATCGTCGGCCAGCCCATGCTGGCGCACAAGGCGGTGCACGAGGCGCATGTGGCGGCCGAGGTCATCGCCGGTACGTTGCAGGGCAACAAGGAGCTGGCGAGCGCCGCGTTCAACGCCCGCGTCATCCCCAGCGTGGCCTACACCGACCCGGAAGTCGCGTGGGTCGGCCTCACCGAAGACCAGGCCAAGGCTCAGGGCATCAAGGTCAAGAAGGGCTTGTTCCCCTGGACGGCGTCAGGCCGCGCCATCGCCAACGGTCGGGACGAAGGTGTCACCAAGCTGCTCTTCGACGACAGCCCTGAGGCCCACGGCCACGGCAAGATCCTCGGCGGCGGCATGGTCGGCACCCACGCCGGCGACATGATCGGCGAGGTCGCCCTGGCCATCGAGATGGGCGCCGACGCCGTGGACATCGGCAAGACCATCCACCCCCACCCCACGCTGGGCGAAAGCATCGGCATGGCGGCGGAGGTGGCGCATGGCAGTTGTACGGATCTGCCGCCGGGCAAGCGCTGAGATTCCAGTTGAATGAAAAAGGCCCCGCACTGCGGGGCCTTCTAGTTTGCAGGGCACTCGCCGCATCAAGCGGCGAGTGCCACGGTCAAACGCTTACTTCATGAGCTTGAACACCCAGACCGAGCCGCCTTGTTCGAGGAAGCTGACCTTCTTGGCCACGTCGCCACCCCACAGCGGGACGGCGCCGCCCCAGCCGGAAGCCACGGCGACGTATTGCTCGCCACCTTGGCTCCAGGTGACCGGGGGCGCGACCACGCCGGAGCCGGTCTGGAACTTCCAGACCACCTTGCCGGTCTTGGCGTCTGCTGCCTGCAGGTAGCCTTCAGGCGTGCCCCAGAACACCAGGTTGCCGCCGGTGGTCAGCACACCACCCCACAGCGGGGCGTTGTTGGTGACTTCCCAGACGCGCTTGCCGGTCTTCGGGTCATAGGCGCGCAGGGCGCCGATGGGGCCGTCGTTCAGCGTCTTGATGGTGAAGCCAGCGCCCAGGTAGGCGGCGCCCTTCTTGTAGGCCACCGGCTCGTTCCAGATTTCCATGCCCCATTCGTTGGCGGGCACGTAGAACAGCTTGGTGTCCGGGCTGTAGGCCATGGGCATCTGGTTCTTGCCACCCAGGAAGCTGGGCACGGCGAAGACCGAAGCGCCCTTCTTGCCGTCGGCGCCGGCGGTCGGGTCGCCCGGGCGGTTCTCGGGCACCATGTTCGGGCGGCCGGTCTTCAGGTCGACGCCGGTGGCCCAGGTGATCTTGTTGACGAAGGGGAAGGCGTTCTCGAGCTTGCCGTTCTTCGCGTCCATGACGTAGAAGAAGCCGTTGCGGTCGGCCTTGCCGCCCAGCACCTTGCCGCCTTCGTCGTAGGTGACGAATTCGTTGACGCCGTCGAAGTCCCAGCCGTCGTTCGGGGTGTTCTGGTAGTGCCAGACGATCTGGCCGGTCTTCACGTCGATGGCGACGGTCGAGCAGCTGAAGAGGTTGTCACCCTTGCGCAGGTGGCTGTTCCAGGGGGCCGGGTTGCCGGTGCCGAAGTAGGCCAGGCCGGTCTTGCTGTTGTAGGTGCCGCCCAGCCAGGTGGCCGCGCCGCCGGTCTTCCACAGGTCACCGGGCCAGCTCTTGCCGGTGGTGCCGGAAACGCCGTTTTCCTTCTTGTTGCCGTCCTTGTCGTAGGTGTAGCCCATGTGGCCTTCGACGGTCGGGCGCACCCAGACCAGCGCGCCGGTCTTGGGGTTGCGGGCCTCGACGCGGCCGCTGATGCCGAATTCGCCGCCCGATACGCCGGTCAGCAGCAGGCCGCCAGCGATCAGGGGAGCGGCCGAGGCCGAGTAGCCGGCGGCGTAGTCGTCGATCTTTTCCTTCCAGACGACTTCGCCGTTGTCCTGGTTCAGGGCCACGAGCTGGGCATCCAGCGTGGCGAAGATGACGAGGTTGTCATACAGCGCAGCGCCGCGGTTGATCACGTCGCAGCAGGGCATGATGCCTTCGGGCAGACGGTGCTCGTACTTCCACAGCTTGGCGCCGGTCTTGGCGTCGAGCGCAAAGATGCGCGAGTACGACGCGGTGACGAACATCTTGCCGTTATGGATGACGGGCTGCGATTCCTGACCGCGCTGCTTTTCGCCGCCGAAGCTGAAGCTCCACACCGGCACGAGCTTGCCGATGGTCTGCGGATTGATCTGCTTGAGCGGCGAATAGCGTTGACCCTGGGTGCCGATACCCCACGACAGGACGTCGCCGGTGGACTTGGCGTCGTTGTCGATCATCTGGTCCGTGACGGCGGGCGTGGCTGCCTGAGCGGTCATGGAAGCCAGAGCGGCGGTCATCAGCAGGGGCAGCAATTGCTTGCGCATATAGGAGTCTCCTCGAAGGGGAAGGGATCGTAGGGGTCGGTTGTTGTCGCAACGGCGCGCAGCCGCGCCGTCCGATGGCACTCAAGGGCAACTTGCATGCCAGTCGGCCCCGGGAGTCTTTCTCGGCAAAAATGCCTTAGGAACACGGGCTTACCCGAGGGGGATGCTCCAGGCTTGAGCAACCGCCACGCGCGTCGTGGCGCCCTCTGTATCAAGCAATGCCGGGAAGTCGTGCCACCGTATGGCTCCCCGCCCCCTGTCGGGCCAAGATGCGACCTAGGGTCGACCCCCGTGTCGGCGCAGGGCCACAGGCTATGCACGGCCGAACATATCGCCACCGGATGCAGCGCCTCGCAGAATCGGCAACCTTTTGCATAAGTCCGCGCCCGACACCCTCTCATGAGCACCCTGACCAGCAGCTTCGGGTTGGCCCTTGACCTGATCGCCCAGTGGGACAGCGACGTCATGCACGTGGTCGGGCTGTCCTTGCAGGTGAGTGGCACCGCCTGCCTGATCGGTGCGCTGATCGGCTTCTGGCTGGGCGCCTGGCTGGCGGTGGCGCGTTTCCCGGGTCAGCCGGCGGTGGTCTGGTTGCTCAACACCTTGCTGGCGCTGCCGTCGGTGGTTGTCGGTCTGGCCGTGTACTTGCTGCTGTCGCGCGGCGGGCCGCTGGGCTCGCTCGGCATCCTGTTCACACCCACGGCCATGGTGATCGCGCAGAGCATCCTGGTCGTGCCACTGATTGCCGCGCTGACGCGACGGCTCGTCATCGACGGCCTGGCCGAAGGCGGTGACCAGTTGCGCTCGATGGGCGCCGGCCCGCTGATGGCCGCC
The DNA here is from genome assembly GCA_016702605.1 of Candidatus Intricatilinea gracilis. GTDB lineage: Bacteria > Pseudomonadota > Gammaproteobacteria > Burkholderiales > Burkholderiaceae_C > Sphaerotilus > Sphaerotilus gracilis. The sequence continues at coordinate 495,882 of JADJDQ010000021.1, forward strand.
CTGCTGGTGCTGCTGCATGAGCGTCTGGCGCTGCTCACCATCCTGCTCACGGCCTTCGGCCGCGCGGTGGCCGAGGTGGGCGCGGTGATGGTGGTGGGCGGCAACATCAACGGTGTCACCCGGGTAATGACGACCTCGATCGCGCTCGAAACGAGCAAGGGCGACCTGCCGCTGGCGCTGGCGCTGGGCCTGCTGCTGCTGGGCGTGGTGGGTGCCATCAACCTGCTGATCGGCTGGATGCAGCCGCGTGAAGCCAGCATCACCGTGCAGGCGCTGGCATGAGGTCGTTTCCGGCCGAAAGTGGATGGGAGCCCGGGGGCGAGCCGCCCGGCGGCGTCGAAGCGTCGGCAGACCGGGTCGCCGATGGCGGCGCCTGCCCGTGGATTGGTGCGTGCGTCGATAGGGCCGCGGCGACGCCACCCCGGGGCGAGGTGTTGATCAGCCTGGCGGGCGCCGGTGTCTCCTACGGTGCCGTGCAAGCGCTGCACGGCGTCGACCTGCAACTGCGGCGCGGCGACCGCGTCGTGCTGGTCGGCGCCAACGGCTCGGGCAAGACCACCTTGCTGCGCCTGCTGCACGGTCTGATCGACGGCCACGGTCACCGCGAGGTGCACCTGGCCGACGGCCGTCCGGCGGTGATGGCCATGTTGTTCCAGCGGCCGTTTCTGCTGCACCTGTCGGTGCGCTGGAACCTGCTGCTGTCGCTCTGGCTGGCGGGTGTGTCGGCGAGTCAACGCGCCGCGCGGATCGACGAGGCCTTGCACCGCACGGGGCTGGACGCCTTGGCGCAGCGCCCGGCGCGCGCCTTGTCGGGCGGCCAGCAGCAGCGCCTGGCGCTGGCACGGGCCTGGGCGGTGCGCCCGCACATCCTGTTTCTCGACGAACCGACCGCCAGTCTCGACCCCAGCGCCAAACGCGAGGTCGAGACGCTGATCGACGATTTCGCCCGCGCCGGCATGACGCTGGTGATGAGCACACACAACCTCGGCCAGGCCAAACGCCTGGCCAACCGGGTGCTTTATCTCGAAGCCGGCCGGCTCGTGGTCGACCTGCCGGCGGACCGGTTCTTCAGCGCCGAACTGCCACGCGGCGCTGCCCAATTTCTCAAAGGTGAACTGCCATGGACATGACCCCAACTACCTTTCGCACGAACTCTGCCGGCTCCCTGACCCGGCGCATCTGCCTCGGCCTGGCCGCCGGCCTGCTGCTGGGGGCCGCCACGCTGGCCGGCGCCCAGGAGAAGTTCATCGTCGTGGCATCCACCACGTCGACCGAACAGTCCGGCCTGTTCGGCCAGTTGCTGCCGCAGTTCAAGGCGGCCACCGGCATCGAGGCGCGTGTGGTGGCGCTGGGCACCGGCCAGGCGCTGGACATGGGCCGGCGCGGTGACGCCGACGTGGTGTTCGTGCACGACCGGGTCGCCGAGGACAAGTTCGTCGCCGAGGGTTATGGCGTCAAGCGTTACCCGGTCATGTACAACGATTTCGTGCTGATCGGCCCGGCGTCCGACCCGGCCAAGGTCAAGGGCAAGGACATCGTCGCCGGCCTGCAAAAACTCGCCGCCGCCAAGGCGCCGTTCATCTCGCGCGGCGACAAGAGTGGCACGCATGCCGCCGAGCTGCGCTACTGGAAACAGGCCGGCGTCGACATGGCTGCCGCCAAGCCCGGCGACTACCGCGAATGTGGCTGCGGCATGGGCCCTGCGCTCAACATGGCGTCGAGCGTGAACGGGTATGTGCTGGCCGACCGCGGCACCTGGTTGTCGTTCAAGAACCGGGGCGAGTTGGCGGTTCTGGTCGAGGGTGACACGAAGCTGTTCAATCAATACGGCGTGATGCTGGTGAACCCGGCCAAACACGCGCATGTGAAGCAGGCGCTCGGCCAGGCCTTCGTCGACTGGCTGGTGTCACCGGCTGGTCAGGCGGCGGTGGCGGCGTACAAGATCGGCGGCGAGCAGTTGTTCTTCCCGAACGCGGCGCGCTGAACGCAGCGCCGCCCTGAGATCGGGCGGTGTGCGGCGATCCCCCAGGCGACACGACACCGGCGTGTCAAGCTGGCACAGGGTTTGTCAGGGGGCGGCTCTAGGTCGCTCTTGACCCTGAAAAACAAGGGTTATGCCTAGGTATCCGTGGGCGATGACTATGCAGATGATTGCATAACGCGTTGACCGGGCGGTGTGCCACATCGTCCGTCGCGCACTCAACGGACCACCGCGGAGAACCCCCGTCATGCAGAAGAGCCTCCACATCAACCCGGACAAGTGCACCGGTTGCCTGCAGTGTGAAATGGCCTGTTCCTACGAGAACTACGGCGTGTTCGCGCCGGCCAAGTCGCGCATCAAGGTATTCGACTTTCACGAGACCGGTCGCAAGGTGCCGTACACCTGCACCCAGTGCGACGAGGCCTGGTGCCTGCACGCCTGCCCGGTCGAGGCCATCACGGTGGACAAGGCCACCGGCGCCAAGGTCGTCAATGACAGCACCTGCGTGGGCTGCAAGGTCTGCACGATCAGCTGCCCCTTCGGCACGATCAACTATGTGCAGGAAACCGGCAAGGTGCAGAAGTGCGACCTGTGCGGCGGCGAACCGGCCTGTGCCGATGCCTGCCCGACCGGCGCCATCACCTTCGTCGACGCCAACTGGACCGGTCTGAACAAGATGCAGGCCTGGGCCGACAAATTGGGCAACCAGGCTTCGGCTTGAGGAGATAGATATGTCTTGGGCTGGAAAAATCCTTCGTGTGAACCTGACGGCCGGCACGGTCGTCTCCGAACCCCTCAACATGACCTGGGCCAGGCAGTACCTGGGCTCGCGTGGTCTGGCGACCAAGTACCTGGTCGAAGAGATCGATGCCAAGATCGACCCCATGTCGATCGACAACAAGATCATCTGGGCCACCGGCCCGTTGACCGGCACCATGGCGTCCACCGGTGGTCGCTACACCGTGGTCACCAAGGGCCCGCTGACCGGCGCCATCGCCTGCTCCAACTCGGGTGGCTACTGGGGCGCCGAGCTCAAGATGGCCGGCTGGGACATGGTGATCTTCGAAGGTGCATCACCCAAGCCGGTCTACCTGGCGATTCAGGATGATGTAGCCGAACTGCGCGACGCCTCGCACCTGTGGGGCAAGAGTGTGTGGGCCACCGAGGCCGCCATCAAGGCCGCCCATCAGGATCCGCAGACCCGTGTCTCGTGCATCGGGCTGGCCGGTGAGAACAAGGTGTTGTTCGCTGCCGTGGTGAACGACCTGCACCGTGCGGCTGGCCGCTCGGGTGTGGGCGCCGTCATGGGCACCAAGAACCTCAAGGCCGTGGTGGTTCGTGGCACCAAGGGTGTGGGCAACCTGCACAACGCCAAGGAATTCCTCAAGGTCACGGCCGAGAAGAAGAAGATCCTGCACGACAACGCCGTCACCGGCCAGGGCCTGCCGACCTACGGCACCCAGGTGCTGATGAGCGTCATCAACGAGATGGGCGCACTGCCGACGCGCAACCACCGTGACGTGGCCTTCGAAGGCGCCAAGGACATCGGTGCCGAAGCCATGGCTACGCCGCGCGCCAGCGACGGCAAGAAGCAGCTGGTGACCAACCAGGCCTGCTTCGGTTGCACCATCGCCTGCGGTCGTATCAGCAAGATCGACAAGAACCACTTCACCGTGCAGACCAAGCCCGAATACTGGGGCGCCAGCGGCGGCCTCGAGTACGAAGCGGCCTGGGCCCTGGGTGCGGCCAACGGCGTGAACGACCTCGAAGCGCTGCAGTACGCCAACTTGCTGTGCAACGAACAGGGCTTCGACCCGATCTCGTTCGGCGCCACCGTCGGTGCAGTGATGGAGCTGTACGAGATGGGCGTGCTCACCAAGGAGCAGCTCGGCATCGACGCCAAGTTCGGCGACGCCAAGGCGCTGGCCTTTTTTGCCGAGATCACCGCCAAGGGTGAAGGCTTCGGCAAGGAAATCGGCCAGGGCTCGGCTCGTCTGACCAAGAAGTACGGTCACCCCGACCTGTCCATGAGCGTCAAGGGCCAGGAGTTCCCGGCCTACGACTCGCGCGGCATCCAGGGCATGGGCCTGACCTACGCCACCTCCAACCGCGGCGCCTGCCACCTGCGCAGCTACACCGTGGCCTCTGAAGTGCTGGGCATCCCGGTCAAGACCGATCCGCTCACCGCCGATGGCAAGCCCGAACTCGTGATGGCTTTCCAGGACGCCACCGCTGCGTTCGACGCCGCCGGCATCTGCATCTTCACCAGCTTCGCCTGGGGCCTGGCCGACGTGCAGCCGCAAGTCGCAGCCGCCTGCGGCGACGAGTTCACGCTCGAGAACCTGGCCCAGATCGGTGAACGCATCTGGAACATGGAGCGCGACTTCAACAACCGCGCCGGCTTCACCAGCAAGGACGACACCCTGCCCAAGCGCCTGCTGACCGAACCGGCCAAGACCGGCCCGGCCAAGGGCCTGGTCAACAAGCTGCCCGAGATGCTGCCCAAGTACTACGACATCCGTGGTTGGGACACCGACGGCCAGCTCAAGCCCGAAACGCGCAGCCGCCTGGGTCTGTGACGATTCACCTCGACGGGCCTCGGGGCCTGTCGAGTTGATGTAGAAGGCGGTTGGCGAACCGCCTTTTTTCTTGCTCCCGACCCCGCACGATTCGACTTCGACGACTACTCGGAACCGCCATGAAGCATGTGATCCTGGGCGCCGGCCCGGCCGGCGTGATTGCCGCTGAAACCATCCGCAAACACGCCCCCGCCGACGAGATCATCGTCATCGGTGACGAGCCCGAGGCGCCGTATTCGCGCATGGCCATCCCCTACCTGCTGATCGGCAAGGTCGGTGAAGAGGGCACTCATCTGCGCCACACGGCCGACCACTACGCCGGCCTGCGCATCACGCTGCAACGTGGCCGTGCCGCCCAGGTCGACGTGAAGGCCAGCGCCGTGGTGCTCGAAGACGGCAGCCGTGTCACCTACGACCGCCTGCTCATCGCCACCGGCTCATCGCCCGTGTCGCCACCCATCCCTGGCATCGACGGCCCCGGCGTGCACACCTGCTGGACGCTCGAAGACGCCCGCGCCATCGCGGCGCTGGCCAAACCCGGCGCCCGTGTTCTGCAGCTTGGCGCTGGTTTCATCGGCTGCATCATCATGGAAGCCCTGGCCATGCGCGGCGTGAAGCTGAGTGTGGTCGAGATGGGTGACCGCATGGTGCCGCGCATGATGGGCCCCACGGCCGGCGGCATGATCAAGGACTGGTGCCAGGCCAAGGGTGTGGCCGTCTACACCGGCGCTCGGGTCGAGGCCATCGAGCGCCCGGCGCCCGCGGCCGCTGCAGCCGCCGCGCCCACACCGTCGATGCGACCAGCGCCCACGCCGGTGCCTGCACCCACGCTGATGCAAAAGATCGGCAGCCTGGTCGGCCTGGCCCACATTCCGGCAGCACCACCACCGGCGCCGTGGCCGTCGGCCGCCAAGGCCGAGGTGGCCGCCTGTGACAGTGGACCCATGTCGGTGCGGCTGTCCACCGGCGAGAGCCTCGAAGCCGATCTGGTCATCAGTGCCACCGGCGTGCGCCCCAACATCGGATTTCTCGAGAACTCCGGCGTGTTGTGCCTGATGGGTGTTCTCACCGACGAACACCTGCAGACCAATGTGCCCGGCATCTATGCCGCAGGTGATTGCGCCGAGGCCTACGACAAGGTCAGCGGCAAGACCATCGTCAGCGCGATTCAGCCCAACGCCGCCGAGCAGGCGCGGGTGGCCGCACTCAACATGGTCGGCCAGTCGACCTCGCTGCCGGGGGTCACGCAGATCAACGTGCTCGACACGCTGGGCCTCATCTCGGCCAGCTTCGGCAAGTGGGACGGTGTGCCCGGCGGTGAACACGTCGAACTCACCGACAAGGCCACCGGCCGCCACCTGAGCCTGCAGTTCAGCGGCGATCTGCTGGTGGGCTGCAACTCGGTCGGCTGGACCGAACATGTCGGCGTGATGCGCGGTCTGGTCGAAGGTCAGGTCCGGCTCGGCGAGTGGAAGGCCAGGCTGCTCGCCGACCCGACGCAACTCATGCCCGCCTACCTGGCCTGCGCCCAGGCGCAGGACGCCCGCGAGCACCAGTGGTGAACACCAGCGTTGCACCGGCGCTCGACCTGGCGCCCAGCCCGAGCGAAGCCCGCACCATGCAGATCACGTTCAAGCTCTACGCCAGCCTCACCGAGTACCTGCCGGTGGATGTGCGGCGCAACAACCGCATGACACTCGAAGTGGCCGAAGGCGCCACCATCGCCGAGGTGATCGCGCCGTTCTCGTTGCCCATGAACCTGGTGCATCTGGTGCTGATCAACGGCGTGTTCATCCCGCCGGCCGAACGCGCCACCCATGCGCTGGCCAGCGGTGATGTGCTGGCGATCTGGCCGCCGATAGCAGGCGGATGAGCCCTCGGAACAACCACCATCGATGCAGCCCGATTACCCAGCCGTCTTCACCCGTGAGCAAGGCTTTACCGAAGCCGACTGGTTGTCCTGTCTGCCTGGTGCCGTGCGTGGGCGCGGCTGGCGGTTGGTGGCGCCTGGACACGCCGAGATCGATCTGGACGGTGGTCGCCTGACCCTGCGCTGGCGGATGCTCGAACCGCGCCGCATTGCGCTGGTCCGGCTGCCGCGGCTCGAGGTGAGTTATCACTTCGATGCGGCGGTGAGTGAGGCCACACGGGTGGCCTTCATGAAGTACTTCGACCTCTACATGCAGCGCGGCGGCGGCTGAGCCAGTGGGGCGAGGGTCGCCCTCGCGTCGCGGCCACACGCGGCGAATTCACCTCGCAGAGTCACGTAGCGGGTCCAGCTCGCGGCGTCACGCCATCAGGCCACGTGCCCCGCGTCCGCTGCCGGCACGGAGAACGCCGAGTGCGTTATCTTCGCGCCATGTCGACCCTTACCCTTGCGCGATGAAAACCCGCGGCGTGCACCTGCAGTACAGCTTCGAGGCCGATGGCCAGCGCGGCGCCGAGGTCAAGAACCCCTTGTTCGACCTGCTCGGCGCCGTGCGCGAATACGGCTCGATCCAGCATGCCGCCAAGGGCATGGGCGTGTCGTACCGCCATGCCTGGGGTGCCCTCAAGCACTGGGAAGAGGTGCTCGGTGAAGCACTCGTCACCTGGACCCAGGGCCAGCCCTCGCGCCTGACGCCGTTTGCCGACCGCCTGCTGTGGGCCGAAACCCGTGCCCGCACGCGCCTGACGCCACACATCGAGGCGCTGCGTGTCGAACTCGAACGGGTGCTCAGCGAAGCGCTCGACGGCGACCAGCATGTGCTGCCCATCTACGCCAGCCACGACCTGGCGCTGCCGCTGCTGCGCGACCTGGCCGCACAGCAGCAGCGCCTGCACATCGAGCTGCGGTTTGCCGGCAGTGTCGACGCCCTGCGTGCACTGGCCGAAGGGCGCTGCCTGGTGGCGGGCTTCCACGTGCCGCCGCTGCAGGGCGCAGCGCCGGTGTTTGCCGAAGCACTCAAGCCCCTGCTCAAGCCTGGCCGTCACAAGCTGATCGCGTTCAGCCGGCGCGCCCAGGGGCTGATGGTGGCCAAGGGCAACCCGCACAAGCTGGCCAACCTGGCCGACGCTGCCCGGCCCGGCATACGCTTCATCCAGCGCCAGCCTGGGTCAGGAACCCGCCTGCTCACCGACTACCTGCTGCAGACCCACGGCATGGCGCCAGGTGAACTCGTCGGCGGCCTCAGCCCCGAAGACAGCCACATGGCCGTGGCCGCTGCCATCGCCAGCGGCCTGGGTGACGCCGGCATGGGCCTGGCGGCAGCGGCGCAGGCCTTCGGCCTGGACTTCGTGCCCGTGCTGGACGAGGACTACTTCCTCGTATGCCTGAAGGACGCTCTCGACCACCCCGCGGTGCTCAAACTGCGCCAGGTGCTGGCCAGCAGCGCCTGGGACGAGTCACTCGCCAGCCTGCCGGGTTACCGCGGCGCGCCGGGCGGTGAGGTGTTGTCGCTGGTGCGCGCGTTGCCGTGGTGGGCGTTTCGTCAGGCCAAGGCCACGGCGCAACTGGCCCCCGAGGCATCGGCAACGGACTGAATTGCTTCGGCGGCTCAGCGGCCCGGGGCCGCCCGCAGCGCCTGTTGTTCGTAGCCCGGGTACAGGTGCACCACGTTGCGCAGATATTCGGTCTGGAACGCCGCCCAGCCGCTGTAAGGCGCCGGCACCGGGGCGCGCAGTACCTCGGTCATTTCCCAGCCCTGGCGGGCCCACAGGCTGAAGTGCTCGTCGAGCCAGCGCAGGTAGTTGCTCGTTTGCGCGATGCCGTCCAGCCCCGGGCGCACCGGGCCATGGCTGGGCACGAGCAGGCGCAGCTTCTCGTGTTCTGCCAGAGCGCGCAGCGTGGCCAGGCTGGCTTGCCAGGTGGTCAGCCTGGCATGGGGAGTGGTTGGTATGCGGTCGACGAACACCAGGCCGCCAACGAAGGCGATGCCACTGTGGCGGTCGATCAGCACCAGGTCCGAGTCGGTGTGGCCGGCCAGTTCGACCAACTCGAAATCGCGCGCGCCGATGCGCCAGCGGCCGCGGTGGGTGACCGGGTCGAGCACATCGTCCAGACCGCGGTCGGGCGCCAGTGTTTCGGTGCCGCTCATCCAGTCGCCACACAGGCGGTACAGATTGGTCTCGTAGGCCGACGCCTCGCGCGCCACACCGGCGCGGGTGAGGGTGGTGGCACGGCGCGGCACGTCGGCAAAGGCCTGGTTGCCCAGAAAGTAGTCCGGGTGCAGGTTGAGTTGCACCACCTGCACCACCGGCTCGCGGGTGGTGCGGGCGATCAACGCACGCAGCTGTTCACCCTGGCGTTTGCTTGTACCGGTGTTGATGACCAGCACACCCGCACCCGTAACGATGAAGCCGGTGTTGATGATGTTGCAGCCGTTGGCCGGGCTGAAGTCGGCGTTGGCGCCTTCGACGACGTAGACACCGGCGCCGACCTCGCGGGCCTGCAAGCCCAGGTCGAACCTGGCCTGGTCGACGCGTGGGCCGGCCGGCGCGGAGGGCGTCTGCGACCACGCAGGTGCCGCGCCGAGCAGCAGCGCCGCAGCGGCCAGGGCAGTGGACAGCTTGGCGTGCAGTTTCATTCGATCTTGCTGTCGATGCGGTTGCCGTTGTTGTCCACGCCGCTGATGCGCAGCGGCGGCTGTGGACGCACGGGAAAGTCGAACGAGAACACCGGGTTCTCGCTTACCGGCTCGAAGGTCTGGATACGCAGCAACTCGGCGCCCTGGCCATCGCGCACGGAGAACCTGGTGAGGTGGAAGGCCGGGATGCCGTTCACCAGCCCGGTGTCCATGGGATGCATGATGCGCAGACGCAGCCGCGCGCCGCTATCGAGCGCGCCTGGCATGGGTGAGGCGTCGAACATGCGCCCGCTTACCACGCCCAGCGTCTGACTCCAGCTGCCGTCCTTGCGCGTGGCGCCCGACACGGTGCAGCCGCCGCCACTCGAGTCGACCCAGGTCGAGCCGATGTGCCACAGGCCGTCACGTGTCAGCACCGCTGCCCGCACCGGGCTGGCCTGTTCGAGCTTGAACCTGAACGACACGCTGGGCAGCGCGCCCAGCGGCTGAAGTTCGAGCACCTTGCGGATCGGATTGCGATCGACCATCACCACGATGCGCTCGACGCCCTGCAGCGCCGGCGCCGACACACTGATCGGCACGTTCATCGGGTCTTCGGCAAACGCCGGGCCGACCACCTTGACACGGGCGTCGAACACCGTGCGGGCACCGGCACCGAGGAACTCGCGCCGCATGTCGACCCAGGGCAGCGACTTGTACGGGTCGCCCGGGTCGGCCGCGCCCGGGTCGTCGACCGGCTGGGCATGGGCCACCGGCGCACCCGCCAGCGCCGCGGCTGCCACCAGCAGGGCCGCCGCGAGCCTCCACGCAACGCGCCTGGACAGCGGCGGACGGGCAGGGTGCGGCACCGGGTGTACCGGGCGAATCGGGATCAGCGGCCTCATCGAGCTCATCAGGTTCATCGTGCGTTCTACCAGCTGTGGCGCCAGCGCAGCGAGGCCAGCGCGTTGCGCGGTGCGCCTGGTTCGTAGAAGCGACCGTTGCCGTCGTTGACGATCACGCTGCCAGCGTAGACGCGGTTGGTGATGTTGTCGACGCGGGCCAGCAGCTCCAGCTGGTCCCTCGTCGAGATCGTGAACCGGTGGCTGTAACGCACGCTGGCCAGGGCGTAGCCGTCGGCGAATTCCTTGTTGAGGTCGTTGACCGCGGTGCGCCCCTGGCCGCGAATTTCGAGGGCCAGTTCGGCGCGTGCCAGCGGCTTCCACGCCAATTCGAAGTAAGCATTGGTCGGTTGAGTGCCAGCGATGCGGTTGCCCGCCGGCACGGTGGCGGTGCCTGCGCCGCTGAGCAGGCAGGGCACGCCGGTGCAGGTGACGAAGCTGTCATCGTATTTGGCTTCGAGCCGGGTGACCGACAACTGGGTGCTCAGGCTGGGCATCAAACGCCAGCGTGCCGAGACCTCGGCGCCGGTGCGCGAGGTGTGGCCCACGTTCTGGAAGGCGCTGCGCCCGCCGGCGTTGGTCAACACACCGATCTCGTTGCTGGTGCGGATGTCGAACACCACGGCGTCGATATCGGGCAGGCCGGCGCCGCCGCGCCACTTGGCGCCGGCTTCGATCTGCCGGCTCGTCTGCGCCTGCAGGCCGCTGTTGAACCCGGCCGCGCCGTTGGCCTGGTAGGCGAGTTCACCCAGCGTCGGGGTTTCGTAGCCCCGTGAGCCGCTCAGATGCAAGGTCAGCGCCGGGCTGGCCTTGAAGCTCAGGCCGACCACCGGGCTGGTGTACTTGAACTTGAGCTGGCCGCTGTCGTCGCCGTTGTTGTTGGGCGCCGGGGCGGGGCTGACGAAGTGGTCCTCGGTGCTCATCGCCACCTGACCGCTGCGCAGGCCGACGGTGGCCGACACCACCTCGCTGGCGCGCCACTCGGCCTGCACATAACCTTCGCGGGTCAGGGCCTGGTTGCGTTCGTCGCGTTTCAGGTTGCCGCGTACACCATAGTCGGGCGCCGGCGTGGTGGTGGTGAAGCTGAGGAAGCCCTGGCGGTCGTCGACCATCTGCTCGACGTTGACACCGGTGATCAGGTCGATGCGGTCGAAACGCCAGGACAGGCGGGTGTCCAGGCCGGCATAGGTGCGGTCGAAGTCGATCAGCCCGCCGCCATGGCGGTTGCCGTTTTGTGTGCCGAATGGGATGGCCAGGTACTGCACCACCCCACGCGAGCCGGTGTAGGTCGACACCGCCAGGCTGTCGAGTGCGCCCAGGCCGAGTTTGTGGGTCCAGGCCAGGCCGACCTGGGTCTGGCGGATGGTCTTGCGGGTGTTGTGCAGTGTGGCTTCGGGGGTGGTGGCACGCGGGTCGCTGTCGAACAACACACGGCTCACGCCGAGCGGGTCGTCGGCCTTCTGGTTCTGGTTGCTGACCTGCAGCACCAGCCGGTCGGCTTCACCCTGCCAGCCCAGGCGCACATTGGCCAGGTCGCGGCTGGCAGCACTGTGTGGGCGAAAACCTTCGATCTCGAAGTGGCTGACACCAGCACTGATGTCGACGTTGTTGCCCACCGGCGCGCCAACGGCCACACGTTGCTGTCGCAGGCCGAAGCTGCCGAAGTCGACACCGACCTCGCTGAACGGCTCGGTCACCGGGGCTGAAAACAGTGCGATCACACCGCCCGACGAGCTGCCGTACAGGGCCGAGAACGGCCCGCGCAGCACCTCGATACGTTCGGCGCCCGCCAGATCGAAATGCGCCACCTGGCCCTGACCGTCGGGCATGGTGGCAGGGATGCCGTCGGCATACATGCGCAGGCCTCGCACGCCGAAACCGGCGCGGGCGCCGAAGCCGCGCGAGCTGATCTGCAGGTCTTGGGCGTAGTTGCTGCGGTTGGCCACCGTCAGGCCGGGCACGCGCGACAAAGCTTCCGACAGGTTGACCATCGGCCCGCTGCTGCGCAGGGTGGTGGCGTCGACCGCCGTGATGGCATAGGGCGCGTCGACCAGTTTGCGTTCACGGGTGGAGCCCGTGATCACCACTGGCTCGAGGGCCGAGGCGTCTGCGGCAGGGGTGCCGGACTGGGCCAGCGCCGGGCCGCCCAGCAGGGCCAGGCCTGCCAGGGTCAGCAGCGCGAGCGACTGTGCACTCGGCGTCGGGTGGCGTGTCTTCGGCGTCGAGGTGTGGCGGCGGCGGTTGGAACGAGCGGTCATGGTGAGCGGATGTCTGTGCAAGTCTGTGTGAGGCAGGCCACTCCGGACGCACGCAGACATGGCTGATGCCGCCGGGAGATGGATACCGGAAAGGTGCTGAGTCCGGGCAGGACGACGCCGGGTCGGACGCCCGCGCAGGCGCCCCGGTCGACCATCCGTGGCCAAGTCGTCGGCCGGCTGGCGCGAAGTCAGGCCGCTCTCGCCTGGCTTCGCTCAGTGGCGGCCACACCGCATGTCGCGGTTGACGTCGATGCTAGCCGCGTGTGTGTGGCCGATCACATCGGGATTTGTGCGGGCTGGCGTCCCCGCCGAGGTTCAGGCCAGGCAACCGGCCTGTACCTCGTTGGAACTCCCGGCCAGGCGCACTGGCTCGGGGATGACGTAGCCGTAACGTGCGGCGGTCAGTTCGGCCAGGATGGCCACGGCGATCTCGGGCGGTGTGCGGGCGCCGTTCTTGATGCCGACCGGGCCGTGCAGGCGGTCGAGCTGCGCCTCGGTGATGCCGAAGTGTTCGGCCAGCCGCACCTTGCGTTTGGCCTGGTTGGCACGTGAGCCGATGGCGCCCACGTAGAAGGCCGGCGAGGCCAGTGCTTCCATCAGCGCCAGATCGTCGAGCTTGGGGTCGTGCGTAAGGGCGATGACGGCGGTGTGGGCGTCGGGCTTGAGTTCGACCAACGTGTCGTCGGGCATGGTGGTGCGCAGTTCGACGCCTGCCACGCCGAAGGCCTGGGCGCCTGTCGAATACTCCTCGCGCGGGTCGCAGACGATGACGTGGTAGTCGAGCGCCTTCGCCATCTCGGCGAGGTACTGCGTCATCTGGCCGGCACCGATCACCACCAGCCGCCAGTTCGGACCATGGGTGCTGACCAGGGTTGTCTCGTCATAGACCAGTCGGTCCGCGCCGATGGCGTCACTGAGCGTGGCCTGGCCGGTGCCCATGTCGAGGCTGCGGGTCACGCGGTGGCCTTGTGCCAGGCGATCGAGCAGTTCCTGCACCTGGCTGTATGGTTGCACTGGTTCGAGCACGAGTTCGATGGTGCCGCCGCAGGGCAGACCGAAACGTGCAGCTTCGTCGCCCGACACACCGTAGCGGATGCTGCGCGGCAATGTTGCGGTGGCCGAGCCTTCGCGAACCCGGGCAATCAGGTCGTCCTCGATGCAGCCGCCCGACACCGAGCCCACGATGAGGCCGTCGTCACGTACACCCACCAGCGAGCCGACCGGACGCGGCGCCGAGCCCCAGGTGCGGGTGATGGTGCCCAGCACGACCGCATGGCCATCGGCGCGCCAGGCCAGGATCTGGCGCAGTACTTGGAGGTCGACGTTGTCCATGCCCGCAGTGTCCGTGAAGTAACCCAGCCAGGCACGTTACCCGGCGCTTCGACCTGCGGCGAGGGCGGGCTTGTCCTTAGGCAGCCTCGTGCCTATCTCTCAGGGTTGGAAGGCGTCAACCCCTATGTCGAATAATTCATAGGCGTAAGCGAGGGCAAGCCAGAAGGCTTGCCACTGCCTAGGATTCGCGGCTGATTTCAATCCCAAACGCCACGGAGACAACGAACATGGCCCTGCTCACGCTGAAGGTCAACGGCCGCGACACGAATCGCGATGTTGAACCGTCCACCCTGCTTGTGCAGTTCTTGCGCGAGAACCTGCAACTCACCGGCACCCACGTGGGCTGCGATACCGGCCAGTGCGGCGCCTGTACCGTGCACGTGAACGGCCGGGCCGTGAAGAGCTGCAACATGCTGGCCGTCCAGGCCGCCGGCACCGAAGTGACCACCATCGAAGGGGTGGCCGCTGCCGACGGCACGCTGCACCCCATGCAGCAGGCCTTCAACACCTGCCACGGCCTGCAGTGCGGTTTCTGCACGCCCGGCATGGTGATGAGCGCCATCGACCTGGTACAGCACCACGGCTGTCGGAGTGATGCCCAGGTGCGTGAAGCGCTGGAAGGCAACCTGTGCCGCTGCACCGGCTACCAGAACATCGTCAAGGCGGTCCAGCAGGGCGCCCAGGCGATGGCTTGAGCGCCTTGCGCTCGCCGTCGACCTCACTCCTGCCTGATCCCGTTTACCGCCCATTCGGAGCAAGACATCCATGAACGCACGTCAAGGATTCATCGGCCAGTCGGTCGTCCGTCGTGAAGACGCCCGCTTCCTCACCGGCCGTGGCCAATACACCGACGACATCACGCTGCCCGGCCAGAGCTACGGCTTTTTCCTGCGCTCGCCCTACGCCCATGCCCGCCTCAAGAGCGTGAACACCACGGCCGCCAAGGCCGCGCCAGGTGTGCTCGACATCTTCACCGGCGAACACTTCAAGGCCGTTGGTGGTCTGCCTTGCGGCTGGTTGATCAACAACCTCGACGGCACACCCATGAAGGAGCCCAAGCACCCGGTGCTGGCCGACGGCAAGGTGCGTTACGTGGGCGACCGGGTCGCCCTGGTCGTGGCCGAGACGCTCGAGCAGGCCAAGGCTGCCGCCGAGCTGATCGAGGTCGACTACGAGGAACTCACGCCGGTCATCAATGCCGCCAAGGCCCTGACCGCGCCGGCCGCCGTGCACGACGAAGCGCCCAACAACCAGTGCTACCTCTGGGGCATTGGCGACAAGGACGGCACCGACGACGTCTTCAAGACCGCCGCGCACATCACGACGCTGAAGTTCCGCAACCAGCGCCTGGCTCCCAACCCGATGGAGCCGCGCGCCGCCAACGCCTTCTACAGCCGCGCCGACGACAACTACACGCTGTACGTGGCCAACCAGAACCCGCACGTCGAGCGCCTGCTGATGTGCGCCTTCGTGCTGGGCATCCCCGAGCACAAGATGCGTGTCGTGGCGCCCGATGTGGGCGGCGGCTTCGGCGCCAAGATCTTCCTGTACGGCGAAGAAACCGCGCTGGTCTGGGCCAGCAAGCAGGTGAACCGCCCGATCAAGTGGACCTGTGAACGTGGCGAGGCCTTCCTGTCCGACGCCCATGGCCGCGATCACGACTCGTTCGCCGAACTGGCGCTGGACAAGGACGGCACCTTCCTCGGCCTGCGTGTGCACACCACGGCCAACCTGGGTGCCTACCTGTCGACCTTCGCGTCGGCCGTGCCGACCATCCTGTACGCCACGCTGCTGGCGGGCCAGTACAAGACGCCCAAGATCTGGGTCGAGGTGAATTCGGTGTTCACCAACACCTCGCCGGTGGACGCCTACCGCGGTGCCGGTCGCCCCGAGGCCACCTTCCTGCTCGAGCGCATCGTCGAGACGGCCGCGCACGAACTGGGCATCGACCCGGCCGAGCTGCGCCGCCGCAACTTCATCACCACCTTCCCGTACCCGTCGCCGGTTGGCCTGACCTACGACACGGGTGACTACAACGCCACACTCACGCGCGCCATCGAGCTGGCCGACGTGGCCGGTTTCGGTGCACGAAAGGCGGCATCGGCGGCCAAGGGCCTCAAGCGTGGCCTGGGCTACAGCTGCTACATCGAGGCTTGCGGCATTGCGCCGTCGGCGGTGGCAGGCGCCCTGGGTGCTCGTGCCGGCCTGTTCGAGGCGGGTGAGGTGCGCGTGCATCCCACCGGCAAGGTGACGGTGTTCACCGGTTCACACAGCCACGGCCAGGGCCACGAGACAACCTTCGCCCAGGTGGTGGCCGACAAGCTCGGCATCCCGATGGAAGACATCGACATCGTGCACGGCGACACCAGCAAGGTGCTGTTCGGCATGGGCACCTACGGCTCGCGTTCGCTGGCCGTGGGTGGCACCGCCATCATCAAGGCCATCGACAAGGTGGTGGCCAAGGGCAAGAAGATCGCCGCCCACCTGATGGAAGCGGCCGACACCGACGTGATATTCGAGAACGGCAACTTCAAGGTCGCCGGCACCGACAAGAGCATCCCGTTCGCGCAGGTGAGCCTCACGGCCTACGTGCCGCACAACTTCCCGCACGACAAGCTCGAACCTGGCCTGAACGAAAACGCGTTCTACGACCCGAGCAACTTCACCTATCCCGCAGGCACCTACATCTGCGAAGTGGAAGTCGACCCGGCCACCGGCGCCGTCAAGCTCGACCGTTTCACCGCGGTGGACGACTTCGGCAACGTGGTCAACCCCATGATCGTCGAAGGCCAGGTGCACGGCGGCATCGCCCAGGGTGTGGGCCAGGCCCTGCTCGAACACGCCATCTACGACGAAGAGAGCGGCCAGATGGTCAACGGCAGCTACATGGACTACGCCATGCCGCGCGCCGACAACCTGCCGCACCTGGTGGTCGAGACTGCAAAGGGAACGCCCTGCACGCACAATCCGCTGGGTGTGAAGGGCTGCGGCGAAGCCGGTGCGATCGGATCGCCCCCGGCCGTGATCAACGCGATCTGCAACGCCATCGGCGTGAAGAACGTGAACATGCCCGCCACCCCGCATACCGTCTGGCAGGCTGCCAACGGCGCCCAGTAAGCCGACATCAGCCTCACAGGAGCACCCCCCATGCAAACATTCGTTTACCAGACCCCGGCCAGCGTGGCCGATGCGGCACGCGCAGGAGCTGTCGACGACACCCGTTTCATCGCTGGCGGTCAGACGCTGCTGGCCTCGATGAAGCTCGGCCTGGCGGCACCGGCGACGCTGGTTGACCTGACCAAGATCGCCGGCCTGACCGGCATCACCGTCTCGGCCGGCACCGTCACCATCGGTGCCACCACCACGCATGCCGCCGTGGCTGCCAGCAAGGAAGTGGCCGCCGCCATCCCGGCGCTGGCCGATCTGGCCGGCAAGATCGGTGATCGCCAGGTGCGCAACCGCGGCACCATCGGTGGCAGCCTGGCCAACAACGACCCGGCCGCCTGTTACCCGGCCGCCGTGCTGGCGCTGAACGCGACGATCAACACCGACCGCCGCAGCATCGCTGCCGACGACTTCTTCAAGGGCCTGTACGAGACCGCACTGGCTGCCGGTGAAGTCATCACCTCGGTGAGCTTCCCCATTCCTGAAAAGGCCGCCTGGCAGAAGTTCGTGCAGCCGGCCTCGCGCTTCTCGCTGGTCGGAGTGTTCGTCGCCAAGACTGCATCGGGCCCGCGAGTGGCCGTGACCGGCGCTGGTGCTTGCGTGTTCCGCGCCAGCGGCGTCGAAGCCGCTCTGGCCGCCAACTGGTCGCAAGGTGCTGCCGCGGGTGTCAAGGTGAGCGCCGATGGCCTGAACAGCGACCTGCACGGCTCGGCGGCCTATCGCGCCGCGCTTATCCCGGTGCTGGCTGGCCGGGCAGTCGCCGCGGCATAACGCCGGTTGGCCGGTGCGACGCGGACCATGGTTCGTTAGCATCGGCTGGGCATGAAGCAACGGCGCGGTCCTCCGCGCCGTTTTTCATCGCGGCCCGGCGCGTCCCGTCGCAGCGCAGATCGTTGACGGCTGTCGCTGGCTCGCGGCGCTGGTTCACATCCGATCGCACAACGTTTGCTCTGCGCAGCCTGCCCTCGTCTCCTCGCATCAACGCTTCAGAGCATCACTACCAAGCGTCATGGCCGATTCCAACTTCAGCTTGCCCACCAGCATCGACGAGACCGAAGCCCGCATGCTGGCGCTCGACTACGTGCCCGAGCGCTCGCTTGCCACCGTCGTGCACCTGGCGCTGCGGCTGGGCCGGCCGGTCTTCCTGGAAGGTGAACCCGGCACCGGCAAGACCGAGGTGGCCAAGACGCTGGCGGCCATGCTGGGCCGCCCGCTCATCCGCCTGCAATGCCATGAAGGCCTGGACCTGGCAGGCGCCGCCTATGAATGGAACTACGCGCGCCAGATGCTGGAGATCCGCCTCGCCGAAGGGCAGGGCCTGGACCGTGCGGCGTTGGCAGCCGAACTGTTCAGCGAACGCTTCCTGATCAAGCGAGCGCTGTTGCAGAGCATCGACCCGGCCAACCCGGTGGCGCCCGTGCTGCTGATCGACGAACTCGACCGCGCCGACGAGCCGTTCGAGGCCTTCCTGCTCGAAGTGCTGTCGGACTTCCAGATCACCATCCCCGAGCTTGGCACGATCAAGGCTGCGCAGCCGCCGGTGGTGGTGCTGACCTCGAACCGTACGCGCGAGATCCACGATGCGGTGAAGCGCCGCTGCCTTTACCACTGGGTCGACTTCCCGACCGTGCGGCGCGAGCTGCAGATCCTGCAAAAACGTATGCCGCAACTGCGGCTGGACCTGTCGCGCGAGATCGTGGCCTTCATCCAGGGCCTGCGCAAGCTCGACCTGTACAAGCTGCCCGGCATCGCCGAAACACTCGAATGGAGCCGCGCCCTGCTCGAACTCGACGCCATGGTGCTTGACCCCGAGGTGGTGCAGAACACCCTGGGTGTGCTGCTCAAGTACCAGGACGACATCCAGCGTGTGCAGGGCTCCGAGGCCGCACGGCTGCTGGACGAAGCGCGCATCGCAGCGCGTGGCTTGCAGGAAGCGTCGCGCGCGTGACCGGCGCGTGATCGAGGTGACCGCGCCATGATGCCCGTCCCGAAACACGAGCAGTTGCCCGGCTACCTGGGCGAAAACGTCATGCACTTCGCCCGCGTGCTGCGCGCCGCCGGCATGCCGGTGGGCACCGACCGCGTGCTGCTGGCCATCGACGCACTCACCCACGCGGGGCTGGAAAGCCGCCGCGACTTTCACGCCGTGCTGTCGGCCACCATGGTCGACCGTGCCGAACACCGCCTGCTGTTCGACCAGGCCTTCCACATCTTCTGGAAGAACCCCGACATCGAAGGCCGCATGCGTGCGCTGCTGCTGCCCAAGGTGGATGTGTCGGGCATGTTGCCGCCGCCGCCCGAGCACAAGCGCCTGGCGTCGGCCTTCTTTCCCAAGCAGGGCCCGGCGCCCAAGCCCAAGGAAGAGGCCGAGGACGAGATCAAGATCGAGACCACACTGACCTGGAGCGACCAGGAGGTACTGCGCAAGACCGATTTCGAGACCATGAGCGCCGAGGAATGGCGCGCCGCCAAACGCCTGATCGCACAGATGCCGCTGATGTTCGAGCAGTTGCCGACCCGGCGCAGCCGGTTGGCATCCCACCCCGGCCGGGCCGACTGGCGCGCCAGCCTGCGCGCCATGGCGCGCAGCGGCGGTGAGTTGTGGCAGATGCGCTGGCGCGAGCGGCGCACCAAGCCCGCGCCGCTGGTGGTGCTGGCCGATATCTCGGGCTCGATGAGCCGGTACTCGCGCATGTTGCTGCACTTCACCCACGCCATGGGTCATGCCGATCTGCGCGTGGCGAGTTTCGTGTTCGGCACGCGGCTCACGAATACCAGCCGGCTGATGCGCCAGCGTGACCCGGACGTCGCCGTCTCTCAGGTCACCCGCGAGGTGCAGGACTGGGCCGGTGGCACACGCATCAGCGCCTGCCTGCACCAGTTCAACCGGCGCTGGGCGCGCCGTGTGCTGAGTGGTGGTGCCACGGTGCTGTTGATCAGCGACGGCCTCGAGCACGGCGACACCAGCGCGTTGTCGTTCGAGATGGAACGCCTGGCCAAGAGTTGCCGGCGCCTGGTGTGGCTCAACCCCTTGCTGCGCTACCAGGGCTTCGAGCCGCGTGCCGCCGGCATCCGGGCCATGTTGCCGCATGTCGACCGATTCCTCAGCGCCCACAACCTCGACAGCCTGCACGACCTGGCGACCGTGCTGGCTTCGCCCGGTGACGACCGCCGTGCATTGCAGCGCCCTGGCCAGTTGCTCGCCAAGATTCAGACGGCGGCAATGGGCACCAGCTCGTGATGCCAGCAGGTGAAGCCAGTACATGGGGCCAGCTCGTCAGACCGGTAGTCAGGGCCAGTGTTGGTGTGCGCCACGTCTTGACCCGTCCGCCTGATTGAAGTTGTCGCGCCCGTCGCCCAGCATCCGAATCCAGCCCCCGAATCAAACTCCGAGACAGCACCATGGAACTCAGCAGCACCCAAGCCTTACCCGTGTCGCAGGCCATCGCCTGGGCCGCCCTCAACGACACCAGCCTGTTGCAGCAGGCCATTCCCGGTTGTGAAGGCATCACCGAGATTGGTGAGAACGACTACGAAGTCATCGTTGTCGCGGCCATCGGCCCGGTGAAGGCCAAGTTCAAGGGCAAGCTCAAGCTCAATGACATCACGCCGCCGACCTCGTACACGCTGGCCTTCGAAGGGCAGGGTGGTGCGGCCGGCCACGGCAAGGGCAGCGCCGAGGTGCGCCTCGAATCGACTGGCGAGAACGAAACCACCCTGCACTACACAGCACACGCCACGGTGGGCGGCAAGATCGCCCAGATCGGCTCACGCCTGATCGACATGGCCGCGCAGAAGATGGCCAAGGAGTTCTTCGAGAAGTTCACCGCCGTGTTGATCGAACGCCAGGCGCCGCCGCCGTCCGAGTCCGACGGCTCGATCGTGGACGACGCCGAGTCGACCGACGAAGGTGACGGCGGCGCCGGAGGCGACGGTCAGAAGAAGGGGTGGTTCAAGAAGCTGATCGGCAAGGGCTGAACGACGGCCCGGCCACAAGGAGCAGGAGTGGCCTCAGCAACGGCGCGTGCCGCGCGGCTTGGCGCGGCACGACGCTATGTGACGCAATGGGCGGCGCCGAGCCTCACTGTTGCGCATGCCGACACTCAGTGTGTCTTCGACTCGAGCCGGGTCTTGGTCAGGCCGCCCGAGGCCAGCGGGGCGTCGGCCATCGGGGTGGCTGCGATGGTGGTGCCGGGTAGTGATCTGGCCATTGGCATCGGGGGCACCGACGCCTGGGCGATCGGCGGCACGGCGCGGCCTTCGGCGCCGCAGCTGCGGCCTTCGAGCATGGGGATGAGTGTGGGCGCCAGCGTCTTGAGCAGCTGTGTCGGCATGGCGCTTGTGAACTTGTATTTCTCGGCCCAGGGCTCACCCACGTAGACCATCATGGTGCCGAAGTAGCGGTCACCGATCATGAACATGAAGGTGCCCGAGCGGCTCACCACATGAGACGAGATCACCGCGCCGCCCTTGGCGAAGACTTCGTAGCGGTGGTCACCCGTGCCGGTCTTGCCGCCGATGGGTACCACGCTGCCGTCGCCGAGCTTGAGTACACCCTTGAGGCGCCGCGCCGTTCCGTTCTCGACCACATTGAACAGCGCTTCGCGGGCCACCTGGGCGACCTCGCGTTCGAGCACCCGTTCGGCCTTGCCGCCCTGTTGGTCGAGGCGCGTTTCGTACGGCGTGCCACCGGCGAACTGCAGTGAGCCGATACGTGCCAGCGGCTTGCGCATGCCGTCGTTGATGATGATGCCCATCAACTCGGCCAACGCCGATGGCCGATCGCCCGAGGCACCCAGCGCCGTGGCGTACGAGGGGGTCAGGCTGTCGAAGGGGTACCCCGTACGAGCCCATGCCTTCTGGATCTCGGCGAAACCGTCCTGCTCGGCCATGACACGGATGCGCGAGTCCTGCCCGCCGCGCATGCTGGGGCGCATCAGCCAGGCGTACGACTGCTGGCGCAACTCGGCGCTGGCGGCCAGTGCTTCGCCCAGGGTGCCTTCGGGATGATCGTTCTGCCAGCCGACGATCCACAGCTCCATGGCGTTGACACCGGCCACGCCGGCACGTTCGGCAAAACTCAGCTTCGTGTATTGGTCGCGCAGGTTTTGTGCAGCCTTGGCGGTGAGTTTGCTTTCGGGCAGGCGCTGGGCCACGAAGGCCATCAACTCGTCGGTGCTGGCCTCGGGCTTGATGGCCATGTAGAAGGCGGCCAGGCGCGACGGCGACCGCGTCTTGAAGCTGGCGAGCACGGTATCCAGCCGCTCGCTGGGATTCAGCGAGCGGTACTTGCGCCAGAAGCTCGACATGAAAACCTTGCCTTCGGTGTCGGCAAAACGCTTCAGGTAAGCCGTGCGCCGAGCCTCGTCGATATCGCCGTTGGCAACTGCAGCGATCTCGGGTTGCTTGTAGACGACGTGGTGCACCACGTCACGCATCAACCGCACGAACACCAGGTTGACCGACTGGCGCAGCGCATCGCGCACAGTCATCACCTTGCCGTTGTCTTCCTTGTCGAAGTTCTCGAAGTGATGCACACCGCCGCCGGTGAAGAAGGCTTCGTAGGGGCTGGCCGAGTAGGTGCGCATCATGGCTGCGTCGAGCATGGCACGCAGGGTGCGGGCCTTGGCGTCCTTGTGCTCCTGCAACCAGCCCTTGCCCCACAGGCCCAGCAAGTTCTTGCCGCTCACCGGCACGGCGGCCAGCTGTTTGGGGTCGAGCTCGGCCCACATCTTGTGCATCTCGGCCACCTGTTCGAGATAGGTCACCAGGGTGCGGAACTTGGCGGTCGAGCCCAGGTCGAGTTTGGTGCCTTCGTTCAGGTCGAAAGGTTGGTCGAGGTTGTCGGTCTGCACCCGCAACAGGTTGGCGCCGGCGGTGCGTTCGAACAAGGTGAAGCTCACCATGAGCTTGCTCGAATCGTCACCCGCACTCAACAGGTGTTCGCCGTACAGGCCCGAGGCCTTGGCGAACCCGGGATCGTTGAGGTTGCGCAACATGCGTGTGGCGGCGGCCTGCACCTCACCGTCGAGGTTGGTGGCCGCGACCAGGTCGAGCCGGTCGACGTCATAGCTGCGCGAGACCTTGAGCAAGCTGCCCAGCTTGCTGCGCACGGTGGTGCTGGCCTTGCGGTCGACGAAGTTGGCCACGGTGTCGACACCGTTCTGGCTGGCCTTCTCGAGCTTGGCCTCGAGTGCGGCGTCACGCAATGCGGGTGGAATCAATCCTGCGGTGGCCATGACCCGGATGTAGCGGTCGGTCAGTTCACCCAGGTCCTCGTGGCCGTCCTGCAGGTAATACGAGGGCCGGCGCTGAGCCACCATGAGTGACAGGGCCTGCTTGAACGCCAGCGCCTGCTCATCGATCACCGCTTGCTTGAAGGCCTTGGCGCGAAAACGTTTGGGGTCGATGGTGAGCGGGCGATCGTCGGCCACCGGCTGCGAGAGCAGGCGGTTGATCTCGCCGATGTCGCGGCCGTACCAGGCCCACAGGCCGTCACCCATGCCGTTGACTTCACCGAAGCCGGCGCGCGCCGACAGCGGCACGGTGTTGAGGTAGTCGACCACCAGCTGCTGGCGCCAGGCCAGGGTATCGCGCCCGTCGACATAGGCTCGCAGCGAGGCCGAGGCCATCTGATGCCATTTCTCGCGCATCGAATCGGTGCGGCCTTCGGGCGAGTGGCGGTACTTCTCGATCTGGGTGGCGAGCGTGCTGCCGCCAGGACTGCGCTGACCCGAGGTGACCAGCGTGGCGGCGCGTTCGATCACGGCCTTGCCCAGGCGGTCCCATTCGAGCGCGGGGTTGCGGGTGCGGTGTTCGTCGTCGAGCAGTTCGCGGTTCTCGATGTAGAGCAAGGCGTCGACCAGCAGCCGCGGCACGTTCTCGAACTCTTCGTAGATGCGCTGCGGATAACGCGCCGAGAACAGACGGTCGCCGCGGCAGTCACGCACCTCCAGGCCGGCCTGGCTCTTTTCGCGGTAGGCCGGAAACAGGCCGATGTCGCTGTATGACACCAGCTTGGCCGACATGCGCGCCTGCCCGGTCACTGCAAACCCCTGGTTCTTGAGCAGACCGACGAATTCGGGCAGCTGGGTGTAGCCCATGCGCAGGTCGTACGGTCCGGCACCTGGGAACCGGACCTCGTCTTTATCGGCTTCGCCAGGCTTGACTTCGTAATTGAGCTGGCCGGCCAGGGCACCGATGGCCACCGACTGCAGCCGCGACGACGACATCTCGTGCGCGAGTGCCCACACCGCCAGGCCGATCACGGCCATCGGCATGCCGGTTTTCACCCACCGCTTCGATCCGTGGCGGCGCCAGCCCTCGCGCAGTCGCGCGGGCAGACCGGGCCTGTTCCGGGTGGGTTGCTCGGTGGTCTGGGACTCGGTGTGGGACACGTCTGCCTCGTCGTTCTGTCGAAGTCGC
Organism: Candidatus Intricatilinea gracilis; assembly: GCA_016702605.1. GTDB lineage: Bacteria > Pseudomonadota > Gammaproteobacteria > Burkholderiales > Burkholderiaceae_C > Sphaerotilus > Sphaerotilus gracilis. The sequence continues at coordinate 520,068 of JADJDQ010000021.1, forward strand.
CAACATACCTTTGAGCGGAAACCCTTGTGCGTGATTCCTGCGCTCCCGGTGCCCGCTTGATGTCAGGCAGTGGCGGGGGGAGCACAAATCCCCCGGTTCGAGGGGGGCGGTTTCAGTGTGCGGAGTGGCCCAGCGAAGTGCTGGGCCCTGGCCGCCCGACCACCTGTGCGTCATGGGTTTGCCGTGGTTGTTGCGGCGCATTGTGGAGGCGCCTCAGCGCTGCGCAAGTGCCGTTACAGCGGTGGTTTCGTCTTGCTGTAACTGCAAAATCTTGCGCACATGTCGAGCGACTGGGCTTGACGTCGATCGCCTGCGTCGGTGATCGGCAAGCGCCCACTGTCAATCCCGGGCCATGCCGGGCAATGTGGCGAGCAGTGCGGCAGCAATGAGCGCCAGCGCCAGCGGAATCTCGACCAACAAGGCGGCGACGGAGGTCAACTGCCGCCAGCGCCGATGGCGCACAGCCACGTCGGCCTGCACTGGATCGGTTTGTCGCGATTGCACCTGCGATGCGCTGTTGGCAGGCGAAACGTGTGAGTCGGTCTTCATGGAACCCCCTGGCGACAGCGCTTTGCACGCGGCGTGCGCACGACTGCCTGCGCTTGATTTGCAGCAAGTCACGTGCCGGGGGGTGTCTGCTGGAGTGCCGCACAGTTGTCGACCCAGCGCGTTCACCGCAGGCCCCGTGCTGAGGCATGCGGTGCTCACGCCAGGTTGCGCGCGTTGGGCCCATGCACCCAAACGAAGCGGGCCGGCAAACTCCCGTTTGCCGGCCCGGTGGCGGTTTGCCAGCGACTGGCGTCAGAACTTGTAGCCCACGCCTACTGTGTAACTGTCCGGGTTGAGCGTGATGTCGATGGTCTGGCCGGTGGACAAGGTGGCCTTGGTTTTCAGCAGCGTCTTGGCATAACAGGCGTCGAGCGACCAGCGCGGACTGATCGCCAGGCTGGCACCGATCTGGAAGGTGGCACCCAGTCGCGAGTCGACCTTCATCGTCGTCGGGCTGGCGGGTGAACCGCCGGTCAGCGCCGTCAAGGCCGCCGTGGTGTTCTCCTTGAAGAACTTGGCGTACGTCAGCCCGGCGCCCAGGTACGGCCGCACCTGGGCCGACGCGGTGCCGAAGCGGTATTGCCCGAGCAGCGTGATCGGCAAGGCCTGGACGTTACCGATCTTGCCGGCACCGGCGATGGCGCCCGCGCCCACGATCTCGTGCTTGAACGGCAACGCCACCGGCAGGTCGACCGAAAGGTTGTCACTCACCATGTAGGTGATGCCACCCGAGAGTTGGCTGTTCGAGCCCACATCGATCTTGGTGCTGGCCAAGCTGGGTGCCGTCAGGTCGCCGCTTTCGGTCTGGGGCTTGATCATGGTGGCGCCAGCGCGCAGCAACATACTGCCGGTGCTCTGGGCATGGGCCGACACGGCCGCGCCGGCCAGCAGGGCCCCGGTGACGCATACCTTGCGGATGATGTGAGGCGTTGTTGTGGTCGTCATGGTCGTCTCCTTGTTGTCGTCGATCACAGCAGGCCCGCGCGTGCCAGATCCAGCGACACGCGCTGGAAGAACAACTGGTGACCGTAGGGAGACGGATGGAAGCCGTCCGAGAACAGGTGGGCGCGCCACCAGTTGGGGCCACTGAAGCCGGCCGGCGGAGTCTGCACGGTCAATGCTTCTTCGGTGCAGACGGCGAATTCGGCCAGGCCTGCCGACAGTGCACACAGCGGGTCGGTGACGTTGTCCAAAGAGAACTGCGACGGATGGTCAACTTCGTCGTTGAAGGCTGTGAACAGGTCGGTCAGCACGACGCGGCCATCACCGGCCACCAGGCTGGCGAGTTTGGCGTTGAAGGCCTGGATCCACTGCGTGAACAGACCTTCGAGCTGGGCGGCCGCCGCGGCACCCGTCGCACCGCCACCGTTGGCGGCGGCCACTTGTGCCAGCACGGCCCTGAAGCGAGGCGTCTTGGTCACGCCGGGCATGTTGATCAGCACCACATGTTGTGCGCCGTTGTCCAGCGCCGCGACCTTGATCTGATCGTAGAAGGTCTGCGCCAGCGCCGTCAGGTAGGCGCCCCCGAGTTGGCCCAGGCCGGTAGTTGCGTCGGGCGCAGCGGCCAGGATGCCTTGCGCCACCGGCACCGTCAGCACCGAGGCAGCCAGGTCGAAGAAGGTCGTCGAGGTCGGATCCTGCTGTAGTGTCAGGAAGCCGCCAATCAGGTCGGCCGCGTCGTTACCGCCGCCGTCGATCACCAGCAGGTCGGTGGCGCTGAAACCACCGCCCACGGCCGCGGCCGTGGCGATCTGTGTGCCCACACGTTGCGGCGAGATCGCCGGGATGGTCGGGTCGATCGAGTTGATGCGTGCTGCGCCGATAGCAAAGTTAGTGCAACCGGTCTCCAGCGTGTTGGCGACAAACGTCGCGCCTGTGAACAGGAAGAACGGACACATCGCCGGCAGGCCGTAGGCTGCAGCGATGCGCTCCGGATAGATCTGCGTGCCGGCGCCCTGTACCGTGAATCGGATCTTCACGCCCGCCGGCGTTCGGAAGGTGCCGCTGTCGGCCAGGCTGTCACCGAAGACCTTGACCGAGGTGATCCTGGTCGCAGGTGTGGTGTCGCTGCCACCACCGCCGCAGGCCGCGACCAATAACGACGTGACCAGCGCGGCCAATCTTGTACGCAATATCTTCATGTACTGTCTCCAGGGATTCAAAATCGAACGACCGTTCTTTTTTTCTCGGATGACTATAGGAAACTGACTGCATCGAGTTCGCTCACGCAAACCCTAACGAAGCTGCGGGCAACGCGTAAATTCACGTCAAGGACAGCCGCATGAACCCCGTTTTTGTCGAACTCTGGCGCAGCGACGGCAGCCGCAGCGGACCAGGTGCCGGTGCCGTCGAATCGGTGCATCGTGGCGCGCTGGCCGTGGTCGACGCGGGTGGCCACACCGTGCTGGCCAGGGGCGACACCGAGCGGCCGGTCTTCGGGCGTTCGGCCGTCAAGGGTCTGCAAGCCTTGCCGCTGGTGGCCAGCGGTGCGGCGGATGTCTGGTCGCTGAGCGACACCGAACTGGCGCTGGCGTGTGCGTCCCATGGCGGTGAGCCCGCCCATGTGGCCACCGCCGCCGGCCTGCTGACGAAGCTGGGCCTGGACGAGACCGCGCTCGAATGTGGCGCCCATGCGCCCATGTTTGGCGACAGCGCCGCTGCCCTGGTGCGCGAGGGCCGGCCGTTTGGCGCGCTCAACAACAACTGCTCGGGCAAACACAGCGGCTTTGTCTGCCTGGGTTGTCTGCTGGCGCGCCAGGCGGGCAGCGATGCGCGCGATTTCATACGCGGCTACGTCGAGCCCACCCACCCGGTCATGCGCGAGGTGGCCGCTGCACTGAGTGTCGCCACCGGCGTGGATGTGGAGCGGGCGCCGCGTGGTCGCGACGGTTGTTCGATCCCGACCTATGCCTTGCCTTTGACCAGCCTGGCGCTGGGCTTCGCCCGCTTCGCCACGGGCCAGGGCTTGAGTCCGTCGCACGCCGCAGCCGCCGCTCGCCTGCGCCGCGCCGTGGCGGCCGAGCCCTTCATGGTGGCTGGCACCGGGCGTTTCGATACCCGGGTGATGGCTGCGCTGGGTGAACGTGTGTTTTGCAAGGTCGGTGCAGAGGGTGTGTATTGCGCGGCGCTGCCTGAACGTGGCTGGGGTGTGGCAATCAAGGTCGACGACGGCAACAACGCGCGCGCGGCAGAAGTCGTGATGGCGGCGGTGCTTCAAGCCGCGTTGGGTCTGCAGCACGGCGAGGACGCCAGATCCGCCCCACCCACCAGCGCCGACGCCCTGATCGCCAGCCTGGTCGATCAGGCCATGGTCAACTGGCGCGGCCTGCCAGTCGGGCGACTGGCCGCGGGCGGGGATTTCACGCGCACCTTGGCGGCCTTGCGCGAGGCATGATGGCCACCAGGTGTGCGCCCATGCCCGGCCAGCTGCTTTGCCCGGGCCGCAGTGCGCCACCAGCCGTCCCGTCGTCGATGAAAGCCCACCATGTCGTCCCAGCCTGACCCGACCAGCAGCGACGCTGCGCCGATCGCCAACTTCTCGCAGTGCCACGCCGGCATCGTCGCCGAACTCGACCAGCTCGACCGCCTGCCGGCTCTGCTGGCCCCTGCATCGCAGGTGCGCCAGATCGCCAGCCATGCGCTCGGCTTCTTTCGCGCCGCTGCCTTCGAGCACCATGCCGAAGAGGAACGCGAGTTGTTCCCGGCCGTGCTGGCCAGCGCAACCAAGGGTGAGGAACACGACAAGGTGGCAGCCATCGTCGACCAGCTCACGCGCGAACATCGCCAGATCGAGGCCACCTGGAAACAACTCGAACCCGCGCTCAAGGCCATCGCCAAGGGCCAGGACGCCCGCATGCCTGCCGATGACTTGACTGCCATGCTGACCAGCCTGATCACCGACTACCGCGGCCACGCCCACTTCGAAGAGGTCTACTTCCTGCCGCTGTCGCAGACCATCCTCGGTCGCAACGGCGACCACATGGCGGCACTCGGGCTGGCATTGCACACGCGCCATGCAATGGCCGACATGGGCAGCCTGGGCGGCTTTCACGTCTGACCCAAAGGTTCAGGCGTTGACGATCCAGCCTTCCAGCGGGTCGATGTCGACCGGCAAACCCCAGCCGGGGCGCAGGCTGGCCCAGCCGGCCTGCATCAGGCAGAGCACCGCATCGAGCAGGTCACCCTGCGGTTCGTCGATGAGTTCGTCGCGTTGCGCCGCCGTGATGCCAAGGCGCAGCGCCAGGCGTGTGTGGCCGGCCTGCAGGGCGTCGACCAGTTCGGCACGGGCGGCCAGTCGCGCGTCGTCTTGCCTGGCCTTGTCGTCGGCCTTGTACGAGCGCCGACCCAGCACCTCGCGCGCCAGCAGGCCGGGGTAGGCTTCGAGCGCCACACGGGTCGAGTCGCCAGCGTGCAGGCCGGGCATGTCGCAGCCGGCGTCGATGAGCGGGCCTACGCCGGCTTGCAGCATGTAGGCCACCGGCGGATTGACCCACTTCATCGACGGTGATGAGCCGGCCGGCATGTCGCAGGCCCGATGCGCAAATTTGCCGCCCGCCGGCCGGGCGTCACAGAAGGCAGCGAACTGCGTGCGGATATCGCTGCGAGCCAGGCCGCGGTAGTGCTGCATCAGCGCCAGCCAGTCGGTCGGCCAGCCCAGGGTCTCGACCAGTTCACGCGGCAGGCTGAACGGGAAGTCGAAGGCGCCGAGCCACGGGCCGGGTTCACTCAGCGTGGCGGCGTAGGCATCGAGTGATTCGAGCCGGCGCAGCAACTGCAGCTCGACGACTGGCAGGTCGTCGCGTGAGCCGGCTGATAGCCCCGATGCGCCGCAGGCTCCTGATCCACCGACTGCACCCGATTCACCCGATTCACCCGATCTGCCCGCCTGATCCGGCATCAGCAGCCGGCCCTGGGCCAGCACGATGGGTTTGCGGCGCGTGGGGCTGGAGCTGAAGTCCACCCCGCGCAGCGTGAGGCTGGTGTCAGCCGCCACGCCCGACGATGGCCGCGGTGGCGATCAGTTCGTCGAGCAAGGCCATGCTCACCCGGCCCGACACGGCGAACGGGTCGAGCTCGGGGCGCTCGCTGTATTTGAGGAGCAGCGACGGGTTGATGCGCGAGAGGTTCACCTGGCCCATGGTCCAGCCGGCGAAGCGGCGTTCGGTGATTTCCTCGTAGTGCAGCATCGTCACGTCGCGGTGACGCGGGTCCTTCGCAATCGAGTTGTACAGCGCATTGACCACATCGCGGCCGCCTTCGAGCACCTGCATGAAGACATTGCCGCCGTGGCACAGCAGGCCGGTGATGCCCTGGCGCGGGTTGTGTTCGCGCGATCGCCTGAGGATGGCTTCGATCATCTCGGCGCTCAGCTCCTCACAGTGGCTGGCGTAGAGCAGGCGGACCATCATGGTGTCGTCATCCCTTCTTGCGGTCGTTGACCAGGGCGAGAAACTCGCGCCTGAGGTTGGGGTCTTTCAGAAACGAGCCTCGCATGACCGAGTTGATCATGCGTGAATCCATGTCGCGCACGCCACGCCAGCTCATGCAGAAATGCTCGGCTTCCATCACCACGGCCAGGCCGTCGGGCTGCATCTTCTGTTGCAGCAGATCGGCCACCTGGGTGACGGCTTCTTCCTGGATCTGCGGTCGGCCCATGATCCACTCGGCCAGCCGGGCGTACTTCGACAACCCGATCAAGTTGCTGTGTTCGTTGGGCATGACGCCTATCCACAACTTGCCGACGATGGGGCAGAAGTGGTGCGAGCAGGCGCTGCGCACCGTCACCGGCCCGACGATCATCAGCTCGTTGAGGTGTTCGACATTGGGAAACTCGGTCACCTCGGGCTGCTTCTCGTAACGACCCTTGAAAACTTCTTTCAGGTACATCTTGGCCACACGTTTGGCCGTCTCGTTGGTGTTGTGATCGCTTTCGGTGTCGATGACCAGGCTGTGCAGCACGGTCTTCATCTTCGCCTCGACCTCTTCGAGCAGCGCGTCGAGTTCACCCGGCTCGATGAAATCGGCGATGTTGTCGTTGGCATGAAAGCGCCGGTGCGAGGCCTGGATGCGCCGACGGATCACCTGCGAGATGGGCACGCCGATGTCGTCGTCGTTGCCGATCTGGCTGCTGAGGTCACCGATCTCGGCATCGTTGCCGGCGTCCGAACCGGACGTGCCACTGTCGCGCTTGATCGGTTGTGTGCGGGGGTAGATCACGGCGGGTAGTTGGGTGGTGCCGGCTGCACTGATCACGAAGGATCAGGTCGGCTTGTTTGAGCTGGGTGGTGAACCGGACAGGGTGTGGGCCAGGGCGATTGCAGGCAGCAAGCCGGTGGGCACCAGATCGAGATTCATCCTAACAGTGCCCTGTTGGCCTTGCCGCGGCAGGCCGGCGGCACTTGTGGCAGGGCGTGGGGGCGCTTGCGGCAGTCGTGCCAGTCGTCGGAGGTCGTCAGGCTTTATCGCTCGGGCTTGGGTGACCAGGGCTGCTTGCTCAGGCTTGTTTGCTCAGCCAGATGGCCAGGCCCTGGGCGTTGAGGCGGATGTCGATGTCGAGCAGCGCCAGTGTCGCGTCACGGCCGACCGGCGAGCCGGCGCGCGCCACGCCGTCGAGCAGCGCCTGCTGCACGATGGCCAGCATGGCGGCATCACGGTCGGTGGCGCTGATCTTGTCCGCGTCGGGCTGGGCGGCGCGCCAGGCCAGTGCGCCGTGCTCGAAGGCGTCGATCTGCGGATACAGCTGCTCGGCCAGGCGTTGCGGCTCGTTCAAGCGGCTGTAGTGCGTCGGGTAGACGTGGACCGGGTCGAACGACAACATGCGCTGGATCGACGCACGCATGGCTGCCGGCTCGAACTGCACCGGCGTCGAGCTCGGCATGATGTAGCAGTCGTCCACACCACGCGGGCCGTCGAACTCGCGGTAGCTGATGCCGAAGGTGTCACCGGTGAACCAGCCGCGGCTGGTGGCGTCCCACACCGCCTGGTGATGGCGCGCATGGCCGGGGCTGTCGATCAGCAGCAGCGGCCGGCCGGCCAGCATCACGGTCATGCAGCCCGGCTGGTCGACCACCAGGCTTTCGACCACCCGCTCGGCCGCAATCGGCACCAGCTCGCCGTAGGTGGCGTGTACCACCGCCTCGCCGTACACACCGATGGCGCCGGCCATCAGCGCACTCGGGTCGATCAGGTGGCGCGCGCCGCGTGGGTGGATCAGCGCCCTGGCCGCAGGCAGCTGCGACATCAGCAGGCCGGCGCCGCCGGCATGGTCGAGGTGCACATGGGTCGGGATGACCCAGTCGACCGCATCACGCGCCAGGCCCAGCGCATCGAGTGCGCCCAGCAGGCGCGGCACGGCGGCGTTGTGACCCGTGTCGATGAAGGCGGCGCGGCCGTCTTGCACCACCAGATACGCAGCATCGAAGTGTTCGCGCTCGAACCCCGTGTCCACCACGTAGATGCCGTGGCTGAGCGGGTGCAGGTAGTGCGGCAGGTCGGTCGACGTTGCGGCGGCGCAGCTGGTGGATGCATCGGGCGACGACGTGTGATCGGGCAGGGTCATGGTGGCAGGCAGGGCGAGGGCAAGTGGCACGGGGTGTGCCGACCATGCTAGCCCACGGGCGCTGGCCACGTGCGCCGTGGCGGTCTCGATTCACCCGGCGTAGCGCTGCTCGCGCCTTCGATCGCGAGCCACATTGGCCGCCTGTCGCGCGCTGCTCAGGCCACCCGGCGAGGCTTGCGCGGCGGGGCGCTCTCGACACCTGCCGGCTCGTCGTGTGGCACGGGTCGCGCTGGCGTCAGGCTGTGCGGCCGGGGCTCGATCAGCTCACCACGCTGGCGTTGCCAGGGCCGTTGCATCAGTGTTGCACCCAGGCTGCTCGACGACGCGCCGGCGCAGGCCGCGGCCAGGATGTCGTCACCGTCCGGGTCGTCACCCACCACGATGGCGCCCAGCACATGTTCGCGCCCCTTGGCGTCGATCTCGACCACCACCTTGGTGTAGCGCTCGGCGGTGTGGAAGTGGGTGAGTGCTCGCGCTGGCGTGTCCGGGGCACCGGGCGGCGCGGGCCGGTTTGCCGCAGTGGGCGGGCGGTGACACAGCTCGATCTGGCCGGGGCCTTCGGCATGCAACTGGCCAGCGCTGCGCACGTGCAGCCCTGTGAGCTTGAGCGTCACCACGGGCACCTGATGCTCGTACCGCGTGACCAGACCCAGTGCGTTCAGCGCGGCGATACGGCCCTGTTCGGCCGCCGGCGCCCACAGCCCGGGCAGGGCGGTGGCGGTCTGTGCCACGTCGCCGCAGGCGTAGACGCCGGCTGCGCTGCTGCGCAGGTGCTCGTCGACCAGCACGCCACGGTCCACGGCGATGCCGGCCGCTTCGGCCAGCGTGATGTCGGCTCGAGCGCCCGTGCACACCACCAGCAGTTCGGCCTCGATGACCTGGCCGCTGGTGAGCCGCACCCGCGACAGCCGCTCGCTGCCCGAGCGGTGCAGCGAACGCAGCTGCGCGTGGGTCGACACCTTGATGCCGATGTGACGCAACTGCGCTGCCACCAGCGCGGCTGCATCGCGGTCGAGTCGATGCTCCATCACCTGATCGCCCTGGGCCAGCAGATGCACGGCCAGGCCCATCTGGTGCAGGGCGTCGGCCGTCTCGATGCCCAGCAGCCCGGCGCCCAGCACCACGGCACGGCGTGCGCCGTAACGCTGCACAAAGGCCCGCAGCGCCAGGGCATCGGCGGCAGAGCGCAGCACAAAACTGCCCGGTACACCGAAGCCGTCGAGCGACTGCGGCACCCAGGCGTTGGCGCCCATGGCCAGGATGAGCCGGTCGTAGCGCAGCGCTTCAGAGCTGGCCAGCGTGAGTGTCTGGTGATCGGTGTCCAGTTCGGTGGCTCGCGTGTTGAGCCAGCAGTGGATGCGCTGCTCGGCGTACCAGGCGTCGGGCCGCAGCGCGAGCTCGGACAACTGATGGCGCTGGCTGATCAGGCCCGTGACGGCGGTGCGCAGGTAACTGGCCTGCTTCTCGCGCCCGATCAGGTGGATCTCGCACTGCGGGTGATGGGCGCGCAGCGTCTCGGCCGCCGTCAGGCCGGCGATGCCGTTGCCCACGATCACGACGCGGCGTATGCCTGCGTCCCAGGTCGGCCTGGCCTGGGCCAGCAGGCGACGGCTGGGCGCCCAGTTGCCGACCGCGCCAGAGCGCCCGCCCGGTGCGGCCACAGCGCCTGGTTTGCCACCGTCGACAGCCATGCCCGTGGCCACGCCGGCCTCGGGCACGGTGCCGGCGTTCAGCAGCTCGATCGCGACGAGCCCGGCCTTCCTCACCCGCGTGACACAGGCCAGGCGCACGTTGTCGCCGTGGCCCAGCCGCGCCAGCGTGGCGCGTTCGTCCGGTCCCATGGCACCCAGGCAGGCGGCGCCGCTGTGGATGTGCACGGCGTCCGCGCCGCACTGGCCCGAGCGGCAGCCCGGCTGCACGGCAGCACCGCAGGATTCCAGGGCATCGAGCAAGGTCTTGCCGATGTGCAGCGGCGCACGGCGCCCCTCGGGTGCGATGTGCAGCTCGGCCCGGCCTGTGTGAGGTGTCGCTGTTGCTGGGTGCGGCACGGCGCGGTCGACCGCCACACCCAGCGCCGCCGGCAGGGTGTTGGCTGCAGCAACGCCCTGGGCAGGCGCGGTAGATTCGAGGCCGGTGAAGTCCGACGTCGTGGCGTTGGATGGGGTGCCCGGAGTTGTTGTGCCCCCGGCTCGATCAAAGGCCCGATCGGTAGCCCGATCGTCCACCTGTTCGTCCGCCGGTTGTCCTGCTTGATCGTCTGCCCGGTCAAACGGGCCTGGGCCGGTGGCCACGCCACGATGACCGCGACCCGGCGCACCGGCGAACGAGTGCAGGCCAGTGGTGGCCAGGCTTGTCGGCATCAGCATGGCAGCAGGCGACGACATCTGTCGGCCCGTCGGTTCGACCATTTCACGCACGAAGGCCTGTTCAGCCTGCATCGACCGCCGCACCCAGACCACGGTGATGGCCATCACGGCGGCGCGGATCAGGTCGACCCAGACCGTGCCCACCTGCTCGCCAGTGCGCCAGCCCAGCGCACCGACCAGACCGTGCAAGGTGTCGGCCCATGCCGGCGCTGCAAAGGCGTAATAGATCGTGATGCCCAGCGCGGCGCCCAGCACCGGCACCAGGTTGCGCGCGCCACCGATCAACTGTTCGAGCAGGCGCAGGAGCAACAGGCTGGCCCCCATGAACAGCAGCATCTGGCCCGCGATGAGTGCCGCTGCGCCGGTGTGAGCCACAGGCAGCCCTGCAACCATCGGCGCGGGCACTGCCTGGCCCAGCGCCGGTGCCAGATCCGGCACCATGAAGTAACCCAGCACCAGGCCCGGAAACATCATGGCGAACCAGCGCCGGTAGTTGCGGTAGCCCGGCTCGGCGTCGTAGTGGTCGGCCAAGGTGGCGATACCGGGTGCGGCGTCGTAGCAGTTCTTGGCGCAGCCCACACACGGCGTGCACTGGGTGCTGGCCACCGTCAGGTAAGGCGTCTGGCCGAGCAGGCGCTGCACCGGCAGCAGCGGGCAGATGCTGCTGCACCAGCCACTCTTGCCCTTGAACAACACACCACCCAGCAGTGCCGCAAGCAGCAGCCCGGCGATCAACCCGGCACTGGCGACACCACTCTGGTCGAACACCAGCTTGCGCCCGATGATCAACCCGACCAGCAGCACCAGCCCGACCGGATAGGCCAGGCCCTGGGCCAGCTCGCGGCGGCTCGAGTCCAGCGTGAGCCCCAAGCGGCGCGGCGCCTGGTTGCTGGCCGACAGCGGACAGACATTGCGCCACACACCCGGCGCCAGCACGAAGACCAGCGGCAGCAGCGGCACGGCCAGGCCCCACAACAACACCAGACCTAGTTCGGGACGCAGCACCAGCGTGGCGATGAGTGCCAGGGTGCTCAGCAGCGTCAGGCCACGCAGCACCGCCCACACCGCAGGCGGCAGCATGCTGTCGAGCTCGGTGACACGGCGGAAAAGGTTCGGCGCGCTTGTGGGCACGTGGGACATCGACGACTACTCCTGGCGGCCGAGCAGCGGCAAGTCGCCGCCCGGTCTGGCCACGAAGGTAGCCGCGCAAGGCCGGAAAAGTCGTCAGCGAACGCAGCCAAGCGTAAGCGTCGTCAGCCCCGCGACCTCGAGTGTGAGTGGATGTGCCGCCTTGCGAGCGCCTGTCAGCAAGCGTCGCAAGACGTGCGGCTCGATCTCGTGCCGACGTGGCACTTGTTCGCTTATTCGATCGGCGTGAGCTTGGCCACCGACAGCGCCAGCCACTTGGCGCCGTGGCGGCCGAAGTTGACCTGGGCGCGCGCGTCGTTGCCTGTGCCTTCGAGCGTGAGCACCACACCTTCGCCGAACTTGTTGTGGAACACACTCATGCCCTGGCGCAGGCCGTGGCCGGCGGCCTTGGCGGCGCTGTTGGCCATGGCGGTGGGCAGGGGCGGGGGGCGGAAGACTTCGGCTTCGCTCGATGACGACGAACTGCCCGGCCGCCAGCCCTCATTGCGCCCGGTGCCGACCACGCCGTGTAATCCACTGCCGCGTTGCCAGGCCTGCTGATACTGCTGCGCGTAACCCGAGCCGAAGCCCTGCTGTTTGGGCGTGATCCACTTCAGCGCGGCTTCGGGCAACTCGTCGAAGAAGCGGCTCTTGATGTTGTAGCGCGTCTGCCCGTGCAGCATGCGGGTCTGGCAAAAACTCATGTACAGGCGCTGGCGGGCGCGGGTGATGGCCACGTACATGAGGCGGCGTTCTTCTTCCAGCCCGTCGCCGCCGCCCTTGCTGCTGATCTGGGTGACCGAGTTCTCGTGCGGGAACAGGCCTTCTTCCAGGCCGGTGATGAACACGGCGTCGAACTCCAGGCCCTTGGCAGCGTGCACCGTCATGAGCTGCACGGCGTCCTGCCCGGCCTGTGCCTGGTTGTCGCCGGCTTCGAGCGCGGCGTGGGTCAGGAAGGCCGCCAGCGGCGACAGGATCTCGCCGGTGTCGGCGTCGGGCAGCAGGTTCACGGCGGCCAGCGCATCGGGTTCACCCGGGCCGGGTTCGGCGATGCTGCCGGGTGGTGCGGTCTCGTCCACCGGCAGGGCGACGGCGTCCTTGCCGAAACCCTCCTGCGTCACGAAGGCTTCGGCCGCATTGACGAGTTCTTCCAGGTTCTCGATCCGGTCCTGGCCTTCCTTCTCATTGCGGTAGAACTCGATCAGGCCCACCGTGGCGAGCATGCGTTCGATGATCATGCGCAGCGTCTCGCCGCGGGTGGCCTCGTGCAGGTCGTCGATGAGTTTGTTGAAGCCGGCCAGCTTGGCTCCCGCCGCGCCGCTGACGGCACTCACGCTCTGGTACAGGCTGCGGCCGCTGGCGCGTGCGGCGTCCTGCAGCGTCTCGACCGAGCGGGCACCGATGCCACGCGCCGGGAAGTTCACCACCCGCAGAAAACTCGTGTCGTCGTTCGGGTTCTCGATCAGGCGCAGATAAGCCAGCGCATGTTTGACCTCGGCGCGCTCGAAGAAGCGCAGGCCGCCGTACACGCGGTAGGCGATGCCGGCGTTGAACAGCGCCGATTCGATGACCCGCGACTGCGCGTTGCTGCGGTAGAGCACCGCCTGCTCCACAAAGCGCGTGCCCGAGCGCACGAGCTGCTGGATCTCCTCGATCAGCCACTGCGCCTCGGCGAAATCACTGGTGGCTTCGAACACCCGCACCGGTTCACCCGGGCCGGCTTCGGTGCGCAGGTTCTTGCCCAGGCGCCCGGCGTTGTGGGCGATGAGTGCGTTGGCGCTGTCCAGGATGTTGCCGAAGCTGCGGTAGTTGCGCTCGAGCTTGATGACCTTGGCGACGTGGTACTCGCGCTCGAAGTCGGCCATGTTGCCGACCTGCGCGCCGCGAAAGCCGTAGATGCTCTGGTCGTCGTCGCCCACCGCGAACAGCGCCGCTACGTCGCGCTCGCCGGGTTGGCCTGCAAACATGCGCAACCAGGCGTATTGCAGCCGGTTGGTGTCCTGAAACTCGTCGACCAGGATGTGCCTGAAACGCCGGCGGTAATGCTCGCGCAGCTCGGGGTGATCACGCAGCAGCTCGTAGCTGCGCAGCATGAGTTCGGCAAAGTCGACCACACCCTCGCGCTGGCACTGGTCCTCGTAGGCCTGGTAGATCTCGACCAGCTTGGCGGTGTGTACGTCCTTGATGTCGACGTCCTTGGGCCGGCGGCCGTCGTCCTTGCTGCCGGCGATGAACCAGGCCACCTGCTTGGGCACGTAGCGTTCCTCGTCCAGGTTCATGGCCTTGATGAGGCGCTTGACGGCGCTCTGGCTGTCGCCCGTGTCGATGATCTGGAAGCTCTGCGGCAGGTTGGCCATCTTCCAGTGCGCGCGCAGGAAGCGGTTGCACAGGCCGTGGAAGGTGCCGATCCACATGCCGCGGGCGTTGACCGGCAGCATGGTGGTCAGGCGCGTGAGCATCTCCTTGGCCGCCTTGTTGGTGAAGGTCACGGCCATCACCCCACCGGGCGACACCTGGCCGGTCTGCAGCAACCAGGCGATGCGGGTGGTGAGCACACGCGTCTTGCCCGACCCCGCGCCGGCCAGGATGAGCGCCGGTTCTGCCGGCAGCGTCACCGCTTCGAGCTGCTCGGGGTTGAGTTTGTCCAGCAAGCGCGCCGAACCGGCGCTGGGGCTGGGCGCCGCGGCAAGCGCGTCGTCATCGAATGGCAAGGACATCGAGGCATTGTAGGAAGCAGCCACACTCGCACCCATGACAGCAACTTCCACTTCGACCGAACTCGCCGACACCACGTCGGCTGCCGCGGCGCCGTCGATCGTGCGCTACAGCGGCCGGCGACTGCCACTGCGCCTGGCGCTGCAAGGCGGCGGCGCCCACGGTGCCTACACCTGGGGCGTGCTTGACGCCCTGCTCGAAAGTGCTCGTTTCGACATCGACCACATCAGCGGCACCAGCGCCGGCGCCATGAATGCTGTGGTGCTGGCGCAGGGCTGGACGGCCGCGCTGGCCGCCGGCAGGTCGCCCGAGGAAGGCGCCCGCGACGCGTTGCAACGCTTCTGGCACGCCGTGGCCAAACAGGCACCGGTCGACTGGGGTGGCATCCACGGCGACGCCGCCGAACCGGCCCTGTCGCCCGCCACCCGGCTGCTGATGCAGTGGTCGCAGCTGCTGTCGCCCTATCAGCTCAACCCGCTGGCGCGCAACCCGCTGCGCGACCTGCTGGCCGAACAGGTCGACTTCGAACTGCTGAGCACCAGCTGCCCCATCACCCTGCACCTGGCCGCCACCCACGCCAACACGGGCCGGCTCAAGCTCTTCGGCAACCAGCCCGGCCACGGCCCGCTGACGGTGGACGCCGCCATGGCCTCTGCCTGCCTGCCCACGCTGCAGGCGGCGGTGGTGATCGACGGCGAACCGTATTGGGACGGCGGCTACAGCGCCAACCCACCGCTGCTGCCGCTGGTGC
Source organism: Candidatus Intricatilinea gracilis (assembly GCA_016702605.1). Taxonomy (GTDB): domain Bacteria; phylum Pseudomonadota; class Gammaproteobacteria; order Burkholderiales; family Burkholderiaceae_C; genus Sphaerotilus; species Sphaerotilus gracilis. Next base: position 535,135 of record JADJDQ010000021.1, read on the forward strand.
ATGGGGCAGGCGCATGCGACGTGCTGATCGTGATGCTCGCCCCGCTGACCTGGGGCGACACACCCACCAAGGCGGCCGACATCCGCGGCCGCGCCGTCGAACTCGCCTTCAACGCCGCCTTCGTGCGCGAGGCCCAACTGCTCGCCGCCTTCACCCCCACGGTGGGTACTGCGCACGGCTGGCTCGTCAAACTCACCCGCACCCTGTTGCCCATCGCCGTGCCGGTGGGTGCGCCACGCTGGCACCTGATCGACGCCGACCTGGGCCACCTGCCCAGCGAAACCAAACTCATTGCCCGGCGCGATTTCTTCGATCATCTGCGTGACATGGGGCGGGCGCGGGCGCAGGACTGGTTGGTGCATGACGCCGGGAAGGTTGGCAGGCTGTCGAGTGTGGATCTGGGGGAATTGCTGGCTTGAAGGGGCGACCCAACCTTTGTAAGGTCCGGATGCCCGTTCAGGCTCCGGTCGACAACAGTGCGTATGTCGATGCTTCAGTCATTGCTTCTTCTCTCTGGATTTCATTTGTTGAAATACCGATGGATTTGGCCGTTCAAATCGGCGATCACCCGGGCCCAATGGATAGTTTTCATTCCGTAAACGTTTGTCGAGCAGGGTGAGGGTTTTGGCATCAAAGCCGATTCGATCCTCTAGAGGTCCATAGTGGTAGTCAATATTCGGCGTGTCAAATTCGCCTGGCAAGTAATCAATTGGAACTGGCTCAAATTTTGTCGAGTTCATCTTTCCAACTCGATGGCTCTGACTGGTTTGAATTGGCCCCCAATCTTCATCTCGAATGAGGGATAAACCACCAAGTGCAATTAATACAACGTACCATTTGCCTTCTTTCTGATCCAACATCACTGGCTTCTGTCGTCGGAATAGCTGTGTCACCCGCCCACGCGGCGGCCCTGCATCGAAACTCATCTCGGTGTTGCGCAGGATGGCGTTTCCGTATTTGCTGAACCGGCTCAGCCGCTCGTAGGTGAACTTGAGGTGCACCAAGATCACCCGGCCGTCGTGCAGTTGCACCTCCTCGTCCCAACTCAGATCGAAGAATGGCGGGTAGAAAAAGCCGGTGAGAAATGGCCAACTGGCCAGAGTACCCAGTAGGATGGCCGTGCGGCGTGTTGTCATGTTTTTTCGGTTGGTTGGTTGGTTGTCCCGGCGTCCGGGGTCATGTCTTTTGGATTGAATACTCGGTACCTGTGTTCTTCGTATGGGTCAGCATCTGGCCATGCTTCCAATGTAGTGCGCGAAATTCGCAATCGCAGTTGACCCAGTCGTACTCTTGGGGGGAGGGATGCAGAAACCTGCTTCGTTCGCTGTAGTCGGTTGAGCGTCGAAGTGTGGCGTGGCAGAGTGCCTGGTGACATCAAACTGGTGGTTTGATAGCATGAAGCTCAATTTCAGGAGCCGCTGCCATGGCCTCACTCACCGTCAGAAACCTTCCGGATGCCACGCATCGCTCGCTCAAGCTGCGGGCGCAGCAGAACGGTCGCAGCACAGAGGCCGAGATCCGGCTCATCCTCGAAGCTGCGGTGGCGCCAAGGCTGGGCCTGGGGTCCGCGCTCGCTGCGGTGGGCCGCAGCCTTGGAGGTGTAGACCTGGACATCCGGCGTGATGCCGGCCCTGTCGAACCGGCGGAGTTCGAGTGATCATCCTCGACACCAACGTCGTCTCGGAGCCGCTGCGCCCCAACCCCGACCCGACCGTTCTGGCCTGGCTGGACCGGCAGCAACCTGAAACGCTTTACCTCACCGCCGTGAACATGGCCGAACTGTTGGCGGGCGTCGAGGTGCTCCCCGCCGGCAAACGTCGCGCCAACCTCGAGGTCGCCATCGTCGGGCAGGTCTTGTCGCTGTTCGATGGGCGCATCCTGCCGTTCGACCTGCTGGCCGCCCGGGCGTTTGCGCGGCTCAACGCCACTGCCCAGGCCACGGGTCAGACCATCGGCTTTGCCGATTGCGCCATCGCCGCCATTGCGTCCGCACATGGATTTGCCGTCGCCACGCGCAACGTGCGCGACTTCAGTGCGACAGGCGTCGAGTTGATCAATCCCTGGACCACGGCGGCTTGAGCGGCCGGTTCAGTCAGAGGGCCGGTGGTGCCAGGCGGGTGTTAGGGTCCAGTTCTGCCCATGCACCATCGCGGCAGATGTCAGGAGTCGTTCACCATGCCTGAATCAGAAGCCCCGCACGTCGATGATCTGCTGCCGCTGCGTCGGCGCTTTCTGCTGCGTGGCGGCGCAGTGCTGCTGGGCCTTGCTGGCGCCGTACCTGTTCGGGCTGCGGCCGATGCCGGCACGCCCTCGCCTGGCCAAGCTCCGAAATTCACGATCAGCCGCGCGCAGATCGTCGCGGCACTCGCCACCCAGTTCCCCCAACGCCGGCGCATGGCCGAGGTGTTCGACGTCGACCTGGGCATGCCGCGACTGGCGCTGGACCCGGCGCGCAACCTCATCCTGACAGACTTCGACCTCGTGGCCACCGAGACGCTGTTCACGCGCCAGACGGTGCGCGGCGTGGCTGGCTTTGCCTGCGGGCTGCGTTACGCCGCAGCCGACCACAGCGTGCGCCTGGCGCGGGTGGCGCTCGAGCGGCTGGATCTGGCGGGTGTGGGTGAACCGGCGGCCAGCCAGTTGCAGCTGGTCGGCCACAACGTGGCGCAAGGCCTGCTGGAGAACTATCTCGTCCACACCCTGGCGCCCGAGCAGGTGCGCCTGCTCGACGCCATGGCGCTGGTGCCCGCCACGTTCACGGTGACGGCAACCGGCATCACCGTGGGGTTCAAGCCCGGGCTGGGCTGACGGCGCACGGCCTTGATTTCCGTGGGGCGCAAGGCGCCACTTTGGCGGCAGCCCAATTGCGGGCGATCGCCATACCACGGCGCCGATGGTGGCATCGTCCAGGCCACATGGGCCTACGGCCGGCCGCCTCACTAGAATCAGCCACCGGGCCCAACGTCGGCGCCCGGTTTTTCTTGCCTGCTCGGGCTCGGTGTTTTGCCGGGTGTCCGCCGGGCGGCAAGGCCGGGGCCGGGCAAGCGCTCGCAGCCCTGGCCGGCACACTGCAACAACGTGCGGCCACCCTAGCGTCTGTGGCCATCCCCGTGCTGAACAGCTGGATGCCGCAGCGACTGCGCAGACCTTTGCACCACCATGGATATCTTCGACTACGACAACGTCTTGCTGTTGCCGCGCAAATGCCGCGTCGACAGCCGCGCCGAGTGTGACGCCTCGACCCTGTTCGGCGGGCGCCGCTTCGCCCTGCCGGTGGTGCCGGCCAACATGAAGACGGTGCTCAACGAGAACCTGGCGGCCTGGCTGGCGACCCACGGCTACTTCTACGTGATGCACCGCTTCGACCTGGACAACGTGGCGTTCGCCAAACGCATGCGCGACCAGGGCCTGTACGTGTCGATCAGCTCGGGCGTGAAACCGGCCGACTTCGCCGTGATCGACCGCCTGGCCGTCGAAGGTGTGGGCGCCGACTACATCACCATCGACATCGCCCACGGCCATGCCGACAGCGTGCAGCGCACCATCGCCCATATCAAGCAGCGCCTGCCGCAGGCCTTCGTCATCGCCGGCAACGTGGGCACACCCGAGGCGGTGATCGACCTCGAGAACTGGGGCGCCGACGCCACCAAGGTCGGCATCGGCCCGGGCAAGGTGTGCATCACGCGGCTGAAGACCGGTTTCGGCACCGGCGGCTGGCAGCTCAGCGCGCTGAAGTGGTGTGCCCGCGTGGCGACCAAACCCATCATTGCCGACGGCGGCATCCGCCACCACGGCGACATCGCCAAGAGCGTGCGCTTCGGCGCCGCCATGGTGATGGTGGGCAGCCTGTTCGCCGGCCACGAGGAGTCGCCCGGCTCAACGGTCGAAGTCGACGGCAAGCTCTACAAGGAGTACTACGGCTCGGCCAGCGACTTCAACAAGGGTGAATACAAACACGTCGAAGGCAAACGCATCCTCGAACCCATCAAGGGCCGGCTCGCCGACACCCTGATCGAGATGCGCGAAGACCTGCAGAGCTCGATCAGTTATTCAGGCGGCAAGACGTTGTCGGACCTGCGCCGGGTGAACTACGTGATACTGGGCGGCGAGAACGCGGGTGAGCACCTGCTGATGTGATCGGGCTCGGCCCGACTCGGCTGGCTAAGCCCATGCACGGAGCCGTGCCGCCCCGGTGGCCGCACGGTGCATGCAGTCCGCTCAGTCCTACCTGGTGGCGGCCTGGCCGGCACCCGCCGCGGCCGGCTTGCGCAGCAGGTTCAAGGCATTCGCGCCGAGGATGAGTGCGGCGCCCAGCACGGTCCAGCCGTCGACGGCCTCGGCATAGACCAGCCAGGCGGCCAGCGCGGTGAGTGGCACGCGCAGGAAGTCCATGGGGATGACGACGGTGGCGTCGGCGTGGCGCATCGCGCGGGTCATGCAGTAGTGCGAGAAGGTGCCGCAGAAGGCGATGACGACCAGGCCGGCCCAGGTGGCGGGTGTGGGCCATTGCCAGGTCCACAACGCTGGCAAGAAGCCGATCACGGACTGGATGACCAGCATCCAGAAGATGATGGCCACGGCGCTGTCGGTGCGGGTGAGTGACTTGACGAGCACGACCGAGACCGCAAATCCGCCCGCCGCCACCAGCGCGATGAGTTGTCCCGGCTCGACGGCGCCGGCCGTCGGGCGAACGATGACCGCCACACCGATAAGGCCCACGGCCACGGCCAGCACCTTGCGTGTGGTGAGCCGCTCGGCCAGGAAGGCGGCAGCCAGCAGCGCGGTCCACAGCGGCATGGTGAACTCGATCGAGATGAGCTGCGCCAGCGGGATGAGAGTGAGCGCGGCAAACCAGCCGTATTGCGCCGCGTAGTGCACCACGTTGCGTGTGATGTGGCGGCCGATGAAGGCGGTGCGCAGCGCCCCGAAACCACCGGCGGCATGCACCAGCGGGGCCAGCATGAGCAGGCCCAGCAGGCTGCGCACCTCCATGACCTGGAAGACCGGCAACTGCCGCGTGACGCCGCGCCCGACGATGGCCAGCACCACCATGAGCGAGAGCCAGCCGGCCATCCACAAGGCGGCGCGGGGCATCGACGGCACGGCGGCGGCGGGCGCCTGTGGGCCGGTGGGACGAGGGGCGGCTGGGGCAGTCGAGTTGGTCACGGTGGTCGCATTGGTCGCAGTGCTTGGGCGCTGGTTCAGCCCGGCGATTGTGGTCGGTGGCGCATTGCCGGCGGCTGGATGCGAGCAGTGTGCCGACTGCACGTGACGGTGAACTCTGCGCGGGCGGGCTGGCCTTGGATGAGGGACGCCCATCATGGCCTGCATCACGGTGGACCCTGAGCGGCCGGGCTGGCCCCGAGCTGCGCAGGCCCGGCAACGTCACGCGGGCCGGTCGACCAGCAACTGCGCCATCAGCTCGCGGACCACCGCCAGGCCGGGCGGCAGGGTGCGGCGCTTCAAGGTCACGAGGCCGAAACGTGCCATGGCGGCGAGTTCGGGTTGCAGTGTCAGTTCCACCAGATCCGGCGCGGCGGCCTTGATCGCCAGCAGCACGGTGTCGCTGCGTCGCGCCACGTCGACCAGGCTGGCCACCTCTTCACACTGCAGCGTCACGCAGTTGGCGGGGTGGGCGCGTGAGCCATACCGCTCGACCAGCACACGGGCGACTTCGTCCGACAGCGGTGTCGAGGCCACGGGGTAACGCAGCACATCGTCGAAGCTGGTGACGCCAGGTGGCATCACCAGCGGATGGCCCGGCCGCACCATGAAGGCACCGCGCATGTCGTGCAGGTCCTGGATGGCCAGGTCCGGTGCCGGGCGCAATGAGCGGGCGTCGACCACCAGTGCATCGAGGCTGCGCTCGCGCAGCGCGTGCACCAGCACGTCGGTGCCGGCACGGGCGATCTCGACCCGCAGCCGGGGCCGCTCCTGCGCCATCTTCAGCAGCAGCGGTGTCATCAACATGGCGCCGGGGCCCGAGCCCAGGCCGATACGCAGCACACCCTGCTGATCGTCGCCGGTGAGGCGGCCGCTGCCCTGCAGGTCGTCGGCCGCGAGCAGGAGTTCGCGCGCCCGCTCGACGGCATCACGCCCGAACGGGGTGAGTTCGCTGTGGCGGCCGATGCGGTCGAACAGCGGCTGACCCAGCTCGACTTCGAGGGCCCGGATGCTGCGGCTGAGCGCCGGCTGGGTGAGGAACAACGCAGCCGCCGACTTGCTGAACGATCCGGTCCGGGCCAGCGAAACGAGGTGTCGAAGCTGCACGAGGGTCATGGACAAAGGTGATCAGAAGTGAACCTGAAACTCATGGTAATGCACAGAACAATGCATTGGACTTTGAGATATGCGCCACCTACATTGCGTTTGCCATTCAGCCCCGGCCGCGCGCCGCCCCCCCCCACGAGGAGATTTCATGCCCACATTCCCTGTCCTGCGGTCGCTGGCCTTGCTGGCCGGCTCCTTGCTCGTCGCCGGCGCGGCCGTTGCCCAGAGTTACCCGGCCAAGCCGGTGAACCTGATGGTGCCGTACCCGGCCGGTGGACCGTCGGACGCCATCGCCCGCATCTTCTTCAACCCGCTGGGCAAGGACCTGGGCCAGCAGGTGGTGGTGGAAAACCTCGGCGGCGTGAGTGGTGCACTGGCCGCGCAGAAAGTGTTGGCCGCGCCGGCCGACGGTTACTACATCTTTCAGGGTTCGCCCAATGAGGTGATCCTGTCGCCGATGGCCAATGCCGCCGTCAAGCTCAAGACCGAGGACTTCCGCCTGGTGCACCCGGTGGCCGACGCGGTGATGGTGTTCGTCACACGCAAGGATCTGCCGGTCAACAGCGTGGACGAGTTGATTGCCCTGGCGCGCAAGTCGGCCGACAAGCCGCTGACCTACGGCAGCGTGGGCATCGGCTCGTTGTATCACCTGATCCTCGAGAACGTGCAGGCGCAGACCGGCGTCAAGCTGGCGCATGTGCCGTACAAGGGCAACGCCCCGCTGCTGCAGGACATCGGCGGTGGCCAGGTCGACTTTGCCGTGCTGGTGTACAGCGCGGGCATGGGGGCGCTGGCCGACCAGGGCCGGCTCAAGGTCATCGGTCAACTCGGCGCGAAACGCTCCGAGCTGCTCAAGAACCTGCCGACGGCCAGTGAGGGCCAGGCGCTGAAGAACTTCTCGTACAAGATCTGGACCGGCTACATGGTGCCGAAGAACACACCCGAAGACGTGGTCGTGCGCCTGCACACCGCCATCGGCAAGACGCTGCGTGATCCGCAGGTGCAGTCGCAGCTGGCCGCGCAGACCCAGGTGCCGTCGCCGCCGATGTCGCTGGCCGAGTCGGCCAAGTTCTTCGAGGCCGAGACCGCCCGGTACCGTGCACTGGCCAAGCAGATCAACCTGCAGCCGCAGTGATCCCTCAGCGTTGGAGTCAGTCGTGACCTATCTGCTGCAGGCCCTGAACGCGCGGGCCGGTGAATTCATCAGCCTGCGTCGCGACATCCACCGCCACCCCGAACTGGCCTTTGCCGAGCACCGCACCGCCGCCCTGGTGGCCGACAAGCTCGAAGCCTGGGGCTACGCCGTCGAACGTGGCATCGGTGGCACCGGCGTGGTGGGCACGCTGGTGCGTGGCCACGGCGGCAAGCGGCTGGGTTTACGCGCCGACATGGACGCACTGCCGATCGACGAAGCCAGCGGTGCGGCATGGAGCAGCGCCCACAACGGCGTCATGCACGCCTGCGGCCACGACGGCCACACCGCCATGTTGCTGGCCGCAGCGCGTCACCTGGCCGAGCAGGGCGAGTTCGACGGCACGTTGCACCTGATCCTCCAGCCGGCCGAAGAAGGCGGCGGTGGCGCCTTGCGCATGATGGACGACGGCCTGTTCGAGCGTTATCCCTGCGACGCCGTCTTCGCCATGCACAACATGCCCGGCACGCCGCAAGGCCGCTTCGTGCTGCGCGACGGTGCGGCCATGGCCTCGTCCGACTACGCCACCGTCACGCTCACCGGCCTGGGTGGCCACGGTGCCATGCCGCATCGGGCGGTGGACCCCATCGTGGCGGCGGCCAGCATCGTCATGGCGCTGCAGACCATCGTGGCGCGCAACATCGATCCGTTGCAGGCCGCGGTGGTCACGGTCGGCGCGCTGCATTCGGGCAAGGCCAACAACGTGATTCCGGCCAGCGCGACGCTGGAGCTGAGTGTGCGGGCGCTGGACCGCGAGGTGCGCGCCACCGTTGAGCGGCGCGTCAAGGCGCTGGTGGCGGCGCAGGCCGAGAGCTTCGGCGTCACCGCCCGCATCGACTGGAAGCCGGGCTATGCCGTACTCGTCAACACACCGGCCGAGACCGACTTCGCCCGCACCGTGGCGCTGGAACTGGTCGGTGCCGAGCAGGTCACGCCGCAAGGCCCGCCGCTGACCGGGAGTGAAGACTTCGCCTTCATGCTCGAACGTGTGCCCGGCAGCTACGTGCTGATCGGCAACGGCACGGGTTTGGGCCAGGGTCAAGGCGGTTGCATGGTGCACAACCCGGGCTACGACTTCAACGACGCCAACATCGGTGTGGGCAGCGCCTACTGGGTGCTGCTGGCCGAGCGTTTCCTGACCTCGAAGGGCGCTGCAACAAACGCCTGAGCCCAGGCCGGGTCGCCCCAGGTCGACTCGGTCCCCCTGGGGTGCGGTCGACGATAGGCGTCGGCCTGGTTCACCCGTCCATTACCGATCCAGCAGGAGAGTGCTGCGGCCCCGGCCGCAGCCACCGAAGGCGCAAACTCCCATGAACGCTCAGGTCCCGTACTGCACACCACCATCGCCGTCTGGAGAGACTTCACAGCCGTGAAGCACCGAAGGAGCAAGGCCGCGCGCCCGATCACGCCGATCGGGCCCGGCTGAAACTCTCAGGTACCAAGGACAGAGGGAGCGGCCCGTGCCTGTCGACCACCGCGGTCGACGGGCTCGCCCCTCATCCTTGGAGTGCTCCCTCATGAAAGTCATCGTTCTCGGCGCCGGCCTGCTCGGCGTCACCTCGGCCTGGTTCCTTCGCCAGCAGGGCCACGACGTCACCGTCGTCGACCGCCAGGCCACCCCCGCGGCCGAAACCAGCTTCGCCAACGGCGGGCAGATCTCGGTCAGCCATGCCGAACCCTGGGCCAACCCGAGTGCACCCCTCAAGGTGCTGAAGTGGCTGGGGCAGGAGGACGCGCCGCTGCTGTTTCGCATCCGGGCCGACATGCGCCAGTGGTTGTGGGGGTTGCAATTTCTGCGCGAATGCACACCGGCGCGCACGCGCCACAACATCGAGCAGATCGTTCGCCTGGGCAGCTACAGCCGCGACACGCTGCAGCAACTGCGCCGCGACATCGGCATCCGCTACGACGAACGCGCCCAGGGCATCCTGCACTTCTACACCAGCCAGCAGGAGTTCGACGGCGCCGAAGGTCCGGCCGCACAGATGCGGGCGCTGGGTTGCGACCGGCGCGTCATCTCGGCCGACGAGGCGGTGCGGCTCGAGCCGGCGCTGCGCCACATCCGCCCGCAACTGGCCGGCGCCACCTACACCGCCGAAGACGAATCGGGTGATGCCAACCAGTTCGCGCGTGAACTGGTCAAACGCTGCGAGGCCGCGGGTGTGCAGTTCCTGATGAGCCACACCGTGACTGCGTTGCGCGAGGCGGGCGGGCGCATCGACCATGTCGAGGCCACCGACGCCGAAGGCCGTTTCCAGCGCCTGCGCGCCGACGCCTACGTGCTGGCCATGGGCAGCCTGAGTCCGCTGTACGCCCAGCCCCTGGGCATCAAGCTGCCGATCTACCCGGCCAAGGGTTACTCGGTGACCATGCCGGTGAAAGACGCGGCCATGGCGCACCAGGTCTCGCTCACCGACGACGAATACAAGCTCGTCTTCTCGCGCCTGACCCGGCCGGGCGTGAACGGCCATCCGGGCAGCGACCGCCTGCGCATCGCCGGCACGGCCGAGCTCAACGGCTACGACCGCGACCTCAACCGCGTTCGCTGCGAGGCCATCGTCCAGCGCGCGGAGCAGCTGTTTCCGGGCGCAGGTGACGCCACGCAGGCGCAGTTCTGGACCGGGCTGCGCCCGGCCACGCCGAGCAACGTGCCCATCATCGGGCGCTGCAAGCTGCCCAACCTGTTCCTCAACACGGGCCACGGCACGCTGGGCTGGACACATAGCTGCGGATCGGGCAAGAGCATCGCGCGCATCGTCAGCGGATTGAAGCCCGAGGTGGACTTCGCCTTTGCGGGCGCCTGACGTGCCGGCGCCTGATGGCAGGTGCCGCGCCGGCTGAGCGGGCGGGTGCAAGGTCGATCGACCGCGTGACCCGGCATGGCGGCGCACACGTCGTCGTCGTGATGTTGTCGATCCAGCGGGTCGTCGATCGTCTTGTGGGCACAGTCTCCAGTTGCATGGAGACTTCAACCCGTCAATCAAGCAACAGGACACCCGCATGACCAAGATGATCTTCGTCAGCCTGCCGGTCACCGACCTGGCGGCATCGATCGCCTTCTACAAGGCGCTGGGTTTCGATCAGAACCCGCAGTTCAGCGATGAGAACTCGGCCTGCATGGTGTGGAGCGAGGCGATCTACACCATGTTGCTGAGCCACACGAAGTGGCGCAGCTTCACCGACCGGCCGCTGCCGCCAGCCGGCACGAGCAGCATGATGTTGTCGCTGTCGCTCGCCGACCGCGACGCGGTCGACGCCATGAACCTGGCCGCCGCAACGCACGGCGGACGCGCCGACGTGAACCCGTTGCAGGACCTGGGCTTCATGTACGCCCGTGATCTGGCTGACCCCGACGATCACCTCTGGGGCGCGTTCTGGATGGATCCGGCGGCTGTCGTTCCTCAGGAACCACAGAGCTGAAGCCGCTTGCCGTCGATCGCATCAGGCGGTTGACCGCTGACGGCGCGTCGCAGCGCGGTTGCCAAAGCTGGTTGGTTCACGCCACACTGTTTGCGACGTGGACAAACTCAAGGCATTGCAATACTTCTTGGCAGCCGCACAGACTGGCAGTCTGTCGGCTGCGGCGCGCCAGCAAGGTGTGAGCTTGCAGGCCGTGGCCAAGCTGGTGAGCGCACTCGAAGAACAACTCGGCGCCAAGCTGTTCCAGCGTGGCAGCCGCGGACTCATCCTGACGGCCGACGGTGTGCAATACGCCGACGCCTGCGCGCCGCTACTGGCGCAACTGCAAGCTGCCGACGACGGGCTGCGCCAGGCCCGGCAGCGACCGCAGGGCACGCTGGTGGTCGGCGGCACACCGTTCTTCCTGCAGCAGTGCATCGTGCCGGCGCTGCCCGCGTTTCACGAGGCCTACCCGGATCTCACGCTCGACCTGCGTGCCATCCTCCACCTCGACGAGGCAGCGGCCCGCGACTGCGACGTGCTGGTGCTGGTCGGCTGGTTCGAGGCCGGCGACTGGGTGCGCCGCGACTTGCCGGTGATGCCCCAGGTCACCGTGGCCACGCCGGCCTACTGGAAGCGCCACGGCATGCCGCGTCACCCGAGCGAGCTGACCGGACACAACTGCCTGTGTTATCGCAATCCGTACGGCAAGCTGCTCGACCTGTGGCGGTATCACCAGACAGGGCCGCAGGGCGAGGTGATCGAGCAGGTGATCGTGCGTGGCTCGCTCCATTCGAACCATCGCGCCCACCTGGTCGAACTGGTGCTGGCGGATGCTGGCGTGATGCGCGCCGCCCACGCCACCGAGCAGGTCGCGCTGGCCAGCGGCCGCCTGGTGCCGGTGCTGCTCGACTGGGACCTGATGGACCCGCCGCCCGTGGCGATCTACTTCAAACCCGAACAGCGCCGCACCTTGCGCCTGCGCGTCCTTGCAGACTTCGTCTCGGCGCGTGGCGCCGAACTGGCCCAGCTGGCCCGCGCGAAGGGGCAAGCCAGCGTCGACGGCCGGCCTGGCACCACGGCAGCAGCCGGCGTGCCTCGAGCTGGTTGACCCAGCGCTGAGCACACGGGCAAGCGCTTGGGCGATTGCTCGGGCGACCACTTGGTCCGGCGCCTGGCCTGCCTTCGGCGTCAGTCGATGCTGGCGCCGGTCTCGCGGACGAACTGCGTGTACTGGGCCTCGGCCTGCAACACCAGATCCCGGGTCTCGGCGGGCGAGCGTGCGGCACCGACGATCAGCAGACGGTCCATCTCCTGCTTGAAGTCGGCCGTCTGAGCGGCCTGGCGCACCGCGGCGGCCAGGCGGTCGACGATGTCCGCCGGCAGGCGCGGTGGGCCGAGCACGAAGTGCGCCGTGATCAGCGGTGCGGCAGACACGCCGGACTCGCCCAGCGTGGGCACTGCGGGCAGCGCCGGGATACGTTCGGCGATGCTGCAACCCAGCATCGCCAGCCGACCGGATCGCACATGCGCCACGCTGGCGCCAACCGGCATCACCGCGGCCTGCAGGCGGCCTTCGAGCAGGTCCGGCATCGCCTGTGCGGAGCCTTTGTACGGCACACGCTCGAGCGAAATCCCCAACGCGCTGGTGATCTGGCCGGCCACCATGTCCTCGGCCACGCTGCTGGCGCCGCGCATCAGCGGCTTGGCGCTGGACTTGGCGTACGCGGCGAACTCGGCCAATGTCCTGGCCGGCACGCTGGCGGGCACCACCAGGCACTGCGTGTTGCCGCCGATCGCGGCGGTCGGCGAGAAATCGGCCAGCGACTTGTACGGTGACGCCTTGCTCAGGTGCGGCAGCCCGGCATTGGACGGCAGTGCGAACAGCAGGGTGTAGCCGTCCGCGGGGGCGTTGAGCACGGCGCCCGCGCCCAGGCCGGTGTTGCCACCCGGACGGTTCTCGACCAGCACCTCCTGGCCGAGCGTGGCGCTCATGCCCTTGGCCAGAGCACGTGCTGCCGCATCGCTCGGGCCGCCTGCGGCGATCGGCACGATCAGCCGGATCGGCTTGGTCGGATAGGTCGCCTGCGCTGCCACCGTGGCGGTCCACAGTGTCAGCGCGCCGACGACGAGGCTGGTGATCGATCGTTTCATCTCGAAGTTCCTCCCTGATTGCGAGGTGCGCAGTCTGATCCGATGCCGGCCTGGCGGGAAGGTGGCCGCCGTTGTGACTGGCCTGAACTTCCGGTTCAGTCCACGACCCGGCCAGCAAGATGCCGGCAAGCGGTGAGACAGGTGCTGCCGGACTGCTGATGTAATGCGGCGTTCAAGGAATCCTCACCCCTGCAGCTCACCATGCCCACCCTCGACCTCTTTCGCGACGACGCCACTCTGGCGACTTGCAGCGCCACCATTACCGCCGTGAGCGAGGTGGGCATCGAACTGGACCGCACGGTGTTCTACCCGCAAGGCGGCGGGCAGGCGGGCGATGCCGGCACGCTGGTGCGGGCGGATGGCGCGGTGCTGGTGATCGCGGACACGAAAAAGGGCGCCGAGGCGGGCGCCATCGTTCATGTGGCTGCGCCTGGGGCCGATCTGTCGGGCTGGCAAGTGGGGCAGGTCGTCGAGGCGCGCATCGACTGGGAACGACGTCAGGCGCATCGGCGCTTTCACACCACCACCCACCTGTTGTGTGCGCTGGTGCCTCACGCGGTGGATGGCTGCTCGATCACCGCCAGCTACGCCCGACTGGACTTCCACATGACCGAGCCGCTGGACAAGGACGTACTCACCGCCGGCATCGCCCGCCTGGTGAGTGAGGCTCACCCGGTGAGCCAGCGCTGGATCACCGAGGACGAGCTCGATGCCAACCCCGGCCTCGTGCGCAGCATGAGTGTGCAGCCACCGCGGGGTGCTGGCCGGGTGCGGCTGATCGACATCGAGGGTGTCGACCTGCAGCCTTGCGGCGGCACTCATGTGGGCAACACGGCAGAGATCGGCGCCGTAGTGGTGACCAAGATCGAGAAGAAATCGGCCAGGACACGCCGCGTCGTGCTGGGTTTTGCCTGAGGGACTCGGGGCACCCGGCTCGGCCATCATGGCTGACCGTTCGGCCCGCCCGGCTGGCCAGCGGGACGCCGCCTCTGCAAGCGCCGCCGGCCCATCCACCTCACCACCATGCACCAGCTCCTGATCCGTCTGATCACCACCGTCTTGCTCGGCGGCCTGATGCTCGCGGCCCGCGCCCAGGGCATCGAACCCGCAGTCCAGCCTGTGCACCTGCTGCCGGGCGAGCACATCGTGCTCGACGGCACGCTCAGCCATCCGGCCTGGCAGCGTGCGCCGGTGTTCGACCGCTTCGTCGAGTTCTTCCCGGTCAATGGCGCGGCACCGCCGCAGCGCACGTCGGTGCAGGTGCTGTTCGACGAGCAGGCGCTCTACATCGGCGTGATCGCCTATGACGATGCGCCAGCCCGCATCGTCGACACCCCCGTGCGCCATGACGGCGTGATCCGCACCCAGGACTTCGTCGTTGCGTATGTCGATGCCATCGGCAGCAAGCGCTCGGCGCAGTGGTTCCGTGTCAACGCCGCCGGCAGCAAGGCCGACGGCCTGCATGCAGCCGCCGACGACAGCGAGGACTTCGCCCCCGACTTCGACTGGGACGCCGCCGCCGCCCGCCGCGCCGACGGCTGGAGCGCCGTGCTGCGTCTGCCCTTTGCCACCCTGCGCTTCGACCAGGCGGCCACCGGGGCGGCCGACGGCGGCGCCAGTGCCACCGCGGGCACTGCCCAGCCCTGGCGCTTCATGCTGGCGCGCCGGCTGCCGCGCGAGCAGTTCCACCTGCTCATGTCGGTCGACCTGCCGCCGGGCGCGCCCAGCTTCATCGACCGCCTGCAGCCCCTGGCGGGCGTGGCGCTGCCGGCCCATCCGTCCTTCCTCACCCTGAGGCCCAGCCTCACCCTGCGCCAGACCCGCGAGCAGGCGGCCGGTGGCAGCGGCAGCGGCGGTGCGGCGCGCAGCACCAGCCAGGCTGCCGAGGCCAGCCTGGACCTGAAATGGCGCCCGCGCGCCGAACTGGTGGTGGACGGCACGCTCAACCCCGACTTCTCCCAGATCGATCTGGACGTGCCCCAGCTCGCCGGCAATGCACGCTTCGCCCTCTCGTTCAGCGAGAAGCGGCCCTTCTTCTTCGAGTCGGCCGACCTCTGGCGCAGCCCCACGGTGGCGCTCTACACCCGCAGCCTGACCCAGCCGCGCTGGGGCCTGCGTGGCACCTGGCGTTCGCTGCAATGGGCCGGCACGGCCATCACCGTGCAGGACCGCGGCGGCGGTTTCGTCCTGCTGCCGGATGCCTATGGCACAGGCGCGGCCGAGCAGCCCGGTTCCGGCCTGGTGGCGGCCCGGGCCCGCCGCGACGACGGCGAACTGCACTGGGGCGGCCTGGTGGCGGCGCGGCGCTACGACGACGACCGCGGCGAGAACACCGTGCTCGGCCCCGATTTCGGCTGGCACATCAACGACGACTGGCGGCTCGAAGGCCAGCTGCTCGCCTCGCGAACCTCGGCCCAGCCCGATGCCCAGGGCCGCCTGGCGCGCGGCCCGGTGGTGGACGGCCAGCGGGCCTATGCCCAGCTGGTGCGGCAGACCGCCTCGGCCGAAACCCGGCTGACCCTGGACAGCAGCAGCCACGGATTTCGCCACGACACCGGGTTCGTCAACCAGGTGGGCGTCACCACGGCCAAGGCCTGGCAGGGCCTGACCTGGCGACCTGTCGGCCCCTTCAACGAGTTCACCCTCAACGTCGAGGCCGTGGACACCCGCGAGCGCGACAGCGGCCGGCTCGTCCAGCGGTATCTGCGCCCGGGCCTGTACGCCACCGGCGCCAGCAACCTCGAGTGGTGGTTCGAGCTTTATCCCCATGTGGCCACGCGCACCTCGGCTGCGGCCGCCTCCCCCACCCTGGTCGAGCACTACCTGCTCACCGGCCTGGTCTATTCCCCGGCCAGCTGGTGGCCCTTGCTCAACACCGAGCTGACCTGGGGCCGCCTGGCCGACGCCGCCGCCAACCGCGTGCGCCCGGGCGCGCGCTGGACCTTCAGCAGCAAGTTCAGGCCACTGCGCTCGCTCGAAGTGGAGCCCAGCGTCTCGATGGCCTGGCTGCGTCGCGAAGACGGCGGCGGCCTGACCTACCGCGAAGCCGCGCCCCAGCTGCTGGCGGTCTGGCACCTGGACGCTCGCCACAGCCTGCGCGCCATCGCCCAGCGGGCCAGCCTGGACCGCCGCGCCGAGCCGGCCGGCGTCGCGGCTGAACAGTCGCGCTCGCGCATCGAATCGCTCACCTATGCCTGGCGCCGCTCCACCGGCACCGTGCTCTACGTCGGCGCCACCCGGGCGGCGGCCAGCGACGGCAGCCGCACCACCGAAGCCTTCGTCAAGCTGCAGGTGGACCTGGGCGAGGTGCGCGATGCCTGGCACTGAGCGGCGCGTGGCCTTCGGAACGGGTCGGCGGGCGCGCTTGCGTCCATGCACCGCCCTGCTCGCCGGGGTGATGGTGGCCGCCCATTCCCCCGCCTTCACCTTCACCTAGTTCGCCTCGAGTGCCGCATGGACCACGACAACCCCGCCACCACCGACCTTGCCTCCCTGCCCGAACACGTGCGCGTCAACCGCGCCACCTGGGACACCGACGCGCCCGACTGGGTCGCGCCCGGCGAACGCGCCTGGGCGACCACGGCGCCCAGCTGGGGCATCTGGAACCTGCCCGAGTCCGAGCTGCACCTGCTGCCCGCCGACATGCATGGCCTGACCGCCATCGAGCTGGGTTGCGGCACGGGTTATGTCTCGGCCTGGATGACCCGCCGCGGCGCCCGCGTGACGGCCATCGACAACTCGGCCCGCCAGCTCGACACCGCCCGCCGCCTGGCCGCCGAACACGGCCTGACCGACATCCGCTCGCTACACGGCAATGCCGAGCAAGTGCCGCTACCCGACGCCAGCTTCGACTTCGCCTTTTCGGAATACGGCGCCGCCATCTGGTGCGACCCGCACGTGTGGATCCCCGAGGCGCACCGCCTGCTGCGGCCTGGCGGCGAACTGGTCTTCCTGGGTCACCACCCGCTGGCCGTCGCTTGCTCCCCACTCGACGGCGCCCCTACCGGCCAGACCCTGGTGCGCGACTGGTTCACCCTGCACCGCGTCGACTGGCGCCACGTCGAGATCGACCCCGGCGGCATCGAGTTCAACCTGCCCGTCAGCGCCTGGTTCGCCCTCTTCAAACGCACCGGTTTCGAGCTGCTCGACTACCTCGAACTGCAAGCGCCCGACCCCGCCGCTGGTGATGCGTTCGGCGCCACCGCCGCCTGGTCGCGCCGGTATCCGTCGGAACAGGTGTGGAGGGTGAGGAAGCGGCGGTGAGGCGGGTGTCGAGCGCCGGGGAGTGTTCGGCTGGGATTTGTCGAGGCGAATCTGTAGCGGTCTGGGGCAGGCGACGACGGCTCCGTGGCGATTCGCGACTGCTCGCTGCAAAACGCCAAGACTGACGAATGGCAGCTTGAAGATCTCGAAGTAAGGTTGGGCCGCGAGGCCTGATCCTTTGGATCCCGGCAGAGAGGGCGGCGCGGCTGGGCTCCCTGATGCTTCAAGTCAGGCGATGGCTAAAATGGCCATACCACCAAGGAGCCCACGATGCGTGTCACTGCGACCGAAGCCAAGAACCGATTTGGCAGCTTGTGTGCCCAGGCCAAGCGTGAACCCGTGTTCGTGGAAAAGGCCGGTCAGCTCGACAGCGTGATCCTGTCGGCCGAGCAGTACCTTGCCCTGCAGGCCCACCACGACACTGCAACTCGCGCGGCGCGCAAGCTGGCCTTCGAGGCCGAATTTGGCGACTGGATCGCTGCCCAGAATGCCCGCGTGGAGACGCTCGGCATCCCTGGTGCCGACTTGCGCCCGTGGTGAGTGGCCGGTGGCCCAGTACGACGTCTTTGCCAACCCAAGCCGCAGCGCGGCTGACGGCATTCCTTACGTGGTGGTGATCCAGAGCGACCTGCTGGATGCCCTTGCCACGCGGCTGACCATGCCGCTGTCGGAGCTCGATGCCACGGCCAAGGTGCCGACGGCGTTGTGTCCGGTCATCCTGGTCAACGGCAGGCGCCTGCATGCGCTCGCGCACTTCGCGGCGCCATTGCCCGCCAGGCTCCTGGTGCGACCCGTGGCCAACGTGGCCGAGCAGTCCAGTGCACTGGTGTCGGCCATCGACGCCGTGTTGTCGGGCATCTAGCTCGCGCGGATCTTGGGTGGTGGCAGGGCACGAAGGTGATGCCGTGGCTGCCACAGGCGATTGGCGCCTCGCCATGTGGCTGGCAATGCCTGCACCCGTGGCGAGGCCGAGACCCTTGCCGGCTGGCTGCTGTAAAGCCAAGGGTGCGGTCAGGCGGTGGCTCAGGCCTGTGCGGCGGCGCGCATCCAGTGTTCGGCCGCGTCGGCGGCCAGTGGGTGGCTGCAGAAGTAGCCTTGGGCGATGTCGCATTTCTGCGCGGCCAGAAACTTCATCTGACCGGCCGATTCGACACCTTCGGCCACCACGGGCACGCCGAGTTCGTGTGCCAGCTTGATGGTGGCGCGCACGATGGCCGCGCCGTTGGGTCCGTCTTCGACGTCGTGCACGAAGCTCTGGTCGATCTTGATCTGGTCGATGGGCAACCGGGTGAGGTGGGCAAAACTCGAGTAGCCGGTGCCGAAGTCGTCGACCGACACGCCCACACCCAGCGCGCGCAACTCGCCCAGCAGCACACGCACCTGTTCGACGTCGGCCATGGCCGTGGTCTCGGTGACTTCGAGCTTGAGCAGTTCGGGCGGCAGGCCGGTGTCGGCCAGCACCTGGCCGACCAGGTCGACGAGGTGGCGGTCGCGGCACTGCCTGGCCGACACGTTGACCGACACCGGCAGCGCCGGCAGGCCCATGGCGAGCCAGCTCATCATCTGGCTGGCCGCCTCGCGCAGCACCCAGGCGCCGATGCCCAGGATGGCGCCACTCTCTTCGGCCACCGCCAGAAAGCGACCGGGTGACCACAACTCGCCGTTGGCCTGGCGCCAGCGCACCAGCGCTTCCAGGCCGACCGGCTTGCCGCTGACCATGTCGATCTGCGGCTGGTAGTGCAGCACGAAGCCGCCGGTGCCGATGGCCTGGCGCAGGCGTTCTTCCAGCACCAGCAGGTCGCGGGTCCAGGCCGGGCGCGAGGCGGCGGGCCATTCACACCGTGCGCCGCCCAGCGCCTTGGCGCGTCGCATGGCCGATTCGGCGGCGGCCACCAGCACCTCGGGTTCGGCGCTGTCGGCCAGCGTGCTGGCAATGCCGACGCTGCAGGTGCACTGCATCTCGAGATCGTCGACAACCTGGCAGCGTGCCACCGCCGACAACATCAGCTCGGCCAGGGCGCGCACGGCGTGTGCGGGCGTCTGTTCGTCGATCAGCACGACGAACTCGTCGCCGCCCCAGCGGCCCACGCTGGTGCCACGCGGGCAGGCTTCGACCAGCCGCGCCGCCACCGCATGCAGCACGGCGTCGCCGTGGCGCTGGCCCAGTGCTTCGTTGATGCGGCAGAAGCGGTCGAGGTCGATGAACAGCAGGGCAACACGTTCGCCGCGGCGCAGCAACTCGTCGAGCCGTTCACCCAGCAGCACACGGTTGGGCAGGCCGGTGAGGGAGTCGTGGCGCGCCTCGTGCAGCAGGCGTTCGGTGTGGCGCACGCTGTCGGTCACATCACCGAACACCAGCACGGTGAGGTCGGGCCCGGCCGGGCTGGCCACCAGACGCATGCGGCGGCGCTCCGGGCCGGTGGCACTGGTGCTGCCGATGGGGCACGACAAGCTGAAGGGTTCACTCGCCGGCACCGCGCGGCGGCTGCTGCGGCAATGTTCGAGCACCAGCGTCAGGATGGTGGCAGCCGTGCTGCCGGGCTCGAAGCAATGCGCCAGCGCAGGGATGGCCGAACGGGCGACGAGCGGGGTGGCCGGTGCCTGGCCGGCAGGGCGGTCGGTGTGGACCACACCGGCCGGTTCGTCGTCCACACCGAACCACTGCTGCGCCGTGGGGTTGAGGTAGACGATGTCGCCCAGGGCGTCGACGGCAATCACCGCGTCGGTCAGGGCGCCCAGCAGCGCCTGGGTCGGGTCACTCGGCCGGCCGGCCGGCCGGGTGGGGCGGCGCTTGACCTTGTGTGGTGAACCCCTGAGTACCTTGGGTGGACGCCGCTCGGTCATGAGCGGGCTCCGGGTCCAGAAGCCATTGTTGTTTTTCCTGATGCTCTGGGCCGATTGCCCAACGAATTGACTTAAGTATCGAGTCCAAATCTGAGAAATTCGCGCAGTGAGGCATGTATCGAACGGCAACACCTGACGCCTGTGGCCACGGGGCGACGAAACCACGCAGAACATCAAGAATTGTAAAAGTTACGGACATCATTGGATCTGCATGACTGTTGTTCAGACACATTGCGGTCGCATTTGGCCTCGAACAAGATGCAGATGCCTGCTTGTCGGGCTGGTGGTCGGCCGGGCCTTGGTGTAGTGCCTCGGTGGGTGGGCCGGCGGCCCAGTGACCTGCAGCATCGCCGGGGCAATGCCGCTGCAGGCCATTGCTGGCGCAGCGTTGCGGCCAGCGACCGCCGTGATGTCAGCGCATCTGCGTGGCCCAGGCCGGATCGCCGTCGAGGCGCAGGCGCCGGGTGCCCGCGCGGCTGGCCAGCGGCTGGGTGTTGGTGCTTGTGGCCACCGGGCAGGTGCCACCGTCGATCAGGCTCAGCGCCCGGGCGGTGACCGCTTCGGCCGGGTCACCCAAGGCATGGTCGAAGTCGTCGGTGGCCGGGCAGGTGGGGGCCAGTCCGGCGGTGTAGTTGCCGACGCCTGCGCTGTTCGAGGTCGCGAAGTTCAGCACGCTCCAGACCCGTCCACACGACGCCACCGGGCTGTAGCCGTAGGGCTTGCCACAACTGGTGCCACCGACCTGCACCACGTCGACGAACGGGCGCAGGCCGTTGATCACCAGTTCGGCCGCCGAGCAGGTGCGCGCGCCGCTGAGCACATAGACGCGGCCCAGGTCGAGGGTGGTGAAGCCGGTGTTGCGCAGCAGGTAGTCGACGTTTTGCGCCTGGTGCTGGTCGTTGTAGTTCAGGTGGGCAAACACCTGGCCGTCACGTGCCAGCCCGGCCACGGCAGACGCCAGGTCGCGCGCCATGTCGATGAAACCACCGGCGTTGTAGCGCAGGTCGAGCACCAGGTCCTGCACCCCGGCGGTCTTGAACTGCGTGAGGGCATCGCCCAGGCGGCGGCCCGCGCCGTCGATGAAGTTCATGTGGTACAGGTAACCCACGGTGCGCCCGCCGGTGGTGGTGAAGACCTGGGGCGCCGCCACCGGCGTCAGGTTGTGCAGCGTGGCGATCAGGCTCAGGCTGCGTGGTGCGGCAGCGGCGTTGTCGCGCACCACCAGCGCCAGCTGGGTGCCGCTGGCCGTGGGGCTGAGCGCGCTGAAGTCGTTGCTGGCCTTGAGCTCGGCCGGGTCGGTGCCGTCGATGAGGTCGACGATCATGCCGCGGCGCAGCCCGGCACCATCGGCCGGTGAACCCGGCGTGACGTAACGCACCCGCAGCGGCAGCGGGTCGTCGTCCTGCCCCGCCACGAACAGGCCGTAGCCCAGGCTGCGCCCCTGGTCGAAGAACTGCGTGAAGCTCGTGCTGCTCTGCGTGTTGCTCCAGGTGTCCTCGGGTGCCAGCAGGGCGAAGAAGTAGTCGTCGAAGCTGGTGAAGCCGCCCGCCGCCGGGTCGGGCATGGTGGCATTGAAGAGGTACCAGCTGCGCATGTAACTGCGCAACTCGGTCTGCTGGCTGGCCAGGTCACACGAGGCCTGGTTGTTGTAGTCGTCGTTGCCACCGCCACAGCCCGCCAGTGCGAGGGCAGCAATCAGCAACACGCTGGCACGCCAGTGACGCGCCCGGCGCCGGGCGACTGGGGGCATGCGGGCATGGCCAGGCGAGCTCATGCCTGCCACTGCGGCGTCATCGGAGTCCGAATGACAAGTCGATCGCTGATTCATGGCAGCCTCCTTGCAATTGGCCGCGGCCTCGGGTCGAGCAGTCAGCCTGGCGATACGGACTTGCCCGGGACGAGGCCAGCGAGTGCACCGAGATCGAGCCGGCCGTCGCGCACCGGCGGGCACCAGTAATACGCGCCGCTTACCGGGCGGGTGAAACGAAAGAGCGCGTCGACCACGCCGTCTTCGGCGCCGCTCATGCGGCGCAGTTGCGCCTCGAAAGGCGCCAGGCTGGCGCCGAAGGCGACGAACATCAGGCCGGCCTGGTTGCAGTCGATCCACGGCATGGAGCGGCGCAGCACGAAGGCCTCGGGGGCGAAGTCTTCCTGCGCGGTACGGCGCACATGGGCGCTGTCGGGGGCGTCGTCGAGCTCGACGTTGTCGCTGCGGCGTCGGCCGATGCTGGCGTCCTGGGCGGCGCTGCCCATGGCGTCGAAGGCCTCGAAATTGTGCTCCCAGCGCTGCACCGCCACGTAACTCGACCCTGCCAGGCCATCGCCACCGTCGGCGCACACGGCAGCGGCCAGCGCGGCGTCACCCTCGGGGTTTTCGGTGCCGTCCTCGTAGCCGGTCAGGTCACGCCCGCCGGCATGGCAGAAGGCTGGCACGCTTTCGTCGAGATCGAAGGCCTCACTCAGCAGGGCTTGTGCGGCGCGGGCGCGGTGCAGCAGTTCGCCCGCATCGTCGCCGCGCAGCCACAGCCAAAGCGCCAGCTGGGTGGCTGGCAGGCCGACCCGGCTGCCCGCGGGTGCGGCAAAGGCGGTCAAACCCGGCACGCTGCGGTCCAGGGCGATCAGCAGGGGCTCACCCAGGCCGACGACACAGCGCCGGCCATCGGCCCAGCCGGCCAGGGCCTGCAGGCAGTGTGTCAACGTGGCGCGGCTGGCGCCGGGTTTCAGCGCCAGCCCGAGGTAACGGGCCTGGGCCGGTAAGGCGTCGAGCAAGCCGGGCTGATGGTGCGTAGGCGGGGCCGGCGGGGCATCGAAGGGCAGGGTCATGATGAACAGTCGCCTGGGCGGCGCCACAACACCAGGGAGCTGGCGACCCGGATCTTAGGCAATCGGCGATTCGTTGCCAGTGGCGCTGGGCAAGGCCCAGCCGAGACGACGGGACAGTGCCAGGCAGCACTCGGCCAAGGCCTTGCCGATGGGGCCGCCGGATCCGGTGTCGAACATCGGGGTCGGGCCGATGGCGGTAAGGCACAACACCAGCGCGCCGGTGGCGTCGAACACCGGCGCTGCCACGGCACTCACGCCTGAGACGGTGAGGTTGACGGCGACGGCCAGGCCGTCGCGTTGCACCTGGGCGAGCCGTGCCTCGACCTCGTCGTCGGCCAGGGGCATGGCCAGGCCGGTGGCCCATTCGGCCAACATCAGGCCCTGCACCTCGGCACGCGGGCGGTAGGCGGCGAACAACCAGCCCGACGCCGTGCCGCTCAGGCTCATCACCGTGCCGTGGCGCATGCTGACGTGCACGGGGCTGGCCGGTTCGGCCACCCGTACGATGGTGGGACCGCGGTCGCCCCAGACGGCGATGGCCACGGTGTGGCCGAGCTGGCGGGCAAGGTCTTCGATGAGGGGTGTGGCCAGGCGCAGCGGGTCGTATTGCTGCAGGCTGATCAGGCCGAGCTGCAGCGCCAGCGGGCCCAGGCCGTACCGGCCGCTGCTGCCGTCCTGCTCGATCAAGCCGAGCTTGCCGAAGCTCACCAGGTAGGGGTGCGCCTTGGCCGGCGACATGCCGGCCTCACGCGCCAGATCCTTGAGCGCCAGCGGCCGGCCCTGATGCGCCAGCGCCAGCAGCAGCTGCCCACCCACCTCGATGCTCTGGATGCCCCGCTGCTCACGCGGCGCCGACCCGTCGGCCATGGCCACGGCCACTGCGGCGGGCTGCGCCGGGCCCACTGCATCGACTGCATCGACTGCATCGACCAGCGGCAGGGCAGGGCCGGCAGGTGTGACATCGAGCGGGTCGTCGAGCGGATCGTCGGCTGTCATCGAAGGGCGGGTTTTCACCAGGGTGAATGAATTGGACGTGGGGGGACGCGTTGATTATGATCAAACCGAAGTTTGTTAACAACGAATTGATTAGATTAAGTTGAATGTGTTGAACTCGCCGCCTGTGTTCAACCCGAACCGCTGGAACGCCATGACCACCAAGACCTTTGCCTCCGCCGCCGACCTCGAAGAAAAACAGGTCAGCTTCAACCAGCTCTCGCCGCATGCCTGGGCCTACACGGCCGAAGGTGACCCGAACACCGGCATCGTGATCGGCGACGACGCCATCATGGTGATCGACACCCAGGCCACGCCGGTGATGGCGCAGGACGTGATTCGCCGCATCCGCGAGGTGAGCGACAAACCCATCAAGTACGTGCTGCTGAGCCATTACCACGCAGTGCGGGTGCTGGGTGCCAGCGCCTACGAGCCCGAGCACATCATCGCCAGCCAGGATACGTACGACCTGATCGTCGAACGTGGCGAGCAGGACAAGGCCAGCGAGATCGGGCGGTTTCCGCGCCTGTTCCAGAACGTCGAATCGGTGCCGGCCGGCCTGACCTGGCCGACCCTCACCTTCACCGGCAAGATGACGTTGTGGCTGGGCAAGCTCGAAGTGCAGATCCTGCAACTCGGGCGTGGTCATACCAAGGGCGACACGGTGGTCTGGCTGCCCGAGGACAAGGTGCTGTTCTCGGGCGACCTGGTCGAGTTCGACGCCACGCCGTATGCCGGTGACGCCTACTTCACCGACTGGCCGCAGACCCTGGCCAACATTGCCGCGCTGCAACCCGAAAAACTCGTGCCCGGCCGCGGCGCGGCGTTGATGAACGCCGACGAAGTCAAGGCCGGTCTGGACGGCACGCGCGCCTTCGTGAGTGAGCTGTTCGCCAGCGTCAAGGCCGGTGCGGCCGAAGGCAAGGCGCTGCGCGCCGTCTACGAGGACACCTTCAAGCGCCTGCAGCCCACCTACGGCAGCTGGGTCATCTTCAACCACTGCATGCCGTTCGACGTGACCCGTGCCTTTGACGAAGCCACCGGCTATCCCGACCCCCGCATCTGGACGGCCCAGCGCGACATCGACATGTGGAAGGCGCTCGAAGGTTGAGCCAGCAGGGGTCGGCGCGTCGTTGGCCTGTGGCAACGTCAACTGACCAGCACCGAGGCGCCGTTCGAGCGCCTTAGCAGCACCTGGCATGTGACTCACGGCCTACGCCTTTCAACACCATGCATCAACCCGACAACCAGCCCCGCCACTCGCTGTATTACCGCTACCAGGTCTACCCGGCAGCGCCCCCGCCCAAGCCGGCAAAGGGTGCCTCGGTGCTGGTGGTGGGCGCCGGCCCCATCGGTCTGGCGCTGGCGCTCGATCTGGCGCGTTACGGTGTCGGTTGTGTGGTCGTCGAGTCGCAGCAGCAGGTGTGTGAAGGCAGCCGCGCCATCGTCTTCACGCGCCGCTCGATGGAGATCCTGCAGCAGGTGGGCGGTGATCTGGCCATCACACGCCAGGGTCTGCCCTGGCGTTTCGGCAGTTCGTTCTACCGGGGCCATCAGGTGTTTCGCATGGAAGCACCCAAGAGCGAGGACGACCGCTTCTTCCCGATGATCAACCTGCAGCAGCAGTTCGTCGAACAAGCGCTGGTCGAACGGGTGTTGGCCGAACCCCTCATCGAGCTGCGCTGGGGCCATGCGGTCACTGGCGTGAAGCGCAACGACAGCCACGGTGCCGAACTCGAGATCGACACCCCAGAAGGCCCGTACCTGCAGCGCGCCGACTGGGTGGTGGCCTGCGACGGTGCACGCTCCACGCTGCGCCAGTTGCTGGGCCTGAAGATGGAAGGTGCGTCCTACGAAGGGCGTTTCGTCATCGCCGACATCCGCATCGACCTGCCGTTCCCCACCGAGCGGCGCGCCTACTTCGACCCCAGCTGGAACCCCGGCAACACCGTGCTGATGCACCGCGAGCCACACGGCCTGTGGCGCATCGACTACCAGTTGCCCGAGGGTGAATCGCCCGAGCAGGCACTCGAGCCGGCCTCGCTGATGGCGCGTATCGACGCTCAGCTCGACATGGTCGGCGCACGTGGCACACGCTGGCAGCTCGACTGGTGTTCGGTGTATTCGGCGCGCGCCATGACGCTGGGCAGCTACGTGCACCAGCGCATCTGCCTGGCCGGCGACGCCGCCCACCTGCTGCCGATCTTTGGTGTGCGCGGCGCCAACACCGGTTGGCAGGACGGCCAGAACCTGGCCTGGAAACTCGCCTGCACCGTCAAACGTGTGGCCGGCCCAGGCCTGCTCGACAGCTACACCCAGGAGCGTGTCGCCGCATCGCGCGAGATCATCGACGAGGCCGGCAAGAGCACCCGTTTCATGACACCGCCCAGCCGCGGCTTCAGGCTGCTGCGCGACGCCACCTTGTCACTGTCGATCGACCAGGCCTTCGTGCGGCCGTTGTTCCACTGGCGCACCTCGCGGCCGCACGACTACCTCGACTCACACCTCAACGCGGTCGACGACGACAACACCATGTTCGACGCCGGCCCGCCGGTGGGTGCGGTGATGGGCAACGTCAAGCTCGGCGCCGACAGCTTCCTCATGGACGACACCCGCCCCGGCTTCGTGTTGCTGAGTTTCGGTGCCGGCGCCCTGGGCGCCGATGTGACGCAAGCGCTGGACCACTGGCGTGCCCGTGGTGTGCCCCTGCTGCACTGGGAGGTGATGCAACACGCCCGCCCCGCCGCTGCGGCGGGTGACGAGCTCAGCCGCGATGTCGGTGCCCAGGCGGGTGCGGCCGCAGGCAGCGACGAGCTGCCGGTCGACACCGACCCCGACACGCAAGCGAGTGATGGCCCCGACCGTGTCATCCACGACGCCGCCGGGCGCGTGTGGGACAGCTACGGCGTTGGCCGTGCCGGCGCTGCCTACCTGCTGCGGCCCGACCAGCATGTGGTCGCACGCTGGATCAACCTGGACGCGCAGCGCCTCAATTCGGCGCTCGCCCGGGCGCTGGCCCGACATTGACGCCGCGGCCCGCCACAGCCCCGTGTCTGCCGCGCACCCGCGGCGCCCTCGGCTTCTGACGCTGCCTCCGACCCAACCCGACCCGACCCGACACGCTGCCATGTCCACCATCACCCTCAACCACCCACCCGTCTCGCCAGCTGCCGTGCCGACGGCCTTGCCCGTGGCAGAACTCGAAACCGTCTACGACGCGCTGGCCCAGGCCATCGACCGTGCACCCGACGGCAAGAGCGAGCTGTATCTCGTCAAGCTGGCGCTGCTGATGGCCAACGAGATCGGCAGCGCGCGGCGGGTCATCGAGTTGTCCGAGACCGCCTTGCTCGACCTCTAGGCCACGTTTCATCCCCCGACAAACCCACATCGCATGAGCACCGACAACACCACCGCCACATCACTCGACGCCACCCACGACGCGACGCTGCGATCCTGGGTGAGCAGCGCCAATGTGGCGGGCGGCGACTTCCCGATCCAGAACCTGCCGTTGGCGCGGCTGCGCCGGCGCGGCACACAACAGGCCTGGCGCATCGGTGTGGCCATCGGTGACCAGGCGCTCGACCTGGCGCTGGCCGAACAGGCACGAGGCTGGAGCAGTGCCGAACGGGTCTGGCTCGCGCCGCTGGCCCAGGGTGATCTCAACCGCTTCATGGCCATGGGAGCCGCAGCGCGGCGCGGCCTGCGCCTGGCCTTGTCGCGCGCGCTGGCTGCGGGCAGCGCCCAGCACGCAGAGCTGAAGGGCGCACTGGTGGCACAGGCCGATCTCGAGTTCGACCTGCCGTGCCGGGTGGGCGACTACACCGACTTCTACACCGGCATCCACCACGCCACCTCGGTGGGCAAGTTGTTCAGGCCGGATCAGCCGCTGCTGCCCAACTACCAATGGGTGCCGATCGGTTATCACGGCCGGGCGTCGTCGCTGCAGGTGTCGGGTGTCGACTTCGCACGTCCGCTTGGCCAGACGCGTGCGCCCGACGCCGTCGCGCCCAGCTTCGGCCCGACGCAGCGGCTCGACTACGAACTCGAGCTCGGTGTCTTCGTCGGCGCCGGCAACCCCGATGGCCGGCCGATGACGATGGCCCAGGCCGAAGCCGACTGGTTCGGCCTGGTGTTGCTCAACGACTGGTCGGCGCGCGACATCCAGGCCTGGGAATACCAGCCGCTCGGGCCGTTTCTCTCGAAGAGTTTTGCCACCAGCCTGTCGCCCTGGCTGGTGACGCAAGAGGCGCTGGCGCCGTTCCGCCTGGCCTACACCCGACCCGAGGGTGATCCGCAGCCGCTGCCACATCTGGACAGCCCGGCCAACCGCCGCGCGGGCGCGGTCGACCTGCGTCTCGAGGTGAGCCTGCAGACGGCGGCCATGCGCGCTGCCGGCCTGGCGCCCGAGCGCCTGAGCCTGGGCGGCTTCGCCGAGGGCGCCTACTGGACCATCGCGCAGATGCTCGCGCACCACAGCAGCAACGGCTGCAATCTGCAGCCTGGTGACCTGCTCGGCACCGGCACCTTGTCCGGCCCGCTGCACGAACAGGCTGGCTCGCTGCTCGAACTGAGCCGCGGCGGCAAACAGGCCATCAGCCTGGCCAACGGCGAGACCCGCACCTTCCTGCAGGACGGCGACCAGGTCGTCTTTCGCGCCTGGGCCGAAGCCGAAGGTGCAGTGCGGATCGGCCTGGGCAGTTGCAGCGGCACGGTGTTGCCGGCACTGACCTGAACGCGTAGTCAGTCTGAGCGGCGGCGAAGACAGGTTCCACCGTGCGAAGCCAGTAAGTCGCCGTGCCCGATTGGCACAGCAAGCGCCCGGCTGGGCGGCCTGTTCAGTGGCCCGGCTCAGCGGCTCAGCTCAGCGGCTCGGTTTAGCGGCTCGGCTCGGCGGGTGAGCCCGTGGCCTGACCCGCAGGCGTCGCCGGCTCCACCACCAGGTCCGCATCACAACCGCTGCCGGCGCTGATGAACCGACCGGCCAGACGCCGCAGCCCGGCGGCCAGCAACCGGGCCAGTGCCGGCGTCTGGTGCTGGATCCAGTGCGGCAGCTGTTCTTGGGGTGCCACGATCAACCCGCAGCGGTAGGCCCCTGCGCCACCCTCGGGTCTGGCCGCCGTGCTGGCTTCCACCCAGCGCAGCGCCGCACAGGCACCGCGGCGTTTGCGGCTCACCACCATCCCCACGGGGCAGGGTTCTGCCAGGCAACACAGGCCACAGCCATTGCATGGCGTGCCTAGCGCGGGTTTGGCGGGGGCCGCCGGATGGATGACCGCCACCCAGCGCCGGGCGCTTGTTTCGGGCCTGGTCAGCTGGCTGGACATGGCGGCGGCCCGAGATCGATCACACCGCACCTTGTTGCCGGCACCGGTTCAGCGGCACCCGGCGCGGCGGCAAGATCGACTCGCCGCACCGCCTTCAATCAGTTCGCGGCGTGGCGACGCCTGCGCGCAAGCGCCACGGCAGCCATCGCCAGACCGGCGAGCCAGGCTGCGCCGAGTGGCGATGCCAGCGAGCCACCGCCGGATGACGTGGAAGGTGTGTCCGTCACGACCGAGGTGGGCACCGTGCCGACGTTTATGTTCTGGCTGATCACATGGTCGCCGGCAGCGTCGGTCAGCGTGAGTTTCACGGTGACCGTGCCGGTGGTGCTGCCCGTGCGCAGCGTGGCGGTGCTGGCATTGGTGGCGCTGGTGAAACTCGCCCCGTTGGTGTTGCCGGTGATCTCCCACCGATACCCCGCCGAGCCCTGGCCGGCCTGCACGGTGCTGCTGCTGGCCAGTTGCACCACTTGCGAGAAGGTCGGGTAGCTGGGGCTGGCCGTGAAGTTGGCGACCGTGCCCAGGGCGGCGACTGCGCGCAACGCTGCCCCGGCGTCGAGCATGCCGGCGCCGCAGGTGGATGTGTTGCAGTAGCACTGGATCTGCTCCGTGGTACGCCCTGCAACACATTGCGGCAATGGGCCGCCGAGGTCTCCGCCACCTGTGGTCGGAAATGCCCTGGCCGAACTGCCGATCAAGTTGCGGACCTGCGCCGCCGACAGCGACGGATTGGCGGAAAACATCAGCGCCGCCGTGCCCGCCACCAGGGGAGCAGAAAAACTCGTGCCGATCTCCGCGTCGCCGCTGTTGCTGTACCGGTTGGTGGTTGGTGTGGTGCTGCCCGAGTTGATGGTCGACAGCATCGGGTACAGGCAACTTGCCAGGCCGGTGGGGCAATTGCCACCTGGTGCACTGATGGCAACCTCGGGGCCGAGGCTCGAGAAGCCGTTCTTGTCGCCCGAGTGCCTGAGCCCGCCCACGGCGATGGCGCCCGCGCAGTTCGCCGGCAGGTTCACGGCCCTGCCGTCGTTGCCGGCCGACACCACCACGGCCACATTGCGTGCAGTGAGCGCCGCAATGGCGTTGGTGTAGTTGATCGCCGTGCCGAAGCCGTTCGGGTTGACTGTCGAGCTCGTGCTGCACGAGGCTGCCGAGCCCAGGCTCAGGTTGACGACCTTGGCGGGGGTGGGGTTGTCCGGAATGCCCGCGAAGTGGATGCCGGCTGCCCATTGCATCGCAGCAATGATGTCCGAGTCATAACCGCCGCACTTGCCCAGCACACGCACCGGCAACACCATGACATTGCGGCCCACGCCGGCCATGCCGACGCCGTTGTTGGTGGCCGCGCCGATCAGGCCGGCCGTCTGGGTGCCGTGCCAGCTGCTGTCGCCGGCCACACAGTCGGTGCCGTAGGTGCCGCTGGTGACGTCCTGCGTCGTCATCCAGTCGCCTGGGTCGGACGGATCACCGTCTCGGCCGGTGCCGTCGTTGGTGGTCGCAAAGTTGTTCGCGTGGTTGTCGATGAAGTCGAAGCCCGGCAGCAGCTTGCCTGCCAGATCCGGGTGTTCGGGACGCACACCGGTGTCGAGCACAGCAACCACGACACCCGCGCTTCCATTGCTCACGGCCCAGGCACCTTCGATGTCGATCGATGACGTCACGGCAGCAGTAGGTGCACGCAAGTACCACTGGCCCGATGCCGGGGTTGTGCCTGCTGGCTGGTTGTCGCGGTACAGCGGATCGTTGGGCGCCACCATTGCGTAGCGGCGCAGGTCGGGCACGGCCGATTCGACGTCGGCGTCGGCCGACAGGCGCGCGGCCAGTTCGGCGCTGCTGACGCCGCTGGCAGTCACGACCTGGGTGTACGGTGCCACCGTTCTGCCGTCGCGCATGGCCAGGCCGTGGCGTGCGCCCAGGGCGTTGGCGTGGCGCAGGGCGCCGATTGCTCCGGGGCGTACTGCCAGCGTCCGGGCATGCCCGACGAGTAGGCCCGCGCCGGACTTGAACCGAACGATCACCCGCGCAGCAGGCACCTGAGCTGCCGTGCCTGGCGATGATGAGGCGGCGTTGGTCGTGCGTGGTGACAAGACCAGTGCCGCAGCCAGCCCTGCAACACCAACACCTGTCACACCAACACCTGCAACACCGGCCCCGGCGACACCAGTCAGCGCACCGGGCGGAGTCGCCAGGCCGGTCAGCAACATCAGACTGGCCAGCAGGCGTTTCGTGCGAGTGGGCGGGTGGGAGATGTGCCGGATCGGCATGTCGGGCGGGGCAATTGGGTGCACCGGCGAACGGCGGCTGAGTTCATCTTTCATGGAACGGGAGTGTATTCAGCGCCGCTTGTGTGTTTGTTGCCCGGCGTAGGTGTGCCCACGCGAATGTCCGCGCACGAGAGATCTGTTGCCGGCAATTACGCGGCACCACCCAGATGGCCCGCCTGGGCCTTGGCGATGGGCGCGTTGCGGGCGTTTCAGGCAGGCAACACCAGGTTGTGTGGCGGCGTGGATCGGTGCATGTGCCCAGGTGCCGCGCTCTTGTGTGCGCCCCCGCCGTGTTGCTGGTCGAACTCACCGAAGCTCAGCTGTGCCGGGTCGTGTTGCGCCAGTTCGTGTGCCTTGGAGGCCGGGGCGGCTGCCACCTGCTGGCGCGGCAGCGCTGTTGGTGAGGTGTAGCCGAGGGTGTCGAGCGCCCAGCCTTCGGTGGCTTGTTCGACGCTCAGCACCACCAGGCGCTGGCCGACCAGGCCAAGTGCGGCACCGGCGGCAAGCAGGCGCTCGCACTGGGTCGGGCCGAGTTGCAGGGCGAAGCTGGTCCAGTACTGCTGCAGTTGAGGGTCATGCCAGGCGTCTTCGAGTGCCCAGCGCCAGGCCTGGGCGTTGTCGGGCCGACCGGCGGCCAGCGCCTGGGTGAGCAGGCGCATGAAGAAGGTCTTGAAGTCGCGCCGGGCGTTGTCCGACGGCAGCAATGCCTCGAAAGCGGGCATGCGCTGGCTCCAGCCACTGCGCGCCAGTTGCAGCGTCACCAGGGCCTGCAGACCCTGCACCGGGTTGAGCAGGCGCAGGCGGTTGGGCGGCAACACCAGCAGCGGCAGGCGCGCGGCACGTTCATGCGGCAAGGCGGTGACGAAGGACATCAACACACCCAGGCGGCCCCAGGCATTGGCGCTCAGGCCGGCGCGACGTGCCGCCGGCTGGTCATGGCTGGCACCGCGGCAGGCGCTGGCACAGGCCAGGGCCTCGTTCCAGCGCAGTTCGGCCTTGGCCAGGGCGGCGGTGTGGCTCAGGCTGGCCAGGTTGCCGGCGGCGTAGGCGGCGTCGTGGTTGATGCGGCTGAGCTGGGCCTGGCCGCTGCGGCTGTCGCTGCACTGTTCGGCGCCGGCCTGGGCCGACGGCGGGGCAAGTGTTTCGCGGGTCACCGGGCAGACCGATGCGGTCAGCTGAACGAGGTAGTGAGGTGTGACTTCGAGTTGCTCGAAGTGCCTGCCTTCCTGCCAGGCCTGCAGGCGCAGGGCCAGCCACAGCCGAACCTGGGGTGTGGCGCTGCGATGCCGGCCGGCGTAGGCCAGTCGGCCGGATTCCCAACCACGGCGCAGGGCCGGCTCGGCCAGCAGCAGGTCGACCGGTGGGCGCAGCGCATGTTCGGCGTGATCGCGGCCGATGCTGGCGGCGATCTGGCGGATGTCGTCCTGCGCGGCGAACGGCATGTCGACCGGCCAGAGTGGTAGTGCGGCCTGGGGCGTGACGGTCGGGTCGAAATTCAGACTGGCCTGGGCCATGGTGATCTCCTGCTGGCGTTGCACCGGGCTGACGGTGCGGCATGTGCCGCTGTCGTGTCGGCCCTGTGTCTGCAGTCTGGCGCCCGAAAGGCTCATGGCGTGAGCCTGTGGGAAAAGTGTGCTGGTCGTATTGCTACTGTGCACCGCCGCGCTGCCGGCATAAGCCGAATGTGACAGGTAAATGTCCACCTGTTGACCACTTGGCTCAAGGGTAGGTGTCCGGCCACCAGGCAGTGTGTGTCATCCCTACGTGCGAAATCCACACTGCCCTGGTGACCAGTTGTAGCTGTGGCGGCCAGGCGACTTGCCATTCCGCCGCGCTACCATGAGGCTCACGCCGTGAGCCAGCAGCGAGGTGCTGCGTGTCGACCCGGCAGAAGGCCTGCCCGCCATGGACCGCACCGAACGTTTCTACCGCATCGAAGTTCTGATCCGCGACCGCGGCAACGTCAGTTTTGCCGACCTGCAGGCCGAACTCGAGGTGTCACGCGCCACACTCAAACGCGACCTCGAGTACCTGCGCAGCCGCATGGACGTGCCCATCGTCTACAACCGAGACACCAACGGATACCAGTTCGAGGCCCCTGCAGCGGGCAGTACGCGCAAAGGTCGCGCCGGGCGCGAACTACCGGGCGTGTGGTTCAGCGAACGCGAGATCCACGCGCTGCTGACGATGCAGCAGCTCATCAAGGGGCTGGACGGTGCCGGCATCCTGGCGCGCCACATCGCGCCGCTGCAGGACAAGCTGCAGACCATGCTCGGCACCAGCGATGTCGAGGCGCGTGAGTTGATGAAACGGGTGCGCATCGCCCAGCCCACACGTCGGCCGGTGGCGCTGCAGTGTTTCGAGCGTGTCGGCGCCGCGCTGCTGGGGCGCCAGCGCCTGGCGCTGCTCTACTACACCCGCAGCAAACGCAGCGAGTCGACCCGCGTCGTGTCACCGCAGCGCCTGGTGCACTACCGCAACACCTGGTACCTGGACGCCTGGTGCCACAGCCAGGACGGATTGCGCCGCTTCGCGCTGGACGCCGTGCGTGGCGCCGACCTGCTGGACCAGCGCGCCAAGGACGTGGCGATGAAGACCGTCGAGGCCGAACTCGACGCCGGCTACGGCATCTACGGCGGCAAGGCGCTGCGCAGCGCCACGTTGTTGTTTGCGCCGGCCGCGGCGCAGTGGGTGGCGCACGAGGTGTGGCATGCCGACCAGCGCCAGCAGCTCTTGCTCGACGGCAGCCTGCGCCTGACGCTGCCCTACAGCGACGACACCGAGCTGGTGATGGACCTCATGCGCCACGGCCCGGATGTGTGTGTCGAAGGCCCGCCCGAGTTGCGCCAGCGTGTGGCCGAGCGGCTCGCTGCCGCTGCCGTGCAATACGCCGGGGCTGCGACGGGGGCATCGCTGCTGTAAACGGACGCGCATGGCCCGTTCGCAGCGTCTCAGAGCTTGAGCTCCAGCCTGAGCGTCCAGACGCGGTAGGTATCGGCCGTCGTCTGCGCCAGTTGGGTGTTGCCCGGGCTGGTGACGCTGCTGCTGCTGAGCGAGTCCTGCGCCAGCAGGTTGGCGCCAGACAGGCGCAGTTGCACAGCCGGGTTCAAGGTCCACAGCGCATAGGCATCGACCACCCGTTTCGCGCTGCTGCCGACACGCTGGCTGGTGCCGCCCTGGTCGGCGTCGCTGCTCAGCGTGACGTT
Organism: Candidatus Intricatilinea gracilis; assembly: GCA_016702605.1. Taxonomy (GTDB): domain Bacteria; phylum Pseudomonadota; class Gammaproteobacteria; order Burkholderiales; family Burkholderiaceae_C; genus Sphaerotilus; species Sphaerotilus gracilis. The sequence continues at coordinate 569,864 of JADJDQ010000021.1, forward strand.
GCCGGACGGTGTCCAGTTGACGTTGGCGCCCAGGGTGAGCGGCGAGGCGGCGAGTTTCCAGTCCGCACCCAGGTTGGCGCTGGCGCGTGGCTGCTGGTCCAGGCGGTTGTCCGGTCCGTCGACGCCACTCACCTTCGAGCGAAACAGGCTGAGGTTGCTGCGCAGGTCGACGTTGGGTGCGCGCGCCGTGCTGTCGTCCCACAACTCGGCCAGGCGGAACTTGGCCTCGAACTCGACGCCGCTGCTCACCGCCGTGCCCACGTTCTGCGGCCGCGCCACCCAGCGCAACTCGGGTGTGCCGCTGAGGTTGACCGTTTCCTGTGTGGTGAGTGTGCGGATCAGGTTGGAGATGCGGCGCTGAAAGAGGCTCACACTCGCAAGCCCACCGGCGCTGAGGTAGTGCTCGAACGCCAGGTCGACACCGGTGGCCAGTTCGGGCAGCAACGCCGGGTTGCCGACGCGGTCCGGCTGGGTCGGTGCGTTGTTGGCCGCCAGGCTGGGCCGCGCGATCAGGTTCTGCAGCGTCGGATTGCGGTAGCTGCGTGTCAGCGCAAAACGGATCTGGTCCTTGCTCGCTTCGTCGAGTTTCCACACCGAATGCAGCAGCGGTGTCCAGACGCGGCTGCGGTTGCTGAGCTCACCACTGCCGGCGGCTGCCGCACCGGCGCCTAGGTCGCTGGTGGTGGTGATGGCCTCCCAGCGCAGGCCGGCGTAGGCCGACCAGGTGGGGCTGAAGTTCCACTCGTCCTGCGCCCAGGCGGCGCCGCGCAGCGTGCGGGCGACGAGTCTGTCGCCGAAGTCGGTGAGCTGCGGGGCGCCGTCGATGCTGCTGGACCGGGTTTCGTTGCGGCGCTGGCCCTCACTCTCCCAGCCAAACGCCAGGCTGTGGTCGGCGCCGATGGCACGGCTGAGTTTGCCGGAGGCGTTCCAGCCGCTGTCGGCCACCTCGGCGCTGCTGTCCAGGCGCTCCGGGGCGGTGCCGCCTGACTCCTGGCGCGCGCTGTTGTTGCGGCTGCTCGAGCGGTTCAGTCCTCCCTTGAGCTCGAACCGGTTGCCCAGGGCGCGGCCCTGCCACTGCGTGTTCAGGCGCGCCAGGCTGAAGCTGCTGTCGCCGCGTGTGTCGGCCGTGGCCCAGCCGGCCGGCGGGCTGCTGCCCGGCAGTTCGGTGAGTGATGCACTGGCACGGCTGGTGCCGCGCGAGGTCATCACGAAGGGCATGAGCGACACATTGCCTGCGTCGCCCAGTTTGTAGAGCACGCGCCCGCCGAGATGGATGCCTTGGCGGCTCGAGAGGCTGTCGCGCCGTTCGGTCTGCGCGAGGGTGGTGGCTCCGCCCGGGGCGGTGTCGGTGGTGACCACGATCGACTGGTCGGTGTTGTGGTGACGGTAGGCCGACAGCGACAGGTTGTAGTTGAGGTCACCAAGCTGGTCGCCGCGTGTCCACGAGGCATTCGCCTGGTTCTGCCCGGCCTCGCGGCCCAGGCCGAGGTTGACGTTGTTCAGGCGGCGCTTCACATCCTCGCGCAGCACGATGTTGATGCTGCCGGCGATGGCGCGTGCGCCGGTCTCGGCGGTGGGCGCGCGGCTCACCTCGATGCGTTCGATCTGCTCGGGTGTGAGCGTGTCGATCGAGAAGCCGAACGGAATGCGTTCACCGTTGACCAGGATCTGCGTGTAGCCGCTGCCCAGGCCACGCATGCGGATCTCGCCGCGGCGCCCTGGGCGTCCGCCGAGGGTGACGCCGGGCAGACGCTTGAGCACGTCGGACACACTGGTGTCGCCCATGCGGTCGAGTTCGTCGCGGCCGATCACGATCTTGCTGGCGGTGGACTGGCGCCGCGCCTCGCTGTCGCTGGGTGGGCCGCCGGTGATCTCGACCCGTTCGAGGCTGGTGCCAGGGGCACGCCCGGGGGCGGACGCTGCGGCCGCCGCCGGCGGGGTCGAGCCGGCAGTTGGCGACACGTCGGCCGGTGGCGCCGTCCCGCTCGGTTGGGCCTGCAGTGGCGCAGCGACCACCGCGCCCAGGCACAAGCTCAGGATGTTCCAGTGCAGCCTGGTCGATGGAAGGTGGATGCTGGAAGGACAGTGCATGTATTGGGGCTTGGACAAGATCAGACACATGGCGACGGCGCGCGATTGTCAGTGACCGTCGTTGGACCGGCGTGTCGCCCGGTTGTTGCGTTCGCGGTGGATCGTGAGGCAGCGCGAGCGTGCAACCGCCAGTGCAATCGACCGAACTACGCGGCCGGTATGCACCGGGGCCGCCGCTAGACTCGCGCCCCATGACGGACATCTTCGATCTGGCCGGCCGGCGCGTGGTGCTGGGCCTGAGTGGTGGCATCGCCTGCTACAAGAGTTGTGAGCTGGTGCGCCTGCTGGTCAAGGCCGGCGCCGAGGCGCGGGTGGTGATGACGGCCGGTGCGGCCCGTTTCATCACGCCCGACACCTTGCAGGCGCTCAGCGGCCACCCGGTGGCCACCGAGATATGGGACGCCCGCGAGCCCAACGGCATGCCACACATCAACCTCACGCGCGGCGCGGATGCGGTGCTGGTGGCGCCGGCCAGCGCCGACTTCATTGCCCGCCTGGCGCAAGGGCGCAGCGAGGATCTGCTGTCGCTCACCTGTCTGGCGCGGCCCTGGGGTTCGGGCAACCAGCGTGTGCCGCTATTGCTGGCGCCGGCCATGAACCGCGAGATGTGGTCACACCCGGCCACCCGCCGCAACTTGGCACAGGTGGCCGCCGACGGCGCCTTGGTGCTGGCGGTCGACAGTGGTGACCAGGCCTGCGGCGAGGTGGGGGACGGCCGCATGATCGAGGCCGCCGCCATCGTCGAGGACCTGATCGCCGCGCTATCGCCCAAACCCCTGGCCGGGCGCAGCGTGCTGATCACCGCAGGCCCCACCTTCGAGGCCATCGACCCGGTGCGTGGCATCACCAATCTGTCGAGCGGCAAGATGGGTTTTGCGCTGGCACGTGCTGCGCGCGAGGCCGGCGCCAATGTCACGCTGGTGGCCGGGCCGGTGCATGTGCCGACGCCGCGCGGCGTGCGCCGGGTCGATGTGCAATCGGCAGCGCAGATGTACGACGTTGTGCTGCCGGCGGCCAGCGCCAACGAGATCTTCATCGCCACGGCCGCAGTGGCCGACTGGCGCCCGGCACAACTCTCCGAACACAAGATCAAGAAGGGTGGCAAGAAGGTCGCACCCACCTTCGAGCTGGCCGAAAACGCCGACATCCTCGCTGCGGTGGCGGCCCTGCCGGTGCCGCCGTATTGCGTGGGGTTTGCCGCAGAGAGCGAGAAGCTGCTCGAACACGCACGCGACAAACTGCGCCGCAAGAAGCTGCCGCTGATCGTAGGCAACCTCGGCCCTGCCACCTTCGGGCGCGACGACAACGCGCTGCTGCTGGTCGACGAGACCAGCGCCACGCCGCTTCCGGCCGACGGGTCGAGCCTGGACAAACTCAGCCTGGCGCGTGTGCTGGTGGCCGAGATTGCCCGGCGCCTGGCGGCCCACACCCGCGCGCGGAGTGCGACATGACCATCGTCGACCTCAAGGTGCTCGATGCCCGCATGGCCGATCAGCTGCCGGCCTATGCGACACCCGGTGCGGCCGGGCTGGATCTGCGCGCCTGTGTCGATGCACCCATCACGCTCGAGCCAGGCCAGACGGTGCTCATCCCCACCGGCCTGGCGATCCACATCGGTGATGCCGGTCTCGCCGCGATGATCCTGCCGCGTTCGGGCCTGGGGCACAAACACGGCATCGTGCTGGGCAACCTGGTCGGCCTGATCGACAGTGATTACCAGGGGCAATTGCAGGTGAGTTGCTGGAACCGCGGGCAATCAACGTTCGTGATTGAGCCCATGGACCGGATTGCCCAGCTGGTGATCGTGCCGGTGGTGCAGGCGCAGTTCCGCCGAGTCGAGAACTTCGACACCAGCGAACGCGGCGAGGGTGGTTTCGGGTCGACCGGGCGGGGCTGAGGTCAGATCGCCTCGGCAAGTGAGTCGCCACCCACGATGCGACTGCGCAGCAAGGCTGCCCAGGTGCACCCGATCAAGACAGGACAGACGAGGCAGCCTGCCTGGCTGCTTGCCGAACCTCGGCGCCGGCGTTAGTGGAGCAACGTGCCCGAGGGCGGTGGTGACAGCAGGGTGAAGGCCGAGTCCTCGACGCTGCCACGTTCGATTTCTGCGGCGCTGGCTTCACGCACGTCGCAGACCTCGACATCCAGCACCAGCGCGATGCCGGCCAGCGGATGGTTGCCGTCTAGCACCACATGGCTGTCGTACACCTCGGTGACGGTGTAGATGGCGTCGCGCCGCAGGTCGGGTGTGGTGGCGCCGGGCGGCGGGCCATCGAACTGCATGCCGGGCGAGACTTCGCTCGGGAAGATGGCACGTTCTTCGAAGAACACCAGGTCGGCGTCGTATTGACCGAAGGCCTGGTCGGGTTCGAGCTTGACGCGGGTCTTGTAACCGACCGGCTGGTCGGCCAGTTCTTCTTCGACCTTGGCCAGCAGGTCGTCACCGCCGTAGAAGAATTCGATCGGTTCGGCGAGCTCGTCGATGAGTTCGCCTTGGGCATCTTCGAGCCGCCAGCGCAGGCTCACGACGCAAGGGGCGTGTATCAGCATGGCTCACATCATCTCATGCGAGTGTGTCGATCTTGGCGCAGTGGCGCCTGCGCAAGTGGTCGCGTGACCGTGTGCGACCGGGCGCCCGGAGTGAAACGCCGGGGCCCCGGTCCAGGTCAGGTTTGACCGGCATCGCAACGCTGTGCCAGGTGGCGCCGAACCGACCTCGGCGCTGACTAACATGCCGGGATGACAAACGACCTCGCTCCCGTTGCCGCGCAAGCCCAGCGCGCACCTTTGCCCGACGAACCCTGCGAGATGCTGGGTGGGCTCACGCCACAACAATTCATGCGCCAGTACTGGCAGAAGAAGCCCCTGCTCGTGCGGCAGGCGCTGGCCGGCATGCCGCCGCCGCTCAGCCGTGCCGAGGTGTTCAAGCTTGCCGCGCGAGAAGATGTCGAATCACGCTTCGTGGCACGCACCGGCAAAGGCCGAGCAACACGCTGGACGCTGGGTCACGGCCCATTGCCCCGGCGCAGCCTGCCGCCGCTGACTCAGCCGGGCTGGACGGTGCTGGTGCAGGGCCTGAACCAGCACCTGCCGGCGGCCGATGCACTGATGGCACGGTTCCGGTTCATCCCCCAGGCGCGGCTGGATGACCTGATGGTGTCCTGGGCCACCGACGGTGGCGGTGTCGGCCCGCACTTCGACAGCTACGACGTGTTCCTGATCCAGGTGCAAGGCCAGCGCCGCTGGCGCATCGGGCGTATGGACGATGCCAGGCTGCGGCCGAACATGCCTCTCAAGATCATCGCCAACTTCCGCGCCGAAGAAGAATTCGTGCTGTCACCCGGCGACATGTTGTATCTGCCACCACGCTGGGCCCACGACGGCGACGCCGTCGGTGGTGACTGCATGACCTGTTCGGTTGGATTCCGGTCACCGGCGCGCGAGGAACTGGCCCGCGAGGTGCTGCTGCGCCTGGCCGATGGGCTGGACGACCCCGAAGTGCCAGGCCCTACCGCCACACCGGCTGGCGATCGGTATCACGACCCGAAACAGGCGGCGGTGACCGAGCCGGGCCGCGTGCCGGCACAACTGATTGCGTTTGCCGAAGCTGGCGTCAAGGCGGCGTTGAAAGAGCCGGGTGCCTTGAAACGAGCGTTGGGCGAGTTCCTGAGCGAACCCAAGGCCAGCGTGAGTTTCCCGGCGGCCGAGCCATTGGTGGCAGGGCAAGGTGTCGCACTGTCGTCCTGCAGTTGCATGCTTTACGACGACGACCACGTGTTCCTCAACGGCGAGGCCTGGAACGCCAGTGGCGCCGATGCACGTGACCTGCGGGAACTGGCCGACCAGCGACGGCTGGATGCCCTGCGCATCACCAAGGCCAGTGTCAGCCTGCGTCGGCAACTGGCCACCTGGGTCGAATGTGGCTGGTTGATCAGGGTAGATCCGGATGGCGCGACCTAGTCTGAGGCAGGTTGTTTTGTTCCGACGCGCAGGCTAGAGCCCCGCACTGGTGCGCCAGGGCTGGCCTCACATTGTCTACACATGTATAATCTGCGGCTGGACGTGAACCACCTCGTGTGGTTTTCGTCTTTTTTTCGGATTGGACGACGTTGTTAGGCATTGCGTTCTGGCCCTTTTGCTGGCCGCCGCAGCGCTGAGTGGTCCATCGGTTTCCGGTGATTTGTCGATACTAAACTGCACTTTTTGAGGATACCAAGCAATGAACAAGCTTCTGATGGCCGCCCTGATCGCTACTTTCGCCCTCGCCGCCTGCGGCAAGAAGGAAGAGCCGGTTGCTGCCCCCGCTCCTGCTGCTGCTGCACCGGCTTCGGCCCCTGTTGCTGAAGCCGCTTCGGCTCCCGCCGCTGACGCTGCTTCGGCGCCTGCCGCTGACGCTGCTTCCGCTGCTGCGTCGAAGTAATCAGAGCCCTTTCGCTCTGATCACAAAAAAGCCGCCTACGGGCGGCTTTTTGTTGTCCTGGGAATCTGTCGACCGGCATGGACTGCGGTGCTGCCGCGCCGTGGCGCGCGGCTAGACACTGCAGCGCATCAACGCAGTTCGGCCAAAAGCAACTGAACGATGTTGCGCGCCGATTCGCTGCTCTGCGGCGCACCCTGCGAGTCGAAGATGGCCACGACGCTGCTCTTGCCTTCGGCTTGCACGCCGACTCGGTAGCGCGTGCCCGAATAGTCTTCTTTCTTTGCCCCGCTGAAGAGTCTGGCGAAAAAGCCGGGCTCTTCCTTGCCGGCCAGCTTGGGGTCGACATAACGCACGTAATACAAGCCTTGACCACGATCGCGGTCCTCGACTGTGAAGCCGTTACGGTCCAACGCCAGGCCGACACGTCGCCAGGCGCGGCTGAAGTCATCGTCGACCTGCAGCGTGGCGGCCGGGCGGCCTTCTAGCAACCGCGCCCGCGCAGGGGAATCAGGTGCCTTGGTGACGGCGCGTGCAGCGGCAGCCAAAGCTGCCTGGTCCGGCGCAGGCGTTGCCGCCGCCTCGGAGGGCGGCGCCAGGAAAAGCATCAGTCTGCCGAGCATTTCGGCTTCTAGCTGTGGATCGCCGGAGATCTGCTGCCAGCGTGTGTTCTCGGTGCGCTCTCCAGTCGACGACACCTGAACCTCCCGTGCCCCACGGTGGCTGATGTAGATCTCGGTCGAGTTGCTCGAGGTGCTGCGTTCCATGCGCAGGCGATAACGATCACGCTCGCCCGTGTCGAACAAGCCGTCGACGACTCGCCCAATGGTGCGGCGCACGATGTCTTGCGGGAGTTTTGCGCGGTTTTCCGCCCAGTCGGTTTCCATCAGCCCGAGTTCGGGTTTGTCAGTGGCGACCACGAAGCCGGCAGAGGACCAGAAGTTGCGAAGTTGTGGCCACAACTGTTCGGGTGCTTGTGCCACCGCAAGCCAGCGTTGCGAACCGGCTCGTTCGATGCGGACGCTTCCGGATGAAACGGGAGCCACCACGCCACCCGGAGTCGGTGCGGCGCTCTTGGGAGGGACGGATGTGGCAGCCTGGATCGCGGCCGCACTCACAGCCACACCGGCGGCGGGCTGATAACGCGGGTCGCCCGACAGCTGGGTCAGGTCGGGTGGCACCTCGAGGGGCTGGGCCCTGACGGCCGCGGTGCGGTAGTCGACCTTGGCCGGCGTGACCATTTCGGACACGGCTGAACAGCCGGCAAGCACGCCGGCGCCCGTGAGGATGAGTGCGAGCGAGCGCAGCTCGTTGGCTTGGGAACGTGGCATCAAGTTGCAGGCACTCCAGGGGAAATCAGCCGCCCATGGATACGGGCGGAAGCGGCGCCCCAGCGGGCGCCCGGCGATCAGAGCAGGCCGGCCTCGCGCAGCGCGGCTTCGAGTGCCGGCACCAGGGCCGGCGACATGTCGACCATGGGCAAGCGCAGCGTCGGGCCACACAGGCCCAACCGGGTCATGGCCCACTTCACCGGCATGGGATTGGGTTCGACGAACAACTGCTTGTGCAGTGCAAGCAGGCGCAGATGGATCTCGGCCGCGCCTCGTGCATCACCGGCCACTGCCGCCTTGCACAGCTGCGCCATGGCGCGCGGTGCAATGTTGGCCGTGACGCTCACGTTGCCCTGGCCGCCCATCAGCATCAGCGCCACAGCCGTGCCGTCGTCACCCGAGTAGATGCCGAAGTGCCTGGGGCGTTGCTTGATCAGCCAGCAGGCGCGTTCGATGTTGCCGGTGGCTTCCTTGACGCCGATGATGCCGGGCACCTGGGCCAGGCGCAGCGTGGTCTCGGGCAACATGTCGGCCACGGTGCGGCCGGGCACGTTGTACAGCACCATCGGAATGTCGACCGCTTCGGCGATGGCGCTGAAGTGACGGTAGATGCCTTCCTGGCTGGGCTTGTTGTAATAGGGCACGACGCTGAGCGTGCAGTCGGCACCGACCTTCTTGGCGTAACGCGACAACTCGATCGCCTCGCGCGTCGAATTGCCGCCGGCACCGGCCATCACGGGCACACGCCCGGCCGTTTGTTCAACCGCGACGCGGATGATCTCGCAATGTTCTTCCACCGACACGGTGGGTGATTCGCCGGTCGTGCCGACCACGCCGATGCAGGCCGTGCCTTCGGCGATGTGCCAGTCGATCAGACGGCGCAGGGTCGGGTAGTCGACGTTGCCGTCCTCGAGCATCGGCGTGACCAGTGCCACGATGCTGCCTTCGATGGGGTTCATGCTGCAAGTCCTCAAGAGGCGCGGATTCTAGCTGTGACATCCGGCCTGTCCGGCCCGGCCGACCGGGGCATACCCGAGGGTGGTGATCGCCCGAATCGTGCCTGGTCAGGGTCGGTCGATGTCTGGCAGACGCAGGTGACGCGGCCAGGCTGCGGCCGCGTCACCTGCCCCGGCGTCGGGCGCTGCCTGCAGCGGTTTGTGGGCACACAGGCGCTGCAAGCGGCGCAGCGGCTCCTGGGAAGACCAGCCGTCTTCGTAGCCCAACACCTGCAGCCCCGGCCGGACCAGGGTCAACAGTTCACCGGGCGCCAGCAGGAATTCGGGCCGGCTGGGCCGCCCGACGGTCTCCTGCCCGAGTGCGAAGGTCTCGTAGATCAGCAGACCACCCGGCGCCACCGCGTCGATCAGCTGCCCAAACAGAGCGCGCCACAGGTAGTTGGTGACCAGCACCAGGTCGAACTGGTGGCCAGGCAGTGGCCAGGCGCCGGCTTCGAGGTCGGCGCACAAGGTGGAGACGCCGTCCAGTCCCGACAGGCCCGCCAGCGCGCGGGCGTCACGATCGAGCGCTGTCACACGCAGGCCGTTAGATGCCAGCCAGCGCACATGGCGCCCGCCGCCGCAGGCAAGGTCGAGGGCGCTGCGGCCCGGTGCAAGCAGGTGTCGCCAGCGCAGCAACCAGTCCGATGGTGATCCGCCGCCGTGTACGGCGGTCGCCACGACGGCATCGGTTGTGCCCGTGTGATCGGCTGGTTCGGCGGCACTCAAAAACAGCTCCAGAAGCGGTTCGCCAGATCGACCACCATGGTCGGCTGCAGGTAGGCCCAGAACACCGCGGCCAGCACCATCAGCACTACCGCCCACATCAACAGGTGTTTGCCCACCTTGCCCAGATCCAACGTGATGGATGGCATGGCAGCGCCGCGTCAGGCAGCGGCCGGCACGGCCGCAGGGCGCACCACCGGCCCTTCGCGCACCGGCAAGTTGATAAGTGCCGCAGCCACGCCCAGTGCCACGGCGATCCACCAGACGATGTCGTAGTTGCCGGTGGCGTCGTACAGGCGTCCACCCAGCCACACGCCCATGAAACTGCCGATCTGGTGGCTGAAGAAGACGATGCCACCGAGCATGGACATGTACTGCACGCCGAACATCTGTGCCACCACCGCGTTGGTGGGTGGCACGGTCGACAGCCACAACAGGCCCATCACCGAGGCAAACACGTAGACCGACATCGGCGTGAGCGGCGCCAGCAGGAACACCACGATGGTGACCGCCCGCAGCGCGTAGATGCCCGACAGGATGTAGCGCTTGGGCATGTGTTGACCCAGCACACCGGCGCCGTAGGTGCCGAACACATTGAAAAGGCCGATCAGTGCCAGCGCCGTGCTGGCCACCTGAGGCGCCAGGCCGTGGTCCTTGAGGTAACTCGGCATGTGCACACCGATGAAGACCACCTGGAAGCCGCAGACGAAATACCCCGCCGTGAGCAGCAGGAAGCTGTTGTGCGCAAAGGCCTCGCGCAGCGCCGCAGCGATGCTCTGCTTGGGCTTGGCCGGCCCGCCTGCCAGTTGCGGCTCCTTCAGGCCGAATGCCAATGGCATGATCATCAACGCCGCGCAGCCCAGCAGCACCAGCGCCTCCTGCCAGCCCAGGGTGCCGATCATCCAGGTCTCGAGCGGCACCATCAGGAACTGGCCGAACGAGCCGGCGGCGGCCGTCACACCCATGGCCCAGGATCGTTTGTCGGCCGACACGTTGCGGCCGATCACGCCGTAGATCACCGCATAGGTGCAGCCCGACTGCGCCATGCCGATCAGCACACCGGCGCTGCCGGTGAAGGCCAGGCCCGAGGTCGACACGGCCATCAGCACCAGCCCCGCGGCATACAGCAGGCTGCCGATGATGAGCACCCTGAAAGCGCCCATACGATCGGCCAGCGCGCCGGCAAACGGTCCGGCGATGCCCCACATCAGGTTCTGGATCGCCAGTGCGAAGGCGAAGGTTTCGCGGCTCCAGCCGCGGTCACCGGTGATGGGCGCCAGCCACAGGCCGAAGCCGTGGCGTATGCCCATCGACAGGGTGACGATCATGGCGCCACAGATCAGCACCTGCTTCATCGACAGGCGCGCCGGTTCGGCGCTTGCCGACAGGGGGGGATTCGAACTCATCGAATCACTTTAGCTCAGGCCCTGCGGCCCGGTTGGCACACTGGCGACGCCTGATGGTGTGGGTACACGCGTGCCGTTTTCGGGCGGGCCGGGCTGGCCGCACCCGTGTTGGTCACCTCAGAAACGCAGGCCGAACTTCAGGCCATAGCTGGTGTCTTCACCCGTCTTGTCACCTTCCAGGGCCAGGTTGACCAGGCCGAAGTTGACGTTCAAACCGGCGAACACCTTGCTGAGGTTGAACTTTTCGCTTGTAAGGCCAACCACGTCGGGCGTCGACTTCACCGCCACCTGGCCGAAGCCAGCGTAGGGAGTGAACATTGCAAAGCCCTTGGAAATTGACAAGTCGACACCGGTTGTGCGCAGCTTGAGTTTGTCCACGCCCGACAGGAAGGTGCCCGACAGCCGCACCGCCAGCGCCGGCATGACGGTGCTGCCCGGCACGAAGGCCCAGCGCAACTCACCGCCGGTGCTGCGGATGTTGGTGGTCGGCAGGCTGCTGATCGACAGGCCCAGATCGATGTCGAAGGGCAGGCCCTTGTGGGCACGCACGGACACCATCGGCAGGTTCTTGGGCGTGGTCGAACCGCTGGTTGCCGCATTGAAAGCAGCGCCGTTCTTGACGCGGGTATTGGAGGCAGCGATACCGATGTCGAAACCGGTGATGCCCAGGCCTTCGGCCGGCACCAGCCCCTTGTAGGACAGTGCCGAGCCCAGGTCTTCACTCAGCAGGCGGAACTGCGCCTGATTGAGCGCGTCGATCGAGTTCACATCGGCGGCCTGGGCCAGGCCGGCGGTGGCGAGGGTGGCGCACAGGGCAGCCAGGGTGGAGGTGGAAAACTTCATGGTCTATCCCTTGCGAAAGGTGGCGTTAGGTCGAAACACCGGGCTGTGTTGCCATCTGGCGACAGGCAGCCCGACTGCACGGCGGCCGCAAGGCTAGCACCGTCGCCTCGGGCAAACCCTGGGTAAGGCCAGCGTGGTGACGTCTGTTCACCAAGCCGACTCGCCCGCGGCGGCGTTTGTGGCGTGCTCCCTACAATCGCGCGCCATGTCCAGCAAACCCCCCGCCAAGCCCGAGTCCAAGTCCGCCCAGACCACCGCCGCTGCCGCGCAGCCCGGCGCTTATGGCGAAGCGTCCATCCGTGTGCTGAAGGGCCTGGAGCCCGTCAAGCAGCGCCCGGGCATGTACACCCGCACCGACAACCCCCTGCACATCGTGCAGGAGGCGATCGACAACGCGGCCGACGAAGCCCTCATGGGCCACGGCAAACGTATCGCCGTGACCTTGCATGTCGACGGCTCGGTGACGGTGGACGACGACGGTCGCGGCATCCCCTTCGGCCTGCACCCGGAAGAAGGCGTGCCGGTGGTGGAGATCGTCTTCACCCGACTGCATGCGGGCGGCAAGTTCGACAAGGGCACGGGCGGCGCCTACAGCTTTTCGGGCGGCCTGCACGGTGTGGGTGTGAGCGTGACCAACGCGCTGGCCAAACGCCTGGCGGTGACGGTCTGGCGCGAGAAACAAGTGGCGCAACTGGCGTTTTCGGGCGGCGACGTGATCGAGCCGCTGGTGGTGCGCCCGGCCACGTCGGGCGAACGCAAACGTGGCACCTCGGTGCGCGTCTGGCCCGACCCCAGGTACTTCGAAAGCGCCGAGCTGCCGCGCGCCGAGCTGACCCATCTGCTGCGCAGCAAGGCCGTGCTGATGCCCGGCGTGACGGTGACGCTCACGACCGAGGCCCCCGCCAACAAGCCCGACGCCCAGGACGAAGTGCAGACCTGGCTCTACCAGGGCGGCCTGCGCGACTACCTGATGCAAAGTCTGCCGGCGGACGCCGTGATCCCGCCCTTCGAAGGTGCGCACTACGCGTCCGAAGGTGAGCAGGAGAACTTTGCAGAAGGTGAGGGCGCCGCCTGGTGTGTGGCCTTCACCGACCAGGGCGGCGTGATACGCGAGAGCTACGTCAACCTCATCCCCACGGTGGCTGGCGGCACCCACGAGGCAGGGCTGAAGGACGGCCTGTTCAGCGCCATCAAGGGTTTCATCGAGATGCACGCCCTTCTGCCCAAGGGTGTCAAGCTGATGCCGGACGATGTATTCAGCCGTGCTTGTTTCGTGCTCTCGGCCAAGGTGCTCGATCCGCAGTTCCAGGGTCAGACCAAGGAAAAGCTCAACAGCCGAGATGCGCTGCGGCTCGTGTCTGCCTATGTCAAGCCGGCCTTCGAGTTGTGGCTCGGCCAGCATGTCGACTACGGCAAGAAGCTCGCCGAACTCGTGATCCGCCAGGCCCAGGCACGCCAGCGTGCGGGCCAGAAGGTCGAAAAGCGCAAGGGTTCGGGTGTGGCGGTATTGCCCGGCAAGTTGACCGACTGCGAAAGCCGCGACCTGGCCGACAACGAACTCTTTCTCGTCGAGGGTGACTCGGCTGGCGGCAGCGCCAAGATGGGCCGCAACAAGGAAACACAAGCCATCCTGCCGCTGCGCGGCAAGGTGCTCAATTCATGGGAAGTCGACCGCGATCGCCTCTTTGCCAACAACGAGATCCACGACATCTCGGTGGCCATCGGCGTCGACCCGCACGGTCCCACCGACACGCCCGATCTGAGCGGCCTGCGCTACGGCAAGATCTGCATCCTGTCTGACGCCGATGTGGACGGCTCACACATCCAGGTGCTGCTGCTGACGTTGTTCTTCAAGCACTTTCCGCGCTTGATCGAAACCGGCCACGTCTACGTCGCCAAGCCGCCGCTGTTTCGCGTCGACGCGGCCGCGCGTGGCAAGAAGCCGGCCGCCAAGTTCTACGCCCTGGATGACGGTGAACTGCAGGCCTGTCTGGACAAGCTGCGCAAGGAAGGCGCACGCGACACCAGCTGGAGCATCAGCCGCTTCAAGGGCCTGGGCGAAATGAGCGCCGAGCAACTCTGGGACACCACCCTCAACCCCGACACGCGCCGCTTGCTGCGTGTGGCCTACGGTTTGCTCAATGCCGGCGCCACCACCACGTCGTTCACCAAGCTCATGGGCAAGGGTGAAGCTGCGGCGCGCCGCGAGCTGATGGAGATCCACGGCGATGCGGTCGAGGTGGATGTGTGATGCCAATCTCGGCTGCAATGCAGCTTGTTCCTGAAATCGCCTGGACGCTGCGATAAACTGATATTGACCAAGCTTGGTCAATATGTCGGGTTGCGGAGCGACTCACAAAGATCGCGAGGGACCGTCACTGTGCAAGTCAACATCTACGAAGCCAAGACTCGTCTATCGGAACTCGTCGAACAGGCGCACGGAGGCGACACAGTGCTGATCGCGAAGGCTGGCACGCCGCTGGCCAAGCTGGTGCCCCTGAACGAAGGTGGTCGCCGCCCGATCCGATTCGGACTGATGAAGGGCGAGTTCGTCGAGTCGACTGATTTCGATGCACCACTGCCTGACGAGGTGTTGGCTAGCTTCGAAGGTCCAGTGTGAGCCCGGTTAGACCATGAGGTTGCTTCTCGATACCCACGTCGTGCTGTGGGTGATGCGTGACGCGGATGAACTCGGCGCGCAGGCTCGCGAACTGATCGCTCAGGCCGACGTGGTCTACGTCAGCGCTGCGTCGCTCTGGGAAGTGGCGATCAAGTCCGCCCTCGGCAAATTGCCGATTGATCCCGTGCGGCTTCAGCAGCAATTGACACTTGCGGGTTTCGAGTCGCTGTCGGTGACCTGGTCGCATGCCGCGGCGGTGCACAGCCTGCCGCATCACCACCGCGACCCGTTCGACCGCCTGCTGATTGCCCAGGCCATGACCGAACCTCTGCACCTGCTGACCCGCGACGCGGCGCTGCAGGCCTATACGCCACTTGTGAAGCTGTTGCCCGCATGAAGACTGTCTTCAACGCCGCGCATGCGGCGCATGCGCCGACGCACGAAATCTTCCGTGGCAGGCTTGTGCCGGCATTCGAGACACCGGCGCGGGCGGAGTTTCTAGTCGCCGCGCTGCAGGGCACGACACATGCGGCGGCGTCCACGCACGATGGGTTCGTCGTGCCGCGCGACTTTGGCGTCGCGCCGTTGGCCCGGGTTCATGCTGGCGCCTATCTGCAATTCATCCAAGGCGCGTGGGACGAGTGGGCGGCCGAGGCGGCCTCTGCCGGCAACACCGATCCGGGCGCAGCGTTTCCGGCCGTCTGGCCGGCGCCCGGCATGCGCCGCGACGTGGTGCCGGCCAACTTCGCTGCACGCATGGGCCTGTACTCGATGGACAGCGGCACGCCGCTCACCGCCGGCAGTTGGGCTGCAGCGTATGGCGGTGCGCAGGCCACGCTGACCGGCCTGGCCCTGCTGCGCGAGGGTGAACGCTCGGCCTATGTGCTCACGCGCCCGCCCGGACATCACGCCGGCGTCGATTTCTTCGGCGGTTATTGCTTCGTCAACAACGTGGCGGTAGCGGCGCAGGCGGCGCTGGATGCGGGTGCGGCCAAGGTCGCCATCCTCGACGTCGACTACCACCACGGCAACGGCACGCAGGCCATCTTCTACGACCGGGCCGATGTGTTCTTCGCCAGCATCCACGGCGACCCACGGACCGAGTACCCGTTCTACCTGGGGCATGCGGACGAACGTGGTGCAGGCGCGGGGTTGGGCTGCAACCTCAACCTGCCGCTGGCGGCGGGCAGCCCGGTGAGTGACTGGTTCGCCGCACTCGACACGGCGCTGGCCGCACTGCGCGCTTATGGGCCCGAGGTACTCATCGTCTCGCTCGGCGTGGACACCTATGCCGGCGATCCCATCTCGCATTTCGGCCTGCTGCGGCAGCACTTTCACGAACTCGGCCAGCGTCTGGCCGCCGTCGGTCGCCCGACGCTGCTGGTGCAGGAGGGCGGCTACGCCACGGCCAACGTCGGCCTGAACGTGCGCGCCGTGCTCGATGGTTTCGATGGCCTGGCGCTGGCGCCCGACTGATACCTGCGATGCCGCGCACCCGGCGCCGCGCCCAGTTCCGTCTGGCTTCGCACTGGCACCGGACACCTTCACTGAATTGCCCCCGACCTCATGACCCCGCATACCCCGGACCTGTTCAACGACCCGCTGCCCGACGACAAGGCCCTCGCAAGCAACCCGCCCGGCGCGGCAGGGTCGGCCGCTGCCCAGGGCGAGGTGGCTGCTTCATCTGCGATGGTCGAGTTGGCGAACGCAGCGGCCGACGCGGGCAGCGCGGCGACCGCCCTGCCCACGCTGGATGCGCAGGCACCAGCCGATCGCGATGCGGACAGCCCTGCTGGACCAGTCGACGCGGATGGTGGCGTCGACGGTGATGGCGAAGGCAATGGCAATGGCAGTACCGGTGGCGGTGGAGACGGTGGCGATGGTGGTGATGGTGGCGACGATCCACCCGGCCTGCCGCCTGGAGGCGACGGCATCGACGGTGACGCCCTGACGCTGGCGCATTACGCCGAACGCGCCTACCTCGAATACGCGCTCAGCGTTGTCAAGGGCCGCGCGCTGCCCGACGTGTGTGACGGCGCCAAGCCGGTGCAGCGGCGCATCCTGTATTCGATGCAGCGCATGGGGCTGACGACGACCCAGGGTGCGCAAGGCCCGGGGGGCGCTCGGCCGGTGAAGAGCGCGCGCGTGGTGGGCGACGTGCTGGGTCGTTTCCACCCACACGGCGACCAGGCGGCGTATGACGCCCTGGTGCGTATGGCGCAGGACTTCAGCCAGCGTTACCCGCTGATCGACGGCCACGGCAACTTCGGTTCGCGCGACGGCGACGGTGCCGCCGCCATGCGTTACACCGAAGCGCGCCTGGCGCCGATCGCGCGGCTGCTGCTCGACGAGATCGACGAAGGCACGGTCGAGTTCATCCCCAACTACGACGGCTCGACCGTCGAGCCCAAACGCCTGCCGGCGCGCCTGCCCTTCGTGCTGCTCAACGGCGCTAGCGGCATCGCCGTGGGCCTGGCCACCGAGGTGCCGAGCCACAACCTGCGCGAAGTGGCGCAGGCGGCGGTGGCGCTGATCAAGGACGACAAGCTCAGTGACGACGCGCTGTACGAGCTCATCCCCGGGCCGGACTATCCCGGCGGCGCACAACTCATCTCGAGCGCGCAGGAGATCCGCGACGCCTACATGACCGGCCGCGGTTCACTCAAGGTGCGCGCGCGCTGGAAGATCGAGGACCTGGCACGTGGCCAGTGGCAACTCGTCGTCACCGAACTGCCACCGGGCACCAGCTCGCAAAAGGTGCTCGAAGAGATCGAGGAGCTCACCAACCCCAAGGTCAAGGCCGGCAAGAAGGCGCTGAGCGCTGACCAGATGCAGCTCAAGACCACAGTGCTGGCCGTGCTGGACGCCGTGCGCGACGAGTCGAGCAAGGACGCCGCCGTGCGTCTGGTCTTCGAGCCGCGCAGTCGCACGGTCGAGCAGGCGGATTTCATCCAGACCCTGCTGGCGCACACCAGCCTCGAAACGAGTGCACCGCTGAATCTGACGGTGGTGGGCGCCGACGGACGCCCGACGCAAAAGAGCCTGCGCCAGCTGCTGAGTGAATGGCTGGCCTACCGCGTCGATACGGTGAAGGCGCGCACCGCGCACCGGCTAGGCCGTGTGCGCGACCGCATCCATGTGCTCGAAGGGCGCATGCTGGTGCTGCTCAACATCGACGAGGTGATCCGCATCATCCGCAATGCGGACGAGCCCAAGCCGGCGCTGATGGAGCGTTTCAGCCTGAGTGACCGGCAGGCCGAGGACATCCTCGAAATCCGGCTGCGTCAACTGGCCCGGCTCGAAGCGATTCGTATCGAGCAGGAGTTGAAGGATCTGCGCACGGAAGAGGCCAAGCTCGCCGAGATCCTGGACAGCCCAACCGCGCTGAAGCGCACGCTGATCAAGGAGATCGAGGCCGACGCCAAAGCGCATGGTGATGCGCGTCGCACCTTGATCCAGGCCGAACGGCGCGCCGTGGCCGAGATCAAGGTGATCGACGAGCCAGTCACAGTGGTGGTGAGCGCCAAAGGCTGGGTGCGTGCGCGCGGCGGCCACGGCCACGAGGCGGCGAGTTTTGCCTTCAAGGCCGGCGACGGCTTGCACGGCACGTATGAGTGCCGCACTGTCGACACGCTGGTGGTGCTGGGCAGCAACGGCCGCGCCTACAGCGTGCCGGTGGCCAGCCTGCCGGGCGCGCGGGGTGACGGTCAACCGGTGACGACCCTCATCGACCTGGAAGCCGGCACTCAGCCAAAGCATTACCTGGTCGGGCCGGCGCACAAGATGCTGCTGCTGGCCGGCAGCGGCGGCTACGGTTTTGTCGCCAGCCTGGGCGACATGACGGGCAAACAAAAAGGCGGCAAGGCCTTCGTCGACCTGGAAGCTGGCGAGGCACTGCTGGCGCCGCTGGCGATCGACCCGTCTCGTCCGCAACTTGCCTGTCTGGCCCAGGGCGGGCGATTGCTCGCCTACCCGCTGGCCGAACTCAAGCACCAGCCCAAGGGTGGGCGTGGCCTGATGCTGATGGATGTGGACGCGAGCGACCCGCTGGTCTCGCTCGCCTGTTACGCCAGTTCACTCACGGTGCTGGGCAGCGGCCGCGGCGGCAAGCCGCGTCAAGAGTTGCTCAAGGGCGTGGGACTGCAAGCGCATGTCGGCAAACGTGGCCGCAAAGGCAAGCCTGTCGAGGGCCTGATGAAGGTGGCGCAACTGCTCGGCGACTGACGCACGCCGCGCCTGCGCCACACGCACTTGCAGTTGGCGGCTCGCGGGCAAGCAGGATTCGCCCTAGTGCTGCCTGTCCGCGCTGGCGATCAGTGGTGCTGGCGATCAGTGGTGCCTGGCACCTGCAGCACGCGAATGTTTCGGCGGTGTCTCGGGATGCTGATGAGCCGACAGAGTGCCCGACCCATTGGCTGGCCCGTTGCCCGGGCTGTCGGTCTTGATGGGTGTGCCCGGTGCCGGCGGCAGCACGGTGCCGACCGGTGGCCAGCCGACCGACGGCAGCGAGTTCATCCACCACGACATCCAGAGCCGACCGGCGTCGGCCCATTCGGTCCAGAAACGCTGCTGCGCCTGGCTGAAGTCGTCATGGATCGACACGGCAGATGTGGAGGTGTCGGGGGCGCCGGGTGTGGCTGGTGCGTCGTGTTTGGTGCTCATCATGCGTCTCCGGGTCGCCGGCAGCTGGTGGCGCCGGTCTGTGGCCATGATGCGCCGCGGGGCCGGCACCACGCAAGCATCACGTGAGCAGCCCGCCGCGTTGCCCGAGCGCAATTGAGTCAACGCAAGCCTGCGCGAGGGCTCACCACTCGCGCAGGGGCACACCATTGATGCCCTTGCCTTCGGCACGTGAATAGACGTCGAAGACGTCTTCGCCCGCTTGGGGTTGATCGGGTGGGCTGGCGTACGAGCGCAGGCCCCAGGTGGCGCCGGCGGGCAATGACGGGTCGGCGTAGGGGTCACGCGGCAACTGGCGCAGGAAGATGACGGCGGGCGCAGGGTTCTTGTCGTCGCCGCCGGCCGCCGCCGCGCCGGTGAGCGCGTCGAGTGTGGCCGGGTAGCCCGATCCACCGGCCTTGACCGTGATGAGGCCGCTGTCGGCGGCCCGTTTGTAGCCGTCAATGGCCTGGCGCAGCGCCTGCAGACCGGTGCGCAACTGGCGCTCCTTGCTGCGCGCCACTGCCATTTCAGCCAGTGGTGCGGCCAGGCCGGCCAACACGCCGATGAGGGCCAGCGTGACGACCAGTTCCATCAGCGAAAAGCCGGCCATCACACGGCGCAACGGGCGCTGGCCCGTGGCCCGGCATGGCGCCATGAGGAGGGGCTGGCAAGTCTTTGCGGTCATGGGCGGACTACGATGGATGTCAGGTGAGGTGTGGCACGGCAAGCCGGTGATGACGGGCCGGTGTTCATGCCGGTGCGCGATAAAAGAGCACCAGATGCAGGTGTGCGTCACTACGCAGCGGCTGCCGTGGGCCGGCGGGCGTCATGTCCAGCGACTCGACGACGGCATTGGGCAACTGCGCATCGAGCATGGTCATGAAGCGCGCGAGCTGTGCACCGCTGCCGCGCACCGGCAGATCGACCCGCAACCTGGCCAGGCCCCGGATCGCGCCGGTCTCCAGCGCGTAGTCGGCCTGTGACGGCGCCAGGCCTGCGTTGCGTGCAGCCGTGATCAACGCGCCCAGATCGGCGCCGCGCTGGGCGGTGGTTGGCAGCGCTTCGATCAAGGCGGCGTCGCCCGCCGCAAGAGCCGCCGCCAATGCAGTTGCTGCCGGCAAAGCGGACGACGCCGGTGCGACTGCAGGCGCTGGCGCAGCTGACGATGCCTGCGCCAACGGGGCGACGCCAGTGGTCACTCCTCCCGGGTTGGCTGATCCGCCAGGTGTTGCCGCTGACGGGTCTGCGGCGGGCGCGGCCTTGGCAGCGCGTTGCACCGTGTACCGGTCGTACACGGTGATGGCCAGCGGCACCGAGATGATCCACAGGATCAGCGCCAAGGCGGCGGGTGTTCCGTAATGAACCCGCCAGATCAGGCGCCAGCGCATCCAGGTCGACGGGCTGACGCGATGTCCGTCGGTGTCGAGCTCGGCGGTCATGGTCTGGTGGCGACAGCACTTGCCGCCGAGCCGGGCGAGACCCGTGCGCTGAAGGACTCTGGTGCGTCGCGCCAGGCTGCCACGACGGCAAAGCCGAGCAACGTGCCGTCCGCCGCGGCGGCACGGCCACGGTTGGTGCCCTCGGCGCCGGCCGAGCTGCGTTGCAGCTTGTGTGGAGCCTGGATCACGGCGACATCGCGCAACCTGGGCTCGGCTTGCAAGGCCAGGACGAAGGCGTCGATGTCGGCTGGCTCACGGGCCTGCAGCGTCAGGCGCACCTTGGCAGGCGCCCGAGGCGTCGACTCGATATTGCCGTGTGGCTCGATGCGCACAAGTTCGACCTTGCTGCTGGTGTAGGTCTGGATGGCACCGAGCAACCGGGCCCAGGGCAAGGCCTTCGTGCCTGCCAGGGCGCGGGTCTGGCCAAGTTGCAGGCGCTCTGCCGCAGCAGCCGCGTCGGTCGGTGCCACGAGCCCGACCGGCAAGGCGCCGGTCTGGCTGGCTGCACGGGCAAACGTGGCGGCGGCAGGCGGCACCGCGCTGAGTGTGACTGCCGAGCCTGCCGACGGCGGATCTGCGGCGGCACCGCGAGCCGGCGGCAGATCGGCGCGGCTGCGCCACATCAGGCCGAGCACCACGACCCCAGTTGCCACTGCCAGCGCGAGCATCGTGTAGCCGGCCCACGGGCGGGCAGCCGGTGCCATGAAGTCGAGCTGGTGCAGTCGTTTCATGCACGTCGACCGCGACGCCGCTCGACACCGGTCCAGCCCCTGGCCTTGTGCAGGGCCGGCAGGGGCGCCAGATCGGACGGTTCGAGCAGGGTCGGCGCGGCGGCAAGAGCGGCCGCCACACCAGGGTCGCGATAGGGCGCCTCATCCATGGCAGCTGGATCGGTGTCGACAAAGGACTCCACACCTGCCGACGAAAACTCGCGATCGAGTTCGGCTTCGAGTTCGAACGACAGGTCGAGGTTGGAACCAGGGCCGGTGTCGGCAGCCTGCTGCTGCGTGTCCTGCCACGCGTCGGCGATCAGGCTGCCGGTGGGTGAATACACGGCAGGCAAGCTCGACAGGTTGTCCTCGTCGAGCGCCTTTTCCTGGCGCAGTCTCTCGGCCCGGCGTTCGCGGCGTCGTTCGAGCATGTCGCGCACCCGCTGCGCCAGTCCGGGCGGCGCGGCCGGTGCGGTGTCCTGCGGCGGCTGGGCGGCCGGCAGACGCGCCGTGCGACGGATCGGCAGATTGGCTTCGCGCTCGGGCTGGACCGACCGCGACACCGCCGCCGAAGCCGGAGCGGGCGCCGCCGGGCGACGTTGGCCCACGGAGCGGTCGGCTGTTGTGGACGGAGCCCAGCCGTCGACC
Organism: Candidatus Intricatilinea gracilis; assembly: GCA_016702605.1. GTDB lineage: Bacteria > Pseudomonadota > Gammaproteobacteria > Burkholderiales > Burkholderiaceae_C > Sphaerotilus > Sphaerotilus gracilis. The sequence continues at coordinate 591,752 of JADJDQ010000021.1, forward strand.
TCTCGTGCCAGCGAGGCCGGACCTGCCACCGAGTCGATGCTGTCGCTGTAGCGACGAATCGACTTGCCCTGCGGCATCAGGTAGATGGCGACACGATCGTCGGCTTCGGCGTTGTCGGTCGTTTCCTGCGACCGGGCTCTGGCGGGAGTTGTGTTGTCGACGAAGGTCTGCAGGCGCAGGTCGAGCAGGCCGCGATCGTCGATGTCGAACCGCTCCCAAGCCAGTGCAGCCGGAACTCCGCCGTCGAGCCTGACCAGTGTGGCCCCCTGGTCGCGCAGCAGGGCAATGACGGCGTCGTCTTCGGAGACCTTCGATGCCACCTCGGTCAGATCGCTGACCAGGGCGGGATGCAGATGTTGCAGGCGAACACCGGCGTCGGCCAGAGCGTCGGCCCACGCGTTCAGGTCGGCCTCGAGCAAGGCAGCAGCCAGCCAGCCGCTGCCGCCTGGCAGCGGGCTGACCTGCACCAGCAGATCGTTGCGTCCGAGGGCGTCACTGAACTGCGAGGTGGCATCGTCGAGAGCCTGCTGCGCGCTGGCGCGGGTATCGAGCAGTGCGTACCAGACGTATTCGTCGGCGACCGTGAGGCGCGCGTCGGCCGGCAAAAGTGCGATGTCGTCGGCCAGACGCAAGGCGCTGAGTGCTGCACTGATGGCGGCAGCGCCTCGCCCGCTGGCGCTGGCGCTGGCGATCAGGCGACGGCCCAGCCCCGGGCCACGCAACTCGGCCTGACAGCCGTTGATGCGCAGTTCCAGCCTGAGTTCACTCTTCCAGATCCGGGACACGTGATTTCTTCTTGCGCTAGGTGACGACATGCGACGCGGCCGACATTGCCGCGTCGCAACCTCGGATTACCAGGAGACGACGTCGGCTGCTTCACCCTCACCGCCGGTCTGACCATCCGAGCCCAGACTCGACAGGTCGTACTCGCTGTGGGTGCCCGGCGCCAGGTAGACGTACGGCTTGTTCCAGGGGTCGTTCGGAATGTCGCGTTTCAGATACGGACCCTGCCAGCGGGCCTGGCCCTGCGGAGCGCTGCGCAGGGCGGCCAGACCTTGCTCGGTGGTGGGGTATTGACCAACGTCCAGTCGATACTGGTCGAGCGCCTGCCCGAAGGATTCGATCTGCGCCCGTGCCACCTTGGCATTCGATTTGCCGAGTTGGGCAAAGTACTGCGGAGCAACGATGCCCGCCAGCAAGCCGATGATGACCATCACGACCAGCAATTCGAGCAGGGTGAAACCTCGCTGAGTGGTGGATCTCGGGAGTACCTTTGGGCGAGCCGCGTCGGCAGTTGCGCAGATGTGGTGGGGCAGGGACGAATGCAAGACTTTCTCCGGGATTGGCAGGTTGGACATCTGAACTGCAGTTTGGGGATCGATACGGGTGAGCCGGCCAGGTGTACTTCGACGTTGGGTGTATGTCGGCCAACGTGCGTCGGCCATGGAATGTCGGCCAATATTAGGCCTCACGCAGGCGACGGCGGGCGCGAACGATATGTTGTCGATTGTGTTTCCCTGCCTTGTTGCGCGGTATCCGAACCGGTCTGCACCAGGTCGGGCCGGATCGGTGAGCGATTTTGCGGCAGAGACCAAGCTTGCCACCTTGTGGCATCGTCAGACCGAGCGTCCAAACGTTGCCGGGTCGGTGTCGATGTGGCCTGGTGTTGCCATGTGTCGTCGATCAATGACTGGTGGCGGTGAGGCTGGATTGCCGGGACGTCGAACGGTGGGCCAGTTGTTGCCGCGACTCGCTGACCTGGCGGGCGCCTGCTGGCTTCGCCGGGGCATGGGCGGTCGGTCTGGGTTGGTCTGCCAGCTTGAACTCGGCAGCGTACTGTTCGCGCCATGCCAGCACGCGCGGCACGTAGTGGCGAGTCTCGCTGAAGGCGGGTATGCGCCGCCCGGCCCTGAGGACAGCGTTTTCGCCGGCGTTGTAGGCGGCCACCGCCAAGCTCACGTCGCCGCCGAACAGGTCGAGCAACCAGCGCAGGTACGCTGCACCGCCGCGCAGGTTGTCCGCGACGTTCCAGACGTCTTTCACGCCGAAACGCCTGGCCGTGGCAGGCATCAACTGCATCAGGCCCTGAGCGCCCTTTGGCGACCGTGCAGTGGGATCGAAGCGTGATTCGGCCGCCGCAATCGCGGCGATCAGGTCGGCGCCGACGCCGGATTCATGCGCGACCTGGGTGATGAGCCGACGCAGGTCGATGCCCTGTTCCACCTCGCCAGCCTTTTGTACGGTCCGGGGGGCACCGCCGGCGGGATCCACTTGGCCGCCGACCATGCCCAGCGTGTCGATGGCGTCGGGCTCCGGTTGAACATCCGCCGAACCCGGGAGGTTCGACAACACGATGCCGCCGCGTTCGGCCAGCGCGAGTCCATCGTCGACCTGCGCGCAGGCTGCAACAGGCAGTGCAGCCAACAGCAGTGCGGCCAGCCAGCGCAGCCGGCAATCGACGAAACTTGCAAGTGGTGACTTGGTGCGCTGCGCGCGGGTGCAGGGCGAACTGGGTCTGGGGGCAACGGAGCGGTGCTGCAGCTGCCACAGGCACGTGTGCTTGATCTGGTCGTGGAGTTGCATCCGAAGGTAAGCGCTGCGTTGGAAGGTCTGTGGGACGATGTCCGGACACCGGATCTGGCCGCCGCGCAGCTTAGGCTGACCTCACGGCGCAAAGGCGTCGGCGTCGGTTGGTGGAGTCAGAAGTAAGCGGCTGCTTGTCACGCCGGGGGCGTCGGTTACATTTGCGATGGACTTTGAATCATGGCCGAATGCAGGTTCGTGATCGGCACGTCAGGCTTTCAGCGTTGTCGACGAAAACAATTATTTCAACGTAAGAACCGAGCCCGAATGGGGCGAGTTCTCACCAAGGCTTCGAGGCAGGAGTAAGAACAGATGCGCGTTTTGCTCGCGGAAGATGATGCAATGCTGGGCCGGGCAACCTGCCTTGGACTGATGCAGAGTGGATATGCAGTCGATTGGGTGACCAGTGCGGAGCAGGGCCTGGCGGCACTCGATACGCAGAACTACGACTGCGTGTTGCTCGACCTCGGCCTGCCCGGCATGAGCGGTGAGGAGTGCTTGCGTGTGATGCGCACCCAGGCGCGCTACACGCCGGTCATCATCATCACGGCGCGTGGTCATGTGGAGGATCGCATCCAGCTGCTCGACGAAGGCGCCGACGACTACCTCGTCAAGCCGTTCGACCTCGACGAAGTGGCCGCTCGGGTCCGGGCGGTGGTGCGGCGCGCCCAGGTCGGGGATGTCGGCGAGGAAGACGTCGTGCACGGGCCGCTGACGTTGCAGCCGGCCAGCCGGTCGGTCTTGTGGAATGGCCGGCACGTGGCGCTGACGACCAAGGAATTCTGGGTCCTCGAACTGCTGATGCGCCGCCGCAGCCGCACCGTGTCGCGTCAGCAGATCGAAGAGGCCCTGTACGGCTGGGGCGAAGAAATCGAAAGCAATGCGGTTCAGGTGCACATCCATCACCTGCGCCGCAAACTCGATCCCCGCCTCATCATCACGACACGTGGCATGGGTTACCAACTCGCTCCGGCGCAGATGCTGAACAGTGATCCCGGCGTTCAGGCCGGCGGAGAGGCGGCATGAGTGCGGTTCTCGGTCGTTCCGGACCCGTCGGCGCGCGCGGGTCGGTCGACGTGGTCGACGTGGGCCGTTCCGGACCGCCTGCGTCGCTCGAACCCGGCCATTGGTCGTTGCGCAGGCGCTTGCTGCTGATGGCGGTCGGCTCCATGCTGGCTGCGTGGCTGATCGGCGCAGTGGCGATGTACTGGTCTGCCGCACGTCAGAACGAACGTCTGCACGACGACCGTCTCGTTGAATTGGCTCGCACCGTGATGGCCTTTGCCGACCACGAGCTCGACGAGATGGGCGGCGATACCAGCAATGGCCTGAACGTGGCGGTCGACCAGGAGACGTCCGGCGCCCTGCAGGATCGTTATCGTTACCAGATCTGGTCGGCCTCGGGCAAGCTGTTGCTGCGCAGCTCCAACGCACCCGAGACGGCGCTAGGTGTTGCCGGCAAGAGTGGCTTCGACCACAACTTCCTCGGTGGTCGTGAGGCGTGTGTCTACGTGCTCAAGGCACCCTCGGGCGCGTACGAGATCCACGTGGCCGACATGGAGGATCAGCGCATGGCCGCTCTCGGTGAGAGTCTGACCGGTCCGCTGGTGGCCTTCTGCATGGCCATCGTCGTGATGGTCGGCCTCATCGGCGGATTGATGACGCGTGTCCTGCAGCCTTTGTCGGACACTGCCAATCAGCTGGTCAACCGCCGCCCTACAGAACTGGCACCGATCCGCGTGGACTCGATGCCGCTCGAGATGAAGCCGATGATCGACGCGATCAACGGGCTGTTCGGGCGCATCCAGTCGGCGATGACACGTGAGCGTGATTTCAGCGCAGTGACCGCCCACGAGCTGCGTACACCCTTGGCTGCATTGCGGTTGCATGCCCAGATTGCCGAGCGCGCCGAGGATCCCGATATCCGCCGCGAAGCCCTCGGTGGCCTCAAGGCCAGTGTCGATCGGTGCTCACATTTCGTCGACCAGCTGCTGTCGATGGCGCGTGTCGAAGGTGAACCGCAGGATGCGCCCACCGAACGGGTCAACGTCGATCAGCTCGTCCGGGAAGTGATGAGCGACTTGTCGATCGAGTCCACGCGCCGCGGTGTGCATCTTCATGCCCATGTCGACGTCGACCACATGCGTGGTCGCCGCTTCGGCATCCAGACCTTGTTGCGCAACCTGGTCGGCAATGCGATCAGGCACGTGCCGGCAGGTGGCAGCGTCGAGATTTCGGCTCGTGCCGACAAGGACTCGGTCACGCTTTGTGTCGACGATGCAGGCTGCGGTATTCCGCCCGAAAAACGCAGTGTGGTGTTCGATCGGTTCCGTCGCCTGCGTGACGACGGCAGTGGTATCGGATTGGGCCTGGCGATTGTTCGGCGGGTGGCCGACGCCCACGGCGCCAATATCGAACTCGGCGATTCGCACCTTGGTGGCCTGCGCGTGCAGGTGCGTTTTCCGCTGGTCTGATCTCAACGCGGCGCACGCCTCCAGGCGGCGCCGAGGTTGAACTCTCCAGGCCTGGAACGGTCGCAATACGTCAGTGTTGCGACCGTTCTTGTTTGCGCATGACCCACACGGCCGCGGCGAGGATCACCAGATACAGCGTGCAGCTGAGCAGTTCATACGGCACACCGAACAAACTGACGGCGGCATCGGCACACGATGCACGCACTTCGAACATCTCCGGCAACAGGGCATCGGCGCCCAAGCCGGAAATGATGCGGTCTGCCAGCGTCATGTCACACGAGGGTTGTCGGGCTGCAACCAGGTTCTGGTAGAGCGCTGCAGCCACGCCACTCAACGCGGCCAATCCCACGGCCGCGCCGCCCACTGGCCAGCGCCATCGCCAACTGGCTGGCAACACAGCGGTCAGCAAGGCCAGGACGGCGATGAGCAGAAAGATCATGCGCTGCAAGATGCACCAGGGACACGGTTGCATGCCTTGCACATGTTGGCCGTAGAGCGCCGCACCTACCGCAACCAAAGCGGCGCCCGCGACAACCATCAGCACAGGGCGTGGCGTCAGCCGTTTCTGCAGCGCCGATGTCATGCCAGTTCGGCGATCAGTTCGATCTCGACACAGGCACCCATCGGGATCTGAGCCACGCCGAAGGCACTGCGAGCGTGGGCGCCGCGCTCGGCGCCGAACACCTCGACAAACAGTTCGGAAGCTCCGTTGGTCACCAGGTGATGCTCGGTGAACTCACCGGTGCTGTTCACCAGACTCATGACCTTGACGATGCGTTTTACCCGCTCCAGATCACCGGCTGCAGCCTGCAGCGTGCCGAGCAGGTCGATCGCGATGGCGCGCGCCGCAAGTTTGCCGTCGGCTGTGACCATGTCGCGGCCGAGTTGACCCACCCACGGTTTGCCGTCGCGCTTGGCGATGTGGCCTGAGATGAAAACCAGCGAGCCGCTGCGCACGAAGGGTACGTAGGCGGCCGCAGGGGTGGCAACCCCCGGCAGGGTGATGCCGAGTTCGGCCAGTCTGGAGGTGATGCTCATGTCGAGGTCTCGGGTTGGTGTGATGGGGGCGACGGCGTGAAGCCGCCGTGGCGACGACGCCTGTGGCCTGGCGGAACGTTTGGCCCACCGTGTGTCGACACAAATCCTACACTGCGGCCCATACCGGCAAGCTGCTGCGCTGCCATGACCTCATGTCCACAAACCGCCTGCTTCCGCTTGCTGGTGGCGCCGTTCTGGCGGGTGCCGCCCTGCAGTTGCAGCAGCGGGAGTTGTGGTTTGCAGGCTGGGTGTGGGTCGAGGTTCTGACTGCCCTCGCAGTCTGGGGCCTGGCGCTGCTGCGGGTGGTGCGGCGTGCTGTGCGGTCGGATGTGGACGGGTCGTCGGCTCCCCGGCCAGGCCAGTCGATCCGAGGTGTGGCCAGCACTCGGCATGGCATGGCCACCGTATCCCTGGCCGTGTTGGCCGGTGGTCTGCTGCTGGGGCATGCCCAGGCCGAGTGGCGCGCCGCGGCCCGACTCGCGGACCGCCTGACCACCTCGCTCGAGGGGGTCGATCTTGTCGTGACAGGGGTCGTCGCCGCTTTGCCGACGCAGCGCAGCGACGGCATCAGGCTCAGGCTCGAGGTCGAGTCCGCCACCAGAGCCGACACCGGGTCGGTGGTGCGATTGCCCGACTTGTTGTCGCTGGGTTGGTATCACGAGCGTCGCACGCGTGATGTCGAAGCGGTTGCCGATCCGGCGCCGGGCCCTGCCGACCTGCGTGCCGGTGAGCGCTGGCGCCTGCCCGTGCGCCTGTACGCGCCGCGGGGGCTGTCCAATCCAGGCGGTTTCGACTACGAGTTGTGGTTGTTCGAACACGGTGTCGGCGCGACCGGCTACGTTCGCAGTGGGCGGGCCGACCAGACACGCCGGTTGGATGTCGGCGTCGCCTACCCCGTGCAGCAGTTGCGCCAGTGGTTGCGCGACCGCATCCATGCCCGCCTGGGCGACAGCCGCGCCGCGGGTGTGGTGGCTGCCCTGTGTGTGGGTGACCAGGCGGGCATCTCGCGTGAGGACTGGGAACTGTTCCGCACCACCGGCGTCGCGCACCTGGTGGCCATCAGTGGTGTGCATCTCACGATGCTGGCCTGGCTGGCCGCAGCGATCGTGCGGCGCAGCTGGCCATGGTCGCCGAGCCTGGCGCTGGCGCTGCCCGCGCCTCACGCCGCCCGCATCGCCGGTGTCGCGGTGGCGCTGGCCTATGCCATGTTGGCGGGCTGGGGTGTGCCGGCACAACGCACGGTCTTCATGATTGCCGTGGCCGGGCTCACACCACTGATCGGGCTGCGCTGGCCCTGGCCCGTGACGCTGGTTGCCGCAGCCTTGGTGGTCACCTTGCTGGATCCCTGGGCGCTGCTGCAACCAGGTTTCTGGCTGTCGTTTGTTGCTGTGGGCCTGCTCATGTTGCAGTCGAAAGAGACTGAAGACACCCTCGCGCCTCAACCGTTCGGGCTGCGTGTGGCCGCCGCCGGTGACGACCAGGGTGCCACCGGCGCACACTCGGCGCCCTTGCCGTCCCCGGCGGCGGCGGCACGTGCCCTCGGCGCTGCCTTGTGGCGTTCGATCCGTTCGGCCTTGCACACCCAGGCTGTGGCCACACTGGGGCTGGCGCCCTTGTCGCTGCTGTTCTTTCACCAATTGGCGCTGGTGGGTTTTGTGGCCAATGTCGTCGCCATCCCCCTGGTCACATTGCTCATCACGCCGCTGGTCTTGCTGGGTTGTCTGGTGTCGCCACTGTGGAGCCTGGCCGCCTGGCTGGTGGAGTTGCAAAGCAGCTGGCTGGCCCTGCTGGCGGGTGTGCCGATGGCGAGCTGGCAGCCGCCGACGGCGCAGGTCTGGGCGCAGGCGCTGGCACTGCTGGGCGCACTTGTGATCTTGCTGCCCGGGCCCAGGTCCTTGCGCCTGACCGGCTTGCCGCTGCTGCTGCCGGTGTTGTGGGCGCCGACCCTGACGCCGGCTGCCGGGCACTTCGAGCTGCTCGGCGCCGATGTGGGGCAGGGCCAGGCCGTGCTGGTGCGCACCCGCCATCACAGCCTGTTGTACGACGCCGGGGCGCAATATTCGCGCGACAGTGATGCGGGTGAACGTGTGCTGGTGCCCTTGCTGCGTGGCCTGGGCATTGCGCCGCTCGACTTGCTGATGCTCAGCCACCGCGATACCGACCATGTCGGTGGTGCTCGCGCCGTTTTCGCCGGTGTGGGCGCGCGTGACTTCAGCAGCTCGCTCGAGACCGATCACCCGCTGCTGGCTGGCCGGACCCATCGGCGCTGTCTGGCGGGCCAGCGCTGGTCGTGGGACGGCGTGTCCTTCGAAGTGCTGCATCCCACCGAACGCGATTACGAACGTCACGCCGCTGGCCACTTGCGGCCCAACGCCTTGTCGTGTGTGCTGCGTATCGACGACGGGCGGCGCAGCGCCTTGCTGCTGGGTGACGTCGAGCGCCTGCAAGAGCTCGAACTGCTCGAGCGTTCGGCGTCGAGGTTGCGTGCCGATGTCTTGCTGGTCGCCCACCACGGCAGCCACACATCGTCGGACCCGATATTTCTCGACCACGTGACAGCGCGCTGGGGTTTGATCCAGGCAGGCCATCACAATCGCTACGGTCACCCGGCCGACGAGGTGGTCGAACGCCTGCTCGACCACGGCATCACGCTGGTGCGCACGGATGTGTGCGGCGCCTGGCACTGGCGCAGTGCCGATGCTCAGAATTGGTGCCATCGTGTCCGGGAGCATCGCTATTGGCATGCCCCGCTTCGGGGCGATGGCCTTGAACTTGCTATACATCCCTACAACAACAGCCCATGACGACCACCATGTTCGATGAAATGTATGCCTCACCGGGCGGCAGCGTGCGCGCCCACTATCAGACCTACGCCGACTGGCTGGGGCGGCAGGCGCCCGATGCCATGGGCGCCAGGCGCGAAGAGGCCGAGATGATCTTTCGCCGCGTCGGGATCACGTTTGCCGTCTACGGCGACAAGGACGACGGCGAGGGCACCGAACGACTCATCCCCTTCGACCTGATACCGCGCGTCATCCCGGCCAACGAGTGGACCGAGATGGAGGCCGGTCTGCGCCAGCGTGTGCTGGCTCTGAACCGCTTCATCCACGACGTCTATCACGACCAGGAGATCATCAAGGCCGGTATCGTGCCTGCCGAGCAGATCATGCACAACGCACAGTTCCGCCCCGAGATGATCGGTGTGGACGTGCCGCAGGGTGTGTATTCACACATCTCGGGCATCGACATCGTGCGCGCCGCGCAGCCTGATGGCTCGGGCGCCTACTACGTGCTCGAAGACAACCTGCGCGTGCCCAGCGGCGTGAGCTACATGCTTGAGAACCGCAAGATGATGATGCGGCTCTTCCCCGACCTGTTCGCCTCGCATCCGGTGGCGCCGGTGGCGCATTACCCCGACCTGCTGCTCGAAACGCTGCGCAGCGTGGCGCCCCCGGGCGTGAACGAGCCCACCGTCGTGGTGCTCACGCCCGGCATGTACAACTCGGCCTACTTCGAGCACGCTTTCCTGGCGCAGCAGATGGGCGTCGAACTGGTCGAAGGTCAGGATCTGTTCGTCAAGGACAACTTCGTCTTCATGCGCACCACGCAGGGCCCGCGCCGGGTCGACGTGATCTACCGCCGCCTGGACGACGACTTCCTCGACCCGCTGGTCTTCCGCCCCGATTCGACGCTGGGTTGCGCCGGCCTGATCTCGGCCTATCGCGCCGGCAATGTCACCTTGTCCAACGCCGTGGGCACCGGCGTGGCCGACGACAAGTCGATCTACCCCTATGTGCCCAAGATGATCGAGTTCTATTTCGGCGAAAAGCCGATCCTGAACAACGTGCCGACCTACATGTGCCGCGACAAGGACGACCTGGGCTACGTGCTGGCGCATCTGGGCGAACTCGTGGTCAAGGAAGTCCACGGCGCCGGCGGCTACGGCATGCTGGTCGGCCCGGCAGCCACCAAGGCCGAGATCGAAGCCTTCCGCGCCCATCTGCTGGCCAACCCGCGCAACTACATTGCCCAGCCCACGCTGAGCCTGTCGACCTGCCCGACCTTCGTCAACTCGGGCATCGCGCCGCGCCACATCGACCTGCGGCCCTTCGTGCTGTCGGGCAAGACGGTGCAGATGTGCGCCGGTGGCCTGACGCGTGTGGCGCTCAAGGAAGGGTCACTCGTCGTCAACAGCTCGCAGGGCGGCGGCACCAAGGACACCTGGATTCTCGAGGCCTGACCTGGCACACCTCACACACAGAACAAGACAAGGCGATTTCGATGCTGTCAAGAACCGCTGACCACCTCTTCTGGATGTCTCGCTACATGGAGCGGGCCGAAAACACCGCGCGCATGCTCGACGTCAACTACCAGACCTCGCTGCTGCCGCAATCACTGGCCGTGGCCGAGCAAGGCTGGCGCGGGCTGCTGAGCATTTCCGAGCTCACCGGCCACTATCACAAACGTTTCGACAAGGTCGAGCAGCGCCACGTCATGCAGTTCATGGTGCGCGACGAAACCAACCCCTCGAGCATCGTGTCGTGCCTGCGCGCGGCGCGCGAGAACGCTCGGGCAGTGCGCGGCACCCTCACCACCGAGGTCTGGGAGACCACCAACCAGACCTGGCTCGAGTTCAACCGCATGCTGCGTGATGGTGCCTTCGAGCGTGATCCGGCGAATCTGTTCGAGTGGGTCAAGTTCCGCTCGCACCTGTCGCGCGGTGTGCAGGTGGGCACCATGCTGCAGGACGAGGCGCTGCACTTCGTGCGCATCGGCACCTTCCTGGAACGTGCCGACAACACGGCCCGTTTGCTCGACGTGAAGTTCCACGCCGTCGAGAGCGACTTCTACGGCGCCGCCGACGCGCGTGATCAGGAGTACGACTTCTATCACTGGTCCGCGATACTGCGCTCCGTATCCGGCTTCGAGGTCTACCGCAAGGTCTACCGCAACGTCATCCAGCCCGAGAAGGTCGCCGAGCTGCTGATCCTTCGCCCGGACATGCCGCGTTCGCTGGCGCGTTGCACCAACGACGTGGTCACCAACCTGGCGCTGGTGGCCAACGACCAGTCGAGCGAAACTCTGCGCCGCGCCGGGCGGCTGCGCGCCGATCTCGAGTACGGTCGCATCGACGAGATCCTCTCGACCGGCCTGCACGCCTACCTCACGCAGTTCCTCGACCGGGTCGGCGACCTCGGTGCCGGCATCAGCCGCGACTTCCTCGTCACCGCGCACTGACGATCGGCCCGGCGCGACGCAGCTTGCTGTGTCGCACATCTCGCCCACCGCGCCCGCCTGACGTCCAACTGCCCCGCTGCGCGGGGCTTGTTCCCCTCATGGGGACTCACACAACACTACAGGCCACCCCGTGTCCATCCACGTCGCTCTGAGTCACATCACCCACTACAAGTACGACCGCCGCGTCGGCATGTCGCCGCAGGTCGTGCGCCTGCGCCCGGCGCCGCATTGCCGTACCTCGATCCTGTCGTACGCGCTCAGCGTCGAACCCGCCGAGCACTTCGTCAATTGGCAGCAGGACCCGTTCGCCAACTACCTGGCGCGCCTGGTCATCCCCGAGCCGACCACCGAGTTCAAGGTCACGGTCGACCTGGTGGCCGAGATGTCGGTCTACAACCCGTTCGACTTCTTCCTGGAGCCGAGCGCCGAAAACTTCCCGTTCACCTACGACGACAGCCTCAAACAAGAGCTCGCGCCGTATCTGGTGGCCGAGCCACCCACGCCCAGGTTCAAGGCCTTCATCGACAGCGTCGACCTCACCGAGGTGCGCACGATCGATTTCCTGGTCGCCGTCAACCAGCGCCTGCAACACGAGATCAGCTACCTGATCCGCCTGGAGCCGGGTGTGCAGACGCCCGAAGAGACGCTCACCAACGCCAGTGGCTCGTGCCGCGACACCGGCTGGCTGCTGGTCGAGACACTGCGTCACCTGGGCCTGGCGGCACGGTTCGTCTCGGGCTACCTGATCCAGTTGAAGTCCGACGTCGTCGCGCTCGATGGCCCGAGCGGCACCGAGGTCGACTTCACCGACCTGCACGCCTGGTGCGAGGTCTACCTGCCCGGCGCCGGCTGGATCGGCCTGGATCCCACCTCGGGCCTGCTGGCCGGCGAAGGCCACATTCCGCTGGCCTGCACGCCGCAGCCGTCGAGCGCCGCACCGGTGAGTGGTGCGGTCGACGAGTGCGAGGTCGAGTTCGAACACACGATGAAGATCACGCGGATCTGGGAATCGCCGCGTGTCACCAAGCCCTACACCGAAGACCAATGGACCGACGTGCTCGCCCTGGGTGAGCAGGTCGACGCCGAACTGCAGGCCGGCGACGTGCGCCTCACCATGGGTGGCGAGCCGACCTTCGTGTCGGTCGACGACCGCGACGGTGCCGAATGGAACACCGACGCCCTGGGCCCGACCAAACGCCTGTTTGCGCAGGACCTGGTGCACCGCCTGCGCGACCAGTACGGCCAGGGCGGCTTCCTGCACTACGGCCAGGGCAAGTGGTATCCGGGTGAACAACTGCCGCGCTGGGCTCTGGGCATCCACTGGCGCGCCGACGGCGAGCCGTGCTGGAACGACCCGTCGCTGTTTGCCGACGAGCGTGATCCGCATGCCTACACGTCGGAAGACGCGAAACGCTTCATCAAGCGCCTGACGCGCAACCTCGGTCTGACCGACGAATACATCCAGACCGGCTACGAGGACACCTGGTACTACCTGTGGCGCGAGCGTCGCCTGCCGGTCAATGTCGACCCCTTCGACAGCCGCATCGAGGACGAACTCGAACGGGTGCGCCTGCGCCGCGTGTTCGACCAGGGCCTGGACTACGAAGTCGGCTACGTGTTGCCCATCAAACGTGCCGACGGCCCGGCCGTGGCCGGCACGCACTGGGAGACCGGTCCCTGGTTCTTCCGCGATGAACGCATGTACCTGTTCCCGGGCGACTCGCCCATGGGCTATCGCCTGCCGCTCGACTCGCTGCCCTGGGTCAGCAAGGGTGAGTTCCCCTTCCACATCGAGCAGGATCCGTTTGCCGATCGTTCGGCCCTGCCGCCGGCCGCCAGCATCCGCAGCCAGTACGCCGCGCATGTGATCGGTGGTGGTGTGGCCGCCGGTGGCCTGGTGGGCGTGCAATCGGGTGTCGGCCTGCCGCTCGACGCCGTCAGTGGCCCGGCTGAAGGTGACTACGTCTTCGGTTCGTCCACCGGCGTGCCTGCCACCGGCACCGGCAAGACCGGCCCGCAGGGCAAGTTGTCGGCCGCCGAACTTGCGCGTTCACCGAGCCGTTTCGAGTCGGCGCACTGGATCACCCGCACGGCGCTGTGTGTCGAGGTGCGTGACCCGCGCCGCGCCAACGGCCCCAAGGCCGAGAAGGTCGGCTCGGCCACCGGCGTGTTGTACGTCTTCATGCCGCCGATGGCGCATCTCGAGGACTACCTCGAATTGCTCGCCGCGGTCGAAGCCACGGCGCGCGACCTGGGCGTCAAGGTGGTGCTCGAAGGTTATCCGCCGCCGCGTGACCCGCGCCTGAAGGTGCTGGCGGTCACACCCGACCCGGGTGTCATCGAAGTCAACATCCACCCGGCGCACCACTGGAGCGAACTGGTCGAACACACCGAGTTCCTCTACGACGCGGCCTGGAAGTCGCGCCTGTCGACCGAGAAGTTCATGCTCGACGGCCGCCACACCGGCACCGGTGGTGGCAACCACTTCGTGATGGGCGGCGCCACACCTGCCGATTCACCCTTTCTGCGCCGGCCCGACCTGCTGGGCAGCCTGCTGGCCTTCTGGCACAACCACCCGAGCCTGAGCTACCTGTTCAGCGGCATGTTCATCGGCCCGACCAGCCAGGCACCGCGGGTCGACGAAGCGCGCAACGACCAGGTCTACGAACTCGAGATCGCGCTGGCCGAGATGGAGCGCAACAAGGCGGTCTATGGTCAATCGATGCCGCCGTGGCTGGTGGACCGCACGCTGCGCAACGTGCTGATCGATGTCACCGGCAACACGCACCGCAGCGAGTTCTGCATCGACAAGCTGTATTCGCCCGACTCGTCGACCGGGCGCCTGGGCCTGCTGGAGCTGCGTGCCTTCGAGATGCCGCCGCATGCGCGCATGAGCATCGTGCAGCAACTGCTGCTGCGTGCCCTGATCGCACGTTTCTGGAAGGACCCGTACCGTGCGCCGCTGGTGCGCTGGGGCACCGAGTTGCACGACCGGCACCTGCTGCCCACCTTCGTGCAGATGGACTTCGACGATGTCATGCAGGACATGGCGCTCGAAGGCTATGCCTTCGACAGTGCCTGGTTCGCGCCGCACTTCGAGTTCCGCTTCCCCAAGGTCGGCGAGATCGCCGCGCGTGGTGTGCACCTCACGCTGCGCAGCGCGCTGGAGCCCTGGCATGTGATGGGCGAGGAGGGCGGTGCTGGCACCACCGTGCGTTACGTCGACTCGTCGCTGGAGCGCATCGAGGTCAAGGTCACCGGCCTGGTCGACCCGCGCCATGTCGTCACCGTCAACGGCCGGTCTCTGCCGCTGCAGCCCACCGGGCGGGTCGGTGAATACGTGGCCGGCGTGCGTTACCGCGCATGGCAACCGGCGTCGGCGCTGCACCCCAGCATCGGCGTGCATGCACCGCTCACCTTCGACGTGATCGACCGCTGGGTGCAGCGTTCGCTCGGTGGCTGCCAGTACCACGTGGCGCATCCGGGTGGACGCAACTACGAGACCTTCCCGGTCAACTCGTTCGAGGCCGAGAGCCGCCGTCTGGCGCGTTTCTTTGCCATGAACCACAGTGGCGGCAAGCAGGTCGTGGCCGATCCGGTGCGCAGCCAGGAGTTCCCCTTCACGCTCGACCTGCGCCGGCCCTGAGGCCGGGTTTCAGCACGAAGCCCTTCGCGCCCGCCCCGCCTTCATCCGCCCTTCACCGGCCCACCCACCACACGCTTCGTCCACCGCCGCGTCTTGTCAAGTCCGGCGCCGGTCCGTGTGTTGTTGCACGGGCCGCACCGGATGGAGGCAAGGCGGTGCGGCGGGCATGATGTCGGCATGGATACAGCTCGCATCGACGACAGCGCCAGCGACATCGAGGACAGCCTCTTTGCCGCTGAAGCGCCTGACGCCGCCGCCCTCGCAGGCGCCGCGGCGGTGCGCGGGCGTGTCGACCATTACAACGAGCTGCTGCGGCCCGGTGCCTCGGGCGAGGCGCCCGAACTGCTGCCGATCTGGCGGCGTTTCTTCGATTCACTCGGTGCGCCGGGCTGGATGGATCTCGAAGCCCGCATGGCGCGGGTGCAGCGGCGCCTGCGTGACGACGGGGCCACCTACAACGTCTATGCCGAAGGCCACGAGCAGCCGCGCACCTGGCCACTCGAACTGCTGCCGTTTCTCATCGAGGCCGACGAGTGGGCCCACATCGAACGTGGTGTGCGCCAGCGCGCCCGGCTGCTCGACGCAGCGCTGGCCGATGTCTACGGCCCGCAGGAGCTGCTGAGTTCGGGCCTGCTGCCTTCGCAGCTGGTCTATGCACACGCCCAGTACCTGCGGCCCATGCAGGGTGTCAAGCCGGCCGGCGGCCATTGGCTGCACGTGGTGGCGGTCGACCTGGCGCGTGGGCCCGATGGCCTGTGGTGGGTGGTCGGTCACCGCACCCAGGCGCCCTCGGGCATGGGGTACCTGCTCGAGAATCGCCTCATCATTGCCCAGCAGTTCAGCTCGGCCTTTCGCGAGCTGCGGGTGCAGCGCCTGGCCGCCAGTTTCCAGGCCCTGCTCGACGGCCTGATGCGCGCCAGCCCGGCGGGGGCGCGCTCGCGTGTGGCCCTGCTCACGCCGGGGCCGCACAACGAGACCTATTTCGAGCACGTCTTTCTGGCGCGTTACCTCGGTCTGACCCTGGTCGAAGGTAGCGACCTGACGGTGCGCGACCAGCGCCTGTACCTCAAGACCCTGCACGGCCTGGAGCGTGTGCACGTGCTGCTGCGCCGGGTCGACGACGAATGGCTCGACCCGCTCGAACTACGCAACGAGTCACAGCTCGGTGTGCCCGGCCTGCTGCAGGCCGTGCGCGCTGGTGAACTGGTGATGGCCAATGCCCCGGGCAGCGGGCTGATGGAAAGCCCCGGCCTGGCCGCCTTCTGGCCCGGTGTGTCGCGCCATCTGCTGGGCGAGGAGCTGCTGCTGCCCGCCGCCACCAGCTGGTGGTGCGGCGAAACCAGCGTCTGGGAAGACCTGCGCGACGACCTGGCCGACTACGTCGTGGCGCCCACCTTTGCCCCCGGCTCATCCGGCGAAACCTTCGAGCCGGTGCTCGTCAGTTCACTCGACGCTGCTGCGCAGCGCCGCCTGCTGGCGGCCATCGACGCCGACCCGGCTGCCTACACCTTGCTCGCACCACTGCGCCCGTCCGAACAACCGGTCTGGCGCGACAGCCGGCTGGAGCCGTGTTCGGCCGTCGTGCGGGTCTATGCCGTGGCCGACGGCAGTGGTGGCTGGCGCGTCTTGCCGGGCGGGCTGACCCGGGTCGACAGCATGTCCAACCCGCGTGCCGGGGCGCGCCGCAACGAACGTTCGGACGCCTACCTGTCGATGCAGCGTGGCAGCGCCAGCGCCGACACCTGGGTCATCACCAAGGGCGAGGTCGACCCGACCTCGCTGTTGCCGCGGCCGCTGGCGCCGGCCGATCTGGTGGGTTGGCATCGGCCCATCACCAGCCGTGCCGCCGAGAACCTGTTCTGGCTCGGGCGGTACACCGAACGCGCCGAGACCACCGTGCGTCTGGCGCGCCTGGCGCTCGAAGCCCTGCCCAGCGCTCACGGCCCCGTGCTGGGCATGTTGCACAGCCTGGCCATGCGACACGGCCTGATCGCGCCGGGGGTGCCCAGCCCGGTCGGCAGCAGTGGCCTGACGACGATGCAGCGCTCGCGCCTGTTCGAACATGCCCTGGTCGCCGGACTGGCCAGCGGGCGCGACGGCAAGTCCGAGCGCACCAGCGTGGCCTACAACCTGTACGCCTTGCGCCAGTGCGCGAAGGCGTTGCGCGAGCGGCTGTCGCCCGAGCACTGGTCGCTGATCGAGCAGATCGGCAAACGTTTCGAGCGGCGCATGGATGCGGTGCTGGTCACCAGCGATGCGGCGCCACTGTCCGAGGTGCTCGATGTGCTGGCGCTGGCCGGTGTCGAACTGGCCGCCATCACCGGTGCGCAGACCGACCGCATGACACGCGACGACGGCTGGCGCCTCATGAGTGTGGGCCGCATGCTCGAACGGCTCGACATGTTGTCGCACGCCCTGGCCCTGGGCTTCGAATGTGGCCTGCCCGACAGCGAAGACGGTTTTGCGCTGCTACTGGGCCTGTTCGATTCCACCATCACCTACCGCGCCCAGTTCCAGGCGCGCCGCGAGGTGCCGCCGCTGCTGCACCTGCTGGTGCTCGACACCGACAACCCGCGCTCGCTGGCCTGGGTGGCGCGCACCATGCGCGAGCGCCTGCGCAAGCTGGCCCGCCACAACAGCGCGTGGGCCGACGCCGTGGCGGCCAGCCTGCCGGCTCCCGAGGCCTGGTCGCTCGAATCGATGTGTTGCACCGGCCCGGCCGACCCGACCGCGGGTGCGGCAGGCCGGCGCGCCGATCGGGCCGACACCCAGGCACTCGTCAGTGGCCAGCAGCACGTCGAACTGCTGCGCCTGCTGCATGGCTGCAGCACCAGCGCGCTGGCGCTGTCGGGCGAGATCAGCCGGCGCCTGTTCTCACACGTCGGCAGCGGCGACCACCAGGTCTGGCAGTAGCGCCATGACACCCACCAGCCCCAAACCCGCCGAAAAACCTCCGACACCTGCGACGTCGGCCGGGGCCAGCCCCGCGCCAGGCAAAGCGGCGGTCCCGCCAACGAACCCGCCGGTGATCCCGGCCGACGACGCACCGGTCACCGAAACCTCGGTACTTGATCTCACACGCGCGGACGAACTGCATGAGCTGACCGTCACGGCGGCGGCAGCCCGCCTGACCGCCGGCCAGACGGTTGCCCAGGCCGCCAGGCTTGTCTTCTCGCCGGTGCCGGCCCACCAGGTCGAGAAGGTCTTGGCGCTGGCAGATGGTCCGACACGCCGCCTGCACGTGCGCCACGAAACCACCTACGACTACGACGCGGCGGTCGAGCTGGCGCACCACCTGGCGCACCTGCGCCCACGCAACACGGCCGAGCAGCAGGTGCAGGACTGGGCGCTCGAGATCAGCCCCGCACCCGACGCCTTGCGCACCGACCGCGGCAAAGGCGACATCGTGGCGCCCCAACGTGTCTTCGAAGGTGCCGATGTGCACGACGCGGTCGAGACCGACGGCGATCCCCTGCGCCAGGGGCTGGACGGCTGGGGCAACTGGCGCTGTTCGTTCAGCCACAGCGTGGTGCACGACAGCCTGCGTGTGGTGTCCACCTTCTCGGCCGAGTTGTGCCGGCCACCGCCGATCAATGCCGAGCTCAGCCCGCCCTGGGAAGACGTAGCCGAACGGCTGCGTTATCACCCCGGCGAACTCGACGATGCCGAACGCGAGGCGGTCGAATTCGCCCTGACCTCGTATTACGCGCCGCGCGACGCTGCCTTGCGGCGTTATGCCGCGTCGATGTTTCCACCTGGGCGTCCGCTGCTGCTGGGCGCGCTGGCGCTGATGCACGAGATCAACGAAGGGTTCGATTTCCGCCCCCACGCCACCTCGGTCGCCACCCGCGCGACCGACGCCCTCAGGCTGCGCAAGGGGGTGTGCCAGGACTTTGCCCACGTCATGATCGGTGCGCTGCGTTCACTCGGCCTGGCGGCGCGGTATGTGAGTGGTTACCTGCTGACGCGGCCACCGCCCGGCCAGGCGCGGCTGGTCGGCGCCGATGCTTCACACGCCTGGGTGGCGGTGTGGTGTCCGCTGCACGGCTGGGTGGCGCTCGATCCGACCAATGCGGTGCGTGTCGGCCTGGACCACGTCACCCTGGCCTGGGGCCGCGATTACGCCGATGTGGCACCACTGCGCGGCGTGATCCGCGGCAGCGGCCGCGCCGTGCCGCAGGTGGCGGTGACGGTCGAACCCGAAGAACCCGAGGTGGCCTGATCGCGGTCAATCGGAGCTGATGGCTGGTGGCCGCCAGCCGGCGTATCCTGGCAGAGGGTGACCGGCGGCGTTCGGCGGTTCGTCGCGTTTGGGCGCATATCTTGCGTTTGACCGAGCATGAAGCTTCGTATCGCGCATCGCACGGTGTACCGCTACCGCGATCCGCCACGGCACCTGGTGCAAACGCTCAGGCTCACGCCCGTCGACAGCCCTGGCCAGCGGGTGCCGCACTGGAGCGTGACCACTGGCGCCGAGTTGTGGCGCGAGGTCGACACCTGGGGCAATGTCTGCCACGGCCACACACTCGAACGCCCGGGGCGTGTCCTGGTGATCGATGCCGCGGGCGACGTCGACACCTCGGCCGCGCCGGAACGTGTCGACTACCGCGGTGTTGCGCCCGAGTTGTATCAGCGCCCGTCGCCATTCACTGTTGCCGACCCGGCCATCGTTGCGCTGGGCCGGGCAGGCTTGCAGGTGACGTCGGCGCGGGAGGCGAGTCGCCTGGCCGATGCGCCGCACCTGCTGGCACTGGCCGACCAGGTGTGCCGGGCCGTGAGTTACCGCGCAGGTGTGACCCACGCGGCCACCACGGCAGCACAGGCCCTGCACGGCGGCGCCGGTGTGTGCCAGGACCAGGCCCATGTCTACATTGCCGCCTGCCGCAGCCTGGGGTGGGCGGCTCGGTATGTCAGCGGCTACTTTCTGTCGCTCGACCGGCCAAGCCCCGTACTCGCCAGCCATGCCTGGGCCGAGGTGTGTGTGGCGCCCGCCGAGCGGCGCTGGCTGGCGGTCGACGTGACCCACGGCTGCCTGACGGACGAGCGCCATGTGCGCCTGGCGCACGGCCCGGACTACGGCGCCTGTTTGCCGGTGCGTGGCGTGCGGGTCGGTGGCGACGGCGAGACGTTGGACGTCGACATTCGCATCTCGCGCATTTGACGGCTGATCGAGGATGCAGGCCCAGGCCGTCACACCCGGTCTGGTACCTCAGTGGCGCGCGTATTGAGTGGCGCCGAACAGCACCTCACGCGCCTTGTCGTCGGTGATCGGCTTGCGCAGGTCGGCCAGCACCTCGCAGCCACGCTGCACCGCCGGGCGGTGGCCGATCTCGTCGAACCAGCCCTTGAGGTGCGGATAGTCGGCCCAATCGATGCCCTGGTTCTTCCAGGAGCGCAGCCAGGGGAACACCGCCATGTCGGCGATGCTGTACTGGTTGCCGCCCAGGTAGCGGCTGTTGGCCAGGCGCCTGTTCATGACACCGTACAGGCGCTTGGCCTCGTTGGTGTAACGTTCGACGGCGTAGTCGATCTTCTCGGGCGCGTAGATGCGAAAGTGGTGCGCCTGGCCCAGCATGGGGCCGACGCCACCCATCTGGAACATCAGCCACTGCAGCACTTCGTATTTGCCGCGCGTGTCGTCGGGCAGGAAACGCCCGGTCTTGCCGGCCAGGTACAGCAAGATGGCGCCCGACTCGAACAGCGAGATCGGGGCACCGTCCGGCCCGTCGGGGTCGACCAGGGCCGGGATCTTGTTGTTCGGGCTGATGGCCAGAAACGCCGGGTCGAACTGCGCGCCACTGCCTATGTCGACCGCATGGGCTCGGTAGGCCAGGCCACACTCTTCGAGCATGATGTGGATCTTGTGGCCGTTGGGCGTAGCCCAGGAATACAGCTCAATCATGGTGCTGACCCGTGGATTGTGTAAGGTGGCGTGGCGCTAAGCTCACTCTATTCGATATCGTCCCCACCATGATCATCAAGCTGCAACGCCTGCTCCGCCGTGTTCCGCTCGACGACCCCGGCCGTGTCATCGAGGACTGGGCACATGGCCGCGGCTGGGTCTTCAAACGTGTCCACGAGGCCAAGGGTTACGTCGCCGAAGGCCAGGTCGATGGTCATGACATGCGCCTCGAATGGGGTGCGCCACAACGCAACTACATCGCCGAACGCGAGTTGCGGCTGCGCTGCGACATCGGCCTGCCCGAGTCATTGCAGATGTTGATCATCTCGCGCGCCTTGTCCGAACGCCTCGAGGACGATGCCTACGCTCGCCTCACCGACGGCAAACAGACCGAGGTGAAACTCGATCTGCCCGAAGAAACCCGCTGGCTCACCTTGTACGACAGCACCGGCCTGGACGGGGTGCCCATGCTGGGCTCCCGCCTGGTGGGTGTGTCCAACATCGAGACCCAGACGCGCCGCTGGCTCGAAGGTGAACTTGGCCTGCGCCTGCTGCGTGCCTGCACCGGCTGGCTCGACGCCGAGCGACCCTTCGTGCTGATGACGCTGCGCGGGAGGGTCTATCTGCGCACCCAGGTGCTGAGTGCCGACGACGGCCTGGGCGCCCCGCTGCTCGACGGAGTAGTCGCCATCGCCGATTCGGCCTGCGCCCGTGCCCTGCATCTGGCGGGTGTGAAGCGGCCGATCAAGGCCGACCCGGCGAACTGATCCACCGGACCGGCCCGCCAGGACCAGCCCGCAAAGACCGGCCCGCACACTTACACGCGCGGCGCGTGTTTGCCCAGTTCGATCTTGGCGATGGCGTTGCGGTGCACTTCGTCCGGGCCATCGGCAAAACGCAGCGTGCGAGCCTGCGCGTAGTAGTAGGCCAGGGGCGTGTCCTGGCACATGCCGGCGCCGCCGAAGGCTTGCATGGCCCAGTCGATCACGTCGCAGGCCATGGTGGGCGCCACCACCTTGATCATGGCGATCTCGGCCTTGGCGGCCTTGTTGCCGGCCAGGTCCATGATCCACGCGGCCTTGAGGGTCAGCAGGCGTGCCATGTCGATGCGGCAACGCGCCTCGGCGATACGCTCCTGCGTCACGGTCTGCGCCGCAATGGGTTTGCCGAAGGCCACCCGGGCGCTGGCGCGCTTGCACATCAGTTCGAGTGACCGTTCGGCCAGGCCGATCAGGCGCATGCAGTGGTGGATACGTCCCGGGCCGAGGCGGCCTTGCGCGATCTCGAAGCCGCGGCCTTCACCGAGCAGGATGTTGCTCGCCGGCACCCGCACGTTCTTGAAGTCGACCTCCATGTGGCCGTGCGGGGCGTCGTCGTAGCCCATCACGTGCAGCGCACGCACGATGGTGATGCCCGGGGTGTCGGCGGGCACCAGGATCATCGACTGCTGTGAATGACGCGGCGCCGTCGGGTCGGTCTTGCCCATGAAGATGTAGATCTTGCAGCGCGGATCACCGGCGCCCGAGGTCCACCACTTGCGGCCGTTGATGACGTACTCGTCACCGTCACGCTCGATGCGCGCCTCGATGTTGGTGGCGTCGCTCGATGCCACGGCCGGTTCGGTCATGGCAAACGCGCTGCGCATGCGGCCTTCGAGCAGCGGCTGCAGCCAGCGCTGCTTGTGTTCGGCGTTGCCGTACCGTGCGATGGTCTCCATGTTGCCGGTGTCGGGTGCCGAGCAGTTGAAGACCTCGCTCGACCACGGCACGCGGCCCATGATCTCGGCCAGTGGCGCGTAGTCGCCGTTGCTCAGGCCGATGCCGGCGAATTCGCTGTCGTGCGCTGCCGCGGCCGCGCCACCTGCCGTCGGCGGCAGGAACAGGTTCCACAGTCCTTGTTCGCGTGCCTTGGGCTTGAGGCCTTCGATCATCTCGATCGGTGTCCAGCGTTTGCCGGCCTTGGTGTTGGCCTCGATCTCGGCCCACCAGGTGGCCTCGTTCGGGTAGATGTGTTCGTCCATGAAGCGCAGCAGGCGGGTCTGCAGCTCCGCGGTGCGGGCCGAATAGGCAAAGTCCATGGTGGTCTCCTGGCGGTGGACATGTGCGCGGCCGGGCCGCGCACTGGTTGATGCCGCGGACTGGCCGCGACTCGGTTGCTTCGTTGTGCCGTGTTCGCCGGCTTGGGCTGCCCGTGGCCGATCAGGCCCCGGCGCGCTGCGCGAACTGCCAGGCCAGCTCGGCCATGGGCCGCGCGCTGGCGCCGGCTTCACGCGCCTGGGCGCTGGCTGCCGTACCGTCCACCACCCGTCGGGCTATGCCTTGCAGGATGGCGGCGATACGGAACAGGTTGTAGGCGAGATAGAAGTTCCAGTCTGTCGCCAGCGCGCCAGGGTCGAGCTTCAATGCGGCGACGGCCGACGCGTCCATGCGCTGGCTCAGGGCCTTGTTCAAACGCTGGCAATAACGGGCGATGTAGTCGGCTTCGGCCGGGATGCCCAGCGCCGCGATGTCGACCCCGCCGATGCCACGGAAACCCCCGGCCGGTATGTGCCAGGCCATGCAGTGGTAGCTGAAGTCGGCCAGCGGGTGGCCCAGCGTCGACAGCTCCCAGTCCAGCACCGCCAGCACACGCGGCTCGGTGGGGTGGAACATGAGGTTGTCGAGCCGGTAGTCGCCGTGCACGATGCTCGCCAGGCCGGCATCGCGTGCGCCTGGCGGGATGTGCCCGGGCAGCCAGGCGATCAGGCGGTCCATCTCCGCGATCGGGTCGGTGATCGACGCCAGGTACTGCTTGCTCCAGCGCCCGATCTGGCGCTCGAAGTAATTGCCCGGTTTGCCGTAGTCGGCCAGGCCGACGGCCGCCACGTCGACACTGTGCAGCGCGGCCATGACACGGTTCATCTCGTCGTAGATGGCGGCGCGTTCACTCTTGCTCATGCCGGGCAGCGTCTGATCCCACAACACGCGGCCGTCGACGTACTGCATGACGTAGAAGGCGCGGCCGATCACCGCTTCGTCGCTGCACAGCAGGTGCATCTGCGCTACCGGCACGTCGCTGCCGGCCAGTGCGGCCATGACGCGGAACTCGCGCTCGATGGCGTGTGCCGACGGCAGCAGCTTGGCGACAGGCCCGGGCTTGGCCCGCATCACGTAGGTGGCGCCGGGCGTGACGAGCTTGTAGGTCGGGTTGGACTGGCCACCCTTGAACTGCTCCACCGTGAGCGGCCCGGCGTAGCCGGCCAGGTGCTGGTGCAGGTAGGCGTCGAGGGCGGCCACGTCGAAGGTATTGGAGCCCGACACCGGACGGGTCCCGCTGTTGGCCTCCTGCTTGTCCGCGGCTGATGTCGATGGGGCAGGGGCGGCGGGGCTGCCGGTAGGGTCGCCGGTGCTGGCGCCGGTGTTGTCGCCGGTGGTTGGGCCACGGGTGGGGCTCATGCGGGTCTCCTGGGGCAGCACGGTGGCCGCGGGTCGTGGTGAGGACGGCGCATCTTCGCGGCACTTGGCCGCGCGCACCGTCACTTGTCGGACAGCGCCATCAGCTTCTCGCGCGACAGCACCACCAGCCGGGTCGGTTCGACCCGCACGGCGCCTTCACGTTCGAAGCCCTTGAGCTCCTGGTTGACACGCTGGCGCGAGGCGCCGAGCAGCTGAGCCAGGTCCTCTTGCGCCAGCTGCAGACCGATGCGGATCTCTTCGCCCTGGTTGATGCCGTAGCTGCGCGCCAGCAGCAGGATTTGTTTGGCCAGGCGTGCGGCCAGCGGCTTGGTGTTGAGGTCTTCGAAGGTGGCGAACATGAGGCGCATGCGCCGGCAGTTCAGCCGAAGCAGCGCCTCGTAGAGTTCGGTGTGATGCTTGAGCAGATCGTTGAAGTCGGGCTTGCGCACCACCAGCATCGTGGTGGCACCGTGCGTGGTGGCATCGTGGGTGCGCGGCAGGCCGTCGAACAACGAGATGTCGCCGAACCAGGTACCGGGCTCGACATAGGTCAGCGTGATCTGCTTGCCCGACAGCGACACGGTGCTGATCCGTACGGCACCGCTGGCCACGGCCGACCATTCGTTGGGCGGGGTGCCGCGCGAGGCGATCTGGATGCCGTCCGGGTAGCGCCGCACCAGTGCGCGCGACAGGATGTCGGCCCGCAGTGCCGGCGAAAGTTTCGAGAACCAGGAGCCGGCGTCGATCTGGGCACGCTCTTCGGCGCCAAGGATGGGGGTGGTCATCGCGTGATTGTGGGCGGAGGCAGGCGCAGGCGTCTTGTGGCGGGAAACAGGCAACAGGCGAGCGGTGAGGTTCCGAGGCAGTCAGTCAACCAGGGCCGGCCTGGCGTCGACGCGAGCGGTGACCCGTCGTCGCGTGGCTCAGGCACCGAAACGTGGCGAACGCTTCTCGCGCCAGGCGGCCAGGCCTTCGGCGCCGTTGGCATGATTGACGTTGGCGACAAAGGCGTCGCGCTCGGCGGTGAGCTGGCTGCCGAGTTCTGCGCCTGGGGCCGAGTTGATCAGTTCCTTGGCGCTGGCCAGGGCGTTGGGCGCCATGGCCGCGAGTTGTTCTGCCAGCGCCAGTGCGGTGGTCAGCGCCTCGCCCGGAGCGGCGACGCGGGTGATCAGGCCCAGGCGATCCAGATCGGCCGTGCTGCGAGTCTGCGCCAGCCACAACCATTCGAGCGCCTGGTTGCGCGGCAAGGCACGCGCCAGGTGGTGGCTGGCGCCGCCGTCGGGCGTGAAGCCGAGCTTGCCGTAGGCCAGGCCGAAACGGGCGTCGTTGGCCGCCACGAGCAGGTCGCAGGCCAGCGCGATCGAACAGCCGGCGCCGGCCGCCGCCCCTTCGACCGCACAGATCACCGGTTTGGGGCAGGCGCGGATCACCTCGATCCATTGATGCAGCGCGTCGACCCGTTCACGCTGGCGCTCGGGTTGGCCCCGCACGCCGGCGAGTTGCTCCAGATTGCCGCCACCGCAGAAGTGGCCGCCGGCGCCGGTCAGCACGATGGCGCGGATCTCGGGGTTGCCTTCACAGGCAGCCAGAGCCTCGACCCCGGCGGCATAGACCTGCGGCGACAGCGCGTTGCGCGTGGCCGGGTCGGACAGGGTCAGCACCAGGGTGGCGCCGACCTGGGCGCTGAGGAGTTGGGCTGTCATGGGGGGGCTCTCGATGCGGCGGTGGTGGTGTATGGGTGGGTCGTCGGCTGGTCGACGTCGCGACGACCAAGCGGCGATCACGTGACGCTTGGTCGTGGTGTGCCGGGTCATCCCGAGCTGTGCAGCCTGGAGGATGTGGCCGTGGTCGTCGGTCCGTGGTCGCCGTGCCTCACAGCTTCGCCAGCCGGTCGAGCGCGGTCAGCAGCGTCTCGTCCTTCTTGGCGAAACACAGGCGGGCGATGTGTTGATCGTAGCCGTCGTGATAGAAGGCCGAGAGCGGGATGGCCGCCACGCCGACCTCGCGGGTCAGCCACTGGCAGAACTCGGCCTCGGGCAGGCTGCGCGCCTCGTTGGCGATGCCCGAGTAGTCGACACACTGGAAGTAGCTGCCGCTGCTTGGCAGCAGCTTCAGGCGGGTCTTGGCCAGCCCGGCACGGAACAGGTCGCGCTTGCGTTGATAGAACGCCGGCAGCTGCAGATAGGGTTCGGGGTCGGCCATGTAGGCCGCCAGCGCATGCTGCATCGGTGTGTTGACGGTGAAGACGTTGAACTGGTGCACCTTGCGGAACTCGGCCATCAGCGGCGCCGGCGCGGCGGCAAACGCCACCTTCCAGCCGGTGACGTGGTAGGTCTTGCCGAAGCTCGAGATCACCACGCTGCGTGCCGCCAGCGCCGGGAACCGGGCGGCGCTCTGGTGCAGCGCGCCGTCGTAGACCATGTGTTCGTAGACCTCGTCCGAGATGAGCAGGATCTCGGTGGGCGCCAGCAGCGCTTCGAGCTGACGCATCTCGGCTTCGGTCCACACCGTGGCGCTGGGGTTGTGCGGGGAGTTGACGATGATGGCGCGGGTGCGCGGTGTGATCGCCGCCTTGATGAGCGCGAAGTCGGGTCTGAAGGTGCCCGGTGTGAGGGGCACGAACACCGGTGTGGCGCCGGCCAGCGTGATGCTGGGCACGTAGCTGTCGTAGCAGGGCTCGAGCACGATGACTTCGTCGCCCGGGTGCACGAGGGCCAGCACGGCGGTGATGATGGCCTGCGTGGCGCCGGCGGTGACGGTGACTTCGCTGCCTGCGTCGTAGCCGTGGCCGTACAGGGCCTGCATCTTCTTGGCGATGGCCTCGCGCAGCGGCGCGATGCCGGCCATGGGCGGGTACTGGTTGTGACCGGCGCGCATGGCGGCGTCGACGGCGTCGAGCAGCTTGGGGTCACCCGCGAAGTCAGGGAAGCCTTGGCCGAGGTTGACCGCGCCACAGTCGGTCGCCAGCGCCGACATCACCGTGAAGATGGTGGTGCCGACTGCCGGCAGGCGGCTCGTGATTGCGGGGGTGCGCGGGGAGATCGTGGCGGTGCTCATGGTGGGGTGGGGCAGGTACGGCGGTTGGTCGATGTCGGTGGTGCGGCAGGTGATGCGGCAGACGGTGTTACAAGCCGTCCGATCCGCCACCATCGGTGGGGGCACCCAGGGCACGTTCGACCATGCTGCGGGGCAGGCTGGGTGTGAGGAGCTCGACCAGGGTGTAGACGAAGTGGCGCAGGTACGCGCCGCGCTTGAAGGCGATGCGCGTCATGTTGCGGCCGAACAGGTGGCCCACCGGTCTGGCCACCAGCTCACCACCCGGGGCGCACAAGGGGTCATCTCGCACGGCGACCTCGGTGACGATGCCCACCCCCATGCCGAGTTTCACGTAGGTCTTGATGACGTCGGAGTCGATCGCTTCGAGCACATAGTGTGGCTTCAGGCCGCGCTGGGCAAAGGCCGCGTCGATGCGGTTGCGTCCGGTGAAGCTGGGGTGATAGCAGATCAGCGGCTCACCCGCCAGGGCGTCCAGGCTGACCCGTTCGACCGTGGCCAGCACATGGTGCGCCGGCACCACCACCACGTGTTGCCACTCGTAGCAGGGCAGGGTCACCAGGCCGTCGACCTGCGCCAGGTGTTCGGTCGCCAGCGCGATCTCGGCCACGTCGTCGAGCAACATCTGGGCGATCTGTTCGGGCGTGCCCTGGTGCAGGCTGACATTGACCTTGGGGAACTGCAGGCGCAGCGCAGACACCGCCTGCGGCAACACGTAACGCGCCTGCGTGTGGGTGGCGGCGATCGACAGCGTGCCGACCTCCTGCGCCTTGAACTCGTCGCCGATGCGTTTGAGGTTGGCCACCTCGCGCAGGATGATCTCGATCGCCGCCAGCACCTGCAGGCCCGGCTCGGTGATGCGCTTGAGGCGCTTGCCGTGGCGCGCGAAGATGTCGATGCCGAGTTCGTCCTCGAGTTCGAGGATGGCTTTCGAGATGCCCGGCTGCGAGGTGTGCAGCGCCTTGGCGGTCTCGGTGAGGTTGAGGTTGCGGCGCGCCGCCTCCTGCACGAACCGGAACTGGTGCAGGTTCATGGGTGCAGGGGCCTTGCACGCGCCGTCATGGCTGAGGCACTGCGGCAGGGGTGTCGGTGCCGGGTGTGTCGACGCCGGGGGCAGCCGGCTCAGCCAGCGGCTCGGCCACCAGCGTCCAGGCTGCCTGGGCAATGGCACGGGTGATGGCCGCACTCTCACCGATGGCCGGTGTGGCGTCGAGGTGCAGTCCGGGGTGAGCGGCGCGCAGGGTGGCCAGCAACTCGGGCAGGTCGCGCCGTACATGGCCGCCTGCACCCAGGAACACCGGCACGACACGGATCCGGCGCGCACCTAGTTCGACCAGGCCGGCGACGGCATCGGCCAGCCTGGGCTGCATCAGCTCGAGGTAGGCCAGCACCACCGGGGTGCTGGCGTCGTGCTCTCGCATGGAGCCGGCGATGGCCTCGAACGGGCGCGCCCACGCGGGGTCACGTGCGCCGTGGGCAAACAGGACGATGGCATCGGGCAGGGAGGTATTCATGGGCAAGGGCAGGGGCAGCAAGGATCAGCGGTAACGCACCAGCCAGCTGAAGGCGGCGAACGACAACAACAGGTAGACCACACTCGGTGCACCGGCGGCGATCCAGGGTGTCCAGCTGCGCAGCAGGCCCAGGTGGCCCGAGACATTGTTGAGCAGCACGAAACTGATGCCCAGCAAGATGCCGCCGAAGACCTTGACGTTGACGCCGCCGCTGCGCCCGTGCATGTAGGCAAACGGCAGCGCCAGCCCCAGCATCACGAGGCAGGCAAAGGGGTAGAGCGCCTTGCGCCAGAACTGGATCTCGTAGCGCTGCGCCGCCTGTTCGTGTTCCGACAGGTGCGACATGTAGGTGTACAGGGCATAGGTCGACATGGTCGACAGCGGCAACACGGCGGCGGCCACCACTTCGCGCTTCAGGCCGCCGGGCCAGATCATGCTGTCGACATGGCCGTCCGGTGCCAGCTGCAGATCGACGGCGCGAACGACGGTGGTGGCAGGTGCGGAGGCACCAGCGGCAGTGGCCGGCGACGCAGTATCAGACTGCGTTGTGGTCGCGGGTGCAGGCGCCGACAAGGCACCAGAAGCGGAAGCTGCTGCAGGCCCAGACGCTGACCGAGACGCCGAGGCCGTCGACGAAGCGACCGCACCGGTCCAGCGCGTGACCACGACATCGTCGAGTCGCCAGCTGCCATCGGCCAGGATGGTGGCACTACGGGCGCTGCGGCGCTCGACCAGTTCGCCGTTGCTGCCGAACTCGTAGATGCGTACACGTTCGAGTTCGCCGTCGCTGTGGGCGCGACCGATGTTGACGGTGTAGCGCCGCTCCCGGCCGGTGGTGTCCACCTGGCTGGCGCGCAGCCAGGCGCCGTTGGGATCGACGGTGAGGCCACCCTCGCGCCGGCTGGCCTTGATCAAGCTGGCCTGGCGTTCGCTCCACGGCGCGACCCAGTCGCCCACCACGAAGGTGAAGACTGAAAAGCCCAGGCCGAGCAAGGTGAGCAGCAACAGGGCGCGGCGTGGACCGAGGCCGCCGGTGCGCAGGATGGTGAATTCGGACGACTGCGCCAGCCGTGCCAGCGCATAGATGGCGCCGATCAGCAAGGCGATGGGGGCCAGTTCGTAGATGTGGCCGGGCATCTGCAGCAGGCACGAGGCAAACACCTGCCAGAGCACACCACCCTTGCCGAGCTGTTCGAGCTCGGCGACGAAGTCGATGAAGAAGAACAGGCCCAGGAAGGCCAGCATCACGAAGACGCTGGCGCCCATGATCTCGCGGTACAGCAGGCGGCGAACGGTACGCATGACGGGGCTCAGGCGCGGCGCAGCGAAAAACGTGCGGCACCACCATTGCGCCACCACAACAGGGTGCAGGCGATGAGTGCGGCGCTGCCGTGCACCATCAACAAGGCCAAACCGGCGCTCTGGCGTCCGGCCACTACCCAGGCCTGCGACAGGTTGATGAGGTTGGTGTAGACCATGAAGCCCAGCAGCGCCACCAGCAAGGTCCAGCTGCCCTGGCGGCGCGGGCCACCGGCAGCCAGGCCGGCACCGAGCAACACCAGGTTGATGCCACACAGCGCCAGGCCGACGCGCCAGACCAGCTCACCTTGCAGCGGCGGGGCGTTGCTGCGCAGCAGGGTCAGGCTGTCGTTGACCTTGGGCGGTGCCTCGTCGAGCCTGGCGGCGGCGCGTTCACTCACGATCAGGCGTTGTTCGTTGAACTGCGACAGGGTCTTGTTGCCGGTGGCGAGATCGAGGTCGGCGCGGGTGCCGTGCGCCAGCACCAGCATGCGCCGGCCATCGGCATCGGTCTCGAGCCGGCCACCTTCGGCGGTGGTGACCGATTCGCGCTCGCCGGTGTTGTCGAGCACGAAGACATTGCGACCCACACCCTGGGCGCTGGCTGCGGCGTCGGGCGACGACGCGGCGAGTTGCGGCTGGTTGTCGATGAAGAATACCCGTCGACCGTTGGCCGAGGTCTGGAACTGACCGGGCGCCACACGCGACAGGTCGGAACGTTGCTCGTAGCGCTCGCGCAGTTCGACGATCTGGCGGTTCGTCCACGGCCACACCAGCAGCACCAGCGTGGCCGTGCACAGCACCACCAGCGCGCAGAAACGAGCCATCGCCGCCACCACCTGCACCAGCGACACACCACTCACCATCCACACTGCCATCTCGCTGTCGCGGTACAGGCGGGTCAGGGTGGACACCACGGCGACGAACAGTGCCAGGTTGAGCATCGTCGGCAGGTGGCCGATGGCGGTGTAACCCATCAGCAGCGCCACGTCCTGCGGCGACACCCGCCCCCCCGCAGCCTGGCCGAGCATGCGGATGAGCAGGATGGTGAGCACGATGGTCAGTACCACCACCAGGGTGGCGGCGAAGCTGCGGGCCAGCTCCTTGCGTAAAGAGGAATCGAATAACATCAATGCGTTCAATGACTGAATGAATTATGGACGCTCGCATCCTCCTCACGACCTCGCCCGACCTGGCCGAATCCCTCAAGTGGAGCTGCGATGCGGTGGCCCTGCTGTTGCCGGCCAAACGCGAGGACTGGCGCGTGTGCGCCGAACTGGCTGCTCTGATCGACGATGCGGTGGCGTCGGGTGATCTGAAACTCGAGGCCGGCAAGTCGCTGTATGTGCACCGTCCGGCCGGGCTGAAGTCGGGTCGGCTCTATCTGGCGGTCGTGGGTGAGGGTGGCGCCAAGGCCTTCAAGCGCGCGTCACAGGCACTCGCCGGGCAAGTCAAGTCGGCACCGGTGAAGACACTGCACCTGGCATGGGCGGGTGCCACGGTGCTGGCTGCCGACACGGTCGAGGCCATCGTTTCGGCCTTTGCCGACGCGGTTTACCTGTATCGCCACACCAAACCCAGCGCACCGGCCGCGCCGGCCCTGCGCACCCTGAGTGTGGCGGCGCCCAAGGCTGAACCGGCAGCCACACGTGAAGGCCTCAAACGCGCCGCGGCCATCTGTGCTGGTGTCGACGTGGCGCGTGAGGCCGGCAACCGGCCGGGCAACCATTGCACGCCGACCTGGCTGGCCGAGCAGGCCAAGGCCATGGCGGCCGAGTTCGGCCTGGGGATCGAGGTGCTCGACCGCAAGGCCTGCACCAAACTCGGCATGGGCTCGTTCCTGGCTGTGGCCCAGGGGTCGGACGAACCGCTTCAGTTCATCGTGCTCAAGTACGAAGGGGCGGGCAAGAAAGATGCGCCCGTCGTGCTGGTGGGCAAGGGCATCACCTTCGACACTGGTGGCATCTCGCTCAAGCCCGGGGCCGAGATGGACGAGATGAAATTCGACATGGGTGGTGCGGCCAGCGTGCTCGGCACTTTGCGCGCCGTGGCCGAACTCAAGCCCAAGGTCAACCTGATCGGCCTCATTCCGACCTGCGAGAACATGCCCAGCGGCCGGGCCATCAAGCCGGGCGACGTGGTCACCAGCATGTCGGGCCAGACCATCGAGATCCTCAACACCGACGCCGAAGGCCGGCTCATCCTGTGTGATGCCCTCACCTATGCCGAACGCTTCAAGCCCAAGGCAGTGGTCGATATCGCCACACTCACCGGCGCCATCATCATCGCGCTGGGCCATCACCACAGTGGCCTGTACGCCAGCGACGAAGCACTGGCCGAGCAGTTGCTGGCGGCCAGCCGCACAGCACTCGACCCGGCCTGGCGCATGCCACTCGACGACGAATACGACGAAGGCCTCAAGAGCAGTTATGCCGACATCCCCAACATCGGCTCGCGCGCCGGTGGCTCGGTGACTGCGGCGATGTTCCTCAAACGGTTCACCAAGGCCTATGCCTGGGCCCACCTCGATGTGGCGGGCACGGCCTTTCGGGGCGGCCCGACCAAGGGCGCCACCGGTCGGCCGGTGCCGCTGCTGACCCATTTCGTGCTGGCCAACGCAGGCTGACGCCATGCGCGACGCGGTACCTGGCGCGCCCGCAACCGAACGATGTGGGTGCGGGTCATGACGGCGGTCGCTTTCCATTTCAACGTGTCCGAACGGCGCGACTACTGCTGCCGCCTGCTGCGCAAGGCCGAGCGCAGCGGTGCCCGCCTGGTGGTGCACGGTGACGCGGCGACGCTGGCCGACCTGGACCGCATGTTGTGGATCTTCGATCCGCTCGAGTTCGTGCCGCACTGGCGCGGTGCTCGCCTGAGCGCCTTGCCGGCGCGGTTGAAGGCCACACCGGTGCTGCTGCTCGAACAACTCGACGCGGCCGCCTTGTCGGTCGACTACCCGGTGCTGGTCAACCTGGCGAGCACCGTGCCGGCCGACGTGGCGGCATTCACCCGGGTGATCGAGGTGGTGGGACAGGGCAGCGACGACCGTGAAGCGGCGCGTCAACGCTGGCGCTGGTACAGCGCGCAGCAGATGCCCATCGAACGCCACGAGGCCCGTTCATGAACCGCCGAGGCGGGCCGCCCAGCCAGTTGCCAACACTCACCGAAGTGGTGGGTGATGCCGCACCGCCACCGGGCTTTGTGGCGTCGACTTCGGGCGCGCGCCTGCTCGACGAGACAAACCATGCCGAGTCGGCGGGCGACTTGGTCAAGGGTCAGGCACAAGGCGTGGTGGTGGGCGGCGAGTTGCACCCAGGTGCACGCGGGCCTGTCGATCGGCGCATCGGCGCGCCAACTGCACCGGTCGATGGCGCCGAAGCGGGTGCCCCGCCCATCCGCCAGGCGCTGACGCGCAAGCCACGTGCACCACTGGCTGCGCCGTCCGTCGGTGCGGGCCGCCAGTTGCCGCTGCTCGCCGCTGCGATCGACTCCGTGCCTGCGGCGGGTGACCCACCTGCGGTGCAGGGCGCGCCCGAGTTCGGCCTCGGCGCTGACATCTTCGAAAACGCCGGACAAACGCCGGCGGAGCTGGCTGACGATCAACTCGTACGTGCCGTGTTGCAGGACCTGCAGCGCCACGTCGACCTGATGCTCGAATACCGCCTGCGCGCCAGCCTCACGCCGGTGCTCACACAAATGGCCGACAACCTGGTGCGCGAATTGCGTCAGGAACTGGCGAGCACGCTGCGCGACGTCGTGAAACGGGCTGTGAGCCAGGAACTGGTGCGTCGACGCAAGCGTTGATGGTGCACCGGATGCCACTTGTCTTCGCCGACGTCGGCTCGGCCCTGGCTGAACCGATGGGTGGAACGTGTCGGCGCAGTCGTGCCTTGGCGCGTTATGCACTGCGGGCAGTGCGGGGCGTCTGTTCCGGCAAGTCCGGGATGGTGGTCTCGCGGTACCACGCCTGTGCTTGGCAGGCAACGCAGCGAGGGGGTATCTGCAAACTTGCGGGATTCCCTGCTGACGTTGGGCATGATTTTTGGGTTACCTTCGCGCACTCGGGTTTTTGCCCCCCGATGCTTATATCAACTGGAGCTTCATCCATGCAAATCAAACTCAATGCCGTCCTCGGCGCCCTTGCTCTGACCATCGCCGGTTCTGTGTCGGCTCAGGAAGTCGTCAAGATCGGCCACGTCGGCCCGACCAGCGGCCAGATTGCCCACCTCGGCAAGGACAACGAAAACGGCGCCCGCATGGCCATCGACGAACTCAACGCCAAGGGCGTGACGATCGGCGGCAAGAAGGTCAAGCTCGAACTGCTGGCCGAAGACGACGGTGGCGACCCCAAGCAGGGCACGGCCGCTGCACAGAAACTCGTCGACGCCAAGGTCCACGGCGTGGTCGGTCACCTGAACTCCGGCACCTCGATTCCCGCGTCGAAGATCTACAGCGACGCCGGCATTCCGCAGATCTCGCCCTCGGCCACCAACCCGAAGTTCACCCGTCAAGGTTTCAAGACGACGTTCCGCGTTGTTGCTGACGACGTGCATCTGGGTGGCACCCTGGGTCGTTATGCGGTCAAGAACCTCAAGGGCAAGTCGATCGCCGTGATCGACGACCGCACAGCTTATGGCCAAGGTGTTGCCGACGAGTTCGAAAAGGGTGTGGCTTCAGCCGGTGGCAAGACCGTCGGTCGCGAGTTCACCAACGACAAGGCGACGGACTTCACCGCCATCCTGACCAACATCAAGGCCAAGAAGCCGGACATCATCTTCTTCGGCGGCATGGACGCCGTGGCCGGCCCGATGATCCGCCAGATGAAACAACTCGGCATCAAGGCCAAGTTCATGGGCGGCGACGGCATCTGCTCGGGCGAACTGCCCAAGCTGGCTGGTGGCGCGATGGAAGACGAACAGGTCGTGTGCGCCGAAGCCGGTGGTATCGACGAGAAGGACGCCGCTGCCGTCAAGGCAATGACCGACTTCAAGGCGAAGTTCAAGACCAAGTTCAACGCCGACGTGCAGATCTATTCGCCCTACGTCTACGACTCCGTCAACCTGCTGGTGGCGGCCATGGTCAAGGCCGGTTCTTCCGAACCCGCCAAATATCTGCCTGTGCTGGCCAAGACCGCTGGCTACAAGGGTGTGACCGGCACCATCGCCTTCGACGAAAAGGGCGACATCAAGAACGGTGCACTCACCATGCACAGCTACAAGGCCGAGAAGATCACCAACATCGGCGTGGTGCGCTGATCCGTCTGGCTGGACGCGGCGCACAAACGTGCCGTGTTCTGGCCGGTGCCGCCACCAGCTGCGGCACCAACCTGGACGCCAAACAAGCGCCCGCAATGCTGTGAAGCTTGCGGGCGTTTTCATGTCCAACGCTTGCTACAATGGCGGGCTTCGGAGAGATGGATGAGCGGTTTAAGTCGCACGCCTGGAAAGCGTGTGTGGGTTAATCCCCACCGCGGGTTCGAATCCCGCTCTCTCCGCCAGTAGATTGCGCCTCGAATGGCCAAAAGAAACGCCACCCTAGGGTGGCGTTTTCATTGGGGGGCTATCGAGCGGTCAGCGGTTGCTTTCCTTGACGATGTACCACTCGGGTCCCTTGCGCTTCCAGGTCAGCACCTTTTGTGTCTTGTCCTTGAAGTTCGTCGAGGTGTAGGTCTGATCGAACGTGGTTTCGACGAGATTCGGCGACAAGGTGCGGCGCTGCACGTTGCTGATGCGCAATTCGATCGGGCCTTCACGCGTCACCAGACGCTTGCGGTTGTCGAACCATTTGGCGCGCGGCACGCTGGCGGGCTTGAAACTCGGGTCGTAGAAGCTCAGGTAAGTCGTCACATCCTTGTTCGACCAGGCATTGGCCCAATCGATCAATCGTTGCGACACAGGTGACGTGGTGGGCGGATCCTTGCGCACCGGCTTGCTCGGCAAACTCGACGTGGCGCTGGGCAGCACCGCAGCCACATTGCCGGTATCGGTCGCTGCGGCAAGTCGGGCTGCATTGGGGCTGACGGTAGGGCTTCCCGGCAATACTGCAGACAGCGTGGCCGCATTCAGGGCCGGGGAGTTGGCCGACGTCAGTTGCGAGCGAGCGCGGGCGTCGAGTTCGGAACGCGATGTCAATGCCAGTTCCGTCGGTCCGAGCGGGCAACGGCTTGCCACGTCTTCACCTGCCTGCCAGTTTGCGGCATCGGGCACTTCTTCGTTGCCGGCCCGAGCCAGACCGAGTACACCTATCAAGGCACTCATCGATGCATGGGTACGCGCCTTGGCAATGGCCAGATCGTGTTCTGCACCAACCAGCGCACGCCTGGACGAATACAACTCGTTTTCGGCATTGAGTACGTCGAGCAGGCTGCGTTGGCCGATCTCGAACTGCTGGCGATAGGCATCGCGGGCCTTTTCCGACGCATTCACATTGCGTTCGAGTGACCCCAACTGTTCGATCAGGCGATTCACGTCGTTATAGGCGATTGCCGCTGTCTGGCGGACATCACGACAGGCCTTGTCGCGGGTGTCGGCGGCCTGGTTGAGCAGTGCCGTGGCCTGGCGCACTCGGGCGACGTCGGATCCGCCGTTGAAGAGATTCCAGTTCAGTACGACGGATGCGCTGGTATCACGCTTTTGATTGTCGATGCCGTCGAAATTGTTGCCTACGCCGCTTCGAACCCGCGCCTCGACGCGCGGATGAAACAGCCCTTCACGCTCACGGGTTTGCGCCTGGGCGGACCGTAGATTCTCGATCGCCGCGGCCACACTGACGTTGCGCCTGACCGCAGTTTCGATCAACGCGCTGGTCGCCTTGGGGATGCCGTTGTCGAGCACGCGCGACAGCGGGGCGCCGACCGGTGGCGGTGTGCCGACGATGCGGCGATATCGCTCGGTGATGTCGTGCAGGTTGGCGCTTTCGGTCGACAGATTCGACTCGGCCAGAGCAACCCGGGCTGCCGCTTGCTCGAGGTCGACACCTCGACCGACACCGGCCTTGACACGTGCCTGGATCTGCTCGTGCACCTGGCGGTGCTGCACGTAGTTGTCTTCGGCCAGTTTCACGAGCTGGCGCGACCGTGAAACATCGGCATAAGCGCGTACCGCTTCGAGTGCAGTCGTTTCGCTGACCTCGAGGAACTCGAAGTAGCGCGTCAGACGTGCATGGTCGAGCCGGTCCACCTGGTTGCGGGTACCCAGGCCATCCCACAATAACTGGGTGGCAGACAGGGCGATACCTGTGCGCGACTGCGATTGACTGTTCGGGGTGCGATCGGTAATGCGATCGCTGGTGCGGCCGGCTTCGGCGCTGAGGTCGACACGAGGCAGATAGCCGCCACGCGCCACATCGACTTCTTCGATGGCCGCTCGCAGGGCATTGAAGCGTGCAGTGACTTCGGGGTTGGTCGAGATGGCGCGTTGTGCCGCGTCTCTGAGTGCGTCGCCGGACTGGGCCGCCGCGCCGGGCGCATACGCCAGCTGGCAAGCCAGAGCCACCAGACTCACCACGTGAAGCGTGACCTTTTTCATCGGAGCATTTTTCCTCGCTGGTGCGCGAATCGACGGACAGTCTGATGGTTCGGACGAGAACTTTTGCTTGCAGATTCGTCGGCAATCCGCCGGATTGATCGGGCAAAGACTGTCGGGCAAATCACGGCAGGCCCGTCGGCAACTCATCGAGACATCGCCAGATTAACGCCCTGCATCGTCAAAAAACATCCTGGAACGACCCGCATCGCGCCGCTGCGCGAGCCCGGGGCTGGTGACTACTGAGTCGATCCAGGCAGCTCGTTCGGAGTATTCCACAGTTTTTTGGTTTCGACCAGTCGGCTCGCCGGTATTTGCGGCGAGCACCAGGTCGACATTCCGGGATTTGACGGATCAAACGAGCAGGGTCTATGCGCGAGCTCGGGCGTCACGCCACAATATGGCCATCGTGCCTCGCTCCAGGACTACACCCTCAACGCCGTCATGGTTGCCGGCTTCATTGCGGATGGCGCCGCGATTTTCGAGCGGCCTGCTGTCGAAGGCACTGTCGCCCACTCGGGTGCATGATCGCGGCGAGTTCGGGCAATCCCCCTTGTGGATCACGCTGCAATACCAGTTGCGCCAGTTTGTGCCAACACGTGCCGGGCGTGGCCTTGGAATGATGGTTTTGCTCGCTGCGCTCTGGGTTACCGCCAGCCTGGCCTGGGATGCATCGCGGCTCATCGCTGCCGGCCAGCGCCGTGGCCCCACCGGCGTTAGCGCTGCCACTGCTCTACAGGAACTGCTCAATTACGCGGTGACTGTCGACGACAACATCAAGCTTGCGACCGTGAATGTTTTCTTCAACCGTCGCATTTTGTTTCGCGACGACATCGAGGTATGGCGCCAGCTGGATTACTGGGCCAGTCCGCTGGAAACCCTCTGGAAAGGTCAGGGGGATTGCGACGACTACGCCATTGCCAAGTACTTTTCACTGCTTGCTGTCGGTGTACCGGCGCAGCGGCTGCGGCTGGTTTATGTGCGTGCCAGTCTGGGTGCCCCGGGTGGACCCCAGGTGGCGCATATGGTGCTGGCCTACTACCCGGCGCTGAGTGGTTCACCTGAATCGATGGCGGCAGACCCGTGGATTCTCGACAACCTCGTCGGCGAGATTCGCCCGGCCAGTCAGCGCACTGATCTGACGCCGGTGTTCAGTTTCAGTGTCGAAGGTTTGTGGCAAGGCACCTCGGGTGGCAGCGGCGGCGACCCGCTGGCCCGGCTGTCGCGCTGGCGTGACGTGCTCGACAAGGCACGCGAGGAAGGCCTGCCATGATCGACGCGGCCTTGCTGCCCATTGCCGCGCACCACCCCACCGAACCAGGAGTTAGCCCATGTCGTTGATCCGCCAGGTATGGCTGCTCATCGTCGCCGTCATCTTGCTGGCGTTCGGTGCTGCCACGTTGGTGTCGGTGCTCGGAGCGCGCACCTATCTCGAGGCCCAGCTCACGCTCAAGAACAGCGACAACGCCCAGAGCCTGGCGATGAACCTGAGCCAGCAGGGCGGCAATGTCGCGCTGATCGAACTCACTCTGGCGGCGCAGTTCGATACCGGCGCCTATCAGGCCATCCGGCTGGTGGGGCCGGATTCGAAACCCTTGCTGGTGCGGCAGGCCGAAGCACTGCGCACCCGTGCGCCGAGCTGGTTCGTCGACCTGGCGCCGATCCAGCCGCAAGCAGGTGTGGCGCAGGTGTCCAGCGGGTGGGCGCCACTGGGGCGCATCGAAGTCGAAAGCCAATCCGGCTTTGCCTACGACGAGTTGTGGGAGGTTGGGATCCGCACCGCGCTGGGTCTGGCGGGCATCGGCGCCGTGGCCATGCTGGTCGGTTGGCTGGGGGTGCGGCGCATCAAGGCCCGGCTCGACGAGGTGGTATCACAGGCGCGCGCCCTGCACGAACGCCAGTACCGCGAGGTGGTGCCGCCCAAGACACCCGAACTGCGCCGTGTCGCCCAGGCCATGAACGCCCTGGTCGCCCGGGTGCGCAGCCAGTCCGAACAACATGCCGACGAGGTCGAACACCTGCGGCGCAGCGCACACGACGACCGCCTCACCGGTGTGTCGATGCGCAGCCACTTCATGATTCGCCTGGGTGTGGTGCTGCAGGGCGATGACGCTGCTGCGTCCGGCCTGTTCGTGCTGGTGCGCCTGCTCGAACTGGCTGATCTGAATCGTCTGGCCGGCCATGCCCAGGCCGACACCATGTTGCGCGTGTTGGCGCACACCCTCGCGCAGGTGAACGACCGCATCGCCGCCTCACAGACCGAAGCGGCAGGCAGCATCGCATTGGGGCGACTCAACGGCAGCGACTTCGCCATGCTCTGGCCCGCCGCAGTCGACCCGGGTGCGGTCGAGCAACTGCTCGAGCAATTGCGACGCGCATTGGCGCCGTTGCCGCCGGCCGCAGTGGCTGTGTCGGTGGTGGGTTGGCAACGCGGCATCTCGCCAGCCGAACTGATGTCGGCCGCCGATGCCGTGCTGGCCCGTGCCGAAGCACAGGGGCCGTTTGCCGTGCAGGTGCAGATTCCGGCGCAAGAGCCGTTGCTGCGTGGTGGTGAGGAGTTGTGGCGTTACCACCTGGTCGAGGCCTTGGCAGCAGGTCGTGGCCGATTGTTCGAGTTTGCCGTGCGGGGCCCGCGCCGCGAGTTGCTGCACCTAGAAAGCCCGCTGCGTCTGCAACTCGAGTCCGACGGTCCCTGGGTGCCGGCCACGCAGTGGTTGCCCCTGGCACTGCGCACCGGCCTGACACCTCGAGC
Organism: Candidatus Intricatilinea gracilis; assembly: GCA_016702605.1. Taxonomy (GTDB): domain Bacteria; phylum Pseudomonadota; class Gammaproteobacteria; order Burkholderiales; family Burkholderiaceae_C; genus Sphaerotilus; species Sphaerotilus gracilis. The sequence continues at coordinate 632,209 of JADJDQ010000021.1, forward strand.
AGACGAACTGGCACTGCGCCTGGCCCTGAGCGCCTGCCGCGCCGATCGACGCCCGCGCGGCATCAACCTCTCACCCCAATCGCTGCGTGACGCCGGTCTGGTGCCGCGGCTGCGCCACGAACTGCAACGTGAGCCCGAGCTGGCGCGCCTGATCCTGATCGACGTCGATCAGGTCACCGCTGCGGGCTACACCGCGGCGCTGGCCGAGTTGTGCCGTCAGCTCAAACCCCTGGGTGTACGGGTCGGCCTCGAACATGCCGGCGAAGGGGTGGCGCCCGTCGGTGTCTTGCTCGAAGCTGGGCTGGACTTCGTCAAACTCGCCGCCGGTGTGGTGCAGGGCGTGGCCCGCGACGAGGCGCGGGCCGCGCTGGTGCGCGGCATGGTGGCCATGTTGCATGGCCTGGGTTTGCAGGTGATCGCCGAAGGTGTCGAAGTCGAGGAGGACCTCGACGCCTTGTGGACCTGTGGCCTGGACGGCGCCACCGGCCCGGCGGTGCGCTGACGCCTGCTGGCCCGAGCGCTGCTGCGCCAGATCGGATGCTGGCGCCGCGTAGCTTGCTCGAACGCACTACCCCGGGGCAGGCGTTCGAGCGGCACCTCAGGCGTTGCTGCCGTCGACCACCAGCTTGCCCTGCTGCAGCATGGCTTCGATGATCTGCTGGTTGGCGGCGTGGCCATCCAGCCCGAGGGCGCCGCGGATGTCGAACTGGTCGAGCACGATCACCTGATCGGTCGCCGCCGAGCTGGCCTGCCCGTCGACGAAACCACCCTGGCTGCTTACCTGCACCGTCGTGCGGGCCTGGTCGCCACTGCCGACCACGCTGAAGTCGAGGTAGCTGCCCAGGTTGCCCACTGCACCGTTGGCGCCGGCGACTTCACCCTGCAGCAGATCGTGCAGATTGAGCACATCACCACCGCGGCTTGCCGCCTGGCCGTCGAATCCGACCACATGCGTCAAACCCGGCGTACCCGGCTGACCGGCGTCGGCCAGTGTCCAGCTGAAGACGTCGCTGAGCGGGCTGGCGTGCAACGTCTCGCCTGTGGTCGAAATGTTCGATGTGGCCGACAGCACGGTCACATGGCCCGCGTCCACCGCCTGTGTGCCTGCGGTGGTGGTGACCGACGCAGGAGTCACCAGTATGGGCACGTTGATGTCGAGCTTTGAGGTGGCCGAGCTGCTGCCGTCGCGGTCGGTGACCGTAAACGTCACCTGCTCGTTGAATGCCTGGCCGTTATTGCTGGGCGGCTGGTAGCCGTAGCGACCATCGTCCATGTCGATGCTCAGCGTACCCTTATTGATCGTGGTGACCGTCAGCACGTGGGTGCCGCTGTTGAACTGATGGTCGCCGGCGCCTGTCGCCGATGTATCGACCTGGCCATCGAAGGTAAAGGTGTGCCCGTCGATGGTGACCGCGGCAACGTGAGCATGGTCGGCACCCCCGGCAGCGCCGGTGTTCGTGCTGCTGCCTGCCAGGAAGCCTTGCACCTGTGGTGGGACCGTGCTTGCCAGCAGGTTGTTCAGGTCGGTTGTATTCGAGACCAGTGTGGGCGTCGATTGCTGCGGGGTCGTCCCGGAAGCGTCGAAGGCCACGGGTGCCATGGCGACCTGAGCGGCCAATGGGTCGACGCCGCCTTCGGTGCTACCCTGGAAATTGCCGAAACCCACAGCAACGGCCTTGGTCGAATGGGTAGTGAGGAAGTTCTCCCAGGCGGTCTTCTGGTCGTCGCTCACAGCGAAGCCCGCCGTCGGCAGGCCGTCGGAGAGGAAGTAGGCCACGCTCTTGGCGCCAAGGGTGCCGCTGCCATTGCCGTACGCAGCAATGGCAGCTTCGATCGCCGCCGAATAGTGCGTCTCGTTGCCCAGGATACTGGGATCGGCGATGGCGGTTAGTCTGGACTGCGCTTCACTCACAGTAAGCCAGCCGCCGCCTTGGTCCGTCGCGCTGTCCGAGAATGTCACGATGCGGACATGCACATCGCCCTGCGCAGCGTAGTCGGCGAGCAGCTGCTTGAATGCGTTGACTGCGGTGACCAGGCGCGAGCCGGCCTGCCCGTCCACCGTGCCCATCGATCCCGAGGTGTCGAGCACCAGCAGCACGTCCGAGCTGGACCGCGTGACATCGACACTGGTCTGGGTCGCCGCCACGTGGGGTGCATCGTCGACGACATGTGCGGTCAAGGTGGTCGGCGTGGTGTTCACGCCGTCGCTGACGTTGACCTTGAACTCGATGTTGCCCGCCGCGTTGGGATTGTCGATCGGCCCCACGAGCGTGACGGTGTACTTGCCGGTGTTGTCGATGGACGCCCGCAGGTAGTCCTTACTGTCGATGCTGCCGACGATCTCGCTGCTGCTGCCGTTCCAGTGCAGCGGGTTGCCCCCCACCATGACTATCGGCAAGCTGCTGAAGTTGGTGCCGGTGTCGAAGCCAACGCTCAGAACGCTGCTTTCCGGGTCGCTGATCGCAAGGGTGCCGCTGTTGACGATCGCGTTAGGGCCGGTTGTCGTCGTGGTCGCCAGCCCAAGCTCCGACACTGTCGCTGTTCCAGGTGCGACGGTCGGCGCATCGTTGTCCGGCGTGATGGTCAGCTGGATGTCGCCAGCGACGATGGCGGGGGTAAGGCCGAGGGCTGGTGTATCGGTGACGTTGAAGGTGATGGTCGGGACCGGGGGGGACGTGCCGTCATAGTTGAGCACCGGGGTGAAGACATAACTGCCGTCGCTGTTGACGACGAAGTTGCCGACACCTGCTACCGCAAGGGAGCCGCCGGCCTGCGCCGTGACGCCACCGATGGTGAAGTCGACCACGGTGATCGTGTCGCCCTCGATATCGGTCGCGCCGGTGAGCACATTGCCGGTCTGGACGGTGTCTTCCAGTTGTGGTGGCGGTGTCTGGTGCACCAGCACGGGCGGGTCGTTCACCGCTGCGATGGTCAGCTGGATGGTGCCGGGTGTGACGTTGGTGCCGTCGGTCACGTTGAAGGTGATTGGCGGAACCGCTCCGTTGTAGTTGGGCGCCGGCGTGAAGGTGTAGCCACCGTCCGGGTTGACGACGATGGTGCCGACACCGGGCAAGGTGGTCCCGGTGCCGGCCGTCACGGTGGTGCCGCCGACGGCGTAGTCGGCCACGGTGATCGGGTCACCGTCAGCGTCGGAAGCGCCGGTCAGCACGTTGCCGGTCTGTGTCGTATCTTCGTTGCCGGCGGCCGGAGTCTGGGGCAGGAGCACCGGCGCGTTGTCGTCGTTGACGATGGTGACGTTGGCGACCGTGGTGGTTGTGGTGCCCGCGCCGAGATTGACGTTGACGCCGTTGCTGAGATTGACGGTGAACCGCTCGTTGGGTTCGACCCGCTTGTCGTTGGTGATGTCGATCGAGATGGTCTTGCTCGTCTCGCCGGGTGCAAACACCAGCGTGCCGGTGGCGGCGGTGTAGTCCTGGCCGGCGACGGCCGTGCCGTCGGCCGTGGCCCAGTCGATCGAGATCGGTTTGCCCGACGGCGCCGACAAGTTGACGGTGACCGTGGCCTGGCCGATACCTTCGGGCACCGAGGTGTCGATGGTGCCGGCAGTGAAGCTTGCCGTCGGCGGATCGTCGTCGTCCATGATGGTGGCGTTGGCGATCACGGACACGTTCTGCGTCGACCCCGGCAGGCTTTGCGCGGTGAGCGTGAAGGTCTCGTTGAATTCGTCGAGTGTGTCGTTGTGCAGGGGTACCCGCACCAGCGCCTGGGTGGCACCGGTCGGCACCGCTACCCGATCGGTCGACAGCCAGGTGACACCGTCGTCGGTCGAGATCTCCATGCCCTGGAAGGCACCACTCGAGCCGAAGTCGCCGCCTTGCGCCGCGTCGCCCAGGGTGGCGGTGCCGGCCGTCAGCGTCAGGCCGAGGGTCACCGGGTCGACCGCCGGGCTGTCGAGATGAACTGTGAACACCGCAAAGCCGGGCAGTCCGGTGACCGCCGCCGGTTGCACGCCGACCGTGATGATGATGCCGCTTTCGGGCACCTCGATGTTCTGCACATCGACCTCGGGGCGCTGGTTGCCGGCGGCGAGCAAGTCGCCGTTGGGTGTGATCTCGGTCAGGCCTCGACCGTCACTGTCGGCACCGGCAAAGGCGAAGGCCTGTGCCGTGACCTGTTCACTCACCCGGTCGACACGCAGGCCATCGGACAGGCTGCCCAGGTCACCCACGCCGGCAGCCGGTGCGTCGAACTGATCGGTGGCATTGACCTGGGCCAGCGGGCCTTGCAGGTCGGAGCCGAAGGGCAGGCGCGCGCTGCGCGAGCCCTCGACCTCCATCTGCACGATGCCGTTCTGCGAGGTGAGGATCACGTCACCCTTGCGGATCTCGTCACCGGCGCGCAACGGGTGCACTTCACCTTCGGGTGTGCGCATCACGGCGTCACCCCACACCTCGATCACCTTGCCGGTGGGCAGGCGGGCCGGCACATAGCGCTTGTCCAGGCTGACGGCGTTGAACTGCGGCACGCCTTCGACGGACACCATGGCCGCGACTTCGGCCGGGTCACGCGGCGGCGCAGGTTTGGCGGCCTTGAGCGACTTGGTGCTGGACTTGATCGGTTGCTTGTGGGGGGAGGTGGCCATGATTTGCCTTTCACAAACTGGGTCGCTGGCGGATCAGGGCAGGTCGGGCCCAAAGGCCCGGATCGATCACGCTCAAATGAAGCGTGCACCTGCATGCCGGATTTTTCAGAGTTTACCCGGCTCGCCCCGAGATATCGAACCGGTTACCCCTGCAGATACACAACAAAACCAAACGGGGCGTCGTGGGCCAATTGCCACGAATCCGCCGGTGCCCGCCGAGATAATCCGGCTCAGCGTTCACTCAGGGCGTAGGCCTTGGCGCGCAGGATGGGCTTGAGAAGATACGACAACACCGTCTTCTTGCCGGTGAGGATGCTCACCTCGGCGGTCATGCCCGGAATGATCGGCAACTGTTCGCCGAAGTTGGGCTTTTCGGTGCGCACCCGCACCAGATAGAACGCGGTGCCACGTTCGTCCACCTGGGTATCCGGGCTGATGTTTTCGACCTGCGCATCGAGCCCGCCGTAGATCGCGAAATCGTAGGCCGTGAATTTGACGGTGGCGTCCTGACCCGGGTGGATGAAGGCGATGTCCTTCGGAGATACCTTGGCTTCGAGCACCAGTGCGTCGTCCAGCGGAACAATTTCGACAATGTCCTTGCCCGGTTGCACCACACCGCCGACGGTATTGGCCAGCAAACGCTGCACCCGCCCGCGCACCGGAGATTTGACCTGCGCCTTGTCGACCCGGTCGGCCAGTGCCACCGCCCCTTCGTTCAGCGCATTGAGTTTGCCGAGCACGTCGGACAATTCCCGGCGCGCTTCGCTGCGAAACGACAGCTCGGTTTCCTGCATCTTGCGTTGTGCTTCGCCGATGCCGGCCTGCGTGCGCGCCATTTGTGCGCTCGATTGTTCGACGTCACCGCGGTAACGTGTCACGTCGCGCTCCAGCCGCAACACGTCGACTTCCGAAATCGCTCCGGTGGCCAGCAGCGGCCGGGTCTTGGCCAGTTCCTGCTGCGAGATCTGCAGGCCACGCCGGGCAGCCCGGTTGCGTGACGCCGCCTCGGTGTAATCCTGCTCGCGCTGGGTCAACTGCTGGCGGTTGATCGAGATGAGTGCATTCAGCTCCGAGACTCGCGAGACATAGAGATTGCGCTCCTCGTCGACGATACGTAGTTCTTCGGGGTCGTCGACCCGCGGCGCCGGCGGCGTGAAGGGTGTGTTTTCGGCCAGCGCCTTCAGGCGCGTTTGCTTGACGCGCATCGCAAACACCTGGGCCGCACTCTCGCGTACGCCCGACTGCGCACGGGTGTGGTCGATCTTGAGCAGCACCTCGCCGGCCTCGACCTCTTCACCCTCACGCACCAGGATTTCGGACACCACGCCACCGTCGAGCGACTGCACCACCTGCAACTGGCGCGACGGGATCACCTTGCCGTCGCCGCGGGTGAACTCGTCGATGCGTGCGAAGGCAGCCCACAGGATGAGCGCCACCACCACCAGCACGGCGGCACGCACGATCTTTTGCGCTCGCGCGGTGCGATCACGCGACATGATCTCGTCAGCCTCGATCTCGAAGTCGCGCATGCCCTCAGGCGCACGACCGTCGGCCACGGTCGACCCCATCAGGCGCTGGGTGAGCGGGTCGAGCAGGTGGCGCACACGTTCGAGCAGCGACAAGAGCGACTGTCCGGCGCGTATCAGCACGGTGTTCATGATGTGGCCCTGGTCATGCCGCGCGGGCGATGCGGCCCGACTGAAGCGCTTCGAGGATGCGGTCGCGCGGCCCGTCGGCCACCACCCGGCCCTGGTCGATCACCACGATGCGGTCGACCAGGCTCAGCATCGAGGTGCGGTGGGTGACGAGCACGACGGTCTTGCCGGCTGCGAACTCGGTGATGCGCCGGGTGACGAGGGCTTCGGTCGAGAAGTCCATCGCACTGGTGGGTTCGTCGAGCAGCAGCAGCGGCGCGTTGTTGAGCACCGCGCGGGCGATGCCCACGCCCTGGCGCTGGCCACCCGAGAGCAACTCGCCACGTTCACCCACCTGCATGTCGAAGCCGCGCGGATGGCGGTTGACGAACTCGATCAGCCCGGCGATCTCGGCCGCTGCCAGCACCGCCTGGTCGTCGGCATAGGGCAGGCCGAAGGCGATGTTGTCGCGCAGCGTGCCGTAGAACAGCGTCACGTCCTGCGACACATAACCCAGGTTGCGGCGCACGTCGGCCGGGTCGAGCTGGCGCAGGTCGATGCCGTCGAGCAATACCGCGCCGTCACTGGGTGCGTACAGACCGAGCATGAGTTTCTGGATCGTCGTCTTGCCCGAGCCGACGCGCCCGATCAGCGCCACCTTCTCTCCCGCCGGGATCCGCAGGCTGATGCCGTCCAGCGCCGGGTCCTCGCGGTTCGGGTAGCTGAACTTCACGTTGCGCAGCTCGATCTCGCCGCGCACCTCGCGCCGGTGGAGGAAGTTCTGGTCACCGTCGCGTTCGACCGGCTGGGCCATCACCTTGTCGAGCGATTCGAGCGCCGTGCGGGCGCCCTGGTACTGCAGCAGCAGGCCCACGATCTGGCCGGCCGGCGCCAGCGCCCGCCCGCTCAGGGCGGTGCAGGCGATCAGGGCACCCATGGTGAGCTCGCGCTGCGAGATCAGCATCACACCAATCAACACGACGGACAGGTTGACCATCTGCGTCAGCCAGGCCGCGCCGTAGGTGGCGCCGCTGGACAGTGCCCGCATCTTTACCCCGGTCTGCGCCAGGTGCAGGTTGTTGCGCTCCCAGCGCGCCTGGATCACCCCCTCGGCGCCCTGGGTCTTGATGGTCTCGATGGCGCCCAGCGCCTCGATGAGTGTGGCGTTGCGCTGTGCGCTGGCCTGGTAGGTGGTCTGCGCCAGCTCGTGCAGGCGGTGCTGCAGCACAAAACCCATCACCAGCACGATGACGAAACACGCCACCACCGGCAACACCAGCCAGGGCGAGATCCAGCCGATCACGCCGATGAAGAGCAAGGCGAACGGCAGGTCGATCAGTGCCGTGACGGTGCTCGAGGCGATGAAGTCGCGCACCTGCTCGAAGCCGCGCAGGTTGGCGGCAAACGACCCCACCGATTGCGGACGTTTCTCGAGCCGCATGCCCAGCACCCGCTCCATCAGCGAGGCCGACAGCTGCACGTCGATGCGGGCACTCGCCTCGTCGACGAAGTGGCTGCGCAGCAAACGAATGTAGAGATCGGCGCCCAGCGCCAGCACCAGGCCCAGCGCCATGGCCCAGAGTGTCTCGACCGCGTGGTTGGGCACCACCCGGTCATACACGTTCATGGTGAAGATCGGGAAGGCCAGCGCAAACAGGTTGATCAGCAACGCGGCCCAGAGCACGTCGCGATAGACACCGCGCTGGCTGGCAATGGCGCTCCAGAACCAGTGGCCCGAGCGGGTGGCGCGCACCTCGGGGGTGCGTTCGTCGAAGCGGAAATGCGGCCGAACGAACAGTGTCACGCCGGTGTAACGACGCGCCAGCGCGGCGCGCGGCATCACCACCGCGCCCTGGCCAGTCTGCGGCAGCAGCAGGCGGGCGTCACCTTCTTCGGTCCAGCCCAGCAACACGCAGGCCTCGTTGCCCTTGAGGATCAGGATGGCGGGCAGCGCAGCCGGGTCGATCCGGGTGGGCTTGATGCGCTGGACCTTGGCGAACATGCCGGCCCGTGAGGCCGCACGTTCGACCAGACCCAGCGTGAGCTGGCCGTCGGGCAGCGGCAGGCCGGCGCTGAGTGAGGCACGCGACACCGTCACACCGTTGAGCCGACAGACCTCGAGCAGGCAATCGAGAAGCGGGTCGGCGTTGATCAGGTCTTCGCGCAGGCGCACCGGGTCGGCCGGCCGTGCACCCAGCGGCGGATTGATCGGTGGCAGCGACGATGTCTGTGATTCGGTCATGGCAAACGGTCAGGCTGCTCGGGGGTATGCAAGAGGTGGACAACAGGCATCCGGCGCGCGTGAGGCGCACACGCAGCTTCGGGACGAGGCAGCCGACCGCTCGCAGGCGCTGCGGCTCATTCGATGTCGGCGCAGTAGATGTCGTAGCGGTCGATGCGCCGGTCGGCAAAATATTGCCGCAGCGTGACCGCGCCGGTGCGAAACGCCAGTTCGTTCCAGGGCACCTCGGCCTCGCGGAACAGCCCGCATTCGATGGTTTCGGGCCCTGGGTCGAAGTTGGTGTCGAGCAGACGGGCGCGGTAGAACAGATGCAACTGGCCGACCTTGCGCAGGTTGAGCACGGTGTACAGCGGCAACATCTCGACGTGGGCGCCCGCTTCCTCGATGGTTTCGCGCAGGGCACCGGCCGCCGTGGTTTCGCCCAGTTCCATGAAACCCGCCGGCAACGTCCACAGGCCGCGGCGCGGCTCGATGTTGCGCCGGCACAGCAGCACCTGGTCGCCCCAGACCGGCAGGGTGCCGACCACGTTGAGCGGGTTTTCGTAGTGGATCGTCGCGCAGCCCGGGCAGACCGCACGTTCGCGGTTGTCGTCCGCCGGCACGAGGTACTCGACCGGCGTGCCACATTCGCGGCAATGCTTGATGCGACGGCTCAGATGCATCCGGCCAGTTTAGCTTGTGCCCCCCGCCCGGCAGCCTTGAAAATCTCCGCGCAAATCGTGCCGAAATCGCGTGGCATGATCGTGATCACCCACGGTTCGGCCCTGGCGTCGGCCCGCCGATGGCTCCGTCGTTTGTGCCCTTGTCCGGCTTGCCTGCCGGCCTTTGCCTCCACTTGTCCCGCACCATGCAGCTCTACAACTACTTTCGTTCGTCAGCCTCGTTTCGGGTGCGCATCGCGCTCGAACTCAAGGGCCTGAGCTACGACTACGTCGGTGTGCACCTGCAGCGAAACGAACAGCTCGACGCCGGCTACGCCCTGCGCAACCCGCTCAAGCTGGTGCCGCTGCTGGTCGACGGCGATCAGACGATCAGCCAGTCGCTGGCCATCATCGAATACCTCGACGAAACCCATCCCGAGCCGGCACTGCTGCCCACCGACCCGCTGGGCCGTGCGCGGGTGCGCTCGCTCGCGCTGGATATTGCCTGCGAGATCCACCCGCTCGACAACCTGCGCGTGTTGCGTTACCTCGTCAAGGATCTGGGTGTGAGCGACGACGCCAAGAACACCTGGTATCGCCACTGGGTCGACACGGGTCTGGCGGCGCTCGAAAAACGCCTGGCGCTCGATCTGGCCAGCGGTGTAAACGCCGGGCCGTTCTGCCACGGCGCCACGCCCACGCTGGCCGACTGCGTGCTGGTGCCGCAGATCTTCAATGCCCAGCGCTTCAACTGCTCGCTCACCGGCCTGCCCACCGTCATGGGGGTGTTCGACGCCTGCATGGCGCTGCCTGCTTTCCAGGCAGCTCAACCGTCCCGCTGTCCGGACAACGAGGCGTGAGCGGCGCGGGGCGGCTGCCGTCGTCGTGGCTCAGGCCGCGCTTCAGTTCGCCGCGGGTCGGCGCGCTGATGACTACCCGTCACGGTGGTGTCAGTGCCCCGCCGTTCGACAGCATGAATCTGCGCCCCGCCATCGGCGACGTCGATGCGGCGGTGGTCATCAACCGCGCACGTCTGCACGGTGCGATCGGAGCACCCAGCGTGTTGCTGCAGCAGGTGCACGGCATCGGCTGCCTGCGCCTGTCTCACGATCTGGCGTCGCTTGGCGCGGATGCCCCTTGGCCGGTGGCCGACGCCAGCATCTGTACCGACGCCGGCCTGGCCTGTGAGGTGCAGGCGGCCGACTGTCTGCCGCTGCTGATGGCCGATCGGCACGGGCGCGGCGTGGCTGCTGCACATGCCGGTTGGCGCGGCCTGGCCGGTGGGGTGGTGCAGTCCACACTGGCGGCGTTGTGTGAGGCCATCGCGGCAGAGCCAGCCGACATCGAGGTGTGGCTGGGTGCCTGCATCGGGCCTGGGCGTTTCGAGGTGGGTGCCGATGTGTTGGCGGCGTTCGGTGCAGCGCCGGCCAGTTGTTTCGTGCCGACGGTCGGTGCCGTGGCGGCAGCGGGCTCGGTGGCTGGTGGCCTCGTGGCGGCGGCATCGGTCGAACCGCAGGACCAGGGATCCGGCGCAGCAGGCCATGCGAAATGGCTGGCCGACTTGCCGGCGCTCGCGCGCTGGACCTTGCGTCAAGCCGGTGTGTGTGAGGTGAGTGGCAACGACGGCTCGCCTGCGTGGTGCACCGTCGACAATTCAGACTTCTTTTCGCATCGGCGCGACCGCGGCCGCACCGGGCGCATGGCTGCCTGCATCTGGCTCACGAACTGATCGGCTGCCATTTGGTGCGGCGGCAGGTGGCGCTGGCACATCGGTGGCGTATGGAGTGATTGAGGCGCTGGCCGGAACATCGTCGGTGTTGATTGCCTGGGCCTGCGTGGTCGCGAGTTCGGCTTTCAGCCGCGCCTTCTTGCGCAGCGGCGTGGCCATCAGATACATCAGCAGGCCAACTGGCGCGAGCCCGTACAACACGAAGGTGACCAAGGCGCCGAGTGCCCCGCCGTTGGGGTGAACGAGCTCGGCCAGCGCCATCATCAAGGCGACATACAACCAGCCGACTGCAACCAGGACCATGAGAATTCTTTCCAATTGACTTGCTGAACAAGAGGCGATATCGGCCGCCCTTGTCAACGGTGTGGGGGCCTCGCCTCAACAGTTTCGTGCAAGGAGTGACCGCCATAATGCCGCGCATTGCGAGCGCTTGCAGTATGCGTGCGCTGTCCGGCCGAGTCGGCACCACACAGGGTCGACAAAGGCATGCCGAGTCCCGATCCACGGAGGAGACGAATGACCCAACCCCAGCAGGGCAAGCCGGCCACCAGCGCCATGCCATCGATGGAACAAGCCCTGCGTGGCGCCTGGACATTGCCCGCGTCGCCCGAGTTGGCCAAGGCTCTGGCGCAGATCGGTGCGCCGATGCCGCCGCAACTCAGCCAGCTGGGTGACCATGTGCGCTCGATGAGCGCGAGCATGGGCGAGACCCTGCAGTCGTTCGCCAACCTGAAGCTGCCGGCCGACCAGCTGGCCAAGCTGCAAGCCGACTACCTGCGTGAAGCCGGCGAGTTGTGGAACCAGACCCTGGGCGCCAAGCCGGGCGAAACACCCGAGCCGCCCAAGCTGGGCGATCGCCGCTTTGCCTCGCAGGAATGGACGGCCACGCCGATGTCGGCCTATGTGGCGGCGAGTTATCTGCTCAATGCCCGCACCATGATGCAACTGGCCGACGCCGTGCAGGGTGATGCCAAGACGCGCCAGCGTGTGCGCTTTGCGGTGCAGCAGTGGATCGATGCTTCGGCACCGTCCAACTACCTGGCGCTCAACCCCGAGGCGCAGAAGAAGGCCCTGGACACCAAGGGTGAAAGCATCTCGCAGGGCATGCAGATGCTGCTGCATGACCTGAAGCAGGGCCATGTGTCGCAGACCGACGAGACCGTGTTCGAGGTGGGCCGCAATGTGGCGACCACCGAAGGCAACGTGGTCTACGAGAACGAGTTCATCCAGCTGATCGAATACAAGCCGCTGTCGGCCAAGGTGTACGAGCGCCCGATGTTGTTCGTGCCGCCGTGCATCAACAAGTTCTACATCATGGACTTGCAGCCGGACAACTCGCTCATTCGTTACACGGTCGAGCAGGGCCACCGCGTCTTCGTGGTGAGCTGGCGCAACCCCGACGACTCGATGGTCGACAAGGGCTGGGACGACTACATCGAACACGGCCCGCTCGCCGCCATCAAGGTGGTGCAGGAGATCACCGGCTTCGACGAGATCAACACGCTGGGCTTCTGCGTGGGCGGCACCATCCTGGCCACCGCGCTGGCGGTGCTGGCCGCACGTGGTGAACAGCCGGCGCATTCGGTCACCTTGCTGACCACGCTGATCGACTTTGCCGACACCGGCATCCTCGACATCTTCATCGACGAAGCCGCCGTGCAGTTGCGCGAGATGACACTCGGCCCGGATGCACCGCAGGGCCCCGGCATGCTCAAGGGCTCGGAGCTGGCGACCACCTTCAGCTTCCTGCGCCCGAATGATCTGGTGTGGAACTACGTGGTCGGCAACTACCTCAAGGGTGAAGCGCCGCCGCCGTTCGACCTGCTGTACTGGAACGGCGATTCGACCAATCTGCCCGGCCCGATGTACTGCTGGTACCTGCGCCATACCTATCTGCAAAACGAGCTCAAGCAGCCCGGCAAGCTCACGGTGTGTGGCGAGAAGGTCGACCTCACGGCCATCAAGGCCCCCATCTACATCTACGCCTCGCGCGAAGACCACATCGTGCCGTGGACCGCAGCACATGCCACGACCAAGGTGTTCAAGGGTGACCGGCGCTTCGTGCTCGGTGCTTCGGGCCACATCGCCGGCGTGATCAACCCGGCCAGCAAGAACAAGCGCAACTACTGGGTGAACAACAAGCTCACCGCCACGCCGCAGGAGTGGTTCGACGGCGCCGAAAGCAAGCCCGGCAGCTGGTGGAACGACTGGACCGCCTGGCTCGCACCGCAGGGCGGCAAACAGGTGACCGCACCCAAGACCCCGGGCAGCCGCAAGTACAAGGCGATCGAGCCGGCGCCTGGCCGCTACGTGCGCGCCAAGGCCTGAAAACTTGGACCACAATGACCGCCTGACGTTGGGCTGACAGTATTGCCAGGCCCTTCGGCCTGGCGGGGCCTGCGGCAGCGACCTGACGCTTGCGCCCATCGGCCCGACGTGGTTCGACATGGAGTGATGAGATGAGCGATATCGTGATCGTGGCCGCTGCCCGTACGGCGGTCGGCAAATTCGGCGGCACCCTGGCCAAGACTGCAGCGCCCGAACTGGGTGCGGTGGTGATCCGCGACCTGCTGCGCCGCTCGGGCCTGAGTGGCGAGCAGATCAGCGAAGTGATCCTGGGCCAGGTGCTCACGGCCGGCAGCGGTCAGAACCCTGCTCGCCAGACGGTCATCAAGTCCGGCCTGCCGCAGGCCGTGCCGGCGATGACCATCAACAAGGTGTGTGGCTCGGGCCTGAAGGCCGTGATGCTGGGCGCCCAGGCCATCCGTGACGGCGACGCCGACATCGTGATCGCCGGTGGCCAGGAGAACATGAGCGCCAGCCCGCACGTGTTGCCCGGCTCGCGCGACGGCCAGCGCATGGGCGACTACAAGCTCGTCGACACCATGATCGTCGACGGCCTGTGGGATGTGTACAACCAGTACCACATGGGCATCACGGCCGAGAACGTCGCCAAGAAGTACGGCGTGACCCGCGAAATGCAGGACGCCCTGGCGCTGGCCTCGCAGCAGAAGGCCTCGGCCGCCCAGGAAGCCGGCCGCTTCAAGGACGAGATCGCACCCGTCAGCATTGCGCAGAAGAAGGGTGACCCGATCGTCTTCGCGGCCGACGAGTTCATCAACAAGAAGACCAGCGCCGAGGCTCTGGCCGGCCTGCGCCCTGCCTTCGACAAGGCCGGCAGCGTGACGGCGGGCAATGCCTCGGGCATCAACGACGGCGCCGCCGGCGTTGTGCTGATGACGGCGGCCCGTGCGGCGCAACTCGGCCTGACACCGCTGGGGCGCATCGCCTCTTACGCCAGCGCTGGCCTGGACCCGGCCTACATGGGCATGGGCCCGGTGCCGGCAGCCCGCAAGGCGCTCGAACGAGCCGGCTGGAAGCCCGCCGATCTCGACCTGCTCGAGATCAACGAGGCCTTTGCTGCCCAGGCCTGTGCCGTGCACCAGGAAATGGGCTGGGACACCAGCAAGGTCAACGTCAACGGTGGCGCCATCGCCATCGGCCATCCGATCGGTGCCTCCGGTTGCCGCATCCTCGTCACTCTGCTGCACGAGATGCAGCGCCGCGGTGTCAGCAAGGGCATCGCCTCGCTGTGCATCGGTGGTGGCATGGGTGTGGCGCTGACCATCGAACGCTGATCGGGCGTCAAGAACCGGGTCTCGACACCCGCCGCCGCAGCGGATGTCGAGCGCACCGTGCCGAGGGCCCGCCAGAGCAGGGCCACGGCTTCCATCCTTCACATCGCGGACGCGCTTGCGCAAACTCAGGAGATAGTCATGACACAAAAGGTCGCATACGTCACGGGCGGCATGGGCGGCATCGGAACCGCCATCTGCCGTCGCCTGCACAAGGACGGTTTCAAGGTCATCGCAGGTTGCGGCCCGAGCCGTGACTGGCAGAAGTGGCTCGACGAGCAAAAGGCCGCCGGCTACTCGTTCCACGCCTCGGTCGGCAATGTCGCCGATTGGGACTCCACCGTTGCCGCCTTCACGGCTGCGGTGGCCGAACATGGTGTCATCGACGTGCTGGTGAACAACGCCGGCATCACGCGTGACCGCATGTTCCTGAAGATGACGCCGGAGGACTGGAAGGCCGTCATCGACACCAACCTGAACAGCATGTTCAACGTGACCAAGCAGGTCGTGCCGGGCATGGTCGAAAAGGGCTGGGGCCGCATCATCCAGATCAGTTCGGTGAACGGCGCCAAGGGCCAGGCCGGCCAGACCAACTACTCGGCCGCCAAGGCCGGCATGCACGGCTTCTCGATGGCCCTGGCCCTCGAAATGGCGAGCAAGGGTGTGACGGTGAACACCGTGAGCCCGGGCTACATCGGCACCGACATGGTCCGCGCCATCAAGCCCGAAGTGCTCGACAAGATCGTCGGCACCATCCCGGTCAAGCGCCTGGGCACGCCCGAAGAAATCGGCTCGATCGTCGGCTGGCTGGCTGGCGAAGAGTCCGGTTTCACCACCGGCGCAGAACTCGCCGTCAACGGCGGTCTGCACATGGGGTAAACAAGGACAGCGGACTGTCCTGAGGACGGTTCGCTGCCTTGCTTTCCGCTCGGGCCTGCTGGCCCGAACGTGGGGCAGGCGATGGCGGTCCATGGACTCGTCGTTCGCTTCTCCCAACAACGAAGCCGGGCAATGCCCGGCTTCGGTCTTTCGCGGCACGTCGCAGCGCTACGCCATCACCAGCGCACGCGCCACCTCTGCCAAGGTCTGCGGCGACGCATCGGCCAGGTCCACGATCCTGGCCTTGTCGAACCCGGCGAAGGTCTGCGCCAGCGACCGCAGATAACCCGGGTCGTAGTGTTTGGCCATGAGCTCGCCAAACACCTCGGCGATATGCCCAGCGCGCACCGCCGCTTGCCAGTTGGCCACCTGCTCCTTGCCACGCACCTCGCGCAAGGCGTCGAGCAAGCCGCAGAAACGTTCGGGGTCCTGCGCCAGGTAGTCGTAGTCCTCGAGCAGGAGTTGCAGGCGCGCAGCTTCACCCATCTCGACACGCAGGCACTGACCGCGGGCTCGCGCTTCGTCGAGCAGCAACTCGGGCACCCGCAGCTGGCCGATCTTGCGACTCTCGCTTTCGACAAACACCGGCCGGCCCATATCGAAGCCACGCAGATCACACCAGACCGCGCGTTCGAAGGCCTTCTGGCTGGGTTGCACGTCACCCGGCGCAAGACCCAGCACCGAACCGCGGTGATGTGCATGGGCTTCGAGGTCGAGCACCTGGGCGCCAGCCGCAGCCAGGGCGTGCAGCAGCCGGGTCTTGCCGCTGCCGGTGCGGCCACACACGACCCGCCAGTCGATCTGGCGTGGCCAGCGGTCGAGATCGGCCCGCACCACGGCGCGAAAGGCCTTGTAGCCGCCGTCGAGCACGTGGGTGCGAAAGCCGATCTTGTCGAGAAACCAGCCCAGCGTGCCCGAGCGGTCACCACCACGCCAGCAGTACACCAGCGGCTTCCAGTCGCGCGGCAGGTCGATCACCCAGCGGTCGATGTGGTCGGCAATGTTGCGCGCCACCATGGCCGCACCGATCTTGCGCGCATCGAAGCCCGAGATTTGTTTGTACTGCGTGCCGACGATGCGTCGTTCGTCGTTGCTCAGCACCGGCCAGTTGATGGCGCCGGGCAGGTGGTCTTCGGCAAATTCGGCCGGTGAGCGCGCATCGATGATGGCGTCGAAGCTCGCGAGGGCAGCAGGGGTGTCTTCAGCTGAGAGTCGTTGTACCGGCATGGGCCCGCATTGTCGCGGTCTCGCGCGCCACCAGGTGATCGAGCATGTCGCACACGTCGCCCATGCGCCCGGTGATCACCGTGCGGCAGCTGTCGTGCGGTGCGTACACCACCCGGGCTGTGCGCCGTACCGGGTTCAGTCGGGCGCGGGCTTCGGTGATGCGGGTGCGAGCCAGCGCCACTCGCTGCCGATCGGCAGACCGGGCGGTGCCTGGCACCCACTGAGGTTCTACCCGCGTCCCACCAGATGCCGCGTTGTCCATCGTCTTGCCGGCGCACGGTGCGGCTGGTGCCGGCGATTCGACGGTGAAAGACAAGCCGCCGAGCCAGCACGACGAGACATTCAGCAGGGACGAGAGCAGGGTGGGCATGGCAGGCTTCGATGCGTGGGTGACGGAGGTATCGATCGGGCCGGGAGGGCGACGGGCGATGTGATGTCGTTGACAAATTCGCCTGCGCCGCGGCCGATTGTTTCGGCAGCTGGCGCGACAACTTGAGGCGTGACGGGTCGAGACTGCGGCGACCAGACCCACCTTTGCGCGCTTCGGAGATGGGCGTTCAGGGCCTCGGCGCGGCGCAGCACCTGACATCGACAGCTGCCATGACGCTGTCGAACACGCCTACATCAGCATCGTGTTGCGGATCAGGCCAACGGCCAGGCCTTCGAGGCTGAAGTTGTCGGCATCCGCTGGCACATGGATGATGTCGAAGTCGGGGTTCTCGGGCACCAGATCGATGCCGGTCTTGCTGCGGCGCAGGCGTTTGACGGTGACGTCATCGCCGATACGCGCCACCACGATCTGGCCGTTGCGGGCTTCGCTGGTCTTCTGCACGGCGAGCAGGTCGCCATCGAGGATGCCGGCGTCACGCATGCTCATGCCGCGCACCTTGAGCAGGAAGTCGGGCTTGCGTGCAAACAGATGAGCCTCGAACACATAGGTCTTGTCGATGTGTTCGGTGGCCAGGATGGGGCTGCCGGCCGCCACCCGCCCGACCAGCGGCAAGTTGAGCTGGGCAATGTTGGGCAGGTTCAGGCTGAACTGCTGGCCGATGCCCTTGAGGCGCGATTCGTTGAGGCTGCGCAGCGTCTCGGAGCGCAGGCGGATGCCGCGTGAGGTGCCGCCGATGAGGTCGATCACACCCTTGCGAGCCAGTGCCTGCAGGTGCTCTTCGGCGGCGTTGGCCGATCTGAAGCCGAGTTCGGTGGCAATCTCGGCGCGGGTAGGTGGCGCGCCGGTGCGCTCGATCGTGCTCTGGATCAGTTCGAGGATCTGCTGCTGGCGCGCAGTGAGTTTGGGGCTCGGGTCGAAGGTCATGCAGTCCTCGGCGGGCAGGGGGTGGTGGCGTTGTCTCGCAGGCGGCGCATGGCACGGGTCGAGCTGGCTCCTGGCGCACGGCCCTGCCTCAGATCAGCTTCGCGCCCACTCTGGCCATCGTCTAATCCGCCCTTGGCAAAGCGAGTAGCCGGACACTTGGCACCGTCCTGGCCTGACGGCAGGCTGGCGCCGAAGTGCTTGCTGTGGTCCATGAAGCGGGGTGACAAGGTGAGCCCGACGCGAGTTCAGTTCGAGGAGACAAGTGCCTGATGTTTTATCCAGTATCTGTATTTTTGTCCAGTTGTGCGGGCAAGGCAAGCATTGTTTGTGACGCCCCCGCTGCGGGCGGTCGCAAGCTCGTCGTGCTGGGCATGGGCGGCACGATTGCCGGGCGTGCCGACGATGCCACCGACCTGGTGGCCTACCGCGCCGGCGAGCTCGGTGTGGACCAGATCCTGGCCGGTGTGGCGGTGCCGGCTGGCCAGGTGGTCGAGACCGAGCAGGTTTGCCAGATCGACAGCAAGGACCTCGGTCCGGCGCATTGGCAACGCCTGGTCGCCGCAGTGACACGTCAGCTCGACCGTGCCGACGTGGCCGCCGTGCTCATCACTCACGGCACCGACACGCTGGAGGAAACCGCCTACCTGCTGCAGCGTGTGCTGGCACCGACCAAGCCGGTGGTGCTGACTGCGGCGATGCGGCCAGCCACCGCGCTCGAACCCGATGGCCCGCGCAACCTGGCCGATGCACTCGTGACGGCAGCCGAGCTGGCCGGTAGCGGCCGAGGCGGTGTGGTGCTGACGATGGCTGGCCAGGTGTTTGCCGGCACCGAAGTGAGCAAGCAGCACAGCCACCACCTCGACGCTTTCACGGCCGGTGACGCCGGGCCGCTGGCCTTGGTCGAGGATGGTCGGCTGCGCCTGCTGCGTACCTGGCCGGCCCGCGAGCCAGCGCTGGGTGCGCGCCTGGTGACCGTTCCGGTGGCCTTGTGGCCGCAGGTCGAGATCGTGCTCAGCCACAGCGGGGCCAACGGGCGGGTGGTGAAGCTGCTGATGACCGCCGGTGTGGACGGCATCGTGGTCGCGGGCACCGGCAACGGCACCTTGCACACCGACCTGGAGGCGGCTTTGCTCAAGGCCGATCGATCGGGCGTGAAAGTGCTGCGGTCGACCCGCTGCGCCGCTGGCGGCGTGATCGAGGCGACCGGCAGCGCGGCGGGCGCTGAGCCTGCCGGTGCGGCTGCTGCGCCAA
Source organism: Candidatus Intricatilinea gracilis (assembly GCA_016702605.1). Lineage (GTDB taxonomy): Bacteria > Pseudomonadota > Gammaproteobacteria > Burkholderiales > Burkholderiaceae_C > Sphaerotilus > Sphaerotilus gracilis. The sequence continues at coordinate 651,365 of JADJDQ010000021.1, forward strand.
ACGTCGAGCGGCGCATCAGGTCGGCCGGTGCACTCACGCCTGTGCAGGCGCGTGTCGAACTGCTGTTGATGTTGCTCGCCAAACGCGCCAAGTCCTGAGCCCGGCGCGCCGCGCGGTGTGACGGCCACGCCGGGCAGGGCGCGGCAGGTCGATCAGACCAGCTTGAGTGTCACGTTCTGGGTATTGCCGGTGCGCTCGTACGAACGCGTCGTCCGGCGTTGCATGCGGCCGCAGGGAGCGCCGCAGGGAACGCCGCAGTGTCGATGCCTGGCCGACAGTCGTTCAGCTAGAACAGCAACCTTTGTCCGCGCGCCCTGTCGGCGGGTGGTTCGGGCGCCTGAGGTGGTAGGAAGCGGCTGCAATCGAGTGGTGGCAGATCCGCGGCCAGTCCATGGTCGGTGCGGGCCGTGTCCAGCCGCGCCAGCATGTCGGCCTGTGCTGCTTCGTCGGCCAGTCGGCCGCGCCAGCGCAGCGCCCGCGCGCCGGCCTGGGCCGCGGCGCCGGCCAGGGCTTCGACCTCACCGTCATTGACGCCCGGCTGCAAAGGCGCGAGGTTGAGCCCCACCCACACGCCTGCGCGGGACAAGGTGCGCATGGCGGCCAAGCGTTGGGTGGGCGTGCTGGCGCCGGGTTCGAGCCGGGCGGACAAGGCATCGTCGAGGGTGGCCAGGCTCACCAGCACCAGCACCAGGCCAAGTTCGGCCAGCGGCTCGAACAGGTCGAGGTCGCGCACCACACCGGCAGATCTGGTCGCCAGCCCGAAGGGATGACGGGCCTCGGCGAGCACCTCGATCAGGCCACGGGTGAGCCGCAGCCTGCGTTCGACCGGCTGGTAGGCATCGGCCGCCGAGCCCAGGCAGATCGGCCGCGGGCGATAACCAGGGCGTCGCAGTTCCAGCCGCAGGCGATCTGCCGCGTTGCGTTTGGCGTAGACGTCGATGAGTGTGGCCTCGACTGCGGCGTCGGCCGACGTTGCGCGGCGCGTGCCGAACGGCCCGAGCGCCACCGGGCAGAAGCTGCAGCCGTGTTCACAACCACGGTAGGGGTTGATCGACAGCGGGTACGGCAGGTCGATTGAATCGTTGACACGCAGCAGGCTGGTGCAGCTTTCGTCGATGAGCTTGATGGCCGGGCGCTCCAGCTGAGCCAGCGCCAGGTCAGCAAGCTTGCTGCCGGTGGCCATGCCGGGCAAGGCACCGTAGCTGGCACCGGCTGTTGCGCCGGTTCCGGGCAAAGGTTCTTCGGCCGTCAGCACCTGCCGCCTGGGCGCCTCGGGCCAACGCCGCTCTCGCCGAGCCGGTGGTGTCGACCTGGGCTGGCGCCGCACCAGGCCCGACACATCGACCTCGAACAAGCTCAGGCTGGTCGGCCGTTGAGGCTGGGCCGGCGAGTCGGCCCGGCTGGTGGTGACCAGACAAGGACTGGCCTGGTTGCTGGCTACGCTGGTGGTGGCTCGGCTCATGGCAACCAGTGTGCCATGAAACTGTACAGATATACAGTAGTTGATCAGGTCGCGGTGATCGCCTCGAGTTGTTCGCCCAGTTCAAGCCAGCGGTTCTCGAGAGTTGCCATGTCTTCCTCGACCTGGCGCAGGCGCCGGCCACGGTCGGCACGTTGGTCGACCGGTAGATCGGGGCTGGACAACGCCACCAGCAGCGCCGCGTGTTCGGCCTGCGCCTTGGCCAGGTCGGCCTCGACGCGCGCCTGTTCCTTCTTGATCGGGCGCGCCTGGTCAGCCAGTTTCTGGCGAGCTGCAGCCTGGGCCTTGCGGTCGTCGCCGCTGCCACCGCGCTGAGCCGGTGTTACTGCGCCGCTTGCTGGCGCTGCAACCGGCTTGGCAGCTGCCACAGGTTTGCTCGCCGGCGCCGGTGCGGCCTTGGGCGCTGGGGCCGGCGCGGGCGCCGGGCTGCCGGCGGCGTTCTTGCGTGCGGCGCGCGCCACTTCACGGCTTTGGTCGAGCAGCCATTTCTGGTAGTCGTCCAGGTCGCCGTCGAACTCCTCGATGTGGCCCTTGGTGACCAGCCAGAACTCGTCGCACACCTCGCGCAGTAGGGCGCGGTCGTGGCTGACCAGCATCACCGTGCCTTCGTATTCGTTGAGCGCCATGCTCAGCGCCTCGCGGGTGTTGAGGTCGAGGTGGTTGGTCGGTTCGTCCAGCAGCAGCAGGTTGGGGCGTTGCCACACCAGCATGGCCAGGACGAGTCGCGCCTTTTCGCCGCCCGACAGGCTGCCCACGGCCTGGATCACCATCTCGCCGACAAAACGAAAGCGGCCGAGAAAATCGCGCAGTTCCTGCTCGCGCGCCTGCGGGCCGTAGTCGCGCGCCAGGCGGATCATGTGCTGCAGCGGGCCTTCGTCGGGGCGCAGCACGTCGAGTTCCTGCTGCGCGAAGTAGCCGATCGCCAGGCCCTTGCCCTCCTGTACCGTGCCGTCCAGTGGTTTCATGGTGCGCGCCAGTGCCTTCACCAGCGTCGACTTGCCCTGGCCGTTGGCGCCCAGGATGCCGATGCGCTGGCCCGGCAACACGCTGCGGTTGATGCCGCTGACGATGATCTTGTCGGGTGCGCCGTCCTGGCCAGCGTAACCCACCACCATGTCGCTCATCACCATCATCGGGTTGGGCAGGTTGACCGGCTCGCGGAACTCGAACTGGAAGTCTGCACTGGTCAGCACCGGCGCAATCTTCTCCATGCGCGCCAGCGCCTTCACCCGGCTTTGCGCCTGCTTGGCCTTGCTGGCCTTGGCCTTGAAACGATCGATGAAGCGCTGCAGGTGGGCGATCTTTTCCTTTTGTTTGCCGTAGGCCGCCTGCTGCTGCTCCATGCGTTCGGCGCGCATCTGTTCGAAGCTGCTGTAGTTGCCGCCGTAACGCGTGATCTTGCATTCGTCCAGATGCAGGGTCACCTTGGTGACGGCGTCCAGAAACTCGCGGTCGTGGCTGATCACGAGCATGGTGCCCTCGAAGCGCACCAGCCAGGCTTCCAGCCACACCAGGGCGTCCAGGTCCAGGTGGTTGGTGGGTTCGTCGAGCAGCAGCAGGTCGCCCGGCGCCATCAGCGCGCGCGCCAGTTGCAGGCGCATGCGCCAGCCGCCCGAGAAGCTGTTGACGGGTGAATCCACATCGCCCGGCTTGAAGCCCAGGCCCAGCAGCAGCGCCTGCGCACGCGCCGTGGCGTCGAAGCCACCGGCGTCCTGGATCATCTGGTGCGCCTCGGCGATGGCATGGCCGTCGTCGCCGGCCTCGGCGGCGGCCACGGCGGCATAGGCGGCCATCAGCGGCACGTCACCTTCGAGCACGAAGTCGGTGGCGCCGGTGTCGGTTTCAGGCATCTCCTGCGCCACTTCGGCGATGCGCCAGCGCGGTGGCATCTCGACATCACCCGCATCGGCCTGCAGCCGGTGGGTCAGCAGCGAGAACAGCGAGGACTTGCCCGCGCCATTGCGGCCCACCAGGCTGGCCTTTTCCCCTGGGTTGAGCGTGAACGAGGCGGATTGCAGGACGGCCTTGGAGCCACGCAGCAGGGAGATATTCTTGAGGGTCAGCATGGGGGGCAGGCAGAGGAACAGGCCGTCGTCGACCAGGGGCCGAAGGGGCGGCAGTTTAGGCGAGGCCAGGTTGGTGGAGGCAGGAGCGCCGGGTGCCATGTGGCGCCCGGTGACACGCACAGCGTCGCGCTTGTCACCCCAGGTCACCTGTGCGGATGACGTCGCTCTATCGGCGCCGCTCGATTGCAGCTACGCTGCTGAAAAAACAACATGCCGCAGCGCAACAACATCCTGATTGTCGACTCACGGCCCGAAGAGGTCGAGGCACTGGCCGCCGCACTGGGTCGCGACGGCCGTGTCACGGTGGTGGCCGACAGTGCCGCCGCCTGGTTGGTACTGCTCAGCAGGCGCCCGGAGCTGGTGCTGATCGACGTCGACCAGGCCCATGGCCGTCACGAGGCACAGCCTGGTGGCTACGAACTGGCCCGGCGTATCCGAGACGAACGATCGCTGGCTGGTGTGCCGGTGGTGTTGCTCAGCGCCCGGCTCGATCCACAGGCCGAAAGCCTGGGCCTGCAACTGGGCGCGGTCGATGTGCTCGGCAAACCGCTGCAGGTCGAGATCGCCCGGCTGCGGGTGGCGGGCCACCTCGAGCGCGGGCGGCTCAGCGCGGCGCTGGTGCGTTCGCTGCGTGCGGGTGGCCTGGCCTTGTGGGAATGTGTGGCGGGTGTCTGCCGCATCACCGACGGCGCCAGCGAGTTGCTCGGCATCGACGACCCCCACCTGCGCCACCAGGGGTTGCACTGGCACCAGCTGGTGCACCCACACGACCTGCCGGCCCTCGACCTGGCGTTGCGCCGGGTTGGCCTGCCCGGTGTCGGGCTCGAGCAACAGCCGGTGACGCCGACCGACGTCGCCAGGCGTCGTCAGGGAGAGCCGTCCGGTGTGCTGTCAGCCGTTGCAAACGGCCCACACCCGCCCGCCGGACTGCCAACCACCATCGACGCCCGCCGGCCCGGCGGCCTGCTGGCACTGGACCTGCGCCTGCGCCGACAAGACGGCAGCTGGATCTGGGTGGCGATGCACGGGCGTGTCATCGAGCCGGGTACCGGGGCGACAGGTCACACCTTCACAAGCCCCACGAATCAATCGGGGCCATCCGGCCAGGCGATCCACACGCTCCACACCAGTGGCACGAGCCGCGCATCCAGCGCACTCGACACGAGCAACCCAGCCGACGCGACACACCCGGCCGACCTGACCGGCTCGAGCCTGGCCGGCACCATGGTCGACATCAGCACACGCAAACAACTCGAGGCGACCCTGCGTGAACGCGAAGCTGGTCTCAGTGTCTTGTTGGCCTCGTTGCATGACCTGGTCATCACGCTGGACGGTGAGGGTGGTGTCAGCACCTGCCATCTGCCGGTGGAGTTCGAGCTCGACTTGCCGGAGCCGCTCACGCTCGGACGGCCCTACCGCGAGTTGTTGCCACCCGGCATCGCCGGGCCCTTGCACGACGCCTTGGCCGGCCTGGCGCTCGACGGTCGCCGGCGCAGCTTCGAATGCAGCTGGCCGGCACCCGCGCCGCAGGGGGCTGCGGCGCCCGATCGCTTGCGCCACGGGCTGGCGAGTCTGAGCTTGCTGCAGTCGCCGCTGCAACGCGTGGGGGGGGCGGCTGGGGACGCGGGCGAGGTGCCGGCGCCGTCGCAAGAGGGCGGACGCCTTGAGGTCGATGCGCTGGCGCTGGCCGCCTGGCCGGTGGAGCCAGGCTGGGGTCGGCCGGCTGCGCCGGGACTGGGTGCACTGCTGGTGTTGCGCGACGTCACCGAACACAAGATCGAGGAAGAGGCGATCCGCCAGCTGGCCTATTTCGACCCACTCACCGCCTTGCCCAACCGACGCCTGCTGCAGGACCGACTGCACCAGGCGCAGGCCAGCAGCCAGCGCCGGCGGCGCCACGGCGCACTGATCTTCATCGACCTCGATTACTTCAAGCAGGTCAACGACCAATATGGCCATCACTGTGGCGACCAGTTGCTGGTCGAACTGGCGCGTCGGCTGCAGGTGAGTGTGCGTGCCTGCGACACGGTGGCGCGCCTGGGCGGCGACGAATTCGTGGTGGTGCTGGCCGACCTGGACGCCCAGGCCGAGGTGGCTCGCACCCAGCTGGGCCAGATCGCCGCCAAGATGCTGGGCCGCCTGACACGCACCTACGAGATCGGCGAGCGGCGCCACCGCTGCACCGCCAGCTTGGGCGCCGCCTTGTTCCTGGGTGTGTCGCCTGACATGGACACCTTGCTGGCGCGTGCCGATGCGGCCATGTACCGGGCCAAGGGCGCCGGGCGCAATGCGCTGTGTATTGCCAACGATTCGGGCTGACGCTGGGGCTGGCCGGCAGGGCTGGGTGTCAGGGCCTGGGTGTGGACCCGGGCGCGGCCTTGCGGGGTGTCTTGCGGGTGGTGGGCTTCGGCTCGAAGTTACTGCGGTCGACCGCGCGGCCACGCTCACGCGCGATGGTTTCACCCAGGTCGAGCACGGCCATGGCGTAGTAGGCCGACCAGTTGTAACGTGTCAGCGCCCAGAAGTTTTCGGTGCCGGCCACATAACTCGGGGCATCGTCGCCGTTGCGCAGTTCCACCAGCGCGAGCAGGCCGGTGTGTTCGCGGCCGAACTCGTCGAGCACCGCGCCGGCGTCTTCGAGCTCGGTGCGGGTGAAGACCGGGCGGATGTCGGGTTCGAGCAGGGCGGCAAGTTGATCGGGGTCTTCGGGGGGGTCGACACCGAAACGCGCCGGCATGCCACTTTGCCAGCCGTGGGCGGCCAGGAAGTTGGCGATGCTGCCGATCACGTCGGGCAGGCTGGTGCGCAGGTCGATGCGGCTGTCGCCGTTGAAATCGACCGCATGGGTCAGCCACGAGCCCGGCATGAACTGGCCCCAGCCGATGGCGCCGGCGTACGAGCCCTTGATCGACGCCGGGTCGACACCCTCGCGCTGCGCCAGGCGCAACAACGCGCCGAGCTGCTCGCGAAAGAAGGCGCTGCGGTCGCTGCGGCCACTCGGGAAATCGAAGGCCAGCGTGGTCAGCGCGTCGAGCACGCGGTAGTTACCCATGTGCCTGCCGTACAAGGTCTCGACACCCAGGATGCCGATGATCACCTCGGCCGGCACGCCGTAACGCTGCTCGGCGATGGTGAGCCAGCGGTGGTTCTCGGCCCAGAAGGCCAGCCCGGCGCGGATGTGCTGGGTATCGACGAAACGTGCCCGGTAGGCTGCCCAGTTGCGTGTCTGCGGATTGGCGGGCGGCATGATGAGCTGCGCCACGTCGGCCTTGTAGCAAGCTTGCGCCAGGGTCTGCAGTGTGCTGTCGGCGTCCAGCTCGGGGACCTGGGCCGCCAGGTCACGGGCAAAGTTGCGCACCACCTCGTGTTGTGCGTAGGCTTCACCACCCGGTGCATCGAGGCAGATGTCGGCGCTGCGGTTGACCTTGGGACTGCGGGCGACGGGGGCAGGTGATCGCCTGCCTGCCGGTGCTGCGGCAGGTGCTGGTGTCGGCGTGGGCATGGCGACAGGTGCTGCCGGGGTCGGGTCGCCGAGCAAGGCTTCCTGACCGGGCACCGGTTGCGCGTGCAGGCTGCTGGGCAGGACGCCTGCACACACCGCCACCACCGTCAGCCAGACGGCTGTCAGCGGGCGCAGTCCGCGCGTCTTCATGGCACGTGTGGTGCGATTGGCGGCAGCGGCGCATGTGGTGCCGGTGAGCAACTCGCACGCTGGCTGCGGCTCCTGCAACCCGCTTCTGGTGTTGTCGGCAAGCAGGTGACTTGGGCAGGGCGACGGGTCGAAACGTGGAAGTGCGAAGGCTGGCATGGCGAGCGGCATTGTGCGTGGGCGCGTGACGGCTGCAGGCGCGCGGGTGCATCAGGGCAGGTGTCGAAGGCCTTGTCGGTTGCGGCGACCATGCGGCGGGGGTCGAGTGGGCGCCAGCTTGGTTAGCATGCCACATTGCTAGCCCCGACCCCGATGGAGACCCCCACATGAGCAACATCTACGAGCGCGATCTGGACCGTAACGCGGCCAACTTCGTGGCGCTCAGCCCGGTGAGTTTTGTCGAACGCAGCGCCGAGGTCTTCGGTGATCTGCCGGCGGTGATCCACGGCGCGCGGCGCTACACCTGGGCGCAGGTGCGTGATCGTTCGGCCCGCCTGGCGGCGGCGCTGACAGCGCTGGGTGTCGGCCGCGGCGACACGGTCAGCGTGATGTTGCCCAACACACCCGAGATGGTCGAGGCGCATTACGCCGTGCCAGCCCTGGGTGCCGTGCTCAACACACTCAACACCCGGCTCGACGCCGCCCTGCTGGCTTGGCAGATGGCGCATTGCGAAGCCGCGGTCATCATCACCGACAGCGAATTTGCGCCGGTGATGGACAAGACCCTGGCGCTGCTCGATACCCAGCACGGCCGCAAGCCGGTGGTGATCGACGTGTGTGACAGCGAGTTCAGCGGCGTGCACACCCGACTTGGCCTGCATGACTACGAGGCCATGCTGGCCGCCCACGAACCAGTCGCCCGCCTGCTGGGCCCCACCGACGAGTGGGACGCCATCGCCGTGAGTTACACCAGCGGCACCACCGGTGACCCGAAAGGTGTGGTCACACATCACCGCGGCGCCTACCTCAACGCGGTGTGCAACGCGGCCACCTGGACGATGCCGCACTTCCCCAGGTATCTGTGGACCTTGCCGATGTTCCACTGCAATGGCTGGTGTTTCCCGTGGACGGTGGCGATGCTGGGCGGCACCCATGTGTGCCTGCGCAAGGTGGATGCCATCAACATCCTGGCGGCGATGCGTGAACACGGCGTCGACCACTACTGCGCCGCACCCATCGTGCACAACCTGCTCATCGCCGCGCCGGCCGAACTGCGTGCGGGCCTGGGCAAGGTGCGTGGGCTGGTAGCTGGCGCGGCGCCGCCGGCGGCCATGATCGAAGGCATGGCGCGCCTGGGCTTCGAGATCACCCATGTCTACGGCCTGACCGAGGTCTACGGCCCGGCGTCGGTGGCGGTGCAGCGCAAGAGGTGGGCGCACGAGACCCTGTCGGAGCAGACGCGGCTGAACGGCCGCCAGGGCGTGCGCTACGAGCTTCAGGAAGGCATGACCGTGATGAGGACCGACACGCCCGATGACACCCTGATCGAAGTGCCGGCCGATGGATCGACCATGGGCGAGATCATGTTCCGCGGCAACATCGTCATGAAGGGTTACCTCAAGAACCCCAAGGCCACGGCACAGGCCTTTGCCGGCGGCTGGTTCCACACGGGTGACCTGGCGGTGATGGAGCCCGATCGCTACGTGAAGATCAAGGACCGCAGCAAGGACATCATCATCTCGGGCGGCGAAAACATCAGCTCGCTCGAGGTGGAAGACGCCTTGTACCGCCACCCCGCCGTGCTGGCCTGTGCCGTGGTGGCCAGGCCCGACCCCAAGTGGGGCGAGACCCCGCTGGCCTATGTGGAGCTGCAGCCAGGCAAGGATGCCACGGCCACCGAGCTGATCACCCACTGCAAGGGTCTGCTGGCCAGCTACAAGGTGCCACGCGAGATCCGCTTCGAAGCCATCCCCAAGACGTCGACCGGCAAGATACAGAAGTTCTCGCTGCGCGAACGTGCGAAGTCGAGCCAGGCGATCGAATAGTTGAACCGGCCCCCTGAGCCGAGTGTTTGTACAGACAACCGGAGACCCACATGAACCCTGCCGATGCCCCCTTGCTGCTGAGCCAGATCGACGACCGCGGCGTGGTGACCCTCACGCTCAATCGCCCGCAGGCCTTCAATTCACTCAGCGAGGCCATGCTGGCAGCGCTGCAGTCCGAACTCGACACCATTGCGCGCAACGAGGCGGCACGTGTGGTGGTGCTGGCCGCCTCTGGCAAAGCCTTTTGCGCGGGCCATGACCTCAAGGAGATGCGCGCCGAGCCGTCGCTCGACTACTACCAGCGCCTGTTCGCCCAGTGCGCCAAGGTCATGATGGCGATCCAGACGCTGCCGATGCCGGTGATCGCCAAGGTGCAGGGCATTGCCACGGCGGCGGGTTGCCAGCTGGTGGCGCAATGTGATCTGGCGGTGGCCGTGTCGACCGCCCGTTTCGCCGTGAGTGGTGTGAACCTGGGCCTGTTCTGCGCCACGCCGAGTGTGGCGCTGTCGCGCAACCTGGGGCGCAAGCAGGCCTTCGAGATGCTGGTGACGGGTGAGTTCATCGACGCGGCGCAGGCGCTGGGCAAGGGCCTGATCAACCGCATCGCCGAGCCCGAGCAACTCGACGCCGAAGTCGAGCGCCTGGTCGCCAGCATCGTGGCCAAGCCGCGGGTGGCGCTGGCCATGGGCAAGGCGCAGTTCTATCGCCAGATCGAGATGGGCATGGCCGCGGCTTACCAGCTGGCCGGCCAGACCATGGCCTGCAACATGATGGACGATGCCGCCCTCGAAGGCGTGCAGGCCTTCATCGACAAACGCAAGCCGAGCTGGGCCTGAATCGACAGCTGACGCTTTCTGGCTGGCGCCGACTCGACGGCGCATGAAAAAAGCCGCCCGGCTTGCGCAGGGCGGCTTGTTGTTGCGTTCGCCCCGTGAGGCGACACGCGGTCTGGCCTTGACCGATCAGCGCACCAGCGTGGCCGAAGCGGGTGACGGCGTGCCGGTCACCGTGGTGGCGGCGTTGGTCCCGGTGGTGCTGACCACGCGGTAGCGGTAGGTGCGTGTCGGGTTGCTGGCGGCGACCGTGTTGGTGGCTGTCACACGGGTGCGACCGACCGTTGTGGCGACCTGGGCCCAGCCGGTGCTGCCGGCGGCACAGGTGTCGGTGGTGGTCACCGTGCAGCGCTGCACGCTGTAGCCGCCGATGGCTCTCCGGTTGGCCGTTGCGGTGCCGGCCTGGGCCCAGCGAACCGTGACGGTATTGCCGGTGCGGGTGAAGGTCGGCGCAGCCGTCACACCGGGGATGCCGCCCGGCACGGCCAGGACGGTTCCGGCGGTGCCAGCCGTGTTGCCGTTCATGGCGGCCACCGAATATTCGACGATGGCATTGGCTGGGCGCGCTGAGTCGGTGAACGCTGCAGCATTGGCCGCGAGGGTGCCGACGGTGGCATACGCGCCATTGGTACGAGCGCCGGTGTTCGACAACGTGACGGTGCGGCGCTGCACGCGGTAGGCCGTTTCGCCGGTGCTGGCGTCGGTCCATCCCAGCACGGGCGGGTTGGCGGTGACTGCAGCGACTACCAGGTTGACCGGTGCTGCCAGGGTCACGACGGCGGCACCCGGCGTGACGCCGACCGACACAGCCGACTGCACCGTGGCAGCCCAGTTGCTCACGTCGACACGGTAGAAGTACTGCGTGCCGGATACCACGGTGCTGTCGACGAACGACGTCGAGCCTGCCGCGAGCACACCACTGATTGCAGCGAAGCCGCCGGTCGCCGTGGTGCTGCGATAGACCTGGAAGCCGGTCTCGTTGCTCGAACGGTCCGTCCAGGCGACGGTGACCTGGGTCGCCGAGTTGGCAACCGGTGTGCCGATCTGTGCCGAGGTCGGCGCAGTCGGTGTGAGCAGGCCGGTGGCGCTGGTCGCCGCGGCACCGACATCACCACCACGCACGGGGATCACGCGGTAGAAGTAGGTGGCACCCGGGGCCGGCGGGCCGCTGGTGTCGACGATGCTGCGTGCCCCCGTGCCAGCAGCGGCAGGTGCCGTGGTGACCTGGGTGAACGGCCCGGCGGCACTGGTGGCGCGCAGCACCTGGAAGCCGGTTTCGTCGGCCGAGTTGTCTGTCCAGCTCACCGTGATGGCGCGCTGGGCGCCCAGTGCAGCAGTGACCTCGGTAGCTGCCAGCGGCAGCGCCAGCGTGTTGCCGACCACCGCGGTCGAGCTCGCAGCCAGGGTTGCGTTGAACGCTTCGACCTGGAAGGTGTAGCTTGTGCCGGCTGTGAGGCCGGTGATGACGGCGGTCGAGGCGTTCATGCCGGCCGAGCCGACCTGGGTGCGGGCACCGGTGGGGGCGATCGTGTAGATCCTGAAGCCCGATTCGTTGTTGGATGCGTCGGTCCAGCTCACCCGCACGCTGGTGCTGGTGGCTTCCGAGACCACCGGCGACAGGGGCGGGTTGATCGAGGTGGCGCTGAACACACTCACCTGGGCCGTGGCGCTGCCGCCGTTGCTCGAGTCGACGTGCACAACAGCCGGGGGAGCGGTCGTCACGACCAGTTTGGTCGCCTGGCCGGCAGTGAATTCGCCGAACTCGCGCAGGGTGAGTGTGGGCGGTGTGCGCAGGTCGGCAGAGCTGGCGGTCACCGCAAGAATGCCGGTGGCCGGATCGTAGACAGCCGACGCGATGTCGACGAAGTCCACCAGGTGCAGGTTGAGCGAAGTGGGGTCTGTGACCGGCAGGCCGGATGTATCCAGCGCGGTTTCGTTGGCCGACATGTTGACAAGAGGCGGCAGCAACAGGGCGTCCTGCAGCACCACACTGGTCGAGTCGATGCCGATCACGGCGCCGATGTCGAAGTCGGTGACTGCCGTGCGGTCCAGCAAGATTGCGCTGGGGATACGCGAGCTGGTGGCGGGGATGGTCGGCCCGTCGACCACACGCACCTCGGTGGTGGCCGTGCTGGTGGCGAAGGCGTCGATCTGACCGCTTCCGGCTGCCGAACGCGAGTAGGTCAGGCGAGTGGCGTTGAGCGGTGTCTGGGTCTTGCCGTCGTAGACCTTGCCCCACACCGTGAACAGCCGGGAGATCAGCCTGGTTTCACCCGCAGCACCGAAGCTGATGGCGGTGCCGTTCGGCGAAACGCCGGTGATCTCGACCGAATTGCGTCCGCAGGGACTACCCAGCACCTGCACCGGGGTGGCGGCGTCACCGACGTAGCCAGCCGGTGTCGGGCCGTTGGTTACCAGGAAAGGACCGACCGAGCCGGTCTGCACGGAGTTCGCCGTGAGGCCGCGGTCGACCGTCGAGAAGATGTCGCGTGAACCGGTAGCGCCCACGACAGTGAAGATTTCGGTGCCGTAGGGATGTTTGACGGTGTAAGTGCCGTCGGCCGGTGCATGCAGCACAAAACGCAGGCGCAGGAAGGGGAACTGGGTGCCGTCGAGCGGGCCGCCGGTGGCTGGGTTCTCGCCCAGGAAGGCGGTTTCCGCCGCCATGGTGGTCTTGAGGATGAGATTTCCGGCGCCGTTGTTCAGCAGGTTGTCGGCGGCCCAGTAGAAGGCCTCGCCACCCGAGCCGATCTGCAGCGAGAACGGATCGTTCGGCACGACCGGGTCGAAGGCGCAGACCGCCGCGTCCAGGCAACGCTGCAGGCTCAGGCCGGTCGAATCGGTGACGTATTCAGGAAAGCCGTTGATCGGGTCGAGCGGCCCGGACTGCACGGCCGTGGCGCCGCTGGTGGTGCTGGTGCCGGTGCCGACGATGTCGCACTGACCAACGGTCTGGGCGGTGGCGGTGGCGGCGTAGAGCTCGAGTGCCGAAGCAACCAGCGTGACGATGAGTTTGCGTTTCATGGTTGGATGCTCCGGATCAGTTGACGATGGTCACGGGCTTGACGGCCACGCCACCCTTGGACGACATCACGGTGACGGCGGCTGGCACGGCAGCCGAGCTGACCGTGGCCGTGCCTCCTGTCCAGGGTGTGGCAGGCAGGTGTTGCAGGGTCAGCACCGGCGCACCGTCCGCCCCTGAGCCGTCGTCGCTCGACGTGGCGCTGACGCGGAGGGTGCATTTGTTTTCGCCAGCGCCGGTGCAGGTCGCCACGGCCGACGAGATGACGACCATGTCCTTCAGGGACGTGGTCTGGGTGTTGGGCACCGACGGTCGGCCCGGGTCTTCGGCCCGTACGGTCACCACCTGCGGAAGCACCACAGGGGTCGGGCTGGGAACCGATGCATAGAAGCGGTTGCCATCCTTGACCAGGGTGGTCACCACACCGTTGACCTCTGCGGTTGCCGAAGCAGCCTGTGAGGAACTGGTGCTGCCTTGCGCCATCACCGTGATCTTGTCTGCCCCGGCCGTGCGGGTGTAGAAGGCCGCGCCGATGCTCAGCGGCACTGCCGAGGTGGGGGCGAACTTGCCCTGCACGGTGAACAGCGAGCTGGTGAAGACGTTGGAGCCGTTGTTGATGTTGATCGGCGTCGTGCCGTCCAGGCCTACGGCCGTGACACGGATGAAGTTGGTGCCGCAGGGGCTGCCGGTCACCGTGGTGGGGGTGAGGCCGTCCCCGATGTAGTCGGCCGACACTGCGCCGCGGTTGGTCGGGATCAGGAAGGGCGCCACCAGGCCGGCATTGCTGGCGTTGGGATTGAAGGTGATGTCGATCGGCTCGCTGATTTCCATGCGGCTTTGCCCATTGCCTGGGCGCAGCAGGGTGGTGACGCGGTAGGTCTTCTTGCTCCACGGTGTCTCGACCGTGTATTCACCCACTGCCGCCACGTTGATACGTGTGCGCAGGCGCTGGAACTGGGTTTCGAAGCCCGGCGCCGGTGGGTCACTGAGGAACGCCGACTCGACGCCCATCACGATGACTGCCGTGAGCGGGAAGGCGCCCGTGGTGGCGAAGGCGTTTTCCGCCAGGTACCAGAAGGCCTCGCCGCCGCGGGTGAGCTGGCTTGTGTAGGCATTGGCCGGATCGACCGGATCGAAGAAACAGGGCGGCGGGTTACCCAGTGCGTCGACGCTGTCGGTGCAGATTTGCAGACCGACGCCGTTCATGTCGACAACCCATTCCGAGAACGGGCCCGCCCATTTGACGTTCGGATCGGCCGGCTGGGTCATGAGCGGCCCGGCCGTGAAGGGTTTGGTCTGGTCGCTCGGGCACGCCATGGCCGTCAAGGAACTGGCGAGTGTCAACGAGACGACTGCAGCGGCGATACGAGATTTCTCGAGGATCATCATCTACTCCTTGAAACAGGGCGGAGAGCCTGTGCAAAACCAACAAAAACGACGGCGACAAAACGCCCTGCCGACTTGGCGTCGGGCATCACAATCAACTTGTCTCAAACAGATGCCGCAGATCAGAAAACTGCGCCCGGCCCGGGCAGCATGCCGTGATTGCGTCAGATCACGCCGAGATCCGATCTCATGGGGCAGTGAAACAGTACCGACAGTCCGATGCGAGTGATCCGCAGCGGGCCAAGGTGAATGAGGCCAGGTTCGAACTGCAAATATGCGGCGCCAACTGTGACTTCAATCAATTCAGCAACCTTTGGAATCGACTCACTTTCTGACTGACAGGTCTGCAGTTTATGTGGTCGAAATGACTGCGCAAGCCTGCTTAAGGCGACTGCGAACGATTCCCATCGTTGCTGTGCTGAAAGTCTTAGGCTGCTTTAATCATTGAAACTTATGCCGAGAAAAGGCATTTTGTATACTTAAGGATAACGCAAGAATCTGGAATATGGGGGTTCTGCCCATACGCCAGGCGGCGTTACCCACAAGGGTCAATCTGCCCGCAAGTTCGCTGGACAGCCCCGCAATTCGTGCACTTGTCACTTGCGGCTGTGCTGCAGCGTGAGTAGGCGGCAGCAAGATGTCTGGTGAGAGGTGATTGCACGGATGGGCCATGTTCCCATGTTGCATCCGAATATTTCACATTGGTCAACAGCTGTGGTGTATTGCCGCAGGGAAAGTTTGGGCGGTACTTGTTGCCCTACGGCGACAAAGGTGAGCCGGCCTTACCGATGCAAATCACTCAACCATGACGTGACCGCAAGACTTCAGGGGTGCTCCGGCACATGGGTCGGCCATCGACCTGCCGGTCAAGGGTCCGTGGATTCGCGTGCGTCCGGCAGGGGGCCTGGGCGCTGCCAGCCCGGCGCGAAACTGAAGCCCACGACAGCCGTCAGCCGCCCAGGTCACATGCCGACGTAGTTCGGTCCGCCGCCGCCTTCGGGTGTGACCCAGACGATGTTCTGCGTGGGGTCCTTGATGTCGCAGGTCTTGCAGTGCACGCAGTTCTGGGCATTGATCTGCAGGCGCTGACTGCCCTTGTCGTCGATGAATTCGTAGACACCGGCCGGGCAATAACGGCTCTCAGGGCCACCGTAGATGGCCAGGTTGGTCTTCACCGGCACCGTCGCGTCTTTCAGCGTCAGATGCGCCGGCTGGTTTTCTTCGTGATTGGCATTGCTCATGAAGACCGAACTGAGGCGGTCGAAGGTGAGTATGTTGTCTGGCTTGGGATATTCGATCGGCGTACATTCGGCGGCCGGCCGCAGATAGGTATGGTCACCTTGTGTGCGGTGGATCGTCCAGGGCGGCGCCTTCATGCCCAGGCGTGGCAACAACCAGTGTTCGATGCCGGTCATCACCGAGCCCACCGCCACACCTTTCTTGAACCATGACTTGAAATTGCGCGCCTGGTTCAGTTCGGCGTGGAGCCAGCTGGCCTCGAAGGCTGTCGGGTAGGCGTCGAGCACGTCGGCGCTGCGGCCCTGCGCCAGGGCATCGAAGATCGCATCGGCCGCCAGCATGCCACTCTTGATGGCGGCATGGCTGCCCTTGATCCGTGCTGCATTCAGGTAACCCGCGTCGCAACCCACCAGGGCTCCACCGGGAAACACGGTCTTGGGCAGCGACATCAGCCCACCCGCAGTGATGGCGCGTGCGCCGTATCCGATACGTTTGCCCCCTTCGATATGTGCGCGCACGGCCGGGTGGGTTTTCCAGCGCTGCATTTCCTCGAAGGGGCTGAGCCACGGGTTCTTGTAGTCGAGGCCGGTGACAAAACCCAGTGTGACCTTGTTGTCTTCCTGGTGATACAGGAAACCACCGCCGTAGGTGGCGTTGTCCATTGGCCAGCCGGCGGTATGTACCACCTTGCCGGGCTGTGCCTTGGCCGGGTCGATTTCCCAGAGTTCCTTGACGCCCAGTGCATAACCCTGCGGATCCTTGCCTTCGTCGAGTTTGTATCTGGCGATGAGTTGTTTGCCCAGGTGGCCGCGTGACCCTTCGGCAAACACCGTGTATTTGCCGACCAGTTCCATGCCGAGCTGGAAGCTGCCGTGGGGCTCGCCGTCCTTGCCGATGCCTTGGTTGCCGGTAGCCACGCCGCGCACCGCACCGGCTTCGGTGTAGAGCACTTCAGCTGCAGTGAATCCGGGAAAGATCTCGACGCCCAGTTCCTCGGCCTGCGCGCCCAGCCATTTGGTCAGAAGACCCAGGCTGATCACGTAGTTGCCGTGGTTGTGGAAGCAGTTGGGGACCAGCCAGTCGGGCGTGCGGGTGGCGCCCGTGGGTGACAGGAACAACACGTCGTCGCCGGTGACGATCTGATTGAGCGGCGCACCCTTGTCCTTCCACTCGGGGATCAGTTCGTTCAGTGCAATCGGGTCGATCACCGCGCCCGACAGGATGTGCGCGCCGGGCTCGGCGCCCTTTTCGAGCACCACCACGTTGACTTCACCACCCCGGCTGGCCGCCAGCTGCTTGAGCCTGATGGCGGTCGACAGCCCGGCCGGTCCGGCGCCGACGATGACCACGTCGTATTCCATGGCCTCACGCGGGCCGAATTGCTCGAGGATGTCTTGCGCGTTCATGTGAAAGTCCGGTGTGTTCGTGTCAAAAATCATTCTAGCGGCCGGGGGCATTTCAAATAGCACGACCGTTCGATTTTGCTGGTGATGGCCTGGCGCCAGAGCTTCGGGCCACGTCGATCGACGCCCGAACAGCCGATCACGCGTGCTATCGTGACCGTCCGAACATTCAACTACGACGCGCGTGTGGCCCGCCTCTTTGCTGCCCGCGCTGGAGCCAGAGCATGAGTTACAGCATCGACCTTTCCGGGCGCGTTGCCCTGGTCACAGGGGCGTCCAGCGGCCTGGGTGCGCAGTTCGCGCGTACGCTGGCCAAGTCCGGCGCGGCGGTGGTGCTGGCCGGACGCCGCACCGACCGCCTCAAGGAATTGCGCGCCGAGATCGAGGCACATGACGGCGACGCCCATGTGGTCGAGCTCGATGTCACCGACGTCGACAGCATCAAGTCGGCCGTGGCCCACGCCGAGACCGAAGTCGGCACGCTCGACATCCTGATCAACAACTCGGGTGTGAGCACGACGCAAAAACTGCTCGACGTGACTCCCGAGGACTACGACTTCGTGATGGACACCAACACCCGAGGCGCCTTCTTCGTGGCGCAGGAAGTCGGCAAACGGATGGTCGCGCGCGCGCGCGGCGCGGCACCGGGCACGTTCACGGGTGGGCGCATCGTCAACATCGCGTCGATGGCCGGCCTTCGGGTGCTGAGCCAGATCGGTGTGTACGCCATGAGCAAGGCGGCCGTCATCCACATGACCCGTGCCATGGCGCTCGAGTGGGGCCGGTTCGGCATCAACGTCAATGCCATCTGCCCGGGGTATATCGATACCGAGATCAATCACCATCACTGGAGTTCGGACGCCGGCCAGAAACTCGTCAACATGCTGCCACGCAAACGCATCGGCAAACCCGCCGACCTCGACACCACCTTGATGATGCTGTGCGCCAACGAAAGCCATTTCGTCAATGGCGCCATCATTCAGGCCGACGACGGTTTTGGCATCTGAACACCTGACGCCGGAATATTCTGCCGATCCTGCCCATGAGTCTGCCCATCCTGTCACCTTTGCAAGCCCGCATCGTCGCGGTGCTGGTCGAAAAAGCCGCCACGGTACCCGATACCTATCCGCTGTCACTCAATTCGCTGGTGTCGGGCTGCAACCAGAAAACCGCGCGCGACCCGGTGATGAATGTGTCCGAAGCCGAGGTACTCGTCGAACTCGATCAGCTCAAGACGCTGAACCTGGTGTTCCAGCAAAGTGGCAACCGGGTGGCGCGGTATGAACACAACCTGGGCCGTGTGTTGTCCGTGCCGGGTGCCGCGGTGGCGCTGCTGGCCACGTTGATGCTGCGCGGGCCGCAGACCTCGGCCGAGTTGCGGACACACTGCGAGCGCCTGCACAAGTTTGCCGACATCTCGTCGGTGGACGGGTTTCTCGAAGAACTGGCCGAGAAATCTCCGCCGCGTGTCATCAAGCTAGCCCGCGCCCCAGGCGCACGCGAGCCGCGCTGGGCGCACCTGCTGTGTGGCGAGGTGGCGATGGCCGTGTGGGACGACAGCGCCACGGCCTCGGTGGCGGCGGCCCAGGGCATCGATCTGGGTGAAATCGTCGCCATGCGCAGCGAACTGGCGCGTCAGGCCGGCGAGATTGCCGAGTTGCGCGCGCAGGTGCAGCGACTCAATAGTGAACTCGGATTGGCGTGAGCGGCGGCGAAGGCGAAGGCAATGCGATTCACGATTCCCGAGCACAAGAAACTCACGCACGAGATGATCATCCCGATCCGCTGGGGTGACATGGACGCGATGGGTCATGTGAACAACACGATCTATTTCAGATACCTCGAGATCGTGCGCCTCGAATGGCTCGGTACCCTGGGTAACCTGCCCGCGCCGACGGGTATCGGCCCGGTCATCGTGAATGCCTTCTGCAATTTTTACAAGCAGCTCGAGTTTCCGGGGGACATATTGGCCAGGCACTATGTGTGCAACCCCGGGCGCACCAGTTTCGATACCTACATCACCCTCGAGCGGGCTGATGACCCCGGCGTGATCTACGCAGCCGGCGGTGCCAAGACGGTGTGGGTCGACTTTCCGAAGCAGAAATCGGTGCCCTTGCCCGACGCCGTGCGCGCGTTGCTCGACTGAGCCTGCGAGCGAAGCACCGGCCGGCCGGCCCGGTGGTCGGCTGGCCTGTCGAGCGTCCGGTCGCGTGGCATCCGGCGGCGCAGGCCAAGTCCCGTGCCTCCCGGGCCTCCCAGGCCTCGCCTATTTGCCGCTCAGCAGCTTGTGCACCAGCTCGGCGGTGGTCGACGCCTCGTACTTGCGCATCAAGCGGGCCCGGTACACATCTACCGTGCGCGGGCTGATGACCAGGTGTTTGCCGATCTGCTTGCTGGTCAGGCCCTCGATCAGCAGCGCGGCGATCTCGCGCTCGCGCGCCGTCAGGTCACTCTTGACCGGGCGAAGCGCCGACAGGTCCTCGAAGGCCCAGATGCCCGCCGCATGAGGCTGGCTCGGGTCGAGCGCTCGCCCGCTCACATGGCACCAGAACATCTCGGCGCCGCGTGGCCCGCCCAGGCGTTTCATCACCCGTTCGTCGGCATAACGACCGGTAGCGTCCAGGCTGGCCACGATGCGGGCGCCGGTGCGTTCGAACTCGTCGAAAGTGGGGTAGAGCACCTCGAAACTCTGGCCGATGAGTTGTTCACGCGCCGCGCCGAACATGGTCAGGAGCTGGCGGTTGCAGTCGACCATCTGGCGGTTGCGCGACATGACCAGCCCGATGGGCGCCAGTTCGAAGGCCGTGCGGTAGTCGAGGTCGTTCATGAGGGTCAGGGTGATTGTTCTTGCTGCAATCGCGGCGACCGAGTATCCCTGCTCTCGGGTCCAACCCTAGGCTATTTTGCTTAGCGAAGGGGCAAGCCCGGGGTAGTACCCTCGCGGGCTTCCAATGCGCATCCTGGAGTTCCTCGCATGAACAAGGTTTACCCGAGCGCGGCCGCTGCGCTCGACGGCATCGTCCGCGACGGCCAACTCATCGCCGTCGGCGGTTTCGGCCTGTGTGGCATACCCGAAGCGCTGATCGACGCGTTGGCCGCGTCGGGCGTCAAGGACCTGACGGCCATCTCGAACAACGCTGGCGTCGACGGCTTCGGCCTGGGCAAGCTGCTCAACTCCCGGCAGATCAAGAAGATGATCAGCAGCTACGTGGGCGAGAACAAGGAGTTCGAGCGCCAGTATCTGGCCGGTGAGCTCGAACTCGAATTCACGCCCCAGGGCACGCTGGCCGAGAAGCTGCGCGCTGGTGGCGCCGGCATCCCCGCCTTCTTCACCAAGACAGGTGTGGGCACGCTGGTGGCCGAAGGCAAGGAATTGCGCGAGTTCGACGGCGAGACCTACGTGATGGAGCGCGCGCTCAAGCCCGAGATCTCGCTGGTCAAGGCCGATGTGGCCGACCTGTCGGGCAACCTGCGCTTCAACAAGACCGCCCGCAACTTCAACCCGGCCGTGGCCATGGCCGGCAAGATCTGCATCGTGGAAGTGGAACGTATCGTGCCCACCGGCAGCATCGACCCCGACGACGTGCACCTGCCAGGCATCTATGTGCAGCGCATCGTGCTCAACGCGACGCCCGAGAAGCGCATCGAAAAGCGCACCACCCGCGACCGCAAGTAAGGAGCACACGACATGGCATGGACCCAAGACCAGATGGCCGCCCGTGCGGCGCAAGAACTGCAAGACGGCTTTTACGTCAACCTCGGCATCGGCATCCCCACGCTCGTGGCCAACCACGTGCCGGATCACGTGGAGGTGTGGCTGCAAAGCGAGAACGGCATGCTGGGCATCGGCCCCTTTCCGTACGACGACGAAGTTGACGCCGACCTCATCAACGCCGGCAAACAAACCGTCACCACCATCAAGGGCTCGTCGATCTTCGGCAGCCACGACAGCTTCGCCATGATCCGCGGCGGCAAGATCAACCTCAGTATCCTGGGCGCGATGCAGGTCACCGCCAGCGGCGACCTGGCCAACTGGATGATCCCGGGCAAGATGGTCAAGGGCATGGGCGGCGCCATGGACCTGGTGGCCGGCGTCAAGCGCGTCATCGTGCTGATGGAACACGTGGCCAAGAAGAAGGACGGCAGCACCGACCTCAAGATCCTGCCCAAATGCACCCTGCCGCTGACCGGCGTGGGCGTGGTCAACCGCATCATCACCGACCTGGCCGTGATGGACGTGACGCCCGAAGGCCTCAAGGTCGTCGAGATCGCCCCTGGTGTGACGCTCGATGAACTGCAGTCGAAGACGGGTGTGCCGTTGATCTGACCTGGAGCGATACGATCGGACAACAATGGGCCCTCGGGCCCTTTGTTGCTTTTGACGACGGGTTGCGGGATCGGACGCCGCCATAATCTAGCGGGGTTTGGCACCGGGGATCTGACCGAACCGTTTTCAACTGCTTAGAAATGTCGCCCGGCTACCCGGAGCATCCTGACCGAGCAGTCACTCGTCTACTCACCTGCCGCAATGTTTTCCCGACGAGTCGTCCTCAAGTCCGCTGCTGCGATCGTTGGATTGATTGGCATTGGACTTGGGGTTTGGAGAATGTCGGCGACGGATTTGCCAACTCGAGTTGAGCGGGACTTCTGGCGACACGCTTCGATGAACGAACTTTCGGGGTTGACGCCACACGACGGGATTAGGCTGATGGTGTCATTCGCCGATCGGGTCAAATACCCACATGACGCCACATCTCCTTATGGCGACACACTCTTGTTCGAGTATGGCGTGTTCGACTGGGGGAAAGGCGAGAACTTCGAGCTGACGATCACCCGGCAAGTGATCTTCCCGTTTACGAATCCGATCGAAGCGGATGATCACATCATCCAGATCAGCATTACCTTTCGGTATGAACCCACGGCATTTCGCGATCTGACCAACATGACCATGTGGGCGAGTGACCTGCCGCCCAAGCAGTCCATGGAGAACTTTGTCAACGCCTCGCCAGGGTATCTGGTCGCCGCCGACATGGTTCCGAAAGAGATTCAGCTTCATTCCAGCGCGCAATGAGTCTCGAGGTGTGGGTTCGAATTCCGTGGCTTGCGAGGTTCTTGCTGTGCCTCCTGATGCCGTGGCTTGCTCATCGCCTGCATGCCCCGCCTGATATAGCAAGAAATGAGGTCCAAGTTTGGCGAGAAATATCAGCCGCTGTCATTGAAGCATTGATCAGCCAGACGCCTGGGGAGTCCGGCCGTCCGTGTTTGGCTGGTCGGCCGGGTGATGCGCCCGCTCAGCCCGGCGCCGCCTCTTGCCAGCACCCATCCATCAGCAGTTCATGCGGCTCGAACTGCGACTTGTAGGCCATCTTGCGGCTGTCTTCGATCCAGTAGCCGAGGTAGACGTAGGGCAGGCCGAGGTCGCGTGCCTGGCCGATCTGCCAGAGCACGTTGTAGGTGCCGTAGCTTTTGGCGGGTTCGGGTTCGTAGTAGGTGTAGACGGCCGACAGGCCGTCGTTGAGCACGTCGACGATGGTGACCATCTTGAGTGCGCCGAGTTGCTGGCCAGGTGCGGGGGGCTCGCGGAATTCGACCAGGCGAGAGTTGACGCGGGTCTGCAGCAGGAACTGGGTGTACTGGTCGATGGAGTCGTGGTCCATGCCGCCGCCGGCGTGGCGGCCATTCTGGTAACGCAGGTAGAGCTGGTAGTGCTCGGGCACGAAGGCCAGGCGCATCACGCGGGTCTGCAGCGTCTGGTGCTGCTTGAAGGCGCGGCGCTGGCTGCGGCTGGGCTTGAAGCGTTGCACCGGTATGCGCAGCGGCACGCAGGCCTGGCAGCCGTCGCAATACGGCCGGTAGGTGAACATGCCGCTGCGCCTGAAACCATTGGCGACCAGGCCCGAATAGGTATCGGCGTTGATCAGGTGGCTGGGCGTGGCGACCTGGGATCTGGCCATGCGTCCACCCAGATAACTGCAGGGGTAGGGCGCGGTGGCGTAGAACTGCAGTTGGGCGAGCGGAAGGTCCTTGGGGTAGGTCACGCGAAGCTCGGCGTCTTGGCCACGATGGTCGCAGGATTCGGGTCGGACAAACGGCGGCAGGTTGGCTCAGCGGCCGCCGAGGTCGATCACCGTCGGCGGGGCGCTGTCAATCGGCGCTATCCAGACCAAGGCGGGACCATTGCGTTGGATCATAGGACCAATCGTTTGGCCCGCAAGGTCGCGGCATCACGGTTACTCGGCCGAGATGACTTTCGAACACCGTGCGGCTGACCGGCGCCGCACCCATGCTGGCCAGGTGGCGGGTCTGCTGTTGGCAGTCGATCCAGCTGATGCCCTGGCCGCGGCACCAGGCCACCAGGGCGGCCAGGGCGATCTTGGACGCATCGCTGGACAGCGCAAACATCGATTCGCCGTAGAACATGCGCCCGATGCTCACGCCGTACAGGCCGCCGACGAGTTGGCCGTCCACCCGTGTCTCGAACGAATGCACGCCCGAGCTTGGTCCGGCGGCGTGATGCCAGCGGATGTAGGCCTCGACCATGGCCGGCACGATCCAGGTGCCGCCCTGGCCCTTGCGGTCCACGCCCGAGCAGGCGGCGATGACGGCCGGGCAATCGGCGTCGATGGCCACTTCGCAGCCGGGGGTGGCGACGAACTTGCGCAGCGTCTTCTTCAGCGACCGGTGCAGCTTGAACTGGTCGACCTGCAGCACCATGCGCGGCGCGGTGGTCCACCACAGGATGGGTTCACCCTCACCGAACCACGGAAAGATGCCTTGGCGGTAAGCCGCTTCGAGCCGGCGCGTGCCCAGGTTGGCGCCGGCGCACAGCAGGCCGGGTGCCTCGGTGTCGTCACCGAGGGCTGTGTTCGTGGCCGGAAACGGCGTGAGTCTGCCGCGCGGCTCGAGTGGCTCGGGCGGCAGCCAGGGGATCATGGCGATGTGCTGCGCCGCGTCAGTCTGGTCAACCTCGGCGCGGTGCCCGGTGTGTCAGCGCAACTGCAGGTCGTCGTGACCGAAGCTGATGTCCAGCGGCTCGATCAGCACCTGCTTGGGCCCGGCTTCGACCGTGCCGGCCACCCAGGCGTCGACACCCAGGCTGCGGGCGATCTCGACCACCTGGTCGGCGTCGTCCGCCGCGACGAAGAGTGCGAAGCCCGCGCCCATGTTGAGCGTGCCGTAGGCCTCGCGGTTGTCCTGGCCGGCTTCGTGCTGAATGAAGGCCAGCACCGGCGGCACTGGCGGCACGGTGTGGATGCGGTAGGTCAGGGCGGCCGGGTGGCGCAGCAACTTGCGCCAGCCGTGGCCGGTGATGTTGGCGCAATAGTGCGGCGCGATGCCGGCTTTCCACAGCGCTTCGGTCACCGGTGAATACAGCGTGGTGGGCGCCAGCAGCGCGGCGCCGTAGCTCAGGCCGGGATGGGTCTCGGGCGCGATCTCGGTGAGGTAACCCTCGGGCATACGCTCCACCAACTTGCGCGCCAGGCTCAGACCGTTGGCGTGGATGCCACTCGAGGCCAGCAGCACGATGGCGTCACCGGCACCGAGCTTGTCGCCCAGCGACAGGCGCTGCTTCGGGTTGACCAGGCCGGTGCACGAGGCGGCCAGATCGATGCGGCCGTCTTCGACGATGCCGGCCAGCGCCGGTGTCTCGCCGCCACCCCAGGCCACGCCGCAGGTGACACAGGCAGCCTTCCAGCCGGCCACCAGATCCTGCGCGCGGTCGGCGTCGCCGAACCAGTCCGAACCGCCAGCGGCCCAGTAAGCCTGCACCACCAGCGGGGTGGCGCCCACGGTGATGAGGTCGTTGATCGCCATGGCGATGGTGTCTTGTGCGATGCCGGCGTACCAGCTGCGCCCGGTCAGGCGCGCCATCTCGTCGGCCACCAGGGCCTTGGAGCCCAGGCATTCGACGATGCTGGCCAGGTAGAACGGCCCCACATCGACCACATAGGCCGATTCGCCGCGCGAGGCACTCACCTCGGCAAAGCCGTGGGCGGTGAGTTGTACGGCGGTGGACGCCGCCGCCCGTTGCGCGCAGATCTTGACCGGGTCGATGAGGTCGTAGACGACGCCGGCCTGTTCGTAGCTGAGGTGGCCGGTGGCGGCGGCGGCCGGGTCGGCGGAGTGGGCGCTGGTTGCTCGAGTCATGGGCGGCGATTATCCGGCAGGCCCATGCTGCATTGCTGCGTGGCTGCGCCACTGCCCGGGTCGCGGCGGAAGATGGCCTGGCCACTGCCTCGATCGTGCGCCCGGCAGTCGTCGTGGTCGTTCCCTGCGCCATAGGCATGGTGATGGCGCCGATCGCCAGCGCCAGGGCGTACGTGCCGGGCCGGCCGGACCCGCCTCGTAGAATGCCCCGCCACCCCGACCGCACCATGAGCACCCTCGTCCTAGCCCGCAAATACCGCCCGCGCAATTTCGCCGAGATGGTGGGGCAGGAGCACGTGGTGCAGGCCTTGTCGAATGCGTTGACGCAGCAGCGTCTGCACCACGCCTATCTCTTCACCGGCACACGTGGTGTGGGCAAGACGACGGTGTCGCGGGTGCTGGCCAAGAGCCTCAACTGCACGGGGGCCGACGGCCGCGGCGGCATCACGGCCCAGCCCTGCGGCGTGTGCCCGGCCTGCCGCGACATCGACGCCGGGCGCTTCGTCGACTACGTCGAGCTCGACGCGGCCTCCAACCGCGGCGTCGACGAGATCACCGCGTTGCTCGATCAGTCGGTCTACAAGCCGGTGCTGGGGCGCTTCAAGGTCTACATGATCGACGAAGTGCACATGATGACCAGCCACGCCTTCAACGCCATGTTGAAGACGCTCGAAGAGCCGCCTGACTACCTGAAGTTCGTGCTCGCCACCACCGACCCCCAGAAGGTGCCGGTGACCGTGCTGAGCCGCTGCCTGCAGTTCAACCTGCGGCCGATGGCGCCCGAGACCATCCAGCAGCATCTGCAGACCGTGCTGGCCGCCGAGGCCATTGCCGCCGATGCTGGCGCGCTGCGGCTGATCGCCCGCAATGCGCGCGGCTCGATGCGCGACGCCTTGTCGCTGGCCGACCAGGCCATCGCCTTCGGCGCCGGTGAACTGGTCGAGGCTGGTGTGCGCCAGATGCTGGGCGCGGTCGACCGCAGCCATGTGCAGCGTATCGTGCAGAGCCTCGCGGCGAGCGACGGCGCCGGCCTGGTGGCGGTGGTCGACGGCCTGCGCCGGTTGGGTCTGTCTGGGGCCGGCACACTCGAAGAACTCGCCGCCGTGACGCAGCAGATGGCGCTGATCCAGGCGCTGCCGCAAGCCGGCGACGACAGCGACCCCGACACACCCATGTTGCGCGAGCTCGCCGCCAGCCTGGCCAGCGACGAAACCCAGCTGCTCTACAGCATCGCCCTGCACGGCCGCGCCGAGCTGGCGCTGGCGCCCGACGAGTACAGCGGCCTGACGATGGTGCTGTTGCGTGCGCTGGCGTTTCGCCCGCCCGGTGCAGCGGTGCAGGCCCGACCGGCGCCGTCCACCTCGGTGGCTGGCAGCGTAGCGGGTGCGGCTGCTGCAGCGAGGCCGATGGTGCTGCGTTCACGCGAGTTGCTGCGTACACCCGCCACGGCAGCCCTGGCGGTGGCCGACTTGCCGCTGCCACCAGCAGTGGCTCGCGCGGCTCAGCCGGATCAGCTGGTCGCCCAGCGGTCAGCATCTGCTGCACCTGCTGCCGAACCTTCGCTCGCGGCGGCATCTGCGCCAGCGCTAACACTTTCAGCACCCGCACCCGCACCCGCACCCGCACCCGCACCCGCACCCGCAGCGCCGATTGCGCGGGTCGAGCCAGCAACACGCCCCAACCAGGACGTGCTGGAAGAACCCGAGTGGTTGCGCGCCGACGACCCGCAGGACGATCGCCGCGTCAACGGCGCGGCCCATGGCCAACACCTGCCGGCGCGTGAGCCGCCACCACCGTGGGACGACGATCTGCCCGAGCCGCCGCGTGGGCAGCGTCCGTCGCCTGCGCCGGCAGCGACAGCACCGGCGGTCGCACCTGCTGCCGTGCGGGTGGTGAGGGCGCCGGCCCCGGTCGACGCGGCGCAGGTGGCGCTCGAAGCCGCACCCCGCATCGCGCCCGCCCATGTCGAACAACCCGTCACCAGCCAGTGGTTGACCCTGCTGCAGCCGGTCTTTGCTGCCGCACGACTGAACGGTTTTGTGCGCGAGCTCGCCTGGCAGGCCGAATGTCTGGTGTGTGAGCGTGCACCTGCTCCTGGTGCTTCGGCTGCGGCCCTGGGCGGCGCGGCCGTCGATCAGACAAAGGCCGACAGCCTTCAAGTCACCTTGCGTGTAGCGCGCGAGTCACTGCGCCAGCCGTTGGTGCGTGAGCGCCTGCAGGCCGCGCTGACCGAACAGCTGGGCTGCGCCGTGTCGATCGAGGTGGTGGCCGGTGCAGTGACCGACAGCGCCGCGTTGCGCGACGCGGCGGCCCGCGGCAAACGCCAGGCCGATGCCGAGGTGCTGGTGCACAACCATCCACTCGTCAAGTCGCTGCTCGCCGCCTTGCCTGGTGCCCGCATCCTGCCGGGGTCGATCCGCCCGACCGGCACCCCTTCCTGACCATTCACGAACCCACCAAGAAAGCCCCCCATGCTCAAAGGACAACTCGCCGGCCTGATGAAACAGGCGCAGGCCATGCAGGACAACCTCAAGAAGGCGCAGGACGAACTCGCGCTGATCGAGGTCGAGGGCCAGTCCGGCGCCGGCCTGGTCAAGGTGACGATGACGTGCAAGCACGACGTCAAGCGCATCACCATCGACCCGAGCTTGCTGGCCGACGACAAGGACATGCTCGAGGACCTGGTCGCCGCCGCCTTCAACGACGGCGTGCGCCGCGCCGAAGCACTCAGCGCCGAGAAGATGGGCAAACTCACCGCCGGCATGCCGCTGCCGCCGGGCATGAAGTTCCCGTTCTGAACACCATCACCAGCTCATGGCCGCGCTCGAGGGTCTGATCGAGGCCCTGCGACGCCTGCCCGGCGTGGGCCAGAAGTCGGCGCAGCGGATGGCCTATCACCTGCTGCAGCATGACCGCGAGGGGGCCTCCAACCTGGCGCGTTCACTCGCAGAAGCGGTGGCCGAGGTGCGCCATTGCCAGCGCTGCAACACCTTCACCGAAGACCCGGTCTGCGCCACCTGCCTGGACGGCGCACGCGACGGCGCGTTGTTGTGTGTCGTCGAGACACAGGCCGACCAGGCGGTGCTCGAACGCACCGGCAGCTACCACGGCTACTACTTCGTGTTGATGGGCAAACTCAGCCCGCTGGACGGTGTGGGCGCACGCGACATCGGCCTGCCCGCACTCATCGAGCGTGCGCTCGATGGCCTGGTGCAGGAACTGGTGGTGGCCACCGGCTTCACTGCCGAAGGTGAAGTCACCGCCCAGGTGATCGCCCAGGCGCTGCGTCCGCACGGTGTCAAGGTCACGCGCCTGGCGCGTGGTGTGCCGGTGGGCAGCGAACTCGAATATGTCGACCTGGGCACCATTGCCCACGCCTACGCCGACCGGCGCTGATCTGGCGTGAATGAACCGGGCTGCGCGAGCCGTCTGGTGTCGCGTCCGGCGATTCGAGAGTGACTCGCGCGGTGGGTCTGCGCCGACGAGGTCAGCGCGTCGCCGGCGGATTGGTGCTGGCAGTGCGAGGTGCTGCCGCGCGCGGTCCGGCGCGTTTGGCAGCTGCAGCCTTGACACTCGACTTGCCTGCCGACCTGGTGGCTGCCTTGCCACGCACGCCGGACTTGGCGGCATGTGCGCCACGATTGCGGATGCCGCCGCGGGCGACCTTGGTCGTCACACTGGGGACATAAACCACCACCTGTTGACCGGCGCTGAACTGGGTAGAGGTGGTTACCTTGTTCCATTGCGCCAGCAGGGAAGGTGCTACGCGATAACGCCGAGCCACCGAGGTGACGGTGTCGGCTCGACCGGTGCGGTAGACCACCCGGCGCAGCAGCGGGCCATCGGGCTGCAGCACCATCTGCGCATGTTCGGCCATGTGCTCCGACACATCACCCTGATGATCGTCGTCACGTGGCACCAGCAGCACCGAGCCCGACTTGATCAGCATGCGCTGCGGGATGTGATTCACCGATCGCAGCTTGTCTTCACTCACACCGATGAGTTTGGCGGCGTCGGCGGGTTTGAGCGTGCGGGTCACCTGCCAGGCCGTCCAGCTTGCCAGCGGGCCGGTGTAGGCCGCCAGGTTGCGCACGAACTCGTCGGCGTTGTCGTAGGGCAGCAGCACCTGCGGTGTGCCGGCCGCCAGGATGACCGGCTTGTCCATCGACGGGTTGAGCGTGCGGAACTCTTCGACGTCGAGCAGCGCCAGTTCGGCGGCCAGGTCGACGTCGATGTCGCGGTAGATCGGCACACTCAAGAAGTAGGGGTGGTTGCGCAGTTCGGGCAGCGTCAGGCCGAACTTCTCCGGGTCGGCCACGATGTTCTTCACCGCCTGCAGCTTGGGCAGGTAGTTGCGCGTCTCGGCGGGCATCCGCAGGTCCTCGTAACGAGTCGACTTGCGGGCGCGTTTGTTGCGCGCGATGGCTCGACCCACATTGCCCTCGCCCCAGTTGTACGCCGCCAGCGCCAGACGCCAGTCGCCGAACATGCCGTGCAGCTTGCTCAGGTAGTCCAGCGCGGCGCGGGTCGAGGCCAGCACATCGCGCCGGTCGTCGCGAAAGACGTTCTGCTTCAGGTCGAAGTTGCGCCCGGTCGACGGAATGAACTGCCACATGCCCGAGGCCTTGGCGCTCGACATGGCCTGCGGGTTGAACGCACTTTCGATGAAGGGCAGCAGCGCCAGTTCACTTGGCATGCCCCGGCGGGTCACCTCCTCGACGATGTGGTACAGGTACCGCGAGCCACGTTCGGTCATGCGCTGCACATAGTCGGGCCTGGAGCGGTACCACTGCTCGTGGTTGCGCACCAGCTTGCCGTCCATGTCGGGCATGGCGAAGTTGTCGCGCACCCGGTCCCACAGATCGGTATGAGCCTGGGCGTCTTCGGTACTCACTGGCGCCTGCGGTTCGACCGTGTCCGTCGGACCACCCACGGCATTGGCTGCGGTGGGCAGCTGATTGGCCTGGTCGCCTGGCAGGGGTGGCGCCACCAGAGGGCCGATGGCCGCACCTTGTGAACGGTCGGCGGGCGCCGTCACCTGGTTGCCCGGCGTAGCCGACGCAGCCTGGCTTGCCGCGCTGGCGCTTGCGGAACCAGCACCCGCCGTACCTGCGTTCGCGGCACTGGCGCCTGCTTGCACCGGCAGCGGGACTTCGCCGCGTTCCACCAGCTTGGCGGGCACCAGTGGTGAGCCGGTCCGCGCCGGCCCCGTCACCACCCCATCGTTGCGCCCGGGTGATGCCGTGGCGGCGGCGACCTGGCCTGGTTCCACCACTGCCACCAGTTCCTCGAGTGTGGCCACGGTGGTGACACGTGGTGTTGCTTCGGTATTGCCGGCGTCCGGCGCCGCGCCTGCGGCCCGAGGCACTTCGATGATGAGAGGCGGCGCTTCGATCGGGCTGGTGCTGCGCTTGCTGCTGGCGCAACCGGCCAGCAGGATGACCACCGCGGCCAGGGTCAGAGTCTGCAGCACGCCCGCCAGACGGGTGCGGCCATGGCCGGTGGGGTGGCTGTTCATCGGTAGTCGTTCTTCCACTGTCGCAATGCCGCGAAGATCGCGACGGGGTCGGACGTTGCGGCGCCTCGGGCCAGACCGGCGGCCTGTACGTCGGGCTGCTCGCAGCGCAAGAAGGGATTGATCATGCGTTCGCGGGCCAGTCGGGCCGGCAAGGTGGGGTGACCCGCCTCGCGCAGGGACTGGCAGTGTGACGTATACCGCCCCAACTCGGCGTTGCCAGGTTCGACAGCCCCCGCAAAGCGGAGGTTGGACAAGGTGTATTCGTGCGCACAACACACCAGGGTGGTGTCCGGCAAGGCGCTGAGGGCCAGGAGTGACGACCACATCTGTGCAGCCGTGCCTTCGAACAAACGCCCGCAGCCGCCTGAAAACAGCGTGTCACCGCAGAACAGCACGGGCTCGTCCAGGCAGGTGTCGGCGCAGAAGTAGGCCACGTGGCCGGCGGTGTGGCCGGGCACATCGAGTACCTGCCAGGTCAGTCCGAGTACGTCGAATCTGTTGCTGGCGTCGACCCGCTGCACTGTCGATGCCCAGCCGGACGGCAACGTCTCGCTCGCTGGACCCCACACCGGCGCAGGGTGGGCGCCCAGCAGCTCGGCGATGCCCCCGACATGATCGCCATGGTGGTGGGTCACTAGAATGCCTGCGAGGGTCAGGCCCTCGGCCGCGAGGGCGGCCATCACCGGCGCTGCTTCGCCCGGATCCACGACCAAGGCCTGGCGGCCGTCGTGGAGCATCCAGATGTAGTTATCGGCAAAAGCGGGCAGGGCGACTAGATTCATGACATCGGTGACAAGGATTATAGAAAACCCGACCTGGCTCAAATCTCCGGCGGGACGTTACCTGCTGGCCTGGGAGCAAGCCCAGCTCGACCGGGTCGTGGCGGACATCTTCGGCTTTCATGCCCTGCAATTGGGGCGTCCGGCCCTCGACGCCTTGCGTGCCAACCGCATGCCGCACCGCTGGATGCTCAATGACGCGCCCCTGCCGAGCCAGGCGGTACGTGAGACTCGACACCCGGGCGCGATGCCGATCGACGCTGCAGTGGACCACAAGCGCAGTAACGGCACGAGCCATGCGGGCCTGGCGCAGCCGACAGCGTCCTGGTTGCAGGCACCCGCGGGTGTGCAGCGGCTGGACATGCTGGCCAATTTCGAGGCGTTGCCCCTGCCTTCGCAAAGCCTCGATCTGGTCGTGCTGGCGCACACACTCGAACTGGCCGACGATGCCCACCAGACACTGCGCGAGGTCGAACGGGTGCTCATGCCCGAAGGCCGCGTCGTCGTGATCGGCTTCAACCCCGCCAGCCTGTGGGGCCTGGCCGGCCACAGTGCCCGCGCCGCTGCACGTCTGGGCTTGCGTGGCGCCCCGCCCGACACCGGCGAACTGCTCGGGCCACGCCGCCTGCGCGACTGGTTCAAGCTGCTGGGCCTGCAGGTCGAGACCGGTTGTTTTGGCTGCTATCGCCCGCCCTGGGCCGGTGAGGTCTGGCTCGACCGTGCCGACTGGATGGAAACCGCCGGCCAGCGCTGGTGGCCGTTCTTCGGCTCGCTCTACATGGTGGTGGCCGTCAAACGTGTGCGGGCCATGCGCCTGATCGGTCCGGCCTGGAAACGCCGCAAGTCGACCTCGGCCGCCACCGCACCCGCGGTGCTCACCCCGCAGCGCAGCAACGGTCAGTCGCCCGGCGGCAAAGTCGATCTGCCACCGCGCCGCAAGCCAGGCTGATCAGCCGCCCCAGGCCCTGCCACCGCGAGACCCACGCACCTATCCCTCAATCCGATGACCAAGGCACCTGCCATTTCTACTTCCCCAACGACCCCAGGCAGCGACGCGACCAAGACGGCGGCCAGTGCCTCGCCCAGTACCGCGCCCAGTGCTGCATCCAAGACGGCGACCAGCCCGAAGCCCGCAGTCATGCCCAAACCCGGCGCCACCGAGGTGGCCGGCCTGCCCATCACCCGCCCCAAGGTGGTTGTCTACACCGACGGCGCCTGCAAGGGCAACCCGGGCCCCGGCGGCTGGGGGGCCTGGCTGCAAAGCGGCGGGCACGAGAAGGAGCTGTGGGGCGGCGAGCCCGGCACCACCAACAACCGCATGGAGCTCACCGCGGTGATCGAGGCGCTGGCCAGCCTCAAGCGCAGCTGCGACATCGTCGTCTACACCGACAGCGAATACGTCAAGAACGGCATCACCACCTGGATCCACGGCTGGAAGGCGCGTGGCTGGACCACGGCCGCCAAGGCGCCCGTCAAGAACGTCGAACTCTGGAAACGCCTGGATGCCCTGGCGGCGCTGCACAAGGTCGAGTGGCGCTGGGTCAAGGGCCACGCCGGCGATCCCGGCAACGAACGCGCCGACGCCCTGGCCAACCGCGGCATCAGCAGCGCGTCGGGGCGCAGCTGACCGACGTCGACGATCAACCAAGGCGCGCCGGATCGGGCATGCAGCCACCGTAGCGAGCGGCCTCAGCTTGCGTCGAGTACCGCAGCCGTACACCCGTACGGCGAGGAACACAGGCGCGAGATCAGGCCGCGCAGCAGGTGGATGCGTGCCCGATCACTCGAAGTGTTCCCAGGGGGCCAGGTAGCGCCACTGCCCGACCGGCAATGCCCCGAGCGTGATACGCCCGATGCGCACTCGCTTCAGCCCCATCACCACCAGGCCGACGGCTTCACACATGCGGCGAATCTGGCGCTTGCGGCCCTCGCGCAGCACAAAACGCAGCTGATCCTCGTTCTGCCAGCTCACCTTGGCGGGTTGCAGTTCGACCTCGTCGAGCGTGAGGCCGTGTTCGAGCAGCGCCAGTGATTCGGCCGGGAAACGGCTCTTGGGGTCGCGGTCGTCGCCATCAAAGGCCACACGCACCAGATATTCCTTCTCGATCGCCTTCAGGCCCGGGCTGTCGGGCAGGTCGGCGCCGATCAGGCTGCGTGCCACCCGGCCGTCCTGCGTCAGCACCAGGAGGCCGGTCGAATCGATGTCCAGTCGGCCGGCCGGTGCCAGGCCACGCAACTGGCCGGCGTGGAACTTGGTCGCACAGGGGTCGGCGGCGAAGCGGTTCTCGGGCGTCACCAGCACCACGGCCGGCTCGTAACCGTCCTCGGCCTGGCCGCTCACATAACCCACCGGCTTGTGGACCAGGATGGTGACACGCTGCGCCTGCTGCTTCTTGGCGACCGGGTCGACCTCGATCTTGGCGTCCGGGCCGACACGTTGGCCCAGGTGTGCGACCTTGCCGTCCACCCGCACCCAGCCGGCGTCGATCCAGTCGTCGGCTTCGCGGCGCGAGGCCATGCCGAGCTGGCCCAGGCGCTTGGACAGGCGTTCACCGCTGCCCTCGGGCGCCTGGCGCGCCGGCACCACCCGCGGGGCAGGGCGGGCGACCGGGTCGGCGCCCTGGGCTTGATACACGCGTGACTGGTAGTCGTCGGCGCGCTCATGGTCGGGATAACCTTGGTCGGGGTGATCGTGCTGGCCACGCTGGCCGGCGTCACCGGCGCCTTGGTCGTCACGCGGGCCGTTCCAGTCGCCACCACGCGGCGCGGCAGGGCGCATGTCGCGCCGGTCGTCGCCGTGGCGTTGCTCGCCACCTTGATTTGGCGCGTCGCGACGCGGGCCACCCTGGAACTGGCCACCACCGCCGCCATGCTGCTGGCCGCCCTGGAATTGGCCGGGCCCGCCGCGCTCGTCCGGCCGACCCCAGTTGCCACCACCACGCTGATCATTGCCGTAGCCGCGGTCGTCGCGCGGTTCACGCGGACGAGGACCACCTTCGAAGTCACTCGACGGACCACGCGGCCCGCGTTGATCATGACGCGGGAAGTCGCGCCCGCCGCCACCACGCGAGTCACGTGGATCCGGCCCGCGGCCGGCGTCGAAACGGTAGTCCGGACGCGGTGCGCCACGCGGGTCGTTGCGTGGATCGTTGCGTGGATCGTTCCGAAGAGGCGGGCGATAACCGTCGCGTGCGCCAGGTGCCGCGTCTCGCGGATCGTGGCGCGGCGTGAAATCGCGCGGCGGGCCCGGTCGACGGTCGTCGCCCGGATGGCCGAAACGGTCGTCCGGCCGGCGCTGGTCGCCGCGGTCCGGGCCACCAGGGCGCGGCCGATCACCGAACGGGCGATCCGGGCCGCCGCGGTTGGCATAGGGCCGGTCGCCCTGCGGTCGATTGCCGTACGGCCGATCACCCTGTGGACGGTCGCCGTAGCCACGCTGCTGCGGCCGCTCGTCGCGCTGGTTGAACGAGGGGCGGCCGAACTCGCCGCGCCCCTCGCCCTGTTCGGCGCGCAAGGGCGCACGATGCTGGTCGCCGCCTTCACGCGGGCGGTCCTCACGCGGGCGATCGTCACGACCACGGTCGCCGCCGGGGCGGTCACCCCAGGCTGGCGCTCGGTCGTTCGGGCCGCGGTTCATCGGGCGGCGGTCGTCGTCACGGCTCGGGCCACGCTGCTCGAACGGGCGATCACCAAACGGGCGCTCGCCACCTGGCCGATCGCCCCTCGGCCGATCGCCGAAGCCACCCGGGCGCGGGCCACGGTCGCCGGGGCCTGGGCCGAAGCGGTTGTCGGGGCGGAAACCGCCACCTGAGTCGGGTCGTCCGCCGCCGCCGCCGCCGAAGTTGCCACTGCTGCCACCGCCAAAACTGCCGCCGGGGCGCTGGCCGCCGCGGTCACCGCCGCCGTGATAGCCGCCGACACGTTCGACGCGTGCGTCACCGTAGGGCGGGCGGGCACGTTCGGGGCGATCGCCACCTGGGCGAAAGCCGCCCGGTGCGCCGCCGTCACGGCCACCGTCACGGCCACCGGAGGGGCCGAACTGCTCCTCGCGCCGGGCGCGGTCCTCGTGGGCCTTGGCCAGGGTCGGGCGGTTGGCGCCGCCGGAGCGCACCGGTTTGCGGTCCGGGTCGCGACGTGCCGACGGGCCGGACTTTTTCTTCAGGGAGATGGTGGCCATGATGTGATGTGCCGGCCCTCGCGGGCCAGTGGGCAAAAAGGGCGATGACGCTGGCGGGTCACCGCGAGCTGGTCTGATCGGGATGTCGGTACGTATCGGGCGGCGCACCGGGCATCACGGTTAGCCGGTGGCAGCATGTGCTGCGCCAACTGAACCGGTGTGACGGCTGGCGGTTCCAGCAGGGTTGGGCACGGGCTGGCCCGGGCTGATGCCACGGGCACGGCCATCGTCACGGCATCGTCACAAGGTGTGCATTGTGACCGCCGCGGCGCAACATGCCGGCGCCTTGTGCCGGCAGCAGGGTCTGGCGCCCGGCTTCGGGCCTGGTTCAGACCTCGATGTGGCGCTGCGCCGACGCCTTGTCGGCACTTGCCGCCTTGCCTGGCCGGAGCTTGTAGAACTGCACCGGCACGCCGTGTTCGGGCAACAGCGGTGCCTGCAGCACGGCGCTGCGGATGCGCCCCACCACATGCATCTCGCAGGGTTTGCAGTCGAAGCGCAGGGTGAGCTTGTCCTTGCCGTGCATGATGGTGAGTGGCTCGGCGCGAATGGTGCCCTGCACACCCGTCACCCCCTTGGCCTGTTTGGGGCACAGGCTGAGGCTGAAACGCACGCAGTGTTTGGTGATCATGAGGCTGGCTTCGCCCTGCTCCTGATGGCTCTCGTAGGCCGCCTCGATGATCTTGACGCCGTGCCGGGCATAGAAGTCGTGTGCGCGGCTGTTGTAGACGTTGGCCAGATAGGTGAGTGTGTCGTCCGGGTAGGGCGTGGGCGGCTCGACCGGTGCAAGCGGTGCGAGCTGCGGCAACTCGGCCAGGCGGGTGGCTTCGAGTTGATCGATGGCCGCGCGGCGCAACTGGTTGACCAGGCTGGCGGGCACAAAACGCGCGCCGGCGCCGCCCAGGTCGATGTCGCGCGCGTCGAAGATGGTGTTGCCGAGTTTGGCCAGGCTTTCGCGCAGTTGGGCTTCGGCGCGTCCACCGTCGCGGGCATCTTCATGCGGCGCATCAGCCTCGGCGCTGGCGAAGTGGCCGTCGGCGTCGACCACATCGAGCTTGTAGCCGCTGGCTGTCTGCTGCCAGAACAGGTCGACGGCGATGCGGCGCTCGGCCGACTTGCGCGCCAGCAGGTGGTCCCAGGCCATCTCGCGGTTGCGGCCCAGCACGGTGCCGGCGCGCAGGTCTTTCAGAGGCTGCTTGAGTGCGTCACTCGGCGTGTCTGACGCACCGCCTGTGGTGGCTGCCACGGTGGCGGCTGCCCCTGCACCCGTCGCTAGGCCGCCGCGCGCCGGCTTGCGCGCCTCGCTGCGGCTGTCCTTGGCCGCTGCTGCAGCCGCCTGGGCCACACCCTGGCTGAAGGCCGTGGCACTGTTGGGCACCACACGCCAGCGCCGGCCCTTGCCGCCATCCAGCGAGCTCACGGTCTCGGCACGCACACCCTGCAGATCGCGCTGCAGGCTGTACCAGGTCAGGCAGTCGCCGTTGGACATGGGCGCCACACCTTCGTCGAGTTCCACGTCGAAGCTGCCGTCCTTGTTGATCTTCTGGCAATAACCCAGCGGCAGACCGGCGTGTTTGGGCGTGTCGAAGGCGCCGATGTCTTCCTTGCGCCCGTTGACGAAGTAGTCGGTCGAGCCGCGGTTGAAGTTGCGATCCGGGTCGGGCTGAAAGCCGAAGGTGCACAGCCCGCTCGACGCCGCCGCCAGCTCGGGGCGCTGCTCGAGCAAGTCGTCGAGCAGGACGCGGTAGTGCGCGGTGATGTTCTTGACGTAGCCGAGGTCCTTGTAGCGCCCCTCGATCTTGAAGCTGCGGATGCCCGCGTCCACCAGCGCGGCCAGGTTGGCGCTCTGGTTGTTGTCCTTCATCGACAGCACATGCTGCTCGTGCGCCACGATGCGGCCCTGGTCGTCCGTCACGGTGTAGGGCAGCCGGCAGGCCTGCGAACAATCGCCCCGGTTGGCGCTGCGCCCTGTCTGTGCATGGCTCACGTAACACTGGCCGCTGTAGGCCACACACAGGGCGCCGTGGATGAAGAACTCCAGCTTGGCGCGCTGTACCTCGGCGGCCACCTCGCGGATCTGCTCCAGCGTCAGTTCACGCGCCAGCACCAGTTGGGCCAAGCCGGCGTCCTGCAGAAACTTCGCCTTGGCGGGGGTGCGGATATCGCACTGCGTGCTGGCGTGCAATTGGATGGGCGGCAGGCCGCCCGAGTGCGCCAGTTCCAGCAGGCCCATGTCCTGGATGATCAGTGCGTCCGCGCCCGCCTCGTAAATCTGCTGCACGATGCGCCGCGCCGGTTCGAGCTCGTCGTCGCGCAAGATGGTGTTGAGCGTGACGAACACGCGTGTGCCGTAGCGGTGCGCGTGTTTCACCAGCCGCTCGATGTCGGCCACGTCGTTGCTGGCGGCAGCACGTGCGCCGAACGACGGCCCGCCGATGTAGACGGCGTCCGCACCGTGGTTGACGGCTTCGATGCCGATGTCGGCGTCGCGCGCCGGGGCGAGCAGCTCCAGCTCGTGGTGCGGAACAAAGACGGGGCGAGTATGAGCTGAAGACATGGCGAGGTGCACCGGCAGATGACGGGCCTGTGGATGACAGGCCTTGGGGATGCACACGCGGTAGCGCGGCGGCTGGAATGCGCAGGCTGTGGGCGGCCTGGCTGCGCGCGAACCGAGGCGGCCGGATGTGGCCGGTGCAGCGGGGCGCGATTCTAGGTGGGGGGCGTCACAAGGGCATTAGCGTCACCGCCACACCCGACAACACCGCGTTGCCCGACACCGGGTCGCGCAGGTTCTCGTCCAGCACGGTGTTGAGGTTGGCGCCGGGGCGCTCGGCCGCCACGCCGAGCCGCGCGCCTGGCAGGTCGTGGCCCCCGCCGTGTGGCACGCAACACACGCCGGGCAGCAGGCCGGCATCGACCGTGACCTCGACGTTCACGTGCCGGTCCGGTGCGTCGGCTCGGGCCAGGCGGGCGCGTGCACCGTCGACCAGGCCGAACCTGGTGGCATCCGCCGGGTGCAATTGCAGCGCGCCGCGGAACGGGCCCTTGGCGAGGGTGGGCAGGTTGTGCATCCAGCTGTTGTTGCTGCGTACGTCGCGCCGGCCGATGACGACCAGGTCCGGCGCCGGGGCATTGACGTCGGCCGCAGCGCGCGTCAGGTCGGCCAGCAGCGGCGCAGGAACGAGCTCGACCTGGCCGGTGGAGGTGCGCAGCGCACCGGGCAAACGCGGCTTCAGCGCGCCGAGGTCGATGCCCGCGGGGCTGGCAGCCAGTGTCGCCAGGCACAGGCCTTGTGGCTCCATGCCGAACAGATCGCCGTAGGGGCCGGTGCGCAAGGCCAGATCCAGCCAGCGCTCGGCGCCGCTCAGGCCTTGCAGGGCATCGAGCACCATGGCGCTGATGGCCGGCGCGGACGCCGTTGCCGCCGTGCCTCGAAGCTGGGCGAACTGCGCCGCCAGTTTGCCCACCTCCTGCTCCAGCAGCGCGTCGTCGGCGGCCTGCACCTCGGCCCAGCTGCGCGCCGGTTTGCCCTGGGCGATGGACGCCAGCCGCTGCAGGATCATCCATTCACTCGGCTGAGCGGCCTCGCCTGCATCGAGATCATCGCCAGACGCAGCGCTTGCCTTGCCGGGCTCGAACACCGCCGGGCTGTAGCGTGCATGGTTGCGCGTCGAGAGTTGGGTGAAGGCGATGTCGTAGTGGCTGTCTTGCAGCGGTGATCGACCGGGCAGGATGACGTCGGCGTGGCGCGTCGTCTCGTTGACGTAGATGTCCACACTCACCATGAAGTCGAGTGTGGCCAGCGCGGCGTCCAGGCGCTGGCTGCCGGGGGCGGACAACACCGGGTTGCTGGCGATGGTGAACAGGGCGCGCAGGCGGCCGTCGCCCGGGGTGTCGATCTCTTCGGGCAGGGTGGTGATGGGAACTCGCCCAGCACCTCGGGTAACTGGCTCACGCGGCTGTGGTGCCGGCCGGTGACGATGCCGCGGCCCTTGCCGTCACGTGCGCCCGGGCCGGGCTGGGTGTTGGCGGCAAAGGCGGCCGCCTGCGGAAACATCAGCCCACCGGGCACATCGAGCCGGCCGGTGAGGATGTTGAGCAGGTCGATCAGCCAGGCGCACAGGCTGCCGTAGCTCTGCGTGTTGGCGCCCATGCGACCGTAGACCACGGCGCGTGGTGCGGCGGCGAGTTCGCGGGTCAGGCGCACGATGTCCGCGGCAGCGATGCCCGAGCGGGCCGCGGCGACTTCGGGCGTGAACGGCGCGAGTGCCTCACGCAGCGCTTCCAGCCCGCCCGCGCCCAGGGCAACATGAGGCGCCGCGGCGCCAAGTTTCACCAGGCCATCAACGAACAACTGCCGCACCATGGCGGCCAGCACGAAGGCATCGGCGCCCGGTCGGATGGCCAGGTGTTCGTCGGCCGCCGCCGCCGTCTCGGTGCGGCGCGGGTCGATCACGATGAGCTTGCCGCCGCGCGCCTGCATGGCCTTGGCGCGGCCGCGGAAGTCCGGCACCGTCCACATGCTGCCGTTGCTGGCCAGCGGGTTGGCGCCGATCACCAGCAGCCAGTCGGTGTGGTCGATGTCGGGCACGGGCACACTCAGCCAGTGGCCGTACATCCAGCCACACACCAGCTGGCGCGGGATCTGGTCGAGCGTCGACGCCGAGAAGATCTGCTTCGTGCCCAGCGACTTGACCAGCCGCGGTATCGCCAGCCCCAGCCCCAGCTTGTGCACGATGGGGTTGCCCAGCGTGATGCCGACCGCGCCCTTGCCGTGACACTGCTGCACCTGGCCCAGGCGGCGCTCGATCTCGCCAAACGCTTCGTCCCAGCTTGCCGGGGCGAACTCACCGTTGCGCTTGACGAGTGGTGCGCGCAGGCGGTCCGGGTCGTCGTGCAGGTCCTTCAGCGCCACCGCCTTGGGGCAGATGTAGCCGCGGCTGAACACGTCGTCGGCATGGCCCTTGATGGAGACGATGTGTTCGCGCCCGCCCGCGGCGTCGCGCGCCAGCTTGAGCTCGAGGCCGCAACAGGCTTCACACAGTGGGCAGATGCGATAGGCAGTGCGGTGGTGGGTGCGCTGGGCGGCGGCGGTACTGCTGGCGCTGTTGTCCATGATGTGGGTCTCCGGGGTCCGCGTGGTGCGCGAGTCGACCACCAGTGTGTCGCCTGTGTCCGTCACACGTGCGACTCGGGGTCGAATGCCCCAACCGTGCAGCGCCGACAATCCTTCGCCAACCACCCCGTCCACCCAGGTGAAGGAGACAGATTCCATGACCCGTCGAGCCGACTACCGCCTTGCCCACCGCCTGCGGGTGCGCTGGGCAGAAGTGGACATGCAGCGCATCGTCTTCAACGGCCACTACCTGATGTATTTCGACACCGCCGTGGCCGAATACTGGCGCGCGCTGGCGCTGCCGTATCACGAGACGATGGAGTCGTTGTCGGGCGACCTCTACGTGCGCAAGGCCACCGTCGAGTACCACGCCAGCGCGCACTACGACGAACAGCTCGAGGTGTGTGTGCGCTGCCAGCGCATCGGCAGCTCGTCCATCCTGTTCGGCTGCGCCGTCTTCCACGGTGAGCGGCTGCTCATCACCGGCGAGCTGGTCTATGTGTTCGCCGACCCGAAGACACAGACGTCACAGCCGGTGCCGCAGGTGCTGCGCGACATCCTCGAAGGTTACGAGGCCGGCCGCTCGATGGTCGAGGTGCGCACCGGCGGCTGGGACGAACTGGGCGAGCAGGCCCAGCCGATCCGCGCCGAGGTGTTCATCAACGAGCAGCAGATCCCCGCCGAGATGGAGTGGGACGAGGCCGACAAGATCGCCATCCACGCCGTGGCCTGCAACCGCCTGGGCAAACCACTGGCCACCGGGCGATTGCTCGAGCATGTGCCGGGCACGGCCAAGATCGGCCGCATGGCAGTGCGTGCCGACATGCGCGGCAGCGCCGTCGGCCGGGCCGTGCTCGATGCCCTGATGGCCCGCGCCCGCGCCCGCGGCGATCGCGAGGTCTTGCTGCATGCCCAGGCCAGCGCGGTGGGTTTTTATCGCAAGGCCGGTTTCACGCCGCGCGGGCCCGAGTTCGAGGAAGCCGGCATACGCCACGTTGAGATGGTGTGCGCCTTGTAGGTAGCTCGCCGGGTCGGGTCGGGCCGGGCCACGTCAGTTCGGCCAGCCGGGCAGCCGGATGTCGACCTGGCCGCTGAGGCGGCCCTGCTGATCGAAGCTGCGTTCGATGACCCGTGCGCCCACGCCACGCTGCAGCACCACCACCGTCGAGCAACGTGTGCCGTAACGGCCGTCGTCGCTGCGGATGAAGGCGCTGGACAACATACGTTCGATGGGCAGTGGCACACCGGTGGCGGGCAGGTGGTCGTCGCCGGCGCGGCGGTCGTCGGCCAGGGCGGCGAAGACCTGGTCGATCAGCTCGGCCGGCCGATCGCTGCGGGCGTTCTGCACCGCCTCACCCAGGCGTGCCCGCAGGGCCACGAGTTTGGGCCAGGGTTCGTCGAGCCGGCCGTTGGACAGGGCGAAGACATGGCCGCCGGCACCCACCACGATGGCTTCGGGCGCATGGCTGGCCGAACTCATCCAGTGCCAGCCAGATGCCATGCCCCGCATGCCCGTCGGCGCACTCCTATTGGCGCCGCCCAGGTCCGCAGCGACGAGGTTGTAGTTGACGTAACCGCGCGACCTCGCAAGGGCGTGCAGTGTCTCGACCGAGTGGTCGCCAGTCAGCCAGGTGGTGACCAGTTCT
The DNA here is from genome assembly GCA_016702605.1 of Candidatus Intricatilinea gracilis. Classification (GTDB taxonomy): domain Bacteria; phylum Pseudomonadota; class Gammaproteobacteria; order Burkholderiales; family Burkholderiaceae_C; genus Sphaerotilus; species Sphaerotilus gracilis. The sequence goes on from JADJDQ010000021.1 coordinate 693,812, forward strand.
CCGCGTGTCGGCACGCCGGGCGGTGCGCCGCGGCCGGTGCGGATGTTGGTCAGCAGGGCCAGCCGACCGGCGCTGTTCAGGCCCAGCCAGGTGCCACCGCCGCGCAGATCACGCCCGGCCAGGATGGGGCGTGTTTGTGTCGCCGCGGCGTCGCCTGTGTTCCACCAGGCCAGTGGTGCCGTGGGGCGCTCGAAGAACTCGTCGCGGTTGGCACCCAGCACGAGCGCAAAGTCGTCATGGCAGGCAAGGGCGAAGGCGGCCAGGCACATGGATGGATCGATTCAGGCGTGCGGCTCACGCCCCAGTGACGCGTCCTGGGTGTCTTCTTGCGGCAGCGCGTAGGGCAGGGGCTGGCGCGTGAGCAGCGGGCCGCCTAGCGCGCCCAGGTGCAGGGTGCTGGCAGCACGGTCGGGCGCGTCGCCCAGGGCGGCGATCTTCATCTCGGCCAGCAGCAGCCAGCCACCCTCGACGGCGGCAGCATGAGCCACCTGGCCGGCGGGTTGGCCGGCGTCGCCGCTCCACCAGATCTCCTGTCCTGCCTGGGCTGCGGCGGCATCACTGCTGGCGCTCAGCACCACACCGCGGCGCTTGAGCTTGCCCAGGTAGTGGCTGCGTGCAACGATCTCCTGCCCAGGGTAACAACCCTTCTTGAAGTCGACGCCGCCCACCAGTTCGTAATTGAGCATCTGCGGCACAAAAGCGCCTACGGTGGCAGCCTGCACCGGCACCACCCCGGCGGTGATTTCGAGCGCGTCCCAGCCGGCCAGGTCGAGTGCGGGCAAAGCGGCCAGCATGGCGGGCGCCTGATCACCTGCGCCCAGCCACAGGTAACGCGAAGCGCCGGGTGCATCCGGCAGGCGCAACACACGCCCGCCGGCGCAGGCTGCGGCCGACCACGCGCTGTCGAGCACCACACCCTGGTTGCCGAGCCAACTGCTGGCTGACTGGCCGGCCAGACCGATCACGGCGATGTCGGCGCTGGCGTCGCTGAGTCTGGCCTTGGCGCGCAGCACGAACATGCTCAGGCGTTTGAGGGTGGCGGCCAGCAGGTCGGCACGGCAGCACAGCCACAAGTCGGGAGGCTCACCTGCGGCCGGGGCCATACCCTGGGTGACGATCAGGCTGGCCAACATGCGACCCTGAGCGTTGCAATACGCAGCCAGCCGCGCATGGGCTGGCGCAATGCCCTTGACGTCGTTGCTGAGTTGGCCGTGCAGGAAGCTGGCCGCGTCGACGCCCTGGGCGCGGATGACGCCCCAGTGCGTCAGGGTGACGGCGCCGCCGGTCGAGGATGGGTTTGTAACTGTGGGCTGCATCGGCTCATTATCATCAGCGCCCGGGCGTGTGGTGGATGCCGGGACTTCGGGCATCACGCCCCCTGGTTCCACCGCCTGGTTTGTCGAGTTCGTGTCCTGGAGTTCACTGCGTGTCGATGTCCGAGTTCGAGTTGTCCCGTTTGCGCGGATCGCGCCCATGAAGCGCACACCTTCGCGCCTGCCGCCCGCGCCCCGGGTCGACATGCCCAAGGGCATGAAGGTGGGCGGCTCGCGCAAGCTCGGCCCCAGGCGCAAACGCCCGAGCGCCCTGCAGTGGGTGCTGATGGTGGTGGTGCCCGCGTTGCTGGCGCCGCTGCTCGTCAGCGCCGGGGTGGTGTTGTGGTGGCTCACGGCGCCGCTGCAGCTGCGCGCCGACCAGGTCCAGTACAGCTTCGAAAGTGGTACCTCGCCGCGGGTGGTGGCGCAGGGCTGGGTCGATGCCGGCGTCGAGACCTCGCCGCGCCTGTTGTACGAGTGGTTCCGCTGGTCGGGTGATGTGCGCCAGATCCGCGCCGGCAGTTATGCCATCACCCGTGGCACCTCGCCGCGCGAGTTGCTGCGCAAGCTGGTCGACGGTGAACAGACGCTGGCGCGGGTGCGTTTCATCGAAGGCTGGACCTTCCGGCAACTGCGCGCCGAACTGGCCAAGGCGCCGGCGCTCAAGCCCGACTCGGCCAAGATGAGCGACGCCGAAGTGATGGCCGCGCTGGGTGCGCCCCTGTTGTTGCCCGAAGGCAGGTTCTTTCCGGACACCTATTCGTATTCACGCGGCAGCTCCGACCTGGTGGTGCTCAAGCAAGCACAGACCGCCATGCAGCAGCGCCTGGACGCCGCCTGGGCACAACGCGAACCCGACGTGCCGCTGCGTTCACCCGACGAACTGCTCAAGCTGGCCTCGATCATCGAAAAGGAAAGTGGCCAGGCGGGTGACCGCAGCAAGATCGCCGCGGTGTTCCACAACCGGCTGAAGAAAGGCATGCCACTGCAGACCGACCCGACCGTGATCTACGGACTGGGCGAAAGTTTCGATGGCAACTTGCGGCGCGTCGACCTGCAGCGCGACACGCCGTACAACTCCTACCTGCGCCCGGGTCTGCCTCCCACACCGATCTCGATGCCGGGCGGCGATGCGTTGCTGGCTGCTGTGCGACCGGCAGCGTCGCGGGCACTGTATTTCGTTGCCCGCGGCGATGGCAGCAGCGAGTTCAGCGAGACACTGGATCAGCACAACAGCGCGGTCAACAAGTACCAGCGAGGCGGCAGGTGAGCCGGTTCGTGGGTGTCGAGCAGGCCGGATCGGTTGGGGATGGCGACGTCGACGGTGGCGCGTCGGCAGGCCCGGTCGTGACGGGCCCCGGCGGTTGTTTCATCAGCATCGAAGGCATCGACGGCGCCGGCAAGACCAGCCATGTCGATGCCCTGGCCGAACGTTGGCGCAGCCGCGGCCTCGAGGTGGTGCGCACGCGCGAGCCTGGCGGTACACCACTGGCCGAGGTGCTGCGCGAGCAGTTGCTCACCCGCGAGATGGACGCCCTCAGCGAGGCGCTGATCGTTTTTGCCGCGCGGCGCGACCACCTGGTGCAGGTGATCGAGCCGGCGCTGGCCCGTGGTGCCGTGGTGTTGTGCGACCGCTTCACCGACGCCACCTTCGCCTACCAGGGCGCGGGCCGTGGCTTCGATCTGAATGTGCTGGCTCAACTCGAAACCTGGGTGCAGGCGGGGCGTCAGCCCGACCTGACCTTCTGGTTCGACCTGCCGCCCGAACTGGCGGCCCAGCGCCGAGCTGCGGCACGTGACCCGGACCGTTTCGAGCAACAGGCGGTCGATTTCTTCGCCCGGGTGCGCGAGGGTTACCGCTTGCGCGCCCAGGCCGAGCCGCAGCGTTTCGTCTGTATCGACGCAGCACTCAGCCGTGACGACGTGGCCGCCCAACTCGCGGCGGCCCTGCAGGTGCGCGGATGGTGAAGCCGATGGCAAGCAGCTCGCGCGCTGGCGCTGCGGCGCGCGCCGAACGTGGCGCAGCGGCCGACCTCGCCCCCGAGCTCGCCCGCACCACCGGCAACGCCGACCCGGCGCTCGCCGCCGTGGGGGGGCTGCCCTGGCTGTCCGAACCACTGGCTGCCGCACTGGCGCAACAACGCGCTCACGCCTTGCTGGTGTATGGCCCCGAGGGCGTCGGCCAGTTCGAATTTGCCCTGGCGCTGGCCCGTGCCTGGTTGTGCGAGACACCTTTCGAACAACGTCCCGCCGCCTGGCGCGCCAGTCAGGCGGGTGGTGCGCCAGGCGTGCCCGGCCAGCAGCCGAACCGGCTGGCCTGCGGTCACTGTGTGTCGTGCCATCTGGTGGACGGGCGCAGCCACCCTGACCTGCGCCTCATCGTGCCCGAAGCCTTGCGCGCCATGGCCGGGCTGGCGGGTGACGAGGCCGACGACACGGCGGGTGAGTCCACCGGCGCGCGCAAGCGCAAACCCAGCCGCGAGATCAAGGTCGAGCAGGTGCGGGCGGCGCTCGATTTCAGCGAGTTGTCGGGCGCACGGTCGGGCCTGCGGGTGGTGTTGATCCATCCGGCCGAGGCGCTCAACGGCATCTCGGCCAACGCACTGCTCAAGACACTCGAGGAGCCGCCCGGTGATCTGCGATTCATCCTGAGCTGCGGCGCGCCCGAGGCCTTGTTGCCCACGGTGCGCAGCCGCTGTCAGGCAGTGCGTCTCACCCCGCCGCCACGCGAGCTGGGCTTGCGCTGGCTGCAGACGCAGGTGCAACTCGATGACGAGGACGGCGACTTGTTGCTCGACGCCTGCGCCGATCAGGTGCTGGCCGCGCAGGCGCTGGCCGCCGCCGGTCTGGGGGCGGCAGCCTGGCGCGACCTGCCGGTGCAACTTGACCGAGGTGACGCCGCGGCGCTGGCCGTCTGGCCCTTGCCCGAACTGGTCGATGCGTTGCAAAAACTCTGTCACGACCTGGCGCTGCAGGCCGTGGGTGCGCCGCCGCGCTACTTCTCGGTCGAATCGCTGGCCGCGCTGTCGAGTGCTGCCGTACCGGCTGGTGCGGCCTTTGGTGTGACGACCCGAGCACCGCAAGGTGGGCCAGGCCGCGAGCCGATCGAGGCTGCTGCTGCGAGCCGGCAACACGAACGACTCACCCGCCTGACCGCCTGGGCCGCCGATCTGCGCAAGCTGGCTCGACGGGCCGACCACCCCTGGAGTGCACCATTGGCGATCGAGGCATTGGTGGCGACGGCGCGACAGGCCGTGTCCGGCTGAGGACCCAGTGCGCCGCAGTTGCCGGGCTCGGCTCCATCCTCGCCAGAATCGCTGGCGCGAGCGGTCCGTTCTGCGGGGTGCCCGGCATGCGTAGTCGTCCGCCAGCAGGCTAGTCACGCCAGCCGATACACTGCGGGCATGAACGATTTCGCCTTGCGTCCGGCGGGTGGCTCAGCCGCCCGACCCAGCGTGATCCAGCTGGTGTTTCGCGAAAAGGGTGCGCTGTATGCGGCCTACATCCCGCTGTTTTCCGAAGGTGGCCTGTTCGTGCCGACCACGCGCGAATACCGGCTGGGCGAAGACGTCTACCTGCTGCTCACCTTGCCCGACGATCCGCAGCGTTACCCGGTGGCCGGCCGTGTGGCCTGGGTGACACCGGCCAACTCGTCGGGCGGACGCACTCAAGGTGTGGGGGTGCGGTTCCCGGTCGACGAAAAGACCCGTGCGTTGCGCATGCGCATCGAGGAAATGCTCGGCACCGCCATCCAGTCGTCCAAGCCGACCCAGACGATCTGAGCGCAAGCAACTCCCGCCGCGGGCGCTCAAGGCGCCCGTTGTTTTTTGTGCCGACCCAAGCTTCGCCATGTTCATCGACTCTCACTGCCACCTGAGTTTTCCCGAACTGCTGGGCGACATCACCGGCCAGCTGGCTGCCATGCGTGCGGCCAACGTCGACCAGGCCATCTGCATCTGCACGACGATGGAGGAGTTCGACACCGTGCTGGGCCTGGCGACTGCACACGAGGCGCTGTTCGCCACCGTGGGTGTCCACCCGGACAACGAAGGTGTGATCGAGCCGACGGTGGCCGACCTGGTCGAACGCGGCGCCCACGCCAAGGTGGTGGCCATCGGCGAAACCGGGCTCGACTACTACCGCCTGGGCGAGCGCAGCGTGGCCGACGTGGAGTGGCAGCGCGAGCGCCTGCGGGTGCATGTGCGCGCTGCCCGTCAGTTGGCCAAGCCGTTGGTGGTGCACACCCGCAGTGCCTCGGCCGACACCTTGCGCATCCTGGCCGAGGAGGGCGCCGATGCCGTCGGCGGAGTGTTTCACTGTTTCACCGAAACGGCAGAGGTGGCGCGCGCCGCACTCGACATGGGCTTCCATATCTCGTTTTCGGGCATCCTGACCTTCAAGAACGCGCAGGACCTGCGCGACATCGCCACCTGGGTGCCGCTGGATCGCTGCCTGATCGAGACCGACAGCCCCTACCTCGCGCCCGTGCCCTACCGCGGCAAGCGCAACAGCCCCGCTTACGTGCCTCACGTGGCTGTCGAAATGGCTAGGCTCAAGGGTCTGCCGGTGGCGGAACTGGCCGAGGCCACGAGCGCCAATACACGGGCACTTTTCTCGCTGCCGTCGGCGCCTGGCGCCTCGACTTGAGGTCTCGGCCGGTCGGCCGAGGCTTCCTCCCGCATAAGTGGGAGGGCGTAGTTCACGCATCACCTGTCGGATTTCTTCTGACGTCGTTTTTGTAGATTTGGCCACTGCACAGGCTGTGCGCAACGTCCTACGATGCATTCACCGCATCGACATCAACCTAGGACGCCGCCATGAAGACCCAGTCTGCCAAGACCGCCCCGGACCCCTTCGCGCTCATGATGGACCCGCAGTCCGTGCTGGCCGCTGTGGAATGTTCCGAGCGTCTGCAAGGCCTGAGCCGCCACGTCTACCGTCCGCTGGACAAGCCCCTGATTCCTCGTGTAGGCAACGACATCGACGCCTTCGATCAGCAGGTCGACAGCGACACCGTCAGCGGCTTGACGATCGACGACACCCTGTCGTGGGGCGGGCAGTAATCGTCGGTTGAACCGGTCGCCAGCTCGATCGATGGTTGCCGCGCAGCAGCGTGGCAAGCACACGACGGATCCTCTCTGATCGACCCCGCACCCGGCCCGACGGCTGTGGTCTGCAGGCACTGATCGATGCGGTGAGAATCACCCGGCCAACACCACGAGGGCTCGGGCGCATGACGGTCAGACAGATACTCAAGATGGGCGACGCGCGGCTCTTGCGCATAGCCAAACCGGTCGAGCAGTTCGACAGCGCCGAATTGCACGCGCTGATTGCCGACCTGTCGGACACCATGGCCGCCGCCAACGGCGCCGGCATCGCGGCGCCGCAGATCGGCGTCGATCTGGCGGTGGTGCTGTTCGGCTTCGACCACAACCAGCGTTACCCCGACGCACCGCCGGTGCCACGCACCGTGCTCATCAATCCACAGATCACACCACTCGGTGACGCCGAAGATGACGGCTGGGAAGGTTGCCTGTCGGTGCCGGGCATCCGTGCCATGGTGCCGCGCTGGTCGCGCATCCGTTACACCGGCGTCGATCCGCAGGGCCAGGTCATCGACCGCGTTGCCGAAGGTTTCCACGCTCGCGTGGTGCAGCATGAATGTGACCACCTGATCGGCAAACTCTTCCCGATGCGGGTGCGCGACTTCAGCCGCTTCGGCTACACCGAGGTGCTGTTTCCCGGACTGGATCCTCGTTCGGACGACTGATCGACTCAGCCCGGCGCCTTTTGCTTGAACAGCGCCATCGCCGTGCCGATCAGGCCAGCCACTTCACTCATGTTGCCCGGCACGATCATGGTGTTGTTCTTCTGTGCCAGCTGGGCGTAGGCGTCCACGGCCTTTTCGGCCACCTTGAGCTGCACCGCCTGGGCGCCGCCGGGTTGCTCGATCGCTGCGGCAATCTTGCGGATGGCGTCGGCGGTGGCTTCGGCCACGGCAGTGATGGCGGCGGCTTCGCCCTGGGCCTTGTTGATCTCGGCGGCCTTCTGGCCTTCGGACCTGGCGATGAAGGCTTCGCGTTCACCGGTGGCGATGTTGATCTGTTCCTGGCGCCGGCCCTCGGACGCTGCGATGAGTGCACGTTTGCCGCGTTCGGCGGTGATCTGTGCCTGCATGGCGTGCAGGATCTCGGCCGGTGGTGTGAGGTCCTTGATCTCGTAACGCAGCACCTTCACGCCCCAGTTGAGCGCGGCTTCGTCCAGCGCATTGACCACGTGGGCGTTGATGGCATCACGTTCCTCGAAGGTCTTGTCCAGCTCCATCTTGCCGATCACGCTGCGCAGCGTCGTCTGCGCCAGCTGGGTGATGGCCAGGATGTAATTGCTCGAGCCGTAGCTGGCGCGCTGCGCGTCGGTGACCTGAAAGTACAGGATGCCGTCGACCTGCAACTGGGTGTTGTCGCGTGTGATGCAGACCTGGCTGGGCACATCGAGCGGGATCTCCTTGAGCACGTGTTTGTAGGCCAGTCGGTCGACGAAGGGCACGAGAAAGTTCAGCCCCGGCACCAGCGTCGCGTGGTACTTGCCCAGGCGCTCGACGACCCAGGCATGCTGCTGAGGCACGACCTTGATCGACCTGGTGACGAAGAGGATGGCGACGACGAAGACGACAAGTGCGAGGATGTCCATGACGGTTCCGATCTGTGAGGAAACTCAGCTCGACACGACGAGCTGATTGCCGTCGATCGAACGTATGGTGTAGTGGCCGGCGCCTGGTGGTGGACCGTCACCTTGCCAGCGTGCCGACCATTCGGCGCCGCGGTAATGCACACGCGCCGTCCCATCGGCCGCCCAGCGGGTCACATGCACCTGGCGGCCGATGTCGGACAACACGTCGGGGTTGGCGTTGGCTGGCACCGGTGGCGGACGGTGGGCGCGCAAGGTGGTCCATGCAGCCACTGCGCCGCCGCCTACCAGCGCGGCACCCAGCAGTTGTCCCACCCAGCTCGCACCCAGCGAGGCAGCCAGGCCACCGGCGGCCAGACCAAGTGCAATCATGAGCAGGTAGAAGGTGCCCGTGGCCAGTTCGGCGGCCACGGCCACTGCCGCGGCAATCCACCAGACCGTGCTGGCATCGATGTCCATGGGGGGTTCCAGTGAGAGTTGGCCTCATGCCAGTGTAGGGTGCTGCGGCACCTGCAAGCTGCGAGTCATCATGCACCGCAGCAACTGTGCGGCGTCGTCACATGGCGGCCCTAAACTGCGCCCATCCTCAGCACCCGACCTTCCCGCGAAGCAAGCCTTGCCATGCAGCGTTTTCACTTTCCCATCGTCATCATCGACGAGGACTTCCGCAGCGAGAACACCTCGGGTCTGGGCATCCGTGCCCTGGCCCAGGCGATCGAGAAGGAAGGCTTCGAGGTGCTGGGCGCCACCAGCTACGGCGACCTGAGCCAGTTCGCGCAGCAGCAAAGCCGCGCGGGCGCCTTCATCCTGTCGATCGACGACGAGGAGTTCACGCCCGGCCCCGAGCTCGACCCGGCGGTGCTTTCGCTGCGCAAGTTCATCGAGGAAATCAGATTCCGCAACGCCGAGATCCCGATCTACATCTACGGCGAGACACGCACCAGCCAGCACATCCCGAACGACATCCTGCGCGAGCTGCACGGCTTCATCCACATGTTCGAGGACACGCCCGAGTTCGTGGCGCGTCACATCATCCGCGAGTGCAAGAGTTACCTCGACAGCCTTGCGCCGCCGTTCTTCAAGGCGCTGATGGACTATGCGCAGGACGGCTCCTACAGCTGGCATTGCCCGGGTCACTCGGGCGGCGTGGCCTTCTTGAAGAGCCCCGTCGGCCAGATGTTCCACCAGTTCTTCGGCGAGAACATGCTGCGCGCCGACGTGTGCAACGCGGTCGAAGAACTCGGCCAGTTGCTCGACCACACCGGCCCGGTGGCGCACAGCGAACGCAATGCGGCGCGTATCTTCAACGCCGACCATTGCTTCTTCGTCACCAACGGCACCAGCACCAGCAACAAGATGGTGTGGCACCACACCGTGGCGCCGGACGACGTGGTGGTGGTCGACCGCAACTGCCACAAGAGCATCCTGCACAGCATCATCATGACCGGCGCGATCCCGGTCTTCATGACGCCCACGCGCAACCACTACGGCATCATCGGGCCGATCCCGCAAAGTGAATTCAGCCGCGAGGCGATCGAACGCAAGATCGCCGCCAACCCGCTGCTGGCCGGGGTGGATGTCAAGACCGTCAAGCCGCGCATCATGACGTTGACGCAGAGCACCTACGACGGTGTGCTCTACAACACCGAGACCATCAAGGGTCTGGTCGACGGCTGGATCGACACCCTGCACTTCGACGAAGCCTGGCTGCCGCATGCGGCCTTCCACAAGTTCTACGGCACCTATCACGCGATGGGCAAGAACCGCGCTCGGCCCAAGCAGGCGCTGGTCTACGCCACACAGTCGACCCACAAGCTGCTGGCGGGCCTGAGCCAGGCGTCGCAGGTGCTGGTGCAGGACGCGCAGAACCAGAAGCTCGATCGCCACCTCTTCAACGAGGCCTACCTGATGCACACGAGCACGTCGCCGCAGTACGCGATCATTGCCTCGTGCGACGTGGCGGCGGCGATGATGGACGCGCCCGGCGGCCCCGCGCTGGTGGAAGAGAGCATCAAGGAAGCACTCGACTTCCGCCGCGCCATGCGCAAGGTCGACAACGAATTCGGCCACGACTGGTGGTTCCAGGTCTGGGGGCCGGATCGGCTGGCAGAGGACAGCATCGGACAAGGCGAAGACTGGATACTGCAGGCCAACGAGGCCTGGCACGGCTTCGGTGATCTGGCGACGGGCTTCAACATGCTCGACCCGATCAAGTCGACCATCATCACGCCCGGCCTGAACATGCAGGGCGAGTTCGCCGAGACCGGCATCCCGGCCAGCATCGTCACCAAGTTTTTGGCCGAACACGGCGTGGTGGTCGAGAAGACCGGCCTGTACAGCTTCTTCATCATGTTCACCATCGGCATCACCAAGGGCCGCTGGAATACGCTGCTGACGGCGCTGCAGCAGTTCAAGGACGACTACGACCGCAACCAGCCGATCTGGCGCATCCTGCCCGAGTTCGCGGCGCAGCATCCGGTCTACGAACGCATGGGCCTGCGCGACCTGTGCCAGGCCATCCACAAGACGTACGCCGAAGGCGACATCGCGCGCCTGACGACCGAGATGTACCTGTCGGACCTGCAGCCGGCCATGAAACCCAGCGAGGCCTACGCCCACATCGCGCACCGCACGACCGAGCGGGTCGAGATCGACGAACTCGAAGGCCGCATCACCACCTCGCTGCTCACGCCTTATCCGCCGGGCATCCCGCTGCTGATTCCGGGTGAACGCTTCAACAAGAAGATCGTCGACTACCTGAAGTTCGCACGCACCTTCAACCAGCGCTTCCCGGGTTTCCACACCGACGTGCACGGCCTGGTCGAAACCGATGCGGCCGACGGCAAGCGGCGTTATTACGTCGACTGCGTGGCCTGAGTAGCGACGTTGGCCTGCGGCGCAGGCCATTCGCGCGCTGCCCGCGCAGTTCGGACGGTGAGGGGTGGGCTGTCCGCGAGCGACCCGGAACGCAAGGCCAGGCTTGGTTCTCGATCAACCGATATGCGGTGACGGCCTGCCGGAGGCTGCATGTGGATGCCAGCATCTGGCGTTGAGGCCCAAGTGCCATGTCGGTGCCTGCCAGCTGTGCGACGTGAAGGCAGGCTCGGACGGACACCGAGTGCCGACCAGCAGTATTCGACCACGTGGGCGAGGGCACTGACGCCAGACTCGCCCGAAACGGCCGCAGAGGGCTGGCCATCGGAGGCAGCGCGACAGATATCAAATGCGGCAAGTCATCCGTCGAAGCCGGCCCACCGCCCGATGGATGCGGTCCCCCGGCCATCGAACGCGGAACGTCCGCCAATGGGTGCGGCGTGCCAACCAACGGATTGGGCGCCACAACCAACGGACCTGGCGTGGCAATCAACGGATCCAGCGCGGCAACCAACGGACCCAGCGCGCAGTCCATCGGGTGCTGCGCGCCGTAAGTTGGAAACAACAGCCCATTGGTCGGGTGCGGCGCCGCGCCAATCAAATTCCAGAGCTCGCCATCCGAGTGCGGCAATTGAAAAGTCCGTCTCGATCCCCCCGCCAGCCAGTGCGTCAGCCCAACATGCGAGTGCGTCGGCCCAAGAAGCCGGTGCGATAGCGCGACATGCGAGCGCGACAGCGTAGCCGGCCAGTGCGGCAGAGCAGTGAGCAGGTGAGGCGCTGCAACTTGCAGGCGTAGCAGCCCAATCTGTGGTTTCTGCAATGTACCCGGCCGTTCCTGTTGCCCGGGAATCAGTTCCGCAGCGCACCGTATCGAAGCGCGATTTGCGCCGGGCGGGCGCCGGCACTTCCTGTTGCGAATACACACGCCGAGTCGCGGGCGTCTGGGCGGTCCGCCACAACGAGCGCAGGGTGGGCGGATCAAGCAGGCAGTCGGTCAATCGGCCGGCGGGCTCCAATGTCGTGTGCTGCCGTGGGCGTGATCACAACCAGAGGGCGTCCTGATTGCCCTGCGAACGTTTGATCAAGACTGACAGCGGGCTTCCAGTTCACGAGATTCCGCGGCAGCAAACGACCTGTTGCAGAGGTAGCGCATGGTTGTTCAGGATGCTGCTTTCCTCCGAATGCCGCCATTGCCTCGGAGTCGTGAGCCACTCGCGAAGCCCTTACGGTTTTGGCCGGTACTCGCCTCGGTGCCTCATGAAGCGGTGGTAGGACATGCGCAGGTGCAACTGCATCACTTGACGGGCGAGTTCGCCGTCACGGGCCTCAGCTGCCAATGTCAGGTCCTGGTGGTGATGCAGGCTCTGCTCCAGTTCGGCGGTGGTATAGAGGTAGAAGGACCGCACGATGATCGGCATGTCGATCATCGTGTCGAGCATCGCTCGCAGGCGCGGCGATCCTGAATGATCAAGCAGCGTGTGATGGAAGGCCCGGTTCGCTTCCTGGATGCGTGCGACGGCACCACCACCGTCCGCGTGGCTGACATCGGCGATGGCTGAGGCCATCTGCGAGTTGCTCGTCTTCAGTCTTGCCACCAGCTCGTCGCCGCCACGTGTGGCGGCCAGGCTGGCCGCATAGGGCTCCAGCAACATGCGCAGCTGAAACGTCTCCTCGATGTCCCACTCGCTCCACTGGGCGACGTGAATGCCTTGACCTGCATCGGCCGTGGCAAGACCGTCCTCGACCAGGCGCTTGAGGGCCGCGCGCACGGGCGTGCGACTGATTCCGAACTCCCGGGCGAGCGGTTCTTCCTTGAGTTGTGTGCCGGGCTTGTAGTGCCCACCCACCAGACGCTGCCGCAGGGTCTCGTAGGCCTTCTCACTGCCTCGTTGTGTCGATCCGCGGTCCATGGTTTCCATGCTGGCGATTCTAGGCGGCGGGACGTCGGTGCTACCCGTGACATCGGCGCTCGATCTCTTTCTGTACTTACTTTGCACTCATCTGAGGAAATGCTAGGGGTTTACCCGCCAGTTCTTGTATTGTTTGTATGTTATTTGTACTCTTTGGGCATTCAAGGAACTGACATGAACGTAGCGATCATTGGTCTTGGCGAAGTGGGTCGTTGTTATGCGAAGCCGCTGCACGAACACGGCATGAGGCTGAGCTTGTGCGAGACCCGGCCTCCAGCGGCAGCCACCGAACTGGCACAAGCCTGGGCCCTTCCGCTCCACGCGGCACCGGGCCCGTGGCTGGCCGATGCTGACTGGGTGCTGTCCTGCGTGACCGGTGCGCAGGCGCTGCCGGTGGCCGAACAGGTGGCCGCACATGTGGCGCGTGGCGCCGGGTTGGCCGACCTGACGACGGCCAGCCCGGCCCTCAAGCGGCATGCTGCCGCTCAGGTCGCGGAGCGCGGTGTCCGCTACGTCGACACCGCCATCATGGGCGCAATCTCTTTGCACGGGGTGCGCACGCCCCTGCTGGCGGCCGGCACTGGCGCAGAGGAGTTTGGTTCGCTGATCGCCGGCGCCGGCGGCAAGGTGCAGGTGATCGAAGGCGGCGTCGCGGGCGACGCCATCTCGCTCAAGATACTGCGCAGCGTGTTCACCAAGGGCATGGAGGCGCTGGCCGTCGAGTTGCTCACCAGCGCCGAGAAGCAGGGCGTGCGCGAGAAGCTCTATGAGCAACTCAGCGACATCGACCAGACGCCTCTGCGCAGCTTCATCGACATGCTGGTCCGCACGCATGTCATCCATGCAAAGCGCCGTGCGCACGAAGTGCACGACGCGCAGCACGAACTCGCCTCGCAGGGCCTGCCGTCGCAGGTGCTACCTGGCGTCGAACGACGCTTCCTCGATACCGCCGCCCGACTGGAACGCCAACCGCTGGGCATGCCCGAACCGGACATCAACCAGGCGCTTGAATGGTTGCTGGCCACGTCCGAACCGGTCTGAACCACTAACCCACTCTCGACCGGAACATCACCATGACCACCCTCGACAAGATCATCCAGTTGCGCGACCTCGGCGCCGCCACCGTCTACGAAGCCCAGGGCGCCAAGGGCGCGCTGGACAGCGGGATGAAGCCGATCGATCCCACTTCCCGCATGGCGGGCCCGGCGTTGACTGTCGACGCACGGCCTTCGGACAACTTGGTCCTTCATTACGCCGTGCTTCAGGCCAAGCCAGGCGACGTCCTGGTAGTGGACGCCAAGGGCTTCATGGAAGCAGGACCCTGGGGCGACGTGCTGACGATCCAGGCCATGAAGCTCGGCATCGCCGGCTTGGTCATCAATGGCTGCGTACGCGACGCCAACCTGATCATCGACCTCGGCTTTCCGGTGTTCTGCCGCGGCCTGTCGATCAAGGGCACGGGCAAGAACCAGCCGGGCAAGGTCAACGTCCCCGTTTGCATCGGTGGCGTCGTGATTCACCCCGGCGACATCGTCGTCGGTGACCGCGACGGCCTGGTCGTCGTGGCCCGGGACGAAGTCGACCACGCCATCCAGACCAGTCTGGCGCGAGAAGAGAAAGAAGCCCACATGCGCGAAGCCATCCAGTCCGGTACGTCCAACACGGCCGCACTGCTCAATCTTGGCGATGCGCTCAAGCGCTTCGGCCTCGTCTGACCACCACACCCCAACGGAGACATCCAACATGCACAAACTCACTCGTCGCACCGCGCTGCTCGCAGCACTGACCGTCCCCTTCACGGCCACAGCACAAGACGCCTATCCCTCCAAGCCGATCCGGATGGTGGTGGCGTTCGCCCCCGGTGGATCGGCCGACATCAATGCCCGCGCTGTCGGGCAGCAACTCGCGAAGGAGCTGGGTGCGACCATCGTCGTCGACAACAAGGGCGGAGCAGGAGGCAACCTCGGCGCTGTCGAAGTCAAGCGCGCGCCGGCTGATGGCTACACGGTCTTCTATGCGACCTCGGCGGTCGTCCTGTCGCCCGCCCTCTATGCAAAACCCGGATTCGACCCCTATGCAGACTTCACTCCGATCTCGCTGACTGCGACGATCCCGCTGGTGCTGGTCGCCAATCCGAAGGTCCCAGTCAAGTCGGTCAAGGACCTGGTGGCCTGGGGCAAGGCCAAGAACGGCAAGGCCAACTACGCTTCGTCCGGCTCAGGTGCGCTGCTCCATCTGGCAGCGGCGCTATTCCTAAAGGAAACAGGCTGGGAAGCGACACACATTGCCTACAAGGGCAGCGCCCCGGCCATCACGGACCTGCTGGGCGGCTCCACTGATTTCATGTTCCTGCCCATCAACGAGGCGTCGCAACACGTCAAGAGCGGCGGTCTCACAGCGCTGGCCATCACATCGGAGAAACGCTCGCCGCTGCTGCCGGATGTGCCGACGGTGCGCGAAGGCACCGGCAAGACCACGATGGACATGGGCGCCTGGCAGGGCCTCATGGTGCCCAAGGGTGTTCCGGCCGACGTCACGAGCAAGCTCTCGGCGGCTCTGAAAAGCACTTTGGCCGACACGGGTCTGCGCGAGCGGCTCACCGGTCAGGGCAGCGTGATGCTGGGCGGTGGACAGCAGGACTACGTCGACTACATGAGGGCCGAGGGCGGCCGCTGGGCCCAGGTCATCAAAGAAACCGGCGCCACGGCGAACTGAACCGCCAAAACGCACAATCGGAAACCGAAGTGCACAAGAGACACTTCCTGGCTGCTGCCGCGGGCCTGCTGATGACCGCTGCTGCCGTCGCACAGGATGCGAACGGCCCGATCAAGATCGTCGTGCCGTTCGCCGCAGGGGGCGCGACGGACGCCGCGGCCCACCACATAGCACCGAAGCTGGCCAAGGAGTTGGGCCGGCCAGTCATCATCGAGAACAAGCCCGGAGCCAGCGGTCAACTCGGGTCGGCGTTCGTAAGGGCAGCACCGGCCGATGGGTCCACCTACTTGCTGGCACTGGATCATTCGGTGGTGGTCGTTCCGCTGATCACGCCCACGGCCGGCTACGACGCCGTGAGGGACTTCGTGCCGGTCGGACAGGTGTTGCGATTCCAGTGGACCTTCGCAGTGCCGACCAGCAGTCCGGCGACGACGCTCGGCGAGTTTGTCGAACTGGTGCGCAAGAACCCGGCACATGGCAACTACGGCGTGCCGCTGCAGGGTGGCGTGCCCGACATCATCGGTGCCGCCATCTCGAAAAGGCCAGCGTGAAGATGGAGGCCGTTCCGTTCGGCGGTTCGGCGCAGCTGATGCCGCAGTTGATCGGCGGCCAGCTGGCATCGGGCGTGACCGGCGAACCCGAAGGCATCCAGATGCTCAGGAGCGGCAAGGTGCGCGTCCTGGCCATCTCGGGTGGCAAGCGGTCGAGCTTGCTGCCCAACGTGCCGACCTTCGAGGAACTCGGCTACAGCGGTGTGAATGTCAACAGCTTCAATGCGTTCTTCGCGCCCAAGGGAACGCCCCGCCCCGTGTTGGAAAAGTTCAATGCAGCACTACGCACGGTGCTGCGCGACCAGGACATCCAGCAAAAGATCGCCGAGATGTCGCTTGAGCTGGCGCCCACCGATCTGGAGCAATCGAACGCCGAGCTTCAGAAGTCCTACAAGTTCTGGAACAGTGCCGACCTCGCGGTGAAGTAGGTGCCAGTCCCTCATTCGGCCGGCGACGGTGGCCCGGCGAATCCGCTTCCCGCGGGTGCGTGCGACTGCCACATGCACTTGTTCGACTCGAGTGTTCCGTTCGCGAACTCGGCGACCTTCAAGCCTGCGGACGCTTCAGTCACCGACTACCGCCAACTGCAGCAACGGCTGGGGCTCGAGCGAAGCGTGATCGTGCAACCGTCGAGCTACGGCGTCGACCACCGCGTGCTGGTGGCAGGGTTGCGGGCCCTGGGTGAGTCTGCGCGCGGGGTTGCGGTCGTGACATCCGATGTCGACACAGAAGATCTGCAAACGCTCGCGGCACGCGGCGTCGTCGGTGCCCGCTTCAACCTGGTCCAGCGGGGGTTGACGCGCGAGTCGATGGTGAATGCCGTTGCGGCACAGGCGGCTCGCCTGGGCTGGCACCTGCAGTTCCACCTATTGCCGACGGATCTGCTGCGACTGGCCGATGAGCTCGTCGCGTTGCCCGTTCGCGTGGTGCTCGATCACTACGGCCGTGCGATGACGGACCCCACATTGACCTCGGCCGTGCAGTCTCGGCTGGAGCAGTTGCTGGCCACTGGCAAGTTCTGGCTCAAGTTGTCCGCGCCCTACCTGGCTTCGGTGAACGATGGTGATTTCGGTAGCCTTCAGGGGTTCGTCGAACGATTGACTCTTCGACATGCTGATCGCCTCGTGTGGGGTACTGACTGGTCCCACGTGACCGAGGTGGAGAAGCCTGATGACGCGCACTTGCTGCATCTGTTGAGGCGCTGGATACCAGTCCCGGAGATGCAAGCGCTGGTCTTTGAGGAGAACGCATCGAGGCTGTACGGCCTCTGACACAGCCGTACAGCCGTCCGGAACACCTCTAGGAATGGACAGCTCGGCGCCTTAGGCAGACCTCAGCTCCTGGCCGCACCCCGTCAATCGCGCGCTCCGGCTACTGCGAGGCTCGCGGTGTCCATTCCCTTCCAGTCCCGAGCCCGGCCACGCCGTCGGTGCTGGCGGCGGATACGCCGGCCCATGAACCAAGTGCTGCGGGCAATCCGGCAGGCTGCGGAATACTCGTGTAGCCTCGCGCGCCTCAGCACTCCGCCCAGGATTTCCCATGAACAAGCCTCGCCTGACCTACTTCGACTTCGCCGGCAGCCGCGGTGAGGAATGCCGCATCGCGCTGCACCTGGCGGGTGTGGACTTCGACGACGTGCGCGTCAAGACCGCGGACTGGCCGGCGCTGAAGTCGACCATGCCGTTTGGTGCCCTGCCGGTGCTGGAACTGCCCGGCAAGGCTGCGCTGGCGCATTCGAACGCCATCCTGGTGTTGATCGGCCGCCAGCATGGGCTGCATCCCGGCGATGCCTTCGAGGCGGCGCGGCACGAATCGCTGATGTGTGCGGTCGAGGAGTTGCGCCACACGATCACGCCGACACTGCGGATCACCGACCCCGAGCAAAAGCGCGCCGCGCGCGAGGCGCTGGCGACCGGGGAACTGGCCACCTGGGGTCGCCATGTCGAGATGCAGCTTGCGGGCGGCCAGGGCCCCTTCGTGGGTGGCGCGACGCTGCAGGTGGCCGACATCAAGCTCTACATGGTGGTGCGCTGGCTGACCTCGGGCACGCTGGATCATGTGCCCACCTCGGTGCTGGACCACTGCCCGAAGCTGCTGGGGGTGTACCGTGCAGTGGGTGAACATGCCGGCGTCAAGGCCTGGATGAGCCTATCGGCGCACTGATTGCGGTGGGCGGGCAGCAGCCCGCTGGACATGAGCACGGCCACTTCCATTTCAGGTCGGTTACATGGCAGCATCGGGCTGTTTCCTTCTAGGCACTCAGCGTGGCAATCAAGAACCTCAACAAGCCGGCCAGGTTCGGCCGTGACCCGGCCAGTGAAGTCGATCCGGCCACTCTGGCCGCGCTCGAACGCGCCGATCATGGCGACGTCTTCGCTGTGCTGGGCATGCACGAGGTGATGGACGCGAGCGGGCCGGCCGTCGTGGTGCGATGTTTCGTGCCCGGTGCACTCGACGCGGTGGTCATCGGCGCCGATGGCAGCGCCTTGTGTGCCATGGCGCGCCAGGGCAAGAGCGCCTTGTTCACTGCGGTGTTGCCAGGGCGGGCCGAACGCCGCGACTACCTGATCGACATCGGCTGGGCCACACCCGAAGGTACCGAAGCCGGCCGCACGCGATCGATCGACCCCTATGCGCTGGGCCCGCAACTGAGCGACATGGACGTGTGGTTGCTGGCTGAAGGCACCCATCAGCGGCCCTACGAGATCCTGGGTGCACATCCACAATTTGTGGGTGGTGTGGCCGGCACCCGATTCGCCGTGTGGGCGCCGGGGGCGCGGCGCGTGTCGGTGGTCGGCAGCTTCAATGCCTGGGACGGCCGGCGCCACATGATGCGGCTGCGCCGCGAATGTGGCGTGTGGGAGATCTTCCTGCCGCTGGTGGGTGAGGGTGACTTCTACAAGTTCGAGATCCTCGGCGCTGATGGCCAGATTCACCTCAAGGCCGACCCGTTTGCGTTTCGTGCCGAATTGCGCCCCCGCACCGCGTCGGTGGTGCAGCAACTGCTGCCGCCCGTGCCGAGCAGTGCACATCGCGGTGCGGCCAATTCACTCGACGCACCGGTGAGCATCTACGAGGTGCATCTAGGCTCGTGGCGGCGCCGCGGCGGCGAGCATGGGCCGGGCAGCTGGTTGAGTTACCGCGAGCTGGCCGAACAACTCGTGCCGTATGTGCGCGACATGGGGTTCACCCACATCGAGCTGATGCCGGTGCATGAACACCCGTTCGACGGCAGCTGGGGCTACCAGCCCACGGGTTTGTATGCACCGACGTCTCGGTTCGGCTCACCGTGGGAGCTGCGCGCCTTCATCGCCGCGGCACATCAGGCCGGGCTGGGGGTCATCCTCGACTGGGTGCCGGCTCACTTTCCGACCGACGCCCATGGCCTGGCCAACTTCGACGGCACGCATCTGTATGAACACGCCGACCGGCGTGAAGGGTTCCACCACGACTGGAACACCCTCATCTACAACTACGGCCGCAACGAGGTGCGCAGCTACCTGGTCGGCAATGCGCTGTACTGGCTCGAGCGTTTTGCCATCGACGGCCTTCGGGTCGACGCGGTGGCGTCGATGCTGTACCGCGACTACAGCCGCAAGCAAGGCGAGTGGTTGCCCAACCGCTACGGTGGCCGCGAGAACCTCGAGGCCATCGAATTCCTGCGGCGCATGAACCATGTGGTGGGCACCCAGCGGCCCGGGGCAGTGACTCTGGCCGAGGAAAGCACCGCCTTCCCGCAGGTGACGCGCCCGCCCAGCCCTGATCTGCACAGCGGCGGCCTGGGGTTTCACTACAAGTGGAACATGGGCTGGATGAACGACAGTCTGGCCTACTTTGCACAAGACCCGGTGCACCGGCGTTACCACCACGACAAGATCCGCTTCTCGCTGGTCTATGCCTTCACCGAGAACTTCGTGCTGCCCATCTCGCACGACGAGGTGGTGCACGGCAAGGGCTCGATGATCGACAAGATGCCGGGTGACGACTGGCAGAAGTTCGCCAACCTGCGCGCCTTTTACGGCTACATGTGGGGCCACCCGGGCAAGAAGCTGCTGTTCATGGGCTGCGAGTTCGGACAACGCGCCGAGTGGAAGGCCGACGCCAGTCTCGACTGGCACCTGCTGGGCATGGGCCCGTATCACATCGGCCTGCAGCGCCTGGTGCGCGACCTCAACACGGTGTACCGCGACTTTGCCGCGCTGCATCAGCTCGATGTGTCGGCCGATGGATTTGCCTGGCTGAGCCACGACGACGCCGACAACTCGACCCTGGTGTTCGAGCGCCGCGGGCGCGGCGGCGAACGTGTCGTGGTGGTATGCAACTTCACCCCGGTGCCGCGGCTGGGTTGGCGCATCGGTGTGCCTCTGGCCGGGCACTGGCGCGAGGTGATCAACACCGACGCCACGATCTACGGTGGCAGCGGGGTCGGCAATGCCGGCACCGACGGGCTGCACAGCGTCGCCCAGCCCTGGCAGGGGCAGGCGCAGTCGATCCTGCTCGACCTGCCGCCACTGGCCACGCTGATGCTGGTCTGTGACCAGGCCGGCTGAGAGTGGCAGCCGGACCGCGCGACATGCAGATGACCTCGGGTGAACCGTTTCCGCTCGGCGCCACCTGGCAGCCGCTGGTGGACGCGGCAAGTGTCAACTTCGCCGTCTGGGCACCCGACGCCGAAGCGGTCGACCTGTGCCTGTTCGACACCCGTGGCGAAGTCGAGCTGCAGCGCCTGCGCCTGCCGGCCTGCACCGACGGTGTGTGGCACGGCCGCCTGCAGGCGTCGACAGAGCAACTGGCCGGCGGCCTGGTCTACGGCCTGCGGGCCCACGGCGCCTGGTCGCCGCGCGACGGCCTGCGCTTCAACGCCAACAAGGTGCTGCTCGACCCCTGGGCTCAGGAGGTCGTCGGCCGTTACGCCGCCTCGACTGCCAGTGGCCTGGCCGACTTCCGCGGCCACGACAGCCGGTCGCCCGACCTGCCATGCCGGCGCAACAACGCCCGCCGTGCGGTGAAGGCGCGGGTGGTTGCCAGCCCGGCCCAGCCACCTCGTGCGCCGCGTCTGTGGCCGCCGGTGCCGCGCGACCGCACGGTGATCTACGAGGTACACGTCAAGGGGGCGACCGAGATCCACCCCGAGTTGCCCGAAGCCTTGCGAGGTTGTTACCTCGGCCTGTCGCACCCGGCCATGCTGGCGCACCTGCGCCGCCTGGGTGTAACCAGCCTGTGCCTGCTGCCGGTGCAGGCGCGCGCCGACGAAGAGCGCCTGCAGCAGCTGGGGCTCACCAACTACTGGGGTTATTCGACCCTGGCCTACTTCGCGCCCGAGCCGAGTTACGCGAGCCGACCCCATGCCGCACGCGACGAGTTCGCCGCCATGGTGGCCGGCCTGCATGCAGCCGGGCTCGAGGTGATCCTTGACGTGGTCTACAACCACACCGGTGAAAGCGACGCCAAGGGGCCGTGTCTGAGTTTTCGCGGGCTGGCCAACCGACAGTACTACCGGCTCGAACCGGCCGACCGCGCGCGTTATGTCGACTGGGCCGGTTGCGGCAACACCCTCAACCTGGCCGAGCCGCGGGTGGTCGAGCTGGTGCTGGGGTCACTGCGCCACTGGGTGTCGACCTACGGCATCGACGGCTTCCGGTTCGACCTGGCCAGCATCCTGGGGCGTGGCGGCGATGGTCACTTCAGCGCGGCCTCGGGGTTCTTCGCTGCCTTGCGAGCCGACCCGCTGCTGAGCACAGTGAAACTCATCGCCGAACCCTGGGACATTGCCGCCGGGGGCTACCAGCTCGGTGCCTATCCGCCGGGTTGGGCCGAATGGAACGACCAGTACCGCGACACGCTGCGTTGCTGGTGGCTGGGCAGTGCCGGCAGCCACTCGGGTGGTCGACCGCATGCGGCGGACCGCGGCATGTTTGCGCACCGTTTTGCCGGATCGAGCGCACAGTTCCACCACAACACCCGCTCACCCAGCGCCAGCATCAACTACATCACCGCCCACGACGGCTACACGCTGCGTGATCTGGTGAGTTACCAGCAGCGCCACAACCTGGCCAACGGCGAAGAGAACCGCGACGGTCACCAGTCCAACCACAGCTGGAACTGCGGCGTCGAAGGTGACACACGTGACCCCGAGGTGCTGCAGCGCCGCGCCCGGCTGCAACGCTCGCTGCTGGCCAGCCTGCTGCTGGCGCAGGGCACGCCCATGCTGCTGGCGGGTGACGAACTCGGCCACAGCCAGGGCGGTAACAACAATGCCTATTGCCAGGACAACCGCCTGACCTGGCTGGCCTGGAGCAGCGCCCAGCCGGGCCTGGCCGACTGTGTGGCGCGCCTGATCACCTTGCGCCGCAGCCATGCGGCCCTGCGACCCTGGCGCTGGCTGACTGGCCGGGCCGACGCCGACGGCTGGCGCGACGTGATCTGGTGGCATCCCGACGGCCATGAGTTGCAAGGCGCCGAATGGGCCGACGCAGCAGACCGCGCCATGGCGCTGCGCCTGCTCGCGGTGGCACCCGAGCCGATGGTGTCACATGCCGGCCAGACGCCGACCGCCAGGCCGGCGGCGCTGGTGGCGGCCCAACCAACGCCCCCAGATGCGCTTGCCCTTGCGTCCGGATCCCGGTCCACCAGTGTTGCCCCCATGGCAGCCACCAGTGCCGCCGCCAGTGCCTCCACCACCGCGGCGAACACCGAGTCGGCTGTCGACCGAGCCCTGCTGATCGTGCTGAATCCACTCGAGACCGAGCGCAACTTCGTGTTCCCGCCCGGCGCCTGGACGGCCGAGTTCTGCAGCACCACCATCGACGGCGCGCCGGCCTTGCCTGCCACAACGTCGCGGGTGCCGCCTCACACCTTGCGTGTCTACAGTGCACCCCGCGACAGCCTGGGTGCGCCCGACGCACCGCCGCCCGCGCAGCAGCCCGAGCCCGCGCCGGACTGGCCCGGTGCGACCGACTTCCTGCCGACCGATGTCGGCACCTTGTTCGTCGACCGGCGCGGAGAACCCTGAGTGCCCCACCCCAGGTCGACCCGAGCCCCTCGGGGGCGGACGACGATTGGCGTCGGCCCGACGCCGCTCATCAGCCCGTTGCCGCGTGGCAGCGCACGTTACCCAGCCAGAACAACACCATGAAGATCGTCACCGTCGCCACCACTGCCTTCGCTGGCCAGCGCCCCGGCACCTCGGGCCTGCGTAAGCAGGTGGGGGTGTTCATGCAGCCGCATTACCTGGAGAACTTCGTCCAGGCGCTGTTCGATACCTTGCCCGACAAGGCTGGCCAGACCCTGGTGCTCGGTGGTGACGGGCGCTACCACAACCGCGTGGCGGTGCAGACCATCTTGCGTATGGCGGCGGCCAATGGCTACGCCCGGGTGCTGGTGGGGCAGGGCGGCTTGTTGTCGACACCGGCGCTATCGGCGGTGGTGCGCAAGCTAGGGGCGAGTGGTGGCATCGTGCTGTCGGCCAGCCACAACCCGGGCGGGCCGGATGGCGATTTCGGCATCAAGTACAACATTGCCAACGGCGGCCCGGCGCCCGAGACCATCACCGAGGCGGTCTACACCCGCACGCAGGGCATCACTGGTTACACGATCGTCGAGGGGGGCACCGCGATCGACCTCGATACCCTGGGCACGATCACCCTCGGTGACATGACGATCGAGGTGATCGACCCCGTCGCCATCCATGCCCAGTTGATGGCCAGCCTGTTCGACTTTGCCGCCATGCGCGCCTGGTTCGCGGCCGGCCACCGGATGCAGTACGACGCCATGTGTGCGGTGGGTGGCCCGTACGCCAAGGCCGTGCTCGAAGGCCGTCTTGGCGCACCCGCCGGCACGGTGGTGAACGGCGAGCCACTCGAGGATTTCGGCGGCCACCACCCCGACCCCAACCCGGCCCATGCGGCCCAACTGATGGCGGCGATGAGTGGCCAGAGCGCGCCCGACTTCGGCGCTGCATCAGATGGGGATGCCGACCGCAACATGATCCTGGGCCGTGACTTCGTCGTCACACCGTCGGACAGCCTGGCCGTGCTGGCCGCCAACGCTCATCTGGTGCCGGGGTACCGAGCTGGGCTGACAGGCATCGCACGGTCGATGCCCACCTCCTGTGCGGCCGACGCCGTGGCCAAGGCCCTGGGCATCGCCAGCTACGAAACCCCGACCGGCTGGAAATTCTTCGGCAACCTGCTCGACGCCGGCCGCGTGACGCTGTGCGGCGAAGAAAGCTACGGCACCGGCTCGGACCATGTGCGCGAAAAGGATGGCTTGTGGGCCGTGTTGTTCTGGCTCAACCTGCTGGCCGCTACCGGCCAGAGTGTCGAGCAGATCGTGCGTGGCCACTGGGCCCGGTTCGGCCGCCACTATTACTCGCGCCACGACTGGGAGGGTGTGGCCACAGACCGCGCCGATGCGCTGGTCAACAGCCTGCGCGAGCGCCTGCCCGGCCTGGTCGGCACGCGCTGGCCCGAGGCTGGCGCGGCATGCGTTGCCGCCGGTGTGGCCGACGCCGACATCGGCGCCTGGCAGATCGAGGCGGCCGACGACTTTGCCTACACCGACCCGGTGGATGGATCGGTGTCACACAAGCAGGGCCTTCGCCTGCTGTTTGCGGGCGGCGCACGTATCGTGCTCAGGTTGTCGGGCACTGGCACCCAGGGCGCCACGCTGCGGGTGTATTTCGAGCGTTACGAGGCCGACCCGTCGCGGCATGACCTGCCGACCCAGGCCGCGCTGGCACCGCTGATTGCCGCGGCCGAGCAGATCGCTGGTTTGTGCCTGCGAACGGGCCTGAATGGCCCGGCCGTGATCACCTGACACCGGCCGGTCGTGCGGCCCGGGCGGCAGGTTCCGACGCCGGGCATGGAGGCTGCATTGCGCTTGGTCAGATTTGATCTTGGACATTGATGCAGGACCCCGACACGGCACAGGGCGTAGAGCAAGAATGACATATCAACCAGGAGACCCCATGAACATCGTCCACACCGCGCAGAGCCGGATTCTTGCCCGACGCACCCTGACGCGCCGTACCTTGGCACTCGTGCTGGCCGGCGGCCGTGGCTCGCGTCTGAAAGACCTGACCGACAGTCGCGCCAAACCGGCCGTGCACTTCGGCGGCAAGTTCCGCATCATCGACTTCGCGCTGTCGAACTGCCTCAACTCGGGCATGCGGCGCATCGCCGTGATCACGCAGTACAAGTCGCATTCGTTGCTGCGGCACCTGCAGCGCGGCTGGAGCTTTCTGCGCAACGAACTCAACGAGTTCGTCGACCTGCTGCCGGCGCAGCAGCGTGTCGACGAAGAGACCTGGTACCGCGGCACGGCCGACGCGATCTACCAGAACCTCGACATCATCCGCAATTCGACGCCGCCCGACTACATCCTGGTGCTGGCCGGGGATCACGTCTACAAGATGGACTATTCGATCATGCTGGCCGACCATGCCGCCAGTGGTCGGGGCGTGACAGTGGGTTGCATCGAGGTGACGCGCGAAGAGGCCACGGCTTTCGGCGTGATGGCCATCGACGAAAAACGCCACGTCAACGCCTTTGTCGAGAAACCTGCCGACCCGCCTCCCATGCCTGGCCATCCCGACATGGCGCTGGCCAGCATGGGCATCTACATCTTCAGTGCCGACTACCTGTTCAAGTTGCTCGAGGAAGACGCGGTCGACGCGGCGTCGAGCCACGATTTCGGCAAGGACCTGATCCCGCGCGCCGTGCGCGAAGGCCAGGCGCAGGCGCATCCGTTCTCGATGTCGGCGATCCTGAATCCGCCATACTCGGGCGCCTACTGGCGCGACGTCGGTACGGTCGACGCCTACTGGGCGGCCAATCTCGATCTGGCATCGACCACGCCCGAACTCAATATGTACGACAAGGACTGGCCGATCTGGACCTACCAGGAGCAGTTGCCGCCGGCCAAGTTCGTGCACGACATCGACGGGCGGCGCGGCGAGGCGATCAACAGCCTGGTCTCGGGTGGCTGCATCGTGTCGGGGTCGACGGTGCGCAACTCGGTGCTGTTCTCGAACGTGCTGCTGCGGTCGTACAGCCTGGTCGACCAGGCGGTGATCCTGCCCGACGTGCAGGTGGGCCGTGGCTGCCGGCTGTCCAAGGTGGTGATCGATCGTCGCTGCCATCTGCCCGATGGCCTGGTGGTGGGAGAAGACCCGGTGGCAGACGCCGCGCGCTTCCACCGCACCGAGAGCGGCGTGGTGCTGGTGACACGCAAGATGATTGCGGCGCTCTGAGTCGGAACGGCGCATGCGTGTTCTGCAAGTCTGTGCGGAGATCTTTCCGCTGCTCAAGACCGGGGGGCTGGCCGATGTGGCAGGTGCCTTGCCCGCGGCATTGCAGGCTGCGGCGGGGGCACCGACCGGCCCGGGCAGTGTGGACGTCAGGGTGTTGCTGCCGGGTTTTGCGGCCATCGTGGCTGGCTTGCACGAGCCGGTGGTGGTGGCCGATCTGCCGCCGCGTCCCGGGGTGACCGGCGCGCGCCTGTTGTACGGCAGCCTGCCTGCCTGCGCCAGCTTGCCGGGGCGGTCGCTGATGGCCTATGTGATCGACGCGCCGTCGCTCTATCACCGCAATGGTGGACCGTATTCGGATGCGCAGGGTCACGGCTACGCCGACAACCATCTGCGTTTCGCGTTGCTGGGCTGGGTGGCGGCCAGGCTGACCAGCGGGCTCGATCAGTTCTGGCGTGCCGAACTCGTGCACGCCCACGACTGGCATGCGGCGCTGGCGCCGGTCTATCTGCGTGCCGCCGAACAGGCGTCCAAGCGACGCCTGGCAGCCAGTGTCTACACCGTGCACAACCTGGCCTATCAGGGCATGTTCGCTGCGCGGCAGTTTGCCGAGCTCGATCTGCCGGACTCGTTCGGCCTTGTCGATGGCCTCGAGTTTCACGGCCAGATCAGTTTCATGAAGGGTGGCTTGTTCTTCGCCGATCACCTCACCACGGTGAGCCCGAGTTATGCGCGCGAGATCCAGGGCCCCGAGCAAGGCTGCGGGCTCGAGGGCTTGCTGCGCATGCGTTCGCGCAGCCTGAGCGGCATCCTCAACGGTGTCGACGACGCGGTGTGGAACCCGCGCACCGACGCCCTCATCCGCCACCACTACGACGCCCGCAAGCTCAGCGGCAAGGCGCGGGTCAAGGCGGCCTTGCAGCAGGAGCTGGGCCTCGCGCCCCGCGGTGACGCGCCGCTGTTGTGCGTGGTCAGCCGCCTGACCGAGCAAAAAGGCCTCCATCTGGTGCAGCAGGCCCTGCCGCGCCTGAATGAACTCGGTGTGCAGTTCGCCTTGCTCGGTAGCGGCGACGCCGGCATGGAAGCGGCGTTTCGTGTGCAGGCCGAAGCCGCGCCGCAGTCCGTGGCCGTGCGTATCGGTTACGACGAGGCGTTTGCGCACCGGCTCATCGCCGGCAGCGACGTGATCCTCGTGCCGTCGCGTTTCGAGCCCTGTGGCTTGACCCAGCTCTACGGCCTCAAGTACGGCACCCTGCCGCTGGTGCGCCGCGTCGGCGGGTTGGCCGACACCGTCGACGACGCCCAGCTCGAAACACTCGACGACAGCGCCACCGGTTTTGTCTTCGACGAGTTCAGCGCCGAAGGTCTGCTCGAAGCGATGGACCGGGTGCTGGCGCTGTGGCGTCGCCCGAAAGACTGGGCGCTGGTGCAAAAACGCGCCATGGCGAGTGATTGCAGCTGGGAGCCGGCGGCCCGCCAGTACCTGGACTTGTATCGTCGGCTCACCGGCGTCTTGCCGGCCTGATCCCTGGCCCGGCCGGCACGCGCCGAGCTCGCACGAAGTGTGCATGGGTAGCGCCTCTTGCCGTCCGGTGGGCCGATCGGCCACCGCACAATTGCAGCCCGACCAATGAATTGCCCATGGCCGGGTCAACGACAACAGATTGGATAGTTCATGGATCTCAGCCAATTCGAACATCACTACGACCACCTGGCGCGCGACGTCGAAGCGTTCAAGCGGTCGATCTCGAACAAGCTGATGTACCAGGTCGGCAAGGACCCGGTGTCGGCGCGCCCCGAAGACTGGCTGCACGCCGTGTCCTACGCGGTGCGCGACCACCTGGTCGAACGCTGGATGCGCACCACCCGGGCGCAGTACCAGCAAGACGTGAAGCGGGTCTACTACCTGTCGATGGAGTTCCTGATCGGGCGCACCTTCAGCAACGCGCTGCTGGCGCTCGAACTGATGCCCACCATCCGCCAGGCGCTGACCGAGCTGGACGTGAAGGCCGACATCCTGTTCGACCTGGAACCCGACGCCGCCCTGGGCAACGGCGGCCTGGGCCGGCTGGCGGCTTGTTTTCTCGACTCGATGGCCACGCTGGGTGTGCCGGGCTTCGGCTACGGCATTCGTTACGACTACGGCATGTTCCGCCAGACCATCGTCGACGGCCGGCAGCTCGAGGCACCCGACTACTGGCTTACCCACGGCAACCCGTGGGAGTTCCAGCGCCCCGAGGTGACCTTCCGTGTGCGCTTCGGCGGCCACCTCGAGCAAAGCGGTCAGTCGGGCGACAGCGTGGTGCGCTGGGTCGGCACCGACGACGTGCTGGCCAGCGCCTACGACACCATCATCCCGGGCTACGGCACACCCGCCACGAACACGCTGCGGCTGTGGTCGGCCAAGGCCACCGAGGAGATGGACCTGCGCGCCTTCAACCAGGGCAACTACTTCGGCGCGGTCGAGACCAAGAACCACAGCGAGAACGTGTCGCGTGTGTTGTATCCGGATGACTCCACCGTGTCGGGCCGCGAACTGCGCCTGCGCCAGGAGTACTTCTTCATCTCGGCCAGCTTGCAAGACATCGTGCGGCGTTACCTGCGCACCCACACCGGCTTCGAGGCGCTGCCCGACAAGGTCAGCATCCACCTCAACGACACCCATCCGGTGCTGGCCGTGCCCGAGCTCATGCGCATCATGGTCGACGAGCACCGCGTGCCCTGGAACCAGGCTTGGGCGCTGACACAGAAGGTGTTCAGCTACACCAACCACACGCTCATGCACGAAGCACTCGAGACCTGGCCGGTCGACATGCTGGGGCGGGTGTTGCCGCGGCACCTGCGCATCATCTTCGACATCAACGCACGCTTCCTGGCCAGCATCACTGCGGCCAACGGCCACGATGCCGAACTGATGCGCCGCCTGTCGCTGGTCGACGAGTCGGGCGAGCGGCGTGTGCGTATGGCCTACCTGGCGGTGGTGGCCAGCCATTCGATCAACGGTGTGTCGGCGCTGCACAGCGAGCTGATGCGCCAGTCGATCTTTGCCGACTTCGCCAAGCTCTGGCCCGAACGTTTCAACAACAAGACCAACGGCGTGACACCACGGCGCTGGCTGGCGCAGGCCAACCCAGGGCTGGCGGCATTGCTCGATGCGCGCCTGGGGCGTGGCTGGCGGCGTCACCTCGACCAGCTCGAAGGCCTGCGTGCCGCGGTCGACATCCCCGGCTTCCTGGGTGCCTTCCGGCGCGCCAAACACGCCAACAAGGAGCGTCTGGCGGCCTACGTGCAAAAGCAGCTCGGCGTGACGCTGTCGCCCGACGCGCTGTTCGACGTGCAGGTCAAACGTATCCACGAATACAAGCGCCAACTGCTCAACGTGCTGCACGTGATCACGCGTTACCAGCGCATCCTGGCCAACCCGGACGCGCAGTGGACACCCCGTGTGGTGGTGTTCGCCGGCAAGGCGGCGTCGGCATATCACATGGCCAAGCTGATCATCAAGCTGATCAACGACGTGGCCGTCACGGTCAACAAGGACCCGCGGGTGGGCGACAAGCTCAAGGTGGTGTTCATCCCCAACTACAGCGTCAGCCTGGCCGAGATGATCATTCCGGCGGCTGATCTGTCGGAGCAGATTTCCACTGCGGGCACCGAAGCGTCGGGTACAGGCAACATGAAGTTCGCCCTGAACGGCGCGCTCACCATCGGCACGCTCGACGGCGCCAATGTCGAGATGCGCGAGCAGGTCGGTGCGGAGAACTTCTTCATTTTCGGCAACACCACCGAGGAGGTGGCCCAGATCCGTGCCGCCGGTTATCGCCCGCGCGTGATCTACGAAAACAACCCCGAACTCAAGGCGGCACTCGATGCCGTCCGCGACGGCGTGTTCAGCCCGGACGAGCGTGGGCGCTTTCAACCCATCTACGACACCTTGGTGAACTGGGGCGACCACTATCTGCTGCTCGCCGACTACGCCAGTTATGTCGCCACCCAGGACGAGGTCGACGCGCTCTACGGCAATGCCGATGCCTGGGCGCGCAAGGCCGTGCTCAATGTCGCCGGCATGGGTCAGTTCTCGTCGGACCGGACCATCGCCCAATACGCGCACGAGATCTGGCGCACCAGGCCAGTGCAGCTCGGGGGCGACGCCGCCTGAGGCTTTGCGGTTCGCTTGTTGTGCGCGCCCGACATTTTTTAACCGGGCGTATTGCGCAAGACCCAGGTCGGAGGGCCTTGAGTGCAAGCTTAAGTGGCCAGGGCGACCCCTAGAATCCTTCGGCATGCAACAACCTGCCCAGGAGTCAGCGCGGATGCGAGTCCAGTCCCAGCCCCCGAGCCTTATGTCCGCACCGCCGCGGACCGCGCCTTGATGTTACCGGCTGCGGTGACGCTGGTGCGTCACGGCATCGACGAAGAACAATTCGCCCGTGACATGAGCCTGATGTTGCGTTCAGGGCTGAGCGTGATGGAAGCGCTCAACACCTCACGCGAACGCACCAGCGGCACCGCGGGCCGCGCCATCGATGGTCTGGTGTCGCGCCTCAATCAGGGTGAATCGTTGTCGCAGGCGCTGCAGGGTAGTGGGCACTTCAGCCCGGCACTGCTGGCTTGTGTACGCGCCAGTGAAGTCACCGGCGACCTGGGTGAAAGCCTCGAGCGTTTCTCGGGCAATGCGATGCGCATGCGCCTGATGCGCACCAAACTCGTCTCGGCGCTGGTCTACCCGATGTTGCTGATCGGTGTGGCGTTTCTGGTGGTGGTGTTCCTGCTCGTTTATGTGGTGCCGCGTTTTGCCATGGTGCTCGAGAGCACCCAGCAAGAGCTGCCGGCGCTGTCGAAAGCGTTGATCGCCATCGGCCATGTGCTGCACGACGTGCAGGGACCGGTGTGGCTGGGCATCGGCGCGGTGTTTGTGCTCGGAGCCTGGCGCCTGTGGGCGATTTCGCGGTCCGGCCAACTGGCAGCCAGCGCCGTCTCGTTTGCCACCCGGCTGCCCTGGCTGAGTGGCCTGGTGCGGGCCTTCGGCCTGGGCCAGATGACCCGCAGCGCGGCGATGCTGACCCGCTCGGGCATACCGGCCCTGCGTGCGCTGGGCATGTGCCGCGACTTGTTGACGCCGCCCGACCGCCCCGGCCTGGACCGCGCCCTGACCAATGCCTCGGCTGGCGCGCCACTGGCCGCCGCACTTCACACCGAAGGCCTGCTCGACAACCTGGGCCTGCGTGTGTTGCGTGTGGCCGAACAAACCGGTGCACTCGACCTGGCGCTCGATCGCCTGGCCGACATTCACGAGACTCAACTCGAGCGCCAGCTCGAACGGGCCGGCCGGCTGATCGAACCCATCGTCATGTTGGGCATCGGTCTGGTGGTTGGTGGCATCGTCGTGTTGATGTATTTGCCGATCTTCCAGCTCGCTTCGAGCATCCAGTGAGCCCGCGATGAGTGCCAACCCCGTCGACAACCCGTCATCCGCGCCGATGGCCCAACTGCTGCCGCTGGCCGACCGCCTGCAGCAGCGCTGGGCCGAGCTGCAGCAGCGTGAAGGCAGCCGCGCCACCTTGCAGGAATGGCTGGTGATGCGCAGCGGTCTGCCCTGGACCGACATGACCGGCTGGGACCCCAAGTCGGTCGACTCGGCCATGGTGAGTTTTGCCGAAGGCCAGCGGCGCCTGTGTGTGGCGTTGCGCGACGAAGTGCAGAACCTGGTCATCGTGCTGGCCGACCCGTTCGATCGCGCCGGGCGCCTGTGGGTCGAGGGCCGCTTGCGCGCCAGTGGCAACCCGCCGACACGCTGGTTCGTGGCCGACGCTGCCGACGTACAGGCCTTCTACACCCGGCTCGAGCGCGAGATGCGTGCGCTGGATGGCCAGGGCGGTGATTTCGACGCCCCCGGCAGTGGCGAGGAAGACAAGGAAGCACTGACCCTGTCGCTGGCCGCCATCAGCGCGGACGACAGCCCGGTGGTGCGTTTCGTCAACAGCACCTTGTACGACGCACTCAAGGCCCAGGCCAGCGACATCCACCTCGAATGTTCGAGCCGTGGCCTGGTGGTGCGTTACCGTCTCGACGGTGTGCTGCAAAGTGTGATCCGTCTCGAAGGCCAGGACCAGGCCGGCCGCGTGATCTCGCGCATCAAGGTGCTGGCCGATCTGGACATCACCGAGCGCCGCCTGCCGCAGGACGGACGTATCAAGCTGCGCGTGACCGGCCGCACCGTCGACGTGCGTGTCTCGATCATGCCCAATCTGTTCGGCGAAGACGCCGTGCTGCGCATCCTCGACCGTTACCAACTCGCCGCCGACGACAAGCTGAGCCTGGCGCACCTGGGCTTCGGTGAGGAGCAGTCGCGTTTCATCCGCCGCATGGGCCAGATGCCGCACGGCCTGTTCCTGGTGACCGGCCCGACCGGCAGCGGCAAGACGACCACGCTGTACGCGGTGTTGTCCGAGGTGAATACCGGCCTGGACAAGGTGATCACCATTGAGGACCCGGTCGAATACCAGCTGCCCGACGTGCTGCAGATCCCGGTCAACGAGGCCAAGGGTCTGACCTTCGCGCGCGGCCTGCGTTCCATCTTGCGGCACGACCCGGATCGCATCATGGTCGGCGAAATGCGCGATACCGAGACCGCCCAGATCGCCGTGCAGGCCGCGCTCACAGGCCACCAGGTCTACGCCACCGTGCACGCCAACAACGTCTTCGACGTCATCGGTCGCCTGGCCACCATGGGTGTGGATCCGTACAACCTGGTGTCCGCCCTCAACGGTGTACTCGCGCAACGGCTAATGCGCCTGATCTGCCGCGACTGCGTCACCGCCGACTCGCCCAGCGCAGACCGCATTGCCGACAGCCAGCTGCCGCCCGAAGCGGCCGGCTGGCAGTTCAAGCGTGGCATCGGTTGCCCGCATTGCCGCGGCACCGGCTACAAGGGCCGGCGCGCGATTGCGCAGTTGTTGACGATGGATGTGGGCCTGCGCAGCCTGATCGCCGAACGGGCCAGCCCGTCGCGGCTGCGCGACGCCGCGCTCGAACGCGGCCTCAAGACCCTGCGAGACGAGGCCTTGCGCTGCGTTGCCGCCGGCCTGACTACTCTGGAGGAGGCGAACCGTGTCACTGCTGTCGAGGAATGAGCTGCGCGTGCGAGTGGCGCCCGACCGATGCGAGATCGGCCTGTGGACCAAGGGCTTGTTCGACGCGCGGTGCCAGGCGCGAGCTAGCGCCGTGGGTGAGGGCCGGCGCGCCATGGAATCGGCCCTGGTCGAGATCATCACGGCCGGCAATGCCTTGCCCAAGCGTGCTCACATCGAGCTGTCGGACGACAGCGTCTTCTACGCCTTGCTCGAAGCACACATGCCGCTCGAGCAGGCGCGTGCCGACGCCGAACATTTCTTTACCGACACACTGGGGCTGACCGATCTGGACGTCGAGGTTGCACTGGCCCCTGGCGGGCGCCACTGGATCGCCGTGGCGGTTCAGGTCAGTTCACTCGACGCCTGGCTCGAGGCGCTCGACGAACGCAATATCCAGGTGCTGAGCATCCGCCCGGCGTTGCTCGAAGACCTGCGCAGCGTGGCCAGCCAGATCGACAGCTGGACCCAGGTGCTGGCCGTCGTGCGGGACCAGGGTGTGATGGTGCTGCAACTCGACGCCGGCCGTCTGGTGGGAATGGACTGGGAGCGCATCGACTGGCGTGACCCGGTCGTGGTGTTCGAACGGCTCGGCGGCTGGCGCACTCCGGCAGGTGAACCTGCGGCGATTTTGCCCAGCACGCGAGAGCAGCACCGGCTGCTCGACCTCGCCGGTCGCGAAGCCGGCTGGGAGATCCTGGCTTCACTCGAGAGTTTGCAGGAGGTGACGCCATGACGTCGAACCCGGTGTCGACGGTGACGCTGCGTTGTCCGTGGGGTGAGGTCTCGCGATGAGTGTCCCGCGCCTTCCCACGATCGACTTCGCCCGCGCCAAGCCGCGGCGTTACGGCGGTGCCCTGTTGTGCCTGCTGGGTGTGGCCGTGCTCGCCTACGTCGGCTTGCAGGCGCAAGAGTCGCAGACCTTGCTGCAGGCGCAGCGCGAAGGTCTGCGCACCCTCATGGCCCAGAGCCCGTCGGCACGTGCCAACGCAGCACTCGGCCCAGAAGAAAGGCGCAAACGAGCGCAAATGGAAACCGTCGCCAACTACCTGGCCGCCCCCTGGGACGGATTGCTCGGTGCTTTCGAGTCTCGCGCACGCGGCAAGGTCGTGATGCGCAAGCTCGAACCCGACGCCGCTACCGGCATGGTGCGTATGGTCGGTGAGACGCAGTCGCTGAAATCGATGATGGACTATGTGCAGGCCCTGGAGGGTGACAAACGTCTGCGTGAGGTCGTGCTGCTCAAACACGAGCGATCGCAGGAACTCGCCGCAGGTGCCAGTGCACCGATCGAGTTCACTGTGGTAGCCAACTGGCGTGCCGAGGCCAGGCCGGCCGGCAACGCTGCGCCCGTGCCGGCCAATGCTGCTGGCGGCGTCTCGTTGCAGCAAGAACCCACTGTCACCGCTCGAGGCAACCCATGAGCGAACTCACTCGTGCGCCGAGCAGTGAACTTGGCAGCCGCTTCGGGAGCCGGTTCGTCGACCCGCGTGTCGCCGTCACGCCGTCTCAGGCTGCGCTCAACATCCTGCGCTGGCGCTGGCATCGACATGTGGGCGTGTTCGGAGTCGTCGGACTGGTGGCGCTGGTGCTGGCCGGTGGCGTCTGGTTCGGCGTGCATGAACCGGCCCAGGCCGAGACCGAGCGCCTGCTGCGGGCCAAGGTCAACAGTTGAGCGACGCTCGCAACGCCGCTGCGTCGACCGCGACATCACAACGTGACGCACGCGATCTGGCGCGTGAGTCCTTGCCCGGCGAACGCGAGCGAGCTTCGGTGGTGCGTCGTGTGCTGGCGCTGGCCGAAGCCAGCAAACTGCGCGTCGAACGTTCCGACTACACCTTGCAGACCGAAGAGCCCCGCCTGCAACGCCTGCGCATGACGCTGCCGCTGGGTGGCAGCTACATGCAGGTGCGCCGGTTCATCGGTCAACTGCTCAACCGCATGCCCAATGTCGCGCTCGACAGCCTGCAGATCGACCGGCCGGATGGCGCTTCGGGTGAACTTCAGACCACCGTGCGCCTGAGCATCTACTTTCGCGCGGAGGGCTCGTGAATCAACGCACCCGAGTATTGATCGGGCTGGCCGTGATCAGCGGCTTGTGGGCCCTGTGGGCCGCGACACGTCCGCCAGAGGTCACCACGGCGTCGGCCAACCGTCCGCGCCCGAGTGGCAACCGCCCGGCCACCGTGCGAAGTGCCGGGCGAGACGATGGGCACGATGGCCAACTCGCCGTGCGTGGACAGCTTGCCGAAGAGCCGCTCGGGGATCCATTTCAGGCCCCGGTGGTGAGGGCGCCCAGGATAGCCCTGGTGCAGCCGGCGCCGCCACCACCGCCGCCGGTCATCCAGGCGCCACCGCCGCCGCCGCCGCCGCCCAGACCCGTGTTGCCCTATCGATTCATGGGCATGCTGGCAGATCGGGATGGCGGTGACGCCCGAGTCTTCCTGATGCTTGGCGACAAGATGCTGATGGCACGTCCTGGCGAGATGCTCGAAGGCGGATGGCGACTTGAAAACATCGGATCGCGCGAACTCCAGTTCGTGCGTCCGTCGGACAACACGACGCTCAAGCTCAGCGTCGAAGAAGGGGTTTAACGTGGGATCGTGCAAGTCTGAGACAGGCCACCTGGCGGTGCTGCGACCGCGGTTGACCGCACTGGCAGCCGCCATGTTGCTGGCGGCATGTGCCGGCAAGCAGTTGCACCAGGAGGGTGTCGATCATTTCGCCCAGGGGCGCACGCAGGAGGGACTGACCTCGCTGCGCAAGGCCTCCGAGGCCGAGCCTGCCAACGCGCAGTACCGCATCGACTATCTCAGGCAGCGCAACGGGGTGGTTCAGGCCAGCATTGCCGCTGCCGACGATGCCCTGTCGCGCGGCAAGTACGACGACGCCCAGGCGCGTTACCGCGATGCCCTGTCCGCCGAGCCTTCCAACGAACGCGCGGTGCGTGGACTGGTGCGCATCGAGGAGCGCAAGCGCGCCGACGCCCAGTTCGACCAGGCCGAGAAGTTGTTCAAGGCCGGGCAACATGAACAGGCACACGAGATTCTGGCGCGCCTGTCCCGCGAACCGCACAAGCCTGCGCAGGCCAAGGCGCTGCTCAAGGAAGTGGAGGACAAGGTCGAGGCCCTGCGCCTCGAGCGCGAGGAAAAACTCAACGCCAGCAACGCCTTTCGCAAGCCGGTGACGCTGCAGTTCAGAGATGCCAGCATCAAGCTGGTGTTCGAGGCGATCTCGCGCGCCACCAACGTCAACATCATCCTGGACCGCGACGTACGATCCGACTTGCGCACCACCATCTTCGTCAAGGATGCGTCGGTCGAGGACTCGATCAACCTGATCTTGCTGCAAAGCCAACTCGAGAAACGTGTGCTCAACAGCAACACGATGCTCATCTACCCGTCCACCCCGGCCAAGCAGCGCGAGTATTTCGAGCTCAAGGTGCGCAGCTTCCAACTCAGCAACGTCGAAGCGGCGTACATGGCCAACGTCATCAAGACGATGCTCAAGACCAGGGACATCGTCACCGACGCTCGTACCAATACGCTGGTGATGCGCGACACCCCTGAAGCCATCGCCGTGGCCGAGCAACTCGTGGCTGCCAACGACCAGCCCGATGCCGAGGTGATGCTCGAGGTCGAGGTGCTCGAAGTCTCGCGCTCGCGCATCCAGGATCTGGGCATTGCCTGGCCGACCGGTTTCGGTGTCACTGTCCCTGGCGCGACGCCCACTCTGGGTGACTTGCGTGGTCTGGCATCGGACAGCCTGCTTGCCACACCGGGCTTGTCGCTGGCCGCCAGGTTCGGTCTGACCGACAGCGACACCAACGTGCTGGCCAGCCCGCGCATCCGTGTGCGCAACAAGGAAAAGGCCAAGATCCTGGTCGGTGACCGGATTCCGACGTTCAGCAACATCGTCACCCCGTCGACCACCGGTGGCACGGCCAGCAGCGTGATCACCGGGTCGATCCAGTACCTTGACGTGGGCATCAAGCTCGAAGTCGAACCGCAGGTGTATGCCGATGGCGACGTCGGGCTCAAGCTCAACCTCGAAGTCAGCAGCCTTGGAGCAGCGGCCAAGAACGACAGCGGAGCATTCCAGATCGGCACCCGCAGCACCCAGACCGTGCTGCGCCTGAAGGACGGTGAGAC
Organism: Candidatus Intricatilinea gracilis; assembly: GCA_016702605.1. Taxonomy (GTDB): domain Bacteria; phylum Pseudomonadota; class Gammaproteobacteria; order Burkholderiales; family Burkholderiaceae_C; genus Sphaerotilus; species Sphaerotilus gracilis. Next base: position 731,392 of record JADJDQ010000021.1, read on the forward strand.
GCAGGTGCTCGGAGGCCTGATCCAGGATGGTGACCGCAACAGTGGCTCTCGCATCCCCGGCCTGGGCGAAGTGCCGCTACTCACGCGATTGTTCGGCAACGACCGCAGCGATCGCAGCAAGAGCGAGCTGATCGTGGCGATTACGCCGCGCATCGTGCGGCAGGTGTCATTGGCAGATCCGAGCCAGAACAACATCTGGTCTGGAAGTGAAGCGTCGGTGCGTAGCAAGCCGATCCGTGTCGACCCGGTAGGGGCAGTCAAGTTCAGCGATGGTCGTGGAACGGGTGTCACTCAGCCCTTGCTGACCGCGCCCTCTTCGACTGCGCCCGCCAACCCTGCTCAGCGTGGCGGGGTGGCGGCACCACCTGCGGCAGCGCCGGCGCCTGCAAATACACCCGGTTCCGCGGTCGTCCCCCGTGCGCGTTCTATCCTCCGGCCGGGCATGGGCACGCCAGGCACCAGTGTGTTGCCACGCATCATGCCGGGCCGCATGCCGATCGAACCCCCACCGGCGGATCCTGCGCCTACCGAGCCCACCGACCCGGCGGCCGAGACGCCAGGTTCGGGCGGCTGACCCTGATCACGACGACGCGCCGTCAGGACATGTCCCGTTGCATGGGTGGTAGGTCGGTGTCGCGATCGGGAATTGCTCGGGCCTGGGCCGCACGACGAGGCGGGCAAGGTGCATCGGCCCTGTTGCGTATGCGTGGATTCACCCTCATGGAACTGGTGGTGACACTGGCCTTGCTGGCGCTGCTGGCCACCCTGGCCATGCCGCTGGCCGAACTCGAAGTGCAGCGCGAACGGGAAGCCGGTCTGCGTTCTGCACTTCGCGAGATCCGCGACGCCATCGACGCCTACAAGTCTGCTGCCGACAAGGGCCTCATTCAGCGCAAGGTCGGGGACTCCGGCTATCCGCCCAACCTGCGGGTGCTGGTCGATGGTGTGACCAATCAGCGCAAACCCACGGGCGACAAGCTCTATTTCCTGCGTCGGGTCCCACGCGACCCCTTCGCTTCTGCCGATCTTGCCGCCGAGGACAACTGGGACATGCGAAGCTACTCGAGCTCGTTCGACTCACCAAGCCCTGGCGACGATGTCTACGATGTGCATTCACGCGCCACTGGCGTCGGCCTCAATGGTCGGCCCTATCAGCGCTGGTAAGACTTGGGAACACCCCGTGAACATGCGCTTGCTCTGTGTCCTTTCTCGTCGCGGCCCCTCCGCGCCTGTCCTGCGTCTGCGCGGTTTCACGATGATCGAGCTGATCGTCGTGATGGCCGTGATCGGGCTGCTGCTGTCGATTGCCGTGCCCCGTTACCTGACCGCGCTCGATCGCGGCAAGGCCCAGGTGCAGCAGCAGAACCTGGCCCTGATGCGTGAGGCCATCGACAAGTACTACGGCGACAACGGCCGCTATCCGGACGCACTCGACGATCTCGTGACCAAGCGCTACCTGCGCGCCATTCCGATCGACCCCATCACCGAGGCGACCGACTGGGTCACCGTTGCTCCCACCGACTCCAAGCAGAGTGGTCGTGTCTACGACGTGCAAAGTGCCAAGCCGGCGTCGCAGCTGCGTGAAGCCTATCGTCCGCCCGATTCGGAGGGCTCGGGCAGTGTCACTGTCGCAGGCGAAGAAGGTGCAGCCAGCGATGCCGAACGTTGATCCGGCGGGTTGGGCGACGCTGAGTACTGCTTCCGATCCGCCGCCTGCGCGGCCGGATGCCCAGCGCCAACGTGGCATGTTGCTGCTGGGCGTGCTGGTGTTTCTGGCGGTGGGTTCGCTCGGGCTGGCCCTGGTGTCACAACGCTGGTCCGACGCCAGGCGGCGTGACGATGAACAAGAGTTGCTACGCGTCGGCCTGCAGTACCGCAAGGCCATCGAGTCGTACTACCTGCGCTCACCTGGTCAGGTCAAACAATTGCCTGGTCAGGTTGAAGACCTGCTCAAGGATCCGAGATTCCCCAACCCGGTGCGGCACCTGCGCGAGGCCTACCCGGACCCACTGGCGCCCGCGCAGGACTGGGGATTGGTGCGCAAGGGCACAGCCCTGGTCGGTGTCTACAGCCAGGCCGAGGGCACACCGTTTCGACAAGACCGGTTGCAACCCTGGCTGGGCTACGAAGTGAAAGCCAAGAGTTATGACGAGTGGCGTTTCACATTCTCTGCGCCAGCCGCGTCGGCTGCCTCGGCGCCTGCTGCCGGCTCACCCGCCTTCACAATTACGCCCACGCCGAACAACCCGGGTAGCCCGACAAGACCGAATCCCGGGGGGCGCAACAACCTCGCCCGTTGATGGCTGACCCAGTCGAGTGCCTCCAAGAAGACGACGGCCCTGTGCAGTGAAGCGCAGGGCCAGTCGGATGGGAGTCGGGAGAGTTGCTAGCGTGGCGGTGGCCAGGCTTCACGCCACCGTCAGGGCCATGATCACTGGCCTTGCTTCATGCAAGCCACCATGGCGTCCTTCAGATCCTGACCGTGCAGGCCCTGGTCAGTGGCTTCCTTGCGGCAGGCGGCATTCTTGGTGCCACGCATCTGTGCCGCGCGCACTGCGCTGCGGGCATCGACCGACGAGGCAGCTTGCGCCGGTGCGCTGGCGGCTGCCGCAGACGACGGTGCGTGGTGTTTTGCGTCGGTCTTGTGACCGGCCGCGAACACGGCGAGGGGAAGGGTCATGCAGGCGATGGCGAGAAGCGTCTTTTTCATGGTTTGCTCTTGGTAGGAAGGCCGACCGTTCGGCCAGCGGTTTGAGAAGTGGTCTGCTGCCTGGTCGAGACGAGCGTGATGCGGGAATTCGTGACCGCCTCGCTCGGCGGTTCGGCGCAGTTGTCGTCACCCTGACCCTGGGCGACGTGCAGGTAGTTGCTCACCAGGTCTTCCGGGCTGAAGAAGCCGTCCAGGCGCACTCACGGTTTGCCGGGCGCTCCGCGCATGTAGGTGGTGGGTTGATGGTTCATCTTGTCGCCGCGCCAGGCACCGAAGGCGCTCTGGATCTCGATGGCGTCGGCGCTGCTGCTGGTGTAGTGCGCCCAGGTCCCCGCTGACCCAAAGCGCTTGGCATAGGCCGTCAAGCGACGAGGTGTGTCTTGCTCCGGGTCGATTGAGATCGACACCATGTTGATCTTGTCGCGCTCGGCGCCGAGACGCTCGCGCACCTCGACGAACACCTGGCTGGTTACCGGGCAGATGGCGTTGCAGGAGGTATAGATGAAGTTGAGCATCACCGGGCGCCCATCGTCGATGGCATCGGCCAGTGTCATGCGTTTGCCGTCGTTCCTGGTCACCTTCACGGCCGGCAATGCGTAGTGATGATCAGTGCGTTCCTGCCCGGCCGAGAGCTTGTGGGCTGCATGTGGATCTGTTGCGGGTGCTGCCAGGGCCGCAGGGCTGGAAAGTAGGCTGCACAGCACGGCCAGGGTGCCCAGCACGGGGCCCTTGCCGAGACGGTTCGAGCGCACGATCGCTGAATGGAGGCTGAGTGATTTGTGGATCGTCGACATGGAAAGTCTCTTGATCAGGTGAAGTGCCGGTGCCCGGTGGAGCGCGCGGTCCGGAGCGGGTTCGGCTCGGTGGTTCACGGAATGATCCACTCGGTCTCGGCGCGCAGTCCGCCGGGCTGGGAGTGGTCGAGTCGAACGATGTAGGCGCCCTTGCTGGCGTGACGCTGGAACTGTCCCAGGCTCAGGCGCGGGTAGACAGTCGTGCTTTCGGGGGCACCGCTGGTGCGAGCAGAACCGGGCATGGTGTCGGTGGCATGAGCCATGGCCTGCGATGCGCCAGCCGGTTGTGCCCCTGCAGGGCCAGAAGGCGGCGTGGCCATCGATCCCGGACGACGTATCAGCGCTCCGGCGCCGGCAAATCCGGATCGCCCTTGGCCTGAGACGGCTGCTCCAGTGGCCGTGGCCATCGACGGCAAGGCCTCAGCTGCAGTAGCCGCACGCGGCACTGCACGTGGAATCATCATGCGCGCTGGCATCTCGCGCAAAGGCTTGGCATCCGAATCCGCCAGGTGGGTCTTGGGAAGGGCGAGTTCGCGCGATTCGTCTTCTGTGCGTGCGGCTTCCCGCAGGCTCAGCATGTTTTCGCCGCGTTCGAGCAGGTAGTCGCGGTGCACGTTGTCGAGCATGTCGACCAGCGTGTCGTTGAGGTAGTTCATGGCGAAGTAGACCTCGGCCTGGAGCACCTCATCCTCGAGCGGCAACTTGCGGATGCGCAGCCATTCCTTGAAGACACGCAGGCCGCGTTGGCGCACCTCGGGCAGTTCGTAGGGATACACCACATGGGCGACGTTGCGCCAGGCGTTGTTCAGCGGCAGCTTGTCGCCGCCGCCCAGCGCCGCCGATGCATAAATGCTGGCACGTGGTGGGGCCAGTTTGCTCAAGGCCTGCAGTTCGGCAGGTGCCAGCCACAACACGACGGCATCGGACTCGCCCAGCCCGGCCAGTTGGCGCGACATGTCGGCCTGGTCGCCTGTCCAGTGCAACTCGGTCGACTTGACACTGCTGTCGGCAAGCTTGTCGCGCAAGGCGGCCACGGCCGTGTCGGCCACCTCCGCGTCGGCGTAGATCTGCAGCAGGCGTTTCGGGCCCTTGCCTGCCTTGGACAGCTCGTCGAAGCGGCGCGCCAGCACATCGGCCTCGAGGGCCACACCACGCGAGAAGTAGACGCTGTAGAAGTCGGTCTCGCTGTCAGGCGGCACCGCTGCCACACTCGGGAACCAGCACGGCACAGCCTGCGTTTCGCAGAATGTGTGAACCGGTGCCCAGTTGCCGGCGCCCAGGCCGGACACCAGCGCAAACACCGGTTGTGTAGCCTGGAACTTGTCCAGCTGAGCTTTCCAGGTCGAGGCCGGTCCGGTCAGCTCCCACACCTGCAGATCCCAGGTGCGGTCGGTCTGCAGGACCATTTCGGCACCGCTGGACATGGAGCGCTGCCCCGGAACGATGTTGCCGTTCTTCTGCGCGACGATGGCTTTGATCGTGTCGAGAAACACCCGCTTGCGCTCGCTGTCGACATCGGGGGTGATCACCGTTGCAAAACGCACCGACTTGTCGCTCACGCCGGGTGACCAGGTGTTCGACACCGTGCGCAGATAACTGGCCAGGGCCAGCACCTCGCTGTCGGCCAGTTCGTAGCGCGGCATCAGGGGTTGGAGCTTGCGTCCACTGACATGCCTGCCGGCACGCAACGCTTGGGTCAGGGTGCTCAGGTCATACGGCTCGTGGCGAGAGTTGAAACTCTTGCGCGCGCGCAGGCTCATGTTCACCAGTGCGCGGCGGTCCTGGTCGAACAGGTAACGGCCCGATACCGGTGCGATCTGGCTGGGGCCCTCGACAGCACCAAGAGCGCTGCGGCGATGGCACAAGACACAGGCCGCGGCGGCACCCGCCAGGCGCACTTGACCGTCCAGGCGAAGGCCGACCAGGGGTTTGCCATCGGCACGTTGACCTTCGAGGTAGAGCCTGCGACCTTCGGCGATGACTCCCGGGTCGCTCGACAGGCCCAGCGCAATGTCGCCTGCATCGGGTGCCGACCCGTCGCTGCGCCACACACGTGCCGACAGACGCTGACGTTCGCTGCGGGCAATGGCGTTGGCGCTGGGCGCTATCTGCGTGATCGGCTTGCCCGTGACTGCCGAGGCGGGCGGCTGGGCCACCGCCACAGGAGCTGTCGTGCCCCCGGTCTGCGCCATCACGGCGGTGCCGCTCAGGGCAATGGCCAGGGCCGACAACAGTCTGGCGACACACTCTGCCGCTCGGGCGACACGAGGCTGCGAGGGCTTCGTGTCGCCAGGCGAAGTCGGCACAGGTGCCGAGTCCGCGGCGGCAGGCGAGGCTGACGCCCGATCGAGGTTTGCGGTAGGTCTGTGCATCATGGTCGTGCTGATTCGCCTGGAGGATCTAGGTCAGGGGCTCGCCGGTCGCTGGGTCACTGCACCACGGCGACGAGCTCGATCGTGAACAACAGGGTCTCGTTCGGACCAATGACGCCCGAGCCCCGCGTGCCATAAGCCATCGAGGGCGGCACCACCACCTCCCAGGTCGAACCGGCAGCCATGCGCTTGAGGGCTTCGCGCCAGCCGGTGATCAGCTCGGTCACCTTGAGCGTGACGGTCTTGCCTTCCGGCGTGGCTTCGAACTCGGTGCCGTCGACCAGCGTGCCGCGGTACCGCAGGACCACGGTGCTCATGTCGCCGGGCTTGTCGCCGTTGCCGTTCTTGACGACGCGATACATCAGGTTACCGGGCAGGACGATGGTGCCGGGCTTGGTCCGGAACTCGTTTTGGTAGACGACGCCGCGTTCACGGTTGAGCGATGCCTTGACCTGGCGCTCCGAGTTCATGCTGCGCTGGATGTCGACCTGCATCGACTGAAGCACTTTCTTCAGCTCTTTCTCGTCGATGCGGATGGCGCCGCCGGCCAGGCCGTCGCGCAAGCCCTCGATCAGCAGGTCCAGGTCGAAGTCGACATGGTTCTTCGTGAGGTTGCGCGCCGTCATCACGCCGGTGGCGTAGCTGGTCTTGTCCTTGAGTGTGGCCAGTGGCGCTGCGGACTGCGCTCCCGCAGTCGGGGCACTTGCGGCGGAGGCTGCGGGCGCGGGCGCGTCGGCAGCTAGCACCGGCAGGGCCAGAGCCAGGCTCAAGCCCAACGTCGCGCTGGAATGAAGCAAGGTGGTCTTCAGGAATTTGGAGGCAATCAAGGTCATGCGGGGTGACTCACTGGAAGTTCGGCGGGGTTCTGAATGGGGACCAAGTGCCGGATGCCCTGAAACGATGTCGGTCCGGCCTTGAACAAACACATTGGAGCCGTGGGAGCTTATGGGAAGCTTTGGGCGGACCTACAAAGCTGGCTTGCCATGCAGCAATCCACGTTACCGGGTCATCGATCAGTTGGCGGTGACCGTGGCGGCTGTCACCGGGAACTTTGGCGCCACTGCTCGTGCCAGGGCAAGGGTCGCTTCCTACAAATGAGAGGGCCGACGAATGGAGCAACTCCAGTTCGTCGGCCCGGGTGAGGGCCGTCGGCGCACTGTCGCCGACGGCTTGCTCAGTTCGCCTTAGCGGGCGATGGCGTTGCGGGTCGTGCTCCAGTTGCTGGCGCCGCCCGTTGCCGTGGCGCGCACCCGAACGTACACGCGTGTGCCTGCCGGAACCGCCGGGGCCAGGGTGTAGTTCCTCAAGCCGAAGAACACGCTGGTTGCGACGTTGGTGAGCAGCGTCGGGTTGCTCATGTTGGCGCTGGTCGACCACTCGACGTCGTACTGAGTCGCGCCGGTCACACCTGGCCAACGCACGGTCAGGTTGATCGCACCACCATTGGCACCGTTCGTCGCGAGCACAGTCGGTGTGGGCAGCGTCACGACCGCAGTCGGTGTCGTCACCGTGGCGATGGCCGAGACGGCATTGCCAGCTGAGTTGCGCGCCGTCACCCGGTAGTCGTACGCGGTGGCCGCGGCGACCGTGGTGTCACGGTAGGTCGTCAGGTTGCCTGCCACGACAACACCTGTGTTCCAGGTGTTGGCGCCGGCCGCTGAACGCTGCACCAGGTAGTCGGTGGCGGCGCTCGAAGCATCCCAGGTCAGCGTCACGGCGGTGGGACCCGTCGTGTTCGCGGCCACCAGGTTGCCCGGAGCGGTCGGCAGCGCCATCACGGTGGTGACGTTCGAGACCGACTCACCGGCTTGGCCCGTCGCCACGACACGGTAGTCGTAGGACGCGTTGGCACCGGCAGTGGTGTCGGTGAACATCGTGGCGTTGGCCAGCAGGTTGCCGACCGACTGCCACGCACCAGAGCCGGGTGCGGCACGTTCGACGCGGTACTGGTATTCGGTCGTCGAGGCGTCGGTCCAGGTCAGGTCGACATTCGAGCCGTTCTGCAGGGCAGCCAGACCGGTCGGTGCGGCGGGGATGGCTTCGTTGGCGTTGAACACCACGGCACGCATGAAGTCGTTTTCTTCATGGCCCAGGATGTGGCAATGCCAGACGTATTCCCATCCGAAGTCCTGCCAGCGGTTGTACTGGGGCGACTTCACGCCGGTGGCGGGGTCGATCTGCGTGAAGCCGGTCATCGCACCTTCGGGCTGCGTCGGGTCGAGCAGGCGGTAGCTGTTGGGCAGACCGAAGCCGCCGAGCTTGGGCTTCTTGGCCCGCACGGCCACAACCGTATCTTCCAGCGGGGCCATCTTGACCGTCTCCTTCCAGCCCAGTTCGTTGAGCTGCGGCGGATCGACGAAGTTGTCCCAACCCACTCGGTTGATCACCTGCACGTTCAGCAGGTGGAAGTGCACCGGGTGCACGTCCACGCCGTTCTGCGTGATCTTCCAGATCTGCGTTTCGCCGTCGGCGAACGACTCGGTCGGCGCATCGACGTAACCCAGCGGGATGGTGGTCTGCGTCAGCTGGCTCGTGAAGGGCAGTTCGATGCCCAGGGTGGCGTTCAGGCGACCGTAGGTCGGCTCGAACAGTTCCTGGATCGCCTTCGTCTTCACCAGCATGCTGCCCTTGGGGGTGCCAGCCGCGGTGTCGGTCTGTGCCGTCGCCGCTGCCAGAGTGGCCTGCGGGAAGGTGGACGCAGCGGACAGGACCGCATTGGCGACCGGGGGCGCCACGGTGATGGACGTCGTGCCGGTGTAACCCGAGCCGCGTGTGGTCAGCGTGATGTCGAAGACCTTGCCGGAGGCGCCGAACGTGGGAGTGACGCTGCCGGGTTCGGTCGGCGCCGTGACGGCGACGTTCAAGCCAGGCGTCAGGTTGCCCGGTTCGCTGGCCAGTGTGCTCAGGTCGCTGTAGCCACCGCCGCCGGCTGTGTCCGGGTTGTTCGGGTCGACGATGGCCATCATCAGTTCGTAGATGCTGCCAGTCGACGCCAGACGAGCGCCCGTACCTTGGGTGCCAGTCACCACGGGGGTGGGGGCAATGGTGTAGCCGGAACCCGGGTTGGTGATGGTGACACCGGTGATCGCGCCGGTAGCACTGACCTGGGCAATACCGGTGGCCGTGACACCTGTGCCGCGGGTGATCCCGTCAGCCAGGAGCACCGGGCTGAGCGGACGCGGGAAGGTGATGGTGGGCAGAGCGGTCACGCTGGAGGCCTGTGCCGTTGCAGCTGTGGTCACCGAGCCGCCGACGAACGTCGCCACCGGTGCGCTGGCATAGCCGCGGCCGGGGTTGGTGAGCGTCAGACCGGTCACCTGGCCGGCGCTCATCTGAACGGTCGCCGTGGCGGCGGCACCACCAGCCGGCGCCGGGAAGGTCACCGTGGGCGCAATGACGGCGGTTGCCGCGGTGGCCGTGGCACGCACGCCGCCGGCGCCGGTCGGAGCCGAGATGGTCACGGAGGGCAACGAGGTGTAGCCCGAGCCGGCGTTGGTGACGTTGATGCTGGCGATGCGGCGCTGACCGCCGGTGCCCGTCATGACTGCCACAGCCGTGGCGCCACTGCCGCCGCCACCAGTGATGGTGACGGTAGGTGTGCCGGTGCGGTAACGGTTGGCGGTTGCGTTGTTCAGCGAGATCGAGGCAACACCCGGCGTATACAGGCCGCCGCTGGTGACAGTGAGACCCTGCACCTGACCTTGCGAGTAACCCGAGCCACCAGCGGCGACTTGCACAGCGGTGATCTTGAGTGAGGACGTCGCTTCGGTGCCGTTGCCACCACCGTTGGACGAGATACGCACTGCGGGTGCGTTCTTGAAGCCCGAGCCGGCGTTGATGACATGCAGCTTGTCGATCTTGAGCGTGGCCACTGCGGCAGCGCCCGTGCCGGCGCCGTTCACGGTGACTGCCGGCGGACGGATGTAGCCCGAACCCTTGGCGCCCACGATGACGGAGTTGAACGCCGCGGGGTTCGCATCACCCGGCACGAAGTTGAACAGCGGTTCGTTCAGCGAACCGACAAAGATGCTGGCGAACGCCTTGCTGTCGTCCCAGCCCTTGCCGTACACACCGTTGTAGGCCGACTGGGCCACGATCGGGGTTTCCTGCGAGGCCTTGTAAGCCAGCTTGATGTTGTCGTCCAGGGTCTGGATGGCGGCGGCGTTGCCGTCGAGCATGCCCACACAGCCAACACGGCTGGCCGCCCTGGTGCCGTTCACCACGATCTGCATCATGGTGCGCGTGTTCGGGCCGTAGCCGGCGCGGGTGTCTTCCGAGCCACCGGTGGCCGAGTTGTCACCGTAGTTGGTGAAGTATTCGTTGCGCGGGTCGGCTGCGGGTGCCGGGGCGCCGGAGTCGTTGTAGACCAGCAGGGTGCGGCCGGCGTAGCAGGTGAAGTCGACGACGATGTCGGCACGTTCTGCATTGGCAATGTGCAGGCCGGTGGTCGGGTAGTCGATGTTCAGCACCGCGAAGCGGCCCTTGTCGAGCAGATAGCCGATGGGCATCGAGTCCTTGACCGCCACACCGGGCAGCAGGCCACCTTCGCTGGCGATCTGGAAGATCGTCGGGCCCTGGGTCGTCGGATCGGGCACACCACCGTTGTGGCCGTAGAAGTCGGTGCTCCACACATCGGGCACACAAGCACCGTCGGACTTGGTCACGCCAGGGGCACACAGACCCGCGCCGAAGGTGTCCCACGGCTGGATCGGCACCATCTTGACTTCGGTGTTGCTCGCGACAGGGCTGCCGTCGATCGACACCGGCTGGGCCGTCTCGTCGGCTTCGAAGAAGTTGAACGTGAAGAAGCGATCGTTCGCGGCGTTCAGGATCTTGAAGCGATACGGCTTGGGATCGACCGTCAGGGTCGGGTAGGCCACGCCGTTGACCAGCGGGGTATCACCCCAGGCTTCGGGCACCGTGGTCACGTCCTGGTAGCCGCCGCTGGGCAGGGCATACAGAGCCGGGAACGACGGCCAGAACTGCGGGCCATAGTGCCAGCGGCCAACCGCGTTGAAGTTGGTGGCCTGGTTGGTGTCCTGCACGGTTTCGTACACGTGCGGGAACCACATGTCGCCAGGGGCGCCCCAGGCGGTGGTGTGCCAACGTGCGTCCTGCAGGGCGATGTCGTCGGGAACGAAGGTCTTGTCCTGCAGCACCAGCGGGATGGTGTCGGCAGCACTGGGCAACACGGAGGCGAGTGCAACACTGGCACCGCCAGCGTCGGTCACGGTGCCACCGTTGACCAGGGCGGCCTCGACGTCATCGGTCAGCAGGTAGGCCGAGGCCATGCCGGCCATCACGTTCAGACGTGTGATACCGACGGCATGGTCGTGATACCACATCATGCGGGCCGACTGACCGTTCGGGAAGTACAGGTTGTGGACACCAGGGCCCGGATCGTTCATGTCCGGAACGTTGACGGCGCTGGGGCCGCGCAGGAAGTTGGGCACCAGGGTCGGGTCGAGCGTGACGTCGCCTGCGATGGATGCCGGGTTGTTGGCGTCGGCCTCACCGGCCGGTGTGATCCACTGATGCGGCGTGCCGTCGCTGATCCACGGGGTGTCGCCACCGTGCATGTGCAGCGTGACGCGGTTCTGGCTGTAAAGGTGTTCACCATCGGGGCCGTAACCAGCGCCGACGATCGAGGGGTCGACCGGCAGGAACAGGTCGCCATTGCGGGTGACGGTGCCGTCGACATTGGTCACGGCGCGGCCGACCGGCAGCAGGTTCAGGAACTTGACACGTGTGGGTGTGTCCTTGGTCGCGGTGATGATCGGGCCGAGGTAACGCGGATCGTCCACTGCCAGCGCTTGAACTTGCGCGCCGGTGAGTTTGCCGTTGGCGTCGGTGCCGGCGATCATGATCGGCTGACCGTTGGGATAGGTCAGCGGCACGGCCTTGCTGCCGGGAATCAGGCCACGGCCATTGCTGGCCAGGTGGTCGATCTGGACATAACCACGCAGCGTGGTGGGCTTGCGCAGGTCGCTGTGGAAACGGTCGGCGAACTCGACGACGGCGATTTCGTAGTAGTCGTCGGTCGTCGTCGCACCCTGGGGATTGACCCACTTCGTGGTCACGGCGACAGGGATGTACTTCGACGTCGTGCCATCAGCCATCAGCTTGGCATTGGCTGCGCCGGGCAGGGGCAGGGGGTCGACGAACTTGCGCAGCGCCTTGCCGGTGCCGGGGTAGCCATTGGGGAACTTGGCAGCAACCGAAGCCTTGTAGGCCAGGCGATTGGCGGGGTCGTAACCTTCCGGGGCGCCGGTCAGCGAATCGGTCACGCCGGTCGAGCTGCCGTCGGCGTTGACGTCCTTCCACTGGCGCGGGCCGGCCGGGCTGCCAGCGAAGTAGGTACCGATGACAAAAGGATTGTTGTTGAGGTCGTACGCGTCGCCGAAACCTGGGCCGGCTTGCGTCGCGGTGGCTGCCAACAGCAGGCCAAAAGCGCCGATGGCTTGGCTGACCGGCTTGGGCTGGAACTTGACTCGCTTGCTCATTGAGACCCCTTCTGGGTGTGTATATATGTTCGATTGGAGGAGACCTACGCGGCAGAACCTTGTCATCTTCACCGAAGCTCCCTTGCGGGGTTTCGGCGATCACCTCTGACGATGTTTCCAGTACTTGCTCGCTTGGTGCTATTTCATGTGGCCAGAATTAGGAGCCTCTTAGCTGCCATTTCTGGACCGATACGTAATTCACGGAAACTCGATTTGCCGCATTTGGTAGTTTCGATTTGCGGCGTGACATTGTTCACGGTTGATTGAATATCGCGGCCAGACCGACGGGTGCGCTGGAAGTGCTGTTCGTTGATTCAATTGATCTCCTAAGGTGTTGATTAAAAAGAAGAATTGTTCTGTTTCAAAGGGCTCTTCCGGCTCGATGTATCTGGTGGTCAGCGGTCGTCGGCAGGTGCGAAGTCGACTTCCATCCCTTGTTTGTGGATGTTGTTGAATGCAGACGATCGTTGCGCCTTAACGCAGCACGAGAGGATGTGGCCGACTTTGAAATCGACTGATCAGACAAGCGAGCTGCAGCCCGCACATTCCTTATGAATACTTATCTCTGACTATCCGAAAGCTGACGAAGGGTCGACTCGACATACTTCTATAGCTGGGCACTTGGCGATGATTTACCGTCTTGTCTAAGACAAACGCGGAGTGTCCCCGTAAAACATTAATTGAAGTTAATGCATACTGCCCAGCAAGTTTTCCCTGGGAGCGCCCGGTGCTAATTAATTGCTGTTTCGGCGCTACCAAACGGAAATTGACTGCAATCTGCGCCGACTGATGCCCGACGTTGAACGCAGTGCCGATCTCAGCCTTTTGGCACGAATGGCGCACTGGCGTTTGTGCCCCGAACCGTTCCGACGAGGTCGCCACGGTCAACCACACACGGCAACTTGTTGCGCCCGGTGTGAGATCCTGTGTGGCGTAGCGTTGGACGGGCAGTAGCAACACTCGCGCCGAAGCGAGGGCATGGGCACACTCCCGGCTTCACTCGGCTGACCGGCCGAAGCCTCACATCACCTGGAGTTCTCGCGCATGGATCATCGTCAGATTGTTGCCTCGGCCATGGCCACGGCGCTTGCCCTTGGCTTGCTGAATACGGCAAACGCCCACGGCGGCGATGCTGGCAAGGAAAAGTGCTACGGCGTCGCCAAGGCAGGCCAGAACGACTGCGCCGACCTGAACGGTCTGCACATGTGCGCCGGTGAGGCGAGTACCGACCGCGATCCGGCGGAATGGAAGTTTGTGCTCAAGGGCACCTGCAAGGATCTCGGGGGGCTGAACGAGGCCGAAGCCCGCAAGCAGCCGAAATCATGACCAGCGACCTGGCGCCGCAGCACCGCGGAGCCATGGGCAATGGGTGCAGGCCGACCCACGACGGCCTGCGAAGTGGCTGCAGCGACGTCAGAAGCGCGTGATGAGGCCGCCTTGCGCGGCACTCTCGGGGTTGGAGCCAGCGGCTCGCACGGTCGCCAGCGCGGCGTCCCGGCTGGCACCCAGATGTTTGAGCAGGCAGGCCGCTACCGTCCCGGTGCGGCCTATGCCTGCTGCGCAGTGCAGCAGCAGCACGGCGCCATGTTCGAGTTCGTCGGCAACCTCGAGCACTTGCTCGCGGAATTGGGCTTCACCCGCGGCCACGCCGAAGTCGCGCATCGGCACATGGCGCCAGCGCCAGGGCAGGGTGCCCGAGGTGATGGCGGCGTGGTAGTCGGGCGAGCCAGCGGCTATCTCATGCAGCGGGTTCAGGCAGATGAGTCCCTGCAACCCGTGCTCGCTGGCTTCGGCCTTGAATGCCGCCCAGCTTTCGAAGCGCCCGGGCATCGAACTCAGCCAGAGCCGACCTGGCACACCTTCAGGCAAGACAAGCGAACGAAATGGCATCTTGTGGTGCTGAAGGTGGGCCGGTAGGCCGGCCCGAACAAGTTCAATGGACCGTGTTGTCCGGTGTCGGGGCGTCGTTTTGCTGGATGCCGGCGATCGCCCAGTCGCGGCTCTCGTCGATGGGGCGCACCAGATGCCAGAGTTCGTCGAAGGGCTGCGGCACGGCGCCGGTAGTTTCGCTGATCAGGCCATGGAACCGCACGCTGACGACCCACTGCCCGTCTGCCTGAGCCGTGTCGATGACTTCGGCGTCGACACGTTGCACGTCGGTCTGCTGGGCTTGGCCAGCGCGGTCCTGCACGTCCAGGCGCAGCGAGGCAAACAACTCGGGCGTGGTGAACTTGCGCAGGTCGTCTACCTGGCCACCGTCATTGGCAGCCTGGAGGCTGATGAACAAGGTCTTGGCGATACGCTCGAAACCGGCGCGGTCGAAACCCGGGGGCAAGACGGCAGGAGGTGCGGCAGCCTCAGCGGCACCCGTGCCCGGTGTGGCTGCGTTGCCGGTGGGGTTCAGCGCCTGAAAACTGGTCGACACCGGTTGCGCCACTGGCTGAGGGCTCGGTTCGGCTTGGCGATTTGCCCACGGCGAGACATTGGGCTGTCCGGACCCAGTCCCAGCCCCTGCTCCAGCAAACGCCAGATTGGACTGTGCCGGCTTGGGACCGAAACGGCGCATCAACCAGACCACCACACCGATGGCCACCATGGCGAGCAAGGCCATCATCAGGAAGTTGCCCATCGCTTCACCCAGGCCCAGATGGCTCATCAGGGCCGCGATACCCAGACCTGCGGCCAGGCCAGCCAGCGGACCCATCCAGTTGCGCTTTGGTGCGGCAGCCGGTGCAGCCCCCGGAGCTGCTTGCGCTGGGGTCGTGGCCTGGTTTTGCGCCGGTGTGGCTGGTTTGGCAGGCGCGCTGCTGTCGGGCGTGCGAGCCGGCATCTGCCGTTGCATGCCGGCGCTGCCGCCTCCGCCCAGGCGTTTGGCCTCGACTTCGGGGGCGCCTCCGAGCAGAGCCGCAGCACAAAGCAGCAGGGCAAATTTGGCCAGGGTCGGCCGCAGGGCGGTGATGTTCATGGTGGTGGTGGTTGGTGCGTACAAGGAGTGAGGTGGATGACAGAAACAAAACAGCAACAAACGGTTGCTGGCGCGCGAGTCTAGTTGGGGGCGAGCGACCTCGTTGCAAGGGTCGGGATAATCCCATCCAGGCGCAACGTGAGTGAGGCGTATCGACGTCGCATCGATCGGCTGGACTCGCGTCACATCTACTCGGACACCGAGGCCGCCCCTTCGGCTCCTCGGTGGCAGACACATTCTTCAACTTCTCGGATATCACCATGCAGCTGCGGCCAGACGATTGGCGCCACGACCACGAAGCGGGCACAAGCCCCGGCGCACCCGGCAACACGGCGACCGACGACGCCACCCGCGTGGACGACGTGCGTATCGCCACGGTTCGCCCATTGATCTCGCCGGCCGTGCTGCTCGAGGAAATGCCGTTGCCCGCCAGAGGTGAACACCTCGTGGCGCGCGCTCGCGCCGACATGGCCAATGTGCTGGCCGGCCTCGACGATCGGCTCATCGCCGTGGTGGGGCCATGTTCGATCCACGACCACGACCAGGCGCTGGCGTATGCCCGCCGGCTCGGCACCGCCGCCCAACGCCTGAAAGATGACCTGTTGGTTGTGATGCGCGTCTATTTCGAGAAGCCGCGCACCACGGTGGGCTGGAAAGGCTACATCAACGACCCGCGGCTGGACGGCAGCTTCCGCATCAACGAGGGCCTGCGTCGTGCACGTGCCTTGCTGCTCGAGATCACTGCCATGGGACTGCCGGCCGGCAGCGAGTTTCTCGACCTGCTGAGCCCGCAGTACATCGCCGACTTGGTGGCCTGGGGCGCCATCGGCGCAAGAACCACCGAAAGCCAGAGCCACCGCCAGCTGGCGTCGGGGCTGTCGTGCCCGGTGGGTTTCAAGAACGGCACCGACGGTGGTGTCAAGGTGGCGGCCGACGCCGTCGTGGCCGCGCGCGCCAGCCATGCCTTCATGGGCATGACCAAGATGGGCCTGGCCGCCATCTTCGAGACCCGCGGCAACACGGACTGCCACGTCATCCTGCGGGGTGGCAAGACACCCAACTACAGCGCCGCTGCGGTCGACGCCGCCTGCGCCGTATTGCGCGCCAGCGGCTTGCGCGAACAGGTGATGATCGACTTCTCGCATGCCAACGCCGAAAAGCAGCACCGCCGCCAGATCGACGTGGGCCGCGACGTGGCGGCTCAGATCGCTGGGGGTGACACCCGCATCACCGGCGTGATGATCGAAAGCCACCTCGAAGAAGGCCGCCAGGATCTGGTGGACGGCGTGGCGCCCTTGCCCGGGGTGTCGATCACCGACCCGTGTCTTGGCTGGACGCAGACCGATGCGTTGCTGGACGATCTTGCAGGCGCGGTGCGCGGCCGACGAACACGTCGCTGACATGCACCGGGCATACACCGGCGTCGACTGCCGCTGAACTTGCGCCAGAGTGGCGGCGGCACAAGCCGGGTTGGCAATCGGCTTCGGGTTGGCTGATCTGCTCGAACCGTGATGCCGCACCAGCGGCACTTTGTCACGCTCGATCGACGAATGATTTGCGTCAAGGCTCGCGTGGATGGGGGAATTTCACTTTTGTGCAGGTTAAGCCAGTAACAAAGATTTATCCCGATTAATCCATTTGGAAACACCTCGAGCGACCGAATATTTTCTCGGCATCAGTATCGGGGTGACCGGACAGTGCCACCTCCAACCGCCGGCAACACCGTGCAGTACGGGCAATAGACAAACCTGCGGATCTGCCGACTGCACGCGGCCAGTGACAGGTTGGGTAACTCGAGGGGGCTCTTCAAAAGTTTTACCAAGATAAGCATTGGGCCGTCGGCGATTCTTGCGAAAGTTGACGCGTCCGAACTATCTTCGAGTTCCTCGGGCTTCGTGAATGGGCTCGATTGGGTTTGTGACGACTGGCGCAAATCGGGGCTTACCCGGGCAACAGGTGAACGAGCACCACGGTGTCGTATTTTGGGTACGAGGCTGGTTCTTGCATGTGCAATCTTCACTTCTAGAATCCGGCCACTTTCAATCCCGGAGGGATTCACAATGAGTGCTTTGAATTGGGTTCGTCGGAATTTCCCGGCGGTGTTGACCGGGCTGCTGATAGGCGCAACTGCTTTGCCCGCAACTGCTGTGCCAGCGTTTGCACGCCAGACCGGCAAGGCCTGCACGTCGTGCCACTTCCAGCATTTCCCTGCCTTGAACGACTTCGGCATGGATTTCAAGGCTGGTGGTTACGTCGACATGAAGAACAAGCCGTTGGCAGGTCCGAGCCTGTCCCTGGCCGATTCGCTGTACGGCAGCCTGTTTACCAAGATCAGGTACCAGAAGACCAATGGTACGGATGGCGCACCCGCCGGAGGCTTGCCCACGAAGAGCACACACAGCGGTGAATTGCAGTTCCCTGACGAGTTTGCCCTGTTGCTCGGCGGCCGGGTTGCCAAGAATATCGGCTTCATGCTCGAAGGCCAGCTGGCCGGTGAAGGTCCCGTGCTGGCCGGGTTCAAGATGCCTATGTTGTGGGAAGTGGCGGGCCAGCGTCTGGGCGTCGTGCCATTTACCACCGATGCACTTGGCGCTTCTTACGGTTTCGAACTCCTGAACACCGGCGCGGTGCGCAATGTTCGGATCAGCGAACATCGCGCCGAAACCTCGGCTCAGCAGTATGTCTTCTTCCAGGGTACAGCCCCCGGGGGGAATACCGCAGGAGCCACGACGGGTTTCTCGTTCTTCCTGCACAACCCCAACTTCTATGTCGTGGTTGCGCCGCACACGCCCAATCATCTGCCCGGAGGCGGTAGCCAACTCGGTGGCCTGAGTTCCACCTATCTCCGCGCCGTGGCGACACCGACCGTGGCAGGCTGGTCCCTGGCCGCCGGTGTGCAAGCGTGGACGGGCAGCAACTCTCGCTTCAACGATGGCACGGACGTGGTTGGCGTCAGCACCAAGGGTTGGGCAGTCGATGCGCAGGCGCAGGGTGCCGTCGGGGCCATGCCGCTGGGGGTGTACTTCGCCCATGCCAAGGCACCGGGCACGGTGGCTGGCTCTGCCACGCCGAACCTGTTCAACGCCAACGCCAACGCCCGCAGGGCGACCACGCTGACTGCCGAGCTGGGTGTCCTGCCTCAAAAGGCGACAGTGCAGCTGTCGTTCAGGCGTGCGAACAACGGCGCGGCGATTGCAGGCAGCGACAACGCCACCACGCTCGGCGCAACCTACCAGCTCGATCAGAACGTGCAGTTGCAGTTCGCTCACAGCGTGCGCCAGAAGGGCAACAACGGTGTGGGTCGCTACGGCCCGAACGCTGTTGCAGATGGCACACGAAGTGGTGATGCGCTCACCACCCTCATGCTGTCGGCGGGGTTCTGACCATGGGCCGACGTCAGAATCGTCTGGCGTTGCTTGCATGTCTGGCGCTGCTGTCGGCGCCAGCCTATGCCGGCTCATTCGAGGAACACCTGACGGTGTGCTCGGGATGTCACGGGCGCGACGGCACGAGTATCGCGCCCGAGATTCCCAGGCTCGCCGCCCTCGATGCCGAATACATCGCGCGGCAGATCGGTGACTTCAAGACCGGCAAGCGCAAGAACGCCATCATGCAGGCCATGGTCGCTGCACTGGATGGCCAGGCCATCGAGGCACTCGCTGCACATTACAGCGAACAGGTCGCCAAACCTTCGGACGCGGCGCCTGGGCCGGCCATCGAGCGGGGTCGCAAGATCCACCACGAGGGTATTGTGGGCAGTGCCGTGCCGTCCTGTTCAGGTTGTCACGGTGAAGATGCGACTGGTGATGCGAAATACCCGCGACTGGCTGGCCAGAATGCGGCCTATATACAGATGCAGTTGGCTGCCTTCAAGAATGGCGACCGCACCAACGATGCTCGCGGCGCCATGGGGGCGGTGGCCAAACGTATGCAGGACGATGAGATGCAAGCCGTCGCGCAGTATCTCAACAGCTTGAAACAGGACTGACCATGCTGGGAATTCGTTTCTTCGCGGCCGCTGCTTTGGCGCTGGTTTGTGGTTCGGCGCTGGCCGACCCTGGTGACTCTCCACCGGCCAAGACCGAACAAGCCGCGGCAAATATCGACTGGGGCAAGCAGACGGCCGAGTTGGTTACGGTCCTGAAACTGAAGGGTAACCCGGCCGACGGCCGTGAAACCTACCGCCACTGTCGTGGTTGCCATCGTGGTGAAGGTGCCGGACTGACCGACGGAACCTACCCGAGGTTATCCGGCCAACATCGCGAGGTATTGCTCAAGCAGATCACCGATACCCGTGCCGGTATACGTTTCAATCCCAAGATGGAGCCCTTTGCGGCGCGCCATGCGGTGTCCCTGCAGGAGATTGCGGATATCGCCAGCTTTCTCTCCGAAGCTTTTGCTGGCGAAACCAATGGGCAAGGCGACGGTGCCCTCGCCGTCCAAGGCGAGAAACGCTACAAGCAACTGGGCTGCGCCGATTGCCATGGCTTGCGAGGTGAAGGCAATGCCGCCAAGTTCTACCCGGTGGTGGCCGGCCAGCACTATCAGTACCTGATGGCCGAGATGCAGCACATCCAGACGGGTCAGCGCGGCAATTCACATCCCGACATGGTCAAGAGCCTGCGTGGTGTGACCAGCGCCGACATGAAGGAACTCGCCAGTTACATGTCGCGGCTGTCCGACCACCGCACCTCGTCACGCTGACCGGTGCGGCCTGCCTCACGCCGGGCCGCGGCTTGCCGTGAGGCGACGCGGTCACGGGGTCAAGCGGGTGAGTCTTCGGTGAGCCGCTTGTCTGTACTGCTGTCGAACAAGTGGGCCTGGTCTGCCTGCCAGGCCAGGCGCACCGGGTCACCCACCTTGCCCGCCAGCTTGCCCGGTACACGCGCCACCAGCAGGCCAGCAGCGGTCTCGACCTTGGCGTAGGTTTCGGGCCCGGTCGGCTCGATCATGGCGATGCTGCCCGGTAGGCCCTGGTCGCTGAACGACACCGCTTCGGGCCGCAGCCCGTAGGTCCACTCGCGCTGCGTGTTGCCGCGCAGTTGCGGCAAGCGTGCACCGTCCAGCGGCAGGGGGGTGCCGTTGGCATGCAGGCCGGCGTCGACAAATCTGGCCGGCAGCATGTTCATCGAGGGTGAGCCGATGAACTCGGCGACGAACTTCGTCGCCGGACGGCTGTAGATGTCGTCGGGTGTGCCGAACTGCTGCAACTCGCCGGCCTTCATCACGGCGATGCGGTCACCCAGCGTCATGGCCTCGACCTGATCGTGAGTCACGTACACCGTGGTGCGGCGGGTGCGCTGGTGCAGCAGCTTGATCTCAGCGCGCATCTCGACGCGCAGCTTGGCGTCGAGGTTGGACAGCGGCTCGTCGAACAGGAACAGCATCGGGTCACGCGCCAGGGCGCGGCCCATGGCCACACGCTGGCGCTGGCCGCCGCTCAGGGCACCGGGCTTGCGGTCCAGCAGGTGCTCGATCTGCAGCATCTTGGCCACGCGCGCCACGGCGGCGTCACGTTCGGCCTTGGGCACCTTGCGCATCTCGAGCGCAAACGAGATGTTCTGCGCCACGTTCATGTTCGGGTAGAGCGCGTAGCTCTGGAACACCATGGCGATGTCGCGGTCCTTGGGCAGGGCGTAGGTGACGTCGCGGTCACCGATGTGGATGCTGCCGGCGCTTGGCGCGTCCAGGCCCGCGATCATGTTCAGCAGCGTCGACTTGCCGCAGCCCGACGGCCCCACCAGGATGAGGAACTCACCCTCGTCGATCTCGATGTCGATGCCCTTGAGGATGTGGATGTCACCAAAACTCTTGCGGACGTTGCGGATGGAGAGTGCGCCCATGTCTTACCCCTTCACGGCGCCGGCCGTCAGGCCACGCACGAAATATTTGCCAGCCAGCACATAGACGGCGAGCGTCGGCAATGCGGCGATGAGTGCGGCGGCCATGTCCACGTTGTATTCCTTGACGGAACTCGACGTGTTGGCCAAGTTGTTGAGACCCACCGTGATCGGCTTGGACTCGGCGCCCGAGAACACCACACCGAACAGGAAATCGTTCCAGATGTTGGTGAACTGCCAGATCACCGTGACGACCAGAATGGGTGTCGACAGCGGCAGCACGATGCGCCAGAAGATGCGGAAGAAGCCGGCGCCGTCGAGCATGGCCGCCTTGATCAGCTCGTCCGGTAGCCCGATGTAGTAGTTGCGAAAGAAGAGGGTCGTCGACGCCAGACCCATCAGCACGTGCACACACACCAGGCCCCAGATCGAGTTGGACAGGCCGATCCAGCCCAGCACCTGCGACATCGGCAGCAGCACCACCTGCAGCGGCATGAACACGCCGAACAGCATCAGCGAGAACAGCAGTTCGCTGCCCTTGAAACGCCACTTGGTGAGCACGTAACCGTTCAGTGCCCCCAGCGTGGTCGACACCAGCACGGCTGGCACGATCATGATGAGTGAGTTGATGAAATAGGGCTTCAGGCCGCTGCAGTCCATGCCCGTGCACGCGGTGCCCCAGGCCTTGAGCCACGAGGTGAAGTCGATCGCCTTGGGCAGGGCCAACAGGCTGCCTTCGCGGATCTCGCTCATGTCCTTGAGCGAGGTGACCAGCATCACGTAAAAGGGCAGCAGGAAGAACGCCGCAAACACAGCGAGCAGGCCGAACAGCACGACGCGGTGGAAGGTCTGCATGCCGCTGGTCATGGGCTGCGATGCGGTGGAGGAGTGGCTCATCGCATGACCCTCACTTGCGCTGCGAGCGCAGCTCGCTGTAGAGATACGGCACGACGATGGCAGCCACTGTCGCCAGCATGATGGTGGCCGAGGCGGCGCCCAGGCCGATCTGGCCGCGGTTGAACGCCATCGTGTACATGAATGTGGCCGGCACGTCGGTGGCAAAACCGGGGCCACCGGCGGTGAGCGCCATCACCAGATCGAAGCTCTTGATGGCGATATGCGCCAGCACCATCAAGGTACTGAAGAACACCGGCCGCAGGCTCGGGATGATGATGCGCCAGTAGATGCGCGGCAGGCTGGCGCCGTCGATCTGCGCTGCCTTGATGATCGATTCGTCGATGCCGCGCAGCCCCGCCAGAAAGAGGGCCATGACAAAGCCCGCGCTTTGCCACACACCTGCGATGACGACGGTGTAGATCGCCATCTCGGGGTCGACCAGCCAGTCGAAGCTGAAGTTCTCGAAGCCCCACTGGTGCATCAGGTGTTCGATGCCCAGGCCGGGGTTCATGATCCATTTCCACGAGGTGCCGGTGACGATGAACGACAGCGCCATCGGGTACAGGTAGATGGTGCGCAGCACGCCCTCGGCGCGGATCTTCTGATCCAGCAAGATGGCCAGCAGCAGTCCGACCGCCATGGCGAACCCGATGAACAGCGCCGAGAACACGCCCAGGTTCCTGAGCGCCACCATCCAGCGCTCGCTCTCCCACAGGATGCGGTACTGCTCCAGCCCGACGAACTCGTAGTTGGGCAGCAGTCGCGAGGCCGACACCGAGAGGTAGCCGTTCCAGGCGATCAGCCCGTAGATGAACAGGAAGGACAGGACAAAGCTGGGCGCCAGCACGAGGCGTGGCAACCAGTGGTCGAACCGCGCGTTGGCACCCATCGTCATGTCACTTCGTCCGGGCGGCGGCGGCGATCTTGGTGACGGCTTCGTCGGCCGTCATCTTGTCGGTGTTCCAGAACTGGCTCACCACGTCCTGGATGGCGCCTTGTGCTGCCGACGACACGGCCATGCCGTGGGCGATGGAGGGCACCAGCGTGCCGCCCTTGTTGGTCGACACGAAGTCGGCGCTCGAGAGCTTGGCGCAGTCGTCGAACTTGTCCATCTTCATGCCCAGGCGCACCGGGATCGAGCCCTTGTTGAGGTTGAAGACTTCCTGGAACTCGGGCGACAGGATGGCCGAGGCCAGGTGCTTCTGCGCGGCGATCTTGCCCTCACCCTTGACCGTGAACATCGCGAACGAGTCGACGTTGAAGGTGAAGGACTTGGCCGTGCCGGGGGCGGCGGCGCACAGGAAATCCTTGCCCGGCACCTTGCCAGCGGCGACGAACTCACCCTTGGCCCAGTCGCCCATCAACTGCATGCCGGCTTCCCCCTTGATCACCATGGCGGTGGCCAGGTTCCAGTCGCGCCCCGGCGCGTTCTTGTCGGTGTAGGTCTTGACCTTCTTGAAGGTCTCGAGCGTCTTCTTCATGGTGGCGCCCGTCAGGGTGGCCTGGTCGAGCTGCACCAGCGCCTTCTTGTAGAACTCGGCTCCACCGACGCCCAGTGCGACGCTTTCGAAGGTGGTGAAGTCCTGCCAGTTCTGGCCACCGTGGGCGATCGGGATGATGCCGGCGGCCTTGAGCTTGTCGGCCGCGACGAAGAACTCGTCCCAGGTGGTGGGCAGCTTGGCGCCGGCCTTCTTGAGCGCTTCGGGGTTGGCCCACAGCCAGTTCACGCGGTGCACGTTGACCGGCACGGCGACGTATTTGCCCTTGTACTTCATCACGTCGGCCACTACCGGCGGCAGCAGGGTGTCCCACTTCTCGGCCTTGGCGGTGTCGTCGAGGTTGGTCAACACACCTTCGCGCGCCCATTCCTGGATCGACGGGCCCTTGATCTGGGCGGCGGCCGGGGCATTGCCCGAGACCACACGCGACTTCAGCACCGTCATGGCCGATTCACCACCACCACCGGCGACGGCGAAGTCCTTCCAGGTGTCGCCCTGCTTCTCGAGCTGGGCCTTGAGTGCGGCGGCTGACTTGGCTTCACCACCCGAAGTCCAGTAGTGCAGCACTTCGACTTCGCCGGCGTGGGCCGGCAGGGTGCCGGCCAGCGTCAGAACGGCGGCGGCGGTCAGGCTGAGGGCGAGGGGGCTGAGGACGGGTTTCATGTCTTTTGTCTCCGAATGGGTGTGGCATCGTGCCGCTGGGCGGCGCGTGGGAGGGGCAGGCCAAGGCGGCTCTGCAGGACGCGGCATGGAGTCGTTCACGCTGCGAGGTTGATAGTTTCTTAAAACATTAATGAAATATTTATAGGTGTTTACGCTAGCTCCATGAGGTGAGGCCAACACGGAGGCCGATCGGTCAGTGGGTAGGGCGCCAGGTAGTTCATGTCGGCGTCACTGGCGACACGGAAGGTGTCTCCGTGGCCCAGCAGCCGGTGGGGCGCGCGGGGGGACGACTCAGCCCGCCAGGGGCAGGCTGATCTGCACGAGCAAGCCGCGTGTCGGCAGGTTGGCTAGCGTGACGCTGCCGCCGTGGCGTTCGGCGATGCCCTTGACGATGGCCAGGCCCAGGCCACAGCCCGTGCCTTCATGGGTGGCGCGCACGAACCGGTCGAATACGGCACGCTGCATATCGGTCGCGATGCCGGGGCCGTTGTCACGGACTTCGAGCACGGCGCGTTTGCCCTGCTGGCGCACCGCCACGGTGACCTCGCCACCGCGGCCGCCGTAACGCACGGCGTTGTCGATGAGGTTGGCCAAGGCCTCGCTCAGCAGCACGGCATGGCCACGCACCATCACCGCAGGTGTGCCGTCATCGGCTTCGTCCATGCCCAGGTCGACACCGGCCTGCAGGGCGCGCGGCACCCATTCGGTCGTGACTGCGCGCGCCAGTTCGGCCAGTTCGAGCGGCTCGCCCGCCTGGGTCAGCGGTGATTCGGGCTCGGCGCGCGCCAGGCTGAGCAACTGGTTCACCAGGTGCGCGCTGCGCACTGCGCTTTCGTGTACACGGGTCAGGCGGGCGCGCAGCAGCGGGTCGCTGGCTTCGGCCAGCGCCACTTCGGTCTGGCCTTTCAGGCCGGCCAGCGGCGTGCGCAACTGGTGGGCGGCGTCGTTGACGAAGCGTCGCTGTTGGGTCACGCTGGCCTGCACGGCGGTCAACAGGCTGTTGAGGGCGGCGGCGAGATCGCGCACCTCCTCGGGTGCAGAGGTCAGCTCGATCGGCGCCAGGTCGTTGGCCGCGCGACCTCCTACCGCCTCGCGCAGGCGGTCCAGTGGAGCCAGACCCGTGCGGATGCCGGCCCAGACCAGGCCCGACATCGTCAGCACCAGCAGTGACAGCGGCAGCACGGTGTCGAGGAGGATGTCGCGTGCCAGCGCCTCGCGGCTGACCCGGCTCTTGGCCACCTGCACCAGCATGGTCTGCAGTGCACCGGGCTCGCCCCATTCGAGCGCGATGGCGCCGACTCGCACAGGCGTCACCATGTTGTTGGTGGACACCTGGGCATCGTAGAAGGCCGGATGATCAATGTCTTCGGTGATCGGGCCGGGCGGCAGAGGCAGCTTGTGGTTGCCCAGGATGAACTGGCCAGGCGGTGAGCTGACGGTGTAGTAGACGAGGTCGTCCGGGTCGGCTTCGAGGATGTCCTTGGCGGCGCGTGGAAAATCGATGAGCAGCCCGCTGCCGACCGGTTTGACCTGGCGCGCCAAGGCCCGCGAGGCAACGAACAGGGCGCGATCATTGGCTCGTTCGGAGTGACGCACCGCCACCTTGTACGTGACCGCCGCCGCCGCCCCCAGAGCACGAGTTGAGGCAATAGCAGCCACACCAGCAACTGGCGGCGCAATGACTGGCCACCTGGCGCCAAGCGGGCCAGCGCGCGAGACACGACCTGCAGGCGCGAGCGGATGTCCATGCGCCGCAGGCATCCGGCTGCTCAGGCCTGCACTCAGGCCCGAGCCTTCGAGCTTGCGGCGCAGGCGATGGATGTAGACCTCCAGCGAGGCCAGGCTGCCGGTTTCCGATACCTCGGCCGACCAGGCCTGCGCGATCTGTTCCTTGGTGATCACCTTGCGCCGCTGCGTGACGAGCAGATCGAGCAGCAGCCACTCGCGCGGCGACAGGTCGATGGGTGTGCCGTTCACGCTGGCACGACGCGCATCGCGATCGAAGTGCAGTTGCTCGATCACGGTGACGGCATCGTCCGGCTCGGGTGAGGCGACACCACCCGGGCTGCTGCTGTGGGCGCGGGCGCGCCGCAGCAGTGCCGCGATGCGCGCTTCGAGTTCCGGGAAGTCGAAGGGTTTGGTGAGGTAGTCGTCGGCGCCTGCATTCAAGCCTGCGACACGGTTGTCGGTGCCGTCCAGCGCGGTGAGGATGAGCAGTGGCAGCGTGGGTCGTGCCTCCCGCACGCGGCGCACCACCGTCAGGCCATCGACCAGCGGCAGCCCGATGTCGACGATTCCGAGCTCACATTCGGGTCGCCCGAGCAGGTACTCGGCCACCGCACCGTTGGGTGCAATCTCGACGTCGAAGCCGGCGCAACGCAGATTGGCCGCGAGGGCATCGGCCAGGATGGCGTCGTCCTCGGCCAGTACGGCGCGCATCGGTCAGGCTCAGTTGGTGTTGTCCGGGCCGGCCACCATCACGTGGCTGAAGCCGCCGTCGACATAGGTGATCTCGGCTGTCATGCCTGACGCCAGGTCCGACAGCAGGAAGGCCGCGACGTTGCCTACCTCTTCGATCGTCACGTTGCGACGCATCGGCGCATTGGCGGCGAACAGGTCGAGCAGCTTGCCGAAGCTCTTGATGCCGCTGGCGGCGAGCGTCTTGATCGGACCGGCCGAGATGCCGTTGACACGAATGCCCCGCGGCCCGAGATTGGCCGCCAGGTAACGCACGCTGGCTTCGAGCGATGCCTTGGCCAGACCCATGGTGTTGTAGGCCGGCACGACCCGCATGGCGCCCAGATACGACAGGGTCAGCAGCGCCGACTTCTCGCGCAGATGCGGCAAGGCGGCCTTGGCCATGGCCGGGAAGCTGTACGACGAGATGTCGTGTGCGATGCGGAACGACTCGCGCGACAGACCATCGAGGAACTCACCCGCCAGCGCTTCACGCGGGGCGAAGCCGATCGAGTGCACGAAGCCGTCGAAGCCTTCTGGCCACGCGGCCTTGAGGTCGGCGAACATCTGGTCGATCTGTTCGTCACTGCCGACGTCGCAGTCGAAGATAAGGGTGGAATCGAATTCGCGAGCGAATTCGGTGGTGCGATCCTTGAACCGTTCACCGACATAGCTGAACGCGAGTTCGGCGCCCTGGTTGTGGCAGGCTTGCGCGATGCCGTAGGCGATGGAACGGTTGTTGAGCAAGCCCGTGATCAGGATGCGCTTGCCGGCGAGAAAACCCATGGAGTCTCCGAGTAGCTGGGGAACCGCAGGATTCTCGCATGCAGATTTTGAACAGTCGCGTACTGCTGTCGACTGGGTTGCCGCTGCCTGTCGGCTCAGGCATAATCGCGGCTTCGCTAGATACGCTGTTTGGGCGGAGTAATCCAGCCCATTTTTTTTGCTCGACTGCCCCAGTCGCTCCTGTTCGGCCACGCTGGACGGGGCCGCAGGCTCAGCCGCAGGTTGTCCGACAGGGCTGCCGCGACGGCGCGCATTGCGGTGGACTGTGTGCGTCGGGCATGTTGTTTTTGGTCCCGAACTTTCGGGTTGTAGAACTTATCCACGAGCTCGATGAGCTGGCAGAACACCGTCGAAACCACCGTCACCGGACTGGGCTATGAGCTGGTCGAATGCGAACGTAGCGCAGGTGGATTGCTGCGCGTGTTCCTCGATCGCTTGCCCGGCAAATCCTATCCAAGCGGGCCCGGTGAGTTCATCACGGTGGACGACTGCGAACTCGTCACGCGCCAGTTGAAGCTGGTGCTCGAGGTCGAGGGGCTCGACTACAGCCGCCTCGAGGTGTCGTCGCCGGGTCTGGATCGTCCGTTGCATCGTGATGCCGACTATCGTCGCTTTGCGGGCTGCGAAATCGACATCACGCTCAAGATGATGTTTGCAGGACGCAAGAAGTACCGCGGCCTGCTTCGGGTGGCCGATGCGGGTTACGAACTCGTGTTCAAGGACGGCGTTGAAGACAAGGTGCTGGGTTTTGTGCTCGATGAAGTGCGCGAAGCCCGCCTTGTTCCCGTTGTCGATTTCAAGGGGCGCAAGCCGGCTGGCAAGCCTGCACCTGTCGCCCCTGCAACACCTGGCGCGCTCGGCGAGCGCCCGGTGATTTCCGGAGACCACCAAGAATGAACCGCGAACTGTTGATGCTGGTTGATGCGATCTCGCGTGAGAAGAACGTCGATCGCGAAGTCGTGTTCGGCGCCGTCGAACTCGCACTGGCACAGGCCACCAAGAAGCTCTACACCGGCGAGGTCGACGTGCGTGTGGCCGTCGACCGCGAAAACGGCGTGTACGAAACTTTCCGCCGCTGGCACGTGGTGCCGGACGAGGCTGGCCTGCAGTTGCCCGACGCCGAGATCCTGCACTTCGAGGCCAAGGAACAGATCGACGACATCGAAGTGGACGACTACATCGAGGAATCGATCGAATCCGTGCCGATCGGCCGTATCGGCGCGCAAGCCGCCAAGCAGGTCATCCTGCAGAAGATTCGCGATGCCGAGCGCGAGCAGTTGCTCAACGACTTCCTGTCGCGTGGCGACAAGATCTTCGTGGGCACGGTCAAGCGTCTGGACAAGGGTGACCTGGTGGTCGAAAGTGGCCGGGTCGAAGGCCGGCTGCGCCGCGCCGACCTGATTCCCAAGGAAAACCTGCGCATCGGCGACCGTGTGCGTGCGCAGATCATGGAGGTCGACGCCACGCTGCGCGGCCCCCAGATCATCCTGTCGCGCAGTGCCCCGCCGTTCATGATCGAGCTGTTCCGCTCCGAGGTGCCCGAGATCGAGCAGGGCCTGCTCGAGATCAAGAGCTGCGCACGTGACGCCGGTTCGCGCGCCAAGATCGCCGTGGTCTCGCACGACAAGCGTGTCGATCCGATCGGCACCTGTGTCGGCGTGCGTGGCTCGCGTGTCAATGCCGTCACCAACGAACTGGCCGGCGAACGTGTCGACATCGTGTTGTGGTCGGCCGACCCGGCCCAGTTCGTGATCGGCGCACTGGCGCCTGCCAACGTGCAGTCGATCGTGGTCGACGAAGAAAAACACGCCATGGACGTGGTGGTCGACGAGGAAAACCTCGCCATCGCCATCGGCCGCGGCGGGCAGAACGTGCGCCTGGCCAGTGAGCTGACCGGCTGGCGCATCAACATCATGACGGCCGAGGAATCGGCCGCCAAACATGCGCAGGAATCCAGCGGCATCCTCGAACTCTTCGTCGACAAGCTCGACGTCGACCAAGAGGTGGCCCAGATCCTGATCGCCGAAGGCTTCACCAGCCTGGAAGAGATCGCGTATGTGCCGCTGCAGGAAATGCTCGAGATCGAAGCGTTCGACGAAGAGACGATCCAGGAGTTGCGCACCCGCGCCAAGGACGTGCTGTTGACGATGGAAATCGCCAAGGAAGAGCGTGTCGACGAGGTTTCGCAGGATCTGCGCGACCTCGAGGGGATCACCCCCGAACTGATCGGCAAGTTGTCGGCGGGCGGCATCCACGCCCGCGACGACCTGGCTGACCTGGCTGTGGATGAACTGGTCGATATCACGGGCATGGATGACGGCGCCGCCAAGGCGCTGATCATGAAAGCCCGCGAACACTGGTTCACCGCCTGAGTGCAGTCCGATTTGCTCCCTGCCTCGTTAGCCAGACGCCACGCCAGCCCCACGCTCTGCCGTCCACTCACCTATTGCACGCTCACCGCCACCAGCACGCCGCGCGCTCGTCTCAAGGAAATCACCACATGGCCGTGACCACCGTTGCCCAGTTCGCCGTCGAGCTGAACCGCCCGGCGTCGACGCTGCTCGAGCAACTTCAATCCGCCGGTGTGAGCAAGGGGTCCGACCGCGATCCGCTCACCGAGGCCGACAAGGAAAAGCTGTTGGCGTTCTTGCGCAGCTCGCATGGCACGTCCGGCGCCGACCGAAAGAAGATCACCCTGGTGCGCAAGTCGACCAGCGAGATCAAGCAGGCCGATGCGTCGGGCAAGGCTCGCACCATCCAGGTCGAGGTGCGCAAGAAACGTGTCTTCGTCAAGCGTGAGGACAGCCACCCCGCAGCCGACGGCCAGCCGCTCGACGAGATGCAGCACGCCGAAGAGGCCGAACGCGAAGCCGCCGAGGCCGAAGCCGTGCGCGCCGCCGCCGAGGCCGCCGAACAGCAGCGTGTCCAGGAAGAGCGTGAACGTGCGGCGCGTGAAGCTGCCGAACGTGAAGCTGCCGAGCGTGAAGTCGCAGCACAAGCTGCCCGCGCCGCCGCCGAAGCAGCTGCTGCAGCCGAAGCGGCTGCTGCCGCGGCCGCCGCTGCTGCAGCTGCCGAGGCCGCCGCCAAGGTGCCGGCTGTCGCCAAGGAAGGTCTCAAGGACGCAGTCGCTTCGACCGAGTCGAAGCCGGCCGCATCTGCGCCTGCCACCACGTCGCCGGTTGCCAGTGCAGCCGTGGCTGCGACAGTTGCACCGCAGGCCGCACCTGCGGCGACGGTAGCTGCCGCACCCGCCGCACCCGCGCTGCCCACCTCGGGTCCGGGCTCGGTGCGTGTCGTTCGCGCATCTGCCATCGCCGCCACCGAAGCTACCCGTCTGGCCGAGGCCGACGGTCGTCGCAAGAAGGCCGAGGCCGAGGCCGCCGCCATCCGCGCCATGATGTCGGCACCCAAGAAGGTGCTCACGGCCAAGAAGCCCGAAGAGCCCAAGCCGGCCGCCGCACCCATCACCGGCACCATCCACAAGCCCAAGGGCGCACCGGGTGCCACGCCGGGTGCAGCTGCCAAGCCGGGCGACAAGAAGCCGGGCGACAAGTCGGTCAAGTCCGAGAAGCTCTCGTCGAGCTGGGCCGACGACGCCAAGAAGCGCGCCGGTGCCGCCACGCCAGCCAACAAGGGCCGTACCGATGCCGGCCGTGGTGGCTGGAAGGCGCCTGGCCGCGGTGGTGCGGGTGGTCGTCGCGATCAACGCGACGGCGGCCATTCGAACTTCGTCGCGCCGATCGAGGCGCAGACGCAGGAAGTGCACGTGCCCGAAACCATCTCGGTGGCCGATCTGGCGCACAAGATGTCGGTCAAGGCGTCCGAGGTCATCAAGCAGTTGATGAAGCTGGGCCAGATGGTCACCATCAACCAGCAGCTGGATCAAGAGACCGCGATGATCGTGGTCGAGGAAATGGGCCACAAGGCGCTGGCTGCCAAGCTCGACGACCCCGATGCCTTCCTCGAAGAAGAACACAGCGCCAACGAAGGTGAATTGCTGCCGCGTGCGCCGGTGGTCACCATCATGGGCCACGTCGACCACGGCAAGACCTCGCTGCTGGACTACATCCGCCGCACCCGTGTGGCAGCGGGTGAAGCTGGCGGCATCACGCAGCACATCGGCGCCTATCACGTCGAGACGCCGCGCGGCATGATCACCTTTCTCGACACCCCGGGTCACGCGGCGTTTACCGCCATGCGTGCTCGTGGTGCCGTGGCCACCGACCTGGTGATCCTGGTGGTGGCGGCCGACGACGGTGTCATGCCGCAGACCAAGGAAGCCATTGCCCACGCCAAGTCGGCCAATGTGCCGATCGTGGTGGCGATGAACAAGATCGACAAGCAGGGCGCCAACCTCGAGCGCCTCAAGGGCGAACTGGTGGCCGAGTCGGTCGTGCCGGAGGACTTCGGTGGCGACACCCCCTTCGTGCCGGTGTCGGCCAAGACCGGTGAAGGCATCGACAGCCTGCTCGAACAGGTGCTGCTGCAGGCCGAAGTGCTCGAACTCAAGGCGTCCAAGACCTCGCTGGCCAAGGGCCTGGTGATCGAAGCCAAGCTCGACAAGGGCCGCGGCCCGGTGGCCACCGTGCTGGTGCAAAGCGGCACACTCAAACGCGGCGATGTGGTGCTGGCCGGATCGAGTTATGGCCGCGTGCGCGCCATGATCGACGAGGACGGCAAGGCGGCGCAGGAAGCCGGTCCGTCGATTCCGGTCGAGATCCAGGGTCTGACCGAAGTGCCGCAGGCCGGCGACGAGTTCATGGTGTTGTCCGACGAGCGCCGTGCGCGCGAAATCGCCACCTTCCGTCAGGGCAAGTACCGCGAAGTCACGCTCAACAAGCGTCAGGCCGCCAAGCTCGAGAACATGTTCGAGAGCATGGGCGACGGTCAGGCGCAGACGCTGGCCCTCATCATCAAGGCCGACGTGCAGGGTTCGCAGGAAGCGCTGGCTCAGTCGCTCATCAAGCTCAGCACGGCCGAGGTCAAGGTGCAGATCGTGCATGCCGCCGTGGGTGGCATCAGCGAGTCCGACATCAACCTGGCGATCGCTTCCAAGGCGGTCATCATCGGCTTCAACGTGCGTGCCGACGCCAATGCCCGCAAGCTGGCCGAGAACAACGACGTCGACCTGCGCTACTACAACATCATCTACGACGCCGTGGACGAGGTGAAGGCCGCGATGACCGGCATGCTCGCCCCCGAGCAGAAGGAAGAAATCATCGGTGGCGCCGAGATCCGCACCGTCTTCGTGGCCAGCAAGATCGGCACGGTGGCGGGTTGCATGGTCACCGCCGGTGTGGTGCGCCGCAACGCGCGCTTCCGCCTGCTGCGCGAGAACGTCGTGATCTACACGGGCGAAGTCGAGTCGGTGAAACGTTTGAAGGACGATGTCCGCGAGGTCAACGAAGGCTTCGAATGCGGTATCAAGCTCAAGAACTACAACGACATCGCCGAGGGCGACCAACTCGAGTTCTTCGAGATCAAGGAAGTGGCCCGAACCCTGTAAAGCCGGCGCGGTCCACTCTCAGTGCAGGCCCCGCCGGAACCGGCGGGGCTTTTCACTTGCGGATCACCGACTGATGTTCAGGCCTTTGCCCCCGACGCCTTCCAGGAGCCCCTCATGCGACACAAGCGTGCCATTCCCAACCGCGGTTTCCGCGTGGCCGACCAGATCCAGCGTGATCTGGCCGAGCTCGTGCGCGACCTCAAGGACCCGCGCATCGGCCTGATCACGCTCAGCCATGTCGAGGTCACCCCCGACTACGCCCACGCCAAGATCGGGTTTTCGCTGCTCGTGGGCAATCCCGAGGAGTGTGAAACCGCGCTCAACGAGGCGGCCGGCTTCCTGCGCAACGCGTTGTTCAAGCGCCTGTCGATCCACACCGTGCCGACGTTGCACTTTCATTTCGACCGCAGCACCGAACGTGCGGCCGACCTGAACGCCCTCATCAATCAGGCCAACGCCACGCGGGCGCTGGACGATTGAGCCGAGACGCCGCCTGAACCCAATCGCCCTGACCATCCACCGCCCGATGTCCACCGCCGACACTCTGCCGCAGGAACCCACCGCCGCGTCGACCACGACGCCGGCCGGCGTTGCCGCGCGTGGGTCGGGCCGGCCGCAGCGTTCGCGCCAGGTGCGTCGACCGCTGCACGGTGTGTTGCTGCTCGACAAGCCCTACGGCCTGTCGAGCAACGACGCGTTGCAGCGCGCCAAGTGGTTGCTGCGCGCCGAGAAGGCCGGCCACACCGGCACGCTCGATCCACTCGCCACGGGCTTGCTGCCGTTGTGTTTCGGCGCCGCGACCAAGTTCTCGCAGGTCAGCCTGGACGCCGACAAGCGCTACACCGCCACGCTTGGCCTGGGCATGACGACCACCAGCGGTGACGCCGAAGGCCGCCCGCTGCAGCGCCGCCCGGTGGCCGTGACACGCGAGGCCATCGCTGCCGCCGTGGCCGCCCACACCGGCCCGCTGAGCCAGACGCCGCCGATGTTTTCGGCGCTCAAGCACGAGGGCAAGGCGCTGTACGAATACGCCCGTGCCGGTGTCGAGGTCGAACGCGAGGCGCGCCAGGTCACGCTGCACAGCATCGACGTGCTGGCCTGGCCGACCGACGAGGCCATGGCCCGATCGGTCGCCGAATGCGCCGCGATCGAACGTGACCCGGCTCGGGGCGACGATGCGGCTGACTACACACTTGTGCCCGAATCCTTCCCCGAACTCGTGCTCGACATCCGTTGCAGCAAGGGCACCTACATCCGCACGCTGGCCGAAACCATCGGCGAGATGCTCGGCTGTGGTGCACACCTCACCGCACTGCGGCGCACCGCCAGCGGGCCGCTCGACGTGGCGCAGGCCATCAGCCTCGAAGCACTCGAGGCGTTGCCCGAGTCCGACCGCGAGTTGCAACTGCTCTCGCCCGACACCTTGCTGGCCGACTGGCCGTCCATCATGCTGGCCAGCGAAGACGCCGGGCGTTTCGTCAGTGGTCTGCGCCGCCGTGTGCAACACGCCGACTGCGACCAGATCCGCGTCTACGGCCCGGCCGTGCTCGACTCACCGGGCAGCCGCGGCAACCCGCTGACTCAGGCGCGTGTCCTGCTTGGCAGTGCCCACGTGTGCGCGGGTGAGCTGATCTGCGACCGGCTGCTCAGCCCACCCGAAATCGCTCAGCTGATTGCCCAGCCAAGCGCCGTGCCAATTGCTGCACCGGTCACGAGCGTTGCGTCTTTGACGGGCGCTGTCATGAATTCGACTACTTTCACCTCCGACACTCGCGATTTCGCCCTGCCGCAACCCGCAGCAGCCGCGACGTCCTGAGTAGCCCAGCCATCCGTTGTACCGAGATTCCCATGAGCCTGCCCATCCGCAACATCGCCATCATCGCCCACGTCGACCATGGCAAGACCACCCTGGTCGACCAGCTACTGCGCCAGAGCGGCACCTTCGCCGACCATGAAAAGGTCGTCGACTGCGTGATGGACAGCAACGCGATCGAAAAGGAACGCGGCATCACCATCCTGGCCAAGAACTGTGCCGTGAGCTGGGAAGGCACACACATCAACATCGTCGACACCCCGGGTCACGCCGACTTCGGT
This sequence comes from Candidatus Intricatilinea gracilis, assembly GCA_016702605.1. Classification (GTDB taxonomy): domain Bacteria; phylum Pseudomonadota; class Gammaproteobacteria; order Burkholderiales; family Burkholderiaceae_C; genus Sphaerotilus; species Sphaerotilus gracilis. The sequence goes on from JADJDQ010000021.1 coordinate 766,478, forward strand.
GGTGAAGTCGAGCGTGCCCTGTCGATGGTCGACGGCGTGGTGCTGCTGATCGACGCGCAAGAAGGCCCGATGCCGCAGACCCGCTTCGTCACCAAGAAGGCGCTGGCGCTGGGCCTCAAGCCCATCGTCGTCGTCAACAAGGTCGACAAGCCCGGTGCCAAGCCGCAGGCCGTGGTCAATGCCGCCTTCGACCTGTTCGACAAGCTCGGCGCCACCGATGAACAGCTCGACTTCCCGGTCGTCTACGCCTCGGGCATCAACGGCTGGTCGTCGCTCGAAGAAGGCGCGCATGGCGAGAAGTGGGGCACCGACATGTCGGCCCTGTTCAACACCGTGCTCAAGCATGTGGAGCCACACGCCGGGGAACCCGACGCGCCGCTGCAACTGCAGATCTCGTCGCTCGACTACTCGACCTTCGTCGGCCGCATCGGCGTGGGCCGCGTCAATGCCGGCACGATCAAGCCGGGCATGGAAGTGATGGTCATGGAAGGTGCCGACGGCAAGGCTGTCAAGGGCCGCGTCAATCAGGTGCTCAAGTTCCACGGCCTGGACCGTGTGCAGGTGACCGATGCCGGCCCGGGCGACATCGTGCTGATCAACGGCATCGACTCGCTCGGCATCGGCGTCACCGTGACCGATCCGCTCAATCCCCAGCCGCTGCCCATGCTGAAGGTCGACGAGCCCACGCTGACCATGAACTTCTGCGTCAACACCAGCCCGCTGGCCGGTCGTGAAGGCAAGTTCGTCACCAGCCGCCAGCTGTGGGACCGCCTGCAAAAAGAGCTGCAGTCCAACGTGGCACTGCGCGTCAAGGAAACCGACGAAGACGGCATCTTCGAGGTGATGGGCCGCGGTGAACTGCACCTGACCATCCTGCTCGAGAACATGCGCCGCGAAGGCTACGAGCTGGCCGTGTCCAAGCCGCGCGTGGTGTTCCACGACGTCGACGGCGAAAACACGAGCCGATCGAACTCGTCACCGCCGACGTGGAAGAAATCCACCAGGGCGGCGTGATGCAGGCGCTGGGCGAACGCAAGGGTGAACTGGTCAACATGGAGCCGGACGGACATGGCCGCGTGCGCCTCGAATACCGCATCCCGGCGCGTGGCCTGATCGGCTTTGCCAACGAGTTCATGAACCTCACGCGTGGTTCGGGCCTCATCAGCAACATCTTCGACGGCTACGAGGCCCACAAGGGCGACATCGCCGGCCGCAAGAACGGTGTGCTGATCAGCATGGACGCGGGTGAGATCTTCACCTACGCGCTGGGCAAGCTCGACGACCGCGGTCGTATGTTCGTCAAGCCCAACGATCCGGTCTACGAAGGCATGATCGTCGGCATCCACAGCCGCGAGAACGATCTGGTGGTCAACGCCACCCGTACCAAGCAGCTGACCAACTTCCGCGTCAGCGGCAAGGAAGACGCGATCAAGATCACGCCGCCGATCGACCTGACGCTCGAATACGGCGTCGAGTTCATCGACGACGACGAACTGGTCGAGATCACGCCCAAGAGCATCCGTGTGCGCAAGCGCCACCTGAGCGAACACGACCGCAAGCGCGCCTCGCGCCAGGCTGCCTGAGCAAGCCCCGCTCATGCCCGTGATGTCGCATCGGCGCGGCGTCGCGCTGATGCTGCTCGTCACGCTGTTGTGGAGCATCGCCGGGGTGGTGAGCCGCCACCTCGAGTCGGCGCCGCCGTTTGAAGTCACCTTCTGGCGCAGCGCCGCCAATGCTGTGGCTCTCCTGTGCCTGCTCGGCTGGCTGCGTGGCCCGCGCGAGCTGTGGCGCGAGGTGCGCCAGGGTGGCTGGCTGCTCTGGGTCGCCGGCCTGTGCTGGGCCGTGATGTTCACCGCCTTCATGGTGGCGCTGGCGCTCACCACGGTGGCCAATGTCCTGATCACCATGTCGCTGGCACCCGCCTTCACGGCACTGCTGGCGCGGGTGGCGCTGGGCCACAAGTTGCCGGTGCGCACCTGGACCGCCATTGCGCTGGCCGGCGTCGGCATCGCCTGGATGTACGGCTCGCAGGTGGGTGGCGGCAGCATGAGCGACCTGCTCGGCACCGTGGTTGCCCTGACCGTGCCGATTGGCGGCGCCCTGATGTGGACGCTCGCCCAGCACAACGCCCGAGCACATCCGGACGACCGGCGCGACATGACGCCCGCAGTGCTGATCGGCGCAGTGATCTCGAGCCTGGTGACCCTGCCGCTGTCCGTGCCGTTTTCGGCCTCGGGTCATGACATCGGCCTGCTTGTCATGCTCGGCGTGGTGCAACTTGCCATCCCGTGCGTGCTGGCCGTGGCCGTTGGCCAGGTGCTCAAGGCGCCCGAGGCCTCGCTGCTGGGCCTGCTCGAGATCCTCTTCGGCGTGATCTGGACCTGGCTCGGGTCGAGTGAAGCCCCCACGGCAGCGGTCATCGGCGGTGGTGCCCTGGTGCTGCTGGCGCTGGCCGGCAACGAGGCGCTGGCGCTGCGTGAGCGTCGGTTCTGACATGAAGCCCCCAAGCTCGCGCTGCTCGCTGCCCCCCGAGGGGGCGCTCAGTCCCTACGGAACGGCCGGGCGGGACTGACATGTCCGACCCGCGCCGCACCATCCTGCCGATCCAGTACCTGCGCGCCGTGGCCGCCTTGCTGGTGGTGTGGCACCACACCACGGCGCTCAACGCCCTCACGCTGCAGCATTACACCAGCCGCTTCGGCACCGCGGGTGTCGACGTGTTCTTTGCCATCAGCGGCTTCGTCATGGTGCTGACCTGCACCGGCCGCAAGGTGGCGCCGCTGGATTTCCTGCGGCATCGGCTACTTCGTATCGCACCCATCTACTGGGCACTTACCGTGGTGATGGTGTTGCTGGCGGTGTTGCCGCCGTATGTGTTCGGCGGACTCGCGCCCACACCGCGCAGCACACTGCTGAGTCTGGCCTTCGTGCCGCACTACTCCGACACGCGGCCGGCGCAGATCTGGCCGCTGCTGGTGCCGGGCTGGACGCTCAACTTCGAGATGTACTTCTATCTGCTGTTCGCCGCCTCGCTGCTGGCGAGGCAGCGTGCCACGCAGGTGCTGGTGGCCGTCTGTGTCACGCTGGTCGGTGTCGGCCAGGTGTTCGGCCCCTTCGACGGCGCGCTGGCGCGAAGTTACACCAGCCCCTTGCTGCTCGAGTTTGCCGGTGGCGCCGTGGTCGCCCATGCCTGGCAACGCGGCTGGCTGAAGCCGGGTCTGCCGCTGGCCGTGCTGGCGCTGACAGCCGGGTCCGGCCTGCTGCTGTTCGGCCCCACCGAACATGGCACCTGGGCACGCCAGATCGGCGCCTGGCTGGTGCTCGGCGCTTGCCTTTGCCCCGCCTGGCATCGGCGCCTGCCGGTGCTCGAAGAACTGGGCAACGCCTCGTATTCGATCTACCTGACCCATGTGTTCACGCTGGCCGCGGTCACCGTGTGGGTCAGCCGTCTCGGCCTGCCCGCCAATCTGCTCGGTGCAACACTGGCCATGGGCCTGGCGATGCTGGCCTGCACCGCCGTGGGTGTGGTGGTCTACCGCCTGGGCGAACTGCCACTGACCGGGCTGATGCGCCGGCACTTCGATGGGCGGCTCGCCACGCCCGGCCTGCTCGTTCCGTCACGCGCCTGGCGCGGCTGAAACCTGCCGCGCCAGGCGGTGTCTTGACTTGGTGGGCAGGCCTGCTGGCCGACATTGCGCCTCGGCTGGCGTCAGCCGGCGACTTGCCGTTCGATCAACGCACCAGCGCCGGGCGCTTGGGGTCGAAGGTCCAGCCGGGGATGAGGGACTGCATGGCCACGGCGTCGTCGCGCGAGCCCAGGCCGTGCTGCTTGTAGAGATGGTGCGCCTTGTCGACCTCGACCATGTCGAGCTCGATGCCCAGGCCGGGTTTCTTCGGCACCTGCACATGGCCGCCGACGATCTGTAGTGGCTCTTTCGTCAAGCGCTGGCCGTCCTGCCAGATCCAGTGTGTGTCGATGGCCGTCACCTTGCCGGGTGCCGCCGCACCCACGTGGGTGAACATGGCGAGCGACACGTCGAAGTGATTGTTCGAGTGTGATCCCCAGGTCAGGCCCCAGTCGCGGCAGGTCTGGGCCACCCGCACGCTGCCGGCCATGGTCCAGAAATGTGGGTCGGCCAGCGGTATGTCGACGGCCTGCAGGGCGAGGGCATGAGCCAGCTGGCGCCAGTCCGTGGCAACCATGTTGGTGGCCGTGGGCAGGCCGGTGGCGCGGCGGAACTCGGCCATCACCTCGCGGCCCGAGAAGCCGTCTTCGGCGCCGCAGGGGTCTTCGGCATAAGCCACCACGCCGTGCATGTCGCGCATCAGGCGGATGGCATCTTTCAGCAGCCAGCCGCCATTGGGGTCGAGTGTGACGCGGGCTTGCGGAAAGCGTTCGTGCAGCGCCACCAGCGCCTCGACCTCTTCTTCGCCGCGCAGCACGCCGCCCTTCAACTTGAAGTCGTCGAAGCCATAACGTTCACGTGCTGCTTCGGCGAGCCGCACGATGGCAGTTGGCGTCATGGCCGCCTCGTGGCGCAGGCGCAGCCAGGTGTCGGCAGCGCCCGGATCGCTGTCGTAGTCCAGGTCGGTGCGCGTGCGGTCGCCGACGAAGAACAGATAGCCCAGCATCTCGACGGCATCGCGCTGCTGGCCTTCACCTAGCAGCGCCGCCACCGGCACACCCAGGTGTTGGCCGAGCAAGTCGAGCAGGGCGGACTCGATGGCCGTGACGGCATGAATGGTCGTACGCAGGTCGAAGGTCTGCAGGCCACGCCCGCCACTGTCGCGGTCGGCAAAGGCCTGCTGCACCTGGGTGACCAGGCGTTGTTGCGAGCCCAGCGGCTGGCCGACGACCAGCGGCGCGGCGTCTTCGAGCGTCTGGCGGATCTTCTCGCCGCCCGGCACCTCGCCGATGCCGGTGCGCCCGTCGCTGTCGGTCAGGATCAGCAGGTTGCGCGTGAAGTACGGGCCGTGTGCGCCGCTCAGGTTGAGCAACATGCTGTCGCGCCCGGCCACCGGGATGACGCGCAGGGCGGTGATGACGGGCAGGGTCGATGCCATCGGGAAGCGGGCGGGGTTCGAGGTTGCGAAGGTACCGGGGTGGCGTCGGTGGCTAGTCCGCCGAGATCTTGCCGGTCTCGATCACCTGTTTCCAGCGGGCGAATTCGGCGGCCTGGAAGGTGGTGAACTGCTCGGGCGTGTTGGCCACGATCTCGAAGCCCAGGCCGAGCAGCTTGGGTTTGACCGAGTCATCGTTGAGTGCTGCCACCAGGGCAGTGTGCAGCTTGGCCTTGATGTCGGCCGGCAGCCCCTTGGGCGCGGCGATGGCCTGCCACGACGTCACATTGGCGCCCTTGATGCCGGACTCGTCCAGCGACGGCACGTCGGGCAACAGGGGCGAGCGTTTGGCGCTGGTGACCGCCAGGGCGCGCAGCTTGCCCGCCTTGATGTTGGTGATGAGCGTGTTGATGTTGCCGAAGGTGGCGTCTACCTGGCCGCCCAGCAGGTCGGCCAGGGCCGGCGCGCCGCCCTTGTAGGGCACGTGCAGACCGCTGGTGCCGGTGACCTGCCAGAACAACTCTGCGGTCAGATGGTCGCTGCTGCCATTGCCCGACGAGGCAAAACTCATCTTGCCCGGGTTGGCCTTGTGAAAGGCAATCACATCGGCCAGCGACTTGTGCGGCGAGGCCGCCGGCACGGCCAGCACATTGGGCGCCTGCACGGCCACGGTGATGTAGTCGAAGTCCTTCAGCGCGTCGTAGCCGGTGTTCTTGATCAGGTGCGGCGCAATCACGTAGGGGCCCAGCGACGACACGAGCAGCGTGTAGCCGTCAGGCGCCGCACGTTTGACGGCGGCCGCACCCACCGTGCCGGTGGCACCGGCCTTGTTCTCGACCACAAAGGTGGTGCCGAACTTCTCCTGCAGCTTGGGGGCGACGGTGCGAGCGATGGCGTCGGTCGACCCACCGGGCGGGAAGGGCACGAGCAGCGTGACCGGCTTGTTCGGCCAGGCCTGCGCCTGGGCAGCGCCGACTGCGGCAAAGGCAAGCACCAGGGCGGACAGAATTTGCTTCATGGGTGAGTTCTCCTGCAGAATCATCGTCAGTCATCGTACAACTAGGCGTTGACTCGAGCATTCGGGTAATTACCAGAGTCGACATCGTCCAGGCGACAGGGGCGAATGACCCTGTTCTGCCCACCCATGGTGCCTGTCGTGTTGTACGACAACATAGGACAATGTTCCTCTTCGATCTGCCGTGACATGAACCAGACCACAGACCAACTCCGTTCGAGTGCACCACTCACACTGCGCATGCACGCGGCCGACAACGTGGCGATCGTCGCCAACAACGGCGGTCTTCCGGCCGGCACGTTGCTGCCCGAGGGTGTGCCAGGTGCCGGCATCTGCTTGCGCGACAAGGTGCCGCAAGGTCACAAGGTGGCGCTGACCGACATCGCCACCGGCGAGGTGGTGCGGCGCTACAACGTGCCCATCGGTTACGCGTTGAAGGACATCCCGGCCGGCGCCTGGGTGCACGAACGGCTGCTGCAGATGCCGTCGGCCCGTGCGCTCGAAGGCCTGCCCCTGGCCACGGTGATACCGCCACAGCACGAGCCGCTCGCCGGCTACAGCTTCGAGGGGTACCGCAATGCGGATGGTTCGGTCGGCACCCGCAACATCCTGGCCATCACCACCACAGTGCAATGTGTGGCCGGCGTGGTGGCGCAGGCGGTGGCGCGCATCAAGGCCGAACTGTTGCCGGGCTATCCCAACGTGGACGACGTGATCGGCCTGGAGCACAGCTACGGTTGCGGCGTGGCCATCGACGCGCCGGATGCCGTCATCCCCATCCGCACGCTGCGCCACATCAGCCTCAACCCCAACTTCGGCGGCGAGGTGCTGGTGGTGAGCCTGGGCTGCGAAAAGCTGCAACCCGATCGCCTGCTGCCGCCGGGCTCCTTCGCGATCAGCGACGAACGCGACCCGGCACTCGGCCCCGAGACCGTGTGCCTGCAGGACGACCAGCACGTCGGCTTCATGTCGATGCTGGACGACATCCTGGCCAGCGCACGACCACACCTCGAGCGGCTGAACAAGCGCCGACGCGAGACCATCCCGGCCAGCGAACTGGTGGTGGGTGTGCAGTGCGGCGGCAGTGACGCCTTCAGCGGTGTGACGGCCAACCCGGCGGTGGGTTTTTGCGCCGACCTGCTGGTGCGCGCCGGTGCCACGGTCATGTTCAGCGAGAACACCGAGGTGCGCGACGCCGTCGAGCAACTCACCAGCCGCGCCGCCACGCCCGAGGTGGCCCAGGCCATCATCCGCGAGCTGGGCTGGTACGACCGCTACCTGGACCGCGGCCAGGTCGACCGCGCCGCCAACACCACGCCCGGCAACAAGGCCGGCGGTTTGAGCAACATCGCCGAGAAGGCCATGGGCTCGATCATCAAGAGTGGCAGCTCGGCCATCTCACACGTGCTTGCGCCGGGCGAGAAGCTGCGGCCCGATCAGCGCGGCCTGGTCTACGCCGCCACGCCAGCAAGCGACTTCATCTGCGGCACGCTGCAGCTTGCGGCCGGCATGAATCTGCACGTCTTCACCACCGGCCGTGGCACACCCTACGGCCTGGCGGTATGTCCGGTCATCAAGGTGGCCACCCGCAGCGACCTGGCGAGGCGCTGGCACGACCTGATGGACGTGAACGCCGGCCGCATCGCCGACGGTGAATCGACCATCGAGCAGACCGGCTGGGAGTTGTTCCACCTGATGCTCGACGTGGCCAGTGGCCGCAAGAAAACCTGGGCCGAACACTGGAAGCTGCACAACGCGCTGGTGTTGTTCAACCCTGCGCCGGTGACGTGATCTCGGTGACCGTCGGCTCCAGGCGAACCGGCCAGATCGCCTGGCAGACCCGGTTGCGGCCCTCTGCCTTGGCCTGGTAGAGCGCGGCATCGGCACGTGCCAGCAGGGCTTCGGCCGAACGATCGGCCGGGCTGGCGGTGGCCACGCCGATGCTGATCGTCAGGCGTCGATCGATGCCCGGGTGCAGTCCCGGCTCGTTGGCTACCGCCAGGCACAGGCGTTCGGCGGCGACCTGGGCCTGCGCCGCGTCACAGCCGACCAGCACGGCCAGAAACTCTTCGCCACCGCTGCGGCCCAGGTGGTCGCCGGGGCGCACTTGACGCTCGAGCTTGTTCGACACGGCGATCAGCGCGGCATCACCCGCCGCATGGCCATGGCTGTCGTTGACGGTCTTGAAGTGGTCGATGTCCAGACAGGCGACCGAGAACACCACGCCGCTGCGCTGGTAGCGCTGCCATTCGACGTCGAGCGACTCGACGATGTCGCGCCGGTTGGGCAGGCCGGTCAGGCTGTCGCGGCGGGACTGGCGTTCGAGTTCGGCCGTCATGCGACCGAAGATCACCGCGGCGAACACCGTGTTCACCGTGAACACGGCCACCATGACCAGCAGCGCCATGCTGTTGTTGGTGTCCGAGGCATGGTTGAACTCGATCTGCGCCTGACCGGTGAGGCCCACCAATGCGCGCCAGGCGAACAGGGCCGCCATGGCCCATCCGGCGACCAGCAGGGTCCGGGCTGCCGCATGCAGCGACTCGGCTCTCAGGCCGCGGTAGGCATTCCAGCCGCTGCGTGACGCGATCCAGGCCGTGGCCACGAAGTAGCTCGCCACGCGGTGCTGGGCGGTCTGCAGCGAGCCGCTGTACCAGGCGATCGCCGCGGCGCCGGCCAAGAAGATGGCGATCTGTTCGCGTGTCGCTGCCTGCCTGGCGGTGAGGGCCTGCCCGGCTCGCCACAACATGATGAGTGACGCCAGCGACACGATGTTGGACACCGGGTGCGTCAACACATAAGGCAGGATGCCGCGCAGCCCGATCAGCGCCGTGCCCGTGCCCATGCCGAGATTGAACAAGGCGAGACGATGCATGGCCGTGCGTGCTTCGCGCGCCTTGCGCGCGGAAGTCAGCCAGCCGATCGAGAACAGGATCAGCTGCAGGCCGATCATCGACCAGAGCCACTGTGCGGAGTTCACCCGGTGAGTATCACCAGCACCGCCCTGTGCGCGCATCCGCTCGACGGTTACATCGAATGATCTGTGTTGACCTTCGTCGTCGTGTCGGCTGCCAGGCACCGGCACTGGCACAAGCCCGCCGGCTCGGCTTGCAGGCTCAGTGTGCCGGCGTGATCCGCACGCGCAGCTTGCCGTCGGCGGGCAGCTCGAGCCTGAACCGGCGCAGAGGGTCGATCAGGGCGTCGCGCCGCGCGGCAGGAACGTCGGCGTCGAGCAGCCAGTCGTCCGGGCTCATCCGCACGGCGTAGGTGACATCCTGCTGGCGCAGCAGTTCCTCGATCTGCGCGGCGGCGTCCGCCGGACGCGGCACACGCAGGTGCTGACGCGGCGCGCTGGCGCCGGCAGCGGCAGGTCGCGCTGTGGCAGGTGGCGAGCAGCCACTGGCGCAGCGGACCTGCCCAGTGCTGCGACGGGCACAGGCGGCCTCGCCTCGACAAGTCCTCTGGCGGCGCGCTTGTCCAGCCGCGCGGCGCCCGCCTCGTCGTTGGCCCTCGCTGCATCTTGCTCTGCTGGAGGCGCGACCAGCGGTGCGACCGGGGGAACGTCTGCCGGTGCGACAGTTGGCGGTAACACCATCCTGCTGGTCGACAGGGTGTCTCGCGCGACCTCCTTCGCCCCGATCTGCCTCGTGGGTTCGGCCATGGCGAGGCGTTCGTCGGCCTGGGCGGGGGCTTCGGATCGCGACCACCAGCCAGGGGCCAGGATGAGAGCGGTGGCCAGCACGACGGCCAGGGCGCCAGCCCCGGCGTAGTGGCCGCCGTGGCCCTGCACGGGCGGAAAACACCAGGCCCGGACCCGTGACCAGCCACTCACCCGCGCCGCCGGCAGTGGCATGGGCGCCGTTTGCCCGGTCGGCGCGGCCAGATCTGCCAGATCGACCAGCTGGGCCGGTGTGGAGTGTGCGGCGGGTGACGTCTGCGGTGCCTGGGTCGCCGGGTCGGCATGGCCGGCCTGTGCCGCTGCCAGCCCGGCCTGCAGCCGCCGGGCCATGCGGCCGGCGGCCCGGCGTTCGAGCGGTGCTTCGCGTTCGTCCTGCAATTCAAGATACCGGCGCAGCGACGCCGCCTGCCGGGTCTGGGCGTCGTCGGGCTCGGCCTGGCCGGCCAGGGCGGCCAGCCAGCGATCGTCGTCGGTGTGTTTGCTGGTCAAACCCGTCACTCCTGGCAAGGTGCGAAGTGTTCGCGGGCGCACTGGCAGGCGCGGTAGATGCGGTCGCGGGCGGCGCTGCGCTGGCGTTCGGTCACCGCCTCGGGCGGCGCGCCGAAGTGGATGGCCACCTCTTCGGCCGACCAGCCCTGCGCCACCATCCACAACACCTGGGCATGGCGCGGCTCCTCGCGTTCCATCCAGGCGGCGGCCTTGTGCACACAGTCGCGTATCCACGGTGCCAGGTCGACATGGCCGAGGTGGGTGTCGAGCAAGGCCAGCATCTCGTCGTCGTCGAGCGTGACTTCGATGCGCCCGGTCTGTGTGGCCGCGCCCTGGCTGCGCCCGGTGGCGCCGGCCTTGCCACCGCTGACTGCGCCGCTGCGGCTACCACCACTGCCGCCGCGTTTGAGTGTGTCCTGCGCGCGGGCCCAGTCGATCAGGCCGTGGCGCGCGATGGTCCACAACCACACGTCGGCCGGGCAACTGGCGGGCAGCGGCTGCAACACGAACTGCAGGATGGCGTCGCTGGCCAGTTCTTCGGCCACGCTGTCGCTGGTGCGGCCGTGGCTCACGAAGTAACGCAGCAACCGCGCGCCCCAGGTGCTGAGCAGCAGCGCCGCGGCGCGGTCCTGGCCGGCAGCACCTTCTCGTGCCCAGCGTGCCGCCTTGGCCGCTTCGGGCGCACCGGTGCGCCGCGCCGGTAGGGTGCGCAAGAGGCTGGGTTCTGCTGGAGCGGACTGGGAGGCTGGGGCCATCTGGACCGGGCTGGACCGGGCTGGGCCGGGCAAGGTCGATGCGGGCGGGCGCGATCATCGTCTGTTCCGGCACAGTTCGAGCAAGCTGAAACAGGCACTTGCAATGCGGCGGGGTTCGACTTGCACTGGCTCGAGCCACCCGGCCGGGTGTCGACACCCCGCGACAACACACCAGGGCGCCTGCAGCGCGTCACCGCCGGCGCAGGGTCAGGCACTTTTCACCCTGCGTGTTTCACCGCCTGTTCAGCGCTACGAGCCCGGCGCCTCCACCGTGAAGCGGCCCACCGTCACCACGTCGCGCCGGCCTTGCAGGCGCAGCACGATCTGCTGGTCCTTCTGCTGCGGTGTGCCCCAGTCGGTGCTGAGTTGCACCATCAAGGTGGTGGCGCCCACCAGCACCTGCTGGCGATGGCCGTAGTAGTTGGCCTTGACGATGTAGGCGCCCGGCCTGGCCACACGCAGCACAAACTCCTCCGGGCCGTAACCTTCGGTGTTGTCACTGGTCAGGCGTGCGCCCAGGCGCGTGAGACGGCGCTGGTACGAACAGGTCTCGCCGTCGGGGTCGACCACCCAGAGGTCGATGTCGGTGTTGTCGGTGTCCCAGGTGAGCAACACCCGCAGCGCCACCGGCATGGGCTGCAAGCCACGCGGGTCGACCATCTGCAGATCCAGCCGTGGACTGCGCGCGGCGATGGTATTGAGCTCGGCCAGCGCCACTTCAGCGATGCCCGCGCCGGCATGGGGCCACCGGCGCGAGGCCACCTCCCACAACAGCTCGACGGCGCGCTGATGTTGGCCGTCGCGGTCCAGCGCCAGCGCCAGGTCGCGCCACGACTGCGGTTCGTCCGGCGCCAGCTGCAGCACCTGCTCCAGCACCGGCAGCGCCAGCCGAACCTGGCCGGCCGCCAGCAGCCTGAAGGCCAGGAGTCGCAGCACCTGGCGGTTCTCGAGGTCCATCTCGGCCAGGTTCGAGACGATGCGCAGCCCCAACTTGGTCTGGCCGGCGGCAAGAAACACCTCGGCCATGTCCAGGAAGAACGCCGTGCTGCGGGTGTAGCCCGGGCGTTCGTCGAGGTAGATCGCATAACGCCGGGCCGGCGTGGCGGCGCGCAGGCGTTGCATGTACACACTGTCGGTCTGCCAGGTCTGCAGCGCGATGGTGGCGTGGCTGTCGCCATCGTCACGACGTTCGGCGCGCATCGCCGAAGCCTCGCGTGTGCCGGCCAGGCTGGCAGGCGGCGCCGCTGCCACGTCCCTGCGCGAGCGCTCGGTGGCGCTTCGGTCTTGCAGCGCCTTGGCACTGGGCGCCGCTCTGGCAGATGCCGTCTCCGCCGCCGCGGGCGCCAGCAGGCGTCGCGTTGCGTTGGTGTCGTCGATGCCGACGGCCTGGCCTGACAGGTCGTCGCGATCGACGTCGCCCTTTGCCGGCGACCGAGAGTAGTCGGTCGCCCACCAGCGCTGGCGCTCGCGCCAGCTCGGCGGCAGCCCGCGCGTTTGGTGGCCCGGACGCATGGCCTCGATCTGGCTGCGCAGGCTGAGCCAGGCGTCGCGCAGGTCGGCCGGAGGTTCGATGTCGTGGCGCGCGTAGTCGTCCAGCGTGTCGAGCACGATGAGTGAGGTTTCGCGGGTGACCAGACCAAACCGTTGGCCCAGCCGGCGGATGGCGGCGCGGTTGGTGTGTGGGTCGACCTCCAGCGTGGCCAGCCGCATCTGCGCCCACCGTGTGGCGGCCACGCCGGCCTGCGGTGGCGCTGTGGTGCCACCGCGCTTTGCTGCCGCCGGCTTGCCGACCCTGCGCGACGTGGCGCCCGTGCCCTGGGCTGCCACGTTCACGGTGACCGTCTGCCTGGCGCCGCCGGGCAGTTGCAGCAGCAGGTCGACCTCGCCGCTTGGCGCGGTCAACACACCGGTGATGCTGAACCTGCCGGCGTCGATGAGTTGGCCGGAGCCTTCCAGATCAGTCACCCGGCGCCCGCTCAGGCCCAGCAGGCGACAACGTTCGTGTGTGGCCAGCGCGAGCGCCTGGCTCATGCTCGAGCCGAGCAGATCGATGCAGGCGCCGCCGCTGGCTTCGGCCAGTCGACGCAGCCGGCGGGTGTCGGCATCTGGCGTGGCACACAACACCAGCAGCGCCAAGGGCGGGGGTGTGGGGGACACCGCGGCGTGTCGTGTTCTGGGCTTGTCGGCAGGCGTGCCGCCTGTCGCCGCAAAACCCGGCAGGGCTGCGCCGCCGTAGTTGCCCAGGCCGTCGCTGACGAGCAGGCCGAGCTCACTGCCGGGCACCGGGCGCAGGTCGCCGAGCTGGCTGGCGCCGTCGTAGGCCATGCCGGCCAGGTGCTGGCGCAACTCGACCCACTCGCCGCGGCGCACCTCGAACCGCCGCGGTGGCTGCGCCACGTCGCGCAACTCGACCAGATGAACGACGGTGCTGCCGATGTGGCTGAACCAGGCGTCGAGCCAGGCCAGCTCCAGTGCATGGTCGCGGTTGGCGCCCGAGCCCGAGGTGTCCCACCACAGGGTGAGCTGAGCCGGATGTGGCCGCGGTCGGGTGGCACGCAGGGCAGCCGGCGCCAGCCACTCGGCATAAAAACAGGTCTGATCACCCGCGCGCTGCGTGCTGACGAGCGCCCGGCCGGCGTCCGGCTGTGGCAGCAGCACGCGCAACTCGCCGCGGGCATGCTGACCACCATGGCCGCGTGTGCTCCAGTTCAACACCGCGTTGCCGTCGCCCAGGTCGACCCAGGGCAGTGCCTCGGTGCCGATGCTGGCGGACAAGGCTGCAGCCGGCAGGCCAACACAGGTCACACTGACCTGCAGCAACTCGACCCGGCTGCCCAGACGCAGTGGCAGACGCCAGATCGGCTGGCTCTGGTCGGCGTGCCCGGCCTCGGACGGGTTGGGCCCCTCGGGCGTCGCCGCGCCGTGCTTCGACGCCGGCGCGGACAAGTCGCCCGGTGTGGCGGCGCCGCCAGCCAGCGTCTCGCTCAGCTCGAGCACCACACGCCGCGTGCCACGTGGCGGCAGCGGGTAGACACGCAACTTGTGGTGGTTGCCCTGGGTGGCTTCGAGCAGCGCGGGGTCGACGCCGCGGCGCACGATGGCCTCGAACACCTCGCGGCCACGCGCCTTGTCCACCGGCACGGCAGCGCGCAACTCGCCCTGGATGTCGAGCGCAAAACCGGTCACCACCTGGCCACCGAGCAGCGGCAGCTGCAGCTCGGCTTCCAGCACCTGCGGGTTGGGGTTGTAGAGGTGGATCTCGATGCGCGTGGCTACCGCACGCCCCACCAGCTCGGCCTGGATGTCGACCAGCTGCAGCTGGATGGCCTGCTGGCCCGGCGGTGTGATGAGTCGCAGCGCGGGCTGCGCGCCGCGATCCGGCCGGGGCATCAGGGCCTGGCCCTGCACGAGCGGTGTGGCCAGGCCGAGCAGGGCGCCGCCGGCCCACAGGCGCAGGTGCTGGCGGCGGTTGGTGTCAGGGAGCGTGGCGAGATCGTTCATGAGGGCGGTCGTCCGGCTGGTTGGTCGCAGCCACCGTGGCCGCGTCGATCAGCAAGACGAGAACGCCCGCAAAACGTCGGAAAGATTTGTCGGCGCGATTCAAGTCGGGCAGCGGCGGCGCGTCGACCGGTCGGCATCGCGCGCATCGACTACGCCGACAAGTCGGCCGCCGGCACGCCGCAGCGCCCTCACACCCGAGGTACCCTGCCCGTCATGTGCGCCGCCTTCAGAAAGTCGAAGTCCGCCCCCTTGTCGGCCTGAGTCACGCTTTGCAGGTAGAGCTTGCGGTAGCCACGGTCGGCCGTGGGTTCGGTGACCGGTTGGTCGAGCGCGCGCTGCGCCAGCTCGTCGTCCGACACCAGTAGCGTGATCTCGCGCCTGGCCACACTCAGGCGGATCTGGTCGCCGCTCTTCACATGCGCCAGCGGCCCGCCGATGGCCGACTCGGGCGTCACGTGCAGCACGATGGTGCCGAAGGCCGTGCCGCTCATGCGCCCGTCCGAGAGTCGCACGATGTCCTTCACCCCCGCCCGCGCCAGCTTGCGCGGGATCGGGATGTAGCCCGCCTCGGGCATGCCCGGCGCACCCTTGGGGCCGATGTTGCGCAGCACCAGCACGTCGTCGGCCGTCACGTCGAGCTCGTCGCTGTCGATGCGGCTGGCCATGTCCTCGAGGTTGTCGAAGACCACAGCCCTGCCCTGGTGTTCCATCAGCCGGGCATCGGCAGCGCTCTGCTTGATGATGGCGCCGCCCGGCGCCAGGTTGCCGCTCAGCACCGCGATGCCACCTTGCGGATAGATCGGGTTGGCCATCGTCCGCACCACCTCCTGCCTGAAGCCCGGGCCGGCGGCGTCGATCTCCTCGCCCAGCGTGCGGCCGGTGACGGTGAGGGCATCCAGCCGCAGCAGCGGCTTGAGTTCACGCAGCAGCGTGGCCATGCCGCCGGCGTGGTGGAAGTCTTCCATGTAGTGCTGGCCGGAAGGTTTCAGGTCCAGCAGCACCGGCGTCTGGCGACCCATGCGGTCCAAGGCAGCCATGTCGATCTCCAGCCCCATGCGCCCGGCTATGGCCGCCAGATGCACGATGCCATTGGTCGACCCACCGATGGCCAGCAGCACACGCATGGCGTTCTCGAAGGCCTCGGGCGTGAGGATCCTGTCGATGGTGAGGTGATCACGCGCCATCTGCACCGCCCGTGCGCCAGTCAGCTCGGCGATACGGATGCGGTCCGCCGTCACCGCCGGTGGCGAGGCACCACCCGGCACCGTCATGCCCAGCGCCTCGGCGATACAGGCCATGGTGCTGGCCGTGCCCATCACCGAGCAGGTGCCTACGCTGGCCACCAGTTGGTCGTTGACCTCAGCGATCTCGTCGGCATCCACCTCACCCGCGCGGAACTTGCCCCAGTAGCGCCGGCAATCGGTGCAGGCGCCGACACGTTCGCCGCGGTGAGAACCTGTCAGCATCGACCCCGTGATGAGCTGGATGGCAGGCAGCCCGGCCGACGCCGCGCCCATCAGCTGCGCCGGCACCGTCTTGTCGCAACCACCGATCAGCACCACCGCGTCCATGGGCTGGGCGCGCAGCATCTCCTCGGTGTCCATCGACATCAGGTTGCGCAGGAACATGCTGGTCGGCGCCGCAAAACTCTCGTGCACCGAGATGGTCGGAAACGCCATCGGCAACCCGCCCGCCAGCATCACGCCGCGCTTGACGGCCTGCACCAGTTGCGGCGCATTGCCGTGGCAGGGGTTGTAGTCGCTGCCCGTGTCGGTGATCCCGATGACGGGCCGTTCCAGCGCTGCGTCGGTGAACCCCGCACCCTTGATGAAGGCCTTGCGCAAGAACAGAGAAAAGCCGGTGTCGCCGTAGCTGGTGAGGCCCTTCTTCATGCCAGTGGCGGCAGGCGGCGAGGGCGGATCGATGGGCTGGTCGGGCATGGTGGTGGGTCCGGCTGTTCTTGGCGGGTGCGCGGTTCGCTCGAAGGCCAGGCTAGTGTGCCGCACGGATGTTCGGCCTCGATCGAGTGTGAGCCACGATGGGTCTCGGGCACCAGCGCGTGTCCAGCCGCTGCGTTGACGGCGACGTCGACGCAGCGTCCGCCCGGATTGCCGGCGGCAGGTGAGCTGTGTGCGACGTGCCGACCGGATGTTTCAGTTCACGGCCGCTGCGGCATTGGGCGCCATCACCCAGCGGTTGCGGCCCTGACGCTTGGCGTCGTACAGCGCCGCGTCGGCGGCGGCCATCAGGCTGGCTGGTTCCCCGGCCTGGGGCAGGGCTGTCACGGCCAGGCCCAGGCTGATGGTCACGACCTGGCGACCCGGCAGGCCTTCATGAGCAATCGCCGCCTGTTCGACCTGCTGCAGCAGGCGGTCGGCCAGTTGTCTTGCCGTGGCTGGGTTGGCCGGGCTCAGCAGCACGGCGAACTCCTCGCCGCCGATGCGGGCGATGAAGTCTTGCTCGCGCAGCGCCTCGCGCATCACTTCGGCCACCCGGCGCAGGCAGGCATCACCGGCCGGGTGGCCGTAGTGGTCGTTGTAGCGCTTGAAGTGGTCGATGTCGATCACCAGCATGGCCAGCGGCTGGCCCGTGCGCCGGGCCTCGTCAAGGCGCCTGGGCAGTTCGAGGTCGAAGGCGCGGCGGTTGGCGAGTTGTGTCAGTGCGTCGGTCTGAGACAAGGTGGCCATCTGGCCAGCCGTCAACATCGCTGCCTGGCTGCGGCTGGTTTCGCGCAGGATCAGCAGGTAGGCGCGGCGCTCCGATCGTTCCAGCCGGTAGCAGGCCAGCACGGTGAAGATCAGCGTGGCCAGCAGCAACGCCAGAGCAAAAGGCTTGGCCGCGTCGGGCATCGCGCCAGGGGCGAGCACATGTGCGGCGGCGATGAGCAATGCTGTCGTCGAACTCGTCAAGGCCACCACAAAACGAAGCTGGAAGACGATGTTGCAGGCCAGAAAGACCAGGCTGAACATGAAGGGGTCGTACACCCCCACGTCCGACGCTGTGGCGCGAAAGATCATGCTCGAGCCCCACATCGCCACCACGATGGTGCTGCCCATGGCGGCCTCGCGCCAGCGCGGTGGCAAGCCCCGACGGATCAGCGCCAGCATCAGCAAGCCATAGACACTGACCACACCGAGCCGCCAGAACATGGCCACCGACAGCACCTCGGGTCGTATCAGCCAGTCGTTGACCAGGAAGAGGTCATAGACACACAGGGCCACCAGCCCCGCCAGCTGCAGATCGCGGCTGCGCTGTGCGCCGGTGTCTGCTTCGTAACGCGCCTCGACGTCAGGCGCAAACCCGAGATGCCAGGCCCGAGGCGAGCGCAGATCCCCATGGGGTGTGGCAAGAGGTGAAGCTGGTGTGGACATGCGGCTAGGCGACGATCTTGGCCCGTTGTATCGACCAGCCCGGCTGCCACCTGTAGAACGCTGCCGACGGCCACCGGCCATTGCACACATCATGGCGCAGTTGGACACCAGCAACCTTGCGCCCCCCCAACCGGTCCCCCCGGCTGCACCAGCTTGCTGCGCCGCGACCATCGCCCTGCCACGCCGGAAGCTGGCCGGAGACCCCGGGCAGCCATTGTTTCATTTGATAAACTCCGGTCTATCAACTGGGAGTCACCTCATGTACGCGGTCGTCGTCGAACCGAGCAAGATCGCCCTGGTGCTGGGCTTGCGCGGCAAGGTCACATCCATCGAGCAACTGGATCAACAGGTGGAAGCGGGTCTGCCCAAGGCCTCACTCGGCGCCGTGGCCCGACATGTGTACGGCACCTCGCCCGACGCGGCAGCCCTGATGCAGCGGGTCATCCCGTCGGCCACGTTTCACCGACGGGGTGAGGGCTTGAAGCCGCAGGAAGGCGAGCGAGTGGAGCGACTGGCTCGCGTGATCGCCACCGCAGAACATGTGTGGGACGACGTCGACGACGCGCGGGCCTTCTTGTCCACCGGCCATGCCATGCTGGGCGGCAAGCGGCCCATCGAGGTGGCCCTGACCGAACTGGGTGCGCGCCGCGTCGAGAATCTGCTCTGGTCGCTGTTCCATGGCGTTGCCGCCTGAGGCGACATCGAAGGCGACCGCCAGCAAGCAGGCACCGTTGCCGTCCTGGCAGGCTTGGCGCATCGCCGACGGACGGTTCGATCCGTTCAGTCCGATCGGCGCCTCACTTGTCGGAGGCCGGTGGAACTCACCGGGTCTTGGTGTCATCTACGCCAGCCAGTCGTTCGCAGGCGCGATGCTGGAGTGCCTGGCCCACGCAGGCATCGGGCGCGTGCCGCGAACACACGTCGCCGTCGAGATTGCCATCGCGGGTGCCGTGACTGTCGAGCGGCACGACGACAGCAGCCTGCCTGGCGGCTGGGACCATGCCGACCTGCGCGTGGCCAGAGTCTTCGGTGATGCCTGGATTCAAGAGCGGAGAACTGCCGTGCTGGTGGTTCCTTCGGTCGTGGCGCGCAGGGAGGGCAATGTCCTCTTGAATCCGCAGCATCCGGATTTCAGGATGATCGTCGCCGGGAGTCCGGAGCCGGTGGTCTGGGATGCGCGGCTGTTCGGGCGGCACTGACCGCCGACTCGAGCATGTTGGCGCCGACCGTCCGTTCCGCGCCGTTCCGCGCCCCGCCGCGACAATCGCCCCCATGGATCAAGCCTCGACCAACCCCTGGCGCCTGAGCGTGGCGCCGATGATGGACTGGACTGACCGGCATTGCCGGCACTTCCACCGCCTGCTGACGCGCCGCACGCGCCTCTACACCGAGATGGTGACGACCGGGGCGTTGATCCATGGCGACCAGCCGCGCCATCTGGACTTCGGTGCCATCGAGCACCCGGTGGCGCTGCAGCTGGGTGGCAGCGAGCCGGACGACCTGGCCGCCTGCGCACGGCTGGCCGAACGCTGGGGCTACGACGAGGTCAATCTCAACTGCGGCTGCCCGAGTGAGCGGGTGCAGCGCGGCGCCTTTGGTGCCTGCCTGATGAACGAGCCGGCGCTGGTGGCCGATGGTGTCAAGGCCATGCGCGACGCCTGTTCGTTGCCGGTGACAGTGAAACACCGCATCGGCATCGACCGCATCGAGAACTATGGCTTCGTGCGCGACTTTGTCGGCACACTCGCCGACGCGGGTTGTGAGGTGTTCGTCGTGCATGCGCGCAACGCCTGGCTGCAGGGCCTGAGCCCCAAGGACAACCGCGAGATTCCGCCGCTGCGCTACGAGTTCGTGCACCGCCTCAAGCGTGAGTTGCCGCAGCTCACCATCGTGGTGAACGGCGGGCTCAAGAGTGACGACGAGATCGCCGCTCAGCTGGTGCCGCAGCCTGCTGGCTGTGTCGGTGACGACACGGCTGGCGTCGCTCGTGGCTCGGTTGACGGCAGCCGCGATTGCACCCGTGATGCCAGGCCTGACGGCTGTCTGCCTGGTGGCGACCACGGCATGCATGGCCCGGCGCTGGACGGCGTGATGATCGGCCGCCAGGCCTATCACGAGCCCTGGCAGATGGCCGGTTGGGACGAACGTTTCTTCGGCGTGGCCGGCCCGGCGACGAGCCGCGAGCAGGTCGAGTCGGCGTGGATCGACTACCTGCAGCAGTTGCACGAGCAGGGCCAGCCCTGGATGCTGGCGATGCGCCATGCGCTGGGCCTGTACAACGGCCAGCCGGGTGCACGCGCCTGGCGGCAGTTCTGGAGCAACCATCTGCACAAGACACGTGCGCCGCTTGAACTGGCCCATGAGTTCGCCCAGCGCCGGCCGCAGGTGGGCCCGGTGCTGAAACGGTCGACCGCGGACCTGCCGACCTAGCCAGCTACACCTGGTCGGCGCCTGAAACGATTGGCGATCTTGTTGCCGCCACGTCTCGTGTCCGGCCGCGTGGCGTCGTTCTCGGCTGGCTTGTGATGTGACAAACCGCACAAGTCATACCCGCCGCGGATACACATACCCCTGATTCCCTGGTGGTTTTGTAGACAACCAGGTGGGTCGATTGCACTTGTTTCTTGTGGAGACAGCTGCTGCAGAGATTCTCCGCGTCACGCCCGGCTGTATTTGCTTACCGCCGCTCGGAGCCTGGCCGCGACATTGCGGTCATTCATCCAACAGCAGCGCGAAAAATCATGCACAAGACAAACAGGCACAACATCTGGGCGATGGCAGCACTGGCGGCAGCATCGAGTGCTGCACTGGTCGGATGTGGCGGCGGAGAACAAGACAGCGCTGCCGACACCACCACCGTCAGTGCAGATACCGGCACGGATGCAGACGCCTTGCGCCGCCGTCGGCCCCGGCCCACACCGACCCCCACCACGACGCCGGTGCCGACGCCGACCCCCACGCCTGCTCCCACACCGACACCCAGCCCGACACCGGCCCCGACACCCACTCCGACGCCGACGCCGACTCCGACACCCGCGCCGACACCGATGCCGACGCCGGCGCCTACACCCGTCCCGGCACCCGCACCGGGCAGCACGGTGGGCACGATCCAGAACCCGATCCTGTTTGTCACCCAGGTGCCGGTGTCGGCCGACTTCTCGAGCCGGGTCGGCTCATTCGCCAACCACCGCACGCAGGTCAAGCTGACGCCGCGGGGTGGCGATCTGATGATCCGTTACCCCGACGGCACGCTGCGCAACCTGACCAAGGAAGCCGGCTTCGGCATGGACGGCCTGCAAGGCGCCAACGCCATTGCGGTGCGTGAACCCAGCGTGCACTGGAACGGCACCAAGGCGCTGTTCAGCATGGTGATCGGCGCACCGTCCAAGCAGTATTACGATGTGTCGGCCAACTGGCAGATGTACGAGGTGACCGGTCTGGGCAAGGGTGAGGTGGTGAAGATCACCAAACTCGCCAACCAGCCCGCCTACAACAACGTGTCGCCGTTCTACGGCACCGACGACCGGGTGTTGTTCACCTCCGACCGCCCGCGTGGTGGTGAGGCTCACCTGTATCCGCAGCTCGACGAATACGAAAGCACGCCCACCATCACCGGCATCTGGAGCCTGAACCCGGCCACCGCCGACCTGCGCTTGCTCAACCACACGGTCAGCGGCGCCTTCACACCGTTCATCGACAGCTTCGGCCGCGTGATCTTCACCCGTTGGGACCACCTGCAGCGCGATCAGCAGAACGGCGGCAGTTTCGGCGCCTACAACTTCGCCAGCGAGGCCGCCGCCGCCGCCAAGCTGGGCAGCGCCCCCGAGGTGTTCCCCGAGCCGCGCTCGGCCAGTGCCAGTGTGTTCGGGCCGGTCAACGGCTATACCTTCAACCTGTTTACCCCGTGGGAAATCAACGAGGACGGCAGCAACGAACAAACCATCAACCACATCGGTCGGCATGAACTGAGTTTTGGTGGATTCACGCGGTCGTTCTCGTCGGATTCGTCGCTGCTCGATTACCAGAGTGCGGGTTTCAACGCCAACAAGAAATTCATCCGCGGTGACGGCGGCATATTCCAGGTGCGTGAGGATCCACGCAACCCCGGTACCTATTACGGGTTTACGGACGCGAGTTCGGCGAACTCGGCGCTGCCCAGCTGGTGAAGTTCCAGGGGTATGTCGGGCTGGACCCGGAAAAGATCGCGATCACCGATGCGTCCGACCCCAACAACGCCGGTGGACGTTTCCGCAGCCCGCTGCCGCTGGTGGGTGGCCAGATGGTCGCCACCTACACACCGAGCAGTTCGATCGGCTCACCCAGCAGTGTCGAGTTCACACTCAGGCAGCTGAACCTCAACAACTCGACCGGCCAGTATTCGGTGGGCACCACCGCGCTGACCGGCGGCATCACCAAGTCGGTCAGCTGGTACGACCCGGACACCAAGGTCAGCTTCACCGGCAAACTCTGGGAGCTGGAGCCCGCCGAAGTGGTCGCCCGCCTGCGCCCCGCCACCCGCCACGCACCGGCGCTCGAAGCGCCCGAAAAGAGCATCTTCACCGAAGAAAACGTCGACGAGACGGCACTGCGCAACTGGCTCAAGGCCAACAACCTGGCCATGATCGTCACGCGCAACCAGACCGCACGTGACCGCGCCGACAAGCAGCAGCCCTACAACCTGCAAGTGCCCGGCGGCGCCAAGACGGTCGGCAACGGCGGCAAGGTCTACGACATCGCGCACTACCAGATCCTGCAGGCCGACTCGGTGCGTGCCTACTCGAGCCGCTCGGGCCGTCGCCCGCTGGCGCAACCCATGCACGACGACGCCGGCAAGAACGCGCCCAACACCTCAGGCCCGGCAGGCAGCGTGAAGATCGCCGCCGACGGCTCGTCCGCCGCCTTCGTGCCGGCACGCCGCGCGCTGACCTGGCAGACCACCGACGCCACCGGCAACGCCGTCGTGCGCGAACGTGTCTGGATCACCTTCCAGCCCGGTGAAGTGAAGGTCTGCGCCGGCTGCCACGGCGCCAACGCGGCCGACCAGGCCGGCCGTGCCGCCCCGCAGAACAAACCCGAAGCCCTGCGCAGCCTGCTGCGCTACTGGAACACGCTGCCGAAGTAAGCCCTGCGCCTCCCGACCAGCAGCCCGCGGCACGCAAGTGCCGCGGGCTTTTTCTTGAGGCGCCTACGCCTCATGGCACGCCCGCCTTGTCTCTCGATGGTTTTGTGACGATGCTGCACGGCCGGACCAGACCCACCGGCCCGCCCACCGCCCACAGGGGCCTGGCCATGGCCAATGCCCAGCGCCTGCTGGCGGACGCCGCACCTGTTGTCTGATTCGAACGAGGCCATCCCCACCATGGAACAACCCACCCTGCACACCTTCCAGCTCGACGACATCCGCCTACGTGTGGCCATGCAGGGCAGCGGCCCGCTGGTGCTGTTCTGCCACGGCTGGCCCGAGAGCTGGTACTCGTGGCGCCACCAGATGGCGGCCGTGGCGGCGGCCGGCTTTCGCGCCGTGGCGCCCGACATGCGCGGCTACGGCGGCACCGATGCCCCCGAGAGCCCCGAGCACTACACCATGCTCCACCACGTGGGCGACCTGGTCGGCCTGCTCAAGGCGCTGGGTGAACCGCAGGCCGCGCTGGTCGGCCATGACTGGGGCGCACCAACGGTCTGGAACGCCGCCCTCATGCGCCCGGACCTGTTTAGCGCCGTCGTCGGCATGAGCGTGCCCTTTGCGCCGCCCGGCCGGCAGGACCTGCTCAGCGCGCTCGACAAGCAGGGCGTGCACAACTTCTACATGCAGTACTTCCAGACCCCCGGCGTGGCCGAGGCCGAGTTCGAGCGCGATGTGGCCGCCACCGTGCGCCGCATCCACTACAGCGGCTCGGGCGACGCCCCACCCGGCGCCGCCTTCGGCCTGCTCGCCCCCGGCGCCGGCTTTCTGACCAACACCGTCGACCCCGACACCCTGCCGCCCTGGATGACCGCCGAAGACCTGGCCTACTACGCCGGCGAATACACCCGCACCGGCTTTCGCGGCGGCCTGAACTGGTACCGCGCCATCCGCCGCAATACCGAACTGATGGCCCCCTGGCGAGGCGCGGTCATCCGCCAACCCTCACTCTTCATCGCCGGTGAACGCGACGGCGTGCTGCGATTCCCAGCCTCGAAGGCCCAGATCGAGCGCTACCCCAGCACATTGCCCGGCCTGCGCGGCTGCCACATCCTGCCCGGTGCCGGGCACTGGATACAGCGCGAGCGGGCGGGCGAGGTGAATGGGTTGTTGGTGGAGTTTTTGAGAAATCTCTGAATCCAGCGATTCAACTGTTCAGAGGGGGTTTCCCCAATCTGCAGCGTGCTCGACACGAAGATCCACACTATTGGACTAACAGTCGCATGAAGGCGTTTGGAATGACCACACCACGTACTTCCGGCTGTCGCTGCTCGACGACGACGAAGCCGAACCTCTCATAAAACGGCTGGGCTGAGCGGCTTACGTCGGATGTCAGTTCCTTCAAAGAAGCGGACTGCGCTTCATTGAGCAGATAGTTCATAAGTGCAGTTCCAATACCGCACCTGGGATGGTGGCCAGAAACAAAGAAGTGATCAATGTAGCCGTCGGGTTGGAGATCGGCGTACCCAACTATCTTGCCGTTCAATTCGGCAACGAACGGATTGATTCCTCGTATGCGTGCCGTCCAAGTTTCCCTGTCTAGATCCTGCGGCGCCCAAGTCTGGATTTGCTCATTGGAATAATCGCGACAAGCCACCAAGTGAACGGCAGAGTAGTAGACATTGAACAACTGCGGCTCTTCGCCGTGCCTGTACCGTCGGATGGAAACTGTGCAACTCATGATGATCAACTTTCGCGCTCAGCGGGCGGCGAATATTTCCTTTGCGCTCAGCGCTCGCATTGAAGTCCCTGGTAATTCCAGCGACCGCCGCTGTCCAAGCAGTGATCAATTTGAAGAAACTGGATCACGGTAGGAAGCGCTGCAAGAACCGCAGCGGCTCCCAGGAGCGCAAGTGTCAACGGTCGCACCGTGGGTAACTCACGCAACATCCGGAAGGCGGCAAAACCGCCAATGGCAACTGCTATGGACCAAGCCAACTGCGCATGAGATCGCATGACCCAGCCATCGGGATACGGGTTGGGCGGGCCACTGGACATCCATGCAGAGAACGCCGCACCGTTAAGCAGCCACAGCGAGAGCAATCCGGCCGCACCGAGCACGAGCCATGACAGCGCAGACCGGAAAGACGAGTGTGCAGCAAGCATCGTTACGAGACGGTAAACGCAAAAGTGAGCGGACGCCGAAGGCGGTTCATCTCGTCCAGGTGCCTCCGCTTGCGCGTCGTCTTGGTCGACAGGTTCAGTCCCAGTTCAACATGTTTCATGGCTCAGATGGTCGCTGTCCGACGCAACTCAAGCAAGCACGGCTCCGGGCGATCAATGCAGACCATCGCCACTGCAAAACAAGGTTCCAGTCCGCTGGAACGCAGGGTTATTCGTCGGCTTGTGGGGTAAGCGCATCAATGGTGGATTCGAACGCATATTTCGAAAGTTCTAGCATATTCTTCTGCGATACGTTAATACCCCACTCTGGCTTGCTTTTCATTCCGTCGCCTTCGTACTTCCGATCGACGAAGACTGCGTTCGGGGTGAGCCATACCGTGGCCGGAACAAGAAATAGCTTTGGTTGGTGGCCTTCAGTGAAGAGACACAGTGCAAGATAGGTACCTTGCCGTAGCGGAAACTTGGTCTTCTGCATGAAAACGTAGCCCATAGTTCGAAGAGACTTGACCTGAACTTCGATGAACGGGTCTGCGTCCCGTCGGGCCACAAAGTCGATTCCTCGATCATCAACTTCGGTGGAATACACCTGAAACCCATGCATTGTGAGTTCCATCTTTACGAAGTATTCGGCGTATGCCCCGACTTGCTGCTTGTTCAGGCTCTTCCAGGTGTGGCGCGGCACTCACTTCTCTCCTGATGGTTGATATTTGGCATAACCAGCAAATACTGGTTGGCGAAGCTTTCCTGTATTTGTCCGGTTGCCGCAATGCTTAGCCACATCGGCTCGACGGCACTGCAGATCGTTCAATAAGCCGGTCGTTTGCAATCTCATTCCCATATCAAGCTTGCCGGCTGCATTGGTTGCACTATGATTTGTGTATAGCTCTCTTAGCACAAGGAGTACGATTAGTTGAGCTGGTTTAATATTATTGGTTCCGTTGCCAATTCAGATACCTACATAAGCCTGCTAGATCCGGCATTATTGTTCGCTCATTGACGCCAAGTTGAGATAGATCCTGCAGAATTGGTTTTCGTTTGTTCTCCGGAATCAATATTTCGTGGAGTCTTTTCTTTATATCTCTGTTCTTTTCGAGTGGGACATATCCTGTCTTTGAGTATTTGTGCAGCGTGAATAATCCTTGTTGAGCGATGATTCTTGGGTTATTCAATCGGGGTTCTACTATGCGTGTATTTTCAATTTCAAAAGGATCATTGGTGTATATGTCTTTGTCGACAAGGTCTGCCGTTTCTAGGCAATAGACATACACGTCAGGCTTAGGATCTCTGTCTGCACATGCAAACCAGAGTGCAACTAGCGGATTGCTTGACCAATCGAGAAGTCGAGTGTGAAGCCCGAAGTGTTGCGCTAAAACCATAAGATCTAGTCGATGACCTTTTCGAGTCTCATCTAACATATCGTGTGGTATGTGTGGTGACCCTAATAGAAAGACTTGTCTTAGTCTTTCCTTCTCTTCAAGCTCCATGTTTGTTCGCTGCTTACCGCGTGCGATGGAAGGTAGTAGATCCCCCTTCTTTGGTTGTCCCCTGAAGATAATATCTCCATAGGCTAAGGGTAATCCTAGCACCAGGTTGATATAGGACTCCAGAGTCGATACTGATTCTTGTGTTTTCATGGCTGGTGCTATTAGGAGGATTACGGCCTTTGCGAGTTCATCCTCAGCGCAATTCCGTAGGCGCGGATCATTAGTTCCATACAGTAAGCTTCATCGTAGTGCTTAGTGCATTTTGCGAAAAATGCTTTGCGCCTGGATATTGCTTCCTTTGCTGCGCCAATTGATTGCTTTTCCTCCGGTAATTGTCCGTCCAAGCCCGAGCATATGGCTACATCTTCGTATCCAATTAGCTTGCATCTTTTTCTGGCTTCTACAAGGAGCTGTGCTGAATTTGATGCATCAACATTCACAGTTTCTTTTTCTGCAGCGACTTCTTTTGCTTTCTCGCTTCGCTGATATGGACGGATTACTTTCTCATCAAATGCGTTGTATATGGATACCAGGATGAGAATTGAAGCAATAAGAACCACAAACATGGATACCGCTTCGAACAGATTTGCAAGGAGCTTCTTCATGTTCTGATCGTACTGCCACTTGGCTTCTACTGCACATGCGTGAGGTCAGGTCATTGCCCCTCTTTTGGGGGAGATGCGTGCGTCAGTTCGCGCTTGGCGGTAGTTGAATGAGGTGTTTCGTGTTGCTTTCTGGTGCGCCCTTTTCCCAGGCGGACGAAGTTCTTTTTGTATCGCGTTACGTGCAGCAATAGCGGCACTAATATTCGCCTTCTCTTCATCTGTCCCGGGTTTTTGCGTGTAGTGCGACCAGCTTTCAAACTCTCGATGTGCTCGGCTGTTTTCGGGATTTAACGCCTCGCCTTGCTCATCTTCTTACGAGTTTGTGCGGTTACTTCTCTTTTGGATAGAGCTTTGGCTGTTGACGATCACCCAGAACTGACCCTTTGGTGCGGTGGCGGCGCCCGCCAGGCCGTGGTCTCAAGCAGGCGCTCTTAGTCTTCACGGGTGCTCGGCCGCTTTCCCAGGCCATGTCGCCAGTACCACGCCCATCAAGGCCAGGCCGAAGGCCGCAAGCTGCGGCGCGGCGATCTGCTCGCCCAGCAGCGTGACCCCTACCGCTGCGGCGGTGACCGGCAGCAGCACGGTGAACACGCCTGCCTGGGCGGCGGGCACGTGGCGCAGGCCGGTCATCCACAGCCAGACGGTGGCCATGCTGGCGGCCAGGGCGTAGAAGACCAGCAGGGCCCAGGTGGGTGGGGCGACGACGGCGAAGTCGAAGCTCAGGGCCTGCCACAGGCCCAGTGGTGTCACCAGGGCCAGGCCCCACAGGTTGACGATGGCGCTGATGCGTTTGGCGCTGAGGCCGGCCGAGAGCTTCTTGCCGATGACGACATAGCTGGCTTCGCAGAACACCGCGCCGATGAGCAGCAGGTTGCCCAACAGCACCTGGTGGCTGGCGGCGGTCTGGGCAGCGGTTTCGGTGCCGGTGGCGGACGTGGCCGGGCGCAGCAGCGACACCAGTGCGATGCCGGCCACGGCGCAGGCGATGCCGGCCAGCACGCGCGGCGTGAGGCGCTCCTTCAACCACCAGCGCGACAGCAGCGCCACCACGCCGGGCAGCGCGGCCATGATGACGCCGGCCGCCAGCGCGGTGCTGAGCTTGATGCCGTACAACATGCAGATGCTGAACAGGAAGTTGCCGAGAAAACTCTCGACGAAGAGCAGCCGGCGCTGATGCCCGTCGAGCCTGGGTTCGTCGGCCCGGCGCCGCACCCAGCCGACCATGGCGACCGCGGCGATGCCGAAGCGCAGCCAGGCGAGCAGGAAGATCGGCAGCACGGCCACCAGCCATTTCGACAGGCCGACGTACGAGCCGACCAGGCTCATGCTCGCGCCCAGGCAGAGGTAGGCGAGCCAGGGGCGATGAGGTGTCATGGGGGTGCGAGGCAGCGGTCAGGGCGGGCGCGGCAGGCTGAGCCGGCAAGGCCGCGCAGTGTCGCAGCGCAGGCGCGGCTGACGTGCCGCGCCGCGCTCAGAACCAGGCGCCGTAACGCTCCAGCTCCCAGCTGCTGACGTGGCGGGCATAGGCCAGCGCCTCGTCGCGCTTGAGCGCCAGGAACTGGCTGGCGGCCACGGGGCCGAGCGCGCCGCTCACCACCTCGTCGGCGGCCAGTGCGTCGCAGGCTTCACTCAGGCTCTGCGGCAGCAGCGGGATGCCGCGGGCGAGGATCTGCGCCAGGCTCTGGGTGAACAGGTCGTCGGTGGTGGCGGGCGGCGGGGCGAGCTGGCGGTCGATGCCGTCCAGGCCGGCGGCGATCAGAGCTGCCGCTGCCAGGTAGGGGTTGGCGCTGGCGTCGGGCAGGCGCCATTCGAAACGACCGGGCAGGGTGCGGATCACGCAGGTGCGGTTGTTCGGCCCCTGCGCCACATAGGCCGGCGCCCAGCTGGTGCCCGAGAGGCTTTCGCCCACCACCAGGCGCTTGTACGAGTTGACCGTGGGGGCGGCCAGCGCGCACAAGGCGGCGCAGTGGTCCAGCACGCCGGCGATGAAGGCCTGGCCCAGGGTGCTGAGGTGGCCGGCCGGGTCGATGGGCGAAGTACCTGCGCCTTCGCGTTGACCCATGGCCTTGGGGTCGAACACACAGTGCGTGGCGCGCCCGGCCCGGTCCTGCTCCCACAGCGACACATGAAAGTGCAGGCCGCTGCCGGGCTGGTCGGCAAAGGGTTTGGCCATCATCGAGAAGATGGCGCCGCGTGCTTCGGCCAGGTGTTGTGCCGCGAGCTTGAACAACATCAGGTGGTCGCAGCTCGCGCGCACCTCGTCGTGTTCGAAGTTGACTTCGTATTGGCCCCAGGCGTCTTCATGGTCGATCTGCAGCACGGTGAGGCCGGCAGTCTCCAGCGCGCTGCGCAGCGCCTGCAGAAAGCCGAGCTGGCGCGGCAGGCTCTTCAGGTCGTACGACGGTTTGGCCAGGCGGTCGCCATCATCGAACGGTGACCACTTCGGCTGGCCGTTCGACCCCAGGTCGCGCTTGAGCAAGAAGAACTCGGGTTCGATGCCGATCTGCAACTGCAGGCCACGCTCGGCCAGGCGCTGAACTTGTCTAGACAGGATCTGGCGCGGGCAGCCTTCGAACGGCTCACCGTCGACAAACCCACTCCCGACGATGCGCGCCATGTTGGGCAACCAGGGCAGGGCGCTCAAGGTGGCGAGGTCGCCGCGCGCGTAGTACTCCGAGCGCGGGCCGTTGCGGCCCAGGCCGGTGCCAGCAATCGACGGCCCGGCAAAGCCCGCCCCACTGGCCAGCACGGTGGGCAGCTGATGCAGCGGCACCAGCTTGCCCTTGGCCACACCGAGCAGGTCGGTGAACTGCACGAGCAGCGTGTCGATGCCCTGGCCGGCCAGGTTGCTGGCCAGGTCGTCGGCGCGGTTGTTGTTGTCGTCTCTTGTCATGGGCGCTGCGCCGGTTCGGCGTCGGATCGAGCGGGGCTCAACCGTCTATCCGGATCCAGGTGGTCTTCAATTCCGTGTACTTGTCGAACGCGTGCAGGCTCTTGTCGCGGCCGTTGCCACTTTGTTTGTAGCCGCCGAAGGGCACGGTGATGTCGTCTTCGTCGTACTGGTTCACATGCACGGTGCCGGCGCGCAGCTTGCGCGCCACACGGTGGGCGCGGTTGATGTTGTCGCTCCACACACTGGCCTGCAGGCCGTAGGCGCTGCCGTTGGCAACGGCCAGGGCTTCGTCCTCGGTCTTGAAGCGCAGCACGGACATCACCGGGCCGAAGATCTCCTCGCGGGCGATCTTCATGCTCATGTTGGTGTGGTCGAACACGGTGGGCTCGACGTAGTAGCCGCCGGTCTCGGTCATCACCTGGCGGCCACCGGCCACACAACGTGCGCCTTCACTCTTGCCGGCGTCGATGTAGCCCATCACGGTGCGCAGCTGGATGTCATCCACCAGCGCGCCCATCACCGTGCCGGCGGCGAGTGGGTCGGCCGGTTGGTACTTGGCCGTCTCGGCGGCGACGATCTCGACGAAGCGGTCTGCCACCGACTCGTGCACCAGCACACGCGACGGTGCGTTGCAGCTTTCGCCCTGGTTGAAGAACATGCTGCCGGCCACGGTCTTGGCGGCGCGTTCGATGTCGGCAAAGTCGTCGAAGACGACGAAGGCGCTCTTGCCGCCGAGTTCGTTGTAGACACGTTTGAGGTTGCTGCGCCCGGCGTAGTCCAGCATGCGCCTGCCTGTGCGGGTGGAGCCGGTGAAGCCGATGGCGTCGACGTCCATGTGCAGGGCCAGCGCCTCGCCAGCCTCGTGGCCGTAGCCCGGCACGACGTTGAACACACCCGGCGGCAGTCCGGCCTCGATCGCCAGTTCGGCCAGGCGCATGGCGGTGAGTGGACTTTTCTCGCTGGGCTTCAGGACCACCGAGTTGCCCGCGGCCAGGGCCGGCCCTAGCTTCCACGACGCCATGATCATGGGGTAGTTCCAGGGCACGATGACACCGATCACGCCCATGGCTTCGCGCGTGATGAGTGCGAGCGAGTTGGCCGGCGTGGGCGCGATCTCGTCATAGATCTTGTCGACCGCTTCGGCGTACCAGGCGATGGTGCGCGCGGTGGCCGCCACATCGACAGCCAGCGCGTAGGCGATGGGTTTGCCCATGTCGAGGCATTCGAGCAGGGCCAGTTCGTCCTTGGCGGCGAGGATCTTGTCGGCGAACTTCTGCAGCACCTTCTTGCGTGCGGCCGGTGACTTGCCGGACCAGCGGCCGTCGTCGAAGGCGGCGCGGGCGCTCGCCACGGCGAGGTCGACGTCCAGCGCCTGGCAGCGTGCCACCTGGGCGATGACACGGCCGTCGATCGGGCTGGTCTTGGCAAACACCTGGCCGTCGGCCGCAGCCAGACGTTGACCGTTGGTGTAGGCACGGCCGTCGATGCTGAGTGCGGCGGCACGCTCGTGCCAGTTCACTTGTTTGGACATGCTGGACTCCGGGGCAGGACTGAAAGGAAGCGGCCCGACAAACACACAGGCCAGCACCCGGTTCGACGGGTCGCTGGCCTGGGGCGGGCAAGGCGGGCGGCGGGGCTCAGGTGATCATCACCCGGGCCATGCCGCAGCGGGGCAGGATCAGAAGCTCACGACCACCGAGGTGGCCAGCAGCTGGTTGTTCTTCTTGAAGCTGCCGTCCGAGAGGTTCTCGAACACCGGCTGGCTGGCCCGGTCGATGCGGTACTCGGCCTTGAAGGTGGTGTTCATGTTGAACAGGTAGGACGCACCGATGGTGAGTGCCGTACGGTTGGCACCGGCTTCGAGGTCGCCATTGAGGTCGGGGCCGATGCCGTTGCGCCCGTCGGCCGAGGTGTAGCCGAGCAGGCCGCCGCCGTTCTTCTTGTTGGCGATGTAGTCCACCCGCACGATGCCTTCGAGGCGAGGATCGAACTTGTAGGCGAACAGCGACGACACACCTGCCCAGCGTGCGGTGCGCAGGCCGTCGGCGCCTGCTGTGATCGCCGCCTTCTTCTGCATGCCCAGGCTGACCTGGCCCTGCCAGGTGACGTCGCCGCGGATGAAGTAGGCGTCGAATTCGAACAGGTGAGTGCCGGTTTCCTTGCCTGCGTCGTCCGGGAAGACAAGGTCACCGGTGATCTCGTCGGTCTCGTCGGCGCGGAAGTTGGCCGTCTTGCCGTGCAGGCCGGCAAAACCGAAGCCTTGATATTCGCCGCGCGAATAGTCGACGCGGTAGGCCAGCATGGGTGACTTGTGGCTGGCCGGCTTCATGGCCGAGTTCATGTTGCCGATCAAACCCTTCACGATCCATTTGCCGCTGGTGATCTCCATGCCGGCGCCGGTGTAGGCGGTGGGCAGGGTGAAGTCGAACAGCAGGTTGTGGGTGATGAGTTTGTTGAGTGTGGGCTGCAGGTACTCGTAGCCCGACCAGTCGGGGATCTGACCGGCGATGAAGCGCGTCTGCAGGTCGGTGAGTGGCACCGAGACACTGGCCTCGTGCACGATCGAATTGCCGTTGAACACCGTGCCGACGCCGCGGTTGGGCACCAGCGTGAGGCGCCACTTGGTGCCCGAATCGGTTTCCTTCTGGAAGTCGATGCTGGCGCTGCCGAAATACGAGTTGTCGTAGTTGTAGCCGTCGTCTTCGGCCCTGCTCAGGAACTGGAAGCCGGCCCGGCCCTGGTTGCGGTTGTAGACGAAGGTCGGATCCATGTAGCCGCTGACCGTGAGCAGCTTGAGCCCCGAGTCGTCGCGCGCGTCTTCCATCGCCTCGGTCTTGACCGTGATGCGGTTGAGCTCGCCGATCTGGTCTGGTGTCATGCCCCACTGGCTGCCGGCGGGCTTGGTGTCGGCCGCCTTGAGTTTGTCCTCGAGCTCGGCAACCTTCGCCTTGAGGGCTTGCAGTTCCTTGAGCACGTCGCTGTTCGATTGCGCCGCGGCGCCGCCGCACAGTACGGCGCCGAGCGCAAGCACGGTGGCCTGGGCCAGGGCGGTGGGTTGCCAGAGTTTCATCGGGTTCTCCTCGTTTGAGCGGTCGTTGCGTTGATCGGGTCGTTGGACTTGTCGGTGCTGTCGTGCGGGGCTCAGCCACCACGCGCCGCGGCGGCCATGTCCTGGGCGCGTCGACGTTCGGCGCGTGCAATCGCCAGGCTGGCCAGCACCACGCCGATGGCGACCACGATGACGATGATGGTGGCCACGGCATTGACGCTGGGGTTGAGGCCCAGGCGGGCACGCGAGAAGATCACCAGCGGCATGGTGGTGGAGCCTGGGCCCGACAAGAAGGCCGAGAGCACCACGTCGTCGAGCGACAGGGTGAAGGTCAGCAGCCAGGCCGACATCAGGGCCTGCGTGATCATGGGCAGTGTGACCAGCGTGAACACCTGCCAGGGGCGCGCGCCCAGGTCCATGGCGGCTTCTTCGAGCTGGGGATTGAGATCCTGCAGGCGTGCCTGCACCACCACGGTGGCATAGGCCATGCCCAGTAGCAGGTGCCCGAACCAGATGGTCATCATGCCGCGGCCCGGGAAACCGAGCAGCCGCTGCACCGACACCAGCATGAGCAGCAGCGACAGGCCGATGATCACTTCGGGCATCACCAGCGGCGCATTGACCATGCCGCTGAATAACGTGCGGCCACTGAAGCGGCGGTACTTGACCAGCGCAAAAGCGGCCAGGGTGCCCAACACTACCGAGCCACTGGCGGTGAAGAAGGCGATCTGCAGGCTCAGCCAGAAGCCGGCCAGCATCTCGCGGTCTTCGAGCAGAGCCGCGTACCACTTGAAGGTGAAGCTCGACCAGTGATTCGGTATGGGTGAATCGTTGAACGAATAGATCACCAGCGCCAGGATGGGCAGGTACAGGAAGATGTAGCCACCGAGCAGCCAGGCCTTCGAGAACCCCAACGCAAAGCCGCGGCCGAACCAGGCCTTTTTCTTGGGGCTGCTCATCGCTTCGTCTCCTGCGCGATGGCCTGGTAGCGGTTGAAGATGGCCAGCGGCACCAGGATGAGCAGCACCATCACCACGGCCACGGTCGACGCCATCGGCCAGTCGTTGTTGCTGAAGAATTCGTCCCAGAGCACCCGGCCGATCATCAATGTCTGCGGCCCGCCGAGCAATTCGGGGATGACGAACTCACCGATGCAAGGGATGAACACCAGCATGCTGCCGGCAATGATGCCGGCCTTGGACAGCGGCACGGTGATCTTCCAGAACGCCACCCAGGGTGTGGCGCCGAGGTCGGACGCGGCTTCGAGCAGGCGCAGGTCGAGCTTGGCCAGGTTGCCGTACAACGGCAGGATCATGAAGGGCAGGTAGGTGTAGACCATGCCCAGCACCAGCGAGAAGGGCGAGTTCATGTATTTGCCCGCCGCCGGTATGAGGTTGGCCGCAAGCAGCAGCTGATCGACGCCCAGCGTGGTCAGGAACTCGGCCACCCAGCCGTGTTCGGACAACAGGCCCTTCCAGGCATAGACACGCAGCAGGAACGAGGTCCAGAACGGCAACATCACCAGCATCAGCAGGGCGGGTTGCAGGCTGGCCTTGGTGCGCGCCATGAAATAGGCGAACGGATATCCGATGGCCAGGCACAACACGGTGGTGACACCGGCGTACTTGATGCTCGAGAGATAGGTCTTGAAGTACAGGTCGTCTTCGGTGATGAAGGCGTAGTTCGACAGCTTGATGGCCAGCAGCAGCACACCGTCCTTGAACGAGACGACATCCTTGAAGACGACGCCGTCGACCTCGGACACACTGATCTTCAACACGATCAGGAAGGGCAGCAGGAAAAACACCAGCAGCCACAGGAAGGGCGCGCCGATGACGGCGGTGCGACCGCGTGTCAGCCAGGTCAGCAGTGTGCGCAGCTTGGTCAACATGAGCCTCACACGATTACTGCGTCAACACGACCTGCGACTGGCGCGACCAATGCGCCCAGGCCGTGTCGCCCCAGGTGAGCTCGTGTTCGCGGTGGCGCTGGGTGTTGTTCTGGCTGATCTTGAGGATGCGGCCACTCTCGAGCTCGAGGTGGTAGACGGTGAAGCTGCCGAAGTACGACAGGTTCTTGACGACGCCGCGGGCACAGTTGTGCACGCCGTCATGACCTGGTGCGCCGGGCGGTTCGGCTGACAGATGGATCTTCTCCGGGCGCACCGCCACCGACACCGGCATGCCCAGGTTGCCGGTGATGCCGTGGCCCACGTAGTGACGCAGGTCGGTGCAGTCGATGACGCAGTGATCGGCTTCGTCCTGGGCCAGGGTGCCGTCCATGAGGTTGACGTTGCCGATGAAGTCGGCCACGAAGCGGGTGGCTGGTGTCTCGTAGATCTCGGCCGGTGCACCCACCTGCAGCACACGGCCTTCACTCATCACGGCGATGCGTGTGGCCATGGTCATGGCCTCTTCCTGGTCGTGTGTCACCATCACACAGGTCACGCCCACGTCTTCGATGATGTTGACGAGTTCGATCTGGGTTTCTTCGCGCAGCTTCTTGTCCAGCGCACCCAAGGGTTCGTCGAGCAGCAGCAGTTGTGGGCGTTTGGCCAGGCTGCGCGCCAGTGCCACGCGTTGCTGCTGGCCGCCCGACAACTGGTGCGGCTTGCGTTTGCCGAACTTGCCGAGTTGCACCAGCTTGAGCATGGCCTCGACGCGTTCGGCGATCTTGTCAGGCGCCATGCCGTCGCGCTTGAGGCCGAACGCGATGTTGTCCCACACGGTGAGGTGCGGAAACAGCGCGTAGCTCTGGAACATCATGTTGATCGGCCGCTCGTAGGGCGGCAGACCGGCCAGATCCTGACCATTGAGCACGATGCTGCCCGAGGTGGGAGTCTCGAAGCCGGCCAGCATGCGCAGCAGCGTGGTCTTGCCGCAGCCCGACGATCCGAGCAGGGCAAAGATCTCGCCCTTGGCGATGTCGATCGAGACGTGGTTGACCGCAACGGCACCGCCGCCGAAGTCTTTCACCACGTCGCGGATCTGCAGATAGGCGGGTGCCTGATCTTCAGCTTGGCTCATGCGTCGCTCCGGGGCAGGCCGATCTGGGTGGGCACGGTCACAGACCGGTCTTGAAGCTGGTGTAGAGGCGGGTCATGGTGCGGCGGATGTCGTTGGACAAGGCATCTGGCGCCTGCATCTTCTTCATGTCCGCGTCGCTCGGGAACACCGTCGGGTTGCTCGACACCTCGGGCTTGATGAACTTGCGCGATTCCTTGTTCGGGTTGGCATAGAACACCTTGTTGGTGAGCGACGCATGCACCTCGGGGCGAAGGATGAAGTTGATGAACTTGTGGGCGTTGCCGGGGTGGGGCGCGTCGACCGGGATCACCATCACGTCGAAGAACAACACACCACCGGACTTGGGGATGAGCGCCTCGATCTTGTTGCCGGTCTTGCCATCGATGGCGCGCTGACGTGCGATGTTGATGTCACCCGACCAACCCAGTGCCAGGCAGATCGAGCCGTTGGCCATGTCGTTGATGTAGCCCGAGGAACTGAACAAGGTCACGTAGGGGCGAACCGACTTGAGCAGCGGTGCCACGCCGGCATAGTCGGCCTGGTTGCGCGAGTAGGCGGGTTTGCCGAGGTAATGCAGCGCGGCGGGGATGACCTCGGTGGCCGAGTCCAGCATGCTGACACCGCAGCCCTTGAGCTTGCTGATGTATTCGGGCTTGAAGACAAGATCCCAGGCGTTGTCGGGCATGGGTGTGTTGCCCAGCGCGGCCTTGACCTTGTCGACATTGATGCCCACCGTGGTGTAGCCCCACAGCCAGTTGACCTGGTACTGGTTGCCCGGGTCGAGTTTGGCCAGTTGCTCCTGCAGCGCCGGGTCGAGGTTCTTGTAGTTGGGGATCTTGCTTTTGTCGATCTTGCCGAGCAGGCCGCCGTCGGCCTGGATCTTGGCCCAGTACGACGAGGGCACGACCACGTCGTAGCCAGTCTTGCCCGCCACCAGCTTGGCGTGCACGATCTCGTTGTTGTCGAAGTTGTCGTAGCGGACCTTGATGCCGGTCTCTTTCTCGAAGTTCTTGAGTGTGTCCTCGGCGATGTAGTCGGACCAGTTGTAGATGTTGATGACCTTCTCCTCTTCCTGCGCCTGGGCGGCAGGCAGCAGGCCGCCCAGGGCAAGCGCCAGGCAGGCATGCAGGGCATGGCGCAGTCGCCTGGGTGTGCAGGCTTGCATGGGGCTGTGCAGGGCAGGGTGAGCAGGCTTCATGGTCGGACCTCTGGTCTACGGATGGGGAGTGAGATGCGGGCTTGAGAAAGACGTGACGCGTGTGACGGGCAAGTGTGCGGTCGAACTGCCGACATGTTACTGATCGAGTCTAGGGCGCGACTGCGCCGACCGCATCAGGGTTAAGCAGGGCTCGACCGGCACGGATGAATCAGTTCAACCAGCCGCGTGTGTGCACGTCGGCCAGGGTGAGGTCCAGACAACGCTTGATCAGGCCGGCCAATTCGTCGACCTGGGCACGGGTGATGACCAGCGGGGGCGCAATGATCATGCGGTCGCCCACGGCGCGCATGACCAGGCCGTTGCCGAAGCAATGTGATCGGCACAACATGCCGACTTCGAGTTCGGAGGCAAAGGGCATCGACGTTGTCTTGTTCTTCACCAGTTGCAGGGCAGCCATGAGGCCGCAGCTCGATGCTTCGCCGACGAGGGGATGGTCGGCCAGCTCGGCATATTTCTGTGCAAGATACGGGCCGACATCGTCACGCACATGGTCGACCAGACCAAGCTGCTGGATCAACTTGACATTGGCCAAGCCCACCGCACAAGCCACCGGGTGGCCCGAGTAGGTGTAGCCATGCTCGAACTCACCGCCTTGCTCGATCAGCACCTTGGCGATCCGTGCACCCACCATCACGCCACCCAGCGGGATGTAGCCGCTGGTCACCCCCTTGGCAAAGGTCATCAGATCGGGCTTGAAACCCATGGTCTCGCAGCCGAACCACGAGCCGGTGCGGCCAAAGCCGCAGATCACTTCGTCGGATACCAGCAGCACACCATGCTTGTCGCAGATGCGCTGCACCTCGGGCCAATACGTTTCGGGCGGAATGATCACACCACCGGCGCCCTGGATCGGTTCACCGATGAAGGCCGCGACACGGTCGGCGCCCAGCTCATTGATCTTGTCCTCGAGCCACGAGGCAGCCAGCAGGCCGAAGTCGGCGCGGCTCATGCCCTGACCCAGCTGGAAGGCAAAGGGCTGCTCGATGTGCACGATGTCGGGGATCGGCAGGTCGCCTTGTGCATGCATGTAGCTCATGCCGCCCAGCGATGCACCAGCAACGGTCGAGCCGTGGTACGCGTTCTTGCGGCTGATGATGACCTTGCGCTGCGGCTGGCCCAGCAGATCCCAGTAGCGCCGCACCATGCGCAGCACGGTGTCGTTGCCTTCGGAGCCCGAGCCCGAGAAGAACACATGCTTGAAGCCCGGCGGGCTGACACTCGACAGCAGTTCGGCCAGTTCCACCGCCGGCATGGTGGTGGTCTGGAAGAAGCTGTTGTAGAAGGGCAAGGTCTCCATCTGACGCGTGGCGGCGTCGATCAAGGCACGCTGGCCGTAGCCCACGTTGACGCACCACAGGCCGCTGATGGCGTCGAGCAGCTTGTGGCCCTCGCTGTCCCAGATGTAGATGTTGTCGCCACGTGTGATCACACGTGATCCCTTGGCCGCCAGGGCCTGGAAGTCGGTGAAGGGATGCAGGAAGTGGGCAGCGTCGGCGGCTTGCCACGAGGCGGTGCTGCGAGGGGAAGTGGTGGTCGTCATGACGATGGCTTTCTCGTGAGTCGTTCGGTGTGGGAGTGATGGACAGACGTGGCTGTTCTTCAGACATGGAGCAGCAAGTGCTCGCGCTCCCACGGTGAAATGACCTTCATGAACTCGGCGTGCTCGATCTCCTTCACCTCGGTGTAGACGGTGATGAAGTCCTGTCCCAGCACGTCCGCCAGGTCCTTCTCGCTGCGCAGCAGGTTGAGCGCTTCACCCAGGCTGCGTGGCAGCTGGTAGTCGCCCAGATACGCGTCGCCCTTGCATTCGGGGCTGGGCTGGATCTTGTTCTTGATGCCCAGATAGCCACAGGCCAGCGTCGCAGCCAGTGCCACATAGGGGTTGGCATCGGCGCCGATGACGCGGTTCTCGATGCGCCTTGCCGCGGGTGATGCCACCGGTGAGCGGATGCCCACCGTGCGGTTGTCGGTGCCCCACTGGATGTTGATGGGGGCGGCCGTGAATCGCGACAGGCGCCGATAGCTGTTCACGTACGGGGCGAACAAGGCCATCGCCGCCGGGATGTATTTCTGCAGCCCGCCGATGTACCAGTAGAACTCGTCGCTGGCCGTGCCGTCGGGTTTGCTGAAGATGTTCTTGCCCGTCGCCTTGCTCACCAGGCTCTGGTGGATGTGCATGGCGCTGCCCGGCTCACCCGCGATCGGCTTGGCCATGAAGGTGGCGTACATGTCGTGGCGCAACGCGGCCTCGCGCACCGTGCGCTTGAAGAAGAACACCTCGTCGGCCAGCCCGAGCGGATGGGCGTGGAAGAAGTTGATCTCCATCTGGCCGGCACCGATCTCGTGGATCAGCGTGTCGACGTTGAGCTCCATCTTCTCGCAGTAGTCGTAGACGTCCTCGAACAGCGGGTCGAACTCGTTGACGGCGTCGATCGAATAGGCCTGGCGCGAGGTTTCGCTGCGCCCGCTGCGGCCGATCGGCGGCTTGAGCGGCATGTCCGGGTCGGTGTTGCGCGCCACCAGGTAGAACTCGAGTTCGGGAGCGACGACCGGATCCCAGCCCTCGGCGTCGAACAGGTCACACACGCGGCGCAGCACCGAACGCGGCGCGAACGGGATGAGGTTGCCGTCGCGGTCGTAGCAGTCGTGGATGACCTGCGCCGTCGGGTCGGTGGCCCAGGGCACGATGCGCACGGTCGACGGATCGGGCCGCAGGTGCATGTCGCGATCGGTCGGGTTGATGACGTCG
The DNA here is from genome assembly GCA_016702605.1 of Candidatus Intricatilinea gracilis. Taxonomy (GTDB): domain Bacteria; phylum Pseudomonadota; class Gammaproteobacteria; order Burkholderiales; family Burkholderiaceae_C; genus Sphaerotilus; species Sphaerotilus gracilis. The sequence continues at coordinate 806,680 of JADJDQ010000021.1, forward strand.
TAGTACGGGCCTTCTTCGGGGAACTCACCCGTCACACCCATGCCGACGATGGCTTCGGGCAGGCGCATGCCGCGGTCTTCGGTGAACTTCTGGCGCGGCAGGATCTTGCCTCGCGCCACGCCGGTGAGGTCGGGCACGAGGCACTCGATCTCGGTGACACGCCGCTCGTTGAGCCACTGCTCGAGTTCGGCGAAGTTGAAATGTTGCTTGTTGCTCATGGTCTGCTCCCGCTGGTCTGTGACCGCTTGAATCGCTGGGGCCGGATAGGCCGGTTACCCGCCGAGCTGCCGTTCTTGTTGGTCAGCGGCGAGGTGCTTTGGCCTGGGCCTGGCGCCGACCCGATCGGGCTGGCGCCTGGGCCGTGCGGTGGTGGCCGCACGACATGAACTTGCGAGATCAGCGAGACGGTGGGCGATGGGTGTCGCGGTAGGCCTGGCAGGCCGCACCGAAGGCCTGCAGCATGCGCATCGACACCGGGTTGCTGGCAGCACGCCACTCGGGGTGCCACTGCACACACAGCGTGAAGCCGGCGCTGCCGTCCACCGAATAGGCTTCGACCAGGCCGTCCGGCGCAATCGCCTCGACCTTGAGGCCCTCGGCCAGCCGGTTCACACCTTGGCCATGCACGCTGTTGACCTGCAGTTCGGTGCGGTCGAACAACTGCTCGAGCACACCGCCGCCCAACACCTGGACCGGATGGGCCAGGGCATATTGTTCTTCTGCCGTGCCTTCGGGCGGGGCACGGTGGTCGTGTTTGCCGGGCAGTTCCTGCACCGCCTGGTGCAGGCTGCCACCCAGGGCGACATTGGTTTCCTGAAAGCCGCGGCAGATCGCGAACAGCGGAATGCCACGCTCGATGACCCGCGGGATGAGCGCCAGGGTCCAGGCGTCGCGGTCGGGGTCGAGCGGCAGGTCGGGGTTGTGCACGTCTTCGCCGAAATGGCTGGGGTGCACGTTGGACGGTGAACCGGTCAGCAGCACACCGTCGGCCAGATCGAGCAGGGTGTCGAAGTCTTGCGGTTCGGCCGCAGGCACCACCAGCGGCAGGGCACCGGCCAGGCGCACGGCATCGCAGTACTTTTGCCCGGCGACGTGGAAAGGATGCTGTCCGAGCATCCTGTTGCAGGCGGGAACCAGCACGACGGGCGGATTCCGGGGGAGATGGGTGGGGCTGTTCATTGGGCTTGCTGCGTGGTCGACGGACTGTCTCCATCGACGCTCGACGCACTGGGCTTGCTGATCAAGATTCCGGGTGCGAGATTGCACGCCAGATTGCATACAGTGTGCCAGACGGGTACTTGCCGAGCCAGCCGGGGCAACCCGTAGCCCGCGAACCGGCGGGGTCTTGGGGTGGCGCTGAGACTGGGCGACATGGTTGGTGGCAGGTGCTTCGTAGGGATCGACGGGTGTGACGTGATGACTTGATCGGTGGGTGGAGGCGGGTCGCCCGGTGAGGTTCAGAACAGGTCGCGCAGCCGATACCAGGCCATGCCCAGCACCAGGCTGGGCATACGCAGCAGATCACCGCCGGGGAAGTTGTTGTGGCGGATGCGGGCGAACATGTCGAAGCGTGAGGCGTCGCCTGTGATGGCCTCGGCCACGAGTTTGCCGGCCAACCCGGTGAGCGCCAGACCGTGGCCCGAGAAGCCTTGAAGGTAATACACCGGCGCACGCTGCTCGCCACGTGCAGGCAGGCGGTCGAAGTCGGGCGCGCGGTTCATGGTGATGTCGACGAAGCCGCCCCAGGCGAACTCGATCTCGGCGTCACTGAGCTGCGGGAAGGTGTTCAGCATGCGTTGCTTCATCGACGCCGGCAGATTGCGCGGCGTGGCCGTGCTGTAACTGACCCGCCCGCCGTAAAGCATGCGGTGGTCGGCCGTGGGCCTGAAGTAGTCGAGCACGAAGTTGGTGTCGCACACCGCGCTGCGGTCAGGGATCAGCGCCGTGCAGCGCTCCTGCCCCAGCACCTGCGAACACACGATGTAGGTGCCGACCGGCATGATGCGCGGCGCCAGTTCCGGCGCGAGGGTGCGGGCATCACCGAGGTAGACATTGCCCGCCAGCAGCACCTGATCGGCGCTCACGCTGCCGGCGCTGGTGCGCACGGTGCTGCGCGTGGCACCGCGTTCGAGCGCGGTCACGGCCGAGTGTTCGAAGATCGTCACGCCCGCCTCGTGCGCCGCACGCGCCAGGCCCAGCGTGTACTTGAGCGGATGCAGGTGGCCGCCCTGTGGGTCGTGCACACCGCTGTGGAAACGCTCGCTCGCGATCCACCGCCCCGTCTCGCCCGGCGCAATACGCTGCATCGGGTAGTGGTAGACGCGCTCCATGCGATCGGCCCAATCCTGCAGGCCCTTGGCCTTGCGGGCGTTGACGGCAAAACCGAGGTAGCCGTCCTGCCAGTCGCAATCGATCTGGTAGCGGGTGATGCGCTTTCGGATCAAGTCGATGGACTCGATCGTCATGTCCCAGACCTGGCGCGAGGCGTCCAGGCCCAGCTGGGCTTCGATCACCTCCTGGTCACACGCCAGCCCGTGGATGGCCTGGCCGCCGTTGCGCCCCGACGCACCCCAGCCGATCTGGTGCGCTTCGAGTAGCGCGACCTTGCGGCCGCATTCGGCCAACTCCAGTGCGGCCGAGATACCGGCCAGCCCGCCGCCGACCACCACCACATCGAATTGGTGATCACCTTGCAGCGCCGACCAGTTGTGGGTGCGCGCGCAGCTTGCGGTGTAGTACGAGCCCTGGGCCAGGGCGTGGTCGGTCTGCAGTAGCTTCATGCCTCGTTCCTCGCGAGGGTCGTGCCATGACACCTCGCCCGCCCGGCCGCAGTGCGGCGGATGGGGCTGGCGTCAGGCCAGGTCGATGCGAGGTGGGCGAGGCGCAAAGGCGACCTTGTCGGTGCGATCAGGCCGCGCGGCGGATGGCGCCAGCCACCGTCGAGACGATCTGCTCGATGTGCTGTGGCTCGATGATGAGCGGCGGCGACAGCGCGATGGTGTCGCCGGTGGTGCGGATCAGCACACCCTTGTCCCAGCAGTCGAGAAACACGTTGAAGGCACGCTTGCCCGGCTCACCGGCGATGGGGGCCAGTTCGATGCCGCCCACCAGGCCGATGTTGCGGATGTCGATCACGTTGGGCAGGTCGCGCAGACCGTGCACGGCGTCGGCGAAGGTTGCTTCCATCTGGCTGGCGCGGGTCAGCAGGCCTTCGTCGGCATAGGTGGCCAGGGTGCCCAGGCCGGCGGCGCAGGCCAGCGGATGGGCCGAGTAGGTGTAGCCGTGGAACAGCTCGATCACATGCTCGGGCCCGTTCATGAAGGCGTCGTGGATGCCTTGCTTCGCGATCACCGCGCCCATGGGTACACACCCGTTCGTGATGCCCTTGGCCACGGTCATCAGGTCGGGCGTGACACCAAACGTGTGCGCGGCAAACGGGTTGCCGGTGCGGCCGAAACCGGTGATGACCTCGTCGAAGATCAGCAGGATGCCGTGTTTGTCGCAGATGTCGCGCAGGCGCTGCAGGTAACCCTGCGGCGGCACCAGCACGCCGGTCGAACCGGCGACGGGCTCCACGATCACCGCGGCGATGGTCGAGGCATCGTGCAGCGCGACGAGGCGCTCGAGGTCGTCGGCCAGCTCGGCGCCGTGCGCCGGTTGGCCGCGGCTGAACGCGTTTTTCGCCGGGTCGTGCGTGTGGCGGATGTGGTCGACGCCGGCAATCATGGTGCCGAACATCTTGCGGTTGGCGACCATGCCGCCCACCGAGATGCCGCCGAAGTTGACGCCGTGGTAGCCACGCTCACGCCCGATCAGCCGGGTGCGCGAGGCCTCGCCGCGGGTGCGGTGGTAGGCCAGCGCGATCTTGAGTGCCGTCTCGACTGCCTCGGAGCCCGAGTTGGTGAAGAACACGCGGTTCAATCCGTCGGGGGTGAGCTTGCTGACCGCATCGGCCAGCTCGAACCCCTTGGGGTGACCCATGTTGAAGGGCGGTGCGTAGTCCATCTCGGCCGCCTGCTCCTGGATCGCCTGCACGATCTTCGGGCGCCCATGGCCGGCGTTGACACACCACAGCCCCGCCACACCGTCCAGGATCTGGCGGCCTTCCGGCGTCCAGTAGTGCATGCCCGAAGCCTTGGCCAGCAGGCGCGGTGCCTTCTTGAACTGGCGGTTGGCGGTGAAGGGCATCCAGTGTGCGTCCATGCTGCCACCCGTGTCGGCATGGGCGGCGAGCAGGGCGGCGGAAGTGGCTTGATCCATGGCGAGAACTCCTGGTCGGGGGCGTGGCTGGCGCGTGGCTGACGCGAATGGCGCAGTCTAGGCACAGTGGCGCGCAACAGGGTTGCGGAGTGCGCTCGGCGGCATTTGGCTGGCGCAATAATCTGCGGCTCAACCTTCACTCGGCGCAACAACATGGCGGCATTGGAGAAAACCCTGCAACTCGATGCGATGGATCGGGCCATCCTCGGCATATTGCAGACAGACGCCCGGCTCTCGAACGTCGACCTCGCGCAGCGTGTGCATCTGTCACCTTCGGCCTGCCTGCGCCGTGTTCGCCAGCTCGAAGACAGTGGCGTGATCGCCAGCTACGTGGCGCTGCTCGACCCGCGCGCCGTGGGCCAGGCCGGCACCTCGTTCACCATCGTCAACGTCGAGCGCACCACCATCGAGGCACTCAGTCGCTTCGAGGAGGCGGTGAAGCTCGAACCGGCCATCCTCGATTGTTTCTACGTGGCCGGCACCAACGACTACCTGATCCGCTTCACCTACCACGGCGCCGAAGATCTGGAGCGGTTTCACTCCGAGGTACTCACGCGCCTGCCGGGCGTGGTGCGGTCCAATTCGATGCTGGTGTTGCGCACGGTGAAAAAGACAACGGCGCTGCAGGTCTGAACCGGCAGCGCCGCGGTGTGTGCATCAGCTGACGGCCGGCGCAGGCTGGCGGGTGATGCAGGGGTGCGAGGAGTGCGATTGGCGCGAGGTGGTGCGAGTGGTGCGACTCAGGCCTTGGCGTGGCGCTCTTCGGCCTTCAGACGGGCGACGCCAGCGTCGGCGCGTTCACTCAGGCGGCGCTTGGCCTGCGGGTAGATGAGTGACTCTTCCAGGTCGATGTGATCGAGGTAGAGCGCGCTGATGATCTCGACACCCAGGCGCAGCGCATCCGGGTCACTGGGCGACAGGCCACGTGCGATGGCGTCGATCTGCGCGTCGAGTTCGCGCCAGTCCTGCTCGAGCCAGAAATGATCCTGCTTCAGGCGGCGTACATGGCCGGCCAGCACCTCGTCGCCGCTTTCGAGCAGCGGCGGGAAGACCAGCCGTTCTTCGTCCACATGGTGCTGATGCGCCGTGCCGATGAAGAAGTTGTGCACCTGGCGCGCCAGCGCGCTGACTTCGGCGTCGACGCCCTTGCTCTCGAGTTGCTCGACCATGCGGGCCAGCACGTCCAGGGTTTCGAGCACCTGCTGGTGGCAGCTGTCGAGTGCTTCGAACTCGACCGCGATACGGCCTTGCCTGGCCAGCACAGTGGCGGACGTGGGAGACGGGGCTTCGGCGATGGCGGGCGTGAACATGGCGGGGATCCTCTGAAAGCTGAACGTGAAGTGGGGAGCTGTCAGCGGTCGATTCTTGCGGCGGGGCTCTTGCGGCGCTTGTGCCACGTCAAGGCTGGCTGCAAAGTGACAACTGCCGCACAACAGCCGCGCGCAGCCGGTTCAGGCGCGCCGCCGCGCCTGTTCGGCCTGTGTGCGGGCGGCGCCGGCGTCGGCACGTTCGGCCAGCCGGCGTTTGGCCTGCGGATAGATGATCGACTCCTCGAGATCGATGTGATCGAGGTAGAGCGCGACAAAGGTGCTGGTGCCCTGGCGCAGCGCCTCGCGGTCGTACCAGTTGTAGCCGCGCGCGATGGCGTCGAGTTGCAGGCCGAGTTCGAGCCAGTCCTGTTCGAGCCAGACATGGTCTTGCTGCAGCCGCCTCACCTTCTCGATCAGCCGGTGGTCGAGCCCCTGCAGGATGGGCGGAAACACCAGGTGTTCTTCTTCGGCGTGGTGGGCGCGCGATTCGCCGCCAAAGAAGGTGATGATCTGGCGGGCCATCCGTTTGACGGGTTCGTCGGCGGCGTGTTGATCGAGTTGATCGACCAGTTTGACTAGCAGGTTCAGCGTGTCGATGGTCTGCTGGTGGCAGCTGTCGAGTGCGTCGAACTGGATCTTCAGGCGCCCGGTCAATGTGGGCACCGCACCCGGTGACGTGTGGGCGGACGGCGACTGAGGCATGGCGTGGTCCTGTGTGTAGGTGGGTCATGCGCCGTGACAGACGGCTCTTGCCTCCCGAGTCCCGAATCTTGCTGGGGCGTAACCTCGTCGCGATTGTTGCAAGTCAAGCCCCGTCTGAGCCGCCAGGCAGATGCACAGCTTGTGCCAAGGTCGGGACAGTGTGATCGGCGGGCGCGCAGCCGGGGTGACAGGTCATCGGCGCCGGGCGGTGCAAACACCGAGGCGACCGCGTAGGTGCCGGTGCGATCCTCGACGGCCGCTGCCGATGGGCTGCGGCGTCTTGATCTTCGTCAACGCCGGGAAGCTGCCCGCAGGCCAAGGAACCACAGTGATGAGTCGAGTTGCCGTGCAGTATGCCGAGCCACAGTCCGACGAGGCTGCCCACCTGCTGACCACCTGGCGCGAACGTGCCCTGGCAGTCGAGGCGGCGGTGGCTCGTGCCGTCATCGGTCAGGCCGCTGCCATCCGCCTGGTCAACACGGCGGTGTTTGCGCGTGGCCATGTGCTGATGCAGGGCGATGTGGGGGTCGGCAAGACCACGCTGCTGCGCGCCTTTGCCCATGTGCTGGGCGGGCGCTACGGCCGGGTCGAAGGCACGGTCGACCTGATGCCCAACGACCTGCTCTACCACGCCTACATCACTGCCGAAGGCCGCCCGGCGGTCGAGCCCGGCCCGCTCACTGCCGAGGGTGAAGAACTCGCCATCTTCTTCTTCAACGAAATCAACCGTGCCCGCCCACAGGTGCATGCCCTCATGCTGCGGGTGATGGCGGAACGCAGCGTGATGGCCTTCAACCGCGAGATCCGCCTGCCCTGGCTGCAGGTGTTTGCCGACCGCAACCGGGTCGAGCGCGAAGAAACCTTCGAGATCGCCCAGGCCGCGCGCGACCGTTTCATGATGGAGGTGACGATCGAGTCGCCCGGCGACGACGCCACCCGGCTGGCGCTGGCCTTCGATCCGCGATTTCACGATGTCGACGCGCTGATCGGCGAGTTGCCCGCCGGCTTGGCGCCGCCCGCCGAACTGCCTGCCATCGCTGCCCTGGTTCAACGCGAGATCCAGGCGTCACCCGCGCTGCAGAGTTATGTGCTCAGGCTCTGGCAGGCCAGCGCCCGGCCGCAGGACTTTGGTGTGCAGCTCGACGATGTCGACGTCGACACCCTGGTGCTGGCCGGCGCCAGCCCGCGCGGCATGAGCCTGCTGCTGCGCGCGGCGCGGGTGGCGGCCTGGCTCGACGGGCGCAACCACGTGCGGCCCGAAGACGTGCACGACGTCTTCACGCCCTGCATCGCGCACCGCCTGTGCCTGACACCGGTGCATGAGTTGCGCCGTCACGAGTTGATGGCGCCGCTGATGCAGGCCATCCTCGAGCAGGTGGCAACGCCGTGAGTGATGCCCCCGCCGCGGGCAACGCCCGGCTCGGCGTGCGCGCCGTCGGTGCCACGATGGTTGGTGCCGGACCGGTCGATCGGCAGCAGCGCCAGGTTGCCAGGACCGGCGGTGCAGGCGCACCGCTGCGAGAGATCTACTACCGCCTGCGCCAGCCGGCGCGCAGCCGCTGGCCTGGCGCCCACCGCAGCCGGGCGGGCGAGATGGGGTTCGAGTTTCGTGCCCATCAGCCGCTCAGTCTGGGTGGTGACGCCCGGCGCATCGACGTGCATGCCAGCCTGCGTGACCCCTTCGGCGATTGGCAGGTGCGGCTTTACGCCGAGCGGGTGTCGGTCACCGTGACGGTGGTGGCCGACCTGTCGGCATCCATGGCCTATGTGGGGCGCCACAGCAAGATGGCCACGCTGGCCGAACTGACGCGCGCGCTGGCCTGGTCGGCGGCGCGGGCAGGTGACCGGTTCGGTTTTGTCGGCTGCGGCGCTCGCCTCGACCGCGACTGGTTGCTCGCGCCCACACGTGCTCGCGGCGCCGGCCTGGCCCTGGCCGATCGGCTGGCGATGTTTCGCCCGCATGGCGCAACGGCTGCCCATGCCGGCGCCTTGCGCGAGGCGGCGGCTTGCCTGCCGCGCCAGCGTGCGCTGGTGTTTCTGGTGTCCGACTTCCACCTGCCGCTGCCGCTGATCGAGGCCACGCTGGACAGCCTGGCCGGCCACGACGTGGTGCCGGTGATCTTGCATGACGAGGCCGAAGTCGCCGCGCCCACCACCAGCCGCAGCGGCCATGCGTTGGTGAACCTGCGCGATGCCGAAACCGGCGCGCAACGCCTGCTCTGGTGGCGCCCGGCGCTGGCGGCCCGCCTGGCAGAGCAACGCGAACAGGCGCGCGCGGGTCTGGCTGCCCTGCTGCGCCGACATCAGCTGGGCTCGGTGGTGTTCGACGACGGTTTCGATGCCGACCGGGTGACGGCGTTTTTCCACCGATGAGCACCTTGACTCGCCCCTCGGCCTGGCTGGCCGGCCTCGTGGTCGCCGCCCTGCTGCTGACCGGCGCAGCGCCCGCCATGGCCGACACCGTGCTGGCCGCCCAGGTCGACGAACCACGCGCCTATGGCTGGCGTGTGGGTGACGTGGTGCGCCGGGTCGTGCATCTACAACTGCCACCCGGCTGGCAGCTCGACGAACGCAGCCTGCCCAAGCCCGACCAGCGCGGCGGTGAACTCGAATTGCGCGCGCTGCGACTGGTAGTCGACGATCAGCCGCGCGCTGACGCCGGCGACGATGGCGGTGGCAACAGCGACGGGCCATCGACAGCTGCCACAGTCCTTGTCGCAGGTGGTGCGCTGGCCGGTGACGGCGCCGAACATGACGAGATCGGCGCGGCGCCCGGCGGTGGTTCGCCATCCGGCCCGCCCGAAGCGTCGGCCACCGGCTGGCATGCGGTGCTGGGGCAGGGCTGGGCGGGTTCTGCCGCGGCGCTGTGGCAACGGGTGGTGTCGATCGGGCGCATGGGTGTATCCGGCCGCGACGGCGCAGCACCAACGCCCGGCCTGCGACAGGCCCCGCGTCAGCGCCTGGAACTCGACTACCAGCTGTTTGCCGCCACCACCACGGCACGCAAACTCGAACTGCCCACCTTGACGCTGCTGGTCGAACCGCCGGCCGGACTGGCCGGCGCCATGCCGCGTGAGCTGCGGCTGCCCGCCCGTCCCTTGTGGCTGGTGTCGCTGGCCGGTGGTGCACCCGGCCACCAGTCCGGCCTGGGCGAGATGCGCCCGGACGTGGCCGTGCAAGGCCTGCCCACTGCAGCGCCAGCTCGACACCTGCTGGCCAGCCTGCTCGTGGCTGCGGCCTTGTTGCTGCTGGCAGTGGGCGCCGCTGCGCTGATGCGCCGGCTGGGGGTGACGATGCGGAGCCGTCCGTTCACACAGGCCAGCCGTGACATCCGACGCCTGGTTACCCAGCGCCCGGGCAGCCTCGCTCGATCGCAGGGCGACGTCGAAGCTCAGGCCTGGCGGTTGTTGCACCAGGCTTTCGACCACAGCGCCGGGCGCACGTTGCTGCCGCGTCAGGTGCGCGCCTGGGCTCAGGGTGATGCGCGCTATGCTGGGTTGGCGGACGAGATCGGGCGTTTCTTCGACGCCTCGGCCGAGCGCTTCTTTGCGATTGCCGCCGTTGCCGCACCTGCTGGCTCGGCCGGTGTAGCGGGCGCCGGCGCACCTGTCAGCACGTCTGCTGGCTCGGGCGCGGGTCGGCCCGCATTGCCGTCGGGCCTGTCGACGCGCCCGGGCGAGCGGGCGGTGGCGGCGGCAGCCAATGACGACCATGGGTTCGGCGAGGCCCGTCTGCTGCGCCTGGCCCGCGCGCTGGCACGCGCTGAGGCCGCTGGCCTGGCCACCCAGGGCGCGCGGCGAGCGGGCACCTGGTGGCGTCGTCACGGGACTGCGCAAGATGCTTGTGGCGGAGGCGGTGGCGGTGGCGCCGGGCGACCCGGAGTACGCGCCGATGAGGCCACACCGGGCCGCCCCAATTCGTCTCGAGCCGCTCGGCGAGCGGACGATGTGAGTCGTCGACCTGGGGCGGCGGATGACTGACTGGCCGCAGTTCGCCTCACCCTGGTGGCTGCTGCTGTTGCCACTGGCTGCTTTGCCCTGGCGGCGCGGGCTGCTGGCGCCGCAGTTGTTTTCGAGTCTGGACGTGCTGGCGCACGACGCTGCATCGACCTGGCTCGATCGTGCCCTGCGCGGCGCCGGGTCGCTGCTGATCGCGGCCACCGTGCTGGCGTTGGCCGGGCCCTATCTGCCTGCCTATCAGGTCGAGCGCAGCGGGCAGGGCGCCGAGATCGTGGCGCTGCTCGACCGCAGCCTGAGCATGGACCAGCCCTTCGGCATCAAGGGCAAACCGCTGCAGACCATGCCGGGCGGCAAGATCCTGGGCTACACCCGGCCGGACGGCGCCAATGCCGCAACCAAGGCCAAGGTGGCGCGCGAGGTGCTGGGTGAATTTGCGGGCCAGCGCCGCAGCGACCGGTTCGGCCTGGTCGCCTTCAGCGTGGTGCCGCTGCATGTGCTGGACTTCACCGAGCGTCAAAGTGCCGTGCAGGCGGCCATCGCGGCCGGGCGCAAGGGCCGGGGGTTGTCGGAGACCGATATCGGCGCGGCCCTGGTCGAAGGGCTGGGGTTTTTCGAGGGGCGCGCCTACACCGGCTCGCGCATCGTGATGCTGGTGTCCGACGGGGGTGACCATCTCGAGCCCGCGCTGCGCGACCGGCTGGCGCGCCTGATGCGTGAGCAACGTGTGTCGCTTTACTGGTTGTACCTGCGCTCGGTCGGCAACCCCGGCCTGCAGGCGCAGGCCGACGACAGCCCGGGCACTGAAGACACCGTGCCCGAACGGACGCTCAACCGCTTCTTCGCCGGCCTGGGTGTGCCCTACAAGGCCTACGAAGTGGACAACCCTGAAGCGCTGCGCACGGCGGTGGCCGACGTGAACCGCCTCGAGAACCTGCCCATCACCTACACCGACACGGTGGGGCGGCGCGATCTGGCCGTCCCGTGCCTGGCACTTGCACTGCTGGCGCTGGCGCTGCTGGGTGTGGCCGCAGCGCTGGGTGTCGAGGTGCCGGGCCTGGCCAGTGCTACGGGCGCCCACAGGGAAGGAAGGCGCCCATGACTGTCCGCGCTACCGACACCGGCGCATCGTCGCCGCAGCTCCGTTCTCGCCTGGCCCGCCAGGCCGGGCGCGACGCCGCCTGGCTGACCGCCGTTCGCTGGTTGCGCCTGATCGTTCAGATCAGCCTGCTGATCTGCCTGGTCGTGGCTCTGCGCGCCGCTTGGCAGCTGAACGAGGCACTGCGCTGGAATGTGCGGCTGGCACAGCAGGTCGAGCAGTTCGGCGCGGTTGCCGAGCCGGCAGGCGCAGACCTTGGGGGTGGGGCGGGTGTTCTGACCGGTGTCGGGGTGAATGAGGCGGCGCACGGCTCGGCTGCGTCGACCGGAGCGACGTCGACTCCAGCGTCGGGTGGTGCTGCTGTTCATGGTGCCGACGTGACGGCGTCGGCTGCGTCAGCGCTCGCTGTGCAACGTGAACGCAGGGCGACGCGTAGCGCCGCCGCCGCACCGGTCTGGGCCGACGAGGTGGCGAGCGCTGCGTCGGCCGCCGCCGCGGCCGCCTCTGCCGCGGCCGAGGCTCCGCAGGTTCCCGCCTGGCTCACCGACGGCAGCCCACCGCAGTGGCGTTTTGCCCAGGCGCTGGGTCTGGCCAGGCAAGGAGATCTGGACGGTGCGCTGGCGCGTTACCGCAGCGTCTTCGACGACGCGGCGCTGGGCAACCTCGCGCGTTACAACAGCGCCAACACCTTGCTGCGCGAGGCCATGCGCCTGTCGGCCACCGCTGCGCCAGGTCAGGCGCTGGTGATGTTCGAGCTGGCCAAGGAGGGCTACCGCGGCGTGCTCAGGCGCGACCCGTCGTTCTGGGCGGCGCGCTACAACCTCGAACGCGCGCTGCTGCTTCAGCCCGACGGTGAGGCCGTGGCCGCCGAGCCGGCGCAGCAGGCCGAACGTGCCGCCACCACCATGCGCAGTGTGTCGCGGGGTTTGCCATGAGTGTTGCCAGGCGGCTGTGGGCGACGGCCTGGCCTGCGGCGCCGTTGGCGCGCCTGCGCCGGCAATTGGCACTGCTGGCCGTGTTGCTGCTGCTGGCCTGGATCGACCCGCCGGTGACGACGAAGCAATCGGTGCTCGAGTGGGTGGCGGTGATCGACGTGACCCAGAGCATGGCGGTGGCCGACATGGTCGAGCGTGACGCTGCCGGCAGGCAGCGCCCACAGACCCGGCTGGACTTTGCCCGCGCCCGGCTGCGCGAGGCGCTGCTGGATCTGCCGTGTGGCTCGCGCCTGGGGCTGGGGGTGTTCACGGCGCATCGCAGCATCCTGCTGCTCGAGCCGGTCGAGGTGTGTGACAACTACGCCGAACTGCAGGCGACCATCGCCCGCATCGACTACCGCATGGGTTGGCAGGGCAACAGCGAAATTGCCAAGGGACTGGATTCGGGCCTGCAGGTGGTGCGCGACCTGCCGGGCGCGCCGGCGCTGGCATTCTTCACCGACGGGCAGGAGGCGCCACCCATCAGCCCCAAGTACCGCCCGCCGCTGCATGTGGAGCGTGGCCAGGTGCCGGCGCTGGTGGTGGGTGTGGGCGGTGACCAGGCCATGCCCATCCCCAAGGTCGACCCGAGCGGGCGTATCAACGGCCACTGGGGTGCGGGCGAGGTGATGCAGCAGGACCTGCGCAGCCTGGGGCGCGACGGCAGCACCGGTGGCCAGACCTATGTGGACGACAACAAGGCGCCCGCCGCCGCAGTGGCACCGATGCCGGGGGCCACGCCCGGGCGTGAACACCTGAGTGCGCTGCGCGAGGGGTATCTGCAACTGCTGAGCGACGAACTGGGGCTGGACTATCTGCGTCTGGGCAACAGCCACGAACTGGCGCAGGCGTTGTCGCGGGGCAAGTTCGCCCGCCAGCAGCCCGGGCCGCTGCCTCTGCGCGGCCCGCTGGCAATGCTGGCCTTGCTGCTGGCGCTGGTGATCTATCGGCCGGTGGGGGTGGCGTTGATCTTGGCGTGGCGGTCCCGGGCCACATCGGCATGGGCCAGGCGACCGCAAAGGTAGGTCCAGACGAAGTTGGCGGCAGCGTTGCTGGTGAGGTCGGCGTGGTCGTAGGCTGGCGCAACCTCGACACAGTCCATGCCGACGAAGTTCTGGTCGGCCAGTTCTTCGAGCAGCGTCAACACCTGGTTGGTGGTGAGGCCACCGGGTTCGGGTGTGCCGGTGCCAGGGGCAAACGCGGGGTCGAGGCAATCGATGTCGAGGCTCAGATACAGCGGCGGCGAGCCGCGCTCGGCCCAGCGGGCCTTCATGCTGGCCAGCACGGCGGCAAGCTGGTTGGGGCTTTCGAGACCACGAAGTGAGCGAGCCGTGTGGATGATGCCGCCGCGCTGCTGCACGAAGTCGCGTGCCTCACGCTGGCCGGCCGAGCGTATGCCGACCTGCACGAAGGCCTGTGGGTCGACCAGGCCTTCCTCGATGGCTTCGTACACCCAGGTGCCGTGACCGCTGGGCTCGCCGAAATGGTCGGTCCAGGTGTCGCAGTGGGCGTCGAAGTGCAGCACACCGAGCGGCTGGCCGACCTGGGCGCGAGCTGCGCGCAACAGGCTCAGGGTGATCGAATGGTCGCCACCGAGCCAGACCATGTGCTGGCTCGCCATCAACTCGCGCGCCTGGGGTTCGAGTGCGGCACGAAGCGCGGCCAGCGATGTGTTGGGCAGCGGCAGGTCGCCGAAGTCGGCCAGGTGGTCGATCGGGCTGACATCGAAGTGCGGGTGGATGGCGTCGCACAACATGTGGCTGGCCAGGCGGATCTCGCGCGGTCCGAAACGTGCGCCCGGGCGGTTGGTGACCGCGCCGTCGTAAGCCACGCCGGCCAGACCGAAGCGGGGTGGCTGCTCGGCCCGAGCGGTGGGCGCCGCGGACGCGGCCTTGAGGAAGCTGTGTTCGGAGCGGAAGGCAAAGTCGGTCATGGACGGTGGTGCATGAGTGAGAGGTGGGCAACATCACAAGTGTGACGGCAGCGCAGCCGCAGTCTCACCACATCGATTCAAGGGTTTTCACGCAAGCAAAACGTGTTTCACATAATGGAATCTATCGATGTTGCGCCGCCGCAAATTTTTTCGGATGGCGCTTCTGTCGATTCGCTATATGAAATACGCGTGCAACTCGTTGATTTTATTGATTTCAAAGAGATGTCTTATATAAGACATAAGTCTTGGAAGTCTGATCGGGCGCCGCTAAGCTTGGGGCTGTTGACTGCTTAGACCCTTACCTCAAACGGAGTACCCGATGACGACACTGACTCGCGAGCAACAGATCGACGCCTTGCTGACCGACTGGGCACAGAACCCGCGCTGGAAGGGCATCAAGCGTGGCTACAGCGCCGCCGACGTGGTGCGTCTGCGTGGCTCGGTTCAGGTCGAATACAGCCTGGCCCGCCGCGGCGCCGAAAAGCTGTGGAGCCTGGTCAACAACGAACCCTACGTGAACTGCCTGGGTGCGCTGACCGGTGGTCAGGCCATGCAGCAGGTCAAGGCCGGCATCAAGGCCATCTATCTGTCGGGCTGGCAGGTTGCCGCCGACAACAACGAATACGCCGCCATGTACCCCGACCAGTCGCTGTACCCGGTGGACTCGGTGCCGAAGGTGGTCGAGCGCATCAACAACACGTTCAGCCGTGCCGACGAGATCCAGTGGTCCAAGGGCATGAACCCTGGCGACAAGGGTTACATCGACTACTTCGCGCCCATCGTGGCCGATGCCGAAGCCGGTTTCGGCGGCGTGCTGAATGCCTTCGAACTGATGAAGGCCATGATCCGCGCCGGCGCGGGCGGCGTGCATTTCGAAGACCAGCTCGCCTCGGTCAAGAAGTGCGGCCACATGGGCGGCAAGGTGCTGGTGCCCACCACCGAAGCCAACCAGAAGCTCATCGCCGCCCGTATGGCAGCCGACGTCTACGGCGTGCCCACCCTGGTGATCGCCCGTACCGATGCCGAAGCCGCCGACCTGCTGACCAGCGACTACGACGAAAACGACAAGCCCTTCCTGACCGGTGAGCGCACCGCCGAAGGTTTCTACAAGACCAAGAAGGGCATCGATCAGGCCATCAGCCGCGCCGTGGCCTATGCCAACTACGCCGATCTGGTGTGGTGCGAGACCGGCACGCCTGACCTGGACTTCGCCAAGAAGTTCGCCGAGGCCGTGCACAAGGTGCACCCGGGCAAGATGCTGGCCTACAACTGCTCGCCGTCGTTCAACTGGAAGAAGAACCTGGACGACGCGACCATCGCCAAGTTCCAGCGCGAGCTGGGTGCGATGGGATACAAGTACCAGTTCATCACCCTGGCTGGTATCCACCAGATGTGGTACGGCATGTACGACCTGGCGCAGGACTACGTGGCCCGCGGCATGTCGGCCTACGTCGAGAAGGTGCAGGAGCCCGAATTCGCTGCTCGCGACCGTGGCTACAGCTTCGTGTCGCACCAGCAGGAAGTCGGCACCGGCTACTTCGACGAAGTGACCACCGCCATCCAGGGCGGCCACTCGAGCGTGACCGCGCTGACCGGCTCGACCGAAGAAGAGCAGTTCCACTAAGCCGCAGCGCCTGCGGGCGCTCAAGGGTCACGGCGGCTTGCCGAGCGTGACCAAAACACCGGAAAGCCCAGGCAGTGCCCTGGGCTTTCCTGCTTAGAATCCCGTTCCTCATCAAGCAACAAGGGCAGAGAAAGGCGAGATGGTTATGACACCGCGAACTACCACTGAGATCTTCACCCAGGTCTAGTCGGTCGGCCGCTGCACTCACACATCTGTCATCCCCTGTTGAGAAAGCGCGGCGACCCCCGCGCTTTTTTTGTTTTCCGGCGGTCGCTGCGCGGCTGCCTTCGAGGTTGAACATGGTTGTCATTCAATTGCCCGACGGCTCGCGCCGTGAGTTCGATGGTCCGGTGACGGTGGCCGAGGTGGCTGCATCGATCGGTGCCGGTCTGGCCAAGGCTGCGCTGGCTGGCCGTGTCGGCACGGGCGAGGCCGCCCGGCTGGTTGATACCAGTCATCGCATCGACGCCGACGAGACGTTGGCCATCATCACGGCCAAGGACGAAGCCGGTCTCGAGGTGATCCGCCACTCGACGGCGCACCTGCTGGCCTATGCGGTGAAGGAGCTCTTCCCCGACGCGCAGGTAACCATCGGCCCGACGATCGAGAACGGCTTTTACTACGACTTCTCGTACAAGCGCCCGTTCACGCCGGAAGACCTCGCCACCATCGAAAAGAAGATGACCAAGCTGGCGGCCAAGGACGAGCCCGTCGTGCGCAGCGTGTTGCCGCGCGACGAGGCAGTGGCCTACTTCAAGAGTCTGGGTGAGCACTACAAGGCCGAGATCATCGAGAGCATTCCGGCCGACCAGGACGTGTCGCTCTACGCCGAAGGCAAGTTCACCGACCTGTGCCGCGGCCCGCACGTGCCGAGCACGGGCAAGCTCAAGTTCTTCAAGCTCATGAAGGTGGCCGGCGCCTACTGGCGGGGTGACCACCGCAACGAGCAGCTGCAGCGCATCTACGGCACGGCCTGGACCACCAAGGACGACCTGCAGAAATACCTCGTCATGCTGGAGGAGGCCGAGAAGCGCGACCACCGCAAGCTCGGGCGTGAACTCGACCTGTTCCACATGGACGACCACGCGCCGGGCGTGGTGTTCTGGCACGGCAAGGGCTGGGCGGTGTGGCAGGTGGTCGAGCAGTACATGCGCCAGATCTACCGCGACAACGGTTACCAGGAGGTCAAGGGCCCGCAGATCCTCGACAAGAGCCTGTGGGAAGCCACCGGCCACTGGGACAAGTACCGCGAAAACATGTTCACGACCGAGAGCGAGAAACGTGAATACGCGCTCAAGCCGATGAACTGCCCGGGCCACATCCTGATCTACAAGCAGGGCATCAAGAGCTACCGCGACCTGCCGCTGCGTCTGGGCGAGTTTGGCCAGTGCCACCGCAACGAACCGTCGGGCGGGCTGCACGGCATCATGCGGGTGCGTGGTTTCACGCAGGACGACGGCCACATCTTCTGCACTGAAGACCAGATTCTGGCCGAGTGCGACGCCTTCACGACGCTGCTGCAGAAGGTCTACGCCGACTTCGGGTTTACCGAGATCCTGTACAAGGTGGCGACGCGGCCCGAGAAACGCATCGGCTCGGACGAGTTGTGGGACAAGGCCGAGGCCGCGCTCATGGCCAGCCTCAAGAGTTCGGGCTGTGACTTCGCGGTGTCGCCCGGCGACGGTGCGTTCTACGGCCCCAAGGTCGAATACACGCTCAAGGATGCCCTCGGCCGCCATTGGCAGTGCGGCACCATCCAGGTCGACTTCTCGCTGCCCGAGCGCCTGGGCGCCGAATACGTGGCCGAGTCCGGCGAGCGCAAACATCCGGTGATGCTGCACCGCGCGATCCTGGGCAGCCTGGAGCGGTTCATCGGCATCCTGATCGAGGAACACTCGGGCGCGTTGCCTTCGTGGCTGTCGCCGGTGCAGGTGGTGGTGCTCAACATCACCGACGCTCAGGCCGACTACGCCCAGGGCATTGTCAAAATGCTGCAAAAACAAGGACTTAGAGTTGCGTGCGATTTGCGCAACGAAAAAATCACGTATAAAATCCGCGAGCATTCAATGCAGAAGGTTCCGTATCTGCTCGTTGTCGGTGACAAGGAGATGGCTGCCGGGGCCGTTGCAGTGCGCGCCAGAGGCAACAAGGACCTCGGTGTGATGGCCTTCGAGGCCTTCTCCCAGATGTTCGCAGCTGAGCTCGGCACCCATCGGTGACGGGCTTTAGGCCGTGGTTCATCCCCTTTGCCAGACGACGCGCTTGTTATGAACCCCGGGCTATCCGCCCAGAAGGAAACTGACCATCGCTACTTTTCTTGATCGCCGCACTCCGAACGCCGAGCGCAAACACCGTCTCAACCGCGAGATCACAGCTCTCGAAGTTCGCCTGAACGGCCCTGAGAACGAGCCCCTGGGCATCGTGAGCATTCAGGAGGCACTGCGCCTGTCGGCCGAAGCCGACGTCGACCTGGTGGAGATTGCGCCGACCGCGCAGCCCCCGGTCTGCCGGCTGATGGACTACGGCAAGTTCAAGTACCAGGAGCAGAAGAAGGCGGCTGAAGCCAAGGCCAAGCAGCACGTCATCGATGTCAAGGAAGTCAAGTTCCGTCCCGGTACGGACGACGGCGACTACAACATCAAGATGCGCAACCTGCGCCGCTTCCTCGAGGAAGGTGACAAGGGCAAGGTCACGCTGCGGTTTCGTGGTCGCGAGATCACGCACCAGGACATCGGCATGCGCATGCTGGAGCGTATCCGCGACGAGTTGGCGGATGTGTCGCTGGTCGAGCACATGCCCAAGCTCGAAGGGCGCCAGATGATCATGGTGCTTGCACCGAAGCGCAAGAAGTAAGAATTCAAGAATGGTGTTGCGTTGGTTTGGTCGCCGACGCAGCCCTGTGCCTGTAGGCCCCCAAGACCGCGAGCAGTTCGCGGCGCCTCACGGGAACAACCAAGAAGGAGCAGTCATGCCCAAGATGAAGACCAAGAGCGGCGCGAAGAAGCGTTTTCGCGTTCGTCCAGGTGGAACCGTCAAGCGCGGTCAGGCGTACAAGCGCCACATCCTGACCAAGAAGACCACGAAGAACAAGCGTCACCTGCGTGGTGCTGTCAACGTGCACGAAACCAACATGGGACACATCGCTCAGATGCTGCCCTTTGCTGGTCTCTGATCTGGTCAGGTAGAAGGAGCTTTATATGCCTCGCGTCAAACGTGGTGTCACCGCCCGTGCTCGTCACAAGAAGGTCCTGGCACTAGCCAAGGGCTACCGTGGTCGTCGCAAGAACGTCTATCGCATCGCCAAACAGGCGGTGATGAAGGCCGGTCAATACGCCTACCGTGACCGCCGTGCCAAGAAGCGCGTGTTCCGCCGCTTGTGGATTGCGCGTATCAACGCCGCTGCACGTTCGCTCGGCCTGACCTACAGCAGGTTCATGGCTGGCCTGAAGAAGGCCAAGATCGATGTGGACCGCAAGGTGCTCGCCGATCTGGCCGTGCATGACCCGGCTGCCTTTGGCAGCATCGTTGCACAAGCCAAGGCCCAACTCGCTTGAGTCTGTCACCCGCTCGTGGCCCAGGCCGTGAGCGGGTCTCGAGCACTGGAAGGCCGAACCCTGGTTCGGCCTTTTTTTATCTCTCATGACCTCCGACGCTCGATCTGCCATGAATGATCTTGACGCCCTGGTGCAGACCGCGCAGGTCGATTTCGCCCAGGCCACCACGCCCGCCCAGCTCGAAGACGCCAAGGCTCGCTACACGGGTAAGAGTGGCCGCCTGACCGAATTGCTCAAGGGCCTGTCGGCGCTGGCTGTCGACGAGAAGAAGACCCGTGGCGCTGCGATCAACGAGGCCAAGCAGCGCATCGAAGCCGCCCTCAACGAGCGCCGCCGCGGCCTTGCCGAAGCCGAGTTGCAGGCCCAGCTCAAAGCCGAGGCGCTCGACGTCACCCTGCCCGGGCGTCGCCGCGGCAGCGCCGGTCTGCACCCGGTGTCGCTCACGCTCGAGCGTATCGAGCAGATCTTTGGCTCCATGGGTTTCGACGTGGCCGATGGCCCCGAGATCGAGACCGACTGGTACAGCTTCACCGCACTGAACAACCCCGAGAACCATCCGGCACGTTCGATGCAGGACACGTTCTACGTCGACATGCAGGACGATGCCGGCCGCCCGCTGTGCCTGCGTCCGCACACCTCGCCGATGCAGATCCGGTATGCGCGCCAGCACGCAGCCCGTCACGCCGCCACCATGGCCGTCGGCCAGCCCATGCCCGAGATTCGTGTCATCGCGCCGGGTCGCACCTACCGGGTCGACAGCGACGCCACCCATTCGCCCATGTTTCACCAGTGCGAAGGCCTGTGGATCGGTGAGAACGTGAGCTTCAAGGACCTCAAGGTCGTCTTCACCGATTTCTTTCGGACCTTCTTCGAGACGCGTGATCTCGAGCTGCGCTTTCGGCCCTCGTTCTTTCCGTTCACCGAACCGTCGGCCGAGGTCGACATCGCCTTTGCCAGCGGGCCGTTGCAGGGCCGCTGGCTCGAGGTGGCCGGCTCGGGCCA
This sequence comes from Candidatus Intricatilinea gracilis, assembly GCA_016702605.1. Lineage (GTDB taxonomy): Bacteria > Pseudomonadota > Gammaproteobacteria > Burkholderiales > Burkholderiaceae_C > Sphaerotilus > Sphaerotilus gracilis. The sequence continues at coordinate 827,094 of JADJDQ010000021.1, forward strand.
GGTGCACCCGAACGTGGTGCGCAACTTCGGTCTCGACCCCGAGCGCTACATCGGTTTTGCCTTTGGCATGGGCCCTGATCGCCTGACCATGCTGCGTTACGGCGTGAATGACCTGCGCCTGTTCTTCGACGGCGACCTGCGCTTTCTCAGCCAGTTCAACTGATCGGCCCGGCGTTTTTTCAGGCGACTCACCATGCAATTCCCCGAATCCTGGTTGCGCAGCTTCTGCAACCCCGCCCTCAGCTCCGACGAACTCGCGCGCCTGCTCACCATGTCCGGCATGGAGGTGGAAGAGCAGCGCCCGGTGGCGCCGCCTTTTGCCGGCATCGTCGTGGCCGAGATCCTCACCGCCGACCAGCACCCCAACGCCGACCGCCTGCGCGTGTGCACGGTCGATGCGGGCGCTCACAGCAAGGACGGCCCGCTGCAGATCGTCTGCGGCGCGCCGAATGCCCGTGTCGGCATCCGTGTGCCGCTGGCGCTGATCGGTGCCGAACTGCCGCCCGGCGAAGACGGCAAGCCCTTCAAGATCTGCAAGGGCAAGCTACGCGGTGTCGAGAGCCAGGGCATGTTGTGCTCTGCCCGTGAACTCAAGCTGTCGGAAGACCATGGCGGCCTGCTCGAGCTGGCTGCCGACGCGCCGCTGGGCCAGGACATCCGCGCCCATCTGCAGCTCGACGACACCCTGTTCACGCTCAAGCTCACGCCCAACCTGGGCCACTGCCTGAGCGTGTTCGGCATCGCGCGTGAAGTGGCTGCACTCACAGGTGCGCCGTTGATCGACCCGGTCATCATGCCGGTGGTGCCGCGCAATGATGCCCACCTGCCGGTCCGTGTCGAAGCGGCTGATCTGTGCGGGCGCTTTTCGGGCCGCGTCGTACGCGGCATCGACCCCACCGCCAAGTCACCGGCCTGGATGGTCGAGCGCCTGGCACGTTGTGGTCAGCGCTCGGTCAACGCCTTGGTCGACATCTCGAACTACGTGATGTTCGAGTACGGCCGCCCGACGCACATCTTCGACCTCGACAAGATCCACGGCGGCCTGGTGGTGCGATGGGGCAGGGCGGGTGAAAGCCTCAAGCTGCTCAACGGCAACACCATCACGGTGGACGAGCAGGTCGGCGTCATCGCCGACGACCATGCGGTCGAATCACTCGCCGGCATCATGGGTGGCGACGCCACGGCTGTGAGTGACGACACCCGCAACGTCTACGTCGAGGCGGCCTTCTGGTGGCCCGAAGCCGTGGCCGGGCGCTCGCGTCGCTACGCCTTCTCCACCGACGCCGGCCACCGCTTCGAGCGCGGCGTCGACCCGGCGCTGACCGTCGCCCACATCGAACATATCACCGCGCTGATCCAGCAGATCTGCGGAGGTGAAGCCGGCCCGATCGACGATCAGATCGTTGCGTTGCCCGAGCGCAAGCCCGTGTCGCTGCGGGTCGACCGTGCGTCCAAGGTGATCGGCATGCCCGTCACGCAGGAGCAATGCGCCACGGTGCTGCAGCGCCTGGGCCTCGAGTTCACCTCGGTGCCCAACGTGTTGACCGTGACGCCACCGACCTGGCGCTTCGACCTCACGATCGAGGAAGACCTGATCGAGGAAGTCATCCGTGTCATCGGCTACGACAAGCTGCCGGGCGATGCGCCGCTGGCGCCAGTCACCGCCAGTGCCCGGCCCGAGGCACGCCGCAGCAGCCATGCGTTGCGCCGTCTGGCCGCGGCGCTCGACTATCAGGAAACCATCAACTACAGCTTCGTCGAAGAACGCTGGGAGCGTGAGCTGGCCGGCAATATCGAGCCCATCCGCTTGCTCAATCCCATCGCCGCGCCGCTGGCGGTGATGCGGTCCAGCCTGCTTGGCAGCCTGATCGACGTGCTGAAGCGCAACCTGTCGCGCCGCGCCGCACGTGTGCGGGTGTTCGAGATCGGCCGTGTCTACGCGCGCGACGCCTCGGTCGCCACCAGCGACACCTCGGTGGTCGGCGTGGCCCAGCCGCTGCGACTTGCAGGACTGGCCTACGGTGGCGCCGATGGACAGCAGTGGGGCGGCCGCGAACGCGCGGTCGACTTCTACGACGTCAAGGGCGACGTCGAGGCGCTGTTTGCGCCGCGCAAGGTGAGTTTTGTCGCCACCGACCATCCGGCGCTGCATCCGGGCCGCTCGGCACGTGTCGTGCTGGACGGGCGCGATGTGGGCGTCGTGGGTGAATTGCATCCGCGCTGGCGCCAGACCTACGAACTGCCGACTGCGCCGGTCGTGTTCGAACTCGACCTGGCGGCACTCACCGAACGCGATGTGCCCAGCTTCAAGGCCGTGCCGCGCCAGCAGTCGGTGCAGCGCGACCTGGCGCTGATCGTCGGTGATCAGGTCAATGCCGATGCCTTGCTGGCCGCACTGCGCGACGCGCCACATCAAGGGCTGCTGCGCGACGCCCGCCTGTTCGACGTCTACCGCCCGACCACGCCGCAGCCCGGCATGGCCGACGGTGAACGCAGCCTGGCCGTGCGCCTGGACCTGCTCGACGACAACGCGCCGCTCACCGACGCCCGCTGCGACGAAGTCGTGGCAGCCTTGCTGGCCGCGGCCAGTTCACGCACCGGTGCGCGCCTGCGCAGCGCCTGACATCGCGCCACGACACAACCGCGTCCAAAAGGGAGACAAGAGACATGGAACGTGACATCCAGCCCACCCTCGAGACCCCGACCCTTACCAAGGCCGAACTCGCCGAACTGCTGTTCGAGCGCCTGGGCCTGAACAAGCGCGAGAGCAAGGACATGGTCGAGTCCTTCTTCGACTTCGTCCACAAGTCGCTGGTGCAAGGTGAGGACGTCAAACTCTCGGGCTTCGGCAACTTCCAGGTGCGCCGCAAGGCGCCCCGCCCCGGGCGCAACCCGCGCACCGGCGAAGCCATCCCGATCCGGGCGCGCAACGTGGTCACGTTTCACGCCAGCCACAAACTCAAAGCCGTCGTTCAAGGAGAGCGTCCCGCCGACGGGGACTTCGAGTAAAGTCTCGCTTTGCTTCAGCATGCCATTGATTTGCAATGGAAAACCCCCTCCCGGCCATACCGCCGAAACGTTACTTCACCATCGGTGAAGTCAGCGAGCTATGTGGGGTCAAACCTTATGTGCTGCGCTACTGGGAACAAGAGTTCACCCAGCTAAGGCCCATGAAGCGGCGCGGCAACCGCCGCTACTACCAGCACCACGAAGTGCTGCTCATCCGTCGCATTCGCGATCTGCTCTACGAGCAGGGCTTCACCATCAGTGGTGCGCGCAACCGGCTGCTCGATAACTCTGCGTCGTCGACCGACGACGAGCACGCAGAACCCGATCTCGCGCACGACCACGACGATGCGCCTGATGGCTTGTCCGTAGCCCCGAACGACCAAGCCGGCGAGGCTGCACCGGCAAGCACGCCGGCTTTGCCCAACGCTGGCTCACAAGTTGAGCCTGTCGAAGAAGAGCCCGTGGCACCAGCGCAGATGGCGCACCCCCCTCAATCGACAGGCTTGGTTGTGCCGCCGCGGCCCCTGCTCGCCGCGCCCTCCAGCGCTGCTCTGCTCAGGCAGGAGCTGGAACTGATACGCGAGCTTCTGGACACTGGCGCGAACGACCAATTTGCCGATATACTTTCGGTCTCAGTCGGGGCGTAGCGCAGCCTGGTAGCGCACTTGCATGGGGTGCAAGGGGTCGCGAGTTCGAATCCCGCCGTCCCGACCAATCAAATCAATGGGTTAGCTCTCACAAGGAGCTAGCCCATTTTGATTTGTGGCGCGGAGCTGGCTATCTGGTGACTACTTGATGTTTAGACCGTGAGCGCCCGGCGGCACCACCTTGATGCCGACGCGGGATGCCGCGGCGATGCCTGCCACGCTGCGCGCTGAACGGTGAGCGCTGCGAGCACCTCCTGCACCGCCCGGTGGGTCACGGCCATCACGACAAGGCCCAGGACGCGATGCAGCCCTGGCCAGCAGGCGCGCAGTCCCAGGTCGAACTGGCTTGCAGCGACCAGGATTTGGCTGCAGTTGAGGCAGTCAAGGTGTTGCCAGCCCTGACATGGCAACCGCGCTGACGTAAAGGCCCAGGCCGAACACAGCGTGGTTGGCAAGGCTGCGCAGGCTGTTCATCAGCGGCGCGGGTGTCCGCGACGACGCGATGCCCGCACCCATCGCCGGCTGCAACACGAACAGGGGCGCCGACGCAGTGACCAGTCCCCAGGCCACTGCCGGAAGGAGCGAGGGATTGGCCAGCCAGGAAGCGCCCAGCAGGGCTACCAGGATGGCGGCGAAAGTGATGCCCACGACGTAGTGGGTCAACCAGCCGAGGCCGAGCTCGGCGGCAACGGGTGGCGCGCGCCGGATGGCATCGTGCGCGATTCGGCCATGGAACAGGTGGCCGACCCAACGCCCAAGCAGCGCGAAGTCCATGGTTGGCACCCCCATGCGCCCGAGCAGCAGCAGCCAGAGGTCCATCAGCGCCGTCGCACCGATGCCGACGACGACGGCCTGGAAGATGGCAGGGTGTGATTCCATCGAGTGCTCCTTCAGTCTTGACGAATGTTTCAACGGAAGTCAGGATAGAAGTTGAAGTCGACTTCAAGTCAAGAGCATTCGACAGCCATGGACATTGCAGAAGTCGTCCGGCGGACCGGCATCGCCTCGTCTGCACTGCGCTACTACGAGCGGCGGGGCCTCATCGCGTCGGTTGGCCCGGCGGGAACCCGGCGCCGCTTCGCGCCAGGCGTGCTGGATCAACTCGCCTTGATCGCGCTCGGACAAGCAGCCGGGCTGTCCCTCGACGACATCCAGTCGATGCTCTCACCCCACAGTGCGCCGACCATCGATCGCCAGTTGCTCGCGGCCAAGGCCGACGAGATCGATGCCCAGGTCAGGCAGTTGCAGGCCATGAGCCGTGGGCTGAGGCATGCCGCAGCCTGCCCGGCGCCCAGCCATGCGCAGTGCCCGACTTTCCTGAAGTTGCTCGAGGCGGCTGCCGTTGGTGCCCTGGTCCGACGCAGGCGCGGCGAGGGTCGCGAGCCGGTGAAGCCGTGACTCGAGCGATGGGCGTGGTCTCTTGCGATCGCTCATCGACGAGCGCTCGCCGTGTGTGTCGAGCCCGGTCAGCTCAGGGCGATGAAACGGATCGCCAGTGAGAACGGGCCGGCCTGTCTGGCGGCAATCAAGAGCCCGACTTGGCGAATGTGTGTCGGGTCGAGCGGCGGCGCGGCAAGAACATCGCGTCCGCGCCAGGTGGGGCGAAAACCTGCCAGCGGCAGACGAAGTGTCTGCCAGCCATCTGTGGTCGGGGTGAAGCTGGCCTGGTAGTTCAGGCTGTCGACACCGTCGTCAGTCAGGAAGCTGATCTTGTACTGCTTGCCTGCGCCGCTTACGACGATCAGACAGGCGGTGGCTCCTGCTTGGCCGCGTGCGCCTGGACGTGATCGCACCGAGGCAAAGCCGCCGTTGTGCTGCAACGAGACATCACCTTCGAAGACTGCATGGCCCTGCGGGTCGAACCTCAGCCGGCTTTGCGAGATGCCACCCATGACGCGGTCGTCGATGGCGCGCCATGCGTCGGCAGCAAGGGGGTCGGTGAAATCGAAGAGCATCGATCGCCACGCTACACCGCATCAGCGCAAGTTCGTGCGCCGGTTCGCCTCACACACGAAGTCTTCCAGCTCGGGGTCGAGTGCGTCGCGCGCGCTGACGATGCCGACCAGGCGGCCATCGTCCACGACCGGCACATGACGAAAGCCGTGGTCGTGCATGAGACCCAGTGCGTGCCCGAACGCCTGGTCGCACCCCACGGTCGTGGGATCACGGGTCATCACTTCGTCGATCCGGGTGATGGTCGGGTCGCGGTCCGTGGCCATCACACGGGTGATGGCATCACATTCGGTGAAGATGCCTGCAGCGCTCTGGCCGTCGACCACGATGACGGCGCTCACGCCGTGTTGCGCCATGAGTCTGGCAACCTCGCGGACCGTGGTCGACCCTGTGACGGTGACCAGCTGCTCGCGGCGCATCACCTGGCGGATGGACTGAGTGAACATGATCGTTCTCCGGCTTGCCTGCGGTGCACACGATGACGGGTGAGCGACGATAGGCAATCGGGAAGGCTGCAAGATTGACTCGGCGCAAGGCTGGCCTTCGTGCAGGTGCACAGGGTCAGAGGTGCAGCCCAGGCTCAGGCGGCGCTGGCCTCGACGATCACCTTGAGCGCGCGGGTGTCCGCGGCCCTGGCAAAGGTGTCGTAGGCCTGCAGGATCTCGCTCATGTCGAAGTGGTGGGTGATCAGCTGGCGCGCATCGATGCGGCCCGAGTGCACCGTCTTGAGCAGCATCGGGATCGACCCGGTGTCGACCAGGGCGGTCGTGATCGTCACGTTGTGCGACCACAGGCGTTCCAGGTGCAGGTCGACCTTTGACACCGTGTACCCCCACGTTGGCGATGGTGCCGCCGGCGCCGACGATGTCCTGGCACAGGGCGAACGTGGCTGGCACGCCCACTGCCTCGATGGCCGTGTCGACGCCGCGCCCGTTGGTGAGCGCCATGATCCGGCTGGCCGCGTCGCCGATGCTGCTGTTGACCGTGGCCGTGGCGCCGAAACGTGTGGCCACCTCGAGGCGGTGGTCGTCCAGGTCGACCATGATGATGTCGGACGGCGCGTAGAACTGCGCCGTGAGCAGGGCGGCCAGCCCGATCGGCCCCGATCCGACGATGGCTACCGTGGAGCCGGGTCTGACCTTGCCGTTCAGCACACCACATTCGAAACCGGTGGGCAGGATGTCGCTGAGCATCACGAGCGCTTCTTCGTCGGCGCCCTCGGGTATCGGGTACAGGCTGGTGTCGGCATGCGGGATACGCACGAAGTCGGCCTGTGTGCCGTCGATGCTGTTGCCCAGGATCCAGCCGCCCGTGGTGCAGTGTGAATACATGCCCCTGCGGCAACAGTCGCAGCGCCCGCACGAGGTGATGCACGAGATCAACACATGGTCGCCGACCTTGAAGGTCGTGACACCCGGGCCCACGGCGTCGACGATGCCCACGCCCTCATGGCCCAGCACGGTGCCTGGCTTGCAGGTGGACACATCACCCTTGAGGATGTGCAGATCGGTGCCACACAGTGTTGTCCGGGTGATCCGCACGATGGCGTCACCCAGCATGCTGATGACGGGTTTGGGCCGTTCTTCCAGGCTCTTCTGCCCGGGGCCGTGGTAGACAAGTGCTTTCATGGCTGCACCATGCCGGGTGGGGCATTGCCGGTCTGTGCGCTCGCGTACGTGGCTGGTCGGGCATGGGCAAGCACCCCGTGCCGGGCTGCCGATGCCGCCACCACAGGGCGACGAGGCGGGTGAGGTCAGGCCGCGTCACGCCGGTGCATGTCGGCCGCGCTGACTGTCGCAACAGCCTGGCGGATCTGCGCTTGCAGCGCATCGAGCATGGCGTAGCGGCGCCGGTACTGGGCCCGCTTGCGCGAGGGGATGTCGTCGCTGGCACGCTCGATACGCGCGGGGCTCAGATCGAAGAAGTTCTCTTCCGCCGCCACGGCGTGGGCATCGAGCCAGGCACTGTCGTAACTCGAATGCACCTGCGGGCTCGAGCTGAAATACACATTGCTGCTGACACGCCCGGCGTTCGAGATGGCCAGGATGCGGGTCACGCCCAACTCGACACACAACATGCGAAACGCGTCGACCAACAAGTCGCGCGGGCGCAGGCCGAACATCCGGTGCGTCAGTCCGCGGTAGATCTCGAGGGCCGCGTCACTGTGCAGGCCTTGCAGTGCACCGATGTAGGCCACTCGGCCGATGCCCTGTTGCGACAGGGTGAACACCAGTGAGTACAGGCGTGTCTCGGCGCTGAACAGGCTGATGTTGACCTCGCCCTCGTGTTCATAACTGGCGGGCTTTTCAGGCGGATGTGCAGACCCTCGTCGGTGCAGCCGAGTTCGACCACCTCGTTGGCGGCAAAGCGCAGAAAGCCCAGCCGCCCGCCGAGCATGGCGTAGTGGCCGGCAATCACCTCGAGCTTGCGTGTGGCCGGCCAGTCGGCATTCAGATAAGGATGAACGACACAGTTCACCAGTGTGGGCCGGCGCAGCAGTGCTTCCTGCAAAGCGGCGTGACGCGGATTGCCGAACCAGTTGCGGAAAGTGTCCAGATGCGCGGTGCAACGCATGAAGTGAGTCGCGATCCGCACCCAGCCGATGGGTTTGGTGCCCGGTCGCACATAGGTCGATGCCTGCAGCAGCCGCTTCAATGCATCGAGTCGTCCGGACAGCTTCCGGGGTGGTGCAGTCACGTCGGTCCACTGCAGTTGTGCATGCCCCATGGCGCTCTCCGTTTGCGACCGAAGCATCCGACAGGTCTGCCTGATGGCAACAGACCCGCCAAGGTGCACAGTGGCCAGAGCAGGCAATCTAGCGAGGCCACATGGCCGAGTCTGTTGGGTGGCGAACCAAGTCCACCCATCCAGGGGGCAAATCCGTGAGGCAATGATCTGGTCGGTGCCGTACAGACGGCGCGTCGGCCCGGCGGGCACAGTGATGTTCGTCTGGTCATCTGTCCATGGTTGTGCTGCAGACCCGCAGCCGACCCACTGCAGGTCGATGCAGACGACTATGCGAGGCACCACCATGTACCAGCTCGTTGCCAAATTGCCCCAGGTGAGTCTGGGGCGTCCTGCCCGGCACACAGGCCTGTTCGGCCCCGAGTCCGCGGGCGCCAGACACATTGCCGGCCATGGCCATCATGGTGCCGAGGCGGCCACGATGTTTGCCGCCATGGGCAAGGCCTTTCGGCCCAGTGGTGGCATGGCTCGGGGCGAAGACCTGGTGCACACGATGGCTGCACATCGGCACGGCGACTATGCCAGCCTCGCACGCCAGATCGTCGAGCACGACGTGTTGTGCTTCGACTGGGACGCGAGCTACTGGCTGCCGATGTTCCAGTTCGACATGCACGACCTGTCGGTGCGTCGCGACCTCTTGCCGGTGTTCTGGGAACTGCACCACGACTGTGACGGCTGGGCGCTGGCGAGCTGGTTCGCCCGACCCCATGCCGCCCTGCACGGGCGAGTACCGGTCGACCTGCTCGACAGCGAGCTGGCTGCCGTGCTCGCAGCCGCCGGCGCCAGTCGTCGAATCGAGACGAGCTGAATCTGGGCAGCTTCGCTGGATCTACCCTGGCAAGTGCCGTCCAAGCAGAACCGCAGCCGTCTTGCCTTCGCTCATCCCGCCGCAGGATGTCGAAACAGGCCCGGTACCACTACCGGTCTACCTGAACGAGCCTTCTACCGAGTTTTGTCCGGTACCGCTCAGATACTCCCATCGACCGAGTCGATGGAATACCCGAGTAATCCTATGCCCTTCAAGACCTGAGTTTTTGGCGGCGCAGGGGCAAATCCACGACCAAATCGACTGATTTCCCCTGGACGTCACGCGGTATTTACCGGGCGTTACCTCGCCAAAACCATACAAAAAACCTCGATTCACTCTGCTAAGTGGTACAACGTACAGACGGAAGGACGCACCTACAACGTGCTCCTTCGTGATCGGCGCGGCCAACACACACCCAAAAGGTTTGCCGCGAAGAGATCCTAGCTACGAGGAAGTACCCCATATGTTGATATCGATGTTCTCGAAAGCCTGCCGTGTGCTGATGCCGGCGCTGTTGGCTGCATTTGCTTCACAGGCCCTTGCTGCGGGGTATTACACCCAGGGCGGCAAGATTTACGACGCCAGCAAGCAGGAAATCCAGCTGCGCGGCATCAGCCACTACGGTTTCAACGCGTTGATCCTGCAACCGCAGTTCCTGTGGGCCATGGGATGGAAACAGCAGATCGCCCAGATCAAGAGCCTGGGCTTCAACGCAGTGCGCCTGCCGTTTGTCCCCGATACCCTGTACACCACCACCACCGTCGACAAGCTGGAGTTACATCGACGCCAATCTCAACCCTGATCTGATCGGCAAGACGCCCTTGCAGGCCATGGACCTGTGGATGGCCGAGGCCGAGCGTCAAGGTTTGTATGTCCTGCTCGATTTTCACAGTGTGTCGATGCAGCGCCAATACCCGACCTGGTTTGTTTCCAATCCGGCCGACTTCGGCCTGATCTACAACAAACAGGCCTATACCGCAGATAACTGGCGGCGTGACCTGGTGTTGGTCGCCAAGCGTTATGCGCATTTGCCGCATTACCTTGGTATCGACATCTACAACGAGCCGAACGGGGTGGTGCGGTGGAGCACGGGTGACGCCAACATGACGGACCCGAACAACTTCTGGAAACCGGCGGTGGAAGCTGCCTCGGCGGCAGTATTGGCGGCCAATCCGAATCTGTTGATCTTTGTCCAGGGCATTAACGGCAACTTCGACAACGTCGAGAACACCAATATCCCGATGAACTGGGGCGAAGACTTTCAGCCGCAGGCCTACCAGCCCCTCAAGGTAGCCACCGGCAAACTGGTGCTGACGCCGCACACCTATGGCCCGGATGTTTTCCAGAAAAGCAGCTTCACTGCCGCCAACTACCCGGCGAACCTTCCGGCACAGTGGGATGCCTTGTTCGGCAAGTTCGCCCAGACGATCCCGGTGGTGGTGGGTGAGTGGGGTGGCAAATACGGCAACGGTACTGGCGGCCAAGCCGATGCGGTCTGGCAGAACGCCTTTGTCGACTACTCGATCAGCCGGGGCATGCGCAGCAGTTTCTACTGGTGTTACACACCCAACAGCGGCGACACGGGGGCATCCTTGACGACAACCTTGTTGTTCGCCAGGACAAACTTGCCTTGCTGAAGAAACACTGGGGCGCTCCGCCGGTCATTGGAGCAACGACTCCAGTGACTGCGCCACCGGTCGCCGCAGCCCCGGGAGTCACTGCACCCGTAGTTCCAGCGCCGGTCGCCACCGCGCCCGTCGTCACTCCGCCGGTCGTCAGCGCGCCCATCGTCACTCCGCCCGTGGTTTCCGCTCCGCCCAGTCCCACCACACCTGGGGTGCCGGCAGGCAGTTATGCCCAGCCGGGCATCATGAGTTTCGCGCCCGGCAGTGGCCCCGCGGGTACGGTGGTCACGCTGTACGGCAGTGGTTTCACCGGACTGAATCTGGCCTGGATCGGTGCAGCGCATAACGGCACGGTCAAGGTCGTCAGTGATACCCAGGTTCAAGTCACGGTTCCGGTCGGCGCGACGACGGGTGCCATCGGCATCTTCAATCCAACCCGGACGGCTTTCACAGCCAATGCCTTCACCGTCACCACCGGCGCAGCGGCCACTGCGCAGCAAGTTGTGCAGAGTTTCAGTCCGGCATCCGGCCCGATCGGCACCGTCGTCACCATCAATGGCAGTGGCTTCACGGGTTCCAATCTGGCATGGATCGGCGCGGCGCGTGGCGCCGCCGTCAAGGTGATCAGTGACAAACAGGTGCAGGTCACCGTTCCGGCTGGGGCAACCACCGGTGCGATCGGGGTATTCAATCCGGCGCATGCGGTATTTACCGCCACTGTGTTCAGCGTGACGACGGCTCAGCAACAAGGTATCCAAAACTTCTCCCCCACGTCTGGCCCGGTCGGCACGGTGGTGACCGTGAACGGTACCGGGTTCGCCGGCACAAACGTGGCGTGGGCAGGCGCAGCACACAACGCCGGTGTCAAGGTGTTGAGCGACAAACAACTCCAGGTGACGATACCGACAGGCGCAACCACAGGCGCCATCGGCATCTTCAACTCGAAGTTTGCTGCATTCACGGCTAGCGCCTTTCAGGTGCGGTAACTGGTGGTCGAGCGGGCAAGCCGGGAAGGGATACCCCGACTTTCCTCTCGAAGTTGCACTGCGTCGGTGCGCCAGCCCACATAGTTGACTGTTCGTCGGAGTTATGTTCAGTACCGCACGGACTCGTCCGGGGTGCTGCGCTTAATTTGCGAGGTTGTACCCTCGCCTCCGGAGCCACCATGCGCCTGATACCGCACCGACTTACCGCCAGCCAGTTTGTCGTACTTGCTTGCTGGACTCTCGCCAGTCCCGTCGTTCATGCCCAGGCTAAACCCGTCTGGCCACAGTGGGATGACTTCGCTGCACGGTTCATGCAGGCCGATGGACGAGTCGTCGACATTACCTTCGATCGCAAGAGCACGTCCGAAGGGCAGTCCTATGCCCTGTTTCTGGCATTGGTTGCCAATCGTCGCCAGCAATTCGACCTGATCCTGACATGGACATCCGACAACCTGGCTGACGGACAACTCGGCAACAGATTACCCGCCTGGCTGTGGGGATTACGCGAAGACGGTAGCTGGGGCGTGAAGGACCAGAACGCCGCGTCCGACGCGGATCTCTGGATCGCCTACTCCTTGTTCGAGGCAGCACGTCTTTGGAAATCGCCTGGTTACGCGCGCACCGCCCACCAACTGCTGGCGCTGATCCGTTCGAGTGAAATTGCCGACTCTGGCCGTGCCGGACCTGTGTTGCTGCCTGCACCGGTTGGTTTCAAGCTCGACGGTGATCGATATCGCATCGACCCGAGTTATCTACCCGGCTTCATGTTCCGCTATTTCGCAGGTATCGACCCGAAAGGGCCGTGGCAATCGGTCTGGGACGCCTATATTCGCATGGCGCCGAAGGTCTTCAGCAAGGGAATTGCCCCCGATCTGTATGTGGTGGATGCCGCGGGCACGGTGTCGCCCGACAGCGAACGTGAGCCATCGGGCAGTTATGACGCCATCCGCGTCTATCTCTGGGCCGGCATGTCCGGTCCGACTGATGCTGCCCTGATCACACTGCTCGAACCCTACGGGGATCTGGTTCGCAAACGGGGGACACCACCGGAAAAGGTCAATCCGGTGACCGGATTGGCTATTGTCTCGGACTACTCACCGATCGGTTACTCGGGCGCCCTGTTGCCGTTTTTGCACGCGACTGGTGGCAAGGCGACCCTCGAGCGGCAACTCGAACGCATCCGCAAGGACGCCGCCAACCCTGCCCATGCCAAGGTCAGCAACTATTTCGATCAGGTGCTGATCCTGTTTGGCAAGGGCTGGCTCGACGGGCATTACCGGTTCGACGAACTGGGCAGGCTTCACCCCAGATGGTCGAGCGGTCCGAGTTAGTTGCGCTGGTGGGGCAGGTCGGGTGGGCCTGCCTTGTCTCTCAGCACGACATCGGCATGGCGCAGTACACCAAACACCCGCGGGCCACGCACCAGGTACCGCCCGGCCATACGCCTGGGTGCTTGCAACAGGCGATATGACCATTCCATGCCGGCACGTTGCAGCCACAAGGGCGCACGTTTTTCACCGCCGGTCAGAAAGTTGATCGATGCGCCGACACAGCGTCAAACCACGCGCCAGGCCGCGGTACTTGAGCATGCGGGCGATCGTCTCCTGCTGTGGCGCGCCAACCGCCAGCAGGCAGAACCTGAACGGGCTGTGGTTTTCGATGAATTCCAGGCAGGCCTGTACCTCGGCGGGTTTGTGGATGAACCCCATGGGTGGATTGAAGTGGGCCAGATTGCGTAGCCCGAACCTGGCGATCAGTTTCTCGGCCTGTGCGGGTGTGCCACCAATCAAGACCACGCCGTCGTCTGGGGCAATGACCTCGGTGAACAGTTTGTCGGTCAGGTCACTACCGGTGCAGACGGGCAGCGTCAACCCTTTGCTGAGCTTCATTACGTGTGAGAGAAAGCGGCTGTCGAGCAGCACAAAATCAGCATCGGCATACGAGGCGCGAAAGTTCGCATCTTCCTTCAGGCGGATCATGTGATCGGCGTTGGGCGTCACCACATAGCCAAAACGATTGGTGCCAAACCCCGCCGCCAGCTGCGTGAAACTCGTCAGATCGTGGTTGTCGAAATTCAGTCGCAGTCGCGCGACTCCGGATCGCCGAGGCACCGGAGTCACAACACCGGCTGTGCGGGCAGGTGGCGCGGCAGCAAATGCCATGAAAGCAGCGGCAGGCAACATCGCCAGGGTCACGATCCATCGCGGCAGCAAGTCTTCACTGGTCCGGATCCAGTTGCTCCAGCGCCCGGCGGGCTGGCCTGACAACAGGCTCACTGCCATGTTGTTGCCCACATAGGCAATGGCGCGAGGTTGCAGGGGCAGCCCGATCGTCTGCGGGCACAGGGCAATCGGCACGGCCAGGGCCTTGAGTCGCTGTACGGCTTCCTGCACTGTGAATTTGGCGCTGGCCGGCACCGTCAGCACAATCCAGTCGATCCGACGTACCTTGCCGATGTCGAGCAGTTGGGATATCGACCTGACGGCCAGGGTCGAACCAGACGTCACCGCAGCAGCGTTGTCGTCGAATATGCCGAGTATCTCGATGCTGTTTGGGCGGCATTTCCGCAACTGCCTGACCAGCCGATCGGCCACCGGCCCGGCTCCAACCACGGCGACCACTTCGGTCAACAACCCTTGGCGCTGCAGACCAAGCAAGACCTTCGCAAGCATCAGCCGCATGCTGGTTGTCGACACAAATGCCGCAGTAAACCAGACCACCAGTGTGTCGGCAGGCAGGTCGTCCCAGAAGTTGCTCGTGACGCCCAGCAGCAATATACCCAGGACAAACGCCGTGAAACGCAGGGTGTGTGCTCGGGTCAGCATGGCAAACGTGCCGCTACTTGCATTGGTTGCGAAGCCGACATCATGGAAGGCGAATGCTGCGAGTATCGATACCACCAATCCGAGCGGCCCGACGGCGCCGTCGAGATGTGCTTCAGCCCCAGTTGTGCTGGTCCACCACGAGTAGGCCAGAACGGACAGCGGCACCCCCACCAGAAGGCAGACGACATCGAGCAGCCATATCAGTTCACCCAGCACGGGTGCTGCACCAAAACTCGCCCAGCGCCTGCGTGCACGTGTCGGCGGAGCGCCGGAAACCTCTTCGAATTGACCGGCATAGTCATCGTTCAAAAGATTCATGGTGGTCTCACTCGGGCACGATCAGATGATCGGTGACCGCAGGGTTGGCTAATTGACAGGGCCCGCGACGGCTCGCGGCGTCGCACCGTTGCGTGTCGGGTCTGTCCTCCACGGGTGGTGCTGGCAATACAGCAATCAATAGGCGTTGTGACTGCCGACCACTTCCTTGAATGTGCGAATCAGGATCTTCAGATCGAGCAGCAACGACCAGTTCTCGATGTAATGCAAGTCGAGTTCGACACGCCGTTTCAGTTGTGAGATCGTGTCGGTCGCACCGCGTGCACCATTGATTTGTGCCCAGCCGGTGATGCCGGGTTTGACGCGGTTGCGATGGGCATAGGTGTCGGTGATCTCGCAACCCAGCTGGTCTTCGGTCCGCATATTCACGGCATGGGGCCGCGGACCAACCAGCGACATGTCGCCGCGCAATACATTGAAGAGTTGCGGTAATTCATCCAGGCTCGACGCCCGCAGGAATCGGCCGACCGAGGTGATTCGACTGTCATGACGCGCGGTTTGCTCGAGTGTGTTGCCTGGGGGCTTGGCGACCCATTGCATGGTGCGAAACTTGAAGATGTCGAACTCCTGGCCATTCACGGCGTGACGGCGCTGCCTGAATATCACCGGGCCGGGGCTGGTGATCTTGACCACCACGGCAATCAGCAGGAGCAGGGGCAACAGCAGCAGTGTCACGATGCCGCCCACCACGTAGTCGACACTGCCCTTGATCAGCACGTCCCAGCGCCTGAGCGGACGATCCGCCAGCAAACTCATGGCGACCTGGTCGGCCACCAATGCGGTCGAACCCAGCGGCAGGTCGAGGTCGAGGTCTTGCGGGCACAGGGCGATCGGCACCTGCAATATGCTCAGGCGCTGCGTGATGGCGGACAGGCGCGGCTCGGCGCCGACCGGCAGGGTCAGCAATATCCAGTCCAGACGTTGTGTCCGACCCAGCGCGATCAACTCGTCGAGATTGCCGAGTGGCTCGACAGCCACGGCAGACCGATGATCCAGGCGATCGTCGAAGACACCGACAAAGCGAATGGTGTCGGGATGATTTCGCTGCAATGCCCTTACCAGGCGGTCACCCATCGGACCGGCGCCCACCACTGCCACGTGCTGAGCCATGTGCCCGCACCTTCGCATGTGGCGGATGTATCTCGACAGGGCCAGGCGCCAGCCCGCCGTCAGCAGCAAGGCGATCGACAAGGCACTTACAAAGGTCTGGGTGGCGAGTCCGTCATGGGGTGGACCAACATCCCAGAACACCAGGACAAGCAGCCCGAATACCACGAACCGCGCGCCAAAGCGCAAGGCCAGGGAAAAGTCTCGATTCTGGCTGGCAAGCTCGCCAAAACGTTTGTCATAGAGAATGAACGGCGCCAGCACAGTTGCGCCGAAGGCCGCCTGGAAGAATGCCGGCGCGTGGTCCGGTGGCAGTGCCGGGAGTCCGCCCAGCGATTGCGCCAGCATGGCCAGGGACAACAAGAGCAACAGCCCGAGAAAATCACACAACGGCAGCAGGTCACTCGACAAGGTGGCCGTGTCGCGTCCCGGCAATCGAGTGGAAAAGGTGGCCGGCGTATGTCCTGGCTGGGCAGTTGGTGAGTTCATGGCAGCGAACTTATTCGTGCCCTCCAGGAGCGTCTGTGCGCTCGCATACTTTGTTGGACAACACTCTGTGTGTGGCATCGAACGGATCGGCGCCGGCCGGTTTGGTCGCCAGACCATTGTCGATGGGCCAGCCAGGTCGGTTTGACGCACGGCCCGGGGGGTAACCAAAATTTCAACCAAGTGTATTGTTGGGTAAACCCAAGGGGTATGTCGCTGATATGTCCGCAATCGCGCCAGGGTGATTCCGCAGGCTGCGTGCGCCAACGAACAGACCCAGGGTGCACCGCGGGCTACAAACAAGTCCGGCCATGAGCCCCGATCCCGGGATCCCTTTCGTTGCAACCACGTACGATTCCATGCACGACTTGCCTCAACTTCCGCGTGCCCAGCCTAGAGCGGCGCTCACTCCATTGATTCCGCTCGACTACATGCGGCCCGGGCCGTCACCTGCCCAGATGTTCTCGGTACTGCGGGCCTACCGGGCCATGATCATGGCGATCGTGGTGCTGGTACTGACTGCCACTGCCGCTGCCATGTATTTGTGGCCACGCACCTACGTCGCCACGGTGACGCTGATGGTGAACTACGAAGTCAACGATCCGCTCAATGGCAAGGAACTGCCGGTCGGTCAGGTTGCCAATTACATCGCGACCCAGGTTGAATTGATGCAAACCCCCGAGGTATTGCGCGAAGTGGTCGATCGGCTCTCTCTCGACCGGGATCCAGACTATTCGAATGGGTATTCCCAGCGTGATGGCAGCCTGCGCGACTGGGTGGCCGCCAAGATGGTGAAACGCCTCGCCGTTTATCAAAGTCAGCGTGGCGGACAACTCATCTACATCACCTATTCGGGCAATCATTCGAACCAGGCCGCCCGTATTGCCAATGCCGTGGCCGATGTCTACAAGGAGCAGGATGCCTTGCGTTCTGCCGCACCGCCAGGCGCACGGGCCAAGCGATATGAACTGCAACTCACTGCCTTGAAGGGCAAGGTCGATGAAGCACAACGTGATGTGACCACGTTCCAGCAGCGACATGCCATGATCGACGAAGGCAACAAGAGCAATGTCGACCTCGAGTTGCTGGCAACGCTGGAGTCGCGGCTCGCCGAGGCGCACAACACCCGTCGCCAGGCCGAAGCTCGTATGGCCTCGAATCACGCAGTGAGTGATCAGGTGCTGGTGTCCGGGCATGTGCAGGCCCTGCAGGCCCAACTCGCGGCACAGGAGTTGCGTAAGGCACAACTCGATCGCGTCTACATGCCGCAGCACCCCGATATCCTCGATGTGCAACTTCAGGTGGCGTCCACCAAACGTACCCTCGAAGCCTCGCTAGCGACGTATTCCGATAATGCGTCGGTTGGCTTGTCCATTGCCAGACGGCTGGAATCCGGGCTTCAAGTTGCCGTCGACAACCAACGCGGCAAGGCCCTGGTCAAGGGCCGACTGAAAGACGAGTCGTCCAAGAAGATGCTCGAGCTCGAATCGGCCCAGCAGGTCTACCGCCGTGCGCTCGAGGGTTATGAACAGGTGATGTTTGCTTCGGCCGGCCCCTATGCCAATGTCAGCCAGGTCAGCCGAGCCACCCCGCCAGTGCGGGCCAGCAAACCGTCGATTGTCACTGGATTGGCGCTCGGGGTGTTTCTGGCGCTTTCGCTGGGTTTGGCAGTGCCGATCGGATTGGAATTGTTCAATCGTCGGGTGCGTTGTATCGACGATATCGAACGTGTCTACGGCATTCCGGTACTGGCCGAGTTCGGCCCGCTTGTTCGCAGGGCCTTGACATGACTATCGACGCGGCAGTGCGCAAGTTTCTCGACAACACCTTTGTTGCCCCTGGTGTGGCCAGGCGCGATGAACTTGTCAAATATCGCGAGGAGCGCAACCGCCACGTCGGTCGGGCGCAGGATGTCGAGGGGCGTTTGACCACCGGTGTCGACCCTGTCGATCCACGTCGTGAAACTCTGCGGGCATTGCGCACCGAACTGCTGCTGCGGCGTGAATCGGCAGAACTTGCCGATGTGATTGCGATCCTCAGTCCGTGCGCCGGCGAAGGGCGTTCGTTGCTGGCTGCAGAACTTGCCATTACCTTTGCGCAGACGGGCCACACCACCTTGCTGGTTGATGCCGACTTGCGGCGTCCTCAGCAGCATGTTCAGTTTGGGCTGATGGCAGGCAATGGCTTGACGCAGGCCATCAGCAATGAGGAAGAGCCGCAGTTGTGCACTGTCAAGGGTTTGCCGAGGATGTCGCTGCTCCCCGCTGGCTTGTTGCCGAGTGATCCACTCGAACTGTTGTCGAGCCGGCGCTTCGCTGATCTGATCGAAAGTTGGCGTGACTCGTTCGAGTTTGTGCTGATCGATACGGCGCCGGTTGGGGCATATTCTGACGGGATTGCCGTGGCCAATCTCACCGGGCGGGTATTGGCGCTCAGCCGAGCCCAGCACACTCCTGCCAGGGAGATGCAGAACATGCTGCAGCGGCTTTCTGCAGCCCGTTCACAGATACTTGGTGCCGTGGTCAATCATTTCTGATCGCCATGTTGCTTGCCATGCCGAGTGCCGGCTTTCACACGACCTCGGCCTGGCACCGGGATAGTCGTTTTGGCTGGCTCGCTGCTGGTCTGATGTCGGTCCTGCTGGTATTGATGACGGTACCCGAGGGGTTTGACTACACCACGCTCACCGAAGGGGCGCCGAGTGCTGGCAGCCCGGTGAGCCGTGTCTTGTGGCTTGGTCTGTTGTGTCTGGCGACAGCCGTGGTGCTGAATCGGGTTGCACTTGCCTGGCTGCTGGCGCGTGCGCTCAATCCCTGGTTGCTGGTGTTTGGGGCACTCGCTGTGGTCAGTTTGGTCTGGTCGATCGATGCCTCGCTGACGTTTCGGCGCCTGCTGCGGCTGGCCACGATCGTGGCAATATGTGTCGCATTTGTCTTGATCAGCTGGCATGCACGACGTTTCCAGAATGTGGTGCGGCCATTGCTCAGCATGATCATGCTGGGGTCACTGATATTCGGGTTGACTGCGCCCGAGCTGGCCGTGCATCAGGAATTGTCCTCCGAACTGGAGGGCGCCTGGCGCGGTCTGACAAACCACAAGAACAGCCTCGGGGCATTGGCGTGTATCACGTTCATCCTGTGGTTCCATGCGGGATTGACCCGCGAGGTGGGTCTGGCGCGTGCAATCGCCGGTGGGAGTTTGGCGCTGGCCTGCCTGGTGTTGTCACGCAGTTCGACGTCGATGGCCACGGCCGTGTTCGCTGCGGTTTTTCTGTTGCTTGCCTTGGGCTCGCCTCAGGGCCTGCGCCGCTGGTTGCCCCATCTGGTATTGATGTTGGTGGCGATACTCGGGCTGTATGCCCTGGCGATACTCGATGTGGTGCCCGGCATGCACCGCTTGATTTCACCCATCACCGCGCTGGCAAGCAAGGACGCCTCACTCACCGGACGCACCGAGATCTGGGTCATCTTGTTCGACCATATCCGTTTGCGCCCGCTGCTGGGTTCCGGTTACGGCGCCTACTGGACGGCCGGGCCGGTGCCGGGCACCGATGCCCACCAGTTTGTGGCGATGATGCGCGGGTTTTTTCCGGGGTCGGCGCATAACGGCTATCTCGAAGTCGTCAACGACCTGGGGTGGCTCGGTCTGGCCTGCCTGCTGGGTTATCTCGCGACCCAGGTACGCCAATGCCTGATCTTTCTTCGGATCGAGACGGATCAGGCGGTGTTGTATCTCGCGCTGTTTTTCCAGCAGGCCATCACCAACTGTTCCGAGTCCCATTGGTTCAGTGTGCTCAGTGTCGACTTTGTGCTGATGACACTCACCACCACCGCGCTGGCCCGGGGCCTGCTCGAGCACAGGTTACGCAGGGTTTATGGCGATCCGCAGCAGGTGGATGTCGGGCCGGCACCTGCGTTGTCGTCGGTGTGGGCCGGTCAGGCCTTGGCCGCCCGCCGCACCTTCGAGGCCTGAGTCATGGACACCCACCGTGACGGCCCGAGTGCGCTGACTGGCCCGATCCCTTCACTCGATGGCCTGCGCGCCATCGCGGTGTTGCTGGTGTTTCTTGCCCATAGCGGCCTGGAGCATCTGATACCCGGCGGATTTGGCGTGACGGTGTTTTTCGTGATGAGTGGCTTCCTGATCACCACGCTGATGCGTGTCGAGTTTCAGGCGACCCGTCGCATCGATCTGCGCGGGTTTTATCTGCGCCGTTTCCTCAGGCTCATGCCACCGCTGCTGGTGGTGACGTTGCTGGCTGCCGTGCTGGCGTCGAGCGGGCTGATCGACGGGTATTTCTCGTGGGCTGGTTTGTTGGCGGCCTGGTTCTACGTCGGCAACTATTTTCTGATCGCGCAGGATTTCAACGGCATGCCGGGTGGGCTGGGTGTGGTGTGGTCACTCTCGATCGAGGAGCACTACTACCTCTTGTTTCCGCCGCTGGCCTTGCTGCTGCTGCGGCGCGGGCGCGTGGGTGTGTCGGCGCTTGTGTTGTCGGGGCTGTGTGTGGTGGTGCTGGCCTGGCGCGCCTGGCTGGCGACACACGGTGCTTCGGTCGACTACCTGACGATGGCCACCGACACCCGTGTCGATGCCATCCTGGTTGGTTCGCTGATGGCACTGGTTCGCAACCCCTGGCTCGATCGCCTGCCTGTTGTGCCTGGCCTGCCCGACTGGGGGCTGATGCTGCTCTGCGGCGCCGCGTTGCTGTTCAGCGTGGGCTACCGCGACGAGGTGTTTCGGGTGACCTGGCGTTTCAGCCTGCAAAGCCTGGCGATTGCGGGGCTGATCCACCTGGCGGTGGCCCGTGCGAGCAGCCCCGCCTTTGCCTGGCTGAGTTCGGCGCCGCTGGTCTACATCGGGTCGATCTCGTACACGGTCTATCTGGTGCACCACATGATCTTGCTGGGGCTGGTCAAACACTGGCCCATGCTGGGCTGGTTGGGCACGACGTCGGCCGCCGTGGTGTTGACACTGGCTGTGGCTGAACCGATGCGCCGCTGGGTCGAACTGCCCTGTGCCCGGTTGCGCAAGCGCCTGCACAGGTCACCATCCGGCAGCACTTCACCACCCAAGGGTTTGATGGTGGCGGGTCTGCCATGAGCGCGAGCTTCTCGCCCACGCTGCACGACGTGTCGCCCGAAGTGGCACTGGCCGTGGTGGCAGAGCACCAGGGGCCGGTGCTGGTCGACCTGGATGAGACGCTCTACCTCAGCAACTCGACCGAAGACTTCATCGACAGCGTGGCACCCCGCCTGCCGGCGCTGCTGCTGCTGCGCCTGCTCGAACTGATCAGGCCCTGGCGCTGGACGGGTGGCGAGGCCACACGCGACATCTGGCGCGTGCGCCTGATCTGCCTGTTGTTCCCGTGGACCATGCAGCGCTGGAAGGTGCGTGTCGCTGACCTGGCTGCCCGGTACCGCAACACACGGCTCATCGACGTGTTGAGTGCCTCGTCGGCCAGGCCGGTGGTGGCGACGATCGGCTTTGTGCCCATCGTGACACCGCTGGTCGCTGCGCTCGGGCTGCCGTTGGCGCCCATCGTGGCGGCACGGCTGCACACGCTGGCCGACCGGCGTGGCGGCAAACTCGAACTCACCTGCACGGCGCTGGGTGACGGTTTTGTGGGTGAGTCGCTGGTGCTGACCGATTCAGCACAAGACCTGCCCCTGCTCGAGGCTTGCGCCCTGCCGCTGCGGGTGATCTGGCCACTGGCGCAATATCGTCCGGCGCTGGCCGATGTCTACCTGCCGGGGCTGTACCTCACGCGTGTCAAACGCCCGGGCGAGCGCTACATCACGCGCGCCATCGTGCAGGAAGACTTTGCGCTCTGGGTGCTGGCGTCGATCGGGCTGGCGACCCAGCCGTTCAGCCACATCCTCGGGCTGGCCTTGCTGCTGCTGTCGTTCTGGACCATCTACGAAGTGGGTTACGTCGACAACGACCTGATCGCTTCGCGTTTCGAGGCCGACCCCAAGCTCGGTGCCGCGTTTGCGTCCGCGCCGGTGGCCACCCCCCCATGGCAGCCCTGGATCTGGGCATTCGCGACGGGTGCGGCCGGTGTGCTGGTGCTGCGCTGGCAGACCCGCGTCGCGCCGGTCGACCTGCTGGCCTGGGCCGGTGTGTTGCTGGCCACCCATGGCTGGTTCACGCTCTACAACCGCTTCGACAAGGGCACGCGGGTCTGGCTGTTTGCCGGCCTGCAGTTCGCCCGCAGTGCGGCCTTTGTGGCGCTGGTGCCGATCAGCCCCATCGGTGCTGCGGCGTTGGGCGCCCATGTGCTGGCCAAGTGGGTGCCGTATTACGTCTACCGGCTGGTGGGCAAGGCCTGGCCCGAAGCGCCGTTCCACCTGACCCGCCTGTTGTTCTTCGCTGTGCTGGCGGCGCTGCTCGCCTTCACCAGCGGTGTGTTGTCGATCCTGACCGGCAGCGCTGCGGCTTTGCTGGTCTGGAACCTGTACCGAGCCCGCCAGGAACTGGCCACCGCCTGTGCGGCGGCCCGTCGTCTGGATCACGTCGTCACCGAGCCTCAGCCATGAACATCAGCGTCTGTATTGCCACCTATCGTCGGCCCGATCGGCTCGCCGCCTTGCTCGACGATCTGGTCCTGCAGTTGCGGCCACCCAGCGAGGTGGTGGTGGTCGACAACGACGCCGCTGCCAGTGCCCGCCGGGTGGTCGAGCGCCGTGTCGCCTTCGGTGCGCCGTTTCCGATCCACTACGAGGTGCAGCCGGTGCAGAACATCTCGCTCACACGCAACCGCACGGTGGCACTGAGCAGTGGTGACTGGCTGGCGTTTGTCGACGACGACGAACGTGCACCTGCCGACTGGCTGAGCCAGCTGTGCGAGGCCGTCGAGAGTTGTGATGCCGACGGCGCGCTCGGCCCGGTCGAACCGGTGTTGCCGCCCATCGCACCACCGTGGATCCGGCGTGGGCATTTCTACGACTGGGCCCACATGGCCACCGGCAGCCGGGTGCCACTCAACAAGCTGCGCTTCGGCAATGTCTTGCTGCGTGCCGATCTGCTGCGCGGCGCCACACCACCTTTCGATGAGGCCTACGGGCTGACCGGCGGTGAAGACGGTGATCTGCTCACCCGCCTGGTGCAACGTGGTGCCTCGGTGGTGTGGACCGATGCGGCGGCGGTCTTCGAGCCGGTCGAAGCCTCACGCCTGTCGCTGCGCTGGTTGCTGCTGCGCTCGTTGCGGGGCGGGCAGGACTACGCCCGCCATCGCCTGGCCGGTCGTTACGGGCCCATCACCCTGGGTGGACGCATCACCCTGGTCATGCGGGCCTTGTTGCAGGCGCTGGCGGCCACGGGCATGGCAGTGCTGCAACTGCCGCGTGGCCTGCACCACGCCGCCTTCTGGCTGCTCAAGGCCTCGGCCAACGTCGGCAAGATGTCGATCCTCGCGGGCTGGCATTACCGCGAATACGCAGCGGCGGCAGCATGACCGCCGTGCATGACCTGCTGCTGATGCTGCTGGTGCTGCTCGCCGTGCCTGTGGCGGCGGTCAGCCTGTACCTGCTGCTGGCCACCTTGTTGTCGGGCCGGCCGGTGCCAACATTGGCGCCCCAGCCGGCGGCCCTGCGCCAGCGGCGTTTCGACGTGATCGTGCCGGCACATGACGAAGCCGCCGTCATCACCGACGTGGTGGCCAGCCTGCGCCGGCTGGACTGGCCGGCGGACTGTTTTCGCATCTGGGTGATTGCCGACAACTGCCGGGATGCCACGGCCGCACTGGCCCGCGCTGCCGGTGCCGAGGTGCAGGAGCGCAGCCACCCCACGCTGCGTGGCAAGGGCCATGCGCTGGCCTGGACCTTCGAGGCCAGCCGCTTGCGTGGCTGGGCCGAGGCGGTGGTGGTGGTGGATGCCGACAGTGCCGTCAGCCCCAATCTGCTGGCCGCGTTTTCGGCCCGCATCGGCCAGGGCGCAGGTGCCATGCAGGCACATCACCGTGTGCTCAACCCGCAGGCTTCGTGGCGCACCCGCCTGATGGCGATTGCGATGACGGCGATCCACCAGGTGCGCTCACGCGGGCGCGAGCGGCTTGGCCTGTCCTGCGGCATCCGCGGCAATGGCTGGTGTGTCACCCACCGGGTGTTGCTGCAGGTGCCCTACTGCGCCTACTCGCTGGCCGAAGACATCGAATACGGCATCACGCTGGGCCTGGCCGGGCAACGGGTGTTTTATGTCGACGAGGCGGCGGTGGCTGGCCTGATGGTGTCGTCCGAACGTGCCGCCCGGTCGCAGCGCGAGCGCTGGGAGCAGGGCCGCTGGCAACTGGTGCGCAGCCGCACCACCACGCTGCTGCGTGCCGCCCCTGGCGCCGGCGGGCGGGTGTGCCTCGACCTGGCGCTCGACCTGCTGGTGCCACCACTGTCGCAGGTGGCCGTGGGCATCGTGCTGTTGATCGGCCTGGCCGGGCTGGCCAGCCTGCTCGACGCCGCCTTGCTGACCTGGCTGTGGGTCGGCCTGGCCTGCGGCGCCTGTCTGATGCTGTACGTGCTGCGTGGCTGGCAGCTCAGTGGTGTGGGCTGGCGGGGCCTGGTCGATTTGCTGCGTGCGCCGTTCTTCGTCGTGTGGAAGCTGGCCTTGCTGCTGCGTGCACGGGGCTCCGGCGTGTGGGTCAGAACCAGGCGGGAACACTCTTGAGTGGACCACGCGGGCCCGTAGCGTCGGTCGCCCGTACACACGCCGACAGTGTGCACAGCCGCCGCGTGGTGTTCGCGCGCATGTTCAGCAATGCGGTGCTCAGCCAGGCCTTGCTGTCGGCCGCCAACTTTGCGGTCGGGCTGATCCTGATCCGGCGCAGCAGTGATCTGCAATACGGCGCCTACATCCTGGCCTCGGGTGCCACCTTGCTGGTGGTGTCCTTGCAGAACGCCTTTTGCAGTCCGCCGCTGGCGGCTCGCATGGGCCGACTCGACGTCCAGGGGCGCGCCGACCTGATCGGTGGTCTGCGCAGCGCCATGCATGCCGTCACGCGGGTGTTTGCCGCCGGGGGTGGGGTCATCGTGCTGGCGCTGTGGGCCTTGCAGCTGATCGATGGCCACGCCGCAGCACTCGTGTCGGCCACCCTGGCCGCCAGTTACGCCGTGTTGAACCGCGAATACCTGCGCCTCGTGCTGTTTGCACACCGGCGTGCGCAAGACGTGCTGCGCACCGACGTCTTATTCGGCACGGCCATGGTGGCCGGTGTGGCGCTGGCCACCTTCACGACCTCGGCTGCGGTGGTCGCCATCACCATGCTGGGCCTGGCGGCCATGGGCAGCTCGTATGCGCTGGTGGCTGCACTGCGCCGCCACGAACCCTGGACCGAGGCCCAGGCACCACCGGTCCTGCGCCAGATCGCGCCTCTGGCCGCGTGGTCGACAGCCGGTGCGGCCATCCACTGGTCCTTCAGCCAGGGCTACATCTACCTGGTGGCCGGCACACTCGATGTGGCGGCAGTGGCCGCCATCGCCGCCACCCGCTTGTTGCTGATGCCGGTGAACCTGCTGTCCACCGGCATCGGCTCGTTGATGTTGCCGCTGGCGTCGACCTGGCTGCAGTTGCACGGCGCGGCCTTGTTGCTGCGCCGGCTGGTGTTGATGGCAAGTGGTCTGGTGCTCATCACCCTGGCCTACTTTGGCGTGTTGTGGCTGGCGCGTGACTGGGTCTTTGCCGTGGTGCTGCGCAAGGCCCCTGCACAACGCGACCTGCTGCTGTTGTTGTGGGGCGGCCTGTGCCTGGTGATGGTGGTGCGTGATCAACTCGGCTACCTGCTCGCAGCCCAGGGGCGGTTTCAGGTGCGCACCTTGTTGACGCTGGCTGCTGCCGTGCTTGCACTGACTGCCAGCTACGTCGGCATGTTGCGCTGGGGTGTGTCCGGCGCCTTGATCGGCCTGCTGGTCGGCGAGATGGTCAACCTGTGCGGCATCGTGGTGTTCTCGTTGCGCCGGGTCCGGCCTCAGCCAGCGGCGTCCGGGGCATCACTCAGCCCCGCGCCTGCCAGCGACGGTTCATGACGCCCAGCAGCCGGCGCAGGTAACGTTGGCGCCTCAGGCGACGCAGCAGCATCACCAGATAACCACCGCGGCGCAACCAGTGTTGCCGGCGCTCGGCGTCGGCGGTGTGTTGTGTGTCGAGCCAGGCGAAACGGGCCGGATCGACGCGTGGCCGCGGCGGACCGCGAAACACCAGCACATACGCCAGCCGATCGGCACCGGACGGATTGGGCAGGGCGGCATGCAGGGTGCGCCCACCGTGCATCACACAGGCACCGGCGCTCATGGGTACCACCAACACCCGGCCCAGATCGCCGGCACCGACCGGGCACTCGAGCGCGTGCAGGCTGGTGTCACCACCCAGCGATCGATGCTGCAACACACCACCGTGGTTCGAGCCGGGCAGATAACACATGCAGCCGTTGTGTTCGGCCACATCCTGCAGCGGCATCCAGAAACTCAGCTGGTCGAACTCGTGTTGCGGGTCGCGGTGATGGGCTTCGTCCTGATGCCAGGGTGTGGACGTAGTCGAGCCGGCGCGTTTGACGATGCTGTGGTCGAAGCAGAACTCGGTGCGATCACCCAGCAGCTGCCTGGCGATGGCCTGGATACGGCTGAAATGTGCGCTCAGCAGCAACTGAGGCGCATACAGGCTGGGATTGAGCAGCTGCGGCTGACTGGCAGCCTGACCGGTCGGGTCGGCGCCCACCATGTCGAACAGATTGCCTTCGGCGTAGCCGGTGCCATGATCGAACAGACCACACAACACCTGGCGCAGCCCGGCCAGTTCGGCGGCCGAGCAGGCACCGTCCAGCAGCAGGAAACCCTGGTCCTGGAATCGCTGTCGCTCGCCGAAGGACAGGCAGCTTGCGGCCGTTTCGGCTCGGCAGGGGTAGACGTGGTCGGCATGGTCGACCAGCTGGCTGGGCTCACCGAGTGTGCACCGGGTCGCCGTTGGCATCAGCGGCATGGGTCCGCTGTGGCTCATGTCAGGCTGCCCCGAGGGTGATGCCACCGGTCTTGGGCGCCGACGTTGCCGATCCCGATGAAGTCGGCAACGTCGATGGTGTCGTCGCGGCGGCTCTGGCTTGCCTTTCCGCCAGCGGCCGGGCTGTTCGTGCCGGGGACGTGGCAAACGGCATGGCCGCAGCAAGCTGCATCCTGGTCAGGCACTGCACCTGCAGGTGACGAGCTTGTTCGACGAGTGCGGCGGCCGTGCTGTCTCGTCGTGGCACCGTCGGCATCGTTGCCGTTGCGGTCGGTGCGGCGGTGTGTGACTTGCCCAGCTTGCGCAGCGCTCGCCTGATCGGATTGAACTGAACCGGCGCATCGGCCGCCGGTTCACCGACCCAGCGGCGACGCAGGTCACCCAAGACCCGGCGCCAGTAATACAAGCCGCCGACGCTGTAGACCTGCAAGCTGTAGGTGTCGTGCATCTGGGCCAGCCAGCGGGTCTTGTAATGGTCCGAGCCCCACAACATGTTGAGGAACTCGCAGCCACAGTCCAGCGCGTGGCGCACGCCCAGCAGCATGATGGCCGATCCCGGTGCGAGGTCGCCCTGGCGTTCGTCGTACACCATGTGGATGGCGTATTGGCCCTTGCCGAACATGCCGCTGATCAGGCCTGCAATCGGCACACCGTCGAGCAGCAGCACCTGCACCACCAGTCGCATGGGCTGCGCCGGGTCGAGCATGCCGGCACACAGGTCGATCGCCTGTGCATTGCGGCCGATGGCCAGGTCGGCGTGGCCTTTCCAGCTGTGCGGCTCGATGCATCGATACAACTCGAACAAGACAGCAGCAGCCTGGGCAGTACTCGACGTGAGCAACTGCACGTCGCCGGCATCGAGCAAGGCGCGCATCTTGCGCCCCACGTTCGATCGCGACTTGTGCGACAAGGCGCCGAAGTAGCCGGTCAGCCCGTTCGATGGCAAGGTGATGATGCCGGTGGCCATGTTGGGCCATTGCCGCAGCTGGCACGGTCCGGCCGCTGCTTCGGGTGGCACTGGCAGCAGGGCCGAGGTGTCGTCCTGCTGCTCGAAGTCGAGCAGGCTCCAGTCGCGCTTTCGACCCAGCAGATAGGCCCACATGGCGACACTCACCTGCTGCGACTCCTCGGGTCGTGCCACCAGATGTGGCCGGTCGCCGACATACGAGGTCAGCAGGTCCAGCCGTATCGCAGGCAGTCCGAGCACGCGGTGACGACCCTCCTTGAGCGCCAGATACCCGACCAGTTCATCGCCCCTGAACGCCAGCAGCAGCCACAACCTGAGTCGACTGCCGTCGGGGTAGGCCGCGGCATTACGCAGGCAATGGTCGTAGAACTCGTAGGTGGAGAACGGGTCTGGCCGAGCCGATGCCAGGTTCAGTGCATTGATTGCGCCGCGGTGAGTCCCGGCCTGTGCCAGGTCGTGGACACACGACACATCGATCACGTCGTGGCTCCGTGATCACCTGCCATGCCAGCCCGTGCCCGCCTGCCGGGCGAGGCATGGCCAGCTGGCCCGCCGCGCCCACCCGGTAGGTCATGCCCGCCGGGCAGGGCCACCACGCCGCCCGGCTCAGCGGCCGCAACGCGGTCGACGGCCACGTGTTGCCTCAGCGTGACCGGGTCCAGGCCAAGCTTGCGTGCCACACGTTGCAGCAGGGTCTTGGCGTAGGCGGCCGCACCGTCCTCGCGTGTCGACGGGTTGTCCACACCGAGTCGTGTGCGCAGGAACCGATTGGCCAGGTAGACCCGCGTGCGACGCTGGCTGGCGGGGGTGACGTGTTCGGTCACCAGCGACACGTTGACACCGTCCAGATTGGTGATGCGGTGGGGCGAGTTCTGTGGCCAGGCGATCCACTGGCCGGGTTCGAGGTCGAAGACCTCGGCGCCCGAGTCGAGTGCCGGCACATACGGCACGAACTCGTGACGTGCACCGGCGAAGATGTCTTCGAGCAAGTCGCTGCGCAGGAAGTGGTGGTCGACCGCCGGATAGACCCAGACACGTTTGCGGCCCCGCACATGCCACAACACCGAGCTTGTTGCATCGGCGTGGTAATGCACCAGCGCGTGCGGTGACGAGATCAGCAGAGTGCCCTGGCACGACCTGGGGTCGAACGCCGGCATCTGCACACACAAGGCGTCGTACAGCTGTTCGATGATCAACCTGCACCTGCCGTCAGCCCGGTCGATGCGGGTGACGTTGAGCCACAAGCGGCCGTTCTTGACGGCTTGCATCAGGTCGGCACCACTCACACCGTCGTGGCGCGCCACGCGGTTCACGTCGGTGCGGCTCGGGTCGTCGCCCATGTCGTGGGCATACAGGTGTTCGCGGGGAAAGTGGTCGAGCAAGGCCACCAGGGCCAGGTCCGAGAAGACCTCGCGGGTGTGCAGGCTGTGTCGCCCGGTCACGATGCGGGCGCCGAAGTCCTCGATGGATGTGCGGGGTAGGGGGCTGACCAGACTCGACATCGTTTTCCTCCAGCGGCATGCACACGTGGGTGATGGTCAGTGATACGCGGCAGCCAGTCTGTGCGACATCGAACTCAGCACAGACTCATGCCTGTGGTCATGGGTCTGACGGCTACTCGTGGCGCAAGGCTTCGATCGGGTCCATACGTGCGGCACGCCGGGCCGGGAAGTAGCCGAACACCACACCGATGGCGGCCGAGAACAGCAGCGACAGCAGGTTGATGCGCAAGTCGAACTCGTACGGCACGTTCATCACGCCCGACAGCAGATAAGACGCCGCGGTGGCGATGCTGATGCCGATCACACCGCCCAGTGCCGACAGCACCACTGCCTCGATCAGGAACTGCAGCAGCACCTCACCTTCGAGTGCCCCCACGGCCAGGCGCAGGCCGATCTCGCGGGTGCGCTCGGTCACGCTCACCAGCATGATGTTCATGATGCCGATGCCGCCCACCAGCAGGCTCACCGCGGCCACCGCACCGAGCAGCGTGGTGAGCACCCCCATGGTGCTCGACAGTGTCTCGGCCAGCTGCTGGGTGTCGAAGATGTTGAAGTTGTCGTCGTCGCCTTCGGCCAGCTTGCGCCGCTCGCGCAGCAACTGGCGCAGGCTGGCCTTCAGGCTCGTGCTGTCGCTGCCGTCCGCCATCGACACCGACAAGGTGCTGACCTTGCGGCTGCCGGTGACACGGCGTTGCAGCGTGTGCAGCGGCACAACCACCGTGTCGTCCTGGTCACCCATGCCGCCCTGACCCTTGGCCGCCAGGATGCCCACCACCTCGCACGAGAACTGGCGGATGCGCAGCCACTCGCCCAGGCCGCTGGCGCTGCCCGCGGCGCCGCCGTAGATCTCGCGCCGCACCGTCTCGCCGATGATGCACACGGCCGCACCGGCGAGTTGTTCGTCGGGCTCGAACAAGCGGCCCTGGGCGAGTTGCCAGTTGCCGGTCTCGAACCAGGCGTTGGTCGTGCCGGTCGCGTTGGTCACCCAGTTGCGCCCGTTCGCCACCGCGGTGACGCTGGCACGGCCTTGCGGTGCCACGGCCACCACACCACCGATCTGGCTGCTGATGGCTGCGGCGTCGGCCTCGGTGAACTGCGGCACCCCGCCGCCGCCACCGCCCCCACCGATGCGCTGTCCGGGGCTGACCAGCAGCAGGTTGGTGCCCAGGCTGGAGATCTGCGTCTTGATGGCCTGCGTGGCGCCGTTGCCCAGCGTCACCATGGTGATGACGGCACTGACACCGATGACGATGCCCAGCACCGTCAGAAACGACCGCAGCACATTGCGCTGCACCGATCGCAGCGCCAGCAGGAACACGCTGTACAGCATCAGAGGCTTTCGGCACCGGCACCAGCACCAGCACCAGCACCAGCACCAGCGGCATCCGGTGCAATGGCGGGCGCCTCGGTGATCGGGTGCGGATTGACGATGTCGCGCGCGATGCGCCCGTCGACAAAGGTCACCATGCGCCGCGCATAGGCGGCCATGTCGGGCTCGTGGGTCACCATCAGCACGGTGATGCCGTGGTCGCGGTTGAGCGCCAGCAGCAGGCCCATGATCTCGTGGCTGCGCTGGGTGTCGAGGTTGCCGGTGGGTTCGTCGGCCAGCACCACCGCAGGTTCGGTGACGATGGCCCGCGCGATCGCCACACGTTGCTGCTGGCCACCCGACAACTCGCCCGGCGTGTGATGTTCCCAGCCCGCCAGGCCCACCGAGGCCAGCGCCTTGGTGGCTGCCACGCGGCGCACCGATGCGCTGTCGCCGCGGTACAGCAGCGGCAGTTCGACGTTCTCCTGCGCCGAGGTGCGCGCCAGCAGGTTGAAGCCCTGAAAGACGAAGCCGAGGTAGCGCCGCCGCAGCCGCGCACGCTGGTCGCGGCTGAGTGCCTCGACATGGGCGCCCTTGAACAGGTAGGCGCCGCCACTGGGTGTATCCAGGCAGCCCAGGATGTTCATCGCCGTGCTCTTGCCCGAGCCACTCGGGCCCATGATGGCGACGAACTCGCCGGGCGCGATGTCCAGATCGATGCCCTTGAGCGCCAGCAGTTCGGCCGCACCGCTGCCGTAACGCCGCGTGATGCCGCGCAGGCTGATGAGTGGCGCGGTGGCTGTCGGCTCGCCGTCGATCGGCCTGGCAGTCACATTGATTGCCGTGGTTGGCACGCTGCCGATGAGCCCTGCCGCGGGCTCGCTCGTGATGGCCGCGCTCATGGCGCGCCCGCGGTTTTCTGGTCGGTGATCACCAGCATGCCGGCCTGCAGGTCGCCGCCGGTGATCTCCGTCATGCGGCCATCGCTGATGCCCGGTGTCACGGCCACCGCCACCGGTGCGCCTTCACGCAACACCCACACCTGGCGGGCCTTGGCCGTGCTGGCACTGTCGGCGGCCGACTTGCGCGCCGCACGCGGCGGGCCCTGGAACATGCCCGACGCGATGCCCTTCTTCTTGGCCACCGCCGCACTGGTGGCGGGGTTGAAGCGCAGTGCGGTGTTGGGCACCACCAACACGTCCTTGCGCTCGGTGGCGGTGATGGTGGCGGTGGCCGTCATGCCCGGGCGCAGGGCGAGGTCGGTGTTGTCGACGTCGAGATACGTCAGATAGGTGACGACGTTGTCGGTGATGGTCGACCCGAAGCCCACGCGTGTGATCCGCGCCGGAAACGCCCGCGTCGGATAGGCACTGACGGTGAAGCTGGCGTCTTGACCGACCTTGACCGAGCCGACATCGGCTTCGTCCACGTAGACCCACAGGCGCAGGCGGGCCAGGTCTTCGGCCATGCTGAACAGCGTCACCGCCTGCAATGAGGCGGCCACGGCGTTGCCGGGGTCGACCGTGCGGGTCAGTACCACACCGTCGGCGGGTGCGGCGATCGAGGCCTTGGACAGGTTGATCTGGTCGGTTGACAAGGCGGCCAGCGCGTCCTTCACGCCGGCACGGGCGCTGGCCAGATCGGCCTCGGATCGCGCCAGCGTGGCGCGGCCGCTGCCCAGTTCACTCTTGCTCGGCACCTGGCCGCCCGACAGGCGCGCCACCTCATCGAGCCGGGCGAGCGAAGCCGTGGCTTCGCGCAGTGTGGCGCTGGCTTGTGCCACCTTGCCGTTGGCTGCGGCCACGGCCGCCTGTGAGCGCAGGATCTGGTCGCGCAGCTTGGCCGTGTCCAGCACCACCAGTACCTGGCCCTTGGTGATGCGGTCGTTGACGTCCACATTCACCTTCAGCACCGTGCCCGACAACTCGCTGCCGATGTTGATGCTGCGTGTGGGCTGCAACGTGCCGTTGGCGGTGACCGTGAGGGTAATGTCGCCGCGCCCGACCGGCTGGGTGGTGTAACTCGGCGCCGCATTGGCGGCTTGCTCGGCCTGCCACCACCACGCGCCGCCAGCCGCCGCGAGCACCAGTGCGGCCGCGATCCATGTCGACGCGCGGCGATACCAGGCGCGGTTGCCCGGCTCCTCGAGCAGGGCCGACAGATCCTGGTCCTTGCCGGGTGGGGGCCGTGACGTGGTGGCAACTGCGGAGCTGGCTGGGGCTGCCGCGGTGGGTGATGCGGCTGCCCGTGAGCCTGCGGGTATCGCAGCTGACGTTTGTGCTGGTGTGGCGCCGGGTGGAGCGACTGGAGGTGCGACTGGAGGTGCGACGGGTGGTGCAACTGGTGGTGCAACTGGTGGTGCGGTGGGTCTGTCGGTCTGGTCGGGTGGGGTCATCGGGTTTCGGCAGGGCGTTGGATGGATGAGGTGTCGGTCGTGTCGGGTGGGTCGAGGTTGCCGGGCAGCCAGCCGCCGCCCAGGGCCTTGAACAGGCGCACGTGGTCGGCACCGATGTCGGCGGCGGCGCTGGCCAGCGCGTCTTCGGTGGCGAGCTGGCTGCGCTGGGTGTCGAGCACGATCTGGAAGTCGACCAGCCCGCTGGCATAACGCTGGTTTGCCAGCCTGGCGGCCAGGCCGGCTGCTTCGGCAGCCTGGCCCAGGTGCAGACGGCGTTCGCGGTCGCCGCGCAGTGCCACCAGGGCGTCTTCCACCTCTCGCAGCGCCAGCAGCACACTGGCGCGGTAGGCCGACCGGGCCTGGTCGACACCGGCTTGTTGTGCACGCACATTGGCACTGGCTGCACCACCGTCCCACAGCGGCAGGGTCAGGCTGGCAAGCGCCACACTGCTGACGGCGCTGCTGGCCAGGCCACCGAGCGTGAGTGCGCTCAGGCCCAGCGTGCCGCCCAGCCGGACGCTCGGGTACCGCGCCGCATCGGCCTGTGCCACCCGCGCCTGGGCGGCCAGCACCTGCTGCTCGGCCGCACGCACGTCGGGGCGCTGGCGCAGTGTGTCGGCGGGCAGGCTCAATGCCAGCGTGTCCGGCGCCTGCGGGATGGCTGACACCGTGGCCAGGCGCGCGTCGAGTGCCGCGGGCGGTTGACCCGTCAGCACCGCCAGGGCGTGGCCGGACTGGGCCACGGCAATCATCAACACCTGCTGCTGCGCGGCGGTCTGTGCTGCAGCGGTGCGGGCCTGCGCCGCTTCGAGGGCACTGAGCAGGCCGGCCTGCACGCGCCAGTCGGTGAGTTGCCGGGTGTATGTCTGGCTGGCCAGGTTGGCATCTGCCACCCGCAGGCGGGCCTGTGCGTTGCGCAGCGTGATGTAGCTCAGGCCCACCTCGGCGGCAATCGAGACCTGCACATCCCCCAGGCGGGCGACGCTGGCGCCGGCTTCGGCATCGGCGGCGGACCGGGCGCTGCGCCGTGCGCCTAAGAAGTCGAGCTCCCAGTTGGCATCCAGGCCGGCCTGAAAGAGATTGCTGCTGCCGCTGCTCGCAGTCGACCGGTTGCTGTATTCCGCCGAGGCCGAGGTGCCCAGCGTGGGTGACAGGCCGGCAGCGGCCACGTCGCGCAAGGCACGCGCCTGTTGCAGGGCGGCCTGCGCACCCAGCACACTGGTATTGGCGCGCAGTGATTGTTCGATCAGCTCGCTCAACAGGGGGTCATCGAAACGTTGCCACCAGCGCTGCAGCGACTGGGCTTGCTGCACCTGCAAGGCCGTGGCATCCGACCAGGCCAGGGGCACATCGGGCTCGTCTGCCACGGCCCCGGTCGACCCCGGCTGGGCACAGCCAGCCAGCAGTCCGAACAGCAGGATGGCCAGCAGCCCGCTGCCCAGCCAGAGTTGCCTCGATGAATACGCCATGTGGATCCTGCCAGCGGCAAAGCCGAAACCGTCAGCGTGCGCTGCATCGGCTGCGAGCGTCGGTGCGCCAGCGAACCATCACCACAGCGGTTCATCCGTTGCGGTGGCTGTCCTGCAGGTCGACCTCGTACCGTGTCGCGCAGTGCCTGATCACCGGGGCCGATGCGCTGCTGGCTGGTGTCCGGGTGGCCCGAGCTCAGGCCGTTGGGCGTGTGCCCTGGCGATAGCGCTGGTCACATAACAGGCGGTGCTGCTCGTTCTTGACCACGTCGTAACACTCGCAGGCGCGGGTCGCCAGGCCGATGCGGTCGGTCACCTTGATGTGGCCACGTCGGTAGCGGATGTAGCCCAGATCCTGCAGCTTGCCGGCAGCCTCGGTGACGGACTCGCGCCGCACACCCAGCATGCTGGCGACGAGTTCCTGGGTCATGACCAGTTCACGCATGGGCGCTCGGTCCAGCGTCGACAACAACCACCGGCTGAGCTGTTGCTCGACCGAGTGGTGGCGGTTGCAGGCTGCCGTCTGCGACATCTGGGTGATGAGCGACAAGGTGTAGCGCAGCAGCAGCCCCTGCATGCGGCCGGTGCCTTCGAAGGCCTTGCAAAGCAACTGGCGGTCGAGCCGCCAAGCCTGGCCGGCCGTCTGCACCACGGCCGAACTCGGCATGCTGTGCCCACCCATGAACAGCGGCACCCCCACCATGCCTTCGTTGCCTACGCCGGCCGCTGCAGCGGCTTCGCCGTTGCGTGTGACGTAATACAACGAGACCACCGCACCGGTGGGGAAGTACGCATGTTTCAGTTGCTGGCCGGGCTCGTAGACCATCTGGCCCAGCGCCAGATCGACCCGTTCGAGCTGCGGCAGCAAGGCATCGAACTCGTCGTCGGGCAGCGACGCAATCAGATGATTGAGATTGGGGTTGTCATGCAGCGGTCGGCTCCCAATCGACCCGTCAAGCGACATGGGGCGGGCGCAGCGTCATCTCGACGCCTATGCCTCGGTAGCCGACAAACCGCGCGCCGCTCGTGAAGATGGGTTCACCACTCACGCGGAACTGGCGCAACGAACCGTCGCTTTCGGTTCGGTTGAAGACGAAGTCGAGAAAGGGCTGCCGTTCGGCGATGGTGTTGCGCAAGGTCTTGCGTTCTTGCTCGTCCCAGCCGGCTTCGGCCTCGGGGGACGTGTCGTCGATCGTGACACCTGCCAGTGGTTCGACACGCAGGCCGAGCATCTCGAGCACCGGGCCCGAGACCCGGGTGAAGTGGCCGTTGACGTCCTGCTCCCAGTACCAGTCCGAGGCCAGTTCGGTGAGGCTGCGAAAGCGCGCTTCACTCTCGCGCAACTCGGCGGTGCGCTCCAGCACCACACGTTCGAGCTCCTGGTTCTGGGCTTCGAGGCGGCGGTACAGCAGTCGCACCTCGAGCATGTTGCGGATACGTGTCCTCACTTCGACCAGGTCGAAGGGGTTTGCTGATGAAGTCCCTGGCACCGGCCTGCAGCGCGCGCAGCTTGTGACCGGGCTGAGCGGTCAGCACGATCACGGGCAGGTAGTCGGCGGTCTGCACACCTGCTTCGTCTCGTGCCTGGACGCCGGCCGTCAAGGCGGCCATGACCTGAAAGCCGTCCATCACCGGCAGTTGCAGGTCGAGCAGGATGAGGTCGTAGTCGTTCTTGCGGTGCAAGGCGCAGACCTGCTGCGGATCCATGGTCGAACTCACCGCGGTGTAGCCGGACTCGTCGAGCATGCGTTCGAGCAAAAGCACATTGCTGGCCTGATCG
The DNA here is from genome assembly GCA_016702605.1 of Candidatus Intricatilinea gracilis. Lineage (GTDB taxonomy): Bacteria > Pseudomonadota > Gammaproteobacteria > Burkholderiales > Burkholderiaceae_C > Sphaerotilus > Sphaerotilus gracilis. The sequence goes on from JADJDQ010000021.1 coordinate 864,023, forward strand.
TCGACGATGAGGATGCGAGCGGCCAGGATGTCCTGGTCAGGCAAGGTCATGACCTTTCTCCTTCGGGTTCTTCTTGTGGTGCAGTGGGTGATTCCGCCGGATGGGGGTCACCGGTCGGTGTCGGCAGCCCGGCGCTGTCGCGCGGGACGACGGTGAGCAGGGCAAGATCGATGGTTTCCATGAACTCGGCGACCTTGATGGGTTTGGTCAGGTAACGGAAGAAGCCTGCCTGCATGCCTTTCTCGATGTCGTGGGGCATGGCGTTGGCACTCAATGCGATCACCGGGATGTGTGCTGTGGCCACATCTGCACGCAAGATGCGTAGCGCCGTGATGCCGCTGATGCCTGGCAGGTTGATGTCCATGAGGATCACCTCGGGCTGGCCGCTGCGCGCCAGTTCCACACCGGTGCGGCCATCACGCGCCGTCATCAGGCGCACCTCGGGGCGGCGCTGCAACAGCCGTTCGACCAGCAGCAGGTTGGCCGGGTTGTCCTCGATGCACAGCAGGCTGCGTGTGCCGCTGCCCGGCGGGGGCAGCACCGTCGCCACCGGACCGGTGTCGACCACCTCGCAGGTCGTGGCGTTGTCGGCGCAGCTGGCGAGCTCGAACCAGAACTCGCTGCCCACTCCCACACTGCTGTCCATGCCGATGCGACCACCCATCAGCTCGACCAGGCGTTTGCTGGTCACCAGGCCGATGCCCGTGCCTTCCTGCCCGCCGCCCTCCTGGCCCAGGCGGTTGAAGGGCTGGAACAGTTGCGCCAGCTTGTCGGGCGACAGTCCTTCGCCGCTGTCTTGCACGCTGATCCGGGTGCGCCCCGACTTGCCCTTGGTGCACCGCACGTCGACACGCCCGCCGACACGGTTGTACTTGATGGCGTTGGTCAGCAGGTTGATCAGCACCTGCTTGACGCGGGTGCGGTCGGCTTGGATCAGCCACGGCCCCTCGAGCATGGGGAAGTACACACGAATGGCGCTCTTGGCTGCCTGTGGCTCGATCATGGCCTGGCAATCGGCCAGCAGTTCGACCAGCGAGGTGGGCTCGGGTGACAACGACAACTTGCCCGACTCGATCAGCGACAGGTCGAGCACCTCGTTGATCAGCTCGAGCAGGTACCAACCGGCCTGCAGGATCTGGTCGATGCTGTCCTTCTGCACCGCTGCAGGCGGTGGCGTGCCACTTTCCATCAGCTGCGCAAAGCCCAGGATGGCGTTGAGCGGCGAGCGCAGCTCATGGCTCATCGACGACAGGAACTCCGACTTCGCCTGGTTGGCCTCTTCGGCCGCTACCTTGGCCAGGCTGAGTTCGAGCAAGCTGTCCTGCAGCACGGCGTCGAGCCGGTTGCGTTCGTCCTCGATCAGCTTGCGCGAGGTGTTGTCGGTGCCGATCAGCAAGTAGCCGATGATGGCGTCGGCCGCGTCCTGCAGCGCCGTGACCGATACCACCGCGGGCAGGCGGCTGCCGTCCTTGCGGATGTAGGTCAGTTCGTACACGTCTTCGATGCCGCGCCTGGCCTTGAACACCATGGCATCGAAGCCCGGTGCGATCGGTGTGTCGAGCTCCTGGCTCAGGGCCTGAGCCCGGGTCAGCAACTCGAGCGGGTCCGAGATGTCGGCTGGTGTCACCAGGTCGACCACCTCATTGGCCTTGTAGCCCAGCATACGTTCTGCACCGACGTTGAAGATCTGGATCACGCCGACTTCGTCGGTGGCGATGCTCGAGAAATTGGCGCTGTTCAGGATGGCGCTTTGCAGCGCTCCTGTCTTGAACAAGGTCCGTCGATCCTGATCCTCGATGAAGACCTTGGTGGCATCTTCGGCCCGCACGGCGTCGATGCCTTTGCTCTTTGTTGACATGCAACTCTCAGGTTCGTGAACCTCGCGGCGCAGGGGTGGGTGCCGGGGCATGACTGGCCGGTGCCCGGCGGCACAAGGGGCAAGCCCATGGCGGTCACGGTGCCAGCTTGGCGCCGGGTTGTCCGTTCGGTAACGAACTTAGGTCGCTTGTTTTTGTAGGAAAGCGCCGACACCATGTGCGCACCGGCGCCGATGGCGGCGTGCCTGGCTTGCCGGGATACTGGCTCATCGGTCCGTCACCCGGACCCACTGACCGCGTCGATCACCTTCATGCCTGCGTTGCACACCTATATCGTCGAAGACAGCGCCGTGATCCGCGAGAACCTGATCGCGACGCTCGAAGAACTTGCCTGCGTGCAGGTGGTGGGCTGGGCTGCCGACGAAGCGCGCGCCGTGTCCTGGCTCTGCGAGCCGGGCAACGTCGCGTCGCTGCTCATCGTCGACATCTTCCTGGCTCGGGGCTCGGGCCTGGGTGTGCTTCGCGCCGTGAGCCGGTTGAGCCGCCGCCCGCGTACGGTGGTGCTGAGCAACTATGCGTCGCCCGACATGCGCCGTACCTGCCTGCAACTGGGCGCCGAGCAGGTGTTCGACAAGTCGACCGACATCGACGCCCTCATCGACTGGTGCAATCACCAGGCCGCCAACCCTGCCGACTGCCAGGCTGACGGCCCTACTGGATCAGCCCGCTCTTGAGTGCGTAATAGGTGAGGTCGCTGTTGGAGGCGAGCTGCATCTTCTCCATCACGCGGCTGCGGTAGGTGCTCACGGTCTTGACGCTGAGCGACAGCGTCTCGGCAATGGTGCCGATGGTTTCACCCTGCGCCAGGCGCAGGAAGATCTGCAGCTCACGTTCGGACAACTGCTCGTGTGCAGGCCCGGCCTCACCACTGGCCAGCCCTTCGGCCAGCCGTTCGGCCACACTGGCGGTGATGTACTTGCGCCCACGCGACACCGTGCGCACGGCCTTGACCAGCTCGTCGGGGTCGCAATGCTTGTTGAGATAACCACTGGCGCCCAGGCGCAGCAAGGTGGTTGCGTAGTGCGCCTCGTCGTGGCCACTCAGGATCAGCACCGCCAGTGCCGGTGCCCGGGCCCGGATGGCCGCCAGTGCGTCGACACCGTTCTGCCCGGGCATGGCAATGTCGAGCAAGATCACATCGACCTCGCCTTGGCGAACGATGTCCAGTGCCTCGCGGCCATTGGCTGCTTCACCGATGACGGCAAAGTCCGGCTGGTCGGCCAGGAACTGGCGCAAGCCGGCGCGCACCACGGCATGGTCGTCGACGATGGCAATGCGGATCATGGTCAGGTCGTGCCCAGAGTATTGACCGCATGACGCGGCCTCGGTGCATGATCCCACCTTTGAGAGACCACCGTTGAACAAGAAGGCAAGGCGACTCGTGCGACAACATTCACCTGCCCCGCAGACGGGGCAAGGGCGTGTGCGGGCAGACAACAAGCGCCTCGAAACCCTGGTGGCCCTGCGCACCGCGCAACTCACCGAACTGACGCATCACCTGCAGACTGCACGCGAAGACGAACGCGCCCGTCTGGCGCGTGATCTGCACGATGAACTCGGCGCCTTGCTCACCTCGGCCAAACTCGATGCGGCCAGGTTGCGATCACGACTGGCCGGTGGTGCGCCCGAGACACTCGAACGCCTGGCCCATCTGACTCATACCCTCGACAGCGTGATCACGCTCAAGCGCCGCATCACCGAAGACCTGCGGCCCTCGTCGCTCGATCACCTGGGCCTGGTCGTCACACTCGACATCCTGGCGCGCGAGTTCGCCGAACGGTCCGGTGTGACGGTGCATCGTCAGCTCGGCGAGGTGTCCCTCACCGCCGCCGCCGAACTGGTGGCCTACCGCATGGTGCAGGAGGCCGTGACCAACATCAGCAAATACGCGCGCGCCCGGCAGGTGTGGATCACGCTGGCCCGGCGCGGCGGCCTGGTCGAGCTGACGGTGCGTGACGACGGCGTGGGCTTCGACACCAGCATGCCCGCACGGTCGGCCTACGGCCTGGTCGGCATGCGTTTTCGCGTCGAGGCCGAAGGCGGCAAGCTCGTGGTGACGGCCGCGCCAGGGCAGGGCACCCGCCTCGTCATGACGCTGCCAGCGGCACCCCTGGCGCTGGCAGCGGACAGGTAGATGGCTGGTCGTCGGTGGATGGCGCGCCGTCCTACAACGGCAGGGCCATGTGCCCGACAGGCCGGCGGCAAAGGGCGCCGATGGTGGCGACAAGGTCGGCTGTCGACACTGGGTGTCTGCCCGCATCCTGCGGGGATGGCTTCTTCCATCAACCACAAGGCAACCCATGTCCACCGAATCAGGCAATCATCTGATCGACCGCGCCGCCATGTCGACCGACCTCGCCACCGAACACGCTCTTGGTGCTGCACAGCGTGGTGTTGCCGCCTTGCGCGACGGCAGGCAGCAGATGGTCGACCGCGCCCATGTGGCGTCCGACGCCGCGGTAGGCTACATCAAGGACGAGCCGGTCAAGTCGCTGCTGATCGCTGCTGCGGCCGGCGCCGTCCTGATGGGTCTGCTGGGCTGGCTCACCCGTGCGCGCAGCGACCGTTACTGAGGACCGAAGTTGTTCGAGTGCGCGGGCGCTGTCACGCAGTGTCTCGCGCAGTTGATCCGGGGTGGCGAGTGCCTCGTCGGCCTGGCGTTGCATGCGCCAGATCACGGCGTTCAACTGCAGGCGCCAGTCGGCGGCAGTGGCCAGACTGGCTGGTTGCACGCAGGCGCGATGGCTGTCCCCGGTGGCGTTGGCGCCCGACTCGACACCTGCCTGGATGCTTGTGCGCTGCTGAGTGGTCATGACCCCGAGCCTAGGGTGACTGCGACCAACGATCTGTGCGGCATCACACCAAGGCGGCGTGGCTCGAGCGCGCCGGTGATGCGTGGAGGTCCGGTCAGGCGAGGTGTTCGCAGTAGACCTGCCGATCCGATTCGTAGCAGGTGCAGGCGGCAGCCTCGAGACCTGCGCGGTCGAGCACACTCAGCACCCCGGTGGTAGGTGATCAACCCACGGCGCTGCAGTTCACCGGCGGCTTCGGTCACACCGACCCGCCTGACCCCCAGCATCAAGGCCAGAAACTCGTGGGTGACGTGGAAGGTGTCCTGGTGGGCGCGATCCTGGCTCATCAGCAGCCAGCGCGCCAGGCGCGGGCCGATGAGGTGGAAGCGCATGCAGCCGGCCGAGGCCACGGTCTGCGCCATCAAGACGTAGACGTAGTGGTCGAGCACGTGCTGCAAGGCCGTGCTTTGTGCCAGCTCGCGCTTGAAGGAGGCCACGCCGATGCGCCATGAGGCACCGGCGCCTTGCACCAGGGCGCGCAGTGGCGAGGTGGTCACCCCCAGCACCAGTTGTGAGCCGACCATGCCTTCGCGTCCGACCATGCCCACCTCGATGCCTGGGTGGTCCTCGACCCTCGCCACCAGCGAGATGAAGCTGTCGACTGGAAAGTAGACGTGTTGCGTCGGTGTGCCGGCTTCACACAACACATCACTCAGGACCAGCTGCACAGGGTCACACGACGCCAGCAATCGCGCCTGGTCGCGCAGGGGTAGACGTTCGATCAGGTGGTTCTGGGCAGGGGTCAAGACGGCTCCGCAGGTGGTACCCATGCAGTCTGCGCTGCGATGCACCCCGCCATCGGTGGGGCAGCACACGTAGAGTGCCGATGGCGATGATCGAGGCTGGTCGAGTGTGGTGAGGACCTGTCGGCCAGCCGTCAATCGGCTTCACACCTGGGCAGCAGGCGGTCGTACTCCTTGCGCACCACGGCATAACACTCGCAGGTGCGAGCTTCGAGCCCCGGGCGGTCGAGCACCGTGATGTGCCCACGTGCGTATCGAATGAGGCTGAGCCGTTGCAGGCGCATCGCAGCTTCGGTCACGCCCTCGCGGCGCACACCCAGCATGTTGGCGATGAGCTCCTGCGTCATCACGAGGTCGTTGCCGGGCAGGCGATCCAGGCTCAGCAGCAGCCAGCGGCACAGTTGCTGGTCGAGCGAGTGGTGGCGGTTGCACACGGCCGTCTGCGCCATCTGTGTGATGAGCGCCTGGGTGTAGCGCAGCAGCAGGTGCATCACGGGGCCGGCACGTTCGAACTCGTCCTTGACGTCGTGTGCACTCAGGCGCCATCCTTGCCCCGCACTTTGCACCACGGCACGGCTGGGCGTTGTTTCGCCGCCCATGAACAGCGAGACGCCGACGATGCCTTCGTTTCCCACCACGGCGATCTCGGCCGAGGCGCCGTCTTCCATCACGTAGAGCAGCGAGATGATGGCCGTAGTCGGAAAGTACACATGACTGAGCGTGCGACCCGACTCGTACATCACGTGGCCCAGCGGCAGATCGACCCATTCGAGCCTGGGCAGCCAACGCGCCAGCTCGGCCGCAGGCAATGCAGAGATCAGGTGGTTGCGTAGCGGGTCGGTGTGGTCTGCCATGGTTCGGGATCTGAGGAGGAGCCGCGGTCGCCCGGACGGTGGAGCCTTGCCTTGCGACGTTGGCGGACTATAGGCAGTTGGCAGCTGCCGGTATGTTCGTCAACGCACATGGAATAGTGTCATTTTGCTGCGCTGCAACCGGCTGGTGGGCTCGATCCGGGTTCGGGTTCGCCAACGTACAGACATCACCGCGTTTCGGCCTTAGAAACGGGTCATTGGTGGGTCCTTTGCGACCCGCCTTCCCGCACCCCACCAAGGCAGACCATGACCACCTTCGACCACACGCACCGCCAGATGTACAGGCTGGCTTCCTGCCCGCTCGAACCGAGCTGTGGTCTGTGATGGCCGCGCCGCCCGTCTGGGCCACCTCGTCGCACGGCGAAGCCGCGCAGACCCGTCCGGTCGATCTGGCCACCTTGGGTGAACACACCGCCCACTGCAGCAGCACCAACGGGCGGCTTGCCTCCATGCGTTGTGGCGCCGGCAGCCTGCTGGGTTTCGTCTCGGCCCGCCTGGTGACGACTGCCGCGCTGATAGGCCTGTTGATTGCCGCCGTGCTGATGTGGTCGTAGACCATGGCTGTCACGCCGTGGGGCCGCCTGACGCCCGGTCTGGCGGCGCCGCTCGCGCGCTTGCTGGACGTCGACACCGGGCCGCTGCTTGCGCCGATCCGATCCGAGATCTTCGGCCCGCAGCGGTTTGCCGAACATGGCCGCAGCCTGGGCCTGACCCATGAAGCACGCCGGCCCGGCTGGGCCGATGCGAGTTTCTTCCCGCGCCTGCGCGGCAACATCGAGATGTTGCGCAATGCTCACCGGGCGATTGCTGCACAGGCCGCCATCGGCGACAACGTCAGCCCGGCGTCGCAGTGGTTGCTCGACAACTTCCACATCATCGAAGCCCAGCTGCTGGCCATCCACGAGGGCCTGCCGCGCAACTACTTTCGCGCCTTGCCGGTGCTGGTGGGTGAACCGCTGGCCGGCCTGCCGCGGGTCTACGGTGTGGCCTGGGCCTTTGTGGCCCATGCCGACAGTGCATTCGACGAGGACCTGCTGGTTCACTACCTGTGCGCCTACCAGGAGACCTGTTGCCTGCGTCTGAGCGAAACGTGGGCGCTGCCCACCACCTTGCGGGTGGTGCTGGTCGAGAACCTGCGCCGGCTGGCCGAACGTGTGGCCACCCAGAAGGCGGCGCGCGAACTCGCCAACCTGTGCTGCGACCAGATCGACGCCAGCAGCACGGCCATGCTTCAACTGGTGTACGAGCACATCCAGGCGCGCGGCGCCGGTGACGCCTTTCTGGCCCAGATGGGTCAGCGGCTGCAGGACCGAGCCAGTGGCAGCGACGAACGGGTGCCAGCCGTCGTACGGCTGTGGCTGCAGGGTGTCTTGCCCAATCTGGCCGCCGTGCAGGCGCACCAGAGTGCACAACAGACCGCCGACAACCTGAGTGTGAGCAACGCCATGGCGTCGTTGCGCGCCATCGGTGATGCCGACTGGGCCGCCATCGTCGAACGCAGCAGCCCGCTCATTCGGCTGATGCTCACATCCAGTCTGTTTGCCGCCGAACACTTCGTCACCCGCGACGAGACCTTGCACGGCATCGAACGCCTGTCCCGGCGCAGCCATCGCAGCGAGATCGAAGTGGCCCAGGCCCTGCTCGACCGCATGAGCGCGGGCGCGCGAGTCCGAGCCGCGGCTGCCGACAGTGCCGATGCCGATGGAACATGCGACCCCACGGCCGACGCTGCAGTCGCCGGCCACTGGCTGCGTGGACCGGGCCGCCCGGCCCTGACCCAGGCTCTCGGCCTGTACCAGCGCTGGCCGCAGGCCTGGCTGGCGGCCTGGTTCAGTTCACGCAAGCAACTCGTCTTGCCGCATTACCTACTCACGGTGGCACTTGCCACTGGCGCGCTGGTGGCCTGGCTGCCGCAGGTGCGACTGCCCTGGGCCTGGCTGGTGATGGTGCTGCTGGTCTGGCCGGCGTCCGAGGCTGTGATCGCCTTGCTGCATCGGCTGATCAGTGAATCGACCCGGCCACGACCGCTGTCGCGCCTGGCACTCGCCGACGGCATCGGTGCAGGTCAGCGCGTGATGGTGGTGATACCGGGCATGCTGGGCAGCAGCACGGCCATCGCCGATCTGGCGCACCGCCTGCAACTGCATTACCTGGCCAATCCCGAGTCCCATGCCCAGTTCGCCCTGCTCACCGACTGGTCCGACGCCGACGCGGCGCAAACGCCTACCGATGCCCCCTTGCTGGCGCAGGCCACCCGGCTGATCACCGAACTCAACACTCGCCACCTGCAGCCGGACGATGCGCCGGGCTGGTCGCGGTTTGTGCTGCTGCACCGCGAGCGCCGCTACAGCAGCAGCGAACGGCGCTGGATCGGCTGGGAGCGCAAACGCGGCAAGCTCGAACAGTTGATTGCCCTGCTGGCAGAACCCGTCGCACCGCCGCCGGCCTTCATCGATCTGGGCGCCATGTCGCGGCCGGCCGCCGGTACACGCTACCTCGTCACGCTGGACAGCGACACCCAGTTGCCGCCCGGGCGACTGCGCGACCTGGTGGGGGTGGCGGCCCATCCGGCCAATCTGCCGCGCCTGAGCGCCGACGGCAAACGTGTCGTGGCGGGTTACGGCATCCTGCAGCCGCGTCTGGTGACACCGCTGCCGCTGCCCAGCGAAGACACCTGGTTCCACCGCATGTTTGCCGGCCAGAGTGGCATCGACCCTACAGCGCCGCAAGCTCCGAGGTCTACCAGGATCTGTTCGACGAAGGCAGCTTCACCGGCAAGGGTCTGCTCGATGTGCAGGCCATGCACGCCGTGCTGGGTGGCAGCTTGCCCGAGGATCAGGTGTTGAGCCACGACCTGCTCGAAGGTGCACTGGCGCGTTGTGCTGCCGTCACCGACATCACCTTGATCGAGGACGCACCGTTTCATGCCGAAGTGGCGGCCTCGCGCGTTCACCGCTGGACACGTGGTGACTGGCAGCTGTTGCCCATCTTGCTGCGCACGTCCCCCTTCGTGCTGCCGCCGTTTCGCTCGTACCCGCTCGGTGCGGTGAACCGCTGGAAGATCACCGACAACCTGCGCCGCTCACTCGTGCCGCCGATCTCGCTGCTGCTGTTGCTGCTGGCGCTGGCTGGTGTCGTGCTCAGCCCCGTGTCGACCCTGGCGCTGGTGCTGGCTGCCTTTGCCGCCGGACCCCTGATGGGCGCCCTGGCCGGCTTGCTGCCCAGCCGCGAGGCCGTGGCGCGGCTGCATTTCTTCCGCCAGGCCGGTGTCGATCTGCTTCGGGCAGTCAGCGGTGGTCTGTGGCACCTGGCCATGTTGCTGCAACACGCCTTGCTGGCCGTCGATGCCATCACACGCGCCCTCTACCGCGTGGTGGTGAGCCATCACCTGCTGCTGCAGTGGACCACCGCTGCGGCCGCCCAGGCCATGGCCAGTGACGATCTGCCCACGGCGGTGCGGCGCCACTGGAGTGTGCCGCTGGTGGCGCTGCTGCTTGGTGGTGGCTTGTGGCTGCTCGGCACGCCGCATCCGGCCTGGACCGTCGTGTTGTGTCTGCTCTGGGGCGCGGCGCCCTTGTGGACCTGGCTGGTCAGCCGCACCGGCCTGACCAGCCAGCCCCAGACCTGCTCACCCGCCGATGCGGCCTACTTGCAGGGCATCGCCCGCGAGACCTGGGGCTACTTCGAGCGTTGTGTCACCGCGGCCGACCATCATCTGCCGCCCGACAACCTGCAGGTCGTGCCTTACGACATGCTGGCGCGGCGCACCTCACCCACCAACATCGGCCTGTACCTGCTGAGTGTGGCTTGTGCGCGCGAGTTCGGCTGGATCGACACCCCCGAACTGCTGCGCCGCCTGCACGCCACCCTCGGCACGCTTGACCACCTGCCGCGGCATCGCGGGCACTTCCTGAACTGGTACGACACACAACACTGCACGGCGTTGCTGCCCATGTATGTGTCGACCGTCGACAGCGGCAACCTCAGCGGCCACCTGCTGGCCGTGGCGCAGGCTTGTCGCGCGCTGGCCAGGCGCCCCGTCGATACATCGGAAGCGCCGGCGTTGTGCGGGTTGGCCGAGCGCTGCGAGGCACTGGCCTGGGAGGCCGACTTCAGCTTCCTGTACCACCCGCGCCGGCATCTGCTGCACATCGGCTACCGCGTGGCCGAGCAGCAGCTCGACGCAGGGTATTACGACCTGCTGGCCTCGGAGTCGCGCCTGACCAGCCTGCTGGCCATCGCCAAGGGTGACGTGCCGGTACGCCACTGGGCAGCACTCGGGCGGCCGTTCTACGCGGTGGGGGCGGCCGCGGGCCTGCGGTCATGGTCGGGCTCGATGTTCGAGTACCTCATGCCCACGCTGGTGCTGGCCGAACCACACGGCAGTGTGCTGCGTGAGGCCTGCCTGGCCGCACTGGTCGAACAACGCGCCTTTGCCGCGCGCCACGGTGTGCCGTGGGGCATCTCGGAGTCGGCGCACTCGGGGTGTGATCACACCCTGGCCTATCAGTATTCACCTCAAGGTGTGCCGCGCCTGGCGCTGCGCCGTACACCGCCGGACGAACTGGTGATTGCGCCTTATGCCACCGGGCTGGCGGCGCAACTCGAACCACACCGCGCGGCGCAGAACTATGCCGTGATGCAGGGCCTGGGTGCACGTGGTGCGCTGGGTTTTGTCGAGGCCCTCGACTACACCTCGTCGCGCCAGACCGTCGGCGAAGCCATGACACCGGTGCGGACCTTCATGGCGCATCACCAGGGCATGACGCTGGTGGCGTTGGCCAATGTGCTGCTGCACGGCGCGCCGCAGCGCTGGGGCATGTCCAATCCACACATCGAGGCGGTGGCGTCGCTGTTGCACGAACGGGCGCCGCGCGAGGTGTCGGTGTTGCACGCCCTGTCACCCGAAGCGCCGCAGACGCAGCATCAAAAGGCGCTGACGATGCAGCGCCAGGTGCTGCCGGGCCGCCATGCCATCGAACCGACCCACCTGTTGTCGAACGGCCGCTACAGCGTGGCGATACGCGCCAACGGCGCCGGGCGCAGCCGCTGCGGCAACAGCGACGTCACCCGCTGGCGTGACGACGCCTTGCGCGACGCCTACGGCAGCTTCCTGTGGTTGCGCCGCGTCGGGCCACAGGGTGATGCCGGTGAGCCGATGTCGCTGACGCAGCATCCGGCGCCCGATCCACATGCCGACTACTTCGAGTGTCTTCCATGCGGACCGCGTCTGCCTGGATGCCCTTTGGCCCGACCTGCACAGCCGCATCACGGTGTGGGTGAGCCCTGAGGACGACATCGAATTCCGCCGCGTCGAGCTGAACAACCTGGGCCAGCTGCCGATCGAGATCGACCTGATCTCGGCCTTCGAGCCTACCTTGTCCGACCCACGTGCCGACGAGGCCCACCCGGCCTTCGGCAACCTGTTCGTGAAGGCGCACAGCGATTGGGGTCAGCAGGCCCTGTTGTTCGAACGCAAGCCCAGGCTGGCCACCGAAGCCGGACTGCACATGGCGCACTTCGTGGCAGAAAGTGGCCCGCAACTGCGTGGCCTGAGCCATCAGGTGGATCGCCAGCGCTGGCTTGGTCGCAACCGCGCCAGCTGGTCGCCGCGCGCCGATCTGCAGGCCTGGCAGATCCGCGCAAGCGGCATCGACGACAGTGGCGCCCAGGTGCTCGACACCGGCCTGGATCCGATGTGTGCGCTGGGTCTGCGCCTGGTCATCACACCCGGTGTGCCGGTGCGCCTGACACTGGCCACGGCAGCCAGTGGTGATGCTTGCACCTTGCGCGCCGTGATCGACAAATATCGCCAGCCCAGCCACATCGAACGTGCGCTGCTGATGTCGGCTACGCTGGCGGGCATCCGCCTGCATACGCTGCGTATCGGCGCCAGCACCTACACAACGGCGCAGACACTGACCACGGCGTTGATGTTCACCTTGAGCCGTCCCCCTGCGGCCGGTGCACAGCGGCGCGATCGACGCGTGTTGTGGCGCTTCGGCATCTCGGGTGATCGGCCCATCGTGCTGGTGTCGGTAGCGGGTATTGCCGGGCTCGGCCTGGTGCGTTCGCTCAACCAGGCGCTCAGCCTGTGGTCGTGGGGCGGTGTGGCCTGTGATCTGGTGGTGGTGAATACCGAACCCGCTTCGTACGAGATGGCCCTGCAGCGAGAGCTGGCCAGCCTGCGTGACCGCCACGACGGCGATGCCGCCGCACGTGCCAGCCAGGCGCCGAGCGGCTGGCATCTGCTGCGCACCGATGACCTGAGCGCCGACGAACTGGGCACCCTGCAGTGCCTGGCTCGCCTGCGCCTGCAGGCCGACGGGCGGTCGCTGGCGCACCATCTCAACGAGTGGGCAAGCCAGCACGAAGAGGCCCTGCAGCTGAGGCACGAGACGTCACATACCGCCTTGTCGGCGGGTGCCTGGCTGGCCAGTGCGCCGGCACCGTCGCAAGGCCTGTTTGCCGAGCACCTGCCAGGCCGCGCGGGTGAGTTCTCGTTCGACGTGAGCAGTGGCCAGCGGCCGAGCCGACCCTGGGTCAACGTGATGGCCAATGCCGGCTTTGGCAGCCAGCTCAGCGAGGCCGGTGGTGGCATGAGCTGGGCGGTCAACAGCCGCATGAACCAGCTCACGCCCTGGTCGAACGACCCGGTGAGTGATACACCCGGCGAATGGCTGCTGCTGCAGGATCTGCGCAGCCACGAGGTGTGGAGCCTGACACCGTCGGCCTGGGGCGCAGCCGGTGTGGTGTACCGCGTGGTTCATGGACAGGGTGACAGCCTGATACGCCACAAGCTGGGTGATCTGGAGGTCACGGCCACCTGGTGCGTCGACCCGGTCACGGCCGTCAAGCAGGTGCATGTGTCGGTCGTCAACCGCGGCCAGCGCACGCGCCAGCTGCGCCTGGTGGCCATGGCGGAATGGCTGCTGGGATCGCAGCGCAGTGACCGCGCCGGTGTGTCGACCCTGCCGGATCACCAGGCCACACCCGGCGCCTGCCTGATCGTGCTGCTGGCCACACAACAGGAGCAGAGTGCGGGTTTCGGTGGTGGCACCGCGTTTCTGGCCGCCATCGACCCGGAACTTGGCGACACCGGCGCGCAAGACCTGTCTGCCACCTGGGGTGATGCCCGCGACCTGATTGAACCGGGCAGGCCGGGCGACTGGACCTGCGACCGGCGCGAGTTCTTCGATGCACGTGGCCACCCGGTGTTGCCCGATCACCTGGGCCGACAACACGGCAATGCCGATGACCCCTGCGCTGCGTTGGCCTTGCGACTCAGTGTGCCCAGTGGTGATGCTGCCGAACGCACCCTGCTGCTGGGCTGGGCGCCCAGCCCGGCGCTGGCCAGTCAGCTGGCCGTGTCGGCTGCGGTTGAGCAACCCGGCGAACGACTACGTGCGGCCCGTGCCATGTGGGATCAGCTGCTGGGTGCCACCGAGGTCCACACCCCCGACCCGCTGTTCGATGCCATGGTGAATCGCTGGCTGCTTTATCAAGGGGTGTCGTGCCGGCTGTGGGCCAAGGCGGGCTTTTATCAGGCCGGTGGCGCCACCGGGTTTCGTGATCAGCTGCAGGACGCGATGGCACTGGCCTGGACAGCGCCACACCTGCTGCGCGAGCAGATCGTGCGATGTGCCTCGCGCCAGTTCGTCGAAGGTGATGTGCAGCACTGGTGGCACGACCCGCTCGGTGCTGGTGTGCGCACCCATTTCTCGGACGACCTGGTGTGGCTGCCCTATGCCCTGGCGTATTACCTGCACCGTACCGGAGATGCCGGTGTGCTCGATGAACCCGTGGCCTTCATCGAAGGGCTGGTCATCCCCGCTGGTGCCGAAGACATCTACGGCACTCCGGGCATCAGCGCCGCGGTGGAGTCGGTCTACGAACACGCCCGCGCGCACTCGACCTGAGTCTGTCGGTGGGTGGTCACGGCCTGCCGCTGATGGGCAGCGGCGACTGGAACGACGGCATGAACCGGGTGGGCCACGAAGGCCGCGGTGAGTCGGTCTGGCTGGCGTGGTTTCTCTGCCGCGTGGTGGCTGACTTCGGCCCCATCGCCCGTGGCCGCGGTGAGGTCGATCGAGCCGAACGCTGGGACGATGCCGCACTGGGCTGGCGCGCTGCTCTCGACACCTCGGCCTGGGACGGCGCCTGGTACCGGCGGGCCTACTTCGACAACGGTGAACCACTGGGCTCCCACCTCAACAGCGAGGCACGTATCGACCTGATCGCACAGGCCTGGGCGGTGCTGAGCGGTGCTGCGCCCATGGCGCATCAGACCGAAGCCCTGGCCGCCATGGACGACCAGTTGGTCGACCGGCAAGCCGGCCTGATCCGACTGCTGACGCCGCCCCTGGCCGATGCCGAGCCCAGTGCCGGCTACATCCAGGCCTACCCGGCAGGTGTGCGCGAGAACGGTGGCCAGTATTCACACGCGGGGGTGTGGGCGTTGATGGCGCAGGTGGCTCACGCCAGGAGCCAGCCGGATCCAGCACCGGGGCTGGGTCTGGCCTGGCAATACTTCAAGCATCTGAGCCCGGCTCATCGGGCCGCCAACCCGGACCAGGCCGCGGCTTACGGCGCCGAACCCTATGTGATGGCCGGCGACGTCTACACCGCGCCGCCCTGGGTCGGACGTGGTGGCTGGAGCTGGTACACCGGTGCTGCGGGCTGGATGCACCGAGCCGCGATCGAGTCGATGTTCGGTCTGGAAACCCAGGCTCACGAGCTGAGCCTGTCGCCTGGCCTGCCGCCGCACTGGCCTCGCGCTGAACTCACCTTGCGTCGTGAAGGCCGCACGTTGCACTTCCTGCTGCTGCGTGTCACGGCCGATCAGGCGCTGGCCGCTGCCATGCCGTGGCGAGTCGGGCAATCGCCGCGACTGCTGCTGCCG
This sequence comes from Candidatus Intricatilinea gracilis, assembly GCA_016702605.1. Taxonomy (GTDB): domain Bacteria; phylum Pseudomonadota; class Gammaproteobacteria; order Burkholderiales; family Burkholderiaceae_C; genus Sphaerotilus; species Sphaerotilus gracilis. The sequence continues at coordinate 879,269 of JADJDQ010000021.1, forward strand.
GGGCAACGACTGGCCTGGACCGCCGAACACGGTACTGCATGTTTTGTCGTGCCCTTGCTGCCGACGCTGGACGGCGGACTACGTGCAACCGCCCCCTCGCCGATGCAGGCAGCAGGGCCGCCCATGCTGCCGAGCGTGACAGCCGCGTAAGCCGGGGGGGGCAGGCAAGCGGACAAGAAAAAGCGGCCGGCGCCTGAGCGACCGGCCGCTTTGCTCAGCCTGGGCTCAACGTTGCGAGAGCACGCCGGCCTCGTCCGACAACACGATCTCGACACGTCGGTTCATCTGGCGGCCCCCCGAGCTGTCGTTGCCCGCGACCGGACGTGCTTCGCCGTAGCCCTGCGACGAGAGCTGGTTGCGTGCCACACCCATGTTGATCAGGGCCGTCATTACCGATGCGGCACGCCGCTCGGACAACACCTGGTTGCTGCTGTCGCTGCCGATGCTGTCGGTGTATCCCTCGACCATGGCCTTGCGCTGCGGGTACTTCTTGAGGAAGTCACTGAGCCGCTCGATGTTGCGCAGCCCGCCCGGCTTGAGTTGAGCCGCGCCGGTGTCGAACAACACGTCGCCCATGGTGATGACCATGCCGCGTTCGGTTTTCTTGGCGTTGAGGTCACTCAGCTGCTTCTCGAGCGCCAGTCGGCGTTGTTCGGCTTCCGTGGCTTGCTGCTGCAGGGCTGCTGTCTGCTGTTGTGATGCCAGTGCGGCTGTTTGTGCCTCAGTGGCCTGTTGCTTGGCGCTACTGGCTTGCTGCTGGGCGGCGAGAGCCTGCCGGTTGGCATCGGCCGCCTGTTGGCGCGAGGCAGCGGCCTGCTGTTGGGCGTTAGCGGTCTGACGCATGGCGGCTTCGGACTGTCGCTGCGATTCGGCTGCCGCACTGTTGGCTGCCGTTGCGTCGCGTGTCGCGGCGGCGGCGTTGCGAGCGGAGAGATCGGCCTCGCGTGTGCGCGCTGCCAGGCGCAGAGCATCACGTTCACTGCTTGCCGCTGCAACTTCAGCCTCGGCAATCTTGCGCCCAGCGGTCTGGTTGGCCAGCGCCACCCGTTGACGCGCCAGGTAGGCCAGCTGATTCACGGTCGCGGTGCCATCACTGCGCGCTTGTGCTGCCTCGGCTCGTGCCAGTGCGTCTCCGGCTTGTCGGAGTTCTGCCGGCGCAAGCGACGGGGTCTGGCCGTTGGCCTGTGCCTCACGGTAGTCGGAGCGGGCCTGGTCGAGCATCGAGTTTGCAGGCATGCCTGCGCAGGCGCCCAATACAGCGGTAGCCAGCACGGTCAGGGTGAGGGTTCGAAATGATTTCATGGTGTCGGTCCTGTGATGGAGGTTGTGTAGCTCGCGCTGTGTCACTGGGCCTTGCGGGCCATCTCTTCGCGCAGGGCGCGGCTGGCCTCCTGCATGGCCTCGGCCGCCTTCTTCGCCTTGATGGCCTCGGCCTTGGCTTCGGCGAGTTGTGCGTCGAGCTGGGCCTGTTCGGCCATGGCCAGTGCGGTGTCGTGATCACTGGCCAGCATGGCCTGGTTGGCACGGGCCATCTTGTCGCGCGCCATGGCCATCTCGGCGGGCGCCAGTTCGACCGCACCTGCGCCCGCGGCATGGCTCAGGGCGGAGCTGGCAACGGCCATCTGTGCGGTGGGTGGTGGCGTGCTGGCGCATGCGCTGAGCAAAAGGGCAAGGACGGTGACAGTGATGCCCACTGCGATTTGCGTGCGAGTGCGCTGTCCCGTGGGTTCGAGGTTCTTGTGCATGGTGTGTCCAGTCAGGTTGGCGAGGGCGGGTTCGGCGTGTGTGTGATCACGGCACGACCACCCGTCCAGAGCGCTAGCCTGAACTGCGCAATGCGTGCCGGTCGGTGCGCTGACGCACGGTAGTTACCAACGGGGCGAGCGCCTACAAGCGGCAGCGGCGCCGGACTATCGGCAGGTGCCCTGGTCCTGCCTACATTGGTCATCGGGTCGACGCCGCATCCGGCAGCAACGATCGGAAACCACATCACGCCCGTCAACTCTCGGAGCCATACATGACTACACGCAGACTTCTCTCCATCCTGTTCATCAGTTCAACGCTGGCCATTGCCTCGGGTTGTGCTGTCACGCGCGGCCAGGAAACGGCCGGCGCCTATGTCGACGACTCGGTCATCACCACCGCCGTGAAGGCCCGCTTCGTCAGCGACAAGTCGGTCGATGCGTCGGCGATCAGCGTCGAGACACTCAAGGGCACAGTCATGTTGTCCGGCTTCGCCAAGAACGGTGCCGAGAAGACCATGGCCGAGAACCTGGCCTGGAAGGTCGAAGGCGTGAAGTCCGTGAAGAACGAGATCGCCGTACGTCCCTGATCCGTCCCGGCTTCATGCCAGCTGAGCAGCAAGGCCCGCAAGCGCAAGCTTGCGGGCCTGTTGCGTGTCGGTGTCCGGCAGCCACTCGGTGCGACACCGAACAGACCGGCGCCGCAAGGTTGACTACAAGGTCAGGCGACCTCTCTCGATGCGCCGCCGACATCTCCCTCTCTCAGGAACAGTACATGACCGATACCCGCAGAACGTTCAACAAGGCCACCTTCCTGGCCGCGACCACGCTGATGTTCAGCATGGCCGGCGCGAGCGCCCTTGCCGCAACCGCCGACGACCTCGGCAAGGACGCCGAGCAGGCACTGCAGACCTTGTACAAGACCCGCCCGGTGGCCGAGACGATGTCGAAGAGTGCCAAAGCCATCCTGGTGTTTCCCAAGATCGTCAAGGCCGGCCTGGTGTTTGGCGGCAGCTACGGCGAAGGTGTATTGCTCAAGGGCAGTCAGGTGGCCGAGTACTACAACTCCGTCTCGGCCTCGTGGGGATGGCAGGCTGGCGCCGAGTCGTATGCCTATGTGGTGTTCCTGATGAGTGACAAGGCGGTGTCCTACCTGGCCGAATCAAAGGGGTGGGAGTTCGGCGTCGGCCCGAGCCTGGTGGTGGTGAACGAAGGTGTTGCCAAGAACTTGTCGACCTCGACCCTGAAGGGTGATGCCTATGCCTTCATCTCGGACCAGCAAGGCCTGATGGCCAGCCTGAGCGTCGAAGGCACCAAGATCAGCCGCATCAAGCGCTGAACGTCAGCGCGGCTGCTGCACCTGCCGAATCTGCGACATGACTCGTTCGGCGCAGGTGCTTGCCTGAGCGGGCTGTTGCAGGGTGGATCGCCTGGCCGCCTCGACCCTGTCGCGCCGTGTGCTGAGTGAGCAGGCCTGCAGGGCGGCCAGATCGAGTATCTCGACCTCGCGCCCGTCGACCTTGATGTAGCCGTTGTCGGCCATCTGGCTGAAGCTGCGACTGATGGTTTCATGCGCTACCGCCAGCAGGTTGGCAATGTCACGTCGGCTCATGCGCAGCACGAAACATCGCGGTGATTCACCGTGTGCAGCCATACGTGCCGACATCCACAGGATGAAGCGGGCCAGCCTGGCTTCGGCAGCCACAGCCGCCATCAGGCTGGCCGTGTCACCGGCGTGGGTGAGTTGCTCACCCAGGGCACGCGTGATGGCCAGGTCGAAAGGCAGCGACTCGTGACGCAAGGTGCGCAGCTCGGACAAGGGCAGGGCGATGACACTGCAGTCGTCCAGCGCGGCTACGTCGAGCGGGTGTCGCCCGAGCGCCGCGCCCTCGAATCCCAGCACGTCGCCCGGACCGGCCAGGCCTCGCACCTGCGGGTAACCGTCCTGGGCAACCTTGACGATCTTGAAGTAGCCGAAGCGCACCACGTAGATGGCATCGGCCACGGCGTGTGTATGCAGGAACGTGATACCTGCAGGAATGCGCCACAGCGGCAAGGCGATCGACCTGGCCCAGCTGCGTGAGTCGTTGTCGACCTCGGCGCCGAGCAGGCGCAACACTTCGCAGACGCTGGTCTGGCGTGACTCGCGATAGACCCCGTCGCCGCGGATGTACCAGGCCTCATCGGCGCTACGGGCCATTGGGTCTGTGGCAGTGGTCATGTTGTCGCTGATGGTGCTGTGCCTCGTTGCAAGAACGCATGGCGGCGCAGGCTGCTGAACGGTGGCAGGTGCCGGCAGGTCACGCCCGGCGCCATGGACGGTCCGGTGGTTCCGGACAGGCATGGTGCGCCGGTTGGCGACGTCTGTCGGTGCGGTGCCGAACGCAGGCCCGGCACGTGTCCAGGTTGCCAGCCCTCTGCGCCAGGGCTGGGCGGTCCTGGCCCTGTCCGGTGAACGTCGCACGCGGCAAGCCGCCAGGGTGCTGCAGCGCACAGACCGGGGTGGCGACGGCGCGCATGGTCGATCAACCCCAAGCTGCAGCGGCGGCCAGCCAAGCTGGTGATCGGCGCCTCTGCACCGTTCACTTCAACCAGACAACTCCATGACACGCAAGATGCAAGCCGCCCAGGTCGAACAGTTCGGCCAGCTCCTGGTACTGCGGGAACTCGACGTGCCCACACCGGGACCCGGCCAGATTCTGGTCAAGACCGAGGCCTGCGGCGTGTGCCACACCGACCTGCATGCCGCCGGTGGCGACTGGCCCTTGAAACCAGCGTTGCCATTCACCCCCGGGCATGAGGGCATCGGCATCGTGGCAGCCATCGGCGCCGGTGTGCGTGCGGTGAAGGAGGGTGACCGCGTCGGTGTGCCCTGGCTCTATTCGGCCTGTGGCCATTGCGAGTTCTGCCTGTCGGCGCGCGAGACTGTCTGCGCCGAAGCCGAGTTCGGCGGCTACACCAAGAACGGCGGCTTTGCCGACTACATCCTGGCCGACCCGAACTACGTGGCTCACATCCCAGCGCTGCTGGCACCACGCGACGCCGCGCCGCTGATCTGTGCCGGCATCACCTCGTACAAGGGCCTGAAGGAGACCCAGGCGCGCCCAGGCGAATGGGTCGTCGTCTCGGGTGTGGGCGGCCTGGGCCATCTGGCCGTGCAGTACGCCAAGGCGATGGGACTGCAGGTCTGCGCCGTGGATGTCGACGACGGCAAGCTCGACCATGCCCGGCGCCTGGGCGCCGACGCGATGGTCAATGCCCGACTCGACGATCCGGTGGCAGCGGTGAAGAAGGCCACTGGTGGTGGTGCCCACGGCGTGTTGATCACCGCACCCTCGCTCGGCGCCTTCAAGCAGGGTGTGGGCATGACGCGCAAGTTCGGCACCTGCGTGCTGGTCGGCCTGCCGCCGGGCGAGTTTCCGACACCGCTGTTCGACGTGGTGGCCAACTGCATCACCATCCGCGGTTCGTTCGTCGGCACAAGAGCCGACATGGCCGAGGCGCTGGCCTTCGGTGCGGCAGGCAAGGTCAAGGCCGACACCGAACTGCAACCGCTGTCTGCCATCAACGATGTGTTCAAGCGCCTGGCCAACGGCGAAGTGCCGTCACGCGTGGTGCTCGACTTTTCGCCACGTTGAACGACAACGGGCCCCGCCGGCACTCATTGCCTGTGGCGCCCGTGTCGATCGGGTCGGCCGATCCCACCGACCGGTCGATGCGATCACGGCCTCGATAGGCCACGCGCATCTTGTCGACCACATTGCGCCCGCCCGCCACCTCGGCACTGGCGGTGGTGTTGTGCCGCGTCGCTTCAATCGACAAGCTGCAGCAGGCCGTCGTCATGCGCCGTCTTGATGACCGTGGCCGGCAGCGCCGCCGAGCTCTGGCCGTTGACGCCCCAGATCACGTCGATCGAGCCGTCGTCCATGCGTTCGAGCAGACAGGGGCCGACGGGTATGTGTCGCAATTTGCCGCCGGCGGCCAGGTAGGCCACCGGGCCGGTGATACGTGCGCTGTGTGTGTTGATCTGCATGTCCCTGTTCCTGGTTGGCAAGCGGCGGTGCACGCACCAAGCCGCCCGGTCGACTGCCGCGAATGACCGCATAGGCAGCAGATGCTCGAGCCTGCCTCAGGCCCTGGGGCGTGTCTGTGCGACAGCGAACGGCGGGTGCCGGCCGCCTGCGCAAGCTGCTGTGTTCGTTGGCGAACAGTCGGGCGCGGTGCATGCGGCTAGCGTGGGGCTGGCGCCTTGCGGCTGCCGCGACAGGTCACGACACGACACGACCAGCATCCCACGCCACCCATGCCTTTGCCCCAGCGGCCCGTCGACCCACCGGCCGACCACGAACCCGACGACCAGGCCGCTGACCAGGCCGATGCCAGCATGACCCCGAGCGCCACCGACCACGGCGTGTGGATGGTCGGCGGCGCCTGGACGGTGCACGGCATGGGCGTGGTGCGGTGTGGCCATGCGGCCTCGGCGAGCGGGGCACCGCCCAGGGTGCTGGACGGTTCGCGGCTACTTGCGATAGACAGTGCAGGCGCCTGGACCTTGCAGCGCTGGCTCGGATCCGGCTCGGCGCAACCTGAGCTGCGGGCCTGGCCGGCACGGGCCGAGGCCTTGATGCAGCAGGTGCGGGCCGGTGCGGCCACGCCGCCGCTGTCTTTGCCGCAGCCTGCGATGCTCGAGCGAGTGGGTCGCCAGGCCGTGGCGGCTGCCTTGCAGGCTCAGGCCTTTGTGGCCTTCATCGGCGAACTGGCCCTGGCGGTGGCCGGTGTGGTGCGCCGGCCGGGGCGATTGCACCTGCGCACCGTGTTGCGCGAGATCGAGATCGGTGGCTTCGATGCCTTGCCCATCATCGGCCTCACCTCGTTTCTGCTCGGTGTGGTGGTGGCCTACCAGGGGGCGGATCAACTCGAGCATTACGGTGCCAGCGTGTTTGTGGTCGAGCTGGTGGGTTATGCCATGCTGCGCGAGTTTGCGCCGCTGATCGGCGCCATCATCATCGCGGGGCGTTCGGGGTCGGCCTATGCCGCACAACTCGGCACCATGGTCGTCACCGAAGAGATCGATGCCCTGCGCACGCTAGGTATCGATCCGCTGCAGCGCCTGGTGCTGCCCAAACTCCTTGCGCTGACCATTGCCCTGCCACTGCTTACGGTGTTTGCCGATCTCACCGGTGTGTTCGGCGGCATGGTGATGGCGCGGTCCCAGCTGGACATCGGCTTTGCAGAGTTTGCTGCGCGCTTCGGCCAGGTGATGCAGGGCTCGGCGCTGCTGATCGGGGTGGGCAAGGCCGGTGTGTTTGCACTCATCATCGTGACGGTGGGCTGTTTTCAGGGTCTTCGCACCCGGGGCAGTGCCGACAGCGTGGGCCGCCAGACGACCCAGGCGGTGGTGCAGGCCATCTTTCTGGTCATCGTGGCCGACGCCTTGTTCTCGATCGCCTTCAACATGCTGGGCATCTGACATGGCCACCAAAGCAGACCACACCACCGTCCACTCCGCTGCCCACACTGGCGACCACGTCATCGAGTTGCGCCAGGTCGGCACTCGTTTTGGTGATCACGTCGTGCACGAGGGCTTGGACCTGAGTGTGCGGCGCGGCGAGATCCTGGGCCTGGCGGGTGGCAGCGGGGCCGGCAAGTCGGTGCTGCTGCGCGAGATGATCCTGCTGCAACGCCCGAGCAGCGGCGAGATCGAGCTCTTCGGCAGCAATGTGGCCACCCTCGACGCGGCAGGTGCCACTGCGCTGCGCCAGCGTTGGGGTGTGATGTTCCAGCGCGGTGGTCTGTTCGGCTCGATCTGCGTGCGTGCCAATGTCGGCTTGCCGCTGCGCGAGGTCACCGGTCTGGACGATGGCCTCATCGACGAGATCGCCGAATGGAAACTCGCCCTCACCGGCCTGCCGCCCGACGCCGGCCTCAAGCTACCGGGTGAGCTGAGTGGCGGCATGCTCAAGCGCGCCGCCCTGGCGCGTGCGCTGGCGCTCGACCCCGAGTTGCTGTTTCTGGACGAACCCACCTCGGGCCTGGATCCGGCCAGTTCGGCCGGTGTCGATGAGCTGATCCTGAGCACCCATGCCTTGTTCGGTCCGACCATCGTCATCGTGAGCCATGACGTCGAGTTGTTGTGGCGGGTGTGTGACCGGGTGGCCGTTCTGGGTGAGGGCCATGTGCTGGCCATCGGCCCCATGGCCGACCTGGCCGAGGTCGATCACCCCGTCGTGCAGGCCTATTTCACCGATCGACGTGGTGCGGCCGGGCCCGGCGCCACGCGCCACGAGGCGAACTAGGGCAGGGCCATGGACGACAAGGTCAACTACACACTCGTCGGCGCCTTCGTGCTGGTGCTCGGTGCCGTGTTCGTCGCCGCCGTGTTGTGGCTGGCTGCCGGCCTGGGCGGGCAACGGGCGGTGGACCCGTATCAGGCGGTGATCCGGGAGTCGGTAGCCGGGCTCAATGTCGACGCACCCGTCAAGTACCTGGGGGTGGACGTGGGCAAGGTCGACCGTATCGAGATCGACCCGCAGGACTCGCGGCAGGTGCGGCTGAGGTTCCTCATCGACCGCGGCACACCGATCAAGCAAGACAGCCTGGCAGTCCTGAAGACCCAGGGCCTGACCGGCATCGCCTACATCGAGCTCAGCGGTGGCAGCGCCGGCTCGTTGCCTTTGGTGGCTGGGGCCGGTGGCGTGGCACCGACCATCCCATTCAAGCTCTCGCTCGGTGCTCGGCTCGAGAACGTGTTGACCAATGTGCTGGCCAATGTCGACCGGGTGTCGAACAACATCAACGCCGTGTTCGATGCAGACAACCGCCAGGCACTCAAGTCCGCATTGACCGATATCGCCGCCCTGAGCCACAGCCTGGCAGGGCAGAAGGACGCAATGACTGCCGCGCTGAAAGATGCCGGCCGCACGGCACAACTGACCGCCCGGGCCGCCGAACAACTCGGCCCCACACTCGACCGAATTGCCAGCAGCGCGCAGGGTGTGGAAGACATGGCCGCCAAGGCGGGAGAAGCCAGCACACGTGCTGCCCGGGCTGTAGATACCGCTGCCAGCGGTGTGGCGCAGTTGGGCAGCGAAACCCTGCCTGAACTGACACGCCTGATGACTGACCTCGGCGAGTTGGCCACGTCGCTGCGCCAGTTGAGTGAACAGACCACCGGCAACCCGAGCAGTTTGTTGATCGGCCGTCCGGCGCCCAGCCCCGGGCCCGGAGAAAGCGAACCATGACGAGCCAGAGTCGCACCGTGATCCACAGCGTGAGAGTGACCGTGAGCGACAACGGGAGCGACACCGCGAGTGACGCCGTGAGCCTGCCCGCGAGTCGAACGCCGAGCAAGGTCTTCACACGTCGACCTGTGCTGCTGGGCCTGCTGGGCCTGCCCGCAGTGGTCGGCCTGGCTGCCGTGACAGCGGGTTGCGGCACCACCTTGTTGCCCAAACCAGCGGCGGCGCCGGCACGTTTCACGCTGGACGACGGTGTGAGTGCGCCACCAGTGGCTGCCGCGCCAGCCAGTGCACCCGTGCTGATCGTGGCCCAGCCCCGCGCGGCACCGGGTTGTGACGACAGACACATGGTCTATCTGCGCAGCAGCGGGCAGTTGCAGGCTTATGCCTATCACGAGTGGCTCGACACACCGGCGCAGATGCTGGCACCGCTGCTGGTGCGTACCTTGCAAGACAGCGGTGCCTTTGCCGCGGTGCTACTGGCGCCGTCGACCGGTGCTGGCGCCTTGCGGCTCGAAACCGAACTGATCCGCCTGCAGCAGGACTTCTCCGTGACCCCGAGTCAGGTCCGCCTGACCCTGCGCGCCGTGTTGATCGAGAGCAGAAGTCGCAAGGTGCTGGGCTGGCGCGAGTTCGATCGCCACGTGCCAGCGCCCACCGACAACGGTGTAGGTGGCGTCACCGCTGCCAGGCAGGCCACACGTCTGGTGCTGGGTGAGCTGGGCGCCTATTGCGCCGGGCTTGTTGTGAGCGCAGCCCACTCCTGACGCAGCGAGAGCCCGGCCACCGTGACGCCTGCGCACTGTTCGGCAACATGTCGATGCAACTGCCGCAACACTGACACACCGCTTGGTGCGTCATCGCACAGAACGTGAACGAGTCGCAAAGCCACACTGGCGTATGCACTCGAACCGCCACTCACGCCACATCAGTCTCACCCTGCGCCAGGCCGGCGTTCAAGGACAGGGCAGCCTGTCCATCTTCGCCGCCCTGGCCCGCACGGTCGTGCGGGTCGTGCACCTGCGGCGCAGGCGCCCTGGCCGCACAGATCGTGCGACACGCGACGAGACGCCGATGCACTCACCCTGCCTGTAGAGGGTGGATGCTGCTCAGGCAAGCCGGCTGACCACGGCCTGCCGGCAGATCGACATGTCGTGCAGGGGCAGGGGTGATGCGGGTGCACAGTCACAGTCGCGTGACAGGCGGTCGTAGGCATCCTTGACGAGTGCATAACACTCGCAGCTGCGCTCTTCGAGTCCGCTTCGATCGAGGATGGCAATGCGACCACGCGAGTAGCGGATCAGGCCGGCCTGTTGCAGCTTCAAGGCGCCGGCGGTGATGGTTTCGCGCCTCACGCCCAAGGTGTTGGCGATACGCTCCTGCGTGATCTGCAACTCGGCGCCGCCGAGTCGATCGTGATTGAGCAGCAACCAGCGAGCCAGTTGCTGGTCGAGTGCGTGATGCCGGATACACGCCGAGTTCTGCGCCATGTGCACGAACAGCGTCTGGGTGTATCGCATCAGCTGCTGCATGAGGGCATCGAGTTGCCTGGATTCGTCGCGCACGGCGTAGGCCGTCATACGCAGCGCACGCCCCGCACTTTGCACCACGGCGCTGCTGAGTGAAGGGCCACCCCCCATGAACGCACAGACACCGACAAAACCTTCGTTGCCCACGACGGCTACCTCGGCCTGTGATCCGTCGGACAAGGTCGACATCAGCGACACGACAGCCGTGGTTGGGAAGTGGACATGCTCGATGTCCGCGCTGTCGCGGTAAAGCACGCTGCCAGCCTGCAGATCCACCCACTCGAGTCTGGACGAGATCTGTTGCCACACTGGCGTGGGCAAGGCGGCCAGCAACTGGTTGCGATAGGGGTCGAACATGGGGTTTCCTTTGCCTGTGGTGTGTTGTGTGTCGACGCCGCCGGTGCGCGGTTGTATTGGCAGGTTCAGGGCAACGGCCACGCGATCCGCCCGCTGCCTGGCCACACCGTGTGTTCGCCTTCGCTCACTGTAGAAGCCGATGCCGCGATGCCCTGTGTCGTTTGACATAGCGCACGAACACGACAGTGACCAGCAGCAAGGCAGTCGGTCACCGAAATGCGCAGGGTCTGGCGAGGCGGCTCTGGTTGCCGACCGACCGCAGGTGGTTGTCGACCAGCGACCGCAGCGGGCACTTGCCCCTGGGTTTGTAGCGGCGATCTGTGGCGCGGTCTGTGCGCCAGCCTACGGTCGGCGCGAGCCGAACTGGTTGGCCCAGACCCAGGTGAACTCGGCGCCGATCATGAGGATCTGGGCCGACCAGTAGACCCACAGCAACACCACCACCAGCGAGCCGGCTGCGCCGAAGCCCGAGGCCACGGCCGACCTGCCGATGTACAGACCGATCAGCAGCTTGCCCAGCGCAAACAGCGCCGCGGTGAACAAGGCGCCGATCCACACGTCCTTCCACTGCACCTGCACACGCGGCATGACCTTGAAGATCAAGGCGAACACCACGGCCGCAAGCACAAAGCTGCTGGCCGCGTTGATCGTCTCGACGATGGTGTTCCAGCTGCCCAGCAACGGGTCGAGCTTGCGGCCCAGGGCGGCCAGCACGGCGCTGGCCACCAGCGAGACCGTGAGCAGGAAACCCAGCGCCAGGATCACGCCGTACGACAGCAGGCGCGAGCGCAGCAGGCGCAGCCAGCTGTTGTCGCGTGCCTGCGTGGGCACGCGCCAGATGCGGTCCAGCGCATCCTGCAGTTCGGCGAACACCGAGGTGGCACCGACCACCAGCAGCGCCACACCCAGCAGCGTGGCGGCCAGCCCCATGCGTGGCTGATGCACGCTGGCCAGCAGGTCCTGCACCGCAGCGGCGCCGCGTTGCCCCATCAGGGCGTCGAGCTGGGCCTGGATCTCGCCGCGCGCCGCCGCCTCGCCGAACACCAGGCCGGCCACCGAGATCACGATCAGCAGCAGCGGCGCCAGCGAGAACAAGGTGTAGTACGCCAGCGCAGCACCCATGCTGGACGCATAGTCGTCGTTCCACGAGGTCCAGACCTGACCGACCAGTCTGCCCACCGAGTGAAGGCCCGCCCGCCAGCGTGGGATGGCGACGGCCGGCGCCGGTGTCGTCATTCGAGCCGCAACGCGACGTAGAGCTTGCTGCCGGCGCGCTGCACCAGCAAGGCGGTGGCCTTGGCCGATGCGGGCAAGGTCTTGTCGCTGGTGTCGGCACTGACCGGCTGCCCATCGATCGCCAGCAGCAGGTCGCCGGCCTGCAGGCCGGCTCGTTCGGCCGGGCCGGTCACCGCTTCGATCACCAGGCCGGCAGACAAACCCGTGATGCGTCGTTCATCCGCGCTCAGCTCGCGCACGGCCAGCCCGAGGCGGCCGCCGGGCACGCGTGGGCTGGGCGACGAGGCGGCAGCTGCCACGCCGACGGCCTGCTTGGCCCCGTCGTCGAGGGTGGCCTCGAGCTGGCGACGGGCGCCCTGGCGCCAGACCAGCAGGTCGAGCTTGTCGCCGGGCTGGGCCAGGCCGACCATGGCCGACAGGTCACCCGACATCTCGAGGGTGTGGCCGTTGACCGCCATCACGACGTCGCCACCTCGCAGCCCGGCACGTTCGGCTGCGCTGGCCTTGTCGACGTCGGTGATCAGTGCGCCGGCCGGCTTGTCGAGCTTGAAGGCTTCGGCCAGGGTCTGGTTGACCTCCTGCACCTGCACGCCGAGCACGGCATGACGCACCTTGCCACCAGCCAGGATCTGCTGCGCCACGCGCTGCGCCACCTCGATCGGAATGGCAAACGACAGGCCCTGGTACCCCCCGCTGCGCGAGTAGATCTGCGAGTTGATGCCGACCACCTCGCCGCGCATGTTGATGAGTGGCCCGCCCGAGTTGCCCGGGTTGATGGCCGCGTCGGTCTGGATGAACGAGACCCAGCCGTTGCCTGGCAGCGAGCGGTGTGCGGCGCTCACCACACCGGCCGTCACGGTGCTTTCGAAGCCGAACGGCGAGCCGATGGCCAGCACCCATTCACCCACCCGCGGCGGCTGCTTCGGTGGTCGCGGTCGCGCCGTGGTGTCGGCCGTGGTGGACAGTGCGACAAAGGGCAGGGCCGACCCGTCGATCTTGAGCACGGCGATGTCGGTGAGTTTGTCGCTGCCCAGCACCTTGGCGCGGTATTCACGCCGGTCGCTGAGCTTGACCAGCACTTCGCTGGCGTCGGACACCACATGGGCACTGGTCAGGATGAGGCCGTCGCCGCGCACGAGGAAGCCAGACCCTTCACCGCGCACCGGCAGATCGAGCTGCGGCGGCAGGCCACCAAAACGCTGCTGGAAGCCGCGCAGGAAATCGCGCATCGCGTCGGTGGGGTCGGGTGGCCGCCCAGCGCCAGCGTCGTCGCCCGGTTCGGCGGGACCGTCGCTGCTGGTCGACACCTTGCGGCTGCCGGTCACGCTGATGTTGACCACGGTGGGCGCAAACCGTGCCGCCACGGCGGCCATGTCGGGTAGCAGGGTCGTCTGGGCATGGCTCAGGCCGCTGCAGGCCGAGCCCAGGACACTGATGGTGCACAGCGCCAGCAGCGAGCGCAGCGACGGGTGGTGGGCTGCGGCGGCGCGTGCGGGCATCGAGGATCCTGGTGACGGGTGATGCCGGCATGCTCGATGCTGCCTCGCCTGCGGTCTGTTCGTTACTGCACCGACGCTCGGCGTCAGCCATGGCCACATCACCCTCCTGCGTGCAGGGGTGTCCCTGCCTGCCCCGAGTTGGTCGCGCCAGCTTGATCCAACTTGCCTGACGCCACCCGGCGCGGCCTCGAACCGCATCTGCAACCAGGAGCCCCCCATGCCCGCACCACGCCGCCACAAGGAAGGTCACAGGAGTGACCGCATCGGCTGGCTGCGTGCCGCCGTGCTGGGTGCCAACGACGGCATCGTGTCGACCGCCAGCCTGGTGCTGGGTGTGGCGGCGGCCGGTGCCGACCATCGCGCGGTGTTGATGACCAGTGTCTCGGGCCTGATCGCCGGTGCCATGTCGATGGCAGCGGGGGAGTTCGTGTCGGTGCATTCACAGGCCGACACCGAAAGCGCCGACCTGGCGCGTGAGCAGGCCGAGCTCGACCACGACCCCAAGGGTGAACTGCGCGAACTGACCGGCATCTATGTCGCCCGTGGCCTGGACAAGCCTCTGGCCGAACAGGTGGCCGGCCAGCTGATGGCTCACGACGCGCTGGGTGCCCATGCCCGCGACGAGCTCGGCCAGTCCGAGGTGACCGCGGCCAGGCCGCTGCAGGCGGCGCTGGCGTCGGCCGGCAGTTTTGCCCTGGGTGCCGCCTTGCCCATCGTGGTGGTGCTCGTTGCCCCACAGGCGCAGCTGATCTGGTGGGTGTCGATCACGGCGCTGGTGTTTCTGGCTGGCCTTGGCGCCTTGTCGGCGCGCGCAGGGGGGGCGCCGGTGCTGGCAGGCACCTGGCGGGTGACCTTCTGGGGGCTCGTCGCCATGGTCATCACGGCTGGTGCAGGTGCCTTGTTCGGCGCGGTGGGCTGAGCGTCCGGGCGGGTGCCGAGCTCGCCATGACCGCCGTGCGAGATTGACCGTGTTGCGATCAGCGCTATGTTCCTTGACGTACGGTCGCACGCTGCACGGCGTGCCCACAATCGGTGGGATTTGTTTCCTCCAACTCCGGCACACGCGTTGTCCATCGACATGACCCAGCCCCTGCATGCATTGGCGACGCCCGACCGGCCACAGCCGGATAGCCGCGCGAGTGCGGCGTTGCATGCCTCGGAGTTGCGCTACCGGCGCCTGTTCGAGGCGGCGCAGGACGGCATCTTGCTGCTCAACGCCGACACGGCGCAGATCGAGGATGCCAATCCCTACCTGATGGCCATGCTGGGTTACACACACGCCGAGCTGCTGGGCAAGAAGTTGTGGGAGGTGGGCGCCTTTGCCGATGTGGGCAAGAGTTCGGACATGTTCACCCGGCTGCAGGAGCGCGGCTACGTGCGCTACAGCGACCTGCCACTCAAGACCAAGACGGGCGCACTCGTCAACGTGGAGTTCGTGAGCAACAGCTACGACTGCGCGGGTGTGCAGGTGATCCAGTGCAATATCCGCAACCTCACCGAGCAACGACAGGCCGAGCAGCAGGTGCGCACCTTGTCGCTGGTGGTCGAACAAAGCCCGGTCAACATCGTCATTGCCGACCTGGGCGGCAAGATCGATTACGTCAACCAGGCCCTGCTCGACAACAGCGGCTACAGCCGCGACGAGTTGATGGGCCAACCGGTGCAAGTGCTGCAGGCCGGCCCGCCCAGGGCCGCAGCGCCCCGTGGCCCCACCGACGATCAGGCGTACGACGCGACCTGGCGGGGTGAATTGCTCAGCCGGCACAAGGACGGCACGGAACACACCGAACTCGCCGTGGTGGCGCCGATCCGCCAGCCCAACGGCCAGACCAGCCACCATGTCACCATCAGCAACGACATCACGCAGCGCAAACGTGATGCCGAAGAACTTGCCCTGCATCGCCACCACCTCGAAGAACTGATCACGCAACGCACGCGCGAACTTGTCGACGCCAAGCTCAGGGCCGAGGCCGCCAACATGGCCAAGAGCGCCTTCCTGGCCAACATGTCGCACGAGATCCGCACACCACTGGCGGCGATCATCGGCATGGCCTACCTGATCCGCCGGTCGCAGGTCACCACCAAGCAGGCCGATTGGCTGGACAAGCTCGACACGGCGAGCAAACACCTGCTCGAGCTGATCAGCACCATCCTCGACCTGGCCAAGATCGACGCCGGCAAGATGGTGCTCGAGGAGTCGTCGGTCAGCATCGAGCGTATTGCGGCCGACGTCGTGGCGATGGTGTTCGACGAGGCCGCGGCAAAGAAGCTGCACCTGGCGGTGGAGGCCCACGCGCTGCCGGCCGACAACCTGCTGGGTGATTCGGCGCGGCTGCAGCAGGCCTTGCTCAACTACGCCAGCAACGCCGTCAAGTTCACCAACAGCGGCAGCGTGACGCTGCACATCAGCTGCGTGGACGATAAGCCCGACAGCGCCCTGCTGCGTTTCGAGGTGCAGGACACCGGCATAGGCATCGACGCGGCGACGTTGCCGCGCCTGTTCACGGCCTTCGAGCAGGCCGACAACTCGCTCTCGCGCAGCTTTGGTGGCACCGGGCTGGGCCTGGCCATCGTGCACAGGCTCGCCCGGTTGATGGGTGGCGAGTCCGGGGTGACCAGCACACCCGGCGTGGGCAGCAGCTTCTGGTTCACGGCCCGGCTGCGCAAGCGCAGGCAGCCCGATGCGGCGCAAACGCCCGTGCGCACCTCGGCCGAGGCCAGGCTGGCGCTCGAGTTTCCGCAGGCCCGCATCCTGCTGGTCGACGACGATCTCTCCAACCGCGAGGTCGCGCAGCAATTGCTGGGCGCCGTGGTGGCCCATGTCGACGTGGCCGACAGCGGTGTCGAAGCCGTGCGGCTGGCGAGCCTGCAGGCCTACGACCTGATCCTGATGGACATCCAGATGCCGGGCATGGACGGCCTCGAAGCCACGCGCCGGATCCGGGCCCTGCCAGGGGGCGTCGAGGCGAACATCGTCGCCATCACCGCCAATGCCTTTGCCGACGACAAGTCGCGCTGCCTGGCTGCGGGCATGAACGGCTTCCTGGCCAAGCCGTTCAGCGTCGAGAGCCTGTTCGACACCGTCGTGACCGCCTTGTCGCCTTGAGCCGGGCGGGTGCAGCCGGCTGAGCCTGGCGCCGCTAAGTTCGTCACCGCACAGTCGGCCGGTCTGCTGCCGGCTAGGCTGGTGCAGGAGGTCTGCTGCCGACCATGCTCAACCACGCGTCCGATCCAGACTTGCCTGTTGCGGCACCAGCTGCCGCCTCGCGGTCACTCGGGTCGGGCTGGCTGGGGTCACCAGGTGTCGTCGTGGCGTGGTTGTGCGCCCTGGCACTGGTCGACGCGCTGGCGGTGGGTGAGGTGCTGGGCTGGCCCTTCCTGGCAAGACCTCTCGAACAGGTCGCGACTACCTGGTTGCAGCGTGCCGTGCAGGTCGACACCAGTGATGCCGCCGGCGACATGTCCACGGCGGCCTTTGTGCGGCCCGCAGCGGCTTTGCCGGCGCGTTTCGGCCTGCGATTGTTCGGCGCGCTGCGCATCGAGGCACCCCGGGTGCGGGTGGCGGCACCGCAGTGGAGTCACTCGGCGCAATTGCTGGTGGCCCACGACGTCGCGATCGAGCTGCGCTACATCGACCTGTGGCGCGCCTGGCGAGGCCAGCCGCTGCGCATCGAGCGCCTGCATGTCGACACCTTCGACCTTCATCTGGACAGGCTGGCGGATGGCCGTGCCTCGTGGCGCATCGACCCTGCGGTATCGGCGGCGTCGGGTGCGACGCCGCAGCCCTTGAACGACCTGCCGTTCTTCGGCCACCTGCAGGTGGCGTCCGGCAATGTGAGCCTGCATGACGAGGTGCAGGCGCTGGACCTGCACGCCCAGCTGTCGCTGCTCGACGCGGCGTCACCGCTGGGTTCGGCGTGGGACACGACCCGCGTGCGCACCACGGGCCAGGCCTGGTCGGCGGACCAGGTGAGCCCGATCGAACCCGGTGCAGTCACGCCCGCCAAGGTGGTCGACCTGCTGATCGACAAGGTGGTCGACAAGGTGATCGACCAGGCCGTCGCCAAGGCGGTCGGCCCGGTGGCTTCGTCGCCCGGCACCACGGCGCGTGAACGCACCTCGAACCGTCCCGACCGCGTCTTGCGGCTCAGCGCAACCGGCCGGTACCGCGAGCTGCCCCTGCGGCTGGAACTGCTGCTTGGGGGCAGCTTGCCGGTGCCGGGCAACCCCGGCCTGCCGCGGCCGCTGGTCGTGAACCTCAGCGGCACCGTGGGGACGGCCTCGCTGGCATTCGACGGCAGGCTGGCCGATGCACGCAACGTCGACCAGCTGGCTGGACGCTTCAGGCTGCGGGGCCTTCACTGGCCGCTGTGGGCGATCCGCTGGGCGTGACCTTGCCGAGCACGGGTGCTTTTTCGACCGAGGGAGAAGTGACTCGACAAGACCGCCACTGGAAGGTGGTGGTCACCGATGGCCGCATTGGAGCGAGCCGCCTGGCCGGTACGTTCGACTACGCGCCTGGTGAGCTGGTGCCGCTGCTGCGTGGGCGCCTGGTCGGTGCGCGCCTGCACCTGGCCGACCTGGGCCCGGCAGTGGGTACCACCGCCTTGTTGTCGCGCAGCCGGGTCGGGCGTCTGCCGGTCGACGAGATGGCGACTGCGGTGCTTGCCGCCGGACGGGTCCTGCCGGCCCGGGACTTCGACCTGGCCGCACTGCGCGCAATGAACGCCGACGTGGCGGTGTCGATCGCCGAAGTCGATCTCGGCAGTGGTCTGCTCGAACCACTGCGACCGTTGCGAGTCAGGCTGCTGCTGCAAGGTGGTGTGCTGACGCTGCGCCAGATCGACGCACGTCTCGGTGCGGGCCGCCTCAGCGGTGAGCTGCAACTGGACGGACGCCGTCCGATCGCCGTGTTGTCGACCCGCCTGCGCTGGGACGATGTGGCGCTCGACCACTGGATCCACCAGAAGCGCCGCACCGGCACCGAGCCCTATGTGTCCGGACGCTTGAGCGGCAGCGCCAGCCTGACAGGCCAAGGCGGCTCGACGGCCAGGATACTGGCCAGCCTGAACGGCAGCGCCCGCACCGAACTGCAGGGTGGCTCGGTCTCGCATCTGGCCGTCGAACTGGCCGGCCTCGATCTGGCGGCCAGCCTGGGATTGCTGATCACCGGCGACGACCGCCTGCGTGTGTCTTGTGCTGTGGCTGATCTGGTGGCTGTGGACGGTGTGTTTCGTCCGCGCAGGATGGTGCTCGAGACCAGTGCTTCGGCCATCTGGGTGGGTGGCAGTCTGTCGTTGGCCAGCGAGACGCTCGATCTGCGCGCCGTCGTCAGCCCGCGCGGGTTCAGCCCGGTGAGCTTGCGTACACCGCTGACGGTGCGTGGCAGCTTCGCCAATCCACAGGTCACGTTCGATCGCGGCGGCATCGGCCGCAAGCTCGGCACCGCAGCACTGCTGGCCATCATGAACCCGCTGGCGGCCTTGTTGCCGCTGGTCGAACTGGCCAGCGCAACGACCGATGGGTCGTCGCGTCGTGCCGATGGCAAGGGTTGTGCGGGTCTGGTGGCGCCTGCGGCACTCAGGCAACTGCACCCGCCCGGGTGAACTTGAGTGCCTTGCCTGCGCGGCAGCTACCGCTTGTCTTCGTCCTGCTGGCCACGGTTGTGACGCTGCGGCTCGTCGCCGCGCTGCCCTGGCTTGCTGTCCTGCTGGCGCTGCTGCTGCGTCGGCGCCTGGCGTTCGGGCTTGTGGGGCGGCGTGGTGTGTGACTTCACCGCGCCCGGTGAGTTGAACTCGTTCGGCCTGGGGGTGGCTGCCACGGGGGGGGCGCCGCGGTTGTTCGATTGCCGCTGCGTGGTGGTGCGCAGCGCCTGATGTTCATGCTGCAGCTGGTTGGCCGTGGGGCCGGCACGGCGACCCGACTGCTGCTGCACCTCGACCGGTGTGGGCCGGGCGTTCACGCCGCCGAGTCCGCCGTTGAAGCTGGCGCGATTGCTGTTGTGGTTGCTGAACGAGGTGCTGCGATAGGTGTAGCGGGTGGCGCTGCCGCTGACGTTGTTCACGCTGGTGTTGTAGTGGAACTGGCCACCTTCCCAGCGCCCACCCTGATAGCCATAACCGCTGTAGCCATGACCGTAGTCGATGCCGCCGTAGTAGCCGACCCGTTCGGCCCAGTACCCCGCATGCCAGCGATAGGCGTTGCTCTCGAAACCCCACCAGCCCGGCGTCCACAACAAGCCCGGTTGTGGCGCCAGGGCCCAGTTGCCGGGCACCCAGAAGTAGTCGAAGTCCTCGGCATTCCAGGCCCAGTAGCCCGGCAGCCAGAGGTAACCTTCACCGGCCAGTGTGGGCTGAACGTAAAAGGGCAGGGGCGGCGGACCGACACGGATCGACACGGTGATCTGCGCCTGGGCCACACGTGGGGCCAGCAGGGTCAGGCCAAGCGGCACGAGCAGTGTGGTCATCACTGCGGGCACGCTCAGTGGCATGACCTGGCTGGCCACGGCAGCGGCCAGCAGGGCTGCACCACGCGCAATCTGCCGCGGCGCCCTGGGGCGATCGACGCTTGTGCGGGCACCGGGCGCCTGGCGTCCTGCGCCGTGGGGTTCGTCGTGATGACTCATGGAAGTTTCCTCATCGGCCGCGACCGGGTGGTGCCGCTGCCTGGCTGACCGGCGCTGGGACCGACCACACGCACGCGCGGTCTGGACATGTCCGCACTATCGACCCGGACCTGCCCGGGGCACGTAGGACAAGGCCTTGTCACAACGGTGCATTCAGCCGGTGCCTGCGGGCATGTGTGCCGCAGTCGCCGAGTGAGTCGGCGAGTGAGTCGGAGAGCGAGTCGATGAGCGAGTCGACGAGTGAGGTGCAGTCGACCTGACCATCGTGCGTCAGCGCACCGACTGCGCCAGGGCAAGCCTAGCCTTTGTATCGAACTGAATCATTCACCCCGAGTTACTACTGGAGTTCGTCATGAGTCTGGGCACCATCCTGCTGATCGTTCTTGTATTGCTGCTGGTCGGCGCATTTCCGACCTGGCCGCACGCGCAAAGCTGGGGCTACGGCCCGGTCGGTGGTGTCGGCACCTTGCTGGTCATCGTTGTCGTGCTGCTGCTGCTCGGCCGGTTGTGATGGCTTGCCTGGCCCGCCTGGTGCCGCTGCTGAGCCTGTGTTGTCTGGCAGCGTGTGGTGATGTCGCCAAACTGGCGGTGTCGGCCGGCAGCGGCGCCCATCCCGAGTTGCCCGCACCGGTCGAATCGGTCGTGCCCACCGTCAACATCGCCCCTGCCAAAGGCTGGCCGCGGGGTGCCACGCCACAGCCAGCCGCCGGGCTGGCAGTCAAGGCCTTTGCGGCCGACCTGGATCATCCCCGTTGGTTGCTGGTGTTGCCCAACGGTGATGTGCTGGTCGCCGAGACCGGCGCACCACCCAGGTCAGAAGGAGCCCGCGGTCCGCGTGGCTGGGTGATGAATCTGATGATGACCCGTGCCGGCGCCCGTGCACCCAGCGCCAACCGCATCACCTTGCTGCGCGACACCGACGCAGACGGGGTGGCCGACATGCGGTCGGTGCTGCTCGAAGGCCTGAACTCGCCCTTCGGCATGGCCCTGGTCGGCACCACGCTGTACGTGGCCAACTCGGATGCGGTGCTGGGTTTTCCTTATGCCAGCGGTGATACCCGCATCACCACACCAGCCACCAAGCTGGTCGATCTGCCGGCCGGCCCGATCAATCATCACTGGACCAAGAACCTGATCGCCAGTGCCGACGGCAAACAACTCTTTGTCACCGTCGGGTCGAACAGCAATGTCGGCGAACGTGGCATGTCGGTCGAGAACGAACGCGCCGCCATCTGGGTGATCGACATCCAGTCCGCGACTCACCGCGTGTTTGCCGGTGGCCTGCGCAACCCCAACGGCCTGGCCTGGGAGCCCGGCACTGGTGCCTTGTGGACGGTGGTGAACGAACGCGACGAACTCGGCAGCGACCTGGTGCCCGACTACCTCACCTCGGTGCGCGACGGCGGCTTCTACGGCTGGCCCTACAGCTACTACGGCCAACACATCGACCAACGTGTCGAAGCACCTGCGCCCGATCTGGTGGCCGTGGCCATCGTGCCGGACTATGCGCTGGGGCCACACACCGCGTCGCTGGGCCTGACCTCGACGGTGGGTTCGGCCTTGCCCGCACCGTACACCAACGGCATGTTCATCGGCCAGCATGGGTCGTGGAACCGCAAGCCGCACAGTGGCTACAAGGTGATCTTCGTGCCTTTCGCCAACGGCAAACCGTCGAGCAATGCTCCGCTGGACGTGTTGACCGGTTTCCTGAGCGACGACGGCAAGGCCTACGGTCGCCCGGTGGGGGTGGTCATCGACAACCGCGGCGCCTTGCTGGTCGCCGACGATGTGGGCGACGTGGTGTGGCGGGTCAGCCCGCTGCGCTGACATGTCGTGGCACGTCGGCACGGGACATGATGCTTGCGCCCCACACACACCTGTCCCGTGGGGGTGGGGTCGTGAGTTTGCTGCTGCTTGTGTTGTCCTTGCTGGCGCTGCTGGGCGCTGCGGGATGCAGCAGTCTGCCGCGCTTCGTGCCCGACCTGGCGCGCCCCGGCCCGAGCTCGGTGCGTATGGCCGGCGCACAAGGCCCGCTCAGTGCGGCACAAAGCCGTGTGGTGCTGGCTCGCCTGGCGGCCAAGGGTCAGCCGACCGACATCTTTGCGCGCCACCTGGCGCTCGAGGAGGCCATCGTCGGCAGCCCGCTCACCACAGGCAACGCCGTCACGCTGCTGCAGGATGGCCCGGCCACCTACACGGCGATGTTCGCGGCCATCGCGGGCGCGCGCGATCACATCAACATGGAAACCTACATCCTCGACGACGACGAGGTGGGTGATCGTTTCGCGCAAGCGCTCTTGGCCAAGCAACGAGTAGGTGTGCAGGTCAACCTGATACGCGACAGTGCCGGCACCTACGCCACACCTGTGGCCTTCTTCGAGTGCCTGAGTGCTGCGGGCATCCAGGTGCTGGAGTTCAACCCGATCAACCCGCTCACCGCACGCGACGACTGGGCCTGGAACCAGCGTGACCACCGCAAGCTGCTCATCGTCGATGGCCGCGTGGCGTTCCTGGGTGGCATCAACATCAGCAGTGTGTATTCGGGCGGGTCTTTCAGGCACAGGAAGCTCAGGCCGGGTGATGCGGCACCGCCCTGGCGTGACACCGACCTGCGTCTGCAGGGCCCGGTGGTGGCCGAGTTGCAGAAACTCTTCATCACTGCCTGGCGCGAGCAGCAGGGCCCCGAACTGGCACCACGCAACTACTTTCCCGAGCCCGAACCTGCCGGCAAGCAGGTGGTGCGCGCCATCGGTAGCTCACCGGGTGAGACCGTCAGCCTGATGTACACGACGCTGCTGTCGGCGATCGGAAGTGCCGAGACCAGCGTGCACATCACCAATGCCTACTTCGTGCCCGATCCGCAGCTGCTGGACACGCTGCAAGCCGCGGCGCGGCGCGGCGTCGACGTGCAGCTGATCCTGCCCAGCCGCACCGATTCGTGGCTGGTATTCAACGCTGGTCGCGGCTATTACGACCGGTTGCTTGTGGCCGGGGTGAAGATCGCCGAGCGGCGCGGCGTGATCCTGCATTCGAAGACCGCCCTGGTCGACGGCGTGTGGGGCACGGTCGGGTCGACCAATCTCGACTGGCGCAGCTTCCTGCACAACCACGAGCTCGACGCTGTGGTGCTGGGGGCCGAGTTCGGTGCCCAGCTGCAGGCCATGTTCGATCGTGACCTGGCGGCATCCGACCCGGTCACGCTGCAGGACTGGCGCAATCGTCCGCTGCAGCTGCGGGTCAAGGAGCTGTTTGCGCGCCTGTGGGCCTACTGGCTCTGAGCCTGGTCACGGCGTGTTCGGCGTCGCACAGACGTTGCACCGATGTCGCTCTACAACGATGCAGCGCGGCTCATGCCGCCCCACCGCCTTGCCGCGAAGGAGCTCCCGTGCGAATCGACTCGACCAGCCCGACGACCCCCACCCCCACCCCCAACCTGTGTCCGGGAGGGCTCTTGCCATGAACGTCAACATGAACTGGCTTGCTCGGCAGGTGCCGACCGAGCAACGCGACGACTGGTCCCGCGGCGGTGGCAGCTGGGGTCAGACCTTGCCGGCCCCGGTGCCCGAAACAAGCGCGAAGCCGGCAGCCGTACGCCTGGACCGTGTGGTGCGACCGGTGCGGCAGGACCCGGGGCAGTTGATGGATGCAGCCCTTCAACCGGTCACACCAGACCGCACCGCTGCCGACTGGGAACACACGATCGGGGTGTGCAGGGCGCGGTTGGCCGACATCGCGGCCGCGAGCCTGCCACTTGCAGCGGATGTTGCCCGGCCAGGTCGCCTGCATGAGCTGCGGCTCGACGTACTCGAATGCGCCAGCCTGCTCGACCAGCTGCACGGCACACTGGCGCAGGAGGTCGAACGCCGGCGCAGCCTAGAGTTCGAGGCATCCAACGCCCGCGCCGCATTGGCGATGGTGCGCGCGCAACTGCTCGGTGCACGTGGCCTGGTGGTGCCCAACCGTCCGGCCAGCAGCACCGACGAACTCACCGGCCTGGCCGATCGAGACAGCCTGGGCGAACGCTTGCGCCAGATGACGAGTGGCCAAGGTCGAAGCCGGCCCGCCCTGGCGATGCTGGTGTTGGATCTCGATGGTTTCGCCGCGATCAACGAAGCGCACGGTTGCGAGACCGGTGACGCCTTGCTGCGCATCGTGGCCGCCCGGCTGGTGCGTGCGCTGCGCTGCGACGATCTGGTCAGCCGGCTTGGTGGCGACGAGTTCGCCTGCCTGCTGGCCAATGTGCCCAGCCGCGACATGCTGACCCACCTGGCCTGCAAGCTGTTCGACAGTGTCGCCGCACCTGTGCGGATCGGACCGCTGCAACTCACCGTGCGGCCCAGCATCGGCATCGCCACCTGCCCAGACGACGGTGAGGACGCCTCGGCACTGGTGACAAGTGCGCGGGCAGCCGATCGGCGGGCCCGCCAGCAAGGCAGTGGCTATGCCTTCTACGACCCGCCGATCGCTCCCCCATCGGCCCACCCCGGCGCCAGCGCGACCAGCTAGTGATGCCTGCACTCGAGCCTTTCAAAGACTCACGGATCTTCAAAGGAGACTAGATCATGCAAACCTTCATGGGCAAGACCACACACGCAGCGCGCTGCCTGGCACTTGCGGCACTTGCCGCCCTTTCGCTGGTACCCATGGTGCAAGCCCAGGACTACGGCGACCGCGGCCTTGACGGGCGCGAGCAGCACAACTTCCATCGCCGCGGCGGTGAACGCCTGTTCCAGGCCAAGGTGCTCGACGCACGCGCGGTGATAGGCACTCCCGAGCGGCGCTGCTGGATTGAACGCGGCCAGGTGACCCAGGAGCAGCGCCGCGGCGGGCCCAGCGTGCCCGGGGCGGTGGTCGGCGCGGTGATCGGCGGCATCCTCGGCCACCAGATCGGCGAGGGGTTTGGCAAGGACGTGGCTACTGCCGGTGGGGTAGTGGCCGGTGCCGCAGTAGGCGCCCAGGTCGGGCGTGGTGAAATCGTCACCACACGTGGCCCCGACGTACAACGCTGCACCGAGGGACCGCCCAACGCACGCCCCGACTACTGGGACGTGACGTATCGGTTCCGCGGTCGCCAGCATCGCATGCAGATGAGCAACGAGCCCGGCCGCACGATCACGGTCAACCGTCAGGGTGAGCCACGTGGCTGATCGGCGCGTCGAAGTTGCCCTGGTGCTGCTGGCAGGTCTGGCAATGTCGGCAGCCCATGGCGCGCCGATGTCGCTGGCCGACTTCCGGTCGGACCAGGCGCGTATCGGCGCCGACTTCACGAGCGCACGCGCGAATTGCGCCAGGCAGGCTGCCAATGCAGCCAGGGTCTGCGCCGAAGAGGCACGGGCGGCACACAGCCTGGCGCGTGCCGAACTCGACTACAGGTACAGCGGCAAGCTGGAGGACCAGCGTCACATCGTTGTTGTCGCGGCCAACAACGCCTATTCGGTGGCCCGGCTCAAGTGTGGTGATCAGGCGCGTGGCAATCGTGAGGTCTGCGTCCAGCAGGCCCGCTCGGACCTGAGCAAGGCCCTGGCCGATCCGGGCAGGGTCTGGCCCTGACACCGACATCACCCGGCAGATCCAGGCATGACAAGGCCCGCACGAGCGGGCCTTGTTGCATCCAGTGGTGGGACGCCTGGGCCCGCCGCGGCGGGCCTTGCTGGATCAGGCCGCAGCGGCGCGGACATGGCGCATCTGCGCCTGGCTGGCTTCGGCCATCTTGCCGGTTGCCTCGCGTGTTTGCTTGACCATGGCTTCCTGACCTTGTGACAGCAAGGCGGTGCTGGTCTGCGCGAATTCACTCATGAACTCGGTGTAGTTCCTGGCCAGACCCTGCATCAGTTGCAGCATTGCGGTGGACTGCATCAGCTTGGAGAGTGCCTCCTGGTTCTGCTGCATCTGCTGAATGGGGCCGCCTGCTGCGGGCATGGGGATCGCATCGGGTGGCACGCTGAACTTGGTCAGCACCGCCATGTTGGCCTGCACCAGCTTGATGAACGGTTGCATGGTCGATTGAAAGGCGTTCTGGAGTTGATTGTCTTGCATGGAGAGCCTTTGGTTGATCTGCACCCGCCGGCCGGCAGGAGTTGCCGATGGCGTGGCACAGGATTGCGCTGCCTGATCGGCAGTGCGCGGTGAGGTCACGGCCTGCCAGGCCGAGTTCCAGCAGGCACCGTACCCCGGCACGCCGAGCGGGTCTGTTGCTCAACACACATTGATGCAGGTGTGGACAGTGCCGAGTCGCGGTCCTGGTGCTCGCACTCGAGCGACTCAGCGCTGGCTGGGATCGACCGGGCCAGCATCAGGCGTGGCGCCCTTGTCGGGCGTGACAACAGACGCTGGATGAGGCAGCGCCAGTTGCCACACCGCGATGAACATGGCCGCGATGGCCGGGCCGATGACAAAGCCGTTCAGGCCGAACACCACCATGCCACCCAGGGTGGTTGTCATCACCAGGTAGTCGGGCATGCCGGTGTCCTTGCCCACCAGGATGGGGCGAAGCAGGTTGTCGACCAGGCCGATCACCATGACGCCGTAGGCAATCAGCAGCACACCCTGCAAGATCGAACCCGAGGCGATGAAGTAGATCGCCACCGGTGCCCAGACCAGGGCGGCACCGATGGCTGGCAGCAACGACAGGAAGGCCATGACCGCACCCCACAGGATGGGAGCACTGACATCGAGCCACCACAACGCCAGTCCGCCCAGTGCGCCCTGCGTGGCCGCCACCGTGAGATTGCCCTTCACGGTGGCACGAATCACGGTGGTGAAACGCCAGAGCAGATCGGCCTTGTGTGCGGGCGACAGGGGCAGGCCACGCAGTGCGGCACGACTGAGGCGATCACCGTCGCGCACCAGGAAGAACGACAGGTACAACATGACGAAGAGGTTGACGCCGAGGCCGAAGGTGTCCTGGCCCAGACCGAAGGCGCGCCCTGCAATGAACTGGCTGCCTTGCGCCATGGCGGCCGTGAGCTGGCGTTGCAGGCTGTCGAAGTTGGCCATTCCGAAGCGGCGCAGCAGGTCGAGTACCCACTGCGGCAGGGCGACGAAGACACCACGAAGGTACAGCGCCGGATTCAGGTCACCCGACTGCAGGCGCTGGTACAGGCCCATCGCCTCGCGTGCAAGCGACATCGTGAGCAACACGAAAGGCAGGATCACGATCACACACACCAGTACCAGTGTGACCAGCGCAGCGGGTGTGGGGCGTCCACCCAGACGCGCTGTCAGCTTCACATGGACGGGCTGGAACAGAAGCGCGATGATGGCCGCCCACATGATGGCGCCACCAAACGGCAGCAGTATCCAGGCCAATGCCAGTGCCGTGATGGCCAGCATGATGAACAGCGCCAGCTGGTGACGCTCGGCCAGTGCAGGGCGTTCGAGATCTGCCATATGTCGCAACTCCTCGCCGGCAACTTGCGGCGCATCGGTCAGTCTATCTGCGCAACCGTCGCCGCCTTGTTCGATACACGACAGAGCTCGGTGTCTGGTGTTGCGCCAGCAACTCGACGAGCGGCTGGTGGCCGTGTGCCGGCGTACAGACCTGAACGACAAACGCCTCGACGATAGGTCCACCCGGCAAGCCCGGCTTGCAGTCCCGTCTCTGCCTCTGGCAGATCACCCTCACCAGGAGTCTTTTCATGAACACCAACAAGCTTCTCGCCACTGCCGTCACCACGGTGGCCTTCGTCAGTTTCATCGGATTGGCCTATGCCCAGTCGACCAGCGACGGCACCAGCCCACCCGCCACATCGGACGCGCCAGCCACCTCGACTGGCGCGGAGCCGGATTCGAAGTACGTTGCACCGTCGATGGATGCGTCGACGATGCCGCAGCCTTCGACCAACAGCGCTCCTGCAGCTGATGCCGGCAACTCGGCGAATGGCACGACCAGCCCGACCGAGAGCGCACCGAGTGACGGCAGCGCCCCGCTGACCGAAAGGGCTGCCCGCACAGACCGCAATTGATCGGTAGCTTGCGACCGACTCATCGCTGGAACAGATCGACGTGACGGCCCGACGCTGGCAGCTGGTTTGTGCGGCCAACGTCGGGCCGTGACGCCGTGTGATCCAGACGTCGACACATCACCATGAGTCCACCAACACCCACGACCGGCGTACTCGCACCGGCTGGTGAACTGGCACAAGCTACACGGCGTGGTCTGCTTGCGGGCATGGCCGTGCTGGTACTCGTGCTGGCACCGGTGGGCCAGGCGCGCCATAGCCACGCCCCACCGGGGCTGAGCCCTGTTGATGCTGCACAGGCCACCAGGCTGGCAAAGGTGGCGGGGCCGGCGCGCCGTGCCGACTTTGGTGTGACCACACCGTCGCCGGACGCTCGGTCGATTGCCGACTGGGTGGCAGCCGACAACAGCAATGTCGGCATGGGCTTCTTCATCGTCGACAAACGCCTTGCGCGTCTGCATGTGTTCGATGCTGGCGCCAGGCTGTTGGCCTCGTCGCCCATCCTGCTTGGTGCAGCGCGTGGTGACGATAGTGTGGTCGGCATCGGCAACCGACCCCTGGCCGATGTGCGACCCGAGGAACGCACGACACCGGCGGGGCGTTTTGTGTCCGAGCGTGGCCGCAACAGCCTGGGTGACGACGTGATCTGGGTCGACTACGACGCTGCCGTGTCCATGCACCGGGTGCGCACCACGTCGGTCGATGAGCACCGCCTGCAACGACTGGCCAGCAGCACACTGGACGATCGCCGCATCTCGTGGGGCTGCATCAACGTGCCGGTGGCATTCTTCGACACCTTCGTCTGGCCCATGTTCGATGGCCGGCGGGCGGTGGTTTACGTCCTGCCCGAGGTGAAGTCGCTGCGTGAGGTGTTCGTCGGGTACGACGCCGATCTTGCGCGTGCCCAGCCCGATCCACTTCACGGTTGACCCCGGGTGACCGGGGGGACATCGCATACAGGCATGCGCCCTGCGGGAGGCACGGGCCCCGCCCACACCATGTCAGGCCTGCCCGCACCGTTCGTGTCAGGCGGCTTGCCCTGCCACACATCCACTTGCAGTTCGGCCAAAGGCCAGGCTATTCATCGCCAGAGTGTTACATCGCTCTGTTAGTGTCCGCACCGACGCGGGGCTTGTTGATGCCCTGTCGTTTGGCCCGCCGGTGTCTGCTGGTGGCTAGTGTGGCGGTCCGCAGATGGTGGTGCAATGCAATTGTCGATGTGCGGACGAGGTCACCGAGCCGAACCGTCGAACCGTGCGTCATCCCCGCACCCACCGTTCAGCCGGGTTGGTCGGTGGCACCCCTGGGCTTCGGCCACAGCGGGCAGTGCCCGCTTGCGCTTCTTTGCCCTGATGTTGCTTGTACTGCTGGGATGGGCATGGGTCGGTGCAAGGCCTGCCCAGGCCCATGTGCAGGACCGGCATCATGTGCATGCGGGTGCTCGTTCCGCTGCCACCGGCCCGAAGTTGCCCCAACGGATCGACCTGGCAAGAGCACAACGATCTTCACGTCTGATGGCCGACCAGGTGATGGCGGCGGCTGACGCGTCGGGTTTGCCGTTTGCAGTCGTCGACAAGGAAAGTGCGCTACTGAGCGTCTTCCGCGCCGATGGACGACTGGCCGGCAGCACCCCGGTGTTGCTGGGACGTATGCCCGGGGACCTGGCCGCTCCAGGCGTCGGTGATCGTGCCCAGACCGGGCAGATGCGCAGCACCGATTACACGACACCCGCCGGGCGTTTCGCCGCCGAGCCTGGCCGCAACCGCAGCGGGGAGCCCATCATCTGGCTCGACTATGCCAACGCGTTGGCCATCCACCGCTTGCGTCCGGCACCTGCGGCTGAGCAACGTGCCCGCAGACTGGCGTCACCCTGGCCGAGTGATCACCGCATCACGGCGGGGTGTGTGGTGGTGCCGGTGGCATTTTTCGAAGGCGTGGTGCATCAGGTGCTGGGGCGCAGCCGATCTGTGGTGTATGTGCTGGGCCAGGACGGCCGAGCCAACCTGCCACTGCGCCTGCAGGTGCAGGCGCAAGCGGCCACACCGCCCAGCCCCTGATGGCAATCAACGCTTGCCGGTCAGCTCGATCTCGACACGGCGATCGGCCTTGAGGCACTCGATCAACTGCGGACTGGCGACATCGCCCTTGCAGTCGCCAGGCTTGGTAATGGGCTGGGAGTCACTCTTGCCTGTGGCAGAGATCGAACCGGCGTCGAGCTTGCCATTGCGCACCAGATAGGACTTGACGGCATCGGCGCGTTGCAGCGACAGCGACTGGTTGTACTCAGGCGTGCCGATGCGGTCGGTATGGCCTTCCACCGTGATCACGTCGTAGTGTGTGCCACTGATCTGCTGCGAGAAGTTGTTCAGCGCGATCTGGCCGGCTGGCTGCATGGTCGAGTTGTCGAAGGCGAACAAGGACTCGGCCTGGAAGCTCACGCGCTGGCGTGTCGGCGCTGCTGCCTGGACGGCCACGGGGGCGGCCACCACGGGTGGTGTCATCACCGCAGGTGCCACATCGGCGGGTGCTTGTGCAGTCTGCGCCGCCTGCTCGGCCACCACCTCGGTACTTGGTGGGATGGCGGTGGGTTGATAGTCCGGCGTGACCGACGATGTCTTCATCGCCGACGAGTTGCGTCCGAACGGGAACACCAGTGAAACCGAGAACACGTTGATGTTGGCCCGGCCGCTGACACCGTCATTGATGCGGTAGGTCTCGGCTTCACCACGCATGAACACCGCTGGTGTGAAGGCATATTGCAGGCCCGCGCCGTACTTGTAGCTGGTCTCGCGTTTGCCGGTGCCCGGGTTGTTGATCAGTGCGGCCGAGCCGGTGCTGCTGAAGTCCGAGCTGGCCTTGGCATGTTGCAGACCCAGGCGGGCGAAGGCGGCGAAACGATCGGTGATGGGCCAGGTGCCCACACCGTCGATGTTGACGCCCTGGATCTTCTTCTTGCTGCGCAATTCGCCAGGCTCGGCCAGGGCATTGGTTGTAGTCGTCACGAAGCCGAACTTGCCCAGATGGAAGTAGCCACCTTCGATTGCCATGAAGCGATTGAACTGATAACCACCGAACAGCTTGTAGGCGGTGTCCTTGTCGTTGCGGTTGATGTCGACCTGGGTCACCGGTGGGACTGCGCCGCCGAGCAGGGTGTCGGACATGCGTTGCTGGTCGAGCTTGGACTTGGACTGGCCCAGCCCGAAGCCGCCGTAGTAGTAGGGGATGTCCTGAGCCAGCACTGGCGCGGCTGCCAGTGAAGCCAGTACGGCGAGGCTCAGCATGGTCAACGAAGGGTGTCTGGTCATTTTGTTCTCTCGGTTTGTTGCAGGAAATATTCGACGCAGCGTGGTTGTACTTTCAGCCCACACGCTGGTCTGTGCGGTGGGCTACCGATGCAGAGGTACTCGAGCGGGGCGCCCGGTGTGATCGCTGGCGCACAGACGTTGCGTGCGAGGCCCCACACAGTGCGGGCATGTCACTACTCTCCAATCCACAACGTTTGCCCCCACCCCCGCCGCCCATGGTGACCAACCCTGGCGCGACCGGTTTGCCTGCGATAGACCCGGGATGGCCTGCACCAGGTCCGGCACTGCGCCGGACCACGCCCGAGGTGGTCACCAGCAGTCGCTGCCGTATCGACCTGCACATCGAGCTCAACTACGACATCGTCTCGCCGGAGGTCGACTTCATCCTCAACATCCACGCGGCGCAGACCGCGAGTCAGACCATCGTGAACGAACGCCTGGCCGTGAGTCAGCCCGGCGACTGCCAGGTCTGGACCGAACCCGCGACTGGCAATCGCACCATGCGGCTGACGGCATCGACAGGTGTACTGAGGATCGACTACGACCTCGTCGTCGACATGAAGCATCGACTCGATGACCCGATGTCCCTGGCCGAAGTGCCGGTGCGCCAGTTGCCGCCCGAAGTGCTGACCTATCTCTATCCGAGTCGTTATTGCCAGAGCGACCGACTGCTGGCACTGGCCACTGCCGAGTTCGGCCATCTGCCACGCGGCTATCTGCGAGCCGTGGCCATACGCGACTGGGTCAATGCCAAGGTGCGATTCATGTCGGCATCGTCGAACTCGAACACCTCGGCCATCGATACGTTGATCGAACGTGTCGGTGTCTGCCGCGACTTCGCCCATCTGATGATCGCCCTGTGCCGCGCGTCCAACATCCCGGCGCGTTTTGCCACGGGTACCGACTACGGCGCCGATCCTGCCCTCGGGCCGCCCGACTTCCAGGCCTATGTCGAGGTGTACGTCGGCTCACGCTGGTACATCTTCGACCCGTCCGGCACAGCCATCCCGATGGGCTTCGTGCGTTTCGCCACCGGCCGTGATGCAGCCGACGTGGCCTTCGCGACCATCTTCGGCAGCGTGCGTTCACGTGCGCCGGTGATCCGCACCGAGGCTTTGGACGATGCCTCGCGCGGCTTCGTGCTGCCACATCACGATCGACACGCACTGTCGACCGATTCAGGCCCGCCGCGCCGGGTGTGATCGCCTGACACGGCTCGACAGCACCTCGCATCCGGCGCCGCTCGTTGTGATCTAATTGCGTCATCAGCTAAATAGCTAATGACGGATCTGATCCAGACGAGGTCCAGCAATTCGTCCGCGAGGTCGCCCGTCGGAGCATCCACAGGCGAGTGTCCATGACCGAAACCAGCAACAAGTACCGCGACCTGACCCAGTCCATTTCGGCCGGGTTGTCGACCCTGCGCACGAGCGCACCCGAGGTCATGAAGAGCTTCAGCGATCTGGGGCGCGCCGCGACGGCCAGTGGTGTGATCGATGCCAAGACCAAGGAACTGATCGCCCTGGCGCTGAGCGTCGCAGCGCGGTGTGATCCCTGCATCGGCTTTCATGCCAAGGCACTCGTCAAGCTCGGTGCCACCCGGCAAGAGGTGGACGAAACCCTGGGCATCACCACCTACATGGGTGGCGGGCCCTCGGTGATGTACGCCGCCAATGCGGTGGCCGCCTTCGACGAGTTTGCGCGTGCTGCGGCGCTGAAGTAGCCCGCCGTGTTCGTCGCCTGCGCCTCGGCCCTGGGCGGCGCGTGGGCGCTGCACACACTGGCGCACCACGCCATCCTCAGAGGGCTGCGCGCCCCGCGGCTCGACCATGAGCAGGGTCCGGCCGATTTGGGGTATTCATCCGACCAGGTGCGTGAGGTCCACATGGCCGGGCCCGGCGGCCGGCAATTGTTTGCCTGGCTGGTGTTGCCGCCGCAGGCCACAGGCCGGCAGGTGCCAGCGGTGCTGGTAATGCATGGCTGGGGCGCCAATGCCGCCATGATGTGGCCGGTGGTTCGACCCCTGCATCAGGCCGGCTTCGCCGTGTTGTTGATGGACGCGCGTTGCCACGGGCGCAGCGACGACGAAGCCTTCACCTCGATGCCGCGTTTTGCGCAGGACATCGCCGCAGGCCTGGCCTGGTTGCGCCAGCAGCCCGGCGTTGCACCCGACCGCATCGCGTTGCTGGGGCACTCGGTCGGTGCCGCCGCCGCCTTGCTGCATGCGTCAGGTCGGCACGACGTGCGCGCCGTCATCAGCCTGTCGGCCTTTGCCCATCCGCGCGAGGTGATGCGCCGCTTCATGGCCGACAAACGTGTGCCTTACCCCGTGCTGGGCTGGTACGTCTTGCGCCACGTGTAGCATGTCATCGGTGTGTCGTTCGACGACATCGCACCGGTCCACACCGTGACCCGTGTGTTGTGCCCCGTGCTGCTGGTTCATGGCCGACACGACCCGGTCGTGCCGGTCGATGACGCCCACCGACTGCTCGCTGCCAATGACCGTGCCAGGCTCCTGCTGGTGGACGGCGACCACGATCTGCGTGCAGCATTGACGCCTCATGTCGACACCCTGGTCGACCTTCTACTCGAGGCCTGTGCCGATGCCGAGCCGCTGGGTGCGCATTGACGCCCGTTGGTGCAAGGCCAGCCAGATCAGTCCTGCGCCGAGCAGGCAGAGCGGCGCGAGAGATCCCAGATTCATCGCGTTCCAGCCACCTGTGGTCACGAGTGCACCCGAGCCCAGCGCCGTGAAGGTCATGGTGGTGTAGACGCAGAAGTCCACCGCCGCCTGGGCGGTCGTGCGTTCCTCGGGCCGATAGGCCTGGGTGGCCAGCGTGGTGCCGCCGATGAAGAGAAAGTTCCAGCCCACGCCCAGCGTGACGAGTGCGGCCATGAAGTGCATCAGGTCCACACCCGACAGCGCGATCAGCACACAGACCACGTTGAGCGCCAGGCCAGCAGCCATCACGGGCAGGGCTCCCACACGTTTGATCAGGTTGCCGGTAAAGAAGCTCGGCAAATACATGCCCACCACATGCCATTCGAGCACCAGGGCTGCCGACGAGAACGGCAGTGAACACTGGTCCATGGCGATGGGGGTGGCAGCCATCAGCAGGTTCATCACGCCGTAGCCCAGGGCACAACCCATCACCGCGACGATGAAGACCGGTTGGCGCACGATCTCGCGCAGCGGCCGACCCTGTGGAGCAGTCGGGTCGCTGCTGACGATGGACGGAAAGTCGATGCGCGCCATGAGCAACAGTGCCAGCAAGGCGATACCCACCAGCGCGAGATAGGCACCGGCGAAGGGCTGGGACAGGCTGTCGCGCGCCGCCACGGCCAGGTTCGGTCCGACCAGTGCACCCATGATGCCGCCGGCCAGCACCCAGGAGATGGCTTTCTCCTTCATGCCCGGTTCGACAAGTTCGGTCGCCGCAAAGCGGTAGAGCGAGGCATTGGCGTTGTAGTAGCCGGCCAGCAAGGTGGCGGCATTGAGCAACGCGAAGTTGCGCGTCATGGCAGCCCAGGCGCACAGGCCCGAGGCCAGCATGGCCACGAGCAGGCCGAGCTGAAAGGTGCGCCTTCGTCCCCAGCGCCGCTGATGTCGCGCCACCAGTGGCGCAGCCAGTGCCCCACCTGCCACGTAGCCCGCCACCGGCAGTGTGGCCATCCAGGCCTGCGGCGCCAGGCTCAGGCCCACCAGGCCATTGATGGCGATGAAGGTGACGTTGTTCGACAGGAACAGGCCCTGACACAGGGCCAGCAGCAGCAGGTTTGGGTTCATGAGGGACTGACTGATCGGCACACGATGGGCACTCTGGCCCGGGCGCGCTGCAAGTCGATACTTGCGGCGCGCCGGGCCGGATCGACCAGGCAGTTCGCGACGGTTGGGTCAGTATTGTCAGTACTTCCAGGCCCAGGCCAGTCCGAAGGACGACTGCTTCATGCCGATGGTTTCGGTGCTGGGCGGGAAGCCCGGAAAGTTGCCCAGCAGTGAAGCACCGCTGACGCTGCTGCGCGGGGCCACCATGTAGGCGCCACTGAACTCGCTGGTGGGTGACACCGCCCAGGTCCAGCCCATCGTGTAGTGGGTTGTCATGACACCCGGGGCCAGGATGTTGAAGGTCACGTCGCTCGATGCGATCGGGTTCTGGCCCTTGTTGTAGCCGGCGCGTACGGCCAGGGCGTTGGTGGCCTGCCACTGCACACCCAGCTTGACGACATTGATGTCGTGCCAGCCGAAGCCCGGGCCGTTGGCCGAGCCAAGCTGCGCCGGCACGGCACCGGCATTGCCGACCGAGGCCACTTCGCTGTAGTTGATGCGGTTCACGTCGAGCGCGATCGTCAGGCCGGACATGGGCGTCACGCCGATGCCCAGGCCGAAGTTCGACGGGATGTCGAAGCTGCCCTGTTCGGCGAACAGGCCCTTGTATTTGTCGAACTTGCCCATGTGCAGGCGGGTCGAATAACTCGCGCCCAGGGTGACCACACTGCCCAGCCGGCCCTGCCAGCCCAGCCGCATGCCCACACCGGTGGAGCTGTCGTAGCCATTGTTGGTGACGCTGCCAGGTGCTTCGGACTGTTGTGCGTTGTCGAAGGCCTGCAGGCCCTCGGCCTTGAAACGCTGGTAACCCACCAGCAGCGACGCACCCAGGGCGTGGGACTCGTTGAGCTTCAAGGCGTAGGTGGGTGCGAACATGAGCTGCATCATGTCGACGCCCAGGCGACCGCTGCCGCACAGGATGTTGTTGCCGGTCGGGCTGCCGCAGTTGAAGCTGCCTTGCGGGTAGTCGGTGTTGAGGCCACCATTGCCGTAGACCGTCAGGCCGATCGACTGGTCGGCGCCCAGCATGCGGTTGTAGCCCAGTTCGGGCACGTAAAAGCTGGTCTTGTCGCTTTCGACCTTGCCGTCCAGCGGGCTGCCGGTGCCGGTGCGTTCGGCGTCACGCTTGGGCATGAAGAGGTCGACACCCAGGTCCAGGCGTGAACCGGCGAACACCATGCTGGCCGGGTTGTTGGCACCGCCGAAGGCATCCTGACTCATGGCCTGCGAGGCGCCGCCCATGCCCTTGGCCTTGAGGCCGTAGCCGTGGGCGAAGTAGCCGTTGGTGGCCATGGCTGGTCCGGCTGCGGCAAGCAGCACCGCCATGGGCAGCAGACCGAGTTTGAAAGAGTGGCGAAGGGTCGTGTGGTTCATGGTGTTGTCTCCTGTGTGTATCGGTCTCGGGTTCTTCTTGTCTTCACCAGCGTGCCTGCAGGCGGCCATCGACCACCTGGCTGGGCCAGCGTTTGAGGGGGCTGTTGCCCTTCTTGATGCAGTCGCCGCTGCGCAGGTCGAAGGCCCAGTCGTGTTTGGGGCAGGTCAGGGTGCAGCCTTCTAGTGCCAGGTGCGGGATGTCGGTGGTCTGGTGCGGGCAGCGGCTGTCGTAGACCTGCCAGCCCTCTTCGCCCAGGCGAACGAACACCGACCGGCCATCACTGTCGACGCGCCGTATCTCGCCGGGGGCGACCCCGTCGATGGCCATCAGGTCATGCCACTGGGACTCACCACCCAGGGCCCCGGGATCGAACTCGGGCAGCTCCATGTCCAGGATGATGTCGACCGCCCACACGATCTTGGCCAGACCCAGCGTAGGAAACGCCATCAGCAGCGCGTCCAGCACCTCCATGGGTGTGCAGCCATTGCGCAAGGCGCGACCCAGGTATTGGCGAAAGCCGCGCTCGGTTTGTGAATGCACCTTGTTGACCACCGAGATCAGGTCGCGGGTCTTGGGGTCGAGGTGTTTTCCGCAGTTCTTGAGAAAGGCAAAGTAGTGGCCCACCGCATCGGGCCGGGCCTTGACGAGATAGGTCAGTGCGTCACTCATGGCGTCTCGCTCGTGTCGTGGATCAGGTCGATGGGTGCTTGGGCACGTGGATCAGCACCGGGCAGTCGGACAGTCCGATCACCTTCTGTGCGGTGCCGCCGACCCAGGCCTGCAGGATGTTGTCGTCGCCGTGACGGCCGATCAGCAGCAGGTCGGCGCCGCAGTCCTGTGTGGCAGCCAGCAGTTGCTGATAGGGCCGGCCGAAGCGCAACTCGGCGTCGACCCGCACACCCATCTGGCTGGCCGTGGCCGTTGCCGCCGACAGGGTTGCTTCGGCAGGCAGGCAGCTCGATTCGTCGGGTGCCACGCACAGGATGCGCAGGGTCAGGTCGCGTTCGCGCGCCAGCGCAACGGCATGGGTGAGCAGGCTGGTGTCCTTGCAGCGCGGGTCGATGCCCACCAGCACCGCCTTGCTCCACGGGCGCGCACCCGGCGGGGCGATGAGTACGCTGCAAGGCGCGTGGGCCACGACCCGGCTGACCATCTCGCCCACCAGCAGGCGGGCCAGCAGGCCGCGCTGGCCACGGCGACGGATCACGATGAGGTCGTTGGCCAAGGCCCCTGCGGCGTCGACCACCAACTCGTGCAACTCCGGGCCGCTGGGCGACGTCACCTGCACCGACACGCCCGCGGCACGCGCGTCGGCCAGCAACAGGTTGCGGCGATGCGCGGCCAGCGCTTCGGCGCGTGCAGCGAGTGCCGGTGCCACTTGTTCGAACTCGGCGTTGCTCACCATGGGCAGCACCACGTCGAGCGGCAGCTTGTCGCGCAGTGCCAGGGCAAAGGCCAGATCACGCGCCGGCACATCGTGCTCGGTCTGTTCGGTCACCAGCAACAGCCGGGTGTGGGTCGTTGTCATTGCCTAGTGGCCCCCGGTCAGCACGCCCGACGCGGCGAGAAGGACGACACCGGCCTCGGCCAAACACAAGGCGGCATAGGCCCGGTCGCCCTTGCGCAGGTACAGCGGCACCAAGGCCAGCAGACAGACCAGCGAGCAGCCAGCCAGGATGGCGATGCCGGTCAGTGCGGCCACATCGGCGCGCTCGATGAGCGCAATCCAGCCCCAGCCGGTGGGCAGGCCGCTGCGGGCCAGAAACTCCGGCGTCGGCAAGGTCCACAAGGTGGGCAACTGCTCGAGGGGCACGAGCGGCGTGACGACGCCAAACGCATAAGCCGCAAAGGTGGCGATCAGCACCAACAGACCGATGCGGTTGCCCCAGTCGAGCAGCTGTGCGTAGTACAGCTGCTCGTTGGGCTGTGTGGTGGCCAGGGGTGGTCGGGTGGTGGTCATGTCATGTTCCTCAGGGCCACACACCCAAGCCCTTGAGCAGCGCGCGAGCACCGGCAAACAGCAGCACCGACATTACAAGCTTGCGGATCACTGCAGCGTCGAGCCGGTTGAGCAGCCGCGCGCCGATGCGGGCTCCCAACATCATGCCCACCACCGACGGTACGGCGATCATGGGCAACACAGCGCCGCGGTTGACGTAGACCCAGGCCGCCGACGAATCGACCAGCGACAGCACCACACCCGAGGTACCTGCGGCCACCTTGATGGGTGCGCCCATCAGCAGATTGAGCGCAGGCACGTTGGCCCAACCCGCGCCGATGCCGAACATGCCGGCCAGCACACCGATGCCCATGAACACGAGCAGGCCGGTCAGGGTGCGATGCACTTGCCAATGCACGGTGCGGCCGGATGCGCCGTCGATGAATACGCCGTTGAGCGCCAATGCCTGCGACAGGACATCGGGCTTGTCCACGACCGGAAATTCGGATCGTTTGGAGGTGAGCATCAGCACGACGATGCCGAGCACCACACCGCCGAGCAGCATCTGCACCACATGGGCCGGCATGGCCAGGCCCAGCATGGCACCGCCGATCGAGGTGGCCGACGCCAGCACTGCCAGCGGCAAGGCCAGCCGGATGCTGCCCAGCCCACCACGCAGCAGCATGGGCCCGGCGGACAAGGCGCTGGCCAGCGCCACCAGCAGGCCGGCACCGCGCACGAAGTCGAGGTGAAACGGAAAGAAGCTGCCGATGATGGGCACGAACAGCGTGCCACCACCGATGCCGGCCGGCACCGCGACGATGCCCATCACGAAGCAGGCGCCAAACAGCGCCAGTGGCCACCACCACCAGGTGACAGTGCTGCCAGCGGCGGGTGGTACCCCCGACAGATCGCCAGCGGCCGATACGTCGGTCGATGCCAGCATCGCCAGTGTCACCAGCATCGCCAGCAGCAGATGAGTCATGCGCCAGCGCCGCATGGTCATGACACCACCTGGTAATACAGGTTCTGCGGATGGTTGGCCTGGGCGAAGAAGAACCAGCGTTCGGCCAGCAGACCGACGTACTGCACGGCGAAGGCGGCCGCGGGCAGCAGCGTGATCGGGCTGACCAGGGCCAGCGCCAGCATGGCTGCCGGCACGACGAA
This sequence comes from Candidatus Intricatilinea gracilis, assembly GCA_016702605.1. Taxonomy (GTDB): domain Bacteria; phylum Pseudomonadota; class Gammaproteobacteria; order Burkholderiales; family Burkholderiaceae_C; genus Sphaerotilus; species Sphaerotilus gracilis. Next base: position 919,068 of record JADJDQ010000021.1, read on the forward strand.
GGCGCCCAGCACAAAGCCGGTCTTGACCTGCCGGAGCATGGCCGCCGTGCGGCCGTGGAAGAACTCGCGGGTGTTGAACGAGCCACCCATGAAGCCCTGGGCACGTTGTTCGATGCGCGGATGGCGGATGCCCAGGGCGGTCTGCAATGTCGACCGGGGCTTGAGGCGTGCATTGCGGCGCAGCGACAGCAGTCGGCTGACCATGCCGGCCAGTGTGAGCAGCAGCGCCGTGCCTGCCAGTGGCGCCAGCAGTTCGGGTTGGGCCGATGCCGCCAGGGCGGTGGCCAAGGTCGCGCCCGAGGCCAGCCCGAGCACGATGTAGTTGACCAGCGTGTAGGCGCTGGCCCATTCCTGCAGGAAACGAAGCGAGGCGTAGATCATGGCCGTGCAGATCCACAGCGCCAGACAGGTGACCATGGCGGCTGCGGCCCACACGAGAGTGCCCGGCAGACCGAACGCCTGCGCGGCCGTCCAGCCCAGCAGGCAGGCCATGAACAGCGGCAGCGCGATGACCTCGCGTGACAGCCACGAGGTGCGCCACATGGCCGCTGCGCGCCAGGCGCGTTGCGGGTGGCCGAGGTGGAAGAACGAGGCCAGCAGCCCCAGGCCGGTGAGCAGCAGGGCCAGCACGCCACCGGCGACCAGCAGGCCCTGCGCGGCTGGCGTGGCGCTGCCACGGGTCAGCAGCTCGGCCATGGCCAGGGTGACGAACAAGCCCTGGCCGGCGCCGCTCAGGGTGGTGAAGAAGATGACCGAGAAGGCTGGATTCATGACGGGTGGTGCGGCGCGCCGGCTCAGGTGGAGTAGTCCTCGCGGCCCGCGCCATGCTGCGGCGTCTCGGGCTGGCGACCGTCGAGCTTGAGCGGGTTGTCGACCCGCTCGAGATCCACGGCATGGATGGTCAGGTCGGTGCGCCGACGCGGCAGGTAGTGGTTGGCCGGGCGGGTGTCCCACTCGGGCATGAGGGTGTAGCCCGCGCGATCGCGGATCGCCTTGGACACCACCGACTCGGCGTCGTGCACATCACCGAACAGGCGTGCGTTGGCCGGGCAGGCCAGCACACAGGCCGGCTTGCGCTCCGCCTCGGGCAGCGTGGTGCTGGTGACACGGTCGACACACAGGGTGCACTTGCTCATCACCTTGCGGTCTTCGTCGAACTCGCGGGCGCCGTAGGGGCAGGCCCAGCTGCAGTACTTGCAGCCGATGCACTTGTCGTAGTCGACCAGCACGATGCCGTCTTCGGCGCGCTTGTAGCTGGCGCCTGTGGGGCACACCGGCACACACGGCGGCTCTTCGCAGTGCAGGCAACTCTTGGGGAAATGCACCGTCTGCGTGAGCGGAAACTCGCCCACCTCGAAGGTCTGCACGCGGTTGAAGAAGGTGCCGGTGGGTGAGGCGCCGTAGGGTCGGTCGTCGACCAGCGGACCGGCCGCACCCGAGGTATTCCACTGCTTGCAGCTGGTCACGCAGGCGTGGCAGCCGACACAGACGTTGAGGTCGATGACAAGGGCCAGCTGAGTCATGGTTTGGCCTTTCCACCCAGAATGGCGCCCAGCCCCATGCCAGCCATCCAGCCGCGGCGTTTCGGTGCGGCAGTCATGCCGGGCACAGGTGTCATCGGTGTGGCGGCCTGGGGCCAGCTCTCCTGGGCCTCGTCGGGCGCCGCAGGGCGTATGGCCACGCGCACGTCGTACCAGGCGGCCTGGCCGGTGATCGGGTCGCTGTTGGACAGCTTGCCGCCGCCCGGGCCGGGCAGCTCCTCGCTGATGAGGTGGTTGAGCAGGAAGCCGCGGCGCGACTCGTCGGCGTCGGCGCTCAGGTTCCAGGCGCCGCTGGCCTTGCCGATGGCGTTCCAGGTCCAGACCGTGCCGGGCTCGACCGCCTCGCTGGTGCGGCACAGGCAACGTACCTTGCCCCAGGTCGACTCGACCCACATCCAGCCACCATCTGCAATGCCGGCCGCGGCTGCTGTGGCGCTGTTGACGTAAAGGTAGTTGTGGCTGTGGATCTGGCGCAGCCAGGCGTTCTGCGAGTCCCACGAGTGGTACATCGCCATGGGCCGCTGCGTGATGGCCGCCAGCGGAAAACGCCGCGTGTCGGTGGCCTGTTGTTCGAGTGGCGCGTAGTAGAAGGGCAGCGGGTCGAAGTAGGTCTGCACCCGCTGGCGCAGCCGGTCGGGCGGCTGTTTGCCCTTGTGTTTGCCCTGTGCGGCCAGCCTGAAACGCTGCAGGAACTCGGAGTAGATGTGGATGACCACCGGGTCGCGGTCACGCCGCAGCCCGGCGCCCTGCGCCCAGCGCATGTAGCCGTCGTTCCAGTTGCGCATGTACTGGTGTTCGGGTGCGAGCTGATGATGGAAGACGCAGTTGTTCTTCTCGTACATCTCCCATTGGCGCGGGTTGGGTTCGCCGCGCATGCTCTTCTCGCCACCCTTGCCGCGCCAGCCGGCCAGAAAGCCGATGCCCGAGCCCGGCGCGGTCTCGTAGTTGACGATGAAGTCGGGGTAGTCGCGAAACTTGCGGCTGCCGTCGGCCTGGGTGAAGGCCGGCAGCTTGAGGCGTCCGGCCAGCTCGACGATCACTTCCTGGAAGGGTTTGCACTGGCCGGTGGGAGGCAGCACGGGGATACGCACCGAATCGACCGGGCCGTCGAACTCCGAGATCGGCCGATCCAGCAGCGACATGCAGTCGTGCCGCTCGAGGTAGGTGGTGTCCGGCAGGATGAGGTCGGCAAACGCCGTCATCTCGGAGTGGAACGCATCACACACGACGATGAAGGGGATCTTGTACTCGCCCGCCTGTGCGCCTTCGGTGTGTTTGTCGGCCAGCATGCGCCGGACCTCGGACGTGTTCATCGTCGAGTTCCAGGCCATGTTGGCCATGAAGATCATCAAGGTGTCGATCGGGTAGGGGTCGCCGCGCCAGGCATTGGTGATGACGTTGTGCATCAGCCCGTGGGCCGACAGCGGGTGCTCCCACGAGAAGGCCTTGTCGATGCGCACCGGTTCACCGGCGGCGTCGACGAACAGGTCGTCCGGGCTTTCGGGCCAGCCCAGCGGCGCGCCGTTGAGCGGGGTGTCGGGCCTGACCGCTTCGGGCCCCTTGGGCGGGCGCGCATTGGGCGGCACCGCGCGTGGATAGGGTGACTTGTGCCTGAAGCCACCCGGCCGATCGATGGTGCCCAGCAGCGACATCAGGATGGCCAATGCACGGATCGACTGGAAGCCGTTGCTGTGCGCCGCCAGGCCGCGCATCGCGTGGAAGGCCACCGGGTTGCCGGTGACCGACTCGTGGCGTTTGCCCCAGCTGTCGGTCCAGGCGATCGGCAGCTCGATCTTCTGGTCACGTGCCGTGATGCCCATCTCGTGCGCCAGGCGGCGGATGGTCGCTGCCGGAATGCCGGTGATCTCGGCGGCCCAGTCGGCGGTGTAGGGCGCGACACGCTCCTGCAGCAGCTGGAAGGCCGGCACGGCGGGGGTGCCGTCGGGCAGGGCGTAATGGCCCAGCAGCGCCGGGTCACACCCTTCGGTGTGGTCGGCCACCGGCGCCTGGGTGTGGCGGTCCCACCAGTAGAAGTTGGCCGGGCGCAGCGGGTTGACGATGTCGCCGTCGGCATTGCGCAGCATCAGGCCGAAGTCGTCGCTGGCGCTGTCCTGGTTCACCAGCTGACCGGCATTGGTGTAGCGGGCCAGGAACTCGCGGTCGTACAGGCCAAGCGCCATGATCTCGTGCACCAGGGCCAGCAGCAGGGCACCGTCGGTGCCCGGGCGGATCGGCACCCATTCGTCGGCGATGGCCGAATAACCCGTGCGCACCGGGTTGATCGAGATGAAACGTCCGCCCTGGCGCTTGAACTTCGACAGCGCCATCTTCAGCGGGTTGCTGTGATGGTCCTCGGCCGTGCCGATCATGATGAAGAGCTTGGCGCGGTCGAGGTCGGGGCCGCCGAACTCCCAGAACGAGCCGCCGATCGTGTAGATCATGCCCGCGGCCATGTTGACCGAGCAAAAGCCGCCGTGCGCCGCATAGTTGGGCGTGCCGAACTGGCGCGCGAACAAGCCGGTGAGCGCCTGCATCTGGTCGCGACCGGTGAAGAGAGCGAACTTCTTCGGGTCGGTCGAACGGAGATGGCTCAGCCTTTCGGTGAGCAGTGCAAAGGTCTCGTCCCACGAAATGGGCTCGTACTCGGCGGCGCCGCGTTCGCTGCCGGGCTTGCGCCGCAACGGTTGCGTCAGGCGGGCGGGCGAGTACTGCTTCATGATGCCCGAGCTGCCCTTGGCGCAGATGACGCCCTGGTTCAGCGGGTGATCGGGGTTGCCCTCGATGTAGCGAACCTCGGGGCCGTTGTCGCTTTGCCTGAGGTGCACACGGATGCCACAGCGGCATGCACACATGTAGCACGTGGTGTTGCGAATCTCGGTGCCCGCGCCCGGCAGCGGGCTGGCGGTCGGGTCGTGCAGCGGCGAAGCCGACATCGTGTTGTTTCGCCCGCCAGAGTTGATCGGGCGGGTGGTCTCCTGTCGCTGCATTAGGGCAAAGCGCTGCAACTGCGTCTATTACCGGTACGGGTGATCCGGGTCTAACCCTTTCGGGTGATTCCGTGGCCATTGGCTTGAAAAGCTCGGGTAGTGCCTCATGGTGTGAAGTGCCGGTCTGCAGTTGAATCGGCCGCGCCGGTACCCGGTCCGCGCTTGATTGCCAGGCGCGGCTGGTCGGCTCACATCGATTTGCAGCAACCCACCTGACCCATGCGATCGCCCCTGCGGTTCGGCTCATCTCAAGAGACATCACCCTCGACTGCCGTGCTGGCCGAAGTGGCCGCCGGTGTGGCCGCTGCAGACGACGTGACGACGCTGGTGCAGCGCCTGCTCGAACCCCTCGTCGACCTGGCAGGCGCGCATGGCGGCGCGGTGCGTGTGCTCGACGAGCAGGGCCTGCATCTGCGGTTGGTCAGCTCGATCGGGCTGAGTGAGGCCATGTGTCAGGCCGAAAGTTCGGTAGACCGCCACTGCGGTTTTTGTGGCGCTGCCGCCGACGAAATGAAAGTCGTGTGGGCCGACGACCTCAGCTCATGCAGCAGCAGGACCGGTGTGTCGCGGCCCTGCCTGCTGCCGACGCAGCGCATGTTGACCGTGCCCATGCGCCATCGCCAGCGTGTGCTGGGTGTGTACAACCTGTACTTCACGCAGACCGTGCCCGAGCAGTCGGTGCTGAAGCTGTTGCAGACCGTCGGTGAACTGCTCGGACTGGCGCTGGAGAACGCCAGGCTCGAGGCTGAAAGCCTGCGTGCCACGCTGATGCGTGAGCGTCAGGTCATGGCCGCCGAGGTGCACGATTCGATCGCGCAGAGCCTGGCCTTCGTGAAGTTGCGCCTGCCCCTGCTGCACGACGCCATGGCGGCACGCGACGACCTCCATGCCGAGCAATATTTCGACGACGTGCGCGGCTCGATCAGCCAGGCCCATACCGGCCTGCGGTGCCTGCTGACGCAGTTCCGGGCCCCGATGGAACCCGGCGGATTGTTGGCGGCTCTGGGTGCCTGTGCCGCCACCTTCAGGCGGGTGTCGGGCTGCGAGTTGTCGTTCGAATCGCGCCTGCCGTGGTTGCAACTCACGCCCGAGCGTGAAAGTCACGTCTTTCATATCGTTAAAGAAGCACTTAACAATATATCGAAACATGCGCGGGCTCACCAGGCCTGGTTGACGTTGCATCGCCTGGACGACGAGCGGGTCGAGGTGCTGGTCGACGACGATGGCCATGGCCTGCCCGACACGGCACAATCCGACGGTCACTATGGGCTGGACATCATGCACGAGCGGGCCAGTCGGATCGGTGGTCTCTTGGTCGTGGAGGCCCGTCCTGGCGGAGGTACACGAGTGAGGTTGATCTTTCCCATCGCTGCGCCGCTCAACCCGACTGCCTCACCATGACCACCACTTCCCCCCGCATCGTGCTGGTCGACGATCACGCCTTGTGCCGCAATGGCCTGGCCGACCTGCTGACCAAACGCGGCGGCATGAACGTCATCGCTGCGCTGGGTGAACCCGATCAGGTGATCACGGTGTTGCGCGAGCAGCGGCCCGATCTGGTGGTGCTTGACCTGCGTATGCCGGCAACCGATGGCATCAGCCTGTTGCGCCGCATCCGCGCCGAAGGCATCGACACACCGGCGCTGTTTCTCACCATGAGTGACTCGGAGCACGATCTGTCCGCCGCCATGCGCGCCGGTGCTCGCGGATACCTGCTCAAGGACATGGAGCCCGAGGACGTCATCACCGCCATCGGCAATGCCGCGCGGGGTGAACTGGCCGTGGCACCAGCCATGACCCTCAAGCTCGCGCAGTTGCTCTACACCGGCGCACGGGGCACTGACCGGCGTGGGCAACTCGACACCCTCACCGAACGCGAACGCCAGATCCTCGAACACCTGGCACGCGGCGAAAGCAACAAGACCATCGCCCGGGCACTCGACATCAGCCACGACACCGTCAAGCTGCATGTGCGCCACATCCTCTCGAAGCTCAACATGAGCTCGCGGGTCGAAGCCGCGGTGTTCGCTGTCGAGGCTCGCGCCTCGAACTCGCGCTGAAGGCGTGTGCCCAGCCTGACGCCGGCCCGATCAGGGGCAGGTCGTCCAGTCGCCGGGCACCTGGCCGACCAGCAGCAGGAAGCCCTCGAAAGGCCCCATATTGCTCATGGCCTCCAGCTTGGGGCCGGAAAAGTTGAGCCGCCCGAAGGCCATGGCGCGCATCGGCCCGTAGTCACCATTGCCCATCTCGCGCCAGCGCGCCGTGTCAGCCCACATCAGGTAATCGGAAGCGGGGTCCAGCTTGCCGTCCTGCGGTGCGCCACCGTGGATGCATTGGGCAAGTCCGTCCTTCAGGACGATGTGCAGTTCGACCCGCGCGCTGGCCGGGCAGTCGGAGCGGAAGATCTGCATGGCCTTCATGCCACGCCCGCCGTGGTTGCCAGCCCAGCCCGACGCTGCCAACTGTTCGGTCAGGGTCTTGTCGTTGTTCCACGCCTTGCACAGTGCCTGCGCCCAGTCCGAGGACATGGCGGTCGGTGCAGGCTGTGCGATGGCGGTGGCGCCTGAGGCTGCGGTGACCAGGGCGATCACGGCGAGAGCGAGTCGACGACAGGTCATGAGCTCATGCTCCGATGTTGGCTGTGTGAGGGAAGTGGCTCATCGCCTGGGACGCGGCGTCGAACCAGGCCAGTTCGTCACGCAGGCGCACCACCTCGCCGACGATGGTGAGTCCGGGTGACGCCAGCCCGGCGTCTTGCACCGTCTGAGCCAGCGTGGCGAGTGTGGCCACCACCACCTGCTGGCGCGACAGGGTGCCATGTGCCACCACGGCGGCTGGCCAGTCGGCGGGCAGGCCGTGTGCCATCAGTTCGGCGCAGATGGTCGACAGGCCCGACAAGCCCATGTAGATCACCACCGTCTGGCGTGGCCGGGCGAGTGCCACCCAGTCGAGATTGCAGCTGCCGTCCTTCAGGTGGCCGGTGACGAAGGTGCAGCTTTGGGCGTAGTCGCGGTGGGTCAGCGGGATGCCGGCATAACTCGACACGCCGCAGGCCGCCGTAATGCCGGGCACCACCTCGAACGGCACACCGTGGGCGGCCAGCACCTGCAGCTCTTCACCACCACGACCGAACACGAAGGGGTCACCTCCCTTGAGCCGCACCACCGTGCGGCCGGCCTGCGACAGGCGCACCAGCAAGGCATTGATCTCGTCCTGCGACAGGCTGTGGCAGGCGCGTTGTTTGCCCACGTAGATGCGTTCGGCTTGATGCCCGATCAAGTCCAGCACCCCTGGCCCGACCAGATGGTCGTACACCACCACGTCGGCCTGTTGGAGCAGGCGCGCCGCACGCAGCGTCAGCAGTTCGGGATCACCCGGGCCAGCGCCGACCAGATGGACGGTGCCACCATGGGCGCGGCAGGCCGCGGTGATGGCGCAAAGGGCCGGAATGTCGACACAGGCGTTCATCGTGCAGATACCTCAGGTGGGTGGGCCAGTGCAAGGCCTGATGGCACGGCCGTCAGCTGCCGCAGCCGCAGCCGCTGCCGCAGACTCCCGGGGCCTTCTCGCTGGCCGGCTGTTCACTCTCGGCGGGGTCGATCCGGCTGAAGACGAAGTTGAGTTCTCCCGGCGCGGTCTCGACCAGGTCGAGCACGGTCGAGGCCAGCAGGTCGCGGCTCGGTGCACCCATCAGCACGGTGAGGTCGCCGAACTGCAGTGACTCGTCACGCTCGCGCACCTCGTCGAAGCCCATGCCGTATTCAATCGCGCCGTCCGGGCCTTGCCGAGCTGCCACACGCAGGGCCATGCCGGCGGCGTCGCTGCGCAGGGCCGAAGCAAGAATCTCCTGGGTAGCCGCAGGGGTGAGCTGGAACATGGTGGCAACTCCGATGGTGAGAGGTGGAGCCGGTCAGGCAGCGAGGGGCACCGAGACCGCAGTGGTGGACACTGCACTGGTAGAAGCCGTCGTTGTCAACGCCGCAGGTGTCTGCAACTGGGTGCTTCGGTCGCGATGGCGCCGCACATGGGCGACGAAGCGGCGCACCCAGGCCGCACCGGTGGCGTCGCGCAAGTGGCTGTACGAGGCGAGCAGGTTGTGCAGGGTCAGGCCGTCGTTGTCACCGTCGATGCCGTGGCCACGCCGCACCCGCCAGGCGTAACTCAGACCGGGCGGCAGGCATTCGAGGCTGGAATGGTGGAACTCGTGGCCGCGCACCACCGGTTCCACCTAAGCCTGGTGCTGCTCTTCGAGCGTCGGCCACGGCATGTCCGCGGTGGCCTGCAACTGCACATAACCACGCCCGACGGGGCGTGGCCGCATCACCGCGTCACCCGGTATCACACCCACCATGGCGGCACTGCGGCCCTGCCAGCTGATGCTGCGCGACAGGTACATCAGGCCGCCACATTCGGCATAGGTGGGCAGTCCCGCTTCGATGGCCTGACGGATCGCGCTGCGCATCGCCGTGTTGGCCTCCAGCTCGGCCATGCAGGCCTCGGGGAAACCACCACCGATGAACAGGCCGTCGAGGTCGGGCAGTTGTTGGTCGTGCAGGGTGTCGATGGGGATGAGCTCGGCACCCTCGGCGGCAAAGGCTTCGAGGTCGTCGGGGTAGTAGAAGCTGAAGGCACGGTCGCGGGCAATGCCTATGCGCAGCGGCTGTGTGGCGTCGACCCGGCGGACACCGAAGCAACCTGCCGGCGACGACGCTTGACTTTCTGCGTGTGGTGCTGGTGCTGCCTTGACATGTCCGGTTGCCACCACGGCCGTGTTTCGCACGGGGGCGGCGCGCGCCAGATCGAGCACACGGTCAAGGTCGACCTGAGCGGCGATCAGACGACCCAGCTCGGCCACATGAATGGCCGCATCGTCGCGTTCGGCGCAGGGTTGCAGGCCCAGGTGGCGTTCGATCACCTGCAGCCGCGCGTCCTCGGCCACGGCGCCGATGACAGGCAGATCGGTGTAGTGCTCGATCACGGCGCGCAGCTTGCCTTCGTGGCGCGGGCCACCGACGCGGTTGAGCACCACGCCGGCGATACGCAGGCCACGGTCGAAGGCCTGGTAACCCAGCAGCAGCGGTGCGATGCCGCGGGTCATGCCACGGGCGTCGATCACCAGCAGCACCGGCAGGTCGAAGCGGTGGGCCAGCGCCGCGTTGCTGTTGCTGCCGTCCAGCGCCAGGCCGTCGTAAAGCCCCTTGTTGCCCTCCACCAGCGTGATCTGCGCACCAGCGCGACCCTGCTCGAAGCAACGCGCCATCGCGGCGTCGTCCATCAGATGCGGGTCGAGGTTGTAGCAGGGGCGACCGGAGGCCAGACCCAGCCACATCGGGTCGATGTAGTCGGGGCCTTTCTTGAACGGCTGCACCACCAGGCCACGCGCGGCCAGCGCGGCGCACAGGCCCAGCGTGATGGTGGTCTTGCCCGACGACTTGTGGGCCGCCGAGACGAGCAGTCGCGCCGTCATTTGCGCACCGCCACGAAGTCGTCCTGCGGCATGAAGTCGAAGGCGCGGATGCCGATGATGGTCATCACGAACGCCGCCCCCAGCCCGCCGATGCCCAGCAGCAGTTCGGGTAGCGAGGGCAGGTAGTGCGCCACCTGCCCGTCGCCGAAGCTGCTGCGCACCTCATGGCCCGGGAAGATGTCGAGCGGATAGGCCTGCCCACCGATGATGAACACGTACAGGAAGGCAAAGGCGCCGGCCACGATCAGCAAGGACGCCGCCAGCGTGTGGCGTGTGCCATCGGTGCGCGGGTTGAGCAGCAGCACCAGGGGCAGTACCGACCCGATGATCACGTAGCCGAGCCAGAACAGCAGCGGGTAGACGGTGTGGCCACCTCGGCCCAGCAGCAGGAAAGCCTCGAACGCCGACTGCTTGGCGTAGTACAGGTTGGTCAGGTGGTAGACCGCCACCAGGTAGAGTGATGCAGCGATGAAGATGCCGAGCAACCGCGCCATGCGACGCTGGATCGCGAGATCGAGCTCTCGGCCCTCCCAGGCATACATCGTGGCCTGTGCGACCAGAAAGACCGCCAGTCCCCAGCCGAAACTCAGCACGATGAACAGCGGCGCCAGCAAGGCCGACTGGTAGGCCTGACGGGCCACCAGGAACGCGAAGATCGAGCCGGTGCCGGTGGTCAGCACGAAGCGCCACACCAGGGCAGCCAGGCCTGCCGGCTTGGAATACATGTTCATCCTGCGTTCGAACATGGTCCACAGATAGACCGCCACCACGGCCGTCATGCCCGAATACAGCACCACGTTCCAGGCGAACACCGAGGTGAGGTTGTAGTGGGTGGCCGCCACGATGATGCGTTCGGGCCGGCCCAGATCGAGCATCAGCACCATCAGGCCGCCCATCAACAGCGCGATACACAGCAGGCCCGACAGCGGGGCGCGCGGCTTGTAGATCGTCTGGCCGAAGACCGAGCCGATCGAGGCCACGTTCAGCACACCCGACGCCGCCACGATCATGAAGATCGCGAACACGTGGGGCAGGCCCCAGACGATCTGGTTGTCCATGCCGGTCACGACGTGGCCGTGCACTTCCATATAGTGCGCTGCGGCCAGGCCGATGGATGTGACGACGCTGGCCGCAGCCAGGAGCAGCCAGAAGTTGCGTATGTCTGCAGGCGATCGCATGGTGTCCTCGTCGACTCAGATGCCGTGGTAACGAACGCCGGGGTCGAGCCTGAGATCGGCGCGCAGCTGAGTGGTCTGGATCTCGCGCACACGCCGGGCGATCTCGCTGCCCGGGTCGTTGAGGTCTCCGAACACGATGGCGTGGTGGCCCGCCTTGGCGCAGGCTTCGGCGCAAGCGGTGACCGAGTTGCCCTGGTCGATGCGGTGCACACACAGCGTGCAGCCTTCGACACAACCCTTGCCGCGCGGCACGTCGGGCTTCTGATTGCTGAGTGGTTCGTGCACGAACGAGCGTGCCTTGTACGGGCAGGCCATCACACAGTAGCGACAGCCGATGCAGGTGTGGCGGTCGACCAGCACGATGCCGTCGGCCCGCTTGAACGACGCCCCGGTGGGGCACACGTCGACGCAGGGTGGTTCGGCACAGTGCTGGCACATGACGGGCAGCGAGGAGCTGCGACCGGTGCTGATCTGCTTGATCTCGATCTTGCGGATCCACTGCGCATCGGTCGACTTGGGCGGCGGGCCACCGACATCGCGCAGGCCGTTCTCGGTGTTGCAGGCGTCGACACAATCGTTGCAGCCGGGCTCGCACCTGGTCGTGTCGACCAACATGCCCCAGCGCACCTTGGGGTTGACGCCGGCGCCCGGCGCCACGCCCGCAGCCTGCAGTGAGCTGGCTGGCGACCCGGCCGTCGATGCAGCTGGCGGTGTGCCGGCCTGTGGTGCGGCGGCTTGGGCGATCTCGATCAGGCGGATGCCGGGTGCCAGCATGAGGCCGCCCAGGCCCGCGGCGGCGACACCCAGGAAGCCGCGGCGTCGCCACGCCGGGTCTGCCGGTGGACCACCCATCGGGTTGGCCGGTGTGGCCTGATCGCCCACGCCGGTGGCGGTGAAGGTGTCGTTCTTGCCGTCGCAGCTCATGGCCTGGTCCTCAGGGCTGGCGGGCCAATTTGCCGGCGGCACTGGCCGGTCGGCTGGCGTGGCATTCGAAGCAGTCGATCTGCACCGATGCATAACTGTGGCAGGACACGCAGAAGTCACCCGGCGCCTGCGCCACGCTGCCAGTCACGCGGCTGGCGTGGCAATCGATGCAGGCCTTCAGGCTCTGGCTGGTGCCGCGTATGCCGCCGTGCACCGTGGCGTCGCGCTGGTGGCGCAGCATCGTCATGTGCTGGCGCCGCATGGTGGACGGGTCAGCCACACAGGTGCTGCCGGCGCGTGCCGGCGTGATGTGGGGAACGGGCGTGCGCCCGGCCGTGACCACCGCCGTGCCCCCGTCGACCGATGGGGCTGCGGCGTAGACGGGTGATCCCACCGACAGGCCCAGCATCAGGCCCACCAGCACCAAGCCAGGCAGACGTCGCACGGCCTTACTCCCCCAGGCCCATCTGGATGTAGCCGGTCGGGCAGACATCGGCGCAGATGTGGCAGCCGACACACTTGTTGTAGTCGGTGTCGACATAACGTCCGGTGGTGGCCTTGGCCTTGGGCACCTTGAACACGGCGGTCTGCGGGCAATACACGACGCAGTTGTCGCACTCGAAACACTGGCCACAACTCATGCAGCGTTTGGCCTCGGCCTGGGCCTTGGCTTCGAGCAGCGGAATCAGGCGTTCCTCGAAGTTGTTCAGCGCCTCGTCGGCGGTCAGCGACACCACCTGGCGCTTGTTGCGCTCGGTGTAGTTGAAGTGGCCCAGGAACAGGCTCTTGTGCGGGATGACGTAACGATCCGAGCGGTTGTCGAAGTTGTGCACCGCGCCCGTGCTCTTGTCGGTGCCGTGTATCGGCTCGGTGATCGCGGTGATCTTGAGGCCCTTCTCGACCATCTTGCGCATCAGGTCGAAGCTGTGCACATCCACCTTCGGGCGTTTGTCCTGCGCCAGACCGCGCAGATGTTTGTCGATGCCGTCGGCGGCAATGGCGCCGTGGCCGATGGCAGTGGTCAGCAGGTGCGGGCGGATCACGTCGCCGCCGCAGAACATGCCGGCCTGGCCCTGCACCTGGTAGTTCTTGTCGGTGGTGATGGCGCCGCGGCCGTTGTCGAGTTGCTCCAGGCCGCTGAAGTCGACCGCCTGACCGATGGCCGAGACGATGAGGTCGGCCTCGATGTCTTCCTCGGTGCCGGCGATGTGCTTGACGTCGAGCTTGCCGCCCGCGATGCGTGCCTCGCAGCGGATCAGGCGCAAGCCGGTGGCACGGCCGTCGGCGCCGACCAGCACCGCCAACGGTGCGAGTCCGCCGCGGATGGTGATGCCTTCGGACAGGGCGTGCTCGACTTCGTGTTTGCTGGCCTGCATCTTCTCGACGGCAAAGATCGACGTCAGCGTCACCTCGGCGCCCTGGCGGCGCGACAACACGGCGGCGTCGTGCGCCGCAAAGCCGGTGCCCGCAGCCATGGCGTTCTCGGGCCGGTCGGACTCGTGCAACTGATCGATGTGGCCGAGTCGGCGTGCCACGGTGGCCACGTCGATCGAGGTGTCGCCGCCACCGATCACCACCACGCGTTTGCCCACATGCGCCATGCGCCCGTCATTGAAGGCCTTCAGGAAGGCCGTGGCGGTGACGCAGTTGGGCGCCTCGGCGCCGGGCACCGGCAAGGCGCGGCCACTTTGTGCACCCAGGCCGAGGAAGACGGCGTCGAAGTCGGCCTTGATCTGGTCCAGCGTGATGTCGCGGCCGATGCGTGTGTTCATGCGCGCGGTGACACCCAGGTCGAGGATGCGGCCGATCTCGGCATCCAGCACCTGGCGCGGCGTCCGAAAACCCGGGATGCCGTAACGCATCATGCCGCCCAGTTCGGCGCGTTCGTCGAAGATGGTCACGTCGTGGCCACGCAGCGCCAGCTGGTAAGCCGCCGACAGGCCGGCCGGGCCGCCGCCGATGACGGCCACCGTCTTGCCGCTGCGAGTGGCGGGTTTGACGAAGGCGAGTTGTTTCTCGATCGCCCATTCACCCAGGAAGTGTTCGACCGAGTTGATGCCGACGAAGTCCTCGACCTGATTGCGGTTGCAGCCCGATTCACACGGTGCCGGGCACACCCGACCCATCACCGACGGCAGCGGGTTGGCCTCGGTCAGGCGGCGCCAGGCGTACTCCTGCCAGGGCACACCGGCGGGCGGCTTCTCGATGCCACGCACGATGTTGAGGTAACCGCGGATGTCCTCACCCGCCGGGCACGAGCCCTGGCAGGGCGGTGTGCTCTGGATGTAGGTCGGGCACTTGTGGGTATGGTCGGCGTCGAAGATCTCCTGCTGCCAGCTCAAGGGCTTGGCGTCGCCGTCCTTGTAGCGGCGAAAGGTCAACGGCTGGTGCGCGGGTTTGGCGTGGTCGGACACTGGTCTACTCCTCGGGTCGGTGGGCTGTGGCAATCGACCGGTCACTTGAGCAGGCGGGCAATGCCCAGCGACTTGAGCACGAACTTCTCGAACGCCGGCTCCGAGCTGCCCGCACGCATCTTGCGCAGGAAGTACTTCTCGAAGCCGATCTTGGCCAGGTGCACCCACTTGCCCTTCTTGAACCAGTTGACATTGCGCGGCGGTATCTGCGGCAAGGCCACGAAGGCTGCACCGGTATCGCCCATGTCGGCCAGGCAGATGGCGTTCCAGGTGGCTTGTGTGGTGACGGGCTGGCCGGCCAGTTCGTCCTTGATGTTGTGCACGATGGCCGACACCATGGTCTCGATCATGTAGCCCGTCTTGGGTGCACCGGTGGGCACCGGCGTCACCTCGACCGGCGGAATCGCCACACACACGCCGGCCGAGAAGATGTTGCGGTGCTTCTTGCTGCGCTGGTACTCGTCGATCAATACGAAGCCACGCGGATTGCACAGGCCGGGCACGGCCGCCACGGCGTTCACGCCCTTGAAGGCTGGCAGCATCATCGAGATCTTGAAGGGCACCTCGTGCTCCTTGTACGGCTCACCCTTGTCGTCGAGCTGGGTGGTGAACAGCTTGCCGGCCTCGACCTTGGTCGTCTTGGCGTTGGTGATCCACTTGATGTCGTGGCCACGCATTTCGCTCTCGAGCAGCGATTTGGAGTCGCCCACGCCACCCAGGCCGAGGTGGCCGATGTAGGGCTCGCTGGTGACGAAGGTGATCGGCACCTTGCTGCGCAGCTTGCGCTTGCGCAGGTCGGCATCGACGATGAAGGCAAACTCGTAGGCCGGGCCGAAGCAGCTGGCCCCTGGCATGGCGCCGATCACGATCGGGCCGGGTGCTTTCAGGAACTCTTCGTAGTCCTTGAAGAAAGCTTCGGCATGGTCGACGGTGCAGACCGAGTGTGTGTGGCCACCACCTCCCGACGATACCGGACCCGCGCCAGGCACCTCGTCGAACGAGAGCTTGGGCCCGGTGATGATGACCAGGTAGTCGTAGCTCACCGTCTGCCCGCCGTCGACGGTCAGCTGGTTGGCTTCCGGGTCGATGGCCGTCACGGCCTTGGCGATGAAGTCGATGCCCTTGCGCTGCAGCAGCGGTGCGAGCTGCAGCACGATGTCGTCGCGCTTGCGCCAGCCCACGGCAATCCACGGGTTGGACGGCACGAACTGGAAGTAGTCCACCGCGTTGATGACCGTGACCTTGTGCTGCTTGTCGAGCATGTCGCGCATCTCGTAGGCAGCGGGCAGGCCGCCGATGCCGGCGCCCATGAGGACGATATGAGCCATGGCTTGTCTCCTTCTGTTGTTCGCTTCAGACCGGCTCGCCGAGCCGGATGGCGGTGCTGACCAGCTGGTGCACACCGCCCACCATGCCCATCTCGAAGCCGTAGTACGGCAGCACCTTGGAAAACTGCGCCTTGCAGATGGCGCAGATCGTGGCCATGAAATTCACGCCGTGGTCGTCGGCCACGTTGCGCAAGGCTTCCATGCGAGGCAGCGCGCCCTTGACGCGCAACTCGATCAGATCGTCGGTCAGCAGGCCGCCACCCCCGCCGCAGCAGAAGGTGGCCTCGTGGATGGTGGCCGGCGCCATGTCGTGGAAGTTGTTGGCCACCGCCTTGATGATGTCGCGCGGAATCACGAACTGGCCACCCGGCATGTCGCCCATGCGCGAGGCCCGGGCCACGTTGCACGAGTCGTGGAAGGTGACGATGCGGTGATCGTTCTTTTCCTTGTCGAACTTCAGTGCGCCACGCTGGATCAGGTCCCAGGTCAGCTCGCAGATGTGGGTGGGCTGTTTGTAGCGGCCGTCGAGCTGGTTCTGCAGTTCGATGGCGAAGGGGTCCTTGCCACCGGCGCCGATACCCACCAACGTGTTCCAGAAGCTGTAGGCCACGCGCCAGGCATGGCCACATTCACCCACCACGATGCGTTTGACGCCCAGTTCGAGTGCGGCTTCACGGATGCGCAGCGCGATCTTGCGCAACTGCTCGTAGTTGCCGATGAACATGCCGAAGTTGCCGGCCTCGCTGGCCTTGGTCGACAGCGTCCAGCTGATGCCGGCGGCGTGGAAGACCTTGCCGTAACCGATCAGGCTCTCGATGTGAGGCTCGGCGAAGAAGTCGGCCGAGGGGGTGACCAGCAGCACCTCGGCACCCTTGACGTCGAGCGGATAACGCACGTCGATGCCGGTGTCTTCCTTGACGTCCTCTTCCAGGCCTTCGAGCGTGTTGCGCAGGGCCGGGCCAGGCAGGCCCAGGTTGTTGCCGATCTTGTGGACCTTGCCGATGATCTCGTTGCTGTACTTCTGCCCCATGCCGACCGCGTCCATGATCTCGCGTGCGGCCATGGTGATCTCGGCCGTGTCGATGCCGTAAGGGCAGAACACGCTGCAGCGGCGGCACTCGGAGCACTGGTGGTAGTAGCTGTACCAGTCGTCGAGCACCTGCTTGCTCATGTCGACCGCACCCACCAGCTTGGGGAAGTGTTTGCCGGCAAAGGTGAAGTAGCGCCGGTAGACCCCACGCATCAGGTCCTGGCGCGCCACCGGCATGTTGCGCGGGTCGCCGGTGCCCAGAAAGTAATGGCACTTGTCGCTGCAGGCACCGCAGTGCACGCAGGCATCCATGTAGACCTGCAGCGAGCGGTACTTGCCGAGCAACTCGCCCATCTTGGCCACGGCGCGTTGTTCCCAGCCTTCGGTCAGCTCACCGGGGAAACCGATGTTGCCCTGGATGGCGGGTGACGCCACGAAGGGCTTGAGGTGACCCATGGCACCACGCTCGACCAGCGGGATGACCGGATAACGCGACAGCGCGGGGGTTGCGAACTTGGCGGTGGCCACGGGTGCTCCTGCGGTCTACTTGTCCAGCGCCGCGGCCCAGGCTGCCTGGTGGCGGGCTTCGCGCGGGTTGTCGACCTGGTTGCGGGTCGGGCTGAAGAACAGCCCCGGCGCATGCAGCAGCTTGCTGATGGGGAAGATGATCATCAGCAGTGCGACCAGGGTGAGGTGCAGCAGCAGCAAGGGGTCGCTCGGCAGCGGCTGCACATCGAAGCGCATGAGTCCGAGCATGAAGGCCTTGAGTGCCACGATGTCGGTATGCGCGACGAAACGCATCGCCAGGCCTGACAGTCCGATCGCCAGCAGCAGGGCCAGGTGCAGGTGGTCCGACGGCGTCGAGATGTAGCGCACCCGGTCGACCCAGCGGCGCCGCGCCCACAGGCCCGCCAGCCCGGCCACCATCGCGAAGCCGGCATAGGTGCCGATGAACTGCGCCGCTTCGACGACTGTCCACACCGGCTGCTGAAAATAACGCGCGTGCCGCAGCAGTACCAGTGCCAGCGCCGCATGGAACATCCAG
Source organism: Candidatus Intricatilinea gracilis (assembly GCA_016702605.1). GTDB lineage: Bacteria > Pseudomonadota > Gammaproteobacteria > Burkholderiales > Burkholderiaceae_C > Sphaerotilus > Sphaerotilus gracilis. The sequence continues at coordinate 936,982 of JADJDQ010000021.1, forward strand.
CCGAACAGCCAGGTCCAGCGACTCGCCTTGAACAGGCTCTCGAACAACACCACCTCGCGCGCCAGCCGCACGGCCACACCGCGGTTGCTGATCGGCGCTGGTGTCGTGGGTATCTTCAGCGGTGCCGGTGTGCGGGCATAGCTGCGGATCTTCAGGGCCGTGCCGACCACCAGCATGGCCGTGGCGGCATAAAACAGCGCGGCGTAGACGATGGTGAGCAAGGACATGCGAGTGGTCTGGCTGGGGGCGCAGCGTGCAGCAACCCCACAGCGGCGGACCGGCACACCGGGCAAGAGCCGTGCGGCCGCTGGTGGAAGGTGGCTACGCCTCCGGGCGGAGGTGTCAGACGCAGCCGGTCGGCGCTGGGCAGGCCGGCGATCTTGCAAGCCTGTTTGGCGGGCCGTAGGGAACAGTTCGTACAGGTACTTGCTGTTGCCCTTCTCCTCGCCGAGTTGTTTGCCGATGGCCTTGGTCAACACACGCACGGCCGGGGCGATCTGGTACTCGTTGTAGTAGTCGCGCAGAAAGTTGACGACTTCCCAGTGGTTGTCGGTCATGTCGACGTTCTCGCCCTGAACGATCACCTTGGCGATGTCCTCGTTCCACTCGGACAGATCGATGAGGTAACCCTCTTCGTCGGTTTCGTAGCTGCTGCCGTTGACTTCGATGGGCATGTCTTGTCTCCTAGATCCAGGATTGGTTGTTGGTGTGTTCGGTGACCAGGTCGACGAAGCCGCCGTAGTCGATGGGGGTGATGCCCGGCAACAGGCGCGAGCCCATGCCGCGGGCGTCGACGTCGGGCTGCAGGGCATAAACCTTCAGGCTGCTCATTGCGCCAGCCAGACCACAGGCCACGGCCTGGGCCCGTGTGGCGGCGTAGACGGCGTCCTCGATCAGCAGCACGGCGTGGCCGGGCTGGGCCAGGCGCAGGCAGCTCTGCAGGTTGGGGGTGTCGGTGGGCGACTTGTTGACGATATGCAGCATGGGTAGTGTCTCGCTCGGTCAGAAGCTCAGGACCACGTCCTGCTCGGCCATCAGGGCGCCCATCTCGGCGCTCGACAACACCTCGACCGGTACCAGCAGGTCGGCTTCTTCCAGGCCGCGCGCCGCCATCGATTCACGTTCGACGTACAACTTCTCGACGTCGTAGCCGTCGAGTGCGCGGTAGCTCGGCGAGAAGTTCTTGATGCCGATGGTCTTGGTGTTCTGGCCCTTGACGAGTTCGTAGACACCGTCGTCGACGAAGGCCAGGCTCACGTCCTGATCCAGCGTGGCGGTGATGAGCACCACCTCGAGGCTCTCGAGTGCGTAGATCGTGCCGTAAGGTGCCTTGCGGTTGACGAACATGAATTTCTTCATCGTGTGCCCCTGTGCTCAATCGCCGAAGGTGACCAGCCGGTCGGCCTTGATGCCGGCGTCGACCAGTTGACCCAGACCCGAGATACGAAAGCCCGGGGCCAGCACCTCGTCCTTGATGCCGCGGCGCAGCGCTGCGGCCACACACACCACCAGATCGGTGCCGTGCTGTTCCTTCAGCGCCGACCAGCGGTTCACGATGTGGCGGTCGTCCTGCGGCGGCTCGGTCAGCCGGGTCGCGTTGTAGACACCGTCGTGATAGAAAAACACCCGCGTCACCTCATGGCCCTTGGCGATGGCCGCATTGGCGAACTGCCAGGCGCTGTCGCTGGCCTGGTGGGTGTAGGGCCCTTCATTGACGAGCAAGGCGATCTTCATCGTGCGGAACTCTGTGAGGCGCTCAGAAGCGGATGTGGGTCGAGGCGTTGAGGTTGGCACGCGAGCCACGCCAGTCGTCGATCAGGTACTTGGTGAAGGGCAGGTCGCACTTCTCGAAGAAGCGTGGCCAGCCGATACGTTCGATCCAGTCGGACAGGCGCTCCCAGGGGCGGGCGTCTTCCTTGTAGACGTGCAGGATCTTCTTCACCATGGCCGACACCTCGGGCCAGCGGGGCGGGTTGTTCGGCAGGCCCGAGGCCACCATCTTCATGAAGGTGGGCTTGCCGCGGGCGTTGGAATTCTTGCCGCCCACCCAGATCGCGAGCTTGCTGTGCTCGGGATCGTTGATCTGCATGGGCGGGCAGGGTGGGTAACACGCGCCGCAGCAGATGCATTTCTTCTCGTCGACTTCGAGTGAGGGTTTGCCGTTAACCAGCGCCGGGCGGATGGCCGCCACCGGGCAACGTGCCACCACGGCGGGGCGCTCACAGACGTTGGCCACCAGGTCGTGGTTGATCTTGGGCGGCTTCGTGTGCTGCACGATGATGGCGATGTCGGCCTGGCCACCGCAGTTGATCTCGCAGCAACTGGTCGACAGGTGCACGCGGTTGGGCATCTCCTCGCGGATGAACTCCTCGTGCAATTCGTCCATCAGCGCCTTGACAGCGCCCGAGGCGTCGGTGCCCGGGATATCGCAGTGCAGCCAGCCCTGGGTGTGCGCAATCATCGACACCGAGTTGCCCGTGCCACCGACCGGGAAACCCTTGTCGGTGAGTTCGGCCACGAGCGGCGCGACCTTGTTCGGGTCCGACACCATGAACTCGATGTTGCTTCGGATGGTGAAGCGCACATGGCCTTCGGCATACGTGTCGGCGATGTCGCACAACGTGCGGATCGTGTGCACGTCCATCTGCCGCTGTGTGCCGGCGCGCACGCTCCAGACTTCGTCGCCGCTGTGTGCCACGTGGTGCAGCACACCGGGACGCGGGCGGTCGTGGTAACGCCAGTTGCCGTAGTTCTTCGCCAGCGTGGGATGCAGGAAGGGTTTGTTGTCGGGGGCGCCGCTCTCGATGGGGGTGCGATTGGCCATGGTCGCTGTGCTCCTGTACCTGTCAAGCCGCCTTGATGGCGATGGTCTTGCGTGCGTTGACCTTGGCGACCTCGTCGTCCCAGCCATCCATGCGCACGTACGGGTTGGTGCGCGGCGTCGCGACCATGTTGGCGTCGATCTCGACCTCGATACCTTCGAGGAAGTTGACCAGGCCGATACGCTCGATCATCTCGCCGGTGCGTTCGTGTTCGAGTGCGTTCTCGGCGAAGAAGTCGATCACCCGTTTGCCCAGGTCGACCAGGGCGGCGTAGTCGGCATCGGTCTTCATCGGCAGGAAGGGCACGACCACCGTGCCCATCAGGTCACCGATCTTGAGTGTGCGTTTGCCACCCACCAGGATGGTGGCGCCGGTGTCGGTGCCCTTGGCCAGTGCGCCGGTCATCACGTTGATGCAGTGCATGCAGCGCACGCAGTCCTTGTTGTCGATCTCCAGCGCGTGGGTGTCGCTGAGCTTGACGCTGGAGATGTGGGCGCCTGCGCGGAGGTCCTTGACTTCCTTGATCATGATCGCCTTGGTCGGGCAGCGCACCACGACCTCGTTGACCAGCTTGTTCATGTCGTACTTGGCGAACCACTTGCGCGCCAGTTCCTCGTCGGTGCGCATGTTGTCGCGCCAGGTGCCGATGACGGCCATGTCGGCACGCTGGATCGAGTTCATGCAGTCGTTGGGGCAACCGCTGAACTTGAACTTGAACTTGTAGGGCAGGGCCGGGCGATGGATGTCGTCGACGAAGGTGTTGATCACCTGCCGATGTGCACGTGCCTCGTCGTAGCAGCTTTGTTCACATCGCGCCGCGCCGACGCAGCTCATCGAAGTGCGCACCGCCGGGCCGGCACCGCCGAGGTCGAAGCCCAGTTCGTTGAGTTCGTCGAAGGCGGCCTGGACGTTTTCTGTCTTCGCGCCCTGGAACATGATGTCGCCGGACTGACCGTGGAAGGCGATCAGGCCCGAGCCATGGCGCTCCCAGATGTCGCACATCTTGCGCAGCACGTTGGTGTCGTAGTGCATGCCGGGCGGCGGCTGGATACGCAGCGTGTGGAACTCGGCCGCATCCGGAAACACCGGCTGGCCCTGTTCATTCTTGAGTTCGGTAAACCGAGGGATAACCCCACCGCCGTAACCGAATACCCCCACGGTGCCGCCTTTCCAGTAACCCTTGCGGGTACGGTAGGAGGTTTCGAGCGTGCCGAGTATGTCGACCATGTAGTCCTTCTCGGTCGCCAGCCGTTTCAGGCCGGTGACAAAGCTGGGCCATGGCCCGCTCTCGAGCTCGTCGAGCATGGGCGTCGGATGTTGTGGCTTGGCCATCGTGTCTCCTGGTGGTACCGCGTCGTGCCGTGACGGGTTTGCCGGGTTTTTGCAAGGCTGGCCTGCTGCCGAATCTGCACACAGGTTGCCTCGTCGAGAACCGCACGATAGTCCGTCAGGCTCGTGAAAACATTACCCGGATGGGGTATCAGGCGCTCACCCGTACCGGGTATGGACGCACCCCGGGGGTGGCGCGCTCAATGCCGGTCTCATCATGACCACACCCATGCAACTCACGCCACTTGCCCATTTGCAGTCACCGCTGGGCGGAGAAGAGATCCACTTGCAACAGGTCGACTTCGAGGCCGGTGGCATGAGCTTGCTGCGCACACGCATACGCGAGAAAAGCCGCTTCACCATCTTCGACATCGATCCGATCACCGCCGAGGCCTGGGGCCAGGCCCTGCTCGACTGGGCCCGCGGGCAGCCGCGCGAGTAGACGATGAGCGACGTCGTGCCCACCATGGTGGATGTGGCCTTTGCGGTCGAGCTCGATGCGGCGGCGTCGACCCGGGCGCTGTCGCACGACTACCACCACGAATTGGCCGAAGCCCTGACGCTGGCCTGGCCACCACTGGCCAACACGCCGGGCATCGGTGTGCACCCGCTGCGCCTGAGCGCTGGCTCCCAGGCCCTGTTGTCAAGGCGCTCCCGCCTGACCTTGCGGGTGCCCGCCGCGCAGCTCGACGACTGCCTGGAGCTGGTTGGCTGCACACTTGACCTGACAGGCTGCGTGCTGCGCCTGGGGTCGGCCCGGGCACACGAACTGCTGCCCTGGGGCACGCTGTATGCCCATCTGGTGAGCACCTCGACAACTCGCCCGGACGAGGACGACGACGAGATCACCTTCATGCGCCGGGTCTATGCCGAACTCGATGCCTTGCAAGTGTCGGCCCGTGTCATCTGCGGGCGTCGCCATGCCATCGACGGCGGGCGACTGGTCGGCCATGGCCTGATGCTCGACGGCCTGACGACGACACACGCCCTGCGCATGCTCGACACCGGCCTGGGGCCACACCGCCTGCTCGGGTGCGGCGTCTTCGTGCCTCACAAGTCGGCCGCCGCCGTCGGCACACCCTATTGATGGGCCCTGGGCTCGACCCTCCACCGACTGCTTTCGACTACATCCACATCCATCCCACAGCCTGCAGGAGACAACAACGATGGGCTACACCGTCAACGGCACCGAACTCGAGACCGACGAGCAGGGGTATTTGCTCGAACCCGACTTCAGCGACGAGGTGGTCGGCGTGATCGCCGCCGCCGAGGGGTTGACACTCACCGACGACCACCTGAAGGTCGTCGCCTACCTGCGCGACGAATACCGCGAACACGGCCACACGCCCAACTTTCGCAACATGCTCAAGGGCCTGGGTGAAGTGATGCCGGGCATCGACAGCAAGTCGCTGTACGACCTGTTTCCCATCGGCCCGGCCAAACAAGGCGCCAAGGTTGCCGGCCTGCCGCAGCCGCTGGGCAAGGGCGGTTACTGATGCCACACACCGGCGTGTTTCACTCAGGCGCCACACGAGCGGGGGCACCGGCGTGAGCACCTTGCCGGCCATGCGTATCAAGAGCCGCTGGTTCAAGCCCGGCGAGACACACGACGCGGCCGAGCAGGCCGGTGTCATGGCCTTCATCGTCTGGCGGGTGTCGCACCAGATGCTCAAGCGCATGCGCGGCGCCGACTTCGACATCGACGCCGGTCCGGCCTACTTTGCCTTCATGCGTGAGGTGCTGGTGTTTCTGGTCGCCGTGACCGACCGGATGGCGCACCAGCGCCTGGACGAACAAGGCCGCCACGACTTCACCGTGGCCCTGGTGCGCCACCTGGTGCGCACCTACGACGAGAATCTGACCGAGCTGTACGGTGCACCAAGGAGCGGTGAGCCGGACTGGGGTGATGCCCTGCTCGACCAGATCAACGAGGTGGTGGCGCACTACGCCGAGTTCGGCGCTGACCCACACGTAGATGCCCGTGCCGGCTTCACACCCGACTTCGGCTTCGTGCGTTACCTGGGGCGCCGACTCGAACCGGTGGTGCCCGAGAAGGATCGCCTGTGGGTGATCGACCAGGTCATGGCCATCGAGGTGCCCGAGGCACTCGACATCGTGCAACGTTCGATGCACGAGTTGTGGGACCCGACGCCGCGACCGGTGCGCCGGCGTGCCGGGATGAGTGGCGAATGAACCTGTTCGACCTGCCCACGGCACCCGCCACACGTGCGGGCCAGGCTTTCGATCTGGATGACGACCGGGCCTACCGGCGCTGGCGCGACTGGAAGCTGGCCCAGTTGTCCGGCGACGCGAGTGCGCTGATTGTCCACGTGCAGGATCCGAACAGTCTGAGCACGGCCGAACAGGCGGCGCTGATCGACTGCATCACACGTTGCAACGTGGCGATCTATCACATCGACATCGCGAGAGTTGTGCCGGACAAGGCGTTGGCTCTGGCGCCGGGCAACACTGCTGACAAGAGCCTGCCGCAAGCCCTGGGCGCACAACTTGGCCTGCACCGGCTGGACGCCAACTGGCTGGCCGACGAAGACGGTGTGTCGAGCATCCAGGTGCGCCGGTCATCGTCGGGCGAGGGGGACCATGCAGGTGCTCATGCAGCCTTCATCCCCTACACCGACAAGGCGATTCGTTGGCACACCGACGGCTACTACCACCCGGCGGGGCGCACCATCCATGCCATGGTGCTGCATTGCGTGCGGCCGGCAGCACGTGGTGGTGTCAACACCTTGCTCGATCACGAGCTGGCCTACATCGCCCTGCGTGACCGCGACCCGGCGCTGGTGCGGGCCTTGATGCACCCCGAGGTGATGACCATCCCGGCGCGCGAGGATGCTCAGGGTGTGGCCCGCGCAGCGCAGACCGGCCCGGTGTTTTCGGTGCACGGCGGGTGCCTGCACATGCGTTACACCGCGCGCAAACGCAGCATTGCCTGGCGTGACGACGAGGCCACGCGGCGCGCCGTCGCCGCACTCGAAGCCGTGCTCGACGACCCCGCCACGCCCGGTCGGCTGCAGCTGCAGTTGCAGGCAGGCATGGGCATCGTCGGCCACAACGTCCTGCACGACCGCAGCAGCTTCGACGACGACCCGGCGCAGCCGCGCCTGCTGTATCGCGCGCGTTTTCTCGACCGCTGCAAGGTACTGGATCCACCATGGCTCAATGGGTGACGGTATGGCGGGCGGCCCAGCTGGTCGGTGTGCCACGAGGCGTGCTGCAGCAGCGTGTGCGCAGTGGCGAGATCGAACTGGCCGACGGCCTGGTGTCGACCCAGACACTGCTGACGCTTTATCCGCAGACGAAGCTGGAGGAGTCGGGACTGCTCGAACGAGTCACGCAGATCCGCGACGATTCCTTCGGCAAACGTCTGCGTGAACGCATCCTGCCCAGCCAGGAGGTGCTGGCGCAGCGGCTGTTCCAGCAGTCGCAGGAACTGGCCGATGTGCAGCGCCACCTGCAGCGGTATCACGCGCTGGTGATTGCGCTGCGCGACCGGCTGCACGAGTTCTCGCGTAGTGCCGGTGCCGACGATGCCCGCCTGCAGGCCCTGCGGCGCCAACTCGACGAAGGGCTGGCCCGTGCGCTGGCCACCGAGTCGGTCGATGTGCTCGATGTCATGGACGACATGCTCAAGGTGGTTTCGGCCCAGGTCACCGTGCGCCCCAGCGGCCACCAGTTCACTGTGGAGGGGCGCGACTCGTTGCTGCAGGCCGGCATGCGCGCCGGACTCAAGCTCAACTACGGTTGTGGCAACGGCAGTTGTGGCCTGTGCAAGGTGCGGGTGATCGACGGCCAGGTGGCGTGTACGCTGCACTCGGACTACAGCCTCTCACCCGCCGAGCGTCAGCAGGGTTATGTGCTGGCCTGTGCCCACACGGCCGCCAGCAGTGAGCTCACGATCGAGACCCTCGAGGCGCGTGGCCCGGCCGACATGCCCGAACAGCAGATCGTGACCAGCGTGCGTGGCCTGCGCGAACTGGCGCCCGACACGGTGCAGCTGCATCTGCAGACACCGCGCACGCATCGCTTGCGTTTCCTGGCCGGTCAGTCTGTCACGCTCGGTCTGGCGGGTGCCCAGGACGCACACATCGACCTGGCCATCGCCAGTTGCCCCTGCGACGACCGCAACCTGCACTTCTTCATCGCCCGCGACCCCGGCAACAGCTTTGCCGAACGTCTGTTCTCGGGCGCGGTCAAGCCGGGTGATGCCGTCACGGTCTGGGGCCCGAGTGGTGATTTCGTGCTCGACGAAGACACGCGCCCTCTGGTGTTTGCCGCCTGCGACCTGGGCTTCGCCCCCATCAAGAGCCTGATCGAACATGCCCTGGCGGCCGACACCGTGCCGTCGATCAGCCTGTTCTGGCTGGCGACCCGCGCCGATGGGCACTTCATGGGCAACCAGTGCCGGGCCTGGTCCGAGGCCCTCGACAACTTCGACTCGACTCTCACCCACCACGTGGATCTGGTGACCGGCGCGAGCCACATGTCGGCCGCGATCCGCGCCGATCTGTTCGACATCGACTGTGTGTATTACGTCGCCGGCCCACGGCGTTTCGTCGACGCCTTGCGCGCCGAGTTGAGTGCTGCGGGTGTGTCCGCGGCACGTGTGCATTGCGAGATCACCTCATGAGTTGTGCTTGTGGCAAACCTGGTGGCGGCTGCGCCGATGCAACACCACGCGTTCCCGAAATCGAAGGCGACAGCGGCTGCTCGGGCAGTGAATCGTTTGCCCTTCAGGTGCTGGGTGACGACATGAGGCCCGAGTTCGACAACGGCGACATCATCATCGTCGAGCCCGACGGCACGCTGGTGGACGGCAGCTATGTGCTGGCGCGCTGGGCCGACGAGTGGCTGTTCAGGCAACTGCGTCGCAAGGCTGATGGTGACGATGGCGAACGTGGTGAAGGTTGGCAACTGCACCAGCTCAACCCCGCTGCCGGGGAGTCGGGTGTGTTGCCGATACCCGACCTGTCGGTGGTGCACGGTGTGGTGATCCAGAAGGCCGTCCCGGGTCGACGTCGCGCCAGCAAGTTCTACGTCTGACACCCCGCCCGCCCACGCTCATCGACACGATCCGGACTGCTCATGCCCTATTACGTTTTCGCCGTCAAAGGTTTTGGCCAGCTCGACAAGCTGGCCGAGTTCGATGTCTTTCGTGAGGCATCGGCTCATGCCAAGACGCTGCGCCAGGCGCAGCCTGGCGGCAACGCGCCCCGCATCAAGGTGATGTTCGGGGTCAACCAGATCGAGGCCGAGGATCAGCTGCTGCAGCCTCGCGAGGCCGGACCATCGGGCGACGATTGACACGACGGCGCCTGAGCCCCGGGCTCGGGACTAGGCCCGTGCACCGGGCTCAGGCCTAGGCCCATGGACCGACCCACGCAAAGAAACCACGCACGGGGCCCACACAAAGTGCCCACCCACAGGCAGGTCGCCCGGGCCTGTCACTCGCGCTCGGCCTGCCAGGTGATGACCTTCAGCGTGGCCACCGATCCGGTGATGATGGCCGCCACGGCGATGAACGATCCCAGTGCCAGGGTCGACAGCCCCGACAGGCCCTGGCCCACCGTGCAACCCAGCGCGGTCACGCCACCAAAACCCATCAGCATGGCGCCGATGAGCTGGGTGCGCAGGTCACCGAGTGAGGCGAAACCTTCCCAGCGGAAACGCCGCGTCGCCAGAGCATAGGCGGCCGATCCGGCAATTACCCCGAGCACACTGGCGATGCCGAAACTCAGATGCAGCGACTTGTCGGTCCACATCATGAGCAGCTCGAGGCCAAACGCCAGCGGTGCCACGAAGCTGAGTGATTCGAGCGTGTGTGTGTTGGTGGCGAAGTACACCACCTCGAGGGTCTCGGGGTTCTCGCCGTGGCCCAGGTGGCCGGTCACGTACCAGGCCGCCGCGATCAGCAGGCCGAGCGCGACACTGCCCAGCACCTGCGAGGTGTTGCTGCGAAAGCGCTTGTCCTTCAAGGCAAACACCAGCAGCACCACGGCCACGACACCGGCGGCCACCAGCAAGGCAGTGCCGCCGGGCAGGCCCAGGCCACGTGCGAGTGCGGTGGCCAGGCTCTGGTCCGGCCAACCCATCGCACCGAGGTCGACACGCACCGGGTCGAGGTAACTGGCGCGCCACTGGCCGAACAGCCCCTTGAGTGTCATGTACGACGACAGGCCCAGGAACACCAGCACCACTAGTGATCGCAGGCTGCCGCCGCCCAGGCGCAGCAGGTTCTTGTTGGCGCAGCCACCGGCGATCGACATGCCGACACCGAAGGTCAGGCCGCCGATCAGCAGCGACAACCAGGGCAGCACCGGGCGCTGCACCACCGATTTGCCGATCTCGACCTGCCCTGTCTGCACCAGCACGGTGGTGCCGACGATGGCCACGGCCAGCGCCAGCAGCCACATGCGCATGCGGCTCCAGTGACCCATGTTGACGATGTCGGACAAGGCCCCCATGGTGCAGAAGTTGGTCTTCGATGCGACCAGACCGAACACGAACGCCAGGGCGAAGCCGCCAGCGATCACGACATTGCCGAAGCTTGCGGCGGTGGGTTCCATGCCGTCTCCAGTGCCGTTCAGGCTGCGCCTGCGGCGTAGTAGCGCCCGTGCCGAGGGCCGGACGAGTGTTGTTCGGTGGGGCGCCCGGCGGCCTGGTGCCGGGCCGTCGTCAGATGAACAGGCAGACGTCGGTTTCGCCGGCGAACTTCATGAAGGTGGCGGCACCGCCGTATTCGATGCCGTCGATGAAGTCGCTCTTGTCGAACTCGAACAGGTCGACCGTCATCTGGCAGGCGATGAACTTCACGTCGGCCTCGATGCACACGTCGCGCAGCTCGGTGAGCGAGGCCACGCCCTTCTTCTTCATCTTGGCCTTCATCATCGACGTGGCCATGGCCTCCATGCCGGGCAGCATGGACACCACCACCGGCATGGGCACCGGCATCGGCATGGCCGGGTTGGCCAGCGGGCTGATGGCGATGCCGTCGAGGTTCTTGCGCAGCAGCTGCAGGCCGTAGAAGGTGAAGAACACCTGGACTTCCCAGCCGAGCGCAGCGGCGGTGGAAGCCAGGATCAGGGGTGGGTACGCCATGTCGAGCGCACCCTTGGTGGCGATGATCGCCATCTTCTTGCTGGCCATAGGGTCTTTCGTGGCTGGTGGGGTCAGGTAGCGACGATCAACCCTTCTTGAGCAAGAAGACGAACTTGCCGCCTTCTTCACCTTGCTCGAGCAGCGGATTGCCCGTCTGCTCGGCAAAGGCGGCCATGTCGCACACCGAGCCTGGGTCGGTAGCAATCACGCGCAGGACCTGGCCACTCTCCATGCCGGCGAGTGCCTTCTTGGTCTTCACGATGGGCATCGGGCAGGCCAGCCCCGAGGCGTCGAATTCCTTGTCGAAGTTCATGCTTGTCTCCTCGGCGTCATGCGCGCCGTCAGCAACTGCATTAGCGTGGCGAAGGGGGGGGTGCGTCTACTCCCGCGACGGGTGATGGCAAGTAGCCCATACGGGTAGTGTGGACAGGCGACACTAGCGACTGGCCCGATCGGGGTCGCAGACTGGAACCCCCTTATGTCGTCACCATCCGACGATGCCCAACTCGATGCCATGATCAACGAGCAGCGCGCCCTGCTCGAGATCTCGCTGCAGTCCTCACAAGAGCTGTGCCGGCTGGGCCTGGCCACGATGATCGACATCCGCCAGAGCTTCGAGATCGACATGAAGGGCGCCATGCCCGACACCGTGCACATCCCGCTGTTCGAGGTCAAGCGCATGCTCGGCCACGCCCTGACCGAAGACGAGCAGGACATCCTGGATGCCGGCCGGCCCAAGGACATCGACGCCAGCACCTTCTTCACCCTCATCAACCAGGTGCACCACGCCCGTGACCAACTGCTGCTGTGTGTATGCAACAGCGGCCGACGCAGCCTGGCCGCCGCAGCGCTGCTGCGCTCGCTGGGTTACCCCAAGGCCTTGTCGGTGGCAGGTGGTTTCCAGGCCTGGAAAAAACAACAACAGGCCGCCGCAAGCGCGCCTGCAGTCGCCGCCTCGCTAACTGCTGCGCCGCCCGCCCCGTCTCCAAGCACGTGATCAAGCCACGATCACACTGATCGGCGACGTCCACGGCCAACGCATACCGCCGGGGCGTGCGGCCCGCAGCCGCGCCCATGTCGGACTGGGTGGCAGTTTGTCCACCGCGACATGCCGCACCTGCGTCAGGCCGGGCACTGGCGCTGGCCAGGGTTCCGGCACACGCGCATGATTGGGCAGCGCTGCAATGATGGCGTTGACACGCACCTGAAAATCAGCCTCGCTCAGCCGAGCAAGCGCCACGATCAACTTTGGGTATGGCTTTGAAGACACTCCTTGAATACGAATAGGGCAACAAATACCGCCGCGTTGCCAGCCACCAATATCCGCCACCTTGCGCATGTTGTGATCATCCCGATGGGTGGAAATGCCAAACCCCATGTGTGCAAGATGTCGTGGCAATTCAGGGTCACCTGCAAATACCTGGAGCGACCGTATGTTCGCGAGCGGTGCGTGTTTGTGCCACTGCTTCGCTTGCGGGTATCAACTCTCGGATTGAGCACGCGGGGCCGGTCGTTGCGCACACGCACCTTGCCTCGAATGGTAGGTGTCGCTGGGTATCATCTCCCCACAACGCAGTGCGGCAGATCGAGGGAGGACCGCCAATGGAGATCGATCGTTTCAATCACATGGTCAGCCGCCTGGAGCGCGAGAGCGAGCTGGCGCCGGGCGTCTATCGGGCCAAGGTGGCTGCGCTGGCCTTGCTTGGGTTCGGCATCCTCGCGCTGGTGCTGGGTGCCGTCGGGTTCGGACTGGTGCTGATTGCTGGTATCGCGGTGGCGATCGTGCTCAGTGGTGGCGCGGCGCTATTGCTGCTTCTCAAGCTCGGCAAACTGCTGTTCCTGCTGGCGATACCCCTTTGGTATCTGGTGAGGGCGGCTGTTCGAGCCTTGTTCATCCGCCTGCCACCGCCGCAGGGCCGGGAGATGACCCGGGCCGAGGCGCCCGCCCTGTTCGACGCCCTCGACCGCATGCGCCAATCGATGAAGGGCCCGCGCTTTCATCATGTGTTGATCGTCGATGAGGTCAACGCTGCGGTCGTCCAGCGCCCGGCCTTCGGCTTGATCGGCTGGCCGCGCAACTATCTGCTCCTGGGCCTGCCGCTGCTGGAGTGCATGCCGCCGGCCGAAGCGCTGGCTGTCGTTGCCCACGAGTACGGCCACCTTGCCGGCTCGCACGGGCACTTCTCGGCCTTCATCTACCGGTTGCGGCACACATGGGCAACGGTGCAGGCCTACTGCAACCACATCCAGGGTTGGCTGGGCCGACTGGTCTCGCCCCTGGTGCGGTGGTATGCGCCGTATTTCAACGCCTACACGTTTGTGCTGGCGCGGGCCGACGAGTACCAGGCCGACGCCGCCTCGGCCGAGCTCGTGGGCGCGGCCAATGCTGCCAATGCACTCAAGCGCGTGAACGTCGTGGCCCCGCAGCACAAGCGCTTCATGGACCAGACCTTCGAGCAGATCGACCACCAGGCCCACCCGCCGCAAGACCTCATGGTCCGCTGGGCCGCCCAGGCCACCCACGCGCCCGCCGACATGGATGCCCAGCGCTGGATGGACGAAGCACTCGATCGCGAAGGACATTTCTCCGACAGCCACCCGACCCTGCGTGCGCGCCTGACGGCGCTCTCGCGGTCGGCCGACGCGCTGCATGAACCGCCGCCGCCCGTGCAAGGTGAGTCGGCCGCGCAGGCGTGGCTGGGGCCATTGGTGGAGAAGCTGCGCACCGAGTTGCAGACCAGGTGGGCCGAACACGTGGCCGAGCCCTGGGCAGACCGCCATGCCGAGGCCCACAAGCAGCGCCAGCGCCTGGCCGAACTTCGCACCTTGGGCGCGCCCGACGCGGACCAGCAACTCGAAGCCATCCGCCTCACCATGCGGCTGGAACCCGGCACCGATGTGCTGGCGGCGCTTGCCGGGTTCAATGCCACTCACCCCGATCACCCCTTGGGCCTGTTCCTGGAAGGCACCGCGCGGCTCGACAAGGGCGAGCGTGAGGGCCTGCCCCTGCTTGATCGCGCGATGTTGCTCGACCCCGAGGCCACCAAACCGGCCTGCGAGCGCGCCCACGCGTTCCTGCGCGAGCGCAAGGTCAAGGACCAGGCCGAAGCCTATGCCGAGCGCTGGCGTGCTCGCGACACCTTGGAGACTGACCGCTCGCGCCAACTGCAGACCATCGATGCCAAGCCTGCGCTGGCACCCCATGGACTGGACGCCAGCACGATCGCCGCGGTGAAGTCTCGGCTTGCCGGCAAGACGCTGACCGACGTCGCTGCCGTCTACCTCGCGCGCCGCGTCATTCCTGCCGACCCGAGCGTGGTGCAACTCGTGATGGGCGTGCACCTGTCCTGGTGGGGCCGGCGCCGCGCAAAGCAGCGCACCGTCGTCCAGCGACTCGCCGCCATCGAATGGCCCGTCCCGCTCGTCTTCGTGACCCTGGATGGCCACTATGCGCCGATGAAGAAGCGGTTCAGCGCGCTGTCGGACGCCAGGCTGGTTTGATCCGCGGCCACCGATCCTGGGGTAGCAAGCTGGGGCTGGGCGGATGAGCGGGCGAGTGAGACTTGGTGCAGCCGGTCAGGATTCACGAGCGAATGGCGGCGGGCACCAATGCCAGACTTTGGCCGGTTCGTCGGGCAGCTGATCGCTATACCTCGGAACTTGCCCTTCGGCGGCGGCTGGCCGGTCGGACAGGGCAACCATCTGGTTGTGATGCCCGGCCGACGACTGCTCCCGCTGGCGGTGAACTGGGACTTACGACCCGTAAGAGACACTCGTCTGGACAACCACCTGTCCCTGAAGCAGTCAGTCGAGCCTGCGATCGACGCTTGGTGAGCGCCCGTCACCCGATGGCGTCTGGCTCACAGTCCCCGAGAGGAAGCCAGCGCCAGTAGTGCGTCAGCAGCCACAGTCGCGCCCGGACTTTCGGCTGCCAGCGTTCTGGCAAGCTCGGAACAACGAAACCGAACCGAAGGCTCGGCCACCAGCGCGTCCAGCGCCTTCGCCACGGCGGCGGGCTTGTAGTGCCTGGGCAGCAATTGCCTGGCAATGCCGAGCGCCTGCACGCGCCGTGCATTGTCGAACTGGTCGAAGCCCATCGGTCGCACCAGTTGCGGCACACCGGCCAGGAGGGCCTGGCTGGTGGTGCCGATGCCTCCGTGGTGCACCAGGCAAGACAGCCTTGGCAGCAGCGCCTTGAAGGGCACGTAGCCGAAGTGGGCCACGTGATGCGGCAGGTCGGCGGGCAACTGCGCGGCGTCCTGCGTCAGCAGAAGGCCGCGCCGGCCAGAGAGCTCGCAAGCGCGCACCGAGGTGTCGAAGAACGCGTGGGACGACGCGTTGGCTGTGCCCGCGGTGAAGGCGACGGGTGGTTCGCCGGCGTCGAGGAATCGCTGCACGTCCGGCGGCAGTGCCCTGTCGTCACCGTGGTCATAGAGCGGGAAGCCGGCCAGTTGCAGGCCTGAGGGCCAGTCGGGTTGGACGGGCGCAAACCAGGCCGGGAATAGGCCCAAGGTTAGGTCGGCTTCGTGGATCCAACGGTGGAAGACTCGACTCACTGGCGCAAGGCCGCACTCGGCACGGATGGCATTGAATGGCGCCGTGAACAGCGGGTCGAGAAAGCGCCGGTCCATCAGGCGCCAGATCAGGCGCTTCACGATGGCCGGCGCGCGCTCCATGTGCCCCAGCGGTCCGATGGAGGGTGCCCGGTGGTTCGATCGGAGCCACGATGGAGACAGGTGCACGGTGACCACCGGCACGTGCTTCATCTCGGCCAGCAGTCGCGTGGCCCAGGCCAGTGACGAACCCACTACCAGCGTGCGGCCCGGCTCGTGTTCGCGCTCCAGCAATGCCAAGCAGCGGCGCTGGGTGCTGATGACCGCCTGGGCCAGCAAGGCCATGCCCTTTCGGGCGTCTGTGGCATCACGATCGGACAGCAAGCGCTGGTACTCGGCGGACGACAGGACTTCGACGAACTGCAAGCCCGCCTCGGCCGCCAAGGGGGCAAATGGGCCGCTGGCGAAGATGCGGACCGTATGCCCACGATCCTGCAGTTCACGGCCCAGGCTGATGAAGGGAAGTACATCGCCGTGAGAGCCGGCCGCCACGATCAGGATTTTCATGAATCGAGCAATGTAAACACTGTTGACATGCGCACTCTAGCAGAGAATGTGAACGGTGAATACATCGACGGCTCGCGCGACCTACCACCATGGCGATCTGCGGGTGGCGCTGTTGGCGGCGGCGCGGGCGCTGCTCGACGAAGGTGGTGTGTCGGCCGTCAGCCTGCGCGAGGCAGCGCGGCGCGCGGGCGTATCCCCGGCTGCTTGCTACAGGCACTTTGCGGACAAGGACGCACTGCTGACGGCGCTCGCGGTGCAAGGTTTCGAAGAGTTCGCCCAGGCCCTGGGCAAGGCTTTCAAAGGGGCACAGCAACCATTCGCCGAGATGGGCGTTGCCTATGTCGAGTTCGCGGTCCAGAGGCCGGGCATGTTCCGCCTGATGTTCGGCCCGGCCGTGGCCGACCGCACCCGCAGTCCAGCGCTATTGGAAGCCATCGCCGGTTCGACCCGGCTGTTCGAAAGCGGCCTGAAGACCAGCACGCAGGCAGCGCCCGATGATCCCGTGGCCGGTCTGCGAGCGTGGGCCACGGTGCACGGGCTGGCCACCTTGGCGATCGACGGCATGCTGCCCAAGTACGACCCCGTGATGCTCGCGCGAGCGCTCGCGAAGTTGCCGCTACAAGCTCCTTGAGCTTGCTCGATGACGTGTCGAGGTGGCGCACCCCAGAGCGAAACCGGGAGACCGTCGGCTTCTGGCCGCGTCCGTGACTTGACCTCGCTGCCCGCAAGCCGCCTGTCGCAGCGCACAACGACTCCCACAGAACTCGCATCTGTCGACGCTCGTCGAGGCACGCGGGCAGGGCGAGAATCACCGCCTGCACTGCCCCTGGTCGACTCGACGGCCTGTCCCTATCTACAGCCGCTGCCCTCAGCCCGCCCATGACCGACGCTCGATACACGACCTTGCCGCAGTGGCCCAACGCCTATCCGGCCAGCGGCGCCAGCGCCACCCTGAAGCTCCTCAACGAGGATTTCATCGTGACCGAACTGCCGCTGCAGCTACCCTGCGGTGAGGGCGAACACATCTGGCTGGACATCGAGAAGAACGGCGCCAACACCACCTTCGTTGCCCAGCAGCTGGCCGAGGCCGCCCGCGTGCAGGAAAAGGACGTGGGTTACGGCGGCCTCAAGGACCGTTACGCCATCACGCGTCAGTGGTTCAGCATCTATCTGCCGAGCGGAAAGACGGGCGAGACGCCCGACCTGACCCAGCTTCAGCACCCTGAATTCAAGGTGCTGAGTCAGAGCCGCCACGTGAAGAAGCTGCGCCCCGGTGATCTGCAGGGCAACCGGTTTTGCATCGTGCTGCGTGACGTGGCCGGCGACCCCGGCGCTATCGAGGCCATGGTGGCCAACCTCGAGGCCGTTGCATCACGGGGCGTGCCCAACTACTTCGGTGCTCAGCGTTTCGGCTTCGAGGGCGGCAACGTCGAGCAGGGCCGGGCCATGCTGGCGCGCGAAATCCGCGTGCGCAACCCGAAGAAGAAGGGCATCTACCTCTCGGCGGTGCGCTCTTTCGTTTTCAATGAAGTGCTGGCGCTGCGCATCCAGCAGGGGCTCTGGGGCCAGACCCTGCCCGGCGACGTGATGGACGAGGCGGGCCGGCCCACCGGACCACTCTGGGGACGCGGCCGCGTGAGCACCACCGACCAGGCGCAGGCCCTGGAATTGGGCGTGGCTGAGCGTCACGCCACCTTGTGCGACGGCATGGAACACGCCGGTCTGGACCAGGAGCGCCGCGCCCTGGTGGCAAGCCCGGTGGACATGTCATGGGAATGGCCGCAAGCCGATCAACTGGTGCTCACGTTCTCTTTGCCCGCCGGGAACTACGCCACTTCCGTTCTGAACGAAATCCTGCGCACCATCGAGCCTGAGCGGCTTACAGACAGCGAGCTTGCGGCTGTCGACGGTCCGCCTGCCGGCTGAGGCTGGTGGCCATCACGCCGCCGCAGAGTTCAAGGTCGGCTGGATGGTGGGCAGGTGGCAATCGGCGTCGCCATGAGCCAGCACCGCGCTACGCCGGCCCTGTAGGCGTTGCGGGCCGCCGCCGGGACGCGACACCCGTGACGAAGCGGTCGAAGGCGTCGAGCAGGGGTGCGGGGTCGAACGAGGGGCCTTCCAGCATGGCCAGGGCCTGCACGGTGGCTTCCAGTGTCGAGACCTGGTCGGGTCGGCGGGCCGCGCGGATGGCGCGGTAGCGGGTGGGGGCCGGGGTGTGCAGCGACAGGCGCGGCAGCGCGGCCAGGGCGGGGTGCTCGTGCAGCATGCGCAGGCTCTTGCGCCAGGTCGCGTCCAGCACCACCAGGCGCAGTGGCGCGGCTGTGGTGGTGGTGTCTTGTGTCGATGGTGTGTGCGCGGTCGGCACATCGGGGACATCGGGGTAGAGCAGGCGGGTATGTCGCCCGGGGCGTTGCAGCAGTGCCCGCAGGGTGTCGGGTGAGAAACGTTCGCCGACGACCACGTCGCAGTGCGCCAGGGACAGGCGCAGCAGGGCCACGCTGTTCTTGGCCTGGCGTTGTTCCTGCGGGTGTTGCAGCACCAGCACGTCAGTGCGGTGGGGGGTGGGCCGCACCAGCGCACACAGGCAGGTCGCCTGTGGGCGAAGGCAGCGCGGGCAGGCTGTGCGGCAAAAGCTTGGCGGACTGTTCACTCGGGCATGGTCGCATGGCTGCCTGTCTGCCGGCCCAGCCTGGAGGCGGCCGCGCTGCCTGGGTGCTGGCCGGCGGGTCGGCTGATTGGCGGGGAAAGTACCGGGTCGTTCACGGGCCTGTCATGAAACCATCGCAGGCTTGTCGGTTCGCAAGTTCACCACCACCAGCAACACGCCATGGCCAAAGACTTCGACTCGATGGAAAACAGCAACCGCTCGTCCAATCTCAGCATTCACGACGTGAGCCACCCTGGGCGGCGTACGGTGCTTGCGGGCGGGCTGGCGGGCACGCTCACCGGGCTGCTGGCGCCGCTGAGTGGTGTGGTGGCCGCACTTGCGGGCTGCGCCACCGGTGCCGGTGCGGGTGCCGGAGCAGGGGGGCCGCGCATCGGTTTCAAGAGTGTGGCGGCGACTGCTGCCGATGGTTTGCGGGTGGCCGAGGGTTACACGGCCGAGCCGGCCTTCATGTGGGGCGATCCGGTGGGCATGGCGGGCAGGCTGCCGGCCTGGAAGCCCGATGCCAGCAACAGTGCCGCCGACCAGGAGGTGCAGATCGGCATGCACCACGACGGCATGCACTACTTTGCCCTGGACGGCAGCAAACGCGGCCTGCTCGCCATCAATCACGAATACACCGACGACGGGTTGCTGCACACCGACGGCATGGCCACCTGGAGTGCCGAGAAGGTGCGCAAGAGCATCGCCGGCCACGGTGTCAGTGTGATCGAGGTGGAAGACCGCGGCGGCAACTGGCAGGTGGTGCGCCCCTCGCGTTACGCGCGGCGCATCACGGCAGCCACACCCATGCAGATCACCGGCCCGGCTGCCGGCCATTCCTTGATGAAGACCGCCGCCGACCCCAGCGGCACCCGTGTGCTGGGCACGCTCAACAACTGCGCCCACGGCCACACCCCCTGGGGCACCTACCTCACCTGCGAAGAGAACTTCATCTTCTACTTCAACGGTCCCGACAAACCCGACGCCCACCAGGCGCGCTGGGGCTTGCGCAAGAACGGCCGTGGCTACCGCTGGCACGAACACGAGGAACGTTTCGACGCCACGCGCCCACCCGAACGAACCCAACCGTTTCGGCTGGGTGGTCGAGATCGACCCGATGGACCCGACGATGACACCGATCAAACGCACGGCCTTGGGTCGAGCCGCGCATGAAGGCGCGTGTGTCACGCAAACCAAGGACGGCCGCGCCGTGGTCTACATGGGCGAAGACGCGCAGTTCGAGTACATCTACAAGTTCGTCAGCCGCGACGCGGTCAAACCCGGCGGTTTTGCCGCCAACCGCGACCTGCTGGACCACGGCACCTTGTATGTGGCCCGCTTCGACGCCGACAACACCGGCCTGTGGCTGGAAGTGGCCGCCGGCAAGAACGGCCTGGGCGCCGACCAGGGTTTTGCCGATCAGGGCGAGGTGATGGTGAAGTGCCGCCAGGCCAGCGATCTGCTGGGTGCCACCAAAATGGACCGCCCGGAGTGGATCGCCATCGACCCGACCAACGGCGAGGTCTACTGCACACTCACCAACAACACCCGTCGCGGCGCCGACAAACAACCGCCGGTGGATGCAGCCAACCCACGGGCCAACAACACCATGGGCCACATCATCAAGTGGAAGGAGACGGGTGACCTCGACGCCACGCGTTTCACCTGGGCCCACTTCGTGATGGCCGGCGACCCGGCCAACACACGCGCCGAAGCCAAGGGCACCATCAAGGGTGACGCCTATGGCAGCCCCGACGGCCTGTGGTTCGACACCCGCGGCACCTTGTGGATCCAGACCGACGCCCATGCCACCAACATGTACAAGACCGACTACGCCGGCGTGGCCAGCAACATGATGCTGGCAGCCGATGTGACGACCGGCGAGACCCGCCGCTTCCTGGTCGGTCCGGTCAACTGCGAAGTCACCGGTGTGGTGTGCACCCCCGACATGAAGACGATGTTCGTCAACATCCAGCACCCGGGTGAATCACCCAGCGATCGCAGTGACCCGGCCGACCCGTCCAGGTTCTCGACCTGGCCCAGCGGTGTGAAAGGCGCGCGCCCGCGCAGTGCCACGGTGGTGATCCGCAAGAACGACGGCGGCTTGATCGGTACCTGAGGCGCGGTCAGCCGGCCGGCTGGTCCGCGCCGACCGGTTCGTCGACCGAATCGATCGACCCGAGTGGCGCGGCGCTGTAGGACAAACGCCCGTCGTGGGGCTGTCAGTGACTGGTGTCACCGACACAGGGTGAATCGACACCTAGAGTGCGCGGCTTCACCACACAGGAGATTCCATGTCCCGTACCAATCGCCAAGGCCTGATCGTCGCCGCTGCTCTGAGCCTGGGCGCGTTGTTCGCACCGGCTGCCCATGCCGCCGAAGGCTGGCAGCTGCTGCCCGTGCTCAACGACTCGGGCTTCAAGTTCGAGCCCACGCTGGCCTTGACGGCCAATCGCCTGTCGCCCGATCAAGGTGACAGCGCCACGGCCTGGGGCCTGGACCTCAACTTCAACTGCGCCTTGCTGCAGTCGCCCGACAAACGTATCCGTACCCACCTCAACGTGAGCAGCTCGGACGATGCCGGCCTGAAGACCACCGCGTTCGAGCTGTCGCCGCGTTACACCATGCCGGTGGGCATGCCCGGCCTGTCGTTGGGCGCTGGCCCCAGCCTGGCAGTGTTCAAGGTGGAGACTGCTGGCGTGAGCCGCAACCTGACCGGTCTGGGTGTGGCCGGTGGTGTCAACTACCGCGCGGGCGCCTTTTATGTCGGCGCCGACGTGCGGATGCACACCACCAGCTCCAAGGACGGCGTGGATCTCGACCCTGTCACCTGGGGCCTGAAGGCCGGCATCAACTTCTGATGATGCAGTCTGCGGCGCGTGTGCATGCGCCGCAGCACACTCAGCTCACCCGCAGCCGCGGTGCATCACCGGCTGTGGCGGTGATCTGACCGACCACCGCCGCCTGGTCGAAGCCATGGCGGGCAAACACCGCCAGCACGCTGTTGACCTGGGACGGCTCACAGGCCACCAGCAGGCCACCACTGGTCTGCGGGTCACTCAGCAAGGCCTGGTCGACCGCGGCAAAGCCTGCGGGCAGCACCACGTCGGCACCGTAGCCGGCCCAGTTGCGTCCCGACGCACCGGTGACAAAGCCACGTTCGGCCAGCTCACGCACTGCGGCTAGTTGCGGCACGGCCGCCCAGTCGAGCATCACGTCGCACCGTGCGCCGCGCGCCATCTCGAGGGCATGGCCGGCCAGGCCGAAGCCGGTCACGTCGGTCAAGGCATGCACGCCGGGCAGGGCGGCCAGGTCGGGTCCCGGCGTGTTGAGCCGGGTGGTGCAGGCGATCATCTGCGCGTACCCGGCATCACCGAGCTGGCCTTTCTTGAGCGCAGCCGACATCACACCCACGCCGATGGGTTTGCCCAGCACGAGCACGTCACCCGGCCGGGCATCGGCATTGCGCTTGACGTGTTTCGGGTGCACCAGGCCCAGTGCCACCAGGCCGTAGATGGCCTCGACCGAATCGATGGTGTGGCCCCCCGCGATGGGGATGCCGGCGCTGCGGCAGACCGAAGCACCACCTTCGAGGATGCGGCCGATGGTCTGCGTGGACAACACGTTGATCGGCATGCCCACCAGCGCCAGCGCCATGATCGGGCGACCGCCCATGGCGTACACATCGCTGATGGCGTTGGTGGCGGCAATGCGGCCAAAGTCGAACGGGTCGTCGACGATGGGCATGAAGAAGTCTGTCGTGGCGACAAGGGCCTGCTCGTCGTTGAGCTGCCACACCGCCGCGTCGTCCGAAGTCTCGATGCCCACCAGCAGTTCGCGGGGCATGGGCATGGCGGCCGTGCCCTCGAGGATCTTGGACAACACGCCCGGTGCGATCTTGCAGCCACAGCCACCGCCGTGTGACAACGAGGTCAGGCGCGGTTCCCCGGCGGGCGTGCTGCTGGTCGGGTCGACAGGGGTGGGTGTGTTCATCGTGCGTCTTCTGGGTGTGGCGGCGGGATTGGCGGACGTGCAGCGACCTTGGTCACGCAGATGCCAGGGCGGCCATTTTGGGGCCGGCGTGCGCAGGTCCCGGTGGCCCAGCTCTAGTCCGACCGTTCGACACCTGTGTGCCCGGCCAGCTCACGTGCCACTGCGGTCAGCTCACGTCGTCAGCTCAGACTGGCGTGCAGCCCGGCCGTGGCGCTCCAGCGGCCTTGTTTGTCGACCCACAACACGTCCACGCCCCATTGCCGCGCCAGACCGGCGATACGAGCCGGGCCGGCCATGAACATCACCTTGGTCAGGGCGTCGGCACGCATCGCGCTCGGTGCCAGCACGCTGACACTGCTCAGCGCGGGAGGTGAACGGCCGGTGGCCGGGTCGATGATGTGGTGATGCCGGTGGTCGGGCGTGAAGCTGCTGCGGTGGTCGGCCGAAGTGGCCAGCGCGCGGCCGTCGAGGTGCAGGGCGGTGACGAGGCGCGCCTCGTCGTGTGGATCCTCAATGCCCAGCGTCCATGCCCGGCCTTGCTCGTTGTACCCGCAGGCAGCGAACTCGCCGGCGTCGACCAGTGCGTCGCTCACGCCGTGGGCACGCAAGGCGGCCAGTGCGGCATCGGTTGCATACCCCTGGGCGATTCCGTTGAGTGTGATGGCCATGCCGGGCCGCGCCAGCGTGATGTGGTCGTCGGCGACAAGCAGGCCCTGCCAGCCGATGCGTGAACGCGCAGCGGTCAGCTCGGCCGTGCTGGCCAGCCGGCCGGCCTGATGCGCCAGGTCATGCGCCAGCCACAGCGGTTGCACCGTCACGTCGAAGGCGCCGTCGCTGCGCGCCGATACCCGCTGAGCCTCGCGCAGCACAGCCAGCAGGCCGGCACTCGGCGACATGAGCCGACCCGCCCGGTTGAGTCGGGCCACTTCGCTGGTGGGGCGAAACAGGCTCATCGAGGCGTCCACGGCGAGGATGGCGGCTGCTGCTGCACCCAGCGCCCGATCGGCCTGTGCCGCGTCGGCATGGGCGATGCGCAGGCGCGTGGTGGTGCCCAGGGCGAGCAAGGCGCGCGTGCGCCAGATCGGGCTGCTTGCGCCGTGCGTCGATGCCTGTGCAGGCTGTGACGGCAGAGCCGATCCCGGCTCGGCGGCCAGGCTGGCGCTCGGGCTTCCCACCAGGCCTCCCACCAGGCCGCCACCCAGGCCACTTGCCAGGACACCAGCCAGACCACCACCCAGCCCGGCGGCGATGAAGCTGCGACGCGGCAGGTCAGGTCGTGTACTCATGTGCGGGCTCCAGTAGGGGGTGTGACTGGCAGGGCGTGCACCGGAATGACCCGGCCCTTGCGGGTGGCGAGGATACGCGGCGCGCAGAGTTTGTCGCTGTCGTGGATGGCCACACAGTCCAGGCACTGGAAACACTCGTCGTAGTCGATGGCGCCGGTCTTCTCGATCGCCTGGTAGCTGCAGCGGTGCCGGCAGGTCTGGCAGGGCTGGCCACACTCGGCTCGGCGCGCCAGCCAGGCCCAGCGCCGCAGCCTGCCCAGCACCGCCAGGCCCGCGCCCAGCGGACACAGGTAGCGGCAATAGGCCTTGTAGACGAACACGTTGAGCACCAGCAGCGCCACCACCCAGGCCACGAACGGCCAGGCGCGATCGAACATCAGCGTGATCGAGGTCTTGAACGGTTCGATCTCGACCAGCCGATCGGTCCACACGCTGCTGAAGAACGGCATCACCACGACGGCGGCCAGCACGCCGTACTTGAGGCGCTTGAGTCTGGCGTCGGTGCGGCTGTGCAGATGAAGTTGCGGCAGGCGAGCCCAGCGTGCCAGCTGGGCGATCCACTCCTGCAGCGCACCGAAGGGGCACAACCAGCCGCAGAACGTGCCACGCCCCCAGGCCACCAGGCTGACGGCGACGAAGGCCCACAGCAGCACCGTCATCGGGTCGTAGAGGAAGAACTCCAGGCTGCGCCCGGCCAGCACCGCGTGGATGAGGGCGGTGAGGTTGACGATGGAGAGTTGCCCCTGCGCATACCAGCCGATGAAGACCAGCGTGTAGAGCAGCCAGGCCAGGCGGATGCGCGTGAGCCGGGTGGCATCACGCGTGAACCAGCCGGGCTTGCCGAGCGCCACGCTCAGGCCGGCCAGGCTCAGCACCAGCAGGGCCAGCTCGGCGGCGCGGTCGGTCCAGATGCTGTGCCAGTTCTTCTCGTTGCTGCGCGCCGCCTCGACCCAGGCCGACGGCAACTGCACCCGCAGCGTGTAGTCCTTGCGCACCTTCTCGGCCAGGATCTGGCCCTTGCTGCGCACCACACCCAAGGCAAAGTCCAGCGGTGCGGCCGGGTCGAGGCTGGCTGCACTGATGACCTTGACGATGCGCCAGCGTGCGTCCGGCCCGAGCCAGTCGGGCGGCAGCAGCGGTCGACCGTCGACGTCCATGTCGCGGATCTCGATCGGCAGGTCGCCCTGGCTCAGCGTCAGCAGTTCGGGCACGGCACCGGTGACGTAGTTGTCGCCGACAAAGCTGTAGCGTCCGCGGGTGGCCACCAGAAAGGCATGGTCGCCGGGTGCCAGCCAGTCCGACAGATAACGCCAGGCGCGGGGTGTGAGCAGGTTGCGCCCGACCGTGGGCACGTTGAGGTGCGCCACCAGCAGTTCACTGAACAGGGCATCGGGCTGCTGCAGGGCCAGGGCATCCTGGCCCTCACCGGCGCTGCCGGCAAAGGTGGCCTCGATGTCGCGGTGGCGCCAGGCACGGCTCGTCACCAGGCCGGCCTTGCGCAGGGCCTGGGCGTCCATCACGCTGAACTTGTCGAGCAGGATGTGGCCCACCTGGTCGGGTGACCTTCCGGCCGCAAAACCCAGCTTGGCACGCGCCACCGCCAGCGCCGAGGCCAGCAGGCTCTGGTTGACGATACGCACCGAGGCGGTGGCCTTGCTCACACCGTCGATCAACACACTGGTGGCACCCGCAACATGGCTGGTGTTGCCACCCCGCCCGACACCAGCGCCTGGCCCGATGCGGATGTGTTGCTGCAGCGACAGGCCGCGGTACTGGTCGACGAACTGCACGAGTGCGCCGTTCCCCAGGCCCTCGAGAAACACCGGCTCGTGGTGCGACAACACCTTCACGTCGGTAAAGCCGCCCTTGGCATCCAGCACGACCAGCAGGTTGATGGGTGTGCCCGAGAAGCCCGGCACCGGCGCCAGGTCGATCGACTCGAACACATAACCCACCAGCACCGAACTGGTCAGGTCGTTCTTGAACAGCGGCCACACGGGCAGTGCGGCGTCGCGGTCGCCCACCATCAGCGGCGACGGAAACAGCCGGGTGACGGCGGCCTTGTCGAGTGTGCCGGCCAGGGCTTGCCCGGCGCCTGGCACGATCGACGGCGCGATCAGACCGAGCAGTGTTGCTGCCAGCAGGCTGTGCAGCCAGTGCAACAAGGCGGGCAGCAGGTGCTCCCGCCAAATGCCCGCACGCTTGCCAGCACACGGGGCCCGCACTGGTACGGGTTTTGGTGCTGCTACTGTTGCGGCGAGACCTGGAGCGACGATGTTCAGCTTTGACACAGCCGCTGGCGTGCGCAAGACCAGTGCCAGCCGATCGAAATGACGGTCAGGTCGGGCATTCGGGCGAAGAGTGCGGGGATGTGGCGGCCAGGGTGCGGGTGGGATGCGGGTATACACCCGGGGCTCGCATCAACACGGGAGCAGCCTGGTTCAGGGTCTGCCCCAGGTCGGTTGGGCCGACACATCGCGGCGTTTGACCCGCTGGCCACCGCGGCCGAGGCAAGCACAATGTGTGTTCGCCACCGCCCATCATGCCCAAGCCCGCTCGTCACCCAGCTGCCGCATCGGTCGATGCCGTCGATGCCACCACCTTGCGCGGGCCGTCGCAGGTGCACGCACTGATCTCGTTTCTCGATCATGAGCCCCAGCCCATGATCGTGCTCGACCCGGACTACAACATCCTGGGCGCCAACATCGCCTACCAGCGGCAGTTTGGTGTGGCGGGCCAGCCCACGGTGGGGCGCAAGTGTTACCGCGTGTCCCATCACTACGACTTGCCGTGCGACCAGGCAGGGGAACATTGCCCGATGCGCCGGGCCCGCGAACTCCAGGGGCCGGACCGTGTGCTGCACATCCATCACACGACACGCGGACCCGAACACGTCAACGTCGAACTGCGTCCCATCCTGGATGCGGATCAACGGGTGGTGGCCTATGTCGAGCGACTGGTCACCGTGCGCAATGCCTCGGCGCGGCCCAGCGACGACGGCCTGGTCGGGCGTTGTGCAGCTTTCAACAGCGCACTGGCGGCGGTGCAACGTGTGGCACCGTCGATGTTGCCGGTGCTGCTGCTGGGTGAATCGGGCACCGGCAAGGAGTTGTTCGCACGTGCCGTGCATGACGGCAGCCCACGTGCCGGCGGGCCGTTTGTGGTGGTCGACTGCTCGGGGCTGACCGAGACCTTGTTCGAGAGTGAGCTGTTCGGCTACGAGAAAGGCGCCTTCACCGGCGCCAACTCGCGCAAGCAGGGCCTGGTCGAAACGGCCGATGGAGGCACCTTGTTTCTGGACGAGATGGGTGATGTACCGCTGGCCATGCAGGTCAAGCTGCTGCGGCTGATCGAGTCGGGCACCTTCCGCCGGGTGGGCAGTGTCGAGACGCAGCAGGCCGATTTCCGCCTGGTGGCTGCCACCCACAAACCGCTGGCGCAGATGGTGGCCGACGGGCGTTTCAGGCAGGACCTGTATTACCGCATCAGTGCGTTTCCCATCCACCTGCCACCGCTGCGCGAGCGACTCGACGACATCCCCGTGCTGGTGGACAGTTTCCTGCGTCGCGGCCCAGGCGCCGCAGGGCGGCTGAACGGCCTGAGCATCGACGCCGATGCGCTGGCCCGTCTGCATGCGTACGACTGGCCCGGCAACCTGCGCGAGTTGCGCAATGTGCTCGACCGCGCGCGGTTGTTTGCAGACGATGGGGTGATCCGCGCCGACCATCTGCCCGAGGGGCTGGGCAGCGGCGCCGCCCCGGTGGTGTCGGTCAAGGCCGACCGGACAAGAACCCCCGGCACCGCAGGCACAGCCGCGATGGCTGCCGCAGCTGGCATGTCCGGCCCGGCGATCACGGCGAGCCCATCTGCCCCATCAGGTGCATCGGCAGGCACGTCAGGTACTTCAGGCACGTCGGTCCCTTCGACCGGTGCAGCAAGAACCACGTCGGAAACCGAGCCCGGTGATGGCCCGTCGGCGTCGCGACCGCCGGTGTGGGTGCGCCGGCGTGCCTTTGCCAGCGAGGCGGATCTGCGCGCCGCCGTGCTGGCCTGGGACGGCACACGCAAGGACCTGGCGCAACACCTGGGCTGGAGCGAACGTACGCTCTACCGCCGTCTCAAGGACATCGGCCTGGCCTGAGCGCGCGTCAGCCAGGTCAACGTGGCACGACGAAGGTCGACTTCTCGCGCAGGCTGCGGGCCTCGTCGCCTGCCGAGGCGCCACGTTCGATGTCGAAGTGGATCTCGTGGGCGCCGGGTTTGGCCTGGGCCGCCGATTCGGCCGGCAGACGTAGCGCCAGCGAGATCCAGCGAGCCTCGGTGGGCAACACCTCGACCTCGGTGCTGTCGCGCAGGCGCAAGCCGGGCAGGCCATCGGCCGTCACGCGATAACGCTGCACCTGCTCGGTGGCGTTCATGATCTGCAGGCGGTAGACGTTCTCGATCTGGCCGTCGTCGACCTGGCGCGCCAGGCTGGCGCGGTCGCGCACCACGTCGACCTTGAACGGTGAACGCATGGCGATGCTGGTCGACAGCGCCGTGAGGATGAGCACCAGCACGCCGGTGTAGACCATCACCCGTGGCCTGAAGATGCGGCGCAGCCGTTCACCGCGCGTCAGGTGCTGAGCCAGACCGTTCTGGGTGTCGTAGCGCACGAGGCCGCGGGCATAACCCATCTTGTCCATGGTGGCGTCACACACGTCTATACAAGCAGCACAGCCGATACATTCGTACTGCAGGCCCTTGCGGATGTCGATGCCGGTGGGGCAGACCTGCACACACAGGTTGCAGTCGACACACGAACCCAGGCCGAGCTTGGCCGGGTCGGCCTTCTTCGAGCGCGATCCGCGCGGTTCACCGCGCTCGCTGTCATAGGTGATGATGAGGGTGTCCTTGTCCAGCATGGCACTCTGGAAGCGCGCATACGGGCACATGTACTTGCACACCTGCTCGCGCATGAAGCCGGCGTTGAGGTAGGTGGCAAAGCCGTAGAACAGGATCCAGAAGTTCTCCCATGGCCCCAGGCCCAGGCTGGCGACCTGGGCGCCCAGGCTGCGGATGGGGGTGAAGT
The DNA here is from genome assembly GCA_016702605.1 of Candidatus Intricatilinea gracilis. Lineage (GTDB taxonomy): Bacteria > Pseudomonadota > Gammaproteobacteria > Burkholderiales > Burkholderiaceae_C > Sphaerotilus > Sphaerotilus gracilis. Next base: position 966,366 of record JADJDQ010000021.1, read on the forward strand.
AACCGACGAAGCTGAAGCCGGTAAGTAGCGCAAAGGCGATCCAGGCGCCTTGTTTGGCGATCAGGCGACCGGCGCGTTGGGTCGTCCAGGCACTGGCGTCGAGTTTCATGCGCGCGGCACGGTCACCTTCGATCTTGCGTTCGATCCACATGAAGATCTCGCTATAGACCGTCTGCGGGCAGGTGTAGCCGCACCACACCCGTCCGGCCACCGCGGTGACGAGAAACAGCAGGTAGGCCGACACGATGAGCAGGGCCGTGAGGTAGATGAAGTCCTGCGGATAGAGCACCAGCCCGCCGATGTAGAAGCGCCGCGAGCCCAGGTCGAACAGCACCATCTGGCGGCCGTTCCAGTTCAGCCAGGGCAGGCCGTAGAAGATCAGCTGCGTCAACCAGACCATGGCCCAGCGCCACTTCACGAACAGGCCGGTGACCGAGCGGGCGTAGATCTTCTGATGCGGCTGGTACATCGAGACGAACTTTGCCGGCTCGGCCGGGGCGACCCCCGGGCTGGCGGTGAGGGTTTCGGTGGAACTCTGACTCATGGCGGAAGGCCTTTGATCTGTGAGGGGGCGATACATCGACATGAGCAAGTCTTCGGCCATGCCGGGCCGACTGCATCTGCCAGGCCCTGCCCACCTGGCAGTTCGGGCGCTGCTGCACTATGACGCCGGTCAATTTCTCCAGGGCGGCGGCTTCTGCTCGCGGGCCGTTTGGGGTGATGGTTGATCTGCCAAGTGGCGGCATCTGTCTGCCAATGTGGCAGTTGTCGACCGGTGATCGGATTGCTTCAGGTCAAGTGCTGGCCGAGCAATCGGCGGACACTACATGCGTGCTTGCGAATATTCGGATAACTACCGTTGCAGTCGGATGAAGAGTGATGTGGGAAGCAGGGTTGCAGGCCCTGCCAGCACGATCGGTGCTGCTGTCTCACCTCGCCGGGCGGGGCATCGATCCCCACCCGTCGCACGACCAGCTGGCGCCGCGCAGATCGGCGGCGCCTGGCGCCAAGCAGTCATCGCAAGGGGTCGGAGCACGGGCATGGCGCCCGGCCCGCACCCACCTTGCCCAACCGGGATCCAGTTCATGCCCCCCCTCAGATCAGCCTTGATCGCGGTCTTCGCCGCGACCTTGATGGCCGCCTCCTGGGCTGCCACCGAACCCGCCGAGGCACCAGCGGTCAAAGCCAAGGTGTCGAAGTCCACGGCGGACCACACCAAGTTCAAGGAGCTGCAGCAGACCTTCGACTCGGGGCCTGCCGTGACCCGTGCTTGCCTGACCTGCCACACCGAGGCATCCAAGCAGATCCACAGCACCCAGCACTGGAACTGGGAATACCGCAACCCGCAGACCAACCAGTTGCTGGGCAAGCGGCATGTCATCAACAACTTCTGCACTTCGGTGCAGTCCAACCTCGCGTCATGCGCCAGTTGCCACATCGGCTACGGCATGAAGGACGACAAGTTCGACTTCGCCTCGCAGGAGAACGTCGACTGCCTGGTCTGCCACGACACCACCGGCAGGTACAAGAAACCCGGCGGCTTCGCCGGCAACCCGGTGGTCAAGGACACCGAGTTCCCTCCCGGCTCGGGCAAGATCATCCGCGGCATCGACCTGTCCGAGATCAGCCAGAAGGTCGGCAAGTCCAGTCGCATGACCTGCGGCACGGCCTGCCACTTCACCGGTGGTGGTGGTGATGGCGTCAAACACGGCGACCTCGACACCTCGCTCGAGATGCCTGACAAGGACCTTGACGTGCACATGGACGCCAAGGGCCTGAACTTCACTTGCGCCACCTGCCACAAGACCGACGGCCACCAGGTGCCCGGCAGCCGCTACGCGCCCACTGCCAAGGACAAGGACGGCGCCCACCTGCGTGGCCAGGCCGACAGCAGCAACCCGACCACCTGCCCGGCCTGCCACGGCCAGCGCCCGCACAAGGGCGAGGACAAGCTCAACGACCACACGGCCAAGGTGGCCTGTCAGACCTGCCACATCCCGGCCTTTGCCCGCGGTGACGTGCCAACCAAGATGTCGTGGGACTGGTCGACAGCCGGCAAACGTGGCCCCAACGGCAAGCCGCTGGTGATCACCAACGACGACGGTCACCCCACCTACAACGGCATCAAGGGCACCTTCGAGCTGGCCGACAACGTCAAGCCCGACTACGTGTGGTTCAACGGCCGGGTCGACTACACACTGGCCGACACCAAGGTCGACAAGGCACAGCAACCTGTCTACATCAACAAGTTCCAGGGCAGCGCAACTGACGGCGAGTCGCTCATCTGGCCGGTCAAGCTGTTTCGTGGCAAACAGGCCTTCGACCCGGTAGGTGGCACGCTGGTGGTGACCCACCTGGCCGGTGCGGACGACACGGCCTACTGGACCAATCTCGACTGGGAAAAGGCGGTCGGTGCCGGCATGTCCACGGTGAACCGCGAGTTCTCGGGCAAGGTGGACTTCATCGAGACCGTGAGCATGTGGCCCATCACCCACATGGTCGCACCCAAGGACAAGGCGCTGCACTGCGGCGACTGCCACAGCCAGGGCGGGCGACTCGACAAGGTCGAAGGCGTCTACATCCCCGGACGTGACCACAACCTGCTTGTCGACGGCCTGGGCTGGCTCGCCGCAGGTGGCGTGCTCGTCGTCACCTTGCTGCATGGCGGACTGCGCATCGTGCGCCGCCGCCGCTGATCACCGGATGTTCATCATGCAACGCACCTACATCTTCACCGCCTTCGAACGCTTCTGGCACTGGACCCAGGCGCTGCTCATCATCGGCATGCTGGTCACGGGTTTCGAGATCCACGGCACCTACAAGCTGCTGGGATTCCACGACGCACACGTGGTGCACACCACCGCCGTGTGGGCCCTGGTCGGCCTGTGGGGCCTGGCCATCTTCTGGCACCTCACCACCGGCGAGTGGCGCCAGTACATCCCGACCATGAAGAACATGGACAAGGTCGTGCGCTTCTATGCGATCGGCATCTTCCGCGGCGAGGCCCATCCCTTCCACCCGACCCGTGCACGCAAGCACAACCCCATGCAGGCGCAGGCCTACCTGGCGATGACGGTGCTGGTCAGCCCGTTGCTCTGGATCTCGGGCATGGTCTACCTGTTCCACCCCCAGCTGGCAGCCGCAGGCATCGGCCCGGCGCTGGCCACCGTGGCCACGGTGCACACGCTGGGTGCCTTCCTGATGCTGGCCTTCCTGATCGGCCACATCTACCTCGCGACCACGGGCCACTCGCCCCTGGCGCACATCAAGTCGATGGTCACCGGCTGGGACGAGGAGCCGGCGCATGCCGCCCCGCCCACGACCGGTCAGGCCTAGTTGTTCAACCCGAGAGAAAGACGAACATGAACACGAGATGGCATCACACCTGTCTGGCTGCGGCAATCGCCGCGCTGCTTGTTCCGGCCGCTGCCCAGGCTGCCGAGGCTGACCTGGTCCAGCGCATCGACGCTCTGACCAAGGAACTGGAACAACTCAAGTCTCAGGTCCAAGCCGATCAGCAGAAGTCCGGCAAGGCGGCCGAGGAGTTGAAGGAACAGGTCAAGGCGGTCGAGGACAAATCGCTGTCGCGTTGGCTCACGGTGGGTGGTGACTACCAGTTCCGCGTCGACAGCATGCGCGGCGAGACGCGCACCTTCACCGACGTCAACGCCACCTTCGGCAATGCCGCGCAGACGCTGCAGGCTGCGTTCTTCGCCGATCCCACCAACCCGGCGAACGCCGGTGCGCTGTCGGCGCTGATGGGGTTCTCGAACAACATGTCGACGGTACGGACCTTCGACGAGGCCCAGGCCTATCTAGGCGCCAACAGCGCCATGCTCGGCGGGTTGGGTAGCTTTGCCGTCACGGTGCCCTCGTACAAGCCGCGCAACAACCTCATCTACAGCAACCGCCTGGGCCTGGACCTGAGCGCCAAGGCGGCGCAGGACGTGACGGTCAACGCCCGCTTCGTCATGTACAAGGTGTTCGGCGAGCAGGACGCCGGGGCGCTCACCAACGGCAACTCGGCCCCGTTCTTTGCCGACCGGGTTGGTGTGTTCGACGGCACGCTCGGGCGGGTGCCGTCATCGAGCCTGCTCAACGTCGACCGGGCCTATGCCACCTGGAGCAACATCGGCGGCGAGGACCTTTGGTTCTCGGTCGGCCGCCGGCCGTCCACCCAGGGTGCTCCCACCAACTTCAAGCTCAACCAGGCCAAGCCCGGCACCGGCGGCACACCGGCCTTGCTGGTCGACTATGCCTTCGACGGCATGACGGTGGGTTACGCGCCGGACATCGACTCGTTACCCGGCTCGTACCTCAAGTTCTGCTACGGCCGCGGCTTCGAGAGTGGCTTCCGGTCGACACCCGGCAACTCGCTCGAAGACACCGACATGGCCGGCCTGGCCGTCGTGCCGATCGACACCGATCCGCTGCGTGTGTGGCTGCAGTGGAACCGCGGCATGAACATCTTCGATGCCCCGGCCATGCGCAACACCTATTTCGGTGACACCAGCGCCAAGGCCAATCTGGGCGACATCGACTGGTGGGGTCTGGGCGTGATGGGCACCGTCAAGAACGCAGGCCCCGGCAACTTGAACTGGTTCGCCGACGCGGGGGTGAGCATCACCCACCCGAACAACAACGTGTCGGCGCAGTTCGGCTTCCAGGGCCTGATGACAGGCAGCTTCTTCGCGCCCGAAGCACCCACCAGCAAGACCGGCACCGGCCTGTGGATGGGCCTGCGCTATGACCTGCCCAGCGGCACCAAGCTGGGCCTCGAATACAACCACGGCTCGAAGAACTGGATCACCTTCGCGCCCGCCGCCGGCGACATGTGGACCTCCAAGGCCGGCACACGCGGCCACGTCTACGACGCCTACCTGATCCAGGACCTGAGCAACAAGCCCGTGTCGTCGGCGCAGGCCAAGACCTTCCTGCGCCTGGGCATGCAGGTCTACGACTTCCAGTACACCGGCAGCAACAACTGGGTCGGCGCGCCCATGAAGATCTCCGAGGTCAACGGCCAGATGATGACCATGACCCCGTTGTCCAAGGCGGTCAACGTCTACGCCACTGCCGAAGTCAAGTTCTGAACCCCTCCCGCAACTACCGGAGCAACTCATGTACAGCATCCTCTCTCGCACACTCGTCGGCATGGCCGTGGCTGTCTGCTCTCTCACGGTGAGCCTGCCCGCTGCGGCGGACGACGTGAAGATGGTCGGCGTGATCACCAAGATCAAGCTGGCCGGTGACGGCAAGTCGGCCACTGCGGTGCTCAAGGACAACAAGAGTGGTGACGCAGTGACGATCAACATCACCGACGACCTCACGCTCGACAAGTTCAAGGACAAACGCATCGTCGAGAGTGACGAGATCCGCGCCAGGTTCGACAACGCCGGCGGCAAGAACCTCAGCAAGTCGTTCAAGAAGACGGCCGGCTGCTGAGCCGCCCCCGCCCGCGCGGCTTGCGCACTGCCAGGCCGCCGGGCGATTGCCACCGCAGTGCGGACAATCTTTTCCCATCGCTCTGAAGGAGCGTCATCATGAAACGCATGGTTCTGGTTGCTGCCCTCATGGCAGCCGTGGTGTCGAGTTCGCTGGTGTTCAAGGTGAACGCCGCCGACGTCAAGCCCGAGGCGGACGAGGTGGTCAACGACCAGATGGTCGCCCTGTACGAGAAGGGCGAGATCGGCCGCAGCACCTGGGTGATCGACTCTCGCCCGGCAGGCAAGTACTACAGCGGCCACATTCCCGGTGCCCTGAGCCTGCCGCTGGACCAACTGGCCAAGGACCCGGCCAGTGTCGACAAACTCGGCATACCCAAGACCGGCAAGGTCATCTTCTATTGCGCGGGACGCGAGTGCACCTTGTCGGTGGACTCGGCCGCGATCTTCAGGAAGATGGGTTACGCCGACGCCTGGGTCTACCGCAATGGTGTGCCGGGCTGGAACCAGAAGGCCCAGCCACTGCGGGCCGAGATGCCGTTCATCAAGAAGGGCAATCTGATCCTGGTGGACACCGCGCCCGGCAAGCCGAGCCTGGTCATGGCAGGCAGCAAGACAGTGCAGATCTCGGCCAGCGACCTGGCGGGTGAGCCCGGCAAGAAGCTGCTCGAGAACCTGTCTCGCAACGCGCCGATGGTGGTGATCGACCGTGGTGACATGGCTGCCGTCAACGCCGCAATGGAAGCTCTGCGTGAACTCGACTTCCGCCGCCTGGCCTACTTCCCGCTGCAGGCCTGGAAGGATCCGCTGGCCGTGCCGGCCACGTTGACTGCGCTGACCTGGGCGCCGGTGTACGCAGCCGGCCAGGTGCCACCCAAGGCCTTCGAAGAGGCGGTTGCCGCCGGCAAGTTCATCCTCGACGTGCGCCCCGCCGCCGACTATGCGCGTGGCCACTTCAAGGGTGCCGTCAGCCTGCCGATCGAGGACATGGAAAAGGACTACGCCCGCATCCCCAAGGACGTGCCTGTCTTCGTCAATTGCGCCACCGGCTCCAAGAGCGCCAAGACCTACGACATCCTGGGCCGCAAGGGCTACAGCAACATCTCGTACCTGGACGCCGAAATCTCGTGCAAGGGCGAGGCCTGCACCATCAAGGAATGAGCATGCTGCTCATGCGGCGCACCACCGGGTCGACGGCGTCGCCGCACCCGGTGGTCCCGGCACAGCGCCTGCGCCGGGGCCTGGGTCTGGCCCTGCTGGGCTGGCTCGCCCTGACGGGCGCCCCGTCCGCCGCCGCGGAGCCCGAGCGCCTGCGCCTCATCGGCCAGGAGCGCGAGTTCATCGTCCACACGCCCAGCGGGCCGCTCGTGGTGACCCGGGTCCTGACGAGCTGCGCGCTCAACAAGGGCTACCTGCAGCCGCTGGTGCCATTGCCGGGCGTGCACCCGGTCACCGAGATCGAGGTGCTGCACGCCCTCAACGATCCCCACACCATGGTGATCGACATGCGCGACGAGGAGGATCCTCTCGAGGCCACCATCCCGAACTCGTTCCACATTCCGTTCAACGAACTGGAAGACCGCATGGACGAACTGGGCTGCGTGCGCGGCTCGTCCAGGGTGTGGGACTGCAATGCGTCACCTAGGATCGTCGCCTTCTGCAATGGGCCGGTGTGCCCGCAAAGCCCGGTCGGCATCGCCGCGATCGTGCGCTCGGGCTTTCCAGTCGACAAGATCTCGTACTACCGCGGCGGCATGATGGATTGGGAGGCACTGGGTCTCACCACCGTCAAAGGCAACCGACCTGCACACAGCGCTGGTCGGTGACTCTATGCGGCGGTCTGGTCCTGCGAGGATGTGTGATCGGGGTCACTGACCAGCCGCTGGGCAAGGCCTACATTGGTAAGTATTCAATTACTTGCCAGAGGTCCCGTCATGATCACCCGGTTGCCGACCGAAGAGCGCCAGCAGACCATCGTCGCTGCGGCCATCGAGCTGGCACGTGATGCCAGCCCGGCGCTCATCACGACAGCCGACATCGCTGCTGCCGTGGGGCTGACTCAGGGCGCTGTCTACAAGCACTTCGCCACGAAGGACGCCATCTGGGTCGCAGCAATGCAATGGGTGCGAGACGAGTTGATACGCGAACTGAACGGTGCAGCCAGAGCAGCCTTCACGCCGGTGCTCGCCCTGGGCGCGGTGTTTCGTGCTCACATCGAGTTCGTGATCACCTACCCGGGCGTGCCGCGCTTCATCTTCCATGAACTGCAGCGCCCGGCGGATTCCGCTGCCAAGCAGGAAGTACGTGGCGTGCTGCAGGCCTATCGCAAGCTGCTGATTGAGCTGCTGGGCAACAGCGTTCAGGCGGGATTGGTGCCTGGGGATCTCGATCAGGAGTCTTCCGCCACGCTGTTCGTCGGCATAGTGCAGGGCTTGGTGATGCAGACCATGTTGACGGGAAAGCCCGCTGCCATGCGCGGTCAGGCCGACCGCGTGTTTGCCCTGTACCTGCGTGGAATCGGGGCAGCATCATGAAGAACGTCAAGTCGCTTGGGCGTCGCCTTGGTCTGGTCCTGCTTGCAGTGTTGTTGCTTGGCGCATTCGCATTCGTGTTGCTGCGATCCGGGCCGCTGGCGCCGGTGCGGATCACCGTCGTGCAGGCGCGCGAGGGCAGTGTCACGCCGGCGTTGTTCGGTATCGGCACGGTCGAGGCACGGCGTTCGTACCTGATCGGTCCGACCGTGGCCGGGCGTGTGCGCAAGGTGGCAGTCGATGTGGGCGATACGGTCAGAGCCGGCCAACTGCTGGCCGAGATGGACCCGGTCGACCTCGACGAACGATTGGCCGCACTTGATGCGTCGGTAGCCCGGGCCGGCAGCGTGATCAAGGCGGCTGAGGCTCAGCATCAGGATGCTGCGGCCAAGCTCGAGTTGGCCGCCGCCAACGCTCGCCGCTATGTCGACCTGGGTGAGCAACACTTCGTCAGCAGCGGGGGCGTCGAGGCCAAGTTGCAGGAACGAGTCTCGGCAGACGCAGGTGTGGCCGCAGCGTCGGCCAACTTGACGGCGGCGAGCCAGGATCTGCAGCGCCTTGGGGCCGAACGTGCCGGCTTGCTTCAGCAGCGCGACAACGTGCGCCTGCTCGCACCGGCCAGTGGCCTGGTGGTGAGCCGTGACGGCGAGCCGGGTTCCACGGTGGTGGCCGGCCAGGCAGTGTTGCGCCTGATCGACCCGGCGTCGGTGTGGATCCGGCTGAGACTGGACCAGGGCCGCTCGGCCGGACTCGCAACCGGGCTGCCGGCCAGCATCGTGCTGCGCTCGGCGGCGGGCCAGGCCACGCCGGGCAAGGTGGTGCGGGTCGAGATGCTGAGCGACAGCATCACCGAAGAACGCACCGCACTGGTGGCCTTCGACAAGTTGCCGGTCGGCGTGTCGGTGGGTGAGATGGCCGAGGTCACGCTGCAGTTGCCCGCCACGCGACCCGCGCTGCTGCTGCCCAACGCCAGCATCAAGCGCCGGGGCGAGCTGACCGGCGTCTGGCGTGTCGAAGCCGGTCAACTTGCGTTTGTGCCGGTTCGGCTTGGCGCCAGCAGCCTGCAGGGCCAGGTGCAGGTGCAGGTGCTCGACGGGCTGCAGGCTGGCGACAGGGTCGTGGTCTACAGCGAGCGCGAGGTGTCCTCTGGCAGCCGCATCCAGGTGGTCGATTCACTTGTCAAGGCGGCGCCATGATCAGCCTGGCGGGACGGGACATCCTCCACTCCTGGGGCAAGTTCGTGCTCACCGGGCTGGGCCTGGGGCTGTTGATCGGCGTGACGCTGTCGATGGCCGGTGTGTACCGCGGCATGGTGGCCGATGCACGCGCCTTGCTCGACAACAGCGCGGCCGACCTGTGGGTAGTGCAGCAGGACACTCAGGGGCCGTATGCCGAGTCGTCCAGCCTGCGCGACGACGTGGTGCGCAGCGTGTTGGGACTGCCTGGCGTGACGCGCGCGGCCAATGTGACCTACCTGACCATGCAGGTACGGCGCGATGATTTCGAGGTGCGTGCCATGGTGGTCGGCTTCGAGTCCGGACAGCCGGGCGAGCCGGCCTACCTGGTGGCCGGGCGACACATCACGCGAGGTCACTACGAGGCGGTGGCTGACGTGCGCACCGGGTTCAAGCTGGGCGATCGCATCCACATCCGGCGCCACGACTATGACGTGGTCGGTCTCACACGGCGCATGGTGTCGTCGGGTGGCGACCCGATGGTCTTCATCCCGATCAAGGACGCACAGGAGGCGCAGTTCCTCAAGGACAACGATGCGATCCTCAACGACCGCGCCCGCACCGCTGCCAACCCCGCATTCAACCGGCCGGGTGTGCCGGGCCTGGCGGACGCCGTGCTGGCTGCGCAGTCGAGCAATCACAACGTCAACGCCGTGCTGGTGCAGATCGAGCCGGGGCAGACGGCTGAGCTTGTGGCCGAGCCCATCCGGCGCTGGAAGCACCTCGAGGCCTACACCCGCGAGCAGATGGAAGAGATCCTGGTCGCCAAGCTGATCGCCAACTCTGCCAGGCAGATCGCCATGTTCCTGGTCATCCTGGCCATCGTGAGTGCGGCCATCGTGGCCTTCATCATCTACACGATGACGCTGGGCAAGATCCGCGAGATCGCCGTGCTCAAGCTCATCGGCACACGCGACCGCACCATTGCCGCCATGATCCTGCAGCAGGCGTTGGGGCTGGGGCTGATCGGCTTCATCATCGGCAAGGTGGCCGCCACGGTCTGGGCGCCGGTGTTCCCCAAGTACGTCTTGCTCGAACCGGGGGATGCCGTGCGCGGCCTGGTGGTGGTGATGCTGATCTGCGCACTGGCCAGCACGCTGGCCATCCGTGTGGCGCTGAAGGTCGATCCGGCAGCGGCCATCGGTGGTTGACATGAGCGACGCAGGCATCCGCATCGAGGCGCTGCGCAAGCGCTACGGACACGGCGACACGGCCGTCGACGCACTCAAGGACGTCAACCTCACCGTCGCCCCCGGCGAAGTGGTGGGCCTGATCGGCCCGTCGGGGTCGGGCAAGAGCACCTTGCTCAAGTGCCTGGGCGCGGTCATCGAACCCAGCGGTGGACGCATGACGCTGGGCAACGACACGATCTACGACGACGGCTGGAAGATCCCCGACCTGCGTGCCCTGCGGCGCGACAAGATCGGCTTCGTCTTCCAGGCGCCCTACCTCATCCCGTTCCTCGATGTCACCGACAACGTCGCGCTGCTGCCCATGCTGGCCGGCCGGCCCAACGCCGAGGCACGGGCCCGTGCCCTCGAACTGCTGACGGCGCTGGACGTGGGCCACCGCGCCCAGGCACAACCCTCCGAGTTGTCCGGCGGCGAGCAGCAACGTGTCTCCATCGCCCGGGCACTGGCCAATCGTCCACCGGTGATCCTGGCCGACGAACCCACCGCGCCGCTGGACAGCGAACGTGCATTGGCCGTCGTGCGTTTGCTCAACTTGATGGCCACGCAGTATCAGACCGCCGTGATCGTGGTCACCCACGACGAGAAGATCATCCCCACCTTCAAGCGGATCTATCACATCCGTGACGGATGCACCTTCGAAGAAGCCGGCGAAGGCCGCGCCCTGGATTGACGCGGCCGGCACCGCAACGACCCCTACCTGCCACATTGTTCGATTCCACCTCACGCAAGGACGCCTCATGCCCCAGATCCTCATCACACGTCGTCACCTCATCGCCTTGGCAGTGTTGTCCGGCACGGCAACCATGGCCTTGGCTGCACCCGTGACCAACGCTGCCCGCGCGGCCATGCTGGCGTTCGATGGCGTGTACATCCCGGTGCTGTTTCTCACCGGCAGCGCGGGCAAGAGCGCTGAAGGTGCGGCCAAGGCCACCGCCGCGATGCGCCGTGTGATGGAGCAGTGGGCGGCGCGACGCCAGGCACTCGAAGCCGGCGTGCCCGGACAGGCCGTCTGGGCCAAGGCGCTCGATGGCGTGCAGGACAAGTTGCACGAAGCCGACGTGCTGGTGTCCAAGGCCCAGTGGGCTGCGTCGCATGAAGTGCTCGAACATGTGCGCGAGATCATGTTCGAAGCTCGCCGCTCGCTTGGTCTGGCGTACGCGCTCGATGACTTCACTGCCTTTCATGGGGCGATGGAGAAGGTCGCCAACGCCACCAGTGCGCAACGTCCGACGGTCGAAGCAGACCTGGCGGCCGCCAAGGCGTTGTGGAACGTGATCGAGGGCATGACCTTCGATCCCGCCGTGTATGGGCTGTCCGCGGCGCAGGCCAGCCAGCTGGCACAGGCACGCGCGGACGAGACGGCCGCCCTGGCTCGACTGTCACAGGCTCTGCGCGAGGCCGGTGATGCCGACCTGCGCAAGGCCATGGCTGCCATCAAGCCACCGTTCGTGCGAGCCTATCTGGCATTCGGTGCGCCTGTGTGACCTTGCCTGTCCTGCGCTTGCTGGCGCCAGACAACGATGATGACCCTGTGTCTGGCTGGTTGCGCTGACACTGTCGAGCATGAGACACACCATGACCCATGAAGACCACTTCGGCCCGCTGATCAGCGATGAGCTGGATGTACTGGACCAACTGACGCCACTCGCCCGACGCGACATCGTCGAGCTTGGTTGTGGTGCGGCCCAGCTGGCCAGGTCGCTGTTGCTGCGTCATCCTGACAGCCGTGTCACTGGCGTCGAGGTGGACGAGCGCCAACATGCCAAGAACCTCGCGGCACCACAGGCCGGGCTGCACTTCGTGGCGGGCGTGGCTCAGGACATCCCGTTCCTCGACGCCAGTTTCGACCTGGCCCTGATGCTCAAGTCACTGCACCATGTGCCGCTCGACGCCATGTCGCATGCCCTGGGCGAGGTGGCTCGGGTCCTGCGGCCTGGCGGGCTGCTTTACGTGTCCGAGCCTGTCTACGACGGCGCCTTCAACGAGGTGATCAGGCTGTTCAACGACGAAGGTGTGGTGCGTGCAGCAGCGCAAGCGGCCGTGAATGCGGCCGTGCGCAGCGGCACCTGGCAGCAGGTGGCCGAGCAGCGTTTTGCCATGCCTGTTCGGTTCACCGACTTCGCCGAGTTCGAGCAACGCATGATGCGGCCGACCTATGCCGACCACCGGATCGACGACGCCAAGATCGCCACCGTGCGCGCGGCGTTCGAACCCCACATGACGCCCGACGGTGCACGGTTCACGCGACCGATGCATGTGCGTTTGCTGAAGCGCCTGGCATGAGCGCTCGCGTCTACCCCTGACTGGCGTCAGGCAGGAGGGCTGTCCACACCACGGGAGGAGTCGGGGTGATGGTCAATTCCCCTGGCGCCCGTGATGGCGTGGGCGATCACGGTTGCTGTCCTGGCGGTCGTCGCGGTCGCGGCGGTCGAACTGATGGCGACGCCATGCCTCGTGGCGCCAGTCGCGCCGGTCGACGTAGCGGCCGTGGCGGTGGTCTTGCCAGTGCAGCGGCGGGCGTTGAACCACGATCACCGGGGGGTCGCGGTACACCATGCGAGGGGGAGGCAACACCACGTGCGGCGGCGGCACGAAGATGCGTGGCCCGTCGATGTGGACCGTCGGGAAGGGCAGGCCGATGGACACCTGCACCGACGTGCCGGCTTGCGCCGTGCTGGCCAGGCCCAGTGCTGCGCCCACCAGGGCGGCGGCGGCGAGGAATCGGGCAATGTTGAATCGCGTCATGAGGGGCTCCTTGGTTGCGATGCCTCATCTTGCGCGAGCCCCCATGAACACTAGCTGAACGGATCGGTGATCGACGGGTGGGTGATCGAACCGATCGAGCCCCGACCTTTCAAGGCCCGACGGATCGGAGCTGCCCTCAGGCGGCCCGCAGCACGATGTCGATCCGTGCGCCGCCCAGGGGTGAGTCGGCGAGGGCCAGCTCGCCGTCGTGGCTGGTCACCAGATCCTTGACGATGGCCAGGCCCACGCCGTGGCCGGGCACCTGTTCGTCGCCGCGCACATGGATCTGCAGCATGTCCTGGGCGTCACCCTCGCCATGGCCAAAGCCCGGGCCATCGTCGTCGACGCGGATGTGCAGGGTGTCGGCCTGCCGCTGCACACTCACGGCCACGCGCTGGCGTGTCCACTTGCACGCGTTGTCCATGAGGTTGCCGAACAGCTCGAGGGCGTCACCGTTGTCGATGCGCCAGGCCAGGTCGGGCGGGCAGTCGATCACGAAGTGCAGATCCTTGTCGGCATGCACCTTGAGCAGCGAATCGCGGATGCGCTGCACCACCGGCAACAGCAGCAGCCGGGGCACGAAACGTGACGAGCCGCTGGCGGCCGCACGGCCGAGCTGGTACTGGATGATGTCGTCCATGTGGGCCACCTGCTGGTCCACCACCCCCGGCAGGCGCGCCGGCTCGGTCAGGGCCGTGCGAAGCACGGCCAGCGGTGTCTTCAGGCTGTGCGCCAGAAAACTCGAGGCCTCGCGGTACCGCGTCTGGCGCAGGCGCTCTTGTTTGATCAGGGTGTTGAGGTTGCTCGTCAGCAGCTCGATCTCGGCCGGATAACGCCCCTTCACCTCGGACTGGTCACCACTTTCGATGGCGCGTATCTCGCCCGCCACCCGGCGCAGTGGTGCCAGGCCCCAGCCCAGCAGCAGGGTCTGCGACGCCAGCAGCAGCACGGCGGCACCACCCAGCCAGGTCCACAAGGTGGTGTCGAAGATGGCGATCTCGCGGTCGAGGTCGGCCTTGTCCTCGAGCACGAAGAACATCAGCGGCACAGCCTGTGTGCCCACCGCCCAGTTGACGCCGTAGGCCGTTGCCAGGTAGGTCTGCCCGCCTGCGGCGACAACGCTGTTGCGCCATTGCCCCACGTCGACCTCACGCAGGAACGGTGGATCGATGCCCACCGCAGACGGCGATTGCCAGGCCTCCTTCCAGGCCTTGTGCCCGGGCGTGCCGGCGATGCGGGCATACAGGCCCGAGCCTGGCAACGACAGCCGTGGTTCCGGGAAGCTGGGTGGCATGACCAGCACACCGCGTGTATCGAGCTCGGCCGCTGCCAGCAGTAGATAGACCGTGCTCTGCAGCTGGGCGTGACGCCCGGCCAGCACACTGTCGGCATGGGCACGTTGCACGGCAGCACCCGCGCCGGCCACGAAGATGATCAGCACCAGCGTGGCGCCCAGCATCAGGCGCGCACGGATCGAACGTATCCAGCTCATTCGAGCGTGAAGCGGTAGCCCCGTCCGCGCAGCGTCTCGATGGGTGCGAGTGTGCCGTTCGGGTCGAGCTTGCGGCGCAGCCGGCCGATCAACACCTCGAGCACATTGCTGTCGCGGTCTTCGTCGTGGGGGTACAGGTAGTCGGACAACTCCTGCTTGCTGACCACCCGGGCGCGTTCACGCACCAGGTATTCGAGCAGGCGGAACTCGAAGGCCGTGAGGTCCATCGCTGCACCAGCGAGCGTTGCGCTCTGCGCCGCAAAGTCCACCGCCAGCGGCCCGAGCGTCAGCAGGCTCGACGTGGCTTTCAGCGCCCGGCGCAGCAGCGCCTTCACACGTGCGGCCAGCTCGGGGTATTCGAAGGGTTTGACGAGGTAGTCGTCGGCACCGGCTTCGAGACCGGTCACCTTGTCCTGCCAGCTGCCCCGTGCGGTGAGGATGAGGATGGGCAGGCTGTGGCCGCCCGCACGCAGGCGTTGCACGACGGTCAGGCCATTCAGCTTGGGCAGGCCCAGGTCGACGATGGCCAGGTCGACCGGGTATTCACTCGCCTGGAACAGGCCGTCCTCGCCGTCCGCCGCCTGGTCGACGCGGTAACCGTCACTTTCGAGCTGGCGCGCCAGGCCCAGCCGCAAGGCGGCGTCGTCCTCGATCAGCAACAAACGCATGGCCGGGCCTGACGGGTCAGCAGCGGGTGTGCCGCGGCGTCATGGTCACCACCTCAGCCGACGACACGGCCGCTGGCAACGTCGATCAGGATCACCCGCACGTCACCCTTGGGCGTGACCACCTTCACGCGCCAGGCGGGGCGGCGATCGGCCTCGGCCTTCTCGACCGACAACACCCGCCCGCTGGGGGCACGCTGGGCCACCGCCGCCGCCTCGTCGCGGCCGACATCGGCCCAGGCAGCGGGTGCAGCCGAGCCGAGCACCAGGGCGCAGGCCAGCAGAAGGGGTCGAACGATGGTGGTCATGGTGCAGGCGCGAACCAGTCGGCGCGTGATGTCTGCCCCCATCGTACTAGCGTGTGACCAGATCGACCGACACACGCACCTGCACGTAAGGGCCGGGGTTCTCGTTCATCACGGTGGTGAAGTGGCGACCCTCGTGTTCATAAGTCACCTGGTAAGCGACGACGCGGGACTGCACCTCGTCCACCGTGCGGCAGGTTGTCACCTCGCGCGGCACCTGCTCGTGGTGATCCCAGCGGTTGCGGTTGGCCATGTTGTCACCGGCCAGCGCGCCCACCACGGCACCTATCGCCGTGGCCGCTTCGCGACCCTGACCACGCCCGAACTGGTGGCCCACCACGGCACCAGTCACCGCACCGATCACCACGGCACCGGCATCACGCCGTCCGACGCGACGTGTCTCGGTCACCCACTCGCTGCGGCACTCCTGGCGCGGCACGTTGACACGTTCATATTGCGGCTCGACCCGCACCACCCGTGCGTTGTCCACGTAACTCGACGCCTGGGCATGCGCCGCCAGAACAACACCGGCCAGCAGGGGAACAAGGATCAGGCGCTTCATCGAGAACTCCTTCGTTGGGGATGGAGTCATCTTGCCGGTGGCACCGTGAACCGAAGCTGAATGGAAACGGCTGGTGCGGGTCGGCCGGGGCCATGGCGCAAGGTCGTCCGCGAGGTCAGTCCACTTCCCGCCGCTGCAATCAATTGACTCGCGCCAGCGGTCCGATCGTCGATCCTCAGCCATGGCTGACAAGAACGTCGACAGCTTCCATATATCGCCAATCGAGTTCGCGATAACTGCATCCTCAAACTTGATGATTTATTATCGAACCGAAATGCTTAAGATGTCATCAGGGATCACTTTCGCATATCTGAAGAATACCGTTCTGTGCTTGGACAGCATCAACAGTGGAGGCCCCATGACAAGATTTACCCCAGCCATAGTCCTGGCGATTGCTGCAGCGCCATCTGCATATCCGGCCATGGCATGGGCCCAACAAGGATCTACTCCGCTCCAAAAAGGCGAGATCATCCATCTTGATGTTGATTATATACTCACAAAGTCAACTGCAGCTGGTCAGGCGGGGGATAGTATTTGCTTCAAGCGCGGGTCCAAATTCGAAGTTGTTCGTGGTAGTTCCGACGTTACCGTACTTCAGCGACGGAATAGATGGTGGGTTGGACGAGAAAGCAACGAATCTTTGAGCAAGTCGTGTGACGATCCGTCGGTGGATATAAAGTTGCCAGACGAGGATTCCACTCTATATAGCGTGGATACGAACAAGTTGCCCAGAGATTACTACCGGCACTTTGGAATTACACACGGAGCCCTATTCGTACCGTTCAAGCGTCGCAGCGATAAGAGCCTCAGCGGCGAGTCGAATTTGGGATATTACCTGGGGTATCGATTCGGTGGGCCATGGGGTGTAGCCATAACGCCAGCTGCGAGTGTTGGCATGTCACTGGTGAATGTCTCCGATGACTCCGCGACAACTGCAACCTCTGTAAAGGACTCTGGCACTCGTGCCGCATTTACATGGGCAACAGGATTCATCCTGACCCATCTAGAGGCTTTTCAGGTGGGCATCTTTGTAGGAAGGGATCGGATTGGTGGAGACGCCGGCGCGAACTGGAAGTACGAAGGTAAAGTTTGGACCAGCATTGCGATTGGTTATGCCTTCACGAAGTAATTTCGCTGGCTGACAAATCCTTCGCATCAAAAGAAACCAGCTGGTTGTTCACGTGTCGGTCGAGTTTCTTGCGGGCAGTATTCGCTTCAATTTAGCCAATCGATGGGCGCGCTTCGGCTGTGTGCCCGGGGAACGATTACCGTAGTCTGGTATTTGGGCTGGCGGGCCGTCATCAACACTGCGCCTAAATGCCACATGGCACCGTGATAAGGGAGTTACATATGACAATCAATCGTCGCGCTGTTGTGTCCCTCGCGCTTTTTGGTGCACCTCTTGCCGCGCTCGCTGGAAAGAAGGGCGCCTTGTGTCACCCACTGTTCGGACAGCTTGCTTTTGAAACAGTAGACGATGACTGGGTGCGCGGCGGAGATGTACGGTTTACATCGGGGTTCGATACGACGCTGATCAAATCACTTTTTGTGCCTCAGATTGTTGGGATGCCACGGAGCACGGACGGTGCGATAAACACAGGCAACATCCAATTTCATTCACATGCGCATGCGCAGCTCTTAGCCGCGTTTGAACAGATCGAGCAGCAAGGGCTACTGCGCAAGATGGTCTCATTTGGCGGTGCCCGTTTCCAACCGAGATTGCGCAAGCCAGTTGACGGAGAAGGTAGGAAACTCCTGAGCCGAACTCCATCCAATCATTCGTTCGGAACGGCGTTTGACGTCAACGCACGCGATGGAAAGTACGGGGCCACGGCACGCGTGTTTGCGGCCATTTTTGAAGCAAATGGATTCCTGTGGGGGGGGGCGGCCTTTAATGACCCGATGCACTTCGAGGTGAAGACGTTCATTGGCTCGCAGGCACTACCAACTTTTAGGTGCCCCACCGGCGCATAGCGGTTATCCACCCTTCCATGGCTGACGGCGCGGCACATCCGTAACATGGTCAACCACGAGGCACACCAGCTGTTCTTCGACATCCTAAAGGTGCTCGACGAGAACCTGCTCGGCGCCTGGGCTTCAACATGCTGTTAGACGGGCTCCATTCCGAACGATCGCTGATTGCGCCCGAACGTATCAGCGACGGCTACGTGTTCCACACGCTCGCCCGTTCGCCGCGAGTGCTCGCACCTTCATGAGAGCCTCCGTCGGCATTTTTGCGTTCATGCTGGTGCCGGGGTGAACTGATCTGGCATCAGTTGCCCTCGTCGGCTATGGTGGGCAGCGAATTCACTGCGTCGGCCGATGGCTGCGCGCTTCATGGCCCTGCCACAGCCCACACCCTTGCCGATGCTGAACGAACCCGACGCCCACCAGCAGATCCGTGATGCCGTGCGGCAACTGTGCCGGCAGTTTCCGGACGAGTACTTCCGCAAGATCGATGAGCAGCGCGGCTACCCCGAGGCCTTTGTCGCGGCGCTGACGCAGGCCGGCTGGATGGCTGCGCTGATTCCGCCCGAGTACGGCGGCTCGGGGCTGTCGATGGCCGAGGCGTCGGTCATCATGGAAGAGATCAACCGCAGTGGCGGCAACTCGGGCGCCTGCCATGGCCAGATGTATGTGATGAACGCCATCGTGCGCAGTGGCAGCGCCGCGCAGAAGCAGCAGTACCTGCCGGCCATTGCACGGGGTGAGCTGCGCATCCAATCCATGGGGGTGACCGAGCCCAGCACCGGCAGCGACACGACGCGGCTCAAGACCATGGGCGTGAAGAAGGACGGCCGCTGGGTCGTGAACGGCCAGAAGGTGTGGATCTCGCGCATCCAGCACAGCGACATGATGATCCTGCTGGCGCGCACCACGCCGCTGGCCGAGGTGCACAAACGCTCCGAGGGGCTGAGCTGTTTCCTGGTCGACCTGAAGGCGGCCATCGGCCAGGGGCTCACGGTGCGGCCCATCCTCAACATGGTCAACCACGAGACCAATGAGCTGTTCTTCGACAACCTCGAGCTGCCCGAAGAGAACCTGCTCGGGCCCGAAGGGCAGGGCTTCAAGGTGCTGCTCGATGGGCTCAATGCCGAACGCACGTTGATCGCGGCCGAATGTATCGGCGACGGCTACTGGTTCATCGACCGCGCGACGCGTTACGCCAACGAGCGTGTCGTGTTCGATCGCCCGATCGGGCAGAACCAGGGTGTGCAGTTCCCCATCGCCGAGGCCTACATCGAGCTGGAAGCGGCCAATCTGATGCGCTGGAAGGCCTGCGCCCGCATCGACGCCCACCAGAACGCCGGCGCCGAGGCCAACATGGCCAAGTACCTGGCCGCCAAGGCCAGCTGGGAGGCGGCCAACGTCTGCCTGCAGACACACGGCGGTTTTGGTTTTGCCTGCGACTACGACATCGAACGCAAGTTTCGCGAGACCCGCCTGTACCAGGTGGCGCCGATCTCGACCAACATGATCTTCAGTTATGTGGCCGAGCATGTGCTCGGGCTGCCCAGAAGCTTCTGACCGACCGGTGCCGCGCGCACCGCCTGCTCGTCAGTGGCGCGAGAACAGATCTCGCAGCTTGCACAGCGTGGTCGTGATGTCGAAACGCGTCTCGGGCAAGGCCTCGCCGGCCAGGATGTGGGCCAGCGCCAGTTGGGGCTCGGTCTCGCCGGTGAGCAGCACCTGGGCGCCCCAGCTGGCCATGTGGCGCACGAAGCCGTCGCCCGCACTGCCGGCCACCATGACCTCCACGCCGTGCAGGGGATGCGGGCCGTCGTCCTTGAAGTGATGCGGCAACTGCTGTTCGGTCAGCACCACGAGTTCGCCGGGCGGCAGGGGCGCGCCGGGTTGGCAGTCGTGGATCAACCAGTGGCGGGCCTTGCCGGCGTGGCCTGACACCGTGCAGGCCTGGGGGTCGACGGCGATGGCGATCTTCATGATGGTGTGGCCTGTTGCTGATGGTGAGGGGGGCGCCGGCTGACGCGATTGCGTCGCACCGACGGGGGTGTGGCTCGACGGGCTTGTTGCGCTGGCGTTTGCAGGTCGCTACGCAACATCCGGTCCAGCTGCGGCTTGCCCGGGGCCAGGGCGGCGTGGCCGCCTTTGCTGGTGTAGCCAGGCGCCGCAGCGACTGGGTTTGTCGCAAACCCGACAAGGGTTGCGGCTGCCAGGTCACTGCTACTGATGGGTCGCCGCTGTTGATGGGTTGCCCACCGCGGCAAGCTTGTCGCCGCCGTCAGTCCACCTCGCTCAGGCGCGCGAAGCGAGGCTGCTTCGCGCCGTCCACCTCGACCTGGCCGAAGAACATGGCGTGTGGGCGCACCCACAACCCGCTGTCGTCGACCAGGGGGCGGTAGACGACCAAGGGTGCGAGGGTTTCGCTGTCGCGTGCAGCACCGATCACCTCGTACTCGCCGCCCTTGTAGTGGCGGTATCGGCCGGTCGGGGTGGCGGGCAGGGGCGGCAGGTCGCTGGTGTCCATGGTGGTCTCTCGAGGTGGCGCTCGATTGTCTGGCCGGGTCGCGCTTCATCGCTTGCGGGCCAGCGGCCTCGGATCAAGGCGCGCGAACTGGCCCCTCTTGAAACCGCTACGGGCGACCCTAGTTTTTGTTGTGCCCGGGTGGTGTGACCGCGGTGGTCACCAGCCCGTCACCTGAAGGAGGTCACGACCATGTACCGCAGCCTGTTTGCCCGCGACCTGTTCGCGGAAGTGGATCGCCTGCAGCGCGAGTTGCAGC
The DNA here is from genome assembly GCA_016702605.1 of Candidatus Intricatilinea gracilis. Classification (GTDB taxonomy): domain Bacteria; phylum Pseudomonadota; class Gammaproteobacteria; order Burkholderiales; family Burkholderiaceae_C; genus Sphaerotilus; species Sphaerotilus gracilis. The sequence continues at coordinate 987,283 of JADJDQ010000021.1, forward strand.
AGTCGTTCGACACGGTGTCGCCCAGCATCCGCGGCTTTGCCCGCGGTTATCCGGCGCTCAACGTGGGCAGCACACCCACCTCGGTGGAGATCTTCGCCTTTGCACCGGGCATGGACCCGGCGCGTCTCGAGGTGCAGGTCGACCGCGGTGTGCTCACCATCGAAGGTGAACGTGTGCCGGCCGTACGCAGCAGCGACACGAGCAAGACGACGACCCACATCAACGAATGTTTCGCCGGACGTTTCCGCCGTGTCGTCAGCCTGCCCGACGACGTCGACGCCGCTGGCGTGAATGCCAGCTACCGCGACGGTGTGTTGCGCGTCACCGTGCCGCGCCGCGAATCGGCCGAACCGCGCCGCATCGAGGTGCAGTGACGAGCTGGCATCGACCACCCGGCCATCAACCCGAGGACATGAACCCGAGGAGCCTGACATGAACACCACGCGAGATCTGACCCACCAAGCCCAGGACCAGCGCGAACAACCCGCGCTGCTGCCGGCCGTCGACGTGATCGAGGACGCCACCGGCATCACCCTGTACGCCGACCTGCCCGGTGTGCCGCGCGACAAGCTCGACGTGCGGGTCGAGGGCGACACCTTGCTCATCGACGCCGAACTGGTGCTGGCCCTGCCGCAGGCAATGGAAGCCAGCCATGCCGAGGTGCAACGCACGGCGTACCGGCGCGCCTTCACGCTCAGCCGCGAGCTCGACCCCGACAAGGTCAGCGCCGAACTTGCCCAGGGTGTGTTGCGGCTGCGTATCCCCAAGGCCGCCCATGCCCAGCCGCGCCGCATCGCCGTGCAGGTGGCCTGACGCCTGGTCATCGGCAGACCCGACGGCTCATCACGACAAGTTCACTCACTCACCAGGAGATCGATCATGAAGCTGGACAACATCCGGTCCGGTGTCGGCGCTCTGTGGGACACCATGACCGAAGGCTGGGACCGCCTGCGCCAGACCACGGCCGGCGCGCTGACACGTTACAAACCGGCGGACGACCAGGGCGGCATGCCCGAGCCGCACCAGGTGGACGACGCCACCTATCTGCCCACCGCCAGCTGGGCCATGCTGGGTGGCGACGTGTTCGAGGACGAACAACGTGTCGTCGTGCGGCTCGAAGCACCCGGCATGAACAAGGGTGACTTCGACATCCAGGTGCAGGGCGACGCCCTGGTGGTGCGCGGCGAAAAACACTTCGAGCGCGAAAGCACCGAGGGCCGCTGGCGTGTGTTGCAGTGCGCCTACGGCAGCTTCCTGCGCACCGTGCCGCTGCCCGCCGCGGTCAAGAGTGACCAGGCGCGCGCCACCTACCGCAACGGCGTGCTCAAGGTCGAGTTGCCCAAGGTCTCGCCGGGCAAGGCCGAGGTGACCCAGATCCGCGTGTCCTGACTCACGCGGCCCAGGACAAAGGCCCGGGCCATCGTGGCTCGGGCCTTTGTTGCTGGTGTTGCAGCGTCAACCGGGCGGTTGGCGCAACTGCTGGCTCAGCCCAGACGCAGCGGCACGTAGAGGCGGTCGCCGCCGCGTTGCACCAGCAGCGCAGCCGAGCGGCGTGCCGGGTCGACGGCGGCGCGCACCTGGGCAATCGAGTTGACGGGTTTGCCGTCGATGGCCAGCAACACGTCGCCGGCCACCACGCCGGCACGTTCGGCAGGGCCGCTGACCCCTTCGATCATCATCCCGTCGGCAGCGCCGGCTGCCTTCTCTTCGGGCGCCAGCGGGCGCAGTGCCAGGCCCAGCCGGCCCTTGTCGACCTGGCGGTCGCTGCGGGTTGCCTTGGCGATGGCCTTGTCGGGCTTGAAGCCATCCAGGGTGGCGTGTAGTTCACGTGGTGAACCCTGGCGCCACACCCCCAGCGTCACCTTCTGGCCCGGCTGGGCCAGGCCGACGATGGCGGGCAGGTCGCCCGAGGCCTCGATGGGTTTGCCGTCGATGCTCACCACCACGTCGCCACTCAACAGGCCGGCGCGGTCGGCGGCGCTGCCTTTGGTCACGTCGGCCACCAGGGCACCGGCCGGGCGCGGCAGCTTGAACGCTTCGGCCAGCGTCTGGTCGACCTCCTGGATCGACACGCCCAGGCGGGCATGTCTGACCTCGCCGTTGGCCAGGATCTGCTGCTGCACCTGCCGGGCCACGTCCACAGGGATGGCAAAACTCACCCCCTGGTAACCGCCGGAGCGGCTGTAGATCTGCGAGTTGATGCCCACCAGTTCGCCGCGCATGTTGAGCAAGGGCCCGCCCGAGTTGCCGGGGTTGATGGCCACGTCGGTCTGGATGAAGGGCACGAAGCCGTCACCCGGCAGGGTGCGCCGGGTGGCGCTGATGACACCGGCGGTCACGCTGTTCTCGAAACCGAAGGGTGAGCCGATGGCCATCACCCACTCACCCACACGCGGCGCCGTGTTGCCGGCAGGTGCGGCCAGGTTGACGACCGGCAGGTCGCGCGCGTCGATCTTGAGCACGGCGACATCGGTCATCTTGTCGCTGCCCAGCACCTTGGCGCGGAACTCGCGTTTGTCGATGAGTTTGACCAGCACCTCCTGCGCACCCGCCACCACGTGGGCGTTGGTGAGGATGACACCGTCGGCCCGCACGATGAAACCCGAGCCCTGGCCGGCGGTGGGCAGACGGATCTGCGGCGGCAGGCCACCGAAGCGCTCCTGGAAACGACGCAGGAACTCACCCATGGCGCCGGCGTCTTCGTCGGGGCTGTCCCCGTCGTTGCCTTGGCCAGCGGTGTTGTCGTCGCCGTTCGGTGTGGTGCCGGGCTGGTCGCCCGGATCGATGCCCTGACCCTGGCCGTGCCGGCTGCCGGGGCCGCGACCGGTCGACACCTGGCGGCTGCCGGTGACACTGATGTTCACCACCGCCGGGCCGAACCGTGCGGCGATGGCCGCCATGTCGGGCATGGGCGTGGCTGCGACAGGCGCCAACACACCGCCGGTGCCGGGGCTGGCGGTGGGGTCTGCAGCGGCGACGACCGCGGTGCCGGCCGCGGTGCTGGCCGTGGCACTGACAGCCGCGGCGCTGCCGACAGTCGCCGGCGTGTTCTCGGCGCGGCTCTGATTCCACCAGCCAGCTGCTCCGAAAAAGGTCAGCGTGGCCAGCGCGATGGCCGAGCGGCGCCACAGGGCAGGGCGCAGGGGCAGGGTGCGGATGTTCACGTGAGATGCCTTTCGTGTTGAGACTCGGGGCATGGTGGGTGGCCTGCTGCAATGACGTATGTCAATTTCTGCTGCACCACGTGTCAATTGCAATGTGCACGGGCCTGGCCCGAGCGGTCTGCCGGCGGTGCCTTGGCGGCTCTCGACGGACGTCACTCGCAGGGCCTGCGCACCCATGCGGCTGCGGTTGCGGGTGCGGGTGCGGCTTGGCCGGGCTACCGGCTGGCGGCGGGCGGGCTGAGCAGGTCGCGCAGCACCTGGGCCAGTTCGCCGCGTTGCAGCGGTTTGGTCAACACGCGGGTCACACCGGCTTCGCGGGCGCGTGCTGCCAGTGCCGTGCCGCCGTAGGCGCTGATCAGCAGCACTGGCAGGTCGGCGTTGATCTGGCGTGCGGCCTGGGTGAGCTGGGTGCCGGTGAGGCCGGGCATGACTTCGTCGCTCAGCAGCGCGGCATAACGTGTGGGCTCGTCACGCAAGGCCTGCAGCGCTGCCGCCGGATCGCGGTAACAGGCGGCGCGGTAACCGAGCGCGCCGAGCAACTCGCCGGCCAGCGCAACCAGGGCCGGCTCGTCGTCGACCACCAGCAGTTCGGGCCGATCGGCCGCTTCACGCGGCGTTGCAGCCACCGTGTCGGACTCGGCCGGCGCCACGGGCAGTCCGGCCAGTTGCAGCGCCAGCGCGTCGGTGCATTCGGGCAGGTAGAGCGTGAAACGGGCGCCGTGGGGCTGCAGGTTGCCGACGTCGATGGCGCCGCCGAACTCGTTGACGACACCGTGCACCACGGCCAGCCCCAGGCCTGTGCCACGCTGTGCAGCACGGGTGGTGAAGAAGGGCTCGAACAGGCGTTCCATCACGTCCGGCGTGATGCCCGGGCCCTGGTCGGACACACTCAGCGCCAGGTAGGGCCCGGTGGCCAGCACGCTGTGTGACAACACCCGCGCCTCGGCCACCGCGACACGTTCGAGCCGAACGCCGATGCGGTGGCCGTCACTGCCGGCGGGCATGGCCTGCATGGCGTTGGTGCACAGGTTCATGACGGCCTCGAAAGCCTGGGTGGGGTCGCCGCACAGGTAGGCATCCGGGGCGGCGAGTCGACGTTCGATCACCAGGCCGTCGCGCAGCGAGGCGGTCAGCAAGGTCAACACCTCGTCGACGATGGGTTCGAACACAAAGGCACTGGACGCCCGTGCGCCGCCGCGGCTGAACGCCAGGATCCGTTCGACCAGCTGTTTGCCGCGCAGCGCACCTTGCAGCACATGGTCGAGGTAACGCGCCAGGTCGCTGCCGGGGGGGGCTTCGTCCTGCGCCATTTCGCCGTAGCCGATGATCGACGCCAGCACATTGTTGAAGTCGTGTGCGACACCACCGGCCAGGGCGCCGAGTGACTCGAGCTTGCCGGCGCGCGCCTGTTGCGCCTGCAGCGCCAGCTGGGCGGCGCGCTGGCGGTCATCGGCGCGGCGCACCCAGCGTGCCGAGATCAGGCCGATCACCAGGATGAGCACGACGGCGGCGGCAGTGAGCTTGGCTGCCTCGCGCCACGGCGCCAGTGCCACCTCGGTGTTGCGGGTGATCAGCACGTGCAGGTCGTACCGGTCGAGGGTCTGCAGGCTCACCAGCCGCTCGGTGCCGTCGCGAAAGCGGCGCAGCTCCATCTGCTGCTGACGGGCCAGGGTCTCGGCCACGCGGGCTTCGTCGAGTGTGGGGGCGGCCACCACCGAGCCGGCCAGCAACACGCCGTCGCGCCTGAAGATGGCCAGCCGTGCGTCCGGCACAGCCGCCGCCGACGCAAACGCACCCAGCAGCCCCCGCGCCGGCAGGGCGGTGACGAGCCAGCCGCGCCGTGCGTCGGTGGCCGGCGTGTAGGCCACCGCCAGCGCCACCAGTGGCTCGCCGGTGACCGGGCTGTCGAACGGCCGGCTGATGGCCAGGGCGTCGTCGGGCAGGTCGTGTGGTGAGGGCGCGAACATGCCCGGATTCGGTGGCAGGAAGTCGTTGGACGCACACAGCAGCTGGCCCTGTTCGTCGATCAGCCACAAGGCGCGCGCCAGCGGCATCAGGCTGGCGCGGCTGCGCAGGGCCTCGCGGGCCACCGCGCCGCTGCAGCTGAGCTGGCCGCTCGACAGCTCGGCGCGCAAGGCCCGCAGCCCCGTTTCGGCGCCGTGCACGCCGCGAGCGATGTCGTCGCTCAGTGCCAGCGACAGCAGGCTGAGTTCACGCGCCTGACCGTCGAGTGCGTCGCGGCGCAGTTGCCACAAGGCGAGGGTGGCCACCAGCGCCAGCGCCAGCGTCAGGCCCAGCGCCGACCAGAACGGCCGCGGCAGGCTCAGGTGTGCGCCGGCCAGCCAGCGCCCGGCACGTGCGCCGGTGCGGCGCGGCGCGGCGGTGGTCGGTTCGGCGGGATCTGGCATGGGCATCGATCATGGGGCCGGGCAGGGCGCCGGGCGAGAGGCGGTCGCCGGACAGGCATCAGGTCGACCTGTGGCGGGTGTGTGGCAGGTCCGCAGCAGATAGACAAGCAGCGACCCGGGTCGGATTGCGGTTGCGCAAGCGCCGCCGCGCGCGGGCCGGACGGGCGGGTTGCTTGTCGGATACTGCAGTCAAGAGCATCCTGCAGCCGCCACCCTACCCACCATGCCTACTTCCAGCGTTCCCGACGAGGCTGGTGGCGCCAGCCAGTTGGTGCCGCCGCCGGCGGCGGCCTGGCCTCATATCCTGGTGATCGACGACGATCCCAGTATCCGTGATCTGGTCAGCGAGTACCTGGGCCGCAACGAGATGCGGGTGAGCACGGGAGAGTCGGGGCGCGAGTTGTTCGAGCGTATCGATCACGAGGCGGTCGATCTGGTGCTGCTCGACCTCAAGCTGCCGGGCGAAGACGGCATGGTGCTGGCGCGCCAGCTGCGCGAACGCGCCAACGTGCCGCTGGTGCTGCTGACCGGGCGCAACGAAGAGGCCGACCGGGTGATGGGCCTCGAGCTGGGCGCCGACGACTACGTCACCAAACCCTTCAGCCCGCGTGAACTGCTGGCCCGGCTGCGCGCCGTGTTGCGGCGCTACCAGGTGCAGGCGACGCTGCCCGAGCGCGACCAGACCCGCCGCGCCCACCGGTTCGCCGGCTGGGAGCTCAACCTGCGCACACGCCGGCTGCTCACGCCCGGTGGTGACACGGTCGAGTTGTCCAACGGCGAGTTCAGCCTGCTGGCGGCCTTGTGCCGGGCGCCGCAGCGGGTGTTGTCGCGCGAGCAGTTGTTGTCGCTGTCGCGCCTGCATGAGTCCGAGGTCTACGACCGCACGGTCGACGTGCAGATTCGCCGCCTGCGCGTCAAGCTCGAAGCCGACCCGTCGCATCCGACCCTCATCATCACCGAACGTGGTGCCGGTTATCGCCTGGCCTGCGAGGTGCAGACGCTCTTCTAGGCGCAGCGTCGGCCCGGCGGGCGACTGCCCGCTTGGCGCGCAAGTGCTCGGCTTCGAGCTGCAACGCGCCCGTCGGCCCGGCGTCGGGTGAGTGGTGCTCACCATCACCCTGCCAGCGCAGCTTCGAGCTTGCCGACACGCCGCCCGTGACACGGCAGAATGTGCGCTAAGTCATGAACCCATCGAACCTCCACCACATGCCGCCGCGCCGGCCTGGCCAGCGCGGCCTGCGTCCACTTTGCCCGTGCCCGGGCTCTGGAGCCCGCGCGTGAACTGGCACGTCCACGACGAACAGGCCATGCGCCTGGCGCTGGACCAGGCGCTCAACGCGCGCCTGAGTGGTGAGGTGCCGGTGGGCGCGGTGATCGTGCGCCACTCGCCGGCCGGCCCGCAGGTGCTGGCCACGGGCTACAACCGCCCGGTCACCACCCACGACCCGACGGCCCACGCCGAAATTGTTGCCCTGCGCCACGCCGCCCAGCTGGTCGAGAACTACCGCCTGCCCGACTGCGAGCTCTACGTCACCCTCGAACCCTGCGCCATGTGCGCCATGGCGCTGCTTCACGCACGGTTCAAACGTGTCGTCTTCGGCGCGCCTGACCCCAAGACCGGCGCTGCCGGTTCGGTGCTTGACCTCTTTGCATTGGCCCAGCTCAACCACCAGACGGCCATCCACGGCGGCTTGCTCGCAGACGCCTGTGGTGGCTTGCTGCGCGAGTTCTTCGCCGAGCGCCGGGCGGCACAACGCAGCGAGCAGTTGCGCCGACGTGCAGCCGAACTCGACGCCGAAGACGCCGCCGCACTGAGCCCGGCGCCAGACACCACCGTCTGGACGCCCGACCCACACCCGTTGCCGCGTGTCGACGTGCTGGTGCGCGAGATCCATCTGGTCGGCGGTGATACCCAGCCGGGCGCCCTGGCCGCACCGGCCCCTGCCCCTGCACCTGCCGCGCCGAGTGGTGACACCTTGGCCGGCGCACTCGATGGCTCGGGCATACCGGCCGGCGAAGTCACCGAACTCGAGCTCGACACCACCCTGGCGCCCCTGCCGCCACAGCATTGACCCCGTCGGCATGCCCCCCGGGTATGCCGCCTCACGCAGTCCGACCGGCCATCCATGAGCTCTTCCAGCGCCCGCAAGAACTTCACCCCGGCGTCGGCCAAGGTGCCCATCGGTGCATCCGCTGGCACAGACGACGTGTCTGCGCCCAGCCCAAGCAGCCTCACGATCTTCACGCCCGCCGGTGTGTTGCTCTCGGCCGCGCCGCTGCGCCTGGCCGCCAGGCGCCTGAAAGGCCTGGGCTTCGACGTCAGCCTGGACGAAGCCGTGCTGGCGCGCCAGCAGCGGTTTGGCGGCGACGATGCCACCCGCCTGGCCGCCATCCATCGCGTGGCCCGGGCCGCGCCTGCCGTGGCGCTGGCCAGCCGTGGTGGCTACGGCATGACACGCCTGCTCGACCAGCTCGACTGGACGCTGCTCGAACAGTCCATCGAGCGGGGCACCCGCTGGGTCGGCTACAGCGACGTCACCGCCCTGCACATGGGCCTGCTGGCGCATCTGAAGGCCGGCAACCACCCACTCAGCTGGGCCGGGCCGCTGGCAGTCGACGATTTCGGGCGCGCCGAGGAAGACGGCGGCCTCGACGAGGTGACCCCCGACTGTTTCGTCGAAGCCATGAATGGTGAACTCGAAGCCGTGGGTTTTCGCACCGAGGTCGGCTTCGACGGGCTGGATGTGACCGGGCGCCTGTGGGGCGGCAACCTCACGGTGCTGATGTCGCTGCTGGGCACGCCCCACTGGCCACGTGTGAAGGGTGGTGTGTTGATGCTCGAGGACATCAACGAACACCCGTACCGTGTCGAACGCATGTTGCTGCAGCTGCATCAGGCCGGCGTGCTCGGCCAGCAGAAGGCGGTGCTGGTCGGCGACCTGGGCGGCTGGCGCAAGAGCCCGATGGACCGCGGCTACAACGTCAAGTCGGCCCTGGCCCATCTGCGATCGGTGAGCGCCGTGCCCATCCTCACCGGCCTGCCCTTCGGCCATGTGCCGACCAAGGTCTGCCTGCCCATGGGCGTCAAGGTGCAGCTGGTGGTCGACGGGCGTGATGCCCTGCTGGCGTGGTGAGTCGACTCACCCGTTGCGCCGGCTCGCACCAGTCATACCCTGAGAGGTCGTGCGCCGAGGCCCGCATACACTGGTGTATGCACGCTGGTGAGGGCTTGTCGCCAGTGGCTTGAATCGGAGTGTGGAGTGCACAGTATGGTGATCAGTGCGCGGCACGTTGGTGCGGGCCATGGCGCAGTGGCGGAGCTGAAGTCGATCGATGCCGGTGACACTTCGGTAGCGAATTGCCTTGGTGTCTGCACGACGGCGGGCATGGGCCGGTTGCGCCGCTTCGGCGCCGGCTTGATCGTGTTGCTGGGTGCGGCGCTGGGCGGCTGCGGCAACAGCCCGTGGCCCGAAGACGCCGCCGCGTCGAACACGCTGTACACGGCGGTGGTCGAGAGTTCGCCCCGCCACCTTGACCCGACGGCCTCGTACTGGTCGAACGACACACCGTACACCTATCAGATCTACGAGCCGCCCTACGGCTACCACTACCTCAAGCGCCCTTTTGTGCTGGTGCCCAAGAGTGCGGCCGAAGTGGTGAAGCCACGGTATGTCGACAAGGACGGGCGGCCGCTGCCCGACGACGTGGCGTCGGATCAGGTGGCTGAAAGCATCTACGACGTGCCGATCAAGCCCGGCATCCAGTTCCAGCCGCATCCCGCGTTTGCCGTTGATGAACAAGGGCGGCACCGTTACCACACGATGAAGCCGGGCGAACTGGGCGAACGCCGCACACCGCTGGACTTCGAGCACCAGGGCACCCGGGAACTGGTGGCCGAGGACTTCGTCTACGCCCTCAAGCGCCATGCCACCACCCGGATCACCACACCCATCTTCGGCACCTTCGCCGAGATGATCGTGGGGCTCAAGGAGTACGGACCCCTCATCAAGGCCGAGGACGTCAAGTTGCGCCAGGGTCTGGATCCGGCCAGCCAGGACAAACCTTTCCTCGACTTCCGGCGCTGGCCGCTGGCGGGTGCCACCGCGCCCGAGAAACATCTGCTGCGCCTGCGCATCAAGGGCAAGTATCCGCAGTGGAGCTACTGGATGCAGATGACGTTCACCGCGCCCGTACCCTGGGAGGCCGATGCCTTCTACGCCCAGCCCGGCATGGCCGAACGTGGCCTCACACTCGACGTCTGGCCGGTCGGCACCGGGCCTTACATGATGGCCGAATACGTCAAGGATCGCCGCCATGTGATGGTGCGCAACCCCAACTACCGCGGTGAGCCCTATCCGTGTGAAGGTGAGCCCGGCGACAAACAGGCCGGCCTGCTCGACGACTGCGGCAAGAAGACACCGTTCATCGACCGCCTGGTGTCCACCGTCGAACGTGAAGGGGTGCCGCGTCAGGGCAAGTTCCGCCAGGGTTTCTACGACATCGAGATCTTCGAGCGTACCGACACCGGCAAGGACTACCAGGTCGGCATGCAGGACTCGGAGGACGTGCGGCGCGAGTACCTCGACAAGGGTTTCCGTCTCGATACCCGCTCGGACGTGAACAGTTATTTCATCGCCTTCAACATGATGGATCCCACGCTGGGTGACGGTGCCACGCCCGAACAGGGAGCGCGCAACCGCAAGCTGCGCCAGGCCATCTCGATCGCGATCGACTGGGAAGAGTATTCGAAGGTCTTCCCGAAGAAAGCCGGTGACACCGCGATGAGCCCCTTGCCCAAGGGCATCTTCGGGTCGCGTGAAGGTGAGCCTGGTGTCGTCAATCCGGTGACACATACGGTGGTGGACGGCAAGCCGCAGCGGCGCTCTCTGGACGAGGCAAAGAAGCTGATGGTCGAGGCGGGTTACCCGAATGGCCGCGACGTGTCGACCGGCAAACCACTCACGCTCAATTACGACGTCTATTTTCCGGCCACACCTGAACGCAAACCCGAGATCGACTGGGTGGTGCGCCAGTTCGCCAAACTCGACATCCAGCTCGAAGTGCGCGCCACCGACAACAACCAGTTCCAGGACAAGGTGCGCAAGGGCAAGTACCAGGTGTTCTGGCTGGGCTGGAATGCCGACTATCCCGACGCCGAGAACTTTCTGTTCCTGCTCTACGGTCCGAACGGCAAGACCAAATACGACGGCGAGAACACGTCGAACTTCGCCAACCCCGAATACGACCGCCTGTTCACCCAGATGAAGTCGCTCGACGACGGGCCCGAGAAACAGAAACTCGTCGATGCCATGGTGCAGATCGCCCAGGTCGACGCGCCCTGGACCATGGGGTTCTTTCCGCATGCCTCGGCTGCCGTGCAGCGCTGGGTGCACAACTCCAAGCCTGCCATCCTGGTGCGTGATCAGGGTCGCTACCTGCGCCTGGACGTGAAGGACCGGATGGCGTCTATCCAGTCCTGGAACCACCCGGTGTGGTGGCCCATCGTGGCGGTGCTGGTGGCGGTGGCAGGTTTCGTCGTGCTGGCCTGGCGCAGCCTGCGTCGGCGCGAACGCATGAACGCACGTGGCCAGGTCCTGGCCTGACGGGGACAAGAAACGACATGGGAAGCTTCATCCTGCGCCGCGTGTTTTATGGCGCGCTCATCCTGCTGGGTGTCAACCTGGCGACCTTTCTGCTGTTCTTCTCGCTCAACACGCCCGACGACATGGCCCGCCTCAATCTGGGCGGCAAACGTGTCAACCAGGAGGCCATCGAGAAGTGGAAGGCCGAACGTGGTTACGACAAGCCGCAGTTCGTTAACCCGGCCAGACAGGGTGTCGAGCGATATACCGACACCATCTTCTACGATCGGTCGGTGTCGTTGTTTGCGCTGAAGTTCGGCCGCGCCGATTCCGAGAGCGCCGGAGACATCGGCCATGAGGTGAGTTCACGCATGTGGGTCAGCCTGCAGATGGCGTTGCCCCTGTTCGTGCTGCAGGTTTTTGCCAGCACGGCGTTTGCCTTGTTGCTGGTGATGTTCAGACACACGAAGTTCGACTTCTGGGGCGTGGTGGCCTGTGTGCTGCTGCTGTCGATATCGAGCCTGTTCTACATCATCGTCGGTCAGTACCTGTTCTCGCGCGTACTGAAGCTGGCGCCGATCTCGGGGTTTGCGCCGGGGCTCGATGCCGTGCGTTTCCTCATCCTGCCGATTGGCCTGTCGCTGCTGGCGCGGCTTGGTGGTGAAGCGCGGCTGTACCGCGCCATGTTCCTCGAAGAGATCGGCAAGGACTACGTGCGCACCGCCCGCGCCAAGGGCCTGGCCGAGCCGCTGGTGCTGATGCGCCACGTGCTGCGCAACGCGCTGATCCCCATCATCACCAGCGCCGGCAGTTACCTGCCTTACGTGTTCCTGGGCAGTCTGGTATTCGAGAGTTTCTTCGGTCTGCCCGGCCTGGGGGCCTATGTGATCGAGGCCATCGGCAAACAGGATTTCGCCGTGGTGCGCACCATGGTGTTCCTCGGCTCCTTGCTCTACATCGCGACCTATGTGTTGATCGATGTGGCCTACACCTGGGCCGACCCGCGCGTGCGGTTGACCTGAAGCGGCGAGATCCGACATGCCCAAGTTTGTTCTGCTCTGGACCGACGCCTCGATCTGGCTGCTGGTGTTTGCGTTGTTGGCCTACGGCGTGATGGTGGTGCGCAGCCCGGCCCTGTCGGCCAACTGGCGCAAGGTCTTTCACGACGGTGCGGCCATGTGTTCCAGCATCGTGCTGCTGCTGTGTCTGCTGGTGACCTTGCTCGACAGCGTGCACTTCCGGGCCCTGTTGCCGCCCATGCCGGGGCAGACGAGCAACACACCTGCCTACGAGACACGCACCCGGTCGTTGCTCGACGCCATGTTGTGGCAACTCGTCGAATCGCGTGAAGCCACCTACTCGCGTCCGCTGGCCTATGTGAGTTTCACCAAGGAGTCGAGCGAGCAGGGCGGCCAACTCGTGCGGGTGGCGCCGCGCCTGAAGTTCGGTGCCGCTCACCTCACCGATCCCGAGACCCAGTGGCTGCCCGACATCACCCGCCGCGCTGCCATGGGACTGGCGGGCGGCGCGCTTGGTGCACTGATCCTGTGCGGCCTGCTGGTGGCCGTCATTGCACGAAGTCGTGCCCTGAGCTGGCGCGGTGTGGCCGGGCAGATCTGGCGCGGCGAGGGCAACATACCGTGGCATGCGGCGTTGTGGACGATCTGGGTGGCGGCGCTGCTGATCGGCGTGTCGGCCAGTCTGGCTGGTCCGTATCACCTGCTCGGCACCGACCTCACGGGCAACGACGTGCTCTATCAGGCGCTCAAGAGCATACGCACCGCCTTCGTCATCGGCACGCTGGCCACGGTGGCGACCCTGCCACTGGCGGTGGTGCTGGGCATCATGGCGGGGTACTTCAAGGGCTGGGTCGACGAAGTCATCCAGTACATCTACACCGTGTTGTCGTCGGTGCCCAATGTGCTGCTCATCGCCGCCTGTGTGCTCATGGTGCAGGTGTTTCTCGACAAACACCCCGAACTGTTCGAGACCGGCGCCGAGCGCAGTGACCTCAAGCTCTTCTTGCTGTGTGTCGTGCTCGGCCTCACCGGCTGGGCCGGCCTGTGCCGGCTGCTGCGCGGCGAGACACTCAAGTTGCGCGAGCTCGAATACGTGCAGGCTGCCCAGGCCTTTGGTGTGAGTGACACCCGCATCATGCTGCGCCACATCTTCCCCAACGTCGCCCACCTGATGCTGATCGTGACCGTGCTCGAGTTCTCGTCCCTGATCCTGTACGAAGCGGTGCTGAGTTACGTCGGCGTGGGTGTCGACCCATCGATGAACAGCTTTGGCGGCATGATCAATCTGGCACGCAACGAGATGAGCCGTGATCCCCTGGTGTGGTGGTCTTTCGCCGCAGCCTTCGGGTTCATGGTGACGCTGGTGTTGGCGGCCAACTTGTTTGCCGACGGGGTGCGTGATGCCTTCGACCCACGGGCGCGGGTGTTCAGGCGGCGCCTGTCGAGTCGTACCAACGTGACCGGCACTGCCAAGGCCGACGGTGGAGTGCCGACATGACCACCATTTCTCTGCCGGGCCTGGGTCTGCCTCGGACGTCTGCCGCCACGGCCAGCCCGGGCCAGGATGCCCACATCGTGCTCGACGACCTGCGGGTCGAACTCGATAGTGATGCTGGCCTGGTGCGTGCCATCGACTCGCTGCATCTGGCCATCTCGCGTGGCGAGACCTTCGCCCTGGTGGGTGAGTCGGGTTGTGGCAAGAGCATGACGGCGCTGGCGTTGATGCGCCTGCTGCCGGACAACGGCCGGGTGGCTCGTGGCTCACTCAAGCTCGGCCAGACCGAACTGCTCGACCTGCCCGAGTCGGACATGCGCACGGTGCGTGGCGGACGCATCGGCATGATCTTCCAGGAGCCGGCCACCAGCCTGAACCCCGTGATGCGGGTGGGTGATCAGCTGATCGAGGCAATCCAGACCCACACGTCGCTGCGTGGTGACGCGGCACGCTGCAAGGCCATCGACTGGCTCACCCGGGTGGGCATTCCCGAGCCCGGCCTGCGTATCGACGACTACCCGTTTCGCATGAGTGGCGGGCAGAAGCAACGCGTCATGATCGCCATGGCGCTGGCGGCCGAACCCGACTTCCTGATCGCCGATGAGCCCACGACCGCGCTGGACGTGACGATCCAGCAGCAGATCCTCGACCTGTTGATCGACCTGCAGCGTGAACACGGCATGGGCCTGCTGCTCATCACCCACGACCTGGCGGTGGTCTCGGGCATGGCACAACATGTGGCGCTCATGTACGCCGGCCAGATCGTCGAGGTGGCACCCGCTGCACAGTTCTTTGCCGCGCCGCGTCACCCCTACGCACGCCTGTTGCTGCAGGCGCTGCCCGACGCTGCCAAACGTGGTCAGGCCTTGGCCGCCATCGCCGGCACGGTGCCACCGCTGCATCTCGAATTCAGCGGCTGTCGTTTTGCGCCGCGTTGCCAGTTGGCGCACGCGGCCTGTATGGCCGCACCACCGGCTCTGCGTGACCTGGGTGGTCGGTCGGTGCGATGTGTGCTGGACATCGAGGCCTTGCCTCATGCTGGCTCAGCCCAGCCCGGTGACGGCGCTCGTGGTCTGCCAGCGAGTGTGGCTGTGCCTGCCGACATCGCAGCCGTGGCCCTCGATTCGATGGCCACGGCTGCGGCGCTGCTCGACGTGCAGGGGCTGCGGGTGACATTCGTGCAGCGCCGCGGCTTGTTGCAGCGCAAGGGCGGCGAACATGTTGCCGTCGACGGTGTGTCGCTGCGTATTCCGGCGGGGCGAACGCTGGCGCTGGTCGGTGAGTCGGGTTGTGGCAAGACGACCTTCGGCAAGGCCGTGACGCAGTTGCTGCGTCGGGTGGCGCAGATCGAAGGCCAGGCCCTGCTCGACGGTCGCAACCTGTTCGACCTGCAGGGTGAGGCGCTGCGCCAGGCGCGTGGGCGCATCCAGATGATCTTCCAGGACCCTTTCGCCTCGCTCAACCCGCGCATGCGGGTGGCCGAGGTGCTCGAGGAAGGTCTGCTGGCGCTGCGCCCGGAACTCGATGCCGGCGCGCGCCTGCAGCGCATCTCGTCCCTGGTCGAACAGGTGGGGTTGCGCGCGGATTCGTTGCAGCGTTATCCGCACGAGTTTTCGGGTGGGCAGCGCCAGCGCATCGCGATCGCCCGTGCGCTGGCGGTCGAGCCGTCACTCATCGTGTGTGACGAACCGACCTCGGCGCTCGACGTGTCGGTGCAGGCGCAGATCCTCAATCTGCTGCGTGAATTGCAGCAACGTACCGGTGTGGCGCTGCTCTTCATCACACACAACATCGGGGTCGTCGAGTACATCGCGCACGAGGTGGCGGTGATGCAGCGTGGCCGCATCGTCGAAGCCGGCAGTGCCCAGCAGGTGCTCGGCGCGCCGCGTGATGCCTACACCCGCACGTTGATGGCCGCCGTGCCGCGCATGCGGATACCTTCCTGACAACGATGATGGACCTGAGCTGATGGGCTGGACACATCTCATGTCAGGTTCAGCCTGCCGAGCTTGGCTGATGTATTGCCTGGCGAGTCTGGCCGTCCTGGCCGTCACCACCTCCGCCCGGGCGGCTGACGTTGCGAAGCCTGCCCGGTCGACGGCGACTGTGCCGATCAAGACGACTCAGTTGGCTGGCCCGGCCTTTCCGCTCTACGCCAACGAAGGTGAGCTGACAACTGCCTGCGAGCAAGGTCTGTCGGTCGCCGCCGCAGCGCTGAAGCAACTCGAGCGCAGGCCCGCCGACACATCGTGGCTTGTCGCCTACGACCGTTTCCTCGGCCTGGTCGAGGATAGGTCCAGTGCCTTCGACCTGATGATCTCGGTTCATCCGCGCAAGCAGATCCGTGATGTGGCGCAAGACTGCCAATTGCGTTGGCAGGGCTTTGTTTCGAGCCTGTTCCAGAACGAGAAGTTGTTTGCTGCCGCCAGCAAGGTCAGGCCGCGTGATGCCACCGATCGCCACTACCTGCGCACGACGCTCGACGCGTTTGTGGACGGCGGTGTGGCCTTGCCTGCGGGCAAGCGCGGGCGCGCCAAGCAGATCAATGACGAACTGGCTGAACTGGAGCAGAAGTTCGACGCCACGGTTCGCGAATCGACGACCAAGGTGGGATTCACCGAGGCTGAACTTGCAGGTGTGCCCCCGGCCGTCTGGAAAGAGGCGCCTCGTGATGTCGAGGGCCGGGTGTTGCTCGGCCTGGATATGCCGACATTCGTCCCGGTGATGGAACTGGCTGGCGACGCCGCCGCGCGTGAGCGCATGTGGCGCGCCAAATACGCCGAAGGTGGCCAGGCCAATCTGGACGTGTTGACCCGCATCGTCGTGCTGCGCAACGAATATGCCGGCCTGTTCGACCTGCCCAGTCACGC
This sequence comes from Candidatus Intricatilinea gracilis, assembly GCA_016702605.1. Lineage (GTDB taxonomy): Bacteria > Pseudomonadota > Gammaproteobacteria > Burkholderiales > Burkholderiaceae_C > Sphaerotilus > Sphaerotilus gracilis. Next base: position 1,003,821 of record JADJDQ010000021.1, read on the forward strand.
GGCCTTCGCCACCCGTCGTCGCATGGCCGAGTCGCCGGCCAGGGTCGCGTTGTTTCTCGATCAGGTGCAAGCGGCGGTGACCGAGCGCGAGAAGAGTGAACTCGAAGAGTTGCGTCTGGCCAAGGCACAACATCTGGGTGTAGCGCCTCAGGGTGTGAGGCTGGCTCGCTGGGATCTGGCTTTTTATACCGAACGGGTGCGCCAATCACGGTACAGCGTCGACCAGGAGGCCTTCAGGCCTTACCTGCCGCCCGAAGCCAGTCTGGCGGTGGTGATGAAGCTGGTCGAGTCCACCATGGGTGTGCGCTACGAACGGGTGGCCGATGCCCCCGTCTGGCATGACGATGTGCGGGCCTACACGGTGCGTGACCTCGCCAGCGGCAAGGCGCTTGGCGCCTTGTATGTCGACCTCTATCCGCGCGAGGGCAAATACAACCATGCGGCGGTCTGGCCGATCCGCGGCAGTGCGCCGGGGCGGGGCCGCGTGTCGCAGGCTGCGCTGGTGGTCAACTTCAACCGCCAGGGGCTGACGCTCGACGAGTTCGACACCTTGCTGCACGAGTTCGGGCACGCGGTGCACGTCAATCTGTCGGCTACCCGCTACTCGGGCCAGTCCGGCACCAACGTATTGCTCGACTTCGTCGAGGCACCATCGCAGATGCTCGAGGACCGGGCCTACGACCGCAAGGTGCTGGCGTTGTTCAGCCAGGTCTGCCCGAACTGCAAGCCGGTGCCGGACGACCTGCTTGCCAAGGCCGTGGCTGCACATCACTACGGCAAGGGCGTGGCCTCTGCCCGCCAGCGGCTGTACGCGGCGTATGACCTGGCGCTCTACAGCGGCGGTGTGGTCGATCCGCTGGCGCTCTGGCTGCGCATGGAGGGCGCCACGCCGCTGGGCACCGTGGAGGGCACCCTGTTTCCTGCCAGCTTCGGCCACATCGCCAGCGGCTATTCGGCGGGTTATTACGCCTACCTCTGGAGTCAGGTGGTCGCACTCGACATGCGCACAGCCTTTGCAGGCAACTCGCTCGATCCGCAGGTGGGCAGGCGGTATCGGCACAGCGTGATCGGCCAGGGCGGCCAGCGCCCGCCCGCCGAGCTGGTACGCGAGTTTCTTGGCCGCGACTTCGATACCAGAGCGTTCTACGCCGATCTGAAGAAGTAGGCCCTGAGCTGGCGGGTGCCCGGCCCGCCGCTGCTGGGGTCAAAGCACTTCGGACGCGAAGTCGGCCAGGCGCGAACGTTCGCCGCGCGCCAGCATCACATGGCCGGCGTGGGGCCAGCCCTTGAAGCGGTCGACCGCAAACGTCAGGCCCGAGCTGCCTTCGGTGAGGTAGGGCGTGTCGATCTGCGCCAGGTTGCCCAGGCAGATGATCTTGGTGCCCGGGCCGGCGCGTGTGATGAGCGTCTTCATCTGCTTGGGCGTGAGGTTCTGCGCCTCGTCGATGATGACGAACTTGTTCAGAAACGTGCGCCCGCGCATGAAGTTCAGGCTCTTGATCTTGATCTTGCTGCGCACCAGCTCTTGTGTGGCGGCGCGGCCCCATTCACCGGCGGTGGTGTCTGTGCGGGCCAGCACTTCGAGGTTGTCGTCCAGCGCACCCATCCAGGGGTTCATCTTCTCTTCTTCGGTTCCGGGCAGGAAGCCGATGTCCTCGCCCACCGGCACCGTCACGCGGGTGACGATGATCTCGGTGTAGCGGCGCTCATCGAGCACCTGGGCCAGCGCGGCGGCCAGCGTCATGAGCGTCTTGCCGGTGCCGGCCGTGCCGGTCAGGGTGATGAAGTCGCACTCCGGGTCCATCAGCAGGTTCAGGGCGAAGTTCTGCTCGCGGTTGCGTGCACACACACCCCACACCGCATGTTTGGCATGGGTGTAGTCCTTCTGCGTGCGCAGCACCGCCGTCTTGCCGGTGATCTCTGCGACCTTGGCGTACAGCGGCGCGTTGCCCGGCGTCTCGAGGTAGACGAACTGGTTGATCATCAGCGCCGGCACGAGCGGGCCGCTGATGCGGTAGTAGGTCACGCCGCCTTGCTGCCAGCTTTCCATGGTCTTGCCGTGGCGCTCCCAGAAGTCGGACGGCAGCGCCATGACACCGGTGTAGAGCAGGTCGCCGTCTTCGAGCGCCTTGTCGTTGAAGTAGTCCTCGGCGGCCAGGCCGAGCGCACGCGCCTTGACGCGCATGTTGATGTCCTTGGACACCAGCACCACTTCGCGCCCCGGTTGCTGGTCGCGCAGCGTCTGCACCACACCCAGGATCTGGTTGTCGGCCTTGCCTTGCGGCAGGCCGGCCGGCAGCTTGATCTCGAAGAAGGTGGTCTGGAAGAACAGCTTGCCACCGGCTTCGCGCCGGCCGGTCTTGGCCAGCGGGATGCCTTCCTTGGGGTCGAGTGATCCGTCGGTGGCCAGGCCGTCGAGCTCACGGCTGACCTGACGCGCGTTACGCGCTACTTCACTCATGCCCTTCTTGTGATCGTCGAGCTCCTCGAGCGTGATCATGGGCAGGTAGACGTCGTGTTCCTCGAAGCGGAACAGCGACATCGGGTCGTGCATCAGCACGTTGGTGTCGAGCACGAAGAGCTTGGTCGGGCCGTTGCTGCGCAGCTTCTTGGGCTTGGCGTTCGGCCGGCTCACATGATGGCCCGGGCCGGGCGACTCGACGACCAGGGCAGCGGTAGGCGAACCCGCGATGACCGGCAGCTGCGCCTCGACGGGCAGCGAACTGGCCGGCAACGCTGGTGCCACATCGACGCGGCCTTGCGCGGTGGGTGCAGTTGTCGGGCTGGCATCACGCGACTTGCCCGTGGCGCGACGGGTGCTTGGCGGTGGTGTGGGCGTGGCGGCCTTGGTCTTGGTGCGGCCACGGCTCGCGCTCGCGCTTGGTGTCGGGTTGCCGTAGGCGGCGGAGTCCAGCTTGCTGGCTTTGCGGGCAGGTGGCTTGGGCAGGGGCATGTGGTGGGGGGTGATCAATGTGGCGCCGGGCGCCGCGAGTCAGGGCGTACCGCGCGTGCACGGCGCGGTCGGCGCACCAACAAAAAAGGCCGTACAGCGAGCTGTACGGCCTGGGTGTTCTTGGCTGCGCGCGAGGGGCATGCACTGATTATGCATGCCGGCCTCGGACCGGTTCGAGGGGGCGTGAGCTCAAGCGGCGGGGCGTTCCGGCTTGCGCAGGTTCTGTGCGGCTTCGAGCACTTCCTCGACATGGCCGGCCACCTTGATGCCGCGCCACTCACCCCGCAGGATGCCCTGGGGGTCGATGAGGAAGGTGCTGCGCTCGATGCCCTTGACCTTCTTGCCGTACATGATCTTGTTCTTGACCACGCCGAACATGTGGCAGAGCTTTTCTTCGGTATCGGCAATCAGTTCGAAGGGCAGTTCGAGGTTTTGCTTGAACTTGTCGTGCGACACCATGTTGTCGCGCGAGACACCCAGCACCACCGCACCGGCCTTGACAAACTCGGCGTGCAAGTCGCGAAACTGCATCGCTTCGGTGGTGCAGCCTGGGGTATTGTCCTTGGGGTAGAAATACAAGACCACCGTCTTGCCGAGGAATGCCTGGGGGGTGAACTTCACGCCGCCGGTTGCATTCGCTTCAATATCGGGGAGAGCTTTGTTGAGAGCGGGCGTCATGCAGGTCTTCGAGATGGTCGCCCGGCTGGGCGCTAGCCTGCAATTATAAAGCCCGCTCGCCAGGGCCGCGCCGCACAGGCGCGCACGGGCCTCAGATCAGCAGTGCGGCCACGACGCGGCGACCCTCGCTGACCAGCACGTTGTAGGTGCGACAAGCCGCCGCCGTGTCCATGGTCTCGATGCCGATGCGCCGTTCGTACAGCGCCTGAAGCTTGGCAGGCGGCACGAAGCGCAGGCGCACACCGCTGCCGAACACCACCAGCTCGGGCTCGGCGAGCGCGATCTCGGCAAAGTGTTCAGCCGTCAGTGCATCGACCGAAAGACTGGGCGGTGCGGCCACGGGTTCGCGCTCGCGTGCCCATGCCCGCACCTGGCCCTGCCAGGGCAGCAGCACACCGGCGCGCCAGTCGACGCCGTTGATGGTGACTCGTCCGGGGTGGTACGACTGGATGGCGTTGACACCTTCGATGCGATCGGGTTGCAGCTTCATGGGTAGTGTTGCCGCCCAGGTGTCGCCCGACGCAGCCGGGGCCTCACCTGGGCCTATGGTTAAATTCCGCCCTTCGTGCAGGAGCGCCCGAGCGACCCCCGGCAGTATCGAACGGCCGATACACCTGCGCGAACAGCGTCTTCGGTCTGTTCCCTTTGCCTCAGGATACTCCGTGCTCAAGCCCATCGCCAAATCCAGCAAGCTTGCCAATGTGTGCTACGACATTCGTGGCCCGGTGCTGGACAAGGCCCGGCAAATGGAGGAAGAGGGCCACAAGATCATCAAGCTCAATATCGGCAACGTGGCCGCGTTCGGGCTCGAACCGCCCGACGAGATTGTTCAGGACATGATCCGCAACCTGCCCTTCGCGGCCGGATATACCGACAGCAAGGGCCTGTTCGCGCCGCGCAAGGCGGTGGTGCATTACACGCAGGAAAAGGCCATCCACGGCGTGACGGTGGACGACGTCTACCTCGGCAACGGGGCCTCCGAGCTCATCGCCCTGAGCATGAACGCCTTGCTCAACGACGGCGACGAGGTGCTGATCCCGGCGCCCGACTATCCGCTCTACACGGCGGTGGTGGCGCTGTCCAGCGGCACGCCGGTGCACTACCAGTGCGACGAAGCCAGCGACTGGATGCCCGACATCGCTGATCTGAAAGCCAAGATCACGCCGCGCAGCAAGGCGCTGGTGGTGATCAACCCGAACAACCCGACCGGCGCGCTTTACCCAGAGAGTGTGCTGCGCGAGATGGTCGAGGTGGCGCGCCAGCACCAGCTCATCATCTTTGCCGACGAGATCTACGACAAGACCTTGTACGACGGCGTGACCCACACCAGCATCGGCTCGCTGGCCGACGATGTGCTCTGCCTGACCTTCAACGGCCTGAGCAAGAACTACCGCTCGTGTGGCTACCGCGCCGGCTGGATGGTGGTGTCGGGCGACAAACGCCATGCCCGCGACTACATCGAGGGCCTGAACATGCTGGCCTCGATGCGCCTGTGCGCCAACACGCCGGGTCAACTGGCGATCCAGACCGCCCTGGGTGGTTACCAGAGCATCAAGGACCTGGTCGCACCCGGCGGGCGCTTGTGCCGCCAGCGTGACCTGGCGCACAAGCTGCTCACCGACATCCCCGGTGTGACCTGCGTGAAACCCAAGGCAGCCCTGTACATGTTTCCGCGCCTGGATCCGGCCATGTACCCGATCGCCGACGACCAGCAATTCGCCTACGAACTGCTCGCCGAAGAGAAGGTGCTGATCGTGCAGGGCACCGGCTTCAACTGGGGCCAGCCGGACCACTTCCGCCTGGTCTTCCTGCCCAACTCCGACGACCTGGCCGAAGCCATCGGCCGCATCGCCAAGTTTCTCGACGGCTACCGGCGCCGTCACACGGCCTGACACCGGCTCGCGCTGCACACTTCACCCAGAAAGCTGCGTCGCCTGCTTGACCCCGCGTCGTGCCGGCCACCTCGGCATCTCGTCCTGACCACCTCTCGAACCGGCGCCTCGCAGCGCCCTGATCACATGAAACCCATCCAAGTCGGCCTGCTCGGCATCGGTACCGTCGGCTCGGGCACGTTCAAGGTGCTCCAGCGCAACCAGGAAGAAATCCGCCGCCGCGCCGGCCGCGGCATCGAGATCACCATGGTGGCCGATCTCGACGTGGCGCGCGCCCGAAGCATCGTCGGCGAAGGTGTGCAGGTGGTCAACGATGCACGCGCCGTGATCGCCAACCCCGAGATCGACATCGTCATCGAACTCATCGGCGGCTACGGCATCGCCAAGGCGCTGGTGCTCGAAGCCATTGCTGCCGGCAAACATGTCGTCACCGCCAACAAGGCCCTGCTGGCCGTGCACGGCACCGAGATCTTTGCCGCCGCACGCGACAAGGGTGTGGTGGTGGCCTTCGAGGCCGCGGTGGCGGGCGGCATCCCCATCATCAAGGCGCTGCGTGAGGGCCTGACGGCCAACCGCATCGAATGGATCGCCGGCATCATCAACGGTACGACCAACTTCATCCTCAGCGAGATGCGCGACAAGGGCCTGGACTTCGACGTCGTGCTCGAGGAAGCGCAGCGCCTGGGCTACGCCGAAGCCGACCCGACCTTCGACATCGAAGGTGTCGACGCCGCCCACAAGGCCACGCTGATGAGCGCCATCGCCTTCGGCATCCCGGTGCAGTTCGACAAGGCACATGTGGAAGGCATCACCAAGCTCGGTGCCGCCGACATCCGCTACGCCGAGCAACTGGGCTACCGCATCAAGTTGCTGGGCATCGCCAAGCGCCAGGCCGACAAGGCCGGGTCGCCGGCTGGCTCGGGCGGTGTCGAGCTGCGTGTGCACCCCACGCTCGTGCCGAGCAAGCGCCTGATCGCCAATGTCGAAGGCGCGATGAACGCGGTGATGGTGCACGGCGACGCCGTGGGCACCACGCTGTATTACGGCAAGGGCGCAGGCAGCGAACCGACCGCCAGCGCCGTGATCGCCGACCTGGTCGACATCACCCGCCTGCACAGCGCCGACCCCGGCCATCGCGTGCCACATCTGGCTTTCCAGCCCGACGAACTGCAGGCCACACCCATCGTCGACATCTCGGAAGTGGTGACCTCTTTCTACCTGCGCTTGCGTGTGGCGGACCAGAAGGGCGTGCTTGCCGCCATCACCCGCATCCTGGCCGACGCCGACATCTCGATCGACGCCGTGCTGCAGCGTGAATCGGCTGAAGGCGAAAACCAGACCGACCTCATCATCCTGACCCACGACACCGTCGAAGGCCGCATGCGTGCCGCCCTGGCGCAGATGCAGGCGCTGCCCACCGTGCTCGACCCGATCGTGAGCCTGCGCAAGGAAGAACTGGCCTGAGCCGGTGGGGATGCCATGAAGTACATCAGCACCCGCGGTGACCAGACGCCGCGCGTTTTTAGCGAGATCCTGCTCGAAGGCCTGGCGCCGGACGGCGGCCTGTATCTGCCTGAGGCCTACCCGCAGGTGAGCGCCGCCACACTGGCACGCTGGCGCGGGCTGAGTTATGCCGAGCTCGCGTTCGAGATCCTGTCGCTCTACATCGACGACATCCCGCCGCTGGATCTGAAACGCCTGGTCGATCGCACCTACACCGAAGAGGTGTTCGGCACGAAGGCCATCGTGCCTCTGCGCCCGCTGGGTGAGGGGCTGTCCCTCGAAGCCCTGTCCAACGGCCCGACGCTGGCCTTCAAGGACATGGCCATGCAGTTGCTGGGCAACCTGTTCGAATACGAACTGGGCCGGCGCGGCGAGACCCTCAACATCCTGGGCGCCACGTCGGGTGACACCGGCAGCGCCGCCGAATACGCCATGCGTGGCAAGGCGGGCGTGCGTGTTTTCATGCTCAGCCCCAAGGGCCGCATGAGCCCGTTCCAGCAGGCGCAGATGTTCAGCCTGCAAGACGAAAACATCCACAACCTGGCGGTCGACGGGGTGTTCGACGATTGCCAGGACATCGTCAAGGCGGTGAGCAACGACCTGGCCTTCAAGCGTCAGTACCGCATCGGCACGGTCAACTCGATCAACTGGGCGCGCCTGCTGGCCCAGGTCGTGTACTACTTCGCCGGCTACTTCCAGGCGACAAAGACCAACGACGAGGTGGTGAGCTTCACCGTGCCGTCGGGGAATTTCGGCAACGTCTGCGCCGGCCATGTGGCACGCCAGATGGGTCTGCCGATCGCCAAACTGGTGGTGGCGACCAACGAGAACGATGTGCTCGACGAGTTCTTCCGCACCGGCTCCTACAGGGTGCGCGGCAGTGCAGAGACGTACGAGACGTCCAGCCCGTCGATGGACATCAGCAAGGCCAGCAACTTCGAGCGTTTTGTCTTCGACCTGCTCGGCCGCGATGGTGCCCGCACGCAGGAGTTGTTCGGCCGGGCGATCGCGCGTGACGGCCTGTTTGCACTGAGCGCCGACGAGACCGCCCGAATCGCCGCCTTCGGCTTCGAGTCGGGCCGCTCGACCCACGCCGACCGCATCACCACCATCCGCGACACCTGGCATACCTGCGGGGAACTGATCGACACCCACACCGCCGACGGTGTGAAGGTGGCGAGTGAACACCGTGTGCCCGGCGTACCGATGATCGTGCTCGAGACCGCGCTGCCGGCCAAGTTTGCCGCCAGCATCGAGGAAGCCGTCGGCTTTGCCCCGCCTGTGCCTGCCGCGCTGGCCGATCTGGAAACTCGTCCACGCCGCAGTGTGGACATGCCGGCCGACGCCGCCACCATCAAGGCCTACCTCGCCAGCCACGTGCCCGAGGCTCACGGTGCGTGAGCTGCTAGCTGCGGTGCAGTCTGACCTGTCGACTGACCGTAGGCGATCGGTGACGAGGTGGGCGCCATGAAGGTGGTGGGCCTGTGCGGCGCCTCGGGGTCGGGCAAGACCCAGCTGGCCGAGGCGCTCATCGCCGGATTCAAGGTGGCCGGCGCCGCGGTGTCGGTGGTGAAACATGCCCACAAGCGATTCGACATCGACATCCCGGGCAAGGACAGTTATCGCCACCGGCAGGCGGGCGCTTTCGAGGTGGTGGTGGCCAACAGCCACCGCCTGGCCAAGGTGCGCGAGTTCACCGCCGAGGCCGAACCAACGGTGCACGAGTTGCTGGCCGAACTGGTCGACCTGAGCGAGTACGGGCGCGAACACTGGGTGCTGGTCGAAGGGTTCAAACACGCCGACCTGCCCAAGATCGAGGTCTGGCGCGTCGATCACACCAGGCAGCGCGAGCAGGTCGCGCAGGCCAGTGTGTCGACTCGTGGTGTGCCCCTGGCGCTTTACCCCGACGATCCACTCGTGGTGGCCGTGGCGACCGACGACGCGACCAGCCTGCCCGCGCCCACCGGACTGCCGGTGCTCGATCTCAACCAGCCGGCTGCCGTGCTGGCTTTCCTGAGGCAAGATGCCGGTCGATATGACTACCTCCCCCCCACGGACTGATACGCCGACTGCTGCGGCCCGGCCCGCCCGAGCGCCACTGCTGAGCCTGGACGACGCCTTGGCGCGCCTGCTCGGCACCGTGGTACCGCTGCCCGGCCACGAAACCGTGTCGACCTTCGACGCCCTCGGCCGCGTGCTGACCAGCAACGTCGTGTCGCTGCTCGACGTGCCGCCGGCCGACAACACCTCGATGGACGGCTACGCCTTGCGGGCCGCCGATGTGGTCGAACCCGGCACTGTGTTGCCGGTCAGTCAGCGTATTCCTGCGGGCGTTGTCGGCCAGCCGCTGTTGCCCGGCAGCGCCGCACGTATCTTCACCGGCGCGCAGATTCCGGCCGGCGCCACTGCCGTGGTGATGCAGGAGCAGTGCGAGGCGATCACCGCGCCGGACGGCTCGGCCCAGGTGCGTGTCAACGGCTCGCCCACCGAGGGGCAGTGGATACGCCGGCGCGGCGAAGACGTGGCGCGCGCCAGCGTCGTGCTGCGCGCCGGTCACAAGCTCACGGCGCAAAGCCTGGGCCTGGCGGCCTCGGTGGGTGCGGCGCATCTGGACGTGGCGCACCGGCCGCGTGTGGCGCTGTTTTCCACCGGCGACGAACTCGTCATGCCCGGCGCGGTGGCGCCCGAACACATGCCGCCCGGCGCGATCTACAACTCCAACCGCTACACCCTGCGGGCGCTGCTGCAGGGGCTGGGTTGCGAGGTGACCGACTTCGGCATCGTGCCCGATCGCCTCGATGCCACCCGCACCACGCTGCGCGAGGCGGCCGCCGAACACGACTTCATCCTCACCTCGGGTGGTGTCTCGGTGGGTGAGGAAGACCATCTGCGCCCGGCGGTGCTGGCCGAAGGCCGGCTCGACCTGTGGTCGATCGGCATGAAGCCGGGCAAGCCACTGGCCTTTGGCAGCGTGCGTCGCCCGCTCGAGGTGGGTGACGCGGCGCCGGATGGCTCGGAAGACGACGTCTCGCGCTCGGCCTGGTTCATCGGCCTGCCGGGCAATCCGGTGTCGAGTTACGTGACCTTTCTGCTGCTGGTGCGCCCGGTGCTGCTGCGCCTGCAGGGTGTGGCCGACGTGGCGCCGCGCAGCTACACCGTGCGGGCAGGGTTCGACTGGCCGCGCGGCGACGTGCGGCGCGAGTTTGTGCGGGTGCGCCTGGGCGCCGATGGTCGTGCCGAGCTCTTCCACAACCAGAGCGCCGGTGTGTTGACCTCGGTGGTCTGGGCCGACGGCCTGGTCGACATCGCGCCCGGCGGCACCGTCAAGGCCGGCGACGAGGTGCGCTACCTGCCGCTGAGCGAGTTGCTGACATGAAGATCCGCCTGCGCTATTTCGCTTCGCTGCGCGAAGCGCTGGGCCAGGGCGAAACGCTGGACGTGGCCGACGGCACGACCGTGGCCACCCTGCGCGATACGCTGATCGCTCGCGGCGAACCACACGCCGGAGCCCTGCGACGCGGCCGTGCCCTGCGCGCAGCGCTGAATCAGCAGATGTGCGCCGAAGACGTGGTGCTGGTGGACGGCGCCGAGCTGGCGTTTTTTCCGCCCGTGACCGGCGGCTGATGGCGACCTATTTCGCCAGCCGCTTGTTCAACTGACCGGACCCGATCATGGCGCGTGTTGTCATCCAGGCCGCCGACTTCGACCTCGGCGCAGAAGTGGCCGCCCTGCGGGCCGACGATCCAGCCGTGGGTGCTGTCGTCAGCTTTGTCGGCACGGTACGCGACCGCAACGCCGGTTACGCCGAGGCGGCACGCAAGGGTGAGGTGCAGGCACTCGAACTCGAACACTACCCCGGCATGACCGAGGCCAGCATCGAGGCCATGATCGACGCGGCGTTTGCGCGTTTCGATATCCGCGGCGCACGAGTCATCCACCGCGTCGGGCCGCTGCTGCCACTCGACCAGATCGTGCTGGTGGTGGTGACGTCGGCACACCGCGGCCAGGCCTTCCAGGCCTGCGAGTTCCTGATGGACTACCTCAAGACCCAGGCGCCGTTCTGGAAGAAGGAGACCACCGCCGCCGGATCCCACTGGGTCGACGCCCGCGTGGCCGACGACGACGCCTTGCGCCGCTGGGGCCTCACGTCGGCCAACGGCGCGGCTTGACGTCATGGGCGCCGACCGGTCGCGCGCAGGCCGACGGTCCTGCATGAACGGCAGGACGGTCCGCCGACCCAACGACGCACCGGTGAACGGCCAGCCTGTTTGCGGTCGGACCTTGTGGTGTCTGGCGTCGGCGCGATGAGTGGCCTGGGCCTGTTCGTCGTCTTCTGCGGTGCTGGCCTGGGTGCCTGCCTGCGCTGGTGGCTGGGCGTGATGCTCAACCCGCTGTTTGCCACAGTGCCGCTCGGCACGCTGGCCGCCAACCTGGTCGGCGGTTTTCTTGTCGGTGTCGCGGCGGCGTTTTTTACCCACAACCATCTGCTGCCGGTCGAGTGGCGCTTGTTTGCCGTGACCGGATTTCTGGGCGGGTTGACGACGTTCTCGACCTTCTCGGCCGAAGTCGTCGCGCTGCTGATCCGTGCCCAATACGCCTGGGCGGTGCTTGCCGCCAGCGGCCATCTGCTGGGTTCACTGACGATGACGGCGCTGGGCATGGCGATGACCCGCATGGTGTTGATGCGCACCTGACGCTGGTGCGAGCTGGACCGGCCAGCCCGCCTGGCTGCGACGATTGCGCGGCCGATTTGATCTGGATGCAGTGCACGGTGAGTGTTGCCCTTGAAATGATGCGGGGCCGCCTCAGATCTTCGACAACTCGGAGGTTTCACCATGCGACTCGACAAACTCACGACTGCATTCCAACAGGCCCTGGCCGACGCTCAGAGTCTGGCCATCAACCGCGACAACCCCTACATCGAGCCGGCTCACCTGCTGGCGGCGATGCTGGCGCTGCCCGACGGCCCGAAGGCTTTGCTCGACCGCGCCGGCGCCAACACCGCGGCGTTGAAGACGGCGATGGACACGCTGATCAAGGGCCTGCCCCAGGTGGCTGGCAGCGGCCAGACAGTGCAACCTGGCCGCGAGTTGCTGGCCCTGCTGCAAGCGGCTGAGAAAGACGCCGGCAAGCGCGGTGACCAGTTCGTGAGCAGCGAGTTGTTCTTGCTGGCGGTTGCCGAAAGCAAGAGTGACATCGGCGGCATCGTGCGCGGCCACGGCCTGAGCCGCAAGGCACTCGAAGCGGCAATCGACGCCGTGCGCGGCGGCCAGAAGGTCGACAACGCCGAGGCCGAGGGCCAGCGCGAGGCGCTCAAGAAATACACGCTCGACCTCACCGAACGTGCCCGCCTGGGCAAACTCGACCCGGTGATCGGCCGGGACGACGAGATCCGCCGTGCCATCCAGGTGCTGCAGCGCCGCACCAAGAACAACCCGGTGCTGATCGGTGAACCGGGCGTGGGCAAGACGGCCATCGTCGAAGGTCTGGCGCAACGCATCGTCAACGGCGAGGTGCCCGAGTCACTCAAGAAGAAGCGCGTGCTGGTGCTCGACATGGCCGGCCTGCTGGCTGGTGCCAAATACCGCGGGGAATTCGAGGAACGGCTCAAGGCCGTGCTCAAGGAAGTGGCACAGGACGAAGGCCGCATCATCTTGTTCATCGACGAATTGCACACCATGGTCGGCGCCGGCAAGGCCGAAGGCGCCATGGACGCTGGCAATATGCTCAAACCTGCGCTGGCTCGCGGTGAGTTGCACTGCATCGGCGCGACCACACTCGACGAATACCGCAAGTATGTGGAAAAGGACGCTGCGCTGGAACGCCGATTCCAGAAGGTATTGGTGGCCGAACCAACCGTCGAGGCCACCATCGCCATATTGCGCGGCCTGCAGGAAAAATACGAGGTGCACCACGGCGTGGAAATCACCGACCCGGCCATCGTGGCGGCGGCGGAGTTGTCCAATCGATATATCACCGACCGCTTTTTGCCCGACAAGGCGATCGACCTGATCGACGAGGCGGCGGCCAAGATCAAGATCGAGATCGACTCCAAACCCGAGGCGATGGATCGGCTCGACCGCCGGCTCATCCAACTCAAGATCGAACGTGAAGCGGTGCGACGCGAGCGCGACGAAGCCTCGCAGAAGCGCCTCGGACTGATCGAGGAAGAAATCAACAAGCTCGACCGCGAGGCGTCGGATCTCGAGGAGATCTGGAAATCCGAAAAGGCCAGCGCGCAGGGCTCGGCCACACTCAAGGAAGAAATCGAGCGCATGCGCTTCAATATCGAGGAGCTCAAGCGCAAGGGTGATTTCAACCGCGTTGCCGAACTGCAATATGGGCGCCTGCCCGAACTCGAGAAGCGTCTGAAGGAAGCGCAGGCCAAGGAGGCCGGAAAGAGCGGCACCGGCTCGCCGCAACTGCTGCGCACCATGGTCGGCGCCGAGGAAATCGCCGAGGTGGTGTCACGTGCCACGGGTATTCCGGTGTCACGCCTGATGCAGGGTGAACGCGACAAGTTGCTGAAGATGGAAGAGCGCCTGCACCAACGTGTGGTGGGGCAGGACGAAGCCATTGCGGCGGTGAGCCATGCCATCCGGCGTTCGCGCGCAGGTTTGTCCGATCCCAACCGGCCTTACGGCAGTTTCCTGTTCCTCGGCCCCACCGGTGTGGGCAAGACCGAGTTGTGCAAGGCGCTGGCCACTTTCTTGTTCGATAGCGAGGATCACCTGATCCGGGTCGACATGAGTGAGTTCATGGAAAAACACTCGGTGAGCCGCCTGATCGGTGCGCCCCCGGGTTATGTGGGCTATGACGAGGGTGGCACGCTGACCGAAGCGGTGCGACGCAAACCGTATTGCGTGATCCTGCTCGACGAGGTCGAAAAGGCTCACCCGGATGTCTTCAACGTCTTGCTGCAGGTGCTCGACGATGGGCGCCTGACCGACGGCCAGGGGCGCACCGTGGATTTCAAGAACACCGTGATCGTGATGACCAGCAATCTGGGCTCACAGCTGATCATGCAGATGAGTGGCGAGCCGAGCGAGGTGATTCACGACGCCGTGTGGGCCGAAGTGAAACAACACTTCCGCCCCGAGTTCTTGAACCGCATCGACGAGACCGTGGTGTTCCATGCGCTCGATCTGGCGCAGATCGAAGCCATCGCCAAGATCCAGCTCGATACCCTGCGCACACGGCTGGCCAAACTCGACATGGCGCTCGAATTGTCGCCTGAAGCCTTGGTCGAAATTGCCAAGGTGGGTTTCGATCCGGTGTTTGGTGCGCGCCCGCTCAAACGTGCCATTCAGCAGCGTATCGAGAACCCGGTGGCCAAACTGATACTCGAGGGCCGGTTCGGTCCGAAGGACGTGGTGCCGGTCGGTGTGACCGCAGACGGTAGTTTCGAGTTCGGCCGAACGGTGCACTGACTAGAACACCGGGCCGCGCTGCAAGGCTTCGTCGAGTGATACCAGCTGCGGCCTCAGTTGCGGCCAGTCACACTGGGCGTGCGAGAACACCAGATGCACAGCCCATTCGGGCTGTGACACCAGCACACGCAGCCCGAGTGACTGAGCCCCGCCGCGCACGACCACTTCATCGGTCTGACCCGCCAGTTGAAGTTGTTTGCGCGCCTGGCCGCTGGCTGCCAGCAAGGTGGTGCCGCGCCTGGCCAGATCGGTGGCCGACTCGCGGGTGCCCAGGTGGGCAAGCACCCGCGAGGTCTGGATCTCGAAGATGCAGGCGGTGATCACACCGCTGATGGCACCCAGTCCACGCAGATAACCCGCCAGCGGATTGGGTTGGGGCGCTGGTGGAGCCACAGGAGCCGGGGCTGGTGCCGCTGCCGGGCGTGGCCGCAAGGCCTGCAGTTCGCCCGCCACGGTGGGGGCATACGCGGGCGGCAGGGGTGGCCGCGGCGTGGCTGGTGGCAGTCTGACCGTGGTGGCGGGTGCCGGCGCAGGGGCTGGCACGGGTGCCAGCGGCGGGGTCGCCGAATTGGCTGCCTGACCGTGTTGCAGTGGCAGGCTGTCGGCACTGCCACCCACGACACCACCGTCTTGCAAGGGGGCGAGCTGCAGGCCCCCGCTGCCCGGACTGAGCGAGCGCTGAAGCTGGTTCCAGCAGCTGTGCAGATGTCCCCAGGCCTCGGCCGGCATCGTCACGCGCGGCGAGACCACCACCGGCACCGGAGCCGTCTGCAGCCTTTCATGTACTGCGTTGCCCGCGGCGGGGCCGGGCCCGAGCGGCATGAAGATCATCTGCTGGCATTGCCAGGGGTGATGCAGCATGGCGGTGCGTATTGGCTCGAGCAACTCGTTGAGGGCGTCCACGGGCAGGTCGCCCAGCAGCACCGCACCGAGCGTGGCATGGCCGAGCAGGACACGGCTGACCGACTGGCGCGCCTGCGAGTCGGCGTCGGCATCCGTGCTGTACAGGCGGATAGGCTTGCCGTAGGTGGTGGCGCAGTCGATGTATTCGAGTGTGGCGACGATGGTGCCAAAACCCTGGCGCCGCACCACGAGCCTCTCGACCTGCTGACCGCTGGCGGCTGCCACCGCGGCGAGCAGGCGGCGCGACACGGTGCACCCCAGGTCGTGCAGCACGATGCAGGTGGGGCGCAGATGCTCGAACTGCTGCTGCAAGGCGTCGCCGATCTCGCACGAAATGAACAGCTCTCGCACGCCGTTGCCGACCACACGCCCGACGTCGGGCATCGCGCCCAGGTAATCGCCAGGGCTGCGCTGCAACTGGGTGGCAAACTGGGTGTCCTCGTCGGGGCGCACGTTGCGGCTGTCGACAAACAGTCCGCTGCGATACCAGCGGTTGGGATCCGCTTTGCGGGGGGGCGGCATGCAGGGCTCCGGGCGGGTGGTGACGGGTTATCTCGAGCAGCCGTCGCGGCATTGATGTCGGAGCATCCTATCATTCAGGTCGAATTCATTTCAATTTGTGTCAGAGCGTCGAGCGCGACCTGCAGCGCTGGCCTCACCGCTTATGCCATCATCATTCAAGCGCCCTGATTGGGAACAAGCCCCTGTCGTCGTCATCGGTGCCGGGCTGGCCGGGCTTACCGTGGCGCTGCAACTGGCTGAACGACACCGCGTCATCGTGTTGGCCAAGCGCAACGCGGATGAAGGTGCCACGGCCTGGGCCCAGGGTGGCATCGTCGGTGTGCTGGGCGACGACGACAGCGTCGACAGCCACGTGCGCGACACCCTCGACGCCGGCGGCGGCCTGGTCGACGAACAAACCGCGCGCTACATCGCCGAGCGCAGCGCACAGGCCATCAGCTGGTTGCTCGACCGAGGTGTGGCGTTTTCACCGGATCCGACCGGGCCGCTGGGCCTGCACCTGACGCGTGAGGGTGGCCATGCCGTGCGCCGCATCGCCCACGCCGCCGATGCCACCGGCAAGGCCATCCACGACACCTTGCTCGAAGCCGTGGCGCAGCATCCCAACATCAGCCTGCGGGCGCGCTGGATGGCGGTGGACGTGATCACGTCGCGCCACCTCAAGCGCGAGGAACCCACGCGTTGTTACGGTGTCTACGCGCTCGACATCGACGCCCAACGTGTCGAGACCCTGCATGCTGGGGCCGTGGTGCTGGCCTGCGGCGGCGCAGGCAAGGTGTATCGGTACACCACCAATCCGGACACCGCCACGGGCGACGGCATTGCGATGGCCTGGCGGGCCGGTTGCCGGGTGGGCAACATGGAGTTCGTGCAGTTCCACCCCACCTGCCTGTACCACCCCACCGACCGCAGCTTCCTGATTTCCGAAGCGCTGCGAGGTGAAGGCGGCCTGCTCAAGTTGCCCGACGGCACACGTTTCATGCCGGCGCACGACCCACGCGGCGAACTGGCACCGCGTGACGTGGTGGCCCGCGCCATCGACTTCGAGATGAAGAAGCACGGCGTCGACCATGTCTGGCTCGATGCCAGCCATCTGGGCGAGGTGTTTCTGCGCGAGCACTTTCCGACCATCTACGCGCGCTGCCTGGCGTTGGGCATCGACATTGCCCGTCAGCCCATACCGGTGGTGCCGGCAGCGCACTACACCTGTGGCGGTGTGGTCACCGATCTGGCCGGCCGCACCGACGTGCCCGGTTTGTATGCGGTGGGTGAGACAACTTACACCGGCTTGCACGGTGCCAACCGGCTGGCGAGCAACTCGCTGCTCGAATGTGTGGTCCTGGGGCGCAGCTGCGCCGATCACATCCTGCAGTCCGACCCGCCGGCCAATGTGGACGCACCCGACTGGGACGAGAGCCAGGTCGAGGACGCCGACGAGCAGGTCGTCATCGCCCACAACTGGGATGAGTTGCGGCTGCTGATGTGGAACTACGTCGGCATCGTGCGTACTACGCGCCGGCTCGAACGAGCGTGGGCCCGGATCCAGTTGCTGCGCGGCGAGATCGATGACTACTACGCCAACTTCCGCGTCAATCGCGACCTGCTGGAGTTGCGCAACCTGGTCGATTGCGCCGAACTCATCGTGCGGTCGGCTCTCATGCGCCACGAAAGCCGCGGGCTTCACTACAGCCGCGATTTTCCAGATGCGCTGCCGGTGAGTTTCCCGACCATCCTGGGTCGTGCGGCCCACAGCCGCGAGCGCCGCACCGATCGGCAGGACCGGCCCAGCCTGTTCGACTGAGGCTGCTCAGCGCCGGGCGCGCATGGCGATGCGCGCTTGCACGAACTCGAAGGCGTAGACGACACATTCGGCGATGGTCTTCTCCATCTCGAGGCGTTCCTTCTCGGTGAGAAAAAACGTCAGATCGACCGAGTGGCGGATGTAGCGCGACCCGAGCCGGTTCAGCGCCACACAGGCCACATCTGGCAGGTCGCCTTCATCCAGGTACGGGTACCGACTGGCCATGTCGGACACGGCTGCGATGACGGGGCGTTCGTAGTGGTTGTGGACCGAACTGAAGTCGATGGTCATGACGGTCTCGGAACCTGAGTGGCGATGGCAGCTTATCGGCGCCGAGGCGGCTGGCTTGATCGCGCCTGGTGCTCGCGCCCGGCGATCCGGCACGACAACTGCCTCATCGCTGCCGTCAACACTCGTGGCGCGTGGCCGCCCGGCCTCAAGCTGCACCGATGTTGGTGACGAAGCCAGCCTTGGCCGGCACCGCGCCGATGCCGGCAGGGCGCGCGGCGACGAAGTCGAGCATCCGGTCGATGCAGCCCAGCGCGCGGGCGCGCACGGGTTCTTCGACCATTACCTCGCCGCTGCCGGATTCCAGGCAATCGACCAGCCCCTGCAAGCCGTTCATCGCCATCCAGGGGCAATGAGCGCAGCTCTTGCATGTGGCACTGCGGCCGGCGGTCGGTGCCTCGATCAGCAGCTTGTGCGGCGCGGCCTGCGCCATGCGGTGAAACATGCCGTTGTCGGTGGCGACGATGAATTCGGGTGCGTCGAGTTCGGTCACCGCCTTGAGCAACTGGGCGGTCGATCCGACGACATCGGCCTGCGCCACCACCGCGGCGGGTGATTCAGGGTGTACCAGCACGCGGGCGCGGGGGTGTTCGGCGCGCAGCAGTTCGAGTTCGACGCCCTTGAATTCGTCGTGCACGATGCAGTGACCCTGCCACATCAACATGTCGGCCCCGGTCTGCTGCTGCACGTAGGCGCCAAGATGGCGGTCGGGCGCCCACAGGATCTTTTCGCCGCGGTCGTGCAGGTGCTGCACGATGGGCAGGGCGCAGGAACTGGTCACCATCCAGTGGGCGCGCGCCTTCACTGCCGCACTGGTGTTGGCGTACACCACCACCGTGCGGTCCGGGTGGGCATCGCAGAAGTCGGCGAACTGATCGGATGGACAACCCAGGTCAAGCGAGCAGGTGGCCTCGAGGTCGGGCATCAGCACACGTTTATGCGGCGACAGGATCTTGGCGCTTTCACCCATGAAACGCACCCCTGCGACCACCAGGGTCGAGGCCGCATGGTCGCGGCCGAAGCGCGCCATCTCGAGTGAATCGGAGACACAACCGCCGGTGGCCTGAGCCAGGTCCTGCAGGTCGCCGTCGACGTAATAGTGAGCGACCAGCACCGCACCTTTCTCGGCGAGCAGCCGTGCTGCCTTGGCCTTGAGTTGACTGCGCTGCTCACCGGTGAGCTGCTCGGGAACACGCGCCCAGGCATGAACGGTGCAACTTGCGCCCTGGGCGTCCTGGCGCGGGTAGTCGTAGGAAATCTGGTTCATCGTACGGCGTCGACGTTGGCCTTCCATGGTAGCCCACGGTGTCAGGCCGCGCCGCGTGCAGGGCGGCTTAGCTGAGCGACTGCTGCGCTTCCATGATGCGGAACCGGGTGGTCGCCAGGTTGCATCGCAACTTGTCGAGCACGGCCAGCACGAAGTGTTCGGGCTGGTTGTGCAGGGCGCGCATCACGTGATACCGACTGCCCGCGGTGACCAGCACCTCGTCGACCGGATCGCTAGGCCGCCAGTGGCCCATCATGCGCAAGGTGCGCCGGTGGGTGCGCATGATCTCGGCAGCCGCCTGGGCCGCACGTTCGATGTCGGGCGTGCTGCCGTCACTGGCCAGTACGTGGCCGGTGTTGCCGTCGACGAGTACGGCAATGATGACGCCGTCGAGCTGCAACAAGTCGTGCATGGCCCGGTTGGCCTTGTCGGTGTCGGGCACACGCCCGGCTCGTTGGGTCGTGGCAGGTGAAAGCGGGTCTGCCGCCGGGGGCAGTTGCAGGGCAAAAGCACCGTCGGTGTCGCCAGTGCTGTGATCCAGCAGCGCGCCATTGGGTCGACCCGCTTCCTGGCGCTCGACAACCTGCGATTCGGACGCCGATACCAGCTCGACGCCGAGAATCGGCGACGTCACACCCGTGCCCTGCGACGCACGCCCCGCCTCATAGGTAGTATGGCCCGTCGCAGGTGCCAGGGCGTCCAGGCTGCCATAGTCGTTCGTCGCCACACCTGCAGGTCTCACGCGACCCCAGTGCGACAGCAGCTTGTTCCAGACAGCACTGGCGCTCGTCAGGGGTTCCGAGAGGGTGTGCACCTG
This sequence comes from Candidatus Intricatilinea gracilis, assembly GCA_016702605.1. Classification (GTDB taxonomy): domain Bacteria; phylum Pseudomonadota; class Gammaproteobacteria; order Burkholderiales; family Burkholderiaceae_C; genus Sphaerotilus; species Sphaerotilus gracilis. The sequence continues at coordinate 1,023,875 of JADJDQ010000021.1, forward strand.
AACCGAGGCCGGCCAGGCGGTTGCGGCGATCTTCTGCGCAATCCACAGCGCACCCACGGGAAGCATGAACAGCACCTGCGGGCACCGCCAGGTCTGACCTGCGCAGGCATCACTGAGCATCTCGATCATGGCGTCGATGGCGGCCGGATGCATCGGCCCCACCACGACCGCCACAAGGTCGGAGCGCTCCATCAAGGCAGTCGAGATGGCCACCATCTCGGCGCCCGGCGCGTGGACGTCGGCGTGGTAGATCTTGAGCGTCTCGTCCTGTCGGCGCGGTACTGTCGTGCGCTCGATCACCGCCATGGTGGCGAGTGAATACTGGTCGCGCAAATGCAGGCGTCCGACCGGTTGACCGCTGGCGTCCGACAGCGCCTTGATCATGGCGCCAGCCCACATCTGCGCCGGGTCGAACAAGGTGACGAATCGCTCACCGTCGGCCAAGTCGTCCTGCGTGCCAGCAAAGTGGGCACGAATTGCGTTGGCCGGCGACCCGCTGACAGGTAGCTCGCGCACATGCCGGTCCGCACCCTGACCCTGTTCGCCCGAGCCTTCCTCGCCTTCGAGAATGGCAGTCGAGGCAAACCCATGCGCGTCGGTTTCGCCCGTGTTGCGACGAGCGCTCTCACGAGGTGGCGCAAGGTCACCGAAAAGGCTTCTGAGCATCATCTCCTCGTCGGGGGCTGCACTATCGGGCAGGTGAACGGCAGGTGGAATGGAAGTCGGAGTGGTGTGCCGGCATCTGCGGGGAACCTGACCCAGCGTCGTCGCCGATTACATACTTGACTTTAGTGGTTTCTGCGCCGTGTGGCCGAAACAGTTGGAAACGAACCACCTGAACTGCGTAGGTCCATTTCGATTTTCCGGTTCAGGTCGCGCGCCAGGCCTGCTCACAATCGAATCCGGCACCTGCCGAATTCGCCCGTTGACCGGAGCCCGACAGGCCATGGGGTGGACCTGCGGCCTTCCCACGGCGCCGCCTATGATCCACTCATGACCGCACAAGCGCTTCCAGTCCAGGTGCCATGGCGCCATGACGCCACGACAATTTCGTTGGTTGGCCTGGCCCATGGCACCTCGCATTTTCATCATCTGCTACTGGCGCCGATGTTTCCCTGGTTCATCGACGCCTACGGCCTGAACTACGCTCAACTGGGCCTGCTGGTCACGGTGTTCTTCGTCATCTCGGGTATCGGCCAGGCCTTGTCTGGGTTTCTGGTCGACCGAGTCGGTGCTCGACCTGTTCTGTATGCAGCCCTGAGCTGTTTCTGCCTGGCCTCAGTCAGTGCGGCCCTGGCCACCGGCTACGGCGGCTTGATGCTGGCATCGGCGCTGGCCGGCCTGGGCAACTCACCGTTTCACCCGATCGACTTCACCATCATCAACCGGCGCGTGTCGGCCGGGCGCCTAGGACATGCGTATTCGGTGCACGGCATCACCGGCAATCTCGGCTGGGCCTGTGCACCGCTCGTCCTGACCGGTCTGTTCGCCGCCACGGGATCGTTGCGCACGGCCTACCTGTCGATTGCAGTGCTGCCCTTGCTGGTGCTGACATTGATGCTATTGAACCGCAGCGCCATCGACGACCGAGCCGAACACCTCGAGGCCAGGGCAGGATCCGGTGCTGGTGCTGGTGCTGGTGCCGGCAAACCTGCAGCACCTGCACGTGCACAGGCTGACGACCGGGCCGGGGAACCGATCTTCGCCTTCCTGACTCTGCCTGCCGTATGGCTTTGTTTTGCCTTCCTCTTTTTCAGCACCTGCGCCTTGGCCGCGGTGCAGAGTTTTGCCGGTCCGGCGCTCGCGCAACTGAGTGGCTTGTCCGCCGCCACCGCCAGCCTGATCGTCACCGGCTACATGTTGTGCGGCGCGGCAGGCATGGTGGCCGGTGGCTTCCTGCTGGCCAAGGTCGACCGCGCCGAAACGTTGATCAGTGCCGCACTGTGTGGATCGGCGTTGCTCTTGCTGCTGGTTGCCACCGGTTGGTTGCCGGGGCTGACGGCCCTGGTGCTGGCGTCGGCGGCCGGCCTGGGCACTGGTCTGGCCGGCCCGTCGCGTGACATGTTGATCCGCCGCGCCTCACCGCCTGGCGCCACCGGTCGTGTCTACGGCATGGTGTATTCCGGCCTGGATCTGGGTTTTGCACTGGCCGCACCCCTGTTCGGCGCCCTGCTCGACGCCGGCCGGGCAGGTGGTGTGTTCGTCGGCTCGGCACTCGCGCTGGCGGCGGCGGTGGCGTCTGCCTGGTTGATCGGTGTGTTCACCGGGCGTGCACCAGCGCGGGCCGGCCATGGGCAATCATCGACAGCTTCGGCGCCCGCGCCGACCACGTCGACCCCTTCCACCTCGTGAGCCTGCATCCCATGTCGCCACTGCCCCATCGTGTTGCCCGCCAGGCCGGCCATGTGCTGGTCGAGGCGCTGATCGAACAGGGCGTCACCACCGTGTTCGGTGTGCCGGGTGAGAGTTTCCTGCCGGTGCTCGACGGCTTTTACGAACACGCCGATCGCATCCGCTTCATCTCGTGCCGGCACGAAGGGGGCGCCACCTTCATGGCCGAGGCTGCCGGCAAGCTCGGGCCGCGGCCGGGCGTGTGTCTTGTCACCCGTGGTCCGGGCGCAAGCAATGCCGCCATCGGTCTGCACACTGCGTTTCAGGACAGCACACCGGTGGTGCTGCTCATCGGCCAGGTAGGCGCTGATTTCCGCGACCGCGAAGCCTTCCAGGAGGTCGACTACCGCCAGATGTTCGGCCCTGGCACCCTGGGCATGGCCAAGTGGGTGGGTGAGGTCGACCGCGCCGAGCGCTTGCCCGAATACGTCGCCCGAGCCTTCCACACCGCCATGCAAGGCCGCCCCGGCCCGGTCGTGCTGGTGTTGCCCGAAGACATGTTGCGCACCTTGACCGACGCACCGGTGTTGCCGCGTGTCGAGCCGGTGCATGCCTGGCCTGCGCCCGGCGACCTGCGCCGGCTGCGCCAACTGATGCTGGAGGCCGAGCGCCCGCTGCTGCTGGTGGGCGGCAGTGGCTGGACGGCCGAGTCCGCCCAGGCACTGCAGCGCTTTGCCGAGAACTGGCGGGTGCCGGTCGCCTGCAGCTTTCGTTTCCAGGACTGTTTCGACAACCACCACGACTTGTACGTCGGTGACGTCGGCATCGGCATCAATCCGGCGCTCGCCAAGGCGGTGGCTGGGGCCGATTTGCTCGTCGTCGTCGGCGCACGCCTGGGCGAGATGACGACCGGCGGCTACGAGCTTATCCAGGCGCCGCGCCCGGCACAACGACTCGTGCATCTGCATGCCGGGCCCGAGGAACTCGGCCGTGTCTACGCGGCCGATCTGCTGCTGCAGTCCAGCCTGGCGGTGGCCGGCAAGGCGCTCGAAGGCTTGGCTGCGCCGCCCGAAGTGGCGTGGGTAGGTTGGGCGCGCGACCTGCACGCGGCCTACCTCGCCAACCTCGAGCCCACACCGGTGGTCGGGGTCGACATCGATCTGGCCCAGGTAGCGCGATGTGTTGCTCGCCTTGCACCTGGCAACACCGTCTACACCAATGGCGCGGGCAACCACACCGGCTGGCTGCATCGTTATCTGCCGTACCGCGGCTTGCAACACGCCGGGCGTACCCAGCTGGCGCCGACCTCGGGCGCCATGGGCTACGGTTTGCCGGCGGCAGTGGCCGCCGCCTTGCTGGCGCCCGACCGGTGTGTCGTGCACTGGGCCGGTGACGGCGACCTGCTCATGACCGGTCAGGAGATGGTCACGGCAATGGCCCACGGTGCCGGTCGGGGGCCGGGTGCGCTGATCAGCATCGTCATCGACAATGCCAGCTACGGCACGATTCGCATGCACCAGGAGCGCGCCTACCCCGACCGGGTGGTTGCCTCGCCGCTGCACAACCCCGACTTCGTACTGCTGGCGCGCGCCTACGGGTGGCAAGCCGAACGTGTCGACCACACGGCCGACTTCGAGGCCGCCTTCGCCCGGGCCCTGGTGGCCGGGGTGCCGACGTTGATCCATCTGCCGATCGCCGTCGACCAGTTGACCAGCCGCAGCAGCCTGACAGCCATCCGCGCCGCGTCGCGCCGGCGCCTCGCCCAGAACAACGAAACCACCTGATGGAAGCGAAACACGAGGACGTAGAACGTTTTGTGGCCGAAGTGTCCGCGTGCCAGGCGATCACCCGCAGCGCCCTCGGCGACACTTCCGGCGCCGCTCTCGATACCCCGACTGCGGCAGCCCCGCCCACCCAGACCCCATGAGCATGTCCGTGATGATTTGTCTGCGGCGCCTGATCGGCGCCATCACCCTCTTTGGCGCCGCCGTTGCGCCTGCGTCGGCGCTGGCCGCCAACGAGTTTCTCGAGCCTGACCAGGCCTTCAAGCTGACCGGCCAGGTCATCGATGCCAAGACCGTCGAGCTGCGTTACGTCATCGCGCCCGGCTACTACATGTACCGCGAGCGCCTGGCCGTGGCGGCTGCGCCTGATGCAGCCAAGCTCGGCGACCCGGTGGTGCCCAAGGGCATCGTCAAGTTCGACGAGACCTTCCAGAAAGACGTCGAGATCTATCACGACGAACTCGTCGTCCCGGTGCCCGTTTTGGCCGCGCCGGCGCTGTTCAAGCTCGAGATCACCGGTCAGGGCTGTGCCGAAAAGGGCCTGTGTTATCCGCCGCGCAAACAAACCTTCAAGGTCGAAGTGGCGGGTGGGGGCATCCAGCGCGTCAGCCTGATGGGCGACGACGAAGGTGAAGCCTGGCAACCGCCGGCTGGCACGGCGCAGACGCTCGTGGCGCAAAGCAGTGCAGCGGTGGGCGTGGCGGCGCCCGCCGTGTCTGGTGGTGTCGCCCCCGGGGCTGGCACATCGATTCAGGCCGGCGCCGGCACGGCGGCCAAGGCGGCTGACGACGGTCCGGGCAGCGTCGAATCGGCCCTGAAATCAGGCAGCCTGCTCGTCGTGGCGGGTGTGTTTGCACTGGCCGGCCTGTTGTTATCGTTCACTCCGTGTGTCTTGCCGATGGTGCCCATCCTGTCGTCCATCATCGTGGGGCAGGGCGCCCATGTGTCGCGGCTGCGGGGTTTGTCGCTGTCGGCAGCCTATGCGCTGGGCATGGCGCTGGTCTACACCGCCTTTGGTGTGGCTGCCGGTCTGGCTGGTGAAGGCCTGGCGGCCGCGCTGCAAAACCCCTGGGTGTTGGGCAGTTTTGCGGCCCTGCTGGTGCTGCTGTCGCTGTCGATGTTCGGCTTGTACGAACTGCAGTTGCCCAGCGCCCTGCAAAGCCGCCTCACCGAAGGGTCGAACCGCATGAAGGGTGGCAGCTACGCTGGTGTGTTCGTGATGGGTGGCATCTCGGCACTCATCGTCGGGCCCTGTGTGGCCGCGCCGCTGGCCGGCGCCCTGGTCTACATCAGCCAGACGCGCGACGTTGTCATCGGCGGCGTGGCCCTGTTTGCCCTGGCCTGCGGCATGAGTGTGCCGCTGCTTCTGGTGGGTCTGTCGGCCGGCTCGTTGCTGCCTCGTGCGGGGGCGTGGATGGACGGCGTCAAACGGTTCTTCGGTGTGCTGCTCATCGCGGTGGCGATCTGGATGATCAGCCCCGTGCTGCCCACCTGGGCGGCGATGGCGGCGTGGGGTGTGTTGCTGCTGGTCAGCGCCACCTTCCTGCATGTGTTTGACCGCCTGGCCGACAACGCCAGCGGCTGGCGTCGTCTGGCCAAGGGCCTGGGTGTGGTGATGGCACTGGGTGGTGCGGCCCAGGTGCTGGGCGCCTTGTCGGGTGGCCACGACGTGTTGCAGCCGCTCAGCCATCTGGCCGCGCGTGGTGCGGCGTCGGGCGCAGCAGGTACCGCCGCCAACGAAGGCGTGACGTTCCAGCGCGTCAAGACCGTGGCCGAACTCGACGCCATCGTGGCCGCCGCCGGCAAGCCGGTCATGCTCGACTTTTATGCCGACTGGTGCGTGTCGTGCAAGGAGATGGAGCGTTTCACCTTCAGCGACGAGCGTGTGCAGGCCCGCCTGGCCAACACCGTGCTGCTGCAGGCCGACGTCACCGCCAACAACGACGACGACAAGGCGTTGCTGAAACGGTTCAACCTGTTCGGCCCGCCCGGCATCGTGTTCTACGACCGCACCGGCCAGTTGCTGGCCCAGCCTCGGGTCATCGGCTACCAGGACGGTGACACCTTCCTGACCAGCCTCGGTGCTGCCGGCATCTGAACATCCAAGTACCCAGCTGACTTCATCGAATGCCTACCTGACATGAGCTCCACCACCTTCATCCCGACCTGCGACCTCTGCGACAGCCACAAGGCCGACACCAGCGGGCGTTTCCGCGTGTTGCCGCCGGTGTTCCGCGACTTCGGTGCGTCCACACAGTTCGCCGGGCCTGTCGTCACGGTCAAGTGTTTCGAGGACAACAGCCAGGTCAAGGCGCTGGTCGAAAGCGCCGGCGACGGCCGCGTGCTGGTGGTCGACGGTGGTGGTTCGCTGCGCCGTGCCTTGCTCGGTGGCAACCTCGGTGCGGCCGCGGCGCGCAACGGCTGGGTCGGTGTGGTGATCGACGGTTGTGTGCGCGACGTCGCCGAACTGGCGGTCTGCGCCACCGGCATCAAGGCCCTGGCCGCCATGCCGCTGCCGACCGATCGACGCGGCGAAGGCCAGCGCGACGTGCCCGTGTTCGTGCAAGGTGTGCCGGTGCGCCCCGGCGACTGGCTCTACGCCGATGCCGACGGCATCGTGGTGCTGGACGCGCCGGCGGCCTGATCAGCGCAGCACTTCGAGCAGTCGGTCGAGCCCGCCGCTGTTGATGGCCACCATGGCGCGCTCGCGCACCGCCGGCTTGGCGTGATACGCCACCGACAGGCCGGCGGCGCTCATCATCGGCAGGTCATTCGCGCCGTCGCCCACGGCGATCGCCTGACTCGGTGAGATACCCAGCGCGGCGCAGTTTTCCAGCAGCTTGCGGCGTTTTTCGTCGCCGTCGCAGATGTCGCCCCAGGCCTGGTCGACCAGTCGGCCGGTGAGGTGGCCCTCCACCACTTCGAGCTGGTTGCTTCGGGTGTCGTCGATGCCCAGGCGCGCCTGCAAGCGGTCGGTGAAGAATGTGAAGCCGCCCGACACGATCAGCGTCGACAGCCCGGCGGCCTGGCAGGCACCCACCAGTTCCTCGGCGCCGGGATTGAGTTCGAGGTGCTGGCTCCACACCACTTCCAGCGCGCTCAGCGGCACACCGGCCAGCAGTGCGACGCGCCGGCGCAGGCTGTCCTTGTAGTCGGCGATCTCTCCGCGCATGGCCGCTTCCGTGATGGCGGCCACCTCGGCCTTGCGTCCGGCAGCAGCGGCAATCTCGTCGACACATTCGATGTTGATCAACGTCGAGTCCATGTCGAAGGCGATCAGCTTGAAATCGGCCAGGCGCAGCGACGGGTCGATGCCCTGGACGATGAGGCCGGACTCGAAGGGGTGGGGCATGGCGATTCGTTCGTTCGGTCGAGCCCGCTATTGTGCTGCACTGCAGCAGTTACAGGTCTGCGTCTGTCCTCGAACTGCCACCCGCAAGCGGGCACCGCCAGGCTGATGCAACTGGCCTGCCAGCCGGCTGCTCCTGACCGGTATTTATCGATGGGCACGCGTTGTGCCGCTGCAGGTTTCTTGTTGCCTAGTAATTCTCTGCGCCCATCGAATGGTAGAGGCATTTTCGAGGTCATTACCCCTGAACCGGGTGTTGTACAACGTTACCCCCTGATCCGAGTGGCGCGTTTTGGCGGCCGAAGGACGAAACTTGCGCCCATGTTTTCGAATTCGGCCCCAATGCAGCATCCATTTCGGATGCGCCGGGCACATCAGCAGGAGTATTTGTCTTGAACAAGAAACTGGCCAAACTGGCTGCCGCGGTCGCACTGGCGGCTGCTTCTCTGTCCGCCAACGCGACCTTCGACATCACCATCGACTACACCGGAGATTCTCAGTATCAGACGTATTTCAATCAGGCGGAAAGCTTCTGGGAAAATATCATCACCGGCTATCAGGCTGGCAGTTTCCTGACAGGATTTACCATTGCTGCCAATATCGAGTACATCGACGGGGCATATGGACTACTGGGAAGCGCCGGGCCCACTTCGGGTGTTTTGTATGGGGGCTACGCCATGACAACGGCTGGAGGCATGCGGTTCGATTCTGCCGACATGTCCGCGATGGCGACAAGCGGCTCGTTGGGTGATGTCATCCGCCACGAGATGGGGCACGTCATCGGTATCGGTACATGGTGGGAGGAAAACGGCTTGTATGTCAGTGGTTCGGGGCAATACACCGGTGCCAATGGCCTGGCCATGTACAAGACGGAATTCAACAAGCCAAGTGCCACCTATGTGCCCGTCGAACTGGGCGGTGGTGCGGGTACTGCCGGTGGACACTGGAACGAGATTGATAACGGTGCCGGCCTGACTGGCGTCGTCGACAGCCAGGGCCGCGACATGCGCAACGAGTTGATGACCGGCTGGCTCAACGCGCCGACCTTCATCAGCAAGACCACGGTCGCCTCGTTACAGGACATCGGTTACACCGTCAACATGAACGCCGTGCCAGAACCGGAATCGATGCTGCTGTTTGCCTTCGGCTTGCCAGTGCTGGTTGGCGTGGCGCGTCGCCGCAAGGCGGCTGCGGCATGATCCTGGCGTGATTCGCAGCGGTCTACCCATACTGACCTGCCGCCGCGCAGCGCTCCTCGGGGCGCTGTGCGGTGGCCTTTGTGCGGCGTTGTCGGCAACTGCTGTCGGCTCGCCAATCGGCAAGGCCCGGACCGACATGATCGAGCTACCCGCACCGTCCGACGAGGTCGTCCTGCGATGGGATAGCCTGGGCGGCCTGCGCACCGCTGGGGATCCGGGCGGCGCCGCATTGCTGGTTCATGCCGACGGCCGCTTTTCCGCGCGCGGCGCCAAGCTGGACGGTCCGCGCCGGACCGGCAGGTTGACTGCCGAACAACTCCGCAGCTTGCTGGTGCGGATCGTCGTGAACGAAAAGTTCGCTTCGCTGGACGGAGCCGACATCGCTGCACGTATCCGCCAGTCGGCTGCCGCAAGGGGCGAACTCTGGAACGTCATGGACGGCGGCGTGACCCGCATCGAGGTCAATCTGCCGAAAGTGCGACACACGGTCGAACTGGCCAATCTGCTCGACGCCCGTGATCGCTTCCCCGACATCGAGCCCCTGAAGCACCTTGTCGCCGTCCGCCGCCTGCTGGTGGAAGTGCTGCAGACCGTGCAGTGATCGCCCGGGGTAGCCCAGCGCAGCCGCCCCGGACTACCTCGCCGCCCCCGTCGGCTGCCCCAGCGCCCGCAGCACGTCGCGGATGTACTGCACCCGGTCGCGTACCTCGGGGTAGCCCTTCTCGATACGCAGCTTGTCGTTGCCGGCGAGTTTGACGCTGCGGTTCTTCTGCACCAGCTCGATGATGCGCTGCGCGTCCACCGGTGGATTGGGGCGGAACTGCAGCAGCATGCTCTGCGGCCCGGCGTCGATCTTGGCCACGCCGTAGGGTTTGGCGGCCACACGCAGGCGGTGCACGTCCATCAAGGTTTGGCCTTGCGCCGGCAGCTTGCCAAAACGGTCGGTGATCTCTTCGAGCAGCGCGTCGATCTTGTCCGGCCGGTCGGTGCTGGCCAGGCGTTTGTAGAACGACAGGCGCGTGTGCACGTCGCCGCAGTAGCTGTCGGGCAGCAGCGCGGGTGAATGCAGGTTGACCTCGGTGGCCGCGCCGAAGAAGCCGGTGGGCGACAGCAGATCCGGCTCCTTGCCGGCCTTGAGCGCCCGCACCGCTTCGGCCAGCATCTCGTTGTAGAGCTGGAAGCCCACCTCCATCATGTTGCCGCTCTGGTTTTCGCCCAGCACCTCGCCGGCACCGCGGATCTCGAGGTCGTGCATCGCCAGGTAGAAGCCAGAGCCCAGTTCTTCCATGCTCTGGATCGCGTCCAGGCGTTGTTTGGCCTGTTTGGTCAGGCCTTCGACATCGGGCACCAGCAGGTAGGCATAGGCCTGGTGGTGGCTGCGGCCGACGCGCCCGCGCAGCTGGTGCAGCTGCGCCAGGCCGAACTTGTCGGCGCGGCTGATGACGATGGTGTTGGCGCTGGGCACGTCGATGCCGGTCTCGATGATGGTCGAACACAGCAGCAGGTTGTGTTTCTGGCCGACGAACTCGCGCATCACACGTTCCAGCTCTCGCTCGGGCATCTGGCCGTGCGCCACCGCAATGCGTGCCTCGGGCAGCAGCTCTTCCAGCTTCTGGCGCCGGTTCTCGATGGTCTCGACCTCGTTGTGCAGGAAGTAGACCTGCCCGCCGCGCTTGAGCTCACGCAGCACCGCCTCGCGGATGGTGCCGTTCATCTCGTTGCGCACAAAGGTCTTGATCGCCAGGCGACGCTGCGGCGCGGTGGCGATCACGCTCAGGTCGCGCATGCCCTCCAGCGCCATGCCCAGCGTGCGCGGGATGGGTGTGGCGGTGAGCGTCAGCACATCCACCTCGGCACGCAGCGCCTTCATCGCCTCCTTGTGGCGCACGCCGAATCGGTGTTCCTCGTCGATCACCAGCAGGCCCAGGTTCTTGAACTTGGTGTCCTGGCTGAGCAGCTTGTGGGTGCCGACGACGATGTCGATCGAACCGTTGGCCAGGCCTTCCATGGCCGCCTTGATTTCCTTCGGCGAGCGGAAGCGGCTCATCTCGGCCACCTTGATCGGCCAGGGCGCGAAACGATCGGCGATGGTTTGGTAATGCTGCTCGGCCAGCAGCGTGGTGGGCGCGAGCAAGGCGACCTGCTTGCCACCGATCACCGCCACGAAGGCCGCGCGCAGCGCCACCTCGGTCTTGCCGAAACCCACGTCGCCGCAGACCAGCCGGTCCATGGGACGCGGGCTGATCATGTCCTGGATGACGGCGTGAATGGCCGCGGCCTGGTCGGCGGTTTCCTCGAAGCCGAAGCTCGACGCAAACGCCTCGTAGTCCGCCGCCGAATATCTGAAGGCGAAACCCTCGCGCGCCGCGCGCCGGGCGTAGAGGTTGAGCAACTCGGCGGCGGTGTCGCGCACCTGTTCGGCCGCCTTGCGTTTGGCCTTTTCCCACTGGCCCGAACCCAGGCGGTGCAGTGGTGCCTCGTCTGCACTGACGCCGGTGTAACGGCTGATCAACTGCAGCTGCGACACCGGCACGTACAGCGTCGCCTTGTCGGCGTATTCGAGGTGCAGGAACTCGCTCGCACCCTGGCCGAGGTCCAGATTCACCAGGCCGAGGTAGCGCCCGATGCCGTGGTTGGCATGTACCACCGGGTCGCCGGGCTTGAGTTCGGCCAGGTCCTTGATCAGGGCCTCGACGTCGCTGACCTGCTCCTGCTTGCGCCGGCGCCGCGTGGTGGGTGTGGCGTCGAACAGCTCGGTTTCGGTGACGAGCAGGATGCCTTGTTCCGCCCAGTCGAAACCCGCTGCCAGCGCGCCGGTGGTGATGGCGTGGCCGTGGTCGCTGGTGATGAAGGCCGCCAGGTTGTCGACCGGCGGCGCTTCGAGGTGGTGTTCGCGCAGAAAGTCGAGCAGGCTCTCGCGCCGGCCGGTGCTTTCCACCACCAGCAGCACGCGCCGGGTGAGCCCGGGTGCCAACCCGGCCTTGCCCACGCGCGGCGCGCCGATCACCGCGTTGGTGGGTGAATCGCCGGACGGGCTGGCCGAGCGGCTGGCGATGAGCTGCTGCTCCAGCTTGCGCAGCACATGGTCGGTGCCACGTTCGACCGAGAGGTCGGGCAAGGTGCGAGCCCAACCCTCTGCCGCCGGCACCACCGCCGCGGTGTCGGCCGCGCCGCCATCGGCCTGGGCGCTATCCGCCAGCGCCTGCGCATCCGACGACACCGCCGTGCCGGCGGTGCGCAGCAGCAACTGGCCGTAGCCGCGGCACAGGCCGTAGAAGTCCTCGGGGCGCAGGTAGATGTCGGTCGGCGCCAGGATGGGCCGATCCGGGTCGTGCTGCAGAAACTTGTGGCGCTCGCGCGTGTCGGCCCAGAAGCGCGACAAGGCATCGTCGATGTCACCGTGCAGCGCCAGGCTGGCGTTGGCGCCGATGTAGTCGAAGATCGTCGCGGTCTGCTCGAAGAACAGCGGCAGGTAGTACTCGATGCCGGCTGAGGCGATGCCGCTGGCCATGTCCTTGTACAGCCGCGCCTTGGTCGGATCCCCCTCGATGCGTTCGCGCCAGCGCGCCCGGAAGCCCTGGCGCGCCGCCTCGTCGAGCGGAAACTCGCGCCCCGGCAGCAGCCGCACCTCGGGCACCGGGTAGAGGCTGCGCTGGCTGTCCGGGTCGAAGGTGCGGATCGAGTCGATCTCGTCGTCGAACAGGTCGACGCGGTAGGGCACCAGCGAGCCCATCGGGAACAGGTCGATCAGGCTGCCGCGCACGGCGTATTCGCCCGGGCTCACCACCTGGCTGACATGCTGGTAGCCGGCGAGAGTGAGCTGGCTCTTGAGCGCTGCCTCGTCGAGTTTTTGTTTGGTCTTGAAGGCGAAGGTGTACGCGGCCAGAAAGCTCGGCGGTGCCAGCCGGGTGAGCGCGGTGGTGGCCGGCAGCAGCAGCAGGTCGACACGTTCGTCACCCTGGCCGCGCAGCACGCGCCACAGTGTGGCCAGGCGCTCGGAGATCAGGTCCTGGTGTGGCGAGAAGCTGTCGTAGGGCAGCGTCTCCCAGTCGGGGAAGACGGCGGTCTTGAGATCGGGCGCAAAGAAGGCGATCTCGTCCTGCAGGCGCTGGGCGTCGGCTGGTTCGGCGCAGATCACCACCAGGCGCGCCACCGCATCGCCACCTTTGCGGGCGCTGGCCGCACGGGCAATCGACGCCTGGGCATGGCGGGCGAGCAACAAGGCATCGGCCGAGCCGGGCGGGCGGGGCAGGGCGTAACGTTTGCCGGGGGCGATCACCGGAAGCTGCATGGTGGGCGTGGCGGCCTAGGCCGCGTGGGAAAAGAGGATCTGAGGATCGGCGGCACAAAAACAGACACGCCGCCTGGCGGGTGGCCGGCAGCGTGTTGTGGTGGGTGCAGCGGGTTGTCAGGTGGCCGGGATCCTGCCTTGCCCTCGGAAGGCTCGCGGCAGGATCTCGCCCGGTCGACATTCTAGGGACGAGCCACGTCACCCGCTGGCGCACTGACTGAGCAGGCTTGGGTGGCGCGTCGTGGCCAACCGTTGCCGGTCCGGCCGATCGCGCCGCGACAATGCCGCCCCATGCTGATCACCACCGAAGCTCCGCGCTGTTTTGCACTTGTTCCTTGTGCCGGTGTCGGCCTGCGCGCTGGCGTGGGTGGACCCAAGCAATATCACCGCGTGGCAGGTCGCACGGTAGTGGCGCACACGCTGGCCGCGCTGGCCGGGGTGCCTCGGCTGAGTGCCACGCTGGTGGTGCTGTCACCCGACGACAGCCAGTTCGACGCTGCGGTGGTCGACCTACCAACGCCGGCAGATCAAACCCGCCATGTGGCGCGTTGTGGTGGCGCCAGCCGCGCCGATACCGTCGCCAACGGTCTGGTCGCGCTGATGGAACTTGGCGTCGCCGAACACGACTGGGTGCTGGTGCACGACGCCGCACGTTGCCTGCTGCAGCCGGCCTGGGTCGACCGCCTGATCGACGCCTGTGTCGACGACGAGGTGGGCGGCCTGCTTGCGCTGCCGCTGGCCGACACCATCAAACAAGAGGCGAGCGATGCGCCCGGGCGTATCGCCGCCACGGTCAGCCGCGCCGGCAAATGGGCTGCGCAGACGCCGCAGATGTTTCGCGTCGGCCTGCTGCGCCGGGCGCTGACCCATGCGTCGAGTGACCCCGAACTGGCCGCCAGCATCACCGACGAAGCCAGCGCCATCGAACTGCTCGGCCACGCACCGCTGCTGGTGCGCGGTGACGCGCTGAACTTCAAGCTCACCTTCCCGGAAGACTTTGCGCTGGCTGAGCGGCTGCTGCGGTCCATGTGAATCATGGTGCACTCGGCCGACCACTCGAGCCGGTCCCAGCCGCTACGTGATGAGTCGGCGGGCAGACGACCGATCAATTCGACGAGAAAACGTGACGGCTCGGTCCGGCGCATCCAGGCGGCGGATCAACGGCCCGGTCGCTCGAAGATCAGGCAGGTCGTGGTGGCATGGGCATACACCTTGCCGTCCGGGCCGAGCAGGCGGGCTTCGGCAAAACCCAGGCGCTTGCCTGCGTTGATCACCTGGCCGACGGCGCGCACCAGCGGCACGGCGGGTGTCAGGGCGCGCAGGTAACTCACCTTGAGTTCGGCGGTGGTGTAGGCGCTGCCGGCCGGCACGGTGGTCTGTACACAGCAGCCCAGGGCCGAGTCGAGGATGGTGGCAATCCAGCCGCCGTGGATGGTGCCCATGGGGTTGAAGAACCTTGCGCTCGGCCGGCCCTGAAACACGAACCAGCCCGGCCCGTAACCCATGGGCCAGATGTCGGTCGTCTCGCCGATGGGCACGGCCGGCAGTTCACCGGCGCTGATGGCTTCGAAGATCTCGAGCCCGCTCAGGTTCGCCACCTGGTCGGCGCGCGACACACCAGCCGGGGCCAGACGGGCGCGCAGCAGGCATTCGTCGGCCTCCCATCGCGCCACGGTGGCGGTGATGGTCTCGGCGCTGGCGCCGTCGCCGGGTGGCAGCAGATCGGCCAGGCTGGCGCGGGTGGGGGTGTCGGACGCTGAAAGTACCGGGCTGCGCATGGTCTTGTCCAGGTGGATTGTTGCAGGTGCAATGATTGTAGATACACTCGTTTCACCATGACGAATCCGAAAACCCTGCTGCCGCCAAGTGATCCAGCGGGTCTTGCCAGCGAACTTGCCAGCGCTGTGGTGGCTGCGCCGCTGGGTCAGCCGGTCGGGTGCAGCAACTTCAAGCTGCGTCAGGCCACGCGTGTCGTGAGCCGGCATTACGACGCCGTGATGGCCGCGGCCACGGGGCTCAAGACCTCGCAATATTCGCTGCTGAGCCACATCGACAAACTCGGCCCGCTGCAGCCCAGCGAACTCGCGGCGCACATGGCGCTCGAGCCGTCGACGCTCAGCCGCAACTTGCAGCCGCTCATCGCGCAGGGCTGGGTGCTGGTCGGGCCGGGCGCCAATCAGCGTTCACGCACCCTCAGCCTGAGCGAGGCCGGCCGTACCAAACGGGCCGAGGCCAAGGCAGCCTGGAAGGCGGCTCAACTGGCGTTCAATGCTCGGTTGGGCTTGGAGCGAGTCGCTCGCCTGCACGAGTTGCTCGACGAATGCCTGGTGTTGATGGCCGATGGCACAGCTCAAATTGATCCGCCTTTACCCACCTCCTGAGCCGGAGCCACCATGAACCAGACTCCATCGGTCAAGGCTGCTGCATCGCCGTCGCCTGGTCTTACCTCCTCGCCGACCTTCTGGCTGGTGCTGCTCGCCGCAGGCGGCACCTTCGCACTCACCATGGGCGCACGCCAGTCGATGGGGCTGTTCCTGGGCAGTCTCAACACCTCCACCGGGCTCGGGTTGGCCAGCATCAGTCTGGCGTTTGCGTTCGGCCAGTTGTGGTGGGGGCTGACGCAACCCTTTGCCGGCATGGTGGCCGACCGGGTCGGGCCCGGGCGCGTGTTGATCTGCGGCGTGTTGCTGGTGGCGCTGGGTACGGCGTTGATCCCGTACATGACGACAACCGCCGGGCTGATCCTGGCGATTGGTGTGTTGTCGGCCGGTGGGGCGGGCATGGCCGGGCCGTCGGTGTTGATGGCGGCCACCACACGCCTGGTGCCGGCCGAAAAACGTGGCATCGCGACGGGCATCGTCAACGCGGGCGGATCGTTCGGCCAGTTCATCTTTGCGCCCGTCGCACAAGGTGTGATGGCGCTGGCGGGCTGGGCCGTGGCGCTGCAGACACTGGCGGCGTTGACGCTGCTCGCGCTGCCCGCGGCCTGGGTGCTGCGTGCTCGGCCTGCAGCGGCGCCGGCAGCTGCAGCGGTACCAGCGCCGACAGCCATCTCGGGTGCAGGCGGGGGATCACCAGCGGCGACCGTGTCGACCCCGGTCGCCGCAAAGCTGAGCACTGGCCAGGCCGTGCGTCAGGCCATCGGCGACCCCAGCTTTCGCCTGCTCGCGACGGGTTTCTTCGTCTGCGGCTTTCACGTCGCGTTTCTGGCCACCCATCTGCCGGGTGTGGTGGCGAGTTGCATGTTGCCGGCCGCGGTGGGTGCCTGGTCGCTGGCCATGGTCGGGCTGTTCAACATCGTCGGCAGCTTTGCCATCGGCTGGGCCATAAGCTTTCGCGGTGGCCAGTGGCGCATGAAGTCGCTGCTGTCGCTGATCTACGCCACACGTGCGGTGGCGGTGCTGATCTTCGTGTTTGCGCCCAAGAGCACTGCGGTGATGCTGGTGTTCGCCGCGGTGATGGGCCTGACCTTCTTGTCGACCGTGCCACCCACGGTGGGCCTGGTCGCCAAGTTCTTCGGCCCGGTGCACATCGGCACGCTGTTCGGGTTGGTGATGGTGACGCACCAGATCGGCGGTTTTCTCGGTGCCTGGCTCGGTGGCAAGGCCTTCGAGGCCAACGGCAACTACGACTGGATCTGGTACGCCGACTGTGTGCTGGCCGTCGGCGCGGCACTGATCCACCTGCCGATTCGCGAGGCCAGGCGGGTGATGACGCCAGCCGCAGCCTGAGGGGCAGACGCGCTGCTCGGCTCGACTCAGCTCGGCGCGTCCAGCCACATCACGCAAAACCACCTGCGCTCGTCCAGCCAGCAGGTGCCGGGCACGAAGCCGGCGCGCCGGGCCAGGGCCTGGAAGCCGTCCACGGTGTATTTGTACGAGTTCTCGGTGTGGATCGTCTCACCGGCGGCGAGTTCGTAACGCTGGCCTTCGAGGTGGATGTGCTGGCGCTGCTTGCTGACCAGATGCATCTCGATGCGCCCGCGCGTAGGGTTGAACAAGGCGTGGTGCCAGAAGTTGGCCGGCTCGATGTCGCAGCCCAGCTCACGCCGCGCGCGGTGCAGCAGGTTGAGGTTGAAGGCCGCGGTGACGCCCTGCGCGTCGTTGTAAGCGGCGTGCAGCAGGGCCGGGTCCTTGACCAGATCGATGCCGATCAGCAGCCCGCCGCCACGCAGCAGTCCAGCGCTGCGGGTCAGGAATGCCAGCGCTTCGTCCGGCGTGAAGTTGCCGATCGACGAGCCCGGAAAGTAGCCCACGCGCCGCTCGTTGCCCCGCGCCGGCAGCGGCAGCGGCTGGGTGAAATCGACGATCAACGGCTCGACCTGCAGGTCGGGCAGCTCGCCTCGCAGACGCAGGCACTGGGCCTGCAGATGCTCGGCCGAGATGTCGACCGGCAGGAAACGTGCGGGCGCCAGATTCCGCGCCAGCAGGGCTTGCAGCAGCAGACGGACCTTGGTGAGGGAACCAGCGCCAAACTCGATCAGCTCGGCCCCGGCGCCGATCTGCGCGGCCATGGCCGGCGCATGCCGCTCGAGCAGGGTGATTTCGGTGCGTGTCGGGTAGTACTCCGGCAGGTCGCAGATCTGGTCGAACAGGGCCGAGCCAGCCGCGTCGTAGAAGAACTTGGGCGAGATCTGGTGCGGCTGTTCGGCCAGGCAGCGGTGCAGCGACTGGGCAAAGTCGCGCGTCGTCGCATCGGGTGCGACGGCCGCTGCGGCTGCGGCGAGCGGAGTGGCATGTGCCGAGGAGTGGGGGCGAGCGCTCTGATTGTTCATGGTGCGTGATTCCCTGGGGTCAGGCGCCTCGGCACCGTGGATGGTCGGTCTGTGATGTGCCCGATTCATTGACGTGCCCGCTCGGCATGTCGAAGGGGCGGTCGGCCGGGAGGACTGGTCAAGTCTCTTGGGCTGTCTGTCTGGCCGTCTGGCTGTCCGGGCACATGGTCGGCGGCAAGACCGGGCACGACACCAGCAGGGTTATTCGGCGTCGCGCGCCAGTCTGAGCCCGCTGAACTGCCAGCGCGCAGCCGGCGCAAAGAAGTTGCGGTAGCCGATGCGTTTTTGCGCCGCTGGTGTGGCCCAGCTGCCACCGCGCAAGACCATCTGGTTGAGCATGAACTTGCCGTTGTATTCACCCGCGGCGCCGGCCCAGGGCTTGAAGCCGGGGTAGGGCAGGTAGGCCGAGCCGGTCCATTCCCAGACCTGGCCGGCGCCTGGCAGGCCGGCCGACTGACCTGCGGGTTGTTGTGTGGCCAGATCGCCGGATGGATCTCCTGGCACAGCAGCAGATGTTGCCGCAGCGGCTTCCCACTCGAACTCGGTCGGCAGGCGAGCGCCGGCCCAGCGGGCGTAGGCGTCGGCTTCGAAAAAGCTGAGCTGGCTGACCGGCGCCGCCGGGTCCAGGCGGGTCAGGCCGGCTGGGCCGAAGACGTCGAACTCACCGTCGTCGCAAAGCACCCAGTAGGCCGGCGCCTGCCAGCCTTCGCGCTGGATCGTGGCCCAGGCTTCACTCAGCCAGCAGTCGGGGCGGCGATAACCGCTGTCGCGGACGAAGCCGAGGTAGTCGCCGCAACTCACCGGGCGGTCGGCGATCCGAAAGGGCTGCAGCCACACGGTGTGGCGTGGTGTTTCGTTGTCGAAGGCGAAACCCGGGCCAGGGTGGCCGACGTCGACCTTGCCGCCGCCGTGGCTGATCCAACCCAGGGCGCGCGGCAGATCATCACCTTCATTGCAGATGGCTGGACGGATCGGCGCATCGGCGAGCTCAGGCCACAAGGCCGGGCGCAGCGGATTGAGCGACATCGCGTGCAGCAGGTCGGTCACCATCAGCTCCTGGTGCTGCATCTCGTGCTGCAGGCCCAGCACGATGGTGTCGCCCAGGTTTGCCAGCAACTCCGGTGACGTGGCGCCCAACAGGTCGGCCATGGCCGCGTCGACATGGGCACGGTAGGCCATCACTTCGGCCAGATCGGGCCGGCTGAGCAGGCCTCGCTGCGGGCGCGGGTGGCGCGCGCCGAGCGCTTCGTAATACGAATTGAAGAGGTAGAAGTAACGCTCGTCGCGGGCGACATAGTTCGGGTTCGCAGTGCGCAGCACCAGCGCCTCGAAGAACCAGCTGGTGTGAGCCAGATGCCATTTGGCGGGGCTGGCGTCGGGCATGGACTGCAGTGCCATGTCCTCGGCGCTCCAGCCCTGGGTCATCGCCAGGCTGGCGGCGCGCACCTGCTGGTAGCGGTCGAGCAGATCTTGGCGATCGGCAGTGGCCTCGTCGCCGGATGCAGCGAGCTGCGCGTGCGTGTTAGCCCACGGTGTCGACGATGCGCGCTCAGCTGATGACATAGGCGGCCGAGCCGGTGGCGATGAGCTGGCCGTCCTGATTGACCAGGCGCATCTGGGTGGAGCCGATGCGCCCGCCCATACGGGTGATGCTGGCGCTGGCGACGAAGTGTCTGCCCAGGCCGGGGCGCAGGAAGTCGATGCGCAGGTCGATCGTGCCCATGCGGGCGTAGCGATGCATGATGTGCTGGGTGTCCTCGTCGGCATGGCGCTCGGCGATGGCCACCATCAACGCGGCACCTCCCATGGCATCGAGCGTGGCCGAGATCACGCCACCGTGCAGCCGTTCGTACAGGTCGTGGCCGACGAGTTCGGGGCGCATGTCGAAGCCCATCGTCACGCCTTGCGGCGTCAGGGTCTCGACCTTGAGGCCCAGGATCTGGTTGAAGCGCTGGCGGCGTTCGAACAAGTCGGTGAGGGCCTCGTCCAGGCGGGCCTGTTCTTCGGGGCTGCGGCGGGTCAGGGGCGTGGTCATGCTTGAGTGGCGCGCGATCGGATGCGTAGTCGATGTGAGGCTGGCAGCGTGCTGCCAGTGACGTTCAGAGCACGCACATGCTAAGCGCTGCGCTGGGTTATCGTTTGTCCATGCCCACCAACCTCCACCTGCCGTCGTGAGTGGCGCCGTCGATCGACACCGCCTCGAGGGCCTGGACGCCCTTCGTGGCCTGGCCATGGCGTGGATGACGCTGTTCCACTTCAGCTTCGACCTCAGCCACTACGGTCTGCTGTCTGGCCAGAATTTCTACACCGATGTGTTCTGGACGGGGCAACGCACGGCCATCGTCAGCCTGTTCCTGCTATGCGCCGGCATGGGCCAGGGTCTGGCACACGAGCAGCAGTTGGGCTGGGCGCGCTTTGTCGGGCGCTGGTGGCGCATCGTGGCGTGTGCGGCGCTGGTGTCGGCCGGATCGTGGTGGATGTTTCCGCGCAGCTGGATCAGCTTTGGTGTGTTGCACGGCATGGCCGTGATGCTGCTGCTGACACGTGGCCTGCTGCTGGTGCGCCCGCGCGCCGTGCTTTTGCTCGGCCTGGCCGCGGTCTGCCTGGCCTTGCCCTGGATCTGGCGCGACGCCTGGTTCGACAGCCGCTGGACCAACTGGATCGGCCTGGTCACCCGCAAGCCGATCACCGAGGACTATGTGCCGCTACTGCCCTGGTTCGGCGTCATGCTGATCGGTGTGGTGCTGGGTCGCTGGCTGGCCGGGCGCAGACTGCGTCAGCCTCGGGCGGCGCCTGCTGCCGGGTTGCCCGCAGCCCTGCGCGGGCTGGTGCTGCTGGGGCGTTGGCCGTTGTCGTATTACATGCTGCACCAGCCGGTAATGATTGGTCTGGTGACGGCCTGGATCGCCTTGCGCGCGGTATGACCCGGTTGAATCGAGCCGATTCCGGCGAATGAAAAAAGGGCGCCATCGGCGCCCTTGTTTTGTGCAGCCGGATATTCCGGCGCCGCCAGTTACTGGCTGAACTTGTAGTCGGTCTTGGCCTTGGCCTTGAGGTCGTCGCGGTATTTGGTCAGCTTTTGTTGCGACAGGCGTTGCTGCAGTTGCGGCTTGACTTCTTCGAGCGCCGGAAACTGTGCCTGGCGCACGTCGTCGAGCTGGATGATGTGGTAACCGAATTGGCTCTTCACCGCCACCTCCGTGTATTTGCCCTTTTCGAGCGCGGCCATGGCCTGCGAAAACTCGGGCACGAAGTTGGCCGGTGCGGCCCAGTCGAGGTCACCCCCGTTTTGTGCCGAACCCGGATCCTTGGAGGCCTTCTTGGCCAGATCCTCGAACTTGGCGCCACCCTTGAGTTCGGTGATCAGCGCCTTGGCCTCGTCTTCTTTCTCGACCAGGATGTGGCGGGCGCGATATTCCTTCTCGCCTTGTGTGGCCTTGACCTTGTCGTATTCGGACTGGATCTCGGCGTCGGACACCGGGTTCTTCTTGTTGAACTCGTTGAACAACTCGCGGATCAGCAGGCTCTGGCGCGCGATGTCCATCTGCGTCTTGTATTCCTCGTTGGCCTGCAGGCCTTTCTTCTCGGCTTCCTGGACGAAGATCTCGCGCAACACGAGTTCGTCCTTCACCTGCTTTTCGAGTTCAGGCGTGCGTTGCTGCTGACCTTGTTTGGTGACTTGCGTCATGAAGGCTTCGAAGCGCGCCTTGGGCACCGGCTTGTTGTTCACCAGCGCCACGTTCTGGGCCTGGGCCGCCAGGGGCAATGCCGCAGCAAGCGCGAGAACGGACAGGGTCAGATTGAACTTGTTCATGAAAACACAGACCTTTCAGGGGGGGTGGGACAGCGGCGCAGTGCAGGCTGCTGTCCGGAACATCGAGCGCTGCGGACCCTGAACGGGGCGCGCGTGAGGTGGTGATTTGTCAGGTGTCGAGATCGAGCGCCAGAGCGTGGATGCCCCGAGCGATCAATAAGCCGAGGGCATCATACACAAGGCGATGACGCGCCACCCGGCCCAGGCCGGCGAAGCGCGCACTGCGCAGACGAACGAAATAGTGTCCGCCGCTGCCCGCTCCGGCATGGCCGGCATGCTGCGCACTGTCGTCTCGCACCAGAAGTTCGGTGGGGGCGAACTCGGCGCGCAGGACGGCGTCGATCTCGTCGGTGCCGACAGGCTGGGCCTGGCTCATGGCGTGTCTGCCTTGCCCACGGCGGCCTGGGTTTCGGGCGACTCGCCGTCGTCCACCGGCTGCAGGTATTTGCCCAGGTACAAGCCCTGGGCGATGGTGAAGACCAGCATCAGGCCCATGCCGCCGAACAGCTTGAAGTTCACCCAGGTCGACGTCTCGAAGTTGAACGCCACATACAGGTTGAGCACACCCATCATGGCGAAGAAGCCGGCCCAGGCCCAGTTCAGCCGCTGCCACACCGGTTCGGGCAGCACCATCTGGGCGCCGAGCAGCGCTTTCAGGATGTTCTTGCCTGCCACGATCGGCCCGAGCAGGAAGGCCGCACCCATCACCCAGTACAGGACCGTGGGTTTCCACTTGATGAAAGCCTCGCTGTGGAACCAGATGGTGGCACCGCCCAGCACGGTCACCAGTACCAGGCTCACCCAGAGCATGGTGTCGACCTTCTGGCCACGCAGCTTCAGGTACAGCACCTGGGCCAGTGTGGCGACGATCACCACCACGGTGGCCAGCAGCACCGGCGCCTCTTTCGGGCCGACGACGCCACCCGACACCATGGCGCCAAACCAGTCGGTTGCCAGGTGGGCCGCCTGGTCGGCGTTTTTCTCGGCAACGTTGAAGCTGACGAAGAAAAGGATGATGGGGAGGAAGTCGAGCAGTAGCTTCATGAGGTGTGCGTCATTTCGGCGCGAAGTGTATCGACGCCGAGTTGATGCAGTACCGCTCCCCCGTGGGTGCGGGGCCATCTTCGAAGACGTGACCGAGGTGTGCGCCGCATTGTTTGCATCTCACTTCGACTCGCACCATGCCGTGGCTCTTGTCGGTGATGCGTTCGATCACCTCGGCGCCGCTGGCGTCCCAGAAACTTGGCCAGCCGCAGCCGGCATCGAACTTGGTCTGGGCGTCGAACAACTGGGTGCCACAACACACGCAGTTGTACCGGCCGGGCTGGAAGTGGTCCCAGTACTGGCCGGTGAAGGGCCGTTCGGTGGCGGCCTCGCGTGTCACGGCGTACTGCATCTTGCCGAGCTGGGCGCGCCACTCGGCTTCGGTCTTCTTCACCGGGTAGTCGGTTGCGGCAGCGGGGGCGGGCTTCTTGAAGAGATTGAAGGTCATGGTGAGCGATCAGGTGGTCAGGTGATGATCGATCCGGACGGTGTGTGCGGACCTGGCGCTGAGTCGCGCGGCGGTGCCTTGTCCTTACGGTTGGTGTCGGCGGTATGCCCGCGCGAAAAGTGCGTGGCCCCGCTTCATGGCACGATTGTCGGGTGCCTCGCCAGGCCGTGCCCGGCGGCGCGAGAATGAACCCGCGATCCGACGAGATCCGCTTAACCAGAACATGGAGACAACGATGTTGGGATTGATACAAGACCATCCACTACTGATTTCGAGCCTGATCGATCATGCGGCGCGGCACCACGCCGAGGGTGAAATCGTCTCGCGCCGGGTCGAAGGTGACCTGCACCGCTACACCTACGCGCCGACGCGGCGGGGCGATCACGCCAGGTGGCCAATGCGCTCGACCGACTCGGCCTGGCCGCAGGTGACCGGGTCGCCACACTGGCCTGGAACGGCTACCGCCACTTCGAGCTCTACTTCGGTGTCACCGGCAGTGGTCGCGTGGTGCACACCATCAACCCGCGCCTGGCGCCAGACCAGGTGGCCTGGATCGCCAACGACGCTGAAGACCAGGTGTTGTGCTTCGACATGACCTTCTTGCCCATCGTCAAGGCGGTGTGGAGCAAGTGCAGCACGGTCAAACATTGGGTGGCCCTGTGCGACGCCGACAAGTTGCCGGCCGACACCGGCATCCCCGGCCTGGTCTCGTACGAGGCCTGGATCGGCCGCGAGCCCGTCGGCTACGCGTGGCCCCAACTCGACGAACGCTGCGCCGCAGCACTTTGCTACACCAGCGGCACGACAGGCAACCCCAAGGGCGCGCTGTACAGCCACCGCTCCACGCTGCTGCACACCTTTGCCGTGTCGATGCCCGACGCACTCAGCCTGTCGGCCAGCGACACCATCCTGCCGGTGGTGCCCATGTTCCACGTCAACGCATGGGGCCTGCCGTATGCGGCGGCGATGACCGGTGCCAAGCTGGTCTTCCCGGGTGGCGCACTCGACGGCAAGTCGGTCTACGAGCTGATCGAAGGTGAAAACGTCACCATGGCCGCCGGTGTGCCCACCGTGTGGCTGGGACTGCTCAACCACATGGCCGAGGTGGGGGGCAAGTTCGCCAGCATGCGCCGCACGGTGATCGGTGGGTCGGCCTGCCCGCCGGCCATGATCCGCACCTTCAAGGAGAAGTACGACGTCACCGTGCTGCACGCCTGGGGCATGACCGAGATGTCGCCGGTCGGCACGGTCGGCACACTCAAGCTGCAGCAAAGCCGCTTGCCGCTGGACGACCGCCTTGCCATCATGGGCAAGCAGGGCCGCGCGGTGTACGGCGTCGACATGAAGATCGTCGACGGCGAAGGCCGTGAGTTGCCCTGGGACGGCAAATCGGCCGGCGACCTGCTGGTCAAGGGCCCGTGGATCATCTCGCAGTACTTCAAGGCGGCTGGCGGCGATCCGCTGGTCGACGGCTGGTTCCCCACCGGCGACGTCGCCACCATCGACGCCGACGGTTTCATGCAGATCACCGACCGCAGCAAGGACGTCATCAAGTCCGGTGGTGAGTGGATCAGCTCGATCGACGTCGAGAACATTGCCATGGCCCACCCGGGTGTGGCCATGGCCGCGTGTATCGGCATCACCCACCCGAAGTGGGATGAACGCCCGGTGCTGGTGGTGGTGCGGCGCGCCGGCACCAATGTCACGGCCGCCGAGTTGCGCGCCTTCTACGAAGGCAAGATCGCCAAGTGGCAGGTGCCGGACGACGTCGTCTTCGTCGACGCCATTCCGCTGGGCGCCACCGGCAAGATGCAGAAGGTCAAGCTGCGCGAGCAGTTCAAGGGCTACGTGCTGCCGGGGGCGTGAACCACCTGCGCGTGTGTGCCAGGGGGTGGGTTATCACCCCTGCACATGCGGGTGTTGTCGTTTGGGTGACAGGGGCTAGTGGTAGTCCCTGAGCCTGAGACGCGCAGCTTCCGATAACTTCCGCGACGCCCTGATCCAAGCCCGAGCCGGACCCATCCGGCCACGGGTCGAGTCCGACGCCGACCCTCGGATCAGCACACCACCGCCCAACGAGGCCAGGAGACCAGCATGAAGTTCGACCCCCCCCGTCAATTCACGACCCCTTGCAAGCTCGCCGCCGCAGCTGCCCTGTCACTGCTCAGCCTGGGCGTACATGCCCAGAAGGGCGAAACCGTCAAGATCGGCTGGATCGATCCACTGTCCGGGCCGTTTGCCAACATCGGCCAGAACAGCTTGCGTACCTTCCAGTTCGTTGCCGACGAGCTGAACAAGTCCAACCCGGCCGGCGTGAAGATCGAAGTGGTGGCCTTCGACAACAAGGCTTCGCCGCAAGAGAGCCTCACGGTGCTCAAGGCCGCCATCGACCAGGGCATCCGTTACGTCACCCAGGGCAATGGCTCGGGTGCGGCCGGCGCCATCATCGATGCCATCAACAAGCACAATGAACGCAACCCGGGCAGCGAGGTGGTGTTCTTCAACAACGCCGCGGTCGACCCCGATCTGACCAACACCAAGTGCAGCTTCTGGCATTTCCGCTTCGACGCCGACACGTCGATGAAGATGGAAGCCCTGACCTCGTACATGAAAGACGAGAAGGCGGTCAAGAAGGTCTTCCTGATCAACCAGAACTATGCACACGGCCATCAGGTGGCCAAGTACTTCAAGGAAGCACTGGCGCGCAAACGCCCCGACGTGACGATCGCTGGCGAAGACCTGCATCCGATCGGCTCGGTACGTGACTTCGCGCCCTACATCGCCAAGATCAAGCAGTCGGGGGCCGACAGCGTGGTCACGGGCAACTGGGGCACCGACCTGTCGCTGCTCGTCAAGGCTGCCAAGGATTCGGGCCTGGACGTCAACTTCTATACCTACTACGCCGGTGCCAATGGCACCCCCACGGCCATCGGCAACTCGATGGAAGGCAAGGTCAAGTTCGTCTACATCGGTCACCCCAATATCCCGTCGCTGGCCAAGTGGGAGGCCGACTTCAAGGCCAAGACCAAGGAAGACCTGTCGCTGCTGTCCACGCTGCACGTGCTGCCTGCACTGGTCAACGGCATGGCCAAGGCCAAGTCGACTGACCCGGTCAAGGTGGCCAAGGCGATGGAAGGGCTCGAATTCAAGAGCTTCAGCGGTGACGTCACCATCCGCGCCACCGACCATCAACTGCAGCAGCCGCTCTACATCGCGACCTGGACCAAGCTCAGCGACCCCAAGAAGCAGATCAACGTCGAAGGCACCGGCTTCACCTGGGTCGAGAACAAGAAGTTCGAGCCCTATGTGTCGAGCACGCCCACGTCCTGCCAGATGAAACGGCCCAGCTGACCTTCTGGCCGCTCGCAGGCCATCGGCATGCGTGTGGCCAGCACATCACGGGGCTTGCCCCACCAGCCATGCAGTTGCGGGGTGGCCTCAGCCAGTCCGCCTGCGTGCGGACTTTTTTAATGCGTGCAGCACGCTAGTCCGTCCCTTCCACCATCGCCGCGCCCCACTGAAGTGACCCTCGAAGCCTTCGTCATCTCGCTGCTCAACGGCGTGAGCTACGGCCTGCTGCTGTTCATGCTCAGCTCGGGCCTGACCCTCATCTTCAGCATGATGGGTGTGCTCAACTTCGCCCACGCCAGCTTCTACATGATCGGAGCCTACGTGGGGTATTCGGTCTCGGGACTGGTCGGTTTCTGGCCGGCGCTTGTGCTGGCACCGCTGGTGGTGGGTGTGATGGGGGCGGCCTTCGAGCGTTTTGCGCTGCGCCGGGTGCACAAGTTCGGCCATGTGCCCGAACTGCTCATCACCTTCGGCTTGTCGTTCGTCGTGCTCGAACTGGTGCAACTGGTGTGGGGCCGCTCGTCCGTGCCCTACGCCTTGCCCAGCCAGCTCGAAGGCCCGCTGTTCACGCTGTTCCAGACCCAGTTCCCGCGCTCGCGCGCCTTCATCATGCTGCTGTCGCTGGGCATGTTGCTGTCGTTGTGGCTGCTGCTCACGCGCACCCGTGTCGGCCTGGTGATCCAGGCGGCACTCACCCATCCCGAGATGGTCGAGTCCCTGGGCCACAACGTGCCCCGCGTCTTCATGGGTGTGTTCGGTGGTGGGGCCGCACTGGCCGGACTGGCCGGGGTGATCGGTGGCAACACCTACGTCACCGAACCCGGCATGGCGCAGGGTGTCGGCGCGATCATTTTCGTGGTGGTGGTGGTGGGCGGCATGGGCTCGCTGGCCGGTGCCTTCCTGGCGTCGCTGCTGATCGGCTTGCTGCAGAACTTTGCCGTGGCCATCGACTACTCGACGCTCGACCTGCTCGCGAGCCTGAACCGGCCCGCCGGGCCCGAGACCTTCGGTTATGCCCTGCTCAAACTCAAGGTGTCGCAGATTGCGCCCATCCTGCCCTACATGTTGCTGGTGCTCATGCTCATCGTGCGCCCCAAGGGTCTGCTCGGTACACGCGAGGACTGAGCCATGACCACATCCACCCATCCGGCCGGCACTGCCACCACGGTGGCACCCCATGTGCCCACCGAGTACTACCGCTTCAAGCCCTACAACGTCTCGCGCTTTGTTCTCTGGGGCTTGTTCGCCCTGGTGCTTGCGGCGGCGCCCAAGCTGTTCACGTCTAGCCTGTCGCTCACCATCCTGTCGCAGTTCGGCACCGTGATCATCGTGTGCCTGAGCTACAACCTGCTGCTCGGACAAGGCGGCATGCTGAGCTTCGGCCACGCCGTGTACACCGGCCTGGGCTCGTTCTTTGCCGTGCATGCGATGAACCTGGCATCGAGTGGTGCGGTCAACGTGCCACTCACCGCCGTGCCGCTGGTCGGCGGCATGGCCGGCTTGCTGGTGGCTTTTGTGCTGGGTTATCCGTCGACCAAGAAGGCCGGTACACCGTTCGCCATGATCACGCTGGGTGTAGGTGAACTGGTGCTGGCCATGGCGCTGATGTTCCCCGAGTTCTTCGGCGGCGAAGGCGGCATCACCACCAACCGGGTCTACGGTGACAAGCTGCTGGGCTGGACCTTCGGCCCGCAGATCCAGGTCTACTACCTGATCGCCATCTATTGCTTCGTCTGCACCGCGGCCATGTTTGCCTTCACGCGCACGCCGCTCGGGCGCATGCTCAATGCCGTGCGCGACAACCCCGAGCGGGTCGAATACATCGGCTACAGCACGCAGCGCATCCGCTACCTGGCCTTCATGATCTCGGGCTTCTTCGCCGGCATCGCCGGCGGGCTGGCGGCCATCAACTTCGAGATCGTCACCGCCGAGACGGTGAGCGGCGTGCGTTCGGGCGGCTACCTGCTGTTCACCTTCCTGGGCGGCGCGACCTTCTTCTTCGGCCCCATCATCGGCGCCGTCATGCTGGTGTTCGCCTTCGTGTTGTTGTCCGAGCTGACCAAGGCCTGGGCGCTGTACCTCGGCCTGGCCTTCGTGCTGATGGTGATGTTCGCGCCCGGTGGTGTGGCCAGCCTGCTGATGATGAACCTGCGCGTTGCGGCCTTCGGCAAGCTGCGCCGGCTATGGACGGCCTATCTGGCGCTGGGTGCCCTGGGCATCAGCTTGCTGCTGGCGTTCTCGGCCATGGTCGAGATGGTGTTCAAGCTGCGTGAGTCGTCGGGTGCCGGCACCACCCTCAAGTTCGTCGCGTTCCAGATCGACGCCATGGGGGTCGAAAGCTGGTTCGGTGCAGGTTTCGTGCTGGTGGCATCAGCCTTCCTGTTCGAGATCGCGCGGCGCCACTTCGTGCGCGACTGGGGCGACACCCAGGCCGAGATCGCGAAGGAAATCAAGCGCCGGGAGGGCCTGTGACCATGGCCGACCAGGACAACACCCACACGGCTGATGCGGGCGCCTACGCGCTCGAACTGGTCGACCTGCGCAAGAGTTTCGGCAAGACCGAGATCATCCGTGGCACCACCCTGGCGGTGAAGCCGGGTGAACGGGTCGCCATCATCGGCCCCAACGGCGCGGGCAAGTCGACCCTGTTCAACCTGATCAGCGGGCGCTTTGCGCCGACCTCGGGTGAGATCCGCCTGAACGGCGCACGTATCGACGGTCTCAAGCCCTACGAGATCAATCGCCGCGGCCTGTCGCGCAGCTTCCAGGTCAGCAACCTGTTCACACGTTTGTCGGTGTTCGAGAACGTGCGCTGCGCCGTGCTCTGGTCGCTGGGCTACCGCTACGCGTTCTGGAAGTTCCTGGCCGACCTTCGCGACGCTAACGACCGCGCCGAGGAGATCATCGAGATGATCCACCTCGACAAACGCCGCGATGTGCTGGCCATGAACCTCACCTATGCCGAACAACGCGCCCTCGAGATCGGCATCACCATCGCCGGTGGCTCGAACGTGGTGCTGCTGGACGAACCCACTGCCGGCATGAGCAAGAGTGAAACCAAGCGCTTCGTGCAGCTCATCCGCGAGGTCACTGCGGGGCGCACGCTTCTGACGGTGGAGCACGACATGGGGGTGGTCTTCGGCCTGGCCGACCGCATCGCCGTGCTGGTGTACGGCGAGGTCATTGCCTTCGACACGCCCGAGGCGGTACGTGCCGATGCCCGGGTCAAGGAAGCCTACCTCGGCTCGGTGCTCGCCGATCAACAAGCCGCTGCGGCCGGTGTTGGTGCCGCAGCGCCGGCAACAGCAGGGCAGGGGGCCTGAGCACCATGCTCGAACTCGACAAACTCAACGCCTTCTACGGCAAGAGCCATGTGCTGCACGGCGTGAGCTTCACCGTGGGTGAAGGCGAAATCGTCAGTCTGCTGGGGCGCAATGGCTCGGGGCGCTCGACCACGGTCAAGTCCATCATGGGCCTGGTGGATGGCGCCGGATCGATCCGCTTCAAGGGCCAGGAGATCCTGGGGCGCAAGGCCTACGAGATCGCCCACCTTGGCATCGGCTACGTGCCCGAGAACCGCGACATCTTCCCCAAGCTCACGGTCGAACAAAACCTCATGCTGGGCCAGAAGACCGCGCGCAACACGGGTCAGTGGAAGCTCGCCGACATGTACGGCATGTTCCCCCGTCTGAAGGAGCGCCAGCACACCGAGGCCGGTGTGCTCTCGGGCGGCGAGCAGCAGATGCTCACGCTGTGCCGCACGTTGATGGGCGACCCGCAGCTCATCATGATCGACGAGCCGACTGAAGGCCTGGCGCCCAAGATCGTCGAACTGGTGGCCGACTACCTGCGCGAGCTCAAGCGCCGCGGCCTGTCGGTGCTGCTGGTGGAGCAAAAACTCACCATCGCGCTCGAGGTGGCCGACCGCTGCCTTGTCATGGGACACGGCCAGATCGTCTTCGAAGGCACGGCCGATCAGCTGCGTGCCGATAGTTATGTCCGCAAGGAGTGGCTGGAGGTCTGAACGCCGCCGCGCCTCGTTGTTTCGGGTAAACCCGAGGGCGTACTTGTCGCCGCTGGGACAAGCTGCACACTCTGCCGTTTTCTAGAATCGAACGATCGTTCGTTTTTCTGCCGACGCGTGATTCGCCCCCGGTGGCACGCGTGGCTTCCAGATCCCCACAGGATCCCCTCAGGAACAGCAAGGAGCCTCCATGAGTGCCCGTTACGAGCAACACGGCGACGTCGCCGTGGTCACCCTGGACAACCCGCCGGTCAACGGTCTGGGCTACGCCACCCGCGTCGAATTTGCCGCGGGCATCGAACGTGCCGCCGCGGACGCCAGCGTGCGCGCCATCGTCGTCACAGGCGCCGGCAAGGCGTTTTCCGGCGGGGCGGACATCAAGGAATTCGGCTCGCCCAAGGCAATTGCCGAGCCCAATCTGCTGAGCCTGATCGCGCTGGTCGAAAGCTGCAGCAAGCCCGTCATCGCCGCCGTGCACAGCGTGTGCATGGGTGGCGGCCTGGAGCTGTCGCTCGGTTGCCATTACCGCGTCGCCGCGCCTGGCACCAAGGTGGCCTTGCCCGAAGTGAAGATCGGCCTGGTGCCCGGTGCCGGTGGCACACAACGCCTGCCGCGCGCGCTGGGTGTCGAACCTGCACTCAACATGATCGTCACCGGTGAACCGGTGAACGCCGAGCTGCTGGCCCAGGTGCCTGGCCAGAAGTTGTTCGACCAGATCATTGCCGATGACCTGCTGGCCGGCGCCATCAGCTTCGCACGCGCCAAGGCCGATGCGCATGCCGATGGCTCGCCGCTGCCGCGTGTGCGTGACCTCAAGGCCCGCCACGCCGAGCCGGACGCCTACTTCCAGTTCGCACGCAACACGGCCAAGGCCATGGCGAAGAACTTCCCGGCGCCGGCGCGTTGTGTGGACTGCGTCGAGCAGTCGATGAAGATGAAGTTCGACGACGGCATGGCCTATGAACGGGCCGCCTTCATCTCGCTGATGATGACGCCCGAATGCAAGGCGCTGCGCCATGCCTTCTTCGCCGAACGCGCCACCAGCAAGATCGCCGACGTGCCCGAGGACACACCCAAGCGCGCCGTCAACAAGCTGGCCGTGATCGGCGCCGGCACCATGGGCGGCGGCATCGCCATGAACTTCCTGAACGCCGGCATCCCCGTGGTGATGCTCGAGATGAAGCAGGACGCGCTGGATCGCGGCGTGGCCACCATCCGCAAGAACTACGAGAGCCAGGTCAAGAAGGGCAAGCTCAAGGCCGACAAATACGAGCAGCGCATGAGCCTGCTCAGCACCACGCTGAACTACGCTGACCTGGGTGACGCCGACATGGTGATCGAGGCCGTGTTCGAGGACATGGGCGTCAAGAAGGCCGTGTTCGAGCAACTCGATGCGGTGATGAAGCCCGGCGCCATCCTCGCCAGCAATACCAGCACGCTGGACGTGAACCAGATCGCCAGCTTCACCAAGCGCCCCGAGGACGTCATCGGCACGCACTTCTTCAGCCCGGCCAACGTGATGAAACTGCTGGAAGTGGTGCGCGGCGCCGCGACGGCCAAGGATGTGCTCGCCACCGTGATGGCCTTGGGCAAGAAGATCAAGAAGACTTGCGTGGTCTCGGGTGTGTGCGACGGCTTCATCGGCAACCGCATGATCGAGCAGTACTCGCGCCAGGCCGGCTTCCTGCTGGAAGAAGGCTGCACGCCGGCGCAGATCGACAAGGCGGTCGAGAAGTTCGGCTTTGCCATGGGCCCGTTCCGTATGGGCGACCTGGCCGGCAATGACGTGGGCTGGTACATCCGCAAGCGCCGGTATGTCGAGAAACCCAATCTGCGCTACAGCAAGACGGCGGACCTGCTGTGCGAGATGGGCCGTTTCGGCCAGAAGACCGGTGCCGGCTGGTACGACTACAAACCCGGCAAACGCGACGCCATCCCGAGCGCCCAGGTCGAGCAGATGGTGGCCGACTACCGGCGTGATCTGGGTGTCGCGCCGCGCAAGATCAGCGACGAAGAAATCGTGCAGCGCCTGGTGTTCAGCCTCGTCAACGAGGCCGCGCGCATCCTCGAAGAAGGCATCGCCAGCAAGGCCAGCGACATCGACATGGTCTACCTCACCGGCTACGGCTTCCCGCTGCACCGCGGTGGCCCGATGTGTTACGCCGACACGGTGGGCCTGTTCAACGTCGTGCAGGCCATGAAGCGTTTTGCGAAGAACCCGCTGGACGACGGCGAGTTCTGGCAACCCGCACCGCTGCTGGCCCGGCTGGTGGCCGAAGGCAAGAGCTTCAACTGACGCCGAGCATCGGACCACAAGTTAGCGAGGACTAGATCATGAGCAATGCACTGATTGTTTCGACCGCCCGCACGCCCCTGGGCAAGAGCTGGAAGGGCGCCTTCAACATGACGCACGGCGCCACGCTGGGCGGCCATGCGGTGAAGGCCGCCGTGGAGCGCGCCGGCATCGACCCCGGCGCCATCGAAGACGTGTTGATGGGCTGCGCCAACCCCGAAGGCGCCACGGGCTGGAACATCGCCCGCCAGGTGGCGCTGCGTGCCGGCCTACCGATGAACGTGTCGGGCATGACGGTGAACCGTTTCTGCTCGAGCGGTCTGCAGACCATCGCCCTGGCTGCGCAGCGCATCACCAGCGGCGAAGGTGAGGTGTATGTGGCCGGCGGCGTCGAAAGCATCTCGTGTGTGCAGGCCGAGATGAACCAGCACATGTTCGTCGACAGCTGGCTCAAGCAGAACAAGCCCGAGATCTACTGGCCCATGCTGCAGACCGCCGAGAACGTGGCCAAGCGCTACAACATGGCGCGTGAACGCATGGACGTCTTCGGCGCCCAGAGCCAGCAAAAGGCCTGTGCCGCTGCGGCGGCGGGCAAGTTCGCCGACGAGATTGCACCCATCACCGTCACTGCCGGTGTGGCCGACAAGACGTTGGGCCTCGTCACCAGGCAGGTGACCGTGAGCGCTGACGAAGGCCTGCGTGAAGGCACCACGCTCGAAGCGGTGCAGGGCATCCGCTCCGCCACACCGGGTGGTGTGGTGAGCGCCGGTAACGCCAGCCAGTTCAGCGATGGCGCCGGGGCCTGCGTGGTGGTGAGTGAGCAATATGCCGAAGCCAAG
Organism: Candidatus Intricatilinea gracilis; assembly: GCA_016702605.1. Classification (GTDB taxonomy): domain Bacteria; phylum Pseudomonadota; class Gammaproteobacteria; order Burkholderiales; family Burkholderiaceae_C; genus Sphaerotilus; species Sphaerotilus gracilis. The sequence goes on from JADJDQ010000021.1 coordinate 1,057,416, forward strand.
GGCTTGAAGCCACTGGGCCGTTTCCTTGGGTTCGCCGTGGCTGGTTGTGAGCCCGACGAGATGGGCATCGGCCCGGTCTTCGCCGTTCCCAAGGTCCTGAAGCGCCTGGGTCTGACGGTCGACGACATCGACCTGTGGGAGCTCAACGAAGCCTTTGCCGTGCAGGTGCTGTATTGCGCCGACACGCTGGGCATTCCGATGGACCGGCTCAACGTGAACGGCGGCGCCATTGCCGTGGGTCATCCCTACGGCATGAGTGGCCAGCGCCTCACCGGCCATGCCCTCATCGAAGGCAAACGCCGCGGCGCCAAACGCGTGTGCGTCACCATGTGTGTGGGTGGCGGCATGGGCGCGGCGGGTATCTTCGAGGTGCTCTGAAGCCAAGGCCACCCGATGCGCCAGACCCTCGACTTCATGCTCTACGACTGGCTCAGCGTGGCCAGCCTGTGCAGCCGCGAACGATTTGCCGAGCACAGCCGCGACACCTTCGACGCTGTGCTCGACACCTGCGAACGTATCGCCCGCGAGAAGTACGCACCCTTCAATCGTGTCGGTGATGTGGAGGAACCCTGGTTCGACGGCGAGAAGGTGCATCAGCCCGAAGCCACGCACATAGCCTCGCGTGCCTATGTCGAGTCCGGCATGCTGGCGGCCACACAAGATGCCGAGGTGGGTGGCATGCAACTGCCCGTCACCCTGGCCATGGCAGCCAACGGCTTTTTCGGCAAGGCTGGCATCGCGCTCGGTGGTGGCGGCATGTTGACCACCGGCAATGCCAACCTGCTGCTGGTGCATGGCAGCGAAGCGCAGAAACGTGTCTTCGCGATGCAGGAGTTGTCGGGGCGCTTCAGCGGCACCATGTGTTTGTCCGAGCCGCAGGCCGGATCGAGCCTGTCGGACATCGTCACCCGGGCTGTGCCGGATGGTGATGGTTTCGAGGCCGACCCGCTGGGTGCGCGTTATCGCCTGCGCGGCAACAAGATGTGGATCAGCAACGGCGAGCATGAGCTGGCCGAGAACATCATCCACCTGGTGCTGGCCAAGATCCCCGATGCCAACGGCCAACTCGTGCCGGGCATCAAGGGCATCTCGCTGTTCGTCGTGCCCAAGAAGTTGGTGGGTGTGGACGGTGAACTCACCGGCGCACGTAACGATGTGGCGCTGGCCGGGCTGAACCACAAGCTGGGCTACCGCGGCATACCGAACACGTTGCTCAATTTCGGCGAAGGGCGTTATCCGGTGGCGGCGCAGCCGGGCGGTGAGCCGGCGGCCGGTGCCATCGGCTACCTGGTGGGCCAACCGGGCCAGGGCCTGGCCTGCATGTTCCACATGATGAACGAGGCGCGTATCGCCGTCGGCATGGGGGCGGTGATGCTGGGCTACGCCGGCTACGAGGCCAGCCTGGAGTACGCCAAGACGCGCCTGCAAGGCCGCCCGGTGCAGCCACGTCCCTCGGCCGTCGCGCCCGGCGCTGGATCCACTACTGCGCAAGCGCCCGTGTCCAAGGATGTGTTTCAGCCGCCCGTGGCCATCATCGAACACGCCGATGTAAAACGGATGCTGCTGGCGCAGAAGGCTTATGTCGAAGGTGGCCTGGCGCTCGAGCTGTATTGCGCCCGCCTGGTCGACGAGCTCAATACCGGTGCCCCCGCAGCATCACAAGCCGCCGGCCTGCTGCTCGACGTGCTCACACCCATAGCCAAGAGCTGGCCCAGCGAGTGGTGTCTGGAGGCCAACAGCCTGGCCATCCAGGTGCACGGCGGCTACGGCTACACGCGCGACTTTCCGGTCGAGCAGTACTGGCGCGACAACCGCCTGAACATGATCCATGAAGGCACCCACGGCATCCAGGCGCTGGACCTGCTGGGCCGCAAGGTGGTGATGAACAAGGGTGCCGGCCTGAACGCCGTGGCGCAGCGCATGCGCGCCAGCATTGCCTGCGCGGGTGATGTGCCGGCGCTGGCCGTCTATGCCGCCGCACTCGAAACCGCGCTGGTGGACCTGATGGCCGCCACCCGCGGCGCCTGGTCCACCGGTGACCCGATCGAAGCACTGGCCAATGCCACGCCGTATCTGCAGGCCTTCGGCCATGTGGTGCTGGCCTGGATGTGGCTCGAGTTGGCCAATGCCGCGCAGGCGCGGGTGGCGGCTGGTGATGAGCGCGTCGATTTCCTGGCCGGCAAACGCGCTGCCTGCGACTACTTCTATGCCTACGAGCTGCCACGCATCGACGCCTGGTTGGGCGTGGTCGAGACACGTGATCCAACTTGCCGGATGATGCGGGCCGAATGGTTCTGACCTGGCGCCCGTGCCGCGCCTGGCCAGGCCGATGCAGGAGCGGGCATGATGAAGACTCGACAATTCGACACGCTGGTCTGGGTCTTCATCTACGGCGGCATGGTCATCGCCGGGCTGGCCCAGTTCGTCGACGAGACCCTGGCTGCACCCATGGCCCTGGCCGGTGGTGTGGCCGTGTTGCTGGGTGCCCTGGGCATCTGGTGGCGATCACGCAACGACGGCGAACCGTGACGGCGGCCCCGACCCTGACCCCGGTCGAACGATTCACCTACAGGACCTGCGCATGAGCACACCCGTGATGCAACTCTTCGACCTGACCGGCAAGAACGCCCTGATCACTGGCGGGTCACGCGGCCTGGGCCTGCAGATCGCCGAGGCGCTGGGTGAAGCCGGCGCACGGGTGATGCTCAGCTCACGCAAGGCCGCCGATCTCGAGCAGGCCATTGCCACGCTGCAAGACCGCGGCATCGACGCACGCTGGGTCGCGGCCGACACCAGCAAGCCTGACGAGGCGGCACGTCTGGTCGACGAGACCCTGCACCGCATGGGCGAGATCGACATCCTCGTCAACAACGCCGGTGCCACCTGGGGTGCACCGGCCGAGGATCATCCGCTCGAAGCCTGGGACAAGGTGATGAACCTGAACGTGCGCGCCATGTTCGTGCTCAGCCAGCTGGTGGGCAAACGCAGCATGATTGCGCGGCGCAGCGGCAGCATCATCAACGTGGCCTCCATCGCCGGGCTGGCGGGCAACTCGTCGCACATGACGACCATCGCCTACAACACCAGCAAGGCCGCGGTGATCAACTTCACCCGTGCACTGGCGGGTGAGTGGGGGCAATATGGCATCAACGTCAATGCGCTGGCGCCGGGCTTCTTTCCGAGTCGCATGACCCAGGGCACGCTGGCCCGGCTGGGTGAAGATGCCTTGGCCTCGCGGTCACCGCTGCGGCGCCTGGGTGGCGACGACGACCTCAAGGGTGCGGCGCTGCTGTTTGCCAGTGCAGCCGGGCGCCACATCACCGGCCAGACGCTGGCGGTGGACGGTGGTGTCAGCGCCGTGCTGGGTGGTTGATGATGAAGTTTCCGGTCCACATCCCGTTCGTCGAAGACCTGGGCTTCGAGTTGCACCGCTTCGAAGGTGGTGAGGCCGAGATCCAGGTCGTCGTGAACGAGCGGCTCACCAACTCGTTCCACGTCATCCACGGCGGTGTGAGCATGACTTTGCTCGACGTGGTGATGGCGCACGCCGCACGCAGTGTCAACCTGCACCTGCCCGACCGCGGGCCGGGCCTGGTGACCATCGAGATGAAGACCACCTTCATGCGACCCGGCGAAGGCCGGTTGCGCGGTGTGGGCAAGCTGCTGCACAAGACCACCACATTGGCCTTTACCGAAGGCACGATCTTCAACGAGGCCGGCGCCATCGTGGCCCATGCCACCGGCACCTTCAAGTACGTGCGCAAGCTGCCCACCGACAACAAGCAGATCCGCGACTTGCGCCGACTGGACTGCAGCGGGTCGGACTGACCGGCCCTCCGGCCTGCCGGCTGAACGCGCGTAGCGCACCGACACGACCCTGCATCCCGCCCGACCATGGCCGCTGACGCGCGCTGAAGTCGCGGTCCCTGCTTCCCCCGAGCCGGCCCGGTTGCCGGCACACCTCAGAACCACGGAGACATGCTCATGACCGTCATCAACCGCGCCATCGTGCTGGACAACCGCCCCGAAGGCGAGCCCAGCACCAGTAACTTCAAGCTGGTCGAACGGCTGTTGCCCGAACTCGCCGACGGCGAGGTGCGCGTGCGCAACCACTTCCTGAGCCTGGACCCCTACATGCGCGGGCGCATGAACGAGGGCAAGAGTTACGCCCAGCCGCAGCCGCTGGGTGAGGTGATGATCGGCGGCACGGTGGGCGAGGTGGTGTCCAGCAAGAACAGCCACTTCTCCGTGGGCGACAAGGTCGTCGGCATGGGCGGCTGGCAGGAATATCTGCAGGTGCCTGCTGGCGCCCGCGGCGTGCTGCAGAAGGTCGACACCACACACATTCCGCTCGCCGCCTATCTGGGCGCAGTCGGCATGCCGGGTGTGACCGGCTGGTACGGTCTCACCCAGATCATCGCGCCCAAGGCGGGTGAGACGGTGGTGGTGAGTGCCGCCAGCGGCGCGGTGGGCGGTGCGGTCGGTCAACTCGCCAAGGCACGCGGCTGCAGGGCGGTGGGCATCGCCGGGGGGGCCGACAAATGCGCCTATGTGGTCAATGAACTGGGCTTCGACGCCTGCATCGACTACAAGGCGCACGGCGACGTCAAGTCGCTCGGCAAGGCACTCAAGGAAGCCTGCCCGGCCGGCATCGACGGCTACTTCGAGAACGTCGGCGGCATGATCCTGGATGCCGTCATGCTGCGCATGAACGCCTTCGGCCGCATCGCCTTTTGCGGAATGATCTCGGGCTACAACGGTGAACCCATCCCCATGAGTGCGCCGCAGTTGATCCTGGTGAGCCGCTTGAAGCTGGAAGGCTTCATCGTCAGTGAACACATGGAGGTCTGGCCACAGGCGCTCAAGGAACTGGGCACCATGGTTGCCACCGGCAAGCTGAAGTACCGCGAGACCGTGGCCGACGGCATTGCTGCAGCACCAGAGGCTTTTCTGGGTCTGCTCAAGGGCCGCAACTTCGGCAAGCAACTCGTCAAGCTGACCTGAGCACGCGGAGCCTCACGACATGAAGAACTTCAAGGGCCGCGTTGCGGTACTCACCGGCGCTGCGTCGGGCTTCGGTTTCGAGCTCTCGCGCCTGGCAGCGCATGCCGGCATGAAGGTGGTGATGGCCGACGTGCAAGGTGATGCACTCGAAGCTGCTGCCACGCAGATCCGCGCGCTAGGCGCCGAGGTCCTGACACAACGCGTCGATGTCTCCAAGGCCGATCAGGTGCAGGCGCTGGCCGAGGCCACTCGCGCCACCTTGGGTGTGCCACATCTGGTGTTCAACAACGCCGGCGTGGCCACCGGTGGCTTGCTTTGGGAACACAGTCTGGCCGACTGGCAATGGGTGCTGGGTGTCAACCTCATGGGGGTCGTGCACGGCGTTCATGCCTTCACCGCCATGATGCTCGAAGCCGCCTCAGCCGACCCCGAGTACGAGGGCCACATCGTCAACACCTCATCGATGGCAGGCCTGCTCACGCCGCCCAACATGGGTGTGTACAACGTCAGCAAACATGCCGTGGTGGCGCTCACCGAAACGCTCTACCAGGACCTGAGCCTGGTGACGGATCAGGTGACCGCCAGTGTGTTGTGCCCCTACTTCGTGCCCACCGGCATCCACCAGAGCGAGCGCAATCGCCCGGCCGATGCACCGGCCGCCGCACCCACACGCAGCCAGCTGGTGGCGCAGGCGATGAGTGACAAGGCCGTCACCTCGGGCAAGGTCAGCGCGGCCGAAGTGGCGCAGATGGTGATGGATGCGGTGGCCGAGAAGCGCTTCTATATCTTCAGCCACCCCAAGGCGCTGGGCAATGTGCAGACTCGCATGGAAGACATCGTGATGGTGCGCAACCCCACCGACCCGTTCAAGGAGAAGCCCGAGCTCGGTGTGAAGCTGCGCGCCGCGTTGCGAGGCTGAGGCGACCGAGGTGGTTGGTGCGGCCCAGGCGGCCGAGCCGACCGAATCGGTCCGGGCGACCCGTCGCTGCCTGATGCAGTGACCGGCCACGCAGCGTTCAGCTGATTGCCGGCAGCTGCTCCTGGTCGTCGCGCCAGGTGTTGGCGATCTCGAAGATCTGCCCCTCGATGGCTCGGAAGGCGTCGAACACCCGGGGGTCGAAGCTGATGCCACGCTCCACCTGCATCAGGCTCATGGCCACGCCGTGCGGAAACGCGCGTTTGTAGCAGCGCTTGCTGATGAGTGCGTCATACACATCGGCCACGGCCATGATGCGGCCGGACAGGGGGATGTCGTCACCCGCCAGGCCGAGCGGGTAACCGCTGCCGTCCCACTTCTCGTGATGGGTGGCGGCAATCTCGCCGGCGATACGCAGGAAGTTGTCGCCGTCGATGCCCAGCGCCAGGTTCTGGATGATGTCGCGCCCGCAGCTCGCATGTTTGCGCATGTGGACCAGTTCCTCGGGTGTGAGCCGACCTGGCTTGAGCAGGATGTGATCGGGCATGCCCACCTTGCCGATGTCATGCAAGGGCGCCGACGAATAGAGCAGGGCGATGTAGGCGTCGTCGAGCACATCGCCGAACAGGCCCTGGCTCTGCAACTGTTCGGCAATGGCCTTGACGTAGTGCTGGGTGCGCTTGATGTGTGCGCCCGTCTCGGGGTGACGGGTCTCGGCCACCGCGGCCATCGACTCGATCGTCACCAGCCGTGTGTTGGCCAGCTGTTGCAGCCAGCGCCTGCCCATGCGCCGCTCGACCGCGGCATGGGTGGTGCACATCACGGCGCAAAGCAAGGCGCACAGCAGCAGCGCCGGCACCGGTGAGACGAAGACCGAAGTGGCCGCCAGCAGCCCACCCGACGCAGCCACTGCCGCCGTGGCCACCACCAGGCCAGCGGCCAGCAAGGTGATGGGTGTGCCGAACAAGGCGTAACCCAGCGTCAACAGACCACCCGCCAGCAGGCAGGCCAGCGCCGGGGCGATCGATGCACGCGGCGCCAGACGTGCCACCTGGCCGGTCTGCAACATGTCACCCACGGCAGCCAGCACCAGCACACCGGGCAGGTGTTCACTGATGGCGGTGTTGTGCCTATCGTCCAGCCCGGCGGCCGATGAGCCGATGAACACCACCTTGTCCTTGAACACCTGGCCATCGACCCGCCCGGCCAACAGGTCGACGGCGGAGACCCTTGTGTAGGCCGACGCCTCACGCCGAAAACGCAGCAGCAGCTGCCCGGCGTCGTCCACCGGCAGGTCGACATCTCCCAGTTGCACGGTCGGGCCGTCGAACAGCCCGACGGCCTGCGCCAGACGGTTCACCAGGCTGGTGTTGCCCGGCGTCTGCGGCGTGCCGGTGTGCAGGCCCAACCGCAGAAGGCCCAGGGCGCGCAACTGGCTGGCCACGGCCAGGTGAGGATGCAGGCGGCCATCGAGGTCGATGAACAGCGGCAGGCGTCGCAGCAGGCCATCGCTGTCGGGCCGCATGTTGACGAAGCCGGCGCTGCCCAGCGCCTCGGCGATCGGCGCAATGTTGTCCAGCATGCCGTGGGCACGTGGTGCCGTGATGGCTGTGCGCTGGCCGGTGATGACGGGCATGCGGGCGTCGCTGTAGGTGTCGGGTGCTGCCGCCACACCCCGGCTGGCTGCCACAGCCGCGCCAGCTTGCGCGCCGCGGCGCGACAGTGTCGGTGGCTCACCGCCGCTGACCACGCCGCTGCTTTGGCGCAGGGCTTGTTGCACACCCGCCGCCGCCGTGCCCGGCTCGGGCTCGAAGACGAAATACCGCGCACCCACGGCCGGTGCGGCGGCCAGGGTGTCGGCCAGGTAGGCGTCGTTGTCGCGCATCGCCGCAGGTGCACCGGTGATGTCCAGGTGGATGCCGAAGTCGCGTTCGAAGGCCTGCTGCACGGTGGTCAGCGAGGTGCGATCGGGTTCGGTGTAGAGGATGTCCAACCCGATGGCCAGCGGCGCAGCATCGGCCACGCGTCGCACCAGTGCGGCACTGCGGTAACGCGGCCAGGGCCACTGGCCCACCTCGGCCAGGCTGGCGTCGTCGATGTCGACCACCGCCACACCGGGCGCCGTCCCGGCGGGGGCGGTGGCGGCCAGGTACCGGTCGAGAACCATGTGGTCCAGCGCCTCCAGCACACTGTTTCCTTGGCCACCGACACCCGCGCCGGCGTTGCCTAGCCAGGACAGTGCAGCCGCAGCCAGTGTGAGGGCGAGCCCGATCAGGCTGATCCCCGCGCGCGTGGGCAGCGACGGTTGGTGTGGGCGGTGCGGACGATCGATCACGTGCGGCGGCGCCGGGGCTGACCGGGTGTGGGCAGGTGCTGGTTCACAAGACGTGGACCTCGACGCGCCGGTTGCGCGGCTCGTTCACCTGCGGGCCGGTAGGCACGAGGGGATCGCGCGAGCCGAAGGACTTGATACTCGTCGGCCCCAGGTCGGTCATGTCGCGGTGCAGCAGGCGGTCGACCTCGCGGGCGCGCTCCAGGCCCAGGCGGTAGTTGATGTCGTCGTTGCCGGTGGTGTCGGTGTGGCCGATGACACTGATGGCGGTCGGGGTGCGCTCGCGGATCCGTGCCGCCACCTCGGGCAACAGGGCGGCCGACGCAGGTGTCAGCTCACTCGTACCGGCCTCGAAGTACAGGATGGCGCTGTACGGCGGTGGTGGCAGCATCCGCAGCAGGTGGGCTGTGCTGGCGTTGAAGCTGGCCGGGTCGGCCTGGCTGGCGCTGAGGCGGCCGTCCTGCGCCACGCTGAGTTGTGCGTAGGCTTGCTCGAGGCCTTGTTTGTCGGTGATCGAAGCCACGGTCACCCGGCCCACCGTGCCGTCAGCGTCAGGCATCAGCGTGACGCGGCTGGCCGGAGCGCTGGCGCAGGCGCCCAGCAGCAGGCTCAGTACCAGCGTGACCAGGCCAGCGCCGGCGCGTGACCGACGGCTTGATTGCCTCGGGCCAAGGGTGGGACACACAGACCGGTCGGCTACCGAGGGCAGGGCGCGATCGGTAGCGTGCTCTGTCGGGCTCATGGCGCACTCACATGAAACCGGGTGCCCCGCACACCGATGAGGGCGGTGGGTGTACGCACGCGCACGGCCTCGGGCGCCAGCTTGCCAAGCTTGCCCGACGAATAGATGGCCGCGCCGCGCTGCAGGTAGAGGTCGAAGTCGTACTGGCCGCGCTCGGGCTGGAAGGTGTAGCGCCGCAGTTCGACCGAACTGTCGCCGTCCACGGCCAGGGTGGTGCCGTCGACAAAACTGATGCCGGCGCTGGACTTCGGCCCGGTGCGCAGCACGTCGGTGCGCTGCAAGGGCTCGCCCGCCACGGGTGTGAGCACCTGGCCGCCGCGCAGCAACTCGACCTGCCCGTCGACGCGTTTGAGCAGCGCGATGGTGGCTTCAGCTGCAGGGCCGACAGGGCCGACCGGGCTGGTCGCCATCAGCGGTTTGTGCGGTGTCGATACGGCACCGGCCGCGCCACCCGGCTGCGCCTGCGTAAGCTGCGGCGTGCACACGACCAGCAGGCAACTCAGCGACGAGGCCTGGATGAAACGAAACGAAGTCGACATGGTGGGTCCGGACGCGTGATGAGCCTGCCGCGTAGCGCACAGGCAAGGTGCGTGGGCCGGGCTGGGCGTCGTGCCTCGAGCCAGTCCCGTCGTGGGCGGGGCTGATGGTAGAAACCTCGGCCGGTGGCGCCACCTCGCGACGAGGGGGGCGACCGCAGCTTGTGCGGCTGCCCGTGACTCACTTTACGCGAACAGGCTGGGAGTGCTGAGGAGAGTGGCGCCGGGGCCACTGTGTCGGGCAGTTGTCAGTTCCGGGGCACGTTGCGCTGTCGGCCATCATCCGGCCTTGAAGCTCATGACGAAGCCCAACGTCACCCGAGCACCTGGGTAAAGAAGAACACGGCGGTCTTGACCATGGCGAACACAACGCCGGAGACGACAACGGCGGAGGCCACCGCCGTTGCCAACCCAGCCAGGATCCACAGGCCATCGCGTTCCATGATGCCCAGGGCGAGCAGGCTGATGGCGAGCGCAGGCAACATGTTGCCCAGTGGCACAGGCAGCACCAGCACAACTGCCAGCAACAGGCACACGAGGCCGACCAGGTATTCCATCGGCGGTGAGGCCAGTGCCACGACGCGTGGCCGAAGCAGCCGTTCGGCGCGCCCCAACCAGGGGCCGATGCGCCGAATCAGCGCGGCGAAATCCGCGCGTGTCATCGAACGATCCGCGATCACTGCCGGAAGCCAGGGCCGCCGGCCCAGAGCCAACTGCGCTGCAAGAAAGATCAGGGGAGCACCCAGGATGGTCGACGTGCCTGGCGGAACCGGCACCGCATTGGGCACGGCAAAAACGAACAGCAGCGCGGCCAAGGCGCGATCACCCAGTGTGTCCAACAGGTCGCGGATGGCGATACGGTCCCGGCTGTCGTCCTGTGCCAGGGCATTCAACATCGACGACAAGGTGGATTTGCCGACCTGGCCTGAGCTTGTCTCGGTCATGGAGTGGTGGGCACATGACGTTCGGCTGCGGCGATCAGGGCCTGGGCGTGGGCCCAGGCGCAAGTCGGCCGCAGGTGCACGCTCGAGCGGCGTGCCTGCGGGCGTCGAGTGTCCGCCGGATCACTCGTCGCGGCCACCGGCCAGACCGAGCAAAGCGAGCAGCGACTGGAACACGTTGTACAGGCTCAGGTAGACACCCAGCGTGGCGGTGATGTAGTTGGTCTCATGGCCGTCCTGCACACGCTTGAGGTCATGCAGGATGAAGGCCGAGAAGATGCCGATGGCGAGCACCGACAGCGTGATCATCAGTGCGCTGGACTGGATGAAGAAGTTCGCCAGGCCGGCCACCAGCAACATGATCGCGCCGATGAAGAGGAACTTGCCCATCGACGACAGGTCGCGCTTGATGACCGACGACAACGTGGCCATGCCCAGGAAGATGGCACCCGTGCCGGCAAAGGCGGTCATGATCAGCCCGGCTCCGTTGGCCAGCCCGAGCACCGTGCCGACCAGGCGCGACAACATCACCCCCATGAAGAAGGTGAAGGCCAACAGGATGGGCACACCCGCGGCCGAGTTCTTCGTACGTTCGATGGCGAACATGAAGCCGAAGGCGCCGGCAAGAAAGACGACCAGGCCGATGCCTGGTGACATGGCGCGGGCGATGCCCGTGGTCACACCGATCCATGCGCCAAGTACGGTGGGCACCATCGACAGCGCGAGCAGCCAATAGGTGTTGCGCAGGACGCGGTTGCGTTCGGTGGCGCTGGCAACGCCCATGTCGATCTGTTGGTAGGTTGTGGTCTGGTTCATGGTTTGTCCTTTGAGGTGAATGTGGTGAAGGTTCGCCGCCGGCGCCCAGCGTGGCGCCAGTCGCGGCTGGATAGGCGATTGATGTCTGGGGGTAGCCGTCGTCGTCATCGGCGACGGCCAGGTAGGCGTCCAGGCATAGGCGAGGCCGTCTAAGGCGGCTCGGCCGCGGCGTATCAGCCCACCAGTGTGGTGCTGCAGGGTGGGCGCAGGGGGCCGGCGAGGAACGGCGAGCCCGGTTCGACTGACACGAACTTCTGCCATCGACCGGCAGCGGTCGATGGGCAGGTCGGTGTCATCGGTGTCGGCAACAGGCCCGGCGTCTCGAGTGGGAGTTCACACGGTGGCTGCGAGGGCAACTCATCCAGATGATGTTGCTCCACCAAGCCATCGTTCAAGATGGCCAACTGGCCCGAATCGCCAAGGGCTTGGTGCTGCTCGGCCATGGGCGCCGCAACGGCATGCGGCGCGGCGGTGGTGTTGAAGCCGGACCAGCACAGCAGTAGCACGACGATGATTGAATAGACCCGAAGGGGCATGGGCAAAGTGTATGCGAGCTGAACCAACCGGCCGCGCAAGGACATCGGGCACCCGGTGCCGCGCCGCTCGAGGCCCACGTCGTCGGGCTGGCAACATAGGTTCAATCGCTGTCGTGTGTGCGTTTTGCGTGGCAAGGCTGAAGAATGGCCGCGATGACGATGGCGTCCTGCACTGCGCGCCGATCGGGCATCAGTTCGGCTCGTGTAAAGCGGCGGGTGCGGCGCGGCAGGCGTGGCGCCAGGGGTTTGGCGGGCTCAGGCGGCGGCGGTCTTGGTGGCGCGGTGAAACGTGCTGCAGCGCCGTCTGCCTGCGCCGAAGTGAAAGGTTCAGGCCGGGCGTCGCCCTCGGCCTCGGCCTCGGCCTGTGCCGGTATCGACGCCGCCCTGTTGCGCCATCGCTGCAACCAGGACCGAATCAGCGCGACGGCGCCGAAGACGAGGACGAAGATCAGTTCCAGCGGCAAGTCGCGCATGATCTGAGCCCCTACTTGTCACGACCGGTGGCTGGTGTGTCGCCGGTGGCTGCAATCTCTTCGCGCATCGCGGTGTCGGCTTGCATGTTCTGCATGCGGTAGTAGTCCATGATGCCCAGATTGCCGGCTCGAAAGGCCTCGGCCATCGCTCGTGGTACTTCGGCTTCGGCTTCGACCACGCGGGCACGCATCTCCTGCTCCAGCGCCACCGCCATGGCGCGCCGCTCTTCGGCCTTGGCCTGGGCGATCTGCTTGTCGGCGTTGGCCTGGTCGATCTGCAGCTTGGCGCCGATGTTTTCGCCGACGTCCACATCGGCGATGTCGATCGACAGGATCTCGAAGGCCGTGCCCGCATCCAGCCCCTTGGACAGGATGTGTTTGGAGATGTGGTCGGGGTTTTCAAGCACGTCCTTGTGGCTCTTGGCCGACCCGATGGTGCTGACCATGCCTTCACCCACACGCGCCATGATTGTCTCTTCGCCCGCACCACCCACCAGCCTGTCGATGTTGGTGCGCACCGTTACCCGCGAGACGGCAATGAGCTGGATGCCGTCCTTGGCCACGGCGGCAATACGCGGCGTTTCAATCACCTTCGGAATGACCGACATCTGCACCGCTTCGAGCACGTTACGCCCGGCCAGGTCGATGGCGGCTGCGCGTTTGAAGGGCAGCGGGATGTTCGCCTTGTCGGCCGAGATCATGGCGTTGACGACTCGCATCACGTTACCGCCCGCCAGAAAGTGCGCCTCCAGATCGTTGATGGACAGGTCGATGCCTGCCTTCACCGCGCTGATACGCGCCGTCACGATGGTGGCTGGCGGCACGCGCCGCAGCCGCATGGCGATCAGCGTGAACAGGCCGACATAAGCGCCGGAGGCCCAGGCGGCGATCCACAACGGTATCGGCACCAGATAAAGCAGCAGGGCCAGTGTGGCGACCACCACCACAAGCAGCCCGACGCTGCCGACAAGACCCGTCATCAGATCGTTCATGATTCATTCCTTGTCGATTGTTCCGGGAGGGCCAGCGGCTGGCTCGGACGTTTGTCGCACCACGATGCGGTTGCCGTCGACATGGGTCACCTCGATGGCCGTGCCGCGGTCGATGAGTGCGCCGTCGGACACCACATCGACCCGTTCGCCCTCGATGTCGGCGATGCCGGCCGGCCGCAGCACCGACGCGGCATGACCCCGTTTGCCCATCCAGCGCTGATCCGACAGTGGTGCCGAGCCGTGCTCGGGCCCGGTGCCGAGGTTCGACTCCAGCACCATGCGGCGCGCAAAGGGCAGGCGCGGCAGAACTCGCAACAGGGCCAGACCAGCCACCAGCGCAACGAGCAGCGCTACGACGACTCGCCAGACCGCCCCCGCGATGACGGTGGCCGTGTCACCAGCCCCGGTCATGCTGAGCACCAGCGCACCGAGCAGGGCCGAAATGCCCAGCGCCCCGGCGATGCCGAAACCCGGAATGAAGAAGATTTCCGCCACCAGCAGCGCCAGGCCCGCACTGGCCAGCAGCAGTTCTTCCCAACCCGCCAGTTGCACCAGCCAGTGGCCCCAGAAGAACAGCCCCAGACTGGTGATGCCGATGCCACCAGCCAGGCCGAAGCCGGGCGTGCGCATCTCGACCAGGATGCCGATCATGCCGAGGCTGATCAGCAGCGAACTCAGCACCGGGTGGGTGAGAAACCGCACCAGCTGTTCGGCCCAGTGTGGTGTTGCCGATCGGATCTCGGCGCCCTCCAGGCCCAGCCTAGACAACACGTCCTTCAACGTGTCGGCGCGGTAGTCGATGACCTTGTGCTTCAGCGCTTCCTCGGTCGTCAGCGTGAGCAGCTTGCCCTTGTCGACGATACCGGATACCACGACGTCGGCATCGACCATGGCTTCTGCCAGCAGCAGCGGACGCTTGCGGGCTTCGGCCGTGGCGCGGAACTCCTTGCGCACGTAAGACACCGTCTTTTCTTCCGCCGGTTTGGCCGCGCCGCCCGGCGCACCGGTCACCACCGGGGCCGCGGCACCTATCGTGCTGCCGGTGGCCATCACCAGCGTGTGTGTGGCCAGCCCGATCAGGGCGCCTGCGGAGATGGCGCGCTTGTCGACGAAGCCCACCGTGCGCAGGGGTGTCCTCAACAAGGCATCACGAATCTGCACGGCGGCATCGACGCGCCCGCCAAAGGTGTCGATCTCCAGGATCACCGCCGCCGCACCCGCCTGGCTGGCCTCGTCGATGACGCGTTGCACAAACGGCGCCAGGCCCAGGTCGATGATGCCCTCGATGGGCAATACGTAGACGATGGCTTGGCCTGGTACGGCCTGGGTCGCAGTCTGGGCGAACGGCATTGCCCCCGGCAGCAGCAGCCCGGCGATCCCGAGCGACACGGTCGCAATGCTCGCCAGGCGCCTCAGGGAGCGCCAGCACACGCCACGGCCAGCGTCGACCGCAAGGTGTCGACGCCAGCGTACGGCAGCGTTGTCGGCATCGTCCTTCATCGGGCCTCGGGGCAAGGTGGGTTGGGTACGCCGAAGGCACCCGCTTCGGCGGCAAGCGACGTTTACCCGCGAAGCTGACAGGCGGGCCCCGGGTCCGGCGGCCACGCTGCGACAGGTGCATTCACCCGCAGCATGCCGGTGAACGAATTCCCCCACTTGTAGCGCGCTGGCCGCGCCAGGTCTGCTCGGTAGCGAACGTTCGGTCGCTTGGCGAGACGTCGGGGTCAGGCTTCGACCGGATGTGCAGCCGTCGAACTTCTCCTACCTCCCCAACAAGCCCTTCAGCTTCTCCTTCACCTTGTCCTTGGCGTCCTGCTTGATCTCCTCGCGCCTGGTCTCGATCTTGTTGCCGAGTTTTTCCTTCGCCATCGCGCCGACATCGATCTTCCAGCCGATCGCGTTCAGCGGCCCGCTCAGCCTGACCGGGATGGTCTGGCCGCGCAGCGCCTGCAGGTCGGCGCCGCCCTGGCCTTCGAGCGTGGCGACGACCGTGGCCTTGACCAGGTAATCCAGGCGCGAGCCGCCCAGGTCGATGTCGCCGCTGCCGCCAATGCGCATCAGCGGCGTCTTGGCGTCCAGGTCGTCGCTGTGCGCCACGCCCTGGCTGATGACGAAGCTGGCGCTCATCTCGCTGAAATCGGTGGCTTCGCTGGTCGCCGCCGTGCCTTTGCCATCACCCCCCGCACCAACGCCGCTGACCTGGGCCTTGGCGCGGCGGATGGCCTGGGCGATGTTGATGCCCTTCACGGCGCCGTCGCGCAGCGCGACCTTGGCGCGGCCGGCCAGCGCCTTGGTCATGGCGCTCACGGTGGCGCCGCTGGTGCTCACGTCCAGGCTGACGTTGCCGTGGCCGGCCAGGCGGTCGACCTGGGCCAGGTCGGTCAGCAGCGGGGCGATGGAGATGGCGGCCAGCTCCTGCTGCAGCGCCACACGCGGCGGGCTGGTGGCGCTGACGCTGGCACTGCCGCTGATGCTGCCTTCGTAGAGCTTGGCGGCGATCGGGGCGATGTTGACCTGCCCGCCCGCCGCCTTCAGCCCCACGTTCACCTGGGCGAGCTTCAGGTTCATGAGCTGCAGCGCGCCGATGCGCAGCTGGCCGCTGGCGTCGAGCTCGCGCAGCGCCGACAGGTCGATCTGCGGCTCGGGGCCGCTGGCCGCGGTGGCGGCAGGTTTCGCCGCGCCGGTGGGGGCCTTGGCGATGTAGCGGTCGAGGTCGAGCTTGTCGACCTCGGCGTCGAAGACGTAGGCGATCGGCGCCAGGCGCGGCAGGCTGAGCCGGGTCTTGAACTGGCTGTCGTCGAAGCGCCCGGCAAGCTGGGCGTCGACCCTGCCCTTGCCTGCCAGGGCGACGCTGATGGCGCCCTGGGCCTCGAGCGCCATCGGTTTGCCGCCCGGGCCGGGCAGGCTGGCGTCGAGCTTCAGGCCTTCGAAGGCCCAGCGCTGCGCGGCGGTCTGGCCCTGGAGTGTGCCGGCCAGCTTGACGCTCATCACCTGGCCGTCGACCTGGGCGCCGATGTCGAGCTTCAGGCCGGCGAGTGTCACATCGCCTTCGGCTGGACCGAGCGCCAGCGTGCCGTCGAGCTTGATGTCGACCGCGGCCTTGGGCGCCGTGGCGTCCACATGTGCGGCGAGCGTGATGGGCGTGGTCACCCCCGGCGCGAAGCGGCCGAGCTCGACCCGGGCCTTGCTGAGCGTGACGCGGCGCGGCGCTTCGCGGTCGTCCCACACCAGCTTGGCATCGGTGATCGCCACGCCGGCGATGTCCAGGCTCAGCGGCGCGCCGGCGTCCGCCTTGGCGCTGCCCTTGTCCGCCGCCGGCTTCTCACTGCCGGCCGGTGCATCTTGTGGTGGCGGCTTGGCCAGCAGATCGGCGATCGAGAGTTTGCCGTCGGCGCCGCGCACCACCTGGGCCTGCAGGCCGTCCAGCACAACGTGGTTCACCTGCAACTGGCGCTGCGTGAGCAGCGGCCACAGCGCCAGGCCGACCTGCGCACCCTTGATGGATGCGAACTCGGCCTGACTGTTGTCGCGCTCCGATAGCGACACCGCGCCGAGCTTGACGCCCAGCACCGGCCAGATCGACAGCTCGATGCGCCCGGGGATGGCAAGCGTGCGGTGGTAGTCCTGCTGCACCCTCGCGATGGCCAGTGGCTTGACGTCGTTCGGGTCGAAGCCGAACAGGAGGTAGGTGATGCCCGCCGCGACCAGCGCAAGCAGGCCGCCCAGGGTGAGGAGTGCGGCTTTGAGTGTTTTGTTCATGGCCCGGCAAGCTTGCCAGCAGTTTGCAATCCTTGCAGTGTCGGGCTGTGCGGGTCGCCGCGTCGGTCGCCAGCCCGGCCGCTTGCTCGTTACGCTACGCCACCTGCAGCTGCCGCCCCGGCAACCGAAACGCCGCCAGGCGCTGGGCATAGGGATCCAGCTCGTCCTCGGGGCTGCCCAGCGGCAAACCCACCAGGGCGGCAAACCGCGCCGGGGTGACCTGGCCCTTGTCCATCAGTTCGTCCACCACGGCCAGCAGGGCCTCGCGATGCGTGTCGATCAGCCGCGTGGCGCGGGCGTGTTCGGCCTGCAGCAGTGCCTCGATCGGCGCATTGGTGGCGTGGGCGTCGGTGCAGACGTTCTCTTCGCTGTCGTTGGACACGTCACTGCGGCCGATGCGCGAGCCCTGACCGAAGTGGCGCAGCATGCGCGCGGCCGTCTCGGTGGCCTTGCGCAGATCACCTTCGGCGCCACTCGAACTCAACTCCGGCCCGAAGACCAGCAGTTCTGCCGCTCGGCCAGCCAGGCCGGTGCAGATGGAATCGAGCAGGTTGCGGCGCGACCAGACCTTGCGCGAGCTGTAGACGTTGTAGCCGCCCTCGAAGCTCGCCACGTGGATCTTGATCTCCTGCGGCGCGCGGCCGAAGAGCAGGGCGTGCACCAATCCGTGGCCGGCCTCGTGCACCGCCAGCAGGGCGCGGAAGTCGGCATTGCTGCGCTGGCGCAGCCGGTTGATCTCGAAGGGCGCAGCAATGGCGTGCTGCTGGCCACGCCAGTGCGCAATCAGGCTGCGGCCATCGGCCGTGAGGCCCACGCTGTCGCCGGCCGCGGCACCACTTTCGAGCGCCCACAACGCTGCCTTGGCCAGGCCGGCGCCGAGGATGGCATGCAGTGACGAAAACAGCGGCCGTGTGCCCTGGGCCGGAAAGACGGCGTTGGCATAGATCTGCTCGCGCACACTCGCCGCCAGCTCGAAACGCAGGCCGCAGCGGCCCTCTGTCTCGCTGGCATAACGGGCGCAGCTCTGTTCGATCAGCTGCTCGTAGGCGCGCCGCGGCAGCGACGGGTAGACCACATGCACATTGCCCAGCCGCGCCACCTGCTCGGGCTTGAAGCGCTGATTGAGTGCCTGCTTCACATCGATCACGCTCAGCTTGCACGTGGCCGCGTGGAAGGTGTCGGCATCACTGTCGCAGTCGTCCACGCTGGTGGCCAGGTCCTCGTACAACTCGTCGAGGTTGCCACACACGAACACCAGCAGGCGGCTGTAGTCGGTCTCCCAGTGCTGCTGTGCCGTTTCACGAAAGGCGCGCAGGCGCTCCTGCACCTGCTCGGGCGTCCAGGCCATGATCTCCAGCAGCGGTTCATCGAGCTTGAGGTTGCGCTTGAGCTCCTGCGCCTCCCAACTGCTGAGCTTGAAGCGCAGCTGGGCCGTGCAGGCATCGGCGCGTTCGGCGTCGTAGGCGGCATCGGCGATCGAGGTCTCGATGTCGCCCAGCAGCGACAACGCCGGCGGCAGACGCCCGTCGGACAGCAGCGCCCAGACGTCCTGGTAACGCTCTACACGCAGCTCGCCACGCTGGGCGTCGATGGTGCGAAAGCGCTGGAACTCGTCCAGCACGAGGATGCCCGGCTCACCCTCGCGCACGCCCGAGCGCGCCAGCATGGCCGAGATGCTGTGACCGCTGCGCGTCGAGCCCGCGCCGTTCGAGAAGCCGTCCATCTGCACCTCGACGAAACGGTCGTAGTAGCCCAGCAGCTGGGCCAGACGGCGCACCAGCTGGGTCTTGCCGGTGCCGGTCAGACCCCACAGGCACACGATCACCGGCCGCGTCACCAGCTCGGGCAGCATGGTCCAGGCACGCACCGAATCGATCACGCGGTCGATGATCGTGTCGATGCCGAACAGCTCGGTCTTGAGCTGGGCGGCGATCTGCTGCAGCTGCAGGTTCTTGTGCGCCAGCTGCTCGCGCAACAACTGTGTCTCACTCATCTTTCTTGTCCTCTCGGCGCAGCAGCTGTTGCAGTGCCACGCGATCGGCGCGGCGTTGCGCGCCGCGGCTCTGGATATGTTTGCCTGCGCCGCGCATGCCGCGCTGTGCCAGCGCCCGCGCCACGGGGTCGCGCGCACCGGGTGCTGCTTCGAGCACCAGCGTCATCGGCTGTTTCATGCGGCGCAATGCCTTGACCCGCCCCTTGTCGAGGGCGCGGGAACGGAGATGTGAACTCATATCGGTTTCCGAAAAGCAAAAGCCCCGGCTCGATGGCTGCGGGGCTTTGCTCGCCGCGCGGTCTGAGGCCGTATCTGTGAACAGACACGGTCCAGCCGGGGCTCGGGAACCGTGTTCAGTCGATCGTCGAGATGAACAAGGAGGACATAGCAGGGATCTCCGTCATGCGGGCGCCGTCGTTGGCGCCTTCAGCAATGGGGCGCGATTGTGCGAGTTTCGGAGTGGGTGCGCAAGCGTGCCGAACGGGCTGGCCGTGGAATGGCAGGGCGCACCGCAGTAGCAACACGATGCGCTACCGCGCTAGCCGCTTGCGGCGCCGCACCAGCAGGTTGTGTTGTCGGGCTACGTGCGGGCCGGACCGGCCCTGATTGATGCGCAGTTGTCCTCGCTTGTTGTGCTGCCAGCGTCAGCGTTCGTGCTCCCCGAATCGCTCGCTGCGCTGACGCACTCAATTTGTGTGATGTCGACTTCACTTGTTGCCCACCTGACTTCGCTCTCTGCCTTGCGAGCCTGGCTTGTTGCGCAGCCAGACTTGCGCGCTGCGGTTCCAGCCACGACATTTGCGCGGCCGAACCCGTGGAATGCGCCGCCGGACTCGTTGGCCGAGCTGCCGGATCCAACGAACGGCGCGCCGGACTCGATGAATGCGCCCCCTGTGCGGCATTGGCAGCCTGTCAGCTTCAATGTGCGGTGAGCTGAACCGGACGAGTGGCCCGCCGGATTCGATGAATGGCCTTCCAGTTTTAATGAACAGGCAGTCGGGCTCAACGACTGGCCTGCCGTTAGCAATGGGTGGCGCGCTTCACTCGAGGGACGACGCTACGCAACGGCCGGTGCCGGATCGTGCCTGGCCCGCTGCTGCAGGCGTGTGCTGACTATTTGATTGAAACGATCGATCTCCATTGGCGGTCCTCCTTCGATCTGCCGCACTGCGCTTTGCGTCAGCTGATACCCAACAACACTTAATTGGCGAGAATCATCGTGTGCACGAAGTCGTATTTGAATGTGCACAAGGGTGTCACGTTGCTGCCGTTCACGCGGTAGATGGTGCGATCGGACATCGGCATCTTGGCGTCGATGTAAATCTTGCCGTCGTGGGCGATAAGCGTCGCATTCGGGTCGCACCAGTTCTTGCCTTGAATAAACAGCTGATCTCCTGGCTTCTGGCGTAACGCTGTAGCCTTCGCATTTGCCATCGCCAGGTAATTGGTGTCGCATCCTCCATATTCAACGATGAACTTGTTCACGCGCACGACGTTATCAATGATGCCATCGTTGTCGAGGTCGACTCTGGCGAGGCCTGGGACCATTTTCAGGTAACTGTCATAGCCCAGGTCGGTCAAGTCACCGATCGAATGCTCTTCTGTGAATGAAACTTCCCGGAAATTTCCGTGTTCCACCGCGTCGCACACCGGATGTAATGACAGTGGCCTGCCGACAACTTTGGGTTCGAGCGTAGAATAGTCGCAGAGCTTTTCTAACTTGCCATTCGCGCGCCATTTGAAAAGTGATCCCAAGTACGAGAGATGGCGCTGCGTGCCATAGCCGCGGACGAAATTTTCGGTGAGTATGTAATGACGCTGGGCGATTTGCAGCAATCTCTGATTTTCATTGTGCTCGTCATTCAATTCTCTCGTATTGAATCCTGGTCGACTCAGCCTTCCGATCGAGAAATTCGTGAGCGATGGCCAAGCAGAAGACATGGAAAAATAGTCTGGCTTTCCATCGTCATCGAGGTCGATCATCAAGTATTCCAATGGCGAGGCCATGGGCCAAGACTCACCGAAGATTCGGTCGAACTCTGCTTCCTCCGCCTTGCGCCAGGTGCTCTTATCCTCCAAATCGGCAAGTTTGCCTCGATTGCTGGCGGCAACCACCGCGCGGCACGCGTTGATCTCTGTCGCCGTGAGTGGTGTGCTTGCAGCCGGCGGAACATTTTCTGTGTCACGGACGTCGCTTTGCAGTTCAGTGATTCTATTTTGGTATGCTGATACAAGGCAGTTTGCGTCGAGGCATTCGCGTCTTTGGGTTGCTAGCCAGTTGCGTTGCATTCTTTTGAGTTCGGCCGTGTCCTCGACGCGCTCGAGCGCTCGGGCATAGTGCCTGGCCAAGTCTTCGTCGAGTGAAGACAACTTCTGGTCAGTGCAAATCATCCGCTCGGTTGCAGACCTGGCTTTCGTGCAGTCGAAGCTGGCGGCGTACGCCGGCGTGCTTGCGGCAAACCATACCGCGACCAGACAAAGTAGAGCGCGCATGGTAGTCAATTTGGTAGTTGGCGGTAGGCTGGACTGGCGCGGAAGACTCTCTGATACTTGTACTCGCAAAGCAGCGTGGCCTTGGTGCTATCCAATTGATAGATCCTGCGGTCGCCTTCGAAGTCATGGCTTTCGAGGTAGGCAATGCCATCGTGCTCGAGCATGTTCAACCTCTTACCGCACTTGTCATTGACGAGGTGGTCGATGAGCAGCTTGTTGAGAGGCGTATCCAGGATCTCAGTGCCATCGTCGCTGACAATTGCCAAATAATTACTATGACATCCAGGTCCACGCCCGGAATAGCTCGACCCATCGACCCGAATGATCGATTCAACGTCCATCATTATCAAGATCTGCCCTTGCCATGCCGGGCTTCGCAAACACATCGGTGAAAATATCTCGGGGAAGCGCATCGATCGAATGTGCATGAGGATATTCAATGCCAACCGTCTTGTTTGCCTGGTCGGCCTTGCATACATGATGGATGGAGTTTGGCATCAAGGTGATTGCCGGGTCGATTTCCTCGAAGTCACACAGCCGCTCCAAGTTCCCGCCGGTTCGCCACATCCAGAGCGACCCTGGCAGCAATCCGTAGTCGTAGCGCTCGGAGAGTACATAGTAACGACTTGCGATCTGCAAGACACTGATCATGTCATTGCCTCTTTCAAAGTCATCAACTATTTCGGTTTTTGCGCCCTTGACATTCCTGCGAGCAACTGCAATGGCTGACATGCCGTCCCGAATTGCGACAAGCATATGATCAAGCGTGCCGTCGTCGTCGATATCAATGGACCAATACGAGTTGAAGTCGTAAATGCCAAGAGATGAACCGAAGATCTCATCAAATTCAAGTGCGTTTGGCAGCGGGTAGTTTGTCTGCACTCTCAGGTCGCGAAGATTAGAATTATTGGCGTAGTCGACAACGTTTTGGCAGGCAGCGTTCTCGGCTGCGGTCAGTGGCGTTGTGGCAAGCGGCGGAACGGGGATCCATCGGTTGAGGTCTTCGATATCCTCCAGGCGTCGTCCGTAGACATGCAAGAGACATTCGATAGTGGTACAGATGTTTCGCCTCTTGCTCAACCAATCGCGCTGCTGCCTTCTTAGTTCATCTGCATCACTGGCGAGCTCCAGCGCCTGGGTATATGCCAATGCAAGCGAATCGTCTAAGGCCGAGACGATCGGGTTGCTGCAAATCAGACGCTCGACCGTAGTTCTCGCCTTGCCGCAATCGAAACTCGCCGCCACTACAGGTGCAGCAAGTAGTGCGCTCGCCATCACGGCGGCAATTGCGCTTCGTGCCGCGTGTATCAGCCAGGCGTATGGTGCTGCCGGGTTTGTTGGTTTCATACCTTTCCTTCCCTGATTCGTTTATGAAACTTGGCCGGTGCGTCGCTGCACCGGCCTGACACCACGCCGCCTGTCTCGGCTTTTGGTGGCTGGCTGCCTGGTGGTCAGTTGGTCAGTGCATTGCTCAGGTTACCCGGCTTCTCGCGCACCCCCGGCAGTGGCGCCAGGTTCCAGCGTTGGGTGATGAATTTCAGGATCGACGTGGTGTCGTAGCTGGTGTGGTCGATGTGGCCGCGTTTGACGTGGGGGCCGATGAGCAGGGCGGGGATTCGGGTGCCGGGGCCGAAGCGGTCGCCCCAGCCAGGGCCGGTGGGTGGGGCGACGTGGTCCCAGTAGCCGCCGTTTTCGTCGTAGGTGAGGACGATGAGCATGTCGTTCCACTGCGGGCTGGCGCGCAGGCGGGTGAGCACGTCGGCCATGTGGTCGTCGCCGCTTTTGACGTCGGTGTAGCTGGGGTGCTGGGTATAACGACCGGCGGGTTTGTAGAAACTCACCGCGGGCAGGGTACCGGCTTCAATGTGTTTGATGAAGTCGACGCCGTCCTTGAGGTGCTTGGCGCGGTCGGCCTGGCCGGGGGCGTAACGGCGGTAGTAGTTGAAGGGCTGGTGGTGCGGCTGGAACATGGGGCTGTTGGGGCCGCCGGCGTAGATGACCTGGCGCTTGGCTTCGGGTGGCTGCATGCCGTCGGCCAGGGCCAGGTTCCAGCCGCCCGAGTACCAGGCCCAGGGCACGTTCATGTCGCTGAGGCGGTCGCCGATGGTGGCCTGGGTCTGCGCCGGCACGGGGGTTTGGCTGTGGCCCGAACGTGTCATGCCGGCCAGGTCGGCCAGGGTGGCGGGGCCGCCTGGGGCGGGTGGTATGCCGCTGGGCTGGTAGGCCGGTTGCGAGGTGTTGACCGACCAGCCGTCGGGAGTGACACGAGCGCCGGCGGTTTCGTACATCACGGCGGCGTTGTTGGCCGAGGGTGAGGTGGGTTTCTTGACGAGCCAGCCCTTGGCGTCGAGCCTGGCGCCGGCCGAGGCCACGGCCGCTTCGTCGCGCGGCGCGCAGGCGCAGATCAGGTAGTGGTGGTTGAGGTAGCTGCCACCGAAGGCGGCCATGAAGAAGCGGTCGGCCAGCGTGTACTCACGCGCCCATTGCCACAACTTGAGCGACGAGGTGTCGTAGTAGCCCATGCTCCATCCGCCCACCTGCGAGACGGCGGCGAAACGGTTGTTGCTCCCCCCGTTGATCTGCTCCTGGTTGTGCCAGTAGGCGTGGATCGGGCTGGGCACGATCTCGTCCAGGCGCTTGTTGTGCGGCGGGGCGTCGATACGAAACGGGCCGTTGGAGATCTTGCCGAACCTGGCGTCGGGCTGGCCCTTGGCGTCGAAGACGATCAGCTCCTCGAGCGGCTTGCCGTCGTGGTCGAGTTGCAGCTTCGACTCGGCGCTGGCGTTGGCCACGCCGTCGGCGCCGGGGAACAAGGCGTACAGGTTGTCGAAGCTGTGGTTCTCGGCGTAGATCACCACCAGGTGCTTGACCTTGCGCATGGCCAGGGTGACCACCTGGGCGGATGGCGCGGCGCCGGCCGATGGGTCGGCTGCCACCGTGCCGGGTGTGTCGCCCGGCTGCGCACACCCGGTCAGCAGGCCGATGGCCGTGGCGGCGAGCCAGCCGCTGACCGGGGCGCCGCGAGGCCTGACGGCAGATGGCTCGACCGGCGCGCCCGAGGTGGACGGGCCGGCGGTTCGGGGTGACCGAGTGGCGAGTGGCTGGGCCATGGCGGTGGGCGCGGCGGCGAGTCGTGGTGCGACGAGTGTCGCGCCACCTGCCACCGCGCGCCACCGCGCTGGCCTTGTCCTAGCGCGACGACAGCAGGCGCGGGTCGGACCAGAGCAGGCGCAGCCCGGCCCAGCGGCTGGTGGGTGTGGCCGAGCCGGCCCGTTCGGTGCCGATCTCGGCGCTCAGCGTGAGGCTGGGCAAGACCTGCCAGGCCAGCATGCTGGAGGCGCGGGCCACCGCCTGGTTGGTGAGCAGGCCGGCGTCTTCGGCGACCAGGCTGGCGTTGATGCCCGTCAACTCGTGGCTGGCCACGCTGCGTTCGAGACGTGCGCCCCAGGTCCAGGTGGGTGTCACCGGTACCGCCAGGTCGACCCAGCCGCCCTGGATGCGCGCGCTGTAGGCCGCTGCGCCGCGGCTCGAATAGAGCTCGCCCTGGTCGAACTGGGCCAGCACGGCCAGGCTGAGCTGGGCGTGGGTGGGGGCGTGTTCCCAGCGCAGGCTGGCGCCACCCAGGCGGGTGCGGCCGTCGAAGCAGGCCACCCCGACCAGGCTGACGCGGCAGTCTGGCTGGCTGTGGGTGTGGCCGGCGCTGCTGCTGGCGGCCACGGTGGCGCGGCCCGCGGGCTCGAGCTGGGCAACGAACACATCGCCGCTCACGTCGCCCACCGCGCCGCGCAGGTGCAGCACCGGTGCGAGGGGGCCAGCGACGCCGCCGGGGTAGGTACGCACCCGCCAGACGCCGGCGTCGACCGCCTGAAGCGCCGCACCTTCGGGGCGTTGCCACTGCAGGTTCAGACCGTCGGGCATGAGGTCGTCGTTGAGCACGATGCGTTTGATGAGCGGCACCTGCGCATAACGGTCGAAGTGGCCGGCGCTGCGCAAGGGCTCGCCCAGCGGCAGGCGGTCGCGGCCAAGCTGGGCGCTCAGCCGGTGCTGGCCCAGGTCGAAGCGGCTGCGCCACCAGGCGGCCTCGGTGTGCGCCGGGTCGCTGCCGTGTTGGCCCAGCGCCAGGTAGGCGCTGTGTGAGGCGCTGGCGCCGAAGCTGGCACCGAGGTCGACGGTGGCATGTTCGAGCGAGCCACCGCGCCGCTCGGACGGTGTCTGGCCGCTGCCGGGCTGGCCAGGCCAGCGTGTTGTCGGCCAGGTCTGGTTGGCGGCCACGGCGCTCACTGCCGCGGCGGCACCCAGGCGCCAGCCGGCGCTGTCGGGCACCACAGCGTCGCCCATCTCGTGGGCCAGCGCTGGGGTGGCGGCTGCGGCCAGGGCGGCAGCAAGGGCCAGGGTGCGCACCACGCCCTTGCTCGGCGTGCGGCCGGGGCGACCACGGGCGGCGCCTGTCGTGCCCGGGGCGCCGTGGCGGGATCCCGCGCCGACCCGGTCGGCACGCGGGTCTGCAAACTCAATTGGCGGCTGGGAAGGGGTTGGCATAACGTGGGTTGGTGAGGATGTCGTCGTCGGTCAACGTGCGCAGGAAGGCGACGAGGTCGGCCTTGTCCTGTTCGGTCAGGTTGATGCGCTGGATCAGGCCGTCCTTGTACGGATTGAGGCGGCCGTCACCGGCGTGTGGGCCGGCGGTGATGAGCCGACCACCGGCGGCGTAGAAGTCGAGCACCTCTTCGAGCGTGCCGACGCTGCCGTCGTGCATGTAGGGCGCGGTGACCGCCACATTGCGCAGGCTGGGCGCGCGGAACTTGCCCATGTCCTCGGGCTTGCCGCTCAACTCGTAGACGCCGCGGTTGGGGAAGGGGAAACCGCCCAGCCCGTCGATGTTGTACAGACCTGTGTTGTGAAACGGTGTCTCGACCACCTTGGTGGCCGCGTGGCGCACCTGGTCGTTGAAGTTGAAGCCGGTGTGGCAGTGGAAACACTCGGCCTGTTCGCTGTTGAACAGGTTCATGCCGCGCTCTTCGGCGGCGGACAGGAAGGCGCGGCCCTGCATGAAGCGGTCGAAGCGGCTGTCGCCACCGATCAGGCCACGCTGGAACACGGCGATGGCCTTGATGATGTTGGTCCAGCTGATGGCTGAGGCCGGTGCTGCGTCTGCCGAGAAGGCGGTGGTGAATCGGCGCGGGTAGTCGCTGATGCGGGTGTCGCTGCGCAGGCGGTCGAGGATCTGCTCGCGGTTGAGGTCGTTCACGCCCAGCTCGATCGGGCTGTCGCCGAAGATGGGCACCAGCGCCTGGGCTTCGAGCTCCGACAACGACGGGTTGGCCCAGGTCAGCGTGGTGTTGTAGGCCACGTTGACGATGCTCTGGCTGTTGCGCGGGTGGGCCTGGCCCGTCGAGCCGACCGCGGTGGCCAGGCCATCGGTGAAGGCCTTGTCCTGCTGGTGACAACTGGCGCACGACTGCTGGCCGTTGCCCGACAGGCGGGTGTCGTAGAACAGGAAACGCCCCAGCTCCTCACGAGCCGTCGACATGGGGTTGTCCGCCGGGGTGGCGGGCACCGGGAAACCTGCCGGCAGGCGCCAGTCATAACTGCCCTGCTCGGTGACGACGGTGGTGCCGGTATTGGTGACTTGTGTGCCGCCGCCGCCGCATCCCCCCAGCGCAACGAGCACCAGGGGGGCGAGCAGGGCAAACACACGAGCCGCCGGGCGACGGCTGCGTGTGGACATGAACTGGCTCCCGCTTATTTGGCGATGGCGCGGAACACGGTCGAGCCGTGTTGGGCACCCAGCAGGGTCTGGAACATCGAGGTGCACTCGGCGTCGGTGCCCGACATACAACCGATCGGGCCACCCACGTCCTTGGTGACGTCGTTGCCGGCGAACAGCTGGGTCAGATCGACGCTGATGCGTTGGGTCGCCGGGTCGAAGGCATGCAGATGGAAGCCCATCTGGTTGTTGCCGGTGCAGACGTAGCCGTTGGCGTTGGCCAGCGACACGATGCAGCCGGTGTTGCCCAGGTGGTAGTAGTAGCTGTTTTGCGCGGTGAACACCGCAGGTGCGGTGGTGGCTGCGGCGGCGCTGGCGTACGACTTGATGCCGCCGGTGTACACACCCGAACCGGCCGCACCGGCCTCGGGGCTGAGTTCGATCTTCAGGTGCTTGCGGCCCGACTGCCAGCTCCAGGCCATGGCCTGCACGTTGATGGGCGCGGCGGCGGCGGCGAAGTCGGTGTGGTTCATCGACTCGGGCACACCCAGCGTCATCGCCACACCGGTGTAGCTGCCCTTGGCCACCGTGCCGGTCACCTTGATGTTGGTGGCGGCGGTGCCCGTGGTGTTGTTGGTGCAGGTGCCGTCTTCCATGTCGATGAGTGCAACGCTGTCGGTCCCGTTGCTGAGCTGGAAGCTGTTGGCGTCCAGGGTGACCGGCACCTCCTTGTCATTGGCATCGATCATGTGCACGTTGGCCACATAAAAACGCAGGTCGGTCACCTTGGCGCCCACGCCGGTGCTGCCCTGAGCCGCCAGGGTCGCGCTGCAGGGGTTGGTCAGCACGGTGGCACCGGCCGTGGCAGCGAATTCGATGGTCACGGCCTGGGTCTGCGCGGTGGGGGCAGCCGGTGCGGGGTCGCTGCCACCACCGCCGCAGGCGCCGAGGGCGGCCAGGGCCAGGATGGACAGGGAGACGTTCGAGAGGCGGGCAAGTTGGTGGTTCATGGTTCTGGATGAGGTATCGGATGTGATGGAACGCAGGCGCGCACGCTGGCGCAGCCGCAAGAGGTTTGGGCAGTTCAGGGCCACAGCCGCTGGGGCCGGGCAACGAGAAGAAGGGCAGCAGGGTCAGCCGCAGGCCAACACCACCCGGCAGCGGGTGATCAAGCTCAGGTGAGCTGGTGTGTCAGCGCAGGAGCGGCGACGTTCGTGTCGGTTGCCGGGCGGACCGGCCACACACACGGTGTGTCAGCTGCGGGCGGGGGGTGCACGCGCGGCAGCGCGTTGCAGTGGCACCGCGGGGCGCGGTGCGGGTCGGTCGCTCAGGGCCGGCGGCCCTGACAGGGGTTCGAGCAACAACCCTGCCGACGGGGGTGTCGGCAGCGCGGCCGTGGTGGCGGAGCAGCCGCAGCACCAGGCGCAGCTCGAATTGCCGGCGGTGCCCGACTGGGAACCACCAGCGGCGGCCACATCACCCGATGTGATCACCTCGACCGAGCTTGCCCCCATGCCGGGCATGGTGCAGAACTCCGCCATGTCCATGCCTGTGGTCACATCGCGTGGCCAGGCATGGCCGAGCACCGGCAACAACAACTGCAGCCAGATCAGCGCAAGCGCGATCCAGCTGGTGCGTCGGGTGAGGGCTCGGTTCAACATGGGGCGCGATTGTGTCGGGCTTGTTGCTGGATATGTTTAGCCAGAAATAAGGACGCGCCGATCACGCCTGAATTTCTTCAGGAACTCGAAATGCCAGCGCCGGCTGAGTTGTTTGTCACACCCGGCATCGCCTGAAACGAACAATTCGCTGCGCGTTTGCAACACAGGAATCGATGCCCCGCAGGCCGGTGTCGAGGTCGGGTTGACCCGTAGCCCTGTGGCACACTCGCCCGCCTCGTGTGCACCCCCCCAGGGCTCGACTGCCGGGCCCCAACCCCACAGACCCCACCGTGCTCGACAAGATCCTTCTCCAGATTGCGGCCGAACTGAAGGTTCGCCCGGCCCAGGTCAATGCAGCAGTCGAACTGCTCGACGGCGGCGCTACCGTGCCTTTCATCGCCCGTTACCGCAAGGAAGTGACGGACAACCTGGACGACATCCAGCTGCGCGAGCTGGAAAGCCGCCTGGGTTACCTGCGCGAGCTGGAAGACCGCCGCACCGCGGTGCTCAAGAGCATCGACGAGCAGGGCAAACTCACACCGCAATTGCGTGCCGCCATCGAGGCCGCACCGACCAAGCAGGAGCTGGAAGACCTCTACCTGCCGTACAAGGTCAAGCGCCGCACCAAGGGCCTGATCGCGCGCGAGGCCGGCATCGAGCCACTGGCGGATGCACTGTTCGCCGACCCCACGCTCGACCCGCGCAAGGCGGCTGAAGCATTTATCGCCTCTTATCCGGGCGGCATCGAGGCACTCACCACGGCAGGTTTTGTCGACGCCCTGGCCGTGCTCGACGGTGTGCGCGACCTGCTGAGCGAACGCTGGGCCGAAGACGCCCACCTCATCCGCAAGCTGCGCGACTGGTTGTGGGACGAGGGCCTGTTCAAGAGCAAGCTGGTCGAGGGCAAGGACGAACTCAATGCCGATGTCTCGAAGTTTCGCGACTACTTCGACTACGACGAGCCGATCTGCCGTGTGCCGTCGCACCGCGCGCTGGCCGTCTTCCGTGGTCGCACGCAGGAGTTTCTGGACGTCAAGCTGGTGCTCGACGAAGAAGTCATCCCCGGCCAGCCGACCATGGCCGAAGGCCGCATCGCCATCCACCTGGGCTGGAGCCATGCCAAGCGCCCGGCCGACGACCTGATCCGCAAGTGCATCGCCTGGACCTGGAAGGTCAAGCTCAGCCTGAGCCTCGAGCGCGACCTGTTCGCCCGCCTGCGCGAAGACGCCGAGAAGGTGGCGATCAAGGTCTTCAGCGAGAACCTGCGCGACCTGCTGCTGGCCGCCCCCGCCGGCAAACGTGTCGTGATGGGCCTGGACCCGGGCATCCGCACCGGGGTGAAGGTGGCCGTGGTAAGCGACACCGGCAAGGTGCTCGACACCCACACCGTTTACCCGCACGAGCCGCGCAAGGACTGGGAAGGTTCCATCCACACGCTGGGCCGCCTGTGCGCCACCCACGGCGTGAACCTCATCGCCATCGGCAACGGCACGGCCAGCCGCGAGACCGACAAACTCGCCGCCGACCTGATCAAGCGTATCCAGCAGCTGGCGCCCGGCACACTCATCGACAAGGTGGTGGTGAGTGAGGCGGGCGCTTCGGTCTACTCGGCCTCGGAGTTCGCCTCGAAGGAACTGCCCGATCTGGACGTGAGCCTGCGCGGCGCGGTCTCCATCGCCCGGCGCCTGCAGGATCCGCTGGCCGAACTGGTCAAGATCGACCCCAAGAGCATCGGCGTGGGTCAGTACCAGCACGACGTGAATCAGTCCGAACTGGCGCGCACGCTGGGCACGGTGGTGGAAGACTGCGTCAACTCGGTGGGTGTGGACCTCAATACCGCCTCGGCGCCGCTGCTGTCGCGGGTGTCGGGCCTGAGCGCCACGGTGGCAGCCAGCATCGTGCGTTGGCGTGATGCCAACGGTGCCTTCAGGAACCGCAAGCAACTGCTCGACGTCTCGGGCCTGGGCCCCAAGACCTTCGAGCAGGCGGCCGGTTTCCTGCGTATCCGCGACGGCGACAACCCGCTGGACCTGACGGGTGTGCATCCCGAGACCTATCCGCTGGTGCAGAAGATGCTGATCTCGAGCGGCAAACCGGCCGACGCGATCGGCGAGCTGATGGGCCGCAGCGATGTGCTCAAGAAGCTGCGCCCCGAGGCGCTGGCCGACGAGAAATACGGCGCCATCACCGTCAAGGACGTGATCACCGAGCTCGAGAAACCCGGCCGCGACCCCCGCCCGGACTTCAGGGTCGCACGTTTCAACGAAGGTGTCGACGACATCAAGGACCTGAGCGAAGGCATGGTGCTCGAAGGCACGGTGAGCAACGTCGCCCAGTTCGGCGCCTTCGTCGACCTGGGCGTGCACCAGGACGGCCTGGTGCACGTGAGCCAGCTGGCGCACAAGTTCGTCAACGACGCCCGCGAGGTGGTCAAGACCGGCGACATCGTCAAGGTGCGGGTGGTCGAGGTCGACCTGGCACGCAAACGTATCGCGCTGACGATGAAGCTCGATGCACCGACGGGCGCCGGCAAGGGCGCGGGCGGATCACGCGGCGACAACAGCTACCGCGCGCCCGAGCGTGGCGAGCGTCAGCGGGGTGGTGGCGGTGGTGCACCGGCGCCCAGCCAGGGCCAGAGCGCCATGGCGGCAGCGTTCGCCAAGCTGCAGACCAAACGCTGAAGCCGAGCGGCGCCGAACCGGGTTTCGGACTCGTCCGTCACCCGGGGCTGGCCTCCGGGGTTGTCTAGACAGGGCGCGCGCCGGCGGCGGTGTGCGTCCCATCCCGTGCAGGCGCGCCGAGCAGCCGCCACAATCGCCGGCCATGTCGACATCCGACTCCCATGCCCTCGAGATCCACGCCGGCCCGGTGGCCCTGCGGCATATCCGCGAACACGGCCTTGCAGGTGCCGACATCCGCCTGGTGCCTGCCGCAGCCGGTGGCCCCAAGGGGTTGATCCTCAACGCGCTCGATCGCTTCATCTTCGGCCAGTTGCTTGCCGGACCGGGGCCGAGCGTACATCTGGTGGGTGCCAGCATCGGCGCCTGGCGCATGGCCACCGCGTGTATGGCTGATGTCGACGCCGCACTCGAACGCCTGGGCATCGACTACATCGAGCAGCGGTACGAACACGCACCCGGCCGCTTGCCCGAGCCGGCGCAGACGACACAGGCCTTCGGCGCCAAGCTGACCCAGCATTTCGGCGGGCGCGAGGCCGAGATCCTGAGCCACCCGCGATTTCGCCTGCATGTGCTGGCCAGTCGCGGGCGGCGCCTGCTGCAGCACATCGGCGTGCGCCATCAGCGACCCGAGCGCCGCAGCGCCCTGGTGTTGGGGTTTGCGGCAGCCTACGCAGCCAACAGTGTCAGCCGTCGCGCGTTGGGTGGCTGGCTCGAACGTGTGGTGTTCAGCGACTCGCGCGAAGGCCTGCCGCTGGCGCTCGACGACTACACCACCCGCGAAGTCCCGCTCAGCGCAGCCAATCTGCAGCCGGCCGTGCTGGCCTCATGTTCGATCCCCTTCATGCTGCGCGCCGTGCGCAACATCCCCGGCGCGCCAGAAGGTGCCTACTGGGACGGTGGGCTCACCGACTATCACCTGCACTGGCCCTACACCGGCATGAACAAGGGCAGGGTGGGCGACGGCCCGGCCAGGGCCGATGACCCGCCCGGCCCGGCCGAACCTGCCAGCATGGCTGGCATGCAAGATGAAGTGGGGCAACGCTCCGGGCGGGCTGCACTGGTGCTCTATCCACACTTCCAGCCACGCCTGGTGCCGGGCTGGCTGGACAAGGCCCACACCCGCCGCCACGGCCACACGCCCGGGCTGGACAACCTGGTGCTGCTGTGCCCGAGCCGGCACTGGATCGCCGGTCTGCCCGGCGGCAAGCTGCCGGATCGCGACGACTTCAAGCGCCTCATCGACGACGACGACACACGCATCGCCCTGTGGCGCCAGGGCCTGGCCGAATCACGACGCCTGGCCGACGAGTTCGCCGACTGGCTGGCCCGGGGTACACCGGTCGACCGGGTGTTGCCGCTCGTCGCCTGAAAATCCTCCCCACCATGACCCGTCCCAACCCACCGCTCACCCCCGGCATGCGCGAAGTGCTGGCGCGCATGGCGCGTTCGCGCCGGCCCGCGCTGCACAAGGTATCACCCGTCGAGGCGCGTGCGCTCTACGTCGCCGGTGCCGAGGTGCTCGATCTGCCGCGTGCGCCCCTGGCCCGTGTCGAAGACCTGCTGGTGCCCACCGTGCCAGGTGTGCATTGCCCGGCGCGGCTGTATGCGCCCAGCCACGAGCGCCTGCCGGTGCTGCTGTACCTGCACGGCGGCGGCTTCGTCATCGGCGGGCTCGAGACCCACGACAGCCTGTGCCGCCAGCTCGCCCTGCGCAGCGGCGCGGCGGTGCTGGCGCTCGACTACCGGCTCGCACCTGAGCACAAGTTTCCGGCTGCGGTGGACGACTCCTGTGCCGCGCTAGGCTGGCTGCTGCGTGAAGGCGCCTCGCTCGGCCTCGATACCCGCCGTGTTGCCATCGGCGGCGACAGCGCCGGCGGCACGCTGGCGGCAGTGACAGCCATCCACGCACGTGACGTCGGCTGGCCGCTGGCGCTGCAACTGCTCATCACGCCGGGCACCACGGCACATGCCGACACCCCCTCGCACCTGAGTTTTGCCACCGGCCACCTGCTCGAGGCCGAGATGATCGGCTGGTTCTTCGACCACTACATCGACGTGGCGCACCGCACCGACTGGCGGTTTGCGCCGCTGCTGGCCGACGACCTGGAAGGTGTCGCGCCCGCCTGTTTCTCACTCGCAGAATGTGACCCGTTGGTCGATGAAGGCCTGGCCTATGCCGACCGTCTGCGCCTGGCGGGGGTGCCGGTCGAGCTGGAGCTGTTCAGGGGTGTCACCCACGACTTCATCAAGCTCGGCCGCGTCGTGCCCGAAGCCTTGAAGGCCCAGTCCGCGCTGGCAGCCAGCCTGCGTGCGGCGTTGTTCTGACCCACTTCCCCCGACCTGGAACTCGACTCGATGGACAACAAGAACCCGCCGCCCGCCCAGTTGCCGTCATTGCGCATCGGCGAAGGCTGGGACGTGCACGCCCTGGTGCCGGGCCGCCGGCTGGTGCTGGGTGGTGTCGAACTCGCTCACAGCCAAGGGCTGCTCGGCCATTCGGACGCGGATGCGCTGGCACATGCCATCACCGACGCCTTGTTCGGCGCCGCCGGGTTGGGCGACATCGGCCGGCATTTTCCGGACACGGCCGCCGAGTTCCGCGGTGCCGACTCGATGGTGCTGCTGGCCGAGGCGGCCAGGCGGGTGAGGGCGGCCGGCTGGCAGATCGTCAACATCGACTCCACGGTGGTGGCGCAGGCACCGCGCCTGGCGGCCCATCTGCCGGCCATGGCGGCTCGGCTGGCCGAGGTGCTGGGGCTGGCGGCGCAGCAGGTCAACGTCAAGGCCAAGACGGCCGAACGTATGGGCCCGGTCGGGCGTGGTGAAGCCATCGAGGCACGTGCCGTGTGTCTGCTGGTGGCTGCGCCCAGCCCTTGAAGGTGCGGTCACGATCTGCGGCGGCGCGTTTGTCCCCCCACCCGAGTACAGGCGGCACCGCCAGCCTGTAGAGTGGCGGGCATTTCCTACCCAACCGAACATCACCATGGCCACACAGAAACCGACTCCCGCCGCAGCGGGCCCACGCATCGACGTGAAGACCATCGCCAACGACGCCGGTGTGGCCGTCGAGGCCTACGACACCTACGACAGCGACGAAGAAACCCTGGCCGCAGCGCACCGCTTTGCCGCCGGACTGCTCAACCGCGTGGCGCAGATCTGTGAAGGTCAGCCAGGCGCCAAGACCATGGACGCCGCCGCCTTGCGCAAGCTGGCCGCGAGCCTGGCGCCGAAGTGAAGCCGAGGCGGACTCAGGACGAGCAATAGGCAGCCTCAGCCGCCGATGTAACTCATCTCGACACGCCGTTTGGCGCCGGCCTCGGCCGGCGGCAGCAGGCTGCGCAGTTGTGAGTAACGGTCGCTGCGGCCGCGCCAGATCAGGTCGATCGACGCGGCGATGTCGGCGTCGCTGAACGGCTGGCCGTCGGCCGGGCGCACCCCGCGCAGCAGGCTGCGCAGGTCATAGCCACGTTCACCGAACAGGCACAGGTAGAGCTGGCCTTCGGTCGACAGGCGGGCGCGGTTGCAGTCGCCGCAGAAGGCCTTGGTGACACTCGAGATGAAACCAACCTCGCCACGCCCGTCGGCGTAGGCCCAACGTTCGGCCGTTTCGCCGGGGGCGTCGGCGCCCACGGGCACCAGCGGGAACTCTGCTGCGATGCGCCGGCGCACCTCGTCGGACGGCAGCACCTCGTCCATGCGCCAGCCGTTGGTGGCGCCCACGTCCATGTATTCGATGAAGCGCAGCGACACGGCGCCGCCGAGCGTGTCGCGGAAGTGGCGCGCCATCGGCACGATCTCGTGGTCGTTGGTGCCACGTTTGACGACCATGTTGACCTTGATCGGTCCCAGGCCCGCCTCGTGCGCTGCCGCGATGCCGCCCAGTACATCGGCGACGGGGAAGTCGACGTCGTTCATGCGCCGGAAGATGGCGTCGTCCATCGCGTCCAGGCTCACGGTGACACGGCGCAGGCCGGCGTCCTTGAGCGCGCGGGCCTTGCGTGCCAGCACCGAGCCGTTGGTGGTGAGGGTCAGGTCGAGCGCCTGGCCATCCGGCGTGCGCAACTCGGCCAACATGCCGATCAGCAGTTCGAGGTTCTTGCGCAGCAGCGGTTCACCGCCCGTCAGGCGGATCTTGCGTACACCCTGCGCCGCGAACAGCCGCGCCATGCGCGTCATTTCCTCGAAGCTGAGCAGATCCGAGTGGGGCAGGAACTTGTAGTCGCGGTCGAACACTTCCTTGGGCATGCAGTAGCTGCAGCGGAAGTTGCACCGGTCGGTGACCGAGATACGCAGGTCGCGCAAGGGCCGCGCCAGGCGGTCGAGCAGCGGGGTGCCAGCTGTTGCTGCAGCGCCTGATGCCGTCAGCGGCAGGGGTGGTCGCAGCGAATCACGCTGATCGACGATGGAAATGACATTGCGCTCGGTCATGCCGCGATTTTGCCCTGCGGCAGTTGGCCACGCCGCCAGCTCAGCGGATGGTGACGGGGGCGACCGATTCGGCCTGGGCAGCCATACCGTTGGCCAGGGTGGCCGGTGAGTCGCCCAGTTGGTTGGCGCGACGTGCGCCGTTGAACCGTTTGGTCCAGTAGCTGGCGCGCATGTCTTCGACCTTGATCTGGCTGCCGGTGCGGGGTGCGTGCACGAACTTGCCGTCGCCGATGTAGATGCCGACATGTGAAAAAGCTCGCCGCATGGTGTTGAAGAACACCAGATCACCCGGCTTCAGGTCTTCTTTTTGCACCTTGATCAGGCTGGACGAATTGGCTTGTTCGGCCGAGCGGCGCGGAAGCAACAGGCCGATGCTGTTTTCGAACACGTGGCGAGTGAAGCCGCTGCAGTCGAAGCCCGTTTCCGCGGTGTTGCCGCCGCGCCGGTACGGCACACCGAGGAAGTTCATCGCGTTGATGACCAGGTCGGAGGCACTGTCGCGCATCTGGTCCAACAACTCGCCGCCGGCATCGGTGGCCGACTGTTTGGCCGACTGGGTGGCCGCCAGGGCTGCGTCGAGCAATTCGTTCTCGCGCAGGAAACGGGTCACCGTGTCACCGACAGGTGCCGCCTGGGCGGCGCCCAGGCTCAACGCCAGGCCCAGCATCACGAGGCTTTGGGCCAGTTGCTTGGCCAGACGTGTCGCCACGGGGGCAGACGCGCGCCTGGATGTCCGGCGGAACATGAGCAAGCAGCTGACGGATAGTTGATTCACGCGGTTGGATATGTGTGAGATTGGTCACAAGCATATCAGCACGCAACTTGCACTCCCCACCGAACAGGCTGGGTTCAACCGCCTATTGACTTGATCGTGCTGAGCTGCTTGGTGGCAAACAACGGTCTGCGCTGGGTGCCGTAAACGGGCTCGGCCCAGCGCATGGAGACGAAGTTCCATGTGACAAGTGCGGCGCTGACCGTCCCCCGGCGCGGGCGCGTGTGGGATTGCCGCGACGCCGCAACGCCGCGTGTTTCGGATGTCGACGGTGGACTGGTCAGTCCTTGGGGGGGACGTAACCGGTCGGCTGATCCGCGCCGGAACCGAAGAAATATTGCTCCATCTGGCGTGCCAGATATTGGCGGGCGCGCTGGTCGGCCAGGTTCAGGCGGTTTTCATTGACCAGCATGGTCTGGTGCTTGAGCCATTGCTGCCAGGCTTCCTTGCATACGCTCGCATAGATACGCTGGCCCAGTTCGCCCGGGTAGGGGGCGAAATCCAGGCCGTCGGCATCCTTCTTCAACAATACACAGGTAACGGTTCTTGCCATGTCGTGCTCCGTAGGGTGATTTACTTGAGATTCTTGACCAGCACCTGCGAGCGCCGGTCCCAGTTGTATTTGCGTTTGCGTGCCTCGGGCAACCAGTCCGGGTCGACCGACTGGAAACCTCGCTTGATGAACCAGTGCATGGTGCGCGTGGTCAACACGAAGATGCTTTGCAGCCCCATGGCACGGGCACGTTGTTCGACACGTTTGAGGATGCGTTCACCGTCACCTTGCGATTGCACCTGCGGTGAAATGGTGAGTGCCGCCATTTCCCCCGTGTGCGCCTCGGGGTAGGGGTATAACGCTGCGCAGCCGAAAATGACACCGTCGTGTTCGATCACGGTGTAGTGGCCGATATCGCGTTCGATCTCGTTGCGGCTGCGTTTGACCAGCGTGCCGTCATTTTCGAACGGCTCGATCAATTGCAGTATGCCGCCGATATCGTCGACATTCGCTTCACGCAGGCTTTCGAGTTTCTCGTCGACCACCATGGTGCCGATGCCGTCATGGGTGAAGACCTCGGACAACAACGCACCATCGGTGGCAAACGGCAGGATGTGTGATCGCTCCACACCACCGCGGCAGGCCTTCACACAATGCTGCAGGTAAAACGCCGGGTCGGTCGGCTGGGTTGGCCGCGGCAGGCTGGCCAGCAAACGTTCGGCGTCGGCCAGCGCCAGTTCGGTATCGACCGGGCTGGTGTCGTCCAGCAGGTCTTCGTGCAGACCAGCCACTTCGGTCAAGAAGAGCAGTTTGTCGGCCTGCAGCGCAATGGCCGTGCTGGTGGCGACTTCTTCCATCGTCAGATTGAAGGCTTCGCCAGTGGGCGAAAAACCGAAGGGCGACAGCAGCACGACAGCTTCCGACTCGATGGCGCGGCGGATGGCGCCACCATCGACCCGGCGCACCACACCGCTGTGCTGGAAATCCACCCCGTCGACGATGCCCACCGGCCGGGCGGTCAGGAAGTTGCCCGACACCACCCGCACCGTGGCATTGGCCATGGGGGTATTGGGCAAGCCCTGTGAAAACGCTGCCTCGATCTCGAAACGCAATTGCCCGGCAGCTTCCTGTGCGCAATCGAGTGCCACCGCATCGGTAATACGTATGCCGTGGCTGAATTTGGAGGTGTGGCCCTTGGCGCGCAACTGCTCGTTCACCTGCGGCCTGAAACCATGCACCAGCACCAGCTTGATACCCATGGCGTGCAGGATGGCCAGGTCCTGCACGAAGGCGTTGAGCTTGCCGGCGGCCACCAGTTCACCCGCCATGGCCACGACGAAGGTCTTGCCGTGATAGGCGTGGATATACGGCGCAACGGCGCGAAACCACGGGACAAAGGTATGCGGAAAGACGAAGTTCATGGCCGGCGGTCGAGACTGCGACATGCCGACGGGTCGGCAACAAGGTCGGGCATTCTTGCATGTACGCCTTCTCCTTCGGTGGGTGCACAGGTGTGCCACTGATAATCGCGCCCGCCTGCCATGACCAACACCTCGCCCCCGCCCCCCGACACGTCGCCGACCAGCCCCCCGACGCCAGACCGCCGCCCGCCGCGCCCGCGCCCTCCGAGTCGGTCCGAGACGGCGAATCCGTTTCCGCCCATCACCTTTCCGCTCGACCTGCCGGTCAGCGCCCGGCGCGACGACATCGCCGCGGCCATCCGCGAGCACCAGGTCGTCATCGTCTGCGGCGAAACCGGCTCGGGCAAGACGACGCAGTTGCCCAAGATTGCCCTCACGCTCGGGCGCGGCTGGGCCGCCGGCGGCAAGGGCCTGATCGGCCACACGCAGCCGCGGCGCATTGCCGCGAGCAGCGTGGCCAAACGGATTGCCGAAGAGCTCAAGACGCCGCTCGGCGAGGTGGTCGGCTACAAGGTGCGCTTCCAGGATCGGCTCTCGCCCGGCGCTTCGGTCAAACTCATGACCGACGGCATCCTGCTGGCCGAGACCCAGACCGATCCGCTGCTCAAGGCCTACGACACCCTCATCATCGACGAGGCACACGAACGCAGCCTCAACATCGACTTCCTGCTCGGCTACCTGCGCCAGATCCTGCCCCGGCGGCCCGACCTGAAGATCATCGTCACCTCGGCCACGATCGACGCCGACCGGTTTGCGAAGCACTTTGCCGGCTCCAGAGGCCCGGCGCCGGTGCTGATGGTGAGCGGGCGGCTTTACCCGGTGGAGCAACGCTGGCGGCCCATCGAGGAGCCGCGCAAGCCCGGGCAGAAACCCGACGCAGCCAAGCCTGCCGACAAGCCTGACGCGAAGAAGGAAGGCGGCGACACCGCCAAGCGCGAAGTCGACGACCGCGATCTCAATGACGCCATCGCCGACGCCGTCGACGAGTTGTGGCGCGGCGGCGGCGCCGGCGACATCCTGGTATTTCTGCCCGGCGAGCGCGAGATCCGCGAAGCGGCCGACCACCTGCGCAAGCACCTGAGCCATCAGCCGCTGCACCGCAACGCCGACATCCTGCCGCTGTTCGCCCGCCTGTCGCAGCAGGAGCAGGATCGTGTCTTCGAGGCAGGCAACGGTCGGCGCATCGTGCTCGCGACTAACGTGGCCGAGACCTCGCTGACCGTGCCGGGCATCCGTTACGTGATCGACAGCGGCCTGGCGCGGGTCAAGCGCTACAGCTACCGCACCAAGGTCGAACAGCTGCAGATCGAGCCCATCAGCCAGGCGGCGGCGAACCAGCGTGCCGGGCGTTGCGGGCGCGTGGCCAACGGCATCTGCATTCGCCTGTACGACGAGGTGGACTTCAACAACCGCAGTCGTTTCACCGACCCCGAGATCCTGCGCTCGTCGCTGGCCGGCGTGATCCTGCGCATGAAGGCGCTGCGCCTGGGTGTGGTCGACGACTTTCCGTTCCTCGAACCACCACCGCGCAAGGCGATTGCCGACGGCTACGCGCTGCTTGGTGAACTGGGCGCGGTGGACGAAGAAAACGAGTTGACGTCCATCGGCAAGGAACTGGCGCGCCTGCCGCTCGACCCACGCGTAGGCCGCATGATCCTGGAGGCACGCAACCGCGAGGCGCTGGACGAGGTGCTGATCATCGCCAGCGCCCTGAGCGTGCAGGACGTGCGCGACCGCCCGCTCGATGCACAACAGGCGGCCGACGAGAAACACAAGAAGTTCGACGACGAACGCTCCGAGTTCGTCGGTTACCTCAAGCTCTGGCACTGGATCGAGGAAGGCCGCGGCGGCCTGGTCGGCGACGACGAGACCGACGTGGTCAGCGCGCATGCGCGCAACTCGTCCCGAAATGCGCCGCGCCCCAACTCGCGCCAGATCGCATCGCTGCCACTCGACCAACGCCCGAGTGGTGCTGGGCGCAGCTGGCCGGCCGCTGTGGCCGCGGCCGCGTCAGGCAAGGTGGCGGCTGGTGCAAGCGGTGGACCGGTCGACGCCGCTGGACAGCCGCGCCGCCCCGACACCGGCAGCGGCTCCGGCGCGCCACCTGGTGGGTATGGCAATGTGCGCGGCGGCGCTGGCACAGGCGCGAGAGCTGGCGCCGGCGGTGGCGGTGCAAGATCCTCCGCCGCACCGGCGCCCGCCGTGCGCGCCGTGCACAAACTCAGCAACCGCCAGCAGGAGCAACGCCTGCGCGACAGTTTCGTCAGCCCGCGCCGCGTGCGCGAGTGGCGCGACATCTACAGCCAGCTGCATACCGTCGTGGCCGAGCAGGGCTGGCGGCTCAATACCAGCCCGGCCAGCTACGACCAGCTGCATCAGGCCATGCTCGCCGGCCTGCTGGGCAACATCGGCTTCAAGGCCGACGACGAAGAGGCGTACCTCGGTGCCCGTGGCATCAGGTTCTGGCGCCACCCCGGCGCGCATCTGAGCAAGAAGCCGGGCCGCTGGATCGTGGCGGCCGAACTGGTCGAGACCACGCGCCTGTTCGGCCGCGGTCTGGCCGCCATCGACCCGGCGTGGATACCGCCCATCGCAGGACACCTGCTCAAGGTGCAACTGCTCGAGCCGCACTGGGAGAAGAAGGCCGCCGAGGTGATCGCCTTCGAGCGCGCCACGCTCTACGGCATCGTCATCTACCACCAGCGGCGGGTGAACTTCGGCACCGTCGACCCGCGCGCGGCGCGCGACATCTTCCTGCGCGAAGCGCTGGTGGGCGACGAGTGGGACACCAAGCTGCCCTTCCTGTCGCACAACCGCAAGATGATCAAGCAGGTCGAGGACCTCGAGCACAAATCGCGCCGCCAGGACGTGCTGGTCGACGACCACCTCATCCACGCCTATTACGACGCCCTGGTGCCGGCCGAGGTGACCAGCGGCGCCAGCTTCGAAGCCTGGTACCGCCACGCCAGCAAGCTCAACCCCAAGTTGCTGCACCTGACGCGCGACGAGCTGATGCGCCACGAGGCGGCCGGCATCACCGGGTCGAGTTTCCCGCCCACGCTGCGGCTGGGCGGCATCGACTGCGCCGCCACCTACCTGCACGAGCCGGGCGACCCGCGCGACGGCGTCACCGTCACCGTGCCCATCTACGCGCTGAATCAGGTCAACGAAGACCGCTGCGACTGGCTCGTGCCCGGCATGCTCGAAGCCAAGGTCAACGCCTTGCTCAAGAGCCTGCACCAGAAGGCCCGCTCGCGCCTGCAGCCGGTGGCCGAGTTCGTCGCCGAGTTCATCGAGCTCAGCGACTTTGCCCACGGCAACCTCATCGAGGTGCTGCTCAAGGCCGTGCGTGAACGCAGCCAGATCGCGGTGCTGCGCAACGACTTCAAGCCCGAACAGCTGCCCGCCCACCTGTTCATGAACATCCGGGTGGTGGACGAACACGGCCGCCAGCTCGGCATGGGCCGGCATCTGGCCACCCTCAAGGTCGAACTCGGCGGACAGGCACGTTCGGCCTTCCAGGCCCTGGCCGCCCTGAAGCTCGCCCCCACGTTGGCCCAGGGCACGGCCGACACAGCCGCAGCCGAAGCGGCCGCAGCCGCCGCGGCGCCCGGCAAACGTGGCCCGGTGAGCGTGACGCTGGCCCCCGGCGCCAAAGGCCTGGACGCACTACGCAGCGCCGGCCCGGCCGCCGCCGTGGCCGCAGTGGCGGCGGCCAACAAGGCCACACCGCATCCACGAGACAAACCCCTCAACGCCCCGCCGCCCCCGCCCGACCTGAGCAGCCAGACTTACACCAAGTGGAGTTTTGGTGAACTGCCCGAGCTGATGGAAATCCGCAAGGCCGGCCAGACGCTGGTGGGCTTTCCGGCGCTGATCGACTGCGGCGCCCATGTCGAGATCGAGGTGTTC
Organism: Candidatus Intricatilinea gracilis; assembly: GCA_016702605.1. Classification (GTDB taxonomy): domain Bacteria; phylum Pseudomonadota; class Gammaproteobacteria; order Burkholderiales; family Burkholderiaceae_C; genus Sphaerotilus; species Sphaerotilus gracilis. The sequence goes on from JADJDQ010000021.1 coordinate 1,100,024, forward strand.
GACGAACCCGCCGTCGCCGCTGCCAAACACCGCGCCGGCCTGCGCCGCCTGGTGGCGCTGCAGATCCGCGACCCGCTCAAGTTCTTAGAGAAGAACATCGCCGACCTCAACAAGATGGCGGTGCTCTACATGCCCCTGGGCACCGCCGAAGAACTGCGCACCCAGATCATCGACGTGGCGCTGGACCGCGCTTTTCTGGTCGACCCGCTGCCTGCGGACCACTTCGCCTTCGAGGCCCGCCTGGCAGAAGGCCGTGGCCGCCTCAACCTCATCGCCCAGGAAGTGGCCCGCGCCGCCGGCGCCGTGCTCACCGACTACGCCGCAGCCACCCGCAAGCTCAAGGACGCCCGCGCGCCCAAGGACGTCGGCGACGACATCACCGCCCAACTCGCCCGCCTGCTGCCCAAACGTTTCGTCGCCCTCACGCCCTGGACCCAACTGCAGCACCTGCCGCGTTACCTCAAGGCCATCGTCATGCGCCTGGACAAACACCGCGCCGACCCCGCCCGCGACACGACCCTGCTGGCGCAGATCCGCCCCCTCGAACAACGCTACACCCGCCGCCTGGCCGACCAACGCGGCGTCGCCGACGCCCGCCTGGACGACTACCGCTGGCTGCTCGAGGAATTGCGCGTCAGCCTGTTCGCCCAGGAGCTGCGCACGCCGCAGCCGGTGAGTGTGAAGAGGTTGGACAAGGCGTGGGAGGTGTTGAGTAGGTAGGTGGCGCCGGACTCATCCGTTTGGGGGATATCGCTGGGTGACATGGCGAGGCGTGGTCGATACAGAATTGCCCGAATCGCAAGACACGCCGCTCATGCAACACCATCGCTTCGACAGGTCAACCTAGGGTGCCTGGTCACCCGTAGCCGCGGCATCGCTCATCGGTTCGCAGGTCGCATGGCAGACCTCTCCAGAGTAGTCTATGACTCAGAAACAAGACGTGGTATGCGTTCGTGTCACCTTGAAGCCCGATTCACTGGAAACGGTTCGAGCATGGGCCCGCTTCATATCGAACCACCGTGATGAAGCCCTCAATACCCTTCAACAAGAAGGTGTTGCGATCGAATCGGTCTTTCTTGAAACCACGCCTGAAGGCAGTTCTCTTGTCTACTACATGAGATCAAACTCTCAAGAGGCCGCTGAGGCAGTTGCAGCCAAATCCGTTGCAGCCATTGATGAATATCACAAGGGATTCAAGAGGGAAACATGGTTGCGTGTTGACCGATTGGAACTTCCTGTCGACTTGGTGTCGCCGTGATGAACCCACGTCGTGTCCACGAACTTATGCGCCGGAACTTCCCGACATTGGACTTCGTAGCGCACGACTGGATCAATGTGTGTAATTCAGCAGGCTTGAATTCCGCCTGCTTCCGGGATCTTCTCGATTGCTACACCTCGGTACCAGGTCTTGCCTTTTGCGATGCACGTTCCACCGCGTCACTTCAAGCTGAGACACCTCATTCTCGCCGTGCAAGGCAAGAACGTTCTTGGCGAGATCGATCCCCAGCATCACCATAGCCATGGACTTCTCCTTGGGATACCCGGTGAGATTGCACCGAACTCCATCGTGGCACTTTTTTTTCCGGTCGCCACACCTCAACCCTGTGGCGAACCTGGAATTGGGAAATCCCTTTCGTCGTGAGACCGCACAGGGAAGCGACCGTCACTGCCGCGCGATGTGCCAAAGATTTCGATTCATCCCATCGCCACCCTTGTCGCCCGGCTTGTCGTCGGCATAGAACCGGTACAGTGGTCGCCCCTTGTATGCCCACTGCCTACCTCCATCTTGGCGGGTAACCAAAGAGAGGTCACCCTTTGCGGTGTCCGTATCCGTCGCCAGATATGCGGGGAAAATGTTGCTACAAGGCGGATTGCAGACGCTCGAGCCTGAGCCAACAATATCGTTGTCAAAGGTGTACAGCGAGTGGCCCGTTTCAGTGAGCAGTACGCCGTTGGAGAAGACAGGCTGGGCAAGGGCAGAGTGAATCAACACTGCCATGTACAAGACCAGCAATACGGGAACTCTGTGGGCGCGCATGAAGATCTCCAATCGAACGAAATAGGTTCAAGCTTGCCCCGTGGCGTCAGGCCTGAACTTGAGGCTCATCAACGGGCGACGCTGTGCATCCCCGACCTCACAAGAATCCCCCCTCTGGGTAGTTGATCTGAAATGTTTTTTTACGCAACCGCTTCCGGCGGCACCACCCGTATGCCCATCTTCGCAGCGCGCTGAGCCAGGTTATGCAGCCCGCGTTGGCGATACCATTCCTCAAAGTAGTCCTGCCCCTGCCTCAGTACCAAGCACCGCATTTTGCACAGCACGTTCGATGGATTCATTTCGACCCTGACCGCGTCTCTCACACCTTGCGGGGCAGACAGTCCCTGGCAAGGTCTATTCCGACAAGCGCGATGGACATGGACATCTCGTTTCGAGGCGTGCATTGATGAGATACTGAAACCCCATCGTCTCGCCTCGGGACCGGAATGTCCCTGTCACTTGTTAGGCCTCAGAACTCCATGCCCCCTGTTCGCTTCACGATGGAAGAACGCCGTGTCGCCCACGCGGCAGAACTGTTTGAGGTCCTCCGCGATCCAGGCTTGTACGAGTTTCTGGACGAGGTGCCGCCGAAATCTGTCGAGGAGCTTGCGGAGAAGTTGGCCCGCAGCGAGCTTCGAAAATCACCCGACGGCAAGGAGTCCTGGCTGAACTGGGTGGTGCGAGGTGAATCCGGCGCGATCGTCGGCTACGTGCAGGCCACGGTCGAAGAGAACAAGGACACGAACATTGCCTACGTCTTCTCGCGAGCCGTCCAGGGTCAAGGGATTGCGACGGCGGCCGTTCGAAGCATGATCGAGATGGTGGTTGCCGAGTATCAACCGACAATACTGTTCATCGTTGCTGATGAGGGCAACTTGCCCTCCTTGCGTCTGGCGGGGCGACTGGGCTTCACCACAGCGCCCACGGAGGTTGCCGCCACGCGCCAACCCGGACCAAACGACGTCGTGTTATGGCTGCGACCTTCTTCCCAGTGCTTTGGCTACTCAGGAAAACCCTTTGAGTAGTTGATTGCGCCTGCACGGTTCAATCGACAGAATCGGCTGGTACGACCCGCGCGTCCTTGGTATCGCCTGTTGCGCGCCACGTTGCACTGTGTCGTTTCTTGTGTCGTTTCAAATGCCAGTCACTCTTGTTGAGGCTGTCGATCTGAACGGCATTCGATCGTCGTAGTCGGTGCCCGGAGCTTTGCCTCTCGCTCGGGCCTGTGTCAAAACTCATGAAGGTCGACATGTCCATGCCCGAGAAAATAACCGGCCCAGCCTCATATTTCCCCTCGATCGAGAAGAAATACGGTAAGCCGATCGCCCACTGGATGCAGGTTCTGCAGGACGCCGGGGCACTCAAACATATGGAGCTCGTGACTCTGTTGAAATCGCAGCACGAGTTGGGTCACGGGCATGCCAACGCCTTGGTCGCCTGGTTCATGGCCAGGAAGTAGCTGTCTCACGTTTGCCCGCCTTGATGAACTGCAGGTGCGAGGCCCAACCTTTTGCTCGGTTGGGCAAGCAGCTGTTTGAATCTACTTGACTGGGGTGGGTAGCCATGGCCCAACCGGCAGCGGCTCGATAACTACCTTGCCTTGCAGTGCTGGATAGTCCTTGTAGACCTGTTGCAGATCGCGGGTGGCTTCGTTTCTGATTTCTGGCAGGGCGCCTGCCAGAATACTCATGCCGAATGGATTCTTCGCCCAGAGAATGTTGGCGTGCAGATTGCCGATGTAGGTGACGGTGCCGGCCTTGGCCGCGAACACGATGGGTGGGGGCGCAACTTTCGGGCTGGCGGAACGGATGCCCATGGGGCCGTTGTTCTGGATCACTTCCCATGTGGTGAATTCGATCCGGCCCGGATCTACTTCGCGCACGAATATGCGGGCCCAGACGTCTTCGAGTGCGCTGGTCATCATGGGCGCGAGGGTTTCCATGTTCGAGAACCCACGCGGCAAGGCCTTGGCACGGGTTGCGTCACGCATCTCGACGAAGAACTTGACGTTGCCGCCGAGTTGACCAAACCCCTGGCCCTCCTTGTCGTGGCTGACGGTAAAGACAATGGCTGCCTTGTCTGGCGATAGTTTCTCGGCTTGTCGTGGATCCAGGCTGGACGTAGTTTCACATCCGCCCAGTATGGCAACGGCGGCCAGTGTGATCCAGAGGCTGCGGCGAAGCATCATGACTCCCCTGTGTGTTGGTGGCACAGACGCCACTTGCGGCTGATCTTGCACCTTGCCTACGCCGGATCGGTGAGCTGGATCATTTGTGAACAAGAATCTTGCCGGCCCGCTGCGTAGTGGCTGCCGCTGCTTGATCAAGTCGCTTGGTGGATGCTGCGAGATGCTTGCGAGTATTCATAGTTGATTTTTCGCAATTCAGGCTCTGGCGCGTGCCGCTATTGTTGTGCCCTGTTCAACAGTTGAAGGAAGGGGTACTTATGAAGTTTCTTGCAAGTCTGCTGGTGGCCTTTGTCATGGTGCTAGGAGGTGCTGCGCAGGTTGCCTATGCGGGTGACTCGGATCCGCTGTTCGTCAATCTCACGACGGACGACGCACACCGCGCAAGTATGGGTATCTCGTTTGGCAAGAATCAGCTCGAACGTGGACATCCGTTGACAATTTTTCTCAATGACAAGGGTGTGCTGGTGGGCTCCAAGGCAAACGCCACCAAGTTTGCGGAACATCAGAAGATGTTGTCCGAAGCGATTGCCAAAGGTGCCTCGGTGCTGGTTTGCCCGATGTGCATGAAACATTTCGGCATCAAGGAGGCGGATCTGCTGCCAGGCCTGAAGGTAGGCAATCCTGAACTCACCGGTGCGGCAGTGTTCAAGGACAATACCAAGTCACTGACCTGGTGATAGTTTGTGGGGCGGACATCCGGTCTGCCCGTTGACTTCTGGCCCCTCGATGCGGTCGTGTAGCGACCCGCTTCGAGGGGCTAGTTCATGTGATCGTCTGGGTCTGCCAAATTGACGTGCAAGGGTTGGCCCATGTTTGATGTTTCGAGTTCCAAGGTCGCCTGGGCCTTGATCCTGGTGTCGGGGTTGCTGGAGGTGGCGTTTGCCGCGGCCATCCATGCGTCGAACGGGTTCACCCGGCTGGTGCCGGCGGCGCTGGCCGTGGCGTCCGGCGGGCTCAGCGTGTATCTGATGAGTCTCACGCTGGCCTTCATACCCATCGGCACCGCCTACGCGGTGTGGGGCGGCATCGGTGCGGTGGGCACGGCGGCGCTGGGCCTGCTGATGTTCGGGGAGCCGGCGGCACCGGGCCGGTTGTTGTGTATTGCGCTCATCGTGGTCGGCATCGTGGGGCTGCAGTTGCAGGAGGCCGCCTGAGCCTCACGCCGTGTGGCGCCCCGCGCTGGACGGTGGCGCACCTTTCAGGAACACCTCGGGATCGGGCGCAAACGCCGCGTACAGCGGCAGCAGGGCGCCGCCCAGGGCGCGGGCATCCGAGCCGATGGTGCCGCTCAGCACGCTGGGGCGGGTGACACCTTCCCAGCTGTGGGCGTCGAGTGCGTTCTCGATCTCGGCGATGAGGCGGCTTTGCAGGTCGCGCGAGAACACGCCGTCGACGATGACGTCGCCGATGTCGAGCAGGCAGGCGCAGTTGGTGATGGCCAGGGCCATGGCTTGTGCGGCGCCCTTGAGCCATTCGCGGGTGTGTATGTTCCACGGCGGTTCGAGGGCGCGGGCGTCGTTGGCTGCGTCCACGGCCAGTCCGGCGGCGCTGTAGCGGCGTTCGAGGGCCAGCAGCGCGGCAGCACTCAGCACCTGGGCGGGCGCCACACCGGGCTGGGCGCCGAGCAAGGGCATCGAACCCACGGCGCCGGCGTTGCCGCGGTCGCCGCCAAACAGGTGGCTGTCGATCACCAGGCCGCCGCCGACGAAGGTGTCCATGAACAGGTAGAGATAACTCTTGAGGCTGCGCCCGCGCCCGGCCACCAGTTCGGCCACACAGGCTGCGGCCGTGTCCTTGACGACGTGGATGGGCAGGGCGGTGATCTCGCGCAGGCGGGCCGTGAGGTCGATCTCGTCCCAGCGGCGCGCCTTGTCGTCGGGCACACCGAGCAGGCTTTGCCAGCCGCCCAGCGACAGGGGGGCCGCCACACCCAGGCCGGTGACACGTTCCTGCAGGTCGCCGAGGGGGGCGCAGATGCGTTCGAGCATGCGCGCCAGGTCGTCGAACAAGGTGAGCGGGTCGGGGAACTCGTAGCTCAGGCTGGCGCGTTGACGCACCTGGCCGGTGAAGTCGATGAGCAGCACATCGAGGCTGCGGCGGGCGATCTTGACCCCCACCGAAAACGCACCGTCCGGGTTGAGTGCAATCGGCACCGAGGGTTGGCCGATGCGCCCGCGCACCGGTTCGCGCTTGATGAGCAGGCCGTCGTCGAGCAGCCGGTTGATGATGAGCGACACGGTCTGTGTGCTCAGGTGCGTCAGCCGCGCCAGGTCGGCCTTGGGCAACTCGCCGTTCAGGCGGATGGCCTGCAGCAGCACTCTTTCGTTGTATTGACGCAGGCCCACCTGGTTGGAGCCGCGCGGGCGCAGTTGCAGGGCGCCGGGCGGCGACCCGACGGCGGCGTCCGCGGCGCTGCTGGTCGGTGCGGTGGCCACGTCGGCGGCGCTGGCTTCGAGCAGGCTGGTCGGGTCGGAGTAAGGCACGGACATGGCGGCTGAAGGCAGGGGGAGGTGATCTGGGAGGCTGGCGGCAAGGCAGATTGTCCGGCCGGGTGAGGGCGGCACGTGTCGGCGCCGCTGCCTGTCACTCGATCAAGGCAGCGCCGAGCACACCCTTCTTGAAGATGAAGTTGCCGTAGGGCTGCAACTCGCCGGTGAGCACGATGGCATAGGCCTGGCGCACACGGTCGTAGAAGGCAAAACGTTCCACCGCCTGGCACTGCGCTGGTGTGGCATGGCCGCCGGTGTCGATCATGCTGATCACCGCACGTTGCTGCGCACTGCGAAACCCCTCGGGCTTGCCACTCACATGCATGAAGGCGACGGGCTGATCGACGAAGCCATCGAGCGGCAACAGCGACAACACCGCACGCGCCGTGCGCTCCACATCCGCACCCGGTGCGTGGATCAGCGGCTTGCTGCGCCCGCTGACCTCCACGGCCAGGCTGGCGGCGGTGAAGTTGGCATCGGCGATGACGATCTCGTCGCCGTGGCCCATCTCGGCCAGCACCTTGAGCAGCTCGGGTGAGAGCAGGGGGTCTATGCCTTTGAGCATGTGGATCGTCTCTTGTTGGTCAGGCCAGACAGTCGGCGGGTATCTGGTCGGCGGGCATGGCGCCGGTCATCACGGCCACGGTGTCGCTCATGCTGATCTTCCTGGGGTTCAGGATGGCGGCACGTTTGCCCAGACGCGCCACGTGGATGCGGTCGGCGATCTCGAACACATGCGGCATGTTGTGGCTGATCAGGATGACCGGCAGGCCCTTGTCACGCACCCGGCGGATGAGTTCGAGCACCATGTTGCCCTCCTTCACACCCAGCGCTGCGGTGGGTTCGTCCAGGATGACCACGTGTTCGGCAAAGGCTGCGGCACGGGCCACCGCCACACACTGGCGCTGCCCACCGGACAAGGTCTCGACCGCCTGCGTCATCGAGCGGATGCCGACCTTCAGGTCGTTCATGCGTGCGACGGCGATCTCGAGCATCTTCTTCTTGTCGAGCATACGCAGCACGTTGCCGGCAAACCCGGCGCGGCGCAGTTCGCGGCCGAGGAAGAGGTTCTCGGCAATCGTCATGGCCGGTGCCACGGCCAGGTCCTGGTAGACCGTTTCGATGCCGACGCGGCGTGCATCGATGGGGCTCTTGAAGTGGATGACCTGGCCGTCCAGGTCGATCGAGCCTTCGTCGGGGATGGTGGCGCCCGACAGGCACTTGATCAGGCTCGACTTGCCGGCGCCGTTGTCGCCGATCACGGCCATGATCTCGCCGGCGCGCAGCTCGAAGTCGGCGCCGTCCAGGGCGGTGACCTGACCGTAACGCTTCACCAGGCCCTTGGCCTGCATCACGAGTTTGGGGGTGCTCATTTCAACGGGCTCCTTTGCGGGACAGTTGATCCACGGTGACGGCGACGATGACGAGGATGCCGGTGATCAGCACCTGGTAGACGGACGACACACCCATCAGCGTGAGGCCGTTGCGCAGCACACCCACCACGATGGCGCCGATCAATGTGCCCAGCACCATGCCGCGGCCACCGAACAGGCTGGTGCCACCAAGCACCACGGCGGTGATGGCGTCCAGGTTTTCGGTCTGCCCTGCGTTGGGGTCACCCACACCGGTGCGCGCCACGCTCAGCAGGCTGGCGATGCCGTAGAACACGCCGGCCAGCACATACACACCCACCAGCACACGGTCGGTCGGGATGCCGACCAGGCGGGTTGCTTCGGGGTTGTTGCCCACGGCGTAGACATGGCGGCCACTCGACGTTTCGCGCAGCCAGAACCAGGTGACAAGGTAGAGCGCGATCATCAGCACGGTGCCGAAGGCCACCGAGGTGCCGCCGATCTTGAAAGTATTGCCCAGCCAGGTCATGGAGTCGGGCACGCTGGTGACCGTCTGGGCCTTGGAATAGAGCTGGGTGATCGCGAAGGCGATGTTGAAGGTGCCCAGCGTCACGATGAACGGTGGCAGCTTGATGCGGGTGACGAGCAGGCCATTGACCAGGCCGAAGGCGGCCGTCACGGTGATGCCGAACAGGATGGCCAATGGCGCCGGCACCCCGAAGTCGTCGGCTACCTTGGTCATCACGATGCTGCCCAGGGCCATCACCATGCCGCACGACAGGTCGATGCCGGCGGTCAGGATGATGAGTGTCTGACCGATGGCGATGACACCAACCACCATGACCTGCTGCAGGATGAGCGAGAAGTTGGCACCGCTGAAGAAGTTGTCGGTGGTGAGGCCGAAGACCAGGCAGGCAATCGCCAGGGCGATGAAGGGCCCGAGCTGGCTGATCGGTGGCAACTTGTCCTTGAAGGTGTTCACGGTGCTTGTCCTCATGGGTTCGGAAACGAAAACAGCGCTGCTCCGGTCGGACGCGGGCTTGCTCCCACGTCGTTTCGGACCAGCGCCGTCCCAAGTGCGCTGAGGTGGCTGCACCCCTGGCGGGGCGCTTCAGTCAGTCAGTCGCCGGCTTGTGTTTACTTCTTGCCCCAGCACAGGTCCAGGCCGACCTTGGTGTCCTTGCTGTCGACGCCGGCCACGGCCTTGTTGGCGATCAGCGTCACGCCGGTGTCGGTGTAGCCGCTGGCCTTCTTGCCACCCTTGGCGTACTCGACGCCAGCGTCGACACCCATCGAAGCCATCTTGAGCGGGTACTGCTGCGAGGTGGCGGCGATCTTGCCGGCGGCCACGTCCTTGATGCCGTCGCAGCCACCGTCCACCGACACGATGATCACGTCCTTCTCCTTGCCCGCTGCCTTGAGGGCGTTGTAGGCACCGGCCGCGGCGGGTTCGTTGATGGTGTAGACCAGGTTGATGGCCGGGTTCTTCTGCAGGCAGTTTTCCATGCCGGTCTGGCCCTTGGCGCGGTCACCGAAGCTGTCGGCCATACACACCACTTCGGCCGGCTTGGCCAGTTCGTTGTTCTTGGCATCGTTCGAAGCCAGACCGAAACCCTGCAGGAAGCCGTTGTGACGCTGCGCGCCCACCGGGTGGCCGGGGAACAGGTCGAGTGTGGCGATGACGGGCTTCTTGCCGCCCAGCGCGGCCTTGGCGTATTGGCCGATCAGCACGCCGGCCTTGTAGTTGTCGGTGGCGAACAGGGCGTTCACGGCGTCGGCCGGATCGGTCGGGCTGTCCAGCGCGATGACCTGCACACCCTTTTCCTGCGCCTTCTTGATCGTCGGGATGATGGCCTTGGCATCACTCGGGGTGATGAGGATGGTCTTGGCGCCCGCGGCGACGAAGTTCTCGATCAGTGCCACCTGGCCGGCGTTGTCGCCGTCCGTCTTGCCTGCGCCGCTCAGCAGCTTGGCGCCCTTGGCCTTGGCGGCCTGTGCGGCACCTTCCTTCATCTTGACGAAGAAGGGGTTGGTCTCGGTCTTGGTGATCAGGCCGATGACGGGCTGGCTCTGGGCCATGGCGGCGCCGGCGGCAAGGGCGAGGGCAGTGGCGAGGCCGAGAGTGGAAAGGCGATTCATGTTGTGTCTCCGAGGGTCGTGCGCTGATGGGGCGCAGCACGGTGGGGGTGAGAAAGGTGGACAGACCTGGCCCGGTGCTCTGGGCCCGAGGTGAGGCGCTGCTCGCCTTCACCATGGAACGTATCCTAGGATCGGCACCCAATTAAATCAAGTGAATTGATTTAAAGGTTTTCCCTAGGTTCTGGTCCATCTGGTCGTGACACCATCTCGCACCAGAATCCTGCACGTCGATGGGGGTTCTTGATCCTCTCGCGGTGCCTGGTGGTACTTTCTTGCAGATCTCTGCCTGCTCCAGGCCGAACGACTGCACCAATCGCCAGTTGTTCTAAATCATGTTTTTGTAGTTAGTGAGACGTACATGCCTCAACAGCCCCTGGTCCTGATCTGCGGTGAATCGCTGCTCGATGTCTTTGCCAATGGCCATACACCCACCGGGTTGGCCCTGGATGCCGTGGTCGGCGGCTCGCCACTCAACGTCGCCGCCGGCGTGGCCCGCCTGGGCCTGCGCTCGCTGTTCTTCGGCGCCGTCTCGGGCGACTTTCTCGGTGCCCGCATCGAGCAGAGCATCTTGGCCGAAGGCATAGACACCAGTGCGCTGGTGCGCTGCAACGCGCCGACCACACTCAGCCTGGTGGGCGTCGATGCGCAGGGCCAGCCCAGCTACCGCTTCTACGGCCACGGCGGCGCCGACCGCCAACTGCTGCCCGAACACGTCGCCCTCGTTCCGCAAGGGCTGGCGGCCTTGCACTTCGGCTCTTATGCCTGCGTGGTCGAGCCCATCGCCTCGACCATCCGTGCCCTGGTCGAGCAGCGCTGCAGTGTCAGCGTCATCTCGTACGACCCCAATGTGCGCGCCAACGTCGAGCCCGATCTCGACGCCTGGCGCGCCAACATCGCGTGGATGGCCGGCCGCTGCCACCTGCTCAAGCTGAGCGACGAAGACCTCGAGCGCCTCTACCCCGGCCGCGATATCGACGACCTGGCCGCCAGCTGGCTCGCGGCAGGCGTCAAGCTGGTGATGCTGACACGCGGCGGGCAGGGCGCTTCGGCCTGGATGTCCGCCGGCCGCGTCGATGTGGCCGCACCCCAGGTGCAGGTGCAGGACACCGTCGGCGCGGGCGACACCTTCCAGGCCGCCAGCCTCATTGCGCTGCACGAGCTCGGCCGCCTCAGCCCCGCCGGTATGGCCGAGCTCACGCTCGACGACGTGCGCCGCCTGGCCAGCTTTGCCGCCGGTGCGGCCGCCATCACCTGCACCCGCCGCGGCCCCGATCTGCCGCGCCGCGCCGAGTTGCCTGCGGTGTGACGCCGATGTGCCGTCGGCGTGCCTTAGAATCGCGCCCACTGGTTCGGCCCGGCGCCTGGCGTCGATGTCGAACCACCGTCGGGGTGTAGCGCAGCCTGGTAGCGCATCTGCTTTGGGAGCAGAGGGTCGAAGGTTCGAATCCTTTCGCCCCGACCACCAAGATCCTCGGCCGCACCAGCGGCCCGCGACCGCCGCCCCCAGGGCCAGGCGCTCGCCACCAGGTGCCCCGCCCACCTGCTGCCCGTAGCTCAACTGGATAGAGCACCAGCCTTCTAAGCTGGGGGTCGGGGGTTCGAGTCCCTCCGGGCAGGCCACCACATCGTCCCTGGACGTCCGGCAAGATCGGCAAGGCACGAACTTCCCAAGGCCAGCAATCGTCGACTTGATGCCAGGCTGCACCGCATCTCCATGAACAGCCTGCCCTTGGACCTGGACCTCAACCTGCTTCGTGTGCTGGTGCAGGTGCATGCCGACCGCAAGGTGTCACTGGCGGCCGAGCATCTGGGCATGTCGCAGCCGGGGGTCAGCAGCGCACTCAAGCGCCTGCGTGAAGCGCTGGGCGACCGGCTGTTCGTGCCCACGGCGCGTGGCATGCAGGCCACGCCGCTGGCGGATGAGATCGCGCCGCAGATTGCCGCGGCACTGGCCAGCATCGGCGAGACGATGGCGTGCAAGGTCAGCTTCGACGCTGCGACCAGTCAGCGCCAGTTCGCCATCGCGATGACCGACATCGGCGAGGTGCACTTTCTGCCGACCCTGGCCCGCACCTTCCACGAGCGTGCGCCTGGCGTGTCGATCGCGACGGTGCGCCACACGGCGGTCAACCTGCGGGTCGAGATGGAGCATGGCAAGGTCGACCTGGCGCTGGGTCATCTGCCGGATCTGACGACCGACTTCCATCAGCGCCTGTTGTTCAGGCAGCGCTACTTCTGCCTCTTCCGCAAGGGCCATCCTCTGGAGGCTGCGGCTCAGCCTCTGCAGGCGTATGCCGCGGCTGAACATGCGCAGGTGCTGTCGGTGGGCACGGGCCACGGCCGCGTCGACGAGTTGATCGACAAGGTGGTCGCCGACCGGCGTATCCGCCTGCGGGTGCCGCACTTCGTGGCGCTGGCCGATGTGCTCGAATCGTCCGACCTGGTGGCCACCGTGCCCGAGGTGCTGGCGCGCCGAAGTGTGCAGCGCTTCGCGCTGGCCTGCAGGCCTCATCCGGTCGAACTACCTCCGATCGACATTCATGTGTTCTGGCACACCAAGTACCACCAGGACCCGGCGAATCGCTGGCTGCGCGAGCTGATCGTGGCGCGCTTCGGCGAGCTCAACTCCGCCGACTAGCCCGGTGCCGCAGCCAGCTCGGGGTGCAGCTTCTCGTACGCTGCCGCCAGCCCAGGGTCGCGCTTGCGCACCTCGGCATGGTCGACACGTCCGGTGCGGGTCATGTAGTTATAGGCAAAGGTGACCGGATCGAGCTTCATGTGTTCGTCCATGTGTTCGTACCAGCGCAGGCTCACATTGGCGGCATTCCAGATCTTCTTCATCGGCGGCTGGCGGATCTCCTGGTAACGCGCCAAAGCCTGCGGCACGCCGGGCTGTTCCTTGAACGCCTTGAACAGCGCCACCGCGTCTTCCATCGCCAGGCGGGTGCCCGAGCCGATCGAGAAGTGCGCGGTGCGCAGCGCGTCACCCATCAGCACCACGTTGCCTGCGCTCCAGCGCTCGTTCCAGATCGCCGGGAAGTTGCGCCAGTACGAGTTGTTCGAGAGGATCGGATGGCCGTCCAGGACCTTGGCAAACACCTGCTCGCAGTGGCGGATCGTGTCCTCGGGGCTCATCTGCTCGAAGCCCGCCTTCTTCCAGGTCTGCTCTTCCACCTCGACCAGGAAGGTGCTCATGCCCGGGTTGTAGCGGTAGTGGTGGGCGCAGAACACACCGTGCGGCGTATCGCGGAAGGTGAGTGACAGGCTGTCGAAGGGTTTGCTGGTGCCGTACCAGATGAACTTGTTGGGCCGCCAGTCGACGCTGGTGCCGAACTTGGCCTCGTTCTCGCTGCGCACCCAAGAGAACGCGCCGTTGGCCGCCACCACCAGGTCGGCCCCGGCCAGTTCGGGCTGTGACAACGAGGTGATCTCGGTGTCGAAGACGATGGACACGCCGAGGCCTTCGACGTGGGCATACAGCAGCTTGAGCATCTCGAGCCGGCCGATGGCGGTGAAGCCATTGCCCGCGATCGGGATGTGAGTGTCGTTGTGCACGATGGTGATGTTCTGCCAGGTCTCCATGTGCGGTGTCAGCAACTGGTACAGCGCCTCGTCGTCGCCGCGCAAAAACTCCAGCGCACGGTCGGAGAACACCACGCCGAAGCCCCAGGTGGCATCACGCGGGCCACGCTCGAAGACTCTGATGTCGTGCGACGGATCGTGCTGCTTCATCAGGCCGGCAAAGTAGAGGCCGGCGGGGCCGCCGCCCAGGATGCGGATCTTCATGGTCTGTGCTCCTCACTTATCTGGTGGATGGTCGGGATGCCGCTACTCATGCGGCTTCGGTTTTCATGCGGTCGGCGATCAGGTCACGCAGCTGGCGTTTCAGGATCTTGCCGACCAGGCTGGTCGGCAGGTGATCGACCAGCTCCAGGCGCTCGGGCAGCTTGAAGCTGGCGATACGTTCGGCCTTCAGGAAGGTGATGAGTTCGTCGAAGCCGAGCTGTTCGCCCGGCTTGGTCACCACGAAGGCGCAGGCCTTCTCGCCGAACACCGCATCGGGCATGGCCACCAGGGCCACCTGTTCAACCTTCGGGTGTTTGAAGATGAGGTTCTCGATCTCCTCGCAGCTGATCTTCTCGCCGCCCCGGTTGATCAGGTCCTTCTTGCGGCCTTCGGCATAGACGTAACGACCGCGTTTGCGCACGTAGTCGCCCATGTGATACCAGCCGTCCGGGGTGAAGGCCTCGGCGTTCTTGTCGGGCGCATTGAAGTAACCGCGGATGGTGTAGGGCCCGCGTGTGAGCAGCTCGCCGAGGTCACCGTCGGGCACCTCGTTGCCGTCGTCGTCGACGACCTTGATCTCGTCGTCGTCGCACACCGGTGCGCCCGAGCTGGTGAGCAACACCTCGTCCGGATCGTCGAGCCGGGTCATGTTGATCAGGCCTTCGGCCGTGCCGTAGATCTCCTGCGGCACAGCACCCCATTGCGTACGGATGCGCTGACGCAGTTCGGGCGCGAGCCTGGCTCCGCCGTTCTGAACCACGCGCAGCGAGCTGAGGTCATGGCGAGCTGCCGCGTCGGAGTTCAGCCACTGGGTGATCAGCGGGACCGCGGCGGGGATGACCGACACCCGGTGCTGCTGCACCAGTGGGAACACCTGCTCGGCGTCCATGCCGTGCCCGATCACCAGGGTGCCGCCGAAGTAGAAAACTCCCAGCATGCCCGGCGAAGCCAGGTTGTAGTTGTGTCCCAGCGGCAGCAGGGCGAGCAAGACGGTCTGTTCGTCGAAGCCTGCCGCCTGGGCGCACAGGCGCGCGTTGAGCACATAGTCGTCGTGGGTGCGCGGTATCAGCTTGGACAGCGAGGTCGTGCCACCCGACAGCAGCATCAGCGCCACCTGGGCCGGGTCGACCGGTTCGAGCAACGAGCGATCGGCGGGCTGTGGCGATGACTCCGCGCGGGCGATGAGTTCACCCAGCGCATGCTGGCCGGGCAGGGCGCCGTCCACCACGAACACATGGGTGAGCGTGGGGCAGGTGCCCTGGATTTCCTGCGCCAGCTGGCGGTAGTCGAACTGGTGGAACACACCCGGCACCATGTAGGCCACCGCGCCCGAGGCGTCGACGAAGTGCCGGATCTCGCTGTAGCGGTGTGCGCGCAGTGCCATCACCGGGATGGCGCCCAGGCGCATCAACGCCAGGAAGCTGATGACGAACTCCACCCCGTTGGGCAACTGCATGACCACACGGTCCAGCGGCTCGAGCCCCGTGTGGCGCAGCTCGATGGCCAGCCGGTCGACCTGCTCGTTCAGCTGCGCAAAACTGAGCCTGCGCTCGCCTTCGATCACGGCCACCTTGTCCGGCAAGCGCGTGGCGGTGTCGCGGACGATGTCGGCCACCACGCGGCCCTCGCGGTAACCGGCGCTTGTCCAGCGCGCGACGTCGTCGTCGGGCCAGGCCACGAATCCTGCAAGCATCTGTCTTGTCTCCTGGTGAGGCTGCGTCGAGGCGGCCGTTGCGTGAACTCTAGAGGGCGGGAGGCGATCGAGCCAGAACCCAAAACCATTGCCGGTATTCGGTTGGCCAATATTCCCGTGCACCTGGCCCACGTGGACCCCGACACCGGCCGCGACGAGCGGCCCAACCAATGGTGCCTCCATCCCATCGCAGATGCTCGCCAGCGCGGTGCCCCGGTGATGCTCGCCGTGGATCAATCGATCGCAACTATGCAATTCACGCCCAGGCAGGTGTCGACCAAGATTCGCTCCATGAACCGGATCGCCCCTTGCGCGTCGATGCGTGGCCGAGCCCCTCCGCGGCCCTTATGTCCTGCACGATCAGGTGCCGATCGGGGCGACGGCATGACGGGGTCTGGCGACGTCGGCCACAGCGTGGGCACGAGGCCGATGCCGATGCCGGGCAGCGCGGACCAGGGCGGCAGCAGCCTGACATCGCTCCATCGGCATGCCCGGCAAGAAGGACCAGGTGCTTGAGGCCGAACTGCTGAGGCGGGCGCGCGTGCCGGGCGGCTCCAGGGCGTCGATATCACCCACCACCATCGACGCGATGCAGGGACTTTTCATTCATCCCACCGCCGGACTTCACCGGTCTTGACATTCGACAGGAGACAACCCATGAAGACACTACTCGCCCTCTCGTTCGCCGTCGGCATTGCGCTTGCCCCATCGGCGCATGCCCAGACGCCCATCGTCATCAAGTTCTCGCATGTGGCCGCGGCCAATACACCCAAAGGCCAGGCCGCCGACTTCTTCAAGAAGCGAGCCGAAGAACTCACCAAGGGCAAGGTCAAGGTCGAGATCTATGCCAACAGCACCTTGTACAAGGACAAGGAGGAACTCGAGGCGCTGCAACTCGGCGCGGTGCAGATGCTCGCACCGGTCGCGGGCAAGTTCGGCCCGGCCGGCGTCAAGGAGTTCGAGGTCTTCGATATGCCCTACATCTTCCCGGACACCGAAGGGTTGCACCGTGTGACGCGCGGGCCGATCGGTGCATCGTTGCTGAAGAAGCTCGAAGTGCGCAACATGGTGGGCCTGGGCTATTGGGATGCCGGGTTCCGGGTTCTGAGCTCGAACAAGCCGATCCGCACACCCGATGAAGCCAAAGGTCAGAAGATCCGCATCAACTCGTCCAAGGTCAATCAGGCCATCATGCGGTCCATCGGCGCGCTGCCGCAGACGATGGCCTTTTCCGAGGTCTACACCGCGTTGCAGACCGGCGTGGTCGATGGTGCCGACGGGAACCTGCCGAATCTGTATACGCAAAAGCAATACGAAGTGCAGAAACATGTGACCATGACCGACCACACGTACAGCGGCTACGTGGTCGTGGTCAACAAACCGTTCTGGGACAAGTTGCCCGCCGATGTCCGCGCTGACCTGGAGGTCGCCATGAAGGAATCAGTCGCGCACAACGACAAGGTGACCGAAGAGGACAACGCCGTGGCGATGGCTGCCATCAAGGCCTCTGGCAAGAGCGCGATCCATGTGCCGAGCCTGACGGAAAAGGCCTTGTGGGTGAAGGCCATGTCGCCGGTGCAGGACGAGCTCGCGTCACGCGTCGGCAAGGACCTGGTGGCCGCGATCCGCAAGGAAACCGGCGCGAAATAAGTGGCCATCGTCGGCGGGACTGCCGGGCAGATGTGTCCGGTAGTCCCGCTGCGTGCCCTTCACACTGCCGGAGACCATCATGAAAGTTCTCGACGCGCTCGAGGAGTGGATCGTCACTCTGTTGATCGGCGCAGCCACACTCATTACCTTTGCCGCGGTGGTACATCGCTATGCATCCGGCCATGCCATTCCCGGTGTGCAGGACTGGTTGCTGTCCATCGACATGGCATGGGCGCAGGAACTGACCATCATCCTGTTCGTGTGGATGGCCAAGTTCGGCGCGGCGTATGGCGTGCGCACCGGAATCCACGTCGGTGTCGACGTGCTGATCAACTCGCTCCAGCCGGCACTGCGCTTCAGATTCATCGTCTTCGGTCTGCTGGCCGGCGCCGTCTTCACCGGGATCATCGCCACACTTGGCGCTCACTTCGTCTGGGAGAACGGGGCCCACCATGGGCTCTTCTCGCTGCTCGGCCTGAATACCGAAGGCGTGATGTCAGGGCCGGTGACCGTCGATCTCGAATGGCCGACCTGGATGGTCTATTCGGCGATACCGCTGGGTAGCGCCCTGATGTGCTGGCGCTTCCTGCAAGTCTGCGTGTCGTTCGTCCGAACGGGCGAACTGCCGCGTCACGACGAGGGCCATGTCGACGGCATCGATGCCCAGGCCGACGAGTTGGTCGATTTCCGCGATCGGAGCCCGGTCCATCCGAAGGACATGCACGGCAAGGACAACAACGGGCAAGGAGGCCGCGCATGAACCCAGCCATCATCTTCCTGCTGCTGGCGATCTTGATGATCACCGGCATGCCGATCTCCATCTCGCTCGGCCTGACAGTGCTCACCTTCTTTGCGGTGTTCACGACCGTGCCGATCGAAAGTGTCGCGCTGAAACTGTTCACCGGCATCGAGAAGTACGAGATCATGGCGATCCCGTTCTTCATACTGGCGGGCAACTTCCTCACCCACGGCGGTGTGGCGAGACGCATGATCGCCTTCGCCACATCAATGGTCGGCCACCTGCCTGGCGGCCTTGGCCTGAGCGCTGTCGTGGCCTGCTCGCTATTCGCCGCTGTGTCGGGTTCGAGTCCGGCAACGGTGGTGGCCATTGGTTCGATCCTGCTGCCTGCGATGGTCAAGCAGGGCTACCCGGTGAAGTACGGTGCCGGCATCGTGGCGTCGGCCGGCGGACTGGGCATCCTGATCCCGCCGTCGATCGCGATGGTGATGTATGCGGTGTCTACCAACAGTTCCATCGGCGCGCTGTTCATGGCTGGCGTGATGCCCGGCCTGACGCTGGCAGCGATGTTGATGGTGACGACGTTCTGGATCGCCAAGAAGGGCAACTATCCGAAGGCCGAGAGGGCCGGTTGGGTGCAGCGTTGGCGGGCCTTGCGCGAGTCGATCTGGGGCTTGCTGCTGATCGTGATCGTGATGGGCGGCATCTATTCCGGCATCTTCACCGCCACCGAGGCCGCGGCGATGAGTGCCGTCTACGCCTTCGTCATCGCGACCTTCGTCTACAGGGATCTGCGGCTGTCGGACCTCAAGCGGGTGCTGTTGTCGTCGGCCAACCTCAGCGCCATGCTGCTGTACATCATCACCAATGCGACGTTGTTCTCGTTCTTGCTCACCAGCGAGCAGGTACCGCAGAACATGTCGGCATGGATGATCGACTCGGGTCTCGGCCCGGTCGGATTCCTGCTGCTGGCCAACGTGATCCTCCTGATCGCCGGCAACTTCATGGAGCCCGCGTCCATCATCCTGATCTTCGCGCCCATCCTGTTCCCGATTGCGTCCAGCCTGGGCATCGACCCGGTGCACTTCGGCATCATCATCACGGTGAATATGGAAATCGGCATGATCACGCCGCCGGTGGGACTCAACCTCTATGTTGCCAGCGGCATCAGCAAGCTCGGCCTGACCGACATGAGCAAGGCGGTCGGACCGTGGCTGCTGACGATGCTGGTGTTCCTGATGATCGTCACGTTCTGGTCGCCGCTGTCGCTGTGGCTGCCGAGAACGCTCGGCATGATGTAGTCGCTACCTGGCAGTGGCAGTGGCAGTGGCAGTGGCAGTGGCAGTGGCCGCAAGCGCGCGACACCGACGAGCCGATGAGCACGGCGCGCAACGACAAGATGCTGCCGGTTCGCGTCCCCTGGACATCAGCGTGTTTGCGGGCGTCCGGCGAGGTGCCGCCGAGGCGCACCGACTGACGCACCGCCCGCCTCGGCGGACCGCTGGACAGGTGGCTCAGTCGTCGTGACCGCGGCCCTTGTGCCCCTTGTCGCGGCGATGACCGGGTCGATCCTTGCGCTGTTCAGCGGCCCATTGCTCCCTCACGAAGTAGACGGGCTGCCCGCAGGCGCCGTAACGCGCGCAATGTCTGGCCCAGTTCTTCTGATGACCGGGCGGCACGTAGAGGTAGATCGGGCGCTGCCGCATGTGGCGCTCAGGCTCGGTGATCAGCACCGGCTGGGCATACACCACAGGCGGTGGCGGTGCATTGCCGATGTCGATGCGGCCGTACACGCCGGGTTGCCGGATGTCGATCGACACACCCACGCTGGTCTGCGCCTGGGCAGTTGCCGCAAGCATCGTCAGGCCGACGACAAGCAGCTTGGTGAAACGGTTCGATGGGGTCATGGTGTGCATGTCATTCGTTTGAGCTCACAGGTCTGCACGTTGCCGGCGGCGGTTCTCGAAGCGGTGCGCCTGGCGGCGAAGCTTAGCGACACTCGATAGTCCACCCGGCCAGTGTGCCTGGACACTCACAGGCGGCCGGGTTTGTCAAGGGCCGCGAAAGCCGCGCCGCGCAGAGGTTGGGTCATTTGCGGGCAATCTGTTGGATGCCATGGCCGACAAGGACTTGCCGAGTTGTTCCGGCAGATGTCCACACCCTTGAGCACAGCTCTTGGGGATAACCCGGTGCCTCAGTATGAGGCAGGGCGTCGATTTGCAGCGCGCATGGCCAGTTCGATGCGGCTGCCTGCATGCAGCTTGTCCATGATGCGGCTGACGTAGTTTTTCACCGTGCCTTCGGCCAGGAACACGGCGGCGGCGATCTGCTTGTTGCTGCGACCCTGGGCGATCAGGTCGAGGATGCGCGACTCCTTGTCGGTCAATGTCTCGTCGCCCGCCATGCGCAGCGGCGTGAACCGGCCATCGGCAGCGGTGTGCGCTGCATATGCATCGGGTGCAGAGGTGTGGCCGGTCGTTGGGCCGATTTGTTCGGACCATGGCGGGGTGGGCTGCTCAGGGTGCCGGCCTGCCGACGGATCGGTCGAAGACGGTGCGGCACGTGCTGCCAGGCTGCGGAACTGCTCCATCACCTTGCGTGCGATCGAGGGTGACAGCCGCGACTCGCCACGGTGCACCGCGCGGATGGTGTCGAGCACCTCGGCCTCACTCGCATCCTTGAGCAAGTAGGCCTGCGCACCGGCGCGGATGGCCTCGAACACCAGTTCGTCGTCGTCATAGGTGCTCAGCACCACCACCCGTGTGGCCGGCAGGCTGGCGGTGATCTCGCGGGTGGCCACCACACCGCTGGCGCGTGGCATCTGCAGGTCCATCACCACCACGTCGGGCCGTGTCGCCTGGGCCTGAACGATGGCGTCCAGGCCGTCACAGGCCTGACCGACCACGTCGATGCCGGCTTCGGTGGCCAGCATCATGGCCAGGCCACGGCGGATGAGCGGCTGGTCGTCGACGATCAGCAGGCGCAGCGCCCGTTCGGGTGGGTCGGTGCCAGGCTGATCGGTCGACATGGTCAGGCCGGGCGGCCTTTCGTGTCATCGATCGGACTGTCGGGTGGGCTGGCCGGTGATTGAGCCGGTGGGCCAGCGTCCGGGGCGTTGAGGCGGGCCTGCAGTTCACCGAACAAGGGTGACGGCAGGCGGGCCGCCAGAAAGCGCAGCACACCACTCACGGCCAGGCCGGCCTGCTCGTTGGGCAGATGGGCGTGGCGGGCCACGGCGTCGACCAGTTCGTCCATCACCGCCATGACGGACACCGGTGGCCCTGTGTGTGGCGCGGCGCTTTGGTGCAACGGCCGGTGGGGTCGAGTGGTGCATGACACATCCGGCCAGCTTAGCCCATGGCGGCGGCTGGTCGGCAGTGACAGCCGGCACCCGCAGGTCATGACTTGGCGCGCCCGGGTCTGCGACAGGGGCGGCCGGCACGTGGCCGTGGCAAGCTCGGGGCATGACACCCTGGCAGCGCCTCAACCCTCGTCTGCATCTGGCAGCAGCCATCGGCTGGGCGGTGTTTGCCGTGGTAACGGCGGCGGCGCTGGTCGGTGCCAATCTGGCGGCAGCGCAGGCAGAACGACGTGCGCGTGCCGATGCACAGGCGCTGCTGGTCGAATTTGCCACCCAGGTGCGCGATGCCTTGTCGATGAACATCGAGATCCGCCGCTCGCTGCTGCAGGCCACCGCAGCGCAGATCGCTGCGTCCCATGACCGCGGCCCGGCTGCGTTGCGGCGCATCCTGCATGCGGTGCAGAGCCAGTACCCCGAGTTCAGCCAACTGGTTGTGGTGGATGGTTCGGGGCGTGCCGTGGTGGCCACCACCGCGTCCGAAGGAGTTGACGGCGCGAGCCTCGATGTGCCCGGGCCCGACCTGCCAACCATGCCCGCGAACTTGTCACCGTTGTTGTGGTTTCAGGAAGGGCGGCGCAGCCCCTTCGTCAGTGACCTCAATGCCGTGCCACGTGCAGATGCAACACACGCGGGTGCGGCGCGTGCCTCACGTGTGATCGACATGGCCGTGCCGCTGCAGATCGGGCCGGGTGACGCGATTGGTGTGCTGGCCGCCGAGGTGTCGTGGACCTGGGTCGAACTCCTGCTCGGTCGCATGGAAGAAGCCTTCACAGCGCACCGCCCGCTCGAGTTGCTGCTGGCCTCGCGCGACGGCATCTTGCTGGCCGGTCCACCACATTGGCTGGGCCGCAAGCTCGACAGTGGCGGCGACCTCAGCGAAAGCGGCAACCAGGTGCTGGGCTTGCGCACTCAGCTGCGTCTGGCCGACAGCCTGGGGTTCGGCTGGACGGCCGTGGTGCGCCAGCCCACCGACGTGGCCCTGCAGGCGGTGCGCTCGACCCGGCAGATGGTGTTCCTGATCGTCTTTCTGGCCGGTTTGTTGTCGGCGGGCGGCGCCATGGCGGTGACCCGTGTGCTGACGCGCCGTCTCAGTCTGCTGGCCGTCGACGCCGAGGCGGTGCGACGCGGTGAACGGCGCAGCCTGGCCGCGCCGCCGGGCGCCGACGAGGTGAGCCGCATCGGCGCTACGCTGGCCGTGGTGGTCGATCATCTGCAGGCCGAAAAACAGTCGCTGCAGGCACTCAACGCCGAACTCGACCAACGGGTGGCCGAACGCACCACACGCATCGAACGTATGGCCGACGAGGCACGCCACGCTGCCGTCACCCGCGAGCGTCTGCGTATGGCGCGCGACCTGCACGACACCCTGGCTCATTCACTCATGGCCTTGCTGACGCAGATCCGCCTGGTGCGCAAGTTGCACCGGCGCATGGACGCCAGCGAGCTCGAAGACGAACTCGGCCGGGCCGAAGGTGTGGCTGCCACCGGCCTGGCCGATGCCCGCGCCGCCATCGGTCAGATGCGCGACAACGGTGTGCGCGACACCGGCCTGACCCCCGCGTTGCACGACCTGGCGCGGCGCTTTCGTCAGCGCAGCGGTGTGGACCTGAAGCTCACGAGTGACGGCCCGGCGCAGGACTGGGCCGACGAACGGGCCGAAACCACCTTTCGTATCGTCGAGGAGGCACTGCGCAACGTCGAGCGTCATGCCCAGGCGCAGGGGGTGGAGGTCAAGCTGTGCTGGTCGGCATGCGCGGCTGCCCCGGGCGGCGTCGACGGGTCGACCGGGCTGGGCATCGAGGTGGTCGACGACGGTGTCGGCTTCGACCCGCACCAACCACCAAGCGGTCACTACGGCCTGCGCGGCATGCAGGAACAGGCTGCATTGATCGGCGCGCGGCTCGGCGTGCAAAGTCGGCCCGGGCAGGGCACACGCGTCACCCTTGACTGTCGACTCTGACGGCCCTGGCTGCAGCACACGCCGCTGGCCGCTGCGGCGTTCATGCAGGCCGTGACCCGGTAGCTTGCAAGTTGTGACCAGCCGCACTGTGACAAGTCACACCCAGGGTCTAGATTGCCGGCGGCACGAACCCACTCACCGGAGAACACCACGTGACAACACCCCGCCAGCCGACCGCCCGACTCACCCTGACCGCACTGATGTTGACCGTGCTGGCTGCCTGCAGCAGCACGCCGCCGCCCGCCGCACCGGCACCCGCGCCGGTGGCCGTCACGCCTGCGCCGGCCGCACCGGCTGCCCAGCCCGCACCGGTCGCCACTCCGGCCCCGACGCCCACTCCCATGGCTGACACCCGGCCGGCTCCTGCTCCCATGGCAGAGGCCAAGGCCTTGCCGGCACATCTCGACCCGAACAGTGCCCTGTCGCGGCAACGCAGCGTGTTCTTCGACTTCGACCGCACGGTGGTGCGGCCCGATGCAACGTCGATCATCCAGAACCACGGCAAATACCTGGCCGACAACCCGAGCCTGGCCATCCGCATCGAAGGCAACGCCGACGAACGTGGCAGCACCGAATACAACCTGGCTCTGGGCAACAAACGCGCCGAAGCCGTGCGCCAGGCCCTGAAACTGGCCGGCGCCAGGGAAGGCCAGATGGAAGCCATCAGCTACGGTGAAGAACGCCCCAAGGCCACCGGCCACGACGAAGCGGCCTGGGCACAGAACCGCCGCGCCGACCTGCAGTACCCGACCAGGTAAGGCCCCGGCTAGCTGATCCCTGGCGGCTGGTCTGGACGTGCGTCACACCAGACTGCCGGGTCCTTCAGTTCGTGCGGGCCACACCACAGGGCCCGGCACGACCCGTTGGCAGGTTGATAGTCACTCATGGCCAGGGTGGCTTCGAGGGTTGCCCCGAGCAGGGCGCCGCGCAGCATGCGGTTGCTCCAGTGGTGGCCGACCACCGCCACGCGGTGGCCCAGGTCGAACTCGCGGCGCAGCTCGCGGGTGAACCGGCCGACGCGGTGGTACACCTCGACCAGGTCTGTGCGGTCGACCGCCGTCAGCTCCTGTCGAACGAGGACCTGCAACGCGACGCCCGCAGTGTCCCGACGATCCTGAGCGATGGCTTGCGCGGTCTGACGTGCACACAGCTGCGGACTGCAGTAGATGCGGTCGAGTGCACGAGTCGCCAGTTCCTGGGCCAGCACCTGCGCCTCGGCCTGACCGATGTCGTCCAGCTGCTGGTCTTGCAGTCCGTTGCAGTGCATGCCGCTTGCAGAAGTCTGGCCGTGATGGATCAAGTACAGATTGGGTCCGGCCGCAGCGCTGTTGGTCACCAGGCACGGCGTTCGGTGCGGCAGCGTGTATCTCATGGTCGCGACCGGGACTGGTGGACACGGTTCATGGAGGCTCCTGGTGACGGTGACGCGACGAGCTTGCAGCACCTGCTGGCAGGTGCTGGGGCGACTGCGCCAGCTGCACAGAGGTCGTGAATCGACAGGAAATACGGCGTGGCCGTGAAACTTCCTGGGGCAGGGAGCCAGGTTCGCAATAATTCCGCATGGCGGAATCTCATCCGCATTGCGAGATTTCTTGAGCTGGCGCGACCCTGCACTTGACCCCGCTCAAGTGTGACCTCCGGCCACAGCCAAACAATCGCGCTGCAATTCGGCGGCCCGGCCGTTCCCGAGCCATCACAAAGTTGGAGACAGCGGCGATGCTGCAGATACGTATCCATGGGCGAGGGGGTCAGGGCGTCGTCACGGCGGCCGAGATGCTCTCGATCGCGGCCTTCGAGCAGGGGCGCCATGCCCAGGCCTTCCCGAGTTTTGGGTCCGAGCGCACCGGCGCGCCGGTGGTGGCGTTCTGCCGCATCGACGACCGCGAGATCCGCCTGCGCGAGCCCATCCTCGCGCCCGACGTGCTCATCGTGCAGGACCCGACGCTGCTGCATCAGGTCGATGTGTTCCAGGGCCTGGTGCCGGACGGCTACGTGCTCATCAACAGCAAACGCAGCTTCGACGAACTGGGCCTGGCCGAGATCTCGCAGCGTTTCAGGCGCGAGCGCCTCATCACCGTGCCGGCCACCGAGATCGCGCTCAAGCATCTGGGCCGGCCGCTGCCCAACGCCGTGTTGCTGGGCGGTTTTGCGGCTCTCTCAGGCCTGATCACGCTGGAAGCGGTGGGGCTGGCCATCCGGGACAAGTTCAGCGGCAAGGTGGCCGAGGCCAATGTGGCCGCCGCCGCCGAGGCTTACGAGACGGTGCAAAGGACCATGCAGGAGGCGACCCATGCTCAAGCAGATTGAAGGCTCCCATGCCGTGGCCGAAGCGGTGGCGTTGTGCCGCCCCGAGGTGATCTGTGCCTACCCGATCTCGCCGCAGACCCACATCGTCGAAGGCCTGGGTGAACTGGTGAAGGACGGCTCGCTCACGCCGTGCGAGTTCATCAACGTCGAGAGTGAATTCGCCGCCATGAGCGTGGCCATCGGCAGCAGTGCCGCGGGTGCACGCACCTACACGGCCACGGCCAGCCAGGGCCTGCTCTTCATGGCCGAGGCGGTCTACAACGCCAGCGGCCTGGGCCTGCCCATCGTGATGACGGTGGCCAACCGCGCCATCGGCGCGCCGATCAACATCTGGAACGACCACAGCGACAGCATGAGCCAGCGCGACTGCGGCTGGATCCAGCTGTTTGCCGCGCACAACCAGGAAGCACTGGACCTGCACATCCAGGCCTTCAAGCTGGCCGAAGAACTGAGCATGCCGGTGATGGTGTGTATGGACGGCTTCATCCTCACCCACGCCTACGAGCGGGTCGACATGCCCACGCAGGCGCAGGTCGATGCCTTCTTGCCGCCGTACGAGCCGCGCCAGGTGCTGGACGTGGCCGACCCGGTGTCGATCGGCGCCATGGTCGGCCCCGAGGCTTTCATGGAAGTGCGCTACCTGGCGCATGCCAAGCAGTTGATGGCGCTGGAACGTATCCCGCAACTGGCGGCCGAGTTTGCCGAGACCTTCGGTCGCACCACCGGTGGCCTGGTGCGTGGCTACAAGATCGACGACGCCGAGACCATCGTCGTGGCGCTGGGTTCGGTGCTGGGCACACTCAAGGACACGGTCGACGAGATGCGCGACGAGGGCATCAAGATCGGCGTGCTGGGCATCCACTGCTTCAGGCCCTTCCCGCTGGCGGCGGTGCGCGAGGCGCTGCAACACGCCAAACGGGTGGTGGTGCTGGAAAAGAGCTTCTCGGTCGGCCTGGGTGGTGTCGTGTCCAACGACGTGCGCCTGGCGCTGCACCGGCTCGGCCAGCAGGGCTACACCGTCGTGGCCGGACTGGGCGGGCGCGCCATCACCAAGGCCAGCTTGCCGCACGCTGCGCGAGGCGATTGCCGACACGCTCGAGCCCTTGACCTTCATGGATCTGGACTGGCGCATCGTCAACCGCCAGCTCGAACGCGAAGCGCAGGTGCGCCGCAGCGGCCCGATCGCCGAGAACCTGCTGCGTGACGTCGGCACCGTGGCCTCGAAGGTGAGCTGATCATGAACGTCCGACACACCATGCCACAACCGCGCAGCATCCCCTCGGGGGATCGGCTGCGGTACGCCGCAGACGAGGGGCAGTCATGAATCACATCAAGTTCTACCAGACCGGCACCTTCACCGTCGGCAACCGGCTGCTCGCACCCGATGAACGCAGCGTGCAGTCGTCCACCGAACGCAGCAACGCACTCAACTCGGGCCACCGCGCCTGCCAGGGCTGCGGCGAAGCACTCGGCGCACGCTACGCCGTGGATGCCGCCATGCGTGCCACGGACGGCCAGATCATCGCGGCCAACGCCACGGGTTGCCTGGAGGTGTTCTCCACGCCGTATCCCGAGACCTCGTGGCAGCTGCCGTGGATCCACTCGCTGTTCGGCAACACCGCGGCCGTGGGCACGGGCATTGCCGCTGCGCTCAAGGTCAAGGCACGCAAGGCCGGGCTGGACCGAAGCAGCGTGCGGGTCATCGCCCAGGGCGGCGACGGCGGCACCACCGACATCGGCTTCGGTTGCCTGAGTGGCATGTTCGAGCGTAACGACGATGTGCTCTACATCTGCTACGACAACGAGGCCTACATGAACACGGGTGTGCAGCGCAGCAGCGCCACACCACCAGCGGCACGCACGGCGACCACCATGGCCGTCGGCACCGACCCGGGCGCAGAGTGGGGCCAGGGCAAGAACCTGCCACTCATCGCCATGGCGCACGAGATCCCCTACGTGGCCACAGCCACCGTGGCCGATCTGCGCGATCTGGAAGCCAAGGTCGAGATGGCCATGAGCCTGCACGGCGCGCGGTATCTGCACATCCTCGTGCCCTGCCCGCTGGGCTGGGGCGCGGCGAGCAGCGACACCATCAAGCTCGCCCGGCTGGCCCGCGAGACCGGCATCTTCCCGGTGTACGAAGCGCGCCTGGGCGAGGTGACCCATGCCACCAAGATCCGCCAGCGCGTGCCGGTCGAGGCTTACCTGAAGCCGCAGAAACGCTTCGCCCACCTGTTCTCGGGCGCAGGCCGGCCCGATGTGATCGCGCAGATCCAGGCCAATGCCGACCGCAACATTCGCCGCTTCAATCTGCTTGACCAAGAGGTGGCAGCATGAAGCGCGCCACTGACGCCAGACACGCAACTGCAGCCGCTCGTACCCCCTCGGGGGGTCGATCGGCGTACCCGACGATCGGGAGGCTCCAATGACCATGCAAAAGCCATTCGCCATCACGCTCGACCCGGGCTCGTCACTGGCCAACAAGACCGGCAGCTGGCGCACCGAACGGCCTGTGTATGTGGACCGCCTGCCACCCTGCAATGCGCAGTGCCCAGCGGGTGAAGACATCCAGGGCTGGCTCTACCACGCCGAAAGCGGCGACTACGAGGCCGCCTGGCGCAAGCTCGTGCGCGACAACCCCTTCCCGGCCACCATGGGCCGCGTCTGTTATCACTCGTGTGAAGGTGCGTGCAACCGCGCCAAGGTCGACGAGGCGGTGGGCATCAACTCGGTCGAACGCTTCCTGGGCGACGAAGCCTTGCGCAAGGGCTGGGCCTTGCCGGCCCCCGCGGCCGACAGCGGCAAACATGTGCTGGTGGTCGGCGCCGGGCCGTCGGGCATGTCGGCGGCGTATCAGCTGCGCCGGCTGGGGCACCGTGTCACGGTCTATGAAGCAGGCCCGTTCACCGGCGGCATGATGCGTTTCGGCATCCCCAAGTACCGCCTGCCGCGTGACGTGCTCGAAGCCGAAATGCAACGCATCATCGACCTGGGCGTGACCGTCAAGCTCAACACCAAGGTCGAGGACCTGGCGCAGACGCTGAAAGAAGGCGGCTTCGACGCGGCCTTCCTCGCGGTCGGCGCACACATCGCCAAACGCACCTACATCCCGGCCAAGGACAGCTCACACATCCTCGACGCCGTGGCCGTGCTGCGGTCGATGGAAGGTGAAGACCAGCCCATGCTGGGCCGTCGTGTGGTGGTCTACGGCGGTGGCAACACCGCCATCGACGTGGCCCGCACCGCCAAACGGCTGGGCGCCACCGAAGCCATCATCGTCTACCGCCGCACCCGCGAGAAGATGCCCGCCCACGACTTCGAAGTCGAAGAGGCGCTGCAGGAAGGTGTGATGGTCAAGTGGCTGTCCACCATCACCCAGGCCAATGCCGGCGAACTCACCATCGAGAAGATGGCGCTCGACGCCAAGGGCAACCCGCAGCCCACTGGCGAGTTCGAGACCCTGGCGGCCGATTCACTCGTGCTGGCCCTGGGCCAGGACGTCGACCTCAGCCTGCTCGACCGCCTGATCGGCCTGGAAGTGAAGAACGGCGTCGTGCAGGTCGACCCCAACACGTTGATGACCGGCCACCCCGGCGTCTTTGCCGGCGGCGACATGGTGCCCGCCGACCGCAACGTCACCGTCGCCGTGGGCCACGGCAAGAAAGCCGCCCGCCACATCGACGCCTGGCTGCGCGGCGCCACCATCGAAGCCCAGCCCAAACACGCCCCCGCCACGTTTGAGCGCCTCAACCCCTGGTACTACAGCGACGCGCCCAAGACCATGCGCCCGCAGCTGGACATCGCCCGTCGCACCAGCAGCTTCGACGAAGTGCAAGGCGGCCTCACCGAAGACAACGCTCTCTTCGAAGCCCGCCGCTGCCTGAGCTGCGGCAACTGCTTCGAATGCGACAACTGCTACGGCGTGTGCCCCGACAACGCCGTCATCAAACTCGGGCCGGGGAATCGGTTTGCCATCAACCTCGACTATTGCAAGGGGTGTGGCGTGTGTGCCACCGAGTGCCCGTGCGGGGCGATCGAGATGGTTGCGGAGGAGGTTTGATCCGCCGAGTATCACCGGTGTCCTCGATCGCAAACTGAGAGGTCTTATGCAGGCCAGGCGCATTGGCAAGATCTTGTTGACGGCATTGGTGATAGTTGCGGTTGCTTGCTCGTGGCTGGATCCGATCCAGTCACTTGCCAACAGCAAGGTCGACGAGGGCCTCGAGAGAGCCTTGCTCAGTTTTGCATCGGCTCGGTCATTGAATGCCGTCATCTCTGTCATTCAGGGGACTGAGTTTTCAGCACAACCGCTCGGTTTCGGCGTGACCCTTACCTTGGGCCAGTTTCTCGACCCGATCAACGACCTGGTCGAGCAGTTTTCCAGCTTGATGCTGTTGGCCAGTGTGTCGCTTGGCACCCAGAAGATCTTGTTGCTGATGGGTGGGCACCAGGTGGTGTCAGGGCTCCTGACTGCTTGCGCGCTTGTCTGGCTGCTGTTGTTCTGGCGAGAGCGATCACCGCTTTGGTTTTCGAAGTTGCTTGGGGTTTTTATTCTCGTTCGATTTGTGATGCCGATCGCGGTGCTGACGACGGACGTGATCTTCAAGTACACACTTGCAGGCGACTACCGCGAACAGCAAACTTCCCTGGAATTGGCCACCAGACAAATCGAGGCAAATTCACCGAAGGCTCCGACGACTGGTTCATCCACAGATCAGCCACCAGCCGCCCCGGCCAAGGGTTTTTTTGCGAATCCGAAGGAATGGATCGAAGCGCACACACCCTCGTTCGATGCGATTTATGAGCCAACGAGGAAGAAATACGAAGCCATCAAACAATCGGCCGAACAGATTCCAGAGGGCATCATCAAGCTGATCGTGATATTTCTGTTCCAGACAGCCCTGATACCGATAGGTGTCTTGTGGGCCCTCTACAAGACAGCGAGACACTTCATGGTTTTCCGGCCGACTACGCCGTAGCGTGAGTTGCCGCCGGGGCGGGGCCGAGATGCCACTCACGGATGCCGCACTGCCGCAAACCCGCGCTCGGGTCTGCGCTGCCTGCAGTGTCACTTCGGCTGCGATACCAGCCAGCCCTCGTCCGCCAAGAACGACAGAAATGCGTGGACCGGCGTCGCAGATGGCTGTGCGGCATCATCCACCCCATGACCCCCCACCTCAGCTTCATCACCTTGGGCGTCGACGACCTCGAGCGCGCCGTGGCCTTCTACCGCGACGGGTTGGGGCTGGCCACGCCGGGCATCGTCGGGCGCGAGTTCGAGTTCGGCGCCGTCGCCTTCTTCAAGCTCAATGGCGGGCTGCGGCTGGCCTTGTGGCCGCGGGCCAGCCTGGCGGCCGAGACGGGTTTGGCGCTGCAGCCGCGCAGTGCCACCGAGTTTGCGCTGGCGCACAACGTCGAGTCGCCGGCGGCGGTGGAGGCGCTGCTGGCGCAGGCGGTGGCCGCTGGCGCCAGGCTGGTCAAGGCCGCCGCGCCGACGTTCTACGGTGGCCATGCCGGCTGGTTTGCCGACCCGGACGGCCACCTGTGGGAGATCGCCTGGAACCCCCACCTGGCCGGGCTGGGTTGACGCCCGACGAGTCTTGCCGGGTTGTAGAAGTCCTCAGCCCACGATCACACTGATCGGCGACGTCCACGGCCCGCTCACGCCGCCGGGGCGCACCGCGCGCAGGCGCACCCAGGTCGGGCCGGCCGGCAGGTTGTCCACCACTACGTGGCGCACCGAGGGCACGATCACCGCCGGCTTCCAGTTCTCGTCCACCGTCGGGTCGCCGCGGGTCACGTGGATCTCGTAGGCGATGGCACCACGCTGGCGGGCCGCATCCACCTGCAGCGAACCGGCCCGCGGCCCCTTGCCCACGCGGAAATCCTCCGGCGGCCCGATGTAGGTCGTGCCCCCGCCGCCGGTGTTGTTGGGCCGCCCCGGCTCACGCCGCATCTCGAAGCCACACGTCTGCAGCATCCCCACATTGCCGTCGGCCAGCAACTCCACATACGCCGCCACCCGCTGCAGGCTGCGCGAGAGCCGCTCGCGCGCCTCGTCACGCTTGTGGATCTGCGCCAGATCGCGCCGCTGCACCGCCAGGTGCGCCTCGCGGTAGGCCGTGTCCTCGGCCCGCAGCTGGGCCAGCGAGGGCACAGGCGCGGGCCAGGGCTCGGGTATCTGCGGGTGATTGGTCAAGGCGTCCAGGATGGTGCTCACCCGCACCTGGAAGGCCGCCTCGCCGAACGGCGCGAACGCCACGATGAGTTTGTTGCTGGGCATGGTGTCGATACTCCTTACAGACTGCATGAAAAGAAAGGAACAAACGAATCAACACAAGACAACGAGCAGGCTCCCCGCCGGCCACCGGGTTGCAGCGGCCGTATCGGGCAAACACCGTTCGTTGCCCGTCAATATCCATGGGCGTCGCTGCCGAGTAATCATCACTTGTGTGGAAAGGGCTGCCTATCCCCCCGACAGGTCAGGGCCAAGGCGTGCCTATGTCACGGTGCGGGGCTGCCGGGCGCAGACATCTGCGGGGTATTCATCTCGGCACATTTCCAATAGTGATGGCCACCCCGCCCAATATCGATGGGCAGCGCGCCCAATAGGGCTGGTGAGCTCGCACCCTGGTGCTGTTGACATCGCTCAATACTGAGGGTGCTCGCGCCCACAAGCGGCATGGGCACCGCACAATAGGGCGGTGGGCAATGCCCCCAAGGCGCCATGCCAGCGCCCGATATCGAGGGTGGCCTCGTCCATTTCCTGCTGCGTCTCGATCATTTCCGCGGCTTGCTTGCCCATTTCCTGCTGCGGCTCGCCCAATAACGCGCCGTGCGCGACCATTTCCTGCACCTGCTCGCCCATTTGCAGGCCGCATCATTCCAAATGCCGCGGGCACATCGTGCAATATCCGGGTAGTGCAATTGCAATTGTCCGGACATCCCGCCCAAAAGACAGCCGCGCAATTCCATTGGGTGCCAGGCGGTCGCCCATTTCCCGCCCGAGCAATTGCTCGCGCAGCGCCTGTCCGCCCAATTGCATGTCAAGCAAATTGGGCGGGCGACAGGCACCTTGTGCATTTGCTGCACGCGCATTTGGGCGCTGGGTGGCTGAATCGACCAATTGCCAGCTGCGCAATTGCAATAGTGGGCTCCACCTCTCACGCCGCCACGACAGATAAACTCCACCCATGAACCATCGTCGCGCTGCCACCAAAGCCATCCAGGCCCGGGTCGAACTGGCAGCCGATGGCACCGTCAAGCACCCCGTGCCATGAACCGCGACGCCATCGTCCAGGCCCTGCGAGCTAGCCTGCCCGGGCTGATGTCCATCCATGCCTTCGGCAGCCGCATCCAGGGCACGGCCGGGCCGGACAGTGACCTCGACCTGGCCGTGTTGGTGGCAGGTTATGCCGACCCGCTGCAGCTTTTCGACCTGGCGGGCAGGCTGGCCGATATGGCAGGTTGCACCGTCGATCTGCTCGACCTGCGCGCCGCCAGCACCGTCATGCAGTACCAGATCATCACCACCGGCCAGCGCTGGTGGGCCGCCGACGTGCAGGCAGCCCTGTTCGAAGCTGCCATCCTGAGCGAGAAGACCGAGCTCGACACCGCCCGCGCCGGCCTGCTGGCCGACATCGAACGCAGGGGAACCGTCTATGTCCGATGACGTGCTGATCAATAAGGCCGCCACCATCGAGCGCTGCGTGGCGCGGGCCCGCGAGGAATACGCCGCCAATCCGGCCGGCTTCGCCACCGATTTCACCCGCCAGGACGCCGCCATCCTCAACATCCAGCGTGCCTGCGAAGCCGCGCTCGACATGGGCCAGCACCTGATCCGCCGCGACAGCCTGGGCATCCCCCAAAGCGCCCGCGATGTTTTCACCCTGCTGGTCGGTGCAGGCTGGATCGATGCGCCACTGGCTGACAGCCTCAAGCGCATGGTCGGCTTTCGCAACATCGCCGTTCACGACTACCAGGCGCTGCAACTGCCGATCACGGTCAGCATCATCACGTCGCATCTGGACGAGTTTCTGCGGTACAGCCGGGCGGTGTTGTTGCGTGACGGGGCAGGCCCCAGACTGTGAGTCAGTCCCATACAGGCAAGTACACGTACAGCGGGAACAAGATCGATGTCGTCGCCCCGGTGACGTCGGTGAATTGCTCGCTACCCTCAAGCCTCAAGCATTAGATTTGGCGAAGGCCTCGCGGTGGCGAGCCAGCAATATGGGATCGAGATTGTGTCGTGCGCTCTTCCGGAGCGGGCGACCCTCGAAGGCAATGAACGAGCGCGCAAGTTCGTCTTTACCCACGAATTCGCGCAAGGTGCGTCCAATCACCAAGCGGAGGTCTTCATCAAATGTGACGAGCTTCTTGTCGAACGCAGCGTCGTGCAGGCGATTGAGTGCAATTCCATTTCGAGGGTCGACACGGTGTGCCTCGTCTTCGGCCCAGCCAACGATGTGGCTCGCGTTAATCAGGTCGAGATGCCCCAGTCCCGTGAGCGCACATCGCCCCTCGAAGTTATCTAATACAGCGCGCCGAAAGAACGCCTGACCAAGACGTACTCGCCGTATTGCAGTTGTCTCGATGCGTTGTGGGGGCAACCGCAGATTTGTGAAGGTGTCATCGACGATCTCCTCCGCAGGCCTATCGTCTTGGTGCTCAACGCGTAGGCGCCAAGCGGCTTCTGCCTCGGCTCCTATCGCCTCCTGGTCTGCTTTGAACTCGGCCCATGTCAAACGATCGAGCGCGCTGGCGCCAGGTAGTCCGCGGACCCCGCGTGCCAGTTCTTCGGGGTCCAACGACGTCATGTTGTTCAGCTTCATCGACACGCTTCCTGGACTTCTCCCCAGCGCACTGGCGAGTTCGATGACCCGCGCATTTCGTGCATCCTGCTGGCCGAATGGGATCCGCCAGTAGAGGTGGAGGACGAGCAGGAGTTCCTGGCGTAACCAGGAACGACGCACAACGGCAGGCATTGGGTGGCTCACCAAACGGTCGTCGAACTGGAACTCGTCTTTGCGTCGGACGAGTATCGGCAACTTCGATGGCGTAGCAAGGCTTGTGTTCGGTACATCAGATCAGGCGTCTGCAAGCTAGAAACCATCGAACGCATGGTGATCCAATTTGACCGTCGCCCAAAGATGACGCCCTTACTGTCCGCTCGCGTGCCTCACTTCGCCCACGTATCCCTCAACCCCGTCACCCGGTTGAACACCGGCTTGCCGGGTTGGTGGTCGTACTGATCAGCCACAAAGTAGCCGAAGCGTTCGAACTGCAGCCGCGTCTCGGCCGCCACGCCCGCGGCGCTGCGTTCCACCCAGGCCTGGGTGATCTTCTTGCTGGCGGGGTTGAGGGCGGTCTTGAAGTCGCGGCCGCCGGCGTCGGGTTGGGGTTCGCTGAACAGGCGGTCGTAGAGGCGCACTTCGGCGGCCACGGCGCCCAGGTCGCCGGGGGCGGCGCTGAGCCAGGTGATGACACCCTTGACCTTGATGGCGTCGGCGCCGGGGGTGCCGCTCTTCGTGTCGGGGATGACCTTGGCTTGTACGGCCGTGATGTGGCCGTCGGCGTCCTTGGTGCAGCCGGTGCATTCGACGACCACACCGTACTTGAGGCGCACCTTGTTGCCGGGGTAGAGGCGGTGGTAGCCCTTGGTGGGCACTTCCAGGAAGTCGTCGCGTTCGATCCAGAGTTCGCGGCTCAGGCCGAAGTGGCGCAGGCCCATCTCGGGGTGGTGCGGGTGGGCGGGGGCGCTGCATGGTTCGATGTCGGCGCTGAAAACCTCGTTCCAGTTCGTGAGCTCGAGCTTGACGGGGTCGAGCACGGCGACGGCGCGGGCGGCCTTGGGGTCGAGGTCGTCGCGCAGTGCTATGTCGAGCCAGGCGTAGTCGATCCAGCTGTTGGCCTTGCTGGCCCCCGTGCGTTCGGCCAGCAGCTGCAGGCTTTCGGGGGTGTAGCCGCGCCGGCGCAGGCCGACGATGGTGGGCATGCGCGGGTCGTCCCAGCCTTCGACGATGTGTTCGTCGACCAGTTGCTTCAACTTGCGTTTGCTGGTGATGACGTAGGTGAGGTTCAGGCGCGCAAACTCGTACTGGTGGGGCAGGGGCTGAGCCAGCAGCGGTTGCTCAACCGTGCCGTCCGGAAGGGTGGCCGGCTCGGTCAGGCGCTCGAGCAGCCAGTCGTAGAAGGGGCGCTGGTCTTCGAACTCGAGTGTGCAGATGCTGTGGGTGATACGTTCCAGCGCGTCCTCGATGGGGTGCGCGTAGGTGTACATCGGGTAGATGCACCACGCGTCGCCCGTGCGGTGGTGGGTGGCGCGGCGGATGCGGTAGATGGCCGGGTCGCGCAGGTTGATGTTGGGGCTGGCCATGTCGATCTTGGCACGCAGCACCATCGAGCCGTCGGCATGTTGTCCGGCCTTCATCTCGCGGAAGCGCGCCAGGTTCTCGGCCGGCGTGCGGCTGCGATACGGGCTATCGGTGCCGGCGGTGCCGAAGTCGCCGCGGTTGGCGCGCATCTCGTCGGCGCTTTGTTCGTCCACGTAGGCATGGCCGGCGGCGATGAGGTGCTCGGCCGCGCGGTACATGAAGTCGAAGTAGTTGCTGGCGTAGAAGAGGTGGTTGGCCTCGGCGCCATCGGCCGCCTTGTCCCAGCCGAAGCCCAGCCACTGCACGGCCGCCAGGATGCTGTCGACGTACTCCTGCTCTTCCTTCTCGGGGTTGGTGTCGTCGAAACGCATGTGGCACACGCCGCCGTAGTCGCGCGCCAGGCCGAAGTTCAGGCAGATGCTCTTGGCATGGCCGATGTGCAGGTAGCCGTTGGGCTCGGGCGGAAAACGTGTGCGGATACGCGCCGCGTCCAGAGGCCCGGCGGCGTGGTGCGCGGCGTCACCGGGCGTGCCGGCAAAGTGGCGTTCGACAAGTTGGCCCGACTGCAAGTCGCGTTCGATGATGCCGCGCAGGAAGTTGGTGGGCTTGGTGCTGTCGGGTGCCGCGGGCGCTGCAGGTGCTGATTTTGGGTCGCTCATGGGGGTCGGGTCACCGGCTGCTGGCCGGTTGAAACGTCGATGTAAAAGGGTGAATCCGGTGGTCGATCGGGCGGGTCGGCTGCGCGATCAGGTGCGCAGGTTCATTTGCCGCGCAGGCGCTCGGCTTCGCGTTCGATCATGCGGTCGCGGAAACCTTCACCCTGCAGGCCGATGAAGGTGAACACACCGTGCACGGCCAGTCCGATGCCCCAGCCCGCCAGCGGCCACATTGACCAGTGACGACCCTGTGCCGAACTTAGCAGGAACAAACCGCTGTTGACGAGAACATAGATGAGGGCGTGTGTGTAGAAGCCCAGCTTGAGGCTCACACGCTTGCGGGCCCGTGCGATCACCGGGTCGTTCGGATCTGATGTGTTGACGTCGTCCATCTGGTGCTCCCGAACGTTGACAAGGTGCGGGCTCGCCTTTGCCCACAAGGGCGTGATGTTATGCGGTGCCGCAGCATGGCATGCCGGGCGCGCCGATGAGTGCTGTCAACGAGGCGTTACCTCCGAGCAGCGAGCCGGGATGGGCGCAGGAACAAAATGCAAGTCATGACTACCTCTCGAACTGTCTCTGATGCACAACATGCCGACGCTCGCGGCCAGGCGCCACGCCGGGCAGCGCGCTGGCGCTGGTTGACCTTGCTGCCGCTTGCGGCCGTGGTGTCGGCCTGTGTGGTGGCGCCGCCACCGCATCGGGTGGTGGTCTACCCGGGCGGCCCGTATCCGCCGCCACGGTATGTGCAGACACCTGCGCCGGCGCCGCAGCCGACAGCCGCGATGCCGCCGCTGTACTTCTACCCCGAGCGCGGCCAGAGCGCCGAGCAGCAGGACCGCGATCGCTACGAGTGTTATCGCTGGGCGGTGCACCAGACCGGCACCGACCCGGGCATGACACCGGTCACCCGCGCACCCGAGCCGGTGACGGGCACGGTGTCGCGTGACCCGGGTGTGGCCGTGGCCGGAGCTGCCACGGGTGCGGTGGTGGGGGCGGCCATGTCGTCCGGGCGCAATGGCGGGCGCGGCATGGTGCTGGGCGCCATCTTCGGTGGCCTGCTCGGCGCCAGCGTCGAAGAAGCCCGTGCCCAGGAGACCGAACGTCTGCAGGACGCCCGCCGGCGCGACTGGCAGGCGCGTGAGGATGCACGTCAGCAGCCGGTCGAAGGGTTCCGCCGCGCCATGTCGGCCTGTATGGGCGGGCGTGGTTACAACGTGAGGTAACGAGCCATGATGATCGAACTCTGGTGCAGACGTTTCGGGGTGGCGATGGTGCTGGGCCTGTTGGCCCTGGCCGTGCCGGGGCTGGTGAGTGCGGATGACCGGCGCGGGGACGGACGCGATGGGCGAACCGAAGGGCGCGACCTGCGGCGCGACGGACGTGTTGCCGGCGTCCCGGCGCGTGGCCAGTGGTGGGACGGCGCCCATGGCCACGCCCGTGCCTATCCGGTGCCGGGCTGGCGGACACGCACCTTGCCGCAGCACAGCAGGGTGATCATCTACGGTGGGGTGCGATACGGCTTCTACGACGGCACCTGGTATTCACCCGGGCCGAGTGGTTACCTGGTGGTGCGCCCGCCCTACGGGGTGGTGGTGGGTGACCTGCCGGCCTTTGCCACCGTGCTGACCATCGGTGCCGTGAGTTACTGGTATGCCAACGGCATCTACTACCGCAACCTGCCCGGTGGTGGTGGTTACGAGGTGGTGGCGCCGCCGGTGTCGGCCAGCACCGGCGCCGCACCGGTCAGCGACAAGCTCTACATCTATCCGCGCAATGGCCAGAGCGCCGAGGTGCAGGCCAGCGACGAATACGAATGCCACCGCTGGGCGGTGACACAAAGTGGCTTCGACCCCACCGCCAACGCCACGGCGAGCAACACGGCGACCATCGACGTGAGCAAACGCGGCGACTACGGCCGCGCCCAGGCCGCCTGCCTGGATGGGCGGGGCTACACGGTGAGGTGAGGCCATCCGGGCGGTGCCGGCGCCTGGTTGTCAGCGCGCGGGCGCAGGCCCCAGTGCGTCGGCGACCAGGCGGCCCATCTCGCGGTAACCCGCCGTCGACAGGTGGGTGTCACCAGGAAAGTAGAGGTCGCGTACGGCGTGCCGACGATCCATCCAGGCTCCGTACAGGTCGATGCCCGACCCTGGCGCCACCACCGCCTGGCGCATCACCGAACTCAGCTGCCGGGCCCGCTCGGGCTGCAGGTAGACGGTCGACTTGTTGGGTGTCACCACCCACAGGACACGCAAGGTGGCGGTCGACGCGGCCATGCGGGGCAGGGCGGTGACGTGGTCGGGCAGGGCAGGCGGCAGGTCCAGATCGTCGGCCAGGAACAATGCACGCCGGCACAGCGGGTGCGAGAACAGCTCACAACCACGTGCCACAGTGGCCACGCGCACATGTTCACCCGCGCGCACCACGAAGCTGGTGTCATCACGTTCGGCCAGCCAGTTGTGCCAGGCCGTCACGGCGCCGGTGTCGAGCCGAGCCTGCCAGTTGATGGTGAACCCGGGTGGCTGGGTCAGTGGCACGGCAACCGAGGGAGCGCCGGCATGACTGCCTGCTGGCTGACCCGCCGGGTTGCCCGGCTGTCGGCCTGAGTGACTGCCTGGTAGGCCCCGCAGCTCAGGCATGGTGGTGCAGCCGTCGCTCTTGTCGACCAAGGCGGGCAGGTGGCGCTCGACCACCTGCAGCACCAGCGTGTGCCCGGCAAACCCCTGGCGGCGCAGCCAGGGTTCGAGGTCGCGGCACAGGTGATCGACGTTGTTCCAGTGCCAGGTGGCGACCTGCCAGCCGGTCTCGACCAGGACCGATTGCCATAACCGCGGGGCAGAAAAACTGTCGCCGATCACCAGCACGTCGGCCTGGTCGATGGGCGCCGCCTGCAGCGATGTGGCTGCAACGGCAGGCTGGCTGCCGCGCCAGCCGAACGAGGCCTCGGAGAACCGGCCGATGCGGGTCAGGTCGGCATACGGCGCGGGTGTGGCCCAACTCCAGAACAGGGCCGGAAGCATCAGCACCAGCACTCCGGCAAACGCTTGCAGGCAGCGGATCGACAGGTGGCGCGACGAGGCTGCGGCCATGCTCAGAACTGGAAGTACAGGAAGGGGCTGTAGCTGCCCAGGCGCGACACATCCCAGGCCAGCAGCAGCCCGGTCGCCAGGCCCAAGGCCAGTGCCACTGTGCCTGGCAGGCGTGGCTTGCCGGCGCGCAGAAAGCTGCGCGGCACCGGCAGCCATACGGCCACCAGCTGCCGGCTGCGCGGCAGCAGCAGGGCGATCAGCAGGGCGGCGATGAGGGTGCGGTAAAACTCGTGCAGCTTGAACGGCGGGCTCAGGTCCTTGAGGGTGGCCACGGCCGAGTCGTCCAGGCCCAGCATGCCGCGGTAGATCGCCAGGGCCGTGTCCATGTCGGGCGCCCTGAACACCACCCAGGCGGCACACACGACCAGGAAGGTGAGCAGCCAGCCGACGCCGCTGCTGAGGTGACGTTGCCAGCGCCCGGGCTCGGTCCTGCTTGCCCCGGCCCTGGACGATGACACGCGCCGCCACAGGTGATTGACCACCAGTGCGCCGCCGTGGATGGCGCCCCAGATCACGAAGGTCCAGGCCGCGCCGTGCCACAGGCCACCCAGCAGCATGGTGGTCATCAGGTTCACCAGCCGGCGTGGTTCACCGTGCCGGTTGCCGCCCAGCGGCACATAGATGTAGTCGCGCAGAAAGGTCGACAGCGACATGTGCCAGCGGCGCCAGAACTCGATGATGCTGGTGGCCTGGTAGGGCGAGCGGAAGTTCTCGGGCAACCTCACACCCAGGCAGCGCGAGATGCCCACCGCCATGTCCGAGTAGCCCGAGAAGTCGAAATAGATCTGGAAGGTGTAGGCCAGCACGCCCGTCCAGGCCAGCTCGAACGAGGGCACCAGACCAGCGTGTACCCGGTCGAACACCAGGTCGGCACATTGCCCCAGCGGGTCGGCGACGAGCAGTTTCTTGGACAGGCCCAGCACGAACAGGCCCAAGCCGAGCAGCAGCCGGCGCGGGTGCAGCACATAGGTCCGGGCGCGGGCGAACTGCGGCATCATCTGCGCGTGATGCAGGATCGGCCCGGCGATCAGGTGCGGAAAGTAGGTCACGAACAGCAGGTAGTGCACGAAGCGGCGCTCGTGCACCTTGCCGCGCCAGCTGTCGACCAGGTAGGCGATCTGCGTGAAGGTGTAGAACGAGATGCCGATCGGCAGCAGCCAGTGCAGCGCCGGCCACGGTGTGCCCCCCATGGCCTGCACGGCGTGGTTGGCGTTGGTGATGAAGAAGTCGGCGTACTTGAACAGCCCCAGCAGCGCCAGGTTGGCCACCAGTGCCACCTGCAGCAGACGCCGACGCCTCGGTTCGTCACCCGGCCGGGCTGGTGACACCCACTGGCCGAACTGGTAGTTGAAGGTGATCGACGCCAGCAGCAGCGGCAAGGCCTGCAAGCTCCACCAGCCGTAGAAAGCCACCGACGCCGCGGCCAGGAAGGCGGCGGCCCGCGCCGGGTGCCTGCGCCCCAGCACGAAGAAGCCGAGCAGCACCAGCGGGAAGTAGACGAACAGGAACTCGTAGGAGTTGAACAGCACGGACGCGAGCGGGCTGAGCCTTGATCTCAGCGCCGCCGCGACCCGCCGCCGCCCAGCAGCGAGCCGAGCACGCCGCGGGCGATCTCGCGGCCCACGGCAGAGCCCACGCTGCGCACGGCCGAGCGCGCCACCATCTGGGCGATGCCGTCGCGCTGGCCGCCGCGTGGCCCCGTGCTGCCGAACAGCAGGCTGCCCAGGCCGCCGAGCAGGGCGCCGGTCATGCCGGATCCTGCGGCTTCGCCGGCGCCGTCCTGCACGGCCTCGCCAGCGCCTGAGCGGGCACCGTCGCCGATCGAGCCACCGGCGTCGCGGCCCATCTGTGACCGCATCTGCTCGGCATTGGCGCCGGTGGCCAGGGTGCGACCCTTGAGTTTCTCGTAGGCCGACTCGCGGTCGACCACCTTCTCGTAGACACCCGCCACCAGCGAGCTGGCCAGCAGCTCCTGGCGTTGCTCGGGTGTGATCGGGCCGATCTGGCTGCCGGGCGGCAACACGAACAGGCGCTGCGTCGGGCTCGGTCGGCCCTTGGCGTCCATCAGGCTGAGCAGGGCTTCACCCACACCCAGTTCACTGATGGCGGTGGCGATGTCCAGGCCCGCATTGGCGCGCATGGTGTCGGCGGCGGCACGCACCGCCTTCTGGTCGCGCGGCGTGAAGGCGCGCAGCGCGTGCTGCACGCGGTTGCCGAGCTGCGCCAGCACGCTGTCCGGGATGTCCAGCGGGTTCTGGGTAACGAAATAGACCCCCACACCCTTGGAGCGCACCAGGCGCACCACCAGCTCGATACGTTCGAGCAGCGCCTTGGGCGCGTCGTTGAAGAGCAGGTGGGCTTCGTCGAAGAAGAACACGAGTTTGGGTTTGTCCAGGTCGCCCACCTCGGGCAGGGCCTCGAACAGCTCCGACAGCATCCACAACAGGAAGGTGGCGTACAGGCGCGGTGCGGTCAGCAGCTTCTCGGCCGCCAGGATGTTGATCACCCCCTTGCCGTCGACCGTCTGCATGAAATCGTCGATCGACAACATGGGCTCGCCGAAGAACTGGTCGCCGCCCTGTTGCTCGATCTGCAGCAGGCCACGCTGGATGGCGCCCACGCTGGCGGCGCTGATGTTGCCGTAGTCGGTGGTGTAGTCGCTGGCGTTCTCGCCGACGTGCGAGAGCATC
Organism: Candidatus Intricatilinea gracilis; assembly: GCA_016702605.1. Classification (GTDB taxonomy): domain Bacteria; phylum Pseudomonadota; class Gammaproteobacteria; order Burkholderiales; family Burkholderiaceae_C; genus Sphaerotilus; species Sphaerotilus gracilis. The sequence continues at coordinate 1,142,534 of JADJDQ010000021.1, forward strand.
GCGCGCAGGTCCTTTAGATCGAGCAACATCAGGCCGTTGTCGTCGGCAATCTTGAACACCAGCTGCAGCACACCTTGTTGCGTCTCGTTGAGCGCCAGCATGCGCGACAGCAGCAGCGGGCCCAGGTCGCTCACCGTGGCGCGCACCGGGTGGCCCTGTTCGCCGAACACGTCCCACAGTGTGGTGGGGCAGGCGGCGAACTCGGGCAGGTCCAGGCCTCGTTCGGTCAGGATGGACTGCAGCTTGGGCGTGGCCTTGCCGGGCTGGCTGATGCCGGTGAGGTCGCCCTTGACGTCGGCCATGAAGACCGGCACACCGATGCTCGAACAGGCTTCGGCGAGTTTTTGCAGGTGATGGTCTTGCCGGTGCCGGTGGCGCCGGTGATCAGGCCGTGGCGGTTGATGAGCTGCGGCAGCAGTTCGGCGCTGGCCGAGCCATGGCGGGCCAGGATGAGGGTGGAGTCGTCTTGGTGGGCCATGTTTCAGGGGTCGGGAAAAGTAGAATGGCAGTCTAACCATGCACGGGCCAGCCGCGCTGCGGCCGCGGGGCAACCGTGGCAGCGGCAGATCGGCGAGCTGGCCCAGCCAAGAACAGGAGAATTCATGGCCGGTCATTCCAAGTGGGCCAATATCCAGCACCGCAAGGGTCGTCAGGACGAAAAACGCGGCAAGGTCTGGACTCGCATCATCCGCGAGATCACGGTGGCGGCTCGCCAGGGTGGCGCCGACGTGAGCGCCAATCCGCGCATGCGCCTGGCCATCGACCGGGCCAAGGCGGCCAACATGCCGGCCGACCGCATCAAGTACAACATCGACAAGGCGTCGGGTTCACTCGAAGGCATCAGCTACGAGGAGATCCGCTACGAGGGTTACGGCATCGGTGGTGCGGCGATCATCGTCGACACCATGACCGACAACCACGTGCGCACCGTGGCCGAGGTGCGCCATGCCTTCAGCAAGTACGGCGGCAACCTGGGCACCAACGGCTCGGTGGCCTTCCAGTTCAAGCACTGCGGCCAGCTCATCTATGCGCCGGGCACGAGCGAGGACAAGGTCATGGAAGTGGCGCTCGAAGCCGGTGCCGACGACGTCATCACCGACGATGAAGGTTCCATCGAGGTGTTGTGTGCGCCGACCGAGTACGAAGCCGTGCGCGCCGCACTCGAAGCCGCAGGCCTGACCGCCGAACTGGCCGAGGTGACCATGCGCGCCGACGTGGCCATCCCGCTGGCCGGCGAAGACGCCGCGCGCATGCAAAAGCTGCTGGACGTGATCGAGGATCTCGACGACGTGCAGGCCGTCTATCACAACGCCGAAATCGGCGACTGATCCCTCGGGATCATCGGAACCGGGACTCCCCATGAAGGTATTGGTGATCGGCTCGGGCGGGCGCGAACATGCGCTGGCCTGGCGACTGGCGCGTTCGCCGCGCGTGCACAAGGTGCTGGTGGCACCGGGCAACGGTGGCACCGCCCTCGACCCGGATCTGCAGAACATCGCCATCACCGACGTGAACGCGCTGGCCGACTTCGCCCAGGCCGAGAAGATCGCGCTCACCGTGGTCGGGCCCGAGGCGCCGCTGTCGGCTGGGGTGGTCGACGTGTTCCGCTCGCGCGGTCTGCGCATCTTCGGCCCCACCCGGGCTGCGGCGCAGCTGGAAAGCTCCAAGGCCTTCGCCAAGGACTTCATGGCGCGCCACCACATCCCGACCGCCGCCTACGCCACCTTCGGGGATGCGGCCCAGGCGCATGCCTATGTCGAGGCACAGGGTGCGCCCATCGTCGTCAAGGCCGATGGCCTGGCGGCCGGCAAGGGTGTGGTCGTGGCCATGACGCTGGCCGAGGCGCACGAGGCGATCGACTGGATGTTGACCGACGACGGCGCCAACAAGCTCGGCGTGACCCACAACGCGGGCGGCGCGCGGGTGGTCATCGAAGAGTTCCTGGCCGGCGAGGAGGCCAGCTTCATCGTCATGGTCGACGGCAAGAACATCCTGCCGCTGGCCACCAGCCAGGACCACAAACGCCTGCTCGACGGCGACCTCGGCCCCAACACCGGCGGCATGGGGGCCTATTCACCGGCGCCGGTGGTGACGCCCAATGTGCACGCCCGCGTGATGCAGGACATCATCCGCCCCACGGTGGACGGCATGGCGCGCGACGGCATTCCTTTCACCGGCTTCCTGTACGCCGGGTTGATGATCGACGCCAAGGGCCAGGTCAAGACGCTCGAGTTCAACACGCGGTTGGGTGACCCCGAGACGCAGCCCATCATGATGCGTCTGAAGAGTGACCTGTGTGATGTGTTGCTGGCCGCCACCGACGGCACCCTCGACCAGGTGCAGCTCGACTGGGATCGCCGTGTCGCACTGGGTGTGGTGGTGGCGGCCGCGGGTTATCCGCTGGCGCCGCGCAAGGGCGACGTGGTGCGTGGTCTGGTGACCATGGCCAACATGCCGCCAGACAGCATGGTCTTTCACGCCGGCACCTCGCCCGAACCCCACGGCACGGTCACCAGTGGTGGTCGGGTGTTGTGTGTGACGGCTCTGGGCGAGTCGGTGAAAGACGCCCAGGCCCAGGCCTACAACGCCATGGCTGGCATCCATTTCGACGGCATGGTGTACCGCCGCGACATCGGCTGGCGCGCCATCCGTCGCTGATGTCGGCGCAGCCTGAACCGGTGGGCACGGCAGTGGCCGCAGCCTCACCACAACTTGTCCAGTTCCGCGGCAGCAAGATCGCTCGTGGCCTGCTGCGCCTGGCCGGCTGGCGTGTCGACTTCGACGGTCTGCCCGGCTTGCAAGGTGTGATCGCGGTCTACCCGCACACCTCCAACTGGGACTTCATCGTCGGCCTGCTGGCCAAGTGGACGATGGGCATCCAGGTGCGTTTCTGGGGCAAGGACAGCTTGTTCAAGGTGCCCGGTTTTGCCGCCTGGATGCGCTGGCTGGGCGGTGTAGCGATCAACCGCAAGACCTCGTCGGGCGTGGTGGGCCACACCATCAACGAGATGAACAGCGCGCGCGCCGAGAACCGCCTGTTCTGGCTGGTGCTGGCGCCCGAAGGCACACGCTCGCTGACCAAGGGCTGGCGCAGCGGCTTCTACCGTGTTGCCCATGGGGCCAATGTGCCGCTGGTGGTGGCCACCATCGACTATGGTCGTCGCGTGGTGAACCTGCGCGAGATGCTCATGCTCAGTGGTGACGCCGAGGCCGACATGGCCGCCATCGCCCGCTGTGTCGGTGCAGCCAGCGGCCACCGGCCCGAACTGGCTGCGCCGATCAAGCTCGTCTGACTTCCCCAGTCACCTTCGTTCAACTCCAACCCTCCGCCACGATGACGACCAGCGCCTCAGCCCCCGGCCCCAGCAACGACGACGTGCTCGCCTACCTCACCGGCCTGCAGGAGCGCATCTGTGCGGCGGCAGGTGCGGCCGACGGCAGCAGCTTCATCACCGACGCTTGGGAGCGCCCGCCCGGCGGCAAGCTCGAAGGCCGCGGCATCACGCGCGTGCTTGAAGGTGGTGGCCTATTGGAGCGTGGCGGCTGCGCCTTCTCGCAGGTGCGAGGCACGGCCTTGCCGCCGTCGGCCACCCAGCATCGGCCCGAACTGGCCGGTGCACCGTTCGAGGCCATGGGGGTGTCGCTGGTCTTTCATCCGCGCAACCCGCATGTGCCCACAGCCCACATGAATGTGCGCATGCTCAGCGCCAAGCCGGCCAACGGCGAGACCGTGCGCTGGTTCGGTGGTGGCCTGGATCTGACGCCGTATTACGGCATCGAGGAAGACGCCGTGCACTTCCATCGCACCTGTGCCGACGCCCTGGCGCCGCATGGTGAACAGCTCTACCCGCGCTTCAAGAGCTGGTGCGACGAATACTTTTTCTTGAAGCACCGCAACGAGCCACGTGGTGTGGGTGGCATCTTCTTCGACGACTTCTCCGAGCTCGGCGCGGCCGGCAGTTTTGCGATGCTGAAATCGGTGGGCGATTGTTTCCTGCCCGCCTGGTTGACCATCGCCGAAAAACGTCGCGACATGCCCTACGGCGAACGTGAACGCGAGTTCCAGGCCTACCGGCGCGGCCGGTATGTCGAGTTCAACCTGGTGTGGGATCGCGGCACGTTGTTCGGCCTGCAATCGGGCGGGCGCGCCGAAAGTATCTTGATGTCGATGCCGCCCACGGTGAACTGGCGCTACAGCTGGGCGCCCGAGCCGGGCACACCCGAAGCGAAGCTTTACAGCGACTTCCTGCGCCCGCGCGACTGGCTGGGCGAGGCGGCTGCTTGACGATAACGCCGGCGCCTGGCCCGGGTTCGGCGGCCGACGACGGGCCGACCACACCCGGATCAGCCACATGCAGTGCGGCCACGCCTGCAGCGCGCACGACCAGACGACGCATCGGCCTGTACGGCGGCAGCTTCGACCCGGTGCATCAGGCCCATCTGGCGCTGGCCCGCGCCGCGCTCGATCAGCTCGGGCTCGATGAACTGCGCTGGATGCCGGCCGGCCAGCCCTGGCAGAAGGCACGCCCCCTCGAAGCCGCCGACCACCGTGTCGCCATGCTCGAGCTGGTGATCGCGGGGGAACCCCGGTTCACCCTGGAGCGCTGTGAACTGGGCGGCACCGGCCCGAGCTACACACTCGACAGCCTGATCGAGCTGCAGAACGGCGAGGCCGCAGCCGATGTGGCCGATTGGTACCTCGTGATCGGGCAGGATCAATACGCCAACTTCACGCGTTGGCATGGCTGGCAGCAGATCCTGCAGCGCGCCACGTTGGCCGTGGCGACACGTGCCGGAGTCACCGCCAAGGCCCCGGACGAGCTGAGGCGCTGGATCGTCGACAATGCCGCCGCTTGCGAGCCTGTCCGCATCGAGCTGGCACCCCTCGAACATGCCGCCACCGAGCTGCGGCGGCGCCTGTTTGCGGGTGAAGCTGCCACCACCCTGGCGCCGCAATGGCTGGCGCCCGAGGTGGCAAGCTATATTGCCCGCCACCATCTTTACGCTGCCGGCCCCGCCTCTGCAGGCAGCGAGTCACCTGTTTCGTCCCCCGCTCGTCACTGAGCCTTACCCACCAGCGCAGACCCCGGTCGACCCTGGCCTTGTTTCATCACCGCAAAGAACACCAAGCTGCATGGACATCCGCAAGCTGCAAAGAGCCATCGTCGACGGACTCGAAGACGTCAAGGCGCAGGACATCGTTGTCTTCAATACCGAAGAACTCTCGGCCCTGTTCGAACGCGTGATCATCGCGTCGGGCACCAGCAACCGCCAGACCAAGGCCCTGGCCGCCAGCGTGCGCGACAAGGTCAACAACGAGTTGCGTGACCTGGGCGCCCGTGTCATCGGCACCGAAGGCCTGGAAAACGGCGAATGGATCATCGTCGACTGCGGCCAGGCGGTGGTGCACATCATGCAGCCCGCCATCCGCCAGTATTACCACCTCGAAGAGATCTGGGGTGGCAAGCCGGTGACGATGAAACTCGGCGCCGTGCGTGGCCTGGTGAAGGCCGAAGCCGCGGACGAAGACGACGAACCCGCCGCAAAGCCGGCCAAACGTGCGCGCCCGACCAAGGCCGATGCCGCCGAAGCCGCAGCACGCCGCGAAGCTGCCGCCAAGTCCGCCGGCAAACCGGCAGGCAAGGCACCAGCCCGCAAACGTGCCGCTGCAGTAGTGGATGAACCGGTGGCACGCAAGGCCCCGGCACGCAAGACCAGTGCTGCTGGCGACAGCGCGGCACGCAAGCCAGCGGCGAAGAAGTCGTCCACAGGTCGCAAGGCGCCGGTCGAGGTCATCAGCCAGGTCGTGAAGGTGCGGGCCAGCAAGACGGCCACCGACAGCGCTGCCAAGCTCGCCGCCGATCGCAACGCCGCGAAGAAGGCAACTGCACGCCGCGCCGCGCCGCGCAAGACGGCCGCCGCTGCACCTGCCGCCAAGCCAGCAGCCCGCCAGGCCGCGCCCGAGCCGGCCCGCAAGGCACCTGTACGCAAGACCGCCGCACCCAAAGGGCCAGTCCGCAAGGTCGCCGCTCCGAAGGCTGCGGTCAAGACCACCAGCGCGCGTGCACCGGCCAGCAAGCCGGCACCTGCCAAGCCAGCGGGCAAGAGCGCCGCAGCACGCAAGAAGACCTTGTCCTGAGCTGAATGAAGCTGCTGCTCATCGCCGTCGGCCAGAAGCTGCCGGCCTGGGCCGACACGGCGTACGAGGACTACGCCAAACGCTTCCCGCCCGATCTCAGGCTGGAGCTCAAGGCAGTCAAGACCGAACCACGCAACAGCGGCAAATCGGTCGAGGCCTTGCTCGACGCCGAACGTGTGCGCATCGAGGCCGCGCTGCCGCGCGGCTGCCGGCGTGTGGTGCTGGACGAACGGGGCCAGCGCCTCACGACCATGCAGTTGTCGGAGCGCCTCGCGGCCTGGCAGCTCGATGGCCGTGACGTTGCCCTGCTGATCGGCGGGCCGGACGGCCTGGCGCCCAGCCTGCGCAGCAGCGCCGACGAGGCGCTGCGCCTGTCGGACCTGACCCTGCCGCATGCCTTCGTGCGGGTCATGCTGGCCGAGGCGCTGTACCGCGCCTGGTCGGTGCTGGCCGGACATCCCTATCACCGCGAGTGAGAAGCTCCTCTGCCTTGACCTTCGACTTCATCTACCTCGCGTCGCAGAGCCCGCGCCGGCGCCAGTTGCTCGACCAGCTCGGCGTGCGCCACGAGCTGCTGTTGCCCGGTCCCGACGAAGACGCCGAGGCGCTCGAAGCGCTGCGGCCGAACGAGCCGCCGGCCACCTACGTCAAACGGGTGACGGTGGCCAAGCTGGCTGCCGCCCGGGCTCGCCTGGCGCAACGTGGCTTGCCGCCAGCGCCCATCCTGTGCGCCGACACCACCGTGGCGCTGGGCCGGCGCATCCTGGGTAAACCGGTGGACGCAAGCGACGCAGCCGGCATCCTGTCGGCCCTGTCCGGCCACACGCACCGCGTGCTGACCGCCGTGGCGCTGGCCTGGCCGGGGCAGGGCGGCGACACACAACAGGCGCTGCAACTGTCGACATCGACGGTGCGGTTTGCCGCACTCACCCCCGCCTGGATCGAGTCGTACGTGGCCAGTGGTGAACCCATGGGCAAGGCCGGCGCCTATGCCATCCAGAGCCAGGCGGCCGCGCAGGTCGAACACATCACCGGCAGTTACAGCGGCATCATGGGCCTGCCGATGCACGAGACAGCGCTGCTGCTGCAAGCGGCCGGCGTGTTGCCACGCTGACAGGCGCAGTCCGGCCCTGAGTCGCAGCGCGACGGACCCCGCCAGTGCGCTTGGTTATCTGTCTCTCGAGTGGGTCACACGGCCGTGTCTCACCGGGCCTTGATCGGTTAGCCTAGCCGTCATGCAAGACATACTGGTCAATTGGACACCGCAGGAGACCCGCGTCGCCATCGTCGAGAACGGTGCGGTGCAGGAGCTGCATCTCGAACGCACACTCGAGCGTGGACTGGTCGGCAACGTCTATGCCGGCAAGGTGGCGCGTGTGTTGCCGGGCATGCAGTCGGCGTTTGTCGACATCGGCCTGGAGCGCGCCGCTTTCCTGCATGTGGCCGACGTGCACATGGCCGGCCTGCCCGGGCGTGGCGCCCCCCCGGGGCGAGACAACGCCGCGCCGGCCATACCCATCGAGAAACTCGTGTTCGAAGGCCAGACCCTGCTGGTGCAGGTGATCAAGGACCCGATCGGCACCAAGGGCGCACGCCTGTCGACCCAGATCAGCATCGCCGGGCGGCTGCTTGTGTTTTTGCCGCAGGATGAACACATCGGCATCTCGCAGAAGATCGGCTCGCCCGAGCTACGCGAGCAATTGCGCGCCCGTATGGCGGTGCTGGTGGGGCAGCGCGGCAAACCCGTCGTCGACGCACCGGTCGTTGGCCCCGTCGTGGCCGACCCCGGCGAGGCGGCGGCCGCCGAACTTGCAGCCGCGCCGGTGGCCACGAACCCGCTGCGCGACAACGGCGCAGCGGTTGCTGCACCCTCGACCAGTGGCGCGGCGCCGGCGTCACCCGGCGGCGCCACCGTGCAGACCCCGCCCGCAGCCACCAGCGGCGGCGGCTTCATCCTGCGCACCAATGCCGAAGACGCGACCGACGCCGAACTCGCCGACGACATCGCCTATCTGCGCAAGACCTGGGCGGCCATCCGGGAAGCGGCCTTCAAGGCCCCTGCCGGTGTGGCCAAGAAGTCGCTGCTGCACGAAGACCTCAATCTGGCGCAACGGGTGCTGCGCGACCTGGTCAACGACCAGACCCAGTTCATCCGGATCGACTCGCGCCTGCAATACGACGCGCTGATCGAGTTCGGCCAGCGCTACACACCCGGCGCGGTTGGCAAGCTGCAGCTCTACAAGGGTGAACGGCCGATCTTCGACCTCTTCGGCATCGACTCCGAGCTCGAAAAAGCCCTGTCGCGCCGGGTCGATCTCAAGAGCGGTGGCTATCTGGTGATCGACCAGACCGAAGCCCTCACCACCATCGACGTCAACACCGGCGGTTTCGTCGGCGCGCGCAACTTCGACGACACCATCTTCAAGACCAACCTCGAAGCCTCGCAGGCCATCGCGCGCCAGCTGCGTCTGCGCAACCTGGGCGGCATCATCATCATCGACTTCATCGACATGACGCGCGAGGACCACCAGCACGCCGTGTTGTCCGAGTTGCGCAAGCAGATGGCGCGCGATCGCACCAAGACCACGGTGAGTGGTTTCACCCAGCTGGGTCTGGTCGAGATGACACGCAAGCGCACGCGCGAGTCGCTCTCGCACATGCTGTGCGAAACCTGCCCCACCTGCGGCGGGCGCGCGCACGTCAAGACCGCGCGCAGCGTGTGTTACGAGATCCTGCGCGAGATCCTGCGCGAGGCACGCCAGTTCGACCCCAAGGAGTTTCGTGTCATCGCCTGCCCCAGCGTGATCGAGATGCTGCTCGACGAGGAAAGCCCGCACCTGGCGGGCTTGTCGGAGTTCGTCGGCAAGCCGATCTCGCTGCAGGCCGAAGCCACGATGAACCCCGAGCAATACGACATTGTGTTGATGTAGTGTTTCAGGGCACTTCGTAACCCCGCGGCCGAAAGGAAGTACGCCGCATCAAGGTCGACGGCGACTGGCAACCCAGCGCCGAGTGGCGCTGGCGGTCCGGGCACAGCGAGAGGATGCCGGCCCAGGTGGCGCGTAGGTCATGTCGGCCGTCCACAGCTCATCGGGCCGCTGGGCCTTGAACGACCGGTTGACCAGATTGGGCGCCGGGCGCTGGCGATTGAAGCGCGCTGCGCCTGCTGGCATCGGTCCGAGCTGTACAACCGACCTCGCGCGACAACTCCGCCAGCGTGCGACCGGCTTTTGCCAACTCGATGATCTGCTGACGCAACGCTGCCGGTTACGGCTCGGTGGGTTCGGGGCAGCAGCGTCCTGGATCGATTGGGCTCGGCGACGCCGGCGTGGGTTGTCCTCAGCCGCGCCTGGCGGCCTCGATGGCTGCGATGTCGATCTTCGTCATGTTCATCATGGCCTGGAAGGCGCGTTGGGCTGCGGCGCGGTCGGGGTCGGTGACGGCAGCGATCAGGGCGCGTGGGGTGATCTGCCAGTTCAGGCCCCAGGCGTCCTTGCACCAGCCGCAGGCGCTGGCCTGGCCGCCGTGGTCGATGATGGCGTGCCACAGGCGGTCGGTCTCGGCCTGATCGTCGGTGGCGACCTGGAACGAGAAGGCTTCGGTGTGCTTGAAGGCCGGGCCGCCGTTCAGGCCCAGGCAGGGGATGCCGAGCACGGTGAACTGAACCGTCAGCACATCGCCCTGCTTGCCGTTGGGGTAGTCGCCGGGGCCCGGTGCACGGCACGCACCGTGCTGTCGGCAAAGGTGCGGGCATAGAACTCGGCGGCGGCGAGGGCGGTGCCGTCGTACCACAGGCAGACGGTGTTGCGCGCGATGCTCGAGCTGCTGTTGCTGCTGCTGCTGCCAGGGTTGACCATGGTCGACTCCTCGGGGGTGGGCGGGCGGGCGGGCTGACGCGGCGGGGCCGGCAAAGGGAGTAGGGGCGCGATGGCCACTGGACCCGGACGTGGTCCCGGTGCGGGCTCATGGTAGCCAGTCGGGCGATGTCGTGTGCCAGGGGCGTGCAGGCCGAAGGGCTGGCCGAGTTGGGTCATCATCCGCCCCATGACCCCGCACCTCAGCTTCATCACCCCGGGCGTCGACGACCTCGAGCGCGCCGTGGCCTTCTACCGCGACGGGCTCAGTGCCAGGGCTTGTTCGATGTCCTTGCGGAACTCGGCAAATGGCGGCAGCGGTCCGTTCGGGTCCTTGGCCTGCTCGTCGATGCGGCGCAGCGCGACGGCGTCGCGCCAGTAGCGCTGGCGTTCGAAGTCGGCCGTTTCGGTGTCGGTCATCGGGCCGCCTTGCAGTTCCAGGCTTTCCACCGAATCGAACGACAGGCTGGCGAAGTAGCCGGGCTCGGTGGCGCACAGGTAGCGTTTGGCGGCCACGTGCAGGCGCACCGGTTCGGTCACAGCGGGGCCGAAGTGGCGAGCGAGCCAGCGTGCGCCCATGTCTTCGTGGCGGTCGTCGATGCCTGCCGCTGCCGGGTGCTCGCCCAACGTGTGCACCATGTGGCCGATGTCGTGCAGCAGGGCCGCGACCACCAGCGTGGGCGGCAGGTCGGCGGCGCGGGCCAGCGCGCCCGACTGCACGGCGTGCATCAACTGGTTGATGGCGGCCAGGCCGTAGCGCCGATGGGCACGTTCACCGTAGATGGGTTCGAGTTCGTCGACGACGGGCGAGGTGGGTGTCGTGGTGTCGGGCATGGCGTGCTCGGTGGGGTGAGGCGCTGCCCGCGCTGGCGTGGCGGGTGGGCGGCCTGGCGCTGGCGTCAGAAGGGTCAGGGGACGATGGCGGCGCGCAGCACACGCCGGGCCGCTGCGTCGGCCATGGCGGCATCGACACGTTCGAGCGCATAGATGCCGTCGACCAGGTCGGCAAAGGCATACCGCTCGCGCTGGGCGACGACGAAATCGAGCGCCTCGATCAGATGGCGCGGGTGGTAGTTGTGTACACCCGTGAGCGTGAGCATCTTGCGCATCAGCAGATTGGCGTCGAGCGTGACCATCGCGCCCGGGTTGACGACGCCGGCCAACACGTAGCGCCCGCCCACGCGCAGCATGTCGATGCCCGAGGGGATGACGCGCGGGTCGCCGCAGACTTCCAGCACCACGTCGGCGCCCAGCGGCGGGCACAGCGATGCCACATGGCGCGCCAGTTCGCCGGGTGCAAAGGCGGCCGGGTCGAGTGCCAGGTCGACACCGAAACGCTGGGCGCGTTCACGCCTGTCGGCCACGCCGTCGATGGCAATCACCCGCCCGGCGCCGCGCGCCTTGGCGATGGCCGCGCCGTACAGGCCCAGCAGCCCCAGGCCCTGGATGACCACGGTCTGGCCGATGCGGATCTCGGCCGCCTCGGTGACGGCGATCATCGTGGCCACGCCGCAGTTGAGGGGCGCTGCCTCGGCATCACTCAGCACATCGGGCAGGCGCAGGATCCATGACTGCGGCAGGATGTAGCAGTACTCGCCGAAGCCGCCGTGGTGGTGTGGCGCCGTGTCGGCCGCCATGTGGCCGTACTTGTCGACGCCGGGCGACTTCTGCGGCAGGTCCAGCACTTCGCTGCAGTAGTTGGGGCCGGCGATGAAGTATTCACTCCAGGTGACGCGGTCGCCCACCGCGAGTGATGCGCCACGCATGTCGCGCTCGATGCCGGCACTCAGGGCCACGATGCGGCCGACGATCTCATGGCCCAGCACACCGGGGCAGGGGTTGGGTCGATGGCCCTGCCACGAGTGGATGTCGGAGCGGCAGATGGTCGACATGGCAATGCGCACCAGCACCTCGCCGGCCACGGGCGGGCGCAGCGGGTAGTCGCGCAGCACGAAGGGGGCGTTGGGCGCGTCGTAGACGGCCACGCGGGCACTGGTCGGGATCATGGTGCAGTGCTTGCAGGCAGGCAGTGGGTCATCAGATCGCCCACTGGCGGATGCGCGCCGAGAGCAGGTCGATCAGCGTGACCGAGACGATGATGATGAGCAGCACGGCCGCCGTCTCGGCATAGTCGAAGCCGCGGATCACCTCATGCAGGATCACGCCGATGCCGCCCGCACCCACCATGCCGACCACCGAGGCCGAGCGCACGTTCGACTCGAAGCGGTACAGCGCGTACGAGATCCACAGCGGCAGCACCTGGGGGATGACGCCGTAGAGGATTTCTTCCAGCGCATTGGCACCGGTGGCGCGCACGCCCTCGACCGGACGCGGGTCGATGGCTTCCACGGCCTCGGCAAACAGCTTGGCCAGCACGCCGGTGGTGTGCACCCACAGCGCCAGCACGCCGGCAAACGGCCCCAGGCCCACGGCCACGATGAACAACATGGCGAAGACCATCTCGTTGATCGCGCGGCAGGCATCCATCAGCCGGCGCACCGGCTGGTAGACCCAGCGGGGCACCAGGTTGGATGCAGACATCAGGCCGAACGGCACGGCGCACACGACGGCCAGCACCGTGCCCCAGACGGCGATGTGGATGGTGATCACCATCTCGCCCAGGTAGATGCGCCAGTCGTGGAAGTTGGGCGGGAAGAACTCGCGCAGGAACACCGCCATGTTGGCCGAGTCCCGGAACAGCGCCATCGGGCGCATGTCCGCACCGCCCCACGACCAGATCAGCAGCATCAGCACGACGGCCCAGGCCAGGGTGGTGCCGAAGCCCCCGCCTGATGGCTGCAGCGGGATGTCTCGGATCGTGGGTGGCGTGGCGGCCATGGTGCGCAGACGGGGCGGTACAGGACGATGCGGTGGAGTTGCCGGGGCGCAGACGCCGCGGCCTTACTTCGCCTTGCCGGCCAAGGCGGCCAGCTTGGTGTCGATCTCGGCCAGCTTGGCCTTGCGATCACCTTCGGACATGTTGGCGTCGGCCTCGAACTTCTTGCGGTCCTTGAACAGCTCGAGCTGGCGGATGGGGATCAGCTGCGCGTCGGTCGAGGCCTTGAAGCCGGCCAGGCGGTACATGTTCTTCAGGATCTCCTTCTCGCGGGCGTCCTTGCCATAGCCGACGACGAAGTCCTGGATCTTCTTCTTCATGTCGCCCGGCAGATCCTTGCGCCACACCAGCGGATCACGCGGAATCAGCGGCGAGGTCCACAGGATGCGGATCTGGTCGAGCTTCTCGGGCGACTTCTCCTTCATCTTCTGCGTCATCTCGCTGTTGCTGGTGGCCACGTCGACCTGGCGGTTCAGCACGGCCAGGAAGTTGCCTTCGTGGTTGGACGAACGCGTCACCTTGAAGTGGGTCTTGGGGTCCAGGCCGTTGAGCGTGAACACGTAGTAGCTGGGCACCAGCGTGCCCGAGGTCGACTGCGGGTCACCGATGCCGAAGGTGGTGTCCTTGCCGTTCTTGAGCACCTGGTCGAGCGTCGTGATGCCGCTGTCCTTGTGGGTGATCAGGTACGAGTAGTAGCCGGGTGTGCCGTCCAGATCGACGAACTGGGCGAACACCTCGCCGCTGGCGCGGTCGACCGCGTCGATGGCGGCCTTGTTGCCGTACCACGCGATCTGCAGCTTGTTGAAGCGCTGGGCTTCGATGATGCCGGCGTAGTCCGTGGCGTAGAAGCCGTTCACCTTGACGCCCACGGCCTTGGTCATGTCGTCCAGAAAGGGCTCCCACATCTGCTTGAGGGCGCCGGCCTTCTCGGTGGCGATGATGCCGAAGTTGAGTTCGGTGACGTCGGCACCATGGGCCAGGCCGGCCACCAGAAGGGCGGCGGCGCCGAGGAGGGATCTGCGTGAGCGAAGCATGTCGGAGTCCTTGATGGCGTAAGGGAGGGAAGGCGAGGCAGAGGCGAGGGAAAGGGGCGGGCGAGGGCCGCTGGTCACAGCAGCGCAGCGGCGGTCTGCGGCAGGGCGGGGGGCGCGGCGCCGGCAGATGGCCCGACCACCGCTGACTCGGCGGTCGACGCGGACTTGCCGAACAGGTCGTCGACATCGGCACCGTAGAGCTCGCGCAGCAGGGCCGGGGTCAACGCGGACGACGGGCCGTCGTAGACCACCTTGCCGCGGTGCAGGGCGATCGTGCGGGGGCAGTAGCGCGTCGCGAACTCGACCTGATGCAGCGACACCAGCACGGTGCAGCCCCGCTCGCGGTTCATCTCGGCCAGCAGCTCCATGACCTTGCGCGAGGATTCCGGGTCGAGCGAGGCGATCGGCTCGTCGGCCAGCACGACGCGGGCACCCTGAACGATGCAGCGCGCCAGCGCAGCGCGCTGCTGCTGGCCGCCCGACAGGGTCGAGGCCCGTTGCCAGGCGGTCTGCTCGATGCCGACGGCGACCAGCGCTTCGAGTGCCTGCTGGCGCTCGGCCACGTTGAAGCGCATCAGCAGGCTGCGCCACAGGCTGGTGCGGCGCAACAGGCCCACCAGCACGTTGGTCATGACCGGCAAGCGGTTGACCAGGTTGAACTGCTGAAAAACGAATCCGATGCCGGCGCGGATGTCACGGATGTCGGACACCACGCGGCCGTCGCGCTGGATCTGGCGGCCGAAGACCGAGATCGAGCCTGAGTCGGCGCCGATGAACCCGGACAGGTGCCGCATCAGTGTGGACTTGCCCGATCCAGAAGCCCCGATCAGGGCCACCATCTCACCGGGCGCCAGGCTCAGGCTGACCTCGTCGAGTGCGGTGCAACCTGGATAGGTCTTGCACAGCCCGCGCACCTCGATAGCCGCGGTTGTCATTGGTGGTGTTGTTCGATGTCCATTCAGGCCATGCTAGAAGTTGCACGTGGCAGACAGATGACAGTCCGTTGACCGGTCAACTGCGCATTCACGGTCAGCAGTCAGGTTCGCAGGTGCGCCCCGGTTAGCCCGATTCCGCCGAGACTCCGCGGGCTGTTGGGGGTAGACCCGGGACACGCCGGCGCCCTTGCTGCTTCTTGAACGCTGGCGCGTGCGGCGAGTCAGCCGCTCACGGCGCCAAGTTCAGCCCGTTGGCCCAGACGGTCGCGGCGCCAGCAAAGATCGAGCGGTCATCCAGTGCCGTACCGTTGCCTGCCAGGCGCAGCCAAGCGAGTGTGTCGTGGTGGCTGCCTGGGATGAGGTCGGTGGCCCGCTCGGCCATCAGCCACGCATGCAGGCGACTGTAGAGCTCGGAGTGATGCTGGCGCGTCCAGGCCAGGCCCACCAAGTCGCCGTAGGCTTCTTCGCGCCGGGTCGCCTGCATCTTGGCGTACATCGCCGCCAGTTCGGCGTTCAGGCCGGCGGGTGGTTTCACCGCGGCGACAAAACCTGCCGGCAGACCGTACCAGGCCCCGTCCAGGTAGCGCCGGCAATGGCCGAGCTCATGGGCGGCCATCAGTTCGAGCGTGGCGTCGAGCAGGGGCGGGGCGATGGCGTCCAGCGTGGCCTGCGCTTGGGCATTGCCACGCATCGACAGCACCAGCTTGCAGCGGCCGTCGACAAAGGCCATGGCCAGCGGTGCGGCGCCCGGCATGGGTTGCGGCTGCACGATCACGTCGAGTGGCACACCGGTCTGGCGTGCATGGGTGATCACCGGCCAGGCGCCTTGCAGCCAGCGTTGTTCGGTGGGGCTGATGCGGCTGTCGGTCGGGATCGACCTGGCGGCAGTGGTGGCCGGTGCATGGTCACCGCCCGGTGCGGGTGTGTGCGGTGCACTCCCGACAGGGCTGGGCGCCTGGCCCGCCCAGCTTGCCGACGCAGCCCCCAGGGAAAGCAAGGCGGCGCAGAACAGGTCGGCAATGAACGGTCGCATGGGCGGCTTTCGACGGCGGTGTGTCCGCAGTCTGTGCCCTGGCCCACATATGTGCCGGTTTATTTTTTCCCGAGCCGCGCGCGGCGTGTGTGACTGGCGTGTGTTGCGGCACGCGTGAGCGTCATGTCTGTGCCCGGGCATGTGGCCTGGCCAGTGCAAGGTGTGGCGACGCGCCCGCCGCTTGTGCTTGTCGATCCGCACGGCGGCGACCTGGGGCGGCCGATCCGACGAGGGCTCGGGCACACGGCCCGAACCCTCGTTCATTCAAGGGATCGCGTGATCAATCGTGGTGGCGCGCTTGCTTGCCGCAGTGGCGCGGCGCCAGCAGCATGATGGTGCGGTCGACGCCACTGTCCGGATGCTGCACGTTGATGTAGGCCACGTCGGGGCGGGTGCGGTCGAAGTACAGGCCCGTGCTTTCGGCACCCTTGGTCGACAGGCTGGCCCACTTGGCGACGCCTTCGGCCACACCGTCACCGTCCTTGTCGACGGTGAACCACACATCTTCCACACCGCCGGGCTGGTCTTCGACGATGTAGATGTTGCCGTCGGCGTCGATCGCCAGGTTGTCCGGGTTGGCGAAGGTGTTGCCCACCGGCAGGCCGGTGGCCAGGTCGATGGTGTTGCGGCTGGCGTACAGGCTCACCGTGTTGCGGGCCAGGTCGATCGCGAAGACCTTGTGGTTCGTGGTGGTGGCGACGAACAGCACCTGGCGGTTGCTGTCGCCGTAGGTCTTGATTTCCAGGTCTTCGGGCCGGTCGAACGCGGTGCCGAGGAACTCTGCCAGCTTGGGCGTGGCGCGCCCGTCGATGCCACGCACGCCGTTGGCGTCGGTCACCACCAGGGTGCCCGGCAGCGGTGTGCCATTGGCGGTGGTCAGCGGCACCCAGGTGAACTGGCCGGCGGCTTCCTTGACCGAGCCATCGCCCACACGCAGCACGAAGGTCTGGCCGGCGGCGAAGTACTGGTCACCATTGCGGGCATGCTGGTCGGCCGGCACATACTTGAAGATGAAGCTGCCGTTGCGCTCGTCGATGAAGTACAGGTTCTTGTGCTTGTCGAAGGCCAGGCCTTCGTGCGAGACACGCGGGATGATGTCGCGGTGCACCATGCGGATATCGGCCGGGTCGGCCAGCGGGTTCGTCACCTCGAACAGACGACCGTAGATGCTCACGGGCTGGCCGGCATCGTTCCAGCTCTCTTCGGCGGTGAGGAAACTGCCCCAGGGCGTCCAGCGTGAGGCATCGAAGGCGACATGGCTGTCGAGCGCCGGTGCTGCGGCCGGGCTGGCCCAGATCGTGGTGGTCAACATGGTGCGCAGATCGGTGCGCTGGATGCCAGCGCGGTCGGTCTCGTACACGGTGAACAGGTAGCGGCCGGTGTCGGGGCCGGTCTCGTTGGCGGTGTGCATGTCGTAGTTGCCGCTGTCGAAACGGCTGGCCTGCGACGGGTCGCGCGCCACGATGGTCATCTGACTGACCTTCGGAGAGGCCAACCGGTAAGGCGCCGATTCGGGCAGGGTGGCCGTGCCGACGTCGCCAATCATGGGCTTGAAATCCGAGAAGCAGGAGGTCGCGTGGTCGCGGTCGTCTGACGCCAGGGTTGACGTGGTGGCCAGGGCAAGGCTGAGAGCCAGCATGGTCATGCGAGTGTTCATGGGTGCTTCCTTGGTACTGTGTTGTGGGCGTGTTCGAAGCACGGCCATCGACGTGGGCCGCGCTTGCAGTCGCGTTCGCCGCCAGCTCGCTTGAACGAGCGTCGGGCCTACGCACTGTCGACGGCGCCCGTGACACAGGTGTGAAGGATGCACGGTCCGCATGGGTCGGTCAGGCCTTGCGCCTTGCGCCAGCCGTCGACAGCGGACGAACTGCTCAACCAGCGCGAGCGCGCAGCAGCCTGGGCGTGATCTCGACCGTGTCCTTGCCGGTGTTGACGTAGCAGGTGCCGTCCTGCACCGTCACCTGCCAGCGCATGCTGCGTTCGGCCAGGCGCGACAGTTCCTGGCTCTGGTCGGCAGGTATCTGCCAGACCGCCACCTTGCCCAGGCGACCGAGCTTGTTCTCGATGCCGGCCCACCAGACCGGCGTGCTGTTGGCGTAGCTGTAGACGGTGACTTCGTCCGACTTCGAGCTGGCGCGCTGCAGGCGCTTGTCGTCGGGCTGGCCGAGTTCGATCCAGTGCAGGATGCGCCCGGTCAGGTCGGCGTGCGCCAGGTCGGGTTCGTCCACGTCCGACAGGCCCTTGCCCAGGTCGAGCTGGCCGTTGTGGTCGTCGGCAGGGATGTTGAGCGCCAGCGCGAGTAGCCGCATCATCATGCGTTCGTCGTTTTCGCTGGGATGGCGGGCGATGGTGACGGCGTGGTCGAGGTAGACGTTGCGGTCGATGTCGGCGATCTGGAGCTGGGCCTTGAAGATGGTGGCTTTGAGCGCCATGCGGACTTTCGGGTGAGGGATTCGGTGGAGATCAGCGCCACCGAGAGGCGGTGGGGCGGGCAAGCGGTCGTGGCGGACGCGGCGTCAGCGGTCCTGACCCGGCGCGACCAGGGTGCGCAGCGCGGCGGCGGTGATGAGCACGACCATGTCGCTGCCGGCACTGGTCTCGAGCCACAAGGCTTCGAGGCGCGGAAAGGCGGCTTCGAAGTGTGACCGTTCATGGCCAATCTCGAGCACCAGCACGCCGTTGGGTTCGAGCCGCTCGGGCACATCGCGCAACAGTCGGCGGATGAAGTCCATGCCGTCGGCGCCACCGGACAAGGCCAGCTCGGGTTCGGCGCGGTATTCGGCCGGCAGCGCGGCCATCGACCGGTCGTTGACGTAGGGCGGGTTGCACAGGATCAGGTCGTAGGGGCCGCTGACCTTGGCCAGGCCGTCACTTTCGACCAGGCGGATACGTGAGCCCAGGCCGTGGCGTGCGACGTTGATCTTCGCCACTTCGAGCGCGGCGGCCGACAGGTCGCTGGCGTCCACCGCCAGGCTGGGGTAGGCCATGGCGGCCAGCACGGCCAGGCTGCCATTGCCGGTGCACAGGTCCAGCCCGCGGCGTGCGTCTTCGCCCAGCCAGGGGTCGATGCTGCCGTCACTCAGCAACTCGGCGATGAACGAGCGCGGCACGATGGCGCGTTCGTCCACGTAGAACGGCACACCTTGCAGCCAGGCCTCGCGCGTCAGGTAGGCGGCGGGCTTGCGGCTCTTGATGCGTTCTTCGATCACCTCGCGCACAGCCTGCGCACGTTGCTCGGGCACGCGTGATTCGGCCACTTCGTCGAGGTTGTCGATCGCCAGGCCGAGCTTCCACAAGGTCAGCCAGGCGGCTTCGTCGAAGGCGTTGGTGGTGCCGTGGCCGTAGCTCACCTCGCTGGCAGCGAGGCGCTGGGCCATGGCTTCGATGAGATCGATGATGCGCATGAGTGGGCGAGGTAAGGCGCGGCGCTCAGCCGAGCAGTGCGGCCAGCGTGCGGCGGTAGATGCGGGCCAGGGGTGCCAAGTCGGCAACCGCGCCATGTTCGTCGATCTTGTGGATGCTGGCATTGATCGGGCCGAACTCGACCACCTGAGGGCAGATCTGTGCGATGAATCGCCCGTCCGACGTGCCGCCCGTGGTCGACAGCTCGGTCGTGACACCGGTCTCGGCGCTGATGGCCGCACTCATGGCGGCGATGAGGGCGCCAGGCCGTGTCAGAAAGGGCAGACCGCCCAGCACCCAGCTCAGCTCGAACTGCAGGCCATGACGCGTCAGCAGGGCCTCGACGCGCTCGCGCAAGCCTTCGGGTGTCGACTCGGTGCTGTACCGAAAGTTGAAGTCCACCACCAGTTCGCCCGGGATCACGTTGCCGGCGCCGGTGCCGGCGTGGATATTCGACACCTGCCAGCTCGTGGGCTGGAAATGGTCGTTGCCCTCGTCCCAACGTGTGGCCACCAGTTCGGCCAGAGCGGGCGCAAAACGGTGGATCGGGTTGTCGGCCAGTTGTGGATAGGCGATGTGGCCCTGCACGCCGCGCACCGTCAGCCGGCCGGTGAGTGAGCCGCGCCGGCCGTTCTTGATCATGTCGCCCAGGCGTTCGACCGAGGTCGGCTCACCCACGATGCAGGCGTCGAGCTGCTCGCCGCGCTCGCGCAGCCACTCGCACACCCGAACCGTGCCGTCGATCGACGGGCCTTCTTCGTCGCTGGTGAGCAAGAAGGCCATGGCGCCGCGCTTGCCCTGGCCGCCGGCAATGAGGCCCTGCACGGCCACCAGCATGGCGGCGATCGAGGCCTTCATGTCGGCTGCGCCGCGACCGTAGATCTTGCCGGCGCGGTGGGTGGGCACAAACGGGTCGCTGTGCCAGGCGGCCAGCGGGCCGGTGGGCACCACATCGGTATGGCCGGCGAAAACGACGGTCGGCCCGGGGGCACCAAAACGCCGGATGGCCCACAGGTTGTCGACGGTGGCACCGGCCGGCCCGTAGGGCTGGTGGTGGCACTCGAAACCCAGCGGCACGAGCAAATCGGCAATCAGCTGCTGGCAGCCGGCGTCGTCTGGCGTGAGCGAGCGGCGCGAGATCAGCTGTTCGAGCAGCGCCAGCGTGGCGCTTTCGTCGTCGATCGCAGCAGGGGAACCGGAAGAGGAAGGGGACGGTGCGTGGGTCATCGTGAGGATGCAAGGAATGCCGGCGGTCGGGGCCGGACCGGCCGATGGCCCGGGCTGGCGTGTCGAGCACGAGGCGGCCATGGTGTCACGTCCACGCCTGCCGTGTTGGGTGCGGCGCCGTTGGCGCCCGCGCTGATCGTGGTAGCGGCGGCAGCTGAGAGCGTCGGCATCTGCGGCTGCAGCGGCCACCGCGAGACGGCCGGTGGTGCGCGGGTGTCGATCAACCGCCCAGGGTGGGCACCGAGCCGGGCACGGCGCCTGGTGTACGGGGACGGGTGCTGCGGCGATTGCTGCCGTCGTTGGCCTGCACGTCCAGCGTGATTTCAGTGAACGACGGGCCGGGTTCGGCTTCTTCCTCGGGCGCGTTCGGGCCACGTTTGGTGGGTGCTGCCGCGTTCTGCAGCCGCCACAACAGGTTGGTGGGTGAGTCGGCGTGGGACAACGCTTCTTCGCGGGTCACGTGGCCGTCATCGATCATGCGGGCCAGGTCTTGTTCGAAGGTCTGCGAACCTTCGGCCAGGGAGCGTTCCATGGCGTCCTTGACGCCCGGGAAGTTGCCCGCCTCGATCATCTCGGACACCAGCTGGGTATTGAGCAGCACCTCGGTGGCCGGCAGGCGCGGCCCACGCTTGGCGCGTAGCAGGCGCTGCGACACGATGGCGCGCAGCCCGGCCGACAGGTCGGACAACAACGCAGGGCGCGACTCGGGCGTGTAGAACGACAGGATGCGCCCGAGCGCGTGGTAGCTGTTGTTGGCGTGCAGGGTCGACAACACCAGGTGGCCCGACAGCGCATACGACAGCGCCGCACTCATGGTCTCGCGGTCGCGGATCTCGCCGATCAGCAGGCAATCGGGCGCCTGGCGCATGGCGTTTTTCAGGCCCAGGTTGAGCGACTGCACGTCGCGCCCCACCTCGCGCTGATTCACCATCGAGCGTTTGTTGGTGAACAAGAACTCGATCGGGTCCTCGATCGACAGGATGTGGCTGGCCTGGTTCTGATTGCGGTGGTCGAGCATGGCCGCGAGCGTCGTGCTCTTGCCGGTGCCGGTGGCCCCCACCATCAGCACCAGGCCACGTCGGCCCATGGCCAGCTGCGGCAGCATGGCAGGCAGATTGAGCGAGGCGATCTGCGGAATTTCGGCCGGAACGAAGCGCAGCACCGCCGCCAGCGTGCCACGCTGCTTGAAGCCCGACACCCGGAAGGTGCCCACACCCGGCAGATGGATGCCGACGTTGAGCTCGCAGGTGTCGTCGAGTTCTTCGAGCTGCAGCGGCGTGAGCATCTCGGCCAGCAGCTGGCGTGGCTGGCCGGGCGTGAGCGCCTCTTGCGTGACGTGCAGCATCTGCCCGTTGATCTTGATCATCACGGGCATGTTGGCCGACAGGAAGACGTCGGACGCCTTCTTTTCTGCCATCAGGCGCAGGATGCGCTCGAGGTTTTTCGAGGTCGGTGGCAGGCTGCTCATGGGGACGTGCGCTCCGGCTTGTTCTTGTTTTAGGTGTTGGGGGCGGTCGTGCTCGCAGGGGTCGCCGATCAGGCGCGCAGCAGGTCGTTGATGCTGGTCTTGGAGCGCGTCTGGGCGTCCACCCGCTTGACGATGATGGCCGCGTACATGCTGTAGGGCTGGCCATTGGCGGCCGTCTTGGGCAGGTTGCCACTCACCACCACCGAGCCGCTGGGCACGCGACCGTAGCTGATCTCGCCGGTCTCGCGGTTGAACAGCGGCGTGCTCTGGCCGATGTACACACCCATGCCCAGCACCGAGTTCTCTTCGACGATCACCCCTTCGACCACCTCGCTGCGAGCGCCGATGAAGCAGTTGTCCTCGATCACCGTCGGGTTGGCCTGCAGCGGCTCGAGCACGCCGCCGATGCCCACGCCACCGCTCAGGTGCACGTTCTTGCCGATCTGTGCGCAGCTGCCCACGGTGGCCCAGGTGTCGACCATGGTGGCTTCGTCCACATACGCGCCGATGTTCACGTAGCTGGGCATCAGCACCACGTTCTTCGCGATGAAGCTGCCGCGGCGCGCCACGGCAGGCGGCACGACACGGATGCCGGTGGCGCGCATGGCCTCGTCGCTGACGTGGGCGAACTTGGTCTCGACCTTGTCGTAGAAGCTCAGGTCACCGGCGCGCATGACGCGGTTGTCGCTCAACCTGAAGCTGAGCAGCACGGCCTTCTTGATCCACTGGTTGACGGTCCACTGGCCCACGCCCTGGCGCTCGGCCACACGGATGCGCCCGGCGTTGAGCTCGCCGATCACGTGTTCGACGGCCTGGGCCACTTCGGGCGAACTGCCGGGCTTGATTTCGGCGCGGGCTTCCCAGGCGGAGTCGATGATGGCTTGAACTTGTTGGGTGGACATGTGATGGCTCGAAGGGTCGAAGTGAAAGTAAGGGGTCGGTCGGGCCGGTTGGTGCGTGGCCGGTGCCCGTGTCGATGATGGACCGGCGATGCTGCCGCGCGGCCGCCCGGGTCTTGTCGTGACGTCGCGGGGGCGGCCCGCGCGGCTGGTCCTGTGGTGTCGCTGGGGTTCAGGCGCTGCGCACGAAGGCCGCAATCCGGTGTGCCGCCTCCAGACATTCATCCACGTCGGCCACCAGGGCCAGCCGCACACGACCGGCGCCCGGGTTCACCCCGTGGGCCTCGCGCGCCAGATAACTGCCGGGCAGCACCGTCACATTGTATTGAGCGAGCAGGGCGCGGGCGAACTCGGTGTCCGAGCCGCCGCCCACGTGATCCGGCACCTTGGCCCACAGGTAGAACGCTGCGTCGGGCAGCGCCACGTCCATCACCTCGGCCAGCACCGGCGTGACCTGGGCAAACTTGCGCCGGTACATCTCGCGGTTGGCCACCACGTGGGCCTCGTCGTCCCAGGCGGCGATGCTGGCCTGCTGCACCGGCAGCGCCATGGCACTGCCGTGATAGGTGCGGTACAGCAGAAAACTCTTGATGAGCTCGGCGTCACCCGCCACAAAACCCGAGCGCAGCCCCGGCACGTTGCTGCGCTTGGACAGGCTCGTCAGCGCAATCAGGCGCCTGAAATCCGTGCGCCCGAGCTTGACTGCAGCCTCCAGCCCGCCCAGCGGCGCCTCGTCGCGGAAGTAGATCTCGGAGTAACACTCGTCCGAGGCAATCACGAAGCTGTAGCGGTCCGACAGCTCGAACAACAGGCGCCACTCGTCCAGCGGCACCACCGCCCCGGTCGGGTTGCCCGGTGAGCACACATAGACCAGTTGCGTGCGCGCCCAGGTCGCTTCATCCACCTGCGACCAGTCGACCGCGAAGTTGCGCGCCGGGTCGCTGTTGACGAACACCGGCGTGGCCCCGCCCAGGTAGGCCGCACCCTCGTAGATCTGGTAGAACGGATTCGGGCAGACGACCACCGGGCCGCCGGCATCAACATGCTGCGAGCGATCGAGCACCGTCTGCGCCAGCGAGAACAGCGCCTCGCGTGTACCGTTGACCGGCAGGATCTGGCTCGCGGCATCCACGTCGACACCGTAGCGGCGCTTGAGCCAACCCGCACAAGACGCGCGAAACGCCGGCTCGCCGGCCGTCGCCGGGTACCCGGCCAGCCCTTCCAGCGTGCTGCGCAGCCGCTCCTTTAGGAACTCCGGCGTTGCATGTTTGGGCTCGCCGATACCCAGGCTGATGGCGCCGTGCGCCGGGCTGGGCGTGACCCCCTTGAACAGCGCCCGCAGGCGCTCGAAGGGATAGGGCTGGAGTCTGGTGAGCAGGGGATTCATGGCGGGGCGGATTATCAGGGACGGTCGTGGGTCATGCCCTGGCCGATGCCGGATACAGCTCCACCTGCAGGTCGATCGCCTGCCGTGGGCGGCGAGGTCAACTTGCCTGTCCGGTGGCGCGGTGGTCGAACGCAGCAACCGGTTGTCGTGCGGCAAGCAACGCACGGCCCAACGGCTGTTTCCAACCGTGTGACCTGTCTGTCGTTTGGCGGATCCGGCAAGCATGGCCCAAGCAAGAACACTCAGCCAAGCGGGAGGCTTGATGATCGAACAAGGCAGCAACTTCGGTTTTCTGGCTGAACACTCGCCGCTGCTTTGTGATCTTGGCGCCACCGCCGAACGAGTCTTCCCGTTCGACCCTGCCAACTGCGTGCTCAAGCTGCGCCTGCTGGCCGAGGCTCTGACCAAGGAGATCGCCGCCCGCATGGGCGTGACGTTGCTGCAGCCGACGCAGGCCGAGCTGCTTCGTGCGGTCGACTCGCGGTTGAACTCGAGCCCGAGGCCCTTCGAGAGCTGCTGTTCGGCGCCTTGGCCGCAACAACAACTCCGCTGGCCCGCGTCGAGGGCACAGGTGACGACTTGCTCGCCAAGGCTTCCGCAATCGGGCTGATGCGCGGAGAAGTGCTGCGCGCCATGATCGATCCATCGTTAGTCGATCGAGGCGTGGTGATGTCCTTACGTCAAGCGGCCAGATTCGAGTCTGAGGTGGCTCGTGACGAGCAGGTGTCTGACCAGCAGATCCACTTCTCGCGTCTGAGCGGCATGGCGCCGGCGGACATCGATGTCCTGCAGGACTTGTCGCGCGAGGAGGGCTTGTTGCTGATCGTCAGATGCCCGAAGGTGGCCGCCCGGTATCACCATGGCCGGGTGCCGCCCAAGACCTGGGCGACCAGCAAGCTTGGCATCAAGTCGGATCCGGCCACCGGGCTGGTGACCTTGCCCAACGGCACTCATCAGGTGTCCGATTACGACCTGATGTGTGTCTATCGCTTCATGGGTGACGGCTACGTCAAGATCTTGTTCTCGGCGCCGGGTGGCAGAGGTGCCTTGCCTGCCGAAGCCCGCGATGTGTTGGTCAAGATCCAGTCGCGGCTCAAGTCGCGTTTCCAGCATGGGGCGCAGGACGACTTCAACTATCCGGGCAATCCGGGGGTGTCGATTGGTGGTGAGCGTGGCAAGGCGCCCGACCGGTTTATGGTGTTTCGGTTGGGCACGGCATCGTTTGCGGCAACTCCGGCGGTTCTCGAAGCAGAGGTCTACCTGAGGTTCGGGCTGGACTGGCCCTATGTGGCGGGTGTGCACCGCGCGATCGCCAGGTAGCGACGGCTTGCCGGGCATGTGGCCCTGCGCTGCGGATGGCGGTTTATCGATCGTCGACACTCGCAGTCTGTCCAGTAGGGGTGGACAAGGGAGCGAGGGTCGACATGGATATCGCTGCACTGCAGTCACGACTTCGCCAGTTTGCCGCCGAGCGAAACTGGCAGCCGTTTCACACGCCCAAGAACCTGTCGACGGCGTTGTTCGTCGAGGCGGCGGAACTGGCCGAGATCTTCCAGTGGATGACGACCGAAGAGTCGAGCCAGGCGGGGGCGGACCCTGTGCAGCGCGAACGCATCGGCGCCGAGGTGGCCGACGTGCTGCTCTACCTGCTGCAGTTGGCCGACCACTGCGGTGTCGACATCGAACAGGCGGTCGACGCCAAGATCGTGGCGAACGCGCGCAAGTACCCTGGCCGGCAGGCTGCGGCGCTGCAGCGGGTCGACGTGTCGCCCGGCCCAGCCGCCATCCATGTGCTGATCGACTACGAGAACGTGCAACCGACGCTGGCCGAGATCCAGGCAGCGGCACCTGGGGCCAGCACAGTGTGGGTGTTTCACGGCCCGCATCAGAAGCAGGTTGATCAGGCCTATCCCCCGTATGGTGATCGGGTCACGGCGGTGCCGATCAGCAAGACGGGCAAGAACGCGCTGGACTTTCACTTGTCCTACTACCTGGGCTACCTGGCGAGTCGAAACGACAAGGCCGAGATGGTCGTGATGGCAAACGACACGGGCTACGAGCCGATGTTGATGCATGCGCGCGCGATGGGCATCCAGGTTCGGCGTGTAGCGGTGCATCGGACGGCAAAACGCGCAACCGCGCCCTCGGGCAAGTCCGCGGTCCAGACGCAGGCACCGATGGTCGGATCCGAGGTTGTGCCTGCGGCTGCGTTGCCTGTCGTGCAGCCTGGCGGGTCAGGCAAGACCTCTGCATCGACGAAGGCCGACGCACCGACGGTTGTGCCGCCTGCCCGGACAGCGGCCGTCAAGAAGGTTGCTCGCAAGACGCCCGCGATCAAGCAGGCTGCTACCAAGCAGAACATTGCCAACCAGGCCCTCGACAAGGCGGCGGCTAGTAAGCAAGCCGCCAGCAAGAAGGTGGCTGCCAAAAAGGCGAGCACCCAGGCGACGGCTGCTGCCCGAAAAGTCGCCGCCAGGAAATCGGCGCCATCGAAGAAGGCCGCTGCCGGCAAGACCGCCAGCAAGCAGCCGGCCACCCAGCGCGCCAAGTCCCAACCCACTGCAGCGAAGAAGGCTGCCTCCGTGACGTCGAGGCCGAAGCCAACGGGCCCAGCTGCTGGCACGACGACGCCGACCCGCGTGACGGTCGACTCGACGAGCAAGCACGATGCATCCGTTGCCGTGACGCCTGAGTTGCTGCGGCACGCGGTCGACAGCCTGCGCAAGATGGACGACAAGCGCCCCGTGCGGCTGACTGGTTTGCGCGGTGCGCTCAAGTCGCTGCTGGGTTCGGTGGCGAACGAGCAGACCATCGCCGTGGCAATCGAGCGGCTGGCAGCCCAGGGCTACCTCGATCTGACGGCGTCGCCGAAGGTGAGCTTCCCCAGGTTTACGTCGGCTGGCAATGGTGGGCCTGGCTAGAAGTTGGCGCATCGCACGGCGCTGCAAAGCGACAGTGACGGCGACCCGCGCTGCTATCATCGAGGCGCCCGCCGAGGCCTTCTGCCCTTCGGGCTTTTTCTTTGCCTGACAAGCACTTGCGTTGACTTGTGAAGGCTTTTTCTCTGCATGCGCCTCAATTCGATCAAGCTTTCGGGCTTCAAGTCCTTCGCCGACCCGACCACCTTCCAGCTGCCGGGTCAGCTGGTGGGGGTGGTGGGGCCCAATGGTTGCGGCAAATCCAACATCATGGATGCCGTGCGTTGGGTGCTGGGCGAAAGCAAGGCCAGCGAGTTGCGCGGCGAGTCGATGCAGGACGTGATCTTCAACGGCTCGGGCAACCGCAAGCCGGCCGGGCGGGCCAGTGTGGAGCTGGTGTTCGACAACGCCGATGCACGCTCCGGCGGGCAGTGGAACCGCTTCACCGAGATCGCCGTCAAGCGCGTGCTGACGCGTGACGGCACGTCGAGTTACTACATCAACAACCAGCCGGTGCGCCGGCGGGATGTGCAGGACGTGTTCCTGGGCACGGGCCTGGGACCACGCGCCTACGCCATCATCGGCCAGGGCACGATCAGCCGGATCATCGAAAGCCGGCCCGAGGAGCTGCGGCTGTTTCTCGAAGAAGCTGCAGGCGTCTCCAAATACAAGGAGCGCCGTCGCGAGACCGAGAACCGCCTGAAGGACACACGCGAGAACCTGGTGCGGGTGGACGACATCCTGCGCGAGCTCAACGGCAACCTCGACAAGCTCGAACGCCAGGCCGAGGTGGCGACGCAGTACAAGGGTCTGCAGGAGGCCGGCACGCTCAAGCTGCAGCAGCTGTGGTTCCTGAAACACCGCGACGCCGCCACCGAAGAACAACGCGTGCGCACCGCCGCCGCCGAGGCGGTGAACGCGCTCGAAGCCAAGGTGGCCGAGCTGCGTCACGTCGAGGCCGAACTCGAGGAGGTGCGCCAGGCGCATTACGCCGCGGGTGACGCGCTGCACGCCGCCCAGGGTGAACTGGCCCAGGCCGCGCTCGAGGTGAGCAAGCTCGAGGAGCGTATTCGTTACGTGATCGAGGGTCGTCAGCGGGTCGAGCGCCGGCTGGCCGAGCTGGCCGATCAGGACGCCCAGTGGCAGACCCGCAGCGACGACGCGCAGGTCGAGCTCGAAGGCATTGCCGAGCAGATTGCCGCAGCCGAGGAGCGCGGCGAGGTGCTGGCCGCGCAGGCCGAAGAGCAGGACATGGAGCTGCCGCGCTTCGAGGACGCACAACGCGCCGCGCAGCAGCGCGCCAACGAGCAGAAGGGCCGCGTGCAGCAGGTGCAGCAGCAGATCCAGCTGCTGGCGGCCGAGTCGCGCAACATCGAGGAGCGCAGCCGTGAACTGCGGACCAAGCGCGAGCGCCTGGTCGGCGAGAAACGCCAGCTCACCACGCCCGATCCGGATGCACTCGACGCCTTGCGCGAGCGCCATGCGGAGGCGCAGGCCTTGCATGAAGAAGCCGACGGCCGCCTGCACGAGCTGGGCGACGAGTTGCCGCGCCTGGAAGACGCGCGCCGCGCCGCGCAGGACGCTGTCAACCACGACACCCGGCTGCAGAGTGAACTGGCTGCCCGCCTGGACGCCCTGAAGGCGCTGCAGGAAAAGGTGCAGACCGAAGGCCGCCTCAAACCCTGGCTGGCCAAACACGGCCTCGACTCGTTGAGTGGCCTGTGGCGCAAGCTGCACATCGAGCCGGGCTGGGAAAACGCACTCGAAGCCGCGCTGCGCGAACGCATGCAGGCGCTCGAAGTGGGCCGGATCGACCTGGTGCGCGCTTTCGAGGCTGACGCACCGCCAGCCAAGCTGGCCTTCTACATGCCGGGGGTGGCGCAACACGCTGACACCCATCGCACGCTGCCGCGCCTGGCTGAACGGCTGCGGCTTCAGGACGCCGGGCTGTCCGCCTTGCTGGGCGACTGGCTGGAGGGTGTCTACACCGCGCCCGACCTGGCCGCCGCACTCGCCGCACGCCAGCAACTCACGCACGGCGAAGTGATCATGACGCCGGCCGGTCATGCGGTCAGCCAGTTCGCTGTGAGCTTCTACGCGCCCGACAGTGAACAGGCCGGCATGCTCGGTCGCGCCCAGGAAATCGAAGGCCTGGTGCCGCGCCTGCGCGACCAGGCCGCCAGCGTCGACGCCGCCCGGTCGACACTGGTCCGTGCCGAAGCGGCCTGCACCGAAACCGGCATCGCCCTCATTGCCCAGCGCCGCCAGACGGCCGAGGCGCAGACGCGCGCCCATCACCTGCAGGTGGAACTGCTGCGCCTGTCGCAGCAGATGGAGCAGGCGCAGGCGCGCCACGGCCAGCTCGAAGCCGATCTGGGCGAAATCGACGCCAGTCTGGACGACCTGCAGGAGCGCCGCGCCATGGGTGAAGCGCGCTTCGAGGAACTCGACATCTCGCTGGGCGAGACACAAGAGCGCCACGCCACACTCGAAGAAGACGTGATCGCTGCCGAACAGCGCCTGAGCGACGCGCGCGAACAGCTGCGCCGCCTGGAGCGTGAAGCGGCCGAGGCGCAGTTCGGCGCCCGCGCGCTGGCAGCGCGGCGCGGTGAACTGCAGCGCGCCATCGAGACGGCGGTGGCGCAGATCGCCGCCAACGAGGCCAGCGCCGCAGCGGCACGCGACGAACTCAGCCGCTTCGACGAGGCCGTCGCCGACGACGGCCTGCAGGAGGCGCTGACCCTGCGCCTGGCGCGCGAACAGGCCCTCGGTGATGCCCGGCGCAGCTACGACGACCTGGCGTTTCGCCTCAAGCGCTGCGACGAGCAGCGCCTCACCATCGAACACGCGCAACAGCCGCTGCGCGACCGCATCACGCAGTTCCAGCTCGAACAGCAAGCGGCGCAGCTCGGCGGTCAGCAGTATCTGGATCAGCTGGTGGCGGCGGGCGTCGACTTCGAGGCCCTGGCCGCCGGGGTGGAGCAGGGCGGCGTCAAGCTCTACGGACTGCAGACCGAGATCGACCGCATCAACCGCGAGATTGCGGCGCTCGGTGCGGTCAACCTGGCCGCCCTGGACGAGCTGGCCTCGGCGCGTGAACGCAAGGGGTTTCTGGATGCGCAGAACGAGGACCTGGCCAAGGCCATGCGCACACTCGAAGACGCCATCCACAAGATCGACCTCGAGACACGCGATCTGCTCAAGAGCACCTTCGACACGGTCAACGAACACTTCGGGCGCATGTTCCCCAGCCTGTTCGGCGGCGGCAATGCGCGCCTGGTGATGACGGGTGACGAGATCCTGGACGCCGGTGTGCAGGTCATGGCCCAGCCTCCAGGCAAGAAGAACAGCACCATCCATCTGCTGTCGGGCGGCGAGAAGGCACTCACCGCCATTGCCTTGGTGTTTGCCATCTTCCAGCTCAACCCGGCGCCGTTTTGTCTGCTCGACGAAGTGGACGCGCCGCTGGATGATGCCAACACCGAGCGTTACGCCAAACTCGTGCACAGCATGGCCGAGAACACCCAGTTCCTCTTCATCAGCCACAACAAGATCGCCATGGAAATGGCCGAGCAACTCATCGGTGTGACCATGCAGGAGCAGGGGGTGTCACGCATCGTGGCGGTCGACATGCAAGCCGCCAGCGCGCTGGTGCAGGACGCCTGACGGCGACAACACGGGGTAGGCCGAGGTGACGAACTCCCTGCAACTGTGGCTGGCCGTGCTGGGCGGCGTGGTGATTGCCGGTGTGCTGGTGCACGGTGCCTGGCTGGCCCGGCGCGCCGGTGGCAGCCTGCGCACGCCGCCGCCACAAGCCAGCCGGCAGTTCGAACCCAGCTTCCACGACGTGGACACGGTGCTCGAAGACCGGCGCGACTCGGGCCTGGGTGCGCTGGACAACGACGAGGTCGACATCCCCCTCGTCACCCGCCGCAGCGCCAGTGTGTCGCGGGTGGACGCCCTCATCGACGCCATCGCCAGCCTGGGGCTGGACAGCCCCGTGGCCGGTGAGGCCGTGCTGGCGCATCTGCCGGTGTCGCGCCGCGCCGGCAGCAAGGCCTTCTTGATCGAAGGTCACAACACCCGCAGCGGTGAGTGGGAGCCGCCGCGTGCCGGCGCCATCTACGCCGAGCTGCAGGCCGGTGTGCAGCTGGCCAGCCGCACCGGGCCGATCAACGAGATCGAATATTCCGAGTTCATCCAGAAGGTGCAGGGTTTCGCCGACGCCGTCAACGCCTCGGCCGACTTCCCCGACATGCTCGACGTGGTGGCGCGTGGCCGCGAGCTCGACACCTTCAGCAGCACCCACGACGCACAACTCGCCATGCGCCTGCGTGCCCGGCGCCAGCCCTGGCCGGTGGCCACCATCAATCAACACGCCAGCCGGCACGGTTTTGTGCCCGGAGTCACCGCCGGCCGCCTGGTGCTGCCGGCGCGCGACGACGGCGCACCCCCGGTGCTGAGCCTGCACTACGACCCCAAGGCGGCGATGGCCGACGACCTGCGCCTGTCGCGTGTCGAAGAGATCACCCTGGTCTTCGATGTGCCGCAGACCGCCCAGGGTGAAGGCCCCTTCAACGCCTGGTGCGCCGCCGGGCAGGCCCTGGCGCTGAGCCTGGACGCGGTGATCTCGGACGACGAAGGCCGCATCCTGCAACCCGAAGCACTGCCCCAGGTCGGCGACGACCTCGACGCCTTGTACGAACGGCTTGCTGAACGCGACCTCGCGGCCGGCTCGGCGGCGGCGCGGCGGCTGTTCAGCTGAGTCACATGATGAGCGCCCCAGCGTCTGTGCCCGCTGACCTCGCCCTGCGTGCCGATCAGTTGCGCCAACAGCTCAATCACCACGCCTGGCTGTATTACGTGAAGGACGAGCCGGCGCTGCCCGACGCCGAATACGACAAGCTCTTTGCCGAGCTGCAGGCTATCGAGGCGGCGCACCCGGCGCTGCGCAGCGCCGATTCGCCCACCCAGCGGGTCATCGGCGCCGTGCTCGACGGTTTTGCCAGCGTACGCCACCGCGTGCCCATGCTCAGCATCCGCACCGAGACCGACACCGAAGCCAGCGGCGCGGTCGCCTTCGACGCCCGGGTGCGCCGCGAGCTGGGCTGGCAGCCGTTGGCCAGCGAAGCGGAACCCGAACTCAGCTACTCGTGCGAACTCAAGTTCGACGGTCTGGCCATCAACCTGCGCTACGAGCAAGGTGTGCTGGTGCAGGCCGCCACTCGCGGCGACGGCGAGACGGGTGAAGACGTCACCGCCAACATCCGCACCATCCGCAAGATTCCGCTGCGCTTGCGGGGCGACGCCGTGCCGGCGGTGCTCGAGGTGCGCGGCGAGGTCTACATGCGTCGCGACGATTTTGATGCCCTCAACGAACGCCAGCGCGCGCTGATCGCTGCGGGCGCCAAGGGCGAGAAGACGTTCGTGAATCCGCGCAATGCCGCGGCGGGTGCGGTGCGCCAGCTCGATGCCGGCATCGCCGCCAAACGGCCGCTAAGTTTTTTCGCCTACGGTCTGGGTGAGGTGGTGGGCTGGGGTGATGGTGCCCAGGCGGACGCAGGTGGTGCCACGCCTGGCGCTGACCGCGCTGCCGCCGAGCCTGCGTCGGTGATGCCGGCCACCCACAGCGGTTTGCTCACTGCGTTGGCCGCCTTCGGCCTGCCGGTGTGTGACGAACGTGCGGTGGTGCAGGGCGCCGCGGGCCTCGCGGCCTTCCACGCCCGGGTGGCTGGCTTGCGCGATACCTTGCCCTTCGACATCGACGGTGTGGTCTACAAGGTCGACGACCTGGCGCTGCAACTGCGCCTGGGTTTTGTCACCCGCGAGCCACGCTGGGCCGTGGCGCACAAGTACCCGGCGCAGGAGCAACTCACGCGGGTGCTGGCCATCGACATCCAGGTCGGCCGCACCGGCAAACTCACGCCGGTGGCCAAACTCGAACCGGTGTTCGTGGGCGGCACCACCGTCAGCAACGCCACGCTGCACAACGAGGACGAAACCCGCCGCAAGGACGTGCGGGTGGGCGACACCGTGATCGTGCGGCGTGCCGGCGATGTGATCCCCGAGGTGGTGGGTGTCGTGCTCGAGCGCCGCCCGGCTGACGTCGGTGAGCCGTTCGACCTGTACAAGCGTCTGAATGGCCAGTGCCCCGTGTGTTCCAGCCCGATCGCGCGCGAGGAGGGTGAGGTCGACTGGCGCTGCAGCGGCGGGCTGTTCTGCCCGGCGCAGCGCAAGCAGGCACTGCTGCACTTTGCCGGCCGGCGCGCCCTGGACATCGAGGGCCTGGGCGACAAGCTGGTCGACCAGCTGGTGGATGCGGGCATCGTCGTCAGCCTGCCGGGCCTGTACAAGCTTGGCATTGCCAAACTCGTGGCGCTGGAACGGATGGGCGACAAGAGCGCCATGAGCCTGCTGGCGGCTATCGAGGCGAGCAAACAGACGACGCTCGGGCGCTTTCTGTACGCCCTGGGCATCCGCCAGATCGGCGAAGCCACGGCCAAGGACCTGGCGCGCCACTTCGGCAGCCTGGACAAACTCATGGACGCCAGCGTGGAGCAACTGCTCGAGGTGAACGACGTCGGTCCCATCGTGGCGCAGAGCATCCGCAGCTTTTTCGACGCACCGCACAACCGCGAGGTGGTCGAGCAGTTGCGTGCCGCCGGCATCAGCTGGCCCGAAGGCACGGGTGAAGCCAACGATGCGCCGCGCCCCCTGCTGGGCAAGACGCTGGTGCTGACCGGCACCTTGCCCACACTCAGCCGCGACGATGCCAAGGCGCTGATCGAGGCCGCGGGCGGCAAGGTGAGTGGGTCGGTGTCCAGGAAGACGCACTATGTGGTGGCCGGCGAAGAGGCCGGCAGCAAACTCGACAAGGCGCGCGAGCTCGGTGTCACGGTGCTGGACGAGGCCGGGTTGATGGCGCTGCTGGGCAGTAGCGGCGCGCCTGATGTGGCCGACACATCGGTCGGGGAGGTGTCGGTCGACGTAGGGGCCGATGCGGTTGCGCTGCCGGTGGCCCGTGACGCCGAAGCGGCGCCTGGCGCTGGTGCCGAGCCTGCGGACGGCCCGCAGGGTGTGCTGCCACTCTGATCGCGAGTTGTCCAGCGGTTTCACATCTTTGGCACCTTGTTGCGTGTGAACTGCTGCACACACAAGGCCCAACGTTTGTTTCGATTGCGGCGCAATCCAGGGCGGGGTGGAGCAGGGCCGGCGACGAGGCGCTGCATAGAATTTTCACATCCGACAAGAAACCGAAAGACACGACATGGGTGTGATGACCTGGCTGAGACAACAAGGTGGCGCACGCAACGACGCGGCGCAGGCCGCGCAGGTCGCGCGATTGGCGTATCAGGCAGAACGCCGGGCCAGGTCGGCAGCTGACACGGACGAGGGTGATGGCCTGGACTTTGCCAGCGCCATCCGGTCACATCAGGTCTGGAAGAAGCAACTGGCCGAGGTGGTGGCGGGTGAGGATCATCCGGGGTTCGACCTGGCCACCGTGCGGCGTGACGACTGCTGCGATCTGGGCCGCTGGATGCGTGGCAGTGGCTCGTATCGGTACCGCGGGCGCGCGGTGTTTCGCGAGTTGTTCGGCACCCACGCGGCGTTCCACCAATCGGCTGCCGAGGTGTTGATGCTGCACGGCGAGGGTGACGACCAGCTGGCCCGGGCGCTGATGGACCGCGGCCTGTTCGCGCTCAACTCGGTGCGGGTGCAGGGCCTGCTGGCGCAGTTGTTCTTCGAGGCCGAAGACAGCGCCGCACGTCTGCTGCTGGCGAACAAGGTTGTGCCGTCCTGATGGATGGTGGTCGATCGCTGTAGGCGGCCGCCGCGCCGCTTGCGAGCGTTGTCGGACAGGGCCGGCGCCGTTCTTGCAAACGGCTGTGGCTCATGAGCCTTGTTTCTACAGTTGCACCGCCCATCAGCCGTGGCGGTGGCGCGCTGCTGCACGCTGACGGCACAGAGTGCGACAACACTGTGTTTCATCTCACCCGATCGGCCGGGCTGGTCAGGCGTGTGATTGGGCTGGCCGCGGCCTGGTCGCGCCGGTGGTCGATGGTGCTGGGTGGAGTGCTGCTGGTGGTGCTTTGCGGCTGCGGTACTCGGCCGGGCGGGGTGCCAAGCGCGGTGGAAACAACAGCCGGCGGGGCCGCCGCAATCACCGGCTTGCCGGGTCGGTCGGTGCAGGTGGCGCCTGGTGTTTACATGGTGCAGGGTCTGCCGGGTGAGGTGGACGCAGTCAACCTCGGGCGCGTGGGCAACACCGGATTTGTCGTCGGACCGACCGGGGTGGCGGTGATCGACTCGGGCACGTCGGCCGCGCAGGCCGAGGCGCTGCTGGCCGAGATCGCCCGGGTCACCGACCTGCCCGTCAAGTTGTTGCTGCTTACGCATACACGTCAGGAGTTCATCTTCGGGGCCCTGGCGTTTCAGCGCCGCGGCGTGCCCGTGCACATGCACCGTGCGGCCGCCGTGTTGATGGCGGCACGCTGCGAGAACTGCCTGAAGACACTCAAACGGGTGTTGGGTGACCAGGCCATGGCCGGCACCGCCGTGCCCAAGGCCGACGTGTTGTTCGACGCCGACCAGGTGATCGGCGACGTCATCGGCCGGCCGCTGCAGGTGCTGCAGTTCGGCCTGTCGAGCGGGCCGGGCCATGTGGTGCTGATCGACCAGCAGACCGGCGTGATGTTTGCCGGTGGCCTGCTCGACGCCGGCCGGGTGCCCGACGTGCAGGACAGCCAACTCGCCGCATGGACCAGTGCGCTCGATCGCCTGCGCATGCTGGCGAGTGAAGGCTCGGTGCGACACATCGTGCCCGGCCATGGTCCGAGCAGTGACACCGGCCTGATCGATGTGGTGGCCCGTTACCTGGCGGCGCTGGACCGGCGCACCTTGCAGCTGCTCGACGCCGGCGCGGCGCTGAGTGAGGTGGGTGATGCCTGCGAGGTGGCCGAGTTCGCTGGTTGGGATCAATACGACACCATCCACCGGCGCAACGCCTCGGTGCTGTTCCTGCGCCATGAGCGTGAACGTATGTTGCAGTAAGGCGCTCGGGGCCGGCCGCCGCGGGCGGGGCCTTGTGACCCGCGGCCAGCGGACCGGACACAACTGCAGTCGAATCGACCACACCGGCTGCCTGAACAAGAAGCGACGGAGACAACGATGACGAGTTCGATGACACGACCGGCCAGCTCGAGCAGCCACCAGCAGGCGGCGCCGAGACTGACCATCCTGGCGCTGCTCTTGGCCCTGCTGATCGCCCTGGCCTGGCCGGGCTCGGCGCAGGCGGCCATCGGTGGCCTGCCGACCAATGTGGGCCACAGCGACGGTTCACCCGAGTGGCAAAAGCTGCGCACCCATCTGTTTGCCGGCAGACCCATCCAGGCCAGCCCGAGCCAGGTGCAGATCATCGTGCCGCTGCGGGCGGCCTACGGTGCGTCGGTGCCGGTCAAGGTGGTATCGAAACTGCCGCAGACACCGGCGCTGTATGTGAAAAAACTCTGGCTGCTGGTCGACAAGAACCCCTCACCGCTGGCCGCCGTGCTCGACCTCACCCCCGCGGTGGGCCAGGCCGATTTCGAGACCCGCCTGCGGGTCGACGAATACAGCCACGTGCGGGTCATCGTCGAGTTGTCGAACGGCGAGCTGCACATGGATTCACGCTACGTCAAGGTGTCAGGTGGTTGTTCGGCGCCGCCCAACCGCGAGCAGCTGGCGCTCATCGGCAGAACCGCCATGAAGCTGCCCGAGGGCCTGCACCTGAACTCACCCACACCTGTCGACCTGAGTGTGATCCACCCCAACGACACCGGTTTCGAGCTCAACGCGGTGACGGTGATGTACATCCCGCCGCACTTCGTTCGCTCGATCAAGGTGAGTTACGACGGGCAGAAGGTGTTCGACGCCGAGCTCGATTTCTCGATCAGCGAGAACCCGTCGTTGCGCTTCAACTTCGTGCCGCAGCAGGCGGGTGCCACGTTGCGCGCCGATGTCGAGGATTCGAAGGAGGGCCGTTATGTGGGGACGCTGGCGGTTCAGTAGGGCAGCGCCCATGGCGGCAGATGCCGCCGCTGGTTTGGCCGGGCGGTGGTCCCTGCGCGCGGTTCTGTCGAGGGGCCTGGTGGGCGCGCTGATGGTGGCTGGCCTCGCCCCTGGAGCGCACGCTGCCTTGCCATCGGCCTACAGCCCCATCGTGATCGAACCACAAGGCGCACCGGCGCGTATGGAGTTCGACCTGAGCGCGGCGCTCGACCGGGCTCGTCGCGAGAACAAGCGCCTGTACGTCTACCTCGGCGCCAGTGACTGCCCGTTCTGCCGCAAGTACGAAGCCTTTCTGGCGAAAAACGCCACCGAGCTGCTGCCGCACTTTGCACCGTATCTGGTGGTCGACCTGCGCAGCTCGTTGCTGGTGCAGGCCAACAAGTTGTTCATCAAGGTGGGCGGGCTGAGCCAGCCCTACGCCGAGTTCCAGCGATCCATCGGCGACGAGCGGGCCCGCCTGCTGGTCTACCCCAGCGTGTGGTTGTTCGACGCGCGCGAGGCGCGGCCCAAGCCGCTGATGCAGATGCCGGCCGGCACCGGCACCTTCGAAACGGTACCCGAGCAGCTCGAAATCCTTCAGCTTGTGCAGTAGGCTGCGCGGCTGCTCGCGCCTGACCCTTTCAGGCGGGGCCCGAGGAGATCCGTTTGCTCACACGCCTGGCCGCCTGGTTCGAATCACTCGTCCATCCTTACCCCGACGCGCCGCCGCACACACCACCGCGTGGCCTGCTGCCCTTCGTGTGGGCCTGCACGGCGGGCATGCGCTGGCACATCGCCGCCATGTCGCTTTGCACGGCGCTCATCGGCGCTTTCGAAGCCGTGTTGTTCGGCATGCTCGGGCGCATCGTCGACTGGCTGGGCAACACACCACCGGCCGAGCTGTTCAGCCGCCATGCCACCGGCCTGACCGTGCTGGCCGTGGTGCTGATCGCCAGCCCGGTGGTGATTGCGCTGCAGACCATGCTCAAGCACCAGAGCCTGGCGGGCAACTTCCCGATGCTGCTGCGCTGGAACTTCCACCGCCTGATGCTGGGCCAGAGCATGGCCTTCTACCAGGACGAATTTGCCGGCCGGGTGGCGGCCAAGGTGATGCAGTCGGCGCTGGCGGTGCGCGACGCGGTGTTCATCGTCACCGACATCCTGGTGTTCGTGGCTATCTTCTTCATCACGCTGGGTGTGGTGCTGGCAGGCTTCGACGTGCGGCTGCTGCTGCCCTTCGTCATCTGGTTTGGTCTGTACGCCGTGGCGCTGCGCTGGTTCATTCCGCGCCTGGCCAAGGTGTCACAAAGCCAGGCGGATGCGCGGGCCCTCATGACCGGGCGGATCACCGACGCCTACGCCAATATCGCCACTGTCAAGTTGTTCTCGCATGCACGCCGCGAAGCCGGTTTCGCCCGCTCGGCAATGCACGAGTTCATCACCACGGTGCACGGCCAGATGCGGCTGGTGAGTGGCTTCGAAACGGTGATCCATTGCCTGAGCATGGCGCTGGTGATGGGCACCACCGGCCTGGCGCTGTGGAGCTGGAGCACCGGCGCCATTGGCATCGGCGCTGTGGCAGCGGCCACGGCCATGGCGCTGCGCCTGAACGGCTTCTCACACTGGATCATGTGGGAGGTGGCCGCGCTGTTCGAACATGTGGGCACGGTGCAGGACGGCATCAATACGCTGTCGCGGGTACACACCGTGGTCGACGCGCCGGATGCCCGGCCCATCGCCGTGACATGCGGCGACATCCGTTTCGAAGCCGTGGGTTTTTCGTACGGCGACGATCGCCGGCGGGTGATCGACGCCTTCGACATCCACATCCGCCCGGGCGAAAAGATCGGCCTGGTCGGCAGGTCCGGCGCCGGCAAGTCGACCGTGGTCAACCTGCTGCTGCGGTTTTATGACCTGCAGCAGGGCCGCATCCTGATCGACGGCCAGGACATCGCCCACGCCACCCAAGACAGCCTGCGCGCCCAGATCGGCATGGTCACGCAGGACACCTCCCTGCTGCACCGCTCGGTGCGCGACAACATCCTGTACGGCCGCCCCGATGCCGACGACGCCGCCATGGTGGCCGCCGCAGCACGTGCCGAAGCCAGCGACTTCATCGCCACCCTGGTCGACCCCAAGGGCCGCATGGACTTCGACGCTCATGTGGGTGAACGCGGGGTCAAGCTCAGCGGCGGGCAACGCCAGCGCATTGCCATCGCCCGGGTGATGCTCAAGGACGCGCCCATCTTGCTGCTCGACGAAGCCACCAGCGCGCTGGACAGCGAGGTGGAAGCCGCCATCCAGCAAAGCCTGTACCGGCTGATGGAAGGCAAGACGGTGGTGGCGATTGCGCATCGCCTCTCCACCATCGCCGCGATGGACCGGCTGGTGGTGCTCGACGCCGGGCGCATCGTCGAGCAGGGCAACCACGCCGAATTACTCGCCGCCGGTGGCCTGTACGCGCGGTTGTGGGCACACCAGAGTGGCGGCTTTCTGGGCGAGGTGGTGGATGACGACGCCGACGGTGAGGGCGCCCGCGACGCAAGCGATCACGACGGGTCCGGCATCACCCCCGTTCGCCCGGCCGGCGCCGGCCCCAACGTCGCAGCGGCAGCCAAGGTGGCCGGCG
Source organism: Candidatus Intricatilinea gracilis (assembly GCA_016702605.1). GTDB lineage: Bacteria > Pseudomonadota > Gammaproteobacteria > Burkholderiales > Burkholderiaceae_C > Sphaerotilus > Sphaerotilus gracilis. Next base: position 1,182,321 of record JADJDQ010000021.1, read on the forward strand.
CCGCAACACACCGGCCCAACGGCCTGGTCAGCTCTGCGGGGCCTGCGGAGTCTGTGCCTTGACCTTGATCTGCATGCGGCTGCGCATGCGGATGTTGAGCATCTCGACCGCGACCGAGAAGGCCATGGCGAAGTAGATGTAGCCCTTGGGCACGTGGTGGCCGAAACCTTCGGCGATCAGCACCACACCCACAACGACCAGGAAGCTCAACGCCAGCATCTTGATGGTTGGGTGGGCCGAGACGAAACGACCGATGGAGCCGGCAAAGATCATCATCAGGCCGACCGAGACCATGACCGCGGCAATCATGACCGGCAGGTCGTCGACCATGCCCACGGCGGTGATGATCGAGTCGAGCGAGAAGATCACGTCGATGACCATGATCTGGCCGATCACCAGCGCAAAACCCGCCGCCGCGCGGCCCGGGCCGCTGTGTTCCTCGTCACCTTCCATGCCCTGGTGGATCTCGCCGGTGCTCTTCCAGATCAGGAACAAGCCGCCCAGGATGAGGATCAGGTCGCGCCCCGAGATGCCGCGCCCGAAGAGCTCGAACAGCGGCGCAGTCAGGCCGATCAGCCAGCTCAGCGTGAGCAGCAGGCCCACCCGCATGAACATGGCCATGAACAGGCCGATGCGGCGCGCTCGCTCGCGCTGGTGAGCCGGCAGCTTGTCGACCAGGATGGCGATGAAGATGACGTTGTCGATGCCCAGCACCAGTTCGAGGGCTGTGAGTGTGGCCAGGGCAATCCAGGCCTGCGGGTCGGTGAGGAGTTCGATCATGGTGTGGTTGTCGATTCGCGGGGCGGGGGAGTGTCGCGTATGTAAAGCTCAGCGCAACAATCCGAATTCCTGGGCCAGCAAGGTGTATGACTGGCGACGCGCCGCACGGTCGTGCGCCCAGGTGTTGACCACCAGTTCGTCGAGCTGCAACTCGGTAGCCAGCCGGCGCATGGCAGCGCCCACCTCGGCGGCGGTGCCGACCAGGGCCTTGGCTCGCACGGCGTCGACCACTGCCTGTTCGTCGGCGGTGTAGCCCTGGGCGGCCACCTGTTCGGGCGACTGCAGCGGGCCGAACACGCCGCGATTGCGGTCGATGCGCCAGCGCTCGCGGCTGGTCGCCAGCCGGCACGCCTGCTCGGTGGTGTCGGCCGCCAGTGCCCAGACACAGATGGTGGCTTGTGGCACGGGGTGGCGTTCGCTGGGCTGGTAGAGCCGGCGGTAGATGTCGAGTGCTTGTTCGACGCCGGCACCGTCCATGAAGAAATAGGCGTAGGCGTAGGGCAGGCCCAGCTGCGCGGCGAGTTGTGCGCCGTAGTTGGAGCTGCCCAGGATCCACACGTCGGGCACACGTGCCGTCTCGATGGGCGCCGAGCCGGCGCTGGCGCCGGGCCGCAACGGTCCGCGCGGATGCGCCGTCACACCGCGCCAGGGCTGGCCGGCCAGCCAGGCCTGCAGCTCCTGCACCTGCTGCGGAAAGTTCTCAGGGTCGGCATGGGGATTGAGCGCACGGGCCGTGCGCATGTCGCCCCCCGGCGCGCGCCCCAGGCCCAGGTCGACGCGCCCGGGCGCCAGTGCATCGAGCACCCTGAACTGCTCGGCCACCTTGAAGGCGGCATAGTGCGGCAGCATGACGCCCGCACTGCCGATGCGGATGCGCCGGGTTCGTGCTGCCACTGCCGCCAGCAGCACTTCGGGCGCCGAACCCACGATGGTGGCCAGGCTGTGGTGTTCACTCACCCAGAACCGCTCGTAGCCGAGTGCCTCGCAGTGTTCTGCCAGCGCGAGGGTGTCGCGGATAGCTTCGTCGTCGGCCTTGCCGGCCAGGGCGACCGATTGGTCGAGTACCGAAAGTTTCATGGCCGGCAGGCTAGCTCAGATTTCACATCCGCGTCGGCTGGCTGACGCCCCCCGGGTTCGCGATGCCCCCGCTCGTGAAAGATGGCGACCAGGCCCCCGTCAATTTTCGCGATCATCGGCAGCAGGTCGACGGCACAGTGCTGCCATCGACAAGGTACCCAGGGCAATGGCGGCAGACACGGAGATCACGATCATGGCCACCTCGCAATTCGCATCGCTCGACCAGGCTCGTTATGAGATCCGCTTCCAGTCGCTTTTCCACAGCGGCCGGGGTGTGAGTTTCCCGTGTGATGCCCAAGGGCGCGTCAAGCTCGAGAGCCTCAGCGAACGTGCCCGCAGCACCTACCAGCGCGCACGGGCCATGGTCGGATTCGAATACGCCACGCCAGCCGTCGTGCTGAGCGACATGCACTGAGGCCGCAGGTTGGTCCGCGGGTTGGACACTGTCTGCGCTGCTGGCCCGTCGTGGCAGTGGTGATGGCAGGGTCGCTGTCGGCGATTGCCGCAGTGCCAAGATATCGCCTGACACCATAGGCTATATTGGTGACATGGCATCTTGGCTCAAGCTGGTGATCCTGTGGCTATTGGCCTTTGCCTTGCCGGTGCAAGGCTGGGCAGCTGCTTTCATGGTGCATTGCGAGGGCAATCACCAGCACCCTGAAGGCTTCGCACAGGTGTACGAGACAGGCGATTCCCACCCCGATACACGAGGTGTCGCTAGCGACGAGCACCACGCTCACTTCGGGACGGAGTCAGCATCCAGCGACAGCCATTTCGACCCGGCCCCCGTACAGCCAGACCTTCTGGCTCAGCACGGCGACCACGGCTGCAGCGCCTGTGGCGCTTGCTGCTCTGCGGCAGCCCTGCCTTCGCCGTCAATCGACCTGAACGACACGACGCCGCCCGACCGGTGGTTGGTGATCGCAGCAGTCGGTCGCGTCGGTTTCGTCACCAGCGGCCCTGACCGGCCTCCGCGCCTGATCCTCGCCTGAGCTGTTGCCGGGCGCGTCGGCGCCCCGGTGTGCAGTGTGCTCAGCCGGCCCAGACCGTTCACGGTCTGGCAGCACGTCATCGACATGCGAGGAGCTCATGACCCATCCCCTCGGCCGCGCCCTTGCGCTTGCGGCTTTCTTCGCCCTGGCCCTGCCTGCCTACGCCCAATCCGATTCACACCCTGTCACGTCTGATCCTCTGGACCCTTCGGCCAGGTCCACGCCCTACGTCCGGCCCTCTGCAATGACGCGATTTCGTGGCATGGACGACGCTTCGCCGGTGTACTGGCAGGACGCCAACGTCATCGTGCACACCATTGGTGGCTGGCGGGCCTACGCCCGGGAGGCTCAGGCAGCGCAAAAACGCTCGCCCGTGGAGAAGGGCGACCTCGTTGAGATGCCAGCATCGGGTAATTCGAGTGCGCGCCAACCATGAGGGCCGCCATGACGTACCGAGCAACCCGCTTGTCATCGAGCCGTGGCTGCCTGCCCACGCTGACTGCCTTGGCTCTGACCGCGCTCCTCGCCAGTTGTACGAGCTTCAGCCCCGACGGTGGCCTCGCGGTCGCCGAACAGCAGGCGAAGGAACGCCTGGGCAAGGACCTGCGCTGGGCGCGCACAGAGCAAGACAGGCAAGCCATCGAACAACGTGTTGCCGAGCTGCTGGGCAAACCGCTCAGTGCCGACGATGCGGTCCAGATCGCCCTGCTCAACAACCGTGGGCTGCAGGCCGACTTCTTCGAGCTGGGCATCACGGAGGCTGAGGTGGTCCAGGCTGGGCGTTTGCCCAACCCGGGTATCACGATTGCGCGACTGAGGCGCGGCGACGAGATCGAGCTCGAACGCGGTGTGCACTTCAACCTCGCGCGTCTGCTGGTCATGCCGCTGGTACAGCAAGTTGAGGCGCGGAGGTTCGAACAGGCCCGGCAGGTCGCTGCCATCAAGGTGTTGACTCTGGGCACAGACACCCGCAAGGCGTGGATCAATGCCGTGGCTGGGGATGAAACCGTGCGCTTCACGCGCAAGGTCATGCAGGCTGCCGAGGCCAGCGCCGAACTGGCTCGTCGCATGGAACAAGTCGGCAATTTCTCCAAGTTGCAACGTGCCCGTGAGCAAGCGTTTTACGCCGACGCTGCCGTCAATCTGGCCCGGGCAGAGCAGCTGCAGCGCGCGAACCGTGAGCGACTCACCCGCTTGCTCGGACTGTGGGGTGAACAAGCACGATTCACCTTGCCCCAACGCCTGCCTGACCTGCCCGTACGAGCCGATGAACTGCCTGACGTCGAGCGTATCGCCATCACCCAGCGGCTGGATGTGCAAGGCGCCAAACTGATGGCCGAGCAGACTGCGCGCAACCTCGGCTTGACCCGCGCCACCCGCTTCATCAATGTGCTCGAAGTCGGCGCGGTGAGCAACTCGTCGAACGAGGTAGCGACGCAGCGCGGCTGGGAGGTCGGTGTCGAACTGCCCATGTTCGACTGGGGTGACGCACGTGTCGCCCGGTCCGAAGCGGTCTACATGCAAGCGGTGAATCGTGCGGCCGAAACCGCCATCAACGCCCGCTCGGAAGTGCGAGAGGCGTACGGCAGCTATCACTCCAGCTACGACATCGCCAGGCACCATCGCGACGAGATTCTCCCGGTGCATCAGCGCATCGCCGACGAGAACATGCTTCGCTACAACGGCATGTTGATCGGTGTGTTCGAGCTGCTGGCAGACGCCCGCGCCCAAGTCGTCGTCGCCAACAACTACATCGACGCTGTGCGCAACTTCTGGCTCGCACGGGCCGATCTCGACATGGCTCTCGTCGGCAAGCCCAGCCTGTCCACACCATCCGGCCCAGCAACAAGCGCGGAATCAGGAGCTGCGGGCCATTGAGCCGCAGCATCACCGAGGATCAACACATGGTCTCCCGAAGAAATTTCATCAGTCGAGCCGGCGCCATCACGGCCGCCGCCGGCGCCGCTGCCGTCAGCAAGGTGGCCATGGCCGCTTTGCCCGAACCGGTCATCCAGACCAGGCCCGACACCATGCCGCCGCTGGTGCCCAGCAGCGGCCGGCCCTACAACCCCGTCGTGACACTCAACGGCTGGACCATGCCCTGGCGCATGAACAACGGCGTCAAGGAGTTCCACCTCGTTGCCGAGCCTGTCGTGCGCGAGATGACGCCAGGCTTCAAGGCTCACCTGTGGGGCTACAACGGCCAAAGCCCCGGTCCCACGATCGAGGTCGTCGAAGGCGACCGGGTGCGCATCTTCGTCACCAACAAGTTGCCCGAGGTGACGAGCGTGCACTGGCACGGCCAGCGCCTGCCCAACGGCATGGACGGTGTCACCGGCCTGACCCAGCCGGGTATCGCGCCCGGCAAGACATTCGTCTACGAGTTCGTGGCGCGGCGCCCTGGCACCTTCATGTACCACCCACATGCCGACGAGATGGTGCAGATGGCGATGGGCCTGATGGGTTGCTGGATCACTCATCCCAAGACTCGGCATCCGCTCATCGACGAGGTGGACCGCGACTTCGTCTTCCTGCTCAATGCCTACGACATCGAGCCCGGCAGCGCGACGCCCAAGATCATGACGATGCTGGACTTCAATCTGTGGAGCTGGAACAGCCGCATCTTTCCGGGCATCGATCCGCTGGTGGTGCGTCAGGGCGACAAGGTGCGTATGCGCATCGGCAACCTGACGATGACGAATCACCCCATCCACCTGCACGGCCACGAGTTCAGCGTGACCGGCACGGACGGTGGCCCCACGCCGCCGGGCTCGCGCTGGCCCGAGGTCACGACCGACATCGCCGTGGGCCAGATGCGCCAGATAGAGTTCCTGGCAGACGAGGAGGGTGACTGGTCGTTCCACTGCCACAAGAGCCACCACACCATGAACGCCATGGGGCACAACGTGCCGACCATGATCGGGGTCGATCACCGCCAGGTGGTCAGCCAGATCACCCATCTCATTCCGGACTACATGGTCATGGGTGAACGCGGCATGCACGACATGACCGAGATGGAGATGCCCTTGCCCGACAACACGGCGGCCATGATGACCGGCACCGGGCCGTTCGGCGCAATAGGCATGGGCGGCATGTTCAGCGTCGTCAAGGTCCGTAAGGATCAAGCACCGGGCGACTACACCGATCCGGGCTGGTTCAAGCATCCGCCCGGGACGGTCGCCTACGAGTGGGCAAGCTCGCTCAACGAGCCGGCCCGCAGCGGGGTCGAGGCAATAGGTGTCGAGCCCCCTGGAGCACGGCCGGACCCCACGATCGAAGTCAATGTGCGCAAGCCTGGTGCCGGACACCGGCACCACTGAACCACCCCACCTGAATGCCATCGTTACCAAGGACCGACATGAACCAGATCGCGACACCTCTCACTGCCTTGCTTCTTTCCATCGCTGCAGCGGGCGCGCTGGCACAAGCCAAGCCGGAAGAGCATTCGGCGCATCACCTGGTGACTGCCCCTGTTGCCGACATGAGCGAAGGTGAAGTCCGCAAGGTCGACAAGGACTCGAAGAAGCTGACCATCAAGCACGGCGAGATCAGGAACCTCGACATGCCCGCCATGACCATGGTCTTCCAGGTCAAGGACCCGGCGATGCTGGACAAGGTCAAACCCGGCGACAAGATCCGGTTCGTGGTCGAAAACACGGGCGCCGGCATGGTCGTGACCGAGCTGCGCCTGGCCAACTGACGCCCGACGCGGCTCGAATCGATACTGCGGGCTCAGCCCTGGAGCCAGCGTCATGCCACCCGCCACCGTCCATCTGCTCGTCGTCAGCGCCGACCCTGCCCTGAGTGCCCGCCTGCTGACAGGCTTCGAACACGCCGCCGCGCGCCTTGCGCCGGCGGCGTTTGTCATCCAGGCCGTGGCAGTGAGTGATGGTGATGCCGCGATGGCGACCGCCGTGCAGGACGGAGACCTGCACCTCGTGCTGATCGACCATGCCTTGCGCAGTGAATCACTCACCGAGCCGGCAGCCGGCGTCGGCACGGTCTGGCCCGCTGCCGACCTGGCGCAACGCCTGCGCGCCTTGCGCCCTGAGTTGTCGCTCTACATCCTGCTCGACGACGATGACGACAAACTCGCCATCGAAGGCCAGGCTGGCGAGGCGCTGTCGGGCTACTTCTTTCGCAGCGAACACGACCCCGAGGGCTGGCTGCGCATCCTCATCGCCGAAGTCGCCGAGAAGTGCGACACCCCCTTCTTCGACCAGCTGCTGGAGTACGTGGCATCGGCCAAGGACTCGTGGCACACACCCGGCCATGCGGGCGGTGACGCCTTCAAGGGCAGCGCCTGGGTGGCGGACTTTCACGGCTTTGTCGGTGAACAGATGCTGCGCGCCGACCTGTCGGTGTCGGTGCCGCAGCTCGACTCACTGCTGCATCCGGTCGGCGTGATCGCGCAGGCGCAGGACCTGGCGGCCGAGGCCTTCGGCGCACGCAAGACCTACTTCGCCACCAACGGCACGTCGACCTCGAACAAGGTGATCTTCCAGACCCTGCTGGCGCCGGGTGACAAACTCCTGCTCGACCGCAACTGCCACAAGAGTGTGCACCACGGCGTGATCTTGTCAGGTGCCCGGCCGGTCTACCTCGATTCGACGCTCAATCGCCGCTGGGGCATCTTCGGCCCGGTGCCACGCGCCACCGTGCTGGCGGCCATCGCCGCCCATCCGGATGCCAAGGTGCTGATCCTCACCTCGTGCACCTACGACGGCCTGCGTTACGACCTGGCGCCCATCATCGCGGCGGCACATGCGGTGGGCATCAAGGTCATCGTCGACGAGGCCTGGTACGGCCACGCACGTTTCCATCCCGAACTGCGCCCCACGGCGCTGGAATGTGGCGCCGACTACGTGACCCAGAGCACCCACAAGGTGCTCTCGGCCTTCTCGCAGGCCAGCATGATCCACGTGAACGACCCGGAGTTCGACGAACACCTATTTCGCGAGAACTTCAACATGCACGCCTCGACCAGCCCGCAGTACACACTCATCGCCAGCCTGGACGTGGCGCGCAAACAGGCCGTGATGGAAGGCTACAAGCTGCTCAGTCGTTCACTCGTCCATGCGCGCGAGCTGCGCGAGAAGATCAACGCCACCGGGGTGTTCAGGGTGCTCGAACTCGACGACCTGCTCACCGACGAGGTACGCCACGACGGCGTGCGCCTGGACCCGACCAAACTCACCATCGCCATCGACGCCAGTGGCTGGGACGCCGACGAGTTGCGCGAGGAGTTGATCAGCCGCCACAACATCCAGATCGAGAAGAACACCCACAACACACTCACGCTGCTGCTGACCATCGCGACGACACGCAGCAAGGTCTCGCGCCTGTTCGACGCCATGCTCAGGCTGGCAAAGAAAAAGCGCGAGCGGCGCATCACCCCGCAGTTGCCCGAAATCCCCGGCTTCACCCGCCTGGCCTGCCTGCCACGCGACGCCTTCTATGAAGCCGGTGAACGTATCGCCCTGCTCGGCGACGATGGCCGGCCCAACCCGGCGCTGGTCGACCGTGTCTGCTGCGACCAGATCGTGCCGTACCCGCCGGGCATCCCGGTGCTGGTGGCCGGGCAGGTGATCAGCACCGAGGTGCTGGCCTACCTGGCACGCCTGCTGGCCGGCCAGAAAGGCATCGACCTGCACGGCCTGGCCACGCTCGAGGGCCGGGCGCATCTGCGGGTGTTGAGTGAGGCAGAAACGCGGCGTTTGCAGGGGCGGGATGGCGGGTGACCCAGCGTCGACGTCCGGCCTCGCGCGGCGGCGACTCAGCGGCTGCCGCGTGCCCGATGGGTCAACGTGCCTTGCAGTCCAGTTCGTCAGTCTTGCCCGTGTCGGTGTCGAGCCAGTTCAGCCTGATCGTGCTGCCCTGATGCACCAGGTTGACGTTCTGGCCTTCATAGCTGCCGGCATCCGGTCGACCGATCTGCCACAGGGTCTTGGTGCGGTCGCCGCGTTCGAGCTGGATGGTGGCCGGGTCGGTGACGAAGAAGTTCGCCACCACCTCGTTGGCGGGATTGCCCTGGCAGGCGTAGGTCACCGTCCTGGGTGGCAGCAAGCGCCACACGGCTTGCAGTCGTGATGTGCGCAAGCGGGTCTGTGCCTCCACGCAACCCCGCACCGTGTCGACCGTCCAGGTGGCGGTGATCCAGGTCGGCTGGCCCTTGGCTTTCCAGCAGTCATTGCGGCCCTTGATCCAGCCGCGTTGTTCGGCGCGCAACTGGTTGGCCAGCTTGCCCTTGGCCTTGGCAACGGCCGCCTGGTAGACCGTGTCCAGGCGTTGGTCGAGTGCTGCGAGTGACGCATCACTGCAGACCAGTGTTTCCACCTCGCCCTTGGCCTTGCTGCAGTCGAAGCTGGTGCCATGAGCTGCTGCCATCACGGCCAGGCCCGTGGCGCCGATGACAAATGCACGACGTGTGCTGGCGTTCATCATGTGTGAGATCCGCGGGTCGCGTTGAAGGGGCAGTGGCTGGTGGCTCGATCGATGCGGGCAGTGTGGTCGAGCCACTACCGGATATTCACCAGATGCGCACCCGGTCGGCCGGTGCACGCCACATCGCGTCACCCGGTCGTGTGGCAAAGGCCTTGTGGAAGGCATCCAGATTGAGCAGCGGCCCGACACCACGCACGAAGCCGATGGCGTGGTAGTCGGTGGCGGCCAGCAGGCGGATGCGTTCTTCGCGGGCCTTGTACATCCACAGCTGCGACCAGGCGATGAAACAACGCTGGTCGGTGCTCAGTCCGTCCACCGTGGGTTGTTTCTTGCCGGTCAGGGCGCGTTGCAGGGCGGCATGGGCCAGCGTGATGCCGCCCAGGTCGGCGGTGTTTTCGGTCAGGGTCAACGCGCCGTTCTGATACAGGCCGGGCAGCAGCTCGAACTGGTTGTATTGCGCTGCCAGCACGTCGGTGCGTTGCTTGAAGGCCGCCGTGGCCTGCGGTGTCCACCAGTCGCGCACATTGCCGGCCGCGTCGTACTGGCGGCCATTGCTGTCGAAGCCGTGGGTGAGTTCATGGCCGATCACCGCACCCATGGTGCAGTAGTTCACCGCGATGTCGCCGCCTGGCAGGTAGAACGGCGGCTGGGCGATGGCAGCGGTGATGTCGATGCCGTTGTATTGCGGGTTGTAGGCCGCGTTGACGGCGATGGGGCTGGTGTAGCGTGCATCGGCAAATCGCTCGGGCACGACCGGGCGGCCGATCCTGGCCAGGTCACGTTGCATGTTGAATGCACCCAGGCGCTGGTTGTTGCCCAGGTGATCGTCGGCGCGGATGTCGACGCCGCTAAAGTCGATCCAGCGCTTGGGGGTGCCGACCTGGATGTCGACCTTCGACAGCTTGTCCAGCGCCGCTGCGCGGGTCGGCGCGTCGAGCCAGGGGTTGGCGCGCAGGCGCCGTGCGAACTCGGCCTTGACGTCGCCGACCATGCGGGTGATCTCGCGCCGCGTCGACTCCGGGAAATGGGTCTTCACGTACAGCTGCGACAGCGGATGGTGAAGCTGCACGGCGATGGCCTGGACGACCTGGCGGTCGCGCGGCAGCGTCTGCGCCAGACCGTCGCGCTGGCGCTGGTACTCCTGGCTCAGGGTGAACAGGGGGCCGCCCAGCATGTCGGCGTTGGCCGACAACACCGACCAGTGCAGCAGCGTCTGCACCTCGCTGGCCGGGCGGGTGGTCAGCAACTGGTTCAGGGCCTTGAGCGCAGCCACGTCGAGGACCAGCACCTGCTGCGGCACGGGTGTGTTGAGCGCCGCCGTCAGCGCCTTCAGGTCGACGGCAGGGATGAGTGCCTGGGCATCTTTGGGGCTGAACAGGTTGTAGACGCGTGCCGGATCACGTTGCTCCAGCGGCTTGAGCCGCGGCGCCATCAGCTCGGTCTCCATCGCCAGGATCAGGCGGGCCTTGGCGGCGGCCTGGTCCGGCACATCACCGAGCTGACGGTAGGCCCGGGTGATGTAGTCGACATAGAGGTCGCGGATCTTCTGGCTGGCCGGGTCGGTGTATTGCTCCTGCTCGAGCTGCGGCCCGCCCGGGTACAACACCAGGCGAGTGCGGGTGCTGTCCTTCAGGTCGGTCATGCTGAACACGTTCACCAGCGGCGAAGCCTGTGTCGTGGCCTGCAGCCGCGCCGACAGCCGGGCCAGGTCTGCCGGCCCGCTGGCCCGGGCAGCCCAGTCGAGGTCGACCTGGATGGGGCTCAGGCCCAGGGCATCCAGCCGCTGCGTGTCCATCGCGGCGCGGTAGTAGTTGGCGACCTGCTGCTCTGCGCTGCCCTTGGGTGCGTTGCCCTGGCTGGCCTTCAGGCTGATCTGCAGCAGCCGCTGTTCCAGGTTGGCCTTGAGCAGCGAGAAGCCGCCGAGGTCGGCCTCGGCATCGGGGATGGTCAGCTGCTTGAGCCAGTTGCCCGTGGCGTCGTGGTAGAAGTCGTGACGCGGGTTGACGCTGCGGTCGATGTGGTCCACCGAATGACCGACGGGGCCCGAAGGTGGCTGGCTGCTTGCCTTGGTCGGGCGATCGACCAATGGTGCGGCCGGGCCGGGCGGGGCGGCCAGCGCTGCGGCGCAAAGTACTGAAAGAAAAACGCTGACGGTCGGCTTGCTCACGCGCATGTCGAGGCTTGAAGGTGAGTCGGGGGCGGCCAGGGTGACATTGCCCCTGCCGTGCAAGGTGCCAATAGCGCAGAAATCGCGCTGGGTAGCAGCAGTAGCACCCCTGAGCGGGGACGCCCGTCTCGTCGCGCCGACGGCTTCGCTCCGGCCCGAGGGGCCTCACATGGCGCGACTACGCCTCACGACGTGCGTGCATGGGCTCGATCAGGATCGCCTTGTTCGACAAGTAGCGGCGGTAGTCGGCAATGGGTATGGCCGTCGAGCTGTGGGTGTCACCGTCGGTCCAACTGATCGTTGCGTCCAGCGCCGTCACATCGACTTCGCAAGTCCCGGGTCGTATAGGCAAACTGGCGCCGTCACCTGCGCGGTACTCGACTTTTCCATTGATGCGCGCGTTCCTGGTCATGTCGACTCCGTTCCTGGATTTGGATTGCGTCGCCTGGCAAGAGCGCGACGACCAGGCCACAACTGCGTGACCCTATCGAAACCTTAACGGTCGCGCAGCTTGTGGTCAGTGCGCAAACCCACGCAGGGTTCGACCGGACGTCTTGGTCGATCGAGCTCCGGATTCATCCGGTGATGGCGGGCCGCAGCGTCTCGATCTCGCTCACGATGGAGTCGAAGAACGCGCTCACGCGCTCACCGACCGCACAGGTATCACTCTGCCCTGGCCAATAATGGAAAGGTTTGGACCTTGCGCAACAACAGCGACCGACTCATGACTTCACCAACCGCACTCAGAACCCTGCCCACAAACAAACTCTTTCGTCGCGGCGATGTCTTCGTCTTGTTTGGCGAGCTGTTTGGCCGGGGTTATGCCAACGGCTTGGTCAACGAGGCGCGCCAGGCCGGCATGGAAATCGTCGGCATCACGGTGGGTCGACGCGATGAGAACAATGCCTTGCGTCCCCTTTCTGCCGAAGAACTCACCGAGGCCGAAGCCAATCTGGGCGGACGCATCATCAACGTGCCCCTGATGGCCGGATTCGACCTCGACTCACCTCCCGGCACCCCCACACCCACCGATCTGGTGGGCAGCATGACACTCAAGACCTGGACCGACGCCAAGCTGGACTGGGCGCACATCGACGCCTGCCGCGAGGCAGGCATGCAGCGTTTCAAGACGTCGGTGGCCGAGGTCATGGCGCGCCTGGACGGCCTGATCGCCGACGGGCGCAACGTCTTCTTCGCCCACACCATGGCGGGCGGCATCCCCAAGGCCAAGGTCTTCCTGGCCATCGCCAACCGCATCTACAAGGGCAGTGGCGAGCGCTTCATGTCGTCGCAGCAGTTGCTGGGCAGCGATCTGGGCAAGCTCATCTTGCAGAACTTCGACGAAGTCACGGCCAACAGTTTCCTGCATCTCATCGAAGGCAGCGCGGCGATCCGCCAGCGCATCGAGGCCAGCGGTGGGCAGGTGCGGTATTCGGCCTACGGTTATCACGGCACCGAGATCCTCATCGACGGCAGCTACCGATGGCAGACCTACACCAGCTACACCCAGGGTTACGCCAAGATGCGCCTGGAGCGCATTGCCCAGGCGGCATGGGAGCAGGGCATCAAGGCCACGGTCTACAACTGCCCCGAGATCCGGACCAATTCGTCCGACATCTTCGTCGGTGTCGAGTTGCCACTTTTTGCCCTGCTGCGGGCCATCAGGAAGGGAGCGCCCGGCGCCTGGGCCGACGGCCAGTGGCAGGCTTGCGGCGACCTGTTGATCGAGGGATGCTCGCTCGACGAAGTGCTGCACAAGGTCGATGGCTTCAACCTCAGTGACACGGCGAAGGTCTTCAGGGACTTCGCGGCATGGCCCATGGCCAACACACCCGAACTGGCCGAGATCATGATCGGTACCTCGGATGCCATCACCAAGATGCACAAGGACCGCAAGGCCCTGATCACCGATCACCTGAGCTCGCTGGTCATCGAGGCTGTCGGACCGCTCATGTTCAACGAGTCGTGTGCGCCGAGTGGCCCGGTGCTCTGGCTCAACCACGACGTCATCGCCAGGCAGTTGAACGAACTGCATCGCTGAGGGCGCGCTAACCGGCCGCCAAGGCCTGGCGCCTTCGACGAGTTGCGCGCAGAGGCGTTGTCGCAACTGCGCGCCGCCACGCCGGCAGACGGTTATTTGCCGTTGACGCCCAGCAGTTCGACTTCGAACTGCAGCGTGGCGTTGGGGGGAATCACGCTGCCGGCGCCACTGGATCCGTAGGCGATGGCGGGCGGGCAGGTGAGTTTGGCCTTGCCGCCGACCTTCATCTTCTGCACACCTTCGGTCCAGCAGGAAATCACGCGGTTGAGCGGGAAGTCGATGGGTGCGTTACGTTTGTAGGAGCTGTCGAACTCCTTGTCGGTGCCGGGGAACGTGCCGCGGTAGTGCACCTTGACGGTGTCGGTCGCCTTGGGGCTGGCGCCGGTGCCGTCCTTGAGGCTGCGGTAGATCAGGCCGCTGGGTGTGACCTGGGCGCCGGCTTCCTTGGCGGCGATGGCGGCGTAGTCGGCCTGGGCCTGGGCTGCGCCGCAGGCGAGCAGGGCGGCGGCCAGGGCGAGGCTGCGCAGGGTCGTGCTGTTGCCGGATTTGGCGGTGGCGATGTTGGTGGAGTCGTTCATGGCGTCCATGGGTCGTCGTCGGGCTGAGGGTGAAGTGATTGGAGAGCGGCGAGGGGTGGTGTCGGCGCTGGCTCGGCTACTGCAACATCCGCCGGCCTGCGCAGGGCGCGCGATCATCGCCTGAGGCGACCGACCCCGCGGCCGATTCGGGCACTGTCCCGAAAAAAACTTGTCGAGACGCGGGTAGTATGTCGCTGGTAGATGGGCAAGACGGCACGGCCTGGCTTGGGGCAAACTCGCGCACCCACCACTTCGATCAGGTCGACACCATGTTTCGTAGCGCCATTGCAGGCAGCCTGCCCAAGCCCGACTGGCTGGCCGAGACGAACAAACTCTGGCCGCGCTGGGCACGCGAAGGCGACGCCCTGGCCCAGGCCAAGCTCGACGCCACCCTCCTGTGGATCAAGCAGCAGGAGGACGCCGGCCTGAGCGTGATCGGCGACGGCGAGATGTCGCGCCAGCACTTCGTGCACGGCTTTCTCGAGCAGGTGGACGGCATCGACTTCGAGCACAAGGTCGAGATGGGCATCCGCAACGACCGCTACAAGGCCATGGTGCCGCAGGTGGTCGCGCCGCTCAAGCTGCGTGGCCGGGTGCACGAGGCCGAGGCCGCGCTGCTGCGCGCCCACACCACACGCCAGGTCAAGTTCACCCTGCCCGGGCCCATGACCATCGTCGACACCGTGGCCGACCAGTTCTACGGCGACCGCGTCGCCATGGCCATGGCCTTCGCCGACCTGCTCAACATCGAGGCCAAGGCACTGCAGGCCCAGGGTGTGGACATCATCCAGTTCGACGAACCGGCCTTCAACGTCTACATGGCCGAAGCCGCCGACTGGGGCGTGCAGGCGCTGGAACGCGCCGCCGCCGGCCTCACCTGCACGACGGCTGTCCACATCTGCTACGGCTACGGCATCCAGGCCAACGTCGACTGGAAGGCCACGCTGGGCGAGCAATGGCGCCAGTACGAGCAGGTGTTCCCGGCCCTGGCCGCCAGCAGCATCAAGCAGGTGTCGCTCGAGTGTTTCCACTCGCACGTGCCGCCCGAACTGATGGCGCTGCTCAAAGGCAAGGACGTGATGGTGGGTGTGATCGACGTGGCCAGCGACGTGATCGAGACGCCAGAACAGGTGGCCGACACCATCGGCCGGGCTCTGCAGTACGTGCCGCGTGAACGCCTCATCGCCTGCACCAACTGCGGCCTGGCGCCCATGAGCCGGGCGGTGGCCGAGGCCAAGCTGGCCGCGCTGGGTGCCGGGACGAGGCTGGCTGATCAGCGCCTGGGCGGTTGAGGGGCCGGCGCCACGCCGCGAGGAGCAGGCCGGGGCCGGACATCCGGGGTCAGACCGCGCGACCGCCCGCTGCGGCAAGCCACCACGTGGACGCGGGGGCCGGTCGACCTGGTGCACAAGCCCCGCGAACGACGTCGCCAGCCCGCGCACCAGACCACGGACGCCTGTCCGTCGTCGGCGAACTCATCACGCCGACCAACAGGCGGCGCCTGGTGCCCAGTCTGGCCCCCTGCAAAGCCGACAGAACGCGCGAACTATGTTGCTCGCGCCACACTTCAGGAGACATCGATGAAACTCACCGGACGCTGTTACTGCGGCGACATCAAGTACGAGTTCGATGGCGAGGTGCAAGGCGCCCTGCAGTGCCATTGCCGTGAATGCCAGTACATCACCGGCGGCAACCCGAATGTCGTGATGGTGGTGCCGGAGTCCGGCTTCAAGTTCACGCAGGGCGAACCTTCGGCCTTCGCGCGCAGTGACCTGGAACGCGCGGTGACGCGCTATTTCTGCCCACGTTGCGGTACCGCGATGGGCACGCGTTCACCTGCACGCCCTGGCTCCTTCATCGTCAAGGTCGGTACCCTGGATGACCCCTCGGTCTTCAAGCCGCGATTGGCGATCTTCACGGTCGACAAGCAGGCCTTCCACCACATTCCCGAAGACCTGCCGGCGTTCGAGCGCCGGCCGGGCTGACCGCCGCGTCGGTTCACGCCGGTCGCCCGGCGATCCTGGGCCCTCCTGGCCCTTGACCGGCCAGCGTGAAGGAGCCGCCGTGAGCGGCAGTCTTCAACGTGCAGGTCGGCCCCCTCGACCAGCCAACCGGCAATGGCTTGGCGTGCGCCCCCAGCGACGGATTCAGCCAGATTGCACGGTTTCCCGTCGACCCGTTGCTGCCGTCAGCTCCGCGCCGCCTGTGACAGCGGCGCAGCGGTTGCCGCCACTGATGCTGCCCCCGTGAGGTCATCGGGGGGGCTCACAGCGGTCATCCTTGCGGCTCAACGAACGCGCAGCACCTCGAACTGCTGGCGGTTGGGAGCGACCTCTATCGACACCTCGTCACCCTCACATTTGCCCAGCATGGCCCTGCCCAACGGGGCCTCGCCGCTGATGACCTGAACGAGCTGAGCGCCGCTGACCAATTGCATGCTGCCCCCCTTTGGGCCGAGAAAGAGCTGCTTGTGCTTGCCGTCGGCATCGACCAGGCAGACCAGCGCGCCGATCTGGATACCTTTGCTGGCGTCGTAAGGGCTCGGGCGGAACTGGCGCCAATGGGCCATCGTCTGGCGGATGGCATCGGCGCGACGTGCCTGGCCGGTGGCCAGGTAGGCGGCTTCGAGCCCCAAGGTGTCGTACTTGTTTTCGGCGATGTTTTCTTCGTGAGTCGCCGTTTCATGGGCCGTCCGCGCTGCCTGTTCGGCTTGCTGCAGGTCTTCGGCGAGCCGTTCCAGCACCTGCTGCTGCAGCAAGGATTTATCCATCATGAAACGTAGGCATCTCGAGCAAGCGGGGATCAGGTTTTGATTATGAAGGGCTCCACCAGCCTTCGGGGCTTCTGCCGGCCGCAGCGCAACTTCAGCCATGGCCAGCGAAAGGCGCAGCCGGTCAGCTGACGGCCGCACCCTGACCGCGCCCCGCAGCGCGTTGCGTGCCGGCGGCACCAACGGGGTGCGGATGGCGAAAGCGGCTTCTAACCTGCGTCAGCAACTTCAACGTTGACCTCGAAGAGGTAGGGCGAGAGTGCCTCCGTGACCTTGACGCATGCGCCGGCTGCTGACGCGGGTAGGGTCACCGTGATCGTCATTCCGCGCTTGCCGCCTTCCATGGCGGTGACGACCGCACCTGGCACGTCGAGCGGGTCGACCAGCATCTGCTCGACGGTGCGGCGGGCGGCGTCGCAGCGCAGCGTGGGCTTGTAGATCTTGCCGACCGCCGTCATCGGGATGGCATCGAGGATGTGGATGCGGCGCGGCCAGGCGGGGCGCTCGGCAATGCTGGCGCGCGCGTGCTCCTGCAGATCGGCTTCGGTCGCATTGGCACCCGGGCGCAGCGAGACATAACAGACCGGCAGCTCACCGGCGTAACTGTCGGGCATGCCGACGGCGGCGGCGACCGCAACGGCAGGATGTTCGGTCATCACGTTCTCGATCATCTGCGGGTCGATGTTGTGGCCGCTGCGAATGATGAGGTCCTTGCTGCGCCCGGCCAGATGCAGGCGACCGGTGTCGTCGAAGTAGCCCAAGTCGCCGCTGACGAGCCAACCGCCATCGACGAATATGCCCACGCTGTGCGCCGCGTCGCGGTAGCCCGATGAGATGTGGGGTCCGCGCACCATGACGACCCCGACTTGCCCTTGCGCGCAGCGTTCGCCGCCAGGATGGCGAATCTCGATCTCGGTATACGGCAGCGGAAAACCGACCGAACCAGCAACGCCAGTGCCGCCGATCGGATCGATGGCCACGAGCCCGGACGCTTCGGTCATGCCGTAGATCTCGTAGAAGTTGCGACCCGTCACCTGCTTGAAGCGTTCGACGACGGCGAGTGGTGCAGAAGCGGCACCGCTGTAGCCGCAGCGGATGGACGAGATGTCGGCGTCGCCGACGGGCACGTCGAGAAAGGCGGCGACGGCGGTCGGCACGCCGCCGGCAGCGCCCAGCCGATACCGCTCAACCAGGCGCCAGATGTTCTGGACCATGGCGGGGTTGCGGAATCCCGATGGCGAAAGTATTACGAGGTCGCAACCGACCATGAAGGGGCTGAGTGCACAGGCAATGGTGCCGCCGACGTGGAACAGCGGCAGTGATGCGCTGAAGTGGTCGGTCGGCCGGATGTCCATCAATACGGCGCCGCCCAGGGCTGCTGCAAGTTGGCCCGCGTGGGTATGTGCCACGAGCTTGGGTGTGCCGGTGGTGCCGCCGGTGTGGAAGTAGGCGGCGACATCGTCACCGCCGCGGGGCTTGCCGAAGGTCAGCCGGTCACCCGGATGCGCGGCGAACGCTGCGCCGAGGTCGGTGACGCCGGGTTCGAGCGGCACGTTGCCACCGCCCACGCGGATGAGTTGCAGGTCGGGCAACTGCTCGCGCAAGGCCAATGCCTTCTGCCAGATGTCGAGCGCCGGATGCGGGCCGAGCGCGACGAGCAGCTTGGCGTCCGAAGCGCGCAGCAAAGCAGCGATGGCCTCGGTCTGGAGCAGAAAGTTGATCGGCACCGCGTAGCCGGCGGTCTCGGCGCCCCACAGCACCGCATGTGTCTCGGGCAGGCTGGGCAGCATGTAGGCCACGCCGGCACCGCGCCCAGCCATCGAGGCGAACAGGTTGGCGGCCTTGCGGATCATCGCCAGCAGCGTGCCGTAATTGACCTGGCGTGGCTGCTCGTCGGGCGCAGCGGTCATCACCATGGTGATGGCGTTGCGGCTGGGATCTCGTTTCGCGGAGGCCTCGAACACGTCGTAGACGCTGCGGCCGGGCAGCCGGTCGGCCAGGGGCGCCTGGGCGACGTAGGCGTCGATGTCAGCCTGGTTGCGCATTGGGCTGATGGGCATGAGCGCTGCTGTATTCATGGTCATCTTCCGATCGTTGGCGCCGCAACGATACGGCGACACCATGGTTGCAGACCCCGAGAGGCGACGCCAGCAATGCACCCTAAACTTTGCCAACGCGCGCTGCGCTTTGCTAAACGCCCGGTGTGATAGCAAGCGCTTTTCGCATCGCGTGGCATGAACACCGTCCGGCCAGGTGGATCGTCGATCGAAGCACAACCGCCGCCATTGCCCAGGGAGTTGCCATGTTGCCCCAGCGCTGGTCCTGCGCCAGGTTCGAAATCCGCGCCGACGAGCGCTTGCTGCTTGTGGCTGGCGAGAGCGTGTCCATCGGGTCTCGCGCCTTCGATGTCCTGGTCTGTCTGGCACGCGACCGCGACCACGTCGTGAGCAAGGATGAACTGCTGGCAGCGGCGTGGCCGGGCATGGTCGTCGAGGACAACAACCTCTCGGTGCAGATTGCTGCGCTGCGCAAGCTGCTGGGTGCTGCGGCGATCTCGACGGTGACGGGTGTTGGTTATCGTTTCACGGCCCCTGTCGACGAAGTGCTGCGGCCGCCGGCCGGCAGCAATGCGGGCGGGTCAGGCGCATCGAAGCGGGCCGACGATGCAGCACCGGGTGCCGCGCTGGACGCTGCGCCACGACAGGCCGCGGGGCCTCCACCGGGTGCTGCCCGGCCAGACCCGCACGCCCCGGCGGGTGCTGTGCCGTCGCTGGCCGTCATGCCTTTTGCCAATCTGAGCGGCGACCCGGGGCAGGACTATTTCGTCGCAGGTGTGGTCGACGACATCACGCGTGCGCTCGCGCGGGTGCGGCGCTTCTCGGTGATCGCCCGCCGCTCGAGCGACACCTACAAGGGCCGCAGCGTCGACGCCGCGACGGTCGGGCGCGAACTGGGCGTGCGCTACCTCGTCGAAGGCAGCTTCCGGCAGGCGGGCGACCGCCTGCGCATCGGCGTCCAGCTGGTCGAGACGGTGAATGGACATCAGGTGTGGAGCGAGCATTACGACGGCATCCGGGAAGACGTCTTCGAGTTGCAGGACCAGATCACCGCGCATGTGGTCGCCGCTATCGAACCCAACCTGTTCAATGCCGAACTGGCTCGCGTGCGCCAGCGCCCGACCGAAAGCCTCGCCGCCTACGAGCTCTGCCTGCGTGCGCTGGCAGCAGCGACGCGCAGCGCGTCGCACGACGAAGTGATGCGCACCATCGAGCTGCTGCGCCGCGCGCTTGAAATCGATGTCGGCTACCCGCTTGCCAAGGCGCTGATGGCTTGGGCCTGGGCGATGGCCTGGGCCAACCGCTGGGTGGATCACAAGCGCGCGAGCGCCTGTCTGCCGCTCGCGCTCGATGCGGTGGCCGACCATCGCGAGGATCCTTACACGCTCGCCTTTGCCGGGCATGCCATCGCCGTCCTCGGGCGCGACCACGAGCAGGCCCGGCGCGCCTTGTCGATGTCGTTGGCGCTCAATCCGAATTCGATCTACACGCTCTCGCTGGCCGGCTGGGTGTCGGCCTACGCAGGCGACGGCGAAGCCGCCCTGAGGCATTTCGAACGTGCCATCGATCTCGATCCGCTGGTGGCCGGGGTGGGCCACGCGCACTGCGGCATTGCCTACGCCCACCTCATCGCCGACCACCCGGCGCAGGCCCTGGTCGCGGCTCGCCAGGGCGCACTCGCCATCCCGGAATTCGTACCGGGCCGGCTTGCGTTGCTGCACGCGCTCGTTCGGACCAACCACATGGAGGAGGCGAAAACGATTTCCGCCGACGTGTTGGCGCTGATGCCGCGCCTGACGATCTCGCGCTACGCCTCGACCCAGCTCTTCATCAACCCGGGCTTCAGGCAGCGGTGCAGCGAAGACCTGCGCGCACTTGGGGTGCCCGAATGACTGCGTGAAAGCGGCGCCAGCAGGTCGTTGAACTGATGCTTGTAAGCGGGTAACTAGGCACGATGGACACTTGTCCGGACGCACGCCGGACCGGACCGGACCGGCCGGCCCCTTAAGGGCACAAAGCGGCGGCTCGCGGCTGCGACTGCTACGCCCGCGGTGGGTCGAGTGCCGTCGTGGCCCCCTGCGTATCCGATCAGCGGCGCCAGCGCCACCCTGAAACTCCTCAACGAGGATTTCATCGTGACCGAACTGCCGCTGCAGCTACCTTCCGGTGAGGGCGGACACATCTGGCTGGACGTCGAGAAGAACGGTGCCAATACCGCCCTTGTCGCCCAGCAGCTGGCCGACGCTGCCGGCGTGCAGGTGCGGGACGTGGGTTATGCCGGCCTGAAGGACCGCCACGCCATCACCCGTCAGTGGTTCAGCATCTACCTGCCCAAGGGTGAGACGCCCGACCTGATCCGGCTGGCCCACCCGGAGTTCAAGGTGTTGAGCCAGAGCCGGCATGTGAAGAAGCTGCGCCCTGGCGATCTGCGGGGCAACCGGTTCCGCATCGTGCTGCGCGACGTGGTCGGCGAGCGCGCCACGATCGAGGCCCATCTCGCGGCCGTGGCGTCGCAGGGCGTGCCCAACTACTTCGGCGCCCAGCGATTCGGTTTCGAGGGCGGCAATGTCGAGCAGGGTCGGGCGATGCTGGCGCGCAAGATCCGCGTGCGCAACCCGAAGAAGAAGGGCATCTACCTGTCGGCGGTGCGCTCCTTCGTCTTCAACGAAGTGCTGGCACTGCGTATCCAGCGGGGGCTCTGGGTCAGACCCTGCCCGGTGACGTGATGGACGAGGCGGGCCGGCCCACCGGGCCGCTCTGGGGACGGGGCCGCCTGAGCACCACGGATGAGGCGCTGGCGCTGGAAATGGGCGTGGCTGAACGTCACGCCATCCTGTGCGGCGGCATGGAACACGCCGGCCTGGATCAGGAGCGCCGCGCCTTGGTGGCGAGCCCCGTGGACATGTCATGGCAATGGCCGCAAGCCCATCCACTGGTGATCACGTTCTCGTTGCCGGCCGGGAACTACGCCACGTCCGTCCTGAACGAGATCCTGCGCACCACGGGGCCCGACCGGCACACGGAGAACGAGCCTGCGGCGGTCGAGTGACCGCCTGAGCTAGTCGATCAACCCGTGCCGCAGCGCGTACTGCACCAGCTCTGCATTGCTCTGCGCGCCGAGCTTCTCGAGGATGCGCTGGCGGTGCGTGCCGATGGTCTTGACGCTCACGCACAGCTGCACGCCGATCTCGGTGAGCGGCACACCGGCGGCGATCTTGGTCAGCACCTGCATCTCGCGCGGTGACAGGGCCTCGTGCGGTGGCGCGTCGCCGGCCGGCCCGGGACGGCTGCTGCCGGGGTAGCCGGGCGTGACGTACAGGCCGCCAGCAGCCACGTGGCGGATGGCGCGCAGCAGTTCCTCGTGGCTCACGTCCTTCGAGAGGTACGCGTTGGCGCCGGCCTGCACCGCGCGGCGGGCGTATTGCGCCTCGGCGTACATCGACAGCACGATCACCGGCAGGCGTGGTTGTTCGGCGCGCAGACTGGCCAGCACCTCCAGGCCGTTGCGGGCGCCGAGGTGGATGTCCATCAGCACCACGTCGAAACGCTGCGTGCGCACGGCGGCCAGGGCCTCGGCGCTGTCGGCCGCCTCGCCGGTGACCCGCAGGTCGGGCTCGTCGGACATCAGTCGGCGCATGCCCGCGCGAAAGATCGTGTGGTCGTCGACGACGAGGATGTCGATCATCCTGGGCCTCCGGATGCGCTGTGCGACTGCCCGCCGGCCGCGACAGGCGTCGGCAGCGGCAGCGGCAGACTCAGCGTCAGCTCGGTGCCACCGCCCGGCGCCTGCCCGAGCTGCAGCGTGGCACCGATCTCTCGCGCCCGTTCACTCATGCTGAACAGGCCGATCGATCCCTCGCGGCAAGGGTTGCTGCCGATGCCGCAGCCGTCGTCGAGCAGGCGCAGCTCGAAGCTGGTGTCGGTCTCGGTCAACACCAGCGTCACGCGGCTGGCCTGGGCATGGCGGGCGATGTTGGTCAGTGCCTCCTGCACGATGCGGTAGATCTGCAGCGCCGCCGCACCCGGCACGCGCCGAGCCTCACCCTGGCTCGACACCAGGGCCTCGAGTCGATGCCGTGCCGCGAAGCGCTCCACCGCCTGGCGCAGCGAGGTGTGCAGGCCCAGCAGGTCCAGGCTGGTGGGGCGCATCTCGTTGGAGATGACACGCGCCGTGTCGATGGTGTCCTGCATCAGGGTGAGCAGGTCGGTGGCGATCTGGTGGATCTCGGCCAGCGGCTCGCTCTGGGTGCGCCGCACGATGCGCGCAATGTCGAACTTGGCCGAGGTCAGCATGCCGCCCAGCACGTCGTGCACCTCGCGCGCCAGGCGGGCGCGTTCACTCTCGCGAGTAGTGTCGATGCGGCGCATCAGGCTGCGCAACTGGGCTTCGGAGCGGCGCAGTTCCTCCTGGCGCAGCACCGTGTCGGTGATGTCCAGCGCCACGCCGGCCAGCGCCGGGCGACCGCGGCAGTCGACACGCGAGGCATGCAGGTCGAGCACGACGATCTGCCCGTCCTTGCGCAGCCCGCGCGTGGTGTAACGAATCGAGTCGACCTCGCCGGCCATGCGCCGCTGGTAGTTGGCCTGCACCTCGGCCACCGAATCGGGCGTGACACAGTCGACCATGCGCCGGCCGATGAACTCGCCTGGGCTGTAGCCGAACATGGCCGCGAAGGTGTCGTTGGCGTAGACGAAACGTTCGTCGATCACCACGTACACACCGGCCAGGCTTTGCTCGACGATGCCGCGAAACGGCACGTCGTCGATGACGAGGGCAGGGGGCTCCGTGGTGGACGAGGTCATTGCGCGCAATGGTACGCATCGGGCCGGCCGGGCCGGGTCAGAAAACCGGAAGTGCGGCTGCGGGCAAGCCCTGATCACTTGTCAGAACCCCGCACCTTTTCAGCGCGGCGGCAGCTTTGCAGAATCCTGCTTGCCCCACAGATGAACAGGACCCGACCGGGTCCCACAGGAGATGTCCCCATGGCCAGACACGAGAAACTCGCCCGCACCATGGCGCTGCCGCCGCTCACGCCGCAGCCCAATGTCTACCCCCTGAGCTGGCAGTCGCACACCGCCAAGCTCGAGGAGATCTGGGACGCCTCGCAGCGCGAGGTGTGGGACCCGAAGAAGCTCAGCTGGGACACCTTCGACCCCAGCAAGTACAGCTGGGAAGAACGCGAGGCCATCGCCTACTGGTGGACCATCCTGTCGGTGTTCGACGCCTCGGCGCCGCCGGTGTTTGCCGCCGCCTTCATCAAGACCTACGAGGCGCATGAAGAAGACCCGGTGCGCCGCTGCTTCTTCAGCGTGACGCGCGACGAGCAGAACCACGAGCAGGTCTGCGGCCTGGCCATCACCAAGCTGCTCGAGCATCCGGACCCGCTGACCTATGTGCCCAAGACCGACGTCGGCCGCAAGGCGCAGCGTAATGCGCACTGGCTGTACTACAACGGCGGGCGCTACTGGAACGGCTACAAGACCGCCGTGCCCAAGTACAGCCTGGCGGTTCTGTTCAGCTCCTTCTTGATGGGCGAGATAGCCGCGGCAACCATCTTCCACCAGATGGCGGCCAAGTGCACCGAGCCGGTGTTCAAGGAGGCCTTCCGCAACATCGGCCGCGATGAGGGCCGTCACATGGCCATCTGCCTGTCGCTGATGGAGCGCGACTACCCGAAGATGGACCTGTCGGACAAGCAGCTCATCACCAAGCAGGTCCGTGCGGGTTTCCTGTTCCTGTCGGGTGTGTTGTTCGAGCCGCCGGAAGACTTCTGGGACATCCCCGCCGACTTCGTCGCCTGGCAACGCGAGATCGAGGGAGTGGCCCGCCAGGCCGGCTTCTTCGTCCCCGAATACGAGGCCAAGCGCGACAACTGGAAGTCGGCCATGCTCAACCTCAAGGGTGTGCTCGACAAATACGGCATCCCCTTCCCGGCCATCCCCGAAGTGGGCATCACCGGCGAAGAGGTGACAGACGCCGACATGGTCGACATCATCCCGGTGTTCTGACTACCAACCGTCCAGGAGCCCAGTCTTGAGCATCGTCCGCCTGCATCCCTCCGGCCGCAGCGTCGACTGCGAAAGTGGCCGCACCGTCCTCGAAGCCCTCGAGAAGTCCGGCTACGCGCTGCCCAACAACTGCCGGGCGGGCGCCTGCGGCGAGTGCAAGGTCAAGGTGCGATCGGGCAGCTTCGACCAGGGCTTCGTCATGGACATGGCGCTGTCGCAGGATGAGCGGCGCCAGGGCTTCGGCCTCATGTGCATGGCCAAGCCCTTGTCCGAGGAACTGGTCATCGAATGGGGCACGGCCGACGCCAAGCCCAAGCTGTTTCCTCCGCGCGAGAACCAGTGGTACGTCGTCACCGACCGCCAGGCGCGCACCGCCCGCATCGTCGAACTTCGCATGCGCCCGCTGGGCACCGCCATGCGTTACTGGCCCGGCCAGTACGTGATGCTGGGTGGCGGCGCCACCGGCGTGCCGGCGCGCAGCTACTCGGTCGCCAACGCGCCGCGCGACGACGGTGAACTGGTGCTGCAGATCACCCGGCAGGACGACGGTGTCACCAGCACCTGGGCCCACGAAACGCTGCTGCCCGGCACCCAACTCAGCCTGTCGGGCCCCTACGGCACCTTCATCGGTGACCCGGCCGTCGAAACCCCCGTGTTGTGCCTGGCGGCCGGCTCGGGCCTGGCGCCCATCCTGTCGCTGGCCGAGGCGGCCCTGCGCCGCGGCTACAAGGAGCCGGTCACGCTGATGTTCTCGGGCCGTGAGCCGGCCGACCTGTACGACTCCGGCCTCATGGCCTGGTGGGCCGCCAAGCACCGCGGCTTTCGTTACCGGCCCACCCTGACGGGCGACAACGTGCCACCCGACTGGGCTGGCCTGCGCGGGCGCATCCCGACCCTGCTCCCCACCCTGTTCAAGGACCTTTCGTCCACCAGCATCTTCGCCGCCGGCAGCCCCGCCTTCGTCGAAGATTGCGTGGCCGCCGCCAAGGCGCAAGGCGCCAACCCGGACCGCATCCACACCGAAGGTTATTTCGCCCAGCAGGCACCGCAAGTGCCCGAGGCCTCGCAGATGGTCGACGGCGGCAGGTGAGGGCAAGGCCACCCACCCGGCTGATTCCGTCATCCGCGCGACACCGGCGCCTGGCACCAGTGCCTAGACTGCGCGGCTTCACCAACAAGGAGACGACGATGATCACGCTGTGCGGCATGTCCCTGTCCAACTACTACAACAAGGTCAAGATCGTCCTGCTGGAGAAGGGCATCCCCTTCACCGAGGAGGTGCAGCGCACCGGCTCCAAGGACGAGGCTGTGCTCAACGCCACGCCACTAGGCAAGGTGCCGTTCATCAAGGTCGACGGCCAGACACTGTGCGAAAGCCAGGTCATCGTCGACTTCCTGGAAGCACGCTTCCCCGAGCATCCGCTGCTACCCGCCGATCCGCTGGCCGCCGCCAAGGTGCGCGAGTTGTGTGCGTTCATGGAGCTGTATGTCGAACTGGTGGGGCGTGAGCTCTATGCGGAGGCCTTCTTCGGCGGCAAGGTCAGCGACGGCAGCAAGGAACGGGTGAAGAAAACGCTCGAACGCAACCTGCCCGCCTTCAAGCGCCTGGCGCGGTTTGCGCCGTATGCCGCGGGCGACAGCTTCACCCTGGCCGATGCCGCCGCCTATGCCGCGCTGCCCACGGTGGGCAATGCCACCCGGGTGGTGTACGGCGAGGACCTGGTGGCCGCCGCCGGTATCGACTGGAAAGCCTACGTCAAGATGCTAGGTGACCGCCCCTCGCTGCAACGCGTCAACGCAGATCGCAAGCGCGATACCGAGGCCATGGCGGCTGCAGCGGCAGCGAAGAAGGCGGCCGAGGCGGGCGGGCAAGCCTGACGTGATGTGAATCTGGCGGGCGGTGATACCCAGTCCGCCCACCGTTTCCTGCAGCAACGGGACACTGCCGACAATCTGGCAGGCCAAGTTGCGGGAGGTTGGGCGTCAGCATCGACTACGGCGCGGCGAAGAGCCTGATCGACATGACCCGCACCGGCAGTGTCGAACCTGCCGAGGTGCGCAAACACGAGCCCGGCCTGGCGGGGGCCCGCGATGCCTTGCAGCCCGAGCTGCAACCTTAGAATCCGCGCGCCCTGCAACCCTCGAGGTGTCGGACGAGAAGCACACGCAAGGTGTGCCAGTCGTCGCGCCGCACCCCAGAAAACCGCCCATGACCGAGACCACCGAACGCCTGCCGCTGCCCGATCGCCTGTCCACCGATCCGCAAAGCCCCTTTCACGTGGCGGCACATTTCGAACACGAGATCGGTGTGCGTTTCAACGGCAAGGACCGCTTCGACGTCGAGGAATACTGCGTCAGCGAAGGCTGGATCAAGGTGGCCGTGGCCAAGAAGGTCGATCGCCGCGGCCGGCCGTTGACGGTCAAGCTCAAGGGTGTGATCGAGGTCTTCTACCGCTGACGTCGTCCGGGTCGGCTGATGAAGCCGTGCGCCGGACGCCAACGGGCAGTCGACACCTGGTCAGTCGATGGCCTGGCCTGGCAGGCGGCAGGCGGTTGGCCGTTGGTAGCGGGCCTGACCATCACCCCACCTTGCGGGCGCCGACCGCCAGTGCCGCGGCGGCCACCACCACCACACCCATGGCGATGGTGAGTGACCAGCCGTGCGCAATGGCGCCGATGAGTGGCGGCCCGACCAGAAAGCCGCTGTAGCCGATCGACGACGCCGCCGCAATGGCCGCTGCGCTGCTGGTTCCCGGCACCCGGCTGGCAGCGGTGTACAGGATGGGCACGAGGGGCGCCAGGCCCGCGCCCACCAGGGTGTAGCCCAGCAGCGAGATCCACGGGTCACCACTGAGCAGCACCACCGCCATCGACGCTGCCGCGACGCTGGCACTGGCGCGCAGCAGCAAGGCCTCGGTGAACCGTGCCCGGAGGTGGTCGCCACCGAACCGCGTGGCGGCCATGGCGCCGGCAAAGGCGGCGTAACCCAGGGCCGCCTGGTCCTGCGGCATGCTCACCTCCTGTTTCAGGTAGAGCACACACCAGTCGTACATGACACCTTCGGCCGTCATGCCGGCAAAGATCAACAGCCCGATCACCAGCAGCTGGCCGTGGGGCCAGGCAAAGTGGCGCTGCCTGGCGCCGTCGACCGGTGGGGCAGGGCGGGCATCGAGCATGCCGGCATTGACGCCCCAGATCAATCCGGCGATCACCAGGCCCACCAGCTCGAAGTTGCAGCGGCGCCGCCACCTCGGCACGCAACATGGCGGCGGCCAGCGCAGCACCTGCCATGGCGCCCAGGCTGAAGCATCCGTGCAGGTTGCCCATCAGCGGGCGGCCGGCTTCACGCTCGAGTGCCGTGCCTTCGGCATTGATGGCGACGTCGAACACACTCATCGCCGCACCAAAACACAGGCTGGCTGCCATCAGCCAGGGCATGCCCGGCCAGTCCAGCGCCAGGCCGAGCATCGCAGCCAGCACCAGGCCGGTGAGCAGACTGGTGCGCCGCGCGCCCAGCACACCGATGGTTCGCCCGGCGATGAACAACGACGCCACCGCACCCACCGCAGCACTAAACAGCACCGCGGCCAGGTGCGCCTCGTCGAGGCCGTAAGCTGCCTTGATCGACGGCACATGGGCGCCCCACACGCCGCCCAGCACACCCAGCGCGCCGAACAGCGCCCGGGTCGACCGACGCGCCCGCGCCAGGCGCCATACGCCGGGGTGGTCGGGCAGCAGGATGGGCAGGGCGGGCAGGTCGGGGTCGGGATTCATCGTGGCTCGGTGGGGTAGGTGGCGGGCCCGGCCAGGCCGATCAGGGTGCCGGGGTGGCCTGGCTGCAACCGGCGAAAAGCCTGGATTTCCGGCCCTATCGCGCAGCAATGATGGAGGTGGTGCCTGCGCGAGAATCCTGCCATGGCAGCCGTGATCAGCATTCTCTTCGTCGGTGAACGTGTCCCCACGCTGGGCACCGGTCTTGGTGCACCTACGGTGGAACACGCCGAGACGCTGCAGGCCGCCGGTCTGGCGCTGGCCAGGCACGGCTTCGATGCGGTGTTGATCCACTGTGCCGAACGTGCAGACGCACCCAAGCTCGAACACTGGCCGTCGTTGTCACAAGCCGTGCAGGGTGCGGCCGTGCTGGTGATGATGCCCGACGAATCCTTCGATCTGGCGCAGCGCCTGGTGCAGCGTGGCGTGCAGGACGTGCTGGTCGAGGCGGGCACACCCGAAGCCTGCGACCAGGCCCTGTCACGTGCCTTGTCCCTGGCGCTGGTGCGCAAACGTCTGGACCTCATGCAACGCAAGGGGGGGTCGATCGACCTGGCCACCGGCCTGCCTACGGCAGCGCAGTGGATGGATCACCTCACCCACCTGTGTGTGCTGCGTGAACGTGAACCCGCGCCGATGGCGGTGCTTGTGCTGCGTATCGAAGGCCTGGCCACGGTCGAAGGTCAGCTCGGGCCGCAGGTGGCGCAGGTGCTGCGGCGCAAGGTGGCCGTGCGGCTGCGTTCGGCGCTGCGTGCCAGTGATCTGGTGGGTTCGCTGGGCAACGATGCGTATGCCGTGTTGCTGACCTGGCTGCTGGTCCCCAAGGACAGTGCCCTGGTGCGCGACAAACTCGTCAAGGCCCTGAAACGCCCGTTCAGCGTGGCGGGCCAGAACCTGACCGTGGCGGTAGGCGCAGGGTGTGCGCTCTACCCCGAACAGGCGCGCGAGGCCGAGGTGCTGCTGCGTATCGCCCATGCCGAAGCCGCCAGCCAGCCCGGCACGGGCCGCGCCGGTTTTGCCAATCACCGCGAAGCCCTGGCACAAGGCCTGGCCGGCGCGGGCATGGGCAAGTCGGGCGCCGCCAACGACGACGTGGCCGACGTCGATTGATCTGGCGTCTGTCCGGCTCAGGCCGGACCGGCCCGACCCGGGCAGGGGCTCGGCAGGTACCCCCGCTGGTCCCTGGCAACTCTAGGCCGACAGCGCCACCACGTCGTCGACTGCCAGCCTGGCGGTGAACCAGAAGCTGCTGCCCACGCCGGCCTGGCTGTCGGCGCCGGCTTCACCACCCATACGCAAGGCCAGCTGGCGTGTGATGGCCAGGCCCAGCCCGGTGCCGCCGAAACGCCGCGTGGTGGAGTTGTCGGCCTGCTCGAAGCTGCTGAACAGGCGTTTCAAGGCGTCGGGTTCGATGCCCATGCCGGTGTCCTTGACCTCGAAGCGCAGCAGCACACCGGTGTCGTCCTGCCTCACAAGCGCCACGCGCAGCACCACTTCGCCCGACTGGGTGAACTTGACAGCGTTGTCCGCATAGTTGAGCAGCGCCTGGCGCAGGCGTGTGGCGTCACCGATCAAGTGTGTCGGCAACTCGCCGATCTCGCTGCGTATCGCCAGACCCTTGTCGCGGGCACGCTGCGCGACCAGGCTCATCACGTCGCCGACGATGGTCTGGGGCGACACCGGCCGGGCTTCGATGGTCAATTTGCCCGCCTCGATCCTGGACAACTCGAGCACACCGTTGAGCACCTCGAGCAGGTGCGACGCCGCTGCCTCGAGTTTGCCAAGGCGTTCGGCCTGCGGCTCACTCAGCCCGCCGCGGCGCATCAGGTAGGCCATGCCGATCATGCCGTTGATCGGCGTGCGGATCTCGTGGCTCATGTTGGCCAGAAACGAACTCTTGGCGCGGTTGGCCGCTTCGGCCTGGTGTGCCCGCACCTCGAGTTCGTCGTTCAGCCGGGTGCGTGCCTCCACGGCCAGTTGCAGCTCCTGTGCGATGTGTGCCCGCTCGACCAGGTCGGCGTGCAGGTTCTTGTGCGCCAGGTAGACCAGCCAGGTGGCTGCCACGGTGATCAGCGTGGCCAGGGCGCCCAGGCCGAACAGCACCAGCAGGTTGCCACGTTGCAGCACATGCTGGTCGACCGTGGCAAAACCCACCAGCACGATGAAGGGATGGGCCGCCAGCCGGCGGTAGGCGTTGACCCGCTCGATGCCGTCCAGTGCGGTGGTGGCGGTGTACTCACCGGCTCGCGGATTGGCCTTCAATATCTCGACCAGCAGGGCCGACGTGGTGCGCGAACCGGTTGCCCCCTTGCTGTCGGGCACCCGGTCCACCAGCGCCAGGTCGGCCGTACGGACCGTGGCCGCGCCGTTGGGCCCCAGGCCGACCGACCTCAGCACGTTGCCGAAATAGTCGGTCGCGATGTTGGCGTACACCACACCCTGGAACTCGCCGCTGGGCGACACGAGCCGGCGAGCCAGCACGATCACCCACTTCTGCGCGATGCGCCCCACGATCGGTTCCGACACGATCAGCTTGCGAGCCACGTCGCGCTCGGCCTGCACAAAGTACGGCCTGTCCTTCACGCTGGTGGTGGACGCCGAGGCCACACCATTGCCCAGCCGCACGATGCCGTGGCGATCGGCGATGCGAAGGCTGTCGACTTCTGGCACCAGCGCCAGTTGCCTGGCCAGCAATGCGTTGACGGCAGAGGCCTCGGCCAGTGTGCCGGTGGGGTGGGTCGCGTAGTGGTACACAACCGTTTCGAGCGAGTTGTCGACCTTGGCCAGCACACCCGACAGGTGGCCCTCGAGCAACACCGAGATGTTGCGCGCCGACTCGGTCGAGCGGATGCGGAAGTGCTCGCGCTCCTGCACGAAGGCAAGGGCGCACAGGCCGCAGATGAGCAGCGAGATGCAGCCCGCCAGCAAGGCGTAGACAGCGCCGTTGGGCGCCTTGTCGGCACGGTGGATGGTCAGGTGTTGCATGGCACGTTCAATCTTTGAACCAGGTCGACGCCGTGGGAGGCGGGCGCCAGATCGATGCGCTGATCCGCCCTGTTGCCGCGGCCATGGGTAGTGCAGCCCGATCATGCCCAGACTAGTGTGGTGCCATCACACACAAGGCTCGAAAAGAGGCCGTTCGACCCCTCGCCTCGGCCTTGCAATGCAGGACGCCAATCACGCCTCGAGCCAGGGACGGTCGTTCACCCTGGTCGAGTGGACCGGATCCGAAGCAGCGTCACCCCGCATCTGCCGGATCGACTCACGGGCAAGGCGCCCGATGGGGAGATGGCCGACCATCCAGCACCGAGGGCCACCCCGAGCGGCCGCATCGTCGTGCCCGACCTCACGCCCAGCGGTTCGCTCGGAAATCCGCCGGAACTGCGAAAAATGAACGCTCACCACCAACTTCATTGCGGACCCTGGGTCAACGCGCCGAAGTGCGAGACCATCGGGGCCTGCCGCTGGCGCTGCAACATCGATCCTCGCAGGCCAAGGCTTCCGACACACACACCCATGGCCGACCGCACCACGACAAGACATCGATGCCACAACTGTGGCGCCACCAGCTACAAGAGCGTCATCGGGCGCGACGAACAAGGCGCGATGCGCCCGACCGGCCAATACCGCTGCACAGGCTGCGACATCGTCTTCTCGAGCGCCCGGGCTTGGCGCGAGGGTTCCGGTGAGGCGCAATTGCAACAGCACAAGCAGGCACTCGACGACCCGCGTGCTCTGGCGCTGGTTCGCTGAACACGGCCGAGTAGCTCTCGTGCCGTCGCACCACGGGCCGGGCTAGTCCACGCGCCGTGCCACGATGACGCTGAACTCATGGCTGGTGGGCGACACAGCCGTGATCTCGAAGCCGGCCGGGCCGAGCAGGGCGGCGAACTCGGCCAGCGATCGTTCACGTCCGCCGAGTCCGGCCAGCATGTTGAGGTCGGTGCGGGCCAGTGCTTCGTCGTGTGAGCTGGGTCGCAGTCGGGCGGGGCGCACCCGTTCGACCAGCAGCAACTGGCCGGCGGGTGGCGCGGCTTGCCGCACGGTGGCCAGGATGCGTCCGCAGGCGGCATCGTCCCAGTTGTGCAGGATGCTCTTGAGCAGGTAGCAATCGGCACCAGCCGGCACGGCGGCGAAGAAATCGCCGGCGACGAAACTCACCCGCCCGGCCAACGCGTGGTGGTTGATCAAGGCGGCTGCGCCAGGTTCGGCGTCGGCGCGGTCCAGCACGGTGACGGTCAGGTGCGGGTGTGCAGCTGCCACAGCGCAGGCCAACACACCGTTGCCGCCACCCACATCGATCAGCTCGTGGGCGTCGCGCCAGAGGTCGAGCCGGGCCACCTCGGGGGCGATCAAGGCCGTCATCACCTGCATGGCCTGGTGGAACTGCGCTGCCACCTCGGGTTGCTGACCCAGGAACGCATAGTTCGACAAGCCCGTCTGGCGCGCTCGTGCACTGCGCCCGCTGCACACGCTGTACGACAACTCGCCCCACATCGGCCACATCGGGCCGCCCCACCAGATCACCATCGCCCGCAGGCTCACACCACCGTCGGGTGGACGGCGGCACAGGGCGCCGCCGCTGGCGGTCAGCTCGAAGCGGCCGTCGCGCCGTTCACGGCACACCTGCAAGGTGCACAGGGCGCGCAGCAGGCGGTGCAGGCCATCACTCGAACACTGGCAGGCGTCGGCCAACTGCTGCACATCGCCTGGCCCGGTGGCCAGGCGGTCGGGCAGCTCGAGTTGCACGGCGGTCAGCAGGGTCTGGGTGCGCCAGCACGAGGTGATCTGCTGCACGAGCCGCTGCGTCGGGTCGTCGCGACGGCGGCGCCGAGTGGGCAGGCTCATTCGGGTGTGATGGCGTAGTCGCGCACGAACTGACGCCACACCGTCGTGGCCGCCTCGATGGCCTCGGCCATCTGCTGCGGTGTGCCGCCAGCGGCTCGCAGGCCCTGCGCTTCGAGTGTGCTGCGTACGGTGGGGTTGGCCAGGGCACGGTTCACCTCCTGCGCCAGCCGGACTGCCACCTCGCGCGGCGTGCCCGGGGGGGCGACCAGGCCGTTCCAGGTCGGCAAGGTGTCGGTGGTGATGCCGGCCTGCGCCAGCGACGGTACGCCGGGCATGATCTCGGCGCGATCGGGCAGGGTGGCCAGCAGGCGCAGCTTGCCGCTTTTCACATGGGGCAGGGCGGGCACCAGCGGGCCGAAGTTGAACTGCAACTCCCCGCTGATCAGGTCGGGCATGAGCTGCGCGCCGCCCTTGTAGGGCACCCGCACAGCCTTCAGCCCGGCCGCGCGCAGGTAGTGCATCGTCACCATGTATTCACTCAGCACGCCGGTGCCGTAGCTCAGGCGGTCGGGGTTGGCCTGGAGGTGGGCCGTGAGTTCGGCCACCGTGGCAGCCGGCACCTTGGGGTTGACGAACAGCCCGTAGACCAGGTTCACCACCGGCACCACCGGCGTGAATTCACTCATCGACTTGATCGGCGCAGCCTTCACCAGCAGCGGCGTGCCGGCCATCGACGACATGGCCCACAGCAGCGTCTGGCCGTCGGCCGGTGCCGACAACACCGTCTGCATGGCAGGCACCCCGTTGCCGCCGGGTTTGTTCTCGACCAGCACCGGCTGCCCGAGGTTGCGCGACATCACCTGGGCGATCAGGCGGGCGGCCGTGTCCGAGGCGCCGCCCGCTGGCGTGGCCACGATGATCTTCATCGGCTGGCCGGCTGCCGACGAGGTCTGTGCCCAGGCGCCGCCCGCCATGGCCCCGCCAAGTGCAATGGCAGCGCCGGTGGTGGCGGCAGCGAGTACGAATGAGCGCTTGTTCATGGGGCTCCCCGAGTGAAGTTGCTGTGTGCCCACTGTAGAGAGACGGCCTGTGCCGGGACAGCCGTTGCCGGCTTCATCCGGCGTTAACCTTTGGTTGATGGCTGCCGTCCGGGCGCCGCGACGAAAGGGGCTGCAGGATGGACAAGCTCAAGGCGATCGAATACTTCGTGGCCTCGGTCGACGCGGGCAGCTTCGCGCGTGCGGCGCAGCGGCTCGAGATCAGCGTGCCGGCGGTGCAAAAACTCGTGGGTGCACTCGAGCGCAGCCTGGGTGTGACGCTGCTCGAAAGGGGCTCACGCGGCGTGCGTCTCACCCCGGGCGGCGCCGAATACCTGGACCGCTGCCGCCCGCTGCTGGGTGAACTCGACGATCTGTCGCGCGTCGAGCGCACCATGAAGGGTGCGGGCGAGCGCCCCAGTGGCACCTTGGCCGTGGCGGCCCACCCGCAACTGGCCCACCACGTGTTGCTGCCGGCCTTGCCCCGGTTTCATGCCTTGTATCCCGAGGTGGAGATCGATTTCCGCACGGTCAACCGCATCGGTGATGCCGACGCCCTGACCGCCGACGTGTTGCTGCTGCACGGCTGGCCCGAAGTGCCGCCCGACTACGTGCACCGCCAGCTCGGCGGCTCACGCAGCCTGATCATGGCCGCGCCCGACTACTGGGCGCTGCACGGTGTGCCGCAACATCCCTCCGACCTGAGCGCCTGCACCTGCCTGGTCATGCGCAACCCGGCCGGCATCCTGCTCGATCTGTGGGAGTTCGTGCGTGACGCCAAGTCCGTGCAGGTGCCCGTGCGTGGCTGGTTGTCCAGCAATGCGCGTGAAGCCGTGCTCGATCTGGTGCTCGGTGGCCACGGCGTGGGCCGCTTCACCGAACTCACCACCCGGGACCATGTGCAGTCGGGGCGGCTGGTGCCCGTGTTGCTGGACTGGCAGGTGCAAGGCGGCCCACCCGTGAACCTGCTCTTCAAGGGCAGCGCCCGCAACACGCCAGGGCTGCGTGTGTTTGTCGAGCACGCCATGCAGTGCCTGCGCGACCTGGGTGCCGAGGACGATGCCGTGCACAAGACCCTGGCAAGCGACCGCCCGGCCTGGCACCTGCGCGGCTACGGGCGGGCGTCGGCCACGGTGCGCGGGCGGCGCTGAGGTGTCGCGATGACCGCCTATGCCTGGGGCGAATACCGCATGGCCTGCCTGGCTGCCGGCATGAACGACCACCTGGCCAAGCCTGTCCAACCCGAGGCCTTGTAAAGCGCGCTGCTGCGCTGGCTGCCGGAAACGCAGGGCGTCGTCCACACCGAGTCCGGCGACGTACTGCCGTACCGGGCCGGTCAGGCCATCACACGGCATCCGGCAACTTTCTTGGAGGCGCCCTGTAAGCCCGAGGCGCGTGGCTCGACCAAGCAGACAAGTGATGCCGAGGCCCCCTGGTGGACGCCCGGCACGCTGTGTCCAGCAACCTCCAGCCCAGGAGCCTCGTCCATGACCAAGCTGTTTCTTCCTGCCGCGGCGCTAGCTGTAGCGGCAACGGTGAGCCTCGAGACCTCTGCCCAGGCACCTGCGGGTGCGCCGGTCGACCCGACGACCTTCATCGACCAGTTCGAACAAACCTTCGGCAAGTACGAGGGTTATCGCCGCTCGGGCGCCAAGGGCATCTGTGCGACGGGTGAGTTCGTGGGCAGTGCCGATGCACGAGCCCTGTCCACATCGTCGGCCTTCAGCGGCCGGCCGGTGCCGGTGGTGCTGCGTTTCTCGGTGGGTGGCGCCAACCCGAAGGCGCCCGACAATGCCAGGTCCCAGCGCAACATGGCCTTGCAGTTCAACCTGCCCGACGGTGAATCCTGGCAGATGGGCAACATCTCAGCGCCGGTGTTCGGCGCTTCATCGCCGCAGCAGTTCCTGGGCCGTGTGGCCTCGCTGCAGCCCGATCCGGCGACCAGGATGCCCGACGCAGCCAAGGTCAAGGCCTTTGCCGATGCCAACCCCGAGGTCCTGCTGCAGGGCAAATACCTGGCCTCGCAGCCAGTGCCGGCCAGCTTCGGCTCGGTCAACTACTGGGGGGTACACGCCTTTGGTTTTGTCGCCAGCAGCGGCGCCAGACAGTACGGCAAGTGGGTCTTCGAGCCGGTCGGTGGCCTGCAGGGCCTGAGCGACGACGAAGCCAAGGCCAAGGGCCCGAGTTTCCTGTTCGACGACCTGCGCCAACGGGTGCGCGACGGCAAGGTCGCCTTCAACTTCAACCTCGAACTGGCCCAGGCAGGCGAAAGGATCGACAGCGCCACCGTGCCCCTGCCGGCTGGGCGCACCAAGGTCAACCTGGGGCTGCTGAAAGTGACGTCGGTGGCCGACGACGGCGGCGGCGCCTGCCTCACCATCACCTACAACCCCATGGTGCTGCCCAAGGGGGTGGAGCCATCGGCCGACCCGATGATCGCCGCGCGTGCCGCCCCGTACGCCGTCGGCCTCGGTCGGCGCCTGACCGAAGGGCCGAAGCAGCAATAGCAGGGCTGGTGCGCCGCGGCCGGGTGTGCAGGACACCCGGCCGCGGCGCGCCGACACCTTGGTGCGACACGAGTAGTCCCGCCGGCAGGGTCTGCGTCTGGGTGGATGCGCAGGACGTCCGCCTGCCTGGCTTGCGCGACAGGTCAGCCCTGTGGCAGCCGCACCACTTCCTGTGTGTGCGCCGGACTCAACACGCGATCGAGCTTGTCCTCTATTTCGCCGAGATAGGCCGACAGCGTCGCCGTCGCTTCGGTCAACTTGTCCTGCATGCCCTGCTCGGATCGTTCGATGCGTGTCGCGAACTCGCTGGTGGATGCGGCACCCTGCGTCTCGATCCTGCGCAGCTCGGCCTCGAGCAAGGTGCGCAGCTCGGTGAAACGTGAGGCCTCGGCCGTGTCCGCGAGTTCGCGTTGTGCCTTGACCTCCTTGGTCAGCCGCCGCGCTTCGAGGATGACACCGGCCTGCAGCAGCACGATGTAGACCACGAACAGGCCGCTGATGGCCGCCGTGAACATCAGCATGACCATGCCGAGCGGGGCGCTGATATCGAAGAACCCGAGGTTGACGGTACCAGGCACGGAGATCGCCGCCCAGTTCAGGACGGCAAACGCGGCGAACATGGTGTAGGCGAGTGCCAGCGTCAGGGAGAAGGCGCGGAGGTTCATGGTGGTTCCTTGGGATGCGGCCACGGCAGGACGTCAGGTGGCGGCGTTTCGACTCCGACCAGTGCCAGCCTGATGGCGCAACCTGCGAGTCGCGGCGACTGCACCTCGGCGCGTTCAAGCTGGCGTCACCACCTGGTCGGCACCTGCCTGACGATACCCCACCCTGCGGCGCGCGGGGCACCGGGCGCGATCATGCGGGTTCGTCACCCGACGTCTCCAGCTGGCACAGTCCC
Source organism: Candidatus Intricatilinea gracilis (assembly GCA_016702605.1). Lineage (GTDB taxonomy): Bacteria > Pseudomonadota > Gammaproteobacteria > Burkholderiales > Burkholderiaceae_C > Sphaerotilus > Sphaerotilus gracilis. The sequence goes on from JADJDQ010000021.1 coordinate 1,220,237, forward strand.
TTGACCCTGGCTTGCAGCGTGCCAGCGATGGCGCGCGCTTCATCAGGGGTGGTGCCTGACTTCAGACGCAGGGAAATCGTGCGACGGTCAGTCGACCCGTCGGGCACGCTGAGCGGCTCGCAGACGATGGTGATCGGTGCCTCGTCCGGCTCATGATCGGTGGGTGCCAGTTCCCTGACGATGTAGTCGTAGACAGCGGTGGTGGGTGTCGGCATACATGCGCCTCGGAACAAGAAGTAGCCGAAGGTAGCGGCTCGGCGAACTTCACTCTGTGCGGCTGCGAACGGACCACATCACCGCGCGCGCACTGCCTCGGACGCCATGGCGTCGAAGCCGGCAATGACGTCGAAGAGTTCTTCGTCGATACCACTTTGCCGCAGGCGATGGAAGCTGGCCCTCAGCGCCTCGAGCAACTCTCCGATGTTGCGATCAGCACGTTGCATGGCGGCCAGGCGACTCGCGTTCTCGCTGCACGACGACTCGGCGCAGGCGCGAAACAACGAGACGAACAAGTGCTCGCGGATGAAGCCGCGCAGCGCCCGGGGGCTGGTGCCCAGGACTTCCGGCAACCGGGTCGTGGGCCAGGGTCGACGGGCCAGGTCGCGCTGCCAGTGAGCATCCAGCGGCAGAAGCTGTTGACAGACTGGTTCGTAGCCGGCGCCGGTCGGGCGGTTGTAGCAGAGGTGAAGTGCCAGGCCCTGGGCTGTGCTCGTCGGATCGGGCTGGAGTACTTCGGCAGCCAGCAGGATCTGCCCGACGAGGCGCGTGATCAGCGCCACCGACCCCGGCACCCCATACGCACCCATGGGTGTGACGCCCGCATCGAGCAGGCGCGCATGCACGCGCTCGCCGACCGCCCAGATTCGTGCCTTGGTCATGGATGCACCCAGTTGCGACACCGCATGATCGACGATTACCTCGTTGAATCGACCGACCAGCCCCTGGTCGGAGCCGAACACGACGGCATGCACCGCGGTACCTTCGGGTCGCGTCGGCCCTGCGCGCGCGCGGGGGCCCTGCGGATAGGCCGCACGCAGGCACACGCCGAGTCCGAGTTCGACTGTTTGTGCGTAGTGCGCGAGAGCGGCCACCGATCTTTCGTACTGTCCGATGGCCGACGCCGCCGAGGCCTTCATCGTGCGCACCACGGCCTCGAGGTCGCTGGCGCTGCCGATCTGGCGGCGCAAGGCGGTCGTCGTCGTGGTCATCGGCAGCTTTCAGCGCGACGCGGGTTCCGCCCCGGGCAAGCTCGGATCGGACGTGCGCTCTCCGTGCTGGCCGCGATGTTCATGCAGCCGCCCCAGCGTGTTGTCCAGCAGGTGCGCGAGCTTCTGCGCAGCGCCCTGCACCGCCTGCTCCAGCGTGGCGGCGTGCTCCGTCACGGCCACCGGCTGGCGGCCTTCGAGACGGGCTTCCAGCATGCAGCGTTGGTCTTTCTGCCCGTTCTTGCCGGCGTTCTCGTCGGCCAGATGCACTTCGACCCGCGTGATGTGTTCGCTGAATCGATCGAGTGCCTGCTCGACCGTCGCGCTGACCTGCGCGGCGAGCGCTTCGTTGCCGTCGATGTGGATGTCGGTGTTGAGTTGGATCTTCAAGGGGTTCTCCTGTTGGATTCGCTGTTGGATGAGGGACGTGCGCGGCGTCAATGCCGAAAGCTTGCCGCCACGCCGCTGCGACAAGGCATGCGATCGGCGGGCATCACGTGGACCTGGCCGCCCATCTTCTCGACCAGCGCACCCAGGTCGTCGAGCACGTCGTCCGCGCGTGGGTTGCCGAGCTCGGCAGGATCGATGCGGCCGGTCGACCCGTCGATGCGGCCCGTCACCTGTCGCTCGGCCTCGACCAGCAGTGTCGCCACGCGGCCGGCCACGGCGGCACGGGCGACCTGCGACAGGTCCTCGCTACCCAGCCCCTTGGCAGCGGCGGCCGCGTAGGCCTCACGCCATGCGGCCTGCTGCGCCTCTTGAAGCGGCGCCACCACCTCCCATGCGCGCTTGCACCAGGCGTCGGGCGCCAGGCTCTGCGGGTCGACCATCAGCCCACCGGCCATCAGGAACGGGTTGTGGCTGAGTTCGCGGAACCGATGGTGGTGTTCGGGCAGAGCCGCGAGCATCAAGGGCAGGCCCGACGGGCGCGAGTGGTGTTCCAGTACGGCGCGGTCCACCGCACGGAAGAAGCGTTCGGCGTCGCCGTCGATCTCGTCCTTCCTGCCGCCCTGGCCATGGTGCATGGCGCCACTGCCGATGCCGCCATACGACGACACCGTGCTGTGCGGTTCGGTGCGCTCGTCGCCAAGCGCTGCATCCATCGTCGCCGGCACGCCCTCCGCCAGAGCCACCGCATCGAGCGCGTGACGATCACCTTCTAAGAGTTGCACCCGGTCGCGGCTCAGTGCCAGCACCTGGTAACGATCGGTGGACTGCAGCACCTGCCGCAGCGGCTTGGTGTGGAAGCTGTCGGCCACCACGGCCAGTTCGCTCACCGGCCGTTGCAGCGAAAACACGCGCGACAGCCCCGGTGCGCCCAGCACGGCCAAGCCGTCTTGCGTGTGGTTCCAAAAGTCGCTGTCCTGCGCCAGGGCCTCGAAGGGCGCGAGCAGGTCCCGGACGGCATCGGCTTTGTGCTGCTGCAGCAGCGAAGTCTCCAGCGCCTTCACCAGATGGCGGAAGCGGATCGGGTCCTGCTGGTTGTCGGGATGGCGGCGGTGGGTCGGCTGGTAGAGCGACAGGCAGGGCCGGCCTGTGAACGAAACCAGTTCAGCCAGGCTGCCGGGCGTGAGGGTGTCGGACGGGTGGGTGGTCTTCATGGTGATTTCTTCAGTTCGTGGTTCGGTACGGGCGGCCCGGACTCAGGCGGAGCCGGTTCGGGCTCCTGCTCGGTCAGGAAGGGTGCAAGGGCCCGGCGGGCGGCATCGGTGACCTGTTTGCGATCGGCATCGGTCAGCGCTTCGGCCCCGGCAAGCCGCTCGCTCACCTCGTCGGGCAACACGTGGGCTGCGTCCTCCACGGCGCGCTGGGCGGCGGCCATGCGGTCCAGCGGCACGGGGTCGAACAGCGCTGCGTTGAGCGCCAGCAGGATGGCGATCTGCGCCGGCACCGACACCGGTGACAGCTCCCCCTGGCCCAGGCAGGCGCGAATGCGCTTGCCATGTTCGATCGACTTGCGCGTGTCTTCGTCGAGCCGGGCGCCGAAGCGGGCAAATGTCTCCAGCTCCTCGAACTGTGCGTAGGCCAGCTTCAGATCGCCCGCGACCGCGCGGTAGGCCGCACGCTGCGCCTTGCCGCCCACGCGCGAGACCGACGGGCCGACATCGATGGCCGGCAGCACGCCCAGTTCGAACAGTGACGGCGACAGCACGATCTGCCCGTCGGTGATCGAGATCAGGTTGGTGGGGATGTAGGCCGCGATGTTCTGCGCCTCGGTCTCGATGATGGGCAGCGCCGTCATCGAGCCACCGCCCCGCGCTTCGTTCAGATGGGTCGAACGTTCGAGCATGCGCGAATGGATGTAGAAGATGTCGCCCGGGAAGGCCTCGCGCCCGGGCGGTCGGCGCAGCAGCAGCGACAGTTCGCGGTAGGCGCGTGCGTGTTGGGTGAGGTCGTCGTAGACGATCAGCACGTCGCGGCCAGACTCCATGAAGTGCTCGGCGATGCTGGTGGCGGCATAGGGGGCGATGTAGGCCAGGCCCGGCGCGTCGTTGCCTTCGGCCACCACCACCACGGTGTAGGCCAGAGCATCCTGCTCGCGCAGGTTCGCCACCGCCTTTGCCACCGCGGAAGCGCGCTGGCCGATGGCGCAGTACACACACAGCACGCCGGAGTCCCGCTGGTTGAAGATGGCGTCGATGGCGATCGCCGTCTTGCCGGTCTGGCGGTCGCCCAGGATCAGTTCGCGCTGGCCGCGGCCGATGGGAATCAGCGCATCGATGACCTTCAGGCCGGTCTGAAGCGGCTCGGTCACCGGTGCGCGGTCCATGATGGCCGCCGCCGGCCGCTCGATGGGCAGGCGCTGGCTCGTCGCCACGCGCCCCAGCCCGTCCAGCGCACGGCCCAGCGGGTCGATGACGCGGCCCAGCAGGGCATCACCCACAGCCACGTCCATCACGCGACCGGTGCGCTGCACTTCCTGACCGGCTTTCAAGTGGGCGTAGTCGCCCAGCAGCACGACGTCGACGCCGCCTTCGTCCAGGTTGAAGGCGATGCCCGACAAGCCGCCGGGAAACTCGAGCAGTTCCTCGAAACCTACCCGCGGCAGCCCGTGAACGCGCGCGATGCCGGTGGCCACGCTGGCCAGCGTGCCCACCTCGCGCAGCGCAAGCTGCGGCTCGAAGGCCCGTAGGCGCGCGGCGATGCCGGCAAAGGCATCGTCCAGCGCGCCTTGTAAAGCCGTGGCTCGCGGCATCGCGGCTGTGGTCACGCCGGTTCCCCCGCGCCGAGCCGCCCTTGCAGTCCGGACGACAGCGTAGCGAGGTAGTCCGAAATGCTCCAGGCCAGCTTCTGCCCCTGGGCGCTGAGCTCGATGCCGCTGACCAGTTCGGGAGCAGTCTCGAAGGCGAGCGGGATCGGCAGCCCGAAGGATTCGTCCAGCGCCGCCTGGATTGCCGTCTGCTGCGCTGGTGGCAACGCAAAGGCACTGCGCAGCAAGGCCGGTTCTGCATCGGACGCCGCCGCAAGCGCAGCGCCGAGTGTGACCTTTGCCGCGTCATCGACAGCCGTCAGGCGCTGGATGAAGACCCTGCAGGCTTGCTGCTTCCAGGCTGACCGACGCGAGGTCACCCAGCACGCGGCGTGAGATGTCGAACACCTGGTCCTGAGTGTGTCGGGTGATCTCGGCGTGCAGTTGCTGCGCGTCGGCCGCCTGCGCGTTTGCGCGCTGGGCGCTTGCGGCGTCGGCCGCCTCGCGCGCTTCGATCTGAAGGCGCTCGTGTTCTGCCTTTGCTGACTCCCTGGCCTGGCGCATCAGGTGAGTGCGCTGTTCGTCGAAGACCTTGTTCTTCTGTCGGAACTCGTCCTGCTGTCGCTGCGCCTCGCTCCGGGATGCCGCAGCATCGGCCAGTTCGGCTGCGATCTTGTGCTCCCGCGCGGCGATCGCATCGAGCACCGGTGTGTACAGGAAGCGTTTCATCAGCCACACCAGGATGATGAAGTTCAGCAACTGCGCGCCGACGGTGAACCAGTCGATGAGCACGGCCTACTTTCCGGCCGCCTGGGTGGCGGCGGCGATCGCGGCATTCCAGAACGGGTTGGCGAAGATCAGGATCATCGACACCACGAAGCAGTAGATCGCCGTCGACTCGATCATCGCCAGGCCGACGAACAGCGTGCGGGTGATGGTGGCCGACGCATCGGGTTGCTGGGCCAGCGAGGTGAGCGCCACTGCCACCGCCCGGCCCTCGGCCAGCGCCGGCCCCATGGTGCCGAAGCCGGTGGTCAGGCCGGCCATGACGATGGACGCGACGGCGATCCAGGTGAGAGAGTCCATGAGGAGCCTTGAAGTGGGTTGAGCAGGGGGTGCCAGCGGGTCAGGCCGCCGGTGTGGAAACCGGCTGCGCCTGGGGTCCGGGCCTGGGTCTGCCGGAGCGCGTGGCGGCGGCGATGTAGACCGCTGCCAGGATGGTGAAGATGTAGGCCTGCACCATGCCGGTGAGCAGGCCCAGCACCGTCATCACGACGGGAAAGACGAAGGGCGTGATCGACAGCAGGATGGCGATGATCATGGCGCCGCTCATCATGTTGCCGAACAGGCGAACGGCCAGCGCCAGCGTGCGCGAGACCTCGCTGATCAGATTGAACGGCAGCATGATCGGCGTCGGCTGCACATACGACTTCAGGTAGGCGGCCAGGCCCTGGCCCGAGATGCCGAACAGCGGCACCGCCACCAGCGCGCACAGGGCCAGCGCTGCGGTGGTCGACAACGACGCGGTCGGCGGCTCGTAGCCCGGCACCACGGTGGCCAGCGCCGCTGCGGCGACGAACAGGAACAGTGTGCCGAGAAAGCCCAGGTAGCGGCGCGGCTCCCTCAGGCCGACGTCCTCGATCTGGGCCAGGATGGCGGTGACGACGATCTCCAGCAGGTTCTGCCAGCGCGATCGTTCATGGCCCGTGGCGAGACGGCGCGTGATCAGCGCAGCGCCGATCGTCAGCACCGCCATCAGCGCCCAGGTGAAGACGATCGTGGCGTTCAGCTTGAAGTAGCCGTGCTGCCAGAAGATCCACTCGTCCGGAGTCAGGCGCATGGTGTCCCCATCCCGGCGCTGCGTGGCCGCGTGACTCGCAAGACGATCGCCCGCGCCAGCACGAAGCCCAGCAGGCACAGCCCCAGTCGCGCCGCCTGCCCTGCACCCACGGCATAGAAGCCGGCCAGCACGACGGTTGTGCGCACGACGAGGCTGCCGAGGAACCAGCGCGCCGGTGCCGCCGAGACCGCCGCCCGTTGTACCGTCCACCACAGGCCACCGAAGAAGGCGCCGCCCAGCAGCCCGCCCGCCAGCAGTGCAGCCAACCAGACCAGGGGGTCGCCGAGGTGCTCAGCCATCGGCGTCAGCCTGCTCGTCGTGCATCGCCTGGTCTTCCCTGGCCACCCAGTGCCACGCGTTCAGGCAACCGATGGTCAGGCCCGCCATCAGCAGCGCCAGCGTCCAGGTGCGGCCGCCGGGATACCGCTGATCGAGCCACAGGCCGAGCGCAGCGCCCAGCAGCATCGGCACAGCGACCGACCAGCCGATCAAGCCCATCATCCCGAGGCCGAACCAGACCCCGGGTGTGCCGCTGCGGCGCGCCTTGAGCTTGCGCGCTGCCTTGGCACCGACCTGGTCAGCCAAGGTCGGACGCGCCGGGCCCGGGCCCGGCGGCGTGCGCTTCGGGTCCTGGTGCATCACGGTCGCTCCGCCAGCGTCGCGAAGCGCCGCAGGAATCCGGTCTCGAGCCGGGCCATGGCCGTGCGCATCTCTTCCTCTTGCGCGTCCAGCGTCAGGAACTCCTGCTCGACCGTGTCGCGCAGCCGGGCCAGATCGGTGCCGCGCAGCGCACGCCGCACCGAGACAACGACGGCCAGGCCGGTCTTGACGAGCACGCCTTCGTCCACGGCGACGAACACCTCGCCCTGCGCGGCTGACTCGTAGCTCAGGATGCCCGGCACCAGGGCGGCCACGCAGTCCAGCCGCCGCGGCAGCAGGCCGTACGCGCCTTGCGCGGTTTCCACGACGATGCTCGCCACGCCCGTCTCGTCGGCGAATATCTCGAAGGGCAGCAAGACCCTAAGCGTCATCGACGGCATGTGCCTCCTCGTCGGCAAGCTGGGGTCCGGATTCGGTCTGAGCCGAGAGCTTGGCTGTGGCCTTTGCCTTGGCGGTGGCTTCATCCACTGCGCCGATCATGTATAGCGCGCTCTCGGGCAGGTCCTTGAACTCGTCGGCCAGGATGCGTTCACAGCCGTCCAGCGCGTCCTTCAGGCTGACCAGCTTGCCCTTCAGGCTGGTGAACTGCTCGGTCGTGAAGAAGGGCTGCGTCAGGAAGCGCTCGAGCCGGCGTGCGCGGGCCACTACCTTTCGGTCGTCGGGCGACAGCTGCTCCAGCCCGAGCATCGCGATGATGTCCTTCAGTTCGGCGTACTGGGCCAGCGTGCGGCGGATGGCCTGCGCCAGCGTGTAGTGGCGCTCGCCGACGATGCCCGGCGTGACCATCTTCGAGCTCGACTGCAGCGGGTCGATGGCCGGGAACAGGCCTTCGCTGGCGCGCTTGCGCGACAGCACGATGGACGCCGACAGGTGCGAGAAGGTGTGCACCGCCGCCGGGTCGGTGAAGTCATCGGCCGGCACGTACACCGCCTGGATCGAGGTGATGGCGCCGCTGTCGGTGTTGGCGATGCGCTCTTCCAGCGCTGCCAGTTCGGTGCCCATCGTCGGCTGGTAGCCCAGGCGCGACGGCATCTGCCCCATCAGGCCCGACACCTCGGCGCCGGCCTGGATGAAGCGGAAGATGTTGTCGATGAGCAGCAGCACGTCGCGGTGTTCGTCGTCGCGGAAGTACTCGGCCATCGTCAGCGCCGCATGGCCGACCCGAAAGCGCGCACCAGGCGGCTCGTTCATCTGCGCGAAGATCATCACCATCTGCGGCAGCACGCCGGCGGCCTTCATCTCGCGGTACAGCTCCTCGCCTTCGCGCGAACGTTCGCCGATGCCGCAGAAGATGCTCACGCCGGCCTGGTGGCCGATCATGTTGTGGATCATCTCGGTCAGCAGCACCGTCTTGCCGACGCCCGCGCCGCCGAACAGGCCTGCCTTGCCGCCGCGCTCCAGCGGCGTGAGCACGTCGATGGACTTGATGCCGGTCTCGAAGACCTCGGACTTCGTGGAGCGCCGCGCCAGTGGTGGCGGCCGGCAGTGCACCGAGCGCCACTGAACGTCGGCCAGCGCCGGCTCACGGTCGATGGTGTTGCCGAAGACGTCGAACATGCGCGACAGGATGGCCTTGCCCACGGGCGCCTGCAGCGGAGCGCCGGTGTCCTCGACGGGCATGCCCCGAGCCAGGCCCTGGGTGGGGCCGAGCGCGATGCCGCGCACGTGCCGGGCGTCGCGCTGGGCCAGCACCTCGATGGCGACGCCGCCGCCGACGCCTGCGCGCAGCAGCGAATGGATGGAAGGTAGTGCGACGTCGAACCGCATGTCCACGACGCTGCCGCGCACCGCAACAATGACGCCGGGCTGCGCAGTGGTAGTCGGTCGATTCATGATGTGGGCTTGGTCAACCGGTCTTACACCGGCGGTGTCTGCAGCCGAACGACGCTGGATCGGCATGTCGTGCGTCCTTGGACCGGGCCAGCAACCCGCCTGCAGTTCTGGGACGACGACGCAGTTTTGGCTGTTCCAGCTTGCCCGTCTGTACGGCGGCGCACGTTTGCCCGACTGTTCGCCAACGCACAGTGCAGCCGGAACGGATCGCGACAATCCCGGCGGATGACTCCTGCGCACCCAGCCCCTCAGACACCTGCACCGCCCTTTCACTGCGTGGACACGGCCGGCCTGTCGCATCGACCATGAGTGCAGGCGGTCTGGCGCGAGACGACGAGTTGATGGGCCGGACCTTGGCCGAGCGCGCAGGCGATCTGGTGGCGCGGCCATTCCAGCTGTTCGTGCGGCGTCAGGCATCGGGCGGCATGGTGCTGCTGGGCTGCGCCGTGCTGGCGCTCGTGTGGGCCAACTCGCCGTGGGCCTGGGCCTACCAGCAGATGCTGGGGGTGCCGCTGGCCATCTCGCTGGGTGAGTCGGTGCTGCGCCTGGACCTCCGCCACTGGATCAATGACGGCCTGATGGCGATCTTCTTCTTCGGCGTCGGGCTCGAGATCAAGCGCGAGTTTCTCGTCGGAGAACTGGCCGAGCGCCGCAAGGCGATGCTGCCGATCATGGCCGCCGTGGGCGGCATGGTGGCGCCGGCACTGATCTACGCCGCGTTCAACCTCGGTGGCGCGGGCGCCCGAGGGTGGGGAATTCCGATGGCGACCGACATCGCCTTTGCACTCGGCGCGCTGGCCGTACTCGGTTCGCGCATCCCCGAATCGATCAAGGTGTTCCTGGTCGCGCTGGCCATCGTCGACGACCTCGGCGCCTTGCTGGTCATCGCGATGGTCTACACCGCGTCGATCGAGTGGCGTGGCATCGCCCTGATCGTCGCCTTGTTGCTGGCCTTGTGGGTGGCCAATCGTTCTGGTGTCCGTCGCGGGTCGATCTACCTGGTGCTCGGACTGGGCCTGTGGGCAGGGTTCTTCATCTCGGGTTTGCACGCGACATTGGCCGGTGTGCTGACGGCGTTGTTCGTGCCGGCGCGTGTGAAGATCGTGCCCGGCGCGCTGCCGCAGGTGATCCGCCGCGGCGCCGACGACATCGAGGCACAGGCCCTGGACGACGAACCCGACGCGATGGATCCCGGCCGAGTGGCCATCATCGGCGCACTCGGCGGCAGCCTGGACGCCGCCACCGCGCCGCTGCAGCGTTTCGAGCACATGGTGCAGCCTTGGGTCACCTATGCCATCCTGCCGGCCTTCGGCTTGTTCAATGCCGGGGTGACCATCGACGCTGCGGTGCTGCGGGTGCTGCCCACGGCCGTGCCGATGGGCATCATGGTCGGTCTCGTGGTCGGCAAGTCGGTCGGCATCGGCCTGGCCAGCTGGCTGGCCGTGAAGTCCGGCCTGGCGGCCTTGCCCGAAGGGGCGACCTGGCGGCAACTGATCGGCACGTCGTTTCTGGCGGGCATCGGCTTCACCATGGCGCTGTTCATCAGCGGCCTGGCCTTTGCCGGCACCCATTTCGAGCGTGAGGCTCAACTGGCCATCCTGGTCGGCTCCTTGCTGGCCGCGCTGGTCGGCATCACCATCTTGCTCACTTCGAAGGCGGCGCCGATGCCCGCCTTGCCACGCTGATGCGCCCGCAACAAGTTGTCGAAGCTCGCCGCCAGGCAGCACCCCACGACCCGTCGCTGATCGAGCTGGCCGCTCTGGCGCAGTCCCTGGGCACCGATCTCGATCAAGGCCTCGGCGCCGACGAGGCGGCAAGACGCCTGCAGGCCAACGGCCCCAACGAGTTGCGCCCGGTGCCTGCCGTGCCGGTATGGCGCCGGGCGCTGGCGCAGCTGCAGGACCCGCTGGTCTACCTGCTCGGTGCCGCTGCTGCCGTGGCCCTGGCCGCCTGGTGGTTCGAGGGGCGTGGCCAAGCGGGGGTGGCGGGCTGGCCGCTGGACGCCATCGTCATCGTCTGTGTGGTGCTGCTGAACGCGGTGCTGGGCTGGCTGCAGGAGGCCAAGGCGGCGCAGGCCGTGGCGGCGCTGGCCCGCATGACCACCGCCACCTCGGCCGTGTTGCGCGGCGGCGTCGTGACACGGGTGCCGAGCGCCGAACTCGTCAAGGGTGACGTGCTGGTGCTCGCTGAGGGTGACGCCGTGGGCGCCGATGCCCGGCTGATCCAGGCCGCGGCGCTCAAGCTGCTCGAAGCGCCGTTGACGGGTGAAAGCGAGGCGGTGCTGAAGCATGCGGCCGTGCTGCCCGCGCCCGTGGCGCTGGGTGACCGGCTCAACATGGTGTTCAAGGGCACTGCGGTTGCGCAGGGCACCGGGCGGGCCGTCGTCACCGCCACCGGCATGCAGACCGAGATGGGCGGCATCGCCACGCTGCTGGACACCACGGCCGACGCGCCGACGCCGCTGCAGGTCGAGATCGCCCATCTGGGCAAGGTGCTGGGCATTGCGGCACTGCTGATCGCTGCGGTGGTGGTGGCCACGATCCTGTTGATCTCGGACATCCACGGCGTGGCCGATGTCGTCACGGTGCTGCTGCTCGGTGTGTCGCTGGCCGTGGCTGCCGTGCCCGAGGGGTTGCCCGCGATCTTGTCGGTGGTGCTGGCAATGGGTGTGCGCCGCATGGCGCGCCACCATGCCATCGTCAAGAAGCTGGCCTCGGTCGAGACCCTCGGCTCGGCCTCGGTCATTGCGTCCGACAAGACCGGCACGTTGACTCGCGGCGAGATGACCGTGCAGCGGGTGATGACGGCCTCGGGGCGCAGCGACATCACCGGTGTGGGGTATGCCCCCGACGGCCGCGCCGAGTCGGCCGGTGCCGCGTTGCCCGCAGGCCCGCTGAGCCTGGAAGTCCACGCCGTGCTGCAAGGCGGCAGCCTGGCCGGCAATGCCCAGCTGCAGCAGGACGACAGCGGCGCCTGGGGCATCCAGGGCGACCCGACCGAAGCGGCGTTCATCGTCGCCGAACGCAAGCTGGGCCGGGGGCAGGGTGGTGACGACGGCGCGCCCGCTGGCCAGCCACGCTTCGAGCGTATCGGCGAGATCCCCTTCACCTCGCAGCGCAAGATGATGTCGGTGCTCGTGCTGGACCCTGCCGACGGTGAGGCTCCCCTGCTCCTGACCAAGGGGGCACCCGACGTGCTGCTGGCGCACTGCACCCACGCGCGCCGCGGTGAGGCCACCGTGCCACTCGACGCCGCGCTGCAGGCGCAGCTGCTGGCCGACGTGGCGGCGATGGCCGATGACGCCCTGCGCACCCTGGCCGTGGCACGCCGCCGCCTGGCCTCCGGCACGCAGATTCCGGGTGATGCGGCGGCAGCGGGCGAACTGGAACGGGGGCTGGAGTACCTCGGCAGCGTGGGCATCATCGACCCGCCGCGCCAGGAGGCGGCCACTGCCATCGCCCAGGCGCACCAGGCCGGCATCCGCGTGATCATGATCACCGGTGATCACCCGCGCACGGCAGCGCGTATCGCGGCCGATCTCGGCATCATCTCCACCGCCACCGCCACCGCCACCGCCACCGCCACCGCCACCGCCACCACCACCACCACCAGCGAAGCCAGCGCCGCTGCGCCGGTGCTCACGGGCATCGAACTCGACCAGCTGGTCGACGACGAGGCCTTCACCGCTGCCGTGCTGACCACCTCGGTGTTCGCCCGCGTTGCGCCGAGGCACAAGCTGCGTATCGTGCAGGCGCTGCAAGCCAGTGGCCAGGTGGTGGCGATGACGGGTGACGGCGTCAACGATGCCCCGGCACTCAAGGCCGCCGACATCGGCGTGGCGATGGGTGTGGCCGGCACCGAAGTCACCAAGGAAGCGGCGCACATGATCCTGGCCGACGACCACTTCGCCACCATCGTGCTGGCGGTGCGCGAGGGGCGTGGTGTGCTCGACAACATCCGCAAGTTCCTGCGTTATCTGCTGTCGTCGAACCTGGCCGAGGTGCTGACGGTGTTTGCCGGCGTGGTGGGGGCCGGGGTCATCGGCCTGACGGCCTCGGCCACCGGATCGGGCGGTGAGGTGGTGCTGCCACTGCTGGCCACCCAGATCCTGTGGATCAACCTGATCACCGACACCGGGCCCGCGCTGGCCATGGGGGTGGACCCGATCGCCGACGACGTCATGACGCGCCAGCCGCGCCTGCGCAGCCAGCGCATCATCGATGCCGACATGGGGCTGACCGTGCTCGAGACCGGTGTCGTGATGGCGGTGTCGACGCTGCTGACGCTCGACCTGTTCCTGCCCGGCGGGCTGATCGAGCCGGTGGATGCCTGGCTGGGCGCCGGCCCGCACAGCCTGGATCTGGCGCGCACGGCCGCCTTCACGGTGCTGGTGCTGACGCAGCTGTTCAACTGCTTCAACGCACGCTCGGCAACGAGGTCCGCGTTGTCGGCAGCGTTCTCGAACCGATGGTTGTGGGCGGCGGTGGCCCTGTCGGCGGCACTGCAGGTGGCTGTCGTGCACCTGCCCTTGCTCAACCTCGCCTTCGGCACCGTGCCACTGTCGGCGCAGCAGTGGGGCGTGTGTGTGGTGATCGCCAGCGGGGTGCTCTGGTTCAGCGAAGCACGAAAGCTGCTGCGCGGCCTGTGGACCCGGCCTGCGCCAGCAGCGACTTCGGCCTAACTGCTCGCGGCCGCAGCCGGTCACGCCACCTGCAAACGCCGCGGCCCGCTGCCGCCGTCCCACTGCAGCAGGCTGCCGTTGGTGAGCAGGGCGACCGTCGCCGTGTTGCCGGCGGCTACCGCCACGACGCCGTCGAGCAACTTGTGTGGTGTGACGGCGAAACCGTCGCCCCAGGCCCACAAGGTGTGGTCGGTGCGGATGGCCAGCGAGTGGCGCGATCCGGTGGCGATGGCGCGTGCAGCGTCGAACAGCCGTCCCCAGCGATCGGCCTTGTCGCCCAGGCCGTGGGTACCGAGTGGCCCGTAACGGTTGCCGCCGGTGCCGAGCACCACGCCGGATTGGCTCAGGTACAACGCATGACCGGTATGCGCCTTCACGGCCACGGCGTCGGTTGCGGTGACGACGAAGTCGGTCGTGGCGGTGAGCCGGCCGTCGCCGTATTGACCGCGGTGCGCCAGACCTTGCACCCACAGGGTGCCGTCGCGGCGGATGTAGTAGTCGGCACTGTCGCCGATGCAGGCGCTGACCACGTCGTCGGCCACACGCTGCGGCGCCTGCAACTTGCCACCGCCGCGCCAGAGCACCCCGGCCTGGTCGACGGCGAACCAGCCCGACTGGCCGCTGGCAAAGGTGCTGACGCGCGGCATCAACACCTGGCTCGATGAGCCTGGCGCCTCACCCCAGCGGGTCAGCCGGCCATCGTTGAGCAAGGCGAAGAAACCATCCTCGCTCACACCCACCTGCTGCACGCTCGTGCGCATGCGCAGGGGCTGGCCGCGGCCCGTCCAGCCATAGGCCACACCGTCGATCAGGGCCATGTGATGGTCGTAATACGACGCCAGCTGCGGGCCGGAGCTGTCGGCAAGAGCCTGGGTGCAGGTCATCATCATGGCTGGTGCGCCGCCGATCACCCCAAGCACCGTGCGCCGCTGCATCTGGCTGCTCCCGTGTCGGCACCAACGTCGCCGGGCCGTGTCGCGGTGGCGCCCGGCCGGGTGCAGCGCCTCATCGCGGCGCACCTGCGTCGGTCAGCGTCTCGCCGAAGACTCCACGCAAGACGCCATTGCTGCCTACTGGCAGGTTGTGCGGCTGCTCGACCAGGGAACGGCGACAAGGCATGGCCGGATTCTGCCCGCCTGCGGGAGCGCCAGCCACTACCTGCAGCCGGCGCCCGGGCGCTCGGTGCTGCCACACACCTGGACGCCTTGCCCGTGCTGCCCCCGCGGCAGACCCGACAATCGCCACTCTGCGCGCCTGGCCGCGCAACACACCGACGGCACCACATGGACGGCAGCGCGAACCGGGTTTTCATCTCCTACCGGCGGGACGACGCCGCCGGCTACGCCGGCCGACTGGAGGAGGCGCTGGAAAAGCGCTTCGGCCGCGGCAGCGTGTTTCGCGATGTGCTCGACATCCCGCCGGGCGAGGACTTCGTCACCGCCATCCGCACCCGGCTGAGCGGCGCGCAGGGTGTGCTGGTGCTGATCGGCCCGCGCTGGGCCGGCGGCGAACTGCCCGGGCAACGGCGCATCGACGACGACGGCGATTTCGTGCGCCTCGAAGTGGCCGCGGCCCTGACCACCGGTGCACGGGTGGTGCCGGTGCTGCTGCCCGGCGCCGAGATGCCGGCCGAGGCCGATCTGCCCGAGCCGCTGAAACCGCTGGCCAGACGCAATGCACTGAGCCTGAGCGACGCCCATTGGCCCGCCGATATCGACCGCCTGGCCGCAGCCGTCGGCCTGCCCGGGCGGCGCAGCGTCTGGCCCTGGGCGCTGGGCGGGGCAGTCGTCGCCGCAGGGTGTGTGGCGGCGCTGTGCTGGTTCAAGCCCTGGGTACCGACCGACCCGACCGACCGGCTGATCGGCAGCTGGCAGGCCGAGGTGACCTACAGCTGGCGCGCCAAACACGTCGAACGTTTCGAGTTCAAGCGCCACGCCGGACAACTCACCGGCACCGCCACCTTCCTGAGTTACCCACGCGCCATCGACAAGCTCGAGTTCGACGGCAGCAACCTGCGCTTCGAGACCCACACCCAGCAGTCGATGGGCAACGAGACACGCGAGCTCACCCACCGCTACAGCGCCGAGTTGCGAGGCCAGACGCCCGATGACCTGCTGGCGCTGCGCATGCAGACGAGCGGTGCGTTCCACGCCACGCCGCCGCTCGAGTTCGACGCCCGGCGTGTGGCCCCGGCGGCGGCGTCCTCATCACCGTCGCGCTGACTCGGCTCATCGGCGGCTCGGTGCCTCATCGGGCGGCCCAGTCTGGCCACCCCTCGGTGGCGTCGTCGATCCTCACGCCGAGCATCGAACCCGCCAACACCGGCTCCGCTTATCGAGCCTCGCCCGACAGGTACAAGCTCGACAGCAAGGCGCTGAATGCCGCAGCGTGTGACGGCGCCGTCGGCCGCAACACACCATGCTCCTGCAGCACCGAGATCAACTTGACCGGTGCCACACGTTTGTCGCCGACGATCTCGACATGGCCGGCAAACACCTGCACACGCCTCGTGCGGGCATCACCGTCGACCACCGGGTGGCGCTGCTCGGCCAGGGTAAAGATGTCGTCGCTTTCAACACACCGCCCGGCTTCCAGTCGCCGGCAGGTGCCACGTTCGTCGGTGTCGATCTTCAGATGGTCGACGACTCGCTGCGACAACGCGCCCGGCTCGAGGATGAAACGCGACGAGTAGGTGATGTCGGCCCACTTGGCGCCGGTGGCCACATAACAACTCAAGGGCAGCAAGCCCAGCGTCAAGGGATACAACCAGTCCTTGCCGCAGGTGCGCGCCGCCTCGATGCCGGCAAACGGGCCCGATACCGTCACTAGCCGCAGATCGACGGCCCGGTCAGGCAGCGGTGCCTGCAGCGACTCGGTCATGGCCTTGCGCGCAATCAGCGCCCCCTGGCTGTGCCCGATCAGGGTGACCTGCGGCACATGCGAGCGCTCGGCCAGTTGTGTGATGGCGCGCCTCAATTCGGTCGCACTGTCGGTGAGCTTGGCCCGGTCGTCGTAGGTGAAACACGCGGTCTGCTGGCCGTGAAACGCCAGCACCTGCGCCAGCGCACGAAACTGCCCGGACGAGCCGAAACAACCATGCACCAGCACGTTCACCGGCTGGCGCGAGTCGAAACGTAGGCTGCGATCCGGGTTGTCGGTGCACGGGCCCAGCCCGGCAATGTCGACCACCACATCCGGTGGCGGCAAGCGCCCCGGCTCGAGATCGGGCGCGACCACACCGTCGTGGGTGGCGCAGGCAGCGAGCAGGCAAGCGGTCGTCAGTAGGGAGGCGATGCGGTACATAAGCTTGTCCGGGGGGTGGTCTGATACGGGCGGTCGGCCAGACGCTGCCCAGGCACAGGAATCATCAGCATGCCACCGGTCATCGTCGACCCCGCACACCTGCTCGGATTTATCGTCGAAGCGGCCTTCGACGACTGGCTCGCGGCGAGACGATCTACCCGCACAAGACGAAGCCCAAGCAGGACCCGGAACGCAGATGACGCCTGTGAACTCGTTCCTCGCCGCGTCGAGTGGGGAGGAAGTTGTTGCGTGCTGCCGTTCCCGACGTCGCCTGGAGCCAGTGGTCGTCGCCGCGGGCGGGCAAGACCGACCCTGCAGCGCGTGCTGGCGCTGCAGGGCTGAGCTCAGCGGCGACCTCGAGCGTCCTGCTGCCACGGCGGCAGCGGCGCGCCACAGTCGCGGCAAAAGCGCGCGCTGGGCAGGTGGCCTTCGCTCAGGCATTCGTGGCAGGTGCGCGTGGTGGTCTCGCGCGGCAGTCGCTGCACCGTGAATTCGGCGCTGACGATGCCGGTGGGTACCGCCAGCGTGCCCCAGCCGAGCAGCATCATCATCGAAGCGATGACGCGGCCGAGGTCGGTCTTGGGCGTGATGTCGCCGAAGCCGACGGTGGTCATGGTCGTGATCGCCCAATACACGCTCACGGGGATGCTCGAGAAGCCGTTGTCTGGCCCCTCGACGACGTACATCAGCGTGCCCATCACCAACACGACCAGCATGACGAAGGCGAGGAAGACCAAGATCTTGCGCCGCGACGCGGCCAGCGCCTGCGTCAGCAGTCCGAACTCGGCCACGTACTCGCCGAGCTTGAGAATGCGGAACACGCGCAGCAGCCGCAGCACGCGCACGTCCATCAGCGCGTGCAGGCCGGGCACCAGCACGGCCAGGTAGGTAGGCAGCACGGCAAGCAGGTCGATGACGCCGTAAAAGCTGCGCGCGTACCGTGTCGGGTGGCGAACGCAGGCCAGTCGTGCGATGTACTCGGTCGTGAAGGCCAGCGTGAAGAACCACTCCAGCACGTTGAACAGTGCGCCATACCTTGCGTGCAGCGAGGCCATGCTGTCGAGCAGGACGACGGCGACACTGGTCAGGATGGCAGCGATGAGGGTGAGGTCGAACAGCCGCCCGGCGCGCGTGTCGGCCTCGAAGATGACGATGTACAGGCGCAGGCGCCAGCCCGAGCTGGGGCGACCGTAGCGGTCGCCGTCGGGTTGCACCTGCACGAAGGGAGTGTCCATGCCGGGCATCGTATTGCATGGGCGTGCGACGGCGGCGCCCCGGCGCTGCCCGCACGCCGCCTTGGGGCACGGGCGACAATGGCGCCGATCAGGCGTGGCGTCGGCGGGCGTCGCGCCCGGTGTCCGTTGCCCCTTCGCCTTCCACATCTGCCCACCCAGCCGTGCCCATGTCACTTCTTCCTGCAGGGGGCCGCGGCGGCGTCGTGCCGCTGAGTCTGGTGCTGCTAGCCTGCGTGTTCGGCACCTTGGCCCAGGCGAAGGCGCCGATGCAGACGCCGGTTTCGGCGCCGGTGCTGTCGGGATCCTCACCAGTGGCCGCTGCGGCCGCATTGCCGCGGCCGGCCGCCTCGGCGCCTGCGGGCGTGCCGGTCGAGCAGTTGAAGCGCGAGATCGATGCGCTGCAGGGCCTGCTCGACGGGCGCCTGCCGCAAAGCATGTCGCTGCCGGCGCTGTTCGAGATCGACCTGGGCGACCCAGCGGCCGTGGCTCAGCGCATCGACACCCTGGCGGCGCGCCAGGTGGCCGAAGGAGCAGCCACAGGCGACGAGACCGCGGCGCTGCGGGCCACGCGCGACACGCTGCGGCTGGCCTACCTGCGCTTGCCGCCCGAGCGACGCGACACGCTGCGCGAGCAGGACCGACTGCAGCGGGAAGGCGAGGCGCTGGCGGCCGAGAAGGCGCGTTCGGCTGCCTCGCTGGCAGCGGCCGAGGGCGCGCGTGACACCGCGCTGGCAGCGGCCAGCGCCGCCGAGGACAACGCCGCGCGTGAACTGGCCACCGAGGAAGCGCGGCTGCTGGCGCATCTCAGCGAACTCTCGGCGCTGCGCCAGTCGTGGGTCGAGCGCAAGCAGGCGCAACTGCAGAAGTACGGGGCGCTGCTGCTGCGTTTCGGCGCCGGCAGTGCCGCTGCGGCGCCTTCGGCGGCCGAGTCCGAAGCGCGTTACGGCGAGATCCGTCGGCAACTGCTTCAGCTGCGCAGCGAAGCCGCCGTGGCACTCGACGCCTTGAATGCCCCCACGGCCGTCAAGACCCTCGGCACCGGCATGGCGCTGGACACCGAAACGTATGCCGCCCACGCCGAGGCCGTGAACCGTGTGCGCGACCTGCGCGCCAAGGTGCTGACCGAGGCCAGCGCGCTGGCGCTGCGCGAGGCCGAGTTCCGCTATGCCGACGCGGCCGAGGTGATGAACTCGCTGCGCGAACTGCAGGCGCTGCGACTGGTACTGCTGCCCCGGCTCGGCGAAGAGCGGCGTGCGGCCGCCACCGGCTTCACCCGCGAGGGGCTGGACCGCGTGCTCAGCGAGGTCGAGTACGTGCGCCTGATGGCCCGCTGGTACCCGGTGCAGCGCGCCCACGAAGTGCAGGACTTTGCCTCGCTGCTGCGCGACGCGTTCACGGCCGGGCGCTTCGGCGCCTCGCTCTTCGGCCTGCTGCTGGTGCTGGCGGCGCTGGTGCTGGCCTATCGGCGCGCCAGCCCGGCGCTGGCCCGCCTGCATGCCTGGCTGGTGCCGCGCATCGCTGCGGCGTCGCTGCGTCGCATGACCGACCGCACGCTGCAGCTGCTGATCCGCATCGCGCGCGAGCTGATCCTGCTTTTTGCCGTCTACGTGCTGTTCGACCAGTTGTTGGTCGGCCGCGCCGGCCTGCCCGAGCTCGACACGCTGGGCCGCCTGGCTTACGCCTACGCCTTCTACCGCCTGGCGCTGACCTTCAGCCACCGCGTGCTGCTGCAGGCTTTGTCGCGCTACCGGGTGGTCGAGGCGTCGCTGAATCACAAGATCCTGGGCTCGCTGAAGCTGGCCGCCCGCGTGGCCCTGGGCGTGACGGTCTACCTCATCCTGGCGCAGGCGCTGCTGGGCCGCGGTGCGCTCTACGGCATCGCTCGCGAAGTAGCGCTGGCCGCGGCCCTGGGGGTGGGATGGCTGCTGATCAGGGCCTGGCGCAGCGAGGTCACCGGCGCCTATCTGGCGATATCACCCGAGGGCCGGCTCGCCAGCCGGGTGCGCTCCAGTCAGCACAGCAGCTACGGCCAGCTGGTGGCGGCGACGGCCTTCGTGTTCGTGGCTGCGCGTGGGCTGTGGATCTGGATGCGCGACACGGCGTTGCGCTTCGAGAAGACACGCAAGGCACTGGCTTACCTGTTCAGGCGCCAGCTCGAACGCCAGTCGAAGAATCAGCCACCACCGCCCGACCCGGCGCTGCTGCCGGCGGCGTTGCAGCAGGCCCTCACCGAAGACCCGGCGCCCCATGAGCTGCGCATCGACGTCTATCCGCAGCTCCACACCACGCTGGCGCTGGCCCGCGGCCTGCGCCAGGGCCGCAGCGGCGCCTTCATCGCACTGGCAGGCGAGCGCGGCGCCGGCAAGACGACCTGGCTGCTCGAGTTGCAGCGCCTGGTCGGCGACGAGCTGCCCTGCACGCTGCACGCCTTCGACCCTCGCGCCCCCTCGCCGCAGGCCGTGTGCCTGGCCTTGTCGGCTGCGTTGGGCTTGCCGGCGCTGGACACGGCGCCGGCGTTGATCGCGGCACTGCGCGAGCAGTCGGCCCGCGTCGTGCTGCTCGACCTGGTGCAGAACACGCTGCTGCGGGCCGTGGGCGGCCATGCCGGGCACGACGCGCTGATCGCCATCGCCCAGGCCACGACGGGCAAGGTGCTGTGGGTGCTGGCCTACGCGCACTGGCCCTTCCAGTACGTGCTGCGCACGCAGCTCGGCCGCGACGTCTACGACCGTGTGGTCACGCTCGCGCCCTGGAGCGAACAGCAGATCGGCGAGCTCATCGACGCGCGCATGGCGGCGGCCGGTTTCACCGCCGACTACGACAAGTTGGTGCTCAACGAGGCCTTGCTGCACACCACCACCAGCGTCGCCCTGGGCGGCGCCGACGTCGACGTGCGCAATGCCGACCGGTACAAACGCCTGGTGTGGGACTACGCCGACGGCAACCCGCGCGTGGCGCTGCACTTCTTCCGCCTCTCGCTGGTCTGGAGCCAGGGGCTCACCGTCGGCGTGCGCCTGTTCCCGATGCCGTCGGTGGACGCCCTGGAGCCCTTCGAGACCCGCACCTGGTTTGCGCTGGCCTGCGTGGTACAGCACGAGAACCTGAGCGTCGAGGATGCCGCTGCCTCGCTGCGCTTTCCGCGCCACGAGTGCGCATGGGCACTGAGGCTGCTGCAGGATCACGGCTTTCTGACAGTCGACGCGGCCGGCGCCTACCGCGTGCGCAGCCATTGGTCGCGCGCCGTGCAGCGATTCCTGCAGCGCAAGAAACTGCTCGTCGTCTGACCCCACCCGAGGCACAGCGCTTGGAAAACACCGCACAGGTCCTGCAGTTCATACGCCCCGGTGGCATCCCGACGGCGCTGCTGATCATCGCCATCGGCTGGTTCGGCGTGCAATTGCTGCGCAAGGCCGGCGAACAACTCGGCGACCGCATGGTCGAGCGGCGGCTGGCGATCAGCCAGGCCGTGACCATCCTGCGTTTCATCGTCTACATCGGCAGCATTGCGCTGGCCGTGCCGGTGGTGTTCTCGCTGACCAAGGAGATGGTGATCGCGTTGGGTGGCACCATCGCCGTGACCGTGGGCTTCGCGCTGAAGGACCTGACGGCGTCCATCATCGCCGGCATCACGCTGCTGGTGGACAAGCCCTTCCAGGTGGGCGACCGGGTCAGCTTCAATGGCTACTACGGCGAGATCGTGGCCATTGGCCTGCGCTCGGTGCGCATGGTGACGCTGGACGACAACCTGGTGACGATCCCGAACAACAAGTTCCTCAACGACATCGTTTCCAGCGGCAATGCGGGTGAGCTGAACATGCTCATCCAGCAGGACTTCTACATCGGCATCGACCAGGACCTGGCCGCTGCCAAGCGCATCGCCGCCGAGGCCATCACGTCCTGCCCCTACGCCTACCTCGACAAGCCCTGGGACGTGCTCGTCAACGAGGTCATCCAGGACCAGTATTTCGCGCTGCGCCTGCGCACCAAGGTCTACGTGATGGACGTGCGGCACGAAAAGCGGCTCGAGTCGGACATCACCGAGCGCATCGTGCAGGGCTTTGCCGAAGCCGGCATCGGCCGCCCGTCCATCCTCTACCGCAACATGCCCGTGGCGCCCGCTGGCGACGCCGATGTGGCGGCGACGACTTCGGGGAACAAGCCTTCGGCGTCCACCACGACACCCCGCCAAGCACCACCCTGCCGGCGACCGTGAACCAGGCGCGTGCCATCGCAGTCAGTGACTTCGCCTCGAACCGCTGCCTGCATGTGCTGGCAGTCAGCCTGGACATCCGACTTTGCAGACTGCGAAGCACCATTGCCGACCGACATTTGCCTTCGCAGTCTGTAGAGGCGCTTTCCCGCCAGCTTTCTTCGAGAGGCACAACGGAGAACGGTCCTTTCAGCTCGAGTTCGGGCTTTGCAGCCTGAAATCGCGCATCTCAGACTGAAACACCGCCTCGCGGCCTGGAATTGGGCGTCGACTGCCGTCAAAGGCACCTTGCAGACAGGGAGACCTGGATCCGGCAACAGGCCTGTGGCTCACCGACCCCGGCAGCCTCCATGACGAATCCGCGGAACTGGCCGCCGAGGGCGGATTCGATGCGTTCAAGCTGAGGCTCGGGCTCTACTGGTTCGAGGAACCGACCACCTACAACAACCTGGAGGGTTATGCGCAGCTGGCCCGCGAGCTGCGCACGCCCCTGCAGCTGGGCGAGAACTTCTACGGCCCGCGCGAGCTCTACCGGGCGGTCGCGATGCAGGCCGGCGACGACGTGATGTCCGACATGATGCGGATCGGCGGCGTGTCCGGGTGGCTGCGATCGGCGCCAATCGCGGCGCCGGCCGGGCAGCTGCAGATTCCCGATCGTGCCGGCATCGGCATCGAGTGGGATGAAGACGCGGTCAGGCGGTTTGCTTTCTGACGGTCGACTGATCTTTGTCGACGGGCCCGCGCGTCGGGGTCGACGCCAGACCTCACCCCACCGTGCGCTTGCGAGCTTTGGCCTTGTCGGTGCCAGGCAGCGTCTGCGAACCCAGGATCGCATCGCGGCAGACCGCCAGGATTTCATCGGCGAGGGGGGAGTCGTCCGGGCAGGCGCGCGACAGCACGAGGGCACCCACTGCGTGCGCCAGCGCGTCGAGGTTCCGGGCCCGCGCCTGAGCCGCATCGGCCGGATCCGATGACGGGCCCTGCTGGCTCAGCAAGGCGAGCAGACCCTCCACGCCATCCTGGAAGGCAACGCGGACCGACTCCGGCTGCCGTGCCGCGTCAGCACCCAGCGCAGCCATGGTGCAGCCGGTGGCGCGGCTGTCCCGGTGCTCGCGTGACAGGTAGTGCCTGACGAAGGTCGACACGTCCACCCCTTCGGCCAGCGCCCTGGTCTGCGCGATGCCACAGGCCGCGGCCTCGGCCATCAGGTCGGCCTTGGAGCCGAACTGCTTGTAGAAGCCACCGTGCGTGAAGCCAGCAGCCGCCATCAGATCGGCCACGCCGACCCCGTCGAAGCCGCGCTCGCGAAACAGCCGGGATGCGGTCTCGACGACGAGGGCTCGGTTGGCTTCTGCCTGGGCCTTGGTGACTTTCATGTCTGCCTGATGTGGGTGGGCTCGAGTGGGTTGGCTCGATCTGCCGGGTGCCAACTATACATTGATGATGTTCGTCATCAAAGTCTTGACATTTAAGATTACGGACATCATCATTGAGGCACTCGAACTCGCCAAGCCCGGCGAGAGACACACCCCGAACCCCTGCGAGCACCAATGAAAGCACTCACCTTCAAACGTTATGGCAAGTCGCCCGAGATCGGGTTCTCCGACGTTCCACGCCCCGCGCTGAAGGCCGATGAACTGCTGGTCCAGGTGCACGCCGCGAGCGTCAACCCGATCGACAACATGATCCCGAGCGGCCTGTTCAAGGCCGTCGTGAAGTTCGAGTTGCCGGCCACGCTGGGCAGTGACCTGGCGGGTGTGGTGACCGAGGTCGGCAGCCGGGTGACCCGCTTCAAGGTGGGTGATGCGGTCTTTGCCAACATCTTCGACCAGGGCACGGGTTCGATCGCCGAGTTCGCGGTGGTGCCCGAGAGTGCCGCCGCACTGAAGCCGGCCAACCTGGACTTCGTGCAGGCAGCGTCGATCCCGATGGTGGGGCTGACCTCGTGGCAGGCGCTGAAGGAGCGCATCGGCCTGAGTGCAGGGCAGAAGGTGTTCATCCCGGCAGGCTCCGGCGGTATCGGCACCTTCGCCATCCAGTTGGCCAAGCTGCTCGGAGCCACCGTGGGCACGACCACCAGCACCACCAATGTCGACCTGGTGCGCGGCCTGGGCGCCGACGAAGTGGTCGACTACAAGAAGCACGACTTCGAGACCGTGCTGCGCGGCTATGACGCGGCACTCGGCACCGTGCGGGGTGACTCGATCGAGAAGTCCATCGGCATCCTGAACCAACGCGGCAAGATCGTCTCGCTGGTCGGTCCGCTCGACGTCGCCTTTGCGCGCGCCCGCCGGGCCAACGTCGTCCTGACCATCGTCTTCGCGCTGATGAGCCTCCGGATCAAGCGCCTCGCCAAGCAGCAGGGCGTCGACTACTCCTTCCTCTTTGCCCGCGCCGACGGCGATCAACTCGCCCAGATCGGCAAGTTGCTCGAGACGCAGCAGATCCGGCCGGTGATCGACAGGGTGTTTCCCTTCGACCAGGCCCAGCAGGCCCTGGACTACCTCGCCCAGGGCCGCGCCAAGGGCAAGGTCGTCGTGCAGATGCGCTAGCCGAAGCCGTTACCAACCCACCCAGGAGAACCCCATGAAGATCGACAACGCAATCGTCCTTGTCACCGGCGCAAACCGGGGCATCGGCTTGGCCTTTGCCAACCGCCACGGTGGTGGTGCGTTGCTCAACGTCTTGTCCGTCGCCGCGTGGGTCAGCGGTGGTGGGCTGGCGGCCTACTCGGCCAGCAAGTCTGCCGCCTGGTCGCTCACCAACGCGCTGCGCACCGAACTGGCCGCGCAGAAGACGCAGGTGCTGGGGCTGCACATGGCCTACGTCGACACCGATCTCACGCGCGGGTTCGATGTGCCCAAGTCCAGCCCTGAAGCCATCGTCAAGCGCGCACTCGACGGGCTCGAATCCGGCCTGGACGAGGTGCTGGCCGACGAACTCACCGCACAGATCAAGGGCGGCTTGACGGCAGCGCGGCCCAGCTACCTTCCCCAGCAGGCGTGAACCTGCCCCAACCGAGCACCCCATGCACAAGCTCATCCATCGAATCGCCTCGAGATCCGCCCTGGCACTGGCCTTGGCCTCGTTGTTCACGACAGCACCAGCGCAGGTGCTTGAGGCTGCACCCAACGGTGCACCGGTCAACCCGACGACGGTGACCCAGGAACCAGAAAAGCGCTGGGCCAGCGTGCCGACACGCACCCTGTCTGCGGGTGGCGTCGAGTTCGCCTACCGTGAACTCGGCAAGCAGCACGGCGGCACACCGGTGGTCTTCCTGAACCACCTGGCCGCCGTGCTGGACAACTGGGATCCACGTGTCGTCGACGGCATCGCGGCCAGGCACCACGTGATCGTGTTCGACAACCGCGGTGTCGGCGCATCCACCGGCAAGCCCTCGAACTCGATGGAACAGATGGCGGACGACGCCATCGCCTTCATCAAGGGCACAGGCTTCAGTCACGTCGACCTCTTCGGCTTCTCGATGGGCGGCATGGTCGCGCAGGAGATCGTGCTGAAGGAGCCGCAGCTCGTGCGCCGAATGATCCTGGCCGGCACAGGCCCCGCCGGCGGTGAAGGCATCAGCGCCGTGGCCGGCGTCGCGAACTATGACTTGCTGCGGGGCTTGTTCACTGGCCAGGATCCGAAGCAGTACCTGTTCTTCACCCGCACACCCAACGGCATCCAGGCGGGCCAGGCCTTCCTGGCGCGATTGCAAGAGCGGTCGCACAACCGTGACCAGGAGATCTCCGTCGGTGCCTACGTGGCGCAACTGCAGGCGCTCGGTGCCTGGGGCCACAAGCCGCCCGCAGACCTGTCGGCCATCAAGCAGCCGGTGCTGGTCGTCAACGGTGATGACGACAGGATGGTTCCGACACTGAACTCGCACGACCTGGCGCGTCGGCTTGTCAACAGCACCCTGGTCATCTATCCCGATGCCGGCCACGGCGGCGTGTTCCAGAACCACACGGCCTTCGTCCCCCAGGCCCTGGAGTTCCTCGCACGCTGAGGCCGGGCAAGCGTGCTCGTACCCGGATGAATGCCGTCGCACCTGCAGAGCGCAAATCCAATGTCCTGCAGGGCCGCGAAAGTTGGCTTGACCGACCGCGCCGGCTGATCAGGTCGCGTCTGCTTCTTCTTGCGCCCGCGCTTTGGACAAGGTGCGTGACAGTGCGGAAGCGTTGGTATAGCCGGCGCGCCGCGCGGCGGTTTTGAGGTCGTCGCCCGAAGCCACGGCGCGCTGGGCGATGGCCAGGCGAAGCTGGGCCAAGTATTTGCCTGGCGTGGTGTCCAGCGCTTCGCGGAAGCGGTTGGCGAACGCGGTGCGGGACATCCCAGACCGTTTGGCCATGGTCTCCAGGCACCAGTCGGCTTCGGGTTCGGTGTGCAGCGCCACCAAGGCTCCCGCTATGCGCGGATCGGACAGGCCATGGAAGAGTCCTCCTGCTCCACTCGGGTGCGCAAGCAGATGGCGCAACAGACCGATGAACAAAATGTCGCCTGCGCGATCGAGCAGAAGCGGCTGGCCGCAGCGGGGCTGGTTCAGCTCCGCGCGCATCAGCGCGATCACCTGTTGCAGCGACGGGTCAGCATTGGCCAGCGGTACGACCATGGGCCGCTCAAACTCAGCCAGCAGCAGCGGTGTAACCGGCCCATCAAGGTGTGCACGGACGCAGAGCAGGTCACCTGAACTGGCTTGGTCGGTCCGGGCCCGGCTCAGATCGTGGGGCACGTCGGCCCTGCAAATCACCATGGCAGGGGCTACAGCTTGCAGGTTGACGCCCTGATCCGTGCGCACCACCGCCTTGGCGTTCAAAACCAGGTGCAGCCACAGTCCGCGCGAGGGCTCAGCGGGGAACAGCAGGAGGTGTTCGCCCGTTGTCACCTGCATGACCCGAACGCGAGGCGCTACGCCGCCGAGCAGTGCAGAGAGGCGATCAAGCTTGGGTGTGGGGGAGCTGGTTTGTACGATTTGCAATGCATTTTGAACTATCATTTGCAAATCGTACCGCAGAATGGGACTTTCCAACCCCGTAAAGGACATTTCCATGCGCGCTCAAGGTCTGATGCCCCGTTACCCCGTTCCTGCCCTCAATGTGCTGTTGACCACCGGCGAGCGCTTCGTGCTGGGCGCGAACCCGGGTCAAAGGTTTGATCTGCTGGTGTTTTACCGCGGCCTGCATTGCCCGATCTGCGCGAAATACCTGCTCGAGCTCGAGCGCCTGGCACCTGAGTTCGCCAGCCGCGGCGTGCAGGTGGTGGCGATCAGCAGCGACTCGGAGGAGCGTGGTAAGGCGATGGCCGAAAAGGTGAAAGCCAGCGGCGTGAAGTTCGCCTACGGCCTGAACCTGCGCAGCGCCCGCGAGTGGGGCCTGTACGTGAGCACCTCACGCGGCACCACCTCCATTGGCATCGAAGAGCCTGAGCTATTCAGTGAGCCCGGCGTGTTCATGGTGCGCCCCGATGGCACGCTGTACTACGGTGCGGTGCAGACCATGCCTTTTGCCCGCCCCCAGTTCCAGGATCTGATCGGAGCCATCGATTTCGCCGTGGCCAAGGACTACCCTGCGCGCGGCGAATACACCGGCGCGGTGTGATCTCGACCGCTGAGTTGCGGTCAAGGAAGTCGCAGTTCCTCCATCTTGGACTTCAGCATCGCCTGGCCGTCGGCATTTCACCGCGCAAAGCAGGTGCTCGAGAGCCGCCCTTCACCAGCGGCTGCTCCTTGCCGGATCCGGCCACCCAAGCACCACCTTCAATTCACCTCGCCTGGCGTGCCTTCGGCCCGCCGTCGCAACATCCACCACGACACGCCGCTCAGCAGCACCCAGCCAGCGACCGTGATCGCGAAGAAAAGCTTCAGGCTACTGCCTTCGCAGGCGTTGGCTCCCAGCAAGGGGGCGACGCCGTCACACCCGAAGGCGAGCACGGCGAAGGCGAAGCCGGGGCCGAGGTGGAGGATGGCCAGGGCGTGGACGATCAGGCGAAACATGGCGTTGACGGTGAGGGTAGAAACACAAACGGCTGGAGGTCATCCAGCCGTTGTTCAGGGCAAGCGGGTCAGGCTCAGCGGTTGATATCGCCCAGGCAGAGGTACTTCATCTCGACGTAGTCCTCGATGCCGTGGCGCGAGCCTTCGCGGCCCAGGCCCGATTGCTTGACGCCGCCGAAGGGCACTTCGGCGACCGAGATCAGGCCGGTGTTGATGCCGACCATGCCGTATTCGAGTGCTTCGCCCACGCGGAAGATGCGGCCCACGTCGCGGCTGTAGAAGTAGCTGGCCAGGCCGAACTCGGTGTTGTTGGCCAGGTGGATGACTTCGGCTTCGGTCTTGAACCGGAAGACCGGGGCGACCGGGCCGAAGGTTTCTTCGCGTGAGCAGAGCATGTCGGGCGTGACGTTGGCCAGCACGGTGGGCTGGTAGAAACGTTCGCCCAGTTCGCCGGCCAGGCGGCCACCGCCGACCACCACGGTGGCGCCCTTGGACACGGCGTCGGCCACGTGGGATTCGACCTTGTTCATGGCCTGGCCGTCGATCAGCGGGCCCTGGTTGATGCCGGCATCGAAGCCGTTGCCGACCTTGATGCCCTTGGCCTTCTCGGCCAGCTTGGCGACGAACTGGTCGTACACGCCGTCCTGCACATACAGGCGGTTGGCGCACACGCAGGTCTGGCCGGCGTTGCGGTACTTGCTGACCATCGCGCCTTCGACGGCGCTGTCGATGTCGGCATCGTCGAACACGATGAAGGGTGCGTTGCCGCCCAATTCGAGGCTGAGCTTCTTGATGGTCGGCGCGCATTGCTTCATCAGGATGCGGCCGACTTCGGTGGAGCCGGTAAAGCTCAGATGCCGCACCACGTCCGACGCACACAACACGTTGCCGATGTCGATGGAACTGTCGGCATCACCCAGCACGATGTTGATCACGCCGGGCGGAAAGCCCGCACGTTCGGCCAGCTCGGCGCAGGCCAGGGCCGACAGCGGTGTCTGTTCGGCCGGCTTGATGATGACGGTGCAGCCCGCCGCGATGGCCGGTGCCACCTTGCGGGTGATCATGGCGATCGGGAAGTTCCACGGCGTGATGGCCGCACACACACCAATCGCCTGCTTGAGCACGATGAAACGTTTGTTCGGGTCGGTGCTGGGGATGGTCTCGCCGTAGACACGTTTGGCTTCTTCTGCAAACCACTCGATGAAGCTGGCGCCATAGACCACTTCGCCGCGGGCTTCGGCCAGCGGCTTGCCCTGTTCGGCGGTCATGATGCGGGCCAGATCATCCGCATGCGCCATCAGCAGCTGGAACCACTTCATCAGCACGGCGGAGCGTTCCTTGGCCGGGCGGGCGCGCCAGGCGGGCAGGGCGGCGTTGGCTGCGGCGATGGCCGCGTTGGCTTGCGCGCCGCCGTGGCGTGCCACCTTCACCAGCTCCATGCCGGTGGCCGGGTCGGTGATGGCGAAACGTTCGTCGCCGCCCACCCACGCGCCGTCGATGTAGCTGTCGGTCTTGAGCAGGCCGGCGTCCTTGAGTTGGGCCAGGGGCGATGTCTTCATGTCCATGTGGGTCTCCAGGGGGCGGGTGTCAGGCGTGAGTCGTTGATCTTGGTATCGAGGCTGGGCATCGGTCCTGTGGTCTCGATGGCCATCTGGGCGGTGATTCTGGCGTTGCCACAGCGCGGCCGCAGGGGCTTATCTCAAGGGCACGCCGGGTAACACGCAGAGCATTTCGTAAAGCAGATTGGCCGCCAGCAGTGCCGTGTTGCCGCTGGTGTCGTAGGCGGGCGCCACCTCGACCAGGTCGCAGCCGACAAGGTTCAGGCCACGCATGCCGCGGATGATCTCCAGGCCCTGCGGCACGGTCAGGCCGCCGATCTCGGGTGTGCCGGTGCCGCCGGCATAACTGGGGTCGATGCCGTCGATGTCGAAGCTCAGGTACACCGGTGTGGTGGGCCCGATGCGTTCGCGCACCTGGGCCATCAGCGGCGCGAGTGATGTCCACCAGACCTCATGCGCCGGCACGACAGTGAAGCCCTGCTGGCGCGGCCAGTCGAAGTCGTCGGCCGCATAACCGCTGCCGCGCAGGCCGATCTGCCAGACCTTGTTGTTGATGAGCAGGCCTTCTTCCACCGCGCGGCGGAAAGGCGTGCCGTGGGCGATACGTTCGCCGAACATCTCGTCGTTCACATCCGCATGGGCGTCCACATGCACCAGCGTGACCGGGCCGTGGCGTTCGGCCACTGCGCGCAGGATGGGTAGCGCAATGGTGTGGTCGCCGCCCAGCGTCATCGGGATGCAGCCGGCGGCGAGCACCTCGCGGTAGTAGGCCGTGATGATGGCGACCGATTTTTCGAGCGAGTAGGTGTTGATCGCCACGTCGCCCAGATCCGCCACCTGCAGGGCGTCGAACGGTGCAGCGCCTGTCGCCATGTTGTAGGGGCGCAGCAGGGCTGATTCGGCGCGGATGGCACGTGGGCCGTAACGCGCGCCGGGGCGGTTGCTGGTGCCGATGTCGAGCGGCACACCGATGAAGGCGGCGTCCAGGCCTGCAGCACTCGTCGCGATCGGCAGCCGCATCATGCTGGCGATGCCGCCGAAGCGGGGCATCTGGTTGCCGCCGAGCGGTTGGTTCAGGGTGCGGCTCATGCCCGCCGTGCCCGCAGCCATTCGAGCGCCAGCATCAGGCCGGTGGTGAAGATGGTCAGCAGCGTGGCCACGGCGGCGATGGTCGGGTTGATGTTCTCGCGGATGCCGGTGAACATCTGGCGCGGCAGCGTCACCTGGCTGGGGCCGGCGATGAAAAGGGTGACGACCACTTCGTCGAAGCTCGTGGCAAAGGCGAATAACGCGCCCGAGATCACACCCGGCGCGATGACTGGCAGCGTGATGCGGCGAAAGGTCTCGAGCTGACCGGCACCCAGGCTCAGCGAGGCGCGCGTGAGGTTCTGGTTGTAGCCCTGCAGCGTGGCCAGCACGGTGGTGACCACAAACGGCGCCCCCAGCGCGGCGTGCACGATGATCAGTCCGATGTAGCTGTCGGCCAGGCCGATGCGTGCAAAGAACAGGTAGCAGGCCACGCCCACCACCACGATGGGCACCACCATGGGTGCGATCAACACACTCATCAGCAGGCCCTTGCCCGGGAAGTTGACCCGCGCCAGGCCCACTGCCGTGAGGGTGCCCAGCACGGTGGCGATGAGTGTGGCGGCAGGCGCCACGATGAAGCTGTTTTGCGCCGCACGCACCCACTCGGGCGCGTTGAACAACTCGCGGTACCACTGCAGCGACCAGCCCGGCATCGGGTAGGCCAGGAAGCTCGATGCCGAAAAACTCAGCGGCACGATGACCAGGATGGGCAGCAGCAGAAAGACCAGCAGCGCCACACACAGCAGGCGCAAGGCCCACCAGCCCAGCTTGTCGAGGGGTGTGGCGTAGGCCGGGAAGTCCGGCCGTATGCCGGCGAAACGCCGCGGCGCGATCGCGACGTTGTGGGTGTCGGAGCCGAGTGCGACAGCAGGGGTGGTTCTCATGTTGTCACCCGAGACTCAATTCGGCGCCCGAGAAGCGCCGATAGACGCCGTAAAGCGCGAGGGTTGCCGCCAGCAGCACACCACCCAGCGCGCAGGCCATGCCCCAGTTCACCTCCACATTGGTGTACTGGGCGATGTAGTAGCTCAGCATCTGGTCGTCCGCGCCGCCGAGCAGGGCAGGGGTCACGTAGTAGCCGATGCTGAGGATGAAAACGAGCAGGGCACCTGCGCCGACACCCGCGTAGGTCTGCGGCACATAGACGCGAAAGAACGCTGCCAGCGGCGGGCTGCCCAGCGACACCGCGGCGCGCACATAGGTGGGCGGCACGGCCTTCATCACGCTGTAGAGCGGCAGGATCATGAAGGGCAGCAGGATGTGCACCATGGCAATGACCACGCCGGTGCGGTTGAACAGCAGGGCGAGTGGCTCCTGCAGCACGGACATCTGCATCAACGCCTTGTTGACCAGCCCTTCGCGCTGCAGCAGCACGATCCAGGCGGCCACACGCACGAGGATGCTGGTCCAGAACGGCACCAGCACCACGATGAGCAGCAGGTTGGCCTTGCGTGCCGGCAGGATCGACAGCCAGTAGGCGAGGGATAGGCAAGCAACAGGCAGGCCAGGGTGACCACGCCGCTGATGTTGAAGGTGCGCAGCAGGATGCGGCCGAAGACACGCTGGTCGTCGGGCATGCGCTCGACGTCACCCGTGGCGCTGCGGCGCAGGTCGACGGCGGCGAGCAGGTAGTCGGGTGTGTAACGTTTGGCGTTCTTGGCAATGGCTTGCCAGTACTTGAGTTCGCTCCAGCGGCCGTCCAGCGCGAGCATGCGTTCGCGGATGAGTTCGGGGGGCGCTGCGGCGTCGCGGGCCGCGCCGTCGGGCGCAGCCACGAGTTCGCTGACGCCCTTGAACGTGCCCATGACCAGTGACCTGGCACCCGCCACCTCGCTGTTGAGGCGCCGAGCCAGGGCGCCGGCCTCTGCCGTCTCCGCCAGGTTGCCGAGGTCGGTCGCGAAGGCTGCATACGCCGTGGCAGGGGGTTCGCTCTGCCGATCCCAGCTTGCCAGCACCTTGCCTGTCGTAGGCAGGGCATTGGCCACCTCGGGGTTCTCGACGGCGCGAATCAGCAAGGCACCGATCGGCACCAGCAGCGTCAGCAGCAAGAAGACCAGCAGCGGCAATGTCAGCCCCACCGCCACGAGTTTGCGACGGCGCTCGGCACGCGCCAGCGTGGCGCGCAGATCACTGCGCGGCAGGGGCGGCGGCGAGGCCGAGCCCGGTGCGGGCATCGTGGTGGAGACGGTGGTCATGGGGCGTGGATCATGCGTCGAGGGTCATGGCTGCTGCTGCCTGCTTGTCGCAAGGCCGAGCCGTCAGGCCCGGCCCATGCGTCTTACTGGGCGGCCCAGGAAGCGAAACGCTTCTCGAGTTCCTCGCCTTGGTCGGCCCAGAACTTGACGTTGAACTGCAACGCGTCCTTGGCATTGCCGGGGGCGGTGGGCAGCTTGGCCAGGGTCTTGGCATCGAGCTTGGCCAGCGCCTTGGTGTTGGTCGGGCCGTAGCTGATGTTCTGGGCGTAGACGGCCTGCGCATCCGGGCTCGAGGCCAGGGCGATGTACTTCAGGGCCAGGTCCTTGTTGGGCGAACCCTTGGGGATGGTCCAGTAGTCCAGGTCATAGATGCCACCGGTCCAGGTGATCGCCAGGTTCTTGCCTTCGCGCTGGGCGGCGTCGATGCGGCCGTTATAGGCGGTGGTCATGACCACGTCACCAGCCACCAGGAACTGCGGCGGCTGCGCGCCGGCTTCCCACCACTGGATGTTGGGCTTGAGCTCGGTGAGTTTCTTGAACGCGCGCTCGGCGCCTTCCTTGGTGGCCAGCACCTTGTAGACATCGGCCACCTTCACACCGTCGGCCATCAGGGCGAACTCGACGTTGTAGCGGGCACCCTTGCGCATGGCACGTTTGCCGGGGAACTTCTTGACGTTCCAGAAATCGGCCCAGGTGGTCGGGGCGGTCTTGAGCTTGTCGGCGTTGTAGGCCATCACGGTCGACCACACGAAGGTGCCGATGCCACATTCGGTGATGGCGGCGGGCTGGAAGTCGGCCTTGTTGCCGATCTTGCTGTAGTCGAGCTTCTCGAACAGGCCTTCGTCGCAGCCGCGGGTCACGTCAGGGCTTTCGACCTCGACCACGTCCCAGCTGACCTTCTTGGCTTCGACCATGGCCTTGATCTTGGCCTGTTCGCCGTTGTATTCGACGCCCACGACCTTGGCGCCGTTGGCCTTCTCGAAGGGCTCGAAGTAGGCCTTCTTCTGGGCATTGCCATTGGCGCCGCCGAAATTGACGACGGTAAGCTGGGCCTGTGCCATGGCGCTGCCGACGGTGAAGGCGGCGATGGCCAGGGCGCCGATGACGGTCAGAGCGGGGTGTTTGATCTTCATGCGTTCAATCCTCGAGGTGGGACGGTGGGGGCGGGGTTGTTCAGCGCGTGTATCTGCCGACTTGTCTGGACAAGTCAGAGATACACACGCAGGAACTCGGGGGGAAACCTGAGCCACACCGGCCGACCCGGTGCGGGTGCCGGCATGGCCAGGGGCAATTTGACGGTGGCCTGGGTCTGGCCTTTGATGGCGCAGCGCAGACGCTGGTGATCACCGAAGTACAGGACGTCGAGCACCTCGGCCTGGATCACGTTGTTGGCATCGGCCGGTGCCTGCACGAAGGCCTCGATACGTTCGGGCCGCACCGCCGCCTGGCCACGCGCACCGTTCTGCGCCGCGTTGACGTTGATGCCGCGCAGCGCTTCACCACTGTCGAGTGTCAGCACACACGAGCCGTTCACTGCCGACGTGATGGCACCGTCGAGCACCGTGCTGTCACCCACGAAGCTGGCAACAAAGCGGTTGCTCGGCGCTTCGTAGAGTTCGGTGACCGGCGCGATCTGCTGGATGAGCCCATCGTTGAACACGGCCACACGGTCACTCATGGTGAGTGCCTCACCCTGGTCGTGTGTGACGTAGACGAAGGTGACGCCGAGCTGGCGGTGTAATTCCTTCAGCTCGATCTGCATGTGTTCGCGCAACTGTTTGTCCAGCGCACCGAGCGGTTCGTCCATCAACACGAGTTGGGGCTCGAACACCAGCGCACGCGCCAGCGCCACACGTTGCTGCTGGCCACCCGAAAGCTGGCCCGGCCGCCGGTCACCAAGTTTGCCCAGGCGCACCATGTCCAGCGCCTTGGTCACCTTGGCCGCGATCTGGTCCTTGCCCAGCTTGCGCACGGTGAGCGGGTAGGCCACGTTCTCGGCCACGCTCATGTGCGGAAACAGCGCGTAGTTCTGGAACACCATGCCGAAGTTGCGCTTGTGCGGCGGCGTGCGGGTGATGGGTGCACCCGAGGGTGATCTCGCCTTCGGTGGGGGTCTCGAAACCCGCCAGCATCATGAGGGTGGTGGTCTTGCCCGAGCCCGATGGCCCGAGCAGCGTGAGGAACTCGCCGCGGCGGATCGACAGGTCGAGTGCACGCACCACCAGGTTGATGCCGTCGTAGCTCTTTTGCACCGCATTGAAGCGCACCAGGGTGTCGTCTGCGGATCGTGTGGCAGTGGTCATGCGTGCGGTGGTCGGTTCGGTGGGCGGTTCAGCGTGCGAATCAGCGGGCGGATCGGGCGGTGGTGCAGGGGCAACAGGGCAGCGGGATGACGGCGGCGACCGGGCTCAGCGCGCCGGCTCGAGTGGCTCATAGATCGAGCCAGCGGATGAGGCGACGCCTTGTGCCCCCGGCCACGCCGCATCCGAGCCCTGAGCCAGCGCCGCACGAATGGCGTCGCCGTGTTGATCGAGGCCCGGTGGTGCGAGGTCGGCGCCGGGGCGCTGGCCGTCGAAACGCATCGGGTTGCCGACCATGGGCACGGCCAGTCCCGCCGCATCGGCCC
Source organism: Candidatus Intricatilinea gracilis (assembly GCA_016702605.1). GTDB lineage: Bacteria > Pseudomonadota > Gammaproteobacteria > Burkholderiales > Burkholderiaceae_C > Sphaerotilus > Sphaerotilus gracilis. The sequence continues at coordinate 1,255,855 of JADJDQ010000021.1, forward strand.
GGCTGATTTGCATGCCGCGTGCCAGCACCTGCCGGTGTGCAAAGACGCCCGGCAGTTCGAGGATGGGCGCACACGGCACGGCATTGGGTTCGAGCAGCGCAGTCCATTCGGCGGTGCTGCGTTCGAGCATCCAGGCCGACAACATGGGCACGAGTTCACCTCGGCGCTCCACGCGGCCTTCGTTCTTCGCATAACGCGGATCACTTGCCACGTCGGGCCTTCCGGCGAGTTCGCAGAAACGCTGGAACTGGCCATCGTTGCCCACGGCCAGCACGATATGGCCGTCCTTGGTGGCGAAGACCTGATACGGCACGATGTTGACGTGCGCATTGCCCATACGTTTGGGCGTCTTGCCACTGACCAGGAAGTTGCTCGCCTGGTTGGCCAGCATGGCGACCTGCACGTCGAGCAGTGCGGCGTCGATGTGGCGGCCTAGCCCCGTGCGTGACCGTTCGAACAAGGCCGCCAGGATGGCCGTGGTGGCATAGACACCGGTGAACAGGTCGGCCACCGCGACGCCGACCTTCTGTGGCTCGCTGCCGGGCGTGCCGTCCTTCTCGCCCGTGACACTCATCAGCCCGCCGGTGGCCTGGATGGCGAAGTCGTAGCCGGCGGCCTGAGCGTAAGGTCCGTCCTGCCCGTAGCCGGTGATCGAGCAGTAGATCAGGCCGGGATTCAGTGCCGACAGGCTCTCGTGGTCCAGGCCGTAACGAGCGAGTTGGCCGACCTTGTAGTTCTCGAGCAGCACGTCGGCCGCGGCGGCCATCTGCCTGACCTGCCGGGCCCCTTCGGGTGTGGCGATGTCGATGGCGATCGACCGTTTGCCGCGATTGGCGCTGAGGTAGTAGGCGGCCACACGGTCATCACCCGTGCCCCACCACGGTGGTCCCCAGCCGCGTGTGTCGTCACCGGCGCCGGGGCGTTCGACCTTGATGACATCCGCACCGTAGTCGGCCAGCAACTGGCCGGACCACGGCCCCGCGAGCACGCGAGACAGGTCCAGCACCTTGACGCCCTGCAAGGGCCGCGGCGGCGTCTGTGCTGCTGCGCTCATGGGCTGGTCAGCTGAAAGCCTGGATGCCGGTGATGGCGCGCCCGAGGATGAGGGCATGCACGTCATGTGTGCCCTCGTAGGTGTTGACCACCTCGAGGTTGACCAGATGGCGCGCTACACCGAACTCGTCGCTGATGCCGTTGCCGCCCATCATGTCGCGCGCCATGCGGGCGATGTCCAGCGCCTTGCCGCAACTGTTGCGCTTCATGATGCTGGTGGCTTCGACGCTGGCCGTGCCGTTGTCCTTCATGCGACCCAGGCGCAGGCAACCTTGCAGACCCAGGCTGATGTCGGTCAGCATGTCGGCCAGCTTCTTCTGGATGAGTTGGTTGGCGGCGAGCGGTCGGCCGAACTGCTTGCGGTCCAGCGTGTAGGTACGGGCGCGGTCGAAGCAGTCTTCGGCTGCTCCGAGTGCGCCCCAGGCGATGCCGTAACGTGCGCTGTTCAGGCAGGTGAACGGGCCCTTGAGGCCACGCACCTCGGGGAAGGCGTTCTCCTCGGGGCAGAACACGTCGTCCATCACGATCTCACCGGTGATGCTGGCGCGCAGACCCACCTTGCCGTGGATGGCCGGGGCGCTCAGTCCCTTCCAGCCTTTCTCGAGCACGAAGCCGCGGATCTGTCCGCCGTCGTCCTTGGCCCACACGACAAACACGTCGGCGATGGGGCTGTTGCTGATCCACATCTTGCTGCCCGACAGGCTGTAGCCACCGGGCACGGCCTTGGCGCGGGTGATCATGCTGCCGGGGTCGGAGCCGTGGTTGGGTTCGGTCAGGCCGAAACAACCGATCCACTCACCGGTGGCGAGCTTGGGCAGGTACTTCTGCTTCTGTGCTTCGGTGCCGAACTCGAAGATCGGCACCATCACGAGTGACGACTGCACACTCATCATCGAGCGGTAACCCGAGTCGACCCGTTCGACCTCGCGGGCCACCAGGCCGTAACACACATAGTTCAGACCCGAGCCGCCGTACTGTTCGGGGATGGTCGGGCCGAGCAGGCCGAGTTCACCCATCTCGCGAAAGATGGCCGGGTCGGTTTCGCCGTTGCGAAAGGCCATGGTGACGCGCGGTGCGAGTTTGTCCTGGCAGTAGGCGCGTGCGGCGTCACGCACCTGGCGCTCGTCGTCGCTCAGCTGATCGTCGAGCAGCAGGGGGTCGTTCCAGGTGAACTTGGCGTGACTGGCCATGGGTGATTCCAGGTGACTGTTCAATGTGAAGATGCGGGGATGGCGCGCTTTATAGCCGCTGGCGTACCCACCGCGGACCGGGTCAGACCCGGCTTGCCGGGTCGAATCAGGCCGATTGAGGCCAGGTCGGGCCGGTGCCTGGGGCCTGATCGGCCGGTGCTTGCGCCAGATCAGCGCCAGCGCCGGGGGCGTTTCAGGCTTGTGTGTCGAAGCTGGCGGCCAGGATGGCCAGGCCTTCGTCGATCAAGGCGTCGCTGGCGGTGAGGGGCACGAGGATACGTATCACGTTGCTGTACACACCGCAGCTCAGCAGCACCAGACCTCGCGAGAGTGCTTCGGTGCAGATGCGTTTGGTGAGGTCGGCGTCGGGCTGGTGCACATCGCCGTTCTTGAACAGCTCGATCGCGACCATGGCGCCCAGGCCACGCACGTCCTGGATGCTGGCGTGTTTCGCGGCGATGGCCTTCAGGCCGGCGGTGAGGCGCACACCCAGGGCCTGGCTGCGCTCGACCAGCTTCTCTTCCTCAAACACGTCCAGCACGGCCAGCGCGGCGGCGCAGGCCACCGGGCTGCCGGCATAGGTGCCACCCAGGCCACCGGGGCCGGGAGCGTCCATGATCTCCGCGCGACCGATGACGGCCGAGATCGGGAACCCACCACCCATGGACTTGGCCATCAGCACGATGTCCGGGGCGCCGATACCGGCGGCCACCCATTGTTCGCAGGTCAGCCAGGTGCCGGTGCGGCCGGCGCCGGTCTGCACCTCGTCGGCAATCAGCACGATGCCGTGCTGGTCGCACAAGGCGCGCAGGGCCCGCACGAAGTCGAGCGGCGCGATGTAGAAGCCGCCTTCACCCTGCACCGGCTCCAAGATGATGGCCGCGACTCGCGCGGCCTCGACGTCGTACTTGAAGAGGGCTTCGATCGACGCGATGGCGTCGGCCGTGCTCACGCCGTGCAGCGCGTTGGGGAACTTGGCGTGGTAGACCTCGGCCGGGAAGGGCCCGAAGCCCGCCTTGTACGGCGCCACCTTGCCGGTGAGCGCCATGCCCATCAGAGTGCGACCGTGAAAGCCACCACCAAAGGCGATGATGGCCTGGCGCTTGGTGGCAGCCCGCGCGATCTTGACGGCGTTTTCCACCGCCTCTGCACCGCTGCTCAGGAAGAACGCCTTCTTGGCGAAGTTGCCCGGCGTCTTGGCGATCAGACGTTCGGCCAGTTCCACATAAGGCTCGTAGGCCAGCACCTGGAAGCAGGTGTGGTGGTAACGGTCGAGTTGGGCCGACACCGCCGCCATGATCTTGGGGTGACGGTGACCGGTGTTGAGCACGGCGATGCCGCCGGCAAAGTCGATCAGTCGGCGGCCTTCCACGTCCCACACCTCGGCGTTCTCGGCGCGATCGACGAAGACGTCATACGTCTGGCCCAGGCCCGAGGGCAGGGCGGCACGACGGCGCGCCATCAGCGCGGCGTTGGTGGCGTGGGGTTCGCGGTTCATGTGCTTGACTCCTGGTGGTCGCCAGCAGAGTGCCGGCGTGTGTGCGCAATCTGTGCGCAATCTCGCAATATAGGCCCGGCGGGGCGGCAGCTACCATGTACACAACAGGGTTGTGGACGTCGCACTGTGCAGGGCCGACGACCAGTACAGCCCGGCAGTTTTGTCCCACTCAACCGCATGTTCACGGTCAACCTCAGCTCCTCGGTCCCCCTGGTCAGCCAGATCGTCGACGGCCTGCGCAAGCTCATCGACGACGGTGCCATGCGGTCGGGCACCAAGCTGCCGTCGATCCGCCAGTTCGCCCATGCCCAGGCGGTGAGTGTGTTCACCGTGGTGGAAGCCTACGACCGCCTGGTGGCGCAGGGTTATCTGGTGTCGCGGCCCCATTCGGGCTTCTTCGTTCGCAAACGTGCGGCGGTGGGTGCCAGCGCGGCGGGTGCTGCAGCCGGCGGCTACAGCTTCGACTCGGGCTGGTATCTGCGCAAGATCTTCGAGAACCGCCACCTCACCATGAAACCCGGCTGCGGCTGGTTGCCCAGCGACTGGTTGTTCGAGGACGGCGTGCGCCGCAGCCTGCGCGCGCTGGCGGCCGACAACGCCGTTGATCTGGGCGGCTACGGTGACCCCAAGGGCTACGAGGCCTTGCGTGAGGCGATCCGAGACAGCATGGCCGAGCAGGAGATCGCCGTCGCGCCCTCGCAGGTGTTGCTCACCCAAGGTTCGAGCCAGGCGCTGGATCTGGCGGCGCGCCGCCTGGTGCGCAGCGGCGACGCCGTGTTGGTCGACGACCCCGGCTACGCCAATCTGCTGTTCAGCCTGCGTTTTGCCGGCGCCAGGCTGGTGGGTGTGCCGCGCACACCGCAGGGCTACGACCTGGCCGCCCTCGAACGGCTGATCGTCGAGCACAAGCCACGCGTGTTCTTCACCCAGCCGCGCCTGCAGAGCCCGACCGGCTCGGTGGCGCAACTCGCTCATCTGCACCGGCTGCTGCACCTGGCCGAAAAACACGACCTGGTCGTGGTGGAAAACGACCTCTACGCCGACCTCGACCCCGAGCCGCGCCCCTCGCTGGCCAGCCTGGACCAACTGGCGCGGGTGGTCTACATCGGCAGCTACAGCAAGACCGTGTCGCCCAATCTGCGCGTGGGGTTCATGGTGGCGCACCCGGACCTGATCGAGGATCTGGCCCAGCTCAAGATGATCTCGGGCCTGACCTCGTCCGAGTTCAGCGAACGGCTCATCCACGGCGCGCTCACCGAAGGGCGCTGGCGCAAACACCTCAAGTCGCTGCGTGAACGGCTGGCCGACGCCCACGGCCGCGTCGCGTCGCAGATGCACGGCCTGGGTTTCGAGCTGTTCACCGAACCCAAGGCCGGCATGTTCCTGTGGGCGCGCCATCCGGCGCTCGAAGACGCCAGCGTGGTGTCGAACCAGGCGGCCGAGAGCGACATCATGCTCGGGCCCGGTCACCTGTTTGCCGCCGACCTGGCGGCCAGCAGCTGGATGCGTTTCAACGTTGCGTTCTGCCAGGACACACGTGTGTTCGACTTCCTGCGCGCCCAGATCGACGCCAGCGGTGCAGGCGGGGTGGGCTGACGCACATCGTCACCTCAGCTCAGCCCGTCGGGAGCCCCCATGGGCCGCGACGAGTCACTTCGGCCCTTCTAGGGCCTTCGCAAAGCGGCGCGCCTTGGGGTAAGCCAGCGAGGCGCCGGGTGGAACGGACCATGCACAATCTGCACGATCAGGTCGGACCACAACCGGTCCGCCGCGCCCACCAGAGAGGATGTCGATGCGCCCAGTTCGCCTTGCCCCCCACCTTGTTCGTCAGACTGCCCAGCGCGGTGCCGCAGGTGCTGCCGCTGTCGCATGCGTCGCTGCCCTGGCGCTGCTCGGCCCGACGTCGGCCCAAGCTGCCGGCACCTTGACCGTGTGCACCGAATCGGCGCCGGACGGCTTCGACATCGTGCAATACGAGTCGGCGGTGACCAACGATGCAGCGGGCCTGACGATCTACGACCAGCTGGCCTTGTTCAAGCCGGGTGGCACCGAGGTGATCCCCGGTCTGGCCGAACGCTGGGACATCAGCCCGGATGGCCTGACGTACACGCTGCACCTGCGCAAGGGCGTCAAGTTCCACACCACGCCGTATTTCAAGCCCACACGCGACTTCAATGCCGACGACGTGATCTGGTCGATCCAGCGCCTGCGCGACAAGACTCATCCCGCCCACGCTGTCGCCCGCGGTGGCTACATCTACTGGCAGGGCATGGGCATGAACGAGATCATCAAGTCGGTCGACAAGGTCGACGGGATGACGGTGCGGTTCACACTCACCAAGCCCGAAGCACCGTTCCTGGCTGACCTGGCCATGTCGCCGCTGGGTTCGGTCTACTCGGCCGAATACGGCGACCAGCTCGCCAAGGCGGGCAAGCTCGATGCCATCAACACCCAGCCCATCGGCACCGGGCCCTTCGTCTTCAAGAGTTACCAGAAGGACGCCATCATCCGTTACGGTGCCAACGCGGCCTACTGGGGCGGCGCGCCCAAGATCGACAACCTGATCTTCGCCATCACGGTCGACCCCAATGTGCGGGTGCAACGCCTCAAGGCCGGTGAATGTCTGGTCGGCACCAACATGAAGGCCGAGACGGCCAGCGCCTTCGACAACGATCCCAAGGTGAAGATGCAGCGCAACAACGCGCTGCTGACCGGCTACCTGGCGCCCAACAACAAACGCAAGTTCCTGTCTGACGTGCGTTTTCGCGAAGCGCTCTGGCTTGCGCTGGACAAGAAGACCTACATCCAGTCGGTCTACGGCGGCAATGCCACACCGGCGGCGAGCTTCCTGCCGCCCGGCATGTGGAGCGCCGACAAGACACTCAAGGACAGGCAAGACCCCGAGCGCGCCAAGGCCCTCGTCAAGGCCAGCGGCTACGACGGCACCGAGCTGACCCTGTTCACCCGCATCGGCGGCAGCATCGACGGCAAACGCGCGGCCGAACTGATGCAGGCCGACTGGGCGCGTGTGGGCATCAAGGTCAAGGTGCAGATGATGGAGTGGGGCGAGATGCTCAAGCGCACCGGCAAGGGTGACCACGACCTCACCTTCCTCAACTGGGCGGGTGACAACGGTGACCCCGACAACTTCTTCACCCCCAACCTGAGCTGTGATGCGGTGACGAGTGGCGGCAACAAGAGCCAGTGGTGCAACAAGGCCTTCGAGGACCTGATCGAAGCGGCCAAGAAGACGGCAGACCCGAAGAAACGCACGGAGCTGTACATCAAGGCGCAACGTGTCCTGTACGACGACGTGGGCATGGTGCCGCTGGTGTACCCGGTGTCGATGACGGCGGTGAACAACAAGGTCAAGGGGTTCACGTCCAACCCGTTTGCCAACAACGACTTCCGCCGCGTCAGCGTCGAGTGAGCCGGGGGATGTGGTCGGCCCGTGTGGGTGCGTGTATCGCACGATTCGCCGCAACGTCCGTCGTGTTGTGCGCCACCCTGGCCGGCGCAGCACAGGCGGCAGGCACCTTGACGGTGTGCACCGACGCGGCGCCCGAAGGTTTCGACATCCAGCAGTACGAGTTGCAGGTGACGAACGATGCCGCGGGTGTGACGGTGTTCGACACACTCGTGCGCTTCAAGCGCGGCAGCACCGAACTCGAACCGGCCCTGGCCGAACGTTGGCAGGTCGGTGCCGACGGCCTGGTGTACACGCTGCACCTGCGCAAGGGGGTGAAGTTCCACACCACACCGGGGTTCAAGCCCTCACGTGACTTCAACGCCGACGACGTGCTCTGGTCCATCAACCGCATGGCCGACAAGAAACACCCGGCGCACCACTCGGCGCGCAATGGGTTCGTCTACTGGTCGGGCATGGAGATGTCGACTCTGCTGGCGGGTGTGAGCAAGGTCGACGACCACACCGTGCGTTTCAAGTTGACCAAACCCTCGGCGCCTTTTCTGGCCAACCTGGCGATTGCACCGATCGGTGCAATGTATTCGGCCGAGTACGGCGAACAACTCGCCCGGGCCGGCCGGCTCGACGCCCTCAACAGCGAGCCGGTGGGCAGCGGGCCCTTCGTCTTCAAGAGTTACCAGAAGGACGCGACGGTGCGCTACACCGCCAACAAGGTGTACTGGGGTGGCGCGCCCAAGGTCGATGCCTTGATCCTGTCGATCACCATCGACCCCGATGTACGCGCCCAGCGCGTGCGTGCCGGTGAATGCCTGGTGGCACTGGGTATCCGCGGCGCCAACCTCGACGCCTTGTCCAAGGTGTCCGGCATCAACGTGGTGACCTACAGCCCGCTGGCCGTGAGTTATCTGGCGCCCAACCACCGCAAGCTCGGTGATGCCCGGCTGCGCCAGGCCTTGTGGTACGCCGTCGACAAGGCCAGCTACATCAAGGCCGTCAACGCCGGGCTGGCGACACCGGCGGCGAGTTTCCTGCCGTCGTCGATCTGGGGCTTCGATGCCAGCCTGGCCGACCGGCGTGACGATGCCAAGGCGCGTGAACTGGTCAAGGCCAGCGGCTACGACGGGCGTGAGCTGCAGCTGTTCGTCACCAAGGGAAGTGACCGGCTGCGTGCCGCCGAACTGCTGATGTCCGACTGGGCACGAGTGGGCGTCAGGAGCAAGGTGGCAGTCTACGAATTGGGTGAGCTCTACAAACGTGCCGCAGCGGGTGAACACGACATCGTGCTGCTGAGCTGGTTCGGCGACAACGGCGACCCGGACAACTTTCTGGCGCCCAACCTGAGTTGTGCGGCCGACCAGTCCGGCGGCAACAAGGCCCACTGGTGCGACAAGGAGTTCGACGGCTGGCTCGACGCCGCAGCACGCAGCACCAGCAAGGCCGAACGTGTTGCCTTGTACAAACGTGCCCAGAAGCGCGTGTACGACCAGGCAGCCGTCATCCCGCTCACCTACAACCAACTCTTCACCGTGCTGCACAAACGGGTGCGGGGTTATGTGCCCAGCCCGTTTGCGATCAACGACTTCCGTGCGGTGAGCCTGGACCCATGACCGCCTTCATCCTGCGCCGCCTGGCCCTGGTGGTGCCCACGTTCTTCGGCATCACGCTGCTGGCGTTTTCACTCATCCACCTCATCCCCGGCGACCCGGTGCAGGTAATGGCGGGTGAACGCCGGCTCGACCCGACGTTTCATGCCGAAGCCATGCACAAGCTGGGCCTGGATCTGCCGCTGCCGCAGCAATACGTCAACTACCTGGCCAAGGCTGTGCGGCTGGACCTGGGCGAATCGTTCGTCACCCATGAGCCGGTGTGGAGCGAGTTCAGCAAACTTTTCCCGGCCACGCTGGAACTGGCGATGTGCGCCCTGTTGTTCGCCGCAGTGCTGGGCCTGCTGGCGGGAGTGCTGGCCGCACTCAAGCGTGGCACGGTGCTCGACCACGGTGTGATGGGCCTGTCACTCACGCGCCATGCGCGACATCGCACCCGCCCTGGCGCTGCCGGTGTCCGGGCGCATCGCACTCGAGTACGACATCCCCGCTCGCACGGGCCTGATGGTGATCGACGCGTGGTTGTCGGGAGAACCCGGCGCGGTGCGTTCGGCCTTGTCTCACCTGGTGTTGCCGGCCATCGTGCTGGGCACTATCCCGCTGGCGGTCATTGCACGCATGACACGTTCGGCCATGCTCGAAGTGCTGCGCGAGGACTATGTGAGAACGGCTCGAGCCAAGGGCTTGTCACCGGCACGGGTGGTGTTCATACACGCGCTGCGCAACGCGCTGGTGCCGGTGCTCACGGTCATCGGCCTGCAGGTGGGCACGCTGCTCGGTGGTGCGGTGCTGACCGAAACCATCTTCTCGTGGCCGGGTGTGGGCAAGTGGCTGATCGACGCCATCGCACGGCGCGACTACCCGGTCGTGCAGGGCGGCATCCTGATCAGCGCGACGCTGGTGATTGCCGTCAACCTCAGCGTGGATCTGCTCTACGGCTGGGCCAATCCGCGCATCCGCCATGGACGGTGAAGTCATGTCATCGACGGCCATGAAGCGCGCCCCGCGTGCGCCTGGATCGGGCGCTGGTGCCGGGGCAGGGGAGTCGGCCGAGTCGCGCATTGACCAGGCCAGCGCAACGATCGACGTGAGCGCAGATGTTGGCGTCGACACAAGTGCCGATGTCGGCGCGCCGCCGCCTGCCCCCTGGCGCGCCGTGTGGCAAGGGTTTGCCGGCAACCGCGCCGCCGTGGTCGGCCTGGTCTACGTGAGCCTGGTGTTGTTGTGCGCGCTTGCAGCGCCCTGGCTGGCGCCCTACGACCCGATCGAGCAGTACCGCGACGCCTTGTTGACACCGCCGGCCTGGAACAACGGCGGCAGCATGCGTTTCATCCTCGGCACCGACGACATCGGGCGTGACCTGCTGTCGCGTCTGTTGTTCGGTGCGCGGCTGTCGCTGCTGATCGGCGCGGTGGCGGTCACGCTCTCGGCCGTGCCGGGTGTGACGCTCGGGCTGGTGGCGGCGTTTTTTCCGCGCGCCATCGGCACCTTCATCCTGCGCCTGATGGACGTGATGCTGGCCCTGCCCAGCCTGCTGCTGGCCATTGCCGTGGTGGCCGTGCTTGGCCCCGGCCTGGGCAACACCATGCTGGCGATTGCCCTGGTGTCGCTGCCGGGTTATGTGCGGCTGGTGCGCGCCTCGGCACTCGAAGAACTGGCCAAGGATTACGTGGTCGCATCCCGCCTGGCCGGTGCCGGCAAGTTGCGACTGATGTTCAACACCGTGCTGCCCAACTGCATGGCGCCGGTGATCGTGACTGCCACCATGGGGTTTTCGGATGCCATCCTCACGGCCGCAGCGCTGGGTTTCCTGGGCCTGGGCGCCCAGCCGCCCACACCCGAGTGGGGCACCATGCTGGCCTCGGCGCGCGACTACATCGAACGCGCCAACTGGGTCGTGACACTACCCGGACTGGCCATCCTCACCACCGTGCTGGCCATCAACCTGGTGGGTGACGGGCTGCGTGATGCGCTCGATCCGCGCTTGAAGAACCTGAGCTGAGATGACGTCACCAAGACTCGGACGGATGAGCCGTCGCGACGCGCAGTCCGGCCACTGCTTCGCCAATACTGTCGAGGTCTCATGTCACTGCTAGAGATCCGCAACCTGCGCGTCGAATTCGGCAGCCGCGCCGAGCCGTTCGCTGCGGTGCGCGGGCTCAACCTCGATGTTCAGCGCGGCGAGTTGCTCGGCATCGTCGGTGAGTCCGGCTCCGGCAAGAGTGTGGCCATGCTCGCGTTGATGGGCCTGATCGACGCGCCGGGCCGTGTCACTGCCGATCGCATCGCACTGGATGGGCAGGACCTGCTGGCGCTCAGCCCACGCGAGCGCCGCAAGGTGCTGGGCCGCGACATGGCCATGATCTTCCAGGACCCGATGACCAGCCTGAATCCCAGCTACACGGTGGGATTCCAGATCATCGAGACGCTGGCCGTGCACGAGAAGATGCCCAAGGCGCGGCTGCGTGAACGCGCCATCGAACTGCTGCGCCAGGTCGAGATACCCGACGCCGAGCTGCGCCTCGATGCCTATCCGCACCAGCTGTCGGGCGGCATGAGCCAACGGGTGATGATCGCCATGGCGCTGGCCTGCCGGCCCAAGCTGTTGATTGCCGACGAGCCGACCACGGCGCTCGATGTGACGATCCAGGCCCAGGTGCTCGAACTGCTGGTCAACCTGCAAGGCCAACACGAGATGGGCCTGGTGCTGATCACACACGACCTGGCGCTGCTGGCCCGCCATGCCCGCCGTGTGGCGGTGATGTACGCAGGCGAGGTGGTCGAGGTGCAGACCCTGCCCGAACTGTTCGACCGCGCCCACCACCCCTACACCGAGGCGTTGCTCGCGGCCATCCCCGAACGCAGCCGCGGTGCGCGGCGATTGCCGACGCTGGCGGGCAGGGTGCCCGGCCATCACGACAAACTCGCCGGCTGCTTGCTCGCGCCGCGCTGCAAATACGCCGACGAGGCCTGCCGCCAGACCCATCCCGAGCTGACGACGCTGGACGACGCCAGCCAGGTGCGCTGCCTCAAGCCTCTGGCGAGGCCGGTGACGAGTAGCGACGTGGCGCCCAGCCTTGCGGGCAAGTCGACCGGGCCAAACGCGCAGGCAGCGCCACGAGCACCAAACGCGCCGACTGCCTCAGGCCTGCCGAGCGGAGCTTCGGCATGAACGCCGCCACCATGCCGCCCATCCGCACCGAGGTGGCGTCTGCCGCAGAGCCCCTGCTCGACATACGCGACCTCACCCGCCACTACCGCGTCAGCCGTGGCTGGTTGCAACCGGCTGTCGACGTGGTGGCTCTCGGCGGTGTGAGTTTCAGCCTGGCAGCGGGTGAAGCGCTGGCGGTGGTGGGTGAATCGGGCTGCGGCAAGTCCACGCTGGCGCGCGCCGTCACGCTGGTCGAGCCACCCACCAGCGGCACGCTGCGCCTGGCTGGCACCGATGTGGTGGGCGCCAGCGCCGAACAATTGCGTGCCCTGCGCCCGCAGGTGCAGATGGTGTTCCAGAACCCCTACGCCTCACTCAACCCGCGCAAACGTGTGGCGCAGATGCTCGATGAGCCGCTGCTGCTCAACACCACGCTGACAGGCGCCGAGCGCCGCGAACGTGTCGCCGCCATGCTCGACCAGGTGGGCCTGCGCCCCGAGTTCGCCGAGCGTTATCCACACATGTTCTCGGGCGGCCAACGCCAACGTATCGCCATTGCCCGCGCCATGATGCTGGGCCCGCGCCTGCTGGTGGCCGACGAGCCGACCTCGGCGCTCGATGTGTCGATCCAGGCGCAGATCCTCAACCTGTTCATGGCGCTGCGCGAACGCACCGGCATGGCCTACCTGTTCATCTCGCACAACCTCGGCGTGGTCGAACACATCGCTGACCGTGTGCTGGTGATGTACCTCGGCCGCGTGGTCGAGCAAGCGCCCAAGGCGCAACTCTTTGCCGCCCCGACTCATCCGTACACACGTGCGCTGCTGGCCGCCTCACCCACGCTGGATGCCAGGCGCGCCGCCGCGCATGTGCCGATCCTCGGTGAGCCGCCGTCGCCACTCAACCCGCCGAGTGGCTGCGCCTTTCACAAACGTTGCCCGCATGCGCAGGATCGCTGTGTGCAGGAGCGGCCAGAGCTGCGGCGCATCGGCACAGATGCCGAAGCACCGGCAGACCAGTGCCATCTGGTGGCCTGCCACCTGGTGGAAGAACTGGGCGCCTGACCGGGCCTCAAACCTTCACTTCGACGACCTGTTCGAAGCCGCCAAAGATCATGCGTTTGCCGTCGAAGGGCATGGGCGGATTGCCGGGTGTGGACGGGTCCATGCGCGGGTCTTCGATCATCTTCTTGTGGGCCGCGTCGCGCGTGGCCTTGTCCGGCCATTCGACCCACGAAAAGGCGACCGTTTCCTCGGCCGTCGCCTGCACCGCACGGCGGAAATCGGTGACCTTGCCGTCGGGGACGTCGTCGCCCCAGCCCTCGATGACACGGATCGCGCCCAACTCGATGAACAACGAGTCGAAAAAACGTGCGTGGTCGATGAATTGCTGCTTGTTGACCGTAGGAACCGCGATCACGAAACCGTCGATGTAGGACATGCCTGGACTCCAGTTGGGTTGGACGTTCGGCGCACCTGCCTGAGAGCGCCTCGCACCTTGTCGACGAACGGCAGGTCGCCGATTCGACATGAGCGCCGGGCTACAGCGAGGCCGACAACCTCAGGGCATGCGGCTGTCGAACAAGGCCCGCGCCTGCTCGGCAAACTGCCCGGCGAGTTGCTCGTCCACTGTCAGGCGCATCACGCGGCAACATGACTCGACGGCCGACTGCAAGCCGGCCTGCGACGCCGGCGCGTCGTGCAGCTTGCCCACCAGCTTGTCGCTGTTGCCCGGCACCTTGGCGACGAGCCATGCGACCAGGCGCTGACGCACCTGCTCGGCGGGGCTGTCGCCCGGCCCCGCGGCGGGCACGGCAGCGGGCAATCCGGGCGCAGCGCTACTGCGCCGCAGGGGTTCGATGAAGCCGTGCTGCACCAGGAAGGTGATGGCTTCGTCCAGGCCGTTGAGCGCGCCCCAACGGTCGAGCAACGCATTCAGCGGCGAGCGCCCGTCGATCAGGAACAGCACCTGCCGATGCAGCAGCCGCAGCTGATGCCGATGCAAGCGGAGCGCTTCCTCGCCCTTGGCCGAGCGCGCGTAGACGGCGCTGATGTCCATCGTGTCAGGCCAGTTCCTCGATGATCCGGTAGATCAGCTTCACCGTGACCACCACGTAGATGGCGCCGAACAGGAAGATCAGCGCCACGATCAGGTTCACCATCTGCGCCGGGATGAGGCTGAAGAACGGTGTCACCAGGTAGCCGACGGTGAACAGCGTCACCAGCAGCACCACCGTGCGCCAGGTGCGCCCGACGATGCCGCCGGGCATGCGTGCACTCAGGCGCAGCACCAGCACCAGGCAATACAGCATCACGGCGATGGCGGCGACGCTGATGAAGAAGGGCAGATCGAAGGACAGTGGGGGCATGTCGACTCAACTTTCCGGACAGACGGTGGCGGCTGCGGCGGCGCGGTGTCGCCCGCGACCGCGTCGATGTGGGAGAGCCCAGGACGACCAGACGAGGGCGGGCGAGCACGCAGGGTGCCAGCGGTCAGCGCGTCAGGGTGAACCCAGCGCCCCACCGGACCGGGTGCACAACCCTGTGACCGAATTATCAACTGCTGCCCTGCCGGGGCGTCACGCGGGTAAGCCCCCGACGTTGGCCTGAAGCCGTCGATCTGCCACTCGACTGTGCTCTCGGCCTTGGCGTCGATGGCACCGGGCTCGTAGGTCACCTGTAGATGCAGGTCAACCTCGAAGCTTGACGCTCGAAGGCGTCGTCGTTCACTTGTACTCCGAGTCGAGACGGCGCTCAAGATCGCGAAAAGGGCGACACCTACGCTGTGGCCCTGTCCGGGGGAAGCCGGCGTTGGTTCCTGGCCTGGGCACCAAGCCGCTCAGGCGATGTCGTCCTGCGGCCGCAGCGCCGACGCCAGCGCGAGCAGATCCGAGGCCATGGTCGCTGTCTCGCCGAGCGCGACATCGAGCACCGCAGTCTCGATCTCGGTGCGCAAGCTGGCGTCGAGTCCGGCAGCTTGTCTGGCCAGGCCGACGGCACCGAGTGTCCCCGCCGCGCCCTTGAGCGTGTGGCACAGGAAACGCGCCGCTGCAACGTCGCCGTCGCGCAAGCTGGCATCGAGCCGTTTCACCGCCTCGAGCTGGGTCGCGACAAAGAGGCCCAGCAACTCCACGTAACGTTCGCGCCGGCCCAGCAGGGTGGCCACGCCCCGCGCGACATCCATGCCCGGCCACTGTGCCAGGCGCAGCAGCACGGCGTCTGCCCATGCCCGCGTCATGGGCTGCGCACCCAGGCTCGCGTTGCGACCGTCGGAGTCGGCAAATGTGCGCCGCTTCGGCTGTGGTTTGGGCAACCACTTCACCAGCGTGGCGTACAACACTGCGGGCTCTACCGGTTTGGCGATGAAGGCATTCATGCCCGCCTGCTCGCAGGCGCGCTGGTCGTCCTGGAAGGCGTTGGCCGTCATGGCCACGATGGGCGTGTGTCCCCAGTCCGGCAGCGCGCGTATCGCGCGCGTTGCCTTCAAACCGTCCATGACCGGCATCTGCAGGTCCATCAGCACCAGGTCGTACAGATGTGCTCTGGCCAGGCGCACCGCTTCGGCACCGTCGCATGCAACCTCCACCGACAGGCCCGAACCGTGCAGCATCTGCAAGGCCACCTCGCGGTTGATCGGGTTGTCTTCGACCAGCAGGATGGTGGCATTCAGGCGCTGGAGCCGCTCCCAGTGATCGGCCTGTGTCGTCTCGTCCTTCACTTCAGCGGGAAGTACGCCCTTGCCGCGCCGCAGCCTGGCCGTGAACCAGAAGAGGCTGCCCGATCCAGGTTTACTGTGCACGCCCACCTCGCCGCCCATCAGCTGGGCCAGGCGGCGCGTGATCGCCAGGCCCAGGCCTGTGCCGCCATACTGGCGCGTCATGGAGGCGTCGGTCTGTTCGAAGTCGTGGAACAACAGACCGATCTTGTCGGCAGCCACGCCGATGCCGCTGTCGCTGACCTGGAAACGCACCAGGCATTCATCGGCCTGTTCGTCCAGCAATTCGGCAGCGATGTGGATGGATCCGCTGTCGGTGAACTTGACGGCATTGCCGGCGTAGTTGAGCAGCGCCTGGCGCAGGCGCACCGGGTCGCCGCTCAGCCACATGGGCACCGAATCGGTGTCGATCAGCACCGTCAACCCCTTGGCGCGCGCCGCCTCGCCGATGATCGAGGCCACGTTGTCCAGCACCGACGAGAGATGGAAGTCGCTGCGCTCGATCTCGAGCCGACCGGCTTCGATCTTCGCCAGGTCCAGGATGTCGTTGATGATCGACAGCAGGTGCCGGCTCGAGCCGTCGATCTTGGTCAACCGGTCCTGCTGCTCGGGCGAAACGCCAGCGCGTTGCATGAGGTGGGTCAGCCCGATGATCGCGTTCAGCGGGGTACGGATCTCGTGGCTCATGTTGGCCAGGAAGGCGCTCTTGGCCAGGTTGGCCGCCTCGGCGTCTTCCTTGGCCGCGCGCAGTGCTCGCTCATCCTGCTTGCGCTGGCCGATGTCGGTCATGAAGGCGATGATCATCGGCGACGCACTGCCCGTGGCGGGGCGGTAGTGCATCGACATCTCCACCGGCACACGTTTGCCGGACCTGGTGCGCTGCTCCGTCTCGAAGCGCAGGTGCCCTGCATCCCGCACGCGCTGCACGGTCGCCGCGTAGGCCGGGGGCGGAAAGTTCGTATCGATGTCCCAGACGCTGAGCTTCAGGAACTCCTCGCTGCTGTAGCCCAGAAACTCGGCGGCATAGCTGTTGCAGTAGACGAAGCGGCCGCTGTCGCAGTCGACCCAGTGGATGCCGATGCCGACGGCCTGCATCGCGAACTGCGTGGCCGTCAGCGTCTCGTGGGCCGCGACCAGTTCGGCGGTTCGCTGCGACACCCGCTGCTCCAGCTCGGCATTGAGCCTCTGCAGCTCGAGCTGTGCCTGGCGCAGCGCCGAGATGTCGATCCCGGTACCCACCAGCATGGCTTGTCCAGCGATGTCCAGCCGCATGCCCGTCATGTAGTAAGGCGTGCGCTGTCCGTTCGGCCCGAGCAGTTCGGCCTCGACATTCGAGCGGCCGCGCTCGAAGACCTCGCCGATGCGGGCAATCACCGCATCCTTGTCCGCGCCCTCGAACAATTCGGCCGCCGACAGTCCGTCGAGCTGGTCCGCACGGCGGCCCGCGGCCACTTCCAGGCCGCGGTTCCAGAACCTGAGTCGGCCCGTCACATCCAGCGCGTAGACGATGCCCGGCGTGGCTTCCATGATCGATTCGCGCACACGCCTTTCCTCGGCGGCGGCAGCCTCGGCCTGCTTGCGCCGCGTGATGTCGCGGCAGGAACCGAAGAAGGTGCCGTCGGGCAGCGTGGTGCCGTTGAAGTCCACGGGCACCTCGTGACCGTCGGCGTGCAGCAGCGTCAGCTCGGTGCGCATGGCGCCTTCGGCCAGCAGCGTCTGGAAGTCGCGCATGACGGTCTGCAGGTCCGCGGGCGGCGTCAGGTCGCGGATGCCCATCTGCATGAACGCCTCGCGCGAGTAGCCCAGCAGCCGCGTGGCCTCAAGGTTGACGTACTGGTAGCGCCCCTGCCGGTCGACGATGAAGATCGCGTCGGCGGCACCTTCCAGGATGCGCGTGACCCGGGCTTCGTTGCGCATCACCGCCTCTTCGGCGCGCTTGCGCTGCGTGATGTCACGCGAAGCCGCATAGAGGTAGGGCGTGCCGTCGATGTTCAGACCCACCGCGTTGATCTCGACGTCGATCACCACGCCGTCGCTTCGCCGGTGCCTGGACTCGAAGACTGCTGTCGACTGGGTGAACATCAGCTCGTCGTAGCGGGCCTTGATGTCCTGCCAGGAGCCGCCGTGGTCCCACTCGGTGACCCTGAGCACACCAACGGCCGTGTCGTCGTAGCCCAGCATCCTCAGGAAGGCGTCGTTGGCTTCGACCAGGCAACCTTGCTCGTCCAGGATGTGGATGCCGTCGCTGGTGGTCTTCAGGATGGTCTGAAGCCGCAGGCGCTCTCGTTCGGCGCTGCCGCGGGTCTGCAGCTGCGGTGTAGGCGTATCAGTCATTGCAGACCGCCTGCTCGGGCGGATGACCCCCACCGCGTTGGACGGCGCAGGCCGGTTGGCGCGGGCCGCAGCTAAGAGGTGAGACAGGGGCGTTCATCTTGGATTCCACGCGCCCGCGACCCGAACGCCAAGTTCCCGAGCTCATGAGTGGCCAGGGGCAATTGAGCAATTCTAGGGATCAGGACCTGCCGTTCTGCCCGCCTTCGTCACCCGCGACTTGATGTCGGCCTATGGTTGCGCAAAGGCACATGTGCTCCAGGCTGGCGGCAGCAGACTGCGTGTCGGGTGGAGCAGCTGATGGCTGATGCCAGATTTGCTTCAGAGTCGCCGCAACCTGACCGTAGCCAGCCGACCCCGGCCTGCGAAAGTCAGCTTCCTGACCCGAGCGGGTGAACGTTGATCGACATCGGGCTACCTTCAACGCCGTCGGCAAGGTGCCTGCATGCAAGGGCAGCGGACTCACTGTTCCGACCCTGAGCTGACATCAGCTGCCCTGAACTCGCCGCCCCGAAGCGGCCGCTCGTATCGGTACCGAGGCTCCTGAAGGAGGCCCTGCAGCGGAGTGCACAAGAACGTAGGCAGCCTGCGGGGCGATTGAGGCATCGCGAGCGGCTCGAGACCGCGGGCTCACCCTCGCGTCAGGCCGTCGCAACGCCGGCGGGCCGGTCTGGTACGGCCGGCTCTCGCGCAAGGACCTGCCCCCTGTCGACCGCACGCGGTCGCCGCGGCGACGGCGACGGGCTGATCCCGCCTTACGCGACGCCGAGCTTCGAGCCCGAATTGCGGGCCATCAACCCGCAGCGACCTTCGCGCCGCGCACGCGCTGGAAGGCCGTCACGACGGCCAGCACGAGCGCGCCGGCCACCAGGCCGAAAAGGCCATCGGCGACCGTTGGCAGCACCGCCTGCGCGACGGCGCCTTGCTGAGCGACCATGCCCGTGATGAGGTGGTGCAGCGCCGGCACGCCGTGCACGAGGATGCCGCCGCCGACCAGGAACATCGCCACCGTGCCGGCGACCGACAGCGCCTTCATCAGCCAGGGCGCGAAGGCGACGATGCCGCGGCCGATGGCCTGCGAAATCGTGCGCGCACGGGTGGTCAACCAAAGTCCGAGGTCGTCGAGCTTGACGATGGCGGCGACGAAACCGTACACGCCCACCGTCATCACCAGGGCAATGCCCACCAGCACCGCGACCTGGGTCATGAAGCCCGCGGCGGCCACGGTGCCGAGCGTGATCGCGATGATCTCGGCGGACAGGATGAAGTCGGTGCGGATCGCGCCTTTGATCTTGTCCTTCTCCAGCGCCACCATGTCGATCTCGGGCTGCTGCACGGCCTCCATCAGCCTGGCCTCGTGGGCGGCGTCGTCCTCGGGGCTGTGCAGAAAGCGGTGGGCGAGCTTCTCGGCGCCCTCGTAGCACAGGAAGGCGCCACCGATCATCAACAGCGGCGTCACCAGCCAGGGCGCGAAGGCACTGATGGCCAGCGCCGCCGGCACCAGGATTGCCTTGTTGATGAACGAGCCCTTGGCCACCGCCCACACCACCGGCAGCTCGCGATTGGCGGCCACGCCGGCGACCTGCTGTGCGTTGAGCGCGAGATCGTCACCAAGCACTCCGGCGGTCTTCTTGGCCGCCACCTTGGAAAGGACAGCGACGTCGTCGAGTACGGTGGTGATGTCGTCGAGAAGTGCAAGAAGACTGCTGGCCATGGGCGGCATTCTCCATGAGCCGGCGCTGCGCTCGATGCCGGGAGTGAGCTGAGCAGCCAGCACGCTGCCGGCCATCAGCGACGGCAAATGGCCGGCACCGACTCTTCGCCGGGGTGACAGTAAGCCGACGCCCACGGATGCGCCGATGCGAATGGCCGCTCCCACAGGCCACGGTCGGTATGAATCAATCCTAAGCAAAGAGACATTTGGCAAGAGCAACTGCCGCGAAGCGTTCTTACACGAGTCTTCGGATGGTGCGTGTTTCACGCCCATCATGGATGGCATTTCAGCCTGCTGGTAGGCGGGATTTCAAGTCGATCGGGGACGGCGTTTCATGCCGAATGTGGACGCTGTTTCAGCGTCATCGTGGACGATGGGGTGGTGCGCAGGTGATGCCCTGATCGACATCGGCTGACCGGCCTCAGACGTTCATCTCGCCCGACAGCAGGCGCTCGAGACCCTGCGCTTGCGGCACCGCGCCCAGCAGGGCACGCGCCACCCGGGCAGCCGGGATGGGCCGCACGTTGCGTGGCACCAGCGGCCCGAGCCACCGGGCCAGACGTTCGCCCTGGCGCTCGCCGGGCCGCACGGGCTGACCCAAGGCAGTGCGGTCGCCGACAAGCAGCGAGGGCCGGGCGATCACCAGGGCGTCGAATCCCAGCGCTGCCAGCGCGTCCTCCAACTCCCCCTTGACCCGGTTGTAGAAGACCGAGGAGCGGGCGTTCGCCCCCATGGCACTCACCAGACCAGCGCGGCGCACCCCGGCGGCCAGGGCGGCGCGGGCGACCGCGAGGTTGGCCTCGAAGTCCACTGCCCGGAAGGCCGCCTGGCTGCCCGCCACCTTGATGGTGGTGCCCAGTGCCAGATAGGCCTCGTCGGCCTCGGGCAGCGCCGGCAGCGCGGCGAAATCCACCACTTGCTGGGTCAGCTGCGCCGAGTGCCCAGCGGAGCGGGTGGGCAGGGCCAGCGGCCGGCGCACCAGAGCACGAACCTCGGCCACGGTGGGGTCGGCGAGAAGGCCTTCGAGCAGTTCACGGCCCACCAGGCCGGTGGCCCCGGCCAGGATGATGCGACGGTTGGTCATCTCCGGATCATCGGTCACACGAACGGCGGGGGGACCGCGGGCATCCCATGAGCCCGGCAGCAGGCTATCGGCCTAGGATGGATCGACCCAGGATGGAGACCCATCCGCCCACTGCGAGAGGGATCACCACCATGTCGCACGCCAGCAGCCACCGCCGCAGGTACGGATCCGCCCAGCGCTTCCAGGCCCCGTCTGCTCCACCGCAAGGTGTGATAGGGGCAGTGCAGCAGCTGTGTCAGCCCAGTGGGCTCGAAGCAGTCGGGCTGCTCGACCCTGCGGCCACCAGCCACGCGCTGGCCCTGGCCCTGGGCCTGGGTCTGGCGTATGCGCTGCTTGCGACGCCCGCACTCGCAGCCGGCCCGGCAGCCGCTACGGGCGCTGTGCCCGAAATGAGCTTGCCCAGTTGTGTACGCGGCAGTCCGCCGCTGAAGGTGCCGATCACGGCCGAGAAGGCCCAGCTCGATGCCGGCGATCGCCATCGCTTCCAGGCTGCGGCCGAGGCGCGTTACCCGCTCTACCAGCGCGGCGGTCTGCAACCGGCCCAGGTGCTGATGCTGCGGCGCAACGGCCACTGGCTCTACGTCACCCAAGGCCGGGACGGCCGGTCCGGTGGTCCCTGTGTGACTGCAGTGTTCGCCGCGGAACGCTTCGACTTCACGCCAACCTGGCTGGCCAAGTACCAGCCGCGCCCTGGCGATTCGGACGATTGAGCGGGGCGCGGCTCGCAAGGTCTTCAGCGCGATCACAGTCGCCTCGATTGCAGTCCCGCCTGCAAGGCCTGCCGGGGCTCGAGGCAGTTCGAGCACACAGCCTCGCGCGCATCACGTCCTGGCCATCGGTCTTCTGAGCCGGTGGGGTTGCCGTCACCATTGACGACGCCCAACTCGTACAAGGCATATTCGCTCAGCTTGATGGGTGTGGAGTCACCCACCACGCCACCGGGGGACGGCGAGCGTCAGGTTGACAGCGCCAGTCAGATCAGCTCCGGACGCGACCAACCCAGACAGCTGCGGCAGTGTGGCAGCCAGGGACACCACGCGAAGGGGCAAACGACTCCATCGGATCTCAGTGCGGCCTGGGTGGATCGAGCAGTGGCAGACTCCCTCCCCAGGCGTCCAAAGAGTAAGGGGAAGCGATATGCAGGGCAGGATGTTAGGGAGCCGGGGTGTACTTGTCTGCGCCTTTGCGCTTTTGCTCGCCGCGTGCGGCGGAGGCGGAGGTGGTGGCTCAGCGGTTGATGGCGGCACCAATGGCCCCGTGGCAGGCGCCGACTACTACCCGCTTGCAGCAGGCGACCGATGGCTATATCGCGACGGAAGCGGCCAGACAACGACAGTGCGCGTGACGGGCACCCAGGCTGTGAGTGGCGGCAGTGCAATGGTGGTGCAAACGGTGGACACCACCGGCACCATCACTGATCTCTATGTGCGCACGGCCACAGGCGTCACGCTCTTGCCGCCTCCCGATGCCGACGTCCTCTCGGCGGCAATAGGTCCATTGCAGATCCTGCGCCTGCCCATTGCCGCCGGCGCCCACTGGGTGCTGGTTGACAAATCAATCGGTGCCATCGCTGACCTGGACGGAGATGGGCGTGCCGACAACCTTCGGTCGGTACATGCCGAGGCCACGGTGATCGGCTTCGAGCCGCTGGTCACTGCCGCCGGCAGCTTCAAGCAGGTGGCACATGTGCAGACCGTGCTCACGGAAACGGCAACATTGAGTGGCAGTGGGCAAACCGTCACCGTCAGCGTGACGTCGGACGACTGGTACGCACCCGATGTCGGTCCCGTGCGCAACGTGATCAGCAGCAGTGGCCCGGGTGGCAGCAGCCGCATCGTCACGGGCATCACGGGCTGGGGTCTCGGCACGCACCGCAGCGAGTCCGTCCCGCCAACGCTGGTCTCGAAGACTCCCGAAGCGGGAACCACAAGCGGCGGCTGTTGTGTATCGCTTTCGGTGACGTTCAGCGAGCCCATGGACACGGCCATTGGCGGCGCTTCGATCCTGCACCTCACCGGCCCCGACGGCCAAGCCGTGGCAGCGAGCGTGCAATGGCAGCCCGATGGCCGCACGTCGGTCCTCGTTCCTGCTTCGCCTCTGGCCAGCGGCACCTACAGAGCGTCGGTGACCCGCGCGGGGCAGGATCTGGTCGGCAACGCACTGGCTTTCGACACCAGCTGGCAGTTCACTGTCGACTCCGCCGGTCCCGCGCTGGTGCCAGTGCAGCCCTTGGCAGGTGCCATCGACGTGCCACTCACCACGAGCATCGTCTTCTCGCTAGACGAGGATCCGGACCCAACCACAGTGAACGAGTCGACGGTCACGCTAGCCTGGATCGCTGACAGCAGCTACGTGAACGTGAGCGTCAGCCTTGCAGGGCGCACTGTCACCGTGACGCCTCAGGTGCCATTGCAGACCGGCGCGCAGTACCAGGTCGCGGTAATGGGAATTGCCGACAGCTTGGGCAACCGAACGAGTGCGAGCTGGAGATTTTCCGCCGACCCCGGTCGATTCGCCGCGCCGCAGTCCCTGCTCAGCGGCGCCCCGGTGACTGCCGTCGCCATCGGCGACGTCGATGGCGATGCCCGAGCCGACATCCTCATGGCGACCGGCTTCAACTTCGGGTCGGTCGACGATTTCAAGCTCTTCGTCTTCCGCCAGAGTGCCGATGGCACGCTGGCGGCGCCACTTCGCTACGCCACCGTTGCCGACTACGGAAGCGATATCGACACGCTGGTCGTCACCGACCTGGACGGCCAGGGCCGCAATTCCGTCGTCGCGGCCAGCTCGGGCAACGCAATCCAGATCTTTCGGCTCCAGCCCAACGGCAGCTTGGGCAACAGCCAGACGATCGTCACCTCCGCGAGCTACGTGGTTCGCGTGGCAGACATCGACGGCGACGGCCGCCCCGACCTCGTTGGTCGCCCCTTCATCGGCAACGCGCTGCAGGTGTGGAGGCAGGCTGCCGACGGCAGCTTCGGCACACCTGTCGCGGTGGCCGTGGATGCCGGGGGCTTCGGCGACCTCGCAGTTGGCGACGTCAATGGCGATGGCCGCAACGACATCGTCATCGTCGGCATCGAGACCGTGCTCGACCAAGCCATCGGCATCCTGCTGCAGCAGCCCGATGGCAGTTTCGCGAGCGCTCAATACCGCGCAGCGCCTTCAGGCGACCAGGTGCAGGGTGTTGCTATCGGCGACGTGAATGGCGACGGACGCAACGATGTCGTCGTGACGATGGTTCTGGGTGCATCGACCAGCGTGATGCTTCAGGATTCAAGCGGCCAACTCGGTGCATTCACCCCCAGCCTGCGCGCCGCCACCAATGCCATGCGCGTACAGATCGCAGACATCGACGGCGACGGACGCCAGGACGTGGTCTCGTCATCATGGGGCGGATGGCCGCTGGCTGTGAACCGCCAGCGCATCGACGGCACGCTCGGTGGCGCCGAGGTCTACCCCGTGGCCGACTACGGCATGGGCTCACCAGGGCTGCTCGCCATCGGCGACGTCAACAGCGACGGGCGGGTCGACGTCGTGTTCGGAAACGGTTGGCTGCGCCAGCGGGCAGTACCCGCGACGGAACCGCCCGCGCCGGCGCAGGCCATCGGTGGGCGAGTTGGCAGGTTGGGCGTCGGTCGGACAAAGCTTTTCGGCACGCGCTGAGCGGTATGCAGGCGGCTTGTGTCCGCAGCTGGACCTGGTGGGTTGGGACGGCCGCATGCAATCTCCGCAGTGGCAGGCCGTGGAGCGGGCCACCACCGCCATTCCGGAAGGACGAGCGGCCCCGTGGCTGGCGCCAAGCCAGAGATACCGGTCAGTGGCTGGCAATGCCGATCAGCCGACGGCGGATGGCGCTGCCGCTACGACGGCAAGATCGTCTGCCACCGACAGAAGCGCCAGCGCATCGAGACCGAGGTTTGCCCGGCACCCTGAGGCATCGCCGGCGACGGCGCGCCGGGTAAAGCCGGGCCCGCTCGTGCCAGGTCAGGCCGCCGGCGGCAAGGGCTGCTCGGGGTCGACCACGATCTGGATCTCGAGCGCCGCAACCACCACGTCGACCCTGGCCGTCAATGTCACCGGGCCGGCGTGGATGGGCCGCTGGCGCAACTCGTCGATCGCGATGGCCATCACATCACGCATCTGCGCAATGGCCTGGCGGGTCGCCGCGTCGCTCATCTTGTCCTGCATGTCGCCGGCTGCCTTGCTGACCGTTTGCATGGCGCCGGACGCGGACTGGGCGATGACCGTGGCCCCGCCCTTGACGGTGGCACTCACGCCATCGGCAGCATCGCCCGCGAGCGTGGTGATCTGGCCGCCGATGCTCTTGATCTTGTCGAACATGGTTGCGTCTCCCGCGTGTCGATGAGGTGAGCGGCCATCATCGCCGGTTTGCAAGCTGAGTAGGTTCGGGAGGACGAGGCACGCGACATTGACCGCCCCTCATTCGAACGTTTATTAGAATGATCGCCATGGACAACCGCACCCTCAAGGATCTCTTGTACGAGCAGGTGGCCCGCGTCGGCAAGGCGTTGGCCAGCCCCAAGCGGCTCGAGATCCTCGAGATGCTGGCGCAGGGTGAGAAGGCGGTCGAGACCATTGCCGGCGAGGTGGCCATCGACGTCAAGTTGACCAGTGCGCACCTCAAGGCGCTGAAGGAGGCGCGGCTGGTGCAGGTCCGCCGGGACGGCAAACGCATGATCTACCGCCTGAGTGGTGCCGATGTGGCCCAGCTCGGTGTGACGCTGCGTCAGGTGGCCGAGGAACATCTGGTCGAGCTGCAGCTGGCCCTGCAGCACATGGTGGAGCAGGCCGACCAGCTGGTGCAGCTGGGTCGCGACGAGCTGCTGGCGCAGGCCAGGCGCGGCGAGGTGGTGGTGCTCGATGTTCGTCCGCTCGACGAATACGACACCGCGCACCTGCCGTATGCCCGGTCGATGCCGCTGGCCGAGTTGGCACAGCGGCTGGCCGAGCTGCCGCGCGATGTGGATCTTGTCGCCTACTGCCGCGGCCCGTTCTGCCTGATGTCGGACGCGGCCGTGAAGCTGCTGCGCGAGCATGGCTTTCGCGCCCGCAAGACGGCCGACGGCGTGAGTGAGTGGCAAGCCGCCGGCCTGCCGGTAGTGCGCGGGTGACAGCGGCAGTGTCGACGCCGTTGCCCTTCAATCCATCACCCAAGCGATACGTCGGCGTCACGCCAGCCATCGGGCTGATCGCCGCCCTGGCGCTGCATGCGCTGGTGTTCACGCTGGCCGGCCATCTGCCCACGGGCAAGCCGGCCAGGGAGCCGGACAAGCCGACGGTCATCACGTTGACACTGCTGCCGCCCGAACGCGAGGCGGCCGCACCTGCCCGGGCGACCGAGCGCCCGCCGGCGCCGCGTCCGCCCATCCTGGCGCAGGATGAACTGGCCGTGGCCACACCTCGAGCCGCACCACCGCAACCGGTGTCGGCGGCCGCCCCACCTGCACCCAGCGCCGAAGAGTGGGCCTTTGCCGGGCGCTACACACTCAAGAACAGCAAGGCCTATCGCTACACCTGGGGTCAGCAGGTGCGCAGCATGATGGGCACGGCTGTCGAAGGGCCCGATCAGGGCATGGTGCGTTTTCGGGTGGAGATCGCCCCCGACGGCTCGCTGGCAAGGCTCGAGACGCTGTGGTCCACCTCAGCCGTTGCCGAGCGGCTGGCCCGCCAGGCCATCGCCAGCCTGCCGAGCTGGCCGGCACCACCGACCGGCAAACCGCTGATCTTCGAGAAGACGTTCCTGTTCTCGCCCTTTGCGTCCGACGGCCCGCCGCTCTACAGGTACGACTGCCAACCCGACCCGCCCGTCTTCCGCAACCCCTACGCGTGGGACGGCAACACCTCCCGCGAGCCCACCCCAGCCCCGCTGCCGAACGAACCGCAAGACCCGCAGGCCCTGGCGGACTGCCTCGAGCAATTGCCCAAGGATTCGATCGACGCCGAGAGCGCCCGCGATCAGCGTGTCATGGACCGATGGGGCTGGAGCTCGAACAAGCTCGGGCGGTGAAGAACGGCGCCTGCCGGCACCTGCGTCCAGAACCCGGGCACTGTCGAGCAGGGCATTGGGGGCGACCGAAGTCCGCAGGGCAGCCGGGCTAACATCCGTCACTACTGATATAGCTCGACCCCCTGCCACCGAACCCATGACCCCCATGAACCTGACCCCGTATCTGCGTGACTACTGGCCACTGCTTGCCTTGGCACTGTGGTTCCTCTTCAAGTGGTGGCGCGCGCGCAAGGTGCGCACCATGCTGCCAGGCCTCAGGCAACGCGGCGCCACGCTGCTGGACGTGCGCTCACCCGCCGAGTTCGCCGGTGCCAGTGCGCCCGGTTCCATCAACATCCCCTTGCAGGAACTGGCCAGCCGGGCAGGGGAAGTCTCCACCTCGGCCCCGGTCGTCGTGGCCTGTGCCAGCGGCACGCGAAGTGCGATGGCCAAGCGGATGCTGAGCAGCAAGGGCTACCCCGAGGTCCACAACATCGGGAGCTGGAAGAACTTTCTGCAATAGGCACCGCCCGGCGCAGTCTGGCGGGCGCCTTGAATCGCCTGCGCAGGCAAGAATTGCAGTCAACGCTGGACGGAGCCGGCAGTCAAGTTCGCGTTTGCAGGCCGAAACTTGTTATTGCAAGTTGCGATCGGCCGTTGCGCGCTGCAATTTGAAACTGCACGCAGCAATCTACTTTTGCCCGCTGCAATATCGAATACCAATTTCGAGGTTTGCGGGCAGCTGTCTGCAAAAAACTCGGCCAACCTGCATCGCCGCATTGCACCGTGTCATCCTGATATTGATGGCAATCAATATCTCTTGCGTGTCTGCAAACCGCCTGCGCAAGGTATCGGCAGGACCCATCATGCAAATGAGTGAAATTGCACGACGAAACGCGATGCAATGTTTCTGCGGCACGCAAAAACCCGAGGCAAATACCCACAATCACGGCGCTGGAACAAGAAGACATTCAAGGAGTGAAAAGTGACCTCGAGGTTGAACGCTTCCTTCGTGCGGCGAACGGTGACCGACTACATCGGCATCGTCAACGCCATCGGTGACCACCTCACCGACAACGCCCACTATCCGCTGGCGGCCTGGCCCGACAAGGTGCCCAAACCCGACGAGCTGCGCCAGTCCGCTGAACGCCTGCGCGTGCTCAGCGTCGAAAGCCAGAACCGCGACGCCAACAAGATCCGCGAGCGCAACGATCTGCGCGCCGAGATTGACGGCATGCTCGATGAAGTGCGCGCCTTCGTCGAAATGGCCGCCCACGGCGACGAAGCCGCCCTGCGTTCCACCGGCTTCGAGCTGCGCCAGACCCGCGCCACCGCCGCCGGCCCTGAACCGCTGGGCGCACCCACCGACCTGCGACTCAAGCACGGCCGCGAAAGTGGCACCCTCGACGTCCACGTGCGCGCCCTGGCCGGCGCCTCGTCCTACGACGTCGCCATCGCCATCGGCGAAACCGTCACCGAGGCCGACTGGCGCCACGCCGCCGTCTTCAGCACCAGCATGCACATGCTGCTGCAAGACCTCGAACCCGGCAAATACGTCTGGATCCGCGTGCGCGGTGTCAACAGCGCCGGCTACGGCCTGTGGACCCCGCCGCAACGCATGATGGTGATCTGAGCCCCCGGCCCGATCGGCCGACTTGGCAGACCGATCCGCTGCCGATCCTGTCCTTGCACACCCGCGCCACCCATCCACCGGGTTTTCTTGTTCCAGCATGGCGTAGGGAATGCGAGGGCAGGGTCATGCCGCGGGGCTCGTTCGATGCTGCCGCCTTCAGCGTCGACGAAGGCAACGAGCGGCTCCATTCGACCGAGTAGCTCGGCGTTGCACGGGTGGCCGTCGGACCCTTGCGAAAAGGATCACTGTTCGACCGGATGATTCGGAGGACCCGAGAAGAATTGCCCAAACGGCGGCGGGTTTCTCGTAGGATCTTAAGATCTTACAAAGCTGGTGCACATAGCTGCCAGCAAGTGAACCTCGAGGGGACCGGTTTCATGTTGCTGAAGCATCGCACTGAAGAGAACGCGGCCTGGTCGACGCTGTGGCCAGGTTTGTGGCGGGTGACGCTGGTCGGTGTCGTGTTGCTGGCACTCGGTGTTTGTGGTGTCGCGTTGTACCAACTGCGAGTACATGGCTCGATCCCAGCCATGGCCCGGGCGTACGAACGCCAGGCCCGCCTGGAACGCGAGCAGTTTGGTGGGGAAACACAGGCTCTGCCCGTCTTTCAGACCCACGCGAGGGGCGAACAGCCTGATATGGTGCACAAACACCACAGCCATGGTGTGAAGTGACTTGTGGGTGTGCCTGGGTTCGGGACAATGGGGCCTCTCTCGTTTAAAGATCGTGTCGACGGTTGAGTCGATGCCCGGCCCGGATTCCCTTCCGGTCCGGGCTTTTTTCTGCCGATGGTGCTTGTTTCGACACGGCACAGCGCTGGTGATGCAAAGTAGACGTCATGGCCCTGCTCATTCATGCCCACGGTGCCAGTGAACGAGACCGACTCAGGGGCGCTGCAGCCGCCTGGTCTGTCTTCGACCAGGCAGGCGTTACCGCATCGGCGTGCGCGTGGGCAGTGTTTCAGCGTGACCGTGCGACGGCACGGGAACAGCCCGCGGCACACATCGCCGATGCACATCCGTTGAGCGAAAACATCGTTCGCCTTGCAACGATCTGGGACCTGGCGCAGGACGCAGGCGTTGCGGCGTGCTGCAGTGCAATGGCAAGCGTGCCGGCTGATGCCTGCATGGAATTGCCGCAGGCAGATTTCCTCGCCGGCCTGTAGCCAAGCTTACATTTGCGGTCACACATCCTCGGAGGCACTGCCATGAGTACTCTGGGCATACGCTGTATTGCACTCATCGCACTGGCAAGTGCATGGCCCGCGCTGATGGCGCAAACGTACAGCCGCGCGCAACTCGAGCAGCAGTATCGGGTGACCTGCTCTGCACAGAACCTCGCCGCCTCGCCGTTCCTGCGGGCACAGTGCGTGCAGATTCGCGCGCAGATCGACCAAATCTCTGACGAAGGTGAAACTGGCGAAGACGAGGAAGCCGACAGTTCACCGGCCCGTCCGGTACCCGTTACCCCGAGCGGCGCGATCGGTGACCCCGGCATGCTGACGCGTGAGCGGGTGTACGACGATCAATGTGTGAGGCGAGTACCACGCACCGATGCCGAACGCGCGCAGTGCCAGCGCCTCTATCAACGAATCAATCCGGCGACCAACGGCGGCCCGGGCGCCGTGACGCCCAACGGTCGTGGTGGCGCGGGTGCTGACCGCAGCACCGGCGGCGCCCCGGTGGATCAAAACGGGCGCGAGTGCATCTCGCTCGTTGATCAGAAGCT
The DNA here is from genome assembly GCA_016702605.1 of Candidatus Intricatilinea gracilis. GTDB lineage: Bacteria > Pseudomonadota > Gammaproteobacteria > Burkholderiales > Burkholderiaceae_C > Sphaerotilus > Sphaerotilus gracilis. The sequence continues at coordinate 1,285,992 of JADJDQ010000021.1, forward strand.
GGAACGCTGGGGCAACAACAACGAGAACACTACGCGTAGCTATTTCTTCAGCAACAGCTGCAACCACGCCATGAACATCACTGGGCAGCTTAGCCAAGCCGACGGCTCCGAGCAGGGAGCCGCTGTCTCGATATGTCCAGGCCGCACAGGAAAATTACTCTGCTCGGGCTTCGGTGCCGGAAAGGGTTGCGCTCAATTGATCGGTTACCGCGTGGAGCCCGCGCCCGCATTGACTGAAAGCTGCCGTCGCTGACGTCGGTTCGTGCCGTCGACAACGCTTTCCGAAGCAAGCCGATTTCGAGTTGGAGATTTGCAGCCATCGGGCTTGATCTCAGCAGGTGTCGATTGTTTAAGGTCACTCTGGCGGGGTGGCGGCGCGGGCTTGTCGGGGTCGACGGTGATCTGGATCTCCAGCGCCGCGATCGTCACATCTACCTGGGCCGTCAGGGTGACAGGGCCGGCGTGGATGGGGCCTCTGGCGCAACTCGTCGATGGCGATGACCAGGGCTGAAGAGGCTTAGGTCAAGAAGGTCTGCCGCGACCTGCTGGCTACGCTGAGACGCGAGAAGCAGCAGGCGAGGGCAGGGGGAATGCAGGCCATCAAGATGGCGTTACGGCCGCGTTCGATTCCCGGCGCCTTCACCAAAGACCTGCGAGCCGAAAAACTTGCCCGTGCCTACGCACATGTCTACGACCACTTCGGTAGCCAGTCTGCGGGTGCGCCGATCTGAAAAGCAAATCGTCGTCGTCGTGTCGATGATGGTGTCGCCCGTACTTGTCGAACTACAGCCCTTTGCGGGCTTGCGGCGTCACGTCCTGCGGCTGGAAGCCATCGCTCTTCGATGACAGCCTCACTGCCCCTGCGTGCCGCCCGGCGCAGCGTCCAGGCTGGTGTTGCTTTTTGCGGCCACATCGCCCGCGAACTCCGACCTGATGGCCAGGCCGTGGGCGTCGAGCGCCGGTGCCGCGGGGAAGTCGGGCGTCTCCCAGTCGACGCCCCAGGGTGATGCAGTCACTTCGACGTGGTGGCCCTGCACCGGCATGCGCCGGGTGCGCAGCTGCGGGTGCTGGATCAGGTCGTGGACCGAGTTGACGTTGGCAAAGGCGGTCTGCGCCTCGGTGAGCCGGTCGACCATGGTGGCGCTGGGCAGGCTGGCAAACACCTCCGCGACCGTGCCGTCGACGAAGTCGCGGTGGGCGACCCGGGCGGCGTTGCCGGCGCAGCGCGCGTCGTTCAGCAGGTCAGGGCGGCACAGCACCACGCGGCAGAAGTCGGCCCATTCGCGCTCGTTCTGGATCGAGAGCACGATGTCGCGCCCGTCGGCGCAGGTGAAGGCGCTGTAGGGCGCAATCGTCGGATGCCGCAGGCCGACGCGCTCGGGCGCCTTGCCGCCGTAGCGTGCCTGCAGATACGGCACGCTCATCAGCTCGGCGGCCGAGCCGAACAGCGAGACCTTGACCGCCGATCCGCAACCCGTGCGCTCGCGCAGCATCAGTGCTTGCTGGATGCCGATGAGTGCGTTCATGCCGGCGCTGATGTCGCACAGCGACACGCCGATGCGGCCCCAGTCACCTGGCGCACCGCTTACCGACACCAGCCCGCTTTCGGCTTGCACCAGCAGGTCGTAGGCCTTCATGCCGAACAGGCGGCCCTCGTCGCCATAGCCGCTGATGTCGCAGGTCACCAGGCGCGGGTGGCGCTTGCGCAGCGCCGCCGAGCCGATGCCCAGGCGCTCGGTCGCCCCCGGCGCCAGGTTCTGGATGAACACGTCGGCCTGGGCCAGCAGGCGTTCGAGCAGCGCCATGTCGTCGGCGTTCTTCACATCCAGCGCAATCGATTCCTTGCCGCGGTTGATCCACACCCAGTACGACGACTCGCCGTGCACCGCGCTGTCGTAGCCGCGAGCGAAATCGCCCTCCTGGCGTTCGATCTTGATCACACGCGCACCGGCATCGGCCAGCCGGCTGCTGCAGTAGGGTGCGGCCACGGCCTGTTCGAGCGCAACCACAAACATGCCGTCCAGCGGGCGGGCACCTGGCGGTGTGGGGTGGGGCTCAGGGCTGCGCATTTGGTCTCCGGTGTCTTGTGCTTGCAGTGTTGATTATGGAAAACACCTGCGTTCGCTCGGAAAAGCACTCGCGCAGATCCATCATCGACCGGCGTGCCCGTGGAACACCAGCCCTGCTCGACAACCCGGGCATGCGCGGGCAGCCGGGCACGCTGCCAAACTGTCGGCACCACACCACCAGAGACGCGCGATGCAACTGCTGGCCAACAACCAACTCGCCCTTCGTGCGCATCGCGCGCACGGCGCTGATCGAAAAGGGCATCGGCCTCGATCTCACCATCGTCGACCCCTGGGCCGACGACGCCCGCCTGCGCGCCGCCAACGCCGCCACCCGCGTGCCCACCCTGGTGCTCGACGACGGCACACCGCTTACCGAAGCCATGCTCATCGTGCAATGGCTCGAAGCCATCACCGCAGTGACGCTCTACGACTACCAGCAACTGCGCTACGCCGACCAGCCCTGGTTGCCCAGGACGCCCAGGCTACAGGCGTTGGCCGAGGCCTGGCGCTGGCGCGAGTCGTTCAGGAAGACGATGCCGTTCGTGGCTTGATGGGGCATATGGTGGCCACCGGGCTGGACAGGGTGGCGTCTTGTCCGGCGGTTCAACAGGGGGGGCGACGTCCGGCCGGCTTCAATCGACCCTCAACGGACATCCGCGCGCTCGAATTCGTCGCCCTGTAGCCGCCGGTCAGACCAAAGCAACACACCCGAAGGTGGCCCCGTGCCGAAGCACACACATCAGTGGGCGACCCTGAGGACGATTGTTGCGAGTTGCGCGGCTCGAGATCGCGTGGGCTCACCTCACCGAGACCTCATCGTGCTGGGCGCCGGCGTGGCCGGCGTCCAATTGCCGATGCTGCTGCGCCGCTTCGGCCAGGACCCGGCCACGGCGTCGTCGATCATCCTGACGACTGTCACCGATGTCGTGGGCTTCTTCTCTTTCCTGGGCATCGCAGCGCTGTGCGCGCCCTGGTTGGCTCCCGGCCTATGACCCAGCACAATCCGCTCTCATGAGCGTCATCCTCGAAGTCCGCCACGTCACAACCTACCTCTATGCGCGGCCGGTGCGGTTCTCGACCCATCGCGTGCTGTTCCGCCCCCGCGCCGCACATGACATCCGCGTGCTCGACGCCGCGCTCGAAGTCAGCCCGGCGAGCAGCGTGCGCTGGATACACGACGTGTTCTCCAACTCGGTGGCACTGGTCGACCCGATCGAACCCGCAGCGGAACTGCGGTTCACGGCCAGCTTCACCATCGAGCACCAGGGCGTGCTGAACCACGAACTGCCCATCGCGCCCGAAGCCGAGCTCTACCCCTTCACCTACTCGGCCGACGAGCAGATCGACCTGTCCGGTTTCATGCAGATGCAGTACCCTGACGATTCCGCCGCCGTGCGCGAATGGGCGGCGCAGTTCCAGCCGCCCGGCGCGGCCATGCAGACGCGTGAACTGCTGGCCCGTATCAACGAGGCCATGCGCCGTCACTTCAGCTACGCCGCGCGAGAGGCCGTCGGCACCCAGCGCCCGGCGCTGACGCTGCAGACCAAGGCCGGAACCTGCCGCGACTTTGCGCTGCTGATGATGGAGGCCGCTCGCTCGCTGGGCATGGCGGCGCGCTTCGTTTCGGGCTACATCTACGACCCGGCGCTGGACAGATCCGAATCGACGCCCAGCAGCGCGCAGGCAAGCCGCGACGCCGGCGGCACACTGGGCTCGGGCGCCACCCATGCTTGGCTGCACGTGTTCCTGCCCGGCGCGGGCTGGGTGCCCTTCGACCCCACGAACAGCCTCTTCGGCGGCACCGACCTGATCCGCGTGGCCATCACGCGCACACCCGAACAGGCTGCGCCTGTGTCGGGGTCGTGGGACGGCATGGCACAGGACTTCCTCGGCATGAACGTCGAGGTGCAGGTGCGGCGACTGGATGCGGCGATCGTGCCGACCGCAATGCCCGCCTGCCCGGCCACCTAAACGGCCCTGGCTTGGATCCGCATCAGTCGGGCGGCAGAGGCCGAACCCGGCGGCCGAAGGTCGCAGCGGCGGCGATCACGGCCACCACCGGCGGCGAGTCCGGCCACAGCATCAGCGCGCCGATGCCGGCAAAGGTCAACCCACTTTCCTTCAGGCTCGCGGCCAAGAGCTTGCGGTCGTGCGCCAGCAGCCACGGGTGCGGCACCGCCCCCAGCATGAAGAGGATCAGCCCCCATGCGATGTCGACCAGCAGGCGCGCGCTCTGCAGAGCCTCGGCAGGCAACGGCCCCAGGCCGCTGGCACAGATGAGAAGGCCGAAGGCCATGAACCTGGTGATGGTCGGCAGCCAGTCCAGCCGCGCAGCGAGCACGCCGCCCTGCGTGCCGAAGGCCTGTAACAGGCGGAACACGAATCAGCTTGGATTCGTGTCAGCCCTGCGGCAAGAAGTAGGTCCAGTGCTCGGTGTATGTGCTCATGGGTTTGCGCGCCGGCCCGCCGCCACTTCAGGGCTGCCGCGCAACGGCGCGTTGCAACTCGTCTTCCAGCCAGGGCAGCAGGCTGTCGAACACCGAGGCCACCGCCAGCGACATGGCCGCCGCGGCGGCCGCCGAATCGGCGCTCGCGGCGGGCACCTCTGCGGCAAACGGCCGGCGCGCCACGCGCGTGCGGTTGCGCCGGTCGAAGAGTTCGGCCGTGACCGCCAGCCGAGCCAGCCCGGGCGGCGCGGCAACATCGTGGTGCAAGGTGTCGATGGCCAGCGTCAGCAGCCAGTCGGCGCGCAGTGGCTCGCCGAGCAAGCCTACCGCGCCAGCCACGCCGTGTGCCTCGAGCCGCTGCTGCAGCAGGCGCGGCAACTGGCGCACAGGGCGCTCCGCCCAGGAAGCGAACTGGTAGAACGCAAATTCGTGAGGGCGGCGCGAGTAGGCGATGGCCGCGGTGTCGGCCAGCGCGCTGGCGGGCAAGGGCTGGATGAGCAGGGCAGCCACCAGCGGCTGGCCGCGGCGCTGCATGGCCGCAGCGCCGTCGTGCAGTTGGTAGCTGGCCTGCAATGCAGCGCCTTCGCTGCTGCCCACTGAGATGCAGCCCGCGAGGCTGCCGGCCACCCCGGCAAACAGGCCGCGCAGCGCAAAGCGGCGGGTGATCTTCAATGCGGCTTCTCCCCGGGCCCGAGTTGCGCCGGCCCAGGTCCCAACAAGGCGGCGCGCGGCTCGCGCAGGCGGTCCAGCACGCGGGCGCCCGTCTCCACGCTGAGCCGCAGTTCGGTGATGGCGGCGCTGAGCTGGTCGTCGATGTTCACGGCCGACTGCTCCAGCCGCAGCGCGGAGGCCCCGGCCTGCTGCTGCAGGGTCTCGCTGGCGGCGGCGATGCGCTCGAAAGCGCGCTGCGCCTCGGCCACAGCGCGCTGGGTGTCCGCCAGTGTGGTGTCCAGCCGCTGGCCGCCGCTTTCGGCCACCACCGCCACGCGGTCGCCGGCCCTGCCCAGCGTGGTGGCGGCATTTCCCACGGCCGATGCGGCGTCGCCGATGCGGTTGACAGCGACGCCGGCGTTCGTGGCCGCTTGCCCGACTTCGGTGGCGGCGTGGCCGATGCGGTTCAGCGCACCGTCCAGCGCGGCCAGGCCCTGGTTGATGCCGGTGGCCAGGTCGCGCAGGCTCGCCACGGTGGCCATGAAGGTCTTGCGGTTCTCGGCCGCCAGCAGCTGGTTGAGGTTGCCGATGGCCACGGTGGCCATATCGCCCACCTTGTTGACGCGGCCGGTGATCTCTTGCAGATCGGAGCGACCCTCGCCGATGACTGGTAAGGTTTCACCCTCGGGCACCTTCACCAGCAGCTCGCCGGGCGGGTCGCCGCCGATCAGGGTGATGGCGGCGATGCCGGTGACGAAGTTGCGCGTCACCACGGCTACGGTGTTGGTGCTCAACGGCACCCGGCGGTCCACGCGCACCTGCACGCGCAGGCGGCTCAGGTTGCGGCCGGGCAAGCTGTAATCTTCGACGCGGCCGACGCGGATACCGCGCAACGTGACGTCGGCGCCGACCTCCACGCCGTCCAGCTCCTGTTGCTCAAAGTGGATGGCGTAGCGGTTGAAGCTGTCATCGCTGCCGGCGTTACGCAGCCACAGCACGGCGGCCAGCATGCCCGCCAGCAAGGCCAGCACCGCAGCACCCACCCAGGTATAGCGCGCTTCAGATTCCATGCGCGGAGTCTATGCCCGTGGTGTGGCGCACCGAGAAGTAGTCCCGCAGCCATGGGTCGTCCAGCGCCATCACCTCGCGCACAGGGCCGTCGGCAAGCACGCGGCCCGCCGAGAGTACGATGAGCCGGTCGACCACACCCAGCAGGGTATCGAGGTCGTGCGTGACGATGAAGACGGTGATGCCCAGGTCGTCGACGAGCGAACGCAGCAGGCGGTCGAAGGCGCGCGCGGTGATCGGGTCCAGGCCCGAGGTCGGCTCGTCCAGAAACAGCACTTCGGGTTCCAGCGCAATGGCGCGCGCGATGGCGGCGCGCTTGCGCATGCCGCCCGAGAGCTCACTGGGCTTCTTCGCGCCTGCGGCCACCGGCAGCCCGGCCTGCAGAAGCCGCAGCGAGACCAGGGCGTCAATGGTGACCGGGGCCAAGCGCGTGTGCTCGTGCAGCGGCACAGCGACGTTCTGCGCCACCGTCAATGACGAAAACAGGGCGCCGTCCTGGAACATCATGCCGAAGCGGCGGCGCACGGCATCCAGCTCGGCCGGCGCGGCTTCCCACAGGCTGGTGCCGAGCAGGCGCACGGTGCCGGCGCTGGGGCGATGCAGGCCGATCATCTCGCGCAGCAGCACCGACTTGCCGGTGCCGCTGCCGCCGATCAGCGCCACCAGCGAGCCGGGTGCGACCTGGAAGCCTACCCCGTCGTGCACGGTCTGCGCGTCGAAGCGGGTGACGATGCCCTCGACCTCGATCACGGGGGGCGATGGCGTGGCGGTCACGGCGGCTCCGGCGATCACAGCCCTAGCCCCTGCAGCACCACGGCGAAGGCCGCGTCCAGCAGGATCACCGCGACGATGCTCTGCACCACCGTGGAGGTGGTGGCCGCACCCAGGGCGCGCGTGTCGCGGCCCACCGTCATACCCATGCGCACGCCGATGACGGCGATGACCAGCGCGAACACCGGGGCCTTGACGAGGCCCACAAACACGTGGCGCAGCGCCAGCTCTTCGCGAAGCCGGGCCAGGAAGGCCACCGGCGTGATGTCGAGCATGGGCCCGGCGACGGCCATCGCGCCCAGCAGGCTCATCACGTCGCCGACGAAGACCAGCAGCGGCAGCGCCACCATCAGTGCCAGCACCCGCGGCAGCACAAGCACCTGAACCGGCGACAGGCCCAGGGTGCGGATGGCATCTGTCTCTTCGGTCAGGCGCATCGAACCCAGCTGCGCCGTGAATGCGGCGCCAGAGCGGCCGGCGACGATGATGGCCACGATGATGGGCGCGAACTCGCGCGTTGCGCCGATGCCGACGCCGTCGACGACGAAGATGTTGGCGCCGTACTTCTCGGCCTGCAGCCCGAGCAGGTAGGTGACAACGACGCCGATCAGCAGCGTCACCAGCGCCACCACCGGGATGGCGTTGAGGCCGGTCTGCTCGAGCTGCACCGTGGTCTCGCGCAGCCGCAGCCGGCGCGGGTGGGCCAGCACCTCGGCCGCGGCGGCCGCCGTAAGGCCCAGGTAGTTCAGGTGCCCGAGCAGCAGGCTGCCCAACGCCGCCGTCGGGAGGCCGATGCGCACCAGCCAGCCGCTGTGCGGTGTGGGGGGCGGCGCGGCCAGCGTCGAGGTGCGCGCGCACCTGTTCGAGAATGCGCGCATGCACGCCGTCAAATCCGGTACAGGCGCCCTGCGCGGTACCCGTACCGGCAACGGTCATGGCGCGCAGCAGCACCAGGGCGGCGGCGCTGTCGAAGCCCGTGAGGGCGCTTCCGTCGACCACTGCGGGGCCGGCCGCTGGCGTCGTCAGCGCTTGCGCCAACGCCTCTTCTATCTCTGCCAGATGGGCCAGGCGCCAGGCGCCGGCCAGGCGCAGCACGGTGCGCCCGTCGGCGGCATCAGCCGTTAGCCAGACACTGCCGTTCATCGGCTGGGGTCGTCAAACGCGCGCTGCCCGCGCCGCAACGGCTGCGCGCCGACGAACAACGGTCGCACATCGCGGCCGGGGGTGGAGTGGCTAACTTCGAAATGGGCGGGCATGGGGCGAGCGCGAATTCGGGTGTCCGGCTTCGAGCAGCAGGCCGGGCGTTGCCCCGATGGCGCATTCTCGCCCCAGGGCGCGCTGCGCCGCTGGATCCAGGCGTGGTGGCGCGACGACCGCGCCCCAACCCTGCTGATGGGCCGCTCGGTCGCGTCAGACCGGCAGTGCCGCCCTGTGCCCATGGAGGTAGCGCCAGTGCAGAAGCACGCCCGTGGTCGTCGGCGCAACACTTCCATCCTCAGCGGGCGCGCGCACCATCCAGCCATCGGCGCCAGCGCCCGGGCGGTGAGGTCGCCGCCGGAACAGCCGTGTCCTCGCCCGTTGGAGCCGAGCGAGGCAAGGCGTCCACCACATCGATGCCCAGGCCGCGCTTCCCGCGCACAGGTGGATGGGCCTGCGCGGCCTGGGCACCGGCCATCAACTCATCGAGCGCAGCCGGATCGATCTCCTGGTCACCCCAGACGAGACGCCGGTGATCAAAGCCGTGGACCAGGGCCGGCTTGACGATTTCGAAGTAGGGTGAAAGATCGAAGTCGCGCGGCACGAATAGGCTGGCGTGACGCAGATGCAGCACTTCGCTGGTCGTCGTCACGGCCTCATGCGGCTCGTTGACGCGCCGCATGCGCTCGACACGCGGCAGTATCGGGTAGCGCACCGACTGAATCGCCTCGGCCACGAGCATGGAGCAGATTGCGCGCATCGGGTCTCCGCTGCCCAGCGCCGTCACATTGCGCTTCCATCGTGCCGGAAGCAGCGGTTTGGGGCTGAGCCAGCGCATCAGGTCGATGATGTGCTTCAGGTCGTAGCGCTGGCCGATGCGCGAGATGGCATGGGCCACCACCTGCTGCGTTTCGACCTCTGACAAGCTCACTGCGCGACAAATGCGCACCGGCCTCCCGGCATACAGCTCCAGTCCCACAGCGCGCACGCCTTCGACCAGGTCGGCTTCAACCACGCAGGCGCGATGCCCTTGTGCCGTCAATCCTCCGGCGCGGTTGGCCAGGGCATCGCCCACATACAGCGCGGCGTGCGACCAGGTCGATTGGGTGAGGAACTTGATGCCCATGGAAAAGCGGCTGCTGCCCTCCACCAGGATCACATCCCCTGGCTGCAGGCAGGCTGCCACGCGCGCCAAGGCCTCACGTGCCTCGGGCGCGATGTCACACGGAGGCTCGTGCGACAGGTAACTCGCCAGGCGCGCACCCAGCCACTGTCTCCACCGCAGCCACAGCTTGCGCGGTGCTGGCGGCGGGCGCTGGCCAGAGGGCTCGAAGGGTGCGGTGCTCACGACAAGCGCATTGTCAGCGTTCTCGTTGATGGGCCACACCTGCGCAGCATCCAGAACCGCAACCTCATGCGGCAACCCTGGAGGGAAGCGGCTCGCTCGAGGTCGTGACAACTCAGGCGAATGTTGACGCCAAGCAAGCCCCTCAGCTGAGCCGCCTCACTGGCGCGGCAGCCAACCCTCGTGCATGGCGCGTTCGACCGCAACTTGGCGCGACTCGACACCCATCTTGGCCATCACCTAGTCTACATGGTGGTCGACGGTGCGAACCAAGCGGTGCTGATGGCCTCACATGTCATCTACTGGCTGCTGCGCGCACCGGTCGAGCATGCCAAGAACTTCTGCCCCAAGTCGACGACTTGGGGCCTCGAGACCTAGAAGCGGCACAATCGAACGCGTTTATCTCATCAACACGAAAAGTTGCCGCAGGGGTTTAAGACTTGAACGAGATCGCTGCGTTCTTTCGTATCGTGCCGTGGCCGCCAGCGGCGACGCCATTGCTGTGGGCATCGGTGGTACTGATCGTCGGCGCGTTGCTGGGCGAATTGGCTTTCCGTGGGCTCAGATGGCCACGCGTCGTCGGATACAGCGCCGTGGGCATGTGCGTCGCAGCGGCGGGATTTGGGCTAGGTGACGGGCCCAGGCCTCGCGATGTTCGCCTCGTCGTCGACCTCGCACTCGGCCTGCTGCTGTTTGAACTCGGCAGTCGCGTCAGTCTGCGCTGGCTGCGAGCGAATCCCGCGCTGCTCTTGACCAGCGTCGCCGAATCCGCGGCCACCTTCGCTGCCGTCATGCTCGTGCTGAGGTGGTTCGACTTCGAGTTCAATGCAGCCCTCGCCGGCGCCGCGCTCACCATGTCCACCGCCGGCGCCGTGATTTCCCGGGTCTCGGCGGAGATCAAGTCGGCAGGCCAGGTCACCGAGCGGATGATCGTCTACAGCGCGCTGAACACCTTGTACGCGGTGCTGGTGCTGAAACTTCTGATCGGTTGGCTGCATGTCGATCAGCGCGGCGACTGGGTCCAGGGCATCGCGCAGCCTCTGTACACCTTTGCGGGTTCGGTGCTGGTCGCCGCACTGCTGGCGCTGGCCGTGTCCTGGGCGATGAAGCGCTTGCCGGTGCGCGACGAGAATTCGGTGCTGCTACTGCTCGGGCTGATCCTGCTTGCGCTGGCGGCGGCGCGCATATTCGGCCTCTCGACGCTGCTCGTGCCATTGCTCGCAGGCGTGGTGCTGAAAAATGCGAGTGAGCGGCCGTGCATCTGGCCGCGCCACTTCGGCACAGCCGGCGGCGTGCTGGTGTTGATGCTGTTTGTCCTGGTGGGCTCGAACTGGTCGGTGCCGATGCTGGTGACAGGGTCCTTCGCGGCGGGGGCACTGCTCGCGGCGCGCGCCGCCGTCAAGGGGCTGGTCATGTTGGCAAGCGCCAGATTCGCTGGCATCGAGACGCGCCAAGGGCTGGCGCTGGCGGCAACGCTGACACCGCTATCAGCGACGACACTCGTCCTGTGGGCCGATCTGCAGGTGGCGCATCCGGAGATTGCCGAGCGACTGGCGCCGCTGGTCTTCGCATCGATCGCGATCATGGCCGCCAGTGGCCCGTTGCTGGTCGACTGGGGCCTGCGCCTGGCACGGGAACATCGGCTTCCCTCAGCACCCACGAGCAAAGGCAAACCATGAGCCTGGAACGCTTTGCCGACTCGCGCGCGCTGACGTTGGGGGTGGAACTCGAACTCCAGATCGTCAACCGCCATGACTACGACCTGGTCCCTTCGTCGAAGGACCTGCTGCGGCTGATGACCCGGCACAAGATCCCTGGCAACGTCACGCCGGAGATCACCGAGAGCATGATCGAACTGTGCACCGGCATCTGCACTGACCACGCCGATGTGTTGGCGCAGCTGACGCAGACACGCGATGCGTTGGTCGATTGCGCCAAGCGCCTGAACGTCGGCCTGTGTGGCGGCGGCACCCACCCGTTCCAGGACTGGAGCCAGCGTCGCATCTTCGACAAGCCGCGCTTCAATGACCTTTCAGCGCTGTATGGGTACTTGTCCAAGCAGTTCACGGTCTTCGGCCAGCACATCCATGTCGGCTGCCCGGGCCCGGACCAGGCACTGGTGCTGCTGCATGGCCTGTCACGCTTTATCCCGCACCTGATCGCACTGTCGGCGTCGTCGCCTTTTGTGCAGGGCACCGATACGGGCTTCGATTCGGCGCGCCTCAACTCGGTGTTTGCGTTCCCGTTGTCGGGTCGCGCGCCGTTCGTCTCGACCTGGGACGAGTTCCTCGTGTACTTCGAGAAAATGTCGCGCACCGGGGTGGTCACCGGCATGAAGGATTTCTACTGGGACATTCGCCCCAAGCCCGAGTACGGGACGATCGAGATGCGCGTCCTCGACACGCCCTTGACCATCGAGAAGGCCGCGGCCTTTGCCGGCTACGTGCAGTGTCTGGCCCGTTGGCTGCGCATCGAGCGACCGTTTGCGTTGTGCGAGGACGACTACCTGCCCTACACCTTCAACCGCTTCCAGGCCTGCCGCTTCGGGCTGGACGGGGTGTTCGTTGATCCGACCACCGGCGAACACCGCCGCCTGCGCGACGACATCGCAGGAACGATGACGCGCCTGGAGATCCACGCGATGGAACTCAAGGCAGAGGGCGCGCTCAAGTTCATCCGCGACGAACTGGCAGGCCATGGCAATGATGCAACCTGGCTGCGCAGCGTCCACGCGAGCGAGCAACTGCTGCCAGAGGTGGTGCGCCGGCAGTGCCTGCGCTGGGAAGGCGCGTGAACCCGGGCAGGCCGCCACTTCGGATCGGCCTGTCAGCCCGACTGATGCACCTGCCGCCCGCAGAACTGGGGTTTCGAGGCAAGACGCTGCAATACCTGGAGCAATCGATCGCGCACTGGATCATGACGCGCGGTGCCGTTGTCTTCATGTTGCCGGCGCTGGCCTTCGACTCCGAAATCACGCGCCGCCAGATCTCAGTGCGCAACTATGTCGATATGCTCGACGGCCTGGTGCTGCAGGGGGGCGCCGATGTCAGCCCCACCAGCTACGGCCAGCAGCCGCTGCGCGTGGAATGGGCCGGCGACGCGGTGCGCGACCGCTACGAGATGGAACTGCTGGAAGGCTTTCTCGAGCAGGGCAAGCCCGTGCTGGGCATCTGCCGGGGCTCGCAGTTGATCAACGTCACCTTCGGTGGAACGTTGCTGCAGGACATCAATACGCTGCGGTCCGACGCGGCGCGCCATGTGGATCCGCTGCTGTACGACGAAATGCGTCACGACGTGACCTTCGAGCCTGGCTCGCGGCTTGCCATGCTGTACGGCGGTCTCGCCGGCGGCAGCGTGTCGAGCATTCATCATCAGGCGGTGGACCGTCTCGGTGCCGACCTGCAGGTCGAAGCACACTCCAGTGAAGACCATATCATCGAGGCGATTCGAGCGCGCGGTTCGAACTTTGTAGCGGGGGTGCAATGGCATCCCGAGTTTCATGCCCAGCATGCCGGATTGCTCAGTGGCGAACCGCTGCTCGACGAGTTTCTAGCCGCTGCTGAAGGCTCACGCTGACAACACGACAGGTCGCGGCTTGGGCCTGCAAGTCATCAGAGTTTGCTCGCAACTGAGGCTGCTGCTGATGGGCAGTTGCCGGCTCAGGGTGCAGACTTGGTGAACCGTGTCGATCGGCCTTCTCGGAACCGGCCGCTCGCGTACTCCCGTTTCTTGTCGTCACCTGCCCCGCACCCCACCTGCATCGCCGCTCTCACACCCCTCCAGATCCCACCAGCACGCCCAGCGGTGTTGTTCGGCGCGGGTGACGGGTTGAATGCAGCAGTGGGGCCAGTCGTCGCTTGGGTGGACACTGTCATCTGCATGGCCTGGGCGGTAAGCAGGCCTGGCGCGCGGACTGCCCCTACCTCGCTGGCTACAATCTGGTTGATTCAACCAACCCGCAGCCCGACTGGTTGCGACCCAGGAAACCTCGATGGAATCCATCGGTCTGTTCGAAGCCAAGACACATCTCTCCGAGCTGGTGGCGAGGGCCGAGCGGGGTGAGGAGGTGATCATCACGCGGCATAACAAGCCGGTGGCGCGCATCGTGCCGATGGGCGACGCAGCGGTGTTTGCGCCGAGCAGGCGCCATGCCGCGCTACGGGCGCTGCAGGATTTCGAGCCGATCGACGTGGTGCCGGCGTCGCTGGACGATCTGATTTCGGCGGGACGCACTTGAGCCGCCCTTCGATGCCTGCGCCGCCGCCGCGTTCGGTGGTGATCGATGCCTCGTTCGTGTTGCGCTACGTGCTGCACACGTCGGCGCCGCGTCCGCATCCGCAGGGGCTGACGCTGCTGGACGACTGCGAACTGCTGGTGCCTTCGCTGTGGCAGGCCGAGGTGGCCAATGCCCTGGTGCAGGCCGAGCGGCGCGCGCTTGCCAGCCCGCAGCGGGTGGGGCAGGCGTTGGCGGCGATCCTGGCGCTCGAGCCCGAGGTGGACGCCGAGCCAGTGGATGTGGCGCGCAACGTCGAACTGGCACGAGCCTGCGGGTTGAGCGCCTACGACGCCCTGTATCTCGAACTGGCGCAGCGCCGCCGCGCCGCGCTGGCCACCTATGACGTGGCGATGGCCCAGGCGGCACAACGTGCCGGCATCCGGCTGTACCCTGAACTCCCGGCGGACGTGATGTCCGCCTGACCTTGAATCCTGACGACGAACAGCAAGACCATGAAAGCCGCAGAGATCCGCTCCACCTTCCTGAAGTTCTTCGAGTCGAAGGGCCACCAGATCGTCGCCTCCAGCCCGGTCGTTCCCGGGGACGACCCGACGCTGCTGTTCACCAACGCCGGGATGAACCAGTTCAAGGACGTGTTCCTGGGCTTTGACAAGCGCCCGTACACACGCGCCACGACGAGCCAGAAGTGCATCCGCGCCGGCGGCAAGCACAACGATCTGGACAACGTGGGTTACACGGCGCGGCATCACACGTTCTTCGAGATGCTGGGCAACTTCTCGTTCGGTGACTACTTCAAGCATGACGCTATCCAGTACGCCTGGGAGCTGCTGACGGTGCACTTCAAGCTGCCGGTCGACAAGCTCTGGGTGACGGTCTACGCCGAGGACGACGAGGCCTACGAGATCTGGAACAAGGTGGTGGGTGTGCCGGCCGAACGTATCGTGCGCATCGGCGACAACAAGGGCGGACGCTACATGTCCGACAACTTCTGGATGATGGGCGACACCGGCCCGTGCGGGCCGTGCACCGAGATCTTCTTCGACCACGGTGAAGGCATCCCCGGCGGCCCGCCGGGCAGCCCGAACGAGGACGGTGACCGCTACATCGAGATCTGGAACAACGTCTTCATGCAGTTCAACCGCACTGAAGACGGTGTGATGCACAAGCTGCCCAAGCCCAGCGTCGACACCGGCATGGGCCTGGAGCGTGTGACGGCCGTGCTGCAGCATGTGCACAGCAACTACGAGATCGATCTGTTCGTGGCGCTGCTGGCTGCGGCCAAGGCGGCCGTCGAATCAGCTGGCGGCAAGGACGTCGACCCCGAGTCGCCCAGCCTGAAGGTGATTGCCGACCACATCCGCGCCTGCTCGTTCACGGTGGTGGACGGTGTGATCCCCGGCAACGAAGGCCGCGGCTACGTGCTGCGCCGCATTGCGCGCCGCGCCATCCGCCACGGCTACAAGCTGGGTGCACGCACGCCGTTCTTCCACAAGATCGTGGCTGAACTGGTGGCGCAGATGGGCGAGGCCTACCCCGAGCTGCGCCAGGCCGAGAAACGTGTCACCGAGGTGCTGAAGCAGGAGGAGGAGCGCTTCTTCCAGACCATCGCCAATGGCATGGAGATCCTCGAGGCTAGTCTGAGCGCGCTGGCTCAAGGCGAATACGCCGTGGGTGACTCGGGTGTTGAGGCAATGATCAAGGGGGACACATCGCGCCCCAAGCAGGCCAAACTGCCGCTTTCCGGCGAGGTGGCCTTCAAGCTGCACGATACCTACGGCTTCCCGGTCGACCTGACGGCCGACGTGTGCCGCGAGCGTGACGTGACGGTCGACCAGGCCGGCTTCGACGCCGCCATGACGCGCCAGCGCGAGCAGGCGAGGGCGGCGGGCAAGTTCAAGATGGCGGCGGGGCTGGAGTACACCGGTGCTGCGACCACCTTCCACGGCTACGAGCACCTGGTGTGCGAAACCAGCCAGGTGGTGGCGGTGTATGTGGACGGCAGCCAGGTCGAAGCGGCTCATGCCGGCGACGACGCCGTGGTGGTGCTGGACCACACGCCGTTCTACGCCGAAAGCGGCGGCCAGGCCGGTGACAGCGGCGAGTTGCGCAACGGCACGACGCGGCTGCTGATCGAGGACACGATCAAGATCCAGGCCGATGTGTTCGGCCATCACGGCCGGGTGGTGGAGGGCTCGGTCAAGGTGGGCGACAGCTTTGTCGCTCGTGTGAACGCCGAGCTGCGCGCCCGCACCGTGCGCAACCACAGCGCCACCCACCTGATGCACAAGGCGCTGCGCGAGACGCTGGGCGCCCATGTGCAGCAAAAGGGCTCGCTGGTGAACGCCGATCGCACACGTTTCGACTTTGCCCACAACGCGCCCATGACGGACGCGCAGATTCGCCATGTGGAGGCCATCGTCAACGCCGAGATCCTGGCCAACGCCGCAGCCAGCGCACAAGTCATGGCGCTGGACGACGCCCAGAAGAGCGGCGCGATCATGCTGTTCGGCGAGAAATACGGCGAGACGGTGCGTGTGATCGGCATCGGCAGCAGCAAGGAGCTGTGCGGCGGCACACACGTGAGCCGCACCGGTGACATCGGTCTGTTCAAGATCGTGGCCGAGACAGGTGTGGCCGCGGGCATCCGCCGCGTCGAGGCGGTGACCGGCGACAACGCGCTGGCCTATCTGCAAAGCCTGGAAGCCACGGTGAACGGCCTGGCCGGATCACTCAAGGCGACCGTGGGTGAGCTGCCGTCACGCATCGGTGGGCTGCAGGAGCATCTGCGCGCGCTCGAAAAGGAACTGGCGGCCGTCAAAGGCAAGCTGGCCTCGTCGCAGGGCGACGGGCTGGTGGCACAGGCGGTGGACGTGAACGGCATCAAGGTGCTGGCCGCACGGCTCGAAGGTGCCGACGCGGCCACGCTGCGCACGACCATGGACCAGCTCAAGAACAAGCTCAAGACGGCGGCCATCGTGCTGGCGGCGGTGGACGGAACCAAGGTTCAGCTGGCCGCTGGGGTGACGGCTGATGTCCTGACCAACGCAGGCGCCAAGGTCAAGGCCGGCGACCTGGTGAACTTTGTCGCCCAGCAGGTGGGCGGCAAGGGTGGCGGCAAACCCGACCTGGCCATGGCTGGGGGCACCGACGCGAGCAAGCTGGTCGCTGCGTTGGCCAGTGTGCGCGGCTGGGTGGCCGAGCGGGTCTGACGGTCAGCCAGCAGCGCCCCCGGGCCAACGGCACCCGTCGTGAGCGCCTGAGGGCTCGGATCCACCAGGGTGACCCGGCGTTGATTCGCGAGTCTTGCAATTTCGGCGCTCGGAGCGTGTGTAAGCCAGTGCCGAAATGCTCGCCCGGGCGGTGACCTGGCCGCAATCCCGCGTGGCCATAAGCCAACATGCAGGGGTTGTGGCCGCACCACTGCCGGCCACCCATATGCAGACTGGAGAACTGCTCGATGTCAGAAGACCTGATCACCGGTGTGGCCCCGTTGGGCGAGGTTGGCCCCGTCGCCGATCTGCCGTTTGCGCCCGTGCAGCTGCATGTGCGTCGCGCCCGGGTGGGTGATGCGGCCGATCTGGCGCGTATCGTTGGCCATGCGGATGTGTTTCCGCACACCCTGCAGATGCCTTATGCAGACGAAGAGATCTGGCGCACTCGCCTGACCGACATGCTCGAGCCGGGCAAACCCGACCTGATGCTGGTCGGCGAGATCAGCCTCAACGGTGGACCGGCCCATGTCCAGGGCATGGCGGGCTTGCATCAGGCCGGGCCACAGCTCAGGCGCCGGCACGTGATGAGCCTGGGCATCTGTGTTCACCCGGACGGACAGGGTCAGGGCCTGGGCTGGGCGCTGATGGCCGCCTTGCTCGACTATGCCGATCGATGGGCCCAGGTGCTGCGCATCGAACTCCATGTGTACGCCGACAACGAACGGGCGATCAGGCTCTACGAGAGCCTGGGCTTCGAGACCGAAGGTCGGCTGCGGGGTGACTCGTTGCGCGACGGCGAATACGTCGACACCTTGTGTATGGCGCGCTGGCATCCGTCGCCGCCGCGGCTGCCTGCGACTCGGCCTGCTTCGTCGAATCAACTTTAGATACTTGACCTAACGCCTTGATCTGAAAGGATTCAAGTTGGGCGTGGCAGCAACGAGTCGACCCAGGCCTGCGCGTCGGCTCGACTGCCGCCGTGCTGAAAACGCAGGCAGTTGCCGTCCATCGCGTGCAGGCGGACGAACGGCTTTCCGTCGGACCCGTTACACACCGTCGCATGGCGCACTGCCGCGCCGCGCAGGTGCACCTTGCAATCACGCAGGCTTTGCGGCACGGCGGCATGGGCACTGGCCTTGTGCAGCGGTGTGGCCTGGCAGGCAAGAATGACGGCCTCACTCTCCATCGCAAACTGCATGGCGGGTGCATCGTCGAGCGTCAGGTTGATCAGGCGACACATCTCGGCCAGTGCCTCGGGCGCGTGAACCTGACGTTCGATGGTGCACCAGCCTGGGCGGGTCAGCCTGCTGCCGATGACCTGCGAGTTCGGCGACGATCCCTGGCCCGGACCTGACGCATATGCAAGCAGGTGCTGCATGGCGATCGAGTGGGAAATGGCGCAGGCCGAGTTGTTCGTCAGATGCAACCGGGCGACCACCTCGCCGTGGTCGTCAAAGCCATGAATGCCACACGCGCCTGCGCCGTACACCAGAAAACACTCGGCAAACGCATGGCCGGCCAGCAACAACTGGCGGTCGGCTTCGAGCAGCACCACCTGCCCGCCATCGTGGCGCACTTGCCGGGGTGACAGACCCAGGTAGGCAAATCCCAGCGGGTGGTGGCCCTCGACTAGAATCCGCCCCCACTGCGCCGCCGGTGCCAGCAAGGCCGCCAGATCGTTGCGCAGGATGTGTACCCCATGACCTTCGAGTGCCCGAAGCAGTTCGGGCTCCTTGACGCGAAGGCTCGCTGCTGCACGTGCATGGCCGTGCGGGACGGGATGCGTGGCAAACCAGTTCGCCCAGGCCGACCGCAGCGTTTGCGGATCCACCCGGCTCACATGACCGGAACCTGCGTGACGAGCCTCTTGCTGATGCCGCCGAGGGGCAGCAGGTGGCGTCGCCAGGCGCATGGCTCGCTCGGCCAGCTTGAAGAAATCGACGTCGTCCGGCAGATCACTGTCGGCATACGGCATGAAGCCGGAATCGTTCCGCGAGTCGTCGCGCGCCGGTGCCTTCCCGTTGTCTCGGACCGATGTCGAAACCAGTCCCGAGGACTCGAATGGACCGACCGGCTCATCGAGGGGGTTGCCGGACCAGGAAACCTGGCCACGTGTCTTGGATTGAAGTTGCATGTTGCGCAAGCACCGGAAGGTTCAGCCATCGAACGGGCATGAACGAGACGTTGCGCAACAGGCCTCGGGGCAAATTGACTGGGCTGGCAGTCGAGCAGCAGGGCAGGTCAGTGCGCTGCAGCATTTTTGTTTGCCGCATTCGTTGCGGCGTTAAGCCAAGACAAGCTGGATGAATATCCAGCCAAACGCGGAATATTCACACGTTTGAATAGGGGGGTCTGTGGTGTGCTGCCGACAGCCCGGCGACGGCTCCTTGCCCTGAGTTCAGCCCTTGGTCGGATTGATGGCCACGTCGACCCAAGCCCGCGCCGCCGCCGCGTTCAGCTGTGGCCACAGGGTCACGCTGCCACCTTCGGTGTCGTGAAAGCGCAGGTAAGGCACTTGCTCGGGCGACAGGCACACAAACGCATGGTTGGCGGTGGTGGCGCGGGCGCTGAACAGGCAATCGATCTGAGGTTCCGGATCAGGGGGTGACGGCTGCAGGCTGCCCAGTACCGGCCCGGTGTACGACAACGCGACCGCCTTGCCTTCGACCAGCAGTCGCATCTGGGCAACGGCCGTGCAACTGGCCGCGGCAGCCACCATGGCGCGTCGAGCGCTGTCCATGCGGTTCAGGGTCGAGACGATCGAACACCAGCCCGGAAAGCCCTTGACCGCATCGACGCCGATGCTGCCGGCGCGCCACGAATGGCCCGACTCGACATTGGCGTGAGCCATCAGATGAGGCAGCGCCTCATGCACTCCGGCATCACCGAGAAAGTGCAGGCGCATCAAGGCCTCGCCAGCCGGGTCGTACACGTGCAGGCTGTGGCCCTGGCGTGCACTGGTCCGGTCCTCGTACAGGAAGCCATGGTTGGCGGCATGCACCGAGATCAGCACCTGGCCCTGATCACCACGCAGGCTGAGGGTATCGCCGGTGAGTTTGACGCTGCGCACCTCGCAGCACATGGTGGCCGAGCCCAGGCGATTGCGCACCGTGATGGCGACGCGGCCCCAGCCTGGCAGCGGGGCCAGCCATTCGTCGAGCCGGCCGCGCAGCCGGGTGGTGTCGTCGCCGTTGCGCACGGCCATCAGCCCGGCCTCGGGGATACGCAGGGCGGCGGCGGCCGCCTCGGGATGGCGCAGATGCGGTTGTTTGTCGACCAGCGTCTCCCAGGCTGCGACCCACAAGTGGTTGGCCTCGTTGCGTGAGCCACGCAGGAGTCGCGGAGCGTCGGTCGGCTTCGTGTTCATGGGAGTCCCGGAGTGCTCGGTCTGGTGGCTTGTTTATGTTGCCCCGCGTGGCCATGTATTGAACCTGCGGTGGAACTTGCAGCTGCTGGTCGCCCGGAGATGCTGCGCACCTCGGCGTTGACAGCGATCTGGCTGCGCATCTTGTCCTTGTCCTCGACGACCAGGGTCAGGCCGACATGATCACCCGCGGCAAGCGGCTTGACCAGATCGACCAGCATCACGTGATACCCCCCCGGCCTGAGCTCGACAGCCTTGCCCGGATGGAGTTCGAGTGCCGACACGGCCTGCATCTTCATCACGTTGTTTTCGATCAGCATCTGATGGAGTTCGACGATCTTGGCTGCCGGGGACCGCACCTCGACGACACGCACCGGCTCGGTCGATGTCAATCGCATGAAGGCGCCGGTCGCTCGCTGTTGCACCACGGTGGCCCGGACCCAGGCATCCTTCACCTCAACGCCGGCCTCGACCAGCGGCGACACACACACGACAGCCAGACAGGCGACCAGTTTGCTTGACAAATATTTCATAAACTTAAGTGACAAGTGAGGGATAGACACAAAACACCGACGGTGTGGTCTCCCCGGCTTGTCACTCATGGCTCGGCATGGGCCGTCACGACGCGTGGTCGACAGCGGCAGGACGCAGGCAAGGTCGTGGCGCGAAACCGGATCCAGAAAAAAGAAAGCCCGGCGAGAGCCGGGCTTGAAGGTACCTTGAAACCGTGTTTCGACGGGTACCGAGGAGACAACCGTTACAGGGCGCCAAGATAGCACCCTGCGCAACACTAGATCCGCGTCAATTTGGAAAGTTCAAATATTCGAGCAGAACTTGTGAGCACTGCTGGGCGGAGCCGATGTCGAACGGTGATGTCGGGTCTTACTGAGCTGCGCGACGGGTGGCCTTCGGGCAGCTTGCACAGCGGCCTTGGCAGCCGTCGTGGCTTGAGCGCTCAGGGTCTGGAAGTTGGCTTCGGCGACGCTGGCGGCTTGCTTGGCAGCCTTCTGAGCGCTTTCGAGGGCATTGTTGGCGGCGGTCATGGCCGACTTCACCAGGGCCACGGCGTTTTCGCTGCCGGCCGGGGCGTTCTTGGCGGCGGTTTCGACCAGCGCCATCACCTTTTGCTGGGTGCCGCTCATCTGGGCTTCGACCATCTTGGCGAACTCGGCCTGGGCGGTCGACGTGATGTCGTACACCTGACGGCCATAAGCCGTTGCCTTGTCGGCGGCGGGCTGGAACAGACTGGCTTGCAGCGCGAAGAATTCCTGAGCGTCCTTGGCGCCGAGCAGGGCCTTGGTCGTCTCGGCACCGTCTTCCAGGCTGGCACGGGCGGTGTTCAGGTTCAGTTCGACGAGTTTCTCGACGCCTTCGAACGACTTGGCGGTCAGTGCCAGCATCGATTCGACGACTTCTTTGCTGGACGCGGCGATGTTTTCGGGGGTGATCATGGGGTGGCTCCTAGAAGGGTAATGGGTTGCTGCAGTGCAGCATGGGCGCAAGTATTAAGCAGCGAGCCTGTGATTGCAAGAGAAATGCTGCAATGCAACAAAATTTAGTGGCAAAGCTCTAAACCACCCACCGAGTCATCACCTGGTCACAGGCGCGCCAGGAACAGCAGGACAGGCTCGGCCACTCGCACAATGGCCCGCATGCAGGCCTTCTACAACGACGTCTTCTCTCTCAGCCTGCCAGCCGGGCATCGGTTTCCGATGGGTAAATATCAGCTGCTGCGCGAGGTGCTCAGCACGCGTCCCTGGCCGCAGCCCGGACTGCGGCTGCAGGTGAGTGACGCCGCCAGCGCCGGCGAACTCGCCCTGGCGCACGAGCCCGACTACATCGCTGCGGTGTTCGACGGCACCCTCAGCCCCGCACAGATCCGCGAGATCGGCTTTCCCTGGACGCCGTCGATGGTCGAACGGGCGCGCCGATCGGTGGGGGCCACCATTGCAGCAGCCCGCGCCGCACTTGCCGAAGGCATAGCCGGCAGCCTGGGCGGCGGCACCCATCACGCCAGCGCCGACCGCGGCGGCGGCTACTGCGTCTTCAACGATCTGGCGGTGGCGGCGCGGTTGATGCAGGCCGAATGGCATCGGCACCATGTGCGCCAATTGCTGCGTGTGGCGGTGATCGACCTCGATGTGCACCAGGGCAATGGCACGGCAGCCATCTTCCAGGGCGACGACACCGTGTTCACCTTGTCGATGCATGGCGCGCGCAACTTTCCGTTTCGCAAGGTCGCGGGTGACCTCGACGTCGAACTGCCCGACGACTGTGGCGACGACGACTACCTCGCCGCGCTCGACAAGGCCTTGGCCGAACTCTGGCGACGCCACGGCGACGCGCCGCCGGGCCTGGTGTTCTATCAGGCGGGTGTGGATGTGCATGTGGGCGACCGGCTCGGCCGTCTGGCGCTCAGCGCCGAAGGTATTGCAGAACGCGACCGCCGCGTCATGCGTCAGGTGAGTGAGCGCGGTATTGCGCTCGTGCTGACCATGGGAGGCGGTTACGGTGCCGACATCCGCACCACGGTCGCCCTGCAGACCAGCACCTGGGACATTGCCCATGCCACCTGGATGCAGCGGCAGGCACACTCCAGGCACTCCGGGCAGCCAGCGTGAATAATGCGTCGCCATGAGCAGAATACTTGCAGCCGGCCGCGACGGTTTTCGCCACTACGCGCCCATCACCACGCGGTGGTCGGACAACGACGTGTACGGCCACGTCAACAACGTCGTCTACTACAGCTGGTTCGACACGGCGGTGAACAGTTACCTGATCAACGCCGGGGCACTCGACATCGAACACAGCCCGGTGATCGGCCTGGTGGTGCATACGCAGTGCCACTACTTTTCGCCGCTGGCGTTTCCGCAGCAGGTCGAGGCCGGCATCGCCGTGGCCGAACTCGGGCGCAGCTCGGTGCGGTACCGCGTCGGCCTGTTCGCTGCGGGCGAGGCACTCAGCGCCGCACACGGTGATTTCATCCACGTGTATGTCGATCGCCAGACGCGACGCCCGGTGCACCTGCCCGACGCCTTGCGCCGGGCGCTGCTGCCATTGGTCGTCGAGTCACAGCCCGACGCCTCGGCGCATTGATTTACCCACCAGCCCGGGCCTGCTGCTGTCGGCCGCATCGTCGATGCCTGGGATTTGGCCATGTCGGATCGGGTTCAGCTCATCGGTCAGTCGGTCCTGGATCGGCAGTCTCGGCAAACTTGCCCCGGCAACGTCACATCGGGATGTCGACGTCTGCACAGACGTGCCTCCTGACCCGGCCTTCGTCGTCCACGACGCAACTTCCGCCCTCGGGCGAACCCACACCTCATGAGCACCTCCGTCGACCCCAGCCAGCACACCATCGTCGATGCCGCGATCACCTCGCGCCGTTCCTTGCGCGCCTTCTTGCCCACACCGGTGCCACGGTCGACGATCGAGGAGATCCTGACCGTGGCGTCGCGTGCACCGTCGGGCACCAACACCCAGCCCTGGAAGGTGCACGTGTTGACGGGTGAGTCGCGCCAGGCTTTGTCCAACCGCATCGTCGCGGCCTACGACGACCCCGAACTGCTTGCCGAGCACCGCGAGGAATACGCCTACTACCCCGAGCAGTGGGTGTCGCCCTACATCGATCGGCGCCGCAAGGTGGGCTGGGATCTGTACAGCCTGCTGGGCATCGCCAAGACCGACAAGGCGCGCATGCACGACCAGCATGCCCGCAACTACCGCTTCTTCGACGCACCGGTCGGCCTGATCTTCACCATCGACCGCCTGATGTGCCAGGGCTCGTGGCTGGACTACGGCATGTTCCTGCAAAGCATCATGGTCGCCGCCCGTGGGCGTGGCCTGGATACCTGCCCGCAGGCGGCCTTCACCCAGTTCCACCGTTTGATCGCCGAGCAGCTTGGGCTATCGGCTGGCGAGATGGTGGTGTGTGGCATGTCGCTGGGTGTTGCCGACCCGGGCGCGATCGAGAACCAACTCGTCACCGAGCGTGAGCCAGTGGCCGGTTTTACGCGCTTTCACGATTAGCCGAAGCAACTCACCGCATCACACCTCACCGACAACAAAGGAGACTTCCATGACCCGCCCCGCCGTACTGGTGTCACGCCGCGTGTTCGACGACATCGTCGATCGACTGCGCCAACATTTCGACGTCACCACCAACCCGGACGACACCGTCTGGCCACAGGCCGAGCTGATCGCCCGCCTGCAGGGCAAGGTCGGTGTCTTCATCACCGGCAGCGAGAAGATCGACGCCGCGCTGCTCGACGCCTGCCCCGACCTGCGTGCCGTGTGCACCATGGCGGTGGGCTACAACAACATCGATGTGGCAGCCTGCACGGCACGTGGCGTGGTGGTGACCAACGCACCCGACGTGTTGACCGAAACCACCGCCGACTTCGGGTTTGCGCTGATGATGGCGGCGGCCCGGCGCATCGCCGAGTCCGAACACTTCCTGCGCCGCGGCGAGTGGAACAAGTGGAGTGTGGACATGTTCGCCGGCAGCGACGTCCACGGCGCCACGCTGGGTGTGCTCGGCATGGGCCGCATCGGCCAGGCCATCGCCCGCCGCGGTGCACTGGGCTTTGGCATGCAGGTGGTCTATCACAACCGCTCGCGTCTGCCGGCCGACATCGAGGCCACGCTGGGTGCGCGCTGGGTGAGCAAAGAAGAGTTGCTGCGCCAGGCCGATCATCTGGTCATCGTCGTGCCGTACAGCGCCGCCTCGCATCACCTGGTGGGTGCGGCCGAACTGGCCCTCATGAAACCCGGCGCCACACTCACCAACATCGCGCGCGGTGGGGTGGTCGACGACGCGGCGCTGGCACGGGCGTTGAAGGACCGCGTCATCGCCGCCGCGGCGCTCGACGTGTTCGAGGGTGAACCGCAGTTCAACCGCGATCTGCTGGACGCACCCAGCGTCGTGCTCACGCCGCATATCGCCAGTGCCAGCATCCCGACTCGGCGCGCCATGGCCAACCTGGCCACCGACAACCTGATCGCCTTGCTGACCGGCGGCGAGCCCAAGACGGCGCTCAACCCCGAAGCGCGCAAGCGCTGAGCCCCGACGCGCAGGATCAGACCCAGCCGAAGGCGCCGAACACGGCGCCCACGCCGATCAGCCACAACGGGCTGATCTTGTAGCGCCACATGATCACCATCGTGCCGAGCAGCAACACGGTGGCGATAGGTTGCCCCCGCGTCGGTGAACTCAGCAGCCAGGTCGTGGCCAGCAGCAGGCCGAGTGATATCGGCGCCAGGCCGGCATTGAAGGCCCGTACCCCACGCGCCTCGCGCCGCGCGTGGCCCCACCGACTGACCAGCAGTGCCAGCGTGGTGGAGGGCAGCAGGATGCCGGCCATGGCAGCGACCATGCCGGCCCAGCCGCCCACCGTCCAGCCCAGCACGGCGATGAACAACACGTTGGGGCCGGGGGCGGCCTGGGCGATGGCGACCGAGTCGGTGAACTGTGCATCACTCAACCAGCCGTGTTCGACCACCATGTAACGCTGGATGTCGGGCGCCGTGTTGATGGCACCACCGATCGCCAGCAGCGACAACATGGTGAAGTGGCTGAACAGCGACCACAGGTCGGGCAGGCTCATGGAGGCCAGGGTCATGGCGCCCCCTTGCCGGCCTGTGGAGGTGCCGCGGTGCCGATGCGCCACCAGGCGAACCCATACGCCGGCAACCCCAGACCGATCAGGGCCCACACCAGGGGCCAGCGCAACAGTCCGACGCCCACAGCGGTGAGCGCGATCAGCAAGCCACACGCGGCCAGGCCCATCGTGTTCTTCTCGAGGGTAGACAACAGCTTGAGCGCCGTCGACCCCACCAGCCCGGCCGCCACGACACCCATGCCGCGCAAGGCGCCAGCCACGGCCGGCAAGTGAGCGTAGTGCTGGTACAGCACAGTCAGCGCCAGCACGATCAGCAGCGGAAAACCCAGCAGCCCTGTCAATGCCGCCGCCGCGCCGCGCCAGCCGAAGTAACGGTCACCGATGATGAGCGCCAGGTTGATGATGTTCGGCCCCGGCAACACCTGGCTCAGCGCCAGCACCTCGACGAACTCAGCCTTGTCGAGCCAACCCTCGCGTTCGACCAGTTCGCGCTGCGCTACAGGCAACACACCACCGAAGCCCTGCAAGGTGAGGCGGTTGAAGACGCGCCACAGGTCGCGCGGTGAACCGGGTGCGGGGCGGGTGTGCTGGTGGCCGATGGAAGTCGCTGTGCCCGCGGTGGTGGGCGGCGGCGATCCGGCCGGGGGAACTTTTCGGGACATCACGAACCAGTGCGGTCAGGCGTGGAACGGCGTGCGCGTCAGGCGCCGGGTGGCCCACAAGCTCAGTGCCAGGGCCGCAGCCAACCAGCCCAGCCCGGCCAGATGCAAAGGCGCGTAGCCGGCGGCGGCCACCATGAGTCCGCCGCTGGCCGCGCCGATCGCCTGGCCCAGGTAGATGGCCGAGGTGTTGAGCGCCATCAGGGCCGGCGCCAGCGCGGGGGCGGTCTGCCCCAGCCTGGCCTGCTGGGCCGAGTTGCAGGCAAAACAGCCCAGCCCCCAGGGCACCAGCGCGATCGCCATGCCGATCACGGTGGTGGGCAGGTCGAACACCGCCATCGACAAGGCGATGCAGCCCAGCAGCCAGGCCACCGCGCGCGCCGCGCCAAAGCGGTCGACATGACGACTCAGCAACAGGTTGCCTGCCAATCCGAAGGCGCCGTACCAGAGAAACAGGAAGCTGATCTGCCCGGCACTGGCGCCCAGCATCTGGCGGTAATACGGCGCCATGTACGAAAACAGCGTGAACTGACCCGCGCCGGCCAGGGCCGTGACGAGCACGATGGCCATCAGCACCGGCTCCGAGAAGACGCGCCGCCAACTTGCCAGCGACAGCACCGGTGGATGCAGTCCGTCGGGCAGGCTGCGCCACACCCACCATGCCGCAGCCAGCGACAGGGCCGTCACCAGCGCAAAGGCCCAGCGCCAGCCCCAGGTCTCGCCGATGTAGCTGTGCAGCGGCATGCCCAGCACCGAGGCCAGCGACCAACCGAGGAAGATATAGGTGATCGCTCGTCCGCGCTGGTGCGCCGGTGCCATCACGCCCATGGTGGCGGCGGCTTGAGGTGTGTACACGGCCGCCGCCAGCAGGGCGACCATACGCAGCGGCAGCAAGGCGGCATAACCCGGCGCCAGCGCGCAGGCGGCGTGGCCCAGGGCGTAACACAGCAGGCTGATCGCCAGCAGCCGGCGCCGGTCCACATGGGCGAGCAGGGCAGCGAGCAGCGGCGCACCGAAGCAGAGCATCGCCGCGCCAGCCGTGATGAGTTGCCCACCCAGCGCCACCGACACACCCAGGTCGATCACCAGGTCGTTGAGTGAGCCTGGCACCACCATCACGCCACAACCGATGGCGAAGTTGCCGAAGAGCAGGGCGTTGCGGCTGCCCTTGACGGCTGCGCCGTCTTGTCGACTCAGCTCGGCGCGATCAGGCACGGCGCACGGACAAGGCCTCGGGGTTGACGACGTTGGTGGGTGCGCCGCGCACGAAGTTCACCACGTTGTCGAAGGCGGCGCCGAAGTACAACTCGTAGCTGTCTTGTTCGAAGTATCCGACGTGGGGCGAGCAGATCGCGTTCTCCAGCCGCAGCAGCGGGTGGCCCTGCAGGATCGGTTCACTTTCGAACACGTCCACGGCAGCCAACCCTGGGTGGCCGCGATTGAGCCCGGCCACCAGGGCGCCTTCCTCGATCAGTTCGGCGCGCGACGTGTTGACCAGCAGCGCGCTGGCCTGCATGGCGGCGAGGTCTTCGTGGGTAACGATCCCACGAGTCGCCTCGTTGAGCCGCAGATGCAGGCTCAACACGTCGGATGTGGCAAAAAACGTGGCTCGGTCTGCGCACGCTGTGTAACCGTGTTCGACCGCCCTGGCTCGCGAAGCTTCGCTGCCCCATACCTGCACCTTCATGCCGAAGGCCTTGCCGTACCCGGCCACCAGCTGGCCGATCTTGCCGTAGCCCCAGATGCCCAGGGTGCGACCCTTGACCACGGTGCCGATGCCAAAATTGGGCGGCATCGAGGCTGACTTGAGCCCAGCTTGTTGCCAGGCACCATGTTTGAGGTGTGAGATGTATTGCGGCAATCGGCGCATGGCAGCCAGCACCAACGCCCAGGTGAGCTCGGCCGGCGCGACCGGCGAGCCGGTGCCTTCGGCCACGGCGATGCCCAGCTGCGTGCAGGCCTCGAGATCGATGTGGCTGCCCACACGTCCGGTCTGGGCGATCAGCTTCAGGCGTGGCAGGCGCTCGAGCAACTGCCGGTTGAACGAGGTCCGTTCACGGATCAGCACCAGCACTTCGGCGTCCTTGAGCCGCACCGACAACTGGCCTACGCCCTTGACCGTGTTGGTGAAGACCTTGCACGGCAGCGTGCCCAGTCGCTCGGCACAGTGCAACTTGCGCACCGCGTCCTGATAGTCGTCGAGAATGATGATGTTCATGGGAGGTCAGGTGCGATTGTGCCTGCGACTGACACACTTGCTGGGGGATGTTCCCATGGCGCATACCCTCAGGCGCAACACACCCTGTCTGGTCCGACCTCGCCCCTGGCCGGACCGACCAAGAACCACACCCGACCACGCCCACCGCGTTGCCTGCATGAGCCGATTCTTTCGCCGCCGCCTGATCACCTTGTCGATCGTCACCGTGCTGGTCGTCCTGGCCATAGTGCTGGTTGTGCTGGCTGCCTGGCGCCAGCGAGTGTTGCCCGTCACGCAGGGTGAACTGAAGGTACGGGGCCTGCCGCTGACGGTGGCAACACCGGCAGCGGCGATCGGAGCGGCGTCACAGGTGCGCATCGAGCGTGACGGCGATGGCATTCCAACGATCAAGGCTGCGACGATGGAGCAGGCCATGTACGGCCTCGGTTTTGCCCATGCACAGGATCGCCTGTGGCAACTCGAGACCCACAAACGGATCGGGGCAGGGCGGCTGGCCGAGGCCTTCGGCCCCGCGGCGGTGGATACCGATCGTTTCCTGCGCGCCCTGGCCGTACGCCGCGCCGCCACGCTGCAGTGGCTGCAGGTGCAGGGCGACAGCCGCCGCGTGCTCGAAGCCTACGCCGCAGGCATCAACGCGTTTGTGCAGGACCACCTGCGCGCGCGGCCACCCGAGTTCCTGCTGCTGGGGCTCGAGCCCGAAGCCTGGACCCCGATCGACAGCTTGTCATGGGCCATCATGATGGCCTGGGATCTGGGCGGCAACTGGAGCACCGAACTGCTGCGCCTGCGCCTTGCACTGCAGCTACCGGTGGCGCGCATCAACGAACTGCTGCCGCCGTATCCGGGTGCCGTCATGCCGGCCACTGCCGATTACGCAGCCCTGGCACGCGAGTGGCGAGTGTCGACCGAACTGGTCGAACGCACGTCGTCACTGGCTGCCCCCGAATCGGGCATCGAAGGCGTGGGCTCGAACAACTGGGTCGTGGACGGCCAGCACAGTGCCACGGGCAAGCCGCTGCTGGCCAACGACCCGCACCTCAAGCTCAGCGCGCCGGCGCTGTGGTACTTCGCCCGCATCGAGATACCCGGCCTGCAATTGGCAGGTGCGACCATGCCCGGCCTGCCGCTGGTGGTGCTGGGGCAGAACCAGCACATCGCCTGGGGGTTCACCAACACGAACCCTGACGTGCAGGACCTCTACCTCGAACGCCTGCACCCGGACGACGCCAACGTCTACGAGACCCCTCAAGGTTGGGCGCGTTTCGAGGAACAGGCCGAGGTCATCAAGGTACGGGGCGCTGCCGACGTGCGTATCACCACCCGGGCGACCCGACACGGTCCGGTGATCTCCGACGCCAATGTGCCGGCCACCCGCGGTCTCACTGGGGCCGCCGCGGCAGGGGCATCGCCTGCGCCGACCCGAGCGTCCGAGGTGAGCACGCCGCCGCCCAGTACCGATCAGGTCGCCAGCCGCGCATCGACAGCAACGACGGCGTCTGCCGCCGAGCGAGCCTCGGCCCAACCCGAAGTGGCGCCGGTGTCGCGCGCCGCGGTGCCCGGCAACACCAAGGCGGGCCCGCCGCGCTACGTGATCGCCATGCGCTGGACAGCGCTCGACCCCGACGCCAGCCCGATGGACGCGGGCCTGGCGTTCAACCGCGCCCGCACGGTGGCCGAGTTCATCAACGCCAGCGCCGACTACGTGGCCCCGATGCAGAACATGGTCGTCGCCGACGCCGAGGGCGCACACGGCCACATCGCCTTTGTTTCCGCGGGGCGTGTTCCGGTGCGCAAGGCCGAGAACGATCTGCGCGGGCTGGTGCCTTCACCCGGTTGGGACGAACGTTACGACTGGCAGGATTTTCTCGACCCGACCGAGACGCCGCGCGAGCGTGACCCACAGCGCGGCTGGATCGCCACGGCCAACCACCGCATCCATGCGCCCGAGTACCCACACTACATCACCAGTGAATGGGCGCCGCCGTACCGTGCCCAACGCATCGAACAGTTGCTTGCCAGCCGCCCGCGACACGATCTGGCCAGCCTGGGTCAGATCCAGGCCGACGTCGTCTCGCTCGGCGCTCGCAGGCTGCTGCCTGTGTTCAGGAATGCGCTCAGTGAACACCCCTACGCTGGGCGGCTCGCCGGTCAGATCACGTCGTTCGACGGCACCATGGCTGCCGACCAGGCGGTGCCCGCGATCTACCACGCCTGGACTCGTCACCTGACCGAACTCGTGTTTGCAGACGAGTTCGGGCCGACCTTGTGGTCACGCGAGTTCGGCACCATCCGCAGTTTCCGCGACGCACTCGAATCGGTGATGGAGCGTCAGGACGCCTGGTTTTTTGCAACGAAGCCGCCAACGAAGCGCTCAACCGCGCACTGAGTGAATTGCAGACCCGCCTGGGTGACGACCCCTCGACCTGGCGCTGGGGCGACCTGCACATCGCTCGTGCCGAACACCGTCCGTTCAGCAAGGTGGGGGCGCTGTCGTGGCTGTTCGAACTGCGCACACCGGTGGGTGGCGACAACCACACCGTCAATGTCTCGCGGGTGAGCCTCAAGCCCGATGCAAGCACCGGCGAGCTTTATCTGTCGGAACACGGCGCGAGCCTGCGCGCCTTGTACGACGTGGCCGACCCGAGCAAGTCGGTCTTCATGCACTCGACCGGACAGTCCGGGATACCGCTCAACTCCCTGTACCGCCGCTTCCTGCCACGCTGGGCCGCCAACACCTACGTGTCGTTGTGGCCGACGGCACCCGGCACCGATGTCCTGGTGTTGACCGCAGCACCGAAGTAGGAAGTCATAAATTTCTTTTCATTTCAAAGACTTGGCGACGTTTTCGCAAGTGAATGCTTGCGTGACCGAGCCGGCTGAGCAGGTCGCATCGTGGCAACTTGTTTCAATTCTGGCTGTCGAACCACCATGAAGCGTTACTTAACACCACCTGTTGTCACGATAGCGTCATGACCTGTGCCGTAGACTGAGTCCATCGAATCGCAGAACCGGCCGCAAGATTGGGCGGAGGGTGAAAACCCAGGGAACCCGTGCCCCAGCGAGAAGACCCAGAAGTCGAGCCTCAACTAGGCTTGGTCGATGGATGTAAGCCCGCCACCAGCAATGGTCGCGGGCTTACTGCTTTGTGGGGCAAGCACGATGAACGACGGGCATCGATCGTTGCACCTCGACATCACCAGCTATTTCACGGCAGGTAACGAGATCGCATAAATGCACGACGATGTATATTATGTCAAATGACATGCATTCTTGCGATCGCCTCAAATGGCGTGGCGCGGCGCCGCCCGGATCAACAGGCGCATGCGCCGCCCGTCAGGGCCGCGTGGCGGCGGCGGCTGTGCTCACCTGCCGCACGAACGCGGCATCGACGGCACCCATCTTGGCGGTGCGTGCAGTGATGTGGCCCTGGGTGTCGAGCAAGATCAATTCGGTCGAGTGATTGAACTCGCCGTCGGGCAGCGCCCGGTACTGGATGCCCAGCACGGCTGCGAGTTTGCGCACCGACTTGGCATCGGTGCGTGCCAAGGTCCAGCGTGCCGGGTCGAGTTTGTGCACCTCACCCAGACGCGCGAGCGCCGCCACACTGTCGCGCGCTGGGTCGATGCTCACGAGCAGTCGCACGACGCGGTCGCGGTCGAGCGGCTGCAGTTGTTCGCTGGTGGCACGCAGGGTGTCGATCAGTATCGGGCAGACGAACTTGCACGAGCCGTAGAACATGCTGACCAGCACGGGTCGGCCGGCCAGTTCGTCGAGCTGCCAGGTCCGACCATTCTGGTCGGTGAGTGGCACGTGCAGGTGGTAGACCGAGTTGGTGGGTAGCCTGGCTTGTGCCGTCGAAGTCGACGCGGTGTTGGCCGATGCCGGCGCGTCCAGTTCATGGGTGTGGACATGCACATGGGGTTGTGCCTTGCTCTGTGCATACAGGCTTGACGACAGGGCCAGGGCCAACAGGCAGGCGCTGCCGCGTCTGGGCCATGTTGCAGTTGCGGGCTTGCAGCTGCTGGTCGAACTCGAGGTGATCACGGGTTGTCCTTGGTCGATGGGCGGACACACCGAAAGCCCAGGCTGGTGGTGCTGTCGGCGGCTTGCAGTGACGACAGCAGCGCAATGCGCATGAGCACGGCGTAGTTCTGCTTGTCCTTGAGGTTGATGGCGCCGGCGCCGCAGAACTTGAGCTTGTCTGGGTCGTCACCCGAGCGGCTGTCGGCGTTGACCATCAGGGCGTTGAAGTCATCCACCCACTCCCAGATCAGGCCATGCATGTTGCGCACGCCGTAGACGTTGGCTGGACCGCCCACCGCTGGCAACGCTGCCGTGGCTGGCCGCGCGTACCAGGCCAGGATCTGCGCCAGCCAGGCCGGGTCGCTGCGTGCATCCGTGCGGGTGGCGTCGGCTGCGGCGACATATTCCCACTCGGTCCAGGTCGGCAGGCGGGCTCCTTCACTGTCGCAGTAGGCCTGCGCAGCAAACCAGCTCACCTGCACGGTCGGCTGATGTTCGACCTGCGGGCTGGAAGACATCAATGGGTCAGACCAGCTTTGCAGGTAGGCCGCATCCGCAAAGGTGCGTGGCACCTGGCCAGGTTGCCATTGCGGATGGGTGGCGACAAAGCGCCTGAACTCCCCGCGGGTGACCGGGGTGATGCGCATGGCGAAACCCGACACAGCCATGGGTGATCGGTCGGCGTCGTTGGCCAGCACACTGGCCAGTGTGCCGGCCGGGACGTCGACGTAGGTGCTGCTCAGCGGATTGCCCACCTGTGCCGTGGCCAGCGGGCAAAGGCCTCCTGTGCAAGCCAGTGCCACGGTCAACACCGTCGACAGTCTCGACATGGCACGGTCCTCAATGACCGCCGGTGCTGGCCGCGGGCTTGTTGGCGGCGCGGTACTTGGTGACGTCTTCTGTCGTGATACGCCCGGCGCTGTTGCCGAAGCTGTTGAGCACGTAGCTCAGGATGTTGGCCACTTCGTCGTCGTTCAACTGGTTCATGGGTGGCATCACCGAGTTGTATTCGCTACCGTTCACCGTGACCTTGCCCGTCATGCCGTTGAGCACGATGCCGATGGCGCGTTTCGGGTCGGCGACAAGGTAGTCGGACTTGGCCAGCGGCGGGAACACACCCTGCAGCCCTGCCCCATTGGCCTGGTGACAGACCGAACAGGTGCCAGAGTACAGAGCCTGGCCGGCCTGGATCTGGTCCTGCAAGGTCAAGGTACCGCTGGCAGCGGCCTTGGTGGCTGCGGTCACGGCGTTCATGTTGGGCTGCGACCGGTCACCCAGGTAGACCGAGTCGAGCTCCTTGCCCGAGTAGATGGATTTGTCCTCGGGCCCATCCACCTTCAGGATGGCCAATGCGCCCTTGTTGAAGGCTCTGAAGATCGAGTGGTCGACCAAGACGTAGCTGCCCGGCACGGGTGTCTTGAACTCGACCACCGCGGCGCCACCGGCCGGAATGAGCGTGGTCTGCACGTTCTTCTGCACGTTGCTGCCGCCCTCGTAACGCACCTTGTCGAAGATGGCGCCGATGACGTGGAAGCTCGACACCAGGTTCGGCCCGCCGTTGCCGACGTACAGCCGCACGGTTTCGCCGGTCTTGGCGGTGATGGCGCGGTCACCGGTGAGTGCTCCTTCGGCGCCGTTGAACAACACGTAGGTCGGCTGTTCGGCGATGGCCTTTTCCATGTCGAAGGGTTGTTGACCCTTCTCGCGGTACTTGCCTGTGGTGTAGAAGTCGCCTTGCATCACGTAGTACTCGTGGTCGACCTTGGGCAGGCCTTCGGGCGGCTCCACCAGGATCAGGCCGTACATGCCGTTGGCCACGTGCATGCCCACCGGCGCAGTGGCGCAGTGGTACACGTAGATGCCTTCGTTGAGTGCCTTGAAGCTGAACTGCGACTCGTGCCCTGGCGCCGTGAAGCTGCTGGCCGCACCGCCGCCGGGGCCGGTCACGCCGTGCAGGTCGATGTTGTGCGGCATCTTGCTGCTCGGGTGGTTCTTGAGGTGAAACTCCACCGTGTCACCCTGGCGCACACGAATGAAGCTGCCCGGCACCGTGCCGCCAAACGTCCAGAACGTGTAGCTCACACCTTCCGAGATCTGCATGTCCTTCTCGATCACTTCGAGCTCGACGATCACTTTGGCCGGTACCTTGCGATTGGTGGGTGGCGGCACGAACGGCGGGCTGGTCAGCACGGCCTTGATCGGCGCACCTTGCGGCGGGCCGAAGTCGCCTGCGCCCCGCGATGGCACCGGTTTGTTGGCAGGTTTGCCAGGCGCAGGTGTGGCAGCACTGGCGCTGATGGCGGTGACCAGGCTGGCGGCAAACAGCACGCTGGCCAGTAGTGATGAAAGTGTCGGCGGCACGATGAACTCCTTGGGTCGACTGAAAGCTGCATTCAACATGTACCTATCGTATAAGGTGCATGCCAAATACATTTGATTCAGATCAGTCGACAGGCCGCGCACGGCGGCCTTGGCGTTCACCCCTCAAGCCAGACCGAAGAAACCCACCACCTGCTTGGTCAATGCCACCGACACGATGTACCCCACCGTGAGCAAGGCCAGTTCACCTGAACGGATACACATGGCGCGTGTCGACGCGGGTCGCAATGCCAGCATGCCCAGGCCGATGTAGACCAGCAGCGCGATGATCTTGGCCATCAGCCAAGGCACATCCAGGGGGTTGAGGCCGATCGTCCAGGCCAGCGCCACGGCCGATGTGAGCAACACCGTGTCGACTCCATGCGGCAGGCTGCGCGCCAGTCGACCACGTGCCCAGTCGGCGCCCGCCAGCACGCCCAGCCATCGCGCAGCAAAGCCGCCGATCGACAGGACCACGGCACATTGATGGATGAGCTTGAGCGTGGCGTAGTCCAAGGCTCAGCCCGCCGCAGGTGCCAGGCGCACGGGGTGCTGCACCCGCCATGCGATGGCCGAGCCGATCATCGTGAGGACAAACAGCAGCAGGCTGGCGGCATTCAAGCTGGCGCCAAGGCTGAGCCACGCCGGCTCGGCCATGCCCCAGAACAGCCGAAACACCAGTGAGGCATGCAGACAAACCAGCGGCACATAGAACCACGCGCCGAACAGCAGCTTGACCCGCGCCACCGCAGGCAGGATGACCGGTGCATGGCCCATGATCATGCTCATCACGAAGCCCAGGCCAAGTGCATGCAAGGCCATGTCGCGCCCAGGGCAACTCGCCGCCGTGCCCAGCCAGGCGATACCGGCCACCGCCAGCCAGGCGTAACCGACCAGCAGACACACGGCCATGTAGCGACTCATGCCCCGCATCCGCACGGTGCGCCGAGCGATGTCGAACAGCGCGAACCAGATCGCCAGTGCTGTCAGCGCCAGGCCAAAGATCACGCCGCCCAGTCCCGGCAGCCACAGTCCAATGACCGCACCAGCCATCAGCGTGAACACCACCGCCAGCAGGGCGATTCCCGCATGGGTCAGGCGCGCCATCAGGCGGGTCATCTCGAGCCTTTCGGCCGCGATGGTCAGGATCAGGAAGGCAAACCACCAGGGCAGCGATGCCGCGCTGTAGGGGCTGGTTGCAAACAGCACATTGCCCGTCGACCAGGCCACGGCGCCGAGCAACAACAGCACCGTGTGCACCTCGCGCTGGCGCAACACCACCACGATGTTGACGGCAATGAACACCAGTGCAGCCAATACGAACAAGCCTGCGGCCAGCGACGTCTGGCCGGCCAGCAGGCACAAACCTGCCAACCCCGAACACAGCGGCGCGGCAAACGCCCAGGGCTGGCGGATCGCCACGGCCCGTTCCACACCGATGGCCGTACCCAGGAAGGCCGAGATCACCAGCGCTGCATGCGCCAGTGCAGCGCGGCCCAGCACGGTGACGGTGGTGTCACCAAACGCCGCCAGCACGGCGGCCCAACCGACCGCGGAGCCCAACCCGGCGGCACCACCCGGCCCGTCGACACCACCCAGCGACCAGGCCCTGGTGCGCACCAGCCCACCCAGCACGGCGCTGATCAAGGCCGTCGCCACCAGCGCACTCAGTGTGGCGGTGGTCGTCGTGCGCAGAGCCGAGGGGCGCGCCCGCTGTGCTGCCCGCGCACCACCGGCAGGACGCTCGACCCGGCTCATTGCATGAAGCGCCTGGCGCGTTCACTCATCATCTCGGGTGTCCACGGCGGCTGCCACACCAGCTCGATCTCGATGGCCATGCCACGCGGCAAAGTGCGGTCGAGCTCGAGATCGACCTCGTCGATGATCACGTCGATCACCGGGCAGGCCACCGACGTCATGGTGATTCGAATGCTGGCCTTGTCGCCGTCGATCACCACGCCGTAGATCAGGCCCACATCGACGATGGTCAGCGCCATCTCGGGGTCGACCACACGGCGCAAGGCATCGAACACCGGTTGGCGCAGTTCGTCAGGGCCCTGGTAAGGAAAGGTCTCGGGTACAGGGTGACGTGGCCGCGCCTTGCCCTGCCCTGCTGCAGCACCATCGACGGGAGATGGAGCACTCATGATGAAACGTCCTCAGCTGCGCGCAGTGGGCCGTGGGTGCATCACCTTGGCCAGCGCGTTTCGGTTGTGCACCAGATCAGCCAGCGTGTAGCCGTCCAGCACAGCATAGAAGGCCTCGACCGCTTCACCCAGCACACCACGCAGGCGGCAGATGCGGGCGATCGAGCAGGTGTCGGGCGCGTCACCGAAACACTCGGCCGGCACGGACGCGCCTTCGGTGCTGCGCACGACGTCGCCGATCACGATCTGATCGGCCGGCAGGCCCAGCCCCATGCCTCCACCCTTGCCCCGCACCGTTGCCAGCCAGCCTTGTTTGCCGAGAAAGTGCACCACCTTGACGAGATGGTTCTCCGACACGTCGAACGACGTGGCGACCTCGGCAATCGTGGCCCGGCGCGTCGGGTCGGCGGCCAGGTAGATCAATACACGCAGGCTGTAGTCGGTGAAGGTGTTGAGTTTCATGACAGCTCAGGCAAGACGATGACGGGATGGTTGCATGCCAAGGTTGCGCCCGGCACACGTGATCGCCCCGCAGTTTCCCCGATGACGGCGTGGTGAGCAGTGCCACTCTGCGTTGCCGGATCAGCGGCTTGCGCGCTTTCGATCGAGGGTCCTCCGCAAGATCCAGTTAAAGCTGCATGCATCATGCATCTATTGTGCAACGTGAACCAGCCGCGCTGGTGATCCATGTCAATGCCTGCCGGTCGTCCGCTGCGATGCACCTTTGGTAGCGGCACGCAACGGCAAGGGTGTCGATTGCGGTCATCACCACACACATGCCACAATAGATGTATTGTGTTTGCAGCTTTTATGTCATGCCTATCCTGATCAGTGAACCGGCGCGTACGCGCGCGGTGCCGGCGGGCGAACTCGCCTTGTGGCAACTTGGCTTTCGACCCTTCTATCTGCTGGCCGCCATGTTCGCGGCCTTGTCGGTGCCCTTGTGGTCACTGCAGTTCAGCGGCCTGACATCGAATACCGGCCTGCGAGGCCCCTTGTGGCATGCCCACGAGATGGTCTTCGGCTACACGCTGGCCATCGTGGTGGGTTTCCTGTTCACGGCGGGTCGAAACTGGTCGGGTCAGCCCACACCGACGGGGCGCCCGCTGATGGCCATGGCAGGGCTGTGGGTGCTGGGTCGGGTACTCGTGCTGACACCCTTCGGGCTGGCCGCAGCCATCGTCAACATCGCCTTTCCGCTGCTGGCCGCCTGGGCCTTGTGGCGTGCACTTCGAAACGGCAACAACAAGCGCAACTACTTCTTCGTGCCTCTGCTGCTTGGCATGGCACTCGCGTCGGCGGTGGTGCACGCCAGCCAGCTGGGCTGGATACCCGCCAGCTGGACCGCCCTGCCCGCCGGACTGGGCATCACCGTGGCGCTGGATGTATTGATGTTCATCGTTGCCGTCATGGCCGGCCGCGTCGTGCCCATGTTCACCAACAACGGTGTGCCTGGCGCCGATGCGCGACGCGACCCACGTGTCGAACGGCTCGCCCTGGGCAGTGTGCTGGCCTTGCTGGCCATCGATCTGCTGCAGCTGCATGGCCTCTGGCTGGTGGTGGTGGTGGCGATCGGGCTGCTAGCTCACGCCACACGCTGGTACCTGTGGAACCCGTGGTCGACACGGCGCACACCTCTGGTGTGGGTGCTGCATGTGGCCTATGCCTGGTTGCCGGTGCACCTGGCCTTGCGGGCCGCCGCCGAACTGGGCTGGGTTGCCCCTGGTCTGGCCACCCATGCACTCACGGTGGGGCTGATCGGTGGCATCACGCTGGGCATGATCACCCGCACGGCGCTGGGCCACACCGGGCGTTTGCTGCAGGCCGGGCGGGTGGAGGTTGCGGCCTACCTGTGTGTCTCGGGCGCGGCGCTGGCACGTGTCGGGCTTCCCTTGATCGATGCCAGCTGGATGTTGCCGGCTGTCGCCGTCTCGTCCGCGCTGTGGTCGCTGGCCTTTGTGCTCTACCTCTGGCGCTACACACCCTTCTTGCTGCGCGCTCGCATCGACGGCCTGGCGGGCTGACGATGGACACACCCAACCCCGCACCGGTCGCGCGCCGGGTGATCCCGGTCCAGCCCGTGGCCACGTCGATGATTGCGGCCGAAGCCAAGATCTATCCGCGCAACGTCAAGGGCTTCTACGCCCGCTGGCGTTGGGTCATGGTGTGGGTGACTCAGCTGGTGTTCTACGGCACACCCTGGCTGCAGTGGAACAGCCATCAGGCCGTCCTGTTCGATCTGGACGGCGGGCGCTTCTACCTGTTCGGCCTGCTGCTGTATCCGCAAGACCTGATCTACCTGGCCGCATTGATGGTGATCGGTGCCTTGGCGCTGTTTTTCTTCACCGCACTCGCCGGCCGTCTGTGGTGTGGTTACACCTGTCCGCAGACGGTATATACCGAACTCTTCATGTGGATCGAGCACCACTGCGAAGGTGACCGCATGGCACGCCAGCGCCTGGACACCGCGCCCTGGGGCCGCAACAAGCTGCTGCGCAAGGGCGCCAAACAACTGGGCTGGACGACCCTGGCACTGGTCACCGGATTCACCTTCGTCGGGTATTTCACTCCCATCCTGCAGTTGGCGGACCAGGTCGCAACGTTCACCCTGTCGCCCTGGGAAGCCTTCTGGGTCTTGTTCTACGCCGCAGCCACCTACGGCAACGCGGGGTTCATGCGCGAGCAGGTGTGCAAATACATGTGCCCGTACGCGCGTATCCAGAGTGCCCTGATCGACCGCGACAGCCTGATCATCAGCTACGACGCTGCCCGTGGTGATCCGCGCGGCTCACGCGCCCGCAAGAGTTCGGCCGCGGCACAGGGCCTGGGCGACTGCATCGACTGCACCTTGTGTGTCCAGGTCTGCCCCACCGGCATCGACATCCGCAACGGCCTGCAAAACGAATGTATCGCCTGTGCTGCCTGCATCGACGTGTGTGACGGCGTGATGGACAAGATGGGCTCACCGCGCGGGCTGATCCGTTACGCCACCGACAACGGCATCGAGAACCGCTGGAGCCGCGCCACCATGCTCAGGCGTGTGGTGCGCCCCCGTGTGCTGGTTTATGCCGCAGCTCTCACGGTGTTGTGTGGTGCGTTCGCCTACAGCCTGGCCAGCCGCAGCGACTTGCTGGTCGACGTGATCAAGGACCGCAACACCCTTGCCCGCGTGATCGACGATGGTCAGGTCGAGAACGTCTACCGCCTGCAGATCATGAACCGCACCGAAGATGCGCTGCAGCTGCGGGTCAGTGTCGACGGCCTGCCCGGCCTGATCATCACCTCGGACACCCGACTCGAGCTGCCCGCCGCAGCCATCGGCGCCCTGCCTGTGCGTGTACGTTTGCCGGCCGGCCATGCCGGTGACCTGGGCGGGCGCAGCCATCCGATCCACTTCGAGCTGCACCATGCGAGTCCGCGCGCTGGCGCACCGCAATCCCCAGGCACACCCGCGCTAGACGTACACGCCGGCTCCACCTTCTACGTGCCGCGCTGAGTCGTGAGCTGCAGCGGCGTTTCACGATTGCAGGGCAAGGGCCTTGAATCGCTGTTCCTGTTCGATCCGCATCTCCTTGCGAACGATGGCGGCCGCGTGCCGCCTGCGCTCGTCGGGTGAGAAGGGGCGCAGAGCGGGCACAGGCACGGGCCTGCGGTCATCGTCCACAGCGACCATCGTGAAGAAGCAGCTGTTGACGTGCCGGGCCGCTTGCGTGCGGATGTTTTCCGCGATGACCTTGATGCCGACCTCCATCGACGAGGTTCCGGTGTGGTTGACCGCCGCCAGCAGCGTCACCAGTTCGCCCACATGAACCGGCTGGCGGAAGGTCACCTGATCGACGCTGAGTGTGACCACATAGTGACCGGCATAACGGCTCGCACAGGCGTACGCGGCCTGGTCGAGCAACTTGAGCAAGGTGCCGCCATGCACGTTGCCTGCAAAGTTCGCGGTGTCCGGCGTCATCAGCACGGTCATCGTCAGTTGGTGCGCGGGCAGGTCCATCGTGTCATCGCTCCGGGTCGAGGTGCAGCATCGTCACATCACGAACGCGCAGGCGGCTTCCGGTGTGCGTGTGTCCATGTTGCGACCGCGGTTCAGGTGATCGTCGATCTCGGCGGCCGCACCGATCATGCGGCCGTAGAGGAACACCGTGAAGGCCGCCGTCTCGAGGTCGCGCTCGGTGAGCACGCCCGCCTTGAAGTCGGTCCACAGCAGCGACAGCAGCAGCGCAGCGATCACCGCGTCGACGTTGACGCAAAAGACATAGGGCGTCGCGCCGACGTCGTAGAGCGCCTGCGCCAGCTCGCGGTAGTAGGCGTGGAAGATGTTGTAGTCGCCGCGCTCGGCCATGAAGGCGGCGATGAAACGCTCGCGCGGGTCGTGGTTCACAGGCTTGCCCTTGAACACAGGGTGATGCACGCCTGGCAAGGCGCGCAGTTCTTGCCCGAGTTCCTTGGCCAGGCGTTTCTCGGCCTTGTAGGCCTTGGCATAGGTGGTGGCCATCGCCTTCAGGTCGATGCCGTGTGTCGGGTCGGTCGGGTCCTGCAGGGCCTGGTCCTTGAAGCGCTCCAGCAGGAAGGCCATGCCCTCGAAGCCGTTGCCCCCATGGCTGTAGCCGGTGTGGGTGAGGAAGCCGACCATCGCCTTGTTGATCTGCACCCGGCCCGGCGTCTGCGGCCCGTCGGCCGACACCGCCCCCTTGGCCCCCTGCGACGAGATCGAGCCGGGTCCGTTGGACACCAGCAGGCCGATCAGCATCTGCAACGGCAGCGCTTGCGCCACCGTCGGCTTGCGCCCGGTCATCGCCAGGTAGCACAGGTCTGCCATGGTCCACTGTCCGTAACGCTCGGCCTGCGAGATGCCGCACAACGACCCCCACTGGTGGCGCTCGGCCGGGATGCTCGAGCCCACCATCACACCGTACAGCCGCAGGTACCAGGGCAGCGTCTCCGCAGTCAGGCGGCTGATGCGCTTGCGCACCAGCGGGCCCCAGGCGATGGTGATCGAGATGGCGGCCAGAATCGCGTCGCGCGAGAGCCGCCCGCCCAGCCGCAGCAGGAAGTCGATGAACACCGACTTCGCGCCGCGGTCGCGCACGGCCTGCAGCATGGCCTCGGGGTGTGAGTCGCCGGCTTCGTCGTCGCGCGCCATG
Source organism: Candidatus Intricatilinea gracilis (assembly GCA_016702605.1). Lineage (GTDB taxonomy): Bacteria > Pseudomonadota > Gammaproteobacteria > Burkholderiales > Burkholderiaceae_C > Sphaerotilus > Sphaerotilus gracilis. The sequence goes on from JADJDQ010000021.1 coordinate 1,328,529, forward strand.
AACAGTGCGCGTATTGCGGCATCGACCTGGATGTGCGAGCTGTCGAACTCGACATGGTGGCCCTCTTTCAGACCCGAACCGGCGAACAGGTCGATCAGCGCGCGGGTGCAGGCCAATGCCCGCTCCACCCGCCTGGGGCCGATCACAGCCGCCGCCGCGGCCATGATGGTGTTGGGTGAATTGCCCGCGGCGCGGGCCGCGTCGGCAGCTACCAGCACCGGGTCGCCGACCAGGTTGACCTCGGCAGCGACGGCGATGTCGAGCATGGCGCGGTCGTTCGGGCCGGCCGCCTCGTGCACCAGCGGCAAGGCGAAGTTGGCCTGCAGCGGCTGCAACGCCAGTTCGAGCACCGAGTGGCCGTGCACCGAGGTGACCTGCGTCTTCGGGTCCATCACCGACGCGCCGGACTTGTCCTTCATGTTCTGGCGCGCGATCACGGCACCGACCTGCCTGCCCAGCTGGGCCAGCTGGGCGGCGTAGGGCTCGGGTGCCGTCACCGGCGGCAGCGCCAGTGCCGAGGGCAGCGTGATGCCCTGGTCGTTGGCCATCCACGCCTTCAGTGTCAGGCTGCCACGCGGGGCGAAGTCGGGTTGGGCGCCGTTGGCGGCCATCACCGCGGTCAGCGCCGCCGGGATGTGGGCGATGTTGGTGACCACGGCGCCGCGCTGCGAGACCACCGGGTGCTCGGGCGTGAAGATGGCATCGACGCCGAAGGCCTCCATGAACCAGCGCTCCTTGTCGGCCGCGCTGTCGCCGGCTCCGGCCATCGCGCCGGCATGGCCCACCGCGCGCGTCAGCTTGGACTTCCAGCGCCCCACCACGCAGGCCACCACCGGTTTGCCCCAGTCGATGCCCTGCTCGTAGTAGCCGCCGGGCTCGGCGTACAGCACCGCGGCGCGCGAACGGCCGTCGTTGCGCAGTGCATGGGCGAAGTCGCGAGCGCCATAGTGGATGTAGACGTCCTTGCCCGACGACACCAGCGTTGTCGTGCCCCAGCCCTCGGTGGACAGGTACTGCGCGATGGTGGTCGTGAAGCCACCCGAGTTCGAGAACACTGCCACCGTACCTTGCAGCAACGTCTCTGCCGGATGGTCGCCACCCAGTGCGCCGCCGATGCGTACCCGGCTCCACGAGTCGGCCACACCCAGGCAGTTGCCGCCGATGACATCGACGCCTGCGCCTTGCGCCATCGCGCGGATCTCGCGGGCATCGTGCACCGCGATCTTCTCGGTCACGATGACGATCTTCTTCAGGCCAGGGTTGACACGAATGAGTTCGGCCACGCCGTCCCGCACGCCCGATGGTGGCAGGTAGACCACGCCGGTGTTGAACGCGTGCCCGGCCTTCAGGCCTTCGCGCACGTTGTTGAACACCGGGATGTCGCCGAAGCTCGTCTTCAACACCTGGCCGCCGCGCCCCGGCGAGGTGCCGAAGGCCACGTTGCCGCCGGAAAAGACATGGCTGGTCGGTGTGACCTGGCGCGATTCGCCGCCCAGGATGTTGAGCACGCAGACGCGGTCGCCCGGGTGGCCACGTCGGCCAGCGAGTCGATGCCGACGAAGTAGGGAAAGGACGAGATGCCTTGTGCATGCATGGTGGGGCTCCGGGCAGGGTCGATCGATGTCTGGCGGTGTCAGGTGGTCGGGGCGATGCCGAGGTGGCGCGCGATGACCTCGCGGCCGCCGTCCTTCATCCACCCGTCGATCTGCTTGGCGTAGTTCACGACTTCGGAGATTGCGCTGTCGAAGCCGAAGAAGCGGTACGGCAGGCCGAGCGACTCGCACGTGTCGGCGAGCGCACCGAAGCCACGCACCAGGTTCGGCCCGCCGCGGCCCACCACCACGTAAAGCGGTGTTGCGCCGTGGGTCGAGAAGTGCTCGCGCAAGGCATCGCCCATGGCACGCAGCGTCTCGTGGATGTCGGTGTTGTTCGACTTGCCGCCGATGATGAACAGCACGTTGCTCTGCGCCAGGAAGTGCCGGTAGCAGATGCGCGCCACCTGCTTCATCTTCTCGTAGGGCGGGTTGCCGCCGAAGTCCGAACTAATGCTGGCCGCCTCGCCCAGCACCTCGGTCACCAGGCTGTTGGCGCCGCCGCCGAAGGTGGGCGCCAGGATGGTGCCGCGTTCGTTGATGACAAACACGTCGGACTGGCCCTGGTGCGTGCGCAGTTCGTTGACCTCCTGTTCGAAGGCGCCTACATCGGCAGCGAACAGGTGCGCCGGCAGCCCCAGCCGCGCCACCCGCGGGTCGTCGCGGTCGAAGCCGCACTTGAAGTCGCAGGCCACCGGCGTCAGTCGGCCGTTGCCGTCGCTGCGCATGCGGATCGGGTTCAGCTCCAGCGTCGTCATGCCGTAGTGGTGCATCAGCTCCCACAGCTTGGGCAGGTGCTGCACCAGCGGCGAGATGATCTCGCGCGGCGCGCCGATGTCGCTCAGCGCGTTGGCGATCACGAAGGCCTTGAGGCCGGTCAGCGCATCGAAGGGCACGGTGGCGATGTCGGCCTTGTCGAGTTCCTCGATCGCGACACCGCCCTTGTGGGTCAGCGTGATCGTCGGCGCACGAAAGCGTGTGTCGTCACTGATCGAGAAATACACCTCGTGCTCGGCCGGCACACCTCCTTCGAAACTGACGCCGTTGGCCTTGGCCTTGATGTTGCCGTGCTGGTGCTCGGCGAAGTACAGGCGTTCCTTCTCGGCCAGTGCGCCACGCAGGTCGGTGGCGCGGCCGATCAGCCCGGCCTTGCCCTTCTTGCCGATGGCACCCTTGAACAGCGGCTTGACGAAGACCTGGCCGTGGCGGCGGATCAGGTCCTGGATCTGGTCTTCGCTGGCGTCCGGGCCGAGCACCTCGGCCGTGGGGAAGTCGACATGCTTGAGCAGGGCTGCGCCGTGCAGCAATCCGGTGAGTTGCATGATGTCTCCTGACTGGCTTCAGAGCACCGCAGCGGCAGCCGCCCGGCGTTGGTTGACGATGCGCAGCAGCGGCGGTAGCAGCACCATCGCGGCAGCACCCAGCCACAGGCCGATCGAGATGGGGCTCTCGACCAGGATGGCGGCGTCGCCGTTGGTCATCGACAGCGCGCGGCGCAGGTTCTGCTCCATCATGTCGCCCAGCACGAAGCCCAGGATCAGCGGCGCCATCGGCACCCCCTGCTTGCGCAGCAGGTAGCCCACGGCGCCCAGCGCCGACATCAGCACCAGGTCGAAGGTGGTGGCATGCACCGCATAGACGCCCACAGCGCTGATCGCCAGGATGGCCGGCACGAGCACCCAGTTCGGGATCTGCAGCACCTTGGTGAACAGGCCGACCATCGGGATGTTGATGACGAGCAGGATCACGTTGGCGATGAACAGCGACGCGATCAGGCCCCAGACCAGCGTCGGCTGCTGGGTGAACAGCGCCGGCCCGGGCGTGATGTTGTAGAGCGAGAGTGCGCCGACCATCACCGCCGTGGTGCCCGACCCCGGCACGCCGAGTGTGAGCATCGGCACGAAGGAGCCGGTCGCGGCCGAGTTGTTGGCAGCCTCGGGCGCCGCCACGCCGCGGATGTCGCCCTTGCCGAAAGTGCCTTCGGTGTCGGTGAGGCGTTTTTCCATCGAGTAGGTCATCGCACTGGCGATGGTGGCGCCGGCCCCGGGCAACACCCCGACGACGAAGCCGACGACGCTGGATCGCACCGTGCCCCACCAGGTCTGCGCCATCTCCCGAAGGTTGAACATCTTGCGGCCGGTGTTGGTGATCATCCCGGCGCTGCTGTGGTGCTCCTGCAGCATCAGCAAGATCTCGCTGATCGAGAACACACCGATCACGACGACGATGAACTGGATGCCGTCCGACAGGTGCACGTCACCGCCGGTGAAGCGGTACACGCCCGAGTTCGAATCGAGCCCGACGCATGACAGCGACAAACCGATCACCGCGGCCAGGGCTGCCTTCATCGGCGCGTCGCCCATCAGGCCGGCGATGCAGGCGAAGGCGAAACACATCAGCGCGAAGTATTCGGCCGGCCCGAACGACAGTGCCCAGCTCGCCAGCAGCGGCGCGAAGAGCACGATGCCGGCGGTGGCAATGAGCGAGCCGACGAACGAGCTCCAGGCCGAGATCGACAGCGCCACACCCCCCAGGCCCTTGCGTGCCATCGGGTAGCCGTCCAGCGCCGTCATGATCGCGCCGGCATCACCGGGCACGTTCAGCAGGATCGACGAGATGCGTCCACCGTATTCGCAGCCGATGTACACCGCTGCCAGCAGGATCAACGACGCCTCGGGCGGCAGCTTCATCGCGAAAGCCAGAGGCATCAGGATGGCCACGCCGTTGATCGGCCCCAGGCCGGGCAACAGGCCGACGACCGTGCCGATCAGCGCACCCATCGCCGCGATCATCAGGTTGGTCGGGCTCAGCGCGACGCCGAAGCCCACCATCAGATGTTGCAGGGTTTCCATCAGCGGCCTCCGAGCAGCACCGCCAACATGCCGGTGGGCAGCACCACGTCCAGCAGCTTGTCGAACAGCAAGAACAGCACCAGGCCCAGGCCGGCGCCACCGGCAAGCGATTGTTTCAAGCTGCCGCCGAAGGCCAGGCCCACCGGCACGGCCATCAGTGTGGTGGCCAGCGTGAACCCCAGCACTTCGAACATGAGGGCATAGACCAGCACGGCTGCGGCGCACAGCGCGGTCGCTGGCAGTGGCACACCCTTGAAGACACCCGTGCCGCGCAGCGTCGGGCGCAACACCAGCCACAGCCCGCCGGCGGCCATCAGGCCAGCCAGCAGCAGCGGAAAGGCACGCGGCCCGACCGGTTCGTACGAGATGGCAGCGGCATAGTCGCGCGCCGACCAGGCCATGGCTGCGGACGCGACGACACACGCCGCACCGAGGATGCGATCACTCATGGGAGACTTTCGTTGGGGCGGCCGCACCGGCCGGGCGCGGCTGAGGCGGGGATGGCGGCCCGGCGCTTACTTCGTGACCGCCAGGCCGAAGTCGGCCGCCAGCTTGCGGTAGGCCGCCACCTGCTGCTTGATGTGAGCGTCGGCCTGTGCGCCGGTCAAGGCAAAGGGATACAGGCCACGATCGGCGCGTGCCTTGTCGTAGGCCGGGGTGGCCATCATCTTCGCGAAGGTGTCGCTCCAGAGCTTGAAGTCGGCGTCGCTGACCTTCGGGCCGACGTAAAAGCCGCGGATGATGGGCCACTCGATGTCGGTGCCTTGCTCCTTGGCGGTGGGCACGTTGGCCAGATCACCGGCCAGGCGCTTGTCAGCCATCACGGCAAGCAGGCGCACCTTCGCGCCAGCCTTGATCTGCTGCACGGTCTCGGCCGCGTCGCCGGTAAACACGTGGATGTGGCCGCCTTGCAGTGCCGTCATGGCCTCGCCGCCGCCTTCGAAAGCGACAAAACGCATCGATTTCGGGTTCACGCCGGCCGCCTTGGCCGTCATGGCAGCCTTCATCCAGTCCTGGCTGCCCACGGTGCCACCGGCGCCGAATACCACCTTGGCCTGATCGGCCTTGACCGCTGCCAGCACGTCCTTCAATGACTTGTACGGTGAGTTCTCGGCCACCACCACGGCGCCGTAGTCGGCACCGATCGCGGCCAGCCAACGTACGTCGTTCTCGTTGTAGCGGCCGAACTTGCCTTGCGCCAGGTTCAGCAGCGAGCCGCCCGAAAAGGCCACGATGGTGTTGGCGCTGTCGGGGCGCTGCGCCACCACCGCGTTGTAGGCCACTGCGCCGATGCCGCCCGGCATGTACGTCACGCGCATCGGGTCGGCGATGTACTTGCCTTCCAGCAGCGCGGTCTGCGCCAATTTGCAGGTCAGGTCGAAGCCGCCACCCGGCTTGGCCGGTGCGATGCATTCGGTCTTGTCCAGCGGGCCGGCGCACGCCGCAGCAGCTGCAACGGCCAAGGACAATCCAAACATCGATTTGCTCAGTTTCATGGTGTCTCCATCCGGTTCGTGGTGCTTCGAGCAAGGAAGTCGTCGAAGCATGGAGCCACGATATCGAGCCGCCACTTTCAGCCGCCTTTCACGAAAACGGCGAAACGGTGCGGGTTAACCCGCAACACGATTCACGAGGGTGGCAGCGGCAGGATCATCGTGACCGACAGGCCCTGACCCTGCGGTCCGACACCCACCTCGAGCCGACCGCCATGGCGCTCGGCGATGGAACGCACGATGGCCAGGCCCAGGCCCGAACCCGGCTGGCTGGCATTGCTGGCGCGAAAGAAACGCTCCCCGGCACGATCGCGCTCGGGCGCCGGTATGCCCGGCCCGTTGTCGACCACCATCAGGCGTGCTGCACCCGGTTCGGCCGTCACGTGCACGGTGACGTGGCCGCCGGGAGGTGTGTAGCGCAAGGCGTTGTGCAGCAGGTTCGACAAGGCCTCCTTGAGCAGCCCCGGATGGGCCTGCACCCAGACCGGCTGCGCGGGCACTTCCAGCCCGAGGTCGATGCGCCTGGCGCGCGCTTCGGCCCACCAGGCGCGCGTGCCCTCCTCGGCCAGGCTGGCGAGCGCGATCGACTCCGAGGCCACGTCCGCGCTGTCGGTGCGCGCCAGCGCCAGCATCTGGTTGGTCTGACGCACGGTTTCGTCGAGCTGGGCCTTGACCGCCAGCAAGGCGCCGTGAAGCCTGTCCGGGTCGGGCTCGCGCAGCGCAAAGCCCACCTGGGTCGTCAGTGTCGTCAGCGGCGTGCGCAGCTGGTGCGACGCGTCGTCGATGAAACGCCGCCGCGCCTCGCCCAGCCGGCGCGTGCGCTCGACGTGGTGGTTGATCGCCTCCACCAGCGGCTGCACGTCGACCGGGATGCCCTCGCTCGCGATCGGCGTCAGATCGAGTGGTGATCTCGTCTGTACCTCGTTGCGCAAACGTGCCAGCGGACGCAAGGCCCAGCCGATCACCAGCACCAGCAACACCCCGGCGACCAGCACCAGGACCAGATCACGCGTGAGCGCCTGCAGCACCAGCGTGTGTGTGAACTGTTCGCGCGATGTCAAGGTCTCGGCGACCTGGATCACCACGCGTTGTGCCACCTCCTGCCCGGCCAGGGGGCGCGGCAGCAAGCGCGCATAACTGCCGATACGAACGGGATCGCCGAAGTAGTTGCTGTCGTTGAACTGTGGCCTGCCGGTCGCCAGCGGGTGCACCGGTGGCGGCAGGTCGGCGTTGCCGATCTCGACCAGTCCGTCTTCGGTGGCAACGCGGTAGTACACCGACCCGCTGGCGGTGAGTTCGAAGAACTCGAGCATGCGGTAAGGCAGCTCGACGGCCAGCCCGCCGCTGTCGGTGGAGATGTTCGCGTCGATCGACTTGATGGCGCCGAGCAGCGAGCGGTCGTAGGCCGCGTTCGCGGCATCGACCGCCGTGCGCCAGGTGATCCAGAGCTCGACGCCGACCACCAGCAGCATGCCCGGCAGCAGCACCGCCAGCAGGGTTCGGCGCAGGCTGAACCGGTGCCAGGCCTCGAGCCTCACCCGCTGCTTTCGAGCACATAGCCCAGACCGCGCAGGGTGCGGATGCTCACCGGGCTGTCGTGCAGGCGCTTGCGCAGCCTGTGCACCAGCACCTCGACGACATCGGGCTGCACGTCCTGCTCGTCGGAGAACACGCGGTTCAGGATCTCCTGCTTGGACAGAGGCTCGCCGCTGTGCTGGATCAGGGCGCGCAGCACCGCATGTTCGCGAGGCGTCAAGCTCAGGGGTTCGTGGGTCAGGGTGAACTGCTTGGTGCCGGCGTCGAAGGCCAGCGGACCGCAGGCAAAGCGTGGATGTTCGCTGCCGCGCGCGCGGCGAACCAGGGCCACCAGCCGCGCTTCGAGCTCGGCCACTTCGAAGGGTTTGGCCAGGAAGTCGTCGGCGCCCTCGTGCAGGCTGCTGACCCGTTCGATCAGTGAATCTCGCGCGGTGAGGATCAGCACCGGCAGACGCTGGTCGGCTTCGCGCAGGTCGGCGAGCACGTCGTGGCCGCCGAGCCCCGGCAGGCCGAGGTCGAGGATCAACGCGTCGTAGCGGGTGGCCTTCAGGCTGCGCCGAACCATGCGACCGTCGTCGACCCAGTCGACCTGGAAGTCGCTCTGGGCGAGTGCACGCACCAGCCAGGTCGCCAGTTCGCGTTCGTCTTCGGCCAGGAGAATTCGCATGTCCAGTGGGTGGCGAGTCGTTGCCAATGTGATCAGTATTCGCTTTCGGTCGCAGGCCCAGCACCATGTTTGTACCTATGACCAGAGGGGGCAGAATCGACCTCATGATCGACATCCCGAACGACAACGCGGTACCTTTCGAGCTCAGAGGTGAGTACATCGAGCTGGCGGCCTTGCTCAAGGCCACCGGCATCGCCACCAGTGGTGCGTCGGCCAAGGTGTTGATCACCGAAGGGGCGGTGCTGGTCAATGGCCAACCTGAAACCCGTCGGGCGCGCAAGCTGCGTGCGGGTGACGAAGTGCAATTTGCGACCCACAGGGTGCGGGTGCTGTCGACCTGACGACCGGGCGGCGTGCCGGTATTTGCATCTCGCCTTGCGCCAGAACCGGGCATCGACCTGCCGTGAGCCGCAATTCACGAACCGCAACTGGCAACATCCCCCACAAATCGACACCTTTCCACCCATTCGGGGGGAGTCCACGCACTTGCGGGTCCTCAAGGCCGAGGCAATACTGCACACGAGCCTTTCGTTTGTGCTTCGACAGTGCAACGAGTCGACCCCGGTGTGTGGTTCCCCTGCCACCCCGGGGTACTTTTTTGCCCGCTCGGGCCTGAACCGGGCAGCCAAACGCTCAGATCCGCACCAGCGTGTATCGTCGCGGCCATGCCGATGACCCCCATGCTCTCGATCTCGAACCTGTCCAAGACCTACGCGTCCGGGTTCAGCGCCCTGCGCAACATCAACCTCGATATCCGCCGCGGCGAGATCTTCGCCCTGCTCGGCCCCAATGGCGCCGGCAAGACCACCCTCATCAGCGTCGTGTGTGGCATCGTCACCGCCAGCACCGGCACCGTCACGATCGACGGCCATGACAACGTCGCCGACTACCGTGCCGCCCGCGCCCTGGTCGGCCTGGTGCCGCAGGAGCTGACGACCGATTCGTTCGAGACCGTCTGGGCCACCGTCAACCTGAGCCGTGGCCTGTTCGGCAAGCCGGCCAACCCGGCCTACATCGAGCAGGTGCTGAAGTCGCTGTCGCTATGGGACAAGAAGGACAACCGCATCATGACGCTGTCGGGCGGCATGAAGCGCCGCCTGCTCATCGCCAAGGCGCTGTCGCATGAGCCCAAGATCCTGTTCCTCGACGAACCCACCGCCGGTGTCGACGTCGAACTGCGTCGCGACATGTGGCAGCTGGTGCACCGCCTGCGTGACACCGGGGTGACCATCATCCTCACCACCCACTACATCGACGAGGCCGAGGAGATGGCCGACCGCATCGGCGTGATCCGCAAGGGCGAGATCATCCTGGTCGAGGACAAGGTCGAACTCATGCACAAGCTCGGGCGCAAACAACTCACGCTGCACCTGCAGCAGCCACTCACCGAACTGCCCGCAGCGCTGGCGGCCTACCCGCTGGTGCTGGCCAGCGGCGGCGAAGAACTCGTCTACACCTACGACAGCCAGGGCGACAAGGTCGCCATCGCCGACCTGCTCGGTGCGCTGGCCCGGGCCGGCATCGCCTTCACCGATCTGCAGACCTCGCAGAGTTCACTCGAAGACATCTTCGTCAGCCTCGTTCGGGAGACGGCATGAACTTGCACGCCGTTCGGGCCATCTACCTCTTCGAGATGGCACGCACCTGGCGCACGCTGATGCAGAGCATCGTGTCGCCGGTGTTGTCGACCTCGCTGTATTTCATCGTCTTCGGCGCGGCCATCGGCTCGCGTATTCCCGAGGTGAACGGCGTGAGCTACGGCGCCTTCATCGTGCCGGGGCTGATCATGCTGTCGCTGCTCACGCAAAGCATCTCCAACGCCTCGTTCGGCATCTACTTTCCCAAGTTCACCGGCACGATCTACGAGCTGCTCTCGGCGCCCATCTCGACCCTCGAGATCCTGCTGGCCTATGTGGGCGCGGCGGCCAGCAAGTCGGTCATCCTGGGGCTCATCATCCTGGCCACCGCCGGGCTGTTCGTGCCGCTGCGCATCGAACACCCGCTGTGGATGGTGCTGTTCCTGCTGCTCACGGCGGTCACCTTCAGCCTGATCGGTTTCATCATCGGCATCTGGGCCGATGGTTTCGAGAAGCTGCAGGTCATCCCGCTGCTCATCGTCACACCGCTGACGTTTCTGGGCGGCAGCTTCTATTCGATCGACATGTTGCCGCCGGTCTGGCAGACGGTGGCGCTGTTCAACCCGGTGGTCTACCTGATCAGCGGCTTCCGCTGGAGTTTTTACGGCCAGGCCGACGTCAGTCTGGCGCTCAGCCTGGGCATGACGCTGGCTTTCCTGGCCGCGGCGCTGGGTGTGGTGGGCTGGATGTTCAAGACCGGCTACAAGCTCAAGAACTGAGTCCGGGACCAACACGATCGGCGCGTCGTGCGGCCTGCATGGGGCCGACGCCGCAGTCCGTCGTGCCGGCCGGCAGCCGGTCCCGCCAACGCCGCGTTTCGTCGCCGGCGACTGGCTTGCCCGCATGGTCGGCGCCTACAGTGCGGGCCATGCAACAGACCTCCCCTTCCCAGTGTCGACACGCTGGCAGCGTTTCAGCGCGGCGCTGGTGCGCGGCTTTCATACCTACGGCAACTGGCTGGTCGGCATCAGCTGGAAGCGGTTCTTCCTGCTGTCGCTGCTGCTTCTGATGGCCGCCGGCGTGCTGCAGAACCTGCCGCCGTTCAGCTGGAAGTTCTCCGAAACCATCTCGGTAGGCGACGACAGCACCCCGCCCAAGCCGCCGCACCCGCCCAAGTCACCGTCGGTCAGGATCGAGAAGCAGCCCGAAGACAGCAAGGGTTCGTCGGTCTCGATCACCATCGACGAACACGGCGTGCGGATCTCGCCCCGCAAACCGGCCGCCGGGGCATCGGCTGCATCCGGTGCAGCGGAAGGTGCCGCCAGTGCAGGCGCAGCCACTTCCCGCGCGTCCCAGTCACCGTCGGTCGAGATCCGCCTGCCACCGGGCGCCGACAGCGACGCTGTGCGTGAGGCCGTGGACGAGGCACGCCAGGCCATCGTCGAAGCCATGCAAGAGAGCGACGAGGCCGAGCGCGAGGCCGAGCTGGCGCGTCGATCCGACCTGCGCAACGGCAAGGAAGTGCGCACCCGTGTCGTGCGCCTGGGCGACTCCCTGCCCGAACTGGCATTCTTCTGGATCGTCGCCTCGATCATCATGAAGATTACCTACAAGGGTCGCTTGCAGGCTGAGGTGCAGGCCCAGCAGGCCCAGGTGGTGGCCGAGAAGGCGACCGAAACCGCCGAGGCCGAGTCGCTCAAGCGCCAGGTGGTCGAGGCGCGTATGGCGGCCATGCAGGCGCAGGTCGAGCCGCACTTCCTGTTCAACACGCTGGCGTCGATCGACCACCTGATCGAGACCGACCCGCCACGCGCCAGCAAGATGCAGAAGAACCTCATCGCCCTGCTGCGCGCCAGCATGCCGACCATGCGCGAGGCCAACGACGGCGGCACACGCCACCTGGGCCGCGAGCTCGAGATGGTGCGGCCCTACGTCGAGATCCTCAAGGTACGCATGGAAGAACGCCTCGAGAGTTCGATCGACGTGCCCGAGGGCCTGCTGTCGGCCGAGTTCCCGCCCATGATGGTGCCGACGCTTGTCGAAAACGCCATCCGCCACGGCCTGGAGCCCAAACCCGAAGGGGGCCAGCTGCGTGTGGCGGCCGAGGTGGCACATGGCCGGCTGGTGGTGACGGTGGTCGACACCGGCGTCGGGCTGGCAGCCGCAGCGGCCGGGCAGCCGCCGGCCTCCGACGGCGGCGAAGGCAGCGGTGTCGGCCTGGCCAATATCCGCGAACGCCTGGCTCTGTTGTACGGCGACAAGGCTGCCCTCACCGTGGCCGACAACCCCGCCGGTGGCACACGAGTCACCATCACGTTGCCCTACAGACCGGTCGACTTCAGTCGCGCCTGATGCCTCGGTCCAGGCCTGACCGGCTGCTGCCCACCGGCCCGGGCTGGCGTGTGTTGCGCCGTGTCACGCGGCGTTTTCGCTACTAGCATGTCGTGATGCCCGACCATCCACCCTTCACCGCCCGTGCCGTGCTGGCCGACGACGAACGCCTCATGCGCGAACAGTTGCGCGTCCGCCTGGCCGAAGCCTGGCCCGAGCTGCAGATCGTGGGTGAGGCGCGCAACGGTGTCGAGGCGGTCGAGCTGGTGACCACACTGCGGCCCGATCTGGTGTTTCTCGACATTCGCATGCCCGGCCTGACCGGCGTCGAGGCGGCACGCCAGATCGCCCAGATGCCCGTGGGTGACGACGAAGTCCTGCCCGAGATCGTCTTCATCACGGCCTACGACCAATATGCCGTCGAAGCCTTCGAACAAGGTGCCACCGACTACGTGCTCAAACCCGCCGAACGTGAGCGCCTCAAACTCACGGTCGAACGGCTGCAGAAGCGCCTGGCCGCACGCGCCGGCAACGACCCGCTGGCAGCGCCGCCCATCCAGCAACTGCTGCACCAGCTCAGCGCGCGGCTCGGTGGCTCGCCGGGCACGGCCACACCCGCGACAAGCCGGACGCCGGGCGACAGCGGGAGCGGGAGCGGCAGCACCTCGGCCGAACGCTCCTCAGGCGGCTACTTGACCTGGATCCAGGCCAGCGTCGGCCAGGCCATCCAGATGATTGCCATCGACGAGGTGTTGTTCTTCATCTCCGACGAGAAATACACCCGCGTGCAGACGGCCCAGGTCGAGGCACTCATCCGCAAACCGATCAAGGAGCTGGTCGACGAACTCGACCCGCGCCAGTTCTGGCAGATCCACCGCTCGACCCTGGTCAACACCCGCGCCATCGCCGCCGTCACCCGCGACGACCGCGGCCGCCAGCTGGTGAGCATGCGCGGCCACCCCGAAAAACTCGAAGTCAGCCGCAGCTACGGCCACCTGTTCAAGAGCATGTAGCGGCTGTCCGCGGCACGACGAAGGGCGCTTCAGGGCACAGGCTCAAAGCAAGAGGTGCAGGATCTGCGCCGGCTTGGTGAGCTCTGGCCCGGCTCGGCCATCGTCGCGGGGCAGTACCTGCTGCAGAGCTTCACCCGCGCGATGCGACTTGCCGACTCACGCGCGCCAAAACCAGGCTCAATCGGGTATCGGCCTGGCGCGCCAGCGCTTCGCCGGCGGCATAGACCGCGTCGATCTCGGCCCAGTCGGTATCCGTCAGGCAACGCTGGGCAGCGGGCAGCACCACGCCCTCCTCGCGGCCCATGTGCTCCCAGACGAAGCCGGCGTAACGCTCGACCTCGGCGCGCAAGGCCGCGGCGGCGCTGTTGCGGTGTGCTGCATCGGCTGCGGCGTAGTTGTCGAGATGGGCGGACACGCTGGCGATGAGCTGGGCCTCGCGGCCATGCTGGCGTTCGAGTTCGTCGAGTTCGGCGTCGACCTGGCTGGTGCGGGCACGCAGATGCCTGAACAGCTGGGCTTCTTCCTTGGGGTGATGCACCTTGACCGGAAAGTCCTGCACGTAGTGCAGCGTGGCGCGCATCAGGTCGGCCACCTCGGCCTGGTCCGCCGCGCTAACCACCGGCGCGTCGAGCAACGCCAGCCAGGCATGGATGGCCGCGGCCATGGCGCGGTGTTCATCGCGGATCACGCCGATCACCCGGGCGGCCAGCGCCGGTTCGTGGGTGGTGGTGATCAGCACCGGCAGGCCGGCGTTGCTCAGCACGGCCAGCGTGTCCGAGCTGAAGACCCGGCTGAGCTTGCTGCGGTGGGCATGCGAGGCCATGACGATGAGATCGCAGGCCAGCCGGTGCGCCGCCTCCACGATCGCGCTGGCCGCCTGATCGGCGCTGACCAGGCTCGATCCACAGGGCACACCCAGTGCACGCGCCGCCGCTTCGGCCTTGGCCAGCAGGGTGCGGGCGCGGCCCTGGTAGGTGTAGGCGTAGACATCGGGGGCGGTCAGGCGCAGCAGTTCGGCATCACCACCGAGCGAACGCGCCGGGTCGGTCTGCACATGCACGAAGTCGATGCGGGCCTTGAGCGGATGCGCCAGAGCCACGGCCTGGCCGATCAGGTCGATGGACAGGTTGGTGTCGTCGATGGGCACGAGCAGGTGTTTGTACACGGTGGTCTCCAGCATTGGCTTGGACCCTCATGCTAGGAATCGACAGGGTCTGTCGACCTCCTCCTCGCGGGGGGGAAGTCCCCTGGTCGGCGTGTTCGACGCGGCCGTTACCATCGTTCGGCGGGAGCTGGTCACCGCTTGCCGCAAGAGCTGTACCGCCGCACACGCAGGCGGTCTGCCCGCGCTGCCTGCAGCATCCAGCCTTACCCGATGCGCACCACGCCATGCCCCATCACTCATTCGGCACCCCCGACGACCTGCTGCTCAAGGTCACCCCGCCCAGGGTGCCGCGCCACCAGATCACCCGCCCGCGGCTCAAGGCCGAACACGAACGCTGGCGCGACACCCCGGTCATCCTGGTGCAAGCGCCGGCCGGTTTCGGCAAGACCTCGCTGTTGGCTCAGTGGCGGCGCGAGCATCTGGCGCTGGGCCGCGTCGTCGCCTGGTTGTCGGCCCAGGTGCAGGATGACGTTGCCCGTTTCGTGCAGGGCCTGGCACTGGCTGTGCGAAGCGGCGCCGGCCGGCCGACCTTCGGCCACACCCTGCTGAGCGGCAGCCCGACGGCCGGGCTGGAAGGTGTGACCCTGTGGTTGGCCGAGGTGGCGCAATCGGCACTGGACGTGGTGCTGGTGCTCGACGAGGTCGACCGCCTGCCACCCGCCACCCGCGACGCCCTGGTCTACCTGCTGCGCAACGCGCCGGCCAACCTGCGCGTCATCGTGGCGGCACGCCCGGATTGCCCGCTCGACCTCGACGACCTGATCAGCTACGGCCTGTGCACGCCGCTCGGGCCGGCGCAGCTGCGTTTCCAGCTCGACGAGACCCTCGAACTGGTGCGCGCGCGTTTTGGCGCCCAGGTCGACCGCGATTCGGCCGCGCGCCTGCACGAGCTCACCGAAGGCTGGCCCCTGGGCCTGCAGCTGGCGCTGTCGGTGATGGCCGCCGGTGCCGAGCCACAGGCCGAGATCTCGGTCATCGCCGCCCAGGCGGGCAGCCTGCGCGACGAGTTCGTCAACCTGCTGCTGTCCAATCTGGTGCCGGCGGACGTGGCCTTCCTGACGCGTATCGCCGTGCTCGATCATCTGCATCCAGCGCTGTGCAGCCAGCTGGTGCGGGCCGACGACGCCTGCGAACGCCTGGCACGCCTGGTGCGCGACACGCCGATCTTTGCGGCGTCGGAAGCGAGCGACTGGCTGCGCATGCATGCGCTGGCGCGCGACGAACTGCGGCGTCGTTTCGCCCGCCTGGCGGCGGCCGAACAGGCGCAGATCCACGCCCGCGCCGCCGCCGGTCTGGCCGAACGCGACATGCTCGAAGCCGCCGCCCGACACGCCCTGGCGGCCGGTCAGCCCGACCGTGCCTACGACCTGGCCGAACGCAGCCTGTACGACTCCCTCATGACCCGAGGCCGCCAGGGCGCCGTGCTCGAATGGCTGGCACATCTGCCGGCCGAGGAGCTCGATCGCCGGCCGCGCCTGATGCTGGCCGCCGCCTGGTCGCTGGCCTTGAGTGAGCGCCACGACGAGGCAGGTCGCTACATCGACCGTCTGGTGGCGCGGCCACCCACCATGTCGGGCAGCGCCGCCACCACGTCCCCGGCCAGCGCTGATGCCGCCGACGGGAACGACCTTGCCCGTGGCAGGAGTGGCGGCGCCGGCCCCGGCGACGCCGCCCTTCGCTGCGAATGTGCGCTGATCCAGAGCGGCGCGGCCGTCTACGCCGACGACCCGGATCGTTTCGCCGCCCTGCACGACCCCTGGTCGACCAACCCGCCGCTGACCGATCCGCTGCTGCTGCACGTGCATGCCAATCGCTCGGCCTTTCGCACCCTGCTCGACGGTGAACCGGCCCTGGCGCGGCTACGCCAGCAGCAGGCGCCGCGCCACGAGATCGGCGCGGCCCAGGGTCATCTGGCGCGTTGGGGCGACTTCATCGTCGGCCTGTCCTACCTCTGGGAAGGCCAGGTGCGGCTGGCCGAAAAGCTGCTTCGCCCCACCCTGGCGCGCGCCGAAGGTGAACTGGGCCGGCGCAGCGCCTTTGCCTGCATGCTGGCCGCCGTGCTGGCCGCCGCCTTGTGGGAGCGCGACCTGCCCGACGAAGCCGCCGCGCTGCTGGCCAACCGGCTCGACCTGCTGGAGCGCAGTGCCTTGCCCGAGGCCGTGCTGCTGGGCTTTCGCACGCTGGCGCGTATGGCCGCCGCCGAGGGATCCGAGCACCGCGCGCTGGAACTACTGGCCGCCCTGGACGCCGTGGGTGCGGCACGGCGCCTGCCGCGCCTGCGCATCACCAGTCTGGCAGAGCAGGTGCGCCTGCACGCTCGGCGTTTCAGGCCCGAAACCTGCCGCGAGGTGTGCGCCCAGATGGATGCGCTGCTGGCCCAGACCGAGCCTGCCGCACGGCGCGATCTGGCGGCGGCAGGTGCGCCTGCTGGCGGACGTGGCGCAGGCCCACGCGGCACTCGCGGCGCAGAGTAGGGCGCCGCAGAAGCCGCGTTCGCGCGGGCCGATGCCGGCGCACAGGCAGTGCGCATGGGACGCCTGCACATCGAGATGCTGGCCCTGCGCGCCTTCGTACGGCATCGCCAAGGCCAGCCGGCACAGGACCTGCTGCGCGAGGCCGTCGATCTGGCGGATGTGTATGGCCTGCAGCGGGTGTTCGACGATGCCCATCCCGCGCTGGGCGACTGGGCTGGCGACCGGCAGGGCACCCGCGGCCGCACGCCCGCTGGCGGCACCGTCCCGCTGCCAGCGGGCTGCACGGCCGCGCCTGCCGGGCGCGACCATGCGCGCCACCCCGAGCATGGCGCTGACCCCCAAGGAGCGCGAGGTCCTGGAACTGCTGGCGCGCAACTTGTCGAACAAGGAAATCGGCCGCGTGCTGCAGGTGGGTGAAGAGACCATCAAGTGGCACATGAAGAACCTGTTCGCCAAGCTCGACGCCGGCACACGCAAGCAGGTGGTGCAGCGCGCCCGCATCCTGGGGCTGCTCGAAACCACGGGCTGAGCGCCCGCGCGGCAAGGAGTGCGACGCGAGCCCGAGCCGCGCCTGACCCCCCGCCACTCTGCCAGCCCCCTCCACGCTGGGGGGCAGCGCACATGACCCGCTGCCTAAGCTTGTCTCCATTGCAGGGCCCCCTGTCGGCCTTGATCAACAGGAGACAAACCCATGAGCACCGCCACCCTTGCTGCCACCCCGTCGGCCGCCCAGCCCGCGGCGCCCGCCGTCGTGCGGGCCGCTACTCTGCCTGACTCGATCAAGGTCGAGCCGTTGACCTGCGCCATCGGCGCCGAACTCTCGGGCGTGAACCTGGGCGTGGCCTCGCGCGACCCCGCGCTGGTGGCCGAGATCCGCGCGCTGCTGCTGAAACACCGCGTGCTCTTCCTGCGTGGCCAGGACATCACCCGCGCCGAACACGTCGCCTTCGCCCGCCACTTCGGTGATCTGGAAGATCACCCGGTCGCCGGCAGCGACCCGGATCACCCGGGCCTGGTGCGCATCTACAAGTCGCCCGAGCAGCCCAACGACCGCTACGAGAACGCCTGGCACACCGACGCCACCTGGCGCGAGAAGCCGCCCTTCGGCTGCGTGCTGCGCTGCATCGAATGCCCGCCGGTGGGTGGCGACACCATGTGGGCGAACATGGCGCTGGCCTACGAACGTCTGCCCGAAGACGTCAAGGCCCGCATCGCCGGCCTGCGCGCACGCCACAGCATCGAAGCCAGCTTCGGCGCCGCCATGCCGATCGAGAAACGCCTGGCACTGAAGGCGCAGTTCCCCGATGCCGAACATCCGGTGGTGCGCACGCACCCCGAGACGGGCGAGAAGATCCTCTTCGTCAACGCCTTCACCACGCACTTCAGCAACTTCCACACCGCCGCCAACGTGCGTGTGGGGCAGGACTACAGCCACGCCGGCCCGCAGCTGCTGCAGTACCTGCAAAGCCAGGCCTTCATCCCCGAGTACCAGGTGCGCTGGCGCTGGCAGCCGGGCTCGGTGGCCATGTGGGACAACCGTTCGACCCAGCACTATGCCGTGATGGACTACCCGCCCTGCCATCGCAAGATGGAACGCGCCGGGATCATGGGCGACACGCCCTACTGACACGTCCGCTGCCAGCCCCCCTCAGCCCTCCACGACGTTTCAGTCAGGACACCCCACGATGAACTTCCTCGACGGCTCGCTCTTCCCTGAAAACCAGGACAAGCTGGTCATCACCGCCGCGCCCTACGGACCCGAGTGGATGCCGGCCGACTTTCCCGAAGACATCGCGGTCACGATGCCCGAGCAGATCCAGAAGGCGGTCGACTGCTACAACGCCGGCGCCACCGTGCTGCACCTGCATGTGCGTGAGCTCGACGGCCACGGCAGCAAGCGCCTGTCGATGTTCAACGAACTCATCGCCGGCATCCGCGCCCGGTGCCCGACCTCATCATCCAGGTGGGTGGCTCGATCTCCTTTGCCCCCGAGACCGACGGCGCCGCCGCCAAAGTGGCTCTCCGACGACACCCGCCACATGCTGGCCGACCTGCAGCCCAAGCCCGACCAGGTGACCATCGCCATCAACTCGGTCCAGATGAACATCCTCGAGCAGATGGACGCCGACATCGCCGGCACCTCGCTGGCCGACCCAGGCCATGTACCAGGCCTACCGCGAAATGATCGTGCCCGCGGGCCCGGGCTGGGTGGAGGAGCACGTGAAGCGCCTGTCGGCCAAGGGCATCCAGAGCGCCTTCCAGTTCTACAACATCAACAGCTTCGAGACGGTCGAACGCATGATGCGGCGCGGCGTCTACATGGGGCCGCTGGTCATGAACTGGGTGGCCATCAGCGGCGGCATGGACGCGCCCAACATCTACAACCTGGCCAACTTCCTGCGCGCCACGCCTGACGGCGCGGTGCTCACGGTCGAGACCTCCATGCTCAACGTGCTGCCGGTCAACATGATGGCCATCGCCCTGGGTCTGCATGTGCGTTGTGGCATCGAGGACAACATCTGGACGCAGGACCGCAAGGCCAAGCTCGGCAGCGTCAAGCAGATCGACCAGCTGGTGCGCCTGTCACGCGAGTTCGGTCGCGAGGTGGCCACCGGTCAGCAGGCACGCAGCGTCTACCGCATCGGCGAGTTCTACAGCAGCGCCGACGAGACGCTGGCCAAGAACGGCTTCGCGCCCAACCGCCGCCACGGCCAGCGCGGCTTTGTGCAACACGCGCTGGCGTGAGCACGCAGCGCGACATGAACGACGCCACCGTGCTGATCGTGCCCGGCCTGCGCGACGCAGTGCCCGAACACTGGCAGACCCTGCTGGCCACACGCCTGCGCCGTCTTGGCCGGCAGGTCTGCGAGGTGGCACCCATGGGCCGCACCGATCTGGACCGCGCCGCCCGCGTGGCGGCGATCGAGGCAGCAGCGACTGCCATCGCCGGCCCCATCGTCATCGTCGCCCACAGCGGCGGCTGCGTGATGCTGGCGCACTGGGCGCGGCAGACCTGTCGCGCCGTGCGCGGCGCCTTGCTGGCCGTGCCGCCCGATTTCGAGCGGCCCATGCCGGCGGGCTACCCGACCGTGGCCGAACTCGATGAGGCGGGCTGGTTGCCGCTGCCTCGTCAACGGCTGCCGTTTCGCGCCATCGTGGCGGCCAGCCGCAACGATCCTCTGGCCGACTTCGATCGCGTGGCCGAGATGGCGCGCGACTGGGGTGCCGGCCTGGTCGACCTGGGCCAGGTCGGCCACCTCAACCCGGCCTCGGGTTACGGCGACTGGCCCGGCGCCGACGACTTCATCGCCACCTTGGCCGCGGCCGATTGAGCGACCCCCCGGCCCCGTCGGAGCCCCTGGCTGTCGAACGGCCCGGTGCCGGAGACTTTCATGGCCCGTGCCATCCGCATCCACCAGACCGGTGGGCCCGAGGTGCTGCAACTCGAGACCGTCGAGGTCGGTGACCCCGGCCCCGGCCAGGCGCGTGTGCGCCACAGCTACGTGGCGGTGAACTTCATCGACATCTACTTCCGCACCGGGCGTTATCCGCTACCCCTGCCCAACGGCGTGGGATCGGACGCCGTGGGGGTGGTCGAGGCCGTCGGCCCCGGCGTCGACTACCTGAAGCCGGGCGACCGCGTGGGTTATCTGCTCGGGCCGCAAGGTGCCTACAGCGATGTACGTGTGATGCCGGCCGAGGTGCTGATTCCGCTGCCGGACGGCATCAGCGACCGCAGCGCCGCCACCCTCATGATGAAAGGCCTGACGGCGCAGTACCTGTTCCGCCAGGTCTATCCGCTGCACGGTGGCGAGACCATCCTGTACCACGCCGCCGCGGGGGGCGTCGGCCTGGTCGCCTGCCAGTGGGCGCGCGCCCTGGGTGTCACCATGATCGGCACGGTCAGCACCGAGGCCAAGGCCGAAGTGGCACGCGCCCACGGCTGTGCACACACCATCGTCACCGGAGGCAAGTCGCCCGACGAGGTGGCCAAGCTGGTGTCCGGCCAGGTGCGTGAACTCACCGGTGGCAAGGGTGTGCCGGTGGTCTACGACTCGGTCGGCAAGGACACGCTGACGGCATCCCTCGACAGCCTGCAGGTGCGTGGCAGCCTGGTCAGCAATGGCACGAGTTCGGGGCCGGTGGTGGTGGACACCACGCTGCTGGCGATGAAAGGCTCGATCTGGGTCACGCGGCCGGCCATGGTGCATTACGCCGCGCCGCGCGCCCAGATGCTGGCCATGGCCGACGAGTTGTTCGGTCACGTGCTGGCGGGTCGCATCACCGGTGAGCCGCAGCAGGAGTACGCGCTGGCCGATGCGGCCCAGGCGCACCGGGCGCTCGAATCACGCAGCACCACCGGCGCCACCGTGCTCATCCCCTGAGCCTGGCGGGGAGCAGCCAATAAATCGAACGCCTCACACGCGTCAGCGCCTCGCACGAACCACCTAGCGGCCACACACGAGCCACGTGCGGGGCACGGCCCGGCCCATCCGCCGCCCGCCCGCACGAAAACAAAGACCGGAGACACCCACCATGGACCTTGCCGCCACCCCTGCCCGCTCGGACGACAGTTACCTGCACGGCCCCGGGCCGGCCTGGTTCGCCTTCACGATGACGTTGGCGCTGATGGTGTTCGACTATGTCGACCGCCAGATCATCGTGTCGCTGTTTCCGCACATGAAGGCCGACTGGGGTCTGTCGGACAAACAGCTCGGCGCCCTGGTGTCGGTGGTGTCGGTGAGTGTGGCGCTGGGCGCCTTGCCGGTGGCGCTGGTGGCCGATCGGTTCAGCCGGGTGCGCAGTGTGGTGGTGATGGCCACGGCCTGGAGCCTGGCCAGCATCGCCTGCATGGTCACGCGCAACTACGGCCAGTTGCTGGCGGCCCGCGCCGTGGTCGGCCTGGGTGAAGCGGGTTACGGCTCGGTGGGTGCGGCGCTGATCGCCAGCCACTTTCCGGCCCGGCTGCGCGGTGCGCTGATGGCGGCATTCTTCGCCTCGGCCTCGATCGGCTCGGTGCTGGGTGTCGTGCTGGGTGGGGTGATCGCGTCACGCTGGGGCTGGCAGGCTGCATTTGGTGTGGTGGGTGTGCCGGGCCTGGTGCTGGCGCTGATGTACCTGTGGGTGCGCGACTACCCCACCGCCGCACTCGACACCACACGCAGCCAGGCATTACACAGCCCCGCCAAGGTGCTGCGTTTCATCGTCGGTGCATTGGCCGGCTCGCGCACGCTGCTGTGGGTGTGTGTGGGTGGCGCAGCCCAGCTCGTCGTGGTGTCGGCCGTGTGGTCGTGGCTGCCTAGCTTCCTCAATCGTGTGCACGGTGTGCCGGCCGAACAGGCTGCCCTGCGCGCCGCGCTGGTGGTGCTGGCCGGTGCGGCCGGTGGGGTCGTCTGGGGCGCCCTCACCGACCGCGCCGCACGCCACCAGCCACGCGGGCGCCTGCGTCTGGTCGCCGCCTTGTGCCTGGTGTCGCTGGCCGTGCTGGTCACCGCCTTCGGCGCCCCGGCGCTGGGCCTGGCGCTGACGCCGGGCACACAGTTCGGCCTGATCCTGTGCGGCGGTTTCGTCATGACCTGCACCGTCGGCCCGGCCTCGGTGGTGGTGATGGACGTGGTGCACCCCGGCGTACGCGCCACCGGTGCGGCCGTGTTGTCGCTGTTCCAGAACCTGTTCGGCCTGGCGCTCGGGCCGGTGATTGCGGGCGGCCTGTCGGACGCGCTCGGCCTGGCCACCGCCCTCACGATCACCCCGCTGTTCGGCCTGATCGCGGTCTGGGCCTTTTTGCGCGCCTCCCGCAGCTACGAAGCCGATACCGCCAAGGCGCGCCCGGTCACCGAGGAAGCCGCCACCGGCTCACCAGCCACCTCGCCCCACCAGCCCGGCCGCGCCGCGCCGGCCTGAGCTTCACTACACCGCACTACTCCGGACACCCACCATGAACGCACTCATGATGCAGCAGCCGCTGCTGATCTCCAGCCTGATCGAACACGCCGAGCGCCATCACGGCGCCACCGAGATCGTGTCGCGCCGTGTCGAGGGCGACATCCATCGCACCACCTACCGCGAACTCGCCGAACGCTCACGCCGCCTGGCCAATGCCGTCGCTGCCCTGGGCGTTGGCTCCGGTGACCGGGTCGCCACGCTGGCCTGGAATGGCTACCGACACATGGAGCTGTATTACGCCGTGTCGGGCTCGGGCGCCGTGCTGCACACGCTCAACCCGCGCCTGCATCCCGACCAGGTGGTGTGGATCGCCGACCATGCCGAAGACCAGGTGCTGTTCTTCGACCTGAGCTTCCTGCCGCTGGTCGAGGCTATCGCCTCACGTGTGGCCACCATCAAGGCGTTTGTGGTCATGACCGATCGGGCGCACATGCCGGCCGCGTCGAGCGCCATCCCGAACCTGCTGTGTTACGAGGAGCTGGTCGAGGCCGCGAGTGACCGTTTCACCTGGCCGCGCCTGGACGAGAACAGCGCCTCGTCGCTGTGCTACACCTCGGGCACCACGGGCCATCCCAAGGGCGCGCTCTACAGCCATCGCTCGACCGTGCTGCACACCTACGCAGCGGCGCTGCCCGACAGCCTGAACTGCTCGGCGCGCGACGTCATCCTGCCGGTCGTGCCCATGTTCCACGTCAACGCCTGGGGCCTGCCCTACATCGCCTGCATGGTGGGCGCCAAGCTGGTCTTCCCCGGGCCCTTCCTCGACGGCAAGAGCCTGCACGACCTGTTCGAGAACGAAGGCGTCACGATGTCGGCCGGTGTGCCCACCGTGTGGCAGGGCCTGCTGGCGCATGTGGAGGCCAACCAGCTGCAGTTCAGCACCATGCGCCGCACGGTGATCGGCGGCTCGGCCTGCCCTCCGGCCATGATGCGGGCCTTCCAGGCGCGCTACGGCGTGCAGGTGTTACATGCCTGGGGCATGACCGAGCTCAGCCCGCTGGGCACGGCCTGCTGCCTGCTGCCCAAACACGCTCAGCTCGACGAGGCAGACCGGCTGGCGGTGCAGGCCAAGCAGGGCCGCGTGGTGTTCGGCGTCGACATGAAGATCGTCGACGGTGATGGCCAGGCGCTGGCGCACGACGGCAAGACCTCGGGTGAACTGCTGGTCAAGGGCCCGTGGGTGATTCGCAGCTACTTCAAGGGGGAAGGCGGCGACCCGCTCGTGATATCGGACGGTGAAGCCTGGTTTCCCACCGGCGACGTGGCCACCATCGACGCCGACGGCTACATGCAGATCACCGACCGCAGCAAGGACGTCATCAAGTCCGGCGGCGAATGGATCAGCTCGATCGACATCGAGAACATCGCCATGGCCCACCCCGGCGTGGCGATGGCCGCGTGTATTGCCGCGGCGCACCCCAAGTGGGACGAACGCCCGCTGCTGGTCGTGACGCGCAAGCCCGGCAGCACGGTCGACCGCGCCGAGTTGCTGGCCTTCTTCGACGGCAAGATCGCGCGCTGGTGGACACCCGACGACGTGGTCTTCGTCGACGTCATTCCGCTCGGTGCCACCGGCAAGATGCAGAAGAACAAGCTGCGCGAGCAGCTCGTCGGCTATCAGCTGCCGACGCTCCAGCAGCCGGCCACGGCGGCGGCGCGTTGAGCGCCCAGGCACGACCATGACCCCGCAACTTGCCGCGCTGAGCACCCACGGCCGTGCCCTGGCGCCCGGCGTGCTGGCCAGTGCCGTGGTGGCGGCGGCGGCTACCTTCCTGTCGGAACACTACGGCGCGCCGGTGATGTTGTTCGCCCTGCTGCTGGGCATGGCGATGAACTTCCTGGCCGTCGACGGGCCGTGTGCCAGCGGCATCGCCTTCAGCGCGCGCCAGGTGCTGCGTATCGGTGTGGCGCTGCTGGGCCTGCGCATCACGCTGGCGCAGATCGCCGCTCTGGGCTGGCCGCCGGTGCTGCTGGTGCTGGCGGCAGTGACGCTCACGATTGGTGTGTCGATGGTGGTGGCGCGGCTGATGGGGTTCAACAAGTTGTTCGGCCTGCTCAGCGGCGGCGCCACCGCGATCTGCGGTGCCTCGGCGGCACTGGCGCTCGCGGCGGCACTGCCGTCGCACGAGCAGAAGGAACGCGCCACCTTGTTCACGGTGGTGTGTGTGTCGGCGCTGTCGACGCTGGCCATGATTGCCTACCCCATGCTGGCGCGGGTGATCGGGTTGGATGCCCACCAGGCCGGCGTCTTCCTGGGCGCCACCATCCACGACGTGGCCCAGGTCGTCGGTGCAGGCTACAGCATGTCAAGCGAGACCGGCGACATCGCCACCTTCGTCAAGCTGCTGCGGGTGGCCATGCTGCTGCCAGTCATCGTGTTCGCCGTGATGCTCACGCGCGGCCGCAACGCCGATGGTTCACGCTCGACCGCCGAGTCCGGCCCGCGCCCGCCGCTGCTGCCCGGCTTTGCCGTCGGCTTTGCGCTGCTGGTGGCCATCAACAGCAGCGGGGTTCTGCCGCAGCAGGTGGTCACGCTGGGCAGCGACGCGTCACGCTGGTGCCTGGTGGCGGCCATCGCGGCCATCGGCATGAAGACCCAGCTGAAGGAACTGGCCGGCGTCGGCCTCAAGCCCGTCGTGCTGATGCTCGGCGAAACGGCCTTTCTCGCCGGTCTGGTGCTGGTGCTGATGCGCTGGATTGGCTGACTGCTGCAGCCGGCCCCTGCCCAGCCAGCGCTGACATCCATCTCACCCCCCTCAGCCCCGTCTGGCCACGCCCACGCAAGAATGCTTGCGACGGTGACCCTTTACTGTTCGACCCTGCAGGCAAAGGGCGCGGCGCAACCGCGACACTTGCCACTGAGCAGCCGACCAAGCTGCGTCACCTCCATCCCGAGCCCCGCATGAGCAAACGCCCGATCACGTCACCAGTGTCCACGCCGCGCGCCCAGATCGTGGCCACCACTGCTGTCGCCCCAGCTGCCAGCCACCCGGATGCCGCGGCCAGGTCAGCGTTCAGCGGACCTGACCTCGCCCGCCGGCAACTGCTTGCGCACAGTGCCGCCCTGGCGCTGCTGCCTGCCATCGCTGGCGCAGCAACGCTTGCATCGAGCCGCGCACAGGCGCAGACGGCAGCCTTGCCATCGAAGCCAATACGCTTCATCGCTGCCGGCCCGGCCGGCGCCAATGCCGACCTCATCGCCCGCCTCATCGCCGATCCGCTCGCCCGCCAGCTCGGCCAGCAGCCCGCCATCGTCGAACCCAAGCCCGGCGCGGCCGGTGCCATCGCGGTCGGCGACCTCATGCAGTCGCCACATGACGGCCACACGCTGCTGGTGGGCGTGAACTCGCTGGTCAGCGAGATTCCGCACATCGTCAAACTGCGCATGGACATGGCCAAGGTGCTGATGCCCATCGCCGAACTGGCGCGCGGCGGCCTGGTGCTGGTCGGCCATCCGTCCTTTCCTGCCAACACGCTGGCCGAGCTCATCACCCACGTCAAGGCGCATCCAGGCCAGGTCAACGTCGCCTCGTACAGCGCCGGCACCTGGTCGCATGTGCTGGGCCTGCTGCTCAACCAGGTGGCCGGCATCGACCTGCAACATGTCGGCTACAAGGGTTCGACCCCCGCGCTGACCGACGTGATGGGCGGCCACGTGCCCCTCATGTTCGACGCCATCCCCAGCTCGCTGCCGCTCATTCGCGCCGGCAAGATCAAGGCCTTTGCCGTCAGCACGCCCAGGCGCTCACCCGTCCTGCCCGGCGTGCCCACCTTCGCCGAACTCGGCTACCCCCAACTCGAAGCCCTGGCCTGGATGGGCCTGTGGTGCAGCCCGGACGTGCCCGCCCCCGTGCAGGCGCGCCTGCGCACCGCAACCCTGACCGCACTGGAGTGCACCCGCGCTGCGCGATCGCCTGCTCGAACTTGGCTTCGAAGTCGGCCAGCCACGCGGCGTGGCCGAGATGCAGGCCGGCCTGAAGGCTGACTACGACCGCGTGGGTGCGGTGCTGAAGGGGATCGGGTTCAAGGCGGAGTGAGGGGCTCAGTTCCGCGCAGCGTTGTGCAATGGGTCTCGCGAGCAACAGCCGGCAGGAAGCCGTTCGGATCAGCCTTGACGGCCGAGGTGCGCGGCCATGCGGTCGACAGCCGCGGCCAGCGCCGGCAAGTCTTGTTCGACGACCAGCCACACGGCCCCAAGGTCTACGCCCAGGTAGCCATGCACGATCACGTTGCGAAACCCCGAGAGTTCGCGCCAGGGAATCTGCGGCTCGGTGCCCTTGATCTCGGTCGACAAACGTTGGCTCGATTCGGCCAGCGTCTGCAGATTGCGAATCACTGCGTCTTGCACCAGGCGCGAAGCGTCGAAGCGTGCGCGCTCGGCGTTGGCGTACTCCGCGATCCGGTCCAGGCAGTCGCGCATATGCGCCAGCAACACCCGATCCGACTCGGGGCCCGGGTTCACAGCGGCACGGCGAGCGCCATGACGCGCTCGCGCAGAGCGGGGTGCAAGCCTGCCTCGGTGACGACGTCCACTCGGCGGCCCAGCAACTCCTGTGCATCCATCAACAAGCCACCCAAGGCAAGGGCGCTGGTCCCCGGGGCCAGCGTCACCAGCAGATCGACGTCGCTGTCGACACCGTAGTCGCCGCGGCTCATTGACCCAAAGACCCGCACATCCGTGACACCGCGCCTGCGTGCCAAGGCCAGCAGTTCAGCGCGGTGCATGTCGATCAGCGGATGCATGGGCGGAAGTGTAGTCATCCCCTCCTGCGGTTCACATGTGTGGGTTCACAAGGGAACGCCGTCCGCTCGCGGCTTCAAGCCAACCCAGAAACCCGTCCCGTTCTCCTGCGTCATCACCAGATCGGGATAGGTCCGCACCATGTCGGACAACGACGAGTGGCCGTAGACCTTGGGCGAAAACGCCGGGTCCGTGCGCTTGAGGTACTGACCCAGCGCACCCAGCCCGATGCGCCCGTCCTGAGTGTCAGCCGCCAGCAGTTGCACGGCGTAGATCAGCGCCTTCGGACGGCGCTTGGGCACAGGCTGGGCGGCGACCACCTCCTTGCCATTCGCGCCGCCCGGCGTGCTGTCCGCAGCCACGGTGGGTGCCGGCGGCGCCTGCCACTCGAAGAACTGATCGCTCGCATTGCGCAAGGCCAGCGGCGTCTTGGTCTCGCCGACGATGTAAACGGTCGCGCCCCGCTCACGCAACTTGCGGCACAGATACGCGAAATCCGAATCACTCGTGACCAGGCAGAAGGTGTCAGCCCGTTCGTCGAACAAGGCCTCCTGCGCATCCAGCGCCAGCGCAATGTCGGCCGTGTTCTTGCCCGACGCGTACTGGTACTGCAGGCAAGGCGTGAATGCCAGCCGCACCAGCGCCTCCTGCCAACGGCTCGCCAGCGTGGCATGGTTGCCATAACCCCGTCGCAGCACCACCCGCCCGATTGCGCCACCACCCGCAAGGCATGCCCCAGCACATCGGGATTGGTGTTGTCGCAATCCACCAGCACCGCTACGCGGGCCTCCCGGACATCCAGGTTCGTGTTCATCCTGTCTGCTCCCCGATCTGTAATTTCAACCAAGCCTGAGCCACATTATTGGCGTGGGACGCGGATCGCAGGGTGCTGTCGTTGGGGCGATTGGGTTGCCCGGATGGCTGCGATGCATTGCGCAACTGAGCATCTCGGCCTGGGTGGGATGGACGGCTACGGGCAATTGCCTGCTTGGAGCAGACCTACACGAAAGGCCGCTTTACCGTAGCCGGCGGCAGCCGCCCCGCGCGAATTTGCCTGTTTGCCCGTCAACGCCAATCGTGCGGGCCGAGCGCGGGGCTCATCGCATGTCCCAGTGCGTTGGCTGGATTGCGTCTATTCTATCTATTTGCTCTATAGTCGCTTCAATAGCTGATCTTCCTCTTACCACTTCTGGAGCGAACCGTGCAGCAGATCGATGTTGACTTCGAGGTGTTCAAGCACCTCACCATGCGCCGCGAGACCGAGCAAGTCTCGTACAACGACGTGCTCAGGAACCTGCTTGGACTGAACCCGACAAAGTCGCTGCCGGCACCAAAGAGCCCCGGTGCGCCCGTTGGCAACTGGACTGTGAAAGGCGTCACCTTCCCCGCCGGTACCGAGTTCCGCTCAGACTACAAGGGGCGCCTCATCACCGGCGTTGTCGATGGTGGCGCGCTGCTATTGAACGGCACAAAGTATGACTCGCCATCGGCCGCAGCCATGGCAGTTACGGACAGTGCTGTGAATGGGTGGGTGTTCTGGGAGTGCCGTATGCCGGGGCAAAGTGCTTGGCGTCTCATAAAGTCACTCCGCCAGAAGTAGCGCTATCCCTTCCATCGAGCGGTCAGCCCTGAGCCCGCTACGCATTCTTGGCGCCGCCGCTCATGTCAACCAGTTGGCCTCGCACCAAACACCATGGCAACCTCCCTGCGCGATCAGGTTGCGCTTGCAGCCGAGCAACTCGACACGGCGATCGAGATGTTCCTTGCCGAACGATCGGATGTGTCGGCACTGACTCTGGCCGGTGCGGCGGAAGAGATTCTCGGCCGTGTAGTCAAGCTCGCCGGCAGCCAGAACGCAATTCGACAAGCCTATGAAGCAAGTGCGCTCACGCATCGCTGCCTTCAGGGGATGGATCTCAAGTGGCAAGACTTTGCGGACGGTGAGAACTACGCGAGAAACGCCGCGAAGCACCTGCTGCACGAAGACAAAAGGCACATCGAACTCGACCTCCGTCGTGCCGCTATGTGGATGGTCGTGCGCGCATGCGCGAACTACGAGCGCCTTGATCTTGTACGCACTGACCGGATGCGCGACTTTGACAACTGGTTCTTCGACCATGAAGTGGGCGTGTAGTCCCGCCCTACCAAGGCTTAACTGCACGGTGCAGCAACGGCTAACTGGCGCCAAATTCAGCGCCGCGAAGTTCCGAGACGAATCGAAACCTCGCATCGACACATCGCCTTCGCGTCATCCCACAAGCACCGAGAACATGCACGCCCTGACCATATGCGGCGCCTGCCTCAACTCATGGGGTCGAACATGAACTCGCGCAGTTCCTGGTCGCATCGGCAGGCCGCGGCGATCTTGGCGGCCCATTGCACGGCCTCGGCGCGCGAGGGTAGTTCGAGGATGGTGTAGCCGCCCTCGATGCGGCGGGTCTCGGGGTAGGTGGCTTCGACGACCGTTCCGCCAGCCGAGACCTTGACGGGTGCGACCGCCTCGTTGATGCCACCGGCGAAGACGTAGACGCCGGCAGCCTTGGCCTCGCCGATCAGGGCGCGTGCAGCGTCGCCGACGGCCTGAAAGTCCTCCGCGGGGACGTCCATTGCGGAACTCGGGAACGAGATCAGGTACTTCGTCATGGGCTGAGCTCCTTGCTGGGTCGATCGAGGTCGAGTGATGGTCGCGATTGTTCATCCACAGGCGCGGGGTTGTGTCGCGATGGCTTATGGCAACTCACATACAGGAATCTGTACAGTTTCCCCATGAAGACGACGCTCGATCTGAACGACCAGTTGCCCGCCAGCGCCAAGGCACTGGCGGCGCAGCAGCGCACCAGCCTGACCCGGTTGATCGAAGAGGGGCTGCAGATCCGGCTACGCGTCGCGGACACCCGAGTGGTGAACGGGCGAGTGCAATTGCCCGTTTTCCCGGGTCGCGGCGGGCTGGTAGCGGGTATCGACCCCTGCAGCAACAGGGCCCTGATCGAGGCCCTGGGCGGTGATGCCTGACGTCAGCTGGTCTGGTTCACGCACTTGAAGGCTAGAGCCAGGCCCGGTCAGGCGCCCCGGCTCGCCCCAGCCCGATGCCTCAGGCCGGCATCACCGCCAGTTGCCGATCGGCCGGGCCACGCAGCAGGAAGTGCGACAGCGCCGGGATCAGCACGACGGCGCCGACCATGTTCCACACGAACATGAAGGCCAGCAGGATGCCCATGTCGGCCTGGAACTTGATGGGTGAGAGCGCCCAGGTGGCGACACCGGCGGCGAGCGTGACACCCACCAGCACGACGACCTTGCCGACGAAACGCAGCGAGCGTTTGTAGGCCTCGGCCAGCGGCACACCGGCGCGTTGCTGGGCCAGCTGCACGCTGAGCAGGTACAGCGCGTAGTCCACGCCGATGCCCACACCCAGCGCGATGACCGGCAGCGTGGCGACCTTGACGCCGATGCCGAGCAGCACCATGAGCGCCTCGCACAAGACCGAGGTGATGACCAGCGGCACCACGGCCACCACCACTGCGCGCCAGGATCTGAAGGTGATGAAACACAGCGCGATCACGGCGGCGTAGACCAGCAGCAGCATCTGCGTCCAGGCCTTGTGCACGACGATGTTGGTGGCGGCCTCGATGCCGGCGCTGCCCGCGGCAAGCAGGAACTGGCGGTCGGGGCTGCTGTGGGCGTCGGCAAAGGCGGCGGCGGTCTGCACGACACGATCCAACGTTTCGGCGCGGTGGTCGGTGAGGTAGGCGATCACCGGCATGACCGAGCAGTCGGTGTTGAACAGGTCGGGGTTGTTGACGCTGGCCTGCTGGGCGCCGTAGTTCAGCACGTCCTGGTTGCGGGCGATGGTCAGCCACTTGGGGCTGCCTTCGTTGCTGCCGGCGGTGATCTGGCGCACGGCGTTGGTGAGCGCCACCGTGGTCTGCACCCCCGGCACCTGCTGCAGCGCCCAGGCCAGGCGATCGGCCTCGACCAGGGTCTCGTACTTGAGGCAGCCTTCCCTGGGTGTCTTCACCATCACCGCAAAGGTATCGCTGGACAGGGCGTAGTGGCCGGCGATGTAGGCGTTGTCGCGGTTGTAGCGCGAGTCGGCACGCAACTCGGGGGCACCTGGGTCGAGGTCGCCGATCTTCAGATGCTGGCTGGTGGCAAAACCACCCACCAGCAGCAGGCCTGAGACGATGAGGGTGATGGTGGCCCAGCGCGGCTCGACGAAACGGCCGAGCAGCGCGAACAGGCGATCGAATGCGCTGGGGCTCGGGTTCGAGTTCGGGCTCGCGCTGGCCTTGACTGCCGCGCTGCCATCACCCGAGTCCGCACCAGGGCCTGAGCCAAGGCCTGCGGCAGCGCCGTCAACACTGGCCCCCACCGCCGCCTGCTCGGCCAACCAGGCGCGTCGGGCCGCGGCCGGGCTCACACCCACATGGCTCAGCAGCACCGGCAGCAGGATGAGGTTGGTGACCACCAGCACGGCCACACCCAGGCTGGCGGTGAGGGCCAGGTCGCGGATGACCGGGATGTCGATGATCATCAGCACGGCAAACCCCACGGCGTCGGCCAGCAGCGCCGTCACCCCCGCCAGGAAGAGCCGCCGAAACGTGTACCTCGCGGCGACCAGGCGATGCGCGCCCTGGGCGATGTCCTGCATGATGCCGTTCATCTTCTGCGCGCCGTGGCTCACGCCGATGGCGAAGACGAGGAAGGGCACGAGGATGGAATACGGGTCGAGCTCGAAGCCCAGCGCCGCCACCATGCCGAGTTGCCAGACCACCGCCACCAGCGAGCAGGCCAGCACCAGCGCGGTGGAGCGCACACAGCGGGTGTAGAGCCAGATCAGCGCTGCGGCGATGAGTGCCGCCACGCCAAAGTACAGCGCCACCTGGAACAGGCCCTCGATGAGGTCACCGGCCAGCTTGGCAAAACCGACGATGTGGATCTTCACCGCCCCACCGGCCTCGGCCTTCTGGCGGATCTTCTCCAGCGTCTGCGACAGCGCCTGCACATCCAGCCGCTGGCCGGTGCTGGCATCGGTATCGAGCAGCGGCACCACCATCATGCTGGACTGGAAGTCCTGTCCGACCAGGGAGCCGACGATGCCGGCGCGGCCGACGTTGGCGCGCAGCTGGTCGGTGGCGGCCGGTGAACCGTCGTAGTTGTCGGGCATGACGGGGCCGCCCTGGAAACCTTCTTCGGTGACCTCGGTCCAGCGTACACCGGGGGCCCAGAGCGACTTCATCCAGGCGCGGTCCACCCCGGGGGTCAGGAAGACCTCGTCGTGCAGCTGCCTGAGCGTGTTCAGGTAGGCCGGGTCGGTGATGTCGCCGCGCGTGTTCTCGACCACGATGCGCAGCGAGTTGCCCAGGCCACGCAGCTCGGCGCGTTCGGCCAGGTAGTTCTGGATGTAGGGGTGGCTGCGCGGAATCATCTTCTCGAAACTCGCGCTCAGCCCCAGCCGCGTGGCGGCCAGTGCGCCCAGCAGCAGTGTCAGCAGCAGGCAGGCCAGCAGCACCAGGCGGCGGTGGTTGAACACCAGGCGTTCGAGCAGCGAGCCGCTGCGGGTATCGAAACCGGCCAGGCTGGCGGCGGCCGTGTCATGCGCGAGGCCGTCGGTCGCGGCAGGGGCCTGACCATCCGACGGGGCGTGCGCCAGCGAACCGGGGCCTGGGATTGCGGGGGCATGCATGGTGTGGATCTACCTCGGTTCGGTGCGCTGCAAGGCGCCAGGGACGGTGCGGCTCGGAGCCAGGCCGGAGCGGGACGGAGCGGCTCAGGACAGGGCGACGGCGGCCAGGCCACGTGGCCCGGCCAGCAACACACGCCCGGGGGACAGCGCCAACACGGCCGCGGCGGGTAGTGGGCGGTCGACCTTGGCGGGCTGGAAACTCGCACCTTCGTCACCACTCACCAGCACATGGCCGGCCTGGCTGACCAGCACGAAGCGGCCACGCTCATCCAGCGCCGCGGCGGTCAGGCCGGACTGCACGTTGGTGGCCACCGTCGACCATTGCTGGCCACCATCGGTGCTGCGCAACACCTTGCCACGCAGGCCGTGGGCCAGCAGCACAGAGCTGTTGCCGATCAGACCGAACAAGGTGCCCTTGTAGGGCAGATCGATGGCCACAAAACGCCCCGTCGCTTCGTCCAGCCGCAGCGCCAGGCCTTGTTCACCGACGATGACGACACGCCCGGCGACACCGCGAACGGCGTACAGATGCAGCGCCTTGGGGTTGTCGCACTGGTGCATGAGGGGCTCCCAGCTGGCGCCGCCGTCGCGGGTGCGCAGCGCCAGGCCGAAGGCACCGACGATGTAGCCGGTCGAGGCATCGGTGAAACACACGTCGAGCCAGGGGTTCTCGGCCCCTGGGCGGCCAGGCGACGGGCTTCGGCCAGCCACTTGTCGTCGCCGCTCCGGGTGTAGTGGGCGACGAGCAGCTCACCGACCGTGCGGCCGTCGAGCCGGCGGGTCCAGCTCAGGCCAGCGTCGCCGCTGGCCAGCACGATGCCGTCGTGGCCCACGGCCCAGCCGAGTTGTGGTGTGGCGAAACTCACCGCCACCAGGTCCGAGCTGACCGGCACGCTGGCCTGGCGCCAGCTGGCGGCACCGTCGTCGCTCGTCAGCACATGGCCACGCTGGCCGACCGCCACGATACGCGAGCCGGCGTGCGCCAGGCCGTTGACGAGGCCACGTGTGGCCAGCGCGCTGGTCGACGCCGGGCTATCGAGCACGTCGCGCCAGGCCGTGGCGCCTGCGGAGGGGGCCGGTGTCGCCGATGGGCCGGCCCGAAGGCTGGCTGGCAGGCACCAGACGCCAGCGGCGCCGGTCGCCAGCAATCGAACAAGGCTGCGCCGCTGCATGGTGGAGGGACTCCAGATCGAGATGGGGGAAGGACTACGGTTCGGGTGAGCGGCAGAAGACGTGCAGGAAGCGTCGCGAGCAGCCCGAGCTTGCGTCGAGTACCGCAGCCGTACTCCCGTACGGCGAGGAACACAGGCGCGAGATCGGGTTGCGCAGCAGCTTCCTGCGCGTCTTCTCAACGTACGCCTGCGCCGGCCAGGGCGTCAGCGGTCCACTCGCGCTCGGGCAGTGGCTTGGTCTGGCGCAGACCACCGGTCTCGGCGATGAAGCCGGTGAGTGAATAGACGCGGCTCACCAGGTCGTAGTGGCCGAACATGTCGGTGTACGGCGCGGGCAGGTCGTAGCTCGGTGCGGTGTAGGCAAAACCGGTGCGGTAGAGCTGGCCACGGCCGTCGTATTCGTCGCTGGCGACCGCCGCCCACGAGTCTTCGTCGAGGTAGAAGGTGCGCTTGCTGTAGACGTGGCGCTTGCCTTCCTTGAGGGTGGCTTCCACCACCCAGACGCGGTGCAGCTCCCAGCGCACCAGGTCGGGGTTGAGGTGACCCGGCTTGAGCAGCTCGTCCTGCTTGGCGCCATACACGGCGGTGTAGGCGTTGTAGGGCACGATCAACTCCTTCTTGCCCACCAGCTTGAAGTTGAAGCGGTCCATCGAGCCGTTGAAGATGAAGGTGTCGTCGAAGGTGGTGGCGCCGGCCGTGCCGGGGTTGGGCGTGTCGTGGCTCAGGTCGGGGGCCACCTTGACGCGGCGCTGGCCGGGCAGATAGGTCCAGGCGCGCCGGTCCTTGCTGCCGCTGTCGAGCGGGTCGATGATCATCAGCGCCTCGCCGGCGCGCCGGGCCGGGCCGGTGTAGGTGAGCTTGATGCGCCAGAAGGTATCGGCCGAGGTCTTGCTGTTGTCCCAGTACGGGTACTCCTGGGTGCTCACGCCTTCGGTGGCCAGGGTGGCGCGGCCACTGGCGTCCACACTCAGGTTGCGGTACTTGGCCTCGTAGGCCTGGCCGTTGAAACGCACCAGGTGGTTCCACATGGCCTCGTTGCCGGTCTTGGGGATGGGGAAGGGAAAGCCGGCGTGCGCACCTTCGATCGACCGGCCTTCGTTGGTCGTCCTGGCGCGCACCGCGTTCTTGGCCGTGTTGTCGGCCACGAACTTGGGGAAGGCCACACTGCGGTGGGTGGGGTACACGTCCAGGCGATAGGTGGCCGGGTACTTCTGCAGCAGCGCCTTGGCGCCTTCGGTGAGTTGTCCGGCATGTTGCGCCATGTTCCTGGCGTCGATCACCAGGCGCGGCTTGTCGCCAGCGTAGGGGTTGGGGCGGATGCCCTCGCCGGCCTTGTAGCCGGCCGGCAGCGTGGTCAGGCCACCGGTGTAGGCCGGGATGCTGCCGTCTGCATTGGCGGCCTTGTCGGCGCCGATGGCGGTGAGTGTGGTGCCCAGGGCCTTGGCCTCGTCGACGCTGATGGCGGCTTGGGCAGCGGGGGCCAGGGCGGCGGCGCAGGCGAGCAGCACGGCCAGCTGGATGGCACGCGGCGTGGTGATGATGTGGTTGGCGTTCATGCGGGTGTCTCCTCGGAG
Source organism: Candidatus Intricatilinea gracilis (assembly GCA_016702605.1). Taxonomy (GTDB): domain Bacteria; phylum Pseudomonadota; class Gammaproteobacteria; order Burkholderiales; family Burkholderiaceae_C; genus Sphaerotilus; species Sphaerotilus gracilis. The sequence goes on from JADJDQ010000021.1 coordinate 1,364,348, forward strand.
GCTGCTCAGAAGCTGGTCTTGAAGGTCAGGCTGACGAAGCCGCGGTCCTTCAGGTAGGTGGTCAGGCCGTTGGTGGCGGTCACCGCCGTGCCGTTGTCCTTGTAGGCGCCGATGAAGTCGACGTACTTCAGGTCGAAGCGGTAGGCCTGCTGCACGTCGGCCCCCAGGCCGATGCTGTAGTTGCCCAGGCCCTGGTTGCCACCGAAGGTGGTGGCGGCATTGCCACTCACACCCACGGCGTAGCTGATCGGCATCGACAGATCCACGCCGGGCAGCACCTGGAACCAGTTGGGCGTGAAGCCCAGGCCGATGCCGGTGTAGCTGGGCGTGACACAGCCGTCCCACTTGTTCTTGGCGGGGGCGGTGGCCGTGGCATTGCAGGGGGCGTAGCCGACGGCGTTGAACAGGTTGGCGCCACTGTTCACATGGGTCCATTTGGACCACTGCACCTCGGCCACCCAGCTGGCGCTGTCGAACAAGGCGGTGCGGGGCAGCGTGCCCAGCAGGTTGACGACGGCATGCAGCGTGTCGCCACGTGCACCCTTGGTCTCACCCCGCTCGGGCAGGCCCGGCGCCACACCCAGCACCTGCGAGTTGAGCGGTGTGTTCTGGCGCTGCGAGAACTCGGCCCCCACACTCACACCCCCGATGTTCTTGGCCAGGCTCAGGCCGAACAGGCGGATGTGGTCCGCATAGATCATGTTGTAGACACTGGTGCCCGCACCCACCGAGGTCAGCAGCACCTGCGGCAGCTTGTCGGCAAAGTCGCGGTAATAGGCGCCCAGGCTGCCGTCCAGCCAGGCCGGGCTCCAGCGCGCCGACAGGCCGAACTCACCCTGGTGGCGCGGCTCGGACGCACCACCGCGGCTGCCGAATCCCAGCCCGGCCGACAGGAACTGGCGATCGGGCCCGTTGAAGACGAAGTCGACCGGGCCCAGATAGGTGCCCCCTTCGGGGTAACGCGAGGCCTCCCAGTCGAGCATGTAGTTGGCCGCCACCGACACGGTGTCGGTCAGCTGCGACGACAGCGACAGCTGGTTGAGCGGGCGAAACAGTTCCTTGGCTTCGGTGCCCGGGGTGGCGAAACCCTTTTGCAGATCGAGCGGGTTCTGCGCATAGGCCACGCTGTGCACATTGCCACCCAGCAGCAGTGATTCACCCCAGTAGAGTGTGTGGCGGCCCAGCTTGGCCCGCACCGGCACGTCGCCCAGGTCGACCGCGCCGAAGACGAAGGCGTCCATCAGCTCACCGCTGCCGCCGCGGTACAGGCGTTTGGTGGTGGCGCTGTACTGGTTGCCCACGTAGCTCGGGATGCCCGCCAGCGGCGCATTCGGGTTGGACTTGCTCTTGTCGCCGTAGGCGGCGTCGTACCAGGCGGTGGCGCTCAGGCGTGCGCCGTAACGCTTCTTGTAGATGAGGTCGAGCTCGGACAGCAGGTCGAAACGTTTGGCTACCGCGTCGCCCTTGTCGAAGCTGTAGTCACCTTCGTCGGCCAGCACCGAGTTGCCGATCTTGCTGTCGCGTTCCTCGACGCGTTGGGCGTAGTTCAGGCGCAGCGTGTTGTCCCAGCGCAGGGTCAGGTCGGGACTACCCGTATCGATCTCGACGGCCTGGGCGCCAAAGGCGACCACCGCCGCGGCAAGGGCAACGGCACGAGGAGCAAGGCAGCGGCCTGTGCGGCCGTTCTGGGGGGCATATTCGAGTCTCACTTTGTCTCCGCTTCTAGGTGTGCGAGGTGGCCGGGGTGGCCAGCCTCATGCAGGGTCAGCGGAACAAATTCTGGGCAGCCGCCCCCTCCTGCCCACCCCTCTTGGCTGGGGGGAAGGGGGTAGGCTGGGCGGTTTTCAGCTCATCGACGACTACCCAACGGGAACTGCGTGAGCTACTGGCTAACCCTGGCCCCACACGGACATGGTTGCAGCAAGGCCGCAGGACAAGCCCAGGCAAGCGATGCGGGAAGCAAGTAGCGCCTGGGCGGCGCAGCGGCGCCCGCGCAGCTGTCGGTCTTACCCGGGCGAGGCGTGCCGGGTCACGCGAAGCGCATCGACAGATCGACCGCCTGCACGTGTTTGGTGAGTGAACCCACCGAGATGCGGTCCACGCCACATTCGGCCAGGGCACGGATGCCTGCCAGGGTGGCGCCGCCCGAATATTCGATCACCGTGCGCCCGCCCGCCGCGCGGTGCTGGCGCACCAGGGCCACGGCCTGGCGGATCAGGTCGTGACTGAAATCGTCGACCAGCAGCAGGTCGACGTCTTCGGCCAGGGCGATACACGCTTCGTCCAACGTCTCGGCTTCGGTCATGAGGGGCACACCCAGGCCGAGCGCCCTCGCCTGCTGGATGGCCTGGCGGATGCCGCCCGCCGCGGCGATGTGGTTTTCCTTGATCAGGAAGGCGTCGTACAGGCCGATGCGGTGGTTCACGCCACCACCACAGACCACGGCGTACTTCTGCGCATTGCGCAGCCCCGGCAGCGTCTTGCGGGTGTCGACGATGGCGCAGCCGGTGCCGGCCACGGCGTCGACATAACGCCGCGTCACGGTCGCCGTGCCCGACAGGGTCTGCAGGAAGTTGAGCGCCGTGCGTTCACCGGTGAGCAGTGAACGCGCCAGGCCACGCAGCGTGAACAGGCGCTGATCGGCCGTCACCCGCTGGCCTTCCTGCACCAGCCAGTCGATCTGCAGGTCGGGCTGGATGCGCCTGAACACCGCCTCGACCCAGGGCAGGCCGCAGATCACCGCGTCCTCGCGCACCAGCACATGGGCGGTGGCGACGACGTCGGCAGCGATCAGCCGGGCCGTGACGTCGCCACTGCCCAGGTCTTCGGCCAGGGCCCGGTCGACGGTGGCGGCAAGGTCGGCGGGCAGAGTCGGCATGGCGGACATGTCAGATCTCGACCATCTCGAATTCGGCCTTGGCGACGCCGCAATCCGGGCAGGCCCAGCCCTTGGGCACGTCCGCCCACCGGGTGCCGGGCGGGATGCCCTCTTCGGGCCGGCCTTCGGCTTCGTTGTAGACGAAGCCGCAGACGATGCAGACGTAGGTGGCAGGGGAGGTGTTGCTCATGTACGGGTCCTGGGGACGGTTTCGAAGGCGGATTGGCGGGTGGTTTCGAGGGCGCAGGTCGGGTCGACGGTGCGACCTGGCCCCGCAATTCTGCCTAGGTGTTTGTGCGGCTTGCCGCCTACGCCCCTGCGGGCAGACTCTGGCCGGATCCGATTGAGCCCACCCGCCGGCCCGACGACGGCTGGTGGCATTGCTCTTGCATCGAACTTGCCAACACCGAGGAGACCCCATGAAGACATCGCTCGTAGTCGCCGCCGCCCTGTTCGCCAGCTTGTGTGGCACCTCGGCCCAGGCCGGCAAGACACTCGACACCATCAAGCAGCGCGGCCAGCTGGTCTGTGGTGTCAACCCCAGTCTGCCGGGTTTCTCTGCGGCCGACAGCCAGGGCGTGTGGACCGGCCTGGACGTCGACATCTGCAAGGCCATCGCCGCCACCGTGCTGAGCGACGCCAGCAAGATCAAGTGGACACCCCTCAACGCCGCGCAGCGTTTTGCCGCGCTGCAGTCGGGCGAGATCGACATCCTCAGCCGCAACACCACCTGGACACTCACGCGTGACGCGTCGCTGGGCCTGAACTTCACCGGTGTCACCTATTACGACGGCCAGGGGTTCATGGTGCCCAAGAAGGGCAGGATCACCAACGCCAAACAGCTGAAGGGTGCGACGGTGTGTGTGCAATCGGGCACCACGACCGAGAAGAACCTGACCGACTACTCCAAGGCTGCCGGCCTGAAGATGAAGCCGGTCGTCTTCGAGACACAAGAGGCCACCAACAAGGCCTACTTCTCGGGCCGCTGCCAGGCCTACACCACCGACGCCTCGGGCCTGGCCTCGGTGCGCAACAAGGAAGCCACCAACCCCGACGATCACGTCGTGCTGCCCGAGCTGATCTCGAAAGAGCCGCTCGGCCCGGCCGTGCGCCGCGGTGACGACGAGTTCTTCGCCATCGCCAAGTGGGTCGTGTTCGCGCTGATCGAGGCCGAGGAATACGGCATCACCAAGGCCAACGTCGACGACATGAAGGCCAAGAGCACCGACCCGGTGGTGCAACGCATCCTGGGCACCAGCGAAGACACCGGCAAGTTGCTCGGCCTGGACAAGGACTGGGCCTACCGCGCCATCAAGGAAGTGGGCAACTACGGCGAGATCTTCGAGCGCAACGTCGGCCCCAAGTCGGCGCTCAAGCTGCCGCGCGGCGCCAACAACCTGTGGAACAAGGGGTGGCCTGATGTACGCCCCGCCCGTGCGTTGAGCCTGAGCTTGACCTTGCGCTGACCCAGCAATCCGCGCCGCCGCCGCCGACGTGTCGCCCCCACCCGCACCCAAGCGCCGCTACGGCTGGCGCAGCAAGGCGCTGCGCGGCCTGATCTATCAGGCCCTGGCCATCGTGCTGCTGGTGGCGGCCGGTGCCTATCTGGTGCACAACACGCTCGAGAACATGCGAGCGCGTGGCATCCAGAGTGGCTTCGACTTCATCCTGCAGCCCGCCGGCTTCTCGATCGGCGAAAGCCTGATGGAGTTCGACTCGGCCGAGAGTTACGCCGTGGCGTTTGCGGTCGGCCTGTCCAACACCTTCCGGGTGGCGCTGGCCGGCATCTTCTTCGCCACCGTGCTGGGCACCTTGATCGGTGTGGGGCGGCTGTCGCGCAACTTCCTGGTGCGCAGCCTGAGCGGCGCGTATGTCGACTTGCTGCGCAACGTGCCGCTGCTGCTGCAGTTGTTCATCTGGTACTTCGTGCTGACCGAGTTGTTGCCGGCCATCGAAGAACCCCTCACCCCCCTGCCGGGGCTGTTTCTCAGCAAGAACGGCCTGCAGTTCCCCATCCCGGTGTGGGACCCCGGCCATGGGTGGACGCTGGTGGGCCTGGCGCTGGGCCTGGTGGCGGCCGTGGCCTGGTGGCGCTGGGCCACGGCTCAGCGGGTGGTCAATGCACGTGAGTTGCCGCGCCTGCTGCCGGCCCTGGCCCTGCCGGTGCTGCTGCCACTGCTGGCCTGGTGGCTGGCCGGCATGCCGGGCGAGATCGACCGCCCCGAAAAGACCGAGATCACCCTCGTCGGTGGCGGCGCCGTCACGCCCGAATACCTCACCGTGCTGCTAGGCCTGACCTTCTACACCGCGGCCTACATCGCCGAGGTGGTGCGCTCGGGCGTGCAGGCCGTGCCCTTCGGTCAACACGAAGCCAGTGCGGCACTGGGCCTGAACCGCGGCCTCGAGCTGCGCCTGGTGCTGCTGCCGCAGGCGCTGCGCGTGATCATCCCGCCCATGACCAACCAGTACCTCAACCTCACCAAGAACTCGTCACTGGCGGTGGCGGTGGGGTATCCCGATCTGGTCTCGATCTCGAACACCTCACTCAACCAGACCGGCCGCGCCATCGAATGCATCGCCCTCGTGATGGCGTGTTACCTCACCCTGTCGCTGCTGACCTCGGCGGCCATGAACGCCTACAACCAGCGCGCCAGGTTGAAAGAGCGCTAGATGCACCTGCGGCCCCCAGCTTACTGCATGCGCGCCCCCCGGGGGCGTGTTCGCTGCACGCGTGCAGCCAGCCAGCACTGACATGTCCGCCGACCCTGCCACCTTCCAGTTGATTGCCAGCCGCCCCGCGCCCGGCGCACGCCGCGGTGTGGTCGAGGTGCTGCGACGCAACCTCTTCGACGGCTGGGGCAACACCCTGGCCACCTTGCTGGTGCTGGCCGTGCTGGCCTGGGCCCTGCCACCGCTGCTGCGCTGGGGCGTGGTCGAAGCGGTCTTCAGGCCCGACAACGCCGCCTGCCGCGCGGCGGCCGAAATCGGCGCCTGCTGGGGTGTGGTGGCCGAGAAGGGCCGTCTCATCATCTTCGGCCGGTATCCCTATGCCGAGCAATGGCGCCCGCTGCTGGCCTGCAGCCTGCTCATCGGCCTGCTGGTGGCGAGCTGCCTCAAGCCCTTCTGGCGGCGGGGACTCATCGTGTTGTGGGTGGTCGTGCTGACGGCCTTCGTCGCCCTGATGCGCGGCGGTTTCGGTGGCCTGAGCGAGGTCGAAAGCTCGCAGTGGGGCGGCTTTCCGCTCACCTTGCTGCTGTCGACCGTGAGCATCGTGGTGGCGTTTCCCATCGCCGTGCTGGTGGCACTGGGGCGCCAGTCACAGCTGCCGGTCATCCGCAGCCTGTGTGTCGTGTATGTGGAGCTGGTGCGGGGTGTGCCGCTGATCTCGGTGCTCTTCATGGCGAGTTTCATGTTCCCGCTGTTCATGCCGCACGGCGTGAGCATCGACGTGCTGGTGCGCGTGATCGTGGGCATGACACTGTTCACCGCCGCCTATCTGGCCGAGGTCATCCGCGGTGGCCTGCAAGCCGTGCCCAAGGGCCAGATCGAGGCCGCGCAGACCATCGGCCTGAGCTACTGGCAGACCGCCCGCATGATCGTGCTGCCGCAGGCGCTGCGCGTGGTGGTGCCCGCCATCGTCAACAGTTTCATCAGCGCGTTCAAGGACACCTCACTCGTCACCGTGGTGAGCATGTACGACCTCACCGGCGCCCTGCAGCTTGCGCTGGGTGATGCCGACTGGCGCAAGTTCTTTCTCGAAGGCCAGTTGTTCGTGGCGGGTTTCTATTTCGTCTTCTGTTTCTCGATCTCGCGCTACAGCCGCTGGGTCGAACGTCACCTCAACACCGGCACGAGGCGCGAGTAATCCATGCCCCCCGATCACAACGCCACCACACCCATCATCGAATTCGACAAGGTCAACAAGTGGTACGGCGATTTCCACGTGTTGCGCGACATCGACCTGAACGTGGCCCCCGGTGAACGCATCGTCATCTGCGGCCCGTCGGGCTCGGGCAAATCCACCCTGATTCGCTGCATCAACCGGCTCGAGGAACATCAACAAGGCAAACTCGTCGTCGACGGCATCGAACTCGGCGACGACGTCAAGGCCATCGACGCCGTGCGCGGCCGCGTCGGCATGGTGTTTCAGCAATTCAACTTGTTTCCGCACCTGACGGTGCTCGACAACCTCACCCTGGCCCCCATCTGGGTCGGCAAGATACCCAAACGGGAAGCCGAAGAACGCGCCATGCGCCAGCTCGAACGGGTGCGTATCGTCGAACAGGCCGGTAAATATCCGCTGCAGTTATCAGGCGGCCAGCAACAACGTGTCGCCATCGCCCGCGCCCTGTGCCTGACACCCCGCATCATGTTGTTCGACGAACCCACCTCGGCCCTCGACCCCGAGATGATCAACGAAGTACTCGACGTGATGATCGAACTCGCCGAACAAGGCATCACCATGCTGTGCGTCACCCACGAAATGGGTTTCGCCAAATCCGTGGCCGACCGGGTGATCTTCATGGACCACGGCCAGATCGTCGAACAAAACACCCCGGTGGAGTTCTTCAAGAACCCGAAGAACGAACGGACGAAGGACTTCCTGTCCAAGATACTCGCGCATTGAGGGCGGATGCAATCAGACGTCCAGCCTTGCCGCCACTTGCCGCGCGAACTGCTCAAAGTCGCCGAGATGACTGGTGGAAATCGCGAACACGATCGCCCAGTCGATCTCGTCGTAGTTGTGGACCGCCAGGTTCCTGAAACCTACGGCCTTGCGTAATGCCTGAGCAAGTTCCGGGTCGATCATGGCAGCCTCGGCCAGACGCGAAAAGGTCTCACCCATCGTGCTCGGCGGTGGCAACTCCAGCTCCGAAAGCAGGTGTGCGGCCATGTCGACACACAACTGCACCGCGCGACTGAGATTGAGTACCAGCACGTCCTGTGCGTCCACATCGGCGACCAATTCTGTCAGCGTTGCAGGGCGACGCGTGCGCACCCGGGCCAGACAGCGCCTGAGCGACTCGAGCTTGCGTTCGAGCACTACCCGATCCACGCCTTTCTCCTTTCCGCCAACATGCGTGTCACATAGGGCATGAAGTCCTCCGTGTCGAACAAGTGGCGACGCAGCAGTTCGGCATAGGCCGCGTTGCTGCATCTGATGCGTCGGCCGTGGTCGAGGATCTGCCCCAACAAGGGTTCACCGGCTGTGCGAAGGTCGACCAGGTCGACGGCGCGGCCCGTCGCTTCGGCGAAATCGGCGATGAGCGCCATCTTCTGACCCGCGCTCAGGGGCTGCGCTGCCTGTACAGCCAAGTCGACGTCGCTGTCGGGCCGGCCCTTGCCTGTTGCCATCGAACCAAACAACAGCACAACATCCAGTTCGGGATGGCTGTTCACGACCGATTCGATCTGCGGGACGGCTTGCATGCAGCCATCGTAGCGCCTGGAGACGACTCCCCCCCACTTTTCGTCGAGCGACCCGCGATCGCGCGGCTCACACCACCATCAAACTCATCGGCTCCGTCCAGTGCCCATACCCCGCACTGTTGATGCCGCACACCCGGAACCAGTAGACGCGGCCCGGCACCAGGTTCGACACACTCATGCGTGAACTGGTCGCCGAGGTGGGTGCATGGTGCCAATTGGCCTCCACCTTCGGGTCACCTTCGGCCGTCTGGATGGCATAACTGGCGGCACCGGCGAGTTTGGCCACATGCAGCAGCACCGCACCACTGACATCACCATGGGCGACGCGAAAATCCGTCGGCGCCGCCAGCAGCGTTTGGCCTGCACCCGATGGCCCGCCGTTGCGCCGCAGTTCGAAACCTGCCGAAACCAGCGCGTCGACATTGCCCTGCGCCACAAACTCGACATACGCGGCAATCCGGGTGAGGAGTTCTTCGAGTACCTCTCTGGACTTCTTGCGCGCAGCAATCTTGTTGGTGTCGCGTGTCTGGCTGGCGTGGAAATCCGCCTTGAACCCGGTCAGTGCCTGACTCAGATCATCAGGAACCGGAACTCCGCTCGTCCAGGGCAGCGGAAATGACTTGTTATTCTTGATGCAGAGGTGAATATGGTCGGCCTTGATGATCAGATTGGCGTCGCTCAGACCCTTTACGCCGACGATGATTTTCGCTTGCATGATAATGAACTCCCGTGCTTGGTTTGACGGAACCAGCTGAAGCGCCGATCCCGCCACCATTATTCCCAAGGACGTACACCGCATGCACACGTCGGATACATCTGATTGCGATCGACAACGCTGAATTACCATTCGGGCGCGCCAAATTGAGAGTAATCAAACTTGCAGCGCCCTTCATCATCAATTTAATGTACTCGTCGACAGAACCGACAACACAAACTGTGTCGCCAGCCTCGCCTGTTACAGCAATGTCCTCATGAGGAAATACCAAACTGCTCCAGAGGAATAGGCGAACTCCTCATGAGAAGATGATGTCTTCCTCATGAGACAAATGTCCTCGATTGACCCGCCTGACAAGCTCTGTACCGCCAGGCACGCAACTTCCCACGGGGCCGAGCGAATTTTCCTCCAGAGAACATCCCACCTTGCTCCAAAGGACGGCGCTGTGTCCTCATGACAAAGCCACATCGTCCTATGGAGGTCGTCGGCGTCATGTCCCGATCGGACGCGACGGTCTTCAGAGGAAATCCGGTCGTCTTTTGAGGGCGCACTCGACCTCACCGGCGGGTGGCGAAGCGCCAGGTATAGGAAATGCGTGGTCACCTGCGTGAACCGATGGACTTGGATGTCCGCAATGACCGCCCTTCGACCTTATGTCTACCCTGCCTGCCGACAATAGTCCGGCGTGGAAATCCTGTACGGCTTGCCAGCACGCCAGGCGATCGTGCCTGGGCTGATCATCGGCTCCGCGACATCGACGTGCGGCACCGAAGCGCGACTTTGTTGTGAGCCGGTTGATGCATTGCCCCGAACCGGCAGAATCCGGCGTCAACAATGGAGCCAGCCTCGTCGAGGCTGGTTTCAGGGAAGGCCAGGCAGTGCACGACAAGACATCGCTTTCCGAACGCGACATCTGTACCCAGTACATCGTGCCGGCACTGCAGCAGGCCGGCTGGGACATCCAGCGTCAGGTGCGCGAGGAAGTCACCTTCACCAAGGGCCGTGTCATCGTGCGCGGCAAGCTGCACACACGCGGCAAGGCGCGGCGAGCCGACTTCGTCCTGTACCACCAGGCCAACCTGCCGATCGCGGTGATCGAGGCCAAGGACAACAGCCACGGCCCCGGTGACGGCATGCAGCAGGCGCTCGAGTACGCTGAATCGCTGGATGTGCCGTTCGCCTTCACCAGCAACGGTGACGGCTTTGTCTTCCACGACCGCAGTGGCACGGGTGCACAGGTCGAGACGCCAATCGCGCTGGATCAGTTCCCCGCCCCGGGCGAACTCTGGCAACGATGGTGCACCTGGCGCGGTGTCGACACCGCCGCCGTACCCAAGGTGCAGGTGCCGTACTACGACGACGGCTCGGGCCGCCTGCCGCGCTACTACCAGGTCGTTGCCATCAACCGCACGGTCGAGGCTGTGGCGCGCGGGCAGCGCCGCATCCTGCTGGTGATGGCCACCGGCACCGGCAAGACGTACACCGCCTTTCAGTTCATCTGGCGCCTGTGGAAGAGCCGGCAGAAGAAACGCATCCTGTTCCTGGCCGACCGCAACATCCTGGTCGATCAGACAAAGAACAACGACTTCAAGCCTTTCGGCGCGGCGATGACCAAGATCACCGGCCGCAAGATCGACACCGCCTTCGAGATCTATCTGTCGCTCTACCAGGCCGTCACCGGCGCCGAGGAAGAGCGCAATATCTACAAGCAGTTCTCGCCCGACTTTTTCGACCTGGTCGTCATCGATGAATGCCACCGCGGCAGCGCCGCCGAGGATTCGGCCTGGCGCGACATCCTGGATTACTTCAGCAGTGCCACACAGATCGGCTTGACCGCCACACCCAAGGAGACCAAGGAGGTCTCCAGCACGTATTACTTCGGTGAGCCCATCTACACCTACAGCCTGAGGCAAGGCATCGACGATGGCTTCCTCGCGCCCTACAAGGTCGTGCGCATCGACTTCGATCGCGACCTGCAAGGCTGGCGTCCGCCCAAGGGCATGCTCGACAAGTTCGGCCAACCCATCGAAGACCGCATCTACAACCTCAAGGACATGGACCGCGAACTGGTGCTCGAGATGCGCACCCAGGCCGTGGCGGCCAAGGTCACCCATTTCATGACCGCGAGTGACCCGTTCCAGAAGACCATCATCTTTTGCGACGACATCGACCACGCCGAACGCATGCGCCAGGCCCTGGTGAACCTGAACCCCGATCGGGTGCGAGAGAACCGCAAGTTCGTCATGCGTATGACCGGCGACGACCAGGAAGGCAAGGCCGAACTCGACAACTTCATCAATCCCGAGAGCCGATACCCCGTCATCGCCACCACCAGCAAGCTGATGACCACCGGCGTGGATGCTCAGACCTGCAAGCTCATCGTGCTGGACCAGCACATCAAGTCGATGACTGAGTTCAAGCAGATCATCGGCCGCGGCACCCGCATCAACGAGGACTACGGCAAATACTGGTTCACCATCATCGACTTCAAGAAGGCCACCGAACTTTTCGCCGACCCAGCCTTCGACGGCGACCCAGTGCAGATCTACGCGCCCGAGGACGATGACCCACCAGTGCCACCTGATGAGCGCGACGACGAAGCAGGCGGTGGCGGTGAACTTGGCGGAGAGGGAGCAGATGATGACGGCACCGGTGGCGGTGGTGGAGGCGAGGGCCGCAAGAAATACGTCATCGGCGACAACGTCACCGTCCACATCGTGGCCGAACGCGTCCAGTACTACGGCCCCGACGGCAAACTCATCACCGAATCATTGCGCGAGTACACCCGCCAGTGCGTCGGCAAGCAGTACGCATCTATGGATGAATTTCTGCGCCGCTGGACTGGCGCAGCACGCAAGAAGGCAGTTATCGAAGAATTGGCTGCGCTCGGTGTACTCTGGGAGCCACTAGCGGACGAAGTGAAGGCCAAGCACGGCCAACAACTGGACGCCTTCGACCTGATCTGTCACGTTGCATTCGATCAGCCGCCACTGACTAGACGGGAACGGGCAGAACAGGTGCACAAGCGAAACTACTTTGCCAAGCATGAGGGCGCAGCCAGACAGGTGCTAGAGGCCCTTTTGGAGAAGTACTCGGATACAGGGGTAGAACCAATTGAAGACCCCAAAATCCTTGCTTTGCCACCGTTTGACAAGATTGGCTCGCCAGTCGAATTACTGAAGGCTTTCGGTGGGAGAAGGGGTTATGACCAGGCGGTTTACGAATTGGAGCGAGCGCTATATGGGTAATTCACCCACTGCGTATCATGTCGCGATGGATTCGTCGAGCTTTAAATAATATATGTAGGAGGTGCTTATGAAGTTGGTTTATTCCGGGACCTACGAAAATCTTCAGGCGATGCTCGCTGCTTCCGCCGGAGAGTGGGATGATTCTCAACCCAACAAGAAGGTGCTTCGAGCACAGGGTGGGATATTAAACTGGTACCAATCAACCGGTACAATTCAACTACAAGGCAGGGAACCTGGTATAGGTATGCTGAGCAGAATTGCAGCATCAGTATTGGATCCCAGTCAAACCCCTATCACACCTGCAACGGCAGAGATTGCTCATCAACCAGAAAGCATCAATTCTGCCGAGACTCCATCCTATAAAAAGACAGAGGAACGGCCTGCGGAAGCACATGCATCGCCAGTTGATGAGTACTTAGATGACAAATTTGCAAACTCTGAGTTGGTTATAGGAATTGTCGCCGCAGCGGGTACAGAAGTTGCGCGAGTGATTACACCTCTGCGAGATCGCTTGAAGCAATTCGGTTATGAGGTCGAGGAAATTCGAATGTCTGGTCTACTAAAAGCGGGTAGCTCGACAAATGAATATGAGCGGATCAGAGGACTGATGGCTGCTGGCGACCAGATTCGTGAAAGGACCAAGAATAATGCAATCTTGGCCTATGGGGCTGCAAAGCTTATTAGGAGTCTTCGCGATGCAACGAAGCGAAAGCGAGCATATATAGTCAATTCACTCAAGCATCCAGACGAAGTTCAGCTCTTACGAAAAATATATGGCCAGGGATTCTATTTGTTCGGCGTACACGCAGACAAAGTCCGCAGACTTGAGTATCTAACTAGCGACAAGGGACTTACGCAGCCACAGGCGGCCGAAATCACCGACATAGACGAAGACGAGAAAATTCGTCACGGACAAAGGACCCGGGATACCTACCATTTGGCTGACTTCTTTCTGAACTTCGGGAAGAATGATGACCAAGTTAAGAATACGATCCAGAGGTTTCTGGAGTTGATATTTGGACATCCGTACAAGAATCCAACATTCGACGAGTTTTCGATGTTCATGGCGTTTTCAAGTTCAGTACGGTCAGGTGACTTGTCGCGCCAGGTTGGAGCAGTTATAACAAAGAGCGATCAAATCATTGCCACAGGCGCAAATGAGTGCCCTACATCTGGCGGTGGATTATATTGGGCGCACGTAGATCCGGAAACAGGTGTTGTTAAGGACGCAACTGATGGCAAAGACTACACTAGAGATCAAGACTCAAACAAGGCGGAACAGAAGGAAATTATTCAAGGAATACTTGAAAAATTGACTGTAGCATCTGGAGCGAATGCCGAACTGAAGTCAAGGTTTAACTCTGTTCTTGAGGAGAGTCGGATTAGCGACCTTACGGAGTTCGGGCGAGTCGTGCATGCGGAAATGGAGGCAATTATTTCTTGTGCAAGAGCTGGCCTCAATTGTGTTGAGTCTACGATGTATTGCACCACTTTCCCCTGTCATAACTGCGCGAAGCACATAATTGCATCGGGGATTGCCCGCGTCGTTTATGTTGAGCCTTACCCAAAAAGCAAAGCACTAGAGTTGCACTCTGAGTCAATCGAATTGAAGACCAGATTGGACAGCGCAAACTCGTCGGATCGTGTTATCTTTGAACCGTTTACAGGTGTGGGTGCAAGAAGATTCCTAGACTTCTTTTCAATGAATCTCGGCTCCGGCAACAAGTTGCGCCGCAAAGATGCCGATGGAAAGGTGGTTTCATGGGAAAAGGATGGCGCACGGCTTCGTGTTTCACTCCTTCCGGCGTCGTATTTAGAAGTTGAAAGTTCCGCTGTCAAATTGTATGAATTCGAGACGAATCCTGAAAATTCCTCGAACCCCTTTTGACGGTTAGTACTGCAATCGAGTTCTAGGCCTGCGCGGCCGCCTACTGGATTTAGATTGGCCGAATCTGCATTCAATTTGGCACTAGTCTCAATTGCAGGTTCTTCTTCCATCGGTCGGAGGTCGTCAATTTCTACTCATGTCTGAATGGAATATTAAGGTAGTATTGTTACTTCGACTAGATACAACTGCCCATGTCCATCACCACCTCCATCAAATCCATCCAGGACATCATGCGCAAGGACGCGGGTGTCGACGGCGATGCGCAGCGCATCGGTCAACTGGTGTGGATGCTCTTCCTGAAGATCTTTGACGACCGCGAGCAGGAATGGGAACTGCTGAACGACGATTACAAGAGCCCGCTGCCCGAAGGCTACCGCTGGCGCAACTGGGCGGCCGATCCCGAGGGCATCACGGGTGAGGAGCTGAAGAGCTTCATCGACAACGAGTTGTTCCCGGGCCTGCAGAACCTGCAGGACTACGCCACCACGCCGGTGGCGTTTGTGGTGCGCAGCGTCTTCGAGGACGCCTACAACTACATGAAGAGCGGGCAGCTGATTCGCCAGGTGCTCAACAAGATCCAGGAGGGTGTCGACTTCAACAAGGCGCAGGAGCGCCACGCCTTTGGCGACATGTACGAGCAGTTGCTGCGCGACCTGCAAAGCGCCGGCAACGCAGGCGAGTTCTACACGCCGCGGCCGGTGACCGAGTTCATGGTGCGCATGGTCGACCCCAAGCTTGACGAGAAGGTGATGGACCCGGCGTGCGGCACAGGCGGCTTCTTGACCTGCACCATCGAGCACAAGCGCAGCCGCTACGTGCAGACGCCCGACGACGAGCGTGTGCTGCAGGCCAGCATCAGCGGAGTGGAGAAGAAACCCCTGCCCCACCTGCTGGCAACCACCAACATGATCTTGCACGGCATCGAGGTGCCCAGCCAGATCCGCCACGACAACACCCTGGCCAAACCACTGATCGGCTGGACCCCCAGGGACCGGGTCGATTGCATCGTTGCCAACCCGCCCTTCGGCGGCATGGAAGAAGACGGCATCGAAACCAACTTCCCGGCTGCCTGGCGCACCCGCGAAACGGCTGACCTGTTCCTCGTGCTGATCATGCATCTGCTCAAGGACGGTGGCCGTGCCGCCGTGGTGTTGCCAGATGGCTTCCTGTTCGGCGAAGGCATCAAGAGCCGCATCAAGGAAAAGTTGCTGACCGAGTGCGACCTGCACACCATCGTGCGACTGCCCAACGGCGTGTTCAACCCCTACACCGGCATCAAGACCAACCTGCTTTTCTTCACCAAGGGCAGGCCCACCCGCGAAGTGTGGTTCTACGAGCACCCGTATCCGCCCGGGGTAAAGAACTACAGCAAGACCCGCCCGATGCGCGTGGAGGAGTTCGCCGCCCAAGAAGCCTGGTGGGGCAGCGAGGCCGATGGCTTCGCCACCCGCACCGGCAGCGAACTGGCCTGGAGGGTTAGCGCCGACGACATCAAGGCGCGCGGCTGGAATCTCGACAGCAAGAACCCCCACCGCGCCTGCGTGGTGAGCCATGACCCCGAAACCCTGCTGGCCGAATACGCCCTCATGCAGCAGGAGATAACCGTGCTGCGCGAGCAGTTGAAAGCCGTGCTTGCTGAGGCGCTGGAGTGGGAGGAATGACGTTGCTGGCGACGGCGAACATGGCGCTGCTTGCCGGTGCGCCTGGCGGTGTCGATCGCCTTCGGAAACTTATCGTCGACCTTGCCGTTTCCGGGAAACTGATTGCGGCGACGGACATTGCTGCTTGGCCTTTGGTTCAACTGTCAGCGTTGGTCATTTCTTGCCAGAACGGTGTATCGAGCCGAGGCGCGTCAGTGGGTAGGCCAGTCACAGTTCTACGCCTCGCGGACATCCGAAGCGGCGAGGTTTGCCTAGATGACCCACGTCAGTTGTTATTGGACGAGCAGACGATTGATAAGTACCTGCTCGCCGACGGAGATATTCTCGTCATTCGAGTCAACGGTAGTGCTGATCTGGTTGGCCGATTCATCGTCCACGGGGAATCGGGCGGCGCATTGCACTGCGATCACTTCATCCGGTTGCGTATGGATAGGTCACGGATCGAGCCTCGGTTTTTGAAGCTCGTTGGCGATGGTTCTTTGACACGGCAAGCGATCAAAGGGCTTTTTGTCAGCACGGCCGGTCAGAAGACCGTGAACCAAGGACATATTGGGTCGCTTGCGTTCCCCCTTCCACCGATTGCAGAGCAATGTCGTATCGTTGCCAAGGTCGATGAACTGATGACCGTTTGCGACCGACTGGAGGCGCAGCAGCAAGGCGCTGAGGCTGCACATGCCCAACTCGTTCAGGCGCTGCTGGACAGCCTCACCCAGGCCCGCGATGCCGCCGACTTTCGCGCCAGTTGGCAGCGGCTGGCGGAGCACTTTCATGGGCTCATCACCTCCGAAGGTAGCGTGGACGCCTTGAAGCAGGCCATCCTGCAGTGCGGGTGCTCGGGCCGACTGACACGGCGTGAAGTTGGTTTTGTAGAAGAGCCGCCAGCGCGGTACCTGGCGCACGTCGTGGCAACACCCTTCGACATTCCGCCCAGTTGGCACTGGGTCAAACTCGGCGACCTGTGCTCGATGGTCACCAGTGGTTCACGTGGCTGGAAGGAATATTACGCGGACCAAGGCTCGACCTTCATCCGGTCTCAGGATATCAAGGCAGATCGACTGGAGTTCGACCAGCGGGCATTTGTGAAACTGCCGGCCAATGCAGAGGGCTCGCGGACGCAGGTGGCATTGCATGACATCCTGATCACTATCACCGGGGCAAACGTCGGCAAAGCGGCAGTGCTGACTGAGCGAATCGCCGACGCCTATGTGAGCCAGCACGTGGCGCTGGTCAGGCTCCGCAATCCAGCTTATGCCGCCTATATCCATCGTTGGCTGATCAACAGCTATGGTGGACGTCGTCTGCTGTTGAGTAGCAGTTATGGCGCCAAGCCGGGGTTGAATCTGCAGAACATCAAGGACTTGCCGGTGCCCTTGCCGCCGTTGGGCGAGCAGCACGATATCGTGAGCAAGATCGACAAACTCATGAGTTTGTGTGACCGCCTAAAGTCAGATATCGCCGATTGCCGACGACAGCACAGCCAATTGGCCGAGATTTTGGTGGAGTCGGCCTTGACCTGACCGCCCTGTCAATCAGCCGCGACACGCGGCCACAACCTGGGAGAAGTAACGTGGCATCAGACCACCAACGCATCCTGATACTTTGCAAGACCTATCCGTCGCCCAGCGCGCGGTATGTGGAAACCTCGTGCGTCGCCGGCATGGACGAAAGCGGGCGGCTGATCCGTTTGTTTCCGGTGCCATTCCGGCTGGTCGAGGACGAACAGCAGTTCAGAAAGTGGCAGTGGATCAGCGCCCGGGTGCGACGGACGCAGGATGATGCCCGGCCCGAGAGCCACCGCATTTCGGTCGACACGATCCAGTTGCAGGGTGAGCCGCTGCCGGCGCGGGAGCATTGGCCGGAGCGGTGGCATGCCATTCGGGATGTGCGGGTGTTCGCTGCATTCAACGATCTGGAACAGGCACGTGTGCAGAACGGCATCAGCATGGGCCTGGTGCGACCCAGTCGGCTGACCAGCATGGATATCACCGCCGTCAAGGATCCGGACTGGACTGACGACGAAAAGGCCAAGCTGCTGCAGGAGCAGGCGCAGGGCTCATTGTTCGATGTGGTCGAGGATCAGCGCACGTTGAAGACGCTGAAGAAGTTGCCCTTCGACTTCCACTACCGCTATGAGTGCAGTGCCGGCGGCGTGACCACAAGCCATCGTCACAAGCTGGTGGACTGGGAAGCGGGCGCGCTGTACTGGAATATCTGCCGCAAGCCGGACTGGCAGGCGGCTTTTCGGCAGAAGTTCATCACCGAGTTCAATCAGCGTGAGGTGTTGTTCCTGATGGGCACGATCCACCGCTTCCCTGGGCAGTGGCTGATCGTCAGCGTGCTGTACCCACCTAAGCTGCCAGAGACGTTGTTGCGTCAGCAACCACTGTTCTAGCGCCCAGATGCTGCACGGCCGGCCCACCAGCGGCGCGCGCGGCGCGGGCCACGTAGGTGCGATGGCAGGCGTGGTGGTCGGCCTCAAAGCAGACCAGGCAGGCGCGATGCGCCCGGGCCGTTGCCGCCAGGGCCCTGACTTCGGGCTGTACGGTGCCCAGGTGGGCGAGGAAGCCCCGTGTGTAGGTTGCCCAGTCGCCATCGGCTCGGTACTCGTCCCGTATTGCTTTGGGGCAGCCCAGCGCCGGCACGTGCTCGTAACCAATGCCCGCCGCCGCCAGTTGCTCACGCAAGGCCGTCTTCGAGAACCCTTTCTTGCGCGACAGCGGCAGTTCGCGCACATCCACAATCAGTTCGACGCGGGCGTCCCTCAGGCGTTGGATGAACGCTTCGATGGTGAGGCCTTCGTAGCCGAAGGTGAAAAGTGCGGGGGCTGGCGTGGCAAGCATGGGGTGGGCGTGGTGCCGAGGGATGGTAGCAATGCCTGCAGCCTGGCGGACTGTGCCAGTGGCGCGGGTCGTTGTCGCAGCAGGGCGATGCCTTGTGGCGGCTGCGCTTGCCATCACCTGCCTGGCCGCATTTGCGGGGAATACACCGTGCTCCGGCCGCAAGGGCGGCGTCTCACACTGCGCCGGCGCGACCTTCGTTTGCAACGACGGGTCGATCAGCGCTTCGAAGAAGGTGTGTACCGCGTCGTCGGGCGGCCGGGCCGACATGTCGATCGCACCGGACGAGGGTTGCTCGTGCCGGCAGCACAAGTTCTGTGTCGGCGCCCGTGGCGGCGTGTTCTGCTATAGCGATTCGGGGGCGAAGAGCTACAAGCGCAAGTGATGGGCTTTCGGGTCGCCCTCTGGCAGGTGGCGGGGGCGGCACACTCGACCAATCAGTCTTCGCGACGACATCATTACGATCGTCAACACGGTGAACCGCCCGCCCCGCCCCTACGCCAGCAGATTCGACAACGGAGAAACACCATGGCTGATGACGGCTCCACGCAATCCACCACGGTATGGCCGCTGCCCAAGTTCCACTTTCAGGTGACGTGGGATTCGGCAGTGATGTCCTTCGAGGAGGTGTCCGGCCTAGATGTCGAAGCCCAAGCTATCGAGTACCGCCACGGCGACAGCCCAGTGTTTTCTACTATCAAGATGCCGGGCTTGAAGAAGTACGGCAACGTCACGATGAAGAAAGGCGTCTTCAAGTCGGACAACACCTTCTGGGACTGGTTCAACCAGATCAAGATGAACACCGTCAAGCGTGTGCCGGTCACCATCAGCCTGCTCGACGAAGCAGGCAAGCCCACCATGGTGTGGACGCTGATCAATGCCTGGCCCACCAAGGTGACCGGCACGGATCTGAAATCCGAGGGTAACGAGGTGGCAGTCGAGACCATCGAAGTCGCCCACGAAGGGCTGACGATTTCGAACGCCTAGAAAGACAAAGGGCACCCGAAGGTGCCCTTGTTGTCGCCGCCGGCCCGCGCTGGCAATCAGCGCGGCCAGACAACAGCGCTCAAACGCGCTTGCGGTATTCGTGCGTGCGGGTGTCGATTTCGATCTTGTCGCCCTGGGCGACGAAGATGGGCACGGGGATCTCGAAGCCGGTGGCGATCTTGGCGGGCTTGAGGACCTTGCCCGAGGTGTCGCCCTTGACGGCCGGTTCGGTCCAGGTGATCTCGCGCACCACGCTGGTGGGCAGTTCGACCGAGATGGCCTTGCCGTCGTAGAACACCACTTCGAGGGGCATGCCGTCTTCCAGGTACTGGATGGCGTCGCCCATGTTCTCGGCTTCGACTTCGTACTGGTTGTACTCGGCGTCCATGCAGACGTACATCGGGTCGGCGAAGTAGGAGTAGGTGCACTCCTTCTTGTCGAGGATGATCTGGTCCATCTTGTCGTCGGCCTTGAAGACGACTTCGGTGCCCGAGTTGTTGAGCAGGCTCTTGAGCTTCATGCGCACCGTGGCGGCATTGCGGCCGCCGCGGCTGTATTCGGTCTTGAGCACGACCATCGGGTCCTTGCCGTGCATGATGACGTTGCCGGCGCGGATTTCCTGTGCGATCTTCATGGCGTCGATATCCTGGGGAGTGTTGATGCGGGGGCGGAACAGGCAGCCAGAAAACGCGCCAAGCCTCGCAAAGCCCGCTATTTTAGCCGGTCGGCACGCACCCTGGTTGACATCGATCGGGCACTTGAAGGTTTTCGGTGTGCCGCGGGGTCTTGTGCTGCGGTCTGCGTGACCCCTGGCCACCTGTCGGCCGGGTGGGTGTGAACGGTGTCGACGCCTTCAGCGTGGCGCCGCGGCCGGGCGCCGGGCCGCCACAAAACCCAGCAGCTGGGTGACCAGATCCTGCTGCCGGGCCAGTTCCGCGCTGCGTTGCCCGGCCCAGGTGCACCAGGTCGACCACCAGCCACTGTCACCCGGGCCGAAGCTGCCGAACAGGTCTCGCAGCCCGGCGTGGTCGCTCAGGGTGGCTTCGCCTGGCTGGGAGCTGTTATCCGTCGACGTACCGTTCCAGGCCTGGTGTGCCGCTGTCAGGGCGCGGCGCAGTGGCTCGGGTGCTGCACCCGCATACATCTGCAGCCAGGCGGCGATCTTGGTGTGGTGGGCGCCGTCGTCCTGCACATAGGCCTGCCAGATGAACGGCCGGCCGGCCCAGTGGGCGCGCACGAAGCTGTCTTCGCCGCGCACGAAGTTGAGGTCGCAGGCCCAGAGCAGCCGGTCGAAACGCTGCTGGTCGACAGCCGCTAGCGGCAGCAGGCTGAGTGAACCCCGCCGCATGGGTGTGGGCGATGTGCTGCCACGTGCGTCCACTGGTGCGTGGGACTCTGCCGTTCGGTCCTGCCACCAGCGTTTCACACCCCGCATCGCCAGCCCGGGTGTGACGAGCACACACCAGGGCCGCTCGGCGCGGCTCATGGCGTCGAGCCAGCTGGGCAGTGCCGGGTTGTCGTAACAAAAGAGCAGGGCCAGGCGGGCGTCGTCGCCAGCGTGCGGGTCGACACGTCGGAGCCAGGCTCGCCTTGCGCCGGTGGCATCGAAGCCGGATTGCCGTGCCAGCAGACCGGGCTCGCGCAGCAAACCACCCGTGCGCTGCGTGAAGCCCGGGTACCAGAACCACTTGACGAGCCCCTGCCCCGGCCCGCTGAACTGGGGCGAGGCCAGGCCGTGGGATCGCTCGACATACGCCTCGGCGCTGAGGTATTCGAGGTTGATCCAGACCGGCGCGACGCCGCTCGAGGTTGCCCGCGCGGCCATACGTGCCACAAAACCGGCCGGTGGATCACAGCCGAAGGCCTCGACGACCACGTCGCCGAGCTCGGCCTCGCCGGCATCACCTGGTGCATCGGCCCAGTGGCGCAGCTGCACCCCGGTGCAACCCTGCGGCGCCATCCAGGCCAGTGCACTGCCATCGTCCACCCACAGGCGCACCTGCTGGCCACGCCCGGCCAGGTCGGTGGCAAAACGCCAGCACACGCCCAGGTCGCCGTGGTTGTCGATGACACGGCAGAACACGTCCCAGCGCAGAGCTGGGGTTGGCGGCATTGGGTCGGCGGCGCAGGTTGGCATCGTCACGCCGTGATTGTGCAAGCCACCCTTGCCGCACCGGTAGGCGGGGCTGGGCAGAATCCGGCCATGCACCCGAGCCCGAACGAGTCCACTCCCACAACGACGCCCCCACCCGTCGACGACGGCACCGCGCCTACAGCTGCCGCCCAGGCCAGCGAGGTCAGCACGGTCAGCCGCGAGCAGGTCTGGCAACACCTGCTGACCGAGGTGGCCGCCCTGCCCGGCCTGCCCGGCGTGTACCGCTACTTCGACGCCGCCGGCCAGCTGCTTTATGTGGGCAAGGCGCGCAACCTGCGCCGGCGGGTGTCGAGCTACTTTCACAAGAACCATGGCGCCACACGCATCGGCAACATGGTGGCGCGTATCACGCGGCTCGAGACGACGGTGGTGCGCTCCGAGGCCGAGGCATTGCTGCTCGAGAACAACCTCATCAAGACGCTGCAGCCGCGCTACAACATCCTGTTTCGCGACGACAAGAGTTACCCCTATCTCAAGCTCAGCGGCCACGACTTCCCGCGCATGGCCTACTTTCGTGGTGTGGTCGAGAAGCGCCACAGCTATTTCGGCCCCTACCCCAGCGCCTGGGCGGTGAAGGAGTCGATCCAGTTGCTGCAGAAGGTGTTCCTGCTGCGCACCTGCGAAGACACCGTGTTCAAGAACCGCAGCCGGCCCTGCCTGCTGTTCCAGATCCACCGCTGCTCGGGGCCCTGTGTGGGAGAGATCAGCCGTGACGACTACCGGGCCGACGTACGCAGCGCCACCCGCTTCTTGCAGGGTGAAGCGCAGGGGGTGCTCGACGAGATGCAGCAGCGCATGCTGGCGGCGTCCGAGCAACTCGCCTTCGAACAGGCGGCCGAGATCCGCGACCAGATCGGCGCCTTGTCGCGTGTGCTGCAGCAGCAGGCGGTGGACACCAGCGACGAGCGCGACGCCGATATCCTGGCCGTCAAGGTGCAGGGCGGGCGCGCCTGCGTCAACCTGGCGATGGTGCGGGGCGGCCGGCATCTGGGGGACCGAGCCTACTTTCCGACCCATGTCGAAGAGGCGGCCGCGATCACGCTGCAGGATGAGGACACCCTCGAGCTGGATGCCCCGGGAGATGCCGGTGCCGGGGTGCTTGCCGCTGTCGCTGCCGCTGCGACTTCCGTCGCAGACGTCGAGGCCAGTGGCGACAGGGATGCCGGCACCGGCGAGGCACCACCGGACGGCGGCGGTCGGCAGGCGCCCTCCTGCTTGCCTGCCACGGTCGACCCCATGCCCGCCGCCAGCCTGGCCAGCATCGAGAGCCAGGTCTTGTTCGCCTTCGTGGCGCAGCATTACGTGGGTGCGGCCGAGCCACCGCCCATGCTGATCTGCAGCCATGCACTCGACCCGGCCCTGCTGGCAGCGCTGAGTGCACAGGCCGGCCGGCGTGTGGCCACGTTGCACCAGCCGCGCGAGCAACGCAAGACCTGGCTCGAGATGGCCGAGCGGGGCTGTGAACTGGCGCTGGCGCGGCTGCTGGCCGAAGAAGGTTCACAACAGGCGCGCACCCGTGCGCTGGTGGAGGCGCTGGACCTGGCGCCCGAAGGTGCCGACGCCAATTTCGACAGCCTGCGTATCGAGTGTTTCGACATCAGCCACACGGCGGGTGAAGCGACCCAGGCCTCGTGTGTGGTGTTCGAGGGGCACCGCATGCAGTCGGCCCAGTACCGGCGCTACAACATCACCGGCATCACCGGTGGTGACGACTACGCCGCCATGCGGCAGGTGTTGACGCGCAGATACGCCCGCCTGGCCGAGGCGGCGCAGCAAGGCCAGGCGCGCCTGCCCGACGTGGTGCTGATCGACGGCGGCAAGGGCCAGGTGGGGGTGGCGCGCGAGGTGTTCGAACAGCTCGGCCTGGATCTGGGCCTGCTGGTGGGTGTCGAAAAGGGTGAAGGCCGCAAGGTCGGGCTCGAGGACCTGGTGTTTGCCGATGGGCGCGAGAAGGTCTACCTGGGCCGCGACTCGGCCGCACTGATGCTGGTGGCGCAGATCCGCGACGAGGCACACCGCTTCGCCATCACCGGCATGCGCGCCAAGCGCGCCTCGGTGCGCACCGGCACGGGGGCCAGCAAACTCGACGACATCCCCGGCGTGGGGGCACGCAAACGCGCCAGGCTGCTGCAGCGATTTGGTGGCGCAAGGGGTGTGGCGGCGGCCAGTGTGGACGAACTGGTGACGGTGGACGGCATCTCGCGTGAACTGGCCGAAGTCATCCACCGCGCCTTGCACTGAGCTACCCACAGGCACCCGACAGGGTCGAGCTGCGGTGCACCTGATGCCGGCAGGTGGCCCCCTGGTGAGGCACACCAACCGCAAGCCGGCAAGCCCGCACAGGCGGCAAGGAACAAATAGGCACAATGCCAGCATGTTTCTCACCCTGCCCACGCTGCTCACCTGGGCGCGCATCGTCGCGATCCCCCTGATCGTTGGTCTGTACGCGCTGCCGTGGAAGATCGAACTGATCAATCTGATCGCGACGGTGCTGTTCGTCGTGATAGCACTGACCGATTGGCTCGACGGCTGGCTGGCTCGTAAGCTCAACCAGACCTCGTCGTTCGGTGCCTTTCTCGACCCGGTGGCCGACAAGCTGCTGGTGTGTGCCGCGCTGGTGCTGCTGCTGCAACTCGACCGGGTCAACGCGATGGTCGGCCTGATCATCATCGGTCGCGAGATCGCCATCTCGGCGCTGCGTGAGTGGATGGCGCAGATCGGTGCCTCGCGCAGCGTGGCCGTGCACATGCTGGGCAAACTCAAGACCATGGCGCAGATGGTGGCCATCCCCTTCCTGCTCTACAACGGCACCTTGTTCGAGGTCATCGACACCCGTCTGTGGGGCACCTTGTTCAGCTACACCGCCAGTGTGTTGACGGTCTGGTCGATGGGGTATTACCTGCGTATGGCATTGCCGGAGATCCGCGCCAAGGCGCGTTGACCATGGCCGACCAGACGCCCACCGGCGCGGGCTCGGCGGCGCCGGCGGCCAGCGTCGCGGCGGACGACACGGCTTGGCTGCGTGCCATGCCGGCGGTGTTCGTGCTGATCTGGAGCACCGGTTTCATCGTGGCGCGCTTTGGCATGCCGCATGCGCCGCCGATGACGTTTCTGGCCTGGCGGTACGCAGCGTCGATCCTTTGTTTTCTGGTCTGGATCAGCCTGGTGCGTGCGCCCTGGCCCACCACACGAGCGCAGTGGATCCACCTGGGTGTCACCGGCATCTTGATGCACGCGGGCTACCTGGGCGGCGTGTGGGCCGCCGTCAAGTCCGGCATGGGGGCAGGCACCAGTGCCCTCATCGTCGGGCTGCAGCCGGTGTTGACTGCCGTGTGGCTGTCGGCACGGGGTGGCGACCATCACGTGAGCTTGCGCCAGTGGGGCGGCCTGTTGCTGGGCCTGCTCGGCGTGGCGCTGGTGGTGAGCCCCAAACTCGGCGCCGGTGGTGTCGATGCCCTGAACCTGACGCTGGCGATCGGTGCCTTGTTCAGCATCACGGTCGGCACGCTGTACCAGAAGCACCATGTGACCCCCTGCGACGTGCGCACCGCCAACACCGTGCAGTTGATGGCTGCCCTGCTGGTGACACTGCCGCTGTCCTTGCTCGAAAGTGAACCCATGGACTGGCATCCGAACCTGCTGGGCGCGCTGGCGTGGTCGGTGCTGGCACTCACGCTGGGTGGCAGTTCACTGCTTTACCTGCTGATCCAGCGCGGCGCGGCCACACGGGTCACCAGCCTCATGTACCTGGTGCCGCCCTGCACGGCGGTACTGGCTGCCTTGCTGTTCGGCGAGAGCCTGGGCCTGACCACCTTGGCCGGCATCGCCACCACCGTGTGTGGTGTGGTGCTGGTGGTGCGAGCCCCACGGGTGCAGGCTTGACAGCCCAGGCAGACACCCCGAAGGACACGGGGAGAACTTGCATAGAATCCGCGTCCACGCCCGGAGGGGGAGGTCCGCACGAGCTAGCCGCCGGACCACGCGGAGTCAGTCAGGATCAAGATAACGAGGGGCCAATGTGAACAAAGCGGAACTCATCGAGGCGATCGCCGCACATGCCGACATTTCCAAGGCTGCGGCAGGCCGGGCACTCGAAGCCACCATCAGCAGCATCCAGGTGTCGCTCAAGAAGGGCGACGCGGTGACTCTCGTCGGCTTCGGCACCTTCAGCGTCGGCAAACGTGCCGCACGCACTGGCCGCAACCCACGCACCGGCACTGCACTCAAGATCAAGGCCAGCAAGGTGCCAAAATTCCGGGCCGGCAAGGCCTTGCGCGACGCCATTCGTTGAACGCCGCCGCCAGCCACATCCTGCGACATCGTTCAATCCGCAACACCACAACAAACAATCACCCGCCGGCAGCCTAGACTAGCAGGCCGGCTCAGGCAGCCGCGCTTGCTGCAGCAAGTGCAGCGACGGCAGCAACAGACTCAATCGTCAGACAGACCGGGTGCTTAGCTCAGTTGGCAGAGCGGCGCCTTTACACGGCGTAGGTCGGGGGTTCGAGCCCCTCAGCACCCACCAGAGTCCGGTCTCGCAGGGCCCCGAGCAGTCGGCGCGGCGCGAGCACCATCACCCGTTGCAGCAGCCATGTCGCCGCCTGTCGTCGAACCAGGATCGCGCGCCGGGCACCTGCCTGCAGCAGCTTGTTCGGCGCCCCGGAGATAGCACCCACGCGACTGGTCGGGCAGCTGCATACTCGGGCATGTACGTTGCCCCTGACCCCTCATCAGCCCGGACCGGTGGTCCAGCTGCTGTCCGCACGGTCTGCCTGGGGGCGTCGGCAGGTGGCTTGGTGGCCATCGAGCAGTTTCTGGCCCACGTTCCCCCTGCCAGCGGCCTGGCCTATGTGGTGGTGCAACACCTCGACCCGACCCACAAGGCCATGCTGGTCGAGCTGCTGCAACGTGGCACCGACATGCCGGTGGTGGAAGCCTGCGAGGCGATGCGCCTGGAGTCCGACGTCGTTTATGTCATCCCTCCCAATCAGGCCTTGACGGTGGCGGGCGGTGTGCTGCATCTGGCGGAACCGGTGCAACCCCGTGGGCTGCGTATGCCGATCAATCTGTTCTTCAGCTCGCTCGCACACGATCAGGGCGACCGGGCGATCGGTGTGGTGCTGTCGGGCATGGGATCGGACGGTACCGTGGGGCTGCAAGCCATCAAGTTGCAGGGCGGCCTGACCCTGGCGCAGGCACCCGAGTCGGCGCAGTTCGACTCGATGCCCAGGAGTGCGGTTGCCGCCGGCTGTGTCGACATCGTCGCGCTGGCCAGCGAGATGCCTGAACGCATCCTGCGTGTCACGGCCGAACAGGCGTGTGCCGCACCGCTGCCTGACGACCACGAGCAGGACAACTCACAGGCACTGGCCTCGATCCTCGCGCTGCTGCGCAAGCGCAGCAAACACGACCTCTCCGACTACAAACCCACCACATTGCGCCGACGTATCCAGCGCCGTATGGGTGTCCACGGCTTGACCACCAAGGCCGCCTATGAAACCTTCCTGCGCCAGAACCCGCAGGAGCTCGATCTGCTGTTCAAGGAAATGCTCATCGGCGTGACGTGTTTCTTCCGCGACCCCGAGGTCTGGCAGGAACTGGCCAAGGTGGTGCTGCCCGCCTTGTTGGCACGCAGCGCCGAAGGGGCCGTGCTGCGCGCCTGGGTCGTGGGGTGTTCGACGGGTGAAGAAGCCTACTCGCTGGCCATGACGTTCCAGGAGGTCGTCGCCAACCTGCCCGGCGCCGAAGGCCGCACGATGCAGATCTTTGCCAGCGACCTGAGTGCCGACGCCATCGCCTTTGCGCGGCGTGGCCAGTTTTCGGCCAGGATCGCCGCCGACATGGACGCCAACCGCCTGGAACGATTTTTCTCGGCTCAGTCGGGCGGTTACCTCATCGACAAGCAGATCCGCAAGATGGTGCTGTTTGCCCAGCACGACGTGATCGTGGATCCACCCTTCACCAAGATGGATCTGATCTCGTGTCGCAACCTGATGATCTATTTCAACGCCAACCTGCAAAAGCGCCTGTTGCCGCTGTTCGGCTACAGCCTTCGTCCAGGCGGTGCCCTGCTGCTCGGCGGCTCCGAAACGGTCGGCAGCGCCCAGCATCTGTTCACGCCGCTGAGCCTGAAGTCGCGCCTGTACTGGCGCAGTGACCATGTAGGCAACGCCGGGCCTGTGGACTTTCCCATCAGCTTTCAGCTCGCCGCGAGCCGGCCAGCCAAGGAATCGACAGTGCCTCAAGCACAAGCTCATACCCATACCCTGCAGTCGGATGCACAGCTCGCCTTGCTGCAGGAGTTCTCGCCTGCCGCGGTGCTCGTCAACGAGCAAGGTGATGTCGTGTACATCAACGGCAGCGTGGGCAAGTACCTCGAACCAGCGTCGGGCAAGGCCAACTGGAACATCCATGTCATGGCTCGTCCGGCCATCCGCACACAGATCGCGGCAGCACTGCGCCAGGCGCGCCAGGACAAGCCCGGTGTCGAACTCCACGGCTTGCGCCTGGACGACGACGATCACTCGACGCTCGACGTGACGGTCAAGGCCTTGCTGGAACCTGCGTCGCTGGCCGGTCTGGTGATGATCGTGTTTCGCGATGTCATCTCCAAGCCTGCGCCCAAACGGCGACGCAAGCGTGCGGGCGACCTGGTCGAGCCCCCGGTCAGCGAGGAACTGCAACGTTGCCGGGACGAGATCCTGGCCCTGCGTCAGGAGATGGGCTCGTCGGCCGAGGAGCTACAGGCAGCCAATGAAGAATTGCAGTCGGCCAACGAGGAACTGCAGTCGGCCAACGAGGAACTCACCACCTCGAAGGAAGAGTCACAGTCCATGAACGAGGAACTGCAGACTCTCAACAGCGAGCTGCAGTCCAAACTCGACGACCTGGCGCTGGCACAAAGCGACATGCAGAACCTGCTCAACAGCACCGACATCGCGACACTGTTTCTCGACAGCGCCTTGAACGTGCGGCGTTACACCGAGAAGATCAATCGCATCATCAACCTGCGCGACAGCGACATCGGCAGGCCGCTGAGTGACCTGGCCAGCTCGTTGATCTACCCGGAACTCAACGAAGATGCCAGCCAGACCCTGCGCACCCTGGTATTTACCGAAAAACAGATCGCGACCACCGACGGCCTGTGGTTCATGGTGCGCATCAAGCCCTACCAGACGGTGGCCAACGTGATTCAGGGGGTGGTCATCACCTTCATCGACATCACGGCGTCCAAAGATCTCGAGTCGAGCCTGCGCAAGATGCAGGGTTCCTGATCACGTGCACTGATTTACCCGCCAGGAGTTGCCATGTCCCCAGCCGCCGACCTTGCCAGGAACCAGTCGAGCCTGCGTGATCGTGCCGTAGCGAAATTGACGCCGACGACACGCACCGACCTCAGTCGGTCGAACACCTCGCAGGCCATGGCCGTGTTGTTCCAGCTCGCCTCGTCGCCGGACACCGCCCACGATGCCTTGGCGCTGCTGCACGAACTGCAGGTCCATCAGGTCGAACTCGAGCTGCAGGCAGAGGAACTGCGCCAGGCGCATGTCGAACTCGAGAGCGCCCTGTTCCGACAGACCGACCGGGTCGAGCGAGCGCCCGTGGGTTACCTGACCATCGACGCAACGACCACCTTGCAAGACATCAATCTCACCGGTGCCCGTCTTCTCGGTGCCACTGCCAACGACTTGGTCGGCAGGCGACTGGTGAGTTTCCTGACCACCACACATGCCGACAAGTTGCAGACGCTGCTGGACCGCGCACGCGACGGGCTGTCCCCCGAAACCTGCCAACTGAGCCTGGTTCCGGCGGGACGAGAGGCACGCGATGTGTACGCAAGCGCCGACAGGGCCTCGACGCCGGGGCAGTTTCTGCTGGTGCTGATGGCTGCGGCATGAGCGGGTTCCTGGTCGGACGGCGAAACGATCCGGGGTCGGCGGAATCGGGGCGCGCCGGTCGACCGGGGCAACAGCCCTGCCCTGCCGTCAGTCGGGCCCATGGTGGTCGGGACCGAAGGCCTGCCAGCCCCACACCAGCCGGGTGACGATGGTGACACCACACAGGGCGGCAAAGATCCACGCGAGCAAGGCGAAGTGGCTGGGCCACAGGCACATGGCGACGAAGAAGGCCAGGGTCTCGGTGGCTTCGGTCAGCCCGCCAAGAAAGTAGAACGACTTGTCCGGGTACACCGCGCTGGTGAGCCCACGTTTGGCCGCGATGGCGGCAAACGCCAGAAAGCTGGTGCCGGTGCCGACAAAGGCCGCCAGCAGCGCGGCGCCAGCCAATGCGTTGGCCGGTGGATCGGCGATCGCAAACGCCAGCGGGATGGCCGGGTAGAACAGGAAGTCCAGGCTGATGTCGAGAAAGCCACCACGATCCGTTGGTGTGGTCAGGCGGGCCACTGCGCCGTCCAGGCCATCACACAATCGCGAGACGAGGATCAGTGCAGCGCCGAGTGGCATGGCCTGCAGCGCAATGGCCGCCGCCGCCAGCCAGCCCAGGGCCAGGCCGGTGAAGCTCAAGGTGTCGGCACTGACGCCCCGGCGCACAAGGGCGCGCGCCAGAGCGGTGATCACCGGACGAATCAAAGCCGTGGTGTGCCGATCGATCATTGTTGTGCCATCGTATCCAACCCTCTGACGCCTCACAGGACACCCCATGATCCATCGTCGCCAGTTCACCCTTGCTGCCACCGCCGCCTTCGCCCCGGCTTGGGCCCTTGCCCAGCCGGTGCCGCCCTGGGCCGAGGTGCTGGCCAAGGCGCGCGGCCAGACCGTGTACTGGAACGCCTGGGCTGGCGACGACAAGACCAACACCCTGATCACCTGGGTGGGTGAGCAGGTGAAGGCGCGTCACGGCGTGACGGTGCAGCATGTGCGGCTCAAGGACACGGCCGAGGCTGTCACCCGCGTGGTGGCCGAGAAGGCCGCCGGTCGCCACCGCGACGGCAGTGTCGACCTCATCTGGATCAACGGGCCGAACCTGCTGGCCATGAAACGCCAGGGCCTGCTCTACGGCCCGGTGGTGCAGGCGTTGCCCAATGCGCGTTACATCGACACCAGGCGCAAACGCTCCAACGTGATCGACTTCACCACACCGGTCGACGGGCTGGCCGTGCCCTGGCGCATGGCGCAGATCGTCTTCATCTACGATTCGGCGCGCCTGCGCAACCCGGCCGACTTGCCGCGTTCGGCCCCAGCCCTGCTCGACTGGGCGCGTCGCCATCCCGGCCGGTTCACCCATGCCGAGGTCAGCAACTACATGGGGTCGACCTTCCTGAAGCAGGTGCTGCTCGACCTGGTGGCCGACGCCGCCTTGTTGCAGCAGCCACCCACCGATGCGAGTTTTGCCCAGATCACCACACCACTGTGGGCCTGGTACGAGCAACTGCGCCCGCTGCTTTGGCGCCAGGGCCGGCAGTTTGCGGCCAACGGCTCGGCACAGCGGCAATTGCTCAACGACGGCGAGATCGACATCACCATCAGCTTCGACCCCTACGAAGCGGCAGTTGCAGCCGACGCCGGGCTGCTGCCAGCCAGCGCGCGCACCTTCACCTTCAGCAAGGGCACCATCGGCAACACGAGTTTTGTCGCCATTCCGTACAACGCCCGCCACAAGGAAGGTGCGCTGGTGCTGGCCAACTTTCTCATCGAGCCGGCCACCCAGGCGCGCGCCCAGGACATCAAGCAGTTCGGCAACCTCACTGTGCTCGATCTCGGCACACTGCCCCCGGCCGACCGTGCCTTGTTCGACCAGATCACCCCGCACCCCGCGCTGGTCACTCCCGCCGAGCTGGGCACGCCGCTGCTCGAACCCCATGCCGACTGGATGACCCGCCTCGCTGCCGAATGGACCAGGCGATACACCCGCTGACGCCGCCGCGCCGCAGGCCGGCGCGTTGGCTATCCCGCCTCGGCCTGGCCCCCACACTCACCGTGCTGGTGTTCACCCTGCCGATCCTGGCCGGCCTGCTCGGCACGATGTTGCCCGCCTTCGGCTACCTGCCGGCGCTGGGCGGCACGGCGTTCAGCCTCGACCCCTGGCGGGCGCTGCTGGCAGCACCAGGTGTTGCCACGGCCTTGCGGCTGACCCTGGTCACCGGCTGGCTGGCCACCGGCTTGTCGCTGCTGCTGGCGGTCGGTGTGG
Source organism: Candidatus Intricatilinea gracilis (assembly GCA_016702605.1). GTDB lineage: Bacteria > Pseudomonadota > Gammaproteobacteria > Burkholderiales > Burkholderiaceae_C > Sphaerotilus > Sphaerotilus gracilis. The sequence goes on from JADJDQ010000021.1 coordinate 1,396,293, forward strand.
TCGCCTTCGTCTTTCATCGCCGCTGGGCTGCGCGGCTGGGTCAATGGATGGCGCCGATGCTGGCCATGCCCCATTCGGCCCTGGCGATCGGGCTGGCCTTTGTACTCACCCCCTCGGGCTGGCTGGCGCGCTGGGTGTCGCCCGGCCTGACCGGTTGGCACCTGCCGCCCGACATCGGCACTGTCGGCCATGCCTCGGGTTGGCCCCTCGTGTTGTCCTTGCTGCTCAAGGAGGTGCCCTACCTCGTGCTGATGCTGCTGGGCGCACTCGAGCAGGTGCCGGCGCGCGCCCAGTTGCAGGTGGCCCGTTCACTCGGTTATGGCCCGGTGCAGGCCTGGGTCGACGTGGTGCTGCCGCAGGTCTACCGGCAGATCCGGCTGCCGGTGTACGCGGTGCTGGCGTTTTCACTCTCGGTGGTGGACGTGGCGCTCATCCTCGGGCCGGGCAATCCGCCGACGCTGGCCGTGCTGGTGGTGCGCTGGTTGACCGATCCCGACACGCGCTGGGTCTTTGCGGCGTCGGCCGGGGCCGTGCTGCTGCTGGGTGTCGTGGCGGGCAGCATCCTGCTGTGGCATGTCGGTGAAAAGCTGGTCGGACACACACTGACGGCACGCCTGAGCCTGGGGCGGCGCAGCGCTCTTGGCCACGTGGCGGCCGGCGCACTCACCACCATGGCAGCCGTGCTGACGGTGCTCGCCGGGCTGTCCATGGTCGGCCTGGTGGTGTGGTCGGTCGCGGCGCAGTGGCGCTTTCCGGACGTCTGGCCCAGCGTGTGGACCTGGGCGAACTGGCAGCGCCAATCGGCCAGCCTGGCCGGCCCGGCGCTGACGACACTGGTGGTCGGCGCCGCGTCCACCCTGGTCGCCCTGGTGCTGGTGCTGGCCTGCCTCGAACACGACAGCCGTGGTCGTCGGCGCCCTGAGGTCAGCACGGGCTCAGGTGTCAACGCGGCCAGTGCGGGCAGTGCCAGGAGTCGCGCCGCCGGCCACCCACACTCGACCAGCCTGTGGCTGCTCTACCTGCCGCTGCTGGTGCCGCAGGTGGCCTTCCTGTTCGGCCTGCAGGTGCTGCTGGTACACATCGGTGCCGATGGCCAGCTGCTGGCGGTGATAGCCGCCCATCTGGTGTTCGTGTTGCCTTATCTCTTCCTGTCGCTCGCCGACCCCTGGCGGGCCTTCGACGAACGTTACGCCCGCACGGCGGCCAGCCTGGGTGCCTCGCGCTGGCGCGTGCTGCTGCGTATCAAGCTGCCCATCCTGCTCACGCCCGTGCTGATGGCCTGCGCCGTGGCGTTTGCGGTGAGTGTGGGCCAGTACCTGCCCACCTTGTTCGCCGGGGCCGGCCGGGTGGCCACCCTCACCACCGAGGCCGTCACCCTGTCCGGCGGTGCGGACCGGCGTGTCATCGGCACCTGGGCGCTGCTGCAGGCGGTGTTTCCGCTGCTGGTGTTCTTGCTTGCGGCGCGCCTGCCGCGCGTCGTCTACCGGCATCGCCAGGCCTTGCCATGACGTCACCCGCGGCCTTGCATCTCGATCACCTGGTCGTCGCCCTGGGTGATCACACCTTGTTCGACCCGATCACGGCCACCGTCGAACCAGGCCAGTGCCTGACGGTGATGGGCCCGAGCGGCTGCGGCAAGTCCAGCCTGCTGGCCTGCGTCGCCGGCACACTCGACCCGGTGTTCAGCGCCAGTGGCCGCGTGTACATCGGCAACGTCGACCTGACCACCCTGCCGCCCGAACGCCGCCGTGTCGGCATCCTGTTCCAGGACGATCTGCTGTTTCCGCATCTCTCGGTCGGCGCCAACCTGGGTTTTGCGTTGCCGGCGTCGGTGCGGCCCAAGGCAGCGCGGCGCATCCGCATCGAACAGGCGCTGAGTGATGCCGGCCTGGCGGGTTTTGCAGATCGCGACCCGGCCACCTTGTCCGGCGGCCAACGGGCCCGCGTGGCCGTGATGCGCACCCTTGCCGCCGAACCACTCGCCTTGTTGCTCGACGAACCTTTCGGCAAGCTCGATGCCCAGCTGCGCGGCGACTTCAGGCGTTTCGTGTTCGACCATGCCCGCGCCCGTGGCCTGCCCATCGTGCTGGTCAGCCACGACGAAGCCGATGCAGCCGCGGCCGGTGGTCCAGTGCTGCGCCTCAGATCGCCACCGTGAAGTTGACCCACGCATCCGGCAGCCACTGCAACACGCGGGCTTCGAGCCACTTGTCGCCGCCGGTCAGGATGGCCAGGCCCATGGCGCCCAGCAGCACCGCAAACACATGGCGCACCCGCTCGATGCGCGCCAGCGCAACCGCGTGCACGTTCGCGAAGCCGCGCCGCGGGCGCAACGGCCACCGCCACCAGCGGGGATGGCCGCGCCAGGCCGAAGATGCCCAGCACCAGGCCACCACGCGCTCACGCCGCCTTCACTGGCCACCAACGTCAGTGCCGAGCCCAACAGCGGCCCGGAGCACGGGCTCCACACAGGCCCAACACACCGCCGAGCAGCAAGGCGCCGGTCAACGAGCCACTGTCCAGCCAGGCCCGAGGCCGCGTTGGCGCTGCTGGCGATGGGCAACATCCACCGTGTGAAGTGTTCGCCCAGCGCGGGTACCAGCATGACCAGCGCGAAGGCGATCAGCGGGGCCGCGCCGGCCGTGCGCACCGTGTCGGCGTCGATGCCAGCGCCGGGCCCAGCGCGCCCAGCACCATGCCGATGGCGGCGAACGAAAGGCCGATCATGCCCCGCCCATGGCGACCGGCGCGAAGCGGCTGCCCTGCAGCGCCCCGCCCAGCACCAGCGGCAGCAAAGGGGAACACGCAGGGCGACAAGGTGGTCAGCCCACCGGCGGCCAGGCTCAGGCCGAGCTGGGGCAGCGACAAGGCGATGGTCATGGTGGCGCTGCGCTCAGAGCCCGGCCTTCAGCGCCGTGCGGATGCCGTCGGCGCTGCTGTCGCCCATCAGGCGGGCGGCTTCCTTGTCGCCCCTGAGCACCACCAGGGTCGACTGGCCCGTTGATCCTGAAACGGCGCTTCAACTCCTTCTCGGTGTCGTAGTTGGCCTTGAGCACCGGTGATGTCCAGGCCCTTCTCCGCAGCGGGTGTCCAGCGCCTTGTCCTGCGCCCGGCAGGTCGGGCACCAGTCGGCGTGAAATGCAGGGCCACCGGCTGGTTGGCCTGTTGCGCCTTTGCCAGCGCCTCGGCCGAATAGGGCTCGAGTTCGAGCGCGTGTGACAGGGCGGCGCTGCCGAGCAGGGCTGCGCAGACAATGAGTCGTGTGAGTGTCATGGGATGTCCTTGGCAAGTTGTCGTGAAGAAGCGGGAGGACGAGGTGCCGAGTGCGCCGCGGCGGCTTCGATCACCTCGTTCACCCAAGTTCGCGCGGTGAGGCCAACTGGTTACAGCAGTCCGGACAAATATTTCTTCGGGTCGCTGTAACCGCGCGGCCCGCCACAACGAACTAGAGGACAGGTGCGTGCTCGATGAACTGGAAGCCCGCTTGCGCCCCTTGTGGCTGCAGGCGCAAGCGGGCAACGAGGCTGCCTACCGGCACTGCCTGCTGCTCATGGCCGAGCGCCTGCGCAGCTACTTCGGCCGGCGCATGGCGGGCATGGACCACGACGTGGAGGACCTGGTGCAGGACACCCTGCTGGCATTACATCTGCAGCGCGGTACCTACGACGAGAAGTTGCCGGTGAGCGCCTGGCTGCATGCCATCGCCCGCCACAAGCTGGTGGACCTGTGGCGCAGGCGCGGCCGCAGCGAGCGCCTGTTCGACTCCTTCGACGACCTGCCGGAAGACCTGCACCCCATGACCAGCCCCGCCGACGCCACCGACACCCGCCACGACCTGAGTGTGCTGCTGCAGGCCCTGCCCGCGGCGCAGCGCCAGGCCATCGTCGCCACCCGTCTCGAAGGGCTGTCGGTGGCCGATGCCGCAGCGCGGTCCGGCTCGTCCGAATCGGCCATCAAGGTGCAGGTGCACCGCGGGCTCAAACGCCTGGCCACGCTGCTGCGAGGAATCTCTTCATGAAGACCGAACAACTTGTCGACCTGCTGGCGCGCCAGGCCGGGCCAGCGCCGCGCCATGTGGTCGAGACACGGCTTGCCGTGGCCGTCACGCTGGGATTGCTGGCCAGCGTGGCGGCGGCGGCCGGGGTGCTGGGCCTGAACGTTGCGCTGGCAGACATGGGCACAGCCCTGGTCGTCAAGCTGGTCTATGTGGCCGGCCTGGCCGCTGGCGCGCTCTGGCTGGCCGATCGTGTCGCCCGACCCGGCGCTCGCTGGCAACCGGCGGCGCGCGCCACCACCCTGGTGCTGCTGGCCATGGCGCTGCTGGCGATGAGCCGCCTGATCGCCACACCCGACGACGAACGGCTGGCCCTGCTGCTCGGGCGTTCGTGGACATCCTGCCCCTGGCGGGTGGCCGCCCTGTCCGTGCCTGCACTGGTCGCTGCCCTGTGGGCCATGCGAGGCCTGGCACCAACCCGCCCGCGCCTGGCCGGCTTCACGGTCGGCCTGCTGGCCGGCGCGCTTGGTGCGCTGGGGTACGCGCTGTATTGCACCGAGGTGTCGCCGCTTTTCGTGCTGGTCTGGTACACCCTGGGCATGCTGGTGCCGGCGGGTGCAGGTGCGCTGCTCGGGCCCAGGCTGCTGCGCTGGTGACGAGCAGCACGACACCACGAGAGGCGGCACCCATGACCCGAACGACGACGAAGGCAGCATGAAGCGTCTGGACAAGCGGTGGTGGCTGCTGCTGGCCCTGGCGGCGTTGCTGGTGGTGTTCTTCGCGCTCGACCTCGGGCGTTACCTGAGCCTGGCCACCATCAAGAACAGCCAGGCCGACCTGCAGGCCTGGCGGGCCGCGCAGCCGGTGCTGGCCGCCGTGGTGGTGTTCGGCGCCTATGTCGCCGTCACCGCACTGTCACTGCCGGGCGCCGCGGTGATGACGCTGGGTGTGGGCGCCTTGTTCGGCCTGGGTTGGGGCCTGCTCATCGTGTCGTTTGCGTCGACCATCGGCGCCATGCTGGCCTTTCTGGCCTCGCGCTGGTTGCTGGGCGACTGGGTGCAGTCACGTTTCGGCGACCGTCTGGCCACGCTCAACGCCGGCATCGCCAAGGACGGCGCGCTCTACCTGTTCACGTTGCGCCTGGTGCCCGTGTTGCCGTTTTTTGTCATCAACCTGGCGATGGGGGTGACGCCGCTGCGCACCTGGACCTTCTACTGGGTCAGCCAGGTCGGCATGTTGGCTGGCACGGTGGTGTACGTGAACGCGGGCACACAACTCGGGCAGATCGACTCGCTGCAGGGCATCGTCACGCCGGGTGTGCTGGGCTCTCTTGTGCTGCTGGGAGTCTTTCCACTCGTGGCAAGAAAACTCATCACGCTGGCTCGGGCGCGCAAGGTCTACGCCGGGTTCGAGCGGCCCCGCTCGTTCGACCGCAACCTGATCGTGATCGGCGGTGGGTCGGCCGGGCTGGTCACGGCCTACATCGCGGCCGCAGTCAAGGCCAAGGTCACGCTGGTGGAACAACACGCCATGGGAGGTGATTGCCTGAACACCGGCTGTGTGCCGTCGAAAGCGCTGATCCGTTCGGCCAGATTGATGTCGCATGTGCGGCGAGCCAAGGAGTTCGGCATCCGGTCGGCCAGCGCCGAGGTCGATTTCGGCGAGGTGATGGAACGGGTGCAGCGGGTCATCAAGACCGTGGCGCCACACGACTCGGTGCAACGCTACAACGCGCTGGGTGTCGACATGGCCCAGGGCCGAGCCCGCATCGTCTCGCCCTGGCAGGTCGAGATCACCCACCACGACGGCCGCGTGCAGATGATGACGACGAGGGCCATCGTCATTGCCGCTGGCGCGCGTCCGTTCGTGCCGCCCATCCCGGGGCTGGATCAGGTCGAGGTGCTCACGTCCGACAGCCTCTGGAAGTTGCGCCAGCGCCCCGAGCGCCTGGTGGTGCTGGGCGGCGGGCCGATCGGTTGTGAACTGGCGCAGGCCCTGGCGCGGCTCGGCTCCAGGGTGACGCAGGTCGAGATGGCGCCGCGCCTGCTGATACGCGAAGACCCCGAGGTGTCGGAACTCGTCATCCGGCGTTTTCGCGACGAAGGCATCACGGTGCTGGTCGACCATCAGGCGATGCGGGTCGAGGTGGTCGACGGTGTGAAGCAACTCGTTGCCAGCCACCAGGGTGCCCAGGTGTCCATCCCGTTCGACGCCCTGCTGGTCGCCGTGGGCCGGGTCGCCAACCTCGAGGGCTACGGCCTGCAGGACCTCGGTGTGACGACCGGTCGCACGGTCGAGGTCAATGGCTTGCTGCAGACCAACTTCCCCAACATCTACGCTGCGGGGGATGTGGCCGGGCCCTACCAGTTCACTCATACCGCCGCGCATCAGGCCTGGTATGCGGCGGTCAACGCCTTGTTCGGCCCGTTCAAGACCTTTCGGGCCGACTACCGCGTCATCCCCTGGGCGACCTTCGTCGACCCCGAGGTGGCGCGGGTCGGCCTGAACGAACTCGAAGCCAGTGAAAAGAAGATTCCCTTCGAGGTGACGGTCTACGGCCTCGACGACCTGGACCGTGCCATCACCGACAGCGAGGCGCACGGCTTCGTCAAGGTGTTGACCGTGCCGGGCAAGGACAGGATCCTGGGCGTGACCATCGTGGGTGAACACGCCGGTGAACTGCTGGCCGAATGGGTGCTAGCCATGAAACACGGCATCGGCCTGAACAAGATCCTGGGCACCATCCACGTCTACCCGACCCTGGCGGAGGCGAACAAACACGTCGCCGGCCACTGGAAACGTGCCCATGCACCGGCGGCGCTGCTGGCCTGGGTGGAACGTTTTCATTCATGGCGCCGGGCATGAAACGGCTCGTGTTGCTCGGCGGTGGCCACGCCCACGTCAAGGTGCTGGCCGATCTGGCCGACCACCCGCTGAGCGACTGGGACGTGCATCTGGTGACGCCCTATCGGCGCCAGGTCTACTCTGGCATGTTGCCGGGCTGGATCGCCGGGCACTACCCGATCGAGGCCTGCGCCATCGCGCTGGATGTGCTGGCCGCCCGGGCCCATGTCACCCTGCACCAGACAGCGGCCATCAGTCTGGATGCTGCCGACAGGCGACTGGCGTGTGCGGACGGCAGCCGGCTCGGCTTCGACCTGCTGTCCATCGACACCGGCCCGGTGGCGGCCACCGATCACCTGCCCGGCAGCACCACACATGCCCTGCCGATCAGGCCGATCGAGACCTTCGTGGCCGCCTGGCCAGGTCTGGTCGACGACCTGCTGGGGCGTTGCCGGCGGGTCGACCTGGCCATCCTGGGCGCGGGTGCCGCCGGGGTGGAGCTCGCTTTTGCGATCCAGCATCGAGCCACAATCGACGGCTGGTCGGATCTGCGCATCACCCTGGTCGGCTCGGACGCGGCGCCGCTGCGCGGAAGTCCGGCTCGGGCCCGAGCGCGGGTGGCCGGGCTGCTGACACGGCGGGGGGTGGCCTGGCGTGGTGGTTGCCGCGCGGTGGGCATCGACGCTGGACGAATCAACTTCGAACACGGCGAAGCGCTGGCTTTCGACGCCTGCCTGGTGGTCACCGGTGCGGCTGCGCCCGGTTGGCCCCAAGCTGCGGGCCTGGCGACGGACGAACGAGGCTTCATCCGCGTCGGCCCGACCTTGCAGAGCATCTCTCACCCGTACATCCTTGCCGCCGGTGACGTGGCGGCCTACGCCGACGCACGTCCCAAGTCGGGCGTGTATGCGGTGAAGGCCGGGCCGCCCCTGGCGGCCAATCTGCGGGCGGTGTGTGAGGGCCGTCTACCCCGGGCCTGGACGCCGCAGCAACGTGCCTTGTACCTCATCAGCACCGGCCACCGCCACGCCGTGGCCACCTGGGGCCCCTGGACCCTGGCGGGCGACTGGGTCTGGCGCTGGAAGGATCACATCGACCGCGGCTTCATGCGTCGTTTCAGCCCGCCCGCCTGAAGGCGCCGGTGAGGGCAGGCCGGACCCATACAATTCAGCCCTTGCAGGGCCCCAAGGCGAACCGCGGTTCGCCTTTGTCATGTCTGGCAAGACGCCGTGGTGGCGCGTTTGCCCAAGAGGAAAAATTCAGTCATGTTCGAGTTCGTCCGTACCCACAACCGCGTGCTTCAGTTCGTGCTGATGCTGCTGATCGTGCCGTCCTTCGTCGTCTTCGGCATCCAGGGCTATCATAGTTATGCCAACGAGAAGGACGAAGTTGCCAAGGTGGCCGGCCAGAGCATCACTCGCGCCGAGTGGGACAACGCGCATCGCCAGCAGGTCGAACGCATGCGGGCCCAGATGCCAGGTGCCGACATCAAGCTGTTCGACACACCCGAGATGAAGGCGCGTGTGCTCGACCAGCTGGTGCGTGACCGCGTCTTGTTCGAAGCCTCGCACAAGCTCAACCTGGCGCCCAGCGACGACAAGCTGGTGCGTGTGTTCCAGAACGACCCGCAGTTCGCCAGCCTTCGCAACGCCGACGGCAGCGTCAAGAAGGAGCTGCTGAGCATGCGCGGCATCAGCTCCGACCAGTTTGCCCTGCAGCTCAAGCAGGACCTGGGCATGCAGCAGGTGCTGGGTGGCCTGGGCACATCGACACCGGCAGCACAGACGGTGGCCACGCTGGCCCTGGACGCCATGTTCCAGCGCCGCGAGGTGCAGGTGGCGAGGTTCGAGTCGCGCAACTACATCAGTCAGGTGAAGGCCAGCGACACCGAGATCGACGCCTGGTACGCCGACGCCAAGAACAGCGCACAGTTCCAGACACCCGAGGTGGCTTCGGTCGAATACGTGGTGCTCGACATGGCCGCCATCGCCAAGACGGTGAGTGTGCCGGCCGACGACCTGCGCAAGTACTACGACGAAAACGTCGTGCGCTACACACAGCCCGAAGAACGCCATGCCCGCCACATCCTGATCAAGACCGAGCCGGGCGACACCGCCGATGCCAAGGCCAAGGCCCGCGCCGATGCCGAAGCCGTGCTGGCAGACATCAAGAAGAACCGCGCCGCCTTTGCCGACATCGCCAAGAAGCGGTCGCAGGACCCGGGCTCTGCCGCGCGGGGCGGCGACCTCGACTGGTTCGGCAAGGGCGCCATGACCCAACCCTTCGAAGACGCCGCCTTCGCGCTCGAGAAGGGTGAACTGAGTGGCATCGTCACCAGCGAGTTCGGCTTGCACATCATCGAGGTGCTCGACACACGGGGCGGCGAGAAACGCGGCTTCGACAGCGTCAAGGCCGAGATCGAGGAAGAGGTTCGCAAACAGCTCGCCGCCAAACGGTTTGCCGAAGCCGCCGAACAGTTCACCGACGCAGTCGACCTGGAAGAAGGCCTCGCCCCCGTGGCCGCCAGATTCAAGCTCGAACTCAAGAAGGCCGAAGGGGTCCAGCGCAAGCCGGCGCCGTCCATCACCGGCCCACTGGCCAACGCCAAGCTGCTCGAAGCCATCTTCAACGCCGACAACCTGACCAAGAAGCTCAACGTGCAGGCCGTCGAGATCGGCAGCAACCAGCTCGCCTCGGCGCGTGTGCTCAGCTACAACGCTGCGCGCAAGTTGCCGCTGGCCGACGTGCGTGAGCAGGTCAGCATGGCCGTGGTGGCCGCCAAGGCAGCCGACGCAGCTCGCGCCGACGGCAAGGCCAAACTCGAGCAGTGGCAGGTCGATGCGGCCGCGTCGGGTGCGGCGTTGTCGCCGGCGGTGGTCGTCTCGCGCAACAAGGCCGAGAACCAGCCGCGTGCCCTGGTCGACGCCATCCTGCGAGCCAAGGCCGACAAGTTGCCGGCGTGGATCGGTGTCTCGCTCGGTGGTGAAGGGTATGCCGTTGCCCGTGTCAACAAGGTGCTGCCCGCTGACCTGACGGCCAATGGCGACATCAAACAGCTGAGCAATCAGTACGCGCAGCTTTGGGCCAATGCCGAGAGTGCCGCCTACCTCACAGCCCTGCGTGAACGCTTCAAGGCCAAGATCACGGCCAAGGCGCAGACCACCGACGGCGCGGCGCCAGCTCCGAACTAGGCACCTCACCCCATCGATCGAGAGATCGACAAGCGGCTGGCAGTAGTCGCCAATCGGGTTTGGCTCGGTTATACTGCAGGGCTTCTGCGGTGGCTGTAGCTCAGTTGGTAGAGTCCCAGATTGTGATTCTGGTCGTCGTCGGTTCGAGTCCGATCAGCCACCCCACCAAGACACCGCGAACAAGCAGAAATGCGCTGAAGGCCTTGACCTCTCCGGAGATCAAGGCCTTTTTGCTTGGGGGCAGGCATAGGCCTTCACCTTGCGGTGTTGGTCCCAGTCCGCTCGATCACCTCGATCTCACGGTCACGTTCGATCGACAGCCGCAGGGTATGAGACAGCCTCGTCAAGAGGCATCCTTGCCCGCAGTCGGTACGGCCCGGTACCAGCGCGGAAAGAACTCGGCCACCTGCGGGCCGGACGCGTCCAGCGCATGGCAGCCGTCGATGCTGAAGGGTTGCACCTCGGGGTCACCGGTCAGCTCGTGCCACAGGGCCTGCAGCGCGGCGCTGCCCATCACGCTGGCCAGTTCGTTGATGTGGGTGCAGCCGGCGGTACGACCGAACAGTCGGCGGATGGCGTCGCGGTAGCCGCGGGCAATCTTCACACCCACGAACTTGCCGTAGTCGGGTGAGATCGTGGCACAGGCTGCGCCGTAGGGGCCGGCCTCGGTGCTGGACACCGCGGCCACGATGGTGGCGGTGTGATCCACCGTGAAGCGCAACCACATCTCGTGCATGGGTTGACCACCGGGCAGCATGCCGCCTGCGATCTGTTGCTGCGTCGGCCAGACATCGACGAGATGGCCTTCGATGTCCCACAGGCCATCGCTGCGAACGAAGGTCTGCACGGTGATGCTGCGCTGGTACGAGGACTCGCGTGGACTGGTGGGTGCGGGCAGGGGCATGGCTCGGTCAGGTACTGGGGGCGGACAGAAGTCCGGAGCTTAGCTGCAGACTTCTGCACACGCCTGTCACCGTCGCGGCTGGTCGGACTGCGCTGATGTAGCCGATGCGTTCACCGGTAACCTGGGCCTCGCCCGCAACTTGCACGTGCTGCGTGGTAGCTAGACTGCCCTCATCACAGGTTCGAGGTGGCGAGGGAGACGATGAACACATCGCTGAGACGGCGCGTCGTGCGCCTGGTGCTGGCTGGTGTCCTGCCTGCTTGCTTGTGGGCCGCCGCGCTGCGGCCAGCAATGGCAGCCGCCAGCGTGCAAGGCTTTTCGCCACAGGGCGAAGTGGCGATCGTGCGGCAGGCGCGTGCCACCTTCAGCGAGCCGATGGTGCGTTTCGGCGACCCACGGCTGCCGGCACCGTTCGATGTGCGATGTGCCAACCCATCACCGATCAGCGGCAGCGGGCGCTGGGCCGACGATCGCAACTGGGTTTACGACTTCGACCGCGATGTGCCGGCGGGTGTGCGCTGCGAGTTCAAGCTCAGGGCCGGCACCCGGTCGGTGGCAGGTGATGCGGTGGGTGAGCCGTCCAGCTTTGCTTCAACACCGGTGGCCCGGCCATCGTGCGCAGTTACCCCTGGGCCGGCGAATATTCGACGATCGAAGAAGAACAGGTCTTCGTCTTCTTGCTCAACGGAGCGGCCACACCGGCCAGCATCGAGAAGTTCGGCTGGTGTGAAGCCAGCGGCATCAACGAGCGCCTGCCGCTGCAGGTGGTGACCGGGCCGGTGCGCGACGCCATCCTGAAGGCCGTGAACCTTGCGGCCCAGCAGACGCGTGCGGTGGCGGTCAGGTGTGCACGGCCGCTGCCACCCGACGCACAACTCACGGTGGTGTGGGGCGCGGGTATCTCCACACCGTCGGGTGTGCCCACCAGTGCGGCGCGGCGGCTGGACTTCAAGGTGCGCAAACCCTTTGCGGCCAGCTTCACCTGCGAGCGCAGCAGCTCACGCGCCGACTGCCTGCCGATCCGCCCGCTCAGGCTGGAGTTCTCTTCGCCGGTGCCACGCAAGTTCGCCGAACGTATCGTGCTGGTGGGGCCGAACGGCGACATCAAGCCTCAGCTCGAACAGGGTCGCGGCGACACCAGCGAGCAGTTGTTGTCCTTCGGCGAAGGCCTGAAACGCCGCTTCGTGCTGCTGTTCAGCCGCAGCGGTGGCAAGGTGACGGCCGACCCGTCGGACAACGGCGTGAGTGCCGTGCAGTTCAACGCGCCACTGCCCGAGAAGGCGGCGTTACGCATCGAGTTGCCCAAGGATCTGCGTGACGACGCCGGGCGCACGCTGAGCAATGCCGAGTCGTTTCCGCTGCAGACACGCACGGCCGAGGCCCCTGCCCTGCTCAAGTTTGCAGCCGCGACCTTCGGTGTGCTCGAACTCAATGCCGAGCCGACACTGCCCGTCACGGTGCGGCATGTCGAGGCCAACTTGCTGGTCAAGGGGCTGAGCCTCACACCCGGCCCGGTGAAGACCCTGCGGGTGGCCGACGACGCCCGCATCATCGACTGGCTGGCCAGACTCAAGCGCTACGACGACTCGACACTCAGACGCAGCAGTGTGGAGCGTGAGCTCGGCATCACCTTGCCGCCACCCCCACCGCCTGCGCAAACACCAGCGCGCAAGAACCTGCGTTACGGCGAAGACAACAGCGAGGCCGAGGCCAGGTATGCCCAGGCCGAAACACGCGAGATGGTGCAGGCTCGCACGGTGAGCCTGCTGGCGCGCGAAGCCAACACGCAGCGCCTGAGCCTGCCGGCCACAGCGTCCGGCGACCCGCGGCCGTTCGAGGTGATCGGCATCCCGATGCCGCAGGCGGGTTTCCATGTGGTCGAGGCCGAGTCACCCCGGCTGGGTGCCGCCCTGCTCGACCGCGATGCGCCGGTCTATGTGCGCACCAGTGTGCTGGTCACCAACCTGGGTGTGCACTTCAAGCTGGGTGCGGCCAACTCGGCCGTGTGGGTGACGACACTCGACCGCGCCCAGCCGGTGCCCGACGCGGCGCTGCAGATCTCTGATTGCCGCGGCCAGGTCGTGTGGGCCGGGCGCAGTGACAAACAAGGTATGGCCCGTGTCGACAAGGTATTGCCTGAGCTCGACTGGACCTACTGCAGTGGTGCCAACGACGACACCGGCTCGCGTGAACAAGGCTACTTCGTGAGTGCGCGCAAGACCGACGCCGCCGGCCGGGTCGACATGGCCTTTGTCTGGTCGAGCTGGAACCAGGGCATCGAGTCGTGGCGGTTTCAGGTCGCGCAGGCCGATCAGCGCGCCAGCACACGGGTGTTGTTCCACAGCGTGCTCGACCGCAGCTTGCTGCGCGCCGGCCAGACCGTCTCGATGAAACACCATGCCCGGCGCGAGCAGTTGCTCGGCCTGGGCCTGCTCGATGTGGCCGACTTGCCTGGCAAAGCCACCATCACCCACGACGGCTCGGGCCAGAGCTTCGACGTCGATCTCAGCTGGCGCGCCGGCAAGACGGCCGAGACCCGTTTCGATATCCCCAAGGATGCCAAGCTCGGCGCCTACAGCGTGACCCTGGGCCGGGGCATGGACAACCAGCAGACGGCGAGCTTCCGGGTCGAGGAGTTCCGCCTGCCGGTGATGACCGGGCGCATCCTGCCGCCTGCCGCCAAACTGATCCGCCCGCAGGACGTGGACGTGGGCCTGCAGATCAACTACGGCAACGGTGGTGGTGCGGCCGGCCTGCCGGTGCGGGTGTCGGCGCAGTTGCGTGATGTGGACACGGCCACGCTGGTGCGAGGTGATCGCTTCCCGGGATTCCGCTTTGCGCCGCCGCAGGCACCGCGCGGTGACGACGACAACAACCGCCCACCCTACGGCGACGACTATGTCGACGACAACGACGAGCAACGGTTCAGCAGCAGCCGCGACGGCCAGGCCCAGCTCGTGGCCAACAAGCTGGCCGCCACACTCGACCGCAACGGCGCCGGCAAGGTCACGCTGACCAAACTTCCCACCATCGACCGCCCACGTGAACTGCTGGTGCAGGCCAGTTACGCCGACCCCAACGGCGAGGTGCAGACACTCAGCCAGACGCTGCCGGTGTGGCCGTCGAGCCTGGTGCTGGGCATACGTACCGACTCGTGGGTGTCGGTCAAACAAAAACTCGCCACCCAGTTGCTGGTGCTCGACACCACCGGCCAGCCGGTGGCGGGTGTGCGGGTCAACCTGCGTGGTGTGGCGCATCACACCAGCTCGGTGCGCAAACGCCTGGTGGGCGGCTTTTACGCCTACGACAACCAGCACAGCGACGACGACCTCGGCCAGCTCTGCAGCGGCAGCAGTGATGCCCGTGGCCTGGTGTTGTGTGACGCTGTGCTCACGACACCCGGCCAGATCGAGCTCATCGCGCAGACCCATGACAGCGCAGGCCGCCTGGCCCAGGCCGCCACCTCGGTGTGGGTGACCCGCCTCGGTGAAGTCTGGTTCGGCGGTGACAACCAGGACCGCATGGACCTGATCCCCGAACAACGCAGCGTCGAACCCGGCCAGACGGCGCGGCTGCAGGTGCGCAGCCCTTTCCGCCACGCCACGGCGCTGCTGGCGATCGAACGCAACGGCATCGTCGAGACCCGCGTGGTCACACTCACTGGCCGCGACCCGACCATCGAGATCGCCGTCAAGCCCGAATGGGCGCCCAACGTGTTCGTCTCGGTGCTGGCCGTGCGTGGCCGGGTGCACGAGGTGCCCTGGTACACCCTCTTCACCTGGGGCTGGAAGTCCCCCGCCGACTGGTGGCAGGCCTACCGCGGTGACGGCCTGGCCTGGCAGGCGCCCACCGCGATGGTCGACCTGGCGCGACCGGCGTTCAAGTACGGCATTGCCGAGATCGAGGTGGGCAAGGCGGCGCATCGGCTCGATGTGAAAGTCACGCCCGACAAGGCGAGTTACCCGGTCCGTGCGGTGAGCCAGGTGCGTGTCAAGGTCAGCCTGCCGGGTGGCAAACCGGCGCCGGCCGGCACCGAAGTCACCCTGGCTGCCGTGGACGAGGCCTTGCTCGAACTCATGCCCAACACCAGCTGGGACCTGCTCGGCGCGCTGATCCGCCAGCGTGGTTACGGTGTCGAGACCGCTACGGCGCAGATGCAGATCATCGGCAAGCGCCACTACGGCAAGAAGGCCGCACCGGCTGGCGGCGGCGGGGGTCAGTTCCCGACCCGCGAGTTGTTCGACACGCTGCTGCTGTGGGAGCCGCGGGTGGTGCTGGACAAGAACGGCGAGGCCCTGGTCAAGGTGCCGCTCAACGACTCACTCAGCAGCTTTCGCATCGTGGCAGTGGCCGATGTGGTGCAAGGCGCCAACGCCGCCTTGTTCGGCACCGGCAGCAGCAGCATCCGCGCGACGCAGGACCTGCAGATCATCTCGGGTGTGCCGCCGCTGGTGCGCGAGGGCGATCGTTACCTGGCGATGTTCACGCTGCGCAACACGACGGACAAGCCAGTCGATGCCCAGCTCAGCGTCCAGCTGACCACGCCGGGCAGCACGGCGGCCACAACGACGGGCTCCACCTCAGGCTCCCTCTCGGGCTCCACCTTGGGCAGTTCGCCGGCAAACACCCTCCTTACCCCCCAAGGCCAGGCGACGGCCCGCACAGCGCCCGTGCAGCCTGGCAAGCCTGTGGCCGTGGGTGCCGCCCTGCCGACTCGCCAGATTCGTATCGAGGCGCAGTCCGCCGCCGAGCTGAGCTGGGAAGTCGAGGTGCCGTACAACCTGCGCCAGCTCGACTGGACGGTGGCAGCGCAGACCAGCGGCGCACGCGACCGCATGAAGATCACCCAGGCCGTGCGTGAGGCCATCCCGGTGACGGTGCAACAAGCCACCTTGATGCAGCTCGACAAGCCGGTGGCCATCCCGATCGCACCACCGGCCGGCGCAGTGGCGGGCAACGGCGGCAAGTTGCGGGGCGGCATCGAGGCCACCCTCAGGCCGCGGCTGGGTGACGGTCTGGCGGGTGTGGACGAGTTCTTCCTGCGTTACCCCTGGAGCTGCCTCGAACAACGTGCGTCGGTCGCCATCGGCCTGCGAGATACCAGCGCCTGGCGCAGCGTGGCCGAACAGTTGCCGCTCTACCTGGACGAAGACGGCCTGGCCAACTACTTTCCGCCCGCTGCCGGCTGGCGCAGCACCGGCAGCGACAGCCTCACGGCCTACCTGCTGGCCGCCAGCGACGAAGCGCGCCAGCTCGGCCACGACTTCAAGCTGCCCGGCGACACCCGCGAACGTATGGAACGTGGCCTGATCGACTTCGTCGAAGGTCGGCTCAAACGCGAGTTCTGGGTGCCGGCCTTCCTGAAGAACGGCGACCTGGAGGTGCGCAAGCTCGCCGCGCTCGAAGCCCTGTCGCGCAGCGGCAAGGTGCAGGCAAAGATGCTCGATTCGGTCCAGATCCTGCCCAACCAGTGGCCGACCGGTGCGGTGATCGACTGGCTGATGATCCTCGACCGCGTCAAGGAACTGCCCGAGCGCGACAAACGTATCGCCGAGGCCGAGCAGATCCTGCGGGCGCGCCTGAACATGCAGGGCACCCGGCTGGGCTTCTCGACCGAACGCGACGACAGCTGGTGGTGGCTGATGGTCAACGGCGACGTCAACAGCACCCGCATGATCCAGGCCGTGCTGGCCCGCCCGGCCTGGAAGGACGACGTGCCACGCCTGGTGACCGGCACGTTGCAGCGTCAGCAGGCGGGGCACTGGAGCACGACGACCGCCAACGCCTGGGGTTCACTGGCGATGGAGGCCTTCTCGAAACGTTTCGAGCGCGAGATGGTGAGTGGCAGCACGCGTGCGGCCTTCGAGCCAGGTGGTGAGGCACAGACGCTGGCCTGGTCCAAGGCCGCCGGCGGCGGCACCCTGGCGCTGGGCTGGCCGGTCGGGTTCGGCGTGACGGCAGGTGGAACGGCGGGTGGTGGGGCTGCCGGTGCGCCGGCAAGCGGCTCCGCGGGCACGCCGACGGGTGGGCCGGCTGGTGCGGGACCGCGCGCAGGCCCGGGTGCAGCATCCGCGGCCACCGGCAAGGCCGTCGACGCTGCCGTCCGGCTCAGCCATGACGGCAGCGGGCGGCCCTGGCTCACGCTCACCAGCAAGGCGGCGGTGCCTGTGACGAAGCCGTTCTCGAGCGGTTACCGCATCGTCAAGACCGTCACGCCGGTGGAGCAGAAGGTGGCCGGCAGCTACAGCCGCGGCGACGTGTTGCGGGTCAGCCTCGAGATCGACGCGCAAGCCGACATGAGCTGGGTGGTGGTCAACGACCCGATCCCGGCCGGTGCGACCTTGCTCGGCAACGGACTCGGGCGCGACGAAGCGATCGCCCGCAGCGGCGAAAAGCAGGATGGCCGCGCCTGGCTGGCGTATGAGGAACGCAGTTTCGAGGCCTTTCGCGCCTACTATCGCTACCTGCCCAAGGGTGGGCTGAAGATCGAGTACACGGTGCGCCTGAACAACCCCGGCAGCTTCGGCCTGCCGGCCACCCATGTCGAGGCCATGTACGCGCCCGAAATGTTCGGCGAGGCACCCAATGCGCTGCTGGTGGTCAAGCCCTGAGGCGGGCAAGCGCCCTGGCCCGGCGCGACCGGGCCCGGTGCAGTGGCTGCTCGGTCTGGCGCCCACGGCCGGCCTGGCCATCGCCTTGCTGGCAGGGGCCTGCGGCGCCGTCGACGCCCAGGCCGCCCTGCCCAGTCATGCCCAGGTGAAGGCCGCCTGGCGCTCGTCGGACACCGTCTTGCTCGACCGCCAGGGTGTGGCGATCCAGACCCTGCGCACCGATCTGCAGCGCCGCCGCGGCAACTGGGTGGCACTGGCCGACGTGTCACCGGCGCTGCGCCACGCCTTGCTCTTGTCCGAAGACCAGCGCTTCTACGAACACTCGGGCGTCGACTGGGCAGCCGTGAGTGCCGCGGCCTGGGCCAATCTATGGAACACACGCACGCGTGGTGCGTCGACCGTGACCATGCAACTGGCCGGTCTGCTCGACCAGCAACTTGCCGCACCGCGCGGCGGCCGCAGCATCGTCACCAAGCTCGGCCAGGCCCGTGCTGCGCTGCAGCTCGAACAAGGCTGGAGCAAGGACCAGATCCTCGAGGCCTACCTCAACCTCGTGAGCTTTCGGGGTGAACTGGTGGGCATCGCCGCCATGTCGCAGGTCTTGTTCGGCAAATACCCGAGTGGCCTCGATGCGCAGGAATCGGCACTGGCCGCCGCCCTCATCCGATCCCCCGCTGCCAGCCCGGCCCGGGTGGCGCAACGTGCCTGCACCCTGCTGCGCACCCAGGCACGCGCCGTGCCCTGCGACACCTTGGCGGCGTATGTGCGCCAGGTGCTGGCCACCCGCAACAACGAGCCGCTCGACCGCGACACCCAGCTGGCACCTCACCTGGCCCGGCGCTTGATCACACAGGCCACGGCACCCGCGCCTGCCACCCTGCGCAGCACACTCGACGCCTCGCTGCAGCGACTGGCACGAGACACGTTGGTGCAGCAGCTGCGCGAATTGCGGGGCCGCCATGTGGAGGACGGCGCGGTGATCGTCATCGACAACCACAGCGGCGAAGTGCTGGCCTGGGTCGGCTCGAGTGGTGACCTGTCGCAGGCAGCGCAGGTGGACGGCGTCACGGCGGCGCGCCAGGCTGGCTCCACACTCAAACCCTTTCTGTACGAACAGGCCATTGCCGAACGCTGGTTCACCGCCGCCTCACTGATCGACGATCGACCAGTCGGCTTGATCACCGCCGCCGGCCTGTACATCCCGCAGAACTACGACCATCACTTCAAGGGCCTGGTGTCGCTGCGTACGGCGCTGGGTTCGTCGCTCAACGTGCCGGCGGTGCGCACGCTGGTGATCGTGTCACCCGAACGTTTCGCCCAACGCCTCGACCGCCTGGGCCTGGGCCTGAAACACACCGGCGGCTACTACGGCTACAGCCTGGCACTGGGGTCGGCCGAGGTGAACCTGGCGGCGCTGGCCAATGCCTACCGCACACTCGCCAACGGCGGGCGCACATCACCGCTGCGCCTGCAGCCCGGCGACCCGGCGCCGCCACCGCGCCAGGTGCTGGACGAAGGCGCGAGTTACATCGTGGCCGACATCCTGGCCGACCGCGAGGCGCGGGTGCCGACCTTCGGCCTGGACAATGCGCTTGCCGCGCGTTACTGGGCCGCTGTCAAGACCGGCACCAGCAAGGACATGCGCGACAACTGGTGCATCGGTTTCTCGCGCCGTTACACCGTGGGGGTGTGGGTGGGCAACGCCAGTGGTGAGGCGATGTGGTCGGTGTCGGGTGTGTCCGGCGCTGCGCCGATCTGGCGCACGCTGATGGACGCCTTGCAGCGACGCGACGCTGGCAGGCCGGCGTCGCCTGCGTGGCCAAGCCAGGCCGCTGCGCCGGCCGGCCTGGTGCAGCGCCGCGTCGCCTATGCCTCGGCCAGTGAACCACCACGCGACGAATGGTTCATCGCTGGCACCGAACAGACGGTGATCACGTCGGTGGTTGGCGCGGCGGGCAGCCGCACCCACATCACGTCACCGGCCGACCGATTGGTGCTGGCGCTCGACCCCGACATTCCGCCCGGCGCTCAGCAGCTGAGCCTGGCGACGTCCGCCGCGGCCGCGCCGCCCGGCTGGAGCTGGCGCATGGACGGCAAACGACTGGGCCCGGCGCGTGCCATGACCTGGCCCATGTGGCCGGGCCGACACCGGCTCGAGCTGCTCGACGCCGCCGGCAAGGTGGTGGATGTGGTGGGCTTCGAGGTGCGCGGCGCACAACTGGCGGCCCGGTCACCCCGGCTTGGCCAGGTCAGACCACCTCCAGCACCCTGACGTCAAGGGTCGACGCTGCCCGGTGGGTCAGGTGACCTCGAGCCGCGTCGCGGCGGCAGGGCGGGTTCAGGCCGAGAGGCGCTCGCGCAGGGGGTGCTGACGCAAGGCGGCGTCACCCGGGGCACCGTCATCCACCGGCTGCCAGGCAACGGGCCGAGCCAGGGCCTGGAACAGATGAACCGACGCGCCCGACGCAGGTTGTTCATTGCGCTCGAGCCGGGCCGCGGCCTGGCGCGGGGAAAGGCCGGTGACCTGGGGGGCGCTGACCTGGTTGGCGGCGATACCGGTAGCGGCGCTGCCGGTGCCGCCGCTGCCAGTGTCGTCACCCGCGCTTGGGCCGGACCGGCCCGTGGTGTCGACCTGCCGGGCTGACGAACGGGAGAGTTGGATCACCTGGCGTGCCTGGGCCTGATCGGCGGCGCTGCCGCGGATCACCAGGCGATAGGCGTCGTGTTCGTGGGTGGCGGCATCGACCTTGGTGTGACCCTGAGCTCCACCCTGGGTATCTGCGTTGGTCGCACCCTGGACATTGCGCTGCACTTCACCGCCATGATGGCCCGGCCGGTTCAATGCTCCCACCACGGCAGCCAGTCCCCCCAGGCCGGCCGCACCACCGACCGTCTGCATCAGCGTGGCGACGAGGTAGCCGTGCGTGTCCGCCAGGCCGCTGACCGACGCCGGCGCCAGCAGCCCGAACAGGGCGCCCCACACCACGCCGACGCCGGCCCAGGACCGGACGTGTTCAGCCGTGCTGCGCTCGCGCAGGGTGTGTCGGTCGGCGTGATGTTCCGTGGCCAGCAGCGACAGTTTGCGCATGTCGAAGCCCGCCTGGCTCAGCGCCTGGACGGCCTGATCCGCGGCGGCGCGGCTGGCGAAGTGATGCACTTCGTTGGTGGACTGGACGTTGATGATGATCCTCGACTGGTGACGACTTGTTGTTCTGAAGCGCCCGCAAGTTTCACCAGCGGCAGGCCAGCTCGCCTAGACACCGGGTGCGGGGCGCGACACCGGGGCCACACGGATGCGGCAGGAAAGCACACCCTGACACGCTTCGTTCGGCCTCAGCCGGCGGCGCTCGCAGCCCAGCACAATGCTCGCCCCGGTCCAAGGAACACCTCACGATGCCCAACCTCGCCGTCGGCCTGATCGGTTTCGGCTATGCCGGCCAGACATTTCATGCGCCGCTGATCCGCGCCACACCGGCGCTGCAGCTGGTGGCGGTGGCCAGCAGCAACGCGGCCAAGGTGCACGCCGCCTTGGGACCGGGCGTCGAGGTCACGACCGCCGACGCGCTGACAAGCCGCAGCGACATCGATCTCGTCGTCATCGCCACACCCAACGATCGGCATCACCCGCAGGCACTGGCCGCCCTGCGCGCTGGCCGACACGTGGTGGTCGACAAACCGTTTGCGCTGGACGCCGCGCAGGCGCGCGAACTGGTGGACGAAGCGCGGCGCTGCGGGCGCCTGCTCAGCGTCTTTCACAACCGGCGCTGGGACAGCGACTTTCTCGGCCTGAAACAGGTGCTCGAACAGGGCCTGGTCGGCCGCCCGGTGGAACTGGTCTCGCACTTCGACCGTTACCGGCCCCAGGTGCGGGCGCGTTGGCGCGAAGGTGCCGGCCCGGGCAGCGGCCTGTGGCTGGATCTCGGCCCGCACCTGGTCGACCAGGCCATACAGCTGTTCGGCGCACCGTCGGCCATCACGCTCGACCAGGCCACGCTGCGCGACAGCGCCGTCGCCGACGACTACGTGCACGCAAGCTTGCGCTGGGACTGCGGACCACACGCCGGCCTGCGGGTGCATCTGCACGCCAGCGCCCTCACCGCCCGGCCCGGCGCCAGGTTCACGCTGCATGGCACGGCGGCGAGTTACACCGTCGACGGGCTCGATGGCCAGGAGGCGGCACTCAAGGCCGGCGCGGACACGGCGCAGATACGTTGCGATTCATGGGGGAGCGAGCCTCGCCAGGCCAGCCTCTGGACATCACACGACGACGCCACCAGTGCCCGGCCGATGGGGTTACCGGCCGGTGCTTATCCGCACTACTACGCCGCCGTCGCTCGGGCCATACATGGCCTGGCTGAAATGCCGGTCACGGCCGAGCAGGCCCTGGCCGTGCAGCAGGTGCTCGATGCCGGCCGGCTCAGCGCGCGCGAGCGCCGCGAGGTGGCGCTGGAGCCGTTCGATCGGCGCTGCTGACGAAGCCTCAGTTCACCGCGTCCGTCACCGGGCCGTGGACCGAACTCGGTCTGGCCGCCGAGCGACGCCAGCGCTGCAACGCCGCACCGGCCAGCATGGCAGGCACGAACCAGAACGCCTCGGGGTTGGCGAAACCGATCGACGCAATCGCCGGGCCGGGGCAATAACCGACCAGACCCCAGCCGATCCCGAACAGAGCCGCGCCGATCAGCAACGGCGCATCGATGTCGCGCCGCGCCGAGACATGGAACCGGTCGGCCAGCCGCGGCAACGGCCGGCGCAGCACCAACCCGTAACCCAGGCCGGCCACCGAGACCGCACCACCCAGCACGAACATCAGGCTGGCATCCCAGGCGCCGGTGACGTCCAGAAAGCCCAGCACCTTGAGCGGATCGATCATGCCCGCCACGGCCAGGCCCAGGCCGAAGATCAGACCTGAGGCCAGCGCCGCCAGGCCACGCGCCAGTCCGCCGGAACCTTCGGCTCCGCCCGCGGCCAACATGTGAGTGGCCCCGCCCGGTCGGGATGTGCCGGCCCCTGCGGCGCAATGTGCGCCGGCAGTCGAGCTGTGCTGGTGTGTGGTCATGTCACGCTCCCTCAAGCCTGTTGCAAGACATGCCGCACGACGAAGGTCGTGACAACAGCCACCAGCAGGAACACCACGGTGGCGGTGATCGACCGTGGCGCGAGCCGCGCCAGGCCACATACCCCGTGGCCACTGGTGCAACCGCCCGACAGGGCCGTGCCGTAACCCACCAGCAGCCCGCCGATCACCAGCAGCGGCACGGGGAAACCCGGCCGTGCCTGCGGCGCCGCACCACCCAGCGCCACCCAGGCGCCACAACCCACGATCAGCCCGACCAGAAACAACACCCGCCAGACCCGGTCGCCGCCCTCGCCCCACCACAGGCCGGCAGCCACACCACTCACGCCTGCCACACGGCCGTTGAGCCACAACAGCAACACGGCTGCAAGTCCGATGAGCATGCCGCCGGCCAGAGCGGTCCAGGGGGTGAAGTGAGTCATGTGGTGAGCGCTTCCAGGCGAGGGCAAAGCCGAAGATTGTCGCCGCGACAAGCCCTGCACGTCTGCAGCCACCAAATTGCCGCCGATGCTTGTGTAACCTGCAGGCCTGATCCGCAACCCGACCACCGGAGACCACCCCATGGATGCCGAAGCCCTCAAGACCCTGCAGGCGCCGATCAAGGCGCGCCTGCGTGAGCAACCGTCGAGTGGTGCCATCACCTTGCGCGCCGAAGGCAGGCTGGGTGAAGGGCTGACCTGCAGCGTCGAGACCAGCCGTGCCCTCGTGCTGGCGGGTCTGCACCCCGCCACCGGTGGCGACGGGTCGAGTGCCTGTTCGGGCGACATGTTGCTGCAGGCGCTGGTGGCTTGTGCCGGCGTCACACTCAACGCGGTGGCCACGGCCTTGGCCATCCCGCTGCGCGATGCACGTATCAGCGCCGAAGGTGACCTGGACTTTCGCGGCACGCTGGGGGTGGCCAAGGACGCTGCGGTGGGCTTCACCGCCATCCGCCTGAAGGTGGACCTGGACAGCGACGCCACGCCCGAGCAGATCGACACCTTGCTCAAGCTGACCGAGCGTTACTGCGTGATCTTCCAGACGCTGAACAAGCCACCGTCGCTCGCGGTGTCGCGCAACGTCACGGCGAGTTGAACCGCATGAAGATCGACGGTCACCCCTACCGCAGCTTGTGGCGCGACGAACGCGGCCTGTTCGCCATCGACCAGACGCGGCTGCCGCACGAGTTTGTCATTGCCGAATTGCGCAACATGGCCGACGTGGCCCGGGCCATCCGTGTGATGGTGGTGCGTGGTGCGCCGCTCATCGGTGTGACCGCGGCCTACGGCCTGGCGCTGGGGCTGCGCGACGATGCCAGTGATGCGGGGCTGGCGGCGGCTTCGGCGTCCTGGCCGCCACCCGGCCGACCGCCGTCAACCTGCGCTGGGCGCTGGGCGAGGTGGCGGCGGCCGTGTCGGGCCTGCCACCGGCCGAACGGGCCGACGCAGCGCTGGCTTGTGCCGACGCCCTGGCCGAAGCCGATGTGCGCACCAACGCAGCCATCGGCACACACGGCGCGGCACTGCTGCGCCAGCGCTGGATGGCGCTGGGCCAGCCCGACCGGCTCGAGGTGCTGACCCACTGCAACGCCGGCTGGCTGGCTTGTGTCGACTGGGGCACGGCACTAGCCGTGATCTACCGCGCCCACGACGACGGCTTGCCGCTGCACGTGTGGGCCGACGAAACACGCCCGCGCAACCAGGGCGCCAGCCTCACCACCTGGGAGCTGATGCGCCACGGTGTGCCGTGCACGCTGATTGCCGACAACGCCGGCGGTCACCTGATGCGCGCCGGGCGGGTGCATGCCTGCATCGTCGGCGCCGACCGAGTGAGTGCCGGTGGTGATGTGTGCAACAAGATCGGCACCTACCTCAAGGCGCTGGCCGCGGCCGACAACCAGGTGCCGTTCTATGCCGCCCTGCCGCTCAGCACGGTGGATTGGCACTGGCAAGACGGCGCGTTCTGGACGGGTGACGTGGCGGATGCAGCACCAGGTGAAGTGGAAGATGCTGCGCCGGGTGTTGCGTCGGTGTCGGGGGCAACCGGCGCGACACACGCCAACGCTCGCGCGGGCATTGAGATCGAGGAGCGTTCAGCGCTGGAGGTGACCGAACTCTGGGGCCGCGGTGATAACGGCCAGTCGACACGCGTCCAGCTGGCCCCCGAAGGCGCACGTGCCGCCAACCCGGCCTTCGACGTCACACCGGCTCGGCTGGTGACCGGCCTGATCAGTGAACACGGCGTGACCGAGGCCAGTGTGGCCGGCATGGCGCGCTGGCGTACACATCGGCGCTAAGCGCCCGCCCGTCAACTCGCCAGTTCGCGTGCGGCCTGTTCGATCGAGGTGATGTCGGCAAAGGCCTGAGGGTCGACCATCAGCCGGCGGGCCAGCCTCAGCGTGCGGCGCTCGCAGGCGGCGCGGCGCTCGGGGTCGGCGATCCGTTCGAAGTCGAGGTTGTGGGCGAAACCGATGGTGCGCCGGATGATCTCGATGCCGGCGTATCCGACCAGGTCGGTGTAGACACCGTCCAGAAAGACCCGGCGTTCATCGGCCAGTGCGGCTCGGCCGGCGGCGCCGGCAAACAATGCTGCGGGGTAGGCGTCCGGCGCCTGGCCCGAGGCCTGGCCGGCAGCCTGACCGGTCGCGGTGGCGCTACGCTCGCTCCACAGCGCATCGAACCGCGCTGCAAAGTGGCGCCAGAACACCCCCACCTGCGACAGGATCCACTCGGCGTGGTCGGCACGATCACCCAGGCGCTGCTCGTGCCCGGGCTGCGAGAAATAAGCCATCAGCAGGTTGGCGACATAGGCGCCGAGGTCGAAGCCGATCGGCCCGTACAACGCGAACTCGGGGTCGATGACGCGGGCGTCGTCCGGCGTGGCGCCGGGGCCGTCGAGCGGGGCGGCTCCAGAGCCGTCCCGGCGGGCCACCCCCGAGCCGTCCCGGCGAGCCACCATCACCGAGCCGCTGTGCAGATCACCATGCAGCAAGGCTTCGTGGCGAGTCAGAAAGGCATGCCCCAGGCGCGCCGCGGCGCGTTTGAGGGGGATGTCGCCGCGCAGGTCGGCCACCAGGTCGTCGAGCTGGGGTGAGGTCCAACGGTTGCGCTCGTGCTCGATGTAGGGGTGGGTGAAGATCAGGTCGACGCTGATGCGGGTGAGTGCCTGATTGCGCGCGTACACCGCCTGCAGGTCGGCCACCGCCTCGAAGGGCCGGGCCAGCACCGACGTGGCGAAGGTGGCACGCGCCGCGTACTCGGCCACCTTGATCGAGGCGTGGTCGTGGCGTTCACCGTCGGCCAGGGCGAGCCGCATGATCTTGTGGTGGGGCAGCAGTTCCATCACCACGGCGTAGAGCACCGGGTCGTAGGCTATCAGCCGGGGCGCCAGACCGGCCACCACCGGCCCGGTGTCGGCCAGGTGACGTTGTTCGAACCAGGCGCGCTCGAGCGGCAGCGGCCAGCTTTCACCGGCCACCCGCACGTAGGGCAAGGACTGTTTGATGCACAACCCGCCGGCCGGCCCGCGTGCCAGGAACACCAGGTTGAGGTTGCCATCCCCCACCTCGTCGACGCGCCAGCCCTCGGGGTCTCCGCCCAGCCGGGCGGCCAGCTCGGGCTTGCCGGCAAGCCAGCGGCGCAGCGAGTCGAGGTCGAAGGGCGCGTAACCGGGTGGTGTCGACAGGGTGCTGGACATCTGGAAAACCTTGCTGGCCTGATGATGAATTCATCATGTCACAGGCTGGTCATGGCCTGCCTCGGTGGCGACCCGGGCGAACCGGCCCAGGCGCTGCGCCGACACCTGCGGCAGGCTGCATTAGCATCTCGGCCCTTATCCAGCTTGCCTTGCGAGGTCGTCATCGTGTCTTGTTTTCCACGTCTGTCTGCCCTGTCGCGATTCACTTTGGTGCGGCTACCCGCCCTGCTGTTGCCAGCGTGTCTGGCCACCTTGCTGAGCGCCGGCACGGCCGCCGCCGCCGACCCGGAACCCAAGGTGATCAACATCTACAACTGGTCGGACTACATCGCCGAAGACACCATCAAGAACTTCGAGAAAGAGACCGGCATCAAGGTCAACTACGACAACTACGACAACAACGAGGTGCTGCACGCCAAGCTGGTGGCCGGGCGCAGTGGCTACGACATCGTGGTGCCGAGCGCCCATTTCGCCAAGCAGCAGATCGAGGCCGGCCTGCTGCGCAAGCTCGACCGCTCGCTGCTCACCAACTGGAACAACCTCGACCCCGCCCTGCTGGCACAGATGGCCAAGCTCGACCCCGGCAACCAGTACCTGGTCGACTGGTTGTGGGGATATGTCACCGTGGGCATCAACAAGGCCAAGGTCAAGCAGGCGCTGGGTGACCAGCCTTTGCCGGCCAACCCTTGGGATCTGATCTTCGACCCCAAGTACGCGAACAAGCTGAAGAAGTGCGGCGTGAGCCTGCTCGACTCACCGTCCGAGGTGCTGCCGATCGCGATGTTCTACGCCGGCAAACCCGGCTACAGCCGCGTAGCCGGCGATTACCCGGCGGCCGAGAAGGTGCTCAAGGCGGCCCGTCCCTTCGTGACGCGGTTTTCGTCGTCGGGCTACATCAACGACATGGTCGACGGCTCGCTGTGTGTCGTGATGGGTTATTCGGGCGACATCAACATCGCCCGCAACCGCGCCATGGCCGGCGGCAAGGGTGACGTGATCGAGGCGCTGATTCCGCCCAGCGGCGCCACCTTGTTCTTCGACTCGATGGCCATCCCGGTGGATGCACCACACCCGACCAACGCCCACCTCTTCATCAATTACATCCTGCGCCCGCAGGTGCACGCCAGCCTCACCAACAAGGTCTTCTACGCCAACCCGAACAAGGCGGCCAAGGCCTTCGTGAAACCCGAGGTGGCGTCCAACCGCAGCATCTACCCGACCGATGCCGACCTGGCCCGCATGAACGCGCCCGAGTCGGTACCGCAGGACATCAAGCGGGTGCAGACCCGCATCTTCACCCGCTTCAAGGCCGGGCAATGAGTCGAACGCGGGCGGCGCACGGCCACTGCACCAGCCGGCGCCGCGCCGGCCGCGCTACAACAGGCCGCGTCTGGCCAGGTTGCGCATCAGCGCCGTGAGGCCAAAACTCCACGGCGCGATCTGGTCGCAGTGGTAGACCCGGTTGACCAAGGTGCCCAGGCTGGGCGTGGCCACCCGCACCACGTCGCCCACCTCGTGGGTAAAACCCAGACCGGGGCCGTGCCGATCTTGTGTGGGTGCGAACATGGTGCCCAGAAAGAGCATGAATCCGTCGGGGTACTGATGGTTGGCGCCGCAGGCCTGCGCCACCAGGTCGAGCGGATCGCGGCTGATCTTGGTGAGTGAACTCGCCCCTTGCAGCGTGTAGCCGTCGCGACCCTGCACCTGCAGGGAAAGGTCGGCGCCGCGGATGGTGGCCATGTCGAAGTCGGCATCGAACAGGCGGATGAACGGCCCGATGGCACACGAGGCGTTGTTGTCCTTGGCCTTGCCCAGCAACAAGGCGCTGCGGCCTTCGAAGTCACGCAGGTTGACGTCATTGCCCAGCGCAGCACCCACGGTCAGGCCGCGGCTGTTGACCGCCAGCACCACCTCGGGTTCCGGGTTGTTCCAGGCCGACTCGGCATGGATGCCCACCAGTGCGCCGGTGCCCACCGCGGCCAGCACCGGTGCCTTGGTGAAGATTTCGGCATCGGGCCCGATGCCCACCTCGAGGTACTGCGACCAGGCGCCCTGGGCGATCAACACCTGCTTGACCCTGAGCGCCTCGGCCGAACCCGGCACGACATCGGCGAGGTTGTCACCGAGGATGCCCGCCAGCGCCTGGCGGATGCCCTGGGCCTTGCTCGCGTCGCCACGAGCCTGCTCCTCGATCACCCGTTCGAGCAGGCTGGCGATGAAGGTCACACCGCTGGCCTTGATCACCTGCAGGTCACAAGGTGCGAGCAGCCAGGGCCGCGCCGGGTCGCGTTTGAGTTCGTCGCTGTTGGCCAGCACATCGGTCAGCAGGGCCGCCACCTGCAAGGTAGGGAAGGCGGCGCACACTGCAGCGGCCGGGTCGTCGAGTTCGAGCAACTGGCTGGCGGTGGGTGCCAGACGCGACAGGTCGAACAACACACCCCCCTGATGCGCCACCACCACCGGACCCACCTCGGGCAGCCAGAGCCGCCCGATCAGCAGCGCGCGGTCGGCATCGTCGGGCAGGATGTGGTCGAAGTCGAAGTACATGGTGGCCTCGTTCGTGCAACTACGCCCTGAGGTGCGGCGAGCGGCATTGGTCTTTTATCCCGACGCGCCGTACGGCCCCGGTGCTGCGCCAGGTAGTGCGGCCGCACTGGGTCGGGTGGCGCTTCTATTGTGGTCGCGTCCACGGCCCACCGTGCGGACCGAGAATGCGACGCATGAACCAGCGCTTCATGCTCATCGTCGGCGCCCACCTTGCACGCAGTGTGCGGGGTCGACCGTGTGCGCCTCCAGGCAGGGCAATTTGTCGACCTGTCGACTGACCTCGTCCGACCTTTCGATCCTGCACCTTCTGGAGAAACCTATGTCCACCAACGATCTGTTCGACAACCCCATGGGCCTGATGGGCTTCGAGTTCGTCGAGTTCGCTTCACCCACACCCGGCGTGCTCGAGCCGCTGTTCGAGAAACTCGGTTTCAGCCTCGTCGCCAGACACCGCTCCAAGGATGTGGTGCTGTACCGCCAGGGTGGCATCAACTTCATCGTCAACCGCGACCCCAAGAGCCCGGCGGCCTACTTTGCCGCCGAACATGGGCCGAGCGCCTGCGGGCTGGCCTTCAGAGTGAAGGACTCACACAAGGCCTACTTCCGCGCGCTCGAACTCGGCGCCCAGCCCATCGAGATGCCGGTCGGGCCGATGGAGTTGCGCCTGCCGGCCATCAAGGGCATCGGCGGTGCGCCGCTGTATCTGATCGACCGCTTCGAGGACGGCCAGTCGATCTACGACATCGACTTCGAGTTCGTGCCCGAATTTGCGGACCCGGCCAGCCGCCGGCCGCGGGGCCATGGCTTCACACTCATCGACCACCTCACGCACAACGTCTACCGCGGTCGCATGGCGTTCTGGGGCGGCTTCTACGAGAAGTTGTTCAACTTCAGAGAGATCCGCTACTTCGACATCCAGGGTGAATACACCGGCCTGACCAGCCGCGCCATGACGGCGCCCGACGGCAAGATCCGCATCCCGCTCAACGAGGAATCGGGCAAGGCCAGCGGCCAGATCGAGGAGTTCCTGATGAAGTTCAACGGCGAGGGCATCCAGCACGTAGCGCTGCTCACCGACGACATCCTGGCCAGCGTCGACAGCCTGCAGATGGCGGGCATACCGCTCATGACCGCACCCAACGACATCTACTACCAGATGCTCGACGAGCGCCTCCCCGGCCACGGCGAGCCGGTGGGCGACCTGCAGGCACGCGGCATCCTGCTCGACGGCAGCACCAGGGGTGGCGAGAAGCGATTGCTGCTGCAGATCTTCTCGCAGACCCTGCTCGGCCCGGTGTTCTTCGAGTTCATCCAGCGCAAGGCCGACGACGGCTTTGGTGAAGGCAACTTCAAGGCGCTGTTCGAGTCGCTCGAGCGCGACCAGTTGCGCCGCGGCGCACTTGCCACCTGAACCTGCGACTCAGCTGCAGCAGTGGCGGCAGGACCGGTCGCGTGAGCGCCGCCGATCGTGGCGGTCGACGGCGCGGGCAGTCGAGCTGCCCGGGCACCGCGTCAGTGCAGCACAAGCAGCGGCAGCTTGCTGCGCACGCTGATCTGGCGGGTGTGTGAGCCGAACAGCAGTTCGCCCAGCGCACCGCGGCCGTGGGTGACCATCACGATCATGTCGGCGCCGGCCTGCTCGGCCTGCTGCGCAATGGCGTCATCGATGTTGTCCGCCACCACGTGGCTGCCGGTGAACTCGACACCGGCGGCAAGCGCGCGCGCCTCGAACTGGGCCAGCAGTGCCGTGGCGTGTTCCCGGTTGCGTGCCTCGTGTTCCTGGATGTGTTGGGCGTAGGCGATACGGTCACGCGACACGGCTGCCAGCGGAAGGTCAGGTTCGACGACAAAACCCGTGATACGGGCGCCCAGTTGTGCGGCCAGCGCGATGCTGCCGTCCATTCCCCGGTGGGAGAGTTCGGACCCGTCGATAGGCACGAAGAGGTGCTTGTACATGGTGTGATCTGGTTGAGAAGCAAAAAGGCAAGGGAGATGATCTCACCATTCGAATATCAGGGTTAACCCTGATCGCCACTTCCTCGATCTCGGTCAACGAGTTGTGTCGACGCTCGCCAGACCGCAACCATCGCCGATCGGCCGTTTGGAACACTGCGACGGGCACCGCGGCCGCAGCGCAGGAGCTGCCGCCACGCCACGTTTCTGCCGAGCCGCGCAGATGCTGGGACCGAAGCAGGTCCGCTGGCGCAGAGTCGGCTTGAAGGACCACCTGCAAACGAGCCACACTGGCGCGCCAGACCACCGCACTCCCACCCGACATGACGACACGATCCACCATGCAAGCTGCCTACCTCACCGCCCACGGTGGCAACGAGGTGGTCAGCGTCGGCCCCCGCCCACGGCCGGTGCGCCAGCCGGGCGAGGTGCTGGTGCGCATCGAGGCGGCCACGCTCAACCGTGTCGACCTTTACATGCGCGACAGTGGCGCGGGCATCACCCACACGCTGCCGCAGATCATGGGCATCGACGGCGCCGGGGTGGTCGAAGCGGTCGGCGACGAGAAGGGTGGCCGGGGGGACGGTCCCGAGCGGCACCTGCACCCGGGTCAACGTGTCACGCTCTACCCCGGCCTCACCTGCGGGCGCTGCGAGTTCTGCCGGCGCGGCGAGCCGGTGTTGTGCACCTCGATGCGCCTGCTGGGTGAACACCGCGACGGCACACTGGCGCGGTACATCAGCCTGCCGGCTGCCAACGTCTTTGTGTTGCCCGATGGCCTGGGTTTTGCCGAAGGCGCCGCGCTGGGGGTGAACCACCTCACCGCCTGGCGCATGTTGTTCACCAAGGCACGGCTGCAGCGCGGCGAAACGGTGCTGGTGTTCGGTGTGGGTGGCGGGGTGTCGCTGGCGGCGCTGCAACTCGCCAAGGCGGCGGGCGCCCGGGTGATCGTTACCTCGCGTGATGCCGACAAACTGGCGCGAGCCACCACGCTGGGTGCCGACGCCACCATCGACACGAGCTGCGAAGACACCACCCGGCGTGTCTTGGCCCTGACCGATGGCCGCGGTGTGGACGTGGTGATCGAGAACATCGGTGCCGCCGTCTGGACCACCGCGCTCAAGTGCTTGGTGCGGGGTGGGCGCATCGTCACCTGCGGCGCCACCACCGGCGACCAGCCGCCGGCCGACCTGCGCCGCGTGTTCATCCGCCAGTTGCAGATCTTCGGCTCGACACTGGGCAACCCTGCCGAATTCGGTGAACTGCTGAGCTGGTGTGAGCAAGGGCGTGTCCACCCACTCATCGACCGGCACTACCCGCTGACCCAGGTGGTGGACGCACTCACCTACCTCGAATCGGGCCGGCAGTTCGGCAAGATCGCCATCACGCTGGGAGACGACGACTAAAGTCCCCGCCAGCCCTCACCAGTTCCTGCCATTCACCCGCCAACACCTGCGAAGGCCCAGCCCATGAGCGACCACAACATCCAGCATTTCATCCTCGGCCAATGGCGTGACGGCGCCGCCGGCCGCACCCTGCCCGTCGTCAACCCGGCCACGGGTCAGCAGATCGGCCAGGTGGCGCGTGCCGAACGAGCGGATCTGGACGATGCAGTCGCCGCCGCCAAGGCCGGCTTCGACACCTGGCGCCACATGACGGCCATCGAGCGCGCCCGCATCATGCGCAAGGCCGCCGGCCTGATGCGCGAACGCGCTGGCGACATCGCCTCGTTGATGACCCGCGAACAAGGCAAGCCGCTGCCCGAGGCCAAGGCCGAGGCACTGGCGGCGGCCGACATCATCGAATGGTTCGCCGACGAGGGTCAGCGCGTCTACGGTCGGCTCGTGCCTTCGCGCCACAACCTGGCGATCCGCCAGATGGTGATCAAGGACCCGGTCGGCCCGGTGGCAGCATTCACGCCCTGGAACTTCCCGATCAACCAGGTGGTGCGCAAGGTGGGCGCCGGTCTGGCGGCGGGGTGCTCGATGCTGGTGAAAGGCCCGGAAGAAACCCCGGCCAGCCCTGCCGCCTTGATCCGCGCCTTTGCCGATGCCGGCCTGCCGCCCGGTGTGCTGGGTCTGGTGTACGGCGACCCGGCCGAGATCTCGAGTTACCTGATCGCCCACCCGGTGATCCGCAAGATCACCTTCACCGGCTCGACCGCCGTGGGCAAACAACTCGCCGCCCTGGCCGGCCAACACATGAAACGCGCCACGATGGAACTGGGCGGCCACGCCCCGGTCATCGTGTGTGAGGATGCCGATCTGGAGCTGGCGGTCAAGACCGCCGCGGCCAGCAAGTTCCGCAATGCCGGCCAGGTCTGCATCTCACCCACGCGTTACCTGGTGCATGCCCGCATCGCCGACGACTTTGCGCGCGAGTTCGCCAAACGTGCCAGCTCGCTGCGCGTCGGTGACGGCCTGGTCGAGGGCACCCAGATGGGCCCGCTGGCCAACCCGCGTCGCATCACTGCCCTGAACGACCTGACCCAGGACGCGGTGAAACGCGGCGCCCGCCTGCTGGCCGGCGGTGAACGTATCGGCAGCACCGGCAACTTCTGGGCGCCGACCGTGCTGGCCGACGTGCCGCTCGAGGCCCGTGCCTTCAACGAAGAACCCTTCGGCCCGCTGGCCCTGGTGCGCACCTTCGACGAGCTGCCCGAGGCCATCGCAGAAGCCAATCGCCTGCCCTTCGGCCTGGCCGGCTACGCCTTCACCCGCAGCCTGAAGAACGCCGACCTGCTGACCCGCCATGTCGAGGTGGGCATGTTGTGGATCAACATGGCCGCCCTGCCCTCGGCCGAGCTGCCGTTTGGTGGCATCAAGGATTCGGGCCACGGCACCGAGGGTGGCAGCGAAGCGCTCGAGGCCTACCTGAACACCCGCGCAGTGAGTGTCATGAACGACTGAGGTCGACCAGCGACAACACGGCCTCGGCGAACAACCCGGGCCGCTCCTGCGGCAGGTTGTGGCCCGCACCAGGCACCACTGTGTGGGTGCGAGGGCCGGTGAACAACCGGGCATGCTGAGCGGCCTGGGCGGGGGGCCGCACCCCATCGTCGGTGCCGTCGAAGGTGATGGCCGGCACACTGATGGCGGGCTGACGTGCCAATGCGGCTTCGATCGCCGCCACGGCCGGGTCACCCGGCACCAGGCCAAAACGATGGCGGTACGAGTGGATCACCACATCGACGAAATCGGGGTTGTCGAACGCCGCCGCGCTGCGCTCGAACGTGGCGTCGTCGAAGTGCCAGGTCGGCGACCACAAGCGCCACAACAGGCGACACAGGCCACGGCGATCCTGCGCCAGACCGCGCCGACCACGCTCGCTGTGAAAGTAATACTGGTACCACAGGCTGTGTTCGTTATCGGGCGTGTCGGGCTCCATGGCCTGCGCGATGTTCTGGATGTTGTAGCTGTTCAGGCTCACCAGACCGGCGCAACGTTCGGGCCACAAGGCCGCCACGACACAGGCCGCCCGGCCGCCCCAGTCGTAACCGGCCAACACCGCGCGGTCGATCTGCAGCGCATCCATCAAGGCCCGCAAGTCGTTGCCCAGCACCGCCTGCTCGCCCGAACGCGGTGTGTCGTCACGCAGGAACCGGGTCGGACCAAACCCCCGCAGGTATGGCACGACGACCCGGCAGCCACGTGCGGCCAGCAGCGGCACCACCTCGGCATAGGCATGGATGTCGTACGGAAACCCGTGCATCAGCAGGACCGGCGGCCCATCCGTCGGCCCCGCCAAGTGGAACGCGGTGTCCAGCACACCGGCCGTGACGTGGTGCAAGGGAGTGAGCTGTGGCATGGTCGTGAAAAGAAGGGTTGGCGCCGTATTCGGGTCAAAGCGGGCAGGACATGGTCACCAAGCGCAATGGCGGGCATCCTGGCGCACTTGGCCATCAACTGCATGGTGCGACCCGCCGCATCCACAATGATCCGATGAACCCCAACAACACACCAGCGTTTCGACCCTTGACTGGCATCTACGAGCCGTCGGCCATTGCGCAGTTGCCCGACGGGCGGTTTCTGGTGGTCGAGGACGAGAAGGACCACCCGCTCAGCCTCGTGAGCCTCAGCGCCGATGGCTCGGTCTTGCAGGTCACACCGTTGACTGCCGGACTGCTACAGGCCTTCAGTCCGTTCTGGAATCTGAACGATCTGGAAGGGCTGGCCATCGACCGGGCGGGGTTCGTGTACAGCATCACCTCCCACTCACGCGACGGTGACGGCGACGACAAGAAATCGCGCGAGAAGCTGGTGCGGTTTCGTGTCGACGGCCAACGGGTGGTGGAACCCAAGGTCGTCGACGGCTTGAAGCAGGCCTTGACGAGACGACACGCCGTGCTGGCTTCAGCCGCGCAGATTCGCGATGTCAAGACCAGCGGCGGGCTCAATATCGAAGCGCTGGAAATCAGCTTTGACCAGCAACGGTTGCTGATCGGTTTTCGCAGCCCCCTGCGCAACGGTCGCGCCCTGATCGCCAGCGTCGAGAATCCGGGCGCGATGTTCGATTCGAACGAGCCGCCCCGCATCGCGCCTGAACTCGTCGAACTCGATCTCGGTGGTCACGGCATCCGCGGCATGTCCTACGTGCCCACCCTGGCTGCCTACCTGGTGATTGGTGGCCCGGTGTCGAATGAACCTGCGAGGTTCGACCTGTGGCGCTGGAGTGGCCACCCCGAGGCTGCACCGCAACGCCTGACAGTTGCCGGATTGCGCGGATTCGCGCGGGCGGAAGGGCTGAGCCCGGCAGTGATCGGCGGCGTCGAACAACTCGTCATCGTCAGCGACGACGGCAACCGCAAGGACGGCCGGCCGGCGACCTATCTGTTGCTCGACCCGGCTTGGCTGCAGCCCGCGCCTCGGTAAACCGAACCGCCGGCCTTGCCACGGCGTCAGTGCAACATGGTCGATGTTGCCGCCACCGGCACTGGCGACAGATACTGCGACTCGAAGTCAGTCAAGGTAATGGGCCGGCTGAACAGGTAACCCTGAAAGGCATCACACCCATGTAACTCGAGAAACTCGCGCTGCAGTGTGTTCTCGACACCTTCGGCAATCACCTGCACACCCAGGCCGCGGGCCAGCGTGATGATGGTCTTGGCCACCATTTCTTCGCTGCTCCTGCCGGGGATGTTCCTGACGAACGACCGGTCGATCTTGAGTTGATCGATTGGCAGTTGCGCCAGATAGGCCAATGACGAGTACCCGGTGCCGAAATCGTCCATCGAGAACATCACACCCAGCGACCTGAGTTTCTCGACCTTCATGATCGTGTCTTCCACGTCATCCAGCACATGGGTTTCGGTGAGTTCTATCTTGAGCCGTTGGGGATTGATGGCATGGGTTTCCAGGATCTCCCGGACCCGATCGGCAAAGTCAGCGTTGCGAAACTGACGCGCACTCACGTTCACGCTGATCTGAAGTTTTTCGTTGTGTGGGTCGGATGACCACAGCTTGATCTGGGCACATACCTGTTGCAGCACCCAGTCGCCGATCGGGATGATGAGCCCGGTGTCTTCGGCAATACTCAAGAAGTCTGCCGGCGCCAGCAGGCCTCGATGCGGGTGAGCCCAGCGCAACAAGACCTCTGCGCCCAATAACTGATTCTTCGCGTCGATCTGCGGCTGGTAATAGAGCTGCAACTGATCCAGCCCCAACGCCTCGCCCAGGGCAACTTCGGTGTTCTTGCGCGAGGTAATGGCGGCTTCGAGTGCCAGGTCGAAGAAGCAGATGTTGTTGCGACCAGCCTCCTTGGCCTGGTAAAGCGCCAGGTCGGCGCGTTTCATCACATCGTCGATACGTTCGTTGCCGCCGAACAGGCACACACCCATACTCATGCGGCAGCGGTGTTCGTAACCGAACAGGTCGACCGGCAATTGCAGCGACGTCTTCAAACGGTCGGCCAGATGTCGTGCGGCAACCTGCGCCTGGGTAATGTCGTCACCCAGATCCTCTGCCAGCACGAAGAATTCGTCGCCGCCCTGGCGACCCACGGTTTCACTTTCCCTCAGGGTCGCCCTGAACCTCGACGCCACTTCGATCAATAGTTTGTCGCCAGTATCGTGGCCGCGGGTGTCGTTGATGAGCTTGAAATTGTCGAGGTCGATGACGTAGATCGCCCCGAACCTGCCGGTGCGCGTCGCAGACGTCAAGGCATGAGCCGCACGATCGAGAATCAGGCGTCGATTGGGGAGTTTGGTCAGGGCGTCGTAATAAGCCAGGCGGTGAATCTCGGCGACTGCCTCCTTGTCTTCGGTGATGTCGGTGAAACTTCCGATGTAATGAGTGGTCTTGCCCGTCAGGTCACGTGTTGCCGTGACGGTCAGAAGTTCTGCATAGATTTGTCCACTCTTGCGTCGATTCCAGATCTCGCCCCGCCAGTAGCCCTTGTGGACCAGACTGCTCCACATGCGACGATAGAACTCCTTGTCATGCCGGCCCGATCCGAAAAAAGACGGGTTGTGGCCGATGGCTTCTTCTGCGGTGTATCCGGTCAGGCGCGTGAAGGCCTTGTTCACCCTGAGAATGACTCCGTCGGCGTTGGTGATCAACATGCCGTTCTGCGAATCGAAAGCCACGGCCGCGATGCGCAGTTCGTCAGCCTGCTCGCGCAGGCGTTGTTTTTGCGTGCGCAGCGGTCGAATCACCCAGAGATTGAGCACGGGTGCGACCAGCAGGGTCAGCAGAATCGGATCGAGAATTTCCCAGAAATAAGGTGGCACACGTGCGCTGAACGCCGGTTCGAGCACGCCCTGCAAAGCCAGCATGATGGCGAGTTCGACAGTGAGGATCACCAGGCCGATCTTGATCGCGGTGACCAGTGGCGAGTCTTTGAATCTTATTGCCATTTAATGCCGCATCTCGGTATGAGTCAGGTGTCGTCACAAACCAGCGGAACGATATACATAACCCGGCCACACGGGGGTTACTCTCGAGGGCGAAGAGAATGATCGTGCAGTGTGGTCACTTCTTTGACCCCCGATATGCCCGGGGGCGTGGAACTTCTGTTGTTCGACTGCAACGATCCGGATATTTCCTGTCGGTGAACCGAGAAGAAGGTCGTTCAACAGGTGGGGCGCGACTCCGGTTGCCCGGGCGCATCATCGAGGCTGATGTCACACACGCCTCCCCTGCCACTGCCAGCTCTCGTGGTGGTGTTCAACGTCGGCGCAGGCCACGGCCAGGCGGACGAGGTACGCGCCACGTTGCAGGCGGGTTGCGCCGCAGCGGGGCGTAACTTGCAGTTGCTCGAGGTGCACGACCCGGCGCAGCTGGGCGCCATTGCCCGCCAGGCCGTATCGCAGGCCAGGCAATGCGGCGCCGTCGTGGTGGCGGCTGGTGGTGACGGCACCATCAACACCGTTGCTCAGGCTGTCCTTGGCAGCGGTTGCGCCTTTGGTGTGTTGCCGCAGGGCACCTTCAACTATTTCAGCCGCACCCACGGCATTCCCTCCGACACGGCCGAGGCCTTGCAGGTGCTGCTGGCCGGGCACTCGCAGCCCGCCCAGGTGGGGCTGGTCGGCGACCGCATCTTTCTCGTCAACGCCAGCCTGGGCCTGTACCCGCAACTGCTCGAAGAACGCGAGGACTGGAAACGTCAGTTCGGCCGCAGCCGCCTGGTGGCCTTTGGCGCCGGTCTGGCCACCTTGCTGCGCGGCCACCGCAGCCTGCGCCTGCGCGTCGAAAGCCAGGGGCAGGAACGCGAGCTGCGCACACCGACCTTGTTCGTCGGCAACAACGCACTTCAGTTGCAGCAGTTGGGCCTGCCCGAAGCCGACGCAGTCGACACCGGCTGCCTGGCCGCCATTGCACTGCGCCCCGTGGGTTTGCTGAAGATGCTTGGCTTGTTGTGGCGCGGCGCCTTCGGTCGACTGGGCGACGCCGACGAACTGATCCACGTCGCCACCCATGAACTCACCGTGCGCCCGAGCCGACGCCTGGGCACCTTTCGCTCGAAACGCATCAAGGTGGCCACCGACGGCGAGATTACGTGGATGCGCCTGCCGCTGACCTTTCGTGTCGCGCCGCAGTCCCTCGACCTGCTGCGCCCGCCCGCGCCGGCGCCCGATTCAGCGACCGGGTCGGCGCCCGACCCAGCGTCTGAGCCCGCGGCGCAGCACAAGGCGGCGCAATGACGCTGCTGCTGCAGGTGTCGGACCCCCACTTCGGCACCGAACGCCCGGACGTCGTCGATGCGCTGGTGCGGCTCGCGCGGGCCATCGAGCCCCAGGTGCTGCTGCTGTCGGGCGACATCACACAACGCGCCACACGTGCACAGTTCGCTGCAGCACGGGCCTTTGTGCAGCGACTGCGTGTGCCGCACTGTCTGGCCGTGCCGGGTAATCACGACATCCCGCTGTTGAATCTGCCGCTACGGCTGCTGCAGCCGTATGCGCGTTACGGCAAGGCCTTCGGCGTCGATCTCGAACCGAGCCTGCAGACCGACGACTTGCTGCTGCTGGCCGTGAACACCACACGCTGGTGGCGTCACGCCGACGGGCAACTTTCGGCCAGCCAGATACAGCAAGTGGCGCAGCGCCTGCGCCTGGCGAAGCCGCCACAGCGTCGCGTGGTGATGGTGCACCAGCCTCTGGTGGTGACTCGGCCCGAAGATGACGGCAACCGCCTGCACGGCCACGCCGCGGCACTGCGGGTGTGGGGCGCAGCGGGAGTGGATCTGATCGTGGGCGGGCACATCCACCTGCCCTTCGTGCTGCCGCTGGCCAGCGGCGGCTGGGCCGTGCAGGCCGGCACGGCCGTCAGCAAGCGGGTGCGTGCCGGGGCCGGCAATTCGGTGAACGTCATCCACATCGATGCTGCCGCCACCGAACGTGCCGTCATCGAACGCTGGGACCACGACCCGGCCCAAGGCGACTTCGTGCCACGTGAACGCTACGTGGCCACTTGATTCATCTGCTTGTGCATGACCATGCCTTTCGGCCACACGCGGGCCGACGCGGCCGTCGGTTCGTGACGTCGCCTGACACCGGACCTGGCACAGATGCCGTCATCAGCCGGCCTGCTTGCTGAACTGGATGCGCCAGGTCGGATCAGGTCAAGTGCAGATCAGACCCGCGCTGCAAGTACCACGGCACCAAACGGCGCGACCTGGCCGGACACGTAGCGGCCCACACTGCACAGCACCGGGTTGGCATAGGCCGCCGGCGCGACAAAGGCCTGCGGCTGGGCCGAGAAGTTCAGCACCGTGAAGGTGCGGGCGGTCTGCAGCGTGATGACCTGCGTGGCGGGATCGGCTACCAGCGTCACCGCCTTCATGTCGCGCGGACCGAGCGCGCCGCTGCGCTTGAGACTGATGAGTTGCTGGTAGTACGCGAAGAACTCGCGACCCTGGGGCTCGTCGGTCCGTTGCCATTGCAGCTTGGAGTCGACAAAGGTCTGGCGTGCATGCGGGTCGGGCGGCTCGGCGCCGCCAAAGGCGAAGTCGGACTTTCGGCCCTCCCGGCAGCCGTCGATGATGACCTGCTCGCTGAAGTCTTCGAAGAAATAGAACGGCGCCGTCTCGCCGTATTCCTCGCCCATCCACAGCAAGGGCACGAAAGGGCTGGCCATGATGGTGGTGATGGCCAGCAGCGCCTTGTCGCGGCCGTAGCTGCTGATCATTCGGTCGCCGTGCAGGCGGTTGCCGACCTGGTCGTGGTTCTGGATGTGCACCACGTGTTCGGGCGCGGTGGTGAGCCGGCCGTCGGTGCCCACGTACCAGCCGTAGTAACGATCGAAGCGGGTGCCGTCGTAGACGAAGCCGCTGGTCAGGGCCTTGACCACGTCGTCGAAGGCGCCGAAGTTCTGATAGTGACGTGTCGTCTCACCGGTGAGCCGGGCGTAGACGGCATGGTTGAGATCGTCGTTCCACTGCGAGTGGTAGTTGAAACCCTGATCACTTGTCACGTAGCGGTTGTTGCGCAGGTGTTCGGCAATGGTCAGCACCTCGCGGCCTTCTGCCTGGCCAATGGCGCGCGCCAGGTCGGTGAACTCGCGCAGGATGTGCAACGGGCTGTTGTCGAAGATGAGTGAGACCGCGTCCATGCGCACGCCGTCGAATCCCACCGTCTGCAGCCAGAAACGCAGGTTCTCGAGAAAGTACTCGCGCACGCCGTGGTTCCAGGCGATGTCGAAGTTGATGGCCGCGCCCCAGGGTGTGTCGGCCGCCTTGGTGTAGGGCGCGAGGGCACCGCTGTAGTTGCCCTCCGGGCCGAAGTGGTTGTAGACCACGTCGAGGATGACGGCGATGCCGAGTGAGTGTGCGGCTTCGATGAAGGCCTTCAGCTCGGCGTAGCCGCCGTAGGCCTGGTGCAGCGCATACAGAAAGGTGCCGTCGTAGCCCCAGTTGCGTTCACCCGCAAAGGCCGCGATCGGCAGCAGCTCGACGACATTGACACCCAAGGCCTTCAGATGCCCCAACCTGCCCTGGGCACCGGCCAGTGTGCCTTCAGGTGTGAAGGTGCCGAGGTGCAGTTCGTACAGGATCGCATCCGCCATGGCCACACCGCGCCAGGCCGGGCTGTCGACCTTGATGACATCGGCCACCATCGACGGGCCATGCACTCCGTGTGGCTGGTAGCGCGAAGCGGGGTCGGGCAGACGTTGGCCGTCGAGCTCGAGCCAGTACAGGCAACCGTGTGGCAGACGTTCACACTCGCCGACCCAGTAACCAACGCCCTCGCTGCGCAGCGGCAGCACCCGATCGGCACTGCCGTCGGCGCCGACCAGCAATACCTTGACCGCCTGGGCCTTGGGGGCAAAGACTCGAAACGACGACCTGCCCTGCGGGCTGATGTGGTGACCCGGAATGGCCATGCGTGAAACTTCCTTGGTTGTGTAGGGACACACGAGCCGATGGCGCGCAAGCGCCTGTCGGCAACGATGGCGGGATCGACCGCTACGGTGTGGCGCTCAGGTGCGTCGCACCACCAGCTCGACCGGCAAGGGCCGCAGCACGACGCCGTCCAGCAGCGCCTGCACCGCACGCTGACCCTTGAGTTGATGGTTCTGCCGCACGGTGGTCAGGCCGGCGGCACTGGCCGCAGCGATGTCGTCGTATCCCACGATGGCCACCACCTCGGGGCCGTTCCAGCCCCTCACGGCGGCTTGCACCGCCAACGCCATGCGGTCGCTCATGGCCAGCACGGCCAGGCGGCAACCTGGGGCAAACTGGTCACACAGCGCGGCCACCACCTGGCCGGCGGATTCGGGGTGGGTGTCGTCCACTTCGATCCAGCGGATGCGCTCGAGCGCATAGCCGGCGGCACGAGCAGCATTGGCGTAACCAGCGACGCGTTCACCCGGCAGGTAACCGTGAGGCAGGGTCTCCGCGTCCGACAGGGCACGGGCGCGGGTGTCGTCGTCGAGCGGAAACGTCAGCACGAGCACCTGATCCGGACACATCGACAGTGCATGTGCCATGGCCATCTCGGCGCCGTGGCGGTCCTGGCTGTTGATCGAGACGGCGCCCTCCACGATCGAATCGACCAGCACCACCGGCTTGGGCAGCGAGCGCACGGCGTTGGCCAGTTCGAGGTCGACCTCGGCATGCACGATCAGGGCATCGGCCGTCGTCTGGAAGGCCGCGCCGAGATCGAGTCGCCGGCCCATCTTGGGGATGATCTGCAGGGTCAGGCGACGCCGGTCGAGCTCGATCGACACGCCCTTCAGAAACTCGACGCTCGGCGGGTCGCTGAGTGCATAACAGAGGTCGTGGTGAAAGATCACCGCCACTTCGTGCACCCCCGTGCGT
This sequence comes from Candidatus Intricatilinea gracilis, assembly GCA_016702605.1. Classification (GTDB taxonomy): domain Bacteria; phylum Pseudomonadota; class Gammaproteobacteria; order Burkholderiales; family Burkholderiaceae_C; genus Sphaerotilus; species Sphaerotilus gracilis. The sequence goes on from JADJDQ010000021.1 coordinate 1,438,846, forward strand.
CGCAAGGCGCGGGCAGCCGGATCGGGGCCGAAGTAGCCCAGCTCCCTGGCCTTGTTGATGACGTCCTCGCGCAAGCCGGGCGAAAGTCGATGCGGCCGGTTGAAGGCATTGGACACCGTCGTTCGGCTCACCCCGAGCGCGTTGGCCACGTCGAGCAGCGTCAGTCGCTTGTCGGTCAGTCCACGCCGGGAAACTGCATCATGTTCGGTCATCCGTTCACTCCAGGATGCGCCAGCCCCAGGGCTCGATGGCGTCGCCAGCTTGTGGCCAATGTGTTTGCAACACTGCCCCCGCAGCCTGCATGCTGGCACTGAGGTTGACGATGACCGTCACCCCATCGCCGGCAATGGACCGCCGGTACGCGTAGAGCGCCGGATTGCCCGCGTCCAGCCGCTGCAATGGCGCACCCGCCGCACCGTTGGCCAGGGCCGGATGCCTGTGCTTGTGCGTCAGCAGTCGCGAGTAGAAGTCCTGCAGCGGCCAGCCCTGCCAGGCAATCGAATCTTGCTCGAAGAAGGCCAAACGCTTGTGCAGCATGGCTTCTTGCCCGCCGTAGATCAGCGGCATGCCGGGCAACGTGGCAGCCAGCACGGCCATGGCCTCGAAGGCCGGGCCATAGACCTCGCCGTCGTGGCCTTCCCATGCGTTCTTGTCGTGATTGCTGGTGAAGTTCATCAGGTACGCATCGGCTGGGTACTTGGTCGACCTTCTGGCCAGGCGCTGGTCGAGTGCGTCACCCGCTGCCGACCCGACCAGGTCGCCACGCGCGATCTGCTTCATCACGTCGTGAAGCGGCCAGTCGTAGACCATGTCGAAGGCCCGCGCCAACAGGGCCACGTCGGCACTTTCGGCCAGCATGAAGACCGGTTTGATGGCATCGAGCTCGGGCCGCACCCGTTCCCAGAAGGCAAGGGGTACCAAGCTGGCCACGTCGCAGCGAAAGCCGTCCACGTCCATCTCGCGCACCCACCAGGACATGGCTGCGGCCATGGCGTCGCGCACAGCCGGCACGGCGAAATCCAGGCCGATCACGTCGGTCCAGTATTCGGGCTCGGGCCCGCCGGTGTAGGTGTACGAGTGGATCTCGCCGGCGGCGTTCTTCAGGTACCAGTCGGGGTGTGGATCGACCCAGACATGGTCCCACGCCGTGTGGTTGGCGACCCAGTCGATGAGGACCTTCATGCCCAGCGCATGTGCCGTGTCGACCAAATGCCTGAAGTCGTGCGCCGTGCCGTACTCGGGGTTGACCGCCAGGTAGTCGCGCACCGCATAGGCACTACCCAGGCCGCCCTTGCGGTTCTTCAGGCCGATGGGATGCACGGGCATGAGCCAGACGATGTCCACCCCCATGGCCTTCAGGCGCGGCAGATGCGCCTCGAAGGCCGCCAGCGTGCCTTCGGGCGTGTACTGGCGCAGGTTGACCTCGTAGATGGTCGCCTGGCGCGACCACTCGACATGGCGCACATAGGTGCCTGGTGGGGCGGCGCCGGGCGACGTGCTGGTCATGTTGGGCTTGGTCATGAGGGTGCCGGCTGCTCAAAGCCGCCCATACAACTGCCCGAATCGCCGCAGGCGATCCGCGGTGTCGGGCGCCATCATGGCCCAGGTGTAGCGCCAGCCCCAGTTGCCCGCGGCGGTGCCGGGGAAATTCATGCGGTGCTCGGCGCCCAGGTTTATCACGTCCTGCATGGGGTGCACCGCCGTGTCGGCCACGCTGGCGCTGGCGGCGCGGATCAGGTCCCCAGTTGACGGCGCGGCCGTCGCAGGCGAGGTATTCACGCAGGTGGTTGCGTTCGTCTTCGGACGCATCGGCCCACCAGCCCAGCGTGGTGTTGTTGTCGTGGCTGCCGGTGTAGACGACCGAGTCGTGCGTGTGGTTGTGCGGCAGGAAGCGGCTCTCGGCGGCCAACTGCTCGCCCCAGGCGAACTGCAGGATACGCATGCCCGGAAAATCGAACTCGGTGCGCAGCGCGTCGACGTCGGGCGTGATCACCCCCAGGTCTTCGGCAATGATGGGCAGCGGGCCGAGTGCACCGGCGATGGCCTTGAACAGCGCCGGGCCGGGGCCGGGCACCCAGCGCCCGTTCATCGCGGGTGGGCTCGCTGGCCGGGATCTCCCAGTAGCCGGCAAAGCCGCGGAAGTGGTCGATGCGCACGATGTCGACCAGCTCGAAGATGCGCCGCACCCGCTCGATCCACCAGGCGTAACCTTCGCTGGCATGGGCCGACCAGCGGTACAGCGGATTGCCCCAGCGCTGGCCGGTGGCGCGCTGAACGCGTCGGGCGGCACCCCCGGCCACCACGGTGGGCTGGCCGGCGGTGTCGAGCTCGAACAGTTCGGGCCGGGCCCAGCATTCGGCGCTGTTGTGGGCGATGAAGATGGGCGCGTCGCCCACGATCTGCACGCCGCGCTGGTTGGCATAGCCCGCAGGCGTGCCCACTGCCTGAAGAAGCACCACTGGCAAAAGATCCAGAACTGGATACGTTCGCCGTGCTGCTTGGCGGCCGCGGCCAGCGCGGCGGGCTGACGTGTGGCCAGTGCTGGCGCCCAGTCGGTCCAGGAGCGTTGGTCGTGGTGCTCCGAGATCGCCATGAACAAGGCGTAGTTGTCCAGCCAGCTGGTGTGTTCGGCGCAAAAGGCCGCCAGTTCGGCGCGTTCTTGCCGGGTTGCACTCAGGGCGAACCGGCGCGCGGCGCGTTCGAGCCGCACCATGCGGTACGGCACCATGGCCGCAAAGTTGACCGCCGTGTCGCTCAGGCCGGGCTCGGGCACCAGGTCGTCGGCGGACAACCAGCCGCGCGTGTGCAACTCGGCCAGGTCGATCATGAGCACATTGCCGGCAAAGGCCGAACTGCTCATGTAGGGCGAGTCGCCCAGGCCGATGTTGACCAGCGGCAGGATCTGCCAGAGCTTCTGGCCACCAGCCACCAGCCAGTCGACGAAGTGGTACGCCGAGGGGCCGAAGTCGCCCGAGCCATGCGGGCCGGGCAAGGACGTGGGGTGCAGCAAGATGCCGCTGCGGCGGGGGAAACGCATGTTGGATCCTCGAAGACTCGCAAGCAAAGAGTGCGCAGTTCGTGTGCCGGGCGGGTATCAACCGGCCTGCCAGGTGAAGATCACGCTGGCCAGCGGCGGCAGCGTGAAGCGCAGCGAAAACGGCTTGCCGTGCCAGGGCACGGCCTCGGCGGTGGGGGCGCCGTAGGCGGTGCCGACGTTGCTGCCGCCGTAGTGGCTCGAATCGGTGTTGACCCGCTCTTGGTAGACGCCGGCATGCGGCACACCGATGCGGTAGTCGGCCTGCAGCGACGGGGTGAAGTTGCTCACCACCACCGCCAGCGCATTGCCGTCGTGGCCACGCCGGATGAAGCTCAGCACCGAACGATCGGCATCGTTGTGGTCGATCCACTCGAAGCCCCTGGCGTCGAAGTCGCGCTGGTACAGCGCCGGGGTGTGCTGGTACAGGTGGTTCAAGTCCTGAGCAAGCGCTGCACACCGGCGTGTGACGGGTCGCCCAGCAGGTGCCAGTCCAGGCTGTGTTCGTGGTTCCACTCGCGCTCTTGCGCAAACTCGCAGCCCATGAACAGCAGTTTCTTGCCCGGGTGGCCCCACACGAAACCCAGGTAGGCGCGCAGATTGGCAAATCGTTGCCAGCGGTCGCCCGGCATCTTGCTCCAGCAGCGAGCCCTTGCCGTGCACCACCTCGTCGTGCGAGATTGGCAACACGAAGTTCTCGTTGAAGGCATAGACCAGGCCGAACGTCATCTCGCCCTGGTGGAACTGGCGGTGCACAGGGTCGCGTGCCATGTATTGCAGCGTGTCGTGCATCCAGCCCATGTTCCATTTGTAGTGAAAAGCCCAGGCCGCCGGCAAACACCGGGCGCGACACGGCCGGAAAAGCCGTCGACTCTTCGGCCAGGGTGATGGCCTGGCCACGCTCCACACCCACCACCTCGTTCATGCGCTGCAGGAACGATGGTCGAGTCTCGCGCCCGCCCCGGTGGTTGGGCACCCATTCACCGGCCTTGCGGCTGTAGTCGCGGTAGAGCATCGAGGCCACGGCGTCGACCCGCAGGCCGTCCACACCGTAACGCTCGAGCCAGTACAACGCGTTGCCGACCAGGAAGTTGCGCACCTCGGTGCGGCCGAAGTTGTAGATGAGGGTGTTCCAGTCCTGGGTGGAACCTTCGCGGGGTCGGCGTATTCGTACAGGTGGGTGCCGTCGAAGTTGGGCCAGGCCATGGGCGTCGCTCGGAAAGTGCGCCGGCACCCAGTCCAGGATGAGGCCGATGCCTTCGGTGTGGCAACGATCGACGAAGCGACGAAAGGCTGTGGGATCGCCAAAACGGGACGTCGGCGCATACATGCCCACCGGCTGGTAGCCCCAGGAGCCGTCGAAGGGATGCTCCGACACGGGCAGCAGTTCGAGGTGGGTGAAGCCCATCTCGCGGGTGTAGGGCACCAGGGTGTCGGCCAGTTCGTCCCAGTTGAGCCAGCGGTTGCCGTCCTCAGGCTTGCGTCGCCAGGAGCTGAGGTGCACTTCGTAGATGCTGACCGGTGCATCCAGCGCGTTGGCTTGTTTGCGCTGCTCGCTGGGCGCGATCGCAGCCGGCATACGCGCCACGACGCTGGCCGTGGCCGGGCGCAGTTCACTTTGCAGCGCGTAGGGGTCGGCCTTTTGCGGCAGCAGGTGGCCGCTGCGGCTGCGGATCTCGTACTTGTAGCGGGTGCCCGCTGTAACGCCGGGCAGGAAGATCTCCCACACGCCACATTCGCGGCGCAGGCGCATGGGGTGGCGCCGGCCGTCCCAGTGGTTGAAGTCGCCGACCACACTGACGCGCGAGGCATTGGGCGCCCACACGGCAAAGCTGGTGCCGGGCACCCCGAGCATCTCGCGTTCGGTGGCGCCGAGCACTTCGTAGGGTCGCAGGTGGGTGCCCTCCCCCATCAGCCCACGTCCATCTCGCCCAGCACGGGCGGGAATCGGTAGGGGTCGTCGATGACCGACCGGTGGCCGTCGTGCCAGCGCACCGCCAGGCGGTAGTCGGCGCTGGCGTCGGGGGGCAGCGGGACTTCGAAGAATCCGTCGTCGCGCCGCGCGATCAGGGCGCACACAGGTGTCGTGCCATCGGCCGCCAGCACATCCACCTGGGCTGCACCGGGCAGGAAGCAGCGCAGCCAGCGGGTGCCGTCGTCGCCCGGATGCAGGCCGAGCACCGCGAAGGGATCCCCGCAGGCGCCGCTGCGCAACTGGTCGAGGATGGTGTCGCAGATCATGGGGCGTGCTCGCGGTGGGTCGAAGGTCGGGCGCAGCTCACGGGCAGGCACTGGCGGTCGCAGGGGCTGGCGAGCATGCGGGCACTTGCGCGGCTTGGCCGGGGCGGGTGGCGCTCAGGTGCCCAGGGCGCTGGCGACTCAGGTTGGCAACTCGACCGTGCGCGCGCAGGCCAGGCCGGACGAATCGAACAGATGCAGATGTTCGGGCAGCAGGCGCAGGGTGACGCCGGTGCCGGGCGCAGGGCGAACGCTGCCTTCGACACGCACCGTCACCTGTCGGGCGTCGGGCGCCTGATAGTCGACGTACAGCAACGAGACGTCGCCCAGGCGTTCGACATGGCGAACCTTGACCGGCAGACCAGCACCCTCGCCCTGCTCACCCAGGTGCAGGTTCTCGGGCCGCACACCCAGCGAGATGGCCGACCCGGGCGGCACGTGGCGCGCATCGACCGCCACCTTGAAATGCTGGCCGGCCACCTCGACTTCGGCCAAACCAGGCTCTGAGCGCAACATCTTGCCGGGCAGGATGTTCATCTTGGGGCTGCCGATGAACTCGGCCACGAACAGGCTGGCCGGGCGGTGGTACAGGTCCATCGGTGTGCCGATCTGAGCCACGCTGCCGCGCTCCTCGATGAGTTTGCCGGTGTGCAGCAGCACGATCTTGTCGGCCAGGGTCATGGCTTCGACCTGATCGTGCGTCACGTAGATCATGCTGGCCGTGCCGATGTCGTGGTGCAGCTTGGCGATCTCCAGCCGGGTCTGCGCCCGCAGCGCGGCGTCGAGGTTCGACAGCGGCTCGTCGAACAAGAAGACCCGTGGCTCCTTGACGATGGCCCGCCCGATCGCCACGCGCTGACGCTGGCCGCCCGACAGCGCCTTGGGCAGGCGCTCGAGCAGCGGCGTGAGTTGCAGCACCTCGCCGGCCTGTTTCACCTTCTCGGCGATGGTGGCCTTGTCGACACCCGCCACCTTGAGGCCGAAGGCCATGTTCTCGGCCACCGTCATGTGGGGGTACAGCGCGTAACTCTGGAACACCATGGCCACGCCGCGTTGTGCCGGGGGCATGTCGTTGACACGTTGCCCTTCGAACAACAGTTCACCCGAGGTGATGTCTTCCAGACCCGCGACCATGCGCAGCAGCGTCGACTTGCCACAACCCGACGGCCCGACGAAGACGCAGAACTCGCCGTTCTCGACGACAAGGTCGGCGTTCTTGATGGTCAGTGGCAGGCCCGGGGCGTAGCGCTTGCAGAGCTGCTTGAATTCAATGCGTGACATCGCGGACTCGACAGTGGAATGAATGGCCCGACGGACTTCAGGGGGTCCGCCAGGAAGACTGAAACGGCGACAGGGTCGGTGACTACGTCGGGTGCAGGTGAACGATCGGCTCGGTGCGTGGTGATGGCGGCGATGGCGGCGATGCCTCGCTCAGGGTGAGACCACTTCGAGCAAGACGGCCGCAGCGGCGCCGACCAGTTTCACCACCCCGGCCTGCACGGTGTAGCGCCTGTTGCTGTAGGCATCACGCAGCGCCGTGCCGTCGGGCCACAGGCTGGCCACGGGCAGTGCGGCACCGGCGGGCGCATCCAGCGCAACCACGACGCGGTCACCACTGGCCGCGTCGCTGCGGCTGAAGACATAGGGCGTTTCGGCCAGGCGCTGATGAGTGCCACGTGCCAGCGCCACGTGGCGAGCGCGAAATTGGCCGAGCAAACGCCAGTGGCGCAGCACCTCGGCGTCGGGTGTGGCCCAGTTCATGTCCGACCGGATCGCCTGCTGCGGGTCGCTGCTCGGCACCGGGCCGGGCGGGCGCGCGGTTTCGTCGCCGTAGTAGATCTGCACACCACCGGGAGCAAGCAGCAAGGCATTGCCGGCCTCGATGAGACGGGCACGGTCGAAGAGTTTGGTGTCGTGCGACGAGATGTAGTTGAGCATCTGCGCCGGCTTGCCGGCTTGCAGCGCGGCGTAGCGCGAGAAGATGGGCTCGGGCTGACCGTACTGACGCCCCAGATCCTGGAATTCGAAGTTGATCATCGAGTCGAAGCCGGCCTCGTGCAGCTTGCCGCGTTCGGGTCCGTGGCCCCAGTATTCACCGGTCATCCAGAACGGTGCGTCGTCGATCTTCTTGCCTGGGTTGGCAGCCTTCCAGTCGGCCAGCGCGCGGGTCGATGCCTGCTTGAGCTGGGTCCAGGCCTCGGGCTCGACATGTTTGACCGTGTCGGCGCGAAAGCCGTCGATGCCGTAGTCGCGCACCCAGTCGCTCAGCCACTTCACCAGATAAGCCCGCACGGTGGTGTCGGGCAAGTCCACGGCGCGGGTGTCGGCCTTGCCTTTCAGGAACTTGGGCAACGTGACGGCCTCGGTGCTTTCGGTGCGGAAATCCGGAAGATAGGCCAGCATGCCGGTGAGGTCGTCCTTGCCCCCATCGATGTAACCCGGCAGGCCGGCGCGCACCCAGGCGCGGCCCCACCAGTCGCCGAAGCCGAAGTTGTTGTAGTCGATCTGGCGGTGGTAGTTGGATAGCGTCGCCTTCTCGAGCGCACGTGGCCACAACACCGGCACGTTCAGGTCGACGGCGGTCTGGATGTCGAGGTAACCCGGGTGGTTCATCACCACGTCGAACAAGACACGGATGCCCTGGGCATGGGCCATGTCGACGAACTCGCGCAACTCGGCAGGTGTGCCCATGGACTTGTCGAGCACGGTGTAGTCGAGCGCGTAGTAGCCGTGATAGGCGTAGTGCTTGAACGCCTTGTTGCCACCCACCACCCAGCCGTGGATCTGCTCGTAGGGTGCGGTGATCCAGATCGCGTTGACGCCGAGTTGCCTGAACCAGCCATCCTTCAGCTTGGCTGTGAGGCCGGCCAGGTCACCACCGTGGAAGCTGCCGACGTCGGCCTCAGGATCACTCTCGCGCTTTCGGCCGTAGCTCTGGTCGTTGGCTTGGTTGCCGTTGTGGAAGCGATCGGTGATGACGAAGTAGACGATCGGGTTGTCGGCAAAACTTCCACCCTTGGCAACGATGGCAAGCGGGGGCGACGACGCAGCGGTCTGCGCCTGCGCATCGAGCAAGGGCTGCAGCGCCGCCCAGCCCAGGGCGAGCACAAGCAGGCAGCGGCGCAGGATGGACATCAGCGTCATGTCTGGCTCACTCCACGGCAAACACGGCAAAGGACTGGGCCGGCACACCAATCAAGGCAGCCCCGCTGGCATCGGCGGCGGCGCCAGCTGCGCCGACAGGCCACAAACGTCGCAACGCGGCAGAGGACGGCAAGCCAGAGACGTTGGCAGTGGCGGCAGCTGCGCCGTAGTTGAAGACGACCAGCGTGCGTTCGGTCGTGGCGCCGGTCGTGACCTCTCGCCTGAAACTCATCACGGTGCCACTCGCCGTTGCGCCGGCATGGTTGCCCTGCATCAGCGATGGCCGTGAGGTGCGCAGCGCAATCACCTGCTTGTAGTAGTTCAGCAGCGAGTTGGCATTGCCCTGCTGGGCCACGACGTTGTTGCTGGCGACGTTGGCCGAGTTGGCACGAAACCCGGCACGGGTGCTGAAACCCGCTGGGTCGACGTTGCTGGACGCGATGTTGTTTGACGACCAACTCATCGGCGTACGCAGGCGTGGGTCACCCGTCAGGCTGGACGCACCGGCCATGCCGATCTCCTCGCCGTAATAGATGAAGGGTGTCGTGCCCTGCAGCAGGTTGGTGGCGGCAGCCAGACGGTAGACCGCGTTGTCGCCACCGGCCTGGTCCCACAGGCGATCACCCGCGAACGAATCGTGATTGGAGATGAAACTGGCCATGCCGGCTGGCGCAGCCGTGAAATAGGCCGACACCCGTGAGATGGCCGCGGTGTTGCCCCTGGCCGCATTGACCACGTCGCCCTGCAGGCCGAAGGCGAAAGCACTGCCGCAGGAATTGGCTGCACCGAACAGTAGCGGCGCCGCAGGTGATTCACACACCATGTAGCGGTTGGTGTAGCCGGCCACGACCTGGCGCACACCGTTCATCACGACGTGGTTCTCGGGCTGGCTCTCCCAGCCACTGCCAGGGGTCGAACCGTTCGGGCCGTTCTCGACCAGGTTGCCGACGGCGTCGAAGCGAAAACCGTCGACACCGCGGTTGAGCCACAAGCGCAGGTTGTCGTGGTGATAGGCCACCACCTCGGCCTTGCGCAGGTTGAAGTCGGGCATGGTGCGGGTGAAGGCCGCGAAGTAGGCACCGCCAGCGTTGCCCAGGTACCAGGGGTTGCTGCCGAAGACGTTCCAGCCCGACGGCGCATTGTTCTGCCACACGTACCAGTCGCGGTAGGTGTTGGAGGGCGAGTTGTCCGAGTTGAGGAACAACGCGTTGCTCGACGCGCTGTGGTTGATGACGTAGTCGATGACCACGCCGATGCCGCGCAGGTGCGCCTGCCTCAGCAGTTCGTCGAAGTCCGCCAGCGTGCCGTAGTCGGACTCGATGCTGCGGTAGTTGGCGACCGCATAACCGTGGTCACGGTCCAGGCTCTGGGTGACCGGCATCAGCCAGATGCCGGTGATGCCCAGATCCTTCAGGTAGTCCAGGCTTTGTGTCAGACCGGGCAGGTCGCCGATGCCGTCACCATTGCTGTCCTTGTAGCCACGCACGTAGATCTCGGCGAAGACGCCGTTCTTCCACGTGGCGGGCAAGGATGAGCCGGGTCGGCGGCCGCCACGGCGCTCACGTCCACGGCCGGAGGTGGTGGCAGCGGGCCGCCGCCTCCACCACCGCCGCAGGCCATCTGGCACGTGGCGAGCAGGCCCGCCATCAGCACAAGGGCGCCTCGGCGCGCGACAGGCACGGAGCGTCCTGCCAGGCGGGAACTGGTGATGGGCTGTGCGGACAGTGCTGCCACGGCTGTGCCTTCGTGCCGACGGATCAGGAGCAGGGTGACTCGGCGCGCGCCTTCTTGGCGTCGTCGAGGTTGAAGTAGATCTTGCGATCGCCGCTGTTGACCCAGATCTCCTTGAGGGTCTTGCCGTCGAACTTCATGTCGCGGCCGCCTTGCTCCTTGGAGTCACCCTTGTGGATGATGTAGTTGACGTTGCCCGAGTTGCCGAACTCGCTGAAATCGGCCTGCCAGAACACGCCGAAGTCGTTGGTACCGGTGATCGGCAGTGGCTTGCCCCACTCGACGCCGGGGATGGGGATGCCGGGGTTCTTCCAGGCATGCAGGCCCCAGCCTTCGTAGTTCTTGTCGCAGCGGTTGTAGTTGATGACGACCTTGCCTTCGGGCGCGGCCATGGCCGGGGCGGATACACCGGCCAGGCAGGCCAGGCCGATCAGGCAGGACAAGAAGCGGGTACGGTTCATGAAGGTCTCCTTGATGGTGGACAGGGGAAAACAAACAGATCGGATCACCGACAGCCAGAGGCAAGGCCACGCGGCCTTCATCGCTGCAGAGATCAACCCTTGGTGCCGCCCGCGGTGAGGCCGGCGATCATCCATTTCTGCGCGATGACGAACACCACCGTGATGGGCAGGCCAGACAGGATGGCCACCGCGGCGAAGTCGCCCCACTTGAAGTTGTGCTCGGCCACGAACAACTTGGTGCCCACGGCCAGGGTGAGGTTGTCCTGCTGGTTGAGCAGGATGGAAGCCACCGGGTACTCGATCAGCACACCGATGAATGACAGCAGGAACACCACCACCAGAATCGGCACGGCCATGGGCAGCAGCACCAGCCGGAAGGCCTGCCAGGGTGTGGCGCCGTCGACCTTGGCGGCTTCTTCCATCTCGAAGGGAATGGTCTCGAAGTAGCCCTTGATGGTCCACACGTGCATGGCGATGCCGCCCGAATACGCCAGCAGCAAGGCCCAGTGCGAGTCGATGCCGAAGGCCGGAAAGGCCGAGCCGATGCGGTCGAAGATGGCGTAGATGGCCACCAGCGCCAGCACGGCGGGGAACATCTGCATCAGCATCAGGCTGGTGAGCACATGCTTGCGGCCGCGGAACTTCATGCGCGCCAGCGCGTAGGCCGCGGTGGTCGAGAAGAACAAGGTGATCAGGCCCGACAGCGTGGCCACCTTGACCGAGTTCCACAGCCAGCGCAGCACCGGCAGTTCGGGCTCGACGAGTTGGCCGTTGGCCGCCTGGTAAGGCAGGCCGAAGGCATAACGCCAGTGCTCGAAGCTGATGGTGTCGGGTATCAGGCTGCCCGAGGCGAAGTTGCCGGGCCTGAACGACACCGACAAGACGACCAGGAACGGGAAGATCGTGACGAGGCAAAAGCAGATCAGGAAGGCATGGGCCGCCAATGCGCGCCAGCGCTGCGACTTGTCGACGACGATGGGCATGGTCGGCTCCTAGCGGTTCTGCTCGGCCAGACGCGTGAAACGCATCTGCAGCAGGGTGATGGCGGCCACCAGCAGGAAGATCACGGTCGAGATGGCCGAGGCCAGACCGAACTGCTGACCCGAATCCTGGAAGGCCATGCGGAAGGTGTACGACACGAGGATGTCGGTGGTACCCGCTGGCACGCTGATATCCAGAAAGTCGGGCCGCCCGCCGGTGAGCAGCGTGATCAGCACGAAGTTGTTGAAGTTGAAGGCGAAGGCCGAGATCAGCAGCGGCGTGAGCGGCTTGAGGATGAGTGGCGCGGTGATCTGGGTGAAGTTTGTGATCGGGCCGGCGCCCGCCACCGCCGAGGCCTCGTACAGGTCGGACGGGATGGACTTGATGAGACCCATACACACCACCATCATGTACGGGAAACCCAGCCAGGTATTGACGATGAGGATCATCGCCTTGGCAAGGAAGGGGTCCGACGTCCACGCCGGCTTGATGCCGAAGAGTGCGTTCAGGATGAGGTTGATCTCGCCCAGGTTCTGGTTGAACAGGCCCTTGAAGATGAGGATCGAGATGAAACCGGGCACTGCATAGGGCAGGAACAACAGCAGTCGGTACACACCCTTGAACGCCAAGCCTTCCCAGTTGAGCAACACGGCCAGGAAGATGCCAAGAGACGCGCCGAACAGCACGGTCAAGGCGGCGAAGGCCACCGTCCACAGAAAGATGCGGCCAAAGGGCTCGCGGAACTTGCTGTCGGTGAAGATGCGTTTGTAGTGGGCGATGCCGATGCCGACCTGAAAACCCGGCTCCTTGCGATCACCGGCCGACGTCTCGAAGAATCCGGTCTTGAGGTTGGGCTTGAGCACCGACTTGTCATCGTTGTTTGTGAGGCTGCCGTCGGGGTTGGACGTGTAGAGCAACTGCACAGGTCCGAACTCGCGCAGGGATGTCATGCGCAGTTTGTTGCCACCCGGCAGCACGAGCGTCAGTGCCTTCAGGTCGGCCTGCTGGGCGATGACCTCCTTGAGCGGCAAGGCGTCACCCAGCACCAACTTGGCCGACGCTTCTTCCTGCAGGTGTACCTCGAGCACCGCGCGGTCCTTGAGCGCGAGTGGTGTAGAGACGAAGCTGTTTTTCTCGTCGTCCTGATCTTGCAGGCGCAAGCGGTATTCACGCCCCTCGCCGTGAAGGCTGAAGGCATACCCCGGCCCCGGGCCGCGGAAGGTCTCGTCGAGAAAGTAGCTGCGCGCGCGCTCATAGTCGAGCAGGTTGCGCGAGCTGTAGTTGGTGAAGCCGATGGCAATGGTGTAGACCATCGGGAACACCACGAACACGACGGCCGCGGCCACCCCTGGAAAGAGGTATCGCAGCGCCATGGTCTTGGCCGATGTGTAGGTCCACAGCGCCAGGCTGAGGATGACGAGCAGCGTGCCGGCCAGCAGCGTTTCACCGACCGCGTAGACGACTGTCACCAGGTAGAGCGCAGCCAAGGCGCTCAGGGCCATCAGCGCCTTCACACCGTAGCGCCTCAGGGTCGGGGAAGTGCTCATCTGAACTCGCAGCAATGCCGGAAGCGTCGCCGGACAGGTGCCGGCCGGTCCGCCGGGCGATCGAGTGATCGACCCGGCGGTGGTTGACAGCGATCTGGTAGGTTTCAGCTCACTTGGACAGGATGCGCTTGGCAGCGGCGTCCATCGCCTCCTTGGGCGACTGGCGTGCTTCCATCACATTGCCCAGGGACGACACCATGGCCGACCAGAAACGACCCATCTCGGGGTTGTTGGGCATGGGCAGTCCGTCCTGCGCCGAAGCCATCACGGCCGCGATGTTGGGGTCAGCCTTGAGCTCGTTGTAGTAGGCGATGTTGGCTGGCACACCGATGGCCTCAGCCTCGTTGATCATCTTCAGGCCCTTGACCTGCAGCACGTAGTTCTCGATGAACTCGGTGGCCAGGTCCTTGTTGGGCGAGGCCTTGTTGATCATGATGCCCTTGACGCCGACGAAGGGCGACGCCTTCTTGCCGTTGACCATGGGGATCTTGGCCACACCGAAATCGATCTTGGCCTTCTTGAGGTTGTCCCACGACCACGGGCCGTTGATCATCATCGCGACCTTGCCTTGCGCCATGCCACCTTCCATCTCGGCGTAGCCGCTGCCTTCGGGCATGTACTTCTCGCGCAGCAACTTGTCGAGCAAGGTGACACCGGCCACGGCGCCGGCGTTGTTGACGCCGGTATCGTTGGGGTCATAGGTACCGTCGGGCTTTTGCTTGAACGCATACCCGCCACCAGCCGACAGCAGCGGCCAGGTGAAGTAGGTGTTCGTGTAATCCCACAAGATGGCTTTCTTGCCCTGGCCGGACAAGGTCTTGTCCAGCGCCATCACCTCTTCGAAGGTCTTGGGCGGCGTCTTGACCAGCGCCTTGTTGTAGACCAGGCCGATGGCCTCGATCGAATACGGATAGCCCCAGGTCTTGCCACCGACGCTGAAGGCCTTCCAGGCCAGCGGGTCGATCTCGGCCTGGATCTTCTTGCTCGGCGAGAGCGGCTGAATGAGACCACCGGCGATCCACTCGCCGATGCGGTCATGCGCCCAGATCCAGATGTCCGGGCCCTTGCCAGCGGCTGCCGCCTGCTGAAACTTGCCGGGACCGTCTTCGGGCGCCTCGACGGTAACGGGCACGCCAGTCTTCTTGGTGAATTCTTCGGCCACCCGGGCCATGCCCTTGGCACCGTCGACGCTGTACCAGACCAGCAGTTTGCCCGGCTCGGCAGCGACGGCCTGGCCCGCACCAAGGGCGCCGATCGCGACCAGGGCAGAGCTCAGGGTAGTAAGTACGAAGTTGCGCTTTGAAGGATGCATGGGAGCTCCTGGTTGACTTGTGGTGGTCGCCGGGTGGCTGCGCACGCGAGCCGTCGCCCCGAGACCTCGATTTGGTAGCCGCGAGTACCCGACCGGGCACAGCCGTGCCCGTCGAGCCCCGCATCACAGCGCGTTCTACCCGATCACACGCGTCACGCGGGATCGTGTGTTCGCGCCTCGATCAGCGTGTCACCACCATGCTTCAGCCTGCACGCCGAACGTCATGCCACTCTTCTTGGCGCCGAAGACGCCATTGGCCACACCAGCCGCCTGCTGGTCGTCGTTCCAGGACGCATACGTCGCGAAGGCACGCAGCACGGGACGAGCCCATACACCGCGAGTCAGCGTCAACTGCGGAGCGACGGTGATCTTGCTCAGCTTGTAGGTCTTGGCGACGGCGCCGGTCGTGTCCTTGCCCTGATCCGTGCCGGCCTCGAGGGCGACGCTGACCTGTTCGGTGAAGTTGTACTGCGGGCGCACGCCGAAACTCGTCCAGGTCAGTGCGCCGGGGCTGGTCTTGTCGTCGACCTTGCCATACGCAGCAGTGGCGGTTCCGGTCCAGCCGGTGCCCTTGAAGTCGACATACAACTGCTCGGTCAGGCGCAAGGCGCTGCTGTCGGACTTGCCGGTGCCAGGGAACACCGGCAGCCACTCGAAGCCGTTGCCACCCTTGTTGTTGCCCCAGATGAGCGAGAACTTGTTCCAGCCGCCCAGGATGCCGTCCTGCGTGTGCTCGAGGAACAGCGCGTCACCGGTGCCCTTGCTCGCTGCCGGATTGGCGCTGCTGTCGAACAGGTGGACGTATTCACCTTCGAGCTTGCCGCCCGGGTTGACGCTGATGTCGTAGAAGCGCAGTTGAAGGCGCTTGACCACCGTGTCTGCTGCTGCATTGGCGTTGCCGCCGTTCTGGAAGTAGGCAAAGGCCAGCTTCATCGGACCAGCGCTGATTTCCTCGATGCCGGCGCCCGGACCACCACTGCTCCAGTAGTAGTAGTCGGTCATGTGCACGTCATGACGGTTATAGAAACGCTGACCGACCCAGATCGACGCGTTCTCGAAGGCACCCCTGCCAAAGAAGCCGCCACCGGCGTAGTAGTTCTCGCGCATCAGGAAGTTCATGCCACCGCCGGTGGTGCTTTCGGCATCCTGCTTGCCCTGGTTCTGGATCGCGGTGGTGAGCTTCCAGCGGCCCCACACGCCGTTCGAGTCACCGAAGTTCAGTGCGATCGACGGTTCGGCGTAGTTGTCGCACTCGTTGCCCAGTCGGTACTTGGAGCGAACCGGGAAGTTGCCCTGGAAACATTGCAGGTTGCCACCTTCACTGGTGCCACCGGCCTGGACCCGGAAGTAGCCGTGGAAATCGATGCCGTCGGCGCGAGCGACCGGAGCGGCAAATGCGGCCGCCATGGCGACGACCAGTGGCAAGGCCTTCAATCTATTGTTCATCGAGCATCTCCTAATAGGTTTGCGTTGGAAGGTTGGGCGCGGCCGCCGGACTGATCGACAGGCATGGTGAGGCGGTCGTCGCAGCAGCTCATGTCCGTCGTTGGTTAATCGATCAACTTGAGTCAGCGGGGTCGGATTGTGAATCGGTTAACAAAACTGTCAATGAACCCTGTATCAGGGCATACACCGATGGTGTTCCAGCCTTGAAACTGCTTTGAATCCCACCGGGCGAACCGCACCCTTCACCTCTGCAGTCGGTCCTGTGCAACGGGCTGCATCACCCGTGCGTTCTGTATCAAGAGTTCACCCGTTGGGAGCAGTTACTTCAGGGCCAATTGATCAAGCCGCTAGACTTAGTTCTTGTTGCCATACAGATCAGCAGCACACTGATGCCCGCCGTTCCCGCTTCAAAAGATCCGCTGCCAGCCGACGTCCGGCAAGCCAAGTCCAAGCTCACGCTCAATCACGTTGCACAAGCGCTGGGCGTCAGCCGCACGACGGTGTCCAACGCCTACAACCGGCCTGGCAAGTTGTCGGAGGAGTTGCGCGCCACCGTGTTGGCCAAGGCTCGTGAGCTGGGTTACTTCGGCCCTGATCCCATGGCTCGCGCCCTGCGCAGGCGCGAGATGCAGACGGTTGGTGTGGTCTTTCACCACGACATCGGCTACGCACTGGGCGACCCGACCACCATGGCCTTTCTGGCCGGCGTGGCCAAGGAACTCGACAAACGCAAGCTCTGGCTGCAGTTCATCCCCAAGATGGGCCGCAAGCTGCTGTTGCAGGCGGCGCTGCAATCGACCGCCGACGCCATGATCATCCACTCGGAGATCGGCCCGGAGTTCATGCACGAAGTGACCGCCACCCCCAAGCCGGTGGTGCTGGTCGACTCGGCCGTGGCCGGTGTGCCGTCGGTGCGCACCGACGACCGGCGAGGTGCCATGCTGGCCATGCAACATGCCTTGGCTTCGCGGCCCGAGGTGGTCGTGATGTTGTGCTTCATGGTCACCGAGGCCGAACGCCATCGCATCCTCAGCAAGGCCAATCCACCGCGCAGCGGGTATGTGGCGAGTGAGCGTGTGGCGGGCTATGCATTGGCCGCGCGGGCAGCGGGTTTTCCGGACGAGCGCCTGATCTGGATCGACATCGACGATCAGGAGCCCGAGTCAGCAGTGCGCCACCTGACCGAATTGCGCCCTCGCCTGGCGGGCAGCAAGCGAGTTGCCATCGTTGCCATGAGTGACCGCATGGCCCTGGCAGCGCGCGCGGCCATGGCCGACTGGACCGAGCTGACAGTCAGCTCGCTGGTGGGGTTCGACGACATCCCCGCCGCGGCACAAGCCGGCCTCACGACGGTTCGGCAGGACAGCGGTCTCAAGGGAGAGATGGCTGTGCGCATCCTGCTCGACGGTCTCAAGGGCGCGACGCTGCCTGTGTCGCTGGTCGTGCGCGACACCTGACTCCCGTGTAACCACCTTGTACCCGGGCTGCCGGCCACTGAGTCACGACCCGCTGGAGTTCGCCAGGTTGATCGATTCACAAAACTGCGCTAACGTGAAGGAAGATCCCGTAACGCGAAAGTTGAATCGATGACCATCGCCCACCTCGATCCGTCCTGCAAGACCAAACGCGCCGTCTCAGTCGCGGCTTGTCGGCACATGCTGCTAGCGGTGGCACTGAGCATGGCTGGCAACTGCGTGTGGGCCGGCGGCGGTCCGATGGACTTTCTCTTCGGCAACGGCGCGCCACGTGCCAGCGATACGGTGCGCGGTGCCCAGCGGGTATGGAAGGTCGGTGAGTTCACTGCCATTGCGCTGCAGCCCATCGAGGCTGGCTACACGCCGAATCAGCATCCGGCCAAGGTCAATCCGGACACCTTGCGCAACCGACTGGCAAGCATTGAGTTCAACGCCGCGGGCCGCAACCTGTCGCTGTTCTCGGCCGACGAACTGAACGACATCGTGCCTTACCTGGTGCAGGCGTTTGCGGCAGCACAGCCTGGCGACGATCTCTACCTGTTCAGCACGGCACGTCGCGAACAAGGCATGCTCGGTCTGCCGGTGTCGATCACGGCGCGCCTGTTCATCTCTGCCGGGCAACTCAACCTCATCGTGGACAACGCCCGCAAGGACACCTTGAGCATGTTCCGCACCGCACGCCTGGTGCCGACACTGGGCTTCGGCAGCCGTGTCGGCATGTCATCCGATGCGTCGACGCTGACGCTCGGCAGCCGAAGCGGTCAGCTCAGGCGCAGTGACTGGGTGCAGTTGTCGGTGGCTGATGCCGAACGTGTCGAGGCACCTGCAGCAGCGCCGACCACTGCGCCCGCTGCCACCGCGCCAGCAGCGACGATGGTTCGTGACCCTGGCTTTTACGACGAACAGGCCAGACGCCTCAAGGGCCTGCAGTCACTGCGCGACCAGGGCCTGCTGACAGAAGCCGAGTACCAGGCCAAACGGCGCGAGATCCTGCAAGGGCTCTGATCAGACGGCCTGTCAGGCCTCACTGCCCCGCAAGTCATGCGGGAGCCGCGCTGAAGCGTCCGTCATTCAGCGTCGAGCAGAATCCACCCTGGCGCAGGCCCGTCGGCGGGTGCCTGGTCGAGCCAGGCTCGCACGATTCCTGCGAGTGGTGACTACGGCCGCACCTGGCCGCCAGGTCATGCGCGCACCTGCCTGCCGCTGGCGGACACAGCCAGCCGCATCCGCCGCCGCATCCTCGACCACACCCGTGCGCCCGCACCACCCTTCGGGCAGCAGGTTCCGTCACGGCGCCTCACCAGGGCACCGTATTCACGTGACGTCACCGACCCTGTGGCATCACGCTTCACAGCATCGAGACGACGATGACAAGCCACACCAGCGCCTCTCAGGCAACACCCAGCGTATCGACGCCAGTGAGTGATCCGCGCCTTGTGCGACTGGGCACACTGCGCCAGCAGGCCGAGGACATCATCCTGGCGCGCCAGGACGGCCACACCGGTTTGCTGCCGGCCAGCACCGCTGTCACGGTGCACGGCGACTACACCCACGCCTGGGTGCGCGACAACGTGTACAGCATCCTGGCCGTCTGGGCTCTGGCGCAGGCCTGCCGGCGCATCGACATCGGCTCTGCCGCACCACTCGAAGCCAGCGTCGTCAAACTCATGCGCGGCCTGCTCGCCGCGATGATGCGGCAGTCACACAAGGTCGAACGCTTCAAGCACACCCAGTCACCACTCGACGCACTGCACGCCAAGTACGACACGGCTCGAGGTGAACCGGTGGTGGGTGATGCCGAATGGGGCCACCTGCAGATCGACGCCACGGCCATCTACGTATTGCTGCTGGCGCAGATGAGTGCGGGCGGGCTGGCCATCGTCGAGACCCGTGCCGAGGTGGCCTTTGTGCAAAACCTTGTCTACTACCTGGCCAAAGCGTGGCGCATCCGCGACTACGGCATCTGGGAACGAGGCCACAAACGCAACGAGGGAAGGGCCGAGGTCAATGCCAGCTCGGTGGGCATGGCCAAGGCAGCACTCGAAGCCATCGCCGGATTCGAACCCTTGCCCGGCCTGGCGCCTGCGGTTGTGGTGGACGGTGACGACATCGCCCGTGCCCGCAACACACTCGAAGCGCTGCTGCCCCGTGAGTCCGAATCGAAGGAGACCGACGCGGCGCTGCTGTCCATCGTCTCCTACCCGGCGTTTGCGATCGACGATGCCGAACTGGCCGCACGCACGCGTGCTGTCGTGCTCGACAGACTGCAGGGCCGCCATGGCTGCAAACGGTTCATGCGCGACGGGCACCAGACGGTGCTCGAAGACCAGAGCCGAATGCACTACCAGCCGGGGGAGCTCGAACAGTTCGCACACATCGAATCCGAGTGGCCGCTGTTCTTTACCTACCTGCTGATCGACTCCACACTCACCGGAAACACCGCCGAAGCGCAGCAGTGGCGCGACCGGCTCGAGGCACTGATGCAGCAGCGCGATGGCCAGCGCCTCTTGCCCGAGCTCTACCTGGTGCCGATCCATGCCGTTGCGGCCGAACGCGCCGCGCCACAAAGCCAGCCCCGCGTGGCCAACGACAACGTGCCGCTGGTCTGGGCACAAAGCCTGTACCTGGTGGCTGTGCTGCTGCAAGAAGGGTTCATCACCGCGGCAGACATCGACCCGTTGGAGCGCCGCCGTTGCCTGGCCGCAACCGAGGACAAGCCGGTGCAGCTGTGCCTGATCGCCGACGACGAGCTGGTGCGATCCCGCCTGGCGGTACACGGGGTGACGGCGCAGACCCTTGCCGACATTGCGCCGGTGCAACTGCGCGACGCCCATCAGCTCGCGACCCAGTTCACTCGCCTGGGCGAATGGAACGACCTGGGCCTGAGCGGACGCCCCGGCCATCCCCCCGGCACGCTGACAACCAGTCAGTTGTACGTGCGTGGCAAGGAGTTGTCGATATGCCTGCCGGCATTCGGTCGCCAGCGCGGCTTCTACCTGGCGCTCGACAACCGTCTGCTGATCGAAGAGGTCCGCATCGAGATCGCCTATCTGCGCCGCCACTGGCGACGAAGCGGCCTGCCGCTGCTGCCATTGCTCCTCACCGGTTCGATGCTCGACGCCCCTGGTGCCGATGCCCTGCTCAACCAGCTGATCGAACTGGGTCGAGGCGACTCCACCAAGGTGCACATCGGCGCGCTGCAGTCGCTGCTCGCCGCGGCGGGCCGCTGCCACATCGACGGCTTGCCCGACTGGCCGACGCCGCAGACCGAACCCGCACTCAGCAGCGCCACCGCGGCAGCCCTGATGTGGGACGAGGCCGCCACCCGCGCACTGACACCGGAACGGGCGGCGGTGATCTCGACCGTGCTCGACGACTCCGGCCTGCTGCAGCAACTGGCGCGCAGCCGCAATCCCTATGAGCAGATCGAGTTGCTGTCGGCTCTGTGGCGTCGCTGCGGCCCAGACCGTGACACCGGCCCTGCGGGCTCGGTGCGCGAGTTCACCCAGGCCCTGTACGACCGCGCCTGCCGCACGCGACGCTGGAGTGTCATGCGGCGCAGCGCCGGCTTGCTCGACATTCACGACGACAAGCTCGACGACGCGGTGGCCGAAATTGTCGCCCGCGGCAAACGGGTCGCGCTGGGCCGGGCCTACAGTGCCGAGTCGGTGGTGGCCGAGCCGCTGGGCAACCGCGAACTTCAGGCGCGTCTGGCACGCCACGGCGGTGACGACTTGCGTGGTCGTGTCTTGATCGAGGAGATCGTGCTGCTGCTGGGCATGCTTGTCAGGTCGGAGCCCCACCTGTTCGACGGCATGCTGACGCTGCGCCCCTGGCAAGCCGTGCTCCTGCTGACGGCCTGGCTGGCGCGTGAACACGGTGTGGATCAGGCCGAAGCACTGACGCATCTGCTGGAGCTGAGCCCGCACGCCATCCTCGGGCGACTGCGCGAGGTGCTCGCCCGCGAGCAGGAAATGGCGGCCAACCTGACTCAGCTGCAGTCGCTGCACGGCAATGTCGCCGGCCAGGCGCTGGTGGAGGTGCAATTTGCAGCCACCATGAACCCTCAGCTCGACGCCGAGCAAGGCGGCTGGCCCGGCTGGCGCGAGATGACCGGCGTCATCGCGCGAGTGCCAGCCGACTTTCACGCGCGGGTCTGGGACCTGTTGCAGCACTGCGCCGGCCTGGTGATCGGGGATCAGCTCGACAGCAGCAACCGTCTGGACAGCCGCCTGGCGCGCGCCGATTCGACCGCCGGTGAACGCAGCTTCGCACTGCACGTCGACGAACTGATCAGCCGCATCCAGGCGCCCGACTACAGGCAGCTCACCATCGAAGCCTTGCTGGCCTTGTCGGAGATCACCCGCGCCAACCCCGGCCTGGCAATCGACGAGCCGCTGGTGCTCGACGTGTTGATCGGGCGGGCAGTGCGGCTGGGCTGGCAGAAACGTGGTGGCACCGGCAGCTACAACGAACACGTCGCACAGGCCTGGGCCGCTTTCTACGCACTGCCGCCGCACAAGGTCGCCAACTTGGTCATGGCAGCAATGAGTTACCTGCTGAACAGTCCGTCGGAAGTGAACTGCAGTGGCGCAGGACGTGTGCCCGACTGGAGCGCTGCGAGCACGTCACAGGCACACCGGGCTTCGTCGATGGAATGACGACCCCACGTCTGTTCGGCGGCCACGGTGTGTGAAACGCTGCAGTGTTCACATGGTGCCGTACTTCGGAGGCAGGCGGACGCCGTGCCTGGGCGCTCAATGTGGCGATTCACTGCGCCACATGCATGTGTCAGACATTCCAGTCGATCGGCCGCCATCAGCTGGCGATGTCGACTGAATATGCCCCTTTGTCTGCGAACGCACAGATGTCTTGTGCATCGACCTATATGGTCGAGCCATCGTCTCTTTCACGCACTGGAGCTACTCATATGAATATGAACATGCACACGTCACGCCTATTGTTTGGCACAGCCGTCGGCGTCATAGCCGCCACCCTGCTCATCGGCTGCAACAAGGCGCCGCAAGCAGAGCCGGAGTCACGCGATTCGCCATCGACCATGGGCACAAAGTCGAATGACAACGGAGCCACGAACAACGCACCCACGACCGACATGGGCACCAAGGTCGATGACTCGGCGGTGACCGGCCGTGTCAAGTTGGCCTTGATGGCCGACCCGGAGATCAAGAGCCTCGACATCAGTGTGCTCACCTACAAGGGCGAAGTACAACTTACCGGCTTCGTCAACAACCAGGCCCAGATCGAACAGGCTAGTCAGATTGCTCGTTCGACCGAAGGAGCCGGTAGCATTAAGAACGAACTCAAGGTCAGGCAATGAGCAAGGAGAAAAAGCTCACCGACGTTGCGACCCTGCGCAGCCAGGCCCGCCAGCACATCGAACGTGGTGCCGTGACAGCCGGCTACAGCGCCGACCGCGAACAGGTGCTGCGCCTGCTCAACGAGGCATTGGCGACCGAGATCGTGTGTGTGCTGCGGTACCGGCGCCACCACTTCATGGCGCGGGGTATCCACGGCCAAAGTGTGGGCGCCGAGTTCCTGGTTCATTCGAACGAGGAGCAGGCCCATGCGGACCTGCTGGCCGGGCGCATCGTGCAACTGGGCGGCGAACCCGACTTCGCGCCCGATCATCTGAGCGCACGCAGTCATGCCGAATATGTGCCGGGCGAAACGCTGACGCAGATGATTCAGGAGAACCTGGTCGCCGAGCGAATTGCCATCGACAGTTACCGCGAGATGGTTCGCTACCTGGGTGATCAGGATCCGACCACCAGTGTGCTGCTCAAGCAGATACTGGCCGTGGAGGAAGAACACGCCGACGAACTGGCCGATCTGCTCGAAGGTATGCCGACCCAGTCGGCCTGAACGGGCGACTTGGCCTTTGCACAAGATGTGAAGGTCAGGCCGCCGTCTCTGCAGATCGCCGGACCGGACCCGTCAAGGAAACGACAGATGGCAAAGATCGAAATGCTCGAGATGGACGCTCACCGGGCCCAGTTGACCTCGGACCTCAAGCGTTTGATCGACAAATACGTCGCCATCTTCGAATGGGACGTACCGGAAGTGGACGAACCCTTGTCCGAGCGATTGATCATCGAGTCGTTGCGACGCGGCCTGGACGACCTCGATCGGCGGGGCGGCCAACCCAACGCATGACACCACACCGCTGAGCCGCAAAGTCGTGCGGCTTGCGAGCAACACAACAGCGCGCAGGATCGGCGGGAGTGTTGCGGGCAGCCTGTCGGGTCTACCCGCGCCACTCAGGTCCGTGCTGGACAGCCTGCGGGCACCAGCGTTTGATGCAGGACTCCAAGGAAAACGGGCTGGTCGGTTTGGGCAGGACACCGTTCAGGCCGACACGAACCAGCAGCTGTGAGTCCGGCGCAACGGCCATGGTGGTGTGAGCCAGGATGGGCACCGCGCGACGCGACGGCTCCCGGGCTTCGAACGCCCTTATCTGCCGCGTGGCTGCCACACCGTCCGGCACGGGCATGGACAGATCCATGAGCACCAGATCGAACTGGAACTGCTTGGCCAACCTGACTGCCTCGGCGCCGTCGGATGCGATGCTGGCCTGCAAGCCCCAGTCCTCGAGCAACACGGCCAACAGCACCCTGTCGCCGGGGCAGTCATCCACACCAAGCACACGAAGCGGCCTGTGAGCCAGCCTTGACTGCGCCGAAACAGGCGCTTGTTTTGCGGTGTCCATGGCCCGCAGGGTGCCGTAACCCTCGTTGGCCAGTCTGTTCGCAAACGCGCAGACTGCGCCCGTGCTCGCCGCGCATCACGCGGTGCGATGTCCGTCTGGCCGAGGCGCCAGAACTGCTGCGCCATCCTGCGTCACGCGTCGTCGGACGGCTATGCCGAGCCGCGATCTAATCCGGTGCATGGACTCCTTGACTCAACTTGTGCTCGGCGCATCGGTCGGTATGGCCGTGATGGGGCGCACCACGCGACCCGCCCGGGCCGCCGCCTGGGGCGCCGTGGCGGGCACCTTGCCCGACCTCGATGTATTGATCGACCAGGGCGACCCGATCCTCGACATGGTGTTGCACCGCGCCGAGTCACATGCGCTGTTCTGGCTGACACTTTTCTCGTTGCCGTTCGCATGGACCGTGGCGCGGCTGCAAGGGCAGACCGACCGATGGCGGCGCTGGTGGGCCGCGTTGTGGCTGGCACTGGTGACTCATCCCTTGCTGGACCTGCTGACCATCTACGGCACCCAGCTGCTGTTGCCCTTCACGAACCAGGCCTGGGGCCTGGGCAGTGTGTTCATCATCGACCCGCTGGTCACCGTCCCCTGGGCGGTGGGTGTGGTGGTGGCACTGCGTGCGGCTTCGCCCGAACGCGCCCTGCGGGCCAATCTGGTGGGCCTGTCGATCGGCCTGGCCTACCTGGGCTGGGGCGCCGCGGTTCAGCAGCACGTGCTTGCGAAGGCGCACGATTCACTGCGCCTGCAGGGTCTGCCGACCGAGCTGGTGATGGCCACACCGACACCTTTCAACACGCTGTTGTGGCGTGTGGTGGCAGTGGGCCAGGGGCGTTATCACGAGGGTTTCCACTCGCTGCTCGATGGGCCCGGGCCGATTCGATTCGACACCTTCGACCAGGGCCACCACCATGCCGACACCTTGCCGGGCCATGACGGGTTGACTCGTATCCGCAGCTTCAGCGACGGCTTCTGGGCGGTGCAGCCGCAGCCGGACGGGCGCCTGCTGCTGATCGACCTGCGGATGGGCCAGGAGCCCTACTACGTGTTCCGCTTCGGCATCGCCCGACGAGATGTGGCCACGGGCACCTGGCTGCCGACCACACCCACCGAATCGGTCGGCAGCCGCGCGCCGGTCGCCTCCAGTCTGTCGTGGTTGTGGCGCCGCATCGGTGGCACGCCGGTCGCGCCGCCGCGATGACGGTGCACCTGGCGACCCCGACTCACTCGGCGCTGCCGATACGCTGCCAGGTCACACTTAGAGCAGCAGCGCTGCTACGAACACACCGATCATCATGAAGGCCAGCACCACCTTGGCCAACAGACCAGCCAACAGGCCGAGCCAGGTGGCCACACCCACCTTCATGGCCTGCCGTTCGTCGCGCTGCGCCAGATATTCACCCGCAGCAGCACCAACCAGCGGCATGAACAACACACCCACCAGGCCCATGAACAGGCCCACCACCGTGCCCAGGGCCGCACCCAGCAAGGCCTGGCGGCTGGCACCTGCGCGCCGTGCACCGAGCAGTGCGGCCACATAGTCCAGCACCCAGGCCAGCACGGCCATCGCCGATACCACACCCAGAGCCCAGGGACCGACGCGGGTGAAATCGTCGATCCAGGCTGCGAGCACGATGCCCGCCAGCACAAGCGCCGTGCCCGGCAGCGCCGGCAGCACCGTGCCCATCAATCCGATGACGATCAACGCCACACTGGCCACCCACCACAAGACTTCCACCGGGTTCCCTTCGTCCAGGCATGTGGCCGGCAATGGCCACACATCGGACGAAGATGCGCGCCCGCGGCCGGATTTCAAGCCAAGACAGGACGCGCGCCACCTTCGAGCGAAACAGGTCGCCGAAACACGTGGGTGGGGCACCTGGAGCGGGCGAAGGGAATCGAACCCTCGTCTTAAGCTTGGGAAGCTTCAGCTCTGCCATTGAGCTACGCCCGCGATGAGCGGCGGATTCTAGCCTGGGCATCTGCCTGCCGGTCATGCGGGTTGGCCTGTCCTGCAGGCGCGTCAAGCGGGGCGACTTGTTCCGTGCTGCGCTCTTGTTTTGTTTTGCCACTGCAGGCACCGAGGGGTAACCTGAGGGTCACTGGCCACACTGTGCCGAGGGCCGTTCAACCGGATCGAATCATGAGCCTTGCAGACTCCAGGCCTGCGATTGCTGGCCACACACTGTCAGCACTTGTGGCCCGGTACGGCAACGATCCGACCCGGCTGGTGCAGATGCTGCGCGACCTGCAGGCCGAACACGGCTGGTTGCCGCGCCCGGCCTTGATCGAACTGGCCGCCGCGCTCGACCTGAGCCTGGCGCATGTCGAAGGGGTGGCAGGCTTCTACCGCTTCTTCCACACGCGGCCGGTGGGCGCCTACCGCGTGCTGTTCAGCGACAACGTCACCGACCAGATGCTGGGCAGCCGCGCGCTGATGGCCGATCTGTGCCGGCGCCTGGGCGTGGCGCCGGGGCGGGTCAGCTCGGACGAACTGGTCAGTGTCGACACCACCTCGTGCACGGGGCTGTGTGACCAGGGCCCGGCGCTGCTGATCAACCATCACCACGTGATCACCCGGCTCGACGCGCCGCGGGTGGCGCAGCTCGCCGACCTGATTCACCGCCGCGTGCCGGTGCCGCAGTGGCCCGCCGAGTGGTTCGAGGTGGTCGACAACGTCCGCCGAGCCGACGTGCTGCTGGCCGAGCCGGCTGCGCCGGGCACGGCGCTGGTGGCCGCGCTGGCACGGGGTGCCGAAGAGACGTTGAGTGAACTCAAGCGTTCCAACCTGCGCGGCCGAGGTGGTGCTGGTTTTGCCACCGGAGTGAAGTGGGAGTTGTGCCGCAAGGCACCAGGCACCGAACACGTGGTGGTGTGCAACGCCGACGAAGGTGAACCCGGCACCTTCAAGGACCGTGTGCTGCTGAACCGCGATGCCGACGCGGTGTTCGAAGGCATGACGATCGCCGCGCTGGTGATCGGCGCGCGACGTGGCCTGGTCTACCTGCGCGGCGAATACCGCTTCATGCTTGACCAGCTGCTGGTGGTGCTGCAGCGCCGCCGTGACGCGGGACTGCTCGGTGCGGCCATACGCGGCCAGGTGGGCTTCGACTTCGACATCGAGATCCACCTGGGCGCCGGTGCGTACGTGTGCGGCGAGGAGTCGGCGCTGATCGAGTCGCTCGAAGGCAAACGTGGCACGCCGCGTATCCGCCCGCCCTTCCCGGCCGAACATGGCTATCTGGGCCACCCGACCATCGTCAACAACGTCGAGACCTTCTGCGCGGGGGTGCACATCGCCGTGCACGGCGGTGCCTGGTGGGCCGCCATCGGCACGGCTCGCTCGGCCGGCACCAAGATCCACGCCGTGTCGGGCGACTGCGAACGCCCGGGGCTGTACGAGTACCCCATGGGCACCCGCATTGGCCGCATCCTGGAGGACTGCGGCGCCCAGGACACGCAGGCCGTGCAGGTGGGCGGGCCGTCGGGTGTATGTCTGTCGGCCTTCGAGTTCGGCCGGCGCATCGCCTTCGAGGACGTGCCCACGGCCGGCGCCTTCATGGTGTTCGACCGCAGCCGCGACATGTTCGAGGTGGCGCGCGGCTTTGCGCATTTCTTTGCGCACGAGAGCTGCGGCTTCTGCACCCCCTGCCGCGTCGGTACGGCGCTGGTGGTCAAACGCATGGACAAGCTGGCCGAAGGGCGTGGATCGCGCCATGACATCGACGTGTTGTTCGAGCTCGACAAGCTCATGCACACGGCCACCCACTGCGGCCTGGGGGCCACGGCCTGCAACCCGTTGCGCGACACCATCCAGAAGTTCCGCCCGGCCTACGAGAAACATCTGAAGTCGCTGTACTTCGAACCCGGCTTCGACCTCAATGCCGAACTGTCGATCGCCCGGCGCATGACCGGCCGCAGCGACGCCGGCGCCTTCTTCGAAGACAACATCGAGGACCCCGCATCATGAGGTACGACGCCAGTCAGGCGCTGAGCTTCTCGCTGGACGGCGAGGACCTGCTCTTCAACCCCGGCGACACCATCCTGCAGGCGGCGCACCGCGGCGGGCGCTACATCCCGCACCTGTGCTGGCACCCCGACTTCGCGCCGCATGGCTCGTGTCGGCTGTGCACCGTCAAGGTCAACGGCCGCACCGGCAGTGCGTGCACCATCCAGGCCGCAGCGGGCATCGAGGTCGAGAGCAACACCGAGGAGCTCAACGCGCATCGCAAGACGCTGCTGCAGATGCTCTTCGTCGAGGGCAACCACTTCTGCCCGAGCTGCGAGAAGAGTGGCCACTGCGCGCTGCAGGCCACGGCCTACCAGATGGGCATGGAAGGGCCGCACTTCGAGGAGTTCTACCCCACCCGGCCGATGGACGCGAGCCACCCCGATCTGCTGCTGGACTTCAACCGCTGCATCCTGTGTGGCCTGTGTGCGCGTGCCAGCAGCGAGATCGACGGCAAGAATGTCTTTGCCATCGGCGGCCACGGCATGGGTACCCATCTGGTGGTCAACAGCCCCAGCGGTCAGCTGGGTGACACCGACATGGCGGCTACCGACCGCGCCGCCAGCATCTGCCCCGTGGGTGTGATCCTGCCCAAACGACGCGGCTTCGTCATCCCCATCGGCGAGCGGCCGTACGACAAACAATCGCCGGCCGATGTCGAGGCCGAACTGGCTGCGGGAGGCACCACATGACCACGCCCGACCTGGCGGTTCCATCTGCCGCGCCGCATGGCCCGCGCAAGCTCAAGGTGGCCACCGTCTCGCTGGCCGGTTGTTTTGGTTGCCACATGTCGTTGCTGGACATCGACGAACGACTGTTCAAGCTGGTCGAGCTGATCGAGTTCGACCGTTCACCCCTCACCGACATCAAACAAATCGGCCATTGCGACATCGGCCTGATCGAAGGTGGCCTGTGCAATGCCGAAAACGTGACGGTACTGCGCGAGTTCCGCGCTCACTGCAAGACGTTGGTGGCTGTGGGCGCCTGTGCCATCACCGGTGGCCTGCCGGCGCAGCGCAATCAGCTCGACCTGGGCACCATGCTGGTCGACGTGTACCGCAGCCGCCCCGGCATGAGCGCCGGCAGCGCCATCCCCAACGACCCCGAACTGCCACTGCCGCTCAACAAGGTGCACCCCATCCATGAGGTGGTGCATGTGGACTATTCGCTGCCCGGCTGCCCGCCGTCGGCCGACGCTTTCTGGCGTTTCCTGACCGACCTGATGGCCGGGCGCACGCCCCACCTGGGCCATGGCCTGATGCTGTACGACTGATCATCATGACGACTGCCGCCCATCCGGCCACCCACCCGGCCACCCACCCGCTCGAAACCGCCGCCCATCCGCAGGGCCTGCGCCGTGTCGCCATCGACCCGGTGACCCGCGTGGAAGGCCACGGCAAGGTCACGCTGCTGCTCGACGACCACAACCATGTGCAGCAGGTGCGGCTGCACATCGTCGAGTTCCGCGGCTTCGAGAAGTTCATCGAAGGCCGGCCCTACTGGGAAGTGCCAGTGATGGTGCAGCGCCTGTGCGGCATCTGCCCGGTGTCGCACCACCTGGCGGCGTCCAAGGCCTTCGACCGTGTCATCGGCGCCCTGCCCGTCACACCCACCGCCGACAAGATCCGCCGGCTCATGCACTACGGCCAGGTGATGCAGTCGCATGCGCTGCATTTCTTCCACCTCTCGTCGCCGGACCTGCTGTTCGGCTTCGACTCGGAGGTGAACCGCCGCAACATCGTCGGTGTGGCCGGTGCCCATCCCGAGATCGCCAAGAAGGGTGTGCTGCTGCGCAAGTTCGGCCAGGAGGTGATCCGCGCCACGGCCGGCAAACGGGTGCACGGCACGGGTTCGGTGCCTGGTGGCGTGAACAAACATGTGAGCTTCGAAGACCGCTCGATGCTCAAACGCGACGTGGCACAGATGATGGCCTGGGCGCAGGACTCGGTGACCATCGCCAAACAGCTGCATGCACAGAACCCGGCGCTGTACGACCACTTCGGCAGCTTCAGGTCCAACATGCTGAGCCTGGTGCGCGCCGATGGCGCGATGGACCTGTACGACGGCGTGATCCGCGCACGTGACGCGGCGGGCCAGATCATCTTCGACGGCGCCAGCGACCAGGGTTACCTCGACCTGATCGAAGAAGAGGTCAAGCCCTGGAGCTACATGAAGTTCCCCTTCCTCAAGAGCCTGGGGCCGCAGCTGGGCTGGTACCGTGTCGGCCCGCTGGCGCGGGTGCAGAACTGCGACGTCATCCCCAGCCCCTTGGCCGAGGCCGAGCGGCGTGAATTCGTCGCCTGGGGCCAGGGTGAACCCATCCACGCCACGCTGGCGTACCACTGGGCCCGCATGATCGAGATGCTTCATTGCATCGAGGTGATTGCCGATCTGCTCGACGACCCGGACATCCTGAGCGGTGACCTGATCACCAGCGGCACACGTCGGCATTCGGGCATCGGCGTGATCGAGGCACCACGCGGCACGCTCATCCACCACTACGAGGTGGGCGACAACGACCTGGTCACCATGTGCAACCTGATCGTGTCGACCACCCACAACAACCAGGCCATGAACGAGGCGGTGCGGTCGGTGGCGCGCGAGTATCTGGATGGCCACGAGCTGACCGAAGGCCTGCTCAATCACATCGAAGTGGCGATCCGCGCCTACGACCCCTGCCTGTCCTGCGCCACCCATGCGCTGGGCGACATGCCTCTCGACGTGGTGCTGCTCGGGCCGGATGGGCAGTTGCTCGACCGGGTGGTGCGCTCGTCCGACGGCGCGCTGGTGCACGAACTGACCGAGCGCCAACTCCCACCCGCATGAAAACGACCGGCGGGTTCGACTGCTCGGCTCCAGCTAGTGCGCTGCCGTCGGGATCGCCAACACCTGAGCCCTTGCGAACGAGCTCGCCGCTGCTGGTATTCGGCTGGGGCAATGCCGGCCGCGGCGACGATGCATTGGGGCCGCTGTTCATCGACCGTCTGCGAGCCGAGTTGGAACGAACAGCGCCTCTGGGCAGCCTGGTCGAGTGCCTCGACGACTATCAGTTGCAGGTCGAACATGCGCTCGACCTGGTAGGTCGTTCGGCCGTGTTGTTCATCGATGCGAGCCGGAGCTGTGCAGTGCCGTTCGAAGCCAGGCCATTGCAGCCATGCCGTGACGACAGCTACTCCAGCCATGCCATGTCGCCTCAGGCCTTGCTGCAGGTCTATCGCGAGTTGCATGGCCAGGAGCCTCCGCCTTGCACGCTGCTGGCCATCCGTGGTGTCAGGTTTGAGCTCGGCGAACCGGTCAGCCCGGAGGCACTGGCCCACCTCGAAGCCGCCTGGGTGTGGTGGCAGACCTGGTTGAAGTCGATGCGCCCCGGGGGCGAACTCGAGATCGGAGAGGCCGGCTGCGCCAGCGCTCGGCTCTATCCCCTCATGCCGAAATGACCTGAAAGGCTGGGCTACCCTGCCACGCAACTCGACAGCCGA
Source organism: Candidatus Intricatilinea gracilis (assembly GCA_016702605.1). Taxonomy (GTDB): domain Bacteria; phylum Pseudomonadota; class Gammaproteobacteria; order Burkholderiales; family Burkholderiaceae_C; genus Sphaerotilus; species Sphaerotilus gracilis. The sequence continues at coordinate 1,470,430 of JADJDQ010000021.1, forward strand.
CTCATGGAGGGCCATGAAGTGCTACTTGCCACACCTGAATCAGGTGCGCTTCGGCGACCATTGACGATAGACCGGCCAGGCTGACCATGTTGTCCGACTTGTCCGTGCTGGCTGGAGACCTCGTCTGGCCGATCGCGTTCGCACTGGCCTGGGTGGCCGGCGAACTCGGGCATCGCTGGACGGCCTTGCCGCGCATCAGCCTGTACGGCGCCGTAGGCTTTGCACTGGGCAGTACCCAGCTCGGCTGGTTGCCTCGCGCTGAGTCAGGCAGCCTCATGCAGCTAGCCAACGTGGCTTTCGGGCTCATCCTGTTCGAGTTCGGCTACCGCATCAACCTGCGCTGGCTGGTGATCAACCGCTGGCTCACCGCCACGGGCCTGATGGAGGCTGCAGCCACCTTCATCGCCGTCTACTACGTCGCCACCTTGTTCGACGCACCCATGCTGACGGCGTTGCTGCTGGCCTCGTTGTCGATGTCGACTTCGCCTGCCGCGATCATGCGAGTCGTGAACGAGCAACGAAGCACCGGGCAGGTCACCGAGCGAGTGTTGCACCTGGCCGCCATCAACTGCGTTCTTGCTGTATTCGCCTTCAAGGTGATCGTCGGTTTCTGGACTTTCCACGCTTCGGGCAGTATCTGGTCGGCGGTATCGAACAGCCTGGTGGAACTTGCGGCCTCGGTATTGCTGGGCACTGCCATGGGCGTCGCCCTGCCCGCCCTGCTCCGCACCTTCGGCCGGCTCACACGTGACGTGACGCTGGGTTTTGCCATCGGCGTGATCGTGCTGGTGGCGCTGGCGCAGGTGCTGCGTTGTTCTCCGCTGCTGGGTGCATTGGCCTTCGGCATCGTGGCGCGATACCGCCGCGTCGTGCTCAACCCGACGCAACGCAACTTCGGTGTGCTGGGTGACCTGCTGGGGATCGTGCTGTTCGTCTTTGTCGCCGCTACGCTCGAGTGGCAGCGGGTACAGGCCGGCATCGGACTGGCGCTTGCACTCATCGGCTGTCGCTTCGTCGTCAAGGTGGTGATCGTCACGGCACTGGCGCAGGTCAGCGGCACCTCGTGGCGCAAAGGTGTGCTCACCGGCATGGCGTTGACACCGATCTCGGTATTCGTCATCCTGCTGCTGGAACATTCGAGGTTCCTCGGCATCGACCTGCTCGATCAGCTGGCGCCGCTGGCTGCTGCCACCTTGATGCTCGATCTGGTCGGACCGGTGATCGCCCAGCGCGCACTGATCATGGTCGGCGAAAGCATCGACACCAAGGTGAAGACCGATGCCGCTTGAACCCTTCGCCACCTCGGCCGCCCTCAGCCTTGGCGTCGAGCTCGAACTTCAGCTCGTCAGCCCGAGCAATCACGACCTGGTGGCAGCCAGCCCCGACATGCTGCTGCTGCTGGGACGCGCGCCGTTTCCGGGCAACGCGGTACCCGAAATCACCGAAAGCATGGTCGAGATCTCGACCAGCGTGCAGACCTCCCACGAGCAGCTGCTGGCGCAACTGCGCGTCATGCGCGACGCCCTGGTCAGCGCCGGCGATCTGCTCAACGTCGGTGTCTGCGGCGGCGGTACACATCCTTTTCAGAAATGGACCGAGCGCAAGATCTACTCCAAGCCGCGCTTTCATGAGGTGTCGGCACTGTATGGGTATCTGGCCAAGCAGTTCACCATCTTCGGCCAGCACATCCACGTCGGTTGCAGTTCGGGCGACGACGCCATGTTCCTGCTGCATTCGCTCAATCGCTACGTGCCCCACTTCATCGCGCTGGCCGCGGCGTCGCCGTTCGTGCAGCGCATGGACACCCTGTTCGACTCGGCGCGGCTGAATTCGGTCTTTGCGTTTCCGCTCAGCGGCCGCGCCCACTTCACGCTCAGCTGGGACGACTTCGAGCACGGCTACTTCGCCCGCATGGAACGCACCGGCGTGGTCAAGAGCATGAAGGACTTCTACTGGGACATACGCCCCAAGCCCGAGTTCGGCACCATCGAGCTGCGGGTGTGCGACACCCCACTCACGATCGACCGGGCGGCCGCACTGGCGGGCTATCTGCAGGCGCTGTCGCGCCGCCTGCTCGAGCGCAGCGAAGCAACTCCGGCCGAGGACGACTACCTTGTCTACAACTACAACCGCTTCCAGGCCTGCCGATTCGGCCTGGACGGCACCATCGTGCACCCCAAGACCTACGAGGCGATGTCGTTGCGCGAGGACATCCTGGCCATGCTGCGTCACCTCGAGCCGCATGCGCAGGCGCTGGGTGCACAAGCCGCGCTCGACCACATCGCGCAGATCGCGCGCGACGGCAACGACGCCGGCTTCCTGCGCCGTCAGCACGAACTGAGCGGCAGCAGCGAAGGCATGGTCGATGCGGCGCTGGCGCGTTTTCGCCAGGAATGACAGGGTGGACAGGTGCGAGACAATTGCGCGCCACCCGACGCGCCGACATGACCGACCCTGCCAGCAGCAAGCCATTTCCGTATTCAATCGATACCGATCCGACAGACCACGCAACGTCCAGCGGATCGGCCGTGCCCGACGGCGGCGACAACGCCGCTGCCGCCGACATCAGGAGCCGCGCCATACGAAGCTATGTGTTGCGCGCCGGGCGTATGGGCAGTGGGCAGATCCGCGCACTGGCCACACTCGGCCCGCAGTTCATCCTGCCGTATCACGCCGAGCATCTCGATCTGGCGGCCACCTTCGGTCGAGAAGCGCCGACTGTGCTCGAGATCGGCTTCGGCATGGGAGACGCCACGGCGCAGATTGCGGCACATCTGCCCGGCAGCAACTTCGTGGGCTGCGAGGTGCATCCACCGGGTGTGGGTGCACTGCTGCAGCGTATCGACGAACGTGGTCTGACGAACCTGCGCATCCTGCAGCATGACGCCGTCGAGGTGCTCGACTACATGCTGGCACCAGGCTCGCTGGCGGGTGTTCACGTGTTCTTCCCCGACCCCTGGCACAAGAAGAAACACAACAAGCGCCGGCTCATCCAGCCGCCGTTCGTGGCCCGGCTGGCCAGCCGCCTGGCGCCGGGCGGCTACATCCACTGCGCCACCGACTGGCAGCCCTACGCGGAGCAGATGCTCGAGGTGTTGAGTGCCGACCCGGCACTCGTCAATACCGCGCCCGACGGCTACGCGCCACGACCGGACTACCGCCCGCTCACCAAGTTCGAAGCCCGAGGCATCCGCCTGGGGCACGGCGTGTGGGACCTGGTGTTTCGTAAACGCGAGGCCTGACTAGCCGGTGGGGGTGGTATCCAGGCGGTCGAAATGGAGAGCGGCCAGGTCGCTCGGGTAGGTCAGAAGGATGTAGCAGCCGTAACGCGCCGCGGCAAAAGCCACCAGGTAGCCGTGCGGCAAGCCGATGGCAAGACCCACCGGCACCATGGCACTGATGGCGGCGCGTCCGAGGCCGCCGAGCAAACCCAGGGCGAGACCGCCCTTGCGCGCGCCGTAGAACAAGCGAGTGCGAGTGAGCGCGATCTGGTGCGCAATGATCATGAGGGAGACCGTGTGGGTTCAGGCGAGGGTCGGGCGACCGCCGTCGAACCCGGCTTGGCCCGGACGGACTGGTCCTGATCGCCTGCACTGAAACCGGTATCAGCCTTGCCTCGAATCAATCACGACGGGTCGCCATCAGGATTCCCCATGGGTCATCGCCTGGCAGAGATTGCTCCCGCCCGAGCCGGCTGCCAGGCTGGCGGGCACTACTCCTGCCAGACGATCACACCGCTGTAGGCCGTGGCCAGCACCACGATGCCGAAGGCGATGCGGTACCAGGCAAAAGGCACGAAGTTGTGCGTGGCCACATAACGCAGCAACCAGCGCACGCAGATCCAGGCCGACACGAACGAAAAGAACAGCCCGACCAGAAAGACCGGTGTGTCGGCCACCGACAGCAGCGCCCGCTCCTTGTACAGGCTGTAGGCGCCGGCGCCGATGAGTGTGGGGATGGCCAGGAAGAAGCTGAAGTCGGTGGCCGCCTGACGCGACAGGCCCATCAACATGCCGCCGATGATGGTGGCGCCCGAGCGGCTGGTGCCCGGAATCATCGCCAGGCATTGCACCAGGCCGACCTTGAGTGCATCCATCGGCGACATGTCGTCCACCGTCTCGATCACCGCCCGGCCCGGCGCCTTTTGTTCGCCCCACTGCACGTCGGCGGTCTTGGCGGCCTTGGCTGTGTCGGCACGGCGTTCGGCCCACAAGATGACGAAACCACCGAGGATGAAGGTGGCAGCCACCACCTGCGGCGTGAACAGGTGCGCCTTGATCATCTTGCCCAGCAACAGACCGAGCACCGCCGCGGGCAGGAAACCGATCAACACATTGAGCGCAAAGCGCCGGGCGGCGGGTTGGCTGGTGATGCCGGCCACGGTGTCGCGCAGGCGCTGCGCGTAGACCAGGATGACCGCAAAGATGGCACCGGTCTGGATCGCGATATCGAACACCTTGGCCTTGGCGTCGGCAAAGTCGAGCAGCGAGCCGGCCAGGATGAGGTGACCGGTGCTCGAGATCGGCAGGAATTCGGTCAGGCCTTCGACGATGCCCATCACGGCCGCCTTGGCCAGCAAGATCAGATCCACGCTAGTCCCTTGAAAACGAAAGGCGCAAGGCTAACCGCTTGCGGGCAAACCCCAGGAGGGGCGCCAGCCCGCAGCCAGGGCGCGTGATGCATCGCCGTGACGGCTTGCCGCTCCAACTCGCGCCTTATCATCCCGCCGCACCTGCCCGAGCCGCAGGTGAAGGAGGGCGTCATGGCGCTGATGGACTTCATCAAGAAACAGTTCATCGACATCATCGAGTGGGTCGAGCCGGGCGACGGTGTGCTGGCCTGGCGCTACCCGATGACCGACCGCGAGATCCAGCAGGGCGCGTCCCTCACGGTGCGTGAGTCGCAGGTGGCGGTGTTCGTCGACGAAGGCCAGGTGGCCGACGTGTTCGGCCCCGGCCGGCACACGCTCACCACGCAGACGCTGCCGGTACTCACCTACCTGAAGAACTGGGACAAACTCTTCGAGAGCCCGTTCAAGAGCGACGTCTACTTCTTCAGCACGCGCCAGCAGATCGACCAGCGCTGGGGCACGACCCAGCCGGTGACGCTGCGCGACAAGGATTTCGGCGCCGTGCGTCTGCGCGCCTTCGGCAACTACGCCTACCGTGTGGTCGACGCGAAGAAGTTCCACACCGAGATCTCGGGCACCCGCGCCGAGTACACGGTGGCCGATCTGGACGGCCAGTTGCGCGCGCACATGCTGCAGCACATCAGCGATGCGGTGGCCTCGTCGGGCATCCCGTTCCTGGACCTGGCAGCCAACCAGGTCGAGTTCGCCAAGCTGTTGCGCGAGGCCACGGCGCCCGAGTTCGACAAGATCGGCCTGGCACTCGACAGCGTGACGGTGCAGAACGTGTCGCTGCCCGACGAATTGCAGAAGCTGCTCGACCAGCGCATCGGCATGGGCATGGTCGGCAACGACATGGGCAAGTTCATGCAGTACCAGACCGCGCAGGCCATCCCCAAACTGGCCGAAGGTGCGGGCGCCGGTGGCAGCAGCGTGGCGGGTGACGCCATCGGCCTGGGCGCCGGTGTCGCGCTGGGCCAGGTGATGGCGCAGAACCTGGCGCAAGGGCTGCAAGGCGGTGGCCTGGCAGCGGCGCAGGCAGCAGCAGCCGCGACGGGCATGAAGCCCGACGAGGTGATGGCCACACTCGAGAAGCTGGCGGATCTGAAGGCCAAGGGCATCCTCACCGACGACGAGTTCAGCGCCAAGAAGGCCGAGCTGCTCAAGAAATTGTTCTGAGCGGCGCTTGGCCAGTCCTCCCTCTACGCCGCCCCGCGCGGCACCCCAACGCGCCTGGAGCGCCGCCTGCCCCAACTGCGGCGCGCCGGTCGACTTTGCGTCGGCCGCGTCGCCCATCGCCGTCTGCAGCTATTGCCGCAGCACGCTGGCGCGTGACGGCCAGGCGCTGCGCCGCATCGGCCAGTCGGCCGAATTGTTCGACGACCACAGCCCCCTGCAACTCGGCGCCGCCGGGCGCTGGCAGGGCGCCGTGTTCACGCTGGTCGGCCGCCTGCAGATGGCCTACGCCCAAGGCAGCTGGAACGAATGGCACGTGCTGTTCGACAGCGGCAAGGGCGGCTGGTTGTCGGAGGACAACGGCCGCTACGTCATGGCCTTCGACGCCTCGGCGCCGCCCGGCCTGCCGCGGGCCGACGATCTGCAGCCCGGTGCAGCCGTTCAGGTGGCAGGCCAGGCCTGGCAGGTGGCATCGATCACCGCGGCGCGCATCGCCGCAGCGCAGGGCGAGCTGCCCTACGCGCCCGACCTGAGCAACGAGTTCACCCTGGTCGACCTGCGCAACCGCCAAGGCGAGGTCGGCACCATCGACTACGGTGACCCGGCGCAGCCACGCTGGTCCATCGGCCGTGGCGCGGCGCTCATCGACCTGGCACTCACCGGCCTGCGCGACGCGGCCGACAAGACACTCAGCGCCCGCGGCGTCGAATGCCCGAGCTGCGGTACTGCGCTCGAGATCAAGCTGTCGACGACCCAGTCCATCACCTGCCATCAATGTCATGCGGTGGTCGATGTCTCGAAGGGTGTGGGCGGCGACCTGGCCCACTTCGAACAGGACAACCCGCAGGTCGACGGCGGCCAGCCCCAGCTGCCACTCGGCACCACGGCCACCCTGGCGCTGGGCGGGCCGCCGCAGAGCTGGCAGGTGGTGGGGTATGTCGAACGCTGCGAACTGGCCGAAACCGCCGACGACGAACAGGTCTTCTGGCGCGAGTACCTGTTGTACTCACGCGCCGTCGGTTTTGCCTTCATCGTCGACGCCGAAGACGGCTGGAGCTGGGCCGCGCCCATCACCGGCGCGCCACAGCTCAAGGGCGACAACGCGCTGTGGAACGGCACCACCTACCGCAAGCTCTACAGCTACACCGGCCAGATCGTCTACGTGCTCGGCGAGTTCTACTGGAAGCTCGAACGCGGCGAACGCACCGTCAACACCGACTACGCCAGCGGCACCAAACGCCTGAACCGCGAACAGGCCGGCCGCGAAGTCACCTGGTCGGCCGGTGAGACGATGGACGCCGCCACCATCGCCGCTGCCTTCAGATTGCCGCCCGACCGTACCGCGGCACTCAAGCGCGACGCCTCGACGCTGAGCAGTTCGTCCATCGGTTCCATGCTGAGCAGCAACCTCATCGTCGTCATCGCCGCGATCGGGCTGCTCATCAGCTTGCTCTCAACCTGCAGCCGCAACAACTGCGACGACATCCGCGACACCTGGGGCGCCAACAGCCCCGAGCACCAGCAATGCCTGCGTTCGGGTGGCAGCAGCTACCGCACCAGCGGCGGGTCATACGGTGGTTTTGGTTCGGGCGGCGGCGGGCACAAGTAGGCTCGCGGCATCACACACAACGACAGGAGAACCCATGATGGGCATCGAATGGTTGAAACCCGGCGTCTTCATCGGCTCGATGGTGTACGCGCTGATGGGCGTGGCGGTGTTCTGGGCCTGCTTTGTCATCATCGACAAACTCACGCCCTACAACCTGTGGGCCGAGATCGTCGAGAAGAAGAACGTCGCGCTGGCCATCGTGGTGGGCGCCATGTGTATCGCCATCGGCCTGATCGTGGCGGCCGCGGTGCACGGCTGAGCGGGTGGCCGATATCCCGGGCGCTGCCGAGCCACGCGCCGGCGGCGCAGACACCACCGCCGCACCCATCGCCCTGGCCGAGGTGGCACTGCTGGCTTCGGTGTTCGTGGTGGCCGCCTGTGGCCTGCTCTACGAGCTGGTGGCCGGCACGCTGGCGAGCTGGCTGCTGGGCGACTCGGTGCTGCAGTTCAGCACCATCATCGGGGTCTACCTGTTTGCGATGGGGCTGGGGTCGTACCTGAGCCGGTTTGTCGAACGCCAGCTGGTGGCGACGTTCTTGCGTGTCGAGCTGCTGGTGGGCCTGGTCGGCGGGCTGATGCCGGCAGCTCTGTTCGTGGCGCACAACCTGCTGCACGAGGTGGCCGGTGCCGCCGCGCCGTTCCGGGTGCTGCTGTATGCGCTGGTGCTGCTGGTGGGCGCGCTGGTGGGGCTAGAGATCCCGCTGGTGATGCGTATCCTGAAGTCGCACTTCAAGGGGCGCTGGCAGCTGGCCGAACTGGTGTCGCAGGTGTTGACCTTCGACTACCTGGGTGCGCTGGTCGTCGCGGTGGCGTTTCCGCTGGTGCTGCTGCCGCAACTCGGGTTGATCCGCACCGGCATCGTCTTCGGGCTGATGAACGCGGGGGTGGCGGCCTGGGCCTTGTGGTTGTTCAGGGCCGAGTTGCGCGGGCTGCGTGGCCATGTGATGGCCTGTGCCGCGGTGGTGGCGGCCCTGTGTGGCGCAGCACTGGCGGCCGACGAACTCACCACCTGGGCCGAAGACCGCTTCTACGGCGAACGTATCGTGCACGCCGCCAGCAGCGACTACCAGCGGGTGGTGGTCACCGCCGGAGCCTCGGGCAACGTGCGACTGTTCCTCAACGGCAACCTGCAGTTCAGCAGCAGCGATGAATACCGCTACCACGAGGCGTTGGTGCACCCGGCGATGGCTGCACATGGCGCGCCGAAGAAGGTGGCCATCCTGGGTGGCGGTGACGGCCTGGCGCTGCGCGAAGTGCTGAAGTACCCAAGTGTCGAGCAGGTGACGCTGGTCGAACTCGACCCCCACATGACGCGCCTGTTCACCACCGAGCCGCTGCTGCGCCAGCTCAATCACAAGGCCTTCGACTCACCCAAGCTGAAGATCGTCAACAACGACGCTTTCACCTGGCTCGAGGGTCACGACGAGATCTTCGACGTGATCGTGGTCGACTTCCCCGACCCCAGCAACTACTCACTGGGCAAGCTGTACACGACGAGTTTCTACACACTGATCGACCGGCATCTGGCAGCCGGTGGTTATGTCGTGGTGCAGACCACCTCGCCGCTGCTGGCTCGGCGCAGCTACTGGACGGTGGTGGCCACCCTCGAAGCGGTCGGACTGACCACCCTGCCCTACCACGCCCATGTGCCGAGTTTTGGCGAGTGGGGCTTCGTGATCGCCAGTCGCCGGCCCTGGCGTACGCCGGCTGCGCTGCCGGCGGGGCTGCGGTTTCTGACACTGGCCAGCCTGCCGGCGCTGCTGCAGTTTCCGCCCGACATGGACCGTGTGCCGGCCGAAGCCAACCGCCTGTCCAACCAGGTGCTGGTGCATTTGTTCGAAGAAGAATGGGGCCGCGTGCACCGATGAGCGACAACAACACCAAGTCGATGATCAGGCGGCGCACGCTGCTGGGCGCGCCGCTGCTGCTGGCGGGCTGTGACTGGCGCACTGCGGCGACCTACGACGGCGACTGGGTCGGGGCGTCACATGAACGCGGGCATCGGCTGCAGGCGCTCTCTGCGGCTGGCTCTGCAAGTGGCTCGGCAGGTGGGTTGTCAGGGGGCTCACCGAGTGGATCCGCGGGCGACTCGGCCACTGGTTCGGCAAGCCACCCGGTGGCCGCGTCCGCCAGTCAGGGAGCACTTGCGACACCTGTCGTGATCAAACGATGCAGCCTGGCCATCGTTGGTGGCGGCGTCGCTGGCCTGGCAGCAGCGCGTTCGGCCATGTCGGCCGGCGTCGACGACCTGCGCCTGTTCGAGCTCGAGGACGACCCCGGTGGCAACGCGCGTGGTCACCTCATGGGGGGGTTGGCCTGTCCGCTCGGTGCGCACTACCTGCCGCTGCCGGGGCCGGATGCGCATGAGGTCAGCGAGCTGCTGCATGAGCTTGGCTTGCTGCGCAGTGAATCGGGCCGCACCGTGGCCGACGAACGCCACCTGTGCCACAGCCCGCAGGAGCGTCTGTGGGTGGATGGCCAATGGGTCGACGGTCTGCTGCCGCCGGCCGACAAGGGGTCGACCCGCGAGCGCCAGTACCGTCAGTTTGCGCAATTGGTCGCCGACACGTCGCGGCGCTTGCGGTTCACCCTGCCCACCCACCGCGCTGGCTGGACACCTGGCCACGCGCTGCTCGACAACCTCAGCTTCGCCAACTGGCTGGCCGCGCAAGGCCTGGACGACACCGGCCTGCTGTGGACCCTGGACTACGCCTGCCGTGACGACTACGGCGCCGGCATCCACACCGTGTCGGCCTGGGCGGGGCTGCACTACTTCGCCAGCCGCCACGGCTTTCATGCACCGGGCGACGAAACGGCCGAACGCGAAGCTGTCTTCACCTGGCCCGAGGGCAATGCCTGGATCACGCGCCAACTGGCCGCGCCGCTGGGTGAGCGTCTGCAGTCCGGCTCGGTGGTGCTGCGCGTCTCCGCCGGCAAACACCAGGTGCAGATCGACCTGTGGAACGCGCACTCGAAGCAGCATGAACGGTGGCTGGCCACACAGGCCGTCATCGCCCTGCCGCTGCATGTGGCGGCTCGGGTGGTCGCCGAACCTTCCGCGGCCCTCACCACGGCCGCCGCGCAGCTGAGCCACGCGCCCTGGCTGGTGGCCAACCTGCACCTGCGCACGCCCTTGACCGACAAACCCGGCGCACCACCGTCGTGGGACAACGTGTTGCACACGCCGGGCCCACTGGTCAAGGACGAGACTGAACCCGCCGAGTCACCGGCGGCCAACCCGGCGCTGGGCTACGTCGACGCTCAACACCAGAGCCTGCGCCCGACGCCCGGTCCAACCGTGCTGACCGCGTACTGGGCGCTCGGTGACGGCGACCGCGCAACCGTCGCCCGCCAGCGCCAGGCGCTGCTGAACGATTCATGGCGCAACTGGTCGGGCCGCGTCGTGGCCGAGCTTGCGCGTGCGCATCCTGACCTGGCGAGCAAGACTGCGCGCGTCGACCTGATGCGCTACGGCCATGCCATGAGCATCCCTATGCCCGGCGTACGCGGCAGCGCTGCCTTGCAGGCGCTTGCCCAAGTGCAGGCCGGCCGGCTGCAGTTCGCACACAGTGACCTGGCGGGTTATTCGGTCTTCGAGGAGGCGTACACGCTGGGTGTGGCCGCGGGGCGGGCGGCAGCCGGCAGGCGCTGACCCGGCGCGTTGTCGCCGTCGGCCGCAGCCCCGGCAGCGCCGCGCTCCCAGTGCAGGCGTTGCACCTGCTGCGGCGCAAACGCGGCGATCAGGGCATCGACCACAGCCAGCGCAGCCGCCGAGTTGTCGACCCTGACGTTGCAGACGTAGACATCGAGCGTCACCACGCCACGCTCAGGCCAGGTGTGCACCGCCAGGTGTGACTCGGCCAGCAACACCACACCCGTGACACCACCGGGCGGCGGAAAGACGTGGAACAACTCACCCACTGCCGTCAGGCCAGCTGCTCGCACAGCCTCGAGACACAGGGCACGCAGCGCCACCGGGTCGGTCGACGCGGGATGATCGACCAGGCAAGACGCCAGATCGGCAGTGACGTGGTGGCCGGTCATCCGGGGCTGAGGCAGGTCCATCGACACGTTACGTCACCGCGTCACATCGACGCGACACGTTCACCAAACGCGCCGACGCGCGCCCAGTCGGTGAACTCGGTCACCGTGGTCGGGTCGGTCGGGCCGTGGGTCATCAACATGATGAGGCGGATCATGAAGCGGTCGAAGCGTCCGTAAAGCGGGTAGTCGAGCCGGCCGGCAAACACGTCGACCACCTGGGGCCGCCAGCGGATCTGGCCCAGGAACTTGCGCACATAGGGATTGGTCTCGGCGCGGTTCTTGTCGGGCTTGCGCGCCACGATGTTGACCGAGAAAAACGCGTTGGGCTTGCTGTCCAGCACGTCCACATGCCGCTCGACAAAACCTGCCAGTAGCGGGTGATGTTTGCCGTAACGGATGCTCGAGCCCACCACCACCTTGTCGTAGCTGGCCAGCTCGAGCGACTGGGCCCGCTCGATCGCCACCAGATCGACCTGATGGCCATGTGACTCGATCACATCCTTCAGGCTCTCGCAGATGCGCCGGGTCTGGCCATCGACCGTGGCGTAGACGATGCAGATGCTGGACATGGTTGACGGTGGTGAAGACTCTTCAGCCCCGCTTGGAGGGCTGAAGCACTTTGCACAGTGATGAAGTGCAGATTGTGACCGGCCGCAGCCGAGCCGGCCTTGATGGTCCGGCTTTGACTTACAAGGTAAGTCACTCTAGACTGGCTCAACCACGCACCATCGGAACCACGATGTCCACCCTGCTCGTCTCGTCCAAAGGCCAGATCGTTCTGCCAGCTGCCTTGCGGCGCAGGCTGGGCCTTGGTGCGGGTTCGCGGTTGGAGGTATCCGAGGAAGTCGATGGCCTGCGGCTGCGTATCGTGCGGCCGGTGCCGCAGTCCGACCTTGCAGGTTTGGCCGGCATGGTCAAGGCGCCCACGCGGGGCGTGGCACGCAGCCTCGACGATTTCGATCCGGCCCGACTCGCCGCCCGGACGTCGCCCGACGCCGACGCATGAAAGCGCTGGACACCAACGTCCTGGCCCGTTTCTTCATCGACGACGCAGACGACATCGAGGCTGCCAGGCAACGCCCCGCAGCTGCAGAAGCGATGTCGCAACGGGCCTTCGTGCCAGTCACCGTGCTGCTCGAATTCGAGTGGGTGATGCGAGGCTTCTACGAGCTGACGCGCCCCGACGTCATTCGCGTGATGCGTGCCCTGACAGGCATCGAACACGTGGTCATCGAGGACCGCCATGACGTGCTGACGGCGCTGGAGCATCACGAGCAAGGGCTGGATTTCGCCGACGCACTGCACCTGGCACGCAGCACCCGCGCCACGGGTCTGGTCACCTTCGACCGCAAGCTGTTCGAGCGAGCAAGCAATCTAGGGCTGACGCCACCAGTCGAGTTGCTCGCCTGACAGGTACTGCCAGTCGCGGCATCGGCTGCCGCGACTCGGCTTGGCGTCAGCTCGCGCCGGACCTGACACCTTCAGGCCACGGCTGAGGCCGGGCCGCGAACAATCAACCCAGCGCCTTGCGCACGTTGCCGAACATGCGCATCCACGGGCTGAGTGCGGCCAAGTCGCCGCTGGTCCAGCTCATCTGGGCATTGCGGAAGACTCGCTCGGGGTGAGGCATCAGCACGGTGAAACGACCGTCGGGCGTCGTGACAGCCGTCAGGCCTGCCGGGCTGCCGTTGGGGTTGGCCGGATAGGTTTCGGTGGGCTGGCCGCGGTGGTCGACAAACCGCATGGCGGGCAGCACCTTGCCCCTGTCGCCGCGCTGCGAGAAGTCGGCGAAGCCTTCACCATGCGCCACGGCGATGGGCAGGCGGCTGCCGGCCATGCCGGTGAAGAAGACCGACGGGCTGTCGAGCACCTCGACCTGGCTGAAACGCGCCTCGAACTGTTCACTCTTGTTGCGGGTGAAGCGTGGCCAGGCGTCGGCGCCGGGGATGATCGGGGCCAGCGCAGCCATCATCTGGCAGCCGTTGCACACGCCAAGGGCCAGCGTGTCGCGCCGCGCGAAGAAGGCCTGGAACTGCTCGGCCAGGCGCGGGTTGAACATGATGGAGCGCGCCCAGCCTTCGCCAGCGCCAAGTGTGTCGCCGTAGCTGAAACCACCGCAGGCGACGAAGGCGGCAAACCCGGCCAGGTCGGCGCGGCCTTGCTGCAGGTCGGTCATGTGGACGTCGACACTTTCGAAGCCGGCCTTGGCCATGGCGTAGGCCATTTCCAGGTGGCTGTTCACACCCTGCTCGCGCAGGATGGCCACACGCGGCTTGGCCAGGTTCAGGTACGGTGCGGCGACGTCGACCGACGGGTCGAAGCTCGGGCGCACGATCAAGCCTGTGTCCTCGGGGTTGCCGGCGGCGGCGTGTTCACTCTCGGCGCAGGCCGGGTTGTCGCGCAGGGCGGCGATGCGGCTGCTGACCTCGTCCCAGGTGTGCTGCAGAACCTGCAGCGGTGCGGTGTAGACCTTCTTGGCGTCGCGCCACACCTCGATCTGGCCGCTGGTGTTGGGCTTGCCGACGACATGGCTGTGGCGTGACAGGCCGTGCTGGCGCAGCACCGCCATCGTCGAATCGCGCTGGGCGGCGGGCACCTGCAGCACCACGCCGAGTTCCTCGTTGAACAGGGCCTCGAGCGTGAGTTGGTTGCGGCGTTCACCGACCTGGCCGGCCCAGTTCTTCGAGTCACCCATGTCGGCGCGGCTGTCGGTGATGCCGTCACCTTCCGTGACCAGCATGTCGACGTTGAGGCTCACGCCCACATGGCCGGCGAAGGCCATCTCGCAGACCGTTGCCCACAAACCGCCGTCGCTGCGGTCGTGGTAGGCCAGCAGGTCGCCGCTGGCGCGCAACTGGTTGACGGCGCTGAACAGCGCCTTGAGCGCTGCCGGGTCGTCCAGATCGGGCACGGTGTCGCCGAAGTGGTTCAGGGTCTGCGCCAGGATCGAGCCACCCATGCGTCGTTTCGCCTGACCCAGATCCACCAGGATGAGGCAGGTATCGCCTTGCTGCAGCTGCGGCGTGACGGTGCCGGCCACGCTGTCGAGCGAGGCAAAGGCGGTGACGATGAGCGACACCGGTGCCACCACCGAGCGCTGCTCGCCCGTCGCCTCGTCCTTCCAGCGCGTGCGCATCGACAGGCTGTCCTTGCCCACCGGAATGCCCACACCCAGCGCCGGGCACAGCTCCATGCCCACCGCCTTGACGGTGTCGTACAGGGCGGCGTCCTCGCCTGCCTCGCCGCAGGCGGCCATCCAGTTGGCGCTGAGCTTGATCCGGTCCAACGTCACCGGCGCAGCCAACAGGTTGGTCAGCGCCTCACCCACGGCCATCCGGCCCGAGGCGGGTGCATCCAGCGCAGCCAGCGGTGAACGTTCGCCCAGGCTCATGGCCTCACCGGCCAGGCCAGCGTAGTCGGCCAGCGTCACGGCGCAATCGGCCACCGGCACCTGCCAGGGGCCGACCATCTGGTCGCGGTGGCTCAGGCCGCCCACGGTGCGGTCGCCGATGGTGATCAGAAAGCGCTTGCTCGCCACCGTCGGGTGGCGCAGCACGGCGGTGGCGGCATCAGCCAGCGACACACCGGTGAGGTCCAGCCTGGCTTCGCTGCGCCCGATGCGTGCCACATCGCGCACCATGCGCGGCGGCTTGCCGAGCAGCACGTCCATGGGCATGTCGATGACACGCTCGGCGGGTTTGTCGGCGGTGGCCGGGGCTTCGAGGATGAGTTCGGTCTCGTCGGTCGCCACACCCACCACGGCGATGGGGCAACGTTCGCGGTCGGCCAGGGCCTGGAAGCGCGCCAGCGACTCGGGCGCGATGGCCAGCACGTAACGCTCCTGGCTCTCGTTGCACCAGATTTCCTTGGGTGCCAGGCCCGACTCTTCCAGCGGCACCTTGCTCATGTCGAAACGCGCACCCTTGCCCGCGCCGTCCACCAGTTCCGGGAAGGCATTGCTGATGCCGCCCGCGCCCACGTCGTGGATCGCCAGGATCGGGTTGTCATCACCGAGGGCCCAGCACTGGTTGATGAGTTCCTGCGCGCGGCGCTGGATTTCGGGGTTGCCGCGCTGCACCGAGTCGAAATCGAGTGCCGCACTGTTGCTGCCCGCCGCCATCGAACTGGCCGCGCCGCCGCCCATGCCGATGCGCATGCCGGGCCCGCCCACCTGCACGAGCAGGCTGCCGGCGGCCAGCGGCAGCTTGTGTGTCAGGCCGTCGGTGATCTGGCCCAGGCCACCGGCGATCATGATGGGTTTGTGATAGCCGCGGCGCAGCCCCGCCACGTCCATCTCGAAGACGCGGAAGTAACCTGCCAGATTGGGCCGGCCGAACTCGTTGTTGAAGGCCGCGCCGCCCAGCGGGCCGTCGATCATGATCTGCAGCGGGCTGGCGATGTGTTCAGGCTTGCCAAGACCTCCGGCTTCCCAAGGCTCGTCCAGACCCGGCAGGTGCAAGTGGCTGACGGTGAACCCGGTCAGGCCAGCCTTGGGACGCGAGCCACGACCAGTCGCCCCTTCGTCGCGGATCTCGCCACCGGCGCCAGTCGACGCGCCGGCAAAAGGCGAAATGGCGGTCGGGTGGTTGTGTGTCTCTACCTTCATCAGCACATGGGTGGTCTCGGGGCGGCTTGTATAGACAGGCGACGTGGCCTCGGCGTTGTAGCTGGCCACCCAGCGCTCTATGGCCGTGCCCTGCATCACCGCGGCGTTGTCGCTGTAGGCCACCACGCTGCGGCCGGGTTGGGTGTCGGCGGCCAGCTTCTCGGTGTTGCGAATCATGCCGAACATGCTCATCGGCTGGGGCTGGCCATCGATGACGAAGTCGGCATTGAAGATCTTGTGGCGGCAGTGTTCGCTGTTGGCCTGGGCGAACATCATCAGCTCGACGTCGCTCGGATTGCGGCCCAGGGTGATGAAGGCGCTCACCAGGTAGTCGATCTCATCAATCGACAGGGCCAGGCCCCAGCGCGTGTTGGCGTCGACAAGCGCGGCGCGGCCGGCGACCAGCACGTCGACATGCTCCAGCGGTGCAGCGTCCTGCTCGTCGAACAGGGCACGGGCAGCGTCGTGGTCGAACGCGACCGATTCGGTCATGCGGTCGTGCAGCAAGGCGGCCAGGGCGAACTGCGTGTCGGCCGGCACCGGTTTGGCGCCGCGCACCTTGTCGAGCAGGCCGGCGATCAGACCACTCTCGAGCGAGAGGCGATATTCGGTGACCCGCTCGACCCGGTGCAGCGCCGCGATGCCGCAGTTGTGCGCGATGTCGGTGGCCTTGCTGGCCCAGGGCGACACGGTGCCCAGACGCGGCATGACCAGGATGGTGAGGTGCTCGCCCTCGGGCGCGGCGTCGGCGGGGTCGCCGTAGGTCAGCAGCTGGGCCAGGCGGTCTCGGGTGCCGCCGTCCAGCGCCACGTCGCTCCAGACCCAGTGCACATGGCGAGCGCTGATGGCTGCGATGCGCGGCTCCACCGCCTGCAGGCGCGGCAGCAGGGCCTGGGCGCGAAAGGCAGACAGCGCCTGGCTGCCGTCGAAGGACAGCAGATGTTTGGCAGGGTGCGCAGTGGTCGACTTGGACGAGGGAGCGGCGGCTTGATGGGCAGTCATGCGAGCTCGCAGCGCCGGGCGCTACGCGGGTGAGGGCGAAAAAACAAAAACCCGGCAGGCAACGCCGTGCGGGTTGGGGTAAGCGCGAATTTTAGGCTGGCGCCGCAACTGCCAATTGCTGAACCACTCGCCGCGCCATTCCCTACGCCGATCGATGACGGGTGCCTCGGGGATAATCGAAATTATGGGTATCACGATCAAATCGCCTTCGGACATCGAAGGCATGCGGCTAGCCTGCCGCCTCGCCGCAGAAGTGCTCGACTACCTCGCCCCCTTTGTGGTGGCGGGGGTCACCACCGACCGCCTCGACCAACTCTGCCACGACTACATCGTCGATGTGCAAGGCGCCATACCGGCGCCGCTCAACTACGCCCCCCCTGGCTACAAACCCTACCCCAAGTCGATCTGCACGTCGATCAATCAGCAGGTGTGCCACGGAATACCGAGCGACCGCGAGTTGAAGACCGGCGACATCATCAACTGCGACATCACCGTCATCAAGAACGGCTGGCACGGTGACACCAGCCGCATGTTCATCGTGGGTGAAGGCTCGATCGCCGCCAAGCGCCTGTGCAGCCTCACCTACGAGGCCATGTGGCGCGGCATCGTCAAGGTCAGGCCCGGCATCAAGCTGGGCGACATCGGCCACGCGATCCAGACCTTCGTCGAGAACCAGGGCCTGTCGGTGGTGCGCGAGTTCTGCGGCCACGGCATCGGCCGCAAGTTCCACGAAGAGCCGCAGGTGCTGCACTACGGCCGCCCGGGCACACTCGAAACTCTCGTGCCCGGCATGTGTTTCACCATCGAACCCATGGTCAACGCCGGCCGGCGCGAGATCAAGGAGTCGGGCGACGGCTGGACCATCGTCACCAAGGATCGGTCACTCTCGGCGCAGTGGGAACACACCATCCTCGTCACCGAGACCGGCTACGAGGTGTTGACCTTGTCGGCCGGCAGCCCGGCCTTGCCCGCCTTCATGAACGCTGTCGCCGTACCCGGCTGATTCACGCATGACCGACACCGCTGCGACTGGCGCGCTGGCCGGCGCCGACACATCAGGCCCAGCCGGCGCAACCACAGCAGCCATCCCCATCGGCTCGTCATCCACGATCGCTGCGCCTCGGGCAGCCGAGTCGGCGCCAGCCCTGGCGCCTGGGGTGACGCCCACACTCAACGTGGCCGATCTGCGCAAACTCATGCGCGAAGGCCGCAATGCGCTGATCGAACGTTTCCGCAGCGCGCCGGCCACCGCCTCGGCGGCCAACCGCATGGTGCGGGCGCTGGCCCGCCACGTCGACGACGTGCTCGTGCTGCTGTGGGAGCAGGTCGGCCTGCCGGCCGACGCCGCGCTGGTGGCCGTGGGTGGCTATGGCCGCGGCGAGCTGTTTCCGTATTCGGACGTGGACGTCCTGCTGCTGCTGCCGGCGGGTGTCGATACCCCTGCCACGCCGGGCAGCGCTGCTGGCGTCGGTGGCGCGGCCGCAGGCGGCACCACAGCCGACATCTCACTGGCCGGCGCCGACCCGGCGCGTTACACCCGCGCGATCGAAGCCTTCATCGGGGCGTGCTGGGACATTGGCCTGGACATCGGCTCGAGCGTTCGCAACGTCGTCGACTGTGTGCGCGAGGCTCGAGCCGACGTGACGGTGCAGACCGCCATGCTCGAAAGCCGCGTTGTCACAGGCAACAAGAAGCTCTACGACGAGTTCAAGCTGCGCACGGCCGAGGTGCTCGACTCGGCGGCCTTCCTGCGCGCCAAGACACTCGAGATGCGCCAGCGCCACGTCAAGTACGAGGACACGCCCTATTCGCTCGAACCCAACTGCAAGGAAAGCCCGGGCGGACTGCGTGATCTTCAGCTCGTGTTGTGGGTGGCCGCCGCCGCCGGCCTGGGCCACAGCTGGACCGAGCTGGCGCACAAGGGACTGATCACCCGGTTCGAGGTGCGCCAGCTGCAGCGCAATGAAGGCCTGCTGCGCCTGATCCGCGCGCGCCTGCACATCATTGCGGGGCGGCGCGAAGACCGCCTCGTGTTCGACCTGCAGACCGCGGTGGCCGAGAGCTTCGGCTACAAGTCGACGGCAGAACGGCGCGCCAGCGAGGCGCTGATGCGCCGCTACTACTGGGCCGCCAAGGCGGTGAACCAGCTCAACCTGATCCTGATGCTCAACATCGAGGAGGTGGTGGCCAGTTCGCAGAACGACCCGATGCGCCCGATCGACGATCGCTTCTTCGACCGCGCCGGTATGCTGGAAGTGGCGAGCGACGACCTCTACGAACGCGACCCCCACGCCATCCTCGACACCTTCAGGGTGTTCGCCAGTTCGGTGGGCATCAAGGGCCTGTCGGTGCGCACCCTGCGGGCGCTGTACAACGCCCGCGAGCTGATGGACGCGAAGTTCCGCGCCGACCCGGAGAACCGCCGCATCTTCATGGAGATCCTGCAGCAGCCCGAGGGCCAGACCCACGCGCTGCGGCTCATGAACCAGACCTCGGTGCTGGGGCGATATCTGTGGGTGTTTCGGCGCATCGTCGGCCAGATGCAGCACGACCTGTTCCACGTGTACACGGTGGACCAGCACATCCTGATGGTGCTGCGCAATGTGCGGCGTTTCTTCATCCCCGAACACACCCACGAGTACCCGTTTTGCTCGCAGCTGGCGGCGCACTGGGACAAGCCGTGGATCCTGTACGTGGCGGCACTCTTCCACGACGTGGCCAAGGGCCGCGGCGGCGACCACTCGGTGCTGGGTGCGGTCGAGGTGCGGCGTTTCTGCCGCGACCACGACATCGAGCGTGAAGACGCCAAGCTCATCGAGTTTCTGGTGAGTGAACACCTCACCATGTCTCGGGTCGCACAGAAAGAAGACCTGTCCGACCCGGACGTGATCCAGGCCTTCGCAGCACACGTGCGCGACCCGCGCCGCCTGACAGCGTTGTACCTGCTGACGGTGTCAGACATCCGCGGCACCAGCCCCAAGGTGTGGAACGCCTGGAAGGGCAAGCTGCTCGAAGACCTGTACCGCGCCACGCTGCGCGCCCTGGGCGGCGCCAAGGCCAACATGGACGCCGAGATCGAGCATAAGCGCCTCGAGGCGCGCCAGATGCTGGCGCTCAACTCGGCCCTGCCCGGCGCCGAAGAGGCGCTGTGGAAGACGCTCGATCTGAGCTACTTTGCGCGCCACGACAGCGGCGAGATTGCCTGGCATGCACGTGCGCTCAACCGCAGGGTCGACAGCACCGTGCCCGTCGTCGACGCGCGTATCTCGCCGGTGGGTGAAGGCCTGCAGGTGCTGGTCTACAGCCCCGACCGGCGCGACCTGTTCGCACGTATCTGCGGCTACTTCGACAGCGCGCAGTTCAGCATCCTGGATGCACGCATCCACACCACACGCTCGGGCTACGCGATGGACACCTTCCAGGTCATCACGCCCTTCTTCAACCAGGCCTACCGCGACCTCATCGCCCTGGTCGAGACCCAGCTGGCCCAAGCCCTGAGCCGTGAAGGCCCGTTGCCCGAACCCAGCCGAGGGCGCCAGTCACGCCGGGTCAAGTCCTTCCCGGTCACACCGCGTGTGCAGTTGAGACCGGACGAACGCGCCCAGCGCTGGCTGCTGTCGGTCTCGGCCAGCGACCGTTCGGGCCTGCTGTACTGCATCGCGCGTGTGATGGCGCAGTTCAGCATCAACCTGCAACTGGCCAAAATCAGCACGCTGGGTGAACGCGTCGAGGACACCTTCCTGGTCGACGGCGCAGCGCTGCAGAACAACCGCCAGCAGCTCGATTTCGAATCCAAGTTGCTCGACGCGATCGCCTGACAAGGTCAGGCCACGATGCGGTCGAACACCGCCATCGACTCGACGTGCGCCGTGTGGGGGAACATGTTGACTGCACCAGCCAGGCTGCAGCGATAGCCCGCCTGGTGCACCAGCAGCCCTGCATCGCGCGCCAGGGTGGCCGGGTTGCAGCTCACGTACACGATGCGCGCGGGCGGCTGCCAGGCCAGGGTGCCGGCGCTGAGTGGCCTGGCCGGCTTGGGGGCGGTGCCGGGCTTGCTGCTTGTCGCAGTCGGCTCATCGGGTTCGGCGGAATCGAGATCGGGCTTGTTGCCCAGTCGGGTCTGGTGATGATCGGCCAGCGCCTTGGCGATGGCGAAGGCACCTTCGCGCGGCGGGTCGATCAGCCAGCGCTCGGCCGGGCCATACGCGGCCAGATCGTTGGCATCGAGCTCGAAGAGGTTGCGCGCCGCAAATGAGGTGTTGGCCGACAGGCCGTTGACTGCGGCGTTGTCACGGGCGCGCTGCACCAGCACCTCGCTGCCTTCGATGCCCA
Organism: Candidatus Intricatilinea gracilis; assembly: GCA_016702605.1. Classification (GTDB taxonomy): domain Bacteria; phylum Pseudomonadota; class Gammaproteobacteria; order Burkholderiales; family Burkholderiaceae_C; genus Sphaerotilus; species Sphaerotilus gracilis. The sequence goes on from JADJDQ010000021.1 coordinate 1,491,826, forward strand.
GCACCTCGCGCGCCTGAGTGGCGATCGGCAGGGTGAAGTTGCCCAGGCCACAGAACCAGTCGATGACACGTTCGGTGCGCTGCACGTCGAGCAGCTTGAGCGCGCGGCTGACCAGCACACGGTTGATGTGTGGGTTCACCTGGGTGAAGTCGGTCGGCTTGAACGGCATCGTGATGCCGAACTCGGGCAGCCGGTAGGCCAGCTTGCCGGCGTCGGCCTCGTCCAGCAGGCGCACGGTGTCGGGTCCTTTGGGCTGCAGCCACCAGCTCACACCGTGTTCGGTAGCAAATGCCTTCAGCAAGTCGAGATCGCCGTTCGACAGCGGCTCGAGATGGCGCAGCACCAGCGCGGTGTTGATGCCCTGCGCCGTTTCACCGATGGCCAGTTCGATCTGCGGCAACGTCTGGCGCGCCTGCATCTGTTCGATCAGCCGGCGCAGCGGCACCAGCAGGGCGCTGACATGGGCGGGCAGGATGGCGCAGCTTTTCATGTCGGCCACGTAGCGCGACTTGCGCTCGTGGAAACCCACCAGCACCTCACCCTTGCGCGGCACCCAGCGCACCGACAGGCGGGCGCGGTAGCGGTAGCCCCAGGCCGGACCTTCGATGGCGCGCAGGATGCGCTCGGGCTTGACCTTGCCGAGGTGCCACAGGTTGTCTTCGAGTGTGCGTTGCTTGACGGCCACCTGTGACGAGACGTGCAGGTGCTGCATCTTGCAACCGCCACAAGCGCCGCCGTGCAGGCCGAAGTGCTCGCAACCAGGTGTGACACGCTGATGGCTCTGGCGCAGCACGGCCACCAGCGCCGCCTGTTCCCAGTTGTTCTTGCTGCGCAAGCTGCGGGCGGTGACACGTTCACCCGGCAAGGCACCGTCGACGAAGACGACTTTGCCGTCGGCCTTGCGGGCGACGCCCTGGGCCTCGAGGTCGAGGGATTCGATCTGCAATTCGATGTCTGAACTCATGGCGTGATTGTCGGTGCTGCGCAGTCGACAGGCGTCGCGACGTGCAAGGTACCCGAGCCCGACACGCCCGCCGCGCGTCTACCACGGCCACGTTGGCCTGAACGTTAAGGTGGGGCATCCGTTTCGTTCACTTGCGTCACGGCCTGCAAGCACGCACCGGGTGGGCGTTACCGAGGTAAGTGCCCCGGGCAAACCCTCGCCAGGACCGGTGCGGTGGCCTATCTTTGCATCACGCCACATCGACCACCTACCTGTCTAGACAGGCCGTGATGGATGCCTTCAGCGCACTCGCACCAGCGAACCGCGTGGCCCGCGCATCGACAACCTAGGACGACACACCATGAACCACCAGAGCACTCCCCAGCAATCGACATCATGCGCCGACAAGGTGGCGCGCAGCACGGTTGGCCGCGTCGGCGGTCAGGGCACGGGCCGCACGGCGTTTCGCGCTGCGCCCGTGCTGAGCGCTCTGATGATGGCCGTCGCCCTGATGAGCGGCTGCGGCGGCGGCGACGGCAGCAGCACCACCAGCGCTGCTGCGAGCGAGTCGACGACAGCTGCGGCGTTGAGTGTGAGTGACACCAGCCAGGGTGTGAGCGTGCGGCTGCAGCCGGCCTCGAGCTCGACGGCGAGTGCAGCATCGCGTGGTGGTTCGACGTCCGGCGCTTCGAGCCGAGATGACGACGACGAGGACGACGACGATTCCGACGCCCAGAAGGCCTGGATCAGCAACCAGTACGCACTCACCGTCGACATCACCGCCGGCGCCAACGCGGGCACCACCAGCGGCGTCTTGATGCTCAAGAGCGAGCTGCGCAGCAACGGCACCAGCAGACTCGAAGGCCGCTGGGTCCCGGTGGCCGCGACGGCAGATGGCAGTGGCACGAGCCCGGGTGAAGTGCAGAGCCTGGCCGATGCGAGCCAGGCCCGCGCCGCCTACCGCCAAGGCGTGGAAGCGCTGGCGGCCACCTTGCGTGCAGCCATCGGCAACGATGCCAGCCAGCTCAAGACCGCCCAGGGCAAGGCTGCCTTGCTGGCGTTCCGGTCCGACTACGCCGCCCTGACGGAGCAGTTCCAGGCGCAGCTCGAACAGGTGGTGGTGGCGAGCCGGCGTGGTGACCGCAATCGGCCGTCCGGCACGGTCAAGCTACGCGGTGTGCAGCAGGCCGACGGCAGCCTCACGCTCAAGAGCACCGACTCGGCCATGCGTGGCCTGGTGTTGACCGGCACATTGGCTGCCGACGGCAGCCTCAGCGGCACGGTGGCCATCGGCAATAGCGACAGCGTTGGCACATGGTCCGCTACACCTGGTGCGGTGACGCCCACACCCACACCCACGCCTACTCCCACGCCAACGCCAACGCCAACGCCTACTCCCACACCGACGCCCACGCCCACGCCCACGCCCACACCCACACCCACACCCACACCCACACCCACACCCACACCCACACCCACGCCGACACCGACACCGACACCGACACCGACACCTACTCCTACCCCAACTCCGACTCCGACACCCGTTGGCAACGTGGTCAACGGCCAGACGGCCTACATGAACACGTGTTCCGGTTGCCACGGGTCCAACGTGGCCAACAACTCGATGAATGTCACCAAGGCTTCGACGTCCGCCGCCCTCGGCACGGCAATGAAGAAGAGTGCACATCAGAACATCGCCACGATGACCAGCCAGCAGATGCTCGACCTCGCGGCCTACATCGCCAGCGCCAAGTAGATCCAGCCCGCGCGGCCCAGCGACACCGCGCAGCAGGCAAGCACTCACCGGGCCACGGCCAGGCCCAGAACCAGCTTGTCTTGACTCGGTCAGGCCATCCAGTGAACAACCGTCCACAAGGCAGAAGGAGCGGCCCGCTCGCGCAGGTCGCTCCTTTGTTCAATCGTTCATGAGGGGTAAGGCCCTGTCGAGCCCGTGCACATCAACGCGACGGCAACATCCGGGTCGGATCCATTGGCTTGCCTTTGCGACGGATCTCGAAGTGCAGTTGCACACGGTCGGCGTCGCTCGCACCCATCTCGGCGATCTTCTGGCCGCGCCGCACCGGCTGGTCTTCCTTGACCAGCAGCGCCTGGTTGTGGGCGTAGGCGGTGAGGTAGGTGTCGTTGTGTTTGATGATGATGAGGTTGCCGTAACCGCGCAGGCCCGAGCCGGCATACACCACCCGGCCATCGGCAGCGGCAACCACCGGGTCACCGGTCTTGCCGGCGATCGCGACACCCTTGTTGCGCGACTCGTCGAAGCTCGAGATCAGCGGCCCCTGGGCTGGCCAGGCCCAGGCAACGTCTTCGTCGGCATCACGTGGTGCCACCGGCGCAGGGGCCGGACTGGGCATGCTGGCGGAGCCCACCGCAGCCGAACCGCCGGGCATGGCGCCCACAGGCGCCGTAGCGGCCGAGGCCGGTGTCGAAGACGTCGGTGCCGGCACGGCTACGGCCGCATTGGCAGGTGCACTGGCCGCTGCGGGACGGGTCTCGATCCGGCTGGTGGTGATGGGGCGCACCGTGGTGGCGGAGGGATCCTGGCCAGGCGCAAATACACGCAACACCTGGCCGATCTCGAGCACGTTGGGGTTGTCGAGGTTGTTCCAGCGCTGCAGGTCACGCCAGTTCTGACCAGTCTCGAGACCGACGCGGATCAGCGTGTCTCCCGGCCGCACGGTGTAATAGCCGGTACGCCCGGAAAACTCGGCATTCGACGCCAGCGGGCCGGTGGCCTCTGGACGGGGTGGTTCGATCAGAGGTGGGGGGGTCACCGGGCGCAGAGGCGCGCTGCGGTCCTCGACCGGCGCCTTGTTGTACGGCAAGGCACAACCAGCCAAGACGCTGCACAGGGCGCACAAGGCAAGCAGTGTGCGGTGGTCGGCGGCCATCTGGCGCAAGGGGTAGTGGATATGGCTCAAATCAGCGATCGCTTTGTGGCCGGCAGTCGTCATGGGTGGTGGCGGGGCCGCCACGGCGGCCATGCCGGCACGTGATCAAGCAACCCCTGAATCGTTGACGCCGGATTGTAGGGGGACGAATCGCACGGCCTCGAACTCGTGCCGCCGCAAGCTGCCATCGGCCAGACGGTCGATCACGACGAGTCGTTGCTCACCTGCACCACCCACCTGGCATGGCGCCACCAGACGCCCGGCGGGCGCCAGCTGATCGAGCCATGCGGCCGGGATGTCCTCACCTCCGGCGGCGGCAATGATGCCGTCGTAGGGTGCGTTGGGTGGATGGCCGAAACGGCCGTCTGCGTAGATCAGGCGCAGCCGATCACTGCGGATCTCCGCCAGGTTGTCACGTGCCTTGTCGAAAAGTGGCTTGAGCCGCTCGACCGAATACACCTGACGCGCCAGACGCTCGAGCAAGGCGGCCTGGTAGCCGCAGCCGGTGCCGATTTCGAGCACGCGCCCGAGCGGCCTGGCGCCGTCCGGGCGCTGGCGCAACAGGCTCAGCATGCGTGCCACCACACTGGGCTTGGAGATGGTCTGCCCCAGGCCGATGGGCAGACTGGTGTCCTCATAGGCCTGACCGACCAGGGCCGGGTCGACGAAAAAATGGCGCGGCACCTCCCCGATGGCGGCGAGCACGTCGGCATCGCTGCAGCCGTCCACACGCAGGCGCTCGACCAGGCGATGTCGAAACCTCGGCGCCTCGAGCCCCAGGCCACTGGGTGGCAAGGCGCGACCCTGTTCCCGCAAGGTCTGCGCCCAGGCATCTTGAGGCCGCATCAAGCCTAGCTGTGGGTTTGGCTGTGGCGCCGTGCCTCGCACTGCGGGCTGTGGGCGATGGGTCGAGACCTTCGGATCGGGTCGAGCGGCCAGGCGCGCCGTCGCTTCGGCCACCGGAAGACGGGCCGGGAAACGCTTGCGGGGCGGATCGGCCTCGCGAGTCACGGCGCCGTCAGGCCCAGGCGCCTGGACCAGCCGGGCAGTCCGGCATGGTCGGTGAGATCGACCTGCAGCGGTGTGATCGAGACACAGCCGCTGGCCAGGGCAAAAAAGTCGGTGCCCTCGCCGGCTTCACGGGCGTCGCCGGCAGCGCCGATCCAGTAGTTGGTTTCCCCGCGTGGGTTGACCTGGCGGATCACTGGCTCGCTGGCATGGCGCCGCCCGAGGCGCGTCAATCGTCGTGGCAGACTGGCCGAATCTGCACGATTGGGAATGTTCACGTTGAGCAGCCAGGGTGTCGGTCGATCGGCCCCACCCAGATCACCAACGATGCTGGCGATCACACCACGCGCCACATCGGCAGCAGCATCGAGGTTGCCCCAACCCTTGTCGAGCAGCGAGAACGCGATGGATGGGATGCCGAACAGAAACCCCTCCATCGCCGCAGCGACCGTGCCCGAATACAGCGTGTCGTCGCCCATGTTGGCGCCGTTGTTGATGCCCGAGACGACCAGATCCGGCCGCTGCTCGAGCAAGCCGGTGAGCGCCACGTGGACACAGTCCGACGGGGTGCCGTTGATGTAACGCCAGCCTTGTGGTGTCGTGTACACAGACAGCGGCCGCTGCAGCGTGAGTGCATTGCTCGTGCCGCTGGCGTTTTGTTCGGGCGCCACGACGTCGACCTCGCCGAATTCGTGACACACCCTCACGAGGGCCGCCAGGCCAGGGGCAAGATAACCATCGTCGTTGGCAACCAGGATACGCATCCAGGTCATTGTAGGCAGTGCCACAGGTCCGCCCAACACATGGCGCCAGGCACACACAGGTCGCCGCACCTGCCTATGATGCGGCGCGAGCATGGTGGCGCGGCCACCTCGAGACCACGAAGACCACAGGAGCGAGACATGTACGCATGGGTATGCAACGAGGCCAGCGGCCCGCAGGCGTTGCGATGGAGCGAACTGCCCACACCCGAACCGGCGCCTGGTGAGGTACGCATCGCGGTGGCGTGCGCCAGCCTCAACTTTCCGGATCTGCTCATCGTGCAGGGCAAGTACCAGGTCAAGCCGGCCTTGCCGTTTGTACCGGGTTGCGAGTTTTCTGGTGTGATCACGGCCGTCGGATCAGCTGTCACGGGCTTCCAACCGGGTGACCGAGTCGCCGCATTTGCCGGCCAGGGCGGCTTTGCCACCGAAGTATGTGTGCCGGCCCACCTGGTGATGCCCGTGCCCGCCGTGATGAGTTTCGAGGATGCTGCGGCCTTCATCTGCACTTATGCCACGTCACATCACGGCCTGATCGACCGGGGCAGTTTGCGTGCGGGGGAAACCGTGCTCGTGCTGGGCGCCACAGGCGGCGTAGGCAGCGCGGCCATGCAAGTGGCCAAGGCGGCGGGTGCCCGTGTGATTGCCGGCACCTCGAGCCCCGCCAAATGTGAATTGGCCCTGCGTCTGGGCGCCGACGCGGCATTCGATTATTCGAATGGCACACTGCGCGACCGGGTCAAGGAACTCACCGGCGGCAAAGGACCGGACATCGTCTACGACCCGGTCGGGGGCCCGCAGGCCGAAGTGGCATTTCGCGCCATCGCCTGGCGCGGCAGATATCTGGTAATCGGTTTCGCCCAGGGGCAAATACCCTCATTGCCACTCAATCTCGCCTTGCTCAAGGGTGCTGCGGTAGTTGGCGTGTTCTGGGGCGAATATGCCAGGCGCGAACCCAAGTCGAATGCAAGAATGCTGGGCGAGTTGTCGACCTGGTACGCACAGGGTTTGGTGAAACCATATATCGACCAGGTACTGCACATGACGGAGTTGCCCGCCGCGTTCGAGTTGATGGACCAGCGCCGGGTACATGGCAAGCTCGTGCTGCGAAATACGGCAGACTGAGCCCGCACGCAGGGGATCCGGCCATTGTTTCGTGGGGAGCGGGTCGCCCGGCATCAATCGCCGGGTCACAACGATGCCCATAATCGAGCAACGCATCAACAGTGTCCTTGCACGGCAAACAACCACCACATCATGTCGACCCGAGTTCTCATCGTCGAAGACAACCCGGTCGCGCGCGGTTTTCTGGCACGGGTGGTGCGCGAAAGCTTCACCGACGTGATCGAGATCGTCGAAGCCGCCAGCCTCGCTTCGGCACGCCTGGCGCTGGCTGCCAGGATGACTGCGCCAGAACCGACTGGGGCTTCACCTGCCACGACGCAGTCGGGGTTTCGCCTCATCCTTTGCGCACTCGAACTGGTAGATGGTCCGGGGCTCGAATTGCTCGAGCAAGTGCAACACGACTCGGCCACCCGGATCGCCACCACGCTCTATTCGGACGATGACCACCTGTTTCCAGCGCTGCAACTGGGCGTCGATGGTTATCTGCTGAAAGAAGACCGATTCGAAGTTCTGGTCGAAGAGCTCCAGCGCATCGTGCGCGGACAACCCACCATGTCGCCCGCAATCGCTCGCCGGATCGCAAACTTCTTTCGCCAGCACGCCTCTCTTGCCGGTGACTTCGACGTTGTCAGGCGCGCGCCTGCAACCTTGTCGGCGCGTGATCTGGAATTGCTCGGCCACCTTGCCAAAGGATTCACCTTCAAGGAAATTGCCCGAACCATGGGCATGCGCCTGCATGCCATCAACGAGCAGATCCTGACCATCTATCGCAAACTCGCGACGTCGAGCGAGGGTTTGATCGTGACCGTAGGCGACGACGGCGACACTTGACCACGCATCGCCACAAATCCTGGTTTGGTCGACAACCGGGCAGTCGCCTTTGCAATGAACAACTGCAATAGCCGCACGGGCAGATCCTCGCGCCCCTGGTCGTGGACTTCGCTGGCACGTCCGTGAAGCGTGGCGAAAACCGGAGTGACGCGCAAAAATCAAAAGGCCTGATCGTTTGCACGATCAGGCCTTCGAGTATGTTGGTGGGCCCTGAAGGATTCGAACCTTCGACCAACGGATTAAGAGTCCGCTGCTCTACCAACTGAGCTAAGAGCCCCAAGACCTCGATGCTAACACGACATTTGGTGGGTTGTACAGGACTTGAACCTGTGACCAACGGATTAAAAGTCCGCTGCTCTACCGACTGAGCTAACAACCCGCCGAGAACATGCAACGCGTGTCGAGGCAAGCCCGCGAGTATAGCGCGAGTTGGACGACTTGTGAACGGCGCACTTTGATGTCGAGTTCTTGGCGCCGCCCGAGTTTGCGCCTGTACGGCTGTGATGAGGGCCGAATCCGCCTGGCCAGCCGATGTCGCCACGCTACGACAGGACGCATGACGGCCGCGCGCCGATCGGGTGTGGTCCAACTTGCGGCCCACTGATAATCGCCCGCCGCTGCACCTCGGGTCCATGGTCGATCTCGGGTGCAGGTGCTGAAGTACTCTCAGTGGTCAGCCCTCCCCTTCGGCGCATGGCGCCGCAACGCATGAAGTTCCTTTTCGAGCAACTCCGCCGTATCTGGCCCTACTTCGCACCGCTGCGGATCGGCTTCATCACTGCCGCGCTGGCCACCGTCGTTGTCGCCGCGTCGGAACCCCTGGTACCGTGGCTGCTGCAGCAGATGCTCGACCGCGGGTTCCGCGACACCGGCCTGTCGTTGTGGTGGGTGCCGGTCATGTTGATTGGGGTGTTCGCTCTGCGCGGCTGCGCCACGTTCACGGCCCAGTACGCGCTGGCATGGACCGCCTTGCGCGGCACCGAAGCGCTGCGCGGCGACCTTTTTCGCCGCCTGCTGGATGCCCATCCGAAGCTGTATGCCGATCGCCCGTCGAGCAGCCTGATCAACACCGTGGCTTACGAGGTGCAGACCGGTGCGCAGTTGCTGTCGATGTCCACGCTCGATCTGATCCGCGACGTGCTCACGCTGGTGGCGCTCACGTCTTATCTGCTGTGGCTGAACTGGCAGCTCACCTTGTTCGTCACGGTGCTGTTGCCAGCCGTCGCGCTGGTGATGCGGGTGCTGAGCAAACGCCTGCACCGGCTCACGCTGGCCAGTCAGCAGTCGATGGACAAGATGGGCTACGTGGTCGAGGAGAACGTGCTGGCCTGGCGCACGGTGCGCATGCACGGCGCACAAGCCGACCAAGCTGCTCGTTTCGACCGCGAGAGCCTGATGCTGCGCCGCCTGGCACTCAAATCGACCGCGGCAGCGGCGACCATGACCCCGATCACGCAGATCCTGGCGGCCATGGCCTTGTCCGCCGTGGTTGTCACGGCCTTGTGGCAGGCGCGTGGTGGCAGCGGCACGGTGGGAGGTTTCATCGGTTTCGTCACTGCCATGCTGATGCTGGTGGCGCCCATCAAACGCCTATCCGAAATCGTCGTGCCGATCACACGTGGCCTGGCATCACTCGACCGTGCACTGGACCTCATCCACGTAGCGCCTCGTGAAATCGAAGGCAGCTATCAGTGCGATCGCGCCGCCGGTGCCATCAGCCTGACCGGTGTGGGGGTGAGTTACCGAAGTGATCACGCGTCGGCACTCAGCGACGTCACGATCGACATCCCGGCCGGGCAGGTGGTTGCCCTGGTGGGACCGTCGGGCGCAGGCAAGACCACCCTCATCAACCTGTTGCCACGCTTCGTCGATGTCACCAGCGGCACCGTGTCGGTCGACGGTCACGACGTGCGCGACTGGCAGGTGGCCGCACTGCGTCGCCAGTTCGCGCTGGTCAGCCAGGACGTGGTGTTGTTCAACGACAGCGTGGCGGCCAACGTGGCGCTGGGTGACCAGGTCGACCCCGGCCGCGTTCGTGATGCCTTGCGCGCCGCCAATCTGCTGGACGTGATCGAGGCCTTGCCCGAAGGCCTGGACAGCCTGGTCGGCCACAACGGCCAGCAGTTGTCCGGCGGTCAGCGCCAACGCCTGGCCATCGCACGTGCGATCTACAAGGACGCGCCCATCCTCATCCTCGACGAAGCCACGTCTGCGCTCGATTCCGAGTCCGAGCGCCTGGTGCAGGACGCCCTCGACCGCCTGATGCGAGGCCGCACTGCCATCGTCATTGCCCATCGCCTGTCGACCATCGAACGTGCAGACCGCGTGGTGGTGCTCGAAGGTGGCCGCGTCGTCGAGCAAGGCACCCACGCGCAACTGCTGGCCAATGGTGGCTTGTTCGCGCGTCTGCACGCCCTGCAGTTCCAGACCTGATCCACCAACCCTTGGAGACCACCATGCCGGCCAACAGTCCTTCAGGCAGCCCCGCCATCAGCCGTTATCCCGTGCCCGCCGTCGCCGATCTGCCCGCCGACCTGCGCGACCGCATCCTGGCCGTGCAGGACAAAGCCGGCTTCGTGCCCAACGTCTTTCTGGCGCTGGCGCATCGGCCCGACGAATGCCGCGCCTTCTTTGCCTATCACGATGCGTTGATGCTGCGTGAGTCGGGCCTGAGCAAGGGCGAGAAGGAGATGATCGTGGTCGCCACCTCGGGCGCCAACGGTTGCCTGTACTGCGTGGTCGCACATGGTGCCATCCTGCGCATCTACGAGAAGAACCCGCTCATCGCCGATCAGGTGGCGGTCAACCACCGCAAGGCCGACATCACGCCGCGCCAGCGCGCCATGCTCGACTTCGCGATGAAGGTGTGCACCGATTCGGCCAACGTCGGCGAGGCCGACTACGCCGCCCTGCACGCCCACGGCTTTGGCGACGAGGACATCTGGGACATCGGCGCCATCACCGCCTTCTTCGGCCTGTCGAACCGCATGGCCAACATGATCGGCATGCGCCCGAACGACGAGTTCTTCCTGATGGGACGGATGCCACGCAAGTGAAGCACCAGCCGCACCTAGGCATCTGACGCGCCTGGCACATGCCGAACTGGCTGGAGAGGCTCAATCGGCCGACGACAAGGCTTCGGCGTAGAGGCGGCGAGTTGCCGGCCCGAGGCTCGCGAGCGAGAACTTGCGCAGCACCCAGTCTCGACCCGCGCTGCCCAGCGCCTGGCGCATTCGATCGTCAGCCGCCAGCGTCGACATGGCTGCGGCGAGTGCCGGCACATCTCGTGGCGGCACCAGCAGGCCATGCTCACCTGCCACGAAGGTCTCGCTGATGCCGTCCAGGTGGCTGGCGATGACGGGGCGACCACAGGCCAGTGTCTCGAGAATCACCAGGCCCAGTGCCTCGCTGCTCACCGCCGGGTGCACCAGCACGTCGATCGCTCGCATCACGGACCGCACATCGTCGGTGAAGGGCCGAATCTCGAAACGCGACGCGAGCCCCAGTCGCATGACCTCGGCCTGTAGCCTGTCGACAGCATCACCCTCCCCCATACACACGAAACGCGCTCGTGGGCACGACGCCACCACCTGCGCCGCTGCCGCAGCAAAATAGAACTGGCCCTTGCCGTCGACGCCGTGTACCGGCCCGACCACGGCAAACACCACGTCGTCCGGCGCAAATCCCAGGGCGGCTCGGGCGGCTTGCCGTCCTGCAGCATCGTCGGGGCTGAACACCTCGGTATCGATGCCGCAGTGGATGCGCCGCAGCGCCAGGCGCTGAGTCGGATCACACTGCGCCAAGGCGCGCATCACGGCATCGGACACGGCGATGACCCGCACAGGCGGCGCCAGCAGCCGCAGCGTCCGCGGCTTGATCGGTGTCATCAGGTGCCGCGTCGCGACGACCTGTGTCGACTTGAACGAGAGCTTGCTGCCCAGCAGCGCGACCCAGTAGTCACGGCCGTGATGGGCGTGGATGACCTGCACGGATTCACGCCGGATGTAGGCCGCAAGCCCGAACGGCCAGGTCTGCCGGCGTCGGCCGAGCACCAGCAGTTCGAGGCCGGCAATCGCACGGGCCCTGGGCAACAGCCGGGCGCGCTCGGACACGGCAAGCGACACCCGCACGCCCGCACCAAGCAACGCTTGGCACAGCGACAGGGTGTGGCTGTCGACCCCTCCGCCCGTCAGCACCGAGTTGACGATCAGCGCATGTATGGGCACCGAGGCAGGGGCGTCAGCGATATCGGTCTTCATAACCCGTGACCAGCTTGAGAAAGAAGTAGCCAGGGTGCGTCGCCCTCGACACCAGCACACGCGGCAGGCGCCACAGGTTGTCGGTGGTCACGACGCGGCCACGCGCCACCGTCGTGGCAGTGAGGTAGCCGGCCTCGCGCGCCCAGTCGGCCTGCTGCGGCAGGTAGCGCCCGTAGGGGTAACAGAAATGCTCGACCGCCACACCCAGCGCCTGCTCCAGATCGGACTTGGCGCCCACCATCTGCGCCCGCGCGGCGGCCTCGTCAAGCTTGGCGAGGTCTGCATGATCACGCGTGTGCGAGCCCACGTCCATGCCCGCGGCCAACCAGGCCCTGAGCTGGGCAAGATCCATCAAACGTGCCGCCGGCACACCCTGGGCAGCATCCCAGGCATTGGTGCCACCGATCGCACCACTGACCACATAACTCGTGGCGGTGAAGCCGCGTGCCTTCAGCACCGGCAGCGCCTGGTCCAGCGTGTTGCAGTAACCGTCGTCGAAGGTGATGCCCGCCACCTTGCCGGTCTTCTGGCCCAGCAGGTAGGGCATCAGGTCACGCATGGACAGGCCCCGGTAGCCCAGCAGCGCCAGCATGCGCATCTGCCAGGCAAACGACGAAGGCGCCACCACCATGCCTCGCATCGGTGTGCCACGCGGTGGCGGCACGTCGATCTGGTGATACATCAGGATCGGAATTCGCATCAGGTAGCGTCGGGCAAAGTGAGGCAGGTTCGGGCGGTTGCTGGGCAGGCGCAATGGCCGCGCATGGAATGTCATGGCCCAGCGGCCAGGGCGTAGGGCGTAGGGCCTAGGGCGGGGGCACAGATGTTACGCGGGCGTGGACCTCGTCGAGCCAACTACCCACCCCTGCCTGCGCTGCACCTGTACATCACGGCGTGGATGCATCGGCGCTTCGGGCATCATCACGCCCCATGCCCGACAAGCTGATCACTCCGGTTCTGGTGACCTACAACACCAGCCACATCCTGCCCTGGTCCCTGCCACCGCTGGCGGCTTGCGCCGACGTCATCGTGGTCGACAACCAGAGCAGCGACGACACGGTGCAGACGGTGCACCGCCTGTTGCCGCAGGCGCGTGTCATCGCCGCGGGCAGCAACCTGGGCTTCGGTCGCGCCAACAACCTTGGCCTGGCGCAGGTCACCACCGACTACGCGCTGCTGCTCAACCCCGACGCCCGGCTCGACCCCGATGCACTCGAGCAACTGCGGCTGGCGGCGTTGGCCTATCCCGAAGCGGCCATCATCGCGCCGGTCATCTACGACGCCCCTGGCCAGGTAGGCGACTTCTTTCGCGGCCCGTTCTACGCCCACGCCGCCAGGCCGGCGCCCGAACCAGCAGGTGACCTGTGTGCCGATTTCGTCACCGGTGCGGCCATGCTGCTCAACCTGCGCCTCATGCGCGAAGTCGGGTTCTTCGACCCCTGGTTCTTCCTCTACTTCGAAGACGACGACCTGTGCCTGCGCGTGCGGCGTGCCGGCCATCCCATCATGGTCGCCCACCGCGCCAAGGTCGAGCATCACACGCGCCAGTCGAGTGCACCTTCGGCACGCACCAGCTACCGGCGCATGTACTGCATGACGCTATCCAAGCTCTACATCACCCGAAAGTACCTGGGCACCGCGCGTTGTGCCGCCGCCGCGTTGCGCATCGGTCTGGGCAGCGCGATCGCCCTACTGCCCCAGTTGCTGCTGCTGCGCACCGATCGAACACTCAAGCTGGCGGCCCGCTGCGCTGCAAGCGCGGCGATCTGGCGCAGGCTGGGCCGGCGCCATTGCTTCGAGGCGGTTGACTGAACGTTTGGACCGACAACTCGGCTGAAAATACAATCCGAGCTCCAACACGTTCACCCAGGGTCGCGGTGTGAGCTTCGAAACACAAAGGTCGAACGCAGTCTTGTACGCAGCCCCTGTCGAGCCAATGAACAGAAACCCTCCACAGCACAGAATGTCATGCTCATGACCGATCCACACGGCGCGCCTGGCATCGAGTTGCTGCGGCAGATCTTTTCGTCGAGATACCGCTTGTCGAAAGGCTTGATCGAGCGAGCCGAAGCAGCTTTCGGCTCCCAGTGGTCGGCCGACTTCGAGCGCCTGATCGTCTCCATGTTCGAAACTGACGACCAGTTGATAGCTGCAGCAAAGGGCTATACGGCCTTTGCGTTCGATTCGATGCGGCGCCAAAAGGCGTTCGAAGCTACACACGAGTACCCGAGCAAGACCTACGCAGAGGCCGCCAAGGAGGTCTATTTCAACGCAGATCACATGGTCAACGAGTACCTGCCTGGCCTGCTTTTGTCGCACTACCTCTGGCCGCACCACTACCGGCAGATCCAGTTCTTCGACATGGCCTTCCTGGCGCCAATGGCTCGATCATCGTCGAAGGTTTTCGCGGAAGTTGGCATAGGCACTGCGGCCTATTCGCGACGAGTCCTTGAGCAAATCCCGCTGGCGCACGGACGCGGCTACGACATCAGCCCGTCGTCCTGTCGTTATGCCGAACGGCATGTCGACGCCATTGGTGCGATGGATCGATATGCAGTCCTCTGTCAGGACATCATTGCCGAGCCTATCGAGCCTGTGCAGTGGCTGATCTGCGTCGAGGTACTGGAACACCTAGAGGACCCCATTGGCTTTCTGAGAACCCTGCACAAAGCGGTAGCTCCTGGCGGTCGAGCATTCATCACGGCGGCGGTCAATGCAGCTCATGCCGATCACATCTATCTCTACCGCCACGCCCAGGAAGTGGAACGGCACTTGATCGAGGCCGGATTCCTCGTAGAGCAGTCTTTCGTTGCGACTGCCTTCGCGCCGCCAGAGCCCACGGTGCCCGTGCCCGTGGCGGCAGCGTTCGTCGTCTGCACAGGCAAATCATGAGGACTCCCTCCGAAACCATCCTTCGTGGCGAATTTGTCGACCTGCGCCCGCTTATCGGCGAGGATGCCGGCCTGACATTCTCATGGCGCCAGGGTGTCCGGGCCACGCTGCTCAACAAGGGAGCTGAAACCGTTGAACAGCAGGCCAGGTGGATCGCCTCACGCCCTGCGAACGAGTACAACTTCATCATCGCGCTCAAGAATGGTCGCGCCATAGGCATGCTGTCGTTGTGCGGACTTGACCGCGTCAATCGCCATGCCGAGCCCGGCCGATTTCTGATCGGTGACGAGGCCGCCGCACAAGGCGTGCCAGCCGCAGCCGAGGCCATGCTGATGCTCTACGAGCTGGCATTCGACGAACTGGACCTGCATCGAGTCCACGGCACGGTGGCCAGCGACAATACCCGGATGATCAAGTGGCAGCTATTCATGGGCATGAAACAGGAAGGACGGCTTCGTGATCACTATTTCATCAATGGGCACTTTCAGGATGCAGTCTGCTTCGGCCTGCTGGCTGCGGACTACCAACGTGTTGCGAAGCCGCGCCTGAAAGCTATGGTCGCCGCAGGCCACCAGCGCATCGCTCAGATCTCCCAAGCCGAGTAACCTCATGAACACCCACGACGAAGTCCTCGACATCATCTACGCAGCCTTACGCATGCTCAATGAAGAACTCGCCGAAGACAAGAGAGTCGCGATCGCGACGGACACAAAGCTGTTCGGCCCAGATGCCACGCTCGATTCCTTGTCGCTCGTTTCGGTGATCGTCGATGTCGAGGCCGGCGTCACTGACCGCTTTGGCAAGGCCGTCAGCTTGATGGACGACGAAGCCATGAGTCAATCCATTTCGCCGTTCTCCACGGTTCTTACCCTGACCGACTACATAGTTGGCCAGCTCCCGGCCGCCTGAGTCCAAGATGGCCGACTATTCCGGACGCGTCGTTCTCGTCACCGGCAGCAGTCGAGGTGTCGGCCGCCTAATTACCGATCATTTTCTCGGCGCAGGTGCACAAGTCATTGGGGTGGCCAGGGGAGCATCGGATCTCCAGCACCAGAACTATCGACACCGCCAAGTGGACGTCTCGGACGCAACAGCGATCCAGGCGCTTTTTGTTTCATTGCGTGTCGAGGGCACGGCCGTCGACATCGTGGTGAACAACTCTGCAGTGCTGACCTCGCAGTACGCCATGATCATGCCTGCCAGTGCAGCAAAGTCCATGGTCGACGTCAACCTGATGGCGCCTTTCCTGGTATCCCGAGAAGCGGCAAAGCTGATGCGCAAGAGCAAGTGGGGGCGCATCATCAACATCGGGTCAATGGCCGCCCGCCTCGAGCCAGAAGGGGACTCCATGTACGCCGCCTGCAAGGCAGCACTCACGGTACTCGCCGGTGTCATGGCCAAGGAGTTCGCATCCATCAACGTGACCTGCAACACCTTGGCTATCACTGCGATCGAAACCGACATGCTGCGTCAGTTGCCGCGCGACAAGATCGATGCCGTCATCGCACGGCTTCCCATTCCGCGTTACGCGACCCCAGACGACATCCTGAATGTGATCGACTTCTTCGCGTCCGAGCGAAGTTCGTACATCACGGCGCAGACCGTCTTCCTGGGTGGGGTCCATTGACATGTCCCAGGCACTCGTCCCGATCGAGGGCAGCGATCGCCTGTGGCGGATCACCGCTGGCGTTTTTTCGTCGAACTGCTATGCCCTGCAGACCTCGCCAGGCCGATGCGTGCTCATAGATCCGGGGCTCGGCGGCCAAGAGATTCGGGCGGGCCTGCAACAGCTCGATCTCACACCCCAGGCAGTCCTTTGCACCCACGGCCATTTCGATCATGGTGGCAGTGCATCAGTCTTCCAGCGCGAACATGGCTGCCCTGTCTACCTGCATCGTGACGACGTCAAGACGCTTCGAGCATCGAACTTCCTGATGATGGCGTTTCGAATAGACGCGCGTGTCGAACTACCCGAAGTCACCCAGTTGGGAGATGAGCATCATGCATCCGACGTCGTCGTCGATGGATGTCGTTTCTCGTTTCACACCACACCCGGCCACACACCGGGTAGTTGCGTGATCCAGGCAGGTGACCTGTTGTTCACCGGTGACACACTCTATTCGCGTGGCATCGGGCTGTCGAAGTTGCCAGGCGAAAGGCCTGATCAGTTACGCGCTTCGATCCGCTCGGTCTTCGAGTCATTCGGATCGCATTGCCGCGTTTTTCCAGGTCACGGCGAAGCTGCAGAACTGGGCTGGATTCGCGATCACAACTTGGCCCTCTTGCGCTTCATGGAAGCGTCGGGCGACATGGCTCAATCGACATGAACTTGACCGAAGGCATCGCCATTATCGGCGTGGGCCATCACCTGCCTGAACATTCAGAGGACAACGAGACGCTGTGCCAGCGGCTGGATGTCACCCCGCAATGGATCATCGACAAGACGGGTATAGAGCGACGCTTCATCGCCGCTGCTGGCGACAGTGCAAGCGCGTATGCACTTGCTGCAGCCAGGCAAGCCATGGCCATGGCTCGCGTCAGCGCCGCAGAGATTGACCTGATCATCTGCTGTACGTTCTCAGGCGACTACATCTTCCCCCCCTTGTCGGCCAAGCTACACCAGGACATCGGCGCAAAGGGTGCTCAGATCTTCGATCTACAGGCCAACTGCACTGGCGTGGTCACGGGGCTGACCGTTGCGTCCGACCGGATGCAGGTGGACGCCAGTGTCCGATGTGCGCTGGTGGTCGGTGTCGAGCTCTGCTCTCGCTATGTCGACCGCTCCGACGTCAATACCGCGATCTACCTGAGTGACGGAGCCGGTGCGATCGTGCTCGGTCGCCGAGAAGCTGGCGTCGGTATCCGGGCTTCGGCCTTCCATACGGACAGCTCGAACTACGAGTCGGTGCGGATGCGAGGCGGTGGTTCGAGCTTCCCCGTTCTGGGGAGAACGCCGGATCCTGCCGTGGACTCGATGGAGATGAATGGCATCGCGACCTGGAAACAAGCCATCACCCATCTGCCTACTGTCATGCGTCGTTGCGCCGAAAAAGCCGGCGTATCGATGAACGATGTCGATTTCATGGTGCTTCATCAGGCCAATCTGCGCCTCATCGAATACATCGTCCGCAAGATGGGCTTGAGCCTCGATCGAACCTACACCAATGTCCAGGAGATCGGCAACACCGGCGCGGCATCGCTGGCCATCGCGCTGAGCGAGGCAGTCCGCAAGGGCCTGGTTCCTCAAGGCGGACTGGTGATGCTCGCGGCAGTCGGTGCAGGCTTCAACTTCGGCGCCAACCTGTGGAGATGGGATCTGCGCTATCCCGGAGACAGGTCGTGAGCGCGTTTGCCGATTTCGAGTCTATCCGCGTCGGTGACCGGCGCGAACTGGTCAAGGCGATCACCGACGAGGACATCCGCCAGTTTGTCCGCATGACCGGTGACGACAATCCACTGCACGTCGACCCGGTCTTCGCAGCTCAGACACCGTTCAAGGACATCGTCGTCCACGGCATGCTCGGCGCTTCCTTCATCTCCACGGTCATTGGCACACGCTTGCCCGGCCCTGGAGCATTGTGGGTCAGCCAGAGCATGGAGTTCCTGCTTCCCGTGAGGCTGGGTGATGTACTGACGGTCTCCTGCACAGTCGTTGCCCGGCACGAGCGTGATCGCCTGCTCGATCTCGATACGCGAATCACCAACCAGAACCAGCAGATCGTTCTGAAAGGCATGGGCAGAGTCAAGCTGCTCGAATCGGCCCGCACGGTGCCGACTGAAGCTGTACTCGGCCTGAGTCCGGTTGCGATCGTCACCGGCGGAGCTGGCGGCATTGGCGAGGCCATCTGCCGCCGGCTGGCCAAGGATGGCTTTCGGGTGGCCCTGAACTTCCATCGTAACCGTGCTCGCGCCGAGCAGATCGTCGAATCGATCGTGGCCGACTCAGGGCATGCTGTTGCCATCGAGGCCGACGTCGGCGCGCCGGACGGCGCTGCAAGCTTGATCAATCGGGCGCAGACCTTGCTGGGGCCGATCGGCGTGCTGGTCAACAACGCCTCTCCTCGCATCAATCCCAAGTCGCTCGGCGACCTTGGATGGAATGACCTGCAGCAGCACCTGGATGTGCAACTCAAGGGCGCCTTCCTGCTGACGCAGCAATGTGTGCCAGCAATGGCAGCGCGGCGTGCGGGCCGCATCGTCAACATCACCACACAGGCCATCCGAGGTGCGCCCACACCCCATTGGACGTCCTACGCGGTCGCGAAGGCGGCGCTGGCGACCTTCTCGCGGCAGATGGCCAACGAGCTCGGCCCGTCAGGTGTGACGGTCAACTGCATTGCCCCCGGGATGACCGAGACCGCATTGATCGGCGACATCCCGCAAAAGCAGCAAATGATCATCGGCCGGCAGACTCCGTTGCGTCGACTCGCGCGACCGGGCGACATTGCGGCGGCAGTCTCGTACTTCGCAGGTGAGGACTCCGCCTTTGTCACGGGACACACCCTCGATGTCAACGGCGGACTGGAGATGTCGTGAGCGAAGAGACGAACTACCTGCTCGAACTATCGACGCCTGGCCTGACGTTGTCCCGAACAATACAGGCGGTCGAACAGCTGGAGTCGCATGGACAGACACACCGCGAGATGGCGATCGGCGTGGCCTCGAACGTGAGCATCGACCTGTTGTCGGTCTTCTTGCGCAAACACGCGTTGCTTGCCGGCGCGCGGGTCAGCGTGGACATGGGCAGTCACGACGACGTACTGACCGACGCAGGTCGATACGTCGAGGCCGGCAAGCAGGCGATGGTCTATCTTCCGTTCTTCGACAATCTGCTGCCGGCCTTCGAGTTTCAGATCGAGTGCCTGCCGCATGCCGACATCCTGGCCAAGGAAGCGGACTTCCGCGCGCAATGCGAGTTGATGTTCCAGTCCACGCTTGCGCTCCCGGCTTTGTACGTCGGAACATTCCATCGGCATGTGCGAGCTGTGGATGTCGGGCGTCCCGATTCAGTGGCCGCAACGCTGGACCGCTTCAATGCCGTGCTTCGTGAACTGGCGGCTCGCCATGCCCATGTGCGGCTCATCGACACCGAGGACATCCTGCGCTCGCTCGGCGCCGGCAGTTGCCTCGATCGTCGCTTCTACCTGCGCAGTACCGCGCCCTATTCGCCGATCTTCCTGGACGAGTTCGCACGCCGCATCGCCCTGGCCTCGCGGGGATTCGGCGGGTACTTTTTCAAGGCACTTGTGCTCGACTGCGACAACACGCTCTGGGGCGGCGTCGTCGGCGAGGATCTGGTCGACGGCATCAAGCTCGATCCACATGCCTACCCGGGCCGGGTGTACTGGCAGGCCCAACTGGCATACGCCGGGCTCGAACGCCAGGGGGTCCTCCTGTGCCTGTGCAGCAAGAACAATCCGCCGGATGTCGACGAGGTCCTCGAACGTCACCCGAACCAGGTCCTGCGCGAGGCGCGTATCACGCTCAAGAAGGTGAACTGGAAAGACAAGGTCACGAACCTGCGGGAGATCGCGAGCGAACTCAACATCGGGCTAGACAGCCTCGTGTTCGTGGACGACTCGGACTTCGAGTGCGCCAGCGTCCGCACTGCCTTGCCTCAGGTTCGTGTCTTCCAGGTACCCAAGGCGCTGCCCGATTACGGTCGGGTGCTGCGCGAGATTCGGGAGCTTTTTCTCGCCGGGGGTGTCAGCGATGAGAGTCGTTCGAAGACCGAACAATACCGGCAGATCCAGCAGGCCAGCAACGAGCAGTCGCGCTACGCCAGTCACGAGGACTACCTGACCTCGCTCGAATTGAAGGTAAGCCTGCGCCGGGATTCGATCGCCGACATCGCCCGGATCAGCGAACTCACACAGAAGTCCAACCAGTTCAACCTCACCACATTGCGACAGACACCCGGCGAGATCCAGGACCGCATGCAGGGCGACGATAGCTGCGTGTATTCGCTGAACGTCGGCGATCGGTTCGGTCCGGCCGGCCTGACCGGTGTGGTCATCGTCGACTGGCGCGACGATGTGGCCTGCATCGCTGCCTTCCTCATGAGTTGCCGCGTCATCGGTCGCGGAGTCGAGTTCTCGATCTGGCCGCACATTGCCGCCGACGCGCTGCATCGTGGCTGCCGTATCCTCGAAGCCGCGTACCGGCCAACGGCCAAGAACTCGCAGGTGGCCGATTTCTTCGATAGGCTTGGCATCCCTCTCGTCGAAAGCGACGACGGCGTGAAACGCTATCGCGTAAATCTCGACGAATTCCAACCCTCCAATGCAGACTGGATCAAGGTTTCTCATGGTGAATGAACAAGCGCTGCGCCAGTTGATGGCCACGGTCCTTCGCATCCCGGCCGATTCGATCAACGACGACACCAGCATGGACACAGTCGCGGGCTGGGACTCGCTGAAGCACATGAACCTTGTCCTGGCCATCGAAGAAGAGTTCAAGGTCAGCATTCCCGACGAAGATGCGGCCAACATCACCTCGTACCCGCTGATCAAGCTCGTGCTGGCTGAGGTCCTGAAGGGTTGAGCATGACACTCGATTGGCTGGTCGACAGGTTCGCCTCGAAGCCGGAACACCTGGCCTTCGTGCACGAGGACCGCGCCGTCACCTACGGTCAGTTGCGCGACACGATCGACGCCTTTGGCCGGACGCTGCTCGAGAACGGCGTCAAGGCCGGACATCGCGTGGTGATCCTGGGCGACTACACGCCCGAGGCGTTCGCGCTGATGCTTGCGCTCGCTCGGAACGCCAACGTGGTGATTCCGCTGACGCGTGAGTCGGTCGTCGAGGTCGACACTGCATTGTCGATCTGCGGCTGCGACTGGCAGTTCGAGTTCCAACCCGGCGCGCTGATGCCCGTCCTGACTGCACGTGCGCTCGCGTGCGACAACGCGGTGCTGAGCGAGTTCGTCGCGACCGGCGCGCCGGGCATGGTGCTCTTCTCGTCGGGATCCACTGGCAAGCCCAAGGGCATCCTGCATGACCTCGAGCGGGTGGCGAACAAGTTCCTGAAACAACGTGAGCCTGTGGTCGCTGTGCCATTCCTGATGTTCGACCACTTCGGCGGGTTCAACACGATTCTGGCCATCACCTCGAGCCTCGGGACCGTCGTGAGTGTGGCCGATCGTTCTGTCAAGAGCATCTGCGAGGCCATCCAGGACCATCAGGTGGCCCTGCTACCGACCACGCCATCGTTCCTGAACCTGCTCATGGCGGCGCGCGCCCAGGATCACTACGACCTCTCGTCGCTGCAACGCATCACCTATGGCACCGAAGTCATGCCGCAGGCCACCCTGGAGCGCCTGCATCGAGCGCTGCCGCAGGTCAAGCTGCAGCAGACTTACGGGCTTTCCGAGGTCGGTGTGCTGGGTTCGAAGTCTCGCGACGACGGATCGCTGTGGATGCGCATCGGCGGAGACGGCTTCCAGACCAAGGTCGTCGACGGGATCCTCTGGATCAAGTCCGACTTCGCCATGGTCGGCTACCTCAATGCGCCCGCAGCATTCGACGACGACGGCTGGTTCAACACCCAGGACCGTGTCGAGGTCGATGGCGACTACTTTCGCATCCTTGGGCGTGTCACCGACCTCATCAACGTCGGCGGGCAGAAGGTCTACCCCGCCGAGATCGAGGAGGTGATCATGAGCCTGCCCAATGTGGTGGACGTGGCCGTGTACGGCGAGAGCAATCCGCTGCTCGGTCAGATCATCGTGGCCCGCATCGCGCTGGCAGAACCCGAACCTCTCGATGCTCTGAAGGCACGCGTGCGTCTAGGTTGCAAGGAACGTCTGGCGGCCTACAAGGTGCCGGCGCGCGTCGTGATCGCCGACGGTGCCCTTTACACCGCACGCTACAAGAAGACCCGTCGCTCCGACGCGAGTTGAACCGACATCAGACGGAGTGCGCCATGCCTTTGGCCGACTGCAAGCTTGTTGACCTGCCGCGCATCCATGACCCGCGCGGCAACCTCACCTTCATCGAAGGTGGCGGCCGGCACATTCCGTTCGACATCAAGCGCGTGTATTACCTCTACGACGTGCCCGGTGGTTCGGAGCGCGGCGGCCATGCCCACAAGGCGCTCAGTCAGCTGATCATCGCGATGTCGGGCAGCTTCGACGTGGTGCTCGACGATGGCTACGACAAGCGCCGCTTCCATCTCAACCGCTCGTACACCGGCCTGTTCGTGTGCCCCATGATCTGGCGCGAGCTCGACAACTTCTCGTCCGGTTCGGTGTGTATGGTGCTCGCGTCCAACCTGTACGACGAAGACGACTACTACCGCGACTACAGCGACTTCAAATGTGCACTGCCGGCCCCGGGCGCCGGCCAGTTGCATGTGCCGCAGCGTTGAACCACTGCCACGAAACCTCACTCATGATCGACTTCCTGAACCTGCGCAAGGTGAATGCGCCGCACGAAGCGGCGCTCGAACAGGCCATGCAGCGGGTGCTGCGATCGGGCTGGTACATCCTGGGCGACGAGGTCGCGGCCTTCGAGCGCGAGTTCGCCGCCTACTGCGAGGTGGGCCATTGCATCGCAGTGGCCAACGGGCTGGATGCCTTGCAGCTCAGCCTGCGCGCCCTGGGCATCGGACCGGGTGACGAGGTGCTGGTGCCGTCCAACACCTTCATCGCCACCTGGCTGGCAGTCAGCCAGGTCGGGGCGACGCCGGTGCCGGTCGAACCCCGCGCCGGCACCCACAACATCGACCCGAGCCGCCTGGCCAGCGCACTCACACCGCGCACCCGCGCCATCATGCCGGTGCATCTGTACGGGCAGCCGGCCGAGATGGACGCAATCTGCGCCTTTGCGCAAGCGCATGACCTGAAGGTGATCGAGGACGCCGCCCAGGCCCACGGCGCGCGCTGGCAGGGCCGGCGCTGTGGCGGCCTGGGTGACGCGGCCGGCTTCAGCTTCTATCCGGGCAAGAACCTCGGTGCACTTGGCGATGGCGGCGCCATCACCACCAACGACGCGGCGCTCGCCGCCACGCTGCGCAAGCTGCGCAACTACGGGTCGTCGGTCAAGTACCGGCACGATCTGGTCGGCACCAACTCGCGGCTCGATGAGTTGCAGGCCGCGATGCTGCGCGTCAAGTTGCCGGCGCTGGACGGCGAGAACGCCACTCGGGCCGAATTCGCCAGGCGCTACATGGCCGGCCTGCAGGGTCTGCCGCTGGACCTGCCGGTGCAGGCGAGCGGGGCCGAGTCGTCCTGGCACCTGTTCGTGGTGCGGCTGCACGGTCCGGTCGGCACACGCGACCGCGTGCTGGCTGAACTCGCAGCACGCGGCATCACCGCCTTGATCCACTACCCACTTGCGTGCCACGAGCAGCCCGCCTACGCTGGCCTGACCTGGCCCGACTTGCCTATCGCCTCGAGCCTGCAACACGCCGTACTGAGCCTGCCCATCAGCCCGGTGCATACCGACGTCGAGATCGACGAGGTGATCGCCGCCGTGCGCGACATCCTGTCCAGCAGGGCCGCATGAACCCGCGTATCACCTTGGCGCTGGTGGCCTATCGGCAGTCGACCTTCATCGATGCGGCC
Source organism: Candidatus Intricatilinea gracilis (assembly GCA_016702605.1). Taxonomy (GTDB): domain Bacteria; phylum Pseudomonadota; class Gammaproteobacteria; order Burkholderiales; family Burkholderiaceae_C; genus Sphaerotilus; species Sphaerotilus gracilis. The sequence goes on from JADJDQ010000021.1 coordinate 1,516,120, forward strand.
GTGCGCAGTGCGCTGGCCCAGGCGTGTGAACCGATCGAGATCCTGCTGTCGGACGACGCCTCACCCGACGACACCCATGCGCGCATGCTGGCGCTGGCCGCCGAATACACGGGGCCGCACCAGGTGGTGGTGCGGCGCAACCCGCGCAACCTGGGCATCGGTGCGCACTACAACGAGGTGATGCAGGCCGCACGCGGCGAACTGGTCGTGCTGATGGCGGGTGACGACATCTCGCTGCCACACCGCGTGGCGCGCAATGCGCAGGCCTGGGACGACAGCGGCGGTCGTGCCGACCTGATCGCCAGCGATGTCGTCGACATGAGTTACGACGGTGTGGATCAGGGCACCACCACGGTGGACGACCTGGCGAAGTGGGCCACTGTGCAGGACTGGGCCAGGCGGCGGCCTTACATCATCGGTGCAGCCCATGCCGTCACACGCCGGCTGTTCGAGCAGTTCGGGCCGGTGGCCGTGGACGTCACACATGAGGACCAGGTCGACACGCTGCGCGCCATGTGTCGAGGCGGGGCCCTCACCATCGCCGAACCATTGCTGCGCTACCGGCGCGGCGGCATCTCCGGCGGCTTGCAGCAGTTCACTGCCGCCGAGTTCGTATTACGCGGCCAGCGCCAGAACGACACCCACGTCGCCCTGCATCGCCAATGGCTGGTCGACGCTCGACTGGCCGGTTGCCTCGACCTGGTCGAACAGGCCACGCGGCGCGAACACGACCGCGAGTTGTTCATCCAGGCACTGCTGCGAGCCCCCGATCTGGCGGCGCGACTGCGTGTGACCGGTAGCGCCCACGGTGTCGACCTGAGCTGGCGCCTGCGCAAACTGGTCTACTGGCAATGGCCGGCAATTGCGGCCTCGGTGCGACGCCTGCAGGTGCGATCGAAACAGCTGCGACGGGGTTGAGCCGTCGCCATGACCCCCTGGCCCACCGCCTTGCCCCTGGTCGCCATCCTGCGCGGCATCCAGCCGCATGAGGCCATCGCGCATTGCGAGGTGCTGGTCGACGCGGGCTTCGATGCCATCGAGATCCCGCTCAATTCGCCCGAGTGGCCCGCCAGCATCCGCGCCGTGGCCGCGCGTTTCGGCGCACAGGCCTTGATCGGTGGCGGCACCGTGCTCAACGCGACACAGGCCGACAGCCTGCTGGCCTGCGGCGGCAGACTCATGGTCACGCCCAACACACGGCCGGCGCTCATCGAACATGCTGTCGCCAAGGGCTTGTTCGTGGCTGCGGGTTTCGCCACGGCCAGCGAAGCCTTCGACGCCATCGATGCCGGCGCGCAGGCACTCAAGCTGTTTCCGGCCACCACCTACGGCACCGGCCACGTCAAGGCGCTGCGGGCGGTGCTTCCGGCAGGGCTGCCGCTGCTGGCGGTGGGCGGCATCACGCCGGCCAACCTGGGCGAGTGGCTGAAGGCCGGCTGCAGCGGCGCCGGCCTGGGCAGCGACCTCTACAAACCCGGGCAGGATGTGGCCCGTACCCGCCAGTGCGCCTTGGCCTTTGTGCAGGCCTGGCGGGATGCCACCGCATGACGGTGCCCGCAACCACCTCGGCAGGCTTGATCGCCGTCGACTGGGGCACCAGCAGCCTGCGGGTCTACCGGCTGGACGCTGCCGGCCAGGTGCTCGACCAGCGCAGCACCTCGATCGGCTTGCTGGCCTGCCAGGGCCGCTTCGAGGCGGTGCTGGCCGAACAGATCGCGGGCTGGAACGAGCCACTCATCATCATGGCCGGCATGATCGGCAGCCGCAACGGCTGGTTCGAGGTGCCGTATGTCGCGTGCCCGGCGGGACCACGCGAGATCGGCGCGGGCCTGCGCGAGGTGCTCGCCGACATCCTGCCCGGCCGGCGCATCGTGATCGCGCCGGGGCTGTGTGATCGCTCCGGCGGCCGCGCGCCCGAGGTCATGCGCGGTGAAGAGACACAGATCCTCGGCTTGTTCGACCTGCTGGCGCTTGACCACGGCGCAGGCCCCCACACCATCTGCCTGCCGGGCACCCACAGCAAGTGGGTGACGGTCGAAGCCGGCCGCATCACCAGCTTGCGCACCGCCATGACCGGCGAGGTCTACGCCGTGCTCAGGCAACACAGCATCCTGCGCGCCGGCATGGCCGAGCCGGTCAGCCCCAAGCCCGACGCCACGCTCGGCACCATGCCCGGCACCACACCCGACGAGGCGTCGACCAGCGACGACCGCGCCGCCTTCGAACTCGGCCTGACCAGCAGCCGTGAGCCAGGTGGCCTGCTCAACCACCTGTTCAGCGTGCGATCACGCGGCCTGTTCGGCGAGTTGTCACCCACCGAGGCGGCGCCGTATCTGTCGGGGCTGCTGATCGGCCATGAGCTGCACGGCCTGCTGGGTGAGGTGTGGGCAGGTGATGTCCATGCCCATGATGGTCAGGCCGTACACCTGATCGGCAACGCCGGCCTGACGGCTCGTTATCACCAGGCGCTGGCCTGGTGGGGCGTCGCAACGCGCAGCCACGACGAAGCACTCGTGACACGCGGCTTGTTCATGCTGGCGGCCACCTTGGCCTGACAGCGCGGCGACTCGTCCGCCAGCAGACCACCTGGCTGCAGGTCGTCGGCGCAACCACTGGTCGTGGCTCAGCCCGGCCGCCGCTGCCTCATTTGCCCGGCGGCAGGTCGATGCCCGGGAAGATCTTGATGACGGCGCTGTCGTCCTCACGGCCATGGCCCGCGGTCGATGCCTGCATGAACATCTGGTGCGCCGTGCTGGCCAGCGGCAGCGGAAACTTGCTCGCCCGCGCCGTATCGAGCACCAGGCCGAGATCCTTGACGAAGATGTCCACCGCCGACAGCGGCGTGTAGTCACCCGCCAGCACATGCGCCATGCGGTTCTCGAACATCCAGCTGTTGCCGGCGCTGTGGGTGATGACCTCGTACAGCGCGTCGGCCGCCACCCCTTCGCGCAGGCCCAGCGCCATGGCTTCCGCCGCGGCGGCGATGTGTACCCCCGCCAGCAGCTGGTTGATGATCTTGACCTTGCTGCCTGCCCCCGCCTTGTCACCCAGGCGGTAGACCTTGGCGGCCATGGCGTCGAGGGCAGCGCCAACCTTGGCGTAGGCCTCCGGTCGGCCCGCGGTCATCATCGTCATCTCGCCCGAAGCAGCACGTGCGGCACCGCCCGAGATGGGTGCGTCGAGGTAGAGCAGGCCGAGGTCGGCGAGCCGCTGTTCGGTGGCGATCGACCAGTTGGGGTCGACGGTGGAACACATGACGAAGACGCTGCCCGGCCGCATGGCCGCCGCTGCGCCGCCGGGGCCGCCGGAGTCGAATAACACCGCCTCGGTCTGCGCCGCATTGACCACCACACTCACGATCACCTCGCACTGCACCGCCACCTCGGCAGGTGTGGCGCAGGCCACGCCACCGTCGGCAGCAAAGGCCTGGGCCGCCTCGAACCGCACATCGCATACGTGCACCAGGTACCCTGCGCGCCGCAGCGATCCGGCCATGCCACGGCCCATGGCGCCCAGACCGATCACTCCGATGTTGCGACTCATGTGGTGGTTCCTCTCCAGTGTGGCGAATCGTCAAGTTGACAGGTGATCATACAAATCCTGCGCGACCCGACGATGCAGGCATACCCGGTCTCCTAGAATCGCGCCCCTTTTCGTCTGCCGCAGGTACACCGCCCCATGAATATCGTCGTCAATGCAGAACTGCAGGCCTACATCGATCCGCTCACCGCCGACGAACACGCCGCCCTCGAGCGCAGCCTGCTCGAAGAAGGCTGCCGCGACGCGCTGGTGTTGTGGGGCGACGTGCTGGTCGACGGCCATAACCGCTATGCCCTGTGCCAGAAGCACAACCTGCCGTTCCAGACCGTCCAGAACCCACGTTTCCAGACCATCGACGACGTGCACCTGTGGATGATCAATCAGCACCTGGCGCGGCGCAGCGTCTCCAACTTCCAGCGCGGCCTGCTGGCCCTGCGCAAGAGCGAGATCATGGCGGCGCAGCTCGTGCGGGCCGAGGCTGCCGCGGCTGAGCAGACCGGCCCGTCAAGTGCCGAAGCCAACGCAAACGCGCCGAGCGCTGCTGGCTCAGCTGCAGACAGCAACACACCACCCTGGGGCGACGAAGACCCGCTCACGACCCGCGAAGCCATTGCCAGGGCCGCGCGCCTGAGCGGCAATCAGGTGGTGATGATCGAGAAGATCCAGAAACACGCGGCGCCCGAGGTGGTGGCCGCCGTGCGGTCGGGCACCATCTCGATCAATGCCGCCGCCGCCGTGGCCAGCCTGCCGGCCGAGGAACAGGTGGCTGCGGCAGCCGCCGGCAGCGGCGAACTCAAACAAGCCGCCAAACGTGTGCGCGACGCCAAACGCAAGCCACGCGAAGACGCCCTCGTCGCACCCGACGGCAGTGAACCCGACCCGCTGCGCGAGCTGCGCCAGCGCATCGCCGAGCTGACCACGGAGAACCTGGCGCTACGCCGCCAGATCGCCGAGCTGCAGGCGGCGATGGCGGGCTGAGACAGACCCGTTCAGCGCGCCACGCGGCGCCTCCCCAGGGCCTGGCCGCATCCCGCGGCACGGCCCGGCCCGGCCCGGCCCGGCTGGTGGCTCAGGCCAGCATGTCCTCGAGTGTCTTGCCAGTGGCCAGGGCGTCGCGCAGCCAGCCGGGCTTGGGCCCACGGCCCGACCAGGTGTTGCCTGCGGCGTCCTTGTACTTGACGGCCGAGGCCTTGCTGGACGCGGGCGCTGCGACTGCTTGCACCGGTTTGGACACCTTCCTGGCGCTGGCCTTGGGCTTCTTGATGGCAGTCGCCTTGGCCTTGCCGCTGGCAGGTTTGGCCGCCTTGACTTTCAGCGACTTGCTGCTCGGCGCCTTGGGCGCGGCAGCCGGTTTGGCCGGGGCACCGGCGAGCAGATCGGTCAGGTCGAGTCCGGATGCGAGTGCGGTTTTCACCCAGCCTGGCTTGGGGCCACGGCCGGACCATGAGTTGCCGGCACCGTCCTGGTACTTGGGGGTGGACGTGCCGGCTGCTGTCGACTTTGCACCGACTGTCACCTTGCCCTGAGCTTTGCTCCTGGCACCACTGGCGCCAGCCAAGCCGAGGTCCTGTGCGGTCAGCCCATAAGTGGCGATGCCGGACTTGATGACTTCGATGAGTGCGGCAGCCTCTTGTTTGCGGGCCTGCTCGGCCTTCTTCTTGAGCGCTTCGATTTCACGGGTGAGTTGAACGTACGAGCTGGCCATGGGAAGAGTCCGGTAATTGCGTCGTGACGAGCATACAGGCAGCCGAGCCCCATTCGACGTTGGATGGCGGACAGTTGCGGCGATCGATTGACCCTGATCGGCACTCTCGGCTCGATGGCGCGCTCTGCGTCACACCATGTATTTGCCGCCGTTGATCGACAAGGTGATGCCGGTCATGAAGCCGGACTCTTCGGCGGCCAGAAAAACCACGCAGCGGGCAATCTCGGCGGCCGTGGCAAGGCGGTGCGTCGGCACTCCTTCGAGAATGTGAGCCATGACCTCGGGCTTCACGACTGTCACCATGCCGGTGTCGGTATATCCCGGCGCGATGGCGTTGACGGTGATATTGCGCGATGCAGCTTCGAGTGCCAGCGACTTGGTGAATCCGATCATGCCGGCCTTGGCCGCCGCGTAATTGGTCTGACCGGCTTGTCCGGACTGGCCATTGACCGAACTGATGTTGACGATGCGGCCGTAGTGGCGATCTCGCATGCCTTCGATGAGCACGCGGCACATGTTGAAGCAGCCGGTGAGGTCGACGTCGATGACTTCGTGCCATTGCTCTGCGGTCATCTTGTGCAACACCGTGTCGTGTGTGATGCCGGCGTTGTTGACCAGCACGTCGATCGGCCCGAGTGCGTCCTGCACTCGTGCCACGCCGTCGCTGCAGGACTGCAGGTCGGCCACGTTCCAGCTGAACACAGGTATGCCCGTGCGGGTCGAGAACTCGTCGGCGGCAGCATGGTTGTGGCCATAGCTGACCGCCACAAGAAAGCCGGCGCCGCGCAGGGCTTCGGCGCTTGCCGCGCCTATGCCAGCCGTGCCGCCGGTGACCAGTGCAACCCGTTTCACCTTGTCGTCGCCGCGGCTTGTCGCCGCGGCGCTGGCAGTGGCCGTAGCAGATGCCGGGGAAGTGGACTTGTTCATGGTGCGCTCCTCGCTCCAGAGTGGTTCGTGTACAAGAGCTCCTTGATCGTTGCGTTTGGACTGTGCGCCTGTGCAGTCTGGCCTGACCACATCCACCGCGCGGGCAGTGGGGTGACAAGGCCAGTCGATGTTTGGCTTGTAGCGACCAAGGCCGTTGAGTTCAGTCAAACCATGTTTTGCCCGCCAGCGCCAAATCAGCGTGCGCCGGTAGCACGTGGGTGCCCCGGGCACAACCGACCAACCACCCGGACGCCACCATGAAAAGCCTGCTTGTGCATCTCGACGCGTCGCCGCGCGCCGCCGTTCGACTCGGTCTGGCGCAGGCACTGGCCAGGCATCATCAGGCCGAACTTGCTGCCGTCTACGGCGTCTTGGCCTCGCTGCTGGCCACACCCTGGGTGGCGAGTGAAGGGGTCACCTATGCCATGCCGGCCCTGCTCGATCTGGACCGCGAACTACGCGACCGTGCTCGGCAGGCCTGCGATCAACTCGCCAGCAGTGGCAACTTGCGCTGGATCGACGGGGGTGAGGCGCCTTACCACACCGTGCTGCAACACGCGCTGATGTCGGACCTGGTGGTGCTGGGCCAACCCGACAAACACGACACAGCCACCGGTCCGCTGCCGCCCGATCTGGTGCCGTCGCTCATCATCGACAGTGGCCGGCCAACGCTGGTCGTGCCCAAGTCGGGCAACTACGAGCCTGTCGCCAGCCGGGTGTTGATCGCCTGGAAACACACCCGCGAGGCCTGCCGCGCCCTCACCGCCGCCCTGCCCTGGCTGCGCCAGGCCAAGGTCGTCAACGTGGCGAGCCGGCCCGACGACGCGGACGACCCTGCCGTCGACTTCGACCAGGGCAACAGCATCGAACACTGGCTGCGCCTGCACGGTGTGACCTGCGTGATCGATCTGCACCGTCTGGGCCCGGGCGAGGTGGGCCAGGAACTGATGTGGCTGGCCAAGGACACCGAGTCCGAGTTGCTGGTGATGGGCTGTTACGGCCACAGCCGTGCGCGTGAATGGGTGCTCGGCGGCGTCTCGCGCTGGGTGCTGCAGGGCATGACGCTGCCGGTGCTGATGGTGCATTGAGCGCTCGGCGGCTACCTGGTCACGTCACGCGCCACGACCCTGACACCCTCTGCCACCGTTGCGGCCGGGTACACCACCACCTGCTCGCCTTCACGCAGGCCCTGTTCGACCCAGGCGTGGCTGGTGTTGCGTGCCACGAGGCGGATCTGGCGCAACTGCACGCGCCCTTGCGCCAGCACGAACACAGCGGCGTCCTGACGCTCGGTGGCGCCCGGCTGCGTGTCCGCGCCAGTCGAGGCCACCACCTGGCTGGCTGCGGCCGACAGCGGCGACGGAAACACCGCACTCACCGGCACACGCAGCACCTTGGCCTGGCGGAGTGTCACCACCCGCACGCCCACGCGGTAACCATCACCCAGCGCCGCCCACTTCTCGCGCGGGCTGGTGATGTCGATCGACACATTGACTCGTTGCTCTTCCACTCCGAGCGCCGACACCTTGGTGAAGGCCGCCGAGTCGACCCGCCGCACCCGCCCCTGCAGCACCGTCGGGCCGCCCCAGCGGTCGATACGCACGCTGCTGCCGGGCTGCGCCTGCAGCGCATCACTGCTCAGCAATTCGGCCACGACTTCGAGCTCGGTGACGTCGCCGATGTCGACGATCGGGGCACCACCGGCCAGCATGGCCTCACTGCTCTGGTGAATCTTCAGCACGCGGCCGGCCACCGGTGATCTCAGCACCACACCGCGGCCGGACTGGCCAGCCCCGCCGGTGTGGGTGGTCTGCATGGCGGCGCGCGCCGCGTCGACCTCGCTGCGTGCGGCCTGCGCGGACTGTGTTGCGGCGTCCAGCGCCTTGTGGGCCGACTGCAGTGCCAGGCGGTCGTCGTCCAGCCGCGACGCGGCCAGATAACCCTGGCTGGCCAGCGGTTCACTGCGCTGCAGGGCCTGCGCCGCGGTGTCGCGGGCAATTTGCGCCAGGCCCACCTGGGCCAGGGCGCGCTCGAGCCCGGCTTGGGCGGCGCCCAGGCGGGCCTGCAGTTCGAGCAGACTGCGTTCGTCCTGCAGCGGACTGGCCAGAGGCAACAGGCGCGCCACCACGGCACCTTGGGTGACAGCATCACCTTCCCGCAAGGTCAGGCGCAGCAGGCGACCGGCGACGGGCGCACACACCACGTATCGGTCACGCAAGCGGGTGCGGGCGTCTTCGTCGATGGTGGTCTCGAACGGGCCGATGTCGACGCGGGCCACTTCCACAGCCACCGGCCTCGGCGCAAAGGCCCAACCCAGCAGGGCGATCAGGCCGACAGCCGCAGCAGCGGCAAGCAGGCGGGGGTGTTGCATGACGTACATGACGGGTCACTCGCGGGTCTTGAGCACGGCCACCATGTCGAGCCGGTCGATGCGACGGCGCACCACCAGCGCACTGGCCACGGCGGCGGCCACCACACACAGGGCTGCCCAGGCATAGGTGCCAGGCAGGATCACCACCGGAAACAGGAACTGATCACTCTGCAGCAGGCCGGCGATCAGGTGCACCAGGCCCCAACCGAGCACACAACCCAGCGGCAGCGCCGCCGCAATCGACAGCGCCATCTCGCCCAGCAGCAGGCCCGACACCTCGGCGCGGGTGAAGCCCAGCACCCGCAGGCTGGCCAGTTCCCAGGCGCGTTCGGCCAAGGCGATACGTGCGTTGTTGTAGATGACACCCACCGCGATGACGGCTGCGAACGCCGTCAGCACCAGGCTCATGATGCGCACGTTGCGGGCACTCAGCTCCTGCATGTTGCGCAGCATGGTGGCCTTGCTGAAGGCGCCGGCCACACCAGGCAACTCGCGGGTGGCCGCGAGCAGGACGGACTCGCTGGCCAGGCGGCGACGGGCGTCGACCTGTGGCGCCAGGGCAAGCTGAAAGCCGTTGGCCACATCACCGTCGCCCAGCGCGCGGTTGAGCGCAGCGCGGTTCATGTAGGCGTTCAGGCCCATCATCTCGCGCACCGTGGCGTCGACCACCAGCTCGAGTGTGCGGGCGCGGCCTTCCAGCACCTCGACTCGCACCACGTCGCCCACACGCAGGCCGAGCTTGACGGCCAGCCGGTCGGTCAGCACCAGGCCACTGCCACCGAGCAAGGTCTCGTGCTGGTCGACATCGATGATGCGGTACAGCTCGGGCCGGGCGTCGACGCCACGCAGCTGGCTGCGTTCGCGCCGGTGGCCGTTGATCAGCGTGATCGGCACGAAGCGGGTGGCCTCGGCTGCACTCACACCCGGCAGGCGCAGCAACTCGTTGCGGGCACGTTCGGTGACGGGCTCGGCCGTCCAGACCGCCACGTCGTTGCGCATCACCAGGGTGAACTGGGTGTCGACGATGAAGTCGATCGCGTCACGAAAGAAGTTACCCATGATCACGATGGCCAGTGCTGCCGCCACACCAAAGATCGACAGGCCCGTGCGCAGCGGCCTGCGCTCCATGCCGCGCAGGATCATGCGCAGCGAGGTCGGCAGACCCTTGATGCCCAGGCGCTCGACCAGCGTGGGCCGGTAACGTGCCGGCGCTGCCGGACGCATGGCTTCGGCCGGCCTCAGCCGAGCGGTGGCCAGCACCGTCTGCAACGTGCCCAGCAGTGCCGTGCCGGCCGTGAGCAGCAGGGCCAGCATCACCAGGGCGGGCGAGATGTGGTGCTCGAAGCTGGGGAACTTGAAGACCTCGGCGTACAGCCCTGCCAGCAGCCCACCCAGCACGTCTCCCAATGCCATGCCGAGCACGAAGCCGATGGTCACGATGACCCCCACCATCTTCAGGTAGTGCCGCGCAATCGCCGCAGGGCCGTAACCCAGCGCTTCGAGTGTGGCGATCTGCTCGCGCTGGGTGGCCACCAGGCGCGACACCACCACATTGAGCAAGAAGGCCGCCACGGCCAGGAAGATGGCCGGCAACACACTGCCCAGCACGTGTTGCTCCTTGATCTCGTTGTCGACCATCGAGTGCGAGATCTGCTCGGCGCGGCCATGCGCCTCACGTCCGCCGAAACGCGCCAGCACACGCTGCAAGGCATCGATCACGGCGCGTTCGTCGGCCCCCGGCGCCAGCTTGACGGCCACCTGGTTGAAGGCGCCCTGCATGTCGTAGGCCGCGGCCAGGGCATCCTGGTCGAGCCAGAAGACACCAAAACCACGCTGGTCGGGCATGCCCCACAGGCCCGCAAAGATGTACTCGGGTGACAACGCCACACCCGCCACCACCAGGTTGCGCTGGCGCCCGTTGACGAGAGCCGACAGCCGCGCACCTGCCTTCAGCCCATGGGCTGTGGCAAACGATTCGGACACCCAGGCCGGCAAGGAGCCATCACTCTGCGCCGCGCCTGGCGACAGCAACCCGTCGGCTTGATCGACACGGCGGCCACTGCGCAAGGTGAGGCGATTGAGCCGCTGCGGCTGGCGCCGGTCCATGCCGATGAGTTGGCCGATCACCGGGTCGGGCACACCCGGCAGCGTGATACGAACCATCTGCTGGGTGCTGGTCTGCACATCGGCCACACCGTCGATCTGGCGCAGCGTGGGCAACAGCGCATTCGGCGCACGTTTGACGCCGGCAAACACATCGGCAAAGTGGCCTTGCTCGTAGAAACGGTCGCGCGCCAGCGCCAGTGAATCGACCGCCGACAAGGTAGTCAGGAAACCACCGACACCGCTGGCCACCACCAGCGCAATCGTCAGCGCCTGGCTCCACATGGCGAGCAGGTCGCGCAGCAGCTTGCGATCGAGCGCTGTCATGATGCGGTTGTCAGGGTGTGATGGCCACACCTCACCATTGCAGTTCGGACGAACTTTGTTTGTGCGTGTTGAGCACACTGCGCTGGATAGACCCGTCGCCCATGACCAGCACCCGGTCGGCCATGCCGGCGATGGCAGCGTTGTGGGTGATGACCACCGCCGTGGTGCCCAGATCGGTGTTGACGCGTGCGATCACGTCGAGCACCAGCTTGCCGGTGGTGTAGTCCAGCGCACCGGTGGGTTCGTCACACAGCAGCACGTCGGGGCGTTTGACGATGGCGCGGGCAATCGCCACACGTTGCTGCTCACCACCCGACAACTGCGCCGGAAAGTGGTCGCGCCGCGGCGCCAGGCCCACCAGCGCGACGGCCTCGTCGATGTCCATCGGGTGGGCGGCGATGTCGGTCACCAGGGCCACGTTCTCTCGCACCGTCAGGCTCGGGATGAGGTTGTAGAACTGGAAGACGAAACCCACGTGTTCGCGTCGGTACCGTGTCAGCTCGGCCTCGCTGGCGCCGTCCAGGCGATGGTCGGCAAATGTCAGCTCGCCGCTGGTGGGGACATCGAGCCCGCCCAGGATATTGAGCAGCGTGCTCTTGCCACTGCCCGATGCGCCCAGCAACACGACGAACTCACCACGCCCGATGTCGAGCGACACGTCGCGCAGTGCGGTGACTTGCACATCACCGCTGCCGTAGACCTTGGTCAGGCCTCGCGCACGAAACACCGGGGCGCCGGTGTGGTCAGGCGTGACGATTGCTGGAGTGGCGCTTGCGGACACGACTCGATTCTTTGCCTCCCGATCGCGGCCATGTTGCGGCGCCTCAACGCGTAGGGACTCGGGCAGGCAGCGCACCACACACCATGGGAGTCAGGCCATCTGCGGGTAACGACGCAGCAGCGGTGCCCAGTCCACGCCGCGTGTCGTTGACGCCTGGCCGCCGCCCTGCGGCACGGTGTAGGCAGACTCGCGTTCGGCCGGGGTGAGTGGCTCGGCCGTGGCCAGCTGGCGCTCGAGCACCGCCACGTCGGCGTCGGACACATCGGTGCCTTGCAGCGCCCGCAGGCGCAGACGGTCGCGCAAGCTGGCCGCGGGCAGGTCGAAGTCGAGCAACACACAGGGCAGGCCCAGATCGACGGCGAGATGGCGCGCCGCTGCTCGATCGGCCTGGCGCAGGAACGTGGCGTCCAGGATCACCGATCGCCCTGCCTGCAGCAGCAGCCTGGCCAGCTCGAACAGACGCTCATAGGTGGCAGCGGTCATGTCGCTGCCGTACAGCTCGGCAGTGCCTTGGCCCGGCAGCGATGTCGATGCAGGTGTCGACAGGGACGTCGACAACGATGCGCCTGAGGCCAGGCGTTTGCGTTCGACATCCGAGCGGATGCGGATCGCATCACTCGACTCGACCAGCACCTGTGTCAGTGTCGACTTGCCACTGCCCGAGTAACCGTGGGTGACCAGCAGCACCGGCCGGCTGCTGAGGCTGAAACGTCGTGCGAGCGCCAGGTAGTGTTCGGCCAGATCGGTGGCGCGTCGGGCTACCGGCTGTTTGCCACTGGCTTGCCTGCCTGTTCGTACAGGCTGCTGTGCCGCCCGCAACAGCGCGATCTTGGCCCGCACCAGGGCGCGATGGACCAGGTAGTAGTCGAGCACCTGCACACCCTCGTAGTCACCCGTGGCTTCGAGGTAGCCGTTGACGAAACGCCGCGCCAGGCCGGGCAGGCCATGCGCCTGCAGATCCATGGCCAGGAAGGCAACGTCGCTCATCACGTCGATGGTGCGGTACTCGGCACTGAAGTCGATGGCGTCGAACACGGTGGCACGGCCGTCGACCTGGGCGATGTTGCCCAGATGCAGATCACCGTGGCACTCGCGCACCCGGCCCTGCTCGAGGCGCCGTGTCAGCACCGACTCGATCTGCGCGAAGTGATCGGCCTCCCAGGCACGCAGATGCTGCAAGGTGGCGTGTTCGACCTCGTCGATGGCGAGTTGTTCGAGCTCGTCGATGTTGGCCAGCACGAGCGCATGGATCTGGTCGGGCGAGCCAACCCGGCCCCGTGCTTCAGCCCGGGCCGCACCGGCATGAAAGGGCAAGAGCTGCGCCAGCAGGTCATCGACGAAGGCAGGCCGCAGCGCCGAGTCATGTGCCAGCTTGTCCCACAGCTGGTCTTGCGAGAACGCACGCATCTTGACGGCGAAGTCGATGATGAACCCCTCGCCGCCCAGTTCGGGGGATTGCCAGCTGCGTGTCACCGGCACCACCTCGAGATAGAGCGTGGGCGCCATCCGGCGGTTCAGCCGCAACTCTTCGCGGCAGGCCTGCAGCCTGGCAGTGAGGCTGGACTGGTCGAGGAACGCCGTGCGCATCACCTTCTTGAACTTGTAGGCGTGGACCGATCCGATCAGTACGTACGAGATGTGTGTCTCGATCAGCCGCACTGGTTTGGCATAAATACCAGTCAACACGGCCTGCAGCGCCACGACCATGTGGCGTTGTTGCTGCAGGGTCAGTTCGATGCCGGGTTTCATGACCAGGCTCCTTGTGGTGAGGGGGCCATACATCACCGATCGTGTCACTCGGGGTCGGGGCCACGTTGCGTTGGATCACCGTGGCCGACAAGCCCACACGGTCGGGGCAAGGGCGCCACAATCGCCGCTCCTGCCCGACCCCGCACTCATGACCACCACATCCGCCGAGACCACCAGCCTGACCACCCTGGCCAATGGCGTGCGCCTGGTGGCGATACGGCTGCCCCACCTGGACAGCGCCAGCGTGAGTGTGTTCGTGCGCACCGGCAGCCTGCACGAAAGTGCCCGCTCCAGCGGCATCAGCCATGTGGTCGAACACATGGCGTTCAAGGGCACCCATGAACGAGACTGCCGACGCATCAACCTCGATGCCGAACTGCTCGGCGCCGAGGTCAACGCCCACACCGACAAGGACCACACCGCGTATCACATGCGCGGTCTGGCCGAACATGCCGGCCAGTTCGTCACCATGCTCGGTGACATCGTTCGCAACAGCACCTTCCCCGAGGCCGAACTCGAACGTGAGCGCCAGGTGATCCTGCAAGAGGTGCTCGAAGACGACGACGACCCGGTGTCGACTGCCTTCAAGCTGTTCGACCAGGCCAGCTGGGGCCATCACGCCATGGCCAGGCCAGTGATCGGCTCGCGCCGCAACATCGAACGTTTCAGCCGCGCCGAACTGCTCGACTACGTCGGGCGCCAATACAGCGCCCGCAACGTGATCGTCGGTGTGGCCGGCAACATCGATCCACAAGCCATCGCCCGGCTGGTCGAAGCCGCGTTCGGCGACATGCCGGCAGGCCAGCCCAACCAGGTCGAAGCGCCGGTGTACATGGGTGGTGTGCGCACGCGCCGCCAGACCGGCAGCAGCCAGAGCCACGTGGTGATGGGTTATCCCCTGCCACCACTCACAGCCGAAGACGCCACCGGCCTGGTGGCCGCAGCACTCTTCGGCGAAGGCATGAGTTCACCGCTGCTGCACGAGGTCCGTGAGCAGCGTGGCCTGGTGTATTACGCCGCCTGTTCGGCCGATGTGGGCGCGCTGGCGGGCCAGTTCATCATCGAGGCGTCGACCACCCCCGAGCATCTCGACGAATTGTTCGGCGAACTCATGCGTCTGCTCGCCCGGCAGGCCGAAGGCATCGATCCGCTGGATCTGCGACGCGCCCGCAACCAGATTGCGGTGCGACGCATGCGCACCCGCGAGCGCCCCTATCGCCGGCTCGAGGAAGCCGCGCAGGATCTCTACACCTTGGGCCGCATCCGCCCGTCGGCCGAACACGACGCCCGGCTAGCCGCTGTCGATGCAGACGCCTTGCGCGGTCACTTCGCCCGCATGCTGACACAGCCTGCGTCAGTGGCGGTGGCCGGCAAACTCGGTCAGGGATTGCGCGAACGTATCCATCGGGCCATCACATCGGTGACACTGACCCAGGCGGCGTGACCGCATGCAGTCCGCACGAGAGTGTCCGGGCATCGATATCGGCCAGGCCCGGGGCATCGACCACCGGCCATGGACCAGCAACTCGGGAAATGTGAACCATGCAGGGACTGGAGCTGTTCGGCTATCTCGGCGGGCTGCTGACGCTGACCACCTTCTCGATGAAGACCATGCTGCATCTGCGCATGGTGGGCATCGCGGCGAACGTGGCTTTCATCAGCTACGGTGCGCTGGGGTCGGTCTACCCGGTCTTGCTGCTGCACCTGACGCTGTTGCCGCTCAACATCTGGCGGCTGCACCAGCTGCGCCGGCTGGTGCGCGACATACGCGATGCGGCAACGGCAGATTTTTCGGTTGACTGGCTCAAGCCCTTCACCCGTCAGCGTGCGGTGCGGGCGGGTGAGACCTTGTTCCGCCACGGTGAAGTCGCGGACAACGTGATGTTCGTGCTGAGCGGGCGCTTTCGCGCTGTCGAGGCCGATGTGCCCCTGGCCAGGGGAGAGGTCTTTGGCGAACTCGGCCTGATCGCCAAGGACCAACGCCGCACCCAGACCGTGGTGTGTGAAGAAGACGGCCTGCTGCTGCTCATCAGCTACGACGAGGTGCGCCAGCTCTACTTCCAGAATCCCAAGTTCGGCTTTTACTTTCTGCAACTCGCCGCTGCACGGCTGACGCGTGACGCCAGCAAGGCCGTCAGCGCACACGCCAACGTCGACTCATCCCCACGTGCGCCGCAACTCGGCCACGGTCACCCCGTAACGTGAGGCCGCCAACTCGGGTCGCCGTGTGTCGCGCGCGGGCTCGACCAGCAGGTAGACCGCCTTGGGCCGCAGGCTGTTGACGTAAATGGTGCCGGCGCCCGGCACGGCGGTCAGCGCCTCGCCCAGACGTAATGCCACGTCGGGTGCGATCAGGTGCTCGAACACGATCTGCACCCAGGGGTGACCCACGTCCTCGTAGCAGTGCAGGGTCAGCGGTTGCGGCGTGAAGTCGGTCAGCCCTTCATGGAAACGCGAGGCCAGCGTGGGGCTGCCGTTGTCCCCCGGCGGCTGCGGTACGGCCTGTTTGTCGAAGGTCCAGTCGTCGATCAGTTCCATGGTTGCCTTTCTCCTCCACACGATGGATGGGCGCGCTGTACGCGGCTCGGGCGGCACCATACATTGGCCCGCCGCACGCGCCAACATCACCATCCATCAAGTGCAGGAGAGCCGAATGCCCACCCCCGCCAGGTCACCAGTACGTAGAAAGAAGCGAGCCCTTGCGCTGGGCGGCGGCGGCCCGGCAGCGGGTCTGCACATCGGCGCACTCGATGCACTCGAAGCCGCCGGTGTGAGCTTCGACGTGTGGTCGTTGTCGTGTATCGGCGCCTGGGTGGGCGTGTTCTACAACCAGCTGTCACCGGGTGCCAGGGCCAAGCGGACCTACACCTTCTTCAAGGACCACGCCTTTCGCGACACCGAGTCGTACCAGGGGTTTCCGGTCAACCGCGCATTCGCGCCGAACCTCGGCGCATTCACCGAAGCATGGGCGCGCCACTGCGCCGACCTCCGGACCTGGCAGGACGTGTTCGGCTTCCAGAAAGACCTGCCCGCCGCCGCCCAGGGCTGGGCCAGGTTCCTGAGCAACCCCGACATGTGGCGCAGTGAAGGAGACCGCAACGGCCACCTGCTCAACAACGTGCTGGCCGTGAATCCGGTGAGCCGTTTCATGACGTCGATGGCCTTCATGTCGGGGGTGAACGGGCTGAGCAACATCTACTACAAGGACAGCTCGTTCCTGAAGGACATCGACATCGGCAGTCTCGACCTGCTCTCCGGACTGGATCTCGACCAGATGGACAGAGCACAGCTCGAGGACATGGCTGCGCGTTACCAGCCGCACCACGCCACACCCGAACAACGCGCCGTTCCCGAGATCTATCACAACGCCTGGCGCTGCGCGAGTGACGGCAAGGCTGGCGAACTCGCGCTGTTCAACAACAAGTGGCTCGACTACTGGCACGAGGGCAAACGCCACTACCTGCCCATCACACGCCCCAGCCTGTGTGCATGTTCGGCGCTGCCGTACATCGAGCAGACGGTGCCGATACCCAACGACAACGGCAGCGAGTACAGCGAGGGCGCACTGGTCGACACGGTCAACTTCAAGCGGCTGATCGAGGATCATCCCGACCTGGACGAGATCTGGGTGTGCCGCATCGTCGACTACCGCCAGATTCAACGCCCGGTCAACCTGCACGACAGCCTGGGCAACCTGTGCCAGCAGTTTGCGGCAGAGGTGGGCGAGAACGACATCGAGCTCTTCAAGAGCCATCTGCGCAAATGTGCGGGCCGCACGCCACGGGTCGTCGAGATACCGCTGCAGCCCGAGACCACCATCGACTACCGGTGGGACCACGACAACCTGGACCGAGGCTGCGACGAGGGCCGCCGGGCAGTGATCAGGCTGATGACAAACCACCCCGAACTCGCCCGCGACACCACGGCCGCGCCGGCGTGGGGCTGACGCCAGAGGCGTTCACGCCGCCGTATCGCCCAGCCCACCCAGCACGGCTGCCGCCCCATGTTCACACCTGGCCAGCACGTAGCCATGGCGCCCGGCCAGGGCCTTGGCCTGGTCGACCCACTGGCGCGCAGCCTGGGGTTGCCCGGCCTGGTGCAGCGTGTGGGCCCATACCAGCGTGGTGAACGTGCGTTCGGCGTGGGCCTCACCACGCTCGTGGCGGGCCATCGCCAGGTCTAGGCAGGCTTGCGCCTGCTCGAGGCTCGCGCCCGTGTGCAGGCTGCTGATCGCCTTGACGCGCCAGGCCATGGCTTCGGCAAAGTGCCCGCCGATCGGGCCGGCCACACCGATGGCCTCGTCGGCCCACCGCAAGGCGCTGGCATGGTCACCGCGTTGGCAGGCAATTTCGGCCTCGATGGCGGGCAGATAGTCAAGCAGGCTCCACTGGCCGTCCTCGACCTTGCTCAGCAACTCACGCGCCTGGGCCAGCGTTTGTGTCGCACCGTCCAGATCGCCGCTGCGGCACAGGCACAGGGCCAGGAACACCAGCCCGTGCCAGCCGAGATACGGCATGGCGTGTTGCGTGCTCAGGCTGACACACAGCCTGGCGTCGGACACGGCCTCGTCGAGGCGACGCACAGCCATCATGGCGTGACTGCGCCAGATGTAGGCACCGGCCAGGTAGATCTGCGACTGCACCTGTTCGGCCTCGTGCACCGACAGGTGGCCGAAGGCCAGGCCGTCGTCGCCGCCCCCGGCCTGACAGCTCGAATAACCGATCCAGCCCAGCGCCGAGATGTAGTCGATGAAGCTGCCGGATTCCTTGTAGTACTCGATGTTGCCGGCATTGACGAACTCGAGCGTCTCGCCGAACAGGCCCTGGCAACACAGGCCCATGGCAAAGGCAGAGGCCGGCTTGCGCTCGATGGCGAGTACGCCGTTGTCGCGGCCGAGTTGCCTGATGACCTGGAAGATGCCGCGCGCCTGTTCATACCGGCTCGAATACACGTTGGCGCGGGCATCCTGAAACAGGATGGCGGCCGTCATCGCCGGGTCGCAGGTCACCCCGGCCCGCAGCGACATCTCGCGCGCCCGTTCGCTCAAGGCCCTGAGCTGGCTGGGCAGGATGGCGAACCTTCCCACCTCCATCATGCCCAGGATGATCTCGATGTGGCGGGTCAGGTTGCGCGCGTTCGGCTCGAGCCGTGCAATGGCCAGTTCGGCGCGCGAGAAGTACGACAGCGCCTCGTTGATGGCGACGATACGTGTCGAGGCCAGGCCGGCGGCACGCAGGTAGTCCACCTCGCGGTCGACGTCGCCGGCCAGCTGGCAGTGGTGCGCCATCAGGCCGGGTTCACTGCGCGCCATCTCGGGTTGATGGGTTTCGATGGCCCGCACGATACGAGCGTGCAGCGCCAGGCGATCACTGCGCAACTGGCTGTCGTACGCCGCCTGCTGCACGAGCGCGTGTTTGAAGACGTAACTCGCCTGCGGCCCCTCGCCGCGCTGAAACAGCAGACGCGCCTCGACCAGGCGATCGAGCGCCGCGACCAGCCGCTCGGCAGGTTCTTCGCTGACCTGGGCCAGCAGCGTGAACGTGAACTCTCGCCCGATGGCGCTGGCCACACGGGCGATGTCCTTGATGTCGGCCAGCCGGTCCAGCCGCGCCGTCAGGCTGTCGCGCAGGGTCGAGGGGATGTCGAGTGCGGGCAGGGGCCCGTCCATCACCTGGCCGTCGCTCGCACTGCGCAGCGGGCCCGACTCGAGGATCATGGCGGTGAGCTCCTCGATGAACAAGGGCACACCGTCGGTCCGGGCGAGGATCTCGTCGATCACCGGCGGCGGCAGTCGACGGTCGCGGCAGGTGGTGACGATCAGCCGCTCGGCGTCGGCTCGCTCCAGCGGGTCGAGGTGGATCTCGCTGGCCGCCTTGGCATCGGCCCAGCCGCACACACGCCGCGGGCGGGTGGTGATGAGCGCCAGCACCGGACGATCGGCCATACGTGCGAACAGCTCGACCAGAAACTGTTCGGTCGCGCCGTCCATCCAGTGGGCGTCTTCCACCATCAGCAGCACCGGCCCGAAGACGCAGCGCTGCTCGATGTGGCGCAGAACGATCTCGCGCATCAGGTGGCGTTTGCGGTCTGGGGGCAGCGCTGGCCGGGTGTCTGCCGGCGGCAGCACGATCGACAGGAACTCGGCCATCAGCGCCAGGTTCTGCGCGCTCGCATCACTACCCAGCCAGGCTCGCAGGCGCACGGGGTTGTCGGCTGCGCCCGGCGCATTCACCCCGATGTCGCGGCGCAGCCAGTCGACCAGCGGATGCAGCGGGGTGCTGGTCTGGCTGGGTGAACACTGCATGAAGACGGCCAGGCCGACCGACAAGCTGAACCGGTCGCTGGCCGCACGCAGCAGTCGCGATTTGCCGATGCCGGCCTCACCCACCAGGGTGACGACACGGCAGGCACCTTGCTGTACCCGCGCCCAGGCATCGTGCAGTTCGGCCAGTTCGGCGTCGCGCCCGATGCAATCGGACTGCGCCTTGTGCTGGGCGTCGAATCGGGCGGGTCGACGCGTTTCACCCACCACCTGCCACACACGGGTCGGTCGGTCGAAACCCCTGAAGTCATGTGAACCCGCGTCGGCGTACACGAAGAAGTTGCCCGCTAACCGACGGGTCTCGTCCGCCACCACCACCGCACCCGGCGCGGCGATAGACAACATCCGGAACGCAAGGTTCGGCGCCTGGCCGGTCAGGGCGTCGAACTCGGAATACCCGACACCGACCAGGTCACCCACGATGGACATGCCCGTGGCCAGCGCGATTCGAACAGCGATGTTCACCCCCGACGCCGGCTGCACACGAGCCATCGTCTGGGCGATGCGCAGGCCGGCACGAATCGCACATTCGGCAGCGTCCTCACGAGCCGCCGGGTAACCGAAGTAGGCCACGATGCAGTCGCCCACGATGCGGGCGACGTAGCCACTCTCGTTGATGACGGCACAACACGGCGGCAGGTAGTCGTGTGTGAGCAGGTGGTGATAGGCCTCGGCGCCGATCCGCCCGACCAGCGAGGTCGAGCCCACGAGGTCGCAGAACATCACGGTGACCTGGCGCTGTTCACCCACCCCTGCCGGCGCACTCACCAGGGTCGACCCACGCTTCATGCCGGGGCGGTGCAAGCGCTGGATGGCCTTTTGCAGAACGCGACGATGGCCGAGCGAGAGGCCGAGATCCTTGAGGTCAGCATCGGACAAGCGGGCAAGTGCCTCGAATCCGACATCGTTGTCCGCAAAGGTGTCAGCGTATCTGTCCAGGCCGTGCGCCTGCAGCCACTGACGGATTGCCTCGTCCCCGGCCTTCACTCGCTCTTCCTCTCTGAAGATTCGCCACACTGCAGATCACCGTTGCCACACCGAGCTGCACTGCGCCGACAAAATCAATGTAGTTCATCGATCCACACGCGTCGAGAGCACTTCCCCTTTTGTGTACCTGACCGTACAGATCGCGCAGCAATTCGACCGGTCCTGACACCGGCTGACACCCGGCCGGATCCGCTGACGGGCCGGTGTTCCGACCGCCGCTCGATCATGTGGAACCGACATCGGACTGGCCGCCCGGTTCGGCCAGTCGCGTCACGCGACGATACGCCCAAGCTCCAGATTCAGCTGGCGATCACAACGCGCGGCCAGCGCCAGATCATGAGTGACGAGCACAAAGGCGGTGCCTCGTTCGCGCGCCAGCGTCAGCATCAGCTCGAACACACCCCGGGCGGTTTCGCGGTCGAGGTTACCGGTCGGTTCGTCGGCGAGCACACAGGCGGGCTCGGTGACCAATGCACGGGCCATCGCGACGCGTTGGCGCTCACCGCCCGACAGTTCGCCGGGACGATGCGCCAGCCGGGCACCCAGCCCGACCCGGGCGAGTTGCGCCGCCGCCGTGGCGCGGGCCTGTGCAAAGGGCTGGCGGCGCATCAGCAGCGGCAGGGCGACGTTGTCCTCGGCGCTGAACTCGGGCAGCAGGTGATGAAACTGGTAGACGAATCCCAGGTGCAGGTTGCGCCAGGCACCCTGCTGCGCCGCACTCATGTCCGCGTAGTTGCGCCCCATCAGCTCGACACTGCCCGAGGTGGGCGCATCCAGCCCGCCCAGCAGGTGCAGCAGCGTGCTCTTGCCCGAACCCGAGGCGCCGACGATGGCCACTGTCTCGCCGCGCACCACGTCGAGGTCGACACCTTGCAGCACACTCACGTCCAGGCCGGCCCGACCACCTTCGACATAACGGCGCACGAGGCCACGCGCCTTCAACACAGGCTCGCGCGAGACGGCCTTGGTCACTACCGACTCATTCATACCGCAGCGCCTCGGCCGGGTTGACTCGACTGGCGCGCCAGCTCGGGTAGATGGTGGCCACGAACGCCAGCGCCAGCGAGATCACCGCGATCGGCATGATGTCCGCATACTGCGGGTCACTCGGCATCCGTGTGATGAGGTAGATGCTGCCAGGCAGAAAGCTCACGTTGAGCAGCCGTTCGATCGCTGGCACGATGACGTCGACGTTGAGCGCCACCAAGAGCCCCAGCCCCACGCCCGACAAGGTGCCGATCACCCCCGACGCCGCGCCCTGCACCATGAAGATCGCCATCACCGAGCGCGGGCTGGCGCCCAGCGTGCGCAGGATGGCGATGTCGGCGCGTTTGTCGGTGACGGTCATCACCAGCGTGGACACCAGGTTGAACGCCGCCACCGCCACGATGAGGGTGAGGATGATGAACATCATGCGTTTCTCGATCTGCACCGCGTCGTACCAGGCGGCGTTGGTGCGGGTCCAGTCGCGCACGATGTAGCGCTGGCCGAGTGTGGCGCCCAGGTCCTGACCAACCTCGCGCGCCAGGTCCTGGTCACTCAGGCGCAGTTGCACACCCTGCGGGCCGCCGGTGCGAAACAGCCGCGCCGCGTCGTCGATGTGCATCAGCACCATGCCGCTGTCGTACTCGTAGTGGCCGGCGTTGAACAGGCCCACCACCGTCAGCTGCTTCAGCCGCGGCACCACGCCGGCCGGTGTGGTCTGGCCGCTGGGCGTGACCAGGGTGATGACGTCACCCTCCTGCACACCCAGGCTGCGTGCCAGCTGGATGCCGAGCACCACCTTCCAGGCGCCGGGCGTCAGGCGCGCCAGCACCCCATCCTTGAGTTGGGCGGCCAGCGGCGTGACCTTGGCTTCGGCCACCGGGTCGATGCCGCGCACCATCACGCCGCGCATGTCGTCACCACGCGCGATCAGCGCCTGCGACGCCACGAACGGTGCGCCCGCCTTCACGGCCACATGGGCCTGGGCTTGTGCGGCCAGCGCCTGCCAGTCGTCGATGGCGCCGCCTGCGGCGTCGTAGATCTCGACATGCGCGATCACACTCAGCATGCGTTCGCGCACTTCCTTCTGGAAACCGTTCATCACGCTGAGCACGATGATGAGTGCCGCCACACCGAGCGCAATGCCCAGCATCGACACCCCCGAGATGAACGAGATGAAGCCGTTGCGCCGCCCGGCCTTGCCAGCCCGGGTATAGCGCCAGCCGATGCGAACTTCGTAAGGCCATTCCATGGCGGGCATGCTAACTGAGGGGCGCGACTGCGCCGGGTGACGCCCGAACACCTGGGGACGGGCTGCGTTCCGGCGCCGCCGAGGCACAACCGCCATCACAAGCTCAGCTCCACGTGCCCCGCGGTGCTCGATCGGCACATTGCGTGGGGGGCAACAGCGCTGCCGATAATGCCCGCACATGCACCTGTTCATCCCCCACGCCAGCGCCCTGGGCCAGGCCGCCGAAGCCGCCATCCGCCAGATCGACCTGCCACACCTGGCCGAACTGCTGTCGGCGCTGGAATTGGCGCCCGACGCCGCGCCACCGGCCCCGTCCCAGCCGTCGACTACCGCCAGCCACGCTTCGGACGAGGGTGCAGGGAACAAGCCGGCCGGCGACCACGACGAGCTCGAATACCGCCTCAGCCCACCGCACGAAGCCGCCCTCGCCCGCCTCGCCGGCTGGCCCGGCCGCGACGGCAACTGGCCGCTGGCCGCGTGGTGGGCCAGGCGTGATGGTCTCGAGCTGAGCGATCTCGCGTCACCCGACGCTGGCCTGGGCCTGATCACCCCGGTGCACTGGCGCATCGGCCAGGAGATCGATCTCACCGACCCGCAGCAGCTCGAACTTCGCGAAGACGAATCTCGCGCCTTGCTCGACCTGGTGAGGCCGTCGTTCGACGACGCCGGCTGGCAGATTCACTGGGCTGCACCGCTGCGCTGGTACGCCAGTTCGCCGGCGCTGCGCACGCTGGCCTGCGCCTCGATCGACCGGGTCATCAACCGCAACGTCGACCTGTGGCTGCCGCGCGCGGCCGATGCCCGGCTGCTGCGCCGCCTGCAGGTCGAGGTGCAGATGACCTGGCACGATCACCCCATCAACGAGGCACGCGAAGGGCGCCGCCTGCCGGTCGTCAATTCGTTCTGGCTCAGTGGCTGCGGCGTGGCGCAGGCTGCACCCTTGCCCGCCGATCTGGTGCTGGACGAACGTTTGGCCGCGCCGCTGCTCAGTGGCGATTGGCTCGAGTGGTGCCAGGCCTGGCAGGCGCTCGACGTCGGGCCGATCACAGACCTGCTGGCGCGTGCCCGAGCCGGTCAGGCGATCGAGCTCACCCTGTGCGGCGAACGCCTGGCGAACACCTGGCGCACGCCGCAACAAGCGAGGTCACTGTGGCAACGCACTCAGCACAAGCTCGGCGGCTGGTTCGGTGCCTCGTCGGCGCCCGATGTACGCGCACTGCTGGGGCGACTTTGAAAGCCGCAATATCTTGCATCATCCAGCCGACGGCGACTGGCGTGCACCCGGCGGCGGACCAATCATGAGCCTGCAACTCACCTTGCGAGATGCCTCGCCGCGCGCCGCCTGGGCGCTCGAGCAGGCCGGCGTCCACCCGCTGCTTGCACGCTTGTTTGCCGCGCGTGGCATCCGCAGCGCCGACGAACTTGACGACGCCCCGGCGCGCCTGCTGCCACCCACCGACTTGAAAGGTGCGACCGAGGCCGCCGTGCTGCTGGCCGATGCCCTGGCCGCCGGCTGGCACATCGTCGTCGTGGCCGACTACGACTGCGACGGCGCCACGGCCTGCGCCGTCGCCCTGCGTGGCCTGACGATGCTGGGCGCCAAACCCGGCCAGCTGAGCTACGTCGTGCCCGACCGCGCCATCCACGGCTACGGCCTGACGCCGGCCATCGTCGATCTGGCCATCACCCAGGGCGCCCAGCCTGGCGCGAGTGTGCTGGTCACGGTGGACAACGGCATTGCCAGCATCGACGGTGTGGCCCATGCCCGCGCCCGCGGCATCCGGGTGCTGGTGACCGACCATCACCTGCCGGCGTCGATCGACGGCCAGGTCGTGTTGCCGGCGGCGGACGTGATCGTCAACCCCAACCAGCCCGGCTGCACTTTTGCAAGCAAGGCCATCGCCGGCGTGGGCGTGATGTTCTACGTGCTGCTGGCACTGCGCGCCGAATTGCGCCAGCGCGGCGCCTTCGATGCCACCAATCAGCCGCGCCTGGATGCCCTGCTCGACTTGGTGGCCCTGGGCACGGTGGCCGACGTCGTCAAGCTCGACGCCAACAACCGCCGGCTGGTCGCCCTGGGCCTCAAGCGCATGCGCGCCGGGCGCTCGAGCGCCGGACTGGCGGCCCTTTTTGCCGCTGCCGGACGCAACGCGGCGCGTGCTGGCACACAGGACCTGGGTTTTGCCATCGGCCCGCGCCTGAACGCCGCCGGCCGCCTGGCCGACATGACGCTGGGCATCAGCTGCCTGCTGACCGACGACGCCACACTCGCCGCCGAACTGGCCGGCCAGCTCGACGCCATCAACCGCGAACGCCGCGAGGTGGAGGCCGGCATGCGCGACCAGGCCGAGATCATGTTGCACGCCCTGCTGCAGCGTCAGGGTGACAACGTGCCCGCGGCCGTCGTTTTGTTCGACCCCGAGTTTCACGAAGGTGTGGTCGGCATCGTCGCCGGTCGCGTCAAGGACAGCCTGCACCGCCCGACCTTCGTGTTTGCGCGCGGTGCCGACGGCGCACTCAAGGGCTCGGGCCGGTCCATTGCCGGATTCCACCTGCGCGACGCACTCGACCTCGTCGCCAAACGCCACCCGGATCTGCTCAAACGTTTCGGCGGCCACGCCATGGCGGCCGGATGCACACTGGACGAGGCCGGTTTCGAGACCTTCGCCGCCGAGTTGCAGGCCGTCGCCAACGAATGGCTCGACACTGCCACGCTGCACCGCCGACTGGCCACCGACGGACCGTTACCGGCTCAGTATTTCGATGCACAGTTCGTGCAGTTGCTCGACGCCCAGGTCTGGGGCCAGAGCTTCGAGGCACCGCTCTTTGTCGACGACGTCGAGGTGATGCAGCAGCGCCTGGTCGGCGAACGCCACCTCAAGCTCAGCGTGCGCCACGCCGGCCAGGTGCGCGACGCCATCTGGTTCGGCCAGACCGAACGTGTGCCCGACCGGGTGCGCCTGGCCTACCGCGTCAGCCTGGACGAGTTCCGCGGCCAGCAGCGTGTGCAGATGGTGGTGGAGGCGGTGGGCTGAGACGGCACGCCGACAACCCCAACTGCGTCCCCACCCACGCAGACTCGGGACCGAGCCTGCCCAGCCTCAACACACGCACAAGCCCAATCGCGTCCTGGCTGCCTCGTATTCGGCCCTGAGCCTGGCGACCAGCTCACCCGCCGGCTGCACCTTGTCTATGGCGCCGATGCCCTGGCCGCAGCCCCAGATGTCTTTCCAGGCCTTCTTGGCATCGCCGCCGAAGTTCATCTTGGTCGGGTCGCTTTCGGGCAGGTTGTCGGGGTCCAGGCCGGCGGCGCGGATGCTGGGCTTGAGGTAGTTGCCGTGCACGCCGGTGAACAGGTTGCTGTAGACGATGTCGTCGCTGTTGCCGTCGACGATGGCCTGCTTGTAGGCCTCGCTGGCGCGGGCTTCGTCGGTGGCGATGAAGGCCGAGCCGATGTAGGCGAAGTCGGCGCCCATGGCCTGGGCCGCCAGCACCGCACCGCCGCTGGCGATGGAGCCTGACAGGGCAATCGGGCCGTCGAACCAGGTGCGGATCTCCTGGATCAGCGCGAACGGGCTCTTCACGCCGGCATGGCCACCCGCGCCTGCGGCCACGGCGATCAGGCCGTCGGCGCCCTTCTCGATCGCCTTCTTGGCGAAGCTGTTGTTGATGATGTCGTGCATCACCACGCCACCCCAGGCGTGTACGGCGTCGTTCACGTCGGTGCGGGCGCCCAGACTGGTGATGACGATCGGCACCTTGTACTTGGCGCACACCGCCATGTCGTGGTCGAGCCGGTCATTGCTCTTGTGCACGATCTGGTTGATGGCGAACGGTGCGGCCGGCGCCTCGGGGTGCGCGGCGTTCCAGGCCGCCAGGCCTTCGGTGATCTCGGCCAGCCAGTCGTCGAGTTGTTCGGCCGGCCGGGCGTTGAGCGCGGGCATCGAGCCCACCACGCCGGCCGTGCACTGCGCGATCACCAGCTTGGGGTTGCTGATGATGAACAGCGGCGAGCCGATGATGGGCAGCGGCAGGTGCGCCAGGGCACCCGGCAGCACGCGGGCAGTCGAGCCGCCCATCAGAACGACTCCAGCGCCATGCCGCAGGCCGAATCGGCGCCTTCGACGATGCTGTCGCGCAGCCCCGGCACCTTGGCCAGGATGTGTTCTGCGTAGAAGCGCGCCGTGTTGGCCTTGGCGGTCATGAAGGCGACTTCCTCGCCTTCGTTGATGGCGTCTTCGGCGGCGATCAGCGCTCGGCCCATCTGCCAGCCGGCCATCAGATTGCCGGCCAGCATGAGGTAGGGCACCGAGCCGGCGTACACGGCGTTCGGGCTGCTGCGGCCTTGGGCAGCAACGAACTCGACTACGTCGATGAAGGCCAGCCGCGCGGCCTTCAGCTTCCTGGCGAACGACTGCGCTGCAGCGCTGCTGCGCGAGGCCAGCGCCTCTTCGGTGATCTCGATCTGTGCCGCGATGGCCTTGGCCGTCGTGCCGCCATCACGGCCGGTCTTGCGGCCGACCAGGTCGTTGGCCTGGATGGCCGTCGTGCCTTCGTAGATGGTCAGGATCTTGGCGTCGCGGTAGTACTGCGCCGCGCCGGTCTCCTCGATGTAACCCATGCCGCCGTGCACCTGCACACCCAGCGAGGTCACCTCCAGGCTCATCTCGGTGCTGTAGCCCTTGATGAGCGGCACCATGAATTCGTAGAAAGCCTGGTTCTGCTTGCGCACCTCGGCATCCGGGTGACCGTGCGCCGCGTCATAGGCCGCGGCAGACACCAGGGCCAGTGCGCGGCAACCTTCTGTGTAGGCGCGCATGGTCATCAGCATGCGGCGCACGTCGGGGTGATGGATGATGGCGCCAGCCGCCGGCAGCGACCCATCGACCGGGCGCGACTGCACACGGTCACGCGCATAGGCCACGGCATGCTGGTACGACCGTTCGGCCACCGCGATGCCCTGCACACCCACGGCAAAGCGGGCGGCGTTCATCATGATGAACATGTATTCGAGGCCGCGGTTCTCCTGGCCCACCAGGTAACCCACGGCGCCGCCGTTGTCGCCGAACTGCAGCACGGCAGTCGGGCTGGCCTTGATGCCCAGCTTGTGCTCGATGCTGACGCAGTGCACGTCGTTGCGGGCACCGATGGCACCGCTGTCGTCGGTCATGAACTTGGGCACGATGAACAAGCTGATGCCCTTGACCCCTTCGGGTGCACCCACCACACGCGCCAGCGTGAGGTGGATGATGTTCTCGGCCATGTCGTGTTCACCGTAGGTGATGAAGATCTTGGTGCCGAAGAGCTTGTACGTGCCGTCGGGCTGCGGCTCGGCGCGGGTACGCACTGCGGCCAGGTCCGAGCCGGCCTGCGGCTCGGTCAGGTTCATGGTGCCGGTCCAGCTGCCGTCGATCATCTTGGGCAGGTAACGCGTCTTGTGTTCGTCGCTGCCTGCAGTGAGCAAGGCCTCGATGGCGCCGTCGGTCAGCAGCGGGCACAGCGCGAACGCCAGGTTGGCGCTGTTGATCATCTCGATGCAGGCCGCATGGATGAGCTTGGGAAGGCCCTGGCCACCAAAGTCGGCCGGGTGATGCAGGCCCTGCCAGCCGCCCTGGGCGAATTCCTTGAAGGCTTCCTTGAAACCGGGCGTGGTCGTGACCTTGCCGTCCTTGAACCAGCTGGGCTGCTGGTCGCCGGTCCAGTTGAGCGGCGCAATGACACCTTCGTTGAGCTTGGCGCACTCTTCGAGCACAGCAGCGGCCGTGTCGTAGCCGGCATCCTCGAACTCAGGCAGAGTCGCCACGGCTTCGATGCCGGCGAGCTCCTTCATGACGAACAACATGTCCTTGACCGGGGCTTGGTAACTCATTTCGGTTCTCCTGGTAGTCGGACGACGCGCAGCGCGCCGTCATGAAGTGATGGGCAAAGCATGGGCTGCCCGGGTCGTTGTGCGCTTGATGGCCGACACGCCGCGACGCAAGAAAAAGGCGCCACAACCGCGGGTTGGGCGCCTGTGCGAGCCAAGGCTGCGGTTTGCTGCCTGTGCGCGAGGTTCAGCGTGCGGTGAGTGCGGTCAGATCGACTGGGTCAGCTCGGGCACGGCCACGAACAGATCGGCTTCGAGCCCGTAGTCGGCCACGCTGAAGATCGGGGCTTCCGGATCCTTGTTGATCGCCACGATCACCTTCGAATCCTTCATGCCCGCCAGATGCTGGATCGCGCCGCTGATGCCGGCTGCGATGTAGAGCTGCGGCGCCACGATCTTGCCGGTCTGGCCGACCTGCCAGTCGTTGGGCGCATAACCCGCGTCCACCGCAGCACGGCTTGCGCCGAGTGCTGCACCGAGCTTGTCGGCCAGCGGGATGAGCACTTCGTTGAACTTGTCGCTGCTGCCCAGGGCACGACCACCGCTGACGATGATCTTGGCGGCGGTGAGCTCGGGCCGGTCGTTCTTGGTGACTTCGCGGCTGACGTAGGCGCTCAGGCCGCTGTCGGCCACGGCTGCCACGGTCGTTACTGCGGCGCTGCCGCCGGTCGCTTCAACCGGGTCGAAGCCGGTGGTGCGGATGGTCAGCACCTTGACGGCGTCGCTGGTCTGCACGGTGGCGATGGCGTTGCCGGCGTAGATGGGGCGTTCGAAGGTGTCGGCTGCGATGACCTTGCTGACATCGCTGATCTGGCCCACATCCAGGTCGGCGGCCACACGCGGCGCCACGTTCTTGCCGTGCGCCGTGGCGGCGAACAACACATGGCTGTAGCTGCCGGCCTTGACGACACCAATCACCTGGGCGGCGACGTTTTCGGCGAGTTGCTCGGCCAGGCTGGCGCCGTCGGCATGGACGACACCGGCCACACCGGCGATCTGTGCGGCAGCGGCGGCTGCGGCGGCACACCCTTCACCGGCGACCAGCACGTGTACGTCGCCACCGATCTTGGCAGCTGCTGCGACGACGTTGAAGGTCGCGCCCTTGAGCAGGCCGTGTTCGTGTTCTGCGATTACGAGGATCGTCATGGTCAGATCACCTTGGCTTCGTTCTTGAGCTTGGCCACCAGGGTGGCGACATCGGGCACCTTCACGCCGGCGCCGCGTTTGGGCGGTTCGCTGACCTTGAGGGTCTTGATGCGCGGGGCCACGTCCACACCCAGGTCGGCGGGCTTGACCACTTCGAGCGGCTTTTTCTTGGCCTTCATGATGTTGGGCAGCGTCACGTAACGCGGCTCGTTCAGGCGCAGGTCGGCGGTGATGATGGCCGGCAGGCTCAGCGAGACGGTCTCGAGGCCACCGTCGACTTCACGGGTGACAGCCACCTTGCCGTCCGCCACGACCACCTTGCTGGCAAACGCACCTTGCGGCAGCTTGGCAAGCGCAGCCAGCATCTGGCCGGTCTGGTTGTTGTCGCCGTCGATGGCCTGCTTTCCCAGGATCACGAGGCCGGGTTGTTCCTTGTCCACCAGGACCTTGAGCAGCTTGGCAATGGCGAGCGGCTGCAACTCATCTGCACACTCGACCAGGATGGCGCGATCGGCGCCGATGGCCATGGCGGTGCGCAGGGTTTCCTGGCACTGGGTGACACCACAAGAGACCGCGACGATCTCGGTGACGACGCCCTTTTCCTTGAGCCGCACGGCTTCTTCGACGGCAATCTCGTCGAACGGGTTCATGCTCATCTTGACGTTGGCGATGTCGACACCGCTGCCGTCGCTCTTGACGCGCACCTTGACGTTGTAGTCGACGACCCGTTTCACGGGCACGAGTACTTTCATGTGTTCTTCTCCTGCGGGGCGGCGGCCCCTGGGCTGGGAATGTGGGAACTGAGCCTGAAATTCTAGGCGGGGCCGGGGCACGGCCCTCGCGCTTTTGCTGCACCGCGCCAAGTGGATGCAGCCTCAAAAAAGCACGATCGTTCGATTTTATGCACGGCACTCACCGCTTGTCCAGCACTGGGCATCTGGGCCCACTTCCAGTCGGACGTCCGAACGGGCCGCAGCCTCGCAAGCGATGCTCAACAGCCCGTGCAATCACGACGCCGTGAATGGACGGTCCAGGTCCAGATCGGCGGCCCGCAACACCAGCGGAGCAGGTGCAAGTTGTTTGTAGTCGTCACCGATCTTGTCCAGATCACCCACGATCACCAGTCGCATCTGGTTGGCGTCGCCCCAATGTTGGCGTGCGAACTCGCGCACCGCGTCAGGCGTCACGGCCAGGAGTTCGCGTGTGAAGGTCTGGATCTCGCTCAGCGGGCGACCACGTGCCCAACGTTCGGCCACCACGGCAGCCAGACCATCGGTGGTGTCGAAACGCCGGCCGAACGCCCCCACCAGATTCGTTTGACGCGCCTCCAGCTCACCTGGCGCTGGCGCCGCGGCAGCCATGGCCAGCACGGTGTCGCGCATGAGTCGCGCCACCTGGGTGGCGTTGGCATTGCCGGTCTGCGCCCGCGCCATCAACATGCCACCCGAGCGCTGGGCCTCGGCGCTGCTGCCGGCGCCGTAGGCCAGGCCACGCTTGACACGCACCTCCTGGTTCAACCTGGCCGAATATCCGCCGCCCAGCACGACGTTGGCGACCTGCCCGATGCGCCGGTCGACCGATGCGTCCGACACAAACGGCGCCAGCAGGCACACACCCGCCTGGCCGGCGCCGGGCATGTCGACAACGATCAGCTGGCTCGCCACGGTGGCTGGCGGAGCGCCTGGCAGGTCGGGGGCAGGGTCGTCAGGCGCCTTCCAGTCACCGAGCAGCTTGTCGGCCAGGCGCCGTGCCGTGGCGGGATCGATGTCGCCGGCCAGCACCAGCGCGGCACGATCTGGCCGCGCCCAGCGCTGATGGAAAGCAGTCACGTCGGCAATCTCGATGCGCTGCAGCGACGCCGGCGTGGTGACCGCGCCGAAGGGGCTGACGCCCCACCAGGCCTTGCGCGCCACACGTGAGGCCAGCGAGGCCGGGTCGGACAGGCTGACACGCAAGCCATCCACCGCCTGGGTCCGCGCGCGGTCGAGTTCGCCGGCCTGCAGCAGCGGGTGACGCAACACGTCACTCATCAGCGCCAGCGCGGCTTCGAGTTTGGCTGGCATCACGGTCATGCCCACAGCCATGGTCTCGGCGCCGGCGCCGGCACTCAGGCCACCACCCAGTGCTTCGGCCTGGCGCGCAAGCAAGCTGGCGTCGACCGGTTTGCCGCCACGCATCGCTCCCTTGGCGAGCAAGGTGGCGGTGAGGTCGGCCAGACCTGCCCGATCGGCCGGATCGGCCACGCTGCCGCTGCGCAACATCAGGCTGGCGCTGACGAGTGGCAGCGGTCGGCCCTCGCCGGCGGCAGCCACCACGATCACGGCCAGGCCATTGCCGAGCTTGAACTCGGCGATCCTGGGCAGATCGATGTCGCGCAGCGGCCCGGGCTCGGGCGGCACGTCGACGCCAGGCGTGGCGGCTTCGGCATCACGACCAGCCAGGGCGACGCCGGCACCACCGATGGCAAGGGTCAGGGTGGAGCGCAGCCAGCGGCGGCGCGGCAGTGTGTCGTTTTGCCCGGCACGGGCAGCACCCGAGGGCTGAGGCGAGGCGCCGGGCACCGGTGCAGCAGCAGCGCCGTTGGCGGCCGAGGTGTCGGCGCAGTGCGGGGTGTGATCGTCGCGGCGGCTCATGACGACACTCCTGAAGCAGCAACTGGCGCCGCAGTGGGTCCCGACGCTGGCCCTGCCGCAGCTGGCACAGCTGCTGGTGGGTGGCTGACGATACGTCGGCAGGCGCGGAAGTGGGCGACGCCGGTGTCGGCGCGGATATCGGCGACACCGGTGCCTGCGCCGATGCGGGTGACGCCGCCGACGACGCGGCAGGCGGCTTGCCAGCCGGTGAGGCTGGCGGCCTGGCCTCGGCGGTGTAGGTCAGGCTGACACGTTTGCCGTCGACGATGTAGCGCTTCAGCGCCTTCTGCACGTCCGCTGCGGTGACGGCGCTGAGTTCGTCGACCGCACGGTTGGCCGCATTGGCGTCACCACGCTGGACGACGGCCCAACCAACCGACATGGCACGCCCGAGCGGTGTCTGGCGTTCGGCAATTGCGCTGGTGAGCAACTGGCTGCGCACCTTGTCCAGTTCGTCGGCACGGGGTGGAAACGAGGCCAGCCGGCCGACTTCTCGCATCAGCCCGGCCTCGATGCGCGCCAGCGGCTGGCCGGATGCGGCGATGCCGTAGGCCACCAGCATGCCGGCGTCACCGTACAACTCGGCGCTGAAGCCGGCCGCCTGCGCCACCTGTTCGCGATAGACGAGTGACTCGTTCAGACGCGACGATTCGCCGCTGGCCAGCAGCGCAGCCGCCACCTGCAGGGCCGCGGCGTCCGGGTGACCGGCTGCGGGTGCTTGCCAGATCAGCGCCACCGCCGGCAGCGGCACGTTGGGCCCATGTACCGCTACACGGCGCTGCGTGGTGCGGCGTGGTTCAGTCAGCGTGACCCGCGGCACCGGCGTGGCCGGGTTCGACAATGGGCCGAAGTAGCGATCGACCCAGCTGGCGAGTTGATCGTTGTCGAAGCCACCGGCCACGATCAGGGTGGCGTTGTCCGGGCGGTAGTAGGTGGTGTGAAAGGCCTGCACATCGGCCAGCGTGGCGGCATTCAGGTCGTCGATGCTGCCGATCACCGGGCGTTTGTAGGGGTGCACCTCGAAGGCCGCGCCCGGCAGTGCGTTGAACAGGCGACCGTACGGCGAGGCCAGCACACGTTGGCGCAGTTCTTCCTGCACCACGGCGCGTTCACTGTCGAAACTGGCCTGGTCGACCTCGAGATGCGCCATCCGTTCGGCCTCGGCCCAGAGCAGGCGCTCGAGGTGATTGGCCGGCACCACGCTGTGATAGGCCGTGGTGTCCTCGGCGGTGAAGGCGTTGTTCTCGCCGCCCACGTCTTCGGTGAGGCGGTCGAACTGTTCGTTGGCCAGGTACCTGGTGCGCTTGAACATCATGTGTTCGAACAGGTGCGCAAAACCCGAGCGACCGACCGGATCGTCCTTGCCGCCGACGCGGTACCAGACCTGCACCGTTACCGTCGCCGCACCCGGGCTGGGCAACGCCAGCACCTGCAGGCCGTTGGCCAGGCGCCGCTCGTGCATCACCATGGGCGCCAGCACCGAGGGCAAGTGACGCCGCGGCGCCGCGGCTTCGGCCGCCTTCGCACCCTTGGTACCCTTGCCCTTGATGGGTTTGGCCGGGCGGGTGACCTTCTTCTTGGCGGCTGCTGCGGCCACAGCCGGCAGTGCAGCACAAAGCGCCACGGCACCACCGAGCAGGCGTCGCCGGAGTGTGTTGCGGTTCGTTACAACGGGCATGGGCAGGCGTTCGAGTTGGACCAGGGCGCAAGGGTAGCCGAGTCGCCCGAGCCCATCGGTGCGCTACGGGTGTCGTGCCAGCCAGGCCCCGGCCGATGTGCCGGTGCAGTGCAGGCGGCGCAGCTGGAGCGAGCAGTTCCTCGGCTGCGCCGGACGTCGCCCCCTCGAGGCGCACAGGACTCGACAGACGGTCCTGCGGCGGCAGCGCCCCTCCCACGCCGGTGCTTTGGTCGCCCGCCTACTCGTCAGCCTCGTCGTCCGGCTGCTGTGTACGGCCTTGCTTGAGCTCGAGTGCGCGCTGGTAGAGCTGCTTGCGCGGCAGGTCGAGTGCCTGGGCTGCCAGTGCCGCGGCCTGCTTGAGCGGCAACTCGGCCAGCAAGACACCGAGCAGCCGCTCGGCGGCGGCGGGCAAGGCCTCGCCCGAACGCGCCTGCAGCGGCTGGGCATGGACGACCAGCACGAACTCGCCGCGCCGGCGGTCGGTGTCGGCAGCCAGCCAGGTCGGCAGGTCGGCTGCAGGCAGGCTCACGATCTGCTCGAACTGCTTGGTCAGTTCGCGGCAGACCGTCACCGTTCGGCCGGGCACCTGCAGCGCCAGTTCGTCGGCCAGTTCGGTGATGCGGTGCGGCGCTTCGAACAACACCAGCGACAGGGCCCGCGCGCCACCAACTGCGGCCGCGGTGTTGCGTTGTGCCGGGTCAGCCGCGGCAAGGGCGTCACTGAGCGCCTGGGATCGCGCGGCGTTCCTGGTCGGCAAAAAGCCGTAGAAGACGAAACCTTCGGAAGCGACGTCACCCGCTGCCGACAGGGCCGCCGCCACGCTGCTGACACCTGGCACGGGCAGGACGCGCAGTCCGGCGCCACGAACGGCCGCCACCAGTCGTGCGCCCGGGTCCGAGATGGCCGGTGTGCCGGCGTCGCTGACGTAGGCGATGCGTTCGCCGCGCTGCAACCGCGCCACGACCAGTTCGGCGGCCTGGGCTTCGTTGTGTGTGTGCAGCGTGATGAGAGGGCGATGCAGGCCGAGCCGGCTCAGCAACTGGCCACTCACCCGCGTGTCTTCACACGCCACCGCATCGACCAGACCGAGCACATGCAGCGCACGCAAGGTGAGGTCGGCCATGTTGCCGATGGGTGTGGCCACCACGTACAAGGTAGCGGGCGGATACTGCTGGCCGGTCGCTGTCTGGGCCAAGGCGTCGAGCAGGCGTTCGGGCTGCACGACAAGTGCCTCGGCAGGCGTGGACACGGTCGGTGAATCGAAGGACGGGGTCATGGTCGGGCAGCGGCAAGGGACGGGTGACGGGCAGAACACCAAGGCGCGCGGCGATGCCGCCGAGGCGCTTGCCCTGGCCTATCTCCAGGGCCAGGGACTCACGCTGCTGGCGCGCAATTATCGAGTGGCACTCGGGCCGTCGCGCCGCGCGGGCGAAGTGGACCTGATCATGCGCGAGCGCGACGGCACGGTGGTCTTCATCGAGGTGCGCGCACGTGCCGACACCCGCCGCGGCGGCGCAGCGGCCAGTGTGACGCCCGCCAAACAACGCCACATCCTGCGCGCTGCGACCCACTATCTGCAGCGCCTGAACGTGCTGCCCCCCTGCCGCTTCGACGTGGTGGCGCTGGACGCCGGCCAGCTCGACTGGTTGCGCGGCGCCTTCGACGCCAGCACCGGGTGACCGCCCGTCGCTCACCATCGGTGCACCCCGGGCCGCAACAAGGCCGCGGTTACCTGGGCTCACCGTGGCCGCACCGTCACTGGGCAGGGGTCACAGGGGCTGAACTATCATGCCCGCCATGCTCGAACAACGTATACAGCAGCAGTTCTTCGATAGCGCGGACCTCAAGTACGCTGCCGCCGAGACCCTCACCCGACCGATCGCCGACGCGGTGGCTGCCATCGTTGGTGCCATCACCGCTGGCGGCAAGGTGCTGGCTTGCGGCAATGGCGGCTCGGCGGGTGACGCCCAGCACTTTGCCGCCGAGTTCGTGGGGCGCTTCGAGCGAGAACGGCCCGGCCTGGCCGCCATCTCGCTGGCCACCGACACATCGATCCTCACCGCGGTGGCGAACGACTATGCGTTCGAGCAGATCTTCGCCAAACAGGTGCAGGCCCTGGGTCAGCCCGGTGACGTCTTGCTGGCCATCAGCACCAGTGGCAACTCGGCCAACGTGATGGCAGCCATGGACGTGGCGCGCCAGAAGGAGATGGTCGTGGTGGCCCTCACCGGCAAAGGTGGTGGTCGCATGGCCGGCATGCTGGGCGAGACCGACGTGCACATCTGTGTGCCCCATACCCGCACCGCGCGGATCCAGGAGGTTCACCTGCTGGTCATCCATTGCATCTGCGACGCCGTGGACATTCAACTGCTCGGAGAAAAGGAAGACTGATGACATCCAAGCGCCCTGCCCGTGCCCTGACTCTCGCCGCCCTACTGGCGGCTGCCGTTGTTGCCGGTGGCTGTGTGCCGCTGGTGGTAGGGGGCGCCGCTCTCGGCGGCAGCATGGTCGTCACCGACCGGCGCAGCTCGGCCACCCAGCTCGAGGATCAGACACTCGAAGTCAAGGCCAGCAATCGCATCCGCGAGGTGGTGGGTGACCGTGCGCATGTCAGCGTCACGTCTTACAACCGCGCCGTGCTGCTGACCGGGGAGATCTTCAAGGAAGAAGACCGTGCGGCGATCGAACAAGCGGTGAGCAAGGTCGACAACGTCAAGTCGGTGAGCGCCGAAGATCTGGTCGTCGCCTGGCCGAGTTCGACCGGCGACCGATCGAACGACGCCTTGCTGACCACCAAGGTCAAGGCCAGCATGCTCGAAGCCACCGGCATGGTCGCCAATGCCTTCAAGGTCGTGACCGACCGCCGTGTGGTCTACTTGTTCGGGCGTGTCACGGAGCAGGAAGCCGCCCGTGCCGTCGATCTCGCCCGCGGTGTGCAGGGTGTGCACAAGGTGGTGCGTATGGTCGAGATCATCACACCCGAAGAACTCAAGTCGATCCAGGGCAAGTAGGTCGACACCACCTGCAGACGAGCCAACGGGCGCCGCGGCGCCCGTTGTCGTTGGTGGCCTGATTGGTGTGGCCTGACCTGTCTGGGCTCAGCTCTTGCGCAAGCGCTTGATCAGGCTCGAGGTATCCCAGCGCCGGCAACCCATGGCCTGCACGTCGGCGTAGAACTGGTCGACCAGCGCGGTGACGGGCAAGGTCGAGCCATTGCGGCGCGCCTCGTCCAGCACCAGGCCGAGGTCCTTGCGCATCCAGTCGACAGCAAAACCGAAGTCGAACTTGTCGTCGACCATGGTCTTGCCGCGGTTGTCGAGCTGCCAGCTCTGGGCCGCACCCTTGCCGATGACGTCGAGCACCTGGTGCATGTCCAGCCCGGCCTTCTGGCCGAAGGCGATCGATTCGGCCAGACCCTGCACCAGGCCGGCGATGGCGATCTGGTTGACCATCTTGGCCAGTTGACCAGCGCCGCTGTCGCCTACCCGCGTGACGGCGCGCGAGAAGGCCATGGCCACCGGCTTCATGAGGTCGAACGCCGACGTGTCGCCGCCACACATGACCGTGAGCGCGCCGTTGACCGCACCGGCCTGACCGCCGGACACGGGCGCGTCGACGAAGTACAGGCCCTGCGCCTGCCCGACGGTGTTGAGCTCACGTGCCACCGCGGCCGATGCCGTGGTGTGGTCGACCAGCACCGCACCTTGCGACATGCCGGCAAAGGCGCCCTGTTCACCCAGCACCACCGAGCGCAGATCGTCGTCGTTGCCGACGCAGCAGAACACGATCTCGGCGCCGGCCGCCGCTTCGCGCGGCGTGGCGGCCGAGCAGGCCAGCAGGCCTGCGTGGTCGGCGGCCCAGGCCTGGGCCTTGGCTGCGGTACGGTTGTAGACGGTGACCCGGTGGCCGGCTCGCGCCAGATGGCCGGCCATGGGAGCACCCATGACACCGAGTCCGAGAAAAGCGACAGAGCGCGGGGCAATGGTGTCGTAGGTGCGGGTTGCGGTCATCGAAAGGGTCAGACAGTGGATCGAAGGTCAGAGGATGGTGAGGTGTTCGGTGCCGCTGCCGAAATCGCTGTTGCGTGCTCGTGAGCTGTTGAGCTTGATCGACAGGCGCAGGTCGTTGAGCGAGTCGGCGTTGCGCAGTGCATCGGCGTAGCTGACCATATACCCCTCGTAGAG
Organism: Candidatus Intricatilinea gracilis; assembly: GCA_016702605.1. Lineage (GTDB taxonomy): Bacteria > Pseudomonadota > Gammaproteobacteria > Burkholderiales > Burkholderiaceae_C > Sphaerotilus > Sphaerotilus gracilis. Next base: position 1,554,675 of record JADJDQ010000021.1, read on the forward strand.
GTCGTACAGCGCCTGGTCGAAGGTCTGCATGCCGAGCTCGCGGCTGCGTTTCATGATGTCCTTGATCGCACCGACTTCACCCTTGAAGATCAGATCACCGATCAGCGGGCTGTTGAGCATCACTTCGACGGCGGCAATACGCCCTGCCCCTTCCTCGCGCGGCAGCAGGCGCTGCGACACGGTGGCCTTGAGGTTGAGCGACAGGTCCATCAGCAGTTGGGGGCGACGCTCTTCGGGAAAGAAGTTGACGATGCGGTCCAGCGCCTGGTTGGCGCTGTTGGCATGCAGCGTGGCCAGACACAGATGGCCGGTCTCGGCAAACGCGATGGCGTGGTCCATCGTCAGGCGGTCGCGGATCTCGCCCATCAGGATGACGTCGGGCGCCTGGCGAAGCGAGTTCTTCAGCGCCGACTCCCAGTCGACCGTGTCGATGCCCACTTCACGCTGCGTGACGATGGAGTTCTTGTGCAGATGCACGAACTCGACCGGATCCTCGATGGTGATGATGTGGTCGTAGGCGTTTTCGTTGCGGTAGTCGACCATCGCCGCCAGCGAGGTGCTCTTGCCCGAGCCGGTGCTGCCCACCATGATCACCAGGCCCCGCTTGGCCATGACGATTTCCTTGAGCACCTGCGGCAGACCGAGCGCGTCGATGGTCGGCAGATACTGCGGAATCGTGCGGAACACCAGCCCGACCTGCCCCTGCTGCATGAAGGCGTTGACACGGAAACGCCCCACACCAGGAGGCGAGATGGCGAAGTTGCATTCCTTGGTGCGCTCGAACTCGGCGGCCTGTTTGTCGTTCATGACCGACCGAGCCAGCGCCACCGTGTGTTGCCCGGTAAGTGGCTGTGGCGAGACCTTGGTGACCTTGCCGTCGACCTTGATGGCGGGCGGAAAGTCGGAGGTGAGAAACAGGTCGGAGCCCTTGCGCGAGACCAGCAGGCGCAAGAGATCGTTGACGAACTTGGAGGCCTGATCGCGTTCCATGCGTGTGGTCCCGGGCTCAGCCGGGGAAGTTCTCGGGCGAACGCGCCTTGGTGCGCGCCTCCGCCGCGGTGATCTGGTTGCGCTTGACCATCTCGATCAGGCACTGGTCGAGTGTCTGCATGCCCTGCGACTGGCCGGTCTGGATGATCGAATACATCTGCGCCACCTTGTTCTCGCGGATCAGGTTGCGAATGGCCGAGGTGCCCAGCATGATCTCGTGTGCCGCCACACGGCCATTGCCATCGCGGTTGCGGCACAACTGCTGCGAGATCACCGCCAGAAGTGACTCGGACAACATCGCGCGCACCATCTCTTTCTCGGAGCCCGGAAAGACGTCGACGATCCGGTCGATGGTCTTGGCCGAACTCGAGGTGTGCAAGGTGGCAAACACCAGGTGACCGGTCTCGGCGGCGGTGAGCGCCAACCGGATGGTCTCGAGGTCGCGCAACTCACCGACGAGGATGGCGTCGGGGTCTTCGCGCAAGGCCGAACGCAGCGCCGCTTCGAACGACCGGGTTTGCGGTCCTACTTCGCGCTGGTTGACCAGGCATTTCTTCGACTCGTGCACGAATTCGATCGGGTCTTCGACTGTCAGGATGTGGCCGAACGAGTTCTCGTTGAGGTGGTTCACCATGGCTGCCAGGGTCGTGCTCTTGCCCGACCCGGTCGGCCCGGTCACCAGCACCAGGCCACGCGGCTTGAGCGACAACTCGGCGAACACCTTGGGTGTCTTCAGATCCTCGAGTGTCATCACCTTGTCCGGAATGGTCCGGAAGGCCGCACCACAACCCCGGTTCTGGTTGTAGGCGTTGACCCGAAAACGCGCCAGGTTCTGGATCTCGAAGGAAAAGTCGCACTCGAGCGTCTCCTCGAACACCTTGCGCTGCGCGTCGTTCATGACGTCGTAAACCATGCCGTGCACTTGCTTGTCGGTGAACGCATCGACATTGATGCGACGCACCTCCCCGTGCACACGGATCATGGGCGGCAATCCCGCCGACAGATGCAGGTCGGACGCCTTGTTGCGTACCGTGAACGACAGGAGCTGGGTAATGTCCATGAAATGTCAGGCCCGCAAAAACAATGGATGCGAAGCAGACGCGCCGACAATCTGGCCCCTGCCCCCTGGCTGCAACCATTATGACGATGATCTGTCACCACCTGCAAACCGTGACTCGGCGCCTTGCAAGCGCATGTGTGCGCGCCGGCCGCCCAGTGGGTTCGGTGCAACTGCTGGCGGTAAGCAAGACCCAGCCAGCCGACGCGGTGCGCGACGCCTGGGCGGCAGGTCAGAATGCCTTCGGCGAGAACTACGTGGCCGAGGCCGAGGCCAAGATGGCCGCCTTGGCCGACTTGCGCGGCGAGTTGACCTGGCACCTGATCGGGCCGCTGCAGGCCAACAAGACCCGTGTCGTGGCCGAGTGCTTCGACTGGGTGCACAGCGTCGACCGCCTGCGCATCGCACAGCGCCTGAGTGAACAACGCCCGGCCACGCTGGCACCGCTGCAGGTCTGCCTGCAGGTCAACATCAGCGGGGAGGACAGCAAGAGCGGCGTATCGCCCGCCGATCTGCCTGCACTGGCCGAGGCGGTCGCGGCCCTGCCGCGGCTGAAGCTGCGTGGGCTGATGGTCATCCCGGCACCGGCCGACGATCTGGCCAGCCAGCGCACACCGCTGCGCGCCACGCACGAGTTGCTCGACGACCTCAACACCCGCGGCTTGGGGCTGGACACCTTGTCGATGGGCATGAGCGCCGATCTCGAAGCGGCGGTGCTCGAAGGTGCGACGCTGGTGCGCATCGGCACGGCCATCTTCGGCAGCCGCGCCGCACGGGCAGAGGTTGCTCCGGCCGGCTGACCGCCAGTCTGCTGAACTCGCCAGGGGCGGCGACTAGCCACTGCCGCCAGTCAGGCGCACAGGCCCGGCCCACTGTGGTGATGCCGGGGCCGCCGTTTTCAGTTGCGGCTTGCGCCTACCAGCTGGCTTCGCGCTCGGGCGTGGCGCCGATGCGGTGGATGCTCTGGTCTGCGCCTTCGAACTCTTCTTCCTGCGTCAACCGCAATCCCATCGTGGCGCGCAGTACACCGTAGACGACCGCACCGCCGAACAAGGCCCAGGCGATCGCCAGCGCCGTGCCCAGCAGCTGAGCCATCAGGCTGACACCGCCGCGGCCACCCAGTGCCTCCAGCCCGAAGATGCCGGCGGCCACACCGCCCCAGGCACCACACAGGCCGTGCAGCGGCCACACACCCAGCACGTCGTCGATCTTCCAGCGGTTTTGCGTCAGCGTGAACAACGTCACGAAGATGGCACCCGCCACACCGCCGACCACCAGCGCGCCGGCCGGATGCATGAGGTCCGACCCCGCACACACCGCCACCAGCCCGGCGAGTGGGCCGTTGTAGGCAAAACCCGGATCGTTCTTGCCCAGCACCACGGCCACCAGCGTGCCGCCGACCATGGCCATGAGGGAATTGACGGCGACCAGGCCCGAGATCTTGTCGAGCGTTTGCGCACTCATCACGTTGAAACCAAACCAACCCACCGCCAGCACCCACGCGCCCAGCGCCAGGAACGGGATGCTCGACGGCGGATGCGCACTCATCGCGCCGTCCTTGCGGTAGCGGTTGGAGCGTGCGCCGAGCATCAGCACCGCGACCAGGCCGATCCAGCCACCCACCGCGTGCACCACCACACTGCCGGCAAAGTCATGAAACTCGGCGCCGAACGTCGCCTTGAGCCAGGGCTGGAAACCCAGGCGCTGATTCCAGGCGATGCCTTCGAACACCGGGTAGATCAGCCCGACGATGACCGCCGTGGCAATCAGTTGCGGGTTGAAACGCGCCCGCTCGGCAATGCCACCCGAGACGATGGCGGGTATCGCCGCCGCAAAGGTGAGCAGAAAGAAGAACTTCACCAGCTCGTAGCCATTCTTTGCGGCCAGGGTTTCGGCGCCCGAAAAGAAAGTCACGCCATAAGCCACGCTGTAACCAACGAAGAAATAGGCGATGGTCGACACCGAAAAATCGACCAGGATCTTGACCAGCGCGTTGACCTGATTCTTCTTGCGCACCGTGCCGAGTTCGAGAAACGCGAACCCCGCGTGCATAGCCAGCACCATGATGGCGCCAAGCAGTATGAAAAGGGCATCGGCGCCCTGTTTGTATGTCTCCATCATGGTCCCGGGAAATCAGTTGAATCGAGGAAATTGCCGAATGGCCCGCGCTCTCGCACCGTTGCAGAGCAAAGCGCACCACAAACGCAATTTCCAGGCCCGAAGTAAGTGCACGACGAAGTACCAAGTCCAGATGACGGCGGCCGATGAGGCACCATCATTGGTCGTTGACAACTCCACATTGGTGCATTCGCCTGGACGATTGACCGGTTTCGGTGCCTGGCCGGTCGACAAAACGTGATGCCCAACACCTTGGCGGCCGACTTGATGAAAGTCAGGGCAACAACGGCCTCAGGGTTATCCAGACTACAATGCAGGCCGTGGCGAACGATCCAGTCCGGACGCGCCCCTCGATTCTCGAGATCTCCTTCAATCCCCCGCCGACGACTGGCGCCCTCGCAACGAGTGGCGACTGGCAGGACCCACCCGCACAGAGCGGGTTCCCAACTCCATGAACTTTGATGAACTGGGCCTGGCCCAGCCGCTGTTGCGTGCCGTGCTCGAAGAGGGCTACACCACGCCCACGCCCATCCAGCTCCAGGCCATTCCGGCCGTGCTGGCCGGCGGTGATCTGCTCGCCGGCGCCCAGACCGGCACCGGCAAGACGGCCGGCTTCACCCTGCCGCTGCTGCACCTTCTGAACGCCGGCGCGCCGGTCAAAAACAGCAAGGGCCGCCCGGCCATCCGCGCCCTCATCCTCACGCCCACGCGCGAACTCGCCGCGCAGGTCGAGGAAAGTGTGCGCACCTACGGCAAGTACCTGTCGCTCACCAGCATGGTGATCTTCGGCGGTGTCGGCATGGGCCCGCAGGTGGAGCGCCTGCGCAAGGGCGTCGACATCCTGGTGGCCACGCCCGGCCGCCTGCTCGACCACCATCAGCAAGGCACACTCGACCTGAGCCAGGTGCAGTTCTTCGTGCTCGACGAAGCCGACCGCATGCTCGACATGGGCTTCATCCACGACATCAAGAAGGTGCTGGCCATCATCCCGGCCAAGAAGCAGAGCCTGCTGTTCTCTGCCACCTTCAGCGACGAGATCAAGACGCTGGCCGACCGCCTGCTCAACAAGCCGCAGGTGATCGAGGTGGCGCGCCGCAACACCACCGCCGAAAACATCGCCCAGCGCGTGTTGATGGTCGGCCGTGAACGCAAGAAGGATCTGCTGGCCCATCTGGTCAAGAACGAGGACTGGCACCAGGTGCTGGTCTTCACCCGCATGAAACACGGCGCCAACCGCCTGGTCGAGTTTCTCGACAAGGCCGGCATCAGCGCCATGGCCATCCACGGCAACAAGAGCCAGGGTGCACGGACCAAGGCACTGGCCGACTTCAAGAACGGCGACCTCCGCGTGCTGGTGGCCACCGACATCGCGGCGCGCGGCATCGACATCGACCAGTTGCCGCACGTCGTCAACTTCGAGCTGCCCAATGTGCCGGAAGACTACGTGCACCGCATCGGCCGCACTGGCCGCGCCGGCGCCACGGGTGAGGCGCTGTCGCTGGTCTGCCTGGACGAAGAAGACTTCCTGGGCAACATCGAGAAGCTGATCAAGCGCAGCATCCCGCGCGAAGTGGTCGAAGGTTTCGAGATCCCGGCCAGCGAACGCCCCGAACCCATCCAGATCGGCCGGCGCACGCTCAATGGCGGCGGCGGCAATGGCCCGCGCAGCGCGCCGCGGGGCGACATGTCGCGCGACGGTGGTGCTCGTCGTGGTGGCGGTGGTAGCGGCGACCGCAATTCGCGCGGTGGCGGCGCACCTGCGCGCAACTCGGGCGCCAACACGGGTGGCCCCTCACCCACCGGCAACCGGGGTGGCGGCCATGCACCGCGCGGTGCTGCCAGCAGTAGTGGCAATGGTGGTGGAGGTCATGCGCCGGCGGCCAACAACCGTGGCCACGCCGATGGGCCGCGCGACAGCCGCTCAGCCGACACCCGCGAACGCCGTCCGGCCGCTGGTGGCCCCGCTCAACCACGCTCGGCCTTTAGCGCGCCGCGGCGCGGCACCTGAGGCGTCTCGTCGAGACGTTTCGCATGAGAGCGCTTGCGGGCGCACTCTGCGGAACTACCAAGCGGCTTGTGCGCTGCCGCCCGGGAGCGGCTCAGGCAAAACCCGATGGGCGGCTCAGGCAGGCAACCCGGCTGGTGGCTCAGGCTACCTGGCGGGTGGCTCGAGCCACCCAGCAACGCCTGAAGACGTCAGGGACGTGACCCGTCGTTCGGGATGATCTTCTTCCTTGTCGGCTTGCCTTTGCGAGCCGGCTTGGCCGCGGCCGTCGTATCGCTGCCCGCAGCGTTCGCCTTGGCCTGCTTGCGTGCCTTCTTTTTCTTCGTCGCCTTCTTGGTCGTGCCGGCAGCCTTGGTCTGGACTGAGGTGCCGGAAGCCGCACCAACCCCGCTCTTGCGGGGCTTGCGTTTGGTGACGGTAGCGGGCTTGGGCGTTTCGCCACGCGCCGCATCGGCCAGCGGACTGGTACCGGCAGGCGCAGGTGCCACCGGTTGAACCAGGGGCGTGGTCGGGGTCATGGCTTGCGGGGACGCCGCGGGTAGTGGCGACACCGGTTGCGGCGGCAGGCTGAGTGGTGTGCCCAGCGGAATCTGCGGATTTGCAATGGGCGCCGTGGACTGGGCCACAGCGCCAGTGCCGAGCAGCGCCGTCAGGCAGACAGCAAACAATGATTTCATCGAGCAGCTCCAGTTTCTAGTTCGAATGAGGGCGCCCCGCAAGGCGCCGATGGCAGCTCAATCGAACCGCCCGGCACGCATCCATTTGGTGGCAACCCATTTCTCACCCGCCAGTACGGGCGCGCCGCCGTGCAAGGTGCGGGTCGAGGGGTGCGGACTATCGTAGCTGAAGAACACCGCATGACCTTTCACCGGCGCGACCTCGAGGTCCACATCCGGAAACGTCGTGCCACCACCGCGCTCGGGTGTGTTCAGGTACATCACGACGGTGCCGACACGTTGCCCGCCTCGTTTGAGGATGGTCGGCGTGCCCGCCTGCGCCGGGTCGAAATAATCGTAATGTGGCTTGTATTCGGCGCCTGGAAGGTAATGCAGCACCTGCACACCTTCACCATTCTCGACCGGCCAGTTCAACAGCGCGGCAATACGCGCCTCGACCCGCGCGATCACGTCGAACTCACCACGCGCGAAAAACATGCCACGGCTGGTACGCGCCGAGTTCACCTCGCTGCCGCCGGTGGCCACGTCGACGGTCTCCGACCTTGCCATGCGAGGCCGAGCCAGCTCGACGAGCTGGTCGCATTCTTCATGGGACAACAGCCCCGCGAACACCACCACACGCGGGTTGCGCATATTGGCCACCACCCGCACGGTGGTGTCCTGCACCACCAGCTCACACGGTGATCCGGTGAGGTCGGGCTCGGGCAGGGGCACCCGTTTGGCAGGGGCTGCGGCAACCTGGCGCTTCAGGCGGGTCAAATGGGTGTCGAGTGTCTGCTCGAGTGTGGCCAGTGCCAGGTCGTCGTCCCAGCCGCTGTTGGTCATGGCCTTGAGCACGGCCTCGGGCGGGTGGCCGGCACGCGCCTGCTCGACGATCCACTGCTTGAGTTCCGGGGTGGCAATCTGAGTACTCATGTGCAAATTGTCGCAGCCTGCAGTACCCACGGGCCAAGTTTGGCCCAGCAGGCGGTCGACCACACGACATCTGCTTGCACACGTCGCGCCGGGCTTACGAAATCTGGCTCACATCCCGCGATCAGGCGGCGTGGCCTCGAATCAGGCTCACGAATCGGCGAGCCGGCGGCGATACACCAGCCGCTGCGGCGTCGACTCGGTGCCGTCGTGGACCCAGCCTTCGGCGTCGAAACCGGCCAGATCGCCAGGTCGCGTCAGCCGGTTGACGATGATGTGACGTGCCATGAGGCCGCGGGCGCGTTTGGCGTTGAAGCTGATGATCCTGTAGCGCCCGTCGTGCCAGTCCTCGAACACCACGTCGACCACCGGCACCCGCAGCACCGATCGATCGAGCACCCGCGCATATTCCACCGACGCCAGGTTGAGCACACAAGTCGGCGCGGGCACCACCTCACCGTCGGCGCTGCGCCTGGCACGACAACGCTGCCTGACATCGGCGCTGACCTGCTCGCGCCAGTAGCTGTACAGGTCGGCGCCCAGTTCGTTGGGCAGCCTGGTGCCCATCTCGAGGCGATAAGGCTGCAGTGCATCGAGTGGTTTGAGCACGCCGTACAGGCCGGACAAGATGAGGACGTGCTGTTCGGCCCAGGCAAGATCTTCGCTACGCAGGCTGCCAGGCTGCAGCCCTTCGTACACGTCTCCGTTGAAGGCCAGCAGTGCCGGGCGGCTGTTGGCCGGTGTGGCGCGGCGTCGCCAGGCCTTGTAACGCGCCACATTGAGTGTGGACAGCGCGGGCGACAGATCCATCAGCGCGCCGATCTCGTCGGCCTTGCGGGTGCGCAGCAGCTTGATCAGGTCGGCGGCCCGGCCGGCATGGCGCGGTTGTTGTGGTTCACGCTCGGCCAGATCGGGCGACAAGGGCGTGGTGTAGTCGAGCGTCTTGGCGGGCGAAAGCAGCAGCAGCATGTGGGCAAGGATCCGGGCGGTGATCGGCTTGTGATCGGCGTGCTGATCACCGCAGCAATCGCGGCGGCGACTGCTGCCTGGAAGTCGGCACCGATCGTGGCAGTGATCGGCGTGGTCAGCTGACCCGGCCTGGACGGCCGGCAAGGCCATCATCATAGGAGGGCCGCTGTCGCGCCCGAGCCATGGCGCTCGGCGCTCGGCCGTTCAGCGCTCCGACAACGCGCCTGGCAGGCGTTTGCCCAGTGGCGCCACCAGGTAGTGCAGCAGCGAGCGATGCGCCGTGGTAATCATCACCGTGGCCGGCATGCCGGGCTGCATGACCTTGAGTCCAGCCTCGGCCAGCGCCTGGTCGGTGATCTGCACACGGGTGATGAAATACGACTCCCCACGTGCCGCGTCGATGCTGCGGTCTGCCGCGATGTAACTCACGTGACCCTTCACCGGGCGCGTCACACTCTGGTCGGGGCCGGTGAACCGCACGTCGCAGGCCATGCCGTTCTGCAGGTTGTCGAACAGCCGCGCCGGCACCTGGGCCTCGACGATGAGTGGCACCCGTGCCGGCACCACGTCCAGGATGCGCTGACTCGGGTTGATCACCGCGCCCACGCTGTGCACCGCCAGGTCGACCACCACCCCTTCACTCGGCGCCTTGACCAAGGTGCGGTCGAGTTCGTCGCGCAGGCTGGCGCGTTGCTCGCGTAATTCGTTGACTCGCGACTGCACCTCGGTGAGCTGGGTCTCGATGTCCTTGGTCGATTCGGTGCGGCGCTGCTGGATCTTCATGCGCGACTCCGACACACTGCCCCGCACACGACCGATGTTGCCCATGTCCTCGGCACGTTGGCCTTGCAGCAAGGCGATCTGGCGTTCGATGTCCGACACCCGCGCACGCGGCACATAACCCTGCGCCGCCAGTTCCCTGAGTGAATCGAGCTCCACCTGCAGCAGACGGATCTGTTCGGTCTTGGCTTCGGCCTGGGCACGCAGGCCGCGAATGTAGGTTTCGAGTGAACTGGCGTTCGACTCCTGCATCGCCACATCGGTGAACAAGCCGCTGCGCCGCGCACCAAACAGTTGCTGCTGCGTGCGCATCGCATCGGCGGCGGCACTCTGCTCGGGGGCGTCACGCAATTCGGCCGGAAACACCAGCTCGCGTGCGCCCTGGCGCTCGGCCAGCAGGCGCGCCTGAAGCGCCAGCGCACTCATCATGCGCGACTCGATCACGGCCGAGCGCGACTTCACGTCCGAATCGTTCAGGCGCATCAGCACCTGACCGGCGGTGACACGTTCACCGTCGCGCACCATGATTTCGTCGACCACACCACCGCGCAGATGCTGCACCGGCTTGCGATTGGTCTCCACCTTCACATAACCCTCGGCCGGCACACCTTCGGCCAGCGGCGCGGTGGCGGCCCAGGTGATGAACCCCACGCTGCCGAGCACCAGCACAGCCAGGCCCCAGATCACCGGCGTCTGCAGGTCGAGCGGCGGACGCGCACGCACCGGCAGGCGCTGCGGTGCGGCCTGCACGGGCACGTCGCTGGCTCGCCTGCGCACCGGCAGGGCCTTGTCGAGCACAGGCGCGGCGCCGTCCTTGCCGGTCGACAGCGTCTGTGCTGCCCGACCAGCTTGCGCGGCGGCCGAACCGGCTGGGGCATGGTCGGCGTTGTAGGCGGCGATCTCCTGCTGGCGCCGATCGAAGGTGGCCTGATCCACCGCCATCTTGGCCACCGCCACCTTGGCCAGCGGCACACGGTTGGCTGCGGCGTCCAGCATGGCGGCACCGGCGCGTTCGTTGGCCAGGTCGTCGTCCAGACCCACGGTCAGATGCAGGCGCGACGCCGTGGCCACGGCCACCCCCCCTGGTGCGGCGGCGGCACCCCGGCCGGGCCACCAGGCCATGGGCCGGCTGAGTGATGCCTTGAGACGCGCGAAGTTCATGCTGCGACCTGGCTCGTCGATGGAGGGCGGCGCATTCGGGTGTGTCGGTCAATGGTCGAGCGCTTGGTCTGACGCATTGGTGATCAGGCGGTTGCGCCCGCCCCCACTGGCCTGGCGGCTGACGCGGGCCCGGCCGGCAGCGGCTGTTGCGACTGCCGGGCTTGTTGAGCTTGCTGCGCAACCTGTGCAGCGCGAGCCGCCGCTTCGGCGGCCTGGCGCAGTTGTGCGGCTTCGGCCGGCGCGGCTGGGGGTGTACCGCCGGCCAGGTGCAGCAACACCTCGTGGCGCGGTCCGTAGGCCATGACCTGGCCGTTCTGCAGCCACAACAACTTGTCGGCCAGTTGAAGCACACCGTTGCGCTGGGTGATCACGAAGGTGGTGGCGCGGCGCGCCTTCAGGCCCACCAGCGCGTCGTGCAACGCGGCTTCACCAGCGCCGTCCAGATTCGAATTGGGTTCATCCAGCACCACCAGCGCCGGGTTGCCATAGAGTGCACGCGCCAACGCGACCCGTTGACGCTGCCCGCCCGACAACATGCCGGCACCGGCCTGCCCGCCGATCTGGGTGTCGTAGCCCTGCGGCAGGCGCAGCACCATGTCGTGCACCCCCGCCAGACGGCAGGCGCGCACCACCTGGTCGCTGTCGATGGGGCCGAAGCGGGCGATGTTCTCGGCCACGGTGCCGTCCAGCAGTTCGACACTTTGTGGCATGTAGCCGATGTGGGGGCCAAGTTCACCCTGGGCCCAGGGCGCGATGTCGGCGCCGTCCAGCCGCACACTGCCCATGGCCGGCGGCCACAGGCCCACCAGCAGGCGCGCCAGCGACGATTTGCCCGAGGCGCTCGGCCCGATCACTCCGACGATGTCGCCCGGTTCGGCCACCAGCGTCACACCGCGCAGGATGGCCACCTGGCTGCCCGGTGACATGGCGACTGCACCTTCGACGGTGAGCCGGCCCTTGGGACGCGGCAGCGACATACGGGCAGGCGGCGGCGGCACACCGGCGAGCAAGTCGTCGAGCCGCTGCCAGGACGAGCGGGTGGCCACCAGGTTGCGCCACAGGCCGATCAGTTGTTCGACCGGACCACTGGCGCGGCCGGCCAGCATCGACGCGGCAAACATGCCGCCCGAGCTGAGTTCACCCCGCAGCACCAGCCAGGCACCCAGCGCCAGCGCCATCGACTGCAACGCGATGCGGGTGAATCGGGTCACGGCGCCGATCACGTCGGCCCGCTTGCTGGCCATGGCCTGCAGCGCCAGCACGTTGTCCTGGCGTTCGCGCCAGCGTTGCCGCAACGCCGGCAGCATGCCCATGGGCTGCACCGCCTCGGCATGGCGCGCCACACCACTGGCGTAGTGATTGGCCAGGATCGCCTCGCTGTTGGCCTGGGCCAGCGGTTTGGCGGTAGACCACTCGGTCACGGCCGTGAGCGCAAAAAGCAGCAACGAGCCGGTGAGTGTGTAGGCAAAAAACAGCGGGTGCACTAGATAGAGAACACCGAGGTAGAGCGGCAGCCAGGGCAGATCGAACAAGGCGTTCATGGCCGGGCCGCCGATGAACTGGCGCAGCGCCGACAGGTCCGACAGCGCCTGCGCCGGCGACACCGCCTCGCCACGCAGCGAACGGGTGAACGCGGCGTCGAAGACTCGCTCGCCCAGCGTGGCATCGAGCCGCATGCTGGCGACCATGAGCACCTCGCCGCGCGCCCAGTCGATCACGCTCATGAAGGCGAACATGCCCAGCGCGATGCCGGACAACATCCACAAGGTCAGCTCGTTGCGGCTCGACAGCACCCGGTCATAGACCTGCATCGAAAAAATCGCCGGCACCAGCAACAACACGCTGACCACGGCCGAAAACAGCCCCGCAATGGCAAAGGCGCGCCACTGCGCCCGCAAGGCGCTGCTGAGTTCGGTGGTCGACGAGGCAAAAGGGCGCATGGCGGGGCGCGGCTCCAAGGGTGACATCTGACACCGCAAGCGTAGCCAGCAGCGCTGGCACCGGTGAGCAGAAAAGGCCGCCCGCCGCCCTGCAACTTCGCGCCTCGTGCAGGTAGCGACGGCGCGAAAGTGCATGCGTCGTGAAGGGACTTGGCCCGCCTGCGTTCGGCTCGCAAACAAACCCTTCAAGTTGCTGCGCGCCGCGCCGAAGACAGCGAGGTGCGCAAAAGCGCGGCCCGGCAATCGTGCCTGGGCCGCAAACAAGCTACCGCCAGGCGCGGCAGCGCGGAGTTGCAAATGGCTGACGTAATCATCAATGGCATCACCCTCGGCGGTGTCCCGGCCTCGATCGGCGGCAGCACCGCCACGGACGACACCCTGACCCTGCTGGGCAGCACCAGCCTTGCCATCAGTGATATCGAGAGTGTGATCGGGTCGACCGGCGTCGACACCATCGTGCTCAGGTCGGCTAACCCGGAAACCGTCAGCGTCTCGGCCATCGACAGCCTGATCGGCTCGACCGGCACCGACATCGTCAGCCTGGCCGACCAGGCGACGATGTCGATCTCGGGTGTCGAAACCGTGCTCGGCAGCAGCCTGGGTGACACCCTTTCGCTGCTGACGGCTGGCAGCGTGGCCGTGAGTGACGTGGCCAGCGTCGTCGGCACCAGCGGCGCCGACACGGTCAGCCTGCTCACCGACGGCACGGTTGCCATCAGCGCCATCGACACGGTGATCGGTTCGTCGGGCAGCGCCGACACGGTGCAATTGCTCAACACCGGCACCTTGAAGGTCTCGGGCGTCGAATCGGTGCTGGGCGGCACGGGCACGACCGAGGTGGTCACCTTGCTCGAACCAGGCAACAGCATCGCCGTGTCGGACATCAACACCGTCATCGGCACCACCGACACCACCGAGGCCGTCACCCTGCTCACCGACGGCGTGGTGGCCGTGTCGGCCATCGACAGTGTGGTCGGCACCGCCGGCGCGGACACCGTCAGCCTGCTGGCCAGCAGCAACCTCTCGGCATCGGACGTCGACACCGTGCTGGGCTCGAGCGGCACCGACGTCGTCACCCTGGCGACCACTGGCAATCTGTCGGTCTCACGCGTGGAAACCGTCGTCGGCACGGCCAATACCAGCGAAATCCTCACCCTGCTCACCGCCGGCAACGTGGCGGTGAGTGACATCGACTCGGTCGTCGGCACCACGGCCAGCACCGACGCCGTCACCCTGCTCACCACCGGCACCATCGCCGTGAGCGGCGTCGACAGCGTGATCGGCACGGCCGACACCACCGACATCGTCACCCTGCTCAATGCCGGCACCCTGAAAGTGTCGGACGTGGACAGCGTCATCGGCGCCACGGGCCAGACCGAAGTGGTGCAACTGTTGACCGCCGGCGCGTTGTCGGTGTCCGAGGTCGACACCGTCGTCGGCTCGACGGACATCGATACGGTCACCTACCTCACCACCGGCACGTTGGTCGTGTCGGGCATCGAATCGGTCGTCGGCACCACCGATGCCACGGACGTGGTGCAACTGCTCGCCGCGGGTTCGGTGAGTGTGTCCGACGTCGACACCGTGGTCGGCACCACCGGCACGGGTGACGCGGTCACCCTGGCCAACTCCGGCGCACTCACGGTCTCGGGGGTCGAAACCGTCACTGGCACGGCCGCCACCACCGATGTGCTGACCCTGGCGGGCGGCGGTGTGGTGCGGGTGTCCGACATCGCCAGCGTCGTCGGCAGCACGGCCAGCGACACCGTGCGTATGCTCAACGCCGGCTCGATGTCCGTCGACGCCGTCGACAGCCTGATCGGTTCGGCCGGCACCGATGTGGTCACCCTGGCCACTCCGTCCACCGTGGCGATGTCGAGCGTGGAAACCGTGCTCGGCAGCAGTGGTGGCGACGTGCTCACCCTGCTCACGGCTGGCGCAGTCGCCGTCAGCGACGTGGCCACCGTGCTGGGCAGCAACGGCGCGGACGCCGTCACGCTGCTGGCGGCAGGCACCACCGCCGTGAGTGCCATCGAGACCGTGATCGGCTCGACCGGCAATGACGAATTGCAGATGCTGACCGCCGGCACGCTCAAGGTGTCGGAGGTCGAGTCGGTGGTGGGGTCCGCAACCCGCACCGAAGTGGTCCAGTTGATCAATGCGGGCGACAGCCTCGGGGTGTCGGACATCAACACCGTGATCGGCACGACGGACACCACCGAATCCATCACCTTGCTGACCGCCGGTGCGGTGGCTGTGTCGGCCATCGATTCGGTGATCGGCAGCAGCGGCGCCGACGCCGTCACCTTGCTGGCGGGCGGCACGGTGGGCACCTCCGACGTGGAAACCGTGCTCGGCTCCACCGGCGTCGACATCGTCAGCCTGGACAACGCCGGCAACCTGGCGGTGTCGCGTGTCGAGACCGTCATCGGCACGGCCGGCGACAGCACCGAAACCCTCACCCTGCTGACCTCCGGCAGTGTGGCCCTGAGTGACATCGACTCGGTGATCGGCACAGCCGCCACCACCGACGCCGTCACCATGCTCACCGCCGGCACGCTGGCGCTGAGTGCGGTCGACACCGTCATCGGCTCGGCCGACAGCACCGACGCCGTGACCCTGCTCAACGCCGGCCTGGTCAAGGTCTCCGGCGTCGAATCGGTCACCGGCTCGACCACCACCACGGAAATCGTCCAGATGACTTCCGCCGCCAGCATGCTGGTGTCGGACATCGACACCGTCATCGGCTCGGGCAGTGTCGACACGATCACCCTGGCCACCACCGGCACTCTCTTGGTGTCGGGCGTCGAATCACTGATCGGCACCAGCGACACCACCGACATCGTGCAGCTGCTGACCTCGGGCGCCATCACCGTGTCGGGCATCGACACTGTCGTCGGCACGAGTGGTGTCAACGACGTGGTCACACTATCCACAGCGGGCGCACTCGCCGTCGACCGCATCGACACCGTGGTCGGCTCGACCGACACCGGCGACGCACTCACGTTGCTGTCCAGCGGCCTGGTGCGGGTCTCGGGCGTCGAATCGGTTGTCGGCGCCAGCACACTCACCGAAGTGGTGCAGATGTTGACCAACGGCACCATAAGTGTCAGTGACATCGCCACTGTGCTGGGTGCCTCGGGCAACGACCAGGTCACCCTGCTGGCCGCGGGCGCGGTCGCCGTCTCGGGCATCGAATCGGTGCTGGGCAGCACCGACGCCGGTGACGAACTGACGCTGCTCGGCGGCGGCTCGGTCATCGTCGAAGACGTCGACACGGTCATCGGCCAGGCGGGTCAACTCGAAACGCTGACCCTGGCCGGCACGGCGGCCAACGTCTCGGTCTCGGCCATCGACAGCGTCGTCGGCAGCACCGACACCGCCGAATCGGTCACCCTGCTGTCCACCGGCAGCATCACGCTGCAGGACGTCGAAAGCCTCACCGGCACCAGCCTCACCACCGACGTGGCCCGCCTGATCGGCAACGGCTCGTCACTCACCGTGAGTGACGTGGCCAGCGTGATCGGCAGCACCGGCACCGACGTGATCACCATGGCCACTGGCACCCTGGCGGTGTCGGGCGTCGACACGGTGATCGGCTCGGGCGGTGCCGACGTGCTCACTCTCAACAGTGGCGGCGCGGTCACCGTCAGTGAGGTCGAATCCATCGTCGGCCAGACCGGCCTGACCGAAGTCGTGAGCCTGGGTGGCAGCGACGCGGTGGTCAGTGTGTCGGGCGTCGACAGTGTCATCGGCACCAGTGGCAGCAGTGACCACCTCACCATGGGTGCGGCCGGCAACCTGGCGGTGTCCGACATCGAGTCCGTCACCGGCAGCGGGTCGTCGGCAGACGTGCTGCAACTGCTCGGCACCGGGTCGGCCATTGCGGTCGACACCATCGCCAGCGTGATCGGCAGCACCGGCACCGACGTGCTCACCATGGCGGCCGGCACCCTGGCGGTGTCGGCCATCGAAACCGTGGTCGGCTCGGCCGGCACCGATGTGTTGACGATCAACTCGGCCGGTGCGGTCGAGGTCAGCGACGTCGAAACCGTGATCGGTCAGGCCGGTCTGGTCGAAACCATCAGCCTGACCGGCACCTCGGGCGTGGTGAGCATCTCGGGGGTCAACAGCGTGATCGGCAGCAGCGGCAGCGCCGATGCCGTCACCTTGCTGGCCACCGGCGCGGTGGCGCTGCAGGATGTCGAAAGCATCATGGGCACCGGCGCCGCCACCGATGTGGCCACGCTGCTGGGCACCGAGGCGGCGATCAGCGTGGCCGACATGGGCACCGTCGTCGGCACCACCGGCGCCGACACCGTCACCATGGCAAGCAGCACGCTGGCCGTGTCGAGCATCGAGACCATCGTCGGCTCGGGTGGCAGCACCGATGTGTTGCGCCTGACCAGCGGCGGTGCGGTCGACGTCACCGACGTCGAAACCGTGCTCGGCGCGGCCGGCGCGGTCGACACCGTCACCTTCGGCGACACCGGCATTCATGCCATCTCGAGCATCGAAAGTGTCGTCGGCACGAGTGGCGCCGATACCCTGCAACTGCTGGCCGGTGGCGGCCTGGCCATCACCGACGTCGAGACCGTGCTGGGCTCGAGTGGCACCGATGTCGTCACCCTGCTCACTGCCGCGACCCTGGCGGTGTCCGACGTGGAAACCGTGGTCGGCAGCGCCGACAGCACCGACGAAGTCACGTTGTTGACCGAAGGCACGATCAGTGTGGCTGGCGTCGAATCGGTCACCGGCACGGCTGGTGACGACCGCGTCGACATCTCGGGCGGCGGCAACATCACCGTGGCCGGCGGCGCTGTGGCGGTCGACTCGATCGTCGGCAGCAACAACGCGGTCGAGATCGTCACCCTGGCCGCCTCGGCCGGTGGCACGGTCACGGTCAACATGATCGACAGTGTCATCGGCTCGGCCGGCAGCGACGTGTTGCGCGTCGGCGCCGGCACGATCACGGTCTCTGCCGTCGAGACCGTGCTGGGCACCACCGGCGTGGTCGAAGTGGTGCAGATGCTGGACGGCGGCACGCTGGGCATCTCCGACATCGACAGCATCATCGGCAGCACCGCCACCACGGATGTGCTGGAACTGCTCAGCGCCGGCAGCGTGGCGGTTTCGGCGGTGGAAACCGTGACCGGCTCCAGCGGCGCCGACACCCTCACCCTGTTGGCTGGCGGCACCGTCGAAGTCAGCGCGATCGACAGCGTGATCGGCTCGGCCGGATCGGACGACGTGCTGGTGCTGAGTGAAGCGGCTGCAGCGATCAAGGTCTCGGGTGTCGAGACGGTGACCGGCCAGTCAGGCGGCACCGACAAGGTCACCATGCTGGCCGGCGGAGCACTCGCCGTCAGCGACGTGGCCTCGGTGGTCGGCTCGACCGGCGCCGGCGACGTGCTGACGCTGCTCAACGGCGCGGCGGTGGAAGTCTCGGCCATCGAGTCGGTCATCGGCTCGACCGACAGCGGCGACCACGTCACCCTGTCCAGCCACGGCAACCTGTCGGTGAGTGCGGTCGAGTCCATCACCGGCAGCGGCAACAGTGGCACCAGCGGCGACGTGTTGACCCTGCTCGACGCCACGGCAGTCACGGTGGACGGCATCGCCAGCGTGATCGGCTCGGCCGGCACCGACGACGTCGTCACCCAGGCCAGCCAGAACGTCACCCTGGCAGTCAGCGCGGTCGAAACCGTGGTGGGTGCCGGTGGCACCGCAGACAGCGTGCAACTCCTGGCCGGTGGGTCGATCTCCGTGTCCGACGTCGACCGCGTCGTCGGCAGCAACGCCACCGACACGGTCGCCTTGCTGGACAACAGCCTGCTCCAGGTGTCGTCGGTGGAAACCGTCGTCGGCAGCAGCGGTGCGGATGAATTGCACCTGCTGGCTGCCGGTGCCATCGCGGTGTCGGACGTCGAATCGGTGCGCGGCAGCGCCGGCACCGACGTGTTGACCCTGCTCACCGGCGCGGCCATCGCCGTCAGCAGCATCGAAACCGTGGTCGGCTCGACCGACGTGAGCGACGCCGTCACCCTGGCCGCTGCGGGCAGCATTGCCGTAAGTGCGGTCGAGTCCGTCACCGGCGCCGGTGGCACGGCCGACACGGTGCGACTGCTCGCCGCCGGCACAGTCAATGTGTCCGACGTCGACAGCGTGATCGGCTCGACCGGCACCGACACCCTGGCCCTGCTCACCGCCAGCGACATCTCGATGTCGGCCATCGAAAGTGTCATCGGCTCGACCGCCACCGACGTGGTGCACCTGCTGACCAGCGCGGCCGTGGCCCTGAGTGATGTGGAAACCGTGGTCGGCGGCCTGGGCACGACCGATGCCGTGACCCTGCTGACCAGCGGCACCCTCAGCGTCAGCCAGGTCGAAAGTGTCACCGGCACGGGTGAAAGCACCGACCAAGTGGTGCTGCTCTCGGCCGGCGCCATCGCGGTGTCGGACGTGGCCAGCGTGACCGGCATCTCGGGCGCGGCCGACAGCGTGCGGCTGCTCGACGCGGGCGCCGTGGCGGTCGACTTCGTCGACACCGTGATCGGCACGGGCGGCGGCAGCGACGCAGTGACCCAACTCACCACCGACACCACCCTCAACGTGGCCCACGTGGCCAGAGTGGTCGGCACGACCGAAAGCGCCGACGTGGTGCGCCTGCTCGCAGCCGGCAGCCTCACGGTCAGTGACGTCGAGTCGGTGCTCGGCTCACTCGCCGCCACCGACCAAGTGACCATGGCCAACGGCGGCAGCTTGTCGATCAGCGGCATCGAAACCGTCACCGGCAGTGTGGCCAATACCGACACGGTGAACCTGCTCACCGCCGCCAGCGTGAAGCTGAGCGACGTCGACAGTGTCATCGGCAGCAGCGGCACCGATGTGCTGACCCTGCTGGCCACCGGCACCCTGGCGGTGTCGGCGATCGAGACCGTGGTTGGCAGCGCCGGCGGTGACACCGTGCAGATGCTGGCCACCGGCAACCTCGGTGTCTCCAGCGTCGCCAGCGTGGTGGGCACCGGTGCCACCACCGACGTGGTGCGCCTGCTCGCCGCCGGCGCGATCGAAGTGTCCGACGTGGCCAGCGTGATCGGCAGCGTCGGCACCGACGTGTTGACGCTGGCGACCGACGGCACGGTGAATCTGGCCGGCATCGAATCGGTGCTCGGCAGCAACGCCACCGAGGTGGTGCGTTTGATGGCGGCCGCCAACCTGGCGGTCTCGGACATCGACACCGTGATCGGCAAGAGCGGCGCGGTGGACAGCGTCACCCTGCTGACCCAGGGCACGATCTCGACGCAGGACGTCGACAGCGTGGTCGGCAGCACCGGCAGTGCCGACGTGCTGAGCCTGCTCGGCGCCGGCGCGGTGAAGGTCTCGCGTATCGAATCGGTGCTGGGTTCGACCGGCAGTGACGTGGTCACCATGGCCGAAACCGGCAGCCTCGCGGTGTCCGACATCGAAACCGTGCTCGGCAGCACCGCCGCCGGTGACAGCCTCGAACTGCTCAGCGCCGGCACGGTGGCCATTTCTGCGATCGAAACGGTGACCGGATCGACCGGCACCGATGTGTTGCAGATGCTCGCCAGCGCGGCGATCACTGTCTCGGATGTCGAGACCGTGCTCGGCTCGTCGGGTGTCACCGACCGGGTCACCATGACCCAGCCCGGCACACTCGCCGTCAGCGGTGTCGAAACCGCCATCGGTTCGACCGACACGGCCGACGAGATTCAGCTGCTCGGCGGCGGCACCTTGCGGGTCTCGGCCTTCGAGTCGGTGATCGGCAGCACCGCCAGCAACGACGCCGTCGTGATGCTCGAGACCGGCGCCTTGTCGATCTCGGCGATCGAAAGCCTGGTCGGCACCACCGGTACCGACATCGCCACCATGCTGGCGGGCGGCACACTCACCGTGAGTGCGATCGAATCCGTGATCGGTTCGACCGATGCCGGTGACGAGGTGCGCATGGCCACGGGCGGCGCGATCGGCGTGTCGGGCATCGAACGGGTGGTGGGCAGTGCCGGCAACGCCGACACCGTCACCCTGCTCGCTGCCGGTACGCTGGAAGTCTCGGCGGTCGAGTCGGTGATCGGCAGTGGTGACACCGGCGACACCGTGCAGATGCTGGCCAGTGGCGCCTTGCGTGTCTCGGCCATCGACACCGTGCTCGGTGCGTCGACCTTGACCGAGGTGGTCACCCTGATGGCAGGCACCGAACTCGCGGTGTCCGACATCGCCACCGTGATCGGCCAGACCAGCGAAACCGAAACCCTCACCATGCTGACTGGCGGCACCCTGGCGGTGTCGTCGATCGAAAGTGTCGTCGGCTCGGGCAACAGCGACGACGTGGTGCGGATGCTGGCCGGCGGCGCCACGGCGGTGTCCGGTGTGGAAACTGTGATCGGCTCTGCCGGCCTGACCGATACGGTCAGCCTGACGAACGCCGGCGACAACCTGGTGGTCTCGGCGGTCGACACGGTCATCGGCACCACCGACAGCAGTACCGAAACCGTCACCTTGCTGACCGCCGGGTCGATCCAGCTGCGGGACATCGACTCGGCCATCGGCACCAGCGCCACCGGCGAGGTGCTCACGCTGTTGAGTGAAGGCGCCATCAGCGCCGAGAAGTTCGAATCCATCGTCGGCTCGACCGGCGCCGATGCACTCACCCTGGCGGGTGCAGGTGGCAGGGTCACGATCTCGCGCATCGAGAGCCTGATTGGCTCGACTGGCACCGACATCGTCACCTTGGCCCAAGGCGGCACACTCGAACTCGACCAGGTCGAGACCGTGCTCGGCAGCGCCACGGCGGTCGACGCCCTCACGTTGAGTGGCGGGCAACACGCCATCGCCGTTGCGGCGGTGGACAGCGTCACGGGCCAGAGCGGCGCCACGGACACGGTCACCATGCTGGCAGCCGGCGCGCTGCGTGTGGCCGAGATCGAAAGTGTGGTCGGCAGTGGGGGCACCGACGTGCTGACACTGGGCGAGGCCACCGACCTGACCGCCAGCGGAGTCGAAACCGTGCTCGGCAGCACGGGCACCGACAGTGTCACGCTGGCGGGCAGCCAGACCGCGATCGCGATCTCGTCGATCGAAGCCGTCACCGGCAATGCCACGGCCACCACCGACACGGTGACCCTGCTGGCCAGCGGCGCTATCACGGTCTCGGGCATCGACACGGTGCTGGGCGCCAGTGGTGCCACCGACCAGGTCACCCTGTCGGCCGACGACCGGCTGCGTATCTCGGGTGTCGAAACCGTGATCGGCGCCACCGGCAGTGAAGCCCTG
Organism: Candidatus Intricatilinea gracilis; assembly: GCA_016702605.1. Classification (GTDB taxonomy): domain Bacteria; phylum Pseudomonadota; class Gammaproteobacteria; order Burkholderiales; family Burkholderiaceae_C; genus Sphaerotilus; species Sphaerotilus gracilis. The sequence goes on from JADJDQ010000021.1 coordinate 1,576,581, forward strand.
GTGATGCTCACCGGCGGCGCAGTGGCCATCTCGTCGATCGAAACCGTGACCGGCTCGACCGGCGCGGCCGACGTGGTCACGCTGCTCGACACACCGGCTGCGGCGCTTCAGGTCTCGGCCATCGAAACCGTCATCGGCACCACCGGCGCGGGCGACGCGCTGCAGATGCTGGCCGGCGGCCGACTGGCTGTCTCGGCCATCGAATCGGTGACCGGCAGCGCCGGCAGCCTGGACGTGCTGCAGATGCTCGACAGCGGCAACATCGCCGTGTCGGCGATCGAATCGGTGCTCGGCACCACGGCGGCGGGTGACTCGATCACCCTCATGACCACCGCGTCGATCAAGGTGTCGGGGGTCGACATCGTCGTCGGCACCGGTGCCAGCACCGACCAGGTGACGCTGCTGACCGGCGGCGCCATCGCCGTGTCCGACGTGGCGCGGGTGATCGGCAGCTCAGGCACAGCCGACGCGTTGACCTTGCTGGCCACCGGCAGTGTGGCAGTGTCGGCGATCGAATCGGTGGTGGGCACCGGCGGTGGCGACACCGTCAGCCTGCTCGCTGCCGCCACCCTCAACGTCTCGGGTGTGGCCAGTGTGCTGGGCTCGACGGGCACCGACGTCGTCAACCTGCTGACCACCGGCGCGCTGGCGGTGTCCAAGGTCGAAACCGTGCTGGGCAGCACCGCTGCAGGTGATGCGGTGACGATGCTGACCACCGGCACCCTCGCCACCTCGCGTATCGAAAGTGTCACCGGCACCACGGCCACGACCGATGTGTTGCGTCTGCTGAGCGCCGGCTCGGTGGCGGTGTCGGTGATCGACACCGTGATCGGCTCGACCGGCACCGACATCCTGACGGTGAGTGACAGCGGCACGACAGCGGCGCTGGCCATCAGTGGCATCGAATCGGTGATCGGCACCACGGCCACAGCCGAAACACTCACGCTGCTGACCGCCGGCAACGTGAGCATGAGCGGCTTCGAACGGGTCATCGGCTCACTCGCCACGACCGACGCCATCACGCTGTTGGGCAGCGCCTCGCTCGACATCTCGGGCGTGGAAACCGTGATCGGCGGTGCCGACACCACTGACCAGGTCACACTGCTTGCGGCAGGTTCGCTTCGGGTGAGTAGTGTCGAGTCGGTGGTCGGCTCCACCGCGACGACCGACGTCGTGACGATGCTCGCCAGCGGCAGCCTCGAGGTCAGCGGCGTCGAAACGGTGATCGGCAACGCCGTACTCACCGAGGTGGTGAGTTTTGCCGATGCCACCTTGAGCGTGTCACGGGTCGACAGCGTGATCGGCAGTGTGACGGGCACCGAAGTATTGAAGCTGCTGACCGGCGGCGTCGTGTCGATCTCGTCGGTCGACAGCGTGCTCGGCTCGGCCGCCGTCAACGACCAGATCAATCTGCTGGCGAGCGGCACGGTGGCCGTGTCGGGCGTTGAATCGGTGCTGGGCACGGCACAGGGCGGCGATGCCGTGCATATGTTGCGGGCCGGGTCGATGGCGGTGTCGGCGGTCGAGTCGGTGATCGGCTCCGCCGGTGTCGACGTGATCAGGATGGAAGGGGGCGGCACCCTGCAGATCTCGGCGGTCGAGAGTCTGATCGGCAGCACCGACACGGGCGACACCATCGAGATGCTCGCCGCCGGCGCCATCCGGGTGTCCGCGATAGAAACCGTGATCGGCTCCACCGCCACGACCGACAAAGTCACGCTGGCGACCGCCGGCAACCTGGTGGTGTCGGGCGTGGAATCGGTGATCGGCACCAAGGCCGCCAACGAAACGGTCACCCTGCTCGGGGCTGGCAGTGTCGGCATCTCGGGCATCGAATCGGTGATCGGCACGGCCGATACGGGTGACGTGGTGCGACTGCTGACTGCGGGCCGAGTCGCGGTGTCGGCCATCGACAGTGTGGTCGGCTCGAGCGGCGCCGATGTGGTGACGTTGCTGACCGGGGGCGCCATCGCCACGCAGCAGGTCGAGACGGTGATCGGCTCGGCCGGCACGGCCGACCTGCTCACGCTCAACGCGGCCGGCACGGTGGCGGTCTCGGCCATCGAATCGGTCTACGGCCAGACTGGCCAGGTCGAGGTGGTGAAACTGCTGACTGCAGGCGCGCTCGCGGTGTCGGACGTCAACAGCGTGATCGGCTCGGCCGGCAGCACCGACAGCATCACCTTGCTGCAAGGTGGTGCCATCGCGGTGCAGGGTGTCGAGACCGTCACCGGCAGCCTGGCCACGGGAGACGTCGTCACCATGAACCTGGCCGGCACACTGCGTGTCTCGGCGGTGGAAACGGTGATCGGCTCTGCGGCTGCCGGCGACGTGGTGCGTATGCTCGAGTCCGGCGCCCTGGCCGTGAGCCGGGTCGAATCGGTGGTGGGCACCACCGGCGCCAGCGACACACTCAGCCTGCTGGGAACCGGCAACAAGGTGCGGATCGAGGCGATCGAATCGGTGATCGGTTCCACCGCCACCAACGACCTGCTCACACTGGCCGTGGCCGGCAACGTGGTGGTCTCGGCGGTCGAGTCGGTGATCGGATCGACCGGCGTCGATGCCCTCACCATGCTCGCCACAGGCACGTTGGCAGTCTCGGCCATCGAGACGGTGACTGGCAGTGGCGAGACAAGTGACGTTGTACGCTTGCTCACCGCCGGGAACATTTCGGTCGGGGCAGTTGAGTCGGTGCTCGGCTCGGCCGGCATCAACCGTGTCACCCTTCTCGGCCCGGGCACCGTGGCGGTGTCGGCGGTGGAAACCGTGACCGGCAGCGCAGGCGCAGGTGACGTCGTCCAGATGCTGACTGGCGGCATGCTCGCCACGTCGCTGGTCGAAACCGTGCTCGGCATCAGCCTTACCACCGATGCCATCACGCTGCTGGGCAGCGGCAACGCGGTGGTGGCAACCTCGATGGTCGACACCGTCATAGGCACCACCGGACTGGGCGACAGCCTGAGCCTGCTCGCAGCCGGAGCGGTGAAGATCTCGCGTTTCGAGACCGTGACCGGCTCGGGCGGCACCGACATCCTGACGCTGCTCGGCGCGGCTTCGGTCGCTGTCTCGGCCGTGGAATCGGTGGTCGGCAGCGCCGGGCTGGACACCCTCACCTTGATGGCCGCAGGCAACGTGACCGAAAAGGGCATCGAGTCGGTGGTGGGGTCGAGTGGTGTGGACATCCTGACCATGGGCACGGCCGGATCACTCTCGGTGAGCGCCATCGACACGGTGATCGGCTCGGCGGGCGCCACCGACCTGGTGCGCATGCTGAGCACCAGCCTGTCCACCAGCGGGGTGGAATCGGTAATCGGCAGCAGCGCCACCATCGACACACTCAGCCTGGTCAGCGGCGGCACGGTGCGTGTCTCGGCCATCGAATCGGTGATCGGCACCACGGTGACCAACGATGCCGTGGTGATGCTCACCGGCGGTCTGCTGTCGATCTCGGGCATCGACAGCGTGACCGGCAGCGCCGGCGCCAGCGACACCGTCACGATGTTGACGGCCGGCGCACTGGCAGTCTCCTCGGTGGAGTCGGTGATCGGCAGCAGCGGTATCGACAGCCTGACCATGATGGCCAGCGGCAGCCTCAGCGTGAGTGGTATCGAGACGGTGACCGGCTCGGCCGGTACCGCCGACCTGCTGCGCATGAGCAGCGCCGGCTCGATGGAGATCCGCGGTGTCGAGTCGGTGATCGGCTCGACCGGCACCGACGTGTTGACGATGGGCATGGCCGGCACGGTGAAGGTCTCGGCCATCGAGACGGTGATCGGCAGCACGGCCAGCACCGACGCACTGACACTGCGCACCGCCGGCGCGGTGGCGGTGTCGGACGTCGAGACCGTCGTCGGTGCAGGCCTCGGAATCGACACGGTGACGATGCTGACGACCGGCACGCTGGTGGCGTCCAACGTGGACAGCGTGATCGGCACGGCGGGTGACGACACCATCGTGATGCGCGGCGCCAGCACCGACACGGTGTGGGCCGGCGGCGGCGCCGACAGCCTGACGGCGGGCACGGGTGTCGACCACTTCCTGTACAAGGCCCAGGGCGACTCGGGCCTGGGGGTGTCGGCCGACACCATCACCGGCTTCAATGCAGGCAACGCTGCATCGACGGTCGACCAGCTCTACCTGCTGGGACTGGTGCAGGGCACGATGCACTTCGCCGGAAATGCCGCCTTCAGCTCGAACCTGGGCAACACCGAGGTGCGGGCGATCTCGGGCACGGCCTACGGCGCGGGCCTGACCGCCAGCGATGCGGTGATCCAGGTCGACCTGGACGGCAACGGCACGGCCGACATGGAAATCAAGCTGCTCGGCACCAACGTGGCCAACATCGACCAGGGCGACATCTTCGGCGGCTGATCGCCGGCCGCCCAGGCCGCCACCGGCCACCTCCTGCCGGTTCTCGGGGCGCCGAAATGGCGCCCCGGGACTGCTCTTTTCCGGTTCAGGTTTCAGATCGGCCCACCTAAGCTGGTGCCATGGAACTTGCACAGCCCGTCTCCGTCGTTGCGCCCGACACGGCCTACGCCGCCGCCCTCAAAGCGGCGCTGCAGGCGTTTCATGCCCAGCAGCCAGCCGCGATGGAAAACCACTGCGCAGCCGCCCTGGCGCTGCGCCCCGAGTCGGCCCATGCGCAGCAACTCATGGGTGTGGCGCTGCACCTGCTGGGCCGCCACGCCGAGGCCCTGCCCTGGATGGACCGGGCGTCGCTCACCCAGCCGGTCAGCACCGAACTGCTCATCAACCGCGGCGAGGTGCTGCGCAGCCTGCAACGTTGGGCCGACGCCGAGCAGGCCTTCGAGCAGGCCTTGACACAGTCGCCGGGCAACACCGAGGCGCTCAACAACCTGGGCCTGGTGCTGCAGGCACGCGGGCGTTTCGACGCTGCCGAGACGCGTTACCGCGCGGCGCTGGCCGAACGCGCCGACCATGTCGAGGCGCTCAACAACCTCGGCACCTTGTGCCAGGAAACCCGCCGCCCCACCGAGGCCGAAGCCTGTTACCGCCAGGTGCTGGCCCAGCGCCCCGGCCACCGCAACGCCCTCAACAACCTGGCCACCATCGCCAAGGAAGCCGGCCGGGTCGACGAGGCGCATAGCCTGTACCGCCAGGTGCTGGCCGACTCACCCGACTTCTGGCGCAGCTGGAACAGCCTCGGTCAACTCGCCAAGGACCAGGGCGACTACGACGAAGCCATCGCCTGCTACCGCCGCTCGCTGGCCATCGCGCCGGGCAATGCCGACACGCTCTACAACATCGCCCTGCTCGAACTGTTGTTCGGCGACCGCCTGGACGACAACGGCGAGCCGCTGCTGGCACAGGGATTCGCGCACTACGAGGTGCGCTACGACGGCCGCTCGCAGAACAAGAGTGCGCCCAAGCCACCCGAGCTGGGCTGCCCGATGTGGCGCGGCGAACCCCTGGCCGGCAAACACATCGCCCTGGTACGTGAACAGGGCCTGGGTGACCAGCTGCAGTTCTGCCGGTATGCGGCACTGGTGCGTGCCCTCGGCGCCGAAGTCACCCTCATCGTCGACGGCCCGCTGGTCGAGCTGATGCAAACGCTGGACGGCCCGACCCGCGTCATCGCACCCGGCCAACAACGCGATTACATCTACGACTACTGGGCCTTTCAGCTCAGCCTGCCGCACCGGCTGAGAACAACGCTGGACACGATTCCCGCACCCACGCCCTACCTGCGGGCCGACGCCGCCGCACGTGCCAGCTGGCGCCGACGTTTCGACGCCCTGGGCGCCGGCCCCAAGGTCGGCATCGTCTGGGCCGGCAACCCCGAACACGCCAACAACCGCAACCGATCGATGGACCTGGCCGATCTGGCGCCAGTGCTGGCCGTGCCGGGCGTGCATTTCGTCAGCCTGCAAAAAGGCGCGGCGGCGGTGCAGGAACTGCGTACCTCGCCCTGGGCCGAGCACATCCTCGATCTCGACGCTGACCTGAACAGCTACGCCGACACCGCCGCCGTGCTGGCCGAACTCGACTTGCTCATCAGCGTCGACACCTCGGTCATTCACCTGGCCGGCGCCTTGAACCGCCCCTGCTGGGCGCTGCTCGCCCACGGCCCCGACTGGCGCTGGATGCGTGGGCACGAGCACACACCCTGGTATCCCAGCGTGCGATTGATGCGCCAGCCGGCACCACGCGACTGGACGAGTGTGGCGCAAGACGTTTCCAACGCGCTTGTAGCAACTTTGTCTCGACCTTCAGCTTCGGACTGCGCTGCCCAGGCAGTCGCCCTGCTGAACCAGGCCATGTCCGCCATCCGCGCCGGGCGTGAAGCCGAGGGTGAAACCTGCTGCCGCCGCGCCCTGGCGCTGCAGGACAGTGTCGACGCCTGGCATCTGCTCGCCCTGTCGCTCAAGCGGCAGCAGCAACTCGAGCCCGCCGCAGCGGCGTTTGCGGCCGCGCTGCAGCGGTGTGGCGACGCGCCGTTTCGTGCCACCGTGCTGGCCAACCTCGGCCACCTCGAACGCAGCCGCGGCGATGAGGCCGCTGCCCAGGCCTGCTACGAACTGGCGCTGGCCCTGCGCGAGGCCCAGGTCGCCGCTGGTCAGGCGGTGAGCGGCAACGACGAACTGGCCGAGCTACGGGTGCAGCTGGGCAATGCCCTGGCCGCACAAGGCCGCACCGCCGAGGCCGAAGCCTGCTGGCGCCGCGGGTTGGACCTGGCGCCCGGCTCACCCGGCCTGCTCAACGCCCTGGCGGCACAGAGCCAGAAACAAGGCCGCCCGGCAGAAGCGGAAAAGCTCTACCGCGACGCACTGATAGACGACCCGGCCAGCGCGCCTGTGCTCTACAACCTGGCCGGCGTGCTCAACGACAGCGGCCGCCTGACCGACGCCATCACGCAGTACCAGGCGGCCCTGGCCGTCGACCCGGGTTATGTGAACGCGCTGACCTCGCTGCTGCGGGTGCAGCAAAGTGCGTGCCTCTGGGGTGATGGGGACACGGCATCGTCACCCACCGCCAACGCCCAGGCCACCGCCCTGCGTGTGCGCGAGGTGGTGGCGGGTGAACCGCGCCAGCCGGTCTTTCCCTTCGCCTTCCTGGCCATCGAAGCCAGCCGCGCCGAACAACGTCGCTGCGCCCAGCAATGGGTGCAGATGCAGTACCGGCCGCAGCTGGAACTGGCGCGCCGGCTGAAATTCGACCATGCACTCGGCCCGCGACGCAGCCCGGCCGACCTGGGCGGCAACACGCGTCGCCTGCGTATCGGCTACCTCAGCTCGGATCTGCACAACCACGCCACGGCCTACCTGATCGCCGAAGTCTTCGAGCGCCATGACCGCCGCCTGGTCGAGACCTTCGCCTACTCGTGTGCGCCCGACGACGGCCGCGAGATGCGCCCGCGCCTGCGCGCCGCTCTCGAACACTTCGTCGACGTGGTCGACCTTCCGCCCGAGCAACTCGCACGGCGTATCCATGCGGACTCCATCGACATCCTGGTGGACCTGAAGGGATACACCCGCGATACCCGCAGCCAGGTGCTCGCCCTGCGGCCCGCGCCCGTACAGGTGAACTGGCTGGGTTACCCCGGCACGCTGGGTGATGCCTTTGCCGACTACGTGCTTGGCGACCCGATCGTCACGCCTGTCGAGCACGCGGCCGACTACGACGAACACATCGCCCAGATGCCGCACTGCTACCAGCCCAACGACCGCCAGCGCCGCATTGCGTCCATGCCCAGCCGCGCCTCGCTCGGCCTGCCCGATGACGCGCTCGTGTTGTGCTGCTTCAACCACACCTACAAGATCACGCCGACGGTGTTTGCGCGCTGGGTCAGCGTCCTGCAGGCGCTGCCAGACGCCGTGCTTTGGTTGCTCAAGTCCAACAGCCTGGCCGAGGCCAATCTTCGCCAGCGCCTGGCCGACGTCGGGCTGCCGCCCGAGCGCCTGATCTTTGCCGCCGAAGCCCCCCTGGCCGAGCACCTGGGCCGTCTGCAGCAGGCCGATCTGCTGCTGGACACCGAGCCGTACAACGCACACACCACGTCGAGTGATGCGCTGTGGGCCGGCGTGCCGGTGCTCACGCGTACCGGTGACACCTTCCCGTCGCGCGTGGCCACCAGCCTGGTGACCGCCGCCGGCCTGCCCGAACTGGCGGTCCGGACGGGCGAAGCGTATGTCGCATTGGCCATCGAACTGGGTCGTGACCGGCCGCGCCTGGCCGCACTCAAGCAACAACTGCTGCAGCAGCGCCTTCACTCACCACTGTTCGACAGCGAACGTTTTACCCGCGACCTCGAAGCGCTCTACCAACGCATGTGGGCGCGCGCCGAGCATCGGTTGCCACCCGAGCCCCTGCTTGCACAGACACGCGACCTCACCGCCGAAACGACATCGACCCCCCAGCCGGCCATCGACACGCCTGAGAACACCGCCCACCTGAAGCCCGCCGTGCCTGTCGGTGCTTCGGCGTTGGACACCCCACCCACAGCGCCCGCCATGACCACAGCCGAACTCGCCAGCACATCCGCCGCGTCCCTGCCATCGAGCACGGCGCCCGACAACTACCACGAGCTGCTCATCGGCTGCGGCGGCAACCATGCCAAGAAGCTCGCGCTGGGTGGCCGCAGCGAGTGGCATCACCTGACTACGCTGGACATCAACCCGCACCACCACCCCGATCTGGTGTGGGACCTGACACAACTGCCGCTGCCCTTCGAGCCCAACAGCTTCGACGAGATCCATGCCTACGAGGTGCTCGAACACACCGGCGCACAAGGTGACTACAAGTTCTTCTTCGCCCAGTTCGCCGAGTTCTGGCGCATCCTCAAGCCAGGCGGTGTGCTCATCGGCACCTGCCCGTCGCGCCTGTCACCCTGGGCCTGGGGCGACCCATCACACACGCGGGTGATCCAGCCGGAGCACTTCATCTTTCTCGACCAGAGGCAATACATCGCCCAGGTCGGCAAGACGGCGATGAGCGACTTCCGCTGGATTTTCAAGGACGACTTCAGCGTCGTGCATGCCAAGGACGATGGCCAGCTGCTGCAGTTCGCGCTGCGGGCGGTCAAACCCTCGCGTATCCCGGCGGCCTACCTGTAGCGCTGCCTGGCCGCGGTTGTCCGACGCGGCCCGATCTCCTCACTCTTGCAGGCTCCGCCTCGGCCGGGCGATAGGACCTGGCTTGTTCACGGCCAGCGCCAGATCTGCTCGGGGCATCCCGACTGGCCGGCGCACTCGATAACTTCAATTGGGAGACTTCATGACGCAATACATGGGCATCGACTGGCTGGCCGTGTGCATAACATTCCCTGCCATCTACCTGTTGAGCCGCAAGAGCCGCAAGGGATTCCTGCTCATGGTGGCAGGCAACCTGTGCTGGGCCCTGATCGGCTACCTGGCAGAAAGTTATGCGATGACCGCCGCGAACCTGTGTTTCCTGATCATGAACCTGCACGCCTATGCGAGCTGGGCTCACGGTGATCCACGTCCGCTGCGCACAGCGCCTGCCAACCGCCCAAGCCTGCATGACAACCGGCAATCGCCGGTCTGACCAGCCACATCGCCATGTCCGACACCGACCTGCTCGAAGCGCCGTTGACCACCATCTCGCCGCAACAGCCAGCCACGCCAGTGCCGGCCAGCTCGCAGCTCGGCAGCTTGGAGCAGGCCTTCACCCTGTTCCAGTCGGGCCAGGTCGAAGCCGCCCATCCGCTGGCCGAACAGGCGGTCAAGGACTCACCCGCGCGCGCCGATGCCTGGACGCTGCTGGGCATCCTGGACAAGAAGGCTGGCCGCTTCGATGCGGCCGAAACCGCCTACCGCCGCGCCCTGGCGCTGCAACCCAATTACGGTGATGCCTGGAACAACCTGGGCAATCTGCTCAAGGAACAGGGCCGGCGCGACGAATCGCTCGCCGCCTACCAACGTGCCGTGGCCCTGGCACCCGCCAGTGCCGAACCCATGCACAACCTGGCCGTGGCGCTCGAACATTTCGGCGACTGGGGCCTGGCGCTGGCCGCCTTCACCCGCACGCTGGAACTCGACCCCAGCCACCTGGACGGCCGCTGGAACCGCGCCCTGGCCCTGCTGCTGCACGGTCGCTACGAACAAGGCTTCGATGCCTACGAAGTGCGCTTCGAACGTCGTCAGCCCGGACCCCGCGTGTGCGCCGAACCGCTGTGGGACGGCGGCGATCTGCAAGGCAAGACACTCCTCGTCTGGGCCGAACAAGGCTTCGGGGATGCGCTGCAATTCATTCGTTACGTGCCCGAGCTAGCGCGCCGCGGCGCCCGTGTCGTGCTCGAAGTGCTCGAACCGATGATGGCGCTTGCAGCTGCCGTGCCCGGTGTAGCCGTCGTCACGCCGCGTGGTGGCGCGCTGGTGGCTGAAGCCGGCCCCATCGACTGCCATGTCGCGTTGATGAGCTTGCCGGCGATGCTGGCGCGCGCGTCGGCGACTGCCACGGCGCAACCAGTTGCTCAGGCTGCCGATGGGCAAGCCACGGCCGGCAACTCGTCGAGCGAGCCGGCAGCCAGGCCGGGCTCGACGCCCAGCGCCCGCACACCCCGTTTCGATCCGCTGGTGCGCCTCGCGCCGGCCGTACACGTCGACCCATCACGTATTGCCAGCTGGCGCGAGCGGCTGCTCGGCCATGGCTGGCAGCCGCGCGCCGAACTGGCGGTCGGCTGGGTCTGGGCCGGCAACCCCAATGTCAAGAGCGACAGCTGGCGCTCGCCGCGCCTGCCTGCGCTGCAAGGCCTGCTGGATGTGCCGGGCGTGCGCTGGTTCGCGCTGCAAAAGGGCGACGGTCACCGCGACATCGAGGCGCTGGCAGCCTCGCCCGCCGGACTGCCGGCGCATCTGGTCGACCTGGACGCCGAGATTGCCGACTTCACCGACACCGCAGCCGTCATCGCCAACCTCGACCTGGTGATCACGTCGGACACCTCGGTGGCGCACCTGGCCGGCTGCCTGGGCAAACCGGTCTGGGTGACCATGCCCTGGCAGCGCGACTGGCGCTACGGCATGGACGCCACCCGCAACGCCTGGTACCCGAGCATGACCTTGTTCCGTCAGCCCGTGCGGGGCGACTGGGCGGGGGTGCAGCAGGCCGTGGCCCAGGCCCTGGCAGGCGAAGTGGCCGCGCTGGACAAACGCCGCGAGCTGCCATCACTCGATCAGGATCAACGGCTGCGGCAAGCCTTCGACGCCATGCTCGCGGGCCAGAACGCCGCAGCACGGCGCGCCTGCATCGACGTGTTGATCGGTCATCCCAGCCGTCCGGACGCCTGGGCGCTGCTCGGCGCCATCGAACGCCGCGGTGGCGACGAGAAACTCGCCGCCGAAGCCTACCAACGCGCCATCGACGTCGGCCCCGGCTTTGCCGACGCCTGGCGCAACCTGGGCCTGTTGCGCAAGGCGCAAGGGCGCCATCAAGAAGCGCTCGAACTGCTGACACGCGCCTGCGAGCTCGCGCCGCTGGACCGCGGCGCCCGCAGCCAGCGATCCGACGTGTTGCGCCTGCTCGGCCGCAACAGCGAAGCCCTGGCCGCCGCCGACGACGCCCTGGTGCTGTCGCCCCACGACCTGGAAGCCTGCCTGCACCGTGCCAACGCCCTGGTGGCGCTGGGCCGCTTCGACGGTGCCATCGCCACCTACCGCGGCGCGCTGCAGCATCACCCGGCGTCGCTCGACATCCACTACAACCTGGGCATCGCGCTGCAACGCGCCGAACGGGGTGACGAGGCCATCCCCTACTTCGAGCAGGTGCTCGACGCCTTGTTCGATGGCCATGGCGCGCAGGCTGGCGTCACCGGTGTGGCCGACAAGCCCGAAGCAGCGGCACCCAAGACCCGCCTCACGCCCAGCCAGAGCCAGCTGGCGCAGCGCGCCCGTTACAGCCTGGGCCTGGCGCTGCAAAGCCGCGGCGACGCAGCCGCGGCAGCAGCGCAATACCGCCGCCTGCTGGTCGACACACCCGACCACTTCTCGTCGCTCTACAACCTGGCGGCTGCCTGCCTGGCGCTCGGCCAGCACGAGCGCGCCCTGGCCGCCTACGAACGTTGCCAGGCGATACAACCCGACCATGTGTCGGTGGCGCTGGACATCCTGCACCTGCGCCAGCAGCTGTGTGACTGGGACCATCTGCCGGACGGCGCCGCACAACGCGCCTTGGTCGCCGCCTGCGCCGCACCACCCGCCGGGCAGGATGTGCCCTCACCCTTCGCCCTGCTGGCCCTGCCGGTCGGGCTGAGCGACGCCGATCTTGCGCCGGTGGCTCAGGCCTATGCCGCGCAGATCAGCCGACGCGCCGGTGCGCCGCTGCCTGCCTTCAAACGTGCGCCCGGCCGGCCACGCCGCCTGCGCCTGGCCTATGCCTCGTGCGACTTCCACAACCACGCCACCATGCACCTGATGCGCGGGGTGTTCTCGCGCCACGACCGCGAGCGCTTCCAGGTCACGGCCTATTCATGGGGCCCCGACGACGGCAGCCACTACCGCGAGCAGTTGCTCAAGGACGTCGACCATGTCGAAGACGTGACACGCTGGACCGATGCACGTATCGCTGCGCAGATCCGCCGCGACGGCGTGGACGTGCTGGTCGACCTGAAGGGCTACACACGCGACAGCCGCCCCGGCGTATTTGCGCGGCGCCCGGCGCCGCTGCAGCTGAGCTGGCTGGGTTATCCCGGCGCGGCAGGGGCGGACTTCTTCGACGCCACCGTCGCCGATGCCATCGTCACACCACCCGAGGTGCACGGCGCGTACAGCGAGAGCCTGGCCCTGCTGCCCCACAGCTACCAGTGCACCGACGGTGAACAACCCATCGCCCACACCGGCCTCACACGCAAGGCGTGTGGCCTGCCCGAGCGTGCACCGGTGCTGGCGTGTTTCTGCACCCACTACAAGATCGATGCCGAGGTATTTGGCGTGTGGATGCGCCTGCTGACCAGCATGCCAGGCGCGGTGCTCTGGTTGATGGACGGCGCACCCGTCGTACGCGACCGCCTGCGCCAGCGCGCCCGTGCCGCTGGCGTGGCGCCCGAGCGCCTGGTGTTTGCGCCGCTGATGGCCAAGCCCCAACACCTCGAGCGCCTGGCCCTGGCCGATCTGGTGCTCGACACACAGCACTACAACGGCCACACCACCGTCAGCGACGCCCTGTGGTCCGGCGTGCCGGTGCTTAGCGTCGCCGGCCAGGCCTTTGCCGGACGTGTCGGCGCCAGCCTGCTGCGCGCCGCCGGCCTGCCCCAAGGCGCTACGCCCGACCTGCCCGCCTACGAGGCACAGGCGCGCCAGTTGCTGCGCCACCCACGTGAGCTGCTGGCCTGGCGTCGGCAGCTCGCCAGTGCCCGGCCCACCGCGCCGCTGTGGGACACGGCAGGCTTCGTGCGCGACTTCGAATCACTCGTCGACCGCTGCTGGGCCGACCGCTTCGGCGCCTGACGCGCACTGCGCCGAACCCGGCGCTGCCTCCCCCTAAAGAGCGACCGCAGTCCCTGCCGGATTTGCGCGCTGCGGGTTATCGTGTTGCCTACACAGCAACAAGGACTTCGACTGCGAAGCCCCGCGACAGGAGACCCGATGTCCACCGCCACGACGCCCGCCACCACCCCAGCCGAAACACCGCGCAGTGTTGGCGCCGCCCACGAAAGCGACGACGACAGACGCTGCCGCGAACGCCTCGAACGTGCGCTGGCCACCTCGGCCACCCGCAACTCCGCCGCGGTGACGCTGGCCAGCGGTCGCTCACTCGACTACGAAGTGGTGGCCGGCTTCGTGCCGGTGGTCTGCGATGCGCTGGACGGCAAGAGCCGCGAGCCGCAAGCGGCGGTCTTCACCACCGCCTATCTGGCCAAGCCCGCGCCGGGTGAGGCGTGCACCACCAACCGCCCGGTGTGTTTTGCCTTCAACGGCGGCCCCGGCTCGGCGTCGATCTGGTTGCAGCTTGGTGCACTCGGGCCCAAACGCATGGTCATCCCCGAGGACGGCAGCATGCCGCGTGCGCCCTACGGCGTGGTCGACAACCCGCTCACCTGGCTCGAGCAGTTCGACCTGGTCTTCATCGATCCGCCCCACACCGGCTGGTCGATCAGTGCGAGCGATGAGGCGCGCAAGAAGCTGCTGTCCGTGGACGGCGACGTCGACGCCCTGGTCGAGGTGGTGCGTGTCTGGCTGGCGCGCCACAAACGCTTCGACAGCGCGGTCTATCTGGCCGGCGAAAGCTACGGCACCACACGCGCCGCCGCCATGGCCGAGAAGCTGCTCGACGCCGGCATCGCACTCAGCGGCCTGCTGCTGGTGTCGTGCGCCATGGACCTGCAAAGCCTCGTCTTTGCGCCGGCCAACGACTTGCCCTACGCCCTGTTCCTGCCCGGCTTTGCGGCCACGGCGCAGTACCACGGCCTGCTCGACGGCGAGGCCGGCCGTGACCCGGCCGTGGCACGCCAGGCCGCCGAAGAATTTGCCGGCGGCGACTACCTGCGCCTGCTGCACGCCGGTGCTCGCCTGACCAGCGACGAGCGCCGCCGCGGCGAACAACGCATCGCCAAGCTCACCGGCCTGCCGCGCGCCCTGGTGACCGAGAAGAACCTGCGCATCAGCGACGCCTGTTTCTTCTTCGAAGCCTTGCGCGAGCGCGGCCAGATCGTCGGCCGGCTCGATGCCCGTATCACCGGCCCCATGGCCGCCAGCCGCAGCCGCGAGTGGGAGTTCGACCCAGGCATGGACGCCCTGGTTGCCCCCTACACCATGGCCGCGATGGCCTACTACGCCAGCCTGGGCCTCGATATCGAGACGCGTTACGTCACCATGTCCATGCCCGCCCACGAAGCCTGGAACTGGAATCGCGGCAAGGCCCAGGGCAACAGTTACGCATGCACGACACCCGACCTGGCCCGCGCCCTGCGCCGCCACCCCCACCTGCGCGTGCTGGTGGCCAGCGGTCGGTACGACCTGGGGACACCCTACTCCGCCAGCGACTGGTCACTCGCCCAGCTCGACGCCCCGCCCGAGGTGCTTGCACGCATCACCCACCGCTACTACGACGCCGGCCACATGATGTACACCCGCGAGGCCGATCTGCGCCAGCTGAAGACCGATCTAGTGAGTTGGCTGGCTGGGGGATGAAGCCCTTTGCGCGGCGCAGCCAGTCAGGACAGAAAACCCAGATTGCGCGAGGCCGGGTCGAAACGCGCCAGATTCGGCAGCAGCGTTGCAATCTGGGTATCACTGGCGCCGAACCAGCGCGCCAAAGTGGCGGCATATTGGTCGACCGAGGTGGTGGGTAGCAAGACACCGTTGCCGAGTTGGTCGGGGCTGGCATCGAACTTGTTGCTGGTCGGATTGCGTTGAGACAACGACGGCCAGGCACCGTACAGCGCACCACCATTCACCGCACCACCCAGCACGAACTGATGTGATCCCCAGCCGTGGTCGGTGCCATCACCATTGCTGGTGAACGTGCGGCCGAAATCTGACGCCGTGAAGGTGGTGACCTGCGGCGCCACACCCAGCGAGAGAAGTGTGGTGTCGAAGTAGGCGAGCGCCTGATCGAGTTGGGCCATCAGATCGGCGTGTCGGCCGTTCTGCTGGTCGTGGGTGTCGAAGCCACCCAGCTGCACGAAAAACACCTGGCGGCGCATGCCGAGCGTGCTGCGTGCAGCGATCAAGCGCGCCACCATCTGGAGTTGACGTGCCAGCGAGTTTCCCCGCAGCGTACCGGGCGAGCTGGCACTGGTGTATTGCAGCAGCGGGTCGGTCGACTGGCTGTAGTTGTTGGCCGGTGTACCCCAGGGCGCGGTGCCGGCTGGCTGAACAGCGGTAGCCAGCAGCGCCTCGGCATCGACCGAACGTTTCACGACAGCAGCGTGGTCTGCCTCCAGTACATGCCCGCCGCGACTCGTGCCCATCACCTCGCGCATTGCCGTGAAAGCTGCCGTCGAGCCGAACAGCCTGGAGCCGCTGCCGATGCGCACGACGCCACCGGTACCGACCATGTAGGGGCGCACGATGTCACCGTTCAGCCAGATGCTGCTGCCACTGAGAGAAATCGCCGTAAACATGGCCTGGCTGTTGACACCGCCGGCCCCCACCACTGCGTCGGCCAGCCGGCCGCCCCACCCCTTGCTGGCTCCTTCGGGCGACATGGCCTGCCAGACGGATTGCTGATCGTTGTGTGAGTACAGCTTGGGTGGCAAAACGCCGACGGTGTTACTTGCCGTCGCCTGTGCCTTGGTCGTGGGTGCAAGCAGCGGCCCCACATTGGCGACGAGCGCCAACTTGCGGCTCGTGTTGTAGCGCTGTGCCAGGCCTGCCAACAGTGGATGAAGTGCCAGGCCGGGGCCACCGGGCGTCACCGACGTCAAGCCCAGCACGCCCCCGAGACGGTCCGGCGTGCCAGCCGCAGCCGTGCCATTGGGCGCCGTGCCGACGCTGCGCAAGGCTATCGGCGTGGGCGCCTGTTTGCGTGTCGCCACATAGGCTGCCCAAGGCGCGCCATCAGTGGCGAGCACGGTGTTGAA
This sequence comes from Candidatus Intricatilinea gracilis, assembly GCA_016702605.1. Taxonomy (GTDB): domain Bacteria; phylum Pseudomonadota; class Gammaproteobacteria; order Burkholderiales; family Burkholderiaceae_C; genus Sphaerotilus; species Sphaerotilus gracilis. The sequence goes on from JADJDQ010000021.1 coordinate 1,593,085, forward strand.
GCTGTCGTTGCCACCAGCGAGGAAGACGCAGACCAGCGCCTTGTAGTCGCTGCCCGGAACCTGGGCCGCCACATTGCCCAGGGCAGCGAGATTGAGTGCCAGCGGCGCACCGGCGCCGAGCGTAGCGAGCGAGCCGACGTGCCTAAGAAAGGCGCGCCGCTCGGTTGTGGTGAGTTCTGAGGGTCGGCTCATGTCAGTACCGGTGGCAGCGAACGAGGCGAACGTGAAGTTTCACTTCGCAGGTACTCGATGGTCAGAAGGTCAGTGCTGCACGATGAACTCGGGCGAGACCAGGGTGAGGTAGATCGCGATCCTGCTGCGGTTGTCGAGTGCGGCCGCCACGGCGTCGGCATTGCTGCTGGTGACTGCCGGCACTGCAACCGAATCGACTGCGTCGCCGATCAGTGTGGCCAACGCCGCGGGCAAACGCCCCGCCAGCAGACGCGACTCGACCCAGGCCAGCAGATCGGCGCGATTGCCAGCCACGCCGCGAAGTGCAGTCAGATCGAACTGGATGTCGCGCCTAGTGGCACCGGTGGGAGTCGAACCCCAGCCCTGGCTGAGCATGTCGCGCATTTGATTGGCGTAACCCGCCACGCTGCTCTCGTCGGTGATCTGCATCTCGGGCACATTGAGGCCCAGACCTGCAGCGCCCGTGCCAGGCGGCACATAGCCTGGGCGGTAGTAGTTGAAGACGGAGCTGGCATTGAGCGGTGTCTGGCCGATCGAGAAGGCCGGATCGTCGGTGCTGCCGATTCGCCAGTTGCCGCTGTCGGAGCTGGCGCCAAGGGCACGCAACGCCGCGGAGACGCGCAACACCAGCTCCTTGACCTTGCCACCTCGCAGATCGGCACCACCAGCGCGCGCCTCAGGATCGAGCAGCACGGCGAGCACCACCGCCTTGAGATCACCCCGAACACCCAGGCCGTTGTTCGCAAATGCAGCTGCCACCCGTGCCACATAGGCCGGACTCGGATTGCTGCTGACCAGGCGTTGAATCAACTGTCGACCGATGAACGGACCGACATTGGGATGGGCAAACAGGCGGTCCAGCGCCACCGTCAAGCTTGCCTGAGGATCGGCATTGGCTTGTGCCGCAATGGTCGTGCCGAGAAAGCGCTTCTCGGCAGTGGAGTGAAACGCCGGATACGCCACCATGGCACGTGTCGGTGCATCGGGCAGCTTCACACCGTTCTGCGAGCCCCAGTCGAAACATTCGGCACTCTGCGTCGAGCAATACCAGCTCCAGCCGGTGAAGACACGTGCCAGTCCGGCGATGTCTGCCGATCCGTAGGTGTCTTGTGGTTGGCCATCCTTGCCCAGGCGCGGGCTACCGTCGATATTGAGCTCGACCAGACCGATCGAGAACAATTGCATCACCTCGCGTGCGAAGTTCTCGTCGGGCACTCGGCCGGTGACAGTGTCTTCCTTGCGGTTGTGCAGGTGGGACAGATAGATGCCCATCATCGGATGCAGGGCAACAGCCTGCAGCAGATCGCGATAGTTGCCGAAGGCGTGGTTGGCAAGCGTCTGGTAGTAACCGATGGCGCCGAGTGGGCGAAAGTTGACACCGTCGTCGCGCATCGAGATCACGAAGATCTGCGACAAGGCGTAGGCCAAACGTTGGCGCAACTGGTCTTCTGCGCTGAGTGCGCCACGCCAGATGGCATTGAAGACATCCGATGTATTGGACGCCGTGGGGTCGACAGCGGTGTCTGCAGCGTGCCGCCCGGACCACCAGGTGACATGGTCGGTCGAGGTGAACGTGGCCTGCTCGGCCAACCAGCCACGGTAGCCAAGCGCGACGACACGATCAACGGTTGCCTCGGTCGGCCCGAAGCTCGCCTGGGTCAGGAAGCGGGCCGCCTCGGCGCGGCTGGGCGGCGCCTCGGTACTTGCCGAACTGCTCTTGTCGCCACCACCACATCCAGGCAACACGGCGCCTGCGAGCAGTGACAGGGCCAGCAGGGTACACAATGAAACACGGTGCACTGCAAGGAGCGGTTGAGGCGTAGACAAAGCGGTTCGGGAGTCTGAATTGAGCCGATCGACAACATGCGGTCGGCGCACAGGCGACCGCGAGTACCAAGTCAAGGTGCCGCAGTATCGACAGCCACACGGGCCGAGACCTGTAGCCAGCGGTAAGGGCACGGCGACACGTGTGGGGCGTCACACACTCGGCCACCTCGATATCTCAGGCGCTCCAACCTGTGAAACGAAATTGCAACATCGATGGCCACGAGGCCAACTGGCAAGCCGCGAGACTCGCGCAGGACGACCGCCCGTCGCAAGGCGCGCCAAGGCAAATGCTGCCGGAGCTGCGAGACCCGCGCTCGGCTCGATCAGGTCAACCTCAAGCCATCGGCCCTCGCGGCAGAGCAGCGCGCTTGAACTGTGACTCGATCAGCTTCCTGCCCAGGTGGTTCAACGTGACGTCACCCCGTGCCAGGCGGGTCGAGACGTCGATGGCGCGCAGCCCGCGGTTCATCAACTGCGCAGCGGCGCGATCGTTTGGCGCCAGGCGCGCCAGCAACCACAAGGCGTAGGCGCTGCGCAGGCGCGGGCGCCAGGTGGCAGCGGCGCCCAGGTGCTGCCGGGCCAGGTGGCGGTCACCCTGACGCAAGGCGGCACTGCCAGCGGCAAACTGGTGGTGACGGCGCACCAGCGCCAGTTCGGGATCGGTCGCGAAGTGCTCGGCGAACAACTCGTCGAAGTACGACAGCTTGTTGATCTCGAAGAGATACGAGTTGGCGCCCGTGGCCAGATGACCCTGGCTCAAAGGGCGCGCCCCTGCGGCGCGTTCGTACTTGATGGCACTGGGCACCGCAATCATGTTGGCCCTGAAGTGTTTCGACAACAAGCCGAGGAAGCGGTAGTCCGCCGCATTGCGGGTGTGTGTCGAGAACGGGCCGATGGTGTCCAGTGCATGGCGCGTCAGCAGCGTCACCGGCAACCAGTTGAGGTAACCCCAGCGCATGTGTTGAAAGATCTGGCCCCGGTACAGCCGGGCGTTGGCGTGACCGGCCGCCAGGGCTGCCGCCTGCCCCCACTCGCCGACGGGTTCGCACCTGTCGTACACACGCAGGTAGTCGTCCGTCTCGTCGGCCGGGAGATTCAGTCGGGTCGAGCCGATGGCCCGGGCAAACGCCGGGTACTGGTCCGAGATCTCGTAGCGATCGTGTGGCACCACATGGCCGTCGCCATAGTCCTGGTCGAACTCGGTGGTGACGAAATGATCGTCAGTCGACCAGGTCAAGAACGACGTCGTCAACTCGAGAAAGTGCGGGCGCCAGGCGTCGTCCGAGTCGAGGAAGGTCAGCAGCCTGCCGCGCGATGCCGCCAGGCCGACGTTGCGCGCGGTGTAGACACCCGCATTGGCCTGGTGGATGAACTTGATGCGGTCGTCCAGGCCGGCCAGCAGGTCGCGTGTGTTGTCCTGCGAACCATCGTCGACGACGATCAGTTCCCAGTCCTCGAAGGTCTGTGCCTGCACGCTGCGCACCGCACGCAGGATCGTGTCTGCCCGGTTGTAGGTCGGCAGGATGATCGAGACTTCGGGGGTTCGCATGGAGGTCGCCCAAGTGGTTGCTGGCGATCCCACAGTAGCGACTGCTCATGAAAGTGCCGCGACAAGACGGAGTCAATCGCGTGACACCTGCAGACTGTCGCAGCCTGCGCACGCTCACATCAGATCGCCCACAGTGCCCTTTGTTGCCGCGGCCATGCACGCCTTCGACGCAGCGGGCGCGGGGTGGCCGGGCGAGGCGATCTTTCAGGTTGCTTCTTGCCTGGACCTGCGAGCCAACCCGTGCGCAGGCTTGAACTCTGCCAGCACGGCTGTTGCGTGGCTGAGCGCTTGGGTTTGCTTGGCGGCGCACCAGCCGACGACAAACCAGGCGTGGGGCTCACGGTCGGCCCAGGCCTGGCAGAACTCGGCGGCCACGACCAGATCGTTGTAATCACCCAGCGCGGCCTGGGCCGGCTGCAGGCGCTTGAGGCTGCGCCGCAAGGCCTTGGGCCTGCACAGTGAGCCGACCAGTTCGAGCGCGTAACGCAGGCGCTTGAGGCGCTTGCGGGTGGTGTGTCGTTGCACGTCGTCGAGTGCGCCGAAGTTCGAGGCATCCACATGCAGCCGGCGCTGCAGGCGGTCGACCAGCGGCAGGGCCAGGCGGCTCAGGTCGAACGGGGCATCAGTGGCAGGGCCCGCCGGCGAGCCATGCGCAAAACTCATCAGCTCGATCCACAAGGCGCCGGCTGCTGGCTCGCGCAAGGCGGCCGCCGCATCGTCGACATCTGCCGCGGCAGCCGTGTCGATCTCGAGCCCGGCCGGTGCACCCGCCTGCCGAAGCTGCGGCAACAAGGCGGCGACCAGGACATCGCGGTCGCGCGCCGCCCCCAGCCGCGCGAACAGCGCCGCCGCCTGCGCCGGCCATTGGCCCTGCATTGCGTCGGACCAGGCGCCGAAGACCCGCAACGCCGTCCTCAGCCGTCGCAGCCCGACCCGTGCCTGATGAAGATGTTCGGGCTCACCGACACCACCCGCCACGGCCGAGGCATTGGGCAACACCTGATCGAGGCAGGCGCCGACCATCAGGCGCAGCGCCTGGTCGGGCGACATGGCCTCGCGCAGCAGCGGCTGACGCGCCGACGCCGGTGGTGAGGCCCCGAGGCCTCGCAGCAGCAGATCACCCCGTTCGGCCTTGCTCCTCGTGTCCAGCCACAGGCCGTGGCGTTGCTGCCAGCGTTGCGCCAGGACGAACAGGCCCTGCAAGGCGCCCGATTTCAGCTCGAACTCGATCTCGTGCAGGTCGAGCACGGCGTCACCGGCGCGGATCTGGCCGACATCGAGTGCCACCTCGATGCTGGCACCCTCACACCGCATCAGCCGGTGGCAGCGCTGCACGTCGGTCTCGAACCGCAGCATGAGCTGGTCGGCCCGCCCGTCCAGCGCCGCACTCAGGCGGTCACCCGCCGCATGCCCGGCATGGCGCGCCGGATCGAGGTGAACGTCGTCACCGGTCTCGGCCAGCACGACCTCATGTTCGAGCCTCTGCGGGCCACTGCCCGGGGCCTTGAGCGTCTGTACCCAGACATCACCTTCGAGCCGCAGCCGCGGTGCGACACCGGCCCGGGCCAGGTGGCCATCCGGCGTGTCGTAGTAACGCGCCCTCAGGCGTGTGACCTGGGCCGCCGGCGTGGCCACGCCGCGGCGCACGGCGGCACGCGCCGGCACCGGGATCTGGAACTTCAGCTCGATTTCGTTCATGTGCCGATGTTCGCGCGCTTTGCTTCAGACTGTCTTGGTCTCGGCTGGTGCCGACACGTCCAGGCCGTCCAGCGGGTCATAACGCTGGCCGCGCAGCAAGGCAATGGGCGACTTCCAGTAGATCTCGACGTTGTGGAAGGGGTCGGTGAGGATCTTCGTCATCCAGGCCAGGCCCCAGGCCGGGCTGCGCAGCACGAACAGGTGCAGGGTGCGAAACAGCAGGCCACCCGCGCCAAGTGCGAACCAGGCCAGGCCGGTGTCATGCACCCAACCAGCCGCGCCCTGGGCTGGCTCGATCAGACCGAACAAGCTCGGGCTCAGCCATAGCAGCGCCGGCAACGACAACCAGATGGTGATCAGCACCCCTTTGCGGCGCATGTTGTAGCCGACCTTGATCGACTCCTTGTGGCTGTAGCTCGTCTGGTTGAGTTGGTCGTAACCACGCGGCTCGAAGAAGATGTGGCCGCTCTGGCGCGACACCATGCCGATCACCCAGCCGATGATGCCGGCACTGGCCGGATCGGTGAAGGCCACGGCATAGGCCACCAGAAAACTGATCGCGCTGAGCAAATGCAGGCTCTGGTTGATGCGGCACTGGTGGTAATAACGGTGATCGTCGTGACGCAGGATCTCGACCTTCTTGAAGAACTCACGCATGGATAACTCCGACTGTTGAAAACATGTCGGCAGCGTGACAGCCGATCATGTAAGTGATTTGACAGCGCCGTGCTGCGTGCACGGCCGATGAATCACCTCTGAGAGAAGTCAAACCCAGGGCTTGCAGCCGACTCCAGCAGGCAACATCCGCTCGATTGACATCGTCGTGTCATGTCGGAGTCACGGGATATTCATGATTGCCGGCTAGATTGTGAGGCGGCTGGTGTACATCCGCCGCTCACCCGCTCACCCGCCAGGCACCGAATTGAATCTCGCCGCATCCTTCATCGGACGACAACTGAACCTGACCATGCCACGTTTGTTGCGTCTGGCAGGGCTGTGCCTGCTAATAACGGCGGCAGTGCTGAGTCAATCGGCCTGTTCGGCCCGCGGATATCTTGTGCGAAATATCGCAGACGAACTCGCCGGACAAGGACAAACACCAGAAGACGATGTGCAACTGGCGCGTGAAGCGAGTGCCTTTTACCTGAAGCTTTCCGAATCGGTATTGCGCCAGACACCCGGGCATGTCGACCTGGCAAGCAGTGTGGCGGCTGGTTTCACGCAATATGCCTATGGGTTTGTCGCCTTCGAGGCCGACCGCATCGAAAGCCGCGACGCGGGTGCCGCACAGAAGTTGCGTGAGCGCGCCCGGCGCCTGTATCTGCGTGCGCACCAACATGCCATGACGGCGCTCGAAACTCGGCATCCGGATTTTGCCGGCGCACTGGCGCAACTCGACCCCGTCCGCTGGCCACGCATCGACCCCGCCGAGGTCGGCCTGGCGTACTGGGCTGCAGCGTCCTGGGGCGGCTACATCTCCTTGTCCAAGGACCACCCGGATGACGTGGCCGACCTGCCCCTCGCCATCCGACTGGCCACCTTGAGCTGGCAGACCACACCGGATCACGGTGATGGTGCCGTGGCCAGCCTGATGGGCAGTTTCGAACTCGCCCGCCCTGGCGGCAGCCGGCAACAGGCGCGGGTGTTTTTCGATCGCGCCATCACGGCCGGTGGCGGCAAGAGCGCCGGTGCCTATGTGGCCAAGGCCGAGGGACTGGCCCTCACGGACGGCGACCGTGCGGCCTTCGAGGCGCTGCTGAGACAGGCCCTGGCAGCTGCTGCAGCGCGACCCGACCTGTCCAACCAGGTGATGCGTGAGCGAGCCCAGTGGTTGCTCCACAGCGCCGACGACCTGTTCTGATCCGCCGAATCATCTACTTCAATATCCGCTGACATCTCCATGACGAAACTACTCGGCGCCTTGCTGGTCTGCTTGTCCATCATTTGCGGGTCATCCGCGTCGGCGGCCGACAAACAACTGCGCATCGGCACGCTGGTGCCCAAGAACTCGTTGTACCACCGTCAGCTGATGGAACTCGGAGAAGTCTGGCGCACGGCCCAGGGTGGCAAGTCGAAATACCTCGTCTACCCCGACGGCAGCCAGGGCGGCGAGGCCGAAATGGTGCGCCGCATGCGTATCGGCCAGTTGCAGGGTGCCCTCATGTCGGTGGTCGGATTGCGCGAGATCGAAGCCTCGGTGGCTGCCATGCAGAACATGCCGATGTTGTTCAGGAGTTGGGAAGAAGTCGACTATGTGCGCGAGAAAATACGCCCGGTGATGGAGAGGAAATTCCTCGACAAGGGGTTTGTCGTGCTTGCCTGGGGTGATGCTGGCTGGGTGCGCTTCTTCTCGAAGGACGCAGCCTTTCGCCCGGATGATTTCAAGCGCATGAAATTTTTTGCCTGGGGCTCGGAAACCGAGCAGCAGGACATCATGAAAAGCCTGGGATATACCCCGGTGCCGCTGGAAACCAGTGACATATTGCCCGCGATCCAGACCGGCATGATCAGCGTGGTGCCGTCCACGCCATATTTCGCACTGGCCGGCCAGATCTACAGCACGGCACCCAACATGCTCGAAATCAACTGGGCACCCATCGTCGGCGCCTTGGTGATCACTCGCAAGGCCTGGGACGACATGTCACCCGAGGTGCAGGCCGCCATGCGTGTGGCCAGCGACAAGGCCGGCGTGAACCTGCGGGCACAGGCTCGGCTCGAGGTCGACGAGGCGGTCGCTGCGATGAAGAAACGTGGCCTGATCGTCAACAAGCCGAGCGCCGAGCAGATGCGCGAGTGGAACGACCTGGCCGACAAGCTCTACCCGCGCATCCGCGGCCACATGGTGCCCGCCGACACCTTCGACGACGTGATGCGCCACCTCAAGGCCTACCGCGCCCTGAGCGGCATCAGCAACAAGGCACCCTGATCGTGGCACCACGTCTGCTGGGCTGGCTGAGCCGGTTCGGCTGGATCGACGTCGCCTTCGCCTCGCTGGCCCTCGTGCTGATGGCGGTGATTCCGCTGGTCGAGGTGCTGGCGCGACCACTGCTGGGCAGAGGTGTGGCAAACGCGCCCGTTCTGGTCCAGCACCTGGGTTTGCTGATGGCCATGTTCGGCGCCCTGGCAGCCGAGCGCCACGGCCACCTCACGACCCTGGGCACCGGTCTGGTCAGCCTGGTCGATGGCTACACGCGGCTGGCCGTGCTGATCTTCGCCCATGCCAGCGCGGCCCTCATCTGCGGCATGCTGGCGCTGGCGAGCTGGACCTTCGTGGCCAGCGAGATGGGTGCGGCGCGTGACCTGGCCTACGGCCTGCCGGTGTGGTGGGTGCAAGCGGCCATGCCGCTGGGTTTTGCCTTGCTCGGCGCCAAGCTGGGCGCACGTTGCGCGCAGGCCGCGCTGCCGCGGATGATCTGCGGTCTGGTGCTACCGGCCATGGGCGCGCTGCTCGCCGCGCAATTCGAGACCAGTGCCATGCCCTTGCTGCCGTGGGTGGTGTGTTTGCTGGCCTTGCTGCTGGCCGGCGCGCCCATCTTTGCGGCCCTCGGCGGGCTGGCGCTGGCCCTGTTCTGGAACGAAGGCTTGCCACTTGCCTCGGTGCCTTTGTCTCACTATCAGATCACCGTCAACCCGTCGCTGCCGGCGCTGCCCCTCTTCACGCTGGCCGGACTCGTCTTCGCGCGTACGGGCGCGGCGCAGCGGCTGGGCGCCGTCTTCATCGCCCTGTTCGGTGGAGGTGCGACGGGCACGGTCTGCGCGGCGGCCATCCTGTGTTCACTCTTTACCGCATTCACCGGCGGCAGCGGCGTCACCATCCTGGCACTGGGTGGCTTGTTGCTGCCGCTGCTGCGCCAGGCGGGGTTTGCCGAGCGCCGCGGCATCAGCCTGGTGACAAGTGCCAGCGCATTGGGTGTGTTGCTGGCGCCGTCGGTGCCACTCATCATGGTTGCCATCATCGCGCGGGTGCCGATCAACACCATGTTCGTCGCCGGCCTGGTGCCCGCGGCGGTGATGGTGGGTTTCCTGCTGCTGTTTGGTGGTTATCTGCGTCGTGGCCAGCCCGATGACACCGCGGCCGTGCAGTTGCCACCAGGCCTGGGCGAGGCCGGCACCCACATGGCAACGGCCAACGACGCCGTCTACCGCCAGGCACCGTCAGCCAATGCAGTGCATGGCTTGCGTCAGGCAGTCTGGGCCGCGAAGTGGGAGATCCTGGCGCCCGTCATCGCCATCGGATCACTTGTCAGTGGTGTGGCCACTCCCACCGAAGGTGCTGCGCTCACCGCCATCTATGCCGTCGTGACCCAGGCGCTGTTCCACCGCGAGCTCGACTGGCGATTGCTGCGCCTGTGCCTGGCCGATTGTGTGCAGGTGATCGGTGGTGTGATGCTCATCCTGGGCATGGCGCTGGGGTTGACCAACTACCTCATCGACGCCGGCATCCCCGATGCCGCCATCAGCTGGGCGCAGGGCTTGATTCCGAACCGCTACGTCTTTCTGCTGCTGCTCAACGTCTTCTTGTTCTTTGCCGGCGCATTGATGGAGATCTACGCCGCCGTCGTCGTGCTGGTGCCGCTGTTGTTGCCCGTGGCGATGAGCTACGGCATCGACCCGGTGCACTTCGGCATCATCTTCCTGGCCAACATGGAGATGGGTTTTCTATGCCCGCCCGCCGGCATGAACCTCTACTTCGCGTCGGCCATGTTCGGCAAACCCATGAGTTACGTCGCCTCGGCTGTGTTGCCGGCGCTGCTGGCCATCTTTGCCGGCACACTGGTCATCTCGTGGTTTCCGCTGCTGGCGACCGGATTGCCTGCGCTGCTGGGGGTCGGCATCAGGTAACCACTGTCGACTGCTTGGCATGGTCGGGCACCACGGTCACAGAACTGCCACAGACCGTCCAGACAATCCGCAGCTTGCAACCACCATCAGTCAGGACAACCGTGAACGCTCTCGACGACGACCTGGTACGCCGGCTCCACAACGACCTGCGCGACGACTTCGACGAAGAGTGGGAACTCGAACTCGAAGACCGCAACCTCGACCAGCTGGCGCCGTCCGATCAGCTGTTGCCGGCCGATCAGGTCAAGGCCGACCGGCGCACCTACTTTCGCGAGTTGTTTCGCCTGCAGGCCGAACTCGTCAAGCTGCAGGACTGGGTCGTTGCCACGGGCCACAAGGTGGTCATCCTGTTCGAAGGCCGCGATGCCGCCGGCAAGGGAGGTGTCATCAAACGCATCACGCAGCGGCTGAACCCGCGCGTGTGCCGTGTCGCCGCCCTGCCCGCGCCCAACGACCGAGAACGCACCCAGTGGTACTTCCAGCGCTACGCGGCGCATCTGCCTGCCGCCGGCGAGATCGTGTTGTTCGACCGCAGCTGGTACAACCGCGCCGGCGTCGAACGTGTCATGGGGTTTTGTGACGACGCCCAGTACGAGGAGTTCTTTCGTTCGGCGCCCGAGTTCGAACGCATGCTGGTGCGTTCGGGCATCCAGCTGATCAAGTACTGGTTCTCGATCTCGGACGACGAACAGCGACTGCGCTTCCTGGGCCGTATCCACGACCCGCTCAAGCAATGGAAGCTCAGCCCCATGGACCTCGAGTCGCGCCGGCGCTGGGAGGAATACACCCGGGCCAAGGAAGTGATGCTCGAGCGCACCCACATCCCCGAAGCCCCCTGGTGGGTGGTCCGGGCCGACGACAAGAAGAAGGCCCGCCTCAACTGCATCCAGCATCTGCTGAGCGAGATGCCCTACGTCGACGTCGAGCGCCCCGCCATCGCCCTGCCAGACCGTGAACGCAGCGACGACTACTCGCGCCAGCCTGTGCCGCAGGAGATCTTCATCCCCGAGGTGTACTGAGGGCAGGCGCCGAGGCGGGCAGACACAAGAACGGGCAGGTGCTTGCGCGCCTGCCCGTCCAACTGTTGATCGCTACGAGTCGATCACTTCTTCTTGGGCGGCGTCAGCACACGATCGATCACATGCACGACACCGTTGGCGGCGGCCTGATCTGCCTTGATCACCAGGCCGTCCTCGACCGTGACATAACCACCGGTCTTGGACAAGGCCAGCTTGGCGCCCTGTACCGTCGTGACACTGGTGTTGGTGATGCCGGCAGCATCGAGCTTGCCAGGCGCCACATGGAAGGTCAGCACGTCTTTCAGCGCCGCCGGGTTGGTGGCCAGATTCTGCATGGTCTTGGCGGGCACGGCCTTGAAGGCGTCGTTGCTGGGCGCAAAGACTGTGAAGGGGCCCACCGCCGACAACACCGGCTCCAGACCCGACTTGCGCAGCAGGTCGGTCACGGTCGACAACTCGGGGTTGGACGACATCACGTCGACAACACTCTTGGGCTTGGCCGACATGGTCGAGCAGGCCTGCAGGCCAAGAAACATGGCGCTTGCGGCAAGCAGGGAAACGGCGGACAGAGCAGAACGGCGAGAGATCATGGATGACTCCTTGGGATTGGACAGATCGGGGTGTTTCGTCCATCGCGCACCAATGCGCCGAGAGAAACACCCTCCGGCGGGGGACGTTAGGTAGCGCTGGTGACAAGCTCGCGACCCTTTCATGTCGTTTTCGTGACACGCCCACATCGACCCGCCCATGCCCTCACGCACCGGATGCCAGGCAGCGCCTGCCACGAAATTGTCATCAAGCGTGTCTAGCATCCTTTGGACGCGGCCTTCATCCCGAAGTCGGCCTTTGTTTCAACTCTCTGTCACACGGGATTCACGATGCACCACTTCCACGCCCTGAACAAGACGACGCTGCGCGTTGTCTTCGCTACCGTCGGCCTCACTGCCTTCGCCACCGCCCACGCACAAGACGTGACCGGCGCCGGCGCCAGCTTCCCCGCCCCGATCTACGCCAAGTGGGCGGATGCCTTCCACAAGGCCACGGGAGCGAAGGTCAACTACCAGTCGGTGGGATCGGGTGCGGGCATCAAGCAGATCACGGCCAAGACGGTGGACTTCGGTGCCTCGGACATGCCGCTCAAGGACGAAGAGCTGGCCAAGCAAGGCCTGCTGCAGTTCCCCACCGTCATCGGTGGTGTGGTACCCGTTGTCAACATCAAGGGCATCACCCGGGCCAGATCAAGCTCACCGGCGCCGTACTGGGTGACATCTACCTGGGCAAGATCACCAAGTGGAACGACGCGGCCGTCACCGCCCTGAACCCCGGCGTGCCGCTGCCCGACGCCGCCATCGCCGTGGTGCGCCGCGCCGACGGCTCGGGCACCAGCTTCATCTTCCCAATTACCTGTCAAGGTGAACGCGCCCAGTGGAAGGCCAAGGTCGGTGAAGGTGCGTCGCTGAACTGGCCCACCGGTGCCGGCGGCAAGGGCAACGAAGGTGTCTCGGCCTTCGTCAACCGTCTGCCCAATTCGATCGGCTACGTCGAATACGCCTACGCCAAGCAAAACAAGATGAGCTACGTGCGGCTCAAGAACGCCGCCGGCCACTACGTCTCTCCCGACGACACCAACTTCCAGGGCCGCCGCCGCCAGCTCGACTAGACAAAGCTACTACCAGGTGCTGACCGAACAGCCCGGCAAGGATGCCTGGCCACTCACCGGCGCCACCTTCATCCTCACCTGCCAAGGCCCAGGACAAACCCAGCCAGGCCACCGGCAGCGCAAGTTCTTCGACTGGGCCTACAGCAGCGGCGACACCATGGCCGCCGACCTCGACTACGTGCCGCTGCCCGACGTGCTCAAGACCCAGATCCGCAAGCTCTGGGGTGACGTCCAAGGACACCAGCGGCAAGCCCGTCGCGTTCAAGTAAACCGCCTCCCCTGCGACGCCGGACCACCCGGCCCGGCGTCACACCGCAACCTCACCCTGAACGCGGGCGTGGCCACGGCATCGGCCCCACCTACCTGAGCAAAGAACAACATGGCCGCCACACTGCCTGTGTCGTCGTCGGACCCGCTGGGCCCGAACGACAGTGCCACCCGCGTGGCCCGCAGCCCCGCCCCCCTGCCCGCCAGCACCCGGCGCAGCAACCTGGCCGACACCTTGTTCGCCTGGGCCGCACGCGCCTCGGCCGTCATCACCCTGGCGCTGCTGGCGGGCATCATCGCTCACTGGTGGTAGGTGCCATGCCGGCGCTGCGCGAATACGGCCTGAGCTTTCTGTGGCGCAGCGAGTGGGACCGGTGCAGGAGAAGTTCGGCGGCCTGGTGATGATCTACGGCACGCTGATGACCTCGTTCATCGCGCTGGCCATCGCCGTGCCCGTCTCGTTCGGCATCGCGCTGTTCCTGACCGAGTTGTCGCCCGCCTGGCTCAAGCGCCCGCTGGGCATCGCCGTCGAACTGCTGGCGGCTGTGCCCTCCATCGTCTACGGCATGTGGGGCCTGCTGGTGTTCGGCCCCATCCTCGCCACCTATGTGCAAGCCCGCTGCAATCCCTCTTTGCCGGCGTGCCCATCCTCGGCGCGCTGGTGGCCAGCCCGCCGGTGGGCATCGGCATCCTGTCGGCCGGCATCATCCTGGCCATCATGATCATCCCGTTCATCGCGGCAGTGATGCCGACGTCTTCGAAGTCACCCCGCCCATGCTGCGTGAATCGGCCTACGCGCTGGGCCGACCACCTGGGAGGTGGTGTCCAAGGTGGTGCTGCCCTTCACCAAGACCGGTGTCATCGGCGGCATCATGCTGGGTCTCGGCCGGGCCCTTGGCGAGACCATGGCGGTCACCTTCGTCATCGGCAACATGAACCAGCTCAACTCGGTGTCGGTGTTCGAGGCGGCCAACTCCATCACCTCGGCGCTGGCCAACCGGTTTGCCGAAGCCGGCGAAGGCCTGCACCAGGCCTCGCTCATCTACCTCAGGCTGGTGCTGTTCTTCATCACCTTCGTCGTGCTGAGTTTTTCCAAGCTCATGCTGGCGCAACTCCAAGAAGGGTGAAGGTCGCACATGAACACCGCTGCCTCATCGTCCAGCTCGAGCAACGCATCGTCCAACCTGATCGGCATCGCGCCGGCCCGGCTTGCGCTGCACCACAGCAGGAAACGCGTCAACCAGGTCGCGCTCATCCTGTCGATGGCCGCCATGGCCTTCGGCCTGGTGTGGCTGATCTGGATCCTGATCGAGACCGTGCGCCTGGGCCTGGGCGGCATGAACCTGGCTCTCTTCACCGAGATGACGCCGCCGCCGCAAGCCGAGGTGGGTGGCCTGGCCAACGCTATCTTCGGCTCGCTGTTGATGGTGGGTCTGGCCACCTGATCGGCACACCCGTGGGCATCATGGCCGGCATCTATCTGGCCGAATACGGCCGCAGCACCTGGCTGGGCAGCGCCACGGTTCATCAACGACATCTTGCTCTCAGCCCCGTCCATCGTCATCGGCCTGTTCATCTATGCGCTGTGGGTGGCGCGGGTCAAGAGTTTCTCCGGGTTTTGCAGGTGTGCTGGCGCTGGCGCTGCTGGTCATCCCGGTGGTGATCCGCCAGACCGAGAACATGTTGCTGCTGGTGCCCAACGCGCTGCGCGAGGCTGCTTATGCGCTGGGCACCCAGTGAAGCTCATCCTCACCATCACGCTCAAGTCGGCGCGCGCCGGTGTGCTGACCGGTGTGTTGCTGGCCATCGCACGTATCTCGGGCGAGACGGCACCGCTGCTGTTCACCGCGCTGTCCAACCAGTTCTGGACCAGCAACCTGGGTGAACCGATGGCCAGCTTGCCGGTGACGATCTTCAAGTTCGCCATGAGCCCGTACGAGAACTGGCAAAAACTCGCCTGGGCGGGGTCTTCCTGATCACCGTGGGTGTGCTGGCTCTGAACATCCTGGGCGCGCACCTTCTTGCGCAACAAACACTGACCCCAGAGAGAACCACCTCATCATGGACACCAGGACAAACTCAGCCGGCGAGCGCATCAAGCTGTCGGTGCGTGACCTGAACTTCTACTACGGCGAGTTCCGCGCCTTGAAGGGCATCAACCTCGAGATTCCCGAGAAGAAGGTCACCACCTTCATCGGCCCGTCGGGTTGCGGCAAGTCCACGCTGCTGCGCACCTTCAACCGCATGTTCGAGCTGTACCCCGAGCAGCGCGCCGAAGGCCAGATCCTGCTGGACGAGACCAACATCCTGCACAAGCAGCTCGACGTGGCGCTGCTGCGCGCCAAGGTCGGCATGGTGTTCCAGAAGCCCACACCCTTCCCGATGTCGATCTACGACAACATCGCCTTTGGTGTGAAGCTGTTCGAGCAGCTCAGCCGCGCCGACATGGACGAACGGGTCGAATGGGCGCTCAAGAAGGCGGCGCTGTGGAACGAGGTCAAGGACAAGCTCGACCAGAGTGGCTCGGGGCTGTCGGGTGGTCAGCAGCAGCGGCTGTGTATCGCGCGCGGCATCGCCATCAAGCCCGAGGTGCTGCTGCTGGACGAACCCTGCTCGGCGCTGGACCCGATCTCGACCGGCAAGATCGAGGAGCTGATCGATGAGCTCAAGGGTGACTACACCGTGGTCATCGTGACGCACAACATGCAGCAAGCCGCCCGCAGCAGCGACTACACCGCCTACATGTACCTGGGTGACCTGATCGAGTTCGGGCCCACCGAACAGCTGTTCATGAAGCCGCAGAAGAAAGAGACCGAGGACTACATCACCGGCAGGTTCGGTTGATCAAGGACGCACCATGACCGACAAACACCTCTCCAGCCAGTTCGACAGCGAACTCAGCGCCATCTCCACCCGTGTGCTCGAAATGGGCGGACTGGTGGAGTCGCAAGTGTCCCGAGCGGTCGAAGCGCTGATCCAGTTGAATGTCGAACTCGCCGACGAAGTCACCCACATCGAGAGTCGTGTCAACGCCATGGAGATCGAGATCGACCGCGACCTCTCGAGCATCATTGCGCGACGTCAGCCCACCGCCCGCGACCTGCGCCTGCTGATCGCCGTGTCCAAGACCATCGGCAATCTCGAACGTGTGGGAGATGAAGCCGCACGTATTGCCCGCACCGCGCAGCGTATCGTCGGCGCCGGCATGATGATTCCTACGCGCTTGCCCTTCTCCGATCTGGCCTTTGCCTCTGGCCTGGCCACCAACTCGCTGGGCCGCGCACTCGATGCCTTTGCACGACTGGATCCACACACGGCACTCAAGGTCATTCAGGAAGATGACGCCATCGACCAGGAGTTCGACGGCCTGATGCGCAAACTCATCACCTTCATGATGGAAGACCCGCGCACCATCTCGCTCAGCATCGACCTCGTGTTTGTAGCCAAGGCCATCGAACGGGTGGGTGACCATGCCAAGAACCTGGCCGAGCAGGTGATCTATATCGTCGAAGGCACCGACGTCCGACATCACTCGCCGGACACTGTCGCGGCAGTACTGTCGAGCTGAGTCCTGAGCCGTGAGCCGGATCCTGTACATCGACAACGAATCCGGCGTTGCCGACTTCGTCGCACTGAGCTTGCGCCACGATGGGCACGAGGTCTGGCATGCCGTCGACAGTGATCAGGCCCACCGGCTGATCGCCATCCAGTTGCCCGACCTGGCCCTGATCGGCAGCATGCTGCCCGATGATTCGGGTGAACAGTTCACCAGAGCCTTGCGCTCGACGGCACACACACACGATCTGCCCATCGTGACGATGACGGCGCGCAACAACGACATCGAGATGAACACCGCGCTGGACGCGGGCGCCGACGATTGCCTGCCCAAGCCGTTCTCGGTGCAGGAGTTGCTCGCCCGCATGCGTGCGGTGTTGCTGCGCAAGTTGCCTGCTGCACTCGACCTGCCCGTCGAAGTGGGCGGACTCAAGCTCGATCCCAGTACACGTCGAGTCAGCCACGCGGGCAAGGACATCCGCCTCGGGCCGACCGAATTCCGACTCCTGCACTTTCTGTTGTCCAACCCCGAGCGTGTGCACAGCCGCACACAGCTGCTCGACCGGGTCTGGGGCGACAAGGTCTTCATTGCCGAACGCACGGTCGACGTGCACATCAAGCGCCTGCGCAAGGGCCTGGCACCGGCGCAATGTGCCGCGCTGGTCGAGACCGTGCGTGGCGCAGGCTATCGGCTGTCCGCCCTGGCCATGGCATGACCGTCCGTGGAATGTTCCGCGGCGGTCGAACCGTCCGGGCCAACGACAAACGGTCGAGCAGGCACGGGCACCACTGATCGATGACTGCATCTGCCAATCGGCCCGCTCGGGCCCAGGGTGCTGCCGCGGCGTGCCCGTTTCGCCCGCAAGCGAGCCCGGACCTTGGCGTCCAGAGCCTGCCCACGGTGTCCAGGCACCAGATGCCGCCAGGCTTCCATGCCCTGATCGCGGCGCAGTTCACGTCGGCGCTGGCTGACAACGCCCTGCTCATCGTCACCATCGCCCTGCTTCTGCAGCAGGGTTTGCCTGGCTGGTGGGCACCGCTGCTCAAGTTCGGCTTCACGCTGTCGTACGTCTTCCTGGCGCCTTGGGTCGGGCCACTGGCCGATGCCATGCCCAAGGCCCGGCTGATGTCGTGGATGAACGGTGTCAAGGTGATTGGTGTGGCCACCCTGCTGGCCGGGTTGCACCCGGTCGCCGCGTTTGTCATCGTGGGTTTCGGCGCTGCAGCGTATGCACCCGCCAAATACGGACTCATCACCGAACTGGTCGACGCCGATCATCTGGTCGCAGCCAACGGCTGGGTCGAGGTATCGGTCGTGTGTGCCGCCTTGCTGGGCACGGTGCTGGGTGGGCTGCTCGTCAGCCCCTGGCTGCTTGGCCTGCCTGTGGTGGCCACGACGAGTCTGCAAGTGGCCCAATTGATCGGCCCGCAGGCTGGACTGCTGGGCGTGTCGCTGGCGCTGCTGTTCCTGGTGTATGCACTGGCTGCCCTGCTCAACCTGGCGGTGCCGGACAGTGGCGCGAGGTACCCGGCCAGCGGCATCCATCCGGTCACGCTGACACGCGAGTTCTGGCGTGCCAACCTGGCCTTGTGGCGCGACCGCGATGGTGGCTTGTCACTGGCAGTGACCACCATCTTCTGGGGTGTGGGCGCGACCTTGCAGTTCGCCGTGTTGCGCTGGGCTGCCGACGTGCTGAAGATGCCGCTGGATCAGTCGGCCTATCTGCAGGCCGCCGTGGCCGTGGGGGTGGTGATAGGTGCGGCTGTCGCGGGGCGATGGGTATCACTGGCACGCGCCAAACACATGATGTGGGCCGGTGTGATGCTGGGCCTGCTCATCCCGGTGATTGGTGCCACCACCTGGTTGCCGCTGGCCCTGCCGCTGCTGGTGCTGGTCGGCATCGTCGGCGGGCTGCTGGTGGTGCCCCTCAACGCCCTGCTGCAGCACCGCGGCTTTGCATTGCTCAGCGCGGGTCGATCGATTGCCGTGCAGGGCTTCAACGAAAACGCCAGCATCCTGGTGATGCTGGGTGTCTACGCCGGCCTGCTGGCGCTCGATCTGCCCATCGTGACCCTGATGGGCGGCTTCGGACTGATGATCGCCAGTGTCATCCTGCTGCTGATCTGGCGCGAACGGCGCCGCTGACGGGCCAGTCCGTGGATCAGACCGCCGGGCGCCGCAGTGTGGTGGTGATCGGGCTGGCGGACTGACGCGGTTCGCGTGCCTGCATCACACCGGCGCCCAGCACATCCTCGAAACGAGCGACGATGCTGTCCCAGTCGAGCTCGACGGCTGTGGCACGTGCATTCGCGCCCATGCTGTGACGCCAGGCGGGGTCCTGGGCCATGCCGACCGCACAACGCACGAAGGCGGTGGGGTTGTCACACGCCACCACCACACCATTGCCGTGATTGCGGATCAACTCGGCCGCAGCGGCATGATCGAATGCCAGTACCGGCAAGCCGCTGGCCATGGCTTCGGTGGTGACGTTGCCAAAGGTCTCGGTCTGGCTCGGAAAGACGAACAGGTCGGCCGACGCGTAATGCGCGGCCAGGTCATCACCGCTGCGCTGGCCGGCAAACAAGGCATCGGGCCAGCGTGACTGCAGTTCGGCTCGCATCGGGCCATCACCCACAAACACCAGGCGGGCCCGGGCATCCTGCGTCTTGATCGCCGCAAACGCTGATTCGAGCACACCCAGGTTCTTCTCGGCTGCCAGGCGGCCGACATAAGCCACCACCAGATCGGCGGGCGACACACCCCAGCTGGCCCGCAGCGACTCACTGCGCTGGCGCGGGTTGAACTGCTGGGTATCGACACCACGCGACACCACTGCCAGATGCTTGAAGCCGCTGGACTCGAGTTCACGCCTGAGTGCCTCGGTCGGCACCATGGTGCAGAAGGTGCGGTTATGAAACTTGCGAAGGTAAGCCATGATGGGCTTGTGCAGCCATCCCACACCGTAGTGGCGGCTGTAGGCATGAAAGTTGGTGCGGAAGTCCGAACTCACCGGCAGCTTGAGTGCCAGCGCGGCATTGAGGGCCGACCAGCCGAGCGGCCCCTCGGTGGCGATGTGCACCACGTCCGGCCGCTGCACCGCCCACATCTGCACCAGCGCTCGTTTGGACGGCAGACCCATGCGCAGGTGCGGATACCGCGGTATTGGCATGCCACGCGTCAACACCTCTTCGAAACGCAGGCTGTTGCTGGCCGCTTCCCCCTGCTCCTGGCGCGGACGCACCAGCTGCACATCGTGATTGCGCCGATGCAGGCCATCGACGACACGTGCCACCGTGAGTGACACACCGTTGACCTCGGGCGGATAGGTCTCGGTCACATAGGCGATACGCATCGAACGACGCGACGCTGGGAAGTTGTCGACGACAAAACCCGGGGTGTTGGCGGTATCCATCACCACATGCTGCACGGCGCTTGCAACAGTTCGATGACAACTGCGTGGCATTTCGAAGTGATGCGGCAGCACCACCGTCGGACAAGCGGGCAGGGTTGAACACGGCTTTCGTCACGTCGGCGTCACTTGGGCGCGGCAACGTGACGTCACTGCGATGCGCCGGGTCACCCCATGCAACACGACCCGTACCGCACACAACAACCAGAACTCAGGACGTCTCCAACATGACCACCAACTTCACTCGGCGCGACTTCCTCATCAAGTCATCGGCAGCCGTTGCCTTGGGCTCGTCACTGGCCGCTTGCGGCAGCGATCACGAGCCTGCGACGTTCGCCTATGGTGTGGCCAGCGGTGATCCGCTCGCCGACCGAGTGATCCTGTGGACACACGCACGCCGGCCCGACACCAACGACGACGTCAACCTGATGTGGCAGGTCGCCTCGGACGCGAACTTCGTCACCATCGTGGCCAGCGGAAGGGCCAGCGCCACAGCGGCGACTGGATACACCGTCAAGGTCGACGCCGTGGGCCTGAGCGCAGGCTCGCGCTACTTCTTCCGCTTCCTGGCCGACGTCGGCGGCAACTCGGCAATCGGGAGCACCCGCACGCTGCCAGCCACGGGTGAGGCCAGCGTGAAGTTCGCGGTGTTCTCGTGTGCGCTGTATTCGGAGGGTTACTTCAACGCCTACGACGACGCCACCGTGTCGGGTGCCGACTACGCCCTCCACCTGGGTGACTACATCTACGAATACGGCGCCGGTGTCAACCAGTTCGGCAACTCGGACATCCCGGGCAACCGCGTCACCAAGCCGGCCACCGACATCGTCTCACTCGACGACTACCGCACCCGCTACGCCTTGTACCGCAGCGATCCGGACCTGCAGGCCGCACACGCCGCCATGCCGTTCATCACCGTGTGGGACGACCATGAGTTCGCCAACAACGCCTGTATCGGCGGTGCCGAGAACCACGACCCGGCCACCCAGGGTGACTGGGCCGTGCGCAGGGCCAATGCTGCGCGGGCCTATCACGAGTGGATGCCTATCCGCACGCAGAACCCGGCGGACCTGCTGACGATCTACCGCAGCTTCGACTTCGGCTCGTTGCTGAGCCTGCACATGCTCGACACACGCATCGAGGGGCGTGATCGCCAGTACGACAACTTCGGTGATGCCGACGGCGGCTACACCCGTTACGGCACGGGCCTGGCCACCGGCAGCGACGCGACGCGCCACATGATCAGCCCGGCGCAGCAGTCCTGGCTGGCCGAGGCCTCGGCGCGCTCCACCGCCACCTGGCAGGTGCTGGGCAACCAGGACATCATGGCGCGCATGTGGATCGCGGCCTCGGTGCTGCAGACCCAGTCCACCAACCCGGCCGGCGCCCCGGCCGCCGTGAGTGCCTACCTGGGTGCCAAGGCCACGGCTGCCGCCGGTGCGCCGTTGTCACCGGCCCAGGCGGCCTTGCTCGACCCCACGGTCAACCCGCTGCTGCCCTACAACCTGGATGCCTGGGACGGTTACCCGCTGCAGCGCGAAGCCATCCTTCGCACGTTTCAGGCCCAGGGCAAGAAGCTGGTGACCTTGTCGGGCGATTCACACAACGGCTGGTTCAGCCACCTCACCACGCTGGACGGCACCCGGGTCGGCGTCGAGTTCGCCGGCACTTCGGTGACTTCACCGGGTTTCGAGAGTGTCGGCCTGGGCGGACTGGCCAGTTCGCTCGACGGCAGCATCGTCACCGGCACGCAGGGCAGCGGCCTGGGTCTGATCAACGACCTGGCCTATGCCGACAGCTCACGCCGCGGCTACCTGCTGCTCACCGTCACGGCCGACGCCATCACTGGTGACTACGTCTACGTCGACACGGTCAAGAGCACCACCTACACCGCCGCGGTCGGCAAGACCATCAGGGTGACGGCCGCCGGCGCCATCGACTACGCCTGAGCGACCTGGCCAGATGGTGCCAGGCTGCCCCGGTGAGGGTGACCGGGCCCCATGGAACCCAGGGTACAGGCTGTAGGCCACGGTTCAGCGCTGGGCTGTGTGCCTTGCCAGGGCCGTGGAGGCGGCGCGACCCGGGCCGTCACCAGCCGATCGTGCCTGCCGGCAAGCCCTTGTCATGTCGCTGTCACAGTGCCGCGCAACAATTCCACATCTCTGGAACCATGCTTCTATCGAAGGGTTCCGCTGCAACATGAACATCGAAGGATCTCGCCTGTGAGAGTCGGTATCAATGGCATGGGCCGCATCGGCCGTCTGGCGTTGCGAGGCGCGATGGGCGCGGCCGAGCGCCCCCTGGATGACCCACGCGCCGGCAACCGGCTCGAGGTGGTGCATCTCAATGAACTGAAAGGCGGCGCGGCGGCCACGGCGCATCTGCTGGCCTTCGACAGCGTGCAGGGCCGCTGGCGCGCCGACATCGCGGCCGACGGGGATGCCCACATCCGCATCGACGACCGCCGACTCGGCTTCTCGTCACACGCCACGGCCGCCGAGACCCCCTGGGGCGACCTGGGTGTGGACCTGGTGCTCGAGTGCACCGGCAAGTTCCTCACCCCCGAGACGCTGCAGGGTCACCTGGACCGCGGCGCCAAGCGGGTCATCGTGGCTGCGCCAGTCAAGGTGGGTGGTGTGCTCAACATCGTGGTCGGCATCAACCACCAGTTGTACGAGCCGGCGCGCGACCACATCGTGACGGCCGCGTCGTGCACCACCAACTGCCTGGCACCGGTGGTCAAGGTCATCCACGAAGCCATCGGCATCCGCCACGGCCAGATCACCACGATCCACGACCCGACCAACACCAACCTGATGGTCGATGCGCCGCACAAGGACTTGCGCCGCGCCCGCAGCGCCATGCTGAGCCTGGCGCCCACCACGACCGGCAGTGCCACCGCCATCGCCCTGATCTACCCCGAACTGAAAGGCAAGCTCAACGGCCATGCCGTGCGGGCGCCTGTGCTCAACGCATCACTGACCGATTGTGTGTTCGAGCTCAAGCGCGAGACCACGGCCGACGAAGTGAACCAGCTCTTTGCCGCTGCCGCCAAGGGTGACCTGGCCGGCATCCTGGGCTACGAAGAGCGCCCGCTGGTGAGCGCCGATTACGCGCGTGACACCCGCAGCTCGATCATCGATGCGCTGTCGACCATGGTCACCGACGGCACGATGCTCAAGGTCTATGCCTGGTACGACAACGAGATGGGCTACGCCTGCCGCATGGTCGATCTGGCCTGCCACATGGACAGCCTGGGCCTTTGACCGAGATGACTGCCTTGCCAGCCGCCCCCGCCACCACACCAGCGTCCAACGGTGCGCTCAACTACGCCATCGTCACCGCCGCCTACTGGGGCTTCACACTCACCGACGGCGCGCTGCGCATGCTGGTGCTGCTGCACTTCTACCGGCTGGGCTACTCGCCGTTCACGCTGGCCTTCCTGTTCCTGCTGTATGAAGCGATGGGGGTGCTGGCCAACCTGATCGGCGGCTGGCTGGCCACACGTTTCGGCATCCAGCGAATGCTCATCGTGGGGCTGTGCACGCAGATCACCGGCTTCCTGCTGCTGTCGCAACTCTCGCCCGACTGGAGCGTGACGATGTCGGTCACCTGGGTGGTGTTGTCGCAGGGTGTGTGCGGCATCGCCAAGGACCTGACCAAGACGGCCAGCAAGTCGGCCATCAAACTCACGGCCAGCACCGCGTCGGGCCAGTTGTTCAAGTGGGTGGCGTGGTTCACCGGCAGCAAGAACGCCATGAAGGGTGTGGGCTTCTTTCTGGGCGGCCTGCTGCTCGACCGGCTGGGCTTCCAGGTGGCGCTGTGGACCATGGCGAGCCTGCTCGCGGTGGTACTGTCCGGTGTCGTGGTCTATGTGCCACGGCTGATGGGCAAGAGCAAGGCATCGAAGTCGGCCAAGGAGTTGTTCGCCAAGAACCGCGGCATCAACCTGCTGGCTGCCGCACGAGTGGCGCTGTTCGGCGCACGAGATGTGTGGTTCGTGGTGGGTGTGCCGGTGTTCCTGTACGCCGCGGGCTGGACCTTCACGATGGTCGGCGGCTTTTTGGCCACCTGGACCATCGGCTACGGACTGGTGCAGGCCCTCGCACCGGCAATGGTCAAACGCAGTGACGACGGCCTGAGCACCGAGGTGCCGGCCGCGCGGCTGTGGTCCGGCCTGCTGGCCATGGTGCCAGTGGCGCTGGCCATCGTGGTCGCCATGAAGCTGCCGCACCTCGAATGGCTGGTTGTTGCCGGCCTGGGCGTGTTCGGCTTTGCCTTTGCGGTGAACTCGTCCGTCCACTCGTACCTGATCCTGGCCTATGCCGGCTCGGAGAAGGCCGCCGAGGACGTGGGCTTTTATTACGCCGCCAATGCACTCGGGCGCTTCTTCGGCACCTTGCTGTCGGGCCTGCTCTACCAGTGGGGCGGCCTGCTGTTCTCGCTGTGTGGCTCGGCAGCCATGTTGATCACCTGCTGGCTGGTGACGCTGGCCTTGCCCACGCAGCGTTCGCTGGCGGCCCGCTGATGGACACCATCATGGATGAAACACTCGCTGTCACCTCACTGGCCGCCCTGGCCCAGGGCATGCGCCTGCGCATCTTTCGCGCTCTGGTCGGCGCCGGGCCTGTCGGCCTGGTGCCGAGTGCCTTGTCGGCCACACTGGGTGTGCCCGCGTCGACGCTGTCGTTTCATCTCAAGGAACTCCTGCATTCCGGGCTGGTGACCCAGGAGCGCGATGGCCGCAACCTGATCTACCGCCCTGCTCTCGCCCAGATGAACGACCTGCTGGCCTACCTCACGGCGCATTGTTGCCAGGGTTCGGCAACGGCAGGTTGTGATCTCGCGCAGCGACCCGGATGCACCACCTGCTGACACGACCGCTTGCCGATGGCCACCTGGCATCGCCCCTAACCCGCACATCCCCCCACAGGAGCCGCTCATGAGCGACAAGGTCTACAACGTTCTCTTCGTGTGTACGCATAACTCGGCCCGTTCGATCATGGCCGAAGGGCTGCTCAACAGCATCGGACGCGGCAAGTTCAAGGCCTACTCGGCTGGCAGCCAGCCTGCCGGCAAGGTCAATCCCTACGCGATCGACACGATGCAGCGGCTGCATCTGCCGACGGATGGCCTGCGCAGCAAGGACTGGGCGGAGTTCGCCGGCCCGAACGCTCCAGACCTCGATTTCGTCTTCACGGTGTGTGACAACGCCGCCGGCGAGGTCTGCCCGGTGTGGCCCGGTCAACCCATGACAGCGCACTGGGGTGTGCCCGACCCGGCCGCCTTCAAGGGCACCGACGAAGAGACGAACAAGGTGTTCTGGGAAGCAGCGGTCATCCTCAAGCGCCGCATCGAACTGATGTTGTCCCTGCCCATGCGGTCGCTCGATCGCCTGTCGCTGCAGCGTGAACTCGAGGACATCGGGACGCGTTGAGTCATGACCACTGCCGCGGCCACCGCCAGGGCCACCCAGCCCGCATCCATGAGTCTGTTCGAGCGCTACCTCACCGTCTGGGTGTTCCTGTGCATCGTCGCGGGCATCGTGCTGGGCCAGTTGCTGCCCAGCCCGGTTCAGGCCATCGGTCGTATGGAAGTCGCCAGGGTCAACCTGCCTGTGGGCGTGCTGATCTGGGTGATGATCATTCCGATGCTGCTCAAGGTCGACTTCGGTGCACTGGCTCAGGTCAGGAGCCACTGGCGCGGCATCGGCGTCACTCTGTTCGTCAACTGGGCGGTCAAACCCTTCTCGATGGCGCTGCTGGGCTGGATCTTCGTGCGCCATGTCTTTGCCGACTGGTTGCCCGCCGACCAGGCCGACAGCTACATCGCCGGGCTGATCCTGCTGGCCGCCGCCCCCTGCACAGCCATGGTGTTCGTATGGAGCCGGCTCACCGGCGGGCACCCGCTGTTCACGCTGTCGCAGGTGGCGCTGAACGACACCATCATGGTGTTCGCCTTCGCGCCCATCGTGGCGCTGCTGCTGGGCCTGTCGTCCATCGTCGTGCCGTGGGACACACTCATCACGTCGGTCGTGCTGTACATCGTGATCCCGGTGGTCATCGCTCAAGCGTGGCGCAAGGTCTTGCTTGGCAAGGGACAAGCCGCCTTCGATGCAGCGATCGAGAAGATCGGCCCCTGGTCCATCACCGCCCTGCTCGCCACGCTGGTGCTGCTGTTCGCCTTCCAGGGCAAGGCCATCATCGATCAGCCGCTGGTCATCGCCATGCTGGCCGTGCCCATCCTGATCCAGGTGGTGTTCAACTCGGGCCTGGCCTACTGGCTGAATCGTCGCCTGGGTGAGGCGCACAACGTGGCGTGCCCGTCGGCACTCATCGGCGCCAGCAACTTCTTCGAACTGGCCGTGGCTGCTGCCATCAGCCTGTTCGGTTTCGAATCGGGCGCAGCACTGGCCACCGTGGTGGGTGTGTTGATCGAGGTGCCGGTGATGCTGCTGGTGGTGAAGGTGGTCAACCAAAGCAAGGGCTGGTACGAGCGTGGATGACCTTTGCGACCTGGTGGGCGACGGCCTGCCCAATATCGACCCGGCGCTGTTTGCCGTACCCGCGGGCGACCGTTTGGCTGGCACCGGCCGATCGACCCACGCGCCTCGTTTCCTGCTGCTCTACGGCTCACTACGCGACCGTTCGTACAGCAAGCTGCTCACGCTCGAAGCGGCGAGGTTGCTGATCGCCATGGGCGCCGAGGTGCGCATCTTCGACCCCGCCGGCCTGCCCTTGCCCGACAGTGCGCCCGACAGCCACACCAAAGTGCAGGAACTGCGCCAACTGGCCGCGTGGGCCGAAGGCATGGTCTGGACCTCGCCCGAACGGCACGGCGCGATGACCGGCATCATGAAGGCCCAG
This sequence comes from Candidatus Intricatilinea gracilis, assembly GCA_016702605.1. Lineage (GTDB taxonomy): Bacteria > Pseudomonadota > Gammaproteobacteria > Burkholderiales > Burkholderiaceae_C > Sphaerotilus > Sphaerotilus gracilis. The sequence continues at coordinate 1,619,970 of JADJDQ010000021.1, forward strand.
ATCGACTGGATCCCCCTGTCCGTCGGTGCGGTGCGGCCGACCCAAGGCAAGACACTCGCGGTGATGGAGGTGTCGGGCGGCTCGCAGTCCTTCAACGCCGTCAATCAGATGCGCATCCTCGGGCGCTGGATGCGCATGATCACCATCCCCAACCAATCGTCGGTGGCCAAGGCCTTCCAGGAGTTCGACGAAACCGGACGCATGAAACCATCACCCTTCTACGAGCGGGTGGTCGACGTGATGGAAGAACTCGTCAAGTTCACCTTGCTGACGCGCGACGTGGCGCCCTATCTGGTCGATCGTTACAGCGAGCGGCGCGAAAGTGCCGAGGCCTTGTCCAGACGAGTCAACCAGCAAGTGATCTGACAGGTCGAGCCGAGATCCTTCCAATCGAGTGACAGGCATGTGGTGCGATGACGCACAGACTCTGGCCTGGGCATGATGCAGGCTGGAGAAAGTGCCGATTTCGTGATGCCTTCCATCACACAAGCGTCCATGATGTGCTGGGCGCATCGGCATGGAAGCGAGGCTATCGACATGGACATCAAGGTACTCGGATCAGGTTGCAGCAAGTGCCAGACCACGATCGGCATCATCGAGCGGGCCGCACATGAGGCGGGCGTCGAGGTCGATATCGTCAAGGTGCAGAGCCCCGACGACATCAGAAGCTTCGGTGTACACGCCACACCGGCCGTCGTGATCGACGGGCAGGTGGTGCACAGTGGCGGATTGCCCGCGCGCGACAAGGTGCAGTCGTGGTTCACGGCGGTCAGCGTCGGTTTGCTGCGCCATCCGACGCGCCATCTGTTCTTCACCGGCAAGGGCGGTGTGGGCAAGACTTCGCTCTCGACCGCCACTGCGCTTGCCCTGGCCGACGCCGGCAAACACGTGCTGCTGGTCAGCACCGATGCCGCATCCAACCTCGACGAAATGCTGGGCATCGAGTTGCGCAACACGCCGATGCCGGTGCCTGGTGCGCCGGGGCTATCGGTGCTGAACATCGACCCGGACGTGGCGGCCGAGTCCTATCGCCAGCGAGTGCTGGCGCAGATGGGTGCGCAGGCCAGTTCGGAAGATCTGGCCTCGGTGCGTGAGCAGTTGTCCGGCGCCTGCACGACCGAGATTGCCTCGTTCGACGAGTTCGCCTCGCTGCTGTCGGGTGGTGCCAACGAGTTCGACCACATCGTGTTCGACACGGCACCCACCGGCCACACGCTGCGTCTGCTCAGCCTGCCGAAAGCGTGGAGCGGTTTCCTCGACGGCAACGACCGCGGCGCGTCGTGCCTGGGCCCACACTCGGGCCTGAAGATGCAGGAGGTGCGCTTCAGGGCGGCCCTCGATGCCTTGTGTGACCCGGCGCAGACGACCGTGATCCTGGTGACCCGGCCGGATGCCGGCGCCATCACCGAAGCCGCACGCACGTCGATCGATCTGCACGAGTTGGGCTTGAACAACCAGCGCCTGGCCATCAATGGTGTGTTCCACGCCAGCGATCGCAACGATGCGGTGGCCTGCGCCATCGAGGCACTGGGGCAACAGGCGCTGGATGCCATGCCGAAGGCACTGGCCGATCTGCCACATGACCAGGTGCCACTGCGCCCCTTCGACACCGTCGGCTTGCCTGCCTTGCGGGCGCTGCTCGGCAAGGGCAAAGCTGCCGCGCCTGCGGCCGATGTGACGCCGACACACGACAGCGTCGATCTGCCTGGACTGGCCGCGCTGGCCGACGAACTAGCCGCGGCCGGGCACGGCCTGATCATGGTGATGGGCAAAGGTGGTGTGGGCAAGACAACCGTGGCCGCCGCGCTGGCACTGGGTCTTGTCGCGCGTGGCAAGACCGTGCACCTGAGCACCACCGACCCGGCTGCCCATCTGGCCGCCACCCTCGACGGTGCGCTGCCGGGCCTGAAGGTGGACCGCATCGACCCCAAGGTCGAGACGCAGCGCTACATCGACAAGATCATGGCGGCGCGGTCACCCCGGCTCGACGCGCAGGAGCAGGCCTTGCTGCTCGAAGACCTGCAGTCACCCTGCACCGAAGAGGTGGCGGTGTTCCACGCCTTCTCACGCATCGTCAGCGAGGCGCGCAGTGCCTTCGTGGTGCTCGACACCGCGCCCACCGGCCACTCCTTGCTGCTGATGGATGCCACGGGCGCCTATCACCGCCAGATGACGCGCGAGTTCGAGAGCCACGGCGGTGGCCGCGTGGTGACGCCACTGATGCGCCTGCAGGACGCTGACTACACCAAGGTCATCCTGGTGACGCTGCCCGAGGTGACACCGGTGTCGCAGGCAGCCGCGTTGCAGGACGACCTGCGCCGCGCCAGCATCGAACCCTATGCCTGGGTGCTCAACAAGAGTGTGCTGGCCGCGGGCACGCACGACCCGCTGCTGGGAGCACGGCTGGCCGGTGAGCGCAGGCAGATGGAGCGGCTGTCGAACGGGTTGACCCAACGGCTGTTCATGCTGCCCTGGTTGACCCGCCCGCCGATCGGTGTGGGCGAACTCACGCGGCTGGTCACGGCAGGACAGGCCACCGCCGCCCCCTGATCGCGGGTCGACGGTGCGCGTCGTTGTCGCACGAGCATCACGAAACCGTCACGCCATGTTCATGCAGGCTCGTCACCATCGAGTCATGCAACCTGCCAGCTCGGCGGTTGCCTCCACCTGCGAGGACTAACGTGAAACGATTCCTGAAACTGCTCGAAGTGCAACGCTGGGATGACCACCGCTTCTATCACCAGAGCCGCATCAACCAGACGCTGCACCTCATCAGCGCCATCAGCTTCCTGATTGCCTACGGTGTGTTGTTCTTCGACCCGGCATTGGCGGCACTGATCGCCTGGTGCATCTCGATGGTGACTCGCCAGACCGGCCACTATGTGTTCGAGCCGCGCGGCTTCGACACGGTCAACAACGTCAGCGACGAGCACAAGGAAGCCATCAAGGTGGGCTTCAACATGAAGCGCAAGTCGGCGCTGTTGACCGTGTGGGTGCTGATCCCCGCGGTGTTGTACTTCGAACCGTCGTTGTTCGGCCTCATCGAACCCGGCCTGACCCAGGGTGGCCTGAACGGCTGGGCCCATGACGTCGGCATGGCCTGGCTGGCGCTGGGTGTGGCGGGTGTGTTGTTTCGCGTGACTCAACTGTGGATCAAGGAAGATCTGGTCACCGGCCTGGCCTGGGCGACCAAGATCATCACCGACCCGCTGCACGACATCAAGATGTACCACACGGCACCGCTGCACCTGCTGCGTGGTGAACTGATCGATCCGATGACGCACGTGCGCAGCCACTGAACCCTGCACCGCCTGCCGCCAACACACTCGTGTGTTGCGGTAGCCAAGAAAAACGCCGGGCATGCCCGGCGTTGTTTTGTTCACCCAGGATCAGAAGCGATGACTGAGCATCTCGCGCAGGATGCCCCGGCGGATCGACTTGTTCGTCACGGCCTCGCCCTGCCACCACCAGCCATCGGCCTGCATGGCCAGGCCAGCTGCCACGAAGCGCTGTACCACGGCCTCAAAGTCGGCGTCGCTGTAGTTGTGACTGAAGATGAGCCGGCCGCTGCCCACCCAGCTCAGCGCCAGGCCCTGGGCACGCAGGTAGAACTGCAGCATCCAGTTGTAGCGCGAGGGCTGGTCGAACAACAACGTCCAGATGGATGTCAGATGCGCTGTCCGCACCGGCAGGCCGGCCTCGCGCATGGCGCTGTTGAAACGCTCGGCACGGGCATCCCAGCGCGCATCGAGGCCATCGTAGGTGGCCTTGATCTCGGCAGTGTCCAGCCGATCCAGAAAGGCCTTCATCGCACCCATCACATACGGGTGCGAATTGAAGGTGCCGCGCGCAAAACAGATGTCGGCCGGGCGGTCTTCGCGGAAACGTTTCATCAGTGCCGCTTTGCCACACACCACACCCACCGGCAGCCCGCCGCCGAGTGTCTTGCCGTAGGTGACCATGTCGGCCTGCACGCCGAAGTACTCCTGCGCGCCACCGGGTGCCAGGCGAAAACCCACGAAGATCTCGTCGAAGATCAGCACGATGTTGTTGGCGGTGCAGACCTCGCGCAACTTCTTCAGCCAGGTGGTGTAGGCCACACGGTCGAAGCCGGCCTTGCGACCACTGTCCACCAGCGACGAATCCCCCGGCGCTGGCGAGTTGGGATGCAGCGCCTGCAACGGGTTGATCAACACACAGGCAATGTCCTTGCGGGTGGCCAGCACCTTGAGGCTGCGCTCTTCCATGTCCTTCAAGGTGTAGGTTTCGCGCGGGGGCAGCGGATTGCCGGGGCCGGGCTGCACGTCTTCCCACCAGCCGTGGTACGACCCGCAAAAGCGCACGAGATGACTGCGCCTGGTGTGATAACGCGCCAGGCGTACGGCCTGCATCACCGCCTCGGTGCCCGACATGTGAAAACTCACTTCGTCCAGGCCCGAGATGGCTTTCAGGCGGGTCACGTTGTCCAGCACCACCGGGTGGTAGTTGCCGAGCACCGGTCCGAGCTCAGCGGCGGTGCGAGCACCTTCGGTGATGCAACGCTTGTAGAAGTCGTACCCGAACAGGTTGACGCCGTACGACCCGGTGAGGTCGTAGAACTCGTTGCCGTCGAGATCACGCAACATCACACCCTGCGAACTCTCGACGAAGCTGCCACTCTTGATGTGCTGGCGCAGATAAGGGCTGAACTGGAAGGGCACGCGGTAGCTGCCGGTGAACTGCAGGTCCGAGATGCTCTCGCGGGCCTGGGCAGTCATCTCGGCGCTCTTGGCGAAACGTCCGCCGTAGAGCTGGGACAGTCGCGCAAAGCCGATCTGGCGACGCTGACGCACCTCGTCGGGCGCATCGTCACAGCCGAAGAAGAGCTCTTCGCCGTAGGCATAACCCGGGATCATGCCGGCGATACGTTTGGCCATCTTGCTGTGGCCCGCCAGCGAGCGGTGTTTGGCGCGCGACAACTCGATGCGCCGCTTCAGGCGTGGCAGGTTGACGGCGACCAGCGCAGCCAGCGCGATCGAGGACATCGAGAAAAGCGTTTCATCCATGGTGTCGTCAGTGAAGCTCGCAAGTGGAGTTGAGTTGAGAAATCCGGCACATGGCTTTGTTTAACAGTTCGAATTGACAAGCATATGAATGACAAAACCGTGACAACCCAGGACATGACCGGTACTGCCGCCAGGTCCTCCGATACATCCATCGCACTGGCTCAGACCGCAGGCACGGCCCGGCGACCGAACTGGCTGCAGCGTCTGTTGCTGCAGGAGGACCTCAACTTCCTGCTCACCAATCGTGTGCCACGTATCGCGCTCACACGGTTCATGGGCTGGTTCAGCCAGATACGCTCACCGCTGCTGGCCAGGGTGTCCATCGCTGTGTGGCGTGTCTTCACCGACCTGGACCTGAGCGAGGCCAGGCCCAAGCGCTACACCAGCTTGCACGAGTGCTTCACGCGCGAACTGGTCGACGGTGCTCGCCCGGTGGACCACGACTCCGCCGTATTGACCAGCCCCAGCGACGCCATCGTGGGCGCCTGCGGTCAGGTCGAAGGGCTGCAGGTCTTTCAGGCCAAGGGCTTCCCCTACACCCTGCCCGATTTGTTCGGCGAGAGCCAGGACATCAGCCCATTCAAGGACGGGGTCTACGTCACGCTGCGACTCACGTCGGCCATGTACCACCGCTTTCATGCACCCCACGACTGCTTGGTCGACCACGTCACCTTTCATAGTGGTGACACCTGGAACGTCAATCCGATTGCACTGAAGCGAGTCGAGAAACTCTTTTGCCGCAATGAACGCGCCGTGTTGCGTACACGACTGGCGCAGGGCAACCACCCCATCGCGCTGGTGCCGGTGGCTGCCATCCTGGTGGCCAGCCTGAGGCTGCATTGTCTCGACCTGCTGCTGCACCTGGGCTACCGCGGCCCCAGGGAGATCGCGTGCCAGGCGAGCTACAAGAAGGGCGACGAGATGGGCTGGTTCCAGCATGGCTCGACCATCATCGTGTTTGCCCCCCATGGTTTCACGCTGTGCCCGGGCATCGAGTCGGGTGTGCGGCTGCGTATGGGTCAGCCCTTGATGCACTTGCCCGACACACCGTCGTCGTCGCTTTGACACGAGAACTTCACCGGCCGGTCATGTGAAGCCGCCACGATGAGGCGATGAACATCAAGACCGTCGACCTCGTCTACTTCAACGCCGGGGGTGGCCATCGCGCCGCCGCCCTGGCACTCGATCGAGTCATCCGTGATCAGCAACGGCCATGGCAAGTGCGCCTGGTCAATCTGATGGATGTACTCGACCCCGAAGGCCTGTTCAAGAAGGTGACCGGCGCGCCGCCCGAGGACTTCTACAACAAACGCCTGGCACGTGGCTGGACGCTGGGCATGACGCAAGAGCTCAAGCTGCTGCAGGGCATGATCAGGCTCACCCACGCCACACTGGTCAAACGGCTGCAGCAGCATTGGTTGCGTGTGGGTGAGGTCGAGCCCGACCTCGTCGTGTCACTCGTGCCCAACTTCAACCGGGCCTTGTGTGAGTCGGTGCAATCCGCCCTGCCCGGTGTGCCCTTCGTGACGGTGATGACCGACATCGCCGATCTGCCGCCGCACTTCTGGATTGAGCCCGGGCCGCTGTCGGACCAGTCCCCCCGCCAGACACAGCACCTCGTGTGTGGATCGACGCGTGCGGTCGAACAAGCTCTGGCGGCGGGCCATGACCGCGGTCACATCACACTGACGTCGGGCATGATCCTGCGCCCCGAGTTCCACCAGCCCCTGAGCATCGACCGCGCGGCCGAACGCCAGGCGCTGGGCTTGGACCCCGATCTCCCCACCGGCGTGTTGATGTTCGGTGGTGTCGGCTCGGCTCAGATGGCACGTATCAGCCAGGAGTTGGCCGATGTGCAGCTCATCGTGCTGTGTGGCCGCAACGAGGCGTTGGCAGCCAACATCCGCGCACAGACCGGTGTGGCACCACGTGCAGTGCTGGGCTTCACCAACGAGGTCTGCCGCTACCTCGGCCTGGGTGACTTCTTCATCGGCAAACCCGGCCCCGGTTCACTGAGTGAAGCACTGCAGATGGGCCTGCCGGTGATCACTTTCGACAACGCCTGGACCATGCCGCAGGAGCGCTACAACGCGCAGTGGATACGCGAGTCTGGCCAGGGATTGGTGTTGAAGTCGCGGCGTGGTCTGCCAGCTGCGGTGAAGTCGCTGACCGCTCACCTGCACGACTTCAGGGCACAGGCGGCCACGGTACGCAACCGTGCGGTGTTCGAGGTAGTCGATGTATTCGACAACTTGCTGAAGGTGCCTGTTCAACCCCACGCAAGTGGCGAGCAGATGAGCGCGCTGGCCCTCCTTCCAGGCTGACTGCCGGGTGGTACGAATCCACACCCTTGTCATGAAATCGCCACGAGCTACTCGAACAATGGTGTTGCCTTCAACCCCGAGGAACTCTCCATGACCCAGTCCGTACAAGACAACTCCCCGAACAGCTACGACGACAACGAGATCGTCAACCCCTCGCCGAACGTGCACCTCAACGACATCGTTGCAGCGCGCATGAGCCGGCGCCAGGTACTGCGCGGCGGCGTGGGTGCAACGACGTTCGCCCTGCTTGGCGGAGTCGGGCTCACTGCCTGTGGTGGTGGCGGCGACGACACACCCGCGGCACCAAGCGCGCTGGCACTTGGCTTCACAGCGGTGGACAAGAACCAGAACGACATCGTCACGGTGCCGACCGGCTATCAGGTGTCCATCGTTCATGCCCTGGGAGACCCGCAACACTTCGGCGATACGTCCTGGGCCGGCGATGGCAGTGAATCAGCCGACTCGTACAACCGCCGCATCGGCGATGGCCACGACGGCATGCACTACTTCGGCCTGTCTGAGACAGGCAAGTACGAACCGACGCGTTCGGACCGCGGCCTGCTCTGTGTCAACCATGAATACGTTGTGGCGCCCTTCGTGCTGCACCCGGCGTTCAGCGCCGGCTACAACGGCGTGGGTTTCGCGTCGTTTGCAGCAGGCACGGTGCGTGTGGCCGCTGAGGTAGACAAGGAAATAGCCGCTCACGGTGTGAGCATCACCGAGATCAAGCGTGGCAGCACCGGCACCGCCATGACGATGTCGCGTGGCTCGCGCTACAACCGTCGCATCACCTCGGCCACGACCATGGACTTCACCGGCCCGGTGCGTGGCTCGGATCTGGTCAAGACGAAGTTCTCGCCCGCCGGCACACAGACCCGCGGCACCAACAACAACTGTGCCAACGGCTACACCCCCTGGGGCACTTACCTGACCTGCGAGGAGAACTTCCTCAACGTCATCAGTCGTGGTGGTGATGCCGCCCTGCGCAGCGCCAAGGAAGTGACCTCGATGGCACGTTACGGCCTGCCTGCCAACCGCCGCAGCCCGTATCAGTGGGACAGCGTTGGCCCGGCTGACGAGTACGCGCGCTTCAGTTCGACCGCCACCGCTGCCAGCGCCGATCTGGACTTCCGCAACACCATCAACACGTTCGGCTGGGTGGTAGAGATCGACCCGTTCAATCCGGACTCGGTGCCCGCCAAGCGCACGACGATGGGTCGTTTCAACCATGAAGGCGCCTGGCCGGCGCCCGCCGTGGTGGGCAAGCCCATCGTGATCTATTCGGGTGACGACGCGCGCAACGAATACATCTACAAGTACGTCTCGACCGCCAACTGGGACGCCGCCGACCTGAACGGTGGCATGGCCGCAGGCGCCAAGTACCTGGACAACGGCAAGCTTTATGTCGCCAAGTTCAATGCCGACGGCACGGGCAGCTGGGTCGAACTGAGCTTCGGCGTCAACGGACTGGACGCCACCAACACGCTGTACGCGTTTGCCGATCAGGCCGACGTGCTGGTCAATGCACGACTGGCGGCCGACTCGGTCGGTGCGACCAAGATGGACCGTCCGGAATGGGGAGCAGTGCACCCGACACTGTCCGAGGTCTACATGACCCTGACAAACAACAACGCCTCCAACCGCGTCGACCCTGCGTCGGTAGCCCCGTTGACCGGCCGTCAGGCCAAGCCCGACGCAGCCAACCCGCGTTGGTACGACGATGGTGAAGGCAATCGAGGCAACCCCAACGGACACATCATCCGCTGGAAGGAAACCGGCGCAACGGCCTTCGCCTGGGACATCTACCTCTTCGGCGCCGAGAACGATGCCGCTGCCAACGTGAACCTGTCGAACCTGACGGCGGTGAACGACTTCTCGAGCCCGGACGGCGCCTGCTTCGACCAGCGCGGCGTGTTGTGGATCCAGACCGACGACGGCGCCTACACCGACGTCACCAACTGCATGTTGCTGGCCGCCCTGCCCGGCAAGGTGGGTGACGGTGGCCCGGCCACGGCAGTCGGTGGCACGGCGACCATCAAGGGTGCCGATGCGACGGCCGATAACCTGCGCCGATTCCTGGTCGGCCCGAAGGACTGCGAGATCACCGGCTTTGCCATCACTCCGGATGCCAAGACGATGTTCATCAACGTCCAGCATCCCGGCGAAAGCAGCGCCGACCAAGGCGCTGGCTTGATCAGCCATTGGCCCGACAGCCAGACCACGGCGGCTTCCACGAAACGCCCGCGTTCTGCCACGGTGTGTGTGGCGCGTACCAACGGCGGAGAGATCGGCCTGACCTGATCGATCGATGCCACGAACAAGGCGGGCCTCAGGCCCGCCTTGTCGATGTCAGCACAGATTGCCCGTGGAGGTCGCGGTCGACGCGCGTGATGCGACGTGATCTCTGATCAAGCGCCAAGCCCGAGGTCGCCACCTGGCGCGCATCAGGCCCGCCGCGGGACCACGCGATCAACCGAGTTGCAGCGTCAGATCACCGGTGCGGGCCCAGGCCTGCGCTTCTTCGCGCAGCAGGTACATGCCGCGTGGGTTGGCTGCGGCCCAGGCTGGATCGAGTGTCAAGGTCGCAACCGACCCACTCAGCGTGATGTGTGGTGGTGCTTCGAGCAAGACACACCGTGCGTGGCAGAACAATACGGCCAGCCGCAGGGCCAGCACCTGCACTGCACGGCGCGGCTGGGCGAGCAACGCCTCGATCTTGCGCAGGCCGCCGCGCTGGCCCAGCACCACGTCGGCGATACGACGCTGCTGGCTTTGCGAGAAGCCCGGCGCATCGATATGGGCCAGCAGATAGGCGCTGTGGCGATGGTGGTCGTGGTGCGACACACTCATGCCGATCTCGTGCAGATCGGCGGCCCAGGCCAGTTCCTGGCGCGCCTCGAACGGTGGCTCAACCACCAGTTGATCGAACAAGGCCAGGGCAAGCACTTGCACCCGCCTGGCCTGCTGCAGGTCGACCTGGAACCGTTGCTGCAGGTCGGCCACGGTGTCGTCGCGCCAGCCCTGGCTGTTGTGTTCACGTTCGGCACGGATACGTTCAGCCAGATCGAAGACCACGCCCTGCCGCAAGGCCGCACGGGTGGGTCGCAGTTCGGCGATGCCGAACTCGGCGAACAACGCGGCCAGGATGGCCAGTCCACCGGGCAACACGGCGCGGCGTTCGTCGCGCAGACCTTCGAGCGAAAGCGCCTGCACCGAGCCAGCCGCGACACATTGGCGGATGCACCAGCGCAGGCCGTCGGGTGTGATGTCGCCGTCGCTGCGGCCATTGGCGGCCAGCAACTGGCTCACGGCACTGGCCGTGCCCGACGAGCCGAGTGCGTCGGTCCAGCGCTCGTGGCTGAAGGCCTGCACGGCTTCTTCGAACTCGGCACCGGCGGCGGTCTGCGCCTGGCGAAAGGCGAGTTCGGTGCAGCGGCCGTCCGGAAAGAAACGCTCCGACAGACTCACGCTGCCGACCTGGAACGACTCGGCCAACCTGGGCGTCTGCCCATGGCCGAGGATGAGTTCGGTCGAGCGCCCACCGATGTCGACCACCAGGCGAGCATGTTGTGCCGGCTCGAGGCGCGACACACCGGCGTAGATCAGGCGCGCCTCTTCGCGGCCCGAGATCACCTCGATCGGATAGCCCAGCACCTGCTCGGCTCGGGCCAGAAAGTCATCGCGGTTGCGTGCCTCGCGCAGTGTCTGGGTGGCCACGGCGCGCAACTGCACCGCCGGCAGTCCGCCCAGCCGTTGGCGGAAACGCGCCAGGCAGGCCAGGCCCCGCCCCACCGCCTCGGGGCTGAGGCGGCCCTGGCTGTCGATGCCGCCGCCCAGTCGCACCATGTCCTTGAGGTAGGCGATGCGGCGGTACTCACCCTCGCGGATCTGGGCCAGTTCGAGCCGGAAGCTGTTGGAGCCGATGTCGATGGCCGCGAGCACACCGCGCCAATGGGTGCCGTGTGCCGGCGCGGCCTGCGCCATGGGTGAGCTGAGTGGCGGCACCGCGCCGTCGAACACCGAATCCTGGCCAAGCACCGTATCGTGGGCACTCATGCCGCAACCTCGACCAGGGACACACGAACGTTGACCATGCTGCGACACCGCAAACTGCTAAAAACAGCAGCTTAGAGCGCGAATGTGACAGAACGATGGCAGTTTGCCAGGGCGTGACAGCGGTGCGCCCAGCGTCACGCACCCGGGTGATCAAGCGCTCTTGGGGCGCCCGGTCTTGAGCGGCGGCACGGCTTGCAGCGCGGCGAGCAGGGTCTCGTCGTTCATGGCGGCCAGGGTGGCGACACCGGCGCGCAGCAACTCACTCTTCTTGACATGGTGTGCCAGCGCCAGAGCACGGCGCTTGAGTGCGCTGAGTTGTGTGTATTCGAGCTCGGGCATGGTGAAACTGTCGCGCACCAGCTTGACCTTGGGCGCCTCGGCCCGGGCCACATCTGCAACCGTCCTGGCCTTGGCGGTCTTGACCGCCTTGGTCGCCTTGGCCGGCGGCGCTGCCGCCACCTTGGCCTTGACTGGCTTGACCGCTTTCACGGGCTTGACCACTTTTGCTGCCTTGACAGGTTTGGCGGTTTCCGTCGCCTTGGCCACCTTGGCCGGCTTGGCAGGCTTGGCCGCCTTGTCGGCCTGGGCTACCTGAGCAGGCTTGGCGAGCTTGGCAGGTTTCTTGTCAGCCGGCGCGTCAACAACAGCGGCGGCTTGCTTGCGGGCGGCCTTGGGCGCCGCGGCCTTCTTGACGGCCGCTTGCGGCGCGGCCACCGCGACTTCGGGTGTGGCAGCGGGCGCGGGTACGGCGGCCGGTGTGGACGGGCTGGTCGGACTGTTCATGGTCATCTCCTGGTATTGAAGTAAACAGTATAAATCGTTTACACCAACAACCAGGCACACTCGGCCGAGCCGATGGCAGCGCGGCGATCAGTCGTCGCCCCGCCCCCTGAACGCCAGCCAGGCCGCAATCAGCGTGAAGGTGATGACGATGGCGACGATGACCAGAAAGCCGTGCTGATAGTCGGCCAGTGGTATGCCGCCCACGTTCATGCCCAGCAAGCCGGCGATGATGTTGATCGGCAGCGCCAGCACGGTGACGATGGTCAACACGAACAGGCTGCGGCCGTTTTGTTCGTTGACCTCGGCCGCGACCTCTTCCTGCAGCAGCTTGACACGTTCCTGCAGCGCCACCATGTCGCGCAACACCACCGAGAACTCCTCGGTCGCGTCACGCAGGTCCTGGCCATCGAGCTCGGCCATCCACGCCGGTGGATGTTGCAGCAGCCGAAACAGCGCCGCCGGTTCGGGCAACAACAGGCGCTGCAGGCGCACCAGCAACCTTCGCATGGCGCCCAGCCTGGCCCGTTTGTGCGCCAGCCGGCCGGCGAGCAGGCGATCCTCGACCTCGTCGACCCGGGCGGTGGCCTGGCGCACCAGATCGACCAGCACATCGGCCTGGCGGCGCAGCAGCTGCGCCAGCAGGTCGGCGGGTGAACGCACCGGCTCGCCGTCTCGCACCGCCACCCGCAACTGGTCGATCGACCGCAAGGGTGTGCGCCGCCCGGTGATGAAGACCCGTTCGTTCAGGCAGATCCACAAGGTGGCGGTGTCCGATGGCTCGAAGGCAAAGTCGAACTGCAGATCGTTCACCACCGCCAGCAAGGCCTGCTCGAACCGTTCGACGCGGGTCGAATGCAGCCCGCCGCGCAAGGTCTCGAAAAACGCCTCGGGCAGATCGGCATGGCGCGCCAGCCAGCGTTCGGCGTTGGCATGCGCCAGGTTGAAGTGCAGCCAGATGAAGCCGGGGTCGGTGGCGTCAGCCGTAGTCTCGGGCGGCGCCGCTGGCCCGTTGGCGTGTGTCTCGGCCGAAGCACTGCTGTCGTCGGATGCCAGCAGGGCCACAGCCTCGCCCAGGTGTGCGAGCCAACTTTCGGCCCGAGCAGCGTCGATGGCACGTGCACGCAGGCCGGCGTCGTCCCCCTGGGCCTCGTCGACCCCTGCGGCGTCGAAGTGGTAGCCCCAGATCAATCCGGTGTCGTCGCTGCCGTAAGGCCCGGGCCGCAGCGGCGTTCCGCCTGGGCCGGCTGGCACGGCGCTGTCGCGCACGGGCTTGCTGAAGAGGTCGTTGAACATGGCCATGGCGTCGATGCTGAGGCATGAAGTCTGCCGCATGGTGATCGCCCCACGGTGAAGTTGTTGGCGCACGGCAAGTCACACAACCGTCATCGTCCCATCGTCAGCTCGTCATCTGCCATGCCGACCATGCGTGGCATGAATGTGCCAGCACTCAACTTCCTGCGCCTGCCTGCCCACCTCGCAAGGTTTGCGGACAGCTCGCTGTCCGAGGCCGTGACACAGGAGCCGGTCGTGCCTGAACCCGCCACCAAACCGAGCACCCACCGCTTGTCGGTGCGCAGCGTGTTCATTTCGGATGTGCACCTGGGTACCCCAGGTTGCCAGGCCGAAGCGCTGCTGGACTTTCTGCGCACGGTGCATTGTGATCACCTCTACCTGGTAGGCGACATCGTCGACGGCTGGCAATTGCGCCGACGCTGGTTCTGGCCGCAGGCCCACAACGATGTGATGCAAAAGCTGCTGCGCAAGGCGCGCAAGGGCACACGTGTGGTGTTCGTGCCGGGCAACCACGACGAGTTCGCACGCAAATACGTCGGCCTGCATTTCGGAGGTGTCGAGGTGGTGACCGACTGTGTACACACCACCGCCGACGGTCGCAAATACTGGATCACCCACGGCGATCTGTTCGACGGCGTCGTGCAGTGCCACCGCTGGTTGGCCCTGCTCGGCGACCAGGCCTACGAGTTCACGCTCAGGCTGAATCGCCACCTCAACTCGCTGCGCGCCCGTCTGGGCCTGCCCTACTGGTCGCTGTCGCGATACCTCAAGCTCAAGGTCAAGCGCGCCGTGAGTTTCATCGGTGACTTCGAGGAAGCCGTGGCGCGGGAAACCCGCAAGCGTGGTCTGGACGGTGTGATCTGCGGCCACATCCACCATGCCGAGTTGCGCCAGGTGGGCGGCATCACCTACGCCAACGACGGCGACTGGGTCGAAAGCCTCACGGCCCTGGTCGAACACGACGACGGCCGCCTAGAGATCATCGATTGGGCCGAGGATCTGCGCGCCCGCCGCCAGACGGCGGTTGCGGCCCTCGCCAGTTCGGTCGCGGCCTGAGGCCGACTGGCTCGCCATCATGACCACACCAGCCTCACACGGCCGGGCCCGCGCTTTGGTCGACGCGGTCGCCCACCCGGCACCCAGCGGCTGGGCAGTTGGCCGCGATTCGAAGATCGGTGTTTGTCAATCCGCGCTTTTCGACTTGCTGGAGCCCCGCCGCCCCGATCCAGCCAAGGTGGCCTGGATTCGGGGCACGCCCCTGCACACGGTCCGGCAGCGCGACGGCGAGCGCCTGTCCGATCTACAGGACCTGCGAGATCGCACCACCATGGCGCTGCAGCGACGTTTCGGTGTCGATGCTGGTCAGGCGACGCGGGTACGTCGTACTGCGCAATCGCTGTACGCCCAGTTGGCGCCACTGGCCGCCCACGAGCAGCAGCGCGAGCTGGGCTGGAGCGCCGATCTGCACGAGATCGGCTTGGCTGTGTCTCACCACGGTCACCATCACCACAGCGCCTACCTGCTGGAACATGTCGACGCCGCAGGTTTCTCGCGAGCACAGCAGCGCCGGGTGACTCAGCTGGTGCTGGGGCAACGCGGCGGCTTGCGCAAATCGCGCGACCTGTGTTCGGACAGGGCGGGCGCCGTCCAGTTGCTCGCCCTGCGCTTGGCCGTGCTGCTTTGCCAGCCGCGCATCGATCCGCCCCAGGGTCTGCAGGTGGCGCTGGTCACGCGACCCAAGGCCCGCACGCTGACTCTGCGCTGGCCCGCCAGCTGGGCCGTCGAACTGCAGCAAACGGTCCATCTGCTCGACAAGGAAGCCGTCAACTGGGCCGGCCTGGCAGATGTCGAGGTGAGCACCGGAGCGTTGAAATAGTCACGCGCTGCGGCCAACCGACTGTCACGAAACAGTCACGGCCGGTGCATAGCATGCGGCCATGGTCCATCACGATACGGCGCCGCGTGTGCGCCTGCTCAACCGCGAACGTTCGATTCTTGCCTTCAACCGCCGAGTGCTGGCGCAGGCACGACGCAGCGACGTGCCGTTGCTCGAACGCTTGCGCTACGTGTGTATCGTGGCGTCGAACATGGACGAGTTCTTCGAGGTGCGTTTTGCTGCGGCACTCGAAGCCGCCGTGTTGCCGGGCAGCTCGACCACCCGAGGTGAACTGGCCGAGGTGGCGGGTGAAGCCCATCAGCTGACCGACGAGCAATACGCCATCTTCAACGACGAGTTGATGCCGGCGCTGGCCGAACAGGGCATCGTCATCCTCAACCATGCCGACCGCAACGCGGCACAGCGCAAGTGGGTGGCCAACTTCTATCACCGCGAGGTGGAGCCCTTGCTGGCGCCGCTGGGCCTGGACCCGGCGCACCCGTTTCCGCAAGTGGCCAACAAGTCGCTCAACTTCATCGTGCAACTGGGCGGCGCCGATGCCTTCGGGCGCGAGAACGGCATCGCCATCGTCAAGGTGCCACGGGTGCTGCCGCGGGTCATCCGCCTGCCCGACAGCCTGGTGAACGGTCGCCAGGCGTTCGTGCTGCTATCGAGCGTGATCCGCGCACATCTGGAAGAACTGTTTCCAGGCCGCACGGTCGAGTCGTTCTCGCAGTTTCGTGTCACGCGGGATTCGGACCTGGACGTCGACGAAGACGAAGTCACCAACCTGCGCCAGGCCCTGCGCAGTGAACTCAGCACGCGCCACTACGGCAAGGCGATCCGGCTGGAAGTGGTCAAGTCCTGCCCCGAGGCCTTGAGCGACTACCTGCTCGACCACTTCGACCTGCCCGGCGCGGCCTTGCATCGCCTGGACGGCCCGGTCAACCTGGTGCGCATGAATTCGCTGATCGACCAGGCCAACGCGCCGCATCTGCGCTTCAAGCCACACGAGCCGGTGTGGCCACACAAGAGCCTGCCGCGTACACGCTCGATCATGGCCAGCATCGCCAAACGCGACGTGTTGCTGCACCAGCCCTTCGAGTCGTTCGACCCGGTCATCGAGTTCCTGCGCGAGGCGGTCGAAGACCCGGCCGTGCTGGCCATCAAACAGACCGTCTACCGCACCGGTAGTGAATCCAAGCTGATGGAACTGCTGATCGAGGCGGTGCGGCGCGGCAAGGAAGTGCTGGTGGTCGTCGAGCTCAAGGCCCGTTTCGACGAAGAGGCCAACATCAACTGGGCCGAACGCCTGGAGGCCGTGGGCGCCCAGGTGGTGTACGGCATCGTCGGCATGAAGACGCATGCCAAGCTGCTGCTGGTGACCCGCAAGCAAGGCCAACGCATGGTGCGGTACCTGCACCTGTCGACCGGCAACTACAACCCCAAGACGGCCCGCCTGTACACCGACATCGGCTACTTCACCGCCGACACCGAACTCACCGACGATGCCGAGTCGGTGTTCCAGCATCTGGCCAGCCTGAACCGGCTGCGCGAGACCCGACGCCTGCTGGTCGCCCCGTCGACGCTGCAAGCCGGCATGGTGGCGCTGCTGGCGCGGGTCGAACAGGCTGCCCGGGCGGGACAGACGGCACGAGTAGTGGCCAAGTTCAACGCCCTCACCGACCCGGTGCTGATCCACGCACTCATCTTGGCCGCACAGGCCGGCGCGCAGATCGATCTCATCATCCGCGGCGCCTGCATGTTGCCACCAGGCATACCGGGAGCGACCGACAACATCCGTGTGCGGTCGGTGGTCGGGCGCTTTCTGGAGCACAGCCGGGTCTTCCTGTTCAGATGGGGTGACGGCGTCGACGACGAAGCCCTGTACCTCAGCAGCGCCGACTGGATGGGCCGCAACATGACCCGCCGCATCGAGGTGGCGTGGCCCATCGCCAACCACGTGCTGCGCCGGCGTGTCATCGACGAGTGCCTGCTGCCCTACCTCAATGACGACGTCGACGCCTGGCAACTCGACAGCCACGGCAACTACACGATGGTGCCGAACGAGCGCGGACTCAGCGCCCAGCAGGGCCTGGTCGAGTCGGACTGAGCCGCTCGACCGCGGCACGGCGTGGTGTCGTCGAGTCGACGTGTCACCGAACTTGCGCCTCAACCCTCTGGTGCTTCGCTCAACTGGCGCTGAATCGGCGCGCCATCGCGCCATCGTGTCACCTGGCCAGAGGCAACTTCGACAGGTCGACCTGCCAGGCCAGCAACGCCGCAAGCACCCAGTGTGAATCGTCGAGAGGCAGGTCGTGGCCGGCGGCCGGATGCTGGAGCAGACGGGTTTGCCAACGCTGCGCCAGCGCGATCGAACAGCGCGGGTCGACCAGCACATCGCCCAGGCCCACCAGCACCAGCAGCGGCACGGCGGGCACCACACGCGGCGCCGAATAACGCGCTGCGGCCAGCAACTGTCGCAAGGCGTTTCTGCGGCTCACCGGCCGGGCCCGGCGCAAGGCGACCCATTCGGCCACCACAGCATCACGCCGCTCGGTCTGTGAGCTGGTCAGGCGGTGGATGGTGCGCTCCCAGCACTCGTCGGTGGCAGGCCAGACCAACAAGCGCAACAGGCTGGGCCAGGCCGATGGCTGCAGCCGCTGCGTGAATCGGTTGATGCCACGCAGGCTGCTGTTGACCAGCACGACGCTGTGCAGTTCGCTCGGGTAACGTGTGGCCCACTCACAAGCCACCATGCCACCCATCGACAGGGCCAGCACGTGGACCGCGGTCGTGATGTGCAGGTCGTCCAGGCGCGCCCGCACATGGCTCAGCATGGCCACGATGTCGATCGGGCTGGCGAGTCCCGACGCCTCACCATTGCCGGGAAGGTCGATGCAGATCACCCGGCCCAGGCCGACCGCTTCAAGCCGCGCCGGAAAGTCGCCCCAATGTGCGGCCGAACGCGACAGTCCACGCAGCAGCACCCAGACCGGTGGGCCGGCGTCGCTGCCACTCACTGACGCACCCTCGGGCCTGCGGCCAGCCGCGGCGAGCGGGAATGAGCCCCGATGGGCGATCGGGCGGAGTTCATGTCAACGCCTGGGGCCATACCAGCGGACCATGGCCTGGTCTTGGTGCTGCTGGCGCGCGGCACCTTGCGGCAGCCAGCGTTGCCAACTGGCTGCCGCACGGGTGATGAAGTCCAGCCCACCCAGGTGGCGCCGAAGTACCCGTTGCTGCCGATGCGCCAACTCGGGGTTGAAGATTCCGCGACGGCTGAAAAGCTGGCGCGGGTTCTTCTTGACCCACAACCACGACCCCATTTCGAGGGTGAGCGGCAGCAACAGGCCGGTGCCCCGATCGATGGCCCGGCGATACAGGTGGTCCCACAGGTCACCGTGGGTCAGGTACTGGCGGCTCTGCGGTTCGAGCACATAGCGGTGGTGGATCAGGCTCGCGTCCATGATCTGACCGAGCGCATGCAGCTCGGCCACGTGTGGCATGGGCGCACGGCTGCAGGCCCACGGAAACCACAACCGGTCGGACAGGCCGAAGCCCGAGTGGCAATCGAGTGCCAGAACGAAGGGGCTGCGCTGCAGTTCGGTCTCGACCACCTGGCACAGGGCCGTGGCTTCGACCTCGGCCGGCGCACCCAGCTTGCCGCGGTACCAGGGCAACGCCGCGCTGATGCGGTGGCCACCGGCCAGCAGCGCCACCGGCTCGTCGGCATCCACCGGCGCACTGCGCATCAGGTCGACGCCGTTCGGATTGGCACGTGTGCCCAGCCACATGCCGCCGGGATTGAGCACCGGCACAAAGACCAGGCGCACGGTGTCGAGCTGGTGATGCAGGCTGTCGTCCCAGCGCAGCCGCATCACCAGGCTGCGCAGATAGGCCAGCACGGCCTGCGCGCCGATTCGTTCGAGACCATGTACTCCGCCGACAAACAGCGCCACCGGTGCGTCGGCCCGTGTGCTGCCCAGGGTCAATACGGGCACTGGCAACTGGTGCTCGCCCAACGCCACCTGACAGAGGACTCGGCTGCGTAGCCAGGGCCGGCCCTGGTCAGCCAGATCGAGCAACTCGACCAGCTCGGGCACTGCCACCGCACCAGGCACGGCCCAGTGTTCATCAGCGTCGAGCTCCGTCGCCACGCCGCCGCTGCTGGATGGGCCGAACGATGGATCGACCGCACCACGTTGTGGTGCCTGCCATCGTCTTGTCATGTCAAGGTCCTACGCTGGCGCGCTGGCACCTTGTGACGACCGGCCGACGCGGCTCGCCCCCCGGGCGGCCCCGCTTCGTTTCGACCACCACCAGACGTTCGCGACATGACTCACCCACCCTCCCTGCGGCAACTCGGCCGGCAAACGTACATCACCGTCGGTCTGATCGCCGTGCTGGCCCTGTGGGCGCTGATCGAACTGTGGTCGCTCGCACGCGCCCGGCGCACGTTGCGCAGCCTGCATCAGGCTCCACACTGAAACCGTATAAACAGTATTACACGATCACCCGACCATCGGCGACAGCTCATCGCGCACGGGTTTGAGTTTCTTGCGCCGGGCAGGCAGATCCCAGGCCGCCAGGGCACGAAGCAACGAACGCTTCTTGAGCTGATGCGACTGCATGCGGGTCAGGATATCGTCGAGTGTCTGCATGGCCAGCACGATGTGCGGGCCCTTGTTGAGCATCACACATTCGGCGCGGCCGCCCATCGCCGCATCGGTGATCTCGGCGCGTGAGGGCAGCCCGGTCTTGGCCAGTGTCTCGAGCACCTGGGTGGCCCACACCACCGGCAGATGTGCGGCTTCGCAGGCCCAGAGGATCTCTTCCTGCACCTCGGCCAGGCGTTCGTAGCCACATTCCACCGCCAGATCGCCGCGCGCGATCATCACACCGGCGCAGGGGCCGGTCATCGCGGCGAGCAGCAGTTCGGGCAGGTGTTCGAAGCCCCGGCTGGTCTCGATCTTGAGGATCAGCCCGAGCTGCGGCGCGCCCAGTTCGATCAGCCGAGCACGCAGCGCCAGCACATCGTCGGCCGACTGCGCGAACGACATACCAACCATGTCGGCACAGGTCGCCACGACTTCGAGATCCTGCAGATCTTTGCTCGTGAGTGCCGGCAGGTCGAGGTGGGTGTCGGGCAGGTTGATGCCCTTGTCGGCGGCCAGGCGCTCGCCGCTGTCGCGTGCCTCGGTGATCTGCACCTCGAGCCGCTTGGCACCCGCGCGCCGCACCACCCCACCGATGCGCCCGTCGTCGAACCAGATGTGTTCACCCTTGCGCACCTTGGCCAGTGCTTCGGGCAGGGTGCAGGCGATCACCGCCGGCCGCGCGACCTTGCTCTTCTTGCCCACCGTCGCGTCACGGCCGATGCCGTCGGCCACCACATGCACCAGGTCACCGCGCTTGAGGTGCAGTTGGCCGGGCTGCGGCGGTATGTCGGTGAGCCAGGCCTTGTAGACGTCCTGGCCACGCTGGTGCAGGCGAAGACAGACCTGGTTCGTGAGATAGGCGGTCTGTTCACAGTGCAACAGCACGCCATCACCCTGGCGCTCGATCACTTCGAGCCGGCGCGTCGAGGTGCGGGCATCGGTGAGGTTGATACGTGCGCCGACTTCCAGTCGCGCCAACCAGCCGGCGTCCACACCCAGGCACACCGGTGCACCAGTCACTTCCACCTGGCTGCCACTCGGGCGCAGGCCCAGCCTGGCGGCCTGGGTGACCCGGCCCCAGGCATCACGCTCAGGCTGCAGCTTGACGACGGCGGGGGCATCCGCCACCGCACCGGTGCGCAGCTTGGGCCCGCCCAGGTCCATCAGCACCCGCACTTCGCGCCCGGCCCAGGTCGCATGGCGCCTGACACTCTCGGCCATGGCGCGCCACTGCGGCGCTTCGTCGTGCGCGCAGTTGATGCGTGCGATGTCCATGCCGGCATCGACCAGCCGGGCCACCAGGGCCTCGTCATGCGCCGCTTCGCTGGGCAAGGTGACCATGATGCGCACGGCGCGCCGGGCCGGCGCGGTGCCGAACAATTCAGCCGCATGTTGCGTCAGCAGCGCCGGGCCACGGGTAAAGCCGATCGGCTCCTCGTGTGACAAGGTCTGCCACGGCCGGCCGGCCAGGCGGTGCAGGATGCCCAGCACCTTGTCCACATTGGCCAGCACATGGGTCTCGGCGCGGCCGAGTGACGACACCCCCATCCAGGCCAGGCGATCCTGCAGCGCCCGCAGATCGACCGCACGCAGCGCCAGGTAGTGCGCCAGGTTGAGTGCACTGGGGCGCAGGGCCGGGTCGACCTTGACCAGCCAGGGTTCGAGCTGGGCAGCCCGTTCGTGCATGGCACGGCGCAGCGCCCACAACTCGTCGATCGTGGCGGAAATCGTCTCGGTGTCCCAGGTCTCGAGACCCCAGGCATCTTGCACAACGTGATTCATCGAAGGATCTCTTTCTGCCGAATCCAATCAGGCAGTGTGACCAGCACATGTGGCAGTTTCGTGACCGGCAGGCAGGTTGCACCGCATGACATCAGGTTGTCACCGCGCAGCGTCAAGCTGGGCACCCTTGCCCTCGCCCAGTGCCTGTAGGAGCGCGCAGCATGCGTATCGCCCTGATCGCCGACACCCATCTCTCGTCACGCGTCCCCGAGTGCCTGACCAACTGGCACGGCGCACGTGCGGCAGTGCGGCGCCTGGGCACCGATCTCACCATCAACCTGGGCGACGTCACCTTCGACGGCCAGCACCGCCCGGACGACCTGGCCTTGGCGGGCGAACTGGTCGCGCAATGGCCCCACCCGATGTTGTGTGTGCCGGGCAATCACGACGTGGGAGATGCGTCGGGCGAAGCCCCGTTCGACCCGACACGGCGCGCGGCGTATTGCGCCAACCTGGGTGCCGATCACTGGTCGCTGACCGTAGGTGATTGGTTGCTGCTGGGCCTGAACGCCCAACTCTTCGGCACGGGCAGCGACGCCGAACAACAGCAGTGGCAGTGGATCGACGAGCGCATACGCCTGCTCGACAACCACACGAGCGTCGCACTATTTCTGCATCGTCCGCTGGCGCGCCCACATGCGGGTGAACATCAACGGCGCGGCAGGTATGTGCCCGAGCCTGCGAGCGACAAGCTGTTGCACGGACCGCTTCGACGCAATCTGAAGCTGGTGGCCTCGGGCCATCTGCACCAGTACCTGGACCGCACGGTGGCCGGCGTGCGGCACCTCTGGCTGCCGTCGACCGCCTACCTGCTCGGCGACGACCTGCAGGCGCGTATCGGCGAAAAGCTGGTGGGACTGGGTGTGCTCGATCTGGGCGATGGCGACGCCGCCTTCGACCTGTGGTGCCCTCAAGGCATGGTGCCGCACCAGGTGAGCGAACTCGAGTTCTATCGGCGCAAGGCGCTCGAACGGTCGCGCGAGCGTTTGCAGATGCTCGGCCGCGAAGCGGTGTGAGCCACCCCACCCGGCCGAGCGGCGTGCTGACGCAAGACAGCTCGCCGGCAACCATGCGTACCAGATCAGGCACTGGCGTGACAAATGCCTGAGCAGCACAAGGCAGAGGCGGGAATACACCTGCATCGCCAGGTAGCGAACTGTCACACCCGACAGCTAGATTTTCGTTATCGGGCGGCTAGCACCTGCAGCCACCCCTCGTCGACTTCATCGAGAAGATCATGGCCTTGCTTGTCACGCTGTTTCTGATGATTGCCTGCATCCTGGTGAACCGGGTTCGGCGCGTGCGTGCCTGCCAGGTCGTGTGCAGCGTGCCAGCCTTCGGCGGACTGATGCGCTGCGAGTTGCGCCGGCGCACCTTGCTCGATACCGGCGCGCCCGGCGCCTACCCCACGCCACGCGAGGAACGCCTGCGTGTGTGGCTCATCGGCGCCGTTCCGGTGCACGTATCCGGCCTCAGCATTGGCCTGCCCATGTGGTTCGACGCCCGCATCGACAAGGTCGACGCAACCGAATTCGACGGCTGCTTCCGGCCCGAGTTCCGCGCCGCCTGGCCGATGGCAAGCTCGCGCCACTGAACGACACGCCGGCTCGCGGGCAGATGCGAGTTGCGGCGATCGGCGCACACGCCCAGGGGCGGCCACAACCGCTGACACGCCCTTGACATCCCCCCGACCTACGCTGAGCACAAAGCAGGCCGACGGTCTGCAGACATGTCGTCAGCTCTCGAGGGGATCAACATGAACCTGCCGCTCCACCTGGCCAGCTACCGCGAAATCAACGCCTTCATCGAAGGCATCGACGTGTTGTTCATGACCCGCGGCCAGCAGGTCTATGCGGGTGAGCAGCACGCTGGATTGACGATGCTCGAGCATTCGCTCCAATGTGCTCAACTGGCCGAAGGGGCGCAGGCACCAGCCCAACTGGTGGCGGCTGCGCTGTTGCACGACATCGGCCACTTCCTGACGCCGCCCGAGATGTGTGGCAACCACGACGTCGACAACACCCATGAGGAGCGTGCCTACGTCTTGCTCGCTACCGCGTTGCCTGCCGAAGTCACCGAGCCGGTGCGCCTGCATGTGGCGGCCAAACGTTACCTGATGCGAGTGGACCCCCTGTACGCGGCCAACCTGTCGCCAGCCTCGCGCCACACACTGCGCCTGCAGGGCAACACGATGACGGTGTTCGAGACCGCTGCATTCGAGTCGCGCCCGTTCGCGCAGGAAGCCGTGAAGCTCACGCGCTGGGACGATGCAGCCGCCACCCCCGGCAAACGTACCCCACCACTGGCCTACTTCCTGTCGATGTTGTCCGACCAGATGCACATGTCGGCGCTGTCGCCACGAACCGACATCGGCGCATTCAACTACAGCTGAACCGCCCGCACGCCCTGTCGCAGACGCGCCGACCACGCCGAATCTGAAAGAACAGCCACCTCGCCGGTTTCAGCGCGACCAGGCACTGCCGATATCATGAGCTCCGTGGATGTAGTTGGTGCCCGAACACGTGCCGCCACAAAGAGGTGCTCATGGCTGATTCCCTGTCGCCCGAACTCTCGACCATCGACGTCGACCCGTTTGCCCTGGTCGAACAGCTGGCCGAAGCGCTCGACGGCTTTCCCGTGCAGGAACTGCTCGAACGTTTCGTCGACACGAGCGACGGAGGCCGGCAGCTTTCACCGACGTCGCGCCTGCTGGTCGACCAGGTGCTGAGCGCCTGGATCCAGACACTCGATCACGACGCCAAACGCCTGCCAGCCATGGCCGGCGCCTTGGCCGCACCCGAGGTGTACCGGCGCCTGATCGCACCGCGTGATGCGTTGATGTCTGTCAGGCGCGCACTGCTCGCCTGACACCTTCAAGTCCGGGCCGAAGCCCGAGGGGACCACGCGCACGGGCGGGACGGCTGTCACCGGCCCGTCATGCCGACGTCTCAGGCCTGTCACGTTGTATCGCCAAGATGACTTCAGTTCGATGACTGGAGTCAGACAGATGCATCAGATCACCCAGGACGGCCAACCGGCTGCGAGCGTCGGCATGACGCACTCAGGCCTCTTGCACGCCGGCCTTGTACACGCGGGCCTGCACACCTCACAAGACCACCCGAACAGCGCAACGGCGCAGCGCCATCGCGCCCGGGTCAAGCTGGACGTATCGTGGGCCAGCTCGCAGGACGACGTGCGCGCCTGTCAACGTTTGCGCTACCGCGTGTTCGTCGACGAAATGGGCGCCCGCCTGAGCCTACCCCTGGGTGCACCAGCGGGTCACGACGTGGATCTGTACGACAGCCACTGCGAACATCTGATGGTGCGCGACGTGTCGGACGACGCCCTCGGCGGCATCGTCGTGGGCACCTACCGCGTGCTCACACCCTGGGCTGCCAGGAAGATCGGTGGCCTGTACACCGAGACCGAATTCGACCTCACCCGGCTGCGCTCGATGCGTGGACGCATGGCCGAACTCGGGCGCTCATGTGTACACGAGGACTACCGCAGCGGTGCGGTCATCCTGGCGTTGTGGGCGGCACTGGGCGAGTTCATGCAGCGACATGGCCTGGACACCATGATCGGCTGCGCCAGCATCAGCATGCGCGACGGCGGCCATGTGGCGGCCAGCCTGTGGCGCCAGCTCAGCCAGAGCCACCTCGCGCCGATCGAACATCACGTGCGTCCGCGCCTGCCGCTGCCGGTGGACGAACTGCGCAGCGACCTGGTGGTGGAGATGCCACCACTCATCAAGGGTTACCTGCGGTGCGGCGCCAAGATACTGGGCGCGCCGGCCTGGGATCCGGATTTCAATACCGCCGACCTGCCACTGCTGATCAATCTGGCCGATCTGCCAGAAAAGTACCGCCGCCATTTTCTGGGCACACAGGCGGCCTGAAGTCCAAGGCGAGAACGGACGGCGCCAAACCAACCCCTGGGCGCAGGTCCGGCTGTTGCCAACAATCTATTCGCTGATATTTTCAGGGATCGCCAAGTGACAGTGCTGTGACGTGGCGAAAACACCAACGGGTGATTGTGTGGAGCCACCCGCGTGTGCCCCAGCAGGGAAATGTCACGGTTCCGCCATATTTCAGACCTAGTCTTCGGGACGGCGTCCAAGCGGACCAAGCCAAGTTTCATCAACTGCTCTGGAGTACAACTCATGAAAATCAGCAATCGCAACAACATACTCACCCTGGGTGCTGCCCTGGTCGCAACGGGCGCCATGCTGCCTAGCGCCGCATCGGCCCAGAACGTCGATATCAGCTGGTATGGCCGCGTCGACCTGGCGCTCGAAAGCAATAACAACGGCACACTCAACCGCACCCTGATCCAGAATTTTTCGTCGCGCCTGGGCGTGAAGGGCGAACGCAAGTTCGGCACCACGCTGAGCGGCATATTCCAGATCGAAACCGGCGTGGCACCTGACGACACGACCCAGAGCAAGACCCTGGCCAGCCGCAACAGCTTCGTCGGCATCAAGAGTGCTGCTGCCGGCACCCTGATCGCCGGTACCCACGACATGCCGCTCAAGACACTCGAAGGCACGGCCTACAGCCTGTGGGCCGAAGGTGATCTGCAAGAGCTGATCATCCACGGCAAGGGTTCGCGTGTCGCGCTGGGCAACGCCGTCTTCAACAACGTGCACACGCGTCAGACCAATGTGCTGCTGTACACCAGCCCGAAGTTTGCCAATGTGACGGCCAAGTTCGCCTACTCGCCCGACGAAGGCAAGACGGCCGCCACCGCCACCGCCCCGGCCATCGCCAAACCCGTGATGGGCCTGTCGATCGCTTATGACGACGGCATGTTCAACGCCGGCCTGGCGACGCAGTCGCAAAAGAACTTCATTGTCCCGACACAGACCACCGGCGGTTCGGCCATGAAGGGCACCAAACTCGTCGGCGGCATGAAGATGGCTCCGTGGACTGCCGGTGTGGCGTTCAGCAAACTCGACAACGGCGCCGGCAAGAAAACCAGCAACTACTTGGCCACCGGCACCTACGCGATCGACAGCGCCATCACCGTGAAGGCCAGTCTTGGTAAATCCGGTGAATCCTCATCGGGTGCCGACGACAGCCTGCGTGCCATTGCCCTCCAAGCCGACTACGCCCTGGACAAACAGTTCACGGTGTATACCTACTACACCAAGATCAGCAACGGCAGCAAGGCCAAGGCCGGTTTCGCCGCCGCCGACACCAATTTCAATCCGGTCACTCTGGGTGACGATCCGCGCGCCTTGGGTCTGGGTATCCGCTACAACTTCTGATACCCGGCAGAGTCGATCGGTGATCCGGCAGATCACCGATCGGTAAAAATCACCAGCCAGACCGCCCGCAATTTGTAGGGTGGGTCTGGCTGGTTTGTTTCATCGAGGCGTTTTCTGGGGCGGCTGCGGCTCAGCGGTGCCCGCGCGCGCTCGGGCGGCCGGCTTGCTGCGGCGCCGGCCGGCCGAGCGAGACTGTTCGCAAGGCAAGGTCGAGGCTGCGGTCGTCGCGTTCAGCGGTGAACAGCCGTTCGACTCGAACTCACCGTACTTCCTGGCCACGGCCAAGTCCCTGGTCGACGGGATCAATACTGTCAACGTGCTGCAGCCTGCCTTCGCACCTGCCACACGCAAGGCTTGAGGTGCGTCAACGACGTCCCGGGAGGCAGGAACCGTTCACTGCGCCTTGAAGTCTTCCTCTGTACACCCGTCTGCGGCATGCAGGTCGCAAGCGCAACGTGAGCAACTGCTCTGCGCACAGGCGACGGCGCACGGTCTCGATCGCCGCAGGAGTACCACCGAATGACCGACAGGAACACCGAAGTCGTCGATCCCGTGTGGCATGCCTTGGCGGTCGAGCGGATCCTGCGTCACTTCGAACTCGATCAGCTGCGCGGCCTGGACGCAAGCGCGGTTCAGCGAGCGCAGGCCCAGCACGGCGCGAACGCCCTGCCCGAAGCGCCGCCCAAGCCGCTCTGGCGCACCTTTGCGCGACAGCTCGAGAGCCCGCTGATCTACATCCTCTTCGCCGCCGCGGTGCTGGCCTTGGCGTTGAGGCACCATGGCGATGCGGCGGTCATCCTGCTGGTGGTGCTGGTCAACGCGCTGATCGGCAGCTTCCAGGAGGGTCGGGCCGAGCGTTCGATGGCCGCCCTGCGGCGGCTGGCTGCGCTGCACGTGCGGGTGCTGCGCCACGGCGGCGAGCAGGTGATCGAGGCGCGCGACCTGGTACCGGGCGACACCGTGCTGCTGGCCGCTGGCGACGCCGTGGCCGCCGATGCTCGCCTGGTCGAGGCGGCACAGTTGGAGGTGGCCGAGGCCGCACTCACGGGCGAGTCGGTGCCGATATCGAAGTCGGTGGCCGCCGTGCCCAGGGCCGCCGGTCTGGCCGACCGCCACTGCATGGTGTACTCGGGCACCCATGTCACGGCCGGCCGCGCTCGTGCCGTCGTGGTGGCCACCGGGGTGCACACCGAGGTGGGCCGCATCGCCCGCCTGACCGAAGGCGCCGAAGTCCCGAAGACCCCGCTGGAGGTGCGCCTCCAGCAGTTCGGTCGCGCCCTCATTGCGGCGGCACTGGGCCTGTTCGTGCTGGTGGTGCTGCTGGGCCTGTGGCGCGAACTGCCGCTGTCCGATGTGCTGATGGTGGCCATCAGCCAGATGGTCTCGATGGTGCCCGAGGGTCTGCCGGTGGCGATGACGATCGCGCTGGCCGTGGGCATGCAGCGCATGGCCGAACGCGGCGCCATCATCCGGCGCCTGTCGGCGGTAGAGACGCTGGGCTCGACCACGGTGATCTGCAGTGACAAGACCGGCACGCTCACGCGCAACGAGATGACGGCTGTGGCGCTCTGGCTGCCCGGCGGCAGGGAGATCGCCGTCGGCGGCATCGGCTACGTCCCCGAAGGGGTGCTCGAAGAGTCCGGAGAATCCGCGGACGCCGCCGACCCGATGCTGCATGACCTGTGCATGGCGGCCGCCCTGTGCAACGACGCAGAACTGCTGCCGCCCGAGGATGACCGCGCTGGCTGGACGGTGCTGGGTGACCCGACCGAAGGTGCCCTGCTGGTGCTGGCGCACAAGGCTGGTCTCACGCTTGGCGCCTTGCGCCGCGACGCGCCGCGCGAGGCCGAACTGCCCTTCGACAGCGACACCAAGCTGATGGCCACCCGCCACGCCATGGACGGCGCACCGCGCCGCGTGTGGATCAAGGGCGCGCCCGAGTCCGTGCTGCGGCTGTGTGCAGCCGAAGGCAGCGAGGCCCTGCAGGCCGCGCGTGATGCCGCCGAGTGCATGGCCATGCAGGCGCTGCGCGTGCTGGCCTTCGCCACACTGGATGACGACGCCCTCGATGCGGCCGCCGGATTCGACGCCCTGGCCGGCCGGGCCCGCCTGATCGGCCTGGTCGGCCAGATCGACCCACCACGCGAGGAGGTCAAGCTCTCGGTCGCCGAATGCCGCGTCGCCGGCATCCGCCCGATCATGGTCACCGGTGACCACAAGCTCACCGGCCTGGCCATCGCGCGCGAACTCGGCATCGCACGCGACGGGGATCGCGCCGTCGACGGCTCCGAGCTCGAACGCATGGGCGAGGCCGACCTGCGCGACGCGCTGCCCGGCATCGCCGTGTTCGCACGCGTGCAGCCGGCGCAGAAACTGCGCATCGTCGAGGCACTGCAGGCGCGCGGCGATGTGGTGGCGATGACCGGTGACGGCGTCAACGACGCGCCCGCGCTGGCGCGCGCCGACGTCGGCGTGGCCATGGGCATCACCGGCACCGAAGTCGCCAAGAGCGCGGCCAAGATCGTCATCACCGACGACAACTTCTCGACCATCGTCGGCGCCGTGCAGCAAGGGCGCGTGGTCTACGCCAACCTCAAGAAGGTGATCCTGTACCTCTTCGCCACGTCGCTGGCCGAGGTGCTGGTGCTGCTGCTGGCGCTCATCGGCGGCTTCCCGCTCCCGCTGGTGGCGGTGCAGATCCTCTGGATCAACATCGTGACCGAAGGCACGGTGACGGTGAACCTGGTGATGGACCCTGCCGACGGCGACGAGATGCGGCGAGCACCGGTAGCTCGCAACGACCGCCTGCTCAGTGTCGAGATGCTTCGACGCGTGGCACTGATGACGCCCCTGATCGCGGCAGTGACCTTCGGCTGGTTCGCCTGGCGCCTGGACCAGGGCGTGGTGCTGGAGATCGTGCGCACCGAGACCTTCACGGTGCTGGCCATGTGCCAGTGGTTCAACGTGCTCAACTGCCAAGCGGCCACGGCCTCGGCGCTGGGCTCGCGCATCCTGCGCAACCAGTGGTTGCTCGGCGGGCTAACGCTGTCGATGCTGCTGCAGACGCTGGTGCTCTACGCATCGCCGATGAACGCACTGTTCCACACCGTGCCGCTGCCACCGCAAGCGCTGTTGCCGCTGCTGGCACTGGCCAGTGTCGTGCTCTGGGCCGAGGAGGCACGCAAGCTGTGGGTGCGCAGGAGCCACGCATGACACTCGCTTGGCTGGTGCTCCTGTTCGCCGTGTGCACCGTGCTGATCGCGCGGGCGGGCTACGTGCTCAGCCGCAGCGCCGATACCCTGGCCGAGGCCCATGGCTGGGGGCGCAACTGGGTTGGCCTGGCGCTGCTCGCCACCGTGACCTCGCTGCCCGAACTGGCCTCGGGCATCAGCGCCGTGGCCTGGGTGGATGCGCCCGACCTGGCCGTGGGCAACGCGCTGGGCGCCTGCGTCGTCAACCTGTTGTTCCTGGTCGTCGTCGACGCCTTGCAGCGCCGCCAGCCGATGTACCGCCAGGCCAGCGCGACGCACCTGCTGTCGGCCGGCTTCGGCGTGGTGATGCTGGGATTCGTCGGGCTGAGCCTGATCACCGGCACACGAGCCCCTGCGGTGTTGCACGTCGGCATCTACAGCCCGCTGCTGCTGGCGCTCTACCTGCTGGCACTCAAGGCAGTGCATGGCCACGAGCGCCAGGCCATGGACGCCGCGGCCGCGGCGGTCGCTCAGGGCACCGGCACCTCGGGCAATCCCATCGGGCCGCAAAGGACTCGCCTGGCATGGTGCCGATTCGGGCTGGCCGCGCTGGTCGTGCTGGTGGCGGGGAGTTGGCTGCCCGAGGTGGCTGACCGGCTGGCGCAGGCGCTGGGCCTGTCCCGCAGCTTCGTCGGCACCGTGCTGATGGCCGTCGTGACCACGCTGCCGGAGATGGCCGTGACGCTAGGCGCACTACGGCTCGGTGCGCTGGACATGGCCATCGGCAACCTGCTGGGCAGCAACCTGTTCAATGTGTTGATCCTGTCGGTGGACGATGCCTTCTATGTCCGGGGACCGCTGCTCGCCGACGCTGCGCCGGTACACGTCGGCACGGCGGTGACGGCGCTGGTGATGACAGGTCTGGTGATCATCGGCCTGGTGATGAGGCCGCAAGGGCAGACACTGCGTGTGGTCAGCTGGATCAGCGTCGGCCTCACCGCAACCTATGTCATCAATGCGGCGCTGATCTACCTCGCCGGGGTGTGAACCGTTGCGCGGTCCGAAGGAGAAGAAGCGATGTTCTATGTTCATGGAATCCAGGGCCGCGTGTTCTCGGGAACGCTGGAGCAGTTGCACCACCAGCACCTGGTGACCGGCATCGCACGAGTGCGGCGCATCGGCCCGGTGGTCGCCGAGGCGAATCCATCGATGGCGCCGTCCTCGGGTGGCTCGGGCAGCGGGAATGCACTCGCGGCCGAGGCAGCGCAGGCCTACAGTCACGCGACATCCGCCCGGGTGCGCCAGCCGCTGACCTGCGCGGCCGACGTGATGCACAGCCCGGCACTCACGGTGCCGGGTGAGGCGACCTTGCGCGACGCCTGGAAAATGCTGGCTCACCATGGCATTGCACAGGCACCCGTGACGGGCCGTGGCGGCGCCCTCGTCGGCATGGTCGGCCGGGCCCAGCTGATGCCGGCCACATCGCTCGAGCCACCCAGCGCGGCGATGGAGTCGGCCCGCCTGTCGCAGCACGTGACGGCGGTGATGTGGTCACCCGTGCCCAGCACCGCACCCGGCACCGACCTGCGCCGCGTCGCCGCGTTACTGCTGAACACGGGGCTGCCCGGCGTGCCGGTGGCCGACGACAGCGGTGACGTGCTCGGCTTCGTCTCGCGCACCGACCTGTTGCGCGCCCTGGCTACCGATCCGCCACTCGACCTCTGGGGCTAAGGTCGGGAAACTGCAATCGACGCACCTGGCGTCGAGCTACACCTGCAACTCGGTGACGTTCATGCCTCAGAGGCAGCGATCGACGCCTGCCCGGCCTCAGCTACGAGCCTGTTCGGCCTCGGGCAAGTCGACCGGCTGGGCTGTGCGCCTGGAGAACAGTGTCTTCACCCAAAGGTAGAACAGGGGCACGAAGAAGATGCCTAGCACGGTGGCACTGGCCATGCCACCCAGCACACCGACGCCGATGGCGCGTTGCGAGCCCGAACCGGCCCCACTGGCCAGGGCCAGGGGCAACACGCCCATGCCGAAGGCGAGCGAGGTCATGAGGATCGGGCGCAGGCGCTGCCGGCAGGCCTTGAGTGTCGCGTCGAGCAGGCCCATGCCCTGGGCGCGCAGCGTCTCGGCGAACTCGACGATCAGGATCGCGTTCTTGGCGCTCAGTCCGACGGTGGTGAGCAGGCCCACCTGGAAGAACACGTCGTTGTTCTGTCCACCCAGGTGGCTGGCCGCCAGCGCCCCCAGGATGCCCAGCGGCACCACCAGCATCACGCTGAAGGGCACCGACCAGCTCTCGTACAGCGCCGCCAGACACAGGAAGATGAACAGCACCGACACCGCGTAGAGCAGCGGCGCCTGGTCACCCGACAGCCGCTCCTGGTAGCTGCGGCCCGCCCACTCGTAGCCGATGCCCGGCGGCATCTCGCGCAGCAGTTGCTCCATCGCGAGCATGGCGGCACCGGAGCTGACGCCGGGTGCGATGTCGGTCTGGATCTCGTAGGCGGGGCTGCCGTTGTAGCGCACCAGCTGACGCGGGCCGTTGACCCAGCTGGCGCTGGCGAAGGCGCTGAACGACACCATCTGGCCGCTGGTGTTGCGCACGTACCAGTGGCGCATGCTGTCGGCCTCGGCACGGAATGCACCCTCGCCTTGCACCAGCACACGTTTGACGCGGCCGCGGTCGATGAAATCGTTGATGTAGCTGCCGCCGAGGGCGATCGACATGGTCTCGTTGATGGTCGTCGTGCTCACGCCCAGCGTGCCGGCCTGGTGGTCGTCGATCTGGATGGCCAGCTGTGGCGTTTCGGTGAGGCTGTTCGTGCGGGGACGGCGGAACTCCGGGCGCGCCGCTGCGGCATCGATGAGGCGGTCGCGCGCGGCCGCCAATGCTTCGGGGCCAAGCCCACCCAGGTCCTGCAGGAACAGCTGCACCCCCGCGCTGCCTCCCAGCCCACGTACGGTGGGCGGCTGCACGACAAAGACGTTGGCGTCGCGCACGCGCCGGCCGAGCTCGCGGCTGAAACGTTCGGCCAGGGCTGCAGCGCCCTGGCTCATGGCCGGACGCTCGGACCAGTCCTTCAGGTTGATGAAGCCCTGGCCCGAGCCCTGGTCACCCCCGGCGCCGCGCACGATGTTGTAGTACCGCACCTCGGGTTGGTCGCCGAGGTAGGCCTCGACACTTTGCATCACCCCCTCGAGCCGCTCGGCCGTGGCACCCGGCGCCATGCGCACCTGGATCTGCAGGCCGCCCTGATCCTCGTCGGGCAGGAAGCTGGTGGGCAGCGTCTTGTACAGCGCGGCCGTGCCGCCCACGAGCAGCACAAAGACCGCAAAGCTGCGCAGGCGGCGCGCCGACAACCAGCGCACCTGGACGACATAACGGTCGGTGAAACGGTCGAAGGCGCGGTTGAAGCCGCCGAACAAGCGGTCGAGCAGCGGCCCGAGCGGGCCGCCGTGCCGGGCATGTTCACCCTGGTGCACCGGCTTGAGCAGCGTGGCACACAGCGCCGGCGACAGGCTCATCGCCACCAGCACCGACAAGACCATGGCGCTGACCACCGTGATGCTGAACTGGCGGTAGATGACACCGGTGGAGCCGCCGAAGAAAGCCATCGGGATGAACACCGCCGACAGCACCACGGCAATGCCCACCAGCGCGCCGCTGATTTCCCCCATGCTGCGCCGGGTGGCATCGCGCGGCGACAGGCCCTCTTCGCGCATCAGTCGCTCGACGTTTTCGACCACCACGATGGCGTCGTCCACCAGCAGGCCGATGGCCAGCACCAGGCCGAACATCGTCAATGTGTTGATCGAAAAACCAGCCACCGCCAGGATGCCCATGGTGCCCAGCATCACGACCGGCACGGCAATGGCCGGCACCAGCGTGGCGCGCAGGTTCTGCATGAAGAGGTACATGATGGCGACGACCAGCACCATCGCCTCGACCAGTGTCTTCAGCACCCCCTGGATCGACACACGCACGAACGGCGTGGTATCGAAGGTGACGGTGGCCCGCATGCCAGGCGGAAAAAACGGCGCCAGTTCGGCGAGTTTGGCCTTCACCGCATCACCCGTCACCAGCGCGTTGGCGCCACTGGCGGGGTAGATGGCCATGCCGGCGGCGGTTCGGCCGCTGCTGCGGATGTTGGTGGTGTAGCTATCGCGGCCGAGTTCCACCCGCGCCACGTCGCCCAGGCGCAGCGCCGAGCCGTCGGGCTGCACACGCAGCACGACGTCGCGGAACTCCTGGGCCGTCTGCAGCTTGGCGCGTGCGGTGACGATGGCCGTCAGCCGCTGGCCTGCGGGCGCAGGCTGGGCGCCGATCTGGCCCGCCGAGACCTCGGTGTTCTGCGCCAGCAGCGCGCTGCGGATGTCGCCTGGCACCAGCGCATAACGCTGCAGCCGCGCCGGATCGAGCCAGATGCGCATCGCGTAACCCGAGCCGAAGACGTTGACGTCGCCCACACCTTCGATGCGGCTGACGATGTCAACCAGCGTGCTTTGCAGGTAGTCGCCCATGTCGGCCGAGGTGACCCCGGGGTCATCGCTGTTGAGCGTCATCACCATCAGCAGGTCAGTGCCGGCCTTGGTCACACGAACACCCTGCGCCTGCACCGCCTGGGGTAACCGAGACACGGCCTGCTGCACCTTGTTCTGCACCTGCATCTGCGCCAGGTCGGGGTTGGTGCCGGCAACGAAGCTGAGCTGGCTGCGGGCGTCACCCGAGGCGTTGCTGGTCGACTCGATCGACAGCAGCCCGTCGATGCCCTTCAGGTTCTGTTCGACGATCTGAGTCACCGAATCTTCGATCGTCTTGGCCGACGCGCCGGGGTAGCTGGTGTTGATGGAGATACGTGTGGGCGCGATGTCGGGATAACGCTCGAGTGGCAGGGTCAGCGTGGCTGCGAGGCCCGCCAGCATGATGACGATGGCCAGCACCCACGCGAAGATGGGCCGGTCGATGAAAAACGAGGCCATGGCGGGTGGCTCAGCGCGAAGACGCTGCGGCCGATGCTGGCGAGGCGTTTCGCCTGGCAGCGCCCAGGTTGGCGGCCACCGGCGTCACCAACTGGTCGGCGCGCACGCGCTGCAAGCCCTCGACGACGAGCCGATCGCCCGCCTTCAGCCCGCTGCTCACCAGCCACTGGTTGCCCACGGCGCGTGCCACCTGCAGCCGGCGGCGCTCGACCTTGTTGCCGTCCCCGACGACCAGCGCCGTGGCGTCGCCGGTGGGCGACCGTGTCACCCCCTGCTGCGGCACAAGCAAGACCGCGCGGTCGACACCGGCGACCAGACGTGCCTGGACCACCATGCCAGGCAGCAGCGTGCCCCGGGGGTTGGGCACCACGGCGCGCAAGGTCACGGCGCCGGTGCCCCGGTCGACCGTGACGCCGCTGAACTGCAGCACCCCGGGCTGTGCATGCACCGAGCCGTCCTCGAGCACCAGCTGCACCTGGCGGCTGGAGGCCCGGCCTTCGAGCCGGCGGCGCAGCGCCAGCAGTTCGGCGCTGCTTTGCACGATGTCCACGAACATCGGGTCGAGCTGCTGGATCGTGGTGAGCGCCTGCGTCTGGTTGGCGGTGACGAGCGCACCCGCACTCACGGCGGAGATCTCGATGCGTCCGCCGATCGGCGCCACGATGCGAGTGCGCCCCAGCTGCACCTCGGCGGCATCGAGCGCCGCCCGGGCCACCGCCACGTCGGCCTCGGCCTGGCGCAACGCGGCGGTGTTGTCGTCGGCCGCTGCGGGGCTGAGGAACTCGGCACGCAAAAGCTCGGCATCACGCGCCACCTTGGCGCGCGCCGAGACGAGCTGGGCCTGGGCCTTTTGCAGCGACGCGTCAGTGCGGGCACGCTCGGCTTGCAGACTCGACGCGTCGAGCTGGTACAGCGGCTGACCGGGGGCGACGACGCTGCCTTCGGTGAACAGGCGCTCGAGCACCAGGCCACTCACCTGGGGGCGGATCTCGGCAATCTGGCTGGCGCTGACACGCCCGGGCAGAAGAATCTCCAGCGGTGCATCCTGCGCGGTCACCGTGACGACGCCCACCTCCACCGGCACGCCACGTGCAGCGCGCGGCGTTGCGGGCTTGTCCTGACAGGCGCCAAGCAGCCCGGTCAGCAGCAGGATGATCGCCGCCGTAGCAAGGCGCTCGAGGGGGTGAGAGTAGGCATGAGGCACGGGCGCGATCGTGCCTTCACAATGTGGAGAAAGCTTGAAGGCCCGCGATGAAGCTGAACCTTGCTACCCGCATCTTTGCCGCTGTGCTGAGCACCGCGGTGGTGGTGGCCGTGGCCATGGGTGTGGGAGCCCACGTCAACCTCAACCGCGACTTCCTCGGCTACCTGAACGAGCAGGCGGTCAACCGGCTCGACCTGGCGGTGCCCAGCGTCACGGCAGGCTACCGCCAGCACGGCAGCTGGGATTTCCTGCGCGAGCGACCCGAGCTCTGGTACCGGCTGCTGCGGCCGCTGCCCGACGACCAGCGGGTGCCGCTGGCCGAGCGCCCGCCGGCGACGCCGACGTCGGCAGAATTGACTGGCGCTTCCCGCCGTTTCACCTTGCTGGACGCCGACCGCCGGCGCATCGTCGGTTTCGCCAGCCCGGCCAGTGACGCCGTCGAGCGCGGCATCGTGATCGACGGACTCACCGTCGGCTGGCTGGTGCTGACACCCATCGAATCGGCCAGCTCAGGGGCCGAGAAACGATTTGCCGACGCCCAGGCCCGTACCGGCTGGCTGGTGGGCGGCGCAGCCGTGTTGCTGGCGGCAGCGGTGGCGCTCTGGGCCTCGCGCCGGCTGCTGAGGCCGGTGCGCCACGTCGCCGAGGCCACCCACCGCCTGGCCGCGGGGCACTACGACACGCGGGTGCCCGAGCGCGCCGTGGACGACGAGATCGGCCGCCTGGCACACGACTTCAATCAGCTCGCGTGGACACTGCAGCGCAACGAGGAGATGCGGCGCGAGTTCATGGCCGACGTGTCGCACGAGCTGCGCACGCCGCTGGGTGTACTGCACGGCGAGATCGAGGCGCTCGAAGACGGCGTGCGCAAGCTCGACGAGCAGGCACTGCGCTCGCTCAAGAGTGAGGTGGGCACCTTGCACAAGCTGGTCGACGACCTGTACGAACTGTCGCTGGCCGACGTGGGTGCCCTGTCGTACCGCAAGGCCGAGCTGGACCTGCGCGACATCATCGACGACACCGTCGGTGCCTTCGGCGAGCGGCTGCGCAGCAGCGGCCTGGCGCTGCAGATGGAGCTGCCGCCCGGCCCCTTGCCGGCCTTCGGCGACGCGCGGCGGCTGCGCCAGCTGTTTGCCAACCTGTTCGAGAACAGCTGCCGTTACACCGAGGCCGGCGGCGCCCTGCGCCTGCAGGCGCGGCGCGAGGGCCGCCAGATGCTGATCGATCTGCACGACAGCGCCCCGGGCGTGCGCGACGAACAGTTGCCGCGGCTGTTCGAGCGGTTCTTCCGCGCCGAACCGTCGCGCAGCCGGCGAGGCGGCGGCGCCGGGCTGGGCCTGTCGATCTGCGAGCGCATCGTCCAGGCGCACGAAGGTCGTATCGAGGCCCGGCATTCGCCGCTGGGTGGCCTGTGGTTGCGCGTGGAGCTTCCAGCCCTTGGATGAGCAACCGCTGCCTCTGGAGCCCGGCCCGGCCCGTGTGCTCGTGGTCGAGGACGAACCCAAACTCGCCGCGCTGCTGGCCGACTACCTGCGTGCCGCCGGCCATGCCCCCGAGTGTGTGGGTGACGGCCGCGACGCGCTGCAGGCGTGGATCGACCGCCGGCACGACCTGGTGCTGCTCGACCTGATGCTGCCGGGGCTCGACGGCCTGTCGCTGTGCCGGCAACTGCGCACACTCACCAGCGTGCCGATCGTCATGTTGACCGCGCGTACCGACGAGGCGGACCGCCTGACCGGGCTCGAACTGGGCGCCGACGACTACATCGCCAAGACACCGTTCAGCCCGCGCGAGGTGATGGCACGGGTGAAAGCGGTGCTGCGGCGCAGCCGGGCAACGCAACGGCCGGTGGCAACGGCCTGGCCGCTGCTCGTCGACGAGCAGGGCTGGCGAGCGGCCTGGCAGGGCCGTGCACTCAACCTGACACCCAACGAGTTCCGGCTACTGCGCCTGCTGGCGTCACAACGAGGGCGGGTCTACACCCGCTCGCAGCTGCTGGAACTTCTGCAAGGTGATGCAGGCGCCACCACCGAGCGCGCCGTGGACGCCCATGTGAAGAATCTGCGGCGCAAGCTCGAGCAGGCCGGCGCCGGCAGCGAGCGGATCCGCTCTGTCTACGGTGTGGGCTACAGCTACGACGACTGAGGCGCGACGGCGACCGAGGCGGCGATCAGCTTGTCGCCCACACCTTTGGTCACTGGAAGCGGCTCACCGGTCAGCGCCGAATCAGACGAGCAGATGGCCGGACATCGCCAGCACCGTCGCCACCACTGTCAGTGGCAATGTCCACCAGAAGCCGTAGGTGAAGTCGGACAGTTGGACCCAAGCGACGTTCAAACGCCCCAGTTCATTCGGCACACGCGCGATCTCGGCTTCTTGTCGGAGGGCAACTTGCATGGACATATCAACCTGCAACGGCGTCAGTGCATCCGGCCGAAGGTGAGTGCGAGCCACAGGTAGGCAGTGAGACTACTGACCGGGACAGTGAGCGCCGAGGGTACGTAGAAGAACGCCGACAACACCGGAGCACACAACACCAGTTCGATGAATGCTGCGACGGCCAGCAGGAGCATCCCCATGACGACCCAGCGCCGCATGTAGGTGGGCAGCCATCGCGCCTGAGTCTTGTTGTGCTGCATGGCTGCGGAACGCTCCCACAGATTGCCTCGGCTGGCGTCATGAAACAGCCACCCGAAGAAGAGGTACCTGTAGAGCAGCGAAGAGAATGCCAAGCTTTGCATGATTGCCCGCCCGATTCACTCAGCTCAACGCCGCAGAGGTCTTTCTCCCGTGGCCTGTGCCCCCAGGTAACTGTCAGGCTGCCCTGGTGTGTTTGACGGTATCGAGCTGCGTCTGCAGCGTTTGCAGCTCGGGCAGCAGCTTGCGGTACGCCGCTTCGAACCCCAGCACACCCAGGCCAGCACCGGTCGCGGCACGTAAACGCCGGACCTGGCCGAGCAACTCCTGCTTTCGCGCCTGCGGGACCACGTTGTACAGGCTCAGCCGCTCGACCAGACTGAGTGCCTCGCTCAACTGGGGTCCGGCCAGTTCGTGAAGGTCGAGTCGGCCTTGTTCATGCCATACGGCCAGCGCGACGGCGCGCGCTGCTTCGAGGCCGGCAGTCGACAAGCCCTGCTGAGCGACACGCGCCAGAGCTGCGTTCGCGTCGCCGGCATCGACGACAGCGGCGGGGGAATTGGAGGGTTCGGTGGTAGCCATTGGCCGTTATAGCGCAACTGGCAAACACCCCTGTTCCAAGCTTGTATCGGCCAGCGCATGCTTCGCTCGAGCGGCAGCCAATCGCGTTTGCAGCGCTCATGAGCGGATACAACCAGGCTGCCGGCATAGCGCGGACCAGCCCCTGATCGCCCGTCCCAGATCGCCCATGCCAGAAACACGAATGCCCCGCAAGCGGGGCACTCTGGATGCAAGAGCAACGGCCGAGTCCTCGTCGGACCCGGCGCGCTGCGGCCGGCTTACTTGCCCTTGGCAACAGCCTTCGTCGACTTCACGACGGCATCGGTCGCCGAGGCGATGTTTTGCTCGGCGGCTGCAACGGCTTGCTTGGCAGAAGCTTGTGCGGTTTCGAGGGCCTTCTGGCCAGCGGCCATCGCGCTCTTGAGCGCGGCAACAGCACCTTCGCTACCAGCCGGAGCCAGCTTCAGCGCGCTGTCGAGGCCGGCGGCGGTTTGCGCCTGCAGGTCGGCAAACTTGCCTTCGGCTGCCTTGGTGTAGGCGGCGGTGGTTTCGGTCAGGATGGCGGTCACAGCGCGGCCATAGGCGACAGCCTTGTCTGCTGCGGGTTGCGCCAGAGCGGTCAACGAGGTCAGATCCGTCGGGGTCTTGGCCGAGAAGATGGCACGCATCTGTTCGGAGGCGTCGTCCATGGCAGCCTTGGCGGCGCTCATGTTGAGCTCGACCAGCTTTTCGTAGCCAGCGAAGCTGCTGGCGGCCAGGTCGGTTGCATCGGCAACAGCGGTCTTGGCAGAGGACAGGAATTGTTCAACGGGCTGAGTCATGGTGCGTCCAGGTTGTGAAGTAGGGAGGGGCCGCACATCTCAGAACCAATGGTGCAGTGCAGCATGGATCAAATCATAGGGCCAAATC
Source organism: Candidatus Intricatilinea gracilis (assembly GCA_016702605.1). Classification (GTDB taxonomy): domain Bacteria; phylum Pseudomonadota; class Gammaproteobacteria; order Burkholderiales; family Burkholderiaceae_C; genus Sphaerotilus; species Sphaerotilus gracilis. Next base: position 1,660,547 of record JADJDQ010000021.1, read on the forward strand.
CGAAGGATGCAAGCACTTTTTGCTGCAATGCAGCATTTACTCACTCCCACTCGATCGTCAACAGGTGCCGACTCCTCCTATGGACGAGAGCGACTTTCCGGTCGTTCAGCGAACCCGATACCGTCAGCGATACCGTCACTCGGCGCCCTCTCTTGCCCTGCGGCCTGAGGTTGGACGACGCCACCAATCTTCCGAAGCTTTCCGACCAGTCTGGCACAACGCTGTGGAAGACGTCTGCAACGTCAAGTCGCGTCACGCAGTGCCAGTGGCTCGCAGATCGAGTGTCACCTCGATTGCATCCCGGTGATTGGTTGGCATGGATGACCGTGGCCTCTTCCAAGAACGTTCGCTTTGGGCGCATGGCCTGCGGCTTGACCTGGGTAGAGCAATTGCCACGGTGGAGCATGGCGCAACTCGACAGTTTGCGAGACAAGCCGCAGGGTTCGGCTTCGGCCCGAGGTCAGATAGATCTGGTGCACCGGTACCTGCTTCGTCAGGCCCAACGAATTGGCTGCCGCAGCGCCGTGCGCAACGACGGTCTCAGTAAGCTGACTAGCCCTCTCCTGGACCACCTTGGCCACCTCTGGCGCCCGCGCGCCGAACTTGCCCGTCACGGGCAGGACGTAGACACCCCGGCCGGCCCGCAGCAGGTCCCCTCTGCGGGCCATGCGAGAGGGCACCTGATCCAAAGCGGCACGGCTGGCGAGCTGCAGCCGGGCCTTCGCGGACAGGCTGGCGCCTTCTGGCAATGCGGCGGCATGTGTCAGGACTTGCTGGGCTAGGCTGGACACGTTGAATCCTTATCTGTCAGAAGTAAAAACACCTTCCTGACAAGCAGCAAGCGCCGAAGCAGCACGACATCCAGCCAGGAACTCAAAACCCGACCGCATGAGGCGCATGCAGGCGCGCCTCCTGGGTGCGTCCGCCGTAGCCCCAGGCTGCGGCGCGCACGTCCTGCACCTGCACGTAGCTGGTGTCGTGCAGCGATCCGAGTCGCTCGGCAAGAGCCGCATGCACGGCCGCTATCCAGCGGGCCTTCTGCTCCTTGGTGTTGGTCTCGTCGGTAATGCGGATCTCGACGAAGGCCGTGGCCTTGCCGCCTTCAGCGACCGCCTGGCCGCCGATGAACCAATGCGAACGATCGACGAACTGAAGGGCGATGGCGACGAGGTCGGCGCGCTTGCCGAGGATGTCGGCCGTAAGTCCGAGCAGGTCGTCGGCCACCTGGCGGGCCAGCGTGGTGTCGGGCGGGCGGCCGATGAGTACGGTGAGGATGGGCATGGCTGGGCGGTGGGTATGGGGTGACGGCGATCCGGGTTCAGGAATCGGCCGAGGCAACCAACGCGGCCTGACGCAGGCGCCAGTGGCGCTGCAGGCGCTGTTCCCAGCGGCGAGCGGAACGGGCTGCGTGGTTGGCCGCACTGACCAGGGCATGGTCGAGGTCGCGCCAAAGGTCGACCATGGCCTCCTGGCGAAGCTCCTCGGCACGCCTACGTGCCTGGTCATGAAGTCGGGCTGTGGCGTCTATCTGGTGCAGTTCGTGGGTCATGGCTGGCTCCTGTTGGTGACGATGGGCCTCACTCTAGAAGCACAGCAGTGCTTCTGAAACCACCAGATCTGCCAATCCGTATTGCAGTATCTGCAACGCACAGGCACAGTGCGGCGATGAATCTGCAACTCGACGACGTCACCCTGTTCGTGCGCGTGGCCACGCTGGGAAGCCTGTCGGCTGCGGCCCGTGAACGCAACGCGCCGGTTAGCCAGATCAGCCGTTCCCTGGCCCGCCTGGAAACCACCTGCGGCGTGCGGCTGATGCACCGCAACACCCACGGCCTGAGCCTCACCGACGAGGGCGATGCCTTCCTGGCCCAGGCGCGACGCATGCTCGACATCGGCGCGGAGATGCAGGTCGAACTGAGCGGCAAGATCGGTGCGCCCAGCGGCTGGGTCCGACTGAGCGTGAGCGCCGTACTGGCGCAGGCGGTGATCGCACCGGGCCTGGCCGGCCTGTATGAACGCCACCCCGGACTGCAACTGGACATCAGTGCCGACGACCGCATCGTCGACATGGCGCGCGAAGGCATCGACGTGGCGATCCGCACGGGCACGCCGAGCAGCGACACGGTGGTGGCGCGCCAGATCGGCGTGCTCACGCGCAGCCTGTACGCCGCGCCGGCCTACCTGGCGCTGCACGGCATGCCGGCCAGTGTGGAGGACCTCGCCAACCATCGTCTGGTCAGCAACAGCGCCAGCCCGGCACTCAACGAGTGGACCTACACCGATGGGCGCAAGACCGAGGTCTACACGGCCAGGGGTTCGACCCGGGTCGACAACACGGCCGCCCTGGTTGCCCTGGTGCAGGCCGGCGTCGGCATCTCGCGCATGGTCGATCTGGTGGCACGGCCGCTGGTCAGGAGCGGCCTGCTGGTGCCGGTGCTGCCGGACAGCTTCGCCTCACCGCCGGTGCCGATGTACGCCGTGATGCTGCGAGAACGCCATCGCCTGCCCAAGGTGCGGGCCTGCATCGACTACTGGGCCGAGTGGATGGGGACGGCGTAGCAGAGTTGCCAGACGCACGTTCCAGCAACACTCAGCTCAATTGTCAGTTTGAATCCAAGTGGCTGCACGTACCGTTGAGCCTTCGGCTATCGAGCGCTCGACACGGGCATTGCGACCAATGATGGAGGGCATTGCCTTGCACACCCGGTCAATGCGCATCCTCGCTAAGCGAGAGGAGGTTTCGAGCTATTAACAGGCCGGCACAGGCGAGCCGCATGGATATCTCAGGATCTCGGCGCGAAGCCTGTTCCGACTCCGGATCGCAGTTCGCTCATACCGTTCCGAACACGCCAGCACGATCCGCCTGCAAGATTGTCGATCGAATGACGCATCAACTCTGACGCCCAACGCCCCTAGAGTGGCCACACCGGCAAACGATTCTCACTGCCGGCCCCACAACCCGCAGAGCAAGGGGATCGTCAAGATGAACGTCATCGACACCAGGTACCTTGGCTGCTCGCGCCGTGCAGCCGCCCTCGTCGCCACAGCCGCAACCACACTGTCGCTGTACATGAGCCCCGCCATGGCCGTCGACGGCTGCCAGGTCCTGCTGTGCTTGGCCGCCCCCAAGTGGCAGGACGTGCCCGTGTGTGTGCCCACCATCAATGCGCTCATGCGCGACCTCTCGCGCGGCAAGCCCTTCCCGGTGTGCGGCATGAGCGGCAACGGCAACACCGCACGCCATGACTGGTCCAGCGTGCCGGACCTGTGCCCGCCGCAATACGCCCACGTCAATCTGGAAGTCACGCCCCCCATCTACTCCTGCGACTACGCCGGAGCGGTATCGGTCACCATCGACCAGCAGCCCTTCACGCGCACCTGGTGGACCACCGGCGGCAACACGGTCACCGAGTACTTCCCGGCGGCAAAGACGCAACTGGGCAACTGGGACACCCGCTTCGACGATGACTACACCGCCTGGCTGGCCCTTCAGCCAGTGGTCGATCCGAGTTCGGTGCCGGCCAACTGACCTGCTGCTGCGGGCTCATGCCCACCGAGCATACCGTCCCCTGATTGCCCGTGCGAGGTACGCCATGGACATCGCGACCCTTCTGCCATTGCTGCTCACCTGCTCACCACAGGTCGATGCCGCCACGGCCCGAGCGCTGATCAGCGTCGAGAGCGCCGCCAACCCACATGCCATCGGCGTTGTCGGCGGCGCCCTTGAACGCCAGCCCCGTCATCGATCCGAAGCCTTGGCCACCGCTCATGCACTCAAGCGCAACGGCTGGGACTTCAGCGTCGGCCTCGCACAGATCAACGTGCGCAATGTCAGGCGACTGGGCCTGACCATGGAGCAGGCCTTCGAGCCCTGCACCAACCTGGCGGCGATGCAGACACTGTTGTCCGACTGCTACGCCCGTGCCCCAGCGAAGGCCAGCGGCCGCGGCGAACAACAAGCCCTGCGTCAGGCCTTCTCCTGCTACTACAGCGGCAACTACTCGACCGGCTTCGCACATGGCTATGTGAGGCGAATCGAACTGGCCGCAGCGCGTTTGCCGCAGGGCCCGCCGGCTCGTTGATCCGTCCAGGCCCGACCCGAGCAGGTCCGGCCAACTTGTTCTCTACGCCCGTACATCGGCTCACGCCGAGGACGACACACGCCCCTAGCCTTGCCCTCACAGGAGACGCCATGAAGACCTCAAACTTCGACGACCGCGCGACCGGGTGGAGGACCTCCTGCCTGTTCGGTCTGCTGCCCGCCTTGCTGCCCTCGCTCGCAGCAGCACAGGGCTTCGACAAGATCAACACAACCGTGCTCAACATCCAGGCCATCTTGGTGACCATCTCGATCGCCGTGGTCACCATCGCCATCATCTGGGCCGGCTTCAAGATGGTTTTCCAGGGCGCACGCTTCGCGGACATCGCCAACGTGCTGATCGGCGGCACCATCATCGGCGGTGCGGCGGCCTTCGCCAGCTTCATCGTGGCCTGACCAGGCAGGGTGACGCCATGCTTGCCGAAGCCATCTACAAGGGCGCCACACGCCCTGCCATGAAGCTGGGCATACCGCTGGTGCCCCTGGTCGTGCTGCTCGGCCTGGCAGGCCTGCTGGTGCTATGGGGCGGCCTGCTCATCAGTGGCTGGCTCGCCCTCGGCGCGGTGCTGGCTGTCGTGCCCGCCCTGGTCTGGATGCGCCTGGTCACCCGAAAGGACGACCAGCGTTTTCGGCAAACGACCCTGGCCTTGAAGCTGCGCTTGCGGGACCACAACCAGCGCCTGTGGCATGCCCGCAGCTACTCACCCACCGTCTACAAGGGAGTGCGTGATGTCTGGACTTCATGAGCTGTTCTTCCGCCGTCGCGACGGCGCGGGCATGAACTCGGCGCGGCCCAGCTTGCGCGCCAAGCACAGTGCTACAGAGGAAGCCGCCCTGCCCCGTCGGGCCGTGCACCTGCGTGACCTGCCCGGTCCGCGCTACTGGGCCCAGGCCGGCCGGGAGAACCCGCTCTCGCGCTTCGTGCCGTTCTCGTCGCAGGTCTCGGCGCACGATGTCATCACCCGCGGCGGCGACTATCTGCGCGTGTGGCGGCTGGACGGCGTGCCCTTCGAATGCGCCGACGAAGGCCTGATCACCGAACGCCATGAAGCCTGGTGCAGCTTGCTGCGCAACCTGACTGGTGGCCAGTGGGCGGTCTGGACGCACCGCATCCACAGACACGTGAGCGATGCCCTGGACGACCCTGCCGAACCCGGCTTCGCGCGTGATCTGTCCCAGGCCTGGCATGCCCGCCTGGGGCTGCACCGCATGATGAGCAACGAGCTCTACCTCACCTTGCTCTACCGTCCTCAGGCCTCGCGCGTAAGCCGGGCCCTGCAAGCCCGTCAGCGCAGCCGCGAAGCCATCGCTCAGGCCCAGGCCGAAGCCCTGCGCCTGATGGAGGAACGCTCGGCACTGGTCGGGCGGGTCCTGCGCGGTTTCGGTCCTCAGTTGCTCGGGCTGCGCCAATCCAACGGTCGCCCCCACAGCGAAGTTGCTGAGTTCCTGGGCTACCTGGTCAATGGCAGCTGGCGGCCCATCCCCATGACACGCGGGCCGCTCTACCGCATCCTGCCCACCACCCGGTTGTCCTTCGGCGGCGACAAGCTGGAACTGCGACAAGGATCGACTCGGCGCCACGCCGCGCTGGTGGACATCAAGGAATACGCCGATGCGGTGGAACCCGGCATTCTCGATGCCCTGCTCTTTGAAGCCAGCGAGTTCATCGAGACGCAGAGCTTTTCCGTGCTGCCCAGGAGGGATGCCATGCGGGCGCTCGAACTGCAGCGCGACCAGCTGATCGCCAGCGACGACGTCGTGGCCAGCCAGGTCGCCGAGATGGATGTGGCGCTCAACGAACTGGGTGACGGCCAGTTCTGCATGGGCGAGTACCACTACAGCCTGGTCGTGTTCGGTGACGACGTGGCCGACGCCGGACGGCGTGCCGCCCAGGCCATCGGCGCGGTGGGCGAAGCGTCGAGCCTGCAGATGGCACCGGTCGACCTGGTGGCCGATGCCGCCTGGTTCGCCCAGATGCCCGGGAACTGGACCTGGCGACCACGCGACGCCAAGCTGTCCTCGCGCGCCTTTGCCGCCCTGGCTGCGGGACACAACTTCCCGCGTGGCAAGCGTGACGGCAACCCCTGGGGCCAGGCCCTAGCGCTGCTGCGCACACCTTCAGGTCAGCCCTTATACCTGAACCTGCATGTGAGCCCCGAGGGCGAGGACTCGGCCGACCAGAAGCTGCCGGGCAACACGCTCATCATCGGCTCTACCGGTGTGGGCAAGACCACGCTGGAGATGTTCCTGCTGACCCTCACGCGCAAGTGGACGCCAGCCCCTCGGCTGGTGCTGTTCGACCTGGACCGCGGCTGCGAGATCGCCATCCGTGCCCTGGGTGGGCGCTACCTGGCCCTCGAGGCCGGCAAGCCCACCGGCTGCAACCCGCTGCAGCGCGAACCCACACCGGCTCGCATCCAGTTCTGGGAACAGCTGGTACGCACCTGCATCGCCACGCCGGCGCTAGCGCTGATGCCTTCGGATGAACGCGCCATAGCCGATGCAGTGCGGGCCGTGGCCCTGATGCCGGCCCACCTGCGCCGGCTGTCAACCGTGCGCCAGAACCTGCCCAGAAGCGGCGAGAACAGTCTGTACGAGCGCCTGTCACGCTGGTGCCAGGGGGGAGCACTGGGCTGGGTCTTCGACGGCGACGGGGACAGGGCCGACGACCGCCTCGCCGATCTCGTATCCGTGCCGGTCATCGGCTTCGACACGACCGAGTTCCTGGACCTGCCCGAGGTACGCACGCCCGTCATGCTCTATCTGCTGCAGGTGATGGACGAGCTGGTCGACGGCCAGCGCCTCATCTACGTGATCTCGGAGTTCTGGAAAGCGCTGGACCATCCGGTCTTCAGCGATTTCGCGAAGCAAAAGCAGAAGACCATCCGCAAACAGAACGGCCTGGGCATCTTCGACACGCAGAGCCCGTCCGATGTGCTGCGCCACCCGATCGGGCGGACCATGATCGAGCAAAGCGTGACCAAGATCTTTCTGGCCAACCCGCAGGCGGTGCGCGAGGAATATGTCGAAGGTTTCGGGCTCAGCGAGGCGGAGTACGACACCGTGCGCAGCCTGGCCAGTCAGGGTGGACGCCGCTTCCTGGTCAAGCAGGGACACAGTTCGGCGATCTGCGAACTGGACCTGTCGGGGATGGAGGACCACATCACGGTGCTGTCGTCGACGACGGACAACGTGGCGCTGCTGGACGCCATCCGCGAGCGGGTCGGTGACGACCCGGCTGCGTGGTTGCTCCTGCTGCAAGCCGAAGTCCGCGCGCGCCGGCAATCCCAGCGCCGGCCCGGCCGGTAGTTCGGGGAGAGCCCCATGTACTCCTGGGTCGGCAATCAGTTCGACGTCGTGCTGGCGGGCTACATCTTCAGTGTGGTCGCCAGCCTGGCTGCGTCACTCGCCCCCGTCGCCTTGTCGGCCATGACGCTGTGGGTCACTCTGTACGGCTGGGCAGTGCTGCGCAACGAGGTGCCAGAGACAGTGCAGTCCTTTGTCTGGAAGGCCTTCAAGATCGGCCTGGTGCTGGCCGTTGCCCTGCAGGCGGGCGTCTACGTGCCACAGGTGGCCGACACGGCCAACAGCCTGGCAACCGGGGTGGCGGTGACGTTCCTGCCGGCCAGCATTGACCCGACCACGATCACGAATCCCTACCAGTTGCTCGACCACTTCAACGACGAAGCCAGTCGTCAGGCGTCGGATCTGCTGAAGGAGGCTTCGTTGTTCCGGCTGGACCTGCTGCTGGCGGCCTGCCTGTTTTCGGCGGGGTCGGTGATCTTCCTGTGCATCGCGATGTTCGTCGTGACGCTGTCCAAGGTGCTGCTGGCCTTCGTGATCGCGGTCGGCCCGGTATTCGTGCTCTGCCTGGCCTGGCGGCCCACCCAGCGCTTCTTCGACAGCTGGCTGTCGATGGTGCTCAACGCCGTGGTGTTGACCTGGTTCGCGTTCTTCGCGCTGGGCATCAGCACGTATTTGGGCAACCAGGTCTTCCTGGCGATCGACCGGGGCGGTGGTTTCCTGGGCAGCACGTTCAACGTGCTGGGGGAATGCCTGCGGTATTGCGTGCTGATGATCCTGCTGGCGATCCTGTGCTTTCAAGCACCGGGGTTGGCGGCGGCGCTGACCGGCGGCGCAGCAGTGCAGCAAGGGGTGCAGATGGTGCAGAACACCTTGATGGTGGCGGGGATGAGGTCGGCTGCGCGGGCCGGCACGACACCACCGGGTGGGGTGATGCGGGCTGGGATGGGCTTGCCGCATGCAGCTGGGTTTGCGACCGGGCGGGCGGCGATGTCTGCCGGGCAGGCCGTGGCGGGGACGGGGGTGATGGCGGTGTCGGCGGCACGGCAGGTGGGATCAGGGGTGCGCACAGCGGCCTACAAGCTGGCTGCGTTGCGTGGGCGGGTTTGAGCGCCCTGCGCAGGTTCCCGAACGTCTTTTCAACGATGTCTGGCAACAGCGGACGTGCTGTCCGCATGGAGGCTTCCATGAAGATTCGACACAAGATCGCGGCGGCTGCGCTGGCGGCCTGCGGCACGGTCAACGTGCAGGCCCAGGGCATCCCGGTGATCGACATCGCCAACCTGATCCAGACACTGCTGCAGGTGCTCAACGATGTCACCGAGATCGAGAACCAGGTGCAGCAGATCACCCAGCTCGGTGACCAGCTCAGCAGCATGAACGGCATCCGCAACCTGGGCGATGTGTTCAACAACCCGCTGCTGCGCAACTACGTGCCGGCCGAGGCCTACACCGTCCTCAATGCCGTCAACACCGGCGGCTACAGCGGACTGAACGGCACAGCCAGAGCCTTGCGGGATGCGGGCATGGTCTACAACTGCATGGACCTCGTCGGCCCTGCGCGAACGAGCTGCCAGGCCAACCTGGCTCAGCCCTATCAGCACAAGGGTGTGCTGCAGGATGCCATGAAGTCTGCCGCCGGGCGCCTGGGCCAGATCCAGTCGCTGATGAACCAGATCAACGCCACGACCGACCAGAAGGCCATCGGTGAGCTGCAGGCACGCATCGGCGCCGAGAACGCCCAGCTGACCCACGAGGCCACGCAGATCCAGATGCTGCAGGCCATGGCCGACAGCGAGGAGCGCATCGCCCGCTCGCGCGACCGCGAGCGCCAGTACGAGATGCTGGGGCGCACCGGGCGTATTGCCGACTTCCTGCCATGAGCATGCCAGGCCCAGGAGGCTCACCTCTCGAGCCACTGTAGCGACACACCGGAGACTCAGATGAATGCCGTCATGGCTCCCGCTACGGGGCGGGGTCGGGCTGCCGCATGGCCCGGCCACTCCACCGATGAATCGGCCGAAGCAAGCGCCGCAGGCATAGAGAGCCGCAAACTCCATCAGGACCAGGTCGACGACCTACACGCTAACCAGGCCTGGGAGATCGACCGCCAGCTCATGCTGGAGCGCTCCGAACGCAAGGCCTGGTGGGTCGCCTCGGCCGGGCTGCTGGCCGGTCTGGTCGGCATCGCGGCGGTGTTCGTTCAAGGCCCCCTGCGCCGCATCGTCGAGATCCCCATCGTGGTCGATCGTCAGACGGGCGAGACGACCGTCCAGCAGCGGCTGGCGGTGGAGACCGTCCCGACCCTGGAGGCGCTGGACAAGCACAACCTGGCCACCTTCGTGCGCGCCCGCGAGGGCTACAGCTGGATGTTCCTGCAGCGCGACTACGACCAGGTGTCGCGCATGGCGGTGCCGGGCGTCTTCGGCGAGTACGCCCGCCTGTTCGACGGCGACGCCGCACTGCAGAAGAAGCTCGGTGCGGGCGAGGAGCGGCGCATCCAGATCGTGGGCGTTCGCTTGGCCCCACAGGGACGCAGCGGCAACCGTGGCGAGGCCACGGTCACCTACGACAAGTTGGTGCGCCTGACCGACCGCAATCTGCCGGACGCCAGTTCCCGGCACGTGGCCAGCATCGTCTACCAGTACCAGCCGCAGGTGCTCTCGCGCGAACGCGACCGGCTGGAGAACCCGCTGGGCTTCGTGGTGACTGCCTACCGGTCGGATCCGGAGATCAACACGCCGGCGGCGGCGACCACGAGCCCGGCCAACTCGGCAGCGTCAGGAGCGCGGCCATGAGGCCAGGCCTGGTTGTGCAGTCGGCTGTCGCCATCGTGCTGGGCTTGGGCCTGCCAGCGGCATGGGCCACCGACGTGCCGGCATTGCAGGTCATCCCGGCGACCAGCATGCCGACTGCGGACCTTGCCGCACTCGATGGTCAAGACCCACGATTGCAGGAAGTCGACTACGACCCCAAGGCCGTGGTCACCGTACCTGTCCATCGCGGCACGGTCAGCCTGATCGTGCTGGGCGAGGACGAACACATCACCGAGGTCGCTTCCGGCCTGGGCGGTGATTGCACCAAGGCCGATGCGCCCTGGTGCATCGCCGCTCAGCCGGGCGGCCGCCATCTCTTCGTCAAGGCCAAGAAGGCCGCCACCGCGCCGAACAACGTGGCAGTCGTGACCGACAAGCGCAGCCACGCTTTGCGCTTTGTGGTCCTGGCCGACGGGGATCCGCGCCTGGGCATCCATCGGCTGGTCGTGAAGGCGCCGCAGCCACCGGTGGCAGTGAGACGGGTGACGGTAGCGGCAAATGCATCAGCAGCCCGTGCAGGTGGCGCCGACCCTGGATCGGCGGATGCAGCTGAACTCGCGCCTCCCCTGCCCGCCTTGCCGTCCGCGCACGACCTTGTTGCCGAACGCTTGCAGGCCGCGCCTACGGTGCTCAACAGCGCCTACAGCTTGGCCGAGGGCCGGGACTCCGCCGACATCGTGCCCAGCCTGGTCTTCGACGACGGGCGATTCACCTACCTGCGCTTCGCCGGCAACGCCGAGTTGCCGGCGGTGTTTCATGTGCAGGGCGACGGGTCGGAGACCCTGGTCAACACGCGCATGGAAGGTGAGTTGATGGTGGTGGACCGGGTCAGTCGCCGCCTGGTGCTGCGTGCAGGCCAGGCCGTGGTCGGGCTGTGGAACGAGGCCTTCGATCTGGAGGGTCGGCCCCAGGGCTCTGGAGCCACCGTGCCTGGCGTGCAACGGGTGCTGCGTGGGGCAAGCCCAGGAGGCATCGACGAGCCCGCCAACCCGGCGACCAGAACACCGGCTCGTGCGAGGAGCACGCCATGAGTGCGGCCAACAGGGACGCGAACCATGACTGGCCCTCGGATCAACCAGGGCAAGAGGCGTCGATGCCCACGCAGTCCGACCTTGATCAGCGGTCTGACGATCCAGGCGACGTCCAAGACACGAGGAACCAGCAGCCCCACGGCAGCTACTCGACCATCGAGCCTTTGCCCGGTGAGGCCGGCATCCCGGATGTGGCCCTGGAACGTGGCAGTCGTTACTCGCGCAAGAGTCTGATCGCCATCGCCGTGTTCGTGGTCTCGCTGATCACCGTGGCCGTGTTGTCCATGCAGCGCCTCACCGCCGGCAAGGGCCACCGCGACGAGGCCACCGATGCGCGCAACGCGAACCGACCGGCTGCCGCCATGACGGCACCGCGCCGACTGGAATTGCCAGGACTGCCGGCACCGTCCATCCCTGGCGCCTCGGGATCGTCGGCCAGCCTGGGTGCATCGGGACCGCAGGTGACCGTGGGTACGGGTACCCCACGGATTCCGGCCATCCAGACCGACGGTGGCGGGGAACCCTCGACATCAGGTACCGGCCCGATCGCCATGCGACCCACAGGTGCAGGGGCACCCAACCAAGCCGGCCCCAAGCCCATGGCACCCGAGGATGCACCGGTCATGTTGCTGTCGACGCGACCTGTGGCGAGTGGTTCGGCACAGCGATTCGAACCTGCAGCGCTGGCGTCGGCAGTGTCAGAGCCCACCGCAGCCGGTATCGCCGACTCAGCGAACGCATCGCGCCGCAACCTCGATGCCTACCAGCGGCAACTGAACGGGCTGCTCGACACGCTCACGCGAACGACTGCACTGGCCACACGCGATTCGGGAAGCCAGGGCGCGGCGCCAACCTCAACCGGGATGCCGTCAACTCTGGCTGGACTGCCGACGCTGCAGGGCCTGCCCTCCGCACCAGGGTCGATCCGACCACCTTCGAACGAGGCGCCTTCCAGCACCGCACAGGGCGCAGGCAATGCCGGACCCGGCCTCTTCGGCGGCCAGTTGCAGGGGTCGGCCACGCCGCGGGTAATGGCCGGGCTGCTGGGCAACCGCAGCTTGGTGCTGCCCAAGGGAACGGCCTTCACCTGTGCGCTCAAGACCAAGGTCATCAGTGCCACCTCGGGGCTGGTGGGCTGCCAGGTGCAGCGCAACGTCTACAGCGACGACGGGCGCGTGTTGTTGGTCGAGCGTGGCTCACACCTGGACGGCGAGTACCGCACCACCTCGCTCAAGCCCGGGTCGGTGCGCATCCCCGTGTTGTGGACGCGCATCCGCACACCCGAAGGTGTGACCGTGGACATCGACTCGCCCGGCACCGGGCCGCTGGGTGAATCTGGCATCGACGGGTACGTCGACAACCGCTGGGGTGAGCGCATCGGTGCGGCTCTGCTGCTCTCGCTCATCGACGATTCGGTGAAGCTGATCATCCAGGCGCAAAGCGATACCCAGGGGTCGGCCAGCACCATCGTGCTGCCGTCCACCACGGCCAACGCCAGCAAGTTGGCCGAGAAGGTGCTGGACAGCACCATCAACATCCCGCCGCTGATCTACCAGAACCAGGGCGGCATCGTCGGTATCTACGTGGCCCGGGATGTGGACTTCTCGGGGGTGTACGAACTCCAACCGACGGTCCTGGCTACAGGTCGTGCTGCGCCGACAACCGCTGCATCGGGCGCACCGTCCGGCTTGCGCAGGGGGCAGCCATGACGAGCCCGGACCGCACATTGGCAAGTCAGCTGGACCTGCAGGGCATCGAGCCTCTGGGAACTCCAAGCGACGTCACTGACGGCTGGTGCGGCGAGGCCACCTCGGTGATCGAGTTTCTGCGCCCCTTGCGTGAGCAGCTCGATGCGCCGGGTGTGCTGGAGGTCTGCATCAACCGCCCTGGCGAGTTGATGATCGAGACCGTGGATGGCTGGCGCGCCCATGCGGCACCGGACATGACGCTGGAGCGTTGCCTTTCGCTGGCCACCGCCGTGGCCACCTGGTGCGACCAGCAGATCAACCAGGAGCGGCCCCTGCTGTCGGCCACGCTGCCCAGCGGCGAGCGCATCCAGTTCGTCATCCCGCCGGCGGTCACCCGCGGCACGGTGTCGATCACGGTGCGCAAGCCGTCGACGCTCATCCGGCGCTTGACGGATTTCGAGGCCGATGGCTTGTTCGAGCGCACGGCCAGCGTTGGGCAAGGTGTCACTGGCGACGCCCTGCCCTGGGAGCGCGAGCTGGCCGCTCTGGCCGCGGCACGGCGTTATGCCGACTTCTTGCGCCTGGCCGTTCGGCAGCGCCAGACCATCGTGGTGAGCGGGCGCACCGGCTCGGGCAAGACCACCTTCATGAAGGGTCTGGTCGAGGAGGTGCCACGTGAGGAGCGACTCATCACCATCCAGGACACGGCCGAGCTCACCTTGCCGCAGCACCCCAATAGCGTCCACCTCTTCTACAGCAAGGATGCCCAGGGCACGGCACAGGTGACCGCCAAGTCGTTGCTCGAGTCTTGCCTGCGCATGAAGCCCGACCGCATCTTCCTGGCCGAGGTGCGCGGAGATGAATGCTTCCACTTCGTGCGCCTGGCGGCCTCGGGTCACCCGGGCAGCATCACCAGCGTTCATGCCGGAAGTTGCGCCCTGGCCTTCGAGCAGATGTCGCTCATGATCCGCGAGACGGGTGCCGGCGGTGGGCTCACCATGCAGGAGATCAAGGGGCTGCTGGCCGCCGTGGTCGATGTGGTCATCCAGTTCGACCGCGACGAGCGCGGGCGCTTCATTTCGGAGCTGTACTACGAGCCGCGGGGGCTGCGCATGGCGCGCGGGCGAAGGGCGCAGGAGGCTGGGTCATGACCACGGCGCGGTTTCCTGCTGCTCTGGATGGACCGGGCTTCAGTGAGTGGTCTACGGCCCGCAAGTGGGCTGCCATCGCTTTCGCAGTGGCTGGCCTCGCGGCCTTGGCCACGATGGCCTGCTGGCTGGCCGGCGCGGGCTTCCTGCTGGCCAACCGAGTCGATCCCAGACTAGCCAGGCCCATCACCATCGTCCAGGCTTGGCAGACCTATGCAGACGATACGCTGCAGCGGCGCCGGATCCTGGTGGCCAGTGGCCTGGCTTTCAGTGGGCTGCTCGTGGTGCTGCCTATCGCGCTGATCCATGCGGCGAGGCCTCGGCGCTCGCTGCACGGTGATGCGCGCTTTGCCAATGCGGCCGAGATCGCGAGCGCAGGGCTGATCGCTGGAGCGTCCGCGCGCAAGGGCCATAGCCCCAGCCCGGCCATCCTGGTGGGTCGCTGGCGTGGCCAGTACTTGGCTCTGCCCGGCCAGCTCTCCGTGATGCTCTCGGCGCCTACGCGCAGCGGCAAAGGCGTGGGCGTGGTCATCCCCAACTTGCTGAACTGGCCGGACTCGGTGGTGGTGCTGGACATCAAGGGGGAGAACCATGCGGTGACGGCAGGTTATCGGGCCGAGTGTGGGCAGGCGGTCTATGCGTTCTCTCCCTTCGACGACGGCGCTTGCAGCCATCGCTGGAATCCGCTGGCGGCCGTGCGCACCGACGCGCGGCACCGGGTGGGCGATCTGCTGGCGATCGGGCAGGTGTTCTTCCCGAGCGAAGGAACGGGGACCTCGTCCGAGGCCTTCTTCAACGACCAGGCGAGGAACTTGTTCCTCGGCCTGGGGCTGCTTTTGCTGGAATCGCCCGAGTTGCCACGCACGGTGGGCGAACTGCTGAGGCAATCCTCGGGCAAGGGCGAGTCGCTCAAGGATCATCTGAGCCACACGCTGCAGCGGCGCCGGGACGCCGGTCGGCCGCTGTCGGACGAGTGTTCGGATGCCTTGCAGCGACTGCTGGTCAACTCCGAGAACACGCTGTCGTCGATCGTGGCGACCTTCAATGCGCCGCTGACGATCTTTGCAGACGCCATCGTCGATGCGGCGACCAGCGCCTGCGACTTCCGGCTGGAGGATCTGCGACGCCGGCGCATGTCGGTGTACGTGCGTATCCCGCCGCACCGGCTGGCCAGTGCGCGGCCGCTGCTCAACCTGTTCTTCTCGCAACTGGTGAGCCTGAACACCCAGGTACTGCCAGAACACGATCCAAGTCTGGTCCACCAGGTGCTGCTGGTGCATGACGAGTTCACGGCCATGGGACGGGTGAGCGTGATCGCCCATGCGGCAGCCTTCCTGGCTGGCTACAACCTGCGGCTGCTGACGGTGGTGCAGGCGATGTCGCAGCTGGATGCCGTCTACGGCGAGAAGGAAGCGCGCAGCTTCGCGACGAACCACGGCCTGCAGATCCTCTACGCGCCGCGCGAACAGCGCGACGCCGACGAGTACAGCGCCATGCTGGGCACCTACACCGAACGGTCGACCTCGCAGGGGCGCAGCCGCAGCTACGGCGGCCAGCACGGCAACCACAGCACGAGCACGAACGAGAGCCCGCAGCGGCGCGCCTTGCTGCTGCCGCAGGAGTTCAAGGACCTGGGTGCCGAACGTCTGGTGCTGGTCGTCGAGAACTGCAAGCCCATCCTGGCCGACAAGATCCGCTACCACCGCGAGGCGGTCTTCCAGGCACGCCTGCGCCCTGCCCCACCGGTGCCGACCATGGATGTGGAGCTGCACCTGGCGCGGGTGCAGCAGCGCTGGCAGGAGCTGGGTGATGAGGTGCCCGACTGCCAGTTGCTGGAAGTGGATCGCCTGGCGCATGAGCTGGGACTGCTGCCGACGACGCTGGACGGCACACCCCAGGACATCGCAGCCACCTTGCTGCGCTTCTTCGACGGCGAGGCGCCAACACCCGGTGACGCAGCACCGGGCAGCGTCGATGCCGGCGGGGACATCGAGGCCCTGCCTGATGACGACGGTGTGCTCGTGACCGAGGCCGGCGACCTGGACCCGAGGGCCAGACAAGAGAGTGGCCACGATGCAGCTGTCCACCTGTCCGCACATCTGCTGCCCCAGCCCTGATCGACTCCTAGCGGGGACTGCCATGACTTCGAATCGCATTGCTCCTTCCATGTCGACTCACGACGCCTGCACGCCCGAGAAGCAGCAAGGCTCGCCGAACCGGTCCTCGCGCCGTCGTTGTGCCCGGCCTCCACACCTGCTGCTTCCCGGCCTCGTGGCCTGCGTTCTGCTCGGATCCTGCGAATCCGCGCCGAAGCCGCCCACGGTCGACGAATCCCGCAAGCGCCCGGCCAACGTGCAGATGGCCGTCGATCTACAGACTTGCCGAAGCGACCTGCAGAACACACGCCTTGCCGCCAACGACGCCAACCGGCAGGTCGAGGCCACGGTCGCGCTTGCCCGGCTGCTGGCCTGGCAGGTGAGACAGCAGACGAGTGTGAGATCGACGGCCTGCGCTGCCTCGCCACCGGCGCCTGTGGCGGTAGCCGAGCCTGCCTCTGCGCCGCAGCTCGCGGCGTCGGCGGCTGCCATCGATCCGGCGATGCCTGGCGCAGCGCCGCAGGGTGCAGGTGAGCACAGCGCGGCATCGACGCCTCCTACACCGTTGGCCGAACAAGCTGCGTCGGCATCAACTGCCACTGCACGGGTGCCTGCACCACCGACGACAGTCAACGGCATCTACACGCTTCGGTTCGAGTTCGGCAGCGCCAGATTGAACTTGCCGGCCAGCATGGCTGCATCTCTGATCGAGGAAGCCCGTAGCGCCCCGCTGGTGCTGCTGCGTGGACGTACCGACGGGTCGATCGACACCCCGGGTGACAGCCGCATCGCCAGAGAGCGCGCGCAGGCTGTGCGGGACTACCTGATCGCCGCGGGTGTGCCAGGCCACCGCATCCGAACGACCTGGCAGGCCAGCGGTGACCACGAGGCCGACAACGGCTCGGCGCACGGCCGCGACCTCAATCGGCGGGTCGAGATCGAGATCTACCGCGCTTTGCCGGTCGCCATGAATCCGGCGCTGGCCCTGCGGCTTTGAAGACCAGGCGAGCCGGGCTGTGACGTCTGTGACGACACCGCCCTTGCACTTAGAGCTCAACCCAACAGGAGATTGCCATGGCGACAACCGCGACCGCCAGCGGACCGGCATCGACGGCAAGCCCGCCGTCCTCCATTGAATCGGGTGGTGGACCTGGGCAGGCGCACAGAACCGGCGGCACGGTCGAGCCTGTGCATGCCCGCACGCGCACTGCAGACCATGGC
The DNA here is from genome assembly GCA_016702605.1 of Candidatus Intricatilinea gracilis. Classification (GTDB taxonomy): domain Bacteria; phylum Pseudomonadota; class Gammaproteobacteria; order Burkholderiales; family Burkholderiaceae_C; genus Sphaerotilus; species Sphaerotilus gracilis. Next base: position 1,677,949 of record JADJDQ010000021.1, read on the forward strand.
GTTGAACAGGTTGCATCGGCGGTAGGCCAGGAGCGCTTTGAGGTCAGGGATCCGACGGCAGAGACGACCTACCGGGCCAATCACCTGGGCGAAGCGCAGAGTCGTGCGGCGGCGCTGGGGGCGACGCGCATCGTTGCGATCGACGCGCAAGGCCGGCGTACACCGATCCGCCAGGTCGACGGTCAGTGGCAGCGGGGCGAGCCCATGCCACCACGGCCCGATCGCCCTGCCGCAGCCTATGCGCAGGAGCGCGACGACGAATCGGCACCGGCACGACCAGCTGGGGCTTTAGCAGTCGAACCACGACCGCAGTCCCCCACAGGAAGCCGCACGGAGCTTCAGGCAGAGCGCGCAGCTCTGGCCGCACGCCTGGACGCGGCCTTGCGCGAGCGCTACCTGATCCGGCGTGCCCCCATCGTCATGGGTGACGTCACGATCGGGCGGACCGAGTACCGCTACCGCGGCGACAGCACGCGGGTCGCCTTCACCGAATCGACCTTCAAGCTGGCCACGCAAAGCGACCAACCTTCCGTTGCCAGGTCCATGGTGGATGTGGCCCAGGCGCGCGGCTGGAAGGGCGTGCGCATCGCCGGCAGCGAGGATTTCCGCCGCATGGTGTGGCTCGAAGCGTCGGTGCGTGGGCTGAAGACCCAGGGCTACGAGCCCAGCCCGGCAGAGATCGATCTGATGCTGCGGGAGCGGGAGGCACGCCAAGTCAATCGCATCGAGCCTGAGCGCGGGCAACCCGATCGGCCGAACGTCGATCGCACGACTCCTTCCCCGACCACGCCCGGCAGGGTGAGACCGGACGAGGCAACGACGTCGGCTTCAACACCGGCGGCGCAGAAGGCGTCTGGGCGCGGCAGTGGCGGGCGCAAGGCCGTGCTGGCGGCCATCGAGGCGGTGCTGGTGTCGCGCGGAGTGGCGCAGGTTCGTCGCGAGGCCGTGCTGGCTGCCGCCACCGAGCAACTGGCCGCGCGTGCGCAACGCGGCGAGCCCGCGCCCCGGATCAAGGTGTACGACGCCGCGGCACCTTCCAGGCGGCCCACACCCGTGCACCCTGCGCCCGAGCACGCACGCAGTCGGGAACGGGCCGCGCCTGCGCGGTAAGACTAGTCATGCAGGTGGGCTGCGTCATCGATGAGCCGGCGCAGGTGCTGGCAGCACCTGGGGCCAGCTACCTGATCGACGGGACGCTCTGCCAGGCCGATGAACCGGACTTTGCTGCAGCGATCGCCGCAGCATGGAAACGGCAGACAAGGCCGCGATGCCTGTGTTGGGCCGCGCAAGAGCAGGCTTCGTTGAGCAGCGACGCAGGTAACGCTCGGATATCAGCGGAGCACCAGGACCCGCAGATGTACATCGCCAGGTTCGGTGAGGGCTACATCGTCAAGCGCATGCCGGGCACGGCTCATCTGCATGCGTCGAACTGCTACTCATACGAAGCAGTGGACGAAGATGACGACACAGCCGTGGCCAGTCGATCTGAGATCCAGCGCAACGCGACCACCGGCGTGGCAACGCTGCGCCTGGACTTCTCGCTCAACCAGCAAGGGCCACGCAGGCGTGGCTGCGCGGCTGCAGCCACTCAGGCCGCAGATGTCCGAAGCAGGCCAAGCCGCATGGGCCTGGACGGCTTGCTGCACCTGCTGTGGCGCGAGGCAGAGCTGACCCGCTGGCACCCGAGCTTCGAGGGCCGACGCCACTGGGGGTTGGTGCGGCGCCTGTTGCAACTCGCCGCCAAGGACTTCCTGGTGCAAGGCCAGTCCCTGGCGGACTGGCTGTACCTGCCGGAGCCGTTTCGTGCCGAACAGCGCGACGAGATCGCGGCCAGGCGTCGGGCCAGCTGGACAGTGCTGCGGCCAAAGCACCCTGAAGATCAAACGCGCCGGTTGGCGCTGCTCATCGGTGAACTCAAGGCGATCGAGCCGATGCGCTTTGGTGCCCGGGTGATGATCAGGCACCAACCCGATCAATGTTTCGTCATCGACGGCGGACTGCTGCGCCGCCTGGAACATCGGTACGGCGAGTTGCTGGTGCGCTGGAGCACGAGAACCGACCTGCGCGTGGTGATAGCGGGTACCTTCGGGGTCGAGAGCAACGGCACGCCGGCGTTGCAGGTCGTCACGTTGATGGAAGTGGGGCTGAACTGGGTGCCGGTTGGCCAACAGCTGCAGTAACGTCGGTCATGTCGCAGCTGGCGCATGTCCTCTTGCTGCGAGCGCAAGCCGTCAACGCCAGGAGTCCGGATTCTTCGGCAGAGCCCCGGTCGGGTCGTAGACCTCGAGCCGGTCATCGGCAGTGAGCAGGTCGTTGTAGACGACCAGGTTGGTGCCGCCAGGTGACAACGTGGAACCGAACAACACACCCTTGGCACCTGCGGCCATGGCTTCGTCACCCAGCACCCAGCTCGGTGGTTCGACGTGCTGGTTGAACCACAACCCACGCTAGTCGCAGAAGAACTCCTCCCACAGGTCCGGCCAGCGGCCGGCGGCATAGCCGGCGCGGAAGTCGATCACCGGCACCAACCGCACCGTGTAGCTCACCAGCGTGCCGGGCGGCATCAGCGGCGACAACTGCTGGTACTCGCGCAATGCCGTCTCGGGCTCGAGCGCCAGGTACAGCGCGGGCGTACCTGGTCGATTGACCCGCCCACCATGAGTGGCTGCGCCCGCGCCGCTGGTGGGCGCAGTCGCCCATCGGGGCGTGTGCCTGCGGTACGCCCTGACCGGGCCGAGATCGATCAAGATCATCCTGCGGCACCAGCCTCCAGCGATGCCACGTAGCGCAGCAGGTCGTCCGCCCGCCCCTCCGACACCAGCCGCTCGGCGGTCTTGTAGCCAAACACCGACAAGGGCTCGTTGCGGTACCAGAACAGCGCCTTGTTCAGGTCACCGGTCAGGTCAGTCGCCGCCTTGATGACCCGCAGCGCCTCGCGCAAGAAGTCCTGCACCCCGCGCGACCCCGGCGCCCGCGTGATGGTGTTGCGGTGCACATGCGCCTGCTCGGCCAGCGTTTGCAGGTCGATGTGCAAGGCCTGGCTGAAACGCTTGGGCGACAGCAAGGGCGCCGGGCTGTCGGCGTCACGCAGGAAACCGGCGAACTGGGCGTAGCTGTTGCCGAGAAACGGTGAATCGAGGACGTCGATGTCGAACATGGTGCGGTGCGCCTGATTGGTACATCAACTTTGCACCATGCCCGCACTCTATGCGCACTCCATCTTGATTGCAGGCGTGCTGGTCGGTTGTAAAGCCCGTGGAGTTGGACCTGCTCAGGTCAAACCTGCGCGGCCGAACTTGACGGCCTAGAGCAACGGCCTGCACATTGAACAAACGCGCAGAGGTGGCCGCGAACCCAGGCAGTTCATCGGTGACACGCAGATGTTGACGGTTCTGCAGCGTAAGGAGCCGGTCCCAATCGGCGGGCGCGCTCACGGTCACTGGCATCAAGCCGACGTTCGATCTGGCGGCCGGTGATGGCCCGAGCGGCAGCTATACGAGGTTGAACTGACACCGACGCCCGGGCACGACGGGCTGCGAGCTTGAACGACTGCTACGTTGCCCGTTGAACCGAACGAAGCAGTCCTTCGCCGGGGGGGCACCATTGGGCGGCCTGAATGTGTTGGCGTCAGGCTATTGCCTGGGAGGGGCACTCGCTGCCGTGCGGAAGATCGAGTCAACGAGGCGGCTGCCCGCGCCAACAACCTTCGTCAGTACACGGAGCTGTTCGCGGCACGCGACATTGTTGGTGGGATTCGGGTAGTTCAGGGTGTGGTCGACCTCTCCCCAAATTTCCTCGAACAGCGTGCGCACTTGTATCTCGCAGCAGTGCGGCGAGTCGGCGCGCGGTCGCACTAGGTAATGAACGCTGGTGTAGAAGCTGTCCTTCACCTCAACCTGAAGGCCCATGTCCGCAAAAAAGCCCTGCGCCTCAGGGTCCCAGGTGTAGGCCTTTGGCGGCTCATTGAACACCCAGTCTCGCTGGTTCTCAACTTTGTCGAGGATCGCGGCGTGGATGGCACGAGATTGCTCTTGGTACAGGTGCAACACGCGTACACCAGCGAGGTCGGTGACGCGGGCAAACAGGTTCTCGGCCGTAATGGGATTGCCGTCCGCCTGCTTCCTGACGATTTTGTCCTTCAGGTGTCCCGAGTCCTTGAGCCGCGACTTGACTGAATGCACGGTCGGGGTGGAGCCGCCCGTAAGCCTCGGATGGCTCGCGAACCAACCTTCGATGCCCTTCATGAAGATTGAGAGCTCGTGGCGGCGTGCCTCATATGCGGCAAGAGCGACGTCGATGGATTGCTCCTCAGGCATGGCCTTGCCCTTACTTCAAGGAGCTCAGGCGAATCAGGAGTTCCTTCGCGAAGGCGTGGTAGCGCTCCTGTGTGGCCTGGTAAAGCCCACGGTTGCCGCCGACAGTTGAGGTGTCCTCGTACTCCAGCGCCGCGCTAGGTACCTTCCAGAGTGGGAGGTGATACTTCTGCGCCATGGCGGGCATGGTGTTGTGCGTGTGCATGATGGCGGTCTCGCCAATCGGTTGAGACCACACGGACGGGTCCAGGTGGTCACGCACCGCCTCGGGTATGAATTCGGCGATCGCTTGCGGAATCTGCGTTGCGTAGTTGAAGTGAGCTTGGGCCAGGTCCCATTTCGACGCGCCTGAGTACCGCTTCGCGTTGTAGATGGTGAATCCGAGCAGGCGTACGAAGTTTTCGGGGAACAGCGCGCGCTTTTCGTTGGAAAGCAGGTGATAGATGGTGTCGAATTGCTTCTTCCAGACCGCCAACGCATTCCCGATATTGCGGATGCCGTAGAGGGAGAACATGTCCGGCATGCAGGGGATCAAGAAACCGTCGGTTGTCGAAATGACAACCCGGTTCAAGGTGCCTAGGCTGGGCGACGTGTCCATGATCACGAAGTCATAGCTGAACTGCTTAGCGTAGGCAATTGCCAGTTCCCGCGGCCGGGTGGCCGTTCTGACCGCCAGGGGGTCGCCTTGGTAGACCTCACTCCACCGACGGGCGACCGCATCCTCGTAAAGGTGCATGGTCAGTCGCCCTGGAATCAAGTCCAGGTTATTCGCCAGCTTGCGAGGCGGAGGGAGGCTGGGAAGATCATCGATGCCATCCTCGACAGGTTTGAGCAGGAAGTGGATGGAACGCGTCTGAGCGATAAGCTTGTTGAAATCGTTTGCGGTGAGCTTTTGCTGGGCCGACTTGAAGTCGGCCACGAAGGCGTCCTCTTCCAGCCAGATGTCGTGCAATGCCTCCTGGTCCATGCCGTAGATGGTCAGGTTGCACTGCGGGTCGAGGTCGATCAGGAGCGTCCGGTGGCCTAGCTCCGCCAGGGCGTGTGCAAGATGGAAGGTCAAGGTGGTCTTGCCAACGCCTCCCTTGTTGTTGAACACTGAGATGGTCTTCACGTCGCGCTCCTACCGTTCAAGAGAGCAGGATAGCGTTAGCGAGGGCGAAGCCAGTCACGCGCCATAGGGTTCTTGTTCCGCTCGTGCTCAATAAAGCGCTTTGGGCGAGCCAAGCGCACGCACACCCCCAAGGCGCCATCGACCAGATCCGATCGACTGCTTGCAGGCTACTGGTCAAGTGTCGTCTCCTGACCGGGACTGCGAGGTCATGGCCAAGCCCAACAACGGTCATGAAGCGCTTCGCGTCCTGGCGGTGGCAACGAGCGACCGTACGCCATGACTGCCGTGATGGTCAGCTGTCTGGCTCGACCACTTGCGGCGGCCGTCGGCCACAAGCCGTCATCCGTATGATTGCCAGATGGCCGACAGTCAGGTGACCTGGGCGGACCTCGGGTCCATCCAGCCGCAGCGCCTGGAACGCTGAAGAATCGCTGTGCATCACTGCGCAAGAACGTGCCGGTGCCGCTGACCTCAAGGTCGAATTTTCGATGGTGCGCAGTGCAGCGACAAGGCCGTCGTCGATGCCGCGCGCCTCGACCATCGCGGCCATGGCTTGCAGCTGAGGCAGTGCCTAGCGTTGGCCTTCGTGGAACCGCGTCTGGATGCGGTCGATCAGGGCACTGACCCGCCGGGTGGTTTCAGGGAACATGGTGGGTGGAAGCTGCCTGTTCGGGTTCAGTCTGGGTGAACGCGCGAGCCATTCGCGGTGACCCAGGTCAACTTCTGAACCGAAGGGCCCCGGCGTAGTTCTTCAGAACTATGTGCCCGCCACGGCCCATCGTTCTTCTGCCGCGCCCAGCATGGCCACCGTGCTGATGTTCACAAGTGCTCTGCGGGCGGACAGTCTCGTCAATCCCAAGACGAGTCCGCTCCATGGTCATTACTGCCCCTCCCATCCCACGCCAGGCGTGGTCCGTGCTCATCGTCAGCACGATCGCCTTCACCGTGTGTTTCATGGTGTGGATGATGTTCGGCGTCATCGGCATCCCGCTGAAGAAGACACTGGGCCTGAGCGCGACCGAGTTCGGCCTGCTCACGGCCACTCCGGTGCTTACTGGCTCCTTGATCCGCGTGCCGCTGGGCATCTGGACCGACCGCTACGGTGGCCGCATCGTGATGACATTGCTGATGGCGGCCACCGTGCCTGCCATCTGGCTGATGAGCTACGCCACAGCCTACTGGCACTTTCTGGTCATCGGTCTGTTCGTCGGGCTGGCGGGTGGCTCGTTCTCGGTTGGCACTCCGTACGTGGCACGCTGGTTCCCCAAGGCGCGCCAGGGGATGGCCATGGGCGTGTACGGCGCCGGCAACTCCGGCTCGGCGGTCAACAAGTTCGCCGCGCCGGTGCTGCTGGCCGTCGGAGGCTGGACGCTGGTGCCGCAGGTGTATGCGGCGGTGATGTTGGGCACCGTCATCCTGTTCTGGTTCGGCAGCAGCAGCGACCCGAAGCATCTGGTGCCTTCGAACGTGAAGTTCAGCGACCAGTTGAAGATGCTGAAGGATCCCAAGGTACTGAAGTATTGCCAGTACTACAGCATCGTCTTCGGCGGCTATGTTGCCCTGGCACTGTGGATGGTGCAGTACTACGTGGGCGAGTTCGGCCTCTCGATCCAGACTGCTGCACTGCTTGCCGCCTGCTTCAGCCTGCCAGGCGGCGTGCTACGCGCCTTCGGCGGCGTCTTGTCGGACAAGTACGGTGCTCACCACGTCACCTGGTGGGTGCTGTGGGTCAGCTGGGTCTGCCTGTTTCTGCTGAGCTACCCACAGACCGACTTCACGGTACTGACCGTCAACGGCCCCCGCACCTTTCACGTCGGCCTGAACGTCTACCTCTTCACCGCGCTGATGTTCATCCTGGGCATCGCCTGGGCCTTCGGCAAGGCCAGCGTCTTCAAGTACATCGGCAACGACTACCCCGACAACATCGGCACCGTCAGCGGCATCGTCGGCCTGGCCGGCGGCCTGGGTGGCTTCGTGTTGCCGATCATGTTCGGCGCGCTGATGGACCTCACCGGCATCCGTTCCAGCGCCTTCATGTTGATGTACGGCGTGGTCTGGGTCTCGCTGATCTGGATGTATTGGACCGAAGTGCGCAGGACCGAAATGATGGGCACGAACGCACCGGCGTCGCCCTTGTCGCGCAGTTTCGCGCGCTAAAGGCACAAGGAGAAAGAGTGATGAGTGTGACCGCGACCGCAATCTCCAAGAACGTATCGGAGCAATCCAGAGGCCCGGACATTGCCGACTGGCGCCCGGAGGAAGAGGCGTTCTGGAATGGCACTGGCAAGAAGATCGCCTACCGCAACCTCTGGATCTCGGTGCCTGCGCTGCTGTGCGGCTTCGCGGTCTGGGGCATGTGGGGAATCATCACCGTGCAGATGCTCAACCTGGGCTTTCCGTTCACCCAGGCAGAGTTGTTCACGCTGACCGCCATCGCCGGCATCTCGGGTGCCACCATGCGCATCCCGGCGTCTTTCCTCATCCGCCTGGCCGGCGGGCGCAACACCATCTTCCTGACCACGGCGATGCTGCTGGCCCCGGCCATCGGCACCGGCGTCGTGCTGCAGCACAAGGACTGGCCGCTGTGGGCCTTTCAGCTGATGGCGTTGTGGTCTGGCGTGGGTGGCGGCAACTTCGCCAGCTCGATGTCCAACATCAACACCTTCTTTCCAAAGCGACTGCAGGGCACCGCGCTGGGCTTGAACGCAGGCCTAGGCAACTTCGGCGTCACGACGATGCAGATCGTCATTCCGCTGGTGATGACGGTGGGCCTGTTCGGCGCTTTCGGTGGCGAGCCGATGACGTTGGTGAAGGACAGCGGCTGGATCTTCGGAAAGATCGCCGCCGGGACACCGACCTGGATACAGAACGCCGGCTTTGCCTGGGTGCTGTCGCTGGTGCCGCTGTCGGTGTTGTGCTGGTGGGGCATGAACAACCTGAAGACGGTGTCGCCCGCCACGGGCAACCCGATCGTTGCGTTCGCCAAGATCACCTATCTGTACTCGCTGGCCTTCGTGCCCGCCATCGTCATGCTCTACCTGTACCTGCCCAAGCCCTCAGGCCTGGGTCTGCTGAGCATGTGGGTGGCCATCCCGCTGGACGTGGTGCTGGCCCTGGGCATGATGAAGCTTGCAGCCTTTGGCGAGATGAAGGAGGGCGTGAAGAAGCAGTTCGCAATCTTCGGCAACAAGCACACCTGGTCGATGACGGCGCTGTACATCGTGACCTTCGGTTCGTTCATCGGATTTTCGATGGCGCTGCCGCTGGCCATCACGGTGATCTTCGGCTTCCAGCACGTGCCGGGCGCCGACGGCGTGATGCAGCACGCGCTGAAGAACCCGAACGCGCCCTCGGCGCTGACCTATGCCTGGATGGGCCCCTTCATCGGCGCGGCCATCCGCCCCGTGGGCGGCTGGATCTCCGACAAGGTGGGCGGCTCCATCGTCACGCAGATCATCTCGGTGGTGATGGCCGGAGCTTCCGTGGCGGTGGGCTACGTGATGATGCAGGCCTACGGCTCGGCCACGCCTGAACAGTACTTCCCGATGTTCCTGGGCCTGTTCATGCTGCTGTTCCTGGCCAGCGGCATCGGCAACGGCAGCACCTTCCGCACCATCGGCGTCATCTTCGACCGCACGCAGGCCGGCCCGGTGCTGGGCTGGACATCGGCCATCGCCGCCTACGGTGCATTCATCGCACCGGTGGTTATCGGCGCACAGATCAAGGCTGGTACACCGCAGTACGCGATGTATGGCTTTGCGATCTTCTATGCCGTCTGTCTGGTGCTGAACTGGTGGTTCTACCTGCGTGGCAATGCCTACGTGAAGAACCCCTGAGGCCGGGTGACGAACCCGAGCATAGGCATTGCCCACGCCATGACCAGCATGACGATCATTCATCACTGGAACCCCGAAGACCGCGGCTTCTGGGACCGCGCCGGTCGTTCGGTGGCCAGGCGCAACCTCTGGGTGTCGGTCCCTGCGCTGGCCCTGGCGTTTGCCGTGTGGATGCTGTGGTCGGTGGTGGTGGTGCATTTGCCGGCAGCGGGCTTTCGCTACAGCACCAACCAGCTGTTCTGGCTCGCGGCGCTGCCCGCCTTGTGCGGAGCCACGCTGCGCATCTTCTACGCGTTTGCGGTGCCGATGATCGGCGGCCGCCGATTCACCACGTTGGCGACTGCCAGCTTGCTGCTGCCCGCCATCGGCATCGGACTGGCCGTGCAGGACCCGAACACGCCATTCGAATGGATGGTGGTGCTGGCCCTGCTTTGTGGCCTGGGCGGTGGCAACTTCGCCAGCTCGATGGCCAACATCAGCTTCTTCTTCCCGAGTGCCCGCCAAGGTTATGCGCTGGGCCTGAACGCTGGGCTGGGCCACCTGGGTGTGGCGCTTGTTCAGTTGCTGGTGCCACTGGCCATCAGTGACGGCGTCTTCGGCCTGTTTAGCGGGCATGCGCAGCAGACGGCGCAAGGGCCGATGTGGTTGCAGAACGCGGGCTTCATCTGGGTTCCGCTGATCCTGGCCAGCACCGCAGCCGCCTGGTTCGGCATGGACGATCTGGCCGACACCCATGCCGGGATGGCCGAGCAAGCCGTGATCTTCACCCGCAAGCACAACTGGTTGATGTGCTGGTTGTACCTCGGCACCTTCGGCAGTTTCATCGGCTTCTCCGCCAGTCTGCCGATGCTGGCGCAAAGCCAGTTTCAACACGTCGATGCAATGCACCTCGTGTGGATCGGCCCGCTCATCGGCGCCGTGCTGCGCCCGGCAGGTGGCTGGATGGCCGATCACTGGGGCGGCGCACGTGTGACCTTCTGGATCTTCGTTGCTATGGCGCACAGCGCCGCAGCCGCACTGCTGTGCTTACCTGGTATGGACGGTTCCAGCACGCAGGGACAGGGTGGTCACCTCATCGGATTTCTGGCGGCCTTCGGTGTGCTGTTTGCCGCTTCGGGCATCGGCAACGGAAGCACGTTTCGAATGATCTCCAGCCTGTTCGTTGCCGAGCGTGTTCGGCGCGCCGGAGGCTTGCCATCAGCGCAGGCACAGGCCGCCAGGGAAGGTGCTGTCGAAGCGGCAGCGGCCCTCGGTTTCGCCAGCGCCATCGGCGCCTACGGCGGCTTCTTCATCCCCAAGAGCGTGGGTTCCTCGCTCGAGATGACGGGTAGTGCAGCGGCTGCGCTGGCGATGTTCATCGTGTTCTACCTCTCCTGCATCGCGTTGACCTGGTGGGCCTACAGCCGCCGCAACGCACCCTATCCCTGCTGATCGCTTTGCGCGGACGACACCTTCCAAGGACGACAACATGAGCCACTTTCTTGACCGACTCACTCACTTCTCGCAGCCCAAGGAGACCTTCTCTGGCGACCACGGGCTGACCACCGGTGAAGACCGCACCTGGGAAGACGCCTACCGCAATCGCTGGGCGCACGACAAGATCGTGCGCAGCACGCACGGTGTCAACTGCACCGGCAGCTGCAGCTGGAAGATCTACGTCAAGGGCGGCATCGTCACCTGGGAAACGCAGCAGACCGACTACCCGCGCACACGCTGGGACATGCCCAACCATGAGCCGCGCGGCTGCGCCCGCGGCGCCAGCTACAGCTGGTACCTGTACAGCGCCAACCGCGTGAAGTACCCGATGGTGCGTGGCCGGCTGCTGGAGCGCTGGCGCGCGGCGCTGAAGACGGCCAAGACACCCGTCGATGCCTGGGCCACGATCGTCGAGGACGACGCTGCGCGCCGCGACTACCAGAAGGTGCGCGGCATGGGCGGGTTCGTGCGCAGCAGCTGGGACGAGGTGAACCAGATCATCGCCGCGTCCAACGTCTACACGATCAAGAAGCACGGCCCCGACCGTGTGATCGGCTTTTCGCCCATCCCGGCGATGAGCATGGTCAGCTATGCCGCCGGCAGCCGTTACCTCAGCTTGATCGGCGGTGTCTGCATGAGCTTCTACGACTGGTACTGCGACTTGCCGCCGGCCAGTCCGCAGGTGTGGGGTGAACAGACCGACGTGCCCGAGAGCGCCGATTGGTACAACAGCACCTACATCATGGCCTGGGGCAGCAACGTGCCGCAGACCCGCACGCCCGACGCGCACTTCTTCACCGAGGTTCGCTACAAGGGTGCGAAGACGGTGGCAATCACGCCCGACTACAGCGAAGTAGCCAAGCTGGCCGACATCTGGCTGCATCCCAAGCAGGGCACCGATGCGGCGCTGGCGATGGCGATGGGTCACGTCGCACTCAACGAGTTCTATTTCAAGGAGCGCAGCTCGTACTTCGACGACTACGCACGCCGCTACACCGACCTGCCGCTGCTGGTGATGCTGAAAGAGCACACGCTGCCCGACGGCCGCAAGACGCTGGTGCCTGACCGCTACCTGCGCGCCTCGGACTTCAACGGCAAGCTCGGCCAGCAGAACAACCCCGAGTGGAAGACCGTGGCCTTCGACACGAACGGCCGCGCGGTGCTGCCAAACGGCAGCATCGGCTTTCGCTGGACACCGGAAGGTGGTGTCGACCAGGGCAAATGGAATCTCGAGAACAAGGAAGCGCGCCACGGCACCGAAGTGAAGTTGAAGCTGTCGGTGATCGAAGATGGCGAGCAGAGTCATGAGGTAGTGGACATCGGCCTGCCGTACTTCGGCGGTGTGAGCACGCCGCACTTCAAGTCCAACACCCAGAACGGTGAAGTCAACTTCGTCAAGGTGCCGGCCGTGCGCCTGCGCCTTGGCAAGGAGGGTGACCACCGCGAGGCGCTAGTTGCCACGGTGTTCGACCTGCAGGTAGCGCAGTACGGCATTGACCGTGGGCTGGGTAGCGGTGCGAAGAGCTACGACGACGACGCGGCCTACACACCGGCCTGGGCCGAGAGCATCACCGGCACGCCGCGTGACCAGATCATCACCGTGGCGCGCCAGTTCGCCGAGAACGCGCACAAGACGCACGGCAAGTCGATGGTGATCATCGGTGCGGCGATGAACCACTGGTACCACGCCGACATGAACTACCGCGGCGTCATCAACCTGCTGATGATGTGCGGCTGCATCGGCCAAAGCGGAGGCGGCTGGGCGCACTACGTGGGCCAGGAGAAGCTGCGCCCGCAGACCGGCTGGACACCGCTGGCGTTTGCGCTGGACTGGACGCGCCCGCCGCGGCAGATGAACAGCACAAGCTTCTTCTATGCCCATACCGACCAGTGGCGTTACGAGAAGCTGGGCATGGAAGAGATCGTCTCACCTCTGGCAGACAAGGCGCTGTATGCCGGCAGCATGATCGACTACAACGTGCGCGCCGAACGCATGGGCTGGCTGCCCAGCGCGCCGCAGCTCAAGACCAACCCGATGCAGGTGGTGGAGGACGCCAGCGCTGCCGGCATGGATGCCAAGGACTATGTCGTCAAGGCCCTGAAGGACGGCACGCTGCAGATGAGCTGCGAGGACCCGGACGCGCCGCAGAACTGGCCGCGGGTGCTGTTCGTCTGGCGCAGCAACCTGCTGGGCTCGTCTGGCAAGGGCCACGAATACTTCTGCAAGCATCTGCTGGGCACCGAGAACGGCATCCAGGGCAAGGACCTCGGCAAAGACGATGCGAAACCGAGCGAGGTGAAGTGGCACGAGGAAGGCCCGGTCGGCAAGCTCGACCTGGTGGTGACGCTGGACTTCCGCATGAGCACCACCTGCCTGTACAGCGACATCGTGCTGCCCACCGCCAGCTGGTACGAGAAGAACGACCTCAATACCAGCGACATGCACCCATTCATCCACCCGCTGAGTGCGGCTGTCGACCCGGTGTGGCAGAGCCGCAGTGACTGGGAGATCTACAAGGGCTTCGCCAGGACCTTCAGCGAGGTCTGCGTCGGCCACCTGGGTGTCGAGAAAGAGGTGGTGTTGACGCCGATCATGCATGACACCGCCGGTGAACTGGCCCAACCCTTCGATGTGAAGGAATGGAAGAAGGGCCAGTGCGAGCTGATCCCCGGCAAGACCGCGCCGCAGATCATGGTGGTCGAGCGTGACTACCCGAACGTGTTCAAGCGCTTCACCGCACTGGGCCCCTTGATGGACAAGCTCGGCAACGGTGGAAAGGGCATAGGCTGGAAGACCGGCACCGAGGTCGAACAGCTCGGCCAGCTGAACGGCAAGACGTTGACTGAAGGCGTGACGAAGGGCATGCCCAAGATCGTGACCGACATCGATGCCTGCGAGGTCATCCTGCAGCTGGCGCCCGAGACCAATGGCCACGTGGCGGTGAAGGCCTGGCAAGCCCTGGGCAAACAGACCGGGCGCGATCACACCCACCTGGCGCTTTACCGCGAGGACGAGAAGATCCGCTACCGCGACGTGCAGGCCCAGCCGCGCAAGATCATCAGCAGCCCGACGTGGAGCGGTATCGAGAGCGAGACCGTCAGCTACAACGCCGGCTACACCAATGTGCACGAGTACATCCCCTGGCGCACGCTGACCGGCCGCCAGCAGTTCTATCTGGACCACCCGTGGGTGATCGCCTTCGGTGAAGGCTTCAGCAGCTACCGTCCGCCGGTGGACTTGAAGACCACGGCCGGCATCCACAACATCAAGCCCAACGGCAACCAGGAGATCTTGCTCAACTTCATCACGCCGCACCAGAAGTGGGGCATCCACAGCACCTACAGCGACAACCTGATGATGCTGACCCTGAACCGCGGTGGCCCGGTGGTATGGCTGAGCGAGGACGACGCCAAGCGCAGCGGCATCGAGGACAACGACTGGGTCGAGGTTTTCAACATCAACGGCGCGATCGCAGCGCGAGCGGTAGTGAGCCAGCGCGTGAACCCCGGCATGCTGCTGATGTATCACGCGCAGGAAAAGATCGTCAACACGCCCGGATCGCAGATCACCGGCGTACGCGGTGGCATCCACAACAGCGTGACACGGATTGTGCTCAAGCCCACCCACATGATCGGTGGCTACGCGCAGTTCAGTTACGGCTTCAACTACTACGGAACCATCGGCACCAACCGCGACGAGTTCGTCGTGGTTCGCAAGATGGCTAAGGTCGACTGGCTGGACACCCCCGCCGACGACCACCTTGCCGAGGCCTATCAAGGCCAGGGTGAGAACCCGTGAACCAGCCGATCACATTAGGAGCAAGAACATGAAAGTACGTGCACAGATCGGCATGGTGCTGAACCTGGACAAATGCATCGGCTGCCACACCTGCAGCGTGACCTGCAAGAACGTGTGGACCAGCCGCCCCGCGGGTGGAGTACGCCCCGGTTCAACAACGTCGAGACCAAGCCCGGCATCGGCTACCCGAAGGACTGGGAGAACCAGGAACGCTGGAACGGCGGCTGGGTCCGCAAGGCCAACGGCAGCATCGTGCCGCGCCAGGGCGGCAAGGGCAGCTGCTGATGAAGATCTTCGCCAACCCCAACCTGCCGCAGATCGACGACTACCACGAGCCCTTCACCTTCGACCACGACCACC
>JADJDQ010000022.1 GCA_016702605.1 Candidatus Intricatilinea gracilis
CAGTACGGTCCGATTGAATACGACCGACCCATCGGGGCAGACAAATATCGCGGGCTTCCATGGTCGATCAGGCCAGACCATTTCCGATGGGGCGTCGATGACAACGCCGGTACGTGCACGGTCACCGATCCCGGCTCATCGTTCCCGACGAACACATCCGCAGCAGACTTTATGAGGCCAATTTTGTCCCACTCGGCGACGACGGCCACTTTTACTATTGCCTGGAGAACATCATCACCGGCGCGGGTGATTGGCGACCCACAACTGACCTGCCCGGTGATCGACACGTCGCTGACATTCCCACGTAGGATAGGTAGGACGGCGGCGCCCCGGGGCCGGGGCTGTGACCATGTCCATTCAGCACGCCTCCGTTCTGCCGGTGTTCTAGATGGAGCCGGGCCAGATCCTCGCCGCGGTCGGGGGTCTAGCTACCGCGCTAGGGGCGGCGCTTGGGGCCGCGCTCAAGGGCGCGATCGATCGGCGGCGCGCCGGGGCAGAGGCTGGCAAGATCGAGGTCGAGACCCAGGACCAGCATTGGGCCGGGCTCATCGCTAGCTACCAGGCAGCGCTCGCCAGCCGGGACCTTGAGATCTCCGCGCTACGTGAGCGCCTGGTGCGCCTCGAGGTGGTGCAGAGCGAGTGGCCTCGGATCGACGCCCAGAGGGAGCTGGAGATCGCCGCGCTTCGTCGGCAGGTGTCGGAGCTAGGAGCGCGCCTGAGCGAGGCCAGAGGCCAGCGCAGGCCCAGCGACAGCCCCACCGGGGACCTGAGCGGGCCGACGCCAGCTCCAGGACGCAAGCGGTAGTCTTCGAAATCATTACAGCTTTACGATCGTGTTGATTCGACGTTGACGGAATCAACAGCGGTGCTATTGTCTCTTCATCGGGCGCCGGTACAGCGGGCCCAGAAAAGAGACGAGCACATGAAATACGTCGTGATTCAAGACACCACCTACCAGATCCCCGAGCAGGAGGCCGAGGCGATTGACCACATGATCGCCGCCGATATCGACAAGGCCCCGATCTACGCGGTCCCGCAGGACTCGGTCGAAGAAGCCGAGGCCGCCGGCTGGGTCGACCAGGTCCGCACCGCGGGTGAGCTTTTCCAGAGCAAGTCCAATCGCGGCGTCCGCCAGGCGGATGGGCTCTTTCTCGAGCGGTAGCCAAATCGCGGGGCGCCTCGCTGTACAGGCGGGCGCCCCGCTCACCCCACGACCGGACAAGCGCGGCCTCAGGGCTGTGCAGGAGGATAGCATGGCCACCAAGAAGACTGGTCGCGGCGGTCGTCGCCCCGGAGCTGGCCGACCGCGCACCAGCACGACCGCTGGCACTACCCAGGCGGTTCTGCCCGCGGACCTGCTCGAGGCGCTCCAGGGCCGGGCCGCGGTCGACGGCGTGACCCAGCCCGAGGTGACACGCCGAGCTCTGCGCGAATATCTGCGCCTCGTGAGTCCGCGACTCGCCAGGCGCCTCAGGACGAAAGTGAGAGTCGCACCATGAAAACCAAGGTCGTGTTCGAGATTCTGTACACCGTCGCAGATGACCACCCGATGGCCCATGGGGGGCCTGCGGGAGATGGAAGCTTTGTCGAGCGCTTTCGAAAGCGCGCCGACGCTGAGAAGTTCGCCAAGACCAAAACCTTCCACGGGAAGCCGTCTCAGGTCCGCGAGACAGAAGTTAGCGCGATGCTAGCCCGCCGGTGGGGATTCTGATGATCTGGGTCTTCAAACCGCACGCTCACCGCGCCCACGTGATCGACGCCGAGCCCATGCCGGCGCCATCGATCCTGCTCCTGCCCCAGACCAGCAAGACGCTCTGCGGCTCATCGCTCATTGGGACGGTCCACGTCCGCACGACCGAGATAGGCGGAGACGAGCCCGCCGGATGCGCGACTTGCAACGAGATCCTTCGCCGGCTCGGCGCTCAGAGAGGTGCCGCATGACCCCGAACCCAAACCGCAAACACTGGTCGCACGACGTCCAGCAACTCAACGGCGTTCCACCGCGCGTGACCACGGTGATCGATCTCCCGCGCGGGCGCTGGGCTCCCAGCTGGGCCACCGTCGCAAGCATGTGCGTGCTTGCGCTGTCGATGCTTATCTTGGCTGCGACCATCGTCGTGTGCTGGGGTCGGCCATGAGCGAGGCGGTGAATATGAATCTCAGATGGTCGTGCGACGACTGCGACGAGATCATCGACTCAACCAAAGTCCTGTCGGCCATTCACCCGTTTGATGCTGAGTGCGTAATCCTCGGGTGCCCGAACTGCCTTGGGGTCGATCTGTCGCAGCTATGCGACGTCCCTGAATGCACACGCGTGGCTTCGTGCGGAACTCCGGTAGCGGACGGCTATCGCCACACGTGTGGTGAGCACGTGCCGGGAGGTCTGCCATGATCATGGTCATCATCACCGTCATCGCTTGCGCCGCGATCCTGTGGGTCTGGGCAGATCTGGGGGGACTATGAGCGAGACCACACAAGAGTATCGCGATCGAACCCGCCCACGCTGCCGATGCTGTCATGAGTGGCTCGAGTGCCCCATGTGCGGCGCTTCGGCGATCCGCGGGTACTCACGCAAGGTCGCCGCGAAGATCCTCGGTGAGATGTCGCTGCCGGACCTGCACTCGATCTTTATCGAGGGCGACGAGGTGGTTTGCGGCGATTGCGGCAACGCGCTCGTTGTACGCATCGATAGCACCAGAGGCACAGCATCGCTCGATGCGCTGACGGAGGTCGAGCCGATCTATCCCGAGCCCTCGCGCGACCTCACCCGCGTCGCGGTCCGCACGTGCCCGATCTCCGGGCTGGAGAGCCACCGATGAAGGAGCGTCCGATCTTATTTTCCGCGCCGATGGTGCGCGCGCTGCTCGAAGGCACCAAAACGCAGACCCGGCGGCCGGTGAAGCCGCAGCCCCCGGCGGATGCGCCGTTGATCTACGTGGGCCGGTACGCGCCCGCGCTCATCGACCGTCGAGGCGAGATGTACCCCGGCGAGGATGTCTTCGGCGCCGAGTTTGATGACGGCAGCGACGGCGCGTGGTGCATCAAGTGCCCCTACGGCGCGCCCGGTGATCGACTCTGGGTGAAGGAAACGATCCGTCTACTCCCAGAATTCGAGCCCGAGTCCGAGCACGCTGTCAGCGAGTTCTCGGCGGACGGCGAGATCACCAAGGCGGACGCATGGCCATGGAAACGCCGCGTCTTGCCCTCGATCCACATGCCTCGCGGGCTCTCACGCATCACGCTCGAGATCACCGAGGTTCGAGTCGAGCGCCTTTGCCGGATCAGCGACGACGACGCGCGCGCCGAGGGCGTCGAGAAGACAAGCCAGCGCGGATGGCGCGACTACGGGCTTGATCTCCCGAACGCCCAACCACACGCCCCTGGATCATTCGCCTCCCTGTGGGGCTCCATCAACGGGATCGGGTCCTGGTCTGCCAACCCCTGGGTTTGGGTGCTGACGTTCAAGCGGGTGACGCCATGAGCCAGCGCACC
The DNA here is from genome assembly GCA_016702605.1 of Candidatus Intricatilinea gracilis. Lineage (GTDB taxonomy): Bacteria > Pseudomonadota > Gammaproteobacteria > Burkholderiales > Burkholderiaceae_C > Sphaerotilus > Sphaerotilus gracilis. The sequence continues at coordinate 3,493 of JADJDQ010000022.1, forward strand.
ATCTCGCTCTACATCCCAGGAGAGCCCGTGACCTGGCAGCGGGTTCGTCGAGGCAAGGCTGGACAGGCGTACGTACCAGACAGAACACGTGCGGCGAAGCGGGCGATCGCGCTCCTCGCCCTGGCGCAGAACATCGGCAGGCTCGAGGGGGCGCTGGTGCTGGAGATATGGTTCGTGTTCCCGAGACCGAAGCGTACGCCGAAGAAGCTGGGCACAGAACGACTCCCTCACGCGAAGAGACCCGACATCGACAATCTCACCAAGCTTTTGCTTGATGCGTTGTCGGCCCACTTCGATGACGGCCAGGTCTGCGCCGTGGACATCTCGAAGGCCTACGCCGCAGAGGGCGAGGAGCCGCATACCGAACTATCGATCATCCCCGCCGGAGGAAAAATGAGCAACACGACTCGATCGCCCGTCTCGCGCGCCCAGGTGCTGGCGCATTGCACGGTCCCTCGCACGCTGCCCGAGATCTCGGCGCGCCTCGGTCGCCCAGCGAACAGCGTCCACCACAGGCTCTTTCAGCTCCGGCGCGAGGGGCATGTAGCGAAGGCCGGCGAGCATGATGAGCTGCCGCTGTGGCTCGTCACCGACGCCGGCAAGGCGCTGATGGCCGAGCCGCCAGTCGACCAGCGGACCATCGTGCGCGACGGGGCTCGGGCTTTGCTGGAGCTCCTGGCGGTGGAGCCGGGTCTAAGCGCGGCGGAGGCTGGCCGGCGGCTCGACCGCAACCAGAGCGGGATCACCGTGGTGGCGAAGCGACTCGAGGAAAAAGGCCTCGTGGAAGTCGGCCCGCATGTCTACCGCCGAGGGCGCCCGCTGCTCATCACCGCGCGCGGTTTGGCAGAGCTCCAGACCACGACTTGACGCACAGACGCGACACGTATATTTGTGTTCCATGCAAAAGCTACCCGAAGAGCAGCGCAAGAAACACGTCGCTTTCCGCCTCACCCCGTCTGCTTTTCTGAACGTGACAGCCCTCGCTAAGAAGCGCGGCATCCTTCGGTCCGAGTTTCTCCGCGAGGCGATCGAGGCGCATATTCGGCGTCACGGGGTCGACCCCCGATGAGCTGGTCGAAGCTTCACGGCGGCGCGCATCGCCACCGCAAGGTGCTTCAACTCGAGTCCCGGCTCGGATGCTCGGAACTCGAGGCCCGCGGCATCGTCCTGACCGTGTGGTCTTGGACCATTGAATCGGAGCCCGATGGCGACCTGGACGGGTGGACCGCCGAGGCGCTGGCGCGTGTCTGGGGCTGGCGCGGAGACGCCGCGGTGTTCGTCGAAGCGCTCGTCGGCGCTGGATTGCTCGACGAAGAAAATGGAGCGCTCCGAGTCCACGATTGGATGGAGCACGCCGAGGGTTGGAAGGATGCCGACCGTAAGCGTAAGGAACGACAAAAGAAAAGGCGTGCACCGCGTCCGGAAAACGTCCAGGACGCGTCCGGGACAATCCAAGGACTGTCCGGAAAACGTCCCCCTGAGAGGAGAGGAGAGGAGAAGAGAGGAGAAGAAGATTGCGCAGCACCTCCGTCGCAAGCGCCGTCGGTCATCAGCGTCCCCTGCTCTGGGGGGAAATCCTTCGCTGTCACCCAGTCGCAGATCGACCGGTGGAAGGAGCTCTTCCCTGCCGTCGATGTGCTGACGACCGTGCGGAGGGCGGTCGCCTGGGCAGAGGCGAACCCGCGCAAAAGGAAAACGGCGGCGCGCATGGCCTCGTGGCTAGCCACCGTGTGGCTCGCGAGGGCGCAGGACGAAGGCGGCGAGCGCCCGCGCTACGGCGTCGCCCCCACCCAGCAGTCGAGCCAGCCCCCCAGCGCGAGCATTGACGATCTGCCGCCGCTGCCGGCCAGCTACTTCGTCAACCAACGCAAGGCGGCCGAGCCGCAGACGGCGCTCGCGATCGTGAGCAACGGGAATGGACACGTGAAGAAATGAAGCGACTCGTAGACCACGACCTCGAGGCCTCGGTGCTTGGCGCCATCTTGCGTGGGCGTGGATCGAAGGACCACGTGATCTCGCTGCTGGCGCCCGAGGACTTCGACGCGCCAGCTCACCGCGCCGCCTTCGTCGCCATGCAGCGCATCACGATGGCGCGCGGTCGCATCGACACGAGAGCTGTACTCGCTGAGGCGGCGAGCGCCGGGGCCAGCATCGCCGAGACGCTGTCACGCTTAGTCGACACCGCGGCAAGCCCGGCGAACGCCGAACACTACGTCGTCAAACTCCGATCGGTCGCGGCTCTTCGCGCTGTCGCAGGCATCGACCCGAAGGCGATCGTGGCCGGCGCGGATGACGGCGCCGCAGCCATCGCGGCACTTCGCCAGGCGATCGATGACATCGACAAGCGCGGCACGACTCGACGGCTTCAGACCGGGATGGACCTGGCGAGATCAGCACAACGTCGACTCGATGAGGCGATCGACAGCGGTGGCGCCCTTCGAGGTCTGTCGACCGGCTTCCACGACATGGACCGCGCGCTCGGCGGGCTTCGTGCCGGCGGCCTCTACCTGCTCGCCGCGCGGCCCGGCATGGGCAAGACGGCGCTAGCACTCAACATGGTGACCAATGTCGCGGTCGCGCAGAAGAAGCGTGCGCTGATGTTCTCGCTCGAGATGCCTGGCGATGAGCTCGCGGACCGCATCCTCGCGTCCGAGTCTCGGATCGATAGCGTCCGCATCGCGGGAGGCTTCATCGACGAAGGTCAGTGGCCCCGAGTGGCGCGCGCGCTTGGCGGGCTCAGCGATTCTGGCCTGCTGGTGGACGACCGGAGCTCGATACCGATCGCAGAGATCATGGCGACGGCGCGCGCTGCTCACAGCGACTCGCCGCTTTCGCTCGTGGTGGTCGACTACGCTCAGCTCGCGCGCGGTTCGCTTCGGGCTCGGGCGCCGCGAGAGCAGGAGGTCGCCGAGATCGCCGAGGGCCTGAAGGCGATCGCCAAAGATCTGCTCGTCCCGGTGGTGGCGCTGGCCCAACTGAACCGCGACGTCGAGCGGCGCGAGGACAAGAAGCCGATGCTGTCGGATCTCCGCGAGTCGGGCCAGCTCGAGCAGGCGGCGGATGCGGTCCTGATGCTCTATCGCGAGGGCTACTACAACAAGGACGCGGACCAGCACAGCACCGACGTGCTGATCCGAAAGCATCGCCACGGCCGGAGTTGCGACTTCAAGCTGCGGTGGACACCGGAGATGGTTCGGTTCGACTCGCTGATGCCGGAGGACCGATGAACGCATTCGATGAAGCGTGGGCGGAGATCGAGGACCTCATGATCGAGCAGGACGATATGCTCGGTCCGAATGACGGTGAGGTTCCGAGCCGGTTGTCGGGGGGGCATCTTCGCCGATGCGAGGAGATCCGGCTCATACTGCGCGAGGTGATTGAGGCGGGGGAGCGAGTGAAGCTGGCGGGGCCCGGCCGATGATCGCCGCGCTCTTCGTCGCGTCGGGCGGCGCCTACTTCGCACCCGGCTTCGATGCGTGGGATGAAGCGCGGGACGCTCGGCTGTACGCCGGCCCGCATCCGGTCATCGCTCATCCCCCGTGCGCACGCTGGTGTCGCCTCGCCGGCTTGGTGGAGAAGCGGTGGGGTCACAAGCGAGGCGATGACGGTGGATGCTTCGCCGCCGCGCTGGCCTCCGTCCGCAGATGGGGGGGGGTGCTGGAGCATCCGGCTTGGTCCGATGCCTGGGCGCATTTCGGGCTACCGCAGCCGAGCCGTAGCGGGGGATGGACCGGCGCGCTCTTCGACCCCGGTTTCTCGGCGCACGTCGAGCAGGGTCGATACGGACACGCGGCGAAGAAAGCGACCTGGCTCTACGTCTGCGGTGTGCCGCCGGAGTCGCTGCCGGAGCTGCGCTGGGGTCTGAGCCCGACGCCGAGACCACGCGCTACTGGGTGAGTTGGTGCGGCAACGCCACGCATGGGCAAGAGCGCCCGCGCCTCGGGAAGAAGGCAGCGATTGCGACGCCACCAGAGTCCAAAGATGTGCTGGTGGACATCGCGCGGCGGGTGGAAGCGCTGACTTGACGGCGCGACCCCAGGGGCGTACGCACAAAGGATGGCGAAAACGTCAAGGCTCGAAATGAGAATCAACCCCACGAAAAAGGAACTTTGGGCGGCGGCGGCGGCGCTCGATGGGCGCTCGCTGACGTCCTGGGTCGAGGCGGTGTGCGACAGCGAGATCAGGCTGTACGGTCGCACCCGTGCGGGAACCCGAGAAACCGAGACCCAAAAAAAGCACCAGCCAGGCTTGACGCGAACGGCGTCTGTACGTACAGTCTAAGCATGACGACGAACGAAGTGCTCTACACCCTCCTCACCCCCGGAGACCTTGTGGCCATCGCCCGGGCCTCTGGCGACGAGGTCACCCATCTCCGCGCGATGGTCGTGGCCTTCGCTGGGGTCATCAAGCGCCGCTGCAGCTCCGAGTTCATCTCGGACAACGCGCTCTTCGCGGCCATCGAGGCGGCCGCCGGAGCCGCCATGCACGCCAACGAGGACGATGACTGCATCGTCGAGGTGCGGCGGTGAGCCCCGCGGTGAGCCCCGCTGTAGTCTACATCCCGTCGGCCCCCGAGACCTCGACCGAGCCGGTGCTGTGGGTCCCGATTCTGGTCGGAGAGCTCATCGAGTGCGAGCTGCGCGCCGCGTTGAAGGAGGGCGAGCCATGAGCATGAGCCACCCAGAGCATGAAGACCCAGCGATGACGGGCCACGACGACGAGGCAGCCGAGCGGGCCGAAGCCGAGCGAGCGGCCAAGGCGCTGTTCGAGTCGGCGCTGAACGCGCTGCTGGACGCCAGCGACAACGCCAAGGCGGCGGCAGCGGACCTGCTGGGGGCGGATCCCGGGTTCGAGTTGGCGACCGAGATGCGAGACGCCATCCACCACCTCGACCTGGTGAAGTCCCGGGTCGCCGAGCGCCTCGGGTACCTCGAATCCTTCACGAGCGAGCCCGAGGCTTCGCCGGAGCCGTCTACCCCGCCCGCAGTGAGCGCAGAAGCCGATCGTCGATTGGCGTGGCATCCTAGCGAGCGTGAGACGCTAAAGGGATTCGCTAAGAGCACCATGTCCTCGCGCCCGATGGACCTGGCCGAGATGTACCGCTTGTGGGCGGCGGAGGTGAGCGATGAGTGACTTCGTCGCGAGGCTCCACGAACGCAAGGCGTGTAGCGAGGCGATCACGTGGGCTGAGAGCCTAGGCGCCGGCGCGTCTCTGGAGCAAGCATGGGCGATCTGCGAGCGCGGGGATTGGCTCCTGTGGTGGGTCGAAAAGAATGATGTCGATTGCTCTGAGCTTGGGTATTGGTGCGCTGAGCGCGCCCGCCAATCGGCAATACGGGCGCTAGGGGACCTCGGGGCTGGGTTGATAGCGTGTGAGCCGATCTCAGACCGACGAACAGCTATGGCGGCGGAGGCGGCGGCGGAGGCGGCTGCGGCGGCGGCGTGGTGGGCGGCGAGGGCGGCGGCGGAGGCGGCGGGAGCGGCGGCGGCGGAGGCGGAGGCGGCGGAGGCGGCGTGGACGGCAGAGGAGGGGGCGACGACGTGGGCGACGGCGTGGGCGGCGGCGGATGCGGAGGCGGCGGGAGCGGCGGCGGCGGAGGCGGCGTGGACGGCAGAGGAGGGGGCGACGACGTGGGCGACGGCGTGGGCGGCGGCGGATGCGGCGGAGGCGGCGGAGGCGGCGGAGGCGGCGGAGGCGGGGGCGGCGAGGTGGGCTGCGGCGAGGGTGGAAGAGTTGCGAGCCATAGCCGATGAAGTGCGGCGCAGAATCAATCTGCCTGGAGGTGAGCGATGAGGTGTGACCACGTCGACTGCGATGCGGATGCCGAGTGGAGCCTGGAGGTGTGCCCGATGCCAAGCGCAGGCGCGTCGGTCGTCTACGCGTGCACCCAGCACGTGGGCGATCTCTCGGGCGGCCTCACGGAGGCGCACGGGCTTGGATCCGGTGGTGACGCAGAATGAGCGCAGTCATCGACATCACCCCGCGGCTGAACCTAGGTCGCATCGGCGGGAGCTCGGTCCTCCCGATCATGCAGCTCTACCACCCGCAGGCATTCGGCTCTGCGCCGTCGTACTCGAGCGCCTTCGACATCTGGGCCACCATCGACGCCAAGCGCCACGGGCTCGAGATGAAGTCGACCCAGACGCGGTCGATGAAAACCGGCAAGCGCCTCGAGCGCGTGCTGTTCGACTGGGCGGCGGACGAGTACGGCGCCGAGTCGAAGGCATGGAGCGATCAGAGCATCGACGTCCCCGGGCGCGAGTGGCAGCGCATCACCCCGGATGGGTGGTGGACGCGCGCCGGCAAGCCCGAGCTGGTGGACGTGAAGAAGCTCGGGGCCTTCGTCGATCGCCACGGCGTGAGCGGCACGGACCAGGCGGAGGCGTATGAGACGTTGCAGATGATGACCTACCTCGAGGCGCTCGAGTACATGCGAAGCCCGCTGTTCCCGCGCTTCGAGCGTGGGCGCATCGTCGTCTTCAGCATGAGCTCCGAGCAGTTCAAAGACTATCACGTCACCTATGACCCGGAGTTTGGTCGGGAGATCGCCGCCTGCTGCGAGCGGTTTTGGCGGGAGCACGTGTTGCCTCGAAAGCCGCCACCGTCGAGTGGTTCAGAACTGGTGCGCGAGTACGTGGAGGCGGTGCACGGTGACGAGCTCGATCCCTACCGCGATGCGACCGACGAGGAGCAGGAGATGGCTATCCGCGCCATCGAGCACGAGGTGCTGGCCGAGGACCTGCGGGACAAGCTCGCGCTCTCCATCGGCTCAGCCCGCGGTGTGAAGCTGGATGGGGGCGTGATTCACTACGGCAATAGGAGCGAAAGTGTCAGCGTCGACTGGCGCAAGGTGGCCGAGCATGTGGCGCCGAGCGCTGGCGTGCTGGACGAGGCTTCGCGGATGTACACGAAGAAGCGGGCGGGCGGGCGCTCACTCACGATTCGGCTGGATAAGTAAGCGGCCTGGCTAGGCATGGCTCGGCCCGGCGAGTCGCGGCAAGATAAGACAAGGAAGGACGAATCATGGCGACAAAGAAGAAGGCAACCAACCCCAACCCCAAACTCGGACGGCCGGTGCTCGTGACGACGGCGCACCGAGGTGTGTTCTTCGGCTACGCGACGGAGACCGGAGGCACGACGATCAAGCTCCAGCGCGCTCGCAACACACTCTATTGGGACGCGGCGTGTAAAGGCTTCTTGGGCCTCGCCTCTGTCGGGCCCATCGGCAAGAGTCGTGTCGGTCCACCGGCCGATATCGAGCTGCGCGACATCACGAGCGTGTCAGAGGTGACGCCGGCAGCCGTGCTTGTCTGGGAGTCTGCTCCGTGGGCGTAACGGACGGCTACGGCTACGGCTACGGCTACGGCTACGGCTCCGGCGACGGCTCCGGCTACGTCTCCGGCGACGGCTACGGCTACGGCTACGGCGACGGCTACGGCGACGGCTACGGCTACGGCTACGGCTACGGCTACGGCTCCGGCGACGGCGACGGCTCCGGCTACGTCTCCGGCGACGGCTACGGCTACGGCTACGGCGACGGCTACGGCGACGGCTACGGCTACGGCGACGGCTCCGGCTACGGCGACGGCTACGCGCAATAAGGAGGAATCATGGTACAGCAGGGACGACAGATCACGAAACGCGGGCCAGAGGAGTTGGTGGCGCTCATCGAGAAGCGCCAAGCCGAAGTGGAGACGATGCTTCAGGGCAGCATGACGTTTCCGTTCTTCAAGGCGGCCCTGCTCCAGGCGTGCCGAAAAACGCCGAAGCTTCTCGAGTGCCACCCGGCCTCGGTCTACCAGGCGGCGCTTGACTGCGCGATGACTGGGCTCATCCCTGGCGGACCGTTCGGGGAGGCGGCACTCATCCCATACGGGCTCGAGTGTCAGTTTCAACCGATGGTCAAGGGGCTCCGTCGCCTGGCCATCGAGAGCGGAGCGGCCACCAAGATCTCGGCGCAGGTGGTGTGTGAAGGCGAGCCCTTCGCATACCGACCGAAGGCGCAGAGGGTGGAGGATCGCATCGCTCACGAGGTGCACCTCCCCCGCGGCGAGATCGTGGGGGCCTACGCCTGGGCGGTGCTGCCGAGCGGTGACGAGGTAGAGGTGGTGGTCGACCGTGCGTACCTAGATCGAGCTCGCTCGGCGAACCGCGGCAAGTCGCAGGCCTGGGATGGGTGGTTCGCGCAGATGGCAGAGAAGTCGGTCATGCGGCGGCTCATCAACTCGAGGCTCAGCACGCGCGATGAGAAGCTGCTCAAGGCGTTGGCTGCGGACGTGCCGCTGGAGGAGGAGGACGAGAGCCCGCCGATCGCCCCCGTGCGTGGAGTAGCTGCGATGAAGGCGGCGCTCAAGCAAGAGGTCGAGCCGACGCCAGAGTCTGACCTGGATGCGGGCTTCGAGGCGCCGAGCGAGGATGAACCGGGGGCGAACGGATGAAACTCACCGCGGATATGTTCGACTTTGAGAAGTACGACTACTTCGGCCATCTGCATCTGCATCCAGGGGAATGTGCTGAGTGGTTCAATTCCATAGGTCAATGGGTCGAAGTGCGCGGGTCATGCGGCGGCCTATGCAGAAAGCTCAAGCCCCCACCGCGCTACATCCTGCTGAACGAGGGGGAGAAGCTGCAGGCTGGGGATGAAGTTTTCTTTAACAGCACTAAAGATTGGTGTTTGTACTCTACCATCACCCGTGAAGTTTTGCCCGGAGAAGTCTGGCGAAGGAAGGCACCATGAAGAGCGAAGGCTTTCCGCCTGAGGACACGACGACACGATCAGAGGCGTGGACTCTCGGAGACGGCTCCGTGGTCGTGCTCGTCTCCGGCAAAGCTGGCGGTGTTCCTGTCACTATCGAGGTGCTGCTGTGAGCCCAAGGACGGGCGGGTGGTGTTGTCCGCATGGGTCGAGCCGGTGTTGCGCGACTACGCGCGCGAAGCCGCAAAGGTCGCCAATCTGGAGTTCTCCAGATGGGTCGAGCGAGCCGTTCGGCAGACGATGGCCCGCGAGTCGGCGGACAGAGCGATAGCAGCCGCGAACGAACGCGGCGAATGCGGGACGTGCGGTTATGCGCCGTGCGCGTGTGACCAAGCATGAGTTCGTGCAGAGCGACGAATGCGAACGCACTTACGACCCAAGCGGCGGCGAGCCGGTGAAGCTAGGCCAATACACGCTCGAGATGCTCACGGACAAGGCGATCCAGGTGACGTCGTCCAAAGGACTCAAGCATTGGATCCCGATGAGCGCGATTCATGATGACTCGGAGATCTACGGGCGAGACACGGACGGCAAGCAACAGGCGCGCGGATCCGAGGGCGTGCTGGTGGTCAAGCGGTGGCTCGCACGAGAGAGAGGATGGACGAAGGAATGAGGCGCGTAATCATTGAGAGCCCCTACGCGGGCGACGTCGAGCGGAACCTGCGCTACCTCCGGGCATGCTTGCGCGACAGCTTGTTGCGCGGCGAGGCCCCGTTCGCGAGCCACGGTCTGTACACCCAGCCAGGCGTGCTGGATGACCACGACCCGGAGCAGCGGCGCCTGGGGATCGAGGCTGGGTTCGCGTGGTGGTGGGGAACTGAAGCGGTCGTTTTCTACGAGGACCTTGGCTGGTCGCCAGGTATGAAGGTCGCGCTCGAGTTGGCGGCGAAACGCTGCGAAGACACCGAGGTTCGGTGCATCGGCAGGAGGTGGGAAGATGGCGCGTGAGGTGAAGACGAGCGGCCGCACGATATACCTCCCGGACCGCGACGAGTGGGAGCTATGCGACTCGCCTGCGACACCTGAGAGGGTGGCGGAGGACATCGATAGGGCCCGGCCTGGGCTGGTGTCTCCCTCGCCGCGCAGGTGCGGCCATTGCATTCACCCCGCGCACCACGGCATGTGCACCGGCCGCAACGGAGGCACAGCGCATCCGTGCCCGTGCTTCCACAGTTCCGGCGGCCTTGAAGCGCCGACCGAGTCTGCTCCACGCGCGGGGCCCTACGCGCTCGCGGTCGAGGTGTCTGGGGTGGTGAAGCACGAGCTCCGGTGCACCGGCTGCGGGGAGCCGCAGAAAGAGGTCCCTGTGGCGCAACAGATAAACAGCCGGCACCACTTCGTCGCGCAGCCTGGAGGCTGGCGCAAGTGCGGGGAGTGGCGGTGATCGTCGTCGTCACCGGCGGGCGCGATTACCGAGCATTTCATCTGCTGTCAGCGGAACTCGACGCCATCAACAATAATGATGGGATTCAGTGGCTTATTCACGGCTCGGCCAATGGGGCGGATAGACTTGCTGGGCAATGGGCGGGGCTGAATGATGTGGACGAGATACGAATGCCGGCTCGGTGGGTCGAGGGTCGCTCCGCAGGTCCTCGACGTAACCGGAGGATGCTGAAGTTCGCGTCCGAGATCACCGCGCCCGGCGAGCGCCTGCTGCTCCTCGCCTTCCCGGGCGGGCCCGGCACCGCGTCGTGCATCCGCGAGGCCGAGCGGATAGGCATCGAGATCCGCCGGGTGGACAGGTGACGGGCCTTGGTGTCAACATCAAGAGGAAAAATGAAGCACGTCGAGCAGCACTATGAGGTCGTCGCGATCGATTCCATCCGCCACCACCCGAGGAACGCCAAGCGGGGTGACGTCGGCCGGATCCGAGAGTCGGTGCGCGGGAACGGGTTCTACGGCGCTGTCGTCGTCCAGACGTCCACCCGCCAGATCTTGGTGGGCAACCACCGCTTCGATGCGGCCAAGGCCGAGGGGGCCGAAAGCCTGCCCGTAATCTGGGCCGACGTGGACGACGCCACCGCCACCAAGATCATGCTGGCCGACAACCGGACGGGGGAGCTCGGGACCTACGACGACCACGCGCTCCTCTCCCTGCTGCTCGAGATTCCGCGCCATGAGATCACGGAGACCGGTTACGACATCGACGAGCTAGACGAGCTCATCCGCAAGGTGAACGTCTCCACGGACACCGAGGAGACCCAGGACGCCGACGAGGCCCCGGATGTGCCGCCGGACCCGGTCTCGAAGGCGGGCGAGGTCTACCAGCTCGGTCCGCACCGGCTCATCTGCGGGGACTCCACGCTGCCCGAGACCTGGTCCACGCTCATGGCCGGCCAGGTGGCCGAGATGCTCTGGTGCGACCCGCCCTACGGCGTGAAGTACGAGGGCAAAACCAAGGATAAGCTCAAGATCCAGAACGACGACCTACCCCCGGACCAGCTCGGCCTCTTCATCCGCGCTGCGCTCGACGCCGCCTGCGGTGTCTTGAAGCCGGGCGGATCTATGTATGTGGCTGGCCCAGGCGGACCCCTGGGGGTCGAGTTCAAGAGGGCCATGATCGAGATGGGGGTCCTTCGTCAGGAACTCCAGTGGGTGAAGGACGTCTTCGTGATGGGCCGGAGCGACTACCACTATCGCCACGAGCCCATCTTCTACGGGTGGAAGGTCGGCGCCTCCCACCGCTGGTACGGTGGCCGGGCCCAAGACTCGATCCTGAACTGCCCCCGCCCCCACCGCTCCAAGGTCCACCCGACCATGAAGCCAACGGCGCTGATCCGGCGCTGCATCGAGAACAACTCCAGGGTCGGGGAGATCGTGATCGACGGATTCGGTGGCAGCGGATCGACGCTCATCGCCTCCGCGCTCTGCGGCCGGGAGGCCCGCCTCGTCGAGCTCGACCCGGGCTACTGCGACGTCATCCGGGCCCGCTGGACCCGATGGGCGATCGCCCACCAGCAGGAGCCGGGGGATGGAGCAATCATCTGATGGCTGGCCGCAAGTCGAAGCTCACCCATGAGGTCGAGAAGATCATCCTCGAGACCCTCCGCATCGGCGCGACCTTCGAGGCTGCTGCGGGCCGAGCTGGCGTCTCCGTCTCCGCGATCAACGAGTGGCGCCGACGTGGTCATGACAAACACAGTCGCAAGTCATCGAAAACATTACAAGCATTCGCACTAGCAGTAGATCGCGCGCTCGCGGATGCTGAGACGTCGCTCGTCGGGACCGTGCGAAAGGCGTCGTCGTCCCAGTGGCAAGCGGCCGCCTGGCTGCTCGAGCGAAGGTGGGCTGGGCAGTACTCGGTCCGCGCGAGGCTCGATGTCGACGCCACCGTGACCCAGAGACCGCCGCGTGAGGAGATGGAAGCCGAGCTCGCCAAGATCCGCGAGCGCTTGAAGGGCGATGCGGTCCCTCGCTGAAGAGCTTGCGCTTGCCTCGCCCGAGGCGCGTGCTCGGGCGCTCGATGGCCTGAGCGACGACCGGATTCGCCACCTCCTCACCGACTGGCACTTCCTTCGCCGGCCTGACCAGGCGCTGCCCAAAGGCCCATGGCGCACCGTGCTTGTGATGGCGGGCCGCGGGTGGGGCAAGAGCCGCTTCGGCGCCGAGTCCATCAACGAGCTGGTGGCAGAGCACGACTACGGCCGCATCGGGCTCATCGGTCGAACCGCCGCAGACGTTCGCGACGTCATGATTCACGGCTCTTCTGGGCTGCTCAACGCGGGCCCGCCCGAGTACCGACCGAAGCACTTCCCGAGCAAGCGCCTCCTCCGCTGGCCGAACGGCGCCGAGGCGCTGACCTTCTCCGCCGACAAGACGGACCAGCTCCGCGGCCCGCAGTACGACCTCGTGTGGGGGGACGAGGTGGCGACCTGGCGATCGCGGGACGTCTGGGACCAGATCTCGTTCGGCCTCCGCATCCCGCATCCGATGGGCGCGCGCGCCATCCTGACCACGACTCCGCGCCCCAAGCAGTGGCTGCGGGCCATCATGCAGGACCCGGGGACCGTCACCATCCGCGGACGCACGATGGACAACGTGGCGAACTTGGACTCGGAGCAGGTGAGGAAGCTCCTGTTGCGCTATCAGGGCACGACCATCGGCAGGCAGGAGCTCGAGGGCGAGCTCTTCGACGAAGCTCCTGGCGCGCGGTGGAAGCGGTCTACGCTCGAGGAGCACCGCCGTCTCGACGTCATCCCGATGGGCCTACGGGAGCGCTGGGTGCTCGGCCAGGCGGACGATGCGCTGAGAGACGAGACCGCCGCCGCTGTGATCTCGAGCCTGAGGCTGGTGCGCATCGTCGTCGCAGTGGACCCCGCGGTGAGCTCGGAGGAGGACTCAGACGAGACGGGCATCGTGGTGATGGGCATCGACCGGGAGCGGCACCTCTGGCTGCTGGACGACGTCTCCGGGCGCTACAGCCCGAACGCCTGGGCGCAGCAGGCGGTCACCAGCTTCCGCCGGTGGAAGTCCGATCGCATCGTGGCGGAGAAGAACCAAGGCGGCGCGATGGTCGAGTCCACCATCCGCCAGGCCGATCGAGATGTACCGATCACGCTGGTGTCCGCGAGCCGAGGCAAGGAGGTCCGGGCAGATCCCATCGCTGCGGTCTACGAGCAGGGGCGCGCCCATCACATCCGGGTGTTCAGCGACCTCGAGGACCAGCTTTGTGGATGGGAGCCGGGCGACCCGATTCCCCGACCGGCTCGATGCGCTAGTGTGGGCCGGGACTGAGTTGCTGGGCTCCGAGCATTTGAGGTGCCGAGCCCAACGCTCTACCAAGACAGCTGGCTTGACCTGGACGGAAGATGAAGGAGGACGAGCGATGACCAAGAGACTTGAAATGCTTGCTGCCCGAAGAGAGCAGAAAAAAGAACCGCAGACTCGCGAGTGGGACGCGGTTTATCAGTGTCTGTGGACAACGATAGTCGTGGCGGTATGGCCCGAATCTCGTCTAGGTCGAGTTTCTACGGGCCTACCGGCAGTATTGGAAGAGCGATACGTGAAGCGCTGGACCCATCGCGCGCCCCCAAGACGCTGCGCAACGAGGTTTATCAAAGCCCCCAATCCGCGCATGCACAGATGCAGACACCAGACCAACCAGGTCGGTGGAGGCGTAAAAGTCGACCAGGCCCCCCAATCCATCAAGGCATCACAAGCGAATTCGTAGCCGACGATCGGAGCAAAGAACAGAAGGCAGAGGAATTCCTGCGAATGTATCTGGTCCGCAGGCCTGGGATGGCGTGGAGAGATATGCTGTCTTGGTCGAAGATAGTCGCGGCCGGTCGCGCAGAGGGACTAAGTGAGGCTGTTTTGGTCCGAGGAAGAATGGCCCTTGGCGCAAAGTACGACTCCGTTTCACAGAAGTGGAGCATTGATCTGGACGGAAGATGAAGGAGGACGAACGATGGCTACCTATAGTGTGAAGGTCGACCGCGAACCGGCTACCGGCTACGAGCCGCCACCGCGTCGACAGGTGCTGCTGGACGACCCGACGGGCGATGACATCGCGGGGGATGCGCCATGAGCGGGCTCATTACACCCGCCGACCGGATCATCGCTGCGATCGAGATCGCCGTGAAGCATGGCGGCCACGATGGCGAGCACCACAAAGCTTGGGTGATCGATCAGATGGTTCGCGCTCTGGCCGGGGACCGGTACGATGAACTCGTGCGCGCCGCGTGCATGGGCGTGGATGGCCCAGAGACCTACCGATGGGACGTTGGGATCGCGCCATGATTGATACGATGGCGTTGGCGAAGAAGATCGCGCGAGTGGCGAATAGCATCGAGGCTGGATTTCACCGGGTAATGCGGTGAGGCATCCCAAAAGGAAGCGCATACGAAAGAAGCACGCCAAGGCCAGAGTGCGCAGGTGGATGAGAGACTTTGCGGAGGTCGTCATGGACGAGGCCGTGCAGAGACTACTTACACGCCTCGTATGCCCTAGCGCAGTAGACGGCGATGGGCGTGCGAGCGGCCTGGTTGGGCGGGGCGTCGCTCGGGCAGAAGAGATCGTCAGCCCCACACTGGGCGTCGAGAGCGCCCATGCACACACGGTAGATCTCGGCGCACCGGTCGTCGGCGGGCGCGGGGCCGCAGCCAAGGAAGAAGGAGCCGGCGAGGATGAGTAGTGCGATGCGCATGATGAAGTCGAGGCCACGACCGAGACCGCGTCAATCGAGAGTGACCGCGGCGACCCGCACACGTGAGGCGCACGGCAAAGCACGTCTACCCGCGACCATTCTCGACCACACCAGGCAGATCGAGCACGCCATGACGCCGATGGCGGCGGCGCTGGCGGCATGGGGCAAGCGGCTGGCTGCGTCCGAGCTGCGGCGCGCGGTGGCCGACCCGCATCGATACGCTGGCGTGAAGAAGGCCGCGGACCTGTCGGGCCTGAGCGCGATCGACCGCGAGATCGCCACTATCCTGCTCCGCTTCGGCATGACGAGAGCGGCCGACGTGGCGAACCGGGCCGCTGGCGCCGTCATCTTCCCCGGCTCGATGTTGCGAGACGCCATCGCCGGCAAGCCCGTCAAGATCAAGGTCTTCGAGGAGATGCGCGACGGCATCGTCTCTCGAGCCCAAGACATCACCGCGCAGACCAAGGACCACATTCGCGAGCAGGTCCGCGGCATCATCACCGACAGCACCCAGCGAGAGAAGCCGCTCACGACCGGCGATATCATCCGGCGCATCGCCACCGAGATCGACCCCATCGACGACCCGGAGAGCCCGGACGCTGGGCGCAAGGTCGGCTTCTCGTGGGCTCGCGCCGAGCTCATCGCGCGCACCGAGCTGACTCAGGTGGAGAACACCGCGAGGGTGGCGGGCTTCGATACGACCGGTGTGGAGACGCTTGAGTAGGTGGCCTATTCCGATGGGCGCTCCGGGGATAGGCATCACGAAAGGATGGACGGAAAAACATGGCGAAGGGGCGACCGCATCAAAACACCGCTCGGCAACCGGCTCCTGTACCCGGGCGACCCGACAGCGCCGATCGAGGATGTCGCGCAGTGCAGGTGCACGGTAATCCCAGCCCGCCGCCGTTGACCCCTGGCGAGCGACTCGCCAGCGCGCTCCGCCAGTCCCGCGCCGACATGGGCATCGGGCAGGCCGAGGTCGCGATCCTCGTGCGCGGGGTCCGGAGCCGCATTGCCGACTACGAGAGCGGGTCCAGGCTCCCGCCGCCGGGCGAGCTCTATCGCCTCGCAGACCTGTACGCCGAGCACGGGCCAGCCATCGTCAGTGCATGGGTGGAGGCGCGAGGGTCGCTCCCTATCGCGATCTACAGCGAGACGGTGCCGCGCTACCCGCATCCGCTGGCGCTACAGGTCGCGACCAGCTTCGCCGCATGGTGGCCTAGGCTTGCTCGGGCGGAGACTGCGGCGGCTCGAGGGGCGCTGTCTGTGATGCGATGGGCGTTGTCTCGGCTTGGGGACCCGCCGGGCTAGCCTCTGACTCTGGCGCGCCGGGGATCTGGCTGATGACCCAGTCCTGAAGCTGCTGGTTCGGGACGACGATGCCGCCCGTGATGGCAGCAGATAGGATGCCCACCAGCTCCTCGAGCGTCGGTGTCTGCACCTCGCCGCGCTCGAGGTAGGGGCGGAGTTCCTCAGGCACGCCGTTGAGGTCGCAGAGTCGGCCGATCACCTGTTCGTTGAAGGCGTCGGCGTACATATCGAGCAGCCCTCCGATCGCGAGCATGACCAGCGCGATCTTGGGGTCGCCGAGCGCCTCCGATCCGACCTGCTCACCGAGGGTCATGAAGTCCGACAGCACGGAGATAAGGAAGCGCTGCTCGTGGCGACGGATGGGCACGTCTGCGACGACGCGTTGCGTTCCTCCGCTCGTCATGAGTTTGACGGCGTACCCGGTCTTCTTGCCGTCGTCTCCTCGCTCGGACGCACCAGCGCGGCGAGCTTGCCTGCGCGGAGCTTGCGTCCCTTCTCCTCCCAGTCGACGCGCACAGCCTGGAGACGCTGAGTCTAGGTTCCGGGCTCTGATGCTGGGAGGAAGCTGGATATCGGGGACGCCGGTCAAGTCGCGGTCGATGCCGATCGCCTCGCTCTCCTCGAGGTCCTCGCGTACATCCAGGCGCGCCATCCTGAGCGAAAGGCACTCTTGCCTTCGGGTGATCGCTTCTCTGGGCGCGGGACGAAGTGGAGACACTTGCTCAGCGGGACGTCATAGTTGCCTCGGCTAGGTACCCACTGCTTGAGGCAGACCACGTTGAATCGGCCGTCTTGGCGCTCCTCGATCCACTGCTGGACCGATGACTGCGCGCGAGGCTCGATATCTTCGATCGACCAGCGCCCATCGACAGGCGCGCGGTAGAATCTCGCCCACAGAAGCCGAAAGGGTAGGCGCTCAGGCCTCCCCCATGATCCAGAGAACGGCTTGCGCATCCCGTCGATCACGTCCTGGGTTTGCCTGTCGCTCGGCGTCGGCCTCGGGTGACTCGTCGGCGGCACAGACCTTCCAGTCGACCTGCCCAGCGATCGTGGAGATGAGCGAGAAGATGGCGCCGGGGAGCGGGCTGTTCGGCATCTCCTGCCAGGTGTCCCTTCGCCTTCTCGCCTCAGGCCCCGCGGGCGTACTCTCCTCTGAACGATGCCGCCGGAGATCTTGAGCCCGGACGTCGCCGGCCTTCGCGAAGGATGTCCTGTTTCTTCGCTCGAGGTGCCATTGACCGCACTCTACGCGCGCGCGGATGCACGTGCACCAATGGGGCGCGTTCCGCCTGTACTGCGAGCCCGGAACGGCGTGGAGAATTCTCGACCGTGCCAATCGATCTGGAACGCACTCGCGCCGTCATCGCGCGCGCAGGGGCGAAGATCATGACCACGGCGCTCGCCGCTGGTGAGGCTGACCAAGACGCCGAGGCGATCGCGGAGAAGGGCCCGCCAACGTAGGGCGCTGTCAGCCCGACGACCCTTTGGTCACGCCGATGGCGGCGTCCTCAAGCTCCCGAGTCCCGGTCACCGCCGTCCTGAAGGGCCCCGGGGCGGGCACGCCTCGACGTCTTCGGCTGGGGTTTGTCGCTGTCGACGACGCAGGCCGCGTGGTGGTCGACCATCAGTCGGACATCATCGAGGCGAAAGAACCCTCGAGCGCCGTCTCACAACCCGCGAAACAACCGGCACTGTCGACGTTCAGCACGACCGGGGCCCGTCTGCCCAGCTCATCGAGTCGGCCTTCTTCGACCCCCGCAAGCGCGTCGCGATGGGCCTCGACGGCATGGGACGCGTTGGCTGGTGGGCGGGCTTCCGTGACCCTCCGAACCCCGCCGCGATCGAGGCCGAAGAGCGGCATCCCCGAGTTCTCGATCGACGCGATGGCGGTTCCGATAATCCCTCGTCGAGGACAAGAGTCACGAAGTCGAAGATCTCGAAGGCTCACGTTTCGGAAGGGCTTCGACCAACCAAGCTCAATTACCTGAGATCACCAGACGGCCGGCGCAGGCACAGGCATGACCGTCCAGCTCTGGGAAAGGACCTGGCTGATGGACCCCAAGCCCGATTAACACCAAGCCGCCTCGAGGAAGCGCCC
>JADJDQ010000023.1 GCA_016702605.1 Candidatus Intricatilinea gracilis
GCCGCTGGACTTCACCAGGGCGACGCGATATGATGCGTCTTCGGTCTGGCCGACCGGCTTCGAAAGACGTTGGTCGCTATTGCTGTGCTGCCCAAGGCGCTTGGACTTTCGATGATGGAGTTGGCAATCTCCTTGCGCAGCTCAGCTTGCTTCTTGGACAGGCCTTCGATCGGAATGCCGGCACGGGTCAAGGCGGCGCGGCTGTCGTCCAGTGCTGCCGTCTGCTTCTGCAGTTCCTTTTCGGCCGCGTTGACGGCGTCGCGCAGCTTCTCGAGCTGGCCAGTCTGCGCCCGTGTCGGTGCGGCCGTGCTGGCCAGTGAGCGGGCGAAGTCCTGGGCTTGCTGCTGGGCCTCCTGCAACTTGGTGCCCGCGGCCTCGCTAGCCGCCTTGAGCTCGCCGAAACGATCGATGGCAGCCTTCTCGGCGCCCAGCTCGCGCAGTCGTTGCACGGTGAGTTGTGCGCGTTCCGCCAGGGCCGGACTCAGCGACCCGTCGAGCTGTTCGAGTTCCTTGGCCAGGCGGTTGACGTCGGCATCACCCGAGACCGCCGCCTCGATGTCATATTTGATCTTCGGGTCGGCCATGTTGCCCTCCTTGCTGTGTCGGCGCGTCGATCGACGCTGGCCGATTCAGGCCCGCAGGCCTGGGGTCAACGGATTGAGCCCGACACCGCAGGCCATGAAGGTGCGCTTGCCTCGCGGCCTTTCGGCCTCCCCTGGCAAGCGCGGTTGTCGTTCACTGCACGGTAGCCACAGTGTTCGACGGGGTGAGCGTCATAAGGCCCCGTTGACTGCCACCCGACACCGTGGGTGGCTTGTGCTGCGCGTGCCCTTCAGGACACGCGGGCGCTCGAACCTATGGCGCTCTTTCTCGGTTCGAACGAACGGGGTAGCTGGCGGAGAGGCCATGCGCAAAATTCAGGTCGTGCATGCCGCCGGTTGTGCCGCTCCTTGCAAGAGGTGGCGGCACTCGGCAATGAGTGCTTCGTAATCGACGTCCATGGCCAGCACGCTGCGCTGCACCAGGTCGACCGGGATCTCGCCCGAATCGCCCGACCAGGTCGGGGCATGCATGCGTACGTTGGCAGGCAGGTGAAGGCGTGGCGCTTGCGGCGTGTCGAAGGCCCTGTGTTCAAGCGTGGCGATCGTCATGTCAGCGTAGGCGATCACCACCTCGAACAACTTTGCCGCATACATGTATGAGGCGCGACCCATGGCCGCAGCCGACACCGCTTCCTGAGCCTCGGTCAGTGCCCAGCTGCACTGTTGCCAGCGCAATTTCGCGGCGTTGATAGGTGCCGCGGCGATTGCACGGGCCTGCTTCGATTGAGGCGCCGCAGCTCCCGCGCTGTCTCTTGCGTCTTCGAGTGCACACAGCTCGAACCACGCTGCGTCCGCGGCCTGCCTGAGTTCCGACAAGGTGGCGCCGATCGCCTGCTCTTGCTCGCCACAGTCGACCGCCAGGCGCTTGAACTTGGCTTGCATTTCCCGATGCGCCGCCGGGCTGTAGTAGAGAAGGGTGCGAGCTGTGGTGATGCGGTCACGCAGGCCGGCAAGGCCCGTCTGGGCATCGTTCGAGGGGGCGGCATGGGTGTCGGCAGGGGTGGCCGACAACTGCTGCTGGACAGCCCGCAAGGCGGCGTCGAACAGGGCGTGTTGCTCGGCGATCGTTGGGCAAGGCCCATCGCCAGACGGGCCCGGCGCCTGGGCAACTGGCACCAGGCCAAGCGCGGTGCTGTGCTGCGCCGACGCGGGGGCAGGCAGGCCGCTGGAGTGTGGGAGAAGGTGTTCTGACATAGGAGGGCGAGGTGTGGTGATGAATTGGCCGCTGGTGGGCCTTCAGCCAGGCACAGCGGCCACGTGGACCGCGTGCCCACCGATCACCGTCTACTTGCCCCGGCCCGCATCAGAACCGGGCTCTTTGAACGGCGCCGCCGCTTCGAACTCGGCAAGCACCCCGTCGATGTTGGGGGAGGCGAGCGCGCGCACCATGTCGTACACATCCCCTTGATCCACACACACACGTCTCGGGGCCGACCAGGCCGGCGAAAAGCGGGTGTTCTGGGCGCGGCACCGGCAACGTGAGTTTGTGTCTGGCCAGGCTGGTGAGCGATTCCACCCCCGCCAGTTCGGCTGCGCGGACAAATTGCACCGCCGAGCCCATGAGCGCGACGACTTGTCGGCAGTAGTGCAATCCACACACTTTGGCCTCTGCTCGCCGCACATCGGCGGCAGCCTCATCGACCGCAGTCTCCGCGTCCTTCAACACCTGGCGCGCCTTGCTGAGCGCGTCGACGAACATGCTTCGCTGCGCTTCCAGCGACTGCTTGGCTGGGCCGCTCTTCTCGACGTCGGCGATGACGGACTGCAGCTTGCGTTGCCGGGCCTTCACTTCGGCGTCGTCACCGGCGGCGACCCCTTCCAGCAGCGCCGCTTGGGCGGCCGACAGCGCTGCCTCGTTTGCCGCGTTGATCGCGGCGATTTCAGCCTCGACGGCAGACAATCCTGCCGCGACACGCTGTTCTCGAACGGCGGCAGTGGCTCGCGCTTCCTGTGCTGGCGCCACCGCTTTGGTGTCCAGGTCAAGCCTTGCCTGTGCACTCTGCAGCTCGCGAAGAAGGCCCGCATCGATGGCGGCCAATCTGTCGGGGTGCTGCGCGTGGTCGCGGCGGCAGTCGGAGGCCTTCTGAACAAGCTCGCTCAACAGAGCGTATCGAGCACGGCCGCCGGGTGTTTGAGGGATGCTCATCTCCGATCTGGCCTGGCTGGTCAGTTGACCCAGGCGCTCGATATTGGGATCGCCATCGGGCAGGTAGGTCGCAACGGTTGGTGTGTTGGGGCTCATGGAGTTTTCCGAAACATGGTGTGAGTTGACGCACCCGAGGCCCTTGCCTGGCCGGTGGGCGCGGTGGTTGATTGGGGCGAAGGCGGCGCACCGGCCGTCTGTGCTGCAAGGCGCCCCAGGAAGGTTTCCAGCGGGCCGACGATGGCGTCGACCAGCCCGGTCTTGATGGCCTGTTGACCGATGTAGACGCGGCCATCGCCAGCGCCGGCCAGCAGCGCGGCGCGATCGAGCTTGCGGTGCTTGGCCACGTCTGTGACGAAGAGGCTGTGCATGTAGTGCACGCGGTCCTGCAGGGCCTTGAAGCCCTTGCCGGTCAGCTCATGCCCTTGGGCAGGCATGCCGCGCCAGTCGCCGGCACTGATCAGCGTGTGTTTCACGCCTGGCCGGGATACCTCGGTGTGCGTGGCCACGATGTCGATGCCGCCGACGTTGACCATGGGGCCGCTGATGTAGACCTTTCGGGCGGCCGATGCGATCCAGTAGGCAGCGCCGAGCAGGTTGCCGTCCGAGAAGGCATAGACCGGCTTGACGGCGCTCAGATGGGCAACCGCCTGGGCAGCTTCCGCAACCCCCGGCATGGCGCCACCGACGCTGTCGACGTACAAGACCACAGCGCGCACATCCGGCGCCGCATGGGCTGCACGGATGCTCCTGGCGAGTTCGGTCAGCGACGTGTCGCCGGCCTGCTCGACCTCGGGTGTCCAGTCCTTCAGGAGAACACCGCTGATCGGGATGATGCGAGTTCCTGGGGACACCGGCAGGCGCGGCGCGGGGGCTCCAGGAGGCCGCCGGCCGGCATCGGGCACGGCGACCAGTTGCTGGCCCGCGTACTCACGTTGCTTCGCTGTGATCGATTCGGCTCGCATCGCCCACATGGCGCCGCCGGTTTCGAGGGAGAGGGTCATGGCTCGCATGTCAGGCCCGCTCGGCGTCGCCGGCCAGCTCGCAACCGCGAACACTGGCGGGGGCAGCACCTGACAGGAGGTCGATCTGAGGGTCGGTAGCCAGCGCGCCACCAAGGGCCTCGATGTAGGCCTTCACGGCGCTGGCGCGATACCGGACGCAGCGCTTGGACAGCGCGATCGCCTCCGGAAACCTCGGGTCGGACTTCGCCAGTTCGTGGAACTTCGTAAACCCGACGCCGAGCGCAGCGGCGAAGGCTGGTCGGCCCAGCAATAGGTCAACACCTGCAGTCACTGCGCCCGATACGTCTGCACCAACGCGACGGGCCTTGCTGGCGGACTCGCCGGGCTCGCCGCTCTTGTTGTCGGAATTGCTACGGGTAGGACCGTGGTGGTTCGTGTTCATGGACGGCATTGAACCGTCCAGGAGGGGTCAACTTCTACACATGCGCCGCGTGAATCCGGGCGCGGTCGTCTGTCTTGACTGACAGCGAGAATTCATATAACGAGCGGCTCCGGGAGGTCTGCCTGGTAAGGCCCGCCGCGCCTCTTCACTCTTGCATTGGAACTAATCAGTGCAGACTCGGAATATTCAACAGATACCTTGTTTTTAATATTCTTCTGAATTATATATATTCGCTCATCTCTGGTTGCGAACATATCAACAGCACCGCGAGTCTTGATGTTATTTATGCAGGTCTCAATTGCATACCTCGGGCTTACCTTTTCGCCCAACGCCGTGAAAACATCCGACATGACTGAAAAATAAGGTGATGCAGTATTTGCGCTGGGTTGTTTGCAAACTTTCAACCGCATACAGACCGCCGTAACAAACATGGCGAGAACCCATAGATTGTCGAATTCCGGGCGTTTGGCGCCATCGACAGGGATCCAGCGCCCCCATTCGACGGCAGCACTTAGTTCGGTGGCAACTTGAACCAGAGATCGTTGCCCCTTGCCTCGGAACGCGAGTTCTCGCACAACGTTGAACCGCGAGCGAGTCGCAAAGTATTCAGCAACATCGTACAAATCCACATCGCCCAGCGCGGCGGCCAGCTCTTGTGCCGCAGCATGGACCCGTCGCCAGCTCTTGGCGTAGGTTTCCGCGGCTTCTTGATTGGGGAGCGGCAGGTCAAGCCAGATCCTGCAAGCATCCTCGATGTCATCGACGCCTTGTGGGTCGACCAGGATGCGAAGTAAGTCCGCGCGGGTCGCTGCATCAAAGGAGAACGACTGCACTTCCATGGCAGCAATTCTCGCTGTGGCCGGCCTTTCGCGGGCTTATCCGCGCCTTCGCGGTCTAACTTTTTCGGCTGTCGGCATCAAATGCCGAGTCTGTCGGCCGGGAATGGCTCTTTGCAGGCCATCGAGTACAAGAAAGCGCCCATCGCATCGGCCTCTTCGTCTGCCATAGGGGCCACCGCCGGGCCGGCGACTGGCGCCGCAGCTGGTCCCGCCGCATCGCCGGCAATCACCTTGAGCAGATCCGACAGCAGGACATCGAACACCCTGGGCGCGATGCGCACTGCGGCTCGGTGGGCCTCTGGCACGTCTCGCATGGCCTTCTGCAACGGACCCCTGAGGGTCTCGAATGTGGGCGAGCCGATCGCCGCGTCGGCCAGCTCCATGAGGGCATGCACGCGCTCGATGGATGCCCGCGGATCGACCATGCCACTGCGGTAGCCGCTGCCCTGGCGGGCGTAGGTGTTCACGTCTTTGCGCCTGGCAGGGTTCAGGTTCTGGTTGCGCCAGGCCCGCGCCGCCTCGACGTCGCCGGTCGGCATGCCGAGCTTCTTGTGCTTCGACACCTGGGCCTTGCTCACGCCAAGCACCTTGGCCAGCGCCGAATCGCTTTCGACTTTCATGGATGACCCGTGAACGGTTAACACGCACTGAGTATGCGAAACACTGGTGATCTGCGCAAGGACCTTTCCTTGTGGCGGCCCCGGGTAGGTGGTGGTGGCGAGTTTTCTCAATCGCGCGCAATTTCGACCGGCTTTGTCCGCGTCGGCATTGCACCAGGTCGAAGAGCGGTCGACCGCTTCGCCGACTGGCGCGAGACACCCGAGACACCGCCCACCCATAGGCCCAATTCATCGAAACAGCATCGAAACAAGGCCGTTAACCAACCCAAACGCCCACCCACTGGCGCGAGCGAGCGCGTTCGAATCACTCGCATCTGTTCCCCTCCCAGGAGAACCTATGGGGGGTGGGGGTTGACCCACAAGCCACCCGACCCGGCCACCGTCGGTGGGCAATTTCCCAACCCCCAGTGAGGGATGGACCAGTTGACCCACCAACCACCCGACCAGACCACCGGCGGTGGCTGGGCTGGATGGCGAGCAGGGAGACAACCGAAAAATGATTGACTGAGTCTGTCTTTCTCACTCTCCTACATACCTTGTCCCTACTTCGTCCCGGCCTTGTCCCTGCTTTGTCCCGGCCACCGCCATTCGACGAAACCGCTGTTGTCATGGGGCGTTCTGCCTGTTCACCCAGTTTGTCCCGGGCGTCCCGGTCAAGTCTGCTCGCGCCGGCCAAATTCGAACTGACCAACAACATGGCGCGACCGACCGACAGAACTCGCAGCGCGAAGAGAAAACCGCCGCGCCGCCCCTCCCCGGCGGCACAGGGAATGGGTCCGCTCACTTTGCTGTCGCACTGCGCAGACCGCATCGCCTTGGCATGTCAGGCAAGCCAGAAGGACGAAGCCCGGCTCAAGGCCGGGCAGGGTGGTGGTGCATGCGGGGTGAAGGAATTGCCGCAGCAGCCCAGCACCAGGGCCGCAGGCGGGCGCTCTGGCCTTCGTCACTTCCCCCACTGGGGAGAGTGAGCGCACAGAGGCTGAAGGCCCGCCCTCAGATTGAGGCCGGCCTTTTCCTCAATGTGAGGAGAACCGAAACGAGGCAGCAGGCGCACGCTTCGGCCTGGCTGCGTGCGTGGCTCACGCAGCCTTGAAGGGGATCACGTTGTCACTGCGGCGCAGTGCGTCGACCTTGTCCCCCCACCAGGTCATAAGGGCTCGGCGCTCGGCCAGGTAGTCGGCGCGGTTGTAGGCGGCCCGCACTTCGTCGCGCTCCTCGTGGGCGAGCTGTCGTTCGATCACGTCGCCGCGGTGGCCGGCCTCGTTGGCGATGGTGCTGAACAAGGTGCGCATGCCGTGCGCGGTGGCCGTGCCCTTGTAGCCCATGCGGGCCAGGGCACTGTTGAAGGTGTTCTCACTGATCGGCTTGCCCGGATAGAACGGGCTCGGGAACACCAGCACCTTGTCGCCGGTCAGCGGGCGCAGATCTGCCAGCACCGCCAGGGCCTGGCTCGAGAGGGGCACCAGGTGTTCAGCCTTCATCTTCATGCGCTCGGCCGGCACCCGCCACAGCTTGGCCGCTTCGTCGAACTCGGACCAGCATGCGCCGCGCAGCTCGCCGGGTCGCACTGCCGTCAGCACCAGCAGCAGCAGGCCGGCGCGGGTGGCTGCGTCGCCGTTGTAGTTGGCCAGCTCGCGCAGGAACTGCGGCGCCTGGGCAAGGCTCATCGCCGGGCGGTGGCGGGTGCGGCGCGGCCTGAAGATCTCGGCCGGCTTGAGCGGATACGTCGGATCGACCTCGACCAGGTCGTGAGCGACCGCGTACCGAAACACCGCGCGCAGGCGCTGGAAGACCCGCCCCGCAGTCTCGGCCGCGCCGGCTGCTTCGACCGCCTGCACGCACGCCCGGATGTCTGCGGGCGTGACGTCGCCGATGGGCTTGCCGCCGAGCGCCGGAAAGACGTGCGTTTGCATCGAGGCCTTGGTGTGGCTGCGCGTGATCTCGCTCCAGGCTTCGGCACGGTGGCCGAGCCACTCAAGCGTGATGGCTGCCAGGGATCCCGGAGCCGGCAGGCCGGCAGCCCGCAGCCGTTCGGCCTCGCGCTCTGCCGCCTGGCGCTCGACCCGCGCCGACTTGTCCGCCTGCCTGGCTTCGCCCGGGTCCGTGCCCGCCGCCACCAGCGCGCGCAACTCGGCCGCCTTCTTGCGGGCCATGGCCAGGCTCGTGTCGGGGTAGGTGCCCAGGCTCAGGGTGTTGCGCTTGCCGGCGATCGTGTAGTCGAACCGCCAGCCGTGCGAACCGCCCCGCACCAGCGGCCGAAGGTACAGGCCCGACCCGTCCGAGATTCGTGCCGCCGGCCGGGTGCCCGCTTCGATTGCCTTCAGGGCTGCCCGCAATGCGGTGTCGCTGCTGATCTGGTTCGTAGCCATCGGCATTTCTCCATGAAGTGCAGGAACTCTGTCGGCAGGAACTCGGTCGGCCACGAGTTCCTGCAAAAAGTTCCTCAGGTGGGCCGGATGTTAGCGAACGTCAGCGGTCTAACTGTGCTGCGTTTTGGATGAAAAAAGCCCGCGCTCATAGGAGAGTCGCGGGCTTTGCGGATTTCAGCGAACGTAAACGAATACTAAATTGGTCCCGCCGACAGGAATCGAACCTGTATCTGGCGCTTAGGAGGCGCCCGTTCTATCCATTGAACTACGGCGAGGCGGGCCGTTTGGGGCGGTCGGATGGCGCACTGTCGCGCGCTCGACCGGGTCGCATTCTAGGGGCGGCTGGCGGCGGGTTCGGCGGCGCGTGGGGGGGCGGTGCCGGCAGGGCGGGGCGCTTCGGCTTCGCCCCACTTCCAGGTCCAGATCAGGTCGATGGCGTTGTCCACGCCGGATTGCGCGCGCAGGGTGAAGCGCTGCGCCAGCCGGTAGATCAGTTGCCAGCTGCCGGTGGCGGCGTTGAGGCTGCGTTCGTAGCCCACGTACCAGCGGCGCGAGAGTTGTTTGCCCAGCGAGACGATGGTTTCGCGCACCGTGCCTTCGGTCTGGCGCAGCGAGAGCTGGTCCAGCCCCAGGCGCTGGATGATGGACGGGCTGTCGCTTTCACCCGCCATCAGCGAGAAGGCCGCGCGTTGCAGCAGGCTCAGGTCGGTGCTGCCCAGACCGTCACTGGCGCGCCCGAGCAGCAGCCAGCTGAGCTTGTCGGTGTTGCTCATCTCGGGTTCACTGAACAGGCGCACCCGCGGGCTTTGCGCCGTGCCGGTGATCTCGATGCCTACCGTCACGTCGTCCAGATCCGGGCGGGTGGCGCGGATGTCCAGGCGCGGGTTCTCTGCCGGGCCGCCGAAGGTGATGAGGCCGCGGTCGATGCTGAGTTTTTGCCCATAGGCGGCGTAACTGCCGTCGACGGCGCGGATGGTGCCATTGATGGCCAGGCGGTCGTTCGGGCTGGTGATGAGCAGCACACCGGCCAGGTTGGTGGTGATGCCGCGGCCACTGAGCTGGAAGTTGTCGCCCAGGTCGGCGCTGATGTCCAGGGCCAGGCCGCGCCGACTGCGCGGGTTGACGACCCGGTCGCGCGCCGCAGCCGCGTCGGCTTCGGGTCGGATCACGATCACGTCGTCGGCCAGGCCGGGGGCGTCGCCCTGGCTCACGTCGATGCGGCCTTCGTCGGCGCGCAGCTTGCCCTTGATGGTGGTGGCCCGGGCGTCGACGCTCAGTTCGGCCGTGCCACTCACCACCAGCTTGCGGTCGACACGTTGCAACGCGGCGAAGCGATCGGCGGTGAGCGACAGCACCACACCCGGTCTGGCGCCGAGTTGCACCAAGCCTCGGCCCTGCAGGGTACCGGCGCCCCCTTTGACGACGAGTTCGTCGATGTGTGCCTGCTCGCCGGCAAGCGTGACGCGCAGGCGCGCGTCGGTCCAGTCGACGCCTTGCAGGCCGTTGCGGATGGCGATGCGCTGGCCGACCAGTTCGCCGCTGAGTTCCGGGGCGCCCAACCGCCCGGTGATGTGCGCCTGGGTCGTGAGGCGGCCCGACAGGCGCCAGCCCGCTGGCAGCCAGCGGCCCCAGTTGCCGAGCTGGGCCACCTGCAGGTCGAGCCGTCCCGTCACCGGATCGTTGCGGCCGGGCCATTGCGCCGGGCCCGCCGCGCGCACCATCTGTTCACCCACCAGGCTGCCGAGGTTGGCACCCTCGACCTGTTCGGTCATTTTCCACACGCCGTTGTGGCCCCGCAGAGCCAGCTTGAACTGCCTGAGGTCCAGTTGTTGCGGTCCCGCAGGGTTGTCCGGGTCGATCACCACCAGATCACCGCCGATCCGGGCGAGGTCGAAGTCGGCGTCGATCGCCTGGGCGCTGGTCTTCAGCGTCAACCTGCCACCCAGTTGCAGGTCACCGCGCCAGCCGAAGCCCGGCTGCGCGCGCGCCAGCAGCGGCGCCACGTTCATGGGTTCGATGCGGGCGCGCAGGTCGATGTCGGGCTCGGACTGGCCGTCGCGGCTGCGCCAGGCGAAGGTGTCGATGGCCAGACCCAGCTCGGCCAGGCGCAGCCGCGTGGCGCCCAGCAGCACCTGGGTTTCCCCCTGACCGAAACCCAGGCCCAGTCGCGTCGGCGCCAGGCCGATGACCCAGGTACCGCCGTTGCTGGCGTGGCTTCCATTGCTGCTGGCACCGGCTGCCGGCGCGGATGCGGACGTGGCGGGTGACCCGACAGCTGTGGTGGCGCCGTTGCTCACCAGTTCACGCAGCTGCAACTGATCGATGCGGCCCTGCCAGCTGAGGTAGCCGGCGTCGGCTCTGACGGGTGTGCCTCGCGCCGCCGCGCCGATGCCGCCAAGGCCGACGGCCAGCGGCGACAGCCGGGTCGGCGACCAGCCACCCGTCGCGTCCAGCGCCAACAGCCAGCGCCGCGGCACAACACTGTCGGCCTCGGCCGAACCGGCCGCCGGGAGGCTGCCTGCGGCGTTTGCTGCTGCCCTGGCTGTGGAGCTTGCCGTTGCCGTGGCCGTGTTCGCACCTGCACCTGCACCTGCACCTGCACCTGTGCCGTTTCCCGTCCCTGCCGACGACGTGGCGGCAGGTGTACGCAGCCACTGGCTGCGCAAGTTGAGCTGGTGATCGGCACCTGTGCCCTTGACCATGAGTTTGACGGCTTGGAAGTCGGCGCCGCTGATGCCAGCGGCGCGCAGCTTGTCCAGCGTGGCGTCGATGGACAACGGGTCCTGGCCGGCCGAGCCGGCCGTCCAGCTGCCGTGCAGGGTGTCGAGTGTCACGCTGGTGGTGCGTGCGGCCGCGGTGCTGTCCGCCTCGATAGCCGGGCGCTTGCCGATGAGCAGGCGCTCACTATCCAGCGAGCCTCGGCTGCGCAATTGCGGCCAGCGACCGGTTACCAGGGCGTCGCCGCGCAGGTCGCCATCCAGCGTCAGGCTGGTGCCGGCCAGGCGCAGCCAGGGTGTCAGGGCGTCCAGGCTGCGCGCCTGCCAACTGATCTGCCAGCGATCGTCGTTGCCCAGCGGGTCGAGCTGGCCACGCAGGGTCAGGCCGAGCCCCCCCTGGCTCAGGCCGCTGTCCGGCAGTGCGCGCTCACCTGCACTGATGTCGGCATGCACCTGCACCCGCGGGCCGCTGGCGGCGTCGAACTGCCGGTCAGACGGTGGTGTGGCGCCGGGCAGCGCCTGTGACGCCTGGCCGGGCGCCGTCGTGGTCGCCGCGGCGTTGGTGTCGGTGTTGGTCGCCGTGCCGGCGTGCAGATCGAGTGTGCCCGCCACCGGGACGCCGGCCAGCACGCTCGAGCGCAGGTGCAGTCTGGTGTTGCCGTTCAGGCTGGCCAGGCGTGCCAGGGTGTCGGGGCTGGCGGCGATAGCCTGATCACTCAGGCTCAGCTCGGCCTGCAACTCACCCGCCAGCCGGTGCGGGCCACGTTGCCACGGTGTGTCGACGGCGCCCGGCCACCACAACGTCGGGTCGAAATCGTCGAGCGTGCTTTGCAGCACCAGCTGCCAGCTGGCCAGGTGATGCCGCACCTGACCCGACGCGCGCAGCCGTGCCGCGCCCGACTGGGCGTCGAGTTGTTCGATCTGCACACCCGAGGCCTGCGCCGCCGCCTTCAGGCGCAGACGCACCAGCGGCCAGTCGGCGTTGCTGCCCGGTGCGACTTCGCCGACCACCTGGCCGGCCCGCACATCGGCCGGTGTGTTGCCCAGGGCGGCGCGGCGCGCCTCGGCCGCACCACGGGTGCGTGCGCCGCCGGGCGGGTATCGGCTCAGCCGCCCGCTCAGATCGGTGGCCAGCGTCAACCGCGGGCCATCGGCCGGGGCCGACGCGGCGGTGGTTGACGGAGCCTGCGCCGCAGCTGCCGCGCTTGACTTGCTCGACGTGTCCGAACTACCTGAGGTGCCGGTTCTGCCAGACGTGTCTGGCGTGCCGGATGGGCGGGCAGCGCTCGATGAGGCAGTGGGTGCCGGCTTTGCGGTTGACTGCGCACTGGTCTGGCTTGCCGGGCCGAAGGTCTGGTCGTAGCCCAGGCTGAGCGGGCCACTCACGATGAGGTTGGGCGCGCGGGTGTCGAGCAACGCGGTCTGGAAGTCGGCCAGCGTGGCGTCGGTCTGCAGCTCGAGGTGGCGTTGTGTGCCCACCAGCGCCCAGCTGCCGCGACCGCTCAGGCTGCCTGCGGCCACCGCAGCGGGCGCACGCGCTGGTGACGGTTTGGCGACCGGCGGGAGGCCAGCGCCGGATGTCGCGGGAGGTGTTGATGCGGTTGCCACCGAGGCGGCATTTGTGCTGGCTGCCGCGGCCGCTGCGGCTGGTGTCGGTGGCGCACTATTGCCGGCGAAGTCGATCTCGAGGCGCTGCACCTGGCCTTGCAGCGGTGCCAGCACGTCGCTGCGGGCGTCGATCCTGAGGCGGTGCACGGGCAGGCCGCCCTGGTCCCAGCGGGCCGGCAGGTCGTTGCGCAAGTCGGCTTGCACGGTGATCGGCATGGCCGGGGGCGCCGTATTGGCGGAAGCCGCCGTGTCCGGCGCAGGGGCCGCCGACGTTGCACGCTGTCCCGACGGCGCCGGCGGCGCGCCCAGGTCGGCCAGGATGTCGCCGGTGAGTGCTGTCGTCGGCAGCGTGCTGGCAAAGGCGGCGAGGTCGAGCCCGCTCAGGCGAGCCAGCAGATGGGCGAGCGGCTGGCGGTCTTGGAGCCGCACGCGTGCCTGTGCGTCCAGGCTCTGGCCGCGGGCACGCGCCGTGGCGGCCAGTTCGAAGTCGGCCAGCGGCCCCAGTGCAGTGACCCGGGCGCGCCACGCGTCGGCCAGGGGTGGCGGCGCCGTGGCGGTGGCAGCACTGTCAACGTCCACCCGCGGCGCCAGATCGAACGCCGCGTCGATCGCCAGCGGTGCGGCCGCGCCGATCGAGGCCTGGCCGGCGGCGTCCAGGCGGTCCCAGCTCAGCCGAAGTTTGTCGACACGGTGACGCGTGGTGGTGCCGGCGCCCAGGCTCACGGTGCCGCTGATGTTGCGCAGTGGCTCGGGCCCGAGCGAGCCGGTGCGGATGCTGCCGATCTCGACCAGGTCGGCCCGGATCGCCAGCGGCAGCGTCAGGTCGGTGGGCAACACGAGGGGTTTGCCGTCACCTTCACCTTGCAGGTCGATCTCGGCGGCGTTGAGCCGGGCCAGGGAGAGTGTCCAGTCGGGCCGGCCCTGGCCGGGTGGCGCCAGGTCCAGGCCGCGCCAGGACAGGCGGCGGATCACCAGGCGGCGCGAGCCCATCACATACGTCAGTTCGTCGGCGTCGAAGTCGCCGAACAACACCCCCCGCGTGGCGCCCACCTGCAAGCCGGGCACGGCCTGCAGCACCCAGCGGCTGCCGGTGGCGGTGTAAGGCAGGCTGCCCAGGCCGATCACGACCAGCGACAGCACCAGCACCGACAGACTCAGGGTGTGCGCCGTGACCAGCAGGCCCAGCGTGGCGATCCGCCGTGCCACACGGCCGACCAGTCGCACCGCCTGGCCCAGTAACCGAACGATGCGGCCACCCCGTGGCGGCGCCGGCGCGGCGGGTTCGGGTGGTGTGGCCGGGGGCGGCAAGTCGGGCGGCTCCACGTCGGGCGGCAAACCGCCGGGCTCGCCGGGGCCGGGGACGTTGCCATTCGCCTGGCCATGCGAATGGTCATGCGAATGGCCGTTTGCCGGTCTGTTGGCGCCGGCTGGTGGAGGAGCGCCCGGCTTGTCCATCAGAAGGTGATGCCCACGCTGAAGTGCAGACGCACGCGGCGCACCTGTTCGCCGTAGGCCAGGTCGATACGCAGCGGGCCGACGGGGCTGCGCCAGCGTATGCCCACGCCCCAGCCGACGGCGGCCCTGAAACCCTGCCAGTCGTCGGATGCATTGCCGGCATCGATGAAGGCGGCGCCCCAGACCGACGGGACGTTGCGCGAGATCGGCCGTGCCACCTCGAGGCTGCCGGTGGCCAGCACATGGCCACCCAGCGCTGTGCCGGTGGCGTCCACCGGGCCGAGTGACTGGTAGGCGTAACCACGCACCGATTCGTCACCGCCGGCACGGAACAGCAAGGTGAACGGCACACTCACCCCCGGGCGCGAAAACACCTGGCCGAGCTGCACGCGGCTCTGGCCGTACCAGCTGTCACCCATCAGCCAGTAGTTGGTGAGCCGGCCGGTGGCCCGGCCGAACCAGTCGCTGTCACTTTCGACGTGGAACGAGTGGCCCACCGAGGCGTCGAGCGACAGCGCCTTGCCGAGCGTGGGCAGCACCGGGTTGTCGAGGTCGCGCCAGACCCACTGGTAGGTGTAGGCCAGCGACGAGTTGTCGTCGCTGATGCCGCCGCCGGTCGGCACCGTGGTGGCGCGCAGGAACTCGAGGTAATACAGCCGCTCGATGCGGTCCAGGTCGCGGCTGCGGCCCAGGCGCACCTTCTGCGTCTCGACCGTCAGCCCGCTGGCCAGTGCGGTGCCGATCGAGGCCGACGCCAGGTTGCGGTAGGGTCCGGGCCGCGGATGCGAGATGAGGTCGAGCGAGGCCGAATTGGCATCGCGCCCGAGCTGCAACTTGGTCTTGGCTTGCCAGTCCCAGCCGAAGATGGCCTGGTGCAGGTGTTCGGCCGTGACCCGCGGCCCGGTCGAGTCCGAATAACCGGCGCCGAGCGTGAGCTGGTGCATCGGCCGCTCGCGCACCCGCACGATCACCGGCACCGACAACTCGGCCGGCGCAGGCTCGACCGGCATCGCGCCGCCACCGGCAGTGTTGCCCGTGCCTTCCGAGGCGGCGGCCACCGCGTCGGCGCCGGGGCGCAGCAGCGGCTCAGGGTCGACCGTGACCGAGATGGTGTCGAACAGGCCACTGCGCCCGAGCCGGTCCTGGTAGTCGAGCAGCGGTTGCTCGCGCATGGGTTGTCCGGGCGAAAAGTCGAGCAGCGCCCGCACGGCACCTTCGTCGACATGGTCGAGGCCCTCGAAACGCAGCTCACCGTAGCGGTACAGCGGCCCGCTGTCGATCACGAGGAAGAGATCGGCCTGATGTGCCTCGGCGTCGACCTGCGCGGTGCTGCCGGCAAACACGGCCGCCGCATACCCTTCGGCGCGCAACAGGCTGAGTGCGCCCGACTTGGCGTCCGACCAGCCGTCCTGGCTGTAGGGCGCACCTTCGGCCTGGCTCCAGCGCTGGCGCACGCGGTAGATCAGCGCCGCGGCGGCGGCCTCGGGCTCGGCGTCGAAGGTGCTGACGGCTTGCCTGCCGGTGCCTTGCTGGCTCGGCGCCCCCTCGATGGTGGCGCCCAGGCTGGGCGCTTCGGGCACGCGACCGGGCGGGCGCTTGGCGGCGTCGATGGCGCCGCGCTCCTCGACCCGCTGCAGTTGGCCGGGGCTGCTGCGTGCCGCCTGGCGTTCGAGCGGGCCTTCGAACTCGATCTGCACCGACCTGACGGTGGTGCGCGGCCCGGGGGTCACGCTCACGACCACCTCGATCTCGGCCTGGGCGTCGGCGGTGTCGACGGGGTTGGAGCCGGACACCGCGGCACTGGCGTCACTGGCTGTACTGGCTGCACTGGCGCTGCCGCTGTCGCTTGCGGCAGCGCTGCTCGCCCCGCTTGCCCCCTGGCCAGGCGCTGGCTCCGCTGCCTTCTGGGCGGCCTGATCCGCATCGGCGCGGGATTTTTCTGCCGCAGTCTCGGCGCCGTTGGACAACAGGCGGCCGGTGAGCAGGGCGCTCAGGCGCGACAGTTCGGCGCGCCGCACCAGCGTCAGCGGCCGCAGCTCGACCTGCACGTCGGCGGCGAAATATCCCTGCGTTTCGAGCAGCGCACGGGCTTGCGCCGGTGTGGCCGAACGCAGGCGCTGCAGTTCGCCGCGGGTGATGGATTCACGCTGGCCGATGCGCTGATAACGCGCCAGATCGAGGTAACGCAGCAGCAGCTTGGCCAGATCGTCGGGTGCGTCGACGCGCAGTTGCCAGGTCACCGGGCGTTGGTCGATCGTGATGTCGGTGCCGCCGACGGGTGCGTCGCTGTCCAGCGGTGCCAGCGTCTGGGGTGCCAGGTTGGTGGCCGGCGCCACCGGTGTGACGGCGCCGTCGACCGCCGTGCCCGCCGGGTGATCGGCTGCCGTAGCTGGCATCGCCTGAGCCTGGCAGGCCCGCGGCGGCGCCATCAGGCCCAGCGTCAGGGCCAGCACCAGCAGCAGGACAGGCAACGGCGGCGCAATCGGGCCAGGGCTCGGGTTTGGGCTCGGCACGGCTTATTTGCTCAGCAGCCGCATGGACTGCTCGAGCCCCGCCAGCGTGAGCGGGAACATGCGCTGCTGCATCAGCTGCTGCACGATCGAGATGCTCTGGCGGTACTGCCACACGCCCTGCGGCTCGGGGTTGATCCAGGCGTATTTGGGGTAGGCGTGGGTGATGTGTTGCAGCCACTCGGCGCTGGTTTCCTCGTTGTTGTATTCGATGCTGCCATTCACCTGCAGGATCTCGTAGGGGCTCATGGTGGCGTCGCCCACGAAGATGACGCGCCAGTCCTTGTTGAACTTGCGGATCAGCTCCCAGGTGGGCAGTTTCTCGGCGTAACGGCGGCGGTTGTTCTTCCAGACGAAGTCGTAGACGCAGTTGTGGAAGTAATAGAACTCGAGGTGCTTGAACTCGCTCTTGGCGGCCGAGAACAGTTCTTCGACGCGGTGGATGTGTTCGTCCATGGTGCCGCCCACGTCCATCAGCAGCAGCACCTTGACCTTGTTGTGGCGCTCGGGCACGAGCTTGATGTCGAGCAGCCCCGCGTTGGCGGCGGTGCAGTGGATGGTGTCGTCCAGATCGAGTTCGAGCTCGCTGCCTTCACGCGCGAAGCGGCGCAGCCGGCGCAGCGCCACCTTGATGTTGCGGGTGCCGAGTTCGAGGCTGTCGTCGTAGTCGCGGTAGGCGCGTTGCTCCCACACCTTGACGGCGCTCTTGTTCTTGCCCGGACCGCCGATGCGGATGCCCTGCGGGTTGTAGCCGCCGTGGCCGAAGGGGCTGGTGCCGTTGGTACCGATCCACTTGCTGCCACCTTCGTGGCGCTCCTTCTGCTCTTCGAAACGCTTCTTGAGCGTTTCCATGAGTTCGTCCCAGCCCATCTTCTCGATGGCGGCTTTCTCCTCGGCGGTGAACTCGCGCTCCATGGTCTTCTTGAGCCAGTCGAGCGGCAGCTCCTTGGTGAAGTCGGCCACCATCTCGACACCCTTGAAGTAGGCCGCGAAGGCGCGATCGAACTTGTCGAAGTGCGCCTCGTCCTTCACCAGCGTCGTGCGCGCCAGGTAATAGAACTGGTCGACGCTGGTGTCGATCACGCCGGCCTTGAGGGCTTCGAGCAGGGTCAGGAACTCCTGCACCGTGACCTTCAGCTTGGCGTTGCGCAGGGTGTAGAAGAAGTCGATCAGCATGGTGGGGCGAAGGATACGACGCGCAGCGTGTCATCACGCCCGGCCGGGTGCATCGACCGACACGGGTGTTGCCCTGCCAGGTCGATACACCTGCATACCGGCTGGCACCAACCACCGAGCTTCTTACCGATGGGCGCTCACGCTCACAACGCCGTGTGTGTCTCGTCGCTAAGGTGTGTGGTGAGTGACGGCCACCCCCACCGGGCGGACGTCGATTCCCATGCACCAGGCGCGGCAGCTGCAGCGCGAATCACGGAACCAGCTTCATGCCAGTCACAAAGACACGTTCGCCGCTCATCGATCAGCCCGGTCGCACCGACACGCCGGCCCTGGCCCCCCAGGGTACGGCCTTGTCCGGCTTCCTGCCGCGCTGGACCTGGCGGGTGCTGCGCCCGTTTCTGGGTGACCAGGGCCGACCTGTCGGCGCAGCCAAGGCACCGCAGGCACCGTGGGTAGGTGACCCGGCCGCCGCCATGCCCTTGTTGCGCCCCACAGGGCTCGCCGCCAGGTCCGGGCGCACAACCGTTGCACCGTCCGGCGCCGCCCTGGGCTGGCCTGTCGAGGTGCCGACACTCACCAGGGTGGCAACGTCTGCATCTGCATCGAGTTGTGCATCGGCATCGGCGTTGGATTCGGCAGGCTCGCGGTCGACGTCGCCTGCGACTGCGACTGCGACTGCGACTGCGGTGCAGGCCGACGCCACCACCGCACACACCGGCGTGATCCGTCGGGTGGTGATCGTCGGCAACGGTGTGGCGGGTGTCACTGCGGCCGAGCAGGTGCGCCGGCATCACCCGAGCTGCCGCATCGATCTGGTCAGCAGTGACCGCGAGCCAGCCTACAACCGCAAGGCTGTTGCCTCGCTGCTGACGCGTCGTTTCGGCATGCAGGGCCTGAACCTCAAGTCCGACGCCTGGTATGCCGAGCATCACATCCACTGCAGGCTCGACCAACGGGTCACGGCCCTGGACACCAAGCGGCAGATCGTCACCTTGGCGGGTGGCGATAGCCTGGGCTACGACCGCCTGATCATCGCCACCGGCGCGCAGGCTGCCGTGCCGCAGATCGATGGTTTCGCCGCAGGAGGCTGTTTCGTGCTGCGCCAGGCCGACGACGCCCTGGCGATCCGTGCCCATCTGCAGCGCCACGAGGTGCATCGCGTCACCGTGGTGGGTGCGGGCCTGCTCGGTCTGGAAGTGGCTTCGGCCCTGCGCGACCTCGACCTGCATGTCACGGTGCTGAGTGAAACCGAGCGAGTGCTCGAGGGCCATATCGACGCCACCGCCAGTGAGATGGTGTGTGAACACCTGCGCGCCATGAAGATCAAGCTGTTGACCCATGCCCGCATGAGCAGGGTGCAGCGCAACATGCGTGGTTGTGTGCGCCGCCTCCAGCTGGCCGATGGCCGCCGGATCGGCTGTGAACTGGTGGTGGCCTGTGTCGGCACACAGGCCGATCTGGCGCTGGCGCAACTCGGTGGGCTGGCAACGGGCGGCAGCGGCATCCTCGTCGATGCCCAGATGCGCAGCAGTGTGCCCAACATCTACGCAGCAGGTGACGTGGCCGAGTTCGAAGGCCAGGCGCCCGGCCGCTGGGGCGTGGCGACCGACCAGGCCCGGGTTGCCGCGTTGAGTGCGCTGGGGCTGCCGGCCACCTATGTGGCCAACGCACCACTCACCGCACTGAAGGTGCCCGGCATCGTGGTGCGTTGTGCCGGTCAGGCCGAGGCCCGGGGTGACCACCAGCGCGAGCTGGTGCTGCCGCCGGCCTTGCCCGATCATGACGATGTGGCCGCTGCGGGTGCACCCGCCGGTTATGCCAAGCTGGTGATCGAGGGCCGCCGGGTCGTCGGCGCCGTGTTCGTGGGTGACGATCGACATGCCGACAAGCTGCTGCGGGCCGCCAGCCGGCGCGCCGAACTGGCCAGCGTGCGTGATGTGCTGGCCAGGCGTGGCAAGGTGGCGGCGGCGTCGCTGCTGCCGCTGGCCGACGAGGTGCGCCGGGCAGCGTGAGCGGCGTCGTGGATGTCAGGCCCGGCCGGTGCCGCGGTGCGCCGCCAGCCAGGCGATGAACTCCTCGTACCAGAGCTTGCTGTTGCGCGGCTTGAGCACCCAGTGGTTCTCGTCGGGGAACCACAGCAGCCGGGCCTCGATGCCGCGCGCCTTGAGCGTGTTGTAGTAGGCCAGGCCCTGGGCGTCGGGCACGCGGTAGTCCTGCGCGCCGTGCACCACCAGGGTGGGGGTGTTCATGTTGCCGGCAAAGGCATGCGGGCTCTGGCGCAGCACCTGGGGCATGTCGTCCCAGTAGAAGGCGCCGATCTCGCGGGCGTGTGCCGTGTAGGCGTCGTCGGCAAACATGCCGACCCAGTCGAAACAGCCGGCGTGGCACACGTAGGCGCGGTACCGCGGTGGCTGACCGGGCGGTGCGTTCACGTGGCCGTTCATCCAGGCCACCATGTAGCCGCCGTAGCTGCCGCCGCCGGCAAAGATCTGCATCGGGTCGACCCAGGGCTGGGCCAGCAGCCAGTCGGTGCCGGCCTCGATGTCCTGCAGTTCGAGCTCGCCCCAGCGGTGCGTGATGGCGTCGAGAAACGCGTAGCCGAAGCCGCTCGAACCGTGGTAATTGACACAGGCCACCACGTACCCCTGCGCGGCAAAGACCTGCTGGTTCCAGCGGTAGTGCCAGTTGTCGCCGAACACCGAATGCGGCCCGCCGTGGATGAGGTGCAGCACCGGCAGGTGTTTGTCTCCGGGGTTGTCGGGGTCGATGCCGGGCGGAAAGGTCAGGCGCATCTGCACCGGGTCGCCCTGTGCGCCGGTCACATGCACGACCCGGCTGGCGCCGAGCTGGCACGGGCCGAGGATGGCGTCGTTGCAGCGTTCCAGGCGCCGCGGCGCCTGGCCCGGCAGCAGCACATAGGCGCGCGCCGGGTGATCGGCGCTGTCGGCCACCACCACGGCGGTGCCGGCGCGTTTGTCGTAGCCGCTGACCCAGCCGCTGGCGCCGGCCGCCGGGTGGACGGCTTCGGCGCGGCGGTCCGCCAGGTCGAATCGCCACAGACGCCGGCAACCGCGGTCCTCGGCGCAGGCCAGCAGGGCCTCGCCATCGTTTTCCCATTCGATGGGGGCTTCCACGTGGTGGTCCCAGGCCGCACTCACCACCTCCCAGCTGGGCGCCTCGCCGCGCCAGCCACGTTGCCACACGGCCAGTTGCGCCGGCATGGTGTCCTTGCGGCCACGTTCGGCGGCAAGAAGGGCGATACGTTCGCCGTCCGGGCTGTAACGCGGCGACTGGCAATCGAAGGCGCTGTCGGCGCCCTGGGCGTCGATCAATGTGGTGACGTGGCCGGTGGCTAGTTCCATCTCGGCTAGCGACAGGTAGTGGTCGATGCGTTTGTCGGGCGCCGTGTCGTGCACGAAGCAGATGCGCCTGCCGTCGGGCGAGATGTCGAAAGCCTGGGCGTCGGGTTCACAACGCGTCAGTTCCAGCGCAGTGCCCTCGAACAGGTCGCGCCATTTGCCGGTGGCGGTGTCGAGCACACACAGGTGCACGACGCGGCCCTGCGGCAGGTTGCGATCCCAGAAGCGGTAAAGCGCCTCGGACGTGGCGTAGCCGGTTTCCTTGCGTTCCTTGAACGCCTTCATGCGCCGGGCCTGCGCCTTGTTGCCCTGCTCGTCGGGCCACACCCAGCTGAGAAAGGCGATGCGCTTGCCGTCGGGAAACCACTTGAACGCCTCGATGCCGGTGGCCACGGTGGCGGCGCGGCGCGCTTCACCGCCGTCGGGGGCGATCAGGTAGAGCTGCGGATCGTCGTCCTTCTGGCCCTGCTGTTCGCGACGGGCGACGAAGGCGATGCGGTCGCCGCGCGGGCTCCAGGCCGGCTGGGCGTCCTTGTCGCCGCAGGCCGTCAGGTGGCGCGGCTCGCCGCCCAGCGTGGACAGCAGCAGCAGAGAACTGCGCGAGCGGTTCTCTTCCATCGAGTAGTCGGTGATCGGCAGCACCGCCTGCGCGCCGTCCGGGCTCAGGCTGGGCATGCCCAGGCGTTCGAGCTGCCAGAGCGTGTCGACGGTGAAAGGCTTGGCGCCGCGATCAGTGGTGTTGGGCATGGGTGTTGCGCCGAGGCGGATCAGAAGGTCGGGGCGACCACCACACGCAACGCACGGTGGACAGGTTCAGCGCGGGCGTTCGAGCTGCCAGTCGAGGTGCGACCGCACGGCGGGCCACTCGGGCGCAGTGATGCTGTAGACGCAGGTGTCGCGCAGGCTGCCGTCGGCGGCGCGTTGATGGTGGCGCAGGATGCCGTCGAGTTGTGCGCCCAGGCGTTCGATGGCGCGGCGGCTCTGTGTGTTGAGGCGGTGGGTGCGCAACTCGACCGCGATGCAGCCCAGCACGTCGAAGGCATGCGCCAGCAACATGCGTTTGGCCTCGGTGTTGAGTGATGTACGTTGGACACGACTGGCGTACCAGGTCGACCCGATCTCGACGCGGCGGTGCACTGCATCGATGTTCATGTAGGTCGTCATGCCCACTACCTTGCCGGCGGCGTCGAACACGGTGAAGGGCAGCATCGAGCCGGCGGCCTGCAGTGCCAGGCGGCGCTCGATCTCCTTGACCATGCCCTCGGGCGACGGGACGCTGGTGTACCAGAGTTGCCAGAGGTCGCCGTCGCGTGCGGCATCACACAAGGTGTCGGCATGCACCAGCGCCAGCGGCTCCAGCCGCATGTGGCGGCCGCTGAGGGTCAGGGGCGCGGGCCAGTTCATGCGTCAGGTCTTGGTGGGCGGGTTGCGGCGCAGCAGCTTGCGCGCCAGGGTCTTGCCCAGCCCGGCGCCCAGGCCGACGAGCAAGATGCCGATCATCGAGGCGGTGCCCCAGCCCTGCTCGGTCATGAAGTCGGCGCCGACCAGGCGGGCGAGCAGGCCGCCGGCCAGACCGCCGGCGACGAAGCCCAGCGCGTCGACCAGTCCTTCGGCCAGGGCGTTCTTGAGTTGTGCGTCCATCGTGTGTCGGCTGTTTGCTGCTGCTGGTCTGCTGTCTGCGTTGCTTCAGCGGTTGTTGCGCTGCATGAAGACGAGCTTCTCGAACAGCGTCAGGTCCTGCTCGTTCTTGAGCAGGGCACCCACCAGCGGCGGCACCACCACCTTGTCGTCCTTGCTGTGCAGCGCCTCGGGCGGGATCTCCTCGGCCAGCAGCAGCTTGAGCCAGTCGAGCAGTTCGCTGGTGCTGGGCTTCTTCTTCAGGCCCGGCAGGTTGCGGATGTCGTAGAAGCTCTTCATGGCCGCAGCCAGCAGCTCCTTGCGCAGGCCGGGGAAGTGCACGTCGACGATGCTCTGCATCGTGGGCGCGTCGGGGAACTTGATGTAGTGGAAGAAGCAGCGGCGCAAAAACGCGTCCGGCAGCTCCTTCTCGTTGTTGCTGGTGATGAAGACCAGCGGGCGATGCCTGGCCTTGACCAGCTCGCGCGTTTCGTAGACGTAGAACTCCATGCGGTCGAGTTCACGCAGCAGGTCGTTCGGGAACTCGATGTCGGCCTTGTCGATCTCGTCGATCAGCAGCGCCACCGGCTGTTCGGCCGTGAAGGCCTGCCACAACGTGCCCTTGACGATGTAGTTGCGGATGTCGCGCACCTTGTCGGCGCTGACCGGGTCATTGAGCTGGCTGTCGCGCAGGCGGCTCACGGCGTCGTATTCGTACAGGCCCTGCTGGGCCTTGGTCGTGCTCTTGATGTGCCACTGCATCAGCGGCAGGTTCAGCGCGGTGGCCACTTCCTCTGCCAGCATGGTCTTGCCGGTGCCCGGCTCACCCTTGA
The DNA here is from genome assembly GCA_016702605.1 of Candidatus Intricatilinea gracilis. Lineage (GTDB taxonomy): Bacteria > Pseudomonadota > Gammaproteobacteria > Burkholderiales > Burkholderiaceae_C > Sphaerotilus > Sphaerotilus gracilis. The sequence goes on from JADJDQ010000023.1 coordinate 23,256, forward strand.
CCAGCAGCGGGCGCTTGAGCGCAATGGCGGCGTTGACCGCCAGCATCAGGTCTTGCGTGGCAACGTAGGTGTCTGAGCCGGTGAACTTCATGCGGGGTCTCGGGCAAGGCGCCGTGTCTGACGGCTGGTGTGGGGCGCAATGTGGCGCTGGGGTGGGGCCGGATCGCATCCGAGGTGTGAGACCGGCGAGGGCACAGGGCCGGGGCGGTCGAAATCCAGTATACGAGGCGCCTCGATGACCAGTCTGTCGCGGCAAGCTCAGGGCTTGCCTGGTTCACGAGGCGTTTTATCTCGCATTATCTGGTGATGGATAAAATATCCTCCAACTGGATAGGCACTGATAAACCATGCAGCACTTCGACCGCAGCGCCCTGGCGCAAGACATCGTCAAGGCCTTGCAGGGCCGCACGGTGTTCAGTGACGCACCCAACGGCCTGTTCCTGGCCGCACCGCGCCGCACCGGCAAGTCGACCTTTCTGCAGGCCGACCTGCAGCCTGCGCTCGAGGCGCAGGGTGTGGTGGTGGTGTACGTCGACCTCTGGGCCGACCAGGCGCGTGACCCCGGCCTGCTGATCGCCGACGCCGTCGGCCGCGCGCTGACGGCCCGGCTGGGCCCGGTGGCCAAGGCGGCGCGGGCGACCGGGCTGGACAGCATCAGCATCGCCGGCCTGAAGATAGACACCAGCAAGATCGGCCGCATCGACGGCGCCACCCTGGTCGAGGCCCTGCGCGCGCTGCACGACACCGCGCAGGCTCCTGTTGCGCTGATCGTCGACGAGGCGCAGCAGGCCCTGGTCAGCGAGGCCGGCGAGTCGGCCATGGCCGCGCTCAAATCGGCGCGTGACCAGCTCAACCGCCCCGGCCAGGTGAACCTGATGCTGGTGATGTCGGGCTCGGACCAGGACAAGCTCACCCGCCTGGTCACCACCAACGGCGCGCCGTTCTACGGCTCGCAGGTGCAGCGCATGCCGCCGCTCGGGCCCGAGTTCATCGCCCATCTGCTGGCGCTGATCGAGGCGCAGCGTCCCGAGCTGAAGCCGGTCGACCTGGCGCTGCTGCAGCGCGCCTTCGAGGCCTTCGGGCATCGGCCGCAGTTCTTCATGGATGCGCTGGGCCGCGCACTCAGCCCGTTCACCGACCTCGCCGACCACGGCGGACGTTTCGAGCTGGCCGTGCTGCAGGCCGCGGCCGAACGCCAGCGCGACGACGAAGCTCAACTCGCCAGCGATTACCAGGCGCTGCGCCCTGTCGAGCAGGCCTTGTTGTGGCGCCTGCTCGAACAGGGCGAAAGGTTCAGGCCCTACGACGCCGCAGCGTTGCGCTTCTACCGCGACAAGACGGGGCTGCCCGTTACGCCCGCCCAGGCGCAGAAGGCGCTCGAAGCACTGCGCCAGCGCAACCCCGCCGTGGTGTGGAAGTCGGCCCGCGGTGACTACGCCGTGCACGACGTGGCCATGCACCGCTGGTATCAGCAGCAATCGGCCGCAGGGCGCTGGCCGCCGCCTGGCGCCGAACCGGCCGATGCCGGCGTTGCCGCCGGCTCTTCGCCCGGTGCGGTGGATGCCACCCGGTAGCACTGCGTGTGACGTCCTGGCGACGATGCGCCGGGCGAGACAGCGCCGTTGCGAGCTGCCCGAGTCCGAGTGCGAGTCGAGGCGCCCGGCAGCCGCGGCTACGCCTGGTCAGGCGATGCGAAACACGTTCACCAGCGATTTCAGGTCGGCCGCCTGATTGCTCAGGCTCGTGGCTGCCGCAGCACTTTGCTCCACCAGTGCGGCGTTTTGTTGTGTGCCCTGGTCGAGTGCACTGACGGCCTGGTTCACCTGGCTGATGCCGCCGGTCTGTTCTGCGGTCGACGCGTTGATGTCGCCGATCAGCTCGGCCACCTTGCTCACCTGGGCGACGATTTCCGCCATGGTCTGGCCGGCTTCGCCGACCAGCCGTGTGCCGCTGTCGACCTTGCCAGCCGAGTCGTCGATCAGCTGCTTGATCTCCTTGGCGGCCTGCGCGCTGCGTTGCGCCAGCGTGCGCACTTCGGCCGCGACTACCGCGAAGCCGCGGCCTTGTTCGCCCGCACGGGCCGCTTCGACCGCGGCGTTGAGCGCCAGGATGTTGGTCTGGAAGGCGATGCCGTCGATCACGCCGATGATGTCGACGATCTTGCGGCTGCTGGCACTGATGTCGTGCATGGTCGCGACGACACGCCCGACGACCTCGCCGCCGCGGTTGGCCACGCTGGTGGCCGAATGGGCCAGCTCGTTGGCCTGGCTGGCGTTGCCGGCGTTGTGCTGCACGGCCTGAGTCATCTGGTGCATCGACGCCGCGGTCTGCTGCAGTGCCGCGGCCTGTTGTTCGGTGCGGTTCGACAGATCGGTGTTGCCGCTGGCGATCTCCTGGCTGGCCAGGGCAATGTTGTCGGCGGCGCCGCGCACCTGGCCGATCAGCTTGACCAGATTGCCCTGCATGTCGCCCAGTGCCGCAAGCACCTGCCCTGCAGCGTCGGACGAGCCACTGGCCACTTGCCCGGTGAGATTGCCATCGGCCACCGTGCGGGCGACCTGGGCTGCCTGGGTCAGGGCCAGCACGATGCGGCGCTGCACCACGAAGGCGATGGCCAGCGCCGCCAGCAGCGCGGCTGCCGTGCACGCCAGCACCACCATGTGCTGTGTTTCTCCCCTGGCCTTGGCCGCCTGGGTCGTGGCCGTCACCAGTGCCTGTTCTGCCCGGGCATAGTCGCCCAGGGCCTTGTCGCCGTCGGCATACGCCGCGTCGAGCGTGAAGACGAAACTCGCCGCGGTCGCCAGGCCGGCGCCCTTGAGATCGATCGTTTCCTTGGCCGTCTTGCTGTAGATCGAGAACTGTCTGGCCAGGCTGTCGAGGGCCTTGGATTGCTCGGTGGTCAGGTCCGGCGTGGCACGGGCCGCGGCAAGCTGACGATCGAAACTGGTCAGCGCGGCGAGGATGTTCTTGTCCAGTTCGGCGATGCGTTCGGCCTTCTGTCCGATCGCCTCCCACGACAAGGTCTGCATCATCAGGCGCTGCAGGTCCTTCAACCCGCTGTCGAGCTGCTGCGCCTGTACCAGGCGCGGCAGGCTGACCTCGCTCACCCGTGTCAGCGCCTGGGTGAGGGACTGCGTCACCCAGCCGCCCGACAGCGCCAATGCGACCAGGCAGGCCAGCGCGAAAGCCGGAGCTAGCGATATCTTGACGCCCAGCGAGGCGTCGTCGAAGTAGCGTTTCATGGGGGCTCCCCTTCGGTACCCGGAGTCCGGCCTGGCGGCTGGACAAGGGCCGGGCGTGGATCAGCGGTAGATGCCAACACCGACCAGGCCGTCGCCGCCGGGGGTCTTGCGCACATAGGTCGACTTGCCTTCGACCTTCTTCGTCAGCGGGTTGGCCCACTCGTAGTCGACCCAGCCCGGGCCCTTGGCCACCGTGTCCATCATGGCGGCGTAGATGAGTTTGCCGCTGGCGTCCTTCATGTTGCTCATGTCGCGTCCGACCAGCTTGTCGTTGGCGCCATTGCCCCGGAAGGTGCCTTTCAGGTCGAACAGGATCACGTACAGGTCTTTCTTCGTCCAGTTCGCCTTGTCGCTGGTGAAGTCCTTGGCGGCCTTCTCGAATCCGACCTTCTTGAGGTGTTCGAAGGCGGCGTCGGTCATGGCCTTGGCTTCGTCCTTGCTGCCACGTTCGTCGGCCTGGGCGACGGGAACAAGGCTGAGCGCTGCGGCCGTAGCCAGGATGAGGGTGAACAGATGACGACGATGCATCTCGGGCTCCAGGTGAAATGTCGATGAGTGGAGCCCTTGAACGACGTGACAGCCGGGGCTCGGCGGCTCGGCGCAGATCTTTGCACCCACACGTCGCCGTCATCCGCTGATGTGGGGCGGCGAATGCAGCCAATTCGACGGCGTGCCGGCGCACGCGAAGCTCGCTCGAGCTCAGCCCAGCGGCGCCATGCCCAGCCGCGCCCGTGCCGCATCACAGGCCGAATCACCGCGCCCCAGCGGAGCGAGCAGGCCGAACTCGCGGCACGGTGATGGCCGCCATTCGTGAATGGCGCAACTCACACGTTGGCCCACCTGGCCGGTGAGGGCGGCGCAACGTGGCGGCTGGTGATCGGTGCCGCGCAGGCGTGCCAGCGTCGAGGTGAGTGGCAGGGCCAGGCCGTCGGGCACACAACCGCCTTGGCTTTGCAGCTCTTCGACGGCGAAGTCGACCCGCAGGCTGGCGCAGCAAGCGCCGCAGCTCTGGCAGGGATTGGTGGACGGGGTTGATACGTTGCCAGCAGGTGTCGGCACTGTCGCTGTCGCTGGTGCTGACCCTGACCCTGACGTCGACCTTGCCTGTGCCATGGCGTGTTGCCGCTGTCGCTTGTGCCCGCTGTGCTCAGCCGCCCACGCGTTGCGCCATCACCTCGCCCAGGCGTATCGGCCGGGCCGGCTCCCAGGCCGGGTTGAACGCCAGGGTGCCCCGTGCGCTGGCCTTGGGAAACAACATCACCACGGTCGAGCCGAGCAGGAAACGGCCCATCTCGTCGCCCTGTTTCAGGCTCACGTCCTGATCGGTGTACGACCAGTTGCGCACCTTGCCCGGCCGCGGCGGGTTGACCACCCCGTGCCACACCGTGGCCATGCTGCCGACGATGGTGGCGCCCACCAGCACCAGCACGAAGGGCCCGTCCGCGCCCTCGAAGACACACACGACCCGCTCGTTGCGGGCGAACAGGCCGGGCACACCACGCGCCGTGGTCGGGTTGACCGAAAACAGCTCACCCGGCACGTGGATCATGCGCAGCAGCTTGCCGGCGCAGGGCATGTGGATGCGGTGGTAATCGCGCGGGCTCAGGTAGAGCGTGGCGAAAAAACCGTTGTGGAACTGAGCGGCCAGCGCGGCGTCACCACCCACCAGCGCCGTGGCGCTGTAGTCGTGGGCCTTGGCCTGAAAGATCTGCTCACCGTCGATGCGGCCGAACTGGCTGATGGCACCGTCCACCGGGCAGATCAGCTCGGCCTGGGCCAGCGGCCGGGCGCCGGGTTTGAGCGCGCGGGTGAAGAACTCGTTGAAGGTCGGGTAGCTGGCGAGGTCGGGGTTGGCCGCCTCGTCCATGTTCACGCCGTAACGTTGGACGAATCGCTGGATCAGCGTGGTGGTGAGGCCGCCCCAGCGTGCACCCGCAGCCCAACCCGCCAGCGAGGTGAGTGCCTGCTTGGGCAACAGGTATTGCGGCAGGACGGCAAGGCGATCGGACACGGGTGCACCTCAGGGCTGGCGAAGACGGCCGCGAGTGTATCGAGCCGTGTCGATGTCAGGCTGGCGCCTCGCCACGAGTCAGAGGCCACGTTTGGCCTTGGTCAGCAAGGTGGTGACTTCGGTCGAGATGTCGGCAAAGCGTGAGCCTGAGCCGATCAGCCGTTCGGCGTCGGCATATCTGCCGGCATTGATCTGCCTGGCCACCTGGCCGGCGTTCTGGTGGAACTCGGCGTGTTTGGTCACCAGTTCGCCGAACAGCGGCCGGTGGCCCCACGCCACGCCGCCCGGTCCGTGCACCCACTGTCCGAGCGGGCAGCGGTCGTCACGGCAGATGGTGTCGGCGTCGAGCTTGCCTTGGTCGGCGATGGCCTTGCGCAGCTTGACCTTCCACTGCCGGTGGGCCTGGATGGCGGCGTCGAAATCGAAGTTGTCGACGTGTGTGACCACCTCGGCCTGCGCCAGCACTGCACCCGCCGGCAGGCGGAAGTTCGACACCTCCTCGGCCAGGTGATGCGCCTGGTCCTTCATGGCTGCCGCGGCCGCTGCGGTCTGTTCGACCAGCGCGGCGTTCTGCTGCGTCATGCGGTCGAGTTCCTGCACAGCCTGGCCGATCTGGCCGATGCCCAGGCTTTGCTCGCGTGCGCCGGTGGCCACCTCACCCAGCAGGTGGTCGACCTGCTGCGACGACACCACGATGTCCTCGATCGTCGTGCCCGCCTTGCGCACGACCCCCGTGCCAGCCTCGACCTGGTCGACGCTGCTGCCGATCAATGTCTTGATCTCGCGGGCGGCCTCGGCGCTGCGTTGCGCCAGCGTGCGGACCTCGCTGGCCACCACCGCGAAGCCACGACCCTGTTCGCCGGCTCGGGCCGCTTCGACGGCGGCGTTGAGCGCCAGGATATTGGTCTGGAAGGCGATCGAATCGATGGTGCCGATGATCTCGCCGATACGCGCCGACGAGGTGCGTATGCCCTCCATCGTCTGCACCACCTCGCGCATCACCCGTCCGCCTTCGGCCGCAGCTACGGCGTTGTGGCGCGCCACCGTCGAGGCCTGGGTGGTGTGTTCGAAGGTGCTCTTCACGGTCGACGAGATCTGCTCCATCGCCGCAGCGGATTGCTGCAGGCTGGCGGCGGCCTGTTCGGTGCGCGCCGACAGGTCCATCGCGCCGCTGGCGATCTCGCTGCTCGAGTGCACGATGTCATCGCTCGAGTGCCGCACCCGCAGCACCATGTCGCGCAGCGATTCCTGCATGGCGCGCAGCTCGAACATGAGTTGCGCCGCTTCGTCGCGGCCCCACGGCGAGGGTGACGTGGTGAGGTCACCCGAGGTCATGGCGCGCAGATGGCGGCGCGTCTCCTTGAGGCCACCGTCCATCACACGGTAGAAGCTCAGGAACAGGTAGCCTGCCACCAGCAGAGACAGTGTCATCACGGCGCCCAGCACGACCAGTTCGCGTTTCAGGACGTCGTGCAGGTCGTCGATGTACACGCCCGAGCCGACGATCCAGCCCCAGGGCGCAAAACCTTGAACATACGACAGCTTGTCCACCGGCTGCTTGCTGCCCGGGCGCGGCCATTGGTAGGACACGAAGCCCTTGCCATCCTTGCGCACCGTGTTCACGAAGGCGGTGAAGAACGCCAGGCCGTTCGGATCCTTCATGTCGGCGAGGTCCTGGCCATCCAGATCGGGCCGGGCCGCGTGCATGACCATGCGGGGCGTCATGTCGTTGATCCAGAAGTACTCGCCCTGGTCGTAGCGCATCTGTGCGATCAGCCGTTTGGCCGCGTCCTGGGCCTGCTCGCGGCTCAGGCGCCCGGCTTGTTCCTGCGCCTGCGCCCACACGATCGCGCCGTGGGCGATCTCGACATGCTGGCGCGTGGCGTCGCGGCGCGCCTGCAGCGCGTGGTCGGCCTGATTCCAGACTTGCCACCCGAGCAGGCCGGTCGTCGGCACCACGAAGGCCAGCGAGATGATCAGCGCCTTGGCCGCGAAATGCAGCCGGCGAAACAGCCGCACGCCCGGCGCCCATACGCCGTGATGGGCAAAAAAGCCCGTGTTGTTGTCCGACCTGGCCGGCAAGCGGGGGGCTGCGGCCACGAACGTCTGTTGCAGTTGCGACATCGTCGACTCCATGAGGGTCTGGGCGCTCGGGCCGGTCCGGCTGGACATGCACCCGGCGCACCAACATGGGTCGATTCTCTCGACGGCGCCACCATGCTTGACCCGCATGTGACGGGGGTTTCGCCCTCATCTCGTGGCTCGGGCCGATGGGGGCGATACAGCAACGTCCAGGCTCATCCGGCAACCGGGTTGTGACATGGCGTGTTGGTGTTGGTGTGGCAGCGCCGCGACCGGCCGATGACACGGTCGTCGCCCCTTACCATGACTCATGACCACCCACCGATACGACACACTCGATGCCCTGCGAGGGGTGGCCGCCGTCGTGGTGCTGCTGTTTCACCTGGCCACCAGGAAGATGGCACCGCCGCTGCTGCCCCACGGTTATCTGGCGGTCGACTTCTTCTTCATCCTCAGTGGTGTGGTGCTGGCCCATGCCTACGAAGCGCGCTTCGGCCACGGCCTGGACCTGCGTGGCTTCATCGTGCGCCGGGTGATCCGCCTTTACCCGCTGGTGCTGGCGGGGGCGGTGGTGGGGCTGGTGGTGCGGCTGGCGAGGTATCTGGCCGACCCGGCGACGGTCGATCCACTCGGGCAGGTGCTGGTCGCCGGATTGCTCAATGCGGGCCTGGTGCCTATGCCTTATGGCAGCGAGCTCACGGGGCGGTCGCTGTTTCCGACCGATGGCCCGCTGTGGAGCCTGTTCTTCGAGGTGCTCGCCAATCTGGCCTGGGTGACCTTGCTGGTGCGCCGCAAGACCGCAGTGCTGCTGCTGGTCCTGCTGGCCTCGGCCGTTCTTTACGCGGTCTGCATCCGGCACTACGGCACGGCCAACATCGGCTCGGACCGTGACACGTTTTTTGCCGCCCTGCCGCGTGTCACGTTCGGGTTTGTCGCCGGCGTGTTGCTCTACCGCCTGCGCCATCAGTTGATCCATCACCTGCGTCCACCCGGCGGCCCCTGGGTGGCGCCGGCGCTGGGTGCCTTGCTGGTCGTTGCATTGATGCCGGCACCGTCGGCCGTCTGGGACATGGCCTGTGTCTTCGTGATCCTGCCGGCCGTCGTCGCGCTGGGCCTGGCGCCAGCCACGGTGCCGTCACCGAAAGGCGCTGCTGCTGTACTCGGCAGGCTCTCGTATCCGCTGTATGTGCTGCATTACCCGGTGCTGGTGGCAGTGATCGAGATCGCACGGACGCAGTTCCCCACCGTGTCGCGTGATCTGGTCGGACTGGCTGCCATGGCTGCAGCACTTGTGGTGGCGTGGGTCGCGCTCGTGGTCTACGACGAGCCGGTCAGGGCCGCACTGTCACGGCGCCTGTTGGCCGGTCAGGGCCGTCGATCAACCACTGCGATGCCGACTTCCGTCGTCTGACTAGCACCGTCAGGCAAGACACTGCGCCGGGACATGGCCAGGCCTCAGCCCGGCGAAGTACTGCATGTGTCAGTGCAGCGTCGCGCTCGACATCGCCGCGACACACCGTTCATTCACTAGCGTGCCGCCTCGATGCGGAAGCTGTCGACCGCCTCGCGCAGCCGGCGCGAGCGGGACTGCAGCCCCTGGGCCGCCGCGGCACCCTGGTCGGCCAGTGCGGCGTTTTCGCGCGTCATCTGTTCCAGATCGAGCAAGGTGGCACTCACCTGCTGGATGCCGGTGCTCTGGTCGGCCGTGGCATGGGCAATCTCGGCCACCAGCGTCGACACGCGGTCGATCACCGCCTGCAGGTCGTCCATCGTCGCGCCAGCATCGGCCACCAGCTTGGCGCCGCCGGCTGCGCTGGCCACCGATGCGTCGATGAGTGTCTTGATCTCGCGTGCGGCCTGGGCCGAACGTTGCGCCAGGATGCGCACCTCACCCGCCACCACGGCAAAACCGCGGCCCTGTTCACCGGCGCGTGCCGCTTCGACCGCGGCATTGAGCGCCAGGATGTTGGTCTGGAAGGCGATGCCGTCGATCACGCTGGTGATGTCGCCGATCTTGCGCGATGAGGCATGGATGTCCTGCATCGCACCCACCACATTGCCCACCACCGCTCCACCGCGCACGGCACCGGCACGTGCGTCTGCTGCGAGCTTGTTGGCCGCCTGTGCCGAGCCGGCGGTGGTCTTCACGTTGGTGGTGATCTGCTCCATCGACGCCGTGGTCTGCCGCAGGCTGCTTGCGCCTTGTTCGGTGCGGCTGGACAGGTCCTGATGGCCGCGCGCGATGTCGTTCGACGCGCTGGCCAGGCCTTCGGTGTTGTCGCGCACTTCGGTCACGATGCGGCGCAAGGCCAGCTCCATGCCCACCAGTTCGGCCATCACGCCGCAGCTGCCGTTCACCGCCGCGGTGAGGTCGCCCCCGGCGAGCTGGCGCAAGGCGATGCGGGCTTCGTGGGGCTCGCCGCCGATTTCTAGTCGCAAGGTGCGACGCGCCAGCAGCGTGAAGGCGGTGGACGCGGCAACCGCCACCAGCGCCAGCACCAGCGCCGTGCCTATGACCTGGCGCGCCGCTCGGCCGGTGTCGAGCTGTGTGGCCTGCGCGCGTGCCCGCGCCTGCTCGAGTTGTTCGAGCAAGCGGGCCTTCAGCGCGCGCCAGGCGGGTGTCTCCTGGCTGTTGATGAGGCGTATGGCTGCGGACGGGTCCTGCTCGAGCAGATCGAGCACCTGCGCCTGCGCCCGGCGATGGGTGTCGCGCAGCGCCTGCAGGCCGGCCAGCTTGTCCACCAGCGCGGCGTCCGCCGCTGCAGCACCTTCGCGCGCCTGGATCGCCGCCTGGTCGTAGGCCTTGGCGGCAGCGTCGAGGTTGTCGTAGGCCTTCCTGTTGGCCGGGTCGAGCACGATGTTGCGCAGGGCCTGGCCCATCTGCAGGCCCTGGGCGTACATCTCCGACAGGCCCTGGCTGTACTTCTGCTCGCTGCCCAGGAAACGTTCGAAGCTGTCGCGGATCTGCAGCATGCCCCAGAGCCCCGTGGCCAGTGCGGCGCAGAACAACACGGCGGGTATCACCGCATACAGCACCATCCGGTGGGTGAATTTCATGATGAGTACTCCCGCTTGGGTGTTGCCAACGGTCTGTCTGGGAAATGGCCCTTGAAGATTCTTGTCTCCGCTGGCTCGTGTGATGACCCCAGAAGCACGTCGATCACCGCCCAACTCGTCGCATGCATAGCCTGCTCGCCGGCCACTGCGGCTGACCGGAGCCAATCACCGGGCAAGGTGTCGGGTGCCGGGCGGCTGCCCTGTCATCGGCCGGCCAGGCACAGCGGTCGATTTCGCTGGCCCGAGGCGAGCCGCCCGCGTCGCACCCCGACAAGTTGCAGGCCCGAAGGGTCGTGACTAGAGCGTGTGCGTCGACAGGTGCTCGGGCACCTGCACGTTCCAGCCCAGTTCATCCTTGATCCGCAGGCGCAAGGTGTCCGCGGCCCCGGGTTCACCGTGCACGACGAACACCTTAGCTGGTGGCGACGTGAAGCCCTGCATCCAGTGCATCAGGCCCTGGGCGTCGGCATGGCCCGAGTAGCCTTCGATCTGGCTCACCGACGCCTTGACGGGGACATACTCGCCGTGGATCTTCACCTCGGTTGCACCGGCCACGAGCTTGGCGCCGCGGGTGCCCGCCACCTGGAAGCCGGGGAAGGCGATGTGGTTGCGGCCATCCGGCGCCATCGTCTTGAGGTGATGCAGCACACGCCCGCCGGTGGCCATGCCGCTGGCGGAAATGATCACGCAGGGGTAACGCGAGCGCGTGAGGCGTTCGGATTGCTGCGGTGTCGCGATCATCCTGATGTCGTCACTCAGTGCGCTGGCCTGCCGCGAAGTCAGCCGCATGAGCCGGTGATGACGCTGGTAGAGCGCAGTCGCCTGGATGGCCATCGGGCTGTCCAGGAAGATCGGCATCTCGCGCGGTATCCGGTCGGACGAGCGCAGCTTTTGCAAGCTGTGCAGCAGCGCCTGCACCCGTCCGACCGCGAACGAGGGCAGCAGCACGCGGCCTCCTCGGCCGACCGTCTCCCGGATGATCCGGCCGAGTTGTTCGTCGACATCGCTGGCCGGATGCAGCCGGTCGCCGTAGGTGGACTCGACGAGCAGGACGTCGGCCTGCGCGATCCGCTGCGGTGGCGGCATCAACACGTCGTCATCGCGGCCCAGGTCGCCGGAGTACACCAGCGTCGCCTCGCTGCTGCGCAGCGTGACGGCCGACGCGCCCATGAGATGGCCGACGGGCGTCAGCGATACCCGCACACGTCCCACCAATACCTCGCGCCCCGCCGGGATCGGTGTGATCTTGGCGACCGCGCGCCTGGCGTCGGCCAGGGTGTACAGCGGCATGGCTTTGGGATGTTTCGAGTAACCGTACCTGTTGGCGCGGCGCGCGTCTTCTTCCTGCAACTTGGCGCTGTCCAGCAGCAGCACCTCGCACAGGTCGCGGGTGGCCGGCGAGGCATACACGGGGCCGGTATAGCCCTGCTTCACCAGTGAGGGCAGGTAGCCGCTGTGATCCAGGTGGGCGTGGCTGATCACGACGGCATCGAGCGTTTCGACAGGCGCGGGGAAGGGCTCCCAGTTGCGTTCACGCAGGACCTTGAAGCCCTGGAAGAGTCCGCAGTCGAGCAGAACTTGCTGACCATCCGCGGTGACCAAGTGCCTGGAGCCGGTCACGGTGTCGGCGGCGCCTAGGAAGCTGACTTGCATGGCAATACCCCGAGTGGCCGTCAGCCATGCCTGCGTGCCCTGGCTGACTGAGGTGGAGAAGCTCCTGCCAGCTCACTGTGATCCGCGTCCTCGGGCTGCGTCGTGCGTTGCGTCAAGCCGCGCCCAGGCGCAGTGATGTGGTGGGCCTGCAGCTTGGGTCTCACGACGTCGACCGGACCCGGTCGCTCCCTCGCCCGGCCTCCTCTGGAGCAAGGTGTGCTCGACGCCGCGCGCGCCAGGTTGTACAGGCACCTGAGAGCCGAAGGCTGCCGTGCCCCTGCGTCTTGCCCGTGTTCTGGACGCCTTGCCCTGTGGGCCTGCCGTAACGCGCGTTCAGCCGCAGTCGGCCGCGCCCGCCGTCCTGACCCGGTCAGCCCAGCCGAACCAGATGCCGCTCGATCTGCGCTTGTACCTGCACAGGCGCCGTGCCGCCCAGGGTGTTGCGGGCGTTGAGTGATCCGGCCAGGGTCAGCGCCGCGTGCACGTCCGCCGTGATGGTCGGGTTGTAGCTCTGCAGCTTGTCGAACGGCAGCTCGGACAGGTCCTTGCCTAGCGCGATGGCGTCCTTCACCGCATGCGCCACCACCTCGTGGGCGTCGCGGAAGGCCAGGCCCTTCTTGACGAGGTAGTCGGCCAGGTCGGTGGCCGTGGCGTAACCCTTGAGCGCGGCGCGTTCCATGGCGTCGCGCTTGACCTTCAGTCCACCGCTGCGTGAGCCGTCGGCCGCCACTTCGCCGCCGATCATCTCGGCCATGATGCGCAGCGTGTCCTTCACCGTATCCACCGTGTCGAACAGCGGTTCCTTGTCTTCCTGGTTGTCCTTGTTGTAGGCCAGGGGCTGGCCCTTCATCAGGGTGATCAGGCCCATCAGATGGCCGACCACGCGGCCACTCTTGCCGCGCGCCAGTTCGGCGACGTCGGGGTTGCGCTTCTGCGGCATGATCGACGAGCCGGTGCAGTAACGATCGCTCAGGTCGATGAAGCCGAAGTTCTGGCTCATCCACAGCACGATCTCTTCGGCCATACGCGACACGTGCACCATCACCAGCGTGCTGAAGGCGGCGAACTCGATGGCGAAATCGCGGTCGCTCACGGCGTCCAGGCTGTTCTGGCACACACCCTCGAAGCCCAGCAACTCGGCCACACGGTTGCGATCCAGCGGATAACTCGTGCCGGCTAGAGCCGCCGCGCCCAGGGGCAGGCGATTGAGGCGCTTGCGCAGATCCGCAAGGCGTTCGGCGTCGCGGGCGAACATCTCCACATAGGCCAGCAGGTGATGCGCGAAGCTCACCGGTTGAGCCACCTGCAGATGCGTGAAGCCGGGCAGGATGACGTCCACATTGGCGGCGGCGATGCTGACGAGGCTCTTTTGCATGTCGGTCAGCAGCAAGGCAATGGCGTCGACCTCACCGCGCAGCCACAAGCGCACGTCGGTGGCGACCTGGTCGTTGCGGCTGCGCCCGGTGTGCAGGCGCTTGCCGGCATCGCCGACCAGTTGCGTGAGGCGCGCCTCGATGTTGAGGTGCACGTCTTCGAGTTCGAGCTTCCACTGGAACTGGCCCGCCTCGATGTCGGCACGGATCTGCGCCATGCCACGTTCGATGTCGGCCAGATCCTGCGCGCTGATGATCTTCTGCTCGGCCAGCATGGTGGCGTGCGCCAGGCTACCGGCGATGTCGGCCTGCCACAGGCGCTGGTCGAACTCGACGCTGGCGGTGTAGCGCTTGACCAGCTCGCTCATGGGCTCGGAGAACAGGGCGGACCAGGCTTGTGACTTGTTGTCGAGGGGGTTGATGCTCATGGGTGCGGGGTCGACGAAGACGTTGATGGCGCGCTGCGCCTTGACAACCCGCGGGTCGGCCCGGGATTGAGGACAATGGTCGCGAGATTGTAGAGAGCCGGTCCCGCCCAGGCCGGATGCACGACCGCGATGCCCCAGCCTTCAGACACTGCCGCGACAAGCACCACGACCAGCGCCGCGAGCTTCACGGCTGCGGGTGCCTTGAGTGCCGAGTCGACGGTGCCGGGTGATGCGGCCGAAGCTGCAGCGGCGCCACGTACCCCACGCGGCGCCAGGTCGGGCGGCCGGGTGCGCAGGCTGGGGCCGCCGGCTCGCCCGGTGCGCCAGCCCCGGTCGGCCTTCGACGTCTGCCAGGCCGGTGTGGTGTTGCGCAGCCTGTTGTTCGTGCACGGCGTGTTGGCGCTGGGTCTGGCGTTTGCCAGCCCGAGCTGGCGTGTCTGGCTGGGTGATCTGAGTCTGGCCGTAGCCATGGCGCTGCCCGCCACGTTGTTGTGGTTGATGCTGGTGTGTGCCGCGCAGACCTTGTGGGTGCGCTTGCCTTTGGCCGGCCAATGGGCGGCCATGATGGTGCTCGGTGGGCTGTGCGCTTACGTGGGTTGGCTGCCGATGCTGCTGCTCGATCTCATCACCGCGACCGGACCCGCACTGGTGGCACCGCTGGCGTGTGGTGCCGCGCTGGCGGCGGCGATGTTCCAGTGGCTGCTGCAGCGTGCCCGGCTGCAGTTGCCGGCCACCACGCTGGCGCGGCTGGACGAGTTGCAGTCGCGCATCCGCCCGCACTTCCTGTTCAACGCACTCAACAGCGCGGTGGCGCTGGTGCGGCTGGACCCGGCGCGCGCCGAAGAAGTGCTCGAAGACCTGGCCGAGCTGTTTCGCGCTGCCCTGGTGGGCTCGGGTGAACAGGTCACGCTGGGCGAGGAGGTGGCGCTGGCGCGGCGTTATCTGGCGATCGAGCAGGTGCGGTTCGGCGAGCGCCTCAAGGTGAGCTGGCATATCGACGATGCGGCGCTGGGCGCGCGGGTGCCGTCGTTGATGCTGCAGCCGCTGGTCGAAAACGCCGTCAGACACGGCGTGGAAGTGTCGGCCGAAGGCGGCGAGATCCAGATTCGCGCCCAGGCGCACAAGGGCCAGGCACTGATCAGCGTCACCAACAGCGTGCCGCGCCAGCCCAGTGGCCCGCCGCACAAGGGCCAGGGCATGGCGCTGCGCAATGTGCGAGAGCGCCTGCAGTTGCTGCACGACCTGACCATGCGCTTCGAGGCCGGCGGCATCGACGGTGAGCGGTACCGCGTGCGTATCGCGCTGCCGCTACAGCCAGACGCGCCTGCCTCCTGATGGACGAGGCGGGCACATGACGGTCGACCTGCTGCAGCCGCTGCGTGTCGTGATCGTCGACGACGAGGAACTCGCCCGCCTGCGCCTGCGCACATTGCTGGGTGATTGCGTCGCGCCACCGGCGCTGGTGGTTGGTGAACTCGCCAGCGCCATGGCTGCCCTGCAATGGCTGGGGCAACATCGATGTGACGTGTTGCTGCTCGACATCCATCTGCCCGGTCTGGATGGCCTGCAACTCGCGCAGCGCCTGCGTGCCCAGACCCTGGTGCAGGCGCCAGCGGTGGTATTTGTCACCGCCTACAGCGAACACGCGCTGGCGGCCTTCGATGTCGAGGCGGTCGACTACCTGACCAAACCCGTGCGACGGGCCCGTCTGCAAGAGGCCCTGGTGCGCGCTGCCAACTGGCTGGGGCGCCGGGTGGTGCCGGGTAGTGCGGACCAGACGATTGCTGCGGCGTTGCTACGGCCGAGCACAGCTGGGGTGCCGGCCGGCGCCGATGTGCCGGTGATCCTGGTGCATCAGCAAGGTGCGCTTTTGCGCGTGCCGGTCGACGAAGTGCTGTACCTCAAGGCCGAACAGAAATACGTGCAACTGCGCACTGCACAAGGCAGCCATTGGCTGGACGAGAGCCTGACCGAATTGAGCGAGCGCCTGGGTGAACGCTTCTTGCGCATCCACCGCAACGCGCTGGTGGCGCGTCGAGCGGTGCGCGAACTGGCGCGGGTAGCCGCGCCCCTGGACGCCGCAGCAGACGCTCCAGCCGAAGCCCCCGGTGACACCGGCGTCGAACCAGCCGGCAGCGACTTCTGGGCCGTGCGGGTGGTGCCGGTGAACGAATGGCTGCAGGTGTCGCGCAGGCAACTCGCCCAGGTGCGTGCACTGCTGGACGATCCACGCGGCGATTGATCGATTCGGCGATCGAGCGATCGATCGAGATCGATCACGTCTGTTGCTCGATCAGCGCTCGAGTGCACCCATGTCGATGGCCGAGCCCTTCACCACACGAGCACTGGGTACCCCGGTGCTGCTGATCTGGTAGTTCACCGTGTAGGCGCTGGCGGCGGCCGGACCAGCGACACCACTGTCGACCACCGTGCTGCCCGCCAGTGGCACGAAGGTGCTGGCGTCGAGCGGCGACGTCGTGCTCGCGATCTGGCCGACCGTGATGTTGAGCTTGCCGGGCACCGTGTGGTATGGATCGGAGTCGGACCAGCCGGTCGATATCCAGTTCTTGCCCAGGTTGACGATGCCGCCGGGTGTCCAGGGGCTGCTGATTTCCGAGGTCTGGCGCATGTTGCTGTAGCCGGCCTTGATGGTTGGTGCAAAGACAAAGACGTTGTTCCAGATCTCGGCAACTTCGTCGGTGGTGGACACCTGGAACAACGCCGCGTCGGTGCCGTTCACCATCACCGTGTTGTTGAAGAAGTAGAGCGTGCCCTTGCGGAAGATCGGCTCGCCCCAGCTGGCGCCGGGTGTGCTGTCGTAGTGGTCGCCGCCGTAGTGGATGAAGCTGCCCAGGTCGGCGATCTTGCTGATCAGGTTGCCGTAGACAAAGGTGCTGCGGTATGCCGGGTCTGCCTTGGCGGTACTTGGAAAGTCTTCCGCCTCGACCAGGTCGATTGCATGGGCTCCATCCTCGATGCGGTTGTAGCGCACCACGGTGCCGACCGAGCGGTCCTTGATCGAGTTGCCTGCGGCTCCGCTGCGCATCGTGCCGTAGCGGTTGAATTCCATGACGATACCGCTGCTTTCGGTGTAGGTGGTGTGCATGTGCACGTCGTCGACGATGCCGTGGCCCCAGAAGTAGTTGCCGGTGATGCGGATGTCCTTGGTCACGGCGAAGTCGCCGTCGTCGGTGGACTTGCTGAACACTGCCATCTGGCTGTCGCTGATCTCGTTGTCGGCGATGGTGATGTGCTGGCCACGGTCGATCCAGATCGCCGCGCCGAAGGCTTCGTAGGGTTTGGTCTTGCCCGCGGCATCGATGAAGGTGTAGTTCGGATGCGCGCGGGTGATCGTCAGCCCGTCGATCTGGATGTAGCGCGGGTAGGCCGCATAGGGCTGGGCCGCGGCCAGTGGCTTGATCACGATGATCGAGCGCGCCTGGTGGATGCCGCCCACCGTGATGCCGCCGATGTCCGTATTGCTGCCGTAGTCGGCGGCAAGTGCCGTGCGGCTGATCGCACCGTTGCCGTCGATGATGGGGCGTTCGTTGGCCGGGCCCCGTACGCCGCAGATCCGCACCGGCGCTGCTGCCGTGCCTTGTGCCGCAATGAGGAACTTGCCCTTGTACGCCGTGGCTCGGTGGAAGATGCGTACCGTGTCGCCCGCCTTCAGGCTCTCCCAAGGCACCAGGTGCAACTCGGTGTAGGTCTTGCCAGGGCCGACCTGGTAGTCGACGGCACCTGCCACGCCCGAAGGTGCACAGGCGGCTATGTTGAGCACTGTCGCCGGTGGGGCTGGTGTAGAGACCGGGGTCGGTGTAGGCGTAGGCGTGGGCGTGGGAGTAGGCGTCGGAGTCGGAGTCGGAGTCGGAGTCGGCGAAGGTGTCGGACCGGGTGTCGGGGTGGTCGTGGGTGTCGGCGTCGGCGAGGGTGTGGGCGACGGTGAAGGCGTTGGCGTCTGTGACCCCAGTGACGTCGAACTTGCTGGCTCGCTGCCTCCGCCACAGGCGGACAAGGTTGCGCCGATCAGGAGTGATGCCAAGGCCAGGCGGGCAGGGACCAGGGTGAAAGTGAAGGCAGTCATGGCAAAACTCGGTAGTCGGATCCGGCACTGGGGTTGTACGACCCGGTGGATCGCAGCACGCCGCGAGATGCGGGGTTGCGCTGGCGCTGTTCGGACGATCTGTTGGAAAGGGTGGGCGCCACCTCAGGCTGCATGTGAACCAGCTTGCCGCGCCAACCCGGACAGTAGATGAGCCAGGTGTCCGGCCTGTGATCGACAGGGGTCAGAGATGCAAGCAGTCGTTGCGTTCCCCGCAGTTACCGGCGGGCCGCGTGAGTTCCTGCTCGCTCCGGCGGGGTGAGTGGCCGATGCCACCTCGTGGGCCCAGGTGGCAACGCCCGGCGGGCGCCTGGCGTTGCGTGGTTGGCCGGAGCCGTCGGTCCTCAGCGTTCGATCGCACCGAGGTCGATGGCGGCACCGTTGACCTTGCGTGCCGCCGGCACACCGAGGTTGCCGATCTGGTAGCCGACCGGGTAGCCGCTGGCGCCGCTCAGGTTGGTGGTGCCGGCGTCGAGCAGCGAGCTGCCCGCCAAAGGCACCAAGGTGGTGGCATCGAACGGTGCGGCCGAACCCTGCAGCAGGCTGGTCGTGCCGGTGACACGGGTGGTGGCACCACCGTAGCCACTGCGGATCCAGTTCACACCCAGGGTGATCGGGCCGTTCGCGGTCCAGGCGCTGCCGATGCCGTCGTTCTCGCCTTCACGCACCGAGATGGCGCCAGTGGACCAGAACACGTTGTTCCAGGCTTGCACGTTTTCTTCTGTGGTGCTGACTCGGAACAGCCTGAGCGAGCCGGTGCCGACCACCGTGTTGTTGAAGAAATAGAGCGTGCCCTTGCGGAACAGTGGTTCGCCCCAGTTGCCGCCCGGCGTGCTGCCGAAGTGGTCGCCACCGTAGTGCACGATGGCCCGTGACCCGGAGTCGTTGATCAGGTGGTTGCCGTAGACGTAGGTGCTGCGGTAGGCCGGGGTGGCCAGCGCGGTGACCGGGAAATCCTCGGCTTCGACCAGGTCCATCGAGTGCGCGCCACCTTCGATGCGGTTGTAGCGCACCACCGTGCCAGCCGAGCGGTCCTTGAGCTGGTTGCCGATGGCGCCCGAGCGCATCGGGCCGTAGCGGTTGAACTCGATCACCATGCCCACACCCTGCGTGTAGGTGGTGTGTTCGTACCAGTCGTTGACGACGCCGTTGCCCCACATGTAGTTGCCGGCGATACGGATGTTCTTGCTCTGGCCGAACTCGCCGTCGTCGGTCGTCTTGGTGAAGATCGCCATCTGGCAATCGCTGATCTCGTTGTCGGCGATGGTGATGTTGCTGCCGCGATCGACCCAGACACAGGCGCCGAAGGTGTCGTATTTCTTGGTCGCACCGCTGGCGTCGACGAACGAGTAGTTGGGGTGGGCGCGGCGGATGGCCAGGCCATCGATCTGGATGTTGCGCGGGTAGGCGGTCCAGGCCTGCGTGGCGAGCTGCTTGACGACGATGATCGAGCGTGCCTGGTGGATGTCGCTCACGCTGGTGCTGTTGCCGTAGGCCGACGCCAGCGCCTTGCGGCTGACAGCGCCGCTGCCGTCGATTTCGGGGCGTTCACCGTTCGGGCCACGCACACCGCAGATGCGCACCGGTGCATCGGTCGTGCCTTGTGCCGCGAGCAGGAACTTGCCCTTGTACGGCGTGGTGCTGTGGAAGATCCGCACCGTGTCGCCGGCCTTGAGGCTCTCCCACGGCACGGTGTCGAGTGTGGTGTGGGCCTTGCCCGGACCGACCTGATAGTCGACGCCTTTGCCCGAGGCCACACAAGCACCCAGGCCGAGCAGCACCGGCGGTGCACCGGCACCCGGGGGGGGTGTCGGAGTAGGAGTAGGTGTGTGGGTGTGGGTGTGGGTGTGGGTGTGGGTGTGGGTGTGGGTGTGGGTGTGGGTGTGGGTGTGGGTGTGGGCGTGGGCGTGGGGCGTGGGCGTGGGCGTGGGCGTGGGCGTCGGTGTCGGTGTCGGTGTCGGTGTCGGTGTCGGTGTCGGTGTCGGTGTCGGTGTCGGTGTCGGTGTCGGATTGGGCGTTGGCGTGGGCTTAGGCCGGGGCTTGCGACGATGACGCAAGGCGTCGGACATGCTCCCGTCGTCTACCCCTGTGCTGGCCGAGTCCGCTGCATTGGCCTCGGCGGCCTGGGCATCGATGCCCGCCACGTCGTCACCGCCGCCGCAGCCGCTGAGCGCGCCGCAAACGATGAGTGCTGTCAGGGTCGTCATGGGTGAGACGTTAGCGAGTTTCATGGTGGGCCTCTGGCTTCGCTGTGATTGATCAGGTTGTTCTTGCAATTGCCGAATGATTTCGATCAGTGCCACCGGGGGTCACCCGGCGCGTCCTGCGGATGTGGGCACCCTTGATGGGCAGTGAGGACTGGCAGTGAACTTGTCGGCTCGTGATGTCTGCACGTTAGGGTCATCCCGAGGTGTGCTGGTTAACAAAGACCGGTGAACGTAAGCAGCCGGGTGTTTTGGTCGACGGCGCCACATGCAACTGCGTGAAGCAATTCGTCATGTCTTGTGCAGGACAACCGCGAGCGCATGGCCGGATGTGTGTGATAGGTCGCACGAGCCGAGGGCAACGCCCGAATCAGTTGCAACGAGACGTCTTTGTGTTGCCGGGCGCACCGACAGGCGGCGAGCACCAACCGACGGCTTTCGTCACACCTGCTCACCGATGATGGAGTTGCCGACCGCGCGCCTGGCCGTTACCAGGGCCGGTCACCAGTTGCCGGCCGATGCGGGGTCGGCGCGGGCGCGAACTAGTCGGCGCCCTGGTCCTTCGCACCAGGCGCCGTCCGGCATTCGCCCTGGCCCCTGGGCTAGCATTCGCGGTCAGGCCTTGCCGCATCCGCGCAAGGCCGTGTCATGTCAGGACCATCCCATGCGTTTGATGCACGTCGTCGATTCACTCGAATATGGAGGTCTCGAAAGAGTGGTCACCGACCTCGCCATCGAGCAAAAGCGGCAAGGCGACGAAGTGATCGTCTTCAGCCTGCAGAGCACCGAAGGCCTGGCCTCCGAGTTGAAGCGCGCCGGTGTCGACGTGGCCATCGGCCACAAACGTGGCACGGCCGACCTGCGCATGCTGCGTCACATGCGTCGCCTGATGCGCGAGCGGCGCATCGAGCTGGTCCATTGCCACAACTTCGTGCCCAACTACCACGCAGCTGCAGCCACGCTGCTAATGCCCGGGCGGCCGGTCATCGTGGGCACCTGCCACGACATGGGCATGCGGCTGTCGAACGATCGGCTGCGGCGACTGTTTCGCTGGTCACTCACACGCACCGCAGGCCTGGCCATGGTGGGCCAGCAGGTGCACGATCATTTCGTCGGCGAGGGTTATGTGACGGCCGATCGGGCGCTGACGGTGCTCAATGGCACACCACTCGAACGTTTTGCCAACTCGCCCGAGCGACGTGCCGCCGGGCGTGCCGCACTAGGTGTGGCGGACGACGAGTTGCTGATCGGTGCGGTCGGCCGGCTGGTCGGCCTGAAGAACCATCGGCTGCTGATCGAGCAGATGCCGGCGGTGATCGAGCGTTTTCCGCGCGCGAGGCTGGTGATCGTCGGGGGTGGACCGCTGCAGGATGAGCTCGCGGCCCTGATCACTCAACTGGGACTGTCCGACCGGGTGTCGCTGCTGGGTCAGCGCAGCGACGTGGCCTTGCTGAGCGCCGGCTTCGACGTGTTCGCCATGCCATCACTCACCGAAGGCCTGTCGATCGCTTTGCTCGAAGCCTGTGCCACTCACCTGGCCATCGTCACCACCGCTGTCGGCGGCAACCCCGAGATCGTTCACGACGGCAAGACCGGTCTGCTGGTGCCGCCGGCCGATGGTCCGGCGCTGCAGGCTGCATTGATCAGGATGTTGAGCGATGCACCGCTGCGTACCCGTCTGGCCGATCAGGCCTACCAGTGGGTGGTGACCAACGCGTCGGTCGACAAGTTGGCACTTGCCTATACAAGCTTCTACCAGCGCTGCATGGCGGCTTGACCGCCTCGGGCGGGTTCCGGCGCATCGGGCGGCGCCAGTGGCAGGACTGTTGGCCCGGGCCGCACCGGGTACCGACGCTGCCCGCGACACCTCTGCTCAGCGCTGGTTGGCTTTGAGCCAGCCGTAGGTGATACGCAAGGCATCACGCGTGGGCACACGCTGGCTCCAGCCGATGCGCTTGAGGTCGGCGTTGCTGTAGTTCAGCGGTGTGTACATCGACCGCACCACATAGGGCGTGAAGACGGCAGGCAGCTGGCCCTTGGAGCGCTTGTGATAAGCCACCAGTTGTTTGGCGCCCCAGCGGAACAGCGCCGCCGGCACCGGGATGACACGCAGCTTGCGCACCTGGCTGCGGTAGCCGTTCAGGTAGGCCTTGCAACTCGGCAACTCGTCGTCGACCACGCTGAAGGCGGCGCCGTCGGCGGCGTGCAAGGTGGCGCTGGCCACCGCGTCGGCGCAGTTCTCGACAAACGTGAGTGGCAGGGTCGCCGCACCACCCAGGCTGAAGAACCAGCCCATCACGTTCAGGCCCACGCGTGGCGACAAGGCGCCACCGCCCGGGCCGTAGATGACACCAGGGCGCAACACCACGGTCTGGTAGCCGTAGCGTTGTTTCATCTCGCCGAGCAGGTGCTCCTGGCGCGTCTTGGCGTAACCGTAGGGGCCTTTCTCGACGCCCACCGGCTCGATCGGCGTGCTGCCGTCCAGTGTGTCGCCGGGTTTCATCTGGTCGGTCTTGTAGACGGCAAACGAGCTGATCAGCACCAGGCGTCTGACGCCCGCCAGACCGGCGGCATCGAACACATTGCGGCTGCCGATCACGGTGTTGGCAAACATGTCGGCGGCGGCGCCTTTCATGCCGGCGGCGGCGTGCACGACCGTGTCGACACCGGCCATCACAAGCGGCAGAGTGGCCGGTGCCAGCAGGTTGGCAGCAGCGACCTCGATGTGGGCCTTCGGGAACTCGGATTGCAGGCGCTGCACGAGCCCTGCGGGCGCCTTGGTGCGCACATGCAGGCGCAGGTCGGTGACACCTTGCAGCAGCAGGCTGCGGGCAATCTGCTGGCCGAGGAAGCCGCCAGCACCGGTGAGGAGGATCTTCATGCTGCCACCCCCGCGTCGGCCGACGTTTGCTGGTCTTGTGCGGACGCCGTGTCGATCGGCTCGGCGGCGGCAATGCCTGCCACGATCTGGTCGATGATGCGGGTGACGCGCAGGATCTGCGCCGTGGGTATCGGCGGCGGCGCGCTGCCCTGCACCGAGTCGTAGAAGCGGCTCAGCAGCACCCGCATGCACTGGAAGTAGTGGTACTCGTAGCGCCTGAACAGGCCGAGGTTGCGCCTGGCATTGCCCGCGTATTGCCTGGCCTGCACCCAGGCCGGAAAGAGCCGTCCCAACGCGCTCGGTTGTGCCCAGCGCGCCCGGCGCACCAGCGTGCGGGCGGTGTAGTCGAGTTCGACGGTGTCGACCGTGCCGACCACCGTGAGGTGATGCGCCACCGGCCGGCCATGCGCGCCGACCGCGCCGCTCACCGTGACCTTGCCACTCTTGAGGATGAAGCGCAGCTCGTCGTGCATGGCATCGACGATGGGGGAGCCGATCGGGTCGCGCCGCCTGAAGGCCATCACCTGCGTCTCGATCTCGTCGCCCAGGAAGGGCACGACTTTGGCCAGCACATGGTCGAGCACGTTGTGGAACAGCTTGCCCGGCAGACGATGCACCCAGTGGTTGGGGTCGGTCATCACGGCCAGGCCGTAGTCACCCGCCAGGTTGTAGCCGTACGAGGTGTCCAGGTGCACGATCTCGCCCAGTTCGCCCTTGGCGATGATGGGCTCGAGTGCCAGGCCAGGCACCTCGTAGTTGTAGAGGTAGTTCACACCCACCTGCTTGCCGGCACGAGCGGCCAGATCGACGATCTCGCGTGACTGTGCTTCGGTGAGCGCAAAGGGCTTTTCCATGAAGACATGGCAGCCGGCGTCGAAACACAGGCGCGCCAGCATCAGGTGCGAGTCGGGCGGGGTGGCGATGTGCACCACGTCGGGTCGGGTCTCGGCCAGCATCTTGGCGGCGTCGGTGTACTGGCCGGGGATGCCCAGACGCACGGCGAGTTGCTCGGCCATGAGTGGCTCGCGGTCACACACCGCCACCACTTCGCCGCGGCCGGTGGCGCGTATTTGTTCGACATGGCCATCGGCAATCTTGCCGCAGCCGATGATGGCTACCTTGAGCGGGTTCACGGGGCGTCTTTCTTGATGCGAAGAGGTTGCCTGCTGGGCCTGGATGCCTGGCGGATCAGCGGCTGGTGCGCTGCCACGAGCCACCGTAGCTGCCGCGCGCATACCGCCACGACGCCACCAGGAAGGCCCAGTTCAGTGCGAACAGGAAGGCCACCAGCTTGAGCAGACGCGGCAGGCGCACGCCGCGGTTGGTGGCCCACAGAAGGGCTGCGGCGCCGCCGTAGCTCAGCGCCTGAGCCAGCGTGGCCCAGCGCCAGCCGACCGAGTCGATGGCCAGCACGGCGGAGGCCACAATGGCCACGATCAGCAGGTGCGGCGCGATCCAGCGCAGCACCTTGTGCGACAGGTAGGCGAAACGTGTCGCCATCGAGGTGCGCAGCAGGTATTCAGGGTGGCGCATCAGCGCCTGGAAGTTGCCGATGCCGATGCGCACGCGGCGCTTGAATTCTTCGTCGATGCGTTCGGGTGTGTCTTCCTCGGCCCACGCGCGCGGTTCGTAGCGCAGCCTGGCGGGTGCTGCGGCCACGTTCATGGCCACGCAGAAGTCGTCGCAGATGGTGTCGGGGGCCAGCGGCTTCCACAAGGTGCGGCGGATGGCGTAGATCGCTCCGTTGGCGCCGAGCAGCGCACCCAGGCGGGCTTCGAAGAACTTGAGGAACTGCTCGATGCGCCAGTACAGGCTGTCCTGGTTGTCGCCACCGGTGCCCATCAGGCGCAGTTCGCCGCTCACGCCGCCTACGCCCGGGTCGGCAAAGCCGGCCACGAGTTTCTTGATCGCGTCGGGGCGAAAGAATGTGTTGGCGTCCGAGAACGCGACGATGTCTTCGTCGCCACGCGCCACCAGATCGTTCAGCACATTGGCCTTGCCGCGGTTTTGCGTGAAGACGAAGCCGCGGATGCGCGGTTCGTGCGCGTAACGTTCGATGATCTCGCCAGTGTGATCGCGGCTGCCGTCCGAGCCGATGTAGGCGACGATGCGATCGACCGGGTAGTCGATCGCCAGCAGGTTCTCGATGCGTTGCTCGATGTGGCGTTCTTCGTTGTAGGCCGAGATCACCACGCCCACACGGGGCCAGTCGACGTCGACGCTGCGTTGACGCCGGTCGCCCTTGCGAAAGACGAACGTGACATCGTGGCCGGCCTGGTGCAAGGCGCCGATCATGAAGAGCACGAGCGGATAAATCGCATACGAATACACGACTGCGGCCATGCCACCGATCGCCACTATCGTGAGGAGCGCGTCGATCACGTTGTCAGGCTCCGGTGGTGTCGTCCGCGTGACGACGATAACCGGGGCGTCGCACATGCAGGTCGCGGTACTGGCCCGGTTCGCCGGGCAGATCGGCCTCGGCGGCCTTGGCGATGTTGTACATCTCGCGGGCACTCACGTAGTGCAGCTTCCACTCCTTGCCGTCGTTGTACTTGCTCTGAAGGTATTCGTAGGCGGCGCGCATCTTCGGGCCCAGCAAGGTGTCGGTGTCGCGCTCTTGTGTGCCGTGGGTGTGGATCTTCACGAAGATCCACTCGGGCTTGCCTTCGACATGGATGCCGGTCTCGACCCAGGCATCGACACGCGCCGGTGTGGGCGGTGAACTGGTGCGGATGTCGCCGTTCTCGATGCGCGGAATCAGTCCGAACTTGCGGCTGTGCCACATCAGGCCGAGCGGCCCCTGGATGAGCATGAGGTCGCCGCTGGGTTGGCCACCACGCCGTACCCGCACGCCGGTGTCGTGGGACTTTGGCTTGTGTGGGTCGTCGGTGGCGTAGTAGATCTGGTTGATGGTGGTGGTCTGGCAGGGGTCGGGTGCGGCCGGCAGGGTGTAGTCGACGTAGCAACCTTCTTCGCGCAGCACGATGAGTTCGTTGTCGACGCCGCAGCCCCAGCCGTCCGGGCGGCAGTTGTCGAGCGCCCAGTTGCCGTGAATGAAGGCCCATTGCGCCTGGCCGGTGGTCGGGTGCAGCGGCAATGCATCGTGACGATCGACCAGGATGTGGATGAACTCGCGCAGCTTCTCGCGCAGTCCGGCTTCGGTGTCGGCGTTGTGGTGCAGGTGGATCTCGATTTCGCCCAGGCCCATGCGGCACAACTCGACCAGCTTGTCGAGGTGTTCGGGGCGGTACTCCTCGCCCGGGAAGAAAAACGAGTGGATCGGTGCGCGGCCATCGGCATCGCGCAGGCCGGCACTCAGCTTCGGGTAGTCATCGAGCCAGCGCTGCACACGTTGACATTCGACCTCGTAGCTCGGACGTTTCCACTGCGGCTCGTAGTGATCGACGAAGCAGAACATCAGGTGGCGGGTGGTGCCTGCTGGCACCGGTGCGCGCCAGTCCTGCTTGAAATAGCTGCCCAGCCAGACGTGCATGTTGCGCCGGCGGATGAACACGATCAGCAGGACGAGACCCGCCGCCAGTGGAATCAGACTTTCGAGCAGGTATCTCAGCATGTCGGGTGGTCGCACTTGCTGCAGACGTGAGCCGGCAGTCGCGATCGTGTTGTGGGTGAGGACTGCGGGTGGAGCGACACCCTCTGGATGTCGGACGCGGGGCACTCTAGCATTGCACTAGGTCTCGAATTGATAGAGCGGCCACGCAGGCTGCGTCAGCGAGAACAAACGCGCGCAAGCATCCGGTATCACGACACACGGCGTCGCTGCAAGGTCTGCTCACACACGGCCAGGGTGTCGGCGGCCACGTCGTCCCAACTGCGGTCGATCTGGGCAGCGATGGCCGCGGCGTCCCAGGGGCGTTGCAGCACGTCCCACAAGGCGTCGGCCAGGCGAGCCGCGTCACGCGGCGGCACCATCACCCCGTTGGCCGGATTGACGATCTCCTTGACGCCGCCGACGTCGGTGGCCACGACAGGGCGGCCGCAGGCGATGGCCTCGACCACGACATTCGGGTAACCCTCGCTCCAGCTTGGCAGTGTCAGCAGGTTGGCAGCGTTGATCCATTCGGCCACCTGCTCGGGTGCCAGGCCGCCGGGCATGTGCACCCGCCCAGCCAGACCACTGCTGCGCACCAGTTCGGTGAGACCGTCCTTCATCACACCATCGCCCACCAGGGCCAACGTGACCTTGGGGTCGCGCGCCGCCAGTTGCTGGAAGGCGGTGATGAGCTCACGCATACCCTTGGCTTCGACGAAACGGCCGACGTAGACCATCATCTTCTCGTCGGGCGCCACGTTCAGCTTGGCGCGCACCTGGGCCTGGTCGAGTTGCCTGAACACCGAGGTGTTGAAGCCGTTGACCACCGTGTGCACACGGTCGGGGGCGGCGTCGAACTCGCGGATGGCGTACTCGCGCATGGCCTCGCTCACGGTGATCATGGCGTCGGCCCCTGCGATGGTGCGCCGGGTCATGCGGTCGTTGACACCTGAGCGCACGTGGATGTCGGAGCCGAGTGCACCGATCACGCAGGGGATGCCCAGGGCCTGGGCGCAGCGCAGCGCGGCATAGCCGTCCGGGTAGACCCAATAGCCGATGATGACGTCGGGCGCAAAGCGGCGTGCACGTGGCGTCAGCGCCAGGCTGGCCACATGGCCGTTGAAGCCGCGGCTGAGCACCGGCAGCGCCGGGTAGGTGTAGGTCTCGACATCACAGCCGTCGAGCTTGTAGTCGGCGCCCACCGAGCCGTAGATGAAGTGTTTGGACTTCAGCCCGGGCAGGCGCGGGTACTGCAGTGTCTGGAAGTAGGTGCGCACGGTGGCCAGGCGCGACAGTGAACGCACGGTTTCGTGGATGTAGCGCCCGCGAGTCTGGTCGTAGGGCACGGGCAACATGGGCGTGACGACGGCGATTCGCAGCATGGCGTGGTGAGGCTCGATGGTTGTAGTTCGGGTGGTGGCCGCGTTCAGCCGCCCATGCGGTGCATGACGATGAAGGCGTAGACCGCGATCAGGCTGATGCCCATCATCATGAGGGTGTGTTTGCGCCAGGTGATGCTGCTCATCCGATACCGAAGGTCGATGCCGACGGCAGCCTGGCTCGCAACCCACCAGGCCGAGACACAAAGTGCCAGCACGAAATACAGGGTCGGTGAGTAGGTGCGCGATAGGAACCAGGCGCAGGTGAGAAAGCCGACCAGAGCCGAGCGCAGGTGCTGCGCATAGCGACGCTCGTCACTGGCAGGTGGCATGGCCTCGGCTGCCAGCGAGATGCCCTTGTAGGTCAACACGATCAGGCCCATCCAGGCAAAGTAGCCCAGCAGGCCCAGTTCGGAGAAACACAGCACGTACGAGTTGTGCGCGGTGAGCCCGTTGTGGTCGGTGAAGTTGCCGTAGCCAGCGCCGAACAACGGGTAGCTGCGTATGAGGTTGAAGCCCACGGTCCAGGCTTCGATGCGTTCTTCGGCGGACCGTTCCTGGCTCGAGAAGGCCCGTCCGCCGAATTTGCTTCCGACCAGCGCGATCAGGCCCAGGCCACCGAGCATCAGGGTGGTGCGCAATGTGCCGAGTCGTCGTCGCACCGCAAAGAACACCAGCGAGGCGATGCCGACGATGGCGCCGCGCGACTGGGTCAAGGCCACGGTATAGAGCACCGTGGCACCAGGTGCCAGCACGTAGGACAGGTTATGCCGGAACTGGCCGGTGCGCCATGTCGCTCCCAGCAGCGCGAGCACGAATACCAGGGCCTGGGCGAGATCGTTGGGATCGTTCAGGAACCCCATGCCTCGCACCCGCCACAAGTAAAGGCCCGATTTGTCCCGCGCCGGCACGAGTGCAGCAATCTCGGCCGATGTCATGTCCTGCCCGACCGCATCTTCGTCGTCGTGGGCGTCGGTGTTCTGGCGCATGACCAGTTCCTTCGCGTTCTGGCCGGTGTGGTAGGCGTGGATGCCGAATGCACTGATGAGCAGCAGCGACGCCACGAACACCAAGCAGGTCGTGCGCAGGCGGGCCATCGACGTGACGTTGAGGATGGCCAGCACGAACAACATGGCCGCCGGGCTGAATTCGCTCAAGGAGCTGATCGCGCCGCCGCTCCAGCCTGCTGCAATCTGCGAGATGGCGATGGCCGCACCAAGTGCCGTCAGCAGACCCAGGTGCAACTTGCGGGCAGCCATCTCCTTGCGTGCGACGGCACGGCCCAGCGCCAGGATGAAGGCGATGGCCCACAGCCACATCATCGGCCGGTACACGCCCAGATCCGGCGCGAACAGTTCGATCGGGCGAAAGAAGCTCAGGAAGACGTAGAGCAGGAAGAGAGCAAAACTCATGGTGTCGACCGAAGTCGGTGTCGTTTTGAGTCCGGTGCAGCGTTGCCACAGGATCGGGGCGCGATGCTAGTCGTGTCGACCCTGGGCAACAGGGTGTCGCCAGTGGACTCTCTCACGCTCGGTGTCAACATCGACAGCAAGCGCAGGATCATTGACCGGGCAGGGTGTCCAAACCGTTG
Source organism: Candidatus Intricatilinea gracilis (assembly GCA_016702605.1). GTDB lineage: Bacteria > Pseudomonadota > Gammaproteobacteria > Burkholderiales > Burkholderiaceae_C > Sphaerotilus > Sphaerotilus gracilis. The sequence continues at coordinate 52,815 of JADJDQ010000023.1, forward strand.
ATCCCTCACAGACGAACCGATGTGTCCGGCCACTCGGCGCTTACCATCCGCCGATTGTGTCAACCAGCCCTTGTGGCGCGCACTCATGACGACCCATGCTGCCCCTTTCAAGCGGGTGCTCTATCACCATCGCACCCAAGGCAAGGCCGTGGAGGGTGTGCATATCCGCGGCATCACCGACGCCCTGCGCGCCGAAGGTGTGGCGGTCGACATCATCTCGCTGCCGGGTGCCGACCCGTATGCCTCACCCAAGGCCATGTCGCCCACGCAGCAGGCGCGGCCGTGGATGAAGTGGATCACGCGCTTGCCAGAGCCGCTGTTCGAGTTGGCCGAGCTTGGTTACAACCTCGTGGCTGGCCACCGGGTGCGCAAGTATCTGGACGCTCATCCCGACGTCGAACTGATCTACGAGCGCTACTCGCTGTTCATGTTCGTCACCGTGCTGATCGCGCGCTGGCGTCGCATCCCGATCATTCTCGAGATCAACGACTCATCCACGGTCGACCGTGTGCGGCCGGTGTTCTTCCTCAAGCTGGCCACCTGGATCGAACGTTGGGTGGTGCGCCGCTGCAGCGGCATGGTGTTCGTGTCCGGCGTGTTCCGCGACCGACTGCTGTCGGCGCATGGTCACATGGCGCCGACCATCATCACACCCAATGCGGCCAACATCGCCAAGTTCAGCTTCACGCAGGAGCAGCGTGACTCGACCCGGCGTCAGTACGGCCTGGAAGGTGCGGCGGTGTGTGGCTACCTGGGTGCCTTCGTGCCCTGGCATGCCATCGACGAGTTCGTGTACCGCATCGCCGCTCGCCTGAAGACCCGTCCCGACCTCAAGCTGCTGCTGGTTGGAGACGGCGCTACCTTCGACACCGTGAAAGCCTTCGTCGACCGCGAGGGGCTGGCCAGTCAGGTGATCCTGACCGGTCGCGTCGGTCATGACCAGGTGCCGGGTTTGCTGGCCGCCATGGACATGGCGGTGCTGCCCAGCGCTGGCGACTACACCTCGCCGGTCAAGCTGTTCGAGTTCATGGCCTGCGGCATCGCACCGATCGCGCCCAACTTCCTGCCGATCCAGGAGGTGGTGCGCGAGGACGAGACCGGCTGGATGTTCAAGCACGGCCAGCTCGACGATGCGGTGCAGATGGTGCTCGACCGCAGCCGCGATGTGCCGGCTCTCAAGCGTGTCGGTGTGGCGGCGCGAGCCTACATTGCTGCCGAACGGCAGTGGCGCAACAACATCCTGCAACTGGTCGACTTCCATCGCCAGCTGACGCGCCGTTGAGCCGCCACCTCTCGAAAGCAACCGAGGATCCGACCCGATGTTGAGTCTGCTTTACGCCGACCTGCGAGCCAAGCAGCGCCTGTATCAACAATACGGTGCGAACTGTTCGCTGCTCAAGGCCGTGCTGGCGGATGGCACCCTGGCCAACACCCTGTACCGCCTGCAGGGCCAGTTGGTGGCGCTCAAGCTCACGCCGCTGGCGCTGCTGCCGCACTGGGTCAACAAGTGGGTCAATGGCTGCGTGATCGGTGTGAAGGCGCAGTTCGGCCCCGGCTTCGTGCTGGTGCACCCGATCGGCGTGGTCATCAATTCGGCAGTGCGCGGCGGCAGCAATATCTGCCTGGAGAGCAGCGTCGTCATCGGTGACAACCGCGGCGGAGTGCCTGTACTCGGCGACGACGTGTTCGTCGGCTCGGGCGCCAAGATCATCGGCGGCATGACCATCGGCACCGGTGCCCGGGTCGGCGCCAATGCGGTGGTGCTGCACGACGTGCCTGCCGGCGCCACGGCGGTCGGCATACCGGCGCGTTGCAAGCCGGCTGCGTCCGTCAAGCCTTAGTGGCAGCCCTGGCTGATCGCCAGGGTGCGCCTCACTCGCCAGTCGCTTGCTGAGCAGCCGGCGCGGTGACCTCAACTGACGTGCCCGCCTTGCGTTTGGCGACCATCTGCTTGATGCGCCGTAGCTGGGTGTTGCAGGCCATCGCCACGTTGCCGACGAGCGAGGTCGAGTAGGCCACCGTCGCAATCGCGCGCCTGTGTGGCCACATCGCTTCGAGGTACGAGCCGGCGACCGAACCGCTGTCGAAGTAGTCGAGCTTGCCCGCCACCTCAGGCGCGCAGCGCAGGAACTCGAGCTCGCACATATTGCCCGGGCCGAATTGGCTGAACGCCGGGTCGAAACCGATCTTGAACGCGAACCCGGTATTGCCGGCAATGAAGTTGCTGGTCGATGCAATCACCTGGTCACCGACGCTGAGTTGTGCAAACAGCGCGCGGTCGTCGGCCGCAAAACCACTGGCCATTTCGCGAAAGAACGCCTCATGGGCGGGATTGGAGCGCATCGACGTGCCCGACTCGCCCTTCCAGCCCATGTGTTCGAGCGCGAGGTGTCGTTCGATCACCGCCTCGTTGATGGACTTGCCGCGCAATACCTCGAAGCGCACCTCGCCCTGTTTGGCGAGCTTGTTCTTCTGCGAACGCAGCTTCTTGTTGCGTGAGTTCAGTGGCCCGGTCAGGTAGGCTTCGCCCATCTCGCTGGGCACCATGATGGCCCGCTCATAGCTGTACGACTCGCAGCGGCGCATGCCACGCTCGAGGGCGATCTCGCGCAGCAAGTGGTCGACCGGGCCATCGACGCGGCAGGATTCCATCACCAGGCCGTGGCCGTAGCGTCCATCCACGGCGTCGCAGACGGCTTGCAGATGGCGCTTGGCACCGTCGCGCGCCACGAGCACGCCGCTCAGGAACGAATGAACCGACGTGAAGGCACGTCGGTGTGGCAAAGGTATCGTGCGGTCGGGTGACGCCGCTTGAAGTACCGCCACAGCGTGCAACACCTTGCTCGCGCCTCGCTGCTCCTCGATGAACGTCACCCGGGTGTTCCTGTCCGGAACCAGGTGACGCATAGCCGGCACCACGAAATGAGGCGACAGATAGGCGTTTGGTTCGAGCGCGCGGCTCTCCAGGTCCAGCCAGGCCGCAATGTCGGCCTGGCTCAGCTCAGAGCTGCTGAGATGGCGCAGTGATGTTGACGACTTGCTTCTGGCCAGCTTGGCGGGGTGCGCCGCGGCTTTGTCGATCAACCCTGATTGATGCATTGTCGGGAACCTCTGCTCGGTACTGAGGGGCGGGCAAGAAAACTGGGCTTCGTTCAATCGATCACCATGGTTGACATTGCCGGGCGCGAATGTTCCCACCTTGCCTTGCCTCTGTGGACGGCAACGTCGGGCCGGGTCGGCAGAAATCGACATTAGCCTCGAATCGATGCAGTCGATTGCTCGGCTTCCTTGTCCGAGCCGGACTCGCTCTCGGTATGTAACTGATGCGCCGGATAATGAGAGACGGCCTCAGTTGGTCCGACCGGACAAGAGCCGTGAATTTCTTGGCGGAGAGAGTCTGCGCCGATCCTGCCCGTGCCCAAAATGCAAATTTCGCGATTGCAGGAGCATGGCCCGCAAAGAAGAACGGACCGCGTCGCGGTCCGTTCCAAAGTCTAGTGGCAAGGCGCCGATGTATCAGCCTGTGATTTGTCCCGCCTTGCGCCGACGCGCCAGACCACCAACCGCAGTCAGGCCAACGAGCAACATGGCCCAGGATTCGGGTTCGGGGACTGCAGTCACGGAAATTCCGCTGACATTTATGTCGCTACCGCTTAACCACGCAAGTTCGAGATGGGTAAATGTTTGACTGGCTCCCGTGGTGAATTGATAGGTGTGTAAACCTTGGCCAAACGGGGTCCGATTAAAATTCCCGCTTAGGGCGATATCGAGTGCGTACAGATCGACCGTGCCCATACCGGCTCCGCTCGACGTGAAGGACACAACATACTGTTCGCCAGCAGTGAGCGCGAGGTTGAACCATCCATATTGCCCTGAACCCAAGGTGGTTGAACCTCCAGAGAACGTTTCGACCCCGTGTCCTGGAAACCACGGAGCTGTGTTGATTAGGTTCTCGGCCGCCTGTGCGCCCATCGAAACAATGGCAAGGCCGACCGCCAATCCCACCTTCTTCAATTGATTCATGATTGTTCCCATACTGCAAATCATGGGCCCAAACGTCAGGGTTGGCCGCCCATGATGCGTTCGAGTCGATGAGAGGACTGTAGGCCTTCGTGCTAACCCGCATCATCCCGCGACCAGGGGGCGTCGCCTCGCAAACGTGCGTTCCTAGGCGCCAGGAGTTGGGTGAACAGGTTGCACGGACTCGTTTCAGGCCGTCGGGCCTGCACCCCAACGCTCGATACCCTGGACGAGGGCGCCAAACCTGCCCAGCCGGTGGGCTTGTTGTGCGATCAGGCCCAGTTCGGTGGCACGCCATGCGCGCAGCACCAGGCTGAGCAACGGATAGAGCAGGACGAATACACCGCCTGCCGCAATCTGCATCCACAAACTGGTCGACAGCAACAGGAGGCTGCCGGCGACGGCCGCTGCCAGGATGGCGGCTGCAGTCAGCCGCACGATCGGGCCCAGTGGCACGGTCAGACTGCCGTCTCGCACGGTCGCAAAGATGAGCCCGCCGTAGGCCGCGAACGAGGTGATCGCGTACGACAACAAGGCGCCGTGCAGACCATGGTCCGGAATGAACAGCCAGGCCGTCACCCCGGAGATCACCAGCGACACGGCAGCAAAGACGAATCGTGTTCGTTGTTTGTCGGTGGTGGATAGCAAGGTGCCCAGCACGTTCCAGGGCAAGGTGAGCCCGCCGGTGACCACCAGCACCTGGAAAGCGAACACCGCTTCAGCGTACTTGGGGCCGTACAGCGCCAGCACCAGCGGCGCCGCCCAGAACAGGCCGACGCCGGTGAGCAGCAGCCCGCAGAAATGGAACATGCGCATGGCCACGGCGCTGATCTCGCTGGTGCGTTGGCGGCCACCTTCACCAAAACCATGCGCCATCAGCGGCATCAGCACCGAGTTCAGGCCCGAGGACAACAACTCGACGCCACCTCGCGTCAGGGCGATCGCGACGCTGAAGAAGGCAATCGTTTCGGCGCTGGCGTGGTGATTGAGGAACAACATCGACATCGACGAACCGTAGAAGACGGTGCATGCCAGCAGCAGCGCGGTCCAGTACAGGTGCGGCTTGATGCGTTGCTCGATTTCGTTGCCGGGGTCGCGGTGCTGCGGGTCACGCCGTGGGCTTTGCGGCAGCCGGTGCAGCAGGGCGGGGTGGGCCAGGCTCGACACGATGAACAGGGCGAGGTAAGCGTAGAGATGTGCGTCCAGCAACATCAGCACGATGACGCCGAGCATGCTTGCCAGGCTCATGGTGGTGAGCGAGGTGGCCTCGATGCCGAAGCGTCCGTAGCCCTTGGCCACCGACACGCCGAACAGGTACCAGGCCTTGGGTACCGAGGCCAGGATCACGATTACCGCCATCACGACGACACCTGCCTGCCAGCCCACGGGCTGTACCAGCGGTGACACCGCGAGGAACACGCCACCCACCAGCGCCACACACCACCACTGACGGACCCAGAACCAATGGTGCAGGGCACTCGCCGCCCGCTGGTCGGAGCGGCCGATGTATTCGGAGACGAAGCGGATCGAGGAAGTCGTCAGCCCGTTGTTCATCAGGATCACGAGGATGCCCGACAGCCACACCAGGTAGGCATAACGCCCATAGTCCGCCGGCCCGAGGGCACGTGCGGTCAGCATGCTGGCGACCAGTCCGGTCGCGAAGGCAACGTAGGTGGAGCCGGTGACGAGCAGCGCAGCGCGCAGGACCGCGGAGCGGCCGAATTGTTTTGCCATGGATCAGGTGGTCTTGCTCAGCAGGTGTAGTCGTTGGTCAGCACCGACGACATGCGCAAGAGCCTGAACAGGATAGTCGAGTATGTCGATTCGGTGATCACGAACCGGGGCAACTGGAACACATCGGCATGCCGGTCACTCACACCCACCGCGGTGGATACCGCTGCCTCGTAGCCTGCCTCACGCAACATCCGCACATGGCTGGTGGAATAGTCCTTGCGCGGCTTGCCATTGGGGTACGCAAACGTGCGTGGCGGATGGCCGACGATGGTGGTGAGCGCCGCCCGATTCGCGACGATCTCGTCGCGCGCTACGGCTTCGTCGACACTTTGGAGGATGGGGTGCTGCACGGTGTGCCCGCCGATGCACATGCCGCTTCGCGCCATGGCGGCCAGTTCATCACTGGTCATCATCAGGTCGCGCGGCAGATTGTTTCCGGCCGCGCGAGCAAGTTCGTCGCACACGGTCTGGCGCTGTGCTGGCTCCAGGTACTTGATGGCCTTCACGATGTCGCCAATCGCGGCGCGGCGGGATGGGTCGTCGCTGATGGTGAACGCCGGCAAGCCCAGGCCCTGCAACGCGAACTGCCCAGAGGGCAGGCGTCGCACACCTTCGATCACGCTATCGTGAAACATGCGTCCGCCGTCGATGAACCCCGTGGCGATGTAGAACGTGGCGGTGATGCCATGACGTTTGAGCAGTGGCATGGCCACGTCATGGTTGTCGCGGTAACCATCGTCGAAGGTGAGCGAGATGGCACGTGGGGGCAACCGTCCTTGCTTGAGCAGGTCGGCCGCTTCATGCAGCGGCAGGACAGTGAACAGGTCGGACAAGACCTTGAACTGCGCGTCAGCCTGCGCCGCGTGAATGAGACCCGGCTGCAGGGGGTCGGCCCGCTCCAGCACACGGTGATACATCAGCACCGGCAGGCGCGCCCGATCACCATGGCGATACGCGGCCGCAACGGCCGGGCGCAGCAGTTGGCGTCCCAGTAGGTTCATGGCTGTGTGCTGAGGCAAGGTTTGTCAGGCCGCGGCTGTCGTGGCATCCACCTTGCCCGTGCCCTTGTGTTTGTCGATGCGGCGCTTGACGCTGCGCAAGGCGTCTTCGGCGCGGAAACGCAGGCGGTCTCGTTGCAGCACACCCCAGCTGATCTGGGATGACCGGGTCGACATGGCGCGCTTGTAGCGCAGGTCACCTGCCATGAAGTCGTAGAGTTCCAGCCCCTGGACGGCGCAGTACGAGACGGCTCGTGCGTGGCAAACCAACCCGGGGCTCACCGAACCCTCGAGCAAGCTGTAGTCGATGCCGGTCTGGTAGTTGTAGACGTGTCCGCGATGGACGAAGTTATAGAGATATCCAAGCACCTGCTCCCCAAGCGTTATACGCAGCAGCTGAATTTCGCCGCGCCCCCATGCTCGGCTGACCAGTTCATGATGGAACCGGTTGGCGAACTCGCTGGCGAATGCGCCTGGTTTGCCCCGTGCGATCCAGTAGGGCTGATGCAAAGCCTTCAGGCCGTCGAGGTAGACCAGTGCCTGGCTCAGATCCGAGGCAGCATGGAGTGTTATGGCGCCTAGTTTGGCACAGGCTTTTTCCGACTTGCGCACCTGATACCGTGACTGTTGCGACAAAACCGCCAGGTAGTCGCCCTGCTTTTCGCGTACACGTTCGAGTTCGACCTGAAACGCCGGCTTGTGTTCGACACGGTACAGAGTGCCAGGAGTGTGGTCGAGGCCGATCGGTGTCTCGCTGAGGCCCGGCAGATAGAACTCGTCCCAGTCGGGCAACGACGAGACGACATGGTCCAGCATCGCCTGTTGCACCTGCGACGTGTTGCCACGTGTCACCAGGAAGCCGTTGTATTCGATCGCGATGGCGTCGGCCACCGGATCTCCACTGGCGTTCAGGTGTATCCCGCGGCTGTAGACGAAGCCGTGGCGCCTTGCGCGGTGGCGCCCGAGCAGCGCCAGTCCGACGAGTTGACCGTTGCTGCGAGCACTCAGCAGATCGGGCAACTTGCCCGGCGGCAGGCAGGCCAGCCAACTGCCGATCCAGCTCCAAGAAGTGAAGAACGACGCATCGCTGGCGGCCTCCAGAGCCACCCATTCGGTGGCCAGCGTCTTGAGCTCGGGGCATGGCGTGATCCGCACCTGGATCGTCCCGGCCGATTGCGCGCGCGAAGCGGCTGGCAGGTCGACGGACGACGGAGTGTTCGGCAAAGAGGTGGAGGTGTTTGCAGACAAGTGATGTGATCCGACAGCGGTGATCATGATGACGTGGGGATGGGGCAAGGCGAGTGACTGAGCTCACTGCCCGAGGCCGAGACGACGCAGTACACCGCGGATCAGGACATGCAGCACGGGTCGCGGGTCGCGCCATTGCACAAGCTGATGCACCACGCCGGGCCGCAGCACCGTGGGCAACCAACGCGCCAGTGTCCACAAGCCCTCGCGGCGGTAGATGCGCAGTGCGCGCAGATCCGTTCTCAGGTTGAGGTAGAAGACACCGACGCGCCGTTCGGGCAAGGCCTGCGGCGGCAGGCCGCAGGCGTCACGGTAGGCGATCCAGGCCAGGTTGACACCACACCGGGTCGGCAGGATGTTCCACTGGCTGGCGCGGGGGTTGATCTCCATGAGCTTGAAGTCACCCGTGACGCTGTCACGCTTGAAGTTCATGTTGGCGATGCCGCGGTAGCCGAGGCACGCCAGGATCTCGAGCGCCAGCGTCTCGAGCCCCGGCATCCAGGTGCTTTCGACATAACAACCACTGCCCGCGTGTGGCGGGTTGATGCGCCACTTGCGGCCGCAGGTGCTGGCCACAGCGCGGCCACGGCGGTCGACGTAGGCATGGACATCGTAGTGTTCCTCGTCGTCGCCCCGGATGAATTGCTGCACCAGGAACTCGGCACCAAATGGCAACAAGGTCTGGCCGAGTTCACGCAAGGCCTGAGGCGTGTGCACTGCAATGGCCTTGCTGGCCGACACCATCCGGGGCACCCCGGCCCGGTGCCAGGCCACCGGGTGGGATGGCTTGACGATGAGCGGAAACGTGGCGTCGGCGCAGACCTTGTCCAGAGCGTCGAGCGTCGATGGCGCATACGTGCGCGGCACAGGCAGATCGTGGCTTTGTGCCAGCTCGTCGAAGTGTTGCTTGTTGCTCAGCCGGGCCGCCAGCTGGGCGTCGATCACGGTCGAGATGGCCACGCCGTCGAGCGCATCGGCGAGTCGGGTCAGCACGTTCAGGTCCGGGTCGGCCGACGGGAACACCACAGGCATCACCCCCAGACGTTGGCGCAGTGCCTGCAGTGCCTGCAGCAGCAACTCCGGCGCCTGGGTGTAGCCTGGCACGACGATCAGTTCGCGGCAATAGCGCGAGCGACCGGCTGGCACAAGGTGATATTCACTCAGCACGATGACATGTACACCTTGTTCGCCCAGCGACCGAACCAGGTTGAGATCTCCTTCGGGGGCACCCAGGCAGGACAACACCACTGCTGGCAGCGCGGCCGCGGTCACGACGGCTTCTCCGCGGCGTCGGCCGCGCCAGCGTCGATGTGGTTTGTCGACTTGACGGCGCGCAGCAACCTGACGTGTTCAAGCACCTTCCAGGCTGCTGCGCCCCAGCTGCTGGTCGGCAGGAAGGCGGTGACGAGTTTGCGCCGCTGCGGCCACAACTTGTCGATGAACGAGCCCTGGGCTGCACCACTGTCCATGAAACGCAGGTCGGCGCAGACGCTGGCTGCCTGGTGCACCAGTTCGGCTTCGTTGAGGATGCCGACGCCGAACTTGCGGTAGTGGCGGTCCCAACCCACCTTGAACGCGAATCCCGCCCCGCCCGATACATAGTTGGCCGTCGACGCCACGGCCCGGCCGTCGAGCTTGAGTTCGGTGAAAAGCGCCCGCCCGGCCGCCGAGAAACGAGCGGTCATGTCGCGAAAAAACGCTTCGTCGGCGGCGCTGCTGCGCAGCGAGGTGCCACCTTCGGCCTTCCAGCCGAGATGCTCGAGGCGAAGGAAGTCGTCCACCTGTGCTTCACTGACCTCACCGCGGTGCGCCGACCACTGCAGGTGGCCGAGTTCGCTCATGCGCCGCCGGCAGCGTTCGACCTCGGCGAAGCGTGAACGCAAGCTCATCGTGAGTCCGGTGTCGGCCCATGTCGGAATCAGCATGGCGCGGTTCACGGCGCCGAACGTGCTCAGGGGGCGGCCGGCGTCCCTTGTCGCGTGTTCAAGGCAGAACAACAAGTCGCCGTACCCGTCGAGGTGGCGGATCACCAGGCCGGCGCTGGTGGGTGACAGGGCCTGGAGGCGGCGCAGCAGTGCCGCGGCTGCGTCGCCCGCATGCTCGCGGTCGAGCAGCGGCGCGCCCAGGTAGGAGTGGCGCGACATGTAGGTTTCCACATGAGGCAGCACACACACCGGGCTGCGCAGGCGCTGGCGCACCACGGCCGCGCCGAGCAACTCGGTCGCGCCGGCACAGTGGCGTTCGACCAGCATCACGACGGCTTTTGTACCTGCGTCGAGGTGACGCAGTGCCGGCAGCACGAAACAGGGTGAGTGATGGGCGTTGGGCTCCACGGCACGGCCTTCGAGTTCGAGCCAGGCACCGATGTCACGTTGTGTCAGCGCATGTGTCGCGACGCAACGTACCCGCTGGTCGACGCTTGCCCGCGTGATGCCGACCTTGGCCGACGGCACTGTGGTGCCCGTACATTCAGCGCTGAGTTGGATCGGCCCGGCCTTCATTCGTCGTGTGTCACTGTCGGCGGATTCCGGGCTGGTGATGAGGGGGGCGAGAACGCCACGCATACAGGCGGTCGGCCCAGTGCCTGATGGCCGGGCGCCGAAGTTTCCTCGCGTTTGCTTGCGCCGGTACAAGGTCGGATTGTGCAAGCCTGCGGCCAGCGAGTGACATTACCGCTTCCAGCACTCAAACATCGCCAACCGGTGGCCACATACGATTGCCGGACCATTGGTCGACAACTTGCAGGTTGCGGTTTCGATTCAATTGGCAGGCTGCTGCGGATTACCGCACTGTGCATTGGTTCCTTAACGGAATCCCTAGTGCATCTTGGCCCGGGCGGTACTAACCTCGGGACGTCGATTGAGGGCTAGGTAGCCAGTGATCGGCGCATCAGAGCATTGCCCCCAGGTTTACCTGGGGGCTTTTTTTTACCCGTCTCTCGAACGGTTGCCTCTCGGCTGTCGGCAGATTCGCACACCACCCTGGCTGGGGCCAAGACGGCGCGTTACCGATTGTGTGCAACGCCTGCAGCGGCTAAAAGGCACCCACTCGATGACATCTCAGGAGTCCTGGACTTGATCATTTGTTCTGCCGCGCGACTGGGCGCTTTGTGTCTCATGCTGGTGCTCGGGGCCTGCGCCACTCCAACGCCGCCGCCGCGCACGGTGTCGATCCAGCGCACGCAGTACGGGGTGGCACACATCGAGGCGCGCGACCTCGAGATGCTGGCCCACGGCGTTGCCTACGCCCACGCCGAGGACAACGTCTGCCAGACTGCCGATCACCTGTTGACGGTGCGGGGTGAACGTTCGCGCCACCTCGGCGCCAATGGCACCGGCTGGCTGGGCCTGCGCCGCCTGCCCAACCCACAGATCGATTGGTTCATCGCGTCGCACATGGACGACAAGGTGCTGGCCGCCGCGTGGGCGCGTGAGGCGAGTGCCGATGCACAGGCCATGGCGCGTGGCTACGTGGCGGGCTACAACCACTACCTGCAAGACGCCGCCGCAGCCGGGCCTGCACCGTGTGCGAACCAGCCGTGGTTGACACCCATGACCCTGGCCGATTACCGCCGCCTCACCGAACTGAGCATGGTGCAGGCCGGGGTCGCGGCGCTGGCCGACGCCGTGCTGGCGGCCCAGCCGCCGAGCAGTCCCGGCGCCTCATCCGGCACAGTCCAAGGTGGCGGTGTCACCGCTGAAGTTGCCATCGATAGCGAGGCCGCACCCGTCGCCGCCGGTGCCGCTGACTTGGCCGAACAACTCGCCATCTGGCGTCAGGACGGTGAGGCCGGCTCCAACGGCTGGGCCTTTGGCAGCGCGGCCACACGCGACGGGCGTGGCCTGCTGCTGGGCAATCCGCACTTTCCGTGGGCCGGGTCGAACCGCTTCTGGCAGATGCACCTGACCGTGCCTGGACAACTCGACGTGATGGGGGCGGCCATCGGCCACGGCGCGGTGGTGCAGATCGGCTTCAACCACGATGTGGCCTGGACACACACCGTCTCCACCGGCAGACGGTTCACCCTGCATGCTCTCACCCTGGTCGACGGCCAGCCGACCAGCTACCTGGTCGACGGTGTGGCCGAGACCATGACACCGCAGAAACTCACCGTGCAGGTGCGCGAAGCCGATGGCCGACTGGTCAGCCGAAGCCGCACCCTCTGGCGCAGCCGCTACGGCCCGGTCGTGGTGCTGCCACGTGCCGGCCTGGACTGGACCAGGGCGCGGGCCTGGGCCTTGCAAGACGCCAACACCGGCAATGTGCGTGCGGCAGACGCCTGGCTGGCCTTCAACCGCGCGCGCAGCGTCGACGACATCCGCGCCGGCCTGGCGCACCTTGGCATCCCCTGGGTCAACACCATCGCCACCGACCGCCAGGGCAACGCCCTGTATGCCGACGTGAGTGTGGTGCCCGACGTCAGTGCAGACCTGCTGCGCCGTTGTGCCCCCCTGTCCAACGCCGGGGCCCTGCTTGCCAACGCCGGGCTGGCGCTGCTCGACGGCTCGCGCAGCGCCTGCAACTGGGCGCGCGACCCGAGTTCGCCGCAGCCGGGCCTCACGCCCATGCACCGCCTGCCCGTGCTGCAGCGGCGCGACTGGGTGCAAAACAGCAACGACAGCTACTGGCTGACCAACCCGGTGCAGCAACTGGCCGGCATCTCGCCGATGGTCGGCCCGGTGGGTGTGCCCCAACGGCTGCGCACCCGCGCGGCCCTGTTCGAGATCGACGAACGACTGGCCGGGCGCGGCGGACTGGGTGGCGCCTCAGGCAGTACAGGGACTGGCAATGCCAGGTCAGGCAATCCCCAGATTGCCGACACCAAGATCGGCCTGCCCGAACTGCAGGCCATGCTGGGCGCCAACCGCAACTTCGCCGCCCATCTGGTGCTGGACGACCTGCTGGCAGATTGCTCCGCCCGCGCCGACACGATCAGCCCGCCCAGCCGAGAAGCCTGCGAGGTGCTCGGCCGCTGGGACCGCAGCAACCGCGTCGACGCGCGTGGTGCACATCTCTTTCGCGAATGGTGGCGCATCACCAAGGATGTGCCCGGTCTGTGGCGCCTGTCGTTCAACGCCGAAGACGCGGTCGCCACACCCGGCGGGCTGAAACTCACCGATGTTGATGTCAGCGCCAAGGTCTACGCCGCACTCGACAGCGCCGTGGCCACCGTCAAGGCCGCGGGTTACGCGCTGGACGCCCCCTTGGGCACGGTGCAGTTCCGCAAGGTGGGCGAGCGTATCGTGCCCATTTCGGGAGGAGACGAATTCGAAGGTGTTCTCAACAAGGTCGAGTCGCAGGGCCAGCCCAGACTCGTGGCCGGCGGATACGCCATCAACTACGGCACGAGTTATGTGCAGGCGGTCGGTTTCGACGAGCGTGGCCCGGTGGCGCACGGCCTGCTCACCTTCGGCCAGTCGTCGCAGCCCGATTCACCCAGGGCCTATGACCAGCTTCACGCCTTGGCGCGCCAGCCCTGGCCGGTGCTGCCGTTTCATGCCGGCGACGTGGCCAAGGCTCGAGTCGGCCCGGTGGTGACGCTGACAGTGCCGGCCCCGATCGGGAAGTAACGGCTGACGCCTGGAAAGTGCCAGGTGCTTGCGCCAGATCCGGTGCAGCGCGGCCAACTTGCAGTTGTGCGGCGCCGCACCGAGCCGTCTGCTCATTCGACTGCGGCGTGCAGTCGCCCGACGCATCAGAACGGCGCCGGCACCCGCAGGTCCAGCGCGGCGCCACTGACCGGATGAACCAGCGTCAACCGTTCGGCATGCAGCAGCAGGCGCGGGGCAGCGCCACACACCTCGGGCGGCGCGTACAAGGCGTCGCCCAACAACGGGTGGCCGATGGCTGCCAGATGCACCCGCAGCTGATGTGTGCGGCCGGTCACCGGCATCAGTTCGAGGCGTGTCGCCACCCGCCCGGCGACGCCGTCGTACCCCAGCACGCGCCAGTGTGTCAGGGCCGGCTTGCCGGTGTTGTGGTCGACCTTCTGCAGCGGCCGGCGCGGCCAGTCGGCAACCAGTGGCAACTCGATCACGCCCGAATCACCTGGCGCCTTGCCCAGGTGGCCCGCGGCGACGGCGACGTAGCACTTGTTCACCTCGCGCTGCTCGAAGGCTCGGCTGAGTGCCCGCTGCATTGCCAGGCCACGCGCCATCAGCAACAAACCCGAGGTGGCCTGGTCGAGCCGGTGCACGATCAAGGCCTCGGGGTAGCTGGCCTGCACGCGGCTGCTGACGCAATCGGCCTTGTCGACGCCGCGCCCCGGCACGGCCAGCAAGCCGGCGGGTTTGTCGAGAGCGATCAGGTGGTCGTCGATGGCCACGGCGGCAAAACTCGGGCTCGTCGTGTGCTCGACTGCGTCGGCGGGTCGTTGACAAGGCATGCCGCGAGGCTAGCAGCGCGTTACGGGCTCGCCACGTGTCGGGCCCAGTTGCTGCATGACAATTCGCGCCCCTTGCCCTCGGGGCGACCCTGGTCGCCCGGTGCCGCCACATGAACCTGCTGTTTCCCACTCCACCTGCGCTGGACGACCTGCTGCGTTCGCTCGCCCACCCCGGCGTGGTGATCGAACTTGGCCTGGTGCTGGCCATGCTGGGCCTGTCGCTGCTGGTCGTGCGCCTTGTGCGTGGTCGCCAACCCATGCCGGGCTCGGTGTGGTTCGGTGACCATCTGGTCGACGGTGTGTTGTTCCCGGTGCTGGCCCTGGTGTTGGTCGTGGCATCCGAACGTGTTCTTCGCGCCACTGGCCAGCCGTTGGTGGTGTTCCACATCGTCGTGCCGGTGCTGGTGTCGCTGATGTTGATCCGGCTGGCGGCGCGGGTGTTGCGAGCTGCGTTTCCGCTGCGCGGCTGGGTGCTGATCGTCGAACGCAGCGTGTCCTGGCTGGCCTGGGGCGCGGTGGTGCTCTGGGTCACCGGCTTGTTGCCTGCAGTGCTGGTCGAACTCGACAACGTGCACTGGAAGCTTGGCAACACGCAGGTCAGTCTGCGCACCATGATCGAAGGTGGCATCACCGCAGCGCTGGTGATGGTGCTGGCGTTGTGGGTGTCGGCGGCCATCGAACGCAAACTGCTGAACCCCGCCACTGCGACGGCAGGTGACGGCGTGGTCGGCAACGGCCTGGGCGAAGACCTGTCGATGCGCAAGATCGCCGCCAATCTGGTGCGTGCCATGTTGTTGTTCGTCGGCCTGATGGTGGCATTGTCGGCGGCGGGCATCGACCTGACCGCGCTGGGTGTGCTGGGCGGCGCAATTGGTGTGGGTGTGGGTTTCGGTCTGCAGAAACTCGCCGCCAACTATGTGAGTGGTTTCGTCATCCTGGCCGAGCGGTCGCTGCGTATCGGGGATGTCGTCAAGGTCGATGGCTTCGAGGGCCGCATCACCGACATCGCCACCCGCTTCACGGTGATCCGGGCGCTCAATGGCCGCGAAGCGATCGTGCCCAACGAGATGTTGCTCACCCAGCGGGTCGAGAATCTGTCGCTGGCCGACCGGCGCGTGGCCGGTACCACCCAGATCTCGGTGGCCTATGGCACCGACCTCGTCGCACTCTTTCCGTCCCTGGTGATCGCTGCGTCGAGCGTGGGCAAGGTGCTGACGGACCCGTCTCCCTCAGTGCAACTCAGTGCCTTCGGTGCCGATGGACTGGACCTCACGGTCGTTTACTGGGTCAGCGACCCGGACCACAACGGCGGCACCCGGTCGGAGGTCAACATGGCGTTGCTCGCCGAACTGAACCGGTTGGGGGTGGAGATTCCGTATCCGCAGCGCGTGCTGCACATGAAGAGCCAGCCGCCGGCATTGCCCGAGGCGCCAGCGCCTCGGGCCTGAAAAAGCAAAGCCCCGTTGCGACGGGGCTTGTCGGTGCCAGTCTGGACCTCAGGTCAGTTGGCGGATGGTCAGCGGCCACAGCCGCCGGCTGGTCAGATGATTCAGCCTTCGACGACCGGGATCTTGCCGATGCGGGCCTGCCATTCCTTCGGGCCGGTGAGGTGGGCGCTGGTGCCGCCCGAATCGACCGCTACCGTCACCGGCATGTCCTGCACGTCGAACTCGTAGATGGCTTCCATGCCCAGGTCGGCGAAACCCACCACCTTGGCGCCCTTGATGGCCTTGGCCACCAGGTAGGCGGCACCGCCCACGGCCATCAGGTAGGCGCTCTGGTTGTCCTTGATCGCCTGGATGGCGACCGGGCCACGTTCGGCCTTGCCGACCATCGAGATCAGGCCGGTCTTCTCGAGCATCATGCGGGTGAAGCTGTCCATGCGCGTGGCCGTGGTGGGGCCGGCCGGGCCGACCACCTCGTCGCGCACCGGGTCGACCGGGCCGACGTAATAGATGACGCGGTTGGTGAAGTCCACCGGCAGCGGCTCACCCTTGGCCAGCATGTCCGAGATGCGCTTGTGCGCGGCGTCGCGGCCGGTCAGCATCTTGCCGTTGAGCAGCAGCGTGTCGCCCGGCTTCCAGCTGGCCACCTCGGCCTTGGTGAGTGTGTTCAGGTCGACACGTTTGCTCTTGTTGTAGTCGGGCGCCCAGTGCACGTTGGGCCACAGGTCCAGGCTCGGCGGGTCGATGTAGACCGGGCCCGAGCCGTCGAGCGTGAAATGTGCGTGGCGTGTGGCCGCGCAGTTCGGGATCATGGCGATGGGCTTGCTCGCCGCATGCGTCGGGTAGGTCTTGATCTTCACGTCGAGCACGGTCGTCAGGCCGCCCAGGCCCTGCGCGCCGATGCCGAGAGCATTGACCTTCTCGTACAGCTCGATGCGCAACTCCTCGAGCTTGTTGCTCGGGCCACGTTCGAGCAGTTCGTACATGTCGATGTCGTCCATCAACGATTCCTTGGCCAGCAGCACCGCCTTCTCGGCCGTGCCACCCACACCAATGCCCAGCATGCCGGGCGGGCACCAGCCCGCGCCCATGGTCGGCACGGTCTTGAGCACCCAGTCGACGATGCTGTCGCTCGGGTTGAGCATGTACATCTTCGATTTGTTCTCGCTGCCGCCGCCCTTGGCCGCCACGGTCACCTCGACCGTGTTGCCGGGCACCACTTCCATGTGGATCACGGCTGGGGTGTTGTCCTTGGTGTTCTTGCGGGCAAAGATCGGGTCGTCCAGCACCGAGGCGCGCAACACGTTGTCGGCGTTGAGGTAACCCTGGCGCACGCCCTGGTTCACCGCGTCGGCGATCGAGCCGTCGAAGCCGACCCAGGTCACACCCATGCCGATCTTGAGAAACACGTTGACGATGCCGGTGTCCTGGCAGATCGGGCGGTGACCTTCCGCGCACATGCGGCTGTTGGTCAGGATCTGCGCGATGGCGTCCTTGGCGGCAGGGCTCTGCTCACGCTCGTAGGCGCGCGCCAGGTGGGCGATGAAATCGGCCGGGTGGTAGTAGCTGATGTACTGCAGGGCAGCGGCGACGCTCTCGACGAGGTCGGCCTGGCGGATCACGGACATGAGGGGTCTCCAGGTGCTGGGACGGGTGCGGGATGATCCCGCAATGATGCGCCGGTGCGCTTGCGCCAATCTGGCGCAAGGTCAGGCAAGCAGGTCAATGGTCGGGCTTGTGCCCGCTGCCCAAAATGCGGTCGGACGCCGCGATGGCCATGGCCGACAGCAGGAAGGCAACGTGGATCACCGTCTGCCACAGCAGGGTCTTCTCGTCGTAGTTGGCGGCGTTGATGAAACTCTTGAGCAGGTGGATCGAGCTGATGCCGATGATGGCCGTGCCCAGCTTGACCTTGAGCACCGAGGCGTTCACGTGGCTGAGCCACTCGGGTTGGTCGGGATGGCCTTCAAGATCCATGCGCGAGACGAAGGTCTCATAGCCGCCGACGATCACCATGATGAGCAGATTGCTGATCATCACCACGTCGATCAGGCCCAGCACCACCAGCATGATGATGGTTTCGGTCAGGTGCCTGATCGGTGCGTAACCGAGCACCGTCTTGCCGTCGGTCCCCAGTAGCGCCGTGCCCTTGTAGCCCAGACCTTCGACCAGCGTGGCCAGGGCGGTCTGGTTGCCGAAGGCGGCCTCGATGAGGTGAACCAGCTCGACCCAGAAATGGAACACGTACACCGCCTGGGCCAGGATCAGGCCCATGTACAGCGGCAACTGCAGCCAGCGGCTGGCGAAGATCAGGCGGGGCAGCGGACGCATCCGGACCTGCGGGGTATCACTCATCGAAAGAATCCTCGGCTCATGAAGACGGCCGCGATTCTATGGGTGCAAGCTGCCGGACTCAGGGTTTCACCGGTGGCGCCACCTCGACATCGACTTCTCGCAACACCCCGGTGACCACGAACTCGACACGCCGGCTCGGTTGCAGGCAGTCGATCAAGGCCTTGGTCGGCTTGTTGCCGGTGCAGGCCAGGGTTTCGGGCTTGGGTTCGGTGGCGCCGCGGCCGGTGGCGATGACCTCGACGTTCACCTGGTCCTGCTCGAGCGCACGTTTGATCGACTCGGCGCGGTCCTGCGACAACTTCTGGTTGTAGGCCGATGTGCCCAGCCGGTCGGTGTGACCCTTGACCTCGATGCGGTCGATCTGGCTGTAGGCGTGTTTGAGCACCATCACCGTGCTGCGCAGTTTCAGGCGGTCGGCCGGCAACAGGTCGCCGGTGGTGCGGCCGTCGAAGGTGAACAGTGCGGTCGACTCGAAACTGCGTGTCACCTTGGCCTTGGGCGGCGGTGGCGGCGGTGGTGGGGCAGGCGGTGGTGGCGCGGGGCAGGCCTGCACCGGCGGGCAGCTCAGTGGTTCCGGCGCCGGCGGCGGTGGCTCGGGAATCTTCGCCTCGGGCGGTGGCGGGCAGGCATCCGCCGCCAGTTTTGCCTCACCCAGATAGTCCTCGGCGATCTGCACGTAGGGTTTGGCATGGCGCCAGCCGAGCTGGGCGTATTCGTTGCCGGCGTGTACCAGTTCGACTTCGCCGCACGCGAGCTGGCGCTCGGCACAACGATAGCCGGTGTGGGTCCTCAGGCGCTGCACCTCCAGCCACAGGTCGTCGCGCAGCTTGGGCGCCTGGTTCACCAGTGGCGTAGCCAGGGCCGGGTTGGCCCCGTCGTCGACCGCACCGCCGCCGGCCAGGAACCGCGTGATGAGCGCCGATTGCTCGAGCGCCTGCTGCGGAAAGGCCGAGCGGTCGTTCTGGGTGTACTCGTGAAAACTCACGTCCAGCCAGCACTGCGCCTTGGCCATGCTGTAGCTGGCCAGGCGGTGCCGGCCGCTGCGGTTGAGTTCCTCGATGGCTTCTTGTTGTGCCACGAAGCTGCGCTGGTCGGCGGCGATGGCTCTGTCGCTTGGCGTGGCGGCGTTGGACAGGGCCGCGACCTGCGCACCGGCCGGTGCGGCCAGCGCCGACAACAAGACGGCGAGCGCCAGCGACAAGGGCGTCGGCGCAGTGGCGAGTGGGCGGAGTGAGTCGGCGTGTTTCATCGTTTGTCCGGTTCCAGGCGGCTGCTCGGGCAGGGCGGCCATGGTCGATAGAGCTGGCATCGATAGACGGGTCGAGGTGGCTGATGCCTTGTGGGTGCTGGCCATGGTCACCTCGGCAGGCTGCGGTTGACGGCGCGGTTCGTGCCGTCGAACAGGTCGGCGTCGAACTTGTAGCGCAGGCGCAGGTAGGCGCCGCGTGCGGTGTAGTCGGTGCTGAGGTCGCGGTCGGTGAAACCGGCCCGGTTGTAACCAACGGACAACCACAGGTTGGCCTGCAGCAGGTAGCCGGCTTCGATACCCAACGAGCGCTGCAGCGACGAGCCGTTCTGCGCTGCGGCCGAGCCACGCATCACGCTGGCCAGCAGGCCGACGTCGATGCGGTCACTCACGTCGTAGATCAAACGCCCACCCACCAGCACGGCGCGGTAGCTGTCACTCACTCCGGCGATGTTGCCGGCGGTGCTGGTGGTGGTCGGGAACCGTTCGTTCACCGTCTTGCCGGCCAGGCGCGCCGACCACCACCACGGCCGGCTCGGGTGCCCGTTGGCTTGCACCGCACCCACATGCACACGTCGCCAGGCGTCGTCGCCGGCGATGTTGCTCTCGACCTTGTGTTCGTACTTGGTCAGCAGGTCCAGGCGGTTGTTGTCGACCGGGCGATAGGCCGCGCCGATCTGGAAGCGGTCCTGCCAGCCGTCGGCCTGGGCGCCGTGGTTGTCGGTGGCCAGGGCGTAGTTGCGCGCCAGCAAGGTCCAGTCGCCGCCCAGCTTGCGCGCCACGGTGACGGTCGACAGCCAGCTGTCCTGTGTGCCGGTGGCGCTGACCACGCCGCCGGCGGGTGCGTCGAGCCGGCGCCACTCGAGTCGAGCCGAGGCGCGCCACAACTCGGCGCCGCTGTAATCGACACCCGCGGTCAGCGCCGTGGCGTTCTGGCCGGTGCCCGAGAGGATCGACAGCCGCTCGGCGCCAGCGCTCAGCAACAGCCCGTCCTGCACCGCCCAGCTGTTGCGCAAGCCGCTGGCCAACTGCGCCGAGCGGGCGTCGGCGCTGTCGCGCAGCCGGTATTCGCTGAAGGCGTTGGCGCCCGGCAGGTAGCTGCTGTCGATGCCCAGAGCCACTGCGCTGCTGCGTGCCGCCGGGTCGATGCCGTACCGCGAAGCCAGGCCGGTCTGCGACTCGGCGCGGGCGTACACACGCGTGCGTTCGGCCAGCTGGTAACTGGCGCCGAGTTCGCTGCGGTGGCCGTCGTCACCGGCCAGTGACTGTTCATATTGCGCCTGCAGGCCGATACGTTCGCTGGCTTTCCATCTCGCGCCGAGGTAGGCCGAGGTGGCGTCCAGGTCGGGCACGCTGCCTGGTGTGTTGCCGCCGGTCACGGGGCTGTTGACGTTGAACAACGTGGTGCTGCCCGCGCCGGTGAAACCACCGCCCGCCCCACTGCCGAAGGCGCTGCCCGCACTCGGGTTGGCGCCGATACCTGAGTTGGCGTTGCTGATGCGGCCGGCCTCGGACACACGGCGCAGCCCGCCGCTGAGCATCAGCGCCGACGTGAGCTGGTAGTCGGCGCCCAGGGTGGCGCCGCTGCGTTCGGCGTCGTTCGCCAGGTCGTGGGTCTTCTGGGCGTCGGTCTTGAGCAACCACTGGTCGCTCAGCCGGTAGCTGGCTGCCGCGCCTATCTGCTGGCTGCCCGGTGTGGCGCCCGCGGCGCTGTTGGCAAAAGCCGCTTCGGCGCGGTTGGCGTAGAAACGGATCTTCAGCAGTTCGTCTTCATGCTCGAGCATGAGCCGTCCGGCCAGGCCGATGCCGCCCGAGGTCGATACCAGCGGCGGCGCCGTCGGGATGGGGTTGGGCGTCGACGTCACCACCTGCGGCGTGTCGGTGCGTGCCAGTTCGACCACCACCGAACTGCGCGGCGCGAGCTTGACGCCCACACTCACACTGGCCAGCTTGAAGGGCACCGAAGGGTTGTCGTCACTGACGAGTGATCCACCGACGCTGGTGCGTTCACCCAGGTTGACCTGACCGTCGACACCTGTCACCCAGAAAGACTGGCCACCCTGGTCGGCCTCGTAGCTGATACGCAGGCTCATCGGGTTGCCATCCGCGTCCTGGCTGGGCACCGGGCGGTTGAGCAAGACACGGCCACTGAAGGGCTCGAAGTTGTAGTCGTTCAGGCGCAGCAGCGGCGTGACCGACAGCACCGACGCCAGGTTGTTGCGGTCGCGTACGACCAGCTCGACACGTTCGCTGCCTTCGACCGCACTGCTGGCGCTCACGGCAAACGGGCCACTGGTGCCGTTGGCGCGTATCTCGTCGACCAGGTGGCGCAAGGTGTCGCGGCTGGCCCAGGCGTTGACGACCGCGTCGCTGCGCTCAAAGTGCAGCTTCGGCCCGGTCATGCCGCGGTTGTAGGCGCCCAGCTGGCGCAGCCGCGAGCCGGCCACCAGGCCGCTGCCGCCGCTGGTGCTGTAACCCTCGGCGGTGTTGAAGTCGCCGAACAACGCAAAACTGCGGCCCTGGTCGACCCGCACGTACAGGTGCGAGCTGCTGCGCGCGTCGAAACCACGCACGCTGGCGTCGCCGTAGACGGGGTAGAACTCCTCGGGCTTGATGTCGCGCAGCAGCGTGGCGCGCATGTCCTTGTCGCTGTCGTAACTCAGCGTCAGCAGGCGCTCACCGCTGATCTTGCCTTTCAGGAACAAGGCGCCGCGCCCGGCCACCTCGGTGCGGCCGTTGCCGAAGCTGCGGCTCCAGCGGTTCAGCGCGGTCTCGAAACCATCGTCCAGACCAGCCGGGGCGATCGTTGCGCCGCTGTTGCTGCGTCCGAGCTTGAGTACACCCTCGATCAGGCCCGCGGCGATCATCTCGCGCAGGTCGGGCGCGAAGTCGATGTCGCCGCTCACCTCGGCGGTGCCGGCCGTCAGGCGCAGCGTCACGTCCTCGGGCTGGTTGGGCGCGATCAGGCTGAAGCTGGCCTGGCCGTCCACCACGCGCAGCTGGGTGCCGGGCACCTGGCGGTCGGCATCCTTGTGGCTGGGGCCGATCTCGTCGGTGTCGCTGCCCGGCAGCAGCACGCGCACGCTGCCGGTGTGTTCGATGGTGACCAGCACCGGCTCGAGCAGCGGCGCGCCCTCGAGGTCGAACACCTTCACGGTGATGGCCACCGGGCTCACACCGTCGGCCGGTGCGCCTGCACCACGCACCTCGACCTTGATCTGGCCGACCCGTGCGTTGGCGGCGTATTGGCCGTCGATCACGGTGAGCACCAGGCCGTGGTCGACCGGTGTGGTCAGCAGCGGCTGGTAACGCTGGTTGTCGGCTGGCGCCGGCTCAGTCTGCGCAGTGGCCAGGCCGCCGGCCAGCAGCAGCGAGGTGGCCAGGCTCAACCGGGCCAGGCGGCTGATCCGCGGCGGTGTGGCGGGTAGTGGCGGGCCACCGGCTGCGGCGCCATTCG
Source organism: Candidatus Intricatilinea gracilis (assembly GCA_016702605.1). Lineage (GTDB taxonomy): Bacteria > Pseudomonadota > Gammaproteobacteria > Burkholderiales > Burkholderiaceae_C > Sphaerotilus > Sphaerotilus gracilis. The sequence continues at coordinate 75,703 of JADJDQ010000023.1, forward strand.
GCATGTCGTGGCCTGGTTGGGCATGGGGGATCGAACTCATGGGTGCCCGTGGCGGCGTCCGGTGGCTCATGCGGCGTCGCGCGCTCATGGTTGTTCCTCCGGCTGGGTGGCGCCCGAGGAGGTCGGCTGAGCCGACAGCGGGGTGTTGATGGTCTGACCCGTGCTGGTGCTGGCACCGCCGGGTGGTGGTTCGCCCGGTTTCTGGCGGGGCTTGACGATGCCCGGCTGGCCCTGGCCCTTGGCGTCACCACGCTGGCGCGCGCTGTCGGTGGCGCGTTGGGGTGCGGCGTAGGGTTTGCCGTCGAACTTGAGCACCCGGCCGCCGGCCTTTTCGGTCTCGACCGCACCACTCTCACCGCGGCTGCGGCGTGCCTTGACCTGCTCCGTCACGCTGTTCGAGCAGCTGGCTTCGATGAAGTCGGCGCGGTGCAGTTCACCGTTCTTGAGGTCGATGAACAGGCTGGCGGCGTCGCCCGCATTGCGGTTGGAGCTCACGCCCAGGCGGCTGCCGCGCGGCAGCGTGCTCTGGTCGATCACCATCACCTGGGTGCGTGGTTGCAGCCCGCAGACGCTGTATTTGCCCTCGATGTCGGTGACGAAGCTGCTGCCGTCGAGCATGACCAGGCGCACGCCCGGGATGCCGAGTTCTTCGGCGTCCTGCACGTGGTTGTGGTTGCAGTCGGTGTAGACCTTGCCCACCACACAGGCGTCGCTAGAGAACACGCCGCCGCCCACCCGCACGCGGTGCGACGACTCGTTGCTGCACGGCGCCCCGCTGCTGGCCAGGCAACCGGTGCCCGGCACCGTGGTGGCCTGGGCGCGGTTGATGCCGTTGCCCAGGTCGGCGCCGGCGCCGATTCGCACGCGGTAGCTCAGCTCGAGTGTGTTGCCCGTACCCAGTGCGCCGAGCGAGAAACGCAGCGCCGCGCCGGGTGCGCCGATCGGATCGGCGATGGTCACCGCCGCGTTGGCGCCCGTGGCCAGGTAGGTGAGCTGCGCCGTGCCCGGGATGTACCTGAAGCCCAGCGGCAGGTTGTCGATCAGCTCGACGTTGTCCACCGGCACCAGCGTCGTGTCGGTGCGGCGCACCAAGACCTTGTAACGCACCGAGTCGCCGATCTCGGCGTTGCTCACGCTGCCGGTCTTGCTGACCACGAGTTGCGGCGTGCCGGTGGCGTCCAGGGCGATGTGGTTGTTGATCACCGCCGTGCCGCCGTTGGGGTCGAGACTCATGCTCAGGTAGTAGGGCGTGGGCTGGTTGCCGGTGGGTGGGGCGTTCTGTGCCTGCACCAGGCAGATCGCGCCGCCACCGTTGCTGCAACCGGCCGGCGGCACCAGCGTGCCGGGCTGCGGCGCAATCAAGCTGCTCAGGGCATAACCGGGCGGCGTCGTGAGGCGCAGGGTGTAGTCGGCAGCACCCGGGCAACCGGCCGGCACCGGCGACTGCAACAGGAAGCTGTAGGCGCCGTCCACCGCCCCCCCACCGATCGAGGTGGTCAGCTGGTTGATGCCACCCACCACACAGATCGGCGGCACCAGCACACCACCCGACAACAACTCGACCGTCACGCCGGCCAGCGGCAGACGGGTGTGGCTCGAGTAGACGACACCACTCGGGTCGAGCGGCAGGTTCTGGTTGATGCGCGAGCGCACGCCGGGTGGAATGCTGATGCCCTGGATCGCGCCGCCCGTCACCACGCCGGTGCGCGGGTCGGCGCTCGGGTCGTTGCCACCTTGCGGGTCGTTCGAGATCGGCCGACCGTAATACGCGCCACTCACCGGGTCGCGGAAGCGCACCGTGTAGCCACTGCCCGGCAGCAGACCGTCGACGCGGTACTGGCCCTGGGCCTGGGTGATGGCCGAACCGACCACCTGGCCTGCGCTGTCGAGGATCTCGACGATGAGACCGGGTTTGGCCACGTCGCCGGCATCGAACACGCGGTTGTGATTGGCATCGAGCCAGACCGCACCACTCACGGCGCCGGCCTGCTGCACGGGCGTCGGGTCGTCGTGGCGGTTGTTCGGCGAGGTCGGATCGTCCGGATCACCACCACCGGTCACCGTCACGTGGTTGACCAGCGACGCCGCGCCGCTGCAGGCGCCGCCAGCGTCGGGCGTGCGGCAGGCGCCGGTGGCCACGGTCACGGTCAGCGCGATGGTCGGTGCAGTCTGGCCTACTGCAATCACACCGGTGCTGGTGCAGCTGGCGCTGCTGCTGCCGACGACACTGGCCGAGCAGTTCCAGCCCGTGCCGGTGGGTATGGCCGCCAGTGTCATGCCGGCGGGCAGGGTGTCGAACACGGTGTAGCTGCCGAGGGTGGCCTGCACACCGAGGTTGCGCACGACGATCTCGTAACGCCCCGGCTGGCCTTCGGTGAACAACGCCGGGCTGTGCGACTTGCTGACCGTCAGGTCCGCCGTGCCACCCACCACCACCGTGGCGATGGCCGTGTCGCAAGTGGCTGCCTGCGGTGCCGCCGCACACAGGCGATAGGTGACGCGGTAGGTGCCCGCCGGGTTGCCGGCCGGCACAAGCAGATCGCCGGTGTTCTGGTCGATGCTGGCGCCGGTCAGGCCACCGTCGGCCACGATGGTCGAGCCGACCTGAGCCGGTGTGACCGCCACACCACCGATGCTGTCGTTCGGGTACAGCGGCACACGGCCGCCGGCCGCCGGCAGGTTGGCCGGGCCGTCATCCACGGCGTCGATCACCGCGATGTCGGCCGTGACCTGGTCGTTGCCCGGCACGGTGTCGTTGCCGGCCGAGCTGGTGCCGGTGATCGTGAGCTTGCCGGTGGACGGCGTGGTGGCCGTCAGCGTGCAGCTGATCACTGCACCCGAGGCCAGGCTGGCGACCGGCAGCGTCACTGGTGTCGTCACGCCCGCTGTGGTCACCGTGCAGGCCGACAGGCTGGCGCCGGTGGCGGTGCAGTTCGCCTGGAGTGCGACACCGGGGCCGGCGTTGCTGCAACTGAGCGTGCCGGTGACGGTGCTGCCAGGCGGTGTGAGGCTGGGCAGACCGGTGATGCGCGGGCTCACGTCGGCACCCTGGATCTGGATGGTCACCTTGGCCGAGTCACAGGCCGAGGTGGCGCCGGCCAGCACCGAGCAGATGCGGTAGGTCACCTGGAAGCTGCCGACCGTCGCGCCGCTGGCCACCACCAACTCGCCGGTGGTGGCGTCGACCGTGAGTCCGGAGAGCCCGGCGGTGTCGACCAGGGTCAGGCTCACCTGGCTGGGCAGCACGGTGGTTGCGCCGATGCTGTCGTTGCCTAGCACCGTGACACGGCCGCCAGAGGCCGGCAGACTCACCAGCGCGTCGTCGACGGCATCGATCAGGCTGCTGGTCACGCTGGCGTTGTTGTTGGCCGGGTTGCCGTCGTTGGTCGCGCCGGTGCTGCCGCTGACGATCAGACTGATCGCCGCCTCGTTGCTCCCACCGGCAGTGCCGGGGGTGGTGAAGCCGAACGTGCAGACGACCGAGTCACCCGCAGCCACCCCGCCCGTCGGTGTCGACGTACAGATCTGGCCAGTGGGGGTGACCGCTGTGGTCGTCGCCCCATCGTCGAAACGGATGCCGGGCACGCAGGTGGCCGCCGTGGCGACGGCGCCACCGGCAGCGTTGCTGCAGGTCAGCGTCACGCCGCTGACGACCTGTCCGGGCGCGAGCACCGACGGCATGTTCGTGATGGCCGCCGACATGTCGGCACCCTGTGCCGTCACGGTAAGTGTGGCGTTGTCGCAAGCCGCGGTCGGCGAGGCTGCACAGACCTGGTACTCGACCGTGCAGGTGCCGGTCGCCGGCACGTCGAAGGTGGCCAGGCCAGCCGTGGACATGCTGGCGTTCAAGCAGGTGCCACCAGCCGCGCCGGCCGGACGGGTGAAGGTTGCTCCGGCGGGTGACTGATCGTTGGTCGCGACGTTCAACGTCTGACCCGTCAGCCCGCCAGCCACGCTAGTGGTGTCGTTGAGCGCATCCACCATCAGGCTGGAGGCCGTGGCCGTGTTGTTGCCAGCGTTGCTGTCGTTGGTCGCGTTGGTCGCGCCCGAGAAGTTCAGCTGCGTCGTCGTCGTGTCTGCTCCGCCGGCTGTGCCAGGCGCCGTGAAGCCGAAGGTGCAGACGATCGAGCCTGCAACGGCGACGTTGGTCGGTGTGGCCGAGCAGGTCAGGCCGGTGAGGGTGATTGGCGTCGTCGTGCCACCGGCCGTGGACGTCAGGCTCGGCACGCAGGTGGCCGCGGTGGCTGCAGAGGCGCCGACGTTGGTGCAAGTCAGCGTCACACCCGAGACGACTTGGCCGGGACCGAAGGCGGCGGGCACGTTGCTGAAGGCCGCCGACATGTCGGCACTCTGCGCCGTCACGGTAAGTGTGGCGTTGTCACAAGCCGTGGTCGGCGACACGGCGCAGACCTGGTACTCGACCGTGCAGGCGCCAGTCGCTGGCACGTCGAAGGTGGCCAGGCCAGCCGTGGACATGCTGGCGTTCAAGCAGGTGCCGCCTGTCACACCGGCGGGGCGTGTGAACGTTGCACCGGCAGGCACCTGGTCGTTGGTGGCGACGTTGAACGTCTGAGCAGACAGGCCGCCGGGCAGGCCGGTCGTGTCGGTCAGCGCGTCGACGATGGTGCTCGATGCGGTGGCCGTGTTGTTGGCAGCGACGCCGTCGTTGGTCGCGTTGGTCACGCCCGAGAAGTTCAGCTGCGTCGTCGAGTTGTCCAGACCACCAGCTGTGCCCGGCGCCGTGAATCCGAAGGTGCAGACGATCGAGCCGGCGACGGCGACGTTGGTCGGTGTGGCCGAGCAGGTCAGGCCGGTGATCGTCACGGGCGTCGTGGTGCCGCCGGCCGTGGACGTCAGGCTCGGCAGGCAGGTCGCAGCCGTGGCTGCGCCGGCGCCGATGTTGCTGCAAGTCAGCGTCACGCCCGAGACGACTTGTCCAGGACCAACCGCGGCGGGCACGTTGCTGAAAGCCGCCGACATGTCGGCTGCCTGCGCCGTCACGGTAAGTGTGGCGTTGTCGCAAGCCGTGGTCGGCGAGGCTGCACAGACCTGGTACTCGACCGTGCAGGCACCAGTCGCTGGCACGTCGAACGTGGCCAGGCCAGCCGTGGACATGCTGGCGTTCAAGCAGGTGCCGCCTGGCGCGCCGGCCGGGCGGGTGAACGTCGAGCCGACTGGCGCCTGGTCGTTCGTCGCAACGTTGAACGTCTGAGCAGACAGTCCGCCAGGCAGGCCGGTCGTGTCGTTCAGCGCGTCGACGACGGTGCTCGATGCGGTGGCTGTGTTATTGCCGGCGACGCCGTCGTTGGTCCCGTTGGTCGCGCCCAAGAAGTTCAGCTGCGTCGTCGTCGTGTCTGCTCCACCGGCGGTGCCTGGCGCCGTGAATCCGAAGGTGCAGACGATCGAGCCGGCGACGGCCACGTTGATTGGCGTGGCCGAGCAGGTCAGACCGGTGATCGTCACGGGCGTTGTAGTGCCAGCTGCCGTCGAAGTCAGGCTGGGCACACACGTGGCCGCGGTGGCTGCAGAGGCGCCGACGTTGCTGCAAGTCAGCGTCACACCCGAGACGACTTGGCCGGGACCGACTGCAGCGGGCACGTTGCTGAAAGCCGCCGACATGTCCGCGGCTTGCGCCGTCACCGTCAAAGTCGCGTTGTCGCAAGCCGTGGTCGGCGACGCCGCGCAGACCTGGTACTCGACCGTGCAGGCACCAGTCGCTGGCACGTCGAAGGTGGCCAGGCCAGCCGTGGACATGCTGGCGTTCAAGCAGGTGCCGCCTGGCGCGCCGGCCGGGCGGGTGAACGTCGAGCCGACTGGCGCCTGGTCGTTCGTCGCAACGTTGAACGTCTGAGCAGACAGTCCGCCAGGCAGGCCGGTCGTGTCGTTCAGCGCGTCGACGACGGTGCTCGATGCGGTGGCCGTGTTGTTGCCAGCGACGCCGTCGTTGGTCGCGTTGGTCGCTCCCGAGAAGTTCAGCTGAGTCGTTGTCGTGTCCAGACCACCAGTTGTGCCAGGCGCCGTGAATCCGAACGTGCAGACGATCGAGCCGGCGACGGCGACGTTGGTCGGTATGGCCGAGCAGGTCAGGCCGGTGAGGGTGATTGGCGTCGTCGTGCCGCCGGCCGTGGACGTCAGGCTCGGCAGGCAAGTCGCAGCCGTGGCTGCGCCGGCGCCGATGTTGCTGCAAGTCAGCGTCACGCCCGAGACGACTTGTCCAGGACCAACCGCGACGGGCACGTTGCCGAAAGCAGCCGACATGTCGGCTGCCTGCGCCGTCACGGTGAGTGTGGCGTTGTCGCAAGCTGTGGTCGGCGAGGCTGCACAGACCTGGTACTCGACCGTGCAGGCACCAGTCGCTGGCACGTCGAAGGTGGCCAGGCCAGCCGTGGACATGCTGGCGTTCAAGCAGGTGCCGCCTGGCGCGCCGGCCGGGCGGGTGAACGTCGAGCCGACTGGCGCCTGGTCGTTCGTCGCAACGTTGAACGTCTGACCCGTCAGCCCGCCGGGCAGGGCGGTCGTGTCGTTGAGCGCGTCGACGACGGGGCTCGATGCGGTGGCCGTGTTGTTGGCGACGTTGCTGTCGTTGGTCGCGTTGGTTGCCCCCGAGAAGTTCAGCAGCGTCGTCGTCGTGTCTGCTCCACCAGCGGTGCCGGGGGCCGTGAAGCCAAAGGTGCAGACGATCGAGCCAGCGACAGCGACGTTGGTCGGTGTGGCCGAGCAGGTCAGACCGGTGATCGTCACGGGCGTCGTGGTGCCTCCGGCCGTGGACGTCAGGCTCGGCACACAAGTCGCAGCAGTGGCTGCGCCGGCGCCGATGTTGCTGCAAGTCAGCGTCACGCCCGAGACGATTTGGCCGGGGCCGACGGCGGCGGGCACGTTGCTGAAAGCCGCCGACATGTCCGCGGCTTGCGCCGTCACCGTCAAAGTCGCGTTGTCACAAGCCGTGGTCGGCGAGGCTGCGCAGACCTGGTAATCGACCGTGCAGGTGCCAGTCGCTGGCACGTCGAACGTGGCCAAGCCTGCCGTGGACATGCTGGCGTTGGTGCAAGTGCCACCAGCCCCGCCAGCCGGGCGTGTGAACGTCGAGCCGACTGGCGCCTGGTCGTTCGTCGCAACGTTGAACGTCTGACCCGTCAGGCCGCCAGCCACGCCGGTCGTGTCATTGAGCGCGTCGACGACGGTGCTCGATGCGGTGGTGGTGTTGTTGCCGGCGACGCTGTCGTTGGTCGCGTTGGTCGCGCCCGAGAAACTCAGTTGCGTCGTCGTCGTGTCTGCTCCACCGGCGGTGCCAGGCGCTGCAAAGCCGAAGGTGCAGACGATCGAGCCGGCGACAGCGACGTTGGTCGGCGTGGCCGAGCAGGTCAGGCCGGTGATCGTCACGGGCGTCGTCGTGCCAGCTGCCGTCGAAGTCAGGCTCGGCACGCAGGTGGCCGCGGTGGCTGCAGAGGCGCCGACGTTGGTGCAAGTCAGCGTCACACCCGAGACGACTTGGCCGGGGCCGACGGCAGCGGGCACGTTGCTGAAAGCTGCCGACATGTCGGCTGCCTGCGCCGTCACCGTCAAAGTTGCGTTGTCACAAGCTGTGGTCGGCGAGGCTGCACAGACCTGGTACTCGACCGTGCAGGCACCAGTCGCTGGCACGTCGAACGTGGCCAGGCCAGCCGTGGACATGCTGGCGTTCAAGCAGGTGCCGCCTGTCACACCGGCGGGGCGTGTGAACGTTGCTCCGGCGGGTGACTGATCGTTGGTAGCGACGTTGAACGTCTGACCCGTCAGGCCGCCGGGCAAGTTGGTCGTGTCGTTCAGTGCATCGACCATCAGGCTGGAAGCCGAGGCCGTGTTGTTGCCAGCGTTGCTGTCGTTGGTCGCGTTGGTCGCGCCCGAAAAGTTCAGCTGCGTCGTCGTCGTGTCTGCTCCACCGGCGGTGCCGGGGGCCGTGAATCCGAAGCTGCAGACGATCGAGCCGGCGACGGCGACGTTGGTCGGCGTGGCCGAGCAGGTCAGGCCGGTGATGGCGACTGGTGTTGTGGTGCCACCGGCCGTCGACGTCAGGCTGGGCAAACAAGTCGCAGCAGTGGCTGCGGCGGCGCCGATATTGCTGCAGGTCAGCGTCACGCCCGAGACAACTTGGCCGGGGCCAACCGCAGCAGGCACGTTGCTGAAGGCAGCCGACATGTCGGCGGCCTGCGCCGTCACCGTCAAGGTTGCGTTGTCGCAAGCCGTGGCCGGCGACGCGGCGCAGACCTGGTACTCGACCGTGCACGTGCCAGTCGCGGGCACATCGAAGGTGGCCAGGCCAGCCGTGGACATGCTGGCGTTCAAACATGTGCCACCGGCAGCGCCGGTCGGGCGGGTGAACGTCGCGCCGGCGGGTGCCTGGTCATTCGTCGCGACGTCGAAGGTCTGACCCGTCAGCCCGCCAGCCACGCCGGTCGTGTCGTTGAGTGCGTCGACGACGGTGCTCGATGCGGTGGCGGTGTTATTGCCGGCGACGCCGTCGTTGGTCGCGTTGGTCGCGCCCAAGAAGTTCAGCTGTGTCGTCGTCGTGTCCGCTCCACCGGCGGTGCCGGGGACGGTAAATCCGAAGGTGCAGACGATCGAGCCAGCGACGGCGACGTTGGTCGGTGTGGCCGAACAGGTCAGGCCGGTGATCGTCACGGGCGTCGTGGTGCCTCCGGCCGTGGACGTCAGGCTTGGCAGGCAGGTCGCAGCCGTGGCTGCGCCGGCGCCGATGTTGCTGCAAGTCAGCGTCACACCCGAGACGACTTGTCCAGGACCAACCGCGGCGGGCACGTTGCTGAAAGCCGCCGACATGTCGGCACTCTGCGCCGTCACGGTAAGTGTGGCGTTGTCACAAGCCGTGGTCGGCGACACGGCGCAGACCTGGTACTCGACCGTGCAGGCGCCAGTCGCTGGCACGTCGAACGTGGCCAGGCCAGCGGTGGACATGCTGGCGTTGGTGCAAGTGCCACCAGGCGCGCCGGCCGGGCGTGTGAACGTCGAGCCGATTGGGAATTGGTCGTTCGTCGCGACGTTGAACGTCTGACCCGTCAGGCCGCCAGCCACGCCGGTCGTGTCATTGAGCGCGTCGACGACGGTGCTCGATGCGGTGGTGGTGTTGTTGCCGGCGACGCTGTCGTTGGTCGCGTTGGTTGCCCCCGAGAAGTTCAGCAGCGTCGTCGTCGTGTCTGCTCCACCGGCGGTGCCGGGGGCCGTGAATCCGAAGGTGCAGACGATCGAGCCGGAGACGGCGACGTTGGTCGGTGTGGCCGAGCAGGTCAGGCCGGTGATGCTGACCGGTGTGGTTGTGCCGCCGGCCGTGGACGTCAGGCTCGGCACACAGGTGGCCGCGGTGGCCGCCGAGGCGCCGACGTTGGTGCAAGTCAGCGTCACACCCGAGACGACTTGGCCGGGACCGACGGCGGCGGGCACGTTGCTGAAAGCCGCCGACATGTCGGCACTCTGCGCCGTCACGGTAAGTGTGGCGTTGTCACAAGCTGTGGTCGGCGAGGCTGCGCAGACCTGGTACTCGACCGTGCAGGCGCCAGTCGCTGGCACGTCGAAGGTGGCCAGGCCAGCCGTGGACATGCTGGCGTTCAAGCAGGTACCACCAGCCGCGCCGGCCGGACGGGTGAACGTCGCGCCCGCAGGCACCTGGTCGTTCGTCGCAACGTTGAACGTCTGACCCGTCAGCCCGCCGGGCAAGCTGGTCGTGTCGTTGAGTGCATCCACCATCAGGCTGGAGGCCGTGGCCGTGTTGTTGGCGGCGACGCCGTCGTTGGTCGCGTTGGTCAAGCCCAAGTAGTTCAGCTGCGTCGTCGAGTTGTCCAGACCACCAGTTGTGCCTGGCGCCGTGAAGCCAAAGGTGCAGACGATCGAGCCGGCGACGGCGACGTTGGTCGGTGTGGCCGAGCAGGTCAGACCGGTGATCGTCACGGGCGTCGTGGTGCCAGCTGCCGTCGAAGTCAGGCTGGGCACACACGTGGCCGCGGTGGCTGCAGAGGCGCCGCCATTCGTACAAGTCAGTGTCACACCCGAGACGACTTGGCCGGGGCCGACGGCAGCGGGCACGTTGCTGAAAGCCGCCGACATGTCGGCTGCCTGCGCCGTCACCGTGAGTGTGGCGTTGTCACAAGCCGAGGTCGGCGACGCGGCGCAGACCTGGTACTCGACCGTGCAGGTACCGCTGGCGGGGACATCGAACGTGGCCAGGCCAGCCGTGGACGTGCTGGCGTTCAAGCAGGTGCCACCTGCCGCGCCAGCCGGGCGTGTGAACGTTGCACCGGCAGGCACCTGGTCGTTGGTGGCGACGTTGAACGTCTGAGCAGACAGTCCGCCAGGCAGGCCGGTCGTGTCGTTCAGCGCGTCGACGACGGTGCTCGATGCGGTGGCCGTGTTGTTGGCGACGTTGCTGTCGTTGGTCGCGTTGGTTGCCCCCGAGAAGTTCAGCTGCGTCGTCGTTGTGTCTGCTCCACCGGCGGTGCCTGGCGCCGTGAATCCGAAGCTGCAGACGATCGAGCCGGCGACGGCGACGTTGGTCGGCGTGGCCGAGCAGGTCAGACCGGTGAGGGTGATTGGCGTCGTCGTGCCTCCGGCCGTGGATGTCAGGCTCGGCACGCAGGTCGCAGCCGTGGCTGTGGCGGCGCCGCCATTCGTACAAGTCAGCGTCACGCCCGAGACGACTTGGCCGGGACCGACTGCTGCCGGCACGTTGCTGAAGGCCGCCGACATGTCGGCTGCCTGCGCCGTCACGGTGAGTGTGGCGTTGTCGCAAGCTGTGGTCGGCGAGGCTGCACAGACCTGGTACTCGACCGTGCAGGCACCAGTCGCTGGCACGTCGAAGGTGGCCAGGCCAGCCGTGGACATGCTGGCGTTCAAGCACGTGCCACCGGTCGCGCCGATCGGGCGTGTGAACGTTGCACCGGCAGGCACCTGGTCGTTCGTCGCAACGTTGAAAGTCTGACCCGTCAGCCCGCCAGCCACGCTAGTGGTGTCGTTCAGTGCATCGACCATCAGGCTGGAGGCCGTGGCCGTGTTGTTGGCGGCGACGCCGTCGTTGGTCGCGTTGGTCACGCCCAAGTAGTTCAGCTGAGTCGTCGAGTTGTCCAGACCACCAGTTGTGCCTGGCGCCGTGAATCCGAAGGTGCAGACGATCGAGCCGGAGACGGCGACGTTGGTCGGTGTGGCCGAGCAGGTCAGACCGGTGAGGGTGAGCGGTGTGGTTGTGCCGCCGGCCGTGGACGTCAGGCTCGGCACGCAGGTGGCCGCGGTGGCTGCAGAGGCGCCGCCATTCGTACAAGTCAGTGTCACACCCGAGACGACTTGGCCGGGGCCGACGGCAGCGGGCACGTTGCTGAAAGCCGCCGACATGTCGGCACTCTGCGCCGTCACCGTCAAAGTCGCGTTGTCACAAGCCGTGGTCGGCGAGGCTGCACAGACCTGGTACTCGACCGTGCAGGCGCCAGTCGCTGGCACGTCGAAGGTGGCCAGGCCAGCCGTGGACATGCTGGCGTTGGTGCAGGTACCGCCTGCCCCGCCAGCCGGGCGTGTGAACGTCGAGCCGACTGGCGCCTGGTCGTTCGTCGCAACGTTGAACGTCTGACCCGTCAGGCCGCCAGCCACGCCGGTCGTGTCGTTGAGCGCGTCGACGACGGTGCTCGATGCGGTGGTGGTGTTGTTGCCGGCGACGCTGTCGTTGGTCGCGTTGGTCGCGCCCGAGAAGTTCAGCTGCGTCGTCGTCGTGTCTGCTCCACCGGCGGTGCCTGGCGCTGCAAAGCCGAAGGTGCAGACGATCGAGCCGGCGACGGTGACGTTGGTCGGTGTGGCCGAGCAGGTCAGACCGGTGAGGGTGAGCGGTGTGGTTGTGCCGCCGGCCGTGGAGGTCAGGCTGGGCACACAGGTGGCCGCGGTGGCTGCAGAGGCGCCGCCATTCGTACAAGTCAGCGTCACGCCCGAGACGACTTGTCCAGGACCAACCGCGGCGGGCACGTTGCTGAAAGCCGCCGACATGTCGGCGGCTTCGGCAGTCACGGTGAGTGTGGCGAAATCACAGGTTGTCGCGAGGGCGATCGTGCTGCACAGCTGGTAAGGAATGGCGCAGGTGCTACTGGCCGGCACATCGAAGGTAGCGACGCCCGCGGAGCTCACGCTGGGGGTGCCGTAGGTGCTGCCGGCGCGGATGGTGAAGGTGGTGTCGGCCGGGACGTCGTCGTTGGTGGCCAGGTTGAAGGTTTGTGCAATCAGTCCCCCGGGCAGGCTGACGGCGTCGTCCACCGTATCGAGCACGGTGCTCGAAGTCGTGGCTGAGTTGTTGGCCGCGACGAGGTCGTTGCTTGCACTCGTGGTGGCTGTAACGGTGAAGGTGGTGGTTGGCTCGTTGGTGCCGCCTTGTGTGCCCGGCACGTTGACCGAGAAGGTGCAGACCGTGCTGCCTGCTGCTGCCAGCGTCGGGCCCAGGGTCGGCGTGCAGGTCAGACTGGCCAGTGCCAGCGGTGTGGTGATGCCTGCAGCCGTGGTGCCGGCCACCACGGTGCACGTGGGGGAGACAGCCGCTGCGCCGCCGCTGGCGTTGCGACAGGTCGCGGTCATGCCAGCGACGCTCAGACCGGGGCGTACGGTGGCAGGCACGTTGGCCAGCACCACCGACATGTCGGCCGACGTCGAGATGCCTGGGTCGTCGGTGCCGACGCCGACGGCGAACACGCGATTGACCGAGGTATGCGTCGGCACAAAGCTGCTGCCAGCCGAGACCTCGGCGCCGATGGCGAACTCGATGCGGCCCAGGTTGGCCGGATAGTTGGCGCGGGCCTGCACGTTCGGGGTGATGTCCAGCCCGTCGTAGGCTGGAATAAAACCACTACCCGCGCACCCCGCACCCGCTGCGGTGCACGCCGCGGTGCGGTATGCCACACTGCCGCCCGCAAGTGACGTGGTGGGCTCTAGCTGGCTGCCCATCGGGACGGAGGTCGCACCGCCAGTGATGAACTCGACGCGTTCACGTACGCCGTCGGTGGTAGTGCCGGCGCCGTCGGTGTCGTAGCTGATCAGGTATAGCGAGTAGGGCAGCGGTGCATCCGGCGCCGAGATGGGGGCGCCGACATCGACGAAGCGAAGCCGGTAACGCACCTGCGATACCGCCGACGCTGCGCCGTTGCCGTTGACCATGCCCGCGAAATACAAGGGGTCCCCTGACGTACGAGCCGCCCCCGAGGTTGGTATGCCCCCGCTGGTGAAGTAGCTTTGAGGATTGGTCGAGACAGTGGCGCCGTTGTCCAGGCCGATGACCTCGACCAGGATGTCGCGTGGTGCCGCGCCACCGACTGCATTGGAAAACCGCGTCACGCTGTTGAGTGCCGTGCAGTCGGCCGATTCACAAGTGAAGGTCGACCAGTTGAAGTCGACCGCCTGTGCCCCCGGACTGGCCACCAGGCCCAGGCCCAGCAGGGCCCCGCCCAGCAACTGGCGTGCCGTGGCCGGCAGGCCAAGTACACGCAGACGCGCCAGCGCGGCACGTGCCAGGTCGGTCAGGCTGCGACGATGTGCGGCAGGACGGAAGGGGCTAGGAGGCGTCATCGTCGGTCCGGCTGAAATTGGCGGGCCGTCGCCGGATGGGCGATCGGCCGGGGATGTCGTGTGATGCGCGGGCAAACTTTTTTATGCGGTCGGGTTCGACGAGGCCGGCGCCACGTGTCGATCTGGGCTGGCGCATCACCGAATTACTCGCAACGGTCGCTTGCACGAGTAAGACAAGCGCCGAGCGAGAGGACAAGAGCAGCGTTGCCCAAGCACCGGGCGCGGCCAGAAATCGATGGCTCGGCAGTTACGCCGAAGGCCGGGCCGGGTTTTGTGCAGTCAGGAGTTACCCGGATTGACGATGGTTCGTGCAGCGGTTCAGGGTGCGGCACGACTGCCTCTGGATGCAGGCGCTGCAGGTCTATGTGGCGCGCACCGGCCGCCGCGGCCCGCTTGCTACCACGCGCCGATTCGAGGCCGCTGACTTGCATACCTGGCGCCGAAGGTGGCGAATTGGACTTGCCGCCTGTACCACGCGCCGTTCGGGCGGCTGTGCGACCTTGGTGTTCGAGCCTGCCAGCGCAGTGGCTGGTCGCAATTGCTGCAACTCGTGTGGCGCATCCGGCGTAAATGACGGCAGCTGCACTGCCTCGAACCCTATCCCATGCGAAATGTGTCCCGGTTTGAACGGGGGCACTATTCGATCGGGGTCGAGGCAATACCACAAAAATACCCTGGTTTATCTAAACATAACGCTTGAACTGTATCAGTGTGATGCAAGAAAATGGCCCCGGCTGCGTTGCGTATCGGCAACAAAGGGGCTTTCGGGGGAATGGGCGTGCGTCAGTGAGTATTCGGGCACGGTGTCACACCGCACCTTGGGGGTGCGTTCGGGGGCGATGGGCCATGACGCTCGACAAGTCTGGCGCTCGGTTTGTGCGGGATATCACGAATGGTGTGCTCGGGCAAGAAGGCCTAGCGCCCTAGCAGAACTCGACCAATTGGGGGGCGTCACCGGGCGCGCGAGTTCCGCAACTGAAACTCTCACTGGCTGCCGGCGGGGGGGGCGCTGTGTATCGGTCAGCGGCGCCAGAGTTGCGGAGAACGGTGTTGCTGCCGACGCCCGGCAACACTATCTGTTGCGCGATATCACGCGCCACTCACCTGTGACTTGGCTCGGTGATACCACCAACCCGCACCAAGCACACACCCGGTGGTGGCGTGCTCCCTCTCGGCAACTTGCGGGATATTCGCCAACACCATATCGCGGGAGTATCTAATTGGCCGGCGCTGCGACTTGCGGATTTGACTATTGGACGCCGGTAGAGTTGTCGCGGGTCTATCGTCGATCCACCGCGGATAACCCTGATAGTTTGATACTGCTGGATGCAGCAGTTGTCGATGTTGCGTTTTAAGGGAATATTCAGATCACAGCGGCGAGTGTCGTGGACGGGTTCGAGTGTGGTTTAAAGGTGTACACCCTGAACGCTGGCACACACTTGCGCCGATCCGGCGAGTCCCCCGCGCTTGTTGCGCGTTGACTTCCACGAATGTCGCTTGGGTTCGATTGGGAGATGCCCTGGATAATATATAGGTGAACGTTTCGAGACATGTCGTGGGGCGGCCGTGCGAGACTGCGTCAGTCGCTCGTAAGAGCCTGTGCATAACGTGCAGGGTTAGTGATTCATCAACGTTCGGATCCAGAGGAGACACTCCATGAGCCAAGCAGAATTGTCAGCCGCCACGTTTTATCAGCCGCCGGCCTCGGTGGCCGACCAGGCGTATGTTTCCGGCATGCCGGCCTACGAGGCCCTGTGCAAGGAAGCCGAGGCTGACCACGGTGCCTACTGGGCCCGTCTGGCTCGTGAACTGATCACCTGGAAGACACCATTCACCAAGTCGCTCGACGACAGCAACGCACCGTTCTTCAAGTGGTTCGAGGACGGCACGCTCAACGCCTCGTACAACTGCCTGGATCGCAACGTCGAACGTGGCCTGGGCGACAAGACCGCCATCATCTTCGAGGCCGATGGTGGTGAAGTCACCAAGATCAACTACAGGGATCTGCTGGCCAAGACCTGCCAGATCGCCAACGGTCTCAAGAGCTTGGGCGTGCAAAAGGGTGACCGCGTGGTCATCTACATCAGCATGTCGATCGACGGCGTGGCTGCCATGCAGGCCTGCGCCCGTATCGGCGCCACCCACTCGGTGGTGTTCGGCGGCTTCTCGGCCCAGTCGCTGCGCGACCGCATCGAAGACACCGGCGCCGTGGCCGTGATCACCGCCGACCAGCAAGTCCGTGGTGGCAAGAACCTGCCGCTCAAGAGCATCGTCGACGAAGCACTGGCCCTGGGTGGCTGTGACTCGATCAAGAACGTGCTGGTCGTCAAGCGTTCGGGCAACGCCATCAACATGGTGGCGGGCCGAGATACCTGGATGGCCGACCTGGTCGCCAACCAGCCCACCACCTGCGAGCCAGAGTGGGTCGGCGCCGAACATCCGCTGTTCCTGCTCTACACCTCGGGTTCGACCGGCAAGCCCAAGGGTGTGCAGCACAGCACCGGCGGCTACCTGCTGCATGCTGCGCTCACCACCAAGTGGACCTTCGACCTCAAGGACAACGACGTGTTCTGGTGCACGGCCGACATCGGCTGGGTCACGGGCCACAGCTACATCACCTACGGCCCGCTTGCGTTGGGTGGCACCGAGATCGTGTTCGAAGGTGTGCCCACCTACCCGGACGCCGGCCGCTTCTGGAAGATGATCCAGGACCACAAGGTCTCGATCTTCTACACGGCACCCACAGCCATCCGCTCGCTCATCAAGGCCGCCGAGTCCAACGCTGCCGTGCACCCCAAGAGCTACGATCTGAGCAGCCTGCGCATCCTGGGCTCGGTGGGTGAACCCATCAACCCGGCCGCTTGGGAGTGGTACCACCTGCACGTGGGCGGTGGCCGTTGCCCGATCGTCGACACCTTCTGGCAGACCGAAACCGGCGGCCACATGATCACCCCGCTGCCGGGCGCCACGCCGCTGATCGCGGGTTCGTGCACGCTGCCCTTCCCGGGCATCACCACGGCCATCGTCGACGAGACCGGCGCCGACGTGCCCAACGGTTCGGGCGGCATCCTGGTCGTCAAGAAGCCCTGGCCGTCGATGATCCGCACCATCTGGGGCGACAACGATCGTTTCGTCAAGAGCTACTACCCGCCCGAACTCAAGGGTTACTACCTGGCGGGTGACGGCGCGATCCGTGACGAGAAGACCGGCTACTTCACCATCACCGGCCGTATCGACGACGTGCTCAACGTCTCCGGTCACCGCATGGGCACGATGGAAATCGAATCGGCCCTGGTGAGCCACACCGAACTGGTGGCCGAAGCCGCCGTGGTCGGCCGCCCCGACGACACCACCGGCGAGGCGATCTGCGCCTTCGTCGTGCTCAAGCGCCCGGCACCTACCGGCGATGAGGCCAAGGCCATTGCCAAGCTGCTGCGCGACCACGTGGGCAAGGAGATCGGCCCGATCGCCAAGCCCAAGGACATCCGCTTCGGCGACAACCTGCCCAAGACACGTTCGGGCAAGATCATGCGCCGCCTGCTGCGCTCGATCGCCAAGGGTGAAGCCATCACCCAGGACACCTCGACGCTCGAGAATCCGGCCATCCTCGAGCAGCTGGGCCAGACCTACTGATCGACCTCAAGCGATAGGCGGACCGGCCGGTCCGCCTGCATCGAAAGGCCTTGCGTCGTGACGCAAGGCCTTTGTTTTTTGGGCCTGTGCGGGTAGGCGACGTTGCGCGCTGCCGACTTGTACCGCAGTGACCTGCACCCGCGTCGATATCATCCGGCCATGCGATCGTCCTTAAGGAGCCTACTCTGGCCGGTGCTGGGCTTCTCGCTCGTCATCAATTTGCTCTGGCTGGCTCCGGCCCTGTTCAGCCTGCAGGTCTTCGACCGTGTGTTGTCCAGCCAAAGCCGCGAAACACTCGTGGTGTTGCTGCTCGGGCTGACGGTGGCGCTGATGCTCGTCGGTGTGCTCGAGTACCTGCGTGGACGGCTGCAGGGGGTGCTCGGCAACATCGTCAGTGATGCCCTGTCGCCCGACATCGCCCGTATCACCCTTGCCCAGGCGGCCAAGCGGCAGGGGCCGATCGCGATGGAAGGCTTGCGCGATGTGGCCCGTCTGCGCAGCCTGTTTTCGGCGCAGGGGCTGCTGGCCGTGCTCGACGCACCCTGGGCGCTGATCTTCCTGGCGGTGATCTGGCTGGCGCATCCGCTGCTTGGCGTGCTGGCCAGTGCCGCTGCCTTGCTCTTGCTTGGACTGGCCCTGCTCAATCACCGCTTGACTCGCCAACCCATCGAGGCCTTGCAGCGCGAGGCCGGCGACGCGCAGCGCTATCTCGATCTGGCCATGCAGAACGCCGAAGCCGCCGAAGCCATGGGCATGGGCCCGGCGCTGGTGCACCGCTGGCAGGAGTTGTCGGGCAAGGTGGCCGCCCTGCAACGGCCCACCGCGCGGTTGACGGTGTCGATGTCCACACTCACCCGTGTGTTGCGCCAGCTGGTGCAGGTGCTGCTGCAGGCGGCTGGCGCCTACCTGGTCATCAAGGCCGAGTCGACGCCCGGTGTGCTGGTGGCGTCGACCATGCTGCTGGGCCGGGCCCTGGCGCCGATCGAGCAGATCGTTGGCAGCTGGCGCGTGTTGTCCGAAGGTCTGCTGGCCTGGCGCCGCCTGGCGCCGGTGATGGCGCAGGTCGCCCACCAGGCCGCGCCCATGGCACTGCCACGCCCCAACGGCGCCTTGCTGGCTCAGGGGCTGAGCTACCGCGTCGGTGATCGACTCCTGCTGGCCAACGTGAGCCTGATGTTGCGCCCCGGCGAAGCCATGGCCGTGATCGGGCCCAGCGGCGCCGGCAAGTCCACCTTGATCCGCTTGCTCATCGGCCTGTGGGCGCCCAGCGCCGGTTCGGTGCGCCTGGACGGTGTCGAGGTCTCGAAGTGGCCGCGCGATCAGCTTGGCCCACACATCGGCTATCTGCCGCAGGACGTGGAGCTGTTCGCCGGCACGGTGGCCGAGAACATCGCCCGCCTGGGCGGCCTCAACGCCGACATGGTGGTGGCTGCTGCCAAGCTGGCGGGGGTGCACGAGCTGATCCTGTCGCTGGTGCATGGCTACGACACGCGCATCGATCCGCATGCTGCCTTGTTGTCGCCAGGCCAGCGCCAGCGGATCGGACTGGCGCGGGCCGTGTACGGCGAGCCGCGCCTGGTGGTGCTCGACGAACCCAATGCCAATCTCGACCAGAAGGGCAACGAGGCGCTCGGCGCCACACTCGCCCAGCTCAAGGGCAAGGCCACCGTGGTGATGGTGACACATCGCCACGAGGCCCTGGCCCAGGCCGACCGCATGATCGTGATCGAGGACGGCCGTGCCACCGCCTTCGGCACACCGGCCGAGGTCGACCAGTTCCTGCGCCAGCGCGCCCAGGCCCAGGCGCGACCGCCGCAGATCGCGGCCAACGGTGCGGCCCGACCGCCTGCGCTGGCGGCCAACGGCTCAGCTCAGGCCAAGGGGCCGGGGTCGGCCGGTGCCGCCGCTGCACCCCCGCGCGGCAACCCCCCCGCCGGGCCGGGTCGACCATCCGCGCCGGCACCGGCCGCCGGCCCGCGTGTGGCCGCCACCACGGTGCATCCGATCCGACCCTCTACCCGAAGCGCTCGATGACCCGGTTCGACAACTCCCTCGTGCAGCTGACCGCTGCCGACACGTCACCATGAAACGCGGTCGCATCGGTGCCTTCTTCGGCGCACACGACGATGGCTCGCCGCTGCTGCCCACACTCACGCAGACCGCCGGCCCGCTGACGCGGTCGGGTTTTGCGTCGACCTCGATCTGGCCCGCCGAGAACGTCAACCCGCTGGTGATGCGCCACACGCGCGAAGCTCGCGCCCTGGCCCGGCGCGGTGGCTGGGTGCTGATGCTGGGTGTGTTGCCGGCGCTGGCCTGGCTGGCCTGGGCGCCGCTGAGTTCGGCGGTGGTGACACAGGGCTACGTCAAGGTCGACCTGAACCGCCGCACCATCCAGCATGCCGAAGGCGGCACGATCCGCACGGTGCATGTGCGTGATGGCCAGAAGGTCAAGGCCGGCGAGCCCCTCATCGAACTGGGCGACGTGAGTGTGGCCGCTGATCACCAGCGCCTGCTCGGGCGCCTGATGGCAGAACGCGCCGGTGTGATCCGCCTAGAGGCCGAACAGTCGATGACGTCTGCCCCCGAATGGCCGGGCGAACTGCTCGACGCCGCGGGCCGCGACCCCAACCTGGCCGAGCAGATCCGCAAGGAGCAGGCGCTGTTTGCGGCGCGGCGCAGCTCGCTGCGCACACAAAGTGATCTGCTGAAGCAGCAGCGCGAGAAGATCATGCAGGAGATGGACTCGCTGCGCCTGCAGATCGACCGCGCTCAGGAGTCGATCAAGGCGCAACGCGCCGAGCTCGACACCAACAAATCGCTGGTGCAGGAGGGTTACATCGCCGCCACCCGTGTCATGCAGTTGCAGGCCACGGTGGCCGACTATGGCGTCAAGCTCGAGGAACGCCGCGGTGAACTGGTGCGCGCCGAGCAGCGGGTGGTCGACATCAACCTGCGGCTGCGCGGTATCGAAAGTGACTACCGCCAGCAAGCCAGCGACCAGCTCAAGGTGGCGCAGTCCCGCGTGAGCGAGATCGAGCAGGACCTGCGCAAGGCCACCGACGCGGCGCAGCGCCAGGTGATCGTGGCGCCGGTGGACGGCGAAGTGATGGGCCTGCGTTTCACCACGCCGGGCTCGGTCCTGGCGCCGCGCGAAACCATCGCCGACGTGGTGCCGGCCGACCCGCGCCTGCTGGTCGAGACTCGCATCCGCACCGAGGACATCAACCGCGTGCACCTCAATCAACACGCCGACCTGCGGTTCACCTCGTACAAGTACCGCACCACGCCGCTGGTACCGGGGCGGGTGAGTTACGTGTCGGCCGACCGGGTGATCGACAAGGACACGAACCAGAGTTTCTACACCGTGCAGGTCGAAGTCGACGCCGGCCGCCAGGCCTTGCTCGGTCAGGACGAACGCGCCAACGCCGCCGGTGAGCCCGGTGAGCCCGGCGTGCGCCTGCAGGCCGGCATGCCTGCCGAGATCTACCTGCAAGGTGAGGTGCGCACACCGCTGCGGTACCTGGTCGAGCCTGTGCTCGATGCCTTGCGCCACGCCGGCCGCGAACGCTGAGCCGGTCAACCGATCAGGCGGCCTCGACCCGGCTGGCGCAGCACCTGCCTCAGAGCTGGAAGCTGTCGAATGTGAGTGACGACACACCGTTCAGGTGGATCTCGAAGTCGGCCTTGCCGTCGCCATTGACGTCGCCCGACAGGTTGCCGGTGGCGGCGTTGAACTGCAGCTGGCCGGCCTCCTGGCTGAAGGCGCTGGCACCGATGTAGCTGAACGCGTCGTCGGTACTGGTGCCGATGATGGCGTCGATGTCGCTCAGGTCTATCATGTCGCCTTGCTCGAAGTCGGTGATCACGTCGTGTTTCTTGCCCACCAGGCTGTCGCTGACCGAGCTGAACACGAAGTAGTCGTTGCCCGATCCACCGGTGAGCTGGTCGATGCCGCCGCCGCCTTCGATCACGTCGTCGCCGGCGCCGCCATTCAACACGTTCTTGCCGACGTTGCCGGTCAGGAAATTGTCGAGTGCGTTTCCGGTGGCGTCGATGCTGCCGGAGCCAGTCAGGACGATGTTCTCCACATTGGCCGACAAGGTGGTCGAGGCGGTCGCGAAGACGGTGTCGTTGCCCTGGCCGGCTGCTTCGGTCACCACGTCTTTCTTGTCATCGACGTAGTAGACGTCGTTGCCTGCGCCGCCGGCCATCGAATCCGCACCGAGGCCGCCGTCCAGCGTGTCACTGCCCAGGTTGCCGACCAGCTTGTCGTTGGCACCGGTGCCGATCACGGTCAGTCCGGCAAGCTGATTGGCCAGTTCGGCCGCAGCGGCTTCGGCAACTGCAGCTGCCTCGGCGTCGGCGGCGGCCTGCGCCGCAGCGGCGTCGGCAGCGGCTTGCACAGCTGCTTCTGCCTCGGCCGCGGCTGTCACTTCAGCAGCCTGGGCATCCAGCGCCGCTTGTTCGTCGATGGCTGCTTGTGCGTCGGCGGCTGGGGTGTCGCCGGTGGGTGCCGTCGGACTCGTCGTTGCAGCTTCCGGTGCCGGGTTGCCGAGCAGGCTCTCGATGACGAACGTGCCGTCGTCGAAGTGCAGCTTTTCGACGCCCGACAACACGTCGGTGCCTTCCGGCGAGCCGTCGCGCAGGTCGACCACCTGGACGTTGCCGTCGGCCAGCAGGCTGACGGCGAACTGTGCCTGGTTGCCGTGGTAACGCGCCGAGTCGTCGCCCGCGCCGCCGATGATGGCGTCGTTGCCGTCGTCGCCCGAGATGTCGTCGTTGCCGTCGCCGCCGTCGATGATGTCGTCACCCGCGCCGGCAGTCAGGCTGTCATCACCGCTGCTCAGGTCGAAGTACTCCGCCATGCCCGAGCCGTAGGCGTTGTCGTCCAGGCTCGAGCCTTGATCGTCGACTGCCGTCACACCCGTGCCGTTGCTCGTGCCGGCCTTGAGGTCGGCGATGAAGATGCCGCTGTCGAGGATGTGGTCGCCGGTGTCGGCGATGGCGATACGAATGGTGTTTTCACCGGCGTGGATGGGGGCGGTGATCTTGAGCAGGCGGCTCACGCCGTCGTATTCGGTTGCCAGGTGGCCGTCGGCGTTGTCGATGTAGTAGCCGGCCGCGACGTTCTGGCTCACCACACTCAGCGGGCTGTAGGTGTCGTGGTTGAACATCGCGTAATTGGTGCCGTTCACCCACACGGCTGCGGCGTCCACAAACGAGTCGATCCACTCCGGGAACTCTTCCGAGCCGAACACGATGTTGAAACTCACCGAGTTGGCGTTCAAGGTCGGGTCGACCGTGAAGGTGAACGACAAGGACGCTGCGTCGTAGGACGGTGTGTGGAAGATCGGGTCGAGCACGGCGTTAAGGCCGATGTCGCCCGCGCGGGCGTTGTCGACGCCAAAACCGACCATGGTGTTCACGGTACCCGGTACGGCGCCGGAGGTGAGCAGCAGGCCGGCGCCGATATTGAGGCTGGATACGCTGCCGTCGTACAAGGCCACGGCTTGTGACGCGGCATTGAGCTGCGCGTTGCCGACGATGGTGATGCCCGAGTCGGACGCCAGCAGTGCCTGAGCGGCGGCTCCTGCGTTGGCAACGCCGCTGAAGGGGGCAGCAAACACCGGGGCCGGTGCCGGGCTGTTGGAGGTGTCCGACGACGATGACGACGACGAGTCGCCCGTTGCGGCCGAGCTGTCCGGTGCCGTCGGGTCGTTCGAGGCAAACGCCACCACGGGCGCCGGATCACTCGCGGCGGTTGTTGACGCCGGCGCTGAAGTCGTCTGCGAACTGCCGGTGTCTGCGGTGGTGTTGTCAGCTGGCGACGCGCCGACGCTGGCGTCGGCAATCACGGGCGAACCTGTGTCCGGGGTGTCACCTGCAGGCGTGGCGCCCGGTGCGGTTGGGGTTGTGTCGGTGGACGAGGCGGCAGAAGCGTCGACGACCGTGATGTCGGTCGTGGTGCCTGGATCGGTGATCTGCGCCGTGTCACCTGTACCGCCTGTGGTGATGTCCGAACCGGCAATGCCGGCGGTGTCCGGTGTGCCCGCGGCGTCAGTGCCTGTGGCACCGGTTGTGGTTGTGTTGGCCGGGTTGGTGGTGGACTGGGGGGGTGCTGCCGCTGCCGCTGCCGCGGCGTTGGTGGCCGTTGTCGTGTCGGTCGTCGAGGCAGTGGCTGCAGGCGCATCTATCGTTGTCGAACCGGCAGCCGTCGTGCCAGGGGTGTCGCCGCCACCTTTGGTGCTGTCCGCTCCGCCCTTCGCGTTGCTGTTTGAATTCTTGGTGGTGTTCGACTTGGACATGGTGACGACTCCGGTAGGTGGGTTGGTCGATTTCTGCTTTTGCTTGAAGTCAATATAAGCAGAACACGTGCCATGCCTTCATTCCCCTTGTTTGCGGGCATACATGGGAGAACAGCCCATGTCTTCCTCGGCAATTCGTGACCCTCGCTCAAGTGAGTGGGGTAAATGACCCGGTAGATTTCCCCAACTTGTGCGATTTGCCCCAGATTTCGACCCCATTGCCCCCGTACAAGCGCCCGCAAGTGAGTGCTGCGATGAGTCGCTAAGTGATCAAATCAGATTGCAACTAGGTTTTACCGAGAAAGAAATTTCGTGGCAAACAACCCACGTTTGGCCTTAACCCCCGTATCTAGGGGGTAGACATGACAAATTGCGTCAGTTAACCCATGCAGATTGATCGGGTATTTGCCCTGGCAATCAGGCAGAGCTCAACTGCAGGATCGCGCCGCACAAACGAAAACGGCCGCAAGTTGTGGCTTGCGGCCGTCGGAAGATCGGTGGTCGGCCCTGGGGCCGACTGATCCAGTTTTACTTCAGGCTGAGAACCCAGGCAGCAAGTGTCTTGGCTTCGGCAGGCGACACCTGGGGATTGGCCGGCATCGGAATCTGGCCCCAGACGCCAACGCCACCCTTTTGAATCTTGTCGGCCAGCTTGGCTGCGGCGCCGGCGTCAGCCTTGTACTTGGCGGCGACTTCCTTGTAGGCGGGGCCCACCAGTTTCTTGTCGACCGCATGGCAGGCCAGGCAGTTCTTCTTGGTGGCGAGGTCGGCATTCGCAAATGCGGGGCTGATGCAGGCGGCAGACAGGGCGACCAGAGCGAGGAGGGACTTCATGGCATCCTTTCAGGTGGTGATGCTTGGGTGACGGGGCAACCTCAAATTGTAAGTTGGCGAGGCGCCACTTGCGAGAGGTTTTCAGCGGCCTTCGAGAGTGCCTCTGGGTCGAGTCGGCCCGGTCGAGACCGGCGGATCCATCCGAAGCCGCCTGTATCGATCCCCTCGCCGCCTGACCGACAATTCGTGACACCACAGACCACCACACAGGAGTCCGCGTTGCCGATCTTCGAATACACCTGCCACGACTGCCATGCCGAATTCGAACTGCTCGTTCGTTCGGACACCCGGCTGCAGTGCCCAAGCTGCCAATCTGCCCAACTCGACAAGAAGCTGTCGGTGTTTGCCACTACGGCGAGCGGCGGCGGTCAAGCCGATGCATCACAAGCCTTCGGGCCGTGTGGCTCGTGTGGCCATCCGGATGGACCGGGGAGCTGCCGGATGCAGTGAAGTTGCACCTGCGAGGGGAGTGCAATGAAAAACGGCCACAAGCTCTTGCCTGCGGCCGATCGAGTCTGTCTGTCGGCACCAAGGCCGACGAACAGGTCTTACTTCTGGCTGAGAATCCAGGCAACCAGTGTCTTGGCTTCGTCAGCGGACACCTGGGGGTTGGCAGGCATCGGGATCTGGCCCCAGGCGCCAACGCCACCCTTCTGGACCTTCTCGGCCAGCTTGGCTGCGGCGGCCTTGTCGCCCGCGTACTTCTTGGCGACGTCCTTGTAGGCCGGGCCGACGACCTTGACCGCCACCTGATGGCAAGCCAGGCAGTTCTTCTTCTGAGCGAGTTCGGCACTCGCGAATGCGGGGCTGATGCAGGCGGCAGACAGGGCGACGAGAGCGAGGAGAGACTTCATGGCATCCTTTCGGGCTGAGGGAGCTTGTTGGCAAAAATGGCCGCGCGGATTGTAGTGATCGCAAAGGCCCGGGCGCATCAGTCTTTGTAGTGCCGGCAACGATGCCGGATCGAGACTTACGCTTGCATGCAACGTGGCTGCAGGCTTTGGGGTTTACATGGTATTCGTGGTAATTGGTGTCGTGATGGTCTTGCTCCGGGCGCTCGAGTTGTGGCCGCTGGCCGACTTGGCTTGGTGGTGGGCCATCTCGCCGTTCTTCTGCGCCCTGGCGTGGTGGGCCTTCAAGGACTCGACCGGATGGACGCAGAAAGAGCAGATGCGCAAGATCGACGAGAAGAAGGCCGAGCGCCGCAAACGTGCGCTCGATGCCCTCGGCCAGGGACGCAAGCCGAGATGAATCGGCGGCCTGCACCCTGGCGTCAGGCTCAGCCCTCGAACTTGTCCAGCACAGCCCCCTGGCTGGCGCTCGACGCATTCATCGCGAACTTGGCCAACACCCCCCGGGTGTAACGCGGGGCCGGGCGCTTCCATTCGGCGCGGCGACGGTCGAGTTCGCTGGCGTCCACATTGAGTTCAAGCAGCAGTTTGTGCGCATCGATGGTGATCGAGTCACCTTCCTTCACCAGCGCGATGTTGCCGCCCGCGTAGGCTTCCGGCGCCACGTGGCCGACCACCATGCCCCAGGTGCCACCCGAGAAGCGCCCGTCGGTGATCAGGCCGACCGACTCACCCAGGCCCTGGCCGATGAGTGCGCCGGTGGGTGCCAGCATCTCGGGCATGCCCGGGCCACCCTTGGGGCCGAGGTAACGCAGCACCATCACGTCACCCGCCACGATCTTGTTGGCCATGATGGCGGCCAGTGCGCTCTGCTCGTCGTCGAACACCCGCGCCGGGCCGGTGATGACCGGGTTCTTCAGACCGGTGATCTTGGCCACGCAACCCTCGGGGCTGAGGTTGCCCTTGAGGATGGCCAGGTGACCCTGCTCGTACATCGGCTTGTCGATGGTGCGGATCACGTCCTGGTCGGCGCGTGGCGCGTCCGGCACATCGGCCAGGTTCTCGGCCACGGTCTTGCCGGTGATCGTCAGGCAGTCGCCGTGCAGCAGGCCGGCCTTCAGCAACACCTTCATGACCTGCGGAATGCCGCCGGCATGGTGCAGGTCGATGGCCAGGTATTTGCCACTGGGCTTGAGGTCACACAGCACCGGGGTGCGCTGGCGCACGCGCTCGAAGTCGTCGATGGTCCATTCCACTTCAGCCGCGTGGGCGATCGCCAGGAAATGCAGCACCGCGTTGGTCGAGCCACCGGTGGCCATGATGACCGCCACGGCGTTTTCGATCGCCTGCTTGGTGACGATGTCGCGCGGCTTGATGTCCTTCTTGACGGCCTCGACCAGGATGGCCGCCGCGCGTTTCACGCTCTCGACGATCTCGTCCTCGACGTTGGCCATGGTCGACGAGTACGGCAGGCTCAGGCCCAGCGCCTCGAACGACGAACTCATGGTGTTGGCCGTATACATGCCGCCGCAACTGCCAGAGCCGGGGATGGCGCGACGCTCGATCTCGCAGAAATCCTCTTCGGCCATCTTGCCGGCGCTGAACTGGCCGACCGCCTCGAACACGCTCACGATGTTGAGGTCCTGACCCTTGTACTTGCCCGGCAGGATGGTGCCGCCGTACACGTACAGCGCCGGCACGTTGGCGCGCAACATGCCCATCATGCCGCCGGGCATGTTCTTGTCGCAACCACCGACGACGAGCACGCCGTCCATCCACTGGCCGCCCACGCAGGTCTCGACACAGTCGGCGATGACCTCGCGGCTCACCAGGCTGTACTTCATGCCTTCGGTGCCCATGGCCATGCCGTCACTGATGGTCGGCGTGCCGAAGATCTGCGGGTTGCCGCCGGCCTCCTTGATGCCGATGACGGCCGCGTCGGCGAGCTTTTGCAGCCCCGAGTTGCACGGCGTGATGGTCGAGTGACCGTTGGCCACGCCGATCATGGGCTTGCTGAAATCGTCAGCCTGGTAACCCAGGGCGTAATACATCGAGCGATTCGGCGCCCGGGCCACACCTTCGGTGATGTTCTTGGAGCGGCGGTTGAAACTCATGCAGGTCTTCCTGGGGCAGTTGGCAAGCGCAGCGCCTGCCGGGTCTGAGGTGGGGTGGCCCGGTCTCTCGGGTCGGGCCGGAACTATAGACCGGTGGCCAAACACCGGCCTGCCGGAGGCACCGAGGTGGCAGCTGTGTCGGCCGATTCCTTTGGCCCGTTGCGCTGGCCCTTTGGGTCGGCCGTGGTGGCGTGTTCTGGCCCGGTTGGCGTCGGTCAGCCGTGGCGGAGGCGGCTCGTATGATGCCCATCATGCTCATCCACCCCCAATTCAACCCGGTTGCGCTCGACCTGGGCGTTGTGCAGATCCACTGGTACGGCCTGACCTACCTTGCAGCCTTCGGCTTGTTCTACTGGCTGGCGACGCGGCGCATCCTTCTCGCGCCGTTTGCCGAGGGTGGCTGGACGACCCGTGACGTCGAAGACCTCTTGTTCTGGGGTGTGCTCGGTGTGGTGGTGGGTGGCCGGCTGGGGTATGTCGTCTTCTACAAGCCGGGTGATTACATCGCCCACCCGCTCGACATCCTCGCGGTGTGGAAAGGTGGCATGGCCTTTCACGGCGGCTTGCTCGGTGTCGCTGCTGCCATGGCCTTGTTCGCGCGCAGCCGCAAGCGCAAGTTCCTGGAAGTGATGGACCTGGTCGCGCCCTGTGTGCCCACCGGCCTGGCTTGCGGGCGCATCGGCAACTTCATCAATGGTGAGTTGTGGGGCAGGGAGGCCGACGCCTCGTTGCCCTGGGCCATGGTGTTTCCGCAGTCGGGCACGGCGATCGCCCGCCACCCGTCGCAGCTGTACCAGTTCGCACTCGAAGGCCTGATGTTGTTTGCCCTCGTCTGGATCTACGCGCGCCGTCCGGCGGTCTACCAGACGGCCGATGGTCGCCGTGTCTGGGGTCGGGTGGCCGCAGCCTTTGCCGTGGGTTACGGCATCTTTCGTTTCATCGCCGAATACTTCCGCGAGCCCGACGCCTTTCTCGGCCTGTTGTCGATGGGCCTGAGCATGGGCCAGTGGTTGTGTGTGCCCATGGTGCTCATCGGTGCTGCGGTGTGGGTCTACGTGGGGCGCGACTCGCGTGCCTGAACTGCCGCCTCGCCTGATCCGCGTCCTGGGCATCGAGTCGTCGTGTGATGAAACCGGCGTGGCCGTCGTCGCGTTCGAGGCTGGCAGCCAGGCCTTGCCGCGCCTCGTCGCGCAGGCCCTGCACAGCCAGATCGACATGCACCAGGCCTACGGCGGCGTGGTGCCCGAACTGGCCTCGCGTGACCACATCCGCCGCGTGTTGCCCCTCACCACGCAGGTGTTGGACGACGCCGGCCTGCGCCGTAGCGACATCGACCTGATCGCCTACACCCGCGGCCCTGGCCTGGCCGGGGCGCTGCTGGTGGGGGCCGGCGTGGCCTGCGCCATGGCCATGGCGCTCGACAAGCCGGTGCTGGGTGTGCATCACCTCGAAGGCCATCTGCTCACCCCCTTCCTGTCGGTCGACCCGCCGAGTTTTCCGTTCATCGCGCTGCTGGTGTCGGGTGGGCACACCCAGCTCATGCGAGTCGACGGGGTGGGCCGCTACGAATTGCTGGGTGAAACCATCGACGACGCAGCCGGCGAGGCTTTCGACAAGACCGCCAAGATGCTCGGCCTGGGTTACCCCGGCGGCCCGGCACTGGCAAAGCTGGCGACTCGAGGTGATCCGCAGGCCTTCAAGCTGCCGCGTCCGTTGCTGACGGGTGATCGCGCCGCGACGCTCGATTTCTCGTTCGCCGGCCTCAAGACCGCCGTGTGGACCCATCTGCTCAAGCTTGGCGGCACGGCCGATGCGCCGCATGCCGGCATCACGGCGCAGACGATTGCCGACATGGCGGCATCCACTCAAGCGGCCATCACCGAGGTGCTGGTCAACAAGTCGCTCAAGGCCTTGAAGGCCAGCGGCCTCGAGCGCCTGGTGGTGGCCGGTGGTGTGGGCGCCAACCGCAGCCTGCGCGACCAGCTCGATACCGCCTGCGCGCGCCGCGGCGTGTTGGTGCACTACCCCGAGCTGGCGCTGTGCACCGACAACGGCGCCATGATTGCCCTGGCCGCCGCGCTGCGGGTGCAGGCCGGGCGCGCCACACCCACGCGCGATTACGCCTTCGACGTCAAGCCACGCTGGGATCTGGCGAGCCTGGACGCCTGAACAACCGGCAGTTCTGTCGCCGCGACACCTTCGTCCCTGTGTGTGTCAGGGTAATTGCTGCGCCGCAGCAATAAACTACCGCCCCATTCCTTGCCTGGGGCGTACGGTGATCAATTTCTTCAAGAGCTGGTTCGAGCGTGGCCTGCCTGGTGCCCGAGTTGTTGCGTCGGCCGGGGTGCTGCTGCTGGCGGGTCTGGGTGGGCCGCAGTCCGTGGCGGCTGCAGGTGCGTCCGCCGCTGGCGCTGCCCCGCGCGAGCCCATCACCTTGGCACTGATCGAAGGCTTGAGTGGCCCCTTTGCCAATGCCGGCGAAGCGGTGGCGCGCAACCTCACCTGGGCGGTGGAGCGGGTCAACGCCCGCGGCGGCGTGCGCCTGCCTGGCGGCAGCCGGCCACTCGAACTGGCGCAGCTCGACAGCAAGGGCCAGACCGACGAGGCGCTTGGCCAGTTGCGCCTGGCCATCGACCGCGGAGCGGCCTTCGTGACCCAGGGCAACAGCTCGGCCGTGGCGGGTGCGCTGGTCGAGGCGCTCAACAAACACAACAACCGCGAGCCGGCGCGTCGCGCGTTGTTGCTCAACTACTCGGCCGTCGAACCGTCACTCACCAACGAACGGTGCAGCCCCTGGCACTTCAGGTTCGACGCCCATGCCGACATGCGACTGGCGGCGCTGCTCGACGTGCTGAAGGATGACGCTGCCGTCAAACGCATCTACCTGATCGGTCAGGACTACAGCTTCGGTCAGCAGTTGCTCAAGCAGGCGCGTGTGATGCTCGCGCAGCGCCGGCCCGACATCACCATCGTCGGCGACGAGTTGCATCCGGTCGGCCGGGTGAAGGATTTCCTGCCCTATGCGCAGAAGATCAGGGCCAGCGGTGCCGAGGCCGTCATCACCGGCAACTGGGGCAACGACCTGACGCTGCTCGTCAAGGCCGCACACGACGCGGGCTATGCCGGCAGCTTCTACACCTTCTATGGCAACGCCCTGGGTGTGCCCGCGGCGCTGGGTGATGCGGGTCTCGGGCGTGTCATTGCCGTGGCCGAGTGGCAGCCCAATGTGGCGGGTGCGGCGTCGGTGGCCTTCACCCAGGCCTTCCGGGCGCGTTTTCCCAAGCCGGCCGACGACTACCTGCACCTGCGCATGCAGGTCATGGTCGAGATGCTGGTGACGGCCATCGAACAGGCCGGTAGTACCGACGCCGCTGCAGTGGCCAAGGCCCTGGCCAGCGAGCGATACGACGGGCGCAGCCTGGGCGGTCTGCACGCCGGCGCCTGGATGCGCGCGGGCGACCATCAGCTGATGCAGCCGCTGGTCGTGAGTGTGATGCAACGCGCCGGCGGGCCGGGCGTGCCCTTCGGTGTAGAAGGCACGGGCTACGGCTTCAAGCCGCTGCGCAGCCTCACGGCGACGCAGGTCGAGGTGCCACACAGCTGTCGCATGCCCGCCTTCTGAAGCGTAGCCCTCAGGCGCAACAAGGCGTGGCCGAAGGGTGGGTGCTGCGCCTGCGGTGCTCGAGCGGCGCGGCCGCAACTGGGCTTGCCTGGCGCCCGACGCCGTGCCACTCGGCGCTCGCGTAAAGTGGCCGCCCCGACCACACCGAGCCTTGCCCATGCGTGCCGCCATCGCCGAACTTTCCGCCTCCCGCATCCGTGAGGTGGCCAATGCCGGCATCGGCCGCAGCGACGTGCTGGCCTTCTGGTTCGGCGAAAGCGACGCGCCCACGCCGCAGGCCATCAAGGACGCGGCGGTGGCTTCCATCCAGCGCGGCGAAACTTTCTACGCCCACAACCTCGGCCTGCCCGAGTTGCGCGCGGCGATCGCCGATTACGCCAGCAGCCTGCACCGGCCGGTGACGGCCGACCGCATCGCCGTGACTTCCGCCGGTGTCAATGCACTCATGCTGGCGCAGCAGGTGCTGCTTGACGCCGGCGACGAGGTGGTGGCCGTGGTGCCGGTGTGGCCCAACCTCACCGCCCAGCCCATCATCATGGGCGCCACCGTCAAACGTGTCAGCCTGCATCCGGACGCCACGGGCCAGTGGCAACTCGACCTGGCCGAACTGCTGGCGGCCATCACGCCGGCCACGAAGATGCTGGTCGTCAACGCGCCCAACAACCCGACCGGCTGGACACTCACCCGTGCCGAGCAGCAGGCCATCCTGGACCATTGCCGCCAGACCGGCACCTGGATCCTGGCCGACGAGGTCTACGAGCGCCTGTTCTACGAAGGGGATGCCACGGCGGCGCCGAGCTTCTTGGACATCGCCGATCCCGACGACCGGCTGGTGGTGGTGCACAGCTTCTCGAAGAGTTTCCTGATGACCGGCTGGCGCCTGGGCAATCTGGTCGGCCCAGCGGCGCTGATCGAGCAACTGGGCAAGCTCATCGAGTTCAACACCTCGTGTGCACCGGTGTTCGTGCAGCGAGCCGGCCTGGCTGCGCTCGAGCTGGCGCCGACGAGCGTGCCCGAACTTCAGGCGCACCTGAAGTTGTGTCGCGACACCCTGGTCGGCGCGCTGCGTGAACTGCCGCGCGTGATGGTGGCGACGCCGCCCGGTGCGATGTACGCCTTCCTGTGCGTCGACGGCGAGGGAGATTCCCTCGCGCTGGCCAAGCGCCTGGTGGTCGAGAACGGACTGGGCCTGGCGCCTGGTGCAGCCTTCGGTGACGAAGGTGAAGGCTGGCTGCGCTGGTGTTTTGCATCGCAGGACGTGGCGCGTCTGCGCCTGGGTGTGGCCCGACTGGCGCAGGCACTGAACACCTGAGTCGGCGCGGGCATCTGTCGCCCTGTTGCTGCGCCGCATATAATCGCGGACTTCGCCGTCAGCGGTTCGCCAGGCTGGCGGCGGAGATCCAGCACGGCGCGGGGAGGTTTCCCCTGCGACCGCAAGTCCGCAAAACGAAACCGTGGCAAGTCCGCCGCCGCCCTGAGGGTGGCCAGCGCGGGCGTGTGGCGGTTTCGAACTCTCGATGAGGAAATCGTCATGACCATCAGTCTTCAAGACAAGGCCGCCGTCGTCGCGGCCAACGCCCGCGGCACCGGTGACACCGGCTCGCCCGAAGTTCAGGTCGCACTGCTGACCGCACGCATCAACGGCCTGACGCCGCATTTCAAGGCCAACGCCAAGGATCACCACGGTCGTCGCGGCCTGCTGCGCATGGTGAGCCGTCGCCGCAAGCTGCTCGACTACCTCAAGTCCAGGGATGCCGACCGCTACACGGCGCTGATCGCCAAGCTCGGCCTGCGCAAATAATCTTCTTGCCAATGTGAACCAGCCTGTGTTGGCCCGTCGCCATCACAGGCTTTTCTGGTTTTCGCGGCGACGCCTAGTCGCCGCCCCGTTTCACGGAGCACACAGGGCAGTGCGCGCTGCTGTGTCATTCCATCGACGTGCGGGACACGCCTCAGGCGTGATCCCGTCCACCTCGATCCAGGCCACCGCCTGGCGCCGCCGTAGGGCGTCGATGGAATGGCATTGCGCCACGCTGGGCCGCTCCGGGTGCCACATCCCACCCGCTGGATGTTCATTACCCAGGAGACTCACATGAGCCTGTTCAACAAGATCACCAAGACCTTCCAATGGGGTCAACACACCGTCACGCTCGAGACCGGTGAAATCTCGCGCCAGGCCGGCGGTGCCGTCATCGTCAACATGGACGACACCGTCGTGTTGTGTACCGTGGTGGCGTCCAAGAGCGTCAAGCCGGGCCAGGATTTTTTCCCGCTGACGGTCGACTACATCGAGAAGACCTACGCTGCAGGCAAGATCCCCGGCAGCTTCTTCAAGCGCGAAGCCAAGCCCAGCGAACTCGAAGTGCTGACCAGCCGCCTGATCGACCGCCCGCTGCGCCCGCTCTTCCCGGAAGGTTTCTACAACGAGGTGCACGTGGTCGTGCACGTGTTGTCGCTCAACCCCGAAGCGTCGGCCGACATTGCCGCGCTGATCGGTTGCAGCGCCGCGCTGGCCATCTCGGGCATCCCGTTCAACGGCCCGGTCGGTGCGGCCCGCGTGGGTTATGTCAACGGTGACTACGTGCTCAACCCGGGCCCGACGCAACTGAAGAGTTCGTCGCTCGAACTCATCGTCGCCGGCACCGAAGCTGCCGTGCTGATGGTCGAGTCCGAAGCCGACCAGTTGAGCGAAGAAGTCATGCTCGGCGCCGTGGTCTACGGCCACGAGCAAGCCCGCGTGGCCATCGCCGCCATCAACGAACTGGTGCGTGACGCCGGCAAGCCGGCCTGGGACTGGACTGCTCCGGCCCGCAACGAACCGCTGATCGCCAAGATCGCCGAATTCGGCCAGGCCAAGATCGAAGCGGCTTACCAGATCCGCAACAAGCAGGCCCGCACCCAGGCCTGCCGCGCCGCCTACAGCGAAGTCAAGGCGGCGCTCGCGGCCGACGGCGTCGCATTCGACGGCGTCGAGGTCGACAACCTGCTGTTCGAGATCGAAGCCAAGACCGTGCGTGGCCAGATCCTGCAAGGTGAGCCGCGCATCGACGGCCGCGACACGCGCACCGTTCGCCCCATCGAGATCCGCACCGGCGTGTTGCCGCGCACCCACGGCTCGGCGCTGTTCACCCGCGGTGAAACCCAGGCTCTGGTGGTGGCCACGCTCGGCACCGACCAGGACGCGCAGCGCATCGACGCGCTGGCTGGCGACTTCCGCGACAACTTCCTGTTCCACTACAACATGCCTCCCTTCGCCACCGGCGAAGTCGGCCGCATGGGCACGACCAAGCGCCGCGAGACCGGCCACGGCCGCCTGGCCAAGCGCGCCCTGGTGCCGCTGCTGCCGAACAAGGAAGACTTCGCCTACACCATCCGTGTGGTGAGCGAGATCACCGAGTCCAACGGCTCGTCGTCGATGGCGTCGGTCTGCGGCGGCTGCCTGGCCATGATGGACGCCGGTGTGCCCATGAAGGCCCACGTGGCCGGCATCGCCATGGGCCTGATCAAGGAAGGCAACCGCTTCGCGGTGCTGACCGACATCCTGGGTGACGAAGATCACCTCGGCGACATGGACTTCAAGGTGGCCGGCACGACCACCGGCGTGACCGCCCTGCAGATGGACATCAAGATCCAGGGCATCACCAAGGAGATCATGCAGGTCGCACTGGCGCAAGCCAAGGAAGCGCGTCTGCACATCCTGGGCAAGATGGTCGAAGCCATGGGTGTGGCCAACACCGAGGTGTCCGAGTTCGCGCCGCGTCTGTACACCATGAAGATCAACCCCGAGAAGATCCGCGACGTGATCGGCAAGGGTGGCTCGGTGATCCGTGCGCTGACCGAAGAGACCGGTTGCCAGATCGACATCGGCGAAGACGGCACGATCACCATCGCGTCGGCCGATGCCGACAAGGCCGAAGCCGCCAAGAAGCGCATCGCCGACATCACGGCCGAAGCCGAGATCGGCAAGGTCTACGAAGGCCCGGTCACCAAGATCCTCGACTTCGGTGCGCTGATCAACATCCTGCCCGGCAAGGACGGCCTGCTGCACATCAGCCAGATCGCGCACCAGCGCGTCGAGAAGGTGACCGACTTCCTGACCGAAGGCCAGATCGTCAAGGTCAAGGTGCTCGAGACCGACGAGAAGGGCCGCATCAAGCTGTCCATGAAGGCTCTGCTGGACCGCCCTGAGGGCATGGAAGAGGAGCGCTTCGAACGTGCGCCGCGCCGCGAGTACGGTGATCGCAACGACCGTGGTGATCGTGGTCCGCGTCGCGACCGTGGTGATCGTCCCGACCGCGGTGAACGTCCCCCGCGCAGTGAGCAGGAAGTTGCCGTGCCGGCGCCCGCACCCGAAGGTGAAGGTGCGCCGCAGCAGCAGCAACAGCAGCAGCAAGAGACGCCGCGGTCGCCGGATCAGCACCAGTAAGGCGCTGGCAGCAACTTCTTCCCAGCCATCACCATGCAAGCCATCGAACTCAAGGGCCACGGCGCCCCCGAGGTGCTGCAACTCGGCCAGCGGCCCGACCCGGTGCCGGGCGCCGGCGAGTTGCTCATCCGTGTCATGGCCAGCGGCGTGAACCGGCCGGACGTGCTGCAGCGCAAGGGCTTTTACGCCCCGCCGCCCGGTGCGTCGGATCTGCCGGGTCTCGAAGTGGCCGGCACGGTGGTGGCAGGTGATGCGGCCGCGATGGCTGTGGCCGGTCTGAGCTTGGGCCAGCGCGTCTGCGCCCTGGTGTCCGGCGGTGGTTATGCCGACCTGTGTGTGGCGCCGGTCGGTCAGACCTTGCCGGTGCCTGCGGGGCTGAGTGACATCGAAGCTGCCAGCCTGCCCGAAACCTTCTTCACCGTCTGGTCGAACGTGTTCGATCGTGCAGGCCTGAAGGCGGGCGAGACCCTGCTCATCCAGGGTGGCAGCAGCGGCATCGGTGTCACAGCCATCCAGTTGGCCAAGGCCATGGGTGCGACGGTCATCGTGACGGCCGGCAGCGCCGACAAGTGCCAGGCTTGCCTGGCACTCGGTGCCGACTTTGCGATCGACTACAAGCAAAGCGACTTTGCCGCCGAGGCCTTGCGCCTGACCGGTGGCAAGGGTGTCGACGTGGTGCTCGACATGGTGGCAGGTGACTATGTGGCGCGCGAAGTGAGCTGCCTGGCCGAGGACGGCCGGCTCGTCATCATCGCAGTGCAGGGCGGCGTGGGCGCAAGCTTCGATGCAAGCCTGGTGCTGCGTCGGCGACTGGTCATCACCGGTTCGACGTTGCGTCCGCGCAGCGTCGGGTTCAAGACCGCCATTGCACGCAGCCTGACCGACAAGGTCTGGCCGCTGCTCGCGGCAGGGCGCATCCGCCCGGTCATACACACGGTGCTTCCGGCTGCCGAAGCGGCCGCTGCGCATCGCCTGATGGAATCGAATCAGCACATCGGCAAGATCGTGCTGAGCTGGCAAGTTTGATGGAGAGGGATCCGAACATGACCACACGCGACAAGCTCATCGTCGGCAACTGGAAGATGCATGGCAACCATGCGGCCAACGCCGATCTGCTGCAAGGCATCCTGGCGGCCCGGCCCTTCGTGGCTCAGGCGGCGGTGTGTGTGCCGTTTCCCTATCTGTCGGAGGCTGCCGTCGCACTGGCCAACAGCGGTGTGAACTGGGGTGCTCAGGACGTGTCGGCGCACGAGCAGGGTGCTTACACCGGCGAGGTCTCGGCGGCCATGCTGCACGAGTTCGGCTGCCGTTACGCCATCGTCGGCCATTCGGAACGCCGCGCCCTGCACGGCGAAAGTGATCAGCTGGTGGCCGACAAGGCCAAGGCCGCGCTGGCACGTGGCATCACGCCCATCGTATGTGTCGGCGAGACACTGGCTCAGCGCGACGCAGGCGAGACCGAAGCGGTCGTGAAGCGTCAGCTCTCGGCCGTGATCCATACGCTGGCGCATTGCATAGGCGAAATCGTCGTGGCCTACGAGCCGGTCTGGGCCATCGGCACCGGCCGCACCGCCACGCCGGAGCAGGCGCAGGCCGTGCATGCCGTGCTGCGTGCGCAGCTTGCTGCGGCAAGTGCCCATGCGTCCAGCATGAAGCTGCTCTACGGTGGCAGCGTCAAGCCCGACAACGCGGCCACCTTGATGTCGCAGCCCGACATCGACGGTGCGCTGGTTGGTGGTGCGGCGCTCAAGGCGGCCGACTTCGTCGCCATCATTCGCGCTGCGGCTTGAAGTAGCCCGACGCGCTCGACCTCATTTTGTTCTCTAGCCTCTACTCGAGCATTCCATGCAAGTTCTGATGAATCTGGTGGTGCTGGTGCAGCTTGTTGCTGCGCTGGCCATGATAGGTCTCGTGCTGGTGCAGCACGGCAAGGGCGCCGACATGGGCGCATCCTTCGGCAGTGGTGCATCGGGCAGCCTGTTCGGTGCGACCGGCAGCGCCAACTTCCTGTCGCGCAGCACGGCGGTGTGTGCCTCGTTGTTCTTCGCTGCAACACTGGCGCTGGCCTACTTCGGCAACAACCCTGGTGGTGATACCGGCACCAGCGTGCTCGATCGGCCGATCGCCGCCAGCGCGCCAACAACCGCAGCGCCAGCCAGTGCAGCGTCGGCCGTGGTACAGATTCCGGGCCTGCCTGCACCTGCCAGTGCAGCCAGCCGCTGATCGATTCGCGTATTGATTCAAGACAGTTCATTGCCCTTGCCGAGTCTTGAGAAATGCAAGGGTTTGCCGCTAGAATGCGAGGCTGTTTGGTGAGCAACACCTCACGCAAACCAGACAGACAAAGGTGATTCGGGGTAGTGCAACTGGCCCGGAGCATCGAAGACGAAAGCAGGCGCCACGAGGCCAAATCGATCAGAAGATCGAAGCGGCCTTCAACGGTTCAGGTGATCGTCGTCAACCGCGTGCCGACGTGGTGAAATTGGTAGACACGCTATCTTGAGGGGGTAGTGGCGAAAGCTGTGCGAGTTCGAGTCTCGCCGTCGGCACCAAATGGATCATGGATCGATTCCGATCTCGGAATCGATCTGGCGCCCTGGCTATCGGAGCAGGGGGAGACAAGGTGGGCGCGCTGTGCGTGCGGGTCAAGCCAATAGGCAGGTCCGGCGCGGCGCGCTTTATTTTTGTCGGTTGTCGCTGTTGATCATCAGCAGTGGTGGCCGGGTACTTGCAGCATCTACGACACAACGACCACATCATGAGCATCGAACAGTACCTGCCTGTCATTCTCTTCATCCTGGTCGGCATCGGTGTCGGCGTTGCACCGCAGGTGATCGGCTTCGTGCTGGGGCCGAACCGGCCCGATGCGGCCAAGAACTCGCCGTACGAATGTGGCTTCGAAGCCTTCGAAGATGCGCGCATGAAGTTCGACGTTCGCTACTACCTGGTGGCCATCCTCTTCATCCTGTTCGACCTCGAGATCGCCTTTCTTTTTCCGTGGGCCGTGTCCCTGCGTGAAATCGGAGCGACAGGTTTCTGGGCGATGATGATCTTTCTGGGCATCCTGGTGGTTGGCTTCGTCTACGAGTGGAAGAAGGGCGCCCTCGACTGGGAGTGAGATCTCCCGTCGAACCGTCGATCCCCCAGCCGAACCAGATCACCGAACCGCGAGTAGCCGATATGGGCATTGAAGGCATCCTGAAAGAAGGTTTCGTCACCACCAGTGTCGACACCCTGGTCAACTGGTCCAAGACCGGCTCCCTATGGCCCATGACCTTCGGCCTGGCCTGCTGCGCCGTCGAGATGATGCATGCTGGCGCCTCGCGCTACGACATCGATCGTTTCGGCATGTTGTTTCGCCCCAGCCCGCGCCAGAGTGACCTGATGGTTGTGGCCGGCACGCTGTGCAACAAGATGGCGCCGGCACTGCGCAAGGTCTACGACCAGATGGCCGAGCCGCGCTGGGTGATCTCGATGGGCTCTTGCGCCAACGGTGGTGGTTACTACCACTACAGCTACTCGGTGGTGCGTGGTTGTGATCGCATCATTCCGGTGGATGTCTACGTGCCGGGTTGCCCTCCCACGGCCGAGGCATTGCTGTACGGCATCCTGCAACTGCAGTCCAAGATCCGGCGCGAAAACACCATCGCGCGTTGAACCGCTACCGGTCGACTCCATGACACTTTCCCTGGATACCCTGCGCGCGGCGCTCGAGCAGACACTCGGTGACCGCATCGTCACGCTGATCACTGATCGTGGCGAACTGACGTTGACGGTCAAGGCGGCCGATTACGCCGCCGTGGCGCTCACCTTGCGCGACGAGCCCTCATTGCACTTCGAACAGTTGATCGATTTGGCCGGGCTGGATTACAGCGCCTGGCGCGACGGTGAACACGGTGGTCCGCGCTACTGCATCGCCGTGCACCTGATGTCGGTGCAACACAACTGGCGCTTGCGGATCAAGGTGTTTGCGCCCGACGACGACATGCCAATGCTGGTCTCGGTGACGCCGATCTGGAGCAGCGCCAACTGGTTCGAGCGCGAGGCTTTCGACCTCTACGGCATCGTCTTCGAAGGCCACGACGATCTGCGCCGCATCCTGACCGACTACGGTTTCATCGGTCACCCCTTCCGCAAGGATTTCCCGACCACCGGGCATGTCGAGATGACCTATGACCCCGTCACGAAGCGCGTGGTCTTCAGCCCATCACGATCGAGCTGCGCGAGATCACGCCCCGCGTGATTCGCGAGGACAACTACGGCAGCTTGCACTGATGATGCGCGCGCCCTGTTCCGCTCCTGCTCCGATGTTGTCCGCGACCTGAGGCTCGTATGGCCGAGATAAAGAACTACACGATCAACTTTGGCCCGCAGCACCCAGCCGCACACGGTGTGTTGCGTCTGGTGCTCGAGCTTGACGGCGAAGTGATCCAGCGTGCCGATCCGCACATTGGCCTGCTGCACCGTGCCACAGAGAAGCTGGCCGAAAGCAAGACATTCATCCAGGCGCTGCCCTACATGGACCGCCTGGACTACATGTCCATGATGTGCAACGAGCATGCGTACTGCATGGCCATCGAGCGCCTCATGGGTATCGACGTGCCGGTGCGTGCGCAGTACATCCGCGTGATGTTCAGCGAGATCACCCGCATCCTCAACCACCTGCTGTGGCTGGGCGCGCATGGACTCGATTGCGGCGCGATGAACATCCTCATCTACTGCTTCCGCGAGCGCGAGGATCTGCTCGACGCCTACGAAGCCGTGTCGGGTGCACGCATGCATGCGGCCTACTTCCGCCCGGGTGGTGTGTACCGCGATCTGCCGGATCAGATGCCGCAGTACAAGGCGAGCAAGATCCGCAACGCCAAGGTGATGTCGCAGCTCAACGACAACCGGCAGCAAGGCCTGCTGGGCTTCCTGGATGACTTCACCGCGCGCTTCCCGAAGATCGTCGACGAATACGAAACCCTGCTGACTGACAACCGCATCTGGAAACAGCGCACCGTCGGCATCGGCGTCGTGACGCCCGAACGTGCGCTCAACCTGGGCTTCACCGGCCCGATGCTGCGTGGTTCGGGCATCGAGTGGGACCTGCGCAAGAAGCAGCCCTACGCGGTGTACGACCAGCTCGACTTCGACATCCCGGTGGGTGTCAACGGCGACACCTACGACCGGTACCTGTGCCGCGTCGAAGAACTGCGCCAGTCCAACCGCATCATTAAGCAGTGTGTCGACTGGCTCAAGGCCAACCCCGGCCCGGTCATCACCGACAACCACAAGGTGGCGCCGCCGTCGCGACTCGAGATGAAGACCTCGATGGAAGAACTCATCCATCACTTCAAGCTCTTCACCGAAGGTTTCCACGTGCCTGAGGGCGAGGTCTACGCGGCGGTCGAACATCCCAAGGGTGAGTTCGGCATCTATCTGGTCAGCGACGGTGCCAACAAGCCGTACCGCATGAAGATTCGCCCGCCCGGCTTCGTCCATCTGTCGGCGCTCAACGAGATGTCGCGCGGCCACATGATTGCCGACGCCGTGGCCATCATCGGCACGATGGACATCGTGTTTGGCGAAGTCGACCGCTGATCAGGCGATCGCGACATCACTTCCGACCGACGCCACCCGACCACGCTCCCCTGCGACAGGATCTCCATGTTCTCTGAAGCCACGATCGCGCGTTTTGCCCGCGAAGTCGCCAAGTTCCCCAGCGACCAGAAGCAGTCGGCCGTGATGGCCTGTCTGGCCATCGCCCAGCAGGAAAACGGCCATGTCTCGGCTGAGGCCGAGCAGGCGATCGCCGAGTACCTCGGCATGGCGCCCATCGCCGTGCGCGAGGTGACGACCTTCTACAACATGTACAACCAGCGTCCGGTGGGCACCTACAAGCTCAACGTGTGCACCAACCTGCCGTGTCAGCTGCGCGATGGTCAGAAGGCCCTCGAACACCTGTGTCACAAGCTCGGCATCGAAGAAGGCGGCACCACGCCCGATGGCCTGTTCACCGTTCAGCAATGTGAATGCCTGGGGGCCTGCGCCGATGCGCCAGTGGCCCTGGTGAACGATCGCCAGATGGTGAGCTACATGAGCAACGACAAGCTCGATGCGCTGGTCGATCTGCTGCGGGCCAACGCGCCGCGCGTCGTTTGAAGAACAGGCACCGAGCATGACCATGATCGATCTCTCCGCCTTCCAGACCACGGGCAGCGCGACCTGCTTCCACAACCGGCACATCAATCCGCAGATCTATGCGGGCATCGACGGCAGCAACTGGCGCCTGGCAGACTACCAGGCGCGTGGCGGCTACCAGGCCCTGCGCAAGGTGCTGGGCCTGGACGGCGGCGCCGGCATGTCGCCCGACCAGGTCGTGGCCGAAGTCAAGGGTTCGGGCCTGCGCGGCCGTGGCGGTGCGGGTTTCCCGACCGGCCTGAAGTGGAGCTTCATGCCGCGTGCCCTGCCGGTGCAGAAGTACCTGGTGTGCAACTCGGACGAAGGCGAACCGGGCACGTGCAAGGACCGCGACATCCTGGCGTTCAACCCGCACATCGTCATCGAAGGCATGATCATCGCGGCCTACGCGATGGGCATCGACACCGGCTACAACTACATCCACGGCGAGATCTTCGAGGTCTACGACCGCTTCGAGCAAGCGCTCGAAGAAGCCCGTGCCGCGGGCCTGTTGGGCAAGAACATCCTGGGCAGCAACTACAGCTTCCAGCTGCACGCCTTCCACGGTTTCGGTGCCTACATCTGCGGCGAGGAAACCGCGCTGCTCGAGTCGCTCGAAGGCAAGAAGGGCCAGCCGCGCTTCAAGCCGCCGTTCCCGGCCAGCTACGGCATGTACGGCAAGCCGACGACGATCAACAACACCGAGACGTTTGCCGCGGTGCCGTGGATCATCAATAACGGTGGCCCGGCCTACCTCGAATGTGGCAAACCCAACAACGGCGGCACCAAGATCTTCTCGATGGTCGGTGACGTGCAGCTGCCTGGCAACTACGAAGTGCCCATGGGGACCTCGTTTGCCCAGCTGCTCGAACTGGCCGGTGGCGTCAAGGGTGGTCGTGGCCTGAAGGCCGTGATCCCCGGCGGTTCGTCGTCGCCGGTGCTGACCGGCAAGATCATGATGGACTGCACGATGGACTACGACTCCATCGCCAAGGCCGGCTCCATGCTGGGCTCGGGCGCTGTCATCGTCATGGACGACACCCGCTGCATGGTCAAGAGCCTGCTGCGCCTGTCGTACTTCTACTCGCACGAGAGCTGCGGCCAGTGCACGCCCTGCCGCGAAGGCACGGGCTGGCTGTGGCGCATGGTCAACCGCATCGAACACGGCGAAGGCCGTGCCGACGACCTGGCCCTGCTCGACAACGTGGCCGAGAACATCATGGGCCGCACCATCTGCGCCTTGGG
Source organism: Candidatus Intricatilinea gracilis (assembly GCA_016702605.1). Classification (GTDB taxonomy): domain Bacteria; phylum Pseudomonadota; class Gammaproteobacteria; order Burkholderiales; family Burkholderiaceae_C; genus Sphaerotilus; species Sphaerotilus gracilis. The sequence continues at coordinate 118,470 of JADJDQ010000023.1, forward strand.
TGATGCAGCGGCCATGCCGGTGCGCGGCATGCTCAAGCATTTCCGCGACGAGTTCGCCTACCACGTCGAACACAAGACCTGCATGGTCCCGGCCTACGTCTGAGAACACTGCCACCATGATTGAAATCGAACTCGACGGCAAGAAGGTCACGGTCACCGAAGGCAGCATGGTCATGCATGCGGCCGAGGCGGCGGGTACCTACATCCCGCACTTCTGCTACCACAAGAAGCTCAGCATCGCGGCCAGTTGCCGCATGTGTCTGGTCGACGTCGAAAAGGCGCCCAAGCCCATGCCGGCCTGCGCCACACCGGTCAACCAGGGCATGATCGTTCGCACCCGCAGCGACAAGGCGATCAAGGCCCAGCAGTCGGTGATGGAGTTCCTGCTCATCAATCACCCGCTCGACTGCCCCATCTGCGACCAGGGCGGAGAGTGCCAGTTGCAGGATCTGGCCGTGGGTTACGGCAAGGCCGCCTCGCGTTACGACGAAGAAAAACGTGTCGTGCCGATCAAGGAAGTCGGTCCGCTCATCTCGATGGCCGAGATGGCTCGCTGCATCCACTGCACACGGTGTGTCCGTTTCGGCCAGGAGATCGCCGGCCAGATGGAACTGGGCATGCTCCATCGCGGTGAACACGCCGAGATCACTACCTTCGTCGGCCAGACCATCGATTCAGAGTTGTCGGGCAACATGATCGACGTTTGCCCGGTCGGTGCACTCACCAGCAAGCCCTTCCGCTACAGCGCCCGTACCTGGGAACTGTCGCGCCGCAAGAGCGTGAGCCCGCATGATTCCACCGGCGCCAACCTGATCGTGCAGGTCAAGTACGGCAAGGTGCTGCGTGTCGTGCCGCTCGAGAACGAAGCCGTCAACGAGTGCTGGATCGCCGACCGCGACCGCTTCAGCTACGAAGCGCTCAACAGTGACGACCGCCTGACCAAGCCCATGCTCAAGCAGGGCGGCAAGTGGCTGCAGGTCGAGTGGAACGTGGCGCTCGAGTACGTCGCCAATGGACTCAAGGGCATCAAGGCCGACCATGGCGCTGCCGCCATCGGTGCGCTGGCCAGTGCCCACAGCACCTCCGAAGAACTGCATCTGCTGGGCAAGCTGGTGCGTTCGCTGGGCTGCGAAAACATCGACCATCGCCTGCGCCACAGCGATTTCCGCACCGACGGCGACGACGGCCAGAGTGCCGGCGCACGTTGGCTGGGTTGTTCGATCGCCGAGTTGTCGACGCTCGACCGTGCCCTGGTGGTCGGCTCCTTCCTGCGCAAGGACCATCCGCTGTTCGCGCAGCGTCTGCGCCAGGCGGCCCGTCGCGGCGCGCAGATCCACCGCATCCATGCGTCGGCCGAAGACTGGAAGCTGCGCATCGACCAGCAGCTGGTTCGTGCGCCGTCAGCCTGGGCGGCGGCCCTGGTCGAGTTGTCGGCCGCCATCGCCATCGCCAAGGGCGCCAGCGCCTCGCTGGCGGTCGAGCCCGGTGCAGCCGCACACGCCATGGCGGCCTCGCTGCTCAGCGGTGAACGCAAGGCCATATTGCTCGGCAACGCCGTGGCGCAACATCCACAAGCCAGCGAGCTGCTGGCCCTGGCCGGATGGATCGCCGAACAGTGCGGCGCCAGCGTCGGCTTTCTGGGTGAAGCGGCCAATTCGGTCGGTGCCCAGCTGGTCGGTGCCCAGCCGCGCGCCAACACGCCGGCACTCGACGCGCAGGCCATGCTCGCCGCGCCGCGCAAGGCCTACCTGCTCTACAACACCGATCTGGTGCTCGACGCCGCCGATCCGCTGCAGGCCGCTGCCGCGCTGGAAGCTGCCAGCATGGTGGTGAGCTTCAGCGCCTTTGCCAGCAACGTCGAACATGCCGACGTGTTGCTGCCGATTGCGCCGTTCAGCGAAACCGGTGGCAGCTTCGTCAACGCGGAAAGCCGTGTGCAGAGCTTCCACGGCGTCGTCAAGCCATTGGGCGATGCACGCCCGGGCTGGAAGGTGCTGCGTGTGCTGGGCAATCTGCTGGGTCTGCCCGGTTTTGCGCAGGAGACGGTCGAAGAAGTGCGCGCTGAAGCCTACGGCGACCTCGACAAGCTGGCACAACGCCTGTCGAACGGGTCGTCGGTGGCACACGAGGGTGCGGCCGCCGCCCCGGTCGGCCTGGAGCGCATCAGCAACGTGCCGATCTATGCCAGCGATGTGCTGGTGCGCCGTGCGCCGTCGCTGCAAGCCACCGCCGACGGCCAGGCGCTGCCGGTGAGTCTGCCCACTGCGCTGTGGCAACAACTCGGTTTCGGTGACGCAGCCTCCGCGCAGGTCCGCATCAGTCAGGGCAGCGCCAGCGCAGTGCTGAGTGCCAACTGCGACGCCGGCCTGGCTGACAACACCGTGCGTGTGGCCGCCGGCCATCCCTCCACCGCCGCCCTGGGTGCCGCCTTCGGTGCCCTGCAGGTCGAACGCGCCTGAGGCCCGAACACACCATGCTCGACACCATTCAAGCCTTCGGCAACAGCACTCTCGGCCCCTTCGTGTGGCCGGTGGTCTGGAACCTCATCAAGATCATCGTCCTGGTCGCGCCGCTGATGGGCGCGGTGGCCTACCTCACGCTGTGGGAACGCAAGGCCATCGGCTGGACCCAGATTCGCCCAGGCCCCAACCGGGTCGGCCCCTACGGCCTGCTGACGCCTATCGCCGATGCGGTCAAGCTGATGTTCAAGGAGATCATCCGCCCGACCGCTGCGGCCAAGGGCCTGTTCTTCCTCGGCCCCATCATGACCATCGCTCCGTCGCTGGTGGCCTGGGCGGTGATCCCGTTCGGCCCCGAGGTGGCGGTGGCCAACCTCAATGCCGGCCTGTTGTTCCTGATGGCCGTGACGTCGATCGAGGTCTACGGCGTGATCATCGCCGGCTGGGCATCGAACTCGAAGTACGCCTTCCTCGGCGCACTGCGCGCCTCGGCCCAGATGGTGAGTTACGAGATCGCCATGGGTTTCGCCCTGGTGGTGGTGCTGATGGTGACCGGCAGCCTGAACATGACGGCCATCGTCGTTGGTCAGGGCAAGGGCATGTTTGCCGACATGGGCCTGGGTTTCCTGTCGTGGAACTGGCTGCCACTGCTGCCGATCTTCTTCGTCTACTTCATCTCGGGTCTGGCGGAAACCAACCGCGCGCCGTTCGACGTGGTCGAAGGTGAATCCGAAATCGTCGCCGGCCACATGATCGAGTACTCGGGCATGTCGTTCGCGATGTTCTTCCTGGCCGAATACGCCAACATGTGGCTGGTGTCGATCCTCACCGCCACGTTCTTCCTGGGTGGCTGGCTCTCGCCGATCGGTGCGCTCGACTTCATTCCGGGCTGGATCTGGCTGGGCATCAAGACCTTCTGTGTGGTCACCGTCTTCCTGTGGGTGCGCGCGACTTTCCCGCGCTACCGCTATGACCAGATCATGCGTCTGGGCTGGAAGATCTTCATCCCGGTCACGCTGGTGTGGCTGGTGGTCGTCGGCCTGTGGATACAGAGCCCCTGGAACATCTGGAAGTAAGCGCAGCGTGTCCTCACCGATATCTGCCCGATCCTAGGAAAGCCCCATGTCCGCCGCTCCAACTCCGACCGCTGCCACCGCCGCGCCCTTCTCGCTCAAGGAGTTCCTGTCCAGCTTCTTGCTGCTCGAACTCTTCAAGGGCATGAAGCTGACCGGTCGTCACTTCTTCCAGCGCACCATCACGGTCCAGTACCCTGAAGAGCGCACGCCTCTGAGCCCGCGATTTCGTGGCCTGCATGCGCTGCGCCGCTACGAGAACGGTGAAGAACGCTGCATCGCCTGCAAGCTGTGTGAAGCCGTCTGCCCGGCCATGGCGATCACCATCGAAAGCGACGTGCGCGCCGACGGCAGCCGTCGCACCACGCGCTACGACATCGACCTGACCAAGTGCATCTTCTGCGGGTTTTGCGAAGAGAGCTGCCCGGTCGATTCGATCGTCGAAACCCACATCTTCGAATACCACGGCGAAAAACGCGGCGACCTGTACTTCACCAAGGACATGCTGCTGGCCGTGGGTGACCGCTACGAGCGCGAAATCGCTGCCAACAAGGAGGCCGACGCCCGCTACCGCTGAGACCAGCGGCCTGCTTCGCCCCTCACGACGTCGTCGTGTCTGGGTGGGGTTGTGCCGCGCCTCGGCCTAGACGTGCCACATGGATGATCATGGACATCAATACCGCGCTCTTCTTCGTCTTCGCGAGCATCCTGCTGTTCGCCGCGTTTCGCGTCATCACGGCGCGTATCCCGGTGCACGCCGTGCTGTTTCTCGTGCTGGCCTTCTTCAGTGCCTCGTGCATCTGGATGCTGCTGGAAGCCGAGTTCCTTGCCATCACGCTGGTGCTGGTCTACGTCGGTGCCGTGATGGTGCTGTTCCTGTTTGTCGTGATGATGCTCGACATCGATGTCGACGCGCTGCGTGAGGGTTTCTGGAAACACTTTCCGCTGGCTGGCACGATCGGCGCGGTGATCGCAGTCGAGATGGCCTGGGTGCTCACGCGTGGTTTTGCCGTGCCCGAGTCCAGCCTGGTCAACGTGCCGGCAGTGCAGGCGGCGGCCAAACAGGCGGCCGAACTGGGCAACACCAAACAACTCGGCATCGCGATCTACACGCAGTACCTGTTCCCGCTGCAGATCGCGGCCGTGATATTGCTGGTGGCCATCATCGCGGCCATCGCCCTGACGCTGCGGCACCGCAAGGACTCGCGTGCCCAGGATCCGAGTCAGCAGGTGCGAGCACGCAAGGCCGATCGCCTGCGCATCGTGAAGATGGAGCCGACACGCTCGGTGCCCTCCGCCGCTGCTGCTGCCGACGCTGCACCCAAAGGACAAGCATGAGCCTCACGCTAGGACACTTTCTCTCGCTCGGCGCCATCCTGTTCGCGCTGTCGGTGATCGGCATCTTCCTGAACCGCAAGAACCTGATCGTGCTGCTGATGTGCATCGAGTTGATGCTGCTGGCGGTCAACCTGAACTTCGTCGCCTTCTCGCATTACCTGGGTGACATGGCCGGTCAGGTCTTCGTGTTCTTCATCCTCACGGTCGCTGCCGCCGAGTCGGCCATCGGCCTGGCCATCCTGGTCGTGTTGTTCCGCAACCGCGCCACGATCAATGTCGATGAACTCGACACGCTCAAGGGTTAAAGGAAGGCTCACCACAAGATGTCTACGCTCTCTGCCTCCACCCTGCTGGTCGTGCCACTGGCGCCGCTGGCTGGCGCGGTGCTCGCCGGTTTCTTCGGCAAGACCATCGGCCGGCGCGGTTCCCACGTCGTCACCATCCTGGGCGTGCTGATCGCCTTCATCATCTCGGCGATGACACTCAAGGCCGTCGCCGTCGACGGCGCGCGCCTGAACGAGACGCTCTACACCTGGATGACGCTTGGCGACTTCAAGATGGAAGTCGGCTTCCTCATCGATGGCCTCACCGCCATGATGATGGTAGTGGTCACCTTCGTGTCGCTCATGGTGCACATCTACACCATCGGCTACATGGAAGAAGACCCGGGCTACCAGCGCTTCTTCAGCTACATCTCGCTGTTCACCTTCTCGATGCTCATGCTGGTCATGAGCAACAACTTCCTGCAGCTGTTCTTCGGCTGGGAAGCGGTGGGCCTGGTGTCGTACCTGCTGATCGGCTTCTGGTACAAGAAACCCACGGCGATCTTCGCCAACATGAAGGCCTTCCTGGTCAATCGGGTCGGTGACTTCGGCTTCATCCTGGGCATCGGCCTGATCGCCGCCTACGCCGGCACACTCGACTATGCCGAGACCTTTGCCAAGGCCGGCGAATACGCCAACCTGGGTTTCCCCGGCACCGAGTGGCAACTCATCACCGTGACCTGCATCTGCCTGTTCATCGGCGCCATGGGCAAGAGTGCGCAGTTCCCGCTGCACGTGTGGCTGCCCGACTCGATGGAAGGCCCGACCCCGATCTCGGCACTGATCCACGCCGCCACCATGGTGACGGCCGGCATCTTCATGGTCGCGCGTATGTCACCGCTGTTCGAGTTGTCCGACACGGCGCTGAACTTCATCCTCGTCATCGGCTCGATCACCGCGCTGTTCATGGGTTTCCTGGGCATCATCCAGAACGACATCAAGCGTGTGGTGGCCTATTCGACACTCTCGCAGCTGGGCTACATGACGGTGGCGCTGGGTGCATCGGCCTACTCGGTGGCGGTGTTCCACCTCATGACCCACGCGTTCTTCAAGGCGTTGCTGTTCCTGGGGGCCGGCTCGGTCATCATCGGCATGCACCATGATCAGGACATCCGCAACATGGGCGGCCTGCGCAAGTACATGCCCATCACCTGGATCACCTCGCTGCTGGGGTCGCTGGCGCTGATCGGCACGCCGTTCTTCTCGGGCTTCTACTCGAAGGACTCCATCATCGAGGCGGTGCACGCCAGCCATCTGCCGGCTGCCCACCTGGCCTACTACGCGGTGGTGATCGGCGTGTTCGTGACGGCCTTCTACAGCTTCCGGATGTACTTCCTGGTCTTCCACGGCAAGGAGAACTTCCATCACAAGCCCTTCCCGCCGGAAGCCGCCCACGACGACCATGCGCACGACGATCACGCTGACCACGGTGCACATGCGGATCATGGCGCTCATGCCAAGGACGCCGCCAAGGACGATGGCCACGACCATGCACATGCCCATACGCCGCACGAGTCACCCTGGGTCGTGACCGTGCCGCTGCTGCTGCTGGCGCTGCCCTCGGTGGTGATCGGCTACCTCACCATCGGCCCGATGCTGCACGGTGACTTCTTCAAGGATTCGATCCTCGTCAACACGCACCTGCACCCGGCCATGGAAGAACTCGCCAAGGAGTTCCACGGTGCCGTGGCGATGGGCATGCATTCGTTCACCACCTTGCCCTTCATCCTGGCGCTGGCTGGTGTGGTCACGGCCTACGTGTTCTACATGGTTGCGCCGTCCATCCCGGCCACCATCGCTCGTGTGCTGGCACCGGTGATCAAGGTGATGGAGAACAAGTACTACTTCGACTGGTTCAACGAGAAGGTGCTCGCCGCTGGTGCGCGCCTGCTCGGCCGCGGACTGTGGAAGGGTGGCGACGAAGCCATCATCGACGGCATCGCGATCAACGGATCGGCCAAGCTGATCGACATGATCTCCTCGGTCGTGCGCCTGGGTCAGACCGGCTACATCTATCACTACGCGCTGGTCATGCTGGTCGGTGTCGTGGCGCTGATGACCTGGTTCGTCCTGCTGCACGCCTGAGCCGGGAAACAAGAATATGGCTTATCTCTCGCTTGCTATCTGGCTGCCGATCGCCTTCGGCACCGTCATCATCGCGCTCGGTCGCGACGACAACGCCAACGTGGTGCGCTGGCTCGCACTCGTGGGCTCGATCGTCAGCTTCCTGGTCACGCTGCCGCTGGTCGGCAGCGGCTTCGACCTGGCTACGCCAGCCCTGCAGTTCCAGGAGAACCTGCCCTGGATCGAACGTTTAAACGTGCGTTACCACCTGGGTGTGGACGGCATCGCGGTCTGGTTCGTGCTGCTCACGGCCTTCATCACCGTCATCGTGGTCATCTCGGCCTGGGAGGTGATCACCTCGCGTGTGCACCAGTACATGGGCGCCTTCCTGATCCTGTCGGGTCTGCTGGTGGGTGTCTTCTGCGCCGCCGACGGCCTGCTGTTCTACGTGTTCTTCGAAGCCACGCTGATCCCGATGTACATCATCATCGGTGTGTGGGGCGGACCGCGGCGCGTCTACGCGGCGTTCAAGTTCTTCCTGTACACGCTGGCCGGCTCGCTGCTGATGCTCGTGGCGTTGGTCTACCTGTACATCACCTCGGGCGGCAGCTTCGACCTGGCCACCTGGCAGAAGCTGCCACTGCCGATGAACGCGCAGGCGCTGCTGTTCTTCGCCTTCTTCGCGGCCTTTGCCGTCAAGGTGCCGATGTGGCCGGTGCACACCTGGTTGCCCGACGCCCACGTCGAGGCGCCCACGGGCGGCTCGGTCGTGCTGGCGGCCATCATGCTGAAGCTCGGTTGCTACGGCTTCCTGCGCTTCTCGCTGCCCATCGCACCCGACGCGGCGCATCACTACGCACCGTTCATCATCACGATCTCGCTGGTGGCGGTGATCTACATCGGTCTGGTCGCACTGGTGCAGACCGACATGAAGAAGCTGGTGGCGTATTCGTCGATCGCCCACATGGGCTTCGTCACGCTGGGCTTCTTCATTTTCAGCGAACTCGGCATCTCGGGCGGCCTGGTGCAGATGATTTCGCACGGCTTTGTCTCGGCCGCCATGTTCCTGGCCATCGGTGTGTTGTACGACCGCGTGCATTCCCGCGAGATCGCTGCCTACGGTGGTGTGGTCAACACCATGCCCAAGTTCACCGCGCTGGCGGTCTTCTTCGGCATGGCCAACTGCGGTCTGCCCGGTACGGCCGGGTTCATCGGTGAGTGGATGGTCATCCTGGGCGCCGTGAAGTTCAACTTCTGGATCGGCCTGCTGTCGGCCACCGCCCTGATCCTGGGTGCGGCCTACACACTGTGGATGATCAAGCGCGTCTACTTCGGCGACGTCACCAACCACCACGTGCGCGAACTCACCGACATCAACAGCCGCGAGTTCCTGATGCTCGGTCTGCTGGCTGTCGCCACGCTGGCCATGGGCCTGTATCCCAAGCCCTTCACCGATGTGATGCACAGCTCGGTCATCGACCTGATGCGGCACGTTGCCATCTCCAAGCTATGACACGACGCCATGAGTCCGCCATCGTGCATGGTGGCCCATCGATCCTGAACCTCTCGCCGAGCAATCCATGACTGCATCCAACTGGCTCGCCGTGTTTCCCGAGATCGTCCTGCTGGTGATGGCCTGTGTCATCGCCCTGGTCGACCTCTTCGTCGCGTCACCCAAGCGCACGCCCACGCTGCTGCTCAGCGCGGCAACGCTGGTCGTCGTCGGGCTCATGCACTTCAATGCCTTCCTGGGCGGCGAAACCCAATACGTCATGGGTCGCATGCTGGTGGTCGACCCGCTCGGGCATCTGCTGGCCTTCTTCTGCTGCCTGGCCACACTGGTCACGCTGATCTATGCCCAGATCTATGCCTCCAGCCGCGACCTGCTGCGCGGCGAGTTGTTCACGCTCAGCCTGTTCTCGCTGCTCGGCATCTCGATCATGGTGGCGGGCAACAACTTCCTGGTCATCTACCTCGGCCTCGAGCTGATGAGCCTGGCGCTGTACGCTCTCGCCGCGCTGCGCCGTGATCACGCCCCGGCCACCGAAGCGGCGATGAAGTATTTCGTGCTCGGCGCGCTGGCCAGCGGCTTCCTGCTCTACGGCCTGTCGATGATGTACGGCGCCACCGGCTCACTCGACGTGCCACGTGTCTTCGAGGTGCTGCAGTCGGGCCAGCCCAACAAGCAGGTCATGGCCTTCGGCCTGGCCTTCATCGTCGCCGGCCTGGCGTTCAAGTTCGGCGCCGTGCCCTTCCACATGTGGGTGCCCGACGTCTATCACGGTGCACCGTCCGCCATCACGCTGCTGATCGCCGGCGCGCCCAAGATCGCCGCCTTCGGCATGGCTTTCCGTCTGCTGGTCGAGGGCATGAGTTCACAGGCCGCCGACTGGCAGCAGATGCTCATGGTGCTGTCGATTTGTTCGCTGGTCATCGGCAACCTGGCCGCCATTGCGCAGACCAATCTGAAGCGCATGCTGGCGTATTCGACCATCTCGCAGATCGGCTTCATGCTGCTGGGCTTCACACCCACCGTGATCGCAGCCAACACCAACTCGGCGATCAACGGCTACAGCTCGGCCATGTTCTACCTAATCACCTATGTGCTCACCACACTGGGCAGCTTCGGCCTGATCATGCTGCTGGCCCGCCCAGGCTTCGAGGCCGAGGAGGTCAACGACCTGGCCGGCCTCAACAAACGCAGCCCGGTCATGGCACTTGCCATGGCAGTGTTCATGTTCTCGCTGGCTGGTGAGCCGCCTGCGGTGGGTTTTTACGCCAAGCTGGCGGTGCTGCAGTCGCTGGTAGCCACGGGTGAATCGGCCTACATCTGGCTCGCGGTGTTCGCCGTCATGATGTCGTTGATCGGGGCGTTCTACTACCTGCGTGTCGTCAAGGTCATGTACTTCGAGGAACCCAGCGACGACCACGCCATCGTGGCGGCACCTGGAGCCCACGCCATGTTGTCGGCAAACGGCCTGGCCGTGTTGTTGCTGGGTATCTTCCCGGGTGGCTTGATGGCGATCTGCTCGCAGGCCGTGCTCAAGGCCCTGGGCAGCTGACGCGTTCGTGAGCGCCCACGCACCCGGGCGCTCACGCGTTCGATTCGACGGACTCGACAGCCGCACGGTTGCCGCCGCGTCAACCGGCTTGGCGGGTGGCAGCTCGGCCTTGGCCGATGCGGCACACGACGCGCTTGCTGACCCCCACCTGCGCGAAACCTGCATCAGCAGCGACCAGGTCTGGAGCGGTCACCTGCTGCATGTGCGGCGCGACACGGTGAAGTTGCCCGACGGCAAACACGCCGGTCGCGAATACATCGTGCATCCCGGCGCCGTGATGATCCTGCCGATGCTGGGTGATGGACGCCTGGTGTTGGAGCGTCAATATCGTTACCCGATCGCTCGTACGGTGATCGAGTTCCCGGCCGGCAAACTCGACCCGAACGAGACCACGATGGCCTGTGCCGAACGCGAGTTGTTCGAAGAGACCGGCTATCGCGCCGCAAGCTGGGCGCTGGCGGGTGAGTTGCACAACGCCATCGCCTACTCGACCGAACGCATCGAGGTGTGGTTCGCGCGCGACCTGACGCTGGGTGAACGCCAGCTCGACGCCGGTGAATTCCTCGACGTCTTCACCGCCAGCCAGGCCGAACTCGAAGCCTGGGTGGCGTCCGGCGAGATCACCGACGCCAAGACCTTGGTCGGCTTGTTGTGGCTCAAGTCCTGGCAGGCGGGTGAACGGTTTGTACGCTGGCAACCCTCGGAGTGGCAGATCGTCCAGCCCGGATAATGGCTCGCATGAAGGTGTTCAACCTGCAGTGCGCAAGCGGCCATGGCTTCGAAGGCTGGTTTGCATCCGAAGACGACTACCAGCGTCAGACCGAGTGCGGGCAACTCGAATGTCCGATGTGCGCCGACAAGAACGTGCGGCGCCTGCCCTCTGCACCGCGGCTCAACCTCACCACCACACGGGCCAGCGGCAACAGCGCCATCTCGCCGGCCCCGCCGGCCTCACAGGGTGTGTCAGACCGCCCAGGCCACCGCGCTGGCGAACACGCGGGAGGTGATGGCGGGCCGGTGAGCAGTGTTGCCACACCCGAGCAGCAAAGTGTGGAGGCCTTGTGGATGGAAGCCGTGCGCCATGTGCTCACGCACACACAGGACGTCGGGGCACGTTTTGCCGAAGAAGCCCGGCGCATGCATTACGGCGAGGCCGAGGCACGCGGCATCCGCGGGCGCACCACGGCTGAAGAGGCGCAGGCGCTGGACGACGAAGGCATCGAGGTCTACACCTTGCCGATGCCCGAGATGCTCAAGGGCTCGGCGCACTGAGCCTGGGTCAGACCACGCGGCCCGGGTTCATCAGCCCGCGAGGATCGAGTGCCCGCTTGATCGAACGCATCAGCGCCAGGGCGACCGGTGACTTGTAGTGCACCAGCTCGTCGCGCTTGAGCTGGCCGACACCGTGCTCGGCCGAGATCGAGCCGCCAAAACTTGCCACCGAGTCGTAGACCAGCTTGTTCACCGCCGCTTCGTGCTCGCGCAGGAAGGCGGCCATGTCGCTTCCTGGCGGCGCCTGCAGGTTGTAGTGCAGGTTGCCATCCCCCAGGTGCCCGAAGTTGACCGACTGTGCGCCCGGCCAGCGCGCCTGCAGCGCGGCGTCGGTGACCCGCACGAACTCGGGGATGGCCGACACCGGCAGAGCGATGTCATGTTTGATGTTGAGGCCTTCGTCGGCCTGCGCCAGTGGAATCGACTCGCGCAGGTGCCACATGGTGCGCGACTGGGCGATGCTGCTCGCCACGGCCGCGTCGGTGATCAGGCCGGTGTCGAGTGCCGCTTCGAGCAGGCCTTCCAGCATGGTCTGGGCATGGACCTCACCTTCGGAGTCCGACAGTTCGAGCAGCACCGTCCAGGGCGCAGGCGGCAAGGGTTGATGCAAGGTGGTGTAGTGTTTGCGCACAAGCTCCAGCGCATAGGCGCCCATGACCTCGAAGCCGGTCAAGGCCGCGTTGCAACGCGCCTGCGCCAGCACGAGCAAGGCCACGGTGTCGCCCAGCGTGGTGCAACTCGCCATGGCGGTCAGCCGGGCGGCGGGTTTGGGATGCAACACCATCGAGGCGGCGGTGATGATGCCCAGCGTGCCTTCGGCGCCGATGTAGAGGTCGCGCAGGTCGTAGCCTGTGTTGTCCTTGCGCAGGCCCGCCAGGCCGTTCCAGATCTCGCCGGCAGGTGTCACCACCTCCAGCCCCAGGCACAAGGCGCGGGCATTGCCATAACGCAGCACCTGGGTGCCACCTGCGTTGGTCGACAGATTGCCACCGATCGTGCAGCTGCCCTCGGCTGCCAGGCTAAGTGCAAAGAACAAGCCGGCCTCGTCGGCCGCCTGCTGCACGTTTTGCAGGATGCAGCCGGCCTCCACCGTGATGGTGAGGTTGGCTGTGTCGACGGCACGCACGCGGTTCAAACGCGTCAGGCTCAGCAGCAGCTGATGGCCGCTCGTATCGGGCACACCGCCGAGCACCAGTCCGGTGTTGCCACCTTGTGGCACCAGGCTGACGCCGAACTCGCCGGCCAGTCGGACGACTGCCGCCACTTCCGATGTGTCGCCTGGTTTCACCACCGCCAGCGCCTGGCCTTGCCATCGTTTGCGCCAGTCGTGTTCGTAGGCGGCCAGATCGCCATCGAGCGCCTCGCCGCGCACCAGCACGTGGCTCGCGCCGACACAGTCACGCAATGCGGTGATCAGCGCCCCACGCCGGTCGGCTGCCAGATCGGGCAGGGTGGGGCAGGGCGGCGTGTAGGTGGTGGTCATCATGTCGATGCCGCCTGGTTCAGCGCCGACCTGCCAGCCCGCAGGCGCCAGCGCACCTGCAGGGCACAGGCAACAAACAACGCCACCGCCAGCATCACCTCCACCAGACCGAGCAACTGGCTGATGCCGCGGTCACTCCAGCCGCGTACGAGGCCTTCAATCACATACAGCCACACCGCCAGGCTGAGCCAGCGTGAGGTGTACAGCCGCCAGCGCCACAGCCCGGGCAGGGCGAGTACCAGTGGCAAGGCCTTGACGGCAAGGGTGCCGCGCCCGGTGGGCGCCAGCACCAGCTCCCACGCCAGGCACAACACGATCAGGCAAAAGCAGAACCAGAGTGATGCCCACCTGGCCAGCTTCAGCTCACGTGTGGGTTCGACATAACCGGGCGAGCCGGCGGGAGGAGGGGTGACCGAGGCCGCCGCAGCGCCCAGTCCGGTGGGGCCGATCTGCATGGCTGGCATGATAGCCAGCGCCGCACATGCCCATACTTGTGCACCCTTTGCCTTGACGCTGCCAACCTGTCGATATGCGCGAGTTCGGGCCGGCCACCTCGACCGAGGTTGTCTGGTCTGCTGCACCTGGACCTGCCTTGACGCCCCTTCACCCAACCTCACTCACCCTTTGGCGCCTGCGCGAACGCGTCCGCGCCGGTGTGCGCGAACTGCGCCGCTGGCCATGGCTCGAGACCCTGCGCACGCTGCGCCTGCGTTTTCGCGACGACCGGCTGGGCCTCACCGCATCCAGCCTCACCTTCACCACCACCATGGCGCTGGTGCCGCTGATGACGGTGATGTTCGCCGTGTTCACCGCGTTCCCGATGTTTGGCAGCTTTCGCAAGGCGCTCGAGGGCTACCTGGTGCAAAACCTCGTGCCCGAGGCGATCGCCAAGCCGGTGCTGGCCACGCTCACCCAGTTCGCACTGAAGGCAAACCGGCTGGGCACGGTTGGCCTGATCGTGCTGGTCATCACCGCAGTGGCGCTGCTGCTCACCATCGACCGCACACTCAACGCGATCTGGCGGGTGCGCCGGCCGCGCCCGCTGGCCCAACGGGTACTGATCTACTGGGCGCTCGCCACACTCGGGCCGCTGCTGCTGGGTGTGAGCATGTCGCTCGCGTCCTACGCCTTGTCGGCCTCCAAGGGGCTGGTCAATGCGCTGCCTGGTGGCGTGTCGCTGGCGCTCGACATCGCCGAGTTCTGCCTCATGGTGCTGGGTTTTGCCGGCCTGTTTCGTTTTGTGCCCAACACGCCGGTGCGCTGGGCCCATGCCCTGTCGGGTGGCTTGTTCGTCGCGCTGGGTTTCGACCTGGCGCGCCGCCTGCTGGCGCTGTACCTGAGTGCGGTGCCCAGCTTCACCAGCATCTACGGCGCGTTTGCCACGGTGCCCATCCTGCTGTTGTGGATCTACCTCGGCTGGGTCATCGTGCTGCTGGGTGCCGTCATCGCCGCCTACGCACCCAGCCTGCAGATGCGGGTGACACGGCGCCCACCAGGCGCTGGCCAACGGTTCGAGCTGGCGCTGCTGATGTTGCGCAACCTCGCCCAGGCGCGCAGCCAGGGGTCACGCGGACTGGCGTTGACACAGGTGGCGGCGGCGCTCGAGATCGACCCGCTGCAACTCGAGCCACAACTCGAGACCCTGCAGGCGCTCGACTGGGTCGGGCGCCTCGAAGAAGAAGGTGACGCCCGTCTGGTGCTGCTGGTCGACCCCGACCACACCGCCGCCGCCCCGCTGCTCGACGCCTTGCTGCTCGGCCGACGCGCCAGCACCGAGCCGATGTGGCGTGCCGCAGCGCTCGAAAGGCTCAGCCTGGCGCAGTTGCTCGGATCGATCTGAAGCCGGTCAGGCCGCCTTTTCGACCATTGAAGCGGTGCAGAGCGGCCTAAGCTCGGTCGAACTCATCAAAGGGGTGGGCTGGCGCAGCCGAGGCAGTGACCACGACCCGGTCGTGGTCCTTGGGTGTCGAACCGCCTTCGACCTGCCAATCAGCCTAGCTTGACCGCCATGCGAACCAATCTGCCCGTCACCCAGCGCGAGTACCCGTTTCCGAGTGGATGCACCCTGGTGTCGACCACCGATCTGCAGGGACGCATCCTCTACTGCAACCCGGCGTTCGTCGAGGTGAGCGGCTACTCCCGTTCCGAGTTGTTGGGTCAGCCGCACAACCTGATCCGTCATCCTGACATGCCAGCCGAGGCATTTCGCGACCTCTGGGCCACCATCCAGGCAGGCCAACCATGGTCGGCGCCTGTCAAGAACCGCCGCAAGAATGGCGACTACTACTGGGTGATGGCCAACGTCACGCCGCTGTTCGATGGCACCAAGGTGACGGGATATGTCTCGGTGCGTACCGAGGCCAGCCGGGCCGAGATCGACGCCGCCCAGGCGCTCTACACGACCATGAGTGCCGAAGCTCAATCGGGGGGCAGCCTGGTCCACCGCCTCGACCGCGCTCAGCTGCGCCGCGCCGGCTGGCCTGCCGCCCTGATGCGGCTCGCCCATGTCGAAGGTGCCGGTGCCTACCTCGGCCCGGCCTGCGCGGCCCTGGCCGGCACAGCGGCTGGCATGCTGCTGGAGCGCGGCAACATCCTGGGCGGCGTCGCCGCAGCAGGCGGTGCGGCGCTGGTCTGCGCCCTGTCAGGCTGGCGCCTGACAAGCCGGTATCTGCGCCCGCTGCGCGGCTTGCTCGACTACGCCTACCGCCTGGCCGGTGGCGATCTGACCCAGCGCCTGAATGCCTGCAGCACCGGCTTGTTCGGCCACTTCGAACGTGCGCTCAATCAGCTCAGCGTGAACCTGCGCGCCATCGTCGGCGACGCGCGCAGCGAAGTCGACGGCCTGCGCAGCACCGCGGCCGAAGTGGCCGCCGGCAACTACGACCTGTCGGCGCGCACCGAGTCGCAGGCCAGCAGCCTGCAGCACACCGCCTCGTCGATGGAGCAGATCACCGGCACCGTCAAACACAGTGCCGATGCCGCGCGGGGCGTCGCAAGTTTTGCCCAGCAAGCCACCGACATCACCCGGCGCAGCGCCGCCGCGGTGCACCGTGTCACCGACGCCATGGCCGGCATCAGCCAGTCCTCTGCACGTATCGGCGACATCATCCAGGTGATCGACAGCATCGCGTTCCAGACCAACATCCTGGCGCTCAACGCGGCGGTGGAAGCCGCACGTGCCGGTGAACAGGGGCGCGGCTTTGCCGTGGTGGCTGCCGAGGTGCGTC
Organism: Candidatus Intricatilinea gracilis; assembly: GCA_016702605.1. Lineage (GTDB taxonomy): Bacteria > Pseudomonadota > Gammaproteobacteria > Burkholderiales > Burkholderiaceae_C > Sphaerotilus > Sphaerotilus gracilis. The sequence goes on from JADJDQ010000023.1 coordinate 134,771, forward strand.
TGCTCGCGCAACGCACGACGACGGCGGCGCGCGAGGTCAAGCAACTCATCGGCGAGTCGGTCCAGCGTGTCCAGGCCGGTGCCAGCCAGAGTACCGCCGCACACAAGACCATGGACGAGGCGCTCGATGCGGTGCAACGCATGGGCGCCCTGGTCGGCGAAATAGAACTCGGTGCCAGTGAACAACTCGCCGGCATCTCGCAGGTCAACGAGGCGGTGTCCCACATGGATGCCCTGACGCAGCAAAACGCTGCGTTGGTCGAACAACTCGCGGCGGCCGCCACCTCGGTGCGCAGCCAGGCCGAGACCGTGGCCGAAGCGGTGAGCATCTTCAAGCTCGACGCGCAGCGCCGGGATCCGGCCACACCCGACGCGGTGGCGCTGCGTCAACGCATGAAAGCCGAGCAGCGGCAGGCCGCCTGAGTGCGGCCGGCCCGGCGATCGCTTCAGCGCAGCGCCGTGCGCAGCACCGCCAGCACCTCGTCCGGCAGCTCCTGCATCAGGGCGTGGCCGCAGTTCAGCAGGTGACGCTCAGTGGGCACCCTGCGCGCCAGGGCGGCTTGCAGTTCGGCGGCCTGGCGCGGCTGGGTCATGCGATCGGCGTTGCCCAGCACCAGGTGGGTGGGGCAGGTGAGCTTGTCGACGGCGGCCAGCCCGCCCGCGTAGCGACGGCAGATGTCGAAGTCGAGTTCGAACAGGTTGTGGGCGTGGCCGCCGGGGGTGTCGCTCGGGTCGCCGCGCCAGCCCAGGGCTTCGGAGCGGCTCAGCACCTGGCGCATCAGGGCGTAGAGGCTGCCGTGCAGCCAGCTGCCGGGTCCGGGGTACGACGGTTTGCTGGCGTGGCTCGAGAGTGACCAGTTGGTGACCATCTCGATGGCGGCCAGCGGGGTGTCGCGGGCGTTGTCGATCAGGCCTTGCGACACGGCCATGGGGTAGGCGGTGCCGATCATCACGAGGCGGTTGACACGTTCGGGTGCTTGCCCCGCGGCTTCCAGGCCGATCAGTGACCCCATGCTGTGGCCGACCAGCGCGGCGGGTTGCTGCACGCCGGCGGCAGCGAGCAGGGCCAGGGTCCAGTCGGCCAGGGCTTCGACGTCACGCAGGGCCGGGCCTTGCGACAGGCCGTGACCGGGCAGGTCGGGTGCCAGCACGCTGTAGCCGTGGTGCGCACACCAGCGCGCCAGCAGGCCCCACACGCAGTGGTCGTTGAGTGCGCCGTGCACGAAGACGACGCAGGGCAGCGTCGGGTCGAACGGTTTGCCGCCGGTGTAGGCGTAGGCGCGGCGGCCTTGCACGAGCAGGTTCATCAGCGTGCTCCGGTGGCGGGCGTGGGCTTGGCGGGCGCGCCGACCTTGGCGGCCAGCTTGAGTGCGCGGTCCAGGTCGGCGAGGAGGTCGTCGGCGTCTTCCAGCCCGATCGACAGGCGGATGGTGCCGGCGCCGATGCCGCTGGCGACCAGCGCCGCGGCGTCCATGCGCAGATGCGTGGTGCTGGCCGGGTGGATGACGAGCGAGCGGCAATCCCCCACATTGGCCAGGTGCGAGAAGATCTGCAGCGCCTCGATGAAGACCCGGCCACGTTCGCGCGCGAGCTCGACGCTATCCGCCGCGCTGCGCTCGCCCGCCGGTTGAGCCAGGTCGAAGCTGAACACGGCGCCTGCACCACGCGGCAGCAGGCGGGCGGCTAGTGCATGGTCGCGGTGGCTGGCCAGGCCGGGGTAACGCACGCGGTCGACTGCCGGGTGGCTGGCCAGGAACTCGGCGATGCGCTGGGCATTGGCCACATGCCGGGCCATACGCAGCGGCAGCGTCTCGATGCCCTGCATCAGCATCCAGGCGGTATGTGGGCTCATGCAGGCGCCGAAGTCGCGCAAGCCTTCGCGGCGCGCGCGCAGCAAGAAGGCGCAGACCGGGTTCTCTTCAGCGAAGACCATGTCGTGAAAGCCGGCGTAGGGCGCTGCCAGTTCGGCGAAGCGGCCGCTGCGGCGGTAGGCGGCCTGCCAGTCGAAGCTGCCGCCGTCGACCACCACACCGCCGATCACCGTGCCGTGGCCACACAAGAACTTGGTGGCCGAATGCATCACCAGGTCGGCGCCCTGGGCCAGTGGCCTTTGCAGCCAGGGAGTGCTGAAGGTGGCGTCGACCAGCAGCGGCACGCCGCCTTCGTGGGCGATGGCCGACACGGCCGGCACGTCGAGCACGTCCAGGCCCGGGTTGCCCAGCGTCTCGCCGAACAGCAGCCGGGTCTCGGGGCGGATGGCGGCGCGCCAGGCTTCGTGGTCACCCGGCTTGACGAAGGTGGTCTCGATGCCGAAACGCGGCAACGTGTACGCAAGCAAGTTGTGTGAGCCGCCGTACAGCGCCGAACTGGCGACGATGTGGTGGCCGGCCCCCGCGATGGTGCAGATCGCCAGGTGCAGCGCGGCCTGGCCGCTGGCGGTGGCGATGGCACCCACACCACCTTCGAGTGCGGCCATACGCTCCTCGAACGCGGCCGTGGTCGGGTTGGAGATGCGGCTGTAGACATGGCCGGCGCGTTCCATGTTGAACAGAGCCGCCGCCTGTTCACTCGACTCGAAGACGAACGATGCCGTCAGGTGCAGGGGCAGCGCACGTGCGCCGGTGGCCGGGTCGGGGCGGGTGCCGGCGTGTATCGACAATGTGTCGAACGAGGGGTCGAGTGAGCCGGCCATGGTGTCCTCCTGGGTGGGTGGCAGGCGTATCCGAGGGGTCGCCGGCGCGGCATTGTGGGCTATATTGGCCGCGAGCCAAAGAGCGCCTCAACGGCCGCTTCATCCGGCGCATGCATCGAGTTGCACCGATGACATCCTGCAATCTTCCATCTTGAGGAGACCTCCATGAAGGTCAGCGATATCCTGCGTGTCAAGGGCGGCACCCTGTTCACCGTCACGCCCGATCACAGCCTGGCCGACGCCCTGGCGCTCATGTCCGACGAAGACATCGGTTCACTCGTCGTCATGGAACACGGCGACCTTGTCGGCATGTTGACGTTTCGCGAAGTCATCAAGGCCGTCGTGAAGAACGGCGGCGTGGTCGGCACAAGCCAGGTGCGCGAAGTGATGGACGCCGCCCCGCTCACCTGCGCTCCCACGACCGAAATCGACGACGTGCGCCGCATGATGCTCGAGCGCCACGCACGTTACATGCCGGTGCTCAACCAGCGCACGCTGATGGGTGTGATCTCGTTTTACGACGTGGCTCGCGCCGTGGTCGAGAGCCAGGATTTCGAGAACCGCATGTTGAAGGCCTACATCCGCGACTGGCCGGTCGAAGAAGGCGCCGAGCCGGCCGCCAAGCCGGCGGCTTGAACCGCCGTGCCGCACGCCAGTCGAGCTGGCTGCGGCTGCGGCCTGACCGAGGTGCGCCTCGAGTAACAACGGCCGCTGAGTGCGGCCGTTGTCTTGCTGCGAGGCGGCGCCGGGCGCCCGTGGATGTCAGTTCGCAGCGTCGATCAGGCCCATGTCGGGGCTGGACATCAAGGCGTCGATGTCCATCAGGATCAACATGCGTTCGGCCACGTTGGCGATGCCGGTGATGTGGCTGGTGTCGACCGCTGCGTCGATCTCGGGCGCCGGGCGCACCGCTTCGGCCGGTAGTTCGAGCACGTCGGACACCGAGTCGACCACCGCACCCACCACGCGGCCGCGGATGTTGAGCACGATGACGACGGTGAAGTCGTTGTATTCGGCGCTCTCGCAGCCGAATTTCAGGCGCAGGTCGACGATGGGCACGATCACGCCGCGCAGGTTCACCACCCCCTTGAAGAAACTCGCCGAGTTGGCGATGCGGGTGGGCGGCTCATACGATCGGATCTCCTGAACCTTCAGGATCTCGATGCCGTACTCCTCGCCGCCCAGGCGGAAGGTGAGGAACTCACCCCCTACGCCGTTCTTGTCGGCCAGACCGGCGTTCATGCCTGCCCGACCCGGGTTGTTGCCACGGAGTGTCGAGGGGGAGTTCATGACCATGTTCATGGGTGTTCTCGCTGTGCTGGGCCGCCCGGCCGAAGGGCTTGCGGCGCTGCCTTGAATGCGTTCATTGTTGTGGGCCGGCGCTGCCGCTAAGCCCTGAACAAGCCCGCTGGCTGGTGCCATTTCTGTTGTCGATGTGGTCGCTCTGTCTCGTCGACAGATCCGGCGTCGCACTCGACAGGGGCCCGACAGGCGCAGTCGGTCGACCACGCCAGGTGCGCCAGCACGCAGGCGCGTGGCGGTCAGGCCGCGCCTCCTAGAATTGCGGCCCTTGGCGCTTGCATGCAGGCGCGGTCAACCTGGCGCGCTCGCGCCTGCTCGCGATGTCCGGTTCCACCTTGGGTCTGCTGTTTACCGTCACCAACTTCGGCGAGAGCCATGGCCCGGCGGTGGGCTGTGTGATCGACGGCTGCCCGCCCGGCATGGCACTGAGTGAAGCCGACATCCAGCCCGATCTGGATCGGCGCCGCCCCGGCACCAGCCGCCACGTCACCCAGCGCAACGAGGCCGATCAGGTCGAGATCCTCAGCGGCGTGTACCAGGGCCTGACCACCGGCACACCGATCTGCCTGCTTATCCGCAACACCGACCAGCGCAGCAAGGACTACGGCAACATCGCCCAGACCTTTCGCCCCGGCCATGCCGACTACGCCTACTGGCACAAATACGGGGTGCGCGACCCGCGCGGCGGCGGTCGCAGCTCGGCACGACTCACGGCGCCGACTGTCGCGGCCGGCGCGGTCGCCAAGAAGTGGCTGCAGCAGCAGTACGGCACCACGTTTCGTGCCTGCCTCACCGCCATCGGCGAGGTCGAGATTGCGGTCGACGACTGGAGCCAGGTGCAAGGCAACCCGTTCTTCGCCGCCACCGGTCAGGCCAAGGTCGACGAACTGGAAGCCTACATGGACGCGCTGCGCAAGTCCGGCGACTCGGTCGGCGCACGCCTGTACGTCGAAGCCTGCGGCGTGCCGGTCGGCCTGGGCGAGCCGCTGTACGACAAGCTCGACGCCGACATCGCCTACGCCATGATGGGCATCAACGCCGTCAAGGGCGTCGAGATCGGTGATGGATTTGCCGTGGTGCAGCAAAAGGGCAGCTACCACGGCGACGAGATGTTGCCCGAGGGTTTTGCCAGCAACCACGCCGGTGGCGTGCTCGGCGGCATTTCGACCGGCCAGGATTTGCGCGTGAGCCTGGCCATCAAGCCGACCAGTTCGATCCGGCTCGAACGTCGCTCGATCGACCTGGACGGCCAGCCGACCATCGTCGCCACCCACGGCCGCCACGACCCCTGTGTCGGCATCCGCGCCGCACCCATTGCCGAAGCCACGCTGGCGCTGGTACTCATCGACCATGCGCTGCGCCAGCGTGCCCAATGCGGCGACGTGACGGTGGCCACTCCCCAACTGGCGGCGCAGGCGCCAGGCTGAGCGGCGCGAACACGTCGGCACCAGCGGTGGAATAGGCGCCGGCACCGGCACCGGCTTCAGCTCAAGCTCTGGCTCTGGCTCTGGCTCTGGCTCTGGCTCTGGCTCTGGCTCTGGCTCTGGCTCTGGCTCTGGCTCTGGCTCTGGCTGACGCGGGTGGGGCGCACTTGCGCCAGATCGCGTTGACCTGAGTTACCTCACCGGTGGGGGCCATCGGCATGCGCGGGCACAACAGTCGCCAGGGCAAGCTGTAACAAACGGAGCAAAATCGTGCGGCGTAGAGTCCTCGATGCTGATCGGCGTCGGTGGCTCCACGGTGGCGGGTCGGTCACCTCGGCCGCCTTTGCTCCAGCAAGCGCCTGCAGCGGCACCTTGGTCGGCTGACCCGGCGCACCAACCAGGGCAAGCCCATGGCGATGTCCCCCGTGTCTGGCGCCGACCCCGGCGAGCCCAGCACCTTGCCCAGCGAGCTGGCGCCCACGCCGGGGCCGCCGGCATCCGCCAACGCTGCGGCGGCCCCAGCCTCGGTGACGGTGGCGAGCACACGGGCCCGCCCCTGGTTGCGATGGCTGATCACCAGCCACCTGGTGTTCGGCCTGCTGATCGCGGCCATGGCCGCCTGGATGCTTCAGACCGGCTACACCGCGCAGCAGCAACGCGCGCTGGTGGCGGTGCGCAATCTGGCGGTCGAGATGACAAAGGACGTTGCGGCGGAGTTCGGTCGTATCGATCTGGCTCTGCTCAACGTCAAGACCCGAGTCGAGGATCTGCATGGCCCGCTGGCCGGCCACGGCGCAGCGATCGAAACCATCCTGCGCGAGCAGTTGGCGCTGGTGCCCGAGCTCGAGACCCTGCGGTTTGCAGACGCCGAGGGTGTCGTGCGACAGGGGCTGGGGAACCACGCCGGCCAGACGGTGAACATGAGTGACCGCGACTACTTCATTGCCGCGCGCGGTGATGTGCGGCCACAGTTGATCGTGTCCGAGCCACTCGATGGCCGCATCACCGGCCGCTCGCTGGTGGCCCTGGCGCGCCGCATCGACGACGCGGAGGGTCGTTTTGCCGGCATCGTCTTCACGGGGGTGTCGAGCGAAGGGCTGCGCAAGTTGTTTGCCGGCGTCGACATCGGCCAGCACGGTGCCATCTCGCTGCGCACTACCAATCTGCGCCTGGTGGCACGTCAGACCCGCGACGCCATTGGCCCGGCACTGATCGGCAGCAACAAGGTGTCGGTCGAGCTGAGTGACCAGTTGCTGCGGTCGCCGCAGGCCGGCAGCTACATCGCTCGCACCGCCATCGACGGCATCGAACGAGCCAATGCCTACTCGGCTGTGGCGCCTTATCCGCTGATCGTCATCGCCGGACTGGCCACCGACGACTTTCTCGCGCCGTGGCGGCGTCAGGCGGCGCAGACCGCCGCCATCGTGCTGCTGATCTGGCTCGGCCTGGCGGTATCGGCCCGTGTGGTGCAGCGGGCCTGGCGTGCCGAGGAGCGTCTGGCCGCGGCGCTGGTCACGGCCAGTCAGCGCAACAGCACCATGTTGCTGACGTCCGGTGACGCCGTTCACGTGCTCGATCGGAGTGGCCGCCTGGTGGAGATGAGCGCCTCGTTCGCGAGCCTGCTCGGCACCAGCCGCGAACGCCTGCTGGGGCGCCACGTGACGAGCTGGGATGCCGGGCTGGCGCCGGCTGTGATCGAAGGATGGCTGCGCGACCTGCCGGTGGGCGACGACCGGCGTTTCGAGACCCGTCACCGGCGCGTGGACGGCGGATTGGTCGATGTCGAAGTCGTCGCCACCGCGGTCGCGGTCACCGGCGACGAATACATCTATTGCTGCGCGCGTGACGTGAGCGAGCGCCGCCGCACACAGCGCGAACTGGCACAGGCGCATGCCGATCTGCAGGATCTGTACGACCACGCGCCCTGCGGTTATCACCAGCTCGACGCCGCAGGGCGTTTCCTCAAGATCAACAACACCGAGGCGAACTGGCTGGGCAGCACCCCCGAGGCACTGGTCGGGCGCGACTTCAGGGATTTTCTCGATGCCGAGAGCCGCGAGCGGTTCGAACTCACCTTCGAGAAGTTCAAGGCGCAGGGGTGGATCGAGGATGTCGAGTTCGTGCTGGTGGCGCCCGACGACGCTCAACATGTGCAGACCGGCCTGCGCCCGCGCCGGGTCAGCGCCAGTGCCAGCGCCATCTATTCCCCCGATGGCAGCTACCAGGCGAGCCGTTCGGTGCTGATGGATGTGACCGCCCAACGACGCGCGCAGGAGCGCATCGACCACATGGCGTTTCACGACGAACTCACCGGCCTGCCCAACCGGCGGCTGCTGGACGATCGCCTGCACCAGGCCCTGGCAGCCGCACGACGCAGTGACCGGCCGCTGGCGTTGTGTTACCTCGATCTGGACGGCTTCAAGAACGTCAACGACTGCTACGGTCACGCCGTCGGTGATGCCCTGCTCGTCGAAGTGGGGCGCCGGCTCAGCCAGGTGCTGCGCCTGGTCGATACCGCCAGCCGGGTCGGTGGTGACGAGTTCGTCTTGGTGCTAGCCAATCTCGACACGGTCGAGGCGTATGTGCCCATCGTCGAGCGGGTGCTGGCCGAACTGGCGTTGCCGTGTGACATCGGTGTCGACGACCTGGTGCACATCACGGCCAGCGCCGGTGTGGCGATCTATCCGCTGGATGCCGCCGAGGCGCGTGGTCTCATGCAGCTGGCCGACGCGGCGCTGTATCAGGCCAAGGCGGCCGGCAAGAACCGTGTGTGCCGGCACGCCCAGCGGTCGGATCCTGCAGCCGGCCTGGGCGGCTGAACGCGGCAGCGGTCACCTGCGGTGCCGGCCCGGGTCAGGTCAGGCCGTCAGCTCGGAGAGTTCGACGCCCTGCGCCGGGGGGATCACCGGGCGGGCACTGCGCTGGTCGAACAACGCCCGTCCCTCACCCTGGCCCACATGTTTGTAGACGCCGCAGGCCACCAGCAGGTCGTCGCCGGCTGCACGGACGAAGCTGGCCTTGGACACCAGGGCCAAGGTGTCCGGGTTCGACAGCTGGTAGTCGACCCAGCCGCCACCGTTGTCGGCCGCAGCCCACAGGGCCTGGGTCAGCAAGGTGCCCTGGGCCGTGGCGATCATCGGTGCCACCTGCCCGACCCGTGCCGGATCGGCCCCCATGAGGCGATAACACCCTTGCCGGTCGATGCCGAAGATGTAGAGGTCGCGGTCGATGAACCCCCCCTGCGGATCGTGGATCTGGTTGGCCGCGGCTTCGAGCCCCTGGCTGCCGATCAGCTCGACGGCGCGGTCGACCAGGCTGTGGGCTTCGTCGACGCTGCCTTGCCACAGCCGGATGCCGTTCACCGCCTGCTGCAGGCTGCTGGCGCGGGTCATCAGGTCGGCGGTGGCGTCGTTCGAGTCACTCACCATCTGTGCGTTGTGACGGGTGATGTCGTCCAGGTCGCCGATGGCACTGCTCACGGCATTGAGGCCGCTGCTCTGTTCGGACGAGGCCTGCGCGATCTGGGCGATCTTGTCGGCCACGTCGCGGATGCCGGCCACGATGTCGTGCAGCGTGCGGTCCACGCTGGCGATGTGGTCGACCCCGGCGCCGACCTGTTCGGTGGTGTTCTCGATGAGCTGCGAGATTTCGCCCGCGGCCTGGCCGCAACGTTGTGCGAGCTTGCGCACCTCGCCGGCCACCACGGCAAAGCCGCGGCCTGCGTCGCCGGCCCGGGCGGCTTCGACCGAGGCGTTGAGCGCCAGCATGTTGGTCTGGAAGGCCACGTCCTCGATCAGTGCCACCACCTCGCCCATGCGGCGCGAGCCGGTGGCGATCTCGTCCATGGCGGCCACGGTGGCGCGCATGGTGCTGGTGCCGGCGTCGGCCACCTGGCGCAGCTGGGTGGCGCGTTCGGTGAGTTCATGCGCAGCGTGTGAGGTGTCCTGCACCGTGGCGCTGATCTGGCGCACGCTTTGCGCCGTGTGTTCGAGGCTGCTGGTCTGCGAGTGGGTGCGCTGCGCCAGGGCGGTGTTGTCGGCCGCCAGCTGGCCGCCCGAGATCGCCACATGACTGGCGTTGCTGCGGATGTCGGCCACCATGGCCGACAGGCTGCGCGACATGGCGCCCAGGTCGCGGCCGATGGTTGCCAGCTCGTCGCGGCCTTCGAGTGTGCGGTGGAAGGTGAGGTCACCCCGCGCCACCGCCGCCACGTTCTGGCCCAGCGTCTGCAAGCCACGTGTGAAGCTCAGGTACAGGCACAAGCCGCCGTAGGCAAGCAAGACACACAAGGTCAGGCCGGTGACACCCATGACGAGCAGCTCGAGCATGACGCGATCGGCGCGTTGCTGCAGTCGCTGCGCCAGCGCCGATTGCACCGAGGTGTTGAACTTCACCGCTGTGTCGAGTGTCTGAACTGCGCGAGTGGCGAAGTTGCCGTTGCGATCGGAGCCAGCCGCGGCGGCCGCGCCGTAGGTCAGCACTTCCGTGCTGGCCTTGGCCAATTCGCTGGTCAGGGACTGCGCTGCGCTCCAGCCGGGCGGGGTGCCGATGCCGTTGCGCGCCACCGCGGCCAGGCGTTGCTCGATGCCCCGAATCTGGCCCGCAACGGCGCCGGCCTGGCCGCCCAGAGCCTGGGCGTCGTCGTCGATCAGGGCCCCCATGGCGATGGCCGTGCTGCCGATTTCGCCCATCCGTGCGATGCTTTCCGACCAGGGCAGGAAGCGGTCGACCGTCATGTCCATCAGGAAGTAGCTGGCCGCGTCGGCGTCGAGCAGCAGGTTCGATCGTTCACCGATCAGCAACACCAGATCCTGCAGCCGTGCGATCTGTTCGGCGTGTTCGTTCCACACCGCGGCAGGCAGTTGTTTGCCGCCCAGGCCGACGAACCGGTCCAGGCCGCCGCGTTGGGCCTGCCAGGCCTGTTGCAGCACCGGGTCGCTGGTGTGGCCGATCTGGCGGTCGAGCACGCCGCGGCCGCGGTCGATGAGTGCTGCGTCGTCTGCCACTGCCTGCGCCGCCTTGCTGTTGCCGGCCACCGCCGCCCGGGCATGGTTGCGCTGGTGTTGCAGCGCCAGTGCCAGCGCCTGGGCCTGTGCAACCTGGGCCAGGCCCGCCTGTTCGTTGCGCAGCAAGGTGAGCTGGGTGAGCCGATCCTGGCCGGCCCAGATCGACACGGCGCCAAAAGGCAACAACACCGCCGTGCACAGGGCGACGATCTTGGTGCTCATGCGCAGGCCCTGCATCAGGGCCATGCCGGGGCGCAAGAATGATTCGATGACGGGGCGCATGCCGGGGCCTTCCTGGTGGCGCAGTGGATGTGTCGGGCCAGTGTGCGGCCACGTGTCGTCCAGCAAGGCCGGAATAACAGCCCGCGCCAGGGCCTGTTCGTCGCTCAGGCGAGCTGACGCAAGGGGGCCTGGGCCGAACGCATCAGCCAGTCGGGCAGGTCGCCCAGGCTCACCACGTCCTGCGCGCCGCCGTGTTTGAGCGCTTCGCGCGGCATGCCGTAGACGACGCTGCTGGCTTCGTCCTGCGCGGCGGTGAAGGCACCTGCATCACGCATGACCCTGAGGCCTCGTGCGCCGTCGTCGCCCATGCCGGTCATCACCACGCCGATGGCGTTGCGCCCGGCGTGTTGTGCCACCGACTTGAACAACACGTCGATGCTCGGGCGGTGGTGGTTCATGAGCGGCCCGTCGAACACCTCGACCACATACTGCGCGCCACTGCGCTTGAGCCGCATGTGGCGCCCGCCCGGTGCAATCAGCACCCGGCCGTTGACGACGCGGTCACCGCTTTGTGCCTCGACCACGTCGAGTGCACACAACTTGCTCAGCCTGGCGGCAAAACCTGCCGTGAAGTTGGGCGGCATGTGTTGCACCACCACGATGCCGGGGGCTGTGCGTGGCAGCCGGGTCAGCAATGCCTCGATCGACTGCACGCCGCCGGTCGACAGACCCAGGGTGATGACCCGGTCGGTCGTTTGAGGACAGTGCCGTGCTGACGCCGCTTGTTGCCATGGGCAGCGGCCGTGCCGCCGAGATGCCTGTGCCCGAGGTGCCCACACCGGCGCTGCCCGGTCGGGCGCCCGCTGCCGGCTGGGCGCGCAACATGGCGCCCAGGTTGGCGCGCGAGGCGGCGCGCACGGCGGCGACGATGCCGTTGCTGTCGTCTTCGAGAAAGGCCTTCAGGCCGAGCTTGGGTTTGGTGATGAAACTCACCGCACCCGCGGCCAGCGCCTGCATGGTGGTCTCGCAGCCCTTTTCGGTGAGCGTGGAACACATCACCACCGGCGTGGGGCGTTCACTCATGATGCGTTTCAAGAAGGTGATGCCGTCCATGCGCGGCATCTCGACGTCGAGCACCACCACGTCGGGCCACTGCGCCTGCATCTTGTTCCAGGCGAACAGCGGGTCCGAGGCCGAGGCGATGACATCGATGCCACCACCCACCAGCAGGTCGGTGAGGTGTTTGCGCACCACCGCCGAGTCGTCGACCACGATGGCCTTGATTGTTTTCATGTGAGCTCCTCTTGTGTGATGAGTGCGCCGGGCCAATCGGTGGTGGTCCGGGCCAGGCCACGCCGTGGCCTCAGGGGCGACTGCCGCCGCGGCGCATCGTCACCTCGCCAGTGGCGAGGTCGAGCGTCACGGTGCGCGGCATGTCTTCACCGACGTCCACACCCACCAGCTCGAAGCCGTAGTGGTCGAGCAGGGTCCAGCCCAGTTCGATGTTGCGTTCGCCGATGTTGAGCTTGCTGGCGGCTTCGTCGGGCATGGTGTCGGCGCCGCCGTACAGGTGGGCGACGAACTCCTTGGGAGACGCACCGGTGCGTGTGATGGCGTCGGCCAGCATCGACAAGGCCTCGACGCCGTAACGGCCGTCACGCGGATCATTGGGGTCGCGTTTGCGCTCGGGCAGCATGTAGTGGCACATGCCGCCGAGCCTGCGGGTGGGGTGCCACAAGGTGACCGCCACACACGAGCCGAGCAAGGTGCGCAGGCGCGGACCCTGCGGTGTGCCGGCGCCGAACCAGAGTTCACCGGGCAGCAGCAGCATGTCGCCGTCCGGGCGTGCGGCACGGGGGGCGACAGCGACTGGCCGGGCAGGCTGAGCCGGCGCGCTCTTGTGTCCGTGATGACCTTGGTGGGCGTGCGTGTGACCTGGCTGATGGTGGCCTGTGTGGTGAGCGGCTGCATGTCCACCGTGGTGTCCGCCGTGGTGTCCACCCTGATGTCCGCCATGGGGCTTGCCTTCGTGGCGCCCATGCGGCTTGACCTGCGTCGGTGGTGGTGGCGGCACGTAGATCGCCCCGTGGGGTGGCGCCGGCACCGGTGGCAAGGTCACGGCAGGCCGGGCGTGGCGTGTCGAGACGCTGCCCGCCACGTGGGCGTGGGTGTCGGCGCGTTGCAGGCGGGCGGGGCGGTTCATGATGTAGACGTGGCGCTAGCTCTGGCGTGGCGGTCGACGCTGGTGTCGGAAGGTGCGCAGGAGCCGTCGCTGGCAGCCCGGGCTTGCGGCCGGATCGGGTTATGCAGCAGGCTCATGCGCAGGCTTCTCAGCGCTGGTAGATCGCCGGGCGCAACATGCGCAGGCCGAGCTGCTGGCCGTTGATCGACTCGGCATGGCCGGTCAGCAGGTAGCCGCCGGGGCGCAGGCGCTGCATCACGCGTTGCACGATGTCCTGCTTGCTGTCGGGGTCGAAATAGATCAGCACGTTGCGCAGGAAGATCACGTCGAACTCACCGATGTCCGGCAACGGCTGCATCAGGTTGGCGGGGACGAAACGGGTGCGCGCCCGCAACTCGCGTTTGATCAGCAGATGGCCGTCGTAGGCGCCTTCACCACGCAGGCAGAACTGCTTGAGGTAGTTGGGCGGCATGTGCTGCGTACGATCGAGCGGATACAGCGCACGTTCACAGGCGCGCACCATGGCGGTCGACAGATCGGTGCCGACCACCTGCCAGCCGCTGCGCCCGACCTTGTCGGCCATCAGCATGGCGATGCTGTAGGCCTCTTCTCCGGACGAGCTGGCAGCGCTCCAGAAGCGCAGGTCGACGCCCCGGCCGGGTGACTTCAGCGAGCCGCTGTCGAGCAACTCACCCAGAAAGTCGAAGTGCGCCGGCTCGCGGAAGAAGTAGGTCTCGTTGGTGGTGAGTTTGTCGACCACCCGCACCAGTTCGTCGCTGTCGCCGCCTTGCACGACGCTCTGGACGTACAGGTCCAGGTTGTCCATGCCGCGGTCGCGCGCCAGCTTCTGCAGCCGCCCGACCACCAGCTGGCGTTTGGCGTCACCCAGGCGGATGCCCGAGGCGCGGTGAAAGGCGTCGGTGATGGCTTCGAAGCTCCGGGTGGAAATCGACATGGTGGCCTTGCTGGGTTGGCGGCGCTGGGGGTCAGGCGGCGAGGGCTGCCGCTTGGGGGTGTGGGGCGGCGCCCGGCGCTGCGGCGGCTGATGCCACACCGGCCAGGGCCTGGGGAGTCCAGGCCGAGGGCAGCTGTGTCGCCGAGGTCTGGCTGTGGCGAGCCTGCAGGTGGGCGCCGATCATCTCGGACAGGTGTTCCTGGTCGAGCGCCTGGTCGAGGTTGAGCACCTCGACGATCTGGCCCCGCACCCGCGCCATGCTGCGTATGAAGTCGGCATGGATGCGTGTACCCATGGCGGGCACGGGTTCGAGATCGCGCGCCGGAACGTCGAGCACCTCGTGCACAGCATCGACCAGCATGCCCAGGCGCTGCGGCGGCGCGCCGTGGCCATCGCCGTTGTCGGCACGGTGGATGTCGACCACCACCACACAGGTGCGCGGCGCCAGGCGGGTGCTGCCGAGGCCGAGCCGAGCGGCCAGGTCGATCACCGGCACGACGGCGCCGCGCAGGTTCATGACCCCCCGAACAAAGGGCGGCAACATGGGCACAGTGGTGAGGCTGGCCACCTGCAGGATCTCGCGCACCGCACCGATCTCGACTGCATAAGGCAGGCGCCCGAGCGTGAAACGCAGCAGCTGGTGCACCGAGGCCGGATCGGCGTCCTGCACCGTCAAGGTCATGCCGGGCGGGTGGGTGGTGGACATGGCGTGAGCCTCAGAAAGCCGAGAAGCTGGTCTCGTCGATGTCGCCGTGTTCCATCACAGCCGAACTGGCCCGGCTTGTGCGGGGTGACGGACGCATGGAGTCGTCGTCCAGCGAGCGGCTGGGGGCGCGGTGCGCCGGGGTGGCCAGACGCGCTGCCGGGGCCGGCCGTCTGGCCGGGCTGGCGCCACGTGTCGGTGCCTGCGCAGCAAACGGCTTGGCACTGTGCGCCGAACCGACCTGGTCGTACAGCCTGAAGAACGACATCAGCTCGGTCAGCTGGGCAGCCTGCGCGGCCATCTCTTCGGCGGTGGCCGAGAGCTCTTCGGAGGCCGAGGCGTTTTGCTGTGTCGCGCCGTTGAGGTGACCCATCGCCGAGGTGATCTGGTTGACGCTGCCGGCCTGTTCGCCCGACGCGGCGGCGATCTCCTGCACCAACTCGCTGGTCTTGTTGATCGACGGAACCATCTGGCTGAGCAGTTGGCCAGCCTTTTCGGCCATCTGCACGCTGGATCCGGCCAGGGCGCCGATTTCCTGTGCCGCGACCTGGCTGCGTTCGGCGAGCTTTCTCACCTCGGCTGCCACCACCGCGAAACCCTTGCCGTGTTCGCCGGCGCGGGCCGCCTCGATGGCCGCGTTGAGCGCCAGCAGGTTGGTCTGGTAGGCGATGTCGTCGATGATGCTGATCTTGGTGGCGATCGACTTCATCGCCTGCACCGTCTGGCCGACCGCATTGCCACCTTCGACGGCTTCCTGCGCAGCCTTGGTGGCCATGCCGTCGGTCACGTTGGCGCTGTCGGCGTTCTGCTTGATCGACGCGGCCATCTCCTGCAGCGAAGCTGTGGTTTCCTCGACCCCCGCAGCTTGCGACGACGCGGCCTGCGACAAGGTCTGCGAGGTGGTCGACACCTGGCCGGCGGCGGCGCTGAGTTGTTCGGACGCCATGTTGACGTCGCCGATGATCTGCACCAGCTGGTCGATCATGGCGTTCACGTCTTGCTGCAGGCGGGCGAAGATGCCCTCCTGGTCGCCGCTGATCTGCTGGCTCAGGTCACCCTGGGCGATGTCCGCAATCACGCGGCTGACCTCGTCGAGGTTGCTTTCGGTAACCTCGAGCAGCTTGTTGGTGCCTTCGGACAAGGTCTTGAAGAAGCCGGTCTTGCCTTCGAGCAACACGCGGCGGTTGAACTCGCCGTGTGAGGCGGCGTCGACGATGCCTGCGATCTCCTTCTCGGACGCGAGCTCCATCGTGCGGTCGACCCACTCGACCACCGTGCCGGCGCGTTCGCCGCTGGCCGTGAAGATCGGCGACGAGACCAGCGCGAACGTGCTCTTGCCCATGGTGATCTGATTGCGGTGCACACCGCGCAGATTGCCCAGCAGATTGCGCTGGTGAGCGGGGTTGCGGTGAAACTGGTCGAAGCTCCGGTCGACGATCTGCTTGGGGTCGAAGTTCGGCAGCGACTGGCGGATGTCGTCCTGGTTGTCGGTCAGCATGCGCATGACGGCCTTGTTGGCATAACGCACCATGCCGTCGGTGTCGGCAATCAGCACGGCGCTGCTGACGTCATCCAGGGCCTGGCGCACGCGCAGGTTGATCGCGGCGGCCGCCGCGGCCTCCTTGAGCTGGGCGCGGATACGTTCGACACCGTCGTTGACGAAGGCCTTCTTGCCCGGCAGCTGCTTGATCGGTGTGTCGAGTTCGCCCTGGGCCATCCGGGTCAATACGCCGATGGCAAGTTTCTTGTTGACCACGTGTTCCTGCACCATGGTGTTGACACTTTCGGCCATGACACGGAACTCACCCCTGAACTGCTCGGCGTCGATGTGTGCTTCGTAGTCGCCGGCCTTGTCTTCCTCGTACATCTGCACCATGCGCCGCTGCAGATCGACCAGCGTGGTGCGCAGGCGTTCGATCGAGCGGCCGATCTGCGCCAGTTCGTCGTTGCCACTGACCTGCACGGCATGTTGCAGGTCGCCGGCGGCGGCGCTTTCGGCAGCGCGGCTGATCGAGCTTGCGCTTTGGCGTACGCCATGCTGGATCGCCAGGAACAGGTAGAGCGCAGTCGCCAGGGCCAGTGCAGCCAGTACGCCGTTACGAATCTCGGCAGCCTTGAGGTCGCGGACGCGGTCGTCGAGCAAGCGGCTCAGCGACTTGTTGGACTCGGCATGAAACGCGTCGATCTTCTCGAGGGTCGACTTGCTCTTTTCCAGCAGGCCGTGCGAGTCGACATTCAATGTCGCGTTGGGCTGCCACTTCAGCACCATGCCGACATAGGCGTCGACCGCAGCGTTGGCATCTGCCCAGCCGGCCATCATGGGTTGGCCGGCGCGCTGGTAGCCACCCAGGCGGCGGTCGATGGCGATGCGGGCATGGTCCAGCCGCGCCGCCGTGGCGATCAGGGCCTGGGCGTCGTCTGCCCCGAGCAGGCCGTCGGCGCTGGCTTGCAGGCTGATGTCGCGCAGCTGTGCGAATGCTTCGCTGTACTGCGGGGCACGTTCGACGAAGATGTCCATTGCCATGAAGCTGTCGGCCGACGGGTCGAGCAACAGTCCCGAGGTCTCGGCACCCAGGATCACCAAGGTATGTATCTGTTCGATCAGGTCACTGGTGGCCTTGAGGGCGTCGTGCTGGCCAGCGTTGGCGGCCAGGCTCTCGACCCGCGGACGCAGCAGGTTCCAGCCATTGGTCAGGCCGAAGTCGGCGTCGGCGGCGACGCGTTTGTCGATCACCACCAGCTGTTTCTTGATCTCCTGGTCGATCGATTCCTTGTCGGCCTTGGTCAAGGCGGCCGGCGTAGTGTCCAGCGCCAGCGCGGCGCGGTGGTTCTGCACCATGCTCATCAGGTCGAGCAACTCGTGAGTGACATGGGTGCCACGCAATTCGTTGGATGTGACGTTCAGGTCGGCGTCGATGCGCAGCAGCAGCTGGGTGACGCCGGCAACCAGTGGCACGGCGAGCATGAGCCCGACCAGCATCAGCTTGCCGCTCAGGCTCAGTCGCCCGAGCATGCCTGCAACGGGACGGTAGATGCGGCCGGCCATGCCGAGCTGGCCGGTGCTGGCGGAGTGGGTAGTCGCTCGGGGCGAGGTCTCAGACATGGCGAGGCCTTTCGAAGGCTGTCGGGTAGGCGGGATGGGTGAGGTGGAGGTGGTGCAGACGACGAGGCGGCCTGATCAGGCCAGGGCATGGCCCGGTTTGCCGGCGCCGGCGGGCAGGCCCGGGCCGGCTGGCCGACGCACACTGGCCATCAGCGCCGGCAGGTCGAGCACCAGGCCGACCTCACCGCTGCCGAGTACGGTGGAACCCGACACACTGCGCAGGTGGCGCAGCAGCGTGCCCAGGGGTTTGATGACGGTCTGGTACTTGCCGTGCAGACGGTCGACCAGCAGACCGAAGTTGGCGCCGCCGCTGTTCACCACCAGCAGGCTCATGCGCGGCGGGCGGGGGGTGTCGATGTCGAAGTGATGGCGCAGGTCGAGGTAGGGCAGGACCTCGCCGCGCAGGTCGACGTAGCCGCAGGCGCCGTGCTGGTTGGCCGAGCTGCCCAGCAGCGGTGGTGTCTCGATGCACTCGACCACCATCTCGAGCGGCACGATGTAGTGCACGTCGGCGACCGAGGTGAGGAAGCCGTCGATGATGGCCAGCGTCAGTGGCAGACGGATCTGCATGGTCGTGCCGCGACCTTCTTCGCTGGCGATCTGGATCTGGCCACGCAGCGCCTCGATGTTGCGTTTGACCACGTCCATGCCGACGCCGCGGCCCGAGATGTCGGTCACCTGATCGGCGGTCGAGAAACCCGCCTGCATGATGAGCTGGTGCACCTCGTGGTCGCTGAGCTGGGCGTCGGGCGAGATGAGGCCACGTTCGATGGCCTTGGCGACGATGCGCTCGCGCTTGAGGCCACGACCGTCGTCGCTGACCTCGATGAAGATCTGCCCGTGTTCGTGATACGCGTGCAGCGCCAGGTGGCCCTGCGCCGGCTTGCCGTTGGCAATACGTTCGTCGGCGCTTTCGATGCCGTGGTCCAGGCTGTTGCGCACCAGATGCATGATCGGGTCGGCGATGGTCTCGACCATGGTCTTGTCGAGTTCGGTGTCGCCGCCGCTGATCTGCAGTTCCACCTCTTTGCCCAGCGCCTTGCTGACGTCGCGCACCACACGCTGGAAGCGCGTGAAGGTTTCGCCGATGGGCACCATACGCAGCGCCAGGGCGCCGTCGCGGGCCTCTTCGACCAGGCCGCCGATACGCAGCGCAGCTTCGCTGAACAGTGGGGAACCTTCCTGCTGGGCCGCCAGCTGGGCGCCCGAGCTGGCGATGACGAGTTCACCGATCAGGTCGATCAGGTGGTCGAGCTTGTCGGCGCGCACACGCAGGAACTTGGCGTCTTCGGTGCGCCGGGGCGGGCCGCGGCGGTCGGCCTTGGCGTTGCGTTTGTCGGGCGAACTGGCCTGAAGTTTGGCCTGGGCCTGGGCGGTGGCCGGCCTGGTGAGTGATGGGTGGTTGGCGTCGACGATGTCGGCGGTGACTTCATCGGCCGCGTCGTTTCTGCCACGTGTGGTGTGGCTGGTCTGGACTGTGTCCGCCGGTCCTTGCCGGGCGGCGACGTTCGCGCCGGTGACGTCCTGAGTGGGCGCTTGCAGGCACCAGCCCTGTGCCTCGAGCCATTGTTCGATGTCTGCCCGTTCGTCGTCGTCCTGGCTGGCGGATTGCAGGCGGGCGAGTCGGTCATCGGCGTGTTGGGCCGTGAGGCGGTCGGGCGCGATGATGGTGATGTCGCAGTCGTCGACGACAAAGTCGAAGACCTGCTCGATCTGCGCACGTTCGGCGTCGCTGAGCAGGGCGATCTCGAGGGCGACGGCACAACCTTCGGGGTCGAGGTCGGCCAGCGCCGGGATGCGTTCACCCAGCGTGAGCAGGCTGGTGATCTGGCCCACCTGGTCGAGGTAACGCACAAAGGCCAGTGGGTCGAGACCATTGCGCAGGGCGTCGGCGCCGAAACGCAGCGAGATCTGCCACAGCGGCTCGGCCGTCGGGCTGGACGCCGATCCCGCAGTCGAGCTCTGTTGTGCTCGAACTGCACCGGTGCTCTCCGTGGTGCGCGCTGTCGATGTGCCGGCGCCTGCACTCGCCGCGGCGTGTGGCGGGCCGCCAAGCAGGGCGCGCAGTTCGGCGGCCAGTTGCTGGCCAAGACTGGCAATCTCGGGGTCGTGGGTGTCACTGTCGACCTCGCCGAGCAGGCGCTCCATCTGGTCGCGGCTGCGCAGCAGCAGGGCGATGGCGGGTTCGTCCACGGCGATCTGGCGGGCGCGCATCGCCTCCATCACGGTCTCGACCTCGTGGGTGAACGCCACCACCTGGTCGCAGCTGAACAGCCCGGCCGTGCCCTTGATCGTGTGGGCCGCGCGAAAGGCGGCGTTCAGGCATTCGGCGTCGGTCGGGTCACCTTCGAGCACGAGCAACGAGTCCTCGAACTGGCGCAGCATCTCGCCCGCCTCGTCGAGGAAACCGATACGTGCGGCGGCGATGATGGCGTCGTCGTCGCTGTTGCCCTGGGATGGACGGCGCGAGCTCATGGCTGGGCTCCGGCTGGGATGCTGGGCAAACGAGGCCGACCGGCTCCCCGATCGATGGCAACGAGGTGTCGGTCGAGCCGGTAGGTGGCCAGCGCCTGCTGCAACGCGCCGCGCAAGCCGGTCAGCTCGAGTGGTGAATCACGCTCGGCCAGGCTGCGGCGCAGCGCGACGAGCAACTGCACACCAGCGCTGTCGACATCGACGACCTGGCTGACATCGATCACGCAAGGCGAGCCGGGGGCGCAGCCATCGACCAGGCCGATCAGCTCGAACTTGCGCTCGGCCGCCACCTGGATGGTGAGGTCACCGCGCAGGTCGACCGCCGTGGCGGTCGGGCAGAGGAGGGCGCCGCTCATGGCTCAGACGCAGAGCTTGCCGACGGCGTCGACGAGCTGCGAGGGCTGGAAGGGCTTGGTGATCCACGCGCGTGCCCCGGCTGCCTTGCCTTCGGCCTTCTTGGCGTCCTGGCTCTCGGTCGTCAGCATGATGACCGGGGTGAACTTGTAGGCCGGCATGGTCTTGGCGTGGCGCACGAAGCTGATGCCGTCCATACGCGGCATGTTCACGTCGCAGACCATGCAGTGGATCTTGCGTCCGTCGAGCTTGCCGACGGCGTCCTGGCCGTCCACGGCTTCGACCACGTCGTAGCCTGCCTTTTGCAGCGCGAGCTTGACGACGGTGCGAAAGCTGCCGGAGTCGTCGATGATCATGATGGTCTTGCTCATGGTGTGGGTCCGCTTGGTGCTCAGAAGAAATCGACACCGGTGGAGCGCTGGATGCTGGCGCTGCCGTGGTGCTGGTTGCGTTGTTCGTCCATCGTGTAGCTGGCTTCGAGGCGGGCCAGCCAATCGGCGGCCTGGGCCGCGCCGAGGTCGCCGTCGTCGACCAGCCAGTCGCTCAGGCGCTGCATGTCGGTGGTGATGCCGGCCAGCATCTGGCTCAGCCGGTCCTGTGACTGAAAGCCCATCAGCACACGCTCGACCTCGTCGCGCACCGCGGCGCTGGCCTGCTTGAGGCCCTGGGTCGACCGTTTGACTTCGCCGACACTCTTCACCAGCCCGCCGATGGCGCCGCGTGCCGCTGCCTCGGCCTGGGCCCGCAGTTCGGCGTCGCTGCTGTCCTTGATGCTGGCGGCCAGGCGCTGGCCGGCGAGTTGCTCTTCGAGCTGCGTGGTGCGGGTGAGCATCAGGCTGGCGTCGTCGGTCGACTGTTGTGCCAGCGCACGCACCTCGCTGGCCACCACGGCGAAGCCGGCGCCGAGTTCACCGACTCGGGTGGCTTCGACCGAGGCGTTGAGGGCAACCATGTTGGTGCGGCGCGCGAGTTGTTTGACGCGCACGGCGCACTGGCGCAGATCGTCGACTGCGCTGCCGATCTTGTCGATCTGGTCGAGCGCGGCGTCACGTTCGGCCACGGCGCGGTGCAGCGGCACCAGCAGGGCGGCCAGGGCCTCGTCGTTGTCCTCGATGAGTTCGGTCACACTGTTCTGGCTCAGGTCGGCCGAGCTTTGTTCGGTCAGGCGCACGGCTTCGTCGAGCTGATGGTCGATCGAGGCAAATGCCTCGAGGATCGAACCGGTGCTTTTTTCGGCGTGTTCACGTGCCGCCTCGACCTGGCGCTGCCAGACCGGTAGCACCTCCTGCACCAGCGGCACACGCTGCGAGGTGGCGGCGTTGTCGCCATCACTGCCGGCGCCGCCTGCGCCAGGAGACAGGCGCAGGGCCACGGTCGCTGCCAGGACACTGCACAACACGGCGGCCGGCCAGGCGAAGTCGCCGCCCTGGCTCACCGCGATGGCGCTGCCCAGGCTGAGCGCAGCGACGCTGGCGCCAGCGCGCCACGGCAGGCTGCGCCCGGGCACGTCGGCATCGTCGGCGTGCGCGGTGGCAGTGGTATTCAAGGTCGCGGTCATGCTTGTTCGCGGTTGGCTGCGTTCGGATCCAGCCGGCAAGTTGGTGCGGCACAGGTGTGGCACCAGGCCGGCGACGGCGCTCGCCGATTCAGGCTGGATGGCTTGGCGCAGATCGTCCCGCCGGGTGCCCGAGTGCGATGACCGGAATTGAGGCAGGGGCGCCGGCCATATTCAGACTTCGGTTCGAGGCCAGGGATCTTTAATCCAGTCCGAGCCTGCCGATAAAGCGGCGTGCTGCGTGCGTCAAGACGTGTCGTGCCAGTGCAGGCAGCCCGATATCCCACGGGAAAACAATGAACTTCACACTGACAAGAGAGCAGCTCGCATCCAGCGGGGCGGGCTCGCGGTTGGCGCAGTCACTGCGAGGCATGCTGGCGTTCTTTCGATATCACGGTGTGATGGCGCCCGGCGTGCGGCTGCTGCGCAACGTGAGTTTTCGGGTCAAGGCGCTGATCGTGGCGCTGGCGTTCATGCTGCCTGGCGGCTACGTGTCCATGCAGTTGCTGGTGCGTCAACAGGCCGACGTGGCCCGCGCCGAAGCCAATGTGCAGGCCCTGCGTGTGCTCGATACCCTCGACCGGCTGGGCGACAGTCTGAGTGACCAGCGCAGCGCGTTATGGCGCGCCGAGTCCACACCGTATCCGGCCGACGGCAAGATCGAATCGGCAGTCGAGTCGCGTTGGCGCCAGGTGCTCGAGACCTGGAAAGGCACACCCGAACCAGGCCACCTGCAGCGCCTCATGGATGTGCTGCCAGCGCTGATGGCCCGGGTGACGGCGCCGCGCACGGGCAGCCTTCAGGAGCAACGCCAGCTGCGCAGCGAGGCACTCGCCGCCTTGCAGGAGGTGACCCATCAGCTGATCGAGACCAGCGCCATGCGCTCGGACGATCAGTTGTATGAACTCGCCGAGCTCGGCTTGCGGGTGTTGCCACGCTTGACCGAACGCATGCTCGTGGTCTGGTCACGCGCCGTGCGATGGAGCGCTGCCGCCGAGCCTCGGGTCGACCACCTGGCCGACTACGAGTCGTACCTACAAGCGCGCGAGCAAGCCCTGAGCGATCTGGCGTTTGCGAACACGGCCCTGGCGCGTCTGCGTGTCGCCGGCCTGGCTGACCTGGCCAGCCGCAGCGAGACGATGCTGGTGCGTACCGACGCCGTGCTGCGCGACCTGCACACCGGTGTACGTGCCAACGCGCCGGCCGGGGAGATCAAGGCTTTCGAGGCCAAGGTGTCTCGGTTGCATGCCGATCTCGATGAACTGGCCACGTCCTACGGCAGCGCCATGAGCGTGCGGGTGGAGGGCTCGCGGTCCGGTGCGGTGGTCGGTGTGGGCGTCACCATCGCGGCCCTGGCACTGGGCACCCTGGTGGCGCTGTACGTGCTGTTTTCGTTCTATCACGTCATGCGTGGTGGCATGCAGAAGATCCAGGGCGAAGTCGAGCGGCTCGCCGCGGGGGACCTCAGTGGGCGGGCCAGGCCGCTCGGACACGACGACATCGCCAGCACCCTCAACACACTGCGCGACTCGCGCGCCCGGCTGGCTGACTTGTTCGCCGTGGTGCGCCGCGGTGTGGGCTCGGTGTCGCATGCCTCGGGTGATATCGCCGGTGCGAGTGACGACCTGGCCGCGCGCACCGAACGATCCACCGCCGCACTGCGCCAGGTGGAGCAAGGCATTGCCGACCTGATCCAGTACCTCGAGAGCAACGAGGCCTGTGTGGCCCAGGCGGTGGACGGCGCCAGGCTGCTCAGCACCGAATCGGCACGCAGCCTGCGCGCCATGGAACAACTGGCGCAGCGTATCCGCGGCCTGCAAAAACGCAGCCGCGAGATCAGCCGCATCGTCGGTCTGATCGACGTGATCGCCTTCCAGACGCATCTGTTGTCACTCAACGCCTCGGTCGAGGCGGCGCGTGCCGGCGCGTCGGGCAAGGGGTTTGCCGTGGTGGCGCTCGAAGTGCGTCAACTGGCGCTGCGGGTGTCGGACGCGGCCAAGCAGATCGGCACCATCGTCGCCGGTTCGACCGCCGAAATCGAGCAGGGCCACGAGATCACCCAGCGCACCGTGGGCGCCGTGCAATCCACCGAAAGCCAGGTCAACGCGGTGAGCCTGGCGCTCAGCCACCTCAACGCACTGACCCGCGAAGGCCGCGAGAACACCACACTCATGAACGACGCACTCGAACGTGTGCGCGAGACCACCACCGGCAACGTCGGTCTGGTGGAGCAGATGTCGAACGCGGCGCGCGAACTGCGTCGCCAGAGCCTGCAACTCAGCGAGCAATCCGCACGCTTCAAGCTCAGCTGAGTCGTCGACTGTGGGTGGTTCAAAGTCAAGATGAGCGCCTGATCAGGCGCAGGCTCAGACATCTCCCGCTCCACCACCAGCCGCCGGTACCCACCGGCGGCTTTTTTTCGCTTCGGACCACCTGTCTGATGTATGCATCAGCGATGCAAAGCCGGAAAAATTTTGTTGACATCATCTTGGCAAATGGTAAAGTTTCCCACGTCGACAAACTGAATTGATTGCAAAGAGAGTCGGCCCGAGCAAACACCCGATCACCGTCGGCCAGTCCTGCCCGGATCCCCGCCAGGCTCCAACCCCCGCAACACCGCTTCGTTTCACGCCCAAGGAGAGATTCATGAACACCCTCGAGATCACCCAAGCCACCCGCCGCCACCTGTCGACGTTCTCAGCTGTCGGCACCTTGCTGCTCAGCTCTGCCCTGCTCGTCGCCTGCGGCGGCGGTGGCGGCGTCAGCACCGGCGGAACGGGCGTGACTGCCAGTGGCTTGTCAGTCGGTACGGTCACCGGCAAGGGTTCGACCATCGTCAACGGTGTACGTTTCGATGACAGCTGCACCCTGGTCGACGACAGCGCCAAGGGCAACTGCGTCAAGGGTGAAGACAACAGTTCCGCCAGGGGCGACGACATCCGTGTCGGCATGGAGGTCGAGATCGAGCACGGTGTGATCACCTGCACCGCCGACAACTCGGAACCCGGCGTGACGCTGCCCGACATCTGCACGTCCGTGGCGACCAAGATCAGCTTCGGCAACAACTCGCTGGTAGCGCCCATCACCGACTTTGTCGCCGGTTCGGCTGCTGGCGCCACACCCATCACCTACGCGAGCTTCAAGTTGCTGGGGCAATCTGTGGTGCTCGATGCATCGACGACCGTGCGGCTCGACGGACGGGCAGCCCGCCTCGACACGGGGGTGGTCGTCGAGGTGTACGGCACGGTCGACCCGACCACCGGTGTCACCACGGGCAGCCTGGTCGAGGTGAAGGCTGCCACTGCCGGCACATTCACGGGCAATTTCCGCCTGCGCGGCAAACTGGATCTGCAAGCGACGCCTCCGACCATCGGTGGCATCCAGGTCGCTCTGAGTGATGCACAGAAGACGGCAATCGCGGCCGCCGACGGCAAACTGGTGCGCGCCAAGATCACTGGTGCCGCCGAGCCCTACGCGGTCGAGTCGGTCAAGTCGACACAGCGCAGCTTCGATGACTTCAAGGGCAAGTCGTTCAAGGGCGAAGTCGAAGGTGTCATCGACAGTGATGTGACGACCGACGCAAACAATGCGCTCAACTTCACCGTTCGTGGCGCCGCGATCCGTGTGCCCGCCAGCTTGAATGCGACGGGTCTTGCCAAGGGGGTACGCGTCGAAGTCGAAGGCGCCATCGATCCCGATGGCGTGCTGATCGCCTCCAAGGCCAAGCTCCATGACGAAGATGATGACAACGGCGGCAACGGCGGCAACGGCGGCAACGGCGGTGGTGGCGGAACGGGTGGAACCGGCGACACCGGTGGTACTGGTGGTACTGGTGGCACCGGTGGCACTGCTGGCACGGTAGTTGGCCCGTCGTTCGAGTTCCACGGTCGACTCGTGCGCCCGGTCGATGCTCAACATCCCACGGCCTGTGCGCCTGGCGGCAGCTTTGCCAACACGTTCGATGCGGCCAATCAGACGTTCGAAATCTGGACCACCACCGTGCCCTACACGCTGCGTGAAACCATCCAGCTGACCGCCGACACGAAATACGTGGCCAATACCGGCAAGTCGTTCAGCAAGGAAGCCTTGGCCTCGTTGTGCACCGGCGGTCTGGTCGTGGTGTACGGCCGCCGTTCGGCCGATGGCACCGCCATCGTTGCCACCAAGGTCAAGCAAGACGTCTCGTTCGAGTGATGTCGCTGGGTTAGGCCCGGGCGGCACCTGCTGCCTGGCTTCCGCCACAAGGCTCCGCGCTTCGGCCCGGGGCCTTTTTTGCGTTCTTGCTGCCAACTTTCTCTCGAAACCACTTGATACGTTACGTACACAAAAGCGGCTTGTATCCAGAAAGGCGAATGGTAAAGTTTCCCACATGGACGGATCGAACCTCACCAGGCTGCTGAATCGGCAAGCTGCGGTGGCACCGGTCGATCTGTTTCCCGTCCAGCGCCGTGGGTTCTCGTGAACCCGATCGATGGCCATCCGGCCAGCGCTGCCGCCCCCATTCGCCCGTCAGGAGTCACCATGAAGTTCCACACCGCCAACACCTTGGCCCTTGCCGTTCGGCGCCATCTGTCCACCGCATCCACCGTGGGCAGCCTGGTGATGTGTTCTGTTGCGCTGGTGGCCTGTGGTGGCGGCGACGGCAGCAGCACGGTGCGTGTCGGCAACGGCCCCACCGCCGGCGGGTTCTCGGCGGGCACGGTCACGGGCAAGGGCTCGATCATCGTCAACGGGGTGCGTTTCGACGACCGCGGCGCCGAGATCGTGGGTGACGACGACAGCCGCCACAGCAGCGGCGACGACATCAAGGTCGGCATGCAGGTCGAGGTCGAGTTCGACGACTCGTCGTGTGTGCCGGCCGCCGCGCCAGTGCCGGCGTCGGGCGCTTCGGCAGCGACAGGTGGGCTTGTCACCACGGCCAGCACGAGCTGCAAGGCTCACCGCATCAGTTTTGGCGACAACTCGCTGCTCGGCCCGGTGAGTGGTTTCACTGCAGCCGCCGGCACACCCGGCAGCTTCACCGTGCTGGGCCAGAAGATCATCACCACGGCCACCACCTCGGTGAGCCTGGACGGCAAGGCCACTGCGCTGGGCGACGGGGTGATCGTCGAGGTCTACGGCAGCTTCGACTCGGCCACCGGCATCACCACCGCCACCCGCATCGAAGCCAAGGCGGCCGACCTGGCCAGTCTGCCGGCCGGCAAGTTCTTCCGCCTGCGCGGCCTGCTGGACGTGACGGCTGGCAGCGTCGGTGGTGTCAAGGTCGACCTCAGCGGTGTCGACACCGCAGGACTGGACGGCCAGATCGTGCGGGTGCGCCTCGCGCCCAAGGCGAGTGAGCCGTTTGTCGTCAGCAAGATCAAGTCGACCCGGCGTCACCTCGACGGCCACCACGGCTCACGCGGCGAGCTCGAAGGCGTGATCGCCGACTGGCTCTACGCCGCCGACAGCATGAGTGCCACGTTCACCATCAACGGTATCAAGGTGAGTGTGTCGGTGTCGGATGACCCGGCGGCGTCGCTCACCGCGGTGCTGCTGGCCGACCTGGACGCTGCCCTGGGTGCGACACCTGCCGCGCCGGTGCGGGTCGAGGTGCACGGTGCGGTCGACGCCAACGGCGTGTTCGTCGTCAGCCGCCTCGAACTGCATGACGAATCGGACGATTCGGCCTTCGAGCTGCACGGTGCCATCTCGGCGGTGGACGCGGCGGCGCGCAGCTTCGTGTTGCGTGGTGAGACCGTGCTGGTCACCGACACCACCAAGTTCAGGCAAAGCAGCCACGGCAGCCTGAGCGAAGCCGGCCTGGCCGTCGGCCTGACGGTCGAGGTCGAGGGCAGACGCAGCGCCGACGGCACGGCCATCGTGGCCACAAAGGTCAAGCTCGACGACTGATACCGTCGACTACCAGCCTGCCGGTACGCCGGCAACCCGGGGCCACACACTTGTGTGGCCCTGTTGCGTTTGGGGTGGGTGGTTCGGCGGGCGGCCCCGGACTTTCCCTAGCGTGGGGCTTGCTCGGATGCCGGCGCCGGCACCGTCGGGTACGCTTGCTGCACTGCGGCGAAAACTCGTTTTCCGCAGGTCCATGCCAGTCGCAGGGGCTGCGTGACGTGTGCTCCAGCCCATGTCGTGCAAACCGATCCCTGAGTGAACGGTTGACCCGCTACGTCGAACACCGATGTCTGTCGCCTTGATGCCTGACTCCTTGCCGCCTTCCGATGCCCTGGCTACGCAGCCGGGGCGGGGGCGTGACGCGGCCGAGCCGCTGGGAGCCTCGTTCGAGCGTTACAGCGAGCTGCAGCGTGCCAGCGCACGCATGTTGATGGCCCTGTTGTTGCTGCTGCTGGCGCTGCTTGTGGTGCAGCTCTGGCGCTCGTCGCAGGCCGATGCCCGCCAGCAGCGCCTGCACGGCACGCTGGTCGAGCTCAACCAGCTGAGTTCACGCGCCGAGCAGGCCGAAGCGGCCTTGATCACCTACCGCAGCACCGGCAACGGCGCGTTGCTGCGCAGCGTGCAACCTTGCGCCGGCCACTGCCTGGCGGCGGCCGAACTGGCCGACGCTGCGCCACCCGAGGTGTCGGCGCTGACCAATCTGCTGGCGCGTATGGTCCATTGGTCGGCCAAGGTCGACCGCGCATTGCTCGAACTCAGCGCCGGCCCGATGAGTTCGGTGCGTGGCCACGAGATTGCCGACGACGCCATCACCTTTGCCGCCCGCGAGCTGCGCACCAACCTGCTGGCGGTCGAGTCCGGTCTGCTCGACCTGCTGGCCGACAGTGAAGCCGGTCGTCGGCGCGAGGCCATGCTTCTGCAGTTGCTGCTGGGCAGCCTGGCGCTGGTCGCCCTGGGTGGCCTGTTGCTCACGATCAGGCGATCGCAGCGGCTGGCGTCGGCCGGTCTGCTGGCCGAGCAGTCGCTGCGAGAGTTGTCGATGCGCGACCCACTCACCGGTCTGCCGAACCGTCGCGCGCTGGGCATGCGGCTCGAGCACATGGTCGAACGCGCCGAACGCCACGGCGGCGGGCCGGCCGTGCTGGCGCTTGACCTCGACGGCTTCAAACGCATGAACGACTTCTACGGCCACGCTGCAGGTGATGCCGCGCTGGTCGAACTGGCCAAACGCCTCGCCGGTGTGCTGCGCAAGAGTGACCTGCCGGCGCGGGTGGGTGGCGACGAGTTCGTGGTCTTGCTCGACGACCCCGACAGCCCTGAAACCGCCCGCGCCGTGGGTGAACGCCTGCTGCTGGCGCTGCGTGCGCCGGTTGATCTGCCGGCGCCGATCGGGCCCGTGGAACTGGGTGCATCGGTCGGGTTGGCACATTTCCCGGCCAGCGGGCACACGGCGCAGGCGCTGCTCGACGCCGCCAACGCGGCCTGCCAGGCCGCCAAGCTGGCCGGCAAGAACCGGCTGTTCGAGTCGCACTCGCCCAGCGTACTGCCCGCGTCGCGCGCCGCCTGAGCTGCCAAGACTCACTGCATCGTCGGGCTGGCGCCGGTGAGGCCGCTGCCGGCCAGGAAAAGTTCGGTCACGTCGATGGCGTCGAACTCGTAACGGTTGCCGCAGAACTCGCAGCCCACCTCGACGCTGCCGCGTTCGGCCACCACACTGTCGACCTCGTCGCGGCCCAGGCCGACGAGCATGCGCCCGACGCGGGTGCGTGAGCAGGTGCAGGCAAAACGTGGTCCGAGCTCACCGGTCAGTGGTTCGAAACGGCGCAGGTCTTCTTCCCAGAACAGGCGGCGCAGCAAGGTCTCGGTGTCCAGGCCGAGCAGTTCTTCGGGCTTGAGTGTGGCGGCCAGCATGGCGATGCGGCGGTAGTGCTCGTCGAGATCGTCGGTGTCACCCTTGCGCGGCGACTGCACGCCGCCTTCGGTGGGCAGGCGCTGGATCAGCAGGCCGGCGGCCACCGTGTCGTCGGCGGCCAGCACCAGGCAGGTTTCGAGCTGTTCGGACTGCAGCATGTAGTGCTCGAGCACCTCGCTGAGCTGGCGCATCGGCCGGGTGCGGCCCTGGTCGTCCTGCAGCGACAGCGGCACCACACCCTGGTAGGGCTGCTGGCCGGGCTTGCGGTCGAGTGGGTCGAGTGTGATGGCGCAGCGCCCCTTGCCGTGGATGTTGAGCAACTCGTGCAATTGCGCCTGATCCGCCACCTCACCCACCACCTGGGCCGTGGAACGCAGCGCCAGGTCGGGCTGCACCTCGGCCACGGCCAGTTGGAGCGGGCCGTCGCCCTGCATCTGCAGGATCAAGGCGCCGTTGAACTTGATGTTGGCCTGCATCAGCGTGGCGGCCGCACTCATTTCGCCCAGCAGACGGCGCACCGGCGCCGGGTAGGCGCCGCTGCCCTCGCGCGCTGCCAGCATCTGCTGCCACGCGCCGGTCAGGCGCACCAGCATGCCGCGCACCGGCAGGCCCTGGAAGATGAACTTGTGCAGTTCACCGCCGTCGAGGGTGGTCGCGTCATGGTCGGGGCGGACAGGCGGTCGGGTCATGCAGGCTTTCGTTGGGCTGCCAGGGCCGGGCGTGGTGTCGGGTCGGGTCGGCAGCAAGGCAGAATTCTAGGGATGGATCTCAGACTACAGGCACTCGCCGTCTTGTGTGTTTGCTCACCGGCCGACAAGCTCGCCGCCACCGCCGATCTGTGGGCCAGGGCGCAGGCTTGCAAGAGTGCGGGCGACGATGCTGCCACCAGCCTCGACACACAAGCCGTGATCGACCCACCACCCGACCAGTTCCGTCTGCCTGGGCGGCCCGAGCTACCCCGGTTGGTCGATCCCAGGCAGGTGCCGCAGCGTTCGGTGCACACCCGCGAGGGCCGCGCAGCGCTGATCCACGCCATCGCCCACATCGAGTTCAACGCCATCAACCTGGCGCTCGACGCCGTCTGGCGCTACGCCGGCATGCCGCGTGCCTATTACTTCGAATGGCTTGGTGTGGCGGCCGAAGAGGCCAGACACCACACCATGCTGGTGCGCCATCTGGCCAGCCTGGGCCACGTGTACGGCGACTTCGACGCCCACGACGGCTTGTGGGGCATGTGCATCAAGACGGCCGACGACGTGTTGGCGCGCATGGCGCTGGTGCCACGCACGCTGGAGGCGCGCGGGCTCGATGCGACTCCCTTGATCCAGGGCAAGTTGCGCCAGGTCGGTGATGTCGAGGCGGTGGCGATACTCGATGTCCTTTTGCGCGATGAGGAGGGGCATGTCGCGATCGGCAATCACTGGTACCACTGGTTGTGCCGCGAGCGGGGTCTGGAGCCGCTGGCGCACTACCGGCAGCTGTCGCGCCAGCATCAGGCGCCGCGCCTGCGTGGGCCGTTCAACCTCGAGGCACGTGCTCGCGCCGGCTTCAGCCAGGCCGATATCGACGACCTGCAGGGCGGCTGACATCTGGCTTGTCGCCGCGGGCTGTCACCGTGGCTGATCGGCCGCTCGACGCCCTCGCCAACGCGGCGACCAACGCCCGGTTGGGTGACCTCGACCGCCTGCGCCTGCTCGAAGCCTTTCTCGACCATTCCAGCGAGGCCGTGTTTGCCATCCGGGTCAGCGACGGACGCATCGTGTACGCCAACGGCGCTGCCTCACTCATGTACGGTTATCGACCGGACGAGTTCACCACCCTCACCGTCGACCAGGTGTCGACCGCCTTCGACGGTGTGCCGATGAGTGAACGGATGCGCCAGTACCGCGAGCGAGGCCGGATTTTGTTCGAGACCACCCATCGCACGCGGCTGGGCCACCTGCTGCCGGTCGAGGTGAGCCTGAGTTATGTGCGCAGTGAACACGGCGACCACACCGTGGGGGTGGTGCGCAGTCTCGAGGAGCGCCAGCGCCTGAGCGCCGATCTCGAAGAGGCCGAACAACGCTGGAAGATCGCCATCGACGCCACCGATCGCGGCGTGTGGGACTGGCAGGCTGCCGACGACTCGGTCTTTCTTTCGGCACGTTGCGCCGGCATGCTGGGGTTTGCCGAACGTGCCCGCAGCACACCACTGGGCGCCTGGATCGATCAAGCCCACCCGGACGACCGGGCCGGCCTGCAGGCCGCGCTGCTCAGCCAGATGCGCGGTGAATCCGCCGCCTTCGTCCACGACTACCGCACGCTGGCGGCCGATGCCAGCCATGTGTGGGTGCAGTCGCGTGGCCGTGTCGTGCGGCGTGACGCCTCGGGTAAACCGCTGCGCATGGTCGGCACACTCAGCGACATCAGCGAACGCAAGCGCCACCATGCCGAACTCGGCCATGCACTCGACCGCTTGCAGCGCAGCGAGCAGGTGCTGCGCCACGCCCACGCCATTGCAGGCATCGGCAGCTGGGTGTACGACGTGGCAAGCGCCAGCTTTCACGGCTCCGCCGATGTGGCGCAGCTGTGTGGCTGGCGCAGCGAAGTGGTGGCCGACTTCGGCCAGGCCTTTGGTGCCGTGCACGGCGACGATCAGCCGAGCGTCGAGGCGGCCTTCGCCGCAGCGCTGAGTGGAGCGGCCTGCGACATCGAATACCGCGTCGTCGATGCCGCCGCCACGGTGCGCTGGGTCAAGCTGCGCATCGACGCCGTGAACCCGTCGGTCGATGCTGCGGCGCCGCAGGCGCCGGTCAGCCCCACGCGGCTGGTGGGTGTGGTGCAGGACGTGAGTGAGCGCAAGCTCGCCGAACTGGTGCAGCAGACCCGTCTGGCAGTGCTCGACCGGGTGCTGCAGGCACGCTCCGCCGACGCGGCGTTTCTCGAGATCACCAACCGGCTCGAGGCGGTGCAGACCGACTGGCGGGTGTCCATCGTGCTGGTCGAGGGGGCAGAGCGGCGCTTGCGCTGTGCCGCTGCGCCGAGCTTGCCCGAGTGGTTTCGCGACGTCATCGATGCCCAACATGCCCGCGACGGCGTGGGCACCTGCGGCAGCGCCGTCACCAGTGGCGAGGCACGCTTCGCGGCAGACCTCACCACCGACACGGACTGGGCGGCGTTTGCCGCCGTGGTGAGCAAGCTGGGCCTGCTGGCCTGCTGGTCGATCCCTTTCCGGGACGACACCGGCACGGTGCGCGGCAGCCTGGCGGTCTACCGTGGCCGAGCCGGCCTGCCCAGTCGGGCGGAACGTGAGCTGATCGAGGAATTCGCCCACGTGGCTGCGCTGGCCGAGGCGCGTGTGCGAGCGTCCGAAGCCTTGCGCCAGGCGGCGGCGGTGTTCGAGAACACCCACGACGGCGTGGTGGTCACCGATCTCACGCCGCGTATCGTGGCCGTCAACCGGGCCTACTGCGACATCACCGGCTACAGCGAGGCCGAACTGCTGGGCCAGAACCCGGGCCTGCTCAAGTCGGGACGCCATGGCAGCGACTTCTACGGCGCGTTGTGGCGCCGGTTGCGCGACGAGGGGCACTGGCAGGGTGAGTTATGGAACCGGCGCGCCAGCGGCGAGGTGTATCCGCAGTGGGTCACCCTCAGCGTGGTGCGCGACGACGCCGGCCAGCCCAGCCACTACGTGGGTGTGTGCACCGACATCACCCAGGCCAAACAGTCCGAAGTGCAGCTCGAACGCCTGGCGCATTACGACGCACTCACCGGCTTGCCCAACCGGCTGCTGGCGCAGTCGCGCCTGTCGCATGCGCTCGATCAGGCGGCGCGTCAGCACGGCATGCTGGCCGTGTTGTTCATCGACCTCGACCATTTCAAGACCGTCAACGACAGCCTGGGCCACCCCACCGGCGACGAACTGCTGGCGGCTTTTGCCGCCCGTGCCCAGCACCGCCTGCGCGCCGGTGACACCCTGGCACGGCTGGGCGGCGACGAGTTCCTGCTCATCATCGAGCAGCTGGCGCGCCCGGGCGACGCGGCGTCGGTGGCGCAGGCGCTGCTCGACACCGTCAAGGAACCATTCACACTGGCCTCGGGTCTGGAGCTCTACATCGGCGCCAGCGTGGGGGTGAGCCTGTACCCTCAGGACGGTCGGGATGTCGACAGCCTGATCCAGCATGCCGATTCGGCCATGTACCAGGCCAAGTCGCAGGGCCGCAACACGCTGCGGTTCTATACCGAGGCGCTCACCGTTCAGGCCAACGAACGGCTGGCGCTCGAGGCTGCGCTGCGCCGGGCAGTTGGCAACGACGAACTCGAGCTGTACTACCAGCCGCAACTCGGCCGTTGCGGTTGCGACGCGAACCCTGACACAGGCGTTTGTTGCCCGGGTGACCGGTGTGCGCCCGGGTCGGCACAGCTGTTCGGCACCGAGGCCCTGGTGCGCTGGCACCATCCGACCCTGGGACTGGTGCGGCCCGACCGGTTCATCATGCTGGCCGAAGACACCGGCCTCATCCACCTGATCGGTGACTGGGTGCTGGGCCAGGCCTGCCGGCAGGCGCGCAGCTGGGCCGCACGGGGCTGGCCGCTGGTGGTGGCGGTCAACCTGTCGGCGCGCCAGTTCCAGCAGCGCGACCTGATCGACCGGGTGCGCAAGGTGCTGGCCGACACCGGGTTGCCGGCGCGCCAGCTCGAACTCGAAATCACCGAAAGTGCGCTCATCGACCAGCCCGAGCTGGCCATCGCTACGCTGGGCGAGTTGCGCGCGCTAGGCGTGGGCCTGGCGATCGACGACTTCGGCACCGGGTATTCGTCGCTGGCCTACCTGAAACGCTTGCCGGTCGGCCGCCTCAAGATCGACCGCAGCTTCGTCGTCGATCTGGCCCGCGACCCGCACGACCGCGCCATCGTGCAGGCCATCGTCACCATGGCGCACAGCCTGGGCATGGCCACACTGGCCGAAGGTGTCGAGACCGCCGAGCAGTGGGCCAGTCTGCGCGAGCTGGGTTGCGACGGCCTGCAAGGCTGGTTGTGCAGCCCCGCCTTGCCGCTGCAGCAGTTCGAGGCGGCTTTGCTCGCCGGTACATTTCAGACCGAGCCGAAGAAATAGCGCTTCAGCCCGGCCAGGATCATCTCCACCGCCACGGCGGTGAGCACCAGGCCCATGAGTTTTTCGATCGCCGACACCATGGAGGCGCCGAGCAGGCGCCGAATCCGGTCGGCCAGCAGCAGGATCACGGTGCAGATGGCCATCGCCACGGTGAGTGCGCCGGTCCACTCGAGCACACGTTCGGGTTGGCGCGAGGCCAGCAGCAGCACCGTGGCCATGGCCGACGGCCCGGCCAGCAGCGGCACGGCGAGGGGAAAGATGAACGGCTCGCGCCCGTTGGCATCGTTGCCGTAGATCTCGGCGCCGCTGCTGAAGATCATGCGGATCGCGATGATCAGCAGGATCACGCCGCCCGCCACTTCGAGTGAACGTTCGGACAGCCGCATCAGCGACAGGAAGTGCTGGCCGCCCACCATGAACAGCGCCAGCACCACAAAGGCGATCAAGGCCTCGCGCAGCGCCACACGGGTA
This sequence comes from Candidatus Intricatilinea gracilis, assembly GCA_016702605.1. GTDB lineage: Bacteria > Pseudomonadota > Gammaproteobacteria > Burkholderiales > Burkholderiaceae_C > Sphaerotilus > Sphaerotilus gracilis. Next base: position 170,116 of record JADJDQ010000023.1, read on the forward strand.
CGCCGTTCGGGCGGCACCGGCGCCAGCACCGAGCCAAAGATCGGCAGGCTGCCCAGCGGGTCGAGCACCAGCAACAAGAGCAGCAGGGCGGAAGAAAAACTGTGGTCCATGGCGCAAGTGTCGCCGGGCGCCGCAGGCTGGGCGCACCGGCACCCTGGTCACCCGGCCCGAATCACCAGCACTGATCCTCGGGCCCGGGCGAGCGAGCCAGCCATGACGGCCTAGCCCAAGGTGCAGTCCTGCCGGGCTGACGTCAGCCCGCGCAGGATCGTCAGGCCCGACTCAGCCCGCGCGGACCGGGCGGTTGGTCGGTGTGTAGGGCGCGGGTGCGTCGTCGGGTGAGGGCTTGACGGGGCCCACTGCCATACGTGCCGCGACCGAGGCATGTTCGAGCATGTCGACGCCGGCGAACGTGCGAGTGGCCTTCTTGCCGATGATGTTGAACGGCGACTTGCTCCAGGGTTTGTGCGCCGGGCCCCCCGGATCGGGGATGTGCTGGCTGTCGAAGTCGGGCGCGAGCCGCAGGCCGACCGAACGCAGCCGATCGGCCATCCACAGCAGGGCGCCGTTGGACAAGCCACTTTCACCCACCTTGACCGGATAACCACCCCCCACATCGGCATGCGCGCCCGGGAACACCATTTGCTCTATGCCGGCGCGTGATGTCCACAAGGTGGGTGAAAAATCGATGCGTTGTTCATCCAGCGCCACCGCATGGAAACCGTGCCGGACCTTGTCGTTGAGGACGGTATCCGAGAACTTGAAGGTATCGGCGCGAATATCCTCGAGGTAATCCGGCAAACCCAGCGCACCCACCGTATCCCATACCGCAATGGCCTTGATGGACGAAATCGGCACCAGATCACCGTCATTCAGTTTGTCACCGCTGAACAAGGCCTGGACGATTGCGAGCATCTCGACAAACTTCTCGAGAAAACTCTGGTCGTGCCGCGGCGAACTTTGTCGATATTGTTTCCAGGCCAGTGCGCCGAGGGTATAGGCGCGCTCCTTGTCGGTCGTCAGGCGTTTGGCCAGCAGGCCCTGACTGACGATCAGCCCGCCGAGGGCGCGGGCGGTATAAGCGCCGCGACTGAACCCCACGATGACGATGTCGTCACCCTCTTCGTAATTGCGCGACAAGAAGGTGTAGCCGCGCACGATACGCTGGATCATGCCGGCGCCGAAGATGCCGCCAATGGCCTTGCGAATGACGTTGGACGAATCTCCCACGCCGTGGATGTATTTGGCCATCTGCACGATCTGGCCATCCACCACGAGATTCTTCTCGTGTTCACCCTTGAGATACTCGAAGTCGGACGGTGCTTCGCCGAGCAGACCGCAGTAGAGTTTGTAGACGTTGGTCACGTCGGGCACGTCGTCCTTGTCCTCATCCTGCTCGGGGCCGTTCCAGGTGCCGTCTGCACAGAATATCAAGGTCTTGCTCATGGTCACTCCTTGCTGCCACATATCGGTCGAAGACTATCCGGCCGCTGGTTATCAGCCTGATATCCCGCATGGGATGCGGATGATTATCTAATCATCCGCAGCGTCATCTTAGGTCGCCAAAACAGGCTTGCCAAATTACTTTCGGTCAACTCCGCCGGTTCATGCGCAGAACTGATCATGGTTGCCACTGCGGCTCACGCGCCGCGTGGGCGTCGGTTCAGGGCCAGCAGCCGGCGCTCACAACTGCCGTCGCCGCAGCGGGTGCAGACATGGCGCCAGCCGGACTGGCCGTCGTCGTTGCAGTTGTCGTTGTCGTCCGCGCCGTTGCCAGCGTCCGCAGACCTCGGCCGGTCCGACCGGGCAGTCAACACACGGTCGACCGCTGACGTGGCGTTGGCCAGCCGGGCCGCGCCTTGTCCGGCGACCACACTCCAGCCCAGGCCGGCGTGTTGCAGGGCACGGCGGATGAGTGTGTCGACGGGCTGGCGCACATGGGCGCCGTCGCGTTGCAGGCCGTCGGGCTGCCAGGGCAGGTCGAGGGCGGTCAGCAGGGTGAGCGTGTAACCCGCCTGGGTGGCCAGTGCAGCCTCGTACAGGCTGGTGTCGCCGAACACGTAGTCGCTGTAGACGGCAGTCATGAGTGCCGAGGTGTCGGCGATGACGACCTCATGGCACTGTGCTGCTGTGGCGATGCGCCGGCTTTGTTCGGCGGCGATCTCGGTCTGCTCGTCGCGTGTCGGTGTGCGGCCATTGCGCAGGCAGAAGTTGCGCAGCGCCTCGTCGACATGGGCGCATCGTGGCCGGCTCGGCGACCCGGCATTCAGCGCTTCACACAAGGCCAGCGCCAGGGTCGATTTGCCGGTGCTCTCTGCGCCGACGATGCTGATGATCCAACCGGCCACGATCAGCCCGCGGCACCAGCAGTTGAGGCGGTGACACGTTGCCGGGCCAGCAGGCGCCAGCGGCGCCAGCCCCAGGCAGAAAGACCCACGAACAGGCAGTACAACACGGCGGTGAGCCACAGCTGCTTGTAGGCCAGCAGGCCCACACTCACCACGTTGACGAGCATCCACACGGCCCAGTTCTCGACGTATTTGCGCCCCAGCAACCATTGGCCGGTGAGGCTGGCGGCGGTGGGAAAGGCGTCCCAGTACGGCACGTCGGTGTCGGTGTAGTGGTCGAGGATCAGGCCCAGTGCCGGCCAGGCGAGCAAGGTGCCGACCACCAGGCGCGTACGCAGCGAAGCTGGCAGGGCGCGCACCACGAGGGCCCGGCCGTTGTCGTCATGGCCTCGCAACCATTGCCACCAGCCCCAGCCTGCCAGCGCCACGAACATCAACTGCAGGCTGGCGTCTCCATAGAGCCGGCTTTGCCAGAACAGGCCGAAGTAGAGCAGCGACGACACGATGGCCAGCGGCCAGCCCAGCGGGTTGACACGCAAATTGCACCCCACCATCCAAAGTGCCAGCACAAAGGCGACGAGTTCGGCCCAGCTCACCGGAACGCCCCAGACGGTGAAGGCGCTGGCGGCGAGTTGCTGCAATGTCGGCTCGACGACCAGTTGCAGGGCGACCTGCCAGGCCGAGGCCATCAGGTCGATCATGAGAGTGAGTGTGTAGTGGGCGGGTCGACCGGATGTCCGGTCACCGCGTGTATTGCACCAGCACTTCGTCGGCCTTGATCATGCCGAGGTCGCCGCGCGCCTTTTCCTCGACGATCTCCAGGCCTTCGCGCAGGTCCTTCAGCTCGGCCCGGTCCTTGGCGTTGCGTTCAATGGCCAGGGCATTGGCCGCCTGCTGCTCGGTCACCAGGGCCGACAGTTCACGGCTGCGCGGCACACCACTGCTGCCGAACCAGAGTTCGGTGTTGACCACGGCAAGCAGGGCCAGAAGGGCGATGCTGAGCAGGCGCATGGAAGTGGTCGAGGCAGGTGCCGGTGTGTGGACTCGAACCAAGGGCGCGCCTGGTGCGCAGCCCTTGGTACCGACGCCGTTTACTTGAGGTTGTAGAACGCCGCGCGGCCGGGGTAGACGGCGATGTCGCCCAGGTCTTCTTCGATGCGCAGCAGCTGGTTGTACTTGCTGATGCGGTCGCTGCGGCTCATCGAGCCGGTCTTGATCTGGCCGGCGTTGGTGCCCACGGCGATGTCGGCGATGGTGTTGTCTTCGGTCTCGCCCGATCGGTGGCTGATGACGGCGGTGTAGCCGGCGCGTTTGGCCATCTCGATGGCGGCGAAGGTTTCACTCAGCGTGCCGATCTGGTTGATCTTGATGAGGATCGAGTTGGCGATGCCTTCGTCGATGCCGCGCTTCAGGATCTTGGTGTTGGTGACGAACAGGTCGTCGCCCACCAGTTGCACCTTCTTGCCCAGGCGCTGCGTCAGATGCGCCCAGCCGGCCCAGTCACCTTCGTGCATGCCGTCCTCGATGCTGATGATCGGGTACTTGTCGACCCAGGTGGCGAGCATGTCGGTCCAGGCTTCGGCGGTGAGGCTGAGGTTGCCTTCCCCTTCGAGCACGTATTTGCCGTCGTGATAGAACTCGCTGGCCGCGCAGTCCAGGCCCAGGGCGATCTGCTCACCGGCGCGGTAGCCGGCCTTGTCGATGGCCTGCAGGATCAGCTGCAGGGCGGCCTCGTGGCTCTCGACGCTGGGGGCAAAGCCGCCTTCGTCACCTACCGCGGTGCTGATGTGCTTGTCGTGCAGGATCTTCTTGAGCGCATGGAACACCTCTGCGCCCCAGCGGATGGCTTCACGCAGGCTCGGTGCACCCACGGGGATGATCATCATCTCCTGCAGGTCCAGGCTGTTGTTGGCGTGGGCGCCGCCGTTGATGACGTTCATCATCGGCACCGGCAGCTGCACGGCACCCATGCCGCCGAAGTAGCGGTACAGCGGCAGGCCCGATTCTTCGGCCGCGGCACGCGCCACCGCCATCGACACGGCCAGCGTGGCGTTGGCACCCAGTCGGGCCTTGTTGTCGGTGCCGTCCAGGTCGATCAGTGTCTTGTCGAGAAAGGCCTGTTCGGCCGCGTCGAGGCCGAGCACGGCTTCGCTGATCTCGGTGTTGATGTTCTGCACCGCCTTGAGCACACCCTTGCCGAGGTAACGGCTCTTGTCGCCGTCACGCAGTTCGATGGCTTCGCGGCTACCGGTGGACGCGCCGCTCGGCACGGCCGCACGGCCCATGGTGCCGCTCTCCAGCAGCACGTCACATTCGACGGTGGGGTTGCCGCGGCTGTCCAGCACTTCGCGGCCGACGATATCGACGATGGCACTCATTCAGGTTCTCCAGGGATGGTTCGAATCTTGGTTTGCGCGCATGGTGCCGCAAAGCGGTTACCCGCGCGCTTCAGACAGCTGATGTCGTGAGTCCGGGCAAGGAAGCTGTGCAAGGCGTCGTGGTGCGGCGGCCTCACGGCAAGTGTTCAGCCGGAAAAGTCCTGCTCGAGCAAGGGCTGGCTCTTGACCACGCGGTCCAGCGCCACCAGTTGCTCGAGCAGCGCCTTCATATGCTTGAGCGGCACGGCGTTCGGGCCGTCGCTCCATGCCTGTGCCGGGTCGGGATGGGTTTCCATGAACAGGCCCGCCACACCGGCAGCCACGCCCGCACGGGCCAGCACCGGCACCATCTCGCGTGCTCCGCCGCTGGATCCGCCCAGGCCGCCAGGCTTTTGCACCGAATGGGTCACGTCGAACACCACCGGTGCGCCGGACTTGCGCATCTCGGCCAGGCTGGTCATGTCGGCCACCAGGTTGTTGTAGCCGAAGCTCACGCCGCGTTCGCAGGCCAGGAAGCTGTCTTCGGGCAGGCCGGCTTCCGTCGCGGCGGCGCGGGCCTTGTCGATGACATTCTTCATGTCCCAGGGCGCCAGGAACTGGCCCTTCTTGATGTTCACCGGCTTGCCACTTTGCGCCACGGCACGGATGAAATCGGTCTGCCGGCACAGGAAGGCCGGCGTCTGCAACACGTCGACCACACTGGCCACCTCGGCCACCTGCGACTCGTCGTGTACGTCGGTCAGCACCGGCAGGCCGGTCTGGCGGCGCACTTCGTCGAGGATCTTCAGGCCCGCCTCGATGCCCACGCCGCGCTGGGTCGTGCCCGACGACCGGTTCGCCTTGTCGAACGAACCCTTGTAGATGAGCGGTATGCCCAGCCCGGCGCAGGCTTCCTCGAGCACGCCGGCCACGTCGAGCGACATCTGCAGGCCCTCGATCGAGCAGGTGCCGGCGATCAGGAAGAACGGCTGGTCCAGTCCGACGTCATGACCGCACAGCTTCATGCCGCTTCCTTCAGGGCCTTGGCCGCGCCGGCCTGGCGCGCCTGGTGCTGGATGGCGGCCTCGACGTAGCTGATGAACAGCGGATGCGCGTCCCACGGCGTGCTCTTGAACTCGGGGTGGAACTGCACACCGACGAACCAGGGGTGCACCTCACGCGGCAGTTCGATCATCTCGGTGAGTTTCTCGCGCTGCGTGATGGCCGAGATCACCAGACCAGCCGAGCGCAGGCGGTCGAGGTAACGCTCATTGGCCTCGAAACGGTGGCGGTGCCGCTCGGTCACCACGTCACCGTAGATCTGGTGCGCCAGCGTGCCCTTGGCCACGTCCGAGCTTTGTGCGCCCAGACGCATGGTGCCGCCCAGGTCGGAGTTGGCGTCGCGCGTCTGGATGCTGCCGTCGGCGTTCTGCCATTCCTCGATCAGCGCGATCACCGGGTGCGGCGTGTTGGGCTCGAACTCGGTCGAGTTGGCACCCGTCAGACCCGCCATGTGGCGCGCGTATTCGATCGTGGCCACCTGCATGCCCAGGCAGATGCCCAGGTAGGGGATGCCGTGTTCACGGGCGTATTGCGCTGCGACGATCTTGCCCTCGATGCCGCGTTTGCCGAAGCCGCCCGGCACCAGGATGGCGTCGAAGTGCGACAGCGAGGCGGCAGTGTCTGCGGTGAGTGTTTCGGAATCGACGTAGTCGATCTCGACCTTGGCATGGTGCTGGATGCCGGCGTGGCGCAGCGCCTCGTTGAGCGACTTGTACGAGTCCGACAGGTCGGTGTACTTGCCACACATGGCGATGCGCACAGTGCGTTTGGGCGCCTCGACTTCGTGCACCAGGCGGTCCCAGCGCTGCAGGTTGGCCGGGCGGGTGAGCAGTTGCAGCTTCATGCAGATCAGCTCGTCCAGGCCCTGCTCGTGCAGCATGCGCGGCACCTTGTAGATGGTGTCGGCATCCCACACGCTGATCACGCCGTGCATCGCCACGTTGGTAAAGAGCGAAATCTTCTCGCGCTCTTCGGCCGGAATCGGGCGGTCGGCGCGGCACAACAACGCGTCGGGCTGGATGCCGATCTCGCGCATCTTCTGCACCGTGTGCTGTGTTGGCTTGGTCTTGAGTTCGCCGGCGGCGGCGATCCACGGCACATAGGTCAGGTGCACGAAGGCCGTGTTGGTCGGGCCCATCTTCAGGCTCATCTGGCGCACGGCTTCGAGGAAGGGCAAGGATTCGATGTCACCTACCGTGCCGCCGATCTCGACGATGGCCACATCGATCACCTCACCGGCGTCGTTGAGCGCCGCCGCGCCGCGCCTGACATATTCCTGGATCTCGTTGGTGACGTGCGGAATCACCTGCACCGTCTTGCCGAGGTAGTCGCCGCGGCGCTCTTTCGAGCACGCTCTTGTAGATCTGGCCCGAGGTGAAGTTGTTGCTGCGCTTCATGCGGGTGGTGATGAAGCGCTCGTAGTGGCCCAGGTCGAGGTCGGTTTCCGCTCCGTCGTCGGTCACGAACACCTCGCCGTGCTGGAAGGGCGACATCGTGCCCGGGTCCACGTTGAGGTAGGGGTCGAGCTTGATGAGGGTGACCTTCAGGCCACGCGACTCGAGAATGGCTGCCAGCGACGCTGCCGCAATGCCCTTGCCTAGCGAGGACACGACGCCGCCGGTGACGAAGACGAACTTGGTCATTTCATGCGACACACCCTGAGCCAGGCAGGGCGCCTGCGGATGTGCCGTGGTGGTAAAGCGCGAGTATAAAAGCCCGCAGGGGTTTCCCGACCCCTGCAACCCCGCCGATTCAAGGTCGTGGGCGTGCCGCGTCGAGAGCGCGGCACAGTCGCTCGGCGCCGTCCAGCACGCGGGGCGTGTGGCGGCTGATCAGGTCGTCGCTCAAGGCCACCAGATGGTGATGACGCACCGCACGCAGCCGTGGCCAGGCGCGCCAGAGCGAAAAGTCGGCTCGTGCCGCGCCGTCGTCGAGCGCAGAGGTCTGTGCCTTGTCGCTCGTTCTGCCTGCCGAGCCCTGGTTGGCCGATGCCCCTGGGCCGGACTCGGCGTCAGTGCCGTCTGCACTGATCTGGCCCAGACTGGCGGCCAGGATGACCTGCGGGTCGGCCTCGATCACCGCCTCGATGCCCACGCGCGGAGCCTGCATCGGCAGGTGGCCGAAGATGTTGGCGCCGCCGCACAAGGTGATCACGTCGCCGATCAGTGTGGTGGCGTTGACCGTCAGCAGCGGCCTGGTCCACACCTGATAAAACACGCTGACCTTGGGTTTGGCGGCGTGGCGCACACGCAGGGCCTCGACGCGCGCACGCATGGTGCCAGCCACCGCCTCGGCCTGCGCGGCGCTGCCGGCCAGCCGGCCCATCTGCTCGAGTGAATGCGGGATGTCGGCCAGCCGTCTCGGCCCGTCGAAGTAGATCGGCAGGCCCAGGCCGCGCAATACGTCGAGCTGGCGCTGCGAATTGCCGTTGTGCCACACGATCAGCAGGTCGGGTTTGAGCGCGACGATGCGTTCGAGGTCGAGCGCGTACAGGTCGCCTACCCGCGGCAGCTGGCGCGCCGCCGCCGGGTAGTTGCTCCAGGCGTCGACACCCACGACGCGGTCACCTGCACCCACCGCAAACAGCAGTTCGGTGACATGCGGCGACAAGGCCACGATGCGCCGCGCCGGGCCGGGCAGTTCTAGCCTCTGACCGGCATCGTCGACCAGGCGGATCGGCTGGGCCGCCACAGGCGCGCACAGGGCAGCCGCCAGGAGCAGTGCCCGCAATACATGCGACCCGACACGCGACCAGATGCCTGACCGGATGCCCGACCAGACGTCTGACAAGACCTCCGGCAAGACATCCGACCGTTGTGCCGCACTCGTCACATCGCCACCACCAACGTCTGGCCGTCGACCTGGACGCGGCGCAGGGCGTGGCCCAGCGCTGCACTCAACACTTCGTCGGTCAACACCTCATCGGCCGGGCCGGCAACACAACGGCCCGGGCCGACGATCACCAGCGCATGGGTGGCAAACCGGGCTGCCAGCGAGGCGTCGTGCACGCTGGCCATCACCAGGCGCCCGTGGCGCAGCGCTTGATCACGCAACAAGGCCATCACGCCCAATTGATGGCGCAGGTCGAGGTGGTTGAGCGGCTCGTCCAGCAGATACACCAGCGGATCCTGCGCCAGCAGCGCGGCCAGCGCCACCCGCTGGCGTTCGCCGCCCGAGAGTGAACTCACCTCGCGATCGGCCAGTTCGGCCAGGTCCAGTTGCTCCAGTGCCGCGTGGGCGATGGCCAGGTCCTCGTCGCTCTCCCAGGTCAGGCCGAACTGCGATCGGCTGTGCGGATGGCGCCCCAGCAGCACTGCCTGCAGCGTGCTCAGGCCGAACAGAGCGTCGCCACCCTGGGGCAGAAAGCCGCGCAGGCAGGCCGCGTCGCGCGCGCTCCACTGCGCCATTGCTCGCCCGGCCAGTTGCAGGCTGCCCCCATCGGGAGCACGCAAGCCCGCCAGCGTGTGCAGCAAGGTGGTCTTGCCGGCGCCGTTGGCGCCAAGCACACACCAGAACTCGCCGCGCCGGGCAGTCAAGTTCAGGCCTTCGATCAACACCCGGCTGCGCCTGGTGTTGCCCACCCGCAGGCCGAGGTCGGAGCACGTCAGCAACGTGGCGTCATGCGCCGCGGCCAGCGTGGCAGTGGCCGAATCGATGCGTTCGCCCGGTGTTGCTGCGGTCACCGCCTGTGCCGTGCCTGCGATACGCGCCGCAAACTTCGAACGCGGCAAGGTGCCAGCAAGCGATGCGCCAGTGCCTGGGCTCACCGCGGATGCAGCGGCCATCGCTTCATGCAGCCGACGAGGTTTCAGTCGTGCGAACGAGAAGTTCATGCCTGCTCCCCGGCGTGATGCAAGACCCACAGGAACACCGGCACACCGACCAGCGACATCACGGCGCCTACCGGCAGCTGCGTGGGCGCCACCACGCTGCGCGCCAGCAGGTCGGCCAGCACCACCACCGCGCCGCCGGCGAGCACACAGGCTGGCAGCAACAGGCGCTGGTCGTTGCCGACCAGGCGGCGCATCACATGCGGCACCAGCAGGCCGACAAATCCCAGCGCGCCAGCGGTGGTGACGGCAAAGGCCGTGGCTGCCGCCGCCAGCGCACACACGTAGATGCGCAGCCGCGGCACCGCCACCCCCAGCGACATGGCGCGGGCGTCGCCCAGCAACAGCACGTTGAGTGAACGCGCCTGTGCCAAGGCCAGCACCAGCAGCACGATCAGCGCGGCGAGTGCCGGTGCCCAGGGTTCGCTGCCGGTGATCTCGCCGATCAGCCAGAACAACATGCCGCGCAGCTGGGCGTCGGGCGCCAGCGTGAGCGCCAGTGAGATCAGCGCCGTCCAGGCTGCGGCCAGCATCACGCCGGTGAGCAGCAGCCGCGCCGATGCCGGCCCCGCGCTGCGCAGGTCCAGTGTCGCCAGGCTGCGCCGGCCCAGGGCGAACAGTGCCAGCGTCGACACCAGCGCGCCGCCCCAGGCCGCACCGGTCAGTGCCCAGCTGCCGGCACCCAGCCACAAGGCCGCCACGGCTGCCAGCGACGCACCACTCGACACACCCAGCACATAGGGGTCGGCCAGCGGATTACGCAGCAGCACCTGCAGCAGCGCACCGGCCAGCGCCAGCAGCCCGCCCACCGCCAGCGCGGTGAAGGCACGCGGCAGGCGCAGGCGCCAGATCAGCTCGCTGGCGAGCGCCTGCGCATCGTCCTGCGCCTGTCCGAAAGCTGCCTGCCACAGGTCACCCGCCGAACAACCGTGTGAACCGCAAGCCAGGCTGAACAGCAGCGCCGCTGCCAGCAGCAAGGCCAGCCCGACCAGCGCCAGCGCGCCGTGGTGCGGGTGTGGTCGAGCTGCAGCTCGTGCTGGATGTGCCGGCTGTGCCGGATGTGGCAGCTTTGCCGCATGCGCCGACGGCGCCGCGCCGGGAGAGGCGGCGGCGTTGGGTTGGGCGCGTGAGGCGGATGTCATGGTGCGATCGGCAGGTCGGGTGGCTTGGACGCTGGCTGCGGCTCGGGCGCCGGTGCTCAGAGCTGCCCGCTCACACTCAGGCTCAAGGTGCGCGGTGTGGGTGTGTAGCCCAGCACTTCAGCGTGCCGCGCATTGCTGGCGTTGTCCAGCTTGGCTGCCAGGCGCCAGCCGGGTGCCACCTTGTAGCCGGCCGACAGGCCCAGCGTGCTGCGTGCCGGCGCGGTGGCGTCGCCAAAGGTCACCGGGTCGACATCGGCGCGGGCACCACTGCGGCGCAGCCACACCCCTGTGTCCCAGGCGCCCCACGGTTGCTGCAGCGTGAGGGTGGTGGTCTGGCGTGCGCGGCGCTTGAGTGGCTTGCCGGTGCCGAGGTCGCGCGGGTTTTGCCAGAGGGCCTCGCCGCCCAGCGTGGCCGAACCCAGGCGGGTCTGCGCCAGCAGTTCGACGCCGTGATTGGCCGCGTTGGCTATGTTGACCAGGCTCTTGAAGTCCGAGTGGAACAAGCCGTCGCTGGTGATGCGGTCGCGCTGGCGTTGCCTGAACCAGGCCAGGCGCAGGCTGCTATCACCTTGCTGGTAGTGCGTGGCCAGTTCTGCGTTGCGGGCGTGTTCGGGCTTGAGCGTCACGCCGGTGACGGCGAACTGCTGGTCCGAGAAGCTCGGCGCAGAAAACGCCGTGCTCCACTGGGCGCTGAACTTCCAGGCCGGCAGCGGCGATACGGCCAGTGCCAGCAGGCCGGTGTTGGCACGGCCGAAGTTCGAGCTGTCGTCGCTACGCGCGCTGGCCTGCACGTCGATCGGCCAGGCCGCGGCATAGCTGCCCAGCCAGCCCAGTCGCACGCTGCGGGTGTTGCGCTTGCTCTGCGGGTTGCTGCTGTCCTCAGTGGCCTCGCGTTTGTCTTCGAGCGCGCCCACCACGGTGTGGCCGGGGGCCGCCTGCCACTGCAGCTGCAACTGGCCCTGGCGGGTGTGATTGCTGCCGCGCGAGTTGCCGAACTGGTCCGGCCCGGTCGGGTCGCGGTAGGTTTCGCGGGTCCGGCCCAGGTCGACGCCAAGTTGCAGGCTGGATGCCAACGCGTGGCGGCTGCTGATGCCCAGGGCGTCGACCGTGGTCGAGAGCTGGTCGTCGCGGCTGAGCGGGTCGATGGGCGGAAACGAGAAGCGGTAGTCGCCGTCGTAGGCGCTGCGGCTGTGGGTGCTCGACAGGCTCACCGAGGTGCTGTGGCCGGCGGCCCAGCCTTTTTCGAGTCGGGCGCTCACGGCGCTCTGGCGCGAGGCGTCACGGTCCGGGTTGCCGGCGACGACCGGATCGGTGGCATTGACGCCGCTGCTGACGCGCTGCGACAGGGCCATCGACACACGTGTCGTGCGGTCGCCCTCACCAAAGCGATGGCCTGCCGCCGCGCTGGCGTTGACCGTCTTGTTAGTGCCCAGGCTCAGGCTGAACTCGGGCCGCGCGGCACGGCGTGTGAAGACCTGCACCACACCACCCACCGCCTGTGCGCCCCACAGGGCCGAGGCATTGCCACGCACGATCTCGACGCGGTCGATCTGGTCCAGCGCCAGGTTCTGCCACGAGGCCGTGCCCAGGTCGGCCCGGTTCATCGCCACGCCGTCGACCACCAGCAGCACCTGCTTGCTGTCGGCGCCACGCAGGAACAGGCTGGTCTGTGAACCCGGTGGCCCAGCCTGGGCAATGTCGATGCTGGTGTAGCCGCGCATCAGCGCCGGCAGATCGGACGCCTGGCTCTGCTCGAGCTGCTCGCGGCTGATGACCTTGGTACTGAGCAGCGCGTCGGGCAGTGCCTGCTCACTGCGGCAGGCGGTGATGACCACCGGAGCCAGGGTGGCGCTCGCCGTGGTGCGCTGCTGGGCCAGCGCGGTGCTGCCAATACTCAGGGCCGCGAGCGCCGCCACGCTGGCGGCCAGGGTGGCCTTGGGTTCGAAACGGTGAGTCGTCAGAGACGACGACGAGGCCGTCAACGCCGGGCGGACGCTGGAGGTGATGCAGGGCAGGGAGTTGCCGCGCAGTTGTCGAGCGCATGCAGCGGCCGAGCTGGACAGTCGGGTCCGCGAGAGGGTGAGAGACATGGGGGAGAAGACACCATCAAGCGTGTGCGCCAGCTTCCCCGCAGGCCCACACCATCAGCCGGGCCTTTGGAGGCCCGACCACCTTGCTGGCCGGTATCCGGGCTGGCGGAGACAACCCGGACAACCTTCCCGCGGCCCGTGAGGGCCACAGTGGCATGAGGTCCGAGCAGGGCGTGTCGCGCGTCGCTCGCTGTGAGGCGAGTGGCACGCGGACAACGACCGTCCGCTTACCGTTGCGGGGGCAGCGCAGGTTGCCTGGGATCCGGGCGGATCGTGAGCTCCTGCTTCCCGTTTAACCGCCGCGCCGTGACAGCGCAGCGAGCACCAACGGGGCGCATTCTAGGGACGCGCCTGCACGCTGGCTGACAAGCGTGTGATTTGTCGCGACTGGCTGTATTGCGGCAAGCGTCGTCCACCCGCCCGCTGCCGCGCAACGTGGCGCCGGGCAGGTGGCAGGCGCCTTGTGTCGGGCTCAGCCGCTCAGTTGCCCGCCTTCATCGCCGCCAGCAGGTTCAGCACCGCGGTGGCGGTGTCGGCCGGCTTTTCCATCGGGTAGAGGTGGCTGCCTTCCATCCACATCAGCTGGCCGGGCCGATCCGGGTGCTGCAGGTTGGCCTCGGCGATGAGTTGCTTCGTGGCCTGCAGGCCGACCTGGCGGATCTCGGTGCTCTGGGTGCCGGCAATGAAACTCACCGGGCAACGCGGCGGATGGCGGCCGATCAGGCGGCCCAGGTGATGTGGCAGGGTGTCGTAGATGTGTGCCTCGACGCTGCGGTCGAAGGCCAGGCGAACGCCGCCCGGCGCATTCGCCGGGTCGGCATGTGGATCGGGCCGGCTGCCGGCCTCGACATAGTCGGCCAGCACACCGGGCGCCCAGCGTGCAAAGGCCGACTTGCCGGCAAAGTGCGCCAGCATGGCCTCGCGGCTGGGCCATAACTCGCGCCGCTTGTTGGCGATACGCCCGGGCGAGACCTTCTTGATCAGCCCGGTCACCTTGGCCACGTGCACGCTGTGCGCCTTCCAGCCGGCCAGCACGGGTGCGTCCAGCATCACCAGCGCATTGACCAGGGCCGGGCGGCGGCAGGCCACGATCAGGCTCAGGAAGCCACCGAGCGAATGCCCCACCAGGGCGACCGGCCCGGTGCCCAGGCCTTCGATGAAGGCGATCAGTTCGTCGCGCAGGTGCGGCCAGTTGCTGCTGACGCGGTAACGTTCGTTGTGGCCCAGCCGGTCGATGGCCTCGACCCGCCAGCCTGCCGCTCGCCATGCCTCGAAGTGCTGGCGGTAGGTGCCCGCCGGGAAGCCGTTGGCGTGGCTGAATACCAGCGTGGGCTGAGTGCCAGAAGTAGTCATCGTGAAGCGCAAACGCAAGCGCAGGTGTCTGGATCGGCAGCGCCAGTGAAGGCGCACAGCAGGTTCATCCGCGGCTTCAGACGATCTTCTCGCTCGGTGTGGCGATCTTGCGCATCACCTCGTAACGCCCGGAGCCGACCATGAGTGGATGGTCGGCGCTGCCGCCGTCCCAGCGCGGGTCGTCGATACCCTCGAACACCTCGCGCAGGCGTTCGCCCCAGGTGCTGTGGATCATCTGGAAGTAGGGGTTGTGCTCGTCGATACACACCACCTTGTCGGACTGCAGCGAGCCGGCCTCGTACACCACCATGTCCAGCGGCAGGCCCACGCTCAGGTTGGACTTGAGCGTCGAATCCATCGACACCAGGGCACATTTGGCGGCTTCGTCCAGTGGTGTGGTGGGCGTGAGCACACGGTCCAGGATGGGTTTGCCGTATTTGCTTTCACCCACCTGGAAGAAACAGGTCTCGCGTGTGGCCTCGATGAAGTTGCCGGCCGAATAGACCAGGAACAGCCGCATCGCCTCACCGGCGATCTGGCCGCCGAAGATCATGCTGGCATTGAAGTCGATGCCGGCATTGCGCAGAGCCGGGCCGTCGGTGTCGTAGATGCGTCGCACGGCGCTGCCCAGCACACGCACGGCGTCGAACATGCTCTTGGCGTTCCAGATGGTGATGGGGTCGCCGTGCTCCTGCGGGATCTTCTCCACCTGCAGGATCTCACGCACGCTTTGGCTGATGCTCAGGTTGCCGGCCGAGAGCAGGCACATGAAACGGTCGCCGGGCTTTTCATAGACCATCATCTTGCGGAAGGTCGAGATCGCGTCCAGCCCGGCGTTGGTGCGTGAATCGGAGAGAAAGACGAGTCCGGCGTTGAGACGGATGCCGACGCAATAGGTCATGTCGAGGGTCTGCGTTAGGTAGGTGGAAGTGGGGTGCACGAGCGGCGGGTTGGCCAGCTTGTCAGTTCGAGTCGGGTCGAGGCGAGGTGGGTCAGGTCGCGGCGCTGGCCAGCAGTTTCAGGCGGTACAGCACATCGAGTGCGTCGCGCGGGCTGAGGCTGTCGGGCTGTAGGTCGTTGAGTGCTGCGAGCAGGGCCTCGTGGCGTGGATCGGCGGCGGCGGGCGCCGCGTGCTGGGCCCTTCGTCCGGATTGGCCGGCATTTTCGCCGAGGCCAGCGTCCGACCCGTCGAGGCCCTGGTCGAATGGCAGATCGTCGTCCGATTCGTCGGCCATCGCGCCACCTCGTCGCTGGCCGTCCTGGCTGCCACCGTGGCCATCGTCATGGCTGCCGAACAGGTCGATCTGGTCGTCGGCCTCGCGCTGGCGCGCCTCGAGTTTCTCGAGCGCGGCCCGCGCCTGCTTGAGCACCGCCGCCGGCATGCCGGCGAGTTTGGCCACCTGCACGCCGTAACTTCGGCTGGCCGGGCCGGCCTCGATGGCATGCAGAAACACGATGTCCTGCCCCGCCTCGGCCGCACTCACGTGCAGGTTGATGGCGCGGGCATGGCGCGCCGGCAGCTCGGTGAGCTCGAAGTAGTGCGTGGCAAACAGCGTGAAGGCGCGGCTCTTGTCGTGCAGATGGCTGGCGATGGCGCTGGCCAGCGCCAGGCCGTCGAAGGTGGAGGTGCCGCGGCCGATCTCGTCCATCAGCACCAGGCTGTGCGGCGTGGCGGCGTGCAGGATGGCCGCCGCCTCACTCATCTCCATCATGAAGGTCGACTGGGCATTGGCCAGGTCGTCCGCCGCGCCGATGCGCGTGTGGATGGCGTCGATCGGCCCGAGGCGGCAACTCGCCGCCGGCACGAACGAGCCGATCGACGCCAGCAGCACGATCAACGCCACCTGGCGCATGTAGGTGCTCTTGCCGCCCATGTTGGGCCCGGTGATGAGCTGCAACGAGCGGCTCGCATCCAGCCGGCAATCATTGGCGATGAAGGCCGTGCCCGACTCGGCCAGGCGTGCTTCCACCACTGGATGGCGCCCACGCTCGATCTCGATGCACGGGTGTTTCACGAACTGCGGCGCACACCAGCTCAGCGTGCGGCCGCGCTCGGCCAGCGCCGCCAGCACGTCGAGCTGCGCCAGCGCTTGGCCCAGTGCGGTGAGCGCACCCAGATGCGGCTGCAGCGCGTCGAGCAGTTTCTCGAACAGGTATTTCTCGCGCGCCAGCGAGCGCTCCTGCGCCGACAGCGCCTTGTCCTCGAAAGTCTTGAGCTCGGGCGTGATGTAGCGCTCGGCGTTCTTCAGCGTCTGGCGCCGGCGGTAGTCCTCGGGCACCTTGCTGGCCTGGCCGGCGCTCACCTCGATGTAGAAGCCGTGCACCTTGTTGAACTGCACCCGCAGATTGGTGATGCCGCTGCGCGCCCGTTCGCGCGCCTCGAGGTCCAGCAGGAAGGCGTCGCAGTTGGTGCTGATGCCGCGCAGCTCGTCCAGGATGGGGTCGCAGCCTTCGGCGATCACGCCACCGTCACGCAGCAGCACGGCCGGTTCAGGCGCGATGGTGGCGGCGATGAGCTGATGGATGGCCGGGTCGGGCGTGAGTGCGGCGGCGGCTTGGGCGAGCAGGTCGTTGCTGGTATCACTCACCGGCAGCAGCGCCAGCAACGCAGGCAGCGTCGCCAGTGTCTCGCGCAAGCCCGCCAGCTCGCGCGGACGCACCTGCCTTAGCGCGATGCGGCTGGCGATGCGCTGCACGTCGCTCACATGGCGCAGACCCTCGCGAAGTGGCTGCTCACCCTGGGCCAGCAGTTGTTCGATGGCACCCAGGCGTGCGCTGGCGATGGCGCGGTCGCGCGGCGGGTTCACCAGCCATTGCCGCAGCATGCGGCTGCCCATGCCGGTGCGGCAGCTGTCCAGCAGCGACAGCACCGTGGGTGAGTCCTCACCACGCAGCGTGCGGATGAGTTCCAGGTTGCGCAGCGTGGCCGGCGGCAGGTCGATCAGCTCGCTGGATCGCTGCACTGTCAGCCCGCGCACATGCGCCAGCGCGCGGCCTTGCGTGTGTTCGGCATAACTCAGCAGCGCCGCGGCGGCGCCATGCGCCACCACCAGATCCTGCGCGTTGTAGCCGCCCAGATGCGCCACACCCAGCAACTCGCGCAGCTTGCGTTCACCCAGTGAGGCGTCGAACTGCCACGGCGGTCGATGCGTGAGCGGTGCGCCGGACTGGCGCAGCGCCAGCGGTACGCGGTCCGCATCACTCGCCGCGTTCATGCTGGCGCTGCTGCCACCCGGCGCGGCAATCAGCACCTCGGCCGGCGCCAGCCGCGCCAGCCAGCCGGCCAGCTCCGCCTCACCCGCCTCGGCCAACCCCAGCTCACCACTGGCCAGCGACAACCAGGCCAGCCCGTAGCGCACCGGCGCCGATCGCCCGGCTCGCGGCGACGCTGCGCCACCAGCACCAGCACCAGCACCAGCACCAGCACCAGCACCAGCACTACCACCAGCACTACCACCAGCACCGCCCGCCGACAGCAGGTCACTCGCCGCGCCGCGAGCACCACCCACCCGTGTCAGCGCCAGCAACCGCGTCTCGGTCCGTTCGTTCAGCAACTCGCTGTCCGTCACCGTGCCGGGCGTGACGATGCGCAGCACCTTGCGCTCCATCGGCCCCTTGGTGGCACCCGGCTCGCCGATCTGCTCGGCAATCGCCACCGCCTCGCCCAGGCGGATCAGCTTGGCCAGATACGACTCCAGCGCATGCACCGGCACCCCGGCCATCGGGATCGGCTCGCCAGCACTGTTGCCCCGCGTGGTGAGCGTGATGTCCAGCAACTGATGCGCGCGGCGCGCATCGTCGAAGAACAGCTCGTAGAAATCACCCATCCGGTACAGCAGCAGCGTCGACGGATGTTCGGCCTTCATGCGCAGGTACTGCGCCATCATCGGTGTGTGCTCGGCGTAGGCCGTGTCGGCGGTGGCGGCGTCGCCGGGGGAGGTCGTCATGGTGCGGGGGCGGGGGTGGGGTGCAGGGGCGACATGCTAGTGGGTGGCGGGATGGAGCGGGGAGGGTCAAGCGGGCGACAACGTCGTGGCAGACTAGACGGATCGGGTCACTCCAGTTGTGCTTGATTCGACTTGCCGAAGGTCGATAGCGCCGTCTCCTGAACCCTGTGTCCAGTCCCGTCAGGTCTCACAACATGCGTCGTGAACTCCTCATACTCTTCGGCAAGCTGACAATTGCCGCTTTCGCCATTTGTCCCTCCGCCGCTATGTCGCAAGACCGACCGATGTCGCCGACCGTAACTGTTATTGGGGTCTACTCACCAAGTGCCAACAAGGTTGAGTACGAGGCCTTTGTCGCCAGGGAAGTTGCGGCTCGAAATCCGATCAACTTCCTGGATGAAACCAAGGCTTTTCTCGCTCGCGTTGGACGCACTGCCGAAATTGCTGCATTGTCCCCTGATGAGCTTGCCGAGATTCGAGCGGATCTCGAAGCAGATCTCTCCCAGGTTGCACTCGTCGAAATACTTGTCGGTAATCCTGATAGTTCGTTTTCGATCGATTCATTCCAGCAGCCGGACCCTGATAGCCCGAAGTCCCGCTGGCAGGCAGCCTGGTGCGAGAAGTTTCTGACCGCCGATGGAGCCAAAGTGTTGCCCGAGCGAAAGTTCGGTCAGTTGCCAACTGAAAAGCAATTCCGCATCGCTTTCTATATTCACGACTGGAAGCAAGAGCGAGGGCTCAACGGGCCATACGGTCCACTCCAGTTGCCACCAGTCGAACCTATGCCGCAACGGCTCTGGCAGCTTGCACCATATGAGCAGGTCGACTGAACGCAAGTGCGCATTGGCCTTGCTGACGCCATTTGCCAATGCAGCGACAAGGACGGCGACACGTAAGAGTTGATGGAACAGCGAAGGTGCCTTACGTCCTCTTCAATAGAGATACAGAAACTGCGCCAACAACAAGGCGTCGCCTCCCACCCGGTAAACCATCCGGTGCTCATCGGTGATTCGGCGCGACCAGAAACCAGCCAAAGCGTGTTTCAACGGCTCGGGTTTGCCGACGCCGGTGAACGGTTCTCTTTGAGTTTCGCGGATGAGTTTGTTGATGCGGCCGACCATACGCTTGTCTTGTTTTTGCCAGTAGATGTAATCCTCCCAGGCCGTGTCCGCAAAGATCAACTTCACGGTGTCAGTTCCCGTTCCGTCCCTTGGCCGGCGGTGAGTTGGGCGGTGGCGGCAAGCAGGCGCTTGGCATTTGCGGGGCTGCGCAGCAAGTAGGCGGTTTCTTCCAGCGCCTGGAAGTCTTCCAGCGAGAGCATCACGACCGATTGCTCGCCGTTGCGGGTGATGATCAGCGCTTCGTGGTCATTGCACACCCGGTCCATGGTGCTGGCCAGATTGGCGCGGGCGGCAGAGTAGGTGATGGCGTCCACAGTGGGGTTCCTTGGTTGTACGGAAAATTGTACAACTATGTGGCCTAGGGGTGCGACCTGAGCGTCGCCAGCTAGCGCGGGGGCAAACTGTCCGGCAATCGCGACCACGGGTTTGTGTCGTCGATGCAGCCACCCCGGCTGCATCCACCCCTGGCCGCAGCCGGAGAACGCTCGATGAACGGTGCCAAGAGTCTGGTCGACACCTTGCTGGGCGCGGGTGTCGACACCTGTTTCGCCAACCCGGGCACGAGCGAGATGCACTTCGTGGCTGCACTCGACCAGAACCCGGGCATACGTTGTGTGCTGGGGCTGCACGAGACGGTGGTCACCGGCATGGCCGACGGCTACTGGCGTCTTGCCGGCAAGCCGGCCTGCACGCTGCTGCACTGCGGGCCGGGGCTGGCGAACGGGTTGGCCAATCTGCACAACGCGCGGCGGGCGCGCAGCGGCATCGTCAACATCGTGGGGGATCAGGCCACCTACCACCGCCCGCACGACGCGCCGCTCACTGCCGATACCGAGGCGCTGGCGCGCACGGTGTCGTCCTGGGTGCGTACCAGCACTAGCGCGGTCGACGTGGGGCGTGACGCGGCGGCCGCGGTGCAGGCCGCGCGCACCCACCCGGGCCAGATCGCCACCTTGATCTTGCCGTCCGACGCGTCGTGGGACGAGGGGGGTGTGCCGGCTCAGGCGCTGCCGGTGCCGGCGGCGTCCACCATCGATGTGTTTGCGGTGCGCACGGCCGCGCGCGTGTTGCGCGGCGACCATGGATCGGCGCCCGGTGCCGGTGGCGCACGTGTGTTGCTGCTGCTGGCCGGCCAGGCGCTGAGTGCCGCGGGTCAGCAACTGGCCTGGCGGGTGGCGCGGGCCACGGGGGCGGCGGTTCGGGCGGATTTCGTCATCGGCCAGATGGCGCGTGGCCGCGGCTGCCCGCCGATCGAGCGGGTGCCGTATGTCACCGACCAGGCTGTGCGGGCGCTTGCTGGTTACGACCACCTGGTGCTGGTGGGCGCCAAGCCTCCGGTGGGCTTTTTTGCCTATCCGGGCAAGCCGTCGACGCACTATTCACCGACGGCCCAGTTGCATGTGCTGGCGCGGCCCGAGCAGGACGGCCTGGCCGCGTTGCAGGCGCTGGTGGACGAACTCGGCGCGCCCGAGGTACCAGCGCACGACCCGGGGCCGCGCCCGTTGCCTGAGCGCGGCGCGCCCACGAGTGAAGGCCTGGCCCGCACCCTGGCGGCGTTGTTGCCCGAGGGCGCCATCGTGAGCGACGAAAGTGTCTCGTACGGCCGGGGCATCTACCCCCACACCTTCGCCGCCGCGCCGCACGACTGGCTGCACCTGGCTGGTGGTGCCATCGGTGACGGGCTGCCTGTCGCCACCGGCGCGGCCATCGGCGCACGTGCCATGGGCGCCGGTGGTCGCCGTGTGGTGAGCCTGCAGGCCGACGGCTCGGCCATGTACAGCCTGCAGGCCTTGTGGACGCAGGCGCGCGAGCGTCTGCCCTGCACGACGGTGCTGCTCAACAACCGCAGCTACGCCATCCTGCTGGGCGAATACAAGGGCGTGGGCGCCACCCCCGGCCCCACGGCGATGGACATGCTCGACCTGGGCCGCCCCGCGCTGGACTGGGTGAAGCTGGCCCAGGGTCTGGGTGTGGAGGCGGCGCGCACGACCACACTCGAAGGCTGCGCCGATCTGCTGGCCGCGAGCTTCCGTCAGCCCGGGCCGTTCCTGATCGATCTGGTGATCTGAGCCGGCGCCGGCCTCCGGCTGGCGCAGGCGCCAGCAGGTGAATCCAGGCTGACGTTTTTGCCCGCTGCAGGCTGTTGACCTGCAGATGGCTGAGGCCTGCAGATCACGGAGCCGGTGTTTGGCCGCGCCCGCAGATCTCAACGGCCGCTGCCGCCGCCACTGCCGCCGCTACCTCCGCTGCCTCCACCACTGCCGCCGTTGCCGCCGTTGCCGCCACTGCCGCTGCCGCTACCGCCGGACATGCCGCCGGACATGGCGCCTGGGCCGGCACCCATGCCGGGTGGGTTGCCGGCACGAGGGCCGGCGCCCTGGCCGCGGGCCGGTGGTGCATCGGGCAGCGTCACGCCGCGTTCCTTGGCGCGAATCTGCATCTTGTTGTGATGCTCGGTGCGGAACTGGTCGCGCGCCTGCTGGGTCTTGAGCGAGCGCATCTGGCGCTGGTACTCGGTGCGCTCTTGCGCCGTCATGAGTTGTCTGCCGTAGATCTGCTGCTGTGCCTGGGTCTGGTCCTGGGCCTGCACCTGGGATTGCGCCTGATCCTGGGTCTGCATCTGTGTCTGCGCGACGGCACCGATGCTGGTGGCCATGGCGGCACCGATGGAGAGGGCGGCGACGATGTGAGTCATGCGTGTCATGTTGATGCTCCTGGGTTGATGAGGTGAAGTTGCGGCCGCGTTCAGCGGCCTGTTTCCATCGGCGAAGCGACGATGGCGTCGAACTCGGTCTGGTCGATGTATTGCGGCGTGTAGCTGCCGCCTTGTTGGGTCAGCACCTTCATGTAGGCGCGCAGGTGGTTGCGCGAGCCGCGCAGCAGGTTGTCGTAGACCATCAGGATGTCGTTGTTGTCGACACTGGCCTGACGCGCCACGATGTCGGCGATGTCCAGTTCCTCGATCTGCACGCCGACCTTCAAGGCCTCGACCAGGCTC
Source organism: Candidatus Intricatilinea gracilis (assembly GCA_016702605.1). Taxonomy (GTDB): domain Bacteria; phylum Pseudomonadota; class Gammaproteobacteria; order Burkholderiales; family Burkholderiaceae_C; genus Sphaerotilus; species Sphaerotilus gracilis. The sequence goes on from JADJDQ010000023.1 coordinate 192,364, forward strand.
ACGCTGCTGGCGGCCACGAGATTGGTGTACAGGGTCTGGAAGGCGGGGGTCTTGAACGTGCCCGCGGGCAAACCGGCCAGCGGGTCGGCCAGCGCGTAGCGGTCGAGCAGCATCTTCACCGCCGCGGTGTGGGTGGCCTCGCTGGCTGCGATGTTGCTGAAGATCGGCAGGGTCGGCCAGAGCAAGGCGCTCTGGCTGTACACGGCGCGGGCCAGCTCCTCTTCTTCGCGCATGAAGGCCAGGTCGTCGGCCTCGGTCACCGACACCGCTTGCAGCGGATACGAGGCCAGGGCAGCGGCCAGGGTGGTGCTGTCGAACGACGACATGCCACTGGCGTCCACATTCATCGCCGGGCGCGAGTCGTCGCCGCCGCCGCAGGCGGCCAGCAAGCCCGACGCCAGCAGGCCGGCAGCCATCCATTGCAGTGATCGACGTCTTGTGGTGCTGTTCATGTCGTACTCCTTGGGGTTGAAATTCAGGGCTTCGATACGCCGCAGTTGTCGCCAGCCGTGGCATCGACAGATCCGCCGGTTCTCGCGGCAGTTCTCTCTGCAACTCGCTCGGCCGGTCGCTCTACCGGTCGTTCGGGCGGTCGTTCGGCGGACTGCTCAGCTGGCCGCACAAGGCTCGGTGCGGGCTCGGTCCGCATGCCGGCCGATGCGGCGCAGCGGCCTGCTCTGGGCGTCGTGCCGGGCTGGCTGCTGGGGTCGCCTTCGTGCCTGGCTCGCAACTGCTGGCGTGCCAGGTAACCCGCGCCGTAGCCCAGCCGGGCGGACGCGGGTCCCGCCCCCGTACCGACCCCTAACCCTGCGCCAGCCCCACGACCCGCGCCATGGCGCGGTTGGGCCTGGGCCAGGGTCAGTGCAGCCATGAGCAACACGGCGGCGACCGCAACGATGCGCAGGCGGGTCGGTTTCACGAGAGGTCCTTCAGCTCGGGTTGTCGGGGTTGTCGATGGCTCGATGCTGGGCGCCAGACGTGTCCTGGCGATGTCGCCGCCGTGGCACCGTGTGCCACCACGTTTCGCTGTGTTTCACGCAGGTGGGCGACCTGTGAGGCCGGCGCTAGACTGGCCGCGTGATGGATTCCTCAGTGCCCGCACGTGTGCTCGTGGTCGACGACGACCCGGCCTTGCGCGAGTTGTTGCGCGACTACCTGAGCGTGAGCGGGTTCAGGGTCGACGAGGCCGACGGCGGCGAGCAGATGCGCCAGCGCATGGCGCACGCCACGCCCGACGTGGTGGTGCTCGACATCATGTTGCCGGGTGAGGACGGGCTGAGCCTGGCTCGCACCTTGCGCAGCCAGTCCAACCTGCCGATCCTGATGTTGTCGGCGCGTGGCGACGAGATCGACCGTGTGGTGGGGCTCGAAGTCGGCGCCGACGACTACCTGGCCAAACCCTTCAGCCCGAGAGAACTGCTGGCACGCCTGCGGGCACTGCTGCGCCGCGCCGCCACCACCACACTGACGGCGCAGACGCAGGCCGACGCGGCGCAACACGCCTCGTTCGGACCGTATGTGCTGGACGACGTGGCCAGGCGCTTGTTCCGTGGCGAGGCCGAGGTGCCCATCAACGGTGCCGAGTTCGAGCTGCTGAGCGTCTTCGTCAAACATCCCAACCGGGTGTTGTCGCGTGACGACCTGATCAGCTGGCTCAAGGGCTACGAGCGTGACGCCTTCGACCGCAGCATCGATGTGCGAGTCACCCGCCTGCGCCGCCGCATCGAAGCCGATGCGGCGCACCCGCAATACGTGCGCACCATCCGCGGCGAGGGTTACCTGTTCAATCCGCGCGGCGAGGGGCATTGATGTTCCGTGCCGGCCGGCCTGCCACGCTGGCACGGCATTACCTGCGCTGGTTGTCGGCCCTGTTCGTGGGCTGGACCGTGTCGATCTTCGCCGCCGTGCTCGGCTTCGTGATGTTGCCGCTGGCCGAGCGGTCGGCCGACGACCTGGCTGGCCTGATGGTGCTGTCGGCCCAGACCTGGGTCGAACTGCCGCCCGACACCCGCCCGGCGTTCGAGGCCGAGTTGCTGCGCAAACACCAGCTGGTCTTGTCGCCGGGTCGGCCGATGCCGCGTGACGTCGACCTGGTGCACGGCTTTTATGTGTATTTCCTCGAGCAGTCGCTGCAGCAACGGGCAGGTTTGCCCGCCTACCTGGCCTGGGCCCCCGGCCCCGAGCCGGGACGCTGGTTGTGGACCACCGTGAAGGCCGGCGGGCAGGACATGGGCGTTGGTTTTTCGGATGAACGGCTCAACACCCGCCCGCTGTGGGGGCTGGCTGTGGTGCTGCTGGTAGGCACGGCGCAGGCCGGCCTGGCCGCGTGGTGGCTGGCACGGCGCATCTCGCAGCCGGTGGCGCGGCTCGAACAGGCCGCCGCCGATCTGGCCAGTGGTGCACGCCCGGCGTTGTTGCCCATCACCGGGCCGCGCGAGCTGGCCGAACTGTCGGGCCATTTCAACCAGATGGTGCTGCAGGTGCGTGAGCTGCTCGATGCCCGCACCACGTTGCTGGCCGGCATCTCGCACGACCTGCGCACGCCGCTGGCCCGTATGCGCCTGGCGCTCGAGCTGCTGACGGTCGACCCCAGGCCCGACCTCATCACCCGGCTCGAGCGCGATGTCGACGAGATGAACAGCCTGATCGGTCAGCTGCTCGATCTGGCCCGGGGGCTGGAGCACGAGCCCGCGCGCACGCTCGAGCTCGAGCCCTGGCTGCTCGAGCGGGCCGCCCGCCACGCCGAAGTTGCGCGAACGGCCGGCGCCGTGATCACGGTGACCTGCCCGGCGGACCTGCAGGTGTCTGGCGCGGCCGGCCTGCTCGGCCGGGTGGTCGACAACCTGCTGGGCAACGCGCTGCGTTATGCGCCGGGGCCCATCGAGCTGGTGGCGCAGATGGAGCCCACAGCTGCTGCGCGTCACGTCCGGCTGAGTGTGTTCGACCGTGGCCCCGGCATTGCAGCCGATCAGATGGACACCGTGTGGCGGCCGTTCCAGCGGGTGGAAGGGTCACGCAGCCCCCGCACCGGTGGCTACGGCCTGGGCCTGGCCATCGTGAAACAGCTGGCGACCAGTCAGGGCTGGGCCGTGGGCATGGCTGCGCGCGACGGTGGTGGCCTGGTCAGCTGGGTCGAACTGCCGGCGCTCGAGCTCGCGGACGAACCGTTGTCCGGATCTGGCGACGCAGTCGGTTAGGCCGTCGGCCCAGCGGGTCTCGCCTGCGGTCGAGGTGTGGACGCACGCGCAAGCGCCGCGATGGTGGCGCTGGCACGGTCGAACGCAAATTGCCTGATCTGTCGGCCGAGTATGTCGGCGACTGGCCCGAGCGACGTTTGCAGGAGTTCGCGGTGTTCATCGACACACGACAGTGCCGCCAGATCACCGGTGTCGAGCAGTGGCCGAAGTTCGTCCAGCACACGCCACACGGCGTCGGGTGCCTCGCTCGGGTGTGAGACGTCGATGGTGGCGCCGCTGGCGGCGCTTGTGGCGGTGTGCATGCCGTTGCTTGTAGCCACGGACCGCTGCGGCCTGGCTAGCAGATCGTCGCCCACGCGCCGCAGCCGGGCGGTGAACCAGAAAGTGCTGCCTGCGCCCGGGCGGCTGTCCACGCCGACGCTGCCACCCATCAGCTGGGCCAGGCGCTGCGTGATCACCAGTCCCAGGCCGGCGCCGTCATATTTGCGGGTGGTCGAGATGTCGATCTGCTCGAACGCCCGGAACAGGCGGTCGACGTGTTCGGGCGCGATGCCTATGCCCGGGTCGCTGACCGAGAACCGCAGCAACACGTCGTGGTCGGTGGTGTCTTGCTGGTCGACCCGCAGGGTGATGCGGCCCTGCTCGGTGAACTTGACGGCATTGGCGGCGTAGTTGAGCAAGGCCTGATGCAGCCGGGTCGGATCGCCGCGCAACCAGGGGGGTGCGTGGTTGGCCTCGATCTCGACCTGCAGCCCCTTGTGGCGCGCCGCTTCGGCCACGGCCGATCGCACCTGGTCGAGCACGGCGGCAATGTTCAGTGGGTTGTCCTCGAAGTGCAGCTGGCCACCGTCGATGTGTGACAGGTCGAGCACCGCGTCGACCAGTTGCATGAGGCGTCGCTCGGCCTTGTCGATCATGTCGAGGCGGCGCGCCTGGCTGGGAGTGGGGTGGTCGCGCCGCAGCAGATAGGTCATGCCGGTGATGGCATTGAGCGGTGTGCGGATTTCGTGGCTCATGTTGGCCAGGAATGCACTCTTGGACGCATTGCCGGCTTCGGCCTGCTCCTTGGCTCGCACCAGCGCCTGCTCGTGTTGCTTGCGTTCGGTGATGTCGGTGACGAAGCTGATGAAGCGTGTCGGCACACCCTCGCGGGCTGGCACGTGGCAGATCGTCACTTCGACCGGTATGGTGCTGCCGTCGCGGCACAAGGCGACCGATTCGATGCGCAGCTGGCCCGCCTGGCGCACCAGCTCGCCCAGGCTGACGAAATTCTCCATCGTGATGCTGGGGTCGAGTTGCGGCACCGTCATGCCCAACAACTCGCCGGGCGGATAGCCGACCATGCTGGCGATGTAGGTGTTGACGTAGAGGAAACGTGCCGTGGCGGCGTCGACCCAGTGGATGCCGATGCCGACCCGGTCCATCGCGAACAGGGTGTCGCTCAGGCGGGCGTTGGTTTCGGTGAGTGTGTCGGTGCGTTGGGCGACCAGCACCTCGAGTTGTTCGCGGTGCCGGTACAGATCCGTGACATCGCGAAACGACCACAGCCGGGCCTGCCGGTCGCCCAGGGCCACGGCCCGGGTGTGGCGCTCGAAGATGCGCCCGTCCTTGAACCGCAGCACGTCCAGACGCTGGAGTGCACCGCTGTACAGCTCGGTGACACCTTGCATGAAGCCCTGCGGGTCGACCAGCTGGTCCAGCACATGAGCCAGCAGGGCATCGTCACGGCCCTGGGCCATCAACTCCTCGGGGATGTTCCACAGTTGCTTGAATCGTTCGTTGACGTCCAGCACCTGGCCATCGGCGGCCACCAGCAAGATGCCGTCCGTGGTCGAGTCGAGCGTGGCGCGCAGGGTGGCGCCACCGTCCAGCACACGAAGATGCTGCGCCGCACCCTTGTGCAGCAACCACCCGATAGACAAGACCAGTGCCAGGACCAGCGGCAGGGCGACGGCGTTGCGCTTGATGCTCAGACCGATTTCGCGCTCGACTGCCGCCAGCGCCGTGGCCTCGTCCAGGCCCACGGCCTGCACGAGTGCGTAGTTGTCCAGGCGTCGCCATCCGTACAGGCGGGTGCGGTTGTCTGCGTGGGCGCGCTGGTGCCACACACCGCTGGCAGGTGCGTCTGCCCCCAGGAAGGGGCGATTTGCCGGCAGGGCCTTGCCCTGCACCTGGCTCATCTCGCGGCTGCGTGCCAGGTAGCTGCCATCGTCGAACAAGAGCGCACTGACGTCTTTGTCGCCGATGGGCAGCCGGGCCAGGGTGTCGGCGATGTATCTGGCCGAAATCGCCACCTGGGCGACACCGGTGAACCGACCCTGCCTGTGCATCGGCCGAGTCAGAAGCAGCACCCAGCCATGGGTGCCGTTGACCGGCTTGGCAATGTGCAGGCGGTCGGTCGTCGAGCCTGCAAACATGCGGAAATAGTCGGCCTGGCCGATGTTGTCGTGCCCTTGCCCGCGCCCGGCCAGGCTCGAGAACTCGACCACCCCCTGCGCGTCGCTGGCCCGGAAGTCGATCATGGACGCCAGCGGATAGGTAGCCAGGCCCGAGCTCACGGCGGCCATCACCGCGTCGCGCCGGCCCGTCTGGTACTGGTCGCGAAACTGGCGCAGCATGCCGTCGGCGCCGGCCAGCAGGGTCTCGATCTGCGCCGCCTGAACGGTGGCGAGTTGCACCGCGTGATGGCCGGTTTGCGCCAGCGTGGCGCTGCGCAGGTGATCGTGTGCGGCTGTGAGCCGCCAGAGGTAGGCCGCGAGGACGAGCAGCGTGACCAGCGGCAGCGCATTCGCCAGCCAGCGCAGTTGCGCCGGCAGGGTCGAGCGGGTAGCCCCGGGGGTCTTGGCCGTCGTGTTCATCGTCCCGTGGCGTTGTTGCCCTCGACACCGGCGCTGCCCGGGCACGAGCATCGCCAGGTGATTCTCAAGGGCCACCTGGGCCGGAACTTGACGTAGGCCAAGAAGAACAGTGTCCGGCCGGCGCAAAGACCAGTGTGTGTCGGAGCCGGCTGCGGCCTTGGTCCGGCTCAGCCCGCTGGTGCCACCTTGGACTGCACCCAGCGCAGCAGGTCGCCCGCCGACATGGCGCCAGACTGGCGCGCCACCTCGCGACCACCCTGGAACAGGATGAGTGTGGGAATGCTGCGGATGCCGTAAGCCCCCGCGGCGCGTTGATTGGCGTCGGAGTCGACCTTGGCGAAACGCACCTGCGGCAACTGGGCCGCCGCGCTGGCGAAGTGCGGCGCCATCATCTTGCAGGGGCCACACCAGTCGGCCCAGAAGTCGACCAGCACCGGCAGTTCGGTGTTGGCCACGAAGGGCGGCAGCGTGGTGTCGGTCAGCGTCACCGGTTGGGCGGCCATCAGCTCGACGCCGCAGCGGCCACACACCGGCTGGTCAGCCAGACGTTCGTCGGGCACCCGGTTGGTGGTGCCGCAGGCAGGGCAGACGAGCTGCATGGTCAGGCCCCCGCGCGCACGCCCAGCTTGCGCAGGATGGATTCCATCAGGCACCACTTGGTGAGCGCGCTTTGCAGCAGGTTGGCGCCGACGAAGGCGGTAAACGCCAGCCACCACTGGTTGACGAAGATGGGGCTGCCGGGGATGCCCAGGGCCAGCGACAGCAGGATGAAGGTGCCTGCGACGAGACGGACGACTTGCCAGGATGTCATGGTGTTGCTCCTTGTGGGGACGGGGTTGCGTGATGGGTCGGAAAGCTGGATGAGATGGAAATCAGATGCTGGTCGAGTGCGCCGAGTTCAAGCCGCGGCCGTGCCGGTGATGGCCTCGATCCGATTGCGATAGGCCGCGTAGTAGAGGATCGGGATCACCACCAGCGTCAGCACGGTCGACACGAAGATGCCGAAGATCAACGAAATCGCCAGGCCGTTGAAGATGGGGTCGTCCAGGATGAAGAAGGCGCCCAGCATGGCGGCCAGCCCGGTCAGCACGATGGGTTGTGCGCGGGTGATGGCGCTGCGCACGATGGCTTGCTTGAAGTCCATGCCTTCGCGAACTTGAAGGTTGATGAAGTCCACCAGCAGGATCGAGTTGCGCACGATGATGCCGGCCAGCGCGATCATGCCGATCATGCTGGTGGCGGTGTATTGCGCACCCAGCAGCGCATGGCCGGGCATCACGCCGATGATGGTGAGCGGGATGGGCGCCATGATGATGAGCGGCGTCAGGTACGAGCCGAACTGCGCCACCACCAGCAGGTAGATCAGGATCAGGCCCACGCCGTAGGCCGCACCCATGTCGCGGAAGGTCTCGTAGGTGATCTGTGATTCACCGTCCCACTTGATGGCGTAGTCGCGGTAGGGGTCGGTGGGCTGGTTGATGAAGAACTCCTGCAGCGTGCCGCCGCCGGGGGTGGCGATCTTCGTGATGTCGCCGCGCATGCCGAACATGCCGTACAGCGGGCTGTCGAGTGCGCCGGCCATGTCGGCCACGACGAAATTCATCGGCAGCAGGTCCTTGTGATAGATCGGCTGCTCACGCAGCGTGTCGGTCACCGTCACCAGTTCGCGGATCGGCACCAGCTTGCCCGCAGCGCTGCGCACCGCGAGTTGCAGCAGGCTGTCGAGATCGCCGTGGCGATCGAGCGGCAGTTGCAGCGTGGTCGCGGCGGGGTATTTGCTCTGGTCGTGCACGTAGGCCGTGGCTTCGCCGGCCAGGCCGGTACGCAAGGTGGAGACGATGGCTTGTTGCGGCACCCCCAGCATCGCGGCTTTCTGGCGATCGACCACCAGCAACTTGCGCGGCGCGGCGGCGATGCTGCTGTCGTCCACGTCGACCACACCCGGGGTCTTCTCGAACACCGCCCGCACGGCCTTGGCTACCTGCTGGCGCCCGGCGGCTTCGGGGCCATAGATCTCGGCCACGATGGGTGACAACACCGGCGGGCCGGGCGGCACTTCGACGACCTTCACGTTGGCGCCGAAACGTGCGCCGATCTTCTGCAGTTGTGGGCGCACACGGGTGGCGATGGCGTGGCTCTGATCGGAACGTGCGTGTTTGTCCACCAGGTTGACCTGCAGGTCGCCCACTTCACCACCGGCGCGCAGGTAGTACTGGCGCACCAGGCCGTTGAAGTTGATCGGCGCAGCCGTGCCGGCATACGCCTGGTAGTGCACCACCTCGGGTTGTGTGAGCAGGTAGTTGCCCAGTTCGTGCAGCACCGCGGCGGTCTGCTCCAGCGGCGTGCCGGCCGGCATGTCGACGACGACCTGGAACTCCGACTTGTTGTCGAACGGCAGCATCTTGAGCAGCACCAGGCCGGTGGCCGGCAGCACCAGCGACAGGGCGATCAGCCCGGCGATGCCCAGCCCGAGCAGGCCGCGGTTGCGCCCGCCACGTCGTTCGTCGAGCAAGGGTTTGAACACACGTTCGAACAGCGGCGCGATCCTGGCCGACAGGCCGTGATGGGCCGCAGGCTCGGTGGCTTCGGCGTGTGCCGAATCGCCGTGCGCATCTGTGTCGACGCCCGTCGTGGTACTCGAGGTGTCGCCACCTGCGGCGCTCGGCGAGTCGGGCGTCGACACATCTGACACGTCGGCCGGGTGGGCATGCGCCGTCTCCTTCATCCAGATGCGTGCCAGCCAGGGCGTCACGACGAAGGCAATCGCCAGCGACAGCAACATGCCCATGCTGGCGTTGATGGGGATCGGGCTCATGTACGGGCCCATCAGGCCCGACACGAAGGCCATGGGCAACAGCGCGGCGATGACGGTGAGGGTGGCCAGGATGGTCGGGCCGCCGACTTCATCCACCGCGCCGGGGATGATCTGCGCCAGGGTGAGGTGCGGATGCAGCGCCTGGTGGCGGTGGATGTTTTCCACCACCACGATGGCATCGTCGACCAGGATGCCGATCGAGAAGATCAGCGCGAACAGCGACACCCGGTTGAGCGTGAAGCCCCCACGCCCACGAGGCGAACAAGGTGACGGTGAGGGTGAGGATCACCGCGCTGCCGACGATGGCGGCCTCGCGTTTGCCCAGGGCGATGAACACCAGCGCCACCACGCTGGCCGTGGCGAACAGCAGCTTGGTGATGAGTTTTTGCGCCTTGTCGTTGGCCGAGGCGCCGTAGTTGCGTGTCTCGGCCACCATCACGTCGCCCGGGATCACGGTGTTGCGCAGGGCCTCGACACGGGTCATCACGGCATTGGCCACGTCGATGGCGTTTTCGCCGGGTTTCTTGGTCACCGAGACGGTGACGGCCGGGTACTCGGCCGCAGCGGCCGCTGCTGCGCCGGAGGCGGCCGAGCCACTGGGTTGTGCCGCAGCACCATGAGCAGCCACGCCGTGCCAGACATACCGTGTGGCCGGCGGCGGGCCGTCGCGCACCGTGGCCACGTCTCGCAGATACACCGGCTTGCCAGCGCGCACCGCCACGATCAGGTCGCCCACCTCGCTGGCCTGACGCAGGAAAGGCCCGGATTCGATGGCAACCGACCGGTTGCCGCTGATCAGTTCACCCACCGGCAGGCCCAGGTTGGCCGAGGCCAGCGCCTGGCGCAGATCAGCCACCGTGACACCCACACCGGCCATGCGCGTCGGGTCGATCTCGACCATCACGGCGCGCCCCGGTCCACCCACCGTCACCACCTCGCGGGTGCCTGGCACACGTTTGAGATCGGCCTCGATGCTGTGGGCCACCCGTTCCAGGTCGTAGGGGCCGCTTGCCTCGTTGGTGCTGTACAGCGTGAGTGTCACGATGGGCACGTCGTCGATGCCCTTGGGCTTGATGAGGGGGGCCAGCACACCCAGGTCCCTGGGCAACCAGTCGGCGTTGGAGTTGACGGTGTCGTACAGGCGCACCAGCGCCTCGGTGCGCGGCACACCCACCTTGAACTGCACGGTGATGATGGCCAGACCGGGGCGCGACACCGACATCACGTGTTCGACGCCCGTGATCTGCGCCAGCACCTGTTCGGCCGGGCCGGCCACCATCTGCTCCACGTCCTTGACGGCTGCGCCCGGAAACGGGATCAGCACGTTGGCCATGGTCACGTTGATCTGCGGCTCTTCCTCGCGCGGCGTCACCCCCACAGCGAACAGGCCGAGCAAGAAGGCCACCAGCGCCAGCAGCGGCGTGATCTGGGCGCGCTGGAAGAAAGCCGCGATGCGGCCCGAGACACCCAGGGCGGGGGAGGGGGACTTGTCGGTCATGGTGCGTCTTTGCTTGGCGGTCGACGTGGCTGATCAACGCACGCGGGCGGCGGCTTGCGGGTCGGACACCACTCGTTCACCGGGCATCAGGCCGGACAAGACCTCGACCTTGTCACCTTCCACGCGGCCCAGGCGCACCTGGCGCAACACCGGCTTGCCGTTGGGGTCCAGCACGTACAGCCCGGTCAGTTCGGCACGGCGCACGATGGCGCCGGTCGCCACCGAGATCGTGGTGGTGTTGGCGCCGCCGCGGTTGCCGGCCATCGGCAACCACAGGCGCGCAAACATGCCGGGGGTGACGCCGGACAGGTTGGCCGGCAGAGAGACACGCAGCTGCACCGTGTGGGTGGCGGCATCGACGATGGGCAACACCTGCACCTTGGCGGGTGTGATCTTCTGGTTCGCCGCCGGCAGGCCCGGCAATTCGATCTGCGGCAACTGACCCTTCACCAGGTGTGTGGCCACACTTTGCGGCACCGCCGCCGTGACTCGCAGCGCCACCGGGTCGTACAGGGTGAGCAGCGGGCGGCCCGGCATGGCCATGTCGCCAAGCGCCACCGGCACCTCGGACACCACACCGGCAAACGGCGCACGCACGATGAACAAGCCACTTTGTGTGCGCGCCGCGCCCGATTGCGCCAGCTGCGCCGTGACCTGCGCCTGGGTGGCCTTGAACTCGGTCTCGGCCCGCTCGAGTGCGGCCTTGCTGATGTAGTTGTCGGCGTGCAGCTGCTTCTGGCGATCGAAATCCTTGCTCGCCAGGTCGAGTGATGCACGGGCGGCCAGCACCTGGGCGTCACTGGCGGCGGCGTTCTGCTCGGCAGCACGCGCGTCCAGGCGCATCAACACCTGGCCAGCGGCGACGCGGTCACCCACCTTGGCGTCGAGTTGCACCACCGCGCCCGCCACCTGGGCCGCCACCACGGTCTGGCGCACCGCCTCGACCACCGCGTCGAAGGCCGAATTGCTGGTGCCTGCGCCGGCCTGTGCGGCCACGGCGTCGAGGTTGGCAGCCAGTGCACCGAGCGGAGCGCCCAGGCCGATCAGGGCAGCAAGTGCGAGGTGATGCAAGGTGCGGGGTCGGGTCGATGACATGGGGTGTTTTTCCTGTTCGGGCAACAATTGGACGATAGTATTTGCGCAAGTAGCTAAATAGTCAAGTAAGATGTTGAGCATCCAAACGGCAGACACCACACGTTCGAGGCATCATGGCGTCAGGTCAACAACCGGCATGTCCCATCATGGAAGGGCTACCCGACGAGGCATTGGTCCAGGTGGCGTCCTATTTCCAGGCGCTGTCGGAGCCGACTCGTCTGCAGATCCTCAACCTGCTGCGCCAGGGTGAACACAGCGTGGGTGAGCTGGCGCAGCTGTGTGGCTACAGCTCGGCCAACATCTCGCGCCACCTGGCGTTGCTGACCCAGCACGGCCTGGTCAAACGCGAGAGTCGCGGCAACAGCGCCTACTACAGCATTGCCGACGAGTCGGTCTACGCCTTGTGTGATCTGGTGTGCGGCAGCATCGCCAGGCAGTTCGAGCGCAGTGCCATGAAGAACGCGGCGTTCGTGATGCCCGCGGCCAAATCCACCAGGCAGCCCCCCGATTGATCGGTGCCTGGCCCCAACGCTGATCCAACGTCTATCCGGCGCGCAGGGTCGTGGCCCGGTGTTTGCGGGCACGAGGTGAGCAGACCGCAGAATCGCGTTCTTGTTTTCAGCTGTCCCCAAGGAATCACCATGAATCGACGCGACTTTGCTCTCGGACTCGGCGCCACGGCGTTGCTGTCGCCCCTTGCCCGGGCGGCGACCGAACCGGTCGAGGGCAGGCAATACACCCGGGTCGGCCAGCCGGTGCCGGTGGCCGTGGCCGGCAAGATCGAGGTCATCGAGTTCTTCGGCTACTGGTGCCCCCATTGCAGCCAGCTCGAGCCGGTGCTCGAGCCCTGGGTCAAGAAGCTGCCGTCGGACGTCAACTTCCGCCGCATCCCGGTCGCCTGGCAGGCGCAGCATGTGCCGTTCCAGAAGTCTCTACTTCGCACTCGAAGCCATGGGTGTGGGCTCCGAGGTGCATCGCAAGGTGTTCGACGCCGTGCATGGCCAGCGCCTGCGTATCGACAACGACGGCGCCATCGGTGCATTCGCCGGTGTGATCGGCGTCGACAAGACGCGCCTGGTCGACGAGATGAAGGGTTTCACCGTCGGGTCCAAACTCAACGTGGCCAACAAGACGTTTGCGTCGTACCAGGTCAACGGTGTGCCGACGCTGGCCATCAACGGCCGCTTTCTCACCTCACCCGAAATGGCCGGCGGTGAAGAAGCGGCGCTGCGTGTGGCCGAGGCATTGATCCGAAAGGCCAAGACGACACGTTGACCGCGTCGCCCGATCCTGGCGGCTCGGTTGGGGGTGGCGCGTTGCTGCGCGCAGTGAGGTGAATCTGCGCCGGTGCAAGACCCGAATCAATCTACGACGACGGGCGACCCCAATGCACCGGGTGAGGCCTGGCGCATCGCCGCGACCAGGGCGGTCAGGCGTTCGTGTTGCTGAGTGGCCAGGCCGCCCTGGCGCAACAACGCGGCCAGCCAGTCGGCTTGTTGTGCCGCGCCGTCGGCGCGTTCGGCGCTGCGGCCTTCCATCGCGTCCTTCAGGGCGCGCAGCTTGAGCTTGCGCCGTTCGGCCTGCCAGGCCGGGGTGGTCGGCATGTCGAGCACAGCTTCGAGTTGCAGCAGCAAGTCGTCGATGGCGGGTGCGGCGAGTGGTCCGGCCGACACCTGCGCCGACCAGCGCTGCGCCAGCGGCTTGTCCCACGCGGCGGGCAGCTTGCCCAGCGCCGACCAGCGCTGAGCCAGGTCGTCGGGCGTGGTGCCTTCGCCTGCCGTGGTTTCGCGTTCGACGCACAAGGTCAGCCGTGACGACAAGGTGTCGCACTGGGACTGCCAGCGGCTGCGTACGCCGGCGGCCAGCAGCTCTGAAGCCGCAGCGCGTGAGGCGCGAAAGCGCCGTTCGATGCCGTCGAGTGCACCACGCGGCAGCTCGCCACCTTCGCGCCAGGCGCGGTCGGCGTCGGCCAGGGTGCGTTCGATCTCGGTCCGCGGTGTGTCGGCGTTCAGCGCGCCGAGGCGATCGAGCACGGCCTCGGCGGCGGCCAGGTTGGCGGCGAACTCGGCGTCGCGGGCAGCGAACACCGCCTCACGCTGGGCGAACACGGCGTCGGTGGCGGCCTTGAAGCGGGTCCACACCTCGTTTTCGACGCCGCGGGCCAGCGGCAGGCGGCGCGCATGGTCCTGCCACTGGGCCTGCAGTTCACGCACCTGGCGCGCGGCGTCCAGCCCCGGGCGCTGGCGACCTGGTTCAAGGGCCTGGCGCTGGCGGCCGGAGTCGGGCACCAGGGCCAGTGCCTGGGCAATCAGCTGCTCACGCACGACCACGGCCGCGCGGCGAGCCGCCTGCAGCGGCGCCTCGATACGTTCGATGGCGGCGCGGTAGCGCTGCTGCAGCATCTCGCGGGCGTCGGCCGGCGCGGTGTGTTCCACCGGCCCGAGCTTGCGCCAGGCCGCCTGGAAGTTGCCGAGCTCACGCGCCAGGTCCTTCCATTCGATGCCACGGCCGTGGTTGCTGCCGCCTGCTGCATCCGAGTCCGTGGCAGCGGCAGTGTCCGAGCCGGCGTCGGACGCGGACCCATGGCCTGAGTCAGAGCCGTTGTCGACGGCGCTGCCGCCCGTGCCGGCCAGGTTCGCGTGGCCAGGGCTGGCACGTTCGCCGTCGCCGTGGCCGTCACCAACACCGTCACTCGCATGACCGGCGGGTTGCTGGTAGCTCGCTGCGCCTGCGCTGCCCGGCAGGGGCAGGGCTTCCAGCGCAGCCAGCAAGGCTTCGCGGGTGGACTGGTTGTCCTTGCGTGCAGCGGCCAGCACGGCGTGATGGGCGGCCACCGGCACCGAGGCGGTCTGCAGCGCGGCGTCGAAACGTTGCCACAAGGTCTGATTGGCCGGGGCGCCCAGGCGGTCGAGTTCCTTCCAGCGCATGCGCAGGCTGTGGATGGCCTCGCGCTGGGACTTGACGTCGACCTTGGGTGCGTCGGGCTGTTCGGGGTCGCTGGCGGCCAGGGTGGACTTGGCCAGGACCTCGGCCTGATCGGTCAGCTCGTCGCGGGCGCGCCCGCCGCCCCATTGTTGCCAGCCCTTGAGGCGGGCTCCTTCGGCGCGCAGCAGTTGCAGGCGGGCCCGCAGGTCGTCGCTCAAGGCAGCGAGCCCGGTCTTGCCCAGCGCGGCGTCGACGGCGGCAAGTTGCTGTTGCAGCTCACTCAGTTGCCCGTCGTCCAGCGTGGCTTCGGCCTGCTGCACCAGGGCCTCGACGCGGCTCAGCTGCTCGGGTGTCAGCGGCTCGGGCCTGGCAGGACGCGCCGGCTTGTCGGCTCTGGCCGGCTGTGCTGCCGCAGCGACCGGTTTGGCCGGCAGGCGCACGGGTCGACGCGCCCTTTGCCACTGCTCGAAACGTTGCTCGAGCACCCGCGCCAGCGCGGTGTCTGTCGGCGCGGGCAGTTCGGCCCAACGTTGAGCTGGGCTGGCGGCGGAAAGCTCGGGAGATTCGGCAAAGGGCGCTGCTGCAACTTCCACGGCTTCAACGGCTGTGCCGGCGGCAGTGGTCAGGGCGTCAGCTGCCGGTGCTGCTGCCGTGGTGTCGGTGGCTGCATCGGCGACCGCCACTTCAACCGTAAGCGCTTGGCTCGATGCCACGTCTGGTGTCGGCACAGGCGCAGCGTCGGTTGTGGCGACGGGCTCAGGCGTTGCCGAGCTGGCGTCGACCTCGATGGCAGCGGATGCCACGCGTTGCGGTGGTCTTGGCACCGCCGGCTCGGGTTCGGCCTCGAACCAGGCCAGCCGCGCTTGCACAGCTGCGGCATCCTGCAGTGCCTGCGCCAGGGCGGCACCCAGATCGGCGGTTGCTGGTGCTTCTGGGCGAGTCTCGGCCAGGGCTTGCAGCGCGAGGCCGAGCGGCGCCAGATCGGCGGCCACACCTTGTTCGGCGGCGCTGGCAACAGTGCGCTGCAGTTCGGGCAAGGTGAGCCGGGTGTCGGTCGACCAGCGCTGCACCCGCTGCTGCAGATCGCTGCGTTCGCGGATCTCGGTGTCGAGCCTGGTGCGTAGGTCGGCGTAGCGGCTGCGTTGTTCGGCTTGCAGCATGTCGGCGGGCAGGGCCTGCCAGGCGCGGTCGAGTTCGGTGAGCTGATTCATCGCCACCTGATCGTCACCCAGCAGGGCGGCGGTGCGGTCGATCAACGTGGCGGCTGCGGCGCGCGCCACCCGCTGGGCCACAGCGGCTTCGTGCCGCTTCTTGGCGATGCGGTGCACCTTGCGGTCGTGGCTGCGGAACTCGCGTTCGGCCTGCTTGAGGGTGTCTTCGCCGACCAGCGCCTCGACCGCCGCGATCTTGATGTCGAGCACCGTGGTGGAGGTGGCCAGCTGCAGCAGCGCCGCGTCATTGCCCTGAGCTGCGCGCAACTTGGCCGGCCAGTCGGTCAGGTCGACCACCACCGGCTTGGGTGCGGGCGCCGGCGGCTGGGGCGCGGCACGTTTGCCTGCCGGCCCCTGCGTCGCCCGCGAGCTTGCCGCCGAGGCGCTGGTGGTGGGTGCGGCCGTGCGGTCGCGCTTCTTGAAGAGCCAGTTGAACATGAAGGTCGCCGTCCGCAACGCAAGGGAGTGAGAGGGTGATGGTGCCATCCGACGCACACCGAAAGCCAGCGCTACCCTGTGCGCCGGCCTCGAACTATCGCTGCTCGGAGGGCGCTATTGGACCTGAGCCGCAGCGACATGCCATGCGGTCCGACGAGTGAGGCCTGTTGTGCCTCACCGGCCAGTCACGTGTCGGTCACCCGCCAGACGAACAAGCCCGCGACCAGCCACCCGAGCCAGGCGTGGGCGTTCACTTGCATGCCCGCACAACTGGCGGCACAGTCGCCGCCTGCCAAGCGCATCTGCCCTCGATGGCGCAACGCCACTCGACGTGATCGAGGGCTGCTCCACATCACCCCAACGCCACATCACCACGTCACCACGTCACCACGTCACGCAGGCAGATCTGCCTTGAAAGGCCACCGACCTTGAGCCCAACACCGAGTCAAGACCACGACGCTGCATCGGCCACCACGGTCGATGCAACGCGCTGCCCGCTGTGCGGCGGCGCCAACAATTGCGCCGTGGTCGCCGCTGACGGCCAGCCGGCTGAGTGCTGGTGCCGCAGCCTCACTTTCACAACCGAGCTGCTGGCGCAGGTTCCGGCGGCTCAGCGCGGGCGGGCCTGCATCTGCGCGGGTTGCGCCGCGCAGGCGGCCCAGGCCGCAGGCCTGGACGGATGACCAGGCTCAACCGACCTGCACCGGCCATGGACGAACCGGAGATGCACCTGCGCGAGCGTGGCAACATCGATACATGAGCCAGGATTTCGGACATGAAGCGCCTCGGGCGCACAACCATGCGCCGCTGCGCAAGCCGGCGCGTTATCTCGTGATGATCGATTCGGGTGGAGTGGGCAGCGCGCTGCTGTTTCTCGACACCCGCGTGTTGGTCGCTGATTTCGATGCCGGCACCGAAGAGGCAGCGCAGATGACCTTCGGGCTGGTGCCGAGCAAGTCGGCTGCCGGGCCCGAATGGGATCACGCACTCGACGGCCACAGCGCCGCCGAGCGCAGCGCCGCCGACGTCTATACCTTCGACGTGTAGACCAGACCCGGGCCGCACCCAGGCTTGTTGCTCCTGCAGCCGCGACCTCAGCGCCATCACCGTGACGACTGCCTCCGCCATCGTTTTCGAAGCACCACAAGAACTACGCAGCCCTCGACGACCTGCTGGCGGCGACGGCGCTGGCCGACAGGTCCGGCCATTCCCGCTGCTTTGCTCATGACTCTCACACCAGCCGACGCAAGCCAGTCGGCCACAACGCCAACCACCACCTCCGCCCGAGCCATCGGGCAGCGACCGGCGCAGGCGCGCCGGGTCTTCATGCTCGGTGCCACAGGCACCATCGGCCAAGCCACCGTGCGTGCGCTGCTGCGTCGTGGTCATGAGGTGGTGTGTTTCGTGCGCCCGCGCGCCGGTGTGGGTGGCGCCTTGGCGCCCGACGACAGCACCCGACTGCTGGCCGGCGCCGCCGTGCGTTTCGGCGATGTGTGCCGCCCCGGGTCGCTGGCCACCGACGGTTTCTGCGGTGAACACTTCGACGTGCTGGTGTCGTGCCTGGCCTCACGCACTGGCGCACCACGTGACGCCTGGGCGATCGACCACCAGGCGCATGTCGCCGCACTCGCAGCGGCGCGCGCCGCCGGTGTCACGCAGGTGGTGCTGCTGTCGGCCATCTGTGTGCAAAAGCCGCTGCTGGCCTTCCAGCAGGCCAAGCTGGCGTTCGAGCGGGTGCTGATCGACTCGGGGCTGACGTATTCGATCGTGCGGCCCACGGCCTTCTTCAAGTCGCTGTCGGGCCAGATCGAGCGAGTCAGGCGTGGCAAGCCCTTTCTGGTGTTCGGTGATGGCCGGCTCACCGCCTGCAAACCCATCAGCGACGACGACCTGGGCGACTACCTGGCCACTTGTCTGGACGACCCGAGCCGCCACAACCGCGTCTTGCCCATCGGCGGGCCAGGTGAGGCGATCACGCCGCTGCAACAGGGTGAACACCTCTTTGCGCTGATGGGCAAACCGGCCAGGTTCAAACATGTGCCGGTGGGGCTGCTCGACACCATCATCACGGTGCTGGGCACGTTCGGTCGGCTCGTGCCCAGGCTTGCCGAGAAGGCCGAACTGGCCCGTATCGGGCGTTACTACGCCACCGAATCGATGCTGGTGCTCGACCCCGCCACCGGCCGGTACGACGCGGCGGCCACACCGTCCACCGGCAAGGACACCTTGTTCGACTTCTACGCCGCGCTGCTGAGTGGTGCGGCCGCGCCCGAACGGGGCGATCACGCGGTGTTCTGAGCTCCCCCGGGGCAGGGCCATGCCCGGTCTGGCCCCCCCCCGCGAGAGTCGCCGAAACCAGGGCATGCCGGCGTGTCGTTGTGTGTGTCGTCGCACTTTCCGACCATCCTGGACCTGCCTCGTGCTGGCGCCAAGCCTTGACCGAAGGCAAGAGTTCGCGCACCGGCCTGTGCGCAAATGGTCACGCGGCGAAGTGTTTGAGCCTGCGGGTCCGCAGCCCCACTGGCCGCAGAAACGGAAAACTGCTGTGTCCACCTGGTTGATGCCCACCGCGATGTCGGTGTTCGTGGTGCTTGCCGCCACCGGTGCCTTCTTCTTTGCCACCACGCGCGGCGCCTTGCTGGTGCGTGCCCTGTCGTCGGGCAAACAGGCGGCCGATGCCCACGTGTATCCGATCTACTCGAACATGCGGCTGATCCGCCTGATCGACTTCCAGCCCATCATCGCGGCCATCCTGCTGTTCCAGTACGACCGGCTCGTCTCGATCATCACCCACGGCATGTCACGCATGGATCTGCGTGGCAAGAAGGCGCTGATCACCTCGTGTGCCTTCGGCAACGTCATGCCGCGGGTCACCGGGGCGGCCGTCAAGGGCGGCGCCGAGCAGGTGCAGGTGGTCGACATCATCGAGAACGAACTCATCAACGCTCGGCGCAAGATGCCCGAGTTCGCCGACAAGTTGGCCTTCTACAAACAAGACGCCACCTCGGTCACGCTGCCCGATGCGTCGGTCGACGCCAACGTGGTGTTCTTCCTGCTGCACGAGTTGCCGCACCCTCTCAAGAACGTGGTGCTGACCGAAGCGGTGCGTGTGCTGGCACCCGGCGGCAAACTTTTCCTGGCCGAATTCCATCGCCCCAACGTGCGTTTGCTGCGCGCATTGAGCTGGACGTATTTCAAGGTCTTCGAACCGCTCGGCCTGGCGCTGTGGAGCACGCACGATCCGCTCGAGGCCCTGAAGGCCATGCCCGGCATCGCCAGCGTCGAACGCCGCACCGTGTTCTTCGGCAACTTCCAGGTCGTGGTCGCCACCAAGGCGGCCTGACTCGACGCGGCCTTACATCTCGTCGATCACCGTGCTGTGCGCGGCGCCGTTCGTCACGCCCGCGCTGGTGGTCGACTGGCCCAGCGCGAAACGTTCTCGTGTGGTGATGTAGAAACTGGCGCCGAAACGTGCCACCGGGTGGTAGTCCTGCAGCCGCACGCGCCAGTGTTCGCGGTCGACCAGGCCGTCGCGGGCGGTCAGCCACACCACGCGGCCGATGAAGATGTAGCGGCTGGCGGTCTCGAGCTTCTCGTGCAGCACACATTCGAAGGCCACCGGTGCTTCGGCGATACGCGGCGGCGCCACACGTTGCGAGGGCACACCGTGCAGGCCGAAGCGGTCGAGCTCACTCACCTCGGGCGGCAACGCCTCGCCGCAGGCGTGCATCTGCTCGGCCATGGCTTCGTCGCACAGGTGCACCACGAATTCGCCGCTGGCCAGGATGTTGGCCGCCGTGTCCTTGAGCCGGCCGTCGTGCACGCGGTTGATGCTCAGCATCACGATGGGCGGGTCTTCGCCCAGCATGTTGAACATCGAGAACGGTGCCGCGTTGGCCACGCCGGTAGGGCCCAGCGTCGTCACCAGGGCGATCGGCCGCGGCACGATCAGGCTGGCCATGAGCTTGTAGCGCTGGTAGGCCGTCAGCTCGGCAAAGTCGATGTCCATCATGGTCGGATCAACGATAACCCAGCGTCGCCGGCAGCGAGGCGGCGATCATCACCAGCCCGGCCACACACAACACGGCCAGCACCACGCGCCTGAACATCAGGGGGCTGAGCCCCCGGTAGATGCGTGCGCCGATCATCGACGGCACGATCAGTGCCGGCAGCACCACGGCGAACCGGGGCAACATGTCGGACGTCACCGCGCCGGACATGATGAAGGCGAGCAAGGTGGCCGCCAGCGCGGCCAGGTTGAAGTTCTGGATGATCGAACGTTGCAGGTCCTTGTCGTAACCCCGCAGCGTGCACCAGAGTGACGGCGCCACGCCGGTGAAGCCGCCCAGCCCACCCATCACACCACCCACCGCACCGGCCAGTGCATCGGCCAGCCGCCCGCCGTGGGTGATACGTGGCAGTTCGTCGGCCAGCAACATGGCCGGGCAGAACACCACCAGGATGCAGCCCAGCACCAGCTTGAAACGCAGCGGGTCGAGATGCGGCAGCAGCATCACCCCCAGCGGTATGCCCACCAGCCCGCCCAGCAGGAAGGGCAGCAAGGTCGCCATCGACAGGCCGCGCCGCACCGTGAACGCCGACAGGATCTGCCCCGACAAGCCGCCGAACACCGTCAGCACCGCTGCGATGCGTGGTTCGATGCCCCAGACCCAGAACGACATGGCCACCATGCCGAAGGCAAACCCCGAGATGCCCTGCACCAGGCCCGCCACCGCAGCGCCGCCGATCAGCAGCGCAAGTTCATTGCTCGACATGTCGCCCAGTGTCGGCGATCACGAGATCGGCTGGCCGGCCGAGGGCAGATGGGGTGCCGCGGGACCGGTGGCGTCCGAGTTGGTTGATTCGGGTCAGGTTTGGCCGGCGTAAGTCGAGGGCGGCGCCCATCCGGTCTGCAACGCGCAGTACATTGCCCACCGCAAGGCACAAGGCACTCCCTGCCCCCTGGCCTGCACATCTGCACATGACAACCGAGTCTCGGATCCCGCCCTCGACAGCTCGCGCCCCGGTGCGTGCCCTGCTGCTCGGGCTGGTGTTCGGCTGCCTGGTGCCGGGTGTGATCGGTGTGGCGGTGCTGATGTGGCAGCTTTACCAGGACGACCGCGCCCAGACCGAGAAGGACACCGTCGCCACGACACGTGCGCTGGCCCAGGCCGTCGATGGTGAGCTGTCGCGCGCCCGGGTGCTGGCGCTGGCGCTGGCGACGTCGACCCAGCTGACACGGGGAGATCAGAAAGCGTTTCATGCGCGGGCGGCCGAGCTGGTCAAGGCCGAAGGCACAGTCAGTCATCTGGTGCTGAGTGACTCGGCCGGTCAGCAAGTGCTCAACACCTTGTATGCCTTTGGCGCTCCGCTGGCCAAACACGGCAACATGAAACAACTGCGGCGTGTCTTCGACGACGCCACACCGGCAGTCAGTGATGTGTTCACCAGCGGATCGACCGGCCTGCCGGTGGTGAGTGTGGATGCGCCGGTGGTGGTCGATGGCCAGGTCAGGTACGACCTGAGCCTGTTGCTCACGCCCGACCAGCTCGGAGACGTGTTGCGCCGCCAGAAGTTGCCGTCCACCTGGATCAGCAGCATCACCGACCGCTCGGGCCTGACCGTGGCCCGGTCACAACTGGGTGAACGGTTTGTCGGCCGCCCGGCCAACAAGGCGTTGCTCGAACACCTGCAGAAGATGCCCGAAGGAGCCTACGAGACGACCACCCGCGAGGGAATCTCGGCGCTGGTCGCCTACAGCCGCTCACCGGTGTCGGGCTGGACGGTGGCGATCGCCATACCGCGCCAGGACCTGGCCGCGCCCTGGCAACAAACGCTGATCCTGCTGGGCGTGGGCATCCTGGTGTTGTTCGGCGCCGGTGCCGGTTATGCCTGGCGCCAGGGCGGGCGCATCGCACGCTCGGTGCAGGGCCTGACCGACACGGCCGTGGCGATGGCCGATGGCCGCGCAGTGCCCGCCACCGAGCTGAACTTTGCCGAAGCCGAAATGGCCTGCTCGGCGATGGATCAGAGTGCGCGTCTGCTGGCCGAGCGCACGCGCGCCGAGACGGCCGCCCACGACGCCGTCCTGGCCAGCAAGGCCACCCTCGATGCCGCACTGGCCAGCATGAGCGACGCCGTCGTCATCACCGACGCCCAGGGGGTGTTCGTCGAGATCAACGAGGCCTTCGCCACCGTCCACAAGTTCGCCAGCAAGGCCGACTGCGCCACCACCTTTGCCCGGTATCCCGACTTACTGGAAGTGTGTTTCACCAACGGCGAACCGGCGCCGGTGGAGCAATGGGCCGTGCCGCGGGCCTTGCGAGGTGAATCGGCGACCAATGCCGAATTCCGACTGCGCCGCAAGGACAGTGGCGAGGCCTGGATAGGCAGCTACAGCTTTGCACCGATCCGCGATGCGAGTGGTGCCATCGTCGGCTCGGTGATGGTCGGGCGTGACATCACGGCGCAGAAGCTGGCTGAGCAAGAGCTCGCGCGCCACCGAGATCACCTCGAGGATCTGGTGGCCGAGCGCACCCGCTCACTCGAGGCGGCCAATCTGACCGTTGCGCAGCAGCAGATCCTGCTGCGCAGCATCGCCGACGCCATGCCCGGACTGGTGGCCTACTGGGATGCCGACCGCATTTGCCGCTTCGCCAACGCAGCCTACCTCGACTGGTTCGGCCACAGGTCCGACATGTTGATCGGCATGAGCTTGCGTGAGGTGCTCGGCGACATGTTGTACGAACTCAACCTGCCCTTCATCGAAGCCGTGTTTCGAGGTGAAGCCCAGGAGTTCCAGCGCACCTTGATCAAGACCGATGGGTCGACCCACTACACACTGGCCAACTACCTGCCCGACATCGCCGACCAGCAAGTGCGGGGCATGGTGGCGGTGGTGACCGACATCACCGCACTCAAGGCGGCCGAATTGAAGTTGGCCGCACTGAATGAACAGCTGACCCTGCGAGCCAGCGAGGCCGAAGCCGCAACGCGGTCCAAGAGCGCCTTCCTGGCCAACATGAGCCACGAGATCCGCACGCCGATGAACGCCATCATCGGCCTGACGCATCTGATGGCCCGCGAGACCCGCGACGCCTTGCAGCGCGACCGCCTGCGCAAGATCGACGGGGCGGCGCGCCACCTGCTGCAGGTGATCAACGACATCCTCGACATCTCCAAGATCGAGGCCGGCAAGCTGGTGCTCGAAGAGGCCGAGTTCTCGCGCGACGACTTGTTCAGCGGTGTGCTCGAGATGATTGGTGAGGCTGCCAATGCCAAGGGTCTCGAGCTGGTGCTCGACACCGACCACCTGCCCGACCGCATGCTGGGCGACGCCAAACACCTGGCGCAAGCCCTCATCAACCTGCTGAGCAATGCGGTCAAGTTCACCGACACCGGCTGGGTGCGCCTGCGCGGAGAACTGCTGGCCGAAAGGGGTGAACGGCTGCAGGTGCGTTTCGAGGTGCGGGATTCGGGCATCGGCATCACCCAAGAGCAGCAAGCCAGGTTGTTCGTGCCCTTCGAGCAGGCCGATGCCACCACCACCCGGCGTTACGGCGGCACGGGGCTGGGGCTGGCGCTGACGCGTCACCTGGCCGGCCTGATGGACGGCGAGGTGGGTGTCGAGAGTGAGCTCGGCAAGGGCAGCACCTTCTGGTTCACCGGCTGGGTGGGTCGGGCCACCGAGGCTGCCGACCACCTGGCGCCGCCGCCCGTGCGCGGCCTGCGTGCCCTGCTGGTCGACGACCTGCCCGAATCGCTGGTGGCCATCGGCGAACGGCTGACCTTGCTGGGGCTGGAGGTCGACGCCCAGCTCAGCGGTGAAGCCGGTGTGCGTCAGATCGAACTCAGCATGGCCGCAGGCAAACCGTTCGACCTGCTGCTCATCGACTGGCGCATGGCGCCGATGGACGGCATCGCCACCCTCGAGGCCATCCGCCAGCGCCTGGGCGCCGGTGCACCGCCCAGCATCCTGGTGACGGCCCACAACGAAAGTTCGATGTGGCGCGAGGCCCGCGAGGCGTGTTTCGACGCCGTGTTGATCAAGCCCATCACGCCGTCGAGCCTGAACGACACCTTGATGCGTGTGCTTCGGCGCGAGACCGCCGCCCTGCCGGCGCCGCCGCTGGCCGATGGTCTGGCCGAAACCGAGCTGCGCCGGCTGCACCGCGGGCAGCGGGTGCTGCTGGCCGAAGACAACCCGATCAACCAGGAGGTGGCCAGCGAGTTGCTCGCCTCGGTCGGCCTGGTGGTCGAGATCGCCACCGACGGTGCTGCCGCGCTGCAACTTGCCCTGTCGCGCAACTACGACCTGGTGCTGATGGACGTGCAGATGCCGGTGATGGACGGTTTGACTGCCACGCGCGAACTGCGTCAGCGCCTGGGTCGTGCCTTGCCCGTCATCGCCATGACGGCCAATGCCTTCGGCGAAGACCGCTCGGCCTGCCTCGAAGCCGGCATGAACGATCACATCGCCAAGCCGGTCGACCCCGAGCTGCTGTTTGCCACCTTGCTGCGCTGGCTGCCCTTGCTCGACAGTCGAGACGCTGCATCGGAACCCGGCGCCGCGCCTGCCCACCACACCTTGCTCGATCTGCCCACGCTGCTCGGCGCCGTCCCGGGTGTGGATGTCGCCATGGCGCTGCGCAACATGGGGGGGCAAACCAAGGTGCTGGCGCGTGTCGTCGACAGGTTCGTCACGACCTATGCCCAGGGTGTGCCCGAGTTCGGGTTGCCCTACGGCCCGGCCGTGTTGCCGACCTGGCGTACCGCCAGTCACTCGCTGCGCGGCGCCTGTGGAGCCATCGGTGCACAGGCCCTGGCTGCAGCGCTGCTCGACTTCGAACACCTGCTGGTCCGCGGTGAGGACGGCCATGCCCTGGTCGCCAAGGCCGGTGATCTGCAGGTCGAGTTGTCGGCCCTGGTGCGCCAGCTGAAGGCTGCGCTGGAGCGCGTTTCGGGCTGAGGTCGCCCCGGAGCCGGGAGCTGACGCCGGATCGCGCGGAAAGGGCTCGTGCTGCGTGATCCTCCTCTGCCGGGTGGCGTGGTGCGGCCGTTATGCTGGGTGCATGAATGCCCCCACCGACCCGTTTTTCACACTCGACCAGGTTGCGCCTGGTGTGGCTCACCTGCAGTTGTGTCGGCCCGAGCGGCTCAACGCGATGTCGCCGCCGTTTTTTCCGGCGCTGCGCGATGCGCTGCTGCGTCTGGGCGCCGAGGGCCGCACGCGCGCGCTGGTGATCTCGTCCAGCGGCAAACACTTCAGCGCCGGCATGGCGCTGGACGTGTTCGCCGGTGACCTGAGTCTGCTCGACACCTCCACAGCGCGTTCGCGTCTGGCGTTTCAGGACGGCCTGCGCCAGCTGATGCGGTGTTTCGACGTGATCGAGCAGGCGCGTTTCCCGGTCATCGCCGCGGTTCAGGGGGGCTGCATCGGTGGTGCGCTCGATCTGGCTGCGGCCTGCGATCTGCGGGTGTGTTCGGCCGACGCCTTCTTCACCGTGCAGGAGATCCACATCGGCATGGCCGCCGACCTGGGGGTGCTGCAACGCCTGCCCAAGATCGTGCCACCCGCCGTGGCGCGCGAGATGGCCTACACCGGTGACCGCGTCGGCGCCGACCGTGCGCTGGCCATCGGCCTCGTCAACGCCGTATTGCCCGACGCTGCGGCGACCGTCGCCCACGCGCTGAAGCTGGCCGCAGCCATTGCCGCCAAGTCGCCGCTGGCCGTGGCTGGCAGCAAGATGGCGATCAACTACGCCGTCGACCACCCCACCGCCGACGCCCTGCAGCAGATGACCTTGCTGCAAAGCGCCATCTTCGACATTGGTGAAATGGCGCTGGCGATCGAGGCCTGGAAGAACAAACAACCGGCCGAGTTTGCCGCGCTCGGGGCTGCGGCACCGATCTGAGCCCGGCCGCCACTGGCGCCCGACGTCGAGCCTCGCGGGCTGCGGGCAGCGTGGTGCGTGGTGGACCGCCATTTCTTGTTTGAACCAGAGGATCTGAATCATGAAACTCGTCGGCATGCTCGACTCACCCTATGTGCGCCGGGTGGCGATCTCGCTGCAACTGCTGGGCTTGCACTTCGAGCACCAGTCGCTGTCGGTGTTCCGGGGCTTCGATGATTTCCGCCGCATCAACCCGGTCGTGAAGGCGCCCACACTGCTGTGCAACGACGGCACGGTGCTGATGGACTCGACACTCATCATCGAATATGCCCAGGCGCTGGCGCGGCCACGCAGCCTCGTGCCGGGTGACGTGACGCGGTTGCAGCGCAGCCTGCACCTCACCGGTCTGGCGCTGGCGGGTTGCGAGAAGGCGGTGCAGATCGTCTATGAGCGTGGTGTGCGCCCGCCCGAAAAACTGCACCAGCCCTGGGTCGACCGTGTCACCGGCCAGATGCTGGCGGCGTTCGATCAACTCGAAGCCGAACTGGCCGGGCAGCCACTGGCCGCCACCAGTTCGTCGATCGGCCAGGCCGGCCTGACGACCGCGGTGGTGTGGTTTTTCACCCAGGCGCTGTTGCCCGAATTGGTGCCCGCCGCTCGTTACCCGGCGCTGTGCGCTCATTCGGCGCTGTGTGAGGCCTTGCCCGAGTTTTGCGCCGCGCCGCACGGCGACGGAACCTATCGAGCGGGCTGACCGCACCAATCGGACCGAGCTGCCCGAACTGATCACACCAAGCGGACTGGTAGGGCCTAGCAGACCGATCGGACCTATCGCATCGACTGGAACAAGCTGACCGAGCGCACCGGGCGGGACTGTGGCCCGTCGCGGTCGAGTGGCTCTGTCACTGGCTTTTCTTCCAGGTCAGCGCCAGCATCAACACGGCACAGGCCGTCAGCCAGGAGGCCAGCACCCGAACGGCGATACGTGCGGCGGGATGCTGGATGCGCTTGGTGAACGTGTTCACCGCCAGGGCGGCGTAGGCGATGCCGATGAGGGCGCCGAAGCCGGCGCCGAGCAAGGCGGCGATACGCTGGCTGCCTTGCATCGACACATCGGCAGAACCCAGGCCGATGGCCAGGCCGATCAGGCCGCCGGTGATGGCGCGCAGCCTGGTCGGCTGGGCCCGCGCCAGCGCCACACCTGCGCCCAGGCACAGCGTGAAGGCCCACAACCACGGGTCGGTGTCGGGGTCACCAGCCTTGAAGGCCGACGCGGCGCCGAGCAGGTAACCACCGGCCAGCCCGATGATCTCCACCGGGCGGGGCCGCAGCCCTTGCTGACCGGCCAGCAGCGCCAGCGCCAGCAAGGCAATCAGGTGAGCCGGCGCCAGGAACGGGTGCATCACACCGTTGTAGAACTGGTTGATGCCGGGGATGGTGCCGTGCGCGGACGCGGCTGGCGCGGCAGCACACAGCAGCAGGGCCAGCACCAGGGAGCTGACGCGGTTGGTCGATTTCATGGTGACAACAAGGGTGGCGCGTCGAGGCGCCGGGCAGCATCGACCGGGTGTGGGGCGGATGCGCCGCATCCGAGCCGCCAGCCGACGGCTCGGGCCGCCGGCCGGGTGACTGCGGCGTCGGGCCGGATCAGAACGGAGCGTCCTGGCCGCCCTGCACACCGGTCGACTCGGGTGCGGCGGCCAGGTCGGCGCGGCGGATGCGCACGGACTTGCGGGCCGGCACGGTGGCAGCCGCGTCGGGTGCTGCAGCTCCACCGGTGTCGCCGGCTGCGTCCAGAGCCTGCAGCACGTCGCTCTTGTCGCTGGCCTTGGCGGTGCCGCCACCTGCGGCTTCGGCCTCGGTGGGGGTGTCCTCGTCGTCCTTGAGCACGCGGCTGTAGGGCGCCAGGATCTTGACCATCTGGGCGTAGATCTTGGGGTTGGCGGCCACCACTTCGCGCTGGTAGAGGTAGTCGGACTCGCCGGTGAAGTTGCCCACCAGGCCACCGGCCTCGGTGATCATCAGTGAGCCGGCGGCCACGTCCCAGGGGCTGAGGCCGGTCTCGAAGAAACCGTCGTACCAGCCCGCCGCCACGTAACACAGGTCCAGCGCCGCAGCGCCCGGTCGGCGCAGGCCGGCGCAGTTCTGCATGATGTCCTCGAACATCTTGAGGTAACGCTTGAAGTTGTCACCCTTGCGGAACGGGAAACC
Source organism: Candidatus Intricatilinea gracilis (assembly GCA_016702605.1). GTDB lineage: Bacteria > Pseudomonadota > Gammaproteobacteria > Burkholderiales > Burkholderiaceae_C > Sphaerotilus > Sphaerotilus gracilis. The sequence continues at coordinate 220,505 of JADJDQ010000023.1, forward strand.
CGTGCCGATGAGTGCTTCGGCCATCCGGATGCGGCGCGACACCCGCAGGCGCTTGTCGTTGAGGTAGGCGCCGCGGCCCTTGGTGGCATAAAAGAGGTCGTTGCGGCAGGGGTCGTACACGACCGCTTGTTCGACCTTGCCCCTGAACGCCAGTGCCACCGACACGGCGTATTGCGGCAGGCCGTGGATGAAGTTGGTCGTGCCGTCGAGTGGATCGATGATCCACAGGTAGTCGCTGCCTTGCGCACCGTGCTCGCGGCCCGACTCCTCGGCCAGGATCGAGTGGCTGGGGTAGGCCTGCAGCAGGATGTCGATGATGGCCTGTTCGGCCGCCGCGTCGACTTCGGTGACGTAGTCGTTCGGGCTCTTGGTCGTCACCGTCAGGCGGTCCAGATCGAGGCTGGCGCGGTTGATCACCGATCCGGCCGCACGGGCGGCCTTGATGGCGATGTTGAGCATGGGGTGCAGGTTGGCTTGCGACATGGTGCCTTGTGTGGTCTGGACTGCTGCCGCAGCGCCGGCTTGTGGCCGTGGCGGTGGGCATGGGGGTGACGGTGAGCGACGGTGAAGAAAGAGCGTGGTGGTCGTGCCTGACGGCTTACCTGCAGGTGGCGCCGGGAAGTTACCTGCCGGACATGCTGTGTTGCCCCCGGCCGGTAGCGCCGGGTGGCCCACCTATGATGGGGCGAGAGTTTACCGGGCTTACCCTTGCACCGGCTCAGCCCTCTGTCTTTGCACACTTCATGCCCGAGCCGACGACCCGTTTCATCCTCATCAACACCAGCCACGCCGGCAACATCGGCGCGGCCGCACGGGCCATCAAGGTGATGGGCTTCGGTGAGCTGGTGCTGGTGGCGCCCAGGTTTGCCGACGTCTTGTCGCGCGAAGAAACCGTCGCCATGGCCAGTGGTGCAGCCGATGTGCTGACACGTGCCCGCATCGTCGCCACCCTCGACCAAGCCCTCGTGGGTGTGCACCTGGCCTGCGCCACGGCGATGACGCCGCGCGATTTCGGCCCGCCCACCCAGGCGCCGCGCGATGCCCTGCCGGCACTGGCCGCGCGCGCCCGGTCCCACGGCGAACGGGTCGCCTTCGTCTTCGGCAGCGAACGTTACGGCATGAGCAACGACGAGGTCTGGCGCTGCCACGTCTGCCTGAGCATCCCCACCGCACCCGGCTACGGGTCACTCAACCTGGCGCAAGCCGTGCAGCTCATCGCCTACGACTGGCGCTCGGCCCTGGGCAGCTTTGCGGTCGAAGAACGCACCACCACGCCGCGCACCGCCAGCGCCGACGCGGTGCAAGGTGCACTCGAACACTGGCGCGAGGTGCTGGTGCAGATCGGTTACCTCGACCCGACCACGCCACGCAAGCTCATGCCGCGCCTCATGCAGATGCTCAACCGCGCCCGGCCGACCGAGGAGGAGATCCATATCCTGCGGGGCATTGCGCGGGCGGCGGCCAAGTCGCGCCGGCCCGGCGACGGCAACGCGTGATCGACGCGCCAAACTGATGCAAGGGGGGCGGTGTACCCCAACGGCGGGATTAGAGTTCGACACTAGAAACCGAATCCGCAAACACCCGCAAAGCACTGGAGGCCTGACGCATGACGACGATCCAGATCGAGTTGCCCGACGCCATGGCGCAGGCTGCGCGCGCGGCCGGGTTGTTGACGCCGCAGGCGCTCGAGCGCTTGTTGACCGACGCACTCAAGCGGCAGCAGGCCGCTGATCGACTCGTCGCCATTCAGCCCCACGAGTTCAACGTGCCCCCGGCTCGCCACCCGTCTTAAGCATCTCCAACGTATCCCGGATCAAATGCCCCGCAATCGAGAAGCGCGCCGGAATGTTGGGCAGCTCGTCGATGGCAAACCAGCGGGCGTCCTCGATCTCGACGGGTTGGGGCACGATGTCGCCGCTGACCCAGCGCGCCGTGTAGGCCACCATCAGGCTGTGCGGAAACGGCCAGCTCTGGCTGCCGTAGTAGACGGGTGGGGCGACGGTGACGCCGACTTCTTCGGCCACTTCGCGGTGCAGGCACTCCTCGATCGACTCACCGGCTTCGACGAAACCGGCCAGCGCGCTGTACATGCCGGGTGCGTAGTGGGGTGAGCGCGCCAGCAGCAGTTCGCCGGGGCGCCAGACCAGCGCCATCATGGCCGGGCTCAGGCGCGGGTAGGCGGTGTGGCCGCAGGCGGTGCACACGCGTGATCGTTCACCGGCATGGTGTTCGGTGGGGCTGCCACACACGCCGCAGTAGCGGTGGCTGCGGTCCCACTCGAGCACCTGGGCGGCGCGACCGGCCAAGGCGGCGATGGTGGGGTCGACCGCCATCATGGCGCTGCGCAGGGGAGTCGGTTCCCAGCCGGGCGGCGCTTCGGGTAACTCGGCGGCCCAGCAGTCATGGCCGGCCAGGCTGCCCAGGTAGTGGCACGACGTGGTGAGTGTGACGAGCCGCTGCAGTTCGGCGGTGTCGACGGCGGCAAGCAGCTGCGGATTGCTCTCGGGCAGCAGCAACTGGCGCTGCACGAAGGCGAAACACCAGGCGGCGGGGCTGGGTTCGGCGGGTGGTCGGTGGGCGGGAATGAAGTGCATCGCTGGCAGGCATCGTGCGGGGTGGTCTGCTCATCATCGCAGCACGGTGCCGATGTGCGCTGGCTCGGAGGCTGGCCGAGGCGCCATCGGGCGGGCGCACCGGTGAGCCCGCTCGACAACGCCTGGCAAGGTGGTGCCGGACCGGCGCCAAGCGGCGCTCTGCCAAGCCTCTTAAACTGCCCCCGACCGCGCCACCCGGCGCCAACCTCGCCACCACCATGTTCAGCCGCCTGCGTGACGACATCGACTGCATCCTCGAACGCGACCCTGCCGCGCGCAGCAAGTTCGAGGTGCTCACCTGTTATCCGGGTCTGCATGCGATCAGCCTGCACCGCGTGGCCAACGGCCTGTGGCGGCGTGGCTTCAAGTGGGGCGGGCGATTCGTCTCGCACTGCTCGCGCTGGCTGACCGGCATCGAGATCCACCCCGGTGCCACCATCGGCCGGCGGGTCTTCATCGACCACGGCATGGGTGTGGTGATCGGCGAGATGGCCGAAGTCGGCGACGGTTGCACCATCTACCAGGGCGTCACACTCGGCGGCACCTCGCTGGTGAAAGGCGCCAAGCGCCACCCGACGCTGGAGGCCGGCGTGATCGTCGGCGCCCATGCCTGTGTGCTCGGCGGTTTCACCGTGGGGCAGGGCGCACGTGTCGGCTCGGGCGCGGTGGTCACCAAGCCGGTGCCGCCCGGCGCCACGGCAGTGGGCAACCCGGCGCGAATCATTGCCGCCGAAAGCGACGCCGCGCGCGAAGCTGCCGCCGCTCGTATGGGGTTCTCTGCCTACGGCCTGACCCAGGGCGACGACCCGACCGCCCAGGCGCTCAAGGGCCTGATCGACAGCGCCTCGGGCCACGAACACCAGATCGCCCTGATCTGGCAGGCCATCGAGAAACTGGCCGTGCGTGCGCGAGAACTACCCGACGTGGGTTGTGTGCCGCAGGACGCCCAGACCAGCGAACACTTCGACGGCGAGCGGCTGGCGCGGTTGATGAAGTGAGTGGGTCCCACCGGCATAGCCGGTGGGGTGAAGCTGGCCGCGTTGGTGTCCCGCCTGTCGGCACGCGGGCGCAAACGCCTGCGCAGTCAGTCGCGCGGTGGCCTGATCGCCGTCTTGGGCCGGAAGGCCTTGATCACCTCGGGCCGGGTCTCGAGGTAGGGGCCGCCGATGAGGTCGACGCAATAGGGCACGGCAGCAAAGATGCCGGGTGCCGGGGGCGTGGCCTGGGGCAGGCCCTCCAGTGTTTCGGCGATGGCCTTGGGCTGGCCGGGCAGGTTGATGATGAGGGTCTTGGCCCGGATCACCGCGACCTGGCGCGACAGGATGGCGGTGGCCACGAAGCGCAGGCTGATCTGGCGCATCTGCTCGCCAAAACCGGGCATCTCCTTGTGTGCCACGGCCAGTGTGGCTTCGGGTGTCACGTCGCGTGGCGCCGGGCCGGTGCCGCCGGTGGTGAGCACCAGGTCGCAGTGTTCGTTGTCGACCAGGTCGATCAAGGTGGCGCTGATGCCGGCCTGCTCGTCCGGAATCAGCCGGGTGACCCAGACCACCGGATTGATCAGCGCACGGCTCAGCCAGGTCTGCAGTGACGGCAGGCCCTGGTCGGTGTAGACACCGGCGCTGGCGCGGTCGCTGATCGAGACCAGGCCGATACGCACTGTCTCGGCGCGCGGGTCGGGGCTGGTCTGGCCGGCGTCGTCGCTCGAAGCCACTGATGCCGGCGAGGATCCAGACGTTGCCAGGGATGCGGCGGCAGCCGCAGGCGCAGAGGCCGCGGCAGGCAAGGTGGCGCCTGTGGTCGAGGTGGACGAAGTATTCATGGCTCGTCGATCCGGTGAGGTTCATCGTCGCTGGCGTCCGGCGGTGCGGCGTCTTCGCGCAGGCCGTCGCGCACATGGACGAACAGGTCGCGCCAGGCCTTGCCCTTGCGCGGCGCTTCGCCGGCCGGTGCCGCAGCGGCAGCAGCGGCGTCCTTGCGCACGTTGCGGATCAGGTTGCGCAGCGCCTGGCTGTCGTCGTCGGGGTGCGCCGCCATCCATTCGGTCAGGGCCACGTCATGGCTGGCCAGGCGTTCACGCCAGGCTTCGGCCTGATGCAGCAGCAGCGTCTCGCGTGCACCGGGCAGGCGCTCGGCAGCCACGGCTTCACGCAGCGGGCCTGGGTCGACGCCGCGCATGAGTTTGCCCACGTACTGCAACTGGCGCCGTTTGCCTTCGTGGCTGCGCGTGCGCTTGAACTCGCCGATGGCGTGGCGCAGGGTTTCGGGCAGGTTCAGCGCATCGAGCTTGGCGTCGCTCAGGTCGAGCAGATCCTTGCCCAGCGACTGCAGTTCGTGTGACTCCTGCTTGAGGCGCGTCTTGCTCGGCGGCGCGTCGGGTGAGGGCGGCGGTGGGATCCACGAAGGGATGCGGGGAGGTTTGGAGGGCATGAGGGGGCCAAGGAAGAGCGGCAGATATCATAAGAGCGACCCTCACCACCGCTCGTTTATGGCCAAGACCCACACTTCCGCAGCACGCACGTCTCCTGCAGGCGCCGACCACCAGGGTTTTGCGCACACGCGTGACCAGTTCAGGCAACTGGTCGAAGACACCCTGGCCCAGGCCAAGGCGCTTGGTGCCACCGACGCGGGCTGCGAGGTGTCCGAAGGCGCTGGCCTGTCGGTCAGTGTGCGGCTGGGCAAGGTCGAGAACGTGGAGCGCAACCGCGACAAGTCGATCGGTGTGTCGGTCTACCTCGGCCAGCGCCGCGGCAATGCCAGCACGTCCGACTTCTCGGCGGCCGCCATCAAGCGCACCGTGCAGGCCGCTTACGACATCGCCCGGTTCACCGCCGAGGACGAAGCCGCCGGCCTGCCCGAAGCCGACGATCTGGCCCTGGGTGCCGAGGCCGAACGCGACCTCGACCTGTTCCACCCCTGGGCCATCGACAGCGCCGGTGCGGTGAAACTCGCCAAACGCTGCGAGGCCGCGGCGCGTGGCACCGACCCACGAGTCACCAATTCGGACGGCGCCGGGGTGTCGGCCCAGCAGGCGCATTTCTTCGCCGGCAACACGCGCGGCTTTCGCGGTGGTTACGCCAGCTCGCGCCACTCCTTGTCGGTGTCACCCATCGTCGGCAAGGGCGACGACATGCAGCGCGACGCCTGGTACACCTCGATGCGCGACGCGCGTGATCTGGCCGACCCCGAAGCCGTCGGTCGTTACGCCGCCGAACGTGCCCTCGCGCGCCTGGGTTCACGCAAGATTGCCACCACCGAGGTGCCGGTGTTGTTCGAGTCGACCCTGGCCGCCGGTCTGCTCGGCGCCTATGTGCAGGCCACCAGCGGTGGATCGCTGTACCGCAAGGCCACCTTCCTGAACGAGAGCCTGGGCACCCAGGTGCTGGCCGATCACATCGACATCACCGAGGATCCCCACATCCTCAAGGGCAAGGGCAGTGCGCCGTTCGACGACGAAGGGGTGCGCACAAAGGCCCGCACGGTGGTCGATGCCGGTGTGGTGCAGGGCTACTTCCTGAGCAGTTATTCGGCGCGCAAGCTGGGCATGCACACGACCGGCCATGCCGGCGGCTCGCAGAACCTCACACTCAGCAGCCGGTTGACCAAACCGCGCGACGACCTGGCCGCCATGATCAGGAAACTGCACCGCGGCCTGTTCGTGGTCGACCTGATGGGCCAGGGCGTGAACTACGTGACGGGTGATTACTCGCGCGGCGCCGCAGGTTTCTGGGTCGAGAAGGGCCGCATCGCCTACCCGGTGCAGGAGATCACCATCGCCGGCCATCTGGGCGAGATGTTCAAGCGCATCGTCGCTGTCGGCGCCGATCAGTACACCAGCGGCAGCAAGACCGTCGGCTCGATCATCGTCGAAGGCATGAAGCTGGCTGGGCACTGACCGGATCGAACGGTGGTCTCTGGCCATCCGTCAAGGCCTTTGCGCAAGTTGGCAGCAGCGTAAGCAATCCTGCGCAAAGGTTATCCCGGGGCGTCGAGTGAATGGGGCTTCCTAGAATGAAACCCTCAATTCGGCTCGTCGAGCCTCAGGAGTAGTTCGCATGGAACGTCGTTCCTTTGTACGCAGTGCCGGCATCGCCGGTGTGCTGGCTGCCAGTGCCGCCCCGGCCATCGTGCATGCCCAGGCCAATATCCGCTGGCGCCTGGCATCGAGTTTTCCCAAGTCGCTGGACACCATCTTCGGCGCTGCCGATGTGTTCGCCAAGAAGGTCAGCGACCTGTCGGGTGGCAAGTTCGTCATCTCCACCCATTCCGCCGGCGAGTTGATGCCGGCCTTCGGTGTGGTCGACGGCGTGCAGAACGGCACCATCGAGATCGCCCACACGGCGCCGTACTACTTCTTCGGCAAGGACGAGACCTTTGCGCTGGGTTGTGCCATCCCCTTCGGCCTGAACAGCCGCCAGATGACGGCCTGGATGATCGAAGGCAACGGCCTGAAGCTGATGCGCGAGTTCTACAAGAACTACAACATCATCAACTTCCTGGGCGGCAACACCGGCGCGCAGATGGGCGGCTGGTATCGCAAACCCATCACCTCGATGGCCGACATGAAGGGCCTGAAGTTCCGCGTCGGCGGCTTCGCGGGCAAGGTGGTCGAACGTCTGGGTGGTGTGCCGCAGAACATCCCGGGCGGCGAGATCTACCAGTCACTCGAAAAAGGCACCATCGACGCCGCCGAATGGGTCGGTCCTATGACGACCAGAAGCTCGGCTTCTACAAGGTGGCACCCAACTACGGTTACCCCGGCTGGTGGGAAGGTGGTCCGCAGCTCGACTTCATGGTCAACCTCAAGGCCTACGGCGCTTTGACGCCCGAATACAAGGCCATCATCGAAGCTGCCGCCGCAGTGGCACATACCGACATGCAGGCCAAGTACGACGCCAGGAATCCGATGGCGCTCAAGCAGCTGGTGGCCGGTGGCACCAAGTTGTTCCGCTTCCCCAAGGACGTGATGGATGCGGCCTTCAAGGAGTCGATGGCGCTGTACAGCGACCTGTCGGCCAAGAACCCGAACTGGAAGAAGGTCTACGAGGACTACGCCAAGTTCCGCGCCGACCAGAACCTGTGGTTCCGCTTCGCCGAAGCCGGCTTCGACGACTTCATGCAGCAGCAAAAGCTCTGAAGCCGAGACCCGCTGTGCCGTCCCAACCAGGGCGGCGTGGCTGCGACGGGCTGCCGTGCGGGGATCGCGCGCGCAGCCCGTCGTGTTTTTCCTAGGGTATGTCCCGTGCCCAGACTAGGGTTCCTAGGGGGCGGCCCCAGGGTGTGGCGGTGGCGACGCTACCCATAATCGCGACGGCCTCGCCGGGCACGTTGCCTGACGGGGAATTTCCAACCCAGGAGACCCCCTAATGGAACGTCGCAAATTCGTTCGTCAAGCCGGCCTGGCTGGTGTGCTGGCTGCCGGTGCCGCCCCGGCCATCGTGCATGCCCAGGCCAATATCCGCTGGCGCCTGGCATCGAGTTTTCCCAAGTCGCTGGACACCATCTTCGGCGCTGCCGATGTGTTCGCCAAGAAGGTCAGCGACCTGTCGGGTGGCAAGTTCGTCATCTCCACCCATTCCGCCGGCGAGTTGATGCCGGCCTTCGGTGTGGTCGACGGCGTGCAGAACGGCACCATCGAGATCGCCCACACGGCGCCGTACTACTTCTTCGGCAAGGACGAGACCTTTGCGCTGGGTTGTGCCATCCCCTTCGGCCTGAACAGCCGCCAGATGACGGCCTGGATGATCGAAGGCAACGGCCTGAAGCTGATGCGCGAGTTCTACAAGAACTACAACATCATCAACTTCCTGGGCGGCAACACCGGCGCGCAGATGGGCGGCTGGTATCGCAAACCCATCACCTCGATGGCCGACATGAAGGGCCTGAAGTTCCGCGTCGGCGGCTTCGCGGGCAAGGTGGTCGAACGTCTGGGTGGTGTGCCGCAGAACATCCCGGGCGGCGAGATCTACCAGTCACTCGAAAAAGGCACCATCGACGCCGCCGAATGGGTCGGTCCCTATGACGACCAGAAGCTCGGCTTCTACAAGGTGGCACCCAACTACGGTTACCCCGGCTGGTGGGAAGGTGGTCCGCAGCTCGACTTCATGGTCAACCTCAAGGCCTACGGCGCTTTGACGCCCGAATACAAGGCCATCATCGAAGCTGCCGCCGCAGTGGCACATACCGACATGCAGGCCAAGTACGACGCCAGGAATCCGATGGCGCTCAAGCAGCTGGTGGCCGGTGGCACCAAGTTGTTCCGCTTCCCCAAGGACGTGATGGATGCGGCCTTCAAGGAGTCGATGGCGCTGTACAGCGACCTGTCGGCCAAGAACCCGAACTGGAAGAAGGTCTACGAGGACTACGCCAAGTTCCGCGCCGACCAGAACCTGTGGTTCCGCTTCGCCGAAGCCGGCTTCGACGACTTCATGCAGTCGCAAAAGCTCTGATGATTCGGCCCGGGTGCCTGTCGCACCCGGCCCAGTGCAGGCCCTGCCGGTCGACGCCGCGCAGGGCCTTGTCGTTGCTGTGCTCGGTGCGCTGCAACTCGCCGGCTTGGCGCTGGTCCGGACCCGCTTCGTAGAATGCCCCGCGATGGACAGGCCACACACACCCTGGACCGGCCTGGCCCTGGCGGTCGGCGGTTCGATCGCGTTTTCCGGCAAGGCCATCATCGTCAAGCTGGCGTATCGGCATGGGGTCGACGCGGTCACCCTCATCATGCTGCGTATGGCCATGGCCCTGCCTTTCTTCGTGGCCATCGCCTGGTGGGCCGGGCGCGGCCAGCAGGCGCTCACGCGGCGCGACTGGCTGGTGATCTCGGGCCTGGGTCTGAGTGGTTATTACCTGGCCAGCATGCTCGACTTCATGGGACTGGCCTACATCAGCGCCGGGCTCGAACGGCTCATCCTCTACCTCAACCCGACCCTGGTGCTGCTGCTGGGCTGGGCGCGTTTCGGCCGGCGCGCCAGCACCCGCCAGCTGCTGGCGATGGTGATCAGTTACGCGGGTGTGCTGCTGGCGTTTTCCCACGAGGTCAACCTGCAGGGTGACCATGTGTTGCTCGGTGGCCTGCTGGTGTTTGCCAGTGCGGTGAGTTACGCCGTCTATCTGGTCTACAGCGGCGAAGAGGTCAAGCGCCTCGGCCCCATGCGCCTCACCGGCCTGGCGTCGTCGGTGGCTTGCCTGCTGTGTATCGCGCAGTTCGTGCTGCTGCGTCCGCTGGCCAGCCTGGCCGAGGTGGCGCCCGCGGTGTGGTGGCTCAGCCTGCTCAACGCCACGGTCTGCACCGTCGCCCCGGTGCTGATGGTGATGATGGCGATCGAACGTGTCGGCGCCAGCCTCACCGCGCAGACCGGCATGATCGGCCCGCTCAGCACCATCACCCTGGGGGTGTTGTTGCTGGACGAACCGTTCAGTGGCTGGATCGTCGCCGGCACCGTGCTGGTGCTGGCCGGTGTGGCCCTGCTGGCCGATGGCCAGCGCCGCCGCACCGCCGCCGCACCTGCCTGACACTCGCCGCCACACAAACATCTTTCTAGGACGACATCATGGATCTGGGCATCAAGGGCAAATGGGCGCTGGTCTGCGCCGCCAGCAAGGGCCTCGGCCTGGGCTGCGCACAGGCGCTGGCAGCTGAAGGGGCCAACGTGGTGATCACGGCACGAGGGGCCGAGGCACTCGAAGCGGCTGCCGCCGCGCTGCGCCTGGCCGCACCCGGCGTCGAGGTGCGCGCCGTGGCCGGCGACATCACCACACCCCAGGGCCGCGCCGCGGCGCTGGCGGCCTGCCCGCAGGTCGACATCCTGGTCAACAACGCCGGTGGCCCGCCGACCGGCGACTTCCGCCAGTGGGACCGCGACACCTGGATCGCTGCCATCGACGCCAACATGCTCACTCCGATCGAGCTCATCAAGGCCACGGTGGACGGCATGGTCGAGCGTGGCTACGGTCGTATCGTCAACATCACCTCGGGCGCGGTCAAGGCGCCGATCGACGTGCTCGGCCTGTCCAACGGTGCCCGCAGCGGCCTGACCGGTTTTGTCGCCGGTGTGGCACGTCAGCCCCGCCTGGCCAGTGCCAACGTCACCCTCAACAACCTGCTGCCGGGCGCCTTCGAGACCGATCGCCTGACCAAGACGCTGGTCGCCTCGGCGGCAGCCGCCAATGCCACGGTGGACGAGTTCGCCCAGCGTCGCAAGGCCGGCATCCCGTCGCGGCGTTTCGGCCAGCCGGCCGAGTTCGGTGCGGTCTGCGCCATGCTCTGCAGCATGCACGCCGGTTACCTGACCGGCCAGAACATCCTGATCGACGGCGGCGCCTACCCGGGCACGTTCTAGTCGCGCCTGGTCGGCTGTTTGGCCGGCTGGTTGGCTGGCTGCTCGGCCGCTGGGTCTGCCGGTCGTTTGCCTGGCGGGTTGGCCACCGGCTTGTTGGCCGGTGCCGCCGATACCTTGATGCCGGCCACGATCAGGGCAAACGCCAGCGCGTGATAGACATGCGGCATCTCGCCCAGCATGGCGGCCGACAACACGGCCGTGAACAAGGGTGTCAGGTTGGCGAAAAACGCCGCCACCGACGGCCCGGCCTGCGCCACCGCGCGGCCCCAGCAGGCATAAGCCAGCAACGAGGGGCCGATGACGATGTAGATCAGCGCCGCCACCACGGCCGGTGACCAGTGCAGCTCACGCGGCGCCAGCCAGTGTTCACCGGCCGCCCCTGCGCTGGCCCAGAGCACGCCGAACAGGGTCTGCGCCAGCAACATCTCGGCCCAGTTCCAGTGCCGCTCACCGTCGGGTGTCGACACGGTCGGGCGAGCCGCGCCCTGCATGGCGGGCACCGGGCGTGCCAGCAGCCAGCTGTAGATCGCCCAACTCGCCGCAGCCATCAGCATCAACACGTCGCCGGGCACCAGCTTCACGGCCAGCAAGGCCGAGACGTCGCCCCGCCCCAGCACCACCGCCACACCGAGCAAGGACAGGCCCGCACCCAGCAGCTGGCGCCGGCGCACCGGTTCACCAAAGGCCAGCGTGCCGACCAGCATGGTCCACAGGGGCCCGCTGGCGGCGATGAGTGTCACGTTGAGGGGTGTCGACGTGGTGAGCGCCATGTACTGCAGCGCGTTGTAGGCCCCCACGCCGAACAGGCCGATGGTGGCCAGGTAACGCCAGCGCTCGGCCAGCGCCCGGCGGGCCTGCCGGGTGTCGAGCAGGCGGCGCCCCAGCACCAGCAGCACGATCAACACCAGCCACCAGCGCAAGGCGTTGAGCATCAGGGGTGGAATGCTCGCCACCGTGAGGCGGCCCACCACGGCGTTGCCGGCCCAGAACAAGGGCGGGGCAACGAGAAACAGGATCAGTCGGGGCGTCAGGGTCATGCAGGCCCGCTCGTCGGCCGGCAGGGCCGAAGGCGGGCGCGCATGCTAGCGGGTCATGCCGCTCCGCACCCGAAACGCCGCCTTCACCTATGCTTCGGCGCTGTCCGCGTTTGCCAATCTTTCCTGTCGGAGACAACAACCATGAATCGCACTGTCCAGATCACCCAGTTCGGCGGCCCCGAAGCGCTGCATATCGTCGACCGCCCGGTGGGCGACCCGGGGGCCGGCGAGATCCGCGTGCGGCATCACGCCGCCGGTCTCAACTTCATCGACGTCTACCAACGCAGCGGCCTGTACCCCAATGCCTTGCCGCTGGCGCTGGGCATGGAGGGCGCCGGTGTGGTCGAGGCGGTGGGTGAAGGGGTCACCCATCTGCAGGCCGGTGACCGTGTGGCATATGCCAGCGCACCACCCGGCTCGTATTGCGATGTGCGGGTGATGCCGGCCAAGTGTGTGGTCGTGTTGCCGGACGGCATCGACTTCGAGACCGGTGCGGCCATGATGCTCAAGGGCCTGACGGTGCAGTACCTGCTGCGCTCGACGCTGCCGCAGGCCGGCCTGCAGCCTGGTGACCACGTCTTGTTCCACGCCGCCGCCGGTGGTGTCGGCCTGATCGCCTGCCAGTGGGCCAAGGCCCTGGGCCTGCAGCTGATCGGCACGGCCGGCAGCGACGACAAGTGCAAGCTGGCACTCGAACACGGCGCCGCTCACGCCATCAACTACCGCAGCGAAAACTTCGTCGCCCGCGTCAAGGAGATCACCGGCGGCAAGGGCGTGAAGGTGGTCTACGACTCGATCGGCAAGGACACCTTCGAGGGCTCACTCGACTGCCTGCAACCGTTCGGCCTGCTGGCCTCGTACGGCAATGCCTCGGGCCCGGTGCCGCCGTTCGCCATCGGCACCCTGGGTGCCAAGGGGTCGCTCTACATCACGCGCCCGACCTTGTTCACCCACATCGCCACACGCGAACGCACCCAGGTGATGGCCGACGAGTTATTCGGCATGGTCACCTCGGGCAAGGTGACGATCCGGATCGACCAGCGTTATCCGCTGGCCGAGGTGGCACAGGCGCACCGCGACCTGGAAGCCCGCAAGACCACCGGCTGTTCGGTGCTGCTGGTCTGACGCGACCTGGTTCCGGCTGGGCCCCCGGCCCGGCCGGTGACCGATCAGCTTTCGTTGTGGGGCAGGGGTGCGTCGTCGCCCACCGCGCCGCGGTAGGCGTGCCAGCTGGCGTGGCCCAGCACCGGGCCGACGACCAGCAGGCCGATGAACCAGGGCAACATGGCCAGCACCACCAGGGCGGTGATGATGGAGCCCCAGAAGATCATGACCAGTGGTGACGCCAGCACGACACGAATGCTCGTGATGGCGGCGGTCACCGCGTCGACCTGACGGTCGAGGATCATCGGTATGGCCACCACGCTGATGGCGAAGATCAGGCCTGCGAAGATCGCCCCGACACCGCAGTAGGCGATGATGAACTCGATGTTCTCGGGCTGCAGCAAGGCTGCCAGCGAACCCTTGAAATCGGGCATGCCGTCGAAACTGAGTGCAAACACGATCAGTGCCGCGCGGCCCCAGATCATCTCGAGGATGAGCAACACGGCGCCGAAGATGGCCATCGTGCCGGTGCGGGTGTCCCAGGCCGTGAGTGATGCGCCGAAATCGGGCTTCTCACCCCGTTCGAGGCGCATGCTGACCTGGTACAGCCCCATGCACAGGAACGGCCCGGCCAGCAGGAAGCCAGCCGACAGTGCCAGCGTGTACGCCGGTGCATGTTCGAACACCAGCAGCAACATCCAGCCCATGCTCAGAAACGCGAAGCCGTAATACAGGCCGATGCCGGGGTGGCGGACGAAATCACCCCAGCCTCGCGCCAGCCAGCGCAGCGGGTCGCCCAGGCGCAACGTGGTCAGGCGTGGCGCCACGGCGGCCGGTGCACCCAGCTCCTCGAGCTGGCTTGTCTCGGCGGCGCGACTGGCGGGCTGGTGAGCCGGCGTTGCCGGCGACTGCGCCGGATCATGCTGGGGCATGGGAACCCTGGTGGCGTACTGTTGACTGGTCATGGCAAAGCCTTCGGGTCTCTGACGAAGCTCAAGGATAGGCCGAAAGTCGCTTGCCAAGTGTGCGGGACTGCCCGAGTAGTGACGGCCTGTGTCGGGCACCGCCATCACCCTGCGGACGAGTGTGCACCCTGCAGGCCGGGCCGGCCAGCACCGGCCCGCACCGGCCGGCCGGCCCCTTGCTCGGCCGCAACACCCCCGGCGAACCGGCCACGGTGTCGGAGCGTTGCGGGTGGAATGCCGGCATACTGTGACAAAGTTCTCGTTTTGTCCCATCCGTCGGCCTGCCGATGACAGAAAACCTCAGGAGCAACGATGTCAACGCTTCAACAACTCATGGCGCGTCGACAGGCGCTCGAGCAGCAGCAGGTCGACCTGGCACGCCAGATCGAGGCGGCCCACGACGCCCAGCGCGACGAGGCGATCCAGAACGTCAAGAGCCTGATGCAGGACCACGGCCTGACCATCGACGACGTGTTGGGCAGCCCCGCTCACAGCGGCGGTCGTGCGGCAGGCGGCGGCGCCAAGGTGGCGCCCAAATACCGCGACCCGATCACCGGCACCACCTGGACCGGCCGTGGCCTGCAGCCGCGCTGGATGCGCAGTGCGCTGGCCAGTGGCAAGACGCCGGCTGATTTCCTGATCTGAGCTCGTGGCCGGTAGGCCGGGGGCAGCAAGGCCTTGTGCAATGGCGCACGATGGTGACTCGTGAGGAGTCGACCATGACGCAATGGCGCAAACCGGGCAGTGGCCCGGTCTACGAGACCGCCGAAGTCGAACTGAGGCTGGCGGCAGAGTTGCCCGGCTGGTATCTCGAGGACGGCTGGATCCGGCGCAAGTACAAGACCTCGGGCTGGAAGGCCACCCTCATGGTGGTCAACACCGTGGGCCACCTGGCCGAGGCGGCGTGGCACCATCCGGACCTGACGGTGTCGTATGCCTTCGTGATCGTCAAACTCATGACCCACGACGCCAAAGGCATCACCGACAAGGATTTCGAGCTCGCCCGCCGCATCGAGGACGTGGTCGCCTGGCGGCCCGGCCCCGACTCGGCGCTCACCGGCACGCCCGATGATGCACGGTTCAAGTACATCAAATACGACACGTGACCGAACCCAGCGCTGCGCAGCTTCGCCATAGCCAACTCGAGAACCTCCAGGCACTGATCAGCGGTGTGATGCTCATCTCCTTCGGCGTCGTGCTGATGGCGGCGGCCGGCCTGCTGACCGGCGGTGCACCGGGCATCGCCTTCTTGCTGCACTACGCCACCGGCTGGCCGCTGGGTGGCCTGTTCATGGCCGTCAACCTGCCGTTCTACCTGCTCGCCTTGCGGGTCTTCGGTGTGCGGTTCACGTTGACCTCGGCGCTGGCGGCGGCGCTGGTGTCGGCGCTCATCGACCTGGTGCCGGGCTGGCTCGGCATCAGCCGCGTGCACCCCGCTTATGCGGCGGTGTTCGGTGGCCTGGCCATCGGCGCCGGCCTGCTGATGTTGTTTCGCCACCAGACCAGTCTGGGTGGCCTCAACGTGCTGGCGCTGTGGCTGCACCGGCGCCTGGGCTGGCCCGCCGGACGGGTGCAGATGGTGATGGACTGCACCCTCGTGCTGGCGGCCTGGTTCGTCACCGACACCGAACGGGTGGCCTGGTCGGTGCTGGGCGCTGTGGCGCTCAACCTGGTGTTGGCCTTCAACCACAAGCCGGGGCGTTACCTGGGCTTGTAGAGGGCACCGGCCTACCGGGCCGGGCGAGTCTTGTCAGCCCGTGCTCACGCTGTTGTGGTGTCATGGCAAGGTGCCCGATCCGCCGGGTTGGTCGTCGTTGCTCAACGTGCTGGAGTCTTGCCGGATGTCGAACCCCCACCTTGCCACACCGTGCCGCCGCCGCCTGCCGGGTCTGGTGCTGAGTGTGCTGGCCCTGCTGCCGCTGCCGTCGCTGGTGATGCCCTCGATGCTCCTGCCCTCGCAGGTGCTCGCCCAAGCCGCGGCCTCGCAGCCGCAGCCCGACGTGAAGGCGCAGCATCGTCATCACGTCACCCCGGTGGCGCCACCGCCGCAGGTCGGCGCCGATGCCGGCCACGGCACACACGGCCACGGTGGCCAGGGCGGCGCAGTGGCTCAGCGCGAACTGGTGCGCCTGCCCGCACCGATGCGCGAGCACATGCTGGCCAATATGCGCGACCACCTGGCCGCCATCGCCGAGATCCAGCGGGCCCTGGCCGAAGCTGCCTACGACCGCGCCGCCACGCTCGCCGAACAACGCCTGGGCATGAGTTCGATGGCCACCCACGGCGCCCATCACATGGCACCGCTGATGCCCAAACCCATGCAGGCACACGGCACCACCATGCACCAGGCCGCCAGCCAGTTCGCCGTCGAAGCGCAGAACAGCGCCGCCAGTGGTGACCTCAAACCCGCGCTGGCAGCCCTGGCACGCACGACAGCCGCCTGTGTCGGCTGCCACGCGGCCTACCGGGTGCACTAGGGTCAGCTCCTACCCACTCGGCGCAACACCGAGGTGCCGTTCGGCCGCTTGATCCGGCAGGCGCCGTCAGGGCAGCACTAGGCCCAGGGTGGCGCCTCGTCGGCTGGTCGCGCCGACGCCTGCCCGCCCGCCGGGTCGAGCGCAGCGCCCGGCGCCGGGCTCGTGGCCACAGCAGGTGCGGCTGCTTCGGCCTCACCACCCAAGGCCTCGATCAGGTCGGTGATCAACTGTTCGAGTTCGCCGGTGGCAATGGCCGCATCGGCGTCGAAATGAGCACCGGGTTGATCGGAGGGCTCACGTTCGGCGCGGCCCTCCATCACGACATCCAGAAACTCGATCTTCTTCAGCATCGACGTCTCGGTGAGGGTGAACGAGACCCGGCTGTTCCAGGTCAGCGCCAGCCGGGTGGGGGTCTTGCCCCCTTCGAGGTGCGACTTGACCTCGTCGGTATCGAGTGCATGGCGCGCATACCGCACCACCGATTTCTGCTCGTCGGCCGACTTCAGCTCACATTCGCGGTCGATGCCGAAGATCGCCGGCGGCTCGTCGCTGGCCAGCCAGTCACGCATCAACACGGCCGGCGACAAGGCGGTGTTGAGCGGCAACACGTTGAACCCCGGCGCCGTCACCCCCGTGAAGGCCTGCACCAGCTGGGTGATCACCTCGCTGGCCATCGCCGGGCTGGCGGCGTCGATCATCAGCAGCCCCGGCTCGAACGCCAGCCACACCCGCACCTGGCCACGTTTGGTGAAGGCGCGTGGCAGCAGTTCCAGCATCGCCTGGTCCTTGAGCTCACGCTGGTGTTTCTTGCCCGGCTTGCGCCCGCTGTCCTTGGTGACCTGGGCGGCCAGTTCGTCGAGCCGGCGTTTCACCACCGAGCCGGGCAGGATCTTCTTCTCGATCTGCAGCGCGGCATGAAACTGCCCCGCCACCGATTCCACCACCGCCCCATGCGCCACCCCACGCGGCGACACCCAGCCCATCGAGACCGGTTGTGTCGAGCCACACTCGACAAACGGCACGGCAGCCAATGCCGCTTCCAGCTCGGCCAGACTCGCCTGCCAGCCGGCCGGCAACTTGTAGATCAACAGATTTCGAAACAAGGACAACTCCCGCCATCGTCAGCAGCGCCGGTGGGCGCCGCGGGGGGGCGATTGTCTGCGCCCTGGCCGGTGGTCTGCGCGTCGCGGCGCAAACGATCAGGGCAACTGCATCGCGAACAGGTCGGCCAACTCGGCGCGGTCCTCGGCCGACATGCCCAGCAGTCGGGCCGCAGCTTCCCAGCCCTTCACCACATCGATCACGGTCGCGACGATGTGTTCGGCCTGCGTTGAAGTGAGCCGGTAGAACGCCGCCGTGCCCAACACCGTGGCCAGATCGGGCGTGGGGTCGACGTCGTCCAGCGCCAACACGTGGCTGTCGCGCCGAGTGGAGGGGTTCATGTCGAAGGCCGGTGCCAGGCGCCATCCCCCTGCCGTGCGCAAGAAGCCGTGGTTGCGCAGGTGGTCGTCCCGATTGGCCACCACCACATTAAACGCCACACGCCGGAACAACTCGCGCAGATCACCTTCTATGTGCCTGGCGCAACCATGTGTGGCGATGAACTCGGCCAACTCGAGGTAGCTGGCCTCTTGTTTGTCTGTCTTGCCCAGCAGCGTCATCGCCGAAGTGAAGAACCGTCGCCGGCCAGCCTGTCGATCGAAACGTTGCACAAGAAAGGTGTGATACCCCGCGCCGATCAGCTCGATGCGCGAGGCGGGCACGTCGATGCCGCAGCGCCGCGCCAGATCGTGCACCAGCTTTTCTCGCAGCGCGACATCGGTGTCGTCGTCGGCGGCCGGGAACTTGGCGATCCACAGACTTTGCTGGTCGCCGGCCAGATTGGCCTTGGGGCGTGCGCCGCCGAGCGAGGCACCGGGAGCCACCAGCACTTCGAGCCAACGCTTGAGCAGGGGCAGGTCGTCGAGTTTCTTGCGGCTCAGCTCCAGCGCCACCTGCTGCAACTCGGCGAGTTGGGTGACCGGAGGCGCCCCGAGTGCCTCATTGGCCAGAAACTCGCGCGGTTGCGGCACAGCGGCGTCGCAAAACCGCAGCGCACCCATACGGGTCACGTCCTGCACACCGAGCAGAAAATCCCAGGCGCGCAGCTCGCGTCGGGTCCGGCCCTGCTCACGGGCCAGCACCAGCTCGCGGCGTTTCATCAACACCTGGCCCCAGCGGTCCGGGCAGCTGTCGAGGAAGTTGCCGAAGTTCGAATCGTGCGGAAAGAACTCACCTGCCGACAGCGCCAGGCTCGGGTCGAGCTGAAACGCCGCCGGATTGGCCAGCCAGCTTGGGTTGTACGCAAACCTCACGGCGTCGAGACCGCTGCGGGAGAGTGTGCCGATATGGGCCATCGGCCCGAAGTTCGGGTCGTCCAGCCACACCGCAAGCGCGCTTGGCGCGGCGGCGGGTGTGGCCAGGCCGGCGGGTGAGGTCGATCGGGTGGCCGCCACGTCAGTCTGCCTTGCTGCCTGGCAGGTCAGCCGCAGGAGGGGGCGAAGCCTGGGGGCCGGCCGTGAGCTTGTCGGACCTCGAGGTGGCGCTGCCGATCGGGCCCGTTTGCGGCTGCTGCTCGGGCTGCGCGGCGTGTTTGCGCCGTGGTGCGCGGGCCTTGCGGGCCAGGCCGGCGTCCTGCAGGCGCCGGCCCACCACATCGTCGGCGGCGATGGCGGCCAGGTCACCGTCCAGGCCGAGCACACGCAGCACCTGCAGGTAGTTGCCCAGCGTCACCGAGGCGTCGCCTTGCTCGATCTTCGCGAGTGTGGGGCGCGAGATATCGGCGCGTGCACTCACCGTTTCTGCCGACAGGGCGCGCCTGAGCCTGGCAGTACGCAGGCGTTCACCCAGGCCGGCGAGCTGGCGCAGGGCCGAGGGGTAGAGCGTGGGCGCTTTGGCAGGCATAACAGCAACTGTTATAGACAAGAGTCGACTTCATTGTCAACAACAGTTGATGTTATGTGTCTCGCTCAGGGGATGCCAATACGCGTCCCGAGGGGTTGCGTCCTCAGCCCTGCGCCGCAATCTGCTTCAGCGCGGCGGCGAACACCTCGGGCGGTTGGCCGCCGGTGATGAGGTGGCGGTTGTCGATGATCACCGACGGCACCGAGTGGATGCCCAGGCTCTGGTAGAGCTGCTCGCGCTGGCGCACCTCGTCGGTGTAACGTGTGCCGGCCAGCAGGGTGCGGGCGGCGTCGGCGTCCAGGCCGACCTCGGCGGCGGCGGCCACCAGCACCTCGGTGGCGCCGGGGTTCTCGCCGCGGGTGTGATACGCCGCCAGCAGGGCGTGTTTCAGGCGGCGCTGGCTGCCTTGCGGGCCCTCCTCGGCCGCCCACATCAGCAGGCGATGGGTGTCGAAGGTGTTGTAGACACGTTTGCGTTTGCCCACCCCGAACTCGAAACCCACCGCCGCACCGCGCTGGCGCAGCGCCTCCTGGTTGCGGGCAATCTGGGCCGCGTCGATGCCGTATTTGGCGCTCAGGTGTTCGATGGTGTCTTCACCCTCGGGCGGCATGGCCGGGTTGAGCTCGAACGGCTGCAGCTCGATCGCCACCTCGGCCGTGAATGCCGGGTCGCCCTGCAGCGACTCGAGCGCCCGTTCGAGTGAATTGAGCCCCACCGCACACCAGGGGCAGGCCACGTCGGAAACAAAGTCGATCTTCATCATGGCCCGGATCATGCCTGTTTGGCGCGCTGCCTGCCCGCAGCCGCGTCGGCCACCACAGATGCGACAAGTGCTGCCACCCGCAACCGGCAAAACCCCGGTATCGGTTAAGCCTTATCAGTTGTGCGGATTTGACCCGTGATGTCCGTCACGAATCAGCTGCCAGCAAGTGTTCGCACCCCCGCAAGCGCGGGGTCCGCATCCGCCCGAACGCATAGACGAACCACAGTGCAAACCCCTAGGCTTAAGTGTCGGTTACAGATACATGTCGAGCCGGCGCCAACCCAACCGAGGATATGTCATGACAGGTAACTCTTGCCGGGTCGCCAGCTACGCTGTTGCTGCCTTCCTGATGTCCGGCCTCGCAGCCACACCTGCGTTGGCCCTCGATCCGGTCGATACCGGGTTCAATGGCAGCAACACCCTGCCGACCGACTGGAGCAGCACCGGCGAGTTACGCGGGCCAAACGCCGACAGGTATGTCGAGCTCACCGGCGACGAGTATCTTCAATATACGTTCAGCTTCGCCGAGGAATCCAATCTCGAATTCTCGTTCTGGTATGGCGCCTTTTCACTCGGGCCCCGCAATCAAGCGCTCGGCGACGCCTTTTCCATATCCCTGGCACCAGCGTCATTTACCGACGGTGTCGCACGCACCAATGCCGGCGGCAATATCAATGCACTGATACGCCAGCTCGACAGGTTCCGCGACAACAACCCCGGGCCCGGCGGGCCTGCCGGCCTCGACGCCCAGTACCTGACGTTCGCCCCGATTCGGCTGGAGGCGGATACCACCTATACGCTCGGCTTCACCAACCTGAACAACAGCATCACCCGCCTGGACGACATGCAGTTCAGCGTCACCTCGGTGCCCGAACCCGAGACCTGGGCGATGTTGTTCGCCGGCCTGGGCGTGGTGGGCTTCCTGGGCCAACGCAGGCGCAGGCAGGACGGCCTGCGTTGAGTGTTGTTGCGACCTGGTGCGCCGGGGTGGTGCTCTCTCAGGTGCGGCAGAAATCACACCCGCTTTCGCGGGGGGTATGCGGGGAAACCCGAGCCGTTCCACTAAGCTCGGCGCAGCGTTTACAAACCATAAGGAGAGGATCTTGGACTCTGGCCAGACCACCCACGGCGACACCCGCACCGGCGCAGGCAGCGCAGGCCGGGAGGCGCCCGCGGTTGCCGGCGGATCTGCCCCGTCCAAGCGCGTTGTGCTGCAACACCCTGCCTCCGCCCAGCGCGAGCTGGCCGACCACGGCTTCGTCGCCTCGGCCCCGCCGCTCGCCTTGTCGAGCTTCGTCGCCTCGCTGCTCGAACCCGCCCTGGCCATCGTCACCCTCGTCGGTGTCACCCTGGCCTACGGGGGTGAGGTCGACACCGCCACCCGCCTGCTGGCCGCCTTGTCGCTGCTGCTGCTGTTTCCGGGCCAGGACCGGTTCTTCGACAAACCGGCAGCTGCCGCCCGTGGCATCGTGCTGGCCTGGGCCACCGCAGCCGCAGTCTTGCTGCTGTGTGGTTACGCCACCAACACCGTCAGGTTCTTCGACACCGACGTGTTGCTCGGCTGGGCCGTGTGTACCCCCCTGGCCCAGATCGGCGCCACCTGGGTCGGCTCGGCCATCCTGCGCCAGCGCTCGCGGGCCAACGAGGGTGAACACCGTGCCCTGGTCATCGGCGCCGGCGCCCTGGGCGCCAAGGTGGCCGAACTCGTCACCAGCCGCGCCGCCTACGGCCACCAGTGCCTGGGGTATGTCGAGGACCGCATGCCCGCACGTTGCCATGCCAACGCCCGCGACAAGCTGCTCGGGCGTTTCGACGACGTGCTCGATCTGATCCAGCGCCACCACATCCGCGAGGTCTACCTCACCCTGCCGCTGAGTGTGCAGCCGCGCATCTCGCGCCTGCTCACCGAGCTGCGCGACGCCGCCGTCACCATCTACTTCGTGCCCGACCTGTTCGCCTTCAGCGTCATCCAGGGGCGTATGCGCAACCTGCAGGGCATCCCCATGGTGAGCCTGCTCGAAAGCCCGTTCGTGGGTGTCAACGCCCTCGTCAAACGGATCAGCGACATCGTGCTGGCCAGCCTCATCCTGCTGCTCATCTGGCCCGTGCTGCTGGCCGTGGCCATCGCCGTCAAGCTCGAATCACCCGGCCCGGCCATCTTCAAGCAACGCCGCAACGGCCTGGACGGCGAAGAAATCATCGTCTGGAAGTTCCGCAGCATGAGCGTCACCGAAAACGGCGCCACCGTCACCCAGGCCACCCGCAACGACCCGCGCATCACCAAGGTCGGCGCCTTCATCCGCAAGACCAGCCTCGATGAACTGCCCCAGTTCATCAACGTGCTGCAAGGCCACATGAGCATCGTCGGCCCGCGCCCCCACGCCGTGGCGCACAACGAGCAATACCGCAACCTCATCCGCGCCTACATGATCCGTCACAAGGTCAAACCGGGTGTCACCGGCCTGGCCCAGGTCAACGGCTACCGCGGCGAAACCGACGTCATCGAGAAAATGGCCGGCCGCGTCGAATACGACATCGAATACCTGCGCCGCTGGTCACTCTGGCTCGACCTCAAGATCATCGCCAAGACGGTGGGTGTCACCTGGTTCGACAAGAACGCCTATTGAACCCCGGGCACCGGCGCTGGCTGCTTTCCAGCCAGCATGCCTGCCAGCCGGGATCCAACCCAGACTCCATTCGATTAGCCTCATGCAGGATGCCCATCCTGCTTGGAGCGGGTTTGTGCTCGCTCCCTTTTTATTCGTGCCCCCAACTCGAGGGGGAGCCTTCATCTGCGGGATTCTCGCCAGGCAAGGTGGCAGGTACAAACCGGTGTCTGCCGAAATAAATGAATTCTCAGAGCTGCGCTTCGAAGGCGGCCGAGGCGTCGGCAGCAAGACACACACTGGACCTGCCAGCGTCACTGCGCAGCGATTGGGCCCGCTGCACAGCCGCTGACAAGGCCACGTCCACCCTGTACCGCTAACCAACAGGGCCGGACGAATAATCGGTTGCACAAGGAGTGTTCATGATGTTTCTCAAGACTGTGGCCGCAGCAGCGGCATTGCTGGTGTGTGTCGGCGCCAATGCCGCCGTGTCACCGGCCACCGGCACATTTGCAGGCGGTGCCGACAACACGTTCTCGTATGTGTTCGGCTCGGACGGCACGTTCGACCTCACCGTGACTGGTTTCAACTTCGACATCAGCAACGTGACGATCTCTGGCTTTGGCGGCCTGAGCTGGAGCACCGTCGATACCACCGTGTCGGGCTTCACCATCGAAACCTGGACGCTGAACCCCGGCGTCGCCATGACGGCGAGCACCATGTACGACGTGAGTGTCACGGGTACCAACAGCGGCGGCGCGTATGCCGGTTCGCACACGTTCACGGCTGCCGCCCCCGTGCCAGAACCCGAGTCCTACGCCATGCTGCTCGCCGGCCTGGGCGCCCTGGGTTTCATGGGCCGCCGCCGCGGCAGCAAGGCCGCCAAGGCCTGATCACCTGGGTGAATAACCCGGCACCACGGTCGTAGCCACCCGCTGGCTGCGCCCGACAAAGCCCCCGCCACCTTGGTGCCGGGGGTTTTTTTATTGTTTGCCGCACGGATATGGTATTTATGCAACCCGGTAACCGCGCGGTGTAGTAAATCGCACAGTCGGCGGCGGCAAACCCTGTTCGCGGGATGGGTAAATAACACTCGCAACGTTACAACTAAGTGTCTGCCGATCTAAATCGAACAAGTTCAATAACTCTGCGCCCCCAGCGCAGCCGAGGCGTCGGCACCAAGACAAAACACACTGGCCCAGCCAGCGTCACCGAACAGCGATTGGGCCCGCTGCCAGGCCGCTGACCGTGCCGCACCCGCCCCGCACCGATAACCAGCTGGGCAAGGTGATAAACCGGTTATCTACGGAGTTCCAGATCATGTTGCGAAAACTATCCCTGATCGCTGCCGCGTTACTCGTTGGCGGCGCCGCCCAGGCCGCCACCGAACATTTCACCTTCAACGTGCCCGGCCAGGTGCCGGTCAGTTTCAGCGGCTCGCTGCTGTCCGATCTCACCACCTTCCAGCAAAGTGGCATGGGCGGCGCGACAGGTTATGTCACCTGGTTCGACAACGTCAGGCTCGACGGCCTGGCCATCGGTGTCACACAAACCGGCACCACCTTCGGCAAGGGCACCGGCTTTTCGTTTGCCCTGAACAGCGCCTTGGGTGAGCACGAGATCAGCTACGACATCCACTTCCTGACCAGTGATGGTTTCATCGCCGGCCCGGCCGCCTACACCACGTCGTTCGCCTGGGGTTCGGTCGCCGGCGCGGCGCCGATCGTCGTCAACACCAACACGGCCGCCGTCCCCGAACCTGAAAGTTACGCCATGCTGCTCGCCGGCCTGGGCGCCCTGGGTTTCATGGGTCGCCGCCGCAACAAGGCCGCCAGGGCCTGATACCTCCGGTTCAAGCGATCACGGTCGCAGCCACCAGCTGACTGCGGCTGACCAGGCCCCTGCCACGTCGGTGTCAGGGGCCTGGTCTTTTTTTGATGGCGCCAGTTTGTGGTGTCGACGGCCACCCGGCGGGTGCACAGACTCGTCGTGTTTTTGGGCGACGGGTACACCCCTAGCCCCCGTGTACCGCTGGCCACGGTGCGGATGCGCCGATCCCGCGGGCGGACTCGGCGCGCGCGTGTCCGGGCTCGTTTTCCCGGTGGGCAGGGTGAGTGATCCACTGCGGCAGCCCGCAGTTTCAGCGGGCGCAACAGCCGTGTCATCGGGCAAGACACGCGAACTTTTCCAATAAGTTGCCGGGCAATTGGGCCGGCGCCGCAGGCAATTGGCCGTGCCGCGCCATCTATTGCAATAACTCGCCAGGCAATTGCTCGCACAACACGCCCGATTGGTCGCAAGGCGCGAGACATTGCAATAACTTGCCAGTCGTTTGGGTGTGCGCCGCGAGACATCGGGCGTACTGCCAGAAAAAATCAAATGATCTGCCGGGTCATTGCTCGGGCGCTGCAGGTGGTTGTGGCGATACGCAGTGATTTTTCGCGTCGATCACCCTCGGCAATATCATCGGTCAAGCTAACTTCCCCGCGTTTGCGGGGTTCAAGGGCTATATCCCCCAAAAGATGGAGCGGCCGCGCAGTGGCCTAGCCTCATATTTATATGCGACCAACGTGTTCATGCGCAGTTACTCGTGGTGCCTCACCACGAATACCTGTGCAAGCGTTTGTCGTGGTCTCCTGGACTTTTCCGTGCTCTTTCAATCTCGTTGTATGAAAGGAGTTTCATCATGTCCACCAACAAACTCATCGTGGCCTTCAAGCCGCTCACCGAAGCAGGCTTCCAGCTGCGTTACAACGCCATCATGGCGGGCCTCACCGATAACCCTCGGGTGCCCGAGCCCTATCCCCCGCCGGTGCCCGGCCTGGCGCAGGTGCGCCAGCAGATCGAGGACTACCACACCGCGCACCTGGCCGTGCAGCGGCGCGACCTGAGCCAGCTGCACAAGCGCGAGGACACCCGCGAGCGCCTCACCAACAGCCTGCAGCGCGTGGCGGCGTATGTCGAGCTGCTGGCCAACGGCGACATCGACCTGCTGCAGTCCTGCGGCTTCGAGGTGCGGCGTGATCCGGGCCGCCCGCTCGGCAACGGTGGTGCGGCCGGCAAGTTCATCGCCGCGCCGAAAGACTTCCGCGTCGGCGTGGGGCCTCGCGCCGGTTCGCTGCAGGTGGACGCCACCCGGCAACGAAGTGCCATCGCCTACGAGATCCAGATCAGCCGCGGCGACCCCACCGTCGAAGAGGGCTGGGAACAGGTCTTGATCGTGCAGTCGGTGCGCCGCGTGGTGGTCGACAAGCTGCTGCCCGGCCCCACCTGGGTGCGCCTGCGTGCCGTGCGACCCGGCGGCGCCACCGGCCCCTGGACAACACCGATCAGCGTGATCGTGAGCTGAGCCCCAGTCCTCGAGGCGCAAGGGCGACCGAGTGGCGCCCTTGCTTCAAGCGGCTCCGGCACGCCTGATCGCAGCGCCGATCTTCGCCAACTTTGTCGGGATGCTGCTAAGGTTGGCGACGCACCCTACAAGATCGACCCGCTGTAACAGGAGCACGCACCATGGAGTGGGATGTCAAGCAAGTCAGGGCGCTGCCCGACTACCAATTGCAGGTTGAGCTGCTGAATGGGCGGCAGGGTCACTTTGATCTCAAACCCTTTCTGCACCTTCCTTCGCTGCGCGCGTTGCGAGACCCGGACTACTTTTCCCAGGTCGGCATACTGCTTGGGGCGGTGACCTGGCCGGATGGACAAGATATTGCCCCGGACACGCTCGTCGCCAAGCTGGTGGAAACGCAACCCCTCATCGGGGCTGCTTGAGCGGTGTGTCGAAAAAAAAGGCGCCCCACGGGGCGCCTTGTTGTTGTCAGCCAGGCTCACCCGCGCGAGCCCCAGCCAGGCAGCCTGCCGTCAGGCCTTGCTGGCAATCTTGCGGCGCCGGCTCATGAAACCCAGCGCACCCAGGCCGGCCAGCATCAGGGCATAACTTTCGGGTTCGGGCACGGCAGCGGCAAAACTCAGGCCGCGGACGGCGGCGGAGGCAAAGAACTGGCCTTCCAGATCGGCTGCGCTGAAGTTCACGAACGACACCCCGAGCGAGCGCGACTGGTTGTCGGCGTAGAACGACGTCGTGTTGTCCACAAGGGCCTCCAGGCTGTCCGCCGACAGTTGTATGCCGCCGCCGCCATTGCTCGGGCCGGTGACCCACAGGTTCACGCTGCCCTGGCTGCTTTCGAAGTCGTACGGCATACCGCCCGAATAGACGTGGTTCACCGCCGCGCTGACATTACCCACCGCAGAAAACATCACCATCGTGTTCGCCGACAGCGTAAATGCACTCGAGCCGTCCCCGTTCCAGTAACTCTGCGCCGCGTACGACGCAGAGTTGAAATCCGGCACCCCGCCGCTGGCCTGCCCGCTGGCAGTGAGAGCACCCACCAGCGTCGTCGACGCACCCGTATACGTCACCTGGCTGCCACCACCCGTGCTGGCCGCGACGGCGCTTGCCAGATCACTGCTGGCGCTGCCGCTGCTGACATCGAAAGCGGCAGTGCCCACGTTGAAGCCGCTGAACGCGTCAACACCCATCGGGCTGTAGGCATCTGCGTAGCTGAAACTCAGCCCCCCGAACGTGATCGTCGGCGCGATGCCGTCATTCAGATTCAGGTCCATCAGCGTGATGGTGAAGTCACTCAGTGATGCCGACGACGACGCGGCAGCAAAAGCCGGCGCCTGGGCCAGCAGAGCCGCGGCCGCTGCAGCGGCCAGAATGGATGAACGTATCGACACAGGGCGTCCCTTCGGGTTTCTATGGACGGCACTTTGTCTCGCTGGCCAGGTGACGTCACCCCCGCGATCGAGCGTTCGAGCCCGCCAGCCCCCACGACTCGAGGGGGTGCTGGGCACCCACGCCGCCCCGTAGCTGTGCCAAAGCGCCCTGCAGGTGTTCCTGCCTTAAGGCTACTAATCACTCCCCCCTTTCACGGGGGGCAAGGGCTAACCCCAAGTCATTGCCACTAAGCTCGGGCGGCCTCGAATCGTCAATGGGAGAAGAGACCGTGGGACTTAGCCTCGAGCCAGGCACTTTTTGCAATAGCGTTGTCCTTCCGCGGCGTGCCTCTGACGCGCACGTCAATGCCCCGAAGTGGCGCCACTGCGTGAAGCGAACACTTTCCACTGACCTGTCGGCGCGCGAGTCGTCGATTCGTTCTCGGCAACACTGCTCGCCACCGCTAGGCCACCCACCGGCGAAACTTAAGCTTGTTAGTCTCCCGGGCGCAGCCAACACATGACCCCCCTGACCGTGTCTACCAGCGACCCAAAGCCCTTGACCAGTAACGACGCCCGAGATGTGCCGTCCTCAGGTCTGCACATGCGGGACTTGCAACTCCTGCTCAACCCATGGTTGCTTGGGCTGGCCGTCTTCCTCGTCCCCAGTTACATCATGCTTGCCGAGCGCGTGTGGGCAAGCGACGAGCAGGGCCACGGCCCCATCATCCTTGGGGTGACGCTATGGCTCGCGTGGCAGCGCCGCGAGGCGTTCCAAAAGTTGCCAGATGCCTCTGCATCGATTGCTGGATGGCTGCTGGTTGCATTGGGAACCGTCGCCTATGTCGTCGGGCGTTCGCAGTATGTGGACACGCTCGAGATCCTTGCACATCTGCCGATTCTGGCTGGCGTCCTGATGCTCACCAAAGGTGCCAAGGGATTGAAGTGGGGCGCCTTTTTCCTTTTCTTCTTGCTGTTCATGGTGCCCTTGCCGGGCGTCCTCGTGCAGGCCATCACCACGCCGCTAAAGATCGCGGTGTCGCTCGCAGCCGAATATGTTATGGCGGGTGTTGGTTACCCCATCGCGCGCACCGGTGTCATCCTCTATGTTGGCCAATATCAATTGCTTGTGGCAGATGCGTGTGCGGGACTCAACTCGATGTTTACGCTGGAGGCGCTCGGGTTGCTCTATATGAATATGATGAATTACACGTCCGTCAGCCGAAATCTGACACTGGCCACACTCATCATCCCCATCTCGTTCTGTGCCAACGTTATCCGCGTCATAGTGCTGGTGTTGGTAACCCATCATTTTGGCGACGAAGTCGGGCAAGGTTTTGTTCACAGTTTTGCCGGGATGCTGCTTTTTGGAGTTGCGTTGACGTTGATGATTGTCGTGGATGGTTTGCTAGGACGTGTCTTTGATCCGCGTGGGCGCGTGGTGACAGAGCAGGTGATGTCATGAACCGTCGCGCCTTGATATTTGGTGCGTTCAGTCTAGGTGCGGTAGCTGCATCCGCTCAGTTGCGTCCAAGCCGACGAGCAGCTGAAGCCTTGCAGCGCATCGATCTGGAGTCGCAAGTGCCGTTGCAATTCATGGGGTGGCAAGTCGACACATCGACCACACCGGTGTTGCCGAGTCCCGAGCTTCAGGAGAGCCTCGACAAGATCTACACGCAACTAATAGCCCGAACCTACGTGCACGCGGATGGTTCTCGGGTTATGTTTACCATCGCCTACGGTGCAGATCAGGCCACTGACGCAACGTCGGTGCATCGCCCGGAGTTCTGTTATAGCGCGCAAGGTTTTGCTGTCAAAGGAGCAGGTACGCAGCGTCTGAAACTGGCTTCCACACAACTGGATGTCCGCAGACTCGAGGCCCGACTCGGCAGTCGCTACGAACCCATTACTTATTGGGTCACTCTGAACGATAAAGCGGTATTGCCGGGATTTCAGCGCAAACTGAAGCAGATTGAGCTTGGTCTTGCTGGATTGATCCCCGATGGCATGCTGGTGCGGGTTTCAACCATCAACATCCCGGAGGCACCCGCCTACAAGCTTCAGGAGAGATTTATTGCCGAACTCGAACAAAGTGTGTCGCCGCAAGTTCGCTCGCGCTACTTTGGCACGGCTTGATAGGCCGGAATTCGACAGTATTCTTATGTTTATATGCCCAACCAAACTTTGAAGATCTTTGTCACCGGCCATCGCGGCATGGTCGGCAGCGCCATCGTGCGCCGTCTGCAGGCCGGCGGTTACAGCAACATCATCACGCGCAGCCGCAGCGAACTCGACCTGCTCGATCAGGGCGCCGTCAGCGCCTTTCTTGCCGCTGAGAAGCCCGACTACATCTTCATCGCCGCCGCCAAGGTGGGCGGTATCCAGGCCAACAACCAGTTCCGCGCCGACTTTCTGTATCAGAACCTGCTGATCGAGGCCAACCTGATCCACGGCGCCCACCTGGCCGGCGTGCAGCGCCTGATGTTTCTGGGCTCGAGCTGCATCTACCCGCGCGACTGCGCCCAGCCGATCAAGGAAGAGTACCTGCTCACCGGCCCGCTCGAACCCACCAACGAGCCCTACGCCATCGCCAAGATCGCCGGCATCAAGCTGGCTGAGAGCTACAACCGCCAGTACGGCCGCCAGTACATCTCGGTCATGCCCACCAACCTGTATGGCCCCAACGACAACTACGACCTGGCCAACAGCCACGTGTTGCCGGCCCTGCTGCGCAAGGCGCACGACGCCAAACAGCGCGGCGACGCCAGTTACACCGTGTGGGGCAGCGGCACCCCCAAACGCGAGTTCCTCTACGTCGACGACCTGGCCGACGCCTGTGTGCACCTGATGGAGCAGGGCTACGACGGACCACTCGTCAACATCGGTACCGGTGTGGACGTCACCATCCGCGAACTGGCCGAAACGGTGATGGACATCGTCGGTTTCACCGGCGACATCGTCTTCGACGCCAGCAAACCCGACGGCACACCGCGCAAACTGCTCGACGTCAGCCGCCTGGCCGGCCTGGGCTGGCGAGCCAAGACCCAACTGCGCGACGGCATCCGCCTGGCCTACCAGGCTGCACCGTTTTACGCCGGCTGATTCAGCTCAGCCCAAACGCACCGATCTCGCGCCGCCCGGCCACACGGCCAGGCGATTGCAACACTCATCTTCCAAGGGAACCCAGACATGACCACCGCACAAAAAGTCGCCCTCATCACCGGCGTGACCGGCCAGGACGGCGCCTACCTTGCCGAGTTCCTGCTCAAGAAGGGTTATGTCGTACACGGCATCAAGCGCCGCGCCTCGCTGTTCAACACCGACCGCATCGACCACCTGTACCAGGACCCGCACGTCGACAACCGCAACTTCGTGCTGCACTACGGCGACCTCACCGATTCCACCAGCCTGGTGCGTATCGTGCAAAAGGTTCAGCCCGACGAGATCTACAACCTGGCTGCTCAAAGCCACGTGGCGGTGAGCTTTGAAGAGCCGGAATACACCGGCAACGCCGACGGCCTGGGGGCACTGCGCCTGCTCGAAGCCATCCGTATCCTGGGCCTGGAAAAGAAGTCGCGCTTCTACCAGGCCAGCACCAGCGAGCTCTACGGCCTGGTGCAGGAGATCCCGCAGAAGGAAACCACCCCCTTCTACCCGCGCAGCCCCTATGCCGTGGCCAAGCTGTATGCCTACTGGATGACGGTGAACTACCGTGAGGCCTATGGCATGTATGCATGCAACGGGATCTTGTTCAACCACGAAAGCCCGATCCGCGGCGAAACCTTCGTCACCCGCAAGATCACCCGGGCCATCGCACGGATTGCGCTGGGCCTGCAGGACTGCCTGTACCTGGGCAACATGAGCGCCCTGCGCGACTGGGGCCATGCCCGCGACTACGTCGAAATGCAGTGGCTGATGCTGCAGCAGCAGCAGGCCGAAGACTTCGTCATTGCCACTGGCGTGCAATACAGCGTGCGCGAGTTCGTGCAACGCGCTGCTGCCGAGCTGGGCATCAGCGTGGCCTTTGAAGGCCATGGCGAAGCCGAATACGGCTACGTCGCCGCCGTGACCGGCAAGCTCGCCAAGGTCAAGGTGGGCGACGTCATCGTCAAGGTCGACCCGCGCTACTACCGCCCGACCGAGGTCGAGACCCTGCTGGGTGACCCGACAAAGGCCAAGGAAAAACTGGGCTGGACGCCGCGCACCACCTTCGCCGAACTGGTAAAGGAAATGATCGAGGCGGACTACACCTCGGCGCGCAAGGACAGCCTGGTGAAGATGGCGGGGTTCCAGGCGTTTGATCACCACGAGTGAGCATGGCTCACAACGCACGAATCTACATTGCTGGCCATCGCAGGCTGATCGGTTCGACCATCGTCCAGCGCCTCCAGGCTGGCGGCCATGCCGACGAACCCCTACGGCCCGGGCGACAACTAGCACCTTCGGAGCAGCCACGCCATCCCAGCGTTGCTGCGCCAGTCTTACGAAACGAA
Organism: Candidatus Intricatilinea gracilis; assembly: GCA_016702605.1. Lineage (GTDB taxonomy): Bacteria > Pseudomonadota > Gammaproteobacteria > Burkholderiales > Burkholderiaceae_C > Sphaerotilus > Sphaerotilus gracilis. The sequence goes on from JADJDQ010000023.1 coordinate 252,539, forward strand.
GAAATCGGAGGTGCTCAGCGTCACCGTGTGGGGGGGCGGAACGCCCATCCGCGAGCGCTGTCGGCCGGATGGACTGCGCGCACCGCGCTGCGCAAATGCCTAGCCAACGCCTACCGGGCGGTGCTGGAGGTGAAGTGACCTTGCCGCTCCTGTACCGGGTTACCGAACGCCTGGGCTATCGCGTGGCCCGGTTGCGGGGCAGCCTGCTGGCAGCGCGGGTGCGCGTGGCAGGCGGCCGCTGCGGCAGTCACTTGTGGGTGGGGCGAGGTGTGGTGCTCAAGTACCCGCTGCACTGCGGCATCACGCTGGGTGACCGCGTGCGCATCGGCGAGCACTGCGTGCTTGACGTTCCCGCCGGTGCCAAGCTCTCGGTCGGCAGCGACGTCACGCTGGCCATTGGCGTCGTGCTGGCCGCCAGCCGCGACATCGCCATCGGCGCGCAGACGCTGATCGGCGAGTACGCCAGCGTGCGCGATGCCGACCATGGCATCGCCGCCGGCACGCCCATCCGTCGTCAGCCGCTGGTGTCGCAGCCAGTGACCGTCGGCGCGGACGTGTGGCTGGGCCGCGGCGTGTGCGTGCTGAAGGGCGTGACCATCGGCGACGATGCCGTGGTGGACGCCAACACTGTGGTGACCAAGCGCCTGCCCCCCCGGCACTCACAGCGTGGGGGCACCCGCGCGGGTGCGCCGCCAGTGGTGCTAGCGTGAGCCGGCACCTTCGGGACATCCTCGGCTATGCCGTGGCTGCCGCCGTGCAGGCCGGCGCCGCGCTGCTGGCCGTACCCCTCCTGACCCGCTGGCTCAGCCCGGCCGAGTTTGGCTATTGGTCGCTGCTGGAGCCGCTGTTCGTCATGGGGGCGCAGGTATCGCTGCTGGGCGTAAATCACGGCCTGCTGCGCAGCGTCGGCGAGGACGGCACGGCGCCGGCCGTAGCCTGGCGCGGGCTGCTGCCCTGGGCGCTGGGCTCGGCCGCCGCCGCGGCCCTGATCTTCGGAGTGGCCGGCCGGTTGGCCGCGCCGGGGTTGCTCCCCGTCCTGCCGTTCATGCTGGCGCTGTGGCTGGAGGCCCAGTCGCTGCTGGCGCTGGCTGCGCTGCGCGCAGCCAACCGCAGTTTCCCGTTCGCGGCAGTCGTGACGGCCAAGTCCGGCACGTTCCTGCTCGTCGTGGCAGCGGCCTTTTTCCTGCCGCTGCCGTTCGCTCCGACGGCCGCCAACGTGGCCTGGATGCTGGTGGGCACCACGCTGCTAGGCACCACCGTGGGCGTGCTGTGGTGTCTGGGCGACCTGCGCCGGCTGGCGGTGCCGGCCGCCACCGCTCGTTGGCCGGGTTACGCGTCGGCCGTGGGCTATGGCGCGCCGCTGATGCTCGCAGGCCTGATGACGGCTGTGACCATCACGGCCGACCGCTATGTGCTGGCCGCGCATGTCGCCGCCGCCGATGTGGGGCGTTACGTGGTGCTGGTGAAGGTGGCGTCTGCCATCAATCTGATGGCCACGCCGCTGAACATGTGGTTCCCGTCCGCACGCTTCAAGCACGTGAAGGACGCCGACGGCGGCGCGCGCTTTTTCCGACGTTGCGCGCTGGCGGTGTTCGCCTTGCTGGCCGGGGTGGCTGGCGTGCTGTGGCTGGTCGGCCCTGCGCTGGTGGAACTGCTGAACCCGACGCAGTCGGTGGACCGCGCGGCGCTGGGCTGGCTGTTGGTGGGCAGCGTCGCCACTGCGCTGGCGGGCATCATGAACGTCGGCATCCTGGCTGGCGGCCGAACGAAGTGGTCGCTGTACGCGGCGCTGGCCACGGGTGCACTGCAGATCGCGCTGCTGGTCGTGCTCACGCCGCGCTGGGGGTTGCCGGCTGCGGCGCTGTCCACCGGTCTGGCAGGTTGCGTGGGACTGGGTTTGCAGAATTTCTGGTCGCAGCGCCTGCAGCCCGTGCCTTTCGCTTACGCCACGATGGCTGCGTTGACCGCAACGGCGCTGACGACGGTGTTCGGGCTCGCCCACGTGCAGGGCCTCGGCGACGTGCAGCGGGCGCTGGCATTTGCTGCCGCGTGGTCTGCATTGGCATTCATCGCCGTCCGCTGGGACGACGCAAGGAGAACGTGATGGCTCTTGCATCGCACATCAACAAGTTGGCCCAAGCGACCCCTGAGCCATTGGCACGGTCGCTCATGCCGGCTCGCCTCTCGCTGGTTTACGCCTGCCTGTTCGCCGCAGGGCTGGACGCGCGGTTTCAGCACGTTGTGGGTTACGGCCCGGCGTCGAACCCGCTTGAATTGTTGATGGTGGTCATCTTCCTGTTCCTGCTTGCAGATACTGCGATCAACAAGTACCACCCCAATGCGGTGGTCTCGTCCGCTTGGCGGGCGAACCGTTTCGTCGTGATGTTTGCGATGTGGGCAATGTTTGCCGCGGTGGTGGGGGTTGCGTTCTATCCGCAGTCGCTGTTTGTGTTTCGCAACCTACTGCCGGCCTTCCTGTTCTTCGCCATTGCCGCGCATGCGGTGCGCAGCAGCAGGGATGCGTGGCTGATCCTCGTGGTGTTTGTCGTGTCGGCCGTGCCGAACGTGGCGCTGGCTGTGAGCCAGCTGGTGTTCGGCAAGCCCTATCCCATTCCGCTGAATCTGGCCTCGTCGGTGAAGATGGACGTAGACGGTTCGTTCGTCAAGATTGCCGTGTCGGGACTCTTCAATCATCCGAACGCGCTGGCCGTCTACCTCGTGCCGGTGTTTCTGGCGTCGTTCGGACTGGTGTTCTCAAGGATCAAGTTGGCGGGCTGGATCAGACTGGGCCTGCTGCTGATGCTCGCTGCCAGCGCTGTGCTGCTGTACTCCACCAAGGCCAAGGGCGCGTGGCTGTGGGGTGCGTTTGGCATCTTTGTACTTATATGGCCGCGTGCGCTGGTACGCAGTCGCTACAGTGGCTGGCTGATGTGGCTGGCTGTGGTGGCGCTGATCACGGCAACCGTCACGGCAAGCCTGATACAAGGTGGTGTGCTAAGCACAATGATGACGCGTGTGCTGCTGTGGCAGTCGGCGTTTGTAGCGATGATGGCAGAGCCGTTCGTCGCGGTGTTTGGCAGCGGTCAGGAAGTGGTTTGGTATGCCTCGGCGCAGGTGGCCGACCTACAGTACGCCAACGCCCACAATGTGTTTTTGAATCAGGCGGTCTATTTCGGAATTCCGGGAGCCTTGTTGTACATCGGTTGCTTCGTATACGCACTCCGTGCGGCTCATCAAGCGTATCGCTCGTCTATTGACGCTGAAGAACGTAGGGTGGCTCATATTTGCATGGCTGTAATTTGTGCCGTCGCGGGTCAGTATTTCTTCGAGCCAGCGGCCGAATCTAGCGGGCTCGCGGTGGAGGTGTTTCTATTTATGGCACTTTCTGGATGTCTGAGGTGGCAACGCGCATCATGACAAACTTGCGTCCCCGCGTGGGCATTCATCTAAAGTCATTCCCCATTCCATCGGAAGCCTTTGTCATCGAGCAGGCTCGGACGCTAGTTGATTTTGAACCCGAGTTCCTCGTTCGCGAGTTGTTGTCGACGTCGACAGGTTTTCGAGTGCGTGCAATTTCGTCTGCGCGGCGTCGGCGCCTCTTCGCTTTGCTTCCCGGCGCATGGGCCTTCGGAGGTGCCGGTGCGTTGCAGGGGTTCTCACTGATTCATGCCCACTTTGGTCCGAATGGGGTCTACGGCCTGCCCATCAGTCAGAAACTTGGTATCCCGCTGGTGGTAACGTTCCATGGATTTGATGCGACGGTCAGCCGCAACGAGTTGTTGTTTCGTAGCGGATTGTTTGGATTGCAGTACATGTTGCGCTTGTCCCAACTGATGGACAAGGGTGCCCGATTCATCGCAGTGTCGGACTTTCTCCACGGGAAGCTGCTGGCCATGGGTATGCCAGGGGACAAGCTGGTGCGGCATTACATCGGAGTGGATTTGGCCCGCTTCACTCCGTTGCCAGAAGCACAGCGCCTGCCGGACATCGTATGCGTTGGACGGCTGGTAGCTGCGAAAGGAATCGCTGATCTGATTGAAGCCTTCGCGCGGATAGCGGTGCGCTTTCCCGATACGCGATTGCGCTTGGTCGGTGCTGGGAAAGATCGACCTGCTTTTGAGCGCCTGGTGCAAGAGCGTGCACTGCAAGCCCGTGTGGTTTTTGAAGGCACGATGCCGCATGACCAAGTGGCCGCGTTAGTTGGCCGATGCGCGATTAGCGTGCTGGCGAGCAAGACTGGCTCTGATGGTTGGCAGGAGGCGTTCGGCCTTGCCTCCATCGAAGCCGCAGCAGCAGGGCTTCCTGTGGTAGTTACTCGACATGGCGGGTTGCCGGAGACAGTGGTCGAGGGTGTGACGGGACTGGTCGTTCCAGAAGGCGGAGTGGATGAGTTGGCGGATGTGCTTTCTCAGTTGTTAGATAGCGATTCATTGCGCAGCCGAATGGGCATTGCAGCGCGCCGGCATGTTGAGAAGAACTTCAACTTGATACTGCAGACACAAGAGCTGGAGCGTATTTATCGAGGGGTGCTGAAGAAATGAACGCTGCTGACGACACAAAACAATCCCCTCTAGTTTCTATCATGATGCCGGCACGTAATGTGGCGCCGGTGATCACCGACACGATCGCTAGCATCAAGCAACAGACCTATCCGCACTGGGAACTGGTGTTCGTCGATGACGGCAGCACCGATGACACAGTGGCCGTGGTATCCGCTCTGGCGCAGCAGGATCCGCGTATCAAAATTTATCCGCTGCCTCATGGTGGCCGTGGCCGCGCGCGCAATGCCTGCATCGAGCGCATGACGGGCGAGTTCGTTGCTGTGTGCGATGCGGACGACATCTCGTTCCCCGAGCGATTTGAGAAACAGGTTCATTATCTCAGAAATCATCCAGAAATTGGCGCTGTAGGATCGCATTGGATTCCGTTTGCCGGCGCAAAACCTGATCCGTGTGGGCCGATACGTAAGTTCCCGACGAGTTCGCCGGAGTTGAGGCGTGCTTTTTCTCGGCAGAAGATGCGCTTCCATAATGCGACAGTGATGCTGCGGCGAAGCTTGTATGCAGAGCATGGTGGATATAATGTTGAGCTCCGGCGTGCTCAGGATTATGAATTTTTTTCTCGCTTGAGTCGACGGGGTGTTTATTTCTCCGGCCTAGATGAGCCCTTGCTCTACTACCGTCAGGAATCATCCATACCTTCCATTGCGTATTTTCTTGAGAATGGCATGTACATGGCCTATGCGGATCGCCTGTTGGCCGGCAAGGTCGGGTCTTTTGCGGTTTTTGATCGGTCTGTTGCCGGGAATTTTTGGCGCATTTACTATCGCGCCAAGTATGTTTATTTCTATTTTAAGATGCTTGCATTGCGTGCTGCCTGACTGGAATTTAGATGTCGAATCGAATCAATTATTTGGATGGTGTGCGCGCAGCACTGGCCCTGTGGGTGGTGATGGGTCACGCGGCGACTTTGGTCGGCATCAAGATTCCATTGCTGACCAAGGCTTCCGTGGCTGTTGATTTGTTCATGGTGCTCTCCGGGTTTTTTGTTTGTCAGACGTTTATTGCTCTGGAGGCTCGGGTGCCCGGGCGACATGTTTGGTTCTTCTACTGTCGTCGTTTATTTCGAGTCTGGCCGCTTTATATTGTGCTGATCTTGCTGGTTTGGCTGACGCTTGGTGACTATTCAATGATGAAGCTGGACTTGGCGGTCAAGTTTCCTCCGCCTTGGGCCAATGCCGAGAACTACAGTCTGAAGGCATATCCAGAGCCGACGATTTTTCAGACTTTAGCGCATGTGACTATGCTGTTTGGTGCATGGCCGAGTTGGGGTGGTTGCTTCCCCGCTGCCTGACTGGAGTCTGTCACTGGAGTTTCAGTTCTACTTGCTTTTTCCATTGATTTTTTACTTCTATCGCCGTAATGTTTTGTGGACGTGTGTTGCGGCCTTTGGGTTGGCCTATCTGGCGCCGAAGTTGGGTGGGTTGTATCTTGATGCGGGAGTATTTACCCGATTTTCGCAGCCAAGCAATATCGCCTACAAACTGAACATATTCTTGATTGGGTGTTTGCTGGCTGAAATGCTGGGAAAGGACGTTCGCAGTCTCCAGGAAAAGTGGCTTGCCATGCTGATATGTATTGTTGGTGTGGATCCGGTTGCGGCAATATTTTTGGCTGGCTTGATCTTCCTGATGGTTTTTGCGGACAAAAGTCGAGTGGCGTGGCTGGCTCATCCATTTCTTGTCTATCTTGGGAAAATCTCGTATACGATATATTTATCGCACATGCTAGTGATCATTCCTGTTGCATTCTGGCTTTCGGCACATCAGTGGTTTATCGGCATGCACGGTATGCTGAGATTCCTATTGGTGTCGATGATTACGTTGCCAATGGTCGTGGGGTTCTCCGGCTTGCTTTGGGAGTTGGTGGAAAAGAGAGGGATCAACTTCGCCGCCCGGATTACGAAGACAACCGCATGAGTCAGTTATTGATCTTTGATGCCTATGAACTGGTGCCCGGCGCCGGCAAAAGCATCGGCATTTACAACTATTCGAAGAATCTGTGGCGGGCACTGCAGCAACTGAGGGTTGATGGCGCTTCCGAGTTGACCTGGTGTGTGATCTGCAACGTGGCCAACGTGGGCGACTTTCCGGTCACAGGGCCGGCCGAGCGTTTCCGCGCACATGTCGTCGACAGTGAGCCCCCGGGCCGGTTCGCGCGCCAGCACTGGCTGCGCTGGCGCGCGGCATGGATTTCGCGGTCTCTCGGTGCTGCGGGCTACTTCTCGCCGAAGGGCTTTCTGCCTGCGGGGATGAAGCTGGGGCTGCGCGGGGGGCGCTCCATCGTCGTCGTGCATGACCTGATTCCTCTGTGGTATCGGGACCGTTTGCCCGGCTACTTCGGCGCGGTCGAGGAATGGCTGGTGAACGGCGGCCTGCTGAAGGCGACACGCAATGCCGACGCGGTGGTGGCGATCTCGCAGGCGACGGCCGCGGACATCCGCGCGCGCACGGGGCGCGAGGCCGGTGTGCATGTCGTCTACAACGGTGTGCCTTTCACGCCCGCAGGTGAGCGCCCGCGGCCTGGGCCCTATCTGTTCGCCGTTTCGTCGGCCCTGCCGCACAAGAACATGGATGGATTGATCGGGGCTTACCAATCCTATCGGGCCAGTACGTCGGACCCGCTGCCACTGGTGGTGTGTGGCGGCTCACCGCCTGCAGTCGCAGGCGTGGAGGCGGTGCGCAATTTGTCGGATGCCGCGCTGCACGGCTATTACGCCCACGCGCGCGCGGTGCTGTTCATGTCGCACATCGAGGGGTTTGGCTTCCCACCGGTGGAGGCGATGCTGCACGGCACGCCGGTGCTGTGCAGTGATATCCCTTCGCTGCGCGAAGTGACGCTGGGGCAGGCCGTCTACGCCAGCCCGACCGATGGCCATGCAGCTGGCAATGCGCTTGCGCGGATGCTGCAGGACACACAGGTGACCAAGCCTGAAGCCGCAGATGCGCGCCGGCGCGCGGCGCAGTCATTCACTTGGAGTGCATGCGCGGCCGGTGTGAGCCGCGTGGTAGGAGAGTCTTTGCAATGAGTGAAGTGATGAAGCAGAACAACGACGGTCGCCGGATCGGATGGGTGCTGGGCGCGCCCATCGATGCACTGACATGGACAGATGCGCTGGCGCGGCTGACGACTTGGGGTGCTGCGAGGGAAAGCCGCTATGTGTGCATCTGCAATGTGCATTCGGTGGTCACGGCCCGTGAGTCGGCCTTCGGCCGCGTGCTGAACGAGGCCGACCTGTGCACACCCGATGGTGCCCCGGTGGCATGGATGCTGCGCCGCCTGGGATTTGTCGGGCAAGACCGCATCAACGGGCCGGACCTGATGTGGAAGTATCTGGCCGTGGCAGAGGCGCGGGGCCAGGTGGTGTCGTTCTATGGCGGCAGCGATGCCACGTTGGGCATCCTGCTGGAGCGCATCCGCGCGGCATTTCCGCGCATCCACATCGGCGTGGCGATCTCGCCGCCGTTCCGTGCGTTGACGGTCGAGGAAGACGCGGTGGACGTGAAACGAATCAACGATTGCGGCACGGCCGTTCTGTTCGTGGGGCTGGGCTGCCCCAAGCAGGAGACGTGGATGATGAACCACCGCGGCCAGGTGTTCAGCGTGATGGTGGGTGTGGGCGCGGCGTTTGACTACCACGCCGGTACCATCCAACGAGCGCCGCTGTGGATGCAGCGCTCGGGCCTCGAATGGCTGCACCGACTGGCGTCGGAGCCGCGCCGGCTATGGCGCCGCTATTTGGTGACGAACTCGATCTTCATGATGCAGGCTGCGCGCCAACTGCTCTGGCCAGCGCGCCAAGGCCCAGCCGTCAAGGACCGCGGTGCAGAGCGGTAACTCGCGCCAAGCAGGCCCGACCGGTCACCGCGCCATCAGCGATGAAGCCTAGCCAGCGCAGCTGGCGCCAGCCGGCATCCTTGAAGGCGAGGCCGGCTTTGTGCACGGCCGGCTTGCCGGCGCTGTCCAGGATCTCCAGCGTCCAGTTGGCGGGGGACGCCGTGATGCGATAGGTGGCCCAGGTGTCGGCTTTGAACGGCGCGATCACCTGGCCATTCACCGTCACCCCGTTGGCTGCGATGCGCAGCGACGGCCCGGTCTGGTACGGCTTGCGGCTATCTCTCCACTCGTGTACGAGGACTGCGGTCGCGCTGGCCTTCACCGAGAACTCGGCCACAGTCGTGCCTTCGCCGTAGGTCAGCGTGGCGAACGCGAAGGGCTCGTAGCGTTTCTCGAAACTATCGCTGTCGTTCAAGGCGAGGCATTTGCCGCCCGGGGCGTCGGCGTCGGCTTCGACGCGGATGGCACCGGATTGCTTGCGCGGTTCGTAGGTCAGCCCGGCGGGCTGCTTGCCGATGGGGGTGCCTGCGATGGGCAGTTCCAGCTTGACGGCGGGCGCGATGGCGGCGGTCGGCGATTCGACGACGACGGGCAGTGCCTTGCCCGCGGCCACCGCTGCGTCGTCCGCGCCCCACCAAGCGGCCAGGGCGCCGGCCACGATGCCGGCCTCCGGCCCGCGGGCCTGGATGTCGACAGGTTGCGCGGAAGCGCGCGGCGATTCGGCGCGGCGACGCGTGCTGTTGCCGCGCCAGCGCACGCCGGCAGAACGCGAGGCGGCCTCGGGTCCGCTGGCCGCGGTGGCCGGGGCGAGGACGTTCTCCTCGACGAGCAGGTTGGTGCCGGCGTCGGCTCTCGCGACGTGGACTTCCTCGTCATCGGCTTGCGCGAAGAGGTTGCCCTTGACGCGGATGTTCTTGCCGTAGTGCAGGCGGAAGCCGCCACTGTCGGTTCCGATAACAACGTTGCCTTCGACGATCATGTCGCTGGATCCTTCGTCGGCGTAGATGCCCCAGGCGCCGGCCCCATAGTCAGAGTAGCCACGCACGGCGCGGATGATGTTCTTGCTGACTACGGTGCCTGGCGAACGTCCCAGCGTATAGATGCCGCCGAGATCGGCTAGGCTGCGCCGGCCGATGTTGTAGAGCAGGTTGCCGCTGATGACGTTGCGGCCGGACGTTGGTTCGGCATAGCCCCAACTCCAGCCGGCCGAGATGCCGGTGTAGGTGGTGTCGTGGATGGTGTTGCGGGTGATGCGGTTGTCCCAGCTCTGGCCGATCCACAAGGCCGGCGCGCCGGGGAAGACGAGGCCGGTGTGGTCGATGCGGTTGGCGAAGATTTCGTTGTCGCCGGTGGCCGAGGCATCGCCCGGCGCCTGTTTCTCGAGCCCGACCTTGATGCCGCCCGCGCCGAGATCGGTCAATGTGCAGCGGCGTACCGCCGAGTTGCGCACGCTGGCTCGCAGCCACACGCCCCAGCCGCCAGTGGCGCTGATGCGGCAGTCTTCCAGCACGAAGTGGCGGGCGTGGTTCACCTCGATGGCTGCGCCGATGGTCGTGGCGGCCTGGTCTTCGACGAAGCCACCGGGCGGCGTGAGGTGGCGCGCATGGGCGAAGGCGAGGCCTTTCAGCCGCAGGTGCTGCACAGGGCGGTCGCGTTCGCCCTGGATGACGACGAGGCGGTCTTGTTGCGGTAGGACGGCCTTCAGCGAGGCGATCCGATCGTCGCCGCGCGGGATGTAGCGCACGTCGTCACGCTCACGTAGCCATTCGCCGCCAGCGTCGAGCGCTGCTTCTACGTTCTCGACGAAATAGCGTTGGGAGGCTCCCCCTTGACTCAGAAAGGGCCACTTGGCGCGTGGGGTGATGAGCAGCGTATCGTCAGCAGCTGGCAAAGCGGCGATTCGGTGTTGGCTTGTCGTCCATGCGTGGTACACATGCACGATGGCGCGCTTGCGATCAGCCTCGCTGAGCCGACGTAGCCAAGCAAAATCGGCCGACGCGGCCTTGAAGGCTTCGGCACCCTGGCGGCCGGCGGGTTCGCCTGCTTGAGGCGCGGCGGCCTGTACGAACCACGTCTGTTCTGAGTCGGGCTGACGTGCGAGCGTGGCGCGACGACCATTCACGAAAAGCTGACCGCCACCGCGTTCCACAGCGTCGTCGGAGGGTACGGCGAAGACGACCGGACCACCGCCCTTGGCGACCATGCGGCGGGTCAACTCGACTCCACCGCTGATCACGGCGGTGCCGGCCTGCTGCGCCTCGTAAATGACCGGGGCGTCAGCTGTGCCGCCGTCGTCTGACGTGAACTCCAGCGGGGTGCCGAGGACGTAGTTGCCCGGAGCTAACTGGACACGAACTGCCGCGCGTTTGGCTAGACCCGCAGCCATAGTGGCAAGGTACTCACGAGCAAGCGCCTGCGCACGCACAAGACTGCGCACGGCGCCGGTCGCGACGTCTCCACGCGCATCGTCGGAGCCGGCGGGATCGACGGCGATGAAGATGGCACCCGGCGTGGCGGTATCTGCCGCCATGGCCGCAGCAGGTAGGAAGACGCTAATGGTGAGCGCTGTGAAGACAAACGGTCCAAAGGGATGAGGCATCGACAAGGGCTCCGATCACGATGTTGGGCAGGGGTAACTCGCGACGCCGCGCGTCGATCCAGGCATCCTTCGCAAAGTACGCCATCGCTTGTTAGGATGTCGACGTGCATCTTCAGCCGCGCGTTCGCCGCGCGCAGCCTGGACAACGCCATCTGCTCAGGCGTCACCGACTTGGCGCCGGCCCCATGAGCTTGCGGGCCCCGGCTGCCTTCACCCAGTTACGCAGCGTTTGCTCCACTAGGCCCAGCTCCTTGGCGGCCACCACGATGCCCACTGCCTGGGCGTGCTTGACGGCCTGTTCCTTGAACTCGGCCGTGTATTCCTGCTTCGGGATCTTCTTCACTTCTCTTCCTTCAGGTCTCGATGCTAACCATCGAACCTTGGAAGACGAAGAGCAGCGGGCAACTCACCCGCCGCTGGCGGCCGAACGTCATGAGGTATATCGCAACAGCGAAAGTCGTCTTTCAGTCGTGCAGTCTTGCAGCGTGGAGTGCTAGCGTTGCGCCGCTAACAACTTGGTCGTTGGGTGAGTGTTGGGGAGGCGTGCCAGTTCTCGTGTCATTTGGGGCATCACTGCGGTGACATCTAGGTCTGTGCTTTGATTATTTCGCCCTGTCTTTCCAAAGTCGTACCTTGCAGGCGATGAGTTTGACGGAATCGGTCATCGTGCCAAGCGGCCGTCAGCTCTGGCTGTTGGCGCTTTGCGGCAGTTCACGCAGTGGCCCAGCTTAAGGGTGTGGCCATCGTTGCGGATGGCTGAGTGGCTGCTCCACGCTGTCTGGAACAGCCTGACGGGCCACGTCGGCCACTTCGCGCATCCTAAGCTTGTCTCGCCACTGTTGAGTCCAGCCCGCACGCCTGCTAGCAATCTGGCGAAGCTAGCGCATTGTCAGGATGCCTGCACAGTCAGCCAGGGCCAACAAGGCTGGTTGCACTTCACCGAGTGAGGGCACTGCTGCCTTGATTTTGGAGAAAGCAAACTCTTTTCCTCCACTATCCTCCTTCACTCACTGACTTGCCGTGCTGCTGACACTCATCGAGGCAAGACAAGTATTTGAAGTTGTTACAGCATCCGATACGTAGCCGATCCAATTCAGTTCCTTCCAGGTACTGGACACCATTGGAAGTTTCGTGACCGAGACCGTGACCGGCTTTTTCGAACTGTCCGTTACGGTCAAGGACCATGTCCCGCCAGCCACACCGGTTTGAGCGACGATCTTAACGGTGTACCAGGAACCGGCCTTGATTGTGGCAACAGCCTTTCCGCCGACCCAGAGTCTCCCCTGCAAAATCCTCAGCGACGGGCCAACTTTGTAGGGAACGGCATTGTCGCGCCACTCGTGGATGAAGTTTGTATTGGCGTCACCAAGGATGCGGAAGGATGAGGTCGTTGTGCCGGTTCGGTGATTCAAATGAGTGTAGGCAAAGGGCTCCCACGGCGCGCTCTGTAAGGAACTATCTGCAAACAGCAAGCACTTACCACCGGGCGCCCCGGTTTTCGAAACTACCTGTATATCCTTAGTAGGGGCCGCAGAGGTGTACCGCATCCCTAGGGGTTGCAGCCCTGTAGACGTGCCGGCAATATCGATCTGCAACGGCAAGGGTGGGGCCAACTGGGCCTGCTGCAATGATGATGCAACGCTCGGTAGCGCGAGTCCATCCTGCGGCCCGGCGTTCAACAGCGTTTGTGAAAGCACGGCCGAAACGTCTGCGTTCGCACCTTGCAAAAGCACGCCTCTGGGATCTGTTGTCGTGGTTAGCGCCATGGATTGTTGCGCACAACCGGCCCCGCACTTCGAGGCGTCAGTGGGAAGCCCCTGCACATTGGGAAGTATAGAATTCCCCCCGTACTGAACATCTGGGGCAGTAGCAAATTTCAGAAACGGAGAAACTACCTTGTTGACAATGGTATTGTTTGCAACCGACAACCGTGTGAGGGGATCAGAGCGCGAAACCTGTAGCTCACCTAAATCGCCATCTGCAAATATGTTGCCAGAAACCAGGTTTGTCCTGCCGTAGTGCAGATGATATGCACCGGAATCGGTCCCGACAACAACATTGTTCTGAGCAGTCATGCCACTGGAACCCTCATCGTTATACAGACCCCACGCCCCAGCACCAAAGCCTTGATAAGCACGAACCTCGCGGATGACGTTGCCGGTCACCAAGGTTCCGGGAGCCTCGCCCAATGTATAGATTGCCCCCAGGTCACTCAACTCACCACGCCCAATGTTTACCAGAACATTGTTTCTAATGACGTTTCTGCCCGAAGTAGGCGCAGTTGCATATCCCCACTTCCAGCCGACCGAAATGCCTGAGTATGATGTGTTGGCAATCAGATTTTGGGATATCTCGTTGTCAAACGACTGACCGACCCAGATACCAACTGCACCAGGGAAGATCTTTCCAGTTTCTGTTACTCGATTGTTCGAGACGACGTTTGCACCTGTAGCGTTTGGATCTTCAGGCAATTGGGTTGGGAGACCAATCCTGATGCCTCCTGCGCCAGTGTCAGTAATTTCATTGCCTGAAACCACGGAATCGCGTACAGACTCCCTCAGCCACAATCCGTAGCCACCAGTTCCGCTGACGTTGCATTTGTCAAATACGATATTTCTGGCAGCGTCCACTTCGATTGCGGCGGATGTACCAACTGCCGCTTGTGAATCCAGAAAGCCGACATCAGGCGTTTCAAATCTTGTATGAGCAAAGCCGATATTGCGAAACTGCAGATCATGAACATAGTCATTCAATGCAGCATTACCTTGCACTGAGAGCAGGGTTGCGACAGTTGGCATGACGGCAGTCACATTCTTGCCAGCGTCTGCTGCATCGGCTATATATCTTACGCCCGTGGCATCCCAGATCCATTCACCGCTGGCATCAAGCGCAGAGGTAGTATTCTCGATAAAGTAACGCTGGTCTGCTCCGAAGGTGAGAAACGGCCATTTGGCCCGGGGCGAGACTCGAATTGCACCAGCAGGCACGGCGACGTCGTTGAAACGATGGAGCCCAGAGGTCCATGACTGTCGGATGTTGACCACGGCTCTCGCTCGGTCACTTGCCGTCAGTGATTTCATCCATGTTGCATTGCTCTTGGTGGCGACAAAGGCCTCTTTGCCGCGGTCGGCAACCGGTTCAGCAGTCGCTGCAACAGCCTGCTGGACAAACCAATAGCTGCCAGCATTCGGCTGCCGCGCCAAGGTCGCTCGCTTTCCACTGATGAATAGTTGACCTGCACCCTTCATCTGCGTAGGAACAAGCGATTTCGGGGAAGGAAATTGAACGATACTTCCGGCCGCTGCTGCCCTCACGGTACCCAATATCTCACCACCCGATATGAGCACGGATCCAGGCGTCTGTGCCATGTAGGTGACCGGCGCGCCCTGAATACCTGAGTCACGCGGGTCAAATGTCCAGGTTGCTTTCACCTGATATGTACCTGGTTCGACAATGACATTGATGGGCCTGCGTGCAGTGATCCCCATATTCATGTCGACAAGTAGCTGACGGACCTTCCCCTGTACTGCGGGTAGGCTTTGCAAGGGTCCGTCATTGGTGCCGGTCACGACAGTTTGCGCTTGGCCACTCAGTGCATCATTTCCAGTTGTCGCAACATACAGATTGATCGCTGGGGCAATTGCATCTAGGGTCACCGCCGTGATCCGTGGACGACGCTCCAGTCCCGGCTCGGGTGATAGCGATGAGACCGGCTTGGCGTCGTGGCCTGCCGCCATCGGGTCAAACTTGCTTACGAGTTCGGGCGCAGGGGCCGATTGTTGAGGTGACCTCAGTTCCTCGGCGCCGATCATCGACTGGTCAGAAGATGCAGAGGCATCTCCCTCCACGCCCGCGCCACCTCCGCACGAAGCCAAGATGGCAACAGCCAAGGCCATCGGCATCTTTAGTGTGAACTGTTTCACAAGGGCTGGGGGCATGAGGACCTCAAATTAGGGTTCTGGTACGTTGTCGGTTTGCGTTCACTGACAGTCACACGCCAATCCCTTGGGGACTTGCGCATGCAACCTATTGCGGTGGGCGCGTTTGACGTGAGACAAAGTCGAAAGCAGTTGGTGGATTGTCGAGACCCACCTGATGGGCGACCATCCCATGTATGGGGTGACCAACTGAATGTTTCTGAATTGCGAGCGACAGACGGCAGCACCAAACTTGCGAACAGGTTCACGAATGTCTGCCGAAATGCTCGAATACACGGGTGACTACCAATCGTCTCAAAGGAGACCGTGCCAGGTCTCGAATGCTTATCTCGGGCAAATTCGTACCGCCTGCCAGTCATTTGATGGGAAAATGCTCCCATGCATAGGCCGTAGTGGTTGGGTGTTTCTCGATACCTGACGGACGACTTTGGCCACGTCACGTAACCGCAGGTTGATCTGGTTGGTACATCGGGTCCGGCGAGTGATGTGGATGTGTTGGTTGCGTTTGCCATCTGCGTCTGAACGCGAATCGTCGCAACCCGAAATCGGCTCATTCATGCTTACCTTGGCATCGACCTGGACACGGTGTGGAGCATCGTGCCGGACGATGTGCCCCCGCTGATCGGCGAATTGAAGTTGTTGCTGGCTGAACAGTGATCAGGGAGGGGCAGGAGGGTTGGTAAGCCGTCGCGGGTCAGGCAACCGCCGCCGATGGCCTTTGACGCATCTTGATGTGCCTGTACCAGTTGGTGGTATCGCTGCGCGGTGTGTCGACAACTCGCCGCGCTGCAGTTGGCGGGTGATGCGGGCTGTGTCCGCCAGTCGTGGTGTGTGAGGCGTACAACGCCCTTGATCCACTGGGTGGCAAGTCGGGTGTGACGTCCTAGTGTTGGGGCAGGCAGGATCAGGGGGCGCGTGGTGACAACCAAAAGGGTGAAGGCGCCATTGCTGTACAAGGGGGCGGGGCCCGGTACACATTGGCATGTCAACGATGCGATGGTGCATGGGTTTGCCGGGGGTACCTTGGTGGCTACGGGCAACTCGGTGCTGCAGCACATCGGGCACTATTCGTTCCCGTCGGCCTTCCTGTCGTTTTCGATGTCTTTTGCGGTGGCGCGGGCGTATGCCTTGACCGGGCCGGGTGGCTTGGCCACGGCTGGGGCGCCCGGGTTCGTGTACACGGTGGATCTGTCGCAGATTGCCACGGCGATCGTGTTGACCGACCCGATACAAGGGATACGGTCGGGGGTGAGCGGGGCTTTCGCGCACGATCACAATGGGGGGCCTGCCCTGATGGGTGAGGTGGCCAGGGGGTCGGGTGCCTACAGTGCGGCGCATCAGCCAGGTGGGGGTGCGCTGGAGACACCGGCGGTGTCTCTGGCCTTGAAGGCGTTGATCTACGCGATACGCGACGCCGAGGTGCTGATTGCCGCCACGGTGCCCCGCGCGGCGGTGACGCACAGGCAGGCGGTGTACTGACTGACTGTCTGATTTGACGACTGACCACTCATCATGGTGCGAGGGTGACCGCAATGGACGTGTTGACGCTGGATCTGAATTCGATCGACATCGGCAGCGGCGTCGTAGCCGAACAGGCCTGGATTCTCGAGGGGCCGATCGTGCTGATCGGCACGGTGGCCGGTGCTTCCGGCCATCACCTCAAGTCGCGTTTCGACGTGCAAAAGGGCATGTTCATCGATCCGCTGCCGGGCGTGCGGCTGCAGTCCGGCCTGACCGAACTGGCCAGTGTGGTGATGGCGGCGGCGCAGTAGCTGGGCTTTTGCTACCCGGCTGCCTGGACATGCTGCTGTCGGAGTTCAGTCAGAACAGCTCGCTGTGTGACCCGGTTCTATCGTGCCTCCCGGAGCACTTGATGCGCTTCTTGTCGGTCTTGAACTGGCTGGTCTCCTTGAGTGCCCTCGACATCGGTCAGGTCACAACTCGTCGAGTGTGGTGTCGGTGACCCGACCTTTCCTGGCTGCCTTGATGGCCGCGAGTGTCTTTGCATTCGGGCGCGGCACTTCGATGGGCAGCCCGCCGGTTTCCACGACGCTGCGAAGGAACAGTCGAATAGCGGTGCTGACGTCCAGCCCGGCCGCCTTCAGCACGGCAGCGGCGTCTCGCTTCAGCTCGGGCTCGACTCGAGAACGAACATCGACAGTCAACATAGGTCGCTCCTTGCCCGCTTGATTGGTGGTGTAGCTACAGTGTAGCGCTCGAAGTCCGGGGCTAACGGGGCTTTCGCCCATGATCACGATGGGGACAGTTGACTGATGCGCGAAGTGGCCAAGGGTTCGGCATGCGAGGGTGACCGCCATGGACGTGTTGACGCTGGATCTGAATTCGATCGACATCGGCAGTGGCGTCGTGGCCGAGCAGGCCTGGATCCTCGAGGGGCCGATCGTGCTGATCGGCACGGTGGCCGGTGCTTGCTGCCATCACCTCGAGTCGCGTTTCGATGTGCACAAGGGCATGTTCATCGATCCGCTGCCGGGCGTGCGGCTGCAGTCCGGCCTGACCGAACTGGCCAGTGTGGTGATGGCGGCAGGGTACCCGATCAGCCGGCGCTGGGCCACTTGATCTGGACGCGCCTGTTCTGAGCAAGGCAGTCGCGCAGGTACAGATTGATGAGGCTCTGGTAGGGGACGCCAGACTCGGCGGCCATGGCCTTGAAATACGCCACCACGTCTTCAGACAGCCTCATGGTCACCGGTTTCTTGAGCTTGGACGCGTAGGGATTCTTGCGCGCCTTCATCGTCGAGAAGTCGTATTCAGCTTTCAACGGTTTTTGCCTCTTCAAAGGAGACTTGATGCTTCTTCAGGTTCGACGAGGCCTTGGACGGATCCCACTCAAAACGCATGTGTACATTGTATTGATGTCGTCGTTTGCCGGGTAGGTGTCAGGCAGCCGCTGCCGATCGCCGAGCTCAGCCGCTGGGGTCCACCTAGCCGTTCAGCGCATCGCCATCAGTTTGCAGCATCGTGCGGGCATGGATCGCACGGAAATCTTGCAGTTGCTGGGCTCACACAAGCCGGTTCTGGCTCAGCGTTTCGGCGTCATTCGTCTGGCGCTGTTTGGTTCGGCCGCGTGCGCAACAGCGGGGCCGGCGAGTGATGTGGATGTGTTGGTCGCATTCGATGGGCCGGCCACTTCGGCGCGCTACTTCGCGAGGCGGCATCGCGCCGAACTCAGCCGCTGGTGTGTTTGCCGTCCATCGCAACGCCTTCAGTTTGCGGCATCATGCGGGCATGGATCGCGCGGAAATCTTGCAGTTGCTGGGCTCACACAAGCCGGTTCTGGCTCAGCGTTTCGGCGTCATTCGTCTGGCGCTGTTTGGTTCGGCCGCGCGCGCAACAGCGGGGCCGGCGAGTGATGTGGATGTGTTGGTCGCATTCGATGGGCCGGCCACTTCGGCGCGCTACTTCGGCCTGCAGTTCTACCTCGAGGACCTGTTGGGGCGTGATGTCGACCTCGTGACGGAAAAGGCCTTGCAGGACCGCCTTCGCCCCTTTGTCGAGCGTGATGCCATCCGCGTCTGAACGTGAATCGAGGTTCTACCTCGAGGACATGCTGTTGTTTAGCGAGCGGGTACTCGCTTACACGAACGGCATCGACCAAGCCTCCTTGGCGTGCGACCCCATGCGGTACGACGCCACACTTCGCAATCTCGAGTTGATCGGCGAGGCCGCCACCCATGTGCCAGATGAGACGCGCTTGCGCGCGCCGGCCATTCCTTGGCGACAGATCGTCGCAACTCGCAATCGGCTCATTCATGCCTACCTTGGCATCGACCTGGACACGGTGTGGAGCATCGTGCAGGACGATATTCCGCCGCTGATCAGTGAGCTGAGGGCATTGCTGGCCCGATCTTGACGTTGCGAAGTAAGCCGCTATGGGCGTGTCGACGCTGGATCTGAAGTCGATCGACATCGGCAGCGGTGTGGTGGCCGAACAGGCCTGGATCCTCGAGGGGCCGATCGTGCTGATCGGCACGGTGGCCGGTGCTTGCGGCCATCACCGCGAGTCGCGGTTCGATGTGCACAAGGGCATCCACGGCGCCACATGCAGATCTGCTGCGGTCGTGGGCCTTGTCGAGGGGCTGATCGCCGTACGGTACTCCGCTCGCGTCACTCACAGGGCCGGATCAGATCACCTTGACGCCCGGCAGCTTGCGCATGCCTCGGTCGAAGGTAGCGGTGAACTTGCAACCCTGCCGAGCATGTTGGGCGATGACCAGGCAGTCGGCGAATCCGCAGGAGTTCGCTTCGAACAGGGATAACGCTTGCGCGACAGCTTCGCGATCTTCGAAGGCAAACGCAGTCTCCTCCAACAGGCTGCGCACCGCGATCGACTGGGCGTGCTTGTCCTGTTCGAAGGCCGACTTCAGCGTCCAGATGGCCTCCACCAGGACGACATCAGTCACCAGCAACGAACCAGGCGTGCCGCCATGTTCAGCCAACAGCGCATCTACGCGCTTGTTCTGAGCCGGGTCATCGTCGAGCCACAGGCGCAGCAGGATGTTGGTGTCGATGCCGATCATCAGCCAGTCGTGGACTTGCTGCAGTCCGCCTTTGTCGATGCGTGCTTTTCCCGCAGCTGCCTCGAAACGGCTTCATCCATTTGTTCGACAGTCAGCGGCGTGGCGTGCGGCGACTCGAGCAATCCACGGATGCGCCGAGCGTCTGGCTGGACATGCCGTGCAGTGATCGTGTTGTCCGGCTGAATCTGGAAATCGAGGATCGCACCAGCATCCAGGCCCAGTCGGTCACGAATCTCCTTGGGCAGGGTGAGTTGTCCCTTGCTGGTGAGTGTGGCGAACATGATCGAGGCTCCTTCGACTGGCAACTAACCTTACATTCTACTCCGGTAAGGAATTTCGATCGATGTGGTACGTTCGGCAACACCATGATTTCCGGTCAACGCATAGTCATCGACACCAATGTCCTGATGTCCGGTCTTGCCGCCGATGGCTGGGGATGAGTGAGTGAGATTGCGGCATCCTGTGCGCATGGATCGCACCGACATCTTGCAGTTGCTGGAAGACCGACGCGGGTCAGGCCACCGCCACCGTTGACCTCAGGCTCATGATGTGCCGGTACCACTGCGCGGTGTCGGTGCGGGGGGTGTCGCACAACTCGCCGCGTTGCAGCTGGCGGGTGATCTGTTCCACCGCGCTGGCCATCGATGCGCGCGGGCGCCAGCCCAGGGTGGTGGTGGCCTTGCGGAAACTCACGCGGTAGTTGTGATGATCGGGGCGAGGCCGTCGTCGAGCACGGCGATCTGGCCGCCGAGTTGGTCTTGCACGACCTGGCGGACAACTTCGGCCACGTCGCGCACGCGCAGGTTGTTCTGGCCGATGTTGAAGATCTGGCCGCCGATGTGCCACGGGGCTGCGCTCAGGGTGGCCAGCACGGCGCGGGCCACGTCGTCGACATGCACATGCGGGCGCCATTGCCGGCCGCCGCCGTGCAGGGTGATCTGGCGCTGGCGCACGGCAGCCAGGGTCATGGTGTTGACGACCAGGTCGAAGCGCATGCGGCGCGACAGGCCGTGGACGGTGCCCAGGCGCAGCACGGTGGCGCACAGGCCGTCGCCAGCCAGGGCGAGCACGCCGGCTTCGGCGGCCACCGCGGCGCGGGTGTAGCTGCTGAGGGGGTGGGGGGCTGAGTCTTCGTCGACTTCGCCGTTGTTGCCACCCTGGCCGTAGACCGAACAGCTGCTGACCAGGATGTGGCGGCGCACACCGCAGGCCTGGGCCAGGCTGGCCAGGCGGACACGGCCGCGGTGGTTGACACGTTCGGTCCAGGCGGGGTCGAGCCTGGCCGCCGGGTCGCTCGAGATGGCAGCCAGGTCGACCACGGCACTCACGTTGCGCAGGTGTTCGGTTTCGAGGGCCGACACGTCGGCGCGCAACAGGCTGAAGTTGGGGTTGATGCCGAACGGCGCCAGCGCCTCGTCACCAAAATGCATGCGGTCGACCGCCAGTACCCGTTGTCCGGCGGCCAGCAATTGCCCCACGAGTACCGTGCCGATATATCCGGCAGCGCCGGTGACGAGAATGCGCGGTGCGTTCGACATCGTGGCCATGGATTAACGTGAGTTATTGTGGAATGGTTTGCCGGTATTGACCGGGCGGGCAGGGCGGCTGACGCCACTGTGCCGATGGGGCCCACGGTGCACATCCCCGCGGCCGTGGGGGGATATCGATGAATATCGGCCCGGGCAGTCACAAGGCCTGTTTCGGCACGAATCTGCCGGGTGTTTGTGGCCCCGGCTGTTGCAGCCAGGGCAAAGGCTGGCGGCGCCACAAAGACAAACGGCGGGCCAGTGCCCGCCGTGTTGGTGTCTGCCCGGCGCGTGATGCGCCCGGCAGTCAGTTCGGTCGATCAGCCCTGTTTGGCCTTGCGACGACGACCCATGAAGCCCAGCGCGCCCAGGCCGGCCAGCAGCATGGCGTAGGTCTCGGGTTCGGGGACGGGGGCCGACGGCAGGGTGCCGACGTTGTAGG
The DNA here is from genome assembly GCA_016702605.1 of Candidatus Intricatilinea gracilis. Taxonomy (GTDB): domain Bacteria; phylum Pseudomonadota; class Gammaproteobacteria; order Burkholderiales; family Burkholderiaceae_C; genus Sphaerotilus; species Sphaerotilus gracilis. The sequence goes on from JADJDQ010000023.1 coordinate 273,981, forward strand.
TGGTGGCGGCGTTGAACGAGCCACCCGTGCCCGCCACATGAATCTCCCAGGTGTCGTTGGCGAGTGAGCCGCCGAGCGAAAAGGTGTTGATCGCAGTCGACCCCACGAAGAAAACGCCGCCAGGCACATAGTTGTATGTGGTGGTGCCGTTGGTCAGCCAGGCGCTGTAACCCGTCGAGCCAACGAAATTGATGGCCGACGTGAACGAGCCAGATGCGACGAACGAATCGACGGTCTGATCGGAACCGGTGAGTCCGCCGCCGACCGATGTGAATGCTGCAAAGCTGCTGACGGCGCTGGCCGCCAAGAGTGCCGCGACTGCGATTTTCTTGAATGTCATGTAGATACTCCCAGGGCGGTGAAAGAAGGGGGGGTGAACTGCTTGATGTGCCGCCTGCGTCACATCTCACTTAAGGTTCATTGTGGTTTGTGGCGGGAATTTCTCCACCCCGGAGTCGGGGGTGCCCGGCGGGCGGATGCGGCAATGCAACATCGCCGCGGCGCGGGATTTTTGCCTTTATCACTTCGTGTCGCTGCGGGTTTCCGGATGGTGATATCGCGGCGCTCTGGAAACTGTTGTCGGGAACTTGGCAATCCCTGGTTCGAGGGGGCAGCCACATGCCGCCGTGATGTCGTGGTTGATCCCGCGTGGATCGCCATGCAAACAAGTCGACCGCCGTACCCCCCGCAATTCTGGGGTGTTGTTCGGGGGTGATATGGGTGTTCGTCACGCCCAAAAACAAACGGCGGGCACATGCCCGCCGTGTTGTCTTGTCGCCCCGCCCGGGCGCATGGTGCGCCGCAGGGCCGACCAGGGTGCTCAACCCACCATCAAGCCTGCTTGGGCTTGCGACGGCGGCCCATGAAACCCAGGGCGCCCAGGCCAGCCAGCAGCATGGCGTAGGACTCGGGTTCGGGCACGGCGGTGACGCTGGAGGTGACGTTGGTGACGGCGATGAACTGGCCACCATCGGTGCCTGTCAATTGGATGCCGTAGTTGCCGGCCAGCACGTTCTGGAACGTGGCCGAGTAGGTCACCAGGCTGCCGTTGATGCCGAACAGGTTGCTTGATGTGAACGCGCCCGTGGCTGTCGGGCCTGACGACGGGCCGCCGGGTACCAGCGACAGGCTCGCGCCGCCGACGGTGCCGAGAGAAAACGGGATGCCGATGGCGGTGAAATAGTCGAAAGTGATGAGCACATCCGACAGGCCCGAAAAGGTCCCGACGGTGCCCAGTGTCATATTGACCTGGTTGTCCGGGCTGAGGTCGAGCACATATTGCGAAGGTGCAGCAAATGTCGGCAGCGTACTTGCGCAAAGAGCCAGCGCGGCGACGATGTGTTTCAGCTTCATGATGAATACTCCCAGAAAGAAGAAGGGGGTTGTTCAGTGTGTCGACTGAGTCACACCTCACTGTGATTTCATTGTGTCCTTAAGCCAAGTTAACGCCACCCCGCACCCGAGGGTATTTGGCGGGTGCTTGCGGCGCTGCAAGCCCGGTCTCGTGACCCCTCGAATGGGGGTATGACGCCTGTGTCCCCCGGCTTGCGGGATGGTAAGAATTTGTTGTCCGTTGCCGAATGCGGTCAGCGGTGGTTGATCTGATCAGTCAGTTTGGCAACACCGTCTACATCCAAATGGGAGTCGATCATGAAGAAGCTACTTGTCGCTGCTGCAGCCAGCCTGTGCATGAGTGCGGCCTCTGCGGCAGCCGTGTATGACACCTCCGGTACCGGTATGGGTGTCTCTGGCAATGCCGGCAATCAGGTCTGGGTCGAGATGCTCGGCAATGACTTTCTCGTCAATGTGGGTGGTCTGCAGGTGACCGAGCTCGGTGCGTTCAATGCCGATGGCAATGGCATCTCTGGAAATGTCACGGTGGGTCTGTACGACCTGACCGCCCAGGCGGCCGTCATCAACCCGATCAGTTTCATGGGTCAGACCGGCTCGTCGACCTACCTGTTCCAGACCTTGCTGGCACCGGTGGCGCTGATTGCAGGTCACTCGTATTCGATTCAGGCCTTCGGTTTCAACTCGGCCGACTGGAACTTCAACACCAATGCAACCGGCGGAGTCAACAACGCGTCGAACGCGCAATCCACCACCCCGATCACGTTCAACTCGCTGGGCGGCAAGCTGAGCAACCTCAACTCGCGCTACGGTGGCACAAGCATGGGCAATGGCACCACCTGGGCCCATGCATCGACGTTCGGCGCCGGCACGCTGACTGTCGCCGTGGTGCCCGAACCCGAGACCTATGCCCTGATGCTGGCCGGTCTGGGCGCGCTGGGTTTCATGGGTCGCCGCCGCAAGAGCGCGGCCAAGGCCTGATCGGCTTTTTGATCGAGACACCCCGCAGACCACGCTGCACAACACCACACAAGGTCAGTCATGAAGAAATCAGTTGTCTTTGCCGCCGCCGCCGTGGCGCTGGCCATGGGGTCCGCCCAAGCCGACGTGCCCGAGTTCACCGCCTACACCCCGACGATGACCGTCGGCAACCAGAGCTGGACCGGTGCGCTGGGCATGGACTTCGACGTCAACAGCTCGATCCTGGTGACGCAGGTGGGTGCGTTCGACAGCGGCGGCGACGGGTTCGTGGGCACGATCCGGGTCGGCATCTTCGATCGCGACACGGAGACGCTGGTGGCGGGTTCGTTCGCCGCGTTGTCCGGCATGGACCAGACGATGGAGTCGAACACCAACCACCTGCGTTTCGCCGACGTCACCGACTTCACGCTGGCCGCCGGCCGCTACTCGATCGTGGCCGTGGGCTATTCGGGCACCGAGCAGAACGGCAACTCGTACGGCCCCGGCCTGGCCTCGACCACCGACACCGGCGGTGGTGCGATCAGCTTTGTGGGCCTATCGCGCTACACGAGCACCACGAGCCTGGTCTACCCGACCACGATCGACAACTCGGTGGCGCGTTATTCGGCCGGTTCGTTCAAGTTCCAGGCTGCACCCGTCCCCGAGCCCGAGGCTTACGCCATGATGCTGGCCGGCCTGGGCGCGCTGGGTTTCATGGCGCGTCGCCGCAAGGGTGTCAGCAAGGGCTGATCGGTCGACAACTGGTGGCGGGCGCCGCAGGCGCCACGCGAGCCGGCAAACACAAGCGCCCCGCGGGGCGCTTTTTTTGTGCGCCGCGTTTGACGCATCGGGCGGTTAGATTCGAGGACTGATGTCGCCCTTGTTTTTGCCCGCATGCCTTCCAATCTGAGTCCTGGCCCTGGCCGGTCTGTGTCCGCTACCGCGCACACGGCGGGTGACGAGGTGGTGCGGCAGTCGGGCGCCTGGGGTGGGGCCATCTGGCGCCGGGTGCTGACGTTGTGGTTCACCAAGTCGGTGGGCACGACGATCGGCATCTCGCTTTTCTTCACCGGCTACTTCTGGGTGCTGCAGCACCCGGTCGGTGCGCTGACGGTGATGCCGGCCACATGGCTGGACGAGTGGCTGGGCCTTACCCCTGCTGCGCCGCAGGTGCTGCTGCTGGCGCACATGGCGGTGTACGCCACCTTGTGGGTGTATGTGTCGCTGGTGCCGGCGCTGCTGCCCACCCGCAGCGAGCTGGTGTTCTACCTGCTCGGCACTGTCACGCTGAGTCTGGCGGGGCTGGTGATCTTTGCCCTGTGGCCGACGAAGGTGCCGGCCTACCTGGTCGACTGGTCGGGTCACCCGGCGCTGGCATTCATGAAGGGTGTGGATGCGGGCGGCAATGCCTGCCCCTCGTTGCACGTGGCGTTTGCGATCTACAGCGGCCTGTGGCTGGCGCGGGTGTTGCGCGAGGTCGGGGCACCCCGCGGCATGGTGTGGTTCAACTGGGCCTGGTGCCTGGCGATCGTCTATTCGACCTTGTCGACGCGCCAGCATGTGTTGCTCGACGTGCTGGCCGGCGCCTTGCTCGCCTGGCTGGTGGCCTGGCTGCAGCTGCGTGCCCGGCCCTGGTGGTCCCATCACCTGGGTGTGCGCCTGGGCGGGCCCCGCTGGCAGCGCTGGTGGCTGGGCGAGCGGCGCTGAGGTTGCGCCGTTCTATTCGCCTCAGAACTCGTTGACGATCACACCCGCGAACTTGGGGGTGCTGGCGCTGACGGTGGCGACCAGGTCGTGCAGCGAGTCGACGCGGCTGCGGTTCTTGCGGGCGATGGCCAGGGCGGCGCCGCACTTGGTGGCCAGCACGCTGGCATCGCTGCCGTAGACGGCGGCGGGGGTGTCGACCAGCACGTGGTCGAACTTGCGCAGCAGTTCGGACATCAACAGCCGGAAGGCCGGGCGTTCGATCAGCTCGAGCGGGTTGGGTGGTGTGACACCCACGGGCATGATGAACAGGCTGGGCAGGTCGGGGGCCTGGAAGATGACGTTGTCTTCCTGGCGGCTGCTCAGGATGCCGCTCAGGCCGGTGTTGTTGGGCACGTCGAACAGGGTGTGCAAGCGCGGGCCACGCATGTCGGCGTCGACCAGCAACACACGACCGCCGAGCTGGGCCAGCACGACGCCAAGGTTGGCGGTGAAGAAGGTCTTGCCGTCGCCGGAATCGGGGCTGACGATGGCCAGTGCCCGTTTGGGTTCGCTGGGGGCGAAGACCCGCATCATGAGCTGGCTGCGGATGGCGCGGAACGCTTCGGCCTGGCGGCTGAAGGGTTGCACGGCGGTGACGAGTTCGCTGTTGAGCTTGCGGCGCGACTCGGGCGTGTAGGGGTAATGGAACTGCTGGCTCAGGGCAAAGATGACGTCCTGGTCGCTGGCCAGGCCGAGGGCGACGGCGGCATCGCCGAAACGCAGGCCGCTGGTCTTCTGGTGTTCGGCGATGGCGACGATCTGTTCTTCACTCAGGCCCTTGATCTCGCGAATGATGTCGCCGATCGAGCGGTCCTGCTGCTGGGCCACGGGGTGCACGTCGTCGGTGGTGTTGTTGGCCACCTGCGGGCGTTTGGCTAGAAAGGGGCGGACTGCGGCGTTCATGGCGGTGTTCCTGCTCGAACGTGAGGTCAACGGCACCGGGTGGATGCGTTGATCATGGGGTGACGGCGACGTGGGTTGCTCGTATGCCGGGTCGGTCAGTGCCTGGTGCGCGGGCATGCGCATCAGCGGCCCGGCGCGGGCAGGCGGGCAGCCACGACATTACCAGGCAACACGAAGGGGGTCTGGCGCGCGAAGCCGCGGCTGCTGGGTTTGGGCAGCGAGCCGAGCACGGGCACGTCCATGGCCTGCGAGATGTCTTCGAGGCTGCGCACGCGGCGGTCCATCAGCTCGCGCAGCAGGGCAAAACCGACGGCCAGCAAGGTGCCCAGGAAGACACTCAGCAAGGCGTTGAGCAAGATCTTGGGGCTGGAGTGTTCGGCCGGCTCGGTGGCGGGGGTGAGCACGGTGATGTTGGTCTGGTTGGCCTGGCTGTCCAGGCTGGTCTGGTTCTGGCGCTGGTTGACGGTGTCGTAGGCGCGGCGGGCGGTTTCGACGTCGCGGATCAGCACACTCACCTCGTCGCGTTGCTCCTTGAGCTTGAGCACCTTGGCGCGCTGGGCTTCGAGGGCGGAGCGGATTTCGGCTTCGCGGCTCTTGTTGATGGTGTTGGCCACCCCCATGCTGCCGCTGACACGGCGCGATTCACTCTCGACGCGCTGGCGCAGGCTGGCGATGTTGGCCTCGAGTTCCTGTACCTGCGGATGGGCCTTGCCGAGGCGGGATTCGAGCTCCTGAAGGCGGGCTTCCTGGCGCGACACGTCGGCACGCAGGCCGGCCACGACCGGGTTGTTGAGCACGTCACCGAGCTGGTCGGCCTGCGCCGAGCGGGCCTGGGCGCTGCGGCTGGTGGACTCGGCGGCCAGGGCCTGGATGGCCACGAGCTGGCTGCTCAGTTCGGTGAGGCGCTGGCTTTCGATGTCGAAACGTTCGTCGGTGGCGATGATGCCCTTGTCCTTCTGATAGGCCGACAGTTTGGCCTGGGCCGTTTCGAGGGCCGTGACCAGCTCCTTGGAGCGTGCATCGAAGAACTCGTTGTAGCGTTTGGCCGGGTCGACGCGTAACTCGAGGCTGGTGTCCAGATACGCCTTGACGTAGGTGTTGGCCAGGCCGGCGGCGAAACGTGGGTCCGGCGCCTTGTAGCTGATGTTGATGACGTTGCTTTCGCGCGAGGGTTTCACCTCGAGCTTCTTTGCGAGCACGCCGGTCAGCCAGGCTTCGAAGTTGCCGGTGCCGCCGGTGGCTTCGATCCAGTCGGAGCGCAACTGGGCGTTTTCGGTCAGGCGCAGGGCGGCAATGACACGGCGTGTCACCCGGTCACTCTGGATGATGTCGACCTGGGTGGCCATGTAGCTGGCCGGCACCATGCCGCCGAGCACCATGCCGGCGATCGGGTCGGGCGTGCGCAGGTCGACCAGCACGTTGGCGGTGGCGGTGTATTGCTTGGGCAGCACCAGGCTCACGCCGATGGTGGTGCCCACGGTGACGATCAGCACGAGCAGCGCCGAGAACCAGCGCGCCCTGAGGATGGAGAGGAACTGCGAAAAACTCATGATGGGGTCTCTCCGGTGTCAGAACAGGCTGGGGCGTACATAGATGACGTCGCCGTCTTGCAGCTTGTACTGCGCATCGGGTTCGATCTCTCTGACCTGGCCGGCGGCGTCGCGGCGGTGCAGCTTGATGCCCTTGTCGCTGCCGCGCTGGGTGAGGCCGCCGCCGGTGGCGATGGCCTGCATGAGGGTCATGCCTCGTTCGAGGCGCATGGACCCCGGGCGCTGCACTTCGCCGTAGATGTAGACCACCGGCATGCGGTCGACGTACACGGTGTCGCCGTTGACGATGATGGGGTCGGCGGCGATGTCACCACTCATCAGCAGGGCGGCCACGTCGATCTGCTGGCGCATGGGTTTGCCGTCGCGCAGGCCGCTGAGGGTGACGATGTCCGACCCACCCGCCGCCACACCACCGGCGGTGGCGAGCAATTCACTCAGGCGCAGGCCCGACACCTCGATGGGGTAACGACCGGGCCGGTTCACCATGCCGAGCACGGCGGCCTGGTTGCCACGCACCTGCAGCACGGTGACGCTGACCTGCGGTTGTTTGATGAAGTTGCCGTTGCGCAGGCCGTCGGTGATGAGTTTCTCGGCCTGTGTGACCGACAGGCCACCGAGCTTGATGGCGCCCAGCAGCGGGTAACTCACGGCGCCACTTTCGGACACCCGGGTCTCGAGCAGCAGGTCGGGGTTCTGGTACACGTTGATGCGCACCACGTCGCCGGCGCCGATCACGTAGTCGCGTCTGGCTTCAGTTTGGGCCAGCGCCGCTGTGCCGGTGCTCAGCAGGCCCGTTGTTGCGGCCAGTGGCAGCAAGGCCACCAGGCCGAACAGGCTGCGGCGCCTGGTGCCGAAGACAGGAGGGTCGGCAGGGAGATCGGTCTGGTGTGAACTGGGCGTCATGGATGTCGCAGGCTGAGCAGGTATCTCGGGCAGATCCGGCGTGCACCATTCGAGGATGCAGCGCCGGTGCTTGGCGAATGCCGGCTGGCAGTGCCGGGCAGGGAGGCTGGCGACGACTACTTCGATGCCGCCGCAGGCGCGGCGCTGGCTGCACCTTCGGCGAACTGGCCCATGTAACTCACCTGGGCTGCAGTGCGCAGCTTCTTGATGGTGTCGTCGACGAGTTTGCGCTTGCGGTCGTTTTGCAGGAACTGCTCGATCGACGGGCGGGCCTGTTCTTCGGACACCGGCGCGGGTTTGGCGCTGACCAGGGTCAACACGTTGAAGCCCTGGGGGGTGCCCGAGGCCAGGCTCTGGCCGTCGGCGAGTTGGGCGATCTGGTCGACCATGCCCAGCGGCAGGTTCTCGGCGCCCTGGGTGATCTGGCGCGAGTTGCTGCGCAGGCCGGCGGCCTTGATCAGGGCGGCCACGTCGTCGGCACTACGCGCAACCTGCAGCCTGGCGCCCATGGCTTCGCGGTTGGCGGCGTCACTTTCGACGCTGAACTCCTGCAGCGTGTAGATCTTGCGGTTGGCAAACAGTGCGGGTTTGCTGTTGTAGTAGGCCTTGATCTCGTCGGGTGTGGGTTTGGACGCGGTGTCGGCGATGCGGTCGGCGTAGGCGCGCGCCAGGATCTCGCGTTTGGCGGCTTCGATCGACATCACCACCTTCGGGTCGCGGTCGAGTTTTTCTTCGGTGGCTTGCTGGATCGCCACTTCCTGATCGATCAGGCTTTCGAGGATGCGTTTGCTCACGGCCGGCACCTGCTCGGGCGGCAGGTTGGCCTGGCGCTGCAGCACGAAATTGATCTGGTGGACCGAGATCTCTTCCTTGTTGACCTTGGCCGCCACCTGGGTGGCGCCCTTCTTCTTGTCGCCGCAGGCGACCAGTGCCGTGGCGCAGGCGACGGCGCCGATCAGCAGTGCCAGACGGACGGCGGGTTGACGTTGGAAGCGAGTCGACGAGAGGGCCAAGGCCATGTGTGAGATCCCTGCGGTGGTTGAGGCGTGGGCGGCGGGTTGGGGGGGTGCCGCCTTAAGAAAGCCGGGGCAGTTTACTGGTGGCTCAGTAGTGTCACGGCCCCGCGAATCGGTGTCGTCCCGGCAGGGACCGACCGCGTGTTAAGTCTGCACGCGACCAGGGTCACGGCAGGTGATAGCCCCGTCGATCAGGCTGTGACAGACTCCGGCCGGCCCTGGCTGGCCTGCCCGCCGGATCTCTTTCGCCCGTCACCGACTGCCTCGGGCGCCAACTACCTTGCGATGTCGACTACCACGCTCAGCCCCAGGGCCTTTGTCACCTTGCTGCTGCTGGCATGCATGTTCGGCGCCAACCATGTGGCGGCGCGCGTGGCGATCGATCATGGCGTCGATGTGGCCACGGCGGTGGCGGTGCGCAGCCTGGGCACCGCCGCGGTGGTGACCCTGCTGGTGTGGATGAACCGGCTGCCGCTGGCGCTCAATGCCCGACAGCGTCGCGCCATGCCGGTGATCGGGCTGCTGGTGGCGGTGCAGAGCCTGTGTCTGTATTCGGCGGTGGCGCGGATCCCCGTCGGTCTGGCGCTGCTGGCATTCAATACCTACCCCTTGTGGACGGCGCTGGCCGCCTGGTCGATCTACGGCCATGCGCCCGAGCGCCGGGTGCTGATCGCCATGCCGGTGATCCTGGCGGGTCTGGCGCTGGCCCTGGATGTGTCGGGCGCGGCGTCGGGCCTGAGTGCACAGGCGCAGTGGGGCCGCATCGGCGTGGGTGTGGGTTTTGCAGTGGCGGCGGCTGCCACCTTCGGTCTGGTGCTGGCCATGACACAACACAGCGTGGCCGACGTCGACGGCCGTTATCGCACCGCCATCACCATGACCATCGTCGGCCTGCTTGGCCTGGCTGGCGCGTTCACGCAAGGGGGGCTGCATTGGCCGAACGCTGCGCCGGGCTGGTGGGGGCTGGCCGCGCTGAGCCTGCTGTATGGCACGGCGTTCACCATCTTGTTCACCCTGCTGCCCAAGCTGGGTGTGGTGGGCAGTTCCCCCATCCTCAATGTCGAGCCGGTCGCTGCCCTGGGCATGGCCTGGCTGTTGCTCGGCCAGGTGATCGCGCCGGTACAGGTGCTGGGCGCCTTGATCGTGGTTGGCGCGGTCATGGTGCTGGGGCTGCGGCGTCGACGTTAGTTGCCGGCCATGGGGGCCGGCTGCCCGTGCCGCGGCTGCGGTCACTGCGCCTGGGCAACACCTTCGGCCGTTGGCAGCAACTGCACGCTGCGGGGTGCGGTGGTGTCGGCCAGTTGTTCGCGGGCCTTGCGGTCGAGCTTGAGCAGCAGGCCGCTGGCGTAGGCGAGGTCGTCGCCCTGCAGTTCGGGCACCATACGACGCACGTGGCGCTCGAACAGGCGCAGCTCCTGCACGATGGCGCGTTCGGCGCTGGTCTCGATACGTTGCAGTTCGAGTTGCGACGGGCTGAAGCCGGTGAGCGCCGAGTCGCCGGCGTCCTGGTGGTCGGTGTGGTTGGCCGCACGGCCGCGCTGTGAGGTGTGGCTGGCGGCCTGGCGCATCCACCGGGGAACAAAGGACAAGTCCACGCGTCGGGCCAATCGAATCAGCTGGTTCATGTTGGTCGTTTCTTCTTGGATGAAGGGGCGCCGCACCATGCCTGCCCCGAGATGAAAAAATTCTACGAATCCGATCCGTTCGATCAATGCCCTTGTTTCAGCGCGAGTTGCGGGATCACGTAACAACTGTGGACCGATGTATGTGAACTGGTTCACGGCCTGCCGGACCGGGTTTGTGCCCGCCTGGTTGATGACAACAAGATTACGCCCGGCTAATAGTCGGGGCGGCGTTGGTAAAACTTGCTGCGAGCAGATTCGAGCGGCGTCACAGCCGCCAGACGTTGACACCGCGGGATTCGAGTGCCGCCTTGTCGGCCACACTCTTGACGTCGACATACAGGCCGTGTGGCGCCAGTTTGGCCAGCACCTGCTCGATCGGGCGCGCCAGGAACTGCCTGTGTGACACCGCGGCGACGATGGCATTGGCGCGTGGCAGGTGCTCCCAGGCCACCAGGTCGACGCCGTAGTCGTGGCGCGCCTCGGCCGGGTCGGCGACCGGGTCGTGCACGTGCACGGTGACGTCGTAGGTCTCGAGCTCGTGGATCAGGTCCATCACCTTGCTGTTGCGCAGGTCGGCGCAGTCTTCCTTGAAGGTCAGGCCCTGCACGATCACATGGGCACCCTTGACCGGCGAGCCGTGCCGGATGAGTTCCTTGACGGTTTGTTCGGCAATATATTTGCCCATGCCGTCGTTGATACGCCGGCCGGCCAGGATGACCTGCGGGTGATACCCCAGGCATTCGGCCTTGTGGGTCAGGTAATAGGGGTCGACCCCGATGCAGTGGCCACCCACCAGGCCGGGGCGAAACGGCAGGAAATTCCATTTGGTGCCGGCCGCCTGCAGGACCTCGACGGTATCGATGCCGATGCGGTGGAATATCAGCGACAACTCGTTGACCATCGCGATATTGAGGTCGCGCTGGGTATTTTCGATGACCTTGGCGGCTTCGGCGACCTTGATGCTCGAGGCCCGGTGCAGGCCGGCGGGGACGATGCTGGCGTAGACCTCGGCAATCCTGTCGAGGGTGGCGGGGCAGTCACCCGACACCACCTTGACCACGGTCTTGAGGGTATGCAGGCGATCCCCCGGGTTGATCCGTTCGGGTGAATACCCGACGAAGAAATCCTGTTTCCAGCGCAGCCCCGAGCTTTGTTCGAGGATGGGGATGCAGACCTCTTCGGTGGCGCCGGGGTAGACGGTCGATTCATACACCACCGTGCAGCCCGGGCGCAGGCTCTTGCCGATGGCCTGGCTGGCGCAGATCAGCGGTGACAGATCGGGCTTGTGGGCCTGATCCACCGGTGTGGGCACGGCCACGATGATGAAGTTGGCCTCCTTCAGCATGGCCGGGTCGGTGGTGGGGTGCAGCAAGATGGCGGCCTTGAGTTCGGCACTCGTCACGCCGCCGGTGGGGTCGACAAAACGCCTGAGGGCGTCGATTCGTGTGGCCGAGTGGTCCAGGCCGATGGTGTGGACATGCTGGCCGAACTCGACGGCCAGCGGCAGGCCGACATAACCAAGTCCGACGACTGCGATGGTGGTCATCTGCTGCGCTCCGGTGTCAGTGGGGTCATCGGGTGGAGGGATGACCCAAGCATGCGGCCGCCGCCCGGCTTGCCCACCTCACCGGGGGTGCGCGTGGTGTGGTCCGTTCGGCTCAGCCGCTCTGCGGCGGCTGGTGAAGCCGGTCAAGACGGACAAAGGCGCCGGTTGGCAAGTCCAGAAACCACCACAAACTGAAAGGACACCAAATTGCAAGGGAAATGTCCGTGAACAACGTCACGAAGTGCGGCAAACCAACGATTTGTATCCCCGCGTTCGAGGGATGGCGGATCGGGTGGGCCGGTGGACAGCGGCAGGTGCAAACCCTAGGCTCAAGTGTCGGTTACAGGCTGACATAGGTCGGGTTCCAGACGCAGCAGGCGTCCAAGCCAGGAGAACTATCCATGCAAGGCAACATCCTCGTGATCGATGAAGACACCGCGACGCGTGACCTTCTGGCGGTCAATCTGCGCCATGCGGGTTATTCGGTGGCCTGCGCAGGCAACCTGGGCGAGGCCCGCTCGCAGGCCAGCGAGAGCCGTCCGGATCTGGTGCTGGTGGACCACCTGGCCAAGGGCGGCAACACCTTGTCGTTCACCCGGCAGTTGCGGTGTGACCAGCGCACCAGCGGGGTGGCCATCATCGTGATCGGCACCGATCAGTCGCGTGAGCAGGACACGGTGGCGGCGCTCGAATGTGGCGCCGACGACTGTGTGCGCCGCTCCACTTCGGTGGGTGAGGTGCTGGCGCGAGTCAAGGCCGTGATGCGCCGCAGTGCGCCGCAACACCACGACGAGGTGATGGAAGCCTGGGGCCTGCGCTTCGACCCCGCGGCGCGGCGTGTCAGCGCACATGGCCAGGAGATCGTGTTGTGTGCACTCGACTACCGGCTGCTGCGGTTCTTCATGACCCATGCCGACCGGGTGTTCAGCCGTGCCAGGTTGCTCGACGAGGTGTGGGGCGACGCGGTGTGTGTCGAGGAGCGGTCGGTCGACATCCACGTCGGGCGCCTGCGCCGGGCGCTCGAGGTGACCGGCCACACCGACCTGATCGAGACCGTGCGCGGCATGGGCTACCGCTTCCGCCGCGACGACACCAACGCGCGGGTGCAGTAACCACGACCAGGAGATGAACCATGTCCGATCGAACCCTGTTGATGCCCGAGTCGGCGTCGGACCTGACCCCGGGCGATATCGACCTGCTGATGCTCAACCTCGAGGCCTCGCGCCATGTGCACACCCGGGCCCATTTCTACTCGTGGACGCAGGGCCTGCTGCAGGGCCTGATCCAGCACGAGGCGCTGGTCTGCACCCTGCGCACCGGGGCGGCGTGTGGGGTGGTCGTCGAGGCCTTGTCGACCCGCCTGCCCGACAGTTCGGTGCTGAGTGCACCGCTGGTGAGTGACATCGCCTTGGTGCCGCGGCTGGTGGACGCCTGGAAGGCGCGCCACTACCTGCCGTTCGTCTTGCCCGCGCGGTGTGTGGCGGGCTCGGGACGGGGTGAGCTGGCGTTCGAACTCGACCACATCGGCGCCAGCCAGCTGGCCCTGCACGGCTGCCACGACAGCCAGGGTGACGCCACCAGTTTCTTCGTCTTCGCCTGCCAGGAGGGTGTACTCGCGGCGCGTGAACTCGGCCTGCTCGGCCTGATCGGGCCGTTTCTGCACGAGGCCTGGGTGCGGGTGTTGATGAACACCGCCTGCGCCGGGCGGCGCGACGCCGCCGCCTCACCTGCCGGCCATGCCGTGATCACGCTGCGCGAGCGCGAGATCCTGCGCTGGATCTACCTGGGCAAGAGCAACAGCGAGATCGGCCAGATCCTGTCCATCAGCCCCCTGACGGTGAAGAACCATGTGCAGAAGGTGCTGCACAAACTCGACGTGGTGAACCGCGCCCAGGCCGTGGGCAAGGCGCTGGCAGCCCACCTCATCCACGAATAAGAAGGCATGGGCTGCTCGCGACGGTTCCTCCAGGCCTTTTTCTCGCGGCGTTAGTGCAGCGGGGCGAACCAGGCGCGCAGGGTGGCGAGGCTGGCTTCGTGGCTGCCGTCGCTGAAGCGCCACTCACATTCCTTGAGGTAGAGAAAGATGCGCTGGCGCGGCACACCGTTGTAGCGCCGCAGCAGGTTGGCGCTCTTGCGCCAGAAGCTGCGGATGGCGCGGTAGCGCGGTGAGTCGCGCCCGATGTCCTCGCGCATCACGATGTGCAGGCGGCCCTGGCGCTCCAGCGCTGGCGTGTTGTCGTCGACGGCTTCGTCGACACACACCACGGCGTCGAGCAGGGGCAGCGGGGGCGGGCTGCCGGCCAGGTCGATCTGTGCCGGGCCGGGGATGGACACCACCTGCACGTGGCCGGCGTGTTCGACCAGGCCGGCCAGTGGCACGACCTGGTAGTCGCCCTGCATGTGCGGACGCAGCAGTTCGCTGATCACCGCCGGTGTGATGGACGACGCGGGGGAAAGTGACGCACCGGGCAACTCACTGCCAGGCCAGCCGCTGTTGAGCTCACCCGGGCCGCTGTCGATCTGCCAGGGTTCGGCCGTGCCCAGGTGGTGGGCGATGGTCTCGCGCAGATGGTGATAACAAAGGCGCGCGGTGTTGCGGTTGACGCCGGCCAGTTCGGCCGCCTGGCGCGCCGGTGTGCCCGCCACGAAACACTCGAGCAGACGCAGCGTCTGTTCGGTGCTCATGCGGGTGCGGCGCTGTGTCATGACCGTAACTTAGCCCTGCCGCATGGCAGCTTGTTGCACGGGGACTAGTCCGAATCACCCATGGCCCTGGCCGATCGAGTGCCTCTGACACCGGTCTGGCGTGGTTAGGCTGATGCCCAGCCGATCACCGACCCTGGAGCCGAAATGGACCCGTCGACCCTGTTGGCCGCGCTGCGTGGGCGCTGCCTGATGTTTGTGCTGGTGCTGCTGGTGGCGGTGTCGATCGGCGCCGTGTTGTGCCTGACCTTGCCCCGCTCGTACCGGGCCACGGCGACGCTGCTGGTGTCGGGGCCACTCAGCGGCAACACCTTGCCGGATCGCGCCGCCCACATGCAGACGCTCGCCGACATGTTGACGAGTGAAAACGTGGCGCGCCGGGTGGTGCGGATCCTGGCGCTGGCCGACAGCAGCGAAGCCGAAGCCGCCTACACCCGGGCGCAGCCGGACGGTTCGTTCGCCGACTGGCTGGTCATGACATGGCTGGCCACACCCAAGGTCGAACTGGGGCAGGGCAGTGTGGTGCGGATCAAGGTGGATGCACCCAGCGCCGCCGCAGCGGCGGCCACGGCCAATGCCTACGCCCAGGCGTATTTCGAGCTGGCGGGTGAACTCGAAGCCAGCAGCACCAGCCATACCGAAGCCACACTCGACGCCCACCTGGCCACGCTGCGCCGCGATCTCGACCAGGCGCAGGCCCAACTGGTCGACTACCAGCGCCGCCACGGCATCGTCTCGGCCGACGTGAGTGCCGATGTGGTCGACGCCCGGCTCGCCGACCTGGCGGCGCAGTTGTCGCGGGCGCGTGAACAGAACCTCGAACAGACCAGCCGCCAGCAACAGCTGCGGCAGTGGCGCGACAAGGCCGGCCCGCTCGACCAGCTGCGCGAGGTGCAAAGTGATGGCCAGGTGCAACGCCTCACCACCGAGCTGCAGCAGGGGGAGGCCCGGCTGCAGGAGCTGTCGGGCCAGTTCGGCGCGGCACACCCGTCGTATCAGCAGCAGCTGGCCGACAACGAGCGGCGCCGCACGGCGCTGCAGTCACAGATCACCAAACTGCTGGCCGGCCTGGACCATGCCGCCGAACAGGCGCGCTGGCGCATGGCCGAACTCGAGCAGCAGATGGCGGCGCAACGTGCCCGTCTGATGGCCGGCAAACCGGTGCGCAGCGAACTGACCACACTGGCGGCGCGGGTCGACAGCGCCCAGCGCACCTACGACATGGCGGTGCAGCGGTTTGTCATCGACATGGTGGCCAACCAGGTGTTTCATGCCTCGGTGTCCTTGCTCAGCCCGGCCAGCGTGCCACTCGAACCCCGGGTGCCGCGCCTGGGCGCCGTGTTGATCGGCGCGGTGGCGGCCGGTGTGGTGCTGGGCCTGGTGCTGATCGGCCTGCTCGAAAAACTCGACCGCCGCGTGCGCATGGTGACCGATCTGCAGCTGTTGCCGCTCGACCAGGCCGTGCCGCTGCTGGGTGTCACCAGCCGCTGGAACCCACCCCGGCGTCTGGTGGCCGAACGCCGTGCCGCCCTGCCCACGCTGACCCAGCAGGTCAGGCCGGCCTAGGACAAACATCATGAGAGTCTGTGCATCTCCCCGTCTGACCGCCATCGAAGGTGGCGCCCTGCAGCCGGTTCGGTCCGATCGCCGCCTCGGCCATGTGCTGGCAGCGCGTGGCCAGATCGACGCCGACGGCATCACCCGGGTGCTCGAGCACCAGCAGACCCACCACGTCAGGTTCGGTGAGGCGGCGATCCAGCTGGGCCTGATCACACTCGACGACCTGGTCGACGCCATCACCGCGCAATACGGCCTGCCACACCTGCAGCCGGGTGACCACCGCTTCAGCCTCGAGCTGGTGACCGCCTTCGACCCCTGTCACCCCTGCGCCGAACAGATCCGCGCCGTGCGATCACAACTGATCCAGCACTGGCCCGAGCCCGAACGAGGCCAGCCGCTGATGCTGGCCATCGTCAGCCCGGCGCATGGCGACGGCCGCAGTTACCTCGCTGCCAATCTGGCGGTGAGCCTGGCGCAACTCGGCCGGCGCACCTTGCTGATCGACGCCGACCTGCGCTGGCCGCGCCAACACCACATCTTTGGTGTGCTCGACCGGCAGGGGTTGGCCACGGTGCTCGGCGGGCGCGCCGACCGGTCCGCCGTGATGGCGCTGCCGCCGTTCGGGCCGCTGCACCTGCTGTGTGCCGGCGGTTGCCCGCCCAACCCGCTGGACCTGCTGGCGCGAGACACCTGGCCGGCCCTGCTGCGGGTGTTGAAACGCGAGTTCGACGCCATCGTGGTCGATACCCCACCCCTCGCGAACTGCAGTGATGGCCTGGGTGTCGCCCAGCAGACCGGCCACGCCTTGATCGTGGCGCGCCAGAACGCCACCCGGCTGCAGGGCACACTCGACCTGGTGAACCAGTTGCGCGCCGACGGTGTCTGCGTCATGGGGTCGGTGCTCAACGCGGCCTGACGCCCAGCCGCGCCTGCGGGGTCGGGGCCGGGTCATGCGGCCCGTGGTGACCTGCAGGCAACAACTGCCCACGCGCGAATAGCGGCCAGGGTCGTAAGTGCTTGTCAGGAAGCGCACGCGAGTGCGTCTGAAAACACCACTTTGTGCAGTGTCTTGGCGCGCCAGTTGTTGGTCGGGTGTTTCTGCCATCACGCGAATAGAAACCGATCGTGCCCGACTTGTGAACAAGCTGTGTCCGTTAGCTATGCCAGCCTCGCCATTGCTGGCATAGCTGGACATATCTCGTCACGACACTGGCAGCGAATACCCGGGTACTACAGTTGGAAGCACGGGAATTCGCCGGATCTGCACTAATACACGGCAAGCCCACGGCAGATCCTTTCCATATACCTCGCTCGATTATCCAGCCGACAACCTCTCCTGATATCACCGTCGCGCCATTTGTGCGTGTGCGGTCGGGAGCCCTTTTGCCCAGATTTCTCGACTGATTCCAATGAAAACCCACCACTGGTTCCCACGTAAATATCTCCATATGGTTGTGCTGGCCAGCACCCTGGGCCTGGCGGCTTGCGGCGGCGGCAATGAAGCGGTCGTCGTCGGGGGCCCCGGGGCCGGCGCCGGTGATACCTCGACGACAGTTCTGGAGACGATTGCAGAGTCTGCGCCGAACCCGACCGCCATGGCCGTGGCCAACGCCGTGCCTAGTGGTCAGACGATATTCACGACACAGGCCCCGGCGACCACCAACAACAGCGACGGTGTCGGCGTCAATTACGAACTGGGCATGCGTTTCACATCGAGCAGTGCCGGCCAGATCACCGCGGTGAGGTTTTACAAGGCCAGCTACGAAACTGGTAGCCATACCGGCAAGATCTGGTCGGCCGGTGGCACCCTGCTGGGGTCGGTGGTATTCAGCGGTGAAACTGCGTCGGGCTGGCAGACTGCTACATTGGCCACACCGATCCAGCTTGCCGCAAACACCACGTATACCGTCACCGTGAATACCGGGGCGAGTTATTACGTGGCCACCAACAGTGGCCTGGCGAGCAAGATCAGCAGCGGCCCACTCAGCACCGTGGTCGGATCCAACGGTGTATATGGCGCGGTCGGGGCCTACCCCACAAAATCGTGGCAGGGCAGCAATTATTTCCGCGACGTGGTGTTTGTGGCCAACACGGCCACACCGGCGCCGGCACCCGTGCCAGTGCCGGTGACCACGCAGGTGATATTCGGCAGTCAGGTACCCGCCACCACCAACAACAGCGACGGCGCCAATGTCAACTATGAACTCGGCATGCGTTTCACCGCCAGCACGGCCGGGCAGATCAACGGTGTGCGTTTCTACAAGGCCAGCCGCGAGACGGGGACACACACCGGCAAGTTGTGGTCGGCCAGTGGCGCCTTGCTCGGTTCGGTGGTATTCAGTGGTGAAACTGCATCCGGCTGGCAGACGGCGACTTTTGCCAAACCGGTGCAGGTGCTTGCTGGTGCGGTGTACGCCGTGACCGTGAACACCGGCGCGAGTTATTACGTGGCGACCAACAACGGGCTGGCCAGCAAGGTCAGCAAAGTTTATCTGGCCACCGTGGTCGGATCCAACGGCATATTTGGCCCGGTGGGAGCGTACCCGACCCAGTCGTGGCAGGCGACCAACTATTTCCGCGACGTGGTGTTTCAGCCGGCTAGTTCGGCGCCCACACCCACGCCGACCCCCATACCAACACCCACACCGACGCCAACCCCGACCCCAACCCCGACACCCACACCGACGCCAACCCCAACTCCTGCGCCGACACCTGCACCTACGCCTACTCCGATCCCGACCCCAACACCGGTGCCCACGACATCGACCGCTGTGCTGCAGTGGGCGGCACCGGGTAATACGCTGGCGGGTTACCGGGTCTATTTTGGTACCAGCTCGCGCAGTTATAACCAGGCGCCCGGTGCCGGCATCAACGTCGGAGCCAGCACGACCTATACGGTGAGCGGCCTCAAACGTGGCCAGATCTATTATTTTGCCGTCACCGACTACGACGCCGCCGGCAACGAAAGCCTGCCGTCCAACGAGGTCTCGAAGGTGATCCCATGAGTATCCAGTCGATGTGTCGCCTGCCAGCAATCACGCCATCTGCCGGCCCAACCCCTACCTCAGTCGTCACCATGAAGAATCCTCTGCCCGCATCCGCCTCATCCACCCCATCCAGCAGGTGCCGACAGGCTGCCGCACGTTCGGTCAGAACCGGCTATCACCTGGTATTGTTGCCATCGATCGTGGCCTTGACCCTGTTGACGGGCATGGACGCCCACGCGGCCAACTGGTACGTGCGCGCCGGTGCGGCTGGCAACGGCACCGACTGGAACAACGCCTACCCGAGCCTGCCGGCCACCCTGGTGCGTGGTGATACCTATTACGTTGCCGATGGCAGTTATCCCGGTCGCACCTTCGGTACTGCGGTGAGTGGCACCACACCCATCACGATCAAGAAGGCGACGGTGGCCGATCACGGCACGGTGACCGGTTGGGTCGACCGTTACGGCGTGGGTCAGGCAAGTTTTACCAGTGGCTTCGTCTTTGCGTCGTCATACTGGGTGATCGATGGCCAGACCGGGGGTGGCGCGGCCAACAAATGGGGCCAGGCCTTTGGGTTCAAGATCACCGAAAAGGGTGACGGCACCGCCGGGATCAAGACTGGCCAGAATGCCTCGGGGCAATCTGTCACGTCGAACTTCATCACCATCCGGCATGTCGACCTGCAGGGCAAGGGCAGTGTCAGTGGCCAGGGTGGATCATTCTCGAACGATGGTCTGGCGATTTATGGTTCGTCCAACGTCACCTTGTCGTATTTTCGTATGGCGGGTATCGGGCGCTGCCCGTTTTTCATCAGCCCGAGCAACCTGGTGGTCGAACATGGCTGGGTCCAGTCGTATCACGGCTCGTCGGGGGTGCATTCCGAAGTGGCCAGCATCTGGGGTTTTGCAAGCAGTGTCGGTGACGTCACGTTCAGGTACAACCTGTTCACCGATATTCAAAGCACCGGCGGCCTGATGTGGGACAACTCGTCCAACCCGAGTGCCCGGCTCAATGTCCACGGCAATGTCTTCTATAAACCGGCCGGCGCCACCTGGCAACGCGCCAATGGTGTCATCGGGGGCTGGACGTCGAACAGCGCATTTCACAATGCGACGGTCTACAACAACACCTTCGTCAATGTCGATCAGGAGAGCCTGAGCACCTTGCCGACCGTGTATTCGAACAACGTGGCCTACAACAACCTGTTCTACAACAGCAGCAGCCCGAGTTTCGCCAAGTTCGCCAATCACGACTACAACCACTACATCAACTCGGGCGGCAATCACGCCGAAACCAACGGCAGCAGTGCCACCTCCGGCGACCCGTTTGTCGACCTTGTCGGCATGGATTTTCGCCTCAAGGCTGCGTCGGTCGCCGGCGCGGTATTGGCTGCACCCTTCAATGTCGATCCCTGGGGCAAGACACGCGGCGCCGACGGCACGTTCGACCGTGGTGCCTTCGAGTTTGGCGGCGGCTCGACCTTGTTGCCGCCCGTGAACCTGCGGGTGTTGTGATCCGGTGAACTAACTGCCGATGTTTTCGTAGACGACGTACCGCGTCGAACTGTGCACCTGGCGAAAGGCAGTCGACCTGTCCCAGGGTGCACGGTGCATCGGCCGCTGATACACCACGAAGAGTTTGCGTTGGTCGACCTGCAGTGATTGTTCGACACTGTCGACCAGGGCAGCCATGACCTGTTCGTCGAACGGGTTGTTCAGATACAGCACCAGATCACCCGGCGGGGGAACAAAGTTGCGGCCGTCGACACAACGTGCCTCGATATCACGACAACGCATCACGCCGTCGTGATAAACGGCAATGTTGTGCAGGGCAATGTCGATCAATTGCTGCGAGATATCGATGCCCACGATCTTGCGAAACGCAAAGGTCGAGGCCAGCAACAGGGCCCGGCCTTTGCCACAGCCGATGTCGACAAAGGTGAAATCCTGATGCCTGATCGGCAACTCGACCATGATGCGGTTGAATACCAGCGGCACCACCGCTTCGTAGCGGTTGGAGTGTTCGAGATCGTTGTCGCGGATATCGAGGGCGCCCACACTGACGATACGTGCCGTGTCGGTGCCGTGTTTCAGGTCGAACGGGTCGACCCGTGAGGCGGGGTGTGAGGTGAGCGAGTTCTTGAGGTCTCGCACAAACTTGCGTGCGCCATGATCGAGTGTACGAAGCAGGCCGACCTGCCGAAACTTGCGGATGGTGTCCCGGCGCAGCGACGCAATCTTGTCCACGGTGGTGAGGTCGAAGCTCATGAGTTTGTCCTTGTCGAGTGGTCGAAAATAATCAGGATGAGCTTGGGCGACAGGCCGCTGGTGGCCACAAGCCCTCGCTGGCTGCAGCAAGCAAGCTGCGCTTGTACAGACTGTGTCGGCGGGTTTGCCACGGGTTGTGATTGTCGATTTCGAGTTTGATGGCCCCCGCCAGGCAAACCAGTGCGTCGTGTGCCCGTGGTTTGGTCGATCTGGTGAGAACCTGCTGGTAGATGCCTTGCAATATGCCGGCGGCACGCGTCAGGCTGAACCGTTCGTCCACCACCCGGCGGCCCAGTCGGCCCAGTTCGGCGCGTCGACCTTCATCACCCAGCAATTCGGCCAATTGATCTGCCAGACGGGCAGCGCCAGGTGCGTCGTCCGACACGCCGTAAAAACCCTGGCGCAAGAACAGCGGCAAGGTGGAGCGATCGAAGACTGCAGAAAACCCCGCCTCACCTTGCACCACCACGGCACGCCCCATGGCCATGGCCCGTAGCGCCGAACTGCCCATGGCGACCACCACATCGGCTGCGGCGTAGGCCGGGCGTGGGTCGAGCAGCGGGCCGAGCAGGGTGACGACTTCGCGTTTGTGGCGCTGGTTGACCTGGCCGGCGCGTGTGGCCAGCGCCGGGTGAGCCTCACCCGTGCCCACCAGCACCAGGCGCAGCGGGTAGCGGCTGCCCAGCAGGTCGGCGGCGTCGATGGCGCGCACCAGGGCATCGAGTTTGAGGTCGATGGCCAGGCGCGAGACACCCACCACCAGCAAGTCGTGGTGGCCGACGCCCAGTTGCTGGCGCAAGCCAGATCCGTCGATGCCCGGGTGGTCACCCGCCACGTCGATCGGTGGCTCGAGTGCCCAGACCTCTGCGCCGTGCCGCAGCCGTGCCTGTTGCGCCAGATCGAGTGTGCCCATCACCAGCGGCACGCTGCGTGGCACCAGTGGTGACAGTGCCATGCTCAACACGCTGCAAAGCACCGGCACGCCGTGTACGAGGCCGGCGCCGAGCCAGGCATCCAGGCAGGGGGGCCATTCGTAGCTGTGGATCAGGTCCAGGCGCAGTGTCCTGGCCAGTGACGCCAGCTGGGCAACTCGGGTCGGGGCCGGCCGGTTGCGCAGTGCATGGGCGGGCACGAAGTGCAGCCCCCGCTGGTCGACCAGATCGACCAGCGGGCCGGGGATGCCGTAGACGTGCACCTCGTGGCCGGCCTCGGCCGCAGCTGCAGCCAGGTCGATGGCGTTGATCTGGCTGCCACCGATCTGCAGATCGTGGGGATAGACGAGCAGACGCATGGTCGTCACCCAGGCTGTGCCGCCAGTTGGCGCGCCTGCAGCACCCAGGCTGCGGCACCCCAGCGGCCCATGTGGACCTCGAACGGGGCGGTGTAGGCGGCGGTTGGCCAGCGCACCTGTGCAATGTCGAAGCCCGAACTGTGCAGGCAGGGCGCCAGTGTGTGGGGACCGACCACGTGGATGCCCCCTTCGCGGAACGAGCGCAGCCGCCGGTAGCCGCCCCGGTTGGTGAGCCGTTTGGCCCGCACCCGCAAGGAGTGGAAGTTGGGACCACCCAGCACCAGCGAGCCACCCGCCCGGACCAGGCGGGCACAGCGCTGCACGACGGGGTAGGGGTCGGGCAGCAGGTGCAGCAGATCGTTCAGCACGACACAGTCGAACTGCCGATCGGCCAGGCGGGCAAGACAGTCGTCGAAGGTGCCAATCTCGACCTCGACGCCGCGGGCGGCAGCGATCACCCCGAAGACCACATCGATCGGGATGGCCGTGACCCTGGCGCCGCGCGTCTGCAACAACTCTTCGGTCGCCCCCCAGCCACATCCGATCGACAACACCGTGCGGGAACCCGATGGCACCAGCGCCAACACATGGGGGTTGGGTTGTTCGTAATAGTCCTTGGCCCAGGCACTTTGGGGCCACGGTGACTCGGCCTGCAGCAAGGTACAGGCAGGCAGCCGGCCAGCAGCAATATCCAGCATCGCCGCGACCTGCTGGCGCACGATGGACAAACCCACGCCGACACGCCCGGCATACCGATTCGAGCGGTGATGGATAAGAAAATCATCTAGCGCCGAAATACAGACGACCTTGTGTTTGCCGTAGTTGGTGTAGATATCGGTGGCGGCACTACACAACATGTCGTAGCGACCCTCATAGGGCGCCCGCAAGAAACCATCGAACGCGATCATGCTTCGTAACTGGTCTTGCGTCAGCAGATAAAACGCTGCATGGTCGTTGGTGAACTCGGCCACCGTGTGGTCACCGCGTTGTTGCACCGAGTGTGGCTTCCAGCGATAACCGCTGTGGATATCGGGCAGTGACACCGCGCCGTGTTTGTCGACCTCGAACCGCAGGAAACCGGCGATCTCGTCAGGCGCCAGCTCGGGTGATATCCGCACGAAAGCGCGGATGTTGGCCTCGGTCACCGCCATGTCGTCTTCGGAGTAGGCAAACAAGTCGTAGTTGTCGACGTTTCTTGCAAACACCTCGCGGTGGCCAAAGGGTAAGGACCAGGGATTGTCGGCAGGCAAACCCACGATCACCTCGACATCGGTGCCAAGTGACTTGGGGATGTTCGACAGCACCACCACATCGACGTCGAACGACATCGACCGGTATTGATCGATGACGAAGCGCAGACACTCGTCGTTGCGGTTGCCGTAACTGGCAATCACGACAAGCAGACGCAAGGTGTGTTGGCCTGGCCCACGAGGGTTGGTTTGCATGATCATCCCCAGGTTAATGGCGCAACACGGCGCCGGGTATCGACACCCGGCGCAGTGCCAATCTCGTGTGAGCCGGCACGTCACGGCGCGAGGTGGTCGATGCAATGGCGGCCAGGGTGGCATACAGGAAGATGACCGACTGATCGAAATACGACACCGACAAGAAGGTCACCACGTGACCGAACAAGGCGGCCCCCAAGGCCCAGATGACCAGGTGGGAGCTGGTGGTGGCGGTATTGGCATTGGTATTGGTATTGGTGTTTGTTGCGGTAGCGTTGGCGGGTACCTGCCGAACCGCCCGGCCGACGTACGAAAATGCGATCGCCAGCACCACGATAAAAGACAACATCAGCGGCAGGCCCCCATCCACACCGAGCCGAAGGTAATGGTTGGTCACGTCGATGTGATTGGGGCTCCATGGCACACCATAAGCAATCCAGTGTCGTGTGTAGTCGGTACCGGCCAGCCACCATTGCGGCAGATGGTCGATGGCAGCTTCGATCAGTGCGGCCCGGTGCCAGCTGGTGCTGCTGCCGGTGAGGTCGATACGCGCCATCAGATAATAGGCGGGAGCCTGCATCACCAGATCCAGGCTGATATAGGCCAACAAGGCGGCCCAACACAGCGTACGTACATGATCACGCACATGCCATAACGCCAAGGCAACGGCAGCACACAGGGCACTCAGGATGGGGCCGGTCGAACCGGAGGCCAGAATCATGGTGAATGCGGCCATCGTCGCTGCAATGGTCAGATGGCGGTTCGTGCGCCACAAGACCCAGACCAGCGGCAAACTCATCGCGCCTGCCGAGCCGGCAAGTATCGAATGGGCAAACGGCCCCTGTGCACGCACAGCACCATTGCGAACTTCAGGCACATCGTTCAGACCTCCGAGCGCAAGAAACAGGTTGTGGCCACTCAAACGCTCATAACTCATGGCCAATGCCAGCGGCACCATCAACCAGGCCAGGACTCGGCACAGGTAGAGCCGGTCGTCGTGTGAATGGCAAAACATCCTGAATGCCGCATAACTGCCGGCCGCGGTAAATACCAGACCGAGGCGATTGGTCAAGGTGTCGGCTATCTCGTCGTAGAACAGGCAACTTGCCAGTGCAAGAAGCACCCAGGCCACCATGGCCCAGTCGAGGCCATTCATCCCACCAGGGGGTGTGTCGGCCCACAGCATAATTCTCAGCAAGGCGGCTGCCAGCAAGAGCCGCAGGGGATAAAAATTGAATGGGCCAAGCTCGAGGCTCATTGCCACCGGCAGGCAACAACCACCAACGATCAAGGCGACCATGGCGGCCCGGCGCGGCAGCAGCAAGACCGCCGACACACTTCCGAGCAAGATGGAGGCAACCAGTATGTTCATGGCAGGTGTTATGAAACGACAGGTTGGGGGGGCGAGGTCTCAGTTCACGCCGCTGCCATGACCAGTCGAGTCATACCCGAGCAAGGCGTCGACGATACGTTCGGCGGCGTGGCCGTCCCAATATCTTGGCGTGTGCCCGTGGCAATCGTCTGTGCCCAGCACCTCGTCGATGTCGGCGGTCAGGCGATCGAGATTGGTCAGGCGATTGCTGCCCTCGCTGATCGTCACCGGGCGTTCGGTGTTGGGCCGCAGCGTCAGGCAGGGCGTGTGCAGATAGGTGGATTCTTCTTGTATGCCGCCAGAATCGGTCAACACGAATCTGGCGTTGTCGACCAGCCACAACGATTTATGGTAACCGACGGGTTCGATCATCCTGATCCGGCTGCCCGGCCGGTCGAGGTCGATACCCCCACGTTGCAAGGCGGCGCGTGTGCGTGGATGTACTGCAAATATCACCGGGCAGCGCTGGGCTACCCGTTCGAGTGCGCCCGCAATACGCCGCAACTCGTCCGAACCATCGACATTGGCGGGTCGGTGGAGTGTCACATAGGCAAACTCGCGAGCCTGCACACCCAGGCGCGCCGACACACCACAATCCCTGGCTTGTGCAAGATTGGCAATCAGGGAATCGATCATGACATTGCCGACCATACGAATACGATGTCTGGCAATACCCTCGTGCAGCAGATTGTCGTCGGCATCCAGCGATGGTGTGAGCAGCAGATCGGCCAGGGCGTCGGTGACGATACGGTTGACTTCTTCGGGCATGCTGCGATCGAAACTGCGCAAACCGGCTTCGACATGGGCGACCTTGATGCCGGTCTTTGCACAAACCAGCGTACAGGCCAGCGTCGAGTTGACATCACCCACCACCACCACCCAGTCGGGACGTTCGGCAACACAAACCGGCTCGAATCGACACATCACGTTGGCCGTCTGCACCGCATGAGTGCCGGAGCCGACGCCCAGATTGATGTCGGGCGGTGACATACCCAGGTCGGCAAAAAAGACATCCGACATGGCCTGGTCATAATGTTGCCCGGTATGGATCAGACGCAAGTCGATGGCCGCATCACCTGCTTTTACCCTGCGCTTGATCTCATGAACGATCGGGGCAACTTTCATGAAGTTGGGCCGGGCACCCGCCACGATGAGAATCTTCCGGGGGGCGGTCATGATTCAGTCCTGGCCGACCGCACCACACGCAGTCGCAGAAATGTCTTGAGGCGTGACGTCTGGCCCGCCCGGTTCAGGATACTGCGCACCGCAGCGTCGATCAGGTCACAACTGCCTTGCAGCATTTTCATGAGTTGCCCCTTGAGGGTCGGTGCATACATCCAGACCGATGTTTCGCGCCAGCTCTGGTCGGCGAACCGTTGTTTGTAGTGGGCATCACCAATGCCGAAGTCAAGCCGTCGTACACCCTCACGGGCCAGTTCATCGACCATCCTGGCAAACAACAACATGCCGATCTGGTAGTCGCGATAAGCCGGGTCATACGCGGTTTCGGTGGCATTGAAGACACCGTCGTAGACCGTGCCGAACCAGAACGCCCGTGTTTGCCCGTCGATATCCAGCAGGCAGACCCTGAGTTGCCCCCGGCTGGCAAACAATTCGAAGCGGCGCCGATACTCCTCGTTGTCGAAGAATCCAACGCCCAGGCCACGTTGATAGGTGGTGGCCGCCACGGCTTCGAGTTGCCGGCACAACCCGGCCATATCGTCGAAGCTGCTGAGCCAGCGCCAGGTGATACGCCCGCGATATGCAGCATCCAGTTCACGCAGGCGTTTGCGCATGGACGACCGGTGCCTGGCGCTCATTGCCTGATCGAGTGTTTTGCCGGCCTTGTCCAGACACATGGCGCGGTGGGTGATCCAGCGCGGTGACACGCTGCAAAGACTGGTCGAGCGCCGGTGCTGCAAGGCTTTCAGCAAGGGCGACTGTTCACCCAGATGATGAAAGTTCAACGCGTCGGCGACACCGTTGGCGAGCAATGAGATGAGGTGGTCGATGGTGAGTTCGGCCGTCTGGTCGTCCAGCGGGCCGATGACACCTTCATGGATCACGACCAATACCCGGGCTGGTACGGCCACCGGTTTGAAATACCCGATGGCCGGCGCCACGGTGGTTTGTTCCAGCCTGCCCGCCAGCAAGACCGCCGGTTGGTGCTCATGGTCGATCACGGTGACAAAGGGTGATAACACCTCCGGGCGCAAGCGGCATACCAGTTCGAACTGCGCCAGGTCATGATTGGCATGGCACTGCGACGCCTGCCAATAGTCCCGCACCGAGCCAAGCTCGTCGAGTGTCGTGAGGCTGTGGATGGTCATGGTTGAGTGCCCGATCCCGCTGGTGCGCCCGATGTATGTGGGTTCAGGAACAGCGACAAGCTCAGTAGTTGCGGACCCAGTGCTCCAGGCCGACCGACCAGCGCAGGCGGGCTTGCCACTTGGCCAATGCCGCGCTGCAACTCCAGCCGCTGGCAGATAACTGCCGAGGCGTTCGACGCCACAACAACGCGCCACCACCGAGCATCAGGTGATATGGCCACAACAGGGTGATGCGCAGCAGGCTCATCACACCCATGCCGGTGCGGTAGACGGCGGCGTAATATCTCGACTGTGTCTTGCGGAAATATCGCCACTGTGATTCGAGCGCCATGACAGCCGAAAATTTTCCGGCTTCGGAACTGGCGCTGCTACCGCCGCCATGATGCACCACGACGGCGCTGGGCACGTGGCAGATGTCGAAGCCGGCGCGGGTGGTTTTCAGGCACAGATCCATGTCTTCGGCGTACATGAAATAGTCGGTGCTGAAGCCACCCACCTGCCTGAAGACATCTCGCTTCATCATCAGACACGCGCCCGACACGGCAGCGACGGGTTGGATCTTGTCGTCACCCGCCGACAGGACTTGTTGTCCCCATAACTGGGCGTTGGGTGCCAAGTGATGTAACCAGTCACTGTCGAGCAACTGGTTGGTCAGTGTGGGCAATGCCCGCACACAGGTTTCCTGCAAGGACCCGTCGCTGTTGAGCAGGCGGGCACCAACAATGGCGGTTTCACTTCGGCTTGTCAGCGCCCGATACAGACGATCGATGGCGCCTTGCGCCACCTGGGTATCGGGATTCAAGAACAGCAGCACAGGTGCACAGCTGTGTTCGACGCCGGCGTTGTTCGCCCTGGCAAACCCGATATTGGCCCTGCTCTGCACAAAGCGCACGTTGGGATAATGCTGCGACAACATCTCGGCACTGCCGTCGAACGAACCGGAGTCGATGACGACAATCTCGTGACTCAGGTCCGGCGGTTGGTCGACGATGGCATCCAGTGCCTTGGCCAGCAGGTCCTTGGAGTTCCAGTTGACGATGATGATCGACAGGTCCATCTCTCAGTCCTCGATAATGGGTCACGGATCGGCACTGGTCAGTTGGTATCGAATTACCGCAAACAACTAGCGCGTCAGAAAGGTGCGGTGCCAGAGTTCCAGTGACAACAGCAGATAGATCTGCCGCATCAACTGCTCGCGGCCCTGCCGGTGCCAGGCCACCAGTTGGCGCAGATAACCGGGCTCGAAATAACGCGACATGTGTGAGTTGCTGCTGAGCAGGCAATCATCGATGACGTCGTGCAAGGGGCCTTTCAGCCAGTTGGCCACAGGATGGGCAAACCCCTTCTTGCGGCGATACACCGTGCTTGGTGGCAACCATTTGGTCATGGCTTTCTTGTGCAGGTATTTGCCGGTCAGATGATGCAACTTGAGTTGTGGCGGCATACTTTCGATGAACTCGACCAGACGATGGTCGAGAAACGGCACCCGCACTTCGAGTGAGTTGGCCATCGAGGTCTTGTCGGCCACCATCAGCAGATCGTCTGGCAGATTGGCACGGGTATCGATGTACAACATCTGCGAGAGTGGGTCGAGGTGCGCCACGTCGGCCTGCAGTTGTTGCAGGGCCGCTTTGGTGCCGTAGTGGGCCTTGTCGAAACCTGCCTTGAGGGCACCCGTGTAGAGTTGCGCCTTCATGTCGGCGCTGAAGAATGAATACACCTTGATGAAACGGGTCAGGATGTCGCGTTCACCCAGCGAGACGACACCTCGTTTGAGCCGTTCCATCGGAAATGGCAATAGCCCTACCAGGCTGGCCACGGTGTTGGTAAGCGCGTGCGGCAAACGGCTGTAGGCCCCCGACATCTTGACGCCGAGGTAACGGTCGTAACCTGCCCAGGGTTCGTCGGCGCCTTGCCCGGTCAAGGCCACCTTGACTTTCGAACTGGTGAGTTGGGCGAGAAAGTAGAATGCCGGCGCGGGTTCGTGGGCCACCGGTTCTTCGAGGTCGCCCATATAACGACGAAAATGGTCGAGGTAGTCCTGCGGGCCCAGCATCATCGCGTGATGATCGGCGCCAAACAGTCTTGCGGTGGCCCGGGCATCGTCGACCTCGTTGCTTCGATCGGCACCTTCGAAACCGATGGTGAAGGTTTGCACCGGGGCGCTTGTGTATTGACTCATGATCGCCAGCAAGGCACCTGAATCGACCCCGGAACTCAGGAACAGGCCAACTGGCACGTCGCTGCGCATCTGAAGTCGCACGGCATCTTCGAGCAAGACCTGATATTCCTCGACGAGATCGGCTTCGCGCCAGTGTCGGCGTTGTTGTGGCACCTTGTTCCAGAATCGGCGAATCTCGATACCTTTGGCCGTGGCATGCAGGAAATGCCCCGGCTGAAGTTTGAAGATACCCTTGAACAAGGTCTTCGGTGACGGCACGAACCGGAACGTGAACAGTTCTGCCAGTGCATCGATATCGATGGCTCGGTCGAGGCCGCTGTCCTGCAGAAGCGGGCCGATCTCGGACGCAAACAAGAGGCGATCGCCACTCGAGGCGACATACAGCGGCTTGATGCCCAGATGGTCCCGCGCCAGAAACAACGATCGGTCGGACGCATCGAAGATCGCAAAGGCGAACATGCCGTTGAAGTGATTGACACAGTCCTCGCCCCATTGCTCCCAGGCGTGAACGATGACCTCGGTATCTGAGCGTGTCTTGAAGTGGTGACCATGTCCTTGTAGTTCGGTGCGCAACTCGACGAAGTTGTAGATCTCGCCGTTGAAGACGACGTTGATCGTGTTGTCCTCGTTGCTGATGGGTTGTTGACCGCCAGTCACGTCGATGATGCTGAGGCGCCGGTGCCCGAGGCCGATTTTGCGGTCCAGCAGATAACCTTCACCGTCCGGCCCGCGGTGTTTCAGGGCGCCGGACATACGTTCGAGCAAGCCTTGATCGACCTGGCGGCCTGATCGATCAAATATTCCGCAGATGCCGCACATACAGGCCTTTCAGGGCACCGACGAGTTTTTGCTGTTGCTCGTGGCGCAGAAAGTCGACAACGTCGGCCGGGATGGCTGGGGGTGATCCGCTGAGTTGGCGGCGCAGATACCCGGCCAGGCTTGCACCGCTGCCGATGAGCCGGGGTGGGTCTGGCAGGTGGTGCAGGGAGCGCAAGCACATGAAGATCAACCCATAACCCAGCGAGTGCAGGCGCGCACCCTCCTTGAAACGTGCGGCCACGGGGGCGGCGCTGGCTGATCCGGTTCGGCGGTGTTCATGCACCCGCAGGCTGGGCAGGGTACGCACCTGCCAGCCATACATACGCGCCATGACCTCGGCCGCGGTGTCGATGCCACCTTCGGGCAAGGCGCGGTAACCACCAATCTCCTCGAAACAGGCTCGCCTGAACAGTTGCACGGCGCCGGCCACACTGTCGGGTGCGATGTTTTGTTCGACGAACTCACCGTCGATCAAACTGGCCACACGGCCACCAGCAAGACCCAGGTCGGGGGCGTGGTCGAATTCGAGCAACAGGCGCAGGAAATAGTCCGGGTCGAGGGTGATATCGGCGTCCAGATTGCCGATGTAGGCATAGTCCACGGGTGACGCAGCTGCCACACCGGCTGCAAATGCCCGCGCCTTCTGGCCAAAACTGCGTGCGCCAGTTCGCCGGTACTCGACGAGTTTGATGAAGTCGTGGCGTGCGGCGTGTTCACGCACGATCTGGGCGGTCCGGTCGCTCGAATTGTCGGCGACGATGATCCATCTGATCGGCCGGACCAGCTGAGCAATCATCGAGGTGATGGTTTTGCCGATGAGGGCTTCTTCGTTATGCGCCGGTGTGATGATCACGAACGGCGCAAATGGCTGATGTGACGTCATGGCGGCACTCCGTTGGCTGTCTGCAGCGGCGTGTTACTGAGTGCACAGTAGCCATATCGTTGCGGATACCTCGAGGCATGGGCAAGAATACGCCGAACCGTGGATTCGTTCTGGCGATCGAAGAGTTTCGAGTGGCCGATCATCACGAACGGCACCTGCCTCGATTCGTCGGGGTCGTGGCGCTGTCTGGCGCGTTCGAGTGCGTCGATCAACTGTCCCGCGCTGCATTGGTTGAAGTCGGCCTTCCAGGCGTGTCGTGTGAGCAGTCTGCTGAACCGGCGCCGCGCTCGGCTTGTTTGAACGGGCGTGTCGACGCTTGATTCAACGACCCCGTTGCGTTCCAGTTTGTGGCGCCAGCCGCTGATGACACGGCGCAGTCGTGCCGGGGT
Source organism: Candidatus Intricatilinea gracilis (assembly GCA_016702605.1). Classification (GTDB taxonomy): domain Bacteria; phylum Pseudomonadota; class Gammaproteobacteria; order Burkholderiales; family Burkholderiaceae_C; genus Sphaerotilus; species Sphaerotilus gracilis. Next base: position 305,808 of record JADJDQ010000023.1, read on the forward strand.
CAGGAATGCACCGATGTACCGCTGTTCGCAGTAGATCGGTACCTCCCAGAGTGAGCCATCGGCGGCGTGTCGACACATGTCGTGCGGGTTGACCAACCAGGGGATCATGTCGCTGTGTGCGTGTGAATAATCGAACTCGACCAGACCATGGCGCCGGCCGTGTTTGAATATCGATGAATCGATCCGCAGGCCATTCGCAATCAACACTCGCACGACGGTGGGTGAGGGTTGCACCGACCAGTTGGCGGCTCGAAAGGCGATACACGCATAGTTGCGGTCGACCGCCTGCAGCAGTGTTTCGAGGTATTGTTTGCAGTGGTTCACCATCCAGTTCATGCGCTCGAATGGCAGCCTGGCGAAGTCGTATTCAGCCCAGTGTTGCAGCCAGCGGCCTGGTTCGGGCCTGGCCTCGAAGTACGAGGGATGGATATGCAGCTGCACGTCGTGTCCGCTTGCTACGGCGCCTTCGAGTTGTGCGGCAATCGCGTCGTGGTGATAGGTGTCGTGGCCATGGTTTAGCTTGTATTGCCTGAACTGCAGGATCTCGGCAACGTCGGCCATGATGGTGAGTTTTGCGCCGTGGTCGTCCAGCAACCGCAGCAAACGGGAGGTGGGTTCGATCATCAACTGTCGAGGGCAACCTTCGCCGTTGCCGTGTATCTCGTAGTCGAGCGTGAAGACGATGTGGACCATTCATGTCCCCTGCGCCACCCGGGCAATCTGGTCGACGATCGATTGGAGTGCCGACGGCCCGGGGGTGGCGTGGTGGCGTCTGGTTTGATGCGGGGGGTTATCGTCGTGGCGACGTTTTTCGAGCACGATCCGGACTGCGGCATCGGCGCTGTCGTTGATCAACACCAGCCGGCCGTGGTCGGCCAGGTAACGATCGATTGCGCCGATAGGCCCCTTGAATATGCTGTAGACCGGCACACCCAGCGCTGCGGCTTCGCGGTTCATGGTGCCGCCGCCACTGATCACGAGGTCGGAGTGCCAGACCAGGTTCAAGCCGTCGACCGCCTGCCGAGGAAAGACAATCTTGCCCTGGGCCAGCAAGTGCGGCCAACGTTGAGTGATGTCGCGCGCCTGTCGATCGTTTCTGGGCAGCAGCACGATACGAGTCGAGTTGCTGTGTGCCAGAAGTTCGATCACGGCGTCGAACAAGGTGTCGCTGGCGGGGTGGTGATAATGGGCCTCGGTGGCTGGCGGGCGCACCGTGACGAGTATGTCGTCTGCCTTGGGCACAGCCATGGACAGTTGCGAGAATAATCCATCGTCGGGCTTGAAGTTGGCTGCGTAGACGTCTTCCTTGATGCCCGGGTATTGCAGCAGGTGGCGCGCCTGGGGTTGTCCCACGCTGGCTGCGACTATTTCTGGCACCAGCATGTAGTCGGCGCGGCTGACGTGGGTGACGTGTTCGTAGTCGGCAATGACGATACACGGTATACCCAGCAGCCTGGCCGCCAGCATCTGCGTGCGCGAACCATGTGATACCGCCAGGGCAGGCCGCTGACGCCACATCAGTGGCAAGAGTTGCAGTGTGCGTACCACCAGGCCGCATACCTTCATCACCTTGTTCTTGCCGAAATGGCGACCCACGGTGAGACACGGCATGGCATGCAGACGCGTGAGGTCGGTGACCTGGAAGGCGTCGCGTGCGGTTAAGGTTAGGTGGTAACCACGGGCGCGCAACTGCTCGACGATGGGTTTGAAGAAGGGCACATGCGGCGAGTTGTCCAGATCGATCCAGATGAGTTTGGACGTGTTGCTCATGATGTGATCCCGCGCAGGCGCCGTGTCAATTGCGGCAAACGGCTGTTGGGCAGCAAGGTGGAGATGGTCATCAGGCCGTATACCGCACTGACGGTGGTAAGTACGACACCCAGGGTGATGGCGGCCGAGTTGTTCAGAAACTGGAAGCCACCAAACACGAGGCCGATCATGACCAGATACGACACCCCGGTGTGTATTGGCCAGGCTCCAGCGAAAGCCGTGACTGCGGCGCACCACGGCGTAGATCATGGCGACATGAAATACATACGAGGCGAAGAATGCGATACCCGCGCCGGCCAGACCAAACTGGCGCACGCACCACCACGACAGGCCGACGTTGACCAGTGTCCACGCCAGTTCGACACCCAGAAATATCACCCGACGGTTGTTGGCGACAATCATGTAACCCATGGGCCACGAGATGACCCGCATTGCCACACCCAGGCAGAACCAGCGCAGTGTGTCGATTGCACCGTGAAACTCGGCGGTATAGAAGACGCTGATCACGAGTGAGGCAAAGGTCAAGGTGGCCAGTACCCCGGGTCCGGCGAGCAGCAGGCTGATACGAGCCTGTTCGTTGACGATGAGATTGGCCAGGGTATGGTCGTGGATGACGGCAACCAGGCGCGGATAAAAGTCGGTGCCCATGGCTTGCAGGATGAAACCCACATACAGGCCGCCCAGCGTCCACGCGGCCTGGTAATGGCCGGCCGCCCCCAGGCCTTCGTGGCGCAGCACGATGAGGCGCACCACATAGGCCGCACCCATCATCAACACGGCACTGGCCATGAAGGCGACGCCGAGCTTGAGCAATTCGCTCAACTCGTGGCGAAACTGGGCGGCGTCGAGTGTGCAGGGCGCCAGCTCGACCTTGCGGGCGTAGTGCCAGCACACCAGGGTGGTGCTGGCGGCCACAGCCACCAGCGCCGGTGCGATGCCCTGTTCACCCAGCATGGTGATGGTGGCGAGGCTGGCCACCGTGGCCAGCAAGGCGGCCAGCACGCCGAAACGGGCCAGGTCCTGGATGCGCCGCAGGCCTTGCAGCAAGGCCCCTTGACCGTCAGCCAGCAGGCGCAGCAGGACCACGGCGCCAAGCAAGGCCACACCACCTGCCTGCGCCTCGCTGCCAAAACTCAGCCGGGAAATGGGCGCGGCCCAGATCATGAGCGGCAGGGCGCCGAGCAGGCCCAGCGCCAGGGCCGTGCGGCGCAACACCAGGGCGGTGCGGGCGATGTGGGTGGCGTCAGCCGTGCCGGCGGCCTGGGCGATCTGGCGCACACCACTGCTGTTGATGCCCATGGCGGCGATGCTGCACACCAGGTCGGCGATGGCGTTGTACACGCCCATCAGGCCGATGCCGGCTGGCCCGAGCAGGACCGCGATGACCTTGGTGCGCACGATGCCGATCGCCACCTTCAGCAGCGACGAGCCACCGATCAGCAGGGTCGAGGCCAGGATCTCGCGGTAGCTGTCGGTGCGTGTGCCCGACACGACCGTTGCAAGGTGCTGGCTCACACATGTCCCCCGACAGGTGCCCCGACATAGGTTCCGGCCAGCACCGCCGCACCGATCGATTCACCCCAGCGGCTGGCCGGGCGGTCGCAGGCGCGGGCCAGGGCCGAGGCCACGTGCTGCTGCTCGGCGGCCGTCATCTGCGCAAACAGCGGCAGCAGGATGCAGCGGTCCTGCGCCTGCTCCGAATGGGTCAAGGTATGGCGCTGGGCGAGGTGGCGATAGGCCGGCTCGCGGTGGCAACACATCACACCGCGGCGTGTGGCCACGCCCTGGTCGAGCATGGCCTGCATGACTGCCAGCTGGTCGGCATGTGTCGGCAGGCGCACGCAGTAACTCTGCCAGTTGGTGTGAGCCCAGCGGGGTTCGGTGGGCAGGACCAGGCCCGGCATGCCGCCCAGCAGCTCGGCGTAACACGCGGCCAGCAGGCGTCGCCTGACGACCAGCTCGGGCAGACGTTCGAGCTGCACCCGGCCGACGGCGGCCTGGATGTCGGTCATGCGGTAGTTGAAGCCGAGCTTGGGATAACGCTCGAAGATCACCCGGTCCGACCCATGGCGTTGGGTGTCGGGCACGTCCATGGCGTGCTGGCGCAGCAGGCGCAGCTCGTGGTCCCAGTCGGCGTGACGGGTGGTCAACATGCCGCCGTCGCCGGTGCTGACCAGCTTGCGCGGGTGGAACGAGAAACAGGCGATGTCGGCGTGGGGTTGGCCGATCTTGTCCCATCGGCCCAGCCACTGGATCTCGCTGCCGATGGCGCAGGCCGCGTCCTCGATCAAGGGAATGCCGCGCTGGCGCGCCAGCTCGACCAGCGGCGTCAGGTCGCAGGGCAGGCCCATCTGGTGCACACACACGATGGCGCGTGTGCGCGGCGTGATGGCCGCGGCCACCAGGCTCGGGTCGATGTTGTAGCTGTGGGGGTCGATGTCGACGAACACCGGTGTGGCCACGCAATACCGCACCGCGTTGGCCGTGGCGATGAAGCTGTGGCTGACGGTGATGACCTCGTCGCCCGGCCGCACACCGGCCACCAGCAGCGCCAGGTGCAGCGCGGCGGTGCAGCTCGACACCGCGCAGGCATGCGGCGCACCGACGAAGTGGGCGAACTCGCGTTCGAACGCCGCCACCTCGGGGCCCTGGGTGGTCCAGCCACTCAGGATGGCGCGGCGCGCCGCGGCGGCTTCGGGCTCACCCATCGTCGGTCTGGCGATCGGGATCATGCGGCGGCTCCGGTGCTGCGGTTGAACTGCCACCAGTCGACCAGCCGGGCCAGGCCTTCCTCGAGCCCGACCTGCGACCGAAAGCCCAGCAGGTGTTCGGCCTTGCTGATGTCGGCCAGGCGGCGCGGCACCGGGTTGACGGCCCGTTCGGGCCCGTGTTGCGGCTCGAGGTTCGACCCCATCACACGGATCAGCGCCGCGGCCAGGTCGTTCAGGCTGGTCTCGACACCACTGGCGACGTTGAACACCTCGTCGTCCAGATCGGATTGCAGCGCCAGCACATTGGCTGCGGCCACGTCGTCGATGTAGACGAAGTCCATGGTCTGATGGCCGTCACCCAGCACCAGCGGCGGCTGGCCCACGGCGATACGTTCCATCCAGCGGATCAGCACCTCGGTGTAACGCCCATGCAGGTCCATGCGTGGGCCGTAGACGTTGAAATAACGCAGCGCCGTGTAGGGCAGGCCGTACATGGCGCGGTAGGAGCGCAGCAGGCCTTCGAGCATGACCTTGGCCGCGCCGTACCAGGTCTGGTTGCCGTAGGGGTGATGGTCTTCGCGGGTCGGAAAGTGACGCGCCAGGCCGTAGATCGATGCCGACGAAGCGGCCACGACCTTCTTCACACCGGCCTCACGCGCCGCGTCGATCACGTTGAAGCTGCCGTCACACATCACCTGCAGGGCGCGGCGGGGGTCGGCCGCACAGGCGGTGATGCGCAGCGCGGCCAGGTGCAGCACGGCGTCCATGCCGGTGCAGGCACGCGCCACGGTGTCGGCATCACAGATGTCGCCCTGCACAAGACTCAGGCGCGGGTCACCCAGCGCCCGGTCGATGTTGGCCAGCGAGCCGCGGGTGAGGTTGTCCAGCACGACGATGCGGGCCGGTGCATGGGCACGCAGCAGCAGGTCGATGGTGCTCGAGCCGATCAGCCCCGCACCGCCGGTGACGAGAATCCTTGCGCCATCGATGTTCATGAGCCTGGTCTCCTGGTGATTCAGACCGCACCTTCACAACGCAGCACCACCAGCACCGTCTTGATCAGGATGCTGATGTCCAGCGTCAGTGAGCAGTCGCGGATGTAGCGCAGGTCCATACGCACCATCTCGTTGAAACACACACGGCTGCGACCCTGCACCTGCCACAGGCCGGTGATGCCCGGGCGCACACCCAGCACACGGCGCAGATGCCAGCTCTGGTAGTTCGCCACCTCGTAGGGCAGGGCCGGGCGTGGCCCGACCAGGCTCATGTCACCCTTCAGCACGTTGAACAGCTGCGGCAACTCATCGATGCTGGTGCGGCGCATGAACCGCCCCAGTGGGGTGATGCGGGGGTCGTCGGTCAACTTGAACGGTGTGTCGGTGGCGGTCGATGGCGCGGCGCTGGCTTCACCCTCGCGGATGAGCCGGGCGACGAACTCGCGGTGGATGCTGTCGTCGCCACGCGGCGTCATCGACCTGAACTTGTAGAAGGTGAACGGCACACCGCCGCGGCCCATGCGGGTCTGCCGGAAGATCACCGGGCCGGGTGAGGTCAGCGCAATGGCGCCGGCCACCAGCACCATCAGGGGGGCCAGCAGGCACAGGGCGAACAGCGCAACAACGATGTCCAGGCCACGTTTGAGTGCATAACCGCTGTTGCTGCGGTTCGTTGCGTCGCAGGCCAGAAAGACCTCTGCCGACGGCATGGTGTCGGCCAACCTCGACAGGCTGTCGAACAGATGGTCGGGGTAGGTGGCACACACCGCGCCGTAGGGCAGATGGGCCGCCAGTGCATCGACGCGGCGGATGAACGTGTGCCCGCCGGAGGCGTCGGTGTCGGGGCACAACACGGCGACGGTCTGCCTGTCGATCAGACCCAGCACATCGGTCTCTCGCTTGGCATGGGCCAGGATGTCGAGCAACTCGGTCGCCGGCGACGGGCCGGCAGTGGCTTCGTCGCCGAACTTGAACAACACCAGCGACAGGGCCGCCCTGGACCGTTCGGCGCGGCGCATCTCGCACTGCACGTCGCGCAGGAAGTTGTTCATCGACGCTGGTGCCAGAGGGCGCCCACGCGGGGGTGTCGGCCGACCGGGCGTCTTGCCGATGCGCCTGGGCCGCCTGGCCATCACGTTGCCCGCGGCAAGCTGGGCAGAGGCAGCCTCGGTGCTGGCCGGGCCTGCCAGGCCGGAGCGGTGAACGATGAACGATGAGGTCATGGTGGATCGCTGGTGGACGAGTTGCGGCTGCGATGCGACGGATGCTAGGCAGCGCCTCCACGCCTGGTCCACGCAGTTGTTGCGCGCCGCATGGACCGAACGGACTAGCTGCCTGCGCTGAGCCGACCGGACTACAACAGGCCCCCGGCGCATGAGGCCAGCCACTGCGCCTGGCGACGCATGCTGCGAGCCAGTTCAACAGCTGCTGCGGAGATCACCACATGCCCATCACCGATGACGTCACGCTGGGTGAAGACGTCACCATCCGCCAGCCCGCGCTGGTGAACCTGTATGGCTGCCGCATCGGTGACGAGACGACGATCGGCGCCTTCGTCGAGATCCAGCGCGGCGCCAGGGTGGGCGCACGGTGCAAGGTCTCGTCACACAGCTTCATCTGTGCTGGTGTGGTGATCGCCGACGAGGTCTTCATCGGCCACGGTGTGATGTTCACCAACGATCCCTGGCCACGTGCAACCAATGCCGACGGCAAGCTGCAACGTGAGAGTGACTGGACGCTGGTGGCCACCCATGTCGAACGTGGCGCATCGATCGGCAGCAACGCCACCGTCGTGTGTGGTGTGACCATCGGCGCCGGTGCCCTGGTGGGCGCCGGTGCGGTGGTCACACGTGATGTGCCTGCTCACGCGGTGGTGGCCGGTGTGCCGGCCCGTGTGATCGGAGATACGCGCAGCTGACACCCACCCATGGGCGGGGCGCATCGGACCCCGGCCAGGCAAATCACCCCCAGCCGACGCGGCGTTTGTGTCGTGGCGGGTTCGGGATCACGACCACTCGACTGAGGTTGGCTCATGAAGGACATCAACATCGCCGTCATCGGCTACGGCTACTGGGGCCCCAACCTGGTACGCAACTTTGCCGAGACACCTGGCGCCCGGGTGGCCGCGGTGTCGGACCTGGACGACACACGCCTGGCCATGGTGCGGCGGCGTTTTCCGGGTGTACACACCACGACCGAGTTCAAGGATCTGCTGAACGATCCACACATCGACGCGGTGGCCATTGCCACACCGGTGCACACCCACTTCGAGCTGGCGCTGGCGGCGCTGCAGGCCGGCAAACATGTGTGGGTCGAAAAACCCATGACCGAGAACTCGCGCCAGGCGCATGAACTCATCGATGCGGCGCGGCGTTTCGGCCGTGTGCTGCTGGTCGACCACACCTTCGTCTACACCAGTGCGGTGGCCAAGATGCGCGAGATCATCCACAGCGGAGAACTCGGGCAGGTCTATTACTACGACTCGATCCGCGTCAACCTCGGCCTGTTCCAGCGCGACGTGAGTGTGATCGCCGACCTGGCGGTGCATGATTTCTCCATCCTCGACCACCTGCTGGGTGAACACCCGGTGGCGGTCACGTCGAGTGGCACCAATCACTTTCCGGGCACACCCGAGAACCTGGCCTACGTGACGCTGTTCTACGAGTCGGGCACCATCGCCCATGCCAACGTGAGCTGGCTGGCGCCGGTCAAGGTGCGCCAGATCCTGGTGGGTGGCAGCAAGAAGATGATCACCTACGACGACCTCGAACCCAGCGAGAAGATCAAGGTCTACGACAAGGGGGTGAGCATGGTCGACGACCCGGCCAGGATCCACGAGATGCGTGTGGGTTACCGCACCGGCGACATGTGGGCACCACGACTTGCGGTGACCGAGGCGCTGCGGGCCGAGAGTGAGCACTTCGTCGACTGCATCGTCAACGGCACGACACCACGCACCGACGGACAACTCGGCCTGCGGGTGGTCGAACTCATCGAGGCGGCCAGCCAGTCGATGCGGCGCATGGGTGAGACCGTCTACCTCCATCACGACGCCCGTCACGACGCGCACCATGATGCCCCACGCCTCACTCATCGAGCCGTCCATCACGAGCTGCAACACAGCCGGGAGGCCACGACATGATTGCCTTCGTCGATCTCAAGGCGCAATACACCAGCATCAGGAGCGAGGTCGATGCGGCCATCCAGGCGGTGCTGGCGAGTTGCCAGTTCACGCTGGGCAGCGAGGTGGCGGCGTTCGAACAAGAGTTCGCCGCCTACTGCGACAGCACACACGGCGTGGGCGTGAACACCGGCACCAGCGCCTTGCACCTGGCCTTGCTGGCGGCGGGCATCGGCCCGGGCGACGAAGTCATCACCGTGCCGTTCACGTTTGTGGCCACCGTCTCGGCAATCGACTACACCGGCGCGCGGCCGGTCTTCGTCGACATCGATCCAATCAGCTACACGATGGACGTCCACGCCGTCGAGGCCGCCATCACGCCGCACACCCGGGCCATCGTGCCGGTGCACTTGTATGGACAAGTGGCCGACATGGACCCGATCCTCGCGATCGCCCGTCGCCACGGCCTGATCGTGATCGAGGACGCCTGTCAGGCCCATGGTGCACATTACAAGGGCCGTCGTGCCGGCAGCATGGGTGACCTGGGGTGTTTCAGCTTCTACCCCGGCAAGAACCTGGGTGCCTGTGGTGAAGCCGGCATGGTCGTGACCGACCGGCCCGACTATGCCCGCACCCTGCGCATGTTGCGCGACTGGGGCGCCGAGACCAAATACCACCATGTGTTGAGGGGCTACAACTTTCGCATGGAGGCGATCCAGGGCGCCGTGTTGCGCGTCAAGCTGCGCCGGCTCGAGGCCTGGACCGAAGCACGGCGGGCCCTGGCCGCGCGGTACGACGACGGCCTGCGTGCCTGCGGTGTGGCCACACCCCGCGTGATGGCCTATGCCCGCCACGTGTTCCACATCTATGCCATCCGTTGTGCCGAGCGCCAGCAATGGCAGGATGCCCTGTCGGCTCGGGGCATACAGACGGGTATCCACTATCCGACCCCGGTGCACCTGCTGCCGGCGTTTGCCGATCTGGGCTACCAGGTGGGCCAGTTCCCACATGCCGAACAAGCTGCCCGCGAGGTCTTGTCGCTGCCCATGTACGCCGAGCTCAGCCCGTCGCAATGTGACGAGGTGATCGACGCTGTTGCTGCCCTGGTCTTGCAGGACAGTCGACCCGCACGCCTGGCGGCATGACGACGGCATGGCGTCGACATGAAGCCGGCATGAAAGCGACATGACAGCGACATGAAGGCGGCAGCGTGGCGCCGCACCTGCTGATCTTTCCGTGCAACGGCAATGCGGTCGAGGCACTCGACTGCATCGGGTCGACGTTCGAGGTGCTCGGCTTTGTCGACGACACCGCAGCCAAACAAGCCAGCGGCTGCCACGGCCTGCCCGTGTTCGGCCGCGAGGCCTTGCAGCGCTGGCCCGATGCTCTGGTGCTGGCTGTGCCCGGCAGCCCATGCAGCTACCTCACACGTTCGCAGGTGATTGCCAGCCTGGGCCTGTCCGCCGATCGGTGGGCGCGGGTGATCCACCCTGCCGCCCACTTGTCGACGCTGGCCACGCTTGGCCGCAACGTGCTGGTCATGGCTGGCGTGGTCGTGACGAGCAACGCGGTCATCGGTGACCATGTCTGCCTGCTGCCCAACACGGTGGTGCATCACGACAGCCACATCGGTGCGTACAGCCTGGTCGGCGCCAACGTCAGCATCGCCGGCCATGTGACGGTGGGCGAAAACTGCTACATCGGCAGTGGCAGTTGCCTGAAGAACGACATCACGATCGGTGCCGGGTCACTGATCGGCCTGGGCAGCACCGTGATCCGCGACGTGCCACCCGGCAGCCGGGTGGCTGGCAATCCGGCCCGCATGCTCGGGCCGGCGGGTCGATAGGCGGGGCCAGATCAACCTCGTTGCCTTGCCGTCACTTGGTCGTGAAGGTCCAGGTCCTCGAGTTGCTCATCGCGTTGCCCGCGGCGTCCTTGACACGTGGGTCGGTGGGTCCACCCTTGACGGTCACGCTGTAGCTGGTCAACGCCGATAGGGTCCGCGTCGGGTTCAGTGTCGCGCGGCGATTCGCGGCCGAATACGTCACGGATGCGGCCACCAGCACATTGCCCGGGCCACGCAGCTCGACGCTGGTCGACGTGATGCTCGATGCGAGCATGGCTTCGTCGAAGGTGGCCGTGATGTTGGCAGTTCGCGAGACACCCGTGGCCAGGTTGGCCGGCACGCTGCTGATGAGTGTGGGCGGCGCCGTGTCGGCTGATGGGGGCGGCGGAGGCGGCGGCGAAGGTGGTGTGCCGCCGCCCGGTGCCTGGGTCACGAACACCACGTCGACCCAGTAGTTGGTGGACTGGAACGACGATGTCGGGAAGCTGCTGGTGGCGGCATAGGTGTACACGCCGTTGCCGCCCGCCGCGCCGCCTGGCAGTGCCTGCAGCGGCGGGTTGGTGACACCGGCAGCGGCGAAGTAGCCGTTGTCACCGGCGTAGCGGCCCAACGGCGCGTGGTACGACGCCACGTAGACCGTGTTGGCCGTGATGGCCACCGGGGTGGCGAAGTTCACCTGCTGCCAGCCGGCGCTGGTCTCGTCGGAGAACGTGGCGGATGCCAGCAAGCTGCCAGCGTCGGTCCACAAGCTGCCGATGTGGGTGCCGGTGTTGGCCGCACCCTTGTAGAAACGGATGCCCGTGATGAAGCCGTCGCTGTCCGACCTGAACCGCACGCCCAGGTTGACTGCGCCGGTGTCGGTGTGGCTTGCCACCACGGGCGTGGCCGACGGTGGCCACAGGCTGCACGGGCAGGTTGGTGGTGTGGCGGCGCCGACCGTCACGTTCACGCCCGGCCCGGCGCTTTCGAGGTTGCCGCTGTCGTCGACGGCGCGCGAGCGGATGGTCACCGTGCCGTTGCTGATGGGAGTCCAGCTATAGCTCCAGCTGGCGCGGCCGGTGGCCGGATGCCAGCTGGCACCCCCGTCGACCGACACCTCCACCGCACCGACCACCCCGGCAATGCCGCCTTCACCACCACCCGTGTCGATGGCGCTGCCAGCGATGGTGACCGGTGTGCCGGCTGCAAGAACGGCGCCCACGGCCGGTGCGGCGATGGTCGATTGCGGCGGTGTCTCGTCGCTGCTTGGCGTGGCCGCCACCAGCCCGGCTTGCAGCATGGCCGGCTGCACCCCCATGTCGGCCAGCAGGTTCACGGTGGCTTGCTGCATGCGTGGATCGGCCGGGGTGCCGCCGCGGTCGTGGGTGCCGTCCAGGCCCCACGACCATTGCACCGTACCGGCGCCGAACACGCGCGCACCGCTGCTGTGCCGATACAAGGTGAGGGCATGGTTGGCCATGCCCGGCGCGTAGCTCGAGCCAAAGTCCTGCAGCAGTGGTGCGTTGGCCACCACGGTGGTCGACAGACGCACCAGGCCGGGTGGGCGATGGCTGTTGTGGGCGTCGACATCCCACTCGTACCCCAGCGTGCCGGCCGGCAGGGTGGCCACAGCGCCCGGCGCCTGGGTGGCGATGGAGGTGTGGCGCCACAAGCGCATCTTGCCGTCGGCCTCGGGCACCTGGATGGCCGTGGTGGCGCCGGCGTTGACCATGAAGAGGGTGCCGGTCAGTGCGTTTTCGGGGCGGCCACCGTCGGCCGGTGGGCTGAAACGGCTGTCGCGCCACGTGCCGGTCCACACGCCGCTGGGGTCGATGCGAGCGTTGGCATGGGTTTCCTTGTAACTCACCAGGGTGCGGTGGGGTGTGGCCGAGGCGTCGATGCCGGGCTCCCAGCGTGTCTTCCAGAACACCTCGTTGCCGCTGAAGAAGGCCAGGTGGATGCCGCTGTTGCGCGCCGCCTCGACATTGGCACGTTGTGCGCCCGACCAGTATTCGTCGTGGCCCACCGACACGAAGACCTTGTGCCGCAGCAGCAGGGCACCCTGGCGGTCGGTGTCGACGCTGCTGGTGTAGCTGACGTCGTAGCCGTTGGCCTCGAGCCAGCGCAGCATGGGGTATTCGCTGTTGAACAGCCAGTCCTGCCCACCGTCGACGGCCCGGGTGTTGAACGGCCGGTTGTAGCTGACCTTGTAGGCCCGCCCGACCGGTGCGCCGGTGTACAGGCTGTTGCCGCCGTAGCTGTTGTAGGCCTGCCAGGTGCTGTCCGAGGTCTGGAACAGCAGGTCGGAGCTGCCGGCGTCGTCGCGCACCACAAACACGATGTGGCTGGCGCCGCCGGTGTCGCCGCGTACCAGCCGGGCGATGTAGATGCCCGACACGGCACTGGCCGGCACGGCCCACGAACCCGAGACCTGCCAGTTGCCGCAGTCGATGAGCCCGGTGGCCAGATCGTTCAGGCAAGGTGGCTGGGCTTGCGGCAGGGGGGCGCTCGGGTTCACGCTGGCGACCCGGCGTGCACCCAGGCCGCCGTAGTAGCCCAGGCGATAGATGTCGAAGCGGTAGCTGCTTGCCGAGGTGTCGACCTTGAAGGTGATGGTGGCGCCGCGGTTCACGCTGATGTTGCTGGCAAAACCCTGGATGCTGGGGTCACCGATGCCGCTGATGTCCCACTCGCCGGGCGGATGGCCGGGCAGGCAGTTCTCGGCCACCACGGCATTGGCAGGTGCTGCGCAGGTGCCGCCGGTCGGTGGGGGTGGTGGCGGAGGCGGAGGTGGGGGAGGCGGAGGGGGCGTGCTGCCGCCTGGGCTGAACACCACGTCGACCCAGTAGTTGCTGGCCAGGTAACTGTCGGTCGGGAAGCCACTGCTGCTGCCGTAGCGGTACACACCGTTGCCACCACTCACGCCGCTGCGCAGCAGGTGGATGAAGCCGTTGTCCACACCACTGCTGGCGAAGAAGTTGTTGTCTCCCGCGTAACGCCCGTTCGGCGCGAAATACGACGCCACGTAGACCGTGTTGGCGCTGATCGGCACCGGCACGGCAAGGTCGACCTGCTGCCAGCCGGTGGCCGTCTCGGCGCCGAAACTGGCCGATGCCAGCAGGCTGCCCGAGCTGGTCCACAGGTTGCCCAGGTGCGGGCCGCTGTTGCCGGCGCCCTTGTAGAAGCGCAGGCCGGTGATGACACCGTCGACATCGGCCCTGAACTTGACGCCGAGCTCCACCGCATTGCCGTCGGCCACCGAAGGGTTGGCCGGGCTGGCGGTTGCCGGCCAGGCGCTGCACGGGCAGTTGTCGGCAGGGGGAGGGTCAGTGCCGGGGCCGGGGTCGGTGCCACTGTCGAGGGTGTACACGGCGGCATGGGCGCCGGACTCGGCGGCGAAGAAGGCGTAGGGCACCCCCTTGATCGTCTCGACGTCGAAGCTCACGGCGCCGCCGCCGCGGGTGATGGTCGACAGCAGCCGGTTGCCCGACCGCATCGGCAACATCGCCTGCAGGCCCCTGGCGGCCGGGTCCCTGGTGATGCCGAAGCTCAGCACCCCGGCGTCGAAGGTGATGGTGCCGAAGGTCGAGGCCTGGCGGCCATCCAGCCAGGTCAGCAACTGGCGCGCCGAGATGACGGGTACGTTGCGCGCGCGGGCCGACGCCAGCACGGCATCCGTCACCGGCGAACTGGCCAGATCGGTGTGGGCATTGACGGTGTAGGCGCCGTAAGCGCCGGCGGCGCCGAGGGCACGGTCGAGCAGGGTGTCGACAGTGAACGGGTAGGTCTGGCCCGACTCGTCGGTCATCTGGGTGGCCGCCATGTAGACGTCGACCAGGCTGCCGTCCAGGCGTGCAAACCGCATGGGCATGGCCGAGCCGGTGAACAGGCCGGGCGCATCGACGACCCAGCTCGGTGGCCAGAAGTAGTAGGTGGTGTCCAGCCGCATGCCGTGGTTGAACTGCACGTCGGCGGCCGAGCTCCAGTCGCTCCACACGACGCAGTGATGCCGCTGCGTGCGCAGCGGGCCCGCGCCGGCGAACCTGGTCTGGAACACACCGATCTGCGTCGCGTAGAAGGTCTGCAGAGAGGCGGCGTCGTAGTTGGCGCAGCCGGTGTCGATGTGCACGCCGATCTCGAAGCCGGCGGCGGTGTACTGCGCGGCCTGGGTGTCACTCAGTGGTGTGTTGTTGAAGATGTACGAGGTGGCGCGTGGGCATTGCCAGTCGGCCACCGAGCAGCCGGGCGGGTCGAGCGCCGCGAGTTGATCGAACCGCCCTGCGGTGCCGCCGTTGCCGTGGTCGTCACCGGTCATCACCACCACGGCCTTGTGGCGGTTGGGCCAGTACCACAGGCGTGGCAGAGGCTTGTCGGCCATCAACTGCATCAGGTTGGCAAGCAGGCGTTGTTGCTCGTCGGCCTGGGGTATCGCGAGTTTGCCCAGGTCGATCCAGTCGGGTTGGGGGTCGACCACGGCGTTGCCGAAGAACTTGTCGCTCGCACGCACTGGCGCGAAACCATCACGCTCCTGGCTGGCCCAGGCCGGGTTGCCCTGGCGTGTCGTCACGACCGAGGTGGCCAGGTCGTAGGCAAAGGCCGCCGCCTGGCCCGCGCCCACCTGGTGCAGCGTCACCGCAGGGTGACTGGTGGCCAGATCGGCACTGCCGTACAGCGTGGCCAGCGCACTGGCACCGGCCAGGTGGTAGAGCCTGGCCGCGCCGTGGTACTGCATGGTGGCGGGTGTGATGCCCCGGCCCGGGCTGGCCGAGGTGTCGACACGCAGGTAGGCGTCCGACAAGGTGCCGCCGGTCGGTGTCAGGCCCAGCAGGCCGGCCAGACGCGGGTCGGGCGCCATGGCGATGAGCCGGCCACCGGCGCCGACCCAGTCGCCCAGCACGCTGGCCTGGCCTGGCGTCAGCGGCATGCTGGCCAGGATGACCAGGTCATGGGCCGCCAGCAGGCCGGCGCTGAGGGTGGTGATGTCGGCTGTCGAGAAGGCGTTGAAACCTTCGGTGCGCAAGATCTCGGCGTAGTAGGGGCCGAAGCTGGTAGTGCCCGAGGTGAGCACCAGCACCGGCCCACCCGGCCCCTGGCTCGGGTCGGACGCCGCACGGGCCTCACGCGCCAGGCCGAGCAGCAGCAAGGCCAGCATCGCGGCCAGCAGCACGAAGGCCAGCCTCGATCGTTCATGCGCCAGGTGTTGGTGTCCGCACATCGACGTCTCCCCATCAATTTCGAATCTGCCCACCCGCGCGCCTCACGGCGCCAACGTCCAGGCCGAGACACGGTCCTGCGCATCACCGGCAATCAGCACCGCCTGCCCAGCGCCGAACGCCACCACGTTGACTGCACGTGTCGAGGCCTGCACGGTGTGTCTGACGCTGCGTGTCGCCACGTCCCACACCAGCAACCGGCCGTCGTCACCAGCGCCAGCCAGCAAGGTCGCTGTCGGGTTGAACGCCAGGCTGCGCACGCCGCCTCGTTGCCCGGTCAGCCGGTGCAGCAGGTGGGCGCCAGCAGGGCCGACGTGCCACAGCAGCACCTGGCCGTCTCGCCCCGCGCTGGCCAGCAGGCCGGTGTTGCCGGCAAAGGCCAGCGCCGCAATGGCGCCAGTGTGTGCACCGGTGTGTGAAGCGGCGGGCGTGGTGGCAGGTGTGGTGGCAGGTGCGGCCCATCGTGCGCCGAGTCCTGCGCCGGTGGATGCGCCGGCGAGGGCGCCGTTGGCGCCAGCGTGGCCGCCGGTGCCTGCGGGTGCGGCCGCGGGCAGGGGTCTGGCTGCCAGATCCCACACCAGCAACCGCCCGGAAGCGTCACCGGCGGCGAGCCAGCGGGCATCGGCGCTCAGCGCCAGGGCGTCGACGAAGTCGGTGGGGCCGGACAACACGGCGTGCAGGCGCCCGCTGCGGCCGTCCCAGAGCATGACGCGGGTCTCTTCGCCGCCGGTGACCACCACGGCGCCGTCGGCACTGGCTGCCACGGCGCGTAGTGCATGTTCGTGGCCACGCAGCGAGAAACGTCGGGTGCCGCTGGCGACGTCCCACACCTGGGCGCCGCTGTCGCGGCCGATCGCCACCAGCAAGCGGCCGTCGGCGCTGTAGACCAGCCCCGTCACGGCCACCTTGCCCGGGCCGGCGACCAGGCGCAGCTCCTGGCTGGCCGAGCCGTCCATCAGGCGCACCCGGCCGTCCGAACTGGCCACGGCCACGCTGTGGCCATCGCGCGCCACCGCCAGCGCGGTGATTCCCTGACGATCGAAGGCGTGGGTGCGCCGCCCGGCCACACGGGCCTTGCCCGCCGCGGTGGTGGCATCCGGGGGGGCGGTAGCCGCTGCCGGCTGCCCGGCACCAGTCTCGGACCCACCGCCGCAGGCGCTCAGCGCCGCCACCAGCAGGGCAGATGCGAGCCCGCGGCGTCGACGAAAAGGGTGCTGTCGCATCATCCACTCCCCTCACGAGGCATCCATGCCTTACCGGGGTGAATCTAGCGAGGCATTGGTTCGGTGTTGCGTGGGCAGATGGCCCGGGCACTGAGCCGGACGGCTCATCGACCCGCTGGTACCGGGACCGACGTCAGCCGGCGCTGCGCGGCTTGCGCAGGCAGGTCACCAGATAGAACAGCAGCAGTGCCGCGGCCATGAGCCACCATTGCAGTGCGTAGCCGCGGTGTTTGACCGAGCGGTTCTCGGGGGCCGGCCAGTGGCGCACGAGCTGGTCGGGCGGGGTGTCGCCGTCCTGCAGCAACGCGACGGGTTGCACCGCCTTGCCGCCGGCCAGCGCGGCAAAACGCGCGATGTCGACACGCATCCACAGGCGTGGGTCGGTCTCGTGCTGCTGCGGCATCAGGAAGTAGGCCTTGGTCGACGGCACGTCGGCCAGACCAGTGACGTCGACCAGGCCGGCCGGCGTGACCACCTCGGGCAAGACACCGCGGCCCTGGGGCCAGGCCGACCAGCCGCGATTGACCAGCAGCAGGGTGTTGCTGCCTTCGATCTGCAGGGGAGTGACGACAAACACGCCGGCAACTCCGTTGTGCTGGCGGTTGTCCACATAGAACTGCAGTGCCGGCAGGTAACGACCACGCGCCGTGTAACGGGCGGCGTCGGCTCGGCCGGGCTCGAGCAGGTGTGCGCCGATGGGTTCGGGCGGCTGGCGCAGGCGTTCGTCACGCAACGCGGCGGCGGCTTCGGCCGCGATGGCCTTGCCGTGTTGCCACTGGCCCAGGCCAAGCAGCAGCGCCAGGGTGGCTGCGGTAGCCAGTGTGGGAATCAGCCGCAGCGTGAAGCGGCGCTGCGGCGACGGGTGCTTCAGAGCCAATAGACGAACACGAAGAGGATGAGCCAGACCACGTCGACGAAGTGCCAGTACCAGGCGACGGCTTCGAAGGCGAAATGGTTGTCGGGCGAGAAGTGGCCCTTCAGGCTGCGCCCCAGGCACACCGTGAGCATGATGGCGCCGAGTGTGACGTGCATGCCGTGGAATCCGGTGAGCATGAAGAAGGTCGCGCCGTACACACCGGCACCCAGCGTCAGGCCCAGTTCCTGGTAGGCGTGCATGTATTCGACCACCTGGAAACCCATGAACACCGCACCCAGGGCGATGGTCAGCGCCAGGCCGATGTTGAGGTGGGCACGTTTGCCCTTGAGCAGGCCGTGATGGGCCCAGGTGAGGGTGACGCCCGAGGTCAGCAGCAGCAGCGTGTTGATCGCCGGGATGCCCCAGGCGCCCATGGGCGTGAACTGGTCGCCCAGCGGGCCGCTGCTGGGCCAGACATTGGCGAAGCCGGTGTAGGGGCTGAGGTCGGCCTCGTAACCACCGAGTTCGGGCAGGGCGATACGGCGCACGTAGTACAGGCCGCCGAACAGGCAGGCGAAGAACATCACCTCGGAAAAGATGAACCACACCATGCCGATGCGGTACGAGCGGTCCTCCCAGTGGGTGTATTTGCCGCCGACGTTTTCGCCGATCACCTCGCCGAACCAGCCGATCAGCACATACAGGATGGCGGCCGCACCGGCATACATGGCCCACACGCCCGACGGCATGTTGTTGATGCGCAGGATGAAACCAGCCGCCAACGCAAAGATGGCAAACGACAGCAGCGTCGAGTAGCGGCTGGCGTGAGGCACGTAGTACTGGCCTCGGGAGAGGACTGGGGCCGCGGTGAGTGTGTGGTCGGTCATGGCAGGGTCTTTCTCGAATTACTCCGGGCGTTGCGACGCCGGGGCTCAGGTGCGGGCCTTGGGTGCCTCGAAGAAGGTGTACGACAGGGTGATGGTGCGGATGTCGGGGTCGAGCGCCTCGTCGACCACGAAGACCAGCGGCATGGTGCGGACCTCGCTCGGTGCAAGTGTTTGCAGGCTGAAGCAGAAACACTCGATCTTGCTGAAGTGGCCTGCCGCCATGGCCGGTGTGATGCTGGGCACCGCCTGGCCGGTGAACGACTGTCCGGCGGTGTTGCGCACGACGTAGTTGGTCTGGATGACAGCGCCCGGGTGCACCTGCATCGAGAACTGTTCGGGTCTGAGTTCGAGGCCCACACCGGGCATGGTGTGGGCGAGGAACTCGACCTTGACCCAGCGGCTGTCGACGACCTGGGTGTTGATGGGCCGAGCCGCCGCCACGGCGTTCGTGCGGCCGTTCAAGCCGGTGAGACGGCAGAGCACGTCGTACAGCGGCACCAGCGCAAAACCGAAGCCGGTGAAGAAGGTCGCGACCAGCATGAGCTGCAGGCCCAGTCGCCGGTTCCTGGGCTGGGTCATCAGTGTGCCGCCGACAGCTTGGCCGGTGCTGCCGGCTCGAACACCGGCGGTGTGTCGAAGGTGTGGTGGGGGGCCGGTGACGGCACGGTCCACTCGAGGCCCTCGGCGCCTTCCCACGACCTGGCGTCGGCCTTTGCGCCGTTGCCACGCACACACTTGACGACGTTGACGATGAAGATCAGGTGTGAGGCGCCGAGGATGAAGGCGCCGATGCTCGACAGCATGTTCCAGTCGGCAAAGATCAGCGGGTAGTCGGGGATGCGGCGCGGCATGCCGGCCAGGCCAACCATGAACTGCGGGATGAACGTGAGGTTCATTCCGACCATGGCCACCCAGAAGTGCGCGCGGCCCAGGCGTTCGTCGATCATGTGACCGGTCCACTTGGGCAGCCAGTAGTAGATGGCGGCCATCGAGCCCAGCGCGGTGGTCGGATACAGCGCGTAGTGGAAGTGCGCCACCAGGAAGTAGGCGTTGTGGTACTGCGGATCGGCGGCGGCGTCGGCCAGCACCAGGCCGGTGAGGCCGCCCCAGCCGAACAGCACGATGAAGCCGATGGCGAACAACATCGGCGTCTCGAAGCTCAGCGAGCCGCGCCAGATGGTGGCGATCCAGCAGAAGAACAGCACCGCCAGTGGCAGCGAGATCAGCATGGTGCTGTACATGAAGTACAGCTGGCTGCCGGTCGACATGCCGCTGGTGAACATGTGGTGCGCCCACACGATGACAGCCAGCACGCCGATGGCCCACATCGAATACACCTGGGCCTTGTAGCCGTAGGCTGGCTTGCGCGCGAAGGCCGACAACACGTGGGGCACGGCGCCGGCAATGGGCAGCAGCAGCACGTACACCTCGGGGTGGCCCATGAACCAGAAGATGTGTTGCCACAGCACCGGGTCACCACCACCGGCGGCGTTGAAGAAGTGGGTGTCGAAATGGCGGTCCATCAGCACCATGGTCACACCACCGGCCAGCACCGGCATGATGGTGATGAGCAGGATCGCGGTGACGAGAAAACCGTGCGCCAGCAGCGGCATCTTCATCAACGTCATGCCGGTGGGGCGCATGTTGACCACGGTGACGATGACGTTGATGGCACCGAGGATCGACGACACACCGAGCATGTGCACCGAGAAGATGGCGAAGTCCATGCCCCAGCCACTTTGCACCGACAGCGGTGCGTACATCGTCCAGCCGGTGTCGACGGCGCCCGAGCCCACACCGGCCAGACCCAGCACGAAGGGCAGCACCAGCATGATGGCGGCCGGCGGCAGCAGCCAGAAGCCCCAGTTGTTGAGGCGCGGCAAGGCCATGTCGGGGGCACCCAGCACCAGCGGCAACATGTAGTTGGCCAGGCCCGTGGCCACCGGCATCGCAAAGCCGAACACCATGACCAGGCCGTGCAGCGTGATGAGCTGGTTGAAGAACTCGGGCTGCATCAGCTGCAGGCCGGGCTGGAACAACTCGGCGCGGATGGCCAGCGCCATGGCGCCACCCACCAGCAGCATGGTGATGCCGAACACCAGGTACATCGCCCCGATGTCCTTGTGGTTGGTGGTCTCGATCCAGCGGCGCCAACCGCCTGCGGGATGGTGGTGGGCGTGATCGTGGCTGTCGATCGCCAGGTCATGTGCCATCTGACTACTCCGTGGGTGCTTGAAGAGAGAGGTCCGGTGTTGTGGTGCTGGCAGAACTGTTCGGGCGCACCAACACAACGGTGATCACAAGGGGGTCTTGCCAGGTACCGCCTGCTCGGCCGCGGCGCTGTTGGCAGGACGCTTGAGCGCTGCCAGCCAGCTCTTGAACTCGGCGTCGGGCGCGACCTTCACGACCACCGGCATGAAGCCGTGTTCCTTGCCACACAGCTCGGAGCATTGGCCGCGGTAGGTGCCGGTCGTGTCGACCTTGGCCCAGAACTCGCGCAGGAAACCGGGCACGGCGTCGCGCTTGACACCGAAGGCCGGCACCCACCAGCTGTGGATCACGTCGTTGGAGGTGGTGATGAACCGGATCTTCTTGCCTACCGGCAGCACCAGGCTGTTGTCCACCTCGAGCAGGTAGTTCTCGCCCTTGGCCTGCTGGTTGTCGATCTGTGCACGCGGCGTGGTCATGCGGCTGGTGAACTGCACCCCTTCGGCCGGGAACTCATACACCCACAACCACTGGCTGCCGGTGACCTTGACGACAAGTTCGGCGTCGTTGCGGGTGTCCTCGTAGTTCAGCACCGCGTGATAAGCCGGAATGCCGAACACGCCGTAATCGATCACCAGCAGGGCTGCGAAGGGAGACAACACCCACAGCCATTGCTTGCGCGAGCGCGGTGCGACGAAGTCGGCCGCCACGTGGCCGCGTGACTTGCGATGGCGCCAGAACGAATACAACATGACCGCCAGGACGGCGAAGAAGATCACCAGGATCACGGCCATGAACAGGTTGTGCACGTGCAGCGTCTCGCGTGCGATCGGTGTGACCGGCGGCGGAAAGTTGAACGAGTAGTCCGCGAACGCGGCCACCGGTCCCAGTGCGCCCGCTGCGGCGAGTGCCAGTTTGTTCGATGCCTTCATGTGACCAGTTCCTTGTGCGAATCCAGGTGTCGATGTGCGCGAAGCACACGCGGCGGCGCCGCCGCGCAAGCGCAGGCGCGCGATCTCTTGTTTGCTGCCTGTGGTGCGCCGCGCGTCAGCGCAGGCGACTGGCCTGGATGGTGGCGAGATCGCCGTTCAGGCTCTCGAGGTAGTGCGCCAGGGTCTTGAGATCCTGGTTGCTGAGTTGCTTGACCATGCCGCCCATGATGGGGTTGCCCCGCCCGATAAACGCCCTGTCGTTGTGCTGGTAGGCGCGCAGGGCGTAATACAGGTAGTCGCTGTGCTGGCCGGCGAGCTTGGGATAACCCGGGTCGATCGGCTGGTTGAAGTTGGCACCGTGGCAGGCCGGGCAGCCGGCCTTGTCGAGCACCGCCTTGGCGGGGCCGGGGTCGACGGTGGTGGCGGCCACCTTGGCGCCCGCGTGGGCCGACTCGAAGTAGGCGCCGAGGTCGGCCATGTCCTGATCGGTGAGTGTCTGTGCCACCGCACGCATCGACGGATGTTTGCGTTGCCCCTGCTTGTAGTCACCCAGCGCCGCAACGATGTACCTGGCGTTCTGGCCGTGCAGCTTGGGCACACGGTGCACGTCGGGGAAGCCCGTCTTGTAATCGATGATGCCGTGGCAGCCGACACACATGGCGTTCTTCTTCTCACCCTCGGCAGCGTTGCCCTTGACGTCCTGCGCCTGCGTTGACATCGGGGTGCCGATGGCGAGCGCCGTCGCGATGGCGACCGTTGACGTCGCGGATTTGATGGATGTCAAGCGTTTGACGACCGTTGCAGAAAACGACCTGAAAGTTTGATCCAACACAAATGACTCTCGTCTGAAGGGTTGTAGGTGCGAATCTGTTTTGCTGCCACAGAAACGATTTGCCCGCAGTTTCAGCGAAAATTACCTTGTGTCAAATAGGGGTTTAAACGGTTTCTTGCTTGACTTGTCCGCATACCATGGTTAACGCGTGATAAGTGTCAAGATAATCGGCTAACGTGTCATGGCCTCCCGCTCGCCCGGAACGTCCTTGGCGCGGTGGTCAGCCAGTCAGGTGGACCGAGCCCCCAGCCAGCCTCGGGCCGGCTCAGGCTGTTACCGCGTGCACCGCATCCAGCGGCACCAGCCGGGGGGCTGCGAACACCTGGACTGCGGTGGCCTCGCCATGCGGACCGAGCAGCCGGTCGGCCCAAGCTGCCACCAGATCGGCGGCGACGGGGTGGGGTGCAAAGCCCAGCCGCGAACTCACGCGTGCCACCCGCGCCGACGGCACACCTGCGGCGCGCAGCGCCTGCACGAAACCGCTGGCCGCGCAGCCCTTGCGAAAGGCGCGCAGGTTGGCCTGCACGATGCGGTCACCCTTGGGTTCGAACAGCGCGACCAACTGCGCCTCGATGGTGTCGATGGGAAGCGGCAGCAGCGGTGCTGCGGCGCCCAGCACCACGGTGTTTTGCGCCTTCACCGTGCCGGCCACCTGCGCCAGGCGGGTGGCATCCACGGCCACGAGGTTCGGCACCGAGAACAACACGTCGTAGAGCGCGGCGTGGTCGGGGTAGTTGTCGATGTTGACCATGGGTGTCACGTCGCACACCACCGTGCCGTCCAGGCGCAGCAGGCCGGTGTAACGCAGCGCTTCGAGCGGCTCCACGGCGACGATGAGGGATGCTGATCCGGCGACGATCAGGTCGCTGGCCACGGGGGCGTCGGACAAACGCACGAAGGCCGACACCGCGCCACCGCGCTGCGCCATGCCGTGCACCTCGGACTGCTTGAGCCGCAGGCCGGCGCCGTGGGCCGCGTGGTCCAGCACCCAGGCGATCGTGAGCACACCTTGTCCGCCGACACCGGCGAGCACGAGATCGAAGTTCATGTGGCCACCACCCCGATGTCGCCGCCCTTGCTGTTCTTCAGCGCCTTGATCTCTTTCGCGTAGGTCACGCAGGCACGCCGGGCGATGATGACCGACAGGCCCTCGTAGGCCAGCTCATGGCGGATCACGGCCATGGTGTGGTCCTTCTTGTGGCGCGTGGGTTCGACCAGGCGGATGTGGTCGCGCGGCACACCCAGGCCGGCCAGCAGGTCAACCACCTGCTCGTCGGTGGCCTGGGTCGGCTGGCCACCCGTCATGGCGACGATGGAGTTGTCGAGGATGAAGACCTTGATGTTGGCGTTCTCGCGCACCGCGTCCAGCAGCGGCGCCAGGCCCGAATGCGTGAAGGTGCCGTCGCCGATGACACACAGCGCCGGCGTCATGCCGGCATGCGCCGCGCCGATGGCCATGCCGATCGACGCGCCCATGCACAGGCACGAGTGGATGGCACGCAGCGGCTCGAGTGTGCCCAGCGAATAACAACCGATGTCGCCCATCACCCGCGTGTCGTCACCCAGCGAGGCGATCACCTCCTTGATGGCGAGGTAGGCGTCGGTGTGTGGGCACTTGTCGCACAGGCGCGGCGGGCGCCCGACCAACACGTCGGCCAGCCCGGCCAGTTTCAGCGTGGGGGCGATCGGGAGGCCGAAACAGCGCTTGATGGCGTCCTGGCTCAGCTCCCCCATGCGTGGCAAGGCGTCGGTGAGTTTGCCGACGATGCGCCGCTCGCGCATCAGGCCCAGTGCACTCACGTAGCGCTCGATGAAGGGGTAACCTTCTTCGACCACATGCACCTGGCTAGACGCGTCGAGCAGGCTGCGGATCTTCTCGATCGGCAGCGGGTAGGCGCCGATGCGCAGCACGTTGTAGTCCGCCAGGCGATCACCGAGTGCTTCGACCAGATAGTTCCAGGCGATGCCGCTGACCAGGATGCCGGGCTTGCCTTGGCCGCGGATGTCGAGCTGGTTCACGTCATGGGCCACGCTCCAGTCCTGCAGCGCGACTTGTTTGTCGACCAGGCCGGCGTAGGCGCGCCGCGCGTTGACCGGGATGAGCGTGAATCGATCCGGGTCTGGCACCCAATTGGCCGAGTTGGGCGCGCGTCGTTCGCCGGCCCGCACCGCCGCCCGGCTGTGGGCCAGGCGAGTCACCAGCCGCAGCATCACCGGCACCTGCAGGCGCTCGGAGAGATCGAAGGCCTCGCGCGTGAAGTCGTAACACTGCTGCTGGTCGGCCGGCTCGAGGCAGGGCACCATGGCGAAGTCGGCGAAGTAACGCGAGTCCTGCTCGTTTTGTGAGCTGTGCATGCCGGGGTCGTCGGCCACCACGATCACCAGCCCGCCATGTGCGCCCGACACGGCCACGTTCATGAACGGGTCGGCCGCCACGTTGAGTCCCACGTGTTTCATCGACACGATGGCGCGTTTGCCGGCGTACGACACCCCCACACCTTCTTCGAGCGCCACCTTCTCGTTGGTCGACCACAGGCCGCGCACCGGCAGACCCAGCGCCTTGGCCTGGTCCTCGATGGCCTGGAAAATTTCGGTGGACGGCGTGCCGGGGTAGGCATAAGCGGCGCTGATGCCGGCGTCGATGGCGCCGCGCGCCACGGCCTCATCGCCGAGCAGGATCTGATCGTCCAGCGCGTCATCGACGGCGACATCTGGGGCAATTTCGGCGGGCATATCCATGCACTTGTCTCCGACGGTCAGGCCGACCATCGAGGGGCCGGGGGATGGACGAGGGCGCCGAGTATCCCGGCGGGGTGATCGACCCTGACTTGATCTGGAGCAGGTGAGCTGCATGCCTGCCGACGGTCGGATCCTGGCTACACGGCCTTGCGATAGAGTGGCCAGGCGTCCGAAACTGAAAATCGAGTTGTCGTGACGCATCACGGCTGGGTTTGTTGTTCGCCGCAGGCCGGATGGCGCGGCTCGCCATGATCGGACACCATGCGTTCCACGCAGTCCTCGATCGCCACCCTGGTGATCGCCCTGATCCTGATCTCCGTCTCGCTGGTGCTGGGCGGGGTGGGTGCCGTTGCGTACCACTACTACAGCGCCGAAAAACGGGCCGACTTCGAGGGTGCCCAGGCACTTGGTGCCGATCAGCTGGCCATCGGCCTGGCGCCACCGGCCTGGAACCTCGAGTTCCCGCAGATCACCCGGCTGATGGAAAGCCAGATGCAGGATCCACGTTCGGCCGGTGTAGTGGTGCAGGTGGGTGATCAGGTGTTCATCCTCACTCGCGACGCCGAGGGCAGGGTGATCAGTCAGGCCCAACGATTTGCCGGCACCGGGCTGCACCTCTACGAGCGCGACATCGTCTACGCCGACCAGGTGGTCGGCAAGGTGGCTTCGTATGCCACGTCGCGCCAACTGGACGAAGCGCTGGCTGGCACCCGGGTCTTCATCACCGTGTCGATCTTGCTGTTCGACGCGGTGTTGTCGCTGGGTCTGTATCTGCTGTTGCAGCGACTGGTGCTGCGCCCGCTGCGCCTGGTGGAGTCGTATGCGGTGCAGGTGTCACGCGGCGATGCGGTGGTCGCCGGGCCGCGTGACTGGCGTTTCAGCGGCGAGCTCGAAAGGCTGAAAAACGCCATCGACGCCATGGTGCGCCAACTCGCCTCGCAGAACGCGGCGCTGCAGCAATCGGCCGAGCGGCTGCACCAGGTGGTGCGACAACTGCCGATGCCGATCTCGCTGGCCGATGAGCACGATCACATCGTCTTCGTCAACGACAAGTTTGTCGAGGTGTTCGGATATTCACTGAGCGAGGTACCGACGCTGGCCGACTGGTTTGCCCGTGCCTACCCCGATCCCGCCTACCGCCAGCAGGTGATGTCCGGCTGGCGCCAGGACTGGGACCAGGCCGGGAGCGAAGGCCGCCCGGTGCATACGCTGACGTACCACGTGACCTGCATGGATGGCAGTGTTCGTATCGTCGAGGTGGGCGGCATGCAGGCGGACACACTCAATATCGCCGTGCTCAACGACGTCACCGACCGGGCGCTGGCCGAACAGGAGCTGGCGCGCCACCGCGACCACCTCGAGGAACTGGTGCAGCTGCGCACAGCCGAACTGCAGGCCAGCAACCGCCAGCGCGAGGAGATCCAGTTCGCCATGGATCACGCGGGTATTGCCATCCTGCGCATCGACGCCGACAGCGGGCGTTTCTCGTACGTCAACGGCCATGCCTGCGCCTTGTTCGACCGCACGGCCGACGAACTGCTGTTGCTGCAGCTGATCGAGGTGGTGCCGGGTCTGATGGTCGAAGGCGGCCAGGCCATGTTGCCGACCGGGCGGGACCGCGACTTCACACGCCTCGAGACCATGCTGCTGCGCCGTGATGGTCAGCATTTGCCGGTCGAGGTGTCGCTGTACTTCAAGGCGCCGGTCAACGACCGACCCGGGCACTACATCGCCTTCGTCACCGACATCAGCCTGCGGCGTGCTTCGCAACAGGCGCTGGTGGCAGCCAAACAGGCTGCCGAGGCGTCGGCACAGGCACGCAGTGCTTTCCTGGCCAACATGAGCCACGAGATCCGCACACCGATGAACGCCATCATCGGCATGTCGCAACTGGCCTTGCAGACCCGGCTCGACGCCAACCAGCGCAACTACATCGCCAAGACGCACCAGGCCGCGGTGTCGCTGCTGGGCATCCTGAACGACATCCTGGATCTGTCCAAGGTCGAGGCTGGCCGGCTCGAGATCGACCACGTCGAGTTCCATCTCGACCGGGTGTTCGAGGGTCTGGCCAACCTGCTGGCGCTGCGGGCGGAAGAAAAAGGCGTCGACCTGCTGTTCGACATTGCGCCCGACACACCGCAGCACTGGATGGGTGATCCGCAGCGGCTCGGCCAGATCCTGATCAACCTGGCGGGCAACGCCGTCAAGTTCACCGAGTCGGGCCGTGTGGTCGTCGGCTGCCGCATGGTGTCGCGCCAGGGCGGGCGGGCAACCCTCGAATTTTCGGTGCGCGACACCGGCATCGGCATGAGTGACGAGCAGATCGCCGGACTGTTCATGCCCTTCAGCCAGGGCGACAACTCCATCTCGCGGCGTTACGGCGGCACCGGGCTGGGCCTGGCGATCTGCAAACGCCTGGCCGAACTGATGGGTGGGCACATCAGTGTCACCAGCCAGCCTGGCCAGGGCAGCAGGTTTTGTTTCACGGCCGAGTTCGAGGGACCGCTCGAGGGCCACCCCGCTGAACCGGCGTCGGCGGCGACTGTCGTGCTGGATGCCAGCGCCCTGGCCGGCGTTCGCATCCTGCTGGTCGAAGACAACCTGGTCAACCAGGAGGTGGGGGTCGGCCTGCTCGAACGCGCCGGTGCGCAGGTCGTGGTGGCAGGCAATGGCCGCGAGGCCCTGGCCCGCCTGGCGGTCGACAGCTTCGACGCCGTGCTGATGGACGTGCAGATGCCGGTGATGGACGGGCTGGAAGCCTGCCGTGCCATCCGCCGTGAGCCACGTCTGGCGGGCCTGCCCGTCATCGCCATGACCGCCGGGGCCTTGCCAGTCGAACGTCGACAGACCGCCGAGGCCGGCATGAACGACCACCTCACCAAACCGATCGACGGTGTGGCGCTGGTGGCCACTCTGGTGCGCTGGTTGGCACGCTGCCCGGTCGAGGTGTCGACGCAGCCCTCCGACGTGCCGATTGCGCCGACGGCCGTGCCGCTGGTGGTGCCGGTGACGGCACTGGATGTGGCTGCCGGCCTGCGGGCGGTGAACGGCCGCGTCGACGTGTACCGGCGTGTGCTCGGCACCTTTGTGGTCGACATCGAGGCGTCGCGCCTGAACCTGAAATTAGCGCTCGCTGCTGGTGATGCGGCGGCGCTGGGGTATCTGGCCCATCGAGCCAGGGGTGCTGCGTCCACCGTGGGTGCCCAGGCTGTACACGCCCAGGCCCAGGCGCTGGAGCAGGCCTGCCACGACGGGGCCGACACCCTGGCCTGCACGGGCCTGATCGACCGGCTCGACGCTGCCTGGATCGAGGCGGGCGCCGCGATCCAGCGTTACCTCGCGACCGATGACATGGCCCGCACGGCCTGATCACCCCAAGGAGTAGCCCATGCCTGCCTTGTTGCGCCAGCTTCGCCTGCTGCTGTGGGCCTTGGCTGCGGTGGTGGCCGTTGGTGCCGCTGCCATCACCACTGCTGCCGACGCTGCAGCACAACCGATGCGGTTCGTCCACCCGCAGCCCGAATCGGCCAACGACGGGCGCCATACCTACTACTGGCAATTGCTCGAAGCGGCACTGCAGGCCAACCAGGCGCAGTTCGGCGCCTACGAGGTGCACGCCTACGACAAGGCCATGAACTTCACCCGGGCCGTGGCCGAACTGGCTTCGGGCGACGAGGGCCGCGTCAACATCGTCGCCCGCGCCACCAATCTCGATCTCGAATCACAGTTGCTGCCGGTGCCGATCCCACTCGACCGCGGCCTGCTCGGCTACCGCGTCTTCCTGATCCTGGCCGACCAGCAGCCCAAGCTCGACACCGTACGCAGCCTGGACGACCTCAAACGATTCAGCATCGGCCAGTCCACGCCCTGGACCGACGTGAAGATCCTGGATGCCAACGGCTTCAAGCTGGTGCTCGCCAACGACTACGAAGGCCTGTTCAAGATGCTGGGCGCCCGGCGCTTCGACCTGTTCTCGCGCGGCGTCAACGAGGTGCGCGACGAGTGGCTGAGCCACCGCGACGCCATCCCCGACCTGGCGATCGAACGCGGCATCGTGCTGCACTACCCCATGCCGCGTTACTTCTTCGTGCCCCGCACCGAACAGGGTGAACGGATGGCCGCGCGCCTGCTCGACGGCCTGCAACGCCTGGCTCGCTCGGGCGAATTCGAGCGCCGTTACCAGGCCTACAAACGCCTCGTGCTGGACGGCGTCGACCTCGCCGGCCGCCGCGTCTACCGCCTGCCCAATCCACAGCTGTCACCCCTGGCACCCACGGCCGACCGCTTCTGGTGGGACGACCTGGCTGCCGAACTGGCGCCGCGCAAGTAGGGTCGCGGGTAGGCAAAACCAACGGCAGGGCCAGATCCACACAGGTACAGGCTCGGGCGTGAGCGGTGGTGGCGGGTTCGTTGCAACAACTGCGCGTCAATCACCTGCGCGCTTGGGGCCTGTGGCCGGTTGGGATGTGGTTGGCGCTGACGGTGCCTCGTCGTACTGGCGCCGTAACCGGGCCAGCCCCTGGCGGAAGGCTTGCGCATCACCATGGTCGAAGAACCCTGGATACCGCCCGTGGGCATCACGGACTCGACGGGCGTGTTTGATCGGGCACCAGTACTGCTCGGTCCGTGCGGCCACCTCACGGCAGTAGGCTGCGACACCGTTGCCGTACGAACAGTAGAAACAATTGAACTTCTCGATCGCGTTCAGGTAAGGCAGATCTTCGCGGTCGAAGATCATGTAGTCGGACCGGCGCACCTTGGGGATGCGATAGACCGGGAAACAGATGGCCTGGTAGATCGTGACGAAGAGGTCCATCAGCACAAACGGGATCCAGCCCAGATAGATCACCGGCGCGGTGAGGATCGCCAGTGCGCTGGACCGCCGCAGGAACCGAAACAAGCCGACCTTGTAGCGGCGCTGCTGCCGAGACAGGTCACCGGCGAGTTGCGAACGCCTGGCCTCCCAGACGCTGCGTTGCTGGCGGTACTCTTCTTCGACGTCCTCCTGCAGGGCACGCATGCGCGCCAGCAACTCGTCGAGTTGACTTTGCATGTCGATCACTCCGGGGTGAGTTGAAGCACCAGTACAGAGATCGTCACTGCAGCAGCAATTTCAAGACTGGACTGGTATCGGCCTGTTGACGCAAGGCCAAGCTGCGATCGTGTGGTGGACGCGCCACCTCTTGCGCTTGCAGTCGAGCGTTTCGGGTGGACGACGCTGCCGCCGAACCGGCGCCGCGTCGGGCGTCGTCGAGGGCGGGTGACGGTGACTGCGCGGTGCAGTCACTGGCGGAAGCGGTGAGAAACTTACTCACTGCACCACAAACCAAATTAAATCAATGACTTAGGTGTGTTCGTGTCTGTGATTTTGGCACACATGGATGCACCACTACAAGTCGAGCCGGTGGCCAGGAATAAACCCCGCGCATTGGGTCACAAGGTAGGAGGTGAAGCAGCGAAATATGGCGAGGATCAGCCAGGCAAACGCAGCAGCCCCGCCATCAGGGCGGGGCTGGTTGTCGGGGACCTGACCAGCAGATGTCAAGCCGTCGCGGCTGCCGGGTGAAAGTTGCGTTCCGGGGGGCAACTCACTGCCAGGCGCTTGTCGCCGTTCTTGAGTTCGTAGGACATGAACATCCATGGACCGTCGCTGTAGTTCCCGGCCTTGGCCACTGCCAGCTCTTCGTCACTGTGCCCGGTGGGTGCCACTTCGCATCGGGCCGATGCCAATGCGCATCGTGAGCGGAATGCCTCGTGCGAGAACCTGCCGACCCCCGACGCTACGACCGGCCACCATTGCGACCAGCAACGCGTCGGCGCCATCGGCAACGGTCGGATGGGTCCATGGCAGCGGTCAGGTCCTCTACCCGGACGATTGGCGTGAGCGGGTCCTACGGCAGAGACGCGCGCCACACACCTTCTTGGTGCGCCGTGCAGTGTCCCAATCACGTCCAAACTAGGTCAAGCTGAAACGACGTAGTCAGTGTTGATGTCGCCGCCTGTAGCGTTGCAGGCGGATGAGGGGCTACGATCGGTGGCAGGAGAGCGTTTCCGGCTCGGCAAGTTATGCCTAAGTAGTGGTTCAGTTGAGTACCGGAGGGTTTATGGTCCCTGGGCGAGTGCGCCCTTCGTTTTTTCGCTACGTTGCGAGTCGGTTCACCGGTCGACTGGAAGTTGCACGCTCCAACGCAATGACCATGTTTGTCATGGGCTCCGTCGCTGTGTCCGAATCTCCATCTGGGTTTCGCATGCTGATTGCTGCGATGTTGGCGGTGGCAGTGTTGGCGTGGCGGTACGGTAAAGCCGTAGCTGACTCAGCATTTGAGGCTGTTGGGTTCGGTGTTGGCCGGCTGATGGTACTTCTACCTCTAGCGGTTCGCCTCTTGTTAGGCATCACAGGTGCGCTTCTCGTACTCTTTCTGCTTCGGAACAAGCCCTGGATATTTCTTGTTGCCTGCTTGTTTCTGATTGCCATTGACGCGTTTGCGGCAATGGGTCCGACTCTCGCGCGAGAGCCACGGCTCTTGTTTGCCGCGCCACGAAGCTTGGTGACTATCGAAGCCTCGGTCTGGGGTTGGGAAAGCAATCTGGTCTTGGCACTGATTTCGTTCGGCCTCGCGCGTCGAGCGTTTCGGATGATGATCGAGGGTATGACAATTGCCGAGGCGGAAGATCGGCAACGTGCCCGCGATAGAGAGACCGCACGCGTATACGAGAATGTTCTCGCCGCTGGTCTGAAACCCGAAGATGGCCAGATATTCCTCTATCTCCGACCATTCGCCATCACAGGACAACTTGGCCTTGGCGACGGAAAATTTCTGGACGCAGCCGACGGCACCGCCGTTCGCGAAGAGCATGACGCCCAGACGCAGCAATGGCGCCGTACGGAGATGCCAATGATTTCAGTTGGCGTCGGAGTCGGTGAGGGACCATCGCTCTTTGAACAAAATGCGGAGATGGAATCATTGATCGAACGAGCCTTGCGTGATGCAGGTACTCTTCTTGCTCTTGGCAGTCCAGGCGAAGCCATCGGTGCCGGTCGTCTACCTACCGAAGAGGGCGACTGGTGTCATGCCGTCGCTTTGCTGATGGACGCATCAACCATATGTATGGTCGTTCCGTCAGCCCACCTCGGGACTCTATGGGAGATTAAGGAGCTCGTCGAGCGAGGACACCTCAGCAAGTGTTGCATTTTCATGCCGCCGACAATAGACAAAAGGTCTTATTCCGGCGATTGGAAGGCAGCGCAGGATGCGCTACGTGGGCGCTTGGAACTGCCAGACTACAGTCCCCAAGGCGGATTTTTCAGATTATGCAGCAATGAACAAGAGTCGACTAGGGCGTCAGTGGTCGCCCGACAGCCAAAGTCAAATGCTGACGCAATTGCACTTATAGTTCAAACCTTGTTTCCAGAGTTGCCCCCTTGGGAAGTGGCGTCTGAAGATCCTGCATTCACCTTTGCCAACGTTGGATTAAAAATGTCATCGTATGTCTCGACCGGGGATGCCAGGTAGTTACCAAAAATCGGTTTGGGCGGTCTATCCGCAGATGCCATCAGAGCCAACACAAGCGGCGCACTGCCCACACGCGTCTTCATCCGTCCAGGCGAGGACGATGATGCCTGGCTGAGGTGATGGCTTGGCGCAATAGGCGAAGGTTGCTTGCGGAGGCCAACTTGAGTGGCGCTAAGATTTGACAAAGCTCCAACTGTCGAAAAGACAAGGTAAGCGAAAGTCAAAGCAAGATCCTCCCGACGGTAGCAGACCCGTCGTCAAGGCGAGGCTTGTCGTTGTGGACTAGACCTGCAGTCGTCAAGCCGTCGCGGCTGCCGGGTGAAAGTTGGGTACCGGGGCCTAGAGACACCCGCCATTCCAATCTCGCCGCCGCAAATGTGCCGAATGCCCACAAGCCCGGGCCATTCGACACGGCTGGATCTGGCAAAGTCCCGGCGATGAGCTTTGTCTTCGTCAGCCACGCCGCGCCGGACAAGCGTTCGCGCGTCAGGCCGCTGGTGCAGGCGCTTGCCATCGAAGGCGTGTCGCTTTGGATCGATCGTCCGGGCTCGGGCCCCAACGACTTTCAGCTCTCGCCCGACTTCGTCGCGCGACATCCGGTTCAGTGTCTGCGCCTCGGGCAGGATTGGGACGAAGGCATCAAGGCCGCGCTGCGAGATGCAGCCGCCGTCCTGGTCTGCTTGTCCAGGGCCGCACTCGACGACGACCGCGAGGTGTTGCGCCAGGAGATGTGGGGCGCTCAGCTCACGAACAAGGCGGTCACCTGCATCGTCGATGACCTCGACCTGTCCACGGTGCCGGCTCAGAGCGGGTTGCTCTCCTTGGGCAAGTCTCAATCGCTGCGCATCGATACCGATACGCTCGAACGGGCCGTCGCCTGGCTCGAAGAAGAGGCTGCTCGAACACCCGATCAACTGCCGAAGGAGTACCAGCCTGCCTGGCAGGACGTGCGGCGCCTGCGGGACGAGTTGCACAGGACGCGGGATGCGCCCTCATCGCGCTACCGCTGGCCGACGCCCTGGGACTTCTCGGCCTACATGGCTGACAAGCGCGAAGTCTTCGAAGGCCGCGACTGGCTGTTCGGCGAGATCGCCAACTGGCATGCCGCCAGCCACGCGCGAGCGCTGCTCATACGTGCCGACTTTGGCGTAGGCAAGTCGGCCATCATGGCGGAACTGGTGCACCGCAACCCCGGCGTCTGCATCGCCGCCTGGCACTTCTGCCAGCACGACACGCAGGAAACGCTGCAACCCGGCGCCTTTGTTCGCAGCCTGGCGGCGCAGCTCGCTACCACCGTGCCGGGCTACCAGGAACTGATCGACGCCGACCCGGACTTGCAGGAACGCCTGGACCGAGCGCTCACCGACCCGGGCAGCGCACTCGAAGGCGCCGTGCTCGCGCCGCTGGCCCGCCTGAGCGCCCCATCCGCGCCACGCCTGCTGCTGGTGGACGCGCTGGACGAAGCGCTGGAGGTGGATGCCACCGGCCCTCGCAGCACCGGCACCATCGTCTCCTTGCTCGCCGCCAAGGCTGGGCGCTTTCCGGCCTGGCTGCGGGTGCTGGCCACCTCGCGCCCCAACCCGCAGGTACTGACGCCGCTCGGCGCCTTCGGGATCAAGGAGATCGATGCCGAAAGCGTCGGCAACCAGGAGGACCTGCGCCGCTACATCCTGGGCCGCTGCGCACGCGAGCCGCTGGCCGGCTTAATGCACGACGAAGGGCATGCCGCCGAGCCGCTGGCCGAGTTGCTGGTGCAACGCAGCCTGGGAAAGTTCCTCTACGCCGTGCGCGCCATGCGCGACCTGGAAAACCGCCGTATCGGCGTGGCCGAACTCGCGGCGCTGCCTCCGGGCATGGACAGCTTCTACCTGAAATCCTTTGACCGCCGCTTCGCGCGCGTGGGCCGCGACTACGCAGGCGCACGTCGAGTGCTGGGCGTGCTGGCTTCAGCGCGCGAGTCCTTGGCGGCAGCCACGGTGGCCACCGTGCTGGGCGTGGGCGAGGCGGAGGTGAAGGCTGTCCACAAGGCACTGCCCGACTTCTTGCGTTTGCGCGCCGGCAAACTGGCCTTCGACCACTTCTCGATGGCCGAATGGCTCACCCACGACAACGAAGACGGCTTTGCGCGTGCGGGTGACTATGCGGTGGACGTATTGGCGTCACAGGCGGCGCTGCGGGCATGGGCGCTGCGCGAGGTCGAGCAAGGCCTTGCTCATCGGTCGGGCTATCTGCTGAGGCACCTGCCGGCCCACCTGAGTAGCAACGACGAACGCCAGCGCGTGTGCGGCCCGCTGATGTTCGAGAGCTTCGAGTGGCTGCAAGCTCGGCTCGACCAAGCAGGCGTGGACGCCCTTATGGCCGACGCCCAGGCGCTGGAGGGAATGCCCGCGCAGCCGTTGCTGCTGGCGCTGCTGCGCAACAGTGCGCATGTGCTTCACCAGTTTCCGGAACAGTTGGCCGCCCAGGTGCTGGGACGGATCGGCGAGGGGCAGCACTCACTGCAGCCACTGGCCGGGCTGGCCGGTGCAGCGCTGCACTGGCAGGGTGATGCGGAGTCCGAGCAACGGTGCTTGCTGCTCCGACCCATCAGCCGCAGCCTGCGGCTCTCGACCGCGCACAAGGCGACGTTGATCGGTGGTGGTTCCTGTCTTGCAGTATTGCCCGACGGACGCATCGCCGCGGGCACTTATGACTACAACGTGCGACTGTGGGACCTGGCGCATCCGGGTGAGCCGCTGGTATTCGAAGGGCATTCGGGCTCGGTCTGCGCGCTGGCCGTGCTGCCCGACGGGCGCATCGCCTCGGGCTCCTTTGATAACAACGTGCGCCTGTGGGACCCGACGCACTCGGGCGAGCCGCTGATCTTCGAAGGGCATTCTGACTGGATCCTCGCGCTGGCCGTGCTGCTCGATGGGCGCATCGCCTCGGGCTCCGACGACAACACCGTGCGCCTGTGGCACCCGGCGCACCCGGGCGAGCCGCTGGTATTCGAAGGGCATACGGGCTCGGTCTACGCGCTGGCCGTACTGCCCGACGGACGCATCGCCTCGGGCTCCCGTGACAACACCGTGCGCCTGTGGGACCCGGCGCACCCGGGCGAGCCGCTTGTCTTCGAAGGGCATACAGGCTCGGTCCACGCGCTGGCCGTGCTGCCCAACGGGCGCATTGCCTCTGGCTCCGAAGACAACACCGTGCGCCTGTGGGACCCGGCACACCCGGGCGAGCCGCTGGTATTCGAAGGGCATACGGGCTCGGTCTACGCGCTGGCCGTACTGCCCGACGGACGCATCGCCTCGGGCTCCCGTGACAACACCGTGCGCCTGTGGGACCCGGCGCACCCGGGCAAGCCACTGGTATTTGAAGGGCATTCGAAAGCGGTCTGCGCGCTGGCCGTCCTGCCCGACGGGCGCATCGCCTCGGGCTCTTCTGACAAGACCGTTCGCCTGTGGGACCCGGCGCACTCGGGTGAGCCGCTTGTCTTCGAAGGGCATTCGGGATGGGTCATCGCGCTGGCCGTGCTGCCCGACGGGCGCATCGCCTCGCGCTCCGACGACAACACCGTGCGCCTGTGGGACCCGGCGCACGCGGGTGAGCCGCTGGTCTTCGAAGGGCATTCGGACTCGGTCTGCGCGCTGGCCGTGCTGCCCGACGGTCGCATCGCCTCGGGCTCTTCTGACAACACCGTGCGCCTGCGGGACCCGGCGCACCCGGGCAAGCCATTGGTTTTCGAAGGGCATTCGAAAGCGGTCAACGCGCTGGCTGTGCTGCCCGACGGGCGCATCGCCTCGGGCTCCGAAGACAACACCGTGCGCCTGTGGGACCCGGCGCACCCGGGCGAGCCGCTGGTATTTGAAGGACATTCGAAAGCGGTCAACGCGCTGGCCGTGCTGCTCGATGGGCGCATCGCCTCGGGCTCTTCTGACAGCACCGTGCGCCTGTGGGACCCGACGCGCCCAGGCGAACCACTGGTCTTCGAAGGGTGTTCGGGTTCGGTCATCGCGCTGGCCGTGCTGCCCGACGGGCGCATCGCCTCGGGCTCTTTGACAACACCGTGCGCCTGTGGGACCCGGCGCAACCGGGCGAGCCGCTGGTCTTCGACGGGCATTCGGGCTTGGTCTGCGCGCTGGCCGTGCTGCCGGACGGGCGCATCGCCTCGGGTTCTTCTGACAACACCGTGCGCCTGTGGGACCCAGCGCACCCGGGCGGGCTGCTGGTCTTCGAAGGACATTCGGGGGCGGTCAAGGCGCTGGCCGTGCTGCCCGACGGACGCATCGCCTCGGGCTCCGAGGATCACACCGTGCGCCTGTGGGACCCCGCGCATCCGGGCGAGCCACTGGTCTTCGAAGGGCATTCAAGCGGGGTCAACGCGCTGGCCGTGCTGCCCGACGGACGCATCGCCTCGGGCTCCGAAGACAACACCGTGCGCCTGTGGGACCCCGCGGGTAAGCGCCCCACCTGCAAGTTCGTAGCAGATGCCGCGATCGGCTGCGTTGTCGCCGCAATGTCGGGCCTGATCGTCGCGGGCTGCGACGATGGGGCCCTGCACTTCTTGCGCGACGTGGGCTGATGCCAAGGGCGCAATCTCGCGCCAGGAAGCAACGCCAGACGGGCGTTTGCGGGAGCCGATTTCTCGAATGAAGAGCGCGTCGCTGCGTCTTGTGCAGCACTCCGTCCAGCCACCGATGGGCACTTGTTGCGCCACTACGCATGGACCCATAGCGCGTGACGGTGGGGGGCTTCAAGTAGGCGACATGCAGCATACCGCTCCAAGCTCAAGTCGGGGTGGACGAGCGCCTGCGGTGTCGAGTCGGCGAGCGCCCCGACATGCAGTTCGAAAGCAACAGGCAGGAAAACTGCCAACTGGCACACTGACTTCACCACCGCAAGCCGGGCTGGCAGCCAAGTCAGACGCCCGCACACCGGGCCGCAAGGGTAGATCGTGACCCCGTTTGCCGCGATGAAGTCACTTTCGAAAAATGCAGCAGCCCCGCCATCGAGGCGGGGCTGGTCCTATGGGCCTTGGCGGGCAGGCGTCAAGTCGTCGAAATTCCAGGGTGCATCCTGCGGAGTGGTGCCCAGCTGACGGCCAAGCGCGTTGCGCCGTTCCGCAGCTCGTAGGACATGAACATCCACGGTCGGTCACTGTACGCAGCGGCCTTGACCTTGGCCTTCGCGAGTTCCTGTTCGCTGAACCCGGCAGGGAGCGCTTCGCACTGGGCCAATGCTGAAACGCAGCCTGCCTTGAAGGTGTCGTCCGGCAGCAAAGAGCTGATGCCGACATTGTTGCCGGCCACCATCACGACCTGAAGCTGTGAGGAGTCGCCTGTCCCTTTCTGGAGGTCCAGTGCGTCGGCCATGTCCGCGAGCTTGACCCACGCTGTGAGTGGCAGCTTTGCGGTCTCAGCCGGGGCTGACCAAGACAGGTACGCCACAAATCGTTCCAGACTCAGGTCCGGGTGGACAAGCACCTGCGGAGTCAAGCCTGCAAGTGTTTGAACGTGCGGCTCAAAGATGTTGGGCAGGTACACAACGAGCGCCTTGCCAGGGCACATTGCCTCGATGCCCAATGACTTGGCATCAATCAAGGCAGCGTGGGCCGGAGGGCACAGAGCCAAGTTGCGCGTCGGCCACACGCGAGTCAAACAGGCGCGCAGAGCGCGTCGGATTCTCAGGAGAGGGTGGCTTGGGTCGAGAGGAAGCTGTTGGATATGGGCGGTTGGGGTGAAAGTCGTCATGGGCTACTCGATGTTGATGGTGCAAGCCAGTTGCCTGCTTCAACGAGTAGTCCCCGTGGTTTAGATCTTCATCATTGCCTTCGCGACCATCGAGATCGCCAGGCGCCGCGGCGAGGTGCTGGACCGCCCGGACGCCCAGCCGCTCGCGCGTTGCAGCCGAGTGGAATGCCGAGCGCCGCTGCCCGTCCAGGCGGCTGGTGCGTTGCACGGCAGCCACCCTGTGATGCCGCGCTGCGTGGATAGTGTCGTGCGATTCGTCGACCTGCTGGCTGCGACCCGCCACGGGGGATCGGCGGCGCGCTATCACCAAGCATTTGCCGCTGCAGTGCCGTGCCTAGCTGCGCGACTAGCCTTCGACGAAATCGCGCACCTGTCACAGGTCGGCGTGGCCGTCGGCATGAACTTCCTCAAGTCCAAAGGGTCGACACGACTGAATATAGAGAATCTGATCGACTCTGGCCCTGGTGAGCTGGTTACCAACAAAATTGCGGGTTCTTCCGGCGGCATGTAGATGTTGTTTCTGCAGCTACGCATGACCGCACCTACTGAGAGCAGGCAACATACCTCTTGTGAACTGGAAACACGCTGCTTACGCGCTACTCGGGATGTTGCTTGCATGGCTCTACCACCTGCTAACTAGGCATCTGTGAGCGCGCCCAAGCCGGCTTAGTCAAGTCGATGGTCGTCAACGTTCATGGCCAAGGCAAGTGGCGCATTGCCTACACGCGTCTTCATTCGCCCAGGCGAGGACGACGAGGCCAGGCTGGCCATCGTGGCGCATTCGATCGAGCTTTACCGCGAAGGCTGATTCGGCCCGGGCCAATTGCGTACACGGCGCGGATGAGATGATGCTCGGCGGTCGGGCCGGGCCACGAGATGCGAAGGCAGCCGTCGCTGCGCTGGCGCAAAGTGGTGCAGGGGCGAACCGCCGACTCACTCTGGCGGAGAGCGTGGGATTCGAACCCACGGAAGGGTTCCCCCTTCGCTGGTTTTCAAGACCAGTGCCTTAAACCGCTCGGCCAGCTCTCCAACGCAGGCATTGTAGTTTGCATCGAACGCGGGACCGGGCGTGAGCTCCTGACGACGTTGATCCCGCCCATCACAACAGCTTCGTTCGTGCTTCCGGTGCCAAAATGGCATGTTCAGCAGAGAGCTGGCAGCAAAATTTGCCACCACATATTTCCCTCCACGGCATCGCCGGGGACGAGGCTTTCTGAAATCGGCAGCAGGCAGACGTCTACGTCGGCGACCTGACTGTCTCGCAGAAGCCCGCTGCGGTGAGCGTCGAGAAATGATGCGGCCATCCAGCGCAGCGCCTCTGCGTTGGTTGCTACGACGGCGAGCCGTGCAAGCCAGAGGCCTGGGGCAATCTCGACCTGTCGTTCGGCGCCCAGGCACTCCTGGACAAGTGCGACGGTCTTGTGCCGCTCTGGCCTCGACTTTGCTGAGTTTTCGCACTCAAGCCACGTACATGCCCCATCGACGGCGACTATCAGTCCGTCGGCCTGCTTGCCCTTCAGAACGCGGCAAGGGCCGCGTCCGCTGGCAATCTCATGCTCTGTCACGATGGCAAGGCCCTGCTGTACAGCGTGGATGAGGTGCCAATTGCTGCACGCTCGATGTGTCTGATTCCCCAGCGCCAGGGCATTGCCGCTCTCGGCATTCAAGCCCGTTTGCTCACTGAGCAATCGCGCGCCTTTGGCTGACAGCAGGTATGCCGCACCTCCCTTTGTAAGGGGGCGGCTCATGATGAGCTTTTCACTAGCCAGCGCAGTCAGCGTCCGGCGGGCCATTGCCTGCGCTTGTGCTGCGTTCGGCCAGACCAGCGCAGCGGTCATGCGGCTGGTCAGCCAACCGAAGCGCGACAGCCAGGTCAGCACGTCCGTGCGGTTGCGCTCGCCGATGAGGCGCTTGTCCGGCGTCACCGGTTCGGAGTCATCGGCCGGCCTGCCGGTAGGCAGCACAGCCGTGGGGAAAGTGTCGGTGTCGTTCATGGGCTTGTCTCCAGTTCAATGAGCACCCTCGTGCTCCTTGTCCTGTAGCGACAGCGATTCACGCGCACCACGATCTGCCCGGCGAGGCCGCCGGACAGAAGGCCGACCGGTCGTTTACCCCGGCTGGACGCCGGGCCTCTTCCTGCGCTGCTAGGGCAGCGCTCCGGCTCGAATACCGCGCCCCTTCTGCCGCTGCGCGGCCGGGCAAGTGCCCCGTCAACGGACCCTCGCATCACAAGCCCCCTATGGGGCTCGTCATGCGGTGCTGTCGCACGCGGGACCGGCCCGGCTGGACGCCGGGGTCTGCGACTGCCAGGGCACTTGCCCGGCCGCTTCGCGTCGGGGGGCGGGGGGCAGCGGCCCCCCCACTGCCCTATCGCGCGTTGGCGCGCGACTACGGCCAGCCCCCCGGCCGGGCTAGTCCCGCTGGGGCGGGAGCGTCGCCCGGGGCTGCGCGTCGCCTGACGCTTGCCCCCCGCTTCGCTGCGGCCCCCAAAGCCGGAGTTGCTCGCGCGCCCGCCGCATATAAAAACATCCCCTACATCCATGTGTGGAGGAGAGGGCTCAATACCCCGCGGCCACATGAAGTAAGCATCAAGCGGGAGTCAAGGATGCGGCGCCGGGTGGAACAACTGGAGGCGCGACGGGGGTGGGTGCTTCTACCCCAAAGTCCAAGTTGTGCCTCGGC
The DNA here is from genome assembly GCA_016702605.1 of Candidatus Intricatilinea gracilis. Lineage (GTDB taxonomy): Bacteria > Pseudomonadota > Gammaproteobacteria > Burkholderiales > Burkholderiaceae_C > Sphaerotilus > Sphaerotilus gracilis. Next base: position 347,051 of record JADJDQ010000023.1, read on the forward strand.
GATTGCACTCGACCGAAGCGCCTGAAGCGACGGCTGGCTCCATACTTCCAGATCTCGCAAGGCAAGCCACTTGGCCCATGGTGATCCGTGGGTTAGGGGGTGTTTTGCCATCGCTCGGTACTTTCACCTCCTCCCCTTAATTGAGTTTTACCCTAGGTTGAGAGTCTGGCTCCCCCAAAAGCATGGCTACTCCTTCTCAAGGCAGAGGCTTCGGCCCTACCGAGTCTGGCTACCGTAGTTCAGGCGACTCGTTCACGGGTAGGTGCTCTGGAACCCCCAGAGGCCCGCCGTTTGCATTGCATGTGCAAACTGGGAACTACCGACCGTGTTGATCCAGCAGGGCGTCCCGGGTGACTCGCGGGATATCTTCCGGAATGCGAAACAATGGGTTTCACATGCAAGTTACTTCAAGTCAGCTGTGCAGGAATACATAGCCGCATGCCAGAGATCCTTGGATGCGGGGCACTCGTTGCTGGGGACCGCGCTAGCGGGTCAGCAGTAACAAGTGCCCCGGTTGCTACATGCCTATTGCGCGTCGCTCACGGACTATTCGTCCTTGGGATGCGAATAGGTCATGTACTCCAAGTGGCGAACAGTCTCCAAGCAAATATCTTGGAACACGAGTGGGTGAATCTTGGTCAGTTCGGACATTAGCGGCTCCCTCGTGACTTGGCCGGAAACCCACGAGACAAGCTTGGGCAACTTGATGTCTGCGATATACACCCGATGGTCGGACTGCAAGATGAAGGTCGCAGCGCAAACCTGGCCAAAACGCTCAATCCTGCTGCGCAGCTCGATGTACTTTGAGATGCACTCAAAGTAGTCGTCACCGTTCGGATTGGCCGCATCCGGAACGAACTTGAGAAAGCCAGCGTCGCCGGATTCGACCAGAAACGCAATAACGTCGTGTGTAATGACATCCGACCAAGAGAGAAATTCCTCGGGGGCGATGCCGAAGAGGGTAACCACTTCGCGCGCAAAATGCTCGGCAGGGGTAAGTTTATTGAGTGCCGAAGCGATTGATGACGCCATGCTGGCGTAAGAGTCTGATTTGTTCACGAAAACCTCTGAGGTCGATAGGGTTGACCGTGTTCATGAAGTGAACCACGGCCCCATCCACGAGTGCTGGACAGATCGATTGAGGTATGTAAATATCGCTATATTTACACGCTAAGTAGAACAGAGAAGAATTCACTTGCAAACCCTAGATGGTTGTCGCCGAGGTCGGCGAATACTTGCGAAGGGGGCAGCCGGGGAGGGCGGAGAGTTTCGATTGCGTGAGTCGCATTCTAGCAGGATTGTCGATGGAGGACAAGACATGAACTCGTGTCATGACGATGTTGACGATGATAGAGGTGGGTTTCTATTCTGTTGATCTTGAGTATCCAAAAAACTCGTTTTCCTGTACCCCGGAATCTGCTGGATTGGTGCCATTCTTGGCCTGAATTGGTGAATTCGGTTGCTACTGTCGCTGGGCCACGCCTCGCCTTCCGCTTGTCTCTGGCCTGAAAGCCTGAGAGTTTTTTCCCTCCTCAAACTGGAATGCAACTAGCCACGAAGAAGACATAACGACGACGCAATCTGACTCGGACGAACAAGGCGCCAGCCCTGGGCTGTTCGCGGACCTGGGTGACCCGAGCGAAGCGGACCGAGCGCGAGCCCGCTCATGTGGTGTTGGTGCCGGCGTAGAAGTGAGCCTTATGCCGAAACTGCAATGAGCCAGCCAAACTTGTCGCAAGTTTTTGATCGGCCGCGCATTGTAGGGACCCGAAGTGGCTCACCAGAGCCTGGGTACGTGGCTCAACTTGACGTTTGCGGCAACAGCTTCGACCCTGCTAAGACTGGCTGCCTTTGTTCAGGCAACTCGTTCACGAGGAGGTGCTCTGGAAGCCCCAAAAGCCTGCCCCTTGCGTTGCAAGTGAAAACTAGCAACCACTTTTCGTGTTGATCCAGCCGGGCGCCCAAAGTGTCCCGGGCGACTTGTGGAGCCATCCGAGTCAAAAGCGGGGTAGCTCGAGTCATCCTACGCAAAAATTCATAGCCTGCACGTCGGAGATCCGTAGATGCGGCAGGGGCCACTCAACGCTAGTGACCGCGCAAGCGGATCAGTAGTGCGGAGTGGCACCCAATTGCTATGCGCCTATTGCGCGTCGCTCAAGGCGAATTAGTCCCGGGGGCGCGAATAGACCAACTGTTCAAGGTGGCGCGCTGTTTCCAGGCAGATATCCTGAAAGACGCTGGGGCGAACCTTTGTCAGTTCGGACATTCGCGGCGACTTCGTAACTTGGTCATGCACCCAGGAAACCACCTTCGGCACGTCAATGTCTGACGCATAAAGCCTGCGGTCGGACTGCAAGATGAAGTTCATAGCGCAAGTCTGGCAAAACCGTTCAATCATGCTACGGAGTTCGATGTAGTTCTCAATGGACTCCAAAAACCCCTCGCCGTTCAGATTGGCGGCTGCAGTCGTAACGAAGCTGATAACTTCAAGGTCGGCGGATTCGACGACGTCAGCAATAACGTCGTGCGCATTGTAATTCGTCCAAGAAAAGTAGGGCTTCGGGGTGAGGCAGAAAATGTTAGCAACTGCGCTCGCAAAGCGCTCGCCAGGGGTAAGGCAATTAATTGCTGAAGCGATTGATGCAAGGCTGAGGAGAGAGTTTGACTTGTTCACGAAAACCTCTGGAATCGACAATGTTGGCCGGGTTCCCCACGGGAGCCTTGACCCCATCCAAGAGTACTGGACAGATCCATTGAGGACTGTGAATCTCGCTAGATTCACACGTCGCGTAGAACAGAGAAGAATTCACTTGTAAACCCTAGATGGTTGTCGCCGAGGTCGTCTAATACTTGCGAGGGGTGTCCGACGGGGAGGGCGAAGAGTTTCGATTGCGTGAGTCGCATTCTAGCAGGATTGAGGCTAGGTTGCAAGACATGAACTCGTTTCGGGACAATAGTGGCGCTGATGTAGGTGGATTATCATTTTGAGGATCTGCAGTATCAATAAAACTCGTCTTCTTGCCCGCAGAGTATTTTTTGATACCTTTCGTGGTCGAAATTGATGAATTCGGCTGCGACTGTCGCTGAGCCGCGCGCTGCCTTCCACCTGTGTATGTTGGTCTGGGGCGGGAACGGGCCGGCAAGCGGCGGGCTATCGTGCCGCGCGCCTCCTGGGGGTGGGCGACGAGACTCGTGATGACTGCCTGAACAAGGCGGCCGTGGCCGCGTAGTCAGATCGACCGCGTTCGTCGACTTGTTGCTTGGCGTGCCCTGCCTGGCACTTGCCGGCGCAGGGTCGCCCTGACGTGCTGACCTACACTGGATTTCGTCGGTTTGTTGTGCTGAAGGCTCCGTGAGCCTTGTCTTGCGTTCAGGCCCAGGGCACGACCTTTGGCGCAAACTGTGCCTTCCGCCGCGGGCTGTGTCTTGGGGCGGGAGTCGGCCGTTCTGCCGACGCTCAGGCAATGGTCAACGACATGGCGGGGAGTTGAATGAAGCTCGTTCCCAACAGCGGGGCAGATCGCGTTATCGACCTGATGCGGCCGCATCTGGCCGCCGGTCGGCAGCTGGGATGCGTCACGCCCTCGTTCTCACTCTTTGCGTTTGCCGAGCTTCGAGAGGCCCTAGTTAAGTTAGAGCGAGTGCAGCTGATCGTGCCGCCAGCTGACGTTGCCCTGGACTTCCTGGGCGGCGAGGGCGACCGCTCGTACCGCAATCGGCTGCAGTCGCGCTGGCTCGCAAATCAGTGCGCCCAGTGGCTGGCTGGCAAGGTGGACCTCAGGCGCGCGCAGGGCCGCGTGCCGCAAGGCACGGCCGTCATGCGCGATGCGACGGGCGCCGCCGAGCAGGTGGTGCTGGGCTCGTTCGCATTCAGCACGGACGGCCTGGGCTTGACGCCTGGCAACCCCTTGAACCTGATTCAAGCGTCCGAGTCCAGCGCGGAGGCAGCGCAGCTCTCAAGGTGGTTTGACCAGCAGTGGAATGCGTTGCGAACGCAGCCGGAAGGCCGTGACGCGCTCGTGGCGGCCTTGCGCGACATCGGCGCGCACCAGGCGCCGTTCACGGTCTACACGTTGATCTTGAATTGCCTGTTCGGCGACCGGGGTGACGAGCTGGACGAAGAGCGCATCGTCAAGTCCGCTACGGGCATCCGCAACACCGTGGTGTGGAAGAAGCTGTTCAAGTTCCAGCGCGACGGCGTGGTGGGGGCAATCGACAAACTGGCCCGATTCGGCGGTTGCATCATCGCGGACAGCGTCGGCCTGGGCAAAACGTTCGAGGCGCTGGCCGTCATCAAGTACGCGGAGCTTCGCAACGACCGCGTTCTGGTGCTGGCCCCCAAGCGCTTGCGCGACAACTGGACCCTCTACAAGGCGAACGACAAGCGCAATGTCCTGGCCGCCGACCGGTTCAACTACGACGTGTTGAACCACACCGACTTGTCGCGCGACGGCGGCACGTCGGGCGACATCGACCTGTCCCATGTGAACTGGGGTAACTACGACCTGGTGGTCATCGACGAGTCGCACAACTTCCGCAACAAGAAGTCCCCGCGCCAGGGCACCGAGACGCGCTACGACCGTCTGATGCGCAAGATCATCAAGGAAGGCGTCAAGACGCGCGTGCTGATGCTTTCCGCCACGCCCGTCAACAACCGGCTGGCCGACCTGAAGAACCAGATCGCTTTCGTGACCGAAGGCGACGACACCGCGCTGCTAGGGCATGGCATCGCCAGCATCGAGCAAACCACGCGCAAGGCCCAGATCCAGTTCAACCGCTGGCTGACCATGGACGAGGCCGAGCGCACGCCGGCCCACCTGGTCGAGATGTTGGGCTTCGACTACTTCACCTTGTTGGATCACCTGACCATCGCCCGTTCGCGCCGGCACGTCGAGCGCTATTACGGCACCGACGAGACCGGCAAGTTCCCGAGCCGGCTGCCGCCCATCAACATCAAGGCCGACGTGGACCTGGCCGGCCAGTTCCGGGCCATCAAAGACATCAACCTAGAAATCCGGCGCTTGAACCTGGCCAGCTACGCGCCACTGCGCTACGTGTTGCCGCACAAGCAGGCCGCCTACGATGCCAAGTACAGCACCCAAATCCGGGGCGGCGAGAGTTTTTTCCGGCAGGCTGACCGTGAAGAGAGCTTGATTCACCTGCTGCGGGTAAACGTGCTCAAGCGCATGGAAAGTGCTGTTTCGTCTTTCTCGCTGACCGTGCAGCGGCAGTTGAAGGACGTTGAAGCCGTGCTGGCCCACATCGAGGGCCACGTCGAAGGCATTGAGGAGATCGACATCACCGATGTCGATATCGAAGACCCGGCCTTCGAGGCCCTGCTGGTCGGCCGAAAGGTCAAGGTGCTGCTGGGCGACGTCGACCTTGTCCGCTGGAAGCAGGACCTCATCGAGGACCGCAACCGCCTGGCGACGCTGCTGGCTGCCGCCCAGCAGGTGGGCGCCGCCCGCGATGCCAAGCTGGCCAAGCTGCGCGAAATGATTGAGCAGAAGTGCCGTCACCCCATCAACACAGGTAACCGCAAGATCATCGTCTTCACCGCGTTTTCGGACACGGCCCAGTACCTGTACGCCAACCTGGCGCCGTGGGCCAAGGCAAGCCTCGGCATTGACGCTGCACTGGTCACCGGCAGCGCCGGCATCCAGTCCACCCTGCCGGGCCTGCGCAAGAACATGAGCAGCGTGTTGTCTGCTTTCGCGCCTCGCGCCAAGGAGCGGCCGGCCGACATGGCGGCCGAGGGTGAAATCGACCTGTTGATTGCCACCGACTGCATCTCCGAAGGCCAGAACCTTCAGGACTGCGACTGGCTGGTCAACTACGACATCCACTGGAACCCGGTCCGCATCATTCAGCGGTTCGGTCGTATCGACCGCATCGGCTCGCCCAACAAGAGCATCCAGTTGGTCAACTTTTGGCCCAACATGGAGCTGGAGGAATACATCGGCCTGGAACAGCGCGTCAGCGGACGCATGGTGCTGCTGGACGTGTCTGCCACGGGTGAAGAAAACCTCATCGAACAGCAGTCGGGCGACCCGATGAACGACCTCGAGTACCGGCGCAAGCAATTGCTAAAGCTCCAGGACACGGTCATCGATATGGAAGACCTGTCGAATGGCGTGTCCATCACCGACTTGACGTTGACTGACTTCCGTATCGACCTGGCCCAGCACCTCAAAGAGCACCCCGGCCAGCTCGAAGGATTGCCGATGGGCACTTACGCGGTCACCACCAGCATCGACGCCGACATTGCGCCGGGCGTCATCTTCTGCCTTCGGGCCGAAGGCGCGGTGGCAGCCAAGGGTCGGCAGTCCGACTACCCGCTGGCGCCGATCTACCTGGCCCACGTCGGCAACGACGGCGCGGTGCTGCTGCCCTACACCCAGGCCAAGCGCATCCTGGATCGACTCAAGCGCCTGGCCCTTGGGCGCGAGCTGCCTGACGACGGTGCCTGCGCAAGGTTTGACAGGAACACCCGGAAAGGCGAGGACATGCGCCACGAACAGAAGCTGTTGGCCACCGCTGTGGCCTCAGTGGTGGGTAAGAATGAGGAGCGTGCGGTGGCCAGCCTGTTTTCGCCGGGTGGGACTCACGCGATGAAGGGCGAGTTTGCGGGTGCGGGCGACTTCGAAGTCTTGGCATTCATGGTGGTCCTGCCTGTTAATGCAGGCAAGGAACCTAAGAACGATTATTCCCAAAAGGACAGCTGAAGTATGTCCAATGCAAAGTTGCTCAGGCAGTTGATCAAGGCAGGCATCGAGGGTGACTCGGACAGCTTTAACGCAGCCTCGGAAGCCGTCATTCGCGAGGAGCGCGAAAAGAAGCATCACCTTCTTGCCAACGACCTGGAGCGCCTGCTGTACGGCGAGCGCTCGACCACTGGCCGCGGCCACCTCCGCTTGCTGCCGGCGAAAGAACTGCCCATCAACAAGGACAGCGGCTTGGCCCTGCTCGAAGAGCGGCCTACGGCTCGGGACGAGAGCGACATCGTGCTGGGCGATTCGGCACAGTCTGCACTGGACGAGGTTCTGATGGAGCACCGCCGCGGTGACGTGCTGCTGGCCCACGGCCTGCAGCCCGCCCAGCGGCTGCTGTTCTGCGGCCCGCCAGGCTGCGGCAAGACCCTCGCGGCCGAGGTGATGGCGAGTGCGCTCGACCTGCCCTTGGTCGTCGTTCGTCTCGACTCGGTCATCTCTTCGTTGCTGGGTGAGACCTCCGCCAACCTTCGCAAGGTCTTCGACTACGTGTCGGCGCGTCCAGTTGTCGCGCTCTTTGATGAATTCGATGCCCTGAGCAAGGATCGCGGCGCTAGCGACGACCACGGCGAGCTCAAGCGGTCGGTAAATGCTGTGCTGCAGATGATGGACGGGTACAGGGGCCCAAGCATCCTGATAGCCACAACGAACTATGAGACCCTGCTGGACAAGGCGGTGTGGCGGCGGTTCGACGAAGTCATTCGCTTCGAACCTCCCAACCTAGAGCAGGCCAAGCGTCTTCTTGCCCTGAAGTTGTCTGGCGTTCGTCGGAACTTCGAGATCGACGATCCCAAGGTCGCCGCGCTCTTCAAGGGCTTGTCGCACGCAGACGTTGAGCGCGTACTGCGCCGCGCCGTCAAGGACATGATTCTTTCCAATCGAGAGTTCCTCGCCAAGGCCCATCTAGAGGCTGCGCTGGCGAAGGAATATCGACAACCACACTGAGTCGCCTAGGGAGGCAACTGGATGGCATATGAGCACCTGCGGCTAGAGAAGGAGGCCCCGGTAACTGACCGGCATCGCCGCCCTGGATTTGGCCCCCCGCCGCCCGCGGACCCGCGTGGGCACGGCAATGCGCTGCTCCGAAGCTTCCGAGCGGTACGCGAGGTGGCTGCAAATGAGGATATGGGCGGATTCGATGATCGGAAGCTGCTGAAGATCTGCCTCAGGGGGGGCGAACGGCAGCTTCCCGACTTCAGCCTGATTGAGGGTTTGGAGGTCGTCAGCCAAGAAGGGCATGAAGTTGTCCTGGCCTTTGCAACGGCGGCCGGACTGAACTTGGTCGAAGAGCGTCTCGCAACACTGGCCCGGGACGGCAGGGTGACACGCAAGGAGCTCTTGTTTGTCATCGATGCTTTCGAGCACTGGACGCCGGAGGACCGCACCGGTGCGGCGCTGGCCGAGCACGGCCTGCCCGAAGAGGGGCCATGTACCGTGGACGTCGAGTTGTGGCCGCAGGAGATGCCGGTACGTCGGCAGTCAACGATGGCCGCGTTCTTGGCGTTCGCACGAGAGTGCGGAGCTGAGGTGCTTGACCGAGTTATCAGCCCGTCGTTGCTCATGGTTAGGCTCCATTGCGACCGGGGGTCGGTCGAACAGATTCTTCGGTACCGGGACGCGCGGACGGTGGACTTGCCGCCGCGCTGGGGCTTGGCCGTCGGTACCGTTGCTGCCGACGTTAACCGCTTTCCGGCGCCACAGCCGCCTGCAGCAGATGCGCCCCGGGTGGCAGTCCTAGATGCGGGTTTGGTGACCGGGCAGCCGCTGATCGCGCCGGCCGTGGGGCACGCCCAAGGGTACGTCCTGCCGCACCGTAGCCCGGACGACGCGGACCCATGGCACGGCACATCGGTTGCAGGGCTTGCCCTCTACGGTGACGTTGAATCCGCGATTGCGGCGGGCGTGTTCGCCCCTAGCCTCTTCCTGGTGTCTGGGCGGGTTTTTAACCACGACGGAACTGACCAGACTGAGTTCGTCGAGAACGCCGTCGAGCGGGCCGTGAGAGACCTGCACAACGAGTTCGGGTGCCGGGTCTTTAACCTCAGCTACGGAGACCTGAACAAGGTCTACTCCGGTGGGCACTTACGGGGGCTTGCGTACACGCTGGACCGCCTCACTCGGGAGCTGGGCGTGCTGTTCGTGGTTTCCACCGGCAACCTCATGGTGGATAGTCTGCCAGGCGACCCCATCGGCAGGTTCCCAGGCTACCTGCTGAATGACCACGCCCGCTTGGTGGACCCCGCCACAGCGCTCAATGCGGTGACCGTCGGTGGAATTGCCCGCCACGAAGCTACACGCGGCGCCCAGCTGCATCCACACCTCATCGACGACCGTCCCATTGCCAGGACGGGCCACCCGTTCCCGCTTACTCGCTCGGGCCCTTCCATCGGCGGCGCCATCAAGCCCGACTTTGTCGATCACGCCGGCAACTTGGCTGTGGTGCGGCTGACCGGTCGGACTGCCCATCGGGGACTTGGCGTGGTTACCACGAACGGTGGCTTTGCGGGCGGGAGCGCCTTCAGGGAAGAGGTGGGAACCAGCTTCGCCGCGCCTGCGGTTGCGCACAGGGCAGCCAAGCTGCTACGCAGCCTGCCTGACGCGAGCCACAACCTTCTTAGGGCTCTGCTTGGCGCCCACGCCTATTGGCCTGCGCCATCTGTTCCCTTGTTGAACCCGCACGACAATGCTGAGGGGCGCGACTGCCTCACCCGCCTCGTCGGCTACGGTTGCATCAACGACGGTGCGTTGGAGCAGTCCCTGGACAATGTCGTGTCGTTGATCTGCGAGGAGCAGATCGGTAACGACCGGTGCCAGCTCTATGCAGTGCCCATCCCCGACGAACTCTGGGATGGAGGGCGGAGGACGCGTGAGGTGACGGTCGCCCTGGCATACAGCCCCGCTGTCCGGACCACGCGGCTGGACTACCGGATGACGAAGCTCAAGTTCAGCCTGGTGGTCGCTAGTGAATTGAATGTAGTGGCCGCAGCGTTCCAGCGGAACCGTGACCAGGGGCTACCTGAGCGCGGCACAAATAGGTGGCTCTCTGGCGAAGCGCGGCAGGCGGGCACGCTCCAGGTGTCGAGGTGGCGCTTTCTACAGCGCCCTCAAGGCCAGGTCTACGTGGTTGTGACCCGGCAAGATGCAGCCTGGTCCATGGTTGGTGATGACCCGGAGCCCTACGCTTTGTGCGTCAGCATCGCCGACCGGTCCAACGCTCAGTCGCGCCTGTACAACCAGGTCCAGGCCGTACTCAGGGCTCGGGTCGAACAGCGTGCGCGCGCCCGTGTCGGCGGGTGACCATGGTTGGTGTCTCCGAACTGGTCGAAGCCCTGCGTCTGCCCGGATCTTGCCGGGTGGATCAGCGCGTCCCCAAGAAGATGCTGATCGAGAACGGTGCACCCACGGCCGCCGACAAGCGGCTGCTGAACGACGCCATCGAAGAAATCCAGTGGATCGCTGCGCTGAAGCCCAACACCGTGGGGGTGCCTGACTACCGCGACAAGGAACGGGAATACTTGGAAGTGGCGGTGCTCAGCATCGCCACACGTGGCGCGCAGGCCGTCGTTGACCCGGGGGCCGCAGCCGCCAAGCCTGTCAACACGACTCGGCTGGCCGAGCTGGTGCATCGGGCGGTGCCATACCCCGTGCTGTTGTTGCTTGCGGCCCCGCAGGGCCTGTGCATGTCGATGGCCCACAAGCGGTGGGCGCAGAACGAAGCCGGCAAGGTCGTGCTGGACGGCGAGGTTGCCACCATCGACACGGCAGGAGAACTTTCGCCCGCGCACCCCTTTATGCAGAGCCTGGCATTGGCATGTCAACCCCAGGCGACGCTGATGGCGCTGTATCAAGGCTGGCTGGACTGCCTGACGGCACTCCAGGCCGCTCGATACACCGGCACGTTCAAGGCCGTAGGCGACCCGGCGCAAGCATTGGTGCGCCGGGCTGCATTGCGGGAATGCCAGCGGCTGGAGCAGGAAGCCAGCCGCCTGCGCGGGCTGGCAGCCAAGGAAAAGCAGATGGCCAAGCAGGTGGACCTGAACCTAGCGCTCAAGCGTGTTCAGGCCGACCTGATGATGACCCGCGAACAACTTTTAGGATTTACCCAATGACGGAGAACAAGATGCAGAAGATCGACGCGACCAGTGCGGAGGCGCAATCAGCAGACCCGATGGTGGCCAACATCGAACAGCTCAAGGCGCTGTTCCCTGATGCCCTAACACCCAGTACGGGAACGCTTCGTCCGTGTCCCAACGACAGCGTAGATTGGGATATGAGCCAGAACCTAATGATTGAGGGTGACAACCTGGAAGTGCTCAAGCTCCTGCAGAAGAGCTACGCCGGCAAGGTCAAGGTCATCTATATCGACCCGCCATACAACACCGGGAACGACTTTGTTTACCCGGATAATTTCCAGGATAATATCAAAAACTACTTAGAGATAACAGGGCAGATTCAGGGTGGTTCCAAGGTAAGCACCAACACAGAAGCCAGCGGTCGATTCCACACAGACTGGCTGAACATGATGTATCCGCGATTAAAGCTTGCACGGACACTTCTCCGCGAGGATGGCGCGATCTTCATTACTGCCGACGATGGTGAGGCGGCGAATCTTCGCCTAATCTGCGATGACATTTTTGGAGAGGAGAATTTCCGCGCCTGCGTGTCTTGGCAGAAGAAATACGCCGTCAGCAACAATTTCAAAGGTATTGCGTCAATTCGAGACGTCATCCTCGTGTACGCAAAGTCACCCGCCTTTGTGAACGGATTTCTGCCGAGAGACGATGAGTCGCGTGCAAGATATCAGAATCCAGACAACGATCCACGCGGCCCATGGAAGCCTGTTGACTACTGGAACATGGCGTCGGTTGAGGATCGTCCGAATCTGGTCTATGAAATAGTCAATCCTAATACTGGTACGACTATCTACCCTGACCGAAAGGCTTGGAAGTTTGCCAAAGAGACTCACGAAAAGCACGAAGCCGAAAAACGGATTTGGTGGGGAGTCGGGGGGACAAATTCAGTGCCAGCGTTGAAGCTGTTTCTGACCGATGTTCGCGATGGGCTGATCCCGCACAACTGGTGGCCGCATGAAGATGCTGGACACACAGACGAGGCAAAGAAGGCGCTCGATAGGTTATTTGATGGAATAGCCCCCTTCGACACGCCAAAGCCGCTTCGCTTGCTGAAGCGAATTTTCCAGGTTGGAGCACTTGGTCCAGAAGATATCGTATTGGACTTTTTCGCTGGCTCTGGAACAACCGGGCATGCAGTATATGAGGCAAACAAAGAAGATGACGGACGACGCCGCTTCATTCTTGTGCAACTTCCGGAGCCAATTGAAACTGCATCATATGCCAACATCGCCAAAATAACAATTGATCGCCTAAAGCGTGCCGGAACTGCGATTCGCTCCGAAAACGCGGCAATGCAATGTGGATTTCGAGTCTTTCGACTGGATTCATCGAATATTCGCGCGTGGAACCCTCAGCCCGAAAATCTTGCGCAAACGCTGCTTGATCATCAGGATCATGTGCTCGAAGGGCGGCACGAGGCCGATATTCTCTATGAACTCTTGCTCAAGTTCGGCCTTGACCTCTGCGTGCCGGTAGTTCGACGTGCTATCGCTGGCAAAGATGTTCACACGGTTGGCGGCGGTGTCCTAATGGCTTGCCTTGCAGCGACTATTCCCGTGGAAGTTGTTGAAGCATTGTCGTCGGGTATTATTGCTTGGCGTAAGGAATTGGCGCCGGTTGGCGAAACGATTGTTGTGTTTCGCGATAGCGCATTTGCAGATGACGTTGCCAAGACCAATATGGCAGCGATTTTGGAACAGTCTGGCATCCAGACTGTGCGCAGCCTGTGAGGGGCAGGCCATGAAACTTCACTTCGAGCCTAATCTTGACTATCAGCTTCAGGCCATCGAAGCAGTCTGTGACTTGTTCCGAGGCCAGGAGTCTTGCCGCACCGAGTTTACGGTCACCATGAAGGTGCCTGACCAGCAAATGACGCTGGGAGTTGCCGAAACGGACCTAGGCGTGGGCAACAGGCTGACGCTGCTGGATGACCAGCTTCTCCAGAACCTGCGCGACGTTCAATTGCGTGGCGGTCTGGCGCCGTCCAGCGTGCTGGCGTCGGGTGATTTCACCGTCGAAATGGAGACCGGCACCGGCAAGACCTACGTTTACCTGCGCACGATCTTCGAGTTGAACAAACGTTACGGCTTCACCAAATTCGTCATCGTGGTGCCCTCGGTCGCCATCAAGGAAGGCGTCTACAAGTCGCTGCAGATCACCGAAGAGCACTTCAAGGGCATCTATGCCGGGGTGCCGGTGGACTTCTTCCTCTACGACTCCGGCAAGCTCGGCCAGGTGCGCAACTTCGCCACCAGTTCGACCATCCAGGTCATGGTTGTCACCGTCGGCGCCATCAACAAGAAGGACGTAAACAATCTCTACAAGGACAGCGAAAAGACGGGTGGTGAGAAGCCCATCGACCTTATCAAGGCCACACGGCCTATCGTCATCGTGGACGAACCGCAGAGCGTGGACGGCGGCCTGACCGGCGCTGGCAAGACCGCGCTGGACGCCATGAACCCGCTGTGCACGCTGCGGTACTCGGCCACCCACGCCAACAAGCACCACATGGTGTACAGGCTCGACGCGCTGAACGCCTACGAACGCAAGCTGGTCAAGCAAATCGAGGTGGCGGCGGCCACCATCGAAGATGCGCACAACAAGGCTTTCGTGCGACTGGTGTCGGTCAGCAACAAGCGCGGCGCCATCAGCGCCAAGGTGGAACTGGATGTCAAGACGGCGACCGGCGTGAAGCGGCAGGAGGTCCTTGTCAATGATGGCGACGATTTGCAGCAGACCACCAAGCGCGCGATCTACACCGACTTTCGCGTGGGCGAAATCAACACGGCCAAGGGCGAAGAGTTCCTGGAGCTGCGTTACCCCGGCGGCGAAGCCATGCTCGCCGTTGGTCAGGCCTACGGCGACGTCGATGCCTTGGCGGTGCAGCGCGAGATGATCCGGCGCACCATCCGCGAGCACCTGGAAAAGGAGAAGGTCTTGCGGCCCAAAGGTATCAAGGTGCTGTCGCTGTTCTTCATCGACGCCGTGGAGCGCTATCGCCAGTACGACAAGGACGGCAACCCGGTGAAGGGCGACTACGCCCGCATCTTCGAGGCAGAGTACCAGCGAGCTTCCAAGCTGCCGGCCTACCAGAGCCTGTTCGCCGAAGTCGACCTGGCCAGTGCCGCTGAGGAAGTGCACAACGGCTATTTCTCCATCGACAAGAAGGGCGGCTGGTCAGACACGGCCGAGAACAACGCAGGCAATCGCGAGAACGCCGAGCGGGCCTACAACCTGATCATGAAGGAGAAGGAAAAGCTGCTGGACCTCAAGACGCCATTGAAATTCATCTTTTCGCACTCGGCTCTGAAGGAGGGTTGGGACAACCCCAACGTCTTCCAGATCTGCACGTTGCGCGAGATGGGCACCGAGCGTGAACGTCGGCAGACCATTGGCCGGGGCCTGCGCCTATGTGTTCGAGCAGAGGGCAATGACTTCGTTCGCGTGCATGGCTTCGAGGTCAACAGGTTGACTGTTATTGCCACGGAATCCTACGAGCAGTTCGCCGAGAACTTGCAGAAGGAAATCGAGGCAGACACGGGCATACGCTTCGGCGTCCTGGAGCAGCATCAGTTCGCGGCCGTTGCCGTCAAGGCAGCAGACGGCACGTTTGCACCGCTGGGTGTGGACCAATCCAAGGCCTTGTGGGACCACTTGAAGGCTGCCGGGCATGTCGATGCCAAGGGCAAGGTGCAGGACTCGCTGAAGCTGGCCCTGAAGAACGGCACCCTTTCGTTGCCGCCGGCATTCGAGGCGGTACGCGGACAGATCGCAGAGGTGTTGCGCAACGTGTCCGGCCGGCTCGAAGTCAAGAACGCCGACGAGAGGCGAGCTGTGCCGCTGCGCAAGGGCGCCGACGGCAAGGCCGTGACGCTGAGCGAGGATTTCAAGGCGCTGTGGGATCGCATCAAGCACCAGACGACCTATCGGGTGCAGTTCGACAACGCCAAACTGCTGCAAGACTGCATTGCCGAGCTGAAAAAGGCTCAGCCCATCGCCAAGGCTCGATTGCAGTGGCGAAAGGCGGACATTTCCATCGGCAAGGCCGGCGTGCTGGCCACCGAGAAGGAAGGCGCCGCCACCGTCGTACTGGACGAGACCGACATCGAATTGCCGGACCTGCTGACAGACCTGCAGGACCGAACGCAGCTCACGCGCCGCAGCATCATCACCATCCTGACCGAGAGCGGTCGGCTCGACGACTTCAAGCGCAATCCACAGCAGTTCATCGAGCTGACCGCAGAGGTCATCAACCGCTGCAAGCGCCTGGCGCTTGTGCACGGTATCAAGTACCAGAAGGTCGGCGACGACCACTACTACGCCCAAGAGCTGTTCGCCAAGGATGAGCTCACCGGCTACCTGCGCAATTTGCTGCTCGACACGAAGAGGTCGATTTACGAGCACGTGATCTACGCCTCGGACACCGAGCGCGCCTTTGCCGACGCGCTGGAAAAGAACGACGGCGTGGTGCTCTATGCCAAGCTGCCGAGCTGGTTCAAAGTGCCGACCCCACTGGGGCCGTACAACCCCGACTGGGCGCTGCTGCTGGAGCAAGACGGGGTGCAGCGCCTGTACTTCGTGGTCGAAACCAAGAGCAGCCTGTTCACCGACGACCTGCGCAACAAGGAGAGCGCCAAGATCGAGTGCGGCAAGGCGCACTTCGCGGCGCTGGGCGCAGGTGAAAATGCGGCCCGATACATGGTGGCTACGTCGTTTCAGGACGTGCTGAAGTCGATGGGATGACTATCCGGATAGTCAAGCTGTCGCTTGGTGTGGCCAATTGCTGTGACTTGGCTGCGTCTTGAGAAGTCGCAGCGGCCCGCCAGGTTCGTGATACTTTAACGAAGTATCCCCCAAATGGTGGGCGTGTCGCATCAGAAGCAGAGCGTAGGATCGGTTCAATTTCACCGTAGGTGCTAGGTCTTTCCGATGCCTCAATGTTCTTCGACTTTGCTGGTGTACGGAATGTTCGACTGCGGGAGTGGCCGGTACTGCCCGCATTGCGACTAAATGTGCTGAACATCGACCGAGAATGCAGTAGATTGTTCATCAGATAGGGGCATGTGTGTCAACAAAGTGCAAATTCTGCGGTTCTACTTCGTACGGCGCTTGCGGCAGTAGTCCGTTTAAGAAACACCAACACAACGGCGATGAGAAGCATTGCACGTTCTGTGGATCTACTTCATACGGCGCCTGCGGCAATAGCCCCTTTAAGAAGCATATGCATGGCAGCGGCGCAAATAAGTGCGTGTACTGCGGTTCAACTTCTAGTTCGGGTACATGCAGCAATAGCCCACATGGTAAGCATGAAAAGTAGTCACGAACGTAGGTGAAACTTAATGACAACCACGACTGAAGTTAGTGATGGCAAGCCGTTACTACTGAAAGCAGTAGAGCTCGTTCTCGCGAATCCGAAGGATATTCAATCGGAGACAAGATCGTTAGTGACGAAGTTCAAGGAGGCCCACCCCTCAAAATCAGATACTCAGGTGCGTGAACTTGTTGCTAAGAAGATAATTTCCAACTATAGCTATTATTCGGCCTTTGCCGGTGGCGCAACAGCTCTCGCGGGTGTGATTCCGGGCCTTGGTACCGCAATCGCGACATTTGGAGGTGCAACTGCAGATGCCGCGCTTTCAATGAAGTATCAAATTGAGATGACAATGGCGCTTGCCTCTGCGTATGGACACAACATTATGCTGGAGGAAGAGAAACGAATATGCATGGTGGTGGCAGGTTTGGGTGCGATCAACGAGGCGGCAAAAGAGGGTGGGAAGAGTGTCGGGTCAAAGGCGTTTGTGAAAATGACGCAAGAGTATCTAAAGGGATCAACGCTTACTGCTGTAAAGGAGATATTTAAGCGTGTTGGGATTACCTTTACTCAGAAGGCGGCGGTGAAGGCCATTCCATTTGGAGTCGGAGTTGTCATCGGGTTCACTGCAAACAAGGGATTGACCTGGTATGTGGGTAGTAAGGCAAGGGACTTTTTCGGCACTGGTGCATAGAATATTTGCAGCTTGAACCATTATTATTTCGGTGGATGCATAGTTGAGGGTCCATCGAAATTGAATCGCCGTATGCAGGATATTTCTGGGCAGTTCCTAGGATAATTCCTGCGAGTCGAGCAATACGCATACTGGCGATTCGGCCGTACGGCCGACCGGGCGCTACGTGCCGCGCACGCCGGGCCTAGGGTCCCGGCCATTCGGTGACGCTCCCTATCGCGCTCAAGGGGGCATGTACTGCCCGTGTCCGGCTGCGCTCGGGCCCATTCAGCACATCCCCCCGCCGCCTGGCGTTGGCCCCCCCAACCCCGCGCCCTTGCTGGCGCAACGGCGCCATGGCAACTCCGCTAAGGGACCAGTCCCTCGCGCCGCCAGGGTGAAGTCTTCGACCCGCCTGGCCGGTGTCCCCAACGCTCCTGTCGTGCGCGAAGGGTGATCCCCCTCGGGCCGGCGGCCACTGTTGTTTGCTACCCCAGGTTTCGCCAACGGGCATCCGTTGCATGCGCGTCATGCAACAGCCCTAGAGGAACGAAGCCATGGAAGCCCAAGCCAAAACCAAGCACACCCGTGACCTGTACGCCACGGTTACGACCCAGATCGTCTCTGCCCTGGAGGCCGGTGTTCGACCCTGGGTGCGGCCCTGGTCGAAGACAGGCGCCACCACCATTGCTAAGCCAATGCGCAGCACAGGCGAGCCGTACCGCGGCATCAATGTCTTGTTGCTGTGGGGGGAGGCACTGACACACGGGTACAGCAGCAATCTGTGGTTCACGTTCAACCAGGCCAAGGCAGCCGGCGCTCACGTTCGCCGAGGTGAGCAGGGGTGCATGGTGGTCTATGCCGGGCGCATGGAGCCGAACGGCGACTCTGATAGCGACGACGAGGCGGCGCTTGCCAAGAAGCCCGGTCCCGTGCTCCTGCGCGCCTACACCGTGTTCAACGCCGACCAGCTCGCCGGGCTGGAGCACCCAGCGCATGTGGAGCCTGCGCCAGGGGGCGCGCAAGATTCGCGGGTTGACGAGTTCTTCGGCGGCATTGGCGCACATGTCCTGCACGGTGGAGACCG
The DNA here is from genome assembly GCA_016702605.1 of Candidatus Intricatilinea gracilis. Taxonomy (GTDB): domain Bacteria; phylum Pseudomonadota; class Gammaproteobacteria; order Burkholderiales; family Burkholderiaceae_C; genus Sphaerotilus; species Sphaerotilus gracilis. The sequence continues at coordinate 365,025 of JADJDQ010000023.1, forward strand.
GGCGTTCTACATGCCCGGTGCGGACGTGGTGCAACTTCCGCCTCCCGGAGCGTTCACGACCGCTGCGGCCTACTGCGCCACAAAGGCACACGAACTGGTGCACTGGACGGGCCACCCCCAACGACTGGCACGCGAATTTGGCGCGCGGTTTGGTGATGCTGCGTATGCATTCGAAGAGCTTGTCGCCGAGTTGGGTGCCGCGTTTGTGTGCGCCGACCTGGGCCTGGCCGCCGACACACGCGATGACCATGCTGCTTACTTGGCAAGCTGGCTGTCGGTGCTGAAGTCCGACAGGCGCGCGATCTTCACCGCCGCGACGCACGCTCAGCGTGCGGCTGACTTCCTGCACAAAAGGCAGGCGACTGCGAGTCCTTGAACGGACCTGGCGGAATTTCCCCGAAGGTCAGCGCCGCAGCAGTGCCTGACCGCTTTCCTCAAGTACGCGCAGACCTCTGCCAGACCTCAAACGGCGGCGGCAGGGTGACGGCGTCGAACCTCAGCGTCTTGATGTACTCCAGCAGCGCGGCGGGCCCATGGCCGCGCCCGTACGCCGCTTCGCTCCCCTCGACCTCGATGATGCCGACATCGGCACTGCGCAGCCGCTTGCGGCCGGTGAAGGCCTGTGCAAGGCCAGCCGGCCAGCGGTTACCGAGGGTCTGTGCGTCGCGAATTCGGTCTTCGAGCTGGTGCCGGAAGCTGTGGTTTCCGTACCCATTGCCGAAGCCCAGTTCCTTGACCACGAAACGCAAGAACGCTTGCTCGTAGGCGCGGCCGATCATTGGGCACTTCCCGCCGGGCTTCGGCAGGCTGGAGGGGAACAACATCGCGTTGTCGCCATCAGCGGCACGTTGCGCTGCCACGAACTTCACGAACCCAAGTTCAATGAGTGCCGGATGAACGGGCACGATCCTGTTCGTTGGGGCGTTCTTGAGGCTGCGCCTGACACCCGCCACAAGCATCGCAGCTTGTTCGCCGTCCATTTCCTCGCGCAGTTCCATGACGGGAATGCCTGCGGCATCGCGGACATCTGATGCAACGAGCTGCAAGACCTCGCGAATCCGATTGCCGTGAAACATGCAGATCAATGGCACCCAATAGCGAGCCCCAAGGTCGCGACCCATCTTGCCCGTCCAACTGTTGCTTGACGCGTTGAACCAGGGCGACGCGAACAGCGTGTTGAGCTGCGCATTGCTGTAGGGGTAGCGCGGCTTCATGCGTGAAGCTTCGGCTTCCTTCGACAATGGCGGCATCACAGTGAGGTCGTCCACGGGGTTCGTGCCGCTCATCATTTGGCGCGTTCGTGCCAAGGCGAAGACTTCGAACAAGGTCCGCTTGACCACGCCTCGCGAGTACTTCATTGACCAGGGCTTGTGCTCGCCTTGCTGCTGGGCATCGATGAACCGGTAGAGATCGTGCGAGGTGATGTCGTTCAGTGGCACATCGCCACAGAAGGTGATCAACTTCAGCCAGATTCCAGTCGTGGTTGAGGTGTGCTTTGACCCCGATGCCACCTGCTTGTGGTGCCTGTAGGTCTCGGTCATGGCGCTCAGCCGAGCCACATTCGCGGCGACGGCGGGCGGCGTTTCGGCTATGTCACCGTGATTCCGCTTTTCCACCCGGCCCAGCGCCTCAAGTTCAACTCGCGCGAAGTCGCGGACGAGCTGAGGGTACAGCGGGTCCGTTCGGTCGAACTTGTGCCCAAGCTGCTCGCACCAGTGGTCGACAAGGTCGAGCGTGTCGCTCCATTCGATGGAGGCCTTGCCCCGCGACAGGACTGACCTCATCGAGTGGTCGGTCACCTGGCAAATTTGCTGCATTTTCTCGAGCGTGTGTTCGTCGAAGCCCTCGCCATCGAATCGGACCTGATCGTCGAGTTGCATCCACTGATAGAGCCGGTGTGAACACACGTGTTTGATGAGGCTTGATGTGAGCACGCCGCCCACTGCCGTGTCGGGCGTGTCGGCCTTAGCAGCCATGCGTTCCCAGGCTGCGCGCTGTTCGGCGATGAGCTGGGCAGCAATCGGCCTTGCGCGCTTCAGATCTGCGGTGCCGGTCGACTTCTTGAACTCTTTCACCCCTCCTGGGAGGTGTTCAACTTCCTTGGGGGGGACGAGTCTGACGTACCAGCTTTGGCTGCGTCCGTCAGTGCGGCGGTAGAGATGTTGGGGCACTTCGCGTTGATTCCGAGTGGCACACATGAGTGGCACACCTGCCTTTTCTAAGTCCTTGATGTTCAAGGAACTATCGGCAAATCAACGACTTACTGAAGCTCGGGTGCGAAGGTGAGATTCGAACTCACGGACGGTTGCCCGTCGCCGGTTTTCAAGACCGGTGCAATCGACCACTCTGCCACGCTTCCATGTGTGCCGATGGTGGTCCGGCGGGCGGCATTGTAGGGGTGCCTCGCGGCTGGCTGGCGACCGGCCGGTGATGGGCTGGCGACCAGGCAGATGATGCAGATGTCGGCAGCGCGTACAGGCGCTGTGTTCAGCCGGGTACCTGGGCTTGGTCGCAAGGGACGCTGAAGAGTTCGCGGTGGCCGGCGTCGATGCGTGCGGCGGTGAGGGCGCCGCCCCAGACGCAGCCGCTGTCCAGCGCGAGCAGGTCAGGGCGGTTGACGATGCCCAGCGTCGACCAGTGGCCGAAGGCGATGGGCACACCCTGGGTACGTCGGCCGGGCGCATCGAACCAGGCATACAGGCCAGGCGGTGCCTTGCTGGCGCCTTCCTTGACGCTGAAATCCATGTCACCGTCGGCGCTGCACAGGCGCATGCGGGTGAGGGCGTTGACGATGAGGCGCAGGCGTGCCGGGCCTTGCAGGTCGTCACTCCAGCGGCTGGGGCTGTTGCCGTACATCTGGCTGAACAGGTCGGCCGGCTTCGGGCTGCGCAGCAGGGCCTGCACTTCACCGGCCAGGGCCAGGGTCTGGCCGGCGCCCCACGCTGGCAACACACCGGCGTGCACCATCAGCCAGCCGTGTGCCTGCAGGGCCAGGTGCTGGTGGCGCAGCCAGTCGAGGTGATGGTCGCGCCGGGGTGAGGCGAGGATGTCGTCGAAGGTGTCGCCCTTGCCGCCGCGGCGCACGCCGGCGGCGCTGGCCAGCAGGTGCAGGTCGTGGTTGCCGAGCAGGCAGTGGGCGGCGTCACCCAGGCCTTGCAGGCGCTCGAGTGTGGCCAGCGAGGCTGGGCCGCGGTTCACCAGGTCGCCCAGCAGATAGACGTGGTCACGCGACGGCGAGAAATCGACCAGGGTGAGCAGTCGCTCGAATGCATCACAGCAGCCCTGCAGGTCACCGACTAGATAGATCATGAGGTGATTCTGCTACGCTCCTCGGCCCTGAACTGATGGCTGGGACCGGGCTGTGCTGCCCCACCTCCCTGCCTGCCATGGACGCTGCCTTACTTATATTCCTGATCCTTCTGAACGGCGTGTTCGCCATGTCCGAGATGGCGCTTACCGCCAGCCGCAAGGCCAGGCTGCAGGTGATGGTCGAGGCCGGTGATGCCGGCGCAAAGGCTGCCATGGTGCTGGCCGAACGTCCGACCCAGTTCTTGTCGACGGTGCAGATCGGCATCACGTCGATCGGTGTGCTGAACGGCATCGTCGGTGAGGCAGCTTTCTCGGCGCCTCTGGCGCAATGGCTCGAAACCCTGCTGCCGGTGGTCACACCACGTATCGCCGATGTGGCCGCCACCGCGCTGGTGGTGATTGCCATCACACTGCTGACCATCATCTTCGGTGAGCTGGTGCCCAAACGTATCGGTCAGATGCACCCCGAAGCAGTGGCGCGTCTGGTGGCTCAGCCGATGACCTGGATCAGCCGGCTGGCCAGCCCGTTCGTGCGCTTGCTGTCGGCCACCACCCACGGCACGCTCAGGTTGATCGGCATCAGTGACAACGGCATCCGCAGCGTGACTGAAGAAGAGATCGCCGCCAGCCTCGAAGAAGGCCTGGACGCCGGGGTGATCGAGGCGCATGAGCACCAGATGGTGCGCAACGTGTTCCGGCTGGACGATCGGCAGATCGGCTCGATGATGATTCCGCGTTCGGACATCGCCTGGCTCGACCTGCATGCCAGCGCCGAGCAGATCCTGGCCGTGGTCGCCGCACGCGGACATTCGCGTTACCCGGTCTGTCGCGACAGCCTGGACGATGTGCTGGGCGTGATCACGTCGCAGCAATTGCTGGCCCAACTGGCCACCGCGGTGGTGGGCACCGAAGCCGGGTCTGGCGCGGCGCCCGGGCCGTCGTTGCGGCCCGATCTGGCCGCGCCGGTCGACGGCAACGGCCACACCAGGCCCGACGGCGAAGTGCATGCATCCAACGGCCATGGCAATGGCAATGGCAGCGACAAGGGTGGCCCGGTGTTCGCGGTCGCCAAGGCCATGCAACCGGCGGTGTTTGTGCCCGAGACACTCACCGGCATGGAACTGCTCGAGCACTTTCGCGGCTCGTCGGTGCAGATGGTGTTCGTGGTCGACGAATATGGTGTGGTGCAGGGGGTGATCACCTTGCGCGACGTGCTCGAAGCCATCACCGGCGAGTTCTCGACTGCCAGCGAAAACGATTCGTGGGCGATCGAGCGAGCCGACGGCAGCTGGCTGATCGACGGCCTGATCCCGGTGCCCGAACTCAAGGATCGCCTCGAACTCAAGGAACTGCCTGACGAGGACCGTGGCCGCTATAACACTTTGGCCGGAATGATCATGCTGCTGCTGGGCAGGTTGCCGCAGACGACTGATATCGTCGAGTGGGGGCAGTGGCGCTTCGAGGTGGTTGACCTCGATGGCAAACGTGTCGACAAGGTGCTGGCCAGCTACCTGCCCGAATCCACAACTGAACCAGAAAGTTCCGCCAAGTGACCAACAACACAGCCTCTGCCGAACAGTCCAACGGCGCCGCCAACGACGGTGCTGCCAGCAACAACCCCGCCGCGCTGTACCGCCAGCCCACCTTGCTCGACAGCAAGCAGCACATCGGCCTGAAGATCAAGCCGCATGTGGACTGGAGCTTCACGCGTGACCTCAACGCCGTGTTCGTCACCGGCATCGAATTTCCCGAGGCGAGCCGCGAATACGCCATTGCCTTCGTGCCCGGTGGGACGGGGCCCAACGGCAAGGCCATCGTCGTACCGGTGGCGCTGCTGGGCCTGCGCGAGCGCCAGAACCTGTACCTCAAGGCCGACGGTGGCTGGGAAGCGCGTTACATGCCGGCGTTCTTCCGCCGTTACCCGTTTGCCTTCACACCCGCCGCCGACAACCGGCTCGCGCTGGTGTACGACGCCACCTGGCCCGGCTTCAACCACGAAGTGGGCAATGACCTGCTCACCGCCAGCGGCGAAGCCACGCCGCACCTGAAGGGCATCACGCAGTTCCTCGAGAACTTCGAGCAGGAGGCGACGCGCACCCGCATGCTCTGCGAGAAGCTGGTCGAGTACGACCTGCTGCGCGGCGCCGAGATCAACGGCCAGCTGGCCAATGGCGAGAAGGTCACCGCCACGGGTTTCTTCATGGTCGATGAAGACCGCCTGCGCAAGCTCACCGATGCCCAGGTACTCGAGCTGCACCGCAGCGGCGTGCTGGCGCTGTTGCACGCCCATCTGCTGTCGATGGGCCTGGTGAGCCGTCTGGCCGAACGTATGGCCGATCGCGTCGCTGCTGAAGCTGCAGCGTCCGCATCGGCGTCCTGACCGGCAAAGCGACCACATCGGCTGTCTGACCGGCCGACCGGATCGGCGGTCTGCCCGGCCGCCTGATCGCTCCCGGTGTCATGTTGCTGCGGCGCCGTGAGCATTGCTCAGGCACCTGCGGCTAGCGCCCCGGGTGCCCGGTCCGTCACTCCAGCGTCGGTTCGAACGCGTCCTCTGCGTCGAGGTCGACGTCTGGCGCCAGCACCGACAGGCGCACGTAGATCGGCGCAAAGGCTTCGGCCTGGGTGATGTCGAGCAGGCGCTCGCGCGCCAGCTCCAGCATGGCGATGAAGGTGACCACCACCACCTGCGTGCCACGGCCCACGTCGAACAGGTCGGCGAACTCGATGAAGCGCTGGCCGGCCAGGCGGCGCAGCAGCAGGGTCATGTGCTCACGCACCGACAGCTGCTCGCGGCTGATGAGGTGGTGCTGTGTCAACTTGGCGCGCTTGATCACGTCGGCCCAGGCGTCGCGCAGCTCGGCCAGGTTCACCTCGGGCCAGCTCGGCTCGGCGCTCGTCTCGACAAACACCTGCGCGCGCAGGAAATCTCGCCCCAGCATCGGCAACTGGTCGAGCTTGTAGGCACCCAGCTTGATGCGTTCGTATTCGAGCAGCCGGCGCACGAGTTCGGCGCGGGGGTCTTCAGGCTCCTTGCCTTCATCCGTCTTGCGCGGCGGCAGCAACATGCGCGACTTGATCTCGATGAGCATGGCCGCCATCAGCAGATAGTCGGCCGCCAGTTCGAGGTTGTGCTTGCGGATCTGATCGACGTAGTCGAGGTACTGCCGCGTCACATCCGCGAGCGGAATGTCGAGGATGTTGAAGTTCTGCTTGCGTATCAGGTACAGCAGCAGGTCCAGCGGGCCCTGGAAGGTTTCGAGAAAGACCTCCAGCGCATCCGGCGGAATGTAGAGGTCGTGCGGCATGGCGAACAGCGGTTCGCCGTACAGCCGCGCCACCGCGACATGGTCGATCTCTTCGGGCAGCACAACAGCTACCGCGGCAGCGTCTGCCGACACCAGCTCGGTGCTCAGCTCGGTGGCCAGGTCACTCGCCAGATCCCGGTCGGGCGGCGAGCTGGCGTCGACGCTGTCGTCGCTCAATCGCTCTTGGTCTGATAGACGTAGGGCTGCTGCGCCACCTTGGCCGCCTTGAACTCGGCCTGGTCGGCCAGGTCGACCTTGCGGTCCCACAGCAGCGCGCGGCCTTCGACCTGGCGCTGGAAGAGCTGCGGATCCTTCTGCTTCAAGGTGGCGATGAAGTCGGTCACATCCGAGGTGTGAGCTTTCCAGAAGAACGGCATGGTGCTGGGCCGCTCGAGGCGGCAGGCTGGGTGAGATCCGCGCATTTTACGGGTGGGGCTGAGCTACAGCTTGCGTGGGTGTCGGATCCCGATCCGCCATTCACATTGCCGTGACGACCTTGGCCAGCTTGCGGAGACGCTCCCATAACAAGGCCTTGGGAGTTGCGGTCA
>JADJDQ010000024.1 GCA_016702605.1 Candidatus Intricatilinea gracilis
GCTTCGAGAGATATTGCCGTGACCATCGCCTCCGCCTCCGCCTCCGCCTCCGCTGCTTCTGTATCGCCTCAGCCAGCCAGCGTCAATGGCGTGGCGCTGCACCTGCCCGGTGAGGTGCCCGACGCCGAAACCCTGCGCCAGCGTGCCTGCAGCGAGCTGCTGCGCCAGGCGGCGCAGGATGCCGGGCTGCTCGGTGTTGAGGACCACGCCGGCCCCGACGGCGTACTCAGCGCCGACGCCAGCGATGCCATCGAGCGGTTGCTCGAACGCGAGCTCACACGTGCGGAGCCGGACGAGGCGGCCTGTCGGCGCCACTACGCGGCCAACGAGGCCACCTACCGCCGGGGCGACCGCGTGCTGCTGCGACACATCCTCTTCGCGGTGACGCCGGGGGTCGATGTGCGGCGCCTGCGCGAGCGGGCCGAGCAGGTCCTGCTTGAAGTGCGCTGCTCGGACGATGACCTTTTCACCCGGCGGGCCGCCGAGCTGTCGAACTGTCCCAGTGCCCAGGAGGGGGGCAGCCTGGGTTGGGTCACCACGTCCGACCTTGCTCCGGAACTGGCGCGCGAGCTTTTCAGCGGCCAGGAGGTGGGCGTGCTGCCGCGGCTGGTGCACAGCCGCTTCGGCCTGCACGTCGTCGAGGTGCTGCGCCGCGAGGTCGGTACCGTCGCGCCGTTCGAATCGGTGCGCGCTGCGGTGCGCCAGTCGCTGCTGCAGCAGTCCTGGGCCACGGCGCTGCGCCAGTATCTGCAGGTGCTGGCCGGCCGAGCCGAGGTGGTGGGGGTGTCGCTGGAGGCAGCGGACACTCCGCTGCTGCAGTGACGCCGGACTGAACGCGGTTGGACGGACCCGTCATGCCCGACGAACTGCTGGAGCGACTTCAGCGATTTCGCGACCACACGTTCCCTGGGGTGCAGGACCATTTTCAGGATCTGGTGGACAACGGACAGCATCCCACCACGCTGTTCATCGGTTGTTCGGACTCCCGGATCGTGCCCTATCTGCTCACAGGAGCAGGCCCGGGTGAACTCTTCATGGTGCGCAACGTGGGGGCCTTCGTGCCGCCGCACGACCTGTCTGCGGGCTTTCACGGCACCGCTGCGGCGATCGAATACGCGGTGCAGCACCTGTGTGTCTCGCGCATCATCGTCTGCGGTCACAGCCACTGCGGCGGCATCCGGGCCTTGTACTTCGGTGGTCCGGCCGGGGCGTTGAACCTGCAGTCGTGGCTGGAACTCGGGCGCGAGGCGGTGTTGCCGGTCCAGCCCTCGCCGGAGGCGCTTCGCCGCACCGAGCAGCGTGCGGTGGTCCTGCAGTTGGAGCGGCTGATGGGTTACCCGATGGTGCGCGCTGCGGTGGAGGCCGACCGCCTGACGCTGCACGGTTGGCACTATGTGCTGGAGGACGGCGAGGTGCATGTCTTCGACGTCAACCACGGCGGCTTCCTGCCTGCTTCACAGGCGTCCCATTGCGGCACCGGCCCCTACCCCGGCTGGTGTGAGGCGCCTCAGCCCTGCGGCACGGCGCGCGGCTGAGCGGTGCGGGTCATGCGGTGCTGGCGCAGGTTCGGGCTTCGGCCGCCTTGAACCCCTGAGGCGGGTGCGGCCCCCGTGCGGGCCGCTTGAGGCCGAACACCTGCGCGGCCGTTCTGTGCCTTTCTTGTCCATGCCCGGCTCTTCGATCCCGGAGCCTGCGCCTTCACTGCCCGACCATGTCCACCTGCCTCGTCTCATCCGCCGCGCCGTTTGCGCGGGACCTTGCTGCGCCGGAGTTCACCGCACCCGAAGCGGGACGCAGCCCCGGCGGTGACGGTGATCTGGCGTTGCTGCGCCGCGCCTTCGCGCCGGCCCAGCCCTCTGCAGCGTCGCTCGACCTGCTGCGCACCCACAGCCTGGTGCTGCGCCAACCGGCCGGCCCGCTGGAACTCAGCAGCCCTGCGCAGCCCGTGCCCGCATGGTGGCTGCTGCGCCGCGGGCGTGTGGCGCTGGGTTGGCGCAACGAGCAGGGCGGCTTTGTGGAGCAGCGCCTGATCGGTCCGGGCGAATGGCTCGACGTTGCCGGCGCCACCGCGTCGCCGGCGGCCTGGGTTGAGGATGCCCAGTGCCGCACGGATGTGGAGTTGATGGCGCTGCCGTTGAGTACGCTGTACAACGCCTGCGCGGGCGATTCGGCCCTGATGCAGGCGCTGGGCGATCTGTTGTCCGCGCGCGTGCGTGGCCTCAGCCGCACGTTGCACGACGTGGTCACGGCCGACGTTCCGGCCCGGCTGGCCCGCTGGCTGTTGCGCAGGCTGGAAGGGCAGGGCGCAGCACAGCCGGCGCGGCTGGTGCTGACGGAATTGAAGCAGAGCATTGCGGCACAGCTGGGGACCACCTCCGAAACCTTCTCGCGTGCGCTGCGCCGATTCGCGGATGCCGGCATCGTGCAGGTACAGGGTTATGAGCTCACCGTACTGGATGCTCAGGCCCTGGCGGAAGTGGCCTGGCCCAACACGCGAGGCGGTCGCGCACGTCGGTCCCTGGCGACCTTTGGTCGTGTCGGGACCGCATCGTCTTGAGCAAGGGCAATCGCCGCAGTTGCCGGCTGAACCCGCATTGATCGGCCGCAAACCCGATCGAGCCGGACCACCCAGAATCCGCCGGGCTCTCAGCCACAGAACATGTCAAACGATCACAAACCCCAGCTGGTCTGCCCGGCCGGCTCGCTGCGGGCGCTGCAGTGTGCCGTCGATGCCGGTGCCGACGCCGTCTACCTCGGCCTGAAGGACGCCACCAACGCCCGCAACTTTGCCGGCCTGAACTTCGACGATGCCCAGGTGCGCCAAGGCGTCGCCTACGCCCACGCCCGCGGGGCGCAGGTGCTGATGGCGCTGAACACCTTTGCCGCCGCGCGCGACCCCTCGCCCTGGTTCCGCGCCGCGGACAAGGCGGTGGCGCTGGGCGCCGATGCCCTGATCGTGGCCGACACCGCGGTGATGGGCTGGTGCCGCCGCCGGCATCCCCAGCTGCGGCTGCACCTGTCGGTACAGGCCTCGGCCACCAGCCACGCAGCCATCGAGTTCTACCGTGAGCGCTACGGCATCCAGCGCGCCGTGCTGCCGCGGGTACTGACGCTGCAGCAGGTGGCGCAGGTGATCGAACGCAGCCCGGTGGACATCGAGGTGTTCGGCTTCGGCAGCCTGTGCGTGATGGTGGAGGGGCGCTGTACCCTGTCCTCCTGGGCCACCGGCTGTTCGCCCAACAACGCCGGCGTCTGCTCGCCCGCGTCGGCCGTGCGCTGGAGCGAGGACGCCCGCGGCGTGCAGGCCCGCTTGAACGGTGTGCTGATCGACACCTATGCGCCCGACGAGGCGCGTGGCTACCCGACGCTGTGCAAGGGCCGCTTCGTGGTCGAAGGCCGGCGCGAGTATGCGCTGGAGGAGCCCACCAGCCTGAACACCCTGGAGCTGCTGCCGCAGTTGATGGCCATGGGGGTGGCGGCCATCAAGATCGAAGGCCGCCAGCGCAGCGCCGCCTATGTGGAGCAGGTGACCCGCGTCTGGCGTGCTGCGATCGACCGTGCCGCCGCATCCCCCGAGCGCTACCAGGTGGCACCCGACTGGAGCCACACCCTGGCCCGCCATGCCGAGGGGCAGCAGCACACCCTCGGCGCCTACGACCGACCCTGGCGATGAACACCCCTCTTCCTACGGGCTCCCCTTCGGTTTCCCCTGCGGTTCCCACGGCCGGAGCGCCCCCGGGCGCCCCCGCGGCGCCGAACCGCCTCGGCCTGACCATCGGCCCGGTGCTCTACCACTGGCCACGGCAGGCGCTGATGGACTTCTATGCCGAAGTGGTCGAGACCGCGGCCGACACCGTGGTGATCGGCGAGGTGGTCTGTGCCCGCCGGCGCGAGCTGCGCCTGCCGGACTGGCTGGCCTTGGGCCGGGACCTGGCCGCTGCCGGCAAGACGGTGGTGCTGGCCGCCCAGGCGTTGATCGAGACCGAGGTCGACCTGTGCCTGCTGGAGCGCCAGGTCGAGCAGGCGGAGTTTACCGTCGAAACGACCGATACCTCCGCGCTACAGCTGCTGGCCGGCCGGGTGCCGCTGCACCTGGGGCCGCACCTGAACATCTACAGCCGCGCAGCGCTGCAGGAGCATGCCCAGCTGCTCGGCAGCCCGGCGGCCGATCGCTGGGTTGCGCCGGTGGAGTTGCCGCTGGAGGACATCGCCGCCATCAACCCGCCCGCCGATCCGGTGTGCACGCCGGCCGGCGCAGCGGTCCAGACCGAGGCCTGGGCCTTCGGCCGGGTGCCGCTGGCCTTTTCGGTGCGCTGCTTCACGGCGCGCCACCACCACCTGCCCAAGGACCAGTGTGCCTACCGCTGCATCGAAGACCCGGACGGCCTGGCCATGGACACCAGCGAGGCGCAGGCCTTCCTGGTGCTCAACGGCACCCAGACCCAGTCGGCCGGGGTGCAGTGCCTGCTGGGCGAGCTGCCGGCGTTGCGCAGCGCCGGTGTGAGCCGGTTGCGCCTGTCGCCCTGCGCAAGGGGCTTCGCCCGAATGGTGGCGGATTTCGACGCGGTGGCCACCAGGGGCGCTGCGGCGGCTGAACGTCTGGCCGGCTGGGCGGCCCTCGGCGTGCCCGGTCCCTTTGCCAACGGCTATGCCCGGCGCCGCCCCGGGATGCAATGGAGTGCTGCCGCATGAACCCCTCTGTCCTGCCCGCCCCCGGGGCCGTCCGCCCGGACGGCAGCTCCCAGCGTCCCCTGCCGCCCGGTCTTCCGGTGGCGTTGGGGTCGATCCACCGGCGCATCTGCGATCTGGTCGAGCACCTGCCCAGCGCACCGCCATCGACCCTCGCGGCGATGGCGCTCAATCGCTGGCTGCTCCATCGGCTGCCCGACGACGCCCGCGCGGCCCTGCAAGGTCGCGTGGTGGCGCTGCACGTGAGCGACTTTGGCATGCGGGTGCGCCTGCGGCTGGAGCCCGGCGGGTTTTGTGGCGGCGGCCGATCGCGGCGGCAGCGACCTGTGCATCCGCGCGACGGCCGGAGGCTACCTGCGCCCGGCGCGCGGAGATGAGGATCGGACCGCCTGTTCTTCCGAACGCGAGCTGGTGATGGAAGGCGACACCGAGCTCGGACTGGTACTCAAGAACAGCCTGGACGCCATCGGCCCGCTCTGGGAGCGCCGCGGCAGCTGATGCATCTGCGCATCTGTGCAGGGCTGCGGCCTGACGCATCATCGCGGCATGAAGCCGCAGCCTGAACCTGACCCGTCCGCATCCCCTGCGCCGGCCCGGTGCGGGACGCACCGCCGCGTTGGTGGTCCCGCCTGGGCCTTCAGCAGCACACCGTCGATTGGCCCGAGCGACTGCGCGACAGCATCGGCGCCGCGTTGGGCATCGGGCTGGCCGGCGGCCTTGGCTGGTGGCTGTTGGGCGGCAGCGATGGGGCCGTCTGGCTGGTCGCGCCGATAGGCGCCTCTGCCGTGCTGCTCTTCGCGGTGCCGAGCAGCCCGCTGGCGCAGATTTGGCCGGCGCTGGCCGGCAATGGTTTCGGCGCTGGTCGGCGTTGCCGTTCACCAGGCAGGAGGCAGCGGCCCGGTTGCGGCCGCTGCGGCGGTGGGTCTGGCGCTGCTGCTGATGTTTCCGCTGCGCTGTGTACACCCGCCGGGTGGTGCCATGGCGTTGGTGGCCGTCATGGGCGGCCCCACGGTGCATGCGCTGGGCTGGGGCTTCGCCCTGGTGCCGGTGGGCCTGAATGCCGCCGTGCTGGTTGCGATGGCCCGACTCTACCGCCGTGTCGCCGCGCCGCGCCGGGTGCATGCGCCGGTGGTGCACGACAACCGCCACCGCACCGGGGATGCCGCACCGCAGGACCGCATCGGCCTGACGCGCTCCGACCTGGATGCCGCCTGCGCGGCTTCAACCAACTGATCGACATCGACCGGGATGCGCTGGAGGACCTGCTGCGCCAGGCCCAGGCGCAGGCTGGCAGCGCCCTTCGGCAGTGTGCGCTGCGCAGACATCATGTCGCGTGACCTGGTCACGGTGGAGTTCAGCACCCGCTGGAGGAGGCCTGGCGGCTGCTGTACCTGCACCGCATCAAGCCTTGCCGGTGGTCGACCGGGCGCGGCGGGTGATCGGCATCGTCACGCTGATCGACTTCATCAAACAGGCCCGGCTGGATCCGCGCGACCCCCCACCTTCGGTGAGCAGGTGCGCCGGCTGCCGTGCGACGCCGGGTCCCAGCTCGGACAAGCCGGAGGTGGTCGGTCAAATCATGGCCCACCCGGTGTTCACCGTCGGTCAGGAGGAGGGTGTGGTCGAGCTGGTGCCTCGGCTGTCCGATCTCGGCCTGCACCACATCCCGGTGGTGGATGGCGAGCGGCGGTTGGCCGGCATGGTCACTCAGTCGGATCTGGTGGCGGCGCTGTACCGCGCCCAGGCCGGCTGAGGCCCGCCTTCAGCAAAACACCAGAAAAATTGTCGGCTCAATGGCGGCACCCTGCGGCTGGCCCGGCTGGGTGAGAATCATGGCCACAGGTGCGCGCCGGGAGCCGCGCCGGCATCGGCCGGCAGCGACAGCCGCACGGTGTAGGACCGGACTTCGCCGGGCTGCAGCGTCAGACCTGGGGTTCATCCACCGTCAGCCCGTCCAGACCGCTGCGCCGATCCGATAGCTCGACGGGGTTTCGCGCTTGTTCATCAGCTGCGCGGTAGAGGTTTCGATGCGCCCGCTTTCGCCGATGCGCGCCATCACGCCGCGGTCGCGGATCACGTCCATCGACACTGGGGCACGGCTGCCCAGCCCGATCGAAGGCCGTCACCGAACCGACCCAGCAGGGCGCCGTGAATCCAGCACCCGCGGGCGCAGCGAGCGCCGGATCAGCTGCGACTGCGTCCAGCGGTGCGCCATGCCGTTGCTGGTGTCGTAGCGGATCAGCCCGCGCGGGTAGCTTGTCCATCACGCCCGTCGCAGGGCGTCGATGCAGGCGGCGCAGCCGATGCATTCCACCTGCAGTCCTTCGCGAATGTCGATGCCGGTGGGGCAGACCTGCACGCACAAGCTGCAGTCCACGCAGGCCAGACCCAGCGTCTGGAGGTCGGCCTTTCTGGATCGTGCGCCGCGGGGTTCGCCGCGTTCCACGTCGTAGGCGATGACTAGGGAGTCCGCGTCCAGCAGCGTGTTCTGGAAGTGCGCATAGGGGTACATGTAGGTGCAGATCTGCTCGTGCAGCCAGCCGGCATTGCTGTAGGTGGCAAAGCCGTAGAAAGCAACGCAGAGGTGGCCCGGGGCGTCATCTCGGCACAGGCCAGTTCAGTGCCGGTCGCGGATCGGCAGGGAAATAGCCGACGAAGGTGAAGCCGGTCACCGCTGCAAGGGCCAGCCGGGCCAGGTGTTTGCCGCCCTTTCAGGCAGCTTCTCGCGGCTCCAGGGCGCCTTGTCCGACCCCATGCGCGCCGGGCGATCTCCTTCGAAGCGGTGCTCCATCCACAGGAAGATCTGGGTGTAGACCGACTGCGGGCAGGCATATCCGCACCACAGCCGCCCGGCCACCGCGGTGAAGAAGAACAGTGCAAGCGCACTGATCACCAGCAGCGCGGCCAGGAAGACCACTCCTGCGGCTGCAGCACCAGCCCGAACGTAGAGAAGCGCGGCGTCTCCAGGTCGAACAGCGGCGCGGCGGCCGTTCCAGTTCAGCCAGGGCACACCGTAGAAGAACAGCTGGGTGACCCAGACCATCACCCAGCGCCAGTTGGCGAACGCCCCTTCACGGCGCGGGGTAGACCTTCTGGTGTTTGTGGAACAGCGACGTGACCGGTGGCGGGGAAGGGGGCGTCATGGGCAGCAGGAAGAAGGATCAAGTGGTTCGCTGGCTTCACCGAGCCGTGGGGGGACGGGGACCGGGCAAGGGCGAGGTGTGACCGACTCCGGGCAGCCGATGCGGCGTTCGGAGTGCGCGGTGCGGGTTGGCAGGCGCAGGTCAGTAGCGTCACTTCATGCCCAGCCGGTGCGCCAGTTTGTGCAGGTTGCTGAGTCGATGCCCAGGCGGCGCGCGCGGCCTGGGCCGGTTGCCCTAGGCAGGCCTGCAGCGCGGCTCCCACGCAGCGGCGCTGGTGGCGTCGGTGATGTCATGACGTGGCCCCCTTCCGGCGGGGCGGGTCCGGCCTGCAGGGGCAGGGACGGCTAGTGCAGGGTCTGCACCGGCCGTGTCGGGCGGGCCGGGGGCGGGGCTCGGCCCGATCTGGGGCTCAGGCCAAGCAGGTCAGGTCGATGGTGACGATCGACACCCAGGCGTCCTGCGCCCCGGCCGCACAGAAGCGGCGCGGCCGATGACATGCTCCAGCTCGCGCACGTTGCCCGGCCGGGGTAGGCCAGCAGGGCGCGTTCGGCCGGGGCGCCGGGCGCAGGCTGCGCAGGCCCCAGGCGGGCACGGTTGAGCTCAGGAAGCGACCGGCCATAGGCAGCACATCGTCGGGCGCAGGCGCAGCGGCGGGATGGGCAGCAGGTAGACCGACAGGCGGTGGTAAGTCGGCGCGGAAGTGGCCCTCCGCACGGCGGCCTGCAGGTCGCGGTTGGTGGCGGCGATGAAGCGCACATCCACCTTGCGCGGCCGGTCGAACCCAGGCGCGCTGGATCTCGCCGTTCTGCAGCGTGCGCAGCAGCAGCCTGCAGCTGCAGGGGCAGCTCGCCCACCTCGTCCAGGAAGAGGGTGCCACCCTCGGCAGCCTCCACCCGGCCGGCACGGTCGCCGGAGGCACCAGGTGAGCGCCGCGCACGTGGCCGAACAGCTCGCTCTCGGCCAGCGTCTCGGGCAGGGCTGCGCAGTTCACATGCACCAGCGGCCGCTGGTGGCAGGGCGACAGGCGGTGCAGCCGCCGCGCGGACAACTCCTTGCCCACGCCGGTTTCGCCCAGCAGCAGCACTGGCAGGTCGCTGGCGGCCACCATGCGGCTTTCCTCCAGCAGGCGGCGCATGGCTTCGCTGTGCGCCACGATCTCCCCAGTCGTCACCGGCGCCGGCCACCGGCAGGCCGTCGTCCTCTGGCTGCGCTGCGCCACCGCGCGGCTGTGGCGCAGCGCATCGTTCTCCTGCTCCAGCCGCGACACCCGCACGGCCGCCTCCACCAGCCGGGCCGCCTGGGCCCAGCGCCTCGCGTGCGGCGGCGTCGAAGCGGCCGGGGTTCAAAAATCAGCGTCAGGGCACCCCAGGGCTGGCCGTCCTGCAACAGGCGCACCCCATGCAGTCGTGCACCGGCGGCGGTTCGCCCAGGCGGTCGTCGATCAGGCCGTCGTAGGGGTCGGGCAGGCGGCTGTCCTGCTCGAAACCCACCACCCGGTGTAGTTGTTCGGCCGTCGGGGTGGCCAGCAGGCCACGGCGGCGGCTGAAGTGCGCTGGGCCGGGCCGGTGGCCCATGATGGCGGCCGGGCGAGGCTGCTCGTCCAGGCGGAAGCGCCGGCCCAGGGCATCGCGCACCAGCCCGGCCGTGGCCACCGGGCGCAGGCAGGCCGGGCCGTCGCTGTTCTGCAGGCCCAGCAGGGCCACCGCGTCGCAGCCGAACTGCGCCCGCAGGCGGGTGACCACCCGCTGCAGCCGCAGGCCGGCCGGCAGGGGGGTGGCGGTCGTCGAGAAAGGCTGACGGGTCGTAGGCGGTCATGGACGGTTGATTGCACCTCTTTGGGTGAAATTTACCCGGTGGGCGACGCGGTGGAAATGACCCAGTTCAAATCAAGTCTTTGTTTTTGCAGGGGTTGCGGGCGGGTCCGGGTCTTGCGCAACGACGGGTGTCGATCTCGCCCCGCCGGGCCTGACCCTGAACCTGGAGAACACCACCGTGTCTGCCGTGATGCCCGCCGCCTCTCACTCCACTGCAGCCGCCCTGTCGCCTGCTCTGCGGCAGCAACCTGGCGCCCGCTGCCATCGAAACCCTCCAGCCGACCCAGGCCCTGCGGCCCGGCCAAGGGTGCCGAGCCTGGGGAATCCGATCTGGCCCTGCTGCGCCGGGCCTTTGCGCCGCACCGTTTGCGCCCGGACAGCCTGGATCGGCTGCGCACCGGTGCGGTGGTGCTGTCCCAACCCATCAGCATGCTCGGCCTGCCCGGCCCGCCCAGCCGCTGCCCTGCTGGTGGCTGCTGCGCCGCGGCCGGGTGTCGCTGGGCTGGGTGTCGGACCGGGGTGAGTTCACCGAGCACCCGTTGGTCGGGGACTGGCTGGAAGTGGCTGGCGCCCTGGCGCAGCCGCCGCGCTGGACCGACGCGGTGCAGTGCCGCACTCCGGTGGAGTTGCTGGCCCTGCCACTGCGCCTGCTGTTCGAGGTGGCCGCGGACGACCCAGCGCTGCAACAGCCCATGACGGCGCTGCTCTGCGGTCGGGTGCGTGAACTGGCCGACACCCTGCGTGACGTCGTCAGTGCCGACGTGCCGGCCCGACGGCGCGCTGGATGCTGCGCCGCCTGAAGGGCGACGGTGACGCGCTGGACCCTGCGGCGCTGCCGGTGTTGCAGTTGGCCGACCTGAAGCAGACCATCGCAGCGCAGATCGGCACCACCTCCGAAACCTTCTCGCGCCCTGCGCCTTCGCCTGCAGGATTTGCCGCCATCGTGCAGGTGGACGGCTGCCGCGTCACCCTGCTCGACCGCGAGGCTCTGGAGCAGGTGGCCCACCCGCGCGGGCGCGGCAGCGCAGGGCGATCGTTTGCGCGGGGCGCAAGGCCGGGTGAGGCGGGCTGACGTGACTGGACGGCCTTCTACCGTGCCCGCAGAAGGCCCCGCATCTGTTCGAAAACCGGCTTCAATGTCCACATTGAGCAGGTCGATGTCTCGCGAAACAGCATCGGACTGTCCCCTCAGGATATCTGTTCCACAGGCCCCACGGGCCATTCCACGAGCGCGGGCTGACCTACATTCCGCACCCGCACGACCCAGCCTTCGATGGAAAGGACCATGAAATACGTCCTGATCGGAGCCGGCCCGGCCGGTGTGCGCGCAGCCGAGACACTGCGCAAGGAGGCCCGAACGGTGAGATCACCCTGCGGCGGCGAGCCTGGCGACCCTATGCGCGCATGGCCATCCCCCACGTCCTGAGCGGCCAGATCGACGAGGTCGGCGCGCTGCAGCGCAAGACCGAGCTGCACTACAACCACGGGGGCATCGACTACCTCAACCGCAAGGCGCTCAAGGTGCATGCGCGCGAGGACGGCGGCACGGTCGATCTGGACGACGGCAGCACGTTGGCCTAGACCGCCTGCTGGTCGCCACCGGCTCTCGCCGTCGCTGCCGCCGATTGCAGGCACCGACCTGCCCGGCGTCGTGACCTGCTGGACGCTCGACGACGCCCGTGCCATCGCCGAGGAGCTCTCACCCCCGGTGCGCGCGTCGTGATGCTCGGCGCCGGCTTCGTGGCCGGCGTGTGCATGAAGTCGCTGATTGGCACCGGGTGAAGGTGACGGTCATCGCTGGCCGCGCCGGCCAGATTCTGCGCACCATGATGGCTCCGACCGGCAGCCGCATGATGCAGCGCTGGCTGGAGGATCGTGGCGTCACCGTGGTCACCCAGGGCCGCACCGAACGCATCGAACGGGGTCCGCGCCTGGTGATGGACACCCAGACGATCGAAGTCGACCTGATCATCCAGGCCCTGGCGTGAAGCCGGGCGTGTCCTTCCTCAGGCACCGGCGCACAGATCGACCAGGGCATCGTGGTCGATCACTTCATGCACACCACCGTGCCGCACATCTATGCCGCTGGCGACGTGGCGCAGGGCGCGACTTTCCACCGGCGAATGGGTGGTCCATGCGCTGCGGCCCACCGCAACCGAAGGCACGGCCGCATCGCCGCCATCAACCATGGCCGGCAAGACCATGCCGTACCGCGGCAGCCTGAGCATGAACGTGCTCGACATCGGCAGGCTGATCTCGCGCACCTTCGGCGAGTGGCAGGGCCGCGAGGGTGGCAGATGGTGGAGCTGACCGACGAACCGCGTTTCTCCACCCGCCTGTGTTTCCATGACGACCGCATGATCGGTGCGATCACGGTGGCAGCCAGACCATGTCGGCGGTGCCATCCGCGGTCCGATCCCAGGGCCGCCGTCGCCCCTGGGCCGCTGGAAGGACGAGCTGCTGAGCAACCCTCACCCGGTCATGGCGGCCTTTGTCGACTGACCCAGAACCCGGCGGTCGACAGCTGATCGACGAGGCCGGGCGACAACGACAGCGCCAGCCAGCCGCAGCCGGGCCGGCGTCAGTACACCGTGTCGTGATCCCCAACGTTGATCGGAATGATCAGCCATCCTGGATAAGCAGTTCCAGCGTGATGCGGCAGGACGGGTGGATGGACACCGAATGAAGCCCCTGCAGCCCTGCCAGCCAGCGCATGCAGTCGCAGCGAGGGGTGGTGGGGGCCGATTTCCAGCAGCGCCAGTGTCTTGCCGTACTGGGCCTTGAGCTGCGGGTGACGGCGCAGGAAGCGCAGCGCGCGGCGCTGGTAGTCCTCGGTGAAAGCCAGTTGATACGGCATGCCTCGGCCCCAGCGGTCCGCCCGGTCAGCTCGCCGTGTTGTCCGCCAGCAGGCGCTCCATGCGGGCGAGGTGGTCTGCCGCGCTCTCCTGCACCACGTTCTGCCGCCAGATCGGCCCTGCTCTGCGCCAGCGCGGCCTCCAGCTCGCATTCGCGCAGGTAGTGGTACTGCGCCACCTCCATCACCACAAAACGCTCCTTGCCTCCGAACGGAGATGACTGGCCTCAGTCTGCCGTTGAGCACCTCCTCAATGGCAGCAACACCGCGCACCTTCAGGTCATTGGCAGTGAGCTGGCTCATGATGGGTTGACTGGGCTGAGGTAAATGGGGTGATTTTAGGTGCGATCAGTCGATTTATTGGTGGTACTGTTCATCTCACGATTAATCGTGCGTGACTGCCGTTCTGTTGACTGGCAGGGTGTCCCAGACAACGTGCGCCCGCGTACACTTCCGCCATGGTCACCGTCCCCGATGCGGCCGGTCGCTGGGTGTTCGTCAGTCACTCTGGCGAAGACACCTGGGTGGCCAAACAGATCGCGCGTTGCATCGGTGAATCGGGGCCCGGCCCTTCCTCGATCAGGCCGATGTCCCCGTCGGCGCCGAGTTCGGGGAAGACGTGCGAGATTTCCTCGATCGGGCAGACGAACTGGTGGTGCTTTTCACACCCTGGTCGCTGGAGCGCCCCTTCCAGTGTGGGCTGAAATCGGAGCGGCCCGGATCCGCCGGATACCGATCATCGTTCTGCTGCTCGGACTGAGTGCCACCGAGTTCCAGTCCCGACCCATGCCGGTGTTTCTCAAGAAAGACATCATCAGCCTGAACGAAGTCGATGCCTATCTGGCTGAGCTTCCGTTAGCCGCGCAGAGGCAGGAGAAGTCCCATGTCTGACAAGACGCATCCCCCACAGGTTTTCATCTCGCACACCACAGCCGACAAGGATGGACGGATCAGTTCGCCCGGCCTTGCCGGGACAAGGGCGATGCAGATCTACAGTACGACGGTTGGAACCTGCGGCCGGGCGACAAGTGGCAGGACCGACTGGAGGACGCCCTGCGCGACACCCGCATCTTCTGTGTGGTCGTGGGTGACCGCGGCGCCGAGACGCCTGGACCTCCTCCGAGATCGGTGCTGCACTGGCTGACCAGGAAGGTCATCGTGCCAGTACTGTCCGACACCTCAGCAGATCCGGTTGCCGCCGATGCTGTCGCGGTATCGGGCCGTCGGCGAGCGCACTCCGGTTGAAGCAGCGTCGCGTCTCGCCGATCTGGTCGAGACGGCTGGCACGACGGGGACCTGACGCAGCGGCAGGCCCAGAACTCTCAGCCCACCCCTTCCAGCCGCTCCCACAACCCCGTCTTCGGTAGCCGCATCGGCGTGCGGTGGGCGGTCCAACCGCCTTGCCAGGGGGGTGGGAGGCCGCGCAGGACGAGCCGGGGTGAGGGGCCTCGGTACAGGCGGGGTTGCCCGTTGAGCCCGGGGGAGAGCTTTCCAGGCCAGGGCTTCCTTCCAGTCCTTGGCGCTGGCACGGCCCGGCCAGCGGGGGTAGCCAGGGTCGGGGTCGTGTTCGGCGGCGCGGCGCGGCTGCGTCAACAGGTCAGGGATGGGGATGCCCGCAGGCGGACACCGGAGCAGGCGCCGCACAGGGCTGCTGGCGGTGAGCCAGGTCCTGGGTGGGCTCCGGGCCCAGCAGGTGCCAGGGGAGATGAACCGATCGGCTACCGGGTGGTGGTGCCGTAGGCGCCCGCCGATGCGGGCGTACCGAAACAGTGGTTCATGCAGGCGCCGCAGCAGATGCACTGCAGCGTGGCCGGAAGTCGGCATCCCGGTAGGCTGGCTGCGACCGTTATCCAGCAGGATGAGGTGCGGCTCCCTGCAGGCCGTCGTGTTCACCCGGGCGGCGCGGGCCGCTGATGACGTTGAAGTAAGTGGTGATGGCGCGGCCCGGTGGCCGGTCGGGTGAGCAGGCTGTACAGCGGCACATGCTCAAAGCGCTCCACCACCTTCTCGATGCCGGTGATGGCGATGTACCGGCGGCACCGTAGTGCACATGCGGCCATTGCCCTCTCGTTCTCGACCCGGGCCAGAGCAGGCCGGTCTCGGCCACCATGAAGTTGACGCCGGACACGCCGATGGCCGCGTCGCCGGAACTCGTGGCGCAGGCGGCGGCGGCCGTGGCGATGAGCTCGTCCACGTCCTCGGTGTAGGGCGTGTCAAAAATGTGGTCAACGAACAGCACGGCGATCTGCTACTTGGTCTTATGGATCGCCGGCATGATGATGTGGCTGGGCCGCTCGCCGGCGGAAGCTGGACGATGCTCCGCCCATGTCAGACTCAGGCAGTTGATGCCTTGGTCGGCCATGTGAATGGCGGTTCAGCTCGATCTCTCGCTGACCATCAGCTTGCCCGCCAGTCATCCCTCGGCGTTGTGGCGCCGGGCGATGGCCGGGAAGAGAGGCGTTGGCCTCCTCCGGCGTGGCGGCCCAGTGCGCCTGCACGCCGCGTTCGGTGAGGCGCTGCTCCAACAGTTCAGCAGGTCCGGCAGCCGCGACAGGCTGCTGCTGCCCGCAGCACTTCGCCCAGGCGACGCAGGCGCTCGAAGGCGTCGGTGTCGGCAAAGTGCGCCGCCCGCCGGGTCTACGGGAAGTCCATCGCGCCGCCGAAGCTGCGGCGCAGGTGCGCATCGTCCACCGCTTCCCGGGTGTTGGCTTTGGCGAAGCGGCGCGGGTCGATGAACTGCAGCGGCGCGCCCGGCAAACGGAGGTGGGAAGCAGCCGTGGCGGCGGCTACGAGGCCAGTGTGGCGTTCATGTTCATGCGGGGCTCCTTGGACGCTCGGGGTGTGTCGTGCACCGGCACGATCACGCCATCATCGGGCCGTGGGCGCCGAAGGCCAAGGGTCTGCTGGATGTCGGAAGTCTTGGAGGGCGGTCACCTTTAGAAGGTTGGTGGGCATGTTGTCCTCCGGCTGCAGCGCGCGCATCGCCGCGGGCAGACCGGCGAAGAGGCAGTTGACCGGCAGCACGGCCACATGCACCGGCGGCACCAGCGACAGGCTGCGCGGCGCTCGCCCGGGCCCGGGATCAGCAGCAGCGTGCCGGTGTCGGCGATGCCGGCCCTGGGCGGAGTAATGCCGGCATCGATGGCGTCGAACAGCTGCGGCTTGCACTGCTCCAGCGGCGTGTCGAAGCGCGAGGTCTCCAGATCGGCCAGAGCGCTTTCCGGAGCATCCGGCTGTGCGGACAGTTCGCTGGCGCTGCCCAGCGCAATGCGGCGGCAACCGCGCGTGCGTCCAACGCGGCGCGCGGGGCCTGGGGCAGTCGTTTTGCACTGGCATGCGGCACGTCGGCGCGCCAGCCCGCGGGCGGCAGCCTCGAAGCCTGCCACCAGCGTGGCCGGGTCGGGCCGCTCACCAATGCAACCGCGGCCATAGGGGCCGCTCAGTAGGGCGTCAGGTCGGGCCGGGGCAGGGCCTGCGCCGGGCTGCGGCCCGCAGCGCACGCCGGGATGCCGCGGCCCGGGCGGCCTGGGTGTTGGGGATCGTCATGGGATTTGTCCCTCAGGCTCGCGGGGCTCAATCGGTCACCTGCTGGGCGGCCGGGCCCAAGCCCAGGCGCTCGCGCAGGAAGCTGGCCAGGTGGGTGCGGCGCGGCGGGGCCTCGCCAGCGGCGCGGCGCTTTTCGGCGGCGTGGTGCAGGTTGAGCAGGCAGCCGCAGTCGCCGCTGACCACCGCACGTCCGCGCCGCTGTCGCGCAGGCTGTCAGGCTTGTCGCTGACCATCGCGCCGGGAACGGCCGGGTGCCGCGCCGGAGAAGGTGCCGCCAAGGCCGCAGCACTCCCGCCACGCGCGCCTGCTGCACCAGCTCCACCTTGGGCAGGTCGCGCAGCGCCTCGTGGGGCAGGTGGCGGCCCATCTCCCGCCGGGCCGAGCAGGAGGTGTGCAGGGCCACCTTCACCGGCGTGGTGGGCGCCTAGCGCGCTCCGGTCGGCCAGCCGGGTCGGCCAGGCCCAGCACGTCGCAGGCGAAGTGGCTCCACTCCACCGCCCGCGCAGCGATCTCGCCCAGGCCCGTGCGGCCTCCGTAGCTCGTCGGCGAACAGGCGCGGCCAGTGAATGCACCAGCATGCCGGCGCCGGAGCGCGAAGGCGGCACGATCGGCCAGGGTTCAGGAAACGGGTCCAGCTGCGCCCGCGCAGTCTGGCGGGCCTGCTCGGTGTAGCCGCTGGTGCGAGCCGGCTGGCCGCCAGCCAGGTCTTGGTCGGGCAGAAGTCCACCTCGATGCCGGCGACGCGGATCAGCTCGATGGCGTCCAGGCCGGCCTGCGGGGCCATCATGTCCACCACACAGGTGGCGAAGAAGTAGACCCGGCGCGGGCGGGAAGCAAGGGCGGGAGCGGAGCTCAAGGGGCGGTCTCCAGGGGAGGGTTCTGTGGGGGGATGCAACGGGTGAGCAGCCGATGGGCCTGGGAGCGATGCCTGCACTGCGGCCCCGGCCAAAATTCTGCCTGCGGCGCCGGCGGGGCCTCGGGAGCTGGTTTGTGCGGGCTGCTCCTGCGATCGTCAGACCGGTCAGCCACACGATCGCGGACCTCCACCATGGCCCGTCCCGCCCGCCTGCCCCCTGCACGCCCTCAGCGCCTTCGAGAGCGCAGCCCGCCTCGGCGGTTTTGCGCCCACCGCCCATGAGCTGTGCGTCCACGCCCAGCGCGGTGAGCCGCCGCATCACCGCCTGCTGGAGGCGCAGCTGGGCGAGCAGCTGTTCGACCGCACGCCCGGCGGGAATTGCCGCGGTTGACGGAGGCCGGCCGGCGCTGTCTGGCGGGTGTGCGGGAGGCCTTCGGCACGCTGGCGCAGCTGTCGCGTGGGCGTGACGACGCGCCGATGCGGCTGGTGGTCGGCGCGCCGCCCACCTTCGCGCGCAGGCTGCTGATCCCGCAGCTGCCGGACTTTTACCGCCAGTGGCCGGACATCGAGCTGGAGGTGGCGGTGGCCGCGCCGCTGGAGCGACCCGGACCGGCACGATGTGGACATCCGCTATGGCGGCGGCGAGCTCGGCGCGCCGGACGGGCGATCGCGGTTGCGCCTGTTCGAGGACCGCTGGGTGGTGCTGGCCGCGCGCCGGCGCCTGTGTGCAGGCGCAAGGCGCTTTGACGCCGAAGCCGATCTGCTGCGTGCCGAACGCCTGCGCAACCCGCTGGTGGGCTGGTCGGCTTTGGTGGCAGGCGGCGGGCTGGCCGAGGGCTGGCCGAGCCGCAGCGCGGGCCGGTGTTCAGCGACCTGGGCATCCTGCTGGAAGCCGCGGCCCAGCGGCCTGGGCGTGGCGCTGTGCTCCGAGCGGCTGTCGCGCCGTTGGGTGGCGGAGGGACGCC